>NZ_CM142716.1:4047500-6388641 GCF_054898085.1 Pseudomonas sp. MDT2-39-1 | reverse complement strand
CCATCCGACTATTCCTATTTTCAGCGACAAAATGTTTCGAGACTGACCCGGTTGTACGCAGATTTTGAAGCCCTCAATTCACCCCAGCTCCTCATTCTTGTGTCAGCACTCCAATCAGCTCCGAATACTCTGGAAACTGTACGCTGAGCTTCTGCCGATGACCCAACTCCATGTCGGCATAATCAAACCCAGGTGAAACCGATTCACTGATCAATCCGTATCCCGCCAATCCATCTGTCAGCCGCGAAGCTTTCCAGACACCGCCCGGTACGTGCAGCTGCAATTATTGCCCGGCAATAACGTCGCTGCCCATCACCACAGTTTTCCGCCGTCTGGAAAAATCAGGCTGTACTGAATTGCGTCTCCCAAACGGTAGTAATGCACGATGTCTGATTGGTTGAAATGAAAATGACCTGCCGGCGCATCTTTGGTCAGCAAATAGTAAATGGATGTCATCAGGTAACGCGGGCCGCTATCGGTTTCAACCATGGAATGGTGATCCGATTGGAAGGTTCTGCGATAGAAACCACCTTCCGTATGAGGCTCCAAATCCGGTGCTGCAATCAATCCTTCAGCGCCAGGAACAAGGGTTTTAAACACATTGCTGGTCATCTGGATTTAAGTTCGCTCAGGTAGTCCTTGCTGGACATCTTCGAGCTTGCGGCGGAATCATTTTTCTTTGTGCCTTTCTTGTCCTTTGCCATGGCCCAAACCTCACAGTCGCTGTGATCGCTGAGTTTAGTCCATGGTTAAAATTTTACAGGCGCCGAGGAAGCCGCTGAGAATTTGAAAAGGCAACGCAAAAAATGTGGGAGCAAACTCGCTCCCACAGGGATTGCATCAAACCGGCTGTTGCATCAACAACACTTCGGCCCGGCCTTGCTCCCGTAACGCGCTTCCTGGCGTTCCCGAAAGAACACTTCGTAGCTCATCACCGGTCTGTCCGGATGTTTGTTCTGCATATGTTCGACGTAGGTGTCGTAATCCGGCATCCCCACCATCAGGCGTGCGGCCTGACCGAGGTATTTGCCGAGGCGACTCAGGTCATTGAACATTGGCGCCCTCCTCCATCACGCTTGCGGCAGCGCCTGGAATGGCGCTTCTTTATCCGTACGCTCCTTGCTGCCCCAGGCGGCAATGCCGACCTTGAGCGCAAAGAACAGGATGCTGAAGACCACCAGCAGGAACAGCGCGGTGAGCGTTGCGTTGGTGTAGGCGTTGTAGATCACGTGATGCATCTGGTCGATGCTCTTCGCCGGAGCGAGGATCTGACCGTTGGCCAGCGCGTCGCTATATTTCTTGGCCAAAGCCAGGAAACCGATCGCCGGGTTGGCATCGAACAGCTTGATGAAGCCTGCGGTGGTGGTGCAGATCAGCAGCCATACCGCTGGCAGCATGGTCACCCAGACGTAGCGCTGGCGCTTCATTTTGATCAGCACAACAGTCGCCAACATCAGCGCGATACCGGCCAGCATCTGATTGGAAATACCGAACAACGGCCACAAGGTGTTGATGCCGCCCAGTGGATCGATCACACCCTGGTACAACAGATAACCCCACATCGCCACACAACCGGCGGTTGCGATCAGGTTGGCAGTCCAGGACTCGGTGCGCTTCAGGGATGGCACGAACGAGCCGAGCAAGTCCTGCAGCATGAAGCGTCCGGCACGGGTGCCGGCGTCAACCGCCGTCAGGATGAACAGCGCTTCGAACAGGATCGCGAAGTGGTACCAGAACGCCATGGTGTTTTCACCCGGCAGAACGTGGTGCAGGATCTGCGCGATGCCGACTGCCAACGTTGGTGCGCCACCGGCACGAGCCAGGATCGTGGTTTCACCGATGTCCTTGGCCACCGCTTGCAGCGCTTCCGGAGTAATTGCAAAACCCCAGCTGCTGACGGTCTGAGCAACCGAAACAGCATCCGAGCCGACAAGCGCCGCCGGGCTGTTCATGGCGAAATACACGCCCGGTTCGATCACCGAAGCCGCGACCATGGCCATGATGGCGACGAAGGACTCCATCAGCATGCCGCCGTAACCGATGTAGCGGGCATGGCTTTCGCTGGCCAACAGTTTCGGCGTGGTGCCGGAAGCGATCAGCGCGTGGAAACCGGAGACCGCGCCACAAGCGATGGTAATGAACAGGAACGGGAACAGCCCACCTTTCCACACCGGGCCGGTGCCGTCGATGAACTGGGTCAGTGCCGGCATTTTCAGGTCGGGCATGGTGATCAGAATGCCGATCGCCAAGGCCACGATGGTGCCGATTTTGAGGAAGGTCGACAGGTAGTCACGCGGTGCCAGAATCAGCCACACCGGCAATACCGCAGCGACAAAGCCGTAGCCGATCAACATCCAGGTGATCTGAATGCCAGTGAAGGTAAAGGCCTTGGCCCAAACCGGATCAGCGGCAATCTGCCCTCCGAGCCAGATCGAACCCAGGAGCAATAGCACGCCGACAATGGAGATTTCACCGATGCGGCCCGGACGGATGTAGCGCATGTAAATGCCCATGAACATCGCGATCGGGATGGTTGCCATCACCGTGAAAATGCCCCATGGACTCTCGGCCAGGGCTTTCACGACGATCAGCGCCAGCACCGCGAGGATGATGATCATGATCAGGAAGCAACCAAACAGCGCGATGGTCCCGGGGATGCGGCCCATTTCTTCACGGACCATGTCGCCCAGCGAGCGACCGTTGCGGCGGGTGGACATGAACAGGACCATGAAGTCCTGAACGGCGCCGGCCAGCACCACACCGGCAATCAGCCACAGCGTGCCGGGCAGGTAGCCCATCTGTGCGGCCAATACCGGACCGACCAAAGGCCCCGCGCCAGCGATGGCAGCGAAGTGGTGACCAAAAAGCACGTGTTTGTTGGTCGGCACGTAGTCCAGGCCATCATTATTGATGACGGCGGGCGTGGCACGATTGGGGTCGAGTTGCATCACCTTGGTGGCGATGAACAGGCTGTAGTAGCGGTATGCGACGAGGTAGATAGCGACTGCTGCGACTACGATCCAGAGGGCATTGATCGCTTCGCCGCGGCGCAGGGCCACAACACTTAGCGCAAACGCTCCCAGGACAGCCACGGCAAACCAGGCGAGGTGTTTAGCCAGACGGGGCATAGCGTGTCTCCTGCCGACAGCCAGTGACTGCGGCGGTAATTTTTATAATTGTGTCCGCGGTGCGGAGCTGGCCCAATATCCCCGCATGCCATCTACAAATAAATCCGCGTTACTACGTACGTGGCATCTACGTAGTTCTACGTAGATGCCCTGATATCCATGTGGGAGCGGGCTTGCTCGCGAAAGCGGTGTGTCATTCAGTATTTTTGCTGGCTGACACACCGCTTTCGCGAGCAAGCCCGCTCCCACAGGGTTTTGCATGTTGGCTGACAGACGTGACCGCCGCAGGTCATTCCGTCCAGCACCGCTACTGGACGCGCGTATCTTTGGCATATGATGCCGGGCCTTCGCCTTCCCTCGGTCCGGTCAGGAGCCAAGATGCAGCTCAAACACAAAATCGTCGCGCTCGGGATTCTGCCGCTGGTGTTGGCGATCGCCGTGATCTGCGCGCTGGTGATTTCCCTGAATCGCCAACTCGGCGATCAACAGGCGCAGCTGATCGAAGACAGCATTCTGGCCAGCAAGCGTGCCGAGCTGAAAAACTACGTGGAAATGGCGCAAAGCCTGATTGCACCGCTGTACGACGACGGCCACGGGGACGAGCACGCCCAGCAACAAGTGCTGGAGGAACTGCGCAAGCTCAGCTTCGGCATCAATGGCTACTTCTTCGTCTACGACCGCGAGGGTCGCAGCCTGATGCATGCGCGCCAGTCAGAGCTGGTGGGCAAATACCTGTGGGACATGAAGGACCCTCACGGTTTGCCAGTGATCCAGGCGTTGCTCAAAAGTGCGCAATCCGGCGAAGGTTTTCAGCGCTACGCCTGGAACAAGCCCTCCTCCGGCCAGGTAACCGACAAACTCGCTTATGTGGTGATGCTGGATCGTTGGGGCTGGATGCTCGGCACCGGCATCTACCTGGAAGACGTTGAGCGCGCCACCCAGCAGGCGCGTGACGAAGTAGCTCAAGGCATTCGCAAGACCATGTTGGCGATTGCCGCAGTGGCCCTCGTGGCCGTGCTGTTTGTCTTCGCCAGTGGCATGACGCTCAACGTCAGCGAGCATCGTCTGGCGGACAAAAAGCTGCAGCGCCTGACCCAGCGTATCGTCAGCTTGCAGGAAGAAGAGCGATCACGGGTTTCCCGCGAGCTGCACGACGGCATCAGTCAGGTGCTCGTCTCCATTAAGTTTCAGTTCGAACTGGCCAGTCTTCTGCTGGAGAATGACCAGGCGCAAGACAAGGGGTTGAGCACGCTAAAAGACGCCACGGCACGCCTCGGCGACGCGATTGGTGAAGTTCGCAGCCTCTCCCACGACCTGCGTTCGTCGCTGCTCGACACCTTGGGTCTGCCGGCGGCGATCGGCCAACTCGCCGCAGAATTCGAGCAACGCAGCGGGCTCACCGTGACTTACGACGATAATGAGTTCGACTGTGACCTGGTCGATGGCGCAGCGGTGTCGCTGTTCCGGATTGTGCAAGAAGGCCTCACCAACATCGAACGCCACGCACAGGCGAAAAACGTTTCGATTACCCTGCACGGGTCGCAAGAAACTGTGCGGTTGACGGTGGTCGACGATGGTGTCGGATTCAACGTCGCCCAAGTTGAACGTCGCCATGCGGGCATTGGCCTGCGTAATATCCGTGAGCGTGTCGAACATTTTGGTGGACGTTTCGACCTGATTTCGATACCCGGAAGAAGTGAGCTGGACGTGCTGCTGCCGATGAAAATGCCCGGCGCAAAACGCTGACTCAGCCCATTACAACAAGAGTGAATACCCGCGATGAACCTGCCCTACCCGATCCGCGTCGCCCTGGTCGACGATCACTCCCTGGTCCGCGACGGGATCAAAGCGTTGCTCGCGGTCATGGCGCCCCTGGAAGTGGTAGGCGAAGCCGAGAGTGGCGCGGATGCCATCGATATGGTCGGGCGCTGCCAGCCAGACTTGTTGCTGGTCGACATCAGCCTGCGCGACATGAACGGGCTTGAGCTGACCCGTGTGTTGCGCAGCCAGTACCCGTCGCTGAAGGTCTTGGTGCTGAGCATGTACGACAATTATGAATACGTCAGTGAATCGGTTCGCGCCGGCGCCAGCGGCTATGTGCTGAAGAACTCACCGTCGCGGGAAATCATTGCGGCGATCGAAGCCATCGCCAGTGGCGGCACGTTCTACAGCGCCGAAATCGCCCAGCGGCTGATTTCCGATAAAAGCACCGACAACGAGCTGACACCCCGTGAAAGCCAGGTGTTGTACAAGATGGCACAAGGGCTGAACAACAAGGAAATGGCCCGCGAGCTGGACATCAGCGTGCGCACGGTCGAAACCCATCGCCTGAGCATCCGCCGCAAACTCAACATCGACAAACCCGCGGCCCTGGTCAAATACGCGATCGATCACGGGATCATCACGCGCTAGCGAACAGCCTCACACCGTACCTGGAATGACGACCTTTGCCGTGCGGATAAACAACGCCCGCACCTTGTCCCAGAAGTTGCCCCCCAGCACAAAAAAGCTGCCGATCAGCATGGCGTCGCCCAGCACCTGCAACTGCCACAGGTTCGGTCTGAACCCAGCCCAGAATGTGTCGATGTAGGGTTCAAGAAAGGCCGAGATCAGCGGCAAACAAAACATCACGATACCGAGCCGATGACGAATCGGCCCTACTTCGGCATCGACAGACGGCGCAAGGCCGGACACGTAACCGAACAGCTTGCTTTTCAACTGCTGGAACCCGGCCTTGCCCATGACAGCAATGACGACGATCAGCAGGACTTTATTGCTGATGAACAAAACGCCGGTCAGCGCGGCGATTCTAGAGCCTGGAATGTCGAGCGCCGCGGCGATCGGCACCATCAGCCACGAGCCCAACATCAAGCAAATAATTGCGATGCCCACTTTGAAGCGCCAACCAGCGGAGTGGGGTTCAGCCTGACCTTGGGGGTTACTCATGAGTGTCCTGCCTATAAGTGATCGCAGAAGGTTTGAGGGTGCTTGAGAAGCTTAGCAGCCGGTTGCTCATTTGGACGGCTATGCTCCAGTGACCTTCCCTGGTTGGACGATACCCAATGCATCGAGGCCGTTCCCTGCTGAGGCTGCCAGGCCACCTCCTCTTGCTCGGCGTACTTGGCCTGAGTGGCTGTGTGAGGCTGGGACCGGACTTCCAGCCGCCGGGGGAAACCTGGGTCGAACAGTGGAACACCGCCGCCCTTGAACACGCCAGCCAACGCGGGACGAACCCGGATATTCGCCAATGGTGGCAGGTCTTCAACGATCCGCTGCTCAATCAGCTGATCGCCGAGTCGGATGCTCATAACGCCAGCCTGAAAATCGCCGGCCTGCGCGTGATGGAAGCCCGTGCCCAGTTGGGCATTGCGCAAAGCGGGCTGTACCCGCAGTTGCAGCAAGCCAGTGCTGACAGTCTGTACTTCAACCGCCGGCAATCCGGTGGCACCAATCCCCAGGACAGCCATTTCTGGCAATACAGCGCCGGCTTTGACGTTGGCTGGGAGCTGGACTTCTGGGGCCGTTTCAGCCGAGCCATCGAATCGTCCGACGCCAGTTACTTTTCGGCCCAGGCCAACTATGAAGATGTGCTGGTGTTGCTGCGCGCCCAGGTCGCAGACACTTACTTCTCGTTGCGCACCACCGAGGCGCGATTGCGCGTCGCCCGGGAGAACGCCAAACAGCAAAAACGCAATTTCGAGATCACCGAAAAGCTGTTCAACAGTGGGCAGCAAGCCGAACTGGACTTGCAACAAGCCAAAACCCAATACCTCGGCACGCTGAGCACCATCCCCAATCTCGAAGACCAGCTGCAACGAACCCGCAATGCCTTGGCCGTGCTGATCGGGCAACCGCCCGGCACGTTGCCGCAGGTGGCGGAGAACCAAGGGCTGATCCCGCTGGTCGATCGCGTCGTACTCCAGGATGTACCGGCCAATCTGCTGCTGCGCCGGCCCGATGTGCGTGCCGCCGAGCTGAGTGTCGCCGCCCAGTCCGCAATGATTGGCGTGGCTGAAAGTGATTTCTATCCGTCATTGACCTTGCTTGGCAGCATTGTCTGGTCGGCCGACACGCTCAACGGCACGTCCAGAAGCCTGGACCTGCTCGGCGGCCCCAGCCTGCGCTGGAACCTGTTCGACCATGGCCAGATCAGCAACAACGTGCGCGTCCAGGATGCGCGGTTGCAGCAACTGATCGAGACGTATCGCGACAAGGTCCGCCAAGCCGCGCGCGAAGCTGACGATGCCGCCACGGGCTTGATCAAATCGCTGGAGCGCGAGCGCATCCTGAGCGAGGCCGAAGTCGCCGCGAAACGCTCATTGGTACTGGCCAGCGCGCAGTACCGCGAAGGTTACTCAGACTTTCAGCGCGTGCTGGATGCGCAGCGCGCACTGCTCGAACAGCAGGACAACTACCTGGTCGCCCGCAGCAACGCCGTGAGCAATCTGATTGCCCTGTACAAATCCTTGGGCGGCGGTTGGTACAGCGCCCAGCCAAAAGTCGATGATGCCACCCGACAGCAGATGGAAAAACGCAGCGACTGGGGCGACCTGTTGAGCGAGCCCGTCGCCCCTCTGCCCCACAAGGTAAACAGCCATGAGTGAAGCCGCGCAGCCTGTCCCCGAGGCGCCCGCCCCCAAGCCTCCCGCGCCTGCCGCCGACCCGGCGAAAAAAGGCATCAAATGGGTGCTGTTCCTGATTCTCCTGAGCCTGGCGTGGTACCTGGCGGCCGATCGTTTCACACCTTATACGCAACAAGCGCGGGTGGGTGCCTTTGTCATTCCGGTCGCCTCGGAAGTCGCTGGCCGGGTGATCCGCGTCAACGTGCGCAACAATCAGGACGTCCAGGCCGGCGACGTGCTGTTCGAGGTGGACCCGCAGCCGTACCAGATTGCCGTGGATCGGGCGCGCGCAGACCTTGAATCGACACGTCGGCAGATCGGCGCCAGCACCGCCGGCATCGCCTCGGCGCAAGCCAACTTGCGGGCCGCGCAGGCCAATGAACTCAAGGCGAAACAAGACAACCAACGCCTCGAAGGCTTGTACCGCGAAGACCCTGGCACCATTTCCGTGCGCTTGCTCGAAGTGTCTCGCGCCAACCGTGAACAGGCCGTCAGTCAGGTCGCGGCCGCCCGTGCCGAAGTGCAACGGGCGCGCGAACAAGAAGGCGGCAGCGAGGAAGACAACGCTCTGCTGCGTAGCGCCGCCACGGCGCTGTCAAAAGCCGAGCTGGATTTGTCCAACACGCAGATCCGCGCACGTTCGGCAGGGCTGATCACCGATCTGCGCACCGACGCCGGGCAGTTCGCCGCGGCCGGTGGCCCGGTCATGACCCTGATTGCCATCCATGATGTATGGATCAGCGCGGACATGACCGAAAACAACCTCGGTCTGGTGAAAGTCGATACCCCGGTGGCGATCGTGCTGGATGCGCTGCCGGGCGAAGTGTTCGAGGGACGTGTGCGCAGTGTCGGTTACGGGGTCAGCGTCGGGCAGACACCCGCGCCAGGCACCCTGCCCGGCGTGCAAAACAGCCGCGACTGGCTGCGACCGGCCCAGCGTTTTCCGGTGATCATCGAGTTCTCCGACGACGCCCGAAAAGCCTTGCGCGACAGCCGTGCCATCCGGGCCGGCGGGCAGGCCGAAGTCATGGCCTTCCCCACCCAAAGCAACCCGCTGAACCCGCTGGGCCACGTGTTTGTGGGGTTTATGAGCTGGCTTTCGTATGCCTACTAAACACACGCCCCGGGAACAGCGCGCATTGCGACTCGCCACCGGTACGGCGTTGTGCCTGGCCGCCAGCTTCGGCCTGGGATTACCGATCCCCTTTCTGGCGCCGGTGCTGTGCCTGATCCTGCTGGCTTCGATCAATCGTCCGCTGCCGTTCAAGGCGGCCGTAGTGCTCGCTCTGACCGCGATGTTGACCACGGGCCTCGGCCTGTTGTTGATCCCGATCCTGCGTTATTACCCCGTCACTGGCGTACTGCTGATCGGCCTGAGTCTGTTCCTGGTGTTCCGTTTCGGTCTGCGCGGCGGCAATGCCCTGATCGTGACCTTCCTGGTGATTGGCCTGACCATGATCTCCTCGGCAGGCGTGGCCGAATTCGATCTGGCGGCGATGGTCATCGGTGCCCTCGTCAAGGGTTTGCTGCTCGCCGCTGCGGTAGTGGCGCTCAGTCACGGGTTGTTCCCGGATCCACCGAACGCCCCTTCCCCGCCGCCCGCGCCCCCCTTGCCCGCCGAAGAAGTCAGTCGAGTGGCGCTGCGTGCAACCCTGATTGTGTTGCCGACATTCCTGCTGGCGCTGGTCGACCCGGCCGGTTATCTGCCGATCATCCTCAAGGCCGTCAGCCTGGGTCAGCAAAGCTCCACGACCAACGCCCACAATGCCGGTCGTGAACTCGTCGGCTCAACCTTGCTCGCAGGCCTGTTGGCGATCCTGTTCTGGAGCGCCCTCAGCCTGTTTGTGCATCTGTGGATGTTCTATTTGTGGATGCTGCTGTTCAGCCTGGTGCTCGCGCACAAACTCTATGCCCTGAGCGCGACCCGGTTCCCCCCGGGGTTCTGGCTCAACACGCTGATCACGTTGATTATCCTGCTGGGGCAGTCAGTTCAGGACAGCATCGCCGGCAAGGACGTGTACACGGCGTTTGCAGTTCGGATGGGGTTGTTCCTCGCCGTCACGTTGTATGCCTGTTTGATGGTTCATCTGCTCGAGCAGCGGCCGCAAAAAGCTCAGGGATTAAACTGATAGCCCTTGCCTTGCAGGCAACTGCTGTACGCCGTTGAGGTGGTCGCGGCACTGGTTTTCTCTTGTGCCCGACGCTCCTGGCGCTGACGCGAACCGCCCACCACCGAGCCCGCCACCGCCGTCTCTTTGGCACGATTCTGCCGATAGTCCTGCTTCGTGTCGTCATCGACGCGATCATAAAACTCGTCATGCTGACGCCCGCGGACTTGGGCCCCAGCCGCTCCGGCGGCAGCACCCGCAACAGCACCGCGCACTCGCCCTCCGGAAGCAGGCTGCGCGGTCGACGCGGCCTGACTGGACGCGATGCTATTGCATTCATTGATGTCCAGCTGGGTCTGTTGCGAACTCTGCCCTTTCATCGGAACGACCGTTGCAGCCCAACCCTGGGTGCAGGCAACCGCCAACGCGATGCTCAGGCTGATGGATGACACCTTGCTCATAATGACCTCCAACGCAGCCTGTCACTCGGCAAAAAAAACTGGGTGGTAGACCGCTGATGACTGCTTCCGGGCTTGATTTGGCAACAAAGAAGTGTAGATCACGCGGCATCCACTCAGCGCGGTATTGCCTGATCCGGACGGTGAACAGGATTCTTTCCGATCGTTTTGGCGTGATGGCCTAACCTCATAGGTTGAGCGACCCACAACAAAGTCGAGCACTCCCATGCGTAATGCATTGAAGTTAATGATGTTCGTCGTGCTCACGCTGCTTGGAACCAATGGCGGAGCGCTGTCGGCCGCCGACCTGCCGGCGATGCCAACCCCTATGTCAGGCACTGCGCCTGTTGCAATCTCCCCAAGTGATCTGCAAGACCTGCAAATCCGCCTTGATCGAATCAAGCAACAGATTTCGCTGGCCAATAACCTGACCCAGATGGTCGGCCTGCAAGACTCCGTTCAGTTGTTTATCAATGACGTGAACAGCCTGCAGTCTTCTCTGCTGCCCGAGCAGAAGCAACTGCAAGCGCAACTGGATGTGTTGGGCCCGGTATCGCAGGAGGATGTCGCGTCCGAGAAAACGGATATTGCGACGCAAAGAGCCTTTCTCTCCGAACAAAAGACCAAAGTCGACTCCAATCTGAAAACTCTGGCGGCGCTCAGAAACAATGCCGCCGGCCTGATCATTCAAATCGCCGGCATTCGCCGCAGCCTGCTGGAAACCGAAGTCACGCTGCGCAGCGGCAGTATCCTGGGGCCGGGTTTCTGGGCGCCTTTGTTCAATCCGCTCAAGGAGGACCGCCAACGGCTGAGCGATTTCATCCAGCAGGCCTCCAGTGCAATCAAGGCCGCTTGGCAACCCGGCGAGCGCCTGTTTTCCGTCTTGTTGATCGTACTGGCCGTGGGCATCTGGTCTTGGGGCCGAAGAATCGCGGAGCGCGGGCTGACCTGGGTGTGCATTCATCGAATGCCGGAAGGACGTTTGCGGCGAAGTTCGCTCGCATTGGCTTCCGTCGTGGCCACGGTATTAGCCACCGCTTTTGCGATGCAATTGCTGTTTTATGCGCTGACTCGACAACTGCCGTTGACGCCCCTGATTCAGAACTTTGCCGATGAATTCGAAAAAGTCATCTTCCTCTGCATCCTGATTACCGGTCTGAGCCGGGCGCTGCTGTCGACGAAACATCCCTCCTGGCGACTGCCTGCGATCGCCGATCCCGTGGCACTGGCGATCCAGCCCTTCCCGAGGATATTGGCTGTCACGCTGCTGATTCTGGTAGGCCTGGCACAAATCACCAACGTCACTGGCATGAGCCCGCCCGCCATCCTCTTCGGCCGGGGTTTGATTGCGCTGGTGGTCACGCTGATTATCGGTACGTTGTTCCGGCGTGCCAGCAAAGTCCGCAGAGCCGTCGCTGCCACCGGAGAAGCGCCCGAATCGAGTACCACCGTCGCCGGCCTGATTTATTCATTCGCCGGTATCGCAATTGTTGTAGCGATGATTGCACTGCTGATCGGCTACATCTCTCTGGCACGATTCATCACCTACCAATTGGTCTGGGGTTTTATCATCCTTTCCGGCTTCTACTTGCTGATCCAGTTGTTCAGAGACAGCTGTGAGTACCTGTTTTCACCCAAGAGCCCCAGCGGCAAGGCGCTCAAACAATTGCTCGGGATCGGCGACGTGCGCCTTGAGCAAGTGTCGATCATTCTGTCCGGAGTCGGTCGCGCCGGTTTATTGCTGCTGTCGGTCATTTCACTGTTTGTCGGTGGCGTCGGCACAACGCTTGGGCAATTGTTCACCCAGACGTTCGCCATCCTCGGCGGCGATGGCCTGCGCAAACTGAACATCATTCCGGGCCACTTGCTGAATGCGCTGCTGGCCCTGTTCATCGGTATCTACCTGATTCGCTCACTGCGCCGATGGCTGGATAACGAGCTTCTGCCCAAGACAGACATGGACCCTGGCATGTGTGCCTCCCTCAGCACTCTGTTCGCCAATATCGGCTACGCCTTGGTGATTCTGCTGACGTTGTCATCCCTGGGCATCAAGTGGACCAACCTGGCGTGGATCGTTAGCGCCTTGTCGGTGGGGATCGGTTTCGGCTTGCAGGAAATCGTCAAGAATTTCGTCTCCGGGCTGATTCTCCTGACCGAACGCCCGGTCAAGGTGGGCGACCTGATCAGCATCAGCGGCGTCGAAGGCGACATCCGCCGCATCAACGTCCGGGCCACGGAAATACAACTCAGTGACCGCTCGATCGTCATCGTGCCCAACTCACAACTGATTTCGCAAAACCTGCGCAACGTCACCCTCGGCGGAAGCGCACAAGGGGTGGCGACACTTGAACTGGTGTTCCCGCTGGACATCGATCCCGAACAGGTACAAAACCTGCTGTACAGCACCTACGCCGAGCACGAAACCATCCTCGATAAACCGGCGCCGTTCGTTCGATTCAGCAAGCTGAGCCCCGAAGGCATCACGTTGACGGTCACCGGTTACGTCAGCAGCCCGAGAATCGTCGGCACGACCAAGAGTGATCTGTTGTTTGAAATTCTCAAACGGTTAGGTGCGGCTGGCATTGAACTGGCAAAACCGGCGGCTACGGTCTGAGATCAAAAGATCGCAGCCTCGTTTCACTCGACAGCTCCTACAGGGGAACGCGCACACCTGTAGCAGCTGTCGAGTGAAACGAGGCTGCGTTTAATGGCCTAGTTGATCATCCTGCTGTTGTAATCCCCCGCCAGCCCTTCAAGATGATTTTTGTATCGTGTCAGGAGCCTGGCCAGCCCGGCCTGGTTATACTCCAGGTTTTTCAGTGTCTCAAGGTGCATTGAAAACCCCCGCCACACACCCGCCACGACGATGATCTCTTCACCCGCGATCCTGCGTCGGCGGCATATTTCCACGACGGCGCTGATGTCGGAAAAGAGATCTTCGGCGGCCTGAAGCTCGTTATTGAGCCCTTCGACCAACCGCGCAATTGACTCAATCTCCAGGTCCAGATTGTTTCGCGAAGTCGCAAGCTGAGTGTATTTGATCCCGTCAGAGACAACTCCCAACACCTTCCTGACCAGTTCAATGCCCTGTTTGACGGCTTCCTTTTTCGGATTGGACATGTCCAGATCGTCCAGTGCTTTTGCGTCCGGAATGTAATTCTTGTACATGTCGGCCAGGTTGAACTCGCGAATCACGTCCTGCGCCTTGATCAGCGTGTCCCGCTGTTCCTCGCACGTCGCTTTATTGAGGTGGTGATCATTGAGTTGGGTCAGAATCCGGGCTTTGCGGTCTCGTGCGACCTTCAGCGGTTCATCCGCGCGCTCACCGATTTCGATCTTGTAAAGGCTTTGTACTTCACTCTCAAGCAGCCGCGAGCGCGCGATAAATTTCGCCTCGACGCCCTCCAGCATCGTATTGATGTTGCCTTTGACATTGGCCAGTTCGTCGGCCACCAGCGCCCGATCTTCCGGTGTCAGGTCATGTCTGGCCAAGGCGCCATTCAACTCATCAAGCACTTCAAACCCGTGTTGCCCGAAAGCGCTATTCAGTGCGGTCAGCAAGACCGGAAATGATTCACGCAGGGCGGTATCGATATTGTTCAAATACGCGACCACACGGTGGGCTCGCTCTTGCAGCACGTCCGGCCGTTCATTTCTGAAGTTCGCCAGCCTGGAGATGTCACGGATGGTTTGAATGATGTTTTTTAAGTCAATGACCGGAATAACCGGCGCGTCGATCGGCGTCACGTTGCTCATGGCAATAATCCTTTTGTCCGCTGGCAAATCAGTTGAAGGTTTTTTTGTATTCTTCGAGGGCTTCGTTAAACACCGACACCAAGTCACCAGCGGTGTTTTTGACGTCACGCCACGGATCGATCACCTGCGCGAATTCGGCGACAAATGAGGTCAGGCGCAGGGCGTTGTTGATGCGCCCGAACTGATCGGCTGATGAATCAACCTTGCTCAGAATGGTTTGCCACATCGTGTTCAAGATATTGAGTGCCGCTTCAGCGCCGGCCATGCGGATGCCGATATCACCGAAGTTGGACATGGAACTTTCGATGGCGCTCTGCAAGTTCTCTTTGCCACTGACGGCCAGCTCCAGCGCGTCGATTTCGGTTTTCAGGGCATTGCGCTCTTTACGGGCAGTCTCGGCTTTCGGGCCGAAGATCGAACCTGAAATCGGCCAGAAAATCGGCAGGCCTCCCGAGAACGACATGCCGACGTAATAGTCGTAATCCTTGTCGAGCTGGGTGATCCGTTCCTTCTTTTCCTTGATCGTTTCTTTGGTACTGGCGATGGACTCGAGCAAGTTGTTGCGTTCCATCAAGTCGTACTTGCCCTTCACTTCGGACTGCAAGCCAAAGACCCGTTTACCGCCGGACAACTCTCCGCCCGACAGCTCGATCTTGAAATTGGACAGGCGATCTTTCAGTTCCTGGGTCGCACTTTGCTGGCGTTTGATATCGACCTTCATCAGTTCGATGATTTCGGTTACGGCGGACGCCACTTCACCGTCGTCAGACGTATAGCGGATGCCTTCGAGATCGTTTTGGCTCATCTCGCCCAACGTCGTTCTGACGCGGTCCATGATGGGCATTTCCTTGATCACGGAAATGATTTCGCTACCACTGCTGACGATGTTTTTGGCAGCGGAACTCAGATCGATACTTTGCTGAACGATCTTGTTTTCCACCGCATCCCAGCTGGCGGCATGAATTCTGATTTTCTTGAACAACACCTGGATATCGCTGGGCTCCAGCCCGGCGATGTCCACGTGGGTGTACTTCAGGTATGACTCAACCTCCGGCAACTCGCTGGGCAGCGCGAGGCCTTTCTTTACATACTGTTTTATCTTGATCACGTCTTCTTTGGTAAAGATCCCGGCGCTGCGGGCCACGCCCGGAAACTCACCCGAGATAAGTTGAAGTACCGCTTTGGGAAGGTCATGGCTACTTTCTGATTCATTCAACTGCACAGTCATTTTGTTTGCCTCGGTTCGTTCAAATCGATACACAACTTGTATCGACGAGCAGAAACCTAGATGACCCTTGCGCGTGACTCAAATCAGCTTAAATACAATACAGATAGCGTAACCAATTGATTTTAAACAAATTAAAATCAGAAATGAAAAATCCTGAAACATCGAGCGACACTTGCAGGAAATGGACTACAGACGAGGATTATAGAAAACACCTGAACACGTACAAGAATTACAAGTTTGCAATAACCGCCTCTTTTAATAGTGCGATCAGCACTGACTATTGCGCTTGAGTGTTTCGCTCGGCAACGCTTTGAACAACGCTCGATAGCTGCTGGAAAACCGCCCCAAATGCCAGAACGACCAATTCATCGCCACTTCGGCAACGGTGGTGTCATTCGGTGTTCGAGCGAGCAATTCGCGGTGGGCGCTATTGAGTCGTCGCAGGCGCAGCCAATGGGTCGGCGTCATCCCGGTGAAGGCCTTGAACGCGTGCTGCAACTGACGCAGAGAAACCCCGGCCACCTGTGACAGTTCCAGCAGGTTGAGGGTTTCTTCCGGTGAGTCGGCGGCCCACTCACCGATGCGTTTCATCACCGCGCGTTCTTCGGTGCGGCGCTGCAGGCCGCCCCGATCGAGGCACACGCAGGCGTTGTCGAGGATGTACAGGCAGTCTTCGAGCAGTTGCTGAGTCAGCGCTTCTTTGCTGGGCGGGTCGAGTGTTCCGGCGAGCCGGGTCAAGGTGCCGCTCAACCAGCGGCTGAACAATGCGTTCTGCCCCGAGTTCAGCGGTGACATGAACAAGCCTTCCATCCGCGCGACATTCAAACCGTGACGCTGAACGAACTCCGGCCCGAACACCACAGCGATTTCCTGGTAGTTCTCCGGGGTGATCCAGATGTTGCGGCTTTCGCCATTCAACACGTACAGCGCGTTGTCGCTGCGATCGAAACAGAACGCCAGCGAACCCTGGGGCGCGCTGAAGTTCTGCTCGACCCGGGTGTTCATCTGCTCTTCGTAAATCTCCACGCCTTGCAGGTCGAGGTAGCGCACGCGCCCGGCGAAATGCCCCGGCGACATCTGCTGATAATGCTGGACCCAACCCGGCGTGGCGCGGATTTGCGCGGCGACATCGTCGGTGTTGAACGCTTGAACCTGGATCGGACTGGACGCTGACATGAAAGACCTTACGCACTCGTTTGGTGCGTTTTGGTGCTGCTTAAAGTGGATAGATGGAACCGCAAGGCTCGCCCAAGATAGTCGTCAACGCGTCTCAGGGGAAGTGTGTGGTGGATGAAACCGCCCTCCCCGGCGTTAATAAAACCAATAACGAGGTCTTTATGAATGCCCCTTTCGATCAGCTGTTCACGTGGCTGAAAGATCACAAGATTACCGAAGTCGAGTGTGTGGTCAGTGACTTGACCGGCATTGCACGCGGCAAAATTGCACCCACCAACAAGTTCCTGCATGAGCGAGGCATGCGCCTGCCGGAAAGTGTGCTTTTGCAAACGGTAACCGGGGACTTTGTCGACGACGACATCTACTACGACCTGCTCGACCCGGCCGACATCGACATGGTTTGCAAGCCCGTCGCGGATGCGGTGTACGTAATTCCATGGGCCATCGAGCCGACCGCCATCGTGATCCACGATACCTTCGACAAGTTCGGCAACCCGATTGAACTGTCGCCGCGCAACGTGCTGAAGAAAGTGCTGCAGCTGTACACCGACAATGGCTGGCGGCCGATCGTCGCGCCGGAAATGGAGTTCTACCTGACCCAGCGCTGCGAAGACCCGGACTTGCCGCTCAAGGCGCCGCTGGGTCGTTCGGGCCGTGCGGAAAGTGGTCGCCAATCGTTTTCCATCGACGCCGCCAACGAATTCGATCCGCTGTTCGAAGACGTCTACGACTGGTGCGAACTGCAAGGCCTGGACCTCGATACGCTGATCCACGAAGACGGCCCGGCGCAGATGGAAATCAACTTCCGTCATGGCGATGCGCTGGACCTGGCCGACCAGATCACCGTGTTCAAACGCACGATGCGTGAGGCGGCGCTCAAGCACAACGTCGCGGCGACCTTCATGGCCAAGCCGATTGGCGATGAGCCCGGCAGCGCCATGCACATCCACCAGAGCGTGGTCGACATCGCCACCGGGCAACCGATCTTCGCCAATGCTGACGGCACGATGAGTGAGCTGTTCCTGCACCACATCGGCGGTCTGCAAAAGTACATCCCGAAAGTGCTGCCGATGTTCGCGCCCAACGTCAACTCGTTCCGCCGCTTCCTGCCGGACACCTCGGCACCGGTCAACGTCGAATGGGGCGAAGAAAACCGCACCGTCGGCCTGCGTGTGCCGACCTCCACGCCGGATTCGATGCGCGTGGAAAACCGCTTGCCGGGGGCTGACGCCAACCCGTACCTGGCGATTGCGGCCAGTTTGTTGTGCGGTTACCTGGGCATGGTCGAACGCATCGAACCGAGTGCGGCAGTACAAGGCCGAGCCTACGAGCGCCGCAACCTGCGCCTGCCGATCACCATCGAGGACGCGCTGACGCAGATGGAAGAGTGCGAAACCATCGAGCGGTATCTGGGCGACAAATTCGTGCGGGGTTACGTCGCGGTCAAGCGTGCCGAGCACGAGAACTTCAAACGGGTGATCAGCTCCTGGGAGCGTGAATTTCTGATGCTCAGCGTCTGAAAACCACGCGAGATCACGCGTTCCCCTGTAGGAGCGAGGCTTGCCCGCGAAGAGGCCGGTACATTCAACATCACCGTTGACAGTCAGTCCGCCTTCGCGGGCAAGCCTCGCTCCTACACAGTCTAATAACAAAAGAGGTGTCGCTATGCGTCTATTGAAATCCATGGTGCCGGCCGCGCTGGCCGTGTTGTTCAGTGCCGTTGCCCAGGCTCAACCCACCGTCAGCGTCTACAACTGGACCGATTACATCGGCGAAACCACCCTCGTCGATTTCCAGGCCAAATCCGGGATCAAGGTGATCTACGACGTCTTCGATTCCAACGAAACCCTTGAGGGCAAATTGCTCGCCGGCCGCACCGGGTATGACGTAGTCGTGCCGTCCAACCACTTCCTGGCCCGTCAGGTGAAGGCCGGCGCGTTCCTCAAGCTGGACCGCGCGCAGTTGCCCAACTTCAAGAACCTCGACCCGAAACTGTTAGCTCTGCTGGAGAAAAACGATCCGGGTAACGCGCATTCCGTGCCGTACCTGTGGGGCACCAACGGCATTGGCTACAACGTCGACAAGGTCAAGCAAGTGCTCGGCATCGACCACATTGATTCATGGGCTGTGCTGTTCGAACCGGAAAACATCAAGAAACTCAGCCAGTGCGGTGTGTCGATGATGGATTCGGCCGATGAAGTATTTCCGGCGATCCTCAACTACATGGGCATGGACCCGCGCAGCGAGAACCCCGAGGACTACAAAAAAGCCGAAGCCAAACTGTTGAGCATCCGGCCTTACATCACCTATTTCCACTCCTCCAAGTACGTGTCGGACCTGGCCAACGGCGACATCTGCGTGGCTTTCGGCTACTCGGGAGACGTGTTCCAGGCCGCGAACCGGGCCAAGGAAGCCAAGAACGGCGTTAACATCGCCTACGCAATCCCGAAGGAAGGCAGTAATTTGTGGTTTGACCTGTTGGCGATTCCCGCCGATGCCGGCAACCCGAAAGAAGCCCACGCCTTCATCAACTACCTGCTGGGTCCGCAAGTGATTGCCAAGGTCAGCGCCTCGGTCGGTTACGCCAACCCGAACCCGGCCGCCAAGGAATACATGGACGCGGAGCTGGTGAACAACCCTGAGGTTTATCCACCCCAGGAAGTCCTCGACAAACTCTACATTTCGACCACCCCGCCTCAGGCGATCATGCGACTGATGACCCGTTCCTGGAGCAAAGTGAAGTCCAACAAATGAATAACGAACACGCACATTCCTATTACGCGGCGACAGCCAATAGCCTGACGCCCTACCCCACACTGGCCTTGGACCTTGTGGCCGATGTCTGCGTGATCGGCGGCGGTTTCACCGGCGTCAACACGGCGATCGAACTGGCTCAGCGCGGGCTCTCGGTGATTCTGCTGGAGGGCCGGCGGATCGGCTGGGGCGCCAGCGGGCGCAATGGCGGGCAACTGATCCGCGGCATCGGGCATGACGTCAGCGGTTTGACCCGGTATGTCGGTGAGGACGGCGTGCGCTATCTGGAGCGTGCGGGTATCGAATCGGTTGAGCTGGTGGGCAATCGCATCCGTGAACACGGGATTGAGTGCGACCTGCGCTGGGGATTCTGCGAGCTCGCAAACACCAAGGTGCAGTTCGCGGCGTTCAAAGCGGAGCGGCAAGGTCTGGCCGAGTCAGGTTACGGCCATGAAACCCGCCTGGTCGGGCCGGAGCAAATCCGCCAGCAAGTGGTGAATTCAGGCGTCTATGCCGGTGGTCTGATCGACATGGGCTCGGGCCATTTGCACCCGCTCAATCTGGTGCTGGGCGAAGCAAGATTGGCGCACTCCCTTGGCGTGCAGATCTTCGAGCAGAGCCCGGTACTGGAGTTGATCCATGGCAGCACGGTGCAGGTTCGTTGTGCGGGCGGCACGGTGCGCGCCGGCAGTCTGGTGCTGGCCTGCAACGCACACCTTGAAGAGCTCGAGCCGAAACTCAGTGGCAAGGTGCTCCCGGCAGGCAGCTACATCATCGCCACCGAGCCTCTGGCGCCTGAGGTTGCAGCGCAGTTGATCCCGCAGAACCTGGCGTTGTGCGACCAGAAAGTCGGCCTCGATTACTACCGGCTCTCGGCAGACCGGCGCTTGCTGTTCGGTGGGGCCTGCCACTATTCCGGGCGCGATCCGGCGGACATCACCGCGTACATGCGTCCGCAGATGCTCAAGGTCTTCCCGCAACTGCGTGACGTGCGCATCGACTATCAATGGGGCGGCAGGATTGGCATCTCCGCCAACCGTTTCCCGCAAGTCGGGCGCTTGAGTCAGCACCCGAACGTGTTCTACGCCCAGGGTTACTCGGGGCATGGGCTGAACGTGACGCATTGGTGCGCGAAGCTGTTGGGCGAAGCGATCCATACCGGGCACAGTCGAGGGTTCGATGTGTTCAGCGCCGTGCCGCACATGACCTTTCCGGGTGGGCCAATGTTGCGTTCTCCGCTGCTGGCGCTTGGGATGTTCTGGTATCGCTTGCGCGAACTGGTTGGCTGAGTTGATCGTTCCCACGCTCTGCGTGGGAATGCCTCTTCGGACGCTCCGCGTTCGGCTCTCGATGGGACGCAGAGCGTCCCGGGCTGCATTCCCACGCAGAGCGTGGGAACGATCACGATGACACGGTCTATCAGGCGATTGAGTCTTTCGATTTGCTCAATCGCGAGGCACTTCTATATTGAGGAGGTGCTCTGACTTTCCTGCGTCCTGGCGAGTGCGGCCTATGGCTACGACTGACCAACTGATCATCTGCGAGCACTGCGACTGCGTGTATGAAAAAGTCACGCTCGCCAAACATCAAAAAACCCTGTGCACACGCTGCGGCGGCGTGCTCCAGCGCTATAACGGCCTGACGGTGGAGCAACGCCTGGCGTTGACCTGGACCGCGTTGGTGTTATGGATCTTCGCCAATTTCTACCCGGTCATGAGCATCAGCCTCAAAGGCCTGAAAAACAGCGCAACACTCTGGGATTCGGTAATGGCCTTGACCCTGGGGCCGATCACGTTCATCGCCATGGTGGCGGCGATCGCGATGATCATCGCGCCGATTTTCCAACTATTGCTGCTGATTTGGGTGCTGAGCTTCGCCCTCGCCTCCCGACGCTCGCCCGCTTTCAAATTTTGCATGCGCTGGCTGGAAACCCTCAGGCCCTGGAGCATGCTGGAAGTCTGTTTGCTGGGGGCGATGGTCGCGGTCATCAAACTCGCCGGGCTGCTGGATGTACTGCCCGGCATTGGCCTGTTCGCCCTGGCCGTGCTCAGCCTGATGATGATCCGCATCGCCGGGCGCGATGTCCGCGACCTGTGGGACATCTTATGACAACGCCTCCGGTCGCCAGCGAACTCAACCTGTGCCTGTGCCATAGCTGCGGACTGGCCTGTGACATGACGATGGAACCCCACGAATGCGAGCGCTGCGGCGCGCCGTTGCATCGGCGCAAAAGCAACTCGCTGACACGCACCTGGGCCTACATGGTCACGGCCCTGGTGTTTTACATCCCGGCCAATCTGTTGCCGGTGATGAATACCAAAATGGTCGGCAACGGCGCCGATAGCACGATCATGAGTGGCGTGCTGGAGTTCTGGCAGCACGGCGCCTGGGATATCGCCCTGATCATTTTTATCGCCAGCATCGCGGTGCCGGGCATCAAGTTCGTCGCCCTGACGTTGCTGCTAGTCACGGTGCATCGCGACAGCCTTTGGGCGCGCAGGGAGCGATCGAAGCTTTACCGTTTTGTCGAGGTCATCGGTTACTGGTCCATGCTCGACGTGATCGTGGTGGCGCTGGTGGCTTCGCTGGTGAAATTTCAAGCCCTGGCCGATATCGAACCGCGCCCGGGCATTCTGTTTTTTGGTCTGGTGGTGGTGTTCACCATGCTGTCGGCGATGAGCTTCGATCCGCGAATGATCTGGGATAAAGAGCCGTCGGATAAACCACACAACGAGGAGGCCATGGATGAAGTCGCAAGTCACTGAAGGGACGCAAGCCCCCGGACAGGCCCCAATCAAGACTCGTCGTTTCAGCGTTTCGCTGGTCTGGATCGTGCCGATCATCGCTGTGCTGGTGGGCCTCTCTCTGGTGGTCCACAGCATGCTGCAGGAAGGCCCGACCATCACCGTCACGTTCAAGACCGGCAACGGCCTTACCGCCAACAAGACCGAGGTCAAATACCGCAACGTAGTGATCGGGCAGGTCTCGGACGTGGAGCTGAGCGGCGACCAGAAGAGTGTCAACGCCACGATCAAACTGGCCAAACAGGCTGAAAGCTTCACCCGCGAAGACTCGCAATTCTGGGTGGTGCGTCCGCGTATCGGTGCTGGCGGCGTGTCGGGCATCGACACCCTGCTTTCCGGCGACTACATCGGCGCCGATATTGGCCAGGCCAACAACCGCGCGAAGAACTTCAAAGGGCTGGAAAACCCGCCACCGATTACCTATGGCGAGCCGGGCAAGCGCTTTACCTTGCATACCCAGAACCTCGGGTCACTGGACATCGGCTCACCGGTTTACTATCGAAAAATCCCGGTCGGCCAGGTGGTCGCCTACGCCCTCGACCCTGACGGCAAAGGCGTGAACATCGACCTGTTCATTCACTCCCCCAATGACGCCTACGTCACCGAAAACACCCGGTTCTGGAACGCCAGCGGCATCGATGTCAGTGTCGGCGCCAATGGATTTGCGGTGAAGACCGAGTCGTTGTCATCGCTATTGGTCGGCGGCATCGCCTTCCGCGCGCCGGAATACAGCCCCGACGATAAACCGGCGGCTGAGGAATATGCCTACGAACTGTTCGCCGACCAGCAAACGGCCCTCGCCCCGCCCAGTGGCAAGGGGCAATACCTGAGCCTGCGTTTCGACCAGGCCTTGCGCGGGCTCAGGGTTGATGCACCGGTGGAATTCCTCGGCATGGAAATCGGCAAAGTGGTGGCGATCAATCTGGATTTCGACGCGAAGAAACGCAGCTTTCCGGTTAACGTCGGCATTGTGATCTATCCGCAGAAATTGGGTCAGGCGCACACCAAAATGCTCAAGGCGCTGAATCATGATCCCAATGATGAAGCCGCTGGCGTGCGGTTGATGGGCACGTTCATCGAGAACGGTCTGCGCGCCCAGGCCCGCAGCGGCAATCTGTTGACAGGCCAACTGTACATCGCGCTGGATTTCTACCCCAAGGCCGAGAAAGTCGCGTTCGATCCGAGCGCCCGTCCGGTCAGTATTCCGACCGTTCCCGGCAGCCTCGAACAGTTGCAGGAAAAACTCGAAGGCATGGTCAACAAGATCAACCAACTGCCCATCGAGCGGATTGCCGGCAATCTGGACAGCAACCTCGTCGAACTGCGCAAAGGTCTCGCCCAGTTCAACGCCAAGACCCTGCCGGGCGTGCAAACCACCCTGGCCGACGTCAGCAAGACACTGCAATCGGCCAGTTCGACCCTGGCCGAAGACTCACCGCAACGTGAGCAGTTGACCCAGACCCTGGACGAGCTCGGGCGCATGTCGCGCTCCTTGCGTGAGCTCTCGGATTACCTCGGGCGGCATCCGGAATCGCTGATTCGCGGCCGACCCAACAACGCCGCACCGATGGACCTGCAGGCGCCACCGCGCAATTGACCACAGGAGCAACACCCATGGCTTTTTCGCTGAAGATCACCTTGGCCACCGCGCTGCTGCTGCTCACCGCTTGCCGCAGTGATCCGATCCAGTTTCACACCCTGATGCCGGCGCAACTGAGCGCCAATTCGAGGAGCGGTGCCGCGGAGATTCAGATTGAAGGCATCAGCGTTCCGCCCCAAGTCGATCGGCCGCAGATCGTTATCCGCCAAGGCAACAGCGGCCTGGCGATTCTGGAAACCGAATGGTGGGCGGCCAGTCTGGTGGATGAGTTGCGCAGCGCCATGGTGGATCAACTGGTCAACAGCAATCCTGTGCGCAAACTGTCCGTGCGCCTGGATGTGCAGCGCTTCGACTCGATTCCGGGGCAATACGCTTTGATCGACGTCAAATGGCGCCTGCGCAATTTTGGCGAAAGCGATACCACGCTGGTGACCTGCCGCAACACGCTGCAGACACCTTCAGGGCCCAGGGTTGATGAATTGGTGGCCGCTCATCAGAACAACGTGAAGCGTTTGGCTGCTGCGATCAGTCAGGCCGCCGCGGGTGCTGCGAAAGGCTGCCCATCCAGTCAATGACGACATCGTTAGATTCAGATCCATCGGGCAAGGGGCCGAGGTGCTGCTAATCTGAATGAAAATGACATGTGTTAACGGTTTCTTTGACGTTAATTTCTCATTTCACGCTCTACATTCCCTGCGACTTGTACCATGCAAACGGTTCGCTTGATTTGCCAGCGAATTGACGTGCATGCCTTCTAAAAAGAACTGGAGCTGCCGACAGAATGGTCACCCCTACCCCTTCATTCCTCAAAATGGCCTTGCTGGCCACCGCACTGCTCAGCGCCGGACACGTATTTGCAGCCGACACCGACGGCATCGTGGTCTACAACGCGCAACACGAAAGCCTGACCAAGGCTTGGGTCGAGGGCTTCACCAAGGAAACCGGGATCAAGGTTACCGTGCGCAATGGTGACGATACCGAGATGGGTAACCAGATTGTGCAGGAAGGCGCCGCCTCCCCGGCCGATGTGTTCCTGACCGAAAACTCCCCGGCCATGGTGCTGGTGGACAATGCAGGGCTGTTTGCACCGGTCGCGCCGGCCACTCTGGAACAAGTCGATGCCGCTTATCGTCCGGCCCACGGCCAATGGGTTGGGATCGCTGCGCGCTCCACGGTGTTTGTCTATAACCCGAGCAAACTGCCTGAAGCCGACTTGCCAAAATCGCTGATGGATCTCGCAACTCCTGCCTGGAAAGGTCGCTGGGGCGCGTCGCCGGCCGGTGCCGATTTCCAGGCGATTGTCGCGGCCGTGCTGGAACTCAAGGGTGAAGCCGCAACGCTGGAGTGGCTCAAAGGGATGAAAACCAACTTCACCGCCTATCGCGGCAACAGCTCGGTGCTCAAAGCGGTGAATGCCGGACAGGTCGACAGCGGCGTGATCTATCACTATTACAGCTTCGGCGACCAGGCCAAGACCGGCGAAAACAGCAAGAACACCGCCCTGCACTACTTCAAACACAAGGATCCCGGTGCGTTTGTCAGCATCTCGGGCGGCGGCGTTCTGGCGTCCAGCCAACACAAGGAACAGGCCCAGGCGTTGCTGAAATGGATCACCGACAAGGACGGCCAGGACATTCTCAAGACCGGCAAATCGTTCGAATACGCCGTGGGCAAAAACGCCCAATCCAATCCAAAACTGGTGCCTTTGCAGCAGCTCGACGCCCCTGCGGTCGATGCCTCAAAACTCGACAGCAAAAAAGCCGTGGAGCTGATGACTCAGGCGGGACTGCTTTAAGTGATGCCTGAAACCCTGCCAACGGGTATCCCTGCCGCGATACCCGACAACCTGCGACGCCGCGCCCGTGGCGCCTTCGCCGGTCGCGGCGGCGCGTGGGTGATCGGTTTGTCGGTGCTGGTTTCGTTGCTGGCGCTGATGCCGATTGCCTTCGTCATCGGCGTGTCGATACAAACCGGCTGGGCAACGCTGGTGCCGCTGGTATTGCGCCCACGGGTCGGCGAGTTGCTGATCAACACGGTGTTGCTGGTGGTGATCACGATTCCCCTGTGCGTTGCCCTTGGCCTGGCCCTGGCCTGGCTGACGGAACGCACCAACCTGCCGGGTCGACGTGGGTGGTCGTTGCTGGCCACCGCGCCGCTGGCAGTACCAGCGTTCGTTCACAGCTATGCCTGGGTCAGCCTGATTCCACCGATTCATGGGCTGTTTGCCGGGGTGCTGGTCTCGGTGATCGCCTACTTCCCGTTCCTGTACCTGCCCATTGCCGCCACCCTGCGCCGGCTCGATCCGGCGATCGAAGACGTCGCCGAATCGTTGGGGTTCAAGCCCTGGGCGATCTTCTGGCGTGTGGTGCTGCCGCAACTGCGCCTGGCCATCTGTGGGGGTGCCTTGCTGGTAGGCCTGCACTTGCTGGCCGAATATGGCCTGTACGCGATGATCCGCTTCGACACCTTCACCACGGCGATCTTCGATCAGTTCAAATCCACCTTCAACGGCCCCGCCGCCCACATGCTGGCCAGCGTGCTCGCGCTGTGTTGTCTGGTCATGCTGACCGCCGAATCCGCCGCTCGCGGTACAGCGCGTTACGCCCGGCTCGGCTCCGGCAGCGCCCGTAAGCAGCGGGTGGTGCGTCTGGGCGCTCAAGCCTGCGTGCTTGGATTGATGCTGCAAATCACCACCTGCGCCCTGGCACTGGGTGTACCGCTATTCACTTTGGGCAAATGGTTGATCGCAGGCGGCACGCAAGTCTGGGACCTGGCCGAGCTCATGCCGGCGCTGGAACACACACTGCTGCTGGGGATCTGCGGCGCAGTCCTCACCACCTGCGCCGCCGTCCCAATTGCCTGGCTGTCGATTCGCTCACCGGGCCGGCTGCAACGATTGCTGGAGAGCTGCAACTACATCACCAGCTCGTTGCCCGGGATTGTCGTGGCGCTGGCCTTGGTGACCGTCACCATCCATTTCGCACGGCCGATTTACCAGACCACGGTCATGGTGCTGCTGGCGTATCTGCTGATGTTTCTGCCCCGCGCGTTGGTGAGCTTGCGTGCAGGTATTGCGCAGGCGCCGATAGAACTGGAAAACATGGCGCGCAGTCTCGGCCGTTCGCCTGCCCGGGCCTTGTGGCTGATCACCCTGCGCCTCGCCGCGCCCGGAGCTGCCGCCGGCGCCGCGCTGGTGTTTCTGGCGATCACCAATGAGCTGACCGCGACCCTGCTGCTCGCCCCCAACGGTACGCGCACCCTGGCCACCGGTTTCTGGGCCATGACCAGCGAAATCGACTATGCCGCTGCGGCGCCCTATGCCTTGCTGATGATTTTGCTGTCGCTTCCGTTGACCGGACTTCTTTATCACCAATCCAAACGAACGGCTGGCCGATGAACGCTCTAGAACTCGATTCAATCTACAAATCCTACGGCGCTCACAAAGCCCTGGAGAACATCAGCCTGTCGGTGCCCAGCGGCAGCCGAACGGTGATCGTCGGCCCGTCCGGTTCCGGCAAAACCACGTTGCTGCGGATGATCGCCGGTTTCGAGTTTCCGGACACCGGCAAGCTGTCGCTCAATGGCCAGACGCTGGTTGACGACACCCACGAAATCCCGGCGCATCAGCGTTTGATTGGCTATGTGCCCCAGGACGGTGCTTTGTTTCCGCACATGACCGTGGCCGCCAATATTGGTTTCGGGCTTTCGACCAAGGGCGAGGCCAAACACCAGCGAGTCGCCGAGTTGATGGACAGCGTCGCCCTGGATTCGAGCATGGCCAAACGTTGGCCCCATGAATTGTCTGGCGGCCAGCAACAGCGTGTGGCACTGGCGCGAGCCCTGGCGCAGCAGCCGCGACTGATGTTGCTGGACGAGCCGTTTTCGGCGCTCGATGCCGGCCTTCGGGGCGCTATGCGCAAAATGGTCGCCCGCCTGCTGACCGATGCCGGTGTCACCACCATTCTGGTCACCCATGACCAGAGTGAGGCGTTGTCGTTTGCCGATCAGCTGGCGGTGATGCGCGACGGTCGGCTGGTGCAGTCGGGGCATCCGCTGGATCTTTATCGTTATCCCGACGACGAACAAACCGCGCTGTTTCTCGGGGATGCCGTGGTCATGCCCGCCCGGATCGAAGCGGGTTGGGCCCATTGCGATCTGGGTCGCATACCGGTCAACAACCACCGGAACAACAAATCGGCGCAGATCATGCTGCGCCCCGAGCAGTTGCAACTGGTCAGCATCCAGCCCAGTCCGACCGAAGTCGCCGGGTGTCGCGCCGTGGTGACCGAACGGGATTTCAGCGGCAACACCTGCACCTTGACGGTGGAGTTGCAGCCTACCGCCGCAGGCGATCCGCACGGCCGATCATTGATGGTGCGCAGTTCGGGCATGTACGCGCCCCCCGCCGGCAGCGCGGTTCACGTTTCGACCATAGGCCATGCCCATGTGCTGAGCGAACCGTGAACGTCAAAGATCGAAACGGTCCACTGCCCGGCGCCGTTCGTTGTCGTCGCGTACATCGTAGTTGGCCGTCGTCTGGATGTTGCTGTGGTGAGCGAGCTTCTGCGCGATCGACAGGTCGTGCTCTTCGATCACCCGGGTAATGAACGAACGCCGAAAATCATGCGGCATGATTTTCAACCCGACCTGCGCACCGCGCTGCCGGGCGATGTGATAGATCGCGTGTTTGGTGATGCGCTCGCGGGTGATGTGGCTACCACGACGGATACGGTTGAACAGGAACGGGTCGTCCACCTCGCCTTCCTTGAGGTGCGAACGGCGCAGTTCCAGCCAAGCCTGCAGTTTTTCAAAGGCCCAGGCCGGGGCGTATTTGATCAACTGCTTGTTGCCCTTGGCGGTGACGTTTTCCTGGGCAACTGACAAACTTCACTCCGGCGTTGATCATGCTCGGCACGCTGCAAGTGATCGGCCTTACCGTGCTTTTCCGATCCCGCTGGCGCGCGCAAACATTGGCCTTTGGCGCGGTTCTGGCGCTTTGGTCGTTTGACATTCTGGTGTTCGAACCGGTTGAACGTCAGCTCTACGACGCTCAGTCTTTCAGCCGTGCAGCGTTAGCACGGGTGCAGAAAGACCCGGCGCCTCTGGTTCTGCATGGCATGGGCAAGGACGCTAAGGCGATCAAGTTCATGGTCAACATCGATCAGGATCTGCAACCGGTGTTTACCGAGTCAATCCACGAACTGGAAAGTCTTCAGGGGCCGCAGTGGCTGATGATGGATAAAAGTGACTACCGCACCCGGCAGGGCACGCCTTTGGGTGCGTTGCCGCCCGTGTTGAGCGGGCGCTTCGACAAAAACGATTACGTGTTGCTGCATTCCACTCTGTAGCACGTTACGCCCGCAGATTCGCTCTCGTCCTACCGGATACCCGGAAACGCCCTACATATACCCGAAGGCGTTTTCAATAAGGTGCCCCATCGACAAAAGGAGCGACACCTAAATGGCTAATCACGGCTATATGACCATCACAGGAAAGACTCAAGGACTGATATCGGCGGGTTGTTCAACTCAAGACTCAATCGGCAATAAATGTCAAACAGCGCATACTGATGAAATCATGGTGCTGTCTTACAGTCACAACATGTCCAACATAGGAAACATTAATAAGCCTACACACCGCCCGCTTGTCATCACAAAAAATGTCGACAAGTCATCTCCTTTACTCGCGCAAGCGCTATCCAGTAGAGAGGAAATTAGCTGTGCGATAAGTTTCTACCGAATTTCTTCGTATGGTCTTCAGGAGAAATTCTTCAGTATTGAAATTGAAGGCGGCATTATTGCCGACCTGACACTTGACATGCCCCACGTAGTTCTACAGAACGATGTCGAGCCTCAAGAGCACGTTGCTATTCGCTATCGCGAAATCACGTGGAGGCACCATCTGGCAGGAACCAGCGGATACGGATCCTGGGGAAATAACGAATGACACCGTTGAAGGATCGCTGCGAAGACAGTAGTTGCGATTACTGGGCCGTTAGTAAGGCGGCGGGCAATTTGACCAACCAGGCCTGTACGCTGGCTTCTCGACACCTGAAAGATGGCACGCTGCGCTTACAGTTCAAACGCGAAGTTTCTTATTACGCGAGAGGTATTGTTAATGATGTAGCGCAGGGGCGGAAAAGTGCTGAGCAGGGTCTCAAGGAGATCAAGAACGAACAGAGTAGTTTGCTGAGCCAGTCGTGGGAAGTTGCCAAAAAAGGCGCGGGCGCGGTTGCGGGAGGGATGCAGATATTGACAGGTGCTGGGATTTGCTACGGCTCAGCGGGTACTTTGTGCCTTTTTCTTGGTGGACCGATGATGCTCCATGGTGCGAATAATGTTTATGAAAATGGCCGTAACCTATTGGAGGACCGCACTGATACGGAGGGGCCGACCCGCAAGGTTTATCAAGCGATAGCTATGGGTGTTGGACAGACTGAAAGAGAAGGCAATATTGCGTATGGGTCGTTGGATATTGGGATGTCAGTGTATGGACTTACTCGAACTGTACTAAAACCGGATGCTTGGCGATTGTTTAGATATATCAAAACGGACTACATACGCGCATACAAAACCATGGCACCTCAAGCACTGATACTGGAAGGGCAGACCACCCTTCAGACAGGAAGGCAAGTATATGAAGAGCTGGAAAAATGATTGTTTGGCTTTTTCCATTAATAGCAGTCTGCTCCGTTAGCGCAGCCTATTCTCTAAAAAAACGCTTGTCTGGCGAAGACTTAAATCATACAAAACTGTATGCAGGTCTTGCATTCAACGGCCTATTCGTAGTGCCTTATATAGATATCGTTCAAGCTAACGACTTCCCACTTCTAGGTTATCGACCAGACATAATTTCGGAATATCCGTTTATTGGCTGGATTGCATTTACATGTATTTTTCTTCACTCATTTGCATGCCCCGTGAAGTGGAAGATTAAATGTTGACTCTCGAAAAAGTAATTGCTGCAGCGACAATGTATTTATTTATTCTTGCCTGCTCCGGCTTTCATACAGCATGGATCTCACTATTAATAGTTTATTTTTTCGAAATGGACGTTTTTGCGGCAAGAGTAGTGGTAATTATGTGCTTTGTTGTTGTGTCAGGCTTCGGCTTGAAAATTATGCCAAAAAAGCTTCGAAAGCTTGACGGAAAATAAAGTCTTTACTCCCAGTAGCCCCTCATCCGCCCCCCTCAAATCGACCTTTAACGCTTGTGCGCAAACGCCTTCACCAACGGACTGCGCAGGGTGTTATGGCGCAGGATCAGATGGAACGGCGTGTCGAAGTGAATCGATGCGGGGCGAAGGGCGCGCAGTCCTTCCACGACCATGGCGGCGGCGTAATGCTGCGGAAGGAAACCGAGAAAGCGTCCGGTCTCAATCAGCAGCGCCACAGCTTCGACTGGGGTTGCCGAGGCGGACAAGCCGCCGTACACGGCAAAGTTGAGCTTGTCGCGGTGGATCGCATGGCGGTGGTTGATTCACTCGTAATCCTTGAATACGTCGCCGCCAATTTATGCGTCTGGCACCGAGAACAGCGGATGACCGAACGCGCAGTAAACCTGCGAGCGTTCTTCGTACAACGAGTAATAATCAAACGCTTCGCGCTTCTGATAAACCGGGACAATCCCTGCCACTAACCGCCCCTCTACAACGCCTCGTTCCACTTCATCCAGTTGCGACGCCTGAAGTTGAAACCTTACTTGGGGCGACGCGGTTTGTTCGCAGAACTGGGGGTTTCCAGCAGCTGGTTTATTCCCGGCATCGTCGCCGAGGAAAACCCCGAGCACATTCGGACCATCCAGGCTGGCGGGCATGAGATTGCCTGCGCAGGCTATCGCCATCAGAACTACGACACCCTGAGCCTCACTGAGCAAAGCGCCGAGATTGCCAAAGGCTGCGAGGCATTAACCGCGCTGACGGGCCAGCGGCCGACGGGGTTTCGCATCCCGGCCGGTAACGGTGCGCCGGGTTTCATCGAGGCATTGAAGGATCACGATATTCGCTGGTCCTCATCCTGGCGCGGCGATGATTTGCCATTCGCTCATCCGACGGCACCCGACGTCATCGAGTTGCCGTTGCACTACGAACTGGAAGACGAACCCTACTTCGCCTTCAACCTCAGCCCGGCCGTACCGCCGACGCAATCGCGGATCGCTTCTTACAGCCACACCTTGGGCAACCTGCAAATGGACTTCGCCGGATTTCACCGCTTTGGGCTGTGTTATGTGCTGCGACTGCACCCGGAGATCATTGCTACGCCTGGGCGGATTGGCGTGTTGCGTGGGTTGCTTGAGGGGATTCAACAGCACGATGACGTGTGGATTGCACAGGTGCCGAGGTCGCTCAATGGTGGGGTGAATCGGCGCTGCCTGTGACCGAGGACCATCCGGCGGCCGTGTATGAGTGGCATTACCGGGATTACCTCGTATGAATGAGCGGATGCAGCGACTATCTGGCTCTACGATCAGCTCTGAGATCATTAAATAAGGACATTTGCACCACCGTGGCCACTTACTCGCTCGTAATCCGCCGGTTGATGATCGTTTCGCTGACCATCGTCGTCAGTCGCGCCATCACCAGCCCGCTGCTCACGTTGTTCCTGAGCAACAAGCTCGGCCTCAACCAACAGGACGTCGGCTTGCTGCTGGGCATCGCGGTGTTCATCGCCACCCTGCTCGCGCTCTACGGCGGTTACATCATCGACCGCCTCGAGAAGCGTCGGCTGCTAATCCTCGCCATGCTCTCCAGCGCCATCGGTTTCGTGCTGCTGACCTTCGCCGAAAACCTCTACCTGACCACCGCCACCCAGGTGATCACCGAAACCGCCTCGGCGCTGTTCCTGATCGGCTCGAAAGCGATCCTCAGCGAAAACCTGCCCATGGGGCAGCGCGCCAAAGCCTTTTCGCTGCGCTACACCCTGACCAACATCGGCTACGCCACCGGCCCGATGCTCGGCGTGGTGATTGCCGGCGTGTACCCGATCGCGCCGTTCCTGATGGCCGGCGGCATCGCGTTCTTCAGTATTTTCCTGATGATCGGGGTCCCCAAGGACTCGGCCCCGACACCCGTGATCGGCCAGCCCCAGAGTTTTCTCAAGACGCTGATCACCCTGAAGAACGACCGCACGCTGATCATGTTCACCTGCGGTTGCCTGCTCAGCACCGTGGTCCACGGCCGTTCACCCTGTACCTGTCGCAATACCTGCTGGTGACCCATGACTCCTAGCGCGCTGGAAACGATGGCCGCCCTGCTCGCGTGCAACGCCATCAGCGTGATCCTGCTGCAGTACCAGATCGGCCGTTTCCTCAAGCGCGAACAACTGCGTTACTGGATTGCGGGCGGCACCAGCCTGTTTATCGTCGGGTTGATCGGCTTCAGTTTGGCCGACAGCCTGGTGAGCTGGTGCGTGGCGATGTTCATTTTCACCCTCGGTGAAATGATCATTTACCCCGCCGAATTCCTCTTCGTCGACACCCTGGCCCCTGAAGAACTGCGCGGCAGTTATTACGGCGCACAAAACCTCGCGGCCCTCGGCGGTGCGCTAAGCTCGGTGATTTGCGGATTTCTGCTGATGCACACGCCCGCACCCACGATGTTTTATGCCTTGAGCGCGCTGACGGCCATGGGCGGGTTCCTGTGTTTCATGAGTGGTCGCCGAATCGCCTTACAGCAAAAATAATGCACTCAAACTGCATTTATATGAATTTGTCAGCATCGGGAATGAATGGCACACTGTGCCCCGTTCCTCCCCCAATAGTTGGAACACCTTCAAAGGCTTTCTGGGTTTCCCAGCTAAGCCTTTTTTTTGCATAGCTTTTTGCCAACGGATCGTCTGCCTCATGTTCGCTCGCTGGTTACCTGCCGCCATCAACACCCGTCCATCCGAATGGAGCCGCGCCGCCATCGGCATGTCCCTGGGCACGATGCTCAGCGTCTGGATTTGCGCACAGGTGTTCGGCATGGAAGTGGCCCAGCATTTGATCGGGCCGTTGGGCGCATCGGCCGTGTTGCTGTTCGCGGTCTCCTCCGGCGCGCTCGCCCAGCCGTGGTCGATTCTTGGCGGATATTTGAGCGCCGGCGTCGTGTCGCTGCTGGTCGCTCACGTACTCGGACGAACCCTCGGCAGTGCATGCCTGGCGGCGGGCATGGCGCTGGTTCTGATGTGCTGGTTGCGTTGCCTGCATCCGCCAGCCGGAGCACTGGCGCTGCTGTTGGTATTGGCAGATCCGGCGACCATCGCGCTGGACTGGAAAGCCCTCGGCCCGGTGATGCTCGCTGCAATGACCATGCTGCTCAGCGCCCTGGCGTACAACAACCTGACGCGCATTCGCTACCCCAAACGTGCCAGCGAACCGGTGGCCGTGGTGCCGGCCGATCAACCGCCGATCGAAAGCCAGGCCATCACCGCTCAGGACTTGAAACTGGCCTTGGCCGACATGGAAGCGTTCTTCGATGTCACCCCGCAAGACCTAGAACAACTGATCCATATCAGTGAGTTGCATGCCAAACGTCGCAGTATTGGTGAGGTGTTGTCGCGTCGCACATAGCGTTCCTGGGATCGACGCGGATGCCCTGGCCCGAGTCAACTAGCGAACTTACAGGCACACCGCGTAATCCGGATTTACGACTGCTGCGCAGCCGAGCGGGAGCAAGCTCCCTCGCCACAGGTAAGTGCACCCGCACAGGTAAGTGTTCTTCTCTGAATTTACGCTAACCCTGCGGGCACGTTATCCAGCACCCGATTCGCCGTGATCTCCGCCATCATGATGCTGTTCGAAATACCCAAAAGCGCGTAACGCGATTCACCCTCCAGATGATCCACCAACTGGTGCACCATCACATCGACCGAGGCCAGCGTCTCGACCAGGTAAACCGCCAGGGTTTCGGTCGTGGCTTCTGTGTCTACGGAAAACAGGGTACTGCGTGTTCGCGGGGTGGCTTTGATGTCGGCGTGGGACGGGAAGTGGAAGTCGAGCGCACGCTCGGCGGCCTCGTTGAGTTTTTTGGAATCGGTGGATTCGTAGGGGGAAACGTCGTCCGTTTCGGGTGGGTTGGGTGTTGGTTTGAACATTGGTGAAACTCCTCTCATCGTATATGGGAGCCTTCAGCCTTTCGCTACCAAACGAATGGGTGGTGGCCATGCACAGGTTGGTAGACCGGGATGTGAGGAGACCGGCGCGCCCGAAGACGCCCTGTGCATGACCACCATAAAAAAGAGACGAAAAAACGCCGTAAATGGTGATGCTTAGCACCTCACATGAAACCCGGGGCTACCAAACCCCCATCGCTGTTCTTCAGCAACGGGGAAACGATAAAACCCTGGCCCAAGGCGCACAAGCCGGCGGATTCTGGCGCAGTCGTAGGTAACGGCGCAAGGATGTGTAGCCTGAGAGAGTGTCTGGAGATGTCTATTAAACATCTCCGTTTAATAAACCCCTGGGCTGAAACAGAAGCGTTCTTCGATGTCACCCCGGAAGACCTTGAATAACTGATCCATATCAGTGAGTTGCACGCCAAACGTCACAGTATTGGTGAAGTCCTTAGCCAAAGTTCCTCGCGGCACAAATCCCTGTGGGAGCGGGCTTGCCCTCGAAGAGGCACTGTCAGTCAACATTGATGCTGGATGACACTCCGTCTTCGCGAGCAAGCCTGCTCCCACATTAAGCCATGCAAATATGCAGGAAGCACCTGCACATATCCCGGTTGTACATCACAAATTTGCACTGGTACGATCCGGGATCGCTCGCGCGCGAGCTTCTCTATAAAGAACAATAAAAGCAGGGAGTTAGTGATGACTGCTCAGGTTTCATCGAAGGGGACTTCGTCCATGGATGCCACGCAAAACGAAGTGCTGGCCGAGGTTCGCAACCACATCGGTCACCTGACCCTCAATCGCCCCGCCGGCCTCAATGCCATTACCCTCCACATGGTCCGCCACCTGCAGCGTCAGCTCGACGCCTGGGCGCAGGATTCGCAGATTCACGCCGTAGTCTTGCGCGGTGCTGGCGAGAAAGCGTTCTGTGCCGGCGGCGATATTCGCTCGCTGTATGACAGTTTCAAAAGCGGCGACACGTTGCACGAAGATTTCTTCGTCGAGGAATACGCCCTCGACCTTGCCATTCACCACTACCGCAAACCAGTGCTGGCCTTGATGGACGGCTTTGTCCTGGGCGGCGGCATGGGCCTGGTGCAAGGCGCTGACTTGCGAGTGGTCACCGAGAAAAGCCGCCTGGCGATGCCGGAAGTGGCCATCGGTTATTTTCCGGACGTCGGTGGCAGCCACTTCCTGCCACGGGTCCCCGGTGAACTGGGGATTTATCTCGGTGTCAGCGGCGTGCAGATCCGCGCGGCCGATGCGCTCTATTGCGGTCTGGCCGACTGGTACCTGGAAAGCGCCAAGCTGGGCACCCTCGACGAGCAACTTGATCAGCTCGAATGGCGCGAAACGCCGCTCAAGGACCTTCAGGGCCTGCTGGCGAAATTCGCGGTGCAACAACTTCCCGATGCACCGCTGAGCGCCTTGCGCCCGGCCATCGATCACTTCTTCGCCCTGCCTGATGTGCCGAGTATTGTGGAGCAACTGCGTGAAGTAACGGTCGCCGACAGTCACGTGTGGGCCACGACCACCGCCGACCTGCTGGAAAGCCGTTCACCGCTGGCCATGGGCGTGACCCTGGAAATGCTCCGTCGTGGTCGGCACTTGAGCCTGGAAGACTGCTTCGCCCTTGAGCTGCACCTGGACCGTCAGTGGTTCGAGCGCGGCGACCTGATCGAAGGCGTACGCGCCTTACTGATCGATAAAGACAAGAAACCGCGCTGGAACCCGCCGACCTTGCAGGCGCTGGACGCCGAGCACGTCGCGAGTTTCTTCAGCGGTTTTGACCAGAGCGGGAACTGAGCCATGCACGATATCGAATTGAGCGAAGAACAAGTCATGATCCGCGACATGGCCCGGGACTTTGCCCGCGGCGAAATCGCGCCCCACGCACAAGCCTGGGAAAAGGCCGGCTGGATCGATGACGGTCTGGTGGCGAAGATGGGCGAACTCGGCCTGTTGGGCATGGTGGTGCCTGAAGAATGGGGCGGTACCTATGTCGACTACGTCGCCTACGCCCTGGCAGTGGAAGAGATTTCGGCCGGTGACGGCGCCACGGGCGCACTGATGAGCATTCACAACTCCGTGGGCTGCGGACCGGTGCTCAACTACGGCACTGAAGAACAGAAACAGACCTGGCTGCCGGATCTGGCCAGCGGTCAGGCCATCGGCTGCTTCTGCCTGACCGAACCCCAGGCCGGTTCCGAAGCCCACAACCTGCGCACCCGCGCTGAACTGCGCGACGGCCAGTGGGTCATCAACGGCGCCAAGCAATTCGTCAGTAACGGCAAACGGGCGAAGCTGGCCATCGTGTTCGCGGTGACCGATCCGGATCTGGGCAAGCGCGGAATCTCGGCATTTCTGGTGCCGACGAACACTGCGGGTTTCATCGTTGATCGCACCGAACACAAAATGGGTATTCGGGCGTCCGATACCTGCGCGGTAACCCTGAGCAACTGCACGATTCCCGAAGCCAACCTGCTGGGTGATCGCGGCAAAGGTTTGGCCATCGCCCTGTCCAACCTCGAAGGCGGACGCATCGGCATCGCCGCGCAGGCGTTGGGGATTGCTCGTGCCGCGTTCGAAGCGGCGCTGGCTTATTCCCGGGATCGGGTGCAGTTCGACAAGCCGATCATCGAGCACCAGAGCATCGCCAACCTGCTGGCCGACATGCACACCCGGCTGAACGCGGCGCGTTTGCTGATCCTGCACGCCGCGCGGTTACGCAGCGCCGGCAAGCCGTGCCTGTCAGAGGCCTCGCAGGCAAAGCTGTTTGCGTCGGAAATGGCCGAGAAGGTCTGCTCGTCAGCGATGCAGATTCATGGCGGGTATGGGTATCTGGAGGATTACCCGGTGGAGCGCTATTACCGGGATGCGCGGATTACGCAGATTTATGAAGGGTCTAGCGAGATACAGCGGATGGTGATTGCCCGCGAGTTGAAAAATTATCTGGTGTAAGCCCTAAAAGCTTCGCGGGCAAGTCGGATCGCCGCCCGCTCGCTCCTACAGGGGAATGCATATCCCCGTAGGAGCGAGGCTTGCCCGCGAAGGCGTCGGCGAGAACGCTGAATTACTTACCCTGGAACTCGGCCTCACGCTTGGCAATAAACGCCGCCATCCCTTCCTTCTGATCCTGCGTCGCAAATGCCGCATGGAACACCCGACGCTCAAAGCGCACGCCTTCGGACAGGCTCACTTCAAACGCGCGGTTGACGCTTTCCTTGACCATCATCGCAATCGGCAGCGACTTCTTGGCGATCAACGCCGCTACTTTCAGCGCTTCTTCCAGCAACTCATCCGCCGGTACGATCCGCGCGACAATCCCGCAGCGCTCGGCTTCTGCCGCATCGATCAAGCGCCCGCTCAGGCACATTTCCATGGCCTTGGCCTTGCCCACGGCGCGGGTCAGGCGCTGGGTGCCGCCCATACCCGGCAATACGCCGAGGTTAATTTCCGGCTGACCGAACCGGGCGTTGTCACCGGCCAGGATGAAGTCGCACATCAGCGCCAGTTCACAGCCACCACCCAGGGCGAAACCGTTGACCGCGGCGATGATCGGCTTGCGGCGGTTGGCCACGCGATCGCTGTCGCTGAACAGGTCGTCGAGGTAGATCTGCGGGTAGGTCAGCTCGGCCATTTCCTTGATGTCGGCACCGGCGGCAAAGGCTTTTTTCGAGCCGGTCAGCACGATGCAGCCGATGTTCGAGTCGGCTTCCAGGCCATCGAGGGCGTGGTTCAGTTCGCTGACGATTTGCGCATTCAACGCGTTCAGCGCTTGCGGACGGTTGAGGGTGATCAGGCCAACACGACCGTGAGTTTCCAGCAAAATCGTTTCGTAACTCATAACTAACTCCTGTTTTGCAAAAAGCTCGATCTCTGTAGCAGCTGTCGAGTGAAACGAGGCTGCGAGCTGTCGATCTGGCTCATTAAAACAACAACAAAAGATCGCAGCCTCGTTTCACTCGACAGCTGCTACAGGTTTCTTTCAGAGGTTGCGCGAAATGACCATGCGCTGAATATCGCTGGTGCCTTCGTAGATCTGGCACACCCGCACGTCGCGGTAGATCCGCTCCAGCGGGAAGTCGTTCAGGTAACCGTAACCGCCGAGGGTTTGCAACGCAGAGGAGCAAACCTTCTCGGCCATTTCCGAGGCGAACAGTTTGGCCATCGACGCTTCGACCAAGGCCGGTTTGCCACTGTCCCTTAATGCCGCTGCGTAATGCACCATTTGCCGGGCAACGGCGATTTGGGTTGCCATGTCTGCCAGGCGGAACGCTACCGCCTGGTGTTCGATGATCGGCTTGCCGAAGCTCTCACGCTCACGGGCGTAGTCGCGGGCCGCTTCAAACGCAGCGCGGGCCATGCCCACCGATTGCGAGGCGATGCCGACACGGCCGCCTTCAAGGTTAGCCAGGGCGATCCGGTAACCTTCGCCCTCCTCACCCAACCGATTGGCCACCGGGACTTTCACGTCTTCGAACAGGATCTGACAGGTGTCGGAGGCGTGCTGACCGAGTTTGTCCTCGACCCGTGCGACTTTGTAGCCCGGCGAATCAGTCGGCACGATCAGCGCCGTGATACCACGCTTGCCGGCACTCGGGTCGGTGACGGCAAACACTATCACCACCCCGGCGTTCTGCCCGGAGGTGATGAACTGCTTGCAGCCGTTGAGCACGTAGTGATCACCGTTCAACTTGGCGCGGGTTTTCAGGCCGCTGGCGTCGGAGCCGGCCTGCGGTTCGGTCAGTGCAAAGGCCCCAAGCATCGCGCCACTGGCCAATGGCTTGAGGAAGCGTTCTTTCTGATCGTCGTTGCCGTACTTGAGAATCGGTACGCAACCCACTGAATTGTGCACGCTCATGATGGTCGAGCAGGCGCCATCACCGGCCGCGATCTCTTCCAGGGCCATGGCGTAGGCCAGGTAGCCAGTGTCGCAACCGCCCCACTCTTCTGGCACCAGCATGCCGAAGAAACCCAGTTCGGCCATCTCGCCGATGGCTTCCTTGGGAAAGCGATGCTCGCGGTCCCACTCGGCGGCGAACGGTTTCAGCCGTTCCTGGGCAAACTGCCGGGCCGCGTCGCTGATCTGAAGTTGTTCGTCATTGGGAATCATGCCAAATCCTTAAAATTTGAGCCTGCATGCGAGGACCTGTGGGAGCGGGCTTGCTCGCGAAGGGGCCCTGTCAGTCAACCTTGATGTTGAATGACACACCGCATTCGCGAGCAAGCCCGCTCCCACATTGGGATATGCGTCAGCCTTAGTAGAGGCATTCCACGGCCATGGCCGTGGCTTCACCGCCGCCGATGCAGATCGCCGCAACGCCGCGTTTCAGGCCTTTCTGGCGCAGGGCCGAGAGCAAGGTCACAAGGATCCGCGCGCCAGACGCACCAATCGGGTGGCCCAAGGCGCAAGCGCCGCCGTGCACGTTGAGTTTCTCATGGGGAATTTCCAGGTGAGTCATGGCAGCCATGCCGACCACGGCGAAGGCTTCGTTGACTTCGACCAGATCGACTTCGTCCAGCGACCAGCCGGTTTTCTTCATCAGCCGCTTGATCGCGCCGATCGGTGCCACCGGGAACAGGCCCGGCGTGTCGGCGAATGCCGCGTGGCCATGGACCACCGCCAGTGGTTTGAGGCCGCGTTTGTCGGCTTCGGAACGACGCATCAACACCAACGCCGCCGCACCATCGGAAATCGAACTGGAGTTGGCCGCTGTCACGGTGCCGCCTTCACGGAACGCCGGTTTCAGCGAGGCAATCTTGTCCAGTTTGGCTTTCGGTGGCTGTTCGTCGTTGCTGATCAGCACCTGCTCTTTGCCGACAGTCACGGTCAACGGAACGATTTCGTCCTTGAAGCTGCCGTCCTTGATCGCCTGCTGCGCGCGGGTGGTCGAAGCGATGGCGAACGCGTCCTGGGCTTCGCGGCTGAAACCGTTGGTTTCGGCGCAATCCTCGGCGAAGGTGCCCATCAGGCGGCCTTTATCGTAGGCGTCTTCCAGGCCATCGAGGAACATGGAATCGAGCACGCGGCCATGGCCCATGCGGTAACCGCTGCGGGCGCGGTCCATCAAGTACGGCGCGTTGGACATGCTTTCCATGCCGCCCGCCACCACCACATCGGCGCTGCCGGCGACGAGCATGTCGTGGGCCAGAATCGCCGCTTCCATGCCCGAGCCGCACATCTTGTTCAGCGTGGTGCAACGGGTCGATTTATCCAGCCCCGCACCCAATGCGGCTTGCCGCGCCGGGGCCTGACCGAGGCCTGCGGGCAGTACGCAGCCAAACAGCACTTCTTCGACCGATTCAGGGGCGATACCGGCGCGCTCGACCGCTGCTTTAATCGCCGCCGCACCGAGTTGCGGTGCGGTCAGGCTTTTCAGTTCGCCCTGGAAAGCGCCCATCGGGGTGCGGACGGCGCTGACGATTACGATGGGATCGTTGACAATAGTCATGACAAATCTCCTTACTTGGCGGCCATGCGCAAGGCACCGTCGAGACGGATCACCTCGCCATTGAGCATGCTGTTTTCAATGATATGCCTGACCAGCGCGGCATACTCGTCCGGTTTGCCCAGGCGCGGCGGAAATGGCACGCCGGCCGCCAGGGACGCGCGGACTTCCGGGGTCATGCCGGCCATCATCGGGGTTTCGAAAATGCCGGGGGCGATGGTCATCACGCGGATGCCGAAGCGCGCCAGTTCGCGGGCGGCGGGCAAGGTCAGGCTGACGATCGCGCCTTTCGACGCGGCGTAGGCAGCCTGGCCGATCTGGCCATCGTACGCCGCCGCCGAGGCAGTGTTGATGATCACGCCGCGCTCGCCGTCGGCATCTGCTTCGGTTTCGGCGATGGCCGCCGACGCCAGACGCAGCATATTGAAGCTGCCGATCAGGTTGACGTTGATCACCTGGCTGAAACTGGCCAGCGCGTGCGGGCCGTTCTTGCCGAGGATCTTCTCGCCACGCACGATGCCGGCGCAGTTGACCAGCCCGTTGAGGCCGCCGAAGGCTTTCACCGTCGCCTGTACCGCGGCTTCGGCGGCGGCTTCGTCGCTGATGTCTGCCACCACGCTTTGCGCGCCGAGACGTTCAGCCTGGGCCGCAACGGCTTCGGCGTTCATGTCCACGAGCATCACTTTGGCGCCGGCCGCGACCAGCATTTCAGCGGTGGCTGCACCGAGGCCCGACGCACCGCCGGTGACGAGAAAAACCTTGTTTTCGATCTGCATCATTGTGTCCTTGATTCAAGCTTGAACGTTCTTCGCGGCGGCCTCTTGAGCCTTGGCGATTTCCTGGTTGCGCAAGATAAAGCGCTGCAATTTACCGCTTGGGGTTTTCGGCAACTCGCTGACAAATTCGATTTCACGCGGGTACGAATGCGCCGCCAGACGCTTGCGCACGTGTTGGCGCAGCTCTTCGGCGAGTTCCGGCGCGGCGCGGTATTGCGCGCTGAGCACGACGAAGGCCTTGACCAGCTCGGTGCGCTCCGGATCGGGCTTGCCGACCACCGCCGCCTCGACCACCGCCGGGTGTTCGATCAGCGCGCTTTCCACGTCGAACGGGCCCACTCGATAGCCGGAAGTGGTAATCACGTCATCGCTGCGGCCGACGAAACTGATGCTGCCGTCCGGGTTCCACTCGACGGTGTCGCCGCTCAGGTAATAGTTGCCGACGAAGGCTTTGGTTGGCGCGCCTTCATAACCGGCGAACCAGCACATTGGCGACTGGGTGCGGTCGATGGCCAAGATCCCTGGCTGGCCGACGCCGAGTTCTTTGTATTCGTCGTCGAGCACCACGATGCGGTGGCCCGGCGAAGCAAAACCGGCGGCGCCCATGTGGATCGGGTGTTCAATGCCGTGGTGATTGCACAGGACCATGCCCAGTTCGGTCTGACCGTAATGGTCGTGAATGACCACGCCGAGGTTGTCGGCGAACCAGCGGATCACTTCCGGGTTCAGCGGCTCGCCGGCGCTGCTGACAATGCGCAGCTTGCCTTTGATCGACTTGGCGAATTCGTCGCCACCAGCAATCAACAAGCGGTAGGCCGTCGGTGAGCCGGTGAGGTTGGTGATCCCGTATTTGTTGATCACCCGGCAGGTGCTTTCGAGGGTGAACGGGCCGTCGTAGAAGGTGATCGGATGCCCCATCGCCATCGGCCCGGTGACGCCGAAATAGATGCCGTAGGCCCAGCCCGGATCCGCCACGTTCCAGAACGCGTCTTCGGGACGCAGGTCCACGGCGTCGCGTGTGTAGCTCTGGAAGGCGACGATGGCCTTGAGCGGAACGGACAAGGCTTTCGACGGGCCAGTAGTGCCCGAGGTGAACATCAGCAGGAACGGGTCTTCGCCGGTCAGCAGCACCGGTTCGCACTCAGTGGAATAATTGGCCAGTTCGGCCCAGAAGCTGTAATCGCCACGGACAATGCCTTGGCCCTTTGGACCGGCGACGGTAACGATAGTCGGACAGTCCGCGACTTCAGTGAGTTTTGAGCGATTAACCGCGTCGGTGACCACCACTTTGGCCCCGGAGCAGGTGAGGCGGTGCTCGATGGCTTTCGGGCCGAAGGCGGTAAACAGCGGCTGATAGACCGCGCCGATGCGCCAGGTGGCGAATACGGTGATCAGCAATTCGATGTTACGTGGCAGCAGGCCGGCCACCTTGTCGCCTTTCTTCACGCCTTGGGCCAGGAGGAAATTGGCAAACCGCGCGGCTTTGTCTTGCAGCTCGCTGAAGGTGTACGTCGCGCTGGCGCCATCGCGGCCTTCCCAGAACAGCGCAATGCGCCCCGGCAAGGCGTGCCGGTCGCAACACTCGACGCAGGCGTTGAGGGCGGTCAAATCACCCGCGAGTGCGGCGTCGACGGTGTGCTGATAATTGAACTGTGACGTGGCAGACAAGTAATCACGCATTGCCAGAATCCCTCTGTATTTTTATTAGGTTGGGGGAACCGTAAAAACCACAGAAATACTCGCCCCGCGCGGGGATCGGGGCAATGGTCAAAGCTATCAAGTTGTCTGACTGGTTTGGCCAAGGTTTTAGAAGTGTGTCGTCTGGACTGGCGCCTTCGCGGGCAAGCCTCGCTCCTTGTATGTTGACCCTGATTCCAACGAGAGAGGTTACGCTTAAGGATTCATACAACAGCAAGTGCGTTTCTGGGGGAGGCCGATCGCTCCTGAAGGCAGGATTTGCTCCTGACCTTGTCTGTAGAGAGGCCCCCCCGCCTCATTGCCCACCACGAAGAGTATCGAGAAGCCGACAAGTCGGACTTCGCATTACAAGGTTGCAGTGGCATGAAGTTCGAGGTCGGGGGAACCAGGAGCAATCTTACCGAAAATCAGGGAAGTGAAAACCATGAATACTCATGTCGGCATAGACATTGGTGCCCGCACGTCTGCTATGGGATGGCGGCAGAACGGTAAAACATCAGGCCAGTGGGACATTCAGCACACCCCCAAGGGGCGTAAGGCTGCCGTGACCAAGATGTTGGGCCTCAAACCGCTGAGCGTGGTCATGGAGGCCACCGGCATTTACTACCTGGACCTGGCGATAGAGTTGCATGCCGCCGGCTTACCGGTCTCGGTGATCAACCCCAAAAGCTTCCATAACTTTGCCAAGCTGATGCTGCAAAACAGCAAAACTGACCAGATTGATGCTCAGTTGCTGGCCGAGTATGGCGAACGTATGGCGCCAAGACTTTGGGTGCCACCTACCGCAGATCAACTGATGCTGCGTGCGATTGGGCGCCATATCAACCGGCTGATTGGCCATCGGACCCGAGCCAAGAACGAGTTGCACGCACTACAAGCGACGCAAACGAGCGTTGAGCTGCTGATCGAGGATGAAAAAGATGCGATTGCAGCGCTAGACACACGGATTGATCGTTTGAAGAAGGCTGCACGCGAGGCCATCGCCAAATGCCCGGATCTGAGTTTGCAGTTTCGCTGCATGATGGCTGCACCCGGCGTGGGAGAGGCCTCGGCCATCGCAGCACTGGCTGAGTTGACGACACTTCCTGTGACGCTTAAATCGGCGCAGGTAAGCCGTTATGCAGGACTCGATGTAAGGCTGACCCAGTCAGGCACCAGCGTGAACCGGCCAGGGCGAATGTCCAAATGCGGCAACGCGTATTTACGGGCAGCGATGTTCATGCCGGCAATGACGGCAATTCGCTGTGATGAGAATGTGAAAGCCTTTTACGAGGCGCTGGTAGCCCGCGGCAAGAAGAAAATGCAGGCCATCGGAGCAGTGATGCGTAAATACCTGACCGGGTTATGGGCATGCATGCGTTCTGGAGAAGAATTTAATACGGCCAAGCTTTTTAGCGAAAAACATCTCGCGAAAGCTTGACCGTGAACAGAGTATCTACAGGTTTTGTGTTGTTCACTAAAACCACACACCCTCCTGTAGGAGCGAGGCTTGCCCGCGAAGAGGCCCGCCCTATCAACACAATCCCCGGATCAGTGGGCCTCGTTAAGGATCAAACTCCGGTAATGCCCAGGATTGGACCCCGACCACTTGCGAAACGCCTTATAGAACGAGCTGGCATCAGCAAACCCCAGCCGCGTAGCGATTTCGGCAAAGCTGATGTGTGGCTCGGCCAACCACACAATCGCCAACTCCTTGCGCACGCTGTCCTTGAGCCCCTGATAAGTCTGCCCTTCTTCCGCCAAACGCCGGCGCAAGGTCGAGGCCGACATGCACAGCTGTTGCGCCAAGGGCTCGGTCTCTGGCCACTGCTCGGCGGGCAACTGGCGCAAGTCATGCTTGATCCGGCTCGCCAGGCTCTCCGGGTCGCGGTACTTGACCAGAATATTCGCCGGCGCGTGGGCCAGGAACCGCTTGAGCTCTTCAGGGCTGCGTTTGATCGGCAGGTCCAGGCAATCAGCGGAGAAAATCATCCGTGTGCGTGGCCGGTCGAAACGCAGGTTCTCGGAGAACATCACTTGATAGTCATCGCAGAAATCCGGTGCCGGGCAGCGCAACTCAATGGCCAGGATCGGAATCCGCCGCCCTGCCAGCCAACAGGCAACGCCGTGAACGATCATCCAGTAGGTGAAATAGGTGAAGGCGCGGCGCGGGTCCTGATCGTCTTCCAGCAACACGATCTCCGCCAGGCTTTGCTGGTGAACCAGCTGCGCGGGCATGCGTTCAAGCATCAACGACAGAAAACTCAGGCCAGACGTCAGGCCGGCCGCCAGGCTCGGCTGGATCATCGAGCTGCGACAGAGAAACTCAAGACTGCCGGATTTTAGCTTGCGAGGGTCCATGCCAAAAAACTCATCATCCCCGCGCCGGGCGAGCAAGCGCCATAACCGCGCATACGCCGTGGCCGGCACTCGGGCGTCGCTGGTTTGCAGCAGTGCCGGATCGATACCGACCTTATTCAACACCTCGTCGGTGGCGGCTCCGGGGGCGCAACTTTGCAACAGTGCTTCGCGCACCAGTTGAATGGCGATGGTGTCTTTTTCCGACATTGAGCGGGGCTCGGCTTTGCTGTTTGATCTGCCGGCCATCTTAGGCAGCACAGGATAAAAAGCCAGTCCTGCCGCACTTTGTGGCTCAATTACGCGCTTCAGCGGCCGATAGGAAGAGCCTGCGTATTGATTGAAAAGGGAGCTGGACGGGTTATGACGGTTGCATTGAGCTGTTGGGATGTACTCGGCCTTGAGCCGGATGCCGATTTGCGCAGCGTCAAACGCCGCTACGCACAACTGCTCAAGCAAAACCGCCCGGACGACGATCCTGATGCATTTCAACGCCTGCGTGAGGCCTATGAACAGGCCATTGACTGCGGTCGCCCGGCGCCCTCGGTCATCATCCCTGCCGAACACAGTCCTGTAGCCGTTAACCACGGGACTGGGTGGCAGTGTGCTGCGCAGCTACTGGAAGGCCTGACGCTGCAGGGGCTTGATGAGGCGTGGGCCAAGGCCGGCAACGCCGAGTGCGCGGGGGCGTTCGAAGAGCAATTACTCGAGCATTGTCTGGAACCGACACCGTTGGCCGAATCTTTGACCGAGTGGGCGCTTGAACACCTGGATTGGCTGACACCCTGGCAAAGCCCCGATCTGCCACAGCGTTCGACCCTGCGCTTGTTGGATCTGGTGTTCGCGCGTACTGAAAAGTCTCTTGCACGACAGTTGCGCCCGGGCAACGACCCGCAATTCTGTCAGCACGTCTATGTCCTGAGCCTGGCCCCGTGGATGGAGTCGCTCGAGCGCCGCGAGCGTTTCAATCAGTTGCTCGCGGCGGTGCTGCTGGGCAACGATTACTTTTCCTGCGAAGTATTCGACGCCGTCTGCAAAATGCAGGACTGGAAGGACAGCGGCACTTTTGAGCAACGCTGCCCGCCCATTTACTGGTCAAGGCTGCAGGAACGCAACATCGCCCAGATCTTTCTCGAGGAACAGCAACGACTGGCACGGCAGACCGACCAGACGCCACGCAGTCGTGCTGCGCGGTTACTGCTGACGCCGATGTCATCGGAGCAGAGTCGTCAGTTCACCCGGTATTTCCTCAAGGATGACTGGACCGCTTGTGAGGATCTGAGTGAAACCCTGCGCGATCAATACCCTCGGTTGTACGGTCAGCTGCCAGCGGCAATGCCATCTATTTGGCGTGCGCTGAAAAAACGTTTCGGCCCAGGCCTGATCAGCTATGTGCAAATGGAGAACCTGAAATCTATCGGTCTGGTACTGGCGATCATCCTCGCCATGCTCGTCCCGACGTTCTACTTCAACGCACAGATGGTCGGCCGGAATCAAGGATTGCAACCTTTCCCCGAGAGGTTGTGCAGCGGCCTGCCCGTGCCGGTGGAACACTGCCGACTGCCAGAGACGAAAGCGCAGTGGTACCCAAAAATCCAGGCGACAGATAAATGAAGACCAGAACTCAACTCATCATCCTGGGTCTTGTTGTCGTGGGTCTCTCTGAGTTTTTAAAGCCGATTGATGCTTTGGTCCCCTTGCAAACCCGTTTGCGTGGTCAGTCGGTGGAGGTGCTGAATCAAAGTCGCAGCCTGGCCTCGCTGGTCGAGTGCATCAATCAGGTCGATGAGCCCTGGCGTCGAAGCTTTTGGGCCTATCAGGCACGTGACGCCACGTCACAGGCTTCGCTGCTGGAACTGCAGCGTCGATACCCGGCCTTGTTCAATCCTCGTTACGGTGACGACCTGTCGCGCGACAGTGACGGTCATAAACTGCGCTTGGCGCCATGCTTGCCGCAAGCGAAGGCGCGACTTGCATTGCACGAACATCTACCCGAAGAGGAGCGTGCCGCGCTTTATTACGCCGAGGCGTTAAACGCGATGGACCAGCAAGTAATCAGGCTCGACTTTGAACATAGTCTGTTCATTCGCAACAACTGGAAGCCGACCAATATCAAGGATACGTTTCTGCCAGCCGCTGAACGTTTGACCGACGCCTCTGACAAGCTCCGCCCGGTTGTTGAGCAAAAGGACCGGGAGCTACGCACGGTTCAGCTGACGCAACTGTACGAACGTTTTGGCAAGGATGCTCACTGGCATGTCCTGCGCTTTATGCTCGAAGTGCGGGACACCTTCAGCGAGGTCAAAGATCTTGCCGATCGCCAAGTCCTCGATTCGGCCACCCTCGCGGCAGCCCATGAGCGAATGGATGTGCAACTGGAGCAAATGCGTACCTACCTGGCGGCTAATCCGTCTACGCGCTCGACTTACAACGTTCATAGGCTCTGGCAAAGCGCCGATCCGTTTACCGTTGCCTGGCTGAAGTCGATGCAAACTCTGGTCGATGACTGGAATCGACACGCCCCGCCGCGTCAACTGAGTGACGATTTCGACAGCCTTACGCTTGGCTACGATCGACTGATGGAAGAATACAATCGTTGGGCCGGCATCACTTTCTAGACTGAGCTAACGACATTGCATGCTGTTCAGGTTAGGTTCAGGTAAATGTCAATGAATGCCATTTGGGAATGAGTGTCATTATGTTACAAATTAGCACCCTATCTAATCTCGAGACGGTGCTGAATGCTTGTTCCTTTTCTGATCATGCTGCGCGAAGGCATTGAAGCCGCGTTGATCGTTGGCATCATCGCCAGCTACCTCAAGCAGACCGGCCCTGGCCAGTGGATGCCAGCCGTGTGGATCGGCGTTTTCCTCGCCGTGACACTGGCCCTGCTGGTGGGCGGTGGTCTGGAACTGGTCAGCGCCGAGTTTCCGCAGAAACAACAGGAACTGTTTGAAGGCGTGGTCGGCCTGGTGGCCGTCGGCATTCTCAGCTCCATGGTGTTCTGGATGCGCAAAGTGGCGCGTTCGATCAAGCACTCGCTGCACGTCTCCCTCGATCACGCGCTGACCGGCTCCAGGCATCAGGTGACCGCACTCATCGCCATGGTGTTTTTCGCCGTGGCTCGGGAAGGACTGGAAACGGCTTGAAGAAGTGGCGGCCACCAAGATTTCCGGTGAAGAAGATCGCTACAGCCACACCGACCTGTATGACTTCCAGGGCAACATCGACGGCGCGAAGAAAATCGTCGACCTGTTCCGTCCGCAGATCGAGAAGCAGGACGCGGCGTTTATCGCCAAGGTCGACAAGAACTTCGCCAGCGTGAACAAGATTCTGGCCAAGTACAAAACCAGGGAGGGTGGTTTTGAGACGTATGACAAGGTGAAAGAGAACGACCGGAAAGCGTTGGTTGGGCCGGTGAATACGTTGGCTGAAGACCTTTCTACGTTGCGTGGGAAGCTGGGTTTGAATTGACGTTTTTTTAGCGTCTGTGCGGGCCTCTTCGCGGGCAAGCCTCGCTCCTACGGATCTCTCCGACCTGTAGGAGCGAGGCTTGCCCGCGAAGGCATTATCACAGTTACCAATATTCCTCCTGGCTCACCCGACTCGCGCTAACATCCTTCGCCAATAATAAAAGCTCACGGAAGACTCACCATGACCACCCCTGCCTTCGACCTGCGCCCACTCATGGTCGCCAACATGGCCTGTTCCATGTCGATGATGGCGTTCGTTTCCCTGATCGGGCCGATCGCCCGAGTGTTGGGCCTGGCCACTTGGCAGGCCGGGGCCGCGGTGACGGTGTCCGGGGTGATCTGGATGTTGCTCGCCCGCCCTTGGGGCCAGGCCAGCGACCGCTATGGTCGGCGACGGATTCTGTTGATCGCCACGGCCGGTTTCACCCTCGCCTACTGGGCCTTGTGCCTGTTCATCGACGCCTCGTTGCGGTTTCTTCCGTCAGCGCTGTTGGGGTTTATCGGATTGATGATCGGGCGCGGCCTGATCGGCGTGTTCTATGCGGCGATTCCGGTCGGAGGCAACGCGCTCATCGCCGACAACATCGAGCCGCAACACCGTGCCAAAGCCATGGCCGCCCTGGGCGCGGCCAACGCCTGTGGTCTGGTGATCGCCCGGCGATCGCGGCGTTGTTGTCGCGCTTCAGCCTGAGCTTGCCGTTCTATGCCATGGCGATCTTGCCGTTGCTGGCGTTCGTGGTGCTGCGCTACAAGCTCAACGGTCAGGAACTGCACCTGCGGCAAGCGCCGCGCAAGGTTCATCTGAACGATCCACGGTTGCGTCGGCCGATGGCGGTGGCGTTCGTGGCGATGCTGTGCGTGTCGATTGCGCAGATCACCGTTGGCTTCTTCGCCCTCGACCGACTCGGCATGAGCCCGGCTGACGCCGCGCAAACCGCTGGCATCGCATTGACCATGGTCGGGTTCGCACTGATCTGTTCGCAATTGGTGGTGCGTCGGCTCGAATGGCCGCCGCTGCGGCTGATCCGCGCGGGCGCACTGGTGGCGGCCGTGGGTTTTGCCGGCAGCATCCTGGCGGATACCGCGTGGGGTTTGTGGCTGTGCTTTTTCGTGTCGGCGGGCGGGATGGGGCTGATCTTTCCGTCGTTCGCCGCCTTGGCCGCCAACGCGGTGGACGCCTCGGAACAAGGCGCCACCGCTGGCTCGATTGGTGCCGCGCAAGGCTTTGGCGTGGTCATCGGACCGTTGGCGGCGACGCTGATCTACGACATCGAACCGCGCCTGCCCTATCTGGTGGCCGCTGCGCTGTTGCTGCTGGTAGCGGTGTGGCCACAGCCCCGGCAGCACTGAGCCTTACAGAATGCGATAGAGCAATCGCTCGATGCGTACCCGACTGACGCGCTTGAGGAACTTGGCCACCGCCGCCGGGTATTCCAGCAGGGTTTCCAGGTCCTGATAGCGCTGGATACGCGTGGTGTTCTGGAAAATCTCGCCCAGTTCTTTACTGCGCGGTTCCAACAGTTCGCCTTTCGGGTCGTCGATCAACAGTGCGTTTTCCAGATCGAGACGGAACGCCCGTGGATTGAGGTTATTACCGGTCAGCAAGGTGTAGCGCTGGTCGATCCACATGCCTTTGAGGTGGTAGGTGTTGTCGCCGTCCTTCCACAAATGCAGGTTCAGCTTGCCGCTGTCGATGCTGTGCTGATGGCGTTTGGCGAAGCGCCGCAGGCTGATCTCGTAGAGATACGGCAGCGCCGCGATCACCTTGAACGGCTCGCTCGGCGGGATGAAGAAGTCATTGGCGGTCTTGTCGCCGACCACGATATCGATCTTCACACCACGGCCCAGAGCCCGGTTGATTTCCCGGGTCACCGCCAGCGGCAGGTTGAAGTACGGCGTGCAGATGGTCAACTGATGCTGGGCGCTGGCGATCAATTCGCAGATCACCCGGCTTAACGGGTTGTTCTTGCCCACACCCAGCAACGGGCTCACCGACAAACCACCCTTCACCGTGCTGCCGGCCGTGGTGTCGTACGCCGCGTGCTTGAGGCGGCTGCGCAAGTCACCAATATCGTTGCGCAGGCTGCGGGTGGTCGGCAGGTTCGGCAGGTCGAGGCGATGCACCGCTTTGGAAGCGACCAGGCCATGCTGAATCAGGTGCTGCATGGAATCGGCCAGCGCGTGGTTCTGCAGCAGGTGATAACGGTCGTAGCGGTATTTGTCGAACTTGTGCAGGTAAACGTTGTTCAGGCTCGCGCCGCTGTAGATCACGCAGTCGTCGATTACAAAGCCTTTCAAATGCAGCACGCCAAACAGCTCACGTGTCTGCACCGGCACGCCGTACACCGGCACTTCACTTGCGTGGGTGCGCGTCGTTTCCTGATACCAGGCCGAGTTGCCCGGTTGTTTACCGGCGCCGATCAGGCCGCGCTGGGCGCGCAGCCAGTCCACCACCACGACCACGTCCAGATCCGGACGTGCCAGTTTGGCGGCGTGCAACGCATCAAGGATTTCCTGACCGGCCTCGTCCTGTTGCAGGTACAGCGCGACGATATAGATGCGCTGGGTGGCACTGGCGATTTTTTCCAGCAGGCAACGACGGAACTCGGCAGCGCCGGAAAGAATGGTGACGGCATCGGCGGTCAGCGGAAAACTGCGCAGTTTAGGCAGCAGAGAGCGTTTGAAAAGCGACGGCATAGGGCTCGCAAAGGGTCAATTCCGAATAGCCCGAGAGCTTACACCATGGATCAGCTTGGGTCTTGTGAGCGTCTGTAAAGACGCCTTCGCGGGCAAGTCGAATCGTCGCACCGCTCGCTCCTACACAGATCGCATTCCTCTGTAGAAGCGAGCGGTGCGACGATTCGACTTGCCCGCGAAGGCGATTTCACAGAATGAAAAATATCAGCTTGACCAAGGAGAACGATCGTTCTACTGTTCGCCACATGAACGAAATCACTAGCAACGACACACGAGACATCATTCTGGATGTCACCGAAAAGTTGATCTACAAAAGTGGCATCGCTGCCACCGGAATGGACCTTCTGGTGAAAACCGCCGGCGTCTCCAGAAAGAGTATCTACCGCTACTTCGCCAACAAGGAGGAGTTGACCGTCGCCGCCCTGCAACGCCGCGACGTGCGCTGGATGCACTGGTACAAAAGCGAGGTCGATCAGGCTGAAACCCCGGCAGACCGCCTGCTCAACCTGTTTACCGTGCTCAAGGCCTGGTTCGCCTCCGAAGGCTTTCGGGGTTGCGCGTTCATTAACACCAGCGGTGAAACCGGCGACCCGCAGGACCCGGTTCGCCTGGTCGCCAAAGACCATAAGCAAAAGCTGCTCGACTACGTGTGCGAGCTCTGCACCGAACATGGCGCTACCGACCCGGAGAAGCTGGCCAAACAGCTGCTGATCCTGATCGACGGAGCCATTACCGTGGCGCTTGTCATGGGTGATCACAGTGCCGCCGATAATGCGCAATGCATGGCGCGAAAGTTATTGGACCTGTAACACTTTAACCAAGCCCGACAACTTGCTTGAACTTTAATTTGAGAGGGAGACTTTAAATGTCCAACACCGACGTTCGTCCGCCATTGCCGCCCTTCACCCGTGAATCGGCCATCGAAAAAGTTCGCCTGGCCGAAGATGGCTGGAACTCCCGCGACCCGGAACGCGTGTCGCTGGCCTACACCCTGGACACCCAGTGGCGTAACCGCGCCGAGTTCGCCTACAACCGCGAAGAGGCCAAAGGTTTCCTGACCCGCAAATGGGCCAAGGAACTGGATTACCGCCTGATCAAGGAACTCTGGGCCTTCACCGACAACCGCATCGCCGTGCGTTACGCCTATGAATGGCACGACGATTCGGGCAACTGGTTCCGTTCCTACGGCAACGAAAACTGGGAGTTCGCCGAGAACGGTTTGATGGCTAACCGGTTTGCCTGCATCAACGACATGCCGATCAAGGAAAGCGACCGCAAGTTCCACTGGCCGCTGGGTCGTCGCCCGGATGATCATCCGAGTTTGTCCGACTTGGGTCTGTAAACACAGTCCCCTATAGGAGCGAGCGGTGCGGCGATCCGACTTGCCCGCGAAGGCGATGTATCAGGCAACTTATTTGTTGACTGTGAATCAGCCTTCGCGGGCAAGTCGGATCGCCGCACCGCTCGCTCCTACAGGGGTTGGGTGTTCAGGCGACTGCGGGTTGCTGCTTAGCCGCTGCTTTTGCTTCAAGCTCGCGCACTAACGGCAGCACCCGCTTGCCGAAATACTCCACCTCTTCCTGGAAGTGCAGGAACCCCGCCAGCACCAGGTCCACGCCCACCGCTTTCAACGCCACGATGCGCTCGGCAATCTGTTGCGGCGTGCCGATCAAGTTCGTCTTGAAACCATCGTTGTACTGCACCAAATCCTCAAACGTCGACTTGGCCCAGTTGCCCTCGCCCTCTGGCGATGCCCTGCCCGCTTGCTTCGCAGCATCACCAAAGGCATTCACCGCTTCCGGATCGGCCTGATCGATGATTTGCGCCAACACTGCCCGCGCTTCTTCTTCCGTATCCCGTGCGATGACAAACGCATTCACTCCGACTTTCACCGAGTGATTGTTGGCCGCCGCCTTAACGCGAATGTCGTCGACCTGAGCCTTGATGCCTTCAGGCGTGTTGCCATTGGTGAAGTACCAGTCCGACACCCGCGCCGCCATGTCCCGGGCTGCGCGCGAACTGCCACCCTGGAAGATTTCCGGCTGGCCCAGTGGCTTGGGCTTGAGGCTGTAGTTGTCGAAGCGGTAGAAGTCGCCGCGAAAGGTGAAGTTGTCCTGACTCCAGATCCCTTTGAGCGAGCGGATGAACTCCTCTGAACGACGATAGCGTTCGTCGTGCTCCAGCCAGTGTTCACCAATCGCCTGGAATTCGCCCTTGAACCAGCCGCTGACAATATTCACCGCCACCCGACCATTAGTCAGCTGATCGATGGTCGCCAGTTGCTTTGCCGCCAGCGCCGGTTGCCAAGGTCCCGGCAGGATCGCCGCGATCACTTTCAGTTTGGTGGTAGCGGCCAGCAATGCATGGCTGAAGGCGACCGATTCGTGCTGGAACTCGGCACCGTAACCGGCGGTGAATCGAATCTGGGTCAGGGCGTATTCGAACCCGGCCTCTTCGGCCAGTTGCGCCAGTTTGCGGTTGTAGTCGATGCCCCAGTGGGTGCGTTGTTCGATTTTGCTGACCACCAGCCCGCCGCTGACGTTTGGCACCCAGTAGGCAAATTTGACGGCTTGCTGACTCATTGGCATGTCCTCGGGACGTTGGGAAGTCCTTGGGTCAGAGCAGCAACCGTGCCAGTGCTGAATTGTGGTTGGTGACAACACTGCCTCAAGCCAAGTGAAATCCCTGTGGGAGCGGGCTTGCTCGCGAAAGCGGTATGTCAGCTAACGAAGATGTTGAATGGCACACCGCATTCGCGAGCAAGCCCGCTCCCACAGGGATCCGGGTGTGTCTGGGGCAATTTGCTGATGCAGTGTTGGCGCAACAACAGCTGCGGTCGGGACAAAACCGGGCAAGCCAGCAATGGCGGGGCTTTGAATTTCGGCATGGACCGTGCAATCCCCCTTGGCATCCACTGCCGTTCCAAGGAACCATCCCATGACCGAACACCAGGTAATCAATCCTCTGTCCATTGGCACTGACTATGAGGCTCTGGCCTCGAGATTCCACCCGATATTCCAGCGCATCGCCGCCGGTGCCGTCGAGCGCGAGCAGACCCGCAGCCTGCCATTCGAGCCGATTCAATGGCTCAAGGAAGCCGGGTTCGGCGCCGTGCGGGTTCCGGTGGAATATGGCGGTGGCGGCGCGTCGCTGCCGCAGTTGTTCGAGTTGCTGATCGAGCTGGCCGAAGCCGATTCCAACGTGCCCCAGGCTTTGCGCGGGCATTTCGCCTTTGTCGAGGACCGCTTGAACTCACCGACGGGGCCGGGTCGGAACCTGTGGTTCAAGCGCTTTGTCGACGGTGACATCGTCGGCAATGCCTGGACTGAAATCGGCAGCGTGACGATCGGCGACGTCATCACCAAAGTCTCGCCCCACGGCGATCAGTGGCGGCTCAATGGTGAGAAATTCTACAGCACTGGCAGCCTGTTTTCCGACTGGATCGACGTGTATGCCCAGCGCAGCGACACCGGCGGCGATGTGATTGCCGCGGTCCGCACCCGCCAGCCCGGGATCGTGCAAAGCGACGACTGGGACGGTTTCGGCCAACGCACCACCGGCAGTGGCACCTCGCGATTCATCAACGCTGAAGTCGACGCCGAGAACATCATCGACTTCGCCACCCGGTTCAAATACCAGACCGCGTTCTATCAGTTGGTGTTGCTGGCGACCCTGGCCGGGATCGGCCGTGCGGCGTTGCGCGACGTGGCTCATCAGGTCCGCGAGCGCAAACGTATTTACAGCCATGGCAATGCTCAGCACGTCAGCCAGGATGCGCAGGTTCAGCAAGTGGTCGGTGACATCGCCGCGTGGGTGTACGCCGCCGAGGCGAGTGCTTTGACGGCTGCGCAACCGGTGCAACGTGCGTATCTGGCGCGGTTCTCGGGTGATGAAGTGCTTGAGCGGGCGGCGAATGTCGCGGCGGAGATCGAATCGGCCAAGGCGCAGGTCGTGGTTTCAGAGCTGATCCTGCGAGCGACCACGCAGTTGTTCAATGCGCTGGGGGCCTCGGATGTACGCGAGGGTAAATCGCTGGACCGGCATTGGCGCAATGCGCGGACGGTGTCATCGCACAATCCGCTGATCTACAAAGCGCGGATTGTCGGGGACTGGACGATCAACGGGACTGAGCCGCCGTTTGTGTGGCAGATCGGGAATGGGCCGCAGGGCAAGTGATTCGTCGTCAGGGATGACGCCTTCGCGGGCAAGTGGATCGCCGCACCGCTCGCTCCTACAAGGGAACGAACATCCCTGTAGGAGCGAGCGGGCGGCGATCCGACTTGCCCGCGAAGGGGCCGGACGGGTCGCCGCAAAGGGCGGATATGCGTAAGATGTCGGCCCTTACCCGCACCCCGCCGAATAAGCCGATTCCATGCCTTTCGAACTCAGCGTTGACCTCACCACCCTGGCCATTCTGGCCTTCGTCGCCTTCATTGCCGGTTTCATCGACGCCATTGCCGGTGGCGGCGGTCTGCTGACCACTCCGGCGCTGTTAACCGCCGGCCTGCCGCCGCACCTGGTGCTGGGCACCAACAAACTGAGTTCGACCTTCGGCTCCGCCACCGCCAGTTTCACCTTCTACCGGCGCAAGCTGTTCCATCCCCGCCAGTGGGTGCACGCCATTGTCGGCACCTTGGTCGGTGCGCTGACCGGTGCTGTCGTCGCGCATTACCTGCCAGCCGAATGGCTGAACAAGATGCTGCCAGTGATCGTCTTTGCCTGCGGCCTGTACCTGTTGTTCGGTGGCACGCCGAAAGCGCCACTGGACAGCGACGCACCGATCAAGAAAAAGTGGCAATCGACCCAAGGCTTCAGCCTCGGTTTCTACGACGGTGTGGCCGGCCCGGGCACCGGCGCGTTCTGGACTGTCAGCAGTATGTTGATGTATCCCATTGACCTGGTGAAGGCCAGCGGCGTGGCGCGCAGCATGAACTTCGTCAGCAACATTGCAGCGCTGTCGGTGTTTGTGTTTTCCGGGCAAGTGGACTGGATCATCGGCCTGAGCATGGGCCTGTCGGTGATGGTCGGCGCGTTTTTTGGGGCTCGCACCGCCATCAGCGGCGGCGCGAAGTTCATTCGCCCGGTGTTCATCACCGTGGTGCTGGGCTTGACCGTGCGATTAGCCTGGCAGCACTGGTTCAGCGTGGCCTAAGCGCCGCGCCACGTAGACGTCGATGAGGTAACGGGCAATCGAGCGTGACGCCGGCAATGGCGGCAACGCTTGAACGCTGAACCACTGGGCGTCTTCGATCTCGTCTTCCTGGCAGACAATCTCTCCCCCGGCGTACTCGGCGTGAAAACCGAGCATCATCGAATGCGGGAACGGCCAGCACTGACTGCCCAGGTACTGGATGTTTTTGACCTCGATCTGCACCTCCTCGAGCACCTCGCGAATCAGGCAGTCCTCGGCTGACTCACCCGGCTCGGCAAACCCCGCCAACGTGCTGTACACCCCTGGTACAAAGCGTGGGGAACGCCCCAGCAGAATCTCGTCACCACGGGTGATCAGCACAATCATGCTCGGCGAGATGCGCGGGTAATAACGCAAATCACACGGCTCGCAGTACATCGCCCGCTCACGCGGCACCTGATGGGTTGCCTGACCGCAATTGCCGCAAAAACGGTGCTCGCGATACCACGTCCCGATTTGCGCGGCGTAGCCGAGAACCTTGTAGACCGTGTGATCGCCTTCGAGCATGAATGCCCGCAAGCCTTTCCAGTGGCAGCCCGGTACTTCGCTGTGGCTGCGCAGTTCCAGCAGGTAGACCGGTTCGCCATCCAGGTGACCGATGCCATGTTCGGCAAGGATCGACAGGTCCTGACACTTGAGCCATTCGCGAGGGAACAGCGCGCCATTGTCATCGAACAGAAAGCCTTCGGGGCTGCGAGCCACGGCCCAGCCGCCGGGTTGATCGGTATCCAGTACTGCGGTGGTCCAGCGTGAAATCATTTTTAATCAATCCAGAAATTCGGGTTTCTGTTTGCTCATATGGGCGGCCATGGCCACGCGCAAATCGGTGGATTGCAGCATGGCGGCGTTCCATGTGGCGACGTATTCAAGGCCGTCGTCGATGCGGTGGTCGCGCATGTAGCTGATCATCTCTTTGGTGCCGGTGACCGCAATCGGCGACTTGCTGGCGATTTCGCGGGCAATGCCCATCACACCTTCCAGCAGGCTGGCATTGTCGCTGTAAACGCGATTGACCAAGCCGATGCTGCGCGCTTCCTCGGCGCCGAAGGCGCGGCCAGTGTAAGCCAGTTCACGCAGCATGCCGTCACCGATGATCCGCGGCAAGCGTTGCAACGTGCCAACGTCGGCGGCCATGCCGATGTCGATTTCCTTGATCGAGAATTGTGCGTCCTCCGCGGCGTAACGCATGTCGCACGCGGCAATCAGGTCGATAGCGCCGCCCAGGCAATAACCCTGAATCGCTGCCAGCACGGGCTTGCGGCAATTATCGACGGCGTTGAACGAGGCTTGCAGGGCGAGGATCTTGCGGCGCAGCAGGCGGGCATTGCGGCCGACGTCCTTGCCCAGTTCATTGGCCACCCCGGCCAGCATCATCAGGTCGATGCCGGAGGAAAAGTGCTTGCCGGCGCCGCTGAGGACTACCACCCGCGCTTCATCGGTGTCGTCGATCCACTGGAAAATCTCGATGATCTCGCTCCAGAACGCGGCGTTCATCGAATTAATCTTTTCCGGGCGGTTGATCTGCACATGGGCGATTTTATTGGCCAGTTCGACGGTGAACGCGGTGTACTGAGACATGGCTGTGATCCTTTTACCGGGCAAAAAAATGAGGTCCGGACTATAACAAGGCATTGCCTGGGGGAGTAAGGCAGCGGTTCGGCCAAAAGCGGGACTGGCGTTGGATTCTCGACTGTCTGGGCCGGCCTCATCGCGAGCAGGCTCACTCCTACATTGGATCTGTGGCGTTCAAAAGTCCCCTGTCGCACCGCCGATTCAACGGCCCTTCACCGCCACAAACGCCACCGTTTCATAAGGCACCGTCACCACCTCCTTCCCGCGCAATTCAGGCTCCCCGGCAATCAACGCCTGCAACTGGTCGAGTGCTGTCGAGCATGCGTTTCGATTTGAGCTTTCCCTGCAATTATCGTCAGAAGGAAATGAATAATTGTTCACGCTGCGGTGTTCTCCTTTCAGCGCCCCATGAGTATTGTCCGTGAGCAATCTGTTCCAACGTTGCTGACGTTCGATAAAGCAAGGGTTCGGTCTTCGGCGGCCTGCATGCGGTAATTACGGCCCACGCGACAACAGCTTGCGCCGGATGCTGCCGGGGCGTGGTTTAAACTGGAACGAATTAACCCGTGGAGCATCGTTCATGACTCTCCGTTTTGCTGTTTTCACTGCCCCGTTGCTGCTCGCCGTTGCCCTGTCCAGTTCGCTGGTCCTGGCCGATGGCGACGATGATGCCCCGGCCAAGCCTGACTGCCCCAAAGGGCAGGTGTTCGACACCCAGTCGCAGAAGTGCGTCATGCAAACCAGCAGCCTGGTCCCGGACGCCGACCGCACCGACTACGCTTATCGCCTGGCCAAGGACGGTCGTTACGAAGAAGCATTGGCGCTGCTCGACACACTCAAGAATCCGAATACTGCCAAGGCCCTGAACTATCGTGGCTACGCCACGCGTAAACTGGGGCGCACCGACGAAGGCATCGGATATTACCTGCAATCGGTCAAACTCCATCCGCAGTATGCGCAAGTGCGTGAATACCTCGGCGAAGCTTACGTGGTCAAAGGTCGACTGGACCTGGCGCAAGAGCAGTTGCAGCAGATCAAATCGATCTGTGGCAGCACGTGCGAGGAATACCAGGACCTGGCCGAAGCCATCAACGATTCATCGAAAACCTGACACCCCGAACAGACGGAGGTCGCCATCGCCAGCGATGAGGCAATACGGGCAGAGCTGGGCCAGCATTTGGCGCGTTTATGGCGTTACGGCCTGCTGCTGTCCCGGCAACGGCATGTGGCCGAAGACCTGGTGCAAGCCACCTGCGTTCGCGCGCTTGAGCGTGCCGGGCAGTTTGTCCCCGGCACCCGCATGGACCGCTGGCTGTTGAGCATTCTGCATTCGATCTGGCTCAACGAAGTGCGCGCCCGGCGGGTGCGCCAGGGTCAGGGTCTGATCGATGCCGAGAGCCAGTTGTCGTTTGACGGAGAGTCCGTGGCGCAGACCCATGTACTCGCCGCCCAGGTCATCCGCCGCGTCGACGCCCTGCCCGAGGCGCAGCGCGAAACGGTTTACCTGGCTTACGTCGAAGGCCTGTCGTATCGCGAGGTCGCCGAGGTGCTGCAAGTGCCCATCGGCACCGTCATGAGCCGCCTCGCCGCCGCCCGGGTGAAGCTGGCCGAATACCCGCCATTGCACACAGTACCGAACCCTTTTACGGGAGAACGTCGATGAACGAACACGCGACACCTTCGGACGAGCAACTGGTGGCGTACCTCGACGATCAACTTGATGTCGACCAGCGCACCCGCATCGACACGGCCATTGCCGAAGACTCGACACTTAACCTGCGCCTGCAATGGCTTGCCCGCAGCAGCCTGCCGTTCAAGGAAGCCTACGACGAACTGACTCAACAAGCGCCCGTCGACCGCTTGCAATCGATGCTCGACACCTTGCCTTCACCTGAACGCCCGGCACTGAATCGACGCTGGTTTCTCGCCGCTGCCGCAAGCCTGGTGGTAAGCGGTGTGGTGGCGGATCGATTGTTCCTTGGCTGGCAATCGAGCCAGCAAAAGAGCAACTGGCGCGGACTGGTCGCCGACTATATGTCGCTGTACGTGCCGCAAACCCTGGAACACTTGCCCGTCGATGAAGCTTCGCAACGGGCGCAGTTGCGCACCATCGACGCGCGTCTGGGCCTGAGCCTGACGCCTGCGCAACTGGCCCTGCCACGGTCCGAATTGAAGCGCGCGCAAATCCTCGAATACGACGGCATGCCTATCGCGCAGATAACTTATCTGGATCCGGCCCATGGTCCGATTGCCTTGTGCGCCAAGCGTTCCAACAGCGGCAGCCGGCATTTCGCCCATGAGATTCGGCACGAGATGAATGTGGTGTATTGGGCGGACATGGAACATGCGTGGATGCTGATCGGGCATAACCCGGCGGCGGAATTGGAGAGCATGGCGAAGTTGTTGCGCAGCCGGCTTAGCGCGTAAGGCTGCCACTAACGTTGTAGCAGCTGTCGAGCCTGCGAGGCTGCGTTCGAGTGCGGAGCACTCGCCAATCCGGTACACGCGGTTTTCCTGATAGAACCGGTTGCCTGATTTTGCGACTGCTTCGCAGCCGGACGCAGCCTCGCAGGCTCGGCAGCTGCTACACAGAGTGCGTCAGGTTGAGGTGGGCAGCCACAACCGGAAGCGCGCGCCACCCAACGGTGAAGGCTCCACGGTCAGTGTCCCGCCCTGCGCTTCCAGCGCTCGACGACTGATCGCCAGCCCCAGACCAAACCCTCCTGTGGCCCGGTCACGGCTGCGGTCCAACCGATAAAACGGTTCAAAGATCCGCTCCCGCTCGTCATCGGGAATGCCGATACCGTCGTCATCGACCCAGATCTCACACCCCTTCGCGCACACCTGAACGCCAATCTGAATGCGCTTCTCGCAATAGCGCATGGCATTGCGCAACAGGTTCTGAATCGCGCGAGCCGTCAGTCGCGGGTCCAGCACAAAGCGTTCAAGTTGGCCATGCAGCAGCACGTCGATCACGATTTCGGGAGAATCGAGCTCTTCATCGACGCTGCCCAGAATGCTGTCGATGAACTCATCCAGCGACACTTCGACCTGTTCCGGCGAGCGCACCGGGTTCTGCAATCGGCTGTAGGACAGCAGTTCCAGCACCAACTCATCCAGTTCACGGATGTGCGCGACCAGCCCTAAAAGCCGCTCGCGACTGGCGGCCGGTAAGTCGTCGGACAGCGCCAGGGCCAGGCCGAAATCCAGGCGCGTGAGCGGTGTGCGCAGTTCGTGGGAGACGGCGTTGAGCAGGTCGCGCTGCTGGTTGAGCAGGTTTTCGATGTCGCCGGCCATGGTGTCGAAGACGTTGGCCAGGCTGCCGATGTTGGAATGCGGGGAAATCTGTGTGCGCTCGCCGAGGTGGCCTTTGCCGAAACGCTCGGCGGCGCCTTTGAGGCGTTCCAGGTCACGCCAGTGCGGGCGTAGCCACAGCAACAGGCAGGCGAGCATGGTCGCCCCGATCAGCACGTTGATGCTCCAGTACAACAGGCTGACGTCCATCGGGTCCGGCGGCACGACCATTTGCACGACCGTCGTCTTGTTCAAAGGAGCCACTGCCAGGGTGCGCCAGCCCCAGTCGCCGATGCGCACGACCTTCTCGTCGCGCTGCAAACGTTCTTGTTCATCGAGGGTGAAATCAGGGTCGTCGTTGCCGGTCAGGACGATGTGCAGCGGGGAGAATTCCTTGTCCATCTCGCTCGCCAGCGCCGGCCATTGCGCTTCGGGCACGGCGCGGAACTGTTTGACGATCAGGGTTTGCAGCCCGCGCGAATAATCGAGGTTGTAGGTGACAAACCGCTCATGAAAAACCTTGATCACCAGGTCCGGCACCAGGTAAATCGCCGCGCTGAACGAGACAATGGTCACCAGGTACAGGCGAAACAGGATCCTGAACATCTCTCAGCATTCCCACTCGGAACGGCTGAACAAGTAGCCCTTGCCCCACACGGTTTTGATCTTGCGCGCCTCGCCCGCGTGGTCGTCGAACTTGCGCCGCAACTTGGAAATCGCCACGTCCACCGAGCGGTCGGTGCCGTTGAATTCGATGCCGCGCAGGCGTTGCAGGATCTGGTCGCGGCTCAGCACTTCGCCGGCATGCCGGGCCAGCACCACCAGCAGGTTGTATTCACCGCTGGACAGCTCGACGAGTTGTTCGCGCCAGGTCACGGTGCGCTCCGACAGGTCGATGCACAGGTTGCCCATGAGGATGCGGTCGTTGGCGGTCTGCGGTTCGCTGAGGCTGCTGCGGCGCAATAGCGTGCGCACGCGGGCCAGCAGCACACGGGGCTCGCAGGGTTTGGTGACGTAATCGTCGGCGCCCATTTCCAGGCCCAGCACCTGGTCGTGGCTGTCGTCCCGGGCGGTCAGCATCAGGATCGGCAGCGTGGCCGAATCCGCCCGTAGCAAGCGGCAGACTTGCAGGCCATCGAGCCCCGGCAGCATCAGATCGAGGATCACCAGGTCCGGCGGATTGACCCGGGCCCGCTCGCGCACGTGGTCGCCACGGCTGATCACACTGACGCAATAGCCATTGCGTTCCAGGTAGCTGGCAATCAGTTCGGAGAGCGCGGTGTCGTCTTCGACCAGGAGGATGTTGGGCATGGGGTGTTTCCAGAAAGTGCAGTGGCGACCTTTAGGGCTTCTTCGCGGGCAAGCCTCGCTCCTACAGTAAATGCGTTATTTCGAAACTGGCGCATGACCTGTAGGAGCGAGGCTTGCCCGCGAAGCGGTCGCCAAGGATATACGCCCCTGTACGCCTATGAGTAAAACCCTTACACAATTTCACACAGCACCAACAAAGCTTCACCGCTACTCTCCTCGCCTCCCCGTAGGATGCGGGCAGTCATTATTGGGGTATTTACATGTCAAAGAACCTGCTTGCCAAGCTCAGCCTGGTGGCTCTGGCGTTGACGCTGAGCGCTTGTGACAAGTCCTCGAGCGCCGAAGAACAGGCGCCTCTGGCCACGGTCCGCGTTGAAACCGTCGAAGCCAGGCCCCTGTCGATCACCAGCGAGTTGAGCGGGCGTATTGCTGCGCCACGGATTGCCGAAGTCCGCGCCCGGGTTGCCGGCGTCGTGTTGCAACGCGCCTTTCGTGAAGGCAGCGACGTGAAAAAAGGCGATGTGCTGTTCCGTATCGACCCGGCACCGTTCAAGGCAGACCTGGACAGCGCCGAAGCCGCGCTGCGCAAGGCTGAAGCCAATGCGTTTCAGGCAAAGCTGCAAGAACAGCGTTATGCCCAGTTGATCGAAGGCAACGCCATCAGCGGCCAGGATTACGACAACGCCCGGGCCAGTGCCCGGCAAACCGCCGCCGATGTCGCTGCCAGCAAAGCCGCCGTGGATCGGGCGAAACTCAACCTCGGTTACGCCACCGTCACTGCGCCGATTTCCGGACGCATCGGCCGTGCGCTGGTCACCGAAGGGGCGCTGGTCGGGCAGAACGAAACCACGCCGCTGGCACTGATTCAGCAGCTGAATCCGATTCACGCCGACCTGACCCAATCGACCCGCGAACTCAACGACCTGCGCCGCGCCTTCCGTTCGGGCCAGTTAAAGGAAGTGGGTCAGGGTCAGGCCAAAGCCACGCTGATTCAGGATGACGGCAGCCTCTACCCGCTGCCGGGCAAGTTGCTGTTCACCGACATCACTGTCGACCCGGGCACCGGCCAGATCATCGTGCGCAGCGAATTCCCCAACCCGGACCTCGACTTGCTGCCGGGCAGCTTCGTTCGTGTACGCCTGGAGCAAGCGGTCAATCAGCAAGGCATCAGCGTGCCGCAACGGGCCATTCAGCGTGACAGCGCCGGTGTTGCCCAGGTGTTGGTGCTCGACGCCGAGCAGCGCATCGGCCAGCAACCGGTAGAACTGGGCGCCGTGCAGAATGATCGCTGGATCGTCACCACAGGCCTCAAACCTGGCGACCGCATCGTCACTGAAGGCCTGCAACATGCCAAGCCCGGTGAAAAAGTCCAGATCGACAACACCCCTCTTCCACTTGCCCAGGTTTCTGGTCAGTAAGCAGGACGCTTTTTATGCCGCAGTTCTTTATCGATCGCCCGGTATTCGCCTGGGTGGTTGCCCTGTTCATTCTGCTGGCCGGTGCGCTGGCCATTCCACAGTTGCCGGTGGCGCAATACCCAGACGTCGCTCCGCCGCAGATCGAAATCTATGCCGTGTACCCCGGCGCCTCGGCTCAAACCATCGATGAAAGCGTGGTCAGCCTGATCGAGGAAGAGCTCAACGGCGCCGATCACCTGCTGTATTTCGAATCGCAAAGCAGCCTCGGCAGCGCCACCATCAAAGCCACTTTTCAGCCGGGTACCAACCCGGAGATGGCCCAGGTCGACGTGCAAAACCGTCTGAAAGTGGTGGAGTCGCGCCTGCCGCAAGCGGTCAATCAGCAAGGCTTGCAGGTGGAGAAAGTCTCCGCCGGTTTCCTGTTGTTGATCACCCTGACTTCCAGCGACGGCAAGCTCGACGATGTGGCGCTCAGTGATTACCTGGCGCGCAACGTGATGAACGAGATCAAGCGTCTGGACGGTGTCGGCAAGGCCCAGTTATACGGCGCCGAACGGGCGATGCGCATTTGGATCGACCCGCAGAAGCTGATCGGTTTCAACCTGACGCCGGCCGACGTCAACGCCGCCATCGTCGCGCAGAACGCTCAAGTCTCGGCCGGCAGCATCGGCGACTTGCCGACGCGCACCACGCAGGAAATCACCGCGACGATTCTGGTGAAAGGCCAATTGTCGACGCCGGAAGAGTTCGCTGACATTGTCCTCAAGGCCAATCCCGACGGTTCCAGTGTGCGCATCAAGGACGTGGCGCGGGTCGAGATCGGCAGCGAGCAATACCAGTTCGGCACGCGCCTGAACGGCAAGCCTTCCACCGCCGTCAGCGTGCAGTTGGCGCCGGGGGCCAATGCGCTGAGCACCGCGACCCTGGTGCGAGCGAAGATGGATGAACTGGCGCGCTATTTCCCGGCGGGCGTGGAATACAAGATCCCATACGACACCTCGCCTTTCGTCAAAGTATCGATCACAAAAGTGGTTTACACCCTCGGTGAAGCGATGCTGCTGGTGTTTGCGGTGATGTTCCTGTTCCTGCAGAACATCCGCTACACGCTGATCCCGACGCTGGTGGTGCCGGTGGCGCTAATGGGCACGTTTGCGACCATGCTCGCGCTGGGCTTCTCGATCAACGTGCTGACCATGTTCGGCATGGTGCTGGCCATCGGCATTCTGGTGGACGACGCCATCGTGGTGGTGGAAAACGTCGAACGGATCATGGCCACCGAGGGCCTGTCGCCCAAAGAGGCGACGCGCAAGGCTATGAAGCAGATTACCGGGGCGATCATCGGCATCACTCTGGTGCTGGTGGCGGTATTTATTCCAATGGCGTTCATGCAGGGTTCGGTCGGGGTGATTTACCGCCAGTTCTCGCTGTCGATGGCCACTTCGATCCTGTTCTCGGCGTTCCTGGCGCTGACCTTGACCCCGGCGTTGTGCGCAACGCTGCTCAAGCCGATTGCCAAGGGCGAGCATCACGAAAAATGCGGTTTCTTCGGCTGGTTCAACCGTGGTTTCGAACGATTGACCGCGCGTTATCAAGGCTGGGTCGCCTATGCGCTGAAACGCACCGGTCGTTATCTGCTGATCTACGGCGTGCTGCTGATCGGTCTGGGCCTGTGCTTCAGTCGCCTGCCGTCCTCGTTCCTGCCGGTTGAGGATCAGGGCTACACCATCACCGACATTCAGCTACCACCGGGGGCGAGCAAAAACCGCACGGTGCAGGTCGTGGAGCAAATTGAAGCCCACAACGCCACTGAACCGGGCGTTGGCGACAGCACGGTGATCCTCGGTTTCAGTTTTTCCGGCAGCGGACAGAACGCCGCGCTGGCATTTACCACGCTGAAGGACTGGTCGGATCGGGGCAGCGACGACTCGGCGAGCTCGATTGCCGACCGTGCCAACATCGCGCTGAGCCAGATCAAGGAAGCCGTGGCCTTCTCGGTGCTGCCGCCGCCGGTTGACGGTCTCGGCACCTCCAGCGGTTTCGAGTTCCGCTTGCAGGACCGTGGCGGCCTCGGTCATGCCACACTAATGAAAGCGCGCAGCGATTTACTCGCCGCAGCCGAGAAAAGCCCGATCCTGATGAACGTGCGCGAAAGCGCGCTGGCCGAAGCGCCGCAAGTGCAACTGGAAGTCGACCGCAAACAGGCCAACGCGCTGGGCGTGTCCTTTGCCGACATTGGCAACGTGCTGTCCACGGCGGTCGGTTCGGCCTACATCAACGACTTCCCCAATCAGGGGCGGATGCAGCGGGTGGTGGTTCAGGCCGAAGGCGATCAGCGCAGTCAGGTGGCCGATCTGCTAAAGATCCACGTGCGTAACGATGCCGGAAAAATGGTGCCGTTATCGGCGTTTGTCCAGGCGAAATGGACCCAGGGCCCGGCGCAGTTGACGCGTTACAACGGCTATCCGGCGATCAGCATTTCCGGCGAGCCGTCGCCCGGTCACAGCACCGGGGAAGCCATGGCGGAGATCGAGCGGCTGGTTGCGCTGGGGCCTGCCGGGTTGGGTCAGGAATGGACCGGGCTGTCTTTGCAGGAACGTTTGTCCGGCACCCAGGCGCCGATTCTGCTCGGGTTGTCGCTGTTGATCGTGTTCCTGTGTCTGGCGGCGTTGTATGAAAGCTGGTCGATTCCGACCTCGGTGTTGCTGGTGGTGCCGCTGGGTGTGCTCGGCGCCGTGCTGGCGGTAACGCTTCGCGGAATGCCCAACGACGTGTTCTTCAAGGTCGGGCTGATCACCATCATTGGCCTGTCGGCGAAGAACGCGATCCTGATCATCGAATTTGCCAAGAGCCTGTACGACGAAGGCCATGACTTGATCGACGCCACACTGCAAGCCGCGCGCCTGCGACTGCGGCCGATTGTGATGACGTCGCTGGCGTTCATTCTAGGCGTGGTGCCGTTGGCGATTGCCACGGGCGCCAGTTCGGCCAGCCAGCAAGCGATCGGTACGGGGGTGATTGGCGGAATGATCACGGCGACGCTGGCGGTGGTGTTTGTGCCGGTGTTTTTTGTGGTGGTGATGAAGCTGGTCCGCAAACGCCATAAAGTCACCTAAACAACACACATCCCTTGTAGGAGCGAGGCTTGCCCGCGAAGAGGCCGTTACATTCAGCCTGGAGGTCGACTGACATTCCCTCTTCGCGGGCAAGCCTCGCTCCTACAGTGTCTATCGTCGGCCTGAACGTTATGGCCACAACGCATGACGCTGGGCTAAGGTGTTTGCATAACCCCGGCCCATCGAGCACTCATGCCCTTCCTCGCCCGCACCCACCCTCGCCTGTCCGCCGCCGCCACCCTGGGTGTCGCGGCAGGCATTCTGGCTCCGGCCGATTCGGTCATCAGTAAAATCCTCATTGGCTGGAATGTCGGGGTCTGGACTTACCTGATCCTGATGTTCTGGCTTGCCGCACGCGCCAAGGCGCCCGACGTGAAACGCATTGCCGAGGTCGAAGACGAAAACGCCGGGTTGGTGTTGCTGGTGGTGTGCATTGCAGCACTGGCCAGCCTCGGCACCATCACCTTCGAACTCGCCGGGAGCAAGGAGCTGGAAACCGCGAGCAAATTGCTGCGCTACGGCTCCACTGCGCTGACGGTGATCGGGTCATGGTTGCTGATTGGGGTGATTTTCAGCGTGCATTACGCCCGTCTGTTCTACACCTGGGACGGTGAAGACCTGGCGTTGCGCTTTGCTGAAGGTCTGGAAACCCCCAATTACTGGGACTTTCTGTATTTCTCTTTCACCATCGGCGTGGCGGTGCAAACTTCGGATGTGGGCGTGGCGACACGGAGCATGCGCAAGATTGTGCTGGCGCAATCACTGATCGGTTTTCTGTTCAATACGGCGATTCTGGGGTTCTCGATCAACATCGCTGCAGGGTTGTTTGGCTAACCGTTGCACAAACGTTCTAGTCATTATTCCCGGCGCGGGCGTTAAATAAATCGGCAATCCGTCTCGCAGGTGCAGCATGACCACTCACAATTGGCTCGATTTGGTCCAGGACGGCGACACCGGCATCGAGCCCCTGCGCGCGCATTTCGAGGGTCACGCTTACGATCCGCACTGGCATGACAGCTACCTGGTGGGCGTGACCGAGCAAGGTGTCCAGCAGTTCAATTGTCGGCGTGCCAGGCACCAGAGCACGCCGGGAAAAGTGTTTTTGCTCGAGCCGGGGGACATCCATGACGGTGAAGCCCCCACTGAAGGCGGCTTCACCTATCGGATGCTTTACATCGACCCGTTGTGGCTGGAGCGCGAATTGAGCGGTCTGTTTGAAAACGCACCGCTCAACGGTCAGTTGAGTTTCGCCAACACCCTGACCAGCGACCCTGGACTGGCCCGGACTACCTGTCTGGCATTTGAAACCTTGCATGGCGGCGAACTGAAGATCGTGCGCGAGACGGCGCTCGACGGTTTGCTGGAGCGTTTGACCAGTCACCTGCACTGGCGCACCCGCTATGGCGAAGACCCGCGTCTGCCGCTGGTGGCCCAGAGGGCTCGGGAGTACCTGCACGCCAACGCTCAATACGACATCGGCCTTGACCAGCTCGCCGCTGCAACAGGCGTCGACCGCTTCCGCCTGACCCGTGCGTTCAAGGCGGCCTATGGGCTAGCGCCCCACGCCTATCTGGTGCAACTGCGCCTGTCCAAGGCTCGGCGAATGCTCGCCAGCGGCGCGCAACCGGCGGCAGTGGCGATGGAGTTGGGTTTTGCCGATCAAAGTCACTTGGGGCGCTGGTTCGTCCGGGCTTATGGGTTGACGCCAGCGCTGTACCGCAAGCGCTGCTCAAATGTTCCAGACGCTTGAGGCAGATATTGTGAGGATCGACTCCTGAATCATTTACGGAGCCGCTTCCATGCCGTCCACTGTCCCCACGCTGTTACCTTTCTTGCTGTTTGCTTTTGTTGCCTCGATCACGCCGGGGCCGACCAATATTCTGGTGTTGAACAACAGCGCCCGGTATGGCTTCAAAGCCACGCTGCCCCTCATCTTGGCCGCCTGCGCCAGTGCTGCATTCATCGTTCTGTTGGCGGGTTGTGGCATCGGTGAGTTCCTCAACCGTTTTCCAGCTTTGCAAGGCATCCTGCATTGGCTTGGTGCCATTTGGCTGAGTTATCTGGCTTGGCAGATATTTCATTCAGCCCGTGAACGAACCGTTTCCAGCCAAAGCAATCAACAGCGTGCTGGTGCGTGGACTGCCGCGAGCTTGCAATGGATCAATCCCAAGACCTGGATGATGGCCATGACGGTCGTCAGTGTGTTTGCCGCCAAAGGTGCCGACCTTTTAACCAGCGTGCTGACTCTGAGTGTCATATTTTTCCTGGTAGCCCTGCCCTGTCTGTGTCTTTGGGCAATGCTTGCCGTGGGCACTCAACGGTGGATTCGCTCGCCCCACGAGATTCAATGTTTCAACCGATCAATGGGATTGGCACTGGGAGGATCGGCCTGGTTGAGTTTTTTGATTGGATAGCTGGAGCACAGTCTGTCAACACGCAGAAAAATCACATTCCTGCCGATTTGTAAACTGTCATGTATGACAGTTTACAAGGCCGAGCTATAAGCGCTTTTATAGAATATCCCGGAAGTTGTATTTACCTGGATACCTCTCGTCATGACTGTGGAGACCGAATTAATGAACATGCTCACAAATAGAAGCAGGCAAAGTGTAAAGACCGGTAGCTGTCGCGGAACAATTGGGAGTGGAGTGCCATTTAGCGCGAGCTTGGTAGAGCTCAAGGCGCTAACCTTTCCGCCCCCCCATGGAGGGTGTCCCTGATTTTGTGTAAACGGGATTTCTATTAAACCGTTAACAGCCGATCTTCAAACTGGATACTGAAGCGATTCAAAGCCGCTTTCCAGTCCCGGATCGGCATTGTCCACTTTTTGCTGATGTTGTTCAGCGCCAGATAAAACAGCTTCATCACCGCCTCGTCGGTCGGAAATGACGCACGCGTTTTGATCACTTTACGCAGACTCATGTTGATCGATTCGATGGCATTGGTGGTGTAGATCACCTTGCGAATTTCGGCTGGATAGTCAAAAAACGGAATCACCCGAGCCCAGTTTCGTCGCCATGACAGGCTGATCGATTGGTACTCGGCGTCCCATTTGGCTTCAAATTCGCAGAGCCGTTGCTCAGCCAGCTCGGCGGTGGCCGAGGTGTAAATCAGCTTGAGGTCAGCCGCGACTTCCTTCTGCCGTTTCCACGATACGAAGTTCAAACTGTTGCGCACCATGTGCACGATGCACAGCTGAACGACGGCTTTTGGGTAAACCGTTTCAATCGCCTCAGGGAAGCCTTTGAGGCCGTCCACGCAGGCGATGAAGATGTCCTGCACGCCCCGATTCTTGAGTTCGGTCACCACTTGCAGCCAGAATTTTGCGCCTTCGGTTTGAGCGATCCACAAGCCCAGCACCTCTTTGTGACCCGCCATGTTGACGCCGATGGCCAGATAAACCGCCTTGTTGCGCACGGCGCCGGCATCGCGCACTTTGACGTGAATGCAGTCCAGATAGAGGATCGGGTACAGCGCGTCCAGCGGCCGCGCCTGCCAGAGTTTGACCTCATCACTCACCGCGTCGGTAATCGCCGAGATCAGGCTGGGAGAGACCTCGGTGCCGTACATTTCCTGCAAGTGCGCCTGAATTTCTCTGACACTCAAACCGCGAGCGTACAGCGAGATGACTTTGTCATCGAAGCCCGTCCAGCGGGTTTGATGCTTGGCCACCAACTGCGGCTCGAAGGACGCCTGCCGGTCGCGAGGGATGTCGAGCGGCAGTTCGCCGAAGTCGCCCTTCAGGGTTTTACCGCTGTGACCGTTGCGCGCATTGGCGGCGGTGTTGGTGATCGTCGCGCTTTTGTCGTGCCCCAGGTGTTCGGTCATCTCGGCTTCAAGGGCCCGCTCGACCAGCATCTTGGTGAGCTGTTTGAGCAGGCCGTTTTCGCCGATGAGATCTTCGGGCTTTTTGTAATTGGCCAACAGACTGTCGGCCAGTTTAACCAGCTCAGGATCAGGCTTGACTCGTTTGGCTCGCTTGGGTTTTGACTCGGTCATTGGATTTCCTTGGGGTAGGCAGTCTCCTGCCAAATGACCGTTTACACAAAACTAATTACACCCTCCCCCCATGGCGCAGCACATGTTATGTTGGCCCGGCAACGCGGCCCCGCACCGTCTTACATCACCAAGGAACTAAATCTGTCCTTCACCCAGGGGTTGAACGACGGCTCCTATGTCATAACGCCGCAATCCCATGAGGTGCGGTTATCGTTCGTGGATTATAGTGATCAGGCAAGCCCGGTTATCTATACGCAAGTCAGTGGAACAGCAGATCTTGCATATGATGACGCTACAGGTGTTTTATCTGGCACGCTGACTAATGTAGTCGTAGAAAACGACGATGATGATGACGACAAAAAAAAGCTAACTATTGATGTTACGTTTGTCGCGAAATCCAATGGTGCGATTATTGGCACCACTAACGGTATCGCTCGGGCTGCCTAGCGGCATGAAGAATACCCTCACTTAAAAAAGGAAGCCTTGGCTTCCTTTTTTTATTACTACAACTCACATTTTTAAAAACCGTATCGAAGACCAATACTTGCACCCATCGGTCGCTCGATATTTTTACCGTTGCTGTAATCAACATCCATGTGCATTTGCAGGCTGTTATTCAGTGCTAGAACGACACCAGCGGCCAGCTCCCCCCTTGATCCGGACAGGTCGTTGTCAAACACATAGTTGTTAACTCTGACTTCATTATTTGTTACGAATTCGTGAGCCAACGCGGCGCGCACATAGGGTTGCACTTGCATTCCGCTTTTCAGAATGAAATTGCGTCCTGCGGTCATCCCCGCCTCTCCCAACAATGAGCGCGTGCGGTCGCCCTCCGCTTGCAGGTCATTATCCAGCGAAAAGGTTTTGCCCTGAATAACGACAGCTGACCATTTGGTATAAGGTTCGAGGAAGTAGCCCCCGGCAATCTTTATGTTTCGACCGAACTCGATAGAGCCGCCTGCGCCCATAGAGTCATAGTCACCTTTAGCTCTGCTGCCATCGCTCATACCGACCTTTGCATCATTACGGAAGCGGTTGACCTTCACCACGCCGTCAAAGTAGTAACCGCTGTCAGCCTGAATCCAGGTAGTGTATGCACCAACGTAGTCACTGCTGACCGTACCCGAAGTGCCGCCATTGAGGTTCAGGTCGGAATCGCTATGCCCCCCCATAATCCCCACCAACCATTTGCCTTTTCCAATCGGGAGCGGCGCATCGGCACCCAACGTGAAGCCGCGCTGAGTTTGCTGATACCCGACGCCTGAACCATCAGACACAATGTATTTATTGCCATAAGTACGTCCCCAGGCGCCCGCGTCCCCACCCTTGAAGCGCAACTCTCCCATGCGCGAACGCAACGACATGAGTTCGGCGTACCACACGGTCGGCGCCGTGTTGAACAAGGCCTTCACCGTGCGTGTGGCCGGACTGACCGTACGGGTACTCGGATCAAGAATCCAGTCGTCGCCACTCTTCGCCAAACTGTAGGAAAAGGTTCCGAGGTCTACGGCTCTGTCGACAAAGAACTGCGCATCGCCGCCTGCCGTCTGCACCACCCGAATGGGTTGCCCGGCAGCGGGTTCGACACCGCTGCTGCTGATCAACAGTTCATGTCGACCGCTGGCAGTCCCGGTAACGTTCAGTAAGTCGGTCTGGCCGGTGGCGAAATTCGTGCCCAGTTCGAATCGACCATTACCTGCAAGCTCAACCACATCCAACTGATAAAAAGCGTCATCCGCACCGAAGCGAACTGTGCCGCCGTTGAGCATCAATTTATTGATCTGACTGTCTTCTACGAGTACCCAACGGGCGCTGTCGTTGATCGTCGCGCTGGAGACATTTTCCAGTCGACCTGTCAGCGACGAGTTTTGCTGTAACGTCAGATCAAGGGTGCTGCCCGCTTCATTGACGAAGTTGCCGGTTAATGTGCTGTTGCTGACGGTTACCGAAGTCGTTGCGCCGCCCCGGACATCCACCAGCGTCTCGTTGCCAGCCAACAGAAGGGCGTTATCGAGGGAAATGGTGGCTGTAGAAGAACCGGCGTTGGCGAAGTCAACGAGGATGGCGGAGCCGGTGTGCCCCTGCACGGTCGTATTGACCAACGACAGAATCACGGGTTGAATCGCCGAAGTGTCGAGCCCGAGAATTATCCCTTCCTGTCTACCGACAAAGGTGCTGTCGGTTGCGCTGGCCTGGCCGCTGAGAAGTCTCAACCCGTAGCTGGTAGCACCGGTGCCCTGAATCGTTGAGTCCGTGACGTGCAACTCGCTGAATCCACTCACCAGAGCCCCACCGGTCTCACCACTGATCGTGCTTTTACCACTCACGGTTGCCGAGGAGCCGGTCTGGCTACTGAACTCGCGCACAACCTGCAGCCCGACGCGATTGCCGGTAATGGTGCTGTTGTCGATAGTGGCTTGACTGTTACTCAGCATGACTGCCGCCGGACCGCTAACACCTGAGACTGTCGCCCCGCTTAAATTAACAAGGGAGCCATTGCGAGCTGTAATTTGTTGGGTTGAACTTCCGGTATTCACGTTGAGTGTCGAACTGTCAGAGTTGATGAACAGTGTTTGTGCACCATTGACATTTAATGTGGCACTCGAACTGAGATCCCAGCGCTCCGGTGTGCCACCGGTAATGGTTTCGTTGCCCCCGACAATGGGGGCTGCCAGGGAAAACGGGGTGAAAAACATCACCAAAGGTAAGTAAAAGAGCTCTCCCTTGGAGATAAACGAATACATGCTACGCATAGTAGACACCTGCTTGATTAAACGGGATAGCTGTCACTCGCGAATAGGGAGGCCAGCCAAACAAAGGGTGCTAGGCTAGCGTGGAATTACGTAGAGCTATGTAGGACTAATCCTCATTTTGAAGGCGAAACACCCTTGTCGGCCTAAGACATCTAATTTCACAATGAAGTGAAACAGTGCGACAAAACTGTCTTGCCGCACTGCACAGCGTTGATAATTATGGGCTTGGGATTGGATTCGCTTCCTCACAGTATTGCCCCGAGCCATTGGTCAACACTATTTCATGTATGGCTTCCGCCGAAGGCGGAGTGTCCGTAGTACCTGTCCGAGTAATCGTATAACTGAGCACTGCATTAGCACGGTTTGCCGGTTTAAAATGATCCTCATAAACACCGATATGGATCAGACTTCCTTCATTTGGAAAAACGCCTGAAATCAAAAGATCTGCAGTTGTTTCCGTACCAGGAACCAGTATTGGAGGATTTGTATTGGTATACGCCGCGTAAGACAACGTAATCGTTTCACCATCAACCGTGTATGTGCTTTTAGGGATAATAACTGCGAGGTTACGTCTATTGGTGCCATCACCTGGTGGTATAAAGTTCAATGTCGGGCAACTGATCCTTCGCGCAGAGCCCTGAAGGCCTTGCACTTGGGGCATCGGCGTTTGTATCGGAAAATCGGCGACCGGGATATTTTTAGGAGTAGAGACTACAGGGTTGGGATTATCTAAAGCAGACAGTTCCCACCGCAAAATCTTCGTCCCGCTGTTTTGCTCAAAAATTGTTTCCCATGGAAGTGTTCGTGTGATCTCCGTTCCTTCTTGCCCTGGACTTAAGCGGATTACATCCCCCACTTGGGCAGTTCCATATAATATTTTAATGAACCAGCCTTCCTGAGTGACTGGCAAGGTAAACAGGGTAAATGTAATCGTTGCATCTTTGCCGAAATCCGACTCCAATATTTCATCGGTCGATCCGTCTTCAGTTTCTAGTGTAGGAGCAGTCAAGACAGGGTTGACCGGATCCGGCTCATTCGGATTTGTCGGACCAGGGTAATAAATATTGACATTAATATCATCGTTATTGCCGCCGATGTGACGCGCCCCCCTGAACATCGCATAACTGATATTTGTTTTTTCGTCACCATCGGTGTCGCCATATACTTTTTTAATTATAGCGAAATCAACACCCTCCCAAGTCAACTTACCGCCGACACTTTGATCTACTCTCTTCTCGCCAAGAGATTCTATCCCCCAAAATACCTGGATTGTGTCAGAACCTGCATTGGGTGTTGGTACATCAATGACAGCATCGACCCCCAGCGCACAGTCAGCCAAGTCAATCAGGCCATCGCCATCTTCGCCATTCGCCAAGGGCACCACGGGTTTTGCAAATACGGTGGGATCAGTAAGACGCCTGATTTCGCGAGAACTGGGACTGGATTTTTTACTGATGTTGCCTGCCGCATCCGTAACAACATACACACAGACGTTGTAACCCTCCGCAGAATTTACGAACACGTTAATGGGTATGGTGACTTCATAAGTTGATGGCAACAGGTCTTCAAACACAGGCGGGTCGCGCTCTACATCAGGGGCTGCACCCCAGAAAACCTTAATCCGGTCAGTGGGGAGATAAGCGGTGCCATACGATGCGGCCTTGATTGTGATGCCGGTTGGATTATTACCGATGTACTCCTCATCGATAGGAGCAGCCGGGGGTAGGTCAATAGGAAATGAAGCCGCGCCAGGGGATCGGTTGGAAGCAGGTTCCTTGATTCTATACGGCGCCGTCCGGTCAATGGCGTAAGTCGCAATTAAAGAAGTACCTGGGTTTGCTCCAGCGTATAAATAAATATAACGAACTTCATATTCCGTCGGCGTTTCGGGGTCACGGTCCTCCACGAGGTGTGTCACCGGAATATAAAGTTTTAAAGGCCATACTCGATTGGCAATAGGCCCTAGCAGTGTCAAAGGTACAAGTTTTTCCCAGGCCGTAGCTCCTTTTTTGCGAATTTCCACCTCGTATTCATCGTCGGCGTCTTCAGGATCTGTAGGTTGCGGGATTGTATATTCAAGAGGTGCAGTAAGCTTTGCCACGGGGATCCGTAGATCGGGGAGCAATGTCTGTTCTGTAATAGTGACGGCGGGAGGAGGGTCAGCAAAAACACCATCGGACTTCCGATAACGGCTTAACAAAACATTTTGTCGGGATAACTTAGCCTTTTCAACTATCGCGTTCATTTTTATCGTCTCCGTGCTTCACAATTGATTGCGATACGACTCCAAGAAGGTTTAGGCCTCTTCGTATGCTTCTTCACTGCATTATTTCCATACGTGCTCAAGGCCCGCATGGAACTTCCTCGCCTGAGATAATCCGGTCGACCCTTACCAGTCCTGTTTTCGATTGGCCTAGCAACCTTGTGCCGCGGTATACACGATAATTAACAAGCGCGGATGCATTAATTACCATCGGCTTGATATGAATATCGTAGGGCGCGACAACTTCCAAGAACCCCTCCCGAATATCCTGCTCACTCAGATTCGCTCGCGTTATTTGTTTGAAGGCGCGTCTAAATTGTATACCGCTTCCATTTAGAGTGGCGTAAGCTCTCCATGTCACTACGCAACGATCTCCAGCTTTAAATCCCGTCAGTGGCGGAATCTTCACCGTCACCCCTTCCCAGATGGGTGGCTGAGTACTGCAATTTAAATAGCTATAGGCATTGGCATGGGGAAAGGTTGCCACCGGCAGGTCCTTGTTTACCGGGGTGTGGTCGACAGTCAGCGTTCTTTGAAAAGAGCGCGCCGGGTTGCCAACAGGATTGGTTTGTTCATACCACAAATTTCCGGGACCATTAGTTCGTAAATGCTCTGGGCCGATATGAACAATAAACTCAGGCCTGATATCTTCTGGACCATAAAATTTCTCTACCTTTACTAATGGGTGGCCTGGCTGATCAAAGAAAACACGCAGAGTGTCTACCTCGCCCGGTATTGTTACCGGGTCCTGCCAAAGAGGCACGACAACATCGATTCCCTCGGCTAATAATTCAAAAGGAATGTAACCCTCAGGATCATCTTCTGAATCGGCGACTCCAATTACCTTCGGCGGGTCAAAGGTCGAAGGCACGCTGAAATATGTGTATTTAGATCCCTGTCGAGCCATAGCTGATCGCCCTGAAGCAAAAGTAAGTGGTGAGATAAATTAGGCACCCATAGCGACAACGTGGCTACTGTCAGATCTGACAGGCATCACGACCGTTCGTCGGTTATTCTTAAACATCTGCCCTACAGTAGCCTTGACGGTCTTGATGGAATGGTGCTCTCTGAAACCGGTTTCACGACTCGTTTCGTGAGAACTATTCCAATAACAAGGTCGCCCATGAACGATTTCTCCGCCGCCCAACGCAGCCGCGTCACCATGCTCGACGTCGCCGAACACGCCGGTGTGTCCAAAGCCAGCGTCTCGCGCTTCATCGGTGACGACCGCGCCCTGCTCTCCGATGCCATTGCCCTGCGCATCGAGCAGGCGATTGCCCAACTCGGCTACCGACCCAACCAGATGGCCCGCGGCTTGAAGCGAGGGCGCACTCGCCTGATCGGCATGCTGGTGGCCGATATCCGTAACCCTTATTCGATAGCCGTGATGCACGGGGTGGAAACCGCCTGCCGCCAGCACGGTTACAGCCTGGTGGTGTGCAACACCGATCGCGATGACGAGCAGGAGCGCCAGCATCTGGCGTTGCTGCGTTCGTACAACATCGAAGGCTTGATCGTGAACACCCTTGGCCACCACCGCGATGAGTTGCGTGAACTGCACCGGGAAATGCCGATGGTGCTGGTGGATCGCAAGGTCGAGCAGCTTGAAAGTGATCTGGTCGGTCTGGACAACCCGGCCGCCGTGGAAATGGCCATCGCCCATTTTCAGGAGCGCGGTTATTGCGATGTGCTGATGGTGACTGAACCGTTTGACGGCACCAGTTCGCGGATTGAGCGGGTCAGCAGTTTCAAGGCGCAGATCGGGCAGCGTCCGGCGCTGACCGGCGCAGTGGTGGAAACCGGTAGTGATTTGACTGCGCAGCTGAAAACCTTCCTCGACACACCTGGCTCGGGGCCGAAAGCGCTGTTCTGTGCCAATGGCATTGCGGCGCTGGCCGCTACCCATTCCTTGCGTGAGTTGCAGTGCAATCTGTTTGAGGATGTCGGGGTGATCGCGCTGGATGATCTGGATTGGTATCCGCTGGTGGGCAGCGGGATCACGGCGCTTGCCCAGCCGACGGCGGAGATTGGCGCGAGTGCGTTTGAGTGTTTGCTCAAGCGGTTGCGCGGAGATGACGGGCCGGTGCGGACGATGGATTTTGCGGCGCGGTTGGTGGTGCGTGGGTCGACCGCGTTGCGTGTTGCAGTTTGAGGACGCCTTCGCGGGCAAGCCTCGCTCCTACAAGAGCACCGCATACCCCTGTAGGAGCGAGGCTTGCCCGCGAAGAGGCCCTTAAAAGCCCCACATAATTTAAGCAGCCATTTTTTTTGAACAAAAATGAAACCGGTTTCAGAGGTGCAAAACAATGAATAAACCACCCGTCTCCATCAGCCTGTCGAGCTACGGCGCCGACCTGGTACGCCAACGCGGCCAAGGCAGTTTTACCGCCGTGTTGGCTGCAGCCAGCGCCACACACATTGAATGGCGCGAAGAGCTGCTCACCGATGAAGACCCGCTGCAACTGGCCGACGCTACTCAATCCCAAGGTCTGGAAAGCATCTATTCGTCGCCAATGGAATTGTGGCTCGCCGGTCAATCGAAACCCAATCCTGAATTGCTCATCACCCTCCGGCGCGCCGAAACCTTCGGCGCCAAATGGCTGAAAGTCTCCCTGGGTTACTTCACCGACAACAACGATCTCCAGGCCTTGAACCGAATCCTCGCGCAAAGCCCGGTGCAGCTGCTGGTGGAAAACGACCAGACCTTGCACGGCGGCCGTATCGAGCCGTTTCAACGCTTCTGGCGAAGTCGAGCAGCACAACCTGCCGATCAAAATGACCTTCGATATCGGCAACTGGCAATGGCAGGACCAGTCCGCCGCCAGCGCTGCGCGGTTGCTCGGCCGGCATGTTGGCTACGTGCATTGCAAAGCCGTTGCACGCCGGGCCGACGGCAAACTGGTCACCGTCCCGCCGGCTGCCAGTGACGTACATCTGTGGGAACAACTGCTGCGGCACATGGCCCAAGGCGTTATGCGGGCGGTGGAGTATCCGCTGCAAGGCGATGACTTGGTGCAGTTGACCACCGACCACGTGGCCACCCTCGCCCGCCTCGGCCAATCCCGCCTGGAGCATGCTCATGCCTGAGTTCGATATCCTCTCGTTCGGCGAAACCATGGCGATGTTTGTCGCCGAACAGAACGGTGACCTGGCGTCCGTCAGCCAATTTCACAAGCGCATTGCCGGGGCCGACAGCAACGTCGCGATCGGCCTGTCGCGGCTGGGTTTCAACGTGGCGTGGTTGAGCCGGGTGGGTGCCGATTCGCTGGGGCGGTTTGTCGTAGACACTTTGGAAAAAGAAGGCCTGGACTGCAGTCATGTCGCAATCGACCCGGTGCACCCGACCGGGTTGCAGCTCAAGTCCCGCACCGAGGATGGCAGCGATCCGGCGGTCGAGTATTTCCGTCGCGGTTCGGCGGCCAGTCATTTGTCGGTGCAGTCGATCTCCCCGTCATTGCTCAACGCTCGGCATTTGCACGCCACCGGTATTCCTGCGGCGCTGTCGGCGTCTGCCCGGGAAATGTCTGTTGAACTGATGACCCGCATGCGCAATGCCAGGCGCAGCGTGTCTTTCGACCCGAACCTGCGCCCGAGCCTGTGGGCCAGCGAGCAGCTGATGATCAGCGAAATCAATCGCCTAGCCGCCCTCGCCCATTGAGTGTTGCCTGGGTTGAGCGAAGGCCGCTTGCTGACGGGGTTTGAAGACCCCGCGGATATCGCGGCGTTTTATCTCGATCAGGGTGCAGAAGCGGTGGCCATCAAGCTCGGGCCGCATGGCGCGTATTACCGCACGTATCAGGATGAGGGGTTCGTCGCGGGCGTGCCGGTGGCAACGGTGGTCGACACGGTTGGGGCTGGCGATGGATTTGCCGTCGGCATGATCAGCGCGTTGCTGGAAAACCACAGCTTTGCCGATGCCGTGCAGCGGGCCAACTGGATTGGCAGCCGTGCGGTGCAGAGTCGGGGGGATATGGAGGGGTTGCCGACCCGGCTTGAAATGTCCGTCGAGTTTGAGTCCGCCATCGCGAGCAGGTCGAATCGTCGCACCGTCACTCCCACAGGGGATTTGTGTTTGACCTAGATCCAATGTGGGAGTGAGCCTGCTCGCGATGAGGCCCGCACAGTCACTGAAGATTTGTAACCCGTTACCTGCTGCGACAAAAACAACAAGCTCAGGAGCACCATCATGAAAACCGCATCACTCGCCGCCCGCCGCTGGTGGTACATCATGCCCATCGTCTTCATCACCTACAGCCTGGCGTATCTGGACCGCGCCAATTACGGGTTCGCTGCCGCCTCCGGGATGGCCGCCGACCTGATGATCACCCCGGGCCTGTCGTCGATGCTCGGCGCACTGTTCTTCCTCGGTTACTTTTTCTTCCAGGTGCCGGGTGCGATCTATGCGCAGAAGCACAGCGTGAAGAAGCTGATTTTCGTCAGCCTGATCCTCTGGGGCGGGCTCGCCACGTTGACCGGCATCGTGTCCAACGCCTATTGGCTGATCGTCATTCGCTTCATGCTCGGCGTGGTCGAAGCCGCGGTGATGCCGGCGATGCTGGTGTACCTGTGCCACTGGTTCACCCGTGCCGAACGCTCGCGGGCCAACACTTTTCTGATCCTCGGCAACCCGGTGACCATGCTCTGGATGTCGGTGGTGTCGGGTTACCTGGTGCAGCATTTCAGCTGGCGCTGGATGTTCATCATTGAAGGTTTGCCGGCGGTGCTGTGGGCGTTTATCTGGTGGCGTCTGGCGGATGATCGTCCGGCACAGGCCAAGTGGCTGACTGACCAGGAGAAGCAGGACCTGGAAAGCGCCCTCGCCGCCGAACAGGTCGGCATTAAAGCGGTGAAGAACTACGCTGAAGCCTTCCGCTCGCCGAAGGTGATCATCCTCGCGTTGCAGTTTTTCTGCTGGAGCATTGGGGTCTACGGTTTCGTGTTGTGGCTGCCGTCGATCCTCAAGGCCGGCGCGCAGAGACGCGGGAGGCGATGGCAGGGTGTGCGGTGGATAATCTGCTGGCTGCGTTGGCTGGGGAGCGGCCTGCAAATTTGGTGAATGTTGGGGCGTGGCCCGAGGCGTAAGATTTTTGTCGTCTGTTAGGCAGCCTTCGCGGGCAAGCCTCGCTCCTACAGGGATTTTGTGAACACCACAACTCCAGTGTAGGAGCGAGGCTTGCCCGCGAAGGGGCCAGCACAAACAACACAAAGCTATCAGGCTCGCCGGGCCTCCAGAAGGTCCGCCGCACACAACGCAATCCGCCGGCACGCATCCGCCAGTTTCACTTGATCCACCACCAACCCGATCCGGATATGCCCCGCCGCACTCGGTCCGAACGCCTCTCCGGCAAGCACCGACACGCCGTAACCCTCCAGCAAGCGCTCGGCGAAGCCTTGAGCGCACAACCCGGTCAAACGTACATCCACCATCACAAACATCCCGCCATCCGGCCGGATCGGGCGAATCCCTGGGCAACCACTCAACCTGGCGCACACCAGATCGCGGCGCTGGCGATATTCCTCACGCATCAGCGCCACTTCCGGCAAGTCTTCATCCAGCGCCACTTGCGCGGCTTTCTGCACAAAATCCGGGATGCCGAACAGCATGCACAACGATAAATGCACCAGGTGCTCGGCCAGCATTTTCGGGCCGATCGACCAACCGACGCGCCAGCCGCTCATGGCGTGGGATTTGGACAGGCTGTTGATCGTCGCGGTGCGTTCGGCCATGCCCGGCAGGCTCGCCGGGCTGACGTGTTCACCCTCAAACAACAGATCACTATAGACCTCGTCACTGATCAACCACAGATCATGGCGCACGCACAACGCCGCCAGCGCTTGCCAGGTTTTCAAGGACAGGCTGGCGCCGGAAGGATTGTTGGGGCTGTTGAGCAACAGGACCCGGGTCTTCGGCGTGATCAGCGCCGCCACATCCGCCGGATCAACGCGAAAGCCGTTCTCCGGCCGCACCGCCACCGGCACCACTTTGGCGGCGCAGGCGCCGAACACGCCTTCGTAGGTCACGTACATCGGCTCGGCGACGATCACCTCATCACCCGGATCGAGCAGGCATTGCGCGACCGAATACACTGCGCACTGCGCCCCTGGAAACACGATCACATGATCGGCGTCCACCGTCTGACCACTGCGCTGTCGATGGCGCCGCGCGATGCTGCTGCGCAATCCGCGACTGCCGCGCACCTCCGGGTAATGCGTGTCGCCGGCCCGCAAGCTGTCGATGGCCGCCTGGACGATGGGCGGCGGCGTGTCGAAATCCGGATCGCCGATCGACAGCAGCAGCACATCGATTCCTTGCTCGCGCATTTCCAGCGCTCGGTCATGAATCTGCCAGGCTGCCGCTCCGTCGCCGGCGATTCGTTGGGTCAAGGCTGAATAGCGCATGTGTTTCTCCTGTCGCGCGCGGACTCCCAGACTCAACCCTATCTCAAATCACGAAACGCGCCACCATCGCATTCAAATCCACCGCCAGACGCGACAGTTCATGCGTTGCGGCGCTAGTCTGATTGGCACCGGCGGCGGACTGGGTGGCGAGGTCGCGGATGTTCACCAGATTGCGGTCGACTTCGCGGGACACCTGGGCCTGTTCTTCCGACGCGCTGGCGATCACCAGGTTGCGTTCGTTGATCAAGTGAATCGACTGCGTGATTTGCTCCAGCGCCACACCGGCGGCGCGAGCCATCTCCAGCGTGCTTTGGGTGCGTTGATTGCTTTGCTGCATCGACGAGACGGCTTCGCCCGTGCCGTTCTGGATGCCGGCTACCATTTTTTCGATTTCCTGGGTCGATTGCGCGGTGCGATGGGCCAAGGCCCGGACTTCGTCCGCGACCACGGCAAAACCCCGTCCCGCTTCACCGGCACGGGCCGCTTCAATCGCAGCGTTGAGGGCCAGCAGGTTGGTTTGCTCGGCGATGGCGCGGATCACGTCCAGCACTTTGCCGATGTCGCGACCCTGAGCGGCCAGGCCTTCGATCATCAACGAGGTGTTTTGCACGTCGTGGGTCATGGTCTGGATCGCATCGACGGTTTCCACCACGCGGTCGCGGCCTTCGCGCGCGGCCTGGGTCGACTGATTCGAAGCTTCGGAGGTCGACACGGCGTTGCGAGCGACTTCTTCCACGGCGGCGGTCATTTCGTTGACTGCTGTCGCAGCCTGTTCGATTTCGTTGTTTTGTTGTTGCAGGCCGCGAGACGCTTCCTGAGTCACGGTACTCAACTCTTCAGCCGCGGCACCCAGTTGCGTCGCGGAGCCGGCGATCTGTTCGATGGTTTTGCGCAGGTTGGCCTGCATGACGGACAAGGCGCCGAGCAAACGGGCCGGTTCATCCTTGCCGTCAATCTCGATGGCTTTGCTCAGGTTACCGCCGGCGATGGTTTCGGCGGCCTGCACGGCGCGATTGAGCGGCGTGACGATGCTGCGGGTCAACAGCCAGGCCAGCAGCACGGTCATGAGCGACGCCACCACCGACACCGCAATGATTCCGTTCACGGCGCTGTTGTAGTTTTCTTCAGCGATAACACCGGCAGCCTTCGCCCCGTCAGTGTTGTAGGCCACCAGTTTATTGAGCTGTTCGCCCATCAGGTCGGTGCCTTCCTTGATCCGCGTGTTGATCAAGGTGCGCATCTCATCCACCTTGTTCTGGCGCGACAGGTCCATCATCTCGCGCTGCGCTTGCATGTATGTGTCCATCGTTGCGCTGAACACTTTATATAGCGCGGCTTCGTCCGGGACCGCCGGCAACTCGGCATAGCTGGCCTGTGCCTTGCGCGCCTTGTCGGTGAGCACGCCAATCCGGGTTTCAGCCTCCTGCAAACTGGCCGGCTCGCGGTTAACCAGAATCCGGAACGACAAAATGCGCATGCGCAGGATATTTTCGGTGACATTACCCAGGAAGGCGACGCTGGGCAGTTGGGTGCTGCCCATATCGACCGAGGCCTGGCGAATGATCGACATGCGATTCACCGCAAACACACCCAGCACGATGACGAGCAAGGCAATGAAGGCAAAACCCAGGAAAGCTCGAGGCGCGATATTCAGTTTACGCAGGGACATAGGATGGTACTCGGGAGATTGAGGCGGCGAGCGTCCTTGCGGGGATTGCTGAGTGGCGGGCGTTGGCACGCGCGGGGTCAGCCGGGCGCCACTGTTGTAATAGGTTTGTGTGCGCCTATTGGGTGTATCGGCTGGGGATGAGGTTTTTCGCGGGGAATTGAGAAAAATATTTTGCGGCGTTGAAAGTGTTTCAATGCTGAAACACAAATCCCTGTAGCAACTGCCGAGGCTGCGTTCGGCTGCGAAGCAGTCGTAAAACCAGACAACGCGGTCATTCAGGCAAACTGCGTACATCGGATTGGCGAGGACTTCGTCCTCGAACGCAGTCTCGCAGGCTCGGCAGCTGCTACAGGAATGGATTGAACTTCAGGATTTGCGAGCAGCGATCCGCCAAACCCGTGCGATATCACTGGCACGGTCTTGCAACAACCGCGGCGCCTCGGCACAGGCCTGTTCCAGGGTCATCGGGCCACTGGCTAACGCAAACGCCGCATCGATGCCATGCGCATACAAATCCTGATACCCCTCGCCCAAGGTCCCCGCGATCACAATCACCGGCACACCCTGCTCTCGGGCGATACGCGCCACGCCAAACGGCGTCTTGCCGCGCAAGGTCTGCGCGTCGAAACGCCCTTCACCGGTGATCACCAAGTCGGCGCCCTTTACCGCGTCAGCCAGCCCGACCAACTCGGCGACGACTTCCACGCCCGCCTGAAACTGCGCACCAAGAAACGCCTTGGCCGCAAACCCCAGACCACCCGCCGCGCCGCTGCCCGGTTCTTCCTTGACGTCTTTACCCAGCGCCTGTGCGCACAGCCCGGCGAAGTGTCCAAGGGCAGCATCCAACTGCTGAACCTGCTCGGGCGATGCACCTTTCTGCGGACCGAAAATCGCTGAAGCACCGTGAGGACCGCACAGGGGATTGTTGACGTCGGCCGCGATGTCGACGCGTACGTTGGCCAGGCGCGGATCGATTTCACTCAGATCGATCCGAGCCAATTGCGCCAACGCCAAACCGCCCGGCGCCAGCGTTTGCCCTTGGGCGCCCAGCAACTTCACGCCCAGCGCCTGCATCGCCCCGGCGCCGCCGTCGTTGGTAGCGCTGCCGCCAATGGCCAGAATCACCCGTTGCGCCCCGGCATCCAGCGCCGCACGAATCAGCTCGCCGGTGCCGAACGTGCTGCTGACACACGCATCGCGTTGCCCCGGCGGTACCCGTTGCAGGCCGCTGGCTTCGGCCATTTCGATGATCGCGGTGTGGCTTTGCGGCAACCAGCCCCAGGCGGCATCGACGGTCACGCCGAGCGGTCCGCGAACACGGGTCTTGCGCAACTCACCTTCGCACGCCGCCAGAATCGACTCGACCGTGCCTTCGCCGCCGTCGGCCATCGGGCATTTGACCAGTTGCGCATCGGGCCAGACCTGCGCCAATCCCAGGGCAATGGCATCGGCCACGCCTTGGGCACTCAGGCTGTCCTTGAACGAATCGGGGGCGATGACGATTTTCATGCGAATTCTCCAGTTCCAATGCGTTCCATGCTGCCAGCAGCCCCGAACAATAACGCCGGTCCGCTGCACAAGCGGGTGTGGCGTTTATTGTTCATTTCCACAAAGCCGGGTTTGATGGTGATTGGGCTGGCCTCTTCGCGGGCAAGCCTCGCTCCTACAGGGGGGGCGGCGCTCTTGTAGGAGCGAGGCTTGCCCGCGAAGGCGTCCTTACAATCGCCACCTCTCTAATCAGTTTGCGGCAGAAGCTGAACGCCAAGATACAGCGCAAGCATGCCATCCAGTTTCAACGGATCAACCCCACTCAACTCGGCAATCCGCTCCATCCGATAACGCAAACTGTTGCGATGAATCCCCAACGCATCGGCACACGCCTGGCTCTGCCCGTCGTGTTCGCACCAACTGCGCAAGGTCGCCAGCAGTTGGCCGTTGCCGTCCTTGGCGATGACTTTGCGCAGTGGCTTGAGCAACTCATCCAGCGCGTCATCATTGCGGTGACGCCACAGCATCACTGGCAGCCGATAACGGTTGAGCGTCAGCAAGCGCGAACGCGGCAACACATCGCGCCCATAGGCCAGCAAGTCGCCGACCCGTCGATAGCAACGACGCAACCCAGACAACCCATCTGCCTGCCCGCCCACGGCAATGCGCAAAATGTTCCAGCCCAGACCGTCGAGCTTCTCCAGCAGCCGATCATTCTCGATCGCCTGACTTGCCGGCCGGCACCACAGCAACGACGACTTCGCCGAACTCACGCACCAACTGTCCGGGTAACGCGAAGTCAGCCAGGCACTGAGCGCATCCACCGTCTGCCCGGGACCGTGCTCCCCACCCAATTCGAACAGATAAGGCACCCGCGTCATTTGCGGTTTCAGGCCCAACTGCTGCGCTTCGTCCAGCAAGCGAGGCGAATCACCCGCCTCGCTCAGCAGCAACGCCAACAGATCATCGCAACGCTGCCGGCGCCATTGCTGCTCGGCCTGCTGATTGCGCTGGCCCACCAGCATCTCGGCGGTCATCCGCACCAGCTCGGCATAGGTGCGCAATTGCTCGGGCTCTCCGGTAATCCCCAGCACGCCGATCAAGCGCTGATCGAGCAACAGCGGCAAGTTGATCCCCGGCTGCACGCCTTTCAGATGAATCGCGGTTTGCGCGTCGATTTCCACCACCCGCCCGTTGGCCAGCACCAATTGCGCGCCTTCATGGCGGGTGTTGATCCGCTCCGGCTCGCCGCTGCCGAGGATCAATCCCTGGCTGTCCATGACGTTGACGTTGTACGGCAGGATGGCCATCGCCCGGTCGACGATGTCCTGGGCCAGGTCGTGATCGAGTTCGAACATATCGGGATCCTTGGAAGCGTGATGGGTCGTGGTTGTTCACCCGCACAGGGCTGGGTTGCAAACCCTGTGCTCAGGCACAAAGACAGCCACCCCGAGGGTGGCCGAGACTCTCTGGGCGATCAACGTTACCCTGCGCATCGCAAAAAATCATAATAAAGAGAGAGCCCGCCATGTCACAGAGCGCCGCCGCTACCCAGGCCATCGTTGACGACAAAAACGCCGTCTACAAACGCATTACGCTGCGTTTGATCCCCTTCATTTTCATCTGCTACCTGTTCAACTACCTCGACCGGGTCAACGTTGGATTCGCCAAGCTGCAGATGCTCGACGCACTGAAATTCAGCGAAACCGTGTACGGCCTCGGGGCCGGGATCTTCTTTATCGGCTACGTGCTGTGCGGCGTGCCGAGCAACCTGGCGTTGACCAAATTCGGCCCACGGCGCTGGATTGCGCTGATGATGATCGTCTGGGGCACGCTCTCGACCTGCCTGCTGTTCGTCACCACCCCGACCGAGTTCTACACCTTGCGCCTGTTCACCGGCGCGGCCGAAGCCGGGTTCTTCCCGGGCGTGGTGCTCTACCTCTCGCAGTGGTTCCCGACCTTCCGCCGTGGCCGCATCATGGCGCTGTTCATGTCGGCGATCCCGGTGTCCGGCCTGCTCGGCAGCCCGTTTTCCGGCTGGATCCTCAACCACTTCGCTGCCGGCCAGGGCGGTTTGGCGGGCTGGCAGTGGATGTTCCTGCTGCAAGGCATTCCGACCGTGATCCTCGGCGCCCTCGCCTACTTCCTGCTGAGCGACAGTTACGCCAATGCCAAGTGGCTCACCCCTTTCGAGCGTTCGGTGCTGGAAGCCGACCACGCTGAAGACCTGGCCAACAAACCGAAAACCACCACCGACTCGCTGCTGGACGTGTTCAAGAACCCAGCGATCTGGGCGTTCGGTTTGATCTACTTCTGCATCCAGAGCGGCGTCTACGCGATCAACTTCTGGCTGCCGTCGATCATCAAAAACCTGGGCTTCAGCGATAACCTGGTGATCGGTTGGTTGAGTGCCATTCCTTACCTGCTGGCGGCGCTGTTCATGTTGATGGTCGGTCGCTCGGCAGACCTGCGCAAAGAACGCCGCTGGCACTTGGTAGTGCCGATGCTGATGGGCGCGGTCGGTCTGCTGATCGCCGTGAACTTTGCGACAACGCCGGCCATTGCAATACTCGGCTTGACCATCGCCACCATGGGCGCCCTCACCGGCCTGCCGATGTTTTGGCCAGTGCCGACGGCGCTGTTGAGTGCGGGCGCGGCGGCGGGTGGATTGGCATTGATCAACTCCATGGGGCAAATGGCGGGCTTCCTGAGCCCGTACCTGGTGGGTTGGGTCAAGGACAGCACCGGTTCGACCGATGCAGCGCTGTATCTGCTGGCGGGGGTGATTGTTTGCGGAAGCTTGCTGGCGTTGCGCATGACGCGGACGTTGCGGGTTTAAGGCTTCACTTCACCACGCGTAATCACCAACAAAAACGGCCCTTTCGGGCCGTTTTTCATTTCGCATGTGCAGACACACAACTATTGTGGTCAGTCCGGCTTTTGTGGCGAGGGGATTTACCCCCGTTGGGTTGCGAAGCGACCCCAAACCCTGAGATCGCGGTGATTCAGACAAACCCAGCACACAGGATTTACGACTGCTTCGCAGCCGAACGGGGGCAAGCCCCCTCGCCACAGGTCAGCGCACTCTTAACAAATCTGCGCTAACCCTGCGGACCAACGTTTTCCAGCACCCGGTTCGCCGCAATCTCCGCCACCATGATGCTGTTGGAAATACCCAAAAGCGCATAACGCGACTCCCCCTCCAAATGATCCACCAACTGATGAACCATCACATCGACCGAGGCCAACGTCTCGACCAGATAAACCGCCAGGGTCTCGGTCGTGGCATCCGGGTCCACGGAAAACAGGGTGCTGCGGGTGCGCGGGGTGGCTTTGATGTCGGCGTTCGACGGGAAGTGGAAATCGAGCGCTCGCTCGGCGGCTTCGTTGAGTTTTTTGGAATCGGCGGTTTCGTACGGGGAAACGTCGTCCGCTTCTGGTGGGTTTGGTGTTGGTTTGAACATAGATGAAACTCCAGATATTGAAAGTGGAGCCATCACCCTCGCTACCAGACGAAGGGTGGCGGCCATACGAAGGTTGGTAGACCGGTTATCTGGCAACCCGGCGCGCCCGAGGGCGCCCTACGCATGGCCACCATATAAACAGAAGACGATAAAAATCCCCTGCCACTAGGTGCGCTATGCGCCGGATAACCGGGCTACCAAACCCGATCGCTGTTCTTCAGCGACGGGGAAACGATAGAGCCCAGGCCTAAGGCGCACAAGCCGGCGGATTCTGGCGCAGTCGTAGGCAACGGCGCAAGGATGTGTAGCCTGAGAGAGTGTCTGGAGATGTCGATTAAACATCTCCGTTTAATTCTCCATTTCAGATCAGTCATTAAGGACAGACAGCGTAAATAGATCTGTCCCCTTAACTTCTGGCGGGTAGTGGTTGAGGTGGATTAACGTTTTTCGTACTAACCCCTGGAGCTAATCGTTGTTTGGAATGAAGGCGAGTGAGCCGATCCGTTCGACGTGGTGGAAGGTGTACCTATGCCATGTATTTTGGCGGGAGTTTACGGAGTGGGCTTTGTAGCTTGCGCCGTTGTAATACTCGAGTTCGCAGCGTGTGTCAGGGAGGTCTTGTGTGGGGGGGTTATATTTGGCTTGGAGGCTCTGAATATAAAGGTTCCGTGTAGGGTCGAGAGAGGATGTTGGGGGGACGATGGCGCGTGAGGCCATCGCCCATTGTATGTATGCGTGGTAGTCGCGAAGATCAGGAGAGTAGAGGCAGCGATATACGTTGGAAGTGGTGACCTGGTATTCCTTGGTTTGATGTTGGTCGGTGACGTAGATCGTGGCCGAACCATTTCCTTCACTGCGCACCCGGCCATTGCTATCGACTGATGCAATGTTGGGGTTGGAGGACCTGTAGGTGTATGGCGGCGTGCCGCCGGTTGGGACGCGGGTGTCGGCGGTGCCGGCGGGGTCATTTCCGGTGAGGGTCCAATCAAGCCCTGTGCCCTTGATGGAAATGTTGAAGCCGTCGAGGACCATTGGGGTCAGTTCCAGCTCGAGCGCTGGGACCAGGGTCAAAGTTCGCTCCGCAGAGCTCTGCCCCGAGCCGTACAGTGCCTTGGCGATGAAGCGGTGGACTGCCAGGCTCAGCTCGTTCATCGGAAGTGTCCATTCCCCCATCACTGGGTCAGCAGTGGCCTGACCTTTGGACGTAGGGCCATCGAAAATCTCCACTTCCTGCCCTTTGCTGGCCGTGCCGATCAGCGTGATGCTGGTTTCGGTCGTCGTATCGCCATTGGGGATTTCCTCACCGCTGGGTAAACCTGTAACCGAAGTAATCTCCGGCTTCAGATCTACCAGTGCCTCGACGGTGTACCCCTGCAACGGAAACGTCACCATCATGACCGGATCAGGCTCCTTGCCAAAGTTCACACCAAACGTGAGGGTCACCTTCGAGCCGTCGCCGAGGGTTTGGAGCCACGCCTTGGCCGCGGCCGTGATCAGCCCCGAAGCGGAAGCATGTGGCGCCCCTTCCCAGACCACCAGGCTAATTGGACTCCCCGTCTTGTCGAACCCGTCATAGCGCAACCACACACAGTGCCCGGACACCTGAAGCAACCACGCGGCCACCCTCAACTGAGCGGTGTTCTGCATCTCGGCGACATTCAGGACACCCTCCGCTGTCGCGCCATCGATTGTCGGCATCGGCAACCGCGTATCGCCATCCGCAATTCGGTTCACACTCAACAACAGCGACCCGGACCGGCCTACCACAACTCCGCCCCGAATCAGCTCCCAACACAACTGCGGCACCTTTCCATGCCATGCCCCAAGAAACGCAACATCAAGAGTAAAAACGGCCTGATGGTTCTGATCGAGCGGCAATGCTGGAAACGCCGGAGAACCCGGCAACGGGTTGAGCACCACCAATTGCGCCTGATCCCCAGGCAACGACGCCGCAAAGGCAACTTGGACCGTCACACCTTGTGGGTAAGCGAGTGGGTCGACGGGGTTGGCGGCAGGGACTGGTGGGTCCAGGGTAATCGTTGCCTGCCCGACAACCCGCGCCGTCGCGGGTTTAGAGCGGCCCACCAAGGTCGTGCCGTTGAACAGCTCATACGTCACCGTCACCGTGCGCCCGGCCTCGACCTTGTCGTTTGGCACCTCCAGCACACAGATTTTTTTCTGTCCGAACTCGTCGGCCTCGACTGTCCCGGACACCCTCACGGTCACATCAGGCCGTCCGCTCAAGGCCGCGATGTAGAGGGCGTTGACGGTGTAACCCACCTGAAAGCGCGCATCGGTGGTCAGGATGATCAGCAGCAACGGATTCCCACGCAGTTTCTCCAGGTCAATGACGCTCAAGTCATCACCGGGATCGTTCAGTTGCTCGCGTAGCAACGCCGCCGGCAACTGGGTGCCAGCCAGGTCTTCATCCACAGTTTCCGACGCCGACCACACCGCATCGGTGTCTGGCGTGTTGCCGAGCTGGTCGGTGACGGTGTAGGAAAAATCCAGCTTGCCGCCCGGTCTGACCGCGCTTTCCAGGTAGGCACGGGTCACGGTAAAACACACGGTGATCGGGTCCGCCGAACCCGGATTCGGCGGCTGCGGCGCCTCATCCGCGCCGACCTTGTAGGTCATGATTTCGCCGTTGCATTTCAACGTGATCGTGTCGTAGGCCCGGCAGTACGGGTAGGACAAGCACACCTGCGCGCTGACAAAGTCGGCGCCGACGCCGTTCTTGATCGCGTCGGGCAGCAGCAACACCAGCTCGGAATGCCCGTCGATATCGGGGCGGGTGTCTTTCAGGCCGGGGCGGATCTTGTTGTAGAGCAGGATCAGTGGCTCGGAAGTGCCGATGTTCTGACTGCCGCGTTTAATGATGTAAAAAAGCACGTTGAAGCGGTCGGGATGCAGTCGTCCCTTGGGGATGCGCAAGGTCGTGATCGCGTTCACATCGGTGATGATTTGGTTATCGAGGAACGTGGTCTCGCCCTCCAGCCACAACTCCATGACATCGCCGGGATCGACCGTGCCCGACAGCGCCGGATCCACCTGAACGGTCGCGCCTAAGCCATCGATGACCAGGTCATAAATCACCAGCGAGATGCCGATATCTGCGCCGATAACCGGTTGGGTGGCGCCCTGCACGCGGGGGCGATCCAGCACAAGGACGGTGTTCTCGGGGGATTGGGCGGTGGTCATCGCTGAGGTTCCGGCACGTTGGGAGGTGGCTGGAGCTATGAGATAGCGGATTGAGAAAGGCGGCTACTGTCAGATCTGACAGTGGCGACGAGTGGTCATGCGTTTGGACAGTGTTTGAGGCGGGTAGAGATAAAGTCTGACGACCAATAGGTGCGTCGCTTTACGGCACGGCGAAACGCCCGATGCGATGCACCGGGCGTTGGGGGTGAAACAAATATAAGGTTATTTCGGGACTGGACTGACGAACAAATAAATCTGTCCCGAATGGCACTTACTTAGCAGCTAACCAATTGAGCTGAAAGCAAAAAATGAAGAAGGGCTGGTCTTGGTCTACGGTGATAGTTGCGAACACACCCCGATAAACCAAGGACACAGCCCCAATGAATCGTAGACGTGAAATTCTCCAGCATCAACAGCAACGTTTTCATCGACACGCTTCGAACTGTGATGCCTATGCGTTTTTCAATCTGCTCACTGCTCCTGAACTGTTGCAGCGAGTCGAGTCTGCACTACCAGAATATCGGGAGCGCCTGTTTCCGCCGACTGAAACGCTGTCTATGTTTCTGGCTCAAGCGATGAGTGCCGACCGTTCCTGCCAGAACGCCGTCAACGATTTGTCCATTAAACGGTCTTGTGGCGGCATGAAGCCCAACAGCACTCGCACGGGCGCCTACTGCAAAGCCAGAAAGCGCCTGCCTGTGGAAATGGTTTCCACGCTAGTCAGGCACACTGGTGCTTCGATAAGTGATAACGCCCCCTCATCGTGGCGCTGGATGGGACGGCCTGTACGCTTGGTGGACGGTACGACGGTCAGCATGCCCGACACTGCGGCCAATCAAGGAGCCTATCCGCAGTCACGCGGTCAGAAAGTCGGTCTGGGTTTTCCCCTGTGTCGCGTGGTTGGCATCGTTTGTCTTTCCAGCGGCGCCGTTTTAGATGCCGCCCTTGGACGTTTCCGAGGCAAGGGCGGCGATGAACAGACGCTGCTCAGATCAATGCTCGACACGTTGAAAACAGGCGACATTTTGTTGGGCGATGCTTACTACGCGACCTATTTCCTCTTGTGCGAGTTGCAACGAAGAGGTGTCGATGGCGTATTCGAACAATATGGCGCTCGACGGCGCAGTACGGACTTTCGCCTGGGTCAAAGTCTCGGTTCGGAAGATCATTTGATCGAATTGAAAAAACCCGAAAGAAGGCCGCCCTGGATGAGTCAGGCGCATTACGAACAGGCGCCTGAAAGACTGACAGTGCGAGAGCTGAAGGCTGGCGGAAAGACGTTGGTGACCACGTTGCATTGCCCGAAGCAGACACCCAAAACCGCCCTCAAATCGCTGTACAAGGGGCGATGGCATGTCGAGCTGGATTTGCGAAATCTCAAAGCTACGCTGGGACTTGGAAAGTTAAGCTGCAAAACCCCAGGCATGGCAGTCAAGGAGCTATGGGTCTATCTGTTGGCACACAATCTGATCCGAATGCTCATGGCACAATCAGCGCTATTAGCTGACTGTTTACCTCGCGAACTGAGCTTCAAACACAGCCTTCAGCTATGGCTGGCGCTGCGACAATATGGCAGCCCTGAAGATGAGAATGGCCTGTCGAATTTATTGATGTTGATTGCTCAGAGACGCGTCGGGAATCGGCCTGGTCGTATCGAGCCGCGGGCCATAAAACGAAGACCTCAAGCCTACCCCTTGCTGACCAAACCACGTCGGTCAGCAAGGGCAGATGTCAGGAAAAACGGGCACGCAAAACATGTTAAGTAAGTGCCATTCAAATCTGTCCCCTTAACTACGGCCTGAGCGCAGTGCCTTTCCGATGTGCGCTACTCTCACTCTTAGCTTAAGGCCGACACGACATCTCATGTCCATCTGGACAGGAGTAATCACTCGTGGCGTTCGATAATAAAGCGATCCGCTTTATCTAGGATTGACTGGATAGGATCAGCCTAATGAACAGCGTGGCCATCCTCTTTTGCTTCTGACCTGAGCTCCGGATCAGGACCGTCAACCACTCCACAGCTGCTTCAACATAAAAAATGACAGCCCCATCCATTCATGACCTCGTGGACCACGACGTACTGACCGCGGCTTTTGACTGGTCATGTCACCGCCGCCGTCAATACGGACGCGGCGGATATCTGGTCATTCAGAAGAGACTGGCCGGCTGAGTCTCATCGACTCCGAACCGAACTGCTTACCGGGACCTACCGGTTCGCCCTGCTGAGCCGCATTACATCGGCCAATGGCAACGACATCGATCTATGGTCGGCGCGCGATGCCCTGGTGTTGAAGTGTCTGGCGCTGGTCTTGTCCCAACACTTACCTCGCTCCCCACGCTGCTTTCATCTGAAAACACAAAGCCTGCAGAGAACCGGCGTCAAGGCCGCTCACGAGAGTATTCAAGCTGCGCTCACCGAGCACCGTTTTGTCTTCAGAACCGACGTTAAGTCTTACTACGCCTCGATGTCGCATCAGCGCCTGATGGCCGATTTGGCTGAGCCGGTGCGCGATCCACACTTGCTCCATTGACTGGCTCAGTTTCTGTCACGTACCACTGAGCGCGGGGGTTTTATGGGAGCATACCCGAGGTATTCCGCTGGCGTGCTCACTCAGCCCGCTGCTGGGCGGCTTCTACTTGTACCGTTTGGATGTGGCCTTGACCCGGCCGGACGTGTTCTATTTGCGCTATATGGATGATGTGCGGGTACTGACGCCGACGCGCCATAAGCTGCGTCAGGCTGTGCGCGTGGTCAATCAGCTGTTTGAGGCGCTTGAGTTGCACCAGCATCTCGACAAAACCTACATCGGGCCCATCGAACGGGGCTTTACCTTCCTGGGTCGGCATTATCCCGCCCAATAGCCTCGTGTGCTAGGCTATAAACATCGAAAAAACGCCTGCTTTAGGAGCAAGCCTCAGCCACTTCCCCTGACGGGGAAGTGGCTGAGGTGGGTGAACGTTTTTTCGTATCAACTCCTCGCTAGGTTGTCATTTAAGGGGGATACTTATGGCTGGGTTTGAAGTGGCGCCGCTGTGTGCGATGTACCAGTAATTTCCTCGATCGCTCGTCAAAAAGAGGTCTTGATCGGTTGGGTACGCGTATGACGATTCTCCGGTCTGATAACTTCCTCCGGTGGGGTCCCGGAATTTGATTCTGATGAGTGCAATCCGCGGGTCGTTCGGGACGAAGAGAGGTGTACCGCCTACGCTGTTGATCCAATTTCGAGAGGCGGGGTATCTGAGGGGTGTTGGGCTACGAAGGGCACGGATGACATTGGTGCTGCTCGCTGTGAATGATTTGGTTTGAGGCGGATTGCTTTTATCGGACACTGTTATGGTGGCGGTGCCATTCCCTTCGCTACGTACCCGACCATTACTATCGACTGATGCGATGTTGGGATGGGAGGACCGGTAGGTGAAGGGCGGGGTGCCACCGGTTGGGACGCGGGTGTCGGCGGTGCCGGCGGGGTCATTTCCGGTGAGGACCCAATCGAGCCCGGAGCCTGCGATCGAAATGTTGAAACCGTTGAGAACCATTGGGGTCGGATCCAGAAACAGTTCCCTCGTAACCGTCAAAGTCCGTGGCGGGGTGGAGACCTGACCACTGCCATACAACGCTTTGGCGGTGAAGCTGTGCGACGCCACCGACAGTCCGGTCACCGAATGCGTCCAGATACCGTTGCTTCCCACATTCGCGATGCCTTTGGGAGTCGAGCCATCAAAGATCTCGACTTTCTGACCCGCGCTCGCGGTCCCGCTGAGCGTCACACTGGTGTGAATAGTGGTCTCGCCATTGGGTATCTCAATATTTTGCGGGTCTTTAACTGAGGTGATTTCTGGCCTCACCTCCGACGCAACCGTCAAAGTCCGTGGCGGGGTGGAAACCTGGCCACTGCCATACAACGCTTTGGCGGTGAAGCTATGGGACGCCACCGACAGTCCGGTCACCGAATGCGTCCAGATGCCGTTGCTTCCCACATTCGCGATGCCTTTGGGAGTCGAGCCATCAAAGATCTCGACTTTCTGACCCGCGCTCGCGGTCCCGCTGAGCGTCACACTGGCGTGAATAGTGGTCTCGCCATTGGGTATCTCAATATTTTGCGGGTCTTTAACTGAGGTGATTTCTGGCCTCACCTCCGACGCAACCGTCAAAGTCCGCGGCGGGGTGGAGACCTGGCCACTGCCATACAACGCTTTGGCGGTGAAGCTGTGCGGCGCCACCGACAGTCCGGTCACCGAATGCGTCCAGATGCCGTTGCTTCCCACATCTGCGATGCCTTTGGTAGTCGGGCCATCAAAGATCTCGACTTTCTGACCTTTGCTGGCGGTCCCGCTGAGCGTCACGTTGGTGTGAAGGGTGATGTCACCATTGGGAATCTCAACACTTTGCGGGTCTTTAACTGAGGTGATCTCCGGTCTTACCTCCGTCGCAACCGTCAAAGTCCGTGGCGGGGTGGAAACCTGGCCACTGCCATATAACGCTTTGGCGGTGAAGCTGTGGGACGCCACCGACAGTCCGGTCAGCGAATGCGTCCAGATGCCGTTGCTTCCCACATCTGCGATGCCTTTGGTAGTCGGGCCATCAAAGATCTCGACTTTCTGATCTTTCGTGGCGGTCCCGCTGAGCGTCACACTGGTGTGAAGGGTGGTCTCGCCATTGGGAATCTCAACACTTTGCGGGTCTTTAACTGAGGTGATCTCCGGTCTTACCTCCGTCGCAACCGTCAAAGTCCGTGGCGGGGTGGAAACCAGGCCACTGCCATATAACGCTTTGGCGGTGAAGCTGTGGGACGCCACCGACAGTCCGGTCTGCAAATGCGTCCAGATGCCGTTGCTTCCCACATCTGCGATGCCTTTGGGAGTCGGGCCATCAAAGATCTCGACTTTCTGACCCGCGCTGGCGGTCCCACTGAGCGTCACACTGGTGTGAATAGTGGTCTCGCCATTGGGTATCTCAACACTTTGCGGGTCTTTAACCGAGGTGATTTCTGGCCTCACTTCGATCAGGGCCTTGACGGTGTAGGTTCTGATCGGGAATGCCAGCGCCTGCGCTTCGTCCTGACTGCGACCCAGCGCCGCCTTGAACTCGACTGTCAGCGTCGAACCGTCCTTGAGCTCCATCAACTCGGCATAAGGCGCCAGCGCTTCAAAAAAACCGTTATCAATCCACCCCTGATTGGTAAACGCAAAAGGCGCCGCCCAAATCACCTGATGATAAGAATCCCCATTGGCCTTGGTCCCGCTCAATGTCAGCCACACATACTGCCCCAACGCAATAAACGGCCAGTCGCTGAACCACATCAACCCTGCGGCGGTGAGGTCCTTGAGGTGCAACTCGGGACCTTCACCGTTGTTGGCCGCTTGTTTGAGTTTGGGGCTGTAGGCATCCCCCAGCACCAGCGGCAACACGTTCAGCGTCAACGGCTTGGAGGGTTGCGCTGACGCACTTCCACGGGTGATGGTGAAGATCACCGTGATGGGTTTGCCCAGACTGAACGGGATCAGCCACGTCGGTAAGGCGATGCTGAACCCGATTTCAATGATCGGCCGTGGCACAGTGGTGTGGCTGCCTTCGGCCGGGGTGCCGGGTGCGCCGGTCCAGGTCACGCTGAGCAGATCGGTGGGCAACAAACCCTCTGTGGGAATGATCGCCGTCAGGGCTTGCTGGGCTGCCAGCGGATCGAGGCTGGTGTTGTTCGGCGCCTGCTGAATGCTCGGCCGTTCCAGTTCAATCGTCGCCTCCCCGACCACCAGCGCCGTCGCTGTTCTAGAGCGGCCCACCAAGGTCGTGCCGTCGAACAGCTCATACGTCACCGTCACCGTGTAGCCGGCCTCGACCTTGTCGTTGGGCACCTCCAGCACAACGATCTTTTTCTGCCCGAACTCGTCCGCCTCGACCGTCCCCGACACCCTCACGATCACATCAGGCTGTCCGTTCAAGGTGGCGGTGTAGAGGGCGTTGACGGTGTAACCCACCTGAAAGCGCGCATCGGTGGTCAGGATGATCAGCAGCAACGGATTCCCACGCAGTTTCTCCAGGTCAATGACGCTCAAGTCATCACCGGGATCGTTCAGTTGCTCGCGTAGCAACGCGGCCGGCAACTGGGTGCCAGCCAGGTCTTCATCCACAGTTTGCGACGCCGACCACACCGCATCGGTGTCTGGCGTGTTGCCGAGCTGGTCGGTGACGGTGTAGGAAAAATCCAGCTTGCCGCCCAGTCTGATGGCACTTTCCAGGTAGGCCCGGGTGACGGTAAAACACACGGTGATCGGGTCCGCCGAACCCGGATTCGGCGGCTGCGGCGCCTCATCTGCGCCGACCTTGTAGGTCATGATTTCGCCGTTGCATTTCAACGTGATCGTGTCGTAGGCCCGGCAGTACGGGTAGGACACGCACACCTGCGCGCTGACAAAGTCGGCGCCGACGCCGTTCTTGATCGCGTCGGGCAGCAACACCACCAGCTCGGAATGCCCGTCGATATCGGGGCGGGTGTCTTTCAGGCCGGGGCGGATCTTGTTGTAGAGCAGGATCAGTGGCTCGGAAGTGCCGATGTTCTGACTGCCGCGCTTGATGATGTAAAAAAGCACGTTGAAGCGGTCGGGATGCAGGCGGCCCTTGGGGATGCGCAAGGTCGTGATCGCGTTCACATCGGTAATGATTTGGTTATCGAGGAACGTGGTCTCGCCCTCCAGCCACAACTCCATGACATCGCCGGGATCGACCGTGCCCGACAGCGCCGGATCCACCTGAACGGTCGCGCCTAAGCCATCGATGACCAGGTCATAAATCACCAGCGAGATGCCGATATCTGCGCCGATAACCGGTTGGGTGGCGCCCTGCACGCGGGGGCGATCCAGCACAAGGACGGTGTTCTCGGGGGATTGGGCGGTGGTCATGGCTGAGGCTCCGGCACGTTGGGAGGTGGCTGGAGCTATGAGATAGCGGATTGAGAAAGGCGGCTACTGTCAGATCTGACAGTGGCGACGAATGGTCATGCGCTTGGACAGTGTTTGAGGCGGATAGAGATTAAGGGTGATGACCGGTAGATAGGTACGTCCACTTTTCGCTCCTTTTCGCTGACGATGTTCAGGCCGGACGGCTGGTGACGCTGTGCGATGACTGGCAAGGCGAAAACCTGCCGTTCAATTTGCTGTGCCCGCACCGGGTGCAGGTCTCGGACCGAATCAAGGTGTTGCAGACGTTCTTGCAAGAACGTTGTCATGCACTGTGTCGATAATTTCACTTTTCTGCGCACAGGCGTTCTGGTATTTGATTGAAGCTTTCCCACCGGTAAAAGGATTTCGTCATGAGCTATCGCACGCTGGGTCATTCGGGTTTACAGGTGTCGACCCTGACACTGGGCACCATGATGTTCGGCGAACAGACCAGCACCGAAGATTCCCTGCGGATCATCGATAAGGCCTGGGACCAGGGCATCAATTTCATCGACACGGCGGACGTCTACACCGCCGGCCGTTCCGAAGAGATCGTCGGTGAAGCGATTGCCGGCAACCGCCATGAATGGGTACTGGCGACCAAAGTCGGATTCGGCCCGGTGGACGGTGTGCCGAACCGCAGCGGATTGAGCCGCAAGCATATCTTCAATGGCCTCGACGCCAGCCTGACGCGTTTGGGCACTGACTATCTTGACATCTATTACCTGCACCGCGAAGACCACAACACGCCGCTGGAAGTGACCGTGTCGGCGATTGGCGACCTGATTCGCCAGGGCAAGATTCGTTATTGGGGGTTGTCCAATTACCGTGGCTGGCGGATTGCCGAGGTGATTCGCGTGGCCGATCAACTGGGCGTCGACCGGCCGGTGATCAGTCAGCCGCTGTATAACATCGTCAACCGTCAGGCCGAGACCGAGCAGATCACCGCCGCGCAAAACTACGGGTTGGGCGTGGTGCCTTACAGTCCGCTGGCTCGCGGTGTGCTGAGCGGCAAGTACGCACCCGACGTGAAACCGGACGCCAACAGCCGCGCCGGTCGAGCTGACAAACGCATTCTGGAAACCGAGTGGCGGGTGGAGTCGTTGCGTATTGCCCAGCAGATTCAGCGGTACACGCAAGAGCGTGGTGTGGGCATTGTTGAATTCGCGATTGCCTGGGTGCTGAACAATGGCGCCGTGACGTCGGCGATTGTCGGGCCGCGTACCGAGGAACAGTGGGATGCGTACACCAAGGCGCAGGCGGTGAAGATTACGGCTGAAGATGAGGCGTTCATTGATTCGCTGGTCACGCCGGGGCATTCCTCGACGCCAGGGTTCAATGATGTGAGTCATTTTGTGTCAGGGCGTAAACCGCGTACGGCATGAGCATTTTCGCTAGCGGGCTCGCACGCTGGATCTGTGTCATTTACACATCCCTGCGGCGGCGAGCCCACTTGCGAAGTCATCAGCCGTAATGACCAGGTAGAACCGGAATCAATAAACGCTGGTCAGCAGAACCTGACTCAGGACTGAATTAAGACTAAACTCGGTCCTATTCAATCCAGCGAGGCTCACCCATGAAGCTTTCATCTCAAATCAAGCCGATCAGTTACCTGAAAAGCCACACTGCTGAAATCGTCAAAGCACTCACAGAGAGCCGCGAGCCCTTGGTAATCACCCAAAACGGTGAAGCGAAGCTTGTGGTCATGGACGTAAAAAGTTTCGAAGAGCAGGAAGACACCATGGCCTTGCTTAAGCTCTTGGCGATGGGAAATCGTGAGGTAGAAGACGGCAAGTTTCGCGATGCCGAAGATGTCTTTGCAGACCTGGACAGGGCTGACCATCAATGAGTTTAAAGGTCGTCATTCTTCAGTCTGCCGAGATGGACCTGAAAGAACTTCGTATTTATCTCATCCAACAGTTCTCTACCCAAACCTGGCAAAGCACCTATGCCGATCTGAAGGCCGCCATCCGCAATTTGGGAATACAGCCCTATTCAGGATTGATTCCGGAGGAAATCAAGAAACTTAATCTCAGCCAATATAGGCAAATCCTGTCAGGGATGAACCGGATCATCTATGAGATTCGAGAGCAGACGATCTATGTCCACATCATTGCTGACACCCGAAAGAGTCTGCCTGCACTGCTGATGAAGCGGCTGCTTCAAGGGTAACCGTTGACCAGCGAGCTGGACACAGCAAAACCGCGTTGACGGAAAGGCTCAGGGCGTGATGGTGTCCTCAAACCCAACACATCTCGCACCGCAATGGTGCACCCCTCCTCAACCCACGCCCATTTTCGTGACTCCCCAGTCTCGTTTTGACCCATCCTGAAAAATAAACCTGCCCTTCGTCGGTGCGTTCCCCCCTCAAAGCGCTGTGCCTTTAACCTTTTTCCACCGATTGTCGAACAATTTCGCCACTTGACCTTTCCCGCTCTAGGATCTGGCCTAGACTCATTTTCGCGAGGTGAAACCGGCCAGTCATCTGGTGGTAAGAAACTCGAAACTTTTGGTCCTGACAGGGGGTCAGGTTAAAGGTAGGGCCACAGCGACTGGTGCATTCCTTGCAACGGCCCCTCCACCCTTTCTGCATTAGCGCATGGGGCAGCATTGCTCACCGATGCGAAGCGCGTTTGCGCCCGGCCACAGGATTTGGCCACGAACACCGTTTGTGCCTGACCTGGAATTAGATCAACAACACGGGAGATTCATATGATTAGTGCGGCTTTAGATATTCAGGGAGAGCGTGCTCATCAGCAGGTCGGCGAATCGAGCGTCGTGAATGCTCCGAGCGCCCAATCGATCAGCGTATCGGGCACCAAGGCGCTGACACCGGCTGCCAGTCAGAATCCGAACAGAAAGAAAGTGTTGTTCGTTACCTCCGAGATCGCCGACCTGGTCAAGACCGGCGGTTTGGGTGACGTTTCCGCAGCACTGCCCCGGGCGATGGCTCAACTGCACGATGTGCGGGTGCTGATCCCCGGTTACCCGCAAGTGCTGCACAGTGAAAATCCGATCCATATCATCGGTGAACTCGGTGGGCACGCTGCATTGCCTCCCTGCAAGATCGGGCGCATGGACATGCCGGACGGTCTGGTCATTTACGTGTTGATCTGCCCCGAGCTCTACGAGCGCGAAGGTTCGCCTTACGGCGCCAACAATGGCCGCGACTGGCCGGACAACCACATTCGCTTCGCCCGCCTGGGCCTCGCCGCCGCCGATATTGCCGCCAATCTTGCACAAATTCACTGGTGCCCGGATCTGGTGCATGCCCATGACTGGCCGGCTGGGCTGGCGCCTGCCTACATGCACTGGCGTGGACAGCGTACCCCGACGTTGTTCACCATCCATAACCTGGCCTATCAAGGTGTCACCAGCCTCGGATCCTGCCCGGAACTCGGTATTCCAAACCATGCCTTGCAGCAGGAAGGCATGGAGTTCTACGGCAAGATGTCATTCCTCAAGGCCGGCATGGCCTATTCGAGCCACATCACCACCGTCAGCGCCACCTACGCTCAGGAAATCACCACGCCGGCCTTCGGCTGTGGTCTCGACGGCTTTCTTGCCGCCAAGACCCAGCAAGGTCTGCTCAGCGGTATTCCCAACGGCATTGATGAAAGCTGGGACGCCGCCACCGACCCGCACCTGTTCCGCCCGTTCAGCATCGGCGACTGGGAAGGCAAAGCAGTCAACGCCGCCCATGTCCGTGAACTGTTCGGCCTGGAAGACTCCGAAGGCCCACTGTTCGCCGTGGTCTCGCGTCTGGTCTATCAGAAAGGTCTGGACCTGACCGAAGGGGTTTCCGAATACATCGTCAACAACGGTGGCCAGATCGCGATCATCGGTCGTGGCGAGCCTGAAGAAGAACAGGCCATGCGTGAACTGGCGCTGCGCTTCCCCGGGCAAATCGGTGTGCGTATCGGCTTCAATGAAACCGACGCCCGTCGCATGTTCGCCGGCAGTGATTTCCTGTTGATGCCGTCGCGTTACGAACCTTGCGGCTTGAGCCAGATGTACGCCCAGCGCTTCGGTTCATTGCCGGTCGCACGCAATACCGGCGGTTTGGCCGACACCATTGAAAACGGCGTGACCGGTTTCCTGTTCGACGAATCCACGGTCGAGAGTTATCAGGAAGCCCTGAGCCGCGCGTTCAAGGTGTTCGCCTTCCCAGGCCTGCTCAGCGCCATGCGTTGCCGCGCCATGGCCGCGCCTTTCAACTGGTGCCAGGCAGTAGAACCCTACGCCGAACTCTACGAAAAACTGGTCGCCAAAGCCTTGGGTAAATCGGGCAAACAGTAAAAGAGGTTTTCAAAGATGCCGTTACGGACCCTTGAGACCTGGCCCCACGGCGCAATCATGCTGGACGCAGAACACACGCGTTTTGCCTTGTGGGCGCCAGATGCGTTTTACGTCAGTGTCGAACTGGAAGATGGACAATCCTTGCCACTACTGCCTCAGGCTGATGGATGGTTCGTGATCAAGACCCGCTGCCCGGCGGGTACGCGTTACCGCTACAACATTGATGGCGAGCTGGAGGTGCCGGACCCGGCCTCCCGCGCACAGGCCGGCGATATCAGCGACCACAGCGTGGTGGTCGATCCCCTCGCCTATCAATGGCAAAACAGCACCTGGACCGGCCGCCCCTGGAACGAGGCCGTCATCTACGAATTGCACGTCGGTGCGCTCGGCGGCTTCAGTGACGTCGAGCAGCACCTGGCGCGCCTGGCAGATTTGGGCATCACCGCAATCGAACTGATGCCGCTGGCGCAGTTCCCCGGCGATCGCAACTGGGGCTACGACGGGGTTCTGCCCTATGCGCCCCAAGCCTCCTACGGCACTCCCGAACAACTCAAACACCTGATCGACACCGCCCACGGCCATGGCCTGGCGGTGATTCTCGACGTGGTCTACAACCACTTCGGCCCGGACGGCAATTACCTGCATCACTATGCCAAGGGATTCTTTCGCGAAGACAAGCACACACCGTGGGGCGCCGCCATCGACTTCCGGCGGCGCGAGGTGCGGGACTTCTTTATCGACAACGCGCTGATGTGGTTGCTGGAATACCGCTTCGATGGCTTGCGTCTGGACGCGGTGCACGCGATTGAGAGCCCGGACTTTCTCCAGGAACTGGCGCAACGGGTTCGGCAACAGACCGATCCGGCGCGGCATGTCTGGCTGACGGTCGAGAACGAACACAACCAGGCCAGCCTGTTGGAAGAAGGCTTCGACGCGCAGTGGAACGATGACGGCCATAACGCCTTGCACGTTTTGCTGACCGGTGAAACCGACGCTTATTACGCCGACTATGCCGACAATCCCACCGAACAACTGGCACGCTGCCTGAGCCAGGGTTTCGTGTTTCAGGGCCACGTGACCCGCCACGGTACAACCCGGGGCGAGCCCAGTGGTCACTTGCCGCCCAGCGCGTTTGTGCTGTTTTTGCAGAACCATGACCAGATCGGCAACCGTGCCTTTGGCGAACGGTTGCATCAACTGGCCCGCCTCGACGCCTTGAAAGCGGCGACCGCGCTGTTGCTGCTGTCACCGATGATCCCGCTGATGTTCATGGGCGATGAGTTCGCTGCCGAAGAACCGTTCCTGTTCTTTACCAGCCATCACGGTGAATTGGCGGAGCTGGTCCGCGAAGGGCGACGTAACGAATTTGCAGCGTTCAGCGCGTTTACTGATCCTCATAAACGCGAATTGATCCCCGATCCCAACGCACAACAGACCTTTGATGCGTCGCGGCCGAAACTGACCGCCACCCGGCAATCGGCCATTCAGGGCCTGTATCACCAGCTGTTGCAGATTCGCCATGACCACATCATCCCGCATCTGCCGGGTGCTCAGGCCTTGGGTGCCGAGGTGCTGGCCGAAGGTGCGGTGACGGCGCGCTGGCTATTGGGTAATGGTCGTCAGCTGCGCATTGACCTGAACCTCAGCGACAAGCCAGTGGTCCACTCCCCACAGGCCGACGCCAGGTTGTTGTTCGAAACTCCACCTCAGTCAGCCGGCCTGTTGGAACAGGGCACCCTTGCCCCGTATTGCGCGCTAGTCAGCCTCACGGCCGCAGCCCCCTTGCTACCCCCGGATGGAGAGCGCCAATGAGTGATGCGCAACTTGAAATACTGGCCAGCCGAGCCGGATTGGCAGTCGACTGGATCGACGCCAACGGCCGCCCGCAGAAAGTCGCCCCATCGGTCTTGCGCAATGTCCTGATCGGACTCGGCCACCCCGCCGGCAGCGCACAGGAAATCGACGCCAGCCTCCTGCAATTGCAGCAAGTGCAACAGACCCGGCGTCTACCGCCGCTGATCACCGCAGACGTCGGCATCGGCCTCGACCTGGCGCATTTCTTTGAACCGGAAACACCGTGCGAGATCCACCTTGAAGATGGCTCATGGCTCAACCTGAAACTGGATGCCGAGGCCGTGCTGCCGGGCCTGGTCCCGGTCGGTTATCAGCATGTCAGCATCGATGGGCAATCATTCACCCTGGCCGTGGCACCGACGCGCTGCTACAGCGTCGGCGATGCTGTCGACAGTCCGATTCCGCGTACCTGGGGCCTGAGCGTGCAGTTGTATTCGCTGCGTCGCCCTGGCGATGGCGGGTTCGGCGATACCCAGGCGCTGGAAGACCTCGCTCGCGTGGCCGGCGAACGCGGCGCCGAGGCGTTGGCGATCAGTCCGCTGCATGCGATGTTCGGCAGCGACACTCAGCGTTACAGCCCGTATTCACCGTCCAGCCGTTTGTTCCTCAACAGCCTCTATGCCGCACCGGGCGCGATTCTCGGCGAGCGCGCGTGGCGTGCCGCGATTGACGCCACCGGCCTGGCCGCCGAACTGCAACAGCTGGAAGAACAGCCGCTGATTAACTGGCCCGTGGCCGCCGAAGCCAAGCATCGCTTGTTGCAGGCCTTGTACGAAGGCTTCGTCCAGGGCGAACACCCGTTGCATGCCGACTTCAGCAGCTTCCGCCACGCGGCCGGTGAAGCTTTGGAAAACCACTGCCGCTTCGAAGCCATTCAAGAAGCCCGCGCCACCAAGGGTGAAACCCTCGACTGGCGCGAGTGGCCGGAACAATGGCGCGACCCGCGCAGCGCCGCTCTCGCCGAATTTGCCGAAGAGAACGCCGGCCGCATCGGCTTCTTTGCCTTCAGTCAATGGCTGGTCACCCGTTGCCTGGAGCGTGCACAAACCGCCGCCCGCAGCGCGGGCATGAGCATCGGCCTGATCGCTGATTTGGCGGTGGGTGCCGACGGCGGTGGCAGTCAGGCCTGGAGTCGTCAGGACGAATTGCTCACCTCGCTGACAGTGGGCGCGCCGCCGGACATTCTTAACCGTACCGGCCAGGGCTGGGGTATTTCCGCGTTTTCCCCTGAAGGCCTGGTGCGTAATGGCTTTCGCGCGTTCATCGAAATGCTCCGCGCCAATTTCGCCCACGCCGGCGGCTTGCGCATTGACCACGTCATGGGCCTGCAACGGTTGTGGGTGATCCCTAATGGTTCACCACCCGCCGATGGCGCCTACCTTTATTACCCGGTGGACGACCTGCTGCGTTTGCTCAGCCTTGAATCCCATCGCCATCAGGCAATCGTCCTTGGCGAAGACCTCGGTACGGTGGCGGATGGTCTGCGGGAAAAACTCATCGCTCGCGCAATCCTCGGCATGCGGGTGTTGCTGTTTGAACAGGACAACGCGCACTTCAAAACGATTCTCGACTGGCCGGACAACGCCCTCGCAACCACCAGCACCCATGACCTGCCGACGCTCAATGGTTGGTGGCATGGCCGTGATATCGACTGGAATGCCCGGCTGGGCCTGGTCGACGCCACGAGTGAAATCGAATGGCGCCACCACCGTGAACGCGAGCGCGAAGGCCTGCGTCGTGTGTTGAGCGAGGACCCGCAGAACTTTCGCGAAGAGTCCCATGAAACCGATCAGGTGCTGGACGCCGCGGTCCGTTTCCTCGGTCATACCCGGGCGCCGCTGGTGTTGCTGCCGCTGGAAGATGCCTTGGGCATCGAACAGCAGGCCAACCTCCCCGGCACCATCGACACGCACCCCAACTGGTCGCGGCGCCTTCCCGGTGGCAGCGAAGCGCTGCTCGACGACCCGGACGCCGCCCGGCGCTTGGAATTGCTCGCCTGTGCGCGGCTTCAGGCTGGCGAGCGTGACCAATGAATCACCCGTTAATACAACCGCTGCCGCTTCGCGCGACCCTGCGGCTGCAATTTCATAAAGGCTTCACGCTGGATCAAGCGGTGCCGCTGGTGCCGTACTTTGCCAGCCTGGGCATCAGCCACGTCTATGCCTCGCCACTGCTCGCTGCCCGTGCCGGCTCCATGCATGGCTACGACGTGGTGGATCCGACCACGGTCAATCCTGAGTTGGGTGGCGAAGCAGCGTTGCGCCGATTGATCGGTGCCCTGCGCGAACACAAAATGGGGCTGATCCTGGACATCGTCTCCAACCACATGGCCGTCGGTGGGAGCGATAACCCGTGGTGGCTGGACTTGCTGGAATGGGGACGCCTGAGCCCTTACGGCGAGTTTTTCGACATTCAATGGCACTCACCCGACCCGTTGATGGAAGGCCAGTTGCTGCTGCCTTTCCTCGGCAGCGATTACGGCATCGCGCTGCAGGACGGCACCCTGCCCTTGCGCTTTGATGCACAGCGCGGCGCGTTTTATGTCGAGCACTACGAGCATCATTTTCCGATCTGCCCGTCGAGCTACGGTGAACTGCTGCGGACCGATGACGAACCGCTCAAGTTTCTCGCGGACCGCTTCAGTGCCTTGAGCTACCAGACCGATGCGCACAGCCTGGCGCAACCGCTGAAGGCAGAGCTGCGTGAACTGGCCAGCGACCCTGCGCTCCTCCAGCACATCCAGCAGAATCTCAGCGCCTATGACTCGCTGACACCCGAAGGCTTCCAGCGCCTGCACCACCTGCTCGAACGCCAGAGTTACCGCTTGGCCAGTTGGCGCACGGCAGCGGATGACATCAATTGGCGGCGATTTTTCGATATCAACGAACTCGGCGGTTTGCGGGTCGAACGGCCGGCGGTGTTCGAAGCGACCCACGCGAAAATCTTCGAGCTGGTGGCTGAAGGTCTGGTTGACGGTCTGCGCATCGACCACATCGACGGCCTCGCCGACCCGCGTGGCTACTGCCGCAAACTGCGGCGTCGGGTCGATACGCTGTCGCCCGATCGGCACTTGCCGATCTTCGTCGAGAAGATTCTCGGTGAAGGCGAAACCCTGCACCGCGACTGGTCGGTGGACGGCACCACCGGTTACGAATTCATGAATCAGCTGTCGTTGCTGCAACACGATCCCGACGGAGCTCAGACCCTCGACGAGCTGTGGAATCGCTACAGCGAACGGCCCGCCGACTTCCGTCAGGAAGCGCAGCTGGCACGTCAGCAGATTCTCAACGGCTCATTGGCCGGTGATTTCGAGAGTGTGGCCAAAGCGCTGCTGCAAGTGGCCCGGGACGACTTGATGACCCGCGACCTGACCCTGGGCGCGATCCGTCGGGCGTTGCAGGAACTGATCGTGCACTTTCCGGTGTACCGCACCTATATCAGCCCGCGTGGCCGCTCTGCCGAAGACGATGTGTTTTTCCAGCAAGCCATGGACGGTGCCCGGCAAACCCTCAGCGAGGCCGATTGGCCCGTGCTGGATTGCCTGGCCGGTTGGCTTGGCGGTGAGCCGTGGCGCAACCGCCCGGTGGGTCGTCAGCGCAAGATACTCAAACATGCGTGCGTACGTTTCCAGCAACTGACGTCACCGGCCGCCGCGAAAGCTGTGGAAGACACCGCGTTCTATCGTTCGGCAGTGTTGCTGTCGCGCAATGACGTGGGGTTCAGCACCGAGCAATTCAGTGCGCCGGTTGCCGATTTCCATGCCGTCTGCCTCCAACGACTGGAACAGTTTCCGGACAACCTGCTGGCCACCGCCACCCACGACCACAAACGCGGCGAAGACACCCGCGCACGGTTGGCGGTGTTGAGCGAACGCAGTGCCTGGTACGCCGAACAGGTCCCGCTGTGGAGAACACTTGCACGGCCCCTGCGTGACGACGACCAGATGCCCTCGGCGGGTGATGAGCTGATCCTGTATCAGGCGATCCTCGGCAGTTGGCCGCTGGATTTGCGCGCTGACGATCAATCGGCACTTGAGGACTACGCCAAACGTCTGTGGCAGTGGCAACAAAAAGCCTTGCGTGAAGCCAAGCTGCAAAGCAGCTGGAGCGCGGCGAACGAGCCTTACGAAAAAGCCATGCAGGTCTTTATCGAGCGTCTGTTGTTGAGCCCGGAGGGTGAGCTGTTGCGCGCCGCCCTCGGCAAAGCGGTCCAAACGATTACCGCGCCCGGCGCGATTAACGGCTTGGCGCAAACCTTGCTGCGCATGACCGTACCGGGGATCCCGGACCTCTATCAGGGCAACGAGTACTGGGACTTTTCGCTGGTGGACCCGGACAACCGCCGACCGGTGGATTACGCCAACCGCGAGCAGGCGATGCAGGTGCCGTTGAATCTGCCCGAGCTTTTGGCCAACTGGCGTGACGGGCGCATCAAGCAAACCCTGATCAAGCAGGTGTTGAACCAGCGGGCCGAGCACGCCGATCTGTTTCGGCGAGGGACGTATCAAGCCCTTGATGTCGTCGGCAGCCAGGCTCACCGGGTGCTGGCTTTTGCTCGCGAACATGAAGGAACACGGGCCATCGTGATCGTACCGATACGTTGCGCCCCACTGCTGGAAAACAGTGCCGAACCCCGGGTTGACGCGCTGCGTTGGGGCGATACGCGGGTCAAACTGCCGTTCACCGCCGCTGAGGAAAATCTGAAGGGACTTTTCTCGAGCACAGCAGTCACACACGACAGGAAGCTGAACATCAGCGCCGCGCTGGGGGATTTCCCGGTCAATCTCTTTATTCAAACGTTTACCCAAGCTTGAGTTCAGTTCAGGAGTATTGCGATGAGTACCGACGATAAACGCGTTCGTGAATTTGCCTATCAAATCTGGGAGTCGGAAGGGAAACCCGAAGGCCAGGAAGCCCGGCATTGGGAGATGGCTCGCAAACTGGCTGAAGCCGAAGCGCTGGCACCGAGCAAATCGCCGAAGGCTACCGGCAGTAAAACGGCTGTCAAACCTGTTGTGCCCAAAGCCGCCAACGGCAAGGTTCCCGAGCCGAAAGCCAAGGCCAAGTCCAAAACGGCTGCCGCTTCATCGGTGATCCCGCCGAGTGGAAAAGCAGCCGAGAAGAAGCCTAAAGCAGCGCGTAAACCGCCTGCGGTCTGACGCTTCCCGAACCTGTTCTGATTGACCTCGTGGCCAGCCCCCTGGCCACCGTGGGCTCGCTCGCCCACGAAAAACCTGTAGGAGCGAGGCTTGCCCGCGAAGGCGGCATGTCAGTCGATTCAAATGTGACTGAAACACCGCCTTCGCGGGCAAGCCTCGCTCCTACAAAGAATCCCCTTTTTGCAGGAGCATGTATGACCAGTCCAAAGAAATCCGCGCCAGAACCTCACGCCGAGGCCTCGCGAATCCGTGAAGGTTTGCCCTTCCCGCTGGGCGCGACCTGGGATGGCCTGGGGGTTAACTTTGCCTTGTTTTCCGCCAACGCCACCAAAGTCGAACTGTGCATCTTCGACGATGCCGGCGAGGTCGAACTCGAGCGTATCGAACTGCCGGAATACACCGACGAGATCTACCACGGCTACTTGCCCGACGCCCACCCAGGGCTGATCTACGGCTACCGTGTCTATGGTGCGTACGACCCGGCCAACGGTCATCGCTTCAACCACAACAAACTGCTGATCGACCCCTACGCCAAGCAATTGGTCGGCGAGCTGAAATGGTCCGAAGCGCTGTTCGGCTACACCATCGGCCACCCCGACGCCGACCTGAGTTTCGATGAGCGCGACAGTGCGCCTTACGTGCCCAAGTGCAAAGTCATCGACCCGGCTCACACCTGGGGCAATGATCAACGGGTCAGCATCCCGTGGGACAAGACGATCATTTATGAAACCCACCTGCGCGGCATCAGCATGCGTCACCCCTCCGTCCCCGAGAACGTGCGCGGTACCTGCGCCGGGTTGATGGTCGATGACGTGCTGGAACACATCCGCAAGCTGGGGGTTTCTTCGGTTGAATTGCTACCGATCCACGCCTTCGTCAACGACCAGCATCTGCTGCACAAAGGCATGACCAATTACTGGGGCTACAACAGCATCGCGTTCTTCGCCCCGGACCCGCGCTACCTGGCCAGCGGCAAGATCGCCGAGTTCAAGGAGATGGTCGCGCACCTGCACGAGGCCAATCTCGAAGTGATCCTCGACGTGGTCTACAACCACACCGCCGAGGGCAACGAACAAGGCCCGACCCTGTCCATGCGCGGCATCGACAACGCGTCGTACTACCGCTTGATGCCCGATGACAAGCGCTACTACATCAACGATTCCGGCACCGGCAACACCCTCGACCTGAGTCACCCGTGTGTACTGCAAATGGTCACCGATTCCCTGCGTTACTGGGCCACGGAAATGCACGTGGACGGTTTCCGCTTCGACCTGGCGACCATTCTCGGCCGCTACCACGAGGGCTTCGATGAACGTCACAGCTTCCTCGTCGCCTGTCGCCAGGACCCGGTGCTGCGTCAGGTGAAAATGATCGCCGAGCCTTGGGATTGTGGCCCCGGCGGTTATCAGGTCGGTGGGTTCCCGCCGGGCTGGGTCGAGTGGAACGACAAATTCCGCGACACCGTGCGTGCGTTCTGGAAAGGCGATGATGGCCAACTGGCGGACTTCGCCAGCCGCATGACCGCTTCCGGCGAGATGTTCAACCAGCGCGGTCGTCGTCCCTATGCTTCGTTGAACTTCATCACGGCGCATGACGGTTTCACTCTCAACGATCTGGTGTCGTACAACGACAAGCACAACGAAGCCAACGACGAGAACAATCAGGACGGCAGCAACAACAACCTGTCCTGGAACCACGGCGTCGAAGGCCCGACTGACGACCCGGAAATCAATGAGCTGCGTCAGCGGCAAATGCGCAATTTCTTCGCCACGTTGTTACTGTCCCAAGGCACGCCGATGCTGGTGGCCGGCGACGAATTCGCCCGCACCCAGGAAGGTAATAACAACGCCTATTGCCAGGACAGCGAGATCGGTTGGGTCAACTGGGACCTGAGCGAAGACGGCAAGGCCCTGCTCAAGTTCGTCAAACGCCTGATCAAGTTGCGCCTGGCCTATCCGATCCTGCGCCGCGGACGCTTCCTGGTGGGCAATTACAACGAAGACATCGGCGTCAAGGACGTGACTTGGCTCGCCCCGGATGGCAGCGAAATGTCCATCGAACAATGGGAAGAAGCCCATGGCCGCTGCCTCGGCATGTTGCTCGATGGTCGCGCACAGGAAACCGGTATCCGCCGCAAGGGCGGTGACGCGACGTTGTTATTGGTGGTCAACGCGCACCACGACATCGTCAACTTCACCTTGCCGGAAGTGCCGGACGGCTATCACTGGACGTGCATGATCGACACCAATCAACCGAAGATTCGCGGGCAGGAGCTTTTCGAGTTCGGTCACGAGTATTCCGTCACCGGTCGTTCGCTGCTGCTGTTCGAATTGCAGCATGAGGAAGAAGAGTGAAATGGACCTTCAGGCGTTTCTCACTCGCCAATCACCGGACTACGCCGATACTCAGGCGCTAGGCCGGTGCCTGCGGACGCTGGTGGAGGCTGGACTCGATCAACTTCCACTGCCCGGCAGCGGCCAGACGCTGGAGCGATTCCAGCGGTTGGCCGAGGTCGGCGGCCATGACCTCGGGTTGTGCAAATTGTACGAAGGCCATACCGATGCGCTGGCAATCATCCAGCAACTCGGTGGCTCGCCAACCCCCGGCAGCACGTGGGGCATGTGGGCGGCCGAACCGCCACAAGCGCGGGTACTCGTCCGTCCGCAAGGCCATATGGTCGTGTTGAACGGGCGAAAGGCCTGGTGCTCTGGCGCAGCGGTGTTGAGTCATGCGTTGCTCACGGCCTGGGATCATCACGACCGTCAGCAATTGGTCGCGGTGGCGCTGGATCAACCCGGTGTGACCGTCACCGATCAGGGCTGGCAAGCGGTCGGCATGGGCGCCACCGGAAGCGTCGAAGTGCTGTTCGAAGGCGCTGAAGCGCAAGCCATCGGCTACCGCGGCGATTACCTGCAACGGCCCGGTTTCTGGCAAGGCGGAATCGGCATTGCCGCGTGCTGGTACGGCGCGGCACAGAGCATCGCCGAACGCCTGCGCAGCCATTGCGCCCAACATGAAGAACCCTATGCCCTCGCCCACTTGGGCGCTGTCGACAGCGCGATGCATGCCGCTGCCGAGGTGCTACGGTTCAGTGCATTGATGATCGACGCCGCACCGCTGGACGACGCCGAACTGCTGGCCCGGCGTGCTCGGGCGGTGGTGGAACACGCCGCCGAACAGGTGATGTTGCACGTTGGTCACGCCCTCGGGGCCGGTCCCTACTGTAGGGATCGGCAGTTCGCCCGACTGATCGCCGACCTGCCGGTATTCCTGCGCCAAAGCCACGCCGAACGCGACCTCGCCGCCCTCGGACAGCAAGTCATTACCGGGACATGGACGTTATGAAAACCAACCCTATCGTCGGCCAGGGCACGCCGCTTCATGTCTGGCAGACTTCCAGTCACCTGGCGCAGTTGCCGGTCATCGACATCCTGAGCCTGGTGCCGGAAGGCGCCCGCGCGGTGATCATCGCCCCGCATCCGGATGACGAAGTGCTGGGCTGCGGCGGTTTCCTGCAATTGCTCGCCGCCGCTGGCCGCCCTTTGCAACTGATTTCGGTCACCGATGGCAGTGCCAGCCACCCCGGCTCGAAGCGCTGGCCGGTAGAGCGCCTGAGCGCGGTCCGGCCTCAGGAATCGGTCGAAGCTTTGCGTCGTCTTGGCCTGCCATTGCACAGCCTGAAATGGCTGCGCGGCGGTTTCAAGGACAGCCAGGTCGCGGCTCGGGAAACCGAATTGAGCGAATTCATCGAACATCATCTGCGCCCCAACGACGTGGTGTTCACAACGTGGTGCGAAGACGGCCACTGCGATCACGAAGCCGTGGGCCGGGCCAGTGCCGCAGCGGCAAAGCGCGTCGGTGCGACCGTGCATGAACTGCCCGTGTGGACCTGGCACTGGGCGGCGCCCGAAGACAGTTTCGTGCCGTGGCACCGGGCGCGAAAAATCCTCCTGGCGCCGCATCTGGTCGCACGTAAACGCCACGCAATCCACGCCTTCGCCAGCCAGCTGGAAGGTGACCCTCAAATCGGCTTGCCGCCGGTGCTGGCGCCCTATGTGCTGGAGCGGCTGCTGCAACCGTTCGAGGTGGTGTTCTTATGAGCGTCGAGGATCGCTATTTCGACGGTTTGTTTGCCGGCAACGATGATCCCTGGTCCTTTCGTCAGCGCTGGTATGAACAGCGCAAACGCGCCATCACTCTCGCTGCATTGCCCCGCCCGCACTACCGGGCGATCTTTGAACCCGGCTGTGCCAACGGCGAGCTGAGCTTTGAGCTGGCCAGCCGTTGCGATCGCCTCCTGTGTTGCGACACCGCCGCCGCGGCCGTCACGCTGGCTCGCACCCGACTTGGGCCGTTCGACCACGCCGAAGTTCGCCAAAGCCGTTTGCCTGCTGATTGGCCGGAGGAAAAATTCGACCTGATCGTGCTCAGCGAAGTCGGCTATTACCTCGACACCGACGACCTGAAATGCCTGATCGATCAGGCCGAAAACTCGCTGACCGCCGACGGCCAACTTCTGGCCTGCCACTGGCGTCCCCCCATCGACGGCTGCCCGCTGAATGCCCGGCAGGTCCATGACTTGCTCCACGAACACTTGAATTTGCCGCGCCTGGTCCTGCATCAGGAAGCGGATTTTCTGCTGGAACTCTGGAGTCGTGAACCACGCTCCGTGGCGGCTCTGGAGGGCTTGCGATGATTGGCATTCTGATCCCCGCGCATAACGAAGAAGACTTGCTCGGAGATTGCCTTGAGGCGGCCCTGCTCGCCGCGCAACACGAACTGCTGGACGGTGAAACGGTCGAGGTGCTGGTGGTGCTCGACAGTTGCACCGACCGATCCTCGGAGATCGTCAGCGCTTACCCGGTGCACAGCCTGGCGATCGAGGCGCGTAACGTCGGCCAGGCCCGAGCGGCCGGAGCGCGGTTTCTGCTGGATCGCGGGGTGCGCTGGATTTCCTGTTCCGATGCCGATAGCCGTGTGGCGCAGGATTGGCTGGTGGCGCAACTGGCCCTCGACGTCGATGCCGTGTGCGGCACGGTCACGGTGGATGCGTGGCATGAGTCGATCGATGAATCGGCACAGATTCGCTATCACCAGAGCTATCAGGCCCGCGAAGGCCATCGGCACATTCATGGCGCCAATCTGGGCATCAGTGCTGACGCCTATCAGCGCGCCGGCGGTTTCGAACCGCTGGCCTGTGATGAAGACGTGCAACTGGTGCGACAACTCGAACGCTGCGGCGCCAATATTGCCTGGAGCCATCGCCCGCAAGTACTCACCAGTGCTCGACTGGACAGTCGGGCGCGCGGTGGTTTCAGCGATTATTTGCGAGGCCTGGCACAGGTTGGTTAAAAAAAAACGTCTCAGATGTCACCACTACGCGACGAATAGCCTTACTTGAGCAATACTCTGCTCGCGGCAATCCAGGGTACGGAGCGCTGCACATTGCTATCAAACTGAACAAGGACGTAGCGCCGATGAAATCCGTTTCCATCATCGAAAGCAGCCTGCCAGGACAAATCTGGAACAGCGCCCGGCAGCTGGACAACATCCCCGTCATCAACACCGAGACCCTGGTCCCCGCTGGCGCACGCGCCGTGGTGATCGCGCCGCATCCCGGCGATGAAGTGGTCACCTGCGGCGGTTTGCTGCAGCTGCTGTCCACCCTCGGTCATCCCCTGCAAATTATCTCGCTCACCGATGGCAGCGCCAGCCATCCGGGTTCGCAACAATGGTCAGAGAAGCGTCTGAGTGTGTTTCGCGGCCAGGAAAGCGTCGAAGCCTTGCGCCGGCTGGGATTGCCGATGCACAGCCTGAAGTGGATTCGCGGTGGCTTCACCGACAACGCCCTGGCCGAGCGTGAGGCCCGAATGACCCAATTCATCGCCCGTTATTTGCGCCCCGGCGACGTGGTGTTCAGCACCTGGCGCGAAGACGGTACCTCCGATCATGACGCCGTCGGCCGTGCGAGCGCCAATGCGGCGAGCATGGTCGGGGCAACGCTCAACGAACTGCCGGTCTGGGCCTGGCACTGGCCGACGCGCGATCAAGGACTCTTTCCCTGGCATCGTGCGCGCAAAGTACGCCTTGACACCTGGACCGTCGCGCGCAAAAGCCACGCCACCCATGCCTACGCCAGCCAGCTCGACGGCGAACCGGCCATCGGCATCGCACCGCTGCTACCCCGGGTGATTCTGGAGCGCATGCGCCTGCCCTACGAAGTCGTTTTCGTCTGACTGCCCACTTCCTGTAGCAGCTGTCGAGCCTGCCTTGTGGCGAGGGGATTTAGCGAAACGTCGCACCGCCCCGTTCGGCTGCGAAGCAGTCGTGAATTCTGCAAGTGCGGTGTGAATGGCGGAATGCTGGGGCCGCTTCGCAGCCCAACGGGGATAAATCCCCTCGCCACAAGGCAAGCTCGACAGCTGCTACATTTTTGTGTGAAGGCTGCTGGCGACGAATCACTCTGAACTGCCTGCCGCTGAATCAGTCGCATAACTAAGCAGCCCAGATTCAGAGGAGTGAACGTGACCAGCGATTCCGAGCAGCGAGCCGTCGAATCAGTGCCCTTGAACACGCCCCCGGTGATTCATCGTTTGAGGGTGCTGACGGTCAACACCCATAAGGGGTTTACCGCCTTCAACCGGCGATTCATTCTCCCGGAACTGCGCGAAGCGGTGCGCAGTACATCGGCCGATATCGTCTTCCTGCAAGAAGTGGTCGGCGAACACGATCGGCATTCTTCCCGCTACAACGACTGGCCGCAGACTTCGCAATACGAGTTCCTGGCCGACAGTATGTGGAGCGATTTCGCCTACGGCCGCAACGCCGTTTACCCCGACGGTCATCACGGCAACGCCTTGTTGTCGAAATACCCGATTCGCGAACACCGCAACCTCGATGTCTCGATCACCGGCCCCGAACGGCGCGGGTTGCTGCACTGCGTACTGGACGTGCCGGGGCACGCTGAAGTCCACGCGATCTGCGTGCATTTGAGTCTGCTGGAAAGCCATCGTCAGTTGCAGCTCCAGCTGCTCTGCCAACTGCTCGAATCCTTGCCCGACGATGCGCCAGTGATCATCGCCGGTGACTTCAACGACTGGCAGCTGCACGGCAACGCCGCCCTCGCCCGTCGCGATTATCTGCACGAAGCCTTCGAACACCACAATGGTCGTCCGGCGAAAACCTACCCCGCGCGTTTTCCGCTGCTGCGCCTGGACCGGGTCTACCTGCGCAACGCCAGCAGCCACAATCCGCGCATTCTCGGCAACAAACCCTGGACGCACCTGTCGGATCATTTGCCATTGGCGGTTGAAGTGCACCTCTGAGTTTTCATCCCATTAAGGCGCGTTAACCACGACGTAGGTCACATTACTGCCCTGATACTGCGGTTGATACCAGGTCGGTCCACACTCGTTTCCAGAACGGTATCCCGGGACACTTCGGTGTCTACCTGAAACTTCGACAGGCTGCGCAGGTAGTCGCTCATATCAATCAACTTGTCGACCACCTGAGGGCTGATCGTCGGGGTAGCGTCCGCGGTCATTTCCCGCCGCATTACTGACAGAATCGAGACACCCAATCAGCAGGACAACTGTGCACTGAACCTCGCTTTGGCAGACCGATAGCCCGCTATCCAAAGGCTCTGGCACGCGGGTTTTTTGACGATTTTTCGTACAAACAAGAACTTAGATGCGCGCCGTAAATCAGTCACTTGTGAGCACTAAAATACCACTACCACTTATCGGCCATTTTCTTGACGCGATGTCAAGGATCTTCTTAGCTACACGTTACTACCCCCGGAAATTCCACCAGGGGCAAACCTCCAGGACACCCGCGAAATCGGGCGACCAGCGGCTTGCCTCAATCCATTCGGTCGCCCCTCATTCGGGGTAGGAGAGACGCCAAAGCGAGATTCGGCATGCGATTGCAAGGTAGACCCCCATGAAAACTTCATTCACCCATCAAGAGATCAAAATCACTTTCTGCACTGTCTCGAGTTCGCTGCTGCTGTGTTCTTCCATGGAGGTGCAAGCAGGGCCCGCAGAGAATGAAACCGCCCCCAGGTATCGCCAGGATATTTCGGTAATGACCTTGCCCACGGTCAATATCACCGCCCCCTACCCTGGCCACTTCAGCGCCGCCTCCGATACAAGAAGTTCACACCTGACCATCGAAGACGCCGCGCCTTCGGCCTGGGATCAGCTGTACGGGCAGGCTTCGCGACAAGCACAGACCGATGTGATGGCGCAGGGCTTTTCCAGCCCTGGCAGTACAGAATTCAAAGGCCCGGCGATCCTGACCCTGCAGAGCGGTAGCGGCCATACCCAGCGGGTCGGCCTGATCGGCGGGATGACTCAGTTACAAGGCAACAGCAACGGCCTGCTGACCAGTCGCGCACTCGCCGACCCCGCCACGGACACCCTCAACCTTCAAGGCCAGAGCCTCGGCGCCTACTGGAGCCTGACCGGGCCCCAAGGCTGGCACGTGGATTTGTCGGCCAGCGGCGGCCGGGTCAACGGTTTCAGCCGTAACGACCAGGGTGCTCGGATGGCGACCGAAGGCAGCGCGGTGACGTTGTCGGTGGAAGGCGGTTTTCCGATTGGCCTGAGCGATAACTGGGTGGTCGAACCGCAAGCGCAGTTGATCAATCAACGCATCACACTGGATACACCTTATGCCGGCTCAGGCAATGCGTCGTCCAGCGACCTGACGTCCTGGAGCGGCCGGGTCGGCGCACGATTGAAAGGTAGTTACGACATTAACGGCCTGGGGGTCGAACCCTATGTGCGGACCAACGTGTGGCACACCGTATACACCGGCAATACCGTGACCCTCGATCAGGTCGACAAGATCAGCAGCAGTCGCCATTCATCGACGGTCGAAGTGGGTTTGGGGCTGGTGGCGAGAGTTACGCCTGCGGTGAGTTTTTACGTCAGTGCCGATTACAGCAGTGACGTGGATGACAATGATTTGAATGGATTGATCGGGAGTCTGGGTGTGCGGATGCGGTGGTGAGTGTCTGACTTCAGATGTGCGTTGTCCGGTCCGACGCCATCGCGAGCAAGCTCGCTCCCACAGTGGTTTTGTGTTCGACACAGATCCAATGTAGGCGCGAGGCTTGCCCGCGAAAGCGGTTTTAGATCAACCCTCCGGCCTCAGGATCAACACCGCCAGCGGTGGCAGGTTCAACACCAGCGAAAGCGACTGCCCATGGCTTGGCTCTTCCTCGGTAAACGCGCCGCCGCTGTTGCCGTAGTTAGAGCCGGCATACATCGCCGCATCGCTGTTGACCGCCTCGATCCAGCGCCCGGCGAACGGTACGCCGATGCGATAGGCCTGACGCGGCACCGGCGTGAAGTTCGCCACCACCAACACCGGCCGCCCTTCCTTGCTCCAGCGCAAGAACGCGTAAACGCTGTTGATCGCATCATCGCCAATCAACCACTGGAAGCCTTGCGGCGCGTCGTCCTGGTCATGCATCGCCGGTTCTTCGCGGTACAGCCGGTTGAGGTCGCCCACGAGTTTCTGCACACCCTTGTGTTCCGAGTATTGCAGCAGGTACCAGTCCAGTTGCTGATCGTGATTCCACTCGCGCCACTGGCCGAATTCGCAGCCCATGAACAACAGTTTTTTGCCCGGATGCGCCCACATGAAGCTCAAATAGGCCCGCAGGTTGGCAAATTTCTGCCAGCGGTCGCCGGGCATCTTGTCGATCAGGGAATGCTTGCCGTGCACCACTTCATCGTGGGAGATCGGCAGGATGAAGCGCTCGGACCAGGCATACACCAGGCCGAAACTCAGTTCGTTGTGGTGATGGGCGCGGTACACCGGATCCTGCTGGATGTAATGCAGCGAATCGTGCATCCAGCCCATGTTCCACTTGTAGTCGAAGCCCAGTCCGCCCTGTTGCGTGCTCTGGCTGACACCCGGCCACGCGGTGGATTCTTCGGCGATCACCAGCGCACCCGGCGCTTCCAGGTTGACCACGTCGTTGAGGTGGCGCAGGAAGTCGATGGCTTCAAGGTTCTCGCGTCCGCCGTGACGGTTGGGCACCCATTCCCCGGCCTTGCGCGAGTAATCGCGATAGAGCATCGACGCCACGGCATCGACCCGCAGGCCATCGACGTGGAAATGCTTGAGCCAGTGAAGTGCCGAGGCCAGCATGTAGCCGTGCACTTCGGTGCGGCCCAGGTTGTAGATCAGCGTGTCCCAATCCTGATGAAAACCTTCCTGCGGATTGCCGTATTCGTACAGCGCGGTGCCGTCGAACTGTGCGAGGCCGTGGGTATCGGTTGGGAAATGCGCCGGCACCCAATCGAGGATCACGCCGATGTCAGCCTGGTGGCAGGCATTGACGAAGGCCGCGAAGTCTTCCGGCGAACCGTAGCGGGCGCTCGGGGCGAATTGCGACAGCAACTGATAACCCCAGGAACCGCCGAACGGGTGTTCCATGATCGGCATCAGTTCAATGTGGGTGAACCCCAGCTCCTTCACATAAGGGATCAGCCGTTCGGCCAGTTCGTGCCACGTGTACTGACGCGCCACTTCACCCAGATCATCCAGCTCACACTGCCACGAGCCGGCGTGCAACTCGTAGATCGACAGCGGCGCACTCGGCAGATGCCGGTCGCCACGGGACTCCATCCATGCCTGATCCTGCCAATCGATGTTCAGCGGCGAAGCGACTTTTGACGCTGTGTCCGGCGGCAGCGAGGTGGCCAGGGCCATCGGATCAGCCTTGAGCGGCAGAATGCCTTGGGCACCGAGGATTTCGTATTTGTACGTTTCCCCCGCCTGCAGGCGCGGGACAAACAGCTCCCAAACCCCGGTGGGATGGCGCAGGCGCATCGGGTGCCGACGACCGTCCCAGTTGTTGAAGTCACCGACCACCGACACCCGCTTGGCGTTCGGTGCCCACACGGCGAAACGCACGCCGTCGACACCGTCGACCGACTTCAGCTGCGCACCGAGGCAGGCGCTGAGGTCGCGGTGATTGCCTTCTGCGAACAGGTACAAGTCCATCTCGCCGAGCAACGGGCCAAAGCTGTAAGGGTCCTCGGACACTTGTTCGCCGCCGGCCCACCGGGTTCGCAGCAGATACGGCTGCGCCCGATCGAAGTGCCCGACATACAGCCCCGGCGTCTGGGTGGCTTCAAGGTTGCCGAGTTCTTCCCCAGAGTCCCTGGCCAATACCTGCACACTTAGCGCGTCTGGCAGATAAGCCCGAATGAATTGCCCACCGGCGTCATCGCCGTGGGGGCCGAGAATTGCAAAAGGGTCGTGATGTTCGGCGCGTACCAGCGCGTCGATATCCCGCGATCTGGGCAGCAGCGCTTCTTTAGCGTGACCCTGTTCCTTGTTCGAGAAACTCATGACTACTCTCCACCAAGATCGGAAAAGGGTTTAAGCCCACTCAATAATCCAAACAAACCGTGCAATGGCACCGGCAGCCACGTGGGGCGATTTTCCGCCTCGTAGGCCACCTCATACGCCGCCTTCTCCAGCCCGAACAACGCCAACGCGGCGTCCTCGCCTTCCGGATCTTGCCACGCATGAGCAAGACTAGCTGCCGCCAGCCGATAAGCGTCGACAAATGCCTTTTTTGCTTCATTCAAATAACGGTCGGCTACCCGTTGCCGTGCCGCGCGGGCCTCGGCGGTGTTGTCGACGCTGTGCACGTTGATCGCCATCGCCGCGGCGTAATCGAAGGAGCGCAGCACGCCACTGACATCTTTATACGGGCTGTGCTTGCCGCGTCGTTCACTCAGCGGCCGCGCCGGTTCACCCTCGAAGTCGATCAGGAAAGCGTCGCCCTTGATCACCAGCACCTGACCCAGGTGCAAGTCGCCGTGGACGCGAATGCGTAAGCCGCCAACGGCTTTTTTGCCCAGTTCCTGGACATGGCTGAGGATGGCTTTTTTGTTGTCCAGTAACCGAGTGACCAGCGCTTTGTCCGCCGGGTTCAGTTCACTTTGATGCTGTTTGAGCAACTTCAGCGAGTGCTCCAGCTGCGCCGCGACGTCCTTGGCCGAGGCCAGGGCATCTATCTGCGTGGTCGCCTGCGGGGCAAAGTCCGGGTCATCGGTCGGGGCCGCCAGCACCTGGTGCATTTCACCCAGGCGCTGGCCGAGCATGCCGGCGAAGTCTTTCAATTCACCCAAGGCGTTGTAGTGCTGCTCCTGCTCCGATATGGCATCGGCCAGCTCATCACGTATCGCCCGTTCGAGGTTGTTCTGGGTCCATTCCCAGGCGTCGCCCTGATTGCTCAAATAGCCTTGGGCGATCATCAGCAGATTGTCTTCGCCTTGGGCATCGCGACGAACCACCGAACCCAGCAGCGGCGAGATGTTGCTGAAACCGGCATGGGTCAAGTACGCGCTCATTTCCAGTTCCGGGTGCACGCCCGACGCGACTTTGCGGATCAGCTTCAGCACCAGGCTGCTGCCGATCACCACCGAACTGTTGGACTGTTCGGCGGACAGGTAGCGCACTTCCGATTCCGCCGTCAGGCCCAGTCTGGCCAGCTCGGCGGTCGGTTCGAAACGAATCTCGCCGCCATCCGAAGGCAACACGGTGTTTTCCTGCATGCCTTGCAGCACCGCGCGGATAAAATTTTCCAGGCTGAACGCATCGGTGATCAAACCCACTTGAGGGCCACGTCGTACCCGAGACAGCGCCAGTTGCTGCGGCAACGCCGGCCCGACCTGATCATCGGCAATGAAGCCGAACGGCAACTGGTAACGGCTGGTCTGGCCGCCACTGGTGACTTCGACTTCACTCAAGAGCACCGGATGCTGCGCGTCACCGAAGCGCACGCCATAGACCAGGTTGACCTTCTCGATGGCCGCGTCCTTGCCGGCGAACCAGCGGCGGTTCTGCAACCAGTTCGGCAAGATGCCCTGCTCCAGCGTGCCACGGGACGGCACTTCGAGCAGTTCTTCCAGGCGTTTTTTCAGCACCAGGGTGGTGAAGTCCGGCAGGCTTTGCGCCGGTTCTACGTGCCAGCTAGGCATTTGATTCTCCGCGGCGAGTCCGAACCAGTAAAAGCCGTACGGCGCCAGTGTCAGGAGGAAATTCAACTGGCCGATCGGCGGAAAGGCGTTACCGCCGAGCATCTCCACCGGCACCATGCCGACGTAGGCGGACAAGTCCAATTCCGCCGCTTGCGCACTGCGCGATACGTTGGCGACACACAGGATGGTTTCGTATTGGCCATCCGGCCCGGTGAATTCACGGGTGTAGGCCAGAATCCGTCGATTGCTCGGCGACAGCATTTTCAGCGTGCCGCGACCGAAGGCCTTGGACTGCTTGCGCACGGCGAGCATGCGCCGGGTCCAGTTCAGCAGCGAATGCGGGTCGCCGGCCTGGGTTTCGACGTTAACCGACAGGTAACCGTATTGCGGGTCCATGATCGGTGGCAGCACCAGGCTCGCCGGGTCGGCGCGGGAGAAACCGCCGTTACGGTCGATTGACCACTGCATTGGCGTGCGCACGCCGTCTCGGTCGCCGAGGTAGATGTTGTCGCCCATGCCGATTTCATCGCCGTAGTACATCGTCGGCGTGCCCGGCATCGACAGCAGCAAACTGTTGAGCAGCTCCACGCGACGGCGATCCCGCTCCATCAGCGGTGCGAGGCGGCGGCGAATACCGAGGTTGATCCGCGCCCGGCGGTCAGCCGCGTAGTAATTCCACAGGTAATCGCGCTCTTTGTCGGTGACCATCTCCAGGGTCAGCTCATCGTGGTTGCGCAGGAAAATCGCCCACTGACAGTTGGCCGGGATCTCCGGGGTCTGACGCAGGATGTCGGTGATCGGGAAACGATCTTCCTGAGCCAGCGCCATGTACATGCGTGGCATCAACGGGAAGTGGAACGCCATGTGACATTCGTCGCCGTTGAGGCCTTTTTTGTCAGTGTCACCAAAGTACAGTTGCGTGTCTTCCGGCCATTGATTGGCCTCGGCCAACAGCATGCGGTCCGGATAATTGGCGTCGATTTCAGCACGGATCTGTTTGAGGACGTCGTGGGTCTCGGGCAGGTTTTCGTTGTTGGTGCCGTCACGCTCGATCAGGTACGGAATCGCGTCCAGCCGCAAACCGTCGATGCCCATGTCGAGCCAGTAGCGCATCACCGACAGCACCGCTTTCATGACTTGCGGGTTGTCGAAGTTCAGGTCCGGCTGGTGCGAATAAAAGCGGTGCCAGAAGTACTGGCCGGCGACCGGGTCCCAGGTCCAGTTGGACTTCTCGGTGTCGAGAAAGATGATGCGGGTGCCGTCGTATTTTTGATCGTTGTCGGACCAGACGTAGAAGTCCCGCGCCGCCGAACCGGGTTTGGCTTTACGTGCGCGCTGGAACCAGGCGTGCTGGTCGGAGGTGTGGTTGATGACCAGCTCGGTAATCACCCGCAGGCCACGTTTGTGGGCCTCGGAGATGAAACGCTTGGCGTCGGCCATGGTGCCGTAGTCGGGGTGGACGCTACGGTATTCGGCAATGTCGTAGCCATCGTCGCGCCGTGGCGACGGATAGAAGGGCAAGAGCCAGATGGTGTTGACGCCGAGATCGGCAATGTAATCGAGTTTGGCGATAAGACCGGGAAAGTCGCCGATGCCGTCATTGTTGGAGTCGAAAAAAGACTTAACGTGTACCTGGTAGATCACCGCATCCTTGTACCAGAGCGGGTCCTTGATGAAGGTGGCTGCCTTGGGTTTCTTCGCCATTTGAAACTCCTGTTGAATTAGAAATAGCCACCACCGAGCCAGTCGCTTTGGAAAAAGGCATTTGTGGTGAGGGGATTTATCCCCGTTCGGCTGCGGAGCAGTCGCATGCGTGTGATCTGGTTGATGCAGTGTTTGGGCGGACTGGGGGCCGCTTCGCGACCCAACGGGGATAAATCCCCTCGCCACAGGAATCCCCTCACCACAAAAGCCCCTCACCACGGTCAGGAGGTGGTGATTCGCCAGATGCTGAACGGTTGATGCGCCGGGTCGATCCGCATGAACTGGTACTTGCCGTGCCAGGTCCAGCGATGGCCGCTCATCAAGTCTTCGCCTTGGGTGCTGGCGTCGTCGGGCAAGCCCATTTCCCACAGCGGCAATTCGAAGTTCGCTTCCTGGACGTTATGCGGGTCGAGGCTGACGGCCACCAGAATGAAGTTGCTGCCATCCGCGCTGCGTTTGCCGAAATACAGAATGTTGTCGTTCCACGCGTTGTAGACCGTCAAGCCCAGGTGCGTGTGCAGCGCCGGGTTTTGCCGGCGGATGCGGTTGAGCTGGGCAATCTCGGCGATGATGTTGCCCGGCGCATTGAAGTCCCGTGGGCGGATTTCGTACTTCTCGGAATTGAGGTATTCCTCCTTGCCCGGCACCGGCGCGGCTTCACACAGTTCGAAGCCCGAATACATGCCCCACAGCCCTGAACCCATAGTTGCCAACGCCGCGCGAATCAGAAAACCGGCGCGCCCGGACTCATGCAAAAACGCGGGATTGATGTCCGGCGTATTGACGAAGAAGTTCGGCCGGTAGCATTCGCGCCACGGCGACTCATTGAGCTCGGTGAAATAGGTCGCCAGTTCCGTTTTAGTATTGCGCCAGGTGAAGTAGGTGTAGCTCTGGGAGTAACCGACCTTGCCCAGCCGCGCCATCATCGCCGGGGTGGTAAAGGCTTCCGCGAGGAACATCACCTCGGGATACAGCGCCCGCACATCGGCGATCAGCCATTGCCAGAACGGCAGCGGCTTGGTGTGAGGGTTGTCGACGCGAAAGATCTTCACGCCCTCTTCGACCCAACCGACCACGATGTCCCGCAGCTCCACCCACAAACTGGGGATCGCATCGCTGGCATAGAAATCGACGTTGACGATGTCCTGATATTTTTTCGGCGGGTTCTCGGCGTATTTGATCGTGCCGTCCGGACGCCAGTTGAACCAGCCCGGGTGCTGTTTGAGCCACGGGTGGTCCTGGGAGCACTGGATCGCGAAATCGAGGGCAATTTCCAGTCCGTGATCCGCCGCCGCTGAAACCAGTCGACGGAAGTCTTCGCGAGTGCCGAGTTCGGAATGAATCGCCTCGTGCCCGCCCTCTTCGCTGCCGATGGCATACGGGCTGCCCGGATCGTCGGGGCCGGCGGTCAATGAATTGTTCGGGCCTTTGCGGTAGCTGCGACCGATCGGGTGGATCGGCGGGAAGTACAGCACATCGAAACCCATGTCCTGAATCGTCGCCAGACGCGAGTGCACATCGTTAAACGTGCCGTGACGGGCGGGATCGTCGGTGATCGAGCGCGGAAACAACTCGTACCAACTGGCGAACTGCGCCAGTCCCCGCTCGACGTCCAGCGCAAACTCGGGGCTGAGACTCAGGTAAGCGCGGTGATCGGCCTGGGCCATCTGGTCGGCGCTACGCTGGTGCAGAAACAGGGCGACCTGCTCGGTTTCGAGCAGACCGGACAGCTCATGGTGCAACGCCGCCAGCTCTTCGCTCAACGGCCCTTCCGAGCGTTCGGCCGCTTGTTTCACCTGGTTGCGCCCTTCCTGCAACTCCAGGCTGATCGGCACGCCGGCGATGTGTTTCTTCTCGATCTCATACAGAAAGCTGGCGTACTGATCGATCCAGGCTTCGATACAAAAGACGTAGCGGCCCTGATCCTCAACATGGAACTGGCCCTGCCAGCCGTTGTTGCCAAGGTCGGTCATGACCTCGCTCTGCCAAGTCTCGTCGCTGTCGGCACGCCAGCGTATGCGCACGGCCAGTTTGTCGTGACCGTCGGCGAATACTTTGGCGGTGACCACCACGTCCTGCCCCACCACGGCCTTGGCAGCAAACTGCCCGCCGTCCAGGGTCGGCATGATGTTTTCGATGGCGATGCGCGGCAGCAGCAGAGCCTGCGACAGCGGCATATGAGGGTTGTAATTCAGCTCTGTCGGTTTTTCAGCAGTCATCGAGCATCTCTCCTTAACGCCCCATGGACGCTCATGTGTCTGGTCGTCGTTCACGCAGAACCCGTCGGTCCGACATGAACTCACTTAGGTTCCGAGCGACAAGCGCGGGGAAAAGTTCACGCCATTTGCCGGGAATCAAATCCCTCGCGCGACGGTCAACCAACTTAAGCACGACTTACGCCATGTGCCACTGGAGGCTTCAACGATGAGTATTCCAATCCCGGCTGAAACACCCGATCCGAACATCGACCAGCCGACCATTCCGCCGACCGAGCCAGAGCCGGTGCCCGAGCAAGAGCCGCCGGGAACCACTCCACCGCCTCGGGAAGAACCACCAGCCACCCTGCCGCCGGTGATCCTGACGCCAGAGTGATAGCTACGGCCGCTCTTGCTCGTCTGTTTCCCTGTCGATCATTCTCACGATCCTCGGCATCACGCTGAAAATCGCCAAGGCCAGCAGCGTACTGAACACCGCCGTCGCCTCGCGACCCAAGCCGGCCGAGACACCGATGGCGGCGGTCATCCACAAGCCGGCGGCGGTGGTCAGGCCTTTAACATGGCCATCATCGCCTTCCTGGTTTTTCAGGATGGTGCCGGCGCAGAGGAAACCGATTCCGGCGATCACGCCCTGCACCACTCGGCTCATGGCATCGGCCTGGGAGCCGGACATCTGCGGCACCAGCACAAACAACGCCGCGCCCAGCGCCACCAACATGTGCGTGCGAACCCCGGCAGCCTTGCCCTTTTGCTCCCGTTCGAAACCGAGAATGCCGCCCAATATTGCTGCAATCAGCAATCTCACGGTTATACGTGTCAGTTGTGACGCATCGCCGATGTCGGCGAACTCCGCTTGCAGGGTTACCCAAACCTCATGCCACCAGGCGTTCATGGTGCAATCCTTGTGATTGTTCGTTATGGGAGGATGAACCGCGCCGACCATTAATCAGTTGCACAGAACGATGTCCTACGGATGCGCCCTAACAGTTTAGAACCCGCTAAAAAAAGGACACCGCCATGACTGTGCGCATCGAAAACCAGACCTGCTTTTTCCTTACCGAGAACGGCGAAGAAATTCGCCTGTGCCCCGATGTCACGATCATTACCGATTCGGAAAAAGCCATGTCGGCGGTTGAGCTCAACGGCCAGCGTGTCTACATCACCGAAGCAGAAGCCGACGCATTGACCGTAGCAGGTGCAGTGGACGGTCGCAGGCATTTGAAGGCTACCGACAGTGATTCGGTGATTTGACTGACCCGGATCAACAACGCCCGCAAGCGCCTGATATAGGGGCCTGCGCCCCGCTGTGACGGGGTGCATCAAGTTGTCGCAGGTAGCGGATCAATGCCCATCTGATCCGCTTTTTATTGCAATACCTGAGTCTGTTATGCAAACAGATCGCTGGTCATAGTGCTCATGCCTGATGGAGGCTGATGAGCGAAAGACCATGAGCGAAAGAATCCCCGTCCGAACCGTAGAACCTGCCTCATTTGTAAAAAACGAGCCTTTGCGTCCAAAGACAAAGGCCAAATCCAGCGACAACCTGATCCACACCCGCAGCTTCACCGGCCTGTTCCGCACACTGCGCTTGAGCGGCACGGGCGTATTGTTTTTACTGTTCTTCGGCACCGTGTGGCTGAACTGGGGCGACCGTCAGGCGGTGCTCTGGGACCTTTCCGAAAGCAAATTCCACATTTTCGGCGCAACCTTCTGGCCTCAGGACTTCATCCTGCTCTCGGCGCTGCTGATCATCGCCGCGTTCGGCCTGTTCGCGATCACCGTGTTCGCCGGCAGGGTCTGGTGCGGTTACACCTGCCCGCAGAGCTCCTGGACCTGGATCTTCATGTGGTGCGAGAAGATCACCGAAGGCGAACGCAACCAGCGGATCAAATTGCAAGCCGCGCCCTGGGGCCTGAACAAACTGATCCGCCGCTCGGCCAAGCACACCCTGTGGCTGGCCATCAGCCTGCTCACCGGGCTGACCTTTGTTGGCTACTTCACGCCGATCCGGCCGCTGGCCGAAGAGCTGCTGACCCTGCAGATGGGGGGTGTCAGCCTGTTCTGGGTACTGTTTTTCACCGGCGCAACTTACATCAACGCCGGTTGGCTGCGTGAAGCGGTGTGCATGCACATGTGCCCGTATGCGCGGTTCCAGAGTGTGATGTTCGACAAAGACACCCTGACCATTTCCTACGACGTGGCCCGTGGTGAAAACCGTGGCCCGCGCAAACGTGAGGTGAAACCGGCCGAGGTGGGCCTGGGTGATTGCATCGATTGTCAGGTGTGCGTGCAGGTCTGCCCGACCGGAATCGACATTCGCGATGGTTTGCAGATGGAGTGCATCGGCTGCGCGGCATGTATCGACGCCTGCGATTCGATCATGGACAAAATGGGCTATGCGCGTGGCTTGATCAGCTATACCTCGGAGCATGAGTTGCAAGGTGGCAAGACCCACCTGTTGCGGCCGCGGCTGATCGGTTACACCGCGGTGCTGCTGGTGATGATCGGCGCCCTCGCCCTCGCCTTGGTCGAACGGCCGATGGTGTCGTTGGACGTGAGCAAAGACCGTGGCCTGTTCCGCGAGAACAGTCAGGGGCAGATCGAAAACATCTACAGCCTGAAGGTCATCAACAAGACTCAGCTGCGTCAGGAGTACCAACTGAACCTGGTGGATGGCGAAGGCTTCCAGCTGCAAGGCAAGACCGAGCTGAGCCTGGCGCCGGGTGAGATTGTGGATGTGCCGGTGTCGGTGGCAATGCTGGCGGACCGGCCGAACAGCAGCTCGCAGACAATCAGCTTCAAGATTGTCGACAGTGACGAGCCAGACATCTATAGCGTGGCCAAAAGCCGGTTTGTTGCGCCGATGAACCGTTGATCCCTTAGACTACGGTGCTGCCATTCGCGGGCGGCGTTCCGACTTGCCCGCGAAGAGTTCACCTCGATTTTTCTGAATGACACCAATCCAGGCACTCGATGAAACGCTACGAAAAATTCGCCGACGACATCGCTGAACTGATCCGCTCCGGCGTCCTCGGCCCCGGCCAGCGCGTGCCGTCGGTGCGCTACGCCAGCCAGACTTACGGGGTCAGCCCGTCCACCGTGTTCCAGGCCTATTACCTGCTCGAACGCCGTGGCCTGATCCGCGCCCGGCCGCGCTCCGGCTACTTCGTCAACGCGCACGCGCCGAGCCCGTTTTCTGAGCCGGTGATCAGCAGTCAGGTCAACGAATCCACCGAAGTCGACGTCAGCGAACTGGTGTTCTCGGTCCTCGACTCGATCAAGGACCCGACCACCGTGCCCTTCGGCTCGGCCTTCCCCAGCCCGACCCTGTTCCCGTTGCAGCGCCTGTCCCGCTCCCTGGCCAGCGCCGCCCGGGACATGGACCCGCGAATGGTCGTCACCGACATGTCGCCGGGCAACCCGCAGCTGCGTCGCCAGATTGCCCTGCGTTACATGGTCGGCGGGCTGATGCTGCCGATGGAGGAATTGCTGATCACCAACGGTGCGCTGGAAGCGCTGAACCTGTGCCTGCAAGCGGTCACCGAGCCCGGCGACCTGGTGGCCATCGAAGCCCCGGCGTTCTATGCCTGCCTGCAAATACTGGAACGGCTGAAGCTCAAAGCCGTCGAGATCCCGGTGCACCCGCGCGACGGTATCGACCTGGGCGTGCTCGCCCAAACCCTGGAACGCCACCCGATCAAGGCGTGCTGGTGCATGACCAGTTTCCAGAACCCGATGGGCGCAACCATGCCCGAGGCCAAGAAGCAGGAGCTGGTCGAGTTATTGCGCAGCCACCAAGTGCCGCTGATAGAGGACGACGTCTACGCCGAACTCTATTACGGTCAACAGGCACCGAAACCGGCCAAGGCGTTTGATACCGAAGGGCTGGTGATGCATTGCGGTTCCTTCGCCAAGAGCCTGGCCCCGGGCTACCGCATTGGCTGGGTCGCCGCCGGGCGTTACGCGCAGAAGATCGAGCGCCTGAAACTCATGACCTCGCTGTGCGCCTCGATGCCGGCCCAGGCCGCCATCGCCGACTACCTGCAACACGGCGGCTACGACCGGCACTTGCGCAAACTGCGTTATGCCCTGGAAGAACAGCAAAGCGCCATGCTCGCCGCCATCGCCCGCTACTTCCCGGCGCAGACACGCGTCAGCCAACCGGCCGGGGGCTACTTTTTGTGGCTGGAACTGCCGCCGCAGATGGATTCGCTGAAGTTGTTTCAGATGGCATTGGCGCAAGGCATCAGCATCGCGCCGGGGCCGATCTTTTCACCGACGCAGCGGTTCAGGAATTGTATTCGGTTGAATTATGGGAGCCCGTGGACCGAGGATTCGGAGAAGGCGATGGAGACGTTGGGGCGGATAGTGCGGTCATTCTGACGATTCTGTGTTGTTTGATAGATTGCTATCGCGAGCTTGCTCCGGGCGGCGATCCGACGATGAGGCCGACCCGGTTAACACAAGTCTTAGAGATTAACGCCCGCCGCCAAGATCAACGAAAGTCCCCGTCGCATAAGAAGCCTTGTCCGACAGCAACCAGATAATCGCCTCAGCCACTTCATCCGGCCGGCCACCGCGAGCCATCGGGATTGCCGATTCGAGCTTGCTGACCCGATCCGGATCACCGCTCAGCGCATGGAAGTCGGTGTAGATAAACCCCGGCCGCACCGCATTGACGCGAATCCCCTCGCCCGCCACTTCCTTGGACAGGCCGATGGTGAAGCTGTCGAGGGCGCCTTTGGAGGCGGCGTAATCCACGTATTCGTTGGGTGAGCCCAAACGCGAGGCCACCGAAGACACGTTGACGATGCTGCCGCCCTGCCCGCCATGTTTGGGCGACATGCGCATGATCGCGTGCTTGGCGCAGAGGATGGGCGCCAGGACGTTGGTCTTGAGGGTTTTGAGAATGCGGAACTCGGACATTTCGTCAACGCGGGATTTGTGCCCGACGGTGCCGGCGTTGTTCACCAGCGCCGTGACTCGACCCAGCTCGGTGTCGACACGGTGGAACAGACTGATCACTTCGTCTTCGATGCTGACGTCGGCGCGCACCGCAATGGCTTGAGCGCCCAGTGCGCGAACTTGCGCCAATACACTATGCGCAGCCGATTCGTCGGCCTGATAGTTGATACAGATCCGATAGCCAAGCCCTGCGGCCAACAGCGCGGTTGCAGCGCCGATACCACGGCCGCCGCCGGTGATGACAATGACCTTGTCCATGCTGACTTTCCCCCTTCACGCGTAAGCAGTCGGGGCCAAGAGTAACCGCCATTGCCGGTTTTTGCATGGTCTCACATCAATCACAACGGTATTCAAGCCGTCGTCAATCGTTCCCCGCGAACAATGTCGGCCATGAAGCGATCCGCCGGCAGAGGATGGCCGAGCAGGAAGCCCTGCAATGAATCGCAGCCCAGTTTGGTCAGGAAGTCTTGCTGGACACCGGTCTCCACGCCTTCAGCCACGATGCGCAAACCCAACGCCTGGCCGAGGGCGACGATGGCCGAAACGATGGCCGCGTCGTCACTGTCGTGTTCCAGATCTCGGACGAAACCGCGGTCGATCTTCAGTTCGTTGGCCGGCAGACGCTTGAGGTACATCAAACTCGAATAGCCGGTGCCGAAGTCATCGATGGACAGGTCGACGCCCATTTCCGAGAGTTCCTGAAGCACCGTCATGCTCGCATCGGCATCGCTCATGGCGGTGGTTTCGGTGATTTCCAGGGTCAGGCTATTGGCCGGCAGCTGATGCGTGGCCAAGGCCTTGGAGACGCTCTTGACCAGGCCCGCATGGCAGAACTGCAACGCCGAGAGATTTACGGCAATGCGCCAGTCGGTGTAGCCAAGCACGTACCACTCGCGCATTTGGCGGCAGGCTTCGTTCAGGACCCATTCACCAATGGGAATGATCAGCCCGGTCCGTTCCGCGAGGTCGATAAACTTGTCCGGCAGCAACATGCCCTGGGTCGGATGCTCCCAGCGCAGCAGCGCCTCCGCGCCCACCGGGCGGCCATTGCCGGCGTCGAACTTGGGCTGGTAATAGAGGCTGAATTGCTGCTGATCGAGGGCGTTGCGCAAATCCTGCAGCAGTTGCAGCTGTTTGCGCGCGTTGCTGTTCATCGAGGCGTCGAAGAAGCTGTAGCCGTTTTTCCCGGCGCCCTTGGCGTGGTACATCGCCGCATCGGCGTTCATCAGCAATTCCTGGGCAGTCTGGCCGTTGCCCGGGTACAGCGCGATGCCAACGCTGGCGGAAATCTGCAGCTCATGTTCGGCGACGCGGAACGAACTGCCGATCAGCCCGACCTGACGCGCCGCCAGGCTCAACGCGTCATTTGGCTCGCCGAGCCGCACCAGCAACACGAACTCATCGCCACCGATTCGCGCCAACGTGTCCTGACTGCGCATGTCCTCGCGCAGGCGCAAACCGACCTCACGCAACAACTGATCGCCCATGTGGTGGCCGAACGCATCGTTGACCGGTTTGAAACCGTCCAGGTCGATGAACATCAGCGCGAAACAACCGCCCTGCTCCTGAACCTTGGACATGGCCTGCTCGATGCGGTCGGCCAGCAACATGCGATTGGGCAGTCCCGTCAGGGTGTCGTGCAGGGCCAGTTGGGTCAGCTCACGGTTGGCTTCCGTCAGCGAGCGCGCCAGGTCCGCAGTGCGGGCCTCAAGACGTGCATCGAGCACCGAGGTCAACAAGGCGATGCTCAATACCGCGAGCGTGGTGATCAGTACCAGATTGTCGAGGCCTTTGCCGTTCAAGCCGCTGATGGCGGCGCCACAGAAACTGCCGTCCGGGAATCGCGCCGCGGCCATGGCGGTGTAGTGCATGCCGACGATGGCGAGGCCCATGATCACCGCGGCACCGGCGCGTAACAGACCCACATACGGCGTGTGCTGGCGCAGGTGGAAGGCAATCCATAACGCTGCGCCGGAAGCGCCAACGGCGATAAGCAGCGACGCACCGAACAGCGTCGGGTCGTAATCGATACCCGGCTGCATGCGCATGGCGGCCATGCCGGTGTAATGCATGGCGCTGATCCCGGCCCCCATGATCAACGCGCCGAACGCCAGTTGCCAGCTCGGCAGCCGTGGCTGGCTGACCAGCCACAGGGCAAAGCCGCAGGACAGGATCGCGGTCAGCAGCGAGAGTGCCGTGAGGGTGAAGTCGTAACCCAGGTCGATGGGCAATGTGAACGCGAGCATGCCGATAAAGTGCATCGACCAGACGCCAACGCCCATGGCAAAGGCGCCGCCCGCCGTCCATAGAAACACGGCGCGGCCTTTGGCCGTGGAGATGCGTTCGGTCAGGTCGAGCGCGGTATAGGAGGCGAGAATCGCTACGCAGAGCGAAATGATAACCAGCGTGGGTGAATAGCTACCGATGAGCATGTGACTTCTCGCGATCGCCCCACCGTACTGCTTCCGTTCTCGGGAGGGCAAATCGGGCGATTGTACTGATTGCACAAAAGAACGCACTGACAAAAGTAATCAAATGGCCATCAAACCGATGAAACGCTTGTTTGACTCCCCAATGGCTTACGCATCCGCTCGTAGCAGCTGTCGAGCCTGCGAGGCTGCGTTCGGCGGCGCAGTCGTCGTAAAACCTGTGCATGAGGTCTTCCTGAAACACCGCACCGCCCGATTTCACGACAGCTGCTACAGGGACCGCGCTATTTGTTTTCGCTTACCTGAAGCGCCCCATCCCAACCACCGCCCAGCGCCGCAATCAGCTGCACACTGGCGATCAGACGGCTCTGCAACAGGCTCAACACGCTGCGTTCGTTATTCAACGCGGTGGCCTGGACCACCACCACACCCAGGTAAGCAATCACCCCGGCCTTGTATTGGTTTTGCGTCAAGCGAAGGGATTCACGCGCGGCATCCAGCGCTTCCTGGCGCACGCCGGCTTCGTCTTCCAGCACCTTGAGCTGCACCAGATAGTTTTCAACCTCGCGGAAACCATCGAGCACGGTCTGGCGGTACTTGGCGACGGTTTCGTCGTAGGCCGCTTCGCTGCGATCGACCTCTGCAGAGCGCTGGCCGCCATCAAACAGCGTCATGGCCAGTTGCGGTCCCACTGACCAGAAGCGGTTCGGCACGCTGATCCAGTTGGCATAGGTGCTGCTGCTGTAACCGCCATTCAGGCTCAGGGTCAGGTCCGGGTAGTAGGCGGCCTTGGCCACGCCGATGTTGGCGTTGGCCGCCATCACCGAACGCTCGGCGGATGCGATGTCCGGGCGGCGCTCGAGCAGTTGCGAAGGCAGGCTCAGCGGCACTTCGGGCAATGCCGGGATGTTCTTGGATTCGGCCAGGCTGAACTCGGCTGGCGGCAGACCGATCAATACGGCGATGGCGTTCTCGAACTGGGCGCGTTGCCAGATCAGGTCGACCATGTCCGCCTGGGTGCTTTTGAGCTGGGTCTGGGCCTGGGCTACCGCATCCTTGCCGGAGACACCGGCGCGGTACTGGTTTTCGGTCATTTTCAGCGAGCGCTGATAGGCCACGACGGTCGCTTCCAGCAAGCGTTTCTGTTCGTCGATCACCCGCAGTTGCAGGTAGTTCTGCACCAGTTCCGATTGCTGGCTGAGGCGCATCGCCGCCAGATCGGCAAAACTGGCCTCGGCGTTGGCGGTGTCGGCTTCAAGCCCTCGGCGCAACTTGCCCCAGATGTCCGCTTCCCAGCTCACCCCGGCCTGAGCGGTGTAGGTGTCACGAATACCGCTGGAGGAACTGCTCAGGCTCGAACTGCTGCTCCCGGTGCCCTGGCTGGAGCGGTTTTTCCCGACAGTTAAATCAACCGTTGGAAAAAACGCGCCCCGGGCGCTGCGCACCAAGGCCTGGGCCTGACGGTACTGGGCTTCGGACTGGGCGACAGTCTGGTTGGAGCTGTTGAGTTTCTCGATCAGGCCATTGAGCAGCTGATCGCCATACAACTCCCACCAGGCGCCACGGGCCAGGGAATCACTCGGGCTGGCCTGACGCCAGCCGGCGGCTTCCTTGTACTGCATCGGCGCGGCGGCCTGCGGGCGCTGGTAATCCGGGCCGACAGCGCAAGCGCTGAGCATCGCCACGCACAGCGCCAGGCTCAGCAAACGCGAGCCCCGGGCCGTCGCCAACGGCGTGGCCAGATTGATAAGCGAACAGTCAGTCATAGCGGAGTTTCCAAAGCAGCATCGGTACGCACTCCACGCCATTTGTTGAAGCGATGGCGCAGTTTATCGAGATAGAGGTAAACCACCGGGGTGGTGTAAAGGGTCAGCACCTGGCTGAAGATCAGCCCGCCGATGATGGTCAGACCCAACGGCTGACGCATTTCCGCACCTTCGGCGCGGCTCAGCAGCAGCGGCAATGCACCGAGGATGGCCGCCAGGGTGGTCATCAGAATCGGTCGCAGACGTTGCAGGCACGCGCTGCGAATCGACTCCAGCGGCTCCAGGCCCTGATGGCGTTCCAGTTGCAGCGCCAGGTCGATCATCAGAATGGCGTTTTTCTTCACCACGCCGATGAGCAGGAACAACCCGAGCAACGAAATCAGGCTGAACTCACCGCCCAGCGCGTAGATTGACAGCAGTGCGCCGACCCCGGCCGACGGTAACGTCGACAAAATAGTCAGCGGATGAATGTAGCTTTCATACAGCACGCCCAACACCAGATACACCGCCACCAGCGCGCCGAGAATCATCCACGGCTGGCTCTTCTGGGTGGCAGCAAAGGCATCGGCGGTGCCGGCCATTTTCGCGATCACGCTTTCCGGCAGACCGACCTTGGCGATTGCGCGCTCGATCGCCGCCGTGCCCTGCTCCACCGTCACCCCGTCGGCCATGTCGAACGACAGGCTTTCGGACGCGAACTGGCCTTCATGGCTGACCCGGTCGTCTTCCAGGCTGTTTTCGTAGTGGGCAATGGTCGACAGCGGAATCCGTGCGCCGTCAGCGGTAATCACCTGCACCTGCTTGAGCGTGATCGGGTCCTGGGCGTATTTCGGATTGACCTCCATCACCACCCGGTACTGGTTGAGGCTGTCGTAAATCGTCGAAATCTGCCGCTGACTGTAGGCGTTGTTCAGCACCGAGGTGACCATGTCCATGTCGACGCCCAGGCGCTTGGCCTGATCGCGATCAACGATCAGGGTCACCTGTTGCGCGCCCCGACCCTCCCGAGCGTCAATCGCGGTCAGTTCCGGCAACGCTTTCAAAGCGGTGACGACTTTCGGGTACCACTCGCGCAAATCACCCAGATCGCCGCTTTGCAGGATGTAGGAATACTGCGAGGTGGTTTGTTCGCGACCGCCACCGAATTGCAGGTCCTGATCCGCCATCAACATCAATTGCGCGCCAGGGACTTTGGGCATTTCCTTGCGCAAGCGTTCGATGACCTTCTGCGCGGAAATGTTGCGTTCCTTGATCGGTTTCAACCGCACCAGCATGAAGGCGTTGTTGGTGCCGTTGGTGCCGCCGATGAAACCGGCAACGCTTTGCACCGCGTCATCCTTGAGCACGGCACGCCGGAAGATTTCCATTTTCGGCTGCATGACGCTGAACGACAGCCCGTCGTCGCCGCGCACGAAACCGATCAATTGGCCAGTGTCTTGCTGCGGCATAAATGTTTTAGGAACAACGATATACAGCGCGACGTTAACGCCAACTGTCACGAACAGACTGAGTAAGGTCAACCGACGATGACGCAGCACCCAGTCGAGGCTGGTCGCGTATTTGCCGACCATCCACTCGTTGGCCCGCTGACTCCAACGCTGCAAACGGTTTTCCTGCCCCGGCGTGTGCGGCTTGAGCCAGCGGGCGCAGAGCATCGGCGTCAGCGTCAGCGACACCACCAGCGACACCACGATGGACGCCGCCAACGTGATGGAAAACTCGCGGAACAGGCTTTCGACAATCCCGCCCATGAACAGGATCGACAGGAACACCGCCACCAGCGAAACGTTCATCGACAACAAGGTGAAGCCGACTTCCTGCGCCCCGAGGTAGGCGGCCTTCATCGGTGATACGCCTTTGTCGATGTGCCGGGAAATGTTCTCCAGCACCACGATGGCGTCGTCCACTACCAGCCCGGTGGCCAGAATCAGCGCCATCAGCGAAAGGTTGTTCAGGGAGAACCCGTAGAGGTACATCACCGCAAACGTGCCGACCAGCGACACCGGCACCGCCAAGGTCGGAATCAGCGACGCGCGGAAGTTACCAAGAAACAGGAACACCACCAGAATCACCAGCGCCACGGCGATCAGCAGGGTCATTTCCGCTTCGTGCAGCGTGGCCTTGATCACCGGCGAACGGTCCATCGCCAGGTTCAGCTTGACGCTGGCCGGCAGCACGGCCTGCAACGCCGGCAGCTGCGCCTTGATTTCGTTGACCGTCTCGATGATGTTGGCGCCGGCCTGGCGGTTGATCACCAGCAGCACCGCCGCGTCATTATTGAAGAAACCGCTGTTGTAGCGGTCCTCGACGCCGTCGCTGACCTTGGCCACATCCCTCAGGCGCAGTGCCGCGCCGTCCGCGTAGTGAATGATCAGCGACTCGTAATCCTTGGCTTTTTCCAGTTGATCGTTGGCTTGTACCTGCCACAGCCGCTGGCCGTCTTCAACCGAGCCTTTCGGCCGGCGCACGTTGGCGTTGGCAATGGTGTTGCGCACATCGTCCAGGGCCACGCCGTACTGGTTGAGCGCCTGCGGTTCGAGCTCGATGCGCACCGCCGGCAAGGAGCTGCCGCCAATCTGCACTTCGCCCACGCCCTGCACCTGGGACAGGCTCTGGGACAGAATCGTCGAGGCCAAATCGTAGAGCTGGCCTTTTTCCAATACGTCGGAAGTCAGCGACAACACCATGATCGGCGCCTGGGACGGATTGACCTTCTTGTAGGTCGGCATGCTGCGCATCCCGCTCGGCAGCAGGTTGCGCGAGGCGTTGATCGCCGCCTGCACTTCCCGGGCGGCGCCGTTGATGTCGCGGTCCAGGTCGAATTGCAAAATCACCCGGGTCGAGCCCTGGCTGGACCGGCTGCTCATGGTGTTGACGCCGGCGATGGCGCCGAAGGAGCGCTCCAGCGGCGTGGCCACGGTCGAGGCCATCACTTCAGGGCTCGCGCCGGGCAGGCTGGCCTGAACCACGATCACCGGGAAGTCCATCTGCGGCAACGGCGCCACTGGCAACAGGCCGAAGCTCACGCCGCCCAGCAGCATGATCGCCAGGCTGAGCAACATGGTCGCGACCGGGCGCTTGATGAAAGGTCCGGACAGGTTCATGGCTGCTCTACCGCTTCCGCGGCTTCAGACTTGCGGCCCCAGCGCCGACCAAGACGATCGAAATACAGATAGATCACAGGTGTGGTGAACAGTGTCAGTACCTGACTCACCAACAAACCGCCGACCATCACCAGGCCCAACGGCTGGCGCAACTCCGCGCCAGAGCCGGTGGCCAGCATCAACGGCACCGCACCAAACAATGCAGCCATGGTGGTCATCAGAATCGGTCGGAAACGCAGCAACGCCGCTTGATAGATCGCTGTTTCCGGGTCCATGCCCTGATTGCGTTCAGCGTCGAGGGCAAAGTCGATCATCATGATCGCGTTCTTTTTCACGATGCCGATCAGCAGAATGATGCCGATGATCGCGATCATCCCCAGGTCATTGCCGCTTAACAGCAACGCCAGCAAGGCGCCGACCGCCGCCGAGGGCAAGGTCGAGAGAATGGTGATCGGATGGATGTAGCTCTCGTAGAGCACACCGAGCACGATGTACATAGTCACCACCGCCGCCAGAATCAGCAGCAAGGTGCTCGACAACGAGGCCTGAAACGCCTCGGCTGCGCCTTGGAACTGAGTCTGCACACCAATCGGCATGCCGATGTCTTTCTGCACCTGATCAATGATTTCCACCGCATGCCCCAGCGCCACGCCGGGTGCCAGGTTGAAGGACATCATCACCGCGGGGAACTGGCCGATGTGAGTGATCGCCAGTTGCGCCTGACGCTCCTCGATGTGCGCCAGGCTGGACAGGCGTACTTGCCCGCCATCGGTGGTCTTGACATGAATCTGGTTCAACGCATCCGGGCCGATCTTCTCGCCGGACTGCGATTGCAGCACCACGCGGTACTGGCTGGCCTGGGTGTAAATGGTGGAAATCTGCCGCTGGCCGAAGGCGTCGTACAGCGCATCGGTGATGTTCGACACCGACACACCGACCCGTGACGCCGCATCGCGGTCGATCACCAGATAGACCTGCAGGCCCTTGTCCTGCAGGTCGCTGGCGACGTCGGTCAATTCCGGCCGCTGCGCCAGCGCTTCCACCAGACGCCCGCTCCAGAGGCTGAGCAACTCGGAATCCGGCGATGACATGCTGAACTGGTATTGCGTGCGGCTGACCCGGTCTTCGATGGTCAGGTCCTGCACCGGCTGCATGAACAGGCGAATGCCGACCAGCTTGTCCAGTTCCGGTTGCAGGCGGGCAATCACCTCAGTGGCGCTCAGGTCACGGTTGCTGTGGGACTTGAGGTTGATCAGCAGGCGGCCGCTGTTAAGCGTCGAGTTGTCACCGTCGATGCCGATGTAAGACGACAGGCTTTGCACCGCAGGATCGGCCAGGATCACCTTGGCCAGTTCCTGCTGACGCTCGCTCATCGCCGCAAAGGAAATCGACTGCGGCGCCTCGGAAATGCCCTGGATAACGCCCGTGTCCTGCACCGGGAAGAAGCCCTTCGGCACTACCATATAAAGGACAACGGTCAGCGCCAAGGTGCCGATAGCCACCAGCAGCGTCAGTGGTTGATGCTTGAGAACCCACTTTAACTTGCGCCCGTAAGCCGCGATCATCCAATCAATTGTGGCGCCGCTGGCGCGGTAGAACCGGCCCTGTTCCTCTTCCTTGGGTTCACGCTTGAGCAACCGTGCGCACATCATCGGCGTCAGGGTCAGCGATACCACCAGGGAAATCAGGATCGCCACCGCCAGGGTGATGGCGAATTCGCGGAACAGGCGCCCCACCACGTCAGCCATGAACAGCAGCGGAATCAGCACCGCGATCAGCGACAGGGTCAGGGAAATCAGGGTGAAACCGATCTGCTTGGCACCCTTGAGCGCAGCATTGAGGGGACTTTCCCCTTCTTCGATAAATCGGGAGATGTTTTCCAGCATCACGATCGCATCGTCCACTACAAAACCGGTGGCGATGGTCAGGGCCATCAAGGTCAGGTTATTGACCGAGAAACCGGCGAGGTACATCACGCCGAAGGTGCCGATCAGCGACAGCGGCACAGCCACCGAGGGAATGATCGTGGCGCTGGCCCGACGCAGGAACAGGAACGTCACCATGACCACCAATGCGATGGCGATCAGCAATTCGTGTTGCACGTCGGTGACGGAGGCGCGGATGGTCTGGGTGCGGTCGGTGAGGACCGTGACGTCGAGGCCGGCCGGCAGGTTGTCGGTGATGCTCGGCAGCAGGGCCTTGATCCGGTCGACTACCTCGATAACGTTGGCGCCGGGCTGACGCTGAATGTTCAGCAGCACCGCCTGGTTTTCATTGGCCCACGCCGCCAGCCGCTCGTTCTCGGCACCGTCGACAATCTCGGCCACGTCCTTGAGGCGCAACGGTGCGCCGTTGGCGTAGGCCAGAATCAGGTTGGCGTAATCCTTGGGCGAGGTCAGTTGATCGTTGGCATCGAGCATCGACACCCGGGTCGGGCCGTCGAAATTGCCCTTGGGCTGGTTGACGTTGGACGCGCCGATCAGGGTGCGCACATCCGACAGGTTCAAGCCATTGGCCGCCAGGGCTTCAGGGTTGACCTTGATCCGCACCGCCTGACGCTGGCCACCAGCGATGCTGACCATGCCGACGCCGCTGATCTGGGCGATTTTCTGCGCCATGCGCGTGTCGACCAGGTCATTGAGCTTGGGCAACAGCATGGTTTTGGAGGTGATGGCCAGGGTCAGCACCGGGGTGTCCGCCGGGTTGACCTTGTTGTACACCGGCGGCGCCGGCAGGTCCTTGGGCAGCAGATTGGTCGCGGCGTTGATCGCGGCCTGCACCTGCTGCTCGGCAACGTCCATATTGATGTCGAGGCTGAAACGCAGGGTCAGCACCGAAGCGCCGCCGGAGCTGGTCGACGCCATCTGGGTCAGGCCGGGCATCTGCCCGAATTGACGCTCCAGCGGCGCGGTCACGGCGCTGGTCATGACATCCGGGCTGGCGCCGGGATACAGCGTCATGACGCGAATGGTCGGGTAATCCACCTGAGGCAATGCTGACACCGGCAGCAGCCGATAGGCGATCACGCCGGCCAGGATAATGGCCAGCATGCTCAGCGTGGTGGCGACCGGGCGAAGGATGAACAGCCGCGAGATGTTCATGCGCCGCCCTTTTTCGCCTTGTCGGTGGTCGCCGGCTCAGTCGAGCTGGCCGCCGATTTACCTTGCAGGTGGCCGGTCGGGGTGGTCGGTACGTCCTTGGTGTCGTTGACCACTTCCACTTCGCTGCCTTCCTTCAGGCGGTCAGTGCCTTCCAGGACAACGCGATCTCCGGGAGCCAGGCCTTCGGTAATCACGGTGTTTTCGCCGTCACTGGCGCCGACTTTCAACTGACGGATCGCGACTTTCTTGTCGCCGTCCAGGGCGTAGACGAAGGTGCCGTTGGTGCCGAACTGAATCGCTGCCGAAGGCGCGAGCACTACGTCTTTCAAGGTGTCGGCCAGCAAGTGGACGTTGACGAACTGGTTGGGGAACAGCGCCTGATCACGGTTCTCGTAGCGCGCCTTGAATTTCAGGGTGCCGGTGGTGACGTCAATCTGGTTGTCCAGGCTCTGCAACACGCCGGTGGCCTGCAACTTGGTGTCGCCACGGTCCCAGGCTTCGGCGGGCAGTTTGGCGCCAGTACGGTAGCGCGCCAGCACGACGTCGAGGCTGTTTTCCGGCAAGGTGAAGGCGACACTGATCGGTTGGGTCTGGGTGATGATCGCCAACGCCGTGGTGTCGTTGGCGGCCACCAGGTTGCCGACGTCCAGTTGTCGCAGGCCCACACGCCCGGCAATCGGGGCGCGGATCTTGGTGAATTCGAGATTGAGCTTAGCGTCGTTGACCGCCGCCTGATTGGTCTTGACCGTGCCCTGGTACTGACCGACCAGTGCTTCGGCGGTGTCCAGGGTTTGCTTGGCGATACTGTCTTCCTTGAACAGACCACGATAACGCTCGACATCGACCTGAGCGTTTTTCAGTTGCGCCTGGTTCTGCAGCAGCGTGCCTTCGGCCTGAAGCAAAGCGTTCTGGTAAGGGCGCGGATCGATTTCAGCCAGCAGTTCGCCAGCCTTGACCATTTGCCCTTCTTCGAAGGAGATCTTCATCAGTTCGCCGCCAACGCGGCTGCGCACATTAATGGTGTTCAGCGCAGTCACCGTGCCCAGCGCCTTGTAGTACAGCGGAAAATCCCCCTTGACCGCCAGCGCCACCCGCACCGGGATCGGTCCGGTCGCCCCGCCGAAGCCCGGACGCATCCCCCCCGGCTTGCCGGTGTGGCCGGCCACGGCTTTGGGCGCAGCACCGTCCTTTTGGGCAGTGCCGGCGGGCCAGAATTTCCAGCACAGGCCAGCGATGACCAACAAGACAAGCAGGCCGGGGAGCCAGCGACGAGGATTACGGGAAACGGAGGATTGCATGGAATGATCAACCATTGGGCGCGTGGGCTTCTTCTACAGGAGGCTGAACGATAAGCACTGGCGGGTATTAAGCAAAGCGGCTTTACCGGCAATTTACCTTCGGCTTACGTAACAGGAGGTTTATCTAAGACACTGAAGCACAAATGAAAACGGCCTGGACAGAGGGGGCGTTCTCAGTTAATTACCCCGCCGCGCCGGGTCTGCTGTTGTGCAGGGCAAGGCGCGAGAAGCGTGGTTTGGTCATTCCAAATAAGCTTCGAGCAACGCAGCCCTGCACAACAGCAGGCCCGGCCCTTCGGGTTGTGCCTTAAAGCGGGCCAGCCTGCGTTGCAGGCCTTGGAAAGGGAACAACCATTCCCTGCGGCCTACGCCTTGCCTGGCCCGCTTTAAGGCGACAACGCGGAGGGGAAATTAACTGAGAACGCCCCCTCAGGCCGTTAACAATTGTAATGCTTTACTTATTTCAGAACGGCAAGTGCCGCTTCGTAGTTCGGTTCTTCAGCGATTTCCTTGACCAGTTCGCTGTGCAGAACGTTGTCGTTTTCGTCCAGCACAACGACGGCACGGGCAGTCAGGCCTTTGAGTGGACCGTCAGCGATGGCAACACCGTAGTTCTCGATGAACTCGGCACCGCGCAGGGTCGACAGGTTTTGCACGTTTTCCAGGCCTTCGGCGCCGCAGAAGCGCGCTTGAGCGAACGGCAGGTCAGCGGAGATGCACAGCACCACGGTGTTGGCGATGTCGTTGGCCTGGGCGTTGAACTTGCGCACCGAAGTGGCACAGGTCGGGGTGTCGACGCTTGGGAAGATGTTCAGCACTTTGCGCTTGCCGGCGAAGTTCGCCAGGGTCACGTCGGACAGATTGCCGGCAACCAGGGAAAAGGCTGGCGCCTTGGAACCGGCTTGAGGCAGTTGGCCGTTGACTTGAACCGGGGAGCCTTTAAGAGTGACTTGAGCCATGAACGGAGTCCTTCTGACGTTATTGTGGAGAATTTTGAAGAGGCCGAAGTTAACCACGAAATGGTCCGACGACCTATGCCCGGATACAAATTGTGATGTCTCGTCGCACACATTGGATACAAACCAAATCCGGTGTAGGAGCGAGGCTTGCCCGCGAAGAACGGTAACGCGGTCAGCTTGTTGCAACGAGGCGCTCCCTTCGCAGGCAAGCCTCGCTCCTACGGGTCGGGTTCAGGCCAGCAATCGCAGCATATTGCGGTGCCGCGCCTAGATGCTCCGGGGCATATAGGCATTCACCAGCAGCGCCTCTGTTAATGCACCACCGATCACCGAATTCGTCACACAGTCGAAATACAGCGTACCGCCCTCTCCCGCCTCCACCCGGTCTTCATGACGAAAGGCAGCCATCGCGACTACATTTCACCCATCGCCTGTCGATTCAGGCCACGGTTGTTCGACTACACAGTGAATCACCCACCCTCCAGCGGAGACAAGACCATGCGATTCATGATCATTGTAAAAGCCAGCCAGGAATCCGAGGCCGGCGTGATGCCCAGCGAAGAACTGATGGCTGCGATGGGCAATTACAACGAGGAACTGACCAAGGCCGGCATCCTCATCGACTGCGACGGCCTGCACCCCAGCAGCAAGGGCGCCCGGGTGCGTTTCTCGGGTGAAAAGCGCACAGTCATCGACGGCCCGTTCGCCGAAACCAAGGAGCTGATCGCCGGTTTTTGGCTGTGGGAAGTGAAGTCGAAAGAGGAAGCGATCGAGTGGGTCAAACGCTGCCCCAATCCGATGCCGGGCAACGACGCGGAGATCGAGATCCGCCCGATATACAGCGCGGAAGATTTCGCGGCGCTGTTGACTCCGGAACTGCGCGAGCAGGAAGAGCGGGTGCGCGAGCAGATGAAAAAGCGCTGAATATTTCAGGTACGTAACCGTCCAGAGCCACCGCATTATCGTTCTTCGCGGGCAAGCCTCGCTCCTACATAAGCGAAGCTTGCCAGCAGTGGTTTCTTACATCCATCACCCAAACCCCTGATTCGCATTAACTTTTTAGTACACAAAAAAAACACCGAAAACTTGTACAAAAGTCCAAAGATCCCCCCTTCCGACTGGCGAACCCGGCGTTAGCTGCTAACTTCAACAGACGTGTCCTACAGGCTTGATAGGAAAGGGCTTACGCAGTAACGGCCGCCAAGTGCCGAGTCGTCCATACGAGCCACGAAGGAACGGGGGAGTCATGTCGATAAGAACAGGAACATGCGCCGTGTTGTTGGCGGCATGGTTTGCGCCTGTCGTTTGTGCCCTGGCGGACAACGCCGATACGGCCAACAAAAGTAACAACCCGCTGAACCTGGCACCCGGTGCCAACCTTCAGGACTACTACACGCCCAAGCTTTACGACAGCGGTGCCCACACCAACGATCTCTTGATGCGCGGCACGCTGCCGATTGCACCCGGAGACTTCATCGGTGTGCCGCAATTGCTGCGCGCCACCGTGCCGATCAGCACGCGCCCCGACCCGCATGGCGGCTACAGCACCGGCGAAGGTGATCTGAACGTCTTCGATATCTTCTTGCTCAAGACCGAGGGTGTGCAGTTGGGCATCGGCCCGCAAATCACTGCACCCACCGCCGATCAGCACGAACTGGGCACCGGCAAATGGCAGGCCGGCCTGGCCGCCATAGCGATTGATGCATCGCCGCGCGGTTTGCTCGGCGCACTGGTGCAGTATCAAAGCTCCTTCGCCGGCGACCATGACCGTGCCCACGTTGAAACCGCGACGCTGCAACCTTTCATCATTCATAACCTGGACAAGGGCTGGTACCTGCGCTCGACCGGTACCTGGACCTTCGACCTGAAGAACGACACCCATTACATCCCACTCGGTTTGGGTGGCGGCAAGGTCTGGAAATCCGGGTCCAATATCCTCAATGCCTTTATCGAACCGCAGTGGACCGTGGAGCGCAAAGGCGATGGCCTGCCTCAGTTCACACTGTTCGCCGGGATCAACGTCACGTTCGGTAAATGAGGACTTTTCTATGCACGGTGCAATTCGCGCAACCGGTTTCAGCCTGATGACCATGTTCGTCAGTTGCGGCGTTGGCGCACAGGACGTTGAGACGCGGATCGGCAAGGTTGCGATGGAGGGCGAGCTGCCAGCCCATGACTCGATCCCCAAGCTCTATGCCGAACTGGATTTCCAACAGGCGACCCAGAGTTATCTGTGGGCATTGCCGTTGGTGTCCTACGCCCAGTGGCAGGAAGAGTTTCGTGGCAAGCTCGGCGCCCACAACGGCGACCTGATGGTACTCAACAGTTACGAAGACAAGCTGGGCGTGATCACTGCCAATGCGACCACACCGTACATCCTCGGCTTCGTCGACCTGAATGAAACCGGTCCGCTGGTGATCGAACTGCCGCCCGGCCCCACTGCGGGCGGCGTGGGTGATTTCTGGCAGCGCGCGATTATCGACATGGGCCAGACCGGTCCCGACAAAGGCAAGGGTGGCAAATACCTGGTCCTGCCACCCGGCGCCGAGTCTCCGGCTGATGCGGGTAAGTATTACCTGGCCAAATCGGAAACCATGAACGTGCTGGTGGGTTTTCGTGTGCTGGATCCGGACCCGGCCCAAGGCAAGGCGTTGGTCGAGCAGTTCAAGATGTACCCGTACGTCAATCGCACCACGCCTGCCAAAACCAGACTGCTCTCCCCCGGCGGCAAAGCCTGGTCCGGCACCCAGCCGCGTGGCCTGGCCTACTGGGAGCGTTTGCACCAGATCATCCAGAAAGAGCCGGTCAACGAACGTGATCGTTTCTACATGGCCATGCTCGCCAGCCTCGGTATCGAGAAGGACAAGCCCTTCAACCCCAACGACAACCAGCGCAAGGCTCTGGAGCAAGGCGCACAAGTCGGCGAACTGATCGCCAAGGCTAACACCTTCGCCAAGCGTTTTCCGGACGCCCAGTACTGGAAAGACCGTCAGTGGGACACGGTACTCAACATCGCCGAGCCGTCCCAGCGCGTCGCTTACTACGACCAGTTATGGGAGCGCAGTGCCTGGTTCTACGAGGCGGTCACCAACACCAAAGGCATGGTGTCCAGAACCCCGGGCCTGGGCCAGACCTACCTCGGCGCCTACACCGACGCCAAGGGCAACTGGCTCGACGGCGGCAAACACTATCGCCTGCACGTCGGCGCCAATCCGCCGGCCAAGCAGTTCTGGTCGATGACCGTGTACGACATCGACAGCCGCTGCCTGATCGACAACCCGCAGCGCAAGGCCGATCTGTCGTCCCGTCAGGACCTGAAGAAAAACGCCGACGGCTCGGTGGACTTGTACTTCGGCCCGACCGCGACCACAGGCTGGGAGAGCAATTGGGTACAAACCGTGCCGGGCAAACACTGGTTCAGCTATTTCCGCTTGTACGCGCCCACCGAAGCCTATTTCGACAAAAGCTGGAAACTCGACGACATCACGGCCGTGGAATGACGCCCAGGATTCAATAAGGAAGTTTTATGAATAACCGTCTGTTGCTCACCGCTCTCTCGCTCGCCCTGAGTACCAGCGCCTGGGCCGACTTCACCGCCACACCCGAGGAAGCTCGAGGCATCGCCAAGGAGGCGTACCTGTATGGTTTCCCGGTGGTGGAAATGTACAAAACCCTCTACACCCAGGCCGTCGACAAAAAGAGTGCAAACTTCAAGGCACCGTTCAACCGGATCGGCAACACCGCGAAGGCTTTCACCGCCAAGGACACCGCATTCGTCACACCGAACGCGGACACGCCCTACTCGTTCGTCTGGATGGACCTGCGCGCCGAACCGGTGGTGCTGACCTTGCCGCCCATCGATGAGCACCGTTACTACTCCGTGCAATTGATTGACGCCTTTACGCAGAATTTTGCGTACCTGGGCACCCGCAGTACGGGCAACAACGGCGGGCATTTCATGGTCGCAGGCCCTAACTGGCAGGGTCAGCAACCGGTGGACATCGACCGACTGCTGCGCAGCGAAACCAACATCGCCTACGCCCTGTATCGCACGCAGCTGTTTGATGAAAAGGATCTGGGCAAGGTCAAGGAAATCCAGAAAGGCTACAAGGTCGAGACGCTGAGCCACTACGTCAAACAGAAGGCCCCGCCAAAGGCGCCGAAGATCGCCTGGCCGAAACCCACGCCGACCATGAGCGATACCCCTGACCTGTTCCGCTACCTGAACTTCATGCTGGCGTTCGCCCCAGCGCAGGACGCGGAAAAGGACCTGCTTGCGCGCTTGAAGAAAATCGGCATCGAGGCTGGCAAGCCTTTCAAACTCCATGAGTTCACTGCCGAACAGCGCCAGGCACTTGAAGACGGCATCAGCGATGCCAAGGCCGAATTCGCACGGTTCAAAAAAGACCAGGTCGATACCCACCAGGTCTCCAGCGGCGACCTCTTCGGCACGCGCGATCACCTCAAGGGCAATTACCTGTACCGCTACGCCGGCGCCAACATGGGAATTTTCGGCAACTCGGCCGAAGAGGCGAATTACATCGGTTATTTCGTCGACAAGGACGGCCAGCCGGTCGACGCCTCGAAACACGATTACACCCTGCATTTCGACAAAGGCGCCCTGCCCCCCGCCGATGCGTTCTGGTCGCTGACGATGTATGACGGCAAAAACAAGCTGCTGGTGGCTAACCCGCTGAATCGCTACCTGATCAACTCGCGGATGTTGCCCGACCTCAAGCTCGACGCCGACGGTGGACTGACCCTTTACGTGCAGGACAAGGCACCGGCCAAGGACTTGCAAAGCAACTGGCTGCCAGCACCGAACGGCCCGTTCTATGGGATCTTGCGCCTCTACCTGCCGAAACCGGAAGTCACCAGCGGCCAGTGGAAAATGCCGCTGCTGACTCCCGTCAACTCACAAAAACAGTAAGCGGAGTCAGTCATGGTCAGGCCATTTGTAGCGCGTCCCTTACTGGCCCTGTGCGTGATCGGCGCAAGCCCCTTGGGTTTCGCGGCCGAGGGCGGTGTCGGGCGCCCGATCACCGGGCAACAGGTGTTTTCCAATGCCGGGATCGTGCCGCCGGAACCGGGCTGGGTCATGTCCTTTACCAGCATCTGGTATGACGGCGATCTCAAGGGCAGCAAGGGTGTGCCGATTGTCGGTGAGATCGGTGCCGACCTGGACATGAAAGTCTCCTACACCATGGCCAACTTCACCCATGTCTGGGACACCGGCAAGGGACGCTGGAACTATGCCTCGGCCATCGGCGTGCCGGTGCAATACACCGACATCAACATTTCGATTACCGGTCCGCGTGGGCGGACGCTGGGCACCGGAGATACCGGTACGCAGTTTGCCGACATGCTGATCACGCCGATCGCCGCCGGCTACCACTTCGACGAGGTCAACCACCTCTCGTTTTCCCTGCCGATCTACGTGCCGACCGGCGCCTACAACGACGATCGCCTGGCCAACCCCGGCCAGAACACGTACACCTTCATGCCCACCGTGGCGTTCACCCATCTTGATGGCAAAGGTGGCGAGTTCACCCTGTCGAGTGGCCTGGAGTTCTACACCGAGAACGACGCCACGGATTATCGCAACGGCAACATTTTCACCCTCGATGCGATGTGGACCCACGGTTTCGGCAATGGCTGGAGCGCGGGCCTGGTCGGCGGTTATGTCCAGCAGGTCACCGACGACAAAGGCCAGACCGCGGACTCGCTGAATGGCTTTCGCAGTCGCTCTGTCGGTGCCGGTCCGGTGATTGGCTGGGCCGGCAAGTTCAACGATGCCCAGGCCAGCGTCAGCGCGCGTTGGGTACCGGAGTTCGACACCAAGAACCGCCCGGAAGGCAACGGTGTGGCCGTTAACCTGACGTTGGCGTTTTTCTGAGGAGTGACCAGGGATGGCGATGGGTTCCAGACTGACTTTATGCAGCGTGTTGTTCAGCGGTTTCGCCTGCGCCAGCGGTGACTTGCCCGCCCTCGGCACGACACCCTCGCATGCGGCAGCCAAAGGTGACCCCGAGACTTGCCATCGGCTGCAACAGGACTTCGACATCGACTTGAAAAAGGTCGTGGCGGCCGGTTGCGATCCGTCCACGGAACAGATTGCCAAGCTGATGGATAACCCAGTGGGCAATCTGGTGCTGCTGTTCAACCAGTTTGACTACACCGCGCTCAAAGGTCCGAACAGCAACGGCACGCGCATGCTGGGCAAATACAGCTTCATGCCGACCTTCCCGATTTCCCTCGGCGAGGACTGGAACCTGATCAACCGCCTGCCCATCAGCTACGTCAGCGCGCCGGTCAATCACCGGGCCGGCAACCTGATCGGTATGGGCCCCAACGACATTTTGAGCGAGCGCAGCGATTTCGCTTCGGTGGTGCAGGACCCGTTCGACCGCACCAGTGGTTTTGGCGACCTGGCCTACGTCGGCGTGTTCTCGCCCAAACAACCGATCCGCTTCGCCGGTGGCGGCAAGATGGTCTGGGGGTTCGGGCCAACCGCGATGTTTCCCACCGCCGAAGAAGACGTCCTGGGCACCGGCAAGTACTCGCTCGGTCCCGCGTTTGTCGCGGCGTATCTGGGCGAAGACTGGACCCTGGGCCTGTTCCCGCAGCATTGGTGGTCGGTCGGTGGCGACAGTCAGCGCAAGGATGTCAGCCTGACCAACATCCAGTACTTCATCCAGCGCAACATTCCCGGCCCCGAACAATGGCGCGTCGGCATGACGCCTAACGTCACGGTCAACTGGAAGGCCGAAGGCGGCAACAAGGTGACCTTCCCCATCGGTATCGGCGCCGGGCGGATTTTCAACTTCGGCAAGCTGCCGGTACGGATCTCCGGGGAGATTCAGTACTCGGCGATCCACCCGGACGACCTGATCAGCAGCCGCTGGAATTTCCGCTTGTCGTTCATCCCCGTCATTCCGACTTTCATGTTTTGAGCCAGGGATTCTCATGACCGCACTCAATGACCTCAACGCCCTGCAAGCCAGCATCGCCGAAGCGGTGCTCGGCCAGGACCAAGTAATCCGGCAGATTATCCTCGGCTTGCTGGCCAACGGGCATTTGTTGCTCGAAAGCCTGCCGGGGCTGGCCAAGACCCGCACGGTCAAGGCGCTGGCCAAACACCTGGACGCGAAGATGAGCCGTATCCAGTTCACCCCCGACCTGTTGCCGTCGGACATCACCGGCGCCGAGGTCTTGCACCAGATCGATGGCAAGAACGAGATCCAGTTCCAGCCCGGCCCGCTGTTCGGCAACCTGATTCTGGCGGATGAAATCAACCGCGCGCCGGCCAAGGTGCAGGCGGCGTTGCTGGAGGCGATGGAAGAACGCCAGATCACCGTGGCCGGCAACAGCCACGTGCTGCCGGAGCTGTTCATTGTGGTGGCGACGCAAAACCCGATCGAACAGGAAGGCACGTATCCGTTGCCCGAAGCGCAGATGGACCGCTTTCTGATGAAGGTTTTGCTCGATTACCCCAGTGCCGAAAACGAGAGCCAGGTGCTGCGGCTGTTGCGCGAAGAAGAATTTGCGTTGGGCGCCAAGACCGCGGCGGTGCAGGGTTTTGCGCTGTCTCAAGACGTGATCTTCGCGGCGCGTCGAGAAGTCAGCGCCATTCACGTGTCCCCGGCCATCGACCGTTACCTGATCGACCTGATCAACGCCACCCGCCATCCCGCTGACTACGACGCCGACCTGGGCCGCTGGATCGCCATCGGCGCCAGTCCCCGGGGCGGGATCGGCCTGGACCGTTGCGCCCGAGCCGATGCCTGGTTGCAGGGGCAGGATTTCGTGTCGCCCGATAACGTCCGCACGGTGGTGCACCCCGTGCTGCGTCATCGTTTGCAGCTGAGCTATGACGCGGTGGCAGACGGTGTGACGGCTGATCAGGTGCTTGATCGCCTGCTCGACAAAGTGGCGATTCCCGCATGAATGCGGACGGTCTGGTCTATGTCTCTCTGGCGCAGTTGATGGCCCTGGAGTTCAAGGCCCGTGACCTGAGTTTTGTGGCGCGTCAGCCGCAGGGCAGCATTCTGGCCGGCAATCATGCGTCGCGCCTGCGCGGCCGGGGTTTGAACTTTGATGAACTGCGTCGCTATCAGCCGGGGGACGATCTGCGTCATCTGGACTGGCGCGCCTCGCTGCGCACCGGCAAACCGGTGGTGCGCACGTTTACCGAAGAGCGCGACCGCCCGGCCTTGATTCTGGTGGACCAGCGCATGTCGATGTTCTTCGGCTCGCAACGCAGCTTCAAATCGGCCATCGCGGCGGAGCTTGGCGCACTGGCGGCGTGGATGGTGTTCAACGCCGGGGATCGGGTCGGTGGCCTGGTGTTCAACGATCAACGCATCGACAGCATCGCCCCGCTGCGCAGCCGTAAACGCATCGAAGCCTTGTGCAGCCGGATTGCCGAGCAGAATCAGCAACTCAACGCCGCCAACCCGGACGCCGAAGGCGAAGACCAGCTCGACAAGGTGTTGCAGCATTGCCTGGCAGTGGCCGGGCACGATCATCTGATTTGTATCATCAGCGACTTTGCCGGTGCCGGTGAGCGCACGTTGAAGTTGATGCGCCAATTGGCCGCGCACAACGACGTGGTCGCCATGCAGGTGTACGACCCATTGGCGCTGAACCTGCCAAAGAACGGGCGTTTGCTGATTACCCAGGGCCAGTTGCAGGTGGAACTGGCCGTCGAACAACGCAGCGTTCATCAGCCGTTGGGTGATTTTCTCAGCGGTCGGCTCAAGGATGTCGCCACCCTGCTGCGCCGCAGCCAGGTGCCGCTGATGATGTTCAGCACCGCAACCGATGCCCAGGAACAATTGCGCACCGAACTCGGCAGAGGTCGGCGATGAACCCGAATATCCCAAGTATCGAACAGTTGAAAGAGATCGGTTTGCCGGCGCCGGTCAGTTATGCGCCGCAGACGTGGGGATGGTGGGTGTTGCTCGGGGTGTTGGTGATTGCCGTGTTGCTGGTCGGTGCGCGGCGGTATTGGCAATGGCGGCGGGATCGGTATCGGCGGGAGGCGTTGGTGCGTCTTGCTCAATTGCGAGCCAGCAACGATCAACTGCAAGCACTGCGCGAACTCCCGGAATTGCTAAAACGCGTGGCCCTGTCGATTCCCGTCCCTGTAGGAGCGAGGCTTGCCCGCGAACCAGACACCGCGGTCCCACAGAGAGACCGCGTTATCGTTCTTCGCGGGCAAGCCTCGCTCCTACAGAGGGTGGGGGCGCTTGGGGGTGAGGATTGGCAGGCGTTTCTGGCGCAGCACAGTTCGCAGCCGTTGCCCGCCGATTTCAGTCAGCAACTGGCGCAACTGGCCTATGCGCCCGATGCGGCATTGCTGGCCTTGCCCGGCGATAAACGCCAGCAACTGTTCGATACCTGCAAACACTGGTTCGAGCATCATCATGTGGCAGCTTGATTACCCCTGGCTGCTGATCCTTTTGCCGCTGCCGTGGTTGGGCTACCGCTACCTGCCCGATTACCGCGAAGCCCGCAGCGCCGTGCGTGTGCCGTTTTTCGGCGCCATGAGCCGCGCGGTCGGTCAGGCGCCAAGCCAGGCCGGGACCCGCAGCAATCGCTGGCAGCTGGCCCTCAATCTGCTGGTGTGGGCGCTAATGCTGCTGGCCGCCGCGCGCCCGGTGTTCGTCGAAAAACCGATCGAACGCCAGCAACCGGTGCGCGACCTGATGCTGGCCATCGACATTTCCCAATCGATGGAAACCACCGATTTCACCGACGCCAATGGCCAGAAGATCAATCGTCTGGCGGCGGTCAAGGAAGTGGTGCATGGCTTTATCGACAAACGCAAAGAAGATCGCCTGGGCCTGATCGTGTTTGGCAGCGGCGCGTATCCCCAGGCGCCGCTGACGCTGGATCACGCCAGCCTGTCGCTGTTGCTCGACGACACCGGCATCGGCATGGCCGGCCCCAACACGGCGATTGGCGATGCCATTGGCCTGAGCCTGAAGCTGCTCGATCAGGCCCACGAACAAGAAAAAGTGCTGGTCCTGCTCACCGATGGCAATGACACCAGCAGCGCGATCACCCCGGATCACGCGGCGACCATGGCCGCCGCCAAAGGCGTGGTGATTCACACCATCGGCATCGGCGACCCGACCGCGGAGGGCGAAGCCAAGGTCAACCTGCAGGGCTTGCAGCAGATCGCCGACGCCACCGGCGGCCAGTTCTTCCGCGCTGAAGACCGTACTGCGCTGGATCAGGTCTACAGCACGCTCGACAAGCTCACCCCGCATCAGGTGAAAACCCTCAGCCATCAGCCGAAAAAGGACCTGTTCTGGTGGCCGGTTGGGGCCGCCATCGGTGTGCTTGCGCTCTACCATTTGGGCGCCCTGCTCCGTCCGCACCTGACACTCGCGCGTCAGCGGCAGGAGGCTTGAGATGGAGATCAATCTCAGTGACTTCCATTTCCTGCGTCCACTGTGGCTGTTGCTGGTGCCCTTCGCCGCGTTGCTGCCGATGCTTTGGCGGCGCAGCCGCGACCTGCAACGACGCTTGCGCAGCAACATCGCCGAACACCTGTTGCCGCATTTGCTGATCACGCCGCAGGATCAACAGCGCTTTCGGCCGGTGCATCTGGTGTGCGCGGTGTTGATTCTGGGCGCCCTCGCGGCGGCCGGCCCGACCTGGGAACAGGACCGCCCGGACTTCCTGGAAAACCGTGCGCCGCTGATCATCGCCATCGACCTCTCGCCTTCAATGGACGCCAGAGACGTTCCACCGAGCCGGCTGGAAGCGGCCAAACACAAGCTGCACGACCTGATCCAGCGCAGTGCCGGTGCCCGCAGCGGCTTGATCGCCTACGCCGGCAGCGCGCATCTGGTGTTGCCGCCGACCGACGACCCGGCCCTGCTCGACACCTTCATCCAGGCATTGAGCACCGACCTGATCGCCAAACAGGGGAAAAACGTGGGTGCGGTCATCGAACAAGCCAAACGCCTGCTGGTCGCCGAGAAAACTCCAGGGACGCTGTTGTTGATCACTGACGGTGCCGACACTTCACAACTCACCGGATTGGACAAGCAACTCGACGACAGCGCGCTGCAAGTGCTGATACTGGCCGTCGGCAGCGAGGACGGCGGGATCATCCGCGACGCCAATGGCCAGCCGCGCACCGACAACAACGGTCGCCCCGCGCTCGGCAGCTTCGACCAGGGCGCGCTCAAGCAGCTTGCTTCAGCAGTGGATGCGCCGTTGGGCAGCCTGACCCTCAATGACGACGATCTGCAATGGGTCGAGTTGCACGCCCAGCAGCATTTCCAGAGTACCAGCGATGAACAGCGCGAATTGCACTGGAAAGACGCCGGTTACTGGCTGTGCTGGCCGTTGCTGCTGCTCGCCTTCCTTGGCGTGCGCAAGGGCTGGAGCCTGAACTGGATGGCCGGGTTATTGCTGGCGCTGGGCATCGGCTTTCAACCGGCACCGGCCGAGGCCAACGCGTTGACCGAAGCGTTTTTTACCCCCGACCAGCAAGGTCGCTGGGCCTTCGAACACGAGCACTTCCCACAGGCCGCCGCGCATTTTGTCGACCCGTACTGGAAGGGCATCGCCGCCTACAACGCGGCCGATTTCGACGTGGCGCTGGCCAGTTTTGCGCGACTGGAAACGCCGCAGGCGTACTTCTATCTGGGCAATATTTACGTGCGCCGCTTCAAGTTTGATCAGGCCATTGCGGCGTATCAGCAAGCGTTGAAGTTGCAGCCGCAGTTCCCGGAAGCCACGGCCAATCTGGCGTTGGCGATTGCCTTGCAGAAGGACACTGAAAGCGCCGAACAGAACACGCCCGAGGTCAAACCGGACGAAATAAAAATGGACAAGGCGCCGGGCAAGGGGCAGAGCAAAGCGGTCGAGACCGAGCAGGCGGCTTCGGATGAGCAGTGGTTGCAGAATCTCAGCACTTCGCCGGCGAAGTTCTTGAAGCAGAAATTCAGTTTGCAGGATCAGGTGGGGAACAGACCATGAACCGAGTTGTGGCCATCGCCAGCAGGCTGGCTCCCACACTGAATCTGCGCACACCGCAAATCCCCTGTAGGAGTGAGCCTGCTCGCGATGACGTTCGGTCATTCACCACAACTCTCACAGCCTTACTCCTCTGCCTGATCACCACGGCCACTCTCGCCGCAGAACCCGAACTGCGAGTCCAGACCCGCCTGCAACCCGACACCTCTGTCATGGTCGGCGGCATGCTCGAACTGCAACTCGATGTTCTCACCGACAGCTGGTTCACCGACGCCCCCGCCCTGCCCGACCTGAAGTTGCCGGGTGCGCTGGTCTTGCCACCGGACGGGCATGCCGAGCACATCAACCAGACGCTGGATGGCAAGTCCTTCAACGGCATGCGTTACAGCTACCGGATCACGCCGAATCTGGCTCAGGGCTTCGACATCCCCGCGCTGACCGTTCGCGCCACGCCTGGCCAGGCCAGCACCCCCCTGAGCGCCCAAAGCCAGCCACTGCACTTCACCGTGGCACAGCCGCCGGGATTCCAACCCGGTGAACCGGTGCTCGTCGCGCAAGGTCTGCGCTTCACGCAAAAAGTCGTCAACTCGGCAACGCCTCTGAAGGTCGGCGACAGCATCACCCGGCAACTGACCATGCAGGCCGACGATGCCATGGCCATGTCGCTGCCGGCACCGTCAATGGGCGATGTGAACGGTCTGAGCCGTTACCCCAAGAGCCCGCAAATCAGCAACCTGGACGACGGCCGTGGCAACTTCAGCGGCGGCCAACGCATCGACACCGTGACTTACCGCATCGACACCGAAGGTCGTTACAACCTGCCGGCCATCGAGCTGAAATGGTGGGACGCCAGCAGCCGACAAACCCGCACGGCCCACGTCCCGGCCGTGAGCTTCGACGCCGCGGCCAACAGCGCTTACAAACCAGTGTTCTCGATTGCGGAAGACCTGAAAAACCTTGGCCAGCAAAGTCGCGTGCATCTTTCCCGGCACTGGCTCTTGCTGTCTACGCTGCTGTTGGTCGTGGTGCTGTTCGGCTGGTTCGGCCGTCCGTTTGTTCAGCGTGTCTTCCTTGCCGGACAAGCCCGACGCCGCGCACGGCACGCCGCCTGGCTGCAATCCGCTGACTATGCCTGGCGGCAGATCCCGGCGCAGATTAATGGCAAACCGGCACAACTGAGCGCCCTTTACCTCTGGGCCAGACGCAGCCGCCGGGGCCTGAAACTGAGCAACCTCGGCCCGCGCCTGCAGGACCTTTTGCGCGCCTGTTACAGCCAGCAACCCACCGAAGATCAAGCACTGCGCCAATTGAAGAAATCCTTGTCTACGCTGCATGGTCAGGCCGAACACAAACCGTCCCTTACGGTTCACGCCTTACGCCCACTCAACCCCGTACACGAGAAGGACTTCCCATGACGAACCCGATATCGATCCGCCAACGCCACGGGCTGAAGCTCTTGTTTGCGCTGGCCTTGAGCATGCCGCTGCTGGCCCTGGCAGCCGAACCCTTGCCATCGTGGAACGACGGACCATCGAAGAAAACCATCATCGAGTTCGTCCAGGCAGTCACCGATCAGTCCAGCAAGGACTTCGTCAAACCCGAGGACCGCATCGCCGTCTTCGACAATGACGGCACCTTGTGGAGCGAACAGCCGATGTACTTCGAGTTGCTGTTTGCGCTGGATGAGGTCAAGCGCACTGCACCGCAACATCCGGAATGGAAAACCACCCAGCCCTTCAAAGCCGTGCTGGAAAACGATCACCAGGCCCTGGCCGCCACGGGCATGGAAGGCATTATGAAAATCTTCGGGGCTACCCACACCGGCATGACCACCGAAGCTTTCGACGACTACGCCAAAACCTGGCTGAGTCAGGCCAGACATCCCAAAACCGGCAAGCCGTACACCGAGATGATCTTCCAGCCGATGCTGGAAATGCTCGACTACCTGCGCAGTCAGGACTTCAAGACCTACATCGTATCCGGAGGCGACACCGGGTTCATGCGCGCCTTTGCCGAGAAGGTTTACGGCATCGCGCCCGAACAAGTGATCGGCACCACTTTTGTCACCGCGTTCGAGCTCAAGGACGGCAAAGCCTCGATCGTGCGCACGCCAAAACTCGCCCACAACGACGACGGCCCGGGCAAACCGGAAAGCATCGACGCGGTGATCGGGCGCCGGCCGATCCTGGCGTTCGGCAACTCCGATGGCGATCTGCAGATGCTGCAGTGGACCGCCGCAGGTTCGGGCAAACGATTCATGGGGTTGGTGCATCACACCGACGCCAAACGCGAATGGGCCTATGACCGTCAATCGCAGATCGGACGCCTGGACAAGGCCCTGGACGAAGCAAAAACCCGTGGTTGGACTATCGTGGACATGGCGTCCGAGTGGCGCCGGGTCTATCCGTTCGAGGCCGCCACTCCCGAGCAAGTGCAATAAAAAAGCGTAACGCAGGACTGCAATAAACGTTTGTCGCGCTTGAGCGACGCAAGTGAGCAAAGGAGCAAGTCAGATGACTCGCATACGCAAGTGGCTACCGAAACTCGCCTTGGTGGCAGCCTCGGTCATGGCGATTTCGGCAACAGCCGGGGCCGCTGAAAAACCCAACATTCTGGTGATCTTCGGCGATGACATCGGACAGACCAACATCAGTGCCTATTCCATGGGCGTGGTCGGCTACAAGACGCCGAACATCGACCGGATTGCCAAGGAAGGCATGATGTTCACCGACTATTACGCGGAGAACAGCTGCACGGCCGGACGCTCGTCCTTCATTACCGGTCAGACGCCACTGCGCACCGGCCTGTCGAAAGTCGGCGCACCCGGCGCCACGGTCGGCTTGCAAAAACGCGACATCACCATTGCCCAGGCACTCAAGTCCCAGGGCTACGCCACCGGCCAGTTCGGCAAGAACCACCTGGGCGACAAGGACGAATACCTGCCGACCAACCACGGTTTCGACGAGTTCTTCGGCAACCTCTACCACCTCAACGCCGAGGAAGAACCCGAGCGCCCGTACTGGCCCAAGGATGACCCTGAGTTCGTCAAGGCCAACTCCCCGCGCGGGGTGATTCACAGCTTCGCCGATGGCAAGATCGAAGACACCGGCGCGCTGACCACCAAGCGCATGGAAACCATCGACGACGAAACCACCGCTGCCGCGCAAGCGTTCATCGAGAAACAGGCCAAGGCGGACAAACCGTTCTTCGTCTGGATGAACACCACCCGCATGCACTTGTTCACCCACGTGCGCGAATCGATGAAGGGCCAGAGCGGCATGCCCGGCAACGAGTATGCGGACGGCATGCTGGAGCACGACGGCGACGTCGGCAAATTGCTGAAAACCCTCGATGACCTGAAAATCACCGACAACACCATCGTCGTCTACACCACCGACAACGGGCCGAACCAGTTCTCCTGGCCAGACGCGGCGACTACGCCGTTCCGCAATGAGAAGAACTCCAACTGGGAAGGCGCTTATCGGGTGCCGGCGATGATTCGCTGGCCAGGCAAGGTCAAGCCCGGTGAAGTCTCCAACGAGATGTTCTCGGGCATGGACTGGTTCCCGACCCTGCTCGCGGCGGCTGGCGATGCAGAAGTCAAAGACAAGTTGCTCAAAGGCTGGGCGCCCACCTCGGGCGGCAGCAACTTCAAAGTGCACCTGGACGGTTACAACCAACTGCCTTACCTGACCGGCCAACAGCCTAAAGGCGAGCGCAAGGAGTTCTTCTACTTCAACGATGACGGCGTGCTGGTGTCGATGCGTTTCGACAACTGGAAAGCCGTGTTCTGCGAACAGCGGGCACCGGGCGGCTTCAAAGTCTGGAGCGAACCGTTCGTTTGCCTGCGGGTACCCAAAATCTTCAACCTGCGGATGGACCCGTATGAACGCGCCGACATAGTGTCCGATCAGTATTACGACTGGGCCACCAAAAACGTGTACCTGGTCGCGCAAGCGGTGACCAAGTCTGCGCAGTTCCTGCAGACGTTCATCGAGTATCCGCCAAGCCAGAAACCGGCCAGCTTCAGCGTTGACCAGATCCGTGCTGCGGTGGATGCGAAGATCGCGGAAAAAATGAAAAACCAGCCTGCACAGTAAGACCGCTTGACCGCCGCTCGCCTTTATCGGCGAGCGGCCTTATTTTTTAGATCGTTCCCACGCTCTGCGTGGGAATGCAGCCCGTGACGCTCCGCGTCACCTGCCGAAGCGGACGCGGAGCGTCCAATGAGGCATTCCCACGCAGAGCGTGGGAACGATCATCTTCAAGCCACTGCACAAGGCAATCCGCAATGTCCTCACGTGTCGCCAGCAAGTCGTCGGCCCTACCCGCCCCCCATACCGCCACTTCCCCGGCGCTGCTGATCCCCGCGCTGTTGCTGTTCGTCTCCGGCGCCGCCGCGCTGGTGTATCAGGTGCTGTGGATCAAACAGTTGTCGCTGGTGGTCGGCGTCGAGGTGTATGCGATCACCACCGGGATCAGTGCGTTTTTTGCCGGGCTGGCCTTGGGCGGCTTGCTGTTCGGGCGTTGGGCGGATCGCTTGCAGCGGCCGGTGTTGCTGTATGCCGGGCTGGAAGTGTTGGTGGCCGTGCTGGGTGTCGGTGCGACCTTCGCCATGAGCCTCGCCGCCAGCCCGTTCGCCTGGCTGGAACAGCACGTCGGCCTGGCAGCGTGGGTGTTGCCGTTTGTGCTGGTCGGTATTCCGGCGCTGCTGATGGGCGGCACCCTGCCGGTGCTGGTTCGCTCATTGGCCGCTGATCCGCAACAATCGGGCAAGGCTGGCGGCCAACTCTATGCCGCGAACACCGCCGGGGCGATTGCCGGCACTCTGCTCGCCGCGTTCATACTGATCGCCACCCTCGGTGTGCGCGGCAGTGCCCTGGCGGCGGCGATGCTGAACTTGCTGGCTGCAGCGGGTGCGCTGTGGTTTCAACGCCAGCGCCTGGCACCGATCGATACCCCGGTGAAACATCCGGCAGAGAAAGTCCCTGATCGCCTGGCACTGTGGCTGTATTCCATCGCCGGCGGTGTGGCGCTGGGTTACGAAGTGGTCTGGTCACAGTCCATCGTGCAATTCATGAGCACCCGCACCTATGCCTTTGCCGTGGTGCTGGCGACGTACCTTACCGGGCTGTTCCTCGGCAGCGCATTGCTGGCCCGCCGGGTTGATCGCATTCGCGATCCATGGGGTGTGTTCGGCTTGTTGATTGCCGGTGCCGGCCTGATTGCACTGCTGGAAGTCGCTTTTCTCGGGCGCTGGCTGGTGTTTTTGCAATCCCAGGCCGAAACCCTTGCGCTGGCCATGGGTGGCAGCGAATTACTGGGCATGAGCGCACGGTTTGTCGTGGCGGCCCTGAGCATCGTGTTCGTGCCGACCCTGCTGCTGGGCGCCGCTTTTCCGCTGGCCTTGCGCTTGAGCGTCGGCCGTGAGCGAGTCGGTTGGGATGTCGGCGCCGTGGTTGCGTTCAACACCTTGGGCGGGATTATCGGCGTGATGCTCTGCGGATTCCTGCTGATCCCATTGCTTGGGTTGGTGCGCACCTTGGGCCTGTTGGCGATTGTCGCCGCCGGGATTGGCTATTGCGCGGTGCGCAAGGGTCATCACGTCAAGAAAGGCCGGCGTCAGGCCGTGATTGCCATCGGCCTGTTGTCGATTGTGGTGGCCGTATTTACCCCAGTGAGCAAACTCGCCAACCTGCTACCCGGCGCACGCAACGGCACGCTGGCGTTCTATGAAGAAGGACGCGGCGGGACGGTGGCCGTGGTCACCCAGGGCAAGGGACAAAAGATGTTCCAGCGCCTGTATATCCAAGGCGTTTCCAACACCGGTGACGCCATGCCATCGCTGCGCTACATGCGCATCCAGGCCCTGTTGCCGCTGCTGATCCATAACGGCGAACCACGCTCGGCGCTGGTCATCGGTTTTGGCACGGGCATTACCGCTGGCGCCCTGACCCGCTATCCGGGGCTTGAACATCGCGTCGTCGCGGAATTGCTGCCTTCGGTGGTGAAAGCCGCGCCATTGTTCAAGGGCAACTTCAATGCCGCTGCCGATCCGGCAGTCGACGTCCGCCTGCGTGATGGTCGTCAGGAACTGCTGCGCAGCCCGCAGCTTTACGACCTGATCACCCTCGAACCGCCACCGCCCTCGGCTGCTGGCGTGGTGAATCTGTATTCGCGGGACTTCTACCAGTTGGCCACCAGCCGCCTGGAGAAAAAAGGCCTGGTCGCCCAATGGCTGCCGTTGCCGACCCAGAACATCGACGATTCGCGCTCGCTGGTGCGCAGCTTCCTTGATGTCTTCTCCTACGCGACGTTGTGGACCAGCGAATTCCACGAAATGCTGCTGGTGGGCTCGATGGAGCCGATCGAACTGGATGCCGGGAAAATCAGCCAGCGCTTCCAGCAGGACACTGTGCGCAGCACCCTGCAGGACGTCGGCATCGGCTCGGCCGCCGCCTTGCTGGCAACCTGGGTGACCGATCGCGCCGGGCTGGAGCGTTTCGCCGCCGATGCACCGCCTGTGACCGACGATCAACCGCGCATCGAATACGCGCCGTGGGTGCGCGCCAAGGAAATCAGTCGCGTGTTGCCGGCCCTGCTCGACTTGCGTCAGCCACCGCCGCTGTTGAATGCCGACGCAGGGTTTATCGAGCGCATGAACGTCCATCAGCAGCGGCTGATGCAGTTCTACCGCGCAAGCTTGCACGCCTATGACGGTGACCGGGACGCCTGGGCCAGGGACATCCGCGAAGTAATGCGCGGCGACGGCGGCAATCCGTATTACCGCTGGTTTGTCGGCGACTGAAGGTAAGACCTGGGGACTTTTCGACGCGAAACAGGTAGGGTGCGCACAATCAAACTGCCACCATCCCCCCGGTTTCATGGAGTTGTCGCGTCGCGGGTTTTCATGGAGTTGCACACGCAATGAGTTGCTGGACCATCCTTGGCCTCCCGGCCGATGCCGATACGCGCAGTATCAAACGCCAATACGCAACCCTGCTCAAACAGACGCGCCCGGATGAAGACCCCGAGGGGTTTCAGCGTCTGCGTGAGGCATATGAACACGCGCTGAGCATCAAAGAATGGGAGCATTTGCGCGAGGAGAACTCGGGCGACGATACCTCGTGGGACATGACCGGGCTGTCGGTCGTTGAAGTCGACACGCTGCAACTGGTCACCCGTTCACTGGACGGTGTCAGCCGTGTCGAGCTCGAACGACGTCATGCCATCGCCGTTGAGCATGGCGCGGTCGATGTGATGGAAGATGCGGTGCTCAGGCATTGCGTCGAACACTTCGAGACGTCTGAACCACTGCTCGAATGGGCGATGGAAACGTTTCACTGGTTCAGTCTCTGGCAGCGACTGGAACTGGACGAAGAGCTGATCGAACAATTGTTGCAGCAGCGCCAGCGTTTGGCGGAGCGCCGTGAAGCGCCGATTTTTCTGGCCCGGCAACTGCTGCTGGCCACGCAACCTGCCGCGACGCCGGAGCATCGCGCCGCCCACTTGCTGCTGGCACCAGGCACGTTCAGTCAGCGCCGCGCCCTCGCCCGACGTTTGCGCGAAGACGATTGGGTGCAATGCCGCAAGCTGAGTTCTGCGTTGTACGCCAACCACCCGGACATCTGCGCAGACCTGCCGGGCGGCACACCGTTCTTTTGGCGTGACTGGGAATACAGCTACGACAGTTGGCCGATGTACCTGGGGATTGTCCTCGCCTGTCTGGTCGGCTCCTTTATTCAATTCGCGCCGTTGGGCACGCGTCTGGGCGGATTGATCGGCGTCGCTGTGTTCTGGTCAGTGATATTCGCGGTCGCCGGTTGGGTACTCGACTGGCTGACGGGGCACGTCGCCCATCGCTTTTGGTTGCTGGACGATCGATTGAGTGTGCGCCTTTCGCCCTCGCTCATGCCCCTGTCGTTTGGAGTGCTACGCGACTTGATTCCCTGCATTGCGATGGCGGTGGGCATTGGCAAAGTGTACGGCGTGGTCGGCAGCATCGTTTACATCACCACACTGACGGGTGTCGGACTGATACGCCGCCGGGAGGTCAACCCGCACGTTTCCTGGCAACACGCCAGCCCCTTGCTCAAACGCTGCCTGATGGGCGCGGGCATTTTGGTGCTGGTATTAATACTCGGCGTGTTCAAAGTGATCTCAAGCCAAGGTACGGTCAACCGCAACCAAGGCCTGCAACAGTGGACCGAACGCTTGTGCAGCCGCATGCCGGTCACCGCCAGCGAATGCACCGCACCGGCCACCGTTGAGCAGTGGTACGGCCAGGAGAAACAGCCATGAACCCGAAATGGCTGTTCCCGGTGGCGACCATTGTGATGCTGATCCTGATGGGGCTGGCCGGCTCTTCGAGATTAGTCGCCCGCATCGACTTGTGGCTGGATCAACACGACGCACCGCTCACCGCGCAGGCCAATGCCCTGAGCCCGGTGATCGACTGCATCAACCGGGTCGACGTGCATTGGCGGGTGGCTTACGAACTGTACAAATCGCCGAAGCAACCTGCGGAACCGGTGCGAGACTGGATCGCCAACCAGCATGATTTCGACGACAACGGTGCCAGTGATGCGCCCGGCATCCAAAGGGATATCTGTTCGCCGAAAATCAGCGAAAAACTCAAACTGCTGGAATACGACCCACCGCAGGTGTTGAAAGCCGATGCCTACGCGCAGGCATTACAGCAAGTGACGCCCCTTACGCAGCAAATCACCTTTTACCGACAGGCGCGTTTTTCGACCGCCATCAGTGAGGTGCTGCCCGCCTTTGCCGATCAATTCAGAGCCAGGGCCGAGGACTACCTCACGGCGTCAACAGTGCTGAGACAGCACGTTGAATCGCTGGACCTTGAACAACGGCGGGCACAACTCAATCTGATCGAAGCACGTCTGGGCAAGGACATTCACTGGTATTTGCTGGCTTACATGATCCAGGCCAGAGACACGCTGAACCTTGTCACCGAGGGCGTGAAAAATCGAACCCTGACGCCGCAGGCACTGGCGAAAACCACCGCTGAACTGCAATTGGCCTGGGATTACCGGCAGCAGTTCAGCCAACGTCAATTGCCGGAAACGCAAAAACGCAACGAAGTACCCGATTATCTCTGGTCGCACATTGCCAGGCCGACGCAGAAGTATCTGGATGCCTTGAATGCTCTGCACAAGGACTGGCAGAACAAGGCTGAACCACAGCGATTGAGTGATGACTTTTATGCGGTGACGCGTGGGTATGATTCGCTGATCAGTCATTACAACCGGTTGGCCCGGGTTGAGTATTGAGAGATGTGTTGTTTTTGAGGCCGCCTTCGCGGGCAAGCCTCGCTCCTACAGGATCAGGTCGTTCATAAAATTGACGAACGACTCAATACCGTAGGAGCGAGGCTTGCCCGCGAAGAGGCCATCAGCCTTACTGCATCACTTGGATTTAAGCTTCAGATACGACTGATGCAAATCCGACGCCCAGCCATCGATCACGCCTTTCACGTCATCAGCCTTCATCACCTGAGACTCATTTTCCAGCGGCTTGCCGGTGCCCTTGCGCACGACCTGGGCTAAAACGTGATTGTCGCCGCCATCGAGGAACACCGCTTCGGTGGCCAGATCGGTCTCCTGGTCGCGAATACCGCTGGCCGTGCTGACCGCTGCGGCCACCAGCGCAATCGGGATCACCTCATAAGGCTTCAGCCCTTCTGTCTTGCTACTGACTGCCGTAATCGCGGCACGCACCACAATCACGCCCGGGCCGGGACCTGCGGCCAGAGGCAAGGATTTACCAATTTCACGCTTCAGCGCTTGGTCGTAGTAACCGGTGATGCCGTTGAGGGTGGCCTGGGGGATTTTCACAGTCGGTTGCGGCTTGGGAAAGAGCTGGGTCGGCTCAATGTAGACACTGGTGTATTTACGGGTGTCGAGCTTGGGATCGATCCAGCGCATCACCGTCGCGCCCGATGGCGACTTGGCTTCCTTGAGCTGGCTGTAGTCCTTGAGGAAGCCTGAATACTGGTCCGGCTCAACGACCTTGCTGGCACACCCCACCACCCCGAGCGAGGCAATGCACAACGTGCCCATCATTAACGCTAGCTTCATGCTGTAACTCCTGTCAGAAGGCCGACAACGGTATTGCATACGGGAATTACAGTTATAGCCAACACACGGCGTTTTGTTATCAAAAAGCACAATATTCATCTCGGGCAGCGGCTTCGCCCGTCGCGCCATTTGACAGACGCGGATCATCCGGCAAAGCTGCACCGAGCTTGAACGCGCGCCTGACGGCAAACGCACCTGGACTACGGAAGTCGCAATGCCGAACCATAAAAATAAAGCAGCAACCCCAAACCCTGATTCGCCACCGCCCCTGATTCACCGTTACCTGTTTCCCGTCACCATCGGCGTATTGCTGGTGGCCGTGGCGGCGATTGGCTGGTTTCTGTTCAGCAGCACGCCAGCGCCGCTCAAAACCGTGCCCGTCAGCACTCCGACCGTTCACCCGGCCAAACCGCAACCGGTCGCCGTGGCATCGGCGAAGATGGTTGACGAGCAACAATGCCAGGGCTGCCACAGCGAACAGATGAAGGACTGGCAAGGCTCCCATCACCAACTGGCAATGCAGGAAGCCAACGCCGAGACCATGCTGGGCGACTTCAATAACGTCACGTTCAAGGCGGAAAACGAAACCACGCGTTTCTCGCGCAAGGACGACGGGTTCTGGGTCAACACCCCCGGTATTGACGGCAAGAATGCCGACTTCAGAGTGGCCTACACCTTTGGCATCGCGCCGTTGCAGCAATACCTGATCGAGGTCGGTGAAGGTCGTTTGCAAGCGCTGGGCGTGGCCTGGGATACCGAGAAAAACCGCTGGTTCCACCTCTATCCGGGCCAACGGGTGAACTTCAAGAATCCGCTGCACTGGAGCAAGCCGAGCCAGAACGCCAACTTCATGTGCGTCGAGTGCCACACCACCGGCTACAAGCGCAATTTCGATGCGGCAAAAAACACCTTCGACAGTCAATGGAACAGCCTCGGTGTCGGTTGTCAGGCCTGCCACGGTCCCGCGTCCAATCACCTGGAATGGACGGCGAAAAAAGGCGATCTGATCCATGCCGGTTTTGCAGTCGACCTCAAGGACAAGGACACCACCGTCGAAATCGAAACCTGTGCCCGCTGCCATTCACGCCGCGCACCGCTGGACGACGGCTTCACCGTTGGCAAGCGCTTGATGGACGATTACCTGCCGAGCCCCTTGACCCGCGAGTTGTATGCGCTGGACGGCAAGATCAAGGATGAAGTGTTCGAGCACGGCTCCTTCGCCCAAAGCAAAATGTTCGACAAGGGCGTGCGTTGCAGCAACTGCCACAACCCCCATAGCACCGAACTCAAGGCCCCGGGCAACGGCGTTTGCCTGCAATGCCACAACACCGCCGGCAAGACCTCGGTGGCAGGCGTCGACGGCAAGGGTTTGCAAGCGAAAAATTACGATTCCATCGAACACACCCGCCACACCATCGGCCAGCCGGGCTCCCAATGCGTGGATTGCCACATGCCCGGCAAGTTCTACATGGGCAACGACTTCCGGCATGACCACAGCTTCGGCATTCCCAACCCGCAGCGGGCGAAAAAGCTTGGCACACCGGACGCCTGCCTGACCTGTCACCAGGGCAAGGCCGGCGACAAGGTCACCGAGCAATTCAAGCTGTGGAACACCGCCACTCCCTTGCAGGCGCCTCGCTATGACGAAAGCCTGTGGCTGATCCGCAACGGCCAGCCCGGCGCCGCGCAAGCCTTGTACGAGCAGCTGCAGCGCAGCAACCTGCCGGCGATTCAGCGTGCAACCTTGCTGGCAGAGTTGCCGCTGTACCCGAGCGAGCAGTCCTTGAAACTTGCAACCAAAGACCTGAGCCACCCGGCACCGCAAGTGCGTGAAAGCGCGGTGCGGGCGATCAGCGCGTTCCTGCCGCCACCGGAGCGTGCGCCGCTGCTGACGCCGTTGCTGGGTGATCCGGTGAAGGCTGTGCGGATCGTTGCGGCCCGGGATCTGCTGAGCGTGGCCCGCAATGGATTGGGCAACGCCCAGGCGAACTGGAATGCGGCGATTGCCGAGTACGAAGCGGTGCAAATGAGCCTGGCCGAGCGCGCCGAGGCCAACCTCAACCTGGCGATGCTCTATCAGGCCAGCGGGCGCAACGGCGAGGTCGAATCTTTGCTGCGCACCGCCCTCAAGCGTGATCCGGAGTTCTACCCGGCGCTGGTGACACTGGTGCAATGGCTGGAAGCCAATGGACGCGGTCCAGAGGCGCAGACGCTGTTGGCGCAGGGCCTGAAAGAACACCCGGACGCCGCCCTGTTGCAACACACCCACGGTTTGTCGCTGGTGCGCGCGGGCAAATCAGCCCAAGCCATGCAGGCCCTGCGCAAAGCCGCGCAACTGGAACCGCAGAATGCCCAATACGGCTACGTGCTGGCCGTGGCATTGCATGACAGCGGCAAAGTCGATGAGGCTTGCGAAGAGCTGGAGCGCTTGTTGAAAGTGCAGCCGGCCAATCGCAATGCGCGGTTGTCGCTGATCCAGTACTACCTGGATAACGGACAGGAACCGAAAGCGCAGGTGCTGTTGCAAGGCTGGAAGAAAATGAACATGGGCGATCCGGCGTTGAAATGATTGGGGTCTGATCAAATGGCCCCTTCGCGGGCAAGCCACGCTCCTACAGGTTCTGCGCAATCCTTGTGGGAGCGTGGCTTGCCCGCGAAGGCGTCACCACGGTCTCAGATCAGCATCACCACGAAGAACCACTCTTCAACGCCAGTTCCCGCCGACTGTTCGCCCGCATCGCCTTGATCAGCGACACCGTGCCCACCAGGATAATCACCCCGGCGAACAGAAAGTCGATGGTGTACAGCTGGAAGTCCTTCACCGGCCCCACCAGCAAGACCCGGATCGCGCCGATACTCACCAGCGTGGCAAGAAAATCGATCCCCGGTTCATCGCGGTAAAACACGTGTAGCAACGGCAGGCACAACACCAGTAGCAACAGCAGCACGATCACCTTGAACGAGCCTTTGCGCTCGACGCTGAACGCGCACTCGTGGGCGCCATAGGCCTTGTAGTCTTCATCGCGGACCATCGAGTTGCGTTCGTTGATGTAGTCGACGCGGTTGTACTTCTGGATCGGCGTGAAGGTGTTCGACATCTCCATCAGCGTGGTGATGTTTTTGAACCTCAGGTCGATACGCTCGTTGCCCTTGAGGTAGTACAGCACCGGTTTGTAGCCATAGCGGTAGGTATCGAAGGGGAAATCGGTGGCCCGGCCCTGCACCCCGATGGGTCGTGGCTCGAGTTCGGCGTAGGCGCTTTTGCTGGCCGACGCGAGGTTGCGGCTCAGCGGCTGGATCTTGACCTGTTCAAGGAAAATCGGCGTGACACCGAACGACCACTGCAAGGGTTCCAGACGCAGGCGCAGTTCGTTGCGGCCCAGGTCGTAGCGGTTGAAGGTGCGTTCGGACACCACCACGGCACCGCTGAGCATGAACTCGCCGCGCACCGTGTTGGTGATGCGCAGCGTCAGTTGATCCTTGCCCAGCGCAGCAGCATCGCTGGCCGGTGGCGTGCCGCACCAGGCCGTACTGTCGAAGGCTCCGCCCAACTGGCCGTCGCGATTTTCCTTGAACACATAAAAATAACTGGCCCACAGCGCCACAATCAGCAACAGCGCAATCAGCCCCAACATCTTTTTGCCCACGCTCAAACCAGACTCCTTTCTTTGCCAACTCCCTGATGAGGCGCGGACTCTACCAAAATGCCATCAGCGCCCCAAGCAAAAACACAAGAGCAAGCCTGTAGCAGCTGTCGAGCTTGCGAGGCTGCGTTCGGCGACGAAGTCGTCGTAAACCCTGCAAACGCGGTTTTCCTGTAAACCGCATCGCTTGATTTCACGACGACTTCGTCGCCGAACGCTGCCTCGCAAGCTCGGCAGCTGCTACAAAAAAAGCAGTGTTGGAGCTTGTGTGTCAGCGTCTTCTGAACAACGGCCGCGGTTCAATCACCGAACGCCCGTACAACACGCTCATCCCGGCCAGTCCCTTCAGCGCGTCCTCAGCGGATTTGTCTTCGCGCACCGCAAAGCTGTCGAAACCGCATTGGCGCATGTGGCTGAGCTGATCGCGCAGCACATCACCGACCGCGCGCAACTCTCCCGTCCAGCCCGATCGAGTGCGCAGCAGGTACGCCTGGCTGTAACCGCGACCGTCGCGAAAACTCGGGAAATCCAGCGCAATCAGCGGCAATGAGTCAAACCACGGCTTGAGGCTTTCCACTTCATCATCCGGCCCCAGCCATACCGCATGCTGCGCCGGCTCCAGAAGCCAGCGACTCAACGGCAATATCAGCGGCCCGGCCGGTAACTCACCCTCCAGTTCCCGGACCATTACCCACGGATCGTCAGCTACAATTCGCGCCACACTTTCCTCCAGTCGAAGCAGATTGTTCATGCCGAGACCTCCAGCACCTTCGGATAAACCTTCTCCTTGAATGGCTCAAGACCGATGCGTTGCAGAGTGTCGACGAACAGTTCTTCGCTCTCGCGGTAACTGACGAACGTAGCGATGATCCGCTCGATTACCTCGGGCACTTCGGCGGCGCTGAAGGACGGGCCGATGACCTTGCCCAGGGCGCTGCTCTTGCCCTGGCTGCCGCCGAGGGTGATCTGGTACCACTCGCTGCCGTTCTTATCGACCCCCAGAATGCCGATGTTGCCGATGTGGTGGTGACCGCAGGCGTTCATGCAGCCGGAGATGTTCAGGCTGATGTCGCCCAGGTCGTGGAGGTAATCCAGGTCCTCGAAACGGCCTTGGATCGCTTGGGCAATCGGGATCGATTTGGCGTTGGCCAGCGCGCAGAAATCGCCGCCGGGGCACGCGATGATGTCAGTCAGCAAACCGATATTGGCGCAGCCCAGTCCTTGCTCGCAGGCCAGGCACCACAGCGTATAGAGATCAGCCTTGGGCACGTCCGGCAGCACGATGTTCTGTTCATGGGCGATGCGAATCTCGCCGAAGCCGAACTGCTCGGACCACTCGGCCACGGCCGTCATCTGCTCGGTCGTCACGTCCCCCGGCGGTGAGTCGAAGCCCGGTTTGGTCGACAGCACGACGCTGGTGTAACCCGCGACCTTGTGCGGCTGGACGTTGCGCGTGACCCAACGCGCGAAGGCTGGGTTCTCGGCCAGGTGTGTGCCGAAATCCAGGTCAGTGTCGGACAGTGAACGGTAGTCGGGGGACACGAAGGCACTGGCGACACGCTCATACTCGACGTCGGTCAACTGCGCCGGGCCGTCCTTGAGGTACTGCCATTCCTCCTCCACTTCCTTGGCGAAGGCTTGGATGCCCAAGGCCTTGACCAGAATCTTGATCCGCGCCTTGTATTTGTTGTCGCGTCGACCGTGGCGGTTGTAGACCCGCAGCACCGCCTCGACGTAGGACAGCAAATGCTGCCACGGCAAGCCCTCGCGGATCTGCAGGCCAAGTATCGGCGTGCGCCCCAGCCCACCGCCAACGATGACCCGCAACAGCATCTGCCCACTGTCATCGCGATAAAGGTAGAGCCCGATGTCATGCATCATAATGGCGGCGCGGTCCTGCTCCGCCGAGCAGATGGCGATCTTGAACTTGCGCGGCAGGAACAGGAACTCCGGGTTGATGGTCGACCACTGGCGCAGGATCTCGGCCAGCGGTCGTGGGTCCATCAGCTCGTCCGCCGCCACACCGGCAAACGCTTCGGTGGTGATGTTACGCACGCAGTTGCCGGAGGTCTGGATTGCGTGCATCTCGACCTGGGCCAGCCGTTCGAGAATGTCCGGCACCTGCGCCAGTTCGATCCAGTTGAACTGCATGTTCTGCCGGGTGGTGAAGTGGCCATATCCGCGATCATAGTCCCGGGCGATGCTCGCCAGCGTACGCATTTGCCTTGCGCTCAGGGTCCCGTAAGGGATCGCCACACGCAGCATGTAGGCGTGCTTTTGCATGTACAGGCCGTTCTGCAAACGCAGCGGCAGGAACTCTTCTTCACTCAACTCGCCCGTCATGAAACGCTCGACCTGATCGCGAAACTGCGCAACGCGTTCGAAGACCAGGGCCCGGTCATAGTCATCGTACTGATACATGTGGCTACCTCATCAGGGTCTGGCATTGAACCTGTGGGAGCGGGCTTGCTCGCGAAAGCGTTGTGTCAGGCGACATCACTGCTGACTGTGCCACCGCCTTCGCGAGCAAGCCCGCTCCCACAGGGAATGTGGTGCGCTCGGGCTCTGTGGCTCGTTTGAGGTGTCGACTATGAACCTGCAGCGCAGTGCGTTACAGATTCACCTGAATACTAAAAAACCATATCAGAGCGCGTCAGATCACAGCAGGCATGCCTTGCATCTGATCCGCATAAACTCGGTTTTTCTGAGTCTGTTTTGTTTCCGACAGGGTTTCTACAGTTGACGGCATGCCAGTCCGGGTGGCCTGGCAAGACTTTGCAACCGTGGAAGCATTGACCATGAGCACAGCAACAATCGGACAGGCCTATAACTACAAGGTCGTCCGCCAATTCGTCGTGGCAACCATCGTATGGGGTGTCGTGGGAATGGCGATGGGGGTATGGATTGCCTCTCAGCTGGTGTGGCCCGAGATGAACCTCGACCTGCCGTGGACCACCTTCGGCCGCTTGCGCCCGCTGCACACCAGCCTGGTGATTTTCGGCTTTGCCGGCAGCGCGCAATTCGCTGCCAGCTACTACGCGGTGCAGCGCACGTGTCAGGTGCGGCTGTACTCCGACAAACTCGCCGCGTTTACTTTCTGGGGCTGGCAGTCGGTGATTGTGGTGATGCTGATCACCCTGCCGCTGGGCTACACCACCACCAAGGAATATGCCGAGATCGAATTCTCCGGCGCGGTGTGGATGACCGTGGTGTGGGTCGCTTACGCCATCGTGTTCTTCACCACCGTGGTGCAACGCAAAACCAAACATATCTATGTCGGCAACTGGTTCTTCGGCGCCTTCATCGTGGTCATCGCGATGCTGCACGTGGTCAATCACCTGTCGATTCCGGTGGACTGGTTCAAGTCCTACCCGGTGTATTCCGGTGCCACCGACGCGATGGTCCAGTGGTGGTACGGGCACAACGCCGTAGGCTTTTTCCTGACCACCGGATTCCTGGGGATGATGTATTACTTCGTACCAAAACAAGTCGGGCGACCGGTGTATTCCTATCGTCTATCGATCGTGCATTTCTGGGCGCTGATCACCCTGTACATCTGGGCTGGCCCGCACCACTTGCACTACACCGCGTTGCCGGACTGGGCGCAGTCACTGGGGATGGCGATGTCGCTGATCCTGCTGGCGCCGAGCTGGGGCGGGATGATCAACGGGATGATGACGCTCTCCGGGGCCTGGCATAAGTTGCGCACCGACCCGATCCTGCGCTTTTTGGTGCTGTCGCTGGCCTTCTACGGGATGTCGACGTTCGAAGGGCCGATGATGGCGATCAAAACGGTGAACGCCCTCTCCCACTACACCGACTGGACCATCGGCCACGTGCATGCCGGCGCCCTCGGTTGGGTAGCGATGATCACGTTTGGCGCCATCTACCACATGGTCCCGAAAGTCTTCGGTCGCGAGCAGATGTTCAGCACGCCGCTGATCAACCTGCACTTCTGGCTGGCGACCATCGGCACGGTGTTGTACATCGCCTCGATGTGGGTCAACGGCATCACCCAAGGGTTGATGTGGCGTGCAATCAACAACGACGGCACACTGACCTATTCGTTCGTCGAGGCGTTGCAGGCCAGCCATCCGGGGTTCGTGGTGCGCTTTGCCGGCGGCGTGTTCTTCCTCAGCGGGATGTTGCTGATGGCGTACAACACCTGGCGCACCGTGCGGGTTTCGGACGTGGCGATGGCCGAACTTGAAGCGCAGATTGCCTGAGGCGAGGAGCTAAAGATGACCGAGATTGTGCTGAATCTGTTTGGAGTCGTGGGGTTTTGGCTGGCGATCGAGTATTGCTTGAAACATCAGACGGCTGAGAGTCTGGAAGATGCCAGCCTGATGCCGTTTGCCGATGACCCTGAGGTGGCGCGGCGGGTGGAGCTGGCGACCGGGAAGACCGTAAAAGCAGTGGCGCCGGAAGAAGCCAAACCCGGTTGGGGCAACCTCGAAATCTGACACACACCAAACCAATGTAGGAGTGAGTCTGCTCGCGATTGCGGTTTAGCATTCAACATTTATGTTGGCTGTTCCACCGCCATCGCGAGCAGGCTCACTCCCACAGGGTTCTGTACCAGGCTCGGTGGATTCAGCCACGTTCGCGGGGAATAAGACTCTGCAACTGCTGCGCCAGGAAGTTTGCATCGAACGCAAACGTATCCGGGTCCTTCAACCCATTGGTCTTGCGCCATTGCCAGTTGGTCGACGGTGGCAGGCACACCAGCGAAATGCTGCCATAGCGCGCTGCCGTCAACCCCATCACCGCCAACGAAATCTGACCACCGACACCCATCACATCCGGCACAAACTCCACCGGTTTACCGGCGATGACAATGCCCAGTTTCTCGGTCTTGAACGTCGACGTCTCGACCGGAACGCTCGGCCCTGAAGCGACATACGCCTCGCGACTCACCTCCAGCAGATTCGGCGCCTGGACCGGTTCCAGCCACTGCTGGATCTGATCGAACAGTTCACCGATACGCGTCGTCCACACGGCTGATTGCGACTCAAACACTTGCTTCTTGTGCGCTTCGCTTTCTGCGTAGTGGCGAAGCATCTCACCCAGTTGCTGTACGTCGTCCATTGCGGTGTTCCTTTGGTTGAAGCGGTGCTGCGGAAATCAATCATGGCAGATGCCAGCCACCGGCGTACGACAAAGCTGACGTGTGATCACCCTTTAATGATGGAGGAATACGACCAACGGCAACTTTTTCAGGGGTTTACTGCCTTTTACCTGTCAGATCTGACAGTAGCTGATGCCCACGTGTTGGTGTTTGATGGAATCGCAGCCGAGATAAGGATAAAACTCGCAACCGGGGACGCAGCTCATGAGCAACTCACTATTAGCAATAGACAAAGTTTATATTCCGCTGTGGACGACGCCGGTCATTCATCCCGACAGTCCTGAGGGAGGTGTCGGGCTAGTCCTGGTAAGACCTGCCGGCGTTCAAGTGTTGGTCGACCCCTGGTACGAGATGAGTGAATACGATACTGCAGAGTTGTTGCTTAATGCCCTGCCCACGGCCGTCGACTCCAAGACGATCCAGCCGGGTGAGGAAGACAAGAGATTCACCTTGTATCTGCCAGGCGGTTTTTTGCAAAACGGTATCAACCGTGTTCGCTTGAGAGTCAAACGCGTCAGTCAGGAACCGGAAACATCGCAGGACCTGGTCTTTCTGTTTAACACCCCCCGCCCTGGCGGTGAAGTCACCGGATCCGGGGACAATCCCAACCTTGGAATGACTCTCCCTGCGGATGTAATCGCCAAGGGGCTGGATGCTAATCGCGCGGCGCAAGGGGTAGACGTCACACTCGAATATCCTTACATGCGGGCGCACGACAAAATCACTCTCGATTGTGATGGCCACACTGTCCTGCATACAGTGACGGATGCACAAGCCGCCGCCGGCACAGTGGTGTTGAGGCTTTTTGCAGATGCGTTCAAAAATGATAACCCTCGATTTGCAATGCGCTTCAGGGGCGTGGATCAAATCGGAAACACATCCGGCCCGCAGGCGACCTGGTCGAGCACGACTTACATCGATGTGCATATCAAACGACCGGTTCTGGATCTGAAGCCGCCTAAAGTGCTGGAGGCCTTTGGAAATGATGGCAAGGAATTGACGTTTGATGACATGTACTCGGCCGAACACGCCAGAGTACAAGTTGCTTATACCGGCTCGCTCACCGGCCACACCGTCAAGGTGTATTGGGTTGGCCGAAACAATACCTATGGCAGTGAAGTGCAAACGGTCGGACAGCCTGACCAAACCCTGACATTCCTGATCCACCGTCTGGACGTCATCGACTGTATTGGCAGCGGCGCCGAGGTGTATTACACGGTTGAATACCCCGGTATTGCCGAGCCACTCAAGTCGCGCCCATTGGACCTGACCGTTACACGCCAGAGATTTCATCTACCTGAACCCACATTGTCAGCAGACAAGCGAATTGCAACCGTGAGTTATGTAGGCATGAGCAGCGGATATTCAGTACGCATTGCCTGGCACGGGAAAGTCACTCGTTATGGACCCGAAGTACCTATCAACAATACTTCCCAGATGAGGCTGTCCATTGATCCGGCCTGGATTGCTGAAAGTGCAGGACTGCCGGTGCGTATCAATTACACGGTCCTTCACACCGGCAGTGGTGAGCGTTTGATGTTTTCGTGGATCTTGCGCTTGCTGGCTGAATAACTAATACAACAGCAAAAAAATATCGAAATATTCAACACCCACAAGGACGACATTATGAACCGCCACGTCTGGTCATTTCTTTTCGCAGGGTTATTAATAAGTCATTACTCATTGTCGTATTCAGATCCGCTAACAACCAACGCAACAGAAGACGGAAAAACGAACACACTACAACGTTGTGCAAAATACATCGAAAGCGCCGTATGGTTACGTCGTGACAATGAATGGTCTATCGCAATAACACCCACGCCCTGCGCAAGAGAAACACAGCCAGAGCAAACACCGTATCTATGGGACGAACTCTCGCGGGATTATTCCAATAGTGAATATTGGAAAAACACCCATGGACTTCGTCACCAACTGATTTGCCATCTGGAAATTGCCCGGAATAAATTGCAGTGGATTCTGGAACCTTGGCGACCTGATGTGGGTTACCAATTAACGTTAGCTGCCGGTTGCAATCATGTCACTCCGCTACCCGAAAAGGCACCGTAAAACGTCTCTAAACATCAAGATGCCGTGACACTAACACATCGACAGCCATTAAAAACCAAATACGCCAAAGTCTTTTGATGAAGGAGCCTTATCGTGAAAAATACGATTCTTATTGTATTCATCGCATTAATCATGGGTTGTTCACCCACCCGCACAATTTTACCGAATGACGTCGGCGCCCTTGACAGCCCTGCCGCCCGGAATGGCGCGGCGGTAGTTGCCCAGCTAACAACGCTTTACGGGAGGAAGTTCCTCAATTGCAACAAGGCCGACTCTCAACCGGCGTTCCTGTGTGCTGGCATGACGTTCAGGGTGACCGTGAAAGACCCTGCGGGGCAGTACAAAGTATGGGACCCCAGCCCTACCTCAGTAAAAAGCGGCGGGGTGTCGTTCTCCCACTTGAGGGCTGACACAAACTTCGGGCGACTCGCATGGGGTTATGGTAATGGCTACATCCTTTACCCCTTTCTTGAACAACCGGGCGGTCTGGACCACTTGCAATTCCTGTGTTCTTACCCAATGGACGCTTGGGGTTGGCATCGAAGTGCGACGGAAGTTTGCGGGCCGTCTGCCACTTACCCCGTACAAAGTAAACGTTGTCAGGAAGCCGGTGTAACGACTGCCGCACAAGCGGTGGCCGTGTGGAACCAGCCAGGGGGCAATCCAAATTTGCGCCAATGTGGTTTCGATGTCTCGGATGATCGCAATATGTTGGCAGGACCGGCGTTCTACCAGTCCTTACTGGCAAAATCCATGCTGGGCACTACGGGCTTTAACGAACATAACGAGATCATCATTCGTACCTGGCCTGCTGGCCGTGCCAATTGGTTTCCTATCATGGCGTTCTTTTTCATCGCCGGCGGCGCTAATCAAGGATTGGCGGATGCGCAATACAATCAAAAAGACTTCTACAATTCAACCAATCCGAAAAGGATTGTCCCCATCATTCGCCTGACACCGTCCGCCAGCGCAACCGGTATTACCACTTTTACGTACGTTGCCGCCGACCAGGCGGTCGGTCTATGAGCACGCCCGGAAGTTAATACAAACAATTAAAAGTACAACTTAAAACGGATAATAATATGAAACGAATTATATTAACGCTTTTTGTCGCGTCCGCCCTCGGGTGCGTACATGTCGACAGCCCAACCCAAGACGTTACAGCGTCCAGTGCATCGCAGGTGGCCATGACAGGACCGGAGGTCGTCACCTTGCTAACGACACTTTATAACCGGGTCGACCCCAACTGTAAAAACTCCCCCACCGCACCGGCATTTTTATGTTCGGGCATTGTACTCAGAGTCACGGACAAAAAGCCTGGCGAAACGCATCATGTATGGAATCCGAGCGATACTTCTGTTAGAAACGACGGTGTTTCGTTTTCCTACATCAGAAAGGATGCAAATGTCGGGCGACTCGCATGGGGGAAAAACAATGGCTACATGTTATACCCCATCTTCGGGGCGCCGCATGACAAGGTCGATCTCGATTTCCTTTGCTCCTTCCCCATCGACGGCTGGACCTGGAACCGAACCACACCGTGCGGTGCTCACGCGTCGTTTCCTTCTCAAAGCCAACGTTGTCGCAGTGCAGGTGTGACCACGGCAGAACAATGGAAGGCCGTTTGGGACAGCTCACCGACCAATCAACATATTCGCCAATGCGGTTTTGATGTTTCGGAGGCAACAGGTAAACCGGCTGCAGATGCTTTTTATCAATCCGTACGGGCAAGAGGGATGTTAGGCGCAACCGGATTTAACGAACAAAACGAAATCGTCATCAAGACATGGTCACAGAATATGCAGCAGACGCTGCCCCTGATGGCCTTCTTTTATATCTTCGGGGGGAACAATGACGGTCTTGAGGAAGCCCGTAACAACCAGAAGGATTTTTATGACTCCACCAACCCAAGGATCTGGGTGCCCGTCATAAGGCTCATTCCGTCTTCGTTACGTTCCGGCAACGCAAGTTTTCAATACGCCGCCTCGGATCAACTGGTCTCACCTTGATCGCCCGCGCCCGCATACCCCTGAAGCGGGCGCTTCAGGGCGAGCGAGACATAATCCACCCAATACACTGGCATCACCTGCCCAAAACGATGGACACTCTCCCCAGTTGGAAAAATCGGAGAGTTACATGCGCACCATCGGCCTTATCGGCGGCATGAGCTGGGAGTCCAGCGCCGAGTATTACCGCCTCATCAACCAACAGGTTCGCGACCGGCTCGGGCCGTTGCGTTCGGCGAAATTGCTCATGTACAGCGTCGACTTCGGCCCTGTCGAACAGGCCCAGCATGCGGGTCGCTGGGACGATGCGGCGGCGATTCTGGTGGATGCGGCGCGGCGACTGGAGGCTGGCGGCGCCGAATGCGTGGTGCTGTGTACCAATACCATGCACAAGGTGGCCGGGCAGATTCAGGCAGCCATCAATATTCCGTTTTTGCACATCGCCGACCCGACCGGGCAAGCCGCCGTGGATGCCGGTGCACTGAAGGTCGGTTTGCTCGGGACTGCCTTCACCATGGAACAGGTTTTTCTCAAGGATCGCCTGAGCGCGATGGGCTTGACGGTGCTGGTGCCGGACGCCGAAGAACGCAACGCCGTGCACCGGATCATCTATGACGAGTTGTGCGTCGGGGTGATCAACGAAGCGTCGCGCAAGGTGTATCAGCGCGTCATCGAGTCGCTGACCCGGCGAGGTGCCCAGGCGATCATTCTCGGCTGCACCGAAATCGGCCTGCTGATCAAACCCGAGCACTGCGCCCTGCCCTTGCTCGACACCACCGAACTGCATGCGCAGGCGGCGGTGGCTTTCGCATTGGGCGACTGAATCAGTCAGATCGGGGCGAGCGACGCAGGCGCGCCATGCTCAAGGTATCGACCAGCCGGCCGTCCCGCACGGCGTAGTCGCGGAACAGGCCTTCGGTCTCGAAGCCGAACTTGCGGTAGAGCCCGATGGCCGCTTCGTTGTCGGCGTACACCGAAAGCTCGACCCGTTGCAGGTTCATCCAGTTGTCGGCGACGTCCAGCGCAGCCGCCAGCAGTTTTGAGCCCACGCCTTTGCCCTGCCATTCCACCGCGACCGCCATGCCGAGACTGCCGGCATGGCTGCGGCGGATCCGCGAGAACTGTTCCAGGCCAACGTTGCCAATGACCATTCCCTGATGCAGCGCCACCAGTTTCACCAGCCGCTCGTTATCCGATGCCAGGCGTTTACGCCAGACTTCAGTGGATTGAAACGGCATTTGCAACACTTGGCGGGTAATGGCCGGGTCGTTGTAGAGCGCGGTGACACCGTCGATGTGGGATTCGCTGAAGCGTTCGAGGGTGATGGCAGGTTCGGTGGCGGGCATGGGTGACTCATCCTTGATGCAGACATGGCCGGCAACTCTACAACGCGTTCTTCCTATCTGGCGAGAACCTTTGTGGGAGCGGGCTTGCTCGCGAATGCGGTGGGTCAGTCAGCATTGATTTGACTGACCCGCCGCATTCGCGAGCAAGCCCGCTCCCACAGGGGGGCAGTGTTCAGGCTTCAAACCACTCGCGTCGTTCATTGAAGGTGTTATGGATCAGCTCGACAATCATCTGCACCTCCGCCTGCCCCTTGGACTCGGCGTTGACCGCCATCCACACCTGACGCTGCATCGGCCGGTCGAACAGCCCCGACAGCCCCGACAGCGCAATCAGCCCGCGATCAAACCGGCTCATGTAATTGGGCAGCAAACCGATGCAGGCGCTGCAACGGATCATCTCCAGCATCAGCTCATAAGAATGCAACTGCACCACGCCGGCCAGGCGCTGATCGATCACAGCGTGCCACGGCCGAAAACTCTCGACCTGACGGTCAGGCTGCCATTGCACCAACATGAAGTCGGCCAAGTCATCGAGGCTGTCGGGACGGGCCGCAACCCGCGAATAACGTTTGGCGATGTGCGGCAGATAGTCCAGTCGCGCCAGGCGCTGCGGCTCACTGATCGGGAAACTCGGGCCCGGCGGCGGTGAATCGGGGCCGGCCAACCACAGCACCACGTCGGCACTGATCGCCTGCAACGACAGTTCACTGTCCAGCGTGATGATATCCAGGCGAACGCTGGCGTTGCGTCGCAACAGCGAGACCAGATCTCGCCCCAGAATGTCGTGCAGAATCGACTCGGCCACGGCCAGTCGAATCAGCGGCTGTTCGATCACCGGCACGTCGTGCTCATGGGCCAGGGCGATCAATTGCGCCTGAAGCTGCAACCCTTCATGAGTCAAGGCCAGGCCATTGTCCTGATGATTGAACAGCGAACACTGCAATTGCGTTTCAAGTTGCGCCAGGTGTTTGCGCAACTGGGTTGATTTGATGTTGAGGCTGCGGGCCGCTTGCATGAAACAACCGCAACGGGCGCTGACCCGGAAAGACTGCGCCAGTACCGGATCGATACTGGCGGCGCGGGTGGATTCCATGAATGACATCAATGACTCCTTGTCGATCTATCCTTGAAAACCTCATCCTGCGCAGCGTTTATGAACCTGACGTGACACCCGGCGCGGAAAATCGATTCAGCTGCTGGGGCTTTGCCGAAAACTCACCGCCAGGCGATTCCAGCTGTTGATCGTGGTGACCGCGATGGTCAAGTCGACCATTTCGTTTTCGTTGAACTGCTCCCGGGCCAAGGCGTAGACGTCGTCCGGCACATGGTTTTCAGAGAGCAAGGTTACCGCTTCGGTCCAGGCCAGCGCCGCGCGTTCGCGAGGGTTGAAGAAGCCGCTGTCGCGCCACACCACAATCGAATACAAGCGCCGATCGGTCTCGCCGAGCCGCCGTGCATCCACGGAATGCATGTCGGTGCAGAAGGCGCAGCCATTGAGTTGCGAGGCGCGGATCTTGATCAAATGCAGCAAGGCCGGCTCAATGCTGAGGTTGCTGGTCAAGGCCTCCATGGCAATCATCGCTTTCATCGCTTTGGGCGATGCGCTGTAGTAATCCAGGCGGGCATTCATGGAGCGACCTCTTGGATCAAATAGAGACTTCCAAGGTAGGCGCTGGCGCACGGACGTTACAGATCCAATTCAGCGAAAAAGCCGTGGACCATTCGCCGGCAGACCAATCCGGGGTTTTTCGCCCACGCAACTTCTGCACAGCGGCTCATGCGGGTAATCTGGCGCGACCCACAAGCGCCTCAATCGCCCCAGGAGCCTCGCCGGTATGGAACTTCATGTCGTCATCAACGGCCGCAAGGACCTGGCAGGCCAGTTGTACAACCAACTGCGCAGCGCCATTGAATCCGGCCGCCTGACAGCCGGGACACAGTTGCCGCCCAGCCGCTTGCTGGCCGAACAGCTGAGCATTTCGCGCAAGACCATTTCCGACACCTATGCACAACTCACGTACGAGAACTTCCTCACCGGGGTGATCGGCAAAGGCACGTTCGTCAATGCCCGGACAGCCAACGCCGCCCCCAAGCAAAGCCATTCGCATTTGGCGAGCTTTGAGGTGATCGAGTCCTGGCGCAAGCTGCCGGTGTTTTTGCGTCACCCGACCCTGGAAGGCTCGTTACGCTACGACTTCATCGGTGGCGCGACCAGCAAAGGTCAGTTCCCGCAGGACGATTGGCGGCGCTGCACCTCCCACGCGTTACGCCAGATCGCCGCGTCGAAGGGCTTCTACAGCTTGCCCGAAGGCCTGCCGGCGCTGCGTAATGCAATCGCCCGACACATCGCGTTTTCTCGCGGGGTCAATTGCCAGGACGAAGACGTGGTGGTGTGCAACGGCGCGCAACAGGCGCTGGACTTGATCTCCCGGGTGTTGACGCGTCCAGGCAGCATTGTCGCCATGGAAGACCCTGGCTATCCGCCGGCACGTCTGTTGTTTGGCACCCACGGGGCCACGGTGATCGGGGTGCCGGTGGATGCCGAAGGGATTGAGGTGGATAAAATCCCCCTGGGCACTCGGCTGATTTACGTCACGCCGTCCCACCAGTTCCCGTTGGGCATGCCGATGAGTCAGGCGCGCCGGGTGGCGCTGCTGGAGCGGGCCCACGAGTTGGGCGCGATCATCATCGAGGACGACTACGACAGCGAATTTCGCTACGAAGGCCGCCCCACCGATTCACTGCAAAGCATGGATGAGCGCGGCATCGTCGCCTACGTCGGGACCTTTTCCAAAACCATGTTGCCGGAGCTTCGGCTTGGTTATGCGGTGTTGCCGCCGGCGATTCTTGAAGCCGTCATCCGCGCCAAGCAGCTCACCGACCTGCACACCTCCACCCTGCCCCAATGGGCGCTGGCCAAATTCATCGCTGAAGGCTGCCTGCTCAAGCACATCCGGCGCTGCCATACGATCTATGCCGGGCGCCGCGAGCGGATTCTGACGCGCATGGCGGGCGACCTTTCACCCTGGCTGGAACCTGTGCCCACTACGGCCGGTTTCCACATGGTGGTTATGTGCAAAGTGCCTATCGATATTCCATTGGTGATCGAGCTGGCCAAAAAAGTCGAAGTCGGGCTCTACGCGATCGACAGCTTTTTCTACCAGCAAGCGCCACGGGCCGGGCTTTTCCTGGGCTTTGGTGCAATAGAAACCCTGGACATCGACACCGCGCTGGACCGTTTGCGCGACATTCTGCAACAGGTGGCCTGATCGATTGGTCTGCGGCTTTATCCGGCGATTGGCTATTGGCGGTCCCAAGGTGCAGGCCTATCCTGCATAAGCGTTATCCCTCAATGAGCAGGATTCGTCCGGCCTGATTCAGGAGTGTGAGCAATGTCCAACGAAGTGATCAATACCATAAAGGTGCAGGCCGCCGCCGGCCGCTCGGATGAACTGGGTAAGCAACTGCAAAAGATTGTCGACACCCTGCGTCAACAACCGGGCTGTGATTCCTATATGGTCGACCGCTGCCCAGAGGACAGCAACCGCTGGAACGTCAGCGCCCGCTGGCAATCGGAAGCGGCTATGCAGATGCATTTCAACTGCCCTGAAGTACAAGGCTTCATTGGCCTGATCGACAGCCAATTGGCGAATTCAGTGGATTTCAACAGCTTCCCGATTCGCTAGACCCTTTGTAGCAGCTACCTTGTGGCAAGGGGATTTATCCCCGTTCGGCTGGGCAGCAGTCGTAAAATCAGACTACGCGGTTTCTCAGCAGGACCGTGCTGGCCGGGTTTACAACTGCTTCGCAGCCGGACGGGGATAAATCCCCTCACCACAAGGCAGCTACAAAAAATTCTGTGTTGGATTGGTCCCCTCACCTTCCCGAATATTGGCTGTTTGATTGGATCGGGCTGCGGATTATCGTTGTTTCTACTTGGAAAACTGATCGCTGAAAGACAGCCATAAATAAAAGGCCCGAATTAACGTTCCGGGCCTTTTTATTTCCCGGTGTAATGACCGGGCCTCGTTTAAGCCCAATTAAACTATTGGTCACCCAGGAAGTGCTGATTGGCTTCACTAAGCGGCGACAGGTTTAGTCTTGAAACACGCCGGGCAACCCGGCACTACAACTTTGCGACCCAAGTTGTTCCACTGGAGAAACACCATGAAACTTGCGCTTGTCAGTACCTTAACAATAACCGTTCTGTTGACGGGCTGCTCAGTTCCCACCGCACCCAAAGCGGTATCTTCGCTGGACGGCGTCTTCACTGAGCCGGTTGGCCGCAGCAGTGCCACGCATGTTCCCAATGGCAGCCATGTTTCACTGGGCATCGTCTACCGCCGCAACATCCAGGCCAACCGCGCCTACCTGCAGCACTATCAGGCCAACGCCGGCACCGGTTTCGGCCAGAGCCTGCTGGTGCAGCCGATCCACGACGTACGTGGCCACCTCCAGGCCGGACCATGCGGTGGACTGGGTCAAGGCATCGTTGCAACGCCAGTTCGGCTCGGTGACGGTGTTCCCTGACATGCAAAGCCTCAGAGCGGCGAAGCCGGACGTGGTCGCCATCGTTGACACCCGCAGCCAATTGATGACGTCGCGCAGTTCGGATATCGAGGCAAATGTGAGTGCGGAGTTCTATGATTCGAACTTCAATTACATCGGTACTGCACAAGGGCATGACGCTAAGGCGCTGAGTCCAGCGTGGGCGGATTACAAACGTAGCGAAGAGTCAGTGGCGGATATTAATGAACAACAGAATGTGCAAGTACGGGCATTACAAATGTTTGACCAGTCGCTCAGTAATTTATTGACCAGATCGACAGATAAAGTGTCGACGATCGACAACACAGCAGGTCAGAAGTTGTATTAAGGCGAATGGCCTCTTCGCGGGCAAGCCTCGCTCCTACAAGGAACCACTCATTCCCTGTAGGAGCGAGGCTTGCCCGCGAAGAGGCCCGCCCCAACACTACAAAACTTGCAGATAAAAAAAGCCCCGCCTCTTTCGAGACGGGGCTTTTTCATTCAGCGACTGATCAGGCCGCCGGCTCCAGTTCTACACTGGCGGTGACAGTGGCAGGCACTACCGCTTGCCCACTCAACGCCAAGTCCAGCAACTCACGGTTGGCCACCGCATACATCGCGTAGTCAGTGCCGCTCGCCGCACGGATCTCCACCAGCATGGCGCGCCAGCGTTCGATCATGCCTTTGTGCTCTTCCATCCACAGCGCCAGGCGTGTTTCCACGTCCTGGGTGCCGTCGCCCTGTTGCAGGACCGATATGGTGATCGCACGTTGCTGCCAGTCGACGTCATCACGGAACGCCTCACGGGCCAGGGCCTGCCAGTTGTTTTCAACCGGCAGAGCGCTGATCTGTTGCAGGTACCAAGTGATGTCCAGCGCGCTGCCCACGGCGAAGTAAGCTTTCGCCACGTCCGCAGGGTTCTGGCCGGTCACGTCGGAAGCCTCGATGATCGGCAGCAGCGTGTACAGGTGCGAAGTGCCAGCCACCATGCGCGCGAGCAACTCCGGCACACCGGCTTCGACGTACGCCTCATAGCGGGCCTGCCAGTTCTCGTGGATCTCGCCACTGAGCAGTTCGTCGAGCTTGAGACCCAACTCCTTCAGATGCGGACCGAAGTGGGCGACGTCACGGGCAGCGTTCTGCTCGTTGCGGCGGGCACGCAGGAACCAGCGCGTAGCGCGACGGCCCAGACGCATCAGCTCGTCCATCAGCTCCAGTTGTACGTCGGCGGAAACCTGGTAATCCAGTGCTTCGATCTGACGGAACCAGTGCGGGAGATGGAAGATGTCACGCACGATCACATAGGCACCGGCCACGTTCGCCGGGCTCATGCCGGTCGACTCTTTGAGTCGTTGAACGAAGGTGATACCCATGTGGTTCACCAGATCGTTGGCGATCTGGGTGCTGACGATTTCGCGCTTCAGACGGTGACGGCGCATGGCGTCGGAGAACTTGCTCACCAGGCTCGGCGGGAAAGCGGTTTCCATGTCGCGCGTCAGGTAGTCGTCGTCCGGCACCTGGGAGTTAAGCAGCGCTTCCTTGAGGTCGATCTTGCTGTAGGAGATCAGCACCGACAGCTCGGCACGGGACAGGCCATGGCCTGCCGCGATGCGCTCGTTGATCGCTTCTTCAGCCGGCAGGAACTCGATGGCGCGATCCAGCTTGCCGCGGCCTTCCAGATCGTTCATCAGACGCTTGTATTCGGCAATCCGCGGCAAGGCACGACGGGCCGCCAGGGACAGGGCCTGAGTCTGCTTGTAGTTATTGCCGAGCACCAGGTTGCCGACTTCGTCGGTCATGCTCGCCAGCAACTGGTTACGTTGCTTGTCGGTCATGTCACCGGCCTGAACCACTTCGTTCAGCAGGATCTTGATGTTTACTTCGTGGTCGGAGCAGTCCACGCCACCGGCGTTGTCGATGAAGTCGGTGTTGGAACCGCCGCCATTTAGACCGAATTCGACACGACCCAGTTGGGTCATACCGAGGTTACCGCCCTCGCCCACGACTTTGCAGCGCAGTTCGTTACCGTTCACGCGCAGTGCATCGTTGGCCTTGTCGCCGACATCGGCGTGGCTTTCGCTGCTGGCTTTGACGTAAGTACCGATACCGCCGTTCCACAACAGGTCCACCGGGGCCTTGAGCAAGGCATTCAGCAGTTCGGTCGGGGTCAGCTTGTCAGCCTGAATGTCGAAACGCTCTTTCATCTGCGGGGAAATCGCGATGCTTTTCGCGCTACGGGAGAAGATCCCGCCGCCTTCGGACATGATGCTGGTGTCGTAATCCGACCACGCCGAACGCGGCAGGTCGAACAGGCGCTGACGCTCGGCAAAGCTGTTCGCCGGCTCAGGGTTCGGGTCGATGAAGATGTGCAGGTGGTTGAATGCGGCGACCAGTTGCAGCGTCTCCGACATCAACAAGCCGTTACCGAACACGTCACCGGCCATGTCGCCGACACCGACCACGGTGATGCTGTCTTTCTGCACATTGATGCCGCGTTCGCGGAAGTGACGTTGTACGCCAACCCACGCGCCCTTGGCGGTGATGCCCATCTTCTTGTGGTCGTAACCGGCCGAGCCGCCCGAGGCGAATGCATCACCGAGCCAGAAGCCATAGTCGATGGCGATACCGTTGGCGATGTCGGAGAAGGTCGCAGTGCCCTTGTCCGCAGCGACCACCAGGTACGGGTCATCGTCGTCATGACGCACAACGTTGGCCGGCGGAACCAGCGCGCCGTCCTTCAGGTTGTCGGTGATGTCCAGCAGGCCCGAGATGAAGATGCGGTAGCAGGCGATGCCTTCGGCCGCGATCTCGTCACGGCTGCCACCCAGTGGCAGGCGACGCGGCAGGAAGCCGCCCTTGGCGCCGACCGGCACGATGACCGAGTTCTTCACTTGCTGGGCTTTTACCAGGCCCAGGACTTCGGTACGGAAGTCTTCTTCACGGTCAGACCAGCGCAGACCACCGCGAGCAACGTTGCCAAAGCGCAGGTGCACGCCTTCGACGCGTGGCGAGTAAACGAAGATTTCGAACTTCGGTACTGGCTTCGGCAGCTCGGGAATCTGGTGCGGGTTGAACTTGAAGCTGAAGTAGGACTTGTTCTTGCCGTTCGCATCGGTCTGGTAGAAGTTGGTCCGCAACGTGGCCTTGATCAGGTCCAGGTAGCGACGCAGGATGCGGTCTTCGTTCAGCACCTGGACTTCGTCCAGCGCGGCAATGATCGCGTGTTCCAGGCGTTGCTGCTTGTCTTCCAGATCGTCGCCAGTCAGCTTGCGCGCCAGGTAGAAACGGGTCTTGAACAACCGGGTCAACTCGCGAGCGATGTCGGTGTGGTTGTTCAGGGTGCTGGCGATGTAACCCAGGTCGAAGCCCAGACGAATCTGCTTCATGTAACGGGCGTAGGCGCGCAGCAGCGCAACATCGCGCCATGGCAGGCCGGCGGTCAGCACCAGACGGTTGAACGCATCGTTCTCGGCATCGCCACGCACGATGTGGACGAAAGCGTCCTGCAAGGTGTCGTTGAGTTGCTGGATGTCGAGTTCCAGGCCTTCAGCAGCGGTGAACGCGAAATCGTGAATCCAGAATTCGCGGCCATTGTTGTGACGCAGGCGATACGGGAACTCACCCAGCACGCGCAGACCCAGGTTTTCCAGGATCGGCAGCACGTCGGACAGCGCCAGCGGCGTATCGGCGTGATACAGCTTGCAGTGCAGCTCGCGTTGGCCGGACACCTGACCCAGTGGCTGATAGAAGCTCATCACCAGTGGGTTTTTTTCGCTCAGGCTCAGCAAGTGCTGCATGTCGACCACAGCCGAGTGGGCTGCGAAACGCTCGCGGTAACCGGCCGGGAAGCCTTTCGGGTAGTCTGCCAGCACGTTGGTGCCATGGGCTTCGCCGAAGCTTTCGACGACCAGGCTCGCGTAGTCGTCCTGCCAGCTGCGGCACGCTTGCACCACTTCTTTTTCCAGCAGAACCGGGTCGATGTCCAGACGGTTCTTCGGATCGACGCGCAGAATCAGCTGCACACGGGCCAGCACGGATTCGGAGAAGAAGGTCCAGAACTCGCAGTCCGAGGCTTTCAGGCGATCCATCAGCACTTGCTGGATCTTCTGGCGCACTTCAGTGGAGTAGATGTCACGCGGCACGTAGGCCAGGCAGTAGCAGAAGCGGCCGTACGGGTCTTTACGCAGGAACACGCGAATCTTGTTGCGTTCCTGGATCTGTACGATCGACATCACGGTGCTGAACAGCTCGTCCACCGGGGTCTGGAACAGATCGTCGCGCGGCAGCACTTCAACCACCTGCGCCAGTTCCTTGCCCAAGTGAGCCTTGGCCTGGAAGCCGGAACGGCGTTCGATTTCTTCGACCTTGCGACGGATGTACGGGATGACCCGCACGCTCTCGCCATACACCGACGAGGTGTACAGGCCCATGAAACGGCATTCCTTGGTGACGTTGCCGTCGGCGTCGATGACACGGATCGACACATAATCCGGGTAAGCCGGACGGTGTACACGGCTTGGGTGCGCAGCCTTGGCGAACGACAGCAGGGTCGGTTCGCGCAGGTAGTTCACGGCGTAGTCTTCGATGCGCAGGTCATCGTAGGTCAGGCCGGTGCGCAGCAGTTTGGTCAGGCCGAGGAAAGAGTCCTGGTCGTAGACGATATGGCCACCATCGGCTTCATCGCGAACCACGAACTCTTCATAGCCGAGGAAGGTGAAGTGGTTGCCCACCAGCCATTCCAGGAAGCTTTTGATTTCGGCCTTTTCTTCTGGATCGACGGCGAACTGGCTAGTGTCCAGGCCGGTGAGGATTTCCTGGACCTTGGCTTTCATCGGCTCGAAATCGGCGACCGCGACGCGGACTTCACCGAGAACCTGTTCCAATTCCTTGCTCAGGACATTCAGTTCGGCCGAGTTGGCGCAACGGTCGATTTCCAGGTACATCAACGACTCTTGCAGAACGTCGTCGCCCTGGGTGCCTTTCGGCAGGATTTCCAGCAGCTCGCCCTTGCTGCCGCGACGCACGCTCAGCACAGTGGTTTGCAGGGTGTGGATGCTGTAGCCGCGACGGTTCAGCTCGGTACGCACCGAGTCCACCAAAAAGGGCAGATCGTGGTGCAGTACTTCGACCGCGGTGTGGGTCGACTGCCAGCCGTGGCGTTCGTAATCAGGGTTGTAGACGCGCACTTGCGGTTGCGCGTGATCGAAGCGCTCAAGCAGGCGCCACGCAGAAAGGGTGCAGCCGGCGAGGTCGGACAACCGACGTTGAGTCAGCTCGTCGAGGGAAATGATGCCGAAAAATTGTTCCGCGAACAGCGCCACTTGTGGCAGTGCCTGTTCACTGATGTGCTGGGCCAGTGCCGCTTGCAGTTGGTGCTGGAAGTCGGCTTTGCTGGCTGCGGTGAAGAACGCCATCTGTGGTACTCCGCTTGGGCTTGTTATTGATGGAAGCGTCGCGTGCAAACCCCTTTCGGGGTGATCCGTCACCCTGTTCCTGATTCTCGGGCAGAGGAAACAGGATGACAGTTGGGTGAAGCTGGACGAGACACTCAGGTCACATTCACCTTCCATGAAGGGTTATCGGCAAAAACGCCTGTGCGATGAATTGCACAATGCCTTTACGGATATCCATTCGATGCGCAGCTTAACGAGTGCGGCAAGGCCTGTGCTTGCGGCGCTGCGACATATTCGGTCATCGGTACGCAGCTCGCGTCATATGCCTCGAACAACACTAGCAGCCGTGCAGGAAAACGGGCGTTTTATCCCCGGTTTTACGGTACATCCGTACCAGAAATGACCAGCAACACCCCAAGTGTTCACGACACATCCTCTGACACTCAGACAAGCAGAAATTCCCGAGGGCTGGCAGAATCGCCTTTTATTGCGTTCACAACGCTCGCCGAGCCAGGATTTTCCCATGCAAATGACCACCCCACTCTTGATCGTCAACCCGTGCGATGACGAAGAAGACAACATGGCCATGCTCTGCTGCCACAGCGAACAGGGCGACATGTTCCTGATGACCCGGTATCCGGACGAAGACGCGCTGGACATCAGCCTCGGCGACGAACCGTCGACCCTGGACGGGGTGAAAGTGACTCTCAGCGCTACCCGGCTGCTGATTGAGATTGCGGCGGCGGATGCGGATGCGTTGAATGGGGATGATTCGCTGGAGATCATTCACAGTACGGATGCCGGCGATCTGGCGGAAGTGGAAGAAACGCTGCAGAACATCCTCAAAGGGACTGGCATCTATATAAGCGAGATTTGATGGCGCCTGAACGGGCGCCTTCGCGGGCAAGCCTCGCTCCTACAAGGTCAGTAGCGTCCGCAGATAATGCGTACGACTCAATACCTGTAGGAGCGAGGCTTGCCCGCGAAGGCGTACGAAAGCACACCGCAAGACCCAGCCACTACAAATCTCCAACAATTTCCCCAACCATTTCCCACACTTTGCACAAAATGCCGTTAGTCGCCGCCCCCCGCGATGGATTAAAGTAACGCCCCCAGCCCTGGCGTTATTCGAACGTCTTCGGTCACCCTTTCCAGGAACAGTCATCGATGGAACATCGTGAAGCGCTGCTAGCGCTGCGAACCTTTCTTTCAACGCAGATTCTCGGCCAGGAAAAACTCATCGAGCGCTTGCTCATCGCCTTGCTCGCCGACGGCCACATGCTGGTCGAGGGCGCCCCGGGGCTTGCCAAAACCAAGGCCATCAAAGAACTCGCCGAAGGCATCGAAGCCCAGTTCCATCGCATCCAGTTCACCCCCGACCTGCTGCCAGCCGACATCACCGGCACGGAAATCTATCGCCCGGAAACCGGCAGCTTCGTGTTCCAGCAAGGCCCGATCTTCCACAACCTGGTGCTGGCGGACGAAATCAACCGCGCCCCGGCCAAGGTTCAGTCCGCCCTGCTCGAAGCCATGGGCGAACGCCAGGTCAGCGTCGGGCGCAGTACTTACGAGCTGTCGCCGCTGTTTCTGGTGATGGCCACGCAAAACCCGATCGAGCAGGAAGGCACCTATCCGCTGCCCGAAGCGCAGCTCGACCGCTTTCTGATGCACGTAAAAATTGGCTTCCCTGACGCCGCCGTCGAACGTCGGATCCTGCAACAGGCCCGTGGCGAAGCGTTGAACGGCGAAACCAAACCCGAGCGCCGGGTCAGTCAGCAGGCGATCTTTGCCGCGCGCAAGGAAATCCTCGGTTTGTACATGGCCGACGCCGTGGAGGAATACCTGGTGCAACTGGTCATGGCCACGCGCACCCCGGCCAAATTCGACCCGGAGATGGCCGAGTGGATCGCCTACGGCGCCAGCCCGCGCGGCTCGATTGCCCTCGACCGCTGCGCCCGGGCCCACGCCTGGCTGGCCGGTCGCGACTTTGTCAGCCCGGAAGACATTCAAGCGGTGCTGTTCGATGTGCTGCGTCACCGCATCATTCTTTCCTTTGAAGCCGAAGCCGCGGGCATCGACCAGGACCGAGTGGTCCAGCGGATTCTCGACGTCGTAGCCGTCGCTTGACCCCGATGAACGCCATCCTGCCACCCGAACCGGGCATCCGTGTCAGCCTCGCCGAGCTGATCGAGATGCGCCATCGCGTGCGCGAAGTGCAGCTGTTTTCCACGCCGAGCCAGCGCAGTCCGCTGATCGGCCTGCACCACTCCAAGCTACGCGGGCGCGGCGTGGACTTCGATCAGGTGCGGGTCTATCAGGCCGGCGATGACGTGCGAAGCATCGACTGGCGCGTCACCGCCCGCACCCAGGAACCCCACACCAAGCTGTTTCACGAAGAACGCGAGCGACCGATTTTCATCATGGTCGAGCAAAGCCGTCGGCTGTTTTTCGGCTCTGGACTCATGTTCAAATCGGTACTCGCCGCCCAGGCTGCAAGCCTGATTGGCTGGGCAGCACTCGGCCATAACGATCGGGTTGGCGGGCTGGTGTTCGGCGACAACGAGCATTACGAGATCAAACCCCGGCGCAGCAAACAAAGCCTGCTGCAACTGCTTAACCGTCTGGTACGGGTCAATCAGTCGCTGCACACCGAAAGCGAGCAAAACCGCGACTCCCTCAACCTGGCGTTGCGGCGTGCACGGGAAGTGCTGCGCCCCGGCAGTCTGGTGATCGTGATCTGTGACGAACGCGCATTGACCGAAGGTTCCGAACAGCAGTTGAGCCTGTTGTCGCGCCATTGCGATCTGTTGCTGCTGCCGCTGTCCGACCCGCTGGACCACGCCCTGCCCGCCGCCGGGCTTCTACGTTTTGCCGAACGTGGTGCGCAACTGGAACTCGACACGCTCAATTTCGACCTGCGCCAGACTTACCGCGCCCAGGCCGAAGCGCGCATCGCCCGCTGGGAACTGCTCGCGCAAAAGCTGCGCGTATTGCTGATGCCCTTGAGCACCCAAAGCGAGATGGTCGAGCAACTGCGCGAGTACCTGAACCCACAGAAACCGGGGAAAGGTCGATGAGCAGCCTCGATCAACTGCAACCGCTGATCTCCCCGCCTCCCATCGAGTTCTGGCCACCCGCGCCCGGCTGGTGGCTGTTGGTGTTGTTGCTGCCGCTGATCGGTTTCGGGCTGTGGAAGGCGCGGCGATTCATTCCGAACAAACGCCCGATCGTGCGCGCCGAACAACCGCTGGACCCGGTGCGTATCGCCGCACTCGCCGAACTGGCGCGGTTGCCAAAACCCTACGACGGCGCACCGGCCGGCGCCTGGTTGCAGCAACTCAACGGCTTGCTCAAGCGCCTGTGCCGCAACCATTACCCCTACAGCCAGAGCCATACCCTCAACGGGCGCAAATGGCTGGCGTTCCTCGACAACCGCTGCCCGGCCGCCGGCCTGACCCGCTGGATGGTGCTGGTCGAAGGCGCCTACAAACCTGAATGCAAACTCGACGACAAGGCCATCGCCGGCCTCACCCAGGCCGTCGACACCTGGATTCGCAAACATGTTTGAGTTCGCCTGGCCGTGGATCTTTGCCCTGCTGCCGCTGCCCTGGTTGATGCGCATCCTGCTGCCGGTGGCCGACAGTGGCGAACCGGCGCTCAAAGTCAGCTTCCTCAATGACCTCGAAGGCCTGGCCCGCCGCCGTGCCCGGGCCAACCTGCCGGCCTGGCGCCAGCAAGCGCCGTTCATTCTGTTATGGCTGTTGTTGCTGATAGCCGCGGCGCGCCCGCAATGGCTGGGTGAACCACTGCCGATCGCTGCCAGTGGTCGCGATCTTTTGGTGGCGGTGGACGTGTCCGGCTCCATGGATTTCCCCGACATGCAGTGGCAGGACGAAGACATCAGCCGACTGTCGCTCGTTCAGCATTTGCTCGGTGATTTCCTTGAACGTCGCGACGGTGATCGCGTCGGCCTGATCCTGTTCGGCAGCCAGGCTTACCTGCAAGCACCATTGACGTTCGACCGACACACCGTGCGCGTGTGGCTCGACGAAGCGCGAATCGGCATCGCCGGCAAAAATACCGCCATTGGCGATGCGATCGGCCTGGCCCTCAAACGGCTGCGTATGCGTCCGACCCAGAGCCGCGTACTGATTCTGGTCACCGACGGCGCCAATAACGGCGGCGAAATCGACCCGCTCACGGCGGCGCGACTGGCGGCGAAAGAAGGCGTGAAAATCTACTCGATCGGCATCGGCGCCGACCCGGAGCAAAGTGGCACCTTGGGCTTCCTTGGGATCAATCCGAGCCTGGACCTCGACGAACCGGCCTTGAAAGCCATCGCCCAAGCCACTGGCGGTCAGTACTTCCGCGCCCACGATGGCAAAGAGCTGCAGACGATCAAGGACACCCTCGACAAACTGGAGCCGGTGACTCAGCAACCGACCCAGGCCCGCCCGGCGCAGGCGTTGTATCACTGGCCTGTGGCGATGGCGCTGCTGCTGAGCATGTTGCTGGTGGTGCGCGAGCGTTGGCCGGACAACGCGCTACAACGGCTGTTCACCAAGGATCTGTTTTTGCAAACGCAACTGCCTGACTGGCGCCAGCGGCTCAAACGCCTGCGTCTGCGGAGGCGCCGATGAGTGCGCTGTGGCCGTACTGGTTCCGCCCCTGGTGGCTGCTGTTGTTGCCGTTGCTGGGCTGGCTGCTCTGGCAACTCTGGCACCGGCAAAAACGCGCTGGGCGCTGGCAGATGATCCTGCCACCGGCCTTTCACGCCGCCTTGTTGAGCGGTGGAAACGGTCGCGACAGCAAGCTGCCGTGGGTCGTCCTCGGCGTGGCGTGGGTGCTGACCGTCCTGGCCTTGTTGGGGCCGAGTTGGGAGCGCGTCGAACAAATCAGCCAGAAACCCGCCGACCCGCTGGTGGTCGTGCTTGAGCTGACCCCGGAAATGCTCGCCACCGACGTCGCGCCGAACCGACTCGAACAGGCCCGACGCAAACTGTTGGACCTGCTGCAAATCCGTAGCGACGCCCAGACTGCAATCGTCGTCTACGCTGGCAGTGCCCACACCTTGGTGCCCCTGTCGGATGACCTGTCGACCAGCCGCAATCTTCTGGACGCGCTCAAACCTTCGCTGATGCCCGAGGCCGGTCATCGCGCCGATCTTGCGGTGACCAAGGCCCTGGCCCTGCTGAATCAGGGCGCTTTGGGTGACGGCCGGATCCTGTTGATCGGTTCAACCCTTACAGAGCTGGAACGCGAAGGCATTCGCCAGGCGCTGGACAGAAAATCGACGCAGTTTCTGATGCTCGGAATCGGCACTGCCGAAGGTGCGCCGGTCGCACAGGAGGACGGCAGTTTCCTCAAGGACGATCAAGGCGCGATTCTGGTGGCACGCCTGGACAGTCCGAGCCTGAAAGCCTTTGCCAATGAACTCGGCGGACGCTATCGCCCGGCGCGTCTGGGCGATACCGACTTGCGTGGGCTCGGCCTGCTCGACGGTCCACGTACGCTGCGCAACGACGGCCAGACCTTGCGCCTGGACACCTGGGCCGATCAGGGTTACTGGTTGCTGCTGCCGTTGTTGCTACTGGCGGCGTGCGCCGGTCGCCGTGGCTGGTTGTTCTGCCTGCCTTTACTGTTTCTGCTGCCGCAACCGAGCTATGCCTTCGACTTCGAAGACTTGTGGCTGCGCCCCGATCAACGGGGCCTGCATTTACTCAGGCAAGGCCATCCGGCCAAGGCTTCGCAGCATTTTGAAGATGCGCAGTGGCAAGGCGTGGCGCTCTACGAGGCCGGCGACTACAGCGGCGCCGCCCAGCGGTTCGCCGAGGGCAATGACGCCCACGCCCACTACAATCGTGGCAACGCCCTGGCCAAAAGCGGTGAGCTGGAAGCGGCGCTCGATGCTTACGATCAGGCACTGGAGCGGCAACCGGATTTGCGCCCGGCACAGACCAACAAGACACTGGTAGAAAATCTGCTCAAGCAGAAAAACGCACCGCCACCGGTTGAGCCGCAGAAATCCGCCGATGACGACGCCGAGACCAGCGCGCAGGAACCGCCACCGGGTGCCGCCACGCAACCGGCGGACAATGACCACCCGAAATCCGACGCCGAGCAGGCCACGCCGGACGCCGGGCAGCAGGCCACAACACCGCCGAAACCGGGCACCAATGAAGTCCCGGGCAGTGAACTGGGCGATGAGCAAACCACCACGCCACCGCTGCGTCCGGCCAGCGACAATATCGATGGCGAACAGCGTCAGGCGCTGGAGCAATGGCTGCGCAAGATCCCGGATGACCCGGGTGAACTGCTCAGGCGCAAATTCTGGTACGAACAGCAACAACATCAGGATCAGGAAAAAACTCGATGACCCGCTTCACCCTTTTCATGCTCGCCCTGCTGTTCTGCACCGTTCAGGCCCAGGCAGCGGCGCTGGTCGCCAGTGTGGATCGCAGTCGCCTGAGTTCCGGTGAGACGGTCGAACTGACCTTGGAATCCAACGACGTGACGCAGTTCGGCAAGCCTGACCTGGCGCCGCTGGAACCGCTGTTCGAAGTGCGTGGCACCCGCCAGGTCAACCAACTGACCACCCTCAACGGTGACAATCGCGCCACCACGCGCTGGATCATCACCCTGCTGCCGAAGGAAAACGGCAGCGTGACGATTCCATCGCTGCAGCTGGGCGAGGTGCAGAGCCAGCCGATCACCGTGCAAGTGGTCGAGAGCGAAACCCAGGACACCACGAACAAACTGGCCCCGGTGTTCATCGACGCCAGCCTCGACCAGACCAGTGTGTACGTGCAGGCCCAGGCCATCCTGACGTTGCGCATCTACCATTCGGTGTCGCTGTACGACGACAGCAGCCTGACCCCGTTGCAGATTCCCGATGCGCGTATCGAACAACTGGGCGAGTCGCGCACGTACGAGAAAGTCATCAACAATTTGCGTCATGGCGTGATCGAAATGCGCTATGCGATCTACCCGCAACACAGCGGCGAACTGACCATTCCGGCGCAGCTATTCAGTGCAACGCTCGTGGACGCGCAGCCCGCCCAGGACGCCGCAACCCAAGTGCCGAAATCCGGAAAACTGATGCGAGTCAGCTCCTCCCCGATTCTGCTGACGGTCAAGGCCAAACCCATTACTTACCCTGCCGACCTGCCATGGCTGCCGGCCCGTAGCCTGAGCCTGAGCGAAAGCTGGAACCCGGAGCCGGACCACGCGCAGGTGGGTGACTCGCTGACCCGCAGCCTGACCTTGAAGGCCGAAGGCCTGGCCAGCTCACAACTGCCGCCGCTGCCCGCCACCGACGTCAACGGCCTGCGGCGCTACCCGGATCAACCGGTGCTGAGCAACCAAAGCACCGAGCGCGGCTTGATTGGTAGTCGTGAAGATCGCGAAGCGTTGGTGCCAGGCCGCAGTGGCGCAATCGAATTACCCGCGGTGGAAGTGGTCTGGTGGAACACCTTCGAAGATCACCTGGAGCACAGCAGCCTGCCGGCCCGACCCCTGCAAGTGGCGAGCAATCCGAGCATGGTGGTTGATACACCAACGAATACCGCGCAGGTGAATGTCGGCGTCGACAGCGAAACCCTGTGGAAGTGGAAACTCAGCACGTTGATTCTGGCCTGTACCACGTTGCTGGGCTTTGGCCTCTGGTGGCGCGCCCGCTGGCAACCTGCAATCCTGCGTGCCGCGCAGACCGGCCCGAGCCCGCGCACCGTCCTCGACGACCTCAAACGCGCCTGTCAGGCCAACGACTCCCACGCCACCCGCCAGGCCCTCGACGCCTGGGCCCGGCAACAACCGGAAACCCTGGCCGACATGGCCGCCCGCTTCGTGCCATTGTCCGACGCGCTGGACGGCTTGAACGGCGCGCTCTACAGCGAAACCGGCCAGCACTGGCAAGGCGAAGAATTGTGGCGGGCAATCAAGGCGATCCCGATTGCCGAGCGGGTTCAGGACCCGGTGGGTGACAGTGGCCTTCCGCCGCTTTACCCCAAATAATCACCAATCCTTCTGGTGAAAGGACTTTTGTGTTGATGTGGCTTGCCTGTGGCGAGGGGGCTTGCCAGTTAACTCCCTCCCCATCGCCCCCCTCATGACGGTCTCTGACTGCTCAGATGAAACTCGGCATCCAGATGAATGGCCTGTAAAAAAGCGTTGTCGTGAGAAACGACGATCAATGCGCCCCGGTACTGATTGAGCATCTGCTCCAGCGCCACTTTACTGGGCAAATCCAAATGGTTGTCCGGCTCGTCGAGCAACAGTAACTGCGGTGGCCGCTGTGCATACAACTGCGCCGCCAAGGCTATTTTCAGGCGTTCGCCACCACTCAACTGACAGGTGTTGAGCGTCGCTCGATCCGCATCAATACCCATCTGCGCCAACCGCGTTCGCGCCTCGGCTTCGGGCAACTCCGGATTGCTCTCATAGAGCCATTGCACCGCCGTACGTTCGGGGTGCTGTAATCCGGCGTGTTGATCCAGCCAGCCGACATGGCAACTGCGGATGAGTTCGCCTTCGCGCACCGGCAGTTGGCCGGCGATCACTCGCAACAGGGTCGACTTGCCGCTGCCGTTGGCGCCCAGGATTGCCATGCGCATAGGCCCCGTCAGCGTCAGATTGACCGGCGCCGCGTAACCGAACGGGAGAATGACGTCGTTGAGCTGCACAATCAGCTTGCCATTAGGCACTACACTTTCCGGAGACAGCATCATGCGTTGAATGTCCGGCGCACACCGCGCACGGGCCTCGGCGATACGTTGTTGTTGCTGCTCCCGGGCCACCTGTTGATTGAGGCGCAATTTTCCCTGACTGTTTTCACTGCGCTCTTTCTGCGCATTGGTGATCAGTTTGGTTTGATTGCCGTCGCGGGCCTGACGGTCACCACGCGCATTACGCCGTTGCTGACGCTCCATCTGCACAGCCATCTCACGTTGCTCGCGCTTGGCCTGCGCCCGCTCACCTTGCAATGCCGACTGAAACGACTGCTGTTCTTGCTCGCGTGCCGCTGCATACTGACTGTAGTTGCCGCCATAAACCGCCAGCCCCAAAGGTGAAAGCTCGACGATTTCGCTCATGTGTTCCAAAAGGCCGCGGTCGTGACTGATCAACACCAGACCGTTGGACCAGCGATCGATCTGCTGCGCGAGCTTATGCTGCTGATCAATATCCAGGTGGTTGCTGGGCTCATCCAGAATGAGCCAGTCGGCCCGAGACAACCACGCCCCCAGCAGCGCGACCCGTTGCCGCTCGCCCCCACTGAGGACGTCGGTGTGCGAGTCGGCATTCAAATGGCCCAGGCCGATCTTCTCCAGCTCCGCCTCAAGGCGTGTGGCGCAATCCCATTGATCGACCGCCAGCGCATGGTCCTCATCGTCAACGCTACCCTGGGCAATGCGATCCAGCGCCGCCAAAATAAGATCGACACCTGCCAACGCGGCAACGGTGGGATAGCGCTCGGGCTCCAATAACTGCGCCACGGTGTATACCTGACCTTCGCGGCGGACGATGCCGCTGCTGGGGCGTTGTTCACCCGCCAGGAGGCCGCCAAGCAAGGACTTGCCACAGCCATTGGCACCGACGATGCCGGTGGCCCTGGAGTTGAAGGTGTGATTCAAGTGATCGAACAGAACGCGCCCATCGGGCAGGTTGTACGACACTTGATCAAGTTGAAGTAACCGTTGAGTCATGACGCTTCCTTAAACAACCGGCCCGATAGGCACGGAACCTCTCCCTGATGGCGCGCAAGAGCACCCGGCGGATGTGCAATGACCGTGAACACGGCGCCCGCCCACATTTGAAAATAACCTTCAAACAGCATGCCGGCCCTGATCGACGTCGAGAGATCTTGCATCACCCTCAACACCAGACATCCCGAGGGCAGATGGACCTCGACCAGGCGCGCAGCATCGAAATCAAAATAACGGCCAACCTGCGGAAAAACGGCCTTGAACAGACTTTCCTTGGCTGAAAAAGCCAGGGTCAACATCTGCTCACAAGGCCCCAACATTCCAAGGTAACGGGCTTCCTGGCGGTCGACGATGGTGTCGCTGATCTTAACGGCGACCTCTGGTGCCAGCCAGTTCTCAAGGTCCAGGCCCAGCAGTCCGACCTCGCAAGACTGGGCTAAGCAACTGAGGGCGATAGTTGATGTGTGGCTGATGGAGCCGACCCAACCACTCGGCCATATCGGCTGGCGATGTGCTCCCGAATGGACCTGCACCGGCGCGAGATTGCGCTTGGTGCACAACTGTCGGCTCAACCAGCGCCCCGCCAGGTATTCGGCCTGACGGCTTGGCACCGCCCGGACAATAGCTGGCGGACAGTCGACACCCGCACGGGGGTACAAACCAGGATCAAAGCGCTCCAGGTTGAAGCGCCCCGACACCGCCGTGACTGCCGCCAGGCCCATGTCTAGCGACTTGATATCGGTAAGGAACCCGTCCAGTGCGCATTGGCCCAAGTCCTGTTGGGTACAGGTCGGGTTACTCAAGGTTGCCGAGCCTGTACGAAGTCGAGCATCAGTTCATTGAAGCGCCGCGCAGCGGTCAACGGAATGAAATGTCCCTGATCGGCAAACACTTCCAGTCGGGCGTTGGGCAGGCGCTGTAACAGCGTCACATCCGCCCCGCCGATGACTACATCCTGCTGACCATGAACAATCAACGTCCGTACAGCAATGCCGGGAAGTTGCGCACTGAAATCCAGTTGCCCGAGCATCTGGTAATAACGGCTCAACGCGCTCATCGACGCCCCTGCCCCGACTTGCTCTGCGATGCTCTGCCGAGGTTCGAGCAAGATATCCAGGTAATCGGCATGGGCTTGCAGTTCAGCGTTCAACTCGATGGTTTTACCGAAGATATCATCGCCAAAACATGCGGCGGTACTGATCAGGATCATCGACTCGACCATTGCCGGGGCTCGGCGGCACAGCGCCAATGCGAGACACCCCCCCAACGACCAGCCCACCACGGGAACAGGATGGCCCTCGAGCTGTTCATTGATATAGGCCTCGATCTCCAGCACCAGCCCTTCAAGGCTAAAGCGCCCCTCATCAAGCGGGGTGCCCTGATGACCGGGATACGACGGGATATGCAGGGCGAAACCTTGGCGCCTCAGGACATTGACTTGTTGCATCCAGGCCTGCGCGCTCATGTTCAACGGTGGCAGCAGCACGATAGCGCGTCCTTGCCCGATTTGTGTCCAGGTCATTGGCGACCGGCTGACCGACGTGACGGCATCCTCCCTGGAAGCGGCAGACGAAACGGGCTGTAACTCCTCGAGTGCCTGGGCTAGAGCGACGATGGACGCAAAGTCAAAGACATCATGAGGCTGCATCCGACTGGCGCCTGCACCCAATTGGCTCAACAGTTCAATCAACGAAATCGAATCGACGCCGTAATCACGTAGCGAACGGCTGGTATCAATATCGGCCTGCTCGAAACCGAGCAATCGCGCCAGATCACTTTTCAGCGTGTCCAGAACACTGCTACGTCGCGGGCTCGATGCAGCAACGGGTGCCTGAGCAACGATCAGTTCAGTTCCCACCCAGTAGGGCTTGCGATCAAACGGGTAACCTGGCAGTTCAATTCGCGGGTATCGGGCCGCGTGCCCGATGTCGTACAGCGGCAGGTCGATACCTGCCAACCATCGCTGCAAGCGTTCGGCAAGCACGGTGTCGGGCAAAACCTCGACCTTTGAGCAGCCTACGCCGAGCTGCTCTGTCGGTGTTGCTAGCCATTGCTGCAATTGCGTCACCAAAGACAAACGAGTCGAAGCCGTGACAGCCAGACGCAGACGATACGGCTGGCTCCCTTTGCCAAGTGCCACACTGAGCGCCGCCAATTGATCGTCCGGCAGTCCATCGAGAACGCCCAGTACCTGGCGGATACGCTCATAAAGGCTGGGGCTGGATTGAGCGCTGATCAGAAAAGCCCAGGGGCCTGGGCTATTCTGCGGGTCAATCTTGCGCGGCTCCGGCTTGCCGAGCACGAGGTGAGCATTGCTACCGGTAAATCCAAAGGCACTGACACAGGCATACGCCTTGTCGGACGGCCAGGGAACTGCCTGCTCGCTGACCTTGAACCGATCAAGATCCAGAGCGGTATTGAGGGAACGCGCTAGAGGCTGGCCCGGAATGGTGCTATGACGAAAGATCAGCAGTGTTTTGATCAAACTGGCCAACCCGGAACACACCAGTGTGTGGCCAATTACGCTTTTCGAGGCGCCCAGATAAGTATCGTAAGGTTGTGCCTGAGCTCGAAAGCCGTTGACCAGCCCCGCCACCTCAATCGAATCCCCCAAGCGCGTGCCAGTTCCGTGGGCCTCGACGTAGCCGATGCGCCCCACCTCAATGCCACAACGCTCGTAGGAACTGGCGATCAGCGCCGCTTGAGCCTGACTGTTGGGCGCCATCATGCCATTGCTCATGCCGTCATGATTCAGGCTGATCGCTTCGATGCTTGCCAGCACATCCAACCCGAGTTCCCGGGCTTTGCTGGCGCTCATCAACATAATTGCCGCCACGCCCTCGGACGGGACGAAACCGTCGGCTTCGTCACCGAAGGCGTCGCAGTGCCCCCGCGCCGACAACATGTTCGAGCGCTGGGCAAACTCGAAAACCTCCGGGGTGGCAAACACCGAGACCCCAGCCACCAGTGCAGATTCACATTCACCTGCACGTAGTTGTGAAACGGCAATCTGCAAGGCTGTCAATGACGATGAGCAAGCGGTATCAAGGCTCACCGAGGGGCCATGGAAATCGTAGAAATAAGACACTCTTCCCGCCAACGACGACGTGGCGTTGCCAAGAAAGCTGTGGCTGCTGAAAGCTGATTCAGGCTCCTGCGCCAGCAGAAACTTGTAGTCTCCGGGCAGGCCGGTGCAAAACACCCCGCACTGCAAGTCGCGCAAGGTCTGGACCGGCACGCCGCAGTTATCCATTAGATGTTGCACGGTTTCCATCAACAATCGTTGTTGCGGGTCCATGCAGCGCGCTTCGTTGGGCGAGATACGGAAAAACCCCGCATCAAACTCGTCCACATGCTCCAGCAGGCCGCCATGGACCGCCGTTTCGCGCAGAGACTCCCATCGCGTGACCGGGGCAACGCAACGCTGACCGGCCATCAGGTTCCGCCAATAGGTCGACAGCGAATCGCTGCCAGGCAAACGGCAGGCTGCCCCCACAATCACCACTTTTTCGGCCGATTGCGATTTCAGGTGTGCTGTCATGTTGTGTGTCTCGTCCGTGTGCATGCTCTGCTCCTGTGATTTCAGCGATTGCCCGGCTGAACCTGTGATCCATCGTCAAACCAATACCGGCGCGTATCGAAGGCATAACCTGGTAAATGGAGCCTGCCCGCCTGCGGGTACAAGGTCGGCCATTGGACCTCCCCCCCGTGCAAATACTGTTCGCGCAGGTCATGCCATTGCCCGTCGACTTCGGGCGCTTCGGTGCCTCGCTCAACGTGGTGTACATCCGGAGTCTGTTCCGCGCGCAATGCATGCAACAACGCATCAACGGTTCGAACGCTCCAAGCCAGGCGATATTCAAAATGCTCGCGTCCGGCCCCAAGGGTAAACGCGATGTCAGCCAAAGACTGTGATCGGCCCTGTGGCGAATCAAGGTGAACAAGCAAGGCCTGCTTCATTGCCAGCAGTGAGTCACGGCTGCGGGCAGACAACACGATCAAATGATCCCCGTGTATCGACGACGCCCGTGCGGCGAGCGCCGGTGGTTCAGATAGGACAACATGAGCATTGGTCCCGCCGAAACCGAACGAGCTGATTCCGGCGACGCGATCGTGCCCCTCCCAAGGTATATTGCGATCCAGCACCTTGAACGGCGAGCCTTCGAAATCGATGTAAGGGTTGAGCGTGCGCAAATGAAGGTTGGCAGGCAGCAACCGGTTCTTGAATGCCAGAATCACCTTGAACAGTGACGCAATCGCGGCGGCCGGTTCTAGATGCCCGACATTGGTTTTGACCGAGCCCAGCAAAACCGGGTGCTTCTGGCCGGGTACCAGCGTGTGCCAGGCGCCCTTCAAAGCATCGATTTCCACAGGATCGCCCAAGCGCGTCCCCGTTCCGTGAGTTTCGATGTAACTGACTCGGGCTGCCAGCGATGGCGAGTAGGCGGCAAGCAACAGACGTTGCTGCGCCTTGGGGTTGGGTGCCGTCAGCGAGTTGGCCCGCCCTCCGTGATTCTCCTCGGCGGCCTCGATCACCGCATGAATGCTGTCTCCGTCGCGGCGAGCATCGACAAGTCGCTTGAGCAACAGGCTGCCAACCCCCTCCGCACGAACGTAGCCATCGGCTTCGCTATCGAACGTGGCACAACGAAAGTTCGGCGATAGCACGCCCATGCTTTGCGCCGCTTCGGTCATGTCGCTGTCTATCAATAAACTGACCGCACCGGCCAGCGCGTAGTCGCACTCCCCCCGTTGCAGCGAAATGACGGCACGGTTCACCGCCACCAGTGCACTCGAACAGGCGGTATCGATAGACTGGCTCGGGCCTTCGAAATCGAACAGGTAGGACACCCGATTAGCCAGCATCGCATGGGCATTACCGGTGGCGGCGAAGGGATGAAAACTCTGTCCGGAACGCTGGAGTAGTGTCTGGTAATCGCTGAACTGAACGCCAGCGAAAACCCCCACGCGCTTGAGCGAGGACGGCGTGTAACCTGCATCGAGCAACGTGTTGTAGCACGCTTGCAAAAACAGTCGGTGTTGTGGGTCCATCAGCATCGCCTCGCGCGCCGATATCCCGAAAAAACGTGCATCAAAGTGCCCGATCTCGGGAATAATCCCGGCATGGCAGGCCTTGTCAGGCCAGCGGTCCACCGCTTTGATCGCACTGCGATTGGCTAACAGCCCTTCCCAGAATCCGGCCAGATCCTGGCCGCCGGGCAAGCGACCGTCCATTCCGATGATCGCAATCCGTTGGTCATCGACGTCTGGATCGATGGCCAGCGTTGCCATCGGTATCGACGACGAACGTGCGTCTGGACCTTGCGCTTTGATGGGGGCCGCAGACTGCGCCCCCCGTTCACGAAGGTAATCAATCAACTGCACGACTGAGTTGTACGTGAACAGCGTATTGGGGGCCATCGGCACCTTGAACTGTTCCTCAATATCTTGCGCTAACTGTTGCAACATGACCGAGTTCAAACCCAGGTCACCAAAACTGCAACGATCATCGATGTTTTCAGGCAGCAAACCGGTCAACGCGCTCAAAAGCGCTTTGAGCCGAAGCTTCAGTTGCTCCGGTGTCGCCGATCCCCTGCTGGTTTCAGCGATGGCCACTGCGTCAGGCGCCAGCGCTGCGCTGCTGCGCAATCCTTCAGGAGCAACACTGCGACGGATTTTCTCGCCGTCGCCAACGAACGGGGCAATCTGAGTCATGCTCGAGTCCACCCCATCGATCAACCTCACCAACAGGTCGACGCCTGCGGCGGGGGTCAGCGCTTGCATGCCGTAGTTGTCCTGCAAATAGCGACTCAGGGCAACTCGACCCTGTGGGTAGGTATCTTGTTCCTCAAGCCACAAAGGCCAGTTCACCGACAGACTCAGCCCACGACGATGACCACGGGCAACTTGCCGCTGACGACCGCCGGCAAACAGGTCCAGATAATAGTTGGCCACGGAGTAATCAGCCTGGCCGATATTGCCGAACAACCCGGACACCGATGAAAACAACACGAAGAAATCCAACGCTACATCAGCGGTTGCGCTATCGAGATGGCGAGCGCCGTTGAGTTTTACCGCTATCACCTCCTGGAAGTCCGCCAGTTGTTTATTGCGCAACAGTCCATCCCGGGTGATACCGGCAGCATGCAACACACCGTGCAACGCGCCATGCCTGGCAATTACCGTCTTGACCAGTTCAACCACTACGGCGCTATCGCCTATGTCAGCGCTGATGTAATCGACGTTTGCCGGCGCGGCCAACCCGGCAAGCTTGTGTCGGATCGCTTCCCCCGCTGGGCTCCGACCGACCAACACGACCCTCGCATCGAACTGGCTGATCAAGCGTGCGGCAACCGCCAGCCCGATCAGGCCCATCCCCCCGGTTATCAGGTAGACGCCCTTGTGGCGAAAACGGCTGCCAGTCGCTACGGGCCAATGAACTTCACGCAAGCGAGCCTGCCAGCGCTCACCGGCCACATGCCGACTGACACTAAAGCCGTCAGAGGCATTAGCTAGCTCATCCAGCGCTGACAGCAACAGCTCAGGCACACGCTCGAAGTCGTGCGATGAGACAGTCATCGACACCAATTCGAATTCGGGCTGTTCCATTTGCAGCACGCGGAACAATCGGCTCACGGCCCCCGCTGCGGGCGTTGGCCAGACCTCCAGCCCTTCTTCGTGGACAAAGGCCATCCGATAACGGGCGCCGGCGGCAATGATCGCCTTGGCTAGCGTGAACTGCCAACACGCCCATGCGGCCTGCATGTCCTCGCCCGAACTTTGCACCAGATTGATCAGCCACGGTCGCTGCGCCACCTCACCTGAGGCATAGCGTTGCAAAACTTGCCGGCAATCGTCGATCGAATCACTGCGCACTTGGGCGAAATGATCGTCCAGACGCAGGCTGTCACCGAGCGTGACCACCACAATATGCGGTTGGTCGATCAACGCCCGAGCCTGTGACGGATTGCAAAAGACAATGGCATCCTGACCTCTCGCACCCGATGCCTGAACGGGCCGGGATTCCCAAACGGTTTGAAAACACACGGGCACCGAGGCCTTCGTCAACGCCGAAGCGCCTTCCTCCACAGGCTTGAGCGAGGCAGCGCCCGTCGGCCCGGAGGGAACGAGCTCTTCGTCCCAATACGTTTGTTCTTCGAATGGATAATGTGGCAACGACACCAGCCTACGGCTGTCATGCATCGCCGCGAAATTCAGTGCTTCCCCCGCCAGGTAAGACGCTTGAAGGGACAGCAGGGTAGACCGCGATTGATCCACGACGTCGGGCACGCCAGCCGCGGCATCCTGCAACTGTTGCTTGAAGCGAGCCAGGTTATCGCCAACGAAACAAACACGGTGGACAAAGTGTTCACGTGCGACGCCCAAGGTATACGCAATCGCGGCAAGGCTGACCTGTGGATGCTTGTCGATCCAGACGATCAAATCGTTGATCCGAGCCTTCAACGCCAAGGGTGTGCGCGCCGAAACAGGCAACAAATATTCCACCTGTGACGCAGGCCCGAGCGACGCATCAGTGTACTGCTGAACGATGACATGCGCATTGGAGCCCCCGGCACCGAACGAACTGAGTCCAGCCAGCAGCGGCGTGTCAGCGGTCCAGGATTCGGTGTCGCGTGGCAAGCGGAAATCAGTGTCGGCCAGGTTCAACCAGGGGTTTTCGATTTCACAGTTGAGCGTCGGCACTCGCTTCTGGTGCTGGAACTGCAGCAAGATTTTGACAAGGCCAGCCAGCCCCGCAGCCGATTCAAGGTGTCCGATATTGCTCTTGATCGAGCCGATGCAGCGTCGCTCACCCTGACGAGTGCCATAGGCCGCGTTCAGTGCATTGATCTCGATCGGATCGCCCAGTCGAGTGCCGGTACCGTGGGCTTCCACATAATCGATCTGGTTGGCGTCCACACCGGCCTTGCTTAACGCTTGGCGAATGACCTTCTCCTGGGCTCTTGCCGAGGGCACGGTAAAACCGCTCGAGCGCCCGCCACTATTGAGCGCAGAGGCACGAATGACCCCGTGTATCCGGTCCCCATTGGCTTGCGCCTTGGCCAGCGGCTTGAGCATCAGGGCGATGGCCCCCTCTCCCGGAACATAACCGTCGGCTTCGATACCAAAGCTGTGGCACCGTCCGCTGGGGCTCAGGAAACGCCCTGCCGACAGCAATTTGAACTTGCCCGGGTGAGGCATGATGTTGACCGCACCGACCAGGGCTTGGGTGCATTCCCCGCTACGCAGACTGTTGATCGCCAGATGCAGGGCGGTCAGCGACCCCGAACACATGGTGTCGACACACAGGCTCGGGCCTTGGAGATTAAAGGTGTACGAAATGCGGTTGGCAATCGATGCAAATGAACTGCTGGTCACCGTGTTGGCAGCGTTCAGGTTTTGATAATGACCGAACATCGCAGCGGTGAAGACCCCAGTATCCTCCTGCGGATCGGCAAAATGTCCCGAGTCTTCCAGGGCGTGGTAGGCGATTTCCAGCAAACGCCGTTCCTGTGGGTCAAGACGCGTCGCCTCGACCGGGGTGATGGAAAAAAAGGCTGGATCAAACTGCTTGGCCCGCCGCAAAAAACCGCCATGACGGCCATAGCTGGCGCCCGGTTGTTTTGGGTCGGCTGAGTAATCGAGCTGCCAGTCCCAGCGTTGCGCGGGGATGACGCTGATCGCCTCGGACCCGGACTCAAGCAACGTCCACAACTGGGCCAGGTTATCCGCCCCGGGAAACTCGCCAGCCACGCCGACAATCGCGATGTCGTCCGGCCGATAGTGAGCACCGAGACCAGGGGCGACATCAACCTCCGGGCTCACCGCCACCGTTGCCGTCACGACTGCCGAGTTGATCCCCGGCGCCATCTGCGCCTCAACAGTGTCCAGCACGGCGACAATCTGCGCTTCATAACGATCTATCAGGAAACGCACAATCTGATTGATGCTCGAGTATTCAAACAACAGCGTCTTGCTGATGCTGACCGGGGTTTGGGTCGACAAACGTCGCGCCAGTTCGGTGGCAATGTTGATACTGGCCACCGAATCCAGGCCACGCTCAAGCAGATTGTCGTGTACCGACGGATCGGTTATTCCGCTGAAGCGCCGAACCACCTCTTGCACCCACTGCGTCAGGCGGTCCTCAAGGTTGATGTGTGCGCCAGGCGTGGACGTAATCGTCTCGATGGCCAGCAAGGGCTTGGTCGGCCCACCCCCTTCACTGGCAAATGCCGCGGCGAGCGCTTGGGGCTGGGAGCCAAGCAAATACTCACTCAACGCCGTCACTGATGAGTAATCGAAAATCAGCGCCTTGCTCAGGGAGACCGAGACACCGGTGCCGTTCAGTCGATGCTCCAGGGCCGAGACAATGCTGATCAGCGCCGAAGACGTCACGCCCATCGCCACCAGCGATGCGTCATGCGCTACATCGCGTAAGCCGCTGTAGGTATAAACCAGTGAACCAATCCACTCACTGACCGGGCTCAGGGATGGCAAGCTCACGGCTGCTGCCGCATCTGTTACATCTTTCCCGCTACTGGAGGGATTCAGTGGGCCTAGTACTGCGCGGCTACCTGCGAAGGCCACCAGACGCGGCGCGGTCTGGTCGAGGATGGTGCGCAATGCCGCCAAACCCTGCTCATCCGACAGGGGCAATAACTCACTGCTCCCTTCAGCCATCTGCATGCCCTCGGACGCCCACAATCCCCAGTTAATCGACTGCCAGCGAGCGCGACCGGCTGGCGCCTGACGACTGACAAAATCGGTCAGCTCATCGATAAAACCATTCGCAGCGGCGTAGTCGGCCTGACCGACATTGCCCACCAGCCCACTGAGGGAACTGAAGTGGCATACAAAGCCTGGCTGTATCAGTGAGTCCAGTGCCCAAAGATTCAAGCTGCCGGCAATCTTGGGCAGCAGCACCCGCTCGACATCGGCACTGTTTTTGTTGATCAGCAAGCGATCGGCCGTCGTACCTGCCAGGTGAAAAACCCCGTCGATGGCGCCATAACGATCCTTGAAATGATTCAGTGCCCCCGCCAGTGACTGCTGGTCCGCCACATCGGCCTGCACATAAGAGGTCACTCCGTGCGCCAGGAGCATGGCGCGTCGTTCGTCATCCACCGAGGAACGTCCGACCACACAGACCTTGGCCTGGTACTCACGGGCCAGCCACCGGCAGAGCAGCCGCCCGACACCACCACCGCCACCCGTGACCACGTAACAACCGTTGTGTCGCAAGGTGGATCCCGGACTCGACTCGACACGATTGCCCACTGGCTCAAGTTGCTCACGCGCCAGGGTCTGCCCGTCAAAACGATGCCGTACGCCAGGTTGGTCCAACGCTGTGGCAATCGCCTGGGTCAACGTCGACGTCAACGCACCCTCAACGATCAGCGAGGCATAACGCAGGCGGGTCGTTTCCTGGCACGCGGACAACCCCAGGCCATCGAGCACACTGGCCGCCAGGGCGTCGCGACGGCGCAGCCCCACCAGTGCGACGGCTCTGGACTGGCTGATCAGGCCCTTGAGTAGCGCCAGAAAAACCTGCGCACATTGACTGACCGTAGGGTATTGCTCAACCGCTGGCGGGCGTTCGCCAGACAATGCACAAAGGACGGTATGAGCACGGCTCGCGTCGAGGCGCGACAGGAGTTTTTCCATTTCATCCGGCACGGCCAGACGCTCGACGTCCGTCTGAATGACAACCAGCCCAGCGGTGCCGCCCCAGCGTGCAAACTCATCACTGTCAGTCAACAGGACGCTGCTCAACTCTGGATCCGAACCGGAAGCCATCGGTGTCGGGACGAAATGACGCTTGAAAATATCCATATCAAAAAATCTCTCGGGTAAGCATCGAAGCAGGCGTGCGGGCAGGCCCTTTGATCGCTTAGCGGATGTACCGCCCGTCCAGGTACTTCATCGCCAGATCGATGTAATCGGGGCGCGTGGAGTGGCGTATGCATTCGAAGAAAAACATTTCCCGAGTCAGTACGCGTATGCCTGCCTGCGCCAGATTGGTCAGCGCGTGCTGGTGATCGAAAAGATTACGAGCGCTGCACGCATCCGCCATCACGCTGACCTCATAACCCAGTTCACGCAGCCCCAGTGCCGACTGCAGCAGGCACACATGTGACTCTGCCCCCGCCAGCAGCACCTGCCGCCGACCGGTGGCCTCAAGCGGATGGGCAATCGAGTCATGCGAACTGCAGTCGAACCAGGTCTTTTCGAGGTAAGAAGCGGTACCCGCCACCTCCTTCAATGCCTGGGAAGAGGCGCCGAGCTTGCTGTGTTCGATAATCAGCGTTGGTACGTCGAGGGTCTGTGCCACATCGGCGAGCCAGCAGCAATTGTTCAGCACTTGCGTGCCTTCATGAAGCAACGGAATCATTTCCAGCTGCATATTGAAAATAACCACGCATACGTTGTCGGCCTTGATCAACATAATGAAACTCCCTGTCAGATGATGTGTTCGCCAAGCGCCTGGGGCGCGTTAAACGATGACGTCCTTAATGAACTTATGAGACTGGCTCTTGTGCAGCGAGGTGCCTTTGGCGGCAGCGAACAGCAAGTTGCCCAATATCGCCTTGAAGCGTTCGGAGGGTCGGTGTACCCCCATCAGGTCCTTGATGACATTGAATTGAATGGCAGCCAGGTTGTTGTCGGCATAGGGATGGTCGGCACCCAATCGGTGGGCAATGACCATACCCGACACCACGGCCCCTTCGTGGCCGGTCAGTGAAGTGTCGGTGCCGCAATACCAGAGCTTTCCGAGCCCTTGAATGCGTCGATAGCGCGACTTCTGGTAGAAGTCGATCGGACGTAGCTTCGGCAACTTCCAGTGCTGTTCATGAACCTGCCGCCCAGGGGCGATCGTCTGTTTGGGATCGAATGTCACCAGCACCGGTTTACGCACATGGGCATAGGGCGCCAGGGCATTGTTGATTCGTGTCAGTTGCCCATGCCCCGTGCCCTCGAGGCCTGAAGGTCGGGAAAACTCGCAGTACTCACCGTGCCCGCCTTCGACCAGCACCTGTTCATCGGTGTGCAGCACACTGTGAGTCGGGACGTAGTCGAAACGCGAAAGAATGTCCCGTTGCTCGGCGGTCGGCGCTTCAAGCAACTGGAGGGTGACATCGGCGTGCGTGGCAAATACCACACTGTCGAACTGTTCAATGTCACCCTGTGCGGTCTCGACCAACCAGCCGCGAGTGGCGTCTTTGCGCACTTGTCGTATTGGGCAGGCAAGGCGCACTCGCGCGCCCAGTAACTCGCCGAGCAGCAGCAAGTAACCATCGATGCCACCTTTGGCTTTACGCCAGACACCCGGCGTAAAAAACGACAACAGACTCATGTTGAACGAGATCGCCACGTACATGAGTGTGTATTCCAGCGAAGGCGCATTGCACCCGGAAAACGTCGTCAACAAAGGCAGCAACGCCTGCTGCGTGAACGCTTCCGAGTAGTTGCGCTCACTCAGGAATTCGCCAATGTTGAGTTTCTTGTAACGCGGATCACCGCCACTGAGCACCTGGGTCATGTCCAGATGAAAACGGTCGATCTCATCGGCCAGTTCACCCCGCAGTCGCCCCTGGCCGTGGAGATTGCTCCAGGCATTGTCAGCCCCAGGAAATGCCGCGCGAAACGACATCGGAGCGATGTAGGTATCGATGCCCAACTGCTGCAACATCGCAAACAGGTTAGGGGCCAGGCGCTCGTTGAAATACTCCACTCCCATGTCCACGTGAAGCGTGTCCTCACCCACACTGAAATGGTGGGTATAGGCATGTCCGCCCAAGCGTGGTCCGGCCTCGAACAGTGTGACATCGTGCAGTGTGTGCAACTGCCAGGCGGCTGTCGTACCCGCTGCCCCGCCGCCAATAATTGCAATCCTTTCGCGTTTCATATCGACCTCGTCCGTGTCGGTAAGCGCACCTCAGTTGTGCGCGAGTAATTGGGCGTTAAGGCGGGTCAAAACCTGGCCCGGTCCGACTTCCTCGAAAGCAATCTCGTCAAAACGTGAACACAAGGCCCGGATGCTTTGGGTCCATCGCACCGGACGAATAAGTTGCAAGCCCATTTCTTCCAGCAAGTGAGCCTCCCCTAGACGTTCGCCACTGGTGCTGGAAATAACCTGCGTGCCGGGTGACCCCAGGGTCTGTTGTTGCAGAAACGCGACATAGCTCAGCCGGGCCGGTTCCATATAGCGGGAATGAAAAGCCCCGCTGACAGGAAGCCGCACACAACGCAGGCCGTGCTGTTCCAGCGCTTTGCAAGCCGCGTCGATATCCTCGGACTTGCCACTGATCACTGCCTGCACTGGGTTGTTGTAATTGGCGATATCAATTTGATGAAACTGATGTTCAAGCAGCAACTCGGGCAACCGTTCAACGCTCTCGCCAATAATCGCTGCCATTGCCCCACCCTGCACCGCTGCCATCAACTCGCCCCGCTTGGCCACCAGCCGCAGGCCGGTCGCCAGGTCAAAAGCCCCGGCTCCGAACAGCGCGGCATACAAGCCGAGACTGTGGCCAATAAGCAGTTGCGGCAGATCACCGACTTGCTGTTGACGTTCAAGCCAGGCCAGGCAACTGACGAAAAAAATCGCCGGCTGGGTGTAAGCCGTCGAGTTCATGCGCAGGGAATCTTCACCGTTGCACAGGGCGGTAATCGAGTAACCGAGAATGTCGTCGGCGATTTCGCATTCCAGCGCATAGCGGGCGAACAACTCCCGCCCCATACCAGGGAACTGGGATCCCTGGCCGGGAAACATACCTATCAACATGAGCGTTCCTCTCTTAGTCCAGGTCGAAGGCCACGATCCGCGACGGTCTGTGAGCCGCCGAAATGTCGCGGTCGATGCCCGTGGGCCGCTCAGTTTTCAATGCACTTTTATGCACCACCACCGACGTCAGCTCACGCATGACAATCAGGGGTCGGCCCTGGCCGTCACTGAAGAGCAAATCAAAGGTCACCGATCGATCACTGGCCTGCGCCGGGCGCATGACGCAGTGGCAGAACACCGCTTCATGCTCCGGAATGCGCAACACCCGACATTCTCCCAAGTGGTAAGGCACCAGCAGTTCGTCCGCGCCAAGACCCCGCAATTGCGGGATCAAAATGGCGGTTTGCAGGCCGCCATCGAGCAGTGCCGGCGATATCCGGTAACCCCAGTCGCGTCCTGCATCGAGCAATGTCCTGACACTGGTCTGCGCCACCTTTGCCCAACGCAGAGGTCGCAGATCCTCGCCGTACTGGTAACCCAGCCGAGTGAACTGCCGGTAAATCTCCTGATGCCCGAGAAAGGTCGACGAGGGTTCGGGAGCCGGCCAGTTCACCACCGTGTTTTCGACAGCAGGTTGCAACAGCCCTTCGCAGTAAATCTGTGCGTGATCCAGGGAGCGCAATTCGAATCGCTCACCGTTGATGCCCAGCAGCACATCATCCAAGTCACGAATGACACTGCGCCATATCACGGCCTTCAAGGTCACGTCGCGGCGGTTCTCCAGGCAGTGCGCGAGAGCCCACGCGGCCGGTGCGATCTCAGTGCCAAGAATCGAGTGTTGGCGTACCAGATCATTGGCGTGATGGAATGCACTTTGTGTCGACTTGACCCACGACCGGGTTTTCTCGAACGGATAACCGGGCAGTGAGATGACCTCGCGCAGGGGAAAGAATGCGGACCATGCAATGTCCTGCCCCGCCCTGAACGCCAAGACCAGTTCGGCGGCCTGAGCCGCCTGCAGCCGACCGCTGCCGGCCAGCGCTTGAGCAATCGATGGTGCATTGACCGGATCGGCAACCGCAGGCGCACGCTGCTGCAAATCTTCACGCAGCAGGCTCAACAACTGCGCCTTGCTTGAGAACACGTACCCCTGGCGATGGGAGAAGTGTTCCCGCGCACAACACAGGGTGTAGCTGATGGCGGTGAGCGACGGATCGTGCTGCTCCAGCCAGTCGTGCAGAGCGTCGATTTGACGTTGTAAACCCGCCTCGGTACGCGCCGACAAAAGCGCGATGTTCACCTCGGTCGTCGGCTGTGCCACCGGCGCCGGCACCGACTGCAACACCGCGTGGGCATTGGCCCCGCCCGCGCCAAAAGAACTGACAGAGCCGTACAAGGTTCCGTTGGCCGGCAAGGCCTGGGATTGCTGAACCAGGTAAAACGGCGTGTCGGCAAGATTCAGCAATGGGTTGATCTGCTGCGCATTGATCGAGGGGGCCAACGTACGAGCCTGCAACTGTTTGAGGACCTTGATGACGCCGGTCATCCCCGCCGCCGACTCCAGGTGCCCGACGTTACCTTTGACCGAACCGATGGCGACTGAGCCTGGTGCCACCCCTTTGAACACGGTGCTCAGGCCACGGATCTCGATCGGGTCGCCCAATTCGGTGCCGGTGCCGTGAGCTTCGACAAAATGGATATCGGCGGGCGTCAACCCGGCACGTTCAAGGGCTTTGCCGACAACCCGCGATTGCGCTTCCGGGTTGGGGGCCGAGTAACCGTTGGATTGGCCACCGGCATTAATGGCAGTCCCGCGAATCACACCATAGATACGGTCATTTGCGCGGATCGCATCGGCATAGGGCTTGATCAGGATCGAGCAGATGCCTTCGCCGTCAACGAAACCGTCCGCCGCTGAGCCGAACGGGCTGCAGGTGCCCGAGCGCGACAGCATGTGCAGGCTGCAGAGCTGCTCGTAATGACGTGGGTTAACGATCAAGTTGACCCCACCGACCAGCGCCTGGGTGCAGTCGCCGTTGCGCACCGCCTGACACGCCAGGTGCAGCGCGGTCAACGACGCCGAACAGGCGGTGTCGATGGCCATGCTCGGCCCCTTGAGATCGAACAGGTAGGAGACACGATTGGCAATGGACCAGAACAGCGACGTCGGCGTCGGATCTGTCGGTTCTTCGGGCCGATGCCAGGCATAACCGCCATTCATCACCCCGACGAAGACGCCGGTTTCACTGCCCTTTAGATCACCGCGCCGATAACCGGCATCGGCGAACGTCTGATAAGCGTTCTGCAAAAACAGGCGCTCCTGGGGGTCCATCCGCTGCGCTTCAAGCGGCGTGATATTGAAAAACTGGTGATCGAACGCGTCGACATCCCGCACAAATCCACCGATCGAGGTGTAGCTCCCTCCTTCAAGCGGACTGCGCGGGTTCTCAAAGCCTTCCAGCAGCCAGCGCTGGCCAGGAATAGAAGCGGTGCACTGGCGCCCAGCCTGCAAACTGGCCCAGAACCCCTGCACATCATCGGCATCGGGAAACTGTCCCGCCACACCGACGACCGCCAGATCATCGGCGCGCGCCGGCGACGCAGCGTCCATGCCGGCGCCGGCGGAGGACGTTTGCGCGGGTTCGCGCAGTGATTCGTTGGCCACCATTGCAGGCTCTGAAGCCTGCGGCCCGACGGCATCGGGGTATTGCTGCTCCAGGTAAGTCGCCAACCGGTCGACTGTGGGGTATTCGAACAGCAATGTCGCCGGCAAGTAGCCAAAACGCTCACGCAACGGTTTAAGCAACTCCAGAGAAATGATCGAATCGATGCCGTATTCCTTGAACGGCACCGTGTCCTCCAGCTCATCAGGCTCCATCAACATGGTCTCGGCTATCACCTGACGCAGGAGCGCGCAGGCCGGCCGCAGCGAGGTTGGCGCCGCTGCGCCGACAGTGACGGCTGGCGCGAGCGACGGTGGCGCTGTCGGCGTTACTGCGGCTGGCAGTTGCTGTGTACCAGCGGCGAGCGGCGGCATGGCGCCGGCCGCGCGCTGCACCACCTCGCCGAACTCCGTCAGGAAGTACCGTGTCAGACGCGCGATGGTGGGATGTTCGAACAATACGGTGGCCGGCAAGTACCCAAGGCTTTCCTTGAAAGGTTTGAGCAACTCCATCGCAATCAACGAATCAACGCCGTACTCGTTGAAAGGCTGGTCAACATCGATTTCGTCTTCAAAGGCGTGCAGCACATCAGCGATCACCCGGCGTACCCAGTGCTCGACCGGCGTCTGGGAATCACCTGCGGCGCCAACGTTCGGGGTGGCGCCGGACACTGCCGCAGACGCATTGGCAGAGGCGTCAAGCCTGGCAACGATCACTTGCTGATCCTCGGAACCGTGGCCAATCGTTGCGCTGAATCCGGCATCGCTGAGCAACGATTGCCAGGTCGCGGCAGCCACCAGCGGGCTGTTGGGGATCCGGTAAGGATCAACACTCAACCACCAGCCTTCTGTCAGGCCAAAGGTCAGCGTGGCGTAGTCCTGGCAGGACGTTATTTCATTGAGGATGAAAATGCCTCCGGGCGCCAGCCGATCACGCACATTGGCCAGGGTTGCCGGGAGATCGGCGGTCGCATGGATGACGTTCGTCGCGATGATGACGTCGTAACGCTGATCGCTGGTGGTCGGCCGCGCGATATCGCAGAGCTCGTAACGCACGAATCCGTACTCGGAAAAACGGCTGCGCGCCTTGTTCAAAAAAGCATGGGACAGGTCAGTGAAGGTGTAAGTAGCCTCCTTCCCTTGCAATACCGGGAGCACGAATTGACAGGTACTGCCGGTGCCGGCACCCACTTCAAGCAACTGCAAGGGTCGTGCTTGTTGACGGGCAAACCTGTCGACGACCTGTGCCACGATGTTGTTGAAATAATCCGCCAGGGGATTGTCCCGGTACACCGGCTCGACCAGCGCGAAACTTCCTTCAGGAAACAGCACAGTCAGCGGGTCAATTTCTCCGCTGAGTATTTGTGGATAGCGCGCCAGGCAAGCGTCGAGCAACGCGACATGTCCGGCGCTTTCCGGAAACTCGCTCAACAGTTGCTCACGACTGGGGCCGTGGCTCTGTGCAATGGCGTTGATGGCAGCCACCAGTTTGGCGTGTCGGGGTACTGTAACCGCTGGAATCGTGGTCTGCGCCAGGCGGGCACGTGCGTAATTTTGCAGTCCCAGGGACAAACCAATATTGCGGCGCACGCTCTCACTGTCGGGATCAAAGGCCGGAACGACTGCAGCCAACAGCGATTGCGCAGCGTTCACTGGGGTCTCTATCCCAGCCTCCGGATGAGGGCTTATACGCAGCCGTTCCAACGCTTGCGGCGACGCCTTGACCACACTGATCTGGGAAACGGCGCTGTGCAGCAACGCTTCGATGATCGCCAGCCCCTCCGGCGCCTCGATCGAACCGATCTGCAGCTTTTGCATCCGTTCACGGTAGAGGGGCGAGGCCACAATGCCGATAGACCCCCAATACCCCCAGTTGATGACTTTGGTGTTGACCATCAGTACGTCACGCAGCAATCCACCCAGCGCGTCCTTGCTGACACAGGCCGCCGTGTAGTTGGCCTGACCGGCGTTGGCAATGTAGGACTGGATCGAGGAAAACAGCAGGACGAAATCGAAGTCCCGCCCACGGACTGCATTCAACAGATTGACCATGCCGTGCAACTTCGGCTCCAGCACACGCATCAACGCCTGTTCGGTCATGTTGCTCAGCACCGCATCATCGAGCACCAGCGCTGAATGAATGATCCCGTCTATCTCGGGATAACGCGCCAACAGTGCCGCGACCGCGGCCGCATCAGCCAGGTCGGCCTGTTCATACACCACACTGGCGGCCAAGGGGCGCAGATCAGCGAGCAGTTCATTGGCGCTGGCGCGACGACCGACGAGAATCAGACGGGCCTGATAACGACTGGCCAGGTAATGAGCCAGCATGCTCCCCAGACCACCGGTAGCCCCGAATATCAGGTAGGTGCCAGCTTGTTTAAAGCCCTTGGCTGAATCGACCGGTGCCAGCGATTGCGCGGCCAGGGTCTGTGTCCACCACTGATGGTCATCAAGGGTGATCGGTTGGCCGCTCTCGACTGGGAATTGCCCCTGCAAGGCCGCTCGAAAATGGTCCTGGGTGAACGCCGCCAACGAGAAACAGCGTACGTCCCAGCCACTGAATTCCTTGGCAGCCGTCTGCCCCAGACCGATGTAGACACTGTCGACCGGATGGGTTGGCGCTTCGGCAGCCGGTGAGACGATCGACTTGACCGTCACGATATCCAACCGCAGATGCGCCAGTTTGGCCAGCCGCTTGTTCATCTGTAGAAAGACTTTTATCGCCTGATCATCGATGCCATCGCGCCAAGGCGTGACCGACATGAAAACAATGCGCGAAGCCGCACCGCTCTCAACCAGGCGCCCTATCCGCTCGACGTTTTCGGCATTGAGCAGCAGCGACTGCGCATCGGGCAACCACTGCTTGAGCGCTTCGAAAGTAGCGACCTGCCTGGCCGGAACCACGACCAGAATGTCACGCTCGATGCAGGAGCGAGTGTCGGGCTGAAGCTTCGAACACTGCCACCGAGGTGCGTATATCAATGATGCAACCTGGGAGAACGGAAGAACGGGCTGGCTCATGTTTCACCTCCATATGAATATGATCTGCGCTTTACAGAAGAGACGGTTTGACGCCCAGGTCGCGAACCGAAATCAGCGGTCTGCCGTCATGGCTGAGCACGCAAATGTCGGTTCGAAACTCAGTGTTTTTCTGGGTAGTGACCCAGTATTCATTCGTGTGACTGAAGTCGATGGGCGCATGCAGCACCAGCGTGCCGAGCGAAAACGGCATCAGGCTGCCGCGCTCGGTGCCAATGGAAATGGCCATGCCCGATTGAAACGCGCAGTCCAGTAGATTACTGAAGCAAAATCCGGCACCGGCCTGCCTTGAAAGCAACGCCAGGGACTGTTGCTCATGGATGCGCACATCGCTGATCTTTTTGAAGAACGGGCCGTAGTCGATCCCCATGCCCGTGAATTCGGCGTACACCTGCTGATGGCTGAAATACCGGCTGAAGTGCCGCCCCAACTGCTCGCGAATACGTTGCCCCTGCGCAGGAACGTCCGTTTTTGCGGGCTCGGCGCAGAGGCAGCCCAGTGCATAGGTATGTTCCTGGTCACCGACGGTAAACGCCAGACGCTCATCGCCGACCGGCTTGAACTCGATGTTCAGTCGCGGGGCCGGGACGTTGCCAAGAAACGGCCTGAGCCACAGGCAATCTTCCAAAGTGCTTGTCGTGTAATGCGGAAAGAGCAGCTTCGCGGCATTCAAGACCAGCTCCAGGTAACTCACGCCGGGCAAGACCGGCATCGAGCGCACCTGATGATCGGAAAAGCACGGATGATGGGGCGGCACACAGAGCGTCGCGGCGTGGCCCCGGGCGTGAATAAAAGGGGCAAAAATACCCTCCCCGATCATCTTGCCGATTCCTGCGCGGCACGGTTTGGGCGTACTTGGTCAAACCAGTAGTCGCGCTCGTCGAAGCGATAAGTCGGCAGATGCACTCGCTGCCCGCTTTCGCCCCGATGCACGCTCGCCCAATCCAGTGTCTCGCCCTGCAAGAAGCATTCTCTGAGGGCTGACAACGCTTCGTGCCGGGGCAGGTCTGCGCGCAGCGATGCAGCAGCGCCGCCATTGGCTTGAGCGGCCGCACGCCATGAGTCCGACGGCAGTGCCAGTTGCTGCACCAGATCTGCGAGACTGCCGGCCACCCAGGCCAATCTGAATTCCGCCTGAGCACGACCGCTATTGCACGTGTAAGCAACCTGTTCCAGGTCAAGGAGCGACGGATCGGTCTGCAACTTGTGTGTCAAAAAGTCTTTGAGCTGTTCACGCATGGCCTGCAAGGCTTTGTCGCTGGCAGCGGACAACGTGACCAGATAGCAGGCGTGAAGATTGGCACATCGCTCACGGCGCGGCGCTTGGCCAACGACCAGATGAGCATTGGCGCCACCGAAACCGAACGAACTGATACCCGCCACCTGCGGCGAAGGCCACGGCCGTGTTTGGGTGAGGATCGAGAACGGGGACTGCTCAAGGTTGATCAGTGGATTCAACCGACTGAAGTGATGGTTCGCCGTCAGGGTGCTGTGCTGCATGGCCAGCAGCACTTTGGCCAGCGAGGCGGCCCCGGCTGCCGGCTCCAGATGACCGATATTGGACTTTACGGCCCCGAGCCAGACCGACTGCTCAAGCTGGTTCGGACACAGTTCGCGCCAGGCTGCCTTGAGCGCATCAATTTCGATCGGATCGCCCAACAACGTACCGGTGCCGTGGGTCTCGATGTAACTGACTTGCGCTGCGAGCCCGGGACTGTAGACACGGGTCAACAGCGCCGCCTGAGCCGCCGGGTTAGGCGCGGTCAGGGAGTTGGCCCGCCCGCCATGATTTTCACCATGCGCCAGTATCACACCATGAATGGCGTCTCCATCCTGCCGGGCCTGACGCAAGGGTTTAAGCAAGAAACAGCCCACGCCTTCTGCTCGGACATAGCCGTCGGCAGACTCATCGAAACTGGCACAACGAAAACGCGGCGACATGAAGTTGCCGGCCTGTAGCCCCAGGGAAATCTGATCATCGGCAATCAGGTTGATGCCGCCCGCCAGCGCAACTTCACAAACACCCGAAGCCAGATCCTGGCACGCCTTGACCAGTGCACTCAACGAACCTGAGCAGGCGGTATCCAAGGTGAAGGACGGGCCGCGCCAGTCGAAAAAACTCGACAGACGATTGGCCAGGATACTCAACGAGTTGCCAGGCAATGTGTACGGGTTGGGAGGCGTGGAGAACCTGGCCTGCAGCGTGGCGTAGTCGGCACCTGTTCCTGCGATATAGCAGCCGGTTCGACTGCCGGCCAAGGCGTGCGGTGCATACCCGGCGTCTTCAAGTGTGCGCCAGGTCGTCTGCAAGAGCAGGCGTTGACGCGGATCCATGTAATTGGCTTCCAGCGGTGAAATGGAAAACAACTTGGCATCGAACGCCTTGATATTTTTTAGAAAACCGGCCTGAAGCGGCGCGGTAAAACCGGGACGCAAGGTGCTGGAGATCAGGTTTCGATTGTCCAGCAAAGCCTGCCAGAAACCTGGGGCCTCAAGGTCTGAGGGCATCAATACGGAAAAACCGATGATCGCGATCTGATCGTCCCGTTCAGTTCGGGTCGCTGGCTGCGACGTCTCACTCGCCTGCTGGCTATCGGCATCTCCGTTCAGCGGCTGGCGGTCCGACAGCTCTTCGGTGATGGCAGCCAGCGTGTTGAGGGCATAGAAACGATGGGGGGCGATTCTAACCCCTAGTTCGTCGGACAGTGACTGTGACAACAGATTGTAGGAAATCGAATTCAGGCCCAACCATCCCAGAGGCAGTTGCCTATCGTGGACATCCACCCCAAGACAAGAAAGGATAATGGCCCGGACTTTGGCCTCGCGGCCCTCAGACTCGTGGTTTGATGGTGCCAGCGCAGAAACAGGCTTGACGGCGCCAGAGGGCAAGATGCTCAGCAGCTCCAGTGGGTCGCTGGCCAGGCTTCGTAAATCGACCTTGCCACTCGTAGTCAGCGGGATCGCCTCCAGACGCAAGAGAGCAGCCGGGATCATGTAAAGCGGAACTACTTTTTTCAGTTCAGCCAGGACGCGAAGCTCATCCACTGCATCGCCCTGCCCGGACCAGTAAAAGCTGTACAAGTGAGGGACGGCGCCGGTACGCACGACCGTGAACACCTCCACCGGCCCGAGCAACGCGGCAAGACGAACATTGATTTCGTCAAGTTCGATCCGATGTCCATTGAGTTTGAGCTGACTATCGGCCCGCCCCAGATAGGCCAACTGCCCCTCGCCGAAATGTCTGACCTGATCGCCCGTACGGTAGACTTTGCCGTGGATGCCGGGCACATCGATGAACGCCTTACGGCTGTCGACATTAAAATAACCCGGCGCCACGCTGGCTCCGCTGATCAGCAGTTCCCCTGCCTGGCCGTTGGCGACGGTTCGCAGGTTTTCGTCAACGACATAAAAGCGACTGTTGAGTACAGGACGGCCGAGGTAAATGACATCGGGATCGTCAATACGCGCACAAGAAGCCCAAACCGTTGCCTCCGTAGGACCATAAACGTTGTACAACAAGTGCCGGTCCCGGAGCAGGAACTGCGCGATATCAGCCGTCAATGCTTCTCCACCGCAAACAATCGTCAGCCTGCGAGGGCAGGACCATCGGGCATTCTTAAGCAATCGCCAGGTGGCGGGAGTAGCCTGGACTACCGTGGCGGCAGAGTCATTGATGTGCCGGGCGAGTGCCGTCGCCGAGCGACGAGTCTCGTCATCGACAATTTCCACTGTGCCGCCGACAACCAGTGGCAGCAGCAGTTCGAGAATCGAAATATCGAAACTAATGGGCGTCAACGCCAGGAAATGGTCTTCTTCACAGAACCCAGGCTCAAACGTCATGGCCATCAGAAAATTCGAAAGGTTGTCTCGGGTCGGTGCGACGCCCTTGGGCACACCAGTCGAGCCTGAGGTGAACAGAATGTAGGCCTGATCGCAGCCCAACTCCCGAAGCGGTTCCTCACTGATACTCGACAGCGTGCCGGAGTGAGGTAATTCGATCACCAGCACCCCAGGATGGCGAGCCTTTAATTCCGCGACATCCACCAGCCCATCGCTGAGCACCACCGCCAATCGCGTCGAGACAATGATCGCGTCTAGCCGTTGGCCCGGCAGCGCGCTGTCCAGGGGAATAAATGGGACCTGAAGATTCAATGCGGCGAGCATCGACACCGGTAGCCAGGAGGAGCGCCCTAGCAACAGGCCGATACCGTGCCGCAGCGGTGCTCCTTCGACAACTGCCTGAATTTGCCGGGCCAGATTTAGCGACTGGTCTGACAATTGAGCATACGTCAGCGCCTGATGTGGCGACTGCACGGCGGTTTTTTCCGGGCGCAATTGCACCTGTTCACGCAAGCGTGCAACCACACTATCAGTCTCGGTCAACGCCACTACATCGCCGCATGCCGCCGGGTGCAGGGGTTGGGTAAACTCGATGGCGTCGATGGGGGTATCGCCGTCACTCACGAAGCGATTCAACACCTGCATGAGGTTATCGGCCCACTGTTGGACCAGGGCGACAGTAGCAAGGCTTTCGGGGATATCGACACTCAGAGAAAGCCCCTCGGCATCGTAATGGAAATTCACCCCTAGATCGTATGGCCCCCCGGTCAATGGCGTTTCGATCAATTCGACCTTGAGCCCTTCCAGCTCAGGGCAGACGCTTGGCAACAGTCCCTCGGACTGGTTGACCACGACGTTCAGGACCGGACGATTACGATTTAGACGCTCATCCGCAAGCCCCAACATCGTCTGGGGTGCCAACAGTTGATGCGCCCTGAGGGCGCGGCGTTCCTGATCCACATGGCTCAGGTACTGGCGAGGCGACCACTCCGGGTGGTGTGGAATCCACAAGGGCACCAGGCTGGTGAAGCATCCCAGCGCACCGGGCTGCTGCCGAGTGTCGAGCGTATGCGCAATGCTGACCCCTTCAAGGTCCTGATCCTTGCTGTAACGGGCGATTGTTATGGCCGTCGCGGCTACGATCAATCTGAACAACGTACTGTTTGACGCCGCAACAAACGCCTGGAGGGCTGCGTAGTCCGAGCCGCTCAGCGAGCGTTTGACAGTCACAAAGAGGGATTCACCCCGATATCGCGCCTTGAGAAACGTCAACGTTTGGCCGAGCGGATATCGGCTCAGCCGGTCCTTCCAGAAAGCGACCGAGTCGGCCGATTGAAGGGACCTCGCCTCAAGAGGAATACATTGGGTACGTTGAGCTTCATCGACCGGGTCGGGTCGGACACGCGCTTGTCCGTAAAGTCGGGTTAGCAACGTACAAAATATCCGATAGCTCTGCCCGTCGAAAATCAGATGGCTGAACGTCAATCGAAGATGGTGGAGATGCTCCGAGTGTTTCGTCAGCGTGAAGCTATACAGCCGGCTGTCCGGGAGTGAAATCGTAGAACCGGGCATGAAAAAAGGCTCACTACGGGAGGTACACTCTACATATTCCAGTACATTCTTCGGCATTGCAGCCGGATAAACATGAAGACCAGACTCTCTTCTAACGAATGTGCTTAATGCCGTTCGATAATCTCGAAAAATCAATGTGTACAGTGCATCATTCAACACACTTGCCACTATTTCGCCACGAAGTAGAAAGGCATATGACAGCGTGCAACCGGGATCACCCCGATTTTTCTCTATTCGGTCGAATATAAGTTCCTCATGGCAACTCGCGAGCCTGTGCATTGTATATCGGCCCTCCCGGCCATTCTACGACGCCTTATTAAACGTCCAGTCCATAAATTACTAAAAATCACCTGAATACAACATGTTATGACTACTCAGCGAATTATAACCCTTTGCGAAATATCAACTATTGACGAAGAGCCTACAGCACAAAAAGCGTAGGAAGCAACCCGACTTGCAAATATCAAATATTGGGCTACATTAACTGCGAAACCACTTTCCTACATCTGCAATCCATTTAAAAACCACGATATTTGACTGACTTAACCTTCAGCAAATTCCCACATCAGCCAATGAATTCGGCACTTCGAAGACCTTTCACTCAGCAACTTCCTACATGGATATTTTTTATGGATGATATAAACACAAGCTCACTACCGCTGAGCTTGGAGCAGGACGCTTATCGTGAGAAACGCTGGCAAGCGTTAGTAATTGTCTGCCTGGCCACATTGATGATTGTGCTAGACACCACGATCGTTAACGTCGCGCTGCCCTCGATCAAATTAGAACTGGGCTTCAGCGATGTTTCGCTGGCCTGGATCATCAATGCGTATTTGCTGACGTTTGGAGGTTTCTTGCTGTTGGGCGGTCGTTTGGGCGACTTATACGGTCAGCGCAATCTTTTCATTGGTGGAGTCACCCTCTTCACGCTGGCATCACTGGCCTGCGGGCTGGCATCGACGCAATGGACCCTTGTGGCCGCGCGGGGTTTCCAGGGCCTAGGCGGCGCACTGGTCACAGCCACCGCGCTGTCGCTGATCATTCATTTGTTCACCGACCCGATCGAGCGCGCGAAAGCCATCGGCGCCTACAGTTTCGTATGTGCCGGCGGCGGCAGCATCGGTGTGTTGTTGGGGGGCGTCCTGACCAATACCTATAATTGGCATTCGATTTTCCTGGTTAACTTGCCCTTGGGGATCATCGTTCTAGGCCTGACCAACCGCTTGCTTCCGCCTGCCGAAAAAATCAACAAAGGTAAGCTCGATGTGGCCGGCGCCATCACAATCATTGCTGCACTGATGCTGGCGGTGTACGCGATCATGAATGGCAATCACGCAGGCTGGGGTTCCAAGCAGACGCTTGGCTTACTGGCACTGGCGGTCTTTATGTTCGTGCTGTTTTTAGCGATAGAGTTTCGCGTGAAGGAACCGTTAGTACCGCTGCGTCTGTTCCGCTTACGAAACCTGAGCACAGCCAACCTGATCGGTATCCTCTGGGCAACGTCGATGTTCGCTTGGTTTTTTCTGTGCGCCCTCTACCTGCAACAGATTTTGGACTACAGCCCGCTTGAAGTAGGACTGGCCTTTTTGCCCGCCAACCTGGTGATGGCCGTGTGTTCATTGAGCCTGTCCTCGAGGCTCATCATTCGTTACGGCATCAAGCCGCCGCTGGTCCTGGGTCTCGCGCTGGCCGCCGCAGGTCTGCTGCTACTGTCAAGGGCACCCGCTAACGGTGATTTTCTGTTTGACGTCTTACCAGGCATGCTGTTATTGGGATTGGGTGCCGGAATGGCGTTCAACCCGGTGCTAGTGGCCGCCATGAACGATGTGGAACCCAGTGAGTCCGGCCTCGCTTCAGGTATTGTCAACACATCCTTCATGATGGGCGGTGCATTGGGTCTCGCCCTCATCAGCAGTCTGGCTTCCTATCACCGTGATTACCTTATAGATAACGGTCTTGGACCTCTTGAAGCGTTGGGCGGAGGTTATGGGATGGCATTTTTAGTGGGGGCCCTGCTTTCCCTCTTAGCCTCGCTGATTGGAGCGGTGTTCCTGCGTAAATGATCCCTGACCCAAACACCAGCGAAGTAAATGGCCGACCCGGCAGCAACCGGAAGCCCTCGCCGACATGGCCGCCCGCTTCGTGCCACTGTCCGACGCGCTGGACGGCTTGAACGGCGCGCTCTACAGCGAAACCGGGCAGCACTGGCAAGGCGAAGAATTGTGGCGGGCGATCAAGGCGATCCCGATTGCCGAGCGGGTTCAGGACCCGGTGGGTGACAGTGGCCTTCCGCCGCTTTACCCAAAATAGTCACTGCCACCACACTCCCTGTAGCAGCTGGCGAAGCCTGCGTCCGGCTGCGCAGCAGTCGTAAAATCAGCGCATGCGGTGTATCAGACAAACCGCGCAAGCCGCATTTACGACTGCTGCGCAGCCGGACGCAGGCTTCGCCAGCTGCTACAGGGTTGTGGTGTTGGCCACATCCACCGCGTTTGCCAGTAAACTCTCTCCCCTTTCGCCGCCATCATTTTCCTCGCGGCCATTACCTTATTTCCTACGGAGTTCGCCTTGCGTCTGTTTCACACCTCCGACTGGCACCTTGGGCAGAACCTGCACGGCCAGGAACGCGATTTCGAGCACGCCTGTTTTCTTGAATGGCTGCTGCGCCAGCTGAAGCTGGACCAGCCTGATGTGCTGTTGATCGCCGGCGATATCTTCGACACGGTCAACCCGCCGGTCAAAGCCCAGGAACGCCTCTACGAATTCATCGTCAGCGCCCACGAGCAGCAACCGTTGCTGACCATCGTGATCATCGCCGGCAACCACGACTCCGGCTCGCGGATCGAACTGCCTGCGCCGTTGATGCGCCGTTTGCGCACCCACGCGCTCGGGCGTGTGCTGTGGCTGGATGACGGCCAACTGGATGCCGAACGGCTGTTGCTGCCATTGCCGGATGCCAGCGGTGAAATTGCCGGCTGGTGCCTGGCGCTGCCGTTTTTGCGGCCCGCCGAAGTCACCGGGGCGCAGTTGGGTGACAACTACCTGCGCGGCATTGGTCAGGTTCACGAGTGGCTGATCGAAGCGGCCAATGCCAAACGCAAGCCGGGACAGGCGCTGATTGCCATCAGCCATGCGCACATGGCCGGTGGCTCCGTCTCGGAAGACTCCGAGCGCAGCCTGATTATCGGCAATGCCGAAGCCCTGCCCGCCAGCCTGTTCGGGCCGAGCATCAGCTATGTCGCGCTGGGGCATTTGCACAAGCCACAGAAGGTCAACGGTGAAGAACGCATCCGCTACAGCGGCTCGCCGATTCCGTTGTCGTTCTCCGAAATCGGCTACCAGCATCAGATTCTCGACGTCACGCTCGACGGTGAAACCCTGGTCAGCGTCGAACCGAAACTGATCCCTCGCGCAGTCAACCTGCAACGCACCGGCCCGGCACCCTTGGCCGAAATCCTCTTGCAGCTGGCCAACCTGCCAAACATCGATTTGCTGGCCGATATCCAGCGCCAGCCGTGGCTGGAAGTTCGCGTGCGTCTCGACGAGCCGCAACCCGACTTGCGTCATCAAGTAGAGACCGCGCTGCAAGGCAAAGCCGTGCGCCTGGTGCGCATTGCCGCCGAATATGCCGGCAACGGCAGTCGCGAGGGTGCCGAAGACGGCACCACGTTGATCGAACTGGACCAGCTCACACCTCAGGAATTGTTCAGTCGCGCCTGGCAGGACAGTTACGGAAGCGAGGTCGATGAGCAAACACTGAAGGACTTTGCCGAGCTGTTGCAAGATGTGCAGATGGAGAGCGAACAACCATGAAGATCCTCGCGATCCGCCTGAAAAACCTTGCCTCGCTGGCTGGGCCATTCGAAATCGATTTCACCGCTGAACCGCTGGCCAGTGCCGGCCTGTTCGCGATCACCGGGCCGACCGGCGCGGGTAAAAGCACCTTGCTCGACGCCTTGTGCCTCGCCCTGTTTGGCGCCGTGCCGCGGTTGAGCAACGCCCAGGTGTCGGCCAAAGCGCCGGATGCCGATGGCGAGATTGGCACGGGCGACCCGCGCACCTTGCTGCGTCGTGGCACTGGCGAAGGCTATGCCGAAGTAGATTTCGTTGGCATCGATGGCCGTCGCTACCGCGCTCGCTGGGAGGCTAATCGCGCCCGCGAGAAGGCCGGCGGCAAGCTGCAAGCCAGCCGTCAGAGTTTGCGCGACATCGATCAGGATCAACTGCTGGCCAGTCAGAAAGTCGACTTCAAAACCCAGCTCGAAGCCGTGCTGGGCCTGAACTTCGAACAGTTCACCCGCGCCGTGCTGCTGGCCCAAAGCGAGTTCAGTGCCTTCCTCAAGGCTAACGACAACGAACGAAGCGAACTGCTGGAAAAACTCACCGACACCGCGCTCTATACGCGCCTCGGTCGCCGGGCTTTCGACAAAACCAAAGAGGCTCGCGAAGCGCACAAGCTGTTGCAGGACCAGGCCACGGGCGTGACGCCGCTGTCACCCGAATCCCGGGCCGAGCTTGATGAGCGCTTCAACGAGGCGCAGCAGCAACTCAAGACTCAGCAAGCGCAACTCAAACAGCTTGAATTGCAGCACACCTGGCTCAAGGACCTGCGTCAATTGCAGGACGAGCAACAGAGCGCCACCGAGCAACTGACCAGCGCCCGCCAGCACTGGGAAAGCCTGGCTGGTGAACGGTTGAAGCTGACGCGCCTGGAACATCTGGCCCCACAGCGGCACCAGTTCGCCCGCAAGACCGAACTCACCGCCCAGCTCAAACCACTGGCCGCACAGATTTCGCAACACACCCAACAGCAAACCGAACTGAGCCAGCGCCAGGCTCAGCTTGAACTAAGTCTGGGCGCTGCGCAGACCGCACTGGTCGAGACCCAAAGCCAACACACCTCAAGCGCACCGCTGCTTCGTCAGGCCTTCGAAGAGCAAAGCACCGTCGCCCGCCTGGTCAAAGACGTCGGCCTCTGTGCCGACCTCAAGCAGCAGGCGGAACTAGCCTGCACTCAGGGCCAATGCACGATTCAAGGCGTGCTCGACCAGCAAAAGCAGGTCGCGTCACGCCTGGAACAAATCGCCACGGCGCTTGAGCAAAGCACCCCTCTGGCGCCGTTGAGTGACGCATGGAACGCCTACCGTGATCGTCTTCAACAGTTGATGCTGATCGGCAATCGCTTGAACAAGGGCCAGGCTGAAATGGCCGCCCTCGAAGAAAGCGCCGTCCGCGCAACCGAAGAATTGACTGCACAAAAGCAAAGTCTGGAAGTGCTCTACAAAGAGGCCGGTGCCGAGCCTGAGGCAGTCGCCGAACAGATCCAGCTGCTCGGCAATCTGTTGCAAGACAACCGCAAGCAACAGCGGGCCTTTGAAGAGCTGACGCGACTGTGGGCCAGTCAGCAGGAACTGGACAAACGCGCGTCCGAACTCCAGCAGCGCCAGCTGACCGCTCAGCAAGAACGTGAGCGTCTGACCCAGGACGGTGTGCAAGCCAAGAACGAATTGGTCGTGGCCGAACAGACGCTGACCGTCACCCGCGAATTGCTGGAACGCCAGCGTCTGGCCCGCAGCGCCAGCGTCGAAGAACTGCGCGAGCAGTTACAAGACGATCAGCCGTGCCCGGTCTGTGGCAGCCCCGACCATCCCTATCATCAGCCCGAAGCCCTGCTGCAAAGCCTTGGCCGGCATGATGAAAGCGAACAGGCCAACGCTCAGAAAGCCGTCGACCTTCTGAAAGAGAAACTCACTGATCTGCGCGCTGAAGTGGGCGGTGTGATTGCTCAGCAAAAGGAGTTGCTGCAACAGCAAGAACAACTCGCGACCCAGCAGCAGAGCCTGGCGCCAAGCCTCGAAGCACATCCGTTGTCTGCGCAGCTGCTCACCCAGGATGAGCTCAAACGCGATGCCTGGCTGGCGCAGCAAAACAACCAGTTGAACCAAAGCATCACCCAGGACGAACAACGACAAACCGCCCTGCTCGCCCTGCAACAGGACGCCGCTCGCCTTCAACAGCAACTGCGTAGCGCTGAAGCGGCGAGCCAGCAAGCGTCCCAACACCTGGCCAACCAGCAACGTGAGTTGAGCAGTGATCGCCAGCGGCTGGACGAGGAGTTGACGGCGTTCAGCACCCTGCTCCCGGCCGATACGCTGCAAGCCTTGCGCGACGAACCCGCCGCGACCTTCATGCAACTGGATCGGCAGATATCCCAGCGTCTGGAGCAACTCGATCAGCAACGCGATGAACTCAGCGAACAGCAACAACGGCAGCAGACGCTAGAGAAAGAACAGGACCGCCAACTCTCGCGTGTCCAGCAGTTGGAAACCGCCCGACAGCAGTTCACCGCCCTCGCCGACCAGCAACAGGCCTGCCAGCAAAAACTGACGCAATTGCTCGGCCAACACACCAGCGCCGAGCAGTGGCAGCAACAGCTGGATCAAGCCGTCGAACAGGCGCGCAATGCCGAAGCGACGGCCAATCAGGAACTGCACACCGTGCGTACGCGGCTCGCGCAACTGGGCGCCGAACTCAAGGCTCAGCAAGAACGCTCGCAGGCACTGGAAACCGAAGATCGCGAGCTGAGCGGCAAGATTGCCGACTGGCGCGCCTTGCATCCGGAACTGGATGACGGAGGCCTGGAAGCCCTGCTGAGCGTTGACGACCAACAGGTCAGCGAGCTGCGCCAGCAGTTGCAGCAAAGCGAAAAAGCCATTGAGCAGTTCAAGGTGCTATTGCAGGAGCGGGATCAACGCTTGCTCAGCCATCAGGCCCAGCACAATGGCAATCTCGACGCCGAACAACTGGCGACAGCGCTTGCCGAGTTGCAAAACCTGTCCGCCGCCAGTGAACACCGTTGCGCCGAACTGCGCGCCGAGCAGGCCGAGGATCAGCGTCGGCAGAACGCCAATCAGGCCCTGGCTCTGCAGATCGCCGACGCCTACAGCGAATACCAGCGGTGGGCACGCTTGAATGCGTTGATCGGCTCGGCTACCGGCGACACCTTCCGCAAGATCGCTCAGGCCTACAACCTCGACTTGCTGGTGCATCACGCCAACGTGCAGTTGCGGCAACTGGTGCGGCGCTATCGCCTGAAACGCGGCGGCAGCATGCTCGGCTTGTTGGTGATGGACACCGAGATGGGCGACGAGCTGCGTTCGGTGCATTCGTTGTCGGGCGGCGAGACGTTCCTGGTGTCGTTGGCCCTGGCCTTGGGCCTGGCATCAATGGCATCGAGCACGCTGAAAATCGAATCGCTGTTCATCGACGAAGGCTTTGGCAGCCTTGATCCGGAATCTCTGCAACTGGCCATGGACGCCCTGGATGGCTTGCAGGCTCAGGGCCGCAAGGTCGCGGTGATTTCCCATGTGCAGGAAATGCATGAGCGGATTCCGGTGCAGATTCAGGTCCGCCGCCAGGGCAACGGCCTGAGTACCCTGGAGGTGAAATGAATACGCTGTATTCCTTCCGCCGCTGCCCCTACGCAATGCGGGCGCGCATGGCCCTGCGCTATTCAGGGGTTGCGGTGAACATTGTCGAGGTCAGCCTCAAGGCCAAACCTGCCGAAATGCTCGCGCTGTCGAGCAAAGGCACGGTGCCGGTGCTGAGCGTCGACGGTCAGGCGATTGATGAAAGCCTGGCGATCATGCACTGGGCTTTGGCGCAGAACGATCCGCAGGATTGGTTGCTCAAGGATGATCCTGTCGGGCAGCAACACATCGCCGGGCTGATCGAAGAAAACGATCAGGTGTTCAAGGTGCACCTGAATCGCTACAAGTACGCCGAACGATACCCCGAGCAGCCGATGACGTTCTATCGCGCCGAGGGCGAGGTGTTTTTGCGCAAGCTCGATGAGTTGCTGGAGGGACGCGACTACTTGCTTGCCGTGCATCCGAGTCTGGCGGATGTGGCGCTGATGCCATTCGTGCGGCAGTTTGCTCATGTGGATCGCGAGTGGTTCGGGCAGACGCCCTATCGGCATTTACAGGCTTGGTTGCAGCGGTTTCTGGCGTCGGAGTTGTTTGTTGGCGTAATGCAGAAGTAACACCGACTCACGCGAACACTTCACACATCTCCAACGCCGAGCAATCGACCTGGAACGGCCCGAAAAAACCGCCTTGGCGTTCGATCGGTGGATTGCCGGCCAGCAGCCCCAGGGCCTTCGCGGTTTCAATATTACGAGCAAGGTTGTGATTGGCTTCGATAGTCCGCGCCACCGACCCCGCCGAGCCCTGGCCGCCCCCCAACAAAGAGGATCCATTGGTCATGAACGCCAGGAAGGCGATGACCCAAAGTCTGTGTCCTTTCATGCTCCGGCGACTCCTGCGAGTTCAGTCTGATCGACCATCGCGTTGTGCGAACGGTGTTCAGACTGGATGCCGGGATGCGCGACTTGAATCGCTGCTTCAACAGGTTGATGCGATTGAGGCGACAGGCTGACAACCAACACCAGGACTACGTAAAGACCGATAGCCAGGTAGGCGCCGTGTTTGGCAGAAGTGATGAATGCGCTGGCCATGATGTTCTCCGCAGGCAGGTTTCGATGCCCACAGAATCGATCAGAAAAGCGGTGGTAACCACTCAGGGTTATCCATAGTCACCATCAGCTTCGTTGATCATCAAGCCAGACTATTTCAGTCTTCGATAAAACTCATCAAGCGCTCTCGGGCCGCATCCGGCTCGTCTGGAACGGGCTGGGCAGCCGAAGAATGGGGATTGAATAGAGAAACAGAAGTAAACGCGTTATGCAGGAGCGACATCACTCAGGCTTTCTCGAAGCGTTTCAGCTCGATCGGCGCAAGTGACTTCGCTCCTGCATAAAAGGTGCAGGGTTCAAATTTCAGGCTTGGGTTTTGTGATCCAGAGCCGCGTAAAAATTGGCGCTCTGTTGCAGGTACTTCTGGGTGTAGCTTTGCGCGTGGGATTTTTTGTCGCTGATTTCAATGTTGGCGCTGGCTGGCAGAGCAGCAGTGGCAGAGATAGCGGAAGCAGCGATTACGGAGAAGAGATTGAAGTTCATGGCGGTATTCCTCGGATTCAGTTGGTTTGTTTGCCCGGTGGGGCCGTGAAGCAAACTTAACCGTCGAGGTTGGTGTCTTGAAATCTTTTGTAGCATTAACAGATATCAGCGTCATTAATAGAAGGATGCAGGCCCCATCAACCGGGGCCTGCGGCCTATTGACGCACCAGGAACTTGAGGTCGCTCGGGGCATCCATCGGCAGTTTTTGCACGGTTTTACCCAGCAAACCGCTCTTGGCATCGCGCTCGACGACAACAATCTGGTTACTTTTCTGGTTGGCGATCAACACGAACTTGCCACTCGGGTCGAGACTGAACTCACGCGGGTGATCACCTTCCACTGAGCGGCGTTGCAGCTCCTTGAGGTGGCCGGTCGCAGGATCGATGGCGAACACCAGCAGCTGATTGGCGGTGCCACGGTTGCTGACATAGAGGAACTTGCCATCGACCGATGCGTGCAGCGCAGCGGCTGCCTTGTCCGAAGTGGGCTGACCCGTCGCCAATTCGACCATTTGCGTTTGCTCGAGTTTGCCGGCCTTGTAGTCGAACACCGCGACCTGCGCGCTCATTTCCATCGTCAGCCAGGCATGTTTGCCATCGGCGCTGAACAGCAAATGACGCGGCCCGCTGCCGGCTGGTAACTGGATGGATGCGGGTGTGGCGGCAATCAGCGGCAGCTCCGGATTCGCCTTGGGATCGAAGCGGTAGACAAAGACCTTGTCTGCCCCCAGGTCATTGGAGAACACAAACTTTCCGTCCGGCGACGAAACCGTCGAGTGCACATGCGCCGACATCTGCCGCTCAGGGTTAACCCTGCTCGACGGGTGACTGCTCATCTGCACTACGTTTTTGAGCTTGCCATCAGCGCCAACCGGCAACACCGCCAGCGTGCCACCCGGGTCTTCAACCACCGAATAGTTGCTGACGAACAAATGACTGGCATCACCGCTGAGGCTCGAATGTGTCGGCTCGTTACCCAGGCTCTGCACCTGATTGATCAGGCTCAGTTCGTGGGTCTTGGGGTCGATGGCATAACTGCTCACGCGCCCTACCGGATCTTTCTGTCCGGGGCCGTTTTCGTTGACCACGAACAGGCGCTGCTGATCCTTGGAGACGGTCAGCCAGGACGGGTTTTCACTGCTGACCACTTGCAGCGGCTTGGGGTTGATCTGCCCGGTGGCGCTGTCGAAGTTCAGGCGATAAATGCCCTGGCTCTGCCCCGCCGTGTAGGAACCGACCAGCAATTGATAGTCGTCGGCCGACGCAGCCTCAATGCCCATCGCGCCGATGCTGCCGGCCATCAACAGTGGCCAAAGTTTATGCATCCTCATTCCCTTCTTCATCCTCGTCGTCACCACGGAACGCGGTCATGCACACCAACCGGTGCTCGCCGGAATCACCGGTGATCAGCCAGCTTTGCAGGGTAGGGTCGAAGGTTGCGGCCTCGACTTGGGCCGGGGTGAACTCCCAGTGCTTGGACACGCGGCCGTCGAGGCATTCGATGTGCAGATTGTCGTCTTCATCGAGGGAGAATTCGAAGGCGTGCAGCCCGTCGATTTCCACCATATCGCAGTGTTCGAGGGTGGCGAGCAAGGTGTCGGTTGGGGCAGTCATGGCAGTCAATCTTTGAATGGGAAAGACGCAATGATAGCTCAATGTGAAGGTGGGCCTGTGCCTGGCACACATCTCACATACACCGCCGGACAAATGTAGGAGTGAGCCTGCTCACGCCTACAAGGGATTGTGCTCGGCGGTTAGAGGGCGTCGCGGGAGGGTTTGCCGTCCACCAAACGCTGGATTCGCAGAGGGTTGGCGTTCTTCAACGGTTCTGGCAGCAAGCTGTCCGGATAGTTCTGGAAGCACACCGGACGCAGGAAACGATCAATCGCCAACGTACCCACCGATGTGCCGCGCGCATCGGAAGTCGCCGGATACGGCCCGCCATGGACCATCGAATCACAGACTTCAACGCCCGTCGGATAGCCATTGAGCAGGATCCGTCCGACCTTTTGCTCCAGCAGCGCCGTCAACTCGCTGAACTGTTCGAAGTCCGCCGGTTCGCCAATGATCGTCGCCGTCAGTTGCCCGTGCAGGCCGTTCAATGCGACGCTGAGTTGTGCCTGATCCGCGACTTCGATGAACACCGTGGTCGGGCCGAAGACTTCTTCCTGCAAGACTTCATCGCCATTGATCAACAGGCTGACGTCGGCTTTAAACAGCTGCGGTTGCGCCTGATTGCCCTGCTGCACCTGGCCGGCCAGATGCTCGATACCCGGGTGAGCGAGGAGTTTTTGCAAGCCTTTGCCATAGCTGCTCAAGGTCCCGGCATTGAGCATCGTTTGCGCCGGCTGATCGCCGATGAGTCCCGCCACCTGTTGCGCGAACGCGGAGAATTGCGCCGAGCGAATACTGATGACCAGACCGGGATTGGTGCAGAACTGACCGCAGCCCTGCACCACCGAAGCGGTCAGGTCGCGGGCGACGGTGTCTGCCCGAGCGTCCAATGCTTGCGGCAACACGATCACCGGGTTGATGCTCGACATCTCAGCAAACACCGGGATGGGTTGTGGACGTGCGGCGGCCATGTCGCACAACGCACGACCACCCTTCAGCGAACCGGTAAAACCGACTGCCTGAATCGCCGGGTGCTTGACCAGTGCTTCGCCGACTCCGCCGCCGTAGATCATGTTGAACACGCCGGTCGGCATGCCGGTTTTTTCCGCTGCGCGTATCAACGCGTCAGCCACCTGCTCAGCGGTGGCCATGTGGCCGCCGTGGGCCTTGAACACCACCGGGCAACCGGCGGCCAACGCCGACGCGGTGTCACCGCCCGCCGTGGAGAATGCCAACGGAAAATTGCTCGCACCAAACACGGCGACTGGCCCGAGGCCGATGCGGTATTGGCGCAGGTCCGGACGGGCCAGCGGCTGGCGATCCGGCAATGCCTGATCAATCCGCGCGCCGTAGAAATCACCGCGACGCAGCACTTTGGCGAAGAGTCGCATCTGGCCGCTGGTGCGACCGCGCTCGCCTTGAATACGTCCGGCAGGCAATGCCGTTTCGCGGCAGACCACAGCGACAAAGTCATCGCCCAAGGCGTCGAGTTCATCGGCAATCGCATCTAGAAATTGCGCGCGACGTTCGGCGCTCAGGCTGCGATAGGCCGGGTAAGCGGCGGCGGCTGCCTTGGCGGCGGCATCGACTTCTTCAGGTGTGGCCTGGAAGAAATCATGAAGCAAGGCTTCGCCGGTGTTGGCATCGACGCTTTGCAGTTTGACGGTACCGGCAGCGCTGCGCTGGCCGCCGATGTAGTTGTGACCAAGAATCCGGGTCATGGGTGTCTCCTTAAAGGGTGCCGACGGTGCCGGGCTCGAACGCTGCTTCAACCGGTGCAATCCCGTTGATCAACGGTGCGCCGAACTCGGCCTGACTGATCTCGAACACATCACCCGGTCGGGTGCGAATGCCGTCGGCAAAGGACAGGGTCGCGGTGCCGAAGAAATGAATGTGTACGTCCCCCGGACGCAGGAACTGGCTGTACTTGAAATGGTGGTACTCGAGGTTTTCCAGGCTGTGGCACATGTTGGCCTCGCCGCTGAGGAACTCGTTTTGCCACAGCACCTCGCCGTCACGCAGGATGCGGCTGGTGCCGGCCAGATGCTCCGGCAATTTGCCGACGCGAAGCTCCGGGCCATAGCTGCAACTGCGCAGTTTCGAATGCGCCAGGTAGAGGTAATTCTTGCGCTCCATGACGTGATCGGAGAACTCGTTGCCCACCGCGAAACCGAGGCGATACGGTTTGCCATCGTGGCCGATGACGTAGAGGCCACTGAGTTCAGGCTCTTCACCCGCGTCCTCGGCAAAGGGCGGCAGCGGGAACGGTTGGCCCGGACGCACGACGATGCTGCCGTCGCCCTTATAGAACCATTCCGGTTGCACACCGACCTGCCCGGCCGCCGGTTTACCGCCCTCCACGCCCCATCTGAAAATGCGCATGGTGTCGGTCATCGCCGCTTCGTCGCCGACCTGTTGATGCATTTTGTCCCGGGCCGAAGCGCTGCCGAGATGGGTCAGGCCGGTGCCGCTGACCAGCATGTGCGCCGGATCCGGGTGATCCAGCGGCGGCAGGATCCGCAGTTGGGCCAGCAACTCTGCGTAGTCATGGCTGATGCCAAGGCCAAGGGTTTTCACCTGCTGCTGCAGATTGACGCCCGCCTCGATCGCCGCCAGGGCCAGGTCGCGAACAGTGCGCGCGTCCTGCACTTCGCGGATCAGCCCCTCTTCGACCACGCCCACCCGACGCTCGCCGTTACTCAGTTCGAACTGCACTAAACGCATGGATTTTCTCCTTTAAACAAAACTCGAACACACCGCAAAACCCGTGTGGGAGCGGGCTTGCTCGCGAAAGCGGTGTGTCAGCTGACATCAATGCTGAAGTTCAATCGCATTCGCGAGCAAGCCCGCTCCCACATTTGAATCGTGTTGGCCTCAGGTACGTGTCGCCCCTCGAGCACTCGCCGCAAACTGATCCGCCGACAGCACATGCTTGCGCTCCAGCAACCGATACACCACGCCGGTCAACACCAGCCCGAACACCATCACACCCGACAGGAAATACAGCCCCGATGCCAGGTTGCCGGTGTATTCCTTCAGCGCACCAATCACGAACGGCCCGATATAGCCACCCAGGTTGCCCACCGAGTTGATCAACGCGATCCCCGCCGCCGCACTGGCGCCTGCGAAGAAACGACCGGGCAAGGTCCAGAACACCGCCGTGCAGGAAAACAGCGCAAACGCTACCAGGCACAACGCCGCGAGTTGCAGCATCGGCACCGTCAGCCAGGCGCTGAGGAACAGGCCGATGGCACCCAGCACATAAAGCACAGCGAGGTGGCCGTAACGATCATTCAGGCGGTCGGAACTGCGCGGAATGATCAGCAAACCAATGATCCCGAAGATGTACGGCACCGATGACACGAAACCGGTCACCAGATCAGAGCCGCCGAACTGTTTGATCAACGTGGGCAGCCACAGGCCCAGGCCATAAATGCTCAAGGTCACCGGCAGATAAAACAGCGCCAGCAGCAACACGCGCTTGTCTTTCAGGGCATGCAGCGGATTGCCGTGCCGGGTCTGGCCGTATGCCTCAAGGTCCTTTTTCAGCTCACCGGTCAGCCAGTCTTTCTCGGCCTGATCCATCCATTTCACCTGTTGCGGGCCGTCCGGCAGATAGCGCAGCACCGGCCAGGTCAGCAGGATCGCCGGGGTGCCGATGACGATGAACAGCCACTGCCAGCCATGCAGACCCAGGATGCCGTCCATGCCGAGCAAGCCGCCGGACACCGGGCCGGTGATCATCATCGCGATGGGTTGGGAAAGGATGAACAGCCCGAGGATCTTGCCGCGATGGCGAACCGGGAACCATTGGGTGATGTAGTAGAGAACGCCCGGAAAGAACCCGGCTTCGGCCGCGCCGAGCAGAAAGCGCATGACATAGAAGCTGTGCGGCCCCTGGACGAAGGCCATGCCGATGGTGATGGCGCCCCAGGTGACCATGATCCGCGCGAACCAGCGCCGGGCGCCGAAGCGGTCGAGCATCAGGTTACTGGGGATTTCCAGCAGGAAGTAGCCAATGAAGAACAACCCTGCGCCGAGACCATAGGCCGCATCGCCCAGGCCAATGTCGGCGCCCATGTGCAACTTAGCGAACCCTACGGCGGAGCGATCCACATAGGCGATCAGGTACAGCAGGATCAGGAAGGGAATCAGTTTCAGCGTGATGCGACGAATAAGCCGCAGTTCCTGGCTCATGAGATCGGTCTCCGTTTGTTGTTGTTATAGAACCTCGGGGGACGCCTCTCGCCGAGAACTGCCAGGGCAATCCCTCCGTTGAAAACGACTATATAGTAATACTAATTAGCCAACAACACTTCCAAACTGGCGAACTTGCGCTTATGTTAGGCCGTAGCTCGAACAATATAGTCATACAATAAGAGAATCGATCATGTCTGATAAGAAACCCAACCTGCGCTCCGCCCAATGGTTTGGCACCGCCGATAAGAACGGCTTCATGTACCGCAGCTGGATGAAGAATCAGGGCATCGCCGACCACCAGTTCCACGGCAAGCCGATCATCGGCATCTGCAACACCTGGTCGGAACTGACCCCGTGCAACGCGCATTTCCGCCAGATCGCGGAGCACATCAAACGTGGGGTGATCGAGGCCGGTGGCTGGCCGGTGGAATTCCCGGTGTTTTCCAACGGCGAATCGAACCTGCGCCCGACCGCGATGTTCACCCGCAACCTGACCAGCATGGACGTCGAAGAAGCGATTCGCGGCAACCCGATTGACGGCGTGGTGTTACTGACCGGTTGCGACAAAACCACCCCGGCGTTGTTGATGGGCGCGGCCAGTTGCGACGTGCCGGCGATCGTGGTCACCGGCGGGCCGATGCTCAACGGCAAGCACAAAGGCCAGGACATTGGCTCCGGCACCGTGGTCTGGCAGCTCAGCGAACAGGTAAAAGCCGGCACCATCACCATTGACGATTTCCTCGCGGCCGAGGGCGGCATGTCCCGTTCGGCCGGTACCTGCAACACCATGGGCACCGCGTCGACCATGGCCTGCATGGCAGAAGCACTGGGCACGTCCCTGCCCCACAACGCGGCGATTCCCGCGGTTGATGCGCGGCGTTATGTGTTGGCGCACATGTCTGGCATGCGCGCGGTGGAGATGGTTCGCGAGGATTTGAAGTTGTCGAAGATCCTGACCAAGGACGCCTTCGAAAACGCCATCCGTGTGAACGCCGCCATCGGTGGCTCGACCAACGCCGTGATCCACTTGAAAGCCATCGCCGGTCGCATCGGCGTCGAACTGGACCTGGATGACTGGACGCGTATCGGTCGCGGCATGCCGACCATCGTCGACCTGCAACCGTCCGGGCGCTTCCTGATGGAAGAGTTCTACTACGCCGGCGGCCTGCCAGCAGTACTGCGTCGCCTCGGTGAAGCCAATCTGATTCCCAACCCGAATGCCTTGACCGTCAACGGCAAGACCCTCGGCGAGAACACCAAGGACGCACCGATTTACGGCCAGGACGAAGTGATCCGCACCCTCGACAATCCGATCCGCGCCGACGGCGGGATCTGCGTATTGCGCGGCAACCTGGCGCCACTGGGTGCGGTGCTCAAGCCCTCCGCGGCCAGTGCCGAACTGATGCAACATCGCGGGCGTGCGGTGGTGTTCGAGAACTTCGACATGTACAAGGCGCGGATCAACGATCCGGAACTGGACGTCGATGCCAACTCGATTCTGGTGATGAAGAACTGCGGACCGAAGGGATATCCGGGCATGGCCGAAGTCGGCAACATGGGCTTGCCGGCGAAGCTGTTGGCTCAGGGAGTGACGGACATGGTACGCATTTCCGACGCTCGCATGAGCGGCACGGCGTACGGCACGGTGGTTTTGCACGTTGCCCCGGAAGCGGCGGCCGGCGGGCCTTTAGCCACAGTGAAGGAAGGTGACTGGATTGAACTGGATTGCGCCAACGGGCGTTTGCATCTGGATATTCCGGATGCGGAACTGGCGGCGCGCATGGCGGATCTGCAACCGCCGCAGCAATTGATCGTGGGCGGTTATCGTCAGCTGTACATCGACCATGTGCTGCAAGCAGATCAGGGTTGCGACTTTGACTTCCTGGTCGGTTGCCGCGGCTCCGAAGTGCCTCGCCATTCTCATTAATCCTCTCCACCGATCGTTCCTACGCTCTGCGTGGGAATGCAGCCCGTGACGCTCCGCGTCACTTCCCGCGAGGGGACGCAGAGCGTCCCTTGATACATTCCCACGCAGAGCGTGGGAACGATCACCGCGCGCCTGTTATCATGCGCCGCATCTCCATCGCACAGGATCGCGCCGTTCCCCATGGATTACCGCAAACCCTCCGACCGCAAAAGCATGCACTCGCGCATCGTCCAGGAATTGGGCATGCAGATCGTTTCCGGGCGCTTCAAACCGTGTGACAAGCTGCCCGCCGAAGCCCTGCTGTGCGAGGAGTACGCGGTCAGCCGCCCGGTTTTGCGCGAAGCAACCCGCGTGCTGGTTGCCAAAGGCCTGGTGTATTCCCGTCCGCGGGTCGGCACCGTGGTCAAGCAGCGCAAGGAATGGCACATGCTCGATCCGGATGTGCTGCATTGGCTGATGCAAAGCAGCCCGCAGAATGAATTCTTCGATTTGCTGACCAGCGTACGCAGCATCATCGAGCCCGCTGCCGCCGCCCTCGCCGCACAATTCGCGACCGACGCTGACATCGCTTCCATCGGCGAAGCCTACCAGCGCATGGAAGCCGCACCGACACCAGAAGCGCTGTTGCAACCGGACCTGGACTTTCACAGCCGCATCGCCGATGCGACCCACAACGATCTGCTGGCCAACCTGTGCAACATGCTGTCGGTGGCGATTGCTGAAGCGCTGAAGCATTCCAACCAGCGGCCAAATCTGCATGAACTGGCGTTGCCGCGACACAAGGCGATTCTGACGGCGATCGAGAACCGTGATGCGCTGGGTGCGCGGCATGCGACGCTGGTGCAGCTGGATGATGCGCGCAGTGCACTGAATGTCGTGCTCGGCAGCGATCCCTCTTAACAGCAAAAATCCCATGTGCGAGCAAGCCCGCTCCCACAGTGGTTGGTGTGAAATTTGAGAGTTAAAAAAGCCGCAACCCGGGTTGCGGCTTTTTCGTTTCGGCTTGAAAGCGTCCCCTGGCACATCGAATTGAACAATGTGCGGTAAGCGGCTACCGCACATCCTGTCCGACGTTGATTTACGTTGCGGAACCCTTCATGCAATGGATTGCATAATGCCGACATCTACCCCACTACCCGCCGCGGGCTACACCAATATCATCGCGCGAGCGGTCAACACGCGATTCAATACCCGACCCACCTTTCGCTCGCAAACCGTTCGCATGCTCAAGGACGGCATTCTGGAAAAATACCCAAAACTGGAGTTCGACCCTGACCGAACCAAAGTTGCCCAACCAATCCCGGATGGTGCCTGGCGGCTGACACTGCTTGTGGACGTGGTGCTGGAATATCTGGCCAGCGGTGCGTTTCCCGATTTAGACGAGCAATTTGGTCGCAGCTGCTTTTTGACAAACCGAGCCCCCGCGCAACTCACCGTCGATAAAACAACGTCCCGGCTGCCCGATATGCAAGTGATCGCGAATGTCATCCGCGAATTACCCAACATTCTCTATATCGGCTTTCAGGAAGCATTGACGACTTACTGGAACGAGAAAGACGAAACCGGCGTGAGCCGCTGGCAATGGCTGGGGGATTTACTCACCGGCGTGCTGGAAACGTCGGCTACGCGCCTGTCAGCGGTAAATGCGTTACAGGCAGAGGTCCTCATGGAATTGGTCCGCCAGCCAGACAACCGGCAACGCCTTCAGCGACCTTGGGAAAAAAGCACTATTGAAGCCTGCACGCTTCAAACCACGCTGACCAAAGGCGACGTGTCTATCACGCTGCAGACTTCCGACATCCTGGTGATTTGCGGTGATACCCATTTACTGTGCAGCGTGACCGGCAGCATCGAGTCTTACCCTTCCCTGCAAGCTTTTGGTCAGTCGTGGGGTACCCGGTTTCAGAAAAACTTCATGTTTGATTCCATGAAGTGGAAACGTTTTAAAGCGGACGGCAATATCTTTGATACCCAGGCAGCCCTGCTCCTGAACCAGCAACTGGAAGATCTCGAGTCGCTCAAACTGCCTGCCTCACAAAGTCTGGATGGCCTTGAAAAACGTTTTGATTCAGTCACCGATTTGGCCGCGCGGTTTATCGGTGGCGACAACAACCCGGCGCACCTTCGACCGATACAGACAACGATTCCCCAGTGGTTGCAGGACACGGGCAGCACGGATCGGATGGCGTGGCGCAAACACACGTTGTCGATGGCTAGCGTCTACCAGCAGATCCAGGGACGCTCGTTACGCGACGATGTCGTTGACCTTCGCACGTTCGCCAGAAATGCGCTGCTTGAACAAATGCTCAAAGACCAGCCTCTGGCACCCGGCTACAAGTCAGATGAACTGGAGTTAACCTTTCATGTGCCTGTCGGTGACCTGGGCAGCGGCTACATCGAGCCCGTTCAAATGTCACTGACCGATCTGGCGATCAAAAATCTCGCAGGCAAACCCAAAGGCCGGATGACCATCCGCCACACCGGGAATCAGCTGATTCAAGACTGGACAACCGAGACCTATTTGCTTGATCTGGTGAGTCGGGTCGATGTCGGAAAACACTACCCCGAATACATCGATGCGCAACTGCTTGGGGATAGTCCCAAGATCAAGGAGCGGCTACGACTCTTCGGTCTGGAGCTGAGCATACAGTTGCCGCTGCGTGCCCTTGAGTACTCGATCAAGGGTGAGCACGGCTTCACCCGCCAGGGCTATCGATATGTCGATGCAGTGTTCCATCCACTTGCTGCCGAGCGAATCGTTGATGAACAGTCGATCGTTATCAGGCCTTTGGCGTTTCAACGCAAGGCAGGCGCCACGTGTGACGTGGTCAGCAACATGTTCATCATCGAGCCAAAAGACCTGAATGCCGTCAACCCACATATTCTTTACCGACCGCTGTACTCAGATCCCCTGCACCAATACCCCACCCGTCAGGACTTGCTGAATGCGATAGCTCATGCCGGCCCGTTGCAAACCAGTGTGCTGACCTGGCTGCCGGATCGCGCACGGCCGATCTACGACAACAACGGGTTCAACGAACCCCACATTGTTCACTTCCATGCCGGCGACGAATTCACACTGCCGGATAAGCCGCAACCGGCGATTCTCGCAGGCGACGAAGCGGCCGGCGACTGGCTCACCGCGCTGGACGAAGGTCGATTGTTGACCAGCCTGTTTGTCAGCAACGCACGCACACTGATTGATCTGGCGGACCGGCAATCGGTGTCGAATGCCGAGAGCCGGTGGGCGATCATCCTCGAGGGTGGATGGCTGGTGTTCAACAACGTGATTCTGCCGCTGCTGCGCGGCCCCGCCATGGTCGTGGGCTGGATGCTGCAAATCGCCCACAGCCTGATCAACGATCTTCCAGCGCTGGACAGTGATGACCCGAAGGCGCGGAACCAGGCTTGGATCGATGTGCTGTTGAACATTGGCCTGCTGGTTCTGCATGTGGCCCGAGAAGACGGAGCCCCAGCACTTTCCAACAGCGCAGCGACGGAAATCCAGGACGCCCTCGCCTCCTTGCGCCGGCCTTCGCAGACGTTCTCATGGCCCACGGAGGCAACCATCACCCAGGACACTCCGGGCCTGCCCTCCGAGCCGCCGGGCAGTGGCAATACCCTGTTGGACTTCAACCTGTCGAGCGCTCGCGATTCGGCATCGGCCCGGCTGTTCAACACATTACGGGAGGTTCAGGTGCCATGGCCGACACCTCTGCCAACGCCCATTACAACCGGCGCCTTCAGAGGTTTGTACCTGATCGGCAACAAATGGCACGGCACCGTCGCGGGTCTGCTGTTTCGCGTCAGTATCGTGCCCGGGTTCGGTGAGGTTTATCTCATCCATCCAGAGCACCCGGATCATCCGGGGGTCAAGCTCAAAACCAATGGAGATGGCCGCTGGACACTGGATCAAGGGCTGAAACTGCTCGGCGGCGGGCGCAACGCACGAATCAACGCCCGGCGGGAAATCACGCAACAACGCATCAGCCTGCTGGAATTGAATCGTCAGGAGTTCGTGGACCAACAAGCTCGAGGGCAGAAGCGTGTCGACATCGCTGAAAACCTGATGCAGCTGAAAAGAAACGACCCCGCCAGCACCGAACTCGATCGCGCCACCTACAGGCAACGGTTCGTTGATGAACTGGGCAAACAGACCGAAAGCTACGCCACACTGTTGGTGGAGATCAGGGAACTGGGCGAATTGACCAAATCCGATCCCGATCCGGTGCAGCTATGCAGCCTGTCAGAAAATCTCATCAACAATACTCGCAAACAGATCGTCATCGCTGACTGGGAACGCGAAGCTGCCGATCGCCAGTACGCAGATTTGAGAAATGGTGTCGGGCATTTGCATGAAGCGCTGAAAACCGAAGGCACCGTGGTGCTGGAACGGTACTTTGAGTTCATGCGCAAAACCTCCGACATCAACGAAACCATGATCAAGCTTCTTGAACAGGTGGACAGTCGACTGCAGGAACTCAAGCGGGTCCCTCGCCTGGGCATCGAGTACTGGAAACGACTGACCGGCAACAGGCCCGAAAATGAAATGACGGCACTGCGAGTCAAGTGCTACCAGATGAGTGTCTTGCGCCTGCTCAGTCTCAAGGCCCTCGGAAGCAACACCATGGGTGTACTCGAACACACCCTCAGCCCCTTGCTGCTGCTGTCTCGCTCGCATGCAGAACTGCAAACGGAGCACTCCTACAGCAATAGCGACCGGATCGCCGTTCTGGAGAATCTGGTCGATCAGTACAACAAGGCACAGGACGGACTTGAGGCGATAGGCATTTTCAGTACAGATGAACTGCAGACACATCCCTTCAATCGTCTGCGCGAGCTCATTGATCAGCTGCGTGTTGATGCCGAGCGACGTCTGGCGGAAGCGCTTCAACTGCAGCCGCAACCGCAGGAGCCGTCAACGTCTGCATCCGGACCCTGGCCGCCGTTGAAACGTCCCTATTCATGGTCCAGTCGCAAGAGGGTTATCAAAACTGCCAAAGGCACATTGATTGGCGATCTGCGCCAACGAATCGCCAACCAGGGAGGCGACATTGTCGACATCAACCACCCTTTCGAAGAAAGGCCACTGGCTTCGTTCCACGAGCACGAGCCCAATGTCTGGGTAGAAGTTGTCGATATCAGGCCGGTAACTCCCAAGGCTCCGCACCCCTATCAGCAGCTCAAGGGTGATGCCCGCAAGGCGTTGGCCGATGTCGATAAACACGTGCAAAAGATTGAGGGTTACGCGCAACGCGCCAGTTCTCCCAAGGAAATCGAAGAGCAATTGCAACGTGAGGCACAAAAGCTGATCGGGTACGCCGATAGCCTGGAGCAGCACGAAAGCCCTCCGTCCAACCGGGATCCAGACGTTTCGCTGATCAATGGACTCAGGGACAAGGCGCGCATCCTCAACACCAAGGCGACCGAACTTCGCACCCGCATGACTCTCGCCCGACCGCCCAGTAGCGAGGGCGTGGAATACCTGCTGCGGCGCAACGCCATTTTTGCGCGAATCATCGGCCAACGGGTTCAGCTGAAAACCGGACGGCGTGACTTCATGCAAGAGTACGTCTTGTTGAATAACGACAATCAAGCCTGCTGGTACGGGCATTTTCACTATGCCAACGCGGATGATGCCAAGATTGACTACACCCAGGCCCATCTAAAAACGAGAGAACAACGCTTCGAAACCTACGAATCGGCCATGGCCAAGGCCAAGGATCCGAGGCAAAAAATCGATATACATCATGGAATCATCAGCAAGGAACTAGCGAACAGCGATTTTTTACCGTTGGAACCGCGCTGAGTTTTCCAATCCCCGTTAAAAAAGCCGCAACCTGAGGTTGCGGCTTTTTTTGGTTTTGTGTCTCGTCCTGAATAAGGTTTAGTGAGCGAACAACGAGTTGCCCTTCTGCCCCGCCAGTTTCTCCGGTTTGATGAGGAACCGTGCCAGCGCTGGCAGCAGCCACAGTGCGCCGAACATGTTCCAGAGCAGCATGAAGGTCAGCATCAGGCCCATGTCGGCCTGGAACTTGATGGCCGAGAAGATCCAGGTGCACACGCCGATCGCCAGGCACAGGCCGGTGAACAGCACGGCTTTACCGGTGGACTTCAGCGTCTGGTAGTACGCCTCTTGCAACGGCAGGCCCGCACGCAGGAAGCTTTCCAGACGGCTATAGATGTAAATGCCGTAGTCCACGCCAATCCCCACCCCGAGCGCCACCACTGGCAGGGTCGCGACTTTCACGCCGATGCCCATGAAGGCCATCAGGGCGTTGCCGAGTACCGACGTCAGCACCAGCGGCAGCACGATGCACAAGGTCGCCGCCCAGGAACGGAAGGTGATCATGCACATGGTCGCGACGCAGATGTAGACGAGGATCAGGATGGTCAGCTCGGATTCCTTGATCACCTCGTTGGTGGCCGCCTCGATGCCCGCGTTACCCGCCGCGAGGATGAATTCCAGGCCGTCCTTGTTGTTTTCCTTGGCGAAGTCCTGCACCGCATGCACCGCGCGATCCAGGGTGGCGGCCTTGTGGTCGTTGAGGAACACCAGTACCGGCGCCAGGGAGCAACTGTTGTTGTACAAGCCATCGGCACGGGCGATGGAGTTGTTCAGTACGTCAGGGTTGCGCGACAGGGTTTCCCATTTCAGGTTGCCCTCGTTCATGCCCTTGATCATCTGTTTGGATACGGTCACCAGGGAGATCGCCGACTGCACGCCCTCGGTGTTCTGCATCTTCCACATCAGTTCGTCGATCGGCGCCATGGCTTCGTAGCGCGAGCAGCCTTCGGACTTGGTCTTGACCATCACCACCAATACGTCGGAACTGGTGGAGTAGTTGCTGATGATGAAGTTGTTGTCCTTGTTGTAACGCGAGTCCGGACGCAACTCGGGAGCACCCTGGTCGAGGTCACCGATCTTCAGGTTCTGGCTGTACCAGAGGCCGCCACCGAAGGCCAGCAAGGCCAGGATGATCGACACCGGTGCGACTTTCGGGCTGGCGAAGCTCGACAGCAGGCGCCAGAACGGGTGTTCGCGGTGTGCATCCTTCTTGCTGCGTTCGACGGCGCGTTTGCTGATACCAACGTAGGAGATCGCCACCGGCAGCAGGATCAGGTTGGTAAACACGATCACCGCTACACCAATGGAGGCGCCGATGGCCAGTTCACGAATCACACCGATGTCGATGATCAGCAGCGTGATGAAGCCCACTGCGTCCGCGAGGATCGCGATCATCCCCGGCAGGAACAGCTGACGGAACGTGCGCCGTGCGGCGGTCAAGGCGTTGTCGGCTTCGCTGGACTGCAACGCGATCCCGTTGATCTTCTGCACGCCGTGGGAAATACCGATGGCGAAGATCAGGAACGGCACCAGCATCGAATACGGATCGAGTCCGAAGCCAAAGAAGTGCATCAACCCCAACTGCCAGACCACCGCCACCAGCGTGGTACTCAACACCGCCACAGTGCTGCGCATGCAGTTGGTGAACCAGTACAGCAGGATCAGCGTGATGATGAAGGCAACGCCGAAGAACATCACCACCATGACCAGGCCATCAATCAGGTCGCCGACTTTCTTGGCGAAACCGACGATATGGATCTGCACGTTAGGGTTCTGCGCTTCAAACTTGTCGCGGATCTTTTCTTCCAGCTCGTGGGAGAACTTGCGGTAGTCCAGCGCCAGCAACTTGCCCTGGTCCTGCGGATCCGGGTAGGACTCCAGCAGCGGGATATCGACGATGCTCGACTTGAAGTCGTTGGCCACCAGGCGCCCGACCTGACCGGACTTGAGCACGTTATTGCGCAGCAGGTCGAGGCTTTGCTGGGAGCCGTTATAGCTCTGCGGAATGACTTCGCCACCGGCAAAACCCTCCTCCGTCACCTCGGTCCAGCGTACGCTTGGGCTCCACAACGACTTGAGGCCGGAACGATCGACACCGGAGATGTAGAACACCTCGTCGTTGATCTGACGCAGGGTCTCCATGTATTCCTTGGAGAAGATGTCGCCATCGGTGGCTTCCACCGAAATGCGCACCGTGTTGCCCAGGTTCGCCAGATCGTTACGGTGCTCCATCATCTTTTGAATGAATGGATGCTCCAGGGGGATCATTTTTTCGAAACTGGTGGACGGCCGGATCAGCGTCGCCTGCCAGAACAGGAAGATGCTGACCAGCAGGCAGATGACGATCACTGCCGGGCGGTTATTGAAAATCAGGCGTTCAAGAAACGTCGCCTTGTCTTGGTGATGACTGCTCAAGGATGTCATAGACCCGCCTTCTTGTTATTTGCCCGGCTCATTTGGACGACCCGTTTTTGCCATTCTCTGCGCCGGCACCGGTTGGCGAGGTGATGCGAACGCCGCCCTGCCCCGCCAGAATCAGATTGCCGTTGCCTGCTGCAGTCACTGCCGAAACGGAAATGCGATCCGGACGGTTGAACACGCTGAAGGTTTCGCCGTTGTCGTTGCTGCGGATCACCGAGCCGCCGTTGCCGACGATGACGATGGAGCCGTCGTCAAGCAACGTTGCGCCGGACAGACCGAACTCCAAAGCGCCGCGGGCAGCCTTGAGCTCGACCGGCTCCCAGGTGGTGCCGAAATCGGTGGAGCGAAACAGATTGCCGCGCAACCCGTAGGCCAGCAGCGTGTTGGCCTGAGCGGTGCCGATCACGCCGAACAGCGAACCTTCGTATGGGCCTTCAAGCTTTTCCCAGGTCTGGCCCCAGTCGGCAGAGCGGAACATGCTGCCCTGCTCGCCGACGATGAACAGCCCGGCATCCTTGACCGCCGCAATGCCGTTGAGGTGGTACTGGTCTTCGTTGTCGAGGCGATCGCTGGCATCCTCCCAATGCTTGCCACCGTCGGTGGTGACCAGCAACGCGCCGTAAGCACCCACGGCAAAGCCGCTGTTGACGTCCTGGAACCAGACGTCGAGCAGCGGCGATTCGCGTTTCAAATCTTCGAATTGCTTGGTCCAGGTAGCGCCACCGTCCTCGCTGGCGAGGATCTGTGCGTCATGGCCGACGGCCCAGCCGTGCTTGTCATCGGCGAAAAACACCGACGTCAACAATTGCCGGGTAGGCACCTTGGCCTGGGTCCAGGTGGCACCCTGGTCATCGGAATACAGAATGTGCCCGCGATCACCGACGGCCACCAGGCGCTTGCCGGCATGCACGACGTCGAGCATCAGGCTCTTGCTGGCTTTGGCAGATTCAACGGAATACACGATGTCGGATGCTGGCGCCGCAGCAGCCAACGCAGGTGCCGACAGCACCGCACAACCCAACAGCGAGAGCGCTGTAGCCAGCAACGCGAACTTGCGTAATACCGGCGGGCGGCAAATACCCACACCCATGACAGGCTCACTCATAGACCTTCCCCCATTATTATTGTTAGGTCATTAAACCTTTCAGGGCGCCGTAACGGTGCTCATCGGGATTGCCTGTTCTGGAGCATAGTCCTGAAATGCGCAATCTAGAGCCCCTTCGGAAGCTGGCTTATCCTATCGGGGTTTGGAAAGGTCTGACAATCGACGCCACGTTATGTTTTGTTAACTGGGGGGCATAACGGGCGTGAGTGAATGGGGAGGTATTCTGAGGGGTGATGTTTAGCAAGATCGTGAAGATCGTTCCCACGCTCTGCGCGCAGAGCGTGGGAACGATCAGGTACTCCGCGGAACAGGGATCAAGCCAGGCTTTTGCTGACCACCTCGAACACATCACTGGACAACTGACCCGAAGCACGAATCCGCTCCAGCTCACCTTTCATCAAAGCCTGACGAGCGTCGTCGTATTTGCGCCAGCGAGTCAGCGGTGCCAGTTGGCGAGAAGCGATCTGCGGGTTAAACCCGTTCAACTCGATCACCAGATCCGCCAGGAACCGATACCCGGACCCATCAGCCGCATGGAAGTTGATCAGGTTCTGCCCGGCAAACGCACCGACCAGTGCCCGCACCTTGTTCGGGTTCTTGATGTTGAACGCCGGATGCTCCATCAACTGACGAACACGCTCCAGACCACCCGGCAACGTGCTGCCCGCCTGGACACTGAACCACTGATCCATGACCAGCGGATTGTCCTTGAAGTGCTCGGCAAAACTCGCCAGCGCCCGTGCTTTGTCTTCTTCATAGGGCGAGTTGACCAACACCGCCAACGCCGTCAGGCGTTCGGTCATGTTGTCGCTGGTCTCGAATTGTTCAAGCATTGCCGCCAACACTTCCGGCTTGCCGCTGAGCATCAGGTACGACAGCGCAATGTTCTGCAACGCGCGACGCGCAAAATGCTCCGCCTCGGCCACATACGGGGTTTTCTTCGACAGGTCGCGGTTGGCCTGATAACGCAGCCACAGCGCTTCGAACAAACCTTCAGCCAATTGCTTGCGGGCAAACTCGCGAGCGCTATGGATGGCATCGACGTCAGCCACTTCGCTGATTTCAGTCAGGTACGCCTCGCCTGGCAGCGAAAGCATTTCCGCAACCATCGCCTGGTCCAGCGTCTCGTCGGACAGCACGGTACGCAAGGCAGAAATCAGGCGCTGATCCAGCACCAGTTTCTCGCCCTTCTGCTGCTGAGCGATCAGCTCTTGCAGCACCTGAACTGACAATTGCTGACCGGCATCCCAGCGGTTGAAACCGTCGCTGTCGTGCTGCATCAGGAACATCAGTTGATCGCGGTTGTACGGGAAGCTCAGTTTCACCGGTGCCGAGAAACCGCGCAGCAACGAAGGCAGCGGCTGTTCGGCGATGTCGACGAAGGTGAAGGTCTGCTCGGCTTCGGTCACCGAAATGACCCGCGAAGTGCCTTGGGCACTGGCTTCACCGGAAAGACGCAACGCAAGGGCCGCCCCTTTCGGGTCCAGCAGGCCCAATTCCACAGGAATCACGAACGGCAGTTTTTCAACCTTGTCCGGGGTCGCCGGGCAGCTCTGGCGGAAGGTCAGGCTGTAGGTTTTCGCCGCCGCATCGTAAGACTCGCTCACCGCCAGACGCGGCGTGCCGGCCTGGCTGTACCAGCGTTTGAACTGGGTCAGGTCGACACCGTTGGCGTCTTCCATGGCTTTGATGAAGTCATCGCACGTCACGGCCTGGCCGTCATGGCGTTCGAAGTACAGGTCGCTGCCTTTGCGGAAGCCTTCGGCGCCGAGCAAGGTGTGGATCATGCCGACCACTTCCGAACCCTTTTCGTACACGGTCAGGGTATAAAAGTTGGAAATCTCGATGAAGCTGTCCGGGCGCACGGCGTGAGCCATGGGACCTGCGTCTTCGGCGAACTGATGGGTGCGCAGGTACGCCACGTCCTGGATACGCTTCACGGTCGCCGAGTTCATGTCGGCGGAGAAGCCCGAATCGCGGAACACGGTGAAGCCTTCCTTGAGCGACAACTGGAACCAGTCGCGGCAGGTCACGCGGTTGCCCGACCAGTTGTGGAAGTACTCGTGAGCGACGATCGCTTCGACACGCTGGTGCGCGGCGTCGGTCGCGGTTTCGGCGCGGGCCAGCACGGCGCTGGAGTTGAAGATGTTGAGGCCCTTGTTCTCCATGGCGCCCATATTGAAGTCGTTAACCGCGACAATCATGAAGATGTCCAGATCGTACTCGCGACCGTAGACCTCTTCGTCCCAGCGCATAGACTTCTTCAGGCTGTTCATCGCGTGCTGGCACTTGTCGATGTTTTCCGGCTCGACATAAATGCGCAGCGCGACGGAGCGCTCGCTCATGGTGGTGAAGGTGTCTTCGACGCACCACAAGTCACCGGCCACCAGCGCGAACAGGTAGGCAGGTTTCTTGAACGGGTCTTCCCAGGTCGCCCAGTGCCGGCCCTCTTCGCCGGGACCTGAGGCAATCGGGTTACCGTTGGACAGCAACACCGGATAGCTGTGCTGCTCGGCGACCACCGTGGTGGTGAAGGTGCTCATCACGTCCGGGCGGTCGAGGTAATAGGTGATCTTGCGGAAGCCTTCGGCCTCGCACTGGGTGCAGAACATCGTGCCGGATTTGTACAAACCTTCCAGGGCGGTGTTGGTTTCCGGGTGGATCTTGACGCTGGTATCGACCGTGAACGTGGTGCTGGTCGGGTGCAGGGTCAGATGGCTTTCAGTCAGTTGATAATCAGCGTCGCTCAACTCGTTGTCGGCCAGGGTGACCGACAGCAGTTCGAGTTGCTGGCCATCCAGCACCAGCGGCGGCAGGCCCAGACCACGCTCAGGATTGCGGCGCATCACCAGTTGCGCATGGACCAGGCTGTGGTCCTCGAACAACTCGAAGGTCAGGTGCGTCTCGTCGATCAGGTACTCGGGCGCCTGATAGTCCTTCAGGTAAATCATCTTCGGTTGTTCGGTGCGCATGCTGGAGTCCTTACTGATGCACGGCGAGCTGATAAGCCGTGTATTTACGAATATTGATCACGCCGGTGTCGAATATCAGGTATTGGCCCTTGATCCCCAACAGCGTGCCTTCGGCAATCGGATTCTTGTCCAGGTTGAAGCTGACGATTTTGGCCGGGTATTGCTCGACCGGATAGCGGATTTCGAGGGTTTCTACGTCGGCAATGGTCTGGATCGCTTGTAGGCCAAATCGTTCCTGCAAACCTTGCAAACCTTCGGCGCAACTATCAAATAGCTGATCGCGAACCTCGGCCAAGTTCACCGACACGGCGTCGCCCTTGAGTAAAGCACGCCAATTGGTCTTGTCTGCCACCTGACTGCGGAACAGGTCTTCGACAAACCCCGACTGTTGGCGGGTCGAGACGCGCATGATCGGCAACGCCTGACGGGCGCCCTGGTCGATCCAGCGAGTCGGCAGCTGGGTGGCGCGGGTAATCCCGACCTTCACCCCGGATGAGTTCGACAGATACACAATGTGATCGGTCATGCAGAACTTCTCGCCCCACTCCGGCTCACGGCAGGTGCCAGCGTCGTAGTGGCAACGCTCCGGGCTCATGATGCAGAGATCGCACTGCGCCAGTTTGGTCATGCACGGGTAGCAATACCCCTGGCTGAAACTGGTTTTGGTCTTGCGCCCGCAATGGGAGCAATGGATTGCCCCCAAGTATTCCAAACGCACCGTGGAGCCGATCAATGGATTGACCGGCACCTCGACGTCGTCCAGACGAAACGCGTACTGCACGTTCGGCCCGTCAAGGCGCGCCGACATTTTGCTGATTGCACCGCGGCCAATCTCAATCAATGGACGGCATCCGATTTGAACAGGATGTTCGGTACGCTGATCGACTTCGAACTGCATTCCTGCGGGCCCATGTAGCCAGTACGTTCTTCCTCGGGCAGGTTCTGGATTTCCCAGGCGATCATCGCTTGCAACGACAGTTCGCGTTGCTCGGCGGTGAGTTTGCCTCCGTCGGACCATTTGCCGATTTCCACCGCCAGTTTCAGGCTCTGGTAGATATCGGGGGTGATGTTTTGAATCATTTCGTTAAAAGAGGACATCAAGGGCTCCGCTCTTTAATACATAACTGATTTAGACGGCCAGTTTACGGCGGTTGTACAAACCACCCAACAAACCGGTCAAGCATCCGACGAGCAACCCGCTGACGTGGGCTGCGTTGGCTATTTCACCGAAACCGATCATCGAGACCAGCCCCGACAGGCACAACACCAGCCACACCAGCATCATCACCAGCACGCCGCGCGGCAGGCGATAAGCCGGGTTCGGCGACAACAACTGGAAAATCCAGCAATGCCCGAGCAAGCCGTACAGCACACCGGACAACCCGCCAAACAAGGTCGGGCCGCTGAAAACAAACTGGGCGTAGTTCGAGACCAGGCTGAAGAGCAAGGTCAGGCCGATCAGGTTGATGCTGCCTTGGCGCGACTCGATGCGCCGCCCCAGCTCCCAGAACCACATGCCGTTCATGGCCAGGTGCAGGATGCCGAAATGGATCAGCATCGGCGTCACCAGACGCCACCACTGCCCCGCCGCCAGGCTGTCAGCCAAAGGCACAAAATGGATGTACTCGCCGACGATGCGGAAATCGAGAAAGGTCAGCCAGCGCATCGTGTCGAGGTTTTCGCCCAGCAGCGTCACCGCACCGACAATCAGGCTCAGCAGCAACACCAACCCGGTCGCCTTGGCATGACGCAGCTGCTCGACGAAACCGGGACGTTTGGTGGTTTGCGCGACCGGAATGTCCAGCTGCTGATCAGGGTCGCCCGCCGGAAAACGTTCATATAAAGAGCGGACGTCTTCGCTGATACTGGCCGGCACCCACAGCACCTGTTCGCCCGACTCTTCGCTGACCCGATGCGGCACTTGCATGCGTTGCAGCAGTTTGACGAACCCACTCAGATCCACCGCCAGCGGCAGACGTAAAACGGCAACGGTACTCATTGCAGCATCTCCGGCCGCTCGACATCGACCCAGACAAATTTGTGCGGGTCGAGACGGGTTTCCTGATCCAGGCGATAGGCGACCAGTTTGCCGTAGAGCACCGCGCTGTAATCCAGGCAGGCCAGGTTTGGACGGATCGGTGCCGGTTTGCCGCTGCGCCAGTAATGGCCGACGAACAATAGCGGTTCATCGACGCCGTAACGCAGCAAAGTGTTTTTTTCGGTGGACGACAGTGGCGTCTGGGCCACGGGTTCGGGCAAGGCGTCAGGCTGGAACACAATGTCTCCGTAGGTTTGCGGGTCGTCTTCCCAGAATTTGGTGCGGAAGAATGAACGCGTCAGGCCATCGCCGCTGGTCATGGTCAAGCCGTGCGGCAAACGCATGTCGGTGCCGCGCAGCAAGCGATCGAACACGGTGCAGGCGAAACTGCCCGGCACAGCGGAGGCCTGGAGGAAATGTTCGTCGACGCAACCGTTGGGGAACAGCGCACGCAACGGCTCGATCAGGCCGGAATCCCAGCAGGCATGCACCACGCGGAAACGTCCGGCATCCACGAACAATGGCAATTCGTAGAACCATTGCTGGAAGTCATGCCAGTCGCCCGGATGATCTTCAAATTGAGTCAGGGTTTCACCAAGCAGGCGCGCATGGCGTGGCGTGTGTTCGCGCACGAACTGCTTGCCACTGCCCGGCGGCGCCGGTGTAGCCCAGCCGAGGGCGTTGAATTCATGGTTGCCCATGATGCACAACGCCTGACCGGCCTCGACCATGTCGTGGACGATGTGCAGCGCCTCGCGAATCCGCGGGCCGCGGTCGATGATGTCACCGACGAACACCGCCATGCGCGACGGGTGCCGCCAGACGCCACCTTGTTTGTGATAACCGAGCCGGTCGAGCAAGTGCTCAAGGGTCAGAGCGCAACCGTGCACGTCACCGATCAGGTCGTAGCTACGCGCGGGATCGAGCATCAGTCGCCTCCACCACCCAACCGGCTGCCCCAGCCAAGCTTGGTCCGGCAGACCTCATAGTAGTTGTGGTCGAGCGGGTGAATCAGCCGCAGCTTCTGGGCTTTTTTGCTGATGGTGATGGTGTCGCCCGGCGCGCAGGTGAAATGGTTCTGCCCGTCACAGGAGACTTGCGGGTAAATCTGCATATCTTTGGACACGACGATTTTCAGCTCACTGTTGCCATCGACCACAATCGGCCTGCCCGACAAGGTATGGGGGTACATCGGCACAATCACAATAGCGTCGAGCTTTGGATGCATGATCGGCCCGCCCGCCGACAGCGCATAGGCGGTCGAACCGGTGGGCGTGGCGACGATCAGGCCGTCGGCCTTCTGGCTGCAGACGAACTGGCCGTCGATGTACAGCTCGAACTCGATCATCCGCGTCGATTTGCCGGGGTGCAGCACCACGTCGTTCAGCGCGTCGCCCTGGCCGATGGCTTCGGCGTGGCGCCGCACTTCGGCTTGCAGCAGGAAGCGGTTTTCCACCAGATAGTGGCCGTCGAGCACTTCGGCGACTTTGACTTCCAGTTCATCAGGGCGAATATCGGTCAGGAAACCGAGGCTGCCCCGGTTGATGCCGAGCACCGGGATATTGTGTCGGGCCAAGGCACGCGCGGCGCCGAGCAGGCTGCCGTCACCGCCGACCACAATCACCATGTCACATACTTCGCCGAGCATCTTGCGTGACGAGGTTTGCAGGCCATGACCCGGCAGGACTTCGGCGATGGTGTCTTCGAGGATCACGTGCAGGTGACGATCGAGCAGAAACCGTTTCAGTCGGCGGACGGTATCCAGCACCTGCGAACTGCCCAGGCGACCGATGATGCCGATATTACGAAATTGCTCCATGAGGTTCCTGCGCGACGGTGAAAAACACGATTATGGTCGAAAGCGCGGGATAGACAAAATCCTTTCAGCCACAAGGGTGTACTCATGTTTAGGGCTATGCTCGCAAGATGATCCTATTTCCCGATTTGCTCCAGTTACCCCACCGGTTGCGCCACCCCGAAGTGCGCGACCTGGCGTGGGTCATCCTCGCGCCGCCGATGCTCGACATCACCCCGTGGCCGCAACGCCATCCGCTGGCCGGCAGCGACTGGGTGCAAGCACCGGAGCGGCTGGAACATTGGCTGAGGCAACTCGATCGTGACAGTTATGACTTGCTGCACTGGCTGGCACAGGCCAGGACCCGGCGACTGGGTCTGTATTACGAACGCCTGTGGCAATACGCCGTGCGCCATGCCCCGGGCATCGAGTTGATTGCCGCCAACATGCCGATCCGCCGCGAAGGCCACACGCTGGGTGAGCTGGACATGCTGTTGCGCGACCGCGATGGCGTGCATCACCTGGAACTGGCAATCAAACTTTATCTGGGCCCGCAGAAGGGTGACGGACACGACACGGCGCAATGGCTCGGGCCGGGCTGCCACGATCGGCTGGACCGCAAGCTGGCGCACCTGTCGCAGCATCAATTACCGATTTCCGCCCGACCCGAGAGCCGCGAGGTGCTGGCGGCGCTGGATATCCAGCAGTTCAGCGCGCATCTGTGGCTGGGCGGCTATCTGTTGTATCCGTGGCCAGGACAAGCCGCCCCCCCCAGCGGCGCGCATCCGCAGCATTTGCGCGGCAGCTGGCTGCATCAGAAGGACTGGGCGGATTTTGTCGTGCAGCGCCCGTTCGGCCGCTGGCAACCCCTGCCCCGCCATGCCTGGCTGGCGCCGGCGCATTATTCTGTGGAACAGACCTGGAATACCGAGCAGTTGAATGCGTGGCTCAGCGATCTGGAGCCTTTGGCCCCGGCGCAACTGATGGTGCGGCTGATCGAGAATGCCGACGGTGATTGGGAGGAAGCTGAGCGCTTGTTTCTGGTGGCGGATCTTTGGCCGAATGTGCCGGGTAGTGGCTGAGAATTGTAGTGTCTGGTCTGACCCCTTCGCGGGCAAGTCTCGCGCCTACAAAAGCACCCATACCCTGTAGGAGCGAGGCTTGCCCGCGAAAGGGGCGACAAGGTCTATATGGATAACCGCAAAGCCAAAGCCGCCAACGTCACCAACAAAACCGGCACCGTCAACACAACCCCGACCTTGAAGTAATACCCCCAGCCAATCTGAATATTCTTACGCTGCAGCACATGCAACCACAGCAACGTCGCCAGGCTACCAATCGGGGTAATCTTCGGCCCCAGATCGCTGCCAATAACGTTGGCATAAATCATCGCCTCCTTCACTGCCCCTGTGGCCTGGCTTGCATCGATCGACAGCAAGCCAATCAACACTGTCGGCATGTTGTTCATCATCGACGACAACAACGCCGTCAGCACGCCCGTGCCCATGGCCGCGCCCCAAACGCCGTAATTCGCAAACCCGTCCAGCCACCCGGCCAGATACCCGGTAAGCCCGGCATTGCGCAGGCCATACACCACCAGATACATGCCCAGCGAGAAAATCACGATCTGCCACGGTGCTTCTTTAATCACCTTGCGCGTGGAAATCTTGTGGCCACGGGCGGCGATGGCCAGCAGCAACGCCGCGCACACGGCCGAAATGGCGCTGATCGGAATGCCCAGCGGTTCAAGGGCAAAGCAGCCGAGCAGAAGAATCACCAGCACCACCCAACCGGCATAAAACGTGGTCTTGTCATGGATCGCGGTCGACGGAAGTTCCAGTTGTTCGGGGTCGTAATCCTTAGGAATGTCACGACGGAAAAACCACATCAGCATCGCCAGCGTGGCGGCAACACTGACGAAGTTGACCGGAATCATCACCGCCGCATAACGATTGAAGGTGATATTGAAGAAGTCCGCCGAAACGATGTTCACCAGGTTCGACACCACCAGCGGCAGGCTCGCGGTGTCCGCGATGAAACCGGCGCCCATCACGAACGCCAGGGTGGCGGCCGGGGAAAAGCGCAACGCCAGCAGCATGGAAATCACAATCGGCGTCAGAATCAGTGCCGCGCCGTCATTGGCAAACAATGCTGACACCAGCGCGCCGAGCAGCACCATATAAGCGAAAAGTTTTCGTCCGCTGCCCCGCCCCCAACGGGCCACGTGCAAGGCAGCCCAGGCAAAGAACCCCGCCTCGTCCAGCAGCAGGCTGATGATGATCAGCGCCACGAAGGTACCGGTAGCATTCCAGATAATCTGCCACACAATCGGGATGTCACCCAGGTGCACCACCCCGAAAATCAGCGCCAGCACTGCGCCGAATACCGCACTCCAGCCAACACCCAGGCCTTTGGGTTGCCAGATCACCAAAGTGATGGTCAAAAGAAAAATCAGCGACGCGATGAGCATGCGGAGCAGCCTTCAAAGAAAAATCGGGGGATTAGCAGCAGCGTACCGGGCGATCAGCCATTGCCTGCAAACGGTCGACATCAGCGGCCAGCCACTCACCGTGATTGGCCAGTGCGCCCTGCAACAGCGTGATGACCCAAGGCGACAATTGCGGGTGCAGGCGATAAAAAACCCACTGACCCTGACGCCGGTCTGCCAGCAGACCATTGCTGCGCAACTGCGCCAGATGACGGGAGATCTTCGGCTGGCTAAGCTCCAGCCCGGCCGTTAATTCACACACGCACAACTCGCCTTCGCGGGCGATCAACAGTGCGATACGACTGCGGGTGTCATCGGCCAGGGCCTTGAAAATATCGACGGGACTGCGAGAGCTGGACATGAGGGGACACGCCTCTGGACAAACAAGGCGTGAATATATGGAATTTCGAATATGCAGTAAAGCAAAGACTGGATTGCCCCGCTTCTGTAGCAGCTGCCGAGCAGCGCGCTGTGGCGAGGGGATTTATCCCCGTTCGGCTGCGCAGCAGTCGTAAAACCTGAACGAACGGTCTGTCTGATGCACCGCGTTGCTTGATTTCACGACTGCTTCGCAGCCGAACGGGGATAAATCCCCTCGCCACAAAGCAGCTGCTACAGGGGATTTCCAGTCACTCTTTTTTGTGTTGCTCGACCCACTTCCCATAAGCATCGATAAATTTCTGCAAGAACGGCCTCACCGATTCGGACAACTTGCCCGCCTCATCAAACGCCGACCCGGCGCCGTTCAGATAGGCTTCCGGTTGCTGCATGCACGGCACATCCAGAAACACCATGGACTGCCGCAAGTGATGGTTGGCCCCAAACCCGCCGACAGCGCCCGGCGAAACGCTGATCACCGCCCCCGGTTTGCCGCTCCAGGCGCTCTTGCCATACGGGCGCGATCCCACGTCGATCGCATTCTTCAGCGGTGCCGGCACCGAGCGGTTGTATTCAGGGGTGACGAACAGCACTGCGTCGGATGAACTCACTTGTTGGCGGAAAGTGCTGTAGGCTGCCGGCGGTGAAGTTCCATCGATGTCTTCGTTATAGAGCGGCAGGTCGCCAACTTCGACGATAGTGAGCTTGAGATTGGCAGGCGCCAGGTCGGCCAGGGCCAGCGCCACCTTGCGGTTGATCGATTCCTTTCTCAAGCTGCCGACCAGTACGGCGATCGTGTAGACGTTGCTCATGGAAGATTCTCGACTGTTCGATGGAAAGACTTGTAGTTATAGATGACGAATCACCCAGAGGGCTGCTGAATTCACCGCCCCTGACTATTTTTTTCCTGTAGGAAAACTTACCTCGCCCAAGCACGGTCTACAGAACCGCAAATTGAGTGATTTATCTCCAGAGGTTCTAAGCAGATGGCAGCAGTACTCGTCGGTCAGTTCCATGCAAGAGACGCGGAAGGCCGCGTTTATTCCGTGCATGAGTTCCAGGAATCCACCCCCTCGCATGACGGCCTCACTGGCTCGGTGCCTGTGACCACCTACAAACTGGCCATTGGCGATCGCGTCAAAAAGCTCGATGACAACCAGTTTCTGCTGGTGCAATCGGACGTCACCATCGTGCGCGAACCCGACACCTATGTCGGCAGCCTGCCGGAAACCACCGTCGCCTCATAACCCTGCGTTATGAGCAGAAGTCATATGCGCGCACTTGAGTTAGGATTCAGTCACTGACTCCCTCACCTGCTGAACATGGACTTCACGCATGCGTTTACGTCATATCGAAGTGATCCACGCGCTTTTGCAGACCGGTCACCTGAGCACCGCCGCCGAATGGCTGCAGTTGCCGGTGGCCGAGGTCGAAGGCATTTTGCGCGACGCCGAGGATCAGTTGGGATTCATGCTGTTTTCCAGCGTGCGGGGACGTTTGCAGGGAACACGCGAGGCGCGGGAGCTACAGGTTGAAATCGCCCACGTCTACGATGCGCTAGAGCCGGTCCAGCGACTGGCCAGCAGCCTCAAGCAATATCAGGCGCACCCGCTGCGCATCATCTGCACCCCGCCGTTGGCGCAACAGTTGTTGCCCCACAGCATCGCGGCCCTGCGCCGACGCCTTCCCGATGCGCCTTGCACCCTGCTGAGCCAGCCCACCCGCGAAATCGTCAGAAGCCTGTTGCTGCGTGAAAGCGATCTTGGACTGAGCCTGCATGATCCCGACCACGCCGACATTCATTGCCAAGTGATTGCCCAAGGCAAACTTCAGTTATTGGCGCCCCATGGCTGGCTGCAACCCAAACAGAAGTACATTTCGTTGCAGGATCTGGCCGGCCAATCGATGGTTGGCCTGGAAGGTCATGACCCATTGAGCCCGGCGCTCGACAACAAACTGCATGCCTTGCGCCCTGCACCGGTCATCCAGACCCGGGTGCAGACTCATCAGATGATGCGCAGCATGGTCGAGGCCGGCGAAGGCCTGGCGATCGTCGACCCGTTCACCGCCCTCGGTGCCAAGTCGAGCGGTCTGGATGCTTGCCCGTTGGCGCCTGCGGTGCCGATCAGCCTCTATGCCCTGACCCTGAAGAACGGCGAGCCAATGCCGGCCGTTCAGGTGCTGCTGGAGATCGTCATGGAACAAGCCGCGGCGATGTTGTCGAGCTGAGCGGATTTTCCAGCGGATTATCGAACAAGCGATACCAGAACAGCGCCACTTCGGCGGTGTTCGGGTCGATGCCGCGATAACGCAGATGATCGATCCCGCCAATCAAGAAACCAGAGCGCTCATACAGTCGACAGGCTCCCAGATTGTTGTTCTGGGTTTCGAGCATGATGCCCGGCAGTTTCTTCTTGCGACTCCAGAACTGCGCCACATCCAGCAACGCCTTGGCCGCACCATGACGGCGCGCCGGCGCATGCACGGCCAACTCGTCGATATGGGCAAAGCCGTTCCAATTGGTGCTGACCACCAGATGGCCGACCGGTTCGTCATCGAGATAGGCCATGAATACCGCACTGTCGGCGGCATCGCGGAAACTGCTGAACTCTTCGGGATCAATGCCGTAGCACTTTCGATAAGGGGTGATCGGCGTTACCAGCCACTGCTCCACGGGTTTGCCGATTTCGGCTGCGCCATAGGCCGCGACTTCAAAACTGAAGTCGCTGCCCCAGATATAGGGCGCGAAACCCTCGTCGGCGACACGCACCGAGAGGCCTGGGTATTTGGGATTCATGATCGGTTGCATACTCGGAAAGGTCCTCATTCCTTGATGCAATCAACGGTGTAAAGCCGTCCATTGCCCTCGTCTTCGTTTTGCAGTCCGTGCACATCAGCGACAAACCCGGGGAAACTGCTGTCGAACGTGCGAGCAAACGACAGGTAATCGATGATCGACCGGGTTGACTCGGTGAACCGCTCACCCGGCATGATCAACGGGATGCCTGGCGGATACGGAACCAGCATCACCGCGGCAATTCGCCCCTCCAGGGCATCGATCGACACCGCCTCTACTTCACCACGCACCAAATGATCATAGGCGTCCGCCGGCTTCATGGCGATTTCCGGCAGCACGGTGTACATGCGCTTGAGGTGTTTGGCCGTGGCATTGCTGCGATAACAGGCGTGCAATTGATCGCACAAATCCCGCAATCCCATGCCCTGATAACGTGCGAGATTCTGTTGCGCCACGCACGGCAGGCACGTTGCCAGACTGACGTTGGCGTCGTAACTGCGCTTGAACTCCAGCAACTCGGTCAGCAGCGTGCTCCATTTACCCTTGGTGATGCCCATCGAGAACAGCACCAGAAATGAATACAGGCCAGTCTTCTCGACCACCAACCCACGCTCCCAAAGGAACTTGCTGACCACTGCCGCCGGAATCCCGCGCTCGCTCAGCGCACCACCCGCGGTCAGGCCGGGCATGACCAGGGTGACCTTGATCGGGTCGAGCAACACGTAATCGTCGGTCACGCCACCGAAGCCGTGCCAGTCGGCGTCGGGTTGCAGCAGCCAGTCTTCGGTGACAACACGGTCGATGCCTTCCACCGAGGGCGGCTGCCAGATGGAAAACCACCAGTCATCCGCAGCGATGTGCTGACGCAAATTGGCCAGGGCCCGGCGAAAGCTCAGCGCCTCGTCGAACATTTCCTGCAACAGCGAACGCCCGCCCGGGCCTTCCATCATCGCCGACGCGACGTCCAGCGACGCAATGATGCTGTACTGCGGCGACGTCGAGATATGCATCATGAACGCTTCATTGAAGCGGTCGCGGTCCAGTTGCCGCGCGCCGCCGTCCTGGACATGAATCATCGAGGCCTGGCTGAACGCGGCCAGCAGCTTGTGCGTGGAATGCGTGGTGAACACCAGCGGACTGTCTTCGGTACGGGACGTGCCCATGCCGTAACGGCCGGCGAAAAACTCGTGAAACGCCGCGTAGGCATACCAGGCCTCGTCGAAATGCAGGACTTCGACGCTGTTGCCCAGGTTCTGCTTGATCAACTCGGCGTTGTAGCACAGGCCGTCGTAGGTCGAATTGGTCACCACGGCCAACTTGACCTTGGGCTCACGGCCCTGGGTCAGCGGGCTGGCGTCGATCTTGGCCTGAATCGATTCGCGGCTGAATTCGCTCAGCGGAATCGGACCAATGATCCCCAGTTCATTGCGCTCCGGGCACAGGTAAAGCGGAATCGCGCCGGTCATGATGATCGAGTGCAGCACCGACTTGTGGCAGTTGCGGTCCACCAGCACCAGGTCATCGCGAGCGACCATCGAATGCCAGACGATTTTATTGGCGGTCGAAGTGCCGTTAATTACGAAAAAGGTGTGATCGGCGCCGAAATTGCGCGCAGCCCTGGCTTCCGCCTCGGCCAGCGGGCCGGTGTGATCGAGCAAGGAGCCCAATTCCGGCACCGAGACCGACAGGTCCGAACGCAGGGTGTTCTCCCCGAAAAACTGGTGAAAGGCCTGCCCAACCGGGCTCTTGTGATAGGCCACACCGCCGCCATGACCGGGCGTGTGCCAGGAATAGTTGGAGTCGGCGGTGTGTTGCACCAGCGCCTTGAAAAAGGGCGGGAGCAAACCATCAAGGTATTTGCGGGCTGCCCGGGCCACTTGCCGGGCCAGAAAGGGCACGGTGTCTTCGAACAGATAGAGAATGCCGCGCAGCTGATTGAGCTCGGCCATGGCATCGGCCGGGGCGTTTTCCAGCGTCACTTGTTCGCCCAGCGCGAAGATTGGCAAGTCCGGCGCACGCACCCGCGCCAGACCGATCAGCTCAGCCATGTTGTGTAACAAATGCGAATGGGCGCTGGCGTCTTCAGCGGCAATCAGCATGCAGGAAAGGCCGTGATGGGTCGAAGCGACCAGCCGCCCTTCGGTGTAATCCACCGCCGAAACGATGCTGAAGCCTTCCTGCTCCAGCTCCCGGGCGATGCCACGCACGCGATCGCCGGCGACAGTATCGGCCTTGATGTCGCGGTGGACGATCAAAACCGGGAATTTCAAATCTTTATACATGAGGCTCAGCGTCCTGAGGCTGCAGACCGTGGCCTGCCAATCACCTCAGGGTAGAGGGTTCAAGCGCATGTGGCGAGCGCGATGCCCCGAAGCGGGTCAATGAGCGCACCATCATGTGGCCATCAAACTCGATCTGAAATGGACACTTTTGGCTCAACAAATGACCTGTGGTGAGGTGTGGCTTCTGTGGCGAGGGGGCTTGCCCCCGTTCGGCTGCGAAGCAGTCGCCAATTCTGCCGAGATAGTATGCCTGGAAGAATGCAAGGCGCCGCTTCGCAGCCCAACGGGGGCAAGCCACCTCGCCACACGAGCTCCCTCGCCAAAAAAGCCGTGTCACATTAGCTCTGATTCACGCCTGCGCCTTGGCCTCGACCAGTTGCTGCCACAGTGACGGGGCGCCGGCAGACTTGGCGATGGCTTCCAGGCGCGCCACGTGCCGGGCCAGGTCGTCTTCGCTGGCGGGGATGATTCGAGTCGGCTGGCGATCGGCCGGCAAGCGGCGGATTTCGGTGGCGGAGTTGTCTGCGCCTTCGCCAGAACCATTGCCGTCGGACGCATTACCGGCCAGCGACAGGCTGGTCTGGCCGCCGGTCATGGTCAGGTAAACGTCGGCGAGGATCTCGGAGTCGAGCAAGGCACCGTGGAGTTCACGGCCAGAGTTGTCGACACCATAACGTTTGCACAACGCATCGAGGCTATTGCGCTGCCCAGGGTGACGTCCCCGGGCCATCATCAGGGTGTCGAGGATCGAGCAGTGCTGCGTGATGTCCGCACGATCGTGCTGGCCCATCAGGGCGAATTCGTTGTTGATGAAGCCAACGTCGAACGCCGCGTTATGGATGATCAGCTGCGCGCCCTTGATGAATTCGAAAAACTCATCGGCCACTTCAGTGAAACGCGGTTTGCCCACGAGGAATTCGTTGGTGATGCCGTGGACGCCGATGGCGCCTTCGTCACTCTCGCGATCCGGTTGCAGGTAAACGTGGAAATGCCGGCCCGTCAGGCGCCGACCGATCAACTCGACACAACCGATTTCGATAATCCGGTGGCCGTCGGTCACCGGCATGCCGGTGGTTTCGGTATCGAGTACAACGGATCTGGTGGCCATCAGTGCTCAGCTCTCAACGGGTCAATCGTGCAAAAGCGGCGATGTTAACACGCTCGCGGGATCCGGCGCGTGCACAGCCAGGTGACCGGCGCTCATGCAACTTTTAACAATCATTAGCAATGTTCATAAAGTCTGGAGCAGAACGGATTGCTAGCGTGCGGGGCTTGTTTCCAAAGGGATTGAGTCCGCCATGAAGACTGCACGATTTCTGTTATTGAGTACCTGCCTGCTGGGCACAGGGGCCCAGGCCACCAGCTTCGTGATCAGCACTGACGTGACGGTGAGCCTGACGCTGAGCTCGAGCAAAGGCACCAGCGGGTCATTCAGCGACGACAAGATTGTGCTGGCGGCGAAGGATGATGCGGCGGCGTTTGTGGCGAGCGAGGGGGAGATTCGAGGGGCGCGAATCGAGGCGGCGTTTTTGCGGATTCGCGGGGTGGTCAATGATCAGCATTCCGACCAGCAACTGGCCACCGCAATCTTGATGCTGTGACGCCCTGTAGGAGCGAAGCTTGCTCGCGAAGAACGAAAACGCGGTCACTCTGTCACACCGCGGCGCCTTCTTCGCGGGCAAGTCGGACGCCGCACCGCTCTCATCCTCAGTCTAAATCCTGCGTAAGACACAAGCGGGCTTGCTCGCGAAGGTCGCGACGCGGTGCACTGGCAGAACCAAATCAAGCCTGCTTGTACCCGCGCACTTCATCCACGCCACGGTTGGCCAACTGATCAGCCCGTTCGTTGCCGTGGTGGCCGATGTGCCCGCGCACCCACTTCCAGGTGACGTTGTGGCGATTGACCTGCTCATCCAGCAATTTCCATAAGTCAGCGTTTTTGACCGGCTCCTTCGCCGCCGTTTTCCAACCGCGCTTCTTCCAGTTGTCCATCCATTCGTTGATGCCTTTCATCACGTACTGGGAGTCGGTCACCAGCAGCACGTCGCAGGAACGCTTGAGTTCTTCCAGGCCGCGGATCGCGCCCATCAGCTCCATGCGGTTGTTGGTGGTATTGGCTTCGCCGCCCCACAGTTCCTTTTCCACGCCTTTGCACACCAGCAATGCGCCCCAGCCGCCAGGGCCAGGGTTGCCTTTGCAGGCGCCGTCGGTGAAGAGTTCTACGCTATCGCTCATGCCAATCTATCCAGAAAATGCGGTGGCTCGCCGATCAGTGACCGACGATGCCCGAGGCCGGGGCGAACCCGGCCGGGAAATAAAGTGTATTACGGTTCGATATTGCGACGGTTGACCTTGGCCATCGGCAATGGAATCAACTTGCCCATCGGTTCGCGCCGTTCCTGGCGCACTGGCCGCAGGCCCACCACGATCTTGCGCGCCACCAATAAATAAAAGCCGCCACCCGACAGTTGCCAGTCACCGGCCTTGCGCTCCCAACCAGCCAGACGAGCCTGCCAGGCGGGTGACGCAAGCGGCGGACGATAGCACCCGAAGCGGCGTTTCTCCAGCGCGAAGCCCAGCAGATTGAGCCAGTCGCCGACCCGCGACGGCGAGATGCAGCGAGCCTTGCGCAAGCCGTCGTGGGCGAACACATGGCGCAAGCCCCAGCTGCTCCAGGGATTGATTCCGATGATCAGCAGATGCCCGCCGGGCCGCACACTGCTTGCGGCTTCACGCAGCAAACCGTGGGGCGACAGACAGAAATCGAGGCCGTGCTGCATCACCACCACATCAGCGGCATGCTCGCTCAACGGCCAGGCCTGCTCTTCGCAGACGATCTCGACACCCGGCAACGGCGCACCGAGCCGCACATTGCGCTGTACCTGGGGTGCCGACGGTGGCGTCTGGGCCGACGGACCGTAATGCACCAGGTAGCCACCGAAGAAGCGGCCAAGCTCGTCTTCGAGCATGCGTCGTTCTTCGTCCAGCAGAAATTGCCCGATGGGGCCGGACAGCCATTCACGGGCTGCGCTGATCAATGCCAGCCAGTCAGGATCGGCCTGAGCGAACGCTTTATCGGTCATTGCATTCTCCAACGCGCCAGGAAGTTCTAAGATGCGCCATTGTTTTCCGCTTGGCGAATCCGACGATGATACAGATCAGTGCCCTGCCCGCCTTCACCGACAACTACATCTGGTTGTTACAAGACCACAACACCCAGCGCTGCGCCGTGGTCGATCCGGGTGATGCTGCGCCCGTGCACGCTTGGCTGGCAGCGCACCCGGGTTGGGTATTGAGCGATATCCTGATCACTCATCACCATCATGATCATGTCGGCGGCGTCGATCATCTGAAAAATGCGACGGACGCAAAAGTCTACGGTCCGGCCAGCGAAACCATTCCGGCGCGGGACGTGGCGCTCAAGGACAAAGACCGCGTCAGCGTGCTGGGCTGGGACTTCGACGTCCTCGCCGTTCCTGGACACACCCTGGGACATATCGCCTATTACCATCACGGCCTGCTGTTCTGCGGCGACACCCTCTTTGCCGCCGGTTGCGGGCGTTTGTTCGAAGGCACGCCTGAGCAGATGCACACCTCGCTGAGCCGCCTCGCGGCCCTGCCTGAAGATACGCTGGTTTACTGCACCCACGAATACACCCTGAGCAACCTGAAGTTTGCCGCAGCGGTCGAACCGGGCAACCGGGACACCACCGCACGTCTGGAAAAAGTCACCGCGCAACGTGCAGCCGGAATCATGACGCTGCCCTCTACTTTGGCGCTTGAGAAGCTGACCAACCCGTTTTTACGTGTCGACGAAACATCCGTTAAAGAAAAAGTGGACGAACGGAATGGAACCCAAAACCGGGCTCCGAGTGCGGTCTTTGCTGCTCTTCGGGCTTGGAAAGATAAGTTCTAAGTAGCTGGCCCGTTGGTACAAAAATTCTGAATGGTTGACCACAAGGGGTGCGCTTTCTAGAATCGCCCGACATTTTTGCCCGGAACATACTTCCAGCCAATGTCGTCATCTATTCGTAAAGCCATCAAATCAGACGCATTGACCCGCTTGGCTCAAGCCATAGCGGTGGCTGTGTCCGCCACTCTGGCGGGCTGTTCCAGCCATGTGCCGCAGACCGAAGCGACACACACTCCGAATATCGCCGCTCGCGCCAAGCAGAAACCTATCTGGCTCAGCGAAAAACCGACTCCGCAAATTCCACAAGATGTCTGGGAGCGCATGCGCCAAGGCTTCCAGTTGCAGGACAACCTGGGCGTCAACCCGCGCATCGAGCAACAGCGCCTGTGGTTCGCCAGCAACCCGTCCTTCCTCGAAAACGCGGGTGAACGCGGCAGCCTCTACATTCACTACATCGTCGAACGCCTTGAAGAACGCAACATGCCGCTTGAACTGGCGCTGCTGCCAGTGATTGAAAGCGCCTACAACCCGATGGCCTATTCCCGGGCCAACGCGGTGGGTCTTTGGCAATTCATTCCTTCTACCGGCCGTTACTTCAACCTGCGTCAGACCCGTTTCTATGATGGCCGTCGCGACATCACCGCTTCGACTACTGCGGCCATGGATTACCTGACCCGCCTGCACGACATGTTCAACGGTGACTGGTTGCTGGCCCTGGCGGCCTATAACGCTGGCGAAGGCACGGTCAGCCGCGCCATCGAGCGTAACGAGAAACTCGGCCTGCCGACCGATTACTGGAACCTGCCGCTGCCCGCCGAAACCCAGGCCTACGTGCCGAAGTTGCTGGCCTTGTCCCAGGTCGTGCTGGCCCCCGAAGCGTATGGCGTGAACCTCAACCCGATCGCCAACGAACCGTACTTCCAGGTCGTCGAAATCAACCAGCGCATGGACCTGTCCAAGGTTGCCGCGGTGGCCAACATCGACGAAGACGAACTGTTCCAGCTCAACCCGGCCTTCAAACAGCGCACCACCATCGACGGCCCCCAGCATTTGCTGGTGCCAACGTCCAAGGCGCAGTTGCTGACCGCCAGCCTGTCGACCATGCGTCCTGAAGAGTTGATCAGCAAGAAGTCGCTCAAGCCGGTCTTCGAAGGGGCTGATGAATCCGAGATTGCCAGCCTCAAACGTGCCTACCGCGTAAAGCGCGGCGACAACCTGGCCGCCATCGCCAAGGCCAACAAGGTCGACGTCAAGGACCTGCAGCGCTGGAACAAGATGACCGGCAAGAACCTCAAGGTCGGCCAGACCCTGGTGATGCAGGACACCACCAAGCGCAACAGCAGCGGTCGCGTCAACACCGTCGTGGCGGCGAACAGCAAGACAAACAGCAAAGCCGCCAAGGAAAAGCCGCAGACCCAATACAAGGTCAAGCAAGGCGATTCTTTGTACATGGTTGCCAAGCGCTTCAATGTTGAAATGCAGCACCTCAAGCGTTGGAACCCGCGTGTCGGTCAGGCTCTCAAGCCTGGGCAGATGTTGACGGTCTCTTCGCCGCGCTAAAAACGAGCCCCTGATTTCAGGGGTTTTTTTTGGTGCGCCAGGCATGGCGCGTTGCGCGAAGCGCAACCAGCTTGGCTGTGGTGGCCACGCTGGTGACTTGGAGGTGAAAGTCCTCTACACACCCGGCAAGGGGAAGTGTTAGCCAGAGGCAAGGGTGTCGCGGGTGACTGCGAATCTGAAGGAAGCCCGAGGCAAAATGCTGGCCTGACGAACAGGAAGCGGATTAGGCGGTGCAGCGGGGTAAGGTAGCCAAAATTGCCAAAGCCCAATACTTGCACGCAACGCTGTGACGTAGATCCGACAGGCATAAGCAGGAAGGTCGCGCGAATTACCCTGGGAGATCTGCACGTTTGCCTGAGTGCTACCGAGCGCCGCGAGGCGACGGGATGAACGCGCAGAAGTCAGCCGAGGCCGTAGTAAGTGACGAGTAACTCCGTCACCAAGGGCCGAACAGGTTATGCCGCCAGTAGGCGTCAGAGTCTCGTTGAATACCGAAATGCAGAAATTTCTCCCAGAGAAGACTGTCACTCCGAGTCCCGGACAGAATCCGAGGATGACGGCTGACAGCGCAGAGGTATCGGCGGCATCTGTGACGTGGACGAACGCGGAGCCGGACACGCTGATGGCGCGGGTGCTCGCACCGGCCAACCTCAAGCGTGCGTATCAACGCGTGGTCAGCAACAAGGGCGCACCGGGTGCCGATGGCATGACGGTCGACGACTTGGCGGGCTACGTGAAACAGTATTGGCCGATCCTCAAGGCTCGGTTGCTGGCCGGCGAGTATCATCCGCAAGGTGTACGCGCCGTCGACATTCCCAAGCCCCAAGGTGGAACACGACAGCTGGGCATTCCCTGCGTCGTGGATCGCCTGATCCAGCAGGCTTTGCTGCAACAGCTCACGCCAATCTTCGACCCTCTGTTCTCGGACTACAGCTACGGTTTTCGTCCGAATAGAAGCGCTCATCAAGCCATCGAAACAGCCCGAGCCCATGTGGCGGCGGGCCACCGCTGGTGTGTGGCGCTCGATCTGGAGAAGTTCTTTGATCGAGTCAACCACGATGTCCTGATGGCTCACGTGGCGCGTCAAGTCGAAGATAAGCGGGTGCTCGCGCTGATCCGTCGTTATCTCGAAGCGGGAACGATGTCAGGTGGTCTTGTCAGTCGACGACAGGAAGGGGCGCCGCAAGGCGGCCCACTCTCGCCGTTGCTGTCGAATATCCTGCTCAACGAACTCGATCGCGAATTGGAACGGCGGGGCCATCGTTTCGTGCGCTATGCCGATGATGCGAACATTTATGTACGCAGCCGTCGTGCTGGCGAACGAGTGATGAACAGCGTCGAATGCTTCCTGAGCCAGCGTCTGAAACTGACGCTGAATCGGGAAAAGAGCCGCGTGGCGCGACCGTGGGCCTGTGATTATCTGGGTTATGGGATGAGCTGGCATCAACAGCCAAGGCTAAAAGTGGCGAGGATGAGTCTGGGGCGTCTACGCGACCGACTCAGAGACCTGCTGCGCGGAGCGCGGGGCTGCAAGATGGCGAGCGTCATCGAGCGGATAAACCCCGTACTGCGCGGATGGGCTGGCTACTTCAAGCTCAGTCAGAGCAAGGGGCCCCTCGAGGAACTGGACGGCTGGGTGCGTCGAAAACTTCGCTGCATCCTCTGGCGCCAATGGAAGCAGTCCTCAACGAGGGCGCGTAACCTGATGGGCTTGGGGATCAACGAAGGACGTGCTCGTAGATCAGCGTCCAATGGGCAGGGCCCATGGTGGAACTCGGGAGCGTCACATATGAATCAGGCGCTGCCGAAGAAACTGTGGGATCGACTCGGTTTGGTCTCGATACTGGATACGATAAACGGCTTAATCGCATAACCTGAACCGCCGTATACGGAACCGTACGTACGGTGGTGTGAGAGGACGGCGGATGTAAATCCGCCTCCTACTCGATCCTGCAACCCGGTTTTTCTGGCGAGAATGCAATCCCTGTGGGAGCGGGCTTGCTCGCGAATGCGTCTTTTCAGCCAATATCAATGTTGAATGTAAAACCGCATTCGCGAGCAAGCCCGCTCCCACAGATTCTGCGATGTGCAGGGCTATCGCGCCAGCCGTTAACAGCGCATTAAGCCCGTGTCTTTTTCCTGTCGATACAAGCTGTTACTGTACGGCCCACAAAGCCCAAGCCGCCTGGATCGGATCTCTGACTTGAAGCGTCCCCTCCTCCTATTCCTGACCAGCCTGGCCTTGAGCTCCCCCGCAAGCGCGACGATCAGCGAAAGCCATGGTTATGCGCAGTTCGGCACGCTCAAGTACCCGGCCAGATTTACCCACTTCGACTGGGTCAACCCGCAAGCGCCCAAGGGCGGTACGTTGCGGGCGATGGCGTTTGGCACCTTCGATACGCTCAACCCCTACACTTTCAAGGGCTCCAGCCCGGTTTCCACGCCGAATTTCCTGCAATACGGCATCAACGAACTCAACGAACCGTTGATGGTCGGCACCGGCCAGTACGCGCCGTCCGGCGATGAGCCGACCTCCAGTTATGGCCTGATTGCCCAATCGGTGGAATACAGCGAAGATCGCAGCTGGGTCGTGTTCAACTTGCGTCCTGAAGCGCGGTTCCACGATGGCACGCCGATAACCGCCTACGACGTGGCGTTTTCCTACCGCTTGCTACTCAAGGAAGGTCATCCGCAGTACCGCACCAGCCTTCAGGAAGTATTGCGGGTCGACATCCTCAATCCGCAGCGCATTCGATTCGTGTTCAAGCGCGCCGGCAATCCGTTGCAGATCCTGCGTCTGGGCGAATTGCCAGTGCTGCCGCAGCATTACTGGAAAGGTCGTGATTTCAAGGCCACCACCTTCGAGCCGCCACTGGGCAGCGGGCCGTATCGCATCACGTCAGTAACGCCTGGACGCCAGATCATTTTCGAACGGGTCAAGGATTACTGGGGCAAGGACTTGCCGGTCAATCGCGGCAAATACAACGTCGATCGCATGGAAGTCGAGTTCTACCGCGACAGCGATGTGGCCTTCGAGGCCTTCAAAGCCGGCGAATTCGACATCTACATCGAGCATCAGGCGAAGAACTGGGACAACGGTTACAACTTCCCGGCCGTGCGCCGCGGCGACGTGATCAAGGCGCAGATCCCGCACCAGATCCCGACCCAGACCCAGGGCCTGTTCATGAACAGCCGGCGCCCGGCCTTCTCCGAGACCAAAGTCCGTGAAGCGCTGGGGCTGATGTTCGATTTCGAGTGGACCAACCGCACCCTGTTCAGCGGCGCATACAAACGCGCCATGAGTTATTACCCCAATAGCGAGTTCTCCGCGACTGGCCTGCCGGTCGGGCACGAATGGCTGATGCTCAAGCCGTATCGCGAGCAGTTGCCCGCCAAGCTCCTCACCGAGCCGTTCAGCCTGCCAAAGACCGATGGACGCGGTATCCCCCGGGAAACCATGCGCAAGGCCCTGGCGCTGCTCGCCGAGGCCGGCTGGAAACTCAACGGGCAACGGATCGAGAACGCCAAAGGCCAACCGCTCAAGCTCGAGATCCTGCTGGTCAACCCGAACCTGGAACGCATCCTTCAGCCTTACGTCGAGAACCTTGCCAGCATTGGCATCGACGCGCGCCTGCGCACGGTCGACCGCGCCCAGTACAAACAACGTCTGGATCAGTTCGATTTCGACATGATCCTGATGACGCTCAACCAGACCCTCAGCCCGGGCCTGGAGCAATGGCAGTATTTCCATTCCAGCCAGGTCGGGGTCAAGGGCAGTAAAAACTACGCCGGCATCGCCAACCCGACGGTCGATCACCTGCTCGAACAACTGCTCGCCGCGCAAACCCGCGACGAACAAGTCGCGGCCGGTAAAGCCCTGGACCGGGTCTTGCTGTGGCAGCACTACATCATTCCCAACTGGTACCTCAATTATCACCGCCTGGCCTACCGCAACCGGTTCGCCTTCGTCACCACGCCGCCCTACACCCTGGGCCTCTCCGCGTGGTGGCTGAAATCTTCGGAGAAAGATCGATGAAACCCGTACGCGCACTGCTGTTGCAGGCCAGCGGTCTGCTGTTCGCCGGGCTGGCCTGCGCCGCCCCGCAACATGCCGTGACCCTGTACAACGAGCCGCCTAAATACCCGGCCGACTTCAAGCATTTCGACTACGTGAACCCCGATGCGCCCAAGGGCGGAATCTTTCGCCAGGCCGGATTCGGTGGCTTCGACAGCCTCAACCCGTTCATCAGCAAAGGCGTGCCGGCTGACGACATCGGCATGATCTACGACACTTTGGCCAAACAGGGTCTGGACGTGCCGTTCACCGAATACGGGCTGGTCGCCGGCAAGATCGAAAAAGCCCCGGACAACAGCTGGGTGCGTTTCTATCTGCGCCCTGAAGCACGTTTCCACGACGGTCATCCGATTCGCGCCGAAGACGTGGTGTTCAGCTTCCAGGTGCTGACCAAGGACGGCGCTCCGCTCTATCGCGGTTACTACAGCGATGTCGACGAAGCGGTCGCCGAAGACCCGCTCACCGTGCTGTTCAAGTTCAAGCACACCAACAACCGCGAACTGCCGCTGATCCTCGGCCAGTTGCCGGTATTGCCCAAGCATTGGTGGGCAAACCGCGATTTCAACAAGGGCAACCTGGAAATCCCGTTGGGCAGCGGCCCCTACAAGGTGACCGAAGTGAAGGCCGGGCGCTCGATACGCTATGAGCGGGTCAAGGATTACTGGGGCAAGGACCTGCCGGCCAACCGTGGCTTCTACAACTTCGACGTGATGACCACTGATTACTACCGCGACAACACCGTGGCGCTTGAAGCCCTCAAGGCCGGGCAGTTCGATTACTGGCTGGAAATGGCCGCGAAGAACTGGGCCAACGCCTACAACATTCCAGCTGTCACCGAAGGCCGCTTGATCAAGGAACAGATCCCCAACGCCAACCCGACCGGCATGCAGGGCTTTGTGTTCAACCTGCGCCGTCCGGTGTTCCACGATGTGCGCGTGCGTCAGGCGCTGACGCTGCTGCTGGACTTTGAATGGACCAACAAGCAACTGTTCAACGGCGCCTATGTGCGTACCCGCAGTTTCTTCGAGAACTCGGAAATGGCCGCGACCGGCCTGCCCGACGCTGATCAACTGGCGATCCTCGGCCCGTTCCGCGGCAAGATCCCCGAGCAGGTGTTCAGCGAAGCGTTCCAGAACCCGATGACCGACGCCAGCGGCATGATCCGCACCCAGCAGCGCAAGGCCTATCAACTGCTGCAAGAGGCTGGCTGGCGGATCGTCGACGACAAGATGGTCGACGCCAACGGCAAACCGGTGACCATCGAGTTCCTGCTGGCCCAGACCGAATTCGAACGCGTGCTGCTGCCGTTCAAGCGCAACCTCAGCGACCTGGGTATTGACCTGGTGATCCGCCGGGTCGATGTCTCGCAATACATCAACCGCGTGCGTTCACGGGACTTCGACATGATCGTCGGCAGCTTCCCGCAGTCCAACTCGCCGGGCAATGAACAGCGCGAATTCTGGATGTCTGCCGCGGCCGACAAACCCGGCAGCCGCAACTCCATGGGCCTCAAGGATCCGGTGGTCGATCAACTGGTCGAGCAACTGATCAACGCCGATTCGCGCAAAAGCCTGGTCGCCCACGCCCGGGCACTGGACCGCGTGCTGCAATGGGGCTATTACGTGATCCCCAACTGGCACATCAAAACCTGGCGCGTGGCGTACTGGAACCACATCGGTCACCCGAAAGTCTCTCCCAAGTACGACATCGGTACGAACACCTGGTGGGTCAAGCCTGACGCGACACCGGCGATAGAAGTCGAAACCAAACTGCAAGCCGACCCTGCGGGCACGGAGTAATCAGATGCTGGCGTATATTTTTCGGCGACTGCTGCTGATCATTCCGACCTTGCTCGGCATTTTGCTGATCAACTTCGTGATCATCCAGGCCGCCCCCGGCGGGCCGGTGGAGCAGATGATCGCCAAGCTCGAAGGCTTCGAAGGCGCCACCAGCCGCATTGCCGGCGGAGGTGCCGAAGTCTCGGTGGCCGGCTCCGCCTATCGCGGTGCGCAAGGCCTGGACCCGATGCTGGTCAAGGAAATCGAGCACATGTACGGCTTCGATAAATCGGCGCCGGAACGCTTGTGGATCATGATCAAGAACTACGTCACCCTGGATTTCGGCGACAGCTTCTTCCGCGACGCCAAGGTCATCGACCTGATCAAGGAAAAGATGCCGGTGTCGATCTCGCTCGGGCTGTGGAGCACGCTGATCATGTACCTTGTGTCGATCCCGCTGGGGATTGCCAAGGCGACGCGACACGGCAGCCACTTCGACGTCTGGACCAGCTCGTTGATCATCGTCGGTTACGCGATCCCGGCGTTCCTGTTTGCGATCCTGCTGATCGTGGTGTTTGCCGGCGGCAGCTACCTGGACTGGTTCCCGCTCAGGGGACTGACCTCGAACAACTTCGATGAACTGAGCACTGGCGGCAAGATCCTCGATTACTTCTGGCACCTGGCATTGCCGGTGACAGCACTGGTAATCGGTAACTTCGCGACCATGACCCTGCTCACCAAAAACAGCTTCCTTGACGAAATCAACAAACAGTACGTGGTCACCGCCAAGGCCAAAGGCCTGACCAATCACCGCGTGCTTTACGGCCACGTGTTCCGCAACGCCATGCTGCTGGTGATCGCCGGTTTCCCGTCAGCGTTTATCGGGATCTTCTTCACCGGCTCGCTGCTGGTGGAAGTGATCTTCTCCCTGGATGGCCTCGGTTTGATGAGTTTCGAAGCGGCGATCAACCGCGATTACCCGGTGGTGTTCGGCACGCTGTTTATCTTCACCTTGCTCGGTCTCGTGGTGAAATTAATCGGTGACCTGACCTACACCTTTGTCGATCCACGCATCGACTTCGAAAGCCGGGAGCATTGAGATGAATTTGTCCCCGCTCAATCGCCGACGTTTCGAACTGTTCAAGGCCAACAGGCGTGGCTGGTGGTCGCTGTGGCTGTTTCTGGTGCTGTTCGGCCTGAGCCTCGGTGCCGAGCTGGTTGCCAACGACAAACCGCTGGTGGTGCATTACGACAACGGCTGGTACTTCCCGGCGCTCAAGCGCTACCCGGAAACCGCGTTCGGCGGCGAATTCCCGCTGGAGGCCAACTACAAGAGCCCGTACATCCGTGAACTGCTCAAGGCCAAAGACGCCTGGGTGCTGTGGGCACCGATTCCTTACAGCTACCAAAGCATCAATTACGACCTGAAAGTCCCGGCGCCTGCGCCACCCTCCGCCGACAACCTTCTAGGCACCGACGATCAGGGCCGCGATGTGTTGGCGCGGGTGATTTACGGCTTCCGGATTTCGGTGCTGTTTGCGCTGACCCTGACCATTCTCAGCTCGATCATCGGCGTGATTGCCGGGGCCTTGCAGGGGTTTTATGGCGGCTGGGTGGATTTGACCGGGCAGCGCTTCCTGGAGATCTGGTCCGGCCTGCCGGTGCTGTATTTGCTGATCATCCTGGCCAGTTTCGTGCAGCCGAACTTCTGGTGGCTGCTGGGGATCATGTTGCTGTTCTCGTGGATGAGCCTGGTGGACGTGGTGCGCGCCGAGTTCCTGCGCGGGCGCAACCTTGAATACGTGCGCGCGGCCCGGGCGCTGGGGATGCAGAATGGCGCGATCATGTTCCGCCACATTTTGCCCAACGCCATGGTCTCGACCATGACCTTCATGCCGTTCATCCTGACCGGCGCCATCGGCACGCTGACCGCGCTGGACTTTCTGGGTTTCGGTTTGCCGCCCGGCGCGCCGTCGTTGGGTGAACTGGTGGCCCAGGGCAAATCCAACCTGCAAGCGCCGTGGCTCGGCATGAGCGCGTTTGCGGTGTTGGCATTGATGTTGAGTTTGCTGGTGTTTATCGGCGAGTCCGCTCGCGATGCCTTCGACCCGAGGAAGTGAAATGAATCAGGACAATCTGATCGAAGTGCGCGACCTGGCCGTCGAATTCGTCGTCGGCGATCACTGTCAGCGGGTGGTGGAAGGCGTCAGTTTCGACATCAAGCGTGGCGAAACCCTGGCGCTGGTCGGCGAAAGCGGCTCCGGCAAATCGGTGACCGCGCACTCGATCCTGCGGCTGTTGCCCTACCCGCTCGCCCGGCATCCGTCGGGGACCATCGAGTATTCCGGGCAAGACCTGCTGAGTTTGAAAGAGAAAACCATCCGCCACATCCGCGGCAACCGGATCGCGATGATCTTCCAGGAGCCGATGACCTCGCTCAATCCGCTGCACTCGATCGAGAAGCAGATCAACGAGGTGCTGGGCATTCACAAGGGTCTGGTCGGCAAAGTCGCGACCAAGCGCACCCTGGAATTGCTGGAGATGGTCGGCATTCCTGAGCCGCACAAGCGCCTCAAGGCCCTGCCCCATGAATTGTCCGGTGGCCAGCGTCAGCGGGTGATGATTGCCATGGCTCTGGCCAACGAGCCCGAGCTGCTGATCGCCGACGAACCGACCACCGCGCTGGACGTGACCGTTCAGCTGAAAATCCTCGAATTGCTCAAGGAATTACAGGCCCGATTGGGCATGGCGCTGCTACTGATCAGTCACGATTTGAACCTTGTGCGAAGAATTGCGCATCGCGTATGTGTCATGCAGCGCGGTTGCATCGTCGAACAGGCATCGTGCGAAGAGTTGTTCCGAGCGCCGCAGCATCCGTACACTCGGGAACTGCTGGCAGCGGAGCCCAGCGGGACGCCTGCGACCAACGTGATTGGCCCGCCGCTGCTGCAGGTCGAGGACCTGAAAGTCTGGTTTCCGATCAAGAAAGGCTTTCTGAAAAAGACCGTCGACCACATCAAAGCGGTGGACGGCATCAATTTCAGCCTGCCCCAGGGTCAGACCCTGGGGATTGTGGGAGAAAGCGGTTCGGGCAAGTCGACGCTGGGCCTGGCGATTTTGCGGCTGATCGGCAGCAAAGGCGCCATCCGTTTTGAAGGCAAGCAGCTAGACTGCCTGACGCAGGCCGAGGTTCGACCGCTGCGCCGGGAGATGCAGGTGGTGTTCCAGGATCCGTTCGGCAGCCTGAGCCCGCGGATGTGCGTGAGCCAGATCGTCGGCGAAGGCCTGCGGATCCACAAGATGGGCACCGAGGCGGAACAGGAACAAGCGATTATCGCGGCATTGAAGGAGGTAGGGCTGGACCCGGAAACCCGGAACCGCTACCCCCACGAATTTTCCGGTGGGCAACGGCAGAGAATCGCCATTGCCCGGGCATTAGTGCTAAAACCGGCGTTGATTTTGCTGGACGAGCCGACTTCGGCCCTCGACCGCACCGTGCAACGCCAAGTGGTGGAGCTTTTACGTTCACTGCAAACCAAGTACAACCTGACGTATCTGTTTATCAGCCATGACCTGGCTGTCGTCAAGGCGCTGAGCCACCAGCTGATGGTGGTCAAGCAGGGCCAAGTGGTCGAACAGGGAGACGCGCAAAGTATCTTTGCCGCCCCCCAACATCCGTATACACAGCAGTTGCTGGAAGCCGCTTTCCTGGCTCCAGCCACTGCGCAATAACCTGAAAGAGAGGAGCAACACATGGGTTTTCTCGCCGGTAAGCGCGTACTGATCGTCGGTGTCGCCAGTAAGCTGTCCATCGCATCCGGCATCGCTGCCGCCATGCATCGCGAGGGCGCTGAGCTTGCCTTCACTTATCAGAACGACAAACTCAAGGGTCGTGTCGAAGAGTTCGCACAAAGCTGGGGTTCCAACCCTGACCTGTGCTTCCCGTGCGACGTGGCCAGCGATGAAGAAATCGCCAAGGTCTTCGTTGAGCTGGGCAAGAAGTGGGACGGCCTGGACTGCATCGTGCACTCCGTCGGCTTCGCCCCGGGCGACCAACTGGACGGCGACTTCACCGAAGCCACCACCCGTGAAGGTTTCCGCATCGCTCACGACATCAGCGCCTACAGCTTCGTGGCCCTGGCCAAGGCCGGCCGCGAAATGATGAAAGGCCGCAACGGCAGCCTGCTGACCCTGTCGTACCTGGGCGCCGAGCGCACCATGCCGAACTACAACGTCATGGGCATGGCCAAGGCTTCGCTGGAAGCCGGCGTGCGTTACCTGGCCGGCTCCCTGGGCCCGGACGGCACCCGCGTCAACTGCGTATCGGCTGGCCCGATTCGCACCCTCGCCGCTTCCGGCATCAAGAACTTCCGCAAGATGCTGGCCGCCAACGAAGCGCAAACCCCGCTGCGTCGCAACGTCACCATCGACGAAGTCGGCAACGCCGGCGCCTTTCTATGCTCGGACCTGGCGTCCGGCATCAGCGGCGAAATCATGTACGTAGACGGTGGCTTCAACACCACTGCGATGGGTAGCCTGGAAGAGTGATCTTTCGCTAACCCATAAAAAACCCGCCTCGACAGGCGGGTTTTTTGTGCCTGAGATTTCAGGCGTGATGCAAATCCCCTGTGGGAGCGGGCTTGCTCGCGAATGCAGAGTGCCAGTCGACATTGAAGGTGCCTGACACGCCGCATTCGCGAGCAAGCCCGCTCCCACAGGGGTTTTGTGGTTAGTCTTCGATTTGGGCCAGGCACCGCGCAAACAGCTGCTGAATCGGCTGCACCCGCTGGCTGTAGCGCTGCAACAGCACAATCTCGCGGTAGAACGTCAACTCGCCCAACGGGATAATCCTGACTTTCGCCCCATGCTCAAGCCATAACCCGGCCTCGGGCAGCAGTGAAACGCCGAGCCCGCATTCGACCATCTTCACGATGGCTTCCAGCTCATCCAGTTCCAGTGCCACCTGCACTTCAATCTGCTGTTCTCGCAAAAACCGCGTCACCAGGCGACCGCCAAATGAATTGCGGTCGTAGCGCACGTGCGGGTGGCTCGCGAGGACCTGCAACGGTTCATTGCCTTCAAGGTCCATTGGCACAATCAACACAAACGGTTCACGGCGGATAACCTGCGCCGACAGTTCCTTGGGCAGCTCGAACGGCGGCTTGATCAATATCGCCAAGTCGACCTCCCCGGTGTCTACCTGGCTCAACAGGTTCAATGACACACCCGGCACCAGTTTCGGCTCAAGCAACGGCGCCTGCTGCCTCAACCGCAACAACGCCTGAGGCAACAACCCGGTCTGGACCGTGGCCACCGCGCCAATTTTCAACTCGCCGCGATACTCGCGGACATCGTCACTAACGGCCATCCGGCTGAACGTCTCGAGGATCTCCCGCGCCATCGGCAACGCCCGTTGCCCTGCGGCATTGAGAATCGCCTGACGCCCGGTGCGATCGAACAGGCGGATGCCCAGCACCTGTTCCAGATTGCGTATCTGCGCGCTCACCGCCGACTGCGTCAGGCCGATGTGCATCCCGGCGGCCGCGAACGTGCCGTAGCGTGTCACGGCGATGAAGGTTTTCAGTTCACGCAACATAGGCGTTCTCGATTGATCTAAATAATTTGTGCTCGACGCAAAAACTATCGTCTTTCAATCAAAAAGCATAGCGCTAAACTCAGCCTCATCTCCTGATCATCCGAGGCGAACCTAATGCAACTGCCCCCTTTTCACCTGGCCATCCCGGTTTACGATTTAGCCGCTGCCCGGCGTTTCTATGGCGACGTGTTCGGCCTGGAAGAAGGCCGCTCCAGCGACCACTGGGTCGACTTCAACTTTTTCGGTCATCAACTGGTGATTCACCTGACCCCGAAAAACCCTTCTCAGGAAGCCGCGCACACGAATGCCGTGGACGGTCATAACGTGCCGGTGCCGCATTTCGGTGTGGTATTGGGGATGGAGGAATGGGAGACGCTGGCCGAGCGTTTGAAAGACCTGGGTACACGCTTCGTGATCGAGCCGGGCATCCGCTTTCAGGGATTGGTAGGCGAACAAGCCACGATGTTTCTCTTCGACCCGTGCGGCAACGCTTTGGAGTTCAAGGCGTTCAAAAACATCGATCAGTTGTTCGCCAAATGATCCGCCCTTCCCTTGACGCCACCACCCTCAGTGAAGCGGTGGTCAATGGCGATACGACCGCTGCCGCCATCGCCGAAGCTTTTCTTGAGCGCATCCAGGCGCAGGAGCCGGATATCCAGGCTTTCGTCTCGTTCGACGCCCAACAGGTACGCGCCGATGCTGCGCAGAACAACGGTCGTGGCCTGCTGGCCGGCGTTCCCGTAGGCGTCAAGGACATCTTCGACACTGCGGCCTACCCCACGCAATTCTTCTCGCCCATCTACACCGGCCATCAACCGTCACGGGATGCCCACGTGGTGACGCTGTTGCGCCAGGCCGGCGCGCTGATCATGGGCAAGACCCACACCACCGAGTTTGCCTACATGCACACCGGTCCGACGCGCAATCCCCACGACCTCGCTCGCACGCCAGGCAGCTCCAGCGCGGGTTCGGCGGCCGGGATGGCGGCGGGTTTCTTCGCCTTGGCGCTGGGTACCCAGACCGCTGGCTCATTGCTCAAGCCGGCATCCTACTGCGGCCTCTTCGCTTACAAACCGTCGCTGGGACTGGTGTCGCTGGAAGGTGTAAAACCGCTGGCGCCAAGCTTCGACACCGTGGGTTGGTACGGAAGATCAGTACGCGATCTGCACCTCGTGGCGCGCGTGCTGATTCCCGGTTTTGTGGTACCTGACGTCGAGCGGCGTCCACTGAGACTAGGCTTCTGCCGCACGTCACGCTGGGATCAGGTGGACCCCGAGGTGGCCCACGCTCTGGAGCAGGCAGCCGATCAGTTGAGCCACGCTGGCCATCACGTGAGCGAACTGCAACTGCCCGACGAGTTTGCCGGTGTCTTCGACGACCATCAGCTGATTAACGATTGCGAGGGTGCCCGCTCGCTGGCAAAGGAATTTCAACGACATCGAACCCAATTGAGCCCCTCGACACTGGCCATGTTCGAGCGTGCGGCGGCGACAACCTGGGAACAGGAATCCGCTGCCAAGGTGCGACTGGCCGCGCTTGCCCCTCGCTTGAATGAGCTGTGCCAACCCTTCGACGCTATGCTCGGCGCCTCGTGCGGGATGGTTGCGCCCATGGGTCTGGAAAGTACCGGACCGTCGGATTTCATCAAGCTCTGGGGGGCGTTTGGCTGGCCGCAGGTCAATATCCCGCTGATGCGCGCGGAAGGCAGTCTACCGATCGGATTACAGCTGATTGGCAAGTTCAGGGATGACGGCCGGTTGTTGCGTACTGCCGGGTACATTGCAGCGGTTTTGCACTGCGCCACTCAAGAATGACGAGTGTCGTGCATCGCCTTATCGGCCAGGGCCAACACTACTTCGGCAGTCTGGTTTAGCCGAGCATCAAACTCGATCTGGCCAATGCTGAAGTGAATGGCAAAACTGCGATTTGCCGTGGCATTGCGCTCGGCGAGTATTTCCTCGAGGCGTGCCATGATCGCAGACAGCTCTACAACGCTCGCCCCTGTCAGCAGAGCGACAAACTCGTCGTTACCCAGTCGGCCGATCACATCGCTTTCGCGAAAGGCGATTCGCAGCACGTCAGCAAAGGTTTTCAGGGCGTTATCGCCCTCTGCTCGACCGTACAGGTAATTGATTTGCTTGAAATTATCGAGATCGAAAAACAGTAGCGTGGCCGGTAATGCCAACTGCTGGCAGGCGTCCAGCCCTTGTTGGGCCAGCGCTGTAAACCCGTGACGGTTGGGCAGCAACGTCAACTCGTCCATACTCGCCATCTGCACGCCCATCAGCTCTTGCTCGGCCTTACGAGCCAGATCGCGCAGCAGTTCACGCTCCTTGAGTGGCGAACGCATCGGGTCTGTGCAAGCACCTCGCTTGACCGGTTTGCCTGGGATCAGCATTACTCACTCCATTGGCGGATATGCACTTTAGAGTCGTGCATATCCGGATTGACTCCCTGTTTACGGACCGCCGGTCAACTGCCCTCCACCGGACACGGCCCACCCGCGTCAGCCCACAGCTTGAATTGGCTGACGAAAATGTCGTGGGGCACCGGTACCGGCGCCCTTCCCTCGCCCGGATTCCAGCCCCAGAGCACTAGCTTGTCTTCGCTGACGTGCTTGATCAGCGCTGCAAAATCTCGGTCACCATTACTGGAGCGATCCTTGATCATCACGCATAACTTATCGGCTGGCAGACCGATCCAGGCCATCTTGTGCGCTGCGGGCGGCAAGCTCCAATGCGGCGCTCCCGGTGGTGTATGCGGCCCGTAACTGGCGGGCGGATTGGACTCGGCGTGGCAGGTCGCGCAGGGCAAACCGGCAGCGCCCTTACCGTCCATCCCGCGCACCACGCTCATCGCATGGGGAATCCCGGCGTCGAACTGCAACGGCGAATCGCCCGGGAGATGACAGTTCTGGCAACGCGGGCTCTGGAAAACCTTCTGTACCGTGCCGAATGCCTTTATGGCTTCCTTGTCGTCAGCAAACAGGTGCTCGGCATACCCGGTCAGGCCGATCAGCACCACCGCGCCAAGAATCAGATGTCGTTTCATGTCACACCCCCGACAGTTGCAACGGCAGTTCCCGCAGGCGTTGCCCGGTCAGGGTGAACACCGCATTGGCCACTGCCGGTGCCGTGGGTGGGACACCGGCTTCGCCGATACCGCCGGACCTTTGGGTGCTCGGCACGATATGCACTTCGACCACCGGCATTTCGTTCAACCGCAGCACCTGATAGTCGTGGTAATTGGATTGCACCACCTGGCCGTCCTTGAACGTCAGTTTGCTGTGCAGGGTAAAGCCGAGGCCGAAGGTGATGCAGGATTCCATTTGCGCAGCGATGCTCATCGGGTTGACCGCAATCCCGCAGTCCACCGCGCACACTACCCGGTGCACGCGGATTTTCAGGTTGTCCTGGGACACTTCTGCAACCTGGGCCACGTAACTGCCGAAGGACTCATGCACCGCCACCCCCAACGCGTGGCCGTCTGGCAATGGCGCCTTCCAGTTGGCTTTCTCGACGGCAAGGTTCAGCACACCCAAATGCCGTGGATGCGCCTTGAGCAAGGTTCGTCGGTATTCCACCGGATCCTTTCCGGCCGCTTCCGCCAGTTCGTCGATCAACGACTCCATGACAAACGCCGTGTGGCTGTGCCCCACCGAACGCAGCCACAACACGCTGATGCCCGTTGTCGGTGAGTGCAGTTCCACTTGGTGATTGGCCATGCCTTCAAGGTAAGGGCTGTTGGCAACGCCTTCGACCGACGTCTTGTCGACACCGTCCTTGACCATGGTCGCCTCGAGCATGGTGCCGGCCATGATCGACTGACCGACCATCACATGCTTCCAGGCCATGGGCATGCCGCCAGCGTCCAGGCCGATGCGTGCCTGATGCAGGAATGCCGAGCGGTAATAACCGCCGCGCACGTCGTCCTCCCGGGACCAGACGGTTTTCACCGGCGCGCCTGCTGCCTTGGCGACCTGCACGGCTTCTGCGACAAAATCCGAGGTCGGATTGGCCCGACGACCGAAGCCGCCGCCGAGGAACTCAGTGTGAATTTCAACCTGTTCGGGCTTGAGCCCGGTGATCTTGCCCGCGATCATTTGATCCAGGGTCTGGAACTGCGTGCCGGTCCAGATCTCGCACTTGTCCTTGGAGATCTTCACCGTGCAATTGAGCGGTTCCATCGGTGCGTGGGCCAGGTACGGCACGCTGTATTCGACGTCGATGGTCTTGGCGGCTTTGCCCAGTGCAGCACTGGTATCGCCCGCCTTACTGGCCGAGGTACCGGGGGTGCCCGCGAGTTTGCGGAAACTCTCCAGCAGTTTCTGACTGTCGAGGCCGGCGTTCGGCCCCAGATCCCACTCGACTTTCAGCGCATCGCGCCCAAGCTTCGCCGCCCAGTAATGGTCGGCAATCACCGCCACGCCAGTAGGCACCTGCACCACTTTGTGCACGCCCGGCACAGCCAGCGCCTCGGCGCCTTCGAAGGATTTGACGCTGCCGCCGAACACCGGCGAACGGGCAACCATGGCCGTCATCAAGCCATCGAATTGCACGTCCATGCCGAACTTGGCCCGGCCGGTGATTTTCTCCGGGGTGTCCAGGCGCTTGGTGGGTTTGCCGATGAGTTTCCAGTCCTCGGCCTCCTTGAACTTGATCGAAGCCGGATCCGGAATCGGCAGCTTGCCGGCGTCGTCCGCCAGTTCGCCGTAGGTCGCGCGTTTGTCGCCGGCAATGACCACGCCTGACTCGGTGTGAATCGCCGAGGGCGCGACGTTGAAACGCTTGGCCGCCGCATCGATCAGCATCAAGCGCGCTGCCGCGCCGGCCTGCCGATAGCGATCGAATTCCATCCAGGTCGAGGTCGAGCCGCCGGTGATCTGCATCCCGCCGAACCCTGCCATGCCGTAATCCGCCGCCGACGCGGGTGAATGTTCGACGCGGATTTTCGACCAATCGGCGTCCAGCTCTTCGGCAATCAACATGGTCAGGCCGGTCCAGATGCCCTGGCCCATTTCCGAGTGGCCGAGCAGTACGGTGACGACGTTGTCGTTGCCGATCCGTAAAAACGCATTCGGCGCGAAAATATTGCCTTCATTCTCCGCCCCCAAAGCAAAGCGATGAGCGCCGGGGATGACGAACGCCACCACCAGACCACCGCCCAACAGTGCGCTGCCCTTGAGAAAACCGCGACGTGACACAGGGTTGATGCTGTTCATGGTTCAGACTCCCGTCAACGAGGCATCAGCCGATCTCGGCGGCGCGTTTGACCGCTGCACGGATCCTTGGGTAGGTGCCGCAGCGGCAGATATTGCCGGAGAGCGCCTGATCGATGTCGCTGTCGGTCGGTTTGGGGATCTTCGCCAGTAACGCGGCGGCGGACATGATCTGCCCGGACTGGCAGTAACCGCACTGCACCACGTCGAGTTCGGCCCAGGCTTGCTGCACCGGGTGCGAGCCGTCGGTTGACAGGCCTTCGATGGTGAGGATTTTTTGCCCGTGGGCCACTGCGGTGACGGGCGTGATGCAGGAACGCAGCGGCGCACCGTCGACGTGCACGGTGCAGGCGCCGCACTGGGCCATGCCGCAACCGAATTTGGTGCCCGTCAGGTGCGCGACATCGCGCAGGACCCAGAGCAGCGGCATGTCCGCGGGGACATCCAGCTCCTGATCCTTGCCATTGATGTTCAGGGTCAGCATTGCGAATTCCTCAGACTCACGGTGTTCTGAAGGGGCGTCGCTGTGACAACGGAATGCCTACGCGCGCCTCGGGTGATCCCTTCAGCTAAGCGCAAATTGCCGGTTGAGACGGGTTCATCGACCACCGGTCACATGAAAACGACTGAAACGGCACGCTCTGTAGCAGCTGTCGTTGTGGCGAGGGGATTTATCCCCTCGCCACAACGGCAGATACGGACAGGGTTGAGGTTTAGAAATCGGTGGAGACCGACACTTCACGCCATGTCTGCAACTCATCGGCGACGAAGGCGTTCTTGGCTTCGATCGCCGCGACGCAGTCACTGCCCAGCGGTAAGCGCAGCGGTGCTTTTTTCGCTTCCACCAGGGTGATCATGGTCTGCGCGAGCTTGTCCGGGTCGCACGGCTGATTCAGGGTCACGGCCTTGGCAATTTTGCGTACTTCACCCGCGGTGCTGTCGTAGTCGGCAATCGTTGACGGGGGTTCCACCAGCGAATTGCCTTCGAGGAATTCGGTGCGGAAGTATCCAGGCTCGACAACCGTGACTTTGACCCCCACCGGCGCCAATTCGGCGTGCAGCGCCTCGCTCAGCCCTTCAACGGCAAACTTGGTCGAGCAATAGACGCCGAAGCCCGGCCCCGACGCGTAACCGCCCACCGATGACAGATTGATCACGTGCCCACTGCGAGCGGCGCGCATGTACGGCAGGACGGCGCGAGTGACGTTCAGCAAGCCGAAGACACTGGTTTCGTACACACGTCGCACCTCGTCGGCGCTGGCTTCTTCCACCGCGCCCAGCAAGCCGAAGCCCGCGTTGTTAACCAGCACGTCGATACGCCCGAAGTGATCGATGGCCGCCTTGGCGACGGCAACGCCTTGCGCTTCGTTGGTCACATCGAGGGACACGGCGAGCAACGCGGATTGAGTGCCGAAACGCTGGGTGACGCTGCTGGCATCACGAGCGGTAGCCACCACCGCATCGCCATTGGCCAGTGCAGCGGCGGCGATCTTTGCGCCGATACCGCGGGAAGCGCCAGTGATGAGCCAGACACGTTTGAAGGTGGGGGAAGTGGTCATGATCGAGTTCCTTGTTTGGGTTGGGGTGAGCACAAGGTACGCAGGAAGATTGGTCGGAAAAATACCCTCGTGTTACAAGCACTATGAAACTGTCTTTCATATTGACGCCGACATGAATCACGACCCGTTCGATGGCTTGACCGAGTTTCTGGCGGTGGCCGAGCATAAAAGCTTCACCCTTGCCGCCACCCGGTTGGCGGTGACGCCCACGGCGGTCAGCCACGCGATCAAACTGCTGTAGCGGCGCACCGGCGTATTGCTGTTCCAGCGCACGACTCGCCGAGTGGCGTTGACCGAGGCCGGTGCCAGCCTGTTCGCCCGTCTGCGCCCGGCGGCCAGATCAACCGATGGGCACGCTGCGCATCACCGCGCCGCGCTTGTCCGGCGCGTTGTTGATCGAGCCACTGATGCCGCTGTTCCGCCAGGCTTATCCGCAGGTCAGCCTCGATATCTCCCTGGACGACGCCACGGTCGATCTGATGGAGAGCGGATTCGATGCCGGGATCCGGCTGGGAGAGTCCATCGAGAAAGACATGATCGCCGTGCGCCTGACACCGGACCTGCAATGGTCGGTGGTGGGTTCGCCGGCTTACTTCGCCAAGGCCGGCAAACCGCTCAGCCCGGAAGCGCTGACCCGGCATGAGTGCATCGGCTTCCGCTTCGCCAACTCCGGCAGCGCGCATCGCTGGGAGTTTCGCCGTGACGGGCGAGACTTCACGGTGGGCGTCGAGAGTGGCGTGATTGTCAATGATCGCAAGCTCTGATCTCCGCAGCCCGAAACGGGCTCGGACTCGCTTACGCCTGCAATCTGGAGATCATCGACGAGCTGGCGAACGGTCAACTGGAGCGAGTGCTGCTGCCGTTTGCGCCGTTGAGTTCGGCGTTGTACCTGTATTTCCCGAGCCGCCCCCAGACTCAACCGAAACTGCGCGCCTTCATCGATATGGCCACGCAGTGGATCGCTGAACGCGGTGGTCTGGGGCGTTAAAGCCTCGGCTTGAGCAAGATGCCGGTGTAGTGCATGAGAAACAGGCCGAAAGCACTGCTCCAAAGCAGCGCTGAGAGGCCCAGCCCCAGCCCGAAAAACGGTACAACAAACACCCGGCTCACACCGGCGATCACCAGTAAGGCAAAACCCAGCACCACGGTGTTCGACGGCTGCAACAGTCGCCCGGTATGACCCAGGCTGACCCGCGCAATCATTGCCAGTATCAGCCCGCCGATACCACCGACGGCCAATGAGTGCGTGGCCAGACTTTGTTGCTGCATTAAGCCGGTGTGCCACAACGCCATCGCCAACGGGGCAACCACCAGCCAGGCATAAGCGAGGTACAGCGACCAGAGCAGCGGTACGCGCCAAAGGCCCCGATCATGCCAGCGCAACAAGCGCAGCAGATGCAACGCGCCCATCAGCAGAAACAACGCCCCCAGCCAGGGTCTGGGAGCATCGTTCAACCCACCGGCAAAGGACATGGCCGCGAGCAGGTTGCTCAGCAACAACACTTTGGTTGGCAACGGGTGAGCGGCGGGTGCGGCGGCACGGTTCAAGCCGCGCTGGATAAAGAAGGGAATGACCCGGCCACCAATCACCGTCATAAGCGCCGCCACTAGCCACAAGGCCGCCAACACGCCACGCCGTTGCAGGCCCGCGTCATCCATCGCGATCCCCCACAACGTCATGCCCTGACAACCAGCCATCAGCGCAATCACCAACAGAATCGGGTAGTTGTCGCGCTTGCCGGCGGCCACCAGATCCCGTCCAATCGCCCAGGCCAGAAGCGGTAGAAACGGCACTTGCAACACCAGCAGCACGCTATCGGAAACGGGTAGCAACCAGGCCAGTCGCGCCAGCAGCCATACCAGCACAAGCCCCATCAAGGGCCAGCCGTTGAGGCCAGGGCGTCCGGTCCAGTTGGGCACTGCGGTAAGCAGGAACCCGGCGATAATTGCCGTGGCAAAACCAAACGGCATTTCATGCCGGTGCCAGGCCAGCATCCCGCCAACAGGTTGCGCATCGGGCAGTCGCCCGTACAGCCAAAGCGCCCAGATCGCCACCGCGATCGCAGCAAACCCGGCACCTGCCAAAAAGAACGGTCGAAAGCCGAGACTGAAGACTGGCGCAGCGGCGAGTCGGCGCATCAGGCGACCGCCCCGACCAGGCCTTTACCCAAGCGATGCTGCGCCAGCAGGCGCATAACGTAGCCAATTTTGAGCAAGGTCGGCCCGATAATGGTCATGGCATGCATCGTCACCAGGGCGACAATCGGCAAATGACCGTCGTAGAGGTAAGCGCCGTAGATACCCATCAAAAGCAGCGCCAGGCCAGCGCCAAGTACGCGACTCGACAAGTGCAGAACGTTCTGAGGATTGATGAAGAAATCGAACATTTTTCCGTACTCCTGAAGCAGTTCAGTTGTACGTTTTACTTATCAAGTCTCGTGCCAGTTTTTTTATCCATTTAAATCAGTAACCTGAAGAAAATAGAGTCATATCGACCACTTGCCGAAGTAGTCTGTATGACTCACACAATTGTCATTTTGACTCAGACACATCTATACCTGCGGGCAAATGTCGATCTACGGTCCAGCCAATCGACTACAAGCTGGCTACGCTGATAATCCAGCATGTGTAACTCGTGGAGGAGCACCACCATGCAGCGCGTACAAAAACTGACTCCCTGCCTCTGGTTCGACAATCAGGCCGAAGAAGCGGCGAAGTTTTACTGTTCGATCTTCGATCATTCAAAAATAACCGCCCTCACTCACTACGGCAAGGCCGGCCAAGAGGTTCATGGCATGCCTGAAGGCTCGGTGCTGACGGTCAGTTTCGAACTCGACGGACAGCCGATGACAGGCCTGAATGGCGGTTCGGTTTTCACATTCAGCGAAGCGGTTTCATTTCAGGTCAATTGCCAGACCCAGGATGAAGTCGACCATTTCTGGGGCGCCCTTTCCGCCCATCCAGAGAACGAGCAGTGCGGGTGGGTCAAGGACAAATTCGGTTTGTCCTGGCAGATCGTGCCGGTCGCCATGATGGACATGCTGAAAGACCCCGACACGAAGAAATCACAACGCGCCATGCAAGCCATGATGCAGATGAAAAAACTCGACATCGCCGCACTGCAGCGAGCCTTTAACGGCGAGAGCTAATACACTCCGTTGCTGGCCTGCCGAGGACACTGACGATGAAGCACACCGTTGCCAAAGACGCTGACAAAGCACCCCGCTTCTGGCGCGACGATGCCCTGCCCTTCATCGAAGCTCGATCCATCGCCGACGGCCGGGAGGTTTGCTACACCCGGCATGCCCACGAGCACTTTTCCATCGGTGCGATCACCGCCGGGCGCAGTACCTACCTTCATGAGCAAGCGCAGTTCCAGGTCAGCGCCGGCACCGTGGTGTTGATGAACCCCGATGATGTCCATGCCTGCAATCCGATCGACGACCAGCCGTGGTCGTACCTGATGCTGTACGTCGAGACGACCTGGCTGACCAATTTGCAACATCAGCTCGGCTTCAGCCAGGAGTTGGCGTTTCGGCGGTTTTCCGTTACCCACACCCGCGATGTCAACCTGTTCGCAGGCCTGAACGATTTGAACGAAATACTGGTTGATCCGCTGCAGGACGTGTTGTGCAAACACAGTGCGGCGGTGGAGTTTTTTACCGATGTGCAACAGCGGCTCAACCCGATCGATCAACCGCTGCGCGAGCCCAATTTCAAGCTGGAACGGGCCGCCGACTACATCCGCGACCACTGCACATGCCAGCTCAAGCTCGAGGACATTTGCGAGGCGGCTCAACTGTCGCCGTCCTACCTGATTCGCGCCTTCAAACACCATTACGGCATGACGCCCCACGCCTTTCTGGTCAACCGGCGCATCCAGTTCGCCCGTGATCAATTGCGCAACGGCAAGTTGATTGCCGATGTAGCGCTGGAAGCGGGATTTGCGGATCAGGCGCATTTTCAGCGGGTATTCAAACAGCATCTGGCGGCCACACCGGGGCAATATCGAGCCTGATCAGGGTAACAACAGGTACGCCGCACACACCGCCAACAGAAACGCCATGATCCGGTTGAACAGGCGCATGCCCGCAGGATTGCTCAAGTAACCTTGCAAAAAGGTGCCAGCGTAAGCCCAGCAACCAACGGATACGTAGCAGATTACCAAGTACACCGCCGCGAACTGCCAGACCAACCGCGCCTCGCCATCCGCGACGAAGGCGCCCATCCCCGCTACACACGCCAGCCAGGCTTTCGGGTTGAGCCATTGCATCACCGCGCCGTACAACAGCGACGGTGCCCGGCGCGACTTTTTTGCATCGATTCGACCATCGTCCGCCGCCAGCTTCCAGGCCATGAACAACAGAAACGCCACACCCGCCAGTTGCACCACCCGCGTCAGCGCCGGCCACAGCTGCAACACCTCATGCAAACCCAGGCCCATCAACACCAGCAATAAAACGAACCCCAGCGTGGCCCCGGCCACATGCCGCTGACTGGCGCGAAAACCGAACTGCGCCCCCGAACTCAACGCAACAATGTTCACCGGCCCCGGCGTTATCGACGCCACCAGGGCAAATGTCGCCATGGAAATAATCAGACTCATCGCACACCTTCTTCAATTCAGGGAAATTAGCGCTCAAGGTACTGAGCGCCCTGCCCTGCGTATTGAAGAAAACTGCCCAATGCCCATGGGGATTTGTTGATGTCGCACGCTTCGTGTAATTGAGTGGACTCGCCCAAGCCGAGGCGTCTGTGCGCCACGGTGGCATTCTTATAGAAGCCAACGACAGCGAGGGCGAGTCCATTCAATTACAGGACTCGCGGCGTGCCTTTTGTGATCAATCATCCTCGTGCAACTTGATGCCCCGAGCATGCAGCAGATGAGGCACGATCAGCACCAGCAGCGTCAGCGCGAGGAACGACGCGGCGATGGGTTGCGTCAAAAATATCATCCAGTCCCCTTCGCTGATGGACAGCGCATTGCGCAGCTGCTTTTCAGCCATCGGCCCCAGCAGCATGCCCACGATCACTGGCGCGACAGGGAAATCGAAACGCCGCATCAGCACCCCTCCCCAACCGATTGCCAGCATCAGCAGCAGGTCAAACGAAGAGTGGCGCATGCCGTACACGCCGATGGTGGCAAACACCAGAATCCCGGCATTCAGATACGGTCGGGGAATCTGCAACAGCTTGACCCACAACCCCACCAACGGCAGGTTTAATACCAGCAGGATGACGTTGCCGATGTACAGCGAAGCGACAAGTGTCCAGACCAGATCACCCGATGTCTGGAACAGCATCGGCCCCGGCTGCAGGTTGTAGTTCTGGAACGCCGCCAACAGGATCGCCGCCGTGGCGGACGTCGGGATACCGAGCGTCAGCAGCGGCACCAGAGAACCGGTAGCGCTGGCATTGTTGGCCGCCTCGGGACCGGCCACCCCTTCGATGGCGCCCTCGCCCTTGCTGCCTGCGAACTCTTTCGGAAACTTGCTCAGTTTGCGTTCGGCGGAATAGGACAAGAAGGTCGGAATTTCAGCACCACCCGCCGGAATCGAACCGAACGGGAAACCGATCAGTGTTCCCCGCAACCAGGCGGGAATCGAGCGTTTCCAGTCAGCGCGTGTCATCCACAACGACGTCAACCGGTGCCGACCCGATGCTTCTTCTTTTTGATAAAGCAGGCTGTACAACGCCTCGCCCACCGCAAACAAGCCGACCGCCACGAGCACCACTTCGATGCCATCCACCAACTCCGGCACACCCAAGGTGTAGCGGGCAATGCCCGAGGTCGAGTCCAGGCCGATCAAGCCGATGGTCAGGCCAATCCCGAGCGAGGCGAACCCCCGCAGCATCGAAGCGCCGAGCACTGCCGACACAGTCGTGAAGGACAGCACCAGAATCGCAAAATACTCCGCAGGGCCAAAATTGAGCGCCAGCGTGGCAACGATGGGGGCAAACAGGGTGAGCAGAACCGTCGCGATGGTGCCGGCGACAAACGAACCGATAGCCGCCGTCGCCAAGGCCGGCCCTGCCCGTCCGTTCCGGGCCATGAGGTTGCCTTCCAGGGCCGTGACCATGGACGACGATTCCCCGGGCGTATTAAGCAGGATGGACGTGGTCGAACCGCCAAACTGTGCGCCGTAGTAGATGCCGGCGAACATGATCAGCGCCCCGGTAGGATCGACCTTGGCGGTGATCGGCAACAGCAGCGCAACGGTCAGTGCCGGTCCAATCCCCGGCAAGACACCGATGGCCGTGCCGAGCAAGCAGCCGATAAATCCCCACATCAGATTGATCGGGGTCAGCGCGGCGGCAAAACCGACGGCCAGGCTTGAGAGAATATCCACCGAGTTTATCTCCTTGGGCCGGGGTCAGAGCCAGGCGTTGATCAGGGGCGGCAGGGAAACCCCGAGCCCGGCGTTGAACAGCCAGTAAATCGGCAGCGTCAAGGCAATGCCGATGGCCAGGTCCCGCACCGGGCGGCGACTGCCAAAACCCCGGGCCGAACAGGCAAACAGCAACCCGGCCGACAGGACGAAGCCGATGAGGTTAATCAGCACGGCCACGGCCACGAGACCCGCGGTGACCCAGGCGGCCCCGAGCTTGCCGCCGGGCAGCGCTTTGGCAGACTCGTCATCGTGGTCCGCCAATTCGCGAAAACCACCGGTCACGGACTGATAACACAGCAACAGGCCGACGACGCCAAGGAACACCGCCAACGCGTAGGGGTAGACATGAGCGCCCAGAATGACGAACCCCATCTCCTCAGGAAAGCGGTAGGCGCCAAGCGCCAATACCGCACTGATGACGACCACACCCAAGCCGATCGCCAGTTGTACCGGAATGAATGTGCGAGGTGGGTTCATTTTATCAACCCGACCTCGACCAACATCCCATGCAGGCGCACGTGCTCTGCGTCGACGAATTTGCCGAACTCATCGCCGGTCAGGACGTTGGGTGCCCATTTATTGGTCTCGACATTGGCTTTCCAGCCATTGCTTTCGGCGGCGGCCAAGACGGCGTCGGTCACTTCCTTGCGCTGCTCGGGGGTGAGGCCCGCCGCACCGTAAACACCCCGCCAGTTGCCGATAATCACGTCGTAGCCGCTTTCTTTCAGCGTCGGCGCATCGATACCGGCAATACGCTCGGGCGCGCCGATGGCGAGCACACGGAACTGGCCGTTCCTGATGTATTGGCCCAGTTCGGCGTAACCGCCGGTGATCACCTTGATCTGACCGCCCAATACCTGAGCCACGACTTCACCCCCACCGGCGAACGCCACGTAGTTCACCTTGTTGACGGGGATACCCATTCTGCTGGCCAGATCGGCGATGCCGATGTGATCAATCGAGCCCTTGGAGCCACCGCCCCAAGTGATGCTGGAGGGTTTTTCCTTGAAGGCTTTGAGCAAGTCGTCCAGGGTTTTGAACTCGGACTCCTTGCGCACGGCAATCACGTTGTATTCGGTAAACAGCCGTGCGATCGGCGTCACGTCCTTCAAGGTGATTGGCGGTTTGTTCTGTTCAATACCCGCGACCATGATCGCGCCGACAACCAGCAGTGCATTCGGATCGCCCTTGGTGCTGTTGGCAAATTGCGCCAGCCCCAACGTGCCGCCGGCCCCGCCCTTGTTCTCGAAGGTGACGGATTTGGCCGCTTTGGCCTCGACCAGGGCTTTGCCCAGATCTCGTGCAGTCTGGTCATAGCCGCCACCAACCGAGCCCGGGGCCATGAACTTGACGGTGTCCAGCGCAAAGGCCGGTGTAGTGAGCGCCGCAGCGGTAATCGCAACTGCGATGGAGCGGCTGAATCGACGGAACAAGGCGAGCATATGGAGTCTCCCGATATTATTTTTGTGGGTGCCGATTGAATCTCGCTCAGGAGCAAACCCTGCTCACTGAACATGCGTCTGTGAACAAGCGTAGGTCATGGTTGTGTTTATGGCGTCTTGTTAAGACTCGGGTACTTCGACGGGGGCTGGTGGCGCGGCCTGCGGGCGTTTCGCCAGGCGGATCTTGCGGGCTATGTCCACAAACGGCGTGACGATCAGGCTGTAGACCGTCAGGTAGCGTTCGTGATCCGCTTCATCGGTACCGAAGCGGATGGCTTCCGGCTTCGATGTGGTGACGTAGAGCGTTCCGAACATCCAGTCCCAGAGTGACAGGTTGACTCCGAAGTTCTTGTTGATGTGTCGGGCCGCGTCACTGTGGTGAATCTGGTGCTGGGCCGGACTGTTCAACACATGCTCGAACACTGGCCCGAACGATAGCCAGACATGGGTATGACGCAGGTTTGCGGCAAGACCGTTGAAGATCAGTACCAGCCAGGTCACGCCAAACAAGGTGTAACGGCTGATCTCGCCACCGCAGGCGTACCAGAAGACGCCGGCAAAGGCCGCGATGCAGACGGTATTCGTCAGCTTTTCAACAATTTTTTCCACGAAGTGAACCCGGCTTGCAGTGGCGGGGACCAGAACGGGTGCCGAATGATGGACCTTGTGAAACTCCCACAACCATCGTGAATGAAAGGCCCGGTGTACCGAATAGTTGGCAAAATCCTTGACCAGAAACACCCCCAATCCGAACAGCAGCGAGAGTGAGAGGTGGTCCCCGACTTGCACCCGTGCGCCCCAAAGGTTGGTCATGAAGCGGACGTAGTCCCCGGAACGCAGGATGTACGGGTCCACCAGACCGACGATGGGCAACACCAGCGACACTTTCAGGATGGCGCGGACGAAGTAGTAGCGGTAATCCAGCAACGCCGAGCGGTGCAAATGAACCCGGGTCCCGCCGATGAATTGCCCGAAAGTACGCGCGTCGGTCAGCCCGCGGGATTTCCTGAAGCGAAACAGGCCGTAGGCAACGCCGTAGGAGGACAACAGAAACACCAGGCCGAAGCGGCCGTTCAAATCGAAGATGCCAAGAAACTGGTCGGTGACCGGCGTAATCACCCACAGAAACAGGTAGTCATAGAAAAGCGCAAGAACATCCACAAGCAGTTGGCCTCCGTCAACGAGAAGAAAGTGTATATCAGATCGCTAGAGTGGTGAATGGCCCGCCCCCTGCGCAAGACACAAGCGGGCTTGCGCGCGAAGAACGATAACGCGGTGTACCTGCCAGTCATCCGGCTTTGGTCAGCTATGGCTCCGCTACGTATAAGCCCCCACCACCCGCCTCACTTTCTCCAGCGCCACTGCAAGCGCGTCCATGTCCACCGAGCCCAGGGCCAGGCGAATCGCGTGCGGCACATGGACCGAAGTCGCAAACGGTTCGGCGGTTGATACCGCCACCTGCTCGCGCATCAACGCCATGGCGATCTGGTCCGCCCGTGCGTCTTCCGACAAGGGCAGCCAGATGAAGTAGGACGATGGATGGCGCACGAAATGCAGGCCGGCCAGGTGCTTGTCGGCCAGGGCCTGCCGGGCTTGTGCATCTGCGCGCTTTTGCGCCTCCAGCAGGCTGACAGTTCCGTCATCGATCCACGCGCAGGCAATCGCAGTCATCACCCCGGGCGTATTCCAGGTGGTCGCCCTGATCGTGCGCTCCAGTGCGGCCACCGTTTGCACGGGTGCGGCGACGAATCCGACACGTAACCCGGTGGCGACGCTTTTGGAAAATCCTGAAACGTACACCGTCCTTTCAGGTGCCATTTGCGCTATGGGTGGCAACGAATCTTCCGCCAGAAACGCGTACGCAGCGTCCTCGATGATGTGCAGGTCGTGCTTGCGTGCAATCGCCACGAGGTGCTCACGTTGATCCGCTGCCATCACCCATCCCAACGGATTGTGCAACGTCGGCATGGTGTAGAGGGCACGTACCGAGCGGCTCCGGCAGAGCTTTTCGAGTGCATCGAGATCAGGCCCGGTGTCAGTGCCAGGAATGGGCACGACTTCAAGATGCAGCGTTTCAGCCAGCACCTTGAACCCCGGATAGGTCAAGGCATCAGCCGCGATCACATCACCCGGTTGCAGCAGCGCCATCAGGGCCACCGTCAATCCGTGCTGAGCGCCACTGACAAGCAACACCTGCTCGGCCTGGACCGTCAGTCCGCGCGCCTCCAGATGGCGCGCGACCGATGCCCGCTCGTGCGGACGGCCCGCGTGCGGTTGGTAGCGCAGATGGGATTCCAGGTCGCCGGACAACGCGAGCTGACGCAAGGCTGTGCGCAGCAGATCGGCCTGCCCCGGCACGGACGGATAGTTGAAGTTGAGGTCGATCATCCCCGCCACAACGCTGGGCTGGTGGATGCCCAGACTCGGTGGCAGTGAAGTCTCGCGGACGAAAGTACCGCGCCCCGTTTCGCCACTGACCAGGCCCATGGCCTCCAGCTCCCCATAGACCCTGCTTGCAGTGACCAGGGCCAATCCGTGGGTAGCGGCAAGCAGACGGTGAGTCGGCAAGCGCGTGCCCGGCAACAACCGCCCTGAACGGATATCGGCTGCAAAGGCATCCACCAGCGACTTGTACCGGGAGCGAGGCATAGGGAAATGTATCCATGACAATTTTTTGATTGTATCGATAGTCGGTCATACGATGCGCCTCATGCAACCCGACACATGAGTGGACGCGAAATGGAACGGACATCGAAGCTGCACAACCAGACGTTGGAAAAGAATACGAGCGGGTTAATCAATGGGCTGATCGGCGTAGTGATCTTCAGCGGTTCGCTGCCCGCGACTCGGGTGGCAGTGCTGGAATTCGACCCGGTCTTTCTGACCGTGGCCCGAGCCACCATCGCTGGCGTGCTGGCGCTGTGCATTTTGTGGCTGTTCGAGGAAAAGCGGCCTGCGCGAAACCAATTGTTGCCCTTGGTTATCGTCGCGATGGGCGTGGTGGTCGGGTTTCCGCTGCTGACCGCGCTGGCGCTTCAGTACGTGACGTCCGCGCATTCCATTGTCTTCGTCGGTATGTTGCCGCTTGCGACCGCCGCGTTCGGTGTGTTGCGCGGTGGCGAGCGGCCCCGGCCGGCGTTCTGGTTCTTCTCTGTTTTGGGCAGCCTGCTGGTGGTCGGATTCGCCGTTTCCCAAGGACTGACCGCCTCGCCGACAGGCGACATCCTGATGCTGTTGGCCATCCTTGCCTGCGGCCTCGGCTATGCCGAAGGCGCGAAGCTGTCCAAAACACTGGGCGGCTGGCAGGTGATTTCATGGGCGCTGGTGTTGTCGCTGCCGATTGTCGCCCCGCTGACCTGGTGGCTGACGCCCCCTTCGTTCTCGGGGATCAGTGCGCCGGCGTGGTTGAGCCTGGCGTACGTGTCGCTGTTCAGCATGCTGATCGGTTTTGTATTCTGGTATCGCGGGCTGGCACAGGGAGGGATTGCGGCCGTTGGACAGCTTCAACTGCTTCAGCCTTTCTTTGGGTTGGCGCTGGCGGCCACGTTGCTTCACGAGCAGGTCAGCATCGGCATGCTGGGGGTCACCGTTGCGGTGATCATGTGTGTGGTGGGTGCGAGGAGATTTGCGAAATAACGCCCCGGCACCCGGCAAAGCCCGCAGGTCTTGTGGCTACCAAAAACCCCCAGTGATCGGCAAACCACAGCGGGTTTTCTTCGCGTTTAAAACACCGCGAGCCGCTGCCATGCCATTTCTGACCCTGATTGACGGCCAGATATCAGTTACCCATTACCACAGCAGACCGCACCTACTTGGGCAGATCAATTTTATCCAACACCCGGTTCGCGGTGATCTCCGCCACCATGATGCTGTTGGAAATGCCCAGCAGCGCATAACGCGATTCACCCTCCAGATGATCCACCAATTGATGGACCATCACATCGACCGAGGCCAGGGTCTCGACCAGATAAACCGCCAATGTTTCGGCCGTAGCCTCGGGGTCCACTGAAAACAGAGTACTGCGTGTGCGCGGGGTGGACTTGATGTTCGCATTCGAGGGGAAGCGGAAGTCGAGCGCCCGCTCGGCGGCATCGTTGAGCTTCTTGGAGTCGGTGGATTCGTACGGGGAAACGTCGTCCGTTTCCAGGGGATTGGGTGTGGCTTTGAACATGGTGATGCTCCTTGATTAGCGGAGCCGCCACCGTTCGCGGTCAAACGAACAGAGGTGGCAGCTGTACGCGGGTTGACCGACCGGAAATCAAGGAATCCGGCACACCCGAAGATGTCCCACGCACAGCCACCGCAAAAAAGCCGGAAGCTTTTCCTGGTCACTGGTACGCCTTGATTGAATCGGACGGTCAAGTCCGGACGCTAAATTGGCAGCGACCCGGAAACGATAGAGACCAGGCCCAAGGCGCACAAGCCGGCGGATTCTGGCGCAGCCGTAGGCAACGGCGCAAGGATTTGTAGCTTTCAGGAAGTAAACTTGATGGCGATTAAACGCGCCCCCTCAAATCATGTTGAATGGGCGGTCGCGCACTCATTACGAGCAACGAAATTGTACTGCGGTATGCGCGCGCCGCTTTACGGAAAAAGCCCTCTGCCGTCCATGATAAAAATATCGCTCTCGTTTCTAGAGACCTGTCATGGACCTCGCCACGCTCACGCTGTTTCTCCCCGCCTGGTCAGGGTCGGTCGGCTGCTGGTGTTTGCCGGGATGATCGCCCTCGCATCGACCGGGTTGGCGGTGGTGCTGCAAACGGCCCCCGGATCGGCGCGCCATAATTGCCACGCCAGGTAAAACAGATACGCCGCGGCCACAATTTTGATGGCGTAGAACAGCAACTCGGAATGTGCTGCCATCGATGGCGACCAGATGTTCTCAAGATCGCGGGGTGTTACAGGCCGGCCAGTATCGGCTGGAATGGCACCTTCAAAACCCATATTGACCAGGTCGAGTTCGTCGACAAAGACGTCGACTACGCGCACCGGATTAGTATCGCTGACGTAGTCGTCGAGGCTCTCGGGAAGTAAGGTGCCTTTGCCTCGATGTTCACCTTGGATAAAGCGCTTCATGGGCGATCCCTGCGATGAAATCCTCAGAAATCATACAAGTGTTCGCGAAGGCGTTTTACACACTCCGGGCCGATTGTTGCCTATCATGGAAGGGCTGCGATCGGCCTGCCGAGATGTCTAACTCAGGCGATAACACCGGACCTGAAGCCAGCATTACCGGCACAAAACAGACGCTTTTTACATTTTGATTTCAGATCTGAAAATGGTTCAAAACTGGCTTATGCAGCACTCAAACCAATCCAGCCGTGAACCCCCACGTATAATCCGACCCCGATGATCAACACGCTGGACAAATAAGGTGCGCGACGCGCAACTGCGCCAAGCCAAGGCCAGCGATTGGAAGCTTGCTTAGCGCCAATGGCCGCCGCCGCACCGACGGATACCAATGTAAGCGCCAAACCAAGGCTGAAACACAATACCAGCACGCCTCCCAAGGCGACTTCCTTGACCTGAAGGCAGAGCAGCAGAACGGTAATAGCCGCTGGACAGGGAATCAGCCCCCCGGTCAACCCGAACATAATGATCTGGCCAGTGGTGACCTCACGATTGGTGAAGCGCTTACGGATATCGTTGGCATGGGCACGCTCATGCGCATCCTGATAACCGTCAATCGACAGTTCCAGGCCTTCCAGTTCGGAATGCTCGTGACTGTGTCCGTGCTCCTGATAATCCAGATCGTAATCATGGGAATGGCCCGCATGCCCAAGACTCAAACGAGCACTAAAGTCATGAGGCTCAGGAATATCGGCGGTCGATTCGAGGAAACCTTCGCGCTCGACGAACGAGAACGCTTGAATGCTGCCATTTGAGCGGGTAGTCGTCAGTCGAACCTCTGCCGCTGACCAGGCATGCCCACTCAACGCCTTCATGCGCCAGCGTGGAGGCATTCCCTGTTCGAAAATCGCCAGTTCGATCCGCCCGTGGCCCGTATCAATACGCTGAGTCTCATCGTGATGAGCATGGGTATGTTCGCCGTGATGGTGATCATCACCTTGCTCGAACTTGAACATCTGTTCGCCGCGCCACGTACGCCACAGCATCCAGAGCGCAATTACTATGATCAGAGCGGAGGATGCTAGCTGGAAGTACGGCTCAGTAGTGTGAGCGTCCAGGCCTTTGCCCAGATACATGCCACCAATGGCAACCAACCACACCACTGCGGTGTGCGAGAGCGTTGCGGCCAAGCCCAGCAGTACAGCCTGTTTCACCGATCCACGAATGGCGACGATGAACGCTGCCATCATGGTCTTTGAATGGCCAGGCTCAAGCCCGTGCAACGCACCTAGCAGTATCGCGCTCGGGAAGTAGAGCCACGCGTGGGTGCCCCCCTGCTGAAGCAGTTCTGCAAAATTTGGCATGACAGGGTCTACTTCGAGTAACGACGGATGGCTTCAAGCAACTCTTCGACACCTTTAGCGCGCTCTTCATCGCTCAATTCAGGATTCGCAACGTGAGCGTGCGCATGTGCTTCTATAATTTCATCCATCAGACCGTTCATTGCCCCGCGTGTGGCCGCGACAAGATGCAGCGTTTTGGCACAGTCCGCGTCCGACTCCAGCGCTCGCTCTATAGCCTGAACCTGACCGGCGATACGTCGAACACGCTTCAACAGATCGTCTTTTTGCCCATGAACATGCGCCATACCATACCCACCTACCCTATAATGATGCGCATATTCACTCAAAAACCAGGCATTCGCAAGCCAGCATTCGAGTGGGTCACGGCCAAAGCTACGGGTGAAGCTGACAAAACGGTAATCTTCCGCTCAGCCTTCTGAAAGCTTGCACCCATTACCCTCTTCATCAGTATCTCCTGTTTGCTCTGTCATCCGACTGACTGGGAACAAAGCGCCATGCAACCTGAAACATCAAGACGAACCTTTGTGAAGGGACTCGCCGCCGCCGGGATTCTCGGCGGCCTCGGGCTATGGCGCACACCTGTCTGGGCAATCACCAGCCCCGGCGAGCCGAATGTCCTGGCCGGTACCGATTTCGACCTGTTCATCGGCGAAACCCCGGTCAACATCACTGGCAACCCGCGCACCGCGATGACCATCAATGGCGGCATACCCGGCCCACTGCTGCGCTGGCGCGAAGGCGACACGGTCACGTTGCGGGTGAGGAACAAACTCGACGCCTCCACCTCCATTCACTGGCACGGCATTCTGCTGCCGGCCAACATGGACGGTGTGCCGGGCCTGAGCTTTCATGGCATTGAACCGGGTGGGATGTATGTCTATCAATTCAAGCTCCGGCAGAACGGCACTTACTGGTATCACAGTCATTCTGGGTTTCAGGAGCAGTCCGGCGTTTACGGCCCGTTGGTGATCGATGCGAAGGAGCCGGAGCCGTTCCAGTACGACCGAGATTACGTGGTGATGCTGACCGACTGGACCGACGAAGACGCGGTCGGCCTGATGAAGACGTTGAAAAAACAGTCGGATTACTACAACTACAACAAGCGCACCGTGGGCGACTTCATCCACGACGCCAGTGAAAAAGGTTGGGGCTCCACGGTCGCAGATCGAAAGATGTGGGCTGAAATGAAGATGAATCCCACGGACCTGGCCGACGTCAGCGGCGCGACTTACACCCACTTGATGAACGGCCAGTCGCCTGACATGAACTGGACGGGGGTATTCCGGCCTGGCGAGAAACTGCGTCTGCGCTTTATCAACGGCTCCGCCATGACCTACTTCGACGTACGCATTCCCGGTCTGAAAATGACGGTAGTCGCCGCAGACGGTCTGCATGTCAAACCGGTGAGCGTCGACGAGTTTCGCATCGCAGTGGCCGAGACGTTCGATGTGATCGTCGAGCCGACCCAGGATGCCTACACCTTGTTCGCCCAGTCGATGGATCGTACTGGCTATGCCCGCGGCACGCTGGCGGTGAAGACGGGAGTGTCCGCGCCGGTACCACCACTGGACCCGAGGCCGCTGGTGACCATGGATGACATGGGTATGGGCGGTATGGATCACGGCGGTATGGGCGGCGACATGGCGGGCATGGATCACAGCCAGATGACGGGTATGGACCACAGCTCAATGCAAGGCATGGACAGCATGTCCGGCATGGATCACAGCGGTATGGCTGGCATGGGCGAAATGCAGTCCCACCCCGCGACGGAAAGCAACAATCCGCTGGTGGACATGCAAGCCATGACCACTTCACCCAAACTCGATGACCCTGGCCTCGGCCTGCGTGACAATGGTCGTCGGGTCCTGACCTATTCCGACTTGCGCAGCACCTTCGCAGACCCGGACGGCCGCGAGCCCAGCCGTACTATCGAACTTCACCTCACCGGCCACATGGAAAAATTTGCCTGGTCGTTCAACGGCGTGAAGTTCTCCGATGCCGAACCCCTGCGCCTCAAGTATGGCGAGCGGGTTCGGGTGGTGCTGGTCAACGACACGATGATGACCCATCCGATCCATCTGCACGGCATGTGGAGCGATCTCGAAGACGAGAACGGCCAGTTCATGGTACGCAAACACACCATCGACATGCCGCCAGGCTCACGGCGCAGTTATCGGGTGACCGCCGACGCGCTCGGCCGCTGGGCCTATCACTGCCACCTCCTGTACCACATGGAAATGGGCATGTTCCGTGAAGTTCGCGTGGAAGAATGAGGCGCTACCCATGATCAGGATCACTCCGATTTCTTTGGCGCTCGTGACCGCGAGCCTGACACTGTCTTCGGCAATGGCCGCCACCGACGACATGCAAAACATGGATCATAGCCAGATGCAGGGCATGGACCACAGCCAGATGCAAAGCATGGACGACGGTCAGATGCAGCCTGCCGCGCCTACCGAAAGCCGCACGCCGATCCCGGCGTTGACCGATGCCGACCGCGCCGCCGTGTTTGTCAGTCCGGGTGGGCATAACGTGCACGACTCCGCGCTCAACACGTACTTTCTCGCAGACAAACTAGAATGGCAGGACGCCGATGACGGCAGCACCCTGGCCTGGGATCTCTCAGGCTGGATCGGCGGCGATATCGACCGCCTGTGGCTGCGCTCCGAAGGCGAACGTACCAACGGCAAGACTGAAGATGCGGAAGTCCAGGCACTGTGGGGCCACGCCATCTCCCCGTGGTGGGACGTGGTAACCGGCGTTCGGCAGGATTTCAAACCCGGCGACCCGCAAACGTGGGCGGCGTTCGGCGTGCAAGGCATGGCGCTGTACAACTTCGAAGCCGAAGCCACGGCGTTTATCGGTGAAGGTGGCCAAACCGCCGCTCGACTGGAAGGCGACTACGACATCCTGCTGACCAACCGACTCATTTTGCAGCCAACCGCCGAACTCAATTTTTACAGCAAAAATGACCCGCAACGAGGCATCGGTTCTGGCTTGTCTAACACTGAAGCGGGCCTGCGCCTGCGTTATGAAATCCGCCGGGAGTTTGCGCCTTACATCGGCGTGACCTGGAACCGCACATACGGCAAAACAGCCGATTATGCCGAGGACGATGGCGAGGATCGCAGTGAAGCACGTCTCGTCCTTGGTGTTCGGCTGTGGTTCTAGAACGCGTCAACTTAACAATCAAAAAAATACCGCTTTAAGCGGTGAGAGGCCTTGTATGCGACTGATCAAAACCACCGCTGTTGCCATCGCACTTTCTGGTGGGCTGCTTATGAGCACATTCGCTCAAGCGCACCCGAAATTGCTCTCATCTACCCCGGAGGAAGGCGCGGTCGGTGCGGCCCCCGGCAAGATCGAACTGCACTTTTCCGAAAACCTCATGACCCAGTTCTCTGGCGCGAAACTGGTCATGACCGAAATGTCCGGTATGGCCCACTCCCCGATGCCCATGAAGGCCAAAGTCTCTGGCGGCAGCGACCCGAAAACCATGGTTATCACGCCGCTTTCTCCATTGCCCGCTGGCAGCTATAAAGTCGAATGGCGCGCGGTGTCATCGGACACTCATCCGATCACAGGCAACGTTTCGTTCAAAGTGAAGTAACTGATGAGCGATTGGGCCAGCATTGCCCTGCGCTTCGGCTTGTACCTGGATTTGATGCTGCTCTTTGGCGTGGCGCTTTTCGGGTTGTACAGCTTTAAAGGACGAGAGCGAGTGTCGGGTGCCGTGTTGCCGTTTCGGTCTATCGTGGCGGGTACGACGGCGCTCGGTGTGCTGGTGTCTATCGCCAGCATGGTGATGATGGCGAGCGCCATGAGCGGGGAGTCGGACTTCGCTGAGCTGCGTCCGCATATTGAAATGATGGTATTTGAGACGGACGTAGGGCTGGCCTGGGTCGTGCGAATCATCGCGTTAGTTGTTGGCGGTTTAGCGGTGATGCTCAACCAGCGTGCGCCTGGCTTTAGCTTGGTGGTCGCAGCTATTGCTGGCGGGATCGCCCTCGCCAGTCTGGCATGGAGCGGTCATGGGGCGATGGATGAAGGCAGTCGTCGTTATTGGCATTTTGCAATGGACATATTGCACCTGCTGGCGGCAGGCGCCTGGCTGGGTGCATTAGTCGCTTTTGCCAGGATGGCAATGCTCGACACACTGCAAACCGAAGAGAGCATCAGTTTGCTGACCCGGGCCGTCAACCGATTCGAATCGGTGGGCGCTTTGATCGTGGTCGTCATCACGGTCACAGGTGTCGTGAACTACCTGTTCATCGTGGGCCCAAAACTCGATGCCGTGCTTCTAAGCACCTACGGGACTTTGCTGATCATCAAAGTGGTGTTGTTTGCCGGGATGCTGGTGCTGGCCGCACTGAACCGATTTCACCTTGGCCCGCTTTTGGAGCGGTCGTTGCGGGAGGGGGAATATCGAGTGGCGGCGAATGCGTTAAGGCGCAGCGTGTTGGTCGAGTTATCGACAGCAGTTTTGATTGTGGGGCTAGTGGCTTGGTTGGGAACGTTAAGTCCTGATATGGAGATAACCTCCCAATAGTGTTTCCAATGAGCAGGAAAATGACCTCCTGCTCGATTAATGCCTGCCTCAACAGAGAATTTCGTGCTGTCAGATGTTTGTGTGCGGGCCGCTTTACGGCTTCGTTTGCCTCCACATCTCTACTTGTGTTCCCAGCTCGATCACTCTATTCAACGGTAACTTGAAGTATTTCAAGTTGCTGTTGGCATTTTTCAGCAGGAACGCGAACAGGCTTTCGCGTCAGCGCGCCATACCAATGCGCTTGGTGGGGATCACTGTCTCCCGGCTGAGGAAATAGGTCGTGCGCATCGGACTGAGATCCAGTTCCTTCAGCTGACAAAGACTTAGCGCCATGGGTACGTCGGGCTCCTCCATGAAACCAAAGTGCAGACGGACCCGAAAAAACCCTTCGCAATAAGCTTCAACCTCAAACCGGCGTTCAGCAGTCACCCGAGGGCTGTCTTCGGACACTACCGTCAGCAGCACCACCTGCTCGTGTAGGCGAACAGAAGAAGAAACCGATCATGTTGAACGTCAAAGACAAAGTCATCGCAATCACCGGCGCAAGCAGCGGTATCGGTGAGGCTACCGCGCGGCTGCTGGCAAGCCACGGCGCGAAAGTGGTGCTCGCTGCTCGTCGTACCGACCGACTTGAAATGATTGCTGGCGATATCAACGCCTCCTGCGGCAAGGCGTAATTACGTGCTCTAGACGTCACAGACCGAAAGGATGTCCAAGACTTCATCGACTTCGCCGTTACCCGGTTCGATCAGGTCGATGTGCTGGTGAACAACGCTGGAGTGTCCGGAATGGCGGCAACTGTAGTTCGGACCGCTATCGGACAGAAGTGGATGTTCAGAAACTCAACCGTGCACCAAGTAGGCCCCTGACGGAACCCGTTTTCGCAGTTTCTTGCATTTGCCGGGTGCGGGCTGATGCCCCGGCGGGCGATCAGGAAACCAGATTCGGCATTTACCTGGAGGCGGCAAATGGCCGCGGGGAATCTCAACCTCATCGTACGCAGGCCCTGGCTCGACGGAAGCCATTTGCGATTTTCCTTCGGGCCGAGACCTGCCAACTGTCGATGAATCCAATACCTGGTCTGCCGTTGCGCGAGCGAAGTTGCCAGCGTCGCGCCCAGTGTCCTGAGTGGATTGTTCAGCAACGCCCATTTCTGCTTCGCTGAGCCTTTGGGTCTCCACTTCCAGCCTCTTCTGAACTGCGACCTGGTCCGCTTTGGCGCTGGGCGGGATACCCGAAGACTGGGCCTGCTGCGCCGTCTGGATCAATTGGAAGTTGCGATTGCGTAACTCGACGTTGCGACCAACCCGCATATTCGAGCGCGTCGCCAAGGTTTCAGCCTGCTGATACTGCCCCTGCTGAAGACGCAACACACCGAGGTAATGCAGCGTCGCGGGATTGTTCGGCTGGATATGCAGGGCTCGCTCCAGCGTGGCAGCGGCTTGTTCCAACTGACCATTTCCATACTGCCGCGAGGCGGTTTCGATTAGGGTGGTTGATGCGCTGTTGCTTTGCGCTGCCGCTCTTCGCTCAGCAGCAACCGAACAAAGAGACGCGACGGCGCAGAACACCAGGATGAGACCCGGCAGAAAACTCTTGGTTGGCATCAGGGGGCGGACTCGACTGATCTCGGATGGCACTGCCGTAAAAAAGACCACAGCGCTAATCGGCATTTCCAATACAGGCACCAATTGACCTGGCCGGTACCCTGAAGTTCCCGCTGCAACGGCCACCTCAACCAGCATCTTTTTTTACCACCCCATCATCTAAGCGTGAAGTCAGAGTGGGGAACCCCTCGGTCAAGGGGACGATATGAATGTCTGCAAAGGGGCCAGGCTGTGTGAAAACGCGCTAAATACGTCGAAAACTGAGAGTCGCGAGGATTGCCTCTGGAATAAGCGGGCGGTTGCGGTCGCGATTATTGACGGCTTTGAATTTGCTGCCGTCGATGGCGATGATCGAATGAGAGAAGAGATTGAGGTAGCCGTAGATATAGATCTTCAGCAACACCGCTGGGTGTGCGTCCGAGCCTCACCCTGAGGGTGTAATTAGTTTTGTGTAAACGGTCATTTGGCAGGAGACTGCCTACCCCAAGGAAATCCAATGACCGAGTCAAAACCCAAGCGAGCCAAACGAGTCAAGCCTGATCCTGAGCTGGTTAAACTGGCCGACAGTCTGTTGGCCAATTACAAAAAGCCCGAAGATCTCATCGGCGAAAACGGCCTGCTCAAACAGCTCACCAAGATGCTGGTCGAGCGGGCCCTTGAAGCCGAGATGACCGAACACCTGGGGCACGACAAAAGCGCGACGATCACCAACACCGCCGCCAATGCGCGCAACGGTCACAGCGGTAAAACCCTGAAGGGCGACTTCGGCGAACTGCCGCTCGACATCCCTCGCGACCGGCAGGCGTCCTTCGAGCCGCAGTTGGTGGCCAAGCATCAAACCCGCTGGACGGGCTTCGATGACAAAGTCATCTCGCTGTACGCTCGCGGTTTGAGTGTCAGAGAAATTCAGGCGCACTTGCAGGAAATGTACGGCACCGAGGTCTCTCCCAGCCTGATCTCGGCGATTACCGACGCGGTGAGTGATGAGGTCAAACTCTGGCAGGCGCGGCCGCTGGACGCGCTGTACCCGATCCTCTATCTGGACTGCATTCACGTCAAAGTGCGCGATGCCGGCGCCGTGCGCAACAAGGCGGTTTATCTGGCCATCGGCGTCAACATGGCGGGTCACAAAGAGGTGCTGGGCTTGTGGATCGCTCAAACCGAAGGCGCAAAATTCTGGCTGCAAGTGGTGACCGAACTCAAGAATCGGGGCGTGCAGGACATCTTCATCGCCTGCGTGGACGGCCTCAAAGGCTTCCCTGAGGCGATTGAAACGGTTTACCCAAAAGCCGTCGTTCAGCTGTGCATCGTGCACATGGTGCGCAACAGTTTGAACTTCGTATCGTGGAAACGGCAGAAGGAAGTCGCGGCTGACCTCAAGCTGATTTACACCTCGGCCACCGCCGAGCTGGCTGAGCAACGGCTCTGCGAATTTGAAGCCAAATGGGACGCCGAGTACCAATCGATCAGCCTGTCATGGCGACGAAACTGGGCTCGGGTGATTCCGTTTTTTGACTATCCAGCCGAAATTCGCAAGGTGATCTACACCACCAATGCCATCGAATCGATCAACATGAGTCTGCGTAAAGTGATCAAAACGCGTGCGTCATTTCCGACCGACGAGGCGGTGATGAAGCTGTTTTATCTGGCGCTGAACAACATCAGCAAAAAGTGGACAATGCCGATCCGGGACTGGAAAGCGGCTTTGAATCGCTTCAGTATCCAGTTTGAAGATCGGCTGTTAACGGTTTAATAGAAATCCCGTTTACACAAAATCAGGGACACCCTCCTCACCCTCAATAAATCGCTTCATGATCGTCCCCGATACGATCCAGACAATCAGAAGGTTAGACAATCACTGGTGTTTTCACACAGCCTGGGCCGTTAGCTACCCTTCACCACGGGCAGCTGTTGGCCTGACACTCACATTGTCAAGCTATCAAGCAGTGACGCTACAACCCTTTCTGCTCGATATTTTTTAATCAGCTGCATCCAGTTTGTCCTCCAGCGGGTAGTACAGGCAGTAGCCATAGCTGCTGAACTGATCACCTTTCTGGAGAGATTTGCATGAACGCTAAAAGATTCCTGCGCATTGCCAGTACTACGCTTGCTGCCACCTGCTTGTTGGTCACAGTGCCAGCTGCGTATGCGCAAACAGATCTGCCCGACAGCATCAAGGTCCCGGACGGTCATAAGGTCGCGTTGGAGACCGTGGGCGTGGGCGAAATCACGTATGAGTGTCGCGACAAGGCTAACTCCGCCGGCCAGACTGAATGGACTTTCGTAGGACCCAAAGCGGTACTAAATGATCGCAGCGGCAAACAAGTCGGCACCTACTTCGGCCCCCCGGCTACCTGGCAAGCTAATGACGGTTCTAAAATCACTGGAACGCAACTGGCGGTTGCACCCTCAGGTACTGGTGACCTCCCTTATCAGTTGGTCAAAGCCAACCCTGCGGAAGGCAAAGGCGCGATGAGCAATGTCAGTTATATCCAGCGGGTGGCCGTTAAAGGCGGCGTGGCGCCAATGATCGAATGCTCCGCCGCAAACAAAGGCAAACGTGAGGTAGTGAAATATCAGGCTGACTATATTTTTTGGGCAGCCAATTAAGCCAACGATCCAGGACAGGTTGTTAACGCACAAAGTCGTCTACTCTGCTCCGATGGAACCCCAGCCTTAGGGCTGGGGTAATTACCACCTGCTGGCGGCTGAAAACCTTGTCCCTACCTGAGCCCTGTTTTGACTACGAAGCCTGTTTAGCTGCTTGTGCCCGAGGCGAGCAGCAGGCATTGCAAGACTTGTATGAGCAGGAAAGTGCTCGTCTTTTGGGTGTTGCCAAGCGAATCGCTCGCAGTAACGCCTTGGCCGAAGACATCGTGCACGATGTCTTTATCAAAATATGGACCCGTGCCGCCAGCTTCGATCCGGCACGAGGTTCTGCCCGTGGCTGGATCTTCAGCGTGACGCGGCATTTAGCACTCAACTTCATGCGAGATAACGCCCGGGAGATACAGGTCAGCGAGCAAAGCGAAATGGCATTGCTCGCTTTAGCATCCATGGAGGCATCGTCAGAGTGTGTGGACGCCTTCGATTTTCGAGCCCGTTCAGGACGTATTTATATGTGCCTTGAACAACTGGAGCCGGCGCGTCGCAACTGCATACTCCATGCGTATGTAGACGGCTATTCGCATTCAGAAATATCGCAGAAACTGGGCGCACCTCTGGGGACCGTCAAAGCCTGGATTAAACGCAGTCTGGTGGCATTGCGGGAGTGCATGGGATGACCATAAGCCCAGAGGATGACAGCGCCGACAACATTGACGAACTGGCGAGTGAGTATGTGTTAGGCACGTTGCCGGCCGAGCAACGCATCGAGATACAAAAGCGTCTTGCCCAGGAGACAGATTTGCGAGCTGCTGTTGATGCATGGGAACAGCGTTTGCTTGCGTTGACCGAACTGGCTGAACCGCAACCCCCTACTCCACTTCTCTGGCGGCGAATCGAGCGCAGCTTGAACAGCAATGACCGGCGAGCACCAAGAGTGACGGCCGCTGTGAAGCCAATCTCGTGGTGGAACCTTCTACCGCTATGGCGCGGGCTCGCGGGGACTGGTCTTGTCGCAACGCTGTTGCTTGGAACAGTTGTTCTGACACGAACAGCTCCGTTGAATCCGACCACCTACCTGGTAGTTCTGGTGGCTCCGCAGAACCAGGCACCCGGCTGGGTCATTCAGGCGAGCAACCGAAAGGAAATCCAACTGATTCCTTTAGGGGAAGCGCAAGTCCCAACCGACAAAGCACTTGAGTTCTGGACCAAAGCGGACGGCTGGCAAGGACCGGTGTCCCTTGGATTGGTCAAACCTGGGCAAACGCTTTCTGTCCCTTTGGATAAATTACCGCCGCTGGAATCCAACCAGCTCTTTGAATTGACTCTGGAGAACCCCCATGGATCGCCGACGGGCAAACCCACAGGACCGATTCAGTTCATTGGCCGGGCGGTTAAAGTGATCTGACCTCGGGTGTCTTAGAGGAAAAGGCCGCATAGGCGGCCTTGTTTGTCCGTCACATCTCTACCTGAGTTCCCAGCTCAATCACTCTATTCAGTGGCAGTTTGAAATACTTCAGGTTGCTGTTGGCGTTCTTCAACAAAAACGCGAAAAGACTTTCCCGCCAGCGCGCCATCCCAATGCGCTTGGTGGGGATCACCGTCTCCCTGCTGAGGAAATAGGTCGTGCGCATCGGACTGAAATCCAGTTCAGTCAAGTGACACAGACTTAGCGCCAAGGGTACGTCGGGCTCCTCCATAAAACCAAAGTGAAGACTGACCCGGAAAAACCCTTCGCCATAAGCTTCAACCTCAAACCGCCGTTCAGCACTAACGCGAGGGCTGTCTTCAGACACCACGGTGAGCAACACGATTTGCTCATGCAAGACTTGGTTATGCAGCAAGTTGTGCAGCAACGCATGTGGTACAGCGTCGGCTCTGGCCGTCAGAAACACTGCGGTGCCTTGTACGCGATGGGGTGGCAGTGAACGGATACTACTGATGAACAGCGGCAAAGGCAGCGCGGTTTCATCCAGTCGTTCAACAATGATTTTCCTGCCCCGCTTCCAGGTGGTCATCAAGATGAACAGGCCAATGCCGGCGATCACAGGGAACGCACCGCCTTGGAAAATCTTTGGTGCATTGGCGGCAAAATACAGGCCGTCGACCAGCAGAAAACCAAGCAGCATAGGGATGGCCAGCCAACGTGGCGTTTTCCAAAGGAGCAGGACGACAGCCGAAGACAAGATGGTGGTGATCAACATGGTGCCCGTGACCGCAACCCCATAGGCAGCAGCCAAGGCACTGGACGACTCGAAACCGATCACCAACAGCACGACACCGACCATCAATGCCCAGTTAACGGTACCGATGTAAATCTGCCCTTGTTCCTGGCTCGAGGTGTGCTGGATAAACATGCGCGGGACGTACCCTAGCTGTATTGCCTGGCGTGTCAGGGAGAAAGCACCAGAGATCACGGCTTGAGAAGCAATGATGGTGGCGAGAGTAGAGAGAGCAACCATCGGCAGCAGTGCCCAGCCAGGCGCGAGTAAATAGAATGGATTGCGCACCGCCTCCGGGTTCTCCAGGATCAAGGCACCCTGACCAAAATAATTGAGTACCAGTCCTGGCAACACCAGAATGAACCACGCACGAGAAATGGGTTTGCGGCCAAAGTGGCCCATGTCGGCATACAGTGCTTCAGCACCGGTCAACGCCAACACGACAGCCCCCAAAATCGCCACGCCCATGCCCGGATGAACCACGAAAAACTGCACTGCCCAAGCAGGGTTGAGCGCTTGCAGCACCTCGGGGCGCTGCAAAATCCCGTAGATCCCGAGCGCGCCTAACACCACAAACCACAGCACCATGACCGGGCCGAACAGAATCCCAATGCGAGCAGTGCCGTGTTTCTGTATCAGGAACAGCGCCACCAGCACGATCACGGACAGGGGCACCACCCAGTGCTCGATCCCGTCAAACGCCAGCTGTAACCCCTCCACCGCAGAGAGCACCGAAATCGCCGGGGTGATCATGCTGTCCCCGTAAAAAAGTGCGGCGCCGAACAAGCCGAGCAACACCAATACCTTGCTCATGTGCGGATACGGGGTGGAGGCGCGACGGGCCAAAGCCGTCAGCGCCATGATGCCGCCCTCACCCTGGTTATTGGCACGCAGGATGAACAGCACGTATTTGATCGAGACGACCCAGATCAGCGACCAAAAGATCAACGACAGAATACCCAGCACGCCGTCGTGATTCACCTGGACGCCGTAGTGGCCGGAAAATACTTCTTTCAGCGTGTACAGGGGGCTGGTGCCGATGTCCCCGTAAACCACCCCAACAGCAGCGACGAGCAAGCCCACGCCTGAGGTTTTGGATGGGGAGTCTTCGTTTGCAACGGTCGCTGTCTCACTCAAGGGGCGAATCTCTCAATTAGCGGGAAGTAACTGCACGCCATCCTTGGGCAATACATTTTTCCAGGGCCATCGGAAAAGCGAGGCGCATGGACGATCTAAAAAATCGCGGCCAGTATCGTTGCGGTCAAAAACACTGACCGTAAAGAAAGCGTAAAAATTTTACGGCGATTACGCCCCATTTTCGAATACTCGGGCTTCGAACCGGCTTCGGTTGTACTTCAATGTGCAGGAGCTTGACACCGTGCAGTAGCGAGCGAAAGGAGTCCTCGTTTACCGGAAACTTCAGAGTCGTCGAGAAAAGGTCTAATGCGCCACAAGGGTGTTTGTTCCTATAAAGAACAGCCAGCCGGTGGCGGAATAGACAATGAGGTGTTCATGTGGTGGAAGCAATCGATCTCAGCTTTTGCATCTCACGCTGAGGCAGCCACTGTCGGACGCCCGGGTTTGCGTAGGAGATCGAGTCGCGAGCCGCTGTAGCGGGATTCGCGGAACAAACGCCAGCGCCCGAAGAAGCCATAGACATGCATGACCCGACCCTGCTCGTGGTACCCCATGCGGATGTGCAATTTGAGCGCCGGGACGTTATGCGTCTCACAGACGTCCACTACCTTGTTACACCCTTGCGCTTGCATGGTCTGCCACAATCTGATTTGGGCATCGACTGAAAGGGCCGTACCGAAGTAAGGTCGCGTCATCTCGCCCCCGAACTCGAAGAACTCGCCGTCCTTGACCGGGAACCAGCAGCCGTAGTAGTGGCGATCATGGTAATTGCGTTTGCTGCCCCAAATGAAGGCCACGGCATCGTCGTTTTCGTCCAGGTACATGTGACCTGTATGCCCTTCGGCGGCCAGTTCGCGCATGGTTTCCACGCGGTCGCCAAAGTGCTTGGTGAACGCATCAGCGTTCTGTGTATCGATGTCGACCAGGCGTAACCCCGAATAGGGTCTGAGCGTGCAGGGTGGCACCGGCGTGACCAAGTCACGCTCCATCCACAGCAGCTCCCAGTGGAAAAACACATAGCGCTCCCACAGTGTACGGAAGGTGCGACGCAGGCCTTTTTGTTTGATTCGGTCTTGTAGCTTCTGCAATGCACTCATGATGCTCTCCCGGCGGAACTGGGGCGCCGTTATAAAAGTCAGTGACGATTGAAATCCACAATGGACAATCAGCAACGTTTCAGTTGAGTGGGTATATGAGCAGCTAATGGGCTGCAGTCGATGCGACTCTTGGGATGAAGTGCCAGCCACATCCATACACTTGAAGTGGGTATAGATCAGCGCGGCAGGCACATATCAAAAAGACACCAACAGTTTTGTAACAAACTATTCTGCTTTTCGCTGAATGAAGCTAAGTCTTCGCTGCACATGAATTTTTAGGCCACGCCGTTCTTCGCGACCGAGCGATGCCTGCTGGAACCAACCCTTCAGGGAATCAAAGAAACAGGAGCGAGTCAGCTCGGGGACACATGCCCAGTCAGTTTGTGCGGATGCGAGACGCAGGTCCTCAACACCTGCTGTTTTTCTCATGCCTCTTTAGGCAGTTTTTTTGCCTGACAGTTTTGGCAGCAGTTCTGCCAAGTCAGCTAATTGAGCTTCTGCTTTTGCGAGTGTGGTGGCTGCGCAGCTTTTCCAGACCTTTTCCAACGGGCGCAACTCAGGTTCCTTTGAAACAGCCGACGACGCGTTAACTCATTTATTGGAAGGCACGGCCAACGCCCGCTGGTAATTGTTGATCTGGGTTTGCCTGGACAAATACAGGCCGAGCCTGGGGGCAAGCGGATATTCAACCGCTGCTGTGCGGGGCTGTTGTCGGCGGTGGCTTCGGTGTTGTTGATGGCGCGCCGTGCCTGAAGGTGACGGAGCGGAAAAGGCAGTTGGCAACTCGGGTCGGCATCCGTATATTCGGATATCCATATATACGAGCCTTCAGCGATGAGCCCACTCCCCCACCATCCCATCAGGATTCTCTTCATGTGCACCGCCAACAGCTGCCGCAGCGTGTTGAGCGAAGCGCTGTTCAATCACCTGGCTCCCGCGGGTTTTGAGGCGGTGAGTTCCGGCAGTTTCCCCAGCGGCCGACTCAACCCTCAAGCCGTGCAAACCCTGCACAACCTCGGTATCTCGACCGAAGGCCTCTACAGTAAAGACTCTTCAGCGTTCGCCGATTCCCCACCCGATATCGTCATCACCGTTTGCGACAAAGCCGCCGGGGAAGCGTGCCCGGTGTATTTCGGCCCGGCGATCAAAAGCCATTGGGGGCTGGCCGATCCGTCGGAGGTGCATGGCACCGAGCAAGTGATTCAGGCTGCTTTCGACAGCACCGTCGAAACGATCAAGCAACGGTTTGCAGCCTTCTTCGCGCTGGACCTGAAAAACCTTTCAGACGCTGAACTGAAAGTCGAACTGGACCGCATCGGAGCCCTGTGATGAACGACGACCTGCCCAATCTCGATCTGGAACTGCTGACGTTTTCAACCGAAAGCACCCACAAACCACGCATCCTGCTGCTCTACGGCTCGACTCGCGAGCGCTCCTTCAGTCGGCTGCTGACCGAGGAAGCCGCACGAATTCTGCGTCTGCTGGGAGCCGAAACGGTGATCTTCGATCCCTCCGGCCTGCCCCTTCCCGACGATGCGCCCAGCGACCACCCGAAGGTCCAGCAACTGCGCGAGCTGGTGCTCTGGTCAGAAGGCCAGGTCTGGTGCTCCCCGGAACGCCACGGCTCGATGTCGGCGGTGTTCAAGGCGCAAATCGACTGGATCCCGCTGACGATGGGCGCGGTTCGTCCAACCCAGGGCAAAACCCTGGCGGTGATGCAGGTCTGTGGCGGCTCCCAGTCGTTCAACACGGTCAATCAACTGCGCGTGCTGGGCCGCTGGATGCGCATGTTGACCATCCCCAATCAATCCTCGGTGCCCAAAGCCTTTATGGAGTTTGACGAGGCTGGCCGGATGAAGCCTTCTGCGTACTACGACCGTGTGGTGGATGTGATGGAAGAACTGATGAAGTTCACCGTGCTGGTGCGTGGCCGCGAGGAGTTCCTGGTCGACCGCTATTCGGAGCGCAAAGAGAGCGCTGAAGAACTGTCGAAGCGGGTCAATCAACGCTCGATCTGAGGGAGCGGAATTCTCTGTCGATTTTCCGGTGGAGGCGCCGGCCAACGCGTCTTATGCTCAGCCCATGAACCTACAAAACGCTTTGCTTCCGCCCCACGCCGAGATGGTTCGCGCCATGCTCGAACGAGACACCGCCTACGAGGGGGTGTTCTTTACTGCCGTGAAGACCACCGGGATCTTCTGTCGCCCCAGTTGTACGGCGCGTAAACCGAAACCGGAGAACGTCGAGTTCTTCGCCCATGCCGATGAGTGCATGTCGGCGGGCTACCGCGCGTGTCTGCGCTGCAAGCCGCTGGACGCCGCCGCCATTGCGCCGGACTGGGTGCAGGCATTGCTCAAGTCGGTGGACAGCGATCCCGACCTGCGCTGGACCGATGCCCAGCTCGTGGCCGAGGGCATCGAGCCGCTGAAACTGCGGCGCTGGTTCAAGCAGCATTTCGGCATGACCTTCCACGCCTGGCTGCGCACCCGGCGCCTGGGCATGGCGTTGGGCGGTATCAAACAGGGTGATTCCATCGACAACGCGGCGTTCGACTCGGGTTACGAATCCCTGAGCGGTTTTCGCGATGCGTTTCAAAAATCCTTTCACATCACACCGGGCCGCGCGGCAAACAGTGAACCGCTGCTGTTCACTCGCCTGACCACGCCGCTGGGGCCGATGATCGCCATGGCCGAACGCCGTGGGCTGGTGCTGCTGGAGTTTCTTGATCGTCCGGCGCTGACCCGGGAAGTCGAAGAACTGCAGAACCGTTATGGCTATGCCGTGGCGCCTGGGCACAACGCCCATTTGCAGCAGATTGAAGCCGAATTGACGCAGTATTTCGCCGGAAAACTCACCCGGTTCAACGTTGCGCTGCACTTGCCCGGCAGCGAATTCGCGCGGCAGGTCTGGGCAGAACTGGCGAAGATCCCCTACGGCCAGACCAGCACCTACGGCACCATCGCCGCCACACTGGGCAAGCCCGGCGCCAGTCGTGCAGTGGGCCTGGCCAACGGGCACAACCGTCTTTCGATTGTGTTGCCCTGCCACCGGGTGATCGGTGCAGACGGCTCGTTGACGGGCTATGGTGGAGGACAACCGCGCAAGGCGTTTTTGCTCCGGCTGGAAAAAGCCGCCGTGCAGGTGACCGAACAACTCGCATTCTGACCCCTTGGTTTTCTCTAAAAAGTCATAAGGAAGGAGACTCGATGGACACGCAATTTCATCAACTGCACCACGACGGCTTGTTGATCCTCACCAACGTCGCCGATGCCACCGGGGCGCGCATCGTCGAGCAACTGGGCTGCAAAGCCGTGGCCACCAGCAGCGCGGCGGTGGCCTGGGCGCATGGGTATGCGGACGGCAATGCCCTGCCCCTCGAACGCCTGATATCGACCATCGAATCCATCGCCCGCGTGATTTCGGTGCCGTTGACCATCGACGTCGAGGCCGGTTATTCCGATGACCTGACGCGGGTAGCCGAAGTCATCGATGCGGTGATCGCGGCCGGTGCGGTCGGGATCAATATCGAGGACGGCGCGGCCTCGCCGGAGTTGCTGGTGCGCAAGATCGAAGTCGCCCGGCAGGTTGCCGATCGCCGCAACGTGAAGCTGTTCATCAATGCCCGCACCGACGTGTACCTGAGGGGCCTAGTGCCTGCCGAAGATCGCGTCGCGGAAACGCTCAAGCGCGCCGCGTTGTATCAGGCGGCGGGCGCCGATGGGCTGTTCGCGGCGGGTGTCACTGCAAAATATGAAATTGAGGCGCTGTGCCAGGGCACCTCGTTGCCGGTGAATGTGCTCGGGCTGCCGGGTTTGCCATCGCCTGAAGAGCTGCAAGCGCTCGGCGTGCGGCGTCTGAGTGCCGGCTCGGGCATCGCCGAGTTTCTGTATGGCGCCATGGCCTCCCTGGCCAAAGGCTTTCTGCAGACCGGCAAACTCGACAGCAGCCACCTCAAGGCCTTCACGTACGGGGAAGTCAACGCCCTGCTGAAAACGGCCGGAAACACTTGATTGCCATGCCCGATCCCTATCTGCCCGCAACCAGGTTCCTGTCATCGATCGATGACGACTGGCGACGCCATATCGCCGCCGTCGGCCCGTGCCTGCATCAGCCCCATGCGGCTCGCGATCCGTACGAGTCGCTGGTGCGGGCGATTGCCTATCAGCAACTGCACGCCAAGGCTGGGGATGCGATTGTCGGTCGGTTGCTGGCTTTGTTTCCGTCGACGACGTTTCCAAGGCCCGAGCAGATTCTGGCGACAGGGTTTGATCAACTGCGCAGTTGCGGATTTTCCGCGGGCAAGATCGCGACCATTCAAGGGATTGCGCAGGCGGCTTTGGACGGTGTGGTGCCGGACTATTTGACGGCACTGGCGATGGACGATGAGGCGCTGATCGAGCGCTTGATCACCTTGCGCGGGGTTGGGCGCTGGACGGTTGAGATGTTGCTGATTTACAGCCTGGAGCGCCCGGATATTTTGCCGGCGGATGACTTTGGAGTGCGTGAGGGGTATCGGCGGCTGAAGGGGCTGGAGGTTCAGCCTACGCGCAAGCAGATGGTTGAGATCGGATTGGCGTGGAGTCCGTATCGCACGGTGGCTTCCTGGTATTTGTGGCGGATGACTGGCAAATAGACCGCGTTATCGTTCTTCGCGAGCAAGCCCGCTCCCACATTGGAAATGCGTTCCCTAGTGGGAGCGGGCTTGCTCGCGAAGGCGATTTCACAGTCACCGCAGCACCCAAAACCAATCACAACCCGGATTTCAACCGGCTAAACGCCCGAGTCAATGCCCGGTTGAACGCCTTGCCATTGTCATTCTTGCTATACAACGAAGCCCTCACCTGCGCCGACGGATACGTCCCCGGATCATTGCGAATCGCCGGATCGATCAACCCGTCCGCCGCCGTAATCGCGTTGGCGTAGTGAATGGTGTCAGTGATCGGCGCAATCACTTCGGGCGTCATCAGGTAATCCATCAACGCCAGCCCGGCCTCGGGGTGCGGTGCATCCTTGGGAATGACCATGGCGTCGAACCAGATCAGCGTGCCCTCTTTCGGTATCCGGTAGCTGAGCTTGAACGGCTTGTTCGCCGCTTCGGCCTGCCCGGCCGCAATGGCCACGTTGCCGTTCCACGACATTGCCACGCAGGTGTTGCCGTTGGCCAGGTCGCTAATGTTCAGGTCATTGTCAAAATAGCGAATGTACGGCCGAATCTTCGCCAGCTGTTGCTCGGCCAGTTTCAGGTCATCGAGATTCTGCCTGTTGATGTCCAGGCCCATGTACTTCATGACCGCGGCGAAAACCTCGTTGGGATCATTGAGCAGGCTGACCCCGCAATCGGCAAATTTCGACACCACGGTCGGGTCGAACAGCATCGCCCAACTGTCCCGTGGCGCGTCCGGCAGGCGCTGCTTGATCGCCTCTTCCTGATAGCCGACGCCGGTAGTGCCCCAGGCGTAGATCCCGGCGTAACGATTGCCCGGATCGAACGCCGCCATGTGTTGGCGGAACTCCGCCCCTACGCCGGCGAAGTGCGGCAATTGCTGCGGGTTCAATGTCTGAATTGCCCCGCTCTGGATCGCCCGGGACAGGTGCTGCCCCGCCGTCAGCACCAGGTCATAACCGCTGCGGCCGGTCAGCAGTTTGGTCTCGACGGTTTCCAGGGAGTCGAAGTGATCGACCACCACATGGATGCCGGTTTTCTTCTCGAAATTGGTCAGGGTATCCGGGGCCAGGTACTCGCCCCAGATGTACAGGTTCACTACCGGTTTCGCGGAGTCGGCGGCCTGCACACACAAGGGTGCAAGCACCAGCAATAACGCTTGAGTCAGTTTGTGCAGGCCCATGTTTACACCCCCTTCCCGGCGTATTGCGGCATGGTGATGCAGGCGACATTGCCGCCACCGAGAAGGATTTCCCGAGAGTTTTCGATGCCGACGATTTTGTGTTGCGGGAACAGTTCGGCCAGGGTCGCCTGCGCCGCCTGATCATTGCGATCACCAAACAGCGGCACCACGATCGAGCTGTTACCGGCGTAGTAATTGATGTACGACGCGCAGATTTGGGTCCCGGCCTGACGGGTATGAGTGCTGTCCTGCTGGTCGAGGCCCTCGGCTTCTTCAGCGGTCCACTCCAGCACATCCGGTTGCGGCAGCTTGTGCACGATCAACTCGCGGCCACGGCTGTCGCGGGTGCTGCGCAGAATGTCGTAGGCCTCTTGATAGATCTCCCACTGCGGGTCATCGCGATTGTCGGTCCATTGCAGCACCACTTCGCCGGGGCGCACGAAGCAAGCGAGGTCGTCGACGTGGCCGTCGGTTTCGTCGAACTTGCAACCCCGTGGCAACCAGATGATTTGCTCGGCGCCGAGGTAGTCGGTCAGACGGCGTGTGACTTCTTCCTTGCCCAGATGCTGGTTGCGATTACGGTTGAGCAGGCATTGTTCGGTAGTGAGGATGCTGCCTTGGCCGTCACTCTGGATCCCGCCCAGTTCGGCAATCAACGGCGCGCGATAACGGTCGAAGCGTTCGATTTCTAGGATTTTGCTGGCGATCTGATCGTCCTTGTCCCACGGGTAGTACAAGCCGCCGTCGAGACCGCCATAGGCGTTGAACTCGAAGTCGACGCCGCGCACTTCACCGCTGGCGTCGTTGACCACAAAGCACGGGCCGCTGTCGCGGAACCAGGTGTCGTTGCAGGTCATTTCCACGACTCGCACCTGCGGCGGCAACTGGCGGCGAGCGGTGGCGAATTGCGCGGCCGAAGCACACACGGTCACAGGTTCGCTTTGGGCAATGGCGGCGACGATTTGCACCCAGACCTTCTGCGCAGGCTTGGCACCGTTGCGCCAGACGTCGGTGCGCTCCGGCCAGCCGAGCCAGCAACCGGCCTTGGTTTCGAATTCGCCGGGCAGGCGGAAGCCGTCGAGTTTCGGGGTGGAATCGAGCAAGCGTGCCATGGTCAGACCTCATCAACGGGAATTGGAATGACCACAGGCTAAGGTCGTCGGCACCCTCCTCGCCAACGATGATTATTTCGGAATACTTGAATTCAACTCATCAATCAATCAACTGATCGTTGAACCATTCCAGCATCTGCGCCACAGCCGGACGCTCCAGGCGCACCCGCTCACACACCAGTGCATATTGCCCGAGCGCGGTCATGCTGGCGGTGAAGGGCCGGACCAGACGACCGCTGAGCAAGTCTTCCTGGGCCGTCAAATTGTCGCCCATGGCCACGCCCTGACCTTGCACCGCGGCTTCCAGCGCCAGGCCCGCATGGGCAAAATACAGTTGCCGTTCGGGACGCTGATCGCCGGCATGACTGGTGAGCCATGCGGTCCAGGTCTTGCCGTCCTGATCGTCGTGCAGCAGGCAATGGCGCGCCAGGTCCTTGGGTGTTTTCAGGGTGCCCTGGTTGAACAAGCCGGGGCTGCACACCGGGAAGAATTGCAGCGCCGGCAAGGGTCGGACGAAGTACGCGCTACTGTCGACTGGACCCGTGCCGTAGGTGATCGCCAAGTCAATGTCTTCCCCCGGTGCCGTGGCGTCGATCGGTTGTTCGTAGAGGTGCAGCGTGATGTGCGGATAGCGCGCGTAGAAATCAGTTAGGCGACTCATCAGCCACTTCTGCGCCAACTCGGCGGTGACCGCCAGACGCAACACCGCCAATGATGACGGGTCACGCAATTCATCGCAGGCTTCGCCGATCAGTTCGAAGGCTTGCTGCAAGCTTTGCATCAACCGGCCCGCGGCCATGGTCGGGCGGATTTGCCGGCCTTCGCGGATAAACAGCGAGACGCCCAAGTGCTCTTCGAGCTGACGGATTTGATGGCTGACGGCGCTGTCGGTGACGCACAGCTCGGCGGCTGCCCGGCCGAAATGGGCGTGACGGGCGGCGCATTCGAAGATTCTGAGTGCTGCTAAAGAAGGCAGTCGTCGCATGAATTCAGCCCCATTGTTGATGGCGCCCATGCTGCCTTGGGTATTGGTGGGCGTCCAGTCAGACCGAGTTATCGTTCTTCGCGAGCAAGCCCGCTCCCACAGTTGAAATGCGTTCCCCTGTGGGAGCGGGCTTGCTCGCGAAGGGGCCGGTACATTCACCACAAATCCTGCTGCCCATCACCCACCCTTATCCACCATGACTTCCCCCCAAACCCGGCGCATGTTGGTGCCTCAACCGGAGGGATTCGCCATGCTCAATGCACTCAAACAGATCAACTCAACCTCAGCCTTCAACCGCTGGGCCGGTTTCGAAGTGACCGCTGCCGCGAGCGGCGAAGCCGAGCTGACCCTGGCTTTTCGCGAGGCCGACATGGCGCAATATGCCGGTTTTCTCCACGCCGGCCTGATCGGCGCGTTGCTCGACACGGCCTGCGGATTCGCAGCAGGAACGGTGGCCGGCAACGTGCTCGCTTCGCACTTTTCGGTGAACTGCCTGGCGCCCGCCGTTGGTGAAGTGTTCATCGCTCGGGGTCGGGTGGTGAAGGCCGGCAAGAAACAGGTGTTCGCCCGCGCCGAGCTGTTCGCGCAAACCGGCGACCAGTTGAAACTGGTGGCGACCGGCGATGCGATTCTGGTGCCGGTCGAGGGACGCTGACGGTCTAGGCTGTCTTGGGTAAACCCAACCCTCGTCGGAGGTTCCCATGCAACTCGAAGGTTCGTGCCATTGCGGCGCTGTGTCGTTCAGTTTGACCAGCGCCCACCCCTACCCGTATCAACGTTGCTACTGCTCGATCTGCCGCAAGACCCAAGGCGGTGGCGGTTACTCGATCAATATTGCCGGTGATGCCGCCAGCCTGAAAGTCCACGGTCGCAAGCACGTCGCGGTCTACCATGCGCAACTCAAGAACGAAGGCGACAAGCGCGCCCATCGCAGTAGCCTCGGCCGGCATTTCTGTTCGGTCTGCGGCTCGGGTTTGTGGGTGTATAGCCCCGAATGGCCGGAACTGATTCACCCGTTTGCGTCGGCCATCGACACCCCGCTGCCGATGCCGCCGGAACACACGCACTTGTTGCTCGACTCAAAGGCGCCGTGGGTGGAAGTCGACAGGCGCCCCGGGGACAAGCAGTTCGAGGTCTATCCCGAAGAGTCGATTGCCGACTGGCATGAACGCCTGGGTTTGAGCCGTTAAAGCCGCTTCACAGTCTTTGACAGTTTCCCGACAAAGCTCTCAAAGATTGCGGGCCGGCAGCCGCCTAGCATGGGCGTATCCAATCTCCCTTCGGGTACTCCCATGCTACGTTCGCTGCCTCTGTCGTTGACTTCGCTTGCCCTGCTCTTTCCCGCCGACTCATTGCGCGCTGAAGACTGGCAATACACTTTACGTGCCGGTGCCGCCAGCGTGCCGCGTTACAGCGGCAGTGACGAGCGCGTGGTCGCGCCGCTGCTGGGCGCCAAGGTTGTCAGCCCGTATGGAATCTTTCTGGACACTGAAAAGGGATTGGGCTGGGCGCTCGATGAAGACGACTTCGGCCTGAGCGTGTACATCGGCGCGAGCGATGTGCGCAAGGATCGCAAGACCGGCTTCAAAGGCTCGGATGAGCTGGATGGCATGGGTTCGATCAAGTCGCGACCTGTGTTGGGTCTGGATGGGACTTACCACATGGGCCCGATCATTCTCGGTGCCAGTTTTGAGCATGCGCTGGAAAAGGACGATGATGATCACGACACCGGCGCTGCCTGGAATCGTCTGAAGCTGAGCATCAGCGCGCCGTTTTATGAGGGTGATTACGGCAAGGTCGTGGGCAGCCTGAACAGTCAGTTTGGTGACAGCAATTACGTGCGCACCTGGTATGGCGTGAGTGCCGCCCAGGCTTCGCGCAGTCAGTTCAGGGCGCATGACACTCACGGTGGGCTGGTGAGTCGCGGAGCGGATTTGACCTGGTCGTTGCCGATCAATGAGCAATGGAGTGTTTCGACGGTGCTGGCCGTGCAGTATCTGGCGGGTGATGCGGCGGACAGTCCGATTGTTGAGCGGCGGATGCAGACTTCTGTGGGTGGGCAGGTGGTGTTCACCTTCTGACAATGCTTTGTTGCTGATGGCCTCTTCGCGGGCAAGCCTCGCTCCTACAGTGGTTTATGTCGCTCAAATAATATGTGTACGACTTCGGATCTGTAGGAGCGAGGCTTGCCCGCGAAGGGGCCGGTGAGATCGACACAATTAATCCAGATGCGCCCACGTCATGCGAAACGAAGCCCCGCCCCACGGCGAGTCCGCCACTTCCACTTGCCCGCCATGGGATTGCGACACCCGCCGGACCAACGCCAACCCCAAACCAAATCCGCCCGTGCGGCGGTCGCGGCTGGCGTCCAGGCGCGAGAACGGTTCGAAGATTTTCTCGCGCCCGTCCACCGGCACGCCCGGGCCATCATCGTTGACCAGCACTTCGTAGCGATCACCGGTACGGACCAGCGACACTTCCACCCGCCCATCGGCATAACGAATGGCATTGCGCAGCAGATTGATCACCGCGCGGGCCATGAAGCGCGGTTCAAGGCGCACCTGATCGACCTTACACTCGACAATCAACAACTGCACCCCGGCGGCCTCGGCCTCCAGCGCCACGCTGCCGACCACGCTGTCCAGCCAGCTGTTGGCCTGAATATTTTCCCGAGTGATGACCGTGGCGCCGCGCTCAAGGCTGGCGTAGGTCAACAGCTCGGAAACCATCTCCTCCAGCTCGCCAAGGTCGGCGTACATGTCGGCAATCAGCTCGCGGTTCTGGGCCGGATCGGGTTGTTGCTTGAGCTGATCGAGTTCGAAAGACAACCGGGCAATCGGCGTGCGCAGCTCATGGGACACCGCGTTGGTCAGCTCGCGCTGATTGGCGATCAAGCCTTCGATGCGCGCCGCCATCAGGTTGAAGTGTTCGGACAAATCACGAATGTTCGAGCGCTTGGACAGCTGGATCCGCGACGACAGGTCGTTATCGCCAAAACGCTCAGCCGCCAGGCGCAGCTTCTCCAGGTCTCGCCAATGCGGCCGAACCCAGAACATCAACACGAAACCGATCATCACCGCGATCATCAGATACGCCGCAGCGATGTAGAACGGCATCAGACTGGGCTCGGCCGGCAGCTTGATGCTGAGCAACTGAGAACCTTCGTCGATGCGCGAGATAAACTGCGTGTACTTGTCGCGAATCACCAACAGCCCCAGGGCCAATTCGGCTTTCTCCTGATCGGTCAGGGACAGTCGACCGCTCTCGACCAAGGTCAGGCCCAAGCCATAGTGGGGGCGCACCGCGTCCAGTTGTCGCTCCCGGGCCGAAGCGTCCAGATCGCGTAACTGCTCGACCAGCGACCAGGCCTGGCCTCGCACCGCCTCGCGGTTGTAGCTCTGCATCTGACCGTCGAGCAGCGCGTCGAACGTGCGCTCGACCGTTTGCAGCCCCAGTACCAGGCCAACCGTCATCACCAGAAACAGCCCGAGAAATAACCGCAGCATTTACAGCTCCCACGCAAACGGATTGAACAAGTAACCCTTGCCCCAGATGGTCTTGATGCACACCGGTTCGCGCGGGTTGTCCTTGAGCTTGCCGCGCAACTTGCTGATGTAGACGTCGACACTGCGGTTGAGGCCGTCGAAAGCGATGCCGCGCATGCGGTTAAGGATGTCGTCGCGGGATAGAATCTTGCCGGCGGCACTGGCCAGCAACCACAGCAGCTCGAATTCCATGGTGGTCATTTCAATGACATCGCCCGCCAGCCGCACTTCGCGACAGCTGCGATCGATGCTCAGGTTGCCGAATTCCAGGGCGCTGCACACGCTGCTGTCCGGGGTCTGACGCCGTTGCAACGCACGCAGACGGGCCAGCAGCACCGGCGGTTTGATCGGCTTGATCACGTAGTCGTCGGCGCCGGACTCCAGGCCGAGGATGTGATCGAGGTCATCTTCCTTGGCCGTGAGGATGACGATCGGCGTGTCGGACACGCTGCGGATCTCGCGGCACACGTGCAAGCCGCTCTGACCCGGCAGCATCAGGTCAAGCACGACAACTTTCGGTTTGAACTCGAGAAATGCGGCCAACGCGAGGTCACCGCGATGCACCTGCCGGACCTCAAAGCCATGTTGGGACAGGAAATGCGCGATCAGCCCGGCGAGCTTCTCGTCGTCTTCCACCAGCAATACTTTGCCAAAACCCAGGTTATCCATAGCTGCCGTCTGCTGCCCCTTGTGTGAAGTGGGCGGCATTATGGCGCCAATCGGTGACGGGACGGTGATTACGGGCAGCAAAAACCGGCCTCGGGGGCCGGTTTTGGGTGATGTTTCATGTTTTTAAGAGTTTTTAACAATGTTGAATCAAAGCATGACGTTTTTTGTAGGAGCGAGGCTTGCCCGCGAAGGCGATCTCAAGGACGCCTTCGCCGGCAAGCCGTGCTCCTACAGGGTTATGCGGCGGCTGGCACGCCACTGTGAAAGCGGAACTCCACGTCCGGCGACTCAATCAACTCCTGCTCGGCAGCGCGAACCCGGTCTATCACCTGGGCAATGTCCTTGGCATCACCGTACTGGTAAGCCAGTTTCAGGTAACCCTGAAAATGTCGCGCTTCGCTTTTCAACAAGCCGAAATAGAATTTGCCCAGTTCTTCGTCCAGATGCGGCACCAGCGCCTCGAAACGCTCGCAGCTGCGGGCCTCGATAAAAGCGCCAACCACCAGGGTGTCCACCAGTTTGACCGGCTCGTGGCTGCGCACCACTTTGCGCAGGCCCGAGGCGTAACGCCCGGCGGAAAGCTGACGCAACTCGATTTTGCGTTTTTTCATCAGGCGCATGACCTGCTCGTGGTGCACCAGCTCTTCCCGGGCCAGGCGCGACATCAGGTTGATCAGGTCGACGTGGGAGTGATACTTGGCGATCAGGCTCAACGCCGTGCTGGCCGCCTTGAACTCACAGTTCTTGTGGTCGATCAGCAGGGTTTCCTGATCGGCAAGCGCGGCCTGGACCCAGCCATCGGGGGTGCGGCAGCCGAGGAACTCGTGAATTTCGGGAAAGATCATGGGGCTCACGGAATAAAAAGGTATAAATCGAAGGGCGCCGATTATACCGGCCTGCCGCAAGACCACCAGTCGCGACCGTTGATATGCATCAAGTACCGGGTTGGCGGCGAACAACTATAGTTGTCCAACGCAGTATTCTTTACCTTCCTGGAGATCCCGATCATGCAAGCCATTCGCAGCATCCTGGTGGTCATCGAACCCGAACACTCGGAAAGCCTGGCGCTCAAACGGGCCAAACTGATTGCTGGCGTGACCCAGGCGCATCTGCATCTGCTGGTGTGCGATCGCAAGCATGACCACAGCGGCATGCTGGGCGTGCTCAAGGCGGCCCTGCTCGAGGACGGCTATAGCGTCACCACCGAGCAGGCCTGGAATGAGAGCCTGCACGAAACCATCGTCGATGTGCAGCAGGCTGAAGGCTGCGGGCTGGTGGTCAAACAGCACCACCCCGACAGCCCGTTGAAAAAAGCCCTGCTGACCCCGGCAGACTGGAAATTACTGCGTTATTGCCCGACACCCGTGCTGCTGGTGAAAACATCAAAACCGTGGACGGGCGGGGTCATTCTGGCGGCAATCGACGTCGGCAATACCGATGGCGAACACCGCACCTTGCACGCCTCCATCGTCGATCACGGTTACGACATCGCCAGCCTGGCCAAGGCTCGTTTGCACGTGGTCAGCGCCCATCCGTCACCGATGCTGTCGGCGGCCGACCCGACGTTGCAGCTCAGCGAAACCATCCAGGCGCGCTATCGCGAGCAGTGCAAATCGTTTCAGGCCGAGTTCGATATCGATGATGAACACCTGCACATCGAGGAAGGCCCCGCGGATGTGTTGATTCCGTTCATGGTGCACAAGCTTCAGGCGGCCGTGATCGTCATTGGTACTGTCGCGCGGTCCGGGCTGTCCGGGGCGTTGATCGGGAATACGGCGGAGGTGGTGCTGGATGCGGTGGAGAGCGATGTGCTGGTGCTGAAGCCGGATACGATCATGGATCATCTGGAGGAGATTGTGACTCAGCATTGATACAGGCGGCGCCAATAAGGACGCCTTCGCGGGCAAGCCTCGCTCCTACAGGTTATCGGTGTTGTCATGATCGACGCATGACCTGTAGGAGCGAGCGGTGCGGCGATCCGACTTGCCCGCGAAGCTTTTAAGATTTACCCACCGAAAGCGTCTTTGAGGAAACCGGGCGCTATGTAGCGCTGGTAATGCGCCTCAGACAGCAAAAAGAATTCCCGATCAATGGCATCGCGCAATTCCGGCAAGTTCCAGTCGCGAAACTCCGGCATCAGCACCATCCCGTAGGCTTCCAGATTGTTGATCACCCGCGCACCACGGGCGATCAGCTGATAAGCCCAGCAATATTCGGACTGATGCGGCACAAAGCGGATCTTGCGCTGCTCCAGCTGCAAGCGCAGGCGCTGGGCATCGAAAACCTCCAGCTTGCTGGCCATCACCTGGGACAACAGCTGCTCAAGACGCAGCCACACCGCGCGCTTTTCCTCCTCGTTGTAACCATTCCAGTTGATCACTTCATGGTGGAAACGCTTGCAGCCACGGCACACCAGATCACCGTAAACAGTGGAGCAGAGGCCGACGCAGGGGGTCTTGATGGTCTGATTGGGCATAGGTAGGCAAAACACGGGAAAGCAGAACAGGCCGGCATGTTAGCCCTTTGTCCGGCATTCATCACCCCTCAAAATGCAGGGGCTCAGGGTCTGTGGGACTTCGGTGACGCCCGTAAGGGATGCCCGCGCGTTGCTTCGCACACGTCGGCCCGGCAACGCGGCTCGCCACCAAAGTCCAATAGCCCCTGACTTACCTTTAATTTTTTTTTGCCGTAGAATCAGCCAGCCTTTTAAGGCGCCAATGTCCGTTAGAAGCTGTTTTCAAAGCGTCACGAGCACAGTCGTTCCTTCAGAGCGGTGTTGGCGATGGGTTTTTCCAGCGGGGAAAAGCCAATCGCCAACCCTCATCAGCTCCCGTTCTGCAGGCGTAAAACTTTGAAAGCAGCTTCTGTAAGGAATTGTCGGTAATTCTGGCTAAGTGGCCCACAACGCCACGCAGCGCATGAGTACGGCAATTTCGGGATGAGCGTCCCGGACACCCATTTGGGACCACTGATGAGGGTAATAACTGTGCTTGAAGCCTACCGCAAACATATCGAAGAGCGTGCAGCACTGGGTATCGTTCCCCAGCCGCTAAACGCCGAACAAACTGCAGGCCTGGTTGAGCTGCTGAAGAATCCCCCGGCTGGCGAAGAAGCTTTCCTCGTTGACCTGATCACCAATCGAATTCCGCCTGGTGTGGACGAAGCGGCCTATGTAAAGGCTGGTTTCCTCTCTGCCCTCGCCAAAGGCGAAGCAAAATCCCCTCTGATCGACAAGAAACGCGCTGTTGAACTGCTTGGCACCATGCAAGGCGGCTACAACATCGTGACGCTGGTTGACCTGCTCGACAGCGCCGAACTGGCCCCTGTCGCTGCCGCTCAACTCAAGCACACCCTGCTCATGTTCGATGCGTTCCACGATGTTGCGGAAAAAGCCCGCAACGGCAACGAACATGCCAAAGGCGTGATCCAGTCCTGGGCTGACGGCGAGTGGTTCCGCAACCGCCCAACCCTGGCCGACAAGATCAGCCTGCGCGTGTTCAAGGTCACCGGCGAAACCAACACCGATGACCTGTCCCCTGCTCCGGACGCCTGGTCCCGCCCGGACATCCCGCTGCACGCCCTCGCCATGCTGAAAATGGCTCGTGAAGGCATCGTGCCTGACGCCCAGGGCGTTACCGGCCCGATGAAGCAGATCGAAGAAATGCGCAATTCCGGTTTCCCAATCGCCTACGTCGGTGACGTGGTCGGTACCGGTTCGTCGCGTAAATCGGCCACCAACTCGGTGCTGTGGTTCTTCGGCGACGACGTTCCTAACGTTCCGAACAAACGTGCTGGCGGTTTCTGCTTCGGCAGCAAAATCGCTCCGATCTTCTACAACACCATGGAAGATGCCGGCGCACTGCCGATCGAATTCGACGTCTCCAACATGCACATGGGCGACGTGATCGACCTTTACCCGCATGCTGGCAAAGTCTGCAAACACGGCACCGACGAAGTCCTGACCACCTTCGAAATGAAGACCCCGGTGCTGTTGGACGAAGTTCGTGCTGGCGGCCGTATTCCGCTGATCATCGGCCGCGGTCTGACCGACAAGGCCCGTGCCGAATTGGGCCTGGGCCCTACCGATCTGTTCAAACTGCCTGAAGCACCTGTCGACACCGGCAAAGGCTTCACCCTGGCACAGAAAATGGTCGGCAAGGCTTGCGGTCTGCCAGAAGGCAAAGGCGTTCGTCCAGGTACTTACTGCGAACCGAAAATGACCACCGTCGGCTCTCAGGACACCACCGGTCCTATGACCCGTGACGAACTGAAAGACCTGGCGTGCCTGGGCTTCTCGACCGATCTGGTGATGCAGTCCTTCTGCCACACCGCGGCCTATCCAAAGCCGATCGACGTGACCACCCACCACACCCTGCCAGACTTCATCATGACCCGCGGCGGCGTTTCCCTGCGTCCGGGCGACGGCATCATCCACAGCTGGTTGAACCGCATGCTGCTGCCGGACACCGTCGGTACCGGTGGTGACTCGCACACCCGTTTCCCGATGGGCATTTCGTTCCCGGCCGGTTCCGGCCTGGTAGCGTTCGCCGCAGCCACTGGCGTGATGCCGCTGGACATGCCGGAATCGATCCTGGTGCGCTTCAAAGGCAAAATGCAACCGGGCGTCACCCTGCGCGACCTGGTTCACGCCATTCCTTACTTCGCGATTCAGGCTGGCCTGTTGACCGTTGAGAAGAAAGGCAAGAAGAACGCCTTCTCCGGCCGCATCCTGGAAATCGAAGGCCTGGACAACCTGAGCATCGAGCAAGCGTTCGAGCTGTCCGACGCCTCGGCTGAACGTTCGGCTGCCGGTTGCACCATCAAGCTGTCGAAAGAGTCGATCACCGAGTACCTGAACTCCAACATCACCCTGCTGCGCTGGATGATCGGCGAAGGCTACGGCGATGCTCGTACCCTGGAACGTCGTGCTCAAGCGATGGAAGCCTGGGTTGCCAACCCTGAGTTGATGGTTGCCGATGCTGACGCCGAATACGCTGAAATCATCGAAATCGACCTGGCCGACATCAAAGAGCCTGTGCTCTGCGCGCCAAACGATCCGGACGACGCCCGTCTGCTGTCCAGCGTTGCTGGCGAGAAGATCGACGAAGTGTTCATCGGTTCGTGCATGACCAACATCGGTCACTTCCGCGCTGCCGGTAAATTGCTGGATCAGGTCAAGGGTCAGCTTCCAACCCGTCTGTGGCTGTCGCCGCCGACCAAAATGGACGCTCACCAGCTGACCGAAGAAGGCTACTACGGCATCTACGGCAAGGCCGGCGCACGCATGGAAATGCCAGGCTGCTCGCTGTGCATGGGTAACCAGGCACGTGTAGAGCCGAACTCCACTGTGGTGTCGACGTCGACCCGTAACTTCCCGAACCGCCTGGGTGACGGCGCGAACGTTTACCTGGCTTCGGCTGAGCTGGCGTCTGTTGCTTCCATCCTGGGTCGCCTGCCGACCGTCGAGGAGTACATGGAATACGCTGGCAAGATCGACAGCATGGCAGCCGATGTCTACCGCTACCTGTCCTTCGACCAGATCGCCGAGTTCCGTGAAGCTGCTGCGAACGCCAACATTCCGGTCGTTCAAGCCTAACGCTGCAACGCAATAGAAAACGCCGCCCATCGTGAGATGAGCGGCGTTTTTTTATGCCTGAACAAGTATGGGGTTCACAGCTTGGCTTACTTGAGGATCGAGTCGCCCCAATCGCGAGCAGGCTCGCTCCCACAAGGACCGCGCAAAACCTGTGGGAGCGAGCCTGCTCCGGGCGGCGTTCCGACGATAGCGGACTCTCATCCCCCACAGAATCCATCAGGCAGTCAGCGAATAGATCAACGCCGAAATCGCCACCAAACCAACCGCCGTCACGAACACGTTGGACGCTTGGCCACGGAACCGTGCCATCGCCGGCACCTTACGGATCGCGTACATCGGCATCAGGAACAGGATCGCCGCGATGACCGGGCCGCCGAGGGTTTCGATCATGACGAGGATACTCGGGTTCAGCGTGGCGACAATCCAGCACACCACCAGCATGAACGCGGCAGTCATGCGGTCCAGGGTCTTGGGCGCCGGGCGTTTGCCGCTTTTCATGATCAGGCCTTTGAGGCCTTCACTGGCGCCGATGTAGTGGCCCAGGAACGACTTGGAAATCGCCACAAAAGCAATCAACGGCGCCGCAAACTCGATGGTCGGGTTGCTGAAGTGGTTGGCCAGGTACGACAGGACCGACAGGTTTTGCGCCTTGGCTTCCGCCAGTTGCACCGGCGACAGGGTCAGCACGCAGCTGAAGACGAAGAACAGCACCATCACCACCATCAAGGCGTGGGCCCGGGACAGGATCTGCGAGCTGCGCTCTTCAGCGTGTTCGCCGTAACGACGTTTCTGGTCCACCGCAAACGCCGAGATGATCGGCGAGTGGTTGAACGAGAACACCATCACCGGAATCGCCAGCCACAGCGTGTGCAGCAGCGCCGACGGTTCAGGCAGGGTCGACGCGGTGGCCAGGATGCCGCCGTTCCAGTGGGGAATCAGGAACACCGCCAGGAATAGCAGCGCCACAATGAACGGATAGACCATCAGGCTCATGGCCTTGACGATCATTTGCTCGCCGCAACGCACCACGGCCAACAGGCCGAGGATCAATACCAACGACAGCACGGCGCGTGGTGGCGGCATGATGTGCAGTTGATGCTCGAGGAAACTGCCCACGGTATTGGTCAGGGCCACGCTGTAGATCAGCAGGATCGGGAAGATCGCGAAGAAGTACAGCAAGGTGATCAGCGCACCAGCCTTGATGCCGAAGTGTTCTTCAACCACTTCGGTGATGTCCGCGCCTTCGCGTCCGGACAGCACAAAACGGGTCAGGCCACGGTGCGCATAAAAGGTCATGGGGAACGCCAGCACCGCCAGGATCAGCAACGGCCAGAATCCGCCAAGGCCCGCGTTGATCGGCAAAAACAGGGTACCGGCGCCGATTGCCGTGCCAAACAGGCCCAGCATCCAAGTGGTGTCATGGCGATTCCAGCGGGTGAGAGTCGCTGGTGTCGCCGCTACATAGCGCTCGTCGACGCTATTGGCCTGATCTTTCATCCGGTGGGATCTCCGCATTCCGGTCATTTGCTACCCGGTCAGGACGAGTCGGAAAAATCCGACGGGCAGCGCCCTGGCCGAAACAGGGGCGCGATTGTCCGGGATTAATGAACAGAAGCAAAGACTTAGCTGAGGAGTGGTTGTGCGGATCAGATTTCGGAGTACTTTATCAAATAGATGTTTAAAAAAATCTATTTGATAAAAAATCAGCGTCAGGTACTTTCAACCCTGCCTGCTGACCAGCAGCCTAAGTGCGGAGCCCTCCCATGCCACTCGTTCGCGTCGACATCAAAAAGCATCAAGACCCCAATTTCGCCAAACGTGTCGGGCAGTTGATTTACGCCGCCATGCACAGCTCGATTGGCGTGCCGGAAAACGATAATTTCCAGATTCTTGCCGAGCACGATGAACAGCATTTCATCTTTGATCCCGGCTACCTGGGCATCAGTCGAACCGACAGCCTGGTGGTGATTCAGATCACCCTGAGCGAAGGCCGCACCGTCGAGCAGAAGAAACTCCTCTATAAAACCATCGCCGAAAGCCTTAACGCGGAACTGGCGGTGCAGCTGGAAGACGTCTTCATCAATCTGGTGGAAGTGAAGAAAGAGAACTGGTCGTTTGGCAACGGCATCGCTCAATACGCCCTTTGAGCGGCCTGACACGCGACCCACTGCCCCCAAGATGCAGTCATCCACACACCCTCAACACCTGTGAGCCGCCATGCCTCGAGTCTCCCGTAAACAAGCCGAACTCAACCGCGAGATCATCGTCGAAGCCGCCACGCGGCTGTTTCGCGAGCGCGGCCTGCACGGGATCAGCGTCGTCGATGTGATGGGTGCGGCGGGTCTGACCCATGGCGGGTTCTATGGCCATTTCGAATCCAAGGAAGCGCTGGCGAAAGAAGCCTGCACTCGGGCGTTCACGCAGTCGATGGAGCGCTGGAAACAGAAAATCGATGCCAATGACGACAGCGTCTCGGCGCGCACGAGCATCATCGCGCCCTACCTGTCGTCGGCCAATCGCGACAATCCGGGCGAAAGCTGCCCGGTGACGGCGTTTGCCGGGGACATGTGCCATGAAACCGCCGAAAGCGGTTTGCACCAGACCTACACCCAAGGGCTGGAAGCCTTGTTGCAGATACTCATTCCCTTGATGGGCGCCGGTCAGCCCGAAGCCAATCGCCAACAAGCCTTGGTGGATTATTCCTTGATGGTCGGCGCTTTGACCCTGGCCCGCGCCACACGCGGGGACGGGTTGTCCGATGAAATCCTCGACGCCGCCCGGAATTTTCTGACCTCGCAAGGTTAATCAATCTGACCAACAGCATGTGCGATCCCTGGTAATTGCTAAACTCTTCTGGAATCAGCAATCTGAAGCAACATTCGAGATCCGACATTCAATATCCACAGGAGCCCCGCATGCCTGCAACTGTTCTGGTACTGGTTGAAACCATCAATGACTACTTGCCGATTCTCGAACATCAGGGCTTTCACCTGATTCTGGCCCCGACGCCCGCCGAACGCGTCGCCGCCATCACACGGCATGGCGCCCAGATCGATGCGGTATTGACCCGCGGCCCATTGGGCCTGTACGCCGATGAAATCGCCGCCCTGCCCAACCTCAAGATCATCTGCGTGATCGGCGCCGGTTACGAACACGTCGACCTGCAAGCCGCCGCCGACCGGGACATCACTGTCACCAATGGCGCCGGCGTCAATGCCTCTTCAGTCGCCGACCATGCCATGGCGATGTTGCTGGCGCTGGTGCGCGATATTCACCGATGCGACGCCGCCGTACGCCGCGGCGAGTGGCCGAAGATCATGCGCCCTTCCCTGGCCGGCAAGCGCCTTGGGATTCTCGGCCTCGGTGCAGTCGGCATGGCCATCGCGAAACGCGCCGCCGCAGGCTTCGACATGACCGTGAGCTACCACAACCGCCAACATCGCAGCGACGTCCCTTATACCTTCTGCTCGACGCCGACCGAACTGGCACGCGCCTCGGACTTTTTGATCATCGCCACGCCCGGCGGCCTTGGCACCAAACACTTGATCAACAAACAAGTACTCGACGCCCTGGGCCCCAACGGGTTCATCGTGAACATTGCCCGAGCCTCGGTAATTGCCACCGCAGACCTGGTCAGCGCGCTTGAACAACGACGCATTGCCGGTGCCGCACTGGATGTGTTCGATGCCGAACCTCACGTGCCGGATGCACTCAAGGCGCTGACCAATGTGATCCTGACGCCGCATGTCGCGGGATTGTCCCCGGAAGCGACTCAAGGCACCGTTGAGCTGGTGGGACAAAACCTGACGGCGTTCTTTGCCGGCCTGCCGGTATTGACGCCCATTGCCTTGCCCGCGCCGCTCACGACCGCACACGTTCGCTGAGACTAGAGGACGCCCAACAGCGTCCAGAGGCGCCGGGATTCGGCGTCGGCCGACATCAGTTCGCCCGGCGGCTCGCTCAGGGGCTTGTTGCCCCACTCCACCCCGCACTTGATCAAATACGGGACGGGGCTGTGGGGTTCGGTGCGCGCCAGGTACTCGGCAATCAACGACTTGCACGTAGCCCATTTCGAACCTCCTTCCTGGAAGCACTCTCTCCCGTTGAACCATCGTCCCCCGCGCCTGTTCTTGCGCATCAGGAACACTGATTATCCAGCAACACGCTAACCTATAAGACCGTGCCACGCTTGTGGCGCCCCCGGCGCACCATTAGATTAGCCAATGATGTCTGGCCTCCAAAATAAGCAGAAGGGATAAGCATGGCGCTTACTGACCAGTCCACCCGTATCCGCACCGGCGAAGAACTCGATGCCAGCCTGATCGATCCGTACCTCAAGGCCCACATTCCGGGCTTAAGTGGCGTGCCTGTGATCAGCCAGTTTCCCGGCGGTGCGTCGAACCTGACTTACCTGCTGGAATACCCGGAGCAGGAGTTTGTCCTGCGTCGACCGCCGTTTGGCCACAAGGCCAAGTCCGCACACGATATGGGCCGCGAGTTTCGCATCCTCAATCAGCTGCGCGACGGTTTCCCGTATTGCCCCAAAGCCTATGTGCACTGCACCGATGAAACGGTGATCGGCGCCGAGTTCTATGTGATGGAACGGGTCAACGGGATCATCCTGCGCTCCGAACTGCCGCCGGAACTGGGCCTGGACTCGGCGAAAACCGAAACCCTGTGCAAAAGCTTCATCGACAAGTTCGTTGAACTGCATCGGGTCGACTACAAGGCTTATGGCCTGGGCGACCTCGGCAAGCCCGAAGGCTATGTGGCGCGGCAGATCAAAGGCTGGAGCGATCGCTACGAAAAAGCCCTGACCCCGGACGCGCCGAAGTGGGAAGCGGTCAAGGCCTGGCTCAACGACAAGATGCCGGCCGATCACCCGACTTCCAGCATCGTCCACAACGACTACCGCTTCGACAACGTGATCCTCGACCCGAACAACCCGATGCAAATCATCGGTGTACTCGACTGGGAGCTCACCACCCTCGGCGACCCGCTGATGGACCTCGGCAACACCCTCGCCTACTGGATCGAAGCCGCAGACCCGGCGCCGGTGCAACTGATGCGACGTCAACCGAGCCACGCCCCGGGCATGCTGACCCGCCGCGAATTCGTCGATTACTACGCCGAGCGCTCCGGCATCCAGATCGACAACTTCGACTTCTACTACACCTATGGCCTGTTCCGTCTGGCCGGCATCGTGCAGCAGATCTACTACCGCTTCTTTCACGGTCAGACCCAGGACAAACGCTTCGCGCAGTTCATTCACATGAACAAACTGCTGGAGCAGATGAGCCTGCAAGTCATCTCGAAATCCAGCCTCTGATCGCGCGGCTCTGATTACATTCCCTGGCCTCTATAACAAGGAAAAACCATGTCCAAGACTCAGTTGTTCGACCTCGACGGCAAAATCGCATTCGTCTCCGGCGCCAGCCGCGGCATCGGTGAGGCCATCGCCAAATTGCTGGCCCAGCAAGGCGCCCACGTCATCGTCTCGAGCCGCAAGCTCGACGGCTGCCAACACGTAGCCGACGCGATCATCGCCGCCGGCGGCAAAGCCACCGCCGTCGCTTGCCACATCGGTGAAATGGAACAGATAAGCCAGGTCTTCGCCGGCATCAAGGAACAGTTCGGGCGCCTGGACATCCTGGTCAACAACGCCGCGACCAACCCGCAGTTCTGCAACGTACTGGACACCGACCTCAGCGCCTTCCAGAAAACCGTCGACGTCAACATCCGCGGCTACTTCTTCATGTCGGTCGAAGCCGGCAAACTGATGCGCGAAAACGGCGGCGGCAGCATCATCAACGTTGCGTCGATCAATGGCATCTCGCCGGGTATCTTCCAGGGCATCTACTCGGTGACCAAGGCAGCCGTGATCAACATGACCAAGGTGTTCGCCAAGGAATGCGCGCAGTTCGGCATCCGCTGCAATGCCTTGTTGCCTGGGCTGACTGACACCAAGTTTGCGTCAGCACTGGTAAAGAACGATGCGATCCTGAAGACCGCGTTGCAGCAAATTCCGCTCAAGCGCGTGGCCGATCCGAGTGAGATGGCCGGTGCCGTGCTTTATCTCGCCAGCGATGCGTCGAGCTACACCACCGGGGTTTCGTTGAACGTGGATGGCGGGTTCTTGTCCTGATTCATTTTTCTGGATGAACAAAAGGCCGTCTTGGGGCTAATGCCGATAAGTTAAAGCGTTGAACGCCGCAATCCTTGTGGGAGCGAGCTTGCTCGCGATAGCGGTTTAACATTCAGCAGGTGTGTTGCCTGCCAGTCCGCTATCGCGAGCAAGCTCGCTCCCACAGTTTTATGCTCTGATCGGTATTAGTCTTAGGGCTGCTTTTTTGTTCACGTTGATCGTTCCCACGCTTTGCGAAGGAACGATCAACAAAAGAATATTTATTCCGACGATTGCAATAAGCGAATAGTTATTCCATAAAGTGCCTTCTGAAAATAAATTTCAAAAGGCCTTCCATCATGCGCGAACTCGGAATCGGACTCATCGGCACAGGTTTCATGGGCCGCGCTCACGCCCTGGCCTTTCGCAATGTCAGCGCAGTGTTCGAACTCCCCCTCAAGCTCAAACTGGCCGCCCTCGCCGACGCCGATCCACACCGAGCACGGCACTGCGCCGACGCCTGGGGATTCGAAACCGCACACACCGACTGGCAACAGCTGATCGATGACCCCAAGGTCAATCTGATCGCCATCACCACCCCCAATCATCTTCACTACCCCATGGCCATGGCCGCCCTCGCCGCTGGCAAACCGGTGTATTGCGAGAAGCCTTTGGCGGTGAATCTGCAGCAGGCCAACGCCATGCGTCAGGCGGCGAAAGCAGCGGGCGTGGTGACGCGGGTGGGTTACAACTATCAGCACAATCCGATGATCGGGCTGGCCCGGGAGCTGATCGACAGCGGCAAGCTGGGGCAGATCATCAGTTTCCAGGGTGAGTTCAGCGAAGACTTCATGGCTGACCCCGCTTCGCCGTGGACCTGGCGTTGCGACGCCGAGCACGCGGGCGGCGCGCTGGCGGATCTGGGCAGTCATTTGCTGGCAATGGCGCGCTATCTGGTGGGCGATGTCGAATCCGTATGCGCCGACACACAAACCGTACACCGGCAGCGTCCAGCGACGACGGGCAGCCAGGAACAACGGCACATTGCGGTCGACGATCAGGTCCACGCGTTGCTGCGATTTGCCAACGGCGCGCGCGGTACGTTCAGCAGCAGTTGGCTCAAGCATGGCTACAAGAATCACCTGAGCTTCGAGGTCAGCGGCACCGAAGGCACGCTGGCGTTCGATCAGGAGCGTTTAAACGAGCTGCGGCTTTTTCGCGCCGGTCAGGACGGTTTCCAGCGGTTGCTAGCGGGGCCGAATCTGCCAGGTTACGCGGCGTTCTGTCCGGCGGCGGGGCATCAGTTGGGATACAACGAACTCAAGACGCTGGAAGTGCATGACCTGGTGATGGCGCTGGCCGGCCTTTCCAAGGGTGGCACTGACTTTGAGCAAGCGTGGGAAGTCGAACGCCTGGCGACGGCAATCCGCTTGGCGGCCAACGAGTCACGCTGGGTCAGCATCGAGGACGTCTGAAGCTCAGGCGCCCATGACTTTCGGCAACTGCCAGCCGTAACTCACCGACAGCAATCGCAACGCCAGGCACGCTGCCCCCGCCAGCAACGCGCAGGCCACGGGCGGTACACCGCAACGCCGTCCGATAATCAGCACGGCGGCGCCGACAAAGGCCGAACTCGCATACAGATCGGCCTGCAACACCACCGGCACCCGCGCCAGCACGATGTCGCGCAGCACCCCGCCACCCACGCCGGTAATGGTGCCCATGAGCATCGACACAAACGGCGAGATGCCAAAATTCAGCGCCTTCTGCGCCCCGGCCACGGCGAACAACGCGAGCCCGGCGGCGTCCAGCACGATCAACGTCGAACCGGACCAGCTCAGCACCTGTTCATGCAGGACAAATGCGACCCCACCCATCAAAAAGGCCAGCGCCGGATAACGCTAATCGGCGACGGCATTGGGTGGCGTGGCGCCGATTAACAAGTCCCGGGTGACCCCACCGCCCAGAGCGACGATGAAGGCATCACCATCACCCCAAGCAGGTCGAGGTTGCTGCGCATGGCGCTGATCGCGCCTTCAACGGCAAACACCGCGGTGCCAACCAGGTCGGCCACCAACACGATTTTTTCAACACGGGGCTTCAACGATGCAGTCGCCCTGGCTTACTGCGTGACGCAACGGGTCAGCGTCGTTTCCCGGGTCACTTCCTCGGTCACTCGCGCGTCACCCATCACATCGGTTTGCTCAGTAGTTTCGCAAGTGCGTTCCGGAATAGGCGGTGGTGCCGCAGGCGGCGGAGGTGGCGGACTGGCGCAACCGCTGAGAATCGCTACGCAGAAGGCGAGCGACAGAGGCGAAAAAGCACGTTTCCCAAGACTGTTCATAGGCTGTCCCGCGATAAGTAATCGACACTTTCCGCGACCCGACACACCTACCGCGAAGCCGCGGATTGGTCACAGAAAACAATACCCTCGCATTTCTTATAGCCTAGCCAGCCGCCAATGCCAGCAAACAAGGCACTTTACCCCTTTTCAACCCTGAAAAACGACAGATCCTACGAAGCAGCGTCCGACCGTTGGTGCAAGCTGTTGCTCTCGAGCTCATAACGCAGCTCATCAATCAACGTCGTGACCGCTTCCGGGGTTCTGAGGTGCTCGACACTCAACCCACTGACCACCAGATCCACCTGCCCCGACACCGGGTGATACAGTTTTACCGTCACCGAGTTGTCACCCGACACGCTGCAATCACAAGCCAGCGGGGAAAAGTGCTGTTCCAGTTGCGCACGCAATTGCGTCAGATAAATCATCGCGATTCACCCATGGGCCGGCTGACCCCGTCGACTGAAAACCTGTTGAATTGGCCGAGCATGTGACTGTTCCTTAAGCTGTTTCGTAGAGGACACAACACCGGCAAAAGACCCGTGTCGCACCCTTACAGACTAAGAATTGCCACCGTCCGCCAAAACATCCATTTGCACTGCCCGAGCTAGTGCATTTGCACCTTATCGCTGACCCTTTGGTCTCCACTCGCTGGAGAACAAACCGCGCTCCCGTGCCCACACAATCGCCTCGCTGCGACTGTGCACATCCAGCTTTGAATACACCGTCGACACATGGTTGCGCACCGTGTTGGGCGCCAGTTTCAAGCGTGCGGCGATTTCCTTGTCCGCAAGGCCTTCGCAGATCAGGCCCAGCACATCGCGCTCGCGGGCAGTCAGGTCGGTGAAGGACACGCTGGGCAACTGCGGCGAGTTGATGTTCTTCACGTTGGCGAGTTTTTCGATCAGCGTGCGGGTGAACCAGGAGGCGTCTTTCATCACCTCCTCGATCGCCGCCACCAGCTCCAGCTCGGTGCGTTTGCGTTCGGTGATGTTCATCAACACCAGCAGGTAGCAAGGGTTGTCCTGAATATTCACAGTGTCGGCCGACACCGTGCAGTCAATCAAGGTCGAATCTTTCCTGCGGATCCTGACATCGACCCGATCCAGGCTTCCGGCCTTCTCCAGCGCCGCAAAGAGCCGGGTGCGCGCGCCCTTGTCATCGATAAAGTCGATCTCTGCAACCGTTTTGCCGAGCACTTCTTCACTGGGGTACGCGAGGGTATCCAGGAAGGCTTCGTTGACGTCGATCACCACCTGATCCCGCGCATCGCAGACCATTGTCGGTACCGGCGTCAGGCGAAACGCCTTGGCAAACCGCTCCTCGCTCTGACGCAGGGCGACCTCGGCCTTGTGCCGCGGCTCCATGTCGACGAAGGAAAACAGCATGCAGTCTTCCTCGTTGAACTCCAGCGGCTGCCCGGCGACGATCACCTGCTTGATGCCGCCGTCAGCCATTTTCAGCTCTGCCTGCATCTGCGGAATCGTGGCGTGCTCGCGTAGGCGCTCGATCGCCAGGTCTTTCTTTTCGGCACCTTCAAGGATGTCCAACTCATAAGTCGACACCCCAATTACTTGATCACGGGTATAGCCGGTCATTTCCAGGAAGCCCGCATTGACCTTGATGTAACGCAAGTCACTGAGACGACAGATCACCGCCGGCGCCGGGTTGGCGTTGAAGGTCTTTTCGAACCGCTGCTCGGCGCTCGCCCACTCCGTGACATCGTCCATGATCAACACCAACAACTCCGGCTCGCCAGCGCTGTCGGCCAGCACCAGGCTGCGCACGCTGTGAACCCAAGTGCGCTCTTCGTCATCGGCCGGCGTCACCTCCACCAGCACATCGCTGAACATCTCGCCTTTGGCAACGCGGCTGATCGGGTAATTTTCTGGCGGCAACGGGTGATTATTGCGATAGCGCAAGGCAAAGCGCTTGGCGTATTCCTTGGCATTGACGCCCAACTCGCCGATCCGACTGACGCCGTGCATGGCCAGCGCGGCATCATTGGCCCACAGGATCGTCTGATCCAGCTCCAGCAGAATCACCCCGTCGGACAAACCGGCGATGATCTGCTGCAACTGACGGCGATTGGTTTCGGTGGTCAGGACGTCCTGGCTCATTGGCTCTCCACGGATGCGGCGGCGCAGTGACGCGCCGCCTGTGAAGATTACGACCGCGGGGGGGTGGGATAGTGCGAAGCAGGTGCAGCGACTGGGCACGTGTAGCAGCTGTCGAGCTTGCGAGGCTGCGTTCGGCGACGAAGTCGTCGCTGGATCCGGCACTGCGGTGTATCAGGACGATCCAGCATTCAGGATTTACGACGACTGCGTCGCCGAACGCAGCCTCGCAGGCTCGACAGCTGCTACGAACAGTGTGAAGGATGACGATTGAGGCATCGGGTTTGTGACGTGCGCTGATAGTTTCAGCGCACGTCACGGGTTTCAGGCCGCCAACTGGCCGCTGGCAATCGCTGCCGACGCCGCCAGCATCGCCCGCAACAACACCGCACACCCGCCTGCCAGATCATCCGGCGCGGCGTTTTCGATTTCGTTGTGGCTGATGCCGCCTTCGCAGGGCACGAAGATCATCCCGGCCGGGCCAAGTTCGGCGAGGAAGATCGCGTCGTGCCCTGCGCCGCTGACGATGTCCATGTGCGATAGCCCCAGACCTTGAGCGGCGCCGCGTACCGCTTCGACGCAACCCTTGTCGAAGTAAAGCGGCGGGAAGTCGGCGGTGGGCGTGAGTTCGAAGGTCAGGCCGTGTTCTTCGCAGGTGGTTTCGATGACTTCGCGGACTTCGGCAATCATCGAATCCAGCCGCGCCGGTTCCAGATGCCGAAAGTCGAGGGTCATGCGCACTTCGCCGGGGATGACGTTGCGTGAGCCGGGATAGGCTTGCAGGCAACCCACGGTGCCGCAGGCGTGAGGTTGATGGCCGAGGGCGGCGCGGTTGACGGCACCGACGATCACCGCGGCGCCGACCAGGGCGTCCTTGCGCAGGTGCATCGGCGTCGGGCCGGCGTGGGCTTCGACGCCGCGCAGTTTCAGGTCGAACCATTTCTGGCCGAGGGCGCCCATTACCACGCCGATGGTTTTGTGTTCGTCTTCGAGGATCGGGCCTTGCTCGATGTGCGCCTCGAAATAGGCACCGACGGCGTGGCCGCTGACCTTGCGTGGGCCGGCGTAGCCGATGGCATTGAGGGCTTCGCCAACGGTGACGCCCTCGGCATCGACCTTGGCCAGGGTTTCTTCGAGGGTGAATTTTTCCGCGAACACACCGGAGCCCATCATGCACGGGGCGAAGCGCGAGCCTTCTTCGTTGGTCCAGACCACCACTTCCAACGGTGCTTCGGTTTCCACGCCGAGGTCGTTGAGGGTACGCAGCACTTCGACGCCGGCCAGTACACCGAAGCAGCCGTCGAACTTGCCGCCGGTGGGTTGGGTGTCGATGTGGCTGCCGGTCATTACCGGTGGCAGGTTCGGGTTACGGCCGGGGCGGCGGGCGAAGATGTTGCCGACGGCGTCGATGCTGACGGTGCAACCGGCCTCTTCGCACCAGTTGACGAAGATGTCCCGGGCCTGACGGTCCAGGTCGGTCAGGGCCAGGCGGCAGACGCCTCCCTTGACCGTGGCGCCGAGTTTGGCCAGGTCCATGAGCGACTGCCACAAGCGGTCGCGGTTGATGTGCTGATGGGTGGACTGCAGAACGTCTACAGCAGCGTTCATGATGATCTCCTCAGGCAGTTTTGTTATAGGTTTCTTCAGGCTGATCGTTGTCGTTTTTGAGGCCGCCTTCGCGGGCAAGTCGGATCGCCGCACCGCTCGCTCCTACAGGTTCGCGTACTCCTTGTAGGAGCGAAGCTTGCTCGCGAAGAGGCCAGTGTTTACACCGCAGATTTCGCGATTGATGGATCAGGTCGCACCGAACACAACCCGTAATAAATCAGCCCTCCCAGCGCCGAGCCGGTAAACCAGCCATAGCTGTAAAACCAGCTAAACGCATCGCTGCCCAGCGACAGCACCGTCAGCATCACCGGCACTCCGAAGGCAATAAACCCGAACCAGTTCCACGCCGGGTACACGTCGTCGCGATACAACCCGGCCAGGTCCAGTTGCTGTTTCTTGATCAGGAAATAGTCCACTACCATGATCCCGGCGATCGGGCCCAACAGGCTCGAATAACCCAGTAGCCAGTTGGAATACACCGTCTCCAGGCTTAAATCCGAGACGATCAACCCGAGCTTCTTCAAGAGCTCATGGGCCATCAGCGCCAGACCGACCAGGCCGGTGAGCAACACCGCTGTGGTGCGGTTGATGAGCTTGGGCGCGACGTTCTGGAAGTCGTTGGTCGGCGAAACGATGTTGGCCGCGGTGTTGGTCGACAACGTGGCGATGATGATCAGCGCCATGGCCAATGCAACCCAGACCGGGCTCTGGATATGGCCGATCAGGGTGACCGGATCCGAGACGCTGACGCCCACCAGTTTGACCGATGCAGCCGTCATCACCACGCCCAGCGAGGCGAACAGGAACATGGTCAGGGGCAAGCCGATAATCTGCCCGACGATCTGATCTTTCTGGCTTTTCGCATAGCGGCTGAAGTCCGGAATGTTCAGGGACAACGTGGCCCAGAACCCGACCATGGCGGTCAGCCCGGCGGCGAAGTAACTGACCACGCTGGCCCCTTCCGGACGCTTGGGCGGGATCGCCATCAATTCGGTCATCGATACGTTCGGCATGGCCCACACCAGCAGCCCTACGCCCACCAGCACCAACAACGGCGCCGAGAGGGTTTCGAGCCATTTGATCGAGTCCGCACCGCGAATCACCACCCACAGGTTCAAGGCCCAGAACACCATGAAGCCGATCACTTCACCGGTCCCGCCGAGCGCTTTCCAACCGTCGAACACCGAGCCGAGAAACAGGTGAATGGCCAGTCCGCCGAACATCGTCTGTATGCCGAACCAGCCGCACGCCACCAGCGCTCGGATCAGGCACGGAATGTTGGAACCGAGAATGCCGAAGGACGAACGCAGCAACACCGGAAACGGAATGCCGTACTTGGTGCCGGGAAAGGCGTTCAGGGTCAGCGGGATCAGCACGATGATGTTGGCGAACAGAATCGCCAGCAACGCTTCGCCGACGCTCAGGCCGAAATAGGCGGTGAGCACACCACCGAGGGTGTAGGTCGGCACGCAGATTGCCATGCCAACCCACAAGGCGGTGATGTGCCATTTGTTCCAGGTACGTTCGCGCACCTTGGTCGGTGCCATGTCGTGGTTATAACGGGGACTGTCGAGGACGTCGGTCCCGGCTTCGAGCTCAAACAAGCCGTCGCGCTCGGTCACTTGCGATCTGATCTGTTGCATGGCCGCTCCACTGTTCTTTGAATTATTTTTTGCTCATCAGGGGCTGGCGGCATCAATAAACGTGCCGGGCACCCTGTTTGCGCATCGGGCAGTTCCACAAAAACTTCGCAACCAACTGATGTTTATCAGTTTTTATAAAGAGTCCGGATATGCCGTCGGTTATTTGCTTGTTCACTCAGGCCGAATGCCAGGCAAGTTGTCCGAACAGTCAGGGCTCAATCTGGTGCATGCCTGTTTTTTTCAAAGTTGCGCATCAACCATAGACCATCCTCAAGCAGCTGATTTCACATAAGAAATCTCGTTCATTTTTAGAACCTGTCAAGTGCGTCAAAATGGTTCGAGGCCACACCATTTTGGTGATTTTAAGTTTTAATCGTTATTTATCAACGTTTTAAAACAGTCATAAGCTTATAAAAAATATTCTTGCTCATTCCATAAACTCAGACTAGCTTCTATTCCTGACAGCGTTGACAGGAATACCCCTGTTTGCGTCGGCTTCATATAAAACATTTAGAACCGACATAAGTCGGTCATTGCCTGCGAGGAACTCGGAATGTCTCTGTTGATCCGTGGCGCCACCGTAATTACCCATGATGAAAGTTATCGCGCCGACGTCTATTGCGCCGACGGCGTGATTAAAGCCATCGGCGAAAATCTTGATGTTCCCGCAGGTGCCGAAGTGCTCGACGGCAGCGGCCAATACCTGATGCCCGGCGGCATCGACCCGCACACGCACATGCAATTGCCCTTCATGGGCACCGTGGCCAGTGAGGACTTTTTCAGCGGCACGGCAGCGGGTCTGGCCGGCGGTACGACTTCAATCATCGACTTTGTGATTCCTAATCCCCAGCAATCCTTGATGGAGGCTTTCCATCAATGGCGCGGCTGGGCCGAGAAATCGGCGTCGGATTACGGTTTCCACGTCGCCATCACCTGGTGGAGCGAACAAGTTCGCGAGGACATGGCGGAGCTGGTCAGCCAGCACGGGGTCAACAGCTTCAAGCATTTCATGGCGTACAAGAACGCGATCATGGCGGCCGATGACACCTTGGTGGCGAGTTTCGAGCGCTGCCTGGAACTCGGTGCGGTGCCAACGGTGCACGCGGAAAACGGCGAGCTGGTCTATCACCTGCAACGCAAGTTGATGGCCCAGGGCATGACCGGCCCGGAAGCACATCCGTTGTCCCGCCCTTCGCAGGTTGAAGGTGAAGCGGCCAGTCGGGCGATCCGCATCGCCGAAACGCTAGGCACGCCGTTGTACCTGGTGCATGTCTCGACCAAGGAAGCCCTCGACGAAATCACCTACGCCCGCAGCAAGGGTCAACAAGTCTACGGAGAAGTCCTGGCCGGGCATTTGCTGCTGGACGACAGCGTCTATCAACACCCGGACTGGCAGACCGCCGCCGGTTACGTGATGAGCCCGCCCTTCCGTCCTCGCGGCCATCAAGAGGCGCTTTGGCACGGCCTGCAATCGGGCAACCTGCACACCACCGCCACCGACCATTGCTGCTTCTGCGCCGAACAAAAAGCCGCCGGCCGTGACGATTTCAGCAAGATCCCCAACGGCACCGCCGGTATCGAAGACCGCATGGCCGTGCTCTGGGATGAAGGGGTGAATACCGGGCGTTTGTCGATGCAGCACTTCGTCGCGCTGACCTCAACCAACACCGCGAAGATCTTCAATCTCTACCCGCGTAAAGGGGCGATTCGCGTGGGTGCGGATGCGGACCTGGTGCTGTGGGATCCGGAGGGGACGCGCACGATTTCGGCGAAAACCCATCACCAGCAAGTCGACTTCAACATCTTCGAAGGCAAGACCGTACGCGGCGTGCCGAGCCATACCGTGAGCCAGGGCCGGGTGGTTTGGGCCGATGGTGATCTGCGGGCTGAGCGTGGAGCCGGGCGGTATGTCGAACGGCCGGCGTATCCGGCGGTGTTTGATTTGCTGAGCAAGCGGGCTGAGTTGAACAGGCCGACGGCTGTGAAACGCTAAGATCGAGGCCTTCGGCCTTCGCGGGCAAGCCTCGCTCCTACAGGGGAACGCATTCCAAAAGTAGGAGCGAGGCTTGCCCGCGAAGAGGCCCGCCCAGGCAGAACAAATACCAATGCCCGATAGAGGCATCACCTGAAATAACCGTGAGGCCAACACCGTGATCAAGAGCCTGAACCACCTCCCGCACCCCTACGAAAATGCAGCCGCCCTCGCCGGCCATTTCACCGACCTTGCGCCACCACTCAACGACCGTCAGGCGCATCTGGAAGCCTCGCGCTGCCTGTATTGCTATGACGCGCCGTGCGTTAATGCCTGTCCAAGCGAGATTGACATTCCGTCGTTCATTCGCAATATCCATCAGGAAAACGTCCAGGGCGCTGCGCAGAAAATCCTCTCGGCGAACATCCTCGGCGGCAGCTGCGCCCGGGTGTGCCCGACGGAAATCCTCTGCCAGCAAGCCTGCGTGCGCAACAACGATCACGAATGCGCACCGGTATTGATCGGCCTGTTGCAGCGTTATGCCGTCGACAACGCGCACTTCAGCGAACACCCCTTCCAGCGCGCCGCCGCCACCGGCAAACGCATCGCCGTGGTCGGTGCCGGCCCGGCCGGGTTGTCCTGCGCTCACCGCAGTGCGATGCATGGCCACGACGTGGTGATTTTCGAGGCCCGGGAAAAGGCTGGTGGCCTCAACGAATACGGGATTGCCAAGTACAAACTGGTGGACGACTACGCGCAGAAGGAACTGGACTTTCTTATGGCGATTGGCGGCATCGAAATCCGCCACGGCCAGAAACTCGGCGAAAACCTGACCCTTAGTGAACTGCATCAGCAATTCGACGCGGTGTTCCTCGGTCTCGGCCTGGCCGCCAGTAAACAACTCGGCTTGCCTCACGAGGATGCACCCGGCCTGCTGGCGGCAACCGATTACATCCGCGAACTGCGCCAGGCGGATGACCTGAGCCAACTGCCCCTGGCGGATCATTGCATCGTCCTCGGTGCCGGAAACACGGCCATCGACATGGCCGTGCAAATGGCTCGCCTCGGGGCTCGCGACGTGAACTTGGTGTACCGCCGCGGTGCCGAGGAAATGGGCGCCACCGGCCACGAACAGGACATCGCCAAGGCCAATCAAGTGCGTCTGCTGACCTGGGCACAGCCCGAAGAAGTGCTGCTCGACGACCAAGGTAACGTACGCGGCATGCGCTTCGCCCGCACGCATGTGGTCGAGGGTCGCCTGCAAACCACTGGCGAAACCTTCGAAATGGCCGCCGACGCGATTTTCAAAGCCATCGGCCAGGCCTTCGATGCAAGCGCCCTCGCCGATCCGCTGGCACGCGAACTCAAGCGTCAGGGCGATCGAATCGAGGTCGATGAACAGCTGCGCACCAGCATCCCCGACGTGTATGCCGGCGGCGACTGCACCAGCCTCGATCAGGACCTCACCGTGCAAGCCGTGCAGCATGGCAAACGGGCTGCCGAAGCCATCAACGCTCAACTGATGCTCAACGTGGAGGCTGCGTAAATGGCCGATCTTTCGATTGTCTTCGCTGGCATCAAATCCCCTAACCCGTTCTGGCTGGCCTCCGCGCCGCCGACCGACAAGGCCTACAACGTGGTTCGTGCCTTTGAGGCTGGCTGGGGTGGCGTGGTCTGGAAAACCCTGGGTGAAGACCCGGCGGCGGTCAACGTGTCTTCGCGTTACTCGGCGCTCTTCGGTGCCAACCGAGAAGTGGTGGGTTTCAACAATATCGAGCTGATCACCGACCGTTCGCTGGAGATCAACCTGCGGGAAATCACCCAGATCAAAAAGGACTGGCCGGATCGCGCGCTGATCGTGTCGCTGATGGTGCCCTGCGTCGAAGAGTCCTGGAAATTCATCCTGCCGCTGGTGGAAGCCACCGGCGCCGACGGCATCGAGCTGAACTTCGGCTGCCCGCACGGCATGCCGGAACGGGGCATGGGCGCGGCGGTCGGCCAGGTGCCGGAGTACGTCGAGCAAGTCACCCGCTGGTGCAAGACGTACTGCTCGCTGCCGGTGATCGTCAAGCTCACGCCGAACATTACCGACATCCGCGTCGCCGCCCGTGCGGCCCATCGAGGCGGGGCCGATGCGGTGTCGCTGATCAACACCATCAATTCGATCACCAGCGTCAATCTGGAGCGCATGGTCGCCAATCCCGCCGTCGGCAGCCAAAGCACCCACGGCGGTTATTGTGGTTCGGCGGTGAAGCCGATTGCGCTGAACATGGTCGCCGAAATCGCCCGCGATCCACAGACTCAAGGCCTGCCGATCTCCGGCATTGGCGGCATCGGCAGCTGGCGCGATGCGGCGGAATTCATCGCCCTGGGCAGCGGCTCGGTGCAGGTGTGCACGGCGGCGATGCTGCACGGCTTCCGGATTGTCGAGGAGATGAAGGACGGGTTGTCACGCTGGATGGACAGTCAGGGTTACGCCAGCATCTCGGAATTTTCCGGCCGGGCGGTGGGCAATACCACGGACTGGAAGTACCTGGACATCAACTATCAGGTGATCGCGAAGATTGACCAGCAAGCGTGCATTGGTTGCGGACGCTGCCATATCGCTTGCGAAGATACCTCGCACCAAGCAGTCGCCAGCCTGAAGCAGGCGGACGGGACGCATAAGTATGAAGTGATTGATGATGAGTGCGTGGGCTGCAATCTGTGCCAGATCACCTGCCCGGTGGAGGATTGCATTGAGATGGTGCCGATGGAGAATGGGAAGCCGTTTCTGGATTGGAATCATGATCCGAGGAATCCCTATCATGTTGTCGTTTGAGATCTGCGTCGTCTGAGCTGACGCCTTCGCGGGCAAGCCTCGCTCCTACAGGGGTTGTGTCGATCATTGAACGGTGGTTCGACACAAACCCTGTAGGAGCGAGGCTTGCTCGCGAAGGGGCCGGTAGCCATCCGCAAAATCTCATGGCTCCAACCCAATCCCCCGCAAAATCACACTCGTCACCGTCTGCACCGCCCGCTCGAACTGCATGTCCGACAGCGGCTGATGATCATTCAAAATGTTCACCTGATGATCAAAATCCGCGTAATGCTGGGTCGACGCCCAGATCATGTACAGCAAGCTTGAAGGCTCCACCGGGAGGATGCGTTTGTCGTCCACCCACTGACGAATTTTTGCTTCTTTCATCTTGGCCCAGTCATACAGGCTCGCGTCCAGCGCCACGCCCAGTGTGGGTGCGCCGTGGATGATTTCGTTGGCCCAGACTTTCGAACCATAAGGCCGGCTACGGGAGTGGTTCATCTTGGCGCGGATGTAGCTGCTGAGCACCACGCGCGGGTCGTCGAACATCTCGAAGCACAACGCGTCCTGCTTCCAGACTTCCAGCAGATCGAACAGCACCGCGCTGTACAGCTCGGTCTTGGTGCTGAAGTAGTAATGCAGATTGGAGCGCGGCAGTTGCACTTCAGCGGCAATGTCGGCCATGGCGGTGCCGCCGAAGCCTTTTTCGGCGAAGACCTTTTCGGCCCCCAGCAAAATCTTCTCGACGTTACTGCGACGAATCTCGATCTTGTGATTGCCCATGAAGCCTCCCTGACAACAGCGTTGGCCAAGACTAGCATCCGCTCTACCTCGCGGCGACATGGGAAAACGAAACATCGTTTACCCAGGTTCTCGCAGGTAAACTGGCGCCTCTTCGAACTTGCCTCTGAGGTCTTCACGATGCTGCTCAAGAAAGCCCTGACCACCGCCGCCCTCCTTGGCTCGCTGCTCGCCGCCTCGTCGGTGTTCGCCCATGCCCATCTGAAAAGCCAGACCCCGGCCGCCGACAGCACCGTGGCAGCGCCAACGGAACTGCGCTTGGTGTTTTCCGAAGGCGTTGAAGCGACGTTCACCAAGGTCACGATCAGCAAGGACGGTGCCGATGTGCCGGTGAAAAACCTGGCCACCGAAGGCAGTGACAAGAACACCCTGATCGTCACCCCAGCCGCACCACTGGCGGCCGGCGCATATAAAGTCGAATGGCGTGCGGTGTCGGTCGATACCCACAAAAGTGAAGGTGCGTACAGCTTCAAGGTTGGCCAGTAATTCATGACGAGCGCGATGGTGCTGTGCCGCTTTCTGCATTTCACCGTGGTGCTGATGCTGTTCGGGGCCTGGGTGTTCAGGCCTGTGCTTTCAGGCCGTGACACGGCGCTGGATCAGCCGCTGGCGCGAGTGACTCGCTTGCTTGCGGCGGTGACGCTGGTCAGTGGGGTGTGCTGGTTGCTGCTGATCACTGTCAGCATGGCCGGGGCCTGGGACGCGGCGCTCGATCCATCGACCCTGCGGCTGGTGGTGGGCAACACGTTTTTCGGTCAGGTCTGGCGCTGGCATCTGCTGTTCAATGTTCTGTTGGTGGCGTTGCTGCTGACCCCATTGCGCTCCAGCATGCCCCTGCGCATTGGCCTCGCGAGCCTGCTGTTGGCAACCCTTGCCCCGGTTGGTCACGGTGCCATGCTTGATGGCCTTCAAGGTCAATTGCTGATCCTCAATCAAATCATTCACCTGACCTGCGTCGGCGCCTGGCTCGGCGGGTTGATGCTGTTGGTGATGATCCTGCGGCAACCGACGGGCCATGCAGTCAGCGCAATACTGCTGCGTTTCAGTGGCGTCGGTTACGCCTTGGTCGCCGGTTTGCTGGTGACCGGGTTGATCAACGTACGCGTGCTCACCGGGCAGTTATGGCCGACGCCGTTGCTGTCCGGGTTTGCGTTGATTCTGCTGATCAAGGTGGTGTTGGTGGCCATGATGCTGGGGTTGGCGTTGTTTAATCGGTTGCGGATCAAGGCGTGCGAACAACGCCCGGCGACGCTGAAAACCAGCGTGATCGTGGAATGGTTGTTGGGGATTGGCGCGGTGGCGGCAGTTTCCCTGCTGGGCGCCCTGCCCCCGATGATCGTGAACTGAAACCGATATTTCGGCAAAGACAAACTCAGGCTCTAACCAGCATGTACACCGCGACGATCAGACAAACACTGGCGAACCCAACCTGCAGTGCCCGCGCCGGCACCCTGGCGCAAATCTGTCGGCCGATGATCATGCCAACGATGCTGGCGACAATGAACGCCCCACCCAATGCGTCAATCCTGACCCCGGCATGAAATGCGCCGATCACCCCGACGGCGGAAATCAGACTGATCACCATCAAGGAAGTGGCGACGATGCCGCGCATCTGCACATCGGTCAGTTGCTTGAACGCAGGCACGATCAGAAAGCCACCACCCACCCCGAGTAGCCCGGAAACAACACCGGTCACCGCGCCCAGTGCCGCCAGGGTCGCGGTGCATTTGGCGGTCCAGGAAAAACGCCCGGTCTGCTGATCGAGCATGCAGTTTTTCTGGCCCCAGTTGGCGTGGCCGTGGTCGCTCGGCCCTTCGTCCTGGCGCTCACGACGCAGCATCCGCCAGGCCACCATGACCATCAGCAGACTGAACAGGATCATCAGGATTTTTTCCGGCAACTGATGGGCGAAGTAGATCCCGACCGGTGAAAAAATCGCCCCCAGCAGTGCGATCAGCAACGCCGCGCGATAGCGCACCAGGCCATGGCGCAAACCATCAATGGCTCCGACCGCCGCCGCACTGCCCACCGCGAACAATGCCACCGGCGCGGCCTGGGTCATGGTCAAACCCAGCCCCAGCACCAGGGCCGGCACCGCAAGAATGCCGCCACCGGCCCCGGTCAATCCAAGGACCAGGCCCATCACCACACCAAAAAAACTCGCCAACAACATAAAACGCTCGTGATCCGCGAAAAAAAGCCGGGAACGCCCGGTATCGATGAGTGACAGGATAGAGCCCGTGCGGATTTTTTCCTTCATGAATTAACGCAGGGCTGGTCAGCGCAGGGAAAATGAAACTACCCTCTTGGCTTGTCCTGAAAGAAAACGGCCACCATGCCTGCCTTGATTGAAGCTTTTTTAGACCCTGCCTCGTCGACCTACAGCTACGTGATCTACGAAGGAAATGGCGGTCAATGCGCCATCGTCGACCCGGTCCTCGACTACGACCCCGCCGCCGGGCGCACCGCCACCACCCAAGCCGACAAGATCATCGCCTTCGTTCGCGACCATCAGCTGCACGTGCAATGGCTGCTGGAAACCCACGCCCATGCCGATCACCTGTCTGCCGCTCCGTATCTGCGTCGGGAGCTGGGTGGCAAAATCGCCATTGGCCAGTCGATCAGTAAGGTTCAGGACGTGTTCAAAACCCTGTTCAACCTTGAGCCGGAATTTCGCAGCGACGGTTCGCAATTCGACCATCTGTTCGCCCCGGACGAGTCGTTCATGATCGGCAACCTCAAGGCCACGGCCCTGCATGTGCCCGGCCATACGCCGGCGGACATGGCTTATTTGATCGACGGTGATGTGATCCTGGCGGGCGATACCTTGTTCATACCGGACGTGGGCACTGCCCGTTGCGACTTCCCTGGCGGCAACGCCAACCAGATGTTCGCCTCGATTCACAAACTGCTGGCCTTCCCCGCCAGCGTTCGGCTCTACGTCTGCCACGACTACCCGCCCGAAGGCCGCGAATCCCGGTGCATGACCACGGTGGGCGAGCAGCGAAAAAGCAACATCCATATCCATGACGGCGTGGATGAAGCGGCATTCGTCGCCATGCGCACCCAGCGGGATGCCGGGTTGGGCATGCCGATGCTGTTGCTGCCGGCGATTCAGGTGAATGTGCGGGCGGGGAATTTGCCGCCGGCGGAAGATAATGGCGTGACCTACCTGAAAATCCCGATCAACAAGTTGTAGCTCCGCGAGCTAAGACCGTTACCGGGACATCGCTTGTCATAAACATTCTTTGACGCCAGGAATAGTGAAACTGCCACTGCCTGACTCCGACATCTGCCAAAGTTGTAGTTTGGCGGTTTTACGCGGATCACCCGGTGGCACAACTACAGCGGAGTAACACGGCTTCAAATCCTCTGGATTCAATTGACGCAGAGCCTGAACAGTTGTGATGTGTTTAGCGTCTGCTATTGCCTGGAAGGCTCTGTCATCGACCAGACGCTGGAATGCGCCCGTGTTTACCACGGTGATGGTTTTGTCATTCTGCACAGCGACATCCCAATTCTTTTCCCAGCGATGGGTGTGCCCATAGACAAACAGCCTGAAGTCCCCTAGCTCTTGACGACGCTGGTTTAGGTGATTCTTGAAAATAGTTTTCTTCGGAACCAATAACCCAGCAACCAATGCACCCAATTCGCCGTGACAGAGGTTTGTTTTGCTTACAAGCATCGTATTCTTGCAAAGCATCTCCAGCTCTTCATCTGGCATCTTTTGTACCATTTCATCCAATTCTTTTCGCAGTGCCTGTCCCGAAGCATCGTTGACCTCAATTAACTGCCTGAACTCATCTTTCTCCGGAAGCCCGTTGGTAAACAACCGATACCCTGATTTTTTAGCGGCTTTAATGCTGAAGGGTTTTTCTGGTTTTTCATCTGTTCCCAAGGATGACATTTTTTGCGCTGGGGTCGTTTCGAAAATATTGAAGGCGATGAAACGCCCCACATCGGCCACACTTCCCCACAATCCCCGATCACCCATGCGATACCGGGCACCGGCGGTTTCCGGGTTGAGGTTGTCAATCACCGGGTATTGTCTTTCCTGCTCATTAAACAGTTTCTGAACGAAACGCTCTCCCCAGGGGCGGATCATCAGTTCTTTGCCATTGCCACCCACAGTGGTGACTTTGGGCCATTGGTCAAATGCGTTCACATCCTTGCCGATCTGTTGCCCGTGTTCCGCGACAATACGCTTGTCATCGGATCTCCAGATCCCTTCGGTTACCAAAATGACGCGACCGCTCGGAGCATCCAGACTTGTGGCCAGCGGCGCCCAGACTTCCGGCACCAAAAGGGCTGCGTCATGATTGCCGGGCACAACATGAATTTTATTGCTGCCTAGTTTCGAGAACGCCTTCAACGCTTCGAGGTCGGCGGAATGTGCCAATGTTATGCGTCGCGTCAGGTCAACCAGTTCGGGGACCGAACAACCGGCACCCGCACCACTGCCGTCACAGTGAATATCATCAGGCAACTGCCAAAGCTCCAGGAAGTCGCCGACGATAACCAAATCCACTTCGTCATTCCCTTCTCTGGATATAGCTTTCAGAAACCCCTCAAGTGCATGCGTCCACCTGAAATCCTCATAAGGGTGCCACTTCTGATCGGCATTCTTCCCCAACCCGAAATGTAAGTCGCTGATAAAAACACTATATCGCGCCTGAGCGTCGGTGACCGTCAACAGCAAAAAACTGGAAAAGGCCAGAATGGCAGCTCCGCGTAGATAGCTCATCATTGCACTCCTTGTTGCGAATAGGACGGGCCGGCGCACATGCGCAGTTCATGGTTGCCAATAATTTGAAACTCCAGCGCCATGTCGGCGTAGCCCGACTCCTCACCGTAAGCATCAATAGTTTTCTGTAGCGCGCGATTGAACACATCAACGAAGCGTGCCGGTTCACCAGTGGTTCTTAGGTCTTGAGCGACCGTGACAAAACTAACCGCAAGACGAACCCCAAAATCCGTATTAACCTGGAAGGGAGAAGCCACGATGGCGCTCATTCCGTTATCCACCAGTAGTTTCACAAACTGACGACTTGCCGTAGAGGCCCCTACGGTGGAACAAGCTGCTAAAACGGCCACGCTTCCTGGCATGAATCGACGGTTGACATCCGTATCCAGAACCCGGCTGGGAAGGCCTTTGGAAGAAAAGGTGATATCGCCCTCTCCGTGATGAGCAAGCAGCACCAGTGCGTTACTGGTCGTTTGCGCGGCGCCGCCAGGAGGGCTGATGTATTTCACCAGAGCGGTGTTGTCCTGATACCAGTTGAGATTTGATCCCTGAATGCGCCAATCCTCCTGGCTCAACAGCTTGAGCATTTCCGGGCTAGCACCATCGAGATCGGTTGGAATCGCGAAATCCCAACTGTTCACGCATGCATCAGGTGCTGCTTTTTGAGCATCCTGAAGTGGTTGAACGACAGTGACACGGTGACTGAACAACGCATTTGGGGCATTGGCTCCCAGCATCGCCAGCGGCAGGTATTGAATCCTCCCAACCTTATCAAAATAGCGAACCAGCACGATGGGTGATGACGCCTGGGCGGATAGCTGCTGCATCGCCTTTTTCGCCTTACCGGCCTCTTCTTTGTCCCGATCAGAGCGCCCGATAAACAGCGCATTGGTCATGCGCGTGACAACATCCGCATAAGGTTGAGGCTCACCTATCCTGTCACGTGCCTCGATGATTGAGCCCGGCAGCATGCTTTGCTGCCCCAGGAACAGCGAAAGATTGCCTTTAAGCTCCCATGCATAGACTGGCGGGTTACTTCCGTTTTTTTCAGCGGCCTCAAACTCCTTCCGATCTACATAAACAGCCACCGTCCTTGGGTTCCCGACACTCGAATCAGCCTCAAACAAATGAAGCGCCGAATCCGCTGGCGCGTTCCCCGCATGCGCATCTCCTAATTCAAGCAACCCAGACAACCCGGCGACTAGTTGTCCTCCGAAAACGCCTGCGCCACAGCTTTCCGAACTTGCCTCACCTTTCGCGGTAACAGGAACACTGACAACCAGATAGTCCAGCGGCTTGACACCGGCTACATCCCAGATCGAAACCACAACTCGAGCACACCCAGTGCTGCGTGCCATCAAGGACCATCGAAGAGGTTTACTCACTGAGAGTTTTTCCGCCATCGCACTGAGGGTGATCTGTTTATTCTGAACCTGCTGGCGGTAACCCGTATCGCCGGCATCGGGTACCAGGCGTTTGCGACTGATGATCATCCGGGCGGCGGTAAAATCTGAACCTTCCAACGGTTCGAGTAGCCCTCCCATCAAAACCGGTTTGATCAGCAACTGAATGTCACCTTTGCTGTCATCGATTTTTTCTTGAAGTTGCTTACTGATGGCGTCGGCTAGCGCAGAGGGGTAATCGCCCCGTCCCAAGTCCAGAACGAAATCGTATGGCGTTTCAAGCGCCAGCGTAGAGGCCACATCGCCATCTGATTCAAACCAGGCATTCCAGCTCAAAGAGGCACGTTTCAAGTCCTCAGATGATTGCGCTTTGGCTTTGGCTTCTCTGACAAGTTGCGGACCGATGCTAGAGATGGTCTTTTCCTGCCCCTTATTCAGTGCAATACGCCATTGCGCACGCATGGCCTCATCGATGTTCAACGAAGCGGTATCGCGAGAATACCGTATGACGTTTTTCGCTCTGGTTTCCCGTGCGGTGACATTGGCAGTGACATAACTTTCCGTGTCACTGATGGCCTGAGAAATATTTGTTTGCTCCTGCGGTGTCAACGCTGTGAACTTGTCATCCTTGTAAATCGCGACCAATCCGTCGAAGCGATGATTGCTTTGCGTTACAAAGGGCGGTTTAAGTTTCGATGCCTCGTCCCACGTGACCTCAGCCGCGTCGATTTGGCCTAGTTTCAACTTCGAATCAATCTCACCATCCGCCATCTTTACCGTTTTGGCGCCTACGTTCGAAAGATCTATCGACTTATAACTATTCGTTGAATAAGCGACGGTGCTCCCTTCAAAATCGTTAGGTGAGCGTCTAGGAAGTTGGCTGGCGATCACCCGTGTTCCGCCATACCAAACCCCCCCCAGCGCACTTAATCCTTTCGCGTTGAGTTGGCTGGACAGCTCTGGTTTAAGTTGCCAACCGGTAAAAAATGCGTTGGGTTTTTTATCGGTGAAAGAAAATGGTAAATCGTAAATACCAAATCCCGGGATGAAATCCGCCAAAACAGCGACCGGCACAATGGCCACATCGATTTCGCCCTTCTGAACTCGCTGAATAGCTTCGCTGGCAGAGGCGACATCCAGGGTGTTGATTTGAGCCGAACCTTGAAGTGCATCATTGAGGCGAGGTGTCGCCTGATCAAAAAACTCATCTTTGGGGATGGCGACATCTATCTGAACCCGGTGTTCGTCTGCAGCAAGCAGCGGCGGCCCACTAAAACCCAGAATGAGAAAACTCCCCAGAACACAACTCGTAACCCAGCGGGGCAAAAGCCGCCAGCATTGCGCTGACGCGGGGCGAACACTTCTATTGCTTACGCAGCCAGCCATATGCCCGCCCTCCGTGCCGGTGACCGACACTTGCCTGTGATTCGGCGTTTGCAGAGGAGGACGACTGACTCTCTTTTGCGTCTTATGAATAAAGCACTAAGCCAGCATTATGGCAAAGTGCAGTCAGATGAACGGACTAGCTGCCTAGTGTTAAGCCATTCGCGGGCAACGGCAGCGCCGTCTTGTAGCGCACTTGCTTAAGCGCAAAGCTTGAGCGGATATTTGCCACACCGGGGACCTTGGTAAGGAAGTCCATCATGAAGCGCTCCAGCGACTGAATGGTCGGCACCAGCACCCGGATCAGATAGTCCGGGTCGCCCGCCATCAAGTAGCACTCCATCACCTCCGGGCGATCCGAAATCGCTTCCTCGAAATGCTGCAACGCCTCTTCCACCTGTTTCTCCAGGCTCACGTGAATGAACACATTCACATGCAGCCCCAGCAGGTCGGCATCCAGCAGCGTCACTTGCTCGCGAATCAGCCCCAGTTCCTCCATCGCCTTGACCCGGTTGAAGCATGGCGTCGGCGACAGGTTGACCGAGCGTGCGAGGTCAGCGTTGGTGATGCGCGCGTTCTCCTGAAGGCTGTTCAAAATGCCGATATCGGTACGGTCCAGTTTGCGCATGAGAAAAAACCACCTGTTTTTTATGTTTATGCAGATTTTTTATCCTCAAATGATCTCCAGTGCAATGAAACAGAGATAAATATTCTTCTGCGCCGGGCCTATGATGTTTGTAGGACAAGATTTCCATAACACGTGGAATGACGGTCAGCTCACTACAAGAAATTCACAAGATCGAGCGTAGAAGCCATGAACCAAGCGTACGAACCGCTGCAACTGCACGTTCCCGAACCATCGGGCCGTCCTGGCTGCAAAACCGACTTTTCCTACCTGCGTCTGACCGACGCCGGCACGGTGCGCAAACCCCCAATCGACGTTGAACCGGCCGACACCGCCGACTTGGCCAAAGGCCTGATCCGCGTGCTCGACGACCAGGGCAACGCCCTCGGTCCATGGGCTGAAGGCGTACCGACCGAGATCCTGCGTCAAGGCATGCGCGCCATGCTCAAGACGCGGATCTACGACAACCGCATGGTGGTCGCCCAGCGTCAGAAAAAAATGTCGTTCTACATGCAGAGCCTTGGCGAAGAAGCCATCGGCAGCGGCCAGGCCCTGGCGCTGAACGTCGATGACATGTGCTTCCCGACTTACCGCCAGCAAAGCATTCTGATGGCGCGGGAAGTGCCGCTGGTGGACCTGATCTGCCAACTGCTGTCCAACGAGCGCGATCCGCTCAAGGGCCGTCAGCTGCCGATCATGTACTCGGTCAAAGACTTCGGCTTCTTCACTATTTCCGGCAACCTCGCCACCCAATTCGTACAGGGAGTGGGCTGGGGCATGGCGTCGGCGATCAAGGGCGACAGCAAAATCGCCTCGGCGTGGATCGGCGACGGCGCCACCGCTGAATCCGACTTCCATACCGCCCTCACCTTCGCTCACGTCTACCGTGCGCCAGTGATCCTCAACGTGGTCAACAACCAGTGGGCGATCTCGACGTTCCAGGCGATTGCCGGTGGTGAAGCCACTACGTTCGCCGGTCGTGGCGTCGGTTGCGGCATTGCCTCCCTTCGGGTCGACGGCAACGATTTCGTCGCGGTTTACGCCGCCTCTGCCTGGGCTGCTGAACGCGCCCGCCGCAACCTCGGCCCGACCATGATCGAATGGGTTACCTACCGCGCCGGCCCGCACTCCACTTCCGATGATCCGTCCAAATACCGTCCGGCCGACGACTGGAGCTACTTCCCGTTGGGCGACCCGATTGCGCGCCTGAAGCAGCACCTAATCAAAATCGGTCAGTGGTCCGAAGAAGAACACGTTGCCGTCAGCGCCGAACTGGAAGCCGAAGTGATTGCCGCGCAGAAAGAAGCCGAGCAGTACGGCACCCTCGCCGGTGGCCAGATTCCGAGCGCCGCGACCATGTTCGAAGACGTCTATAAAGAGATGCCGGAGCACTTGAAGCGCCAGCGTCAAGAGTTGGGGATCTGACATGAACGATCACAACAACAATATTCAGCCGGAAACCGCCATGACCACGACCACCATGACCATGATCCAGGCCCTGCGCTCGGCCATGGATGTGATGCTTGAGCGTGACAACAACGTCGTGGTGTTTGGCCAGGACGTCGGCTACTTCGGCGGCGTGTTTCGCTGCACCGAAGGCCTGCAGAACAAGTACGGCACCTCCCGGGTGTTCGATGCGCCGATCTCCGAAAGCGGCATCGTCGGCGTCGCCGTGGGCATGGGTGCCTATGGTCTGCGACCAGTGGCCGAGATTCAGTTCGCCGATTACGTGTACCCGGCGTCGGACCAGATCATTTCCGAAGCCGCGCGCCTGCGTTATCGCTCGGCCGGCGAGTTCACCGCACCGATGACCCTGCGCATGCCTTGCGGCGGCGGCATCTACGGCGGCCAGACCCACAGCCAAAGTATCGAAGCGATGTTCACCCAGGTCTGCGGCTTGCGCACGGTCATGCCGTCCAACCCTTACGACGCCAAAGGCCTGCTGATCGCCTCCATCGAAAACGATGACCCGGTGATCTTCCTTGAGCCAAAACGCCTGTACAACGGCCCGTTCGATGGCCACCACGACCGTCCGGTAACCCCGTGGTCGAAACACCCGGCTGCACAAGTCCCGGATGGCTACTACACCGTGCCGCTGGACGTTGCCGCCATCGCCCGTCCGGGCAAAGAAGTGACCATCCTGACCTACGGCACCACCGTTTACGTCTCGCTAGTTGCCGCGGAAGAAACCGGGATCGACGCTGAAGTCATCGACCTGCGCAGCCTGTGGCCGCTGGACCTGGACACCATCGTCAAGTCGGTGAAGAAAACCGGCCGCTGCGTGATCGTTCACGAAGCGACCCGTACTTGTGGCTTCGGCGCCGAACTGGTCGCCCTGGTGCAAGAGCATTGCTTCCATCACCTGGAAGCGCCGATCGAACGCGTCACCGGTTGGGACACTCCCTACCCGCACGCGCAAGAGTGGGCGTATTTCCCTGGTCCGTCCCGAGTGGGCGCGGCTTTGAAACGGGTCATGGAGGTCTGAATGGGCACGCACATCATTAAGATGCCGGACATTGGTGAAGGCATTGCAGAAGTTGAATTGTCGGTGTGGCACGTCAAGGTCGGCGACATGGTCGTCGAAGATCAAGTGCTGGCCGATGTGATGACCGACAAGGCGATGGTCGACATCCCTTCGCCAGTGCACGGCAAGGTGATTGCGCTGGGCGGTGTGCCGGGCGAGGTCATGGCAGTTGGCAGCATCCTGATCAGCATCGAAGTCGAAGGCGCGGGCAACGTTAAAGAGTCGGCCCAGCCTGCACCTGTTAAAGAAGCGCCGGTTGCAGCGCCGAAAGCTGAAGCCGTGGTGGCAAGCAAACCGGTCGCGGCCGCAGCGCCACGAGCCGCCGTTTGCCAAGGCCCGATGGTCGCTCGCGAAGCCGACGAACGCCCGCTGGCCTCCCCGGCCGTGCGCAAACATGCGCTGGACCTCGGCATCCAGTTGCGTCTGGTCCGTGGCACCGGCCCTGCGGGTCGCGTGCTGCACGAAGACCTCGACGCTTATCTGGCTCAGGGTCAGCAACCGCAATCGACCGTGGCCGCCGCTTACGCCCAGCGTAACGACGAAGAACAAATCCCGGTCATCGGCTTGCGCCGCAAGATCGCTCAGCGCATGCAGGACGCCACGCAGCGCGCCGCTCACTTCAGTTATGTCGAAGAAATCGACGTGACCGCCGTGGAAGAACTGCGCGCGCACCTGAACGAAAAACACGGTGCGACCCGTGGCAAGCTGACTTTGCTGCCATTTCTGGTCCGCGCCCTGGTCGTCGCCCTGCGCGACTTCCCGCAGATCAACGCCCGTTACGACGACGAAGCGCAGGTCATCACTCGCCTAGGTGCTGTCCACGTGGGCATCGCTACGCAAGCCGACGTCGGCTTGATGGTGCCGGTGGTGCGTCACGCCGAAGCCCGCAGCTTGTGGGACAACGCTCAGGAAATCTCCCGTTTGGCCACCGCCGCACGCAATGGCAAGGCCAGCCGCGATGAACTGTCCGGCTCGAGCATCACCCTGACCAGCCTCGGCGCGTTGGGCGGTATCGTCAGCACGCCGGTGCTGAACCTGCCGGAAGTGGCGATCGTCGGCGTCAACAAAATTGTCGAACGCCCGATGGTCGTCAAAGGCCAGATCGTGATTCGCAAGATGATGAACCTCTCCAGCTCCTTCGATCACCGCGTGGTCGATGGCATGGACGCGGCGCAATTCATCCAGGCCGTTCGTGGTCTGCTCGAACAACCCGCCACCCTGTTCGTGGACTGATTTTAGAGGAGCATGCATGCAAACCTTGAACACCACGCTGCTGATCATCGGTGGCGGCCCTGGCGGTTATGTGACGGCGATCCGTGCCGGCCAGCTGGGCATCTCGACCATTCTGGTGGAAGGCGAATCACTGGGCGGTACCTGCCTGAACATCGGCTGCATTCCGTCGAAGGCGTTGATTCACGTCGCTGAACAGTTCCACCAGACGCAGCATCACAGCCAGCATTCGGCGCTGGGCATCAGCGTTTCGGCACCGACCCTCGACATCAGCAAGAGCGTCGAATGGAAGGATGGCATCGTCGATCGCCTGACCACCGGCGTCGCGGCCCTGCTGAAAAAGAACAAAGTCCAGGTCATTCAAGGCTGGGCCAAAGTGATCGACGGCAAAACCGTTGACGTGGGCGACACGCGGATCCAGTGCGAGCACCTGGTGCTGGCGACCGGTTCGAAAAGCGTAAACCTGCCGATGCTGCCGATTGGCGGGCCGATCATCTCCTCCACCGAAGCCTTGGCGCCGACGTCCGTGCCAAAACGGCTGGTCGTGGTCGGTGGCGGTTACATCGGTCTGGAGCTAGGGATTGCCTATCGCAAACTGGGCGCTGACGTGAGCGTGGTCGAGGCGCAGGAGCGCATTCTGCCGGCCTACGATGCCGAACTGACCCAGCCGGTACACGACGAACTGAAAAAACTCGGCGTGAAGCTTTACTTGAAGCATAGCGTCCAAGGCTTTGATTCTGCTAGCAATACACTGCAAGTTCTTGAGCCGGGTGGCGATACCCTGAACCTGGAAACGGATAAGGTATTGGTGGCCGTCGGTCGCAAACCAAACACCCAGGGCTGGAATCTTGAAGCACTGAATCTGGACATGAACGGTTCGGCGATCAAGATCGACAACCGCTGCCAGACCAGCATGCGCAATGTGTACGCCATCGGCGACCTGAGCGGCGAACCGATGCTCGCGCACCGGGCCATGGCTCAGGGCGAGATGGTTGCCGAACTGATCAGCGGCAAGTCCCGCGAGTTCAACCCGACCGCCATTGCAGCCGTGTGCTTTACCGACCCGGAACTGGTGGTCGTCGGCCAGACCCCGGACGACGCCAAGGCTGCGGGCCTGGACTGCATCGTTTCCAGCTTCCCGTTCGCGGCCAATGGCCGGGCGATGACGCTGGAATCCAAAAGCGGCTTCGTGCGTGTCGTGGCACGGCGTGACAATCATGTGATTGTCGGCTGGCAAGCGGTGGGCGTGGGCGTTTCGGAGTTGTCGACGGCGTTTGGTCAAAGCCTGGAAATGGGTGCGCGGCTGGAAGACATCGCTGGCACCATCCATGCGCATCCAACGCTGGGCGAGGCGGTGCAGGAAGCGGCTTTGCGTGCGTTGGGGCATGCGCTGCACCTGTGATTCAGAACAATGGATGGCGGCATAGATGGCCCCATCGCTAGCAGGCTAGCTCCCACATTTGGGATGCGTTCTCCTGTGGGAGCTAGCCTGCTGGCGATTTCTTGAGGTCAACTCGATTTATCTGTCTGTCATCCGATAGTCCGGGCTGCGAATTGGGCCCGGAATGAAGTATTGTTGTCCCCATCCAGAAAAACGTCAGAAGCCTTGAACCGTTTCGGCGGTTGTTAAGTGATAGAGGGTGTCATGGGTAACGAAAGCATCAATTGGGACAAGCTGGGTTTTGATTACATCAAGACAGACAAGCGCTATCTCTCGTACTGGCGTAATGGCGAGTGGGACAAAGGCACCCTGACCGAAGACAACGTGCTGCACATCAGCGAAGGCTCCACTGCCCTTCACTATGGTCAGCAATGCTTCGAAGGCATGAAGGCCTATCGTTGCAAGGACGGTTCGATCAATCTGTTCCGCCCCGATCAGAACGCCCTGCGCATGCAACGCAGCTGCGCACGCCTCCTGATGCCGTTCGTGGAAACCGAGCAGTTCATCGAAGCCTGCAAAGAAGTGGTTCGTGCCAACGAGCGTTTCATCCCGCCTTACGGCACTGGCGGCGCGCTGTACCTGCGTCCGTTCGTGATCGGCGTGGGTGACAACATCGGCGTGCGTACTGCGCCCGAGTTTATCTTCTCGATTTTCTGCATTCCGGTCGGCGCCTACTTCAAGGGTGGCCTGACCCCGCATAACTTTCTGATCTCCAGCTACGACCGCGCCGCCCCACAAGGCACCGGTGCGGCCAAGGTCGGTGGCAACTACGCGGCCAGCCTGATGCCAGGTTCCCAGGCCAAGAAGGCGCATTACGCCGACTGCATCTACCTTGACCCGATGACCCACACCAAAATCGAAGAAGTCGGCTCGGCCAACTTCTTCGGGATCACCCACGACAACAAGTTCATCACGCCGAACTCGCCATCGGTACTGCCGGGCATCACCCGTCTGTCGTTGATTGAACTGGCCAAATCGCGTCTGGGCCTGGAAGTGGTTGAAGGTGATGTGTTCATCGACAAGCTGTCCGACTTCAAGGAAGCCGGCGCTTGCGGTACTGCTGCCGTGATCACTCCGATCGGCGGCATCAGCTACAACGACCACTTGCACGTGTTCCACAGCGAAACCGAAGTCGGCCCGGTCACCCAGAAGCTCTACAAAGAGCTGACCGGTGTACAGACTGGCGACATCGAAGCACCCGCGGGCTGGATCGTTAAGGTTTGATCTGACTCCTGCCACATCGAAGCCCTCCATCGCATTGGCGATGGGGGGCTTTTTTATGAGTGCTGCCCGGCGTCTCCCAGCGCAATGCGTTTACCGCCCCTGCCCTTGATTCCGCTCGCCTGACCATCCTGTTGCTTACCCGTGCGTGACTGGGTGATCAGCCCAGGAATCAGCGCAACTTCAGGCAGGTTTTTCCAGAACCGGGCCGGCAAATGCCCCCGCATGACTTTCGGGTTCAGGCGCGCCGGATTGAAAATGTGGCTGTAGTAGGTCAACCACATGTCGCTGTGCGGGTCGTCGACGTTTTGTGCCAGTTGCTGCCATTCAATCGGGCACTGTCGTTGGTGGATCAACTGCTCACCATCGTAGTAAACCCCGTCCCTGGGCGTCGCAATCAACCAGCGATGCCGGCCCATGCGCCCGACAAAATGCTCACTGGCACTGTGCAGAATGTCGTGGGCCGGTTCGTGCCAGGCGACGTACTGCGGCCCCTCACCTTCAGGCATCGCGACAAAGCGTACAAATGCATGTAAATGATGAGCTTCACGCTGTACCTGTTTGATTCTTCTATGAAATTCACTGCCGAGCTTGTCACCAGCCAGCATCGCCGTGTGGTCACCATGACTGACCCGCCACAGCACCTCGTACAACAGACTCCAGCGTTGATCTCCCCGATAACGGGCCGCGCGCTCAAGGGTGTCCAATAGCGTTCGTGGTATCCGAGCCTGAAACGGCCCTTGGGTTCGGGGTGGCGCATCATTACTGGCGAACAGATCGGGCACACCCTCACTGGCCCAGCTCACCCGGCTTGGGTCCACCTCGTGACTGAGCAGCCAGCGAGCCTGCTGGCGCCAGGTGTCGAACAGGTCATCGCAATCCAGACTGATCATCCCCATAACCCCATTTGTTGCGGCTGCGGCCGGTCGCGCAATTGCTGATACAGCAGATGGCTGGTGACCTCGGCCTGCTGCGGGTGGTAGTCGCTGGTGATGAAGAACGGCTTGGCCTTGGCCAGCACGCAGCGCATTCGGGCCAGGTCTTCGTAGCGAATGCGTCGCTGACGGCGCAGCTCCACCAGCCGTTCGGTGGTGCGCAGGCCGATACCGGGAATGCGCGCGATCAACGCTGCATCGGCGCGATTGAGGTCCAGCGGGAACACCTCGCGGTTCTCCAGCGCCCACGCCAGTTTCGGGTCGATGTCGAGCGCCAGATGCCCAGGGCCCTTGAACAGTTCGCCAGCGGTGAAGCCATAACTGCGCAACAGGAAGTCCGCCTGATACAAGCGGTGTTCGCGCATCAGCGGTGGCGCGGCCAGTGGCACGCTTTTCGGACTGTTGGGGATCGGGCTGAACGCCGAGTAATAGACCCGGCGCAAACTGAAGTTGCCATACAGCGCCTGGGCACTGTGGAGAATGGTGCTGTCATCGGTGTCATCGGCGCCGACGATCATTTGCGTGCTCTGCCCGGCCGGGGCAAATTTCGGCGCGCGCGGTTCGTTGAGTACGGTTTGCACGCCGGTGTAGATGGTTTTCATCGCTTGTTTGATCGAGCCCAGCTGTTTCTCCGGGGCCAGGGTTTGCAGGCTGGCGTCGGTGGGCAGTTCAATATTCACGCTCAAGCGATCGGCATAGCGCCCCGCCTCTTCAATCAGCGCAGGATCAGCTTCGGGAATGGTCTTGAGGTGGATGTAACCGCGGAACTCGTGGTCTTCGCGCAGCAACTTGGCCACGCGGATCAGCTGCTCCATGGTGTAGTCCGCCGAGCGAATGATCCCGGAACTGAGAAACAGACCGCTGACGCAGTTGCGTCGGTAGAAATCCATGGTCAACGTCACCACTTCTTCCGGCGTGAAGCGTGCGCGTGGCACATCGCTGGAGCGTCGGTTGACGCAATACTGGCAGTCGTAAAGACAGAAGTTGGTCAGCAGCACCTTCAGCAAAGAAACGCAGCGCCCGTCGGGCGTGTAGCTGTGACAAATACCCATGCCGTCGGTCGAGCCCAGGCCGCTCTTGCCCTCGGAACTACGCTTCGGCGCTCCACTGCTGGCGCAAGACGCGTCGTATTTGGCGGCGTCGGCGAGAATGCTGAGCTTGTCGATGAGTTCCATGGGGCACGCCTGATACTGTGTGCATATACAGTATAGGGTCGACTTCCAACGCACAAGCCATCAACGAACCCTTGGTCGGGTCAGATCACATCATGCACTGGCAGAGGTTGGCGCTGTGCCCGGACGGGCTGTACGCCTGGCAGCGTCAGGTCGAACCGTACGCGAAACTCCTTGCGCCCCAACCCCGTCAACGCCAGCGCCCGGCTGTCCAGATCCTGGGTCACCCATTTGCGCTTGATCGCCGCTTGCAACAACGCCGCCCCCAGCGAGCCACCCAAATGTGGCCGACGCATGCTCCAGTCCAGGCACGGGCAAGCAAAGCGGCGGCGCAAGGTGTTCAGGTCGTTGACTTCGATGCCCAATCCTTCCATCAACGCCTCACCGCTGTCACTCAGGCGATAAACCTGCTCGTCGGTTTCCAGCAACCAGCCTTTTTCCAGCATCCGGTCATGCAGCAACACCGCCAGCGTACCAGCCATGTGGTCGTAGCAGGTGCGGGCGAATTGCAGGCGATCCGGTGTTCGCGAATTGAAGGTCGGCGCGCTGTTCTGGCCGATCACCATCAGCGCTTCCAGCGCCTGGGCCACGCGCTTGTCCGCGAGGCTGTAATAGCGATGGCGGCCCTGCACATGCAAACGCAGCAGCGCCAGGTCCTTGAGCTTGGCGAGGTGCGCGCTGGTGGTGGAGGCGCTGACTTCGGCAATCGCCGCGAGCTCTGTGCTGGTGCGGGCGTGGCCGTCCATCAACGAACAGAGGATTTTCGTCCGGGCCGGTTCCGCGATGGCCGCGGCCACTTGAGAGACACCGATGTCGTGTTGTTCAACGTTCATATTTCGCTCCCGGACGAATCTAGGCCCTTTCGAACTGGAGATAGTAGCAACACTTTCCCCACCACGAACAAGGCTGCGACCCATGGACCCGATCATCGCTGCTACTCATGCCGATCCCTATCCCTATTACGCTCGGCTGCGCGCCGAAGGTGGGCTGGTGTTTCACCAAGGATTGAAACTGTGGGTGGCAAGTAGCGCCCGATCCGTTGCGGCAGTGCTGGCGCATCCGGATTGTCACGTCCGCCCCGCCGCTGAGCCGGTGCCCAAGGCGATTGCCGACGGCATGGCCGGCAAGGTATTTGGCCAATTGATGCGGATGAATGAGGGCGAACGTCAGCGTTGCCCGAGGTCGGCGATTCAGCCGGGTCTGGCGCTGATTGATGAGAACGAGATCAACGCGTTGGTAAGCGCGCGGCTGATCACGCCGGATGCCGATGGGTTGTACAACGCCATGTTTCGCGGGCCGGTCTGTGTGGTGGCGGCGTTGCTGGGGTTCTCGCCGGCTCAGGGTCGGGCGATCAGCGAGCTGATGGCGGATTTCATCGCGTGCCTGGCGCCGCTGAGTGATCAGGTACAACTGAAGGCTTCCCATGCCGCGGCGGAACAGTTGAGGGGTTATTTCGTTGAGCTACTGGATGATCCGGACAACAGAAGCGCACTGTTCGCCGGAATTCGGACGCGGTTCGCGGGTGAAGCTGAAACGCTGATTGCCAATCTGATTGGACTGTTCTCCCAGACGTATGAAGCCACCGCCGGGTTGATTGGCAACGCGATAGTGGCGTTGATTCAAAACCCGTCGTTACTGCGCGATTCGACGCGCGTTGACCACTTGATCGCTGAAATTCAGCGCTTTGACCCACCGGTGCAGAACACCCGCCGGTTTGTCGCGGCACTGTGCGAAATCGAGGGTGTGAAACTCAATTCAGGCGATGTGATTCTGGTGCTGCTGGCTTCGGCCAATCGGGACCCGCAACTCAATGACAGTCCCGACGCCTTTATTCTGGATCGCCCGCATCGGCGCAGTTTTACGTTTGGTGCGGGGCGGCATCAATGCCCGGGGCAAATGCTGGCGCTGGGGATTGCCAGCGCCACGTTGAAGGAGATTCTGGTGCATCAACCTGCGCTGGATCGATTGGCCTGGAAGTACCGGCCTTCATTGAACGGGCGTATTCCGGTCTTTAGCGATTCGCCGTAAGACCGCGTCATCGTTCATCGTCGGAACGCCGCCTGGAGCAAGCTCGCTCTCACAGGGAATATGCGTCGAATACAAAGGTAATGTACGACTCAGATCCCATGTGGGAGTGAGCCTGCTCGCGATGGCGGCATAACAAACGACGCACCGCTACCCTGTCACCCCCAGTCGATCCGCAATAAAGTCGACCATTTGCCTGAGTTTGCTCATCACCCTGCCTTGCATTCAATACATCAGGTTAAAAGAGTAATAACCGGCGATGCGTTTATCACCCGGGACTTTGTCCCTAGAGTCACTTTAATAAAATGCATAACGAGGCGCCATTGATGCAAACCCTACTGTACAAGTCACTGAGTTCTTTTGCACGGGCAGACCTGCTGCAAGGTCCCACGCCGATTCAGCGGGCCGAACGCCTGGAACAGCTGCTGGGTTTGAAGGCACAAGGCATCGGCCTGTTTCTCAAGCGTGATGATCACATGTTGATTGGCGGTGGCGGCAACAAACTGCGCAAACTCGAATTTCATCTCGGCGCGGCGCTCGCGGCTGGGGTCGACACGGTCATCACCATCGGCGGCCTCCAGTCCAACCATGCGCGCCTTACGGCCGCCGTGTGTGCCCGCCTGGGCATCGCCTGCGAACTGATTTTGACTCGGTCGGTACCAAAAGCCGAAGTGGACTACGAGCTGAACGGCAACGTCCTGCTCGACCAGTTGTTTGGCGCTGACATACGGGTGCTTGCGGGTGGCAGCGACTCACTCGCCGAAGCCGAGAAACGCGCCGCGCAACTTCGAGAAGCCGGACGCAAGGTTGTGGTGATACCGACGGGAGGCTCAACGCCGCTGGGCAGCCTCGGTTATGCGCGCTGTGCAGCGGAGATCGCGCAGCAGGAAACGGAGCTTGGCCTCATCTTCAAGCAAGTTGTCGTGCCCAATGGCAGCGCAGGCACTCACGCCGGGCTGGCTGCAGGCTTTCAATTGCTGGGGCGGGGGACGTCGATCGTCAAGTCGTATTCGGTCTTGTCTGATCGGGACACGTCAGCGAACCGAACCGTGCGATTGACTCAGGATGCGCTGACGTTGTTGGGCAGCAACGCGGTTGTTCAGGCTTCAGAGATTGCCATTGATGGCAGTCAGCTGGGCGACGGTTATGGTCTGCCGACCTCTGCCATGCTGGACGCGGTGCGCTTGATGGCTCGCGCTGAAGGCGTGCTGATTGATCCGGTGTATTCCGGAAAAGCGTTTGCCGGGTTGCTGGGTGATCTCAGGCAAGGACGCTTTCAGCGCGGGGACAATGTGCTGTTTGTGATGACGGGTGGAACGCCGGGATTGTATGCGTATAGGGAGACGTTTCAGGACTGACCGTCAGTCATTGCGGGGGGGGAGCGGTGGCTAAATCACTACATCATTTGTAACTGTCGCAGGAGGCTACATCACCTTGCGCCATTGCCTACAACTGCGCCAGAATCCGCCGGCTTGTGTGCCTTGGGGCTCGTCGGTAACTTGATCCCTGTCACTGCTCATCAGTGATCGGGTCTGCAAGCCCGACGGACCAATCGCATAGCATTGCCAAAAGGACACTTTTTTGTGTCCGCTTTGATGGCGGCTTTGCGCGGGAGACTTTCGGGTCTGCCGGGTTCCTGGTTCCCCGGTCTTGCAGACCCGCGCATAGCTGCCACCCCATCATCTGCAAGTGATGTTGGCAGCTCCTAACGGACCAAGGAGCATCATTATGATTAAAGAAACGCCAAATCCCCCGGGATCAGAAACCGATACAGACCCGGCCTCCCCCTACGAATCCCTCGATTCAAAAAAATTCCACGAAGCCGCCGAGCGCGCCCTCGATCTCTACCTCAATCCCGCCGCCCTCAAAGAAGCCAAAACCCCACGCAAACCCAGCACCATGTTCATGGTCGCCCCCGACATGGACAGCGAAAGCCTGCTGGCCAATGCCTGCGAATCCATGGCCTCCGCGAGCGTCATGCTCAGCGACTTCGCCGACCTGCTGGAAGGCCCGCATCGCAACAAGGCGCTGGGGATTGCGCAGGTCGTCATGCTGGGTGAACTCGCCGTAAACCGGGCGCTGGATAACATCGATCCGAAAGGCTAGCGGGGATCTGTGGTGAGGGGGTTTCTCCCTCACCACAAAAAAACCGGAAAGCCTTTGGCCCGCCCGTTTCAGCGCCACGGACGTAGCGAGCCGTACCTTTTTCAACAACAACTCAACATTCAGAAAATGCCTACATCCATTTAATGCCCGTTGAGATAGCGTCCGCATCGCTTTCAAAAGTTGAAACAAGGACGCTCATGGCTAGCAAAACAAACATACCTCCGATTCAAAACCCATCGTCAGGCGACGGGCACCTCGCCCACAACACTCCGCAGGACTATCCGGGCAAAAATCAGGAGGCCCATTATGTTTTTTGGATCAGTGGATTTTCAAAAGGTGATCAAGAGGGTGACGACTTAAAGTACGAACTGACCGTTCTGCCTGAGTTTGAAGACGCAATGATGCGTGTACTCGGCTGGAAAAATCTTGAAGAAAGCGCCTACGGGGACTGTTTACTGACCGCCACGCAAATCCGACAAATCGCCATGGCGATCGATGTGCAGCTACCGACGGACCTGGATCTCTTCATAGGGGTGCGGGAGTAGTGGGGAAAACTGTTTAATTGCGGCGAGGGGCTTGCTCCCTCGCCGCATGTGCCATTTCAACCCACGCGCCAATCAATCATCCCGCGTCAGCACTTCCAGCAATTCAATCTCAAAAATCAGGTTCGAACACAATTTTCAGAAACGTCCTACATCTATCAAATGCCCACTGATATAGCGTCCGCTTCGCTTTCAAAAGGATGAACAAGGACGCTCATGGCGCGCAAAACAGACATACCTCGGGTTCAAAACCCTCCGTCCGGTGACGGACATCACGTCACAAGCCGCTACCTGACCGCCACCGAATTGGCGGAGCGGGAGGCCAGGCAAAAAACATATGACGACATGTTGGCCCGACAACAGGCGTATGAAGACCGTTTCATCGGGCAAGCTCAACAACCGGATCATCCCGGCTACATGGGTTGTGTGTTCGCCAAAAGTTGCAACCTCCCCGACGGCGTAATCAACCATGACAACCCATCCGGGTTTGTCCCGGTCGAGAAATTGGCCGACTACGGACAATTCTCTTTACTGGGCGGCCGTGAAAGGAATGCAGCGGGAAACATCCCTCTAAAAAAAATCAGTGGTAGCGCGTTCCCCGCTGGAATGGGCAAGCTTCTTTTGGGACAGGTTGGCACTGCTGGCAACGCGACAAGTGCTGCCGGTGGTGTCGGTGCAGTAACGGGTGGTGTTGCTGCCGGCGCATTGGTGGGGATGGTTGCCCTACTCTGGCCGTCCAGTCTGGGGGACAGTTCCCTGTACACAGAAGAACAGCTCAAGTCGCTCAAAGAAGTCCGTACACGTGTCCGACTGCATGTCGAACAGCAGGCCGACGGCACCATAAAAGGATACGGATACAACACCCAGAAGCGCAGCGATTGGGAGTTGATTCCTGTTGTGCATTTCGTTGCGCAAGGCACTCAGCAAGTGGCGGATTTTGGTGATGGTGCAACTCTGATATGGACACCAGCCGTTGAACCGTCCACCACTTCGGGAATCCCGCCGCTAGAAGGTGCCCCACAAGCCCCGCATATCTGGATTTATCCGCCTACTGAACAAGCAGATAGCATCATCGTCAACCCGATTTACCCACCTGAATACAAAGACTTCATTCTGGTTTTCCCGGCTGACTCCGGTGTGCAGCCCCTGTATGTTGTGGTTTCAAGACCAGCTATTGGTGGTGATATCAAGTACCACAGGCCGCCGCTGGCATTACCTGCGTTTCCAGATACCGTTCCTGTTAAATCGAAAAGCAGTGTTCAAGGTGGCGGGGGTAAGCGCAGTCGATGGAAGGACCGCAAGGGACGAATATATGAATGGGACAGTAAGACAGGTGCGATAGAGATTTATGACAAACAAGGTAAGCATCTTGGCGAGTTCAACCACGAAACCGGTGAACAGATAGATCCCGCAAAACCAGGCAGAACCACCCAAAAATAGATTATGAGGCAGATTATGTTTTTATGGATTAGCGGATTTTTCAAAGGTGATAACGAGGATGACTCTTTAAAATACGAGCTTACAGTTCGACCTGAGTTTGAAGCCGCGGTAATGGATGTTCTAGACTGGAAAAGCCTTGATGAAAGCGCTGATGGGGAATGGCTACTAAACGGTGAGCAAGTCCAACAAATCGCTGTAGCTCTCAATGAGCAACTACCGACTGACCTGGACCTTTTTATAGGCGTGCGGGAGTAGGTTTGCCTCAAGTATCTCGTTCGCAGGCTGGGGCTGCTTCGCAATCCCACGGCGGCAATCCAAGCGATTATTCCAGGAATCATGTAGTGAGCCTTCTCTATCAAGATCCATCCATGAGCCATGATGAAGCGACGAAGCTTCTTGCTAGCGGCATCGATACGAATATCACTGCAGCATTGGTTTCCATCGGGCTGAATGAAGCAGACAACATCTGGGCTCTGCACACTTGCCTTAAATACCTCGCAAGTGAGTCCGAATCAGTTGCAGCATCGGCCATCACGGCTCTTGGTCATCTCGCTCGCCGTCATGGCGAACTGGATAAGGAAACGGTTCTGTCGGAACTCGAAAATGTGAAGGAAAAATCCCCAAGCCTTGAAGGAATTGTTGCGGACACGCTTGACGATATTGAAGCGTTCACCTGATCCAGCGGGAGTTCGAACACGCGACTCTTGTGGCGAGGGGCTTACCCTCGCCACGAAGCCAACTTCAACTTACGAATCAATCATCCCGCGTCAGCACTTCCAGCAATTCAATCTCAAAAATCAGGTTCGAATTCGGCGTGATCGCACCCATCGTCCGCTCGCCATACGCCAAATGCGCCGGCACCAACAACTTGCGCTTGCCGCCAACCTGCATCCCCATAATCCCCTGATCCCAGCCCTTGATCACCCTCCCCGTGCCAATCACGCACTGGAAAGGTTTGCCACGACTGTAGGAAGAATCGAATTCGGTGCCGTCTTCCAGCCAGCCGCGATATTGGGTGGTGATCAGCGCGCCTTTGACGGCTGCTTTGCCGTCGCCGACTTCGAGATCGATTACCTGCAATTCATCATTCATCACGTTCACTCTATTGTTCACTCACCCAACAGGGCGTAATGGGCGCCGTTTTCCCAGAAATGTGCGCCATTGGCAACCCATTCGGAACGGTTTTCAGCATTAACCTCAACTAAGATAACCAACACCAAGGCTCACGGATCAAAACGACACGATGGCTATTTTTGAATGAATGACGTCTGGACCAACGCAGCCATCGGCTCAGTGATGCTTGCCCTGATCGTCGCGCTGATTTGCCGCGAGCGCTCGCTGCAAAAGCAGTTGGCCATGCATCGCGCATTGATCGCCAGCCTGTCCGAAGGCCTGCACATTCGCCAGGACGGCGATGCCGAGCGTTTCAAACGCAGCCAATACTTCGCCCGCATCGGCACTTGGGACTGGGATGTCGACACCGACAAGCTCTACTGGTCGGACGCGATCTATGGAATGTTCGGCTTCAAGATCGGCGAGGTGACGCCCTCCTACGCTCTATTTTGCGCCTGCGTGCACCCGGACGATCGGGTCAAAGTCCGGGCCGGAGAACTGCGCTGTCTGGAAACCGGTGAAAACCATGACGAGGAATACCGTGTTATCTGGCCCGACGGCAGCATTCGCTGGCTGCGGGAAACCGGCAACGTGGTCAAGAACGACCATGACGCCACCGTCAAGATGATGGGCGTCGTGCGTGACATCACCGAAGAAAAAGCCTCGGCCAGTTATCTACAACACCTGGCCCATTACGACCCGCTGACCGGTCTGCCCAATCGCTTGGTGCTTGAAGAACGCCTCTGCGAAGCGTTGGAACAGGCTCGCGTCAGCGCCACGCGGGTGGCGTTGGTGTTTGTCGACCTCAACGGGTTCAAGGCGATCAACGATCATTACGGTCATGCGGCCGGCGACCGCGTGCTGGTCACTACCGCTACGCGGTTGAAGAAAATCCTGCGTTCAACCGACACCGTCGCCCGGATCGGCGGCGACGAGTTCGTGGTCATTCTTCAGGGCCTGCCCCAAGGCGTCAGCCTGCAAGACGAGGCGCGTACGCTCTGCCAGAAAATCTTCGTCGAACTATCACCACCAATCACCATCGGCAACGACCAGCGCCACATCGGCACCAGCCTGGGCGTGGCGGTGTTCCCGGACCACGCGCCAAGCATGGACCGGTTGATTCACATTGCGGATCTGGCGATGTATGAGGCGAAACGCAGCGGGAATAATCAGTATCGGTTGGGAGAACAAACGATGAGTCCTAGCAAGGTCGAATGATCCGTTCAGTCCTTGCGTTGCCCGTAAGGAACGCCGTTGAAGCTATGGGTGCAGCAGTGGCAGAAAGTGGCCATGTTCTCGGCAGTCAACTCAGGCGCGACTATTGCGAGCACGCCTTGATCATCGACGAACAAGCCGCTGAAGTAGCTGGCCTCACCTGTCCTGACCAAATCCTGCTGATCACTTTCACACAGAGCAACCATCCAGAAAACCGGCTCAGGTCGATCAAGCCGAGCGACCGCCTCGCTGAAAACCCCATCCCAAAGCTCGCCAACCCTGGAGAGTAAAAACTTGTACAGCGGCGTGTAATCGAACCCATACCGACGGGTTCCATGCATCGAACCGCGCAGCGCATCGCAGTTGATCTCCGCTTTCGTATGGCGTTGATGGTGGTATTCACCCGTGTAATCGTTGTGCCGAACACCCCACGTGCGAGTATTGACCTTACGGTAGAGTGGTTTCTTTCCCAACGGATAACTCCTGACATCCAGTCAACAAAATCGCCGCCGATCTTTACCGGAGCAGCGGACGATTTCAATCAACCTTCCATGGCCAATTGTTACTGGCGGCCTAACGCTCTATCGGCGTGATATCCACAATCGTCCCGTTGGTCACCATCACCATCATGTACTTGTCATTGGTCTGCACCCACTGCGACTGTTCCTTCGGCGCTTTCAAGCCTTTCGCTTTCCAGTTGCCGATCGCTTTTTCGCTGCGCTGGTAAATGTCCGGGGCGCGGTCGCCGACCACCAGTTGGCGGGAGTTGTTAATCCCGGGCTGGACGGTTTTTGCGGGGGGATCATCCGCCTGAACGATGGGGCTGATACCGGCGAGGCCTGCGACGAGGGCAAGGCTGGCGATAAGGGTCTTGTTGTTCATCGATGAACCTCCAGTAAATTCGTGGCACCTGAACTCCGACTGCTCCCGTGTGGAATCATTCCTTACTGTTGCGATGATTCTGCCGCGGAATGTACGGGGAACGGCGCATTCGCCGGGCGTACGCTTGGCAAAAACCAGCAGGATTAGCCATGCACATCGCCATTCTGACCTTCGACGGCTTCAACGAACTCGACTCCCTGATCGCCTTCGGCATGCTCAGCCGTATCTCCTTGCGTGAGCATCGCCTCGCCGACGCCGCGCGTCACGTCGATGAACGGTTTGACCATCGACGCGCACATCGATCTGGCGCAAGCCTGTCAGGCTGACGCGGTGTTGGTGGGCAGTGGCAGGAAGACCCGTGAAGTGGCTGCCGACCCGGCGATCATGGATCAACTGCGCTTCGACTCAACCCGTCAGTTGCTGGCGGCGCAATGTTCCGGCACGGCTCACCGTTGACCAGCGAGCTGGACACAGCAAAACCGCGTTGACGGAAAGGCTCAGGGCGTGATGGCGGTGTATCAGTCAACATCAGTTCATGTTCATGGCTGACGCCTGAAGCCCCACCCTTTATCCTTGGCACTCCGCCGTACCGAGTTCTGGAGTAAGCCATGCCCCATGAAGGCAACCTGTTGCAAGCCGCTGTCGTTTTTCTGTTCGCGGCGGTGCTCACCGTGCCCTTGGCCAAACGTCTGCAGCTGGGGGCGGTGCTGGGTTACCTGTTTGCCGGGGTCATCATCGGTCCGTCTGTGCTGGGCTTGATCGGCAATCCGCAAAGCGTCAGCCATATTTCCGAACTCGGCGTGGTGTTGCTGCTGTTCATCATCGGCCTGGAACTGTCGCCACGACGTTTGTGGGTGATGCGCAAATCGGTCTTCGGCGTCGGTCTGGCGCAGGTGCTGCTGACCGGTTCGGTGATCGGCGTGCTGGCGTTGTTTGTCTTCGGCCAGTCGTTGAACAGCGCCATCGTGCTCGGCCTAGGCCTGGCGCTGTCATCCACCGCGTTTGGCCTGCAAAGCCTGGCCGAGCGCAAGGAGCTGACCAGCCCTCACGGACGCTTGGCGTTTGCGATTCTGCTGTTCCAGGACATCGCCGCGATCCCGTTGATTGCCATGGTGCCGCTGCTGGCGGGCGGCGATCACACCACCACGGCGGCCGAAGATTTGAATCACGGCTTGCGGGTGTTGGGCAGCATTGCGGTGGTGGTGATCGGCGGACGGTATCTGCTGCGCCCGGTGTTTCGCGTGGTCGCCAAGTCCGGTTTGCCCGAGGTGTCCACTGCCACCGCGTTGCTAGTGGTGATTGGCACGGCGTGGCTGATGGACCTGGTCGGTGTGTCGATGGCCCTCGGGGCGTTCCTTGCCGGACTGCTGCTGGCGGACTCTGAATACCGTCACGAACTGGAAGCGCAGATCGAGCCGTTCAAGGGCTTGCTGCTGGGGTTGTTCTTCATCAGCGTCGGCATGGGCGCCAACCTGAGCCTGCTGGTCAGCGCGCCGATCGCGGTGTTGGGGCTGACCCTGCTGCTGATCGCAATCAAACTGCCGCTGTTGTTTGTGGTCGGCCGATTGGCCGGCGGGTTGGGCAAAGTCAGCGCAATTCGCCTCGGCATCGTGCTGGCGGCCGGTGGTGAATTTGCGTTTGTGGTGTTCAAGATTGGTCGCGACCAGGGTTTGTTTGAGCCGCGTTTGTACGACTTGCTGGTGCTGACCATCACCTTGTCCATGGCGGTCACGCCGCTGTTGTTGCTGCTGTGCGCACGCCTGTATTCGCCGAGGGTGCAGCCCGTGGTGGTGCCGGAGAAATTCCGCGAAATCGACACCGACGCACCGCGCGTGGTGATCGCCGGCATGGGCCGGATGGGACAGATCGTGGCGCGGATTCTGCGGGCACAAAACATCAAGTTCGTGGCGCTGGACACCTCCGTGGAAACCATCGAGCTGTCCCGCAGCTTCGGCGGCGTGCCGGTGTTCTACGGCGACCCGATGCGTCCGGAAATCCTCAGCGCGGCCAAGGTCGAGCAGGCGGAATACTTTGTCATCGCCACCGATGACCCGGACACCAACATCAAGACTGCCGAGGTGGTGCACAAGCTTTATCCGCACATCAAAATCATCGCGCGGGCACGTAACCGTCAGCATGTGCACCGGTTGGTGGACCTCGGCGCCGAGGCGATTCGCGAGACCTATTATTCGAGCCTGGAAATGAGCCGTCGTACGCTGGTCGGGTTGGGGCTGACCCAGGCGCAGGCCGATGCGCGGATCAAACGCTTCAAGCATCACGATGAACAGGTGCTGGAGGCTCAGCATGCGGTTTATGACGATGCGGCGAAGGTCTTGCAGACCGCCCAGGAAACCCGGGGGGAACTGGCGCGGTTGTTTGAAGCGGATCAGATGGAGGAGCGCGAAGCCGGTAAGGTTTAAGTCATTTGGTGATAGTGATGCCGCCTTCGCGGGCAAGCCTCGCTCCTACAGGATTAGCGCAGAACCTGTAGATACTCTGTTCACGGTCAAGCTTTCGCGAGATGTTTTTCGCTAAAAAGCTTGGCCGTATTAAATTCTTCTCCAGAACGCATGCATGCCCATAACCCGGTCAGGTATTTACGCATCACTGCTCCGATGGCCTGCATTTTCTTCTTGCCGCGGGCTACCAGCGCCTCGTAAAAGGCTTTCACATTCTCATCACAGCGAATTGCCGTCATTGCCGGCATGAACATCGCTGCCCGTAAATACGCGTTGCCGCATTTGGACATTCGCCCTGGCCGGTTCACGCTGGTGCCTGACTGGGTCAGCCTTACATCGAGTCCTGCATAACGGCTTACCTGCGCCGATTTAAGCGTCACAGGAAGTGTCGTCAACTCAGCCAGTGCTGCGATGGCCGAGGCCTCTCCCACGCCGGGTGCAGCCATCATGCAGCGAAACTGCAAGCTCAGATCCGGGCATTTGGCGATGGCCTCGCGTGCGGCCTTCTTCAAACGATCAATCCGTGTGTCTAGCGCTGCAATCGCATCTTTTTCATCCTCGATCAGCAGCTCAACGCTCGTTTGCGTCGCTTGTAGTGCGTGCAACTCGTTCTTGGCTCGGGTCCGATGGCCAATCAGCCGGTTGATATGGCGCCCAATCGCACGCAGCATCAGTTGATCTGCGGTAGGTGGCACCCAAAGTCTTGGCGCCATACGTTCGCCATACTCGGCCAGCAACTGAGCATCAATCTGGTCAGTTTTGCTGTTTTGCAGCATCAGCTTGGCAAAGTTATGGAAGCTTTTGGGGTTGATCACCGAGACCGGTAAGCCGGCGGCATGCAACTCTATCGCCAGGTCCAGGTAGTAAATGCCGGTGGCCTCCATGACCACGCTCAGCGGTTTGAGGCCCAACATCTTGGTCACGGCAGCCTTACGCCCCTTGGGGGTGTGCTGAATGTCCCACTGGCCTGATGTTTTACCGTTCTGCCGCCATCCCATAGCAGACGTGCGGGCACCAATGTCTATGCCGACATGAGTATTCATGGTTTTCACTTCCCTGATTTTCGGTAAGATTGCTCCTGGTTCCCCCGACCTCGAACTTCATGCCACTGCAACCTTGTAATGCGAAGTCCGACTTGTCGGCTTCTCGATACTCTTCGTGGTGGGCAATGAGGCGGGGGGGCCTCTCTACAGACAAGGTCAGGAGCAAATCCTGCCTTCAGGAGCGATCGGCCTCCCCCAGAAACGCACTTGCTGTTGTATGAATCCTAAAGCGTAACCTCTCTCGTTGGAATCAGGGTCAACATACAAGGAGCGAGGCTTGCCCGCGAAGAACGATAACGCGGTGTAATGTCAGGCCAGCTTTCTCAATTCAACGTCCACCGCAAACCGATCCGCCAAAAACGGTGTGATATCCAGCGGCAACGCCTCTCCATTCACCAGCTTATCCAGCAACACCCCGGTAATCGCCGACGTCAAAATCCCCGTGCGGAAATGCCCACAGGCATTGAGATAACCCTCCACCCCGTTCATTGGCCCGAGAATCGGCAACTCATCCGGCGACCCCGGCCGCAGCCCGGCCCAGGTCCGTTTGAGGTTCACGTCCGCCAACTCAGGAAGACACCGCACCGCACCCTGCACCAACCCGGCAATTTCCGGGTAGGTGGTGGTCACGTCGAAGCCTTTGTCCTCCGTCGTGCTACCAATCAGGATCTCGCCATTGTCCTTCTGCGCCACATAACAATCGCTGGTGGTCAGGCAACCGTTGAGGATTTTCGGCAGGCGCTCGGTCAGCAGAATCTGCCCCTTGACCGGTTTCACCGGTATCCGGATCCCGGTGGCCTGCTCACTCAAATCGGCCGCCCAGGCACCCGCCGCGTTGATCAGCGTGTTGCAGTGAAACACCCCGGCCTCGGCCGTCTGCACGCCGCTGACGCGGGAACCATGGTGCAAAACCCCGGTGACATTGGTGTTGAAGTACATGTCTACGCCGTTCTGCCGCGCGCCCTCGGTGTAGGCATCGGCCAGTCGAAACGGGCTGACCTGATGGTCGCAGAGAAACTCCAGCGCCCCGCTCGCCTCATGGCTGACGCTTGGCTCGGCCTCGCGCAGCGCCGCTTGGTCGAGCCAGCGCACTTGATCCGCCAGGTGTGGAATGCAGGCGACGATATGCTCGGCGTAGAGGCGGTCTTCATCGTCGTAGATCACGAATTTCAGACCGGTCTGTTCGAACTTGAAATCCATCCCGTGGTTGTCTTTCAACTCCTGGTGCAGCGCCGGATACATGGCGTTGGACTGCAAGGCAAAATCGAAGAACGACTGCGGCAGGATGTGCGGCGTGCTGGAATCCACCACCACCGCCGAGCCCTGGGCCTCGCGCTTGCGGTTGACCGACATCATGCGAAAGAAAATCACCCCGCAGCCCAGCCCTACCGACTCGCCGATCGCCCACAGGCCACCGGCTGAAGCACGGGTTGCGTTGCCCGGGCGCTTGCAGTCGATCAACGCGACCTTGAGGTTTTTGCGCTTGGACAACTGATAGGCGCAGGACGCCCCGATCACACCGCCACCGGCGATGACCACGTCATAGAACTTACTCATGATTTGTGGCCTCCATGCCGACGGGGTGGAACGCAGAAAAGGGAATCGGATCGATCGGGAAGCGCGGCCGTAACCAGCCAACGTCTTGCCGCCCCGTGACTTCGCGCAAGCGGTCGGTGCAATAGCCGACGCACATGCGTCCCTGACAATCGCCCATGCTCACGCGGGTGCGCATTTTCAGGCTGGCCAAGTCTTGCACGCCCTGCTCCAGCGCCCGGTCGATATCGGCGCGAGTCGCGTGTTCACAGCGGCAGATCACCGTGTCGGCGGCCGGCAGCGCGGTTTGCCCGGCGCCGCGTTCGGTGTAGCGGTCGACCGCGGCGCGAAAGCGCACGATGGCCTTGAGTTTCGACAAATAGCGGTTGCGCCGTACCAAGGCTAGTTCTGCGTCCAGCACGCCCCGTTGCAACAGGATCGACACGGCCGCGATACGCCCCGCGAGCATCGCCGCTTCGCCACCGCGAATTCCGCCCATGTCGCCGGCCAGGTGAACGTGAGGCTCGCTGCTTAGCTGCCAGATATTGGCACTCGCCCGCAGGTAACCGTCGTTGCTGAAGCCGTGGTTCAGGCCCATTTGCTGACTGAGTTGGGTGCGCGGGATGAAACCGTAGCCGACCGCCAGGGTTTGCGCCGCGATCTGCTCGGCACGGCTCAGGTCCGGCACCCAGGTGCTGGAATACGGTGCCACGGTCACGGAACTCAGTTCACCGTCGCCCTGCGCCGCCACCACGCCCCAGCCGTAATGCATCGGGATGCCATGCAGTTTCAGGAACGCGAGCATGCTCAAGCCATCAAGGAACAGCTGCGGCTTGTTCAGCAGCGACAGGCTTTCCCGAGCGATTTTGCCGAATGCGCACGCCTCATAAACACCCGCGACGGTCACACCGGACGCGTGCAGCTGACAGGCCACCAGCGGCAATAAAGGTCCGGTGCCGGCTATCACCACGGGGCCCTGAGGCTTGACCACTCCGCTCTTGATTTGCAATTGCAGGCCGCCCAGCAGGATCACGCCGGGCAAGGTCCAGCCGGGAAACGGCACGCTGCGTTCATGGCAACCGGCCGCGAGCACCAGTTGCGGATACTCGATTTCCTGCAAATGTTCGTCGGCGTCCAGCACCACCAACGCGCGCGTGCCTTCGGCGCCGATCACGCGGTGGTTCAGGCGCACGTCAATCAGCGCCGAGTGTGCCTCAAACTCGCCATGCAACTTGGCCAACACTTCCGAATATCGAGGTCCCAGATAGTCGAGTTGCACGCCATCGCGCAACGGTCCCCGATAGACCACGCCACCCAGCCGCGAAGCCTCTTCAAGCAACGTGCAACGCACGCCGTGTCGGGCCAGTTCAATGGCCGCAGCCATCCCCGCCGGTCCACCGCCGACGATCACCGGAAGCAGGCTCATACCCCCTCCTGCTCAACGACGCGGTTGACCTGGGTTTCGACCTTCATGCCATCACGCACGACGGTCTGGCAGGCACGACGTTTGTGCCGGCCATTGATTTTCACCAGGCAGCATTGGCACACGCCCATGCCGCAATAGGCGCCGCTGATTTGGTCGTGATCGTTGCGGGCCACCTGGCGCAGGCCAAGGGATTGAATGACCGAGAGGACGGTTTCGCCGATGGCGGCGCTGACCGGCTGATTATTGATGTGCACAGTCATATCCGCCTGCGGCAGCGGCTGGATATCAAACGTTCTGTCTAAGCGTGGCATTACGATGTTCATCCATGATGAGTTCAGGTGAGGTTCCACAGCTCCTTGCTGCACTACACCTTGCGGGCCAACGGCTAAAAGCTCGCACCGGTACTTCGACAGCGCAACAAGTGCACGTCAAAGCAATGTAGTCGAAGCCGCAGAAGGGGCTTGGATCTTTTACGGTAGGAGATATTGCAGAAGATAATATTGATCCAGGCCAGTGAAAGGCACCGAACCCCACCCGTCGATCAGTTGGAGAACACGTACTCGCCCTTGACCTTTTTCGAGCCAACGAAGCCCAGGTTAGGGAACAACAGGTTTTTTACCCACGCGGCAAAAAACACCATGCCCAAGGTGATTGCGACGCCAACCCCGGTCATCACCGGGTCTTCTTCATAGCCCTGGAACATCCGCGAGATCTGACTGACGGTCAGAATCACGTAAATGGTGTAGGCCTGCGCCACGCTCTTGTAGAAACCCCAGGCAAACGCCAGCGGTACCAACGCCGCAAACAGGGTGAAGAACACCACGGCACCGGGGCCGATCATAGAGCCCAGGAAAAACCCTGTGACCGCGCCCAGCAGTGCCTGAACGCACGTCAACGCGATCAGAATGTTGACCTTGAGTGAGTGTTTTTCCAGCAGTGCCGGATCCGCAGTGGCACCGATCCAGTAAGCCAGCACCCGATCCTTCACCGCCCCACCGGAGAAAGCCTTGAACGTCTCGGTTTTGGAGCGCCCGGCGTCGAGCATGGCCACCAGTTGCCGTTTGATTTCCTTTTTGTCCAACGTACTTCTCCCCTTTTTAAGCCAAATGCAAAATAAGTGTGGGAGCGGACTTGTGTGGCGAGGGGATTTATCCCCGTTGGGCTGCGAAGCGGCCCCTGAATCTAAAACCGCAGTGTGTTAGATACACCGCGTGCAATGGATTCACGACTGCTTCGCAGCCGAACGGGGATAAATCCCCTCGCCACACAAGCTCGTTCCCACAAGGGTTCATCTTCGCTTTATTGGACGCCAGAAAGCAAAAAGCCGCTTCCACCAGAGGCGGAAGCGGCAGAGGCATGAGCCTCAGCTAATCAATTCATGAACAGGGCGATCAGGATGATGATCGGGATTGGCACGCCAAGAAAGAACAGCAGTAATGAGCGCATAGTAATTCTCCTGGGTTAGCGAACGGGTGGCAGCGTAGTGGTAGTGGCCACGTAATCGTCGGATTCCAGATACACCACGGCATCCCGGCGACGACCGCCGAAGGTAGCGGCGAGGCTGGCGAAAAACGCACCGATCAGCAGCGCAATGAACATCCAAAGCGCAGTCCAGGCAGCGACTTTGGCGGCGGTGTCAGCGGCTTGCTGCGCAGCCAGCTTGGCGTCGGCCGCGGCTTTTTGGGTGCGGGCGTAGACTTCATCGACACGGCGCTCCGCATCCGCCTGGGTCAGGTTGGTACGTTGAGCAACCATTTGCGCCAAGTAAGTCCGGTCCTCGGCAGCCAGTTGACCGTCGTTGCTCAGGGAGCGGATGAAGATGCGAGTCACGGTGCTACGGGCGGCGTCATCGCTGACGGCAGCCGGACGGTCATCGCGGAACAGAGTGTCGACGAAGTAGCCATATTGGTCGCTGTTGGCATTGCCCGCAGCGGTGCCAGCGGCTTGAGTCGCGGCACTCGCAGCCCCACCGACAACACTCGCCCCGGCTTGAACACCCCCGCTGACAATGCTGCTGACCGAGCCGACGACGAGCGTCGCGGTGACCAGCGTTGCCACGCACCAGGCCAGAAAACCATGGGCCGTGTCACGGAAATAGACTTCATCACCGTGCATGTTTGCCCACTTCACCCGCAGGCGACCGGCGATGTAGCCCCCGAGTCCGGACGCCAAGATTTGCGTAACGGCCAGCCAGACAATCGTTGAAATACCCAGGCCCTTGGCACTCACGCCCTCGTTGGCCCACGGTGAAACAGCCGAGAATCCCAGACCAAAACCCAGCAGCACCAGAATCAGCGACAAGGCCGCCGCCGCAGCGGCACCGGCGAAGATCGCTCCCCAGGACACACCCGAGAGCGTGGTTGATTCTTCTGCGGCAGGATAGAAACCATCAGAGGATCTATTCATTGTTGTATCGCTCCAGGCAGGAAAGATGGTGTCACAACTCTTCAAAGGAGTAAGTGCAGTCACCGTGCCAGTCGCCAACTTTAAATAAATCGTTTCATTTCAAATGATTATAAATTTTGAACTTCCAATTTCCATGCAATTTGCAAGGAACCGGCAATTGCAGCGGGTTTTATGCATTGCGTACGAACTACTTGCGCTTGTAGCTTTTGTTGCCGCTTGGGGTCAGGCAATACACGCCACCCCTAGGGCCGGTGCAGAACGAACCGGTGCCGCAGGTGCAGCCATCGTCACTCTGCAGCAACGTTTGCGGACGGGCCTGGCTTTGGCCGACATAGGTCCCAGAGCAACTTTTCTTCGAAGCGCTGATCGAGCCGTCATTACACAGGAACAGATCGCCGTCGCAGCGATCAATCCCGCCCTTTTTTCCAGAACACGGTGTATTGCCGGCCCAGGCGGATGCGCTGGCGATGCACAGCAACAACAGAACAATCGGCATCCCGCCGCGGCGAATCAAAGAGCGCACAGAGCTACTTCCTGTTTGAATTGTGGCCGGATGATATCAATGCTCCTGACAGGCTCATCAAGCAACATGAAAGTTAATTTATTTAGCCGCCAGAAATTCTTGGCAAAATGCCCCCGCACTCCGCCATGAATTGACTATCAGGCCAGCCCTATGACCCGCATCTTGACCATCGAAGACGACGCCGTGACCGCCCGGGAAATCGTCGCCGAACTCAGTAGCCACGGCCTCGACGTCGATTGGGTCAACAATGGCCGCGAAGGCCTGGAGCGTGCGGTCAGCGGTGGTTACGACCTGATCACCCTCGATCGCATGCTGCCGGAGCTCGATGGCCTGGCCATTGTCACCACGCTGCGGACTATGGGCGTGGCCACGCCGATCCTGATGATCAGCGCCCTCTCCGACGTCGATGAGCGGGTGCGGGGATTGCGGGCTGGTGGTGATGATTACCTGACCAAGCCGTTTGCCACCGATGAAATGGCCGCCCGGGTCGAGGTGCTGTTGCGTCGCCAGAACACCGTGACCGCCCAGGCGACCACGCTGCGGGTCGCCGATCTTGAACTGAACCTGATCAGCCACGAAGCCAGCCGCGACGATCAGTTGCTGACGCTGTTGCCGACCGAGTACAAGTTGCTGGAATTCCTGATGCGCAACACCGGGCAGATTCTGTCGCGGATGATGATTTTCGAAGAGGTCTGGGGTTATCACTTCGACCCCGGCACCAACCTGATCGATGTGCACATCGGCCGGCTGCGCAAAAAGATCGACCCGCCTGGCAAAGTCCCACTGATTCGGACCGTGCGAGGCTCGGGTTATGTCATTGCTGAACCCCTCTAACGGCTGGCGTTCTTCCAGCAGCCGCTTGCTCGCACTCTACAGTTCACTGTTCGTGATCTGGAGCGGGATCCTGATGGGGGTCATGTACTACGAGGTGTCCGCTTACCTGGACAACTTGGCCAAGCACTCGCTGATGCAGCGTCAGCATCTGTTTTCGCACTTTCAGGGCGAACAATTGGCCGATGCCCTCGCCGTCAGCATGACCTTCGACATTCGCGGCATCGACGCCTATGGCCTGTTCGATTCGCAGCACCGCTACCTTAGCGGTGCCCTGCGCCACATGCCCGAAGGCCTGCCACTGGATGGCAAGATTCACATGCTCGGTGACTGCGTCGAGTCTGACGACCCCAGCCTGCCCGCCGACAGCTGCGATGCGGTCGCGACCCAGACAAAGGACGGTCGCTGGCTGGTGCTGGTGCGCGATAACGGTTCGTTGTTTGCCGTGACCCGCATCATTCTGCACGCGTTGTTCTGGGGCGTGACGCTGACCATCCTGCCCGGCATCGCCGGTTGGCATCTGTTGCGGCGACGCCCGTTGAGGCGGATTCGTGCGATTCAGGCCAGCGCCGAGGCTATCGTCGCCGGTGACCTGACCCGGCGTTTGCCGCTGTCCAACCGCCGCGATGAGCTGGACATGCTCGCCGCCATCGTCAACGCCATGCTCGAACGCATCGAACGCCTGATGAACGAGGTCAAGGGTGTGTGCGACAACATCGCCCATGACCTGCGCACACCGCTGACCCGCTTGCGGGCGCAGTTGTACCGGATCCAGCAGCAGGCGGACGACGGTTCGACGTTGGCCGTGCAGCTGGATTCAGTGCTCGGTGAAGCGGATACCTTGATGGCGCGGTTTCGTGGGTTACTGCGGATTTCCGAGCTGGAGGATCGCCAGCGGCGGTCCGGTTTTGTGCAGCTGGATCCGGTGCCGTTGCTGCAGGAGCTGCATGACTTTTACCTGCCGCTGGCTGAGGAAGGTGAATTGGTGTTCAAGCTGCAATTACCGGCCTCGTTGCCGATGTTGAACGGTGATCGGGCGCTGTTGTTTGAAGCCCTGGCGAACCTGTTGAGCAACTCGATCAAATTTACACCGCCGGGTGGCGAGGTGATTTTGCGGGGGGTCAATGACGGTGGGCGCACGCGAATCGAAGTACTCGATTCAGGGCCCGGCATTCCAGAAAGCGAACGCGAAGCGGTGTTCCAACGCTTTTACCGTGCCGAGGGTGGGAATCAGAAAAGCGGGTTTGGGTTGGGGCTTTCGATCGTTGCGGCGATTGTCAGCCTGCATGGGTTTGCGCTTGACGTGGGCACCAGTGAACTGGGCGGTGCACGGTTGGTGCTCGATTGCGGCCAGGATTTGATTCCACAGACCTGACCCGATCGCCCGAACTGACACATCACCCCTGTAGGAGCGAGCCTGCTCGCGATGGCGTCTTCAGCTTCTACATAGATATTGACTGATAGATTGCTATCGCGAGCAGGCTCGCTCCTATAGGGGATCTACGGTGTCTGTCAGGTTGGGTAATTGGCCCGAAGGGCCTCAAGTCCACCCTGATAAATCCCGGAAAACAACTCCTCAACCTCTTTATCACTCACCCCGACCGGCAAAAACCGACCCGACCACGTCACACGAGCCCCGCGCCCCTTGGCCTCAACCTTGATCGTCGCCAGATACTCAGTCGCCGGAAACGGCGCCTGCAAAATCGAGTAACTGTAAGTCTTGCCGGCGTTATCAAACGTCTCCAACCGCTCAACCACCACCGCCCCGTCGGACGTTTGCAGGCTACGCACCCGCCCGCCTTCACTCAGTTCGCTTTTCGGGATAAACGGCAGCCAGTCCGGCAGCGCGTCGAAGCCGCCAATCAATTGCCAAACCTCATCGACCGAAGCCGGAATGTCGATAAACGCTGATGCACTCGCCATGTAATGTTCTCGCTTAATCAAAAAAATTCAGATCGCCATGCTGTCCACGACACCGCCGTCGACCCGCAAGGCCGCGCCCGTCGTGGCTGAGAACAGCGGCGAGGCGATGTAGGCCACCAGGTTGGCGACTTCCTCGACATCTGCCACGCGCTGGATGATCGAGGTCGGCCGCGCGTTGCGCACGAACGCATCGGCTTCTTCCCGGACACTGCGCCCCGATACGGCGGTGGCGTCCTGGAGCATCTGTTCCAGGCCATCGGTTAACGTCGGGCCCGGCAGGATCGCGTTGACCGTCACGCCAGTGCCCGCCAGCCGTTTGGCCAGACCGTGGGACACCGCGAGGTTGGCGCTTTTGGTCACGCCATAATTGAGCATGTCCGCCGGGATCGCGATGCCGGATTCCGAGGACAGGAAAATCACCCGGCCCCAGCGCTGCTTGACCATGTCCGGCACGTAATGCCGGGACAGGCGTACGCCGGAGATCACGTTGACCTCATAGAAGCGCGTCCACTCGCTGTCCGGTGTGTCGAAAAAATCCACCTCGTTGAAGATCCCGAGGTTGTTCACCAGGATGTCCGCTCGCGGTTCGGCGGCGAACAGCTGCTCGGCACCTTCGGCGGTGCCGAGGTCGGCGGTCAGACCACGCAGTTGTGCGCCCGGCACGCTCTGGCGAATGCTCGCCAGCGCCTGTTCGACCTTGGCTGTCTCACGTCCGATTACTACCACCGTGGCGCCGGATTCGGCCAGCGCCTTGCTGATGCCCAGGCCAATGCCGGCGGTGCTGCCGCTGACAATCGCCAGTTTTCCAGTCAGATCGATCTTCATGCTCAAACTCCTCAGATTGGCAGTGGAGCGCGTTCGCTCACCAGTTTCGCGTCACGCATCGCCTGCCAGAAAGCCGCGGGAATGACGGCCGACAGCGCGGCAACATCTTCAGCAATCCGGTCTGGACGGCTGGAGCCTGGAATCACCGCGGCCACCGCCGGATTGGCGAGAGAGAACTGCAACGCAGCGGCCTTGATGTCGACACCGTGGGCGGCAGCGACGCGTTTGATGCTGCGGGAAGTGCCGTGGATTGGCTACACCAGACCGCTGTGGGCGGCGTGGCACCGGATCAATCTGCGGCCGTTGGTGGAAACGTTCAGGAAGGTGCTGACGGAGCCGGGCCCGCATTGATCGTTCCCCGCGTGGGGAACGATCAAACCCTGTGGTGATGACACCTTAATGTGTGAAGTTCACAAAAACCCTGTGGCGAGGGAGCTTGCTCCCGTTCGGCTGCGTAGCAGACGCCAGACAATCCGACGCGGTCTGCCTGACAGTACGTGGTTGCAGGTGTTGGGGCCGCTGCGCGACCCAGCGGGAGCAAGCTCCCTCGCCACAGAGTCTGCTGATGCGGCCCTGATCCCACTCACCTGTTTAAGCGCGAAACAGCACTTGTTTAAACACCTTCAAAGATACTTCCTGAAAGCTACAAATCCTTGCGCCGTTGCCTACGGCTGCGCCAGAATCCGCCGGCTTGTGCGCCTAAGGGCCGCTCGGTAACTTGATTCCCGTCACTGCTCATCAGTGATCGGGTTTAGTCGCCCGCGTTAACTCAGTTGTGCGTGCATCTGTCATGCAGGTCTTTTCGTTCCTGTATTTGATGGTGGCTGTACGCAGGGCGCCCTCGGGCGCGCCGGATTGCTGAGTTTCCCGGTCGACTAACCTGCGTGCAGCTGCCTCCCCTTACGTTTAGTCGCAAGAGGGGTGGCACCCAATATGGAAACTCAGCATATGTTCAAAGTAACGCCAAACCCACCGGACACTGATCAGGTCTCCCCCTACGAACCCGATTCAAAAAAACTCAACGATGCCGCCGAGCGAGCACTCGACTACCACTTCCCATCGAACGCCGACATCAAAGCCACCCCGCGAACACGCAGCACCCTTTTTTCCGTAGACCCCGAGGCCACGGCCGAAACCCTGGCGGTTTATCTGGTCGAAATCCTGGCCTCGGTCGATGTGATGGTCCACCAGTTGGTGGATCATCTGGAGGGTGAATCGCGTTATGCGCTGCTGGGTATTTCCAACAGCATCATGATGGCGGAGATCACGGCCAATCGGGTGTTGGATAAAATCGATCTGCCGAAGTAGGTTTCTCTTGCTGTGGTGAACGGGTAATTGACGTTCGGATGTGCAGCGGTCCCTTTTTTGGGGCCGCTGCGCGGCGCAGCGGACAGATAAATAGATGCGTCCCCTTTCCTGTCCAGAGATTGGACAGGTAAATAAATACGTCCCCTTTTATTCTACGTCCCCTTTTATTCTATCGGAGAAGTGGCTGCGGTCGATTAACGTTTTCTCTTACTAATCCATGGTGCGGATCAAGGTCACTGTCGGGAAATGCAGAGGGAGGTTGCGTCTGAGGGATACAGGTTGACGACGGCGATCTGGAAGTTAGTGATGCCGGCGCCGGGACGATAATGCACGATTCCGAAATAGGCATCGGCGGATGCTTGCATATTGGTGGCGTATGATGTCCTAGTTTCCCTCGGTTCAAATTTGATATTGAGAAGGTCAAGGTGAGCATTGTAATGTTCGGGGGGTATGGGGGATCCGCCGACTTGTATGACCCAGTTAACATATTCGTTATAATTCACGCGCCTGGAACTGTAAAGGTAGGTAACCACATTGGAGGTGGTTACCTGGTACTCCTTGGTTTGATGTTGATCAGATACATAGATGGTGGCGGTACCATTCCCTTCGCTGCGCACCCGACCGTTGCTGTCGACTGAGACGACTAATGGATTCGATGATTGGTACGTATAAGGCGGTGTGCCGCCGGTAGGGACGCGAGTATCGGCGGTGCCGATTGGATCATTTCCGGTGAGAGCCCAATCTAGAACGGTGCCGGTGATCGAAATGTTGAAGCCGTTAAGAACCATCGGTGTCGGGTCCAGCTTCATTTCCGTCACGACCGTCAAAGTCCGCGCGACCGAGGTCTGACCACTGCCATACAACGCTTTGGCAGTGAAACTGTGCGGTTCCACCGACAGTCCGGTCACTGGATGCGTCCAGATGCCGTTGCTTCCCACATCTGCGATGCCTTTGGGAGTCGAGCCATCAAAGATCTCGACTTTCTGACCTGCGCTGGCGGTGCCGATCAGCGTGATGCTGGTTTCGGTCGTCGTATCGCCAATGGGGATTTCCTCCCCGCTAGGTAAACCTGTAACCGAAGTAATCTCGGGCTTCAGATCTACCAGTGCCTCGACGGTGTACACCTGGAACGGAAACCTGACCATCGTGGCCGGATCAGGCTCCTTGCCAAAGTTCACGCCAAACGTGAGGGTCACCTTCCAGCCGTCGCCGAGGGTTTGCAGCCACTCAATGGCCGCGGCCGTGATCAGCCCCGAAGCGGATGCATGTGGCATCCCTTCCCAGACCACCAGGCTAATCGGACTCCCCGTCTTGTCGAACCCGTCATAGCGCAGCCACACGTAGTGCCCGGACACCTGAAGCAACCACGCAGCCACTCTCAACTGTGCGGTGTCCTGCATCTCGGCGACATTCAGGACACCCTCCGCTGTCGCGCCGTCGATCGTCGGCATCGGCAACCGCGTATCGCCATCCGCAATTCGGTTCACATTCAACAACAGCGGCCCGGACTGGCCTACCACCATGCCGCCACGGATCAGCTCCCAGCACAACTGCGGCACCTTGCCATGCCACCTCCCAAGAAACGCAACATCAAGGGTATAAGTCGCTTGATGGTTCGAATCGAGCGTCAACTTCGCAAACGTCGGTGACCCTGGCAACGGGTTGAGCAGCACCAATTGCGCCTGATCCCCAGGCAGCGACCCCGCAAAGGCAACTTGAACCGTCACACCTTGTGGGTAAGCGAGCGGATCGACAGGGTTGGCGGCAGTGACTGGCGGGTCCAGGGTTATCGTCGCCTCCCCGACCACCCGCGCCGTCGCCACTCTAGAGCGGCCCACCAAGTTCGCGCCGTTGAACAGCTCATACGTCACCGTCACCGTGCGCCCGGCCTCGACCTTGTCGTTTGGCACCTCCAGCACACAGATTTTTTTCTGTCCGAACTCGTCCGCCTCGACCGTCCCCGACACCCTCACGATCACATCAGGCCGTCCGCTCAAGGCCGCGATGTAGAGGGCGTTGACGGTGTAACCCACCTGAAAGCGCGCATCGGTGGTCAGGATGATCAGCAGCAACGGATTCCCACGCAGTTTCTCCAGGTCAATAACGCTCAGGTCATCCCCCGGATCGTTCAGTTGCTCGCGTAGCAACGCGGCCGGCAACTGGGTGCCAGCCAGGTCTTCATCCACAGTTTGCGACGCCGACCACACCGCATCGGTGTCTGGCGTGTTGCCGAGCTGGTCGGTGACGGTGTAGGAAAAATCCAGCTTGCCACCCGGTCTGACCGCGCTTTCCAGGTAGGCCCGGGTGACGGTAAAACACACGGTGATCGGGTCCGCCGAACCCGGATTCGGCGGCTGCGGCGCCTCATCCGCGCCGACCTTGTAGGTCATGATTTCGCCGTTGCATTTCAACGTAATCGTGTCGTAGGCCCGGCAGTACGGGTAGGACACGCACACCTGCGCGCTGACAAAATCGGCGCCGACGCCGTTCTTGATCGCGTCGGGCAAGAGCAACGCCAGCTCGGAATGCCCCTCGATCTCGGGGCGGGTGTCTTTCAGGCCGGGGCGGATTTTGTTGTAGAGCAGGATCAGTGGCTCGGAAGTGCCGATGTTCTGACTGCCGCGTTTAATGATGTAAAAAAGCACGTTGAAGCGGTCGGGATGCAGGCGACCCTTTGGGATGCGCAAGGTCGTGATCGCGTTCACATCAATGATGATTTGGTTATCGAGTAACGTGGTCTCGCCCTCCAGCCACAACTCCATGACATCGCCGGGATCGACCGTGCCCGACAGCGCCGGATCCACCTGAACGGTCGCGCCTAAGCCATCGATGACCAGGTCATAAATCACCAGCGAGATGCCGATATCTGCGCCGATAACCGGTTGGGTGGCGCCCTGCACGCGGGGACGATCCAGCACAAGGACGGTGTTCTCGGGGGATTGGGCGGTGGTCATGGCTGAGGCTCCGGCACGTTGGGAGGTGGCTGGAGCTATGAGATAGCGGATTGAGAAAGGCGGCTACTGTCAGATCTGACAGTGGCGACGAGTGGTCATGCGTTTGGACAGTGTTTGAGGCGGATAGAGATTAAGGGTCACGATCGGTGAATAGAGGCGTCCCTTTTCGGCACGGCGAAACGCCCGATGCGATGCACCGGGCGTTGGGGGTGAAACAAATATAAGGATATTTCGGGACTGGACTGACGAACAAATAAATCTGTCCCCTTAACTGATATCTGGTCATTCAGAAGAGACTGGCCGGCTGAGTCTCATCGACTCCGCACCGAACTGCTGAACGGGACCTACCGGTTCACCCTGCTGAGCCGCATTACATCGGCCAATGGCAACGACATCGATCTATGGTCGGCGCGCGATGCCCTGGTGTTGAAGTGTTTGACACTGGTGTTGTCGCAGTATTTACCGCGCTCCCCGCGCTGCTTTCATCTGAAACACAAGGTCTGCAGAGAACCGGTGTCAAGGCCGCTCACGAGACTATCCAGGCCGCGCTCCCCGAGCACCGTTTTGTCTTCAGAACCGACGTTAAGTCTTACTACGCCTCGATGTCGCATCAGCGCCTGATGGCCGATTTGGCTGAGCCGGTGCGCGATCCACACTTGCTCCATTGACTGGCTCAGTTTCTGTCACGTACCACTGAGCGCGGGGGTTTTATGGGAGCATACCCGAGGTATTCCGCTGGCGTGCTCGCTCAGTCCTCTGCTGGGCGGCTTCTACTTGTACCGTTTGGATGTGGCCTTGACCCGGCCGGACGTGTTCTATTTGCGCTATATGGATGATGTACTGGTACTGACGCCGACGCGCCATAAGCTGCGTCAGGTTGTGCGCCTGGTCAATCAGCTGTTTGAGGCGCTTGAGTTGCACCAGCATCCCGACAAAACCTACATCGGGCCCATCGAACGGGGCTTTACCTTCCTGGGTCGGCATTACCCTTCCAATAATCTCGCGTGCTAGGCTCTAATCATCGAAAAAGCGCCTGCTTTAGGAGCAAGCCTCAGCCACTTCCCCTGACGGGAAAGTGGCTGCGGTGGATTAACGTTTTTTCGTACTAACCCATGGCGCGGACCAAGTAGTTAGCTACCTAGGTGATATGCATATACCTTTGTGTTGTGATGCATCTTCGTGCGTGTCGTGCAATTGAAATGGGGGTGGGGCGCCCGGAGCCGTGGATTCCTTGTATGAGGCCAATAAGGCGTTTTTGCGTGGTACTGTCGGGGGGTTGGTCGCGCGATAAAATTGTCTCTCATTAAGGACGGGGCGGAATTTCGATGTCAAAAAGGATACGTGCGCGTTGATATCGGCGAGTGGTATTGGGGATCCGCTGACGGTAGAGATCCAATAGAGGTATTGGGCGTGGTTCATCCTGTTGGGATTGTAAAGATAGGTAACCACATTGGAGGTGACGACCTTGTAGCTTTTGGTTTGATGTTGGTCGGATACGTGGATGATGGCTGTGCCATTCCCTTCACTGCGCACCCGACCATTGCTATCAACTGATGCGATGTTTGGGTGGGAGGACCGATAGGTGAAAGGCGAGGTGCCGCCGGTAGGGACGCGTCTGGCGGCGGTGCCGGCGGGGTCATTTCCGGTGAGTTGCCAATCGAGCCCGGTGCCTGCGATCGAAATGTTGTAGCCGTTGAGGATCATTGGGGTCGGGTCTAGGATCAGTTCCCTCGCAACCGTCAAAGTCCGTGGCGGGGTGGAGACCTGGCCACTGCCATACAACGCTTTGGCGGTGAAGCTATGGGACCCCACCGACAGTCCGGTCACTGGATGCGTCCAGATGCCGTTGCTTCCCACATTCGCGATGCCTTGGGTAGTCGGGCCATCAAAGATCTCGACTTTCTGATCTTTTGTGGCGGTCCCGCTGAGCGTCACGCGGGTGTGAAGGGTGATGTCACCATTGGGAATCTCAACACTTTGCGGGTCTTTAACTGAGGTGATCTCCGGTCTTACCTCCGTCGCAACCGTCAAAGTCCGTGGCGGGATGGAAACCTGGCCACTGCCATATAACGCTTTGGCGGTGAAGCTGTGGGACGCCACCGACAGTCCGGTCAGCGAATGCGTCCAGATGCCGTTGCTTCCCACATCTGCGATGCCTTTGGTAGTCGGGCCATCAAAGATCTCGACTTTCTGACCTTTGCTGGCGGTCCCGCTGAGCGTCACGCGGGTGTGAAAGGTGATGTCACCATTGGGAATCTCAACACTTTGCGGGTCTTTAACTGAGGTGATCTCCGGTCTTACCTCCGTCGCAACCGTCAAAGTCCGTGGCGGGGTGGAGATCTGACCACTGCCATACAACGCTTTGGCAGTGAAACTGTGCGGCGCCACCGACAGTCCGGTCACCGAATGCGTCCAGATGCCGTTGCTTCCCACATTCGCGATGCCTTTGGGAGTCGAGCCATCAAAGATCTCGACTTTCTGACCCGCGCTCGCGGTCCCGCTGAGCGTCACACTGGCGTGAATAGTGGTCTCGCCATTGGGAATCTCAACACTTTGCGGGTCTTTAACTGAGGTGATCTCCGGTCTTACCTCCGTCGCAACCGTCAAAGTCCGTGGCGGGGTGGAAACCAGGCCACTGCCATATAACGCTTTGGCGGTGAAGCTGTGGGACGCCACCGACAGTCCGGTCACCGAATGCGTCCAGATGCCGTTGCTTCCCACATCTGCGATGCCTTTGGTAGTCGGGCCATCAAAGATCTCGACTTTCTGATCTTTCGTGGCGGTCCCGCTGAGCGTCACACTGGTGTGAAGGGTGGTCTCGCCATTGGGAATCTCAACACTTTGCGGGTCTTTAACTGAGGTGATCTCCGGTCTTACCTCCGTCGCAACCGTCAAAGTCCGTGGCGGGGTGGAAACCAGGCCACTGCCATATAACGCTTTGGCGGTGAAGCTGTGGGACGCCACCGACAGTCCGGTCTGCAAATGCGTCCAGATGCCGTTGCTTCCCACATCTGCGATGCCTTTGGGAGTCGGGCCATCAAAGATCTCGACTTTCTGACCCGCGCTGGCGGTCCCACTGAGCGTCACACTGGTGTGAATAGTGGTCTCGCCATTGGGTATCTCAACACTTTGCGGGTCTTTAACCGAGGTGATTTCTGGCCTCACTTCGATCAGGGCCTTGACGGTGTAGGTTCTGATCGGGAATGCCAGCGCCTGCGCTTCGTCCTGACTGCGACCCAGCGCCGCCTTGAACTCGACTGTCAGCGTCGAACCGTCCTTGAGCTCCATCAACTCGGCATAAGGCGCCAGCGCTTCAAAAAAACCGTTATCAATCCACCCCTGATTGGTAAACGCAAAAGGCGCCGCCCAAATCACCTGATGATAAGAATCCCCATTGGCCTTGGTCCCGCTCAATGTCAGCCACACATACTGCCCCAACGCAATAAACGGCCAGTCGCTGAACCACATCAACCCTGCTGCGGTGAGGTCCTTGAGGTGCAACTCCGGACCTTCGCCGTTGTTTGCTGCTTGTTTGAGTTTGGGTCTGTAGGCATCCCCCAGCACCAGCGGCAACACGTTCAGCGTCAACGGTTTGGAAGGTTGCGCTGGCGCATTTCCCCGGGTGATGGTGAAGAACACCGTGATGGGTTTGCCCAGGCTGAACGCAATCAGCGACGTCGGCAAGGCGATAATCAAGCCGATTAGACTGATCGGTTGTGGCACGGTGGTGTGGCTGCCTTCGTCAGGGGTGCCCGGTGCGCCGGTCCAGGTCACGCTGAGCAGATCGGTGGGCAACAAACCCGCTGGGGGGATGATCGCGGTCAGGGCCTGCTGAGCCGCCAGGGGATCGAGGCTGGTGTTGTTCGGCGCCTGTTGAATCGTCGGCCGCTCCAGCTCAATCGTCGCCTCCCCGACCACCCGCGCCGTCGCTGTTCTAGAGCGGCCCACCAAGGTCGTGCCGTCGAACAGCTCATACGTCACCGTCACCGTGCGCCCGGCCTCGACCTTGTCGTTTGGCACCTCCAGCACACAGATTTTTTTCTGTCCGAACTCGTCGGCCTCGACTGTCCCTGACACCCTCACGGTCACATCCGGCCGTCCGCTCAAGGCCGCGATGTAGAGGGCGTTGACGGTGTAACCCACCTGAAAGCGCGCATCGGCGGTCAGGATGATCAGCAGCAACGGATTCCCACGCAGTTTCTCCAGGTCAATGACGCTCAAGTCATCACCGGGATCGTTCAGTTGCTCGCGTAGCAACGCCGCCGGCAACTGGGTGCCAGCCAGGTCTTCATCCACAGTTTCCGACGCCGACCACACCGCATCGGTGTCTGGCGTGTTGCCGAGCTGGTCGGTGACGGTGTAGGAAAAATCCAGCTTGCCGCCCGGTCTGACCGCGCTTTCCAGGTAGGCACGGGTGACGGTAAAACACACGGTGATCGGGTCCGCCGAACCCGGATTCGGCGGCTGCGGCGCCTCATCCGCGCCGACCTTGTAGGTCATGATTTCGCCGTTGCATTTCAACGTGATCGTGTCGTAGGCCCGGCAGTACGGGTAGGACACACACACCTGTGCGCTGACAAAATCGGCGCCGACGCCGTTCTTGATCGCGTCGGGCAGCAGCAACACCAGCTCGGAATGCCCGTCGATATCGGGGCGGGTGTCTTTCAGGCCGGGGCGGATCTTGTTGTAGAGCAGGATCAGTGGCTCGGAAGTGCCGATGTTCTGACTGCCGCGCTTGATGATGTAAAAAAGCACGTTGAAGCGGTCGGGATGCAGGCGGCCCTTGGGGATGCGCAAGGTCGTGATCGCGTTCACATCGGTGATGATTTGGTTATCGAGGAACGTGGTCTCGCCCTCCAGCCACAACTCCATGACATCGCCGGGATCGACCGTGCCCGACAGCGCCGGATCCACCTGAACGGTCGCGCCTAAGCCATCGATGACCAGGTCATAAATCACCAGCGAGATGCCGATATCTGCGCCGATAACCGGTTGGGTGGCGCCCTGCACGCGGGGGCGATCCAGCACAAGGACGGTGTTCTCGGGGGATTGGGCGGTGGTCATGGCTGAGGCTCCGGCACGTTGGGAGGTGGCTGGAGCTATGAGATAGTGGATTGAGAAAGGCGGCTACTGTCAGATCTGACAGTGGCGACGAGTGGTCATGCGTTTGGACAGTGTTTGAGGCGGATAGAGATTAAGGGTCACGATCGGTGAATAGAGGCGTCCCTTTTCGGCACGGCGAAACGCCCGATGCGATGCACCGGGCGTTGGGGGTGAAACAAATATAAGGTTATTTCGGGACTGGACTGACGAACAAATAAATCTGTCCCCTTAACTACGGAAGCAGCCCTGGCCTGACCGAATTCCTGTGGCAGTTGAGAGCATTCCCACGCTGGAGCATGGGAACGAACAAAAAGTGAAGAGTACACAAAACCCTGTGGCGAGGGGGTTCACCCCCGTTGGGTCGCGTAGCGGCCCCAAAACCTGCAACCGCGCACTTTCAGGATGATCGCGTCGGATGGTTTGGCGCCTGCTGCGCCCGGGCGCGGATCGGTCGGCGGGAGCAAGCTCCCTCGCCACAGAATGTTGTGTATGAACACATCCAGCTACCTATCGCGCACGCCTGTTTAACCGTGAAGCAGCGCATGTTTAAACACCCTCAAAGATACTTCCTGAAAGCTACAAAACCTTGCGCCGTTGCCTACGGCTGCGCCAGAATCCGCCGGCTTGTGCGCCTAAGGGTCGCTCGGTAACTTGATCCCCGTCACTGCCCATCAGTGATCGGGTTTAGTCGCCCGTGGTTGTTAGTATGCATAGCGCGTCATTCAGTCAGGCATTTCAGTCCTGTGCTTAATGGTGGTTGTGCGCAGGGCGCCCTCGGGCGCGCCGGTTTTGCTAACTCCCCCGGTCGACTAACCTGCGCACAGCCGCCACCATTCGTTTAGTCGCGATGTGGTTGCGGCTCCATTTCAGGAGTTTGCACCTATGTTCAAAGTTACGCCAAACCCGCCAGACACCGATCCGGCCTCGCCATACGAACCCGATTCAAAAAAACTCAACGAGGCCGCCGAGCGAGCGCTCGACTTCCACTTCCCATCGAACGCCGACATCAAAGCCACCCAACGAACACGCAGCACCCTGTTTTCCGTAGACCCCGAGGCCACGGCCGAAACCCTGGCGGTTTATCTGGTCGAAATCCTGGCCTCGGTCGATGTGATGGTCCACCAGTTGGTGGATCATCTGGACGGAGAATCCCGCTACGCGCTGCTGGGTATTTCCAACAGCATCATGATGGCGGAGATCACGGCCAATCGGGTGTTGGATAAAATCGATCTGCCTAAGTAGGTTTCTCTTGCTGTGGTGAACGGGTAATTGACGTTTGGCGTTCGATGATAAAGCGATCCGCTTTATCTAGGATTGACTGGATAGGATCAGCCTAAAGAACAGCGTGGCATCATCTTTTGCTTCTGACCTGAGCTCCGGATTCAGGACCGTCAACCACTCAGCAGCTGCTTCGACATAAAAAATGACAGCCCCATCTATTCATGACCTCGTGGCCCACGACGTACTGACCGCGGCTTTTGACTGGTTATGTCACAGCCGCCGTCACTACCCGGACGCGGCGGATATCTGGTCCTTCAGAAGAGACTGGCCGGCTGAGTCTCATCGACTCCGAACCGAACTGCTTACCGGGACCTACCGGTTCGCCCTGCTGAGCCGCATTACATCGGCCAATGGCAACGACATCGATCTATGGTCGGCGCGCGATGCCCTGGTGTTGAAGTGTCTGGCGCTGGTCTTGTCCCAACACTTACCTCGCTCCCCACGCTGCTTTCATCTGAAAACACAAGGCCTGCAGAGAACCGGCGTCAAGGCCGCTCACGAGACTATCCAGGCCGCGCTCCCCGAGCACCGTTTTGTCTTCAGAACCGACGTTAAGTCTTACTACGCCTCCATGTCGCATCAGCGCCTTATGGCCAATTTAGCTGAGCCGGTGCGCGATCCACACTTGCTCCATTTACTGGCTCAGTATCTGTCACGTATCACTGAGCGCGGCGGTTTATTTTGGGAGCATACCCGAGGTATTCCGCTGGCGTGCTCGCTCAGTCCTCTGCTGGGCGGCTTCTACTTGTACCGTTTGGATGTGGCCTTGACCCGGCCGGACGTGTTCTATTTGCGCTATATGGATGATGTACTGGTACTGACGCCGACGCGCCATAAGCTGCGTCAGGCTGTGCGCCTGGCCAATCAGTTGTTTGAGGCGCTAGAACTGCACCAGCATCCCGACAAAACCTACATCGGGCCCATCGAACGGGGCTTTACCTTCCTGGGTCGGCATTATCCCGCCCAATAGCCTCGTGTGCTAGGCTCTATGCATCGTCAAAACGCCTGCTTTAGGAGCAAGCCTCAGCCACTTCCCCTGACGGGGAAGTGGCTGAGGTGGATTAACGTTTTTTCGTACTAACCCATGGTACGGGTGTTTTCTGGCTTACCGTTCGAGGAATGCGATGCCCGGGAAGATTTCGTTGGGTCGGGCGTCGAACCGCTGCCACTCAGTGTTTCCCGATCCACGGCAGTATAAGATCCGACTGGATGTTGGTGGATGGTAACTGTTTGGGCGTGAGCATCTGATTGCCCCGTTGGTGTGGGGGCGGTATTTGGCCATGATCAAGTTGCTGTATGTGTTGTCTTTATATCGTGGGATGGTGGCGTTGTTGTCGGTTACCCATTGGGTGTATTGGGTGTGGTTGATGGGGGTGTCTATGTGTATGACGCGGCTTACGTTTGCCGTTGTGACGGGGAATGATTTCGTTTGGGTTTGGTCCGACACATAGATGGTGGCGGTGCCAGTCCCTTCACTGCGCACACGACCGGTGATGCGGTCAACCGAGGCGATTAATGGATTAGATGATTGGAATGAATAAGGCGGTGTGCCGCCGGTAGGGACGCGGGTGGCGGCGGTGTCGGCTGGGTCATTTCCGGTGAGGGTCCAATCGAGCCCGGTACCTGCGATAGAAATGTTGAAGCCGTTGAGAACCATTGGGGTCGGGTCCAGAATCATTTCCGTCGTAACCGTCAAAGTCCGTGGCGGGGTGGAAACCAGGCCACTGCCATATAACGCTTTGGCGGTGAAGCTGTGGGACGCCACCGACAGTCCGGTCACCGAATGCGTCCAGATGCCGTTGCTTCCCACATCTGCGATGCCTTTGGTAGTCGGGCCATCAAAGATCTCGACTTTCTGACCCGCGCTCGCGGTCCCGCTGAGCGTCACACTGGTGTGAATAGTGGTCTCGCCATTGGGTATCTCAACACTTTGCGGGTCTTTAACCGAGGTGATTTCTGGCCTCACTTCGATCAGGGCCTTGACGGTGTAGGTTCTGATCGGGAATGCCAGCGCCTGCGCTTCGTCCTGACTGCGACCCAGCGCCGCCTTGAACTCGACTGTCAGCGTCGAACCGTCCTTGAGCTCCATCAACTCGGCATAAGGCGCCAGCGCTTCAAAAAAACCGTTATCAATCCACCCCTGATTGGTAAACGCAAAAGGCGCCGCCCAAATCACCTGATGATAAGAATCCCCATTGGCCTTGGTCCCGCTCAATGTCAGCCACACATACTGCCCCAACGCAATAAACGGCCAGTCGCTGAACCACATCAACCCTGCTGCGGTGAGGTCCTTGAGGTGCAACTCCGGACCTTCGCCGTTGTTTGCCGCTTGTTTGAGTTTGGGTCTGTAGGCATCCCCCAGCACCAGCGGCAACACGTTCAGCGTCAACGGCTTGGAAGGTTGCGCTGGCGCATTTCCACGGGTGATGGTGAAGAACACCGTGATGGTTTTGCCCAGGCTGAACGCAATCAGCGACGTCGGCAAGGCGATAATCAAGCCGATTAGACTGATCGGTTGTGGCACGGTGGTGTGGCTGCCTTCGTCAGGGGTGCCCGGTGCGCCGGTCCAGGTCACGCTGAGCAGATCGGTGGGCAACAAACCCGCTGGGGGTATGATCGCGGTCAGGGCCTGCTGAGCCGCCAGGGGATCGAGGCTGGTGTTGTTCGGCGCCTGTTGAATCGTCGGCCGCTCCAGCTCAATCGTCGCCTCCCCGACCACCCGCGCCGTCGCTGTTCTAGAGCGGCCCACCAAGGTCGTGCCGTCGAACAGCTCATACGTCACCGTCACCGTGCGCCCGGCCTCGACCTTGTCGTTTGGCACCTCCAGCACACAGATTTTTTTCTGTCCGAACTCGTCGGCCTCGACTGTCCCTGACACCCTCACGGTCACATCCGGCCGTCCGCTCAAGGCCGCGATGTAGAGGGCGTTGACGGTGTAACCCACCTGAAAGCGCGCATCGGTGGTCAGGATGATCAGCAGCAACGGATTCCCACGCAGTTTCTCCAGGTCAATGACGCTCAAGTCATCACCGGGATCGTTCAGTTGCTCGCGTAGCAACGCCGCCGGCAACTGGGTGCCAGCCAGGTCTTCATCCACAGTTTCCGACGCCGACCACACCGCATCGGTGTCTGGCGTGTTGCCGAGCTGGTCGGTGACGGTGTAGGAAAAATCCAGCTTGCCGCCCGGTCTGACCGCGCTTTCCAGGTAGGCACGGGTCACGGTAAAACACACGGTGATCGGGTCCGCCGAACCCGGATTCGGCGGCTGCGGCGCCTCATCCGCGCCGACCTTGTAGGTCATGATTTCGCCGTTGCATTTCAACGTGATCGTGTCGTAGGCCCGGCAGTACGGGTAGGACACGCACACCTGCGCGCTGACAAAATCGGCGCCGACGCCGTTCTTGATCGCGTCGGGCAGCAGCAACACCAGCTCGGAATGCCCGTCGGTCTCGGGGCGGGTGTCTTTCAGGCCGGGGCGGATTTTGTTGTAGAGCGCAGTCAGCACATCGGAGGTGCCGATGTTCTGGCTGCCGCGCCTGATGGTGTAAAAAAGTTTGTTGATCCGGTCTGGATGCAGGCGACCTTTGGGGACGCGCAGCGTCGTGATGGCGTTGACATCGACAATGATTTCATAGTCCAGATACGTGACCTCGCCGTCCAGCCACAACTCCATGACATCGCCGGGATCGACCGTGCCCGACAGCGCCGGATCCACCTGAACGGTGGCGCCCTCGCCATCAATGACCAGGTCATAAATCACCAGCGAGACCCCGATATGTGCACCTTCGATCGACTGGGTCGCGCCCAGCACTCGGGGGGCGAAGAGCACAAGGACGGTGTTCTCGGGGGATTGGGCGGTGGTCATGGCTGGCGGCTCCGGCACAATGGAAGTGGACTGGAGCAATCAGATAGCAGAACGAAAAAGGCGGCTACTGTCAGATCTGACAGTAGCGACGAGTGGTCATCGGCAAAGGGTTGAATAAGAGTGTCCGCTCTCCTCTCCCTTCCTTTTCTCTGGTTCCCGGTAAACCGCGTGCACAGGATTCACGACTGCTGCGCAGCCGAACGTAAACCCCCTCGCCACAGGTGGGGTGGTGAGACCTTGATGTGTGGAACTCGCACCCACCATTCAATGCTGATACCCCCTCATCACCGGTGCCCTCTCACCACAAAGTTTGATGCTTTACTGAAAAGACCCCAAAACCCTGCGAGTATCCGCACATGAACCGCAACGACCTGCGCCGCGTGGACATGAACCTGCTGGTGAGTTTCGAAACGTTGATGTTCGAAAAGAACCTGACCCGGGCTGGGGAGAAGCTGTTCCTCGGTCAGCCCGCTGTCAGTGCCTCGCTGGCCAAATTGCGCGATCTGTTCGACGATCCGTTGCTGGTGCGCAACGGTCGGGTATTGGAGCCGACCCAGCGCGCGTTGGTGATTCTCAAGGAACTGCAGCCGGCGATGGACACCCTCTCTGGCGCGGTCAGCCGGGCCAAGGATTTCGACCCATCGACCAGCCGTGATGTGTTCCGTATCGGACTGTCTGACGATGCCGAGTTCGGCTTGTTTCCGCCGTTGCTCAAGCAGATTCGCGAAGAGGCGCAGAACGTCGTGGTGGTGGTGCGTCGGGTGAATTACTTGCTGATGTCGTCGATGCTCGGCTCCGGGGAGATTTCCGTCGGGATCAGCTACACCACGGAACTGCCGGCCAATGCCAAGCGCAAAAAGCTGCAGGACCTGAGCGTAAAAATCCTGCGTGGCGATGACCGTCCCGGCCCCCTGCCCCTGGATGAATACTGCGCTCGCCCTCACGCGCTGGTGTCGTTTTCCGGGGATTTGACCGTTGCTATCGACAACGATCTGGCGCGCATCGGCCGCTCGCGGCGAGTGGTGCTGGCGGTGCCGCAGTTCTCCGGGCTGCGCGCCTTGCTGGCCGGCACCGATATGCTGGCCACGGTGCCGGATTACGCGGCGTGTGCGCTGATCGAGGGCAGCAGCCAGTTGCGCGCCGACGACCCGCCGTTTGATATCGTGCTGTCCGAGCTGTCCATGGTCTGGAACGGGGTCAACGAAAACGATCCGGCAGAACGTTGGTTGCGCTCGCGAATTGCCCAACACATGTCGGCTGAACTGCCGGTGCTCTGAGCGATTTGAAATCCGGATCGGTCTCGCGCAGGAAGATCGGCATGTCGGTCATCGGTGGCATGGCTGGAATGTCGAAATACATCTGGATCACCCAGCCACGGTGATAACTGGCGTGATTGACCACGTGCATCAGCATCGCGCCGGCGCTCATGGTGCCGCTCTCGCCCGAGACAAACGTGAACTCGACGGGTTTATCCAGCGACGTCTCGCTTTGCCGGGCGCTCCACCGGCAATACCAGTGATCGATCTCTTTTTGCGCCATGCGCAAGTCGGCCAGGTCGGGATGCAGCAGATCGTGTGAGGTTTTGAAGCCGTGCCCTCGGCCCTCGAGGTGAGCCTGCCAGATGCAGTCCACGACGTAGATGTGGTTCAGGGTGCCGATCATGTTTTTGAACACCGACACCCGCTTTTTGTTGACCTCTCCCGGCGGCAACGCGGCCAGGCTGTCAAAGAGGCGCTGATCGGCCCATTGCTTGTAATCGGCAAGGATGCGGGCAGTGCGTACGTTGATCATCAGAGTTCTCCCATTACGATGGGCGCACTGGCAAGCATAGCCCGCACAGAGGGGGGCATCGCAAAGGCTGATAACCGGCACTTCGCCGCTACGCGGTTTTGGGTAGCAGCTGCTACAGGTAATGCGGAGTCAGATGGTTCACCACCCGATCCGCCAGTGCCAGGCAACTGGTGAGGCCCGGTGATTCGATGCCGAACAGGTTCACCAGCCCCGACCACCACGCATTCAATATCGACGCTCACTTGCTTGCGCTCCTTTCAAGCCCAAAAACTCAGAACGTTCCTGGGTAACTGCCCCCGTCCAGCAACAGGTTTTGCCCGGTGAGGAAACCGGCGTGGGCGCTGCAAATGAACGCGCAATACGCACCGAACTCATCAGGCTGCCCGAAGCGCTGGGCCGGTACGTTTCTGCGCCGCTGTTCGCCAATTCTTTCGACGCTGGCACCATTGGCCTCGGCGGCGGCGCTCAGTGTCTTGTAAAAACGCTCGGTCTCGAATGCCAAGGCGCGAGCACAGGCCAGACCCAGCCCTTTGCTGGCCGCGCCTGTTAAGTGAAGTAGTTGACGCAAGTTTCTACGTTACCACTGCGGATGTCAGTGAATCGCGACCGGGTTGATGTTGACCTGGGTCGAGCCCTTGTACAGCGGCTGTCCCAGGACAAACATGAACTCCCACGCCTTGTCTTTCACCAGCGCACGGCTGTCGATCAGTTCAAGGTTGTAGATGCCGTTCTTGGCCAGCATGAATTGGTTGACCGGGAATTCCTGGCCGTCTTTGGCCGGGTAGATTTCCGAAGCCCAAGTGTCGCCGCCGAATGCGACGATCTGCTTGTCCGCCAGCCACTTGGCCGCGGCCATACCGATGCCCGGTTCCACGGCGAGGAATTTCTCGTTGTCCTTGCCCAGCAGTTCCAGCCAACCGGTGTTGAACAACACCACGTCGCCCTTCTGAATGCTGATGCCTTGCAGGTCCAGTGCCTTCTGGATGTCGGCGACGCTGAACTCGTTTTTCTCCGGCACGATGGCGCTGCCGTACACGACGGTCATGTCCAGCACCACGCCACGGGTGACGATGGGCGGGACTTTTTCGATGCCGAGTTTCTTCACCCCTTCCACAGTCACAAAATCGGCTGCGCGGTTACCGTTGTAGTAGACGTTGTCGATGCCGATGTGGCCGATGCGGTTGAGCTGGGTGCCGACGCCGGTCCAGCCGACCACCAGTTCATCGTTGAGGGTGAATTTGTTCGGCCCCATCGTGGAGCCGCCCGCTTCGCCCGGCTGGATGTTGGTCAGGTGAAAGCTGCGATGACGGAAAGCCGGCAGGGTTTTGTCGATGGGCACGGCCAGCGGGTAGGTTTTGCCGGTCTTGATCCGTTTGGAAGTGTTGATCACCGACTCGGCGTTGAGCAGATTCAGCGCGCCGATTTCATCGTTGGCGCCGTATTCCGAGGGGTACCATTTTTCGCTATCCGCAACGTGGGCGGCATTGAGGGTGAACAACAGGGCAAACGGCAGTACCAATCGATTGAGCATGAACGGGTCCTTGTGACGTTGCAGTGGACCCAAGGTACGCAGCCCGTCTGAGGGGAAACAGACAGGTACGGGCAATACAATTGTTCTGGATTGTCACGAGTGACGCCTGTAGGAGTGAGCCTGTGTGGCGAGGGGATTCGTCCCCATTCGGCTGCGAAGCAGTCGTAAAAACCGGTGAATACGGTTTTTCTGAAACACCGTAATCACAGGTTCAGGGCCGCTTCGCAGCCCAACGGGGATGAATCCCCTCGCCACAAACGCTCGCTCCCACAGGGAATGTGGTTAGCTGGCGGCCACTTCGTCGTTTGGAGGTTGAACTCTGCCGGCCGCAATGACATAACCCCCGCAAATCCGGCCGCTTGTATCAGCGTCGCTGAAACACAAGACCATGAACGACATAACCCGAACACCTCATCCCGATCAGCCACGCTCTATCGTGTTCGTCGCGTTCCCGGAGATGGGCCTGCTGGATCTGACCGGGGCGCAAACCGTGTTCTGGGCGGCCTCCAAAGCCTTGGCCGAGCGCAGTTTGCCGGGCTACATCCGGCACACCGCCAGCCTCACCGGCGGGCTGATTCAGACAGCGGAAGGCCTGGCGGTAGACACATTGCGATTGAGCGACATCGACGAGCATTCGATCGATACCCTGATCGTCCCCGGCGCACCGGATGTTCGTCATGCGATGAACAATTCCCAGGCGTTGGTCGCCTGGCTGAAATCTGCATCGGTCAACGTCAAGCGCACAGCCTCCGTGTGCAGCGGTGCCTTCCTGCTGGCGCAAGCCGGTTTGCTCGACGGCCGCCGCGCTGCGACTCACTGGGCGATGTGCGACATGCTCAAGCGGGGCTTCCCGTCGATTGAAGTCGATAGCGATGCGATCTTCATCCAGCAAGGTTCGGTGTGGACGTCGGCGGGTGTCAGCGCCGGCATCGACTTGGCGCTGGCGATGGTGGAAGCCGACTGCGGCCGTGAAGTGGCGCTGGAGGTCGCCCGGGAACTGGTGGTGTTTCTCAAGCGCCCCGGCGGCCAGGCCCAGTACAGCCAATTGCTGCAATCGCGACCGAGGACGGTGCCGCCTTCGACGATTTGCACCTATGGATCGCGCAAAGCCTGAGCAGCGAAAAGCTCACCGTTGAAGCGCTGGCCGAAAAGATGCAGATGAGCCCGCGAAACTTTGCCCGGGTCTACAAACTCAAGACCGGCCGCACCCCGGCCAAATCGGTGGAAGTGCTGCGACTGGAAGCCGCCCGACGCCTGCTGGAAGAGTCCGAGCGCAACATTGATCAAATTGCCCGGCAATGCGGGTTTGGTGATGAAGAACGCATGCGTTTTACCTTTCAGCGCAACCTTGGAATCTCGACGAGGGATTATCGCAATCGATTCTCCCGTTAATCACCGAGGCGTGTCACTAACTGTCATTTAGCTGAACACGTTCTAACTTCAATATTCGAATCCAATGTTTTTTCCATTCAACTCGGCATTTAGCGGACATTGAAGGTTGACTTCACCCACCTCCCTGAGTAAATTGCCCGGGCCTTCGACGAAGGCCTTTTTTCAACTCACAAAAGAATCCAATGGACACAGTATCTAGTCGCTGTCGGGACACTGCGAATTCGCGGAACCTGGCACATAACCCAGTAAATGACGGGACTCGACTTTTCGGTCGGGTGAGCTGCGCTAGAGCTTGATGCTCCACCGTAACTTGCCTCACCGGCGTCCGTCCGGTCCAGAGGCATGTTATGAACTTTAAAACCACCGTAATGCCGGGCGTACGCGCCTTTGCATCGACCATGCGGGTCAAGCTGTGCCGTGAGCGTCTATTGACGACTCGGGTCAGCGCCCCGTTTTCCAGCCCTTCTTCCCCTGCCAAGGCACACCCTCGTGCCAACTGGCGCGTCTGCCCGATGACGGGTCGGCTTCAGCAACGCTGGAGCTTCGACGACAGCCAGGAACCACCGAGTCGGCGCATCGCGCGAATGTTCGGTCTGATCCTCCGGGCCCGCACCTTCAGTTGATCTGAAGGCACTCCAAAGTCTTTCCCTGAACGTTTTCCTTAATAGGGAATTCGGCAGCTTCTTATTGCCTTTTAGAACATAAAATTGTTGGAGTTAGTTATGGACGAAGCCAGTAGACGGTTCGCTGCGTATCAACTTTTCATTGATACGCAGCGAACGTTAAAACACAAGAAAACAACACTTTCGATGTTGATCGCCTGTTTGCGACTCGACATACATTCGCTCGCCTATGAATAGATGAGTGGGCTGTGTGTCGTGCCGCAAGACGGCGGCAGGAGCACACACAATGACGACTGTAAAAACTCCGGATATCCGCGCCAAAGGCGCCAGCAGCGACAACGCCAAACTGTCGATGCGTGCCGCCCGGGAAGCACAAAACGGCCTGGCCGTGACCCTCGCCAATCTCAACGCCACCCCTGAGGGTTTGACTGAACTTGAGGCCGAAGGCCGACTGGCGCACGCAGGCTTCAACGAAGTCGCCCACGACAAGCCGCCTCACGCCATCGTCCAACTGCTCAAAGCCCTGAACAATCCCTTCATCTATGTCCTGCTGACCCTGGCCGGCATCAGTTTCTTCACCGACTACTGGCTGCCAATCAGCCAGGGCGAAGGCGACGATGCGGACCTGACCAAGGTCATCATTATCATGACCATGGTCACCCTGAGCAGCCTGCTGCGGTTCTGGCAGGAATACCGCTCGGCCAAATCCGCTGAAGCCCTCAAAGCCATGGTGCGCACCACGGCGACCGTGCTGCGACGCGGACAAAATGGCAACGGCCCGGTGCTGCGCGAAGTGCCGATGCGCGAACTGGTGGCCGGCGACATCGTCCAGCTCAGCGCGGGCGACATGATCCCGGCGGACATCCGCCTGATCGAATCCCGCGACCTGTTCATCAGCCAGGCGGTGCTGACTGGTGAAGCCTTGCCCGTCGAGAAGTACGACACCCTGGGCGACGTCGCGCAGAAGTCGGCAACCCACGGCGCAGCCGATCAATCCAACCTGCTGGACCTGCCGAACATCTGCTTCATGGGCACTAACGTGGTCAGCGGCACCGCCAAAGCGGTGGTGGTCGCGACCGGCCCGCGCACCTACTTCGGCTCGCTCGCCAAAGCCATTGTCGGCTCGCGGGTGCAAACGGCGTTCGACCGCGGGGTGAACAGCGTCAGCTGGTTGTTGATCCGCTTCATGCTGGTCATGGTGCCGATCGTGTTCCTGCTCAACGGATTCTCGAAAGGCGACTGGAGCGACGCATTCCTGTTTGCCCTGGCGGTTGCGGTCGGACTGACCCCGGAAATGCTGCCGATGATTGTCAGCGCCAACCTGGCCAAAGGCGCGATGGCCATGGCCAAGCGCAAAGTAGTGGTCAAGCGCCTCAACGCGATCCAGAACTTCGGTTCGATGGACGTGCTGTGCACCGACAAGACCGGCACGCTGACGCAGGACAAGATCATTCTTGAGCACCACGTTGACAGCAACGGCCGGCGCGACGACACGATCCTCGAACTGGCGTGGCTCAACAGCCATCACCAGAGCGGTCTGAAAAACCTGATGGACCAGGCCGTGGTGCAGTTCGCCAATAGCAACCCGCTGCTTTTCCAAAAAGTCAGCCGGGTTCCATTTGCCTATAGCAAGGTCGATGAGTTGCCGTTCGATTTCGTCCGTCGGCGCCTGTCGATCATCGTCAAGGACAGCCGCGACGATCACCTGATGGTGTGCAAAGGCGCGGTCGAGGAAATGCTGACCATCGCCAGCCACATTCATGAAAACGGCACGGTCGTGGCACTCGATGAACAGCGCCGCAAAGACCTGCTGGCCTTGGCCAACGAGTACAACGAGGACGGTTTCCGGGTGCTGCTGGTCGCCACCCGCGACATTCCGAAAGCGCAGAGCAAAAACCAGTACAACACCGCAGATGAACGCGAGCTGGTGATTCGCGGCTTCCTGACCTTTCTCGATCCACCGAAGGAAACGGCGGGACCAGCGATTGCCGCGCTGCGAGACATGGGCGTGACGGTCAAGGTGCTGACCGGTGACAACGCCGTGGTGACCTGCAAGATCTGCCGCGAAGTCGGGCTGGAGCCCGGCACGCCGCTGCTCGGGCCAGACATCGAGAACATGGACGACACCACGCTCAAGCTACGGGTTGAAGAACGCACGGTGTTCGCCAAGCTGACGCCGCTGCAAAAGTCCCGGGTACTCAAGGCGCTGCAGGCCAACGGTCACACCGTGGGTTTCCTTGGCGATGGTATCAACGACGCCCCTGCCCTGCGCGATGCCGATGTCGGCATTTCGGTGGACAGCGGCACCGACATCGCCAAGGAATCGGCCGACATCATTCTGCTGGAAAAGAGCCTGATGGTGCTGGAAGAAGGCGTGCTCAAGGGCCGCGAAACCTTTGGCAATATCATGAAGTACCTGAACATGACTGCCAGTTCCAACTTCGGCAACGTGTTCTCGGTGCTGGTGGCCAGTGCGTTCATTCCATTCCTGCCGATGCTGTCGATTCACCTGTTGCTGCAAAACCTCATGTACGACATCTCTCAGCTGTCGCTGCCGTGGGACAAGATGGACAAGGAGTTCCTGCGCAAACCACGCAAGTGGGACGCCAAGAACATTGGCCGTTTCATGCTGTGGATCGGGCCGACCTCGTCCGTCTTCGACATCACCACCTTCGCCCTGATGTGGTACGTGTTTGCCGCCAACAGTGTGGAAATGCAGAGCCTGTTCCAGTCCGGCTGGTTCATCGAAGGGCTGCTGTCGCAGACGTTGGTGGTGCATATGTTGCGCACCCAGAAGATTCCGTTCTTCCAGAGCACGGCGGCGTTGCCGGTGATCCTGATGACTGGATTGGTGATGGCCTTGGGGATCTACATTCCGTTCTCGCCACTGGGCACTTTGGTCGGCCTGCAACCGCTGCCGTGGGCGTACTTCCCTTGGCTGGTGGGCACCCTGCTCAGCTACTGCGTGTTCGCGCAAGTCATGAAGACGATCTACATCCGCCGCTTCAAGCAGTGGTTCTGATGGCCTGAGCCCCCAAGTGAGGGGGCAACCCAAATCACCTGAACACCACAATTCCATTGTAGGAGTGAGCCTGCTCGCGAAAGCGGTGGATCAATCAACATTGATGTTGGCTGACAGTCCGCTTTCGCGAGCAAGCCCGCTCCCACAGGGAAATGTGTTTAACCCTACAGAAGAAGGGAGAGTCCTGATGTCGGGAACTACTCTACTGATCAACCTCGCAGGCTCCATAGCACTCTTGCTGTGGGGCACTCACATGATTTCTTCGGCGTTGTTGCGCGGCTTCGGCACGCCGCTTCGCCAGTGGCTGGGCCACAACTTGAACAACCGCTGGATGGCCTTGTTGTCGGGTATCGGCATCACCGGCATCCTGCAAAGCAGCACTGCCGTCAGCCTGATGGCGACGTCGTTTACAGCCGCCGGCACCTTGGGTCTGGCGCCCGCGCTGGCGGTGATGCTCGGCGCCAATATCGGTTCGACCTTGGTGGTGCAACTGCTCAGCGTCGACGTTTCAATCCTCACCCCTATCGTCTTGCTAGCGGGTTTGATGGTATTCCGTCTGCGCGATGACTCGCGCTACGAAAGCGTTGGCTGTGCGCTGATCGGTCTGGGGCTGATGCTCCTGGCCCTGCGCATGCTCGGTTCAACGCTGGCGGAAGTCGAAGGCGCGCCGCTCTTCCAATTGATCATGCAGAGCCTGGACGGCGATCTGTTGATTGCGTTGCTGGTGGCGCTGATTCTCACGTGGCTGTGCCATTCCAGCGTGGCCGTGGTGGTGCTGATCGTCTCACTGGCCGCCACCGGCCTGCTGTCGGCAACCACGCTCGTCGCGCTGGTACTGGGCGTGAACATTGGCGGTGCGCTGCCTTCGGTCATCAATGCCGGTTCGAGCGTCGGCCGACGTCTGCCGCTGGGCAATCTGCTGGTGCGTGCGGTCGGTGCCCTGGTGGTGTTGCCATTCGCCGGACTGCTTGCCGAGCTGAAGCTTGCGCCCTCGTTGCTGGTGGTGTCCCTGCACAGCGGCTTCAATCTGCTGCTGGCGCTGGTGTTCATCGGCCTGACCGATGTGCTCGCCAAATGGCTCACCCATCTACTGCCGGCGCCTGAGCGGGATGTTGATCCGGGCATGCCGCACTACCTCGACGAAGCGGGTCTGGAAGTGGCCAACATCGGCCTGTCCAACGCTGCCCGCGAAGCGTTGCGCATGGCCGACATGCTCTCGACGATGCTCGACCGACTGGTGCAGTTGTTCCACACCTCGGCGCCCGCCTGTGTCGATGAAGTGCGGCGCATCGATCAATCACTGGACCTGCTGGGCGCGGCCATTCGGGCTTATCTGGCGGACATCGGCAAGGAAGGCATCAGTGACAGCGATGCCGATCGTTCCCAGGAAATCCTGATGTTCGTGATCAACCTGGAACATGCCGCGGACATTCTTTCCAGCAGCCTGTCGCAGTTGGCCATGCGCCGGTTGCGCCGTGGCGAACAATTCTCGGCGTTCGAGCTGGGCAACATCGCCCCGCTGCACGACGCGCTGCTGGAAAGCCTGAGCCTGGCGATCACCGTGTTCCTGCGCGAAGACATTCCCACCGCGCACCATTTGATCCATCGCAAAGAGACCGTAAGAAGGCTCGAAGCGCACGCCAGCCGCGAGCACTTTCGCAAGTTGCAGGAAGACAAAAACACCTGGGCGGAGTCCGGCGACATCTTCCAGCGGGTCCTGCGCGATTACCGCCGCGTGCATCACCACATCGCAGCCCTGGGCTATCCGCTGCTGGAGCGTGCCGGTGAGCAAGCGGTCGAAAGCACCGATCTGGCCAAGGAAAACCCGTCATGCGCCTCTTGATCTGCGCGGGTCGCCATTACGCCGACAGCCGACTGTGCCGGCGAGTCCTCGACGCCTTCCACCGAATGCACCCGGTGCGCGTGCTGATCCATGGCGGCAATCAATACCTGGGCGGCGACATTGAAGAGTGGCCCCGGGAACAAGGCGCCGACATCGTGCACTACCCGCCCAACTGGCAACGCCACGGCAAATCAGCTGAACGCCTGCGCAACCACTTCATGTTGCTCGACAGCCGACCGGACATGGTGATCGCCCTGCCCGGCGGCGAAGACACCGAAGAACTGGTCGCCCAGGCCCGGGCGGCCGGATTGCAAACCTTATCGGTAGAGGGTCGGGGCTGAGCCCCACGTCACAACGCGGTCCTGTAGCAGTTGCCGAGCAGCGCGAGGCTGCGTTCGGCTGCGAAGCAGTCGTGAGTCCATTCGACGCGGTCTGGCTGATGAACCGCAATCTCTGGTTTTACGACTGCTGCGCAGCCGAACGCAGCCTCGCAGGCTCGGCAGCTGCTACATGACCGCATCAAGGCTGACTCGCTGCTCGCCATCAAAAAACTTCGAGGTAAATTACATGCAAAAACCAACTCGCCTGTTTACGTCCTTCGTGCGCAGTCTGCCGCCCTCCCAACGCCGGACTCTGCGGCGAAATCTGTTGTTCGTCAGCCTCACCCTGGGCCTGATCGCGCTGCTCAGCATCATCTCCAGCGCCAACGCTGCCGGCGGTGCGTATGCGGTGGATGACACCGGAATCAACGCACCCGGTGAATGCAACATCGACGCCTGGTACCAAAACGGCCGGCACCATTCATCCAGCACCAGCGTGATGTCACAGGACTGCACATTCAAAGGCCTGCCCAACGTGCAACTCGGCGCCGCCGTGCAGCACAGTCGCGATGAAGGGGATTCGGAAACTCAGCTAAGCCCACAATTCAAGTCGCAAATATTCTCACGGGAAGACCTTGGCCTTGAGATGGCGCTGGCAGGTTCGGCGCACTTTGCCTTCAATCGGACCCACCCCTTCGATGGCGCCGACCTGAACCTGCCATTCACCTACCAACCGCTCGAAACCCTGCGCCTGAACCTCAATGCCGGCTGGACCCACGCCTATGACGATGGCGAGCAAAACCATCGCTGGACCTGGGGAACCGGCGTCGAATACGACCTGGCCCGCTCCCTGACGCTGATCGCTGAACGCTACGGCCAACAAGGCGGCGAACAGGCGTGGCAAGCCGGGCCGAGGCTGCATATCGGTGAGCGCATCGATGTCGATCTGGTGGTGGGGCGCCACCTGACGGGGGAACGTGATCAGTGGCTGACCACTGGGGCAACGCTGCGGTTTTGAACGGTATCGGGGCGCGGGTAACGCGCCAACAGGGAACTTCTGACGTTCGCCGGGCATCCTAAATAATGAGGTACTTCCTTTTTTGCTTCACGCTTCAGAGGACATTGCTATGCGCCGTCTGATTATCATTTCCTCATTCATGTTGTGTTTACCCTTCGGCTCCGCGATGGCCAAAGTGGATGCAGGTGATGTCGCCACCTCTGCCGGGGTTTCCGCATCGCTGTACTCGACGTTCAAGGACAACAAACTGGCGATTCCGGCCCGTGATGACGCCTCCAGCTTCGTGGCCAGTGGCGGTACGATTCGCGGTGTGTACCTGGAGTCGGTATTGAATCAGATTCGCCAGGCAAATCCCGGACTCAAAGCAAGCGACGAAGAGCTGGCCAGAGCGATCCTGATTCACGAAAGCGTAGCTGCCGGCCAATGAAAGTTGAGGTGGGGTTCGCGATATTAGGATAGTTTGCAGCCCTGCCTTGCTTCACCCTGCGGATAAGCGCGCCCACCCGGCCACCAGCTGCGCGCTGATGCTGACTCCGCCACACACCACAATCACCACATCATGGGCCTCGGCAATCGCCGGATGGTCCAGGTACGCCACCGCCAGTGAAACACCACATGCCGGCTCGACAAGTTGACGCAGGTCGTTGGCGTAACGCACCACGCCCATGATCGCCTCGTCATCACTGAGCACCACACATTCATGAGGAAAATCGAGTATGTGCTGCACCGGCCACGCGGCCACTTTGGCAGCGCCCAGCGATGTCGCGACGGTGTCGATGCGCGCCAGCCTGACGGGATGCCCGGCCTCGATGGCGGCCGCGAAGGACGCCGCGCCCCGGGTTTCGCACGTGACGATTCGGCAATCCAGGCGATGGTGCCGCATCAATCCGGTCAGGATGCCCGCCAACAAACCACCACCGCCCACCGACGTCACCAGCACATCGACTTGAGGACATTCCTCGAGGACTTCATCAATCAGGCTGCTGTGCCCTTCCCATAACACGGGATGATCGAAGGCCGGCACATATTCGGTATCCGCACCCTGTGAAAGCTCTTTCGCCCGTAGATTGGCCTCGTCCCATACCTTGCCGTGAACGATCACCTCGGCACCGGTTTTCCTGATCCTGGCGCGGGTGGACTCCGGGGTGGTGTGCGGCACCACAATGCAGGCTTTCAACCCGAGGGCTGCGGCGGCCACGGCGGTGGCAAAACCGGCGTTACCGCCGGAAGGACAGACGACTTTGCGCTTGCCCTGTGCCTTTGCCTGACTGCACAAAAGGCCCATGCCGCGCAGTTTGAACGAGCCGCTGGGTTGCAGGTTTTCCAGCTTGAGCCAGATGCGCCGGGTCGGCGTTGACAAGCCTGGGTGCAGAATCAAAGGCGTCCTGATGTGTAGCATCGCGAGCTCCCTTTGGCAGCACCGGCGTGTCGAGGTATCGACGCGCCGGTGATGAACGATCCTTATCCAAGCTTAGTTCACCCTGCCCCACGGTCACCGTCTTACTGATATCGCGGCGCTGCCGATGAGTGGCCGAACGACCCCGACAATACCTGGCGCTGAGCTTCGTAGGTGTCCCATTTGTCGCCCTCGTGCAGGCCCGGGATGGTCACCACTTCCCCTTTCGCCAGCCCTGTCAGTGCAGCATCGACCATCTCCTCGGCGGACATCACGATCTCTTGCGGCAGGTTCTCAACCGGGTTGCCGGCCTCGCTCCAGAAGTCGGTGGCGGTGGCGCCGGGCAACACTGCCTGGACGCGAATGCCTTTATCGGCCAACTCGTGGTGCATCGATTGGCTCAGGCCCAGAACGAATGCCTTGGTCCCGCCGTAAACGCCGTTGAGGATTTGCGGAGCGATTGCGACGATGGAGGAAATGTTGATCACGGTGCCGGCGCCCCGTGCGACGAAGCCGGGCACCACGGCATAGGACAGTCGCATCAGCGCGGTGACGTTGAGGGTGATCATGTCTTCCATGTTGTCCACCGGGCTGCCGAGCAACGGCATCACACCGCCGACGCCGGCGTTGTTGACCAGCAAGGTGATGCTCGCGTCATTGCGCAGAATGCTTTCAACCCGCAGCAGGCCGGCCTTGTCTTTGAGGTCCGCGGCGACCACTTCCACGGCGCGGCCGGTTTCGTTGCTCAGGTGGTTGGCCAGCGCGTTAAGTTTGCCCTGGCTGCGGGCGACCAGAATCAGGTCGTAACCCTGCCGGGCGAGACGGTCGGCATACACCGCGCCAATGCCCGAAGAGGCACCAGTGATCAGTGCGGTGCCTTTGGATGAGAGAGCCATGTTCAATTTCCTTCACAGTGAGGCGATAAGGTCGCCGGGTGTGAACAGTTATAAATTGACTCACGCTCGTCTCAAATGACGTTTAAAGTACGTTTTCAGGACACGGCTTTTTGAGGACTTGATCATGACTACCGTGGCGTTCGTGGTTTTCGAGGGTTTCCAGTCCATGGCGCTGGCGGCCATGCCGGTGTTCGAGTACGCCAACTTCAGCGCCGGTGAAGCGCTTTATGAGGTCAGCGTGATCTCTGAGGATGGTCGCTCCCTGCGGGCTTCCGGTGGTTTGAGTGTCGGCACTCAGGCGTTCGGTGAGCAGGTGTTCGACACGGTAATCGTGGTCGGCGGCGATTCGATCCTCGAGCAGGCGCCCGAAGGTGTGCTTGCTTACCTGCGCGACAGCGTGAAGACCGCACGGCGCACGGCGTCGATTTGTTCTGGGGCGTTCGTGCTGGCCCAGGCCGGTCTGCTCGACGGGCGGCGGGCCACCACGCATTGGGCGTATGCGCGGGACCTGCAAGCACGGTTTCCATCGATCAAAGTGGAAGAAGACCGTATTTACGTGATCGACGGTTCCATCTGGACCTCCGCCGGCATGACCGCGGGCATCGACCTGGCGCTGGCCATGGTCGAAAAAGACCATGGCGCCGAACTGGCCCGTTCCGTCGCGCAGAAACTGGTGATGTACCAGCGCCGCGCAGGCGGCCAGTCGCAGCATTCGGCATTGCTGGAACTGGAGCCCAAATCCGACCGCATTCAGACCGTCCTCGGCTACGCCCGGGAACACCTGACATCCGCGTTGTCAGTGGAACAACTGGCGGAAGTGGCGCGCCTCAGCCCACGGCAATTCAGCCGGACCTTTCGCGCCGAGACCGGGCAGTCCCCGGCCAAGGCCATCGAAAACCTGCGCCTGGAAGCGGCGCGGCAGATGCTCGAACGCGGGCGCCTGACCCTCGATCAGATCGCTGCCGAGGCTGGCTTTACCGACCGCCGTCGCATGCGCGAAGCCTTCCTTAGGGCGTTCGGCCAGCCACCGCAGGTGATTCGGCGCAATGCCAGGACGCAGATGACGGAGTGAGCGTTAGCGCGCGGGAAGCGCTGCCTTCAGATCGATTGCTTTATACAGTGGCATCAGCCTCAGGGCCACGCCATCGGCCAGGGCCATAGGCATCAAACGTTGCATCGCGATATCGAACTTGTCCATCCACTTGGGCATGGGGTGTAACCCCTTGTCGAGGGGCTCGAAAAAATCATCCCAGTGGATCGGAATCACTAGCCGCGCGCCGGTGACTTGCACCACTTCGTGCCAGTAATCCCTGGCGAATTGCAGGTCTTGTTTGCCGAGGAAACCGATGCCCAGAAATACAACGTCTGCCTTCACGTTCTTGAACATGCCTTGTGTGAAATTGGCGCTGGGGTGGATGAGAATCCGTAATCCATTGGACTGTTCGATCAAGTAAGAGTAGTTGCCGCCTTCCTTGTACTCACTGGCTCTGGCGGGTTGTTTTAGCGGCACGTCGATGGTCCCTGGATATCTTGCGCCAAGAGAGTGTGGCGACGGGAAGACTTGCACCTTGAACTTGCCGAACTCGAAGGATTGTTTGTTTTCGACAGTCTCGATTCGCTCGGGTGGAAGTCCTTCACCTGATCCGATATTGGCGACCGAGGCGGACCCTACCAACACCGCCCCCGTGCGCAAGGCGACCACGGCGGAGTCCAGTGCATGATCGTAATGCGCGTGCGCCACCATCACCGCGGCCAATGTCGGGTTGCCTGCAGCGTGCAATGCCGTATCAATGCGGCTCCTGTCCGGCCCGATCCAGCCCAGCGCCACCCTCAAGAATCCCGGACGGGAAAAGAAGCCATCGGTCATGATCGATGTGTTGCCATCGCTGAGCATCAGGGTCGACACGCCCATGAAGCGCGCTGTCAGAGCGCCGGCGGCTGGCGCTGAAGACCGCAGTTCAAGCGCAGAGTAGGGCTCGATCGAGGGCGTCGAGCAAGCGACGACGCCGCCCCCGATGACGGCCAGGAGCATCACAATCGCCATCAACCGACGACCTCTTCCCAAGGCTTCTCCGCAGGCCAACATCGAATGGTCCATACGCCCCTCCTTTCACCCGACTGAACCGTTCAGTGAGGCTAGCGCAACCCGGCGGATCCGCATGACCGCCTACACTCAAAAAGTCGGTTCAAACCTGGAAAAAACGCTCATGAAAATCTCGGCCAGGCTGGCGTTTTTCGCCATCGTCTCCACCCTCGCCTACCTTGGCCTCGCGGTGTGGGGGGTGGGCGGGTTTGCGGCGTTTTTCGCGCAGGCACCGCTGGTGGTCGTTGCTGTCGCAACGTTGGTAATGGCCGTTGCCTCGCTTTTTACCGAGGTCAACCTGAGTTCCGGGGAACGTGAAGACCGGGCCAACCGTTGGGTGTTGCCGGCGTTCGGCGTCATCGGACTGTTGAGCGGGTATCTGCCAGCCTACACCGACCGCATCGACTACTGGACCTTCGGTGGCGAAGGAGTGCGCTGGCTGGGGGCTTTGCTGTTCATCGTCGGCGGCGCGCTACGGATGTGGCCAGTGTTTGTGCTGGGCAAGCGTTTTAGCGGATTGGTGGCGATTCAGCCGGGCCACAGTCTGGTCACCGACGGGATTTATCGCAGCTTGCGCAACCCCAGTTACCTGGGGATGTTGGTCATCGCCGTGGGCTGGGCACTGGCGTTTCGTTCTGGGGTCGGGCTGTTGCTGGCGGCGTTGACGGTGATTCCGCTGATCGCCAGGATTCACTCGGAAGAGGCGCTGTTGAGGGCGCAGTTCGGGGGTGAGTATGAGGCGTACTGCGCTCGTAGCTGGCGGTTGATTCCCGGTTTGTACTGAGATTATTCATGTGCGACCTGTAGGAGCGAGGCTTGCCCGCGAAGGGGCCATCGCGGTCGATCATGAGACAGTTATTGCTAGTGCCAACGTCTTCGCGGGCAAGTCGGATCGCCGCACCGCTCGCTCCTACAAATCAGGTTTCGATCAGGAGGAGACCGTCAACATCTGCACGACAGACAACCGAGTCGTAACTCGCCAGCGTGGCATGCGCCGTCTGAATCGGATGGTCATGCGTCGAAGTAATTATCACAAGGTCCGCCCCAGCCGCCTCTGCCGCAAGGATCCCTACAGTGGCATCTTCAAAGATCAGGCATTCAGTCACCGCAAAACCTAACAGCTGAGCCGCCAGCCGATAGCCCGCAGGATCAGGTTTGCCGGCACTGACAGCTTCGGCCGTGACCATGACACCCGGCTCGGGAATCCCCGCCGCCGCCATCCTGCGCAACGCCAGCGCCCTCGGCGCGGAGGTAACGATTGCCCATTGATTGGCTGGCAAAGACCTAAGGAAATTCGCCGCGCCGGACACCTCGACAATTCCCTCCACGTCCTCGATTTCCGCCTCGGTAACCCACTGCGCTTGTGCCTCGGCATCCACCCCGGGCAACGCCAGACGGTTGATGGTGTCGATGGCGCGCGCGCCGTGAATGGTCGGCAAAAAAGACTCGACATCTACCCCGTGGCGCAAGGCCCAGGTGGTCCAGATCCGCTCGGCGGCGGCGATGGAGTTGAGGACAGTACCGTCCATGTCGAACAGGAACGCGCGATACGGCGTCTTAAAAACGGAGTCATTGGCAGACAAGGACAGGCTTCCTTCGAGTGTCAGGCAGGTCCGTCAATGTACACGACCTACAGCGACCGTCGCGACTTGAACGCCCCATCGACACAGTCCAGCAGTTGCCCCAACGCCCAGGGTTTCTTGATAAAAGACACGGCATGCCGCACCCCGGAAGATGCGGGGGTTTCAAAACCGGACATGATCATGATCGGTTTGTCTGGCCAGCGATCGCCAAACTCATTGGCCAGGTCAGCGCCGTTACGCTTTCCGGGCATGGTGATGTCCGTGAGCAACAGACCCACTTCGTTCGCGTGCGATTCAAGATACTTCGATGCGGCGTCCGCACTGACATGCGGTTCAACCTTGAAACCTTCCTCCTGAAGAATTTCGCAGAGAAACTCCAGAATCAGCGGGTCATCTTCAACCACAAGAATCAACCCGCCAGGGAGCTGCTCACCCGCCATCGATATTGGACACATGACTTTGCCACTCCCTGATTGCCTAATGATTTCGCGGGCTCAAATCCGCCGCCTACAGGTATGAGCAGCGGACTCGACGGAAATTCATTTTTGATACAAGCGTCTTCAATATTGTGAGTACATGCCGACCATCGCGGCCGTCCACCAACCCACAATTGTGTTTAAAATGCCGCCCCCATCCAATTGCTGGCCCCTGCCCGATGAACGCTGATGCCCTCTCCATCCTTCACGACCATTTGCTGACAGCCCTGGCCGATGCACCCGCCGAAACCCGTCGGTTGTTCCATGGCCGGGGCCGTTGCTGGCCGGGGCTGGAGCAATTGACCGTCGACTGGCTGCAAGGCGTGGTGCTGGTGTCGCTGTTCAAGGAACCTGAAGCGGCGCAGCTGGATGCGTTAAAACAGCGGCTGATGGACATCACCCGGTCACCCGAGTGGACGCAATCTGGCGCACACACCCTGGCGCTGCAGCATCGTTATCTGCTGCAAAGCACTACCGAATGGCTGATCGGGGAAGTGATCGAGGACATGACCATCACCGAGGGCGGCCTGCGCTATCGCGTGGACCTGGGCCGCAAGCAGAACACCGGGTTGTTCCTCGACATGCGCTATGGCCGCGACTGGGTGCGGGCGAATGCCGATGGCAAGCGCGTGTTGAATCTGTTCGCCTACACCTGCGGCTTTTCGGTTGCCGCAATCGAGGGTGGCGCCGAGCACGTGGTCAATCTGGACATGTCCAGCCCGGCCCTGAACCGTGGTCGCGACAACCATCGGCTCAATGGCCATGACATGAGCAAGGTGAGTTTTCTTGGCCACGACCTGTTCAAGTCCTGGGGCAAGGTGATCGGCAAGGGGCCTTACGACTTGGTGATCATCGATCCGCCGTCCTTTCAGAAAGGCAGTTTTCTGCTGACCAAGGATTATCAGCGCGTGTTGCGTCGGCTGCCGGAGTTGCTCAGCCCCGAGGGGACGGTGCTGGCGTGCATGAACGATCCGGCGTTCGGGGCGGACTTCCTCATCGACGGTGTGATGCGTGAAGCGCCGGGTTTGCGGTTTGAGCAACGGCTGGAGAATCCGCCGGAGTTTCCGGATGCCGATGTTGAATGCGGGTTGAAGGCGTTGGTGTTCAAACTCGGAAATTGATCCCTGCTTTATGTGGGAGCGGGCTTGCTCGCGAAGGCGGAGTGTCAGAGCACAACTTTTTTGCCTGAGGCACCGCTTTCGCGAGCAGGCTCGCTCCTACAGGGGGATTGGGGTGAGCCGGTTATCGCGGCTGCAACACCAGCGCAAACAGCTCGCCGTGACCGTTCACGTTGAGCTTGTGATAGAGATTGCGCCGATGCACCTTCACCGTCTCCGGGGAGATGCCCATTTGCTGGGCAATGGCTTTGCTGGAAAAGCCCTGGAGAATCAGTCGCGCCGTTTCGACTTCCCGCACTGACAAGCGCACGTCGAAGCGATCCAAAAGAGTCGCCAAGTCGCCGGCCACAGGTTCCGCGGCCGGACCTTCCGGCGGCATCAATTGCAAGTGTCGGCGCATCGCCGACAGCACCCAATCCCGCACACACAGCAGACTGCCTTGCTCTTCGAGGGTGAACCGCGTCGAGCGCCCAAGCGACAAACCGAGTACGGCGCCGTCGATGTTGACCATGAACTGCAATTCGTCACCGCCCACCACCGAGCGAAAGTAGCTCAGGTAATACTCGCTCTGCTGAAACTGGTCGGGGGCCAGCGAATCGAGGTTGTGCAAGCCATCGGCAATGCCGGCGCAAGCCGCCTGGTAAAACGGATCGAGCAGGTACATGCCGGCGCTGTAGTCCGCCAGTTCTTCATGCTCGGTAGCGCCACCTTTTGAGTCGAAGTCGATCAGCAAGCGTGGCACCCGCCCCGCCCTCATCACCGCGACCAACGCATTGTCCAGCGGCACCAGCAGCCGCAGTGTGTCGACCAGCGCGCGCCAGAAACCGTCCTGACCCAACGCGCCAAATACCCGCGCCAGCCCCTGGTGCACCGGCAACTCTTTCAACAACGCGTCCACGCACTACCCCTTTCGAGTAACCCATGATGGGAATGGGTGAGCACCCCGCCTGCCGATACGCTGCAAGCACCTGTTCATCACCGGCCTGCAGCAGGCCAGGAGTGCCGCATCATGAGTCGTCCCCGTCAACAGATCAATCTTGGACTGAGCGCCTGTTTGTGCGTTTCACTGTCGGCGGTGGCTGCCGAGGGGCCCACGGTTCATGTTTACAACTGGTATGACTACATCGGCCCCACCACCCTGCACGACTTCAAGCGCGACACGGGTATCGAGCCGGTTTACGACACCTTCGACAGCGCCGAAGTGCTGGAAGGCAAACTGCTGACCAGCCGCAGTGGGTACGACGTGGTGGTGGCGAGCAACTTCAGCCTGCCGACGCTGATCAAGGCCGGTGCCTTGGCGCCACTGCCCCGCGCACAGATGCCGGATTTCAAGAACATGGACACCGATCTGCTGGCGAAACTGGCCAACAACGATCCAGGCAACCAGTACGCCGTGCCGTACCTGTGGGGCACCAACGGCATCGGCTACAACATCGACAAGGTGCGTGCCGCGTTGGGTGACAAGGCACCGGTGGATTCCTGGGACCTGGTGTTCAACGCAGAGAACCTGGCCAAGCTCGGCCAGTGCGGCGTGGCGATGCTTGACTCGCCGGCGGAAATGCTGCCGGTCGCCCTGCACTACCTGGGTTTGCCACCGAACAGCACCAATCCCGAGGACTACAAAAAGGCCGAAGCGCTGCTGCTCAAACTGCGCCCGCACATTGCCTACTTCAACTCGTCCAAGTTCATCAGCGACCTGGCCAACGGCAACATCTGCGTGGCAGTGGGTTGGTCCGGCGCGATGCTCGAAGCCAAGAAAAATGCCGAGCAGGCCAACAACGGCGTGAAGATCGCTTACAGCCTGCCGAAGGAAGGTGCGCCGGTCTGGTTCGATACGCTGGTGTTGCTCAAGGACGCACCGCATCCGGAGCAAGGCCTGGCCTTCATCGACTACCTGATGCGCCCCGAAGTTATCGCCCCGGTCAGTGATCATTTGTCCTACCCCAACGGCAACCGCAGCGCGACACCGCTGGTGGCCGAAGCCACCCGCAACAACCCGGCGGTTTATCCGTCGGCCGAAGCGTTGGCTACTTTGTTCACCCTTCAGCCCTTGCCGCCTGCCACTGAGCGGGTGCGCACGCGGATCTGGAGCAAGGTGAAGAACGGTCAATGAACTGAATGCAAAAACCCTGTGGGAGCGGGCTTGCTCGCGAAGGCTGAGTGTCAGTCGACACTACTTTGCCTGACACACAGCCTTCGCGAGCAAGCCCGCTCCCACAGGTATTGCACCTGCCGGAATAGCGCCCCCTTTTTTCTGCCACGAATTGAAGATGAGAGAAACGATGAAACCACGTGCACGCGATTTGAATATCCAGTTCGGCCAATTGCTACCCGGCCCCCTCAACGCCATCACCGATGTGCCCGGCGTGCGCGTCGGCCACAGCAATGTGCGCGGCCGCACCGCCAGTGGCCGCGACATCTTCACCGGCGTGACCCTGATCGAACCGCGTGCCGGGTCTACCAATCAGCAACCGTGTTTTGCCGGTGTCCATGTGCTCAACGGTAACGGCGACGCCACGGGGCTTGAGTGGATTCGTGAAGCCGGCTTGCTGACCAGCCCGATCGCCTTCACCAACACCCACAGCCTGGGCGTGGTGCGCGATGCACTGATTGCTTTGGATCGCGAGTCCCAGCCCGATGACGGGCGACTTTACTGGAACATGCCGGTGGTGCTGGAAACCTTCGACGGCCTGCTCAGCGACATCAACGGTTTTCATGTGAAGCCCGAACATGTGGCCGAGGCCCAGCGCAATGCCGCAGGCGGACCGGTGACGGAAGGCGCGGTGGGCGGCGGCAGCGGGATGATCTGTCACGAATTCAAGGGTGGCATCGGCACGTCCTCGCGCCAATTGAGCAAGGCTCAGGGCGGCTGGACCGTCGGCGCCATCGTCCAGGCCAATCATGGCATTCGCAATGAGCTGCGCGTTGATGGTTACCCGGTCGGGCGCTATATGGAACAGGCTGACTCACCGTTTCTCAGGGCATCGCTGCCTTATCCGGGGATGGGCTCGATCGTCGTTTGCCTGGCCACCGATGCGCCGCTGCTGCCGCATCAATGCACGCGCCTCGCACAGCGTGCCAGCCTCGGACTCGCCCGTACCGGTGGCGGCAACGAAGACCACAGCGGCGACATCTTCATCGCCTTCGCCACCGGCAACCAACACGTGCCACCGGCCGCTTATGAAGGCAAAGGTGCGCCGACCTGCGACAACTTGAGCATGGTCAACAACGACCACATCAGCGAGTTGTTTTTGGCCGCGACTGAAGCGGTGGAGGAAGCAATCATCAACGCTCTGCTGGCCGCTGAAACGACTGAAGGTAACGGCCACACGGTGCCGGGCCTGGACCCAAAAACACTGCTCAAGGCATTGCGCCAGGCCGGTTGGCCAGGGGAAACCGTCGGAATCTGAAGGCGCTGTTTAACGATGACGCCCGATGCACTGCATCGGGCGGCTATCGCTTATTTTTCCAGGATCAACAGCGGCGTGTCTTTTTTCACGAGGTAGGTCGCCAGCTCCGAGGCTTTGCCGTCACCGACGTTCTTCGCGACATGCGCAGTGCCCGCGGGGATGTACAACGAGTCGCCGGCTTTGAGCGTGACCGGCGCCCGCCCTTCGAGCTGATACTCAAATGTGCCCGAGATGACGTAAGCGACTTCTACGCCAGGATGCGAATGCTTGGGAGATACGACGCCCGGGTCGAAATCGACACGAACCTGAATCACCTCACCGTTGGAAATGTCGAGGTCCTGGCGTACCAGGTCGGTGCGGTGAAGGCCTGTCTGCCAGCTTTTTGCCGGAGTGGCTTGCGGGGGAGCTTTTGCTTCTTCAGCCGCGGATGCGTTGAGTGAAACGGCGGCAGCCAGGGCGACGCCGAGCAGGCCTGCGGTGTGACGGGATTTGATACGGGACATCGCAATTCTCCAATGAATGCCGCGGTTGCGGTGGCTTCATTAGGAGGTCGCTGTGTATCGCGCAGGTGTCGAGAAAAGCATGAATTTGTATGCGCAGGTAACTACCAGCATCGGAGATACGTTCGGATACAACCGCGGGCGTACGTCAGTGCGGTACACCCAGTTTGGTCACGATGTCTTCTGGTTTGAGACGTCGTCCGTCCGTTGAAACCAATTGCAGTTTCCGGATCGGCTGACGATCCTTTGCGTCGACCATGACGGCACGAGTGATGGCCGCAGAATTTGCCCCGCGTGGCATTCGCGTCAATCAGATTACTCCCGGGGCTGCACGCACACCGGTCTGGAACCCTCACGCCGCCAAGGTTGGAATGGATGCGCTGGAGGAAAAACTGAAGACCACCATCCCGCTCGGTCGCATCAGTGAAGCTCATGAAGTCGCCACCGTCGCCTTGTTCCTCGCCTCTAGCGACTCTTCAAACGTCGTGGGCGCAGAAATTGACGTCGATGGCGGTGCAACCCGTTCGCCTCTGGGTGCACCGGCTCATAGAGAAAACTGGCAGGCGTAACGGTTTTGTATCGGTGTGTATTTTCACTGGCAATCTTACACTGCGTTACACAACCACCGGATCAGGACACACAGGCACTACATAAAGGTGAAAAAGTGGGGACCTCACCCCTTCGTCCATAAAACCAGCGGCAGAACGGGTGAGGCCCCCAACCTTTAGCAGGAACCCCGTCATGATCAATGAAATCGACACCGTGCTTTATACCGGCAAGACCCATACCACCGGCGGCCGCGAAGGCGCGTCGAAGAGTTCGGACGGACGTCTGGACATCAAGCTTTCCCCGCCTGGCTCCTCAAGCACTGGCACCAATCCCGAACAGCTTCTGGCCGCAGGCTGGTCGGCCTGTTTTATCGGCGCGATCGGTAAAGCGGCCGCCGCGCTAAAGGTGAGTGTGCCCGCCAATGTCGCCGTAGATACCGAAGTGGATCTAGGCAAGACCGAAAACGCATTTTTCCTCCAGGCACGCCTCAATGTCAGCCTTCCGGGTCTGGATCCTGTTGTTGCCCGGGCATTGGTCGATGCCGCACACCAGACCTGCCCGTACTCCAAAGCGACCCGTGGCAACATCGACGTCACGATCAATCTGATCTGATCCGGTCACCTACTGCGGCCCAGGCTGTACCCGATAGCAGTTTTCCATCCTGCCACTTTTCCGGAAGGACGAAATCGGTCTAAAAAGCACGGCTTGCGCTGCGCAGCCTTTGCTATTCTAAATGCTGTAGGTGAAGACGCAGACTGATGCGCAAGCGGATAGCGAGGAAGCGTGGGGCGCGCTCCTAAGGGTACACGGTTAGAAAGATCTCCGAGGTGAGGTCCAGCCCTTATGCCGTGTGAAGCAGGACAGCACAAAACTGTTCTGTCAGAAGCCTGATAAACCTTGTAAGCCAGAGACCAGCGCTGGCCACCTACTCGATTCTGAAGCCCGCCCTGTGCGGGCTTTTTCGTTGCGCAGAATCGGGAGCCAAAGCCACCTCCCCCGTCATTCGACCATTCGTCGCCAAGTCCCCATTCCCCCTTGATGTGGATTGGCGACTGCGAGAATATTATTTACATCGCATGCGATACAAACGCATACAATACATAAACAAGCCCTAATGCACCTTTGAGGATTCACCCCATGAGCAAGATCGAAAAAGTCCCGGCCTCCGGCAAAACCACACCACCATGAGCAGCACTGGGACCACTTCGCGCGGCCATAACGGCAGCCTCGACATCGCCATCTCGTCGCCCGGCAATGCCCAGCCTGCGCACGTGTTCGCTGCCACCCAGCCGCACCCGGCCGCCGAGCAACTGTTTGCCGGGGCATGCGTTTGACCCTGCGCGTGCCCGGCCTGGCAGATGACATTGCGAAGACATAGGCGCGCACCGCCGACCAGATCTGCCCGTACTCGAAGGCAACGCGAAGCAACATCGACGTGGACTTGAACGTCCTCACGGCATGATGCACGGCGCGGTGGGTTCGACACCCAACGTCTAACCCGCCCTTGCCGTTTATCACGCACCGGCTTAGAGCACTTACGACACCATCGCACGCGAGGTATATTTCACGCAGGCGACAAAGCCGTCTTTGACGAACGAGGCGACACATGAAATCCACCGACAAAGCGGTACCCGAAGACCTGAAGCTCTCCGACTTCCTGTGTTTTGCGGTCTATTCAACCAACCTCGCGTTCGGCAAGGCGTACAAGCCGATCCTCGAACACCTGGGGCTGACCTACACGCAATACATCACCATCGTTGCGCTGTGGGAGCAGGATAATCAGACCGTCGGCAGCCTCGGTGAAAAGCTGTTTCTTGAATCGAACACGCTCACGCCGATCCTGAAGAAACTGGAAGCGATGGGCTTCCTGCAACGCCAGCGCGATCCTGAAGACGAGCGCCAGGTGCGCATCAACCTGACGAAACAGGGCAAGGCGTTGCGCGAAGACCAACCGGAAAACGGCCTCGCCGCCGCGACAGGCCTGACGCAAGACGAGTTCACGCTACTGCAGAAGACGATCGTGACCCTGCGCAACAACCTGATCAAATCAATGAACACTGAGGAGTAAGCGCTATGACCACGCAAACCGAAACCGCAATCCTGGCGGGTGGCTGCTTCTGGGGCATGCAGGATCTGATAAGAAAACAAAAAGGCGTGCTGTCGACGCGCGTCGGCTACTCCGGCGGCGATGTGCCCAATGCGACTTACCGCAACCATGGCACTCACGCCGAAGCGATCGAGGTCGTGTTTGATCCGGCCATCACCAGCTACCGTCAGATCCTTGAGTTTTTCTTCCAGATCCACGACCCGTCGACGACCAATCGTCAGGGTAATGACATCGGCCTCAGCTACCGTTCGGCGATTTTCTATCTGAACGAAGAGCAGCAAGCAGTAGCCGAAGACACCGCAGCCGATGTGGATGCCTCCAAACTCTGGCCCGGCCGGGTCGTGACTGAAATCGTACCCGCCGGCCCGTTCTGGGAGGCAGAGCCGGAGCATCAGGATTACCTCGAACGACTGCCGACCGGTTACACCTGTCACTTCATTCGGCCGAACTGGAAACTGCCGAAGCGAGCATGACGCGGTAAAGCCCGGGTTCCAGCCACGGAACCCGGATGCCGTTCCGTCAGGTGTTGGTTTTCAACTTGGTCCACAGACGTGTGCTAAGCCGGGCAATCGCGGCAGGCAGGTCCTCGACGGTGAACAACTTATCCATCACATTTTTCGGCGGGTAAATCGCCAGGTCCTGCTTCACCGCCGGATTGACCAGCGTGTCCGCCGCCAGGTTCGGGTTGGCGTAATGGATGCTGTTGCTGATGTTGGCGATGACGTCAGGCTTCAACAGGTAGTTCATGTAGGCGTAGCCGTCCTTCTCGTGGGGCGCGCTCTTGGGCATGACCACCATGTCGAGCCACAGGGTCGAGCCTTCGTCCGGAATCGAATAGGCAATCTCGATGCCGTTCTTGGCTTCCTTGGCACTGGCCGCCGCTTGCACCACATCACCGTTGAAGCCGATCACCGCGCAAATATTACCGTTGGCCAGGTCGCTGACGTACTTGGAGGCGTGGAAATACTGGATGTAAGGTCTGATCTTGAGCAACGCCTGCTCGGCTTTCTTGTAATCCGCCGGCTCGTGACTGTGGGGCGGCAGCCCCAGGTAATTGAGGGTGATCGGCAGGATTTGCGTCGGGTTGTCGATAATCGCCACGCCGCATTCACTCAACTTCTTGATGTTGTTCTCATCAAAAATCAGGCTCCAGGAGTGGGTGACGTCGGTGGTGCCGAAGATCGCTTTGATTTTCTCGACGTTGTAGCCAATACCGGCCGTGCCCCACATGTACGGATAGCCGTACTGATTGCCCGGGTCATTGACCTCGAGCTTTTTCATCAGCGCCGGATCAAGGTTTTTCCAGTTGGGCAGTTGGCTTTTGTCCAGCTTCTGAATCGCGCCAGCCTTGATCAGTCGCGACAGAAAATGGTTCGAAGGGCTGACCACGTCATAACCGGTGTTGCCGGTCATCAGTTTAGATTCCAGGACTTCGTTGCTGTCGTGGATGTCGTACGTCGCCTTGATTCCGGTTTCCTTGGTGAAGTTGCTCAAGGTGTCGTCGGCGATGTAGCCGTTCCAGTTGGAAATATTGACCTCTTCGGCCGCTTGAGTGGCCGCCGAAAACGCCGTGAGCGCAACCATCAGGGAAATCGTATTGACTTGCATGTTCAATCACCTTTTTGTTCTTTTGTGATAACCGGAATCTAGATTTCTGTCTTGGCCCGGACGGCTTCGACGCGCATCCGAAACATCGCGCCAATGTCGAGCAGGGGTCGCGGCGGGAGCCAGCCGGGTTGGGCTCTGTCCATCACCGAATCGAGCAGCGGCGAGCCAACACCCGATGCCAGTTCAGCGAGCAGTCGCCCCCAAAGAGTGCCGCGCGCCACGCCCGAGCCATTGCAGCCGGCCACGGCATACACGCCCTCTTCCGCCCTGGAAAAAAACGGCTGCCCGGAGCGCGAGGCGCTCAGGTGTCCGGTCCAGGTGTACTGGATATCCTGCTCGGTCAGCCACGGGAAACGCCGCTGCAAACCCACGACATGGTGCTGGCGACGGATCGCCAGTTCATGGCCGGACAAATCCCGCGAGCGGTACTCCGCCGTGTTGCGGATCATCACCCGACGATCGGGCGTCAGCCGCACCGTGGCGCCAAGCGGACGGGTGGACAGCACGCCCCAAGGCTCGACACTGCCGATGTTGCGAAATTCTTCGTCACTCAACGGCCGCGTAAGGCTGGCACTGAGTTCCATGGCAAAGGTGCCGCTGTCCTGAATGCCGGCGCGAGGCACGAAGGCGTTGAGGCAGATCAACACTTGCTTCGCCTCGATGCTGCCATCGATGCCGTTGGCCCGCAGACGCCCTTTACCCAAACGTTCGAGGCCGGTGATGTCGGTGTTTTCGTAGACGGTGACCGCCTCCGGCAGCGCCTCCAGCAAACCCTTCACGTACTTCGCCGGTTGCAGCAACGCGTTGCCCTTGCCGCACCAGATCGCGGCGCGGTAATGCCGGGTGCCAAGTTTTTGATTCAGTTGCTCACCTTCGAAAAACTCCGCGGACGCGCCGAGTGTCCGCAAGGTTTGCAGCTTCTCGTCAATGTGGGTCAACTTGCCGGGATCGCTGACGGCAAAGAAATAGCCCGAGTCCCGGAAGTCGCACTCGATGCCATGACGGGCAATTACCTTGCGCACTTCCGCACTGGCGGCACGTGAAATCGTCGTGTCCACCTCAAAGCCGGCAAACCCGGACTTGCCGATCAATTCATCGTTGGCGGGGTGTTCGTGGGCCACCACAAATCCGGAATTACGCGCCGAAGCGCCCTGCGCCGCGCGCTGCCTGTCGACCACCACGATGCGCGCCTGCGGGTGCATTTGCGCCAGCGCATGGGCGGCACTCAGGCCGGTAATGCCGGCACCGATGATCAGCCAATCGGCCTTTTGCGCGCCGATCAGACGATCACGCGCCGGAGCACTCCCGGCTTGCGCGATCCAGCCACATTCATTATTCATGCGTCACCTGCCTAGACTGTCGTTCTGCTAGCCGGCACATGCGGTAATTGCATAGGCAATGTGTGATGGCGGCTGCTAGCGCTAGAATCTATTAGGTCCTCGGTGTTACAACCAACGTTATAAATTCATTGAGCCATTCATAAAACGCATGGATAAGATTCGTCACGTCCCTTCGCTTCAAGCCATGCAGGCATTGGTGGAAGTTGCTGATTCCGGCAGTTTCACCCAAGCGGCGCATAAGCTCTGCCTGACACAAAGCGCCGTCAGCAGGCAAATACAGCAGCTGGAAGGTCATTTCGGCGTGCCGATGTTCGTCCGCAGCAGCCGCAGCATTCGCCTGACCTCGGAAGGCGAGCAGGTGCTGGCCAGCGCGCGCGATATCCTCGAACAACTGAAAGCCCTTGAGGATCGGCTGTCTCCGCAAAAACGCCCGTTCCGTATTCGCATGCACGTCTCGTTGGCGGTGCGCTGGTTGCTGCCGAAACTGAGCGATTTCTATCGCGCTCACCCGGACGTTTCCTTGTCTATCGAAACCGTGGCGACCGAGATCGTCGAGCCGGCCAGCGACAGCGACGCCTACATTCTCTACCTGCCCGAACCGTCCAGCGACCCCGCTTGCCTGACCCTGTTCGAGGAAGCGCTGGTGCCGGTGTGTGCGCCCGGCCTGGCCAGCGCCACCCAGCCGCTGGCGTCGATGGAGGATCTGGTGCGGTTCCCGCTGCTGCACCGTTCGGCCGACCAACAAGCCTGGATTGAGTGGCTGGCCGCCAATGACGGCAAGCCGCTGGGGGACTATCGGCACATTCCCTTCAACCTCGATGAATTGGCGCTTGATGCTGCGGCGCGCGGGCTTGGGGTGGCGGTGACCGACTTGACCCTGGCGCAAGAATCGATTGATCGCGGTGTGCTGGTCGTTCCGTTCGGGGATCCGTTGAAGACGCGGGGCGTCTATTCGCTGTACCTGCAACCGTCGGCAGCGTCTCATCCGGCGTGCGCGCAGGTTATGCAATGGTTTGCCGGGCAGGCTGAACAGAACACCGACTGACGTCGAAATGAAAACCACTGTGGGAGCGGGCTTGCTCGCGAATGCGGTGGATCATTCAGCATCGATGTCGACTGACACACCGCATTCGCGAGCAAGCCCGCTCCCACGTTCAATTTGTGATGTTCTTGGGATTCAGGCTTCTTGCTGCACCACGCCCCGCTCTTCCAGCAACCTCACAAACATAGTCAGGCTCTGCGACACCGTGCCTCTGCGCCACACCAACCAGGTGCGTAAATACCGGAAGGATTGCGACAACGGCCAGACGCTGACCGTGGTACAGCCCGGCATGCTTTCGAGCATGCTGCGCGGCATCAGCGCCAGGCCGGCACCGGCGCTGACGCAGGCCAGCATGCCGTGATAGGACTCCATTTCGAAGATCTTACCGGGCACCGCCGCGTCCTTGCTGAACCAGCTTTCGAAGTGGTGTCGGTACGAGCAATTGGAGCGGAAGGCATAGATGTTTTCGCCGTTGACGTCCCGCGCGCGGTGGATCGGTGCATGGTTGAGCGGCGCGATCAGCACCATTTCTTCCTCGAACGCCGGCACGCCCTCCAGTGCCGGGTGCAGCACCGGTCCGTCGACAAACGCAGCGGCTAGTCGGCCTGACAGCACGCCGTCGATCATGGTCCCGGAAGGTCCGGTGGACAGGTCGAGCTCGACCTTGGCGTGTTTCTGGTTATAGGCGGCCAACAGCTCGGGGATGCGCACCGCCGCCGTGCTCTCCAGCGACCCCAGCGCAAAAGCACCCTGGGGTTCTTCACCGGCCACCGTCGCCCGGGCTTCCTGCACCAGGTCGAGAATGCGTCGGGCGTAATCCAGAAAACTCCAACCGGCCGGCGACAGGCGCAGGCGGCTTTTCTCGCGGATAAACAGGTCCACGCCGAGGTCCTGTTCCAGCTGCTTGATTCGGGTTGTCAGGTTCGACGGCACCCGATGGATGTGCTGGGCAGCCACGCTGATGCTGCCGTGCTCGGCCACTGCTTTGAAAATTTCCAGCTGAACCAGATCCAAGTCATTCTCCAAACGTGAACGATATGCTCAGCATTATTCAGTTTCCAGAAAACAAACGCCACCGTAACCTGAGCGCATTCCCACCTTGCAGGACGATGCCATGACCAGCGTTTCCAGCATCACCCACGCCATTTCGATCAACCCCGCCACTGGCGAGCAGATCGGCCACTACCCTTTTGAATCCGATTCGGCGCTGCAAGCCGCACTGTCCCGCGTCGCTGCCGGGTTCCGCGTCTGGCGCAGCACAGCGGTTGCACAACGCTCGCAGCTCCTGATCACCCTGGCTCAGGCATTGCGCGACAACGCTACAGCGATGGCGAAGATGATTACCCTGGAGATGGGCAAGCCGATCACTCAAGCACGCGGTGAAATTGAAAAATGTGCGCAGCTCTGCGAGTGGTACGCCGAACACGGCCCCGCCATGCTGACCGCCGAGCCGACCCTGGTTGAAGGCGGTAAAGCGCGCATTGAATATCGCCCGCTCGGCCCGATTCTCGCGGTGATGCCGTGGAACTTCCCGATCTGGCAGGTGCTTCGTGGCGCCGTTCCTGCGCTGATTGCCGGCAACACCTACGTGCTCAAACATGCGCCGAACGTGATGGGCAGCGCTTACTTGCTGCTGGAAGCCTTCAAGCAAGCCGAGTTCCCTGAAGGCGTGTTCGAGGTCATCAACGTCACGCCGGAGGGTGTTTCCACAGCCATCGCTGATCCACGCATCGCCGCAGTGACCCTCACCGGCAGCGTGCGCGCCGGCATGGCCATCGGCGCGCAGGCCGGCGCAGCATTGAAGAAATGCGTATTGGAACTGGGTGGTTCAGACCCTTTCATCGTGCTCAACGACGCCGACCTCGACGAAGCGGTCAAAGCCGCCGTGATTGGCCGTTATCAAAACACCGGGCAAGTCTGCGCAGCCGCGAAACGCTTGATTGTCGAGCAAGGCATTGTCGAAGCATTCACCCGCAAGTTTGTCGAGGCCACACGCAAACTGGTGGTCGGCGATCCACTGGCGACCGAGACGTACATTGGCCCGATGGCTCGCTTTGATCTGCGTGATGAACTGGATCAACAGGTGCGCGACACCCTGGAAGAAGGTGCGACGTTGTTGCTGGGTGGCAAGAAGGCTGAAGGCCCGGGCAACTTCTACGAGCTGACTGTATTCGGTGATGTTACCGACCAGATGACCTCGTTCAAGCAGGAGCTGTTTGGCCCGGTGGCCTCGATCATCACCGCGCGCGATGCAGCCCATGCACTGGAACTGGCGAATGACAGCGAGTTCGGCCTCGCCGCGACCCTCTACACGGGCAACGTGGAACGTGCCCAACAGATGGCCGGCGAACTGGAAACCGGTGGCGTGTTCATCAATGGCTACTGCGCCAGCGACCCCCGTGTCACCTTTGGCGGCGTGAAGAAAAGCGGTTTCGGCCGCGAGCTGTCGCACTTCGGGGTGCGCGAGTTCTGCAATGCGCAGACGGTGTGGCTGGATCGTCGCTGATCGCCTCCAGTGGCCCGGGAGTCTTTTGACTCTCGGGCCACCGAGCTTTACTCGTTCAAAAAATACACCTTGTTAACAATCATCCAGCGTTCGTTGATTTTCAGTAACGACAGATAATCCGTGAACCGCATGCCGACGTAATCATCAATCACTTTTACAGCGGCAGCATCACCCGTTATGTCGACGCTAACGGTTTGCCAATACGGTTCGACCTCTTTGGCCGCAGGGCCTTCGGCCTTGATCGCGCTGATGAAGTCCTCCAGCGATAACCATTCCAGCGCTTGTTGATAGTGACCGATGATGCGACAAGCAGGATGAAAAGCCTGCCGCAGCAACGCTTCGTCCGCGAAAACCATGCCCTCCACGTAATTGCGTACCACAACACCGATGTGCTCTTTGTCCATCGTTTGAGCCGTCATGTCATACCTCCAACAGACTCATCCCACCTGAAAAGTCTAGCACTGCGCCCCGGACATTCTCGGGCGGCGGCTATGCTGTTGAAGGCAACTTTTCAGGAGGAGCTCAAAGATGTCGCTGACGCTTTACTACCATCCGCTGGCCTCGTACTCCTGGCGATTGTGCGGCGACCCCGGCGCTGTTCTATGCCAGCACTCTGCAACCGATCCCCGACGATTACCGCCACTTGAACGCGTATTTCGAGAGGTTGATGACCCGACCGTCTGTCCAGCGGGTCCTCGACGAAGCCAGGCCCTATTTCTCGATGTATCCGTTTGCCGAGGCCATTCCGGAACGGTTTCGCTAGGGCATTAACCGACGATATCGATCAACTGCTCACGCTGTGCGCCGGTCAGCATCGGCCCGAAACCGGCGCCGGCATTGTCCGCCATGTAGCGCGGGTTGCCGGTGCCGGGAATCACGCAGGTCACCGCTGAATGCGACAGCAGGAACTTCAGCGCCATTTGTGCCCAGCTGTTGACCCTCACGTCCGCCGCCCAGCGCGGTAAGGGTTTGTCCTTCAAGCGGGTGAGCAGGTTGCCGCCACCGAACGGCCGATTGCAGATCACCGCCACGCCACGCTCGCGACACAGCGGCAGGATGCGTTTCTCGACGCCGCGATCGTCCAGGGCATAGTTGATCTGCAAGAAATCCAGTGGCTCGGCCTTGAGCACCGCTTCCACTTCTTCATACGCCGAGGCGGTGTAATGGGTGATGCCGATGTAGCGGATACGCCCTTCTTCCTTCCATTTGCGCAAGGTCGGCAGATGAATTTGCCAGTCCAGCAGGTTGTGGATCTGAATCAGGTCGATACGGTCGGTTTGCAGCAGTTTGAAGGACTGCTCCATCTGCGCGATGCCTTCTTCGCGGCCACGGGTCCAGACCTTGGTGGCCAGGAAAGCAGGCGAGCGCGGCTCATGAATCGACAGTAATTCACCGGTCGTCTCTTCGGCCCGGCCGTACATGGGCGAGCTGTCGATCACCGTCCCGCCCTTCTCGAACAATGCCCGCAGAACCGCGGGCAGCTGTTTGTAGGCGGGACTCGAAGGCTCGACATCAAAACCGCGATAGGTACCCAACCCTACGATGGGCAATGGCTCGGAGCTGGAAGGAATGGCGCGGGTCTGCATGTTCTTGCCTCCTGTTTCCTTCGACGGCGTGGTGGCAGCAAAGGCTGGGCCGAAGGTGAAAACCGCCGAAGCACCGGCAGCCAGCGTGAGTATTTGGCGACGCGTGTACCGATCAGTGTGGATCATGAAATTTGCCCTTCCACATTTTTACGGTCAGCCCCTTGTTCCTGGCGCCTGGCCAGCCACAGGCATAACCAGCCCCACAGCCCGGCAAACGGCACGATCAGCAGCGCCACCAGACCAAAACCCGCGCCCAAGGCCGTCAAACCGACCGACAACCAGCCACTGGCGGCATCTCCGCCGCGGTACACCAGGGTTTCGATCACATTCTTGGCCTTGTACTTTTCCTCGCGGCTGACCACGGTCCACAACACCTCGCGCGCCGGGCGCACGATGGCGAACTCGACCGCACGACGCAGCCCCTGCGCCATTGCGACGGTGGCGGGCTCGGGCGCCAGGGCCATGGCGGTAAACGCCACGATGGTCGCCAGGGGTAACGCCGCCAGTGCCCCAACGACGCCGATCAAACGAATCAACGGTGCCGTCAGCAGCAGCTGAAAGATCAAGGTCAGTGCCGACACGATCAAATCGACGACGGCGAAGAACTGCGTCCGACTGGCCACATCAGCATAGCTACCCGCCACAATCCGTCCCTGCTCGAAATACAACAAGGTCGCGGCGCTGGTGTGCAGCAGCATGAACAGCACCAGACCCAGCAAATAGGGCGAGCGCACAATCAGCGTGATCCCGGCCAGCATGCTGCCGCCCATACGCCGATCATCCAGCAAGCGGCTGCCAGACTGTGATTGCGTCCGGGACAGCAGCGCCCGATAGCAGCGCACTGCGACTTCCAGCAGCAGCGCGGCCGCGACGGTCAACGCCACCGGCCCCAGGCGCGTGGCCATGGTCGCCGCCAGCAACGGCCCTATGAACGTGCCCAGGGTGCCACCTGCCGCGATGAAGCCGAACAGCCGCCGCCCCTGTTCACTGGAAAACCGGTCGACCAGCACGCTCCAGAAAATAGTGACGATGAACAGGTTGTAGATGCTGATCCAGACGAAAAACACCCGCCCGACGGCCACTGGCGCAATGCGATTGGCGATCAACACGCCGAACACCAGCATCGACACGGCGATCACGCGGTAGATCAGCGGCACGAAACGCGTGGCCGGCAGCCGCGACACCAGCGCACCGAATACCGGGACCATCAGCAGCATCACCACGAAGGTTGCCGTGAACAGCCACTGCAGTTTGTCGGCACCGCCCTCAAGGCCCAAGGCATCGCGCAGTGGTCGCACCAGGTAATAACTGGCTAACACGCAGAAATGGAACGCGAACCCCAGCATCAGCGCAGTTCTTTCGCCAGGCTGGACGTTGAGCCACTTTGCAGCGATGGGCATGGGCGCCCTCCCCTGTAGCCGGGTTCGGCGTGCCCGGCTACCGATGAACTAAACTCTGGCTCCGATCCAGTGGATTGGGTTCCTCAGCCCAGAGCCGTCAATGTCGCCCACTAAAGTTAGTCGAATGCCACGAACCCTGGTGTTAATCGTCGTCATCCTGGCAGCGTCGTACCTGGCGCTCTGTGCGGCGCTGTTCGTGTTTCAGCGCGCGCTCATCTACTTCCCGCAACCCAGCGCCATCGAGACGCCCGATACGCTGCTCAAGCTGACGGTAGAGGATGCACAGGTACTGGTGTCGGTCAGGCCCCACGACGGACCGAAGGCGTTGATCTATTTCGGCGGTAATGCCGAGGACGTCTCTCGCAACCTGCCCGGGTTCGCGCAGGCCTTCCCGGAGCATGCGATCTACTTGCTGCACTATCGAGGCTTCGGGGGAAGCTCCGGCTCGCCTTCCGAGGAGGCCATCCAGCGCGATGCCATGACCTTGTTCGACAAGGTCTACGACACCCATCCGCACATCGCCGTGGTCGGGCGCAGCCTTGGTTCGGGGGTCGCCGTGCGTCTCGCCAGCCAGCGTCCGGCCTCCCGCCTGATCCTGATCACGCCTTACAACAGCCTGGAAGATCTCGCCGTGCGCCAGTACCCGTGGTTTCCGGTGAAGTGGCTGCTACAGGAACGGTTTGAATCATGGAAATATGCAGCGCACATCACGATACCGACGCTGTTGATCGCGGCGGAGCACGACGAAGTCATACCGCGCTCCAGCACGGAGCAGCTCTACACGCACTTCGCCAAAGGCGTGGCCACGCTGCGAGTCATACCGGGTGTGGGCCACAATTCCATTTCCGAGAGCCCCGAGTATCTAAAATTGCTGGGCGATGCGCTGTGAAAAATACGCGCCACACCGCGACCTGTAGCAGCTGCCGAAGGCTGCGTCCGGCTGCGCAGCAGTCGTAAATCACAACTCGCGGTGTATCAGTCAGACCCAGCAAGCCGGGATTGCGACTGCTGCGCAGCCGAACGCAGCCTCGCAAGCTCGGCAGCTGCACAGTACGATAGCGGTGAGTCATAGAGACCATCGATCACTTGAATCTGTTGGGTTGAAACGTAAGGCTCATCGCTGATAAAAGTGGCGATACCACGTCACAAATTGCTTCACGCCTGCTTCAATTTCTATGTGGGGCGAGAAGCCGACCCAGTCCGCCAGCGCCGACACATCGGCCCACGTCTTGATGACGTCGCCCTTTTGCATCGGCAGATAGTTGCGCTGAGCTTTTATGCCCAGCGCCGTTTCCAGGCATTCGACAAATTCCAGCAACGCAACCGGTTTCCCACGGCCGATGTTGAAAATCCGGTTGACGCCATCAGCCTCCTGGTCCGGGACCGGCGGCTTTGTACGCAAGCGGGCGATGCTTTCGACAATGTCGTCGACATAGGTGAAGTCGCGCGCCATCTGGCCATGGTTGTAAATATCAATCGGCCGGCCATTGAGCATCGCTTCGGTAAACGTGAACAGAGCCATGTCAGGACGTCCCCAAGGCCCGTATACGGTAAAAAAACGCAGGCCGCTGGCGCGAAGACCGTAAAGATGGCAGTAGCTGTGGGCAAGCAATTCATTGGCTCGCTTGCTGGCGGCGTACAGCGAAACCGGTTGATCAACCGGGTCATCGACGCTGAACGGGAGCTTGCTGTTGGCGCCGTACACCGAACTGCTCGACGCATAGATCAGATGCGCAGGCCGATAGTGTCGGCAGGCTTCCAGCACGTTCAGAAATCCCACCAGATTCGATTGGGCATACACATCCGGGTTATCCAGCGAATAACGAACCCCCGCTTGCGCCGCCATATGCACGACCTCGGTGAACTCACCGTCTTTGAACAACGCCATCAAGGCCGGTTTATCGACAATATCCAGCGTCTGAAAACGGAAACCGTGCAACTCGTTCAGCTGTTTGAGCCGAGCGTATTTCAATTCCACGCTGTAATAACCGTTAAGGTTGTCGATACCGACAACTTCTCGCCCCTCCAGGCACAATCGTTTGACGGTGTGATACCCGATGAACCCCGCCGCGCCAGTCACAAGAATGGTCATAATGCAGTCCCGCTTGTCCAATCCCAGGCAATTAGTTATAGCGTTGCAATAGCAGAGGGTCCAGCGGTCATTACCGGACCCACTAGTGGGGAATTCATCTCCACACCCTTTCGCCAGAGCACGACTATGAGTACCAGAAAAAGTTTAAACCGTTCGACGGAAAACAAATTATTGGAAAAAACAACAACTTGCATACAGCTAAAAGCACTATTGGACAAAAGGTATATTTTTTGACAAGGAACGTTTGACAGGTTGTCGAGACTGGTTAATAACTACCCATGGTCTGGTGGTACAGAATACAAGTGCAGTTTTTTCGTTTTCGCTGCCTCGCCAGATAACTTTTGAAATCCTTGTTTTTTATGGCTCCCTGACAGGGACCCTGCGGTAGCTTTGTCTTCGGCAAACTACTCAGACTTTACACCCAAAACACTGTCATATATAACGCACCCTCACTTCTTAACTGTTTCAACAATGCAACATGTCGTGACTCATTATTGATACACCTTCTATAAGAACAGCAACTCTGTCTGACTAAAAACTTTCCGGGCCTTAATAGCCTCTGCCTGCTTAAACTTTCGATACTTACGAGGTTTACCAGCATGTCAGCCATCAGCGCCGAACGTTCAAACTGGTACCTGTTGCAATGCAAGCCTCACCAGGACGAACGCGCCCACATCAACCTGCTTCAACAAAACTATGTCGTGTTCCACCCGCAACTGGTGAGTGAACGCATCATTCGCGGCAAACAGCACCGCGTACGCGAGTCCCTCTTCCCCGGGTACCTGTTTATCCATCTTGGCGGTAACGATAACTGGGCGCCCATACGATCTACGCGTGGCGTCAGTCGTATTGTCGAGTTCAATCACGGACCTGCGACGGTGACCGATCACGTCATCGAGCATCTGCGTGCGCGCTGTTGCGAATCCGCAGAATCGCGCGATGACCCGCCCCTGACGCCCGGCGAACACCTGCAAATCATCCGCGGTCCGCTGTCGACACTTGGAGGTATTTTCATCGCTCCCCATGGGTCTGAGCGCGTCATGATCCTGATGCAGTTTCTTAATCGGGAACAGACTATTTGCTTGCCATTAGGTGACCTTGAACGTCAGCACGCCTCATTCCACACCACTCTCTGACTCTCTGACTTCAGTGTTTTTTTCCAGGAGCCATGACATGGCCTTGAATTCACGTTGCCCTTTTGCACTGATCATGGCCTCCCTCTACCCTGGCATGGCCTGGAGTATTGATCCGGCGCCTATTGATGTTTACGGATTCGGTTTCACACCCACCTTTCTGTTTTCAGAAAGCTATGACGATAACTTCCGGGAGGTGGAAAACAATAAACAATCGTCCATGATCACCAAATTGGCGCCCAACTTCGAACTCAAGGCCGAAGACCGCAACAGCGCCACCCGACTGATCTGGCAGCCCGCCCGCTACATTTATCATGACGAGTCTGATGCCTCGTACACCGCACAACGGGTGCGGGCGGACAGCATCATGGAATTCACCGACCGGCACCGTCTGAAACTCGAAGCCGAATACCGGAAATATGAGCGCACCGAATCGACGGCTGTCGAGGGCGTCAATGACAAGCTCAACAACAAACGGGTGGGTGGTCTCTACACCTATGGCGCCAAGAGCGCTGACAATCAGATCGATTTCGGCGCCAGCTACGCAGAGCTCCGCTACGACAATGCCGACGGCATCAATGACGACAAAGAGCGCAATACCGCCGGCCTGACCACCACGTGGTATCACCGCATCGGCAGCAATACCCGTGGCCTGCTCGAATACGACCACACCCAATTTGACTACCAGCAGCCCGACAGCCCGCGCAGCAGCAAATCCAACGCAGTGCTGGCCGGTGCCGTCTGGGATATCACTGCAAAGACCACCGGCAAAGTCCGCGTCGGGTATGAGAAAAAGGACTTCGACAGCAGCGAATCCAAGGACCTCGACAACCCCACCTGGCAAGTAGATCTGCAATGGAAGCCGCGAACTTATTCAACGTTCACCTTTGTGGCTCGTCAGGCCCTCGCCGAGGGCGACGATGGCGCCGACGCCGTCAAGTCGACCTTCACCCAGGTCGGTTGGCGCCATGGCTGGACCGAACGGATCACCACGGTGGCACAAGCCGGGTTCGGTCGTTATGTCTACGAGGGCCAAAGCCGCACGGACGACTTACAGGACTACCACCTGGCCGTGGTGTATGCGATGCGCCGGTGGCTGGATATCGAACTCGGCTATCGGTTCCGCGATAACGACTCCGATGCCGACAACGAAAGTTTTACCCGCAACGTGGTTCAGATCAGCTTCAACGTAAGCCTCTAAGAGGGTTTCGCCATGAACTCACACACACTGGGCTTGTTGTTCGCACTGGCGGTTCTACCCAATGCGTATGCAGCTGACCCCGGCACTCAGTACAAACTGGCCGCTGGCGATGTCTTGCGCATTATCGTATTTGGCGAACCGGAGTTGAGCCTGAAAAAGATCCGCCTAAGCGACGCCGGCACCTTTTCCTACCCCTTTCTGGGTGAGATTTCCGCGAAAGGACTGACCCCCGGCCAAGTCGAAAAAGTTATCGTCAGCGGGCTTAAACAAGGGTATCTGATCGACCCGAAAGTCAGCTTGAGCCAGATCGAATACCGTCCGTTCTACATCAACGGCGAAGTGAAAAAACCCGGCAATTATCCATTCATACCCGGGCTGACCCTGGAGAAAGCAATCGCCCTGGGCGGTGGCTTGACCGAGCGGGCCTCGATCAAACGCGTGACCATCGTGCGCGGTGATGGCGGCGCCACACTCACCGATGAAGTCACCCGAAGCACCACGATTGCCCCCGGCGATACCATTTCCATTGCACAAGGGTTTTTCTGACCATGGACAACAGCCCTAGCCCCTACGTCGAGCGTCCTCTTCAAACGCATGTGCATCAGCAGCCGTACAGCGAAAACCGGGACACCATTGACCTACTCAAAATCTGGAGAGTGATCTGGCGCGCCAAATGGAGCATCGGATGGCTGGTCCTGCTTTGCTGTGCGGTGGCGGCCATTGCGGTCTCGGCCATTACCCCGCAATACATCGGCAGCACCACCTTGCTGTTCAACGATAAAACACCGCCGCTGATGTCCTTCCAGCAGGTCAAGGATTCAGGCAGCAATGCCACCGAATACTTGCAGACACAACAAGCGCTCCTGCAATCGCGTGACCTTGCCGAACGCGCGGTGAAAAAACTCGGCCTGACGACCCACCCGGTCACCGACCCGCGCCAGCAACCGACGCCTTGGTTCACCCCGCGCAAATGGCTGGCGGACCTTGACCTTGATCTTGACCAATGGCTGCCAGGGCTGGGCACGCTGATGCCGGTGAAAGGCGCGCCCAGCGAGGAAGACGTCTTCAATCAGGTCACGCAGAACCTCATGCTGCACACCAGCGTCAAGTTCGTCGGCAAGAGCCAGCTGCTGGAAATCGAGGTCGAACTACCCGATCCGGTTCTGGCGGCAGCAGCGGCCAACGCGCTGGCCCAAGGTTTTACCGACAGCCAGCTCGACACCAGCGAGAAGGCCTCGCAGACCACCACGGCGTGGATGAACACACGACTGGTCAAGCTGCGTGACAACCTGCGCGCCGCCGAGAAAAAGCTTCAGGGATACCGGGAGGAGCAAGGCCTGGTCGACGTTGGCGGGGTCGCAACCATCAGCGCCAACGAACTGGAAATGACCGGCAATCGTATGGTCGACGCCCGTCGCAACCGCGCTGAAGCTGAGAGCGAATACCGCCAGGCGAAGGCCCTGAGCAGCGGTGACTTGAGCCGACTCTCCAGTGTGCCGGCGGTCTTGAGTAACCCGTTGGTCCAGCAATTCCAGGTGGATCGGGCCAAGGCTCAAGCCAAGGTCGATGAGCTGGCGGGGCGCTATGGGACAAAACACCCGAGCCTGATTTCCGCGAAATCCGAATTGCGCGCCGCGACCACCAGCCTGCAGTTGCAGGTTCAGCAAGTGGTCGCCGGGATCGAACGCCAATTCCAGCTGGCCTCGGCCAGTGAAGCCTCGCTACGCCAATCCTTCAACACTAACAAGGCGCAGATCCAGGACATCGCCCGCAAGGAATTCCAGTTGCGCGAGTTCCAGCGTGAAGTCGACAGCACCCGCGCACTGTATGAAACCTTCGTCACCCGCTTGAAGGAAACCGCCGCCACCGCCGACATGGACTCCACCAAAGTGCGCATCGTCGATCCGGCCATTGTTCCTGTCGACGCGAGCAAGCCCCGTAAAACATTGATTGTGGGGATCGTCGGGTTAATCGCGACAGTGATCGGCATGGCGCTGGCATTGCTCATGGACAAACTGAGCAACACCTTCAAGACTGACGAGTCGATCGAAAGCACGCTGAACATTCCGCTACTCAGCGTTATACCGCTGGTCATGAAGAAAAGCCGTCGGCAACTGGCGAGGTTGTTCGAAGACAATGAAAACCCGCGTTTTTCCGAAACCATTCGCAACCTGCGCACCTGGCTGATGTTGCAAAGCAGTGACATGCCGTCGCAGGTGGTGCTGGTCACGTCGACCGTCGCCGGTGAAGGCAAAAGCACGATTGCCAACAACCTGGCCAGCTCACTCACACCATTGGAGCGTGTGCTGCTGATCGATGCCGACATGCGTCAGCCAACCCTTTCGCTGAACTTCGACTTTCCGCCTGACAGTCCGGGACTGGCCAATGTGATTGCGGGGACTGCCCGGCTCGAAGACTGCATCGTTTCGGTGGGCAATCTGGACATGCTGCCGGCCGGGAGGATGGAGCCGGTATCGCAGGATCTGTTCGCCGCACTGCGCCTGCCGTCCCCTGCGGACACGCTCAGTTCGGCACGCCAGCCGCCGCCACAGGATCTGCTCAGCTCACCGCGCATGGCGCGCATGCTTGAGGTGCTCAAGTCGCGTTACCGCCACATCATCATCGACTCCCCCCCTGCGGAGATGATCAGCGACGCGCTGTTGCTGGCCCGGCATTCGGATGCCGTGATCTATGTGGTCAAGGCCGACAGCACGCCGATCAATCAGGTGCAGAGAGGCATTTCAATGTTGCAAACAAGCCACGTACCGGTATTTGGCGCCGTGCTCAATCAAGTCGATCTGCGCAAGGCGCGCAAGTACGGCTACAACCATTCCCGAACGTTCTACAACTACGACTTCGTGCCCAGATAACACCCTGTCACGTTTTTTCTGCGTCTCTATCTGCCCTCACACCCATTGCTTCACCTCTGCCGAGCTACGGAAAAGCCCTGCGGAAGCCACGTCGTGGCTGCCGTTCAGTGCCGACAGATCACTCATGCCTCGAGGTCAAGCCCATGACTCCGCAATACACCGCTCACATTGCACATCGCCGAGGCCTGACGTTCTGGGGCCAGTGGTTGTGTGCGATGACACTGGCCATCTCGCTGCTGACGCTACTGGTGTTTTGGCGTGTTGGCAGTCTGACCAGCGAGTACCGCATCCTGATGATTCTGACCGTGCTCGGTTCAGTGCCCATCTACAGCATGATGCAGGTTTACCATAAGCGACATGGCCTGGTGGTCGGGCTCGGCCGGTTACTGGCCGGCTGGTTGATCCTGCTGGCGGTACTGGCGACCATTGCTTTCACCACCCAGACCAGTGCGATTTACTCGCGCCAGGTCATCATGGTCTGGGCAGTGCTGGGCTTTTTCGTCCAGGCTGCGACTTTTCTGCCCTTGCATTACTTCGCCCGGCTGCATTCGCGAATGATCTGCAGGGAACGTCGCTCGGTGATCATCGGCACTTGCCCGACCGCCCATGAACTCGCGAAAAAACTCTCCCAGCCGAACCGCGCGCTGGTATTGGGTTTCATCGCCGCCGCCGATAACAGCGGCCCGGCACCGAGCATTCTGCCGCTGCTGGGTCACGTCGATGGGATCCGCGAGATCATCACCCGCCTGGACGTACGCCGCGTCTACATTGTCCTGACGATGGCGCATGCCGCCACCATCGAAGCGCTCTACATCGATCTGCTGGACATGAACGTCGACGTGGTGTGGATTCCGGATTTCGGCAGCATGGTGCTGCTCAACCACTCGATCTCTGAAATCGAGCGAATGCCGGCGATTTACCTCAACGAGAGCCTGATCAGCTCGCACCCCGCCAGCCTGTTTTGCAAGGACCTGTTCGAACGCAGCCTGGCCGCCGTGGCCATTATTGCCCTCAGTCCGTTGCTCTTGATGGTAGCGATCGCCGTCAAGCTGACCTCCGCCGGTCCCGTGCTGTTCAAGCAAAATCGCCACGGCTGCAACGGCGAAGTGATCAAGGTCTGGAAATTTCGTTCGATGCGCCTCCACGACGATCGCGAAGTGCAGCAGGCCACCCGTGACGATGATCGTGTCACACCGCTCGGACGCTTTCTGCGCCGCAGTTCCATCGACGAATTACCGCAGCTGTTCAACGTGTTGTTCGGGCAAATGGCCCTGGTCGGCCCCCGCCCGCATGCCGTCACCCACAACATTTACTACACCGGCAAAGTGCGCGCCTACATGGCCCGTCACCGCCTCAAACCGGGGATTACCGGGTTGGCCCAGATCACCGGGCATCGAGGCGAAACCGAAACGGTGGAAAAGATGCAGCTGCGCGTCGCCCAGGACCTCAACTACATCAACCAATGGTCGCTGTGGCTGGACATCAAGATCCTCATCAAGACGCCCTTCACCTTGTTCTCGAAAAACATCTATTGACCCCTGCCCATCGTTGATCGCTGTCACGACGACCCGAGGTTTGATCATGAATGTGAGCGTATTCGGTATTGGTTACGTGGGACTTGTCCAAGGCGCCGCGCTGGCGGAAGTGGGCCACAACGTCCTCTGTGTGGATGTCGACGTCGACAAGGTAAAGGCGTTGAAGGATGGCACGCTACCGCTCTACGAGCCGGGCCTGAAAAGCCTGGTCCACAACAATTACCAAAGTGGACGACTGCAGTTCGGCACTGACCTTGCCAGCGCTGTCCACCATGGCGATGTGCTGTTGATTGCCGTTGGCACACCGCCAGACGAAGACGGCTCGGCAGACCTCAAACATGTGTTGAGCGTTGCGCAAACCATCGCGCTGAACATGGACCGACATCACATCATCGTCGATAAATCCACCGTCCCCGTCGGGACCGGCGACCGGGTGCGAGCGCACATCGAGCAGGTGCTGGCCGACAACGGTCGCGGCGACCTGACCTTCGACGTGGTCTCCAATCCCGAGTTTCTCAAGGAAGGCTGCGCGGTCGAAGACTGCATGCGCCCGGACCGGATCATCATCGGCACCGACAGCCAGCACGCCGAAGAGGTCATGCGAGAACTGTACGAACCGTTCAGTCGCAACCGCGAAAAGATCATCGTCATGGACCTGCGCAGCGCCGAACTGACCAAGTACGCCGCCAACAGCATGTTGGCGACCAAGATCAGCTTCATGAACGAAATGGCCAGCCTCGCCGAAAAACTGGGTGCCGATATCGAAATGGTCAGGCATGGCATCGGCTCTGATCCGCGCATCGGATATCAATTTATCTATCCGGGTGTGGGCTACGGCGGTTCGTGTTTCCCCAAGGACGTCAAGGCGCTGATACACGCCGCCGCCAGTGTCGACATCGACGCTCGGGTACTCAAGGCCGTCCAGTCGCGCAACGACGAACAGAAAGCCAGCCTGTACACCAGGATTTTCAATCACTTCGACGGCGCACTCCGCGGCAAGACCTTTGCCCTGTGGGGCCTGAGTTTCAAACCCAACACCGACGACATGCGCGAAGCCCCCAGCCGGGTGTTGATGGAAGCCTTGTGGCGCGCCGGCGCCAGCGTCCAGGCGTTCGACCCCAAAGCCATGGAGGAGGCCCAGCGCATATATGGCTCGCGCGATGACTTGACGCTGGCGGGCACCAAGGAAGCGGCGCTTAAAAATGCCGACGCCTTGATCATCGTCACCGAGTGGCAATCGTTTCGCGCGCCTGACTTCGACCTGCTCAGCCGGCAGCTCAAGCAACCGCTGATTTTTGACGGACGCAACTTGTTCGATCCGCAGCGGTTGAGCAAACGCGGCTTTACCTACGTCTCCGTGGGTCGGCAGACCTACCCGGTCATCTGAAGGAAGTCGCGCCATGATCAGGCTGCAAATAGTCAGGCACTACTCACCGAAGTTACTCGACGCCAACCAGGCCTATTCCTTCATTAACTTTGCTTCTATCGGCTGCCTTTTCGAACAGGCCCCAGGCACCGTCGCCTACTTTTGCGACGGCATGCTGATGTCGACGTTCATGTCGCGCGTAACCGGCCGTACGATCGGCCGGGTCAGCTTTGATTTCACGTCGATTGCCGACGCTGTTCTCAGCAGCGCAGAGCAACAGGGCAAGCGCGTGTATTTCGTCGGCGCCCGCCAAGCTGAACTGGATCTGTTTGTCGGCAAGATCAAAATGCTCTATCCGCGGCTGAGCATCGTCGGTTATCACAACGGCTACTTCGATGCGTCCCAGGCCCGGTGCATTCAGGCCGACATCTGCCGCAGCGAAGCAGACATTCTGATCGTCGGCCTGGGTGCCGGGCTGCAGGAGCAGTTCGAACAGGATGCGCTGCGCGCAGGATTTCGGGGTGCTGCCTTCACCTGTGGCGGGTTCATACGCCAGGAAGCCATGGCCACGCGGCATTACTACCCGCCAGTGATCAATCACCTGCATATGCGCGCGTTTTATCGGATGTATCGCGAGCCGCATACGATCAAACGCTACCTCATCGATTACCCCAGCAACTTTTTGCACCTGTTGAGGATGATCGTTCAGCGCAAAGTTGCCATCAGCGTTGGGGAATGACCATGCACATCCTGTTCATTCTCAAGGACTTCAAATCGGGTGGCGGCGTCGAGCGCGTCCAGCAACGGTTGTCCGAGCAGTTTCTCAAGGATGGCCAGCGCGTGAGTTTTTTCGTCATGAACGGTGACACGCCGGACACCGAGGGTGTGCAAACGCTCGCCAGCGGCAGCGGTGCCGGCATCGTCGGCCTGCTCAAGTCCATTGTGCTGTTGCGCCGGCTCATTCACCGAGAGGGCGTTACCCACCTCATTTCCGCCAAGGAGCAGGCCAATCTCTGCACCTGGTTCGCCACCCTGGGCCGTCCTTGCAAAGTCATCTATAGCCGCCACGCAGCACTGGATTGCACTGAACAGAAAACCGGCCCTTCAAGCCTGCGCCTGCTCTATTCGTTGTACCTCTGCGGCAGCGGCAAGGTGGTCACGGTCTCCATAGCCTTGCGCCAGTCCCTCGTCGACTGGATGCCCTGGGGTCGGCAACGGATCCGCTATTGCCCCAACGCCGTCGTCACCGAACAACTGCTTCAAGCCGCCCAAGCGCCGCTGCCCGCGGATTTACCCCGCGACTATTGGTTGAGCGTGGGCCGACTGGTGGAACCTAAAGGGTTTCATCTGTTGCTGGATGCCTACGCCCTGGCGTTGCGCAGCGAAGCATTGCCGGACCTGGCGATCGTCGGTGACGGTCCCTTGCTCGACGCACTGACCACTCAGGCAAGCCGACTGGGCATCACGCACCGGGTGCATTTCACCGGTTTCATGAGCAACCCCTATCCGCTGCTGAAGCACGCACGGCTGTTCATTCTGAGCTCCGTGCAGGAAGGCATGCCGACCGTCCTGATCGAAGCGCTGGCACTGGGTACGCCTGTGCTGGCATGCGACTGCGAGACCGGGCCCAGGGAATTGCTGGACAACGGTCGACTGGGTCAACTGGTCGCCGTCAACGATGTACCGGCGTTGGCGCGGGGAATGCTTCAAAGCCTGGCGGCACAGAGCGGCGTTGCACCCAGCGCAAAAATGCTCAGTGACGCCATCCATCCGTACACCAGCCAGTACGCCGCGCAAGCGTATTACCAGGTATGGAACCAATGAAAAAGTTGCTGATTATCCTGCATGACCTCAGCGCAGGCGGGGCTGAAAAAATGATGACGCGCCTCGCCGGTGCCCTGGTCGACGCAGGCAATGACGTGACATTGCTGATGCTCACCGGCGGCGGCTTCCATGCGGCGAACCTCGACCCGCGCGTCAAGAAAGTCGAATTGCAAAGCCAGCGCACCGCCCGTGCGGTGCCGGCCCTCGCGCAATTTCTGCGCGCCAATCGCTTCGACGCACAACTGGCGGCCCTCACTCACGTCAACGTGGTGGCCATCATCGCCGCCTCACTGTCAGGGACACTGGCAAGGCTGCACGTCAGCGAACGCAACACGTTTTCCCATGACAAGCACGTCAACCAAGGCTTCATGGTGCGGCTGGCGTATCGGGTGGCACCGCTGTTGTATCGGCTCATCCCCAATCCGGTGATCTGCGTCTCGCGAGGCGTCGCCCAGGACCTGGTCGACACCACCCTTGCACGTCTGAAGGACGTGACCATTGCCGACAATCCGGTCCTCGACGACGACTTTCGCGACAAGCCGCCGGGGCGGCCTAGCCACCGCTGGTTGCTGCAAAAGTCCAGCCCGGTGATTGTCGCCGTGGGGCGCCTCGCCCCGCAAAAAGGCTTTGATACCTTGATCAACGCCTTCGCGAGGTTGCCCGACGCCAACGTTCGCCTGGTCATTTTTGGCGAAGGCGCGCTCAGGGCGCAGTTGCTTGAGCAGGCACGCACGCTGGGCGTGGCCGACCGGTTCGACGTGCCAGGCTACACCCGCGATCCAATGGCAGAAGTGGCCGCGGCCGACTGCTTTGTACTGTCGTCACGTTTCGAGGGCAGCCCCAATGCGCTGGTAGAGGCCTTGTCCACTGGCACCCCGGTGGTGTCGACCCGCTGCCCCCATGGCCCGCAAGACATTCTCATCGGTGGCCTCGTCGCGCCGCTGGTGGCCGTCGACGACCCAAGCGCATTGGCGCAGGCCATCGCCCTGCAACTCTCGACACCGCGAGACCTGCAACGCCAGTCCCGCATCGATGCCGCCGCGCGTTTCATGAATGCCAGCGCGGTAGAAACCTACCTCGCCGCGTTGCTCCGGAGGCCATCGCCATGAGCACGCTGGAAATCAGATATTCCACGCTACGCGACGCCTTCACGTTGTTCGGCGTGCTGTTCTACATCCAGGTGATTACGTTTGTCCTCAGTCTGGGTGGCGCCTCCAGCTTCGGCGACATCGATAAAGACCTCGAAGGCAACGTCGCCAACCAGATCTGCGGTCTCATCACACTGCTGGTGCCCTTGTTCTTCTTCATCCGCAACAAGGTGTTCCTCAGCAAAACCTTTTACCGCAGCAACTTCTTTCTGCTGATGTTCATGCTCTGTGTCATCGCATCGATCGGCTGGTCCCACGACCCGATGCTGAGTTTCAAGCGGATTATCGCGATGCTCAGCGTGGTGTTTTTTGCCGGCTTCATTGCCTACAACTACCCCCTTGAAAAAATCACCTTCATGCTCGGCTGTGCCATCGGCGTGGCTGCGTTGATCGGGTTGATGCTCGCCGTGGTCATGCCTGACGTCGCGTTCTTGTCCGGTGGCATTCGCGACGGCGCATTCAAGGGGGTTTTCGCCGAAAAGAACGCTGGGGCAAGGCTCAACGCAATCGCCATCCTGCTGTTGCTGCCGATGATCCGCCAACGCAACCGCTGGGCCCTGTTCTGCTCGTTTTTTTCGCTGATCGCGATCTTGCTCGCCCAGTCGGCGACCGGCGTGGCATTGATCATTTCCGGTACGGTGAGCTACTGGTATTTCCTCACCCTGATCCGCTTGCGTATCAACCGCTCGCAGTGGCTGTTCTTCGGTTGCACGCTGGTGTTTCTGCTGGCTTGCCTGTTGCTGTACAGCCACGTTGCGTGGCTGGTGGAGATCGCCGGTCGCGATCCGTCGCTCACTGACCGCACGTTGATCTGGGAGCTGCTCGCGCCGTTTGTCGATCAACAATGGTTCAAGGGTTACGGCTTCGGTGCCTTCTGGGCCAGCCCCGATGCCACTGCTTTCATCCATCGCTGGGGCTACATCGGCAACGCCCACAGCGGCTACGTGGAGACCCTGCTCAACGGCGGCGCTATCCAGTTGACTGCGCTGGCGTTGCTGCTGGGCGAAGCGCTGCTCAAACAATACCGCGCCGTGACGGCGAACCAGGCGGCACGGTTTCGCGCCAGCGCCCTGGTCATCATCGGCCTGTTCGTCGTCACCAATTATGTGGCGTACGTGATTCCCAACTATCGCTCCGCCGAGTTCCTGGTGTTCTGCACTTTGGCCCTGTCCTTTCGGCATCACCACGCGACATTCCCCGAGTTATCACCGACAGCCCTGCGTCAGCGTCCGTCTGGCGAGGGTTTAGCGCGCGATTCAGCCCAGGCGTGACAAAAGGAGAAACACCCGTGCCCAAACAAGCCTCCCCTTTAGCGCACTCAGTGTGCGTCGTGATCCCGATGTACAACGGAGCCGGCAGCATCGAGCAAACGCTGGCGTCCCTGGTCGGGCAGACCCGACTGCCCGATCACGTCATCGTCATCGACGATGGTTCCACCGATGACGGACCACAACGGGTCAGAGACTTCGTGGCGCCGTTCCGCTTGACGCTGTTGCAACAAGCCAACGAAGGCCAGGCCAGTGCCCGCAACCACGGATTGCGGCACAGTGAAGAGACGTTTGTGGCGCTTCTCGATGCCGATGATCAATTTCGTCCGCAAAAGCTCGAGCAGCAATTGGCGCTGTACGACGAACTCACTCGTCAGGGACGGCCGGTGGGGCTGATCGACTGCTACACGCAGGTCAATTACAGCGACGGCAGGCGGCAGCTGGACAACCACCTCAAGAACGGCAGGCATTTCGACGATTTCATCCACGCCAACGTCCTCAATGGCGTATCCACCGCGCTGGTCAAGCGCGAGGTGATCATGCAGTACGGCGGCTTCGATGCCAGCCTGCGTTACTCCGAAGACCGCTTCATGTGGACCCGGATCGCCGAACACTGGGAGGTCCACACGGTGCCGCAGGTGCTGCTGGAGCGCACAGTCAACGGCGGTAACATGACCGCGCAACCGAAAAAGTACTATGCGAACAAAATCAGGTTCATCGACGTGTACCTCGCCCGCTATGGCGCGCAGCTCAGCAAGCAGCAACGGATCGATTTCGTGCTGGGCAACCACACCGATTTTCTCAACGCCTTTTCCCGACGTGGCGAGCATGCCGAGGTGATCGGCGTGTACCGGCGAATGCTGGAGTATTCCTGGCAAACGCTGATCTTCGCCAACGGCAAACCGACCTTGCGCTACCTCTATGCCTGCGCCCGAACCCTGCGCAAGGCAACGGCATCAACCACCGCTCATTGAACCGGTATCCGCCATGGCCAATCACCGTCTGGTGACATTGATCTGGATCTTCACCGAGAAATTCGGCCTGATCTTCCTGTCGATGATTACCTTTGTCGCGTATGCCAGGCTGCTGTCGCCTGCAGAGTTGGGTGTGGGCACAGTCATCATCGCCATCGTCGAGTTGATCGGCCTGGTGTATTCGTCGGTTTTGGAAGACCCGCTGGTACGACTCGAACGCTTAGAGGACAAACACATCACCACGGCGTTCTGGGCAGCGGTGCTCGTCAGCCTGATGTCCATCGTCCTCATCTCGGGCGCAGCGATGCTGTACACGCCCGATCCGGTGCTGCAATGGATGACGGCGGTGGCCTCAGTGAAAATCCTGTTCACCATGATGGCGCGGGTCTATGTGGCGCAAATGCGCCGCAGCGGTAACTTCAGGATGCTGGCGTCACGCACGTTGCTGGGCAAGGTGTGTGGTGGTGTCGGCGGCATCGCTGTCGCGCTGTGGGGGTTGGGGGCCTGGGCGGTCGTTGCCCAGGCACTGATCATGGAGTTCGTCTCCATCATCGTATTGATGCGCTCAGATCCGCGACGCATTGCCTTTCATATCGACGGCCCGGTCTTGCGCGAACTGTTGAAGTCCGGAGCGCCGGTTGCCGTCAACGCGCTGAGTTCGCAAGCGCTGCAACGCGGGGTCAATGTGGTCCTGGGCATGACGGCCGGCACCAACGCGGTGGGCATGTTCAACATGGCGATGCGCATCATCGATCTGCCGCGTACGGCGATCTACCACGGTCTGATCAGTTATGCGCTGCCGGTGTTTGCCCGGCGTAGCGAAGATCCATCACGGTTGCGCGCGATCATCAGCGATTCGACCGCCGTCAGCGGCTTCCTGCTGACGCCTCTGTTCATCGGCATCGCACTCACGGCGCACGACGTGATCCTGTTGATCTTCGGCGCCAAATGGACCGAGGCCATTCCCCTGCTGCAAGTGCTGGCGTGCACCGCCGCCATCGGCAATACCGCCATGTATGCCACGACCGCGCTGATCGCCGTCAATCGCAGCCACCTGACCATCAAGGCCGAAGTGGCAACCACGGTACTGTCACTGGCGCTGGTTTACAGCTTCGGCAGTCTTTATGGCGGCATGGCGGCCGCCCTCGCTCTGCTGGCGAGGATGCTGATCATCACGCCGCTGCAAATCCGCGGACTCAACACGGCCATCGGTTATGGCTGGCACCGGTCCTTCGACGCCAATTACCGCAGCGTGATTGCCTCGCTCGTCATGGCAGCAACCGTCCTGATGGTCGCTCCCCGAATGGGTTTTCAAGGCTATCTGAACCTGATTTGCACCATCGGTATTGGCGCCCTGAGCTATGCCGTGGCGTACAGCGTATTGCACCCGCGCTGGCCGCAAGAATTCAAAACGGTTTTCACCACCCGCTGAATTCCCCCTGAGACAGGAACACCTCACCATGCCTAAAACCACGCTTATTACTGGCGGGGCCGGCTACATCGGTTCCCATACTGCCCTGGCGCTTATCAATGCCGGGCACTCTGTGCTGGTGCTCGACAACCTGTGCAACAGCTGTCGAGAGTGCATCGCGCGTCTTGAGCTGCTGACCCACACCCGGGTCGATTTCATCAATGGCGACATTGGCGACTCGATCTTGCTCGACAAGATTTTCAGCCGTTACGACGTCGATGCCGTGGTGCATTTTGCGAGCCTCAAATCCGTCGAAGAAAGCATTCGCAAGCCTTTGGACTATTACGCCAACAACGTCGCCGGGACACTCAATCTTTGCCGGGCGATGGTGCGTCATGAAGTGTTCAACCTGGTGTTCAGCTCCTCGGCGACGGTGTACGGCGACCCTGCGCAAATCCCGATCCTGGAAGACATCGGCACCGGCAAACCGGTCAATCCCTATGGCCGCACCAAACTCATGATCGAGGAATTGCTCACCGACCTGTGCCACGCGGATCCACGCTGGAGCATTGCCTTGTTGCGCTACTTCAATCCGATCGGCGCCCACGAAAGCGGAATGATCGGCGAAGACCCCAGCGGCCGCCCCGCCAATTTGCTGCCGTGCCTGACCCAGGTTGCGATCGGACGGATTCCCGAACTCACGGTGTACGGCTGCGACTATCCCACCGTGGACGGAACCTGCGTGCGCGATTACATCCATGTGGTCGACCTTGCCATCGGCCACCTCAAGGCGCTGGAGGTATTGCAGGGCAAAGGGGGCATCAACGCCTGGAACCTGGGCACCGGCATCGGCTACAGCGTGCTGCAGATTATCCAGAGTTTCGAGGACATTACCGGCATCACCATCCCCTACCGCTTCGCCCCGCGACGTGCCGGTGACATCGCCAAATGCTGGGCGGACCCGAGCAAGGCAGGACGTGAGCTGGGCTGGAGCGCGCAACGCGACCTGGAACAGATGATCGTCGATACCTGGCGGTGGCAGTCGCGCAATCCGCAGGGGTATCAGTCGTCCCTCGACATACCGGCCCTGATGACGGCGAAGTAATGCAGATGCTCAGCAATTATCTGCTGGTGCTGCTGTGGTCGGTTTCACTGGCTGGCACGGCGGCGCAAGCACCCTCCCGTCCGCCGGCCAGCGGCCTGGTGCTATGGCTCGACGCGGCCGACGCATCAACCATGACCGTCGATGCACAGGACCGTGTGCAGTACTGGCGCGACAAATCCGGCCAGTCCAACGACGCCACGGCAGACGATGCCGCCTTGGGACCGAAGCAGGTGGCGAACGCCCTGAACGGTCAATCGGTGGTGCGTTTCAGTGGCGTTTCGGGGTTTCTGGGCAAAAACATCCGCAGCGCAAAAGGCCCGGTCACGGTGTTGCTCGTATCCCTTCGGCCAGCAGAAGCCAACGTTGATCCCTGGCAGCGGCTGTTCAGTTCGCGACCGCAAATCGCCAAAAACGATAACGTGTTGCCGAATTTCGCCATCAGCCTGCGACAGACCACCGCGTATGCGCCGACCATTTCCGTGCTGGAGCTTTTCGATGTACCGATCGGTCCGTATGCCGTCGGGCGCAACGTGGTCGGCAAGGCCGAAAACTTCCGCGGCGACATCGCCGAAGTGCTGGTCTACGACCGTCCGTTTGCCTCCCTCGCCGAGCGGCAACAGGCGTTTGAGTACCTGGCGGACAAATGGTCCATTGTCGTTCCCGGACCGGCTCACACCTGGACCCGTGTCGGACCGCTGGGCGCGTTGCCGGTCCATACCAACCCCAACCTGCCGCTGTCCGATCAGGCCAATGCCGGCCAGTGGACACTCGACACCAACCTGTCCGACGACTTCAACGGCACCACCCTCGATCCTGTACGTTGGCACGTCAACAATGCCGAAGGGAACGAATCGCTCGGACGCAAACCGGCGCTGTTCAAGCCGGACAATGCCAGCGTCAAGAATGGCAACTTGAACATCGTCTTCCGCAAGGAAACCTTGCCGCAGAAGTACGTCAAGCTCGGCTTCAAGGACTACTCCTCGGCGATGGTTCGCACCCATTCGCGTGGGCTCTTCGGGTATTACGAGGCGCGCGCCAAACCCATGGACTCGGCAGGCTCCAGCGCATTCTGGCTCGCGTGGACGGGCATGGCTGACAATGCCACCGAAATCGACATCTTCGAGATTGGCGGCAAGACCAAAAACGCTGCCCTCGACCGTTTTTACAACATGAATGCCCACCTGTGGGCCACGCCGCAAAGCACCGAACATATCGCCGATGGCAGCACCTGGGTCAGTCCATGGCGCCTGGCGGACAGCTTCCATATCTACGGCTTCGACTGGCAGCCCGACACCCTGCGCTGGTACGTCGATGGCGTACTGGTCAGGGAATCGAAGAACAGCCATTTCTTCTTCCCGATGCAGATCGTCTTTGACAGTGAGGCCATGTGGCAGTGGTTCGGCGTGGTGGACGATGCTGACTTGCCCTCTACCTTCAGCGTCGACTACGTCAAGGTGTGGCAAGGCAGTCGATAGCCTCTACACCAAATCGACAACCGCCCGGGTCAAATCTCTATCGGCAGATGGTCAGTTTTTCAGTCAGCGCTAACACGTCTGGAGCGCATTAAAATGATCAAACGCCGGCTGAAAGAACTGGATTTGCTGCGCTTCCTGGCGGCTATCGCAGTCGTGTTTTTTCACTATGCCTTTCGCGGGTATGCAAAGGGCGACATGTCGACAATGCCTTACCCGCTATTGGCTGAGCCTGCCAAATACGGTTACTTGGGTGTCGAACTGTTTTTCATGATCAGCGGATTCGTCATTCTGATGACTGCTTCAAGCAATAATCTCAAAGTATTTTTCATCTCCCGCGTTGTTCGTATCTGCCCGGCTTTCTGGGTGTGCTGCACCCTCACTTTTCTAATCACACTTGCCATCGGACAACCACGGTATACAGCAAACCTTTATCAATACATCGCGAACATGACACTCCTTAGCGACGTGATGGGTGTCCCGCCGATAGACGGCGTTTACTGGTCTCTGTTTGCAGAAATAAAATTTTACCTGATGATATCCATTGTATTGGGCTTCAAGAAAATAGAAAAAATAGAGACCTATCTCGTGCTTTGGCTACTGGTATCTGCCATAACAGAAGCACTCATATTAGAAAAGATGCGCTCGATATTAGTTACCGATTACGCTGCCTATTTCATAGCGGGTGCAACGTTCTACATGATATGGGCCAAGGGCATCACGAAAACACGAATTCTCCTGTTGGCAGGTGCATTGGCATTGGCCTGCTACACATCAATCGTATGGGCCGAACTGCTCGAAACGAAATATGCAACTGAATTCAGCCCTCTGATCATATGCAGCAGTATTATTCTGTTTTTCATAACGTTTTTCTTGATCGCAACCAACAAAACGGCAGCCATAGGGGCATTGAACTGGACTGCACTAGGAGCGTTAACCTACCCACTTTACCTATTACATCAAATGATCGGCTTTATGATCTTTAACATTGCTTATCCCGCTGTGAACCCGCACCTGTTGCTTTGGGGCACTATCGCCTTAATGATAGGTGCGTCCTATTTGATCCACAAAAAAATAGAAACACCCATTGCCAGATTCATGAAAAAACTTCTTTCATTATCCTTCAAGCGTGTTGAGGCTGATTAGCCCACCTAGAATCGACTGCGGCAAGGTCCGGCAGGCGGCAGCAGAGCGGTGCCCACTGACGCCTCCCGACACCCTTAAATCATCGGCGAACTGCTCACCACGCGCAGTGCCAACCCTTCATAGGCATCCAGCGTAATGGTGAAGTCGCCCTCAGACGTGAGATCGCCTTCGACGCGCTCGTTGATGATGTCGACCACTGGCCCCGGTGCGATATTGGGCAGGTGCAAGGTCTCGGTGATCGGCGTCGAACCGAAGTTCAGTGCGGTGATTTGCGTGCCTTTGCCGGCCGGCAATTCGTGGACCATGACCAGCAGCCCGGAGTGCTGGACATCTGGGATCAGGATCTGACGACTGGCGGCGATATCGTAGGCGCGGCGCGCGGCGAGGATTTTTTTAAGTTGCGAGACGAACGAATCCGGATCATTCAATTGGCTGGGCAGGCTGCCGTACAAGGTCTTCGGACGCGGCATTTGCCCCGCCGACAGCGGCGCGTCCGGATTGAGATCCACCAGATCGTAGGCCCCGCGATGAATCCAGCGGGTGTCGCCGTCGCCCATCAAGTGCTCAACCTGCTCGGCCGGCAACGGCAGCGCGCCGACCAGGTCCCAGCCGGACAGCGCAAACACCCCCGGTTGCATGGCGTTGTACATCACCAACAGCAAATGGACCTGGCGAATCTGCTGGATATCCGCCGCTGTGATCGCGTCGAGATCACGAATCCCCAACGCCGCCGTGATGATGCTGGCGGTGGTGCAAGACACGCCGTTGGTGACGAATTTCAAGTTGTAAGGCGCGTGCTCGCCCGCCAGACGCTCGTACATCTGCTCGCGAATGTGTTCACGCAAGATGCTGCCCGGAAAGGTCTGCCCTTGATAGAGGTAGGTGTCATGGGCGTGCAGCGTCCAGAAATGCACCAGTTCCAGGGTCAGTTCGTCGTGGTTTTGCAAGGCATGGATCAGCGAACCGGGGTCGATGCCGAGGGTATGCATCTGTCGCAGCATCAAGCGCAGGAACTCGGTATCGCCCATCAGCAACGCGTGCTGATAGGCCGGTCGGGTGATGAAGTCATACGAGAGGTCGGCGCCGCCGTGGGACATGCTGGCGATGTCGTCGACGGTCAGGTTGAGCTCCTGAAAACTGAAACCGCCGGCCTTGCGGATCGCCCCGCCCAGCAACTGGTTACCGGTAATCGATAACGGGTGGCTTTCAGACCAGGCCGTGCCGTCGAGTTTGCGCTCCACGCCGAGGAATCCGTTGGCGTCCAGACGCAGGATTTTCGCACCCATGACGTCAATGGCGTGCAGGGCATCGCCGATGATCATCTGCTGCGCGGCGAAGGTCGGGTCCAGCCAGTTCAGTGACGGCTGCCCTTCCTTGAAGTAATGCAGATAGACCCAGCGCCGCGGCTTGCCATCGACGCCGATCACGATCGGTGTCGCGCTCCAGTCGGTTTCCTTGACCCCCGGCTCGAAGAAGATCACCCGCTGCAACTGGCCGACGATGTAGTGCTTGTCCCGGAGCACGTCGACCTGCAGCGGACTGAGATTTTGCGCATCACGGCCGTCGGCGATGTCCGGCAGCAACGGCCAGTCCTCTTCGCGGATTTCGACCATGTGGTAGAGACCCGGATAGTCTTCATAGGCCATCTCGGCCAAGCGGAAATCCGCGCCTTTGCCGGTATGCGAAGGGATCACGTCATCGATGATCACCGCGTTGTGCGCGGCGGCCATGCGCACCAGTGCCTGAAGATGCGCCTCGGTGCCCAGTTGCGGGTCGATCTCGAAACTGATGCGGTCAAAATTGCCGTCAATGGTCGGCGTACGTTGGGTGCCCGTCAGGCCGCCAGACATTTTCAGCGGGCCGTTATGAATGCCCTGGATGCCGATTCTCGACAGGGCATGCCACAAGGTTTCATCGCCCAACGCCTCGAGCACGCTGCCGTCTTCGCGGGTGACGATGGATGCCGGGTAGGCGGTGAACCACACCGACGCCAGGGCTGAAGCATCACGGGGCCGGGTATGGGCATAAGGCTGTTGCCACAGCCGACCTTGCCCCGAGTAGAGCTTGGCGCGCTGCCTGGCGGCATGCAGCATCGATTGTTCAACCAGCCAGGTCACATGATTTTTGTCAGCCGCAGTCATAAAAACAGTCACCTGTTGTCGTGGGTAAATTTGCGCTCGGCCATCCCATGCGTACCTGCACCGGTGGACCCGTCCTTTGCATATGAGGCCCTGAGGCGGCATTCGTTGCATTGAGGCTTGAGGATCCAGAACGCGCGCCCTGTGTTTTGCTTCGAATTACGCCACCGCGCGCTCACCTTTCAGGGCTGGCAACGCGATGACGAGCGCCAGGCCAATCAACCCTGCCGCTACCGCAAAGGTGATTGCCATGCCATGGGCGATCGCTTCTGGCGCTGCATTGGTGATGTCGGTCGCCGATGAAGCCAGCGCAAACACTGCGCCCATGACCGAGGCACCGGTGATGAGCCCGAGGTTGCGCGACAGGCTGAGCAGGCCGGCAATGACGCCTCGCTGATCCGGGCTGACGCCGGCCATGATCAACGTGTTGTTGGCCGCCTGAAACAGCGCATAACTGGCGGTGATCACAGCGATGGGCACGAGGTAGCCGAGGACACCGACACGCGTCGGAATAATTGACAGAACACAGGCGCCGAATGCCATTGCGACGAGCCCGAAAACGCTCATGCGTTGCGCGCCAAAACGGTCCACCCAGCGGCCGGCGGGTACGCCAGTCAACGCGGCAACCAGCGGGCCGGCTGACAACGTGAGCCCGACCAGCGCTGCATTCAACCCGAGCGCGCCCGAGAGATAGAACGGCCCGACCACCAGCGTCGACATCATCACCGTCGAGACCAGCGTGCTCATGGCCAGGCTCGCGCTCAACCCCCGATCACGCAACAGCGCCAGTTTTATCAGCGGCGATGCAACCGTCGCCTCGATGAACAGGAAAACCCCGGTTCCGGCAACCGCGATCACCAGCAACACGAGGTTGAACGAACCCCAGACACCTTCGCCCAACGTCATTGCCAGCGCATACGCGCCGAGTATCAGCGCCAGAACCAACGTGCCTGCAACGTCAAAACCACTGCGCTGAGCCTTCGGCGTTGGGCGATCGGCGGGCAAATAGAGGTACGCGAGCACACCGTTCAAAACACCCAGCGGCAGGTTAACCAGAAAAATCGCCTGCCAGCCGAAGCCGGAGATCAACACGCCACCGAGCGATGGCCCCAGCGTGGTGCCGATCGCCGACATCGTGCCAAGCAATCCCATGGCGCTGCCGGTCTGCGCTTTCGGCACCGTCTCACCGACAAACGCCACGGTGAGCGCCAACATGATCGCTGCCCCGAAGCCTTGCACCGCCCGAGCGGCGACCAGCCACCCCAGCGACGGCGCCAGGCCACACGCCAGCGAAGCCAAGGTGAAAATGGCGATGCCAAACAGCAGCAAGCGGCGTCGACCGACGATGTCGCCCAAACGTCCAACGCTGACGATCAACGTCGTTATCGCGAGCAGATACGCCAGGACGATCCACTGCACTTCCTGAAAGGACGCGTCGAGTGCCTGGGACAAGGTCGGCAAGCCTGCATTGGCGATGCTGGTGTCGAGGGAAGGCATCAACATCGACAGCGAAAGGCTGGCGAGTGCCCAGCGGACCGAGCCGGATTGCGTGTTGAGTTTCATGGTTTGGCCACTTAGGGAAAGTTGACCTTCAGCGTATGCTCGCGTCTGCCATGGCGGAAGACGCACCACTTGCACTTGATACCTGCACACGACGCCATGTCATCACCCAGCCGTGCTAACGTTGAAGCATGACGACTCCCGACCTGAATCTGCTGATCACCCTCGATGCGCTGCTCGCCGAAGGCAGTGTTGCGCGGGCTGCCCAACGATTGCGGCTGAGCCCGTCGGCGATGAGTCGGGCGCTGGCACGATTGCGTGAAACGACCGGCGATCCACTGCTGGTCCGCGCCGGACGCGGCCTGGTGCCGACACCCCGAGCCCTGGAGTTGCGCGAACACGTCAGCCAATTGGTGCAACAAGCCGAAGCGGTGCTGCGCCCCACCGAGCAACTCGACCTCAAGCAACTCGTGCGAACCTTCACGCTGCGCACCAGCGACGGCTTTGTCGAAAACTTCGGGCCGGCGCTGATTGCTCGCCTCGGCGAAGAAGCCCCCGGCGTGCGGCTGCACTTTTTGCAGAAACTGAACCAGGACAGCACGCTGCTGCGTGACGGGACGGTCGATCTGGAGACCGGCGTTGTCGCGGACACCACCAGCCCGGAAGTGCGCACCCGCGCGTTGTACCAGGACCGTTTCATCGGCGTCGTACGCCCGGGGCATCCGCTGAGCAAGGGCAAGATCACGCCCGCCCGGTATGCGTCCGGCCGGCATGTCCTGGTCTCGCGGCGTGGACGGGATCAAGGACCGATGGATGACGCCTTGAAACCACTTGGGCTGGCGCGGGAGATCGTCACCATCGTCGGCGGCTTCTCCGCCGCCTTGGCGCTGGCCCGGGCCTCGGACCTGATCGCCACGGTGCCCGAACGCCACACCCACAATCTGCGTGCCGGCCTGCACAGTTTCCCCCTTCCGGTCGCCACGCCAGTGATCACCATCTCAATGCTCTGGCACCCACGAATGGACGCCGATGCCGCGCACCAGTGGTTGCGCGGATGTATTCGGGAGGTGTGTGCGGGGCCTCTGAATTAGCGCTTATTGGATGCTTTTGCACTTTGTGGGAGCGGCCAGGTTGGCGAACCGGGACTAGACTCAATCCGTTGCTTCGGGCCACACCGGTCGGGCCAGCGATCTGGATATGAGGGAACGTCATGAGCGACAAAGCCGATTTGCGTAAGTACTCCTCTCAAGTGGTCGATGGCGTGGAGCGCGCGCCCGGCCGTTCCATGCTGCGTGCCGTGGGCTTCACGGATGAAGACTTCAAAAAGCCGCAGATCGGCATCGCCTCGACGTGGGCCATGGTCACGCCATGCAACATGCACATCGACAAGCTCGCCGTTGAAGCGGAAAAAGGCGCAAATGCCGCGGGCGCCAAGGGCGTTATTTTCAACACCATCACCATTTCCGACGGCATCGCCAACGGCACCGAAGGCATGAAGTATTCGCTGGTGTCGCGGGAGGTGATCGCCGATTCCATCGAGGTGGTGGCCGGTTGCGAAGGCTTTGACGGCCTGGTAACCGTGGGCGGTTGTGACAAGAACATGCCCGGCTGCCTGATCGGCATGGCCCGGCTGAATCGCCCGTCGATCTTCGTCTACGGCGGCACCATCCGCCCGGGCGCTGGTCACACCGACATCATTTCCGTGTTCGAGGCCGTGGGTCAGCACGCTCGCGGCGATATCAGCGAGATTCAGGTCAAGCAGATCGAGGAAGTGGCGATTCCCGGTCCCGGCTCCTGCGGCGGCATGTACACGGCCAACACCATGGCCTCGGCCATTGAGGCGTTGGGCATGAGCCTGCCCGGTTCCAGTTCCCAGGACGCCGTCGGCAGCGATAAGGCATCAGACAGCTTCCGCGCCGGTCAGCAGGTGATGGAACTGCTCAAACTGGACCTCAAACCGCGCGACATCATGACTCGCAAAGCCTTCGAGAACGCCATCCGCGTGGTGATCGCCCTCGCCGGCTCGACCAACGCCGTGCTGCACCTTTTAGCCATGGCGCATGCGGTGGATGTCGAGCTGACGCTGGATGATTTCGTCGAGCTGGGCAAAGTGTCCCCGGTGGTCGCCGACCTACGCCCCAGCGGCAAATACATGATGAGCGAGCTGGTCGCCATCGGCGGTATCCAGCCGCTGATGAAACGCATGCTCACCGCCGGCATGCTGCACGGCGATGTGCTGACGGTGACCGGCAAGACCCTGGCAGAAAACCTGGAAAACGTGCCCGACTACCCCGAAGGTCAGGACGTAATTCTGCCGTTCGATCAGCCGGTCAAAAAGGACTCCCATTTAGTGGTGCTGCGCGGCAACCTTTCACCGACGGGCGCGGTGGCCAAGATCACCGGCAAGGAGGGTTTGCGCTTTGAAGGCACGGCGCGCGTTTATCACGGTGAAGAAGGTGCGTTGGCAGGGATTCTCAATGGCGAAGTCAAAGCCGGCGACGTCATCGTCATTCGCTACGAAGGGCCCAAGGGTGGACCCGGCATGCGCGAAATGCTCTCGCCCACCTCGGCGGTCATGGGCAAAGGGCTGGGCAAGGAAGTCGCGCTGATCACCGACGGCCGTTTCTCCGGTGGCTCCCATGGTTTTGTGGTGGGGCATATCACGCCGGAGGCCTTTGAGGGCGGACCGATTGCGCTGATTGAAGATGGCGACAGGATCACCATCGACGCTGAAACCCGGCAGATTACGGTCGATGTCTCCGACGCCGAACTGGCCGAGCGCAAGACCCGCTGGGTGCGCCCGGAATCCAGGTACAAACGCGGGGTGCTGGCCAAGTATGCGAAGACCGTGTCTAGCGCCTCAGAGGGTGCGGTTACGGATAAATACCTTTAGGGGATGGGTGCAGGGCTTGGGATTCTGTGTTGTCTGACCTGACCCATTCGCGAGCAAGCCCGCTCCCACACTTGAACTTCGTCGAACACAAATTCTGTGCTCAATGAAGATCTAAATGTGGGAGCGGGCTTGCTCGCGAAGAGGCCTTCAAAATCACCGAAAATCAATTGATCAGTACGCAAGCCTCAAAGCCGAAACCGATCCACCGACTGCGACAGCTTGCCAGCCAAAGTCGACAGCTCATCAGTCGTCGAAGCCGTCTGGCCAATAACCTTACTGTTGCCTTCCGACATCCCCGCAATCATGTCCACCTGATGGGCGATTTCGTTACTAGCCAGACTCTGTTCACCGATCGTGCGGGTAATGTCATTCACCAGCTCAGTGGTATTGAGCGTGGCTTCGAGAATTTCGCGGATGGCGCGCTCGACGTCGGCGGTCACGGCCATGCCTTTGTCGACCTGCGCAACGCCTGCCTCCATGCTGGTCACCGCCTCGCGGGTGCTTTGCTGGATGCGCGAGACCATGCTGGCAATTTCCTGCGTGGAGGCACTGGTGCGTCCCGCCAGGCTGCGGACTTCGTCGGCCACCACGGCAAAACCACGGCCCTGTTCACCGGCGCGAGCGGCCTCGATGGCGGCGTTGAGTGCCAGCAGGTTGGTTTGATCGGCGATACCCTTGATCACCTGAATGATGCTGAAAATTCCCTCGGACTCCTTGTCCAGCGTGCGGATCACCTGGGCCGATTGCTGCGCCGAACGCGCAATACCGTCCATGTCGTTGACCACCTGATGAATCACGCGACCGCCATCCTTGGCCAGTGCCTCGGCCTGGTTGGCCATGTTCAATGCGCGCTCCGCGTGGCGGGTGATTTCCTCGATACTCGCAGTCATTTCACTCGCGGCGGCGGCCATGGTGCTGGCCGCGACGCTTTGCTGTTGGCTGCTGTCGGCGACCTGATGGCAGCCGCTGCTCAACTGCACGCTCATGCCACTCACGCCATGCGCATTGCTGCGCACCACCTCGATCATGCCGCGCAGGTCACGCTGCATGGTCGCCAGACTGCGGATCAATGCGCTGGCTTCGTCCTTGTGGGTCGGTTCGACGATAGGTTCGCTCAGGTTGCCATGAGCGATGCTTTGGGCAATGCGGCTGGCGGTCTGCAACGGCCCCATGATGCTCGAAATCACCCAGCGTCCCTGGATGAGCAGCAATAACAGGCTGGCGATAAGCACGACACCCAGCGTGAAATTCGCGCTGCTGATAGCCTGCTCGGTGCCTTGGCTGGTCTGCTGGGTGTTGGTTTCGATCAGTTCGCTGAGGGCCGCCATCTGGTCCTCCAGTTGGCTGAACGCGGTATTGAACGTGCCGAGTTCCTTTTGTGCCGAATCCGGATTTTCCAGCGCCAGCTCGACAATGCGCTCGGCCGCACTGATGTAGGTATCGAGGCTCGGCTTGACCTTGTTCAGGCCCGCCTTGATGGTGTCGTTGACCGGCAGCTTGAGGTTTTCACCCAGCACTTCACGAAAATGCGCCGCATGCTCCTCAATGGAACTGCGCACCTCGGCTTTGCTGCTGGTACTTTTGCCCAGCCCGACCACCATCGCGGACAGCACATCGGCGCGCAATGCGTCGTGCATCATGTCGGCTTCGAGGTGATTGCGCAGCGCGGTCATGCTGACCTCGTTGTCATTCACTGCTTCAGCCATCCGGGTGTTTCCCACGTAACTGACCAGGCTCACGATCAATGCAGTGAGCAAGCTCGTACCAATCAGCAGTAGCAAGCGTAATTTTATAGACATGGGGTAGCCCTCTCGGTACGTCACTTTTATGAACACGTTATCGGCTGCGTCGGCCGTTTTTTAAGCCTGGCGCCGGACTTTCGGTGTTTTGCGACATGCGGTAGGTTCTACCTGGGATCTTGATTCCGTGCGGTCTTTTTCTGGGCGCTGCAGTCATGGCCAAACCTTGCGCAAGACCGCTAAAGTAGCGCGACGAAAATCAGGAACTCCATGAACATGGACGAGCTTCACCAAGGCAGCTGCCTATGCGGCGCCGTTAAATATCGTGTATCCACCGAGCTGAAAGCCGTCACCCATTGCCATTGCAAACAATGCCAAAAGAGCCATGGAGCGGCCTTCGCGACGTATGCGAGCGCTCCCCGGTCGGCGGTTTCTGTCACTGCGAGAGCAGCAGCACTCAAGGGTTACGAATCGTCCAAAGGCGTCACGCGCCAGTTCTGTTCCAACTGCGGCTCTTCGCTTTTCTGGTCTGATTCGAAGGGGGCGTTTTCGGAGTGGGTTTCGATAGCGATCGGTACGTTGGATTCGCCTTTCCTGGCGTTGAAGCACAAACACTCTTTTATTGAATCGAAAGCCTGTTGGTACGAGTAGATGCAGTAAAGGATTAGCGCTTGCGTGCCAGACGCTGCTGCCAATTGCCACCATTGGCACGCTGGCATTGCTCTTCAGAATCGAACTGCACATGGGCCGAGACTTGGCTGACGAGCACCTCCGCTTCGCTTAACGCGATAGCCGTCAGCTCGACCATGCGCTCGCCCTGCCCGCTCGCCAACGCCTGATCCTTGCTGGCTTGGGTGTCGAAGACCCAGACAACCCTCAGGCTGGAAGGAAATTCGTCGTAATCGACTTCGTGGGTCAGCCATTCAAATCCGACGATTTGCGCTTTGGCCGTTTCGCACGCCTCGGTCAGGGTGGCAACCAGGCGACGCTCGATGCGTGCCTGATCGCGTTTGCTTAAACCCATGGGGAATCCTTGTGATTGTCTCAATTCTTTGACCGCTCTCAATCGTGCACGCCTTCGGGCACTCGATGTTCCCTGCAAATCAAGTTGATTTCGCCGGATTCCAGGTGTTCCTGAGTCAGTCCACAAAAGGCCCCGCCCGCCACTGTCTGATGGAAGCGGCAGCTTCGGCAAAGCCCGAAGCTCGGTACATTTTCCCCTTGCTGAATATTCCTCAACAGCTCCAGCAGCAGCCCTTCCAGATCCTCTGAACGAGCGCCCAGTCGCTTGGCGGCAGCGACCAGAAAATCCGGAGGCATCACTTCGCCCAGCAGGGCTCTGGCCGGCGCGGTCAGTTCCAGGTGCACGCTGCGTTTGTCCTTGGCGTCCGGGGTTTTGATCAGCAGTCCATTGGTTTCCAGCGCCTTGAGCGATTGCGACACGGTGCCCTTGGTCAGCCCCAAGTACTCGGTCACCGCCAACGGCGTGTTGGAGTAACGATTGCAGCGGCCCAGATACATCAGCGCGCTCAATTGAATTGGCTGCAGATCCGTCAGCTTAGGGTGTTCGCGAAACCAGACGCGCGTCAGGCTCGACAGTCTTTCCAGCAGATCGAACAACACGGGGGAATTTCCAGATAAGAGTGTTGATAATAGTATCGGATAAAAACCATATTGACAAAATCCAGTCTTGCCCTAGGCTTTTCGGTATCGATTCGAAACCAAATTGAAACACGCTCAGAATGGAGGTAATCATGAAATCAGTACTGGCACTGGCCATCAGTACGCTTCTGGTAACGCCGGCATGGGCCCACGATTCGGCAGGGATCAGCAGTGAGAAGAGCAAGACTGACGCCGCGTTCGATCTTGTCCATACCCGTGTCTTCAAGGAAGGCAACAACCTTGTGTTCGAACAATTGGTCGACGGCAAGGCCGGTAGTCGGGTGCCGGTGGCTAAAGGCGCTTTCGCAGGTGCGGACGTTTATAGCTACGTCTGGCCGACCAGTCTGGACAGCGCAGCCGTCGGGTTTGAGGCGAAGTCAGGCATTCTTGCCCTGGCACTGACCTTGCACCCGGACTTCGACGACACCCCGCAACTGGACGAAAACAAGGACGGCAAGAAGGACAACGATGGCGGCCTCTGGCACTCCCACTGGGTAGTTCTGACCAAAGATGAAAGCTGCGGGCCTGGTGGTCTGAAAGTTCGCGACATCCCCAAAGATGCCAAGCCCAAGCTGCCGGCGACCTGGCCTGGCGCGCCAATCTACATCGACTCCCCCGGCTACGACCTGAGCGTCGAGAAAAACGCCGCGAACATTCGCGTGCCGCTGGCAGCCGTGGGCTTCCCGGAAAGCTTCAACTACGACGGCGTCACCGCGGCCCTGAAGGTCAATGCCGATCTGCACAACCCACTGCTTTGCGTGAGCAGCGTCTATGACATTGCCTCGGGCGACCTGTCTCTGCCCGGCACCTGGAAACTGAAGGAGAGCAAATGATGAGCGTTAAAGTGTTTGATACCCATGTGCGTACCAAAGATGGCCGCTACCTGCATTTCGATGTATTGATCGACAGCAACGACCCTGATCTGGCGAAGTCGTACGCCCGCCGTTTCCTTGATGAACAGGGCATTCAGGACGAAGACATTTCCCAGAATGAATGCCGCTTCTGCCATGTTGAACCGACGAATCCGGTCGTCGCTGAGGCGATCAGCAAACAAGGTCACTTCATCCTCAAACTGCAAGGTTGCCAGGAGTAACGAGATGAACGCGTATCAGCCTTTGAACTGCGATCTGCACGACTATCTGGAGATCGCTTGCCTGCGCGGTTATCGACTGGATATCGAGTTGAACGACGGCGCACGCCTGATCGCCAAAGCGCTGACGACGCGAACCTCCAGCGACAAGGAAGAGTTTCTATGCCTTGAAACGGCTGACGGCCCTCAGGAAATCCGTTTGGATCAACTGCTGGCTGTCACGCCACTGGACGCCGGCGCGGAGTTTGGGCGGGTGTTGTTCCAGGGTGCGGTTTGCAGTTTTTGAGCTTCCATATGGGTGTTTCAATACAGCACGGACCCAGCATCGCGCATGAAAATTTCGATGGTCTTGGGCCCTACCCCTTCGAACTCCGCCAAGCGCTTTTCGAACGCTTGGCGGTTTTCACTGGCGCGCTGAATGTTTCCGATCTTCCCGGCGTATTCATCGTGCAGCTTGGCGCTCAGCTTTAGCAATCGCTGGGCCGTCGTCTCGTCATAGCGCACGTAATGGGCTTCGCCCAACATGCCGACCAGTTGACGATGGGTGCAGTGCCCAAGCTTGAGCGCACTGTCTCGAGTATGTTTTCCAACGATAACTCGATACGCCTGCGCGGCGATTTCCGCCTGAATCCGCTTGCCCATCAGAAAACTGGCGATGAACCATTTGAACAGGGCAACTTCATCGTCTTGCTGCAAATCGATGCCCAAGTCCGTGGCGCTGATGGTTTTGTTCATGCTGTTACCCGGTTCAATCAGCCGCTCCCCTTTTCCAGCGCTCGGTGGTAGTCCTCACCCGAAATGGCGCGCAGATACGCTTGATCCGCCTCAACCCTGAGGTCGCGCCACTCTTGCCAACTCACTATGCCCAAGCGATCCATCTCGTCTGACTGACGAATCAGTTCCTCGTGATAGGCGTCGGGACACTCCATGCGCAGCCTCAAGTCATCCAGCACGAGGTGCCAGGTGTTGAGCGCACGCAGTTTGTGCTCTTGCGCCGGAGTCAGCAGATTGGCAAACGAGTGCATGGCAACGCCCCCCGAAAGTTCTTTCAGAATGGATCAATCCATCGTGAATCCGGTTCAGGTACACCGACCAAAGGCAGGGTTTTCAATGCAGCACCGCCGCCGCAACCGATCATTGGAACTTTGTAGCAGCTGTAGAGCAGCGCGAGGCGCAAGGCTCCGCTCCGTAACTAAACGCCCTTGTACGAGGAGTTCTTACCCATTGGGCGGTACGTGATGGTGCCTTTTAGCCTGGAGTAGTTCAGGACGACGTACCGATGAGCATCTATGGCTCCTCGATGACCTTGTCGGGATCTGCGAAGAAAGGGCAACGTCGAGCAGTTGAACTAACAACTGACAACCAAGGCGGGATAATCAGCGACACTTCTCCCATAACAAGGAGTCCACCATGCACAAGTACACACTGCGTTACCTGTTCAAAGGCGAGCCCCGCACACACTTGTTCGAACTGAAGCAGCCGCAGCTATCCGTCCATGAGGCGGCGATGCACTTGCTGCAGCTGCATTTTGGGGATGGAGAGAACAGCCTGATCATGCCCACTGCGGACGCGACGCCGGAGGAAATCTTAAAGCAGGCGGAGCTGATAGGGTTGACGCAGATTGAGGTCGTTGATCAGTCCCGTTGAGCCGACCTCCCCGGCATGCCACGCTCCCAGCGTTTTGGGGGTCGATCACCCATTATGCGAGCGACGCCGATTACCTGTGGGAGCGTGGCCCCGGGCGGCGTTCCGACGAAGAGGCCCGAACAAACAACCCAAATCCCGATGACTCCCCTGTTACGAGCCCGACTTTTTCGACCAGCGGCCAACCCGCCCCACGGTCTTAAGGAATCTCTCTAATCAGGCAGTCTCAGACGCTCAACGCAACTTCGCCCGCCGACATTTGAGCACGCTCATAAATACCTGCTTACAATTTAGCCAATCATATTACCCGGTCGTGTACTACGGAGTGTTACGTTGAGCGCCTTTTCGGGCCATGAGATGCCAACGTAGTCATGCGCATCAAACTTCCCAGTATTCCTGCCTTCTGTGCCTACCTCGCACTGTCCTGCCTTTTTGTGACCGCGTGGGTCATCAATCCAGCCAATACGCACTCGTCCTTTGCCCTGATAAGCCCCGTGATGGCCGTGGCCGGTAAAGTAGCCAAGCCCATTTACACCAGCCGTTTCGCCTCCTCCGGGCTCGTCGATTTCGTGCATTCCTCGGCGGTCACCGCCTTGCCCGACGGCAGCCTGATGACGGTCTGGTTCGCCGGCTCGCGCGAAGGCGCAGCCGATGTGCAGGTGCGCTCCGCCCGGTTCGACTCCAAAACCGGCGAATGGGGTGCGGAACAGGTCTTGGCAACTCGGGATTCGACCCAACAGGGCACTCGAAAATACATTCGCAAGTTGGGCAATCCGGTGGTGGCCCTCGCGCCGGATAATCGCGTGTGGTTGTTCTATGTGTCGGTGTCCATGGGTGGCTGGGCCGGTAGCGCGGTCAATGTGATGGTATCCGACGACTTCGGTGAACATTGGTCCGCACCTCGTCAGTTGATCACGTCGCCCTTTCTGAACATCAGCACCCTGGTCCGCTCGGCACCGGTGTTTCATGCCGACGGCTCGATCGGCTTGCCGGTCTACCACGAGTTTCTGGGCAAGTTTGCCGAGTACCTCTACCTGAGCGCAGATGGCGATGTGATCGACAAATTCCGCATCAGCCACGGCATGAATTCTCTGCAACCCACGGTGGTTCCGCTGGACGGACAGCGCGGTATCGCCTTGCTGCGTTACGCCGGCAACACCCATCACCGTGTTCTGGCGACCCGCACTGAAGATGCCGGGCAAACCTGGAGTGAGCCTTATCCGCTCGATCCTTCGAATCCGAACTCTTCGTTGGCGGCCGTGGCAACACCCGAACACGGGTTGCTGGTGGCGCTCAACGATCTGCAGGAGGGGCGCTTCAAGCTAAGTCTGTATGGGACCGACGCCAAGATGGACGATTGGCGCTCGTTGCGGGACTTGGACAAATCACCCGATCCACTGGGCGCTCCGTTTTCTCCCGAAGCCTACAAGGAGATCATCGGCAAAGAGTTCCGCGGGTCCAGCGGCGCACGTCGCCAATCGCTGGAAGCGGAGTTTCTGGACAACCTCGACAACCGTGTCTGTAAAAGCCAAGGCTGTGAATTCGAATACGAGTACCCGTACTTCATCCGCAGTCCTGACGGCATGTATCACTTGGTTTATTCCTGGAACAACACCTTCATCAAGCACGTTACCTTTAACGATGCGTGGCTCAACGAGCGTCTCAAATGATCAGCCTGTGGCAAGCCCATGTCAGCTTCGCAATGATCCTCTTCCTGGTGCTGCCCTCGTTCGGCTTGCCCAGGCCCCGGCGGATCGCGCTGCTGGCCGCGTTGCTGGCAGCCAGCTTCATATCGCTGCAAGGGTTGACCCTGGCCGCGTACTTGCGCAGCTACATTGATGACCTTGCGATCACCACCCTGGTGTTGATGGCGTGGGGCTGTTTGCGTCGGCTGGACATGCTGCCATCGGCGCGGGGCAAAACCGGCGTATTGATCCTCTTCGCCGCGATGGCCGTGGTGCTGTACCCGGCCACCTTGGGCATGAGTGATCTGGACCCCTATCGGTTCGGCTACAGCCCGCGACCCATGCTGATTGTCGTGGCGGTGCTGACACTGGGCCTGTTTTACCTGCGCAATGACCTCGCCGTGTTGATGCTGGCCAGCGCGACCCTGGCCTTCATCGCCGGGATCAAACCTTCGCAAAACTATTGGGATTACCTGGTCGATCCGCTGCTGGGTCTGTATTGCTGCGGCGCACTGCTGATGCTTGCCGTACGCTGGACGTATCGCCGCTCAAGCAAGCGCCGTGATGCAGTGGGCGACGAATTCAAATCCGCTTGAGATTCAACGACTTTTTAACAGGGGAACAGGGATGGGTTGGCTGCACTCGAGACGTTTACATTACTGGCTAGGCGCTACAGCGATTGCGTTTGTGCTGTTTGCACTGCTGAGGGTGGTGTTCTTCTTCGGCTTTTCCGGGTTCGAACCCAAAGCCCTGATCGACACAAAGGGCGTCTGGGAAACCCTGAACATCGGCTTTCGTTTCGATCTGCGCCTGGCCATCCTGACGATGTTGCCGTTGGCATTGCTGGCCTGGATTCCTCGCTGGAACCTGCTCCGCAGCCGACTGCTTCGGCGGATCGCACGCGTGTATCTGGTCGCCGTCCTGAGCGTAATGCTGCTGATCTACATCATCGACTTTGGCCATTACGCCTACCTGGGCGTGAGGATCAACGCCACCGTGCTGCGCTTCATCGAGGATGCGCAAATTTCCCGCGACATGGTTTGGCAGACTTACCCGGTGATCTGGATTTCACTGGGTTGGCTGGCAACGGTCGCGCTCGTGACTCTGGTCCTGGTGCGTCTGGAACGCGTCACGCTGGATCGCCCCCGCAAAATCATTCACCCGATCTCCGCGACATGGGGTGGCGCGTTGATGGTCGTGTTGGTGCTGCTGGGCATTTTAGGTCGTGTCGAAAACATGAACCTTGAGAACCCGGTCCCTTTGCGCTGGAGCGATGCGTTCTTCTCGGGTAACAACCAGATGGCCGCGCTGGGCCTGAACCCGGTGTTGTTCCTCTACGATACGGTCAAAGTCGGCCAGTCGCGCTACGACGAGTCGCAGGTACGTGAGCATTACGCGGTAATGGCCAACTACCTGGGGGTCGAAAAACCTGATCCGCAGACCCTTGATTTTGTACGTCACCAGGCACCACAACCCTACAAAGTACCTGGCTCGCGTCCCCCTAACGTCATGTTCATCATGCTTGAATCGCTGGGGACCAGCGCCGTCGGCGCCTACGGCAACCCGATCAATCCGACACCCAATCTTGATCGCCTGGCCACGCAGAGCTGGTTCTTTGAGCACTTCTATGTGCCGGTGACCGGGACCGCGAAAACCGTCTGGGCCAGCATTAGCGGGGTGCCTGACGTCACCCGACAGGAAACCGCGACGCGTAACCCGCTGATCACCAAGCAAAACACGCTGATCAATGCCTTCACCGGTTACGAGAAGATCTACACCATCGGCGGCAACTCCGGCTGGGCCAATATGAATGCCCTGATTCGGCAAAGCATCGACGGCGTGCGCTTGTTCGAAGAGCGGGACTGGAAATCCCCGGTGGTGGATGTCTGGGGCATTTCCGATCTCGACCTGTTCAAGGAAACCGATCAGATCCTGCAAGCCCTGCCCAAGGACAAACCGTTCTTTGCCTATGTGCAGACGGCTGGCAATCACCGTCCGTTCACGATCCCAAAGAGCAATGACGGCTTCGAGGTCAAGCACCCTACCCTGGCCGAAGTCCAGGCCGCAGGATCGCGCAGCGTCGAGCAGTACAACGCTGTGCGCTTGCTGGACTTCAACCTCGGACGCTTGATGGAAATCGCCAAGGCCGGCGGCTGGTACGAGAACACCATCTTCGTGATGTTCGGCGACCACAACACCCGAATCGCGCAGATCCCGTTCCTGGCACCGGCCTACGAGCAACTGGGCCTGGAAAGCAACGCGGTGCCGATGATCATCCACGCGCCTGGCTTGATCGGGACGCGCAAGGTCGAGGAAGCGGTCGGCCTGGTGGACTTGCTGCCTACCGTGGCGGGGATGGCCGGCCTTGAGTTTCGCAACAGCGGCATGGGCCGTGATATCCAGCAGCCTGCACCCGAAGGTGAACGCGTGGTACCGCTGGTATTGCGTGAGGGAACGTTCCCGCTGATTGCTGGCGTGACTCAACACTACATGGTGCAGATGGAGCACGACGGCAGCTCGCCGACCCTTCACGACCTGGCTTCGATGACGCCGCTGGACAACGTCGCCGAGAAAAACCCTGAAGAGTTCAAGCGCCTGTCGGAGCTGACCCGCGCCATGCATGAAACCTCGAGGTTGATGCTGTACCAGAACGTGCAAAAGTAAGCTCACAGACCTGAAAACCCGCGTCTAAGCTTCAGATAGACGCGGGTCCTCCCCGCGACACCCGTAAAAGACTCTGCCTATCACCCCCCAATACTCCTCCTATTAGCTGACTTCCCAAGTGGGGTCTAACCTGTATCCAGCGCTGGCGGAACAAGCTGGCCGGTTTAGTGCTGATAGGGAGACAGGAATGAGTCCGAAGCTTGACTAGGCCACCCGTGGGCCACCGCACAGGCAACTCGATTGCCGCTGTTCAGAATTCCCGTGTGGTCCAGACAATCAGTTGATCAAACTGCTGGCCCTGCAGCCTATGTCATTGATTTGGCTCGTTGCTATCTAACGCCCACCCCGGGCTGATAGCCGGATGAACACGACCAAAGGTAGCTCGCACATGGCAAATGAATCGAAATGCCCGTTCAATCACGCCGCTGGCGGTGGCACGACGAACCGCGATTGGTGGCCGAACCAACTGAATCTGAAGATCCTGCACCAGCACTCGTCCCTGTCCGACCCCACGGACGAGGGCTTCAACTATGCCGAAGCATTCAAAACCCTGGACTTTGAGGCAGTCAAGCGTGACCTCACGGCGCTGATGACCGATTCCCAAGACTGGTGGCCGGCGGATTTCGGTCACTATGGGCCGCTCTTCATTCGCATGGCCTGGCACGCCGCAGGCACGTACCGCACGGGTGACGGTCGTGGCGGTGCCGGTTCGGGTCAGCAGCGCTTTGCACCGCTCAACAGTTGGCCGGATAACGTCAGCCTCGACAAGGCGCGCCGGCTGCTCTGGCCGATCAAGCAAAAGTACGGTCGTAAAATCTCCTGGGCGGACCTGATCGTCCTCACCGGCAACGTCGCGCTGGAGTCCATGGGCTTCAAGACCTTTGGGTTTTCGGGCGGTCGGCCCGACGTCTGGGAACCGGATGAAGACGTCTACTGGGGCTCGGAAAACAAATGGCTGGGCGGCGACACCCGCTACGGCAAGGACAACGAACCCATGCAAGAGCCCGGCGAAGGCCCACTCGTCGCTGAGCCGGGAGAAAACGAGGAGAGCCGTACCGAACAAGGACGCAACCTCGAAAACCCGCTCGCCGCCGTGCAAATGGGCTTGATCTATGTGAACCCCGAAGGTCCTGAAGGTAACCCGGACCCCGTCGCTTCGGCCAAAGACATCCGCGAGACGTTCGGGCGCATGGCGATGAATGACGAAGAAACCGTGGCGCTGATCGCCGGCGGCCATGCCTTCGGCAAAACCCACGGCGCCGGGCCTGCCGACAACGTAGGTGCCGAACCCGAAGCAGCGGGCCTCGAAGCCCAGGGCTTTGGCTGGAAGAACAGCTTCGGCACCGGCAAAGGCCCGGACACCATCACCAGCGGCCTGGAAGTGACCTGGACCACCACGCCCACCCGGTGGAGCAACAACTACCTGGAGAACCTGTTCGGCTTCGAGTGGGAACTGAGCAAAAGCCCCGCCGGAGCGAACCAGTGGGTCACCAAAAACGGCGCCGGTGCCGGCACCATTCCAGATGCACACGACCCGTCAAAACGGCGCAATCCCACCATGCTGACCTCGGACCTTGCCCTGCGATTCGACCCGATCTACGAGCCGATCTCGCGGCGCTTCCTGGCCAATCCGGATCAGTTGGCCGACGCGTTCGCCCGTGCCTGGTTCAAACTGCTCCACCGTGACATGGGCCCCCTCTCCCGCTACCTCGGCCCGGAAATGCCCAGCGAAGAATTGCTGTGGCAAGACCCGATCCCAGAGGTCGACCATGCCCTGATCAACGACAGTGACGTCGCCGCGCTCAAGAGCAAACTGCTTGCTTCGGGCCTGAGCGTCTCGCAGCTTGTATCGACGGCTTGGGCAGCGGCTTCTACCTTCCGCGGTTCCGATAAACGTGGCGGCGCCAACGGTGGTCGTCTGCGTCTGGCTCCGCAGAAATTCTGGCAAGCCAACCAGCCTGAGCAACTGGGGAACGTGCTGGCGAAACTCGAAAGCATCCAGAGCGAGTTCAACAACAGCGGCAAGAAAATCTCGCTGGCAGACCTGATCGTGCTGGCCGGTAACGCGGGTGTCGAACAGGCGGCGAAAAATGCCGGTCACAGCGTCACGGTGCCTTTCACACCGGGTCGGGCGGACGCCTCTCAAGAACAGACGGATGTCGAGTCTTTCGGCTTCCTCGAACCCATCGCCGATGGCTTCCGTAACTACCTGAAATCCCGCTACAGCGTGTCGGCCGAGCATCTGTTGATCGACAAGGCACAACAGCTGACGCTCACCGCGCCAGAAATGACCGCGCTCGTGGGTGGCCTGCGCGTGTTGAACACCAACGTAGGGCAGACCAGACATGGCGTGTTCACGAAGCAGCCAGAGGCGTTGACCAATGACTTCTTCAAGAACCTGCTGGACATGGGGGTGGAATGGAAACCGACCTCAGAGGCTAACGAGGAGTTTGAAGGACGCGATCGGAACTCTGGCGAAGTGAAGTGGACCGGGACGCGGGTTGATCTGGTCTTTGGCTCTCATGCGCAGTTGAGGGCGCTGGCTGAGGTTTACGCAAGCAGTGACGCGAAAGAGAAGTTTGTTAAGGACTTCGTGGCGGCGTGGACCAAGGTGATGAACCTGGATCGCTTCGATGTGAAGTGATGCATTCGTTGAAGCTGTAAGGGCATGAATGGGCTACCTCGACCCGGTCGATACGGGTCGGGGGAGTCCCTCTGAACTCACTTGCATTTATAGGGTATTGAGTCTTCGCGATCAGAGTGCGTTTCCAGTATCGCGATGGCCTGCGCAGTAAAGCAGTAGCTTTTATCTTCCCGAAAAACGATGACACCCTCTTCACAGAGGCGCTTGAGCACTTCCCGCACGCTGATAAACGGTAACTCGGTGGAAGAGGATTGCAGATAGGAATGCACTCCACGCACACCGATGGGCGTTCCTTCCCTCGCGGCGACCAGCAAGGCGTCGATCACCTTCAAGCGAATAAGGCTGGTGCGCAATCCGTAAAACCGGAGCAGCTCCCGGATTTGCTCATTGATGCTGCGATCGAATTCGAATCCCCGATGAGCAGTCGTCGATTGGAATTTCAAGGGTGCGAGGAACGTCGACGCTGAGTTGTTTAACATTCGAATACTCCTTTTCAGAAACTTTCAGGCATCAAAAAATGCATACGTGGCTATTCGCCAAGCGTTATCGCCAACGACCCGCCTCCATCAGAAATCGACCGTAGCCGACAGCTGCAGCGTCCGCGGATAACCCGGAGAGAACGCGCCATACGAGGCGACGCCTGACCAGTACTCTCGATCAAACACGTTCTGAACCGCCGCGCGGAACGTCGTAGGTCGACCTTCGATTTTGGTGGTGTAGCGAGCACCCGTATCGAAGCGCGTCCAGGCATCCAGCTCCTGGGTATTGGCCTGATTGACGTATTGGCTGCCGGTATAGATTGCACCGCCAGTGAGGGTAAAACCCTCCAGCCATGGCGTGTCCCATTCAGCCCAAAGGTTGGCTTGTACGTCGGGAACGCCCACCGGCTCGTTGCCCCGGTTAGCAGCCGTGGCCGAATCCGTCAGTTCGCCATCGAGGAAGGTCACTCCGCCCATCAAGCGAGTGCCCGGTGCGATTTCCCCGAACATGCTCAGCTCAACGCCGCGGTTGCGTTGTTCTGCCTGCACCGAGAACACGTTGCCTGCGCCAATTTCGCCGCTGGGCTTTTCAATCTGGAACAACGCCAGGGTGGTCATGAACGTGCCATGTTCATATTTGACGCCGACTTCGTGTTGCTTCGACTCATAAGGGGCGAACGTTTCGCCGGAGTTGGCCGCGGTGCCCGGTGCGATATCACCCTTACTCAAGCCCTCGACATAATTGTAGTAGAGCGAAACGTCCTCCCAGGGTTTGACGACTACGCCCACCAGCGGGGTCGTGGCGCTGTCGTCATATTTGGAGCAGATCGAACCTGTCGCGTTGTAGTTACGCGACTCGATGTCCTGTTTCCGCACGCCCAACGTCAACTGGATGCGGTCGTCCAGCACGGACAGCGTGTCGATCAACGCGACGCCGGACAACTCCGACTCGGAAATACGCAGCACCTTTGGCGCGTTGATGAACTGCTCGGGCACCTCCACCGGGTGGTAGATGTTCGAATTGATGGCCGTCCCGTTGTTGATCCCCCGGGACAGTTCGTCCTGATACCGGGTCGCCATCAGCGTGGTCGTGTGGGTGACAGGCCCGGTGGCGAACACGCCGCGCATCCCCACGTCGGCCGTCGAGCGATCGACGTTGAATTTGTAGTAACCGGGAATGTTGCTGGTATCGCCTGCGTCGTTGAGGATTCTCGGCACCTGGTCCGACTTGCGCTTGACGTCTGCCTTGCCGCCACCGGCATGGGCGAACACGGTGACCGCGTCAGTCAGATCATATTCGCCACCCAGCAACGCCGATTGCTCCTTGGTGTCCCCGCACCCATCTCGCGGTGCTGGACGGCGCTGTGAGGGTCGAATTGACGGAAAGCAATCAGGCCGCCCCGTTGATCATCAACGCCGGACAACGCACCGATTTTTCATCCCGCACGTTTGGCCAGGTGAACCCGACAGACCGCTATATCGGTGCCTGGACCCAAGGCATGCTCATGACCGACAAGATGCGCCTTGCGGATTTCGTCGCCGAGCTGGCGCGTTATCGCAAAGGCTTCGTGCGGTGTGATCCGGCCATTGCCGAGCTGCGCATCTCCGGCGCCTTTCCCATCAGCGAAACCCGGCGCACGCTGAATATGCTGGTGCAAACCTACCCGGTACTCGTCACCGGCCACTTGAGCGGCTACTGGGTGACGCTCTCTCCCGCCTGACCTCACGCAAAAAACAATGCTGCGCCGGTGATACTTTTTTTGATCTCAACTGGCAAAGAGAGGAACAACCTTTTCACCTCGTCCATAGGTCACCCATTCATGCTCGTTGCTCGGCCCTTACGGCCGGACCGTTCGCTCAAGCCAATGATTCGCAGTATGTTGCTCAGCCTTGCTCTGACCGCTGCTGCCTGTCCGCTTGCCTTGGCAGCCGTACCGGCGCAACGGGACTTTTCCGTTCTCCATGCTTACAACATTGCGTCCGGGCCGCTTGGTGCAACCCTGTCGAGCTTTGCCGTGGATGCCGACATTGCCTTGTCGTTCCAGCCATCGATCACCGAAGGCTTGATCAGTCCAGGGTTGTCCGGCACTTACTCCACGCAGGAAGCGATCACACGCTTGCTGGCCGGAAGCGGCCTGGAAATGGTTTTACGCGACGACGGCAGCTACACCTTGGTGGTACGCCAGTTGATCCTGGGGAAACCGCGATCAATGGCACCGACCGACGTACCGACAACTTGCCCCCCGTATATCCGGGGGGCCAGGTCGCCAGCGGCGGACGCCTCGGCATGCTGGGCAATACACTGGTGATGGACGCACCTTTCAGCATCAGCACCTACACCTCGACGTTGATCAAGGATCAGCAGGCGATCACCGTGGGCGATCTGCTGGAGCGTGACTCCTCGGTGCGCTCCACGGGCCAGACCGGCGGTATTGTCGATTCGTTTTTCATCCGTGGATTTCCCGTCGGCGAAGGCAATCTCGGTGAACTGGCGTTCGACGGTGTGTACGGTGTGGCGTCCAACTACCGGGTGTTCACCGAGTACGTCGAACGCATCGAAGTGGTGAAAGGCCCCGGCGCCCTGCTCTATGGAATGTCGCCCAACAGCGCCGTTGGCGGCGTGATCAATGTCGTACCCAAGCGCTCCCTCGGCGAGGACTTGACCTGGTTCACGGCCAGTTACGGCATGAATTCGCAGCTCGGTGGCCACTTCGACATAAGTCGGCGGTTGGGTGAGGAGCGCCGGTTCGGAGTGCGGATCAACGGCAGTATCCAGCAAGGCGATACGGCCATCGACAAGCAATCCCGGGACGTCGACATTGGCGCCATCTCCCTGGACTATGAGGGTGACCGCCTGCGTACCACCCTGGATCTGATCAGCCAGAAAGAACAGTTCGACGCAGCATCCCGACCGTTCCTCATCGCACCGGGCGTACCGATTCCCTCTGCGGCCAACGGCCGTACCAGCGTGAGCCAGGACTGGGGTTGGTCAGAAACCCGTGACAAGTCGGCGTTGCTGGGTGGCGAATACGACGTTGACGATGCCCTGACCGTATTTGCCCACGCTGGTGGCGGCAAATCGGATGTGTCGCGCATGTCCGATCAGACCCCGACCATCATCAACGCTGCGGGCGACACGTCTTCAATCCCCGGCTACTACAAATTCGAAGTCCAGCGTTACACGGTCGACGCTGGTGCCCGCCTGCGCTTCGACACCGGGCCGGTCAGTCACAGCACCGCCCTGCAAGTCACCCGTTATCGCGATGAGTTGTCCCGAGGCATCATTTCCGGCCCGGCGATACTGTCGAACATCTAGCACCCAGTCGACCGTCCGGAACCCTCCATCGCCAAACCGGACACGCCGAAAATCTCCGAGAGCGAACTGTCTGGCGTGGCCCTGGCCGATACCCTTTCGGTGCTCGACGAGCGCTTGCAAGTCACCGTCGGTTTGCGCAAACAGAACATCAAGTCCGACAACTACAATGCGGCCGGGACAGTCACAACCTCCTACGATAAAAGCGATACCACGCCGCTGTTCGGCGTCGTCGCCAAACCCTGGGACCACGTGTCGTTCTACTACAACTACATCGAAGGCCTGAGCAAGGGTGACATCGCGCCGTCCGCCGCCTCGAACGCAGGGGAGATTTTTTCACCTTACATCTCCCGGCAACAGGAGGTCGGCGTCAAGGTCGACTACGGCAGCTTCATGTGCACTCTGGCCCTGTTCCAGATCAAGAAACCCAGCGGCGAGCTGTCGTCCGGCAGGTTCTCGGTGCAGGGCGAGCAGCGCAATCGCGGCATCGAGTTGAGCCTGGTTGGCGAAGTTGCCCAGGGCACGCGCCTGCTCGGTGGCGTGACCCTCCTCGATGGGGAACTGACCAAGTCCGGCGTTGCCGCCAACCGTGGCAATAAACCGGTCGGCGTCCCGAACGTTCAAGCCAACCTCTGGGCCGAATGGGACACCCCGTGTATCGAGGGGCTGACGCTGACCAGTGGCGCGATCTACACCGCCAGCCAGTACGTGAACCAGGCCAACACCCAAGAACTTGATGCCTGGACCCGCTTCGATGTCGGAGCACGCTTTGCTACCCGAGTTGCGGAACACCCGACACATTGCGCGCCACCGTGCAGAACGTGTTCGACCGCGAGTATTGGTCGGGCGTCGCGTCCTACGGGGCGTTCTCCCAAGGATCACCACGCACCCTGCTGCTGTCGGCCACCGTCGATTTCTGAAACGTCCGCCCCGGCGCGGCGGCTTGAGCCGTTGTCCGGTCTGGCTTCTGCAAAGGAATACACCATGGTTACCCTCTTTCGACGATCCCAAACCTTCGCTGCGCTGCTGTTCGCAGGACTGTTGGGCCTATCGCTGTGCTCTCTGACGCCACGCCACGCGCTCGCCGCCGACCCGGATCCCGCGCTCGGCACAGTGACCGATTTGCTGGGGCGCAAGGTCAAGGTGCACCTCCCGGTCAGGCGAGTCATTCTCGGTGAGGGCCGCCAGTTGTACCTCGTCGCGGCACTGGATACGCAAAACCCCATTGAACGCATCGTCGGCTGGCGAAAGGACTTGATCCAGTCTGACCCGGACACCTACGGCGCATACCTGCGAAAGTTTCCCGCCATCGCGAAGATCCCGACATTTGGCGGGTTTGAAGACGGCACCTTCGACATCGAGCAAGCGATCTCCCAGCGACCCGACGTGATCATCCTCAACATCGAGGCGCAGCACGCCACCGAGTTCTACAACAGCCCCTACCAGTTCGCGGCCATCCAGCAACTGGCGAAATGGTTTCACCCGACGCTGTTTGCCGATCTGGATCCGGATGCGTCATTGCGCGAACTGCATGAGCGATTTCTGCCGGTGCCTTACGAGCCCGGTTATTTCGTCAGCCTGGACAAGCCTGAGGTGAAGCAATGAGCTCACTGAACGAAACAATGGTCGTTCAGCGCGACACCTACCGTCGATTGGTGCTACGCAAACGTCTGATCCTTGGCGGGCTCGCCGTGTTACTGATGTTCAGCGTGCTGCTTGATCTGGCCCTTGGGCCGGCAAGCTACAGCCTCACTGAGGTGCTCGGCGCGCTGTTTTCGCCGGACACCGCTTCAGCGCAAGTACGGGTGGTGATGTGGGAAATCCGTCTGCCCGTGGCGCTGATGGCCGTCGCGGTCGGGGCCGCGTTGTCGTTGGCGGGCGCACAGATGCAGACGATCCTCAACAACCCGCTGGCCAGTCCGTTCACGCTGGGCATTTCCGCCGCCGCCAGTTTCGGCGCAGCCATGGGACTGGCCTTTGGTGTGGCGCTGTTCCCGCTGGCGGCGCAGTACATGGTGCCCGTGAATGCATTCATAATGGCCATGCTGTCAGCGCTGCTGATCCACTTCCTGAGCATGCGCCGTGGGGTCACCGCCGAGACCATCGTGCTGCTCGGCATCGCCTTGGTGTTTACCTTTAATGCGCTGTTGGCCCTGGTGCAGTTTTTTGCCACCGAACAAGCCGTGGCAGCGGTCGTGTTCTGGACCATGGGCAGCCTGACCAAAGCCACCTGGCCGAAACTCGGGGTTATTTGCCTGGTCATCCTGATCACCCTGCCGATCTTTGCCAAACGCGCCTGGGCACTGACTGCCCTGCGGTTGGGTGATGACAAGGCCGCGAGTTTCGGGATCAACGTACGCCGTCTGCGTTTTCAGACGCTGATCATGGTCAGCCTGCTCGCCTCGTTCCCGGTGGCCTTTGTCGGCACCATCGGTTTTACCGGACTGGTTGGCCCGCACATCGCACGGATGCTGATTGGTGAGGATCAACGGTTCTTCCTGCCAGCCTCTTTACTGACGGGCTCGCTGATACTTTCCGCCAGTTCGGTCGTAAGCAAAACCCTGATCCCGGGCGCGATTTTCCCCATCGGCGTCGTCACGTCACTGATCGGCGTGCCGTTCTTCATATCACTGATTCTCAGCGGGAAGAAAAACTCATGGTGAAGATCCAGCTCGATAACCTCGGCGCTCGTTACGGGCAGCGCGAGATCATTTCAGGCGTCACCACAGCCTCTTTCACGGGTGGTCAGGTGGTTGCCGTGGTCGGGCCGAACGCAGCGGGTAAATCCACCTTGTTCAAACGCATGGCCGGGCTGATTGACGGGCCGGGCCACATCATTCTGCAGGACTCGAAAAAGGGCCACCAGGGCATTAGCTACATGCCTCAGGGCCTGAATGCCAGTGCCCGCCTGACGGTCTACGAATCAGTGCTGCTGGCGCGTAAACAACTGACACCGGGTTGGGTCGTTCATGACGATGAATTGAAACTGGTCGACGAGATCCTCGGCGCCCTCGGGATTACCGAATTGTCCTTTCGTAACCTCGGTGAACTCAGCGGCGGCCAGCAACAGCTGGTGTCCATCGCACAAACACTGGTGCGCAAACCGGAAATCCTGCTAATGGACGAGCCGACCAGCGCGCTGGACGTGCATCGGCAGGTGCAAGTGCTGAATTTCATGAGGGCACTTGCTCGTAAACGCGAGGTTATCGTCTTCATCGCGATCCACGATCTGAATCAGGCGTTGCGCTTTGCCGACCAGGTATTGGTGATCGCCAATGGGACAAGTCAAGGCAGCGGACCGAGCAACGAAGTGATTACCGAGGTGATGCTGCGCACTGTCTACAAGGTCGAGGCGCGGATAGAAACATGCAGTCGGGGGCAGCACCATATCCTGATTGACGATATCGTTTGATCGCGTGAGCCCTCTAACCGATGGGTAGCCGGAAAAGGGAATCCTCAAGTGAGCGTAAATTGAGTTGATCAACCTGCCTTCAATCGAACCCCTCCCGACTCGAAAGGTCTGCTCTATTATTACTTATGCGGAATTAGCTGCCATGTCTGCGCACAACAGCCTTGTTGTACTCGCTCGGGGAGGTTATGCCGCTCGAGGCGTTCTTTACCTGATCATTGGGATCTTCGCGCTGCTGGCGGCTCAAGACTCGACAAAACCGAAGGACGGTCACAGGAGCCTGGAGGCCTTGTTAAGCCAGCCTTTCGGTTATGTTTTAGTCGGGTTAGTGGTGGCGGGCCTGTTTGCCTTCGCCGGTTGGCGAGTGTTGCAAGCTATACGCGACGTTGATCATCACGGTAATAAAATGAAGGGGCTGGTCATTCGGGCAGGGTTGTTGGCGGGAGGTGTAGTCAACGGCGCGCTGGCGTTTTTTGCGTTGGGCTTACTCATTGGCGGCATCAGAAACTCGGGCAATCCCGGGGGTGGGCAAACCAGGGATTTACTGGCGCATCTGTTGTCCTGGGAACACTCGAATGTATTGGTGTACCTGCTCGCACTTGTCCCTCTCGGCGTAGGCATTGCCCATATCATCAAGGGGTGGAAGTCGTCGTTCGAGAAATATTTTGAAGCTGACGAAGACGTCATGCAGTACATCCGTCCGGTGTCACGGTTCGGTCTTATAGCACGTGGTGTCGTCTTTATTGAGATCGCTCTGCTGCTGATAATCAGTGGCTCCCGCTATAAAGCCATGGATCCGCCCGGCATGAAGGAGGCCCTCGATGCTCTGCAGGACCTGCCGGCCGGAGGCGTGATTTTGATGGTGATGGCCTTGGGGTTGATCGCTTTTTCGGTTTACAGCTTGTCCGAAGCCGTTTGGCGCAAGATAAACATGGATGTGCCTGGGGTGCCGAAAGCATAGAGGCATGCTCCATGACTGATCCACTACCCTTCAGTAAGCCCCTTCCCGCACCATCCGTCTGACCTCAGCCTGTATGGCATAAGCCGGCGCCTCCACCGCATCGAAATCTTGTGTGTACCGCTGGGCGAACCCTTCTACCCCCCATTCCTGGAACTGCTGCACATGCTTCAGTTCGTGCGCCCAGAGCGCGATATTCTGTTCTGCGGTTTGAGCGTCCCGGAAGAGGATGATGTCGATCAGCGTCACGGCACCGACATCGGGGTTTTGCAGCATGGCAGTGGCCGCGCTGAATTGACCGTTGTTGCTGACTTTATAGCGCGCGGTATCGAGGACGCTGGGATCGTACCAGTGCAGCAGTTGCTCCCGTATATGCGGTGGAATGGATTGGATGCCGGCGTTGGCTGCTTCAGCGCGGGCTTGGGTCAGCCACAGCGCCAGAGCAGGTGCTGCGATCTGGTAGAGGCCATCAAGCTGGGGGCCGAGCAGTTGCCCAACGTCTGGCAGGCAGGTGCAGCCGTCCAGGCACACTTGTTTCTCGCCCGCTGGGCAGGTGTTGGTCTGGGCTGGCACTTCCAGAGTCAGGCAAAGAACAAACAAAGCCACCAGGCGCGTGGTGATGCGCGGCATTGAACGCTCCAGAGACGGACGCAGCATGAAAAGAGGGTCACAATTGATCGACGACCCGCATAGCTTTAGCGTAGCCCCGAACCAAGCGCCCCCGGGAGGTACTCCGTACCAGTCTTCGGATGTTTTTTGGAGGACAAAACAAAACCCCTACCTGCATACGCAGATAGGGGTTTCGGAATTTAATCTTGACGATGACCTACTCTCACATGGGGAAACCCCACACTACCATCGGCGATGCATCGTTTCACTGCTGAGTTCGGGATGGGATCAGGTGGTTCCAATGCTCTATGGTCGTCAAGAAATTCGGTAGCCAGGTCGTGGGCCTTTTCAGGTTCACGCTCCAGCGAATGGGTATGCGATAGTTTGGTGTTTTGTGAGTATCTCGAACTTTCGGTTCGTTTCGTCTTCACACACCGCAATCTGGCTTTTACGCTCAAATTGCTTGGGTGTTATATGGTCAAGCCTCACGGGCAATTAGTATTGGTTAGCTCAACGCCTCACAGCGCTTACACACCCAACCTATCAACGTCGTAGTCTTCGACGGCCCTTCAGGGGACTCAAGGTCCCAGTGAGATCTCATCTTGAGGCTAGTTTCCCGCTTAGATGCTTTCAGCGGTTATCTATTCCGAACATAGCTACCCGGCAATGCCACTGGCGTGACAACCGGAACACCAGAGGTTCGTCCACTCCGGTCCTCTCGTACTAGGAGCAGCCCCTCTCAAATCTCAAACGTCCACGGCAGATAGGGACCGAACTGTCTCACGACGTTCTAAACCCAGCTCGCGTACCACTTTAAATGGCGAACAGCCATACCCTTGGGACCGGCTTCAGCCCCAGGATGTGATGAGCCGACATCGAGGTGCCAAACACCGCCGTCGATATGAACTCTTGGGCGGTATCAGCCTGTTATCCCCGGAGTACCTTTTATCCGTTGAGCGATGGCCCTTCCATACAGAACCACCGGATCACTAAGACCTACTTTCGTACCTGCTCGACGTGTCTGTCTCGCAGTCAAGCGCGCTTTTGCCTTTATACTCTACGACCGATTTCCGACCGGTCTGAGCGCACCTTCGTACTCCTCCGTTACTCTTTAGGAGGAGACCGCCCCAGTCAAACTACCCACCATACACTGTCCTCGATCCGGATAACGGACCTGAGTTAGAACCTCAAAGTTGCCAGGGTGGTATTTCAAGGTTGGCTCCACGCGAACTGGCGTCCACGCTTCAAAGCCTCCCACCTATCCTACACAAGCAAATTCAAAGTCCAGTGCAAAGCTATAGTAAAGGTTCACGGGGTCTTTCCGTCTAGCCGCGGATACACTGCATCTTCACAGCGATTTCAATTTCACTGAGTCTCGGGTGGAGACAGCGCCGCCATCGTTACGCCATTCGTGCAGGTCGGAACTTACCCGACAAGGAATTTCGCTACCTTAGGACCGTTATAGTTACGGCCGCCGTTTACCGGGGCTTCGATCAAGAGCTTCGCGTTAGCTAACCCCATCAATTAACCTTCCGGCACCGGGCAGGCGTCACACCCTATACGTCCACTTTCGTGTTTGCAGAGTGCTGTGTTTTTAATAAACAGTCGCAGCGGCCTGGTATCTTCGACCGGCATGGGCTTACGCAGTAAATGCTTCACCCTCACCGGCGCACCTTCTCCCGAAGTTACGGTGCCATTTTGCCTAGTTCCTTCACCCGAGTTCTCTCAAGCGCCTTGGTATTCTCTACCCAACCACCTGTGTCGGTTTGGGGTACGGTTCCTGGTTACCTGAAGCTTAGAAGCTTTTCTTGGAAGCATGGCATCAACCACTTCGTGTTCTAAAAGAACACTCGTCATCAGCTCTCGGCCTTAGAATCCCGGATTTACCTAAGATTCCAGCCTACCACCTTAAACTTGGACAACCAACGCCAAGCTGGCCTAGCCTTCTCCGTCCCTCCATCGCAATAACCAGAAGTACAGGAATATTAACCTGTTTTCCATCGACTACGCTTTTCAGCCTCGCCTTAGGGACCGACTAACCCTGCGTCGATTAACGTTGCGCAGGAAACCTTGGTCTTTCGGCGTGGGTGTTTTTCACACCCATTGTCGTTACTCATGTCAGCATTCGCACTTCTGATACCTCCAGCAAGCTTCTCAACTCACCTTCACAGGCTTACAGAACGCTCCTCTACCGCATCACCTAAGTGATACCCGTAGCTTCGGTGTATGGTTTGAGCCCCGTTACATCTTCCGCGCAGGCCGACTCGACTAGTGAGCTATTACGCTTTCTTTAAAGGGTGGCTGCTTCTAAGCCAACCTCCTAGCTGTCTAAGCCTTCCCACATCGTTTCCCACTTAACCATAACTTTGGGACCTTAGCTGACGGTCTGGGTTGTTTCCCTTTTCACGACGGACGTTAGCACCCGCCGTGTGTCTCCCATGCTCGGCACTTGTAGGTATTCGGAGTTTGCATCGGTTTGGTAAGTCGGGATGACCCCCTAGCCGAAACAGTGCTCTACCCCCTACAGTGATACATGAGGCGCTACCTAAATAGCTTTCGAGGAGAACCAGCTATCTCCGAGCTTGATTAGCCTTTCACTCCGATCCACAGGTCATCCGCTAACTTTTCAACGGTAGTCGGTTCGGTCCTCCAGTTAGTGTTACCCAACCTTCAACCTGCCCATGGATAGATCGCCCGGTTTCGGGTCTATTCCCAGCGACTAGACGCCCTATTAAGACTCGCTTTCGCTACGCCTCCCCTATTCGGTTAAGCTCGCCACTGAAAATAAGTCGCTGACCCATTATACAAAAGGTACGCAGTCACCCAACAAAGTGGGCTCCCACTGCTTGTACGCATACGGTTTCAGGATCTATTTCACTCCCCTCTCCGGGGTTCTTTTCGCCTTTCCCTCACGGTACTAGTTCACTATCGGTCAGTCAGTAGTATTTAGCCTTGGAGGATGGTCCCCCCATATTCAGACAAAGTTTCTCGTGCTCCGTCCTACTCGATTTCATGACTAAGAGATTTTCGCGTACAGGGCTATCACCCACTATGGCCGCACTTTCCAGAGCGTTCCGCTAATCTCAAAGCCACTTAAGGGCTAGTCCCCGTTCGCTCGCCACTACTAAGGGAATCTCGGTTGATTTCTTTTCCTCAGGGTACTTAGATGTTTCAGTTCCCCTGGTTCGCCTCTTAAGCCTATGTATTCAGCTTAAGATAACCATCTTATGATGGCTGGGTTCCCCCATTCAGACATCTCCGGATCAAAGTCTGTTTGCCAACTCCCCGAAGCTTTTCGCAGGCTACCACGTCTTTCATCGCCTCTGACTGCCAAGGCATCCACCGTATGCGCTTCTTCACTTGACCATATAACCCCAAGCAATCTGGTTATACTGTGAAGACGACATTCGCCGAAAATTCGATAATACTCAATTAAGAGCAACTCACAAATTTTACCTTAGCCTGATCCGTTACCAGTGAAAGTAACGTTCAGTCTATCTTTCTATCACATACCCAAATTTTTAAAGAACGATCTAATCAAAGACTAGAAATCAATATTCACTTCAGAATATTCATTTCTAAACTCTAACAGCAGAAGCAGTTAATGGTGGAGCCAAACGGGATCGAACCGTTGACCTCCTGCGTGCAAGGCAGGCGCTCTCCCAGCTGAGCTATGGCCCCATACAAAATTGGTGGGTCTGGGCAGATTCGAACTGCCGACCTCACCCTTATCAGGGGTGCGCTCTAACCAACTGAGCTACAGACCCAATTTCGAGCGCGTAACTGTTAGCTGTGAGCTATCAGCTTGGAGCTTAAAGCTGCTTCTATCGTCTTCTTCAATGAATCAAGCAATTCGTGTGGGAACTTATGGAGCAGCTGATGTCGTCGATTAAGGAGGTGATCCAGCCGCAGGTTCCCCTACGGCTACCTTGTTACGACTTCACCCCAGTCATGAATCACACCGTGGTAACCGTCCTCCCGAAGGTTAGACTAGCTACTTCTGGTGCAACCCACTCCCATGGTGTGACGGGCGGTGTGTACAAGGCCCGGGAACGTATTCACCGCGACATTCTGATTCGCGATTACTAGCGATTCCGACTTCACGCAGTCGAGTTGCAGACTGCGATCCGGACTACGATCGGTTTTCTGGGATTAGCTCCACCTCGCGGCTTGGCAACCCTCTGTACCGACCATTGTAGCACGTGTGTAGCCCAGGCCGTAAGGGCCATGATGACTTGACGTCATCCCCACCTTCCTCCGGTTTGTCACCGGCAGTCTCCTTAGAGTGCCCACCATTACGTGCTGGTAACTAAGGACAAGGGTTGCGCTCGTTACGGGACTTAACCCAACATCTCACGACACGAGCTGACGACAGCCATGCAGCACCTGTCTCAATGTTCCCGAAGGCACCAATCCATCTCTGGAAAGTTCATTGGATGTCAAGGCCTGGTAAGGTTCTTCGCGTTGCTTCGAATTAAACCACATGCTCCACCGCTTGTGCGGGCCCCCGTCAATTCATTTGAGTTTTAACCTTGCGGCCGTACTCCCCAGGCGGTCAACTTAATGCGTTAGCTGCGCCACTAAGAGCTCAAGGCTCCCAACGGCTAGTTGACATCGTTTACGGCGTGGACTACCAGGGTATCTAATCCTGTTTGCTCCCCACGCTTTCGCACCTCAGTGTCAGTATCAGTCCAGGTGGTCGCCTTCGCCACTGGTGTTCCTTCCTATATCTACGCATTTCACCGCTACACAGGAAATTCCACCACCCTCTACCATACTCTAGCTTGTCAGTTTTGAATGCAGTTCCCAGGTTGAGCCCGGGGATTTCACATCCAACTTAACAAACCACCTACGCGCGCTTTACGCCCAGTAATTCCGATTAACGCTTGCACCCTCTGTATTACCGCGGCTGCTGGCACAGAGTTAGCCGGTGCTTATTCTGTCGGTAACGTCAAAACACTAACGTATTAGGTTAATGCCCTTCCTCCCAACTTAAAGTGCTTTACAATCCGAAGACCTTCTTCACACACGCGGCATGGCTGGATCAGGCTTTCGCCCATTGTCCAATATTCCCCACTGCTGCCTCCCGTAGGAGTCTGGACCGTGTCTCAGTTCCAGTGTGACTGATCATCCTCTCAGACCAGTTACGGATCGTCGCCTTGGTGAGCCATTACCTCACCAACTAGCTAATCCGACCTAGGCTCATCTGATAGCGCAAGGCCCGAAGGTCCCCTGCTTTCTCCCGTAGGACGTATGCGGTATTAGCGTCCGTTTCCGAGCGTTATCCCCCACTACCAGGCAGATTCCTAGGCATTACTCACCCGTCCGCCGCTCGCCACCAGGTACAAGTACCCGTGCTGCCGCTCGACTTGCATGTGTTAGGCCTGCCGCCAGCGTTCAATCTGAGCCATGATCAAACTCTTCAGTTCAAACATCTTTGGGTTTTTAAGAAACCCTAAACTTGGCTCAGCAATCGTTGGTTACATCTTTGATTTCTCGCGGAGTAACTTGTGATGCTGATAATCTTGTTGACTATCAGTCTGACTCCACAAGCACCCACACGAATTGCTTGATTCAGTTGTTAAAGAGCGGTTGGTTAAGATCTTTCGTCTCAACCGAGGAGCGCACTCTACAGCACGCTCTCTCAAACTGCAACCCTTAAAAGCTCATGATTTCATTATCAAAATCAATCACTTAAGCTGAAGTCAGCATCAAGCTGCTCGTCAGCGGGAGGCGAATAATACACGATCAAAATACGTGGTCAACCCCCGTCTAAAAATTCTTTTTCTTACCAAAGAACCCAGGTTGCCACTATGAAAACATCCAAGGTCCGTACAAAGCATATAAGGCAGTAGAGAACCCAGACCACATCGTCACTGAAGCACCCCTTGATTCGTGGACGCTGTCTGCCAGTCGCCACCGTCAGCTCTGGCTAGAAAACAGCGTCCCACGAAGAATCGCTAGCCGCCCAGAAACAGACGCTGAAAGGAGTCACATCTATGGAAATCCCCTTTTCTCAAATCAGCGAGCGTTTGAACAACCGCCGATTTACGGTAGCGGACAACGCCCACGGGTTATCCGGCGCAGGCACGGTGTTTCATTACCATGTCGAGGAAGATAGTCGCGTCGTCCCAGTCGGGCCCGGAAACACAGCGGGATGAAACCAGCGTCATGATGCCCATGGTGGCAGCATCCAGTTCGATCAGCAGTGCATGTGAGTGGATTCGACTTCGTCAAAGCGATCAAGGCGACCGGTCGCAAACAGCTGATCATCGCCGGCGTCGTGACCGACGTTTGCGTAACCTTTCCGACGCTGTCGGCCCTGGCCGAGGGGTTTGAGGTGTTCGTGGTCACGGACTCTTCCGGCACTTTCAACACCACGTGCAACAGGTTGCGTGGACCCGCATGACGCAAGCGGGTGCGCAAATGATGAACTGGTTCTCGGTAGCCTGCGAGTTGCAGGGCGACTGGCGCAACGACATTGAAGGCTTGGGCAATCTGCTGTCCCAGCGCATTCCGAACTACCGGAACCTGATGATCAGCTACTCGGCATTTACTGCGCGCCAGGCTTAAAGCCTTACTCGCAAAAACCAAAGCCCGCTTTAGCGGGCTATTGGCATGGCGTAAAGGTGAGCCTCAATCGAATTTTGAATATTTTTAATTAGGCAAGAAACGCAATCGAGTCGGCCCGACTACTATCGAAAAAGTTTTCTTTCAGTGTGAAATAACCATGTCCATTACCGGATAGCGCCACCGCTCCTCAATCCTTGCATCATCGGCGCGATAACCAAGCGCAATAACGAGCGGAATAACAGATCCCCGCGGAAGTCTCAGGAGCCTGGCAACCTGAGAGGCAGAAAAACCTTCCATGGGACAGGAGTCGATGCCTTTCGCTGCCGCCGCAAGCATCAGTGTCTGCGCAGCGAAGATGGCATTGCGCGCGGCCCACTGCCGACCGCCGATATGACCGATGGGAATCAGGGACAAAGTGGGCCGAATCAGTGCCGCAAGGAGAACAAGCGGTGACCACAGTGCGGAAGAACCTACTCCAAGGATTTTTTGAAACATCCCAACTTGTTTTCGGTAATAAGCTTTTGAGTCTTGTTCCAGCGTAAGGGAGCTTTCAACATGCGCGAGTTGCGCTCGGGCTGTACGTAGTCCTAACGCGGGATTGGCCACAACGACAATAAAGTCTGCTGCTGATGCGGCTGCTTTCTGTCCGTTGCAGGCCGTTGCGATACTGGCTTTCAAGGCCGGGGCTCGAATCCAGTGCAGCTCATAAGGCTGCATATTCCCGCTTGAGGGTGCAAAAGCCGCTTCAGCGAGCAGCGCATGAACCTCATCCTCTGGGATGGGAACGGAGTTGAATTTGCGAATCGCTCTGCGAAAACGATTCGCAGCCTGGAAGGCGTCCCAAGGACGTACGAAGTCTTGTGTGTTCATCGTTCAAATATCTCAAGGACAGAAGGCGCGTTGTGTTTTCACCACCCCTCAAATCGTAAGTTAAAGCTTATATTTTAAAAACTCATGTTCTGGGGCCTTCCGTGAGCAAAAGCCGATCGACCGTCAACCCCAGGAAAATCCCCTCCCAAGCGCGTTCTCGTGCCACGGTCGATGCGATTATTCAAGCGGCGACTTACATTTTGACCAAGGTTGGCTGGGAGGGTCTGACAACAAACGCAATTGCCGAGCGTGCCGGCGTCAATATTGGTTCGCTGTACCAGTTCTTCCCGAACAAGGAGGCGGTGATTGCCGAGTTACAGCGGCGTCACGCCGTGGCAACGCGTGCAGATCTGTTAGAGGCGTTAGAGGTCTTGCCGCACCAGCCCTCTCTTCGAGGCGCGCTGACGCTTATTGTCGAGATGATCGTCAATGAACACCGCGTTGCGCCAGCGGTACACAAAGCCATTCACGAAGAGTTGCCGCGCACGGTACGACACCTGCCGGAGGACAATGATCAGCTTCGCAGACAGTTCTCGGATGTACTAAAACCGTTCATGAGTCACGTGCCTGATCCTGATCTGTCGATCTATCTGATGAGCATTGCAGCGCATGCAATCATCCACACCGTGACTGCTGACCAGCCAAAACTGCTTGGGCATCCAGGTTTTGTTACTGAGGTGGTGGTCCTGCTGGAAAACTATCTATGCCGGAGTCAGCTGCAAGATGAAACGCACACACCTGTGAGGTCGCAGACTGACGCCAGTGCACGCCCAACGCTTGCCTCCAGGCCTGAGACATAAACGTTATCGACAAAGCGGTTTCGACTAGAAGCGCGCTACTTTCGCCGGAGCCCACCATTGAATGGCAACGTGCCGATTTTGTCTCGCCCGTGCCTCGCGCATGCACTCTGCGTTACTTGCGAATAACGTTCCGGCTTGTTGAACGAGTTTGCGCCACTCGGTACTGGTAATCAGGCCCTCGCACTCCATGTCGTCAGCAGACCTCAATAGCCTGTCGTACCTGTCCTCGGCATCGATGCGGTTTTCGGACAGTGTAAAGAGCTCTTGCCAGGTTGTAAGGGCCAGCCTTCTTCGCGCCTCTTTCATCATGCTCCCCCCGGTTGCCGTAGGAAGTAGATATCAACAGCGCTCACGCGTTCAATTTAACTTGACTGCATCCAAAGAGCGCCGGCTATGTTCGCCAGCGAACAGACGAACAGCCCTCCAAGTCTCCACACTGAAGCTGAAAAGCTACGTCCACCAGGCGCTGCTCGGGGCTGGCGCACTGCGTTGGCGCACCTATCAAAACGCACGCAAATGCAATGCGTTTTCAGGCTCAAGACCTTATGAACAGCATATGGACACGCATACAGAAGGTATTTTCCCGCTCGTCCGGCTTTTGGCGAAGCCGACAGTTTCCCCGACCCCGATTCGAATACGAGCCCATATTGCGCTCGGAGCTATTCAGCGCCGACCAGATGGCCAGTCACGGCATCGCCCTGGCCGGGCAGCATCGCCTGACCACGCTGTCCGCACGGGATTCGATGCTGCACAGGCTCGATGATAACGAGGAGCTGCTCAAGCGCAGCTGCACGGCGCTGTCCAACGCGCAACTGTCCAGCCGACGCGTGACTCCGGCAGCGGAATGGCTGCTGGACAATTACTATCTGGTCGAGGACCACATCCGCACCGCCAGAACGCACCTGCCCAAAGGCTATAGCCGTGAGTTGCCACGCCTGATCAACGGCCCGTCCGCGGGGCTTCCTCGAGTCTATGACATCGCTCTGGAGACCATCTCCCATGGTGACGGTCGAGTCGATGAGGAAAGTCTGAGCCGCTTCATTCTTTCCTATCAGACAGTGATGCCCCTTGCGCTGGGCGAACTGTGGGCGATACCGATCATGCTGCGTCTGGCGCTGATCGAAAACCTGCGGCGAGTGGCCTCGCGGGTGATGGCCAACGCCGATGATCGCAATCTGGCTGATGACTGGGCCGAGCGCTTGATCGAAACCTCAGAACGAGACATCAAAAACGTGGTGCTGACCGTTGCCGACATGGCCCGCTCCGCACCGCCGATGACCCCCGCCTTTGTCGCCGAATTCACCCGCAGCCTGCAGGGCCAGAACGCAGCCCTGGCTCTGGCGCTGAACTGGATCGAGCAGATGCTGAGTGAGACAGGCTCCAGCATCGAACGTCAGGTGCAGCTCGATGCGCAACAACAGGCGGCGGATCAGGTGTCCATCGGCAACAGCATCGGCAGCTTGCGCCTCTTGTCCGCCACTGACTGGCGCGAGTTCGTCGAGTCGATGAGTCATGTCGAACAGATTCTCAATGAAGACCCGGCGGCGATTTACCGGGCGATGGATTTCAAAACCCGTGACAGCTACCGGCATGTCATTGAACGCCTTGCTCGAAGAAGCCCCCAGCACTCGGAAATCCAGGTCGCCCGCGCCGCGATCAATCTCGCTGCAGCCGGAACCGCCTCAGTCTCTTGCGAGTTGCTGGCCCGCCATGTCGGGTATTACTTGATTAGCGCAGGGTTGCCGACGCTGGAGCGACGGCTCAACGCCCGGGTACCGCTTCATGAGCGCTGGAAACGGTTATTGCAGCAGTCACCATTGATGTTTTATCTGGCGCCTGTGGCTTTTCTGACGCTCATCTTCGCCTGGCCTCTACTGGCCTCTGCGCAGCGCGACGGGCTGCCCGATTCAGCGCTTCTGATGATGGCGATTCCATGCCTGATCATGACCAGCCGACTGGCGATCAGCCTGATCAATTGGCTGGTGACTTTCAGTATGTTGCCGACAACTCTGCCGAAAATGGATTTCGCCAACGGTATTCCCGATGAGGCGCGAAGCCTTGTAGTGATCCCGACGCTTATCGCCAGCCCGACAGATGTGGACGAATTGGTGGAAGGTCTTGAAGTGCGGTTTCTCGCCAACCGCGACAGCAACCTGTATTTCGCGTTGCTCAGCGATTTTCTGGATGCGACTGAAGAGTCACAGCCGCAAGACGCCGAGTTGCTGACACGGGCCCGCCGTGCAATCACCCTGCTCAACCGAAAATACGCGGACGGACTCAGCGACCGATTCTTTCTGTTGCATCGGCCGCGTCGCTGGAACGCGAGCGAACGCGTATGGATGGGTCACGAGCGCAAACGCGGCAAGCTGATTGAACTCAACGCCCTGTTGCGCGGCAATGGACTGGATCGTTTCAACGCCATCGTCGGCGACATCACACCATTGCGCGGGGTGCGTTATGTGATCACGCTGGACACCGACACCCTGCTGCCGCGCGATGTCGCTCGCCAATGCGTGGAGGCCATGATGCACCCGTTGAATCGTCCGTTGTTCGACAGTGCGGGCGAGCAAATCATTTCCGGGTACGCGGTGTTGCAACCGCGAGTGGGCATCAGCCTGACCAGCGCCACGCGGTCGATCTACGCCCGCCTGTTTGGCAGTGATGCCGGCGTCGATCCCTACACTCGGTCGGTATCGGACGTTTACCAGGACCTGTTCCAGCAAGGCTCCTTCATCGGCAAGGGCATCTACGACGTGGACGCGTTCACCTGCGCTCTGGAAGGTTGCTTGCCGGATAACCAGATTCTCAGCCACGACCTGATCGAAGGTTGTTATGCACGATCTGGCCTGCTCAGCGACGTGCAGGTCTACGAGCAATACCCCTCGCGCTATGGTGCCGATGTCAAACGACGGCATCGCTGGGTCCGCGGTGACTGGCAACTGCTGCCGTGGACATTACCTTGGGCGCGCAACGCCGATGGCAAATGGGTGCGCAACAGACTGAGCGTCATGGCACGCTGGAAGATTCTGGACAATCTGCGACGCAGCCTGGAACCGCTAGCGCTGTTGCTGATGTTTGCATGGGGGTGGTTTGCCAGCAGTCAGCCATTGAACTGGACCCTGACAGTCATCGGTTTGATGGTGATTCAACCGTTGCTTCGCGCGGTGACCGATCTGATGCAGCCTCCCGCCGATGTGCCCTACGGACAATACCTCAGGGCGCAGCTGGGTGATCTGGCACAGGACCTGGCCCGGGCGTGTCTGACGCTCGCCTGGCTGCCTTTCGAGATGTTCTACAGCGCCGATGCAATCCTGCGCTCGCTCTGGCGAATCGGCTTCAGCAGGCGCCGGCTTTTGCAATGGCAGCCCTCGCGCGAGGTGGAGCGCACCACCGATAATCAGCTGCTTGGCCTCTATCGCCAGATGGGGATCGCGCCGGTGTCGGCCCTGATCTCACTGGCCCTGCTGGCGAAGGATCCGCAGACGCTGGCCATCGCCAGTCCGCTGCTGTTGTCGTGGCTAGCGGGCCCCTGGATCGCTTGGTGGCTCAGTTCGGCACCCAGGCAGTCGGAGTTCGCACCGTCGACGGCGGATTTGCGCTTCCTGCGAGTGCTGGCGCGCAAGACCTGGGCATTCTTCGATCAATACGTCGGGCCTCAGAATCACTGGCTGCCACCGGACAACGTGCAGGAAGAACCCAGGCCTGCCATTGCCCACCGCACCTCGCCGACCAATATGGGCATGTCCCTGCTCGCCCACCTGGCCGCTCACGATTTCGGCTACTTGAGTACCGAACGGCTGCTGTCCCGGCTTGCGGCGTCGTTGGACAGCATGGACGGACTGGAGCGTTATCGGCAGCACTTCTATAACTGGTACGACACGCAGACCCTCGAGCCGTTGCGTCCGCATTACGTCTCCACCGTCGACAGCGGGAACTTGGCGGGACTGCTGCTGACCTTGAGCACCGGCATTGCGCAACTTGCGGACGCCCCAATGTTCGGCCCTACCGTGATCAAGGGCCTGCGCGATACCCTGGATATCCTTGCAGACTCCCAGCGCGCCGCGGGCGCGGATGAAAACGCCCTGAACCAATTGAGTGAAGGCCTTGAACATGCCTCGCAAGCGGCGACCACCGAGGCGCTGGCAGACCTGCTACAAACGGCTCACATCACGATCACAAGCAAGCTAGCGGACACCGACAAGGAAAGCCTCTACTGGCGAGAAGCGTTTGCCCGTCAATGCATCGACTGGACAGAAGAACTGCAGCGCTATCAACTCCCTGCCCGCCTGGTCACGGCTGAGTCGCCATGCACCTTGCGCCAGTTGGCAGGTCTGAACCCCGCCGACTGGACCGTCGACCATCATCCTCAAATCGAGCGGGTGCGCAGTGACGCCGGGAAGCGTCTGGAGACCCTGGAGCGTCTGGCGCTATTAGCGACGTCGTTGGCGCAGATGGATTTCTCGTTGCTTTACGACAACCAGCGTGACCTGTTTGTCATCGGTTACAACGCCGAGGAGCGCAGGCTCGACACCGGTTACTACGACCTGCTGGCGTCCGAGGTGCGGCTGACCAATTACGTGGCCATCGCTCAAGGACAAATCCCCCAACGTGCCTGGTTCACCTTGGGAAGGCTGCTGAGTGAAAACGCTGGCGTACCAACGTTGCTGTCCTGGTCGGGCTCGATGTTCGAATACCTGATGCCAATGCTGGTGATGCGCAACTTTGAGGGCAGCCTGCTGGACCAGACTTGCCGCGCCGCCGTGTCGGTACAGATCGAACATGGCAACAGACTGGGCATTCCCTGGGGCGTTTCGGAATCGGGTTACTCCACCGTCGACGCGCACTTCAATTATCAATACCGCGCCTTCGGCGTTCAGGCCCTGGGGCTCCAGCGCGGGCTGAGCAATGACGTCGTGATAGCGCCCTACGCCAGCGCCCTGGCGTTGATGGTCGATGCCGATGCGGCCTGCAAAAACCTGCAACGCCTTGCCCAGGGCTCCTCTGGACGTTTCGGTTTGTATGAAGCAGTAGATTACACCGAGGCCCGCTTACCGCGCGGCCAACACTTCACCGTAGTTCGGTCGTTCATGGCTCACCACCAGGGCATGAGCTTGCTGGCCTTGACCAGCCGACTGCTCGATCAACCCATGCAACGGCGATTCGAGGCCGACCCGGCGTTGCGATCAGCCCTGCTGCTGCTACAGGAGCGCGTACCAAAAGCCGCCGCGCCGTACCTGCAAACCACACAGTCGCCCGTACTCGGCGATGTTGGCCAAAGCAAGGACACCGGGCTTCGGGTGTTCACTGATCCAGGACGCAAACGTCCGGCCGTGCAATTACTCTCCAACGGTCGCTACCACGTCATGCTGACCAGCGGCGGCGGTGGATATAGCCGGCACAATGAAATGGCCGTCACCCGTTGGCAGGAGGACACCTCACAAGACAATTGGGGGATGTTCTGCTACCTGCGCGATGTCCAGACCAACACGGTCTGGTCGGCGGCGCATCAACCGACGTTGCATAAACCTGAGAGCCATGAGGCAATCTTCTGCGATTCCCGTGCAGAGTTCCGTGCGCGCAACCTGGATTTCGACACGCATCTGGAGATTGTTGTCTCACCTGAAGACGACATCGAACTGCGCCGCCTGCATGTCACAAACCTAGCCTCATCGGCCAAAACACTGGAGATCACCACCTACGCCGAAGTCGTGCTGACATCCCCAGCCAGCGACGCGATGCACCCGGCATTCAGCAAGCTGTTTGTGCAGACCGAATTACTGCCTGCGCTTCAGGCCATTGTGTGCAGCCGCCGCCCCCGCGCCAGCGATGAACCAACGCCGTGGATGTGCCATTTGCTGGCGGCACACGGGGTGGACATTGATGCGATCTCGTACGAAACCGATCGCGCCCGGTTCATCGGCCGAGGACGCAGCCTTGTGTCACCTGCCGCCCTTGATGCCAATTGTCAGCGCTTATCAGGAAGTGCAGGCCCTGTGCTCGATCCGGTGGTCGCGATTCGCTGCAGGATTACCCTGCAACCCGGCCAGCAGGCCACTATCGACTTGGTCACCGGCGTAGCCGACAACCGTGACGGCTGCCTCTATCTCATCAACAAATACCGCGACCGCCACCTCGCTGACCGGGTGTTCGACCTGTCCTGGACCCATAGCCAGGTGCTTCTGCGTCAGCTCAATGCCTCGTTGTCCGACGCCCGTCTGTTCGAGCAGATGGCCTCGTCGTTGCTGTATGCGAACGCCTCGATGCGCACCGACAATGCGGTGCTGATTACCAATCGCCGCAATCAGCCGGGACTCTGGGGTCAGGCCATTTCCGGCGACCTGCCCATTGTTTTGCTGCAGGTCCAAAGCCTGGACAACATCGCCTTGGTGCAGCAGCTGATTCAGGCCCACGCCTACTGGCGACAAAAAGGCCTGGTGGTCGATTTGCTGATCTGGAACGAAGATCAGGCGGGTTATCGCCAGCAACTGCAAGACGCGATCATGGGCCTTATCACCTCAGGCAGTGAAGCCACTCTGCTGGATCGCCCGGGCGGGATCTTTGTGCGCCCCGCGCAGCAGATGTCGAATGAAGATCGCGTGCTGTTCCTCTCGGTTGCCAGGCTGGTGCTGAGCGAAGATCTGGGCAGCCTTGCCGAACAGATTCACCGCCGCAAAGTATTGCCGGTGCACGCGTCGTTTGTTGCGACCCGCAATTATCAGGCTCGGTCGGCATCGGTACCACCTAGCCCTCCCTCGCTGCTGCTGAGCAACGCATACGGCGGCTTCAGCGACGATGGCAGTGAGTACATCATCGACGGGCTGGCGACCCATCCGACACCCGCGCCCTGGGTTAACGTGATTGCCAATGCACACCTGGGCACGGTGGTCTCGGAAGCCGGCAGTGCCTATACCTGGGCCGAAAACGCCCACGAATTTCGCCTGACTCCCTGGCACAACGACCCGGTCACCGATCGCAGCGGCGAAGCCATTTACCTGCGTGATGAAGAGACCGGGCACTTCTGGTCTGCAGCGCCTCAACCCTGCCCCGGACAAGGCCCGTACCGGACCCGTCACGGTTTCGGTTACAGCGTGTTCGAACATGAAGAAGATGGCATTTACAGCGAGCTGTGGATCTATGTGGCGCTGGATGCGCCGATCAAGTTCTCGCGGCTGTTGCTGAGCAACCGCTCGGGACGCAGCCGATCATTGTCAGTCACTGGGTATGTGGAATGGGTACTGGGCGATCTGCGCAGCAAGTCGGCGATGCATGTGGTCACCCAATCGGATCCCGCCAGCGGAGCCTTCTTCGCCCGCAACGCTTACTCGGTGGAGTTCTCCGAGCGGGTGGCGTTCTTTGACACCGACACCGTCGATCACGGTGTCAGCGGTGACCGTACCGAATTCATTGGCCGCAGTGGCACCCTCGCCTCACCGGCGGCGATGCAGCATGCCGGGTTGTCCGGGCGCATGGGGGGCGGTGTGGACCCTTGTGCCGCCCTGCAAGTGTCGGTTGACCTCAACGATGGCGACAGCAAGGAAGTCATCTTGCGCCTGGGGGCTGCCTCTTCCAGCAACGCCGCTACCCAGCTGGTGCAACGCTATCGGGGCAGACTGGCGGCCGCAGCGGAGCTGCAGAAAGTACGGGAACACTGGCGCTCATTGCTCGGGGCTATTCGTATAGAAACGTGCGCGCCTGCGGTTGATGTCATGATCAACGGTTGGTTGATGTATCAGGTCATCGCCTGCCGTTTCCAGGCCCGAAGCGGCTACTACCAGTCAGGGGGCGCCATCGGTTTTCGCGATCAGTTGCAGGACAGCATGGCGATGATCCATGCCGATCCGGCAGCCATGCGGGCGCATCTGTTGCTGTGCGCCGGCCATCAATATGTGGAAGGCGACGTGCAACACTGGTGGCACCCGCCGATGAATCGAGGGGTTCGCACTGCCTGCTCCGATGACTTTTTATGGCTGGTGGCCGCCACCAACCGCTATGTTGAAATGACCGCAGACGTGGGTGTACTGGAAGAGACCGCCGGGTACCTGGAAGGACGTCAACTCGGGGCCGGCGAAGAGTCCTACTATGACCTCCCCGGGGTGTCGCACCTGCGAGAGTCCCTGTATCGACACTGCGTGCGTGCCATCGAACATAGCCTGCGTCGCGGCGATCACGGACTGCCGCTGATGGGCTCCGGTGACTGGAACGACGGCATGAATCGCGTCGGCCATCTGGGTGCAGGTGAAAGTGTCTGGCTGGGTTTCTTCAGCTACCAGGTGTTGGAGCAATTCGCGGTGACCGCCCGCCTGCACGGTGATCACGAATTTGCCAAGCGTTGCAGCGACGGTGCGGTGACACTGCAACGCAACCTCGAACAAAACGCCTGGGACGGCGCCTGGTATCGCCGTGCCTGGTTCGATGACGGGCAACTGCTCGGCTCGGCGAGCAATGAAGAATGTCGTATCGATTCCATTGCTCAAAGCTGGTCAGTGCTGTCAGGGGCCGGCTCTGCGGTGCGCCAGATCCAGGCCATGCAGTCTTTGGATGAGCATCTGATCAAACGTGACATCCGCGCCGTGTTGCTGCTTGATCCTCCGTTTGACAAGGGCGCCCTGGACCCGGGCTATATCAAGGGCTACGTGCCTGGCGTGCGCGAGAACGGAGGTCAGTACACCCATGCTGCCGTTTGGGCGGGCATGGCGTTTGCGCAGTTGGGTGAAACCGGCAAAGCGTGGGAACTGTTGAACCTGATCAACCCCGCCGACCCTGCCAACAATGCTCAAATCGACACCTATAAGGTCGAGCCCTATGTCATGGCCGCGGATGTCTACGGCGCCGCTCCCCATGCCGGGCGTGGTGGCTGGACCTGGTACACCGGTTCTGCCGGCTGGATGTACCGGCTGATAGTCGAGTCATTGCTGGGCGTACAACGCAGCGGCCGCACGCTTAGAATCGAACCGCTGATACCCGTCGATTGGCCGGGCTTTACCTTGCACTACCGCTTCGGCAAAACCCTCTACCATTTTGATGTGCGTCAGGGCAGTTCGACCTTCACCTCCATGACCCTCGACGGCCAGCCATTGCGTGACGCTACGCTGACACTGGATGACGACGGCCTGGAGCGTTGGGTTCGGGTGGATTGCCGCGCCCGATCACCCAGGCCTCAGGCGCTGGAATACGAGCGTGCCGCCGATGAGTAGACATTGATCACCAACCTTGGCGTGCATGGGAGTAACCTGAGCCGGCACACCCCTGCTCCGACACGGATGCTCTGCCATGCATGCCTCCCACGAACCAAGCGACAATCATCTGCTTGCTGCGCTACCGGCCGTAGACCTCCAGCGCCTTGTTCCGCATCTGGAGCAAGTCAGCCTGACGCTGGGCGATGTGCTGTATGAACCGGGCGACACCTTGCGGCACGTCTACTTTCCGACCGACGCCATCGTGTCCCTGCTTCATGTCACGGAAAACGGCTCGTCAGCCGAAATCGCCGTGGTCGGAAACGAGGGTTTGATCGGCATTGCGCTGTTCATGGGCGGGGAAAGCACCTCCAGTCGGGCGGTGGTGCAGAGTGCAGGTACTGCATTTTGCCTGCCTGGGCAAAAGCTCAAGAAAGAGTTCAACCGTCATGGTGATCTGCTCATGCTGATGCTGCGTTACACCCAGGCGCTGATCACCCAGATGTCACAGACCGCCCTTTGTAATCGCCACCACTCAATCGATCAGCAATTGTGTCGATGGCTGTTGTTGTCGCTGGATCGCCTGCATGGCAATCGCCTGAACATGACCCAGGAGTTGATCGCCAACATGCTGGGCGTGCGCCGCGAAGGCGTCACTGAAGCGGCCGGCAAACTGCAACGTCAAGGCGTCATCGAGTACAGCCGGGGCCAGATCACGGTCCTGGACAGAACGCGCCTTGAACAGCTCAGCTGCGAATGCTACCTGGTGGTCAAGACCGAAACCGATCGGCTGTTGCGTTACACCCGTCGTAAGGAGGAGTGATGCGTTCGAATTGATTGCCGGCGGCAATACCGGCTGTCCCTTAAACCTGTCAGCGAGCGGATATTGGTCCCGCTACATTGGTTCTCCTGCCCCGATTCATTTGAGTCTCGACCCAACACGATAGAGATCGCGTTTTAAAGCGCTGAGACGCGCGTACTTGACGCCTCACGCCGTTAAGTGGGAAAACGTGCGTGGCCCAAATGGAAGCGCTGGCTTACTTCACGCATCAAGGAAGACTCATGAAAACCCTATTGTGTTTGCTGATCGCCACCGGCGTTGGCGCCGCGCTGCAGTACGCCGGAATCCCCCACGGTCTGTTGCTGGGCTCGATACTCGCGAGCGCGTTGATCGCCAGCAACCTGCGATTTTCCCCCACTCTGCCCTTCGGTCTTGGCTACGTGCAAATCGTGTTGGGGATTGCGACCGGTCTGATGTTCACCTCCTGGAACAACCACACAGTGGCGGCCATGTTGCCCAGCCTCGGTTTCATGCTGCTGTGCCTGACGGTCCAGAGCAGCGTGGCCGGTTTCTGGTTGTTCAGAGTCTCGGGATGGAACCTCAAAGATTCCCTGTTATCCGTGTATCCCGGCGCACTCGCCGCCGTCTTCGACTTGATCGAGTCCGAACGCGCGTCCGGCAAGGTGATCGTCGTGCATCTGGTCCGACTGTTGTCGATCACCTTGCTGGTCAGTTTTTGCATTCCCGGGCATGTCGACGTAGCGCTTGTGCAGAGCAGCCCGCTGGACTTGAGCACGGCGCTGACCTTGCTGTCGCTGATCGCCTTGTGCCTGTTGCTCGGCCGCTTGCTGTTGAGCGTCGGCGTGCCGGCACCGTTCATGCTCACCGCGATCGTCCTCACCGGCGCCTATATAAAGCTGGGCTACCTCCAGGCGTTCCACCTGCCGCAGTGGAGTGTCGATTCCGCCTCCGTTGTCATCGGCGTGCTGATTGGCTCGAAATTCAAGGACATCACCTTTGCCGAACTTGCCCGCCATGGCCGCGCCGGGCTGATCGCCGTCGGCCTGATGCTGGTGATCGCAGCGGCGTTTGCCGGCGTGGCCGGGCGGGCGCTGGGCAGCGATCCCTTGTCGTTGTGGCTGGCGTACATGCCGGGCGCTATCGAAACCATCGCCATCGTCGCGTTCAGTGGCGGGCTGAACGTGGTGTTCATCCTGACGCATCACCTGGTGCGGATGGTCGTGCTGCACTTTGCACCGGCGCTGATCGTCCAGGCGCGGCGCTGGCGGGCAGAGTGATTGCTTAGAACGGTAGATCGGCACGGAACGAGTTTCTTGCGCGCAAACTCGCAACGCCTCCCGGTATGGAGGCGTTGTGCTTTTTGCTGACGGGAGGAAGGGACTAAACGGGAGAGATCGTGGCCAGGGCACCAATCAAAATGGTTAACACCAGAAATCCACCCAGGAAAATTGCCATCTTGCCCATAGGGCCTCCTACATAATGAGTTTACGGTGCAGTGACTGTGCGATTGCGGACCGTGCTGTCATTGTGAGCCGCTGACTGGGTGCATTACAGATGCAGATGGCGAAGGAAAATACGGATCAGAACGTTGATCGTGTAGCAGCTGTCGAGCAGCGCTATGTGGCGAGGGGGCTTGCCCCCGTTGGGTTGCGTAGCAGCCCCAAAATCTCGGCACCTAATGAAGATTTTTGGGAGTGCTCCGCACTCCAACGGGGGCAAGCCCCCTCGCCACAGGGTTGGTGATTTACGCTTTCGGCTCGACGTTATCCAACGCCTGATTCACCGCCAGTTCTCCCAGCATCACCACTTGGGTAATCCCCAGCAGGGTCTTGCGGTGTGAGTTGTCCAGCAATGCCGCAAAATTGTTGAGCATGGTGGTGGCCGAGCCCAGTGATTCGCTGGCGTTGGTCAGCAGGGATTCGGTGTCGTACTTGGGGTTGGCGAGGAACATGGGTTCGGGTTCGGGTTCGGGTTCGGGTTCGTGGGTGCTGGCCATGATGTGAGCGCCCGGGTTGAGGTAGTGGTCGAGGGCGCGTTCGGCGGCGTCGTGGAGTTTTTTGGAATCGAGGGATTCGTAGGGGGATGCCGGATCGGTATCCGGTGGATTCGGCGTTGGCTTGAACATAGATGAAACTCCTGGAAGAACTAATGAGGAGCCATCACCCTTCGCTACCAAACGAGGGGTGGCGGCCATACGCGGGTTGGTAGACCGGTCCAGGAACCCGGCGCCCCCGAGGGAGCCCTGCGCATGGCCACCATAAAAACAGAGATTAAAACAACCTCTGCAAAAGGTGGCGCTATGCGCCTGGAATACCGGGCTACCAAACCCGATCACTGTTTTTCAGTGACCCGGCAACGATAAAACCCGTGCCCCAGACGCACAAGCCGGCGGATTCTGTCTTACGTGTAGGGGGTGGCGCAAGGCGTTGTAGCCTTGATGCGGTAACAGCAAGCTTCATTTAAACGTGTCTGAGTTTTCTGTTTAAACAGGCTGTGGGCGATACCAATTGAGAGTGTCATTTCAACAACCACCGCGACATCAAGCGGGTCGTCAACGGCATCAACCAATACACCATATTGAACGACACCAACCCCGCGACCGTAACCTTGAACAACCAGGTCGACAATCGCAGATCAGCCAGTTCAAGCACCACCGCCAACCCCCAAGGCAAAAACACCGTCAACGGCAAAACGATCATCCACGACAGTACCCATTGCTTCCATCGCGCAACAGCTACCCGCCCCTGCACCGGCTCAAACCAGAATTTCGAATCATCTTCAGTTCGGTGGTAATCCTGTCGCAGCCAAGGCAAAGACTCCCGCAACAACGCATGACGTACATGGGATTCCAGCCAGGCCACAACATGCCCCTTGCTGACAAACCGCAAGATGATCGCGTAACGCAGGTGCGAGCCAACAGGCTTGACCACATCCGTCGCCAGGTAACCCGGAAACTGCCGGTGAGCGTCGATGGCCTTGTTCATCCATTGCTCATACGACGCCTGATGCTGTGGATTGACCTCATGCACAATCACGCTGACGCCAATCTCGGCGTCAGCGCTCATGGTTGCTGCCGCCTGAGCATCGCCCGCTGGTAGATACGTTCGCGCGCCAGAATCATCGGGTCGATACTGGGTGCAATGCCGTCGGGCAAGCGCCCAGGATTGAAATCCAGGCGTTGCTGGGCGAGTTGTTGTTCCTCGACCGGGACAAGCGCATCGAGGGTCAGTATCCCCAGCTCGACTTCATCGTGGCTGCGCGACCAAGGGATCGAACCGTCTTCGATGGCATCCTCTTGCGCCGCCAGTTGCACCACCAGACGCAACTTCACAGATCCCCTGCCCAATCGTTCACCGATTTCATCCTGCAAATAATCGGTAGGCATCGCGGCGGCTTGCTGCTCGCTCAATGCAGGCTCTGCCCGCAACGGTTCAATCCGATAGCGACCGATGTGCTCTTCTCCCTGACGGTTGGTGAACACCAGGGCATTGATGCCAAAGTACTCGCTACTGGCGTAACTGCTCGGCGCGGGTTTGGGTGTCTGGAGGAAATGCTCGGCTCTGGGATGGCTGGCCAGAAAGGTTTGCAGCGGCAGTGGATCCGGCGGCGTGGCGACATTGGCTGCGATGCCTTGCAGAAAACTCAGGAAGTCTTCGGGCGTGGCCACCGGAAAGCCGTCGAACGAGTGGGTCACAATATCCGTGGAGACGCCGTCCGGCAGGGTGAAACGAACGGCCATTCCACGAGGACTGGCCATCGGGTCGCCGTCCTCGGTGGCAGGCACGCCGCTGAAGTTGGAGAACCTCAGCAACACCGGCACCGGCTGACCCTGCAAATGGGCCGCCCGACTTAATACCGGGGCTGATGGCGAAGCCATAAAGGTTCCGCTCAGCAACACACCCTTGGCATGGGTCGCGCGAAAGCCCGGGTGATGGCCGAACGTCGCGGAAAGCGCGTCAAGTAACGCGTCGTAAAGTCTGTCCTGGGACATGGAGATACTTCTCACATTATTCTCGTGGGCGGCAAAGGCAGAGGACGCGGTGAGCGTCCCTGCCAACAGCGCGCCGATCACTAATCGGGTTGGCCGCATCGGATTCAGCCTTGGCGCAGGCCGGGATTGAGGGCGATGTGTTTGTACTCGACAAAGTCATCCATGGCCGCCACGCCGTTGAGGCGCCCCTGCCCCGACTGTTTGAAACCACCCTCCTCAAACTCGTCATACACCACGGCCCAGTCATTGACCCACACCGTGCCCGCCTCCAGTTCGCGAGCCACCCGCAACGCGCGGTCGACATCGCGGGTCCAGACACTGGCCGCCAGACCGAACTCGCTGTTGTTGGCCAGTTCGATGCCCTCGGCTTCGCTGTCGAAGACTTGCAGCGTCAGCACCGGGCCGAAGGTCTCGCGCTGGACGATGGCCATCTCGGGGTCGCTGACCCGCAGCAGTGTCGGGCGATAGAACGCGCCCTTGGCCAAAGGCCCCTCGGTCACCGGACCACCGCGAACGATGACTTGGGCTCCGGCGGTAATCGCCTCCTTCACGATTTGATTGACCCGTTGCACGTTAGGCTTATCGATCAACGGCCCCATCTCGCTGACCGGGTCCGCAGCGGGTCCGACGCGCACCGCTTCCAGCCGTGCGGCCAGGCGCTCGGTCAACGCAGTGGCGATATCCCGTTGCACCAGCAGCCGCGAACCGGTCATGCAGAACTGGCCGGCGAATACCGTCAGGGCTTTCACCAGGGTGGGCACAGCGGCCTCCAGATCGGCGTCGTTAAAGACCAGCATCGGCGTTTTCCCACCGAGCTCCAGGCCAAAACGCTTGAGGTGCTGGGCACCCGCCGCTGAAATCGCCCGACCGGTGCTGGTGCTGCCGGTAAAACTGATCACTGGAACCCGGGGCGATTCCACCAGATGGATGGAGCCCGCCGCGCCCTGCTCGCTGAACAGATTGATCACGCCGCGCGGCAACGACAGCGCCTCGCTCATGATCCGCGCCACCAGGCAGTTGGTCTGGGCTGTCTGCCCGGGCATTTTGATAACCGTGGTGCAACCCGCCGCCAGCGCCGGTGCCAGCGAACGAATCATCAGCACCACTGGCGAGTTCCACGGCACGATGATGCCCGCCACGCCTACCGCCTGACGAATCACCAGGGAAATCTTGCCGGGTTTGGGCTCGGCCGCACGCCCATATTCCGCACGCGCGAGGGCTGCGTAATAGCGCAACTTGGAGGGCACCATGCCGACCTCGAACGCGGCTTCGGGCCTGATCTTGCCGTTCTCCAGCGCCAGGGTATCGATCAGCTCTTCGGCGTTGCGTTCGAAGGCATCCGCCAGTTCCAGCAATACCTGTGCGCGCAAGTGGCGGTCATCTTTCCAGGGTGTTTCGGCAAACGCCCGTTGCGCGGCCTCAATGCCTTCTTGCGCTTCGTTCAAGCCGCCTTCGGCGTATCGACCAATCAGCTCGTAGGTCGCTGGGTCGATGGAGTCTTTGTAAACACCGGAGTCCAGCCATTGGCCGTCGATCCAGTTCAATACCGGGGTGCTGTTCATAGCGTCAGATTCCTGAGGGTCAAGCATAGAGACGGGCAATGTGCTCGGCTGTGGCAATCACGGTGATGTTGGTGGCGACCGAGGGCACGTCGGGGAAGATCGACGCGTCCACGACGCGCAGCCCCTGCACACCGATGACCCGCGCTTGCAGGTCGACCACCGCCCGCGCATCCCCCGGTTTGCCCATCGGCGCCGTCGAGGTCGGGTGGTGATAGGTATCGAGACTGGCTTTGACGCTGGCCAGCAAAGCCTCGTCCGAGTCGTTGCCTTGACCGGGGTTGAGCTCGGAATGGATCAACGTGTTCAACGGCCCCGTGGTGCCGATCTTGCGGGCCAGGCGGATGCCATCCAGCAGACGCTGGCGGTCCTTGGGCTCGGCAAGAAAATTCAGGTCGATGTTTGGTGCCACGAAAGGATCACGACTGGCCAGGGTCACCTTGCCCCGGGACAGTGGTCGGGTCAGGGCGACCGCGAGCACGAAGCCGACGCCGGTCGGGCTCTGATCATGAGGAAACAAGTGCGTGGCGGTGATGTGCAGATCCAGCTCGCCATTCTCGGCAGAACGGCTGTGCGTCCAGAGTTTGGCGCCGATGGCGGGCGACTGGCTGCCGATCGCGTCAGGCCTGGCGGCATAGGCGTTGTAGTAGAACGGGTGATCCACCAGGTGCTGCCCGACCGCCAGTTCGGCGACTTGTGGAATCTGCAAGGCATGCAGGTCCTCGCCAGGCCCAACGCCGGAGCGCAGCAGGATCGCGGCACTGCCATAGCTGCCAGCCGAAAGGATCACTTCGCCAGCCAACAACTTCTCACCGTTGGCCAACTGCACGCCGATCGCACGCGTCCCGTCGAACAGCACTTTGTCCACCAGGCTGTCGGTTTGGATATGCAGATTGTCGCGGGCACGCACCTCTTCGGTGAGATACGCCATGCCGGTGTTGACCCGCACGCCGTTGACGATGTTCATCGGGTACGGGCCCACGCCGTGGGCGTCAGCGCCGTCGAAGTCCTCGATTACGCGGTAGCCATTGGCGAAGGTCGCGTAGATGAACGCGCGCTGCATCGGGGTGACATCGGCCTTGCCGAGTTGATGCACCGGCAGCGGCCCTTCGTGGCCGTGCAGCGGGCTCGCACCGCCGCTGTGGGTTTCCAGTTTTTTGAACGACGGCAGCAGCTCTTCATAGCTCCAGCCCGGCAGATCCCACCGCTTGAAATCGGTGGCACGGGCGCGGATGGCCACCGCTCCGTTGATCGCCGAACTGCCTCCCAGCACCTTGCCGCGCAAGGCACCGATGGGGTGGTCGATGTAGCCCGGTCGGGTTTTGTAACCCCATTCGAACTCAGGATTGGCATTGGCACCGACAATGTCGCTGCTGGCAACGATCTCGGGGTAATTTTTCGGGCCGTAGCTATGGCCGGCCTCAAGCAATAACACCTGACGCGTGGTGTTCTCGCTCAATCGACGGGCCAGCACTGCGCCGGCCGAACCACCACCGACAATGATCACATCAGCCGGTGCGCTGTCAGCGGCGCGCTTGCCGGCCATACCGCTTGATTCCAACGCCTGCGCCAAACCACTGCCCGCCGCCAACGTCGCAGCGGCCACAACTCCGCCGGCCAGAACCGCACGGCGAGCAGGATTGTTAAGGGTACTCTTCATCCGTCTTCTTCCCTGTCAGACGCCAGGATGCGTCTGTTGGGGAAAAGCATATGGAAGGAAGCGCCGGCTCATAAGCCGCTGAAAAACGATTCCACGTTTCGTTTTTCTCGAACGAAATCAACTTGGTGCCGGCGTGTGAGCCGAAAGCATTTGCTCCCACACTGGCGGGCTGCCGATCTGCTCGATCAGGAAGCTGGTCAGCGCATGCAGCTTGGGCGACGCGCGCTGGGATCGCCGGTAGACCGCCGAGATATTGCCGCCGCGAGGGGCATAAGGTGCCAGCACTTCTTTGAGTTCACCGGCCACAATCGCCTGCGCCGCGAGGAAGGTCGGCAGTATCGCCAGGCCCATGCCAGCCTTGGCGGCTTCCATGAGTTGATGGCCATTGTTGGTGCGCATCCGGCAGCGCACACGGAACGATTCCAGGGTGTTGTTCACTGGCAGCGTCCACATGCCGTGGGGCTCGCGATTCACATAAAGCATGGCGAAATGCTGGGACAACTCTTGTGGGGTTTGCGGTGTGCCGTGAGCGGCCAAGTAATCTGGACTCGCGCAGATGATGTGACGGTTGGGCGTAATGGTCTTGGCGACCAACGAGGAGTCAGGCAACTCCCCGATGCGGATGGCCGCGTCATAGCGCTCTTCGTGCAGGTTGACGTGGCGGTCATCGAACTCGATGTCCAGCCGCAACTCCGGGTAACGCACCGCGAAGGACGACAGAATCGGCGTCAAGTAGCGAATGCTGAAAGCCATCGGCGCTGCCAGCCGCAAGACGCCGCGCAAGCTCGATTGAAACGCCAGCACCGCGTCTTCTGCATCTTCGACGTCGGCCAGAATTCGCACGCAGTAGCGGTAAAACACATCGCCCGACTCCGTCAGCCGGGCCTGACGACCGCGCTCCAGCAAGATGCTGCCCAGGCGTTTTTCCAGTTGCTGGATCCGCAGGCTGACCATTGATTTTGCGATACCCAAACGCCGAGCGGCTTCGGAAATACTGCCGGTGTCCACCACCATGACGAAAGAATGCATCTCGGACAGCTTGTTCAAGTTTTGGTAATCCAGAGAAAAATCGGGGGCGTGCCCTGATGCCAGTCCGCTAAGCCGTAACGCGATCTGTAGCAGCTGGCAAAGCCTGCGTTCGGCTGCGCAGCAGTCGTGAAATCAGACGATGCGGTGTTTCAGGAAGACCGCGAACTCAGGTTTCACGATTGCTGCGCAGCCGAACGCAGGCTTCGCCAGCTGCTACAGGTCGCGTAACGGCGGGCACCAGTGCATGCCCCCGCAAAGTTTTTGTTATGCGAATCAGCGGGATTTTTTTATGGCGTCGGCCAACTTTTCCGCCGTCATGATGACGGTCGGGTTCAAGTTGATCAGCGGGATCGAGGGGAAAATAGAGGCATCAATTACGCGCAGTCCTTCGATGCCGTAAACGCGCCCTTCCTCATCCACCACAGCGCACGGGTCGTCCGGCAATCCCATCGGAGCCGTCGAACAAGGATGCTGCAAGGTGCCCACGCCTTTTGCCAGCGTCGCACGGATTTGCTCATCGCTGTCGTCAGTCGATGAACCCGGATAGAGCTCTTCCACGATCAGGCTCTTGAGCGGTTCGGTGTTGGCCAGTTTCCTGGCCAGACGGAAGCACTCGATCATCCTGTTCATGTCATCGTCACTGGTCAGGTGATTGAGTTCGATGACAGGTGCTTCTTGGGGATCGCGACTGCTCAAACGCAGGCGACCGTGAGATGTGCAATGCATCAGTTCCAGGCCCAGGGAAAAAGCGACACCGGTTGGACTGGTGGCGGGATCGAGCAGGTGTGAGGGAGAAATGCCGATGTCCAGTTCTTTGTCCGAACTGGCGTAGGAGGAATGAGTCCACAACTGCGCCCCCACCACCGGATGATCTTGCCCCTTCAACGCTTCTACTCCACTGAAGTTCATCCAGAAGAACGCATGATCGAGCAGTCGAACACCGACCGGCGCGTCTTTTACCAAGGGGATATCCAACGCTTCAAGGTCTGCCCTTGGACCGATGCCTGAGCGTAATAGAATGGCAGCAGACCCATAGGCGCCAGCGCTCAGAATGACTTCTTTGCCGTGGACTTTTTCACCTCCTGCCAACAACACCGACTGAACCTTGCCACCTTCAAACATCACCTTGTCTACGAGGCTTTGATCGAGGATCGACAGGTTCTGGCGATCGCGCACTTCACGCGTGAGGTAGGCCATCCCGGTGTTAACGCGTACGCCGTTGATCACGTTCATTGGATTAGGGCCGGCGCCGTTGTTGGCCTCGGGGTCATTGAAGTCGTCGACTCTGTTTGCGCCGCACGCCCATGCCGCCTCGACCATTGCGCGCTGGACCGGGGTGATGTAATCCAGTGACATCTGGTGAATAGGCAGCGGACCGCTGCGGCCGTGCCATTTGTCTTCACCGTGGGCCGTGCGCTCCATTTTTTTGTAATACGGCAGCACCTCGTCAAAGCTCCAGCCTTTCAGGCCTTTGGCAGTGAAGCGCGCAAAGTCAAAAGGCAACGCACGGCAGGCGACGGCGCCATTGATGGCAGAGCTTCCGCCCAGTACTTTTCCACGCGGGGTGTAGACAGATTGCGGTTGCTCGACCGGCGTCGCGAAATAGCCCCACTCGTAACGCTGATCCGTGTTGGCGGCGATGATGTTGCTGTTGTAGATCTCTACCGGGTATTCATCAGGGTCGAAGGCTCGACCCGCCTCAACCAGCAGAACTCTCAGTTTGGGGTCTTCCGACAATCGCGCCGCCAATACGGCACCGGCAGAACCGCCACCCAGAATGACAAAGTCGAATACCTTGCTGTGCACAGTCATGTTCATTTCCCTATTTATCTGGCGACTTTCATTTACATTGCGGGTCAAGTTCAGCGCGTGGTGTTGAGCGCTTCGGTAATGACCCTGGCCACGTCTGCAGGTCGAGACTGATGCGGCACATGACTGGTCGGCAGCGTCGTCGTTGTTGCGTTGATTTTCCGGGCGAGTGCGCGCTGCAGATCAGGTGCAATCATGCGATCGCGCTCACTGACGATGTACCACGAGGGCTTTTGCTTCCAAGCGGCCACGCTAATGCGCTCGTCGAACGCTTTGGAGTTGATCGCGCCTTGCGTGGCAGCCATCACCCGGCCCTGCGCAGCGGGCACGTCCGGGGCAAAATCCTGCTCCATCCCTTGCTGCGAGAGCGACAGATACCCAGCCTTGTCGACCACGAACTCACGCATGCCCGGCGACGGCGGATAATCTTTGCCGACCTCGGCCGTGGTCTGCCCGACGTCAGGGGCGAACGCGGCCACATACACCAGCGCGGCTACCTTATCGTTTGCACCGGCCTCGGTGATTACACTGCCGCCCCATGAATGCCCGACCAACACGACGTTGCCCGGCGCCGCTTCAATAGCGCGGCGGGTTGTGGCCACATCATCGGTCAGCGAATTCAAACCGTTCTGCACGGCCCGTACCTTCACACCGTTGGCCTGTAGCAAAGTGATCACCTTCGCCCAGTCAGAACCATCGGCAAACGCACCGTGCACCAGCACCACGGAAGGATCGCTTGCAGCGTTGGCGCCCAGTGCGGCCAAACCCATAGACATGGCGAGAATCGTCCTGCGAAACATCTGAAGCTCCTTTAGTGAACCAACCGAACGGCGGCAATCTAGGCGCTTTGCTGTCGTGTGAACCAGTCCCGAAAAACGGGTTTGTCTTTCCCATCCATTGGACGATCGTTCTTGTATAGTTGGCCTCTTTTGGCCGAATGGATGCCGTCCGGTGCTCGACCTCAATGACCTTCAATACTTTGTGATGGTGGTGGACCACGGTGGCTTCGCGCCGACTGCACGGGCGCTAGGCATTCCAAAATCCAATCTCAGCCGACGGATTGCGTTGCTCGAAGAACGCTTGGGCGTGCGTCTGATCATCCGTAACACCCGCAGCTTCAAAGTGACGGAATTAGGGCAGACGTATTACGCCCATTGCCGTGCGATGCTCAAAGGGGCAGAAGCCGCTGAAGCGGCTGTGGCCATGACCCGCTCGGAGCCTGGCGGGTTGCTGCGCGTCACTTGCCCAACCGTCTTACTGGAAGAATGCGTCGGCGGCATCATCACGCGATTCATGGCCATGCACCCGCGTGTCGAGGTGCATCTGGAGGCCAGCGATCGGCAGGTCGATGTGGTGGCCGAGGGTGTTGACCTTGCACTCAGAGTACGCCCGCCTCCCCTTCAGGATTCGGACCTTGTGAACCGGGTCATGTCCCAGCGACCACAATGCCTGGTGGCCAGTCCTGCGCTATTGAACCGCCTGGGTGAACCCCGAGAGCCGGAAGATTTGTCACGCTTCCCCAGCGTCCATCACGGCAGTCCGCAACGTGATTACAGCTGGACGTTGTTCCATCAACATGGCGGGGAATTTACGATTCAGCATCGTCCGCAACTGATTACCAAGGGACTGCCCATGCTGCGATGCGCGGCGATAGACAGTGTGGGTATTGCGCAGATGCCGATGTCGTTGGTGCATGACTTTATTGAGCGTGGGCAGCTCGTTGTGGTTTTGCCTGATTGGGCGCCGCGGACTGAGATGATTTATGCGGTGTTTGCGAGCAGGCACGGGATGCTGCCGTCGATGCGGGTGTTGATTGATTTTATGGTGGAGCAGTTCAGGTTGCTGGATGATCCGATGCGGGGGATGCGGGGGAGTCCGCTGGTTTGATGGTTTGTTTGCCCGCGAACTCAAAGTAACCGAATGCCAGACACAAAAAAGCCCACTGACCGTTACCGGTTCAGTGGGCTTTTTACTGCGTGACGCGTTGAAACAACGCCCTCCCGAGCCGCGCAGATGGACGCGCAATGATCAAAAAATCCGTGACCACTACGCGACAAGCTCAACGTAACTCGACTCCCCTCCTCCAGTCGCGCCCGACAACCAACCCCATACGAATGACAGAGTTGTACGCCCTGCCTGATCAACGCCGACCGTGCCACGAGACCAGCCGGCAAGAATCTCACCCTCCGTAGTCAAGCAATGATAAAGAAGCTCAATGGTATCGAGACCGGTCACGCGTCCGACTTGATTACCCGTGCGGATCCGACCACCTTGGTAAGTGCCCGAAATGGCATCTTCCTCAACATAGTAATGAAATACCGTGCCTGCTCCGGATAGCCCATGGGCGTTGCCCGCTACCGTAAATCTGCGATTGTTCAAACGCTCGCTGATTTGAGAAAAAGGAGTTTCCATAAATGTCGCGTCCTTTAGTCGATATGTTCCATTTCATCTTTCGATGGTCCTAACCCTTACCCGTTTGACCAGCTGCCCGTGAGTGTTCCCGAAAAGGTTCTCTCTACCGGCCCAACGAGAAAAACCGGTCCCACGCCATCCCATTGAACGGTGACTGTTCCGCCATCACATTCAACCTCAACGGAGTTGTCTAACAAGCCACGACGAATTCCATTAACAACGGCGCCACAAGAGCAGGAACCTGAACCGAGCGGAATACCGCCCCAGCGCTCCCAAATGCGCAACCGGATGTGTTTTCGGTCAATGATCTGGACGAAATGTACGTTCGTCCTGAGAGGAAACAGAGGGTTGGTTTCAATTGCCGGCCCGATAGTCGCTAAATCAATCGCCCTTAGATCATCCACAAAATAGGTGCAGTGCGGATTTCCCATGCTGCATGCAGCTGGATCACCCGAAAGTGGCAACACTACAGTATCCAGTTCCTGAGCCAGGGGAACGTCCGACCAGCCGAAAAGCGGGTCCCCCATGTTGACTGAAATGGCGCCGGTTGAGGTTCGTTGACAGGTGAGCAGACCACGGTTAGTTCGTAGCGCTATCGAATTGGAATTTGCTTCGCGCATCAGCATATCCGCGACTCCCCGCGTTGCGCTGCCGCAAACATCCAGCGTGGAGCCATCTGCATTCCAAAACATCAAGCGCGCACCTGCATCATCGCAATCGAGCACCACTGCGAGTTGATTGAATCCGACGCCGCGGTTGCGATCACCCATTCGCCGGGCCATGGAGCCTGTCACTGGATTGGCCGAATTTCGCGAGTCCACAACAACGAAGTCATCGCCACTTGCGTGCATCTTATGAAAACTCAGTGGCATAAATAGATCCTGGCGAGGAGACATTGGTGATTTGATGGTTGAAGGCGATCTAGCCCCCAACAATATGACTTTTGCAAGATGCGTGAGGCAGGCCCCTCTACCACAAAACACTCGTCTCCTTTGAGCATTTCGAAACCTGCAAGACCAGACACAAAAAGCCCACTGACTTCACCAGACCTGTGGGCCTTGCGATTACGGCCTTGGGAGCCTTAGCCTTCCAGCAGCCAGACCCACCACATGACCATCGCGGGCAGCGGAGTCAGTTGTACCAATCAGGATGACGCGCTTGCTGTACAGAACATGGCAGGCCAAGTACGGAACCTACATTGGCGATTCACTAATGTAGGCGTGGCCAGGGGGTACCGAAACAACGTCACTGTTTATTCTGAGAATATTTCCACGTAACCGTTTCGATTAGTTCACGAGCGCGGCTTCACCAACTGGACAGAATACTGTTCATTGTCTAGCGTCAACAAATAGCAACCCGATATCGAAAAACCACCTGGAAACTATAGATTTTTAAGCGGTGATAGCGCGCTTCCAAGGAGGGATTCATGTGACAAAAATACAACCATTTACCCTATAAACCCAGTAGAAAAACACACTCATACATAGCCAGCTATCCTTTTACGAAAAACAAAGGGAGCACAGTTAATGCAAGCTTGCGCCGCTCAACTCTTAATCATTTTCACTATTTTTCTCGCGTCCTGTACTACCAATCATGACTTGACCGACTATAAACGCTATCCGGACGGTAAAGAGGATTGGCGAACAACAACTGAAATAGAACAAAATTTTTACAGAACGAGCCGAAGCATTCCTTCCGGAACACCAGACGTTGGCATCGCCCTTTCCGGAGGAGGTCAACGAGCGGCCTCCGTCAGCATTGGTTTTTTAAGCGCCCTTGACGAACAAGGTATTCTTCAGGATGTAGATATAATTTCTTCAGTTTCCGGTGGAAGTTACGCCGCCTACTGGTGGTACACAAAACGGTACTCGGCAAATCTTGAGCGTGAATCAACAGCAATCAAAACGTCCGAACATGCAGATAGCGCACCTCTCTACAACCGATATTATCCACCAGGCCTATGTGCGTACTTTAAGAAAAATTACACCGAAACACCACAACTAGACCGCTGCAAAAACCAAAGAGCATGGAAATATAAATTCCATCGCCACAACCTAAACAGCGGACATCTTCTCACTTACTCTCAGGAATACACACAAGCACCAGAATTATTTGGCAAAACACTATCATGGATAATAACCACACCCGTACACTGGGTTGCCAATGGACTATTCGACATGAAGTTAAATGCCAACCTTTTTCAAAACTACTACCAAAACGGGTTAGAAAGAGAGTACGGCCTCTATCCGGGCTGTAAATACGATGAAACGAATTGTAAATTAAAAGATTACACAAACTCTCGACTGGCGGGACTAAGAGCTATCAATCCAGCGCCAAACTTATTACTAACCAGCATGAAAGAAAAACATGAACCCTATTGGGTTATAAACACTACAGCCGCCTATAACACACGCTCAGCCCCCAAAATGTTTCGCTTCATTCCAGCGTTCGGTTATAGCAAATCTCTTTACGATAGTGTCTACGAATTTTCACCTACCGTTCAAGGCTCACCTCGATTTGGCTATTGCTTCCCTGGTAATAGTAATTGCGTTGAAAACAACATTGAATTATCAAGGCAGGTTGCTCTATCCGGAGCAGCATTTGACTCGCTTCCTGCTGGCGCAAATTCGGCAATTGATATTTTCAACCTCGCACTTGGCCAGTATATATCGAACCCTAAAGTCTCGGACGGAGATAGAACCATTCATAGAGTTATCCCTGCACCATTTGTATGGTTTCACGAAAATCGTCATGACGAAACCGCTCCATTTATTTATCTAAGCGACGGAGGCCACTCGGACAACCTTGGCTTGTACTCATTAGTCAGACGCGGAACAAAAAAAATAATAGTACTGGACGCAGAAAGCGAGAACGGTAAAAAGGGAAACAAATCAGTATTTGAAGCATTGAAGTCAGACCGTTGCAAACTGGGAACTGAGCGAAATATTTTGATAGACATTCCAGAGCTTACGAACTCTACAGATAAAAGCAAAACCCCATGCAGCGGAGAAGCCGGACCTAGCGACATAGATTACAAAGCAGCTAAAAACTCTGTATATCGTGGAAATATCTGCCAGATGAACAAAATTGACTTTAATGCAAAATGCGACCCGGCCAAAAGCATCCAGCTAATTTATGTAAAGTTATCCTATGACTACTCAAAAAATCAAAAATGCCTTAAAGGTACCAGTAACTGCCTAGATCCAAAAAACTATCTGACGCCATCGGATTGCGCCATCCCCAATGCACGTTATTCATGCGACACATTGTGGTTTGCGATAAACAATCAAAATGATAAATTCCCACATGCACCGACCACGGATGTGTTTTATAGCCTAGAGCAATATGCAGGATATACAGCATTAGGATTTGACCTTGGCAGGGAGGCTATAACAAAAATCCAGAATTCCAGCTCGTCTCCTGTCGAAACTAATTAAATTCCATCTGCAGACGCCAGTAAACCTGCAACCCGCGATGAGTACAGCCCTCCCACAACGAAAAGCCCGCTGACCGTTACCGGTTCAGCGGGCTTTTTCTACTGCGGATCAGCTCAGGCAAACGACCCACCGAAACAGCGGGACATCCAAATCACAAAGCCATATCACTAGCAGCATTAGCCTTCAGCGCCTTCGCCTTATCAGCAGCAGCCGGAGCAGCAGCCGGAGCCACCACCTGACCAATCGCCGGCGGCGGAGTCAGCTGCAATACCTTCGCGGTGTAAGCCCACTCCTGCGCAACCTTCTCAGGACTGCCATTCAGCTGAGTGCCATAGCTCGGCACGATCTGATGCAGCTTCTCCTGCCAGGCAGGACTCGCAACCTTGTCCTTGAACACTTTCTGCAGCACGGTCAGCATGATCGGTGCAGCAGTCGATGCGCCCGGCGAAGCGCCCAACAGACCGGCAATCGTGCCGTCAGCGGAAGCCACGATCTCGGTACCCAACTTCAGCACACCGCCAGCCGCTTCATCACGCTTGATGATTTGCACGCGTTGGCCGGCTTGCCACAGGCGCCAGTCTTCGGCTTTGGCGTTCGGGAAGTATTCTTTCAGGGCGTTGAGGCGGTCTTCGTCAGACAGCATCAGTTGGCCGGCAAGGTACTCGACCAGCGGGTATTCCTTGATGCCGACTTTGGTCATTGGCCACACGTTGTGCGTGGTGGTGGTGGTCAGCAGGTCCAGGTACGAGCCTTCTTTGAGGAACTTGGTACTGAAGGTCGCGAATGGGCCAAACAGGATGACGCGCTTGCCGTCCAGGACACGGGTGTCCAGGTGCGGAACCGACATTGGCGGTGCGCCAACGGAGGCTTTGCCGTAGGCCTTGGCCAGGTGTTGCTCGGCGATGGTCGGGTTCTCGGTTACGAGGAACGAGCCGCCCACCGGGAAGCCTGCGTATTCCTGGGCTTCAGGAATGCCGGACTTCTGCAGCAGGTGCAGTGCACCGCCGCCCGCGCCGATGAACACGAACTTGGCGTCGGTTTCGGATTTGCTGCCGTCTTTCAGGTTTTTGTAGCTGACGCGCCAGGTGCCGTCTTCGTTCTTGATGATGTCTTGCACTTCGCTAGACAGTTTCAAGTCGAACTTCGGCGTGGTTTGCAGGTGCGCAACGAACTGGCGGGTGATCTCGCCGAAGTTGACGTCGGTGCCGATCGGGCTCCAGGTGGCCGCGATTTTCTGGTTCGGGTCGCGCCCTTCCATCATCAGCGGAACCCACTTCTTGATCACAGCCGGGTCTTCGGAGTACTGCATGCCGGCGAACAACGGGCTCGCTTGCAGGGCTTCGTAGCGCTTCTTCAGGAACTTGATGTTGTCATCGCCCCACACAAAGCTCATGTGCGGTGTGGAGTTGATGAACGACCGCGGGTTTTTCAGCACGCCTTGCTGAACCTGCCAGGCCCAGAACTGACGGGAGATCTGAAAGGCTTCGTTGATTTCAACGGCTTTCGGGATCTGTACGTTGCCCTTGTCGTCTTCCGGGGTGTAGTTCAACTCGGCCAGGGCGGAGTGACCGGTACCGGCGTTGTTCCAGCCGTTGGAGCTTTCCAGGGCGACGCCGTCGAGGCGCTCGATCATTTCCATCGAAGTGCCAGGTTCCAGCTCGTTGAGCCAGACACCCAGAGTCGCGCTCATGATGCCGCCGCCGATCAGCAGTACATCAACTTTCTTTGCCTCTTCCGCGTGAACGGACGTGATCCCCATCGACAAAGCCAGCCCCAGCAGGGCCGTGTTCATTTTCTTAAACATCTGTAGCACCTATGATAAAACGCCATCCGCCCTTCCATCCTCATTCACGGAGCCCCGGGTTCACGACATTCAGGCAGGACGTCATGGGTGCTCGTACATAAGGATTGGAGGGTGGGCACACAAGGCCGACTGTCTGCATCGACCTCAGTTTATATGTCCCTACTGAACTGACTTTTTATCATTATTGGCTTCAGCTACTTGAGCGACATTGATCCTGTCGGCACGTCTCAAGGACGGGCAAACTGAATAGGTCAAACCAAGTTGGCGCGCAGAATATCACGGCTCGATGACCGCGCGCTTCCGAAAGGACTTATGAGTCTAGTCCAGACGAGGCTCGTTCGCCGCGTTCTGGCCCAAACGATTCAGCACAAACACCTTGGCGTTGTGGGTCATTTGGTCCAGATGCCGGTCGCGCTGCTTTTCAGCATCGACCATTGCGCGCTTTCCGTGTTTTTGCAGCAAGTAGGTATGTATCTGCCGGACCTCTAAAGAACTGTAGATAAATGTGACATCCAACAGTCCCATCAGGCCTTCACTGCTGTGGTCGCGGGTGTTCATCAGCACCTGCGTGCCGCGCACGCCCAGCACCTGAAAATCCATCGACTCGAACCACTGCACCTTGGCAACGGTGCAGGTCAGTTCGGCGTGCGGGTAGCGGCTGATCATGTCTTGTAACATGGCCCGTGCGACACCTCGACGACGATGACCCGCGTCGACGGCCATGTAGGCCACGCCACACGCTTCGGGATCATCCTTGACCGGCAGGTACAGCAGAAAGCCGATGACCTTTTCAGGGTCTTCATCGTCGGTGGCGACGATCAACTCGACCGCAATGCCCTTGGTCCCGCCGAGGGCCTCCAGGTACAGATGCACTTCGTAGCCGACCGCGTACTGATACACGTTGTACAGCGGGTTGCTCGGCGCGATGCCGACCATGCTGATGTCGGTCAGGTTGTCGACGACCATCTGCAGGATCTGGCTGTTGATGTGCTCCGGGCACGGGGTTTGAAAGTGGCTGAGCTGGGGCATTGCGTGACGGACTCCAAGGATCAAGGCGCACCCGTGACGTGAAATGTTGGCATCGGGCGCGCCTATGATAACTGCTGTGGCAGCCTTTCCCTCGACTGACTTACCGAACCTCTTCCACTTCACCCGGACGCCAGGCCTTGGTGAAGAAAGGTTCAAGCGGCCCGTATAACCGCAAAAGCATGAACCAGCCTTTGCCCGGCAGCGTCTGAATCCAGTTGCCACGCTTCACGCCTTCCGGCTGTTGAGGGCCGAAGTAGACGGTGGTCGAGCCATCCGTATCGGCCTCGGCGGCTGGTGACGGGTAGCTCTGACTGCCGGCGCGCGGGTAACGTTGCGGGGTATCCAGCATCGATCGGGTCTGGTTGTCGTACACGGTGAACGACCAGAAGTTGGCTTCAGGAATACCTTTTGGCAGCGTCACCTTGTAGGTCTTGACCCCGTCGAAATACTCCTTCTTCGAGTCCAGCATGGCGAACAAATATTGCGAACCGATGCCTGGCAAACGCATCGCCATTGCCGGCGTGATGCCGGTGACGCCGTAGAAAAACGCCGAGCGCGCATCCAGGGTGCGGTAGCCCGTCGCCGGGAACGGCTTGGCACCTTCGGAGGTAATCATCGGAATGGGAGTTTCAAATTCACTGCCACTGATGAACAGGAAGTTGGACCAGGCAGAACAGCTATACATCACCGGAATAATGGCCGTTCAGCGAAGAGCGGCCTTGTTGAACCGATGTTTATCAGCCAGGAACGGCTTCATCGCCACAGATTGATCGCCATGCCGCTTGCGCCAGCAATTCCCTGTAGTCCTTCGGGCTGCCAGCCACCCTCCCCGACAACCATGCCCGGCAGTAACTGTCGGCCTGACCAATGATCAGCGACGGCAGCAGTTCGGCAGGAAATGCTCGCAGCTCGTCGCGCCGGCCGGGTTCTGCCAGCCATTGTCCGAGCTTTTGATTACGGGTTTTGTTACGGGCGGCAAGTTCGTCCTTGAATGGGCCTTTGGTGACGGCGAACCGCGCGTGGTACTGGAAACGTGCCCACTCGGGTTGGTTGTCCACCCAATCGACGTAGCTGTGGACCAGCGCGTGCACGCCCTCTTCAGTTGTCTGTGCTTCGGCGAGATAGTTGTCGCGAAGCAGTGCCTGATCGTCCAGTGCGGTGAAAAACAGCGCGGCCACCAAGCCTTCCTTGTTGCCGAAATGATGGTAGATCGCGCCCACGCTGGTATCGCATTCGGCGCGGATCATTTCGATGGTCGTGGCTTCGAGCCCTTGTTCGTTGAACAGGGCCAGGGCCTTTCTGAAGATGTCGCGCTTGAGCTCGGCTCTTCTGCCGGGGTAACTGCGCTCGAGTAAATCTGACGTTTCCATGCTGGACACAGGCCAAAAAAATCCATGACAAGGCAAGCGGCTGCCAATGAGAAAGCTGCGCTAGGTTGACAGATTTCACCGCGACAGAATACTGCTCCGTTACAGAACATTATTCTGTTACGGAACATCATTCTGCAAAACAATTCCTCAGCGAGGCTTCAAAATGAGTCAGTTTCTCAGCATGTTTAACAGCGCCGGCCCGGAAGCGTTCAGCAAAATGGCCTGCCAGGTGGCGCCCTACTTCAGCACCATCAACCCGCTGATCTCGGCGTTGCGTCCGGGCCATGCCACGGTGCAGGTGCCCTTCAGCCGGGAGATCACCAACCACTTGGGCTCGGTCCACGCGATTGCGATGTGCAATGCCGCCGAACTGGCCGCCGGGACGATGACCGACGTGTCCATTCCCGCGGGTGCGCGCTGGATTCCAAAAGGGATGACGGTTGAGTATCTGGCCAAGGCCAAAACAGACGTGACGGCGGTGGCCGATGGTGAGGCAGTGGATTGGCTAACGGAAGGCGACAAGATCGTGCCGGTGGATATTCATGACGCCGAAGGCAAGAAGGTGTTCACGGCGCGGATCACCATGAACGTGAAGCTCGCTTAACTCCCCTTAACAAAAAGCCAGCCTGTTAAAAAAGGTACTGTGAACACAAATCCTGTGGCGAGGGGACTTGTCGGAATGCCGCATCACCCCGTTCGGCTGCGAAGCAGTCGTAAAACCTGGCGACACGGTTAGGCTGAAGAATGCAGGGGGCCGCTTCGCGACCCAACGGGGACAAGTCCCCTCGCCACAAGGTTTCACCAGGCTCGAGCTCTATGTGTTAGCAAAGGCCCTCGGTGCTGTACAGGCGCCGAGGGCTTTTATATGGGTTGAGAACGTTACCAGTCGTAAGACATTTCAACCGACGCAACCCGCTCCTGGCCGTAGTAGCAACCGAACGAATAATTGCAGTCCGAGACGCACTCGCGATCAAACACGTTTTGCACATTCAAGCGAGTTTGCAAACCACGCAGGCTTGGGTCGAGTTTGCCCATGTCATAACTGATCGTGGTGTCGTAGACCACATAAAACGGCACGTCGAAGGAGTTGGATGAATCCCCCGGTTTGCGCCCGGTGTATCGTGCGCCCGCACCGAACGTCAGGCCATTGAGCGCCGCTTGGGTGAAGTGATAATCCGCCCACAATGAGGCGGATACCGGCGACTGCGCTTCGTTGCGGTTGGGTTGCATCGGTGGCTGGATGCGGCCAAGGATTGGGCCAAGGACAATCGCCATTTGATCCGACTCGACTAAAGTTGTCCCCCCGCTCGCCGACTCCTTCTGGTGAATTCACCAACGAAGGACCGTGAAATGTATTACCCCCGCGAAGCTGAAAAAGACCACCTGTTCAACCGGGTGATCCTGCTCACCGTGGCCTGCTGCGTCGTGCTGATCCTCGCCGGTATGGCCCGGCACGAGGGCATTGCTTATGCCGCCATCCGCTTGAGCCCTGTCGAGACCACTGGCACGGTGACGCAGCTGGACAACATCCTGATGAACAGCGACGGCAAAGTCATCCATTACCGCTACACCGATCACAACGGCCAAGTGCACGACGATCAATACGTCGACGAGCGCTACGCACAGAAAACCGCCTATGAAACCGGCGGCAGCATTGAGCTGCTTTACTCGCGCTGGATACCGGGACAGAACAGCATTGCCCGCGAGCTGAACGGCAATCGTCCGGGGTTTTACATCATGTCGGGTGGCGTGTTACTGGCGATGTTATTCCTGGGGATATCGGCCCGGACGCTGGGACGGATTTATACGATGAAAGAAGAAGACCGGTTTTATTGAGACGTGCCTGAAGGTGGTTCAACCATGAATCTGCAACGCGCAATACAGCTGTTTAATGGCCAGCCCAACCGGGAAGCTAAAGACCCATTGAGCCATCAAGACTTCACCCTTTACTCCGAAACAGCCACCTGATTCCGTCCACGCGCCTTGGCTCGATACAGCGCTTTATCCGCGTTATTCAGCAAACTCTGCAAATCGTTGTCACTGACCTCCATTTCCGCAACACCCAGACTCGCCGATATGCGGTGAACAGGTCCGGTCATCAATCCACCGATAGACTGGATAAGTTGGTCGGCGATGTTAAGGGCGATTTCAATGGACGTATTGGGAAGCAGAATCGCGAACTCTTCCCCACCCAGCCTGCCGAAGACATCGGTATCGCGGAAGGACCGGTTAATGATCACGCCCATTTGCCGCAAGACCTGATCGCCGACCTGATGACCGTAGGTGTCATTGATGTGCTTGAAGTGATCCATGTCCAGCATCACCGCGCACAGGGGTAACCGGTTGTTTTTGCAGTCATGGAACAATTGCTGGGCGTGCTCGAAAAAAGCGCGGCGGTTTTTCAGGCCGGTGAGTTCGTCGGTTTGTGCGGCATAAGTAGAGATGCGATGAGCGCGTTCCATTTCACGGGTTAACTGGAAGGCGGTTTCCAATGCTTCGGACAGTTTGCGTGTCGCGCTGGCCACGAACGAGGCGAACACAATAACGGCCAACGCCATGCCGACTTGCATCGCTGACGTTTGAAACAGCAGCCAGACGGTACACGGCAACAAGACCAGGCCAATGGACGCCAACGTCATGTATCGATAGGACGAGTAACACGACACGGCGCTGACCGACATGCCGACGGCAAAGAGCATGACCAACGCCTGGGACAACAGGTCGTTTGCCGGCATCACCGCTACAGCGCCCGCCCCCCAGATACTGGCGGACAACACCAGCGTGAACCAGTATCTCTTCTCCCAGCGTTGCGGGGTGCGTTCACTTTCAGGGCAGCGAAACCAGGCAACGAACATCAGGATGCGCAGCATCGAAGATGCTGTCAGCAGCCCCATCCACCAGAAAATGACGGTGTGATCAAAGCGCTCCCAGCACAGACCGCACAGCATGAGCGCGGCTAGAAAACTGCCGAAAATCGCAGGGAATGACTGGTGGAATAGCTGATGCAATCGATCACTGCGCACCTGAGCGGCGATGAAAGTATCCTGGTCGTGCCGAAATCCTGGGCCACCCATTTAATCCGCCTGATCATGATGCTGCGACAAAAAAAACGATTGTGGCACCTTGCCACTCAGGCAAACAAACAATTAAGACTCATGGGCACGCGCTAATTAACGGTTATGCGTCCATGCTTCTACTTGAAAGCCCCAAAAAGTAATAGCACACAAGTGCGCTCTCCATGCCTTGTAGTGATCAAGTCAAATGACATCCCGCCGTCACATGCAACTCGTCCGTCCTGCTACGCTTTTTTAGGCCTCGAATGGATTCTGGCGATCATCACCCAAAACGGTTGTTCCCCTGATTGTTGAGGTTGTGCAATGTGAGAGCCCAATTATTTAGCGCCATCCTCACCCTGGCCGTGATCAGTGTGACGACGTATGGGTTTATTGAATGGAAAGCGGTTGAGAGCGCACGGCAGGATGCAGTGTGCAAGACAGCACATCAGCATATGGAAACCCTGCAAATTCGCGCACGAGCGATGGCTGCCGGGCTGTCCGTCGACGCTTATGCCGATGCCGAGAAAGCGGAAGTCGACAAATTAGTCTCCGCCCTGGATACCGCGAAGAATGATGCCGAGGTTGAAGCCGTCATAGACGCACACGCTGCCGAGTTGCAGGCACAGGACGCCGCGTCCGACGCAGAGTTGAAAAACCAGGGGAGTCAGATATTCCTAGAACAGAAACACAAGGAACAACGCATCACCACTGACATCAAGCAGGAAATTGAACGCGCCGAGAAGGCCGTGGCTGATGCCTGTCGTTAACGCTGCGGCGCAACCATGCGGAACCGGATATTGATGTCGTCAGAAACGAAGCCATTGGCCCACTCACCCTCGCCGACCCTGAAGTCGCTACGTTTGAGCGTTAGCTGGCCATCGAAAATACCGATAGCATTCTCTGCCTTCAGGACGATCGGAACGGCCACCTCTCGGGTGACGCCTCTGAGCGTGAGTTTGCCGGTGATCGTGTAGTGGTTGTCAGCCAGCGCTTTCACTCCTGTCGACTCAAACGTCGCCTCGGGATACTTCTGCGCGTCGAACCAGGCAGGCTTTTGCAGCTCGGTGTTCGCGTCTTCGCTGCCGGCGTTGATGCTGTCGAGCTGAATGGTGAGCGCAGCGTGGCCCGCTGAGGGGTTGGCCGTGTCGAAATCAAGCGTGGCCTTGAACTTGCCGAAAGTGCCATACACCCGCGAGCTGAACTGTTTGTAGGTAAAGGAGATGGTGCTGGCGGTTTCATTCACTTGCGTGTATTCGGCCGCGTCGGCACAGGGGAAAAAGCCGAAGGCAAGCGCAGCAGCCAGTACGGATAACGACGGGAATCGAAAATTCATGGGGGCGCTCCGGTCGTGGCACTCGCTGGCCAGCGATAGGTGGACTAAAGCAAAGAACCACCGTTTATTCCACCTCGCGCCGAGACTTCCGACCACCTGTCGGCAACGCGAACCAGCGCCCGATACCGCCACCCGCGCAGGTGTTTAATGACTGAAGCACTCACCGCATCGGGAGACTGGACATGAAGATCGTCGTCATCGGTGGCACCGGGCTGATCGGCAGCAAGCTCTGCCAGAACCTGCAGGACCTGGGGCATGAAGCCCTGGCGGCGTCGCCGAGCACCGGCGTCAACGTCATCAGCGGTGAAGGGCTGACGGAGGCGTTAAAAGGTGCGGACGTGGTGGTCGACGTGGCGAACTCGCCCTCTTTCGAGGACCACGCGGCGCTGCACTTCTTCGAAACCGCCGGGCATAACCTGATCGCGGCGGAGAAGATCGACGGCGTCAAACACCATATTGCCCTGTCGGTCGTCGGCACCGAGCGGATGCTCGACAGTGGTTACTTCCGGGCGAAAATGGCCCAGGAAAAACTCATCAAGAAGTCAGGTATTCCCTACACCATCCTGCGGGCCACGCCGTTCTTCGAGTTTATCCATGCCATTGCTCACTCCGGGCGCGAGGAAGGCGACACCATTCATTTGACGTCCGCCGCGCTGCAACCGGTGGCCTCGGCTGATGTGGCGGCGGTTCTGACGGACATTGCGTTGAAAGCGCCGATCAATCAAACCGTCGAGTTGGCCGGCCCTGAAAACCGCCCCCTCATCGAGTTCGCGAGCGATTACCTGAAGCACACCAAGGACCCGCGCCAGACCGTCGCGGACGACACGGTTCCTTACTTTGGTGCGCCGATCAATGACCAGTCGCTGACACCGGGCGTCAATCCCATCGTCGGCGCGACGCGGTTTCAGGACTGGCTTGAGACTCATTAGATGACAAAGCCAAGTCAAACTGTGAGGCGTGGCCGTTGCGCTAGACCACCGCCTCAACCAGCTGCATCGGCGTCATCTTCGTGACCATCATCATCACGATCACAAACATCCCCGCAAAACCCGCCACGCCCATCCAGAACCATTTCTTGTAGACCGACCGGTATTGCGCGTCGAGCCCCTCGCCGGTTTCCACCGCGCGCAACGCTATCACGTGCAGGCGCTTCTGCAGCACCAACACCGGAAGCCACAGCGAACCCACGCACAGGAAAATGATCAACGAAGTCAGAATCCACTCCGTGGACATGGGCAGCCCGGAGACTTTCATCAGCAGATAACCCGTGGCGATCTGAATAAAGCCTGCCGGGGTGGTAATCCAGGTGTCGAAGCGCACCACCATCCTGGCCACGTGCGCGATGACTTGCGGGTTGGCCGTGCGACTGGCCGCGATCAAATAGAGGTACGAGCCCATGCCGAACCCGAACAGGAAAATCGCGGCAACAACGTGCAGGTACTTCAGGCACAGATAGAGCATGCTCAGCCCTGCTCGTCAGAAAAGCGCACGGACAAGTGCAGATTGGCCGGGTCGTTGATCGCGGCCATGTACTCGTCGACGCTGATCTCGCCCACACAAGGACGGGCGCCGGGGGCCGGTGCGTAACCCGCGACCAGTTTTGCCGCCAACGCGACGGCCGCGCAGCTGGGGATTTCAGGGCCCTTGTCGTTGTGCGCCGTCAATTGCACGGTCATGGACAGCGGTTGCCCATCAACGCCCTGCCCTTCGACGTCGATGTACATCGCACTCAGGCCATCGCCGAATCGCTCGAACCACGTCCCCCAGCGATGCAGCCGTGCCGCCCAAGCCGCAGAATCACGCACCAGCCCGATTCTCAGCGCCTCGGCGAGCACGTAGTTGGCCACGCCACCGAGTTTCAGTCCCGAACCTGCCTTGAAACTCAAGGTATGCGCGCCGTAGCGGCCGGCGAAAATATCCATGTCCGGCACATCGACATTGGACAGAACTCGGGTCCCCAATTGAGGCATCTTGCGCAAGGTCAGGTCCTGCCAGCCCGACACTTCGTGCACCTGGCCATTCTTGAGCTGCTTGATCGGTTTACCCGCGTAGGCCAACACACCTTCGACCGTCGAAAGGCCCGGCATCTTGGCCGAGGAAGAAATGCCATGCTCGATCGAGTCGATGCGTTTGAAGCGATAGCAGTATTGGTCGATGAGCGCCGACGACAGCGTCGGCACTGAACTGCAACCACTGAGAATGGCCACGCCGGCCTGCTTTGCGTGGGCGTCGAGCACATCAATGCCATTGACGAAGGTGCGGCAGTCCGCCAAATCGCAGTAGCTCACGCCCGCGTCGATGCAGCTTTGCGCGACGGCATAGGATTGCCCCTGAAACGGGCCGCCGGTATGGACCACCCACTGAATGCCCATCGCGTTCAGTGTTGACCCGAATGCGGCGCCCATGGCATCGCCGCACCAGCTCTCACAGACGCCGCCCGACTGGGTTTTCAGCTCATCGACCTTGCGCTGCAATTTTTGTGAGTCGCGCCCCGAGATCACCAGCTCTACGCCCGGCATCGTGACTAAATGCCTGCAAACGATGCTGCCGAAGTTTCCGTAGCCACCGATCACCATCACCCTGAGTGCCATTCAACGCTTTCCTTGACCATTGGATCATGTGGCGAACCGCCCAAGACCGGGCGCGGCAAAGCTTTGCTTAATTCGGATGGGCAGGCAAGCAGCGAAGCACCGTAGACAATCAAATCGCCCTGCCCGCTTACCGTTTTGCGGAGCTGGACTCTCTCAGCCAGGCCCGCTGCAACAGCCTAATGACCTCCGCATCCGACGTCTGGGAAAAATCCATATACCAACGGCCAATCGACATCAGCCATTCGGGGTTCAGCGGGCAAATCAGCTCATCCACTTCACTGCGCAGCGCCTCTGCCGTCTCAATCGGCGCAACCGGCACAGCAACGACAATCCGAGCCGGCGCACGCACCCGCACCGCGTGTACCGCGGCCATCATCGAGGCGCCTGTCGCCAGGCCGTCGTCGATCAGAATCACCACCTGATCCTTGAGTTGCACCGGCGCGCGCGTTCCCCGGTAAGCCTGTTCACGTCGCAACAGCTCCCGGGTTTCCCGGGCAACCACAGCTTCGAACGTGGCCTGATCAATCGGGTGAACCCGCAGCGCGTGTTCATTGAGGATTTGTATGCCGCCACTGGCAATCGCGCCCATCGCGAATTCCTCATGGGACGGAACGCCCAACTTGCGCACTAGCATGAGATCGAGGCGAACCTCCAGCGCAGTGGCCACTTCATAGGCCACCGGCACCCCGCCACGGGGTAAAGCGAGGACGATGACGTCGGGGCGATGAGCGTATTTGAGCAACGGTTCCACCAGGCGCCGACCGGCAGCGGCCCGATCTTGCAGGATGGTGGGCGATGAGGGACTCATTGGAAAACCTCCTCAGGCAATCACGCCTGTCGGTTCACGTCATAGGGTCACTCATGATTGTCGGTCTGACAGCGGCTTGCATCAAGTTCAGCCACGATATATCCGCCCGCAGATCGCATCGCCGGCGTCGGCGCGAACTCATACAGGGCTTTTCACAGAAGTGTTTAATGTCTGAAAGCATCCGGCCTTATGACTCAAAATAAAGCGACCTCCCTGATGCAGGTTTTTATGATCACCTGCACAAAGAAGGTCGCACCTTTCAGACTCAGGACAAGCCCGCAAGTTTTACGCAGTGAACCGGCCTACCGTGCGTTCGCTACTGTCCGCGGAGAAATAACGATGGAGTCCTGTATTTTCAGACGCTGAGTCAATGCCAGCATCGTAACGAAACCCAGTGCAATAAGGAGCGGATACGCCATCAACAGTTCGGAGAGAGAGTATTTCCAGGCCAACGGGCGCCCGACCCCCAGCATGGCCGCATACATCCAGGACACGGCCGACAGCGAGCCGCAGAACAGCGCCATCATCCGTGCGCTGAACCCGAGATTGAGCAGGGAGCCCGCCTTTTGCAGTGCGGGCAATACCAGGCGATGCAACAAGATGCCGTTGTAACTCAGCAACACGACAATAATCACTTTGGCGTGAAGCTTTGGATTCATAAAGTAATTCATACCTTTTTCCAGGTAATCAATACCGATGACGGCGATGCCGGTCACCCACAACGCTATCAATGCAACGATGACAGACTTCTGAAGACTTTCCATGTGAGCATTATCATGTTCAGTCAATGTTTTTCGTTTTAACAGGTCTCTGACCATCGCCATATCACTGGTCAACACCAAGCCAATGGCCACACAACACGCCACTAAATGAACGTAAATAACGCCCAATCGCAACAACTCCATAAACTCTTTATTTTCGAGCAGGCTCATAATTGTATTTATCGCCACGGTACTTTCTCCACCTTATTCGATAGTACAGATCGATAGTTAACAGGGCATCCAACGTTTCAAAAGCCTGTGCGATCTTACTTTTATAAGATATGCCAAATTATAGACTTGGCACTGCTTAGCCCATTGATTTGCCTGGCGAATCAATGACCGGCTATTTATTGCCTCCTGAATTTCAGGTAAAAAAATCCCCATTAGCATTCAATGCCCATGAGGTTTATTTTCCACTTCTTTTCTGCGGCTGCAGGAGCAGGTCTTGGGTGACGTGCTGCAGGATCAGAGGCCAGGGATCCCGGAATGTTCATTTTTTGAGCAGCCCACCGACAAACGGCGGCTATTGTGAACGTCCCAAACGCCGGTACTAACGTATCAACTTCTCTGTCAGCCCCATGACAACTGAGCTGGTGAATTACAGGGACTTCCAATATTGTTTATTGGATCCATTAGTTGTTAGGTAACTTACGAAAAATTCAATAACGAGCGGCTCGCATTTAGGGCCTTCCCCTACTGAAACAGTCATACTTTTACCCTTCCACTCGCCGAGGAAGGTGAAGACCTGATTACTGGCAGAACTTGCGTCGCAGTGCCGGGCATCGATCAGGGACAGATCGCTGGGGCGCTTCCCTACACCAACCGCTCAATCCTCTGATGCTGCCAGACCAGTTTGTAATACGCCGTCTGCAACATCAGCATCCCCAGATACGCCACCGGAAACGCCATCCACACACCCTGCAAGCCGAACCGCGCGTCCAGCATATACGCCACCGGCAACTGCACCCCGACCACGCAAAAAATCGAAATCGCCATCGGCACCATCACAGAACCACTGGCGCGCATGATGCCGCCGACAATCGCCTGGAAGCCAAAGACCAACAGACTCCACAGCATGATGTGCAACAGATGCTCCGCCATCGCCCGGGTGGAATTCTCCGTGAGGAACAACCCCAGCAACCAGTGCGACAACAGATAACCCAACACCACCAGGCCACCGGTCAGGCACACATTGATCAACAGCCCCGTACGCAGAATCGGCGCCATACGCTCAAGCCGCCCTGCCCCAATCGCCTGAGCGCCAAGAATCGATGCGGTGATCGCAATCGACAACGCCGGAAACTGCACGTAATTGACGATCTGCGTCACCGCCCCATACGCCGCCGTCGCCTGCGAACCGTGCTGATTCACCAGCGCCAGAATCACCAATTCCGACACCGACAACACCACCATCTGCAACCCGGTCGGTAACCCGATGCGCAACACCTTGCCGAGAATCACCAGGTCCAGACGCATCGCCGCAAACATCTCCCGATCCGGCGCCAACGGATGTCCCTTGCGAATCAGCCTCCACGCCAACCACCCCATCGCCGACAAGTTACCCGCCAACCCGGCATACGCCGCACTCTGAATCCCCATCATCGGCAACCCGAACCACCCGCGAATCAACGCTGGTGTCAGCGCCAGGCCGATACACGTCGACACCACCAACGCGATCAGCGGCGACACCGTATCGCTCACCCCGCGCAGCAGTTGGGTGAAGAGCACGTAGACCAGCAGCGACGGCATGATCCACATCATGACGTGGGCGTACGAGGACGTCGGCCGGAGTGCCGAGGCCTTGCAGGGCGGGTCTTGCGAAGACGCTGCCCAATATCGCCGCTACCAGACCGATCATTGCGCCCAGCAGCAAGGTAGTGCCAGCGATGGATTTCACCAGATGCGGCTCGCGGGCGCCCCAGGCTTGGCCGATGAGCACACCCGCGCCCGCGCCGAGGCCGATGACCAGCGCAATGAAGAAGAAGACGATGGGGAACATGCCGGAGACGGCCGCCAGGGCTTGGGTGCCGAGCATTTGGCCGATGTAGATGCTGTTGATCGTGCCCGACATGGATTGGAGGAAATTGGAGAGGACCATGGGGGCCAGGAAAAGGAGGTAGGTTTTCCAGAGAGGGTGGTTGGTTGTGTGGGTTTGCATTGAGGGTCCGTCTCGGGGTGGGGCTGGCAATTTGCGAATTCTACGCTAGGGAGCGGACACCAACTCGCTCCGATTTCGAAGATTTGGAGAGTATGGACGATGTCAGCTTTCGGCCAGAAGCCTGTCTCTACGCATCAAAATAATCTGAACCGCTTTTAGACGCGCTCACCTAATGATCAGCGTGTGGATAATCCCACAGGCAATTTGCCAATACCGGCATACTCTGAGAGGTGTTCAACGTGGCTAAAGACGAGAAGAAAAGCAAAGGTGACGCTTCGAAAGCCAGCAAGGATTTGAAAGACAAAAAGTCATCACCGGCAAAGAAATCAGCTGCGGCCTCGGCTCTTTCGAAATCTTCCGAAAAGAAAGACAAGAAAAAAGACGCCGAACCAAAGAAATCTGCAAAAAAAGCTGATAGCAAGCCAGAAAAGGCTAAGAAATCAGAGAAGGCAGAAAAGCCGGCGAAAAAGAAAAAGTGATATCTGCTATCTGCTAGGGCTTTACGCCCTAGCTACTTCAGGCTGTGTTGCCTTCGATAGCTATCAATAGCCGTAAAATTTCAGGCTTGGTTAGTTACGTGTTGGTTGCAACCGCCAACCCGGCGGTGACCTGCGGCCGAAGTAAGTGGTTTTACGCTTCACGGTCACTCACCATCGATTGCACCCCACTGCCCGCTCACATCTCTCCTGCTGCGCTCCCCACACCCTCACACCTGATCCATAGCCTCGACCACTCCCTTATCCTCACCCAGGAACCCTCCGCTTTGATGGTGCCACAGCCGCGCATAGACACCGTTCTTCCCAAGCAATTCGGTGTGAGTGCCCTGTTCGATGATGCGACCGTCATCCATGACAATGAGCCGGTCCATGGCCGCGATCGTGGACAGCCGATGGGCTATCGCGATCACGGTCTTGCCCTGCATCATTTCATCAAGGCTTTCCTGAATGGCCACTTCGACTTCCGAATCCAGCGCGCTGGTGGCCTCGTCAAGAAGCAGGATCGGGGCGTTCTTGAGCATCACACGGGCAATCGCGACGCGTTGGCGCTGGCCGCCCGACAGCTTGATGCCGCGCTCACCCACAAGGGTGTCGTAGCCGGTATGGCCTTGCCGGTCGCTCAGTTGGCTGATGAACCCGTCGGCCTGGGCATTGGCCGCGGCGCTGCGAATTTGCGCGTCGGTCGCATCGGGACGACCGTAGGCGATGTTGTCGCGAATTGAACGGTGCAGCAGGGAAGTATCCTGCGTGACCATGCCGATGGAGCCGCGCAGGCTGTCCTGCGTCACGTGTGCAATGTTTTGGCCATCGATGCGAATCTCCCCGCTGTCGACGTCATAGAAGCGCAGCAGCAAGTTGATCAGCGTGGATTTGCCGGCGCCAGAGCGGCCAACCAAGCCGATTTTTTCGCCCGGACGGATGCTCAGGTTCAGGCCATCAAGCACCTGGCGTTCGCCATTGTAGTTGAAGCTCACCTTATCGAAGGTTACCGCGCCGCCGGAGGTCACCAGCACGCCCGCTCCCGGCGCGTCCTGCACCTTGGCGCCTTGGGTCAGCGTCTCCATGCCATCCTGAACGGTGCCGATGCACTCGAACAGTGAGGTCATTTGCCACATGATCCAGTGCGACATGCCATTGATACGCAACGCCATGGCGGTGATTGCCGCTACGGCACCCGCGCCGACCTCACCCTGGTGCCAAAGCCACAGGGCATAACCACCTGCTGCCATGATCAACGCCACCACCAATGCCTGGTTGACGATCTCGAACTGGCTGACCAGGCGCATCTGGCGAAAGCCGGTTTGCTTGAAATCCTCCATCGCTGCACGCGCGAAGTGCGCTTCACGATTGGAGTGGGAGAACAGTTTCACCGTCGTGATGTTGGTGTAGGCGTCTGAGATACGCCCGGTCATCATCGACCGCGCATTGGCCTGCTCCTGCCCGACTTTTCCCAGGCGGGGTACGAAGTACAGCATGGCCAGACCGAACAACACGATCCAGGCAACGAAAGGCAGCATCAGTTTCAGAGCGAAGCCGCCGGCCAGTGCGATGATCGCAATGAAATACACCCCGATCCCGGGTGCGATCTCGATAAGGGTGAATAGCACGTCGCGCACCGCTAGCGCAGTCTGCATCACCTTGGTAGTGACTCGGCCGGAAAACTCATCGGAAAAAAACGACAGGCTTTGCCGCAGCATCAGGCGATGGAAGTCCCAGCGCAGCCGCAACGGCAAGTTAATCGCCAATATCTGGTGCTGCACCATGGTGCGCAACGCCACCAGCCCGACACTGGCCACCATGACGATGCCCATGCCCCACAACACGCGGCTCTCCTGTTCTGCCGCTTCACCGCCTGCCTGCCAGGTCGAGAGCAGGTCCACGACCTGCCCGAGGAAGGAAAACAGCCAGGCTTCATAAATCGACACACCGGCACTGAGCAGCGCAAGCGCAAGGATGTAACCGCGGGCGCCCCGGGTACAGGCCCACAGGAAGCGAGCCAGGCCGTCGGGTGGCGGTGGTACCTCGTCAGGAGGAAAAGGGTCGAGTCTTCGTTCAAACGCACGAAGCATGGTGGTCTCCAAAACGATCAAGTGTAGGAGATTCTGTCATTGAACGGTTGCTTTGAGGGTTTTGCGAAGTTGAGGTATGGCGCTGAACAGCAGAAGGCCCCTTGACCGGTTACAACGCAACGCATCGGAACGGCTAAGCTTTTTCGAATGAACCTCGTCTTTCAAGGAAGACTCCATGAGCAGCGCCCCGCTGTCTGAACTTGATGCCGCTCTACCCGGTCTGGCGCGCAAGATCCGCGTACTGGACGCCCTGTCGTGGCCGGATGGCGTCGAGGAAGTCTTCTTGGCGAATTGGCGCGCCGGTAAAGCCGCATTGCCTGAAGTCGAGCAGCACCCACGTGAGCACAGCGCCGACATCGCCGCTCTGGAAGCTTTTATCAGGCGTTGCGATCAGGGGCATCCAGCCGGGAACTACCTCGCCATGACAGCGCGTAGCTATGCCACGGCTGGACGTATGCTCGGTGCGATTGGCACGCCCGCCTTCACTCAATATTCATCCGCGTTGTACCGGCGCCCGGATTTCTATTATCCGGGCCAGAAACTCAGCATGCTGGACGCGGCCCATTTCTTTCTCACGACCACCGACGCCCTGCTGGGGGGGGCCCGGATTCCACCGACTCAGGCTGATATCCCGGCCGAGGCCTTCGCTGCCTGGATGCAGCCGGAACTGGACCGTTTCTTTGGCGAGGGCCGGGTCGCGGTCGTGCTTGACCCGACCCTCGCTGCCAAGGCGATCGCCGGGGCAAGCCGCATTCGTCTGCGTAGCGGCGCACTGTTCTCTGAGCTGGATAAAAATCAGCTATTGCAGCATGAGGCCTTCGTGCATGTCGCTACCGCCCAAAATGGCGCGCTCCAGCCCAACCTAAAAAGCCTGGGTTTGGGAGCGCCCCGCACGACTCAAACTCAGGAAGGTATTGCCACCCTGGCAGAACTGTTCACCGGCAGTATGGACATCAGCCGCTTGCGCCGCCTGGCCCTGCGCGTGCTGGCGGTCCAGCAAGCGTTGGACGGCGCCGATTTCATACAGGTCTTCGAGGGTTTTCTTGCTGCCGGCCAGTCGCAAGAGGAGTCCTTCCGCTCAACCCAGCGGGTCTTCCGTGGCGCCGACCTGCGGGGTGGTTCGGCGTTTACCAAGGATGCCGCCTACCTGACGGGTTTGCTGGGTGTCCATACCCTATTGCGCATCGCGATCCGCGACAATCGGCCGGAACTGGTGGGTCATTTGTTTGCGGGACGCCTCAGCCTGGCGGATACCGTACGCCTGGCGCCTCTATTCGAGTCCGGCTGGCTGCAGGGACCCACCTATGTACCGGCCTGGGCCTGCGATCTACGTCTACTCGCCGCCAACCTGGCCTTCTCCGCTTTTATCGCCCAGATAAAACTGGATGTGCTCGATCTGGAAGTGCTCATGGCCTTTGCCGATGACCACGAAAACGATGCCAGCGCGATGTGATCACGGTACCGATACATTCGCACTGTTTCAGGAGGGAAAAATCATGCGAAGGATTATCGCAACGGCAGCGCTCTTGCTGGCTTTGGGCGGGTGCGCAACATCACCTATGCGGGTTTCTGAAGCTCGGTCAGTGCCGGCCGACAAGATGTACGCGTTCAAAAGCCAGGGTACGAAAGATCCGGGACGCCTGACCATCCTCCGTGATGAAGGGTTTGTCGGTGCGGGATGTGACGCCGTGTTCTACATTGATGGTCAGCGCGCAGCCAAGATAGGTCCCGGTCAGAAGGCATCTTTCGTTTTGCCGGCCGGTGAAGTGAATCTCGGTGCCGGGCTCGCCGAATCTGGATTATGTGCGGGTGCAGCGATCAAAACCGTTGCGGCCAAGATCAAGTCAGGGAAAGAAGTGGTTTATCGAATCAACTGGGATACGCAAGGTTTCGACTTGGGCCCCTACGTTGAATATGGACGTTGAGCCCGGACAGCTCCAGCCTGTTTCGCACGCCACCTTCAGTGAGTGATCGGCAACACCACACCACTTGTCTTATTTCAGTTCCGTTCTTATCTCGGTTCCGGGTACGAAAAGTTTACTGGGATCATCGACCTTCTTCAGGTCAACCAAGGCTCGGCAAATGCAATGTGAGAATTGTTTCTGCAACGTTTCGGGGTCTTTCCAAGCCATTTCCGATGCTTGCAAATGTTGCCCCTCGGGCGATTTATAGCAGACACAATTGTCCAGTCGGGTGACGCCATTATCATTTGTGCTCTGACAAGCAGTAGTAAGCAAAGAGATCGCGATGAGCATGACGAAACGTTTCATTGGCTCCCCTCCGAGGCTGTGGTGAAGGGCTGACTCTCAGCAGGATGTTGTAACGGCGTGGTGGCCGCTGAAGGCGGTTATACGCCATGGACGGAAAGCCCAATCTGCTCAATAAGCCCGACAGTAGGTGGAAGCTTAGCTCTCATTTTGCGTCGCTCCATTCACTGGCTAAATTTGGCCGAATACAGTCATTAAAGGATCGTGTTCAACACCCATTTTCTGTCCCTCCCCACTCGGCTGTTTTGCAGAGCGTGGCAGCTTTGGCATAGACAACGGCTCGGCTTGATCTAGCCTTGAATGAGATCACGCGGGAGAAAAATGCCATGCCCCTCGCTCTCAGAAATCTACCCACATTTGCTTTGGGTGCCTTCTTTTGTATAGCCGCGTGGGGTCAAGAGGTAGCAGACACCCATTCCCCACCGGCCATACTCCCATTGGAGTCTGAGACGGGACCAAAACTCATTGCCTATCCGCCGCTCCCCGCGCCGCTCGCCCGCGGAGTTGTCATCATCCAGTATCGAACCGAGCACGCCCGAATGATGGCGGTATTTGGCAAAACGGCCGTTGAAGTATCACCACGGCTCGGTCACCTTCACGTGACCGTCGACGACTGGAAAGGTACATGGGCGCACACCAGTGAAGACCCGATTATTTTGGTTGGGCTGACGCCTGGTTCTCATAAGGTGCTTCTTGAAGTGGCTGATCCGAGTCATAAGATTCTGACCAGTACGGAGGTGAGTTTTGTCGTTCCGGAGAAGAAGCCATGAATCGAAAGGGACCGACTTATTTCGGTCGGGTTAAAGTCACTCGCTTCGCTCGTGCAGGACCGCGTTCTGGGCCCATTAACCAAACGTTGCACATCTTTCCACTTGCATGGAAGCAATCAATATGAGACGCCTAATTAATTCGCTATTCATAGTTGTTGCTTTATCTGCGGGATCCCACGCTTCAGCGATCGAACGACAACGAGCTATGAATTGGTGTTGGGCAGCATCAATCCAAGACGTAATGGCGCAAGTTGGCAGATACCAAACTCAGCAACAAATCTCTGCCCGACTGGATGGCTGGCCACGTGATCGCCCGGCATACATCGGGGAACTTGTTGCACTACTCAATTCATATGGTTTTCGCGCGTGGCAGGCTGGTCGCCCTGGCTCCCCACAAGAGCTCCTCCACACGCTTTCTACTGGTTGGAAGATTATTGCCTTCGTCCGCCCATCGAATGGACCTGTGGGTCATTACATAGTTATTCAAGGAGTTGATCCGAACACAGGGAACGTGATTGTCTCTGATCCATGGACGGGAGCAACATATCTTAATTCACTTCCGCAGCTATACGCTGGCTGGAGGTGGTCTGACTCTGTAGTTGTGGGTGCTCCAATACAATAACAAATGACGTGCAACAAACCACTCCAGCGGACTGCGCTTAGCAATCGCTGAATAAACGTTGGACACTTGATTGTCTAGTCCTGAAATAGGTTTACACCGACTTCAGGGCTAGACAACGCCATCATCTAAATAAATCTAAGAATCATCTGGCCGGCCTCCCCACCTCCCGACTTGAAGGCTATATGGATTCGAGGTGGCACATATCGCGTGTTTAATGGCCATGCCAATCCCCGCCTCAATTCCTACCATAATCTCGGAATCGGCTCCTTGCCCGTCTAACACGATGAAGCTTATAGTCCGTCCCGTCGCCCAAAATGGCGATTCAGGTTTGGCGACCTGACCATAGAGAATGCGAAGGCTGTCCGCTTTATTGCAGGGGTCAACGCACCCGCAAAGCCGCTATTATGGCGGCTGTGCGCGGGAGACCTTCGGGTCTGCCGGTTTCTCTGTGCCGGTTCGCCAACCTGCGCACAGCTGTCACCCAATCGTTTGGCGACGACTGAGTGCCGGCCTTGAGCCAATCAAACAGAGATCTTCAAATGAATAGATATATGCCCCTCACCGGAATCGACCTGATCCCGGCCTCCCTGCTCATCGACACCGAAGCACCACTCGACGTCTTACAAGCCATGGCTGACTACCGCATTCGCACGGTCACCCAGGTGCTGGAAAACATCGCCTTCCGCGCCGAGCTCGGTTGCGACACGGTAGTGTTGACGGACTTTTCCAAACTGTTGGCCATTCCGTTACGCGATGGCTGTGACTTGATGGATGTGATCGGCCGGCGTTTGCGGGCGCAAGCGGCGGAGTAAATAAAAACGGGCGCCTTGTCAGGCGCCCGCTTTGTTTGTGGTTGGTCACTGCCCATTTTTGGTCGCTCCCATAATATTCCCCAAGCGCCAGACCATGCAGCCGATTACGCCAAGCAGCTAAGCTCTATCAGGAGGCCGTTTCGCGATTACTGAAAAATCAGGAGGCGCACCATGAGCAAACAACCCCAACCCCGCAGCCGCTCCAACCCTCAACCCCGATCCCGCCCGGTCGTGCCCAACCTGCCCAGCAAAACCGGCAATAAGTCCGGGGGCTTGCGCGGCAACTACCCGCCTAAGCAGTCGAGTTGAGCGTTGAGCGGTTCTTCCTCCGAGCCGCGCAGCAAGGCCGACCCTCAGGACTTCTCACCTCTTGAAGCGAGGCTTCATGACCACCGGTAACCCTGCCCGAGGACCGGCACACGCTTCGCTATTCTTGATAGAACGCGCTGCGAGCACTGTTGAGTTGAAGGCCGGCGGCACGGGCGTCAGGCGCATAGGCCTGGCTATAGGGTTGCAGGTTGAGCAGAGGATTGAATGATGAAGATGTTACTGATGGTCGAATGCCCTAATGAACCCTTCAACTCCCTTGTCAAAGCCGGGAGGGTGGGCGAAGTGATTGAGCGCATTCTGGCAAGCATCAAACCGGAGGCGGCGTATTTTACCGAGCAAGATGGCATGCGCGGCGGGATCTTTCTGGTCGACGTGAAAGCGCCATCCGACATCCCCGCTTTGGCCGAGCCCTTCTTTCTTAACTTCGATGCCAACTGCAAGTTCCGAATTGTGCTCAGCGCAGAGGATCTGCAAAAGGCCGATTTGGGAAGGCTCGGGCAAACCTGGGCGTAAGGCGCATCCATTGCCGCCATCGATAGTCACCATCGACTCAATGAAGTTCTTATAAAAACTCCGGGGCGTAACATCGGCTCCATACCAAACAACTACACCCCGGAGCACACCATCATGAAACGCCAAATCCTCCTCAGCAGCGCTTTCTCGGTTTTCGCAGTTAACGCTTTCGCCGCTTCTTCTGCTCACCCGGTTGCCGCTGAAGGCGGCTCGGATCGTCTGATTGAAAGTCGTGTGGCTGAGGGTGGTTCGGATCGTCTGATCGAAAACCGCGTTGCTGAAGGTGGTTCCGACCGTCTGATCGAAAACCGCGTTGCTGAAGGTGGTTCCGACCGTCTGATCGAAAACCGCGTCGCTGAAGGTGGCGACGACCGCCTGATCGAAAACCGCGTTGCTGAAGGTGGTTCCGACCGTCTGATCGAAAGCCGCGCCGTATAAATGAATGGCTTCACCGCGGTGCTCAACGAAAAACCCTGCCTGATCAGCCGGGTTTTTTAACGCTCTGATTTTCTGCCGCAAATCGATTCATTACATACCGAAAAACTTCAATAGCCACGGCCCGCCCATACGTAGCATGGGCAAAATCCGAGAATCATCTGGCCGGCCTCCCCTACCTCACGGTATTTACCGACGAACCCGCCCCGCCCCCAGAGGTCAAAGCAGTTGATGGCATCGCCAATGATCAAAGGCTTCTAGCCTATTTCATCCAAGGACGAAGCCAGTCGTTCACACACTGTAGGGTGCGCCGGATTATTTCAGCAGGCTCGGATTCTGCCGGGGGCAGGTGCAGACTGCTGCTCACATCCAATGCTCCCGTATCGGAGTACGAAAATGACTCAGTCAATGCGGTTCTTCCTATCCATAGTCCTCGCGACTGCCTCACTGGCATCGGCGAGTTTCATGAACCCTGCCGGTGCGGCAACCGCCGAGGATCTGAGTACCGACTCTCGGCAAGCGTTGCAAACGCTCTACAAGACTCATCCATTTGCCGAGACCATGTCGCACAACGCCAAAGCGATACTTGTTTTCCCGAAAATCATCAAGGCCGGCCTTGTGTTTGGTGGCAGCTATGGCGAAGGCGTTTTGTTCAAAGGCAAGACAGTTGAGGGTTATTACAACTCCGTCACCGGGTCATGGGGGCTGCAGGCAGGTGCCCAGTCGTATGGCTATGTGGTTTTCCTCATGACCGATAAAGCCGTGAGCTATGTTCGCGAGACCAAGGGGTGGGAAATCGGCGTAGGGCCCACCGTCGTTGTAGTGGATGAAGGGATCTCGAAGAACCTGTCCAGTTCGACGCTGAAGGACGATGCCTACGCGTTCATATTTGACCAGCAAGGGTTAATGGCCGGAGTCAGCATCGAGGGCACGAAGATTTCCCTGATCAAGCGCTGAAAGCCGTCTATCAAGGCGCCTTGCGTTGTCTGCAAGACGCCCCGACAGAGCGTTATCACCGTCCTCGCCAAGAGGTGGCCTGATGAATCTTCTAACCAGATGCAAGGGTGTATGTATTCTTCTGGTGCTGTGCGTGGCGGTGTTCCTGACACTGGTGATTTCCTGCAGTACATTGCCGAGAATAGTGCCCGACATGGCTCGCGCGCCCTCTGCGCCAGTGCAACTCGACGGGGTCCACGGACCTCTGTCAGCCGAGCGCAGCAAAGCCATTCTCGACCGACTCAAGTCCACAGGCGCAGAAACCAACATCTTTGATGTGCACCTCGCTATCGAAGAATCCGTTGTCGGTAGTCCGCTAACGGAAGGAAACAAGGTCGACTTGCTGCAGGACGGCCCCTCCACCTACCAGTCGATGATCAAAGCCGTGGAAGGTGCGCGCGACCACATCAACATGGAGACCTACATCTTCGACGATGATGAAGTCGGCCAGCGCTTCGCCGCCGCACTGATCGCTCAGCAACACAAAGGGGTGCAGGTCAATCTGATCCGTGACAGCGTCGGAACCCTTGGAACACCCTCAGCGTTTTTCGCTCGATTGACCGAAGCGGGCATCAAGGTGCTGGAGTACAACCCGGTCAATCCGGCGACGGCCAAAGCGGGCTGGGACGTGAACCAGCGCGACCACCGAAAGCTGCTGATAGTGGACGGCCGTATTGCCTTTCTTGGCGGGATCAACATCAGCAGCGTCTATTCGGGGGGCTCGTTCAGCTCTCACTCGAAGACTCGCCCCAATGGTGATTTGCCCTGGCGCGATACCGACTTGCGCGTCGAGGGGCCAGTGGTTGCGGATCTTCAAAAGCTGTTCATCGAAACATGGACGACCCAGAAAGGTGAACCGCTCGCCGCTCGCCAATACTTTCCGCCACAGGAGCGCAAAGGCACCGAGGTTGTTCGCGCCATCGGCAGCTCGCCAGATGAGCCGTTCAGCCTGATCTACGCGACCCTGATTTCGGCGCTGCATAGCGCGCAGACCGAGATATGGCTGACGAACGCCTACTTTGTGCCCGATCCGCAGTTGCTGGCGGCACTCAAGGAGGCGGCGGCACGTGGCGTCGACGTCAAACTGGTGCTGCCCAGCAGCACGGATTCGTCGCTGGTGTTTCATGCAGGACGCGCTTACTACAGCGAGCTTCTGAAGGCCAACGTCAAGCTTTACGAACGCCGTGACGCGCTGCTCCACGTCAAGACGGCAGTCATCGATGGCGTGTGGTCGAGTGTCGGCTCCACCAACTTCGACTGGCGCAGCTTTCTGCACAACGATGAAGTCAACGTGGTTGTGCTGGGCACCGGGTTTGGAAAAAAGATGCAGGCGGCATTCATGGCTGATCTGGCCAAGTCGAACGAAATCAAGCTGGAAAAGTGGCAGCGTCGCTCGCTCGCGGTGAAAGCCAAAGAGCAGATGGCGCTACTCTGGGAATACTGGCTCTGAGTCGAGTGGCGCATCGCCGGGATGCGCTCTCCTGCTCCCTGAATGGGTATTTCGTCAACTTACCGAGTCACTGCCGCACTCCGAGTACCCCCAAACGCACTCGTACCCAACCAGCGCCACAAACTTTCCGCATCCTTCACCGCGCCATCCACACGCAACTCTCGCGACTGAAGCACCTCCCGCGGTGTGCGGTCGCCCGTCCACACTTCGGTCAACGCGCGTACGCTGGAGTCCACGACCAGCGTCAGTTCGCGGCCCGGGTCGTCGCGACATAGATCCGCCACACCCTGCTCCACCACCAGCCACCACGCTTGCTCGCCGGGCCGCGCGTCGCGGAACGTGAACTGGATGACCACCGGTCGGGACGGGAACGTTTCGATGCGCACAAACCGGCGCACGTCCCACATCAGCAATCCGGCATCGAGTTCGTCATCGCGCAGGCGGCTGCCGATCCAGCGTGCGCCCCAGTGCCCTAGCGCCATGATGATGGGGCGCAATTCCTCGCCCGCCTCGGTCAGGCTGTACTCCCAGACTTTGCCGGTGGCCGTGCGGTGTATGACGCCGATTTCTTCCAAATGGCGCAGCCGCTGTGTCAGCAGGTTGGTGGACATCCGTGGTACGCCGCGGTGCAGTTCATTGAAGCGTTTACTGCCACACAGCAACTCGCGCACGACTAAAGGTGTCCAGCGCTCGCAAAGGGCTTCAGCACCGCGCGCGACCGTGCAGAACTGACCGTAGCTCTCTTCCATCGCCTGGACTCCGCAACTGTAACGCTTCAGTTTTTGAACTAGCCCCGCTACTTCGTCACGCGCACGCTCAAGCCTTCGAAAGCCAAACTCCAAAGGAGAACGCCATGACAACGGTAGCCATCATTCAGCGCCCGCCCGTGCTGCTCGATCGCAGCGCAACGATCGCCCGGGCCGTGCAATCAGTCGATGAGGCAGCGGCGGCGGGAGCCTCGCTAATCGTTTTGCCCGAACAGTTTATTCCAGGTTACCCGTCATGGATCTGGCGGCTGGCGGCGGGAAGGGACGGGGCTGTCATGGGCCAGTTGCATACGCGGCTGCTGGCCAACGCCGTCGATATCACCAACGGTGACCTGAGCCAATTGTGTGAGGCCGCCAGGATTCACGCCGTGACGATCGTGTGCGGCATCAATGAATGCGACCGGCGCAACGGAGGCGGCACGCTCTATAACAGCGTAGTCGTTATCGGCGCGAACGGCGCAGTGCTCAACCGCCACCGCAAGCTGATGCCAACCAATCCCGAGCGCATGGTGCATGGCTTCGGTGATGCAACCGGGTTGCGCACGGTCGATACACCGGTCGGCCGCGTTGGCACGCTCATCTGCTGGGAAAGCTACATGCCGCTGGCACGCTATTCACTGTATGCCCAAGGGGTGGAGATCTACGTCGCACCCACGTACGACAGTGGCGATGGCTGGATCTGCACGATGCGCCACATTGCACTCGAAGGCCGCTGTTGGGTGCTCGGCAGCGGCACCTTGCTGCGTGGCAGCGACATCCCCGACGACTTCCCGGCGCGTACGCAACTGTTTCCCGATCCGGACGAATGGATCAACGACGGCGACTCGGTGGTGGTCAGTCCTCAAGGCCGGATCGTGGCCGGTCCACTGCACCGGGAGGCCGGCATTTTGTATGCGGACATCGACGTCGCACTCGTGGCACCGGCACGGCGGGCGCTTGACGTCACCGGGCATTACGCGCGCCCGGACATTTTCGAGCTGCAGGTGCGGCGCACGCCGACGACAGCGGTGCGCTATATCGACGAGTGAAGACAGGCAACGGCGGTATCGCCTGGCCCGTGATTAAGGAGTCATGCCATGAGCAATGAACGGTCTTACAAGGGCAGTTGTTTTTGCGGCGCAGTCGAGTTCACCGTCAGCGGCGAGCCGGCTGGGATGGGTTATTGCCATTGCGAGTCGTGTCGGCATTGGTCAGCAGGGCCGGTCAACGCCTTCACGTTGTGGAAACCTGACGCGGTGCAGGTGACACGGGGCGCCGACAACATCGGCACCTACAACAAGACACCGCGCAGTTATCGAAAGTGGTGCAAGACGTGCGGCGGACACCTCTTCACTGAACACCCGGAGATGGGGCTCATCGATGTGTATGCCGCAGTCATTCCGGATCTTGAATACTCGCCGGGTGTTCACGTGCACTATCAGGAGACGGTGCTGCGGATCAAAGATGGATTGCCGAAGTTGAAGGATGTCCCCGGTGAATTAGGCGGATCGGGTATCAGCGTGGAGGAATAGCGCGGGCAAGCTAAGTGTCTGGAATCCCATACCGGTTGCTGTCTGTTCGACGCTCAAGCAGCGGAACAAATAAAAACGGGCACCCTGAAGGCGCCCGTTTTTCCATCATCGCCGCTGAGTTAAACCGATGCGATTTCACCGCCTGGCCAATTCACACACCGATGCTCAATCTCGCGATCAGTGCGATTTTTTTGATCCTGAGGTGGCAGCGTTGTGCAACCCTTTGGTGTTGTGATCGCCTGGGGTCGAGGTCGAAATGGCACCGGCCTTTGTGACGCCGCGGGTATCTCGGGATTGGGCGATGCCTGAAGTCGTAGAGCCATGACCGCGACTTTCTCCGCGATCATTGCCGTAGTGGTTTCCGCTTTCACCACGGCCTCGAACCGCCTTGCCGGCATGATCGCTGGCCAGTCCATTACCACGGCCATTACTGTCAGCGTTGCCGGAGTGACCTGAACCGCTGTGACCGCCACCCGTGCCACCGCCATGGCCGCCGCCATTGCCACCGCCGTTACCGCCTCCGTTGCCACCACCACCACCACCACCACCACCACCCTCTTTCGCATAGGCGGAGTTCATGACGGACAGGTCGGTAGGGAGTAATGGAGCAGCCGCAAGCATCATCGCGCAGGACATGACAGCAAAAAGACTCTTATTCTTTAAAAGCATGATGGCTTCCGTAAGTTGATATCGCGTGCCATAGGACGCAATAACCCCGTTTCAGTTCCAGGTCCTGCGACAGACGGAATGCAATGCATGCAGACTCTGATCAGCATTGTGCTGGAATTGAAAAAAGCGAGCCTTTTGTCAGTGGATTCCAATCGTGTTCGCCACTCAAACGCTAATCAAACGCGCCGTTCAACACTTCATAAATCAGCCCGGTGGCCAGCGCAACCAGGAGCAAATCGGTACCTGCTTGTTGCCATTCGTACCCATCGTAATGAGGCAGCCTGCCGATCAACCGGTCATCCAGTTTTTTGGCAATTCCGGGTGGAAGCGGCTTGCCACGAGCGAGGTTCTTTTGAATGCCGGGTGGCAAAGCAGGACCGGGACTCCAGTAGTCCCGGTAGCCGCCAACAATTTCCAGAACGCTGCCGCGATTGATACTCGGGCCATGCTCCCAATCGGCGCCCCCGGTGTTTTTGCCTTTGCCAGCCTGACCTCCCTGATTGCCATGGGCCTGACTGTTTTGCGTGTTTCCCTTGCCGTTTCCCTGGGATTTACCATTCCCGGGATCGGCCAATGCAGTAGCCGAGCCGCAGACCAGTGCAAGACTTGTCAGTACGGCAATCAACGAACGAGATTTGAACATTGAGTCGTTCCTTCAGTGTGGGGAATATCCCCTCTGAAATGTAGACGCTATTGACACTGTCAGTTCCATGTCCACGCGGCGTTGACGTGAAAACACCTTCCGGGTGCAATCGATTTATACCCTCAATGTTTTCCGTAAATAGCTCGCAGACGCAGGACATAAATGTTTGAACTGGGCTGTTTGGCAGATGGCGGCGGGCGCCTCCTGCCTGTCAAACAGGTCATATCCATTGGCCGCAAAAAATTCAGCAGCACCCTGGGTCAACAAATGCAGTCGGAGCGCCCCCTGGGAGGCTGCACACTGTTCCAATGCACGCAATACGGTTTTGCCCAGCCCCTCTCCCCGGCGTCCCTCGCGCACCACCATTGAACGAAGCAACATGTCGGGGGCCGCCCCCTCCAGCCCTCCAAAAGCCACCCATTGGCCCTGAACTTCGAAACGGTAGAACTGCCGCCCCGGCTCACTGACATCATTGTTGGGTAATGATGCCTGGTTGAGCGTATCCCGGAGCTGATCCAGACCGTTATCGTCTACTTTAATCATCTGCATTGTCACACGCCTTTGAAGGTTCCTACGCACTCAAGCTAGCAGGCCTCGTGGGTCAGACAAGCCCACAAAGTCCTGGGCCGGATCGGCAACGGTGGCCAGGGCCGTCGCGTGGGTTGGTAGCACTAGATGATTGACGACCAGTTGGACTGGTGGCAACACCCTGATGTCCACTGGTCGACACACTATTGATCTGTAGATACAATATATATATTTTTGAGTCTATAGATTAATGGTGAGATTAAACATGGCCGTCCCTCTCAAGGAACAAGCGTTCACCAAAGCCCAATGCGTCACAGGCCTTCGCGCCGCCGTTGGCATCCTCGAAAAATGGAGCGCCTCCAGCGATCAGGCCTGTCGCATCCTGCGCATTTCCCGCAGCACCTACACCCGCGCCCGCCAGCGCGATCCCTCGTGGTCCGTGGCGCTGGACTCAGACCAGATGCAGCGCATCAGTTTTGTCCTCAACATCCACGCCGCTCTGCGCTTGATCTTCGACAACCCGGAAAACGTCTACGGCTTCCCGTCGATGACCAACCACAACGAGTTTTTCAATGGGCGCAGTCCGCTGGAGATCATGGCTCAGGGCGACATGATTTCCTTGTATGAAACCTTCAAGCGCATTGACGTGCTGCGCGGTGCGCAATGGTGAGGGTGAGCGAACTGGCAGAACTTGCCGGCGAGCAGTTGCAGGCTTACCGACTGGTCAATTCGAAGTTTCCACCGATTGCGATGTTTGATGACGTTGCGGATGCAGACGAGTTTGAGGTGCTGTATCAGATTCAGGCGCTGACCAATCCCAGGCTGAAGAATGAAGTGGGTCATCTTGAGTTGATTGCGCGGGATCAGATCCCGTTCGGCATTCCCGGCTGCTCTTACGCGACGGCGCCTTTTACTCACGTCAACCCGGCGGGATCGCGGTTCAGCGATGGCAGTTTTGGGGTGTTGTATCTGGCGGACTCCATGGAAACGGCGTTGGCTGAGGTGCGGCATCACCAGAGTCTGTACTGGTCGAATGTCCCGAGTCTCAACTATGAGCGGTTTGTGTTCCGGGGGTTGTCCTGCTCTTTCGTGGATGCAGCGATGAGGGATGCTGCCGCTATTGCGATGACTGATCCTGTTTACGATCCTGACGATTACACGGAGTCGAGGCGTTTGGGGAGGTCCGTTAAGGAGGTGCGGTGTCCTGGGATTCGTTACCACTCCGTGCGGATGCAGGGCAGTTATTGCTGGGCGCTGATGACGCCGAGACCGGTTTTATCAATCGTTCAAGCAGCGCATTACGAGATGGTCTGGAATGGACAGTTGACGAGTGTCAGCAAGATCAGCGAAGCCTGAAGCTTCTATTCCGGGCCTTTCGCACTCATTACCGGCGTCGATAGTCACCATCGACTCAATGAAGTTCTCATAAAAACTCCGCGGCGTAAGATCGGCTCCATACCAAAACAACTACACCCCGGAGCACACAATCATGAAACGCCAAATCCTTCTCAGCATCGCTTTCTCGGTTTTTGCAGTTAACGCTTTCGCCGCTACCTCTGCTCACCCGGTTGTCGCTGAAGGCGGTTCGGATCGTCTGATCGAAAACCGTGTGGCTGAAGGTGGTTCGGATCGTCTGATCGAGAACCGCGTTGCCGAAGGTGGTTCCGACCGTCTGAACGAAAGCCGCGTTGCATAAATGAATGGCTTTACCGAAGTACTCAAGGATAAGCCCGGCCTGACCAGCCGGGCTTTTTTACGCCCTCCATTTGCGGCATCCACCCTGCCAAGCCACGATGATTTAAAAGTACCCTCCAGACTTTTTCGTCTAACGTGAATTGATGCGTTTGCAAGATCAACTTCCTCGAAAATGCTGGAGGTTGAGCATGAAAACTATCGCTTACTGGTTGACGGCTACGCTGTTGAGTCTGGCGCTGTGCTCCTGTGTTGCGGTCGACGCCGGGAGCGCAGGGGCGGGTGAGATGGAAACTCGCTCGGGGAAAATCGAGCAGATTACCCAGACGCAGATGCAGACCAACCAAGACAGTGGCGTGGGGGCCATATTAGGTGGCATCGGCGGTGTCGGCCTCGGAAGCCACCCATGGCTGGCCCGGTTCGATTCTGGAACAGACCAAAGCCATCGGCCCGTTGACCGACCCGACTGCCTATGGCGGTCGAGCCGAAGATGCCTTTGACGTGATCATTCCCTGGATGCCTGGCTACGGTTTCTCGCAGAGACCCACCGACGGCGGTTGGGGTCCCGACCGTATCGGCGTGGCGTGGCGTGGGATGTGTTGGTGAAGCGTCTGGGCTACAAGCGTTACGTGTTGCAAGGTGGCGACTGGGGCTCGGTGATCGCCGACGCCATGGGACGTCAGGCCCCGCCCGGCTTGCTGGGAATCCACGTGAACATGCCGGCCACCGTGCCTGCCGATGTCGCCAAGGCGATCAACGACGGCACCCCGCCTCGCGCCCGGCCTGTCGGATTCACCCGTCGGCCTGACCGCGTGGATGTTCGACTAGTTCAACCAGTGGACCTACAGCGGCGGCGATACGGAAAAATCCCTGACCAAGGGCGAAATACTCGACGGTATTTCGCTCTATTGGCTGACCAACAGCGCGATCTCGTCCGCTCGTCTGTATTGGGAAAACAACACCAACAACTTCAATGCCGTGGAACAGAAGACCCGGGACATCAAGATCCCTGTCGCCGTGACCGTGTTCCCTGGCGAAATCTACCAGGCGCCGAAAACCTGGACCGAGCGCGCCTATCCCAACCTGATCTACTTCAACGAAGTGGACAAGGGCGGCCATTTCGCTGCCTGGGAACAGCCTGAATTGTTCGCCAAGGAACTGCGCGCAGCCTTCCGTTCGTTGCGCTAAAAGATGATTTGCACGGGCCAGCCCATTGTCCTGATGGGCAGGCCGTACCACCGATTGCTGTCCGCAAGTATCATCCCAGCGTTAATCCACAATGAACAACTTGGCCCCCGTGGTGCTGAATGATCGATGCCCCTCGGCGTTGTTGCCCACCTGATAGCTCATCCCGGCAGTGAGCGTGAACTGGCGTCCATCCTCCAGTTCTGTGCGCAACTCGCCTTCCAGGCACAGCAGGATATGACCTCTCCAGCACCAGTGATCGGCCAGATAGCCGGGGCTGTACTCAACCATCCGCACACGCGTCGAACCAAACTGGCAGGGTCGCCACCAGGCGGTACCGGTCTGTCCAGCGTACTGGACAGGCTCGACAGTCGACCAATCGGTCGTACCAAAGGGAACAGCCATCAGATCCATGGTTGCCTCATCAATGAAAGAGTGCCTGTGGACCGTACCTATCCAGTGATACTTTCGATAGACACAGAGGCCGTTCATTTATGAGATACAGGCGCCCATGCCAGAGGCAGCTTTCCTGCCCATGGGTTGGCCTACAGCAGCACCCGTTTCACATCACTCCGGCCGGCCGTTTCATTTGGAGGAACAGACCGCTAGCTCGCAGCATTGCGCTTTCGTCGCGCCTCTTCATCCTCCGCCAGTGCCTGACGAACCAGCGCTCGAGCGGCCCAGGCGGTGGCGTCGAGTGATTCTTCGATGCTCGCGTGACTGATATCGCGCACGGCGATCAACGCCTCGGTGCCCATCACGATCGACAGAGCCTGCTTCAGTCGCTTGCGCGCCCGGGGTGAGAGGACGTCCTTCAGTGAGTCGACAATCGGCTCGATGTAGCTCATGCGTCGGCCCGGTCGCAGGGGCGTCTCGTGGGACTCGTTTTCGAGCCACACCGTCATGAACGAACGCTCCATCACGTGCAGGCCGATCTCGTCGTCGATCAAGAGTTTGTTCAATGCGTTCGCCGCCAGACCAATGCCCTTTACCGGGTCGTTACCCGGCTGCCAGATGCGCTCCAGCGGCGGCAGGTCACGGTCGGCCGCCGTCTCGCTGATCAACGCCTCCCACAGCGAACGGGGGCTACGCAGGGTTTTACGGCTACCCGGACAAGAAGGCGATCATTTTCGCCCTCCCCTACGAGCCGCCGGCCGAAGCGCCGGACGCCGATTACCCGTTCTGGCTAAGCACCGGCCGCGTTCTCGAACACTGGCATACCGGCACCATGACCCAACGGGTCGAGGAACTGTACAAAGCAGTGCCTGACGCACTTGTCTACATGCACCCCGAAGACGCCAAAGCATTGAAGGCACGCCGAGGCAGTGAAGTGAAGTTGATCAGTCGACGCGGTGAAATCCGTGCGCGCATCGAAACCCGCGGCCGCAACAAACCTCATCAAGGGCTGGTGTTCGTGCCGTTCTTTGATGCCAACAAGCTGATCAACAAGGTCACGCTCGATGCCACCGACCCGATCTCCAAGCAGACCGACTACAAAAAATGCGCGATCCGAATCGAGTTGGTCAGCGTGGCCTGAGGAGAACCGTCATGCCTTTTCGAATCCTGCCATTGCTCTTGCTCTTGCTCTTGCTCGCTGCGATGGGCGTGGTGATCGCCGCCGAGGTCAACTACCCGCTCGATGCACCCGGGCCGGACGGGCGCCGGCCCGGCGACACCCTGACCCAGAGCCTGCCGGCCCCGCCCATCGCCAACGAAGAAAACAGGACCTCAAGCGCGAACGCAACTACCCGGATCAGCCGCCCACCATCCCCCACAGCATTCGCGGTTATCAGATCGATATGAACGGCAACAAGTGTCTGTCCTGTCACAGCCGGGCCAACAGCGCGCGGACGCAGGCGACGATGATCAGCATCACTCACTACATGGACCGTGACGGCCAGCCACTGGCGGCGGTGTCACCGCGCCGATACTTCTGCAACCAATGCCACGTGCCGCAAACAGACGCTGTGCCTCTGGTGGGCACCAGCTTCGAGATCATCGACAAAATACTGCAAGACGACGCCAACGCCGCACAGAAACGCTGAGGAGGCAACATGAAAGCACTGTTCGCCTTGCTCAAGGATTACTGGGGCATTCTGCGTCGTCCGAGCCTCTACTACAGCTTGGGCTTTCTGACGCTGGGGGGCTTTATCGCTGGAATCATTTTCTGGGGCGGTTTCAATACCGCGCTCGAGCTGAGCAATACCGAGAAATTCTGCATTTCCTGCCATGAAATGCGTGACAACGTATTCGTCGAGCTCAAGGATACGATTCATTACACCAACCGTTCCGGCGTACGCGCCAGCTGCCCTGACTGCCACGTGCCCCACGAATGGACGCATAAGATCGCGCGCAAGATGCAGGCTTCAAAGGAGGTTTGGGGCAAGATTTTCGACACCATCGATACCCGCGACAAGTTCCTCACCCTGCGCCGCGAACTGGCCGAACATGAGTGGGCCAGGCTTAAGGCCAACGACTCTCGCGAATGTCGCAACTGCCATAACTTCGAGTTCATGGACTTCACGCGCCAGAGCAAGCGCGCTTCGGCCATGCATTCGACGTCCCTGGCCAACGGTGAGGCCACCTGCATCGACTGTCACAAAGGCATTGCTCACAAGCTGCCCGATATGAGCGGAGTGAAAGGCTGGTAAGAATGAGGCAAATCCGCTGTCGATTCACGACCCGCCGTCAACAAGCCTCACCCTGTGGCAGTCAGACGGTCCAAGCTTTTGACCGCTTGATGAGCGAACATCCATCGGCATCAGAGGCTGGCCGGATTCGTTGTCCAACAGCACAGAACGCGTCTCCTGCACCTCGAACAGAAAACGTTCGCCCCACTGCCTCATGCTGATCACCACCGGAAAGATCTCCCGTCCTTTGTCCGTAAGGACGTACTCCTTGTAGGCGCTTCCGTCTGACGCCGGTCGCACATCGAACACACCGACCTCAACCAGCGCTTTCAGTCGCGAGGCCAGAATATTCTTGGCCACGCCCAAGCTCTTTTGAAATTCGCTGAACCGACGAATGTCGTCAAACGCATCGCGGATGATCATGAGCGACCAACGATCCCCGATCGCATCCAGTGTTCTTGCTACGGGGCATTCGCTGCATTGCGGTGAAGTGCCTTCGACCATCGTATTTACCTTTTGGATAAGGATTGCCTAGTCTGCCGATCAATCTGGTTGCAATTTAAAACTTGATTCAGCAATAATCGAAACAAGTTGTTTATTGAAACCAGTTTAACGCCATGGAGGCGCGCATGACAGCAGACGCCCAACGTTTCTCCCGGCAGCCTTCGCAATTGCCACCTACGGATTCGGGAGAACGCAGCAGGATCGACCGATCTCCGGGGCTTTCTCCGTCGCTCACGTTATTGTTTTCCGTCACCTGCGCACTGGCCGTCGCCAATGTTTACTTCGCCCAACCCTTGCTCGCCTCAATGGCTGAAAGCCTGGGCGTCACCTCAGGATTGATCGGGGTGGTGGTGACGGCCACTCAGGCTGGATACGCGCTGGGATTGCTCTTCATCGTACCGCTGGGCGACAGGGTCAACCGTAAACGGCTGATTTTGACTCAAGTGATGCTGTCTGCAATCGCACTGGCAGCAGTCGGTGCCTCACAGCAATGGCTGGCCCTGCTGGGAGCCATGATCGTGATGGGCTTACTGGCCGTGGTCGTGCAGGTGCTTGTGGCCTATGCCGCCGTGCTGGCCACGCCATCACAACGTGGACAGGCCGTGGGAACCGTCACGAGCGGCGTTGTCCTGGGCATTCTTCTGGCGCGGTTTACCTCTGGGCTGATCGCAGACCTGGCGGGCTGGCGCGCTGTTTACTTCGTTTCCTCAGGATTGATGCTGGTCCTCGCAGCGGTGTTCTGGAAGGTGGTGCCTGCCGCCGTGTCGCCACGCAATCAAGACGCCTACCTGGCGCTCATTCGGTCGCTCTTCAAGCTGTTCCTGACCGAACCGGTTTTGCGGATCAGGGGCCTGCTGGCCTTGCTGATTTTTGCCGCTTTTTCCGTGTTGTGGACGTCCATGGTGCTGCCGTTGAGCGCTCCACCGCTGTCGCTTTCACACACGGCCATCGGCCTGTTTGGCCTGGCCGGCGTCGCCGGTGCCCTGGCTGCCAGAAGAGCCGGTCGCTGGGCCGATCAAGGTTGGGGACAACGAGTGACCGGCCTTTCGCTGGGGCTCCTGACGCTTTCCTGGCTGCCCATCAGTTTTGCCGAGACGTCCCTGATCGCGCTGGTCTTCGGAGTGGTCCTGCTCGACTTCGCGGTGCAAGCCGTACACGTCACCAACCAGAGCCTCATTTTTGCGGCACGACCCGACGCCCAAAGTCGCATGGTCGGCGCCTACATGTGTTTCTACTCGGTCGGCAGCGCGCTGGGGGCGGCAGCCGCGACCCAGGTCTATGCGCTCTGGGGGTGGATGGCAACCAGCCTGCTGGGCGCCTTGATCAGTGCTACCGCTTTGGCGCTGTGGGTTCTTACGAGCCGTGTCTCAACAACCCTTCAAGGAAGATCAACATGAAAGCCAGGCACCTGCTACTCGCCATCTCGATCACTGCCATTTGGGGCTTGAATTTCTCGGTGATCAAACTGGGTCTCACCACCGTTGACCCGCTGATTCTTGCTGGCATTCGCTTCACGCTTTGCGCCCTTCCAGCGATCTTTTTCATTCCGAAACCTGATGTGCAGTGGCGTTACATCATTGGTTACGGTCTGGTCTTCGGTATCGGACTGTGGGGCGTGGTGAACCTTGGCATCAAGTCTGGTCTTTCCGCCGGCATCGCTTCGCTGGTGCTTCAGTTCAGCGCGTTTTTCACCCTTCTGCTGGGCGCTTGGATATTCAAGGAGGCGATCTCCCGCTACCAACTGGCGGGTATCGGTATCGCCTGCTGTGGCTTGTTGAGCATCCTCTCGATTGTTGACGGAACCGTCACCACGGCCGGGCTGATCCTGGTGCTGCTGGGAGCGGTCGCCTGGAGTGCGGCCAACGTGATCAACAAAAAAGCCAGGACCACTCAGGTCTTCGCGTTCCTGGTGTGGTCCAGCGCGTTTTCGCCCCTCCCTCTTTTCGCGCTTGATTACGCAGTCAACGGCTCGACGGGTTACAGCGCCTTGGTGAATCAACTCGACTGTCGCGCCGTCCTGTCGATCCTGTTCCAGGTATACCCCAACACCCTGTTCGGCTATTGGGTGTGGAATTCACTGCTGAAACGATACCCCGTGTCTACCGTCGCGCCATTGTCGTTATTGGTACCGGTATTCGGACTGCTTGGTTCAATGATGATTTTCAATGAGAGCCTGTCACTCAACAAAATCGTCGCCGTCGTTCTCATCGTGTCGGGTCTTGGGGTTGGTTTGTACGGACAGCGTGTACTCGGTGCGGTGCTGAGGCGTTCTGACCGATGTTCATCGTGATGTAAAAGCACGAGTTGGAGACCTTCTGAAAAGAAATCGGCCAACAGCAATTCATGCCCCCTGCCGGTGATGAGTCTCCGGTAATAACTTCCGCACTTAATGGCGGCTGTGTATTATCAGCGCGGGCCGATGCTGCCCGCCGCTCGCTTCCGAAAGGAAAGGTGAAAGCATTTCTTCTCCCCCCAAATCCTGTCGCATCTCTTGAGAGTCGAGGTTTGGCAACGCGAGCACCAGAATGCCTCGGCTACAGGAGGAACGATGTTTTCAATCGAACAAGCCAAGCCGATGGCCAAGAGGCTGCGTGCCTCGCTTGAGGCGCGCAATCAAGAGGCGTCTCACTCAACCGCGCTTGAACTGGTAGCGCACCAACTGGGCTACAAGGACTGGAACACCGCGTCTGCGATGCTTCCCCAGGCACCTGCCCAACCCGCCATTACATTCGACAAAGCCATCCCGATATTGCGGATGTTTGATGAAACCAAGGCACGCGAGTTCTATCTTGATTTTCTAGGGTTCAGCGTCGAATTCGAGCACCGGTTCGAAGCAGACCTGCCGCTGTACCTGGGAATCAGCCGAAACGGTTTGCAGCTTCATCTTTCCGAACATCATGGCGATGCGAGCCCTGGATCGACGATATTTGTCCCGATGCAAAATATCGAACTGCTGCGCGACGAACTACACAGCAAACGCTATGGGTACGGACGGCCAGATATTGTTCAGCAAGGCTGGGGGCAAGTGCTGGAAGTCTATGACCCATTCGGCAATCGAATCCGGTTCTGCCAAAGCTGATCCTGCTTGGCGGACTGGGTGACCCAGTCCGCTTCACGACCTGAAGAAGTCAGTCAATCCTGATACTTGTCCTATCCTTCTAACCAACCCACAACGTTGGACTTTGCCATGCCCGCCCCCGAATCCACCCTCCTCGACAGCTGGCACCACAACGCCCACGCCTGGATCGAAGCCATCCGCAGCGGCGCCATCGAAAGCCGCCTCACGGTGACCGACCAGGCCATCCTGTTGGCGGTGCTCGGTCGCCAGCCGGAGCGCGTGCTCGACCTGGGTTGCGGCGAAGGCTGGCTGTTGCGTGCGCTGGCTAAACGGGGCATCACGGCAGTCGGCGTGGATGGCGATGCGACGCTGGTCGAGGCGGCGCGGGTGGCGGGTTCTTCGCGGGTGCATGTGGCGAGCTATGACGAATTGGTGGAGGCGAAGGTAGACATCGGCCGCGACTACAACCTGATCTGCGCCAACTTCGCGTTGCTGCACCAGGACATCATCCCGCTGCTCGCCGCCATGAACGCCCTGCTCGCCCCTGGCGGTGCGCTGGTGATCCAGACGCTGCATCCGTGGACTGCGGCGGCGGGCGACTACCAGGATGGCTGGAGGGAAGAGACCTTTGTCGGGTTCAAGGGCCAGTGGCAACCCATGCCGTGGTATTTCCGCACCTTGTCCAGTTGGCTGAATGCGCTGGACATGGCTGGTTTCCGGTTGGCCGGCCTGCAGGAACCGCAGCACCCGCAAAGCCAGATGCCGCAGTCGATGCTGTTGGTGGCCGAGCCGCGGCGGTGAGTGTGGGCTAAGCGCTGTTCAGACCGTCGATTGAACAACCGCGGCCCGCCGCCCCTTGAACGCCAGCGCAAAGCAGAAAATATCACCAGGGCGAACCCGGCAGGGAACGACCAGATGCTCTTCCAGTCATGGCTGCCCGTCAGCGCAAAGTGGTCGGTCACCTGCCCTGCGACCCAGAATCCGATCAGCATGCCCAGGCCGTAGGTTGCCAAAGTAATCAGGCCTTGGGCCGAGCTTCTGAAGCGTTCCGGTGCTTTGGCGTCGGTGTAGATCTGGCCGGACACGAAGAAGAAGTCGTAGCAGATGCCGTGCAAGGCGATGCCAGTAAACAGCATGAATGTCAGGTCGCCGTTGTTACCGTAGGCGAACAGCAGGTACCGCACGGTTCGCCGATGGATTGCGACTGGCCGGATTACCCGAGTGACCGCGACCCGATTGCAGCGTTAAAATCCGCCAGGTTTGGTTTACATGTTTGAGGAAGACCCCGTTTTGTCCAGTCTCGACACTTCTCTGCAAGACTCCGCTGCGCCTGAAGGCGTTTGTTATGGCTGCGGCAGCAACAATCCGCACGGGCTCCACATCAAGAGCTTCTGGCATGAGGACGGCGTGCATGTCATGGCCGAGCACGTGCCGGATGCCATGTACTGCGGCTGGCCGGATCTGGTGTACGGCGGGTTGATCGCGATGCTGGTGGACTGTCATTCAAACTGGACGGCGATGGCTTATCACTACCGTATGGAAAATCGCGAAGTCGCCAGCCTCCCCCGCATCAATTGCGTCACCGGCAACCTTGGCATCAAGTTCATCAAACCGACACCGATGGGCGTACCGCTGACCCTGCGTGCCAGAGTGGAAGGCGATGTCGGGCGCAAAACCCGTGTCATCTGCGAGGTCTACGCCGGGGACATGCTCACGGCTGTTGGAGACTCCGTTTTTGTTCGCGTGGATACCGAGCAACTGGCGGCGGTTGCGCATAATCGGTAGGCCCCGCGGCCCTGGCAGTGTCCCAGGCATCAAACCGATAGGCCCTCGAATTGACTGTCAGACCCTGCGCGTGGAGCAATACCCCACAATGAGCTGAGTGACCGCTGCCACCATCGCCTGATCCGCGTCAGGCGAGGTGAACAACCGACATTGCGCATCCGGCAACTCCGGCAACCCCTGTTCTACCCCAAGAACCGTCAGTCCCTGACCCAACTGACTGAACGGCATGGGCGCTACCGCGAAGCCTGCCAGTGCTGCCGCCCGCAACCCGGTCGTGCTGCTGCATAACATCGCCGTGCGTTGGGCGATCCCCGCCTGAGCCAGCCTCGTCAGCGCTGCCTCGCGATAAGGGCACGGCTCGGGGAACAGCGCCAGCGACAACGGCGTCGGTAGCCGGGTGACGGGTTGCACCGACCAGGCCCACACCAGCGGTTCTTGCCACAGCAACAGCCCCGCTTCGCTGGTTTCGCACAGAGAACCGATGACCAACTCCAGATGCCCTTGCTTCATCAGCGCCAGTAACGTACCGGGAATGCTCACCTGTACGTCAATCTCCATCCCTGGGTACTGCGCCGCGAAGTCCTGAAAGGTGCGCAGCAATCGAGGCTCGACAAAATCCTCGGACACCCCGATCCGCAGCCGCCCGTGAAACGGCGTACGCGTCAGTTCTGCCCAGGCATCACGGTTCAGCGCAAGGATTGTTCGCGCATAAGAACCCAGGCGTTCGCCATCGGGAGTCAGTTGCTGGGAACGAGTGGTACGGGTCAACAGGGGTTTACCGACCTGTTCCTCCAATCGCCGCACATGGCCACTGACCGCAGACTGAGTCAGGTGCAGTTTTTGGGCTGCACGGCTGAAGCCTTCTTCATCGACGACCGTGATAAATGTTTTGAGCAGCAGGGTATCGAACATAGTTTTATACGTGATTAATAGCGTAATAATTTACGATTTATATTTCAAATTCAACTATGTTGCAATGCCTCGCACTTGCCCTATCCCCACCGCTCGAGGCGCGCCATGACTACTCTTCTGCATATTGAATGCTCTCCACGCAAGCAACGTTCGGCCTCTCTTGAAGTCGCCCGCAGCTTCATTGCGCGTTATCAGGACAACACTCCAGACACCGAAATCATCACGCTCGACCTTTGGAACATGGCGTTGCCGGAGTTCGATGAGCTGGCCATGGAGGCCAAATACGCCGGGCTCAATGGAACGCCCCTGACCACCGCACAACAAGACGCTTGGGACACGCTGAAAGATCTGGCAAGTCACCTGCACCGCTCGGATGTACTGGTGATGTCGGTACCGCTGTGGAATTTCAGCATCCCGTACAAACTCAAGCACTTCATCGACCTGGTGTCGCAGAAGGACATCCTGTTCAGCTTCGACCCGGAGCGCGGCCTGGAAGGCATGCTGATCAACAAAACCGCTGTGGTGATGTACGCCCGTGGTCTGGATTTTTCGGCGCAGTCGAGCACGCCGGCAACGCGCTTCGACTTTCAGAAGCCCTATATTGAAGCCTGGCTGGCATTTGTCGGCGTGACGGATGTGCATTCGGTGATTGTGGAGAAAACCATCATGGGGGAAGACGTCGATCACAGCGCGCGTGAGACCGCGACGCAGCTGGCCAGGAGATTGGCAGACAGTCTTTGTCGCTGACGCGTCAGGGCGTACGCACCTTTCGTTTATACGCTGGCTCTACTACGGTGATTACAAGACCACTTTCCCACCGAGGAGCGCAGTGCATGTCCAGAATCCTCTTTCTGATGCTTGCCGGCCTGGTTCTGTGTACTACCCAGGCGATGGCGGACACCCTCAGGATCAGCGTGATAGGTGCCGGTAAGGTCGGCGGTACGCTTGGCACGCTATGGGTAAAGGCTGGGCACTCGGTGATGTTTTCGTCACGCCACCCCGAGGAACTGACGGACCTGGTCAAGACTGCCGGCCCCAACGCTCAGGCGGGATCGCTCAGTGATGCCGCGGCATGGGGCGAGGTGATCGTATTGAGTGTTCCCTACGGCGCAATGCCGGTGCTGTCCGAACAGCTGAAGGGCAAGCTAGACGGCAAAGTGGTGTTCAGCACCAGCAACCCCTTCAGTGGCCGTGACGCTGAAGTCGGGCGCAAGGCGCTGGATCTGGGCGTCGCCTTGGCGGACCAGCAATATCTGCCCGGAGTACACCTGGCGCGGGCGTTCAACGCCATTGGCTACGCGTCAATGAAAGACCTGTCTGGCAAAGGCAAGGCGATTCCCGTTTTCGCCGACGATGCCCAAGCCCGAGAGCTCGGTGCCCGGTTGGTGCGCGACGCCGGATTTGTATCGGTACTTTCCCCGCTGGCGCGAGCGAATGAAGGTTTGCCGGGCGGCCCGCTCAGCGGCGTCTGGAGTGAGGCCGAACTCCAGCAAGCTGGGCCCTTAGCGAGCAATCCCGGGTTATCGAGTGCTTCATCTGCGACACTCTTGCGGTTGCATCGACCGGTTGAATCCACAGCCGAAGCCCAACAACGTCTAATCTAATAGGACACGACCGCAATCACGCCTCCAGCCTCTTGATACAGGGGAAATGGGATGACCGTTAAAACAGCGCAACAATGCTCGTCATGGGTCATACCCTCCCTGCTCGCCATCAACCTCGCGCTGATCGCGGGATGTGCAGGCAAAACTGCCACTGCCCGCTATTCGACCTCAAGTGTGGGCTCAAGCTGCTACGCAAAAGCCCTACCCACGGCTGGCGAGGGTGGCCTGGCCTGGGGCTCCACCTTGAGCATGGCTCGCAAAAAATCCCTGGATAATTGCATCCGCTACGCTGGCCGATCCGGTGGCACGCCGAATACCTGCCAAGTGGTGTTGGCGGAGTGCAGGAATTGATAGATCGGCAGCGAGGCGGTTCGCTCGGTTCACGGTAGGCAGCAGGATGCGGACGAAGTCACGTCGTGTGGCGGAGGACGCCCGTTCCACCCGTTAAAGACCGGTAACAAGGCGGACGTCCACATCAGGAAAAAATCGAACAAAAGCGGGGAATAAAATCGGTCTTCGGACTTATGCAAATCCAAGGAACGACAGGATAACCACGACGACCACCACCACGCCGACGATATAGATGATGTTGTTCATGAAACCCACCTCTCAACCAGAATAGGACTGCGGCACGAGTGCTTACAACTACACGGTAGTGCACCTTTGCTTGCAATGCCATTCGGCGACACGCGGTCTCATTTTCTCATCAGCAATCTTCGGCCAGAGCGCCCCATCGAAGTCACAAAACTGCCATGCCCGAAAGTTCAAGAGAACAAAAAACGGCCCCTTCTGCCCGACCCCGTCGCCGATAACTTTAGGCTGAACGCACTTTAATCGATTTACACATGAAGACCCGGGCGAACCCGTTTTCCGTTGCTCGTGCGTTTCCTGGTAACCCAGCTTTTTGTAGATCTCTATGTTTTCAAGCATCAGTTGGTGAGTGTAAAGCTTGATGCCATCGCAACCGGTAACCTGCGCATATTCTTCACAGAAAGCCATCAGTGCTTTTCCGATTCCTTTTCCCTTGTGCCTGGGCAGTACGGCGATGTTGTTCAGAAGCAGTTCTGTGCGTTCCCGGCTCAATACCAGTACACCCTGTATCTCTTCATTCTGTTCCAGCACAAAAACGCAGAAATCAGCGACAACCTGCCTATAGTCATCGAGCATAGGGGCCGGCTTTTTACCGATTCGTGGGATGTAAGGTGAATAGGTCTCGTCAACCAGGGCCGCGATGCGCACCGCATCATCCTGTGTGGCCCTGCGAATGTTCGTCTGTTCTTCTTCGCCAATTTATGCATCAAGTGAAGATACACCACCGACAGCTTGCCACTGACCGGACGCTTTAGTTGCAAACCTGCATACGCCCGTACCTGTTTGAATCCGGTAGTCTGCTCTGCCCCAGGCAAGAGGCTCGGTTTCGGAGTCACAATTTCCAACATCGTCTCTGACCAGCCCTTGGCGATCCACTTGGCTTTTTGCTGCTGGGCGTCACGATAAATTGAAGTCGCTCGAATATCCGTTCCCTCTCGTACCGTAAGGACCTGCATAGGGCTAACCAGTACACACTCCTCCACCTTCTCCCGATAACCTCCACCAACATCCGAATGCACACCTGGAACGGATATTTCTGTATGTGCTGGAATGACCGTGCTTAACGCGAAGTTGGCTCGAATTTCATCCCGCGCGGTCAACTGAACCACATCGGTAAAGTACTTTCGATCAAGGTAAAGTTTGATCCCCGGCGCTACCGGGCTCTGGATGTTACCAATGTTTGTGACCCCCGCGACCGAAGGGACGGTATCGAAGAGACCGATAAACCCCATGATAATTTCACTGTTGTACTGACCACCAAAACTGGAGCTGAAGCCCTTAGGGTTGCTACGCAGCACTTCGCCCAAGGGCCCTTGCTTACAACGCACGATTTCATTGGCGAAGTGTCGGGCAGCGGCAGCACCTTGACTGAATCCAAAGGTGTCGAAGGTGAGCGATGTGATCTCACCGTCGGGGTTGCGATCTGTTGCCTCCTTGATCAGTGTTTTCATGGCTTTTGCACCTTCCCCGCGACACCGGCATCTCCCCGCCCCGTGGCCGCGGCCCCCATGCTGTCTTCAGCGCCTGCATCCGTACCGATCCCATCGACATACAAACTGCTAAGTACGAGTTTGGCTGAGCCATCGCTGCCGGCTACTTCCGATGTCGGATAAAGCTCATAGAGCTTGAAGACATTACTGACATCATTCCCATAACTACCTTCAGGATCTGCCATGTAAGGCTTACAACTCGCATCAACATCCGCTGGCTGGATTGGATGATGCGCGCCGCAAAGCAGCCCCGAAGCCGAGTTGCCGGCATTGTTCAGCGTCCCGTCAAAGAACACCCCAATGCGCAGCGCGACCCTGACTTTTCTTTCGCAGGCGCCGGTGCCTTGCCGTGTTTCTCGTATTCCGCCCAGCGTCGGGCATGGATATCGACGGGTTTGGCTTCGTCGTATCGGTAGTTTTTCGGGGGGTTGGGGACGTATCCACTCATTCCTTGATCACCTGGCTCCTTGGTACAGCGGGCGCTGAGGGTGCCACTGTGGATCCATCCAAGCAACGCGTAGCCAGAGGCCATCACCCAAAGGATTTGAACGTCGTCCATCCATTGCCGACGTCGATAGTCACCAGTCGCTGAAGGTGGTTCGGATCGCCTGATCGAAAACCGTGTGGCTGAAGGTGGTTCCGACCGCCTGCTCGAAAGCCGCGCTGCATAAATGAATGGTTTCACCGCAATACTCAAAGAAAAGCCCGGCCTCATCAGCCTAATGCTGTTCACTTAAGCGCGGGCACTCATTTGTGGCGAGGGGATTCAGCGAAACGTCGCACCGCCCCGTTCGGCTGCGAAGCAGTCGTAAATCCACACAACTCGGTCTGTCTGAACGGGCGCAGGGGGCCGCTTCGCAGCCGAACGGGGCGGTGCGACGTTTCGCTGAATCCCCTCGCCACAGGTTCTCGCTCGACTGATGATTGTCTTAAGTGAACAGCATTAGGCTGATGAGGCCGGGCTTTTTCGTGCATAACCGCAAACCCACTATCCATACACATGGATAGTCATGACAGCTTTAACGGCTATTGCTCCTCTATTCAGTCTATTAGCATCAACCAGAGGTAGAAGCCTCTACCGAGTACCGAACTGAACAGAGGAACACAATGAACAAGCCCGAGTTTTTTGTTACGCCCGGTTATGGCGAAACCCTGCTCAACGCTTTGCATTACTCGCAAGCTTTAAAAATTGGCGATCGAGTGGAGACTTCAGGCCAGGGCGGTTGGGATGACGATCTACAGATTCCCGAATCGATCGAGGACGAGATTGCTCAAGCATTTCAAAACCTGGAACGAACACTAGCGACGGCAGGTGCCAGTTGGGAGCATGTGGTCCACGTCAATTCTTACCATGTCGGAGGTTTCCCTCCGATAGTTAATGAGACGATGGCCAGGCTGTATCGCCATTACATGCCCAACCACGCTCCCATCTGGACGCAGTTCGGGGTCGCGGCGCTTGGTCTTCCGACGATGCGTATTGAAATCCGCGTTACCGCCATTGTTCCTTGAGTTTCAATGAGCGGGCGACTCTTCCCTGAATGTCTGAAACACCCAATCGATAAAAACCTTTAGCCGGGCGTTTTGATGGCGATTGGGTGGATAGAGGACATGAAACTGCATGGCGGGTCGAGACCAGTCTTCCAAAACGGCAACTAACTCGCCAGCGTCCAGATGGGGCTGAACAATGCGCCTGAAGTGCTGCCCGATGCCTAGGCCCGCAAGCATCATTTCTTTAAGGCCGTTACCGTCATTCGTCGAAAATGTGCAGCCACCGATTTCGTATCGATGAGTGCCGTGCTTGAAAACCAAGGGTTCCGGTTTACCCGTCGCGGCAAAGAAGTAGCCTGCCTGAACATGATTTGTCTGGAGATCAATGGGGGAAGCAGGCGTACCCATACGTTCGAGGTCCTTGGAACTGCCAGTTGGTCTGCAGCCCGACTGAAAGAGCCTGTGTCCACAACACGTACAAATGCACGCATTGCTAAAAGTTGGTTCACTGTGGTCTACCCGCCTCATGATGAACATGCAGCCGTACTGTCCATGAGTCTGCACAGTCATGACTGAAATCAGTATGTTTGTTCTGCATTTCAGTCTAACTCAGCGGTCGCTCCAAGCGTTGTATGCTTGGCGTCCATCTGTGATACACAACACCTGAATTTGTAAGTCCTGAGTCTGATGAGGTTTTGCTTATGCCCTGCTTCCCACGCATCCCGCAGCTGCTGACCTGCGCCCTGATCGGTTTACTAGCAGGCGGCGCACAGGCAAGCACGCCTGCCCCGGTGCCCGACAGTTTACAACCGCTGCTGGTAACGATGAACGAGCGCCTGAACATTGGTGATCTCGTGGCGCTGACCAAGTGGGACAGTGGTAAACCGATCCAGGACAGCACCCGTGAAGCGCAAGTCATCGCCAATGCCAGGAAGATGGCCGTTAAACGAAAGTTGGACCCGGAACAGGTCGCCGAGTTGATCGCCGCACAGATCGAAGCCAACAAGCTCGTGCAGTACGGGCTGCTCGCTGTTTGGCGGGCGGCCGGCAAGGCGCCTGACACACCGAGGCCGGACCTTGCCAAGCAGATCCGCCCACAGCTGGACGAGCTGCAAAGCCGTCTGCTTCAGCAATACGCCGACTTCGCGCCCTATCGCAAAGACCCGAACTGCCCGACATGGCTGGGTGAGGCGCGAGCCGGCCTGATCAAGGATCAACTGCACGGTCAGGCGTTGATACGCGCTACCGGGGAGTTGTGTGTCGCTGATCAGTGACAGGGCAACGCCGGTTCTGTGCAGCCTTTGACTGCGTCGATAGTCACCATTAACTCAATGAAGCTCTCTTAAAAACTCCGGGGCGTAACATCGCGTCCATACCAAACAACTACACCCTGGAGCACACCCTCATGAAACGCCAAATCCTTCTCAGCATCGCTTTCTCGGTTTTTGCAGTTAACGCTTTCGCCGCTACTTCTGCTCACCCGGTTGTTGCTGAAGGTGGCTCCGACCGTCTGATCGAAAACCGCGTTGCCTGAATGAATGGCTTTACAGCGGTACCCAAAAAGAAGCCCGGCCTAATCAGCCGGGCTTTTTCGTGAGCTACTTTTAGTTCATCCGTATAGCCGCCGTTCAATCTTGGCGGCACTATTGAAGACTTGCGCCAAGCCATCGGGCAACGCTGCATGCGCAACACTGAAGCATTTTACAGAACAACAAAAATACAGGAGTTGAAAATGTCTGAACTGAAACTGCACCCCAACGCCGCACAATCCTTGAACCAATGGCACGAGATGATCAAAAAGGGTGACTTGAGCGCCCTGCCCGGTTTGTTGGACCCACACGCAGTATTCCGCTCGCCGATGGCCCACACGCCCTACCCGGGAGCGGCCGTGGTATCGATGATTCTCAACACGGTCATCGAAGTGTTTGAGGATTTTGTTTACCACCGGGAATTGTCGACAGCGGACGGCTTGAGCGTCGTGCTGGAGTTCAGCGCCAAAGTCAGCGGTAAAGAGTTAAAGGGCATCGACATGATCCGGTTCAATGAACAAGGAAAAATCGTTGAGTTCGAGGTGATGGTCCGCCCATTCAGCGCCTTGCAAGCGTTGGGCGAGCAGATGGGACAACGCCTTGGCGCGTATCTGGCGGCCAGCAAAGCCTGATTGCGTTGTATCGTTTGGGCGAGGTACTCGGGCAACCCGAGCACCTCGTTCACAAGGCCACCGCTATGACCAGGGATGAGCAGGATGTCTCTAATCTGCTCAGACGCATAGCCCGCCGAATTCAGACCCCCATCAGCTTACCGCCATCACCGAACAACACCTGGCGAACTGATTGTCGGGTTACCCCCCCTTGGTTCCCGGATCCCGGACTATCCTTTCAGGCGGTCGCTGCACCTGCCTTGCTCGCGCTGCGACACCCAAACAGCCAAACAGCCAAACCCCCGTGTCTCTTGATCTGGAGGTATCCCATGAGCGACAGCACCGAAGTCACGTCCTTCATTGGCTGGGCCGCAACGGCGGCCGGCGCGCCACTGGAGCGGCTGCGAGGTCACGGCGTTTACCTCGTCGTTGAACAAGACGGACGAAGCCCGACGCCTGGGCGCGCACAACGTCGTTGCGCCGACCGACAGCGACGCACTGAACGCGATTGCCGGCACCCTGGATTTCCTGCTGGTGACCGCCAACGCCAACCTCGACTGGACGGCCATGCTTGCCACCCTGCGCGGCAAGGGTCGCCTGCATTTTGTCGGCATCGTGCCCGACGCCATTCCAGTGCATGTGTTCAACCTGATTCCCCAACAAAAGACCTTGTCGGCCTCGCCGGTCGGCTCGCCGAGTAATACCGCGACCATGCTGGAATTCTGCGCACGTCATCAGATCCTGCCGCAGGTCGAGCTCTTTCCCATGAGTCGGATCAACGAAGCGATCGAACACCTGCGCAGCGGCAAGGCGCGTTACCGCGTTGTGCTGGATGCGAGCCGAGCGGCAGTGGTTGTGCTTGAACGACCGACATTGCTGCACATGCGACAAGAAGGGTTGTCAGGCAAGCGGTTTTCATAATGTTCGGAACCATGAGAGGCACCTGAAAAAAAATATCCTCTCTAATGTAGTTGTAGCCTCCTGTTGTGATAATGCCGCTGATGCGCATTTCAGTTGATACGCTATGTAATCAATTCACTACGTTAGGCGTTCGTTTCAAACGTCACGGACTGAGGCAAAAAGAACTCGGATTCATTTACGCTTCGAGAAGTAGATACGGGTGGAGTCATGGCCGTGGTCGCAGTAATTTGAAATGCACCGCATTGCTCGACAGAATAGTCGCCCCGATCCGGTCCAAGGTGCGGGACATTCGTGGTGAAAAGGAACTGCAGTTGAACGAACAGACATTGTCCATGCGCCTGGAGCGCGTGGCGGCGCATGTGCCCGCAGGTGCGCGCCTGGCCGACATCGGCTCGGATCACGGCTACCTGCCCGTGGCGTTGATGCGCCGTGGCGCCATCGCGGCGGCGGTCGCCGGCGAAGTGGCATTGACGCCGTTCCGCTCGGCCGAACGCACCGTGCGCGAAAGCGGCCTGGAGCAGCAAGTCACTGTGCGCCTGGCCAATGGCCTGGCGGCGATCGAGCCGGCAGACGGGATCACGGCGATCAGCATCTGCGGCATGGGCGGCGAGACCATCCGCGACATCCTCGACAGCGGCAAAACGCGCCTGAGCGGCAAGGAGCGCCTGATCCTGCAGCCCAACGGCGGCGAGCAGCCACTGCGCCAATGGCTGATGGAAAATGACTACCGCATCCTCTGCGAGGAGCTGCTGCGGGAAAACTGCTTCGACTACGAAATCATCGTCGCCGAACGCGCCGGACCGGTGATGTACACCGCCGAGGAGCTGTACTTCGGCCCGTTGCAGATGCAGGCACGCAGCCCCGCGTTCCTGGTCAAGTGGCAGCGCATACTGCGCCACAAGCAGCAGACCCTGACCCACTTCGCCCGGGCGCGGCAGACCGTGCCCGAGGAGAAGATGCAGGACGTCGCCCGGCAGGCCCGGTGGATCACCGAGTTGCTGGCTTGAAACGGGTTTAGGATTAGTACGAACAGTCGCCGAGCGGCGATCAGGCAAGCATCATTCAAGAATTTTCAAGCTGAGCAAAAAACATGAATCGTCAAAAAAAGATCAAGCAGTTATTAAAGGCTCACGCCAAAAAGGCCAGTGCCAAATTGGCACCGGCAAGCAAGTCCAAATACATCAGTAAAGCGGACCGATTGAAACTCGCGGCTGAATCCAGTGACGACTCAATCATTCCCCTTGAGAGCTGATCTACCTGAACGGCCACTAATCGTAGAACGGCTCAACCGACACGCGACTGCCGACAAAAAAACTATCGGCAACCAGTCGCAGCGGCTGGAGGTCCAGGTCACTGGCCTTGTCGCGAATCAGCTGTTGGAAATGTCGATACACTGCCGCGTACTCGCCCTCCTCCGATACGGCCTGGCGCACGCCGTCGATACTCAGCAGTGCGCCACCGTTGTCCAGTCGCAGGATGCCTTCGGTGCACCGAATCTCAATACTCCAGAGTTCGTCATGACCGTGGTCGAAGTCGAACTCCGCGCGGACATCGAGGTGACGCGCGTCAGACATTTTGATGGAAGCGGCAATTGGCGACTGGCAGTTATTGGGGACTCGCAGTTCGGCAGACTCGACAAACAGCGGTAGCGCCAGCAGATGGGTTGCAATCGACAACGCATTGATACCGGGATCGAACACACCCAGGCCTCCGGGTTGCCAGATCCATGCCTGGCCGGGGTGCCATTTGCACACGTCCTCCTTCCAGTCGATCTGTACGCTTTGCAGGGTGCGGGTGGCCAGCCAGTCAAGGGCGGCTTCGATGCCGGGGGCGTAGCGTGAATGCCAGGCGAACAAACCGCTGACGCCTTGCTCCTCTGCCTGACTCACCAATGCCATCGCTTCACCCAATGTGGCGCACGGCGGCTTTTCTACCAGTACGTGTTTGCCAGCTGCCAACGCTTGTTGCACCAGCGCGAAACGTCCTTGCGGCGGTGTGCAGAACGCAATCGCATCAACGTACGGGCCGTTTTCGAGCAACTCGCTCAAGGACTGAAAGTTCTCTACCCCGGCGCAGGGTTGCCCTTGTGTTGCGACAGACACCAACTGGAACGCGGGGTTGGCGTTGATCGCGGGGACGTGTTGATCCTGGGCAATCTTGCCGTAGCCGAAGGTGACGACCGTCCTGACTCAACAACGCCCCGTACATGTCCGGGCGGCGGTCGCGGTAGATGCCCCAACTCAGGCGTTCTTCGCGAATGACGGCCAGGTCCAGGCTGTGCACCAGCACGCCGCTGCTGTCGCGATCGGCCTCGGCGAGCAACTTGCCCTTGTGGTTGCAGACAAACGACAAGCCGTAGAAGCTCATCTGCAAGTCCGGATCGGTGGTCGCCACTTCCTGGCCGACGCGCTTGGACGCCACCACCGGCAGGATGTTGGCGGCGGCATGGCCGCGCATGGTCATCTGCCAGTGGTCACGGGAGTCCAGCACTGCGCAACCCGGTTCAGAGCCGATGGCGGTGGGAAACAGCAAGACTTCCGCCCCCATCAATGCCAGCCAGCGGGTGGTTTCAGGGAACCACTGATCCCAGCAGATCCCCACACCGATGCGCCCGAACGCCGTGTCCCAGACACGAAAACCGGTGTCGCCGAGGCTGAAGTATTCCTTCTCCTGATAACCGATGGCGTTGGGGATGTGAGTCTTGCGATACACCCCCAGCAAGCGCCCGTCGGCATCGGCCACGCTCAGGGAATTGAAGTAGGCATTGCCGGCCTTTTCGTACCAGCTCAGTGGCAGCACCACGCCCAATTCCTTGGCCAACGCGGCAAAGCGTTTAAGTACGCCGCTGTATCGGTATTCTTCGGCCAACGCCAAATGCTTATGGCTTTGTTCGATGCAGAAATACGGCGTGGCGAACAGCTCTTGCAACAGGATGACCTGGGCGCCCTTCGCCGCCGCTTCACGGACTAATTGCTCGGCCTGATCGAGGTTGTGCGGCAAGTCCCAGGTGCAAGGCATCTGGGTGGTGGCAATCGTCAACAGGGTCATGGCATCACTCCTGCAATGGCCAGGCCGGCTGCTGCTGGGTGATGCAATGCACCCCGCCGCCGCCATGGGCAAGGTGATTGATCCGCACCGGCACCACCTCGCGGCCCGGGAACGCCTGAGCCAACACCTCGACGGCCGCGTTGTCGGCGTCGATGCCGTAGGCCGGCATGATGATCGCGTTGTTGGCGATGTAGAAATTGGTGTACGAGGCGCAGAACACTTCAGCTTCAGTGTCCACGGCATCGGTGGCTTCATAGAGCTCGATCAGCTCGAACTTGCGCCCTTGGGCATCGGTGGCCAGTTCCAGCGCGCGACGGTTTTCCCGTGCAACTTCGGCGTACACAGAGTGCTTGTCGTGGGTGGCGTCCACCAGCAACACGCCGGGACGTGCAAAGGCACAGACGCCATCAACGTGGCCGTCTGTCATGTCGCCCGTCACGTAATCCGGATCACCTGGCAGCCAGATGGTTTTTTTCACGCCCAACAAACGGGTGAAAATCTCCTCGATCTCGGCCTTGGTCATGCCCGGGTTGCGATTGGGGTTGAGCAACACCGACTCGGTGGTGATCAGCGTGCCCTCGCCGTCGACATGAATCGCGCCGCCTTCGTTACTCAGTGGGGTGCCGAAACACGGCACGCCGAGGCGATTGAGTGCGCGACGCGCCAGGCTTTCGTCCAGGTTGTGCAGCGACTTGCCACCCCAGGCATTGAAGCGCCAGCTCACCCCGGCCAGGCCGTGTTGCGGATGACAAACGAAGCTCGGGCCGGAGTCCCGACACCAACTGTCGTTGACCGCCAACGGGATCAGTTCGATGTTGGGTCCACACAGCGCTTTGGCACTCGCGACAGCCGACGGATCGACCACCATTTTCACCGGTTCGAACCGGGCAATGGCGTTGGCCACCCGAGCGAAATCTTCCTGCACCAACGGCAAGGTAACGCCCCAACCCGACTCCCAGAGCGCCTGATTGTGCGGCCAGACCATCCAGGTCGCCGCGTGCTTGACCCACTCTGCCGGCATCCACCAGCCACTGTTTTGAAGTTCGCTCTGCTGCATGATAAAAGCCCTTCAGTTAAGCCATTGTGTTCAATGAAAACTGCCTTGGCGGTCTTGGTATGCATGCTACGGCTGTAAAAAAGGCAAACAAACGATGGATTTTGTAGAAAAGTGATTAGAGGAACTTATCAATATGCTCAAGCACTGGCCTCCGCTCAGCACCCTTCGCGGCTTTGAAGCAGCCGCCCGCCTGGGCAGTTTTCACAAGGCCGCCGACGAGTTGCACCTGACCCAATCGGCCATCAGCCAGCAGATCCGCACGCTTGAGGCGTACCTTGAGCAGCCGTTGTTTTTTCGCAGTGGACGCAGCGTCAGCCTGACCGATGCCGGGCATGATTTGCTCAGCACAACCCAGGCGTTATTGCAGCAACTGGCGGTCGGCATTCGTCGCCTCGGGCAATACCAGAAACCCAACCAACTGGTGCTCAACACCACGCCGACGTTCGCCCGTCACTGGCTGCTGCCACGACTGGGAGATTTTCGCCGTCAGCATCCGGAGGTCGATCTATGGATTTTCAGTACCGATGAAGTCCCGGACATGGCCACTCAGACCATCGACCTCGCGGTACGCGATGACATCAGCTTCCAGGCCGAGTGCAGCTTCAAGGTGCTGCACGCCGACCGCCTCTATCCGGCCTGCCACCCGGACCTGTTGGCGGTGCCCGTCGAGCAGCGCACCACCCTGCACGGCGAGCGGGAAATGGACTGGAGTCATTGGGCTGTGGAGGCTGGCATCGATGTCGGCCAGAAGGATCAGGGGCTGAATTTCTCCGACCCTGGCCTGCTGTTGGACGCGGCGTGCGCGGGGCTCGGTATCGCGCTGGTCAGCCAGTTGCTGAGTCGGCCAGCGCGGGACAGAGGGCTGCTGCAACCCTTGGTGGAGCACACCATTCGCGGCCCGAACTGGGCCTTGCTGACCCATCGTGACAGTGAGAACAATCCACTGGCGCGAAGCTTTGTCGAATGGTTGCTGATTAACCTGGACGCAGCCAGCCAGACGACGTCTACGCTTGCGACATGAATCGGTGCGAGACAATTGGCCAGTATCAGCAGCCAAGTACGTGGGCGAAGTTTAATTTGCACAATAAAACACGCCACCTACTACTATTGCCCGACAGCGCTTTTGCAAGAAACTTTATTAGTTCAAAAAGAATAACCCGTACACTGCGACATTATTCAGGCGTCATTTAAGTGGCTGGCATTCCAGTCCACCACACCTTTAACGCCGCCGATCGCGACTGTTATAACCAATCAATAATTCACACACACTGACGAACGGATGCATAATAATAAAATCTATATAAAACAACTATTTAAGATGCGAATAACAACCAAGAAAAAACCTTTAAAAAATAAAAAACCAGAAAAAGACAGACTTCAATTATAAAAGTTTCAAACTTATTTATTAAATATAAAATCTCATATAACGCTTTAAAACATCTCTCTTCGATGCTAATAATCCGGCCGCTTCCGGGTTTACAGGCGATACACCCTCTCACACGAAGTGAACATCAGCGCCCGCGCTGATCCCCCGGCATTAATCAAATCCAAATAACACCTGCTTGCTCAAGTCTCAATAAAACTTGGGCCTGTAGTGTACTGCGCACTAAAACTGCGCAAGGAAGACATCATCGCTCGCCAGCATTCAACGATTAAGATCCTGTCGATCTTCGGTACCCGTCCAGAAGCCATCAAGATGGCGCCTCTGATCAAAGCCCTCGCTGCGGAACCTGGCATTCATTCGCAGGTATGCATTACCGGTCAACATCAAAGCATGCTTAAACAGGTGCTGGATCTGTTCGACCTCAAGGCCGATTACACCCTTGATGTGATGACGCCGCACCAAACGCTGAACTCGCTGACGGCGGCGCTTTACGGGGCGATTGACCCTGTGCTGGAAATGACCTGTCCGGACCGTGTGCTGGTGCATGGCGACACCACCTCGGCCATGGTCGCCGCGATGGCTGCGTTCCATCGGCGCATCCCGGTCGGCCATGTGGAAGCCGGGCTGCGAACCGGTGATATCTACAGCCCTTGGCCGGAAGAAATGAACCGTCGCTGCATCGACCTGGGTGCGGACATGCTGTTTGCGCCAACCCACGAGTCGCGCCAGAACCTGCTCGACGAACGCCTGCAAGGGCGCACCTTCGTGACCGGCAATACGGTGATTGATGCGTTGCAGATGACCGCGCGGCGCATTGAGCAGGACGCTGACCTGCGTGCAAGCCTGGACCGGCAGTTCTCGTTCCTGCAGGCCGGCCGCAAGGTCCTTTTGGTGACCGGGCATCGGCGGGAAAATTTCGGCGAAGGCTTCCTGGACATCTGCAAGGCCTTGAGCCAACTGGCTCGGCGCACGGATATCCAGATCGTCTACCCGGTGCACTTGAACCCCAATGTCGTGGGCCCGGTCACCGAGCAGTTGGGCGGTCTGCCCAACGTGCACCTGATCCAGCCGCTGAACTACCTGGCATTCGTGCGCCTGATGCAACGGGCCCATGTGATTCTCACCGATTCCGGTGGCGTACAGGAAGAAGCGCCGTCCCTGGGCAAGCCGGTGCTGGTGATGCGTGATGTGACCGAACGCCCGGAAGCTGTCGCGGCGGGCACTGTGCGTCTGGTCGGCACCTCGCCGGACTCGATCATCGCCGGCGTCAACGCGCTGTTCGATGACGACCTGCTATGGCGTCGTTGCTCCCAGGCGGCCAACCCTTACGGCGACGGCAAGGCCAGTGCGCGCATCGTCGATGCCCTGATGGGCCGACCGGTGGATGATTTCATCGTGGCCGGTCAGCCCTTGCCCAAGTTTCTGCACTACCCGTCAGCGCTGCCTGTGCCCGAGAACAATTACCCGGCTTTTACCTCTCGATAAACCAAACGTTCCTCCCCTTATCAGCTCGAGATCTACCTGAATGAAGTCTTCCGTTGCCATCCAAACGGGTGCGCTCAGCGCCCTTGCCTGTGGCGTGAGCCTGCTCGCGCTCATGCCGACCTTCGCCTTGGCCGCGGACAGCCCGCTCACCCAGGCGATCAACCGGCTCAACGCCGACACCCGACAAGAGCGTGAGGTCCGCTTGAGCGATCTGGGGATCGATGCACCGATCATCCTCGGCTCCACCGATGCCCGCCGCGAACTGTATTTGCCGGTGCCGGCGGGCGTGCCACTGACGGATGCCACATTGAATTTCGACGCCAGTTACCTCAATGGCGAAGGTGGCCGCAACACGCTGCTGCTGTCGCTGGACGGTTATCCGGTGCGCGCTCAAGGGCTCAGCGAAGCCCAAGGCGACGCCAGCGCCACGCTGGGCGTGGACAAGAAAGCGCGGGACAGCGGCTCGGTTCGCCTGGGCATTGCCTGGTCGTCGATCGTGTCCCGTGTGTTGTGCGAAGACGAACGCGCCATCGGCAACGTCTTGCGTATCGAACCGGACACCCGCCTCACTTACAGCTACGACGCCAGCCAGTTGCAAGACGTCGGTGCTGCGTGGACAGCATTGCCTGGCAAACCGAGGATCATGGTCGCACCGGGCACCTTATCTGCCGAAAGCTACGATTCGGCGTGGCGTCTGGGTGTGGCACTGGAGCGGATTGGCAAGCACAGCCAGATCCTGCCCTTCCCTGTCGTCCAAGACAGCGTCGACCTGAGTGGCCTGCGCATTCCGGCCGAACTGCAAGGTATTCCCGCGTTCGCCGGCCTCAACGGCAAAGGTCCGCACACCCTGGCGAACCCGGCGGAGATTGGCGCATTGCTGATGTTGGGCCAGACGCCGAATGTCCAGGCGGATCTGGCGGTTAACGATCCGCAACTGCTCAAGGCGGTCAATGAATCCCTCGACGCGCTGCAGAGCCAGATTCAAAGCCTCGACGCAACGGCTGCCAATGCCTTCACGCAATGGCGTGAACGGCATATCAATGAAGGCCTTGCCGCCGACGGCACAGACAATGTGCGCCTGGCCTTGGTGGGCACGCGTCCGGTGCTGATGATCGCGCCGCATGCCACCGGCAAGGCGCTGGCCTTGTTCAGTACCGCCTGGAACAAATTGGCACGCAGTCGCCAATTGACGGTCAGCGAAGCCCAGATGCCCTTGAGCACCGACGGCCGTGTGGCCTTGTCGCGCCTGGGTGGAAAACCCGGCGCCATCGACGTGCTGGCCAAGTCTGACTGGAGCACTTCATTCCCTCTGGGCAGCGTGGCTTACGACGGTCGCTTGCCGGTGACAGCCGTGATCGATGTGTCTGCCGCGCCTGGCGCTTCGGACACCGCGCCGGTGGCCTCGCTGTTTCTCAATGATTATCTGATTGGTGCGCAGCAACTTGTGGCCAACGGTGAAAAGCAACGCATCGAGGCACGCATCCCGCGTTATGCCGTGGGTGCAACGAACGTGCTGCGCGTGTCGTTCCAGCGTCAACCAGTGAGTGATCGTTGCCTGGAAACGCCACAAGCCTTCCCGGTTTCGGTGCTGCCGACCAGCCACATCGTGCTGGAAAAAACCGCGCTGGGCGATGACTTCTCCGGCATGGCCGCGCGCTTTGCCGTAGACACGCAACTCCTGGTGCCGCAGGCCTACCTCGAGCATCCGGCGAGCAGCTTGGCGCAAGTGATTTCGGTCGCTGACGCCGCTGGTGTCTCCCCGCTGCGGGCGCAACTGAAAGTCGTCACAGACCCGAATGCCTCGGTCACGCTGGACAAGGCCTTCCTCGCCTTCGAGCTGCCGATCAAGGACAGCAAGGAATCGGTGCAGGTCGATGAGCAGGGACGCCTGCGCATCAATCACAAGGATCAGGTGTTGCTCGACGTGCATCCCCTCAACCACCTGGCCTCGTTGCAAGTGGTCGATTCCGGCGGCCAGCACGGCCTGGTCTATCGCGCCCTGGGCAGTGATGCACCGCGCTTCGCCAAACAGATTCTGCTGAGCCGCGGCGACGTGGCCATCCTCGGTGACAACGGTGCACTGACCACCTTCGATACCCAGGACCCAAACGGCAGTCATTTGATCGACAACGAAGAACCCAGGGGCCTGGACGCCTGGCGTACGCCGTCGCTGTTGTGGCTGATTCCGGGTGGCATCCTGTTGGTTCTCATCCTGTTGCTGGCTGGCCGTAACGCCCGTCGCAATCGCCAGTAACGGAACCTTTCGATGACGTCGCTTTATTGGCCCTATTGGCTGGCCCACTACTACAGCTTCCTGGAAGTCTCGACCATCGTGGTCGCGGTGCTGATCCTGATCTCCAGCCTCGACGATCTGTTCATTGACCTGTGGTACTGGTCTCGCCGCCTGTTTCGCAAGTTCACCGCGGACCGGAAATACCGGCCGCTGACCGCCGAGCAGCTGATGGCCCGGGATGAACAGCCGCTGGCAATCATGGTCCCGGCCTGGCTGGAATATGACGTCATCGCGCCGATGATCGAAAACATGGTGTCGACCCTCGATTACCAGAACTATGTGGTCTTCGTCGGCACCTACATCAACGACCAGCGCACCATCGATGAAGTGGAGCGCATGCGTCGGCGCTACAAGCAGCTGCATCGCGTGGAAGTCCCGCATGCCGGGCCGACCTGCAAGGCCGACTGCCTGAACTGGGTGATCCAGGCGATTTTCCTGCACGAGAAAACCCACGGCATGACCTTCGCCGGCGTCGTTCTGCACGACAGCGAAGACGTGCTGCACCCGATGGAATTGCGTCTGTTCAACTACTTGCTGCCGCGCAAGGACATGATTCAGTTGCCCGTGGTTTCGCTGGAACGCAACTGGTACGAATGGGTGGCCGGCACCTACATGGATGAATTTGCCGAATGGCACGGCAAGGATCTGGTGGTGCGTGAAAGCATGACCGATACAGTGCCGTCCGCCGGCGTCGGCACCTGTTTTTCCCACCGTGCCCTACGGGTGCTGGCCGGGGAAACCCAGAACCAGCCGTTCAACACGGACAGCCTCACAGAGGACTACGACGTCGGTGCGCGTCTGGCCAAGGTCGGCATGAACGCGATCTTCGTGCGTTTCCCGGTGCAGTTTCGCGTGTTGCGTAAATCATGGTTTCGCAAGCCTTACGAATCGACCCTGCGGATGCCGTTGTGCGTGCGTGAGTTCTTTCCCGATACCTTCCGCACCGCGTTTCGCCAGAAAGCCCGCTGGACACTGGGCATTGGCCTGCAAGGCTGGGAGCAAATGGGCTGGAACGGTTCGCTGGCCAACCGTTATCTACTGTTTCGTGATCGCAAGGGCGTGGTGACGGCGTTCGTCAGCATCATCGCCTACGTGATTCTGGTGCAGCTGCTGGCTTTGATCATCCTGCGCCAGAGCGGCCTGTGGGATGTGAGTTTCCCGACGCCGTTCGAGACCAATGGCTTCATCAAATACCTGTTGCTGGCCAACGGTATCGCGCTGGCCTGGCGCATCGCGCACCGCTGCTATTTCACCACCGTGCTGTACGGCTGGCAGCATGGCTTGCTGTCCATCCCGCGCATGGTCGTGGGCAACTTCGTCAACTTCATGGCCGCGTCACGGGCGTGGCGCATGTTCCTGGTCGGCAAGGTGATGAACCGCAAACTGGTGTGGGACAAGACCATGCATGACTTCCCGTCCACCGACCTGGTCGCTGCCGCGCCACGCAAGCTGGGCAGCGTGTTGTTGTCCTGGCAGGCGATCAACGAAACCGACCTGCAAAGCGCCCTCGCCGAACAAAAAAACCGGCACATGCCCTTGGGGCGGATTTTGCTCAGTAACGGCTGGCTGGACGACGAGACGCTGGCGGAAGCCATCGCTTTCCAGAACGACCTGCCGCGGGTGTTCGATGTGGCCCACAAGGCGCAGGCGTCGACCCTCACCCTGGACGATGAATTCGCTCTGCGCTGGCGTGTGGTGCCGGTGGGCTTGAATGCCGACGGCCGAGTACAACTGGCCGTGGCCAGCCCGTTGCCGGCCGAAGGCCTGCAACAAGTCAGCGAGGTACTGGGCAGCGAACCGGTGCAACTGATTGCCCGGGAAAGCGAGATTGTCGCGCAGTTGCGTCTACTGAACGTGCGCGATGGCCAAGCCGTGCCGGACGCCCGCGCACCACTGCTGGGTGATCTGTTGATTGAAATGGGCCTGCTGGATCGCGACGTGTTCAACCGCACCATGTTGCAGTACCGCCCACAGCGTCACGGACGCATCGGCGACTATCTGGTCGACAGCGGCGTGCTGCCCCGCGCCACCATCGAAAAGGCCGTGGCACGTCAGCACAGCCACTACCCTGCGGAGCTTGCGACATGAATCGCCCCTTGCTGACCCTCCTGGCCACGGGGCTGAGCCTGATACCGGCGCTGGCTCATGCCGAGACGCTGCCATTGCCGTTGACCGGCCCGGCCTATGTCACCGCCAACGAGGCGTACAGCGCTTACGAGCGCAAAGACTACGACCTGGCCATCGCCAAGGCCCGCGAAGCGTTGCGTCAACGGGCCGATATCACCCGTTTGAACACGCTGATTGTGCTGGCTCAGCGCGACAAGGACCTGCGTGATCACCCCAAGCGCTACGCGCCGTCACGTCAGGCGCCGGGCTTCGGCGCCGCCGCCCAGGCCTTCAAGGCTTATGATCGCGATGACTTCAGCGCTGCAGCACAGGCATCACGCAAAGCCATCGCTCAGGCACCCAAGCGCATGGATTATCGACTGCTGCTGATCGAATCTTTACAGCGCCAACAGCATTTGCAGGAAGCAGATCAGGCTACCACCCAGGCATTGGCCGTGTTCCCGGACGACGATACGTTGCTAATGCGTCGCGAAGCGATTCGTCGCCAACTGGCTGCACCGTTGGCGGTCGAGGGTTATCGCGCCCTGGAGCAAGGCAACGTGCCTCAGGCCGTGGACCAAGCCAGGAAAGCGGTCGCCTGGGCACCGGAAATCGGCGCCAATCAGCAACTGCTGATCAGCGCCCTGCTCGCGGCCAAGGATTACCGAGGGGCCGAGCTGGCCGCGTCCGGCGCACTGGCTCAGGACGATGGGGAAATTGCACCATGGATTCTGCGCAGCTACGCCCTTGATCGTCAGGGCAAAACAGCAGCGGCCGAGGCGGACCTGAATCACGCCTTGGCCATCGATGGCCTGCTGGAAGCGGAAACCCGCGACATTCGTTTCTTCGCCGCCGACGCCGCACTGGTCCATGGCGAGCCTCAGCAGGCGCTCGATCATCTGCAACGACTGGCCGACGATGAAGGCGGCGAAGTAGCCCGCCGACTCACCGCAGCCAGAATGGCGCTGCGACAGAAAAACAACGGTCTGAACGCTGTTGCCCAGTTTCCGGCACCGGCGTTGAACTGTCAGGAAACGGCGTTCGGACTGGTCTGTGATATCTGGCCGGGCAACCAGCGCGACGGCGGAACCGACAAGGCCGGCCAAGCCTACGCGGCCCTGGCCGGCAAGGACCCCGCATCGGCGGTCGTCCTGGCAAACGCAGCGATTGCCCGTGCACCGCAAAATCCGGCATACCGGCGCCTGCTGGTCAGCGCACTGAGCGACCAGAAACAGGTGCCCGACGCCATCGCGGCGGCCAGCGAGGGCCTCAAGCTCAGCAGCGATGATGCCCGACTGTTGGCCCAACGCGGCCGTCTGCGCCAGCAAGCGGGTGACGATGCTGGGGCTCGCAAGGACTTTACCCAAGCCCTTGCACTTGGCAGCTTGCCCGCTTACGAAGAGGCCAGCCTGTATAGCGCCATTGGCCAACGCCGAACCGCTCGCGAACGACTGCAACAAGCGCGGGACACGGGCGAACTGGAATCGATGAGCGACCTGCAAATCGCTTACTTGTCGGTCCAGGCCGGCGACGATGACGGTGCCCACGCGTCGTTCCGCAAGGCCGATGCCGACACCCGACTCACGCCGACAGCCACTCAGGATGCGGCCTATAACGCGATGCGGGTCAATGATGACGAGCAAGCCGTCACCTACTTCACGCGCGTCATCGACGCGCAACATTCCGGTGAACTGGACATGCCTGCGCAGCAACTGTTCGACACCCGTCGAGCGGTGGCCGATGTGTCGCGCACCTGGGGTTTGACCAGCACCACCAGTTATCGCGGCAACAGTTCCAGCAGTGGTTTGAGCGCAGCCCCGAGCAGCGGCAGCAACAGCAATGACAGCCTGCAAAACAGCACCGAACTGTCTTGGCGCCCTTTGGGTTATCGCAACGCGCGTTTTGTGGAACTCTACGGGCGCGTCACCGACACCCTGTGGAGCAAGAACAGCGATTCGGATACCGGTTTCGATGCGCTGCAAGGCGCCGTGGGTGTACGGGTCAAACCCTTCACATCGCTGAACGTGATGGCCGCCGTCGAGCGCACATTCCCCTTGGGATCGTCGGACGTCGACGGTGACTGGCTGGTGCGTTTGGGCTACGGCTCAAGCGTAGGGACCGATTTGCGCGTCGATGCCTCCAGTTGGTGGACCTCGCAGTTGTTCGCTGAAGCCGGTCACTACGTCAACGACTCACGCGACTATTTCAACAGCGAATGGCAGGTCGGCCGCAGCTATGCCATCGGTGGCGCAGGCTCGCGCTGGGTGAGCTTCCCCCATGTGGTGGCGGCGTATGACTACGACTCGAAGATGAACAGCGGGACCGACTCCGACGGCAAGTCGGACTCATCGTCCGGCAAGGCCGGAGGTATCGGCGTGGGTAACAACGTCCGGTACTGGTTCCGCGAGGATGCGTACAACGCTCCCCGCTCCTATGTCGACTTCTCCCTGCAGTACCGCGTCAAGGTGCTGGGCGATGACCGCGCTCAAGGTGTCTTCGGTCGCCTGACTTATTCCTATTGAGGACTTGCATGAACATTCGATTCTGTTTGTGGCTGGGACTTGGCCTGATCCCGATGTGGGCAAACGCCGCCCCTGAAATTGCCCAGCTGTACGCGCCAAAACTGCCCGAGGGTTCGGCCTGGGTGCGGGTGGTCAACCCTTCCGACACCGCCATGCAGGTCCAGGTGGGCCAAGGCGCGAGCTTCGCCCTTTCTGCCCAGACCACAGTGGCCAGTCCTTTTCAGGTCGTGGACTCGCGACAGCCGCTTCAAGTGACCGTCAACGGTCGCGAGATCAAGGGCCTGAGCGCGCCGAAAAGTGCGTGGGCCACGCTGATTCTCGACAGCGACCCGGCGCGGGCGCCACGCCTGGTCATCGACCCTCCGCTGCGCGGCAAAGACCTGCGCGCCGAACTCAACGTCTACAACCTGGCCAACGGTTGCGAAAAGGCCGGAGTCAAACTGGCTAACAGCGCTCCTGTGTTCAATCAGGTGCCGTTCAACGGACAAGCCCAGCGAACGATCAACCCGGTGCAGGCGACGCTGGTTGCCAGTTGCGAGCAGAACACCAGCCTGCCGTTCAAGCTGGCGCCCTTCAAGGCCGGCGATCGTTACAGCCTGTTCCTGGTCGGTTCCCGGCAGGCTCCACGCCTGATTGGCCTTGTCGACCAGACCGCGCCATGAGTCTTCAATTGAAAACTCACTTGCCGGTTCCCGCCATGATCGTCGGTTTGCTAATGAGCCTGTCCGGCACCCACGTTCAAGCGGCCTCGGCGGTGATTACCGGCGAAGGTGGCTGGTTATTCCCGGCCTGGGAAAGCCTGAACAGGGTCGACAACACTGGGGTGACGCGCAACATTGCGCTGGTGAAACAACTCCAGCAGCACCTTGCACGGGAACACATCGGACTGGTCGTGTTGGTGGTGCCAATGAAGGCGCCGTTTTATGCCGCGCGCCTCCCCGCCGATCAGCCCTTGAGCCCGGCCGTGATGCAGCGTTACGACCGCTTGCAGAGCGAACTGACTCAAGCAGGCCTGACCACGCTGAACATAAAGCCTGTCCTGCAACGGACCGAACACGGCAAACAAACCGCGTTTTACCGCGCCGACTACCACTGGACAGCCTGGAGCGCAGAAAACACCGCAGACGCCACGGCGCAACTGATTACCGAACGTTACCGCCTGCAAGGCGAACCCGGCGGTGGCGCGGCGCTGGGCCAGTGGTTCGACCGACGCGCGTTCGGTGACCTTGCGAGCAATTTCCTGCCGGCGATCAAGCGCAAGGCGATTGGTCGCGACATCTACACGGTTCGCCATCAGGCAGAGAACGACTTGCTGATCGATGACGCACCGGCACCGGTTCAGGTGATCGGCAACAGTTTTGTCCAGCCTTACCTGGGTTTTACCCAGAAGCTTTCCAATGCCCTGGACCGTCCCGTCGCACTGACCTGGAACCCCGGCGACGTCGGCCCGTGGGCTACGCTGCTGCAATACTTGGAGTCGGCGGATTTTGCCCGACACAAACCGCAAGTGATCGTCTGGCAATTCAATGAGGGTCAATTCCACCTCGGTCCCGATGCGGCAGCCAACTGGAACGCCAAAGGCATCACCTCGCTGAGCCAATGGCATCAGCGCATCAACAAGGCACTTCCGTGAACATTCTTGGTTACACCGCCAGTCGCACGACCGTTGCGGGTCTGTTGTTTGCCGTCATCCTCGGCACAGGGACGGGCACACTTTACGTGACGAACAAAAAGGCCTTGGCTCCGGAAATCGTCGGCATCGTCTGGCAGCCGGACAACAAGACCGTCGGCATCAACGGCCACTGGGAAAAACTGGGGGCTCGTGAGTTGCTGGTGCAATGGACCGTCGTCGACGATCAGGCTTTCATTCCCGGTACCGGCCTGCCCAGCGTACCGGTCCTGCCCGATTGGGCACGCATCGCCAAGGCCCCCTGGGCGCAAGACGTCATCCTCGGACTGGCCGGTTACTTCAGTGAGAACCGCTCACGGGACAACATCGAGCAGCTGGCCGCTGTCTCGGAACGCATCGCCAAATTGCCGACACCCTTGCACGTCACCGGTTGGTATTTCCCCGCCGAAGTCGACCCCAGCTGGACCCGCGCCAAGGAACTGCCCGCCCTGCTGGCCAAGCTACCGCGACCGTTATGGATCAGCGTGTATGACGGCGCCAATATCGGCCCTGTCGCCACGGCTGAATGGCTCAAGCAGTGGCTGCCGAATGACATTGGCGTGTTCTTCCAGGACGGCGTCGGTGTCTACGCCCGCACCGCACCGGTCGCCAAAACCTACGCCGACGCCTTGCGCCAGCGTCTGGGCAAAGACCGTGTGCGCATCATCGTAGAGGCCTTCCGGCCCAACTTCGGTGGCGGATTCCGCTCCGCGACCGCCGCCGAGCTGAAAACGCAATTGGCGGCCTATGACGGTTATCCGCTCTACCTGTTCGACGGACCGCACTACGTAACGCCTGAACTGGTGGAGCAACTGGCGCGGTAACGTCGATCACTAAGCGTCAGACCTCGTTAACCCTTAACAGCCGCTTCGATCGCCGCGACGTCGATTTTCCCCATCTGCATCATGGCGTCGAACGCGCGCTTGGCCGCCGCTTGATCAGGATTGTTGATGGCGTCCGTCAAGACCCGTGGCGTGATCTGCCACGACAGTCCCCATTTGTCCTGGCACCAGCCGCAGACGTTTTCCACACCGCCGTTTCCGATAATCGCGTTCCACAAGCGGTCCGTTTCGGCTTGATCGTCAGTCGCCACCTGGAACGAGAAAGCCTGGTTGTGCTTGACCTCCGACCCCCCATTCAGGCCGAGGCAAGGAATGCCCATCACCGTGAACTCGACCGTCAACACATCGCCCTGTTTGCCCGCCGGATAATCGCCAGGCGCGCGAAGGATGGTTCCCACCGCGCTATCAGGAAACGTCTTGGCGTAGAACGTCGCGGCGTCCAGCGCAGCGCCGTCGTACCAGAGACAAATCGTGTTTTTGCTGACCATGCTGGTTCTCCAACATTGGGGAATGAATGATCATTCTAGCTTGCTGATTACTGGAAGCTTGGCTCGGCACACACCGCAGACGTGGCACGAAGTGTACGCAGCCCTAAAAGCACGATCACCACCATGACCAGCCCCGCGACAATGGCGACACCGAACCCTGCCTGCGCGCCATAGACATCGATGACCAGGCCCGCCAGTACGCCGCCGAGCGCTACGCCGATGCTGATGCCTGTCGTCATCCACGTCAGTCCTTCGGTGATCCTGGACGGTGGGACAATGATCGTACCGAGATTCATGACGACGACCATCGTTGGCGCAAATGACATACCGGCCACAAACAGCATCCCGGAAAGGATGTAGACGTCCGGTGACAAAATGGGCAATACGGCTGTGACTGCCGTTATCAGAACCCCGATAAAGAACTGCTTTTCAATCGGCAAGGAAATCCTTAATGCGCCGAACGTCAGGCCCGCGATCATGGAGCCGAGTGCATAGGCGGCCAGGATGAAACTGGCAGACGCCGGCCAGCCTTGTGCGTTGGCGAAGGCAACAACCGCTACGTCGATTGATCCGCCAATCACACCCATCGCCAAGAGCGCCAGCACGATGGTACGAACGCCGGGGATAAGCAGGGTCGAGCTTGCGCTCCTTTTAATACCCACAACCACTTTCGGTTCTGTCTGCCGCTGCATAAGAAAAGCCGTCACGCCGACAACCAGCAACAAGACGGCGACAAGGGGCCCGGCTTCGGCGAAAAAGCTGACGCTCAAACCAATGGCAAGTGGTGGGCCGATGATAAAGGCGAGTTCAGTTAGAACCGTGTCCAGGGAGAAGGCCGTGTGTAATTGCGGCTTGCCACGGAAAAGCTGCGTCCAGCGTGCTCTTATCATCGCGGGCATGCTCGGCATCGTGCCCGCCAATGCCGCAAGAATAAAAAGCAGTGGGGCCGGAGCCCTCATATAAACGGCAATGATCAGCGCCAGCAACATGCCAATGCTGAAGGCCGTCACAAAGGGCAGAACCCGGCTCTGGCCCCGTTGATCAACGAGTTTTGATACTTGCGGGCCGATAAGCGCATTCGCCAAGGTAAAAGTACCGGCAACCGAGCCCGCCAGCCAATAAAGACCCGTCTGCTGCACCAGCATGGTAATGATGCCGATGCCGATCATTGCCTGTGGCAGACGGGCAATGGAACTCGCGATCACTAACCCCATGACGCCCGGGGTGGTGAGAAGTTCGCGGTAGGGATTTGCCATGATTTCTCCTTTTTATAATTTGACGCTGATAAGTAGCCCACTGCATGCAACGCAAACTAATGGGGGATATCGGCGCCTGAGTGGTTATTTGAGCAAGCATGCAAGTGGGCAGTTTCAAACCCACTTGCATGTCAATGAGCGTAACGCTCAATCATCACCTCTTAAAAAAGCGCTCGATTGATTGCCTCAGCCAAGTGCTTGCGATTACTGACGTCCTCCATCATGGACACATGCCCGCCGGGAATCGAAACAGAACTAATCGCCAAATCAGGCAAGAGTTCTCTCCACCCGCCAACCATATCAACCCGCGGCAGAGGGGTTTTCTCACGATCAGCCGCGTAGAAATGATAGAGATTGACCGGCAATGGAGATGGTATATAGGCGCCGGCAATTTTTGAGAAATGGTAAATGGCTTGCCATTTGACTGTTTCCAGCGAGGGGTCTGCGTTTAAATCATAGCCTCCCAAATTCTGTGCTTTTCGAATGAGCTCAGAAAACTCATCACCCTCATTTAACACATCGAATTTATGACGCTCCGCCTCGCAAGCCACCGCTTTAACATGCTCAATAAAATACTGCTTAATACCCTGGTTTTTATAAAGCAACTTATGCGGCGCGGGCACATCAATAAAGCCTAAAAACTCAACGCTGGCCTCTTTGCACATAAGCCCATGGGCGATGGCGTAAGCGAGAATCCCCCCAGAGGAATACCCCGCAATGCGATAAGGCCCTTCAGACTGGATCGCCTGGATGAGCGGTATCATTCTGTCGGCCATAGCTTCCATTGAGTGAGGTAAAGTGTCGCCAATGGCCGACCACGGCAATACATGGATCGGGCAGCTGACGCGAATTTGTTGGGCCAGAGAAATAGCGTACGAATAATCGGCTAATCCTGAGGGCACGAAAAACACCGGGGCCTCAGTCCCGCCAGCGCGCACCGTGATCGCCCCGATCTGCGGATTGAACACAGGAGACTGTGCGATCCGAGTGGCAAGGTTGGCCAATCTCGGGTGTTCAAAAATGTCGCTCAGCGAACACTCCAAACCATAACCCCTGATTTTTTGCATCATCTGGACAGCCATGAGCGAATGGCCGCCGAGTGAGAAGAAGTTGTCATGGCGACCGACCTGTTCAACCCCGAGCAACCCTGACCAAAGTGCTGTCAGGATCGTCTCGGTCTCACCTTGCGGCGCCTCATACGCCGCATGGGCAAAGGCCTCACCCTCCGGAACAGGCAACGCCCGCCGATCAAGCTTGCCATTCGGGGTCAGCGGCAAGCGTTCAATCAGCACAAAGGCAGACGGCACCATGTAGTCGGGTAGACGTTCACTCAGATAATCACGCAGTCGTCCTGCAAGCGGTAAACCTGCGTCTGAGTCGGCCTTAGGTACCAAGGCATCATTTCCAGGGACCTTTGGATGTGCCACTACATAAGCGACCAGTCGCTTGTCCGGGTCTACGCCTTGCACCTCTACAACCGCCTCGCGGATGGAGGGATGCTCGGTCAATCTGGCTGCAATTTCACCTGGTTCAATCCGCAAGCCGCGGATCTTGACCTGGTCGTCATTGCGCCCCAGGAACACCAGACTCCCGTCCGGCAGATAACGGGCAAGGTCCCCCGTCTTATACATACGCGCGTCAGGCTCGCCGGCAAATGGATCGAGCGAGAAGCGCTCCGCCGTCAGTTCGGCGAGGTTCAGATATCCACGCGCAACACCTATGCCCCCGATGTACATCTCACCCACCGCACCCAGCGGAACAGGCTCGCCATGCGCGTCCAGAAGGTAAATGCGTGTGTTTGAAATCGGACGGCCTATCGGCACCGGATCAACGTCATCAGAGGAACAGCGATGGACAGCCGCCCAGACTGTCGCCTCCGTCGGGCCATATTCATTGAACAATTCCACGTCAGTAAACGCTGAAGTCACTTCGTGAACCAGCTTCGCCGGACAGGTTTCACCCGCCACGATCACCTGGCGCAGTTGTCCATATCCAAGCTGGGCGACTTGCGGCAGAACCAATCTTGCGAGAGACGGCACGAGCAGCACTGAGGTGACGCCGTTTTCAATCAAAAGTCGGCTGATGATCAGTGGATCTACGACGGCTTTGCCGCCTGGCAAACACAAGGCACCACCGGTCGTTAACGTTCCGAAGATGCCAGCCACGGAGCTGTCAAATGCCATTGATGACAGCAGTAAAAATACAGCGTCGGAACCTGGCTTGTAGACCGTGGTCCGTGCCAGCGTCGATGCGATCAATCCATGGTGTTCGATCATGACGCCCTTGGGCTGACCGGTTGAACCCGAGGTATAGATCAGATAAGCGAGATTGCGGGGTGTCAGGCCGGGAACCTGGAAATTGGCATCAGCCTTCATCAAGATTTCATTGGGATCTAGCACGGTGTGGGACTGCAACGCCTCACCCAGCACCTGCCGTCCGGCCGCATCGGCCAGCACCAGGACCGGCGCTGTATCGGCAAGAATGTAAACCAGGCGATCTCCCGGATAGGCCGGATCAAGCGGCACATAGGCGCCGCCTGCCTTCAGGATCGCCATCAGACCCACAACCATCGCCGCCGAGCGCTCGACACAGATCGCCACCCGCTGATCTGGCCCGACGCCTTGCTCGACCAGCCGATGTGCCAGTCGATTCGCCCTGGCATTAAGCTCTCCATAACTGAGCTTCTCTCCCTCGAAGATCAGCGCCGTTGCCTCTGGAGTGCGCGCCACCTGCGCCTCAAACAAATGATGAATGCCCAGATGATCCGGGCAGGATGCTTCCGTCGCGTTCCACGTCTTGAGCAGCAATGTACGTTCAGACGCTGGCAGAATGTTCAGCTGTCGAACCGGGCGCTGCGGCGAGCGTTCCAGGGTCTGCGCCAGACTGTCCAACGCCTGTTCCATGTAGCCACACACCCGATCGGAATCGAACGGCGTGACCACTTGGGTCGTCAACCCCAGTGAGTGAGTGAAATCTTCCACGGACAACGTGAACGGATAATTGGTCCGCTCTTGTTCACTCAAGAACTCGACACCCGGCATTTGCCCCATGGTCTGGACAATGTTGTCCGCACCCGCCAGATCATTGTGCCGATAGTTGAGCAATGCGCTGAACAGCGGCGTGCCTGTAGCGACCCCACTGCACCTTTGTGCCAGCGCCAGCGAGGCATGCTCGTGAGCGAGCAACTCGGCCAGTCGGGCATGGGCCTGCTGGACACTCTCAGCGGTATCAATGCCGCCTGAGTCGAATCGGATCGGCAGCGTGTTGATGAACATGCCCATGGCTCGATCTGACCCGTGACCCGCTTGCATGCGCCCAAACAGCACCGTACCGAACACGACCTTTTCCTGGCCGCTGGTGCGTGCCAGAACCTGGGCAAAGGCAACATGACACAGGCTGGCGAGACTCACATTCAATCGCCTCGCCTGCGCCCGCAGCCGAACATTGAGTTCGGCCGAAACCATGCGGTGGGTCTGCCCTACCTGCGCGCCGTCCAGATGCACTTCCGCCAATCCAAAGGGCAGCGTCGGCTCTTCTATGTCAGCCAGCATCGATTTGAAGAACCGCTCATGTTCCTCCACGCTCTTGCCCAACCGCACCTGACCGATCAGGTTGCGAAACGGCTGGGGCGACCGCAGCTTCTCACCGCGATCGGCGAGGAACGCCTGCACTTCGTTATAAAAAAACTGCAATGAAGACGCGTCGTCAATCAAGTGATGCTGCAGCTGCATCAGAATGAAGCGGCCTGCGACAGGATCATGGGCAACGATAAAGCGCAGCACCGGCGCCTGGGTCAGATCAATTCGGTGCCGACATGAATCAAAGCGCCGGGAAAGCTGTTCGGTAACGGGGCCGTCTGCCGGATCGAGAACAATATCAGTGACGGAGAGTGGAGCCTGTCGCCAGACCACTTGCGCGGCGCGAGACAACCCTTCCCAGAAAAAAGCGGTACGCAAAATGTCGTGACGGTCTACAACCTTCTGAACGGCGCCAAGATACCGCTCCAATGTTCCACGATCAGCAAAGGCCATCTGGGCCACCAGCAAATAGGGGTCACCTTCTTTTGCCAGCATGTGGTGGAACAGGATGCCGTCCTGCATCGGTGAGAGTGCGTAGATGTCCTGGATGTTGGCTGCCCCTCCAGGAACCTGCGACACAATGAGGTCGATGTCCGACTGGCCGAGATCGATCAACGGCAGCAGGTCAGGCGTGATTCTGCACGTCTCGGGCTTGATCAGATTGGGCGGCACCACTACCTCGCGGTGTTGGCCAAGCGTGCCGGCCAGCACCGACAACACAGGCGTCTGAAACAGATCACGCACGGCAAGGCTCAGGCCCTGGCGGCGCAACCGTTCGATCAACCGCACCGCCAAGAGTGAATGGCCGCCGAGGGCGAAGAAGTTGTCATGACGACCGACCTGTTCAACACCAAGCAGCTCTGACCAGATCCCGGCAAGAGTGACCTCGATCTCGCCCAACGGCGCCTCGTAGGCCGCATGGGCAAAGGCATCGCCCTCAGGAACCGGCAGAGCCCGTCGATCAAGCTTGCCATTACCCGTCAGCGGCAAGTTGTCCAGGCGTACAAAGGCAGACGGCACCATGTAGTCGGGTAAACGGCTGCTCAGGTAATCACGGAGCGCTCCCGCCAGTGCCAGGCCAGACTCTGAGTCGATCGACGTGTCCTGAACCTCGGACTGCGCCACCACGTAAGCCACCAGACGCTTGTCGGTCTTCTCGCCTTGCGCCACCACCACCGCCTCGCGGATGGAGGGATACTCGGCCAATCGGGCCGCAATTTCTCCCAGTTCAATCCGGAAGCCGCGGATCTTCACCTGATCGTCATTGCGACCCAGAAACGCCAGATTGCCGTTCGGCAGGTAACGGGCCAGGTCCCCTGTTTTATACATCCGCGCTTCAGGTTTGCCGGCGAAGGGATCGCGCAGGAATCGCTCGGCCGTCAGCTCGGGCCGGTTCAGGTAGCCACGCGCAACACCCGCGCCGCCGACGTACATCTCACCCACGGCCCCCATCGGAACAGGCTGGCCATGCGCGTCGAGAAGATAGAGATTCAAATCCGGCAGACGCCGACCGATCACGCTGTCGTCTTGTCGCGCATCGGATGAAGTCAGGGGGTACCAGGAGACGTGGACTGTGGTTTCGGTGATCCCGTACATGTTGACCAGTTGCGGGACTGATTCGCCACGCACGCCATACCAGTCGCGCAGGATCGACGGCTGCAGCGCTTCGCCGCCAAAGATGACATAGCGCAACCGGTCCGATGACGGTTGTGCATATTCGATCAAGGCTGTGAAGGCGCTTGGGGTCTGGTTCAGGACGGTGACGCCCTGCTCACAAATCAACTGATAGAACGCTTGCGGAGAACGGGTAATGGCATGCGGGACCAACACCAGCGTGCCGCCATAACGAAGGGCGCCCCACAGTTCCCAGACCGAGAAGTCGAAGGCAAAAGAGTGGAACAGGCACCAGACGTCACTGGCCTCAAAACCAAAGTCGGCGTGTGTCGTGCCGAACAGACGCACCACCTGAGCATGCTCGATCATGACGCCTTTAGGCTGTCCGGTTGAGCCCGAGGTGTAGATGATATAAGCGAGGTTATTGGGGGTAAGACCTGGAACTTCAGGGTTGGCGTCCGCCCCGACCAAGGCTTCAGCGTGGGCCTCATTGGGATCGATTACGGTACGAGTCTGCAACGCGTCCCCGAGTGCCTGGCGCCCGGCCGCGTCAGCCAGCACCAAAACCGGAGCCGTATCGCCAAGAATGAACGCCAGTCGCGCCCCCGAGTTCTCCGGATCGAGCGGCACATAGGCGCCACCCGCCTTCAGGATCGCCATCAGGCCAACAACCATTGCCGCAGAACGCTCGACACAGATCGCCACGCGCTGGTCAGGCCTGACGCCCAAAGCAATCAGCCGATGCGCCAGCCGATTGGCCCTGACGTTGAGTTCGCCATAGCTGAGTGTCTCGCCCTCAAAGACCAGTGCGGTTGCCTCAGGATTGCTCGCAACCTGCTCCTCGAATAGCTGATGCATACACAGATGAGCCGGGCAGGATTCATCCACCGAGTTCCACGTCTTGAGCAACAAGGTGCGCTCAGACGCCTCAAGCAGGTCTATTTTGGCGACAGTCTGGCTGGCATCCCGGGTCATCTCGGCAAGGACAGTCTTCAGATAACCCACGTGGCGCTCGATCGTGGCTGCGTCAAACAACGCCATCGCATAGCCAAGAGCCCCGACGATTCGATCGCCCGCCTCGGCCAGGTTCAGCTCTAGATCGAACCGCGCGACCTCATAAGAAGAACCCACGTGGCTGGCTTCAAGGCCGGGCAAGGCCCATTGGCCGGCATCGTAGTTTTGCCAGGCAAATACCACCTGAAACAGTGGTGTATGGCTCAATCGTCTAGGCGGCTGCGTTATCTCCACCACCTGCTCGAACGGCAGATCCTGATGATCCTGAGCCTTGAGTGCCCGCTCGCGTACTCGCGCAATGAGGTCGGTAACGCTCGGGTTGTCGCCAAGATCGATCCGCAGCGCCAGTGTGTTGACGAAGAAGCCGATCAGCGGCTCGATGTCGCAATGGCCCCGGTTGGCACTTGGCGCGCCGATCACAATATCTTCCTGCCCCGACAGGCGTGACAACACTGCTGCCCAGGCCGACAACACGGTCATGAATAGCGTCACACCCTGCTGCTGGCTGAAACGCTTGAGGGCCGTTGTCAGCTCTGCACTGAGTTCGATCGGCACAGAGGCGCCCACAAGGGATTGTTGCTCAGGCCGACGCCGGTCTGTTGGCAGGTCGAGCAGCGTTGGTGCATCGGCCAGCGCCTGCTTCCAGTAAGCCGCCTGCTCATTCAAACGCTCCCCCGACAGCCATTGCCGCTGCCAGGCGGCATAGTCCGGATACTGGATTGCCAGCGGCGACAATGGACTGGCCTGATGGTTGCTGAACGCCGTGTACAGCGCACTCAACTCAGGCAAAAGAATGCCGAGCGACCAGCCATCCGAGACGATGTGATGTTGCGTGAGTAGCAATACATGCTCATCTGCGGATGAGGCGACCGGTACCCGGATCAGGCAAGACCGAATCAGCGGGCCAGTAGCGAGATCAAAGGGCGCCCGAGCCTCTTCGGTGCAAAGCCTTGCCAGCTCGGTTTCTGCGTCCGATCCAGGGAGATCAATCTCGCGCAATGGCAAACCCTGGTCGCTGGCCAGCAGACGCACTTCAACCTCGCCCTCTTGGGTGACAAAGACCGAGCGCAATGCCTCATGGCGCGACCACAGTGCATCGAGGGCCTGCTTCAAGACCGTCACGTTCAACTGGCCGCGCAATCTCAGGGCCAGAGGGATGTGATAGGCGTCGCTGATCCCACTGTCGAGTTGGGCCAGAAACCACAGTCGCTGCTGAGCGAAGGACAGCGGCAAGGATTCATCGCGAGAGAGGGTCCGTATCGATGCACGCGCCACAGCGCCAGCGTTGCGCTGGGCCTCAATCGCCAACGCCACAGCCTTGAGCGTTGGAGAGGCGAACAAGGTGGCAAGCGGTAATTCAGCCCCAAAGGCTGCTATGCGACTGACCAGCCGCACGGCCATGAGTGAGTGGCCGCCAAGGGCGAAGAAGCTGTCATGGCGACCGACCTGTTCAACGCCAAGCAGCTCCGACCAGATCCCGGCAAGGAGGACCTCTATCTCGCCCAGCGGCGCCTCGTAGGCCTCACGGGCAAAAGCATCCTCCTGCGGAACAGGCAAAGCCTTGCGATCAAGTTTGCCATTGGCCGTCAGGGGGAAGCTTTCCATCCGCACAAAGGCAGACGGCACCATGTAGTCGGGTAAACGGCTGCTCAGGTAATCACGGAGCGTTGCCGCCAGCGCCAAGCCAGTTTCAGAATCTACCGATGCGTCATGAACCTCGGACTGCGTCAACACATAAGCCACCAGACGCTTGTCGGTCTCCTCGCCTTGCGCCACCACCACCGCCTCGCGGATGGAGGGATGCTCGGCCAATTTGGCGGCAATCTCACCCAGCTCGATCCGGAAACCGCGGATCTTCACCTGGTCGTCATTGCGACCCATAAACGCCAGATTACCGTTCGGAAGATAACGGGCCAGATCCCCCGATCTGTACATCCGCGCGTCAGCCTTCCCCGCAAAAGGGTCGTGCAGGAAACGCTCTGCCGTCAGTTCGGGTCGGTTCAGATAGCCGCGCGCAACACCGGCGCCACCGACGTACATTTCACCCACTTCCCCCATCGGAACAGGCTGGCCATGCGCGTCGAGTAGATAGAGATTCAAATCCGGCAGACATTGACCGATCACGCTGTCGGCTTGTTGCGCATCCGATGAAGTCAGCGGGTAGTAAGTGACGTGGACCGTGGTTTCGGTGATCCCGTACATGTTGACCAGTTGCGGGAAAGATTCTTCACGCACGCCATACCAGTCGCGCAAGGTCGACGGTCGCAGCGCTTCGCCGCCAAAAATGACGTAACGAAGATGGTCCGATGACGGTTGTAGGTATTCCATCAAGGCTGTGAAGGCGCTCGGGGTCTGGTTCAGGACAGTGACGCCCTGCTCACAAATCAGCTGGTAAAACGCTTGCGGAGAACGGGTGATGGCCTGCGGGACCAACACCAGCGTGCCGCCATAACGAAGGGCGCCCCACAATTCCCAGACCGAGAAGTCGAAAGCAAAAGAGTGGAACAGGCACCAGACGTCACTGGCCTCAAAACCAAAGGATGGATGTGTCGTATCGAACAGACGCACCACCTGAGCATGCTCGACCATGACCCCTTTGGGTTGTCCGGTTGAGCCCGATGTGTAGATGATATAGGCGAGGTTTTTGGGGGTAAGGCCGTTGACTTCAGGGCTGGTGTCCGCTTCGGTCTGGACATCTCGGGGATCAAGGACGGTATGAGCCTGCAAAGCGTCCCCGAGCGCCTGGCGCCCGGCCGCGTCAGCCAGCACCAAAACCGGAGCCGTATCGCCAAGAATGAACGCCAGTCGCGCCCCCGAGTTCTCCGGATCGAGCGGCACATAGGCGCCACCCGCCTTCAGGATCGCCATCAGGCCAACAACCATTGCCGCAGAACGCTCGACACAGATCGCCACGCGCTGGTCAGGCCTGACGCCCAAAGCAATCAGCCGATGCGCCAGCCGATTGGCCCTGGCGTTGAGTTCGCCATAGCTGAGTGTCTCGCCCTCAAAGACCAGTGCGGTTGCCTCAGGATTGCTCGCAACCTGCGCCTCAAATAGCTGATGAATACACAGATGAACAGAATATTCAGACGTAACTTGGTCGTGCATCCTTGCCTCCAGAAGTGAACAAGGTCACTTCTATCGATTGATTGCACCTACATCATGTAAGTGCAAGTCCATGGAATATTATCTATTGACTTCTACCTGCCGCATGTCTCAAGCCAATCCAACGGCAAAGTATCGATCATTAGAACTAATCACTATCTATCATGTAAAACAGGCGTATCAGCCGACATCATCTTGCCAGCGCAATCACACACACCGAAACCGCGCCTGCCGGGCATTCCAGACAGATCACAGCTAAAAAAACGGGTTATTTCCGCCCATGAAAAACAACATCCATGGCCAGACAAGCCACGACGTTTCTTTTCTGCGTTAGAGATAAACAATGATCTTTGAGTGTATTCAGCAAAACGATTTCGATCCGATTTCGGCTACGAGGCCTATCGACGCCAAGAGTCTACCCCTGACACATCGAAGTCAATACCGGTCGAAAACTGACACATCCTAACGAAGTAAACCGCCACACTGACGGTTATCAAGTTCGATTCATGAGTGTGAAATATCCGTTTCGTGAGTTTTTTGTAGGCGCTTTCCCACGTATCGATTGCCATGGTATACGCGGTCGCCTTGACCGTTCTGTCATCCATTGCCTACGTCGATAGTCTCCATCAACTCAATGAAGTTCTCATAAAAAATCCGCGGCGTAACATCGGCTCCATACCAAACAACTACACCCCGGAGCACACCCTCATGAAACGCCGAATCCTCCTCGGCATCGCTTTCTCGGTTTTTGCAGTTAACGCTTTTGCCGCTACCTCTGCTCACCCGTTTGTCGCTGAAGGCGGCTCGGATCGTCTAATTGAAAGTCGTGTAGCAGAGGGTGGCTCCGACCGCTTGATCGAAAGCCACGCTGCATAAATGAATAGCCTCACCGCGGTACTCAATGAAAAGCCCGGCCTGACCAGCCGGGCTTTTTCATGCGCAAAAATAAATCAGTCCCCAATCAAGGAGCGACTGATCCTGTAAACAAAACTCGGCGGCTGCCCCGGTACGTCGTCCAGCACATCGACACGTTGCATGCCGATTTTTTCCAGCACGCCTGTCGAGGCGCTGTGGGCGGGCCTGACCAGCGCTAAAACCTCAGCCACCTTCAGCTCGTCGAATCCATATTCAAGCGACGCCCTGCTCAACTCAGTCGCATACCCCTGGCCCCAGGCGGACACGGCAAATCGATACCCAAGATTCAGCCGCTCGACATCGCCGTACTTGCGCAAACCAATACCGCCGTAACCAATGACGCCATCCGGAGCCGCACGGGTGGCGATAGTCCACAGTCCGTAGCCGTGAATGGCCCAGTGGCGAATCCAGTCATTCAGCAGCGTTTCAGCCTGGTCAATATGGGTCAAAGGCCCGGCCGGGTTGTATTGGTTCGTCGCAGGGTCGCCGTAGATTGCGAACAGGCTGGCCAGGTCTTCGGTTTGCGGTGGCCTAAAAAGCAATCGCGAGGTGGTTCGTTGCATCGCTTTATTGATCCTTGGCGAACGTCGGGAAGCCTATTGCGGCTGAAAGGTCTGAAGGTACGCCAACAGGTTTTCGATCTTTTCCAGATCGCTGAGCCCCCAGAAAATCATGCGGGTGCCCGGAACCACTTCCTTTGGATCTTCAAGGTACGCAGTCAGGGTTTCGCGGGTCCAGACGAGGCCGGCTGATTTCATGGCGTCGGAATATTGGTAATCCGTGGTGCTGCCCGAAGGGCGTCCAAAAATGCCATTGAGTTGCGGGCCGAACGAGCCCCGCGCCGACTCCCCGACCTGATGGCAGCCGCCGCATATGCGTTTGAACAGTGTCGCACCCGCTTCAGCATCGCCGACCGCGTGTGCCTGCGCGCTGAACAACCCGGCATTGAGCACCAAGGCCAAGGTGAGTGCTGCGGTTTTCTTCATGTCCTGCTCCAAATCATCTGTGGCTTATCGCTCGTGAATCAACTCGCACCCGGTTGAAATTTCTTCCGGTAAGCCGCCGGCAGAAACCCCACCCTCTGGCGGAAAAGTCTACGGAATGAATTGCCATCTTCGTAGCCCACTGCGTACGTGATGCTGTCCAGAGTCATTCGCGTGGACTCAAGCAGCTGCTTGGCCTTCTCCAGACGCAGGGTTTGCAGGTAGGTAATCGGCGTGTACCCGGTGGCCTCCTTGAAGCGCCTTTTGAAGTTGCGCACGCCGAACCCGAAGCGCTGGGCGACATCGTCAATCAGCAGCGGCTGATCGAAGTGTGCCTCCAGCCAGTTTTGCGACCGCAGGATGTCGCCATCCCCGTGACTCTTCGGCATAGACCACATGACACACACCGATTGCTCGCTGCGCACCGTGTCGACGAGCAACTATTTGCCACATTTCTGCGCCAGATCCAATGAGGCAAACCGGCGCACGAGGTGCAGCAAAAGGTCCATGGCGGCACTCGCGCCGCCGCTGGTGATCACGCGATTGTCCTCGCAGAGGATCTGCGTCTCCTCCAGACAGACCTCGGCATACCGCCGACGAAACAGGTCTGCAAACGCCCAATGCGTGGTTGCCCGAACGCCATCCAGCAGACCTGCTTCGGCCAGCATGAACGCCGCCGTAGACATTGAAGCCACAACGGCCCCCTGCGCGTGCTGTTGACGCAGCCATGGCCCATAGGCCGAAAACGCCGGCAAGGCGTCCCTCAGGGTGAAGAGAAATCCGGGAATCAGCACCAGATCGGTTCGCGGGACCTCGTTGGTGGACAGGTCCACGCGCAGTGTCTGCACTTCCCCACGCGGCGACATCATTGCCATCAAGGGAGGCAATGACGACTTCAAAAGGTGCGCCCGCCGAGTCTGCGAACAGATTGGCGGCGCTGAGCACTTCCAGGGCCATGGTGGCGCTGGCAGCGGAGCATTGGTCCGCCAGTAAAAGAGTGACGTGCATACATGATCCAATTGCGCTTTTCGCATGAAAAAAGTCATTTGCGCACCTACCTTATCTGATCCCTCCCCCCTAAAGTGCACCGGTCACTCAATCATCGGCGTACTTATGAATCTCTGGTTTCGACTGTTCCTCATGCTGTTTCGTCGCCCGTGGCGCAAACCGGTTGATGCCATGGCCACCACCGTCATCCGCCTGCGCGTCTGGCCGCTCGACCTCGACCTCAACCGCCACGTCACCAATGGCCGCTATTTCACCCTGGCCGACCTGGGACGCATGGACTACGTGCTGCGCAGCGGCGCATTTCGGGTGGCGCTGCGCAACAAGGCGGTGCCGATCGTTGGCGATACCTGGGGTAAATTCCGGCGTGAGCTGAAGCTGTTCGAAGCGTTCGAGATTCACACCCGGATGCTTGGTTGGGACGATAAGTGGAGCTTCATGGAGCACCGTTTCATGAGCAAAGGACGCGTGGTTGGCGTGGTCGTAATGCGCGGTCTCTTTCGCGCCGGCAAAGGCACGGTCGCACCCGGCGAGTTTGCCCGGGAGCTGGGCCTGGTGGAACAATCGCCACCGATGCCACAGTGGCTGACAGACTGGTCGCAAAGCTGCAACGACATGAGCCATGAGCTTCGTGTTGAGGAAGGTCAGCCTGCCCGGCGTCCGCAGACCCTCGAAGAAGTTTGAGGCGCCCGTTATCCGCTGACAGCGGCAAGCGCAGACTCTATCCTGTGCACCCAGCATCCATGCTTGCCGCGATTTAACCGGAGACCTCTGTGCCCCCCCTGACCGCCCGCGAGGTTTACCAACAGTTGCGCGACGCCGCCATGGAAGTTCGGCCTCTAATTCGCCTCGCCGAACAACCCGAGCCCGGCCACATGCACGTCGATATCGAAGGCTGGCGGCTAAGCCTCGACTTCGACGGCCATCGCCTGCTGCATTGCCAACGTTGCCAGAGCCCGGACGGCCGCAAGGGTGAACTCGACCGCTGGCAACGTTACGGCACAGACCCGGTCAGTTTGCTCAGCACCTGGGAGTTGGCGCAGATTGAGCGGTTGCTGACGGAATTCAAAAACGCGGTTTGACCGCCTTCCAGTCAGGTTTGTAACGCTGCATCTGCTTCACGTCATCGCGCTGGCGAATGTTTCGCGACATCGACCTGGGCGGCTCCCCAGCGCCCGATCCACCCGGGCCATGAAAGCGCCGCCACTGGCAACCACCCGACCATTGCGCATACCATGCCACGACTCCAAAAACTTCAGATAGGCCCCCATGATCAAAGCCAGTCTGCGAAGCCACCTGACTCTCTGGTTTGCCGGTTTGTCGCTGCTCACGCTCGTAAGCGTGGGATTCTACGTGGGCCACATCGCCACCGAGCAGATGAAGCAAGCGAGCGGCAATGCGTTGTTGAGCACGGCTAGGTCCGCAGCCGAGCTGTTGGGCGCTCAGTTGCATGAACGTCAGCTCGAAGTGTCCCTGCTCAGTCGGGCCCCGTTTTTCAAACATGGTGACCTGGACGATCCGGATATCTTGACCTCGATGGAGCTGCGTTCGCAGTCCCGCGCCGAGTACGCCTGGATGGGCGTGGCGGACGCCAGCGGACGTGTGCGGCAAGCCGTGAATGGCCTTTTGGTGAGTCAATCTGTAAAGGAGCGCCCCTGGTTTCAGGCCGGGTTAAGAGGTGCCTACACCGGTGATCCTCACGAGGCGGTGTTGCTGGCCAAACTGCTGCCGGGAACCGCCAGAGGTGAACCTTTGCGCTTCATCGATTTCGCCGCGCCGATACGCAATGTCGAGGGCCAGGTGATCGGTGTGCTGGGCGCTCATGCCCACTGGAGTTGGGTGACGCGGATTGTTGACGCGGCGGTGCTGCGCAAGGACATGACGCCTGAAGTGGAGGCGCTGATCGTCGACCACAACGGCAAAGTGCTCTACCCGGAATCGCTCATGGGGCAACTCATGCCGAATATGCCGGTGGCCCGGGAAAACCATTCCGACACTTCTGGCTGGTCAGTGGGCAACGGTTACCTGACCAGCGTTGTCGCGGTGCCCACTCCTTCAAGCACCGACCTGACGTGGTACATCGCGGTACGGCAGCCGCTGGATATTGCGCTTCAACCCGCACGTATCCTGTTGTACAAGTTGCTGGGGCTGGGTGTCATCGCCGCGATCGTGTTCGGTCTGGTGGCCTACTACCTCGCGCTGTACCTCAGTCGCCCGATCGAGCAGTTGGCGAAGTCGGCCAAACAGGTACAGAGCCAACAACCCGGCGTGACCTTCCCCCGTGATCATTCGGTGCGAGAAATTGCCCAACTGGGCCAATCCCTCCAGGGCATGACGCAGTCCTTGCTCGGCAAGGAGCGCGAGTTGCAGGAGGCCAATGCGTCGCTGGAAGCCACGGTCGCGCAACGCACAGCCGCCCTCACCCAGGCCAATGCCGATCTGTTGAAACTGGCCACCCACGACGCGCTGACCGGCGTGTACAACCGGCGGCGATTCGACGAGAAACTGGACGAGTGCAACCTGCTGTTTCAACGCACCGGCCGGCCCTTCGCGCTGCTGTTCATAGACGCTGACCACTTCAAGCAAATCAACGACACCCACGGCCATGCGGTCGGTGATGAAGTGCTGCACCAACTCGCCCGGCTGATTCAGGACACCACCCGCGCCACTGACTTTGTGGCCCGTTACGGTGGCGAGGAGTTTGCGGTGCTGTTGCCGGAAGTCGAGGAACCCGAGAGCCCCGAGGTCGTTGCCGAGAAGATCCGCGCCGCGATTGCCGAGGCCACTTTTGCCACGGTCGGGCACGTCACGGTGAGTATCGGCATCGGGCTTGCCGAGTCATCGGATAGCAATACGACCGAACTGATCAAACGCGCTGATCAGCAGCTCTATCAGGCGAAGTGGTCGGGTAGGAATCGGGTGGCGCAGCAGGCTCGCGTGACGCAACGCCACTGAGCGCCCCAACTCACCCTCCATGTGGCGAGGGGGTTTACCCCTCGCCACAGCCAACAGGCGGTGCTCTGCGCTTACTGAACGTTTTTCAGCTTGACCACATCACCGGAGATCGTGGTGGTGTAGCCGGTCAGGACCCAAGCCCAGAACCAGTTTTCCTGCACTTGGGTGTTGATCATCGCGTCACCGCCCTTGGCTTTGATCGCCGCGTTCTGGGCACGAACAAAACGGTTGTTTTGCTGGATCGGAATCATGCCGAACAGCAACAGGCCAGTGGCCGTCGCTTCGCTGTGGCCGATCACCGTGTATTGGCTGCTTTCATAGTGCTGAGTGTTCATCGGAGTGCCGGTGCAACCCGCCAGAACCAGACCGAACAGAGAAACGGCAACCACTTTACTGAGGTACTTCACTGAGAAACTCCATGAGATGTTGCCCGGGATCCATCTCTCGGGCGGCGCACACTCTAACGGAAGAGGTGGCCAATTGGTATCAGCTAAAGCAGGCGATTGCCGCCCCTTGGTTGGCGGCGGCTTCCGGTTCTGGAGGGTAAAAACGTTGTGGCTCAGCTTTGAGAGCAGGCTCATCGTCCAGTTTGATAAACATCGCCAACACCGGCCCCAGCAGTACCACGGCGATCGAAGCACCGAACGCCACCGCCCAGTTATTCCCCGTGATATCCAGCAACCAACCGATCACCACCGGCGACACGGCACCCGCCAGGGCCATGCCCGTGAAGGTGCAGGCGCTGGAGGTCGCGGAGTGTTCGTGGGACACCTCGGTGCCGATGACCCAAAGCGGCGAGTCCGCCAGTTCCGATCAGAAGAACGAGAAGCTCAGGCCGCAGGTGCAGATCATCAGGTCGTGGGTGAACAACAGCGGAATCAAGCCAATGATCGAGGCCAGGAAGCCGAAGATGATCAAGTCGCACCTGTCCTGGCACAAGATTGCGCCGCGCCTGGCCAAGGATTTCACCGTGGTGTGCACCGACTTGCGCGGATACGGCGACAGCTCCAAACCGGAAAGGGGCGGTGATCATTCGGATCATTCCTTCCGCGCCATGGCCCAGGACTAGGTCGAAGTGCAGTCGCTGGGTTTCGAGCAGTTCTACACCGCCGGTCACGACCGTGGCGCGCGGGTGCTGTAGCATGTGCCTGGACCACGGCGACAAGGTGCTCAAGGCCGGCTTCGTCGACATGCTGCCGCAGCATTATTTGCTGAACAACGTGACGCGCCAGTGGGGGAAATTTTCCTGGCACTGGTTTTTCATGACCCAGGACGCACCGCCCCCGGAACGAATGATGAACGCCGATCCGGAGTTCTTCATCCGCCGCAAGCTGAATAACGTTGCAAGGATAAGCAGAGGTTAATACTGTGCCCCCACGCTAGTGTTGCCCGTGAGACGCACCAAGCCCCAGCCGCAAACTGAGGCTTACAAAAGAACCGACCCGCAAAGGCGGTTTTTTTTCGCCTGTCATTTGGGGCTTGGACATGTGCGTTGCACCGGAGCCAGCGCTGCCACCTCGCCGAGCAGCGGGCCGTCTTCGTCGCTGGCGGTACTCTTTTCAGAATATTGGGTGGCTTCATGTCGGAGTTGTAGGCAAACTCCGAGAGTTGCGTAAGGGGGTACACTTTGTGCTCTTTTTGCCTTGCTACCGCCTTGTTGGTCCTATCTTTGTCGGGATACTCTCCAGACGTCGCTGCACATTCAGCGATCGGGCGTGAGACCCCGGGGACAATCAAGGCGCAAAGCGCCACAGAACCTATTGCGGCGTTTTTTTCGTCAGCGATCAGGTTTTATGGCGGCTGTGCGTGGAAGGCTTTCGGGCCTACCGGTTACCTTGATTGCCGGGTCTCACACCACGCACGGCTGCCACCCACGCTTTTGAGACAGCTAAGTGGCAGTTCCTCCAATCAAGGGAACTGATAATGAACAAACTAAAACCGTCCGAAACACGTCTTCTCACTCACCAGTCTTCTGAGCGGTGCTGCTCGTCACCTATTCACCTTTGCGTCTATGGAGGTGATCAATGACCGAACCAACAGAAGCAAAAACCATTGGCTTCACCCCCTGCATCTATTGCGTAGACCGTCCCCTGTTCCACGTCAGCGCCGGCGTTCCTGTCGATGCAGCACTGGCAATGGCTTCAGATTTACTGTTCCTGGCCAAGGCGCTTACAAAAGACGCCGCCTATGACAGAGAAACGGACCGTTTTTCGTGGGCCGCGCACTATTTGACGGCAATGGGGAAGGCGGTGATTGATGATGTGGTCAAAGCGGTTACGCCACGACCTGATAGAGCGAGTATGAAAGTCGCAAAATAGCGGCCTATCACGCCAGATGTTTGCCCCGACTTTGTCGGGGCTTCTGATCCTCGGCGCAGAGCGGATACAACGGCCCTGCGACAAATGGTGACGGGTTTATTTTAGAGTCATAAATAAACCCACCCCTCTGTTCTATGGATTAATCCAGTAGTGGCCAGGCTCTCTGTCAGGGTTTACCCGGTCCTTTATTTCTTTACTCACGGAGCTGGGCACAAACCTAAGTAGCAGAGAACCTTCATTATCGTTGAGCCCGCCGTCGTTAATGCGCAGTTCAAAAATCTGACCTGCCTTCAAGGAAAAATAATTCTCATAACCTGTGACGGTATTGCCCGACCTCATGACGAGCTGACCCATTCTCCCTGAGGGGAAAGGGCAGCTCGGATCTGCGTTCATGACGTAGTAGAGGCCACTAGAATTGTTACCGTTCGCTCCACACTTTCGACCTCGGTCATCTTTGTTGAAGTTCCAAAGTCCGTCTGCATACAGATTACCATCCTCCCTAACCGTGCCAAAACTCTGCCAGTCTTGATTTGCATAAACATTAAGATCCATTTTGCAGTTCTCCTTTTTTCAAGTGCGGACACCAAAACTCTTGGCTTCCGATGGTTCTTACCTTGTGAATTTTGATTCAACTTCGCGAGCGCTTGAACTATAAGAAACAGACTTAACTATCAAGCAAAAGATTTTTAGCCGCACCTGTAATAAATGACAGCTTTTTATATCAATTACTCATATCAACTCTCCAATGCATCATCAAAACTGGAGAATTGAGAACGAGTTCATTTTAGGATCATGAAAAACCCCGTCCCCTTGCCTAATGCCCGTCGGTTAAGCCGTCACGCGATCCGTAGCAGCTGGCGAAGCCTGCGTTCGGCTGCGCAGCAGTCGTAAGATCAGGCAATGCGGTGTGTCAGGCATACCGTGCACTCTGGGTTTACGACTGCTTCGCAGCCGAACGCAGGCTTCGCCAGCTCTGTAGAAGCACCCAGACGATTCGCAGGTTGCGGTTGGCTAACCTGACCGCAGCCTCCTTACGGCCCAGTCGGCTCATCCAGCGCAACAAGCGGCGGTCATCGGGCTGCTGGGAATCAGGTCGTAGTTGTTGCAGTACCGCATGTGCTCCCTGGATCATCAGGCTACGTAAATAAACATCGCCTCGCTTGGTCATGTCCCCCAGCCTGACCGTCTGACCGTCTAACCGTCTGACCGTCTGCCCGCTGCTGTGCTGGTCAGGCACCATGCCAAAGTACGCGGCAAACTTGCGGGCATTGGGAAATCGCTCAGGCTTGGTTTCCTTGGCCACCAGTGCCGTGGCAGTGACTGGGCCGATGCCGCGCACAGTCATCAGTCGCTTCGCCGTCATGTCGGCGTTGGCGGCCACTTCCAGGCGCCCCGTCAGCACGCTGATGCGTTCGCCCAAATGGCGCCACTCGGCCAACAGTTCGTCGATCAGTTCACGCAACAGGCCCGGCACCGGCTGGGTGGCATCTTCCAGTACCCGCGGACTTTTCTGGCTGATCGCAACATCGCCCTGCGCCAAGGCCACGCTATGCTCGAGCAGCAGGCCGCGCATCTGATTACTCACCGCCGTGCGTCGACGCACATAGCCTTGGCGGGCGCGATGCAACGCCTGCATTGCCAGCGCCGCAACGCTTTTGACCGGCACTGCGTAGATCTTTTCATCGCGACCAGCCCGCAGAATCGCCAGCGCATCGTTGCGATCATTTTTAGGCCCGCTGCGATGTGTGGCCACCAAACCGGCTGGAAGAATCCGGGCCAGATTGCCTTGGTCTTGCAGCTGCCGGGCCCAGGCTTGAGCACCCGGACCGGTCTCCATCAGAACCACGACATGAGGCGGCAACTGGCGTAGAAACTCATAAAACGCCTCGCGCGACTTGATCCGTTGCTCGTAGTGCACCTGGCCGAGGACGTCTTCACCGGCGACCTGAAAGACCTGCTTGGCCAGATCGACCGCCACGGTTGTGCAGGCCGACAAATCGGAAGAAGACAGGGATTGATCAATCGAAGTATGCTTTTTCATGGACTCGCCCTCGCTGTCGTTGGCTGTTTAGACTGCCATCGTGGCGCATTGACGCCTCGGCTTGGGCGAGTCCATCCAATTACAGAAATTGTGTGGTCGCAGAAATTGCTTATCTGATCGGCGTTAGCCCTTGGCTTTCATTTCGCCGGTTTGGCGCGTGCAGTCGTTCGCGAGGTGTTAAGGGCGACGGCAGCAACGATCAACGCCTCCAACGCCATTTCATCAATCTCATCACCTTCATGCACATCAATCGCACGCCGGGTGTTCCCTTCAAGACTCGCATTGAAAAGCCCTGAAGGATCCTCCAGCGAAGCCCCCTTGGCGAAGGTCATCTTCACGGCGTTCTTGTACGTTTCACCGGTGCAGATGATGCCCGCATGCGACCACACCGGAACCCGCCACTTCCATTCTTCGACCACGTCGGGGTCGGCCTGCTGGATGAGCGCTCGGACCCGGGCGAGTGTCTCGCCCCGCCAATCACCCAGTTCCTTGATTCTTGCGTCTATCAGCGAAGAGGCATCTTCTCTCTCTCCTTCCTTTACGCCGATGGTTTCCTTCTTCATGGGTTTGCTGTCTCCGTCAGGGTGGTTTCGCCCGCTTCAGGATAGTTGCCGCTCGCCCGCCGCTTGAGTCTCGCTGACTGACGGTGTGCGCCCAGGTAAAGCCTGGCGCGCAGCATCCAGTCAGTGCCTGGCCATCAACCCATGAAGCACTCCGAGCCTCAACCCCGCTTCAGAAGGAGTCATCTGCGAGATGCCGAACACCTTGAACGCGGCCAGCATGACCACAAGACCGCCCGGCAAGGTACTCAGGCGATGGGTTTGCAAGCCCGCCAATTTGAGATGATTGACATGCCCCGCTTCAAGCAGGCGCAACGACAGGCGCAGCAGGCCGCCGTAGGTGATTCCGCTTTGGCCATCGTCATTCAAGCCGTTGGCCTTGAGGACTTTGGCGAGCATCCGCGCGGTGCCTGAAGAACCGATGGCCTGCTGCCAACCCAGTGCACGGTAACGACGCGCGACCTTTTCAAATTGCACCGTGGCCACACGTTCAGCCTCCAGTAGGGCCAGAGCCGTAATACATCCACCCTGAAAGTAACGCGTGCCAAAAGTGCCGCTGCCAATGGCGATACTTTCGGTCAACAGCGGCTGTGTGCCCTGCCCTAGAATCAACTCGGTGGACCCGCCGCCAATGTCCACGACGAGTCGCATACTCGCGGCACTCGGTATCGTATGGGCAACACCGGCGTACACCAGCCGGGCTTCTTCATGCCCGGAGATCACATCAATCCGAAAACCTAGATGACGCTCGGCACTGGTCAGAAACAGTTGGGCATTGTCGGCTTCGCGCACCGCGCTGGTCGCCACGGCCCGCACCCGTCCGGCCTCAAAGCCGCGCAGTTTTTTGCCGAATCGCGCGAGCGCTTGCCACCCCCGATCCAACGCCAACTCATCCAGCGCGCCGCCCTGGAATCCTTCCGACAAACGGACGGGCTCGCGCAGGGTTTTGACTTCCTGGATCACGATCTGCTGGTTCCGTTTGACCGACTGGCCAATCATGAGGCGAAACGCATTGGAGCCCAGGTCAATGGCCGCAAACAGGGAGGCGTCTCCTTTCATGGTGGGATTCCTGGCAGATTCATCAACCCGCGGGCGGGGGTTGCGCTGGGTGTTCAAGACGGTTTGCGATGATCCTGCCATGCCTTAGGTGACACCAAGATGACACCGCCCCTTATTGGCCCCGCCCCTTCATCGTCACGTCTGCGTCATATCCCCCGGCCTAGCATGGGCACTTCCACCCTCGTCAGGAGTTCCAGCCATGCTTTTAACCAATGACACCCTGGTGCAACGCATCCATCGCGAGCTGTTCGATCACAGTGACGAGGAGCTGGAACTGGAATTACGGGAGGACGGACACGACCTCAACGCGCTGTTTGACGAGCACCTGAGCGACAACGACGAAAAGGAAGAGAGACGACGCTACTTCAGCGAACTGTTTCGTCTGCAAGGCGAACTGGTGAAGTTGCAGAGTTGGGTGGTCAAGACCGGGCACAAAGTGGTGATTCTGTTCGAAGGACGTGATGCGGCGGGTAAAGGTGGCGTTATCAAGCGCATTACCCAGCGGCTCAACCCTCGGGTCTGCCGGGTCGCCGCCCTGCCCGCGCCGAATGACCGCGAACGCACGCAATGGTATTTCCAGCGCTACGTCTCACACCTGCCGGCCGCCGGTGAAATCGTCCTGTTCGACCGTAGCTGGTACAACCGCGCGGGTGTAGAGCAGGTCATGGGGTTTTGCAATGCCGACCAATATGAAGAGTTCTTCCGCACTGTGCCGGAGTTCGAACGGATGCTCGCACGCTCCGGTATTCAGCTGATCAAATACTGGTTTTCCATCTCCGACCAGGAACAGCATCTGCGCTTTCTCAGCCGTATTCATGACCCGCTTAAACAGTGGAAACTCAGTCCCATGGACCTGGAGTCCCGTCGGCGCTGGGAAGCCTACACCAAGGCCAAGGAAATCATGCTCGAACGCACCCACATCGCTGAAGCACCGTGGTGGGTGGTGCAGGCCGACGACAAGAAAAAAGCCCGGCTTAACTGCATCAGTCACCTGCTCGGGCAAATGCCTTATGAAGAGGTGCAACAGGCGATGATTGAACTCCCGGAACGCGAACGCCAGGAAGACTATTCGCGCAATCCGACACCACCGGAAATCATCGTGCCTCAGGTTTATTAAAACCGCTTAAACGGGGGTTCCCGCGCTGACAGCGGCAGTCTCGATAGAGGCTGCCGCTTCCCATAAAGACTTTCGCCCTGGCACGCGGGTATGATCCGGGATACCACTCCCATACGGACCGATGTTTATGCAAGCGTCCAGAATCCGGCCCTCACCCGCGCCATTACTCCAACCCGGCGAGACCGTGGTCTTGTTCGACGGCGTGTGCAAGCTATGCAATGGCTGGGCAAGGTTCCTGATCCGCCACGACCTCCATCGGCGCGTCCGCCTGGCGGCAGTGCAATCGCCCGAGGGGCAAGCGCTGCTGGCGTGGGCCGGTTTGCCTCTGGATCAATTCGATACCATGGCGGTGATCCGCGACCAGCACTACTGGGTGCGCTCGGATGCAGTCTTCGAAGTCATCGCCCAACTGCCCGGTGCCTGGCGCCCGCTGAGGCTGTTGCGCGCCTGCCCGCGCAGGTTGCGAGATTGGGCCTACGATCGCGTTGCGCTGAATCGATATCGGCTATTTGGGAAATACGACACGTGCCTGCTGCCCAATCCCGACCATGAGCGTCGATTCTTGAAAACGCCCACGTGAGCACCTTGAAACGCACCCACTGGATCGCCCGGGGAAGCCTGGCGTTCATGTTTGCCTACCACGGTCTGGTGCCCAAGCTACTGTGGCTGAGTCCTGGCGAGCGGACCATGATTCAAGCCCATGGCATCCATCAGGTGGAGTTGTTTGCCTATGCCGCCGGGGTTGCGGAAATTGCCCTGGCCTTATGGATATTGCTCGCGCCACGCATTGCCTGGCCGCTGATTGTCGCCTCGACCGCACTGGCTGGCCTGCAGCTGGATGTCGCGATTTTCAATCCATCCATGCTCCGTGATGCCTTCAATCCCGTCACCCTCAATGTGGCAGGACTGGCTCTGTGTGCGGTGGCCTGGAATACCAAGGCTTGAGCGAACAAGTGTCTACCAATCCGCACTCGCGACGTATCCCGGCCAAAAAGCCTGGTGCGCTGAGTGGAAAACTCACCGCTCCCAACTTGAGCCCAAGATGACGCTGCAAAGATTCACCCGCTCGAAACCTGGATCCTTGTAGGCAAGGAAATCGTCGTTGAAGGTCCCGAATGTACTCTGGGCCCGATGCCGCAGCCCGTGATAAAACGCGTCGATCATCTGATGGGCAAAGTCGGTGTCGCGGGGCCAGGCGGCGATCACCGCTTCGCGTTGTTCGTCTGTGAACAGCTCAAACCCACGCCCCTCCATGTCCATCCCCGCGCCGGCCTGCACCAGGGCGATCTCTGAATGCATGTGCTCTGGAATGCCCGGTGTCGTATGGAGCGGCACGGCGTTCCAGACTTTCTCGATGTCCCCTTCGGCGATGTGAAGGCCTCGCAAGAAATCTCGCGCGGCATTAGCACTGTCCACTTCAAAGCGAAGCTGTCACAGATCGGCCCGTTGATCTGGAAAAGAGTACGCGTCGGTCGGGTCGCAACACAGCGCCAATATCGCGAATTTTCAATGCGCCACTGTGCATCACAGTGTGTCTGGCTATCCTCTTGATACATCAGTTTTCACCGGTCCCGGGATTCGACACAGGCCAGATACGTCACCGCGTTCAAATGCACTCAAGGTTTCAAGGGGCTCAGCCAGATCCCCTGGCCAACGGCTTGCAACGGAGACATCAGCATGAAGATGGCAATGCAAAACAACATCGGCAACACCCGCCGCCGCTTGGTCAATTCGTCGATGCTGGCGTTTGCCCTGTTCGGCGCGCTCGGCGCGGCCCACGCACAAACGCCCGCCGCCGCACAGCCGACGGCGATCAAGGCCGACGCCACTTATTCAACACCCTCTCCGTTCGGCCCGCTGAAGCACATCAAGGCAGGACTGCTGAACGTGGCTTATGCCGAAACTGGCCCGACCGATGGGCCGGTGGTGATTCTCCTGCACGGCTGGCCGTACGACATTCACAGCTATGACGAAGTCGCGCCGCTGCTTGCGGCGAAGGGTTATCGCGTATTGATGCCGTATGCGCGTGGTTACGGCGATACGCATTTCCTGTCTGATAAAACCCTTCGCAATGGCCAACCGGCCGCGCTGGCCAGTGACGTCATCGACTTCATGGATGCGCTGAAGATCAAACAAGCCGTACTCGGTGGCTACGACTGGGGCGCGCGTTCCGCTGGCATCGTCTCGGCGCTGTGGCCAGAAAGGGTCAAGGCGCTGGTCTCGGTCAGCGGCTATCTGATCGGCAATCAGGCGGCCGGCAAGAACCCGCTGCCACCCAAGGCTGAGTTGCAGTGGTGGTATCAGTTTTACTTCGCCACCGACCGCGGTCGCGCCGGGTACGAGAAAAACACCCACGACTTCGCCAAGTTGATCTGGCAACTGGCTTCACCGAAATGGGCGTTCGACGACGCCACGTTTGACCGCAGCGCCAAGGCGTTGGACAACCCCGATCATGTCGAGATCACCGTCTTCAACTATCGCTGGCGTCTGGGCATGGTCCAGGGCGAGCCTCAATACGAGGCGCTTGAGCAGAAGCTGGCCACCGCGCCGTCGATCAGCGTGCCGACCATCACCCTTGAAGGCGATGCCAACGGCGCACCGCACCCTGCTCCGGAGGATTACGCCAAGCGCTTCACCGGCAAATACGAGTTCCGATTGATCAGCGGCGGCATCGGCCACAACCTGCCGCAGGAAGATCCGCAGGCGTTTGCCAAGGCTGTGATTGATGCGGATCACCTGTGAGGTTGCTCTGATGTCCGGGCAGTTTCCCCGATAAGCAACTGCACAACGACGGCTCGTTTTCTTGAACGAGCCGTTTTTCTTTCGTGAGCAGACCCAGTCCCATTATTGCTTCAGCGCGGTTCGCGAGAATCACTCCAGCAGCGAGACCAGGCGCGGCTCAATGGAGGTGTCGAGCACCTCCAGCAGCGCCAGAGTCACCGGCAGCTTGAAACGCCGCCGTCCCGCGCTGCCCGGATTGAGATAGAGCTGATCGCCGCGCCAATCGATGCGTGGCTTGTGCGAATGGCCGGTGATCACCAGTTTTGTACTCGACTCGAGCTCGGTTGGGACATCGGCGATGTCATGCACCAACAGCGTCTCCCATCCGTTGAGATCGAAACGAAGAAGATCGGGGAGATTTTCTGCCCACGGGGCGTCCAGGTCATTGTTTCCGCGGACGACGTACAAAGGGGCGATAGCCTTTAGTTGTTCAAGAATGTCGGCGTTGCCGATGTCGCCCGCGTGAATGATCCGTTCACAACCCGCCAGGGCAGCAATTGCTTCAGCGCGGAGCAGGCCATGGGTATCGGAAATCACACCAACTTTCATGCACGTCTCCGCAGCAGGATCAGGAATCGGGACAGAGTGTAACCCGGCGAGTGCGGGCAGCCTTGACGTGGTTTTTGTGCCTGCTGTTTCAGGTTGGGCTGGATCGACCGGTTGAATCCGCAGCCATAAGGAGACGTTCAACGATTTGCCCGGCTAGAATCTGCGACTTCTTCTCACTAGCTAAAGAGGCACTGCTCAGTGTTTAAACGCTATGTAGCCTCCCGCGAGAGGATGACCCAGGACTTAGGAAATGCCCGTTTGCTGCTGGGTCAGCGACTTTCCGTGTTATTGCATGACCCGTACTACTTCAACGATGAGAAATGTCCGGAAGACATAGGATCGTTAGTATGGCGGTTTGGCGAACATCAGACCGTATCGATGTACTTGCTAGCTGATGGGGAAAGTGTTGGAGCTGACCAATCAGACCTGCCCCCCCCCGCGCCCTTCGAGCTTGAAGCCGCTAGCACCTGTTCGTGGCGTAGAGAAAATCTGCTTTGCGGCTTATCCGCCCGCTCTCTTGAAGGAAAGATCATCATTGAGGTTGAAGGAGTTGTCGACAAAGGATGGGACCAGGAGACTCGCCTTGTAGCCTTCAAAATCACCTTCGAGACCGGCGACTACCTGATCTATCTGAACCAGGGTGACGATGCAGTCGTGCTGATCAACGAACCGCCGGAGAGTATGGCGGGTATCGAAACCAGCTTGGTGACTTCGCTGGGATGAGAGCTTCGGGTCGATTGCGGCCTTCGTGACGGACAGCAATCGGGCCAAGAGCAGACATTCCCTTACCCTCGAACCCCGTTAGCCTCCCGATTACCCAGACAAATGCCCTTCGAAAAACATGTCTCGTAAATAGTCGGCTATCTTTACGACGATCCGCGCCATGCAGGCGCATGTGACAAAGAACCAGGGAGCAATAAGTATGTCTTGTGTAGGTCATGTTGAGAGTGTCTGCGGGCACATCGTCAGTAGCGAAACCCGTCCTGCAACAGACCTTCACCAGCTCATCGACCAGCGCATTGAAGAATTGGCGGATCAAGTGATCGAATGGCGACATCATTTGCATGCTCACCCCGAGCTTTCCAATCGCGAAGTGAACACCGCGCGCTTTATTGCAGAGCACTTGCACTCACTCGGGCTGGATGAAGTAAGGACCAGCATTGCAGGGCATGGCATCGTCGGGGTGTTGCACGGGGGCAAGCCCGGTGATCAGGTGATCGCATTGCGCGCCGATATTGATGCGCTACCGATCAAAGAATTGGTTGATATCGATTTCGCCTCTACCGTCGTGGACGACGACTATCCGGGTGGGCCATTTCCGGTTGCACATGCCTGTGGCCATGATTGCCATACCGCAATGCTGATGGGGGCTGCCGACGCATTGGTCAGTGTGAGGGAGCATTTGGCCGGCACGATCTTGTTCGTGTTTCAGCCCGCTGAAGAAGGCCCGCCGCTGGGTGAAACCGGTGGCGCGGCAGCGATGGATGATGCCCAGGCATTGGCGAACCCGATGCCGACGATGGTGTTTGGCATGCACGTTGGGCCGCTGCCGAATGGCGTGGTTGCCTATCGGATCGGCAATCAGTATGCGGCGTCGGTGATCGTACGCATCGTCATCACCGGGCAACAGGTTCATGGCTCAACCCCGTGGATGGGCAAAGACCCCTTGCCGGTGGCTGCCGAGATCATCAGCGCCTCCGCGCAAATCTACCGGCAAGTGCCCGCCTACAACCCGGTGACCATCAGTTTTGGGCACATCGAAGATCAGGGCCGATTCAACATAATTGGCGAGACGGTCACTCTGCTGGGCACGGTGCGTTGCTCCGTGGAGTCAGACATGGGTGATATTTGCCAGCGCTTGCAACAACTGGCCTCGCACTTGGCTCAAGCCCAGGGATGCGTGGCCGAGACCGAATTTCTCCAGCACGTGCCGGCCGTTCATAACGAAGCGAAGTGGGTGCATGCTGCGATTCCTACCTTAGAGTCGGTCGTAGGCCCGCAGAACTTGGTGCAGACAGCGCCTACCTTGGGCTACGACGACGTTTCAGTGTTCGTTAACCGGTATGGCGGGTTATATGTCTTGCTCGGGGTGCAGGACGCCGAATTCAAAGACGGTGCCATTGTGCCAATACCGGGCGGGCGCGGCATCAGCTACAACCACAACCCACATTTCTATGCCAATGACGACGCCTTGCAGACAGGCGTCAGGCTGCATGCACACATCGCAATCGACCACCTGATGGGCAACCTGAGAACGGAGTGATCGATGCTGCTTTATCTTCAGGAGATGGTCGGCACGGCGGTCTTCGCCATCACCGGTGTGCTGGCAGTCAGAAAGGTCGATGTCGATATTTTCGGTGCCGTTGTACTGGGTGTAATCACGGCCATCGGCGGAGGAACCGTTCGCGATCTACTGCTTGATGTGCCGATTTTCTGGATCGACGATTTCAACTACGTTTGGGTCGCCCTTGCGGCTGCACTGGTGACATTTTTCCTCGCCTCACGGATGCAAAAACAGTCAGGCTTGCTGTTGTATCTCGATGGCTTGGCCGGAGCGTTGTTCGCCATCGTCGCCACCGAGAAGGTGCTGGGCTTGCATTACACCGAACCTGTGGCGGTGACGATGGGTGTCCTTACCAGCATTGGGGGTGGCATCGTTCGTGACGCCCTGGCCGGCAGGGTCTCGCTGCTGATGTCACGGGAGATCTACGCCACGCCAATCTTGCTCGGCTGCATTCTCTATGTACTGGTGCGCGACTCCATTCCCTCAATCTGGGTCAGCGGTTGGGTAACCCTAGTCTTCATCTGTAGCGTGAGGTTCCTTGCGATTTACAAGCACCTGCAAATGCCAGGCATTTTCTCTACTAAATAACTTAAAAGTCGGGAGCATTACCGTCTGATTACTCCCTATCCGACTGACTGCAATGGGTCGTTTGCAACCCGTCGCGAAAGTAACAATCGGCCAAAAGCTGACTATGAACACGCCGCCTATGATCACGCCGACTCGGGCATGCCCAACAAACCCAGCCGACGTCACATAGTCTCTCGAACAAATGTTCGGGACGGCGCCGCGCACTCATGGTCACCGCTTTGGTTAGCTCGCTGATACGCAGGTTCGTCAACACACATTGCGGTGCCTGACCCACCGACAACGGCGGCGACCAGCAGGCGTTCGCAGAGCCACCCAGTACCAAACGCCTGCTCGCCCCACCGCCGCTATCAGCCTACCCGGCGTGAAGCACGACCTAGGGAATATGCAGGAAAGTCCGTATAACCCACCTCCCCGCATCGGGTGTAATAAGTTGACCGGTCCGCTTCATCCAACGGCCAGCCGTGTTTGAGACGCTCAACCAGATCCGGGTTTGCGATATAGGGGCTGCCGAAGGCGATCAAATCCACCAACCCGGTATCAAGCGCATCCCGAGCGCTTTTTCGATCAGTGAATCCGCCGCACCAGATGATTGCGCCAGGAAACGCTGCCCGAACCTTGGCCAGCAGCGCGTGGTCGAGGTGGTGCGATTTGAACTCGGCAACTTCCATGTTCGCCTCAGGTATCAGCTCGTAGACCAGATGCAGATAGGCAACGCCAAGACGACCTAAACGCTCGGCAACGTACAGCAAGGTTTCCTCGGTGCGAGGGTCCGCCGGAATGCCGTTGAACTTGCCGAACGGCGACAGGCGGACACCTACGCACCCTGGACCCAATTCACGCACCGCCGCCTCAACGACTTCCAGCAGGAACCGTGTGCGGTTTTCTACGCTAGCTCCTCCCTACAAATCGGTGCGCGTGTTGAGCACCGAGTTCATGAACTGCTCGAACAGATAAACGTTGGCGCCGTGGATTTCGACCCCGTCAAATACAGCCTCTGTGCATGGATGCAGGCATACATAACGGTGCCAACCAAAGCCATCACTTCCTCCGGCCTCAGGCGCCGGGGCTTGCCCGCAGGGATATGGGCCAACTTGCCATCCGGGTCGTGAGCGAACACCTACGACTCAGCCCTTTCCTCGGTCACCCCCAAGGCGCCTCGCCATTCGGCATGAGCGAGGGATGGGCCATCCTGCCGACATGCCACAGTTGCACAAATATCGTGCCGCCATTGCGGTGAACCTCATCCGTCACCAGACGCCAGCCCTGCCGCTGGGCTGATGTATAGATGCCGGGGGTCATGGCGTAGCCATTGCTGGACGGCGCAATGTCCGTTGCCTCGGTGATGATCAGGCCGGCACTGGCTCGCTGCCCGTAGTAGGCGGCCATCAATTCATTCGGGACGTCACCCTCGGACGTCCGCGTGCGAGTCATGGGTGCCATGACCATGCGGTTCTTCAGCACAACGGTGCCGCAGATCGCGTTAACTGAACTCGTATTTAGCCTGATGCAGTCCCGTGCCACTTCTGCCTTTAACTAGCCATCCAAAACCTGCACAATCGCCGGCTTTTTTCGCGACAGGATGTCCCCATGCAACGGATTGTAATTCTGGGTAATGCCGGCAGCGGCAAATCCACCCTCGCCCGCGCCCTCGGCAAGCGCTTGAGCCTGCCCGTGGTGCACCTGGACACGTTGTTCTGGGAGCCCGGTTGGGTCGAGCCGGACGCTGAGCAATTCCGCGTGCGGGTCCGCGAAGCGATCGCAGCGGATGCCTGGATGTGAAGGTAACTATGCGCGGAGAACCTTCGACCTTCGCCTGCCCCGTGCCGACCTGATCATCTGGCTCGATACACCGCGGCTCACCTGTTTCACCCGGGTGATCATGCGCAGCGTAATGAACCGCCCTCGCCCAGACCTTGCAGCGGGCTGTACAGAGAAGCTAGACCGGGAGTTCTTGACCTTTCTGAACTTCGTATGGAATTTCGATCGCGGCTACCGCCCAGGTATCGAGGCGGTGCGCCTGGCCGTGGGTCCGCACATTCCTACGCTGCACTTGCGCGGCACTCGGCAGATTGCGGCATTTCTCGATAGCTTGCCCGCAACGCCTGGAACCTCCGCCCGGCCTCCACACCCAGCGGGAACGGGCTGCCTTGGACTGGACGGAGGTCCGGACGCAACAAGCGGTCAGTAGTCCCAGAAGGCCGCAATTCAGCGCAAGGCACCACCGTTGATTGCCACTCGGCCTGCGCTCTACGAACGCCAACCACCACACGCACTAAGCCGCTGTTTCACCGCCTTGCGGTTTACCCACGCCATACCTCGCGCCACCCCGAAGCGCATGACGGAGTTTCAGGGCCGGCCGTTCGATGTAGTAGTACGAAACGCAGCTCAATCCGAACGACAGGATCAGAACGGCGGCAACGATGTGCGCGTCGTAGGCAACGGGCCAGAAAGCGCGCAGGAAGTACATCACCACAAAGTGGTTCAAAAACACGCCGTAGCTGATGTCGCCGAGGAACTCGTCAATCCGATGAAACCTGATTTTCGTCAGCACGTACACGGCCGGGATGCCTAACGCTATGCCCGCAGTCACCTCCGCATTGAACGGCCGGCGCTCAATCAGTCCCGCTTCGATTGCCGCAAATATCAAGGCAGCCACCACGGCGGTGCCGGCGGCGATTGCCAAGCCCTTCGCCTGTGGTTTGTACAGGTAGCTGCCGCACAGGAACATGAACAAGACGCCCGGCAACAAGCGGTAGCCGTACACATCGGTGTTGATGAAACCAAAACAGGCGGTCATGAACACGGCGACAGACAAGGCAAACGCAACGCCCCTCGCCTTGTAAATAATCAGGAAAGGGATCGCCAGGTAGAAACACATCTCAAGCCCCAGTGACCAGGCCGGTGGCAAAACAAGCGACCCCGCGACCCCGAACATGTAGAAACCGAGGGGCACCATGGGCAGGCTCTGCGCGATATTCCTGAGCGTCAGCTCGGCGGCTTGAGGCGTGCCGGGCAGCAAGTAATAAATCACGGCGCAGGATGCGAGGAAGTAGAACAGGAACTGAGGGTAAAGCCGCAAGGCCCTGTCCATGTAGAACAGGCCGATTTTCTCCGGCGCCTTGTAGTTGCGCTCGATGAGCGAGGTCATTACAAAACCACTGATAATCAGAAAGGAAATCACGGCAACCACGCCTGGGTTAAGCCCCGCGACCGTCTTGCCCATATGCGAAACGGCCACCAGAACGGCCAACAACAGACGAAAAGCTCCCACCCACCCCTCCAGACGTCCTTATATTTATGGCGCGTAAACTACGTTGATTTTCATCCTGAGAACAGGTTTTTTGTGGCGCAGGACCCTTCCTTCATCGGTGCGATATGGATAAGGCGATCCCTGTCGTGTGGGGCGATTCAAATGGGCCGACGCAAAAAAAAGCCCCGCAACCGAAACGCGGTGCGGGGCAAAAAATGGGTTGGTTGCGGCCAACCAAAGGAGCGCTTGAAAAACGTTTACGGGCCGGGTCAGATGCAATCCTGTGCGGCGCGTCCAAAACTCGAAGGCAGAAAGTTCGAGGCCAGCAAGTGCCGCTCGTAGATGAACACCTTGCCGCCACTGCCGGCCTTGTAGGCTTCCAGCACGTTGTCCGCGGAGACTTTGCTCGGCACCACGATCCGGTAGCTGCGCTGGGTCTGCGAGACGGTCGGGTTTAGCGCACTGCCCTGCAATTTCGGTACGACGCAGTCAGCGTACTGGGCTGGTGTCTTGTGGGTCTGCAAGGTCAGGGTCGGGTCGTTCGGCGCGGAGGCGCAACCGGCCAGCAACAAAGAGGCAAACGCCATGACAGGCACAAACAAAGGGCGCATGGAGGTCATCCTGAAAAATATAAAGTCCGCTCATCTCGCGACGGGACAGCGTCACGGGCGGTGTTCGATGGGGGCGATTTTCCGGTCATTGCTGACAAAGCAGAACTTGTGTTTCTTGATTGTCACTATTACTTCCAGCAATAGTTGCGTGCCCCGCAGACTGGTACACACTCAATAACAACCGAAAAATATTGATGAGGCCTTTCCTTGAGAACGTTTGACCTGATCCGCGACGCTGTCCTGCCCGATTTCCGTGATCGGGTGGCCGAGTATTTGGTCGAGTACGAAACCGTGCTGGTAAGCGAAATCGCACCCACCCCGGAGGTTGCGCGAGCCACCGCCAATCAGCTGCGCGGTTATTTACGCGGGTTGAACACCACGCGGGTGTTGGGCATGGCGGATTGGGAGGAGCTGGATCGGCGGGTGGTGGATACGTGGCTTTTAGCGCCTGACCCATGACAGGTTCGGCGAGTTGGTCGTTGGCCGGAACTGATCCTCGATTCGCTCGCCTCGAGGCGTACGCACTCGCTTATTAAACAGGCTGGAGATTGCTTGTTTAAACGCCATCAAGTTTACGTCCTGAAAGCTACATAACCTTGCGCCGTTGCCTACGGCTGCGCCAGAATCCGCCGGCTTGTGCGCCTTGGAGCCCATCGGTAACTTGACTCGTGTCACTGCCCATCAGTGATCGGGTTTCGCAGCCCGGGTAATCTCTAGACGCACAACGTCTACGTCTACGTCTAATGAGCAGACGCTTCATCAGGTCTGTCATTCATGTCATGGCGGCTGTGCGTGGGAGACCTTAGGGTCTGCCGGGTTCCTAGAGTCCTGGTCTGCGAACCCGCGTACAGTTGCCACCTATTTTCGTTTCGCAGCGAATGGTGGTAGCTCCATTTCTCTAGGAGTTTTGCCATGTTCAAAGTTACGCCAAACCCACCAGACACCGATCCGGCCTCCCCGTACGAACCCGATTCAAAGAAGCTCAACGAGGCCGCCGAGCGGGCGCTCGACTTCCACTTTCCGTCGAATGCCGACATCAAAGCCGCCCCACGAACACGCAGCAGTCTGTTTTCCGTGGACCCGGAAGCCACGGCCGAAACCCTGGCGGTTTATTTGGTCGAGATCCTGGCCTCGGTCGATGTGATGGTCCATCAGTTGGTGGACCATCTAGAGGGTGAGTCGCGTTATGCCCTGCTGGGTATTTCCAACAGCATCATGGTGGCGGAGATTACAGCGAACCGGGTGTTGGATAGAATTGATCTGCCCAAGTAGGTGCGGTCTGCTGTGTTGAGCGGGTAATTGATGTTGGGCTGTGCAGCGGTCCCTTTTTTGGGGCCGCTGCGCGACCCAACGGGGATAAATCCCCTCGCCACAGTTTTTTGCTCGACTAAAGATTTTCTGAAGTGAACGGCATTAGCCTCATACAAGGCTTAAACAGGATTGAAGCAATAAGCAGCCAGTTTGTTGCCATCCAGATCACGGGCATACGCAGCGTAGGCGTTCGGCGCCCAGCCACGCGGTCCCGGGAGGCCTTCACAGGTACCGCCAGCGGCCAATGCGGCGGCATGGAAAGCGTCGATGGCGGCACGCGTCGGCGCCTCGAAACTCACAGTCACGCCATTGCCGACACTCGCAGGTGCGCCGTTCGCCGGTTTCAGAACGAAGAAAGCCGGTGCGTTCTCGCCCCAGATAGAACCGTTGTCGCCAAGGTCTGCAATACGTTTCTGGCCGAGTTCGCCCAGTACGTTGTCGTAGAAACCGCGGGCCTTGCTCAAGTCATTGGTGCCGACTGTAACGTGAGTGAATACGCTCATTTTTATAGCTCTTCGTCAGGTGAGAAAGACGCACAGTACGGCGTCGGGGTTCGGCAAAGAATGTGCCTCGGTCATTTGAAAGAACAGTGATGAATCGGTATTAATCCGATGCGAGGAGTGCATAGACACAGAAGCGCCCTTCACAACAGCCGATGCCTTGATACTCTGCGTGCCCCACGATCATGGACATCAGCACATGGAAGCAGCACCCCAATTCATCATTCTTGAAACCACCCACTGGCTTCTCAATCATCACCTGTCATCGGCGCTTCCCGGCTATCTGATGCTGGAGGCGAAAACTCACGTCAACTCACTGGCTGAACTTCCCGACCGAGCGCTGGCGGAGTTGGGTGGGCTGCTGGCCAACATCCAGAAAACCCTGGAATTGCAGCTGAAGCCGAAGTGGCTCTACATCAGTCGATTCGGTCATGACCCTGGCTACCCCATCCACTTTCACTTCATCCCCGTGTACGCCTGGGTCGAGGAGCTATTCTGGAAAGATGCCAGGTACAGGCTTTTGCAGACATTCGCCAGCCTCGAAAACGCCCAGTCATTGACTGACGGAGCGGAACTGACGCTGTTCATCTGGCGTGAATTTGGAGAGAGCCCGGAGCCGCCGGCAGTCCAAGGGCGATCAATTGACCAGGTCATTGATGATTTACGCAAAGCATTCAGATAGGGGCAGCGAGTTTGTCTGTTCCGGGGTCGATTTCCACCCTCCGCGACACATATTGATTAGGTCAAAAGCGGTTAATATCGCTGCGCTTCGTCTACCCTCACAAAGCGCCAAGCAGCAATCAGCTTGTGCCCGGCGCATCGATTTCTTTTTGTTTATTCACCGGAGAGCTTTCATGCTCAAGCGTACCCTGGCATTGGCCGTCGGCTTTACCCTGTCTTTTGGCAGCCTGTTGGCGCAGGCCGCCGACACCTTGAAAGTCAGCGCGATTCCCGACGAAGCCCCTACTGAATTGCTGCGCAAGTTCAAACCGCTTGGCACTTATCTGGAGCAAAAACTGGGCATGAAGGTTGAGTTCGTGCCAGTGAGTGACTATCCGGCCGTGGTCGAGGCGCTGGCTACTGACCGCATCGACATGGCTTGGCTGGGCGGTTTCACGTTCGTTCAAGCGCGGCTGAAAACCGGCAATGCGATTCCGCTGGTACAGCGCGAACAGGACGCCCAGTTCACCAGCAAATTCATCACCGCCGACCCGAACGTCAAATCCCTCGCCGACCTCAAGGGCAAGACCTTTGCCTTCGGCTCGGTGTCCTCCACGTCGGGCAGTCTCATGCCGCGTTATTTCATGTTGAAGGACGGCATCAAGCCGGAAACTTACTTCAGCCGCGTGGGCTACTCCGGCGCCCATGACGCCACCGTTGCCTGGGTCCAGGCCGGCAAGGTGGACGCCGGGGTCCTGAACGCCAGCGTGTGGGAAAAACTGGTCGCTGCCGGCAAGGTCGACACCAACAAGGTCAAAGTGTTTGCGACCACCCCGGCCTACTTCGACTACAACTGGACAGTGCGCGGGACCCTCGACCCGGCGCTGGCGGCGAAGATCAAGGCAGCCTTCCTCGCACTCGACCCGGCGAACCCGAAGGACAAGGAAATTCTCGATTTGCAGGCTGCCAGCCGGTTCATCGAAACCAGTCCTGACAATTACAAAGGCATCGAGGAAGCCGCACGCGCCGCCGAACTGCTGAAATGACATTGCGTCTGACCCAGGCCAGCCTGACTCACGTCAACGGCGTCCAGGCGTTGCGTGACGTGGACCTGCACATCGGAGCAGGCGAACAGGTTGCAATCATCGGCCCGTCCGGTGCCGGCAAGTCGAGCCTGCTCAACCTGCTGGCCACCGCTTTGCGACCGGATAACGGCGAGTTGCAGGTGCTCGGCGAGCGCGCGTGGCAGCTGTCTGCCCGTCAGCGACAGCGACTGCGCGCGCACATCGGTCTGATCCATCAATCGCCGCCCCTGCCACCGCGCCAGCGCGTGGTCACCGCGGTGCTGGCCGGCAAACTGGGTCAGTGGGGCCTGGGTAAGTGCCTGCTGAACCTGCTGCATCCGCTGGACATTCCGGGCGCCCGCGCGGCATTGGCCAAGCTGGACCTCGGCGACAAGTTGTTCGCGCAATGCCAGCAACTGTCGGGCGGACAGCTACAACGCGTGGGCATTGCCCGTGTGTTGTATCAGGCGCCCGCGGTGTTGCTGGCCGATGAGCCGGTTTCGGCGATGGATCCGGTGTTGGCCGAGCACACGCTGTCTGTGCTCTGCCGCCATGCCCGGGAGCACAACGTCACCCTGGTCGCCAGCCTGCATGCGGTGGAGTTGGCCCTGGCGCACTTTTCGCGGATCATCGGCTTGCGTGACGGGCAGATCCTGTTTGACCTTGCGCCCAGCGACGTCGACCGCGAGCTGCTCGACACGCTCTACGCCAACGAACAGCTGCAATCCTCGCAGGTGCCTCCCGTTTCCTTGAGTGTGCAGATTCCCCGATGCTGACGTCTGCCACCCGCGATCCCGCCGCCCTGCCCCGTCTGCTGCTCAGCCTGCTGGCGATCGCCCTGCTGTGGCCGGGCATCCGCTACAGCGAGTTGGACCTCAGCGTTTTAGTGGCGAGTGGCAGTCAGAGCGAGATGGTCCGGTTTGTCTCGGCCTTCTGGCCACCGGCCCATGGCGAGGAGTTCATTGAGCTGCTGTTGCAAGCCACCTTGCAGACCCTGGCCATCGCCACGGCCGGCATGGCCCTGGCGTTGCTGTTGGCCGTTCCCGCCAGCCTGCTGGCCAGTCGCGCCCTGTCGCTGTCGGCGGCCTCCCGTGCGGGCCGCCCGAGTTATGGCGGCCAGCTGCTGCGTTGGCCAGTTCGCGGTTTACTGATCTTCCTGCGCAGCGTCCCGGAAATTGTCTGGGCGCTGTTGTTCGTGCGCGCCGTCGGCCTCGGCCCGACGGCCGGGGTGCTGGCCATTGCCATTACTTACAGCGGCATGTTGGGCAAGGTCTACGCGGAAATTTTCGAGTCGGTGGACCAGCGTCCGGCCCACGCGTTACTGCGCTCAGGCAGCGGTCGGCTCGCGGCGTTTTGCTACGGGATCCTGCCCAATGTGGCGGCGGAGCTGATGTCGTACACGGTGTACCGCTGGGAGTGCGCCATCCGCGCCTCGGTGGTGATGGGCTTCGTCGGTGCCGGCGGTCTGGGCCAGCAAATGGATCTGTCGTTGCGCATGTTCGCCGGTGGTGAAGTGGCCAGTCTGTTGCTGACGTTTCTCTTACTGGTGCTGCTCGCCGATCAACTCAGCCGCCTGCTGCGCTGGAGGTTGGCATGAATCGCCTGATCAACCTGGCCCTGATCCTTTTGATCGGCATCGCGGTTGTCGCTTCTTTCAGCTACTTGAACATCGACCTTGGCGAGCTCGGTGCCGCCGGCAACCTGAAGCAGATGGGGGCCTATGCGCAACGTTTTCTCAGCCCGGACCTGAGCGCGGGTCATCTGCAAGCCATCGGCCACGGTGCCCTGGAAACCATTGCCATGTCCGCCCTCGGCACCCTGCTCGCGGCGGTGTTCGGTCTGCTGTTGGCACTGCCCGCAGCCGGGCGTTTCGGCTGGCCTTTTCAGAGTGCGTCGCGTCTGGTGCTCAACGCTTTGCGCGCGGTTCCGGAATTGGTATGGGCCGCGCTGATGGTCCTGGCCGCCGGACTCGGCCCCAACGCCGGCACTCTCGCGTTGGCCCTGCACACCACTGGCGTACTCGGCCGGTTGTTTGCCGAAGCACTGGAAAACACCCCGCCAGAACCGGCCGAAGCCATCCGCCTACAGGGCGGGAATGCCGTTTGGGCGTTCTGTTACGGCACACTGCCCAACCTGTTGCCGCAGCTACTGGCCTACATCCTGTACCGTTGGGAAAACAACATCCGCATGGCCAGTGTGCTGGGCTTCGTCGGCGCCGGTGGCTTGGGGCAAATGCTCTATGTCAGTCTCAGCCTGTTCCAGGAAGCTCAAGCCAGCACGGTGATCCTGGCCATGCTGCTACTGGTCATCGCCGTCGATTCATTGAGCAGCTGGAGCCGCCAACGCTGGGTCAAGGCTTGATGGTTACTCCTCAGAACGCCCCGTGCACTCACGATCGTGCGGGTAGTGTCTGATGAGCGCAAACACCGGCAACCAGGACTCGCGACGCACGATCCAGCTTTCGTAGGTTGGCATCAGTTGATCAGGGGCATCCAGGGATCCCAGGTTCACTTCGATTTCGTCGGCGGTGCGTGCGAAAACGGACGAGCCGCAACGGGGACAAAAATGCCGCCCGGCGTAGTCGCGGGTTTCGCCCTCGATCTTCACCGCCTCCTGAGGGAATATCGCGCTGGCATTGAAAAGAGCCCCGTGATGCTTGCGGCAGTCGAGACAGTGACAAAGGCCGACCCGGTATGGCCGTCCTGACGCCTCGATTCGAACATTGCCGCACAGGCAGCCGCCGGTGAATCGGTCCATGTTGCGTCTCCTCTGAATCAAACGGTCGAAGTGTTTACAAGGAGCGCCGTCGGGCGTCCTTGAAGGATCCATCAGCCTCTGCGGCCGGTCTTGCCGAGTGAGGCGCAGCCTCTCGACCAGCGGGTTGGAAATACCTGCCGACACTGGCGTTGACCGGTTGTGCGACACAGCATTCTGCTGAGCCTGCGTCCTCACCGCTGCGCCAGAATCCCGAGTTCAAACCGGACCAGTACATGATGGACCACTCGACCCTCTTTTTCTGCTCGACAGCCAGGGCCGCTACCTCAAGCATTTCGGTCGCGGGATGGATGAGAAGGACATCGAGAAACAGGTGGTCGCTGCATTGGCAGATGCAGCGGCCGGATGCTAGATGAAACCAGACATTGTTAAGCGCTCCCCGCTGCTGAATTTCAGTGAGACCAGAGATCCACCGGAAAGTACTTCTGCGAAATTTGCGTGTACTTGCCCGAGTCATGCAACTGCGTAAGCGCCACATCGATTCGCTCTTTGAGTGCGGTGTCACTCTTGCGCAGGCGCGCCCCGATACCCAGGCCATAGAGCAATGGGTCCATCTTGACGCTGCCGGTGCCCTTCTCCTCGTACGCCAACCCGTCCTGGGACTTCAGGAAATCGATGTCGCCGAGCTTGTCGAGAAACATGACGTCGATACGACCTGCCAGCAAATCGGCGTTGCAATCGTCCTGCGTGGTGCAGATACGGATGTCCGATGCCTTACCGTAAGCGGTGCGGATGAACTCGGCGTTGGTGGTCGAACCCTGCACACCGATGGATTTACCGGCCAGGCCTTCCGGTGTCAGCGTCAGGTTGACGTCTTTCGCGGCGACGAAAATCCCTGTCGTCTCATAGTAAGGACGCGAGAAAGCGATGACTTTCTGCCGTTCCGGGCTGATGCCCATTGAGTTGAACAGCACGTCAAATTTGTTGGCGAGCAGTGCCGGAATGATGCCGTCCCAGGCCACTTCCTTGATCTCGCACTCGCCTTTCATCTGCTCGCAAAGGGCCCGGATAAGGTCGGGTTCAAAACCGGTGTATTGCCCGGTGGGTGTCTTGACCAGAAACGGCGGATACGGCTCGGCGGCCACACCGAAACGCAGCTTGTCGTCTGCTGCGCTGGCCGGAGCTGTGAAGGAACTCAACGTCATGCCGATTGAGGCCAGTAAAACCAGATTTCGGAATATTCGTTTCATGGTCGATCCTTTTTTTCAGGAGGATGGTTGCGAACAGAACGATTCAACATCAGTACAAAAATGCCTTTCTAAGCCCCGGGTATAGGCAACGGCAGCCATCCCTGGATCGCTTGCCAGTCCGACTCGAGGGCCGCAAAAACGAGAGAGCGAGAACGTGGACAGGTCGGCGAAACTGCACTCACCGTCGACAACCAGATCGCGAATGGCGTGACCGCTCGCCGGCGAGAGCTCGAACCCGACACCGGACATCGTCGCGACGGTGACGTTATCCAGCGCCGCAGGACGATCGATAACGGGACGACCATCCGGGGTGTTTTCGATAAACCCTGCCCAACTGCGAATCACCCGTTTGTGCGCGATTTTGGGGAACAGTTCGGCCAGCCGCTTGGCGATATTGCATTGCAGGGGTGTCGACTGCGGACGTGTGCCGCGCAGATCGGCGAGCTCGACCCATTCGTGCGGGCCACCCCCATACGCCAGGTTGCCGCGCAGGGTTTGCCGGCCATACAGCCCGTTGCCATCAACACCACCCACCTCCAATAACGGCAGCGGCTCGGTCACGATCATCTCGGCTCGAGCGGTGACCAACGGAATCTCTACGCCAAGTTGGGCTTGGCCATTCACCGGTATGCGGGCCGGCGGCAAACCAGGTGATCGCAGGCGATCAAGCCTTGTGCCGTGCGCACGCCCGTCACGTGGTCGCCTTGGCGTTCAATGGCGACGACAGGCGTGTGTTCGAGAACGCGGCCGCCGAGATTTTGCAGCGCCCATGCGTAGGCCTGCAGGGTGCGGTGCGGATTGGCGTGGCCGCCGAAATGATAGTAGTAGCCCGCCAACACGTTATCGCCCGCGAAAGGCACGAGTTCCCGAACCTCCTGAGGGTCCAGGAGGTCAGCGCGCAATCCATAATACTTGGCTTCGTCCACGACTTTTTTGTCGAGTGACAACTGGTGTTCGGTGGGAAGAGGAATTGATTCCGGTGTGCTCGCCGGCATTGCTGGCCGGGACGACCCCGGAAGAGGTGCTCAAGACCGGGCGGCTGGTGGACTCGAGCATGGATCGCCTGGACTGGCGCCGCTGGGAAGAGTACTACCCGGGCTCGACCGGGGCCGATAACGCGCATCTGACGTTCGACACGCTGGAGTCCGCCATCGTCGCCGTGAAATGTGGTCAGGGCATCGCGCTCGTCGACGCCGTGCTCACACGCGATGAATTGCTCACCGGGCAACTGACCCGTGTGCATGCTGGCCGCATCATCACGGGTGGACGTTACACGCTGGTCTATCCAAAGCGGGTGAAGCGCTCAAGCGGCTTCTCCGAGTTCCTCGACTGGCTGGAACAGGAAGTGCCCGGCCACCCCCGAAACAGTGCCTAAACCGTTTCACCGTTTCCTTCTGCGCCCGCCTTAGTGCTAAATAGACGCCCAGGCTACAAGTCCAGACCCTGTCGCGTATTGCCGTGCAACGAGAAACCGATATGAACACCCATTTTGAGACAACAGCATGATCGAAGTCACCGAAGTTTCCATCGCCCAACTGCGTGCGGCGCTGGAGTCTGGCCAGACCACTGCGGTTGAGCTGGTCCAGGCCTATCTTGCCAGGATCGACGCCTACGACGGCCCCGACACGCCGACCGCGCTCAACGCCGTGGTGGTTCGCAACCCCGAGGCGTTCACGGAAGCGCAGGCGTCCGATGCCCGTCGGGCCAAGGGCGAAACGCTCGGTCCGCTGGATGGCATTCCTTACACGGCCAAGGACAGTTATCTGGTGAAGGGCCTCACGGCGGCGTCCGGAAGTCCGGCCTTCAAGAACCTGATTGCCTATCGCGATGCGTTCACCATCGAACGGCTGCGTGCCGCCGGGGCGATCTGCCTGGGCAAGACCAATATGCCGCCGATGGCCAATGGCGGCATGCAGCGCGGGGTCTATGGCCGTGCCGAGAGCCCGTACAACGCTGACTACCTGACAGCCCCTTTTGCCTCGGGTTCCTCGAACGGCGCCGGGACTGCAACTGCTGCCAGTTTCGCCGCATTCGGCCTTGCCGAAGAAACCTGGTCGAGCGGACGCGGCCCGGCCTCGAACAATGGCTTGTGCGCTTATACGCCTTCACGCGGCGTGATCTCGGTGCGCGGCAACTGGCCGCTGACGCCGACGATGGACGTGGTCGTGCCGTACGCCAGAACCATGGCGGACCTGCTCGAAGTGCTCGATGTGGTGGTGGCAAATGATCCCGACACACGGGGTGATCTGTGGCGGATGCAACCCTGGGTGCCGATTCCGAGTGTCGCTTCGGTGCGCCCTGCGTCCTATGCCGAGTTGGCCGTAAAGTCCGATGTGCTTGCTGGAAAACGCTTCGGCGTTCCGCGCATGTACATCAACGCGGACCCCGAAGCGGGCAGCAGCGATGCGCCGGGCATCGGTGGCCCGACGGGGCAGAAAATCAACACCCGCCCTAGCGTGATCAGCCTCTGGGAGGACGCGCGCAAGGCACTTGAAGCTGCGGGCGCCGAAGTGGTCGAAGTTGAATTCCCGCTGGTCTCCAATTGCGAAGGTGATCGTCCTGGCGCGCCGACCGTGTTCACCCGCGGCCTGGTGTCCAAGGAGTTCCTGCACCATGAGTTGTGGGACCTGTCGGCCTGGGCGTTCGATGATTTCCTGCGGGCCAACGGTGATCCGAAACTGAACCGTCTGGCCGACGTCGACGGGCCGCTGATTTTCCCCCACGACCCGGGCACCCTGCCCAATCGCGAAGACGACCTTGCCGCCGGCATGGATGAATACGTGAAGATGGCCGAGCGCGGCATCACGCCGTGGGACCGGATCGTCACGGTGCCTGACGGCTTGCGCGGACTGGAAGAGACCCGTCGAATCGACCTTGAAGACTGGATGGATCGGCTGAACCTTGATGCGGTGCTGTTCCCGACAGTGGCCGACGTCGGGCCGGCGAATGCCGATGTCGATCTGCAGTCGGCGGACATCGCGTGGAGTAACGGGGTGTGGGTCGCCAACGGCAACCTCGCCATTCGTCACCTCGGTGTTCCGACGGTCACGGTCCCGATGGGCGTCATGGCGGATATCGGCATGCCAGTCGGGCTGACATTTGCCGGGCGTGCCTATGACGATTCAGCGCTGCTGCGCTTTGCTTCGGCGTTTGAGTCGGTTGGCTCCAAGCGATTGGTTCCGCCTCGGACCCCGCCGTTGCAGGGCTGAAAAACTGCGAGCGCCACTTCACTGATGCACGGCGCTTGCGACGTTTCCATCAGCAACTGCCCCACCACGTCCGACAGAGCGCTTTGCACATCCTTCCCACCACGCAAGGCTCGCGCATAGGCGCTCCGCTGCCGATCTGCACTGGTCCCATCCCGGAGAATCCGGCGGGCTTGAGCAAACACGTTCTCCACGCCCATCTTCTGCGCGGTATCTCCAAGGATCTGTTGCGCCCTGAACAGCCATTGCCCGGCAGAGAACGGCCGGTCGTAACCTTCAATGATGAAGGCTGCATGGATGCCGGATCGTTTCGCCCGCCACCGATTTTCCTTGAGGATCCATTGCGACGCTTGCGAATAGCTCGATCCCGGACGGGGCTGATCAATGGCATGGGCAACCAGTAATCGAAACAATGAGGCAATGCACAATACGTCATCCAGTCGTGGACAGGCGTCCGTCATCCGCATCTCCAACGTCGGGTACTTCGCGGCCGGGCGTAAACCCCACCAGCAATCGCCCGCCTGCTTGATCGTGCCGGTGCGGATCAGCAAGGCGACGTAGGCGTCATAGGCGTCTTGATCTTCGAAGAACTCCGGAATACCCATCCGCGGCCACTCATCACACGCCGTCTGCCGATAGCTCATAAAGCCGCTGTCGGCGCCGTCCCAAAAGGGTGACGAAGTGCTGAGTGCCAACAACAACGGCATCCACGGCAAGACTTCGTTCATCACCCGAATACGATCCAGATGCCCTGGCACTTCAACATGCACGTGCAGGCCGGACAGCAGGCTGCGCCTTGCTACGCGCTGGTAGTCTTCGAACAGTTGAAGAAAGTGAGGTTGGTCCGTGGCCTGCTGCAGACGCCAATCCGCCAACGGATGACTCCCGGCACTGAGCAGTCCCAAGCCGTACCCTTCGAGCGTTTGCCGCAACCTTGTGCGGGCAGAAAACAGGTATTCCGTTGCTTGCTCGACGCTGGTGAAGATGGGGGAAGCGACTTCGATTTGCCCCCGGAACATCTCGTGCGCGAAGCAATCGCCCAACACCACCTGGCATGCTTCGATGGACGCGTCGGGAGGCTTCTCGGACATGCGCCGGGTGTCCAGGTCCGTGATGAAGTATTCCTCTTCAATGCCAAACTTCAGGTGTCTGTCCATCGATGCTCTTCTCGGCTTGCGCACTGCAGTCTTGTGATACCCGCAAGGGCTGATGCCGCTCAGTTAAGCAATTTCTGCGCTAACGCCGTTTTGTAGCCGCTGGCGAAGCCTGCGTTCGGCTGCGCAGCAGTCGTTAATCCTGGTCGCGCGGGTATCCTGATACACCGCATAGTCTGATTTTACGACTGCTTCGCAGCCGAACGCAGGCTTCGCCAACTGCTACAAAGAATGCGTCGCGGCTGACGGTTGCTAAACGGACCTCGGCAATCGGTAGAAAAGCGGGAAGTGTGTGCCAGACCTCCCGCCTTTCACGCCGCCCTTTATGTACCCAAACCTCGGGACACATCGGCTGGCGTATCGGAGGCTGCGCGGTACTCACCTTCCGGTTTCGTCTCTACGTCCGAGTGATCGGTGGTTTTGGTCACGGTGTCGCGCACGGCATCGAATCCTTCCCTTGCCTGCTGCTTGACCTTGTCGGCAAGGCCTGCGCTGGTTTTGCCCATGTAGCGTTGCTCGGTCGCTGTCGAAGGCAATGCCGCGCCCAACATGGCGCCTAACGCGATGCCCGCTGCGGCGACCATCAGCGGTTGTTCCTTCAACAACTGACTGAACTGATTGCCCAGCAGCTGTGTATTGCGCACCAATCGGTCACTGACGTCATGCACGGCATGGCTGATGTTGTCGGTGGCAGCACCCAGGTTATCGCCCAGGTGTGCAGCCTTGCCTTTGACGTTCTGATAACCGTCCTTGAGCGTGTCAGCCGTTTGGTGCAAATGGTCGCGGGCACTGTCGATGCCGTCAGCCAAGCCATCGGCCCACTCTCCAACGGTGTTCTGATCCGGGCCCACGCGATAGGCTGGACGGGGTGACGGTGGGCGATTCTGGCTCATCATCAACCACAGCAATCCGACGGATGTCAGGACAGCTGGAACCGGATTATTGCGAACGCTGGTGCCCAGGTTGGTCAGGAATGTCGTGCCGTTGCTCTGCATAAGCGACAGCGCCTGATCGAACATCTGGCCAGGGGTGAACTTGCTTTCCAGCGCATCGACAATGTTGCCGATACTCGCCCGCTGGGCATCGATTTCACGCTCGATGGTTTCAGGGCTTTTTGCCGCCTCGGTGTCGAATTCACTGTTCATGAGACTTTCCTCCGCAGCGCTTCCTGGTCTTTGTTCAAAGCATCCAGTGTGCGATCAGGCTTGAAGTTGGACGGCTCGAATTGTTTTTTCCCGGACTGCAGCATGGCGAACCCGACGATCATCACCACCACGCCGACAATCAGCGCTGCCAGCCACGGCGCCATCATGGTGCTGAGGCCGTAGACCGCGGACATCAACAGAATGATGAGCCCCGCCAACAGCACAATTGCACCCCCGGCGACACCGGCAATCCCTGCTTTGAGCGTCGTGAGACTGGCTTGAAGCTCGGCTTTGGCCAACGCCAGTTCCTTGGTGAATAGCGCGGGCACTTCACGGGATAACTGGCGTAACAGCCCGACGACGGAAGCGTCATGATCAGGCGCAGACACGGGTCTTGAGCCCGGAAAATCTGGTTCTTCTCTGTTCATCACAGTGCTCCATTGAAGTTTATCGAACCCGGTGTCGAGGTCGTCGCGAAGTTCGAAGGGTGGTCTTGCTCATTCGGTGAGGCCGGCGTAATGCCAGGGCTTGGATCGTTGCGTGATGCAACGGAGGTTTCATAGGGCCGATGTGCACCAAAACCGCCGGACGGTGGCATGGAGTGACCGGCTGCCGGGTTGTCGGCATCGGGGAATGTTGCTGCTGGGGAACTGCCGGCTTTCAGGAACCGCGACAGGCCGAAGCCCAGCGCAATGCTGCCGGCAATGAACAGCCCCGGATTGCTGCGGGCCAACTCGGCCCCGTCATGGAGCAGCTGTTCGGCGCTTTTTCCGCGCAGATTACCGGCGAGGCCACTCATGGAGTCCGCCATGTCTGCCAAGTAATCGGACATGCCGAGCGTGTCCTTGCTTTCGAGTTCGGAGACGACTGATTTCGCTCCCTTGGCCAAGGCCTCGATCTGATCGGCTGCGGTGTCGCGGTATTGGCCGAATTGTGCGTCTGCCTGTTGTCGCGCGCCCTCAAGTGCTTCTGTCACGTCCTCCTTCAAGTGTTCAAAGCCTGGCTCCGGCTCTGCGGAATTGGGCTTATCTGGCTGACTCCCGGTCGTGCTGTCTGAAGTATTCATGTCATCCCTCGCCTTCTGTCTGTAATCAAGCGTTCCGGGAGTTCGCAGTGAGTGCAGCCTCCCTCATTGCAGATGACGAAGGGGGTGATGGGGAGTTCCAACGAAATGATGAGTGATGCGTTCAGTTCGTCGGCTGGGCTGGGGGCTGCCGACTTCGAGGTGGGGGACATATCCGTTTCTGCGGTAACGGCGGCTATTGGTTCCGCCCTTACGGCGGGTCACTTGTGCGCCCAGCATGGGCGCCATCCTAGAGGTGAAAGTCCTCTCTTGAGCTGGCCACAGCGAATGAAGCGAAGCGCAACTGCATGAGGGCGACCGAGTGTGGGAAGGAAGCGTGGAACGTAAACCGCGAGCCGAGGTACACGAACCGCATCTGAGGCGTCACCGGTCAGGGCGAGCAGCCAAGTGACTGCGAAGCTCTTGTGGCCAAAGTGCCGGGGACGTAAATGCGGCGGTTGTGCGGTGAAGGATGGCGTTCTTACCTGGGGAGATCTCGCCTCATGCCTGAAAGGGCGACGGCGCAAGTCGGAGCGAGAAGTCAGCAGAGGCCGTAGTAGCTGCGTCGCAGCGAAGGGCCGAACGAGAAGGAGTGAGGTTCACCATGGCGATACAACAGGCCTTGCATCAGATGCCCGGGAAATCGGGGCGGGACGGAGCTGCGACGGGTGAAACCCGGCGCGAAGCGTCCAGCGATGAAGCCGGCTGTCCGCGCCATGACCCGAGCCACACGGGGTCAGGGCTTCTGCAAGAAGCCCTGACCAGAGAAAACCTGCAGCTGGCGCTCAAGCGAGTCCGGTCAAATAAAGGTGCTGCGGGCGTTGACGGTCTTGGGATCGATGAGACGGTCGAGCATCTGAAAACGGCTTGGCCCGTCATACGGGCGCAGTTGTTGGCGGGAACGTACCGGCCAAGCCCGGTGCGTAGAGTTCTGATTCCCAAACCAGAGGGAGGCGAGCGCAAGCTGGGCATTCCGACGGTGACGGACAGACTGATCCAGCAGGCGTTGTTGCAGGTTTTGCAGCCTCTGTTGGACCCGGGATTCAGTGATCATAGCTATGGTTTTCGTCCCGGTCGCAGCGCTCACCAAGCGGTACTGGCGGCGCAGCGATACATTCACTTGGGACGGGACATTGTGGTGGACGTCGATCTGGAGCAGTTCTTCGATCGCGTTGACCATGACCTTTTGATCGCTCGACTGAGCAGGAAGGTAACCGACCGAGGGGTTCTGCGTCTGGTCCGGGCCTATCTGAACAGCGGGACGTTGATCGACGGCGTAGTGGTAGCCAGTGAACGAGGGACGCCGCAAGGCGGCCCTCTTTCACCATTGCTGGCCAATGTATTGCTGGACGAGGTGGACAAGGAGTTGGAGCGACGAGGCCACTGCTTCGTCAGGTACGCGGACGATGCGAACGTTTACGTACACAGCCTCAAGGCCGGTCAGCGGGTAATGGCAGTGCTCCGTCGCCTTTATGACCGACTTAGGCTGCAAGTGAACGAGAGCAAGAGCGCGATTGCCAGTGCGTTTGGCCGCAAGTTTCTGGGCTACGGCTTTTGGCTGTCAGCTCAAGGCGAGGTCAAACGCTGGGTGGCAAGCAAAGCGCTGCAGACGTTCAAAAGCCGCATCCGACAGCTGACGTCTCGTAATGGAGGCCGAAGCATGTCGCAAGTGGTGGAAGGTCTGAGACTGTACCTACTGGGTTGGAAAGCGTACTTCGGTTTATCGCAAACCCCTCGCCTCTGGCACCGGTTCGATGAATGGATACGTCGACGACTCAGGGCCATCCAGCTCAAACAATGGAAAACCGGAAGGAGAACGTACCGTGAACTGCGCAAACTTGGAGCAAACCCTGATTTGGCAGCGGCAATAGCCGGCAACAGCCACAGGTTCTGGCACAACAGTGTCGGTCTGATCCATGGAGTGCTTACGGTGGCGTGGTTCGACCGGCTGGGTCTGCCTCGACTCTGCTGACCTCAACTTCTCGAACCGCCCGGTGCGGACCCGCATGCCGGGTGGTGTGGCAGGGGCGCGGCCAGATGGCCGCCTCCTATGCCGATTGGAAAAGCCCCAAAGTAACCAAAGGGCTCTTGCCCCTGACGCTCGGTGCCTCGCTGTGGCTCGGCATGCCCTCGCTCCGGTCCTGCTCCGTGGGCCCGCTGCCATCGGCCATCCATGGCCGGGGGCGGCTAACCCGGCATCCATGCCGGGTTGCCCACTGCGCAGAACCTCCACTCGGCCTCTCGAGGGGCGGTGCGTCAAGATCAAAAGCTGCAGGCGAGCTAACGCTCGGCCTAATGAGTGGTGAAGAGCGAAAGCCGTACGCAGGTCCATTGTAGGAGCGAGCCTGCTCGCGAAGGGGCCCTGTCAGTCGATATCAATGGTGGATGCCAATCCGCTTTCGCGAGCAGGCTCGCTCCTACATTCTGGATATTTGCCGGGCACGGGATTGGTGTAGGCCGACGCCGAAGTGGCGCACTATCTAAGGACAGGCCGGCCGGTAGGCCGCCTCACTTTTGCTTTTGATCTTGATCTACCTCGTCGGGAGGCCGAGCGGAGGTTCTGCGCAGTGGGCAACCCGGCATGGATGCCGCGGTAGCCGCCCCCGGCCATGGATGGCCGATGGCAGCGGGCCCACGGAGCAGGACCGGAGCGAGGGCATGCCGAGCCACAGCGAGGCACCGTACGTCAGGGGCGAAAGCGTTTGGTTACTTGGCGCTCTTCCAAGTGACCCGCCGTAAGGGCGGAACCGATAGAAGCCGTGACCGCAAAAACGGATATGCCCCCAACCTCCCTGGAAAAATTACAACAGCGAAAGCGTGTAGTTAATGATGAACCGACTCTGATCCACATTCCACCCAGCATCAGTGTTCGACTTGCCATTGCGCAAACTGAAACCAAGCCCCTTCAGCGACCCCGATTGCAGCACGTAATCAAGCGTCATATCACGCTCCCACTCAGACTGAACCCCCACGTTCTGCGCCTTGATCCCCGTACCCTTCAGATAAAAGATCGTAGCCTTCAACCCCGGCACACCTAGCGGCGCGAAATCATAGCTGTACTGAACAAAATTGGTCTCCTCCCCCGCCCGGGCAAAGCTCTGAATCATACGGTCCGTAGGCAAGTAAACACTGCCACCACCCGCCCCTTTATCAATCAGGCTGCCTTGGTTCGGCTGAACAAAGTTGCTCCCATCACCCACCCGCTGATGCCCCAGCGAAACCGCATGACCACTGTTGGCATAGGTAACCATCGCCACCCAAGTGTTGTTGTCGATTTCACCGTTATTGTCCTCGGTGTAACCCGACACCCGATAACCTTGCGCCCTGCCCGCAGCCGAACTGTTGGCACCCGTCGACGTTGTGCGGAAGTAACGCAGATCCGTGGTGAAGGAGCTTTTACCGTCGATTGGCAAGACATGCGTGAGGCCGAAGAAGTTCTGGTTGTAGAAATCTTCCATCTGCGCAAAGTAATACTGCGCCTTCAGGTCCTTGGTGACGTTGTAGTCACCCCCGGCGAAGTAGAACTTGTTGCTGTCCCGGGTGCTGCCCGCCACCGACAAGCCGGTACGGTCAGTCGAGGCACGCCCGACCGCGTGGTCAAGCACACCACTGGTCAGCATCAGGCCATCAATGTCGTTCGAAGTGACCTGCGCGCCCATGAACGATTGCGGCAACACCCGGGCATCGTTCGAGATCAGGATCGGCAATTTCGGCAGCAGCGTGCCGTAGCGAAATTCGGTTTTTGAAATGCGCATCTTCGCCGTCGGACCGAAACTGCTCCAGGCGTCCGCCGCGCCGTCGCCATCGGTCGGGATCATGCCGCTGCCATTATGGCGCCCGGTGCCGCTGTCCAGCGTAACGCCGAGCAGCGCCTGGGCATCGATCCCGAAACCTACCGTGCCTTGGGTAAACCCGGACTCGTAGCGCAATACAAAACCCTGCGCAGCCTCCTCGGTTTTCGAGGGTTCGGCGGCGCCGTCGCGGTTGTCGCTGTTGAAATACAAGGTGCGCATCGAGAGGCTGGCTTTGCTGTCTTCGAGAAAACCGTGGGCGGCAGAGTCGGCTGCCTGTGCGCACAGGGAGCCTGCCAACAAGAATGCGGTGGGAATTGCTCGCGTTAACATACGGCGCTCCTGGGTGATTTTTTGTTTTTTTTGAGTGTTTAGCGACCGCTATCCGCCCCTGGCACCCAACAGCGGCGCGCACAATCACGCACTCCATGGGGGACCATGAGCCTTGAGGAAAGCGATCGGGATGTTCGGGTCAGATCAGGTAAGAAAGACCCACGGTCAGCGCGAAAGCGACCACCGAAATGATGGTCTCGAGCACGGTCCAGGTCTTGAAGGTCTGGGCAACGGTCATGTTGAAGTATTCCTTGATCAACCAGAAGCCGCCGTCGTTGACGTGGGAAAAGATAACCGACCCGGCCCCGCCGGACTCGGCCATCATCTTGCCGAGCATCGTGCCCAGCGCCACCACCAGCGCAATGTGCCCCAGGGTTTTCCGACGCCAGTCTCGTACGCGCCGACCACACCGGACGGCGGCATGCCAGCGAGCAGCGCCAAGCCGATGGAGACCAGGGTGATCACAATGAACGGATTGAGTCGGTAACGGGCGATCAGAACGATCAGCGCAATGATGGCGATGGCGGCATACACCAGCAGCCAATAGCCGAAGGACAGGGTCATGCGGTACTCCTCGAAAGGGTCACGTCGAATGGATTGTGAAACTCATAAAACATTTCGAGGCGTGATTTTCAAACGAGGCGAAACTAATTTTCGTAGAAGGATAAGGCTTGTCGCACAGAGGCATGAGCAGTCGTTGTTTTTGAAACTGGGTCAGGCGGATTTTCATCACACCTGACCCGAAACGTCAGGCTTTGGCTGCCATCGCGGTGACTTCCACGCGCATGCCTTCGACCGCCAGCGCGGCCACGCCTACGGCGGCGCGAACCGGCCACGGCTTGGCGAAAAAGCGCTTGTAGACCTCGTTGAACGCGGCGCGGTCGGCCATGTCGGTGAGGTAGATGGTCAGGTGCAGAACCCGATCCATGGAACTGCCGGCGCGCTCCAGCGCGACCTTCAGCGCCTGCAGCGTGCACTCGCTCTGCAGGGTGATGTCGCCCAGCTCCAGGCTGCCGTCGGCATGGGTAGGAATCTGCGTGGAGACCAGCAGGCCGCCGAAACCGGCGACGTCGGATGAGATGGAATCCGCGTCGGGATCGGGGGTGAAGGTGATGTCGTGGTTTGCCATAAGGATCTCTTGCTTGAGGTGGTAATGCCTTTAGTGCGGCCAGTTTACAGCCTGTTGACCATGCCTATTGCAAGATTGCTCGATGTCCTGGCTTGAAGCCATGGGCGCTGGCTAACCAGACCAGGGACAGACCGAGTAGCGCCAATACCAGCAATGTCGGAGGAAAAGAACCAGGCCCCGCATGTTCCAGCAACAAGCCACCCGCAACGCCACCTCCGGCCACTGCCAGGTTGAAAATAGTTACCAGCATCGACTGTGCGACATCGGCACCGTCACCCGCAGTATCGGCGATGGCCGTCTGTAGTAGCGTGGGAGCGCCACCAAACGTCAGCCCCCAGATTGCAACGCTCAGAAGTACAAAATCGGGAGAACGGCCTGCCAGTCCCAACACCAGCGCGGCGATCGCAAAGCCTGCCAGACTCAGCAGCGTCAGTACACGTAAACCCCGATCCACCCACATTCCCGTAACCACGATGCCAAGGATGGAGGTGATGCCGAAGAGCAGAAGCACAAGGTCGATCCGCTGGCCAAGCCCGACGGAAACCAGAAATGGCGCGATGTAGGTGTAAAGGATGTTGTGCGCAAGTATCCAAACGAAAATCACCAACAGAATCGAACACAGACCCGGGGTCATCAGTATTCTGCGGATCGGCTGACGCTGACGTTCAGTTTGTCCCGCGTAGTCGGGCACCCCAAAACGCACCCACACGAACAGCAGTAAAGCGAGAACCGACATGATCCAGAACACGCCACGCCAATCAAACAGAGTACCCAGCCAAGTGCCTAGCGGCACACCGAGGCACAACGCAACGGGTTGACCGATGCCCACCACCGCGAGAGCCCTTCCCTGCAAATCATGAGGCACCATGCGTCGTGCATAACCCGCCAACAGACCCCATATCACGCCCGCCGCCATTCCGGCGATGAACCGCGCGACCAGGGTCAATAGGTAGTGGGAGGACAGCGCCGTCACGGTGTTAAAGACCAGCAGCCCGCCAATCGCCAACAGAAACAACGGCCTCCTGCGCCATTTTCGCGTAGCCGCAACAACCGGGATCGCTGCCAGCACCGAGCCCAAGGCATAGAGTGTGACCAGTTGACCCGCCATGGCCTGCGTGACGCCAAGCCCCTGCGCGATCAAAGGCAACAGGCCGGCGGGCATGGTTTCCGTCATGATGGTGATGAAGCCAGTCATCGTGAATGCCAATAGCCTCCACACAGGCAGCCTTTGCGCAGAAGACGTTTCTTCAAAGCTCGTTGTTATCGATCCATTGTCGCGGTGGGTGGTCATCGTAGTATCCCTGATAAAAAATACAGTCCTGTATTCCTGATGGGCTGGCTGAGATGAATGCGCCTTATGGAATGGTCATTCCAAAACCGGAATCGAGTAGGAGGCGGATTTACATCCGCCGTCCTCTCACACCACCGTACGTACGGTTCCGTATACGGCGGTTCAGGTTATGCGATTAAGCCGTTTATCGTATCCAGTATCGAGACCAAACCGAGTCGATCCCACAGTTTCTTCGGCAGCGCCTGATTCATATGTGACGCTCCCGAGTTCCACCATGGGCCCTGCCCATTGGACGCTGATCTACGAGCACGTCCTTCGTTGATCCCCAAGCCCATCAGGTTACGCGCCCTCGTTGAGGACTGCTTCCATTGGCGCCAGAGGATGCAGCGAAGTTTTCGACGCACCCAGCCGTCCAGTTCCTCGAGGGGCCCCTTGCTCTGACTGAGCTTGAAGTAGCCAGCCCATCCGCGCAGTACGGGGTTTATCCGCTCGATGACGCTCGCCATCTTGCAGCCCCGCGCTCCGCGCAGCAGGTCTCTGAGTCGGTCGCGTAGACGCCCCAGACTCATCCTCGCCACTTTTAGCCTTGGCTGTTGATGCCAGCTCATCCCATAACCCAGATAATCACAGGCCCACGGTCGCGCCACGCGGCTCTTTTCCCGATTCAGCGTCAGTTTCAGACGCTGGCTCAGGAAGCATTCGACGCTGTTCATCACTCGTTCGCCAGCACGACGGCTGCGTACATAAATGTTCGCATCATCGGCATAGCGCACGAAACGATGGCCCCGCCGTTCCAATTCGCGATCGAGTTCGTTGAGCAGGATATTCGACAGCAACGGCGAGAGTGGGCCGCCTTGCGGCGCCCCTTCCTGTCGTCGACTGACAAGACCACCTGACATCGTTCCCGCTTCGAGATAACGACGGATCAGCGCGAGCACCCGCTTATCTTCGACTTGACGCGCCACGTGAGCCATCAGGACATCGTGGTTGACTCGATCAAAGAACTTCTCCAGATCGAGCGCCACACACCAGCGGTGGCCCGCCGCCACATGGGCTCGGGCTGTTTCGATGGCTTGATGAGCGCTTCTATTCGGACGAAAACCGTAGCTGTAGTCCGAGAACAGAGGGTCGAAGATTGGCGTGAGCTGTTGCAGCAAAGCCTGCTGGATCAGGCGATCCACGACGCAGGGAATGCCCAGCTGTCGTGTTCCACCTTGGGGCTTGGGAATGTCGACGGCGCGTACACCTTGCGGATGATACTCGCCGGCCAGCAACCGAGCCTTGAGGATCGGCCAATACTGTTTCACGTAGCCCGCCAAGTCGTCGACCGTCATGCCATCGGCACCCGGTGCGCCCTTGTTGCTGACCACGCGTTGATACGCACGCTTGAGGTTGGCCGGTGCGAGCACCCGCGCCATCAGCGTGTCCGGCTCCGCGTTCGTCCACGTCACAGATGCCGCCGATACCTCTGCGCTGTCAGCCGTCATCCTCGGATTCTGTCCGGGACTCGGAGTGACAGTCTTCTCTGGGAGAAATTTCTGCATTTCGGTATTCAACGAGACTCTGACGCCTACTGGCGGCATAACCTGTTCGGCCCTTGGTGACGGAGTTACTCGTCACTTACTACGGCCTCGGCTGACTTCTGCGCGTTCATCCCGTCGCCTCGCGGCGCTCGGTAGCACTCAGGCAAACGTGCAGATCTCCCAGGGTAATTCGCGCGACCTTCCTGCTTATGCCTGTCGGATCTACGTCACAGCGTTGCGTGCAAGTATTGGGCTTTGGCAATTTTGGCTACCTTACCCCGCTGCACCGCCTAATCCGCTTCCTGTTCGTCAGGCCAGCATTTTGCCTCGGGCTTCCTTCAGATTCGCAGTCACCCGCGACACCCTTGCCTCTGGCTAACACTTCCCCTTGCCGGGTGTGTAGAGGACTTTCACCTCCAAGTCACCAGCGTGGCCACCACAGCCAAGCTGGTTGCGCTTCGCGCAACGCGCCATGCCTGGCGCACCAAAAAAAGCCTGCGTCTCGCAGACTTCCACTTGCGCATTACAACAGCCGTCCTGGATTACAACGCGTCCATCGCTACATCGACCACATCCAGCAAGCGTTGCCGACGGTTCTGGCTGGCGCTGCCTTTACTCAATACGCGAAGGCCCTGGATCGTGTTCACGAAAAAGCGTGCAAGTGCGCGAGGGTTCTTGTGCATGGCGATTTCGTCCTCTGCCTGACCACGGATGAGCGCACGCTCCAGCGCTTTCTCCAGACGCAGAAAGTTGCCGGAGACCAACTCGGCGATGGCTTCATCCTGCCCGGCCAATTCCAGGGAGGCATTGGCAACAAGGCAACCCCGTTGTCCGGCATCGCCAAGTTCATCATTCACGATTCTCATCAGCAGCTGCTGGATCAGTCCTTTGACCGAACCGGACTCTTGGAGCAGTACTACGTTCGCAGCAGTCAGATCGTGATACCGGCGCAGTGCATGTTCGTACAATCCATGCTTGCTCTCAAACGCGTTATACAGGCTGCTTCGAGACAGCTTGGTACCGTCAACCAGATGTTGTATCGAGGTGGCGCAATAGCCGAGTTGCCAAAAAACCTGCATGGCTGCTTCGACTATCTCGTCATGCTCAAACTCCTTGGGGCGCATCGGGCAATCCTTACTGGAATGATCATTCCAGAAAACTACTGACTTCTTTTACACTCGTCAAGGATCGCTTGAAGCGCTGGCTGATCAGGAGCCTGAGTCACCGGGAAAAAATCTCGAACTCAATCCATATCGCTAACGTCCAATGTGTAGGTCAATGGAGGTAAGCACGATGAACAGCGATGACAGTGTCAAGGACACCGAAAGGGATCGGAAGGACAGGAACGCCGAAGAGGTCGATCCAGCAACGCTTCCCGAAGAGGAGGAAGCAGAGGCGCTCCAACGAAAAATAGACGAGATAGAACGCAAAGTGGCAGACGGGAACTAGCGTGAAGGCCACGACCGCTGGTGTCCAGCGGCGTGGCCAATGCTTTGTTCCTAGTTCGGGTCTAACAACCCGCCGCTCCAATTGCGTGAAACACGGCTTCCAGTGAATTTCGCCACGACCATGCCCTGCGACACCAGCCGGTCCCTATAGCGTGTAACCATCCGCCCCGCTTGCTCGGCCACCAGCACCACTTCGGAAGACGGATCACCGGGGCGCCGCAGAATCCGGGCAAAACGCTGCCCTTCTTCCACAAAATCGCCCAGTTCCTTTTCAAAGATCAGCACCCCGGGTTGCGGGGCGAGGAGGGTCTCCATCTGGCCCATTTCCATCACCTCGACGGGCCAGTCACCGGGTGACAACGCATCGTCGATGACCCCGCAACTGCACAGCCAGGCGTACAGCCCCGCGGCATCCTGCTCGGCAAACCGATCGCTGACATCGCCCTGCCCGCGCAACTCCAGGGTCGCGGCCATGCGCTGGTCGGTGACGCCATCGCGCAACCATGGCGCGATGATGGTTTCTTCGAACGAGCCGTCGCCGCCGTCATCCCAGATGATCGCCACATCCATCTTCATCGCTGCCGCGAGTTCACGACCTCGGGGCCAGAAACGGCGGTGCACGTAGAGGTACGGCAAGGCCTCGTCATCGGTGTGCAGATCGAGCATCACATCCGCCGTGGCCGCCAGTTGCACCAGTTTTTTTTGCCATTCCTGGACGTTGGTCGAAGGTCGCTCCATCGCGGCGGACTGGTCGAACGAGCGGTTGAAGTTATGCCCGGTGGCATCGTGAAAACGACCGAGAATCCGCCCTTGGCGAAACTGCCCGATGCCCAGGGGATTGGCTTGCGGCACCACCGTCACACGGCCCTTGAGCCGGCCTTCGGCCTCAACGACTTGAAGCCGCTGCATCAACAGGTGCAGCACCAGCATCCCGGCAATTTCATCGGCATGCACGCCGGCCTGCAAATGCACCTTCGGTCCGCTGCCGTCGCCCTCGAAACGCCACGCGCCGACCGGCACCGCGTCGCCGTTATTGTTGCGAACACTGAACGAAATATCCTGCGCCATCTGCTTGTCCTCCCCCGTCATAAACGTTAAAAACCGGTGCATCGCGGCGGCCGGCACTGGAGATTGAACGCATGTTCAACTAAGCTCGCCAACCAGGCACCGCACCCAAGGATCCCCTTGTGACAACCCCTTCTCCAAAGAACCGTCGCGCAGAACCCGATGAGCGCCGCGAAATGCTGGTTGCCGCCACTGTGCGTTGCCTGGTGCGTGACGGTCATGCGGGCATTTCCGTGCGCCGTATCGCCACCGAAGCCGGCGTGTCCGTCGGCCTGCTCAATCACCATTTCGGCAGCATCGATGCGTTGATCGCCGACACGTACCAGAAGATCGCGAACGAACTGACCACCGCCCTGCTCCACGAGATCCAGCAGGTCGGCACCCCGGCGGAAAAGATGGACGCGTTTCTCAAAGGCTCTTTTTCGCCAAGGGTCATGGACCCGCAATTGCTGAGTGTCTGGGTGGTGTTCTGGAGCCTGATTCGTCACTCCGAACACGTCAGCCTGTCCCACGAAAAAAGCTACCGCGCCTACCTCGACCTGCTGCGCCAACTGCTTGATGACATGGCCACCAGCGAAGGTTTCGTGATCCACGACACGCGCCTGGCCGCCATCGGTTTATCGGCGATGCTCGACGGACTCTGGATCGAGTGGTGCCTCAACCCCGAAACCTTCAGCCCCGCCAACGGCCTCCATATCTGTCGTTGCTGGATAAAGGGGTTGCGTCACGGAGCATTCAGCGCCGACGACGTCTTGTGATGGGTGACGACCGAAGATCATCGCCAGGGTGCCGCTGACCGCGATCAGCCCGGCACCGATCATCAGCGACACATCCATCAACGTGCCCCAGATCAGACTCGACAGCAGGAACGCCCAGATCAGCCCGGTGTATTCGAACGGCGCCAGCAAAGTGGCGGTGGCCCGCCGGAAACTGGCGAACAGCAGGAACTGGCCGATACCGCCCACCAGACCGGCAACCAGCATGCCCAGCCAGGCCGGGGTGGGTGCCGGGGTGTGCGTCCAGGGCAACGCGACCGTCATGCACAGCACAAACACCACGTTGGTGATCAGCATCTGCTCCAGCACTGAGGTCTGGTCATCCACCTGGCGCAATTGAATGTAAGTGAATGCCCAGCACATCGCCGCCAGCAGTGTCAGCACAATCGGCCACGGATCGGCGATGTTGCTCGGGCGGCAGGCGATGATTACCCCGACAAAGCCGATGATCAGGGAAAACCACTGCCAACCGCTGGCCCGCTCCTTGAGAATCACCGCCGCCAGCACCGTGACCATGATCGGCGCGGAAAAATACAGGGTGGTCATTTCCGCTAGCGTCAGGTCCCGGGCGGCCGTGTAGTACAGCAGCCAGGCGACAATCGACAACAAACCGCGTATCACCAGCAAGCGTCGGCTCGGCGAGCGCCAAGCCCGCTGGACCAGGCGCAGGCGCCCCGCCAACAGACAGGCAACGACCACCACCAGGCAGCGCCAGAACAGAATGGTGACCACCGAATAATCGGCCACCAACCACTTGATGACAGCGTCCTGCAACGCCAGGAACGCGTACCCCAACGTGCACAGGCCAATGCCCTGCAGCGACCGGTCGACGCCCCCTGACGTACTCATTACACCGACCTGCGCACGGGCGTCCCGCGCCGTTCGGCAAAGGCAAACAGCGCCTCGATCAGGAACGTCAGGCAGACATAGACCCCGGCCACCAGCAACAGCGGCTCGTAGACTTGCAGGGTTTGCGCCCGCACCACGTTGGCGGCGCCCAGCAGATCGACAATTGCAATCGTCGAGGCCAGGGCTGTGGATTTGAGCAACATCACGGTCTCCCCGGCCAGTGTTGGCAACAGCAACCGCAGCGCTCGAGGCAAGCGTACCCGCAGCAGCGATTGACGCGGTGTCATGCCAAACGCTGAGGCCGCTTCCATCTCACCTTTGGGTACCGCCAATAGACCGCCGCGAATCACTTCGCCGACATACGCGCCTACCGACAACACCAGGGCGAACACGATGTACCAGTATCCGTCGCGCAAATACGGCCAGAGAAAACTGCCGCGTATCACCGGGAATTGCGCAAACAGGCTGCCGAGCCCGTAGTAGAAAATGTAGATCTGGATCAGCAACGGCGTACCGCGCAACACGCTGGTGTAGAACACACTGGCCTTGGCGATCACCTTGTTTTTCGAGATCCGCGCCAGCGCCACCAGCACCGCCAACGCGAAACCGAACACGCTGGAAATCAACAGGATGGTGATGGTCGTTTGCAGCCCCCGGCCCAACAGCGCCCCGTATTCAACTATCCACGCTGGAATCATTTCATTCACTCAGCCAAAGGCATCCAGCGACGAATACGCCGCTCGAGCCGTCCAGACAGGTAGTTGGACACCAACGTCACCGCGTAATACATCGCTGCGGCCGTGAGGTAGAACAACAAGTAATGACGCGTCGAACCCGCCCCTTGCTTGGCGGTGTACAGCAGCTCGTTGGTGCCGACCACGCTGATCAAGGCGCTGTCCTTGATCAGGTTGATCCACAAGTTGGCCATCCCGGCCATCGCATAAGGCGCCATGATCGGCAACGTGACGCGCCGGAACAGGCCGAAACCGCTCAGGCCGAATGCTTTCGCCGCTTCGATCTGGCCGAAGGGAATCGCCTGGATCGCCGCCCGGAAAATCTCCGAGGCGTAGGCGCCCTGCACCAGTCCCAGCACCACGATGGCGGCCAGCGGACCGCTGACATTCATGACGCCGTAGCCCATCTGGGTCATCAGCGAATTGAGGAGCATGGAGCCGACGTAGTACAGCAACAGGATCAGCAGCAACTCCGGAATCGCGCGGAACAAGGTCGTGTAACCGCGCATCAGCGCCGCGATAGGCTTTGGTGCGCCGAGTTTCAGGCAGGCCACCACCAGACCGATGAGCAGCCCGACCACAAAGGCCCCGGCCGATATTTGCAGGGTCATCCAAAGACCCTTCAACAGCGCACCGCCCCAACCTGTTTCGCTGAAGTTGATCAATTCGAACATGGCAGGCATTTCAGTCTCCAATCGGTGGCCTTGGTGCACCACCGCTTTCTTGTAGGAGCGAGCGATGCGGCGACCCGACTTGCCCGCGAAGGGGCCCTCGAAGTCGCTAAAAGCTTCGCGGGCAAGCCTCGCTCCTACAAGGATTGGTGTTTCCACAGGAAAATTTCATTCCATGGAGTTCGTCAGCGCATGGCCGTCAAAAGGCGGGTTTCACGCTGGTACCGAAGTAGTGTTGCGACAGGTCGTCATAGTCTTTGCCGGCCAGCAAGGAGGTGATGGCCTTGTCGAGTCTGGCCTTGAGATCGGCGTCATCCTTGCGTAGACCGGCGCCCACGCCTTTGCCGAAGATCGGGTCATACGGCACGGCGCCAAGGTATTCCAGGTTGCTGGCATCCGGCGTCTGCACAAAGGCCGCCATCGCTGTGCCGTCAGCCATCATCAGGTCGATGCGACCGGCAATCAGGTCGGCGTTGGCCGAGTCCTGGGTGTCGTAATACTTCACGTCGGCGATTTTTTCGTAGTACTGCTTCAGGTAGCTGGCGCTTACCGTCGAGTTCTGCACACCGATGATCTTGCCCTTGAGGTCATCCGGATATTTTTTCACCGAAGTGCCCTTCGGCCCGACAAGGGCGATCACCGAATCGTAATAGGCCTTGCTGAAGGCGATCTGTTTTTCGCGTTCTTCGGTCACCGACATGGAGGAGAAAATCACGTCGATCTTCTTCGACAGCAGCGACGGAATGATCCCGTCCCACGCCACTTCCTTGATCTCGCACTCGGCTTTCATTTCGCTGCACAGCTTGTGGATCAGGTCCACTTCAAAGCCTTTCCACTCACCGTTGGCCTGCTTCTCGGTGTACGGCGGATAAGGTTCGGCCGCGACCGCGAACCTGATCGGCTGCGGCTGAGATTGAGCTTGGGCCGCGCTCATTCCGGCCAGCAACACGCAGGCCACGCCCGTAAACCAGTTTGCCAAACGTCGATTTCCCATGATTTTGCCCCGTCTTTTTATGATGTTATTAGCGAGTCTGATGAGCGTTGACGAATTGTCGGCAACGCTCGCTGCGTGGGTGTACGAATACTTCGTCCGGCGTACCGGCTTCCTCGATCAGCCCTTGGTGCAGATAGGCGACTTTGGAAGAGACATCGCGGGCAAAAGCCATTTCATGAGTCACCAGGATCATGGTCCGGCCTTCTTCCGCGAGGGAGCGGATCACCCGCAGCACTTCGCCGACCAGTTCCGGGTCGAGTGCCGAGGTGGGTTCATCGAACAGCATGACCTTGGGCCGCATGGCCAGGGCCCGGGCGATGGCCACCCGTTGTTGCTGTCCCCCGGAGAGAAACGCCGGGTACTCGTTGCGCTTGGCCGCAAGCCCGACACGTTCAAGCAAGGCTTCGGCCCGTTCAGTGGCCTCCGCACGGCTTTCACGCAGGACCTGGGTCGGCGCTTCGATGAGGTTTTCCAGCACCGTGCGGTGGGGCCAGAGGTTGAAGTTCTGGAACACCATGCCCAGGCTCGAACGGATCCGTACCAGTTGCTTGGCGTCGGACACCAACGGCGCGCCGGGACGATCGAAGTTCAGGTGAATGCTCTCGCCATCCACCAGGATGCGCCCCTGGTCCGGCACTTCGAGCATGTTGATGCAGCGCAGCAAGGTACTTTTGCCGGAGCCGCTGGCACCGATCAGCGAGATCACATCGCCTTCGCGGGCCGTCAGGGAAACGCCTTTGAGGACCTCGATATTGCCAAAGCGTTTGTGCAGGCCATCGACCTCGATCATGGTCTTGGTCGCCACCGGTTCAACCACCGCTTCACAGGTGACACGACAGATCACCGGCCGCGGCGCTTCGCCTTTCAATACCAGGACAAAGTCGCGAATACGCTGGCAGGCCTGGGCCAGTCGCTCTTCACCCAACGTGAACGAGAGCCGCACAAAACCTTGGGCTGGCTCGCCGAAAGCCGCCGCATCCAGCACCGATACACGCGCCTCGCGCAGCAGACGCCAGGCGAATTCCAGAGAGGTCAGGCCGGTTTCGCGCACGTCCATCAATACGAACATGCCGGCATCGGGGTTGAGCACTGCAATCCCCGGGCAATCCGACAGGCTGCTCACCACCAGATCGCGACGCCGACGATAAATATCGCGCATGCCGTGGGTCACGTCCTCATGGGCTTGCACCGCTTTGAGCGCCGCCTCCATGACAAAACCCGGCAAGCCGTAAAGCATGCTCAACACCAGGGTTTCGGCGTGGGCCACGAGGGCTTCATCGGCGACGATCCAGCCAGTGCGCCAGCCGGTCATGGCATGGGATTTCGACAGACTGCCGATCACCACGCAGCGCTCGGCCATGCCCGGCAACGCCGCCAGGCTGAGGTGCTCGCGTTCGAAGGTCAGGCTCTCATAGACCTCGTCCACCACGACCCACAAGTCATGCTGGATGGCGAGGTCGGCGATGGCTTGCAGCTCTTCGCGGTTGAGCACGACGCCGGTGGGGTTATTTGGATTGGAGAAGAACATCGCCCGGGTGCGCGGGGTGATGGCCTTGGCCAGCACGGCGGCATCGAGCCGGAAACCTGAATCCGCCGAGCACGGCACGCGAACCAACGTGGCGCCGGAAGCCTTGAGCGTCGCCTCGTAAGTCACGTACATCGGGTCCAGGGCAATCACTTCGTCGCCGGTATTGAGCAGGCACATCGAGGTGATGAACAGCGCGTTCTGCGCCCCCGCCGAGATGATGACGTTTGGTGCTGTCACCTCACGGTCGAACAGCTGGCTGTACCGAACGGCGATGGCTTCGCGCAAAGCCTGGCGCCCGGCGATCTCGGTGTAGTGAGTGTCTCCCTCACGCAGCGCATGAATCGCAGCATCGGTGATGAAATCGGGGGTGGGGAAATCCGGGTCGCCGACGCTGAGAATGATCACATCCTCACCACGGCGCTGGGCTTCAAATGCCGCATTGTGAATATCCCAGGCAGCAACGCCGTCGCCTGAAATCCGCTCAACAAAGGGTGAAAACCGCATGCCAGTGCCTCGTTCGAAAAGAAGAAACGCAAGCCCGCGCAACCAGCCGGGGAGGTGGAACGAACATAGTCGAAGCTGAACACTCGTTCAACAGAAAAATGACCAGGGTTCGCGTTCAGCGTAAACAGGTCGTTTTTACGACAGTCATGCCGTTTCCAGGTCCTGGATCGGCCGTGAGTTCGGAGAACTTTGCCAGCTGCCCGGCTGCCCACGATTGTCGTGACCGAACAGCTTTGGTTCTTCATTCCAAGTTGATAACTGCAGCGTTCAACAATCCGGCCGTTGTCGAAAAAATATAGACTCGGTAATCGACAGCCCACTCAACTTCAAGAAATCAACCTCCCCTACCACCCATAATTTATTATTTTCACTGTTGGCATTCCGCATTATCTGTTACAAAAATGATTCCAGTGTTTCAAGTTTGGCACACTCATTTGTAACGCAAGTAAGACACTGGAAAACCAGGCACCGAAGAATTTAACAATTCCCACTCTAAATCTGAAAATACGCGCTCTCATAATTGCTTTAAATGCAGATACCCAAGCTCTTTTACTCGGTATAAATCCATCCATATCAGTCGTTTATTTATCCTAACCAAATAACAACAACCGACTCCACTGAAAAATGGCGCCTTCATTCCAATTCATCATAAAAAAAATTCGAACTAATTTAACTCCTCTAATATGCTCAACACGAAAGCACTTAAGCAAACACACTCACTCACCACATCTTTAACAAACCATCCCCCAACAACGCCAGGGACGAGCACTTGTTTCCACACACGGGGCGTTAATAGCCCACCCCGCAGAAACACCCGCCTTGAACCGCCGGCAAGTTCGCTGTCACTGCAAGGGAATTAAAATGAAAATTAAAATTCTGTGCATACATGGCATTGGCCACGAAGAGGCAGACGAGAGTTTTCAGGCGTCCTGGCACCGGGCGATCACCACGGCGGTGTCGCGCGTGGCGCCGAATGCGGACCTCGAGCTGGATTATTTTCAATACGACGAGCGCTTTTCCTCCAGCGGCCTGGGCGCGTCAGAAATCGCCGAGGCTACGCTGCGCCTTCTGACCAGCGCGGTGATCCATTCGGTGGGTGACGTGTTCCGGCGCAACCGCGGCATCGGGCAGTTTCCTGACCGCCTGCGCTGGACGGCCGGCATGGTGGCCCAGTGGTCCGCGGACGAAGCGCTACGGACCACCCTGCGCAAGGATCTCGCCAGCGTTATCAGCGCTTCGCAACCGGACATTGTCTGCGCGCACAGCCTGGGTACGCTGGTCGCCTATGACACGTTCCGTCGGAATCCCTCGCTGATGAGCAATCGGGTGCTGATCACGTTCGGCTCACAGATCGCCAATCCCGCCGTACGCGAGACGTTTGGCGGGCGCATCGAGGGAATCGACGACGCGCGCAAGTGGTACCACCTCTACAACGAGCACGATCAGGTTTTTACGGCGCCGCTGTATCTGCGCGATACCAACTTTACCCAGGTCATGACGCCGTTCGATAAACCCGGCGACGTCCTCAATCATGACGCGACTTACTACCTCGGCCATGCCGAGACCGTAACCAATGTCTGGGGACCCCTTTTGCAGGCGGGCAGAGTGAGAGGTTTCGACAAGCGGCTCGCCGCCGTCGACAAGTCGCTGGGCATTGCGGTCCCCAAGACAGGGACAGTGCGCCGCTCGCGAGACAAGGCATTGCTGATCGGTATCAACAACTACCCCAATATCGAGGATCGACTCGAAGGCTGCGTCAACGACGTTTTCCTGATGAGCTCACTGCTGCAAGAGTCGAAATTTTCGCCGGACGATATCCGCGTCGTCCTCGATGACCGCGCTACCGCTGCCGGCATTCGAGATCGCCTGCATTGGCTGCTCGACGACGCCCAGGCCGGTGATCGTCGGGTGCTCTTCTATTCCGGGCACGGTGCGCAGATTCCCAATACCAATGCCGCGGGCGAAGCCGACCGCATCGACGAATGCCTGTGCCCGTGGGACTTCGACTGGACGCCGGCACGCGCCATCGTCGACAACGATTTTCGCGACCTCTACATCCAGCTTCCGTATGACACGCAGTTCATCACGATCTTCGATTGTTGCCATTCCGGCGGCATGACGCGTGAGGGCGCACGGCGCGCTCGCGGGCTGACGCCGCCGGATGACATCCGCCATCGCGCGCTGCGCTGGGAACCTCAGTTGCAGATGTGGGTCGAGCGTGACTGGGTGAAACGGGCGCGCAATAGTGCCCAGAAGGCCGAGGCCGCCAATACCGTGAGCAATCGCGAGGGTATCCGTCGTGTTGGCCAGGCCATCGCGGTGCGAGGTTACGACGATAAGCTCTACGACAAACGACGCAACGCTTACAAGCACGATGGGCCCTTTCTGCCGATTCTCATGTACGCCTGCGGCGAATCCCAACTGTCTTACGAATACCGTCACGGCGTTATTTCGTACGGAGCGTTCACCTACGCGCTCGCCCAAACGCTGCGCTCATCCAAACAAAGACCGACGTTCAATGCCCTGGTTCGCGCGACGGGCAAGCTCCTGGCCGACCTGGGTTATGACCAGAAACCGGCGATCGTCGGGCCAAAGGGTTTACTCGGCAAAGTCGTTCCCTGAGTCGCCATCGTCCGGAGGTTGATATGAGCAGTGAAACGGTAAGAAGTATTCAGCAGGCACTGATCGCCGATGGCTTTTTTCCAGCTGAAGTGGATGGAATCTGGGGGCGTCGAACCATCGCCGCAGTGAAAGCCTTCCAGGAAAGCGTTGGACTGGAGGTGGATGGCATCGTCGGTCCCAAGACCTCTGCCGCCTTGTTTTCTGATGTTGACCATGTGCCTTCAGGTCCGCTTTTGCCATGGCTGGCGGAAGCAGAGAACTTGATCGGCACCCGGGAAGTCCTTGGCCGCAAAAACAATCCCACCATTCTGGATTGGGCGGACGACCTCGACCTTCACTACGCCGGGGACGAGGTGCCTTGGTGCGGTCTGTTTGTAGCGCATTGCGTGGGTTCAACGATGCCCGAAGAAGTGCTTCCTTCCAATCCTCTGGGTGCGCGGCAATGGGAAAAATTTGGAGAGTCCACGGTGCCACGACTGGGGGCGGTGATGGTGTTCTGGCGTGAATCAAAAAACAGCGGTAAGGGTCATGTCGGGTTCTATACAGGCGAGGATAGCAACGCGTACCGGATTTTGGGCGGTAATCAAACGGACAAAGTGTGCCTGACATGGGTGGGCAAAGATCGATTTCTCAAAGCACGCTGGCCGCGCAAGGCGACCTCTTTGGGTGGAGGCGACGCAATAATCGTTATGAACAGAACCACGGATTTGTCCAGGAACGAAGCTTGAGGGGTTCGCGAAATCAAATCACAGACCGCATAAAACGGGCGCTTTGAACAAGGCGCCTTTTTTTTGTCGGCAGCCGGAAAAGTGCGCAACGCTTCTCTGACCGACGTTTAAAAGCCGGTTGCTAGCTATCTGCCATCAGCCGATAATCCTGCCCCCGTAAACACTCACGCAAGGAAACGCCGTGAAAAAATTCCTACTGTTAGTCCCCCTGTTCGCTCTGTTGCTGCAAGGTTGTGGCGTGACCATGACCCGTTATGAGCCGAGCTTCGAAAACGTCCAACAGCTCAAGCAGACCCCGCCTCTGCAATCGATCAGCAATGCTCAGGTCAAGGCAGATGCCGGTCAGGGTTCGCTGTCCGTACGGGCCAACCCGATCAGTTCGCCGAGCGGCAGCATCACGCAACATATACAGGATGCGATTACCGAAGAGCTGGGCCGGGCGGGCCTGCTGAACCCACAAGCTCAGCGCCATCTGGATGTGCTGGTGGTCAAGAATGAGCTGACCGCAGGCATGGGCACCGGCACGGGCCAGCTGGCCGCGCGCTTTACGTTGCTCAAGGGCAACGAGGTGGTTTACGACGCGACCAAGGATGTCAGCCGCCAGTGGGACAGCAGCTTTTTCGGCGCCATTGCGATCCCCAATGCCGCCAATGCCTACAACCCGATGGTTCGTGATTTGCTGAAGACGTTGTACAGCGACCCGCAGTTCATTCAGGCCCTGAAGTAAGGGATCGAGTAGGAGGCGGATTTACATCCGCCGTCCTCTCACACCACCGTACGTACGGTTCCGTATACGGCGGTTCCTGCCTACTGCCAAACAACGTCAGCGAGCTTGGTTCCGTTGATGTGTCGCCTGCGGTATCTAAGCGCCCAGACCGGCCCTCGGAGCTTCCGGCTCCTACCTCCCGATGGTCTCGACCCCCGCTACGCGGAGTTTCTGCTTTACGCTCCAACAGAGATCACACCCGACTATCCACTCATGGCAGGTTCAGCCCTTCATCGTTCCGGTTTCGAGCGACTACTACGGCCTCTGCTGACTTCTGTCGCCCATCCCGTCATCTCGCGACGCCGGTAGCACATGGCAGGCTAAACAGATCTCCCAGGGTAATTCGCGCGACCTTCCTGCTTATGCCTGTCGGATCTACGTCACAGCGTTGCGTGCAAGTATTGGGCTTTGGCAATTTTGGCTACCTTACCCCGCTGCACCGCCTAATCCGCTTCCTGTTCGTCAGGCCAGCATTTTGCCTCGGGCTTCCTTCAGATTCGCAGTCACCCGCGACACCCTTGCCTCTGGCTAACACTTCCCCTTGCCGGGTGTGTAGAGGACTTTCACCTCCAAGTCACCAGCGTGGCCACCACAGCCAAGCTGGTTGCGCTTCGCGCAACGCGCCATGCCTGGCGCACCAAAAAAAGAGCCGCTCATGCGGCTCTCGTTTTTTGTCAGGCCCGCGGCACGTTTGCATCGAGTGCCGAGTACTTCAGGCTTTTGCTCTCGACCACTTGCTTGAGCAGCGCATTGACCTGGCGGCTGAAGGTATCGCTGATTGCCTCTTTCGGTGTGTTGGCCATCAACGGCACGAACCAGATGCCCATCCAGGTATTGATTCCATCATGGTTGCTCGCGTTAGTCAGCGTCTGCCCTTGCGAATCCAGTGTCTCCAGACTCATGGTGTATTGGTCGGTCGCCATTGTCGGGATGACGGTAAACGTCAGGCCACTGATAAATGCCATAACCAACTGACCACCGCTCGGTGGATGGTTGTAAACCTTCAGACGCAGATTGTAATCACCTGGCTGTTTCTGGAACTCGTCCAGTGTGACGCGACCGAACAGGCCGGAATCGGTCAGTACTTTTTGCAGCTCAGGCTTTAGCATCTCGCGTGCTTGCGGCATTTCAACGGCCGAAGCGCTTTTTGGCTCGCCTTGATAGAAATCGAAGTCTACGTAGACGTTCGGTTTGTTCGAATAACTGGACATCGACGGCAGATTGACCGGAGCGACTTCGTCTTTGGTGAAGCTGGCGCAACCACTTAGCCCGAGCACCAAGGCCAACCCTAGAATTTTCCCAAATTGCATGACAACTCCCTTAAATGATGGCATAGCGCCTCCATCCGGAGGGCTGGCGCGAATTCTAGAGCGTTGCCACCAATAGTAAAAGGCCATCACTTAAAAACGGTATAACTCACGCCCACCCTTCCAGTCGCAGCGTGGCACGAACCAGACGCTGCTCCTCGCTTTCGATTTCCCTGAGGTTCTCGCAGATGCTCTGGATGTGCGCGATGGCGGCCTTGCGCGCCTGCTCCGGCATGCGGCCGGTCACGGCGTTGTAGAGCCGGGCGTGCTGACGGTCGATCTGACGTTTTTGTGGTGCGCGGTGGTAGAGGTTGTTGACCGAGGCGAACACGGTGTTGAGCAGCAAGTCCGTCAGCGAGCGTAAGGTTTGCACCAGCACCGGGTTGTGCGAGGCCTCGCAGATCGCCAGATGAAACGCATGATCGAGCCGGGCGTGTTCGCTCGCTTCCATCGGCCGCGTGTGGGCATCGAGCAATGCTGCATAGCTTCGGGTGATGAGGACAAAATCCGCTTCGGTTCCGCGCAGTGCAGCCAGGCGAGCGGACTCGCCCTCCAGCAGGCTGCGGACCTCGAACAAATCGTAAAGCGTACGGGGTTGTGAGCTGAACAGGTGCATCAGCGGCGACGCGGTACCGTGGCCCGACAGATCCGCGACAAACGATCCCCTTCCCTGCTCCGTGTTAATAATCCCCCGGGCGCGCAACAACTTCAGTCCCTCGCGAAGCGCCGTGCGGGATACACCGAGTTTTTCGGTCAGGCGCCGTTCCGAAGGCAAAAACTGCCCGGTCTTGAGGACTCCGTCCACGATCAGGCGTTCTATGCGTTCACACACCACGTCTGCGACTTGTGGATTACGGGTCACTTGCGCACTGTCCATCGAACCTCCAGCTGGTATGACCAGCCTCGCCGGCAAAACCCTATTCGCTCGAATACAACCCTAACTGCATGTTTAACCGGATATTTTTTGCAGAAATAAAGAAATAGCCCCTGAGAAACTGGTTCGACCAGTCAAACAACACATGGACAGTAGGACGCGTCAGGCCAATGATGCAAGTCAGCTGTCACCGGAAACAGACCTCTAATAAAAACAACTGAGGGTCGTCAACCGCCTATGAACATCCTCTACGATGAACGCGTCGACGGCGTGCTGCCTGATGTCGACAGAGCGGCCCTGCTGCAAGCACTGCACGCTCGCTTGCCAGACCTGGAAGTCCTGGATCAGCAGGAAGAACTCAAACCGTACGAATGCGACGGGCTTTCCGCTTACCGCACCACGCCCATGCTGGTGGTGCTGCCGCGCCATATCGACGAAGTCCAGGGCGTGCTTAAACTCTGCCACGAGTTTCGCGTCCCGGTGGTCGCTCGCGGTGCCGGCACCGGTTTGTCCGGCGGTGCATTGCCGCTCGAGAAAGGCGTGCTGCTGGTGATGGCGCGCTTCAATAACATCCTGCACATCGACCCCGCCGCGCGCACGGCGCGGGTTCAGCCGGGCGTGCGCAATCTGGCGATTTCCCAGGCTGCCGCGCCGTTCGGTTTGTACTACGCGCCGGACCCCTCCTCGCAGATCGCCTGTTCCATCGGCGGCAACGTGGCCGAAAACGCCGGAGGCGTGCATTGCCTGAAATACGGTCTGACGGTGCACAACCTGCTCAAGGTCGACATCCTCACCGTCGATGGCGAACACCTGACCCTGGGTTCCGAAGCGCTCGACTCACCGGGGTTTGATCTGCTGGCGTTGTTCACCGGTTCCGAAGGTATGCTGGGGGTGATCACCGAAGTCACGGTCAAACTGCTGCCCAAACCGCAGACGGCCAAGGTGCTGCTGGCGGCGTTCGATTCCGTTGAAAAGGCAGGTCGCGCGGTGGGCGACATCATTGCCGCCGGCATCATTCCCGGCGGCCTGGAGATGATGGACAACCTGGCCATTCGCGCCGCCGAAGACTTTATCCACGCGGGGTATCCGGTCGACGCCGAAGCCATTCTGCTGTGCGAACTCGATGGCGTTGAAGCCGATGTTCACGATGACTGCGACCGCGTACGCCAGGTGCTGGAACAGGCCGGCGCCACCGAAGTCCGCCAGGCCCGCGATGAGGCCGAACGCGTGCGCTTCTGGGCCGGGCGCAAGAATGCGTTCCCGGCGGTGGGCCGCCTCTCGCCGGATTATTACTGCATGGACGGGACGATCCCGCGCCGCGAACTGCCCGGTGTGTTGCACGCGATTGCTGCACTGTCGGCCGAGTATGACCTGCGCGTGGCCAATGTTTTCCACGCCGGTGACGGCAACATGCATCCGCTGATTCTGTTCGATGCCAACCAACCCGGCGAACTCGATCGCGCCGAAGCCCTGGGCGGCAAGATTCTGGAGTTGTGCGTGAAAGTCGGCGGCAGCATCACCGGGGAACACGGCGTCGGCCGCGAGAAAATCAATCAGATGTGTGCGCAGTTCAACAGTGATGAGCTGACCCTGTTTCATGCCGTCAAAGCCGCGTTCGATCCGGGCGGCCTGCTCAATCCGGGCAAGAACATTCCAACCTTGCACCGCTGCGCCGAGTTCGGCGCGATGCACGTTCACATGGGTCAGTTGCCCTTCCCTGAACTGGAGCGTTTCTGATGCGCAGCGAACACGATATCGATGACAGTGCCAGCCTGCTGGAACAGGTCAACCTGGCCCTGCAAAACGCCATTCCGCTGCGCATCCAGGGCTCCAACAGCAAAGCATTCCTGGGCCGCATCGTGGCGGGTGAAGTACTCGATACGCGCAGCCACCGCGGCATCGTCAGCTACGACCCGACCGAACTGGTGATTACCGCACGCTGCGGCACGCCGTTGGCAGAACTGGCGGAGGTATTGGACGCGTCGCAGCAGATGCTGCCGTGTGAACCGCCCTCCTTCGGTGACGGCGCGACCGTGGGCGGAATGATCGCCAGCGGATTATCGGGACCACGGCGCCCGTGGTCAGGATCGGTCAGGGACTTCGTCCTCGGGACACGGGTCATCACCGGCCACGGCAAGCATTTGCGCTTCGGCGGCGAAGTCATGAAAAATGTCGCCGGCTACGACCTGTCGCGCTTGATGGCCGGCAGTTACGGCTCATTGGGGGTGATCACTGAAGTCTCGCTCAAGGTCCTGCCCAAACCTCGGCAAGCGTTAAGCATCAGCCTGGAAATGGACAGCGATCGCGCCTTGCTGCGCCTCGCGGAATGGGGGCAGCAACCGCTGCCGATCAGCGCCGCGAGCCACGACGGTCAGCGCCTTCACTTGCGGCTTGAAGGTGGCGAAGGCTCGGTGAAGGCAGCGCATGACCGCTTGGGTGGCGAGCTGCTGGAGGGTTCATATTGGGCGGATCTCAACGAACATCGCTTGAGTTTCTTTGATGAAGACCAGCCGCTTTGGCGCCTGTCCGTCCCGCACAACACGCCCCGGCTTTCCCTCCCCGGCCTGCAAATGATCGACTGGGGCGGCGCCCAGCGCTGGCTCAAATCCGACGCGCAGGCAGCGTTCATTCGCAAGGTCGTCGATGAGGTCGGCGGGCATGTGACCTGCTACAGCCACGGTCTGATCGACAGTCCGTTCCAACCGCTGCCCGCGGCACTGATGCGCTACCACCGCAACTTGAAGGACCAACTCGATCCACGGGGCATCTTCAACCCCGGTCGCCTGTACGCGGAGCTTTGACCCATGCAGACCAACCTGAGCGAACAGGCCCGCCAACTGCCCCGCGCCGAAGAAGCCGAAAGCATCCTGCGCACGTGCGTGCATTGCGGTTTCTGCAATGCCACTTGTCCGACCTATCAATTGCTCGGTGATGAACTGGACGGGCCGCGTGGGCGCATCTACCTGATCAAACAAGTGCTGGAAGGCAACGAGGTTACCCAAAAGACCCAGCAGCACCTGGATCGCTGCCTCTCTTGCCGTAATTGCGAAACCACCTGCCCCTCGGGCGTCGACTATCACAACTTGCTCGACATCGGCCGCGCGGTGGTCGATGCGGCCGTGCCGCGCTCACTCGACCAGCGCTTGTTGCGCGAAGGCTTGCGCAGCGTCGTGCCCAATCCGGTGCTGTTCAAGGCGCTGGTCAGCAGCGGTCAGGTGTTCCGTGCGTTGTTGCCGAATACGCTGCAAGCCAAGTTGCCGCGCCACGTGTATCCGGCCAGGCAGCGCCCGACCACCCGCCACGCGCGGCAGGTGCTGATGCTCGAAGGTTGCGTGCAGCCGAGTCTGTCGCCCAATACCAATGCGGCCACCGCGCGCGTCCTCGATCGACTGGGCATCAGCGTCACACCGACACGCGAGGCCGGCTGTTGCGGCGCCGTCGATTATCACCTGGACGCGCAGGCGGCCGGCCTTGATCGCGCCCGCCACAACATCGATGCGTGGTGGCCGGGCATTGAACAAGGGGCCGAAGCCATCGTGCAAACCGCCAGCGGTTGCGGCGCCTTTATCAAAGACTACGGCCACCTGCTCAGCACCGACCCGGCGTATGCCGAGAAGGCCAGGAAGGTCAGTGCGCTGGCCAGGGATCTGGTTGAAGTGCTGCGCGACGAGCCGCTGGAAAAGCTCGGCATCCACAGCGACCAACGCCTGGCCTTCCATTGCCCCTGCACCTTGCAGCACGCACAAAAACTCGGCGGTGCGGTTGAAGCGTTGCTGACAACGCTGGGTTTCAACCTCACGTTCGTTCCCGACGGTCATCTGTGTTGCGGCTCGGCCGGCACCTATTCGTTGACCCAACCAGAGCTGTCCCGACAACTGCGCGACAACAAACTCAATGCGCTGGAAAGCGGTCATCCCGACGTCATTGTCACGGCCAATATCGGCTGTCAGTCCCACCTCGACGGAGCGGGCCGAACCCCTGTCCGGCACTGGATTGAACTGGTCGAAGCCGCGTTGCCCTCATCGAGCCCTGGAGTATCCCCATGAAAAGCAAAGCCGTACTGAGCCAGACCGAAGTCAGCCAGATTCTCAGTGCCGCACGCAGCGAGGCACAGAACAATCAATGGGCCGTGACCATCGTGATTGTCGACGACGGGGGCCATCCTCTGGCCCTGGAACGCCTCGATGGTTGCGCCCCGATCGGCGCCTACATCGCCACCGAAAAGGCCCGCACCTCTGCCCTGGGTCGGCGTGAGTCGAAAGGTTATGAAGAAATGGTCAACGGTGGCCGCCACGCGTTTTTGTCAGCGCCGTTGCTGACCTCACTTGAGGGTGGCGTGCCGATTATTGTCGATGGGCAGGTGATCGGCGCGGTGGGTGTGTCTGGTGTGAAAGCCGAGCAGGATGCGCAAGTGGCCAAGGCTGGGGCGCAGTGTCTGAAGTGAACGTGGCGCAGCATGCCGGGCGTATAAATTGCTTTTCGTAGGAGCCAGGCTTGCCGGCGAAGGCGTACTCAAGATCGCTTTCGCCGGCAAGCCTGGCTCCTACAAGTCCAATTATTGCCTTAGCTTGGCATCAGGCCTCTTTTTTTCACTTACGCGCCAACTTGTACCGCACGCACTCCTCATAAAAACTCTCACGCACATCCGCCGGCTTGAACCGCGACTTGCTGTCGTAGGTCTGCTCGGTGATGCCCATCGCCAGCATGCGCATCCACGCCTTGCTGAATTTGTAAGCCTGTAACTTCTGACGAGCGGCATAAAGGGAGACCCCGGCCAGCTTGAGTTCCTGGGCTCTCGCCGCCGTCCCCGCCCCCCAGCTGCACATATACCGATCATTGGACGCCAATTCCCTGGCCTGGGCAGAGACTGCAACGCTGGCCAGGGCGAACGAGATCATCGTGACAAATACACTTCGCAATTGCATTCCGCCTAACCACCTGAAAGTGAAGTGATTTTGGCGACAACATCTAGGCTCCGGGGCCAGCAAAATGCCTCTTTTGCACCTTATGGATTTATCGGATGCCGCCCGCCACCAGCCTCAACTTCCCGAGACCAGCCTGAGTCCGATCACACCGGCCAGCCGATTCTCAGCGCCGTCGTGGCGTCGCCCAGCACCGCCATTCCCAGAATCGCGGTGCCCGCCGCGCCAGCCCACTGACCGAACAGTTGACCAGCGATCGCGATCCCCAAGGGCGTTTGCACGTCGATGAGAACCTGAAGGTCTTGGGTCAGCAGCATGTCTACGCCGCCGGCGACGTCGCCTATGCCGCGACCGACGACCTTGGCAACTTCGCCGCAATGTGCTGTCAGCATGCGATCTCCCTGGGCCGCCACGCCGGGAATAACGTTGCTGCGGATTTGCTGGGTGTCGAGCCGACCCCTTACCGTCAGCCGAAGCACGTGACCTGCCTCGACCTGGGTGCCTGGGGCGCGGTGTTCACCGAAGGCTGGGATCGCCAGCTCAAACTGGTGAAGGACGAGGCCAAGGAGCTCAAGACGCAGATCAATACCCAGTGGATCTACCCGCCGGCCGCTGATCGTGCCACCGCCCTGGCAGCGGCGGACACGATGATTCCCGTAGCCTGAGACTTGGCTTGAACGTGGCGCCCGCGACAGCATCGCGGGCGTCTTTGGCTTTCGGTCGTAATGCCTGCTCCCAGATATGAATCAGCCAGACACTGGCGGTCATGGTTTAAGATCCGTTTGAAGTGTTCTCCGGACAATAACTTCATGCGCTTAAACCTGAAGGTTCGTATGCCCTCCTCGCTAGCATTCCCGGTTCAATTTTCCCGCCTGCTCGCCCGCCCGTGGTTGCGGTCACTGCTGTTGCTGAGCCTCATCGTTCCAGGCATGGCCTGGGCCGAGCCAAGGCCTGAACACATGGTCTACCTGCGTACGATTGATCCGACCATCGAGCAAGACATTCGCTACGCCAGCGCCCACAACTTCACCGGACACTCACTCGACGGTTACGCCGCTTCCGAGTGTCTGCTGTCGCTGGACACCGCCAAGGCCCTCGCCCGAGTACAACAGGCGCTTCAATCACAAGGCTACGGCTTGAAGGTGTTCGACTGCTATCGACCCAGCCGGGCTGTGGCTGATATGGGCCGCTTCGCGACTGAGCCGGGAGACCCGCGCAAGGCCGAGTTCTATCCGCGCGTGGATAAACAGGACTTCTGGCGGCTGGGGTATGTGGCGCGGGTGTCGAATCACTCCAGAGGTTCAACCGTGGACCTGACGCTGACCGGTCCCAAAGCACTGCCCGCCGACACTTGGACACCCTCGGCCGCGCAAGTCGATTGCACAGCGCCTTATGCCCAGCGCTGGCACGACGGCGCACTCGATATGGGCACCGGGTTTGATTGCTTCGATGAGCGCGCCCATACCGCCAACCCGACGATCAACGCGACCGCCAAAGAAAACCGCCAGCGACTCAGCAGCGCCATGGAAAAAGAGGGATTTGCCGGGTACTCGAAAGAGTGGTGGCACTTCACTTTTAGTGGCGAGGGAGCGCCGAAAAGCGTGATGGATTTCCCCATCACGCCGCTGAGTGCCAGCGAAGTGCTGGACAGCAGTCACCAGCTGATTGTGGTCACTACAAAAAACTGGGATGACACCCAGGGCACTGCCCAGCGTTATGAACGAGACGGGGGTAATTTTCGAAAAATCGGCGATGGGTTTGCGGTGGTGGTTGGCAAGAGCGGGATGGCTTGGGGTAAGGGTTTGGGTAATGTTGAGCCCGGTGAAGGTCCGATCAAACGTGAAGGTGATGGAATGGCGCCGGCCGGGATCTTCAGGCTTGGAACGGCGTTTGGCTACGACACGACGGGCGATACAAAACTGCCTTATCTCTCGCTGACATCGACCACAGAATGCGTGGATGACAGCAAATCCGAACGTTACAACAAGCTGGTCGACGGGGCGGCGATGGCCAAGGACTGGAACAGCTCGGAGCATATGCGCAGCGAGAACCTTTATCGCAAAGGCATCTTTATCGAGCACAACACGCCGGCGACTCCGGGTTCAGGTTCGTGCATCTTTTTCCATATCTGGCGGGGACCCACCTCGTCTACGCAGGGGTGTACGGCGATGGATCAGGGGGATATTTCGCGGTTGTTCGAGTGGCTGGATCCTCGTGAGTCTCCGGTATTGGTGCAGATGCCTGAGGGGCAATATGAGCGATTGCGTGAGCGCTGGAAGTTGCCGCAGCGGTAATGGAACAGGTGAATCGAGTGCTGAATAACAACGTTCCGGCGGGATAATCACGGAGCCCCCGTAGCAGCCGCCCTGTGGCGAGGGGATTTATCCCCTCGCCACAAAGCAGCGGCTACACGAACGTTGGTATTGCTGATAATGGTGTTCGCCAGGCCTTAGTCAGCCCTGCTTCAGATCGAGGCAGTAGGTGTAGTAACCCGCATCGCGCACGTAACCCAATAATTCATACAACCGCTGCGCCGCAAAATTATCCGTAGCCGTTTCCAGCACCATGCCCTTGGCGCCGGTCGACAGTGCAAAGGCTCGGGCAGCGTTCATCAGTGACCTCCCCACGCCCTGCCCCCGGGCCTCGGGGGCGGTGAACAGGTCGCTGAGCAGCCAGGTCCGGTGGGCGTCGATGGAGGAAAACGTCGGGTACAACTGGACGAACCCCAGTGCATTACCGGACAGGTCAGAGGCGAAAAAGATCACGGATTCATCCCCGGCGATGCGTTCAGCGATGAAATCCCGGGACTGCCGCAGGTTCGAAGGCTGGCCGTAGAAGCCTCGATAATCGTCGAAGAGGCTGGCGATTTTGTCGATGTGCGTTGCGTCGACGCGCGAGACTTGGACGGCCATGCATGGGGTCTCCGAATGGGTTATTTCGGTTGCGCCACTGTGCGCAAATAAGGTTTCACCGTTTTGAAACCGTCCGGGTATTTCTTCTTCGCGTCCTCGTCGGACACCGATGTCGGAATGATCACGTCCTCGCCCGGACGCCAGTTAACAGGGGTGGCAACGGTGTGCTTGGCGTTCAATTGCAGCGCATCGAGCAGACGCAGCACTTCATCGAAGTTGCGCCCGGCACTCATCGGGTAGATGAGCATCGCCTTGACCTTTTTGTCCGGCCCGATGACGAACACGGACCGCACCGTGGCGTTGTCCACAGCAGTGCGTGTGCCGCCGCTGGCATTCGGATGGATCATGTCGTAGAGCTTGGCCACTACCAGGTTCTCGTCGCCGATCATGGGGTAGTTGACCGCATGGCCCTGGGTTTCTTCGATGTCTTTGGCCCAGCTCGCATGATTACTGACGGGGTCGACACTGAGCCCGACGACCTTGGTGTTGCGTTTGTCGAACTCTGGCTTGAGCCCTGCCATGTAACCGAGTTCAGTGGTGCACACCGGGGTGAAGTCCTTGGGATGCGAGAACAGGATCGCCCACTTGTCGCCGATCCATTCATGGAACCGCAGCGTGCCTTCGGTGCTTTCAGCGGTAAAGTCCGGTGCTTCGTCGCCAATGCGGATGGTCATGATCGTTCTCCTGGCTGTGAGTTCGTAGGGAAGCCGTCGGAACGCGAGTCGCGGTTCCAACGGCATTCGGGATCTGTGTTGAACCTGTCAACGCGGATCAGTATAGGAGACGCTCCAAGACATGCCGGTGACTGGCGCATTCACTTTGTAAGTCCTTGATTCAGGCCTCTGAACGGTGTTCAGGCAACACCGCCAGCGCTGATGTCCTCGCCAGCACGTAGTAGAGAATGCCCGGCACCACCAGCCCCACAATCCACGAAATATCGACACCGCCGAGCTGCGCGACCATCGGTCCGGAGTAGAAATGCGTGTCGACGAAAGGCAACTGGATCAACACACCCACGACATACACGCTGATCCCGCGCACGTTCCAGCGACCATAACGACCCGCCGGGTCCGACAACGCCGCAATGTCATACCGTTCTTTGTTGATGAAGTAGTAATCCACCAGGTTGATCGCGCTCCAGGGCGTGAAAAAGGTCAGCAGAAACAGGATGAAGTACTTGAACGAGTTGAGGAACGAGTACTGCCCGAGCAGCGCCAAGGTGGTGGATGCCGCGACAATCACCAGCACAAAGACCATGCGCTGCCGGGCGGTGATCTCGAGACGGCTGCGGAAACCACTGATGATCGTGGCCACGCACATGAAGCTGCCATAAGCGTTGAGCGTCGACACCGTGACCTTGCCGAACACCACGCTCAAGTACAGCAGCGAGGCCATCACACCGGTACTGCCCAGGCCGACGATGGTCGCCACCTCATGCCCGCGGAAATTCGCGCCGGCCAACGCCGCGGCGAACACGCCTAGCACCATGGACGCCTGCGCGCCAAGCACGGTACCCAGGCCGACGGCAGCGAAGGTTTTCCAGGACGAAGTTTTGTTCGGCAAATAGCGTGAGTAGTCGGCCACGTAAGGGCCAAAAGCGATTTGCCAGGACGCGGACAGCGACACGGCCAGCAAGAAAGTGCTCCAGTCGAAGTGACGGTTTTCCAGCAACAGGCCGATATCGTTGAGTGTCATCAGCCGGGTAAACAGATAGGCAAAGGCAATGATGCCCAGCACGCTGGCCACCCGTCCGACCAGGTGGATAACCCGATAGCCGAAGATCGTCAGAAACGCGATGCAAGCGGCGAAAATCAGGATGCCGGCGCTGTCGCTGACATGGATCAACTGGGCAATCGCCTGCCCCGACAATACCGCGCCGGTGGCGCTGAAACCGAGGTACATCAGGCACACCAGCACAATCGGGATCGCCGCCCCATAGACCCCGAACTGCACACGGCTGGAGATCATCTGCGGCAACCCGAGCTTGGGCCCTTGGGCCGCGTGCAAGGCAACGACCGCACCGCCGAGCAACTGGCCGATCAGCAAGCCGATGAGCGACCAGAACACGTCACCGCCCAGCACCACGGCCAGCGCACCGGTGACGATTGCCGTGATTTGCAGGTTGGCGCCGAGCCACAGGGTGAACTGGCTGTAGAGGCTGCCATGACGCTCGGCCTCGGGGATGAAATCGATCGAACGGGTTTCGATCAGGGGACTTCGTTGCTGGGTCATAGCGGTGTTCTCTTGTTATTGGTAGACGGCAAAGTCTGGCGGTTAAATGCGGTCCCTGTGGGAGCGGGCTTGCTCGCGAAAGCGGTGGGTCAGCTTGCATCAATGTTGAGTATGCAGCCGCCTTCGCGAGCAAGCCCGCTCCCACAGGGACCGCATTTAACCGACTGGCATTGGGGCTGACTTTGTTTTTATTTTTGTTGTTCAGTATTTAAACCAGCGACTTGAGCCGGCCGCTGTTGAAGACCCACAAACGGTGCCTTCGCCCAAACGACCTTGCCACCCACCATGGTCAGCAGCACCTTATTGCGAGCCAGTTCATCCTCGGGCACCTGCATGAAGTTCTTCTCCAGGACAATCAGGTCGGCGAACTTGCCCACTTCAACCGAGCCGACCACCGCCTCCAGTTTCAACTGCTCGGCGGCGTTGATCGTGATGGTGCGCAGCACCTCCGTGCGCGACAGTGCCGGGTCGGCATTCAACCTGCCGGCGTACTTGGGCCCGTAGCTGTGGGGGTTCAGCGGGTCGCCTGAGCGGGTGACGCCGATCTTCAGCGCGAGGAACTCATCGAGCGGATCGACAGGCCAGTCGCTGCCATACGCCACGCGGCCGCCGACACGGGCGATGCTGCCCGACGGTTCCATGCGCGCAAAACGCTGGGCACCCAGGTGCTCGTTGGTGCCATCGACCGTGGACGGCGCCTGCTGCGCCCACTGGAAGGACATGTTAGCGGTCACGTCGAGCGCCTTGAAGCGTGGATAGTCGGCAGGGTCCACGGACTCGTTGTGCGTAATGGCCGGGCGGAAACCATTGCCAGGCAATTGCTGGCGCACGTATTCGATACCGTTCAACGAGTCGCGCACTGCCCGGTCTCCGGTGGCGTGAAGGTGCGGGTCGAGGCCGGCCTGCACGGCTTGCAACAGCAACGGTTTGAGCACTTGCGGCGGGAAGTACAGCTCGCCGACGTTTTTGCCAGGTGTCCACTTCGGCGCCGTATCGGTTCCGGCATTGCGCAGGTACGGTGTGAGCATTGCGCCGGTATCTGCCGGCGCATTGATGATGCCGTCCATGAACAATTTGACGTGGCGCATGCTCACGCCCGGCGCGGCTTTGGCTTCGCCCTGATCGTAGGTGTTGGCCAAAGCCTTGGCGTCGGCGATGGTTTTTGTCGGGTCTGCCGCGGCGGCGGCCGGGTCCAGTTTGATCGCCAAAAAGGCCCGGGCCGTCAGCTCGCCCGACTGCTGCAGGCTGGTGAACGCTTTGCCGCTCTCCGGCCCCGACAAGGCATCGAAGAAACTGGTGATGCCTTGCTCGCGCATCGCGTCGAGCGCCGCGCGAGTCTGGTTGAGTTTTTCGGCGTCGGTGGCGGGCGGCACCACGGCGGCCATGGCATCGGCAGCGCCGTCTTCGCAGATGCCGGTCGGGTTACCGGCGCTGTCACGCACGTATTTGCCATCGCCCGGATTGGCGGTGTGCTTGTTGATGCCGGCCACCGCCAGGCCACGCGAGTTGGTCAGCACGGTATGAAAGTCGGTGGAACGAACCTGGATCGGACGCTGGGTCTTCAGCGCGTCCAGCGTCGATTTATCCGGGTCGCCGTCGAGTCCGTCCATGCCCATGCGATCCCAGCTGCCCACTTCGAGCCAGACATCAGGCCCCTTGTCCTTGTCGGCATCTAGACACGCTTGAATGGTTTCCTGGAAAACCTTGCGCGTCATCGTCTGGTACTTCAAATCGCACAAGGTCATGGCGCGGCCGCCGTCCCCCGGATGCATGTGCGCATCGATGAAACCCGGCATCAGCATGCGCCCGGCCAGATCGATCAACTGGGTCTGCTTGCCGATGTACGAGGACACCCCTTCGTCGCTGCCAACATAGACGATCTTCCCGCCCGTTACGGCAATCGCTTGCTGCACGGAATTCTGGCCATCGACGGTGTAGACGTAGCCGTTGCGCATCACCCTGTCGGCGGGCGTCGAGCCCTGTGTCTGACACCCCACGAGCGCCATGGAAGAAAGTGCCGTAGTGGTCGCAACCGCGATAAACAGCCTGGAAAATTTCAACCGCCTCACCTCTGTTTTTATAGTTTTGGAAGTGGCCCGGACAGACTGCCGCGCAAGCCCCTGATATGCAGGGCATACCCTATAGAGCGCCGCCGCCTGCGAGACCTCCACAAATGAGGAGGGGCAGGTAAATAGTCCACCAACAAATCCCCCTGTGGGAGCGGGCCCTGTGGCGAGGGGATTTATCCCCGTTCGGCTGCGAAGCAGTCGTAAACGCGGTTTAACATTGAAATGCCGGGGCCGCTTCGCAGCCCAACGGGGATAAATCCCCTCGCCACAGGGCCCGCTCCCACAGGGGGATTGCATTTGAGTGGGTGAAATTTGGGGACTTAATCGCGGCGCGTTGTGTCCCGCAGGACTGAACCCAGTTCAACCTTGCTTTTCACGCCAAGCTGCAAATAGCAGTTGCGCAGATAGGTGCGCACTGTCGCCGGGCTCAGGGTCAGGATCTTGGCAATCTCTTTGTAGGAATGCCCGGCAGCGAACAGCATCGCCGCCGTCCGCTCCCGTGGCGCAAGCACTGCCGCACGTGACCGCGCTTCGAGCGACAGAATCACATGCTCCGCGTTCGGACTCAGGGTCAGCGCACAACGGCCCAGACGCATCACGCATGGGGCCTTTTGCAGTTGCGCGATCACCTCGGCCGGCAGCATCGAACCGCTCCAGCCTGGCAACTCGCGCTGAATGGCGGCGCACAGGCTGGCCCCCACGTACAGCAGACTGCCGTCCATGCGCGCCACGCCGAAGTCGGTCGCGCCGTTGCCCGTGTCGATGCGGATCATGTCTTGCACCTGAAACCGCCACAGCTGCAACAGGTGGTCGCAGAAGGCCGAAAACAAAGCGGCCTCGCTGTCGTTGAACGCCGGAGCATCAATGCCACGGTAGAGACACACGAAGAACATCAGGCCGCTTTCGGGCAATTCGAAAGTGATGCACATCGGGTGGTAGAGATCGTGGCGCCGAGCGAATGCGTCCACGGCTTCATCGGGGTCGGTGAACCCGCTGTCGCGCACGACTTCACCGGGTTGACTCAAGGTGTCATGGGAGAATTTGTCGCGGCCTGCACTTTTGTGCCATTCGGCGGCAAACGATTCGGGCAGATTGATCCGCCCGTGCATCCAGCTTTTAGGCGGCGCGTTGACAGCTGACGCGGACATCTCGCCCCACCACGCCGACGCAAAGGGCACCAGTTCACGGAACGCTTGCAGGCCTTCGGCGATGAACTGCGAGGCGCCGCGCTCCCGGGCAAGCCGCCCCAGGTGGAGCACGCAACGATTGAACGCTTTGAGCGTTGCCATCGACGGCTGCGCGCCGACCTCATCACCCTCCTCCATCGTTTTGATCCTGTTCGCAATACGACGTATTTTTTTCGACGATGCCATAGGCGCAGGCGTAGCGCCATTGGCTTTTTCGAAGGCTGCTATTCATGCGCAATCCGTCAACAGTGTTTGTCCAACGGGCCGCTATTTGAGGAACCGGTAAAGCCCTAGCATCGTCTCTACCCGGTGAGCAAACGACTCACACCGGGTCAACCCAAGACGAATCGGTGAATGACATGAAAGGTTTAAAAATTGCGCTTTTCCTTGCGCTGGGCGGCATAGGCACACACGCCTTTGCTGACGACAGCCGAGTGCGGACCGGTCCCGGCCCGAGTGGTCGCAATCTCGCGTTCACTCTCGATCAACTGGTTGGCGCGTACCAGCAACTCTGGTGTGCCGTGAATAGGCCGGCCTGATTCATCAAGTTTCGATCACCGAAACTTGCGTTTATCGGCCTTAAGCTAAGCTAAGAGCAGCTTATTGCACACGATGCTCACGTCTGCAGGTTTTGGGTTTTTCTGGAGAGCGTCTGCAACAGCTATTTCAGACCGGCCCAACCATTTCACGCAGGACTACGTGATGACCGAGCCCCTCCTCAGCTTTGACCAACTCAAGCGTGCTGCCGCCTCCGGCGAGATCGATACCGTTCTGGTGTGCATGGTCGACATGCAAGGCCGACTCGTCGGCAAGCGATTCCAAGTCGAGTTTTTCATCGACAGCGGACATGAAGAAACCCACTGCTGCAATTACCTGTTGGCCGACGACATCGACATGGAACCCGTGCCGGGTTACGCCGCGGCCAGTTGGAGCAAAGGCTATGGCGACTTTGTCCTCAAGCCCGACATGTCCACATTACGGCGAGTGCCCTGGCTTGAGTGCACGGCGCTGGTGCTGTGTGACGTGCTCGATCATCACCATCGGCGCGATCTGCCGCACAGCCCTCGGGCGATCCTGAAAAAGCAGATCGAGCGACTGCGCGAACGCGGCTACACCGGCATGTTCGCCTCGGAACTTGAGTTCTATCTGTTCGACGAGAGCTACGAGGCGATCCACGAGCGCAACTACCACAAGCCCAAGACCGCCGGCCACTACATCGAGGATTACAACATCCTCCAGACCACACGCGAGGAGCCGGTGCTGCGGGCGATTCGCAAACATCTGCAAGCGTCCGGCATTCCCGTGGAAAACTCCAAGGGTGAATGGGGCCCGGGGCAGGAAGAGATCAACATCCGTTACGCCGACGCGCTGACCATGGCCGACCACCACGTCATCATCAAGCACGCCTGCAAAGAGATCGCGCAGTTGCAGGGCAAGGCGATCACGTTCATGGCCAAGTGGCGTTATGACGCCGCCGGTTCCAGCAGCCATATCCACAATTCGCTGTGGGACAAGAACGCCAAGAAGCCACTGTTCTTCGACGCCAAGGCTGAGTTTGGCATGTCGAAACTGATGCGTGCCTGGGTGGCCGGGCAGCTGAAATATGCCAACGACATCACCTGCTTTCTCGCGCCCTATATCAATTCCTATAAGCGTTTTCAGGCCGGTACGTTTGCGCCGACCCGGGCAGTCTGGAGTCGCGACAATCGCACCGCAGGCTTTCGTCTGTGCGCAGAAAGCAGCAAAGCCATCCGTATCGAATGCCGCATTGGCGGCGCCGACCTCAACCCTTATCTGGCCTTCGCTGCCTTAATCGCCGCGGGGCTGGCCGGTATCGACGAGAAGCTCAACCTCGTGCCGCCCTTTGAAGGCGATGCTTACGTCGACGAACACTTGCCGGAAGTATCGAAAACCCTGCGCGAAGCCACCGCCGCACTCCAGAGCTCAACGATGCTGCGCGAAGCGTTCGGTGATGAAGTGATCGACCACTACGTGCACACCGCCGAATGGGAGCAGAAAGAGTACGACCGACGGATCACCGACTGGGAACTGCAGCGCGGTTTTGAGCGCTATTGAGACCACCATCATGACTGCAACGATTCAACTCATCTCACCGGTCGATGGCCGGGTCTATGTCGAACGTCGCTGTGCCGATGAGACTCAACTCGAACAGGCGCTAAGGGCAGCCGCAACCGCCCAGGCGTCATGGAAACGCCGGCCACTGAGCGAGCGCGCCGCTTTTTGCAACGCCGCAGTGGATGCGATGCTGACCATGAAGGACGAAATTGTCCCGGAACTGGCCTGGCAGATGGGCCGCCCGGTGCGCTTTGGCGCGGGCGAACTGCGCGGTTTCGAAGAGCGTGCCCGGCATATGATCGCCATTGCGCCTGAAGCGTTGGCAGCCGTTGAACCCACGCCTGTCGCCGGTTTTCGAAGGCATATCAAACGTGAACCGCTGGGTACGGTGCTGGTCGTCGCCCCCTGGAATTACCCTTATCTGACGGCAGTGAATACGATCATTCCGGCGTTGATGGCCGGCAACAGCGTCATCCTCAAACACGCCTCACAAACGCTGCTCGTAGGTGAACGGTTCGCCGAAGCGTTTCGCCGCGCGAATCTGCCCGAAAGACTGTTCCAGAACCTGCTGCTCGATCATCGCCAGACCGGCGAGATCATTGCCTCCGGCCGTGTGCACCAAGTGAACTTCACCGGTTCGGTTGACGCCGGCAAGGCCATGGAAACCGCCGCCACGGGCCGCTTCCTCGGCCTGGGCCTGGAACTCGGTGGCAAGGACCCGGCCTACGTCCGCGCAGACGCCAACCTCGAACACGCAGTGGAAAACCTGGTGGACGGCAGTTTCTTCAACTCCGGGCAAAGCTGCTGCGCCATCGAACGGATCTATGTCGATGCGAAAATCTACCCGGCGTTTGTCGAGCGATTCGTCGCACTCACGAATCAATACGTGCTGGGCAACCCACTGGATGAAGCCACCACACTCGGTCCGCTGGTGAACCCGGGCGCTGCTGAGTTCGTGCGGGGTCAGATCTCCGATGCGCTGTCCAAGGGCGCAAAGGCACTGATCGATCCGAAGGCCTTTCCCTTCGACGCACCGGGCAGCGCCTACCTCGCGCCGCAGGTGCTAGTCGACGTCAGCCATCAAATGTCGGTGATGCGCGAGGAAAGCTTCGGCCCGGTGGTCGGCATCATGCCGGTGGCCGGCGACGACGAAGCCATTGCCTTGATGAACGACAGCGAGTTCGGGCTCAGCGCTTCCCTCTGGACCCAGGACCTCACCGCCGCCGAACGCTTGGGCAACGAGATCGACACCGGAACCGTGTTCATGAACCGCTGCGATTACCTCGACCCGGCCCTGGCCTGGACCGGCGTGAAGAACAGCGGGCGCGGCGTGACGCTGTCGCGCCTGGGTTACGAACACCTGACCCGAGCAAAATCCTTCCATTTGCGCCACGAGATCTGAGCCATGAGCCTGACCGGGAACTGGAACTACCCCACGAGCATTCGCTTCGGTGTCGGCCGTATCAGCGAGCTGGCCGAGGTCTGTCGCAGCCAGGGTATCCAGCGACCGTTGCTGGTCACCGACAGCGGCCTGGCGCGCGCCCCGATCACCACGGCAGCGCTGGATTCCTTGCGTGCCGCCGGTCTTGGCGTCGCGCTGTTTTGCGACCTGAAGCCCAATCCGGTCGAAGCCAACCTGGCGGGCGGGCTCGATGCCTGGCGCGCCGGCAAGCACGATGGCGTGGTCGCCTTCGGTGGTGGCAGCGGCCTGGACATGGGCAAGCTCATCGCCTTCATGAGCGGCCAGACCCGGCCGGTCTGGGATTTCGAAGACATCGGCGACTACTGGACACGCGCCGACGAAAGCAAAATCGCCCCGGTCATCGCGGTGCCGACGACCGCAGGCACGGGTTCTGAAGTGGGCCGCGCAGCCGTGATCATCGACGAGCGTACCCACACCAAACGCATCATCTTCCACCCGAAAATGATGCCGCGCGTGGTCATCAGCGACCCGGCCCTGACCGTCGGCATGCCGGCAAAAGTCACCGCCGGCACGGGCATGGATGCGTTGGCGCATTGCCTGGAAGCCTACTGCGCGCCTGGTTTTCACCCACTGGCCGATGGCATCGCCGTGGAAGGCATACGCTTGGTGGCCAACGCTCTGGTGCGGGCCGTTCATATGCCTTCCGATCTCGATGCTCGCGCGCAAATGCTCGCGGCGGCCGCCATGGGCGCTACCGCCTTCCAGAAAGGCCTGGGTGGGATGCACGCCCTCTCACATCCGGTCGGCGCGCTGTACGACACCCATCACGGCATGACCAACGCCACCTTCATGCCCTACGTTTTGCAATTCAATCGCCCGGCCATCGAAGAACGCATCACCCGACTGGCGGCTTACTTACGCCTGCCCTCGCCCGGGTTCGACAGTTTTCTGGCCTTCATTCTCAAACTGCGCAAGGACATCGGCGTACCACATACGCTGTTTGAGTTGGGTGTGGATGATCGCCAGGCCGATCTGATCGCGGACATGGCGATTGTCGACCCTTCTGCCGGCGGCAATCCGCTGCCATTGACGCGGGACGGCGCGGCACACATTTTCGACGCGGCGTATCACGGCCGTCTCTAGAGCAGTTGCCTGTGCATGCGCATGACTAAAAATCGGCGCATGGACAGGGTTGGAAACAGGAGCAGTACGACAAGGGGTTGAAGGCCAGACCATCCGGGACCCGGATGGATGCGTATCAAAACCTGAAGGGGCACACAACATGAATCCAGCAAGTCAGCCCGGCACGAGCGCGCCGCAAGACGATGACGTCAAGGTGCTGCACAGCATGGGCTACGCCCAGCAGCTCTCGCGGCGCATGGGCGTTTTCTCCAACTTTGCCATTTCCTTTTCGATCATCTGCATCCTCTCGGGTGGCATCAACTCACTCGCCCAGGGCACCTCAGGCGCAGGTGGCGCGGCCATCGGCATCGGCTGGCCGATCGGCTGCCTGATCTCCGGGGTCTTCGCCATGGCCATGGCGCAGATCTCCTCCGCCTACCCCACTGCGGGCGGCCTCTATCACTGGGGTTCGATTCTCGGTAACCGCTTCACCGGCTGGCTGACGGCCTGGTTCAACCTGTTGGGGCTGGTGACCGTGCTCGGCGCGATCAACGTCGGCACTTACTACTTCTTTTTCGGCGCCTTCGGACCGGCACTGGGAATGGAAGACACCATCACGACACGGATGATTTTCCTCGCGATTCTGACCGGTATCCAGGCCTTGTGTAACCACCTAGGCATCGGCCTGACCGCGAAGCTCACCGACTTCTCGGGGTACCTGATTTTCGCCACTGCACTCGCGCTGACCATCGTCTGCCTGATCTCGGCGCCCAGCTATGAGTTCGCCCGGTTATGGACCTTCGGCAACTATTCCGGCGAAGCGGGCGGCAGCGTCTGGCCACAGGTCTCGAACGGCTGGATCTTCATGCTCGGCCTGCTCTTGCCGATCTACACCATCACCGGTTATGACGCCTCCGCGCACACCTCGGAAGAGACCCGCAATGCCGCCATGTCGGTGCCACGGGGCATGGTCATGTCGGTGGTCTGGTCGTTGCTGTTCGGTTGGGTCATGCTCTGCTCGTTTGTGCTGATGCTGCCGAGCATGGACGAGGCCGCGAAGCATGGCTGGAGCGTGTTTTTCTGGGCGATGGACACGCAAGTGAACCCGACGGTAAAAACGGCGCTGTACGTGGCCATTTTTATCTCGCAGTTCCTCTGCGGACTGGCGACCGTGACCTCGGTCTCACGCATGATCTTCGCCTTCTCCCGTGACGGCGGCCTGCCCTTCTCCAAAGCACTGGCCTCAGTCTCGCCAACCCTTCGTAGCCCGGTGGCCGCGATCTGGACCGGCGCCACCCTCGCAGTGTTATTCGTGTGGGGATCGTCGGTGATCTCGATCGGCGAAACACCGGTCTACACCATCGTGGTGTCCTGCACGGTGATCTTCCTGTTCTTCTCCTTCGTCATCCCCATCGTGCTCGGCCTGTTTGCCTACGGGACGTCGAAATGGCCGACCATGGGGCCGTGGAATATGGGGCGCTTCTGGTACACCGTGTTCGCCCTGCTCTCGATCCTCTCGATGGTGATCATTTTCATCATCGGCATCCAGCCACCGAACGATTGGGCGCTGTACATCACCATCGGCTTTCTGGTGCTGACGGCCATCGTCTGGTTCGGCTTTGAAGCCCGCCGTTTTCAGGGACCGCCGATGGGTGACCTGATCGTCAAGCGCCAGGCAGAAATCGCTGCGGCGGAAGAGGCGTTGAATAAACGCGCTGGGGGCTAATGCGGCCACCAGTCAGTTAAGCCGTAACGCGGTCTTTGTAGCAGCTGGCGAAGCCTGCGTTCGGCTGCGAAGCAGTCGTAAAACCTGAGCATGCGGTCTTCCTGAAACACCGCATCGCCTGATTTTACGACTGCTACGCAGCCGAACGCAGGCTCCGTCAGCTGCTACAGATCGCGTTCTGAATTAACCCGTCGGCATTAACGCTGAGCGCCCCGTTTTTATGAACATAGATGGATAGAACGATGAATAACCTGTGGCGAGGGAGCTTGCTCCCGCTGGACTGCGCAGCAGGCCCATTTGCTGTGGTCACATCGCCGCAAAGCGAAAGCAAACCCCCTCTCCACAGAACAGCGACTACTTAGGTGGCTCAACTTTATCCAGCACCCGGTTCGCCGTAATCTCCGCCACCATGATGCTGTTCGAAATGCCCAACAAGGCATAGCGCGACTCACCCTCCAGATGATCCACCAACTGATGGACCATCACATCCACCGACGCCAGCGTCTCGACCAAAAAAACCGCCAGGGTTTCGGCCGTGGCTTCTGGGTCCACGGAAAACAGCTTACTGGATGTACGCGGGGTGGCTTTGATATCGGCGTTTGATGGGAAGTGGAAGTCGAGGGCGCGTTCGGCGGCTTCGTGGAGTTTTTTTGAATCGGGTTCGTATGGGGAAACTGGATCGGTGTCGGGTGGGTTGGGCGTAATTTTGAACATAAGCTCGCTTCTCAAATTGAGTGCCAACCTTCTTGCTGCTAAACGAGAGGGAGGCAGCTGTACGCAGGTTAGCAGACCGGGGAAGCTAGCAAAGCCGGCGCGCCCGAAGGCGCCCTGCGCACAACCACCATCAAGTGCAGGCGTGGGAATACCTGACTGACAAGAGCTCGTGCAGCTTGCTTGTAACCCCGGGCTGCTAAACCCGATCACTGAAGGGCAGTGACGGGAATCAAGTTACCGACCGACCCAAAAGCGCACAAGCCGGCGGATTCTGGTGCAGTCGTAGGCAACGGCGCAAGGTTTTGTAGCTTTCAGGACGTAACCTTGAGGGCGTTTAAACACGCGCCCTCAAGAGTTGTTGAATAAGCTGACGCACGCTTCCTACAGGCGGTGAAAGATCAGAAAAAATTCAGGAAGCCACTGCCGTATTTGTAAGGCTGACTGTCACAAATGTGGCAGCAACATGGTGTCTTGAATCAGTCGGCTATTGGCCAAAAGCAGACGGCCAGCCGTGTTCACCTCGTCAACATTCTCCGTAAAACAAGGCCGTGATAGTCAGTTGCTGCCCGCATCAAAGTGCAAACCTGAAGACTGTTCCTACTGATCTACTTGCCCCTTTATAACCAAAACATTGCAGGGCACCTTATACAGCACGTGCTCTGTAGTACTGCCAATTAGCTTGTGCAGCCCTTTTCGATGCATATCTCCCATTATGAGCACATCGGCTCGGCTATGAGCTGCGAAGTCGGACATCACCTTGGTTGGCGACCCTTCAATGAAGTGTTGTCGCTCAGAGGGTACGTGGTAGCTGTCAGCTAACGTAATGAAGGACTTATGCAGTGACCGACGTACTTCGTTGCTGAAGCCTGGCATCGTCACGGCACCGGCGCCGGCGTCAGAGATGTGTGTTTGCGATGGATCGAAGGCGTGCAGTAGGTGCAGCTCGGCATTGCACTGGATTGCCATCCGTTGCGCAGCCAGGATGATGTGATCGTTGATATCAGTGATCTGGTGCTCTGGATGCGACAAATCCACTGCTGCCACCACCACCCGTGGAAGTGGACACCTGACTTCGCTGACAAAATGAACAGCAACCGGACAATCGCGTATCAGGTGCCAATCCAGAGGCGTGACGAATACGCGTTTGAGCGCTGATTCGTGGTGTACGTCTTTGATAACCAGGTCCGGTTGCAAGTTTGTCACATGCTGAAGGATTTCTTGCAGTACGTTCCGAGCCAATGCAACCTCGGTGGTCACCGTAATGCCATTGCCGCGTATCAGTTGGGCTTCATCTTGCAGCCATTTCTGGTTCTCTTGCTGACAGATCTCGCGAAATTTCTTATTCCCGCTCATCAACCCCAAGATGCCGACATCTTCGATAAACACCGCGATATGCAGCACTGCACCAGTGGCTTTGGCAAGTGCGACTGCCCGCTCTAACGCTGGCGTGTGGCGCATGGCCGGACCGACAATCAGAAATAGGCGTTCATATTGGCTCATGTCGCACCTCCAGCATTCTGGGTTATCCGTTAGTTTGCGCCGGCACTCTCTTACGCCACACTATTGGCGACTTTCTACCGCCTCGATTTCCCTGATCGACAATACCAATATACGCCTGCATTCGGTAAACGCGCGCGTAGCGAGTCGACCTGCACACCTATCCACCCCATCACCCTGAATGCGCACATGTCAGCCCTATGCAAGCCAATCCCTGAAGACGATTTTCTGGAGATTCAGGACTGCTTTAGTCTGTCGACGACCTACTGAACCGGCACATTGAGGCGTCAAATACTCTTGGCAAGAACAAGATGATGGTCGGCCCTCCAATGACTTTCGACTTCTGAGAATGACCGGTTTTTGGCCGTTTTCTGCCTGTCGCGACCGGCTAAAAACGACCCATTGCTGCCGCTCATGCAGTCGTATTCCAGTAGAAATGGATGTACTCATCTTCATACTCCGCGAACAGCGAAACGATGAACTCCGTCTTCATTGAGTACATCAATAGCGCTCCAACGAAACCGGTCGACTCATGCAGCGGTTGTTTGAGCGGAGCGATCAAATCGATCGCCTGATCCGCAATCATCTGATTGAAAACCGCTTCTGAGATCTCCTCAAACTTAGCGTCGGAAACGTATCCCGCGAAATAACTTTCTCCTCCAGGCCGCCAATCGATCCATTCCGCGAAAAGCCAGAAATTTAATCCGTTCTCGCCTTGCCCCTTGCGGACTCTGGTTACCCTGATGCGCTCCTCAGATGAGCGGGATCTAAAGGCGCTTTGGGGATAAACCGTGTAGTAGATACCGGGGCAATGGTTGTGCGCTGTCCAAAAAGTCAGTTGCTCAATGGAGAGTTGATCAAAGTCACTTCTGTCGAACATGGAAGACCTAATGTTGGAGTCGTGCCAAAGGTGAGAACGCCCGATAGTAGCAAAATGCAGCGAAGATCTTTTTCGGGGACCGTCTGCTTTTGGCCGATTTCTGCCTTTCACGAAGGGCTGAAACCGGCCAATTGCCGCCCTTCACGATGGGCAGCAATGGGCAAATAGAGGACATACTCCATGGAGCATCTGTTGTCGGTTAATGAATTTCGGCAAGCTGGTACCTATTAAGATTAGGGCCCCTGCTATGCGCGGAAAGCTGAACAAGGCACTAATAACGTTGAGACCTGACTGCAACCTGACCTTTTATTAAAATGTAAAAATGGCCCTTTGAGGGTCTGTTTTATAAGTTAGCGTTCAATAGACTTACTACGTCGGCAACGTTCCGAGCAGTAGCGCACTTCCTCCCAGCAGCGAGCCCATTTCTTGCGCCATGTGAAGAGAAGGCCGCAGCACGCGCAAGTTTTGACTGGTAGCTCACTTTTTTTCACAACGTCTCACCGTTGTCTAATTTGTTGAGCAACAACTGGCCGCGCTGCCAAAGCGCCTGTTGTTTGGATTCAGGCATACGGTCGAGGTTTTTATAAATCATGCTCATGCGTTGATTGCCGCGCAGGCGGTCGCCGTGACGCATTAGGAAGTGCCAATAGAGCGCGTTGAAAGGGCAGGCATCGTCTGTGGTGCTTTCGCTCACTTTGTAGGCGCAGCCACGACAATAGTCGGACATGCGCTTAATGTATTGGCCGCTCGCGCAATAGGGTTTAGAACCTAGGTAGCCGCCATCGGCGTGCATGACCATGCCCAGTGTATTGGGTAGCTCCACCCAGTCGAAGGCGTCCATGTAGATAGCCAGATACCACTCACATATTTCACTCGGTGCGATACCGGCGAGCAGTGCGAAATTGCCGGTCACCATCAGCCGTTGGATGTGGTGAGCGTAGGCGTGCTCAAGGCTCTGGCTGATGGCTTGGCGCATGCAGTTCATCTGCGTTTCACCTGTCCAGTAGAACTCTGGAAGCGACCTCGTATTACCGAAGGCATTGCCATGGGCATAGTCAGGCATCTTCAGCCAGTAGACGCCTCGGACATACTCACGCCAGCCGATCAGTTGTCGAATAAAGCCTTCGGCGGCGTTGAGTGCAATGCTGCCGGACCAGTACGCAGACTCTACATCGCTGCAAAGCTGGCGAAGATCCAGCAAGCCAATATTGAGCGCCGCGCTTATACGGGCATGGAACAGAAAGGGTTCATCGCTAGCCATGGCGTCTTGATAGTCGCCGAAGGCGGCCAAGCCCCAGTCGAGGAAGTAATCCCATAGGGCCTGAGCTTCGGCGTGGGTTACCGGATAGTCGAACGTGTCGAGTACACCATAGTGACTGGAGAAGTTTTTTGCCACTAACGCAAGCACATCCTGGGTGATTGCATCTGGCGTAAAACGGGCTGGCGAAGGAGGCCTGACTCCCTTGGGCAATGCCTTGCGGTTTTCCGCATCGAAGTTCCAGGCGCCTCCGATCGGGCTGCCGTCACCATTGAGTAACAACCTGCTCCTGCGGCGCATCTCTCGATAAAAGAACTCCATGCGTAGCTGTTTTTTACCTTGCGCCCAGTTAGAGAAATCGGCACGTGTGCAAAGAAAGCGACTATCGGAATGCCACTGTATAACCAAGCCACAGTCCCTGAGTGAATGCTCCAGACGCCAGTCACCGCACTCCGTCATGTGGAGTTCATCCGGCTGTAGGTGTGCCTGCCAGCGGTGCAGCTCGCTCGGCACTGATCCAGTATTTTCCGGATCATCGAGCGTCACGTACTGCACCCTGATTCCCCTCTGCTGCAAAGCTTCGGCGAAGTGCCGCATAGCGCTGAAAATCAAAGTGATTTTTTGCGGATGATGGAGGACGTGGCTGGCTTCTTCCATCACCTCGACCAAGAGCACCATATCGCTTTCTTTATCTAGCACCTGCAGAGAGGCGAGGTCGAAGGATAATTGGTCGCCTAAGACGAGGCATAATCGGCGAGTCCTATTCATCAAGTAGGTTCCAGTTGATGGTGAGCGTAAAGGCCCAATGACTTCGTAGATTTAATCCACAGAACGTTTTTTAAGAAGGGAGGGTGCTTATTCTTGTACAAGAATAAGGAAATGTACAATTTTCTTGTGTGGTTTTGGCGGGAAAACGCCAGCAATTTTTTCTGATTGGGTGCGGACGCTGCTCGCAGAGCGACGTATCAGGATCACCGGCGCTGACAGAACAACCCAGGACGCTTTTACGGCCTGTAATGTCCGCTTCTGGCCGAAAGCAGCTATTCGAAACCAACCGCTTCCAACCCAGAGCGCCCCCCCCTGGCCAACCGTTCTGACAGTTTGCGCAGGCGCTGAAACTGCTCCGCCGTTTTTTTTGCTGAGCTACCGCACTTCTCCCACCACGATTCTACAAACGACCTTCTTTGTAGATAGACGACTGAAGAAACTCTGCTATCAGCGATGCAACCTGCTGTTGAATCACCCCACGCGAGCGAGCGCCGTCGCCATCCCGGCAAATAATGCCATCGCCTGGCACGTCTTCTTCGAGCATTGCTTCCGCGCCAGGTTTGCACACCGACAAGAAGCTGAAGTGGCTTGCGTCGCTGATTTCGACGTAACGGCTTGATGCCGCAGGCAAGCGTTTGGCCAGGTTGGCGGACTCCAACTCAGCAGGGAGTTCGCGCGACGGTACGCCGGCGGCGATCACCAGCGCTGGTATCGGCAGCGCGGCCAAGCTTTCATCGGTCATGCCCCGTGAAAGGCCCAAGTCCAATGTAACCACGGCGGTGACGCGTTTATCGCGCAAATCGGCGGTCAACGCGGCCTTTGATTCTGAGGTGCTTGCAGGGTTTATCTTTTCATAGACGGTGCAACTTGCTAACTGCGGGTGGGCTTTGCAGTCATGGGCGAAGCGGTCTGGATCGAAGCGAGCACCGGCGATTTCCAGGGCGGTCCAGCCGCCGAGTGAATGGCCTACCACTGCAATTCGGTCATTGTCGACCAAGCCGAATTTTTCGGGTTGAGTCGTGACGCTATCAATGGCTCGGCGCAAATCAATGGGCCGCTGCCATAACTGCGCCGCAGCTTGAGGGCTACGGTCATGAGTGGTGGTGCCAGGGTGGTTGATTGCGGCGACGATGTAACCCCTTTGAGCCAGAGCACTGGCAAGCCAGATCTGGTTGCTCCAGTTTCCTCTGTACCCGTGGGAGAGCACCAATAATGGATGTTTGCCAGCAGCGGGCGGCGCGTCACGAACAGCAGAAGCCCCGACGAACACCACATCATCGCCAATCATTTGCGTGGCAGCGGTAATTGCGCTGGGGTACCAGACGACCATCTCCAGTGAGCGGTCATTCTGCGAGTCAGGCAGTGTGGAAGATTGGAAGCCGACAGGGTTCTCGTCAGCGAGTGCGAGGGTAGTCAGGCAGCTCAACAACAGGGCGCAGAAAGCTATTTTCAATGTCGTTTCTTCCTTGATTAGACAAGTGCATGGCAACCTGAATCCGCCGTCAGGCGCATCCATCTTCGTACAGAGTCGACGCTAATTTGGCTGCATGTAAGCACGGATATTAAAGCTCACATTCGAACCGCTGCGCATTACTTTCATCGTTAGCGCTATCCGCGGTCTTTAATGAGAAGGCTGAACAGCCGCTTTCGGCTGTTGATTCAACCGGTCGATGCAACAGGCAAAAACAGGTTTTGGCTACCGCTTACTCCCTGATCGCATCCATACAAGCGAGGGGGCCGATTGATCTCCGGGAAAATAAATCCGTCCCGAATGGCACTTACTTAGCAGCTAACCAATTGAGCTGAAAGCAAAAAATGAAGAAGGGCTGGTCTTGGTAGGCAAAACCAAGGCAAATATGAAGGTTTAAACCGCCTTGCTGCTCCGCCAAAAGGCCAGGACAAAAAAATTGGAGAGGGGCTGAGCCTCAAGATTAGAGTTTTGCGCAGCGAGCTCTGCGTCAAGTCGCGAGACAAAAACCCGAACTACAGAGATGCCATTGGATGTCGTTGTACAGCTCACCTCTTGGTACTGACCATCTCTGTTTTTTTGGTCAAGCCATAGAGACGGATTGAAGATTTAAAGGTAGAGGACTGATGCATCCATGCTCCAGAAAATAATAACAAGGCACCAAAAAACGAGAGGGAAAATCTGCAATTGACTCAGTCTATTGAGCTCAATATAAAAGCATTTCTGATATGCCTGTGGGGCATGCCCCCCCTTAGCCTGCTTAGCTCAAGCCCACTCATGCTGATACTGGTCAGATTGTCAGGTAAGGATAAGTTTGTCGATGGTAAGCGTTTGGGCATTCCGTTTTGTGTAACTAATCCGGTTACCACCGATGCGGCAGCAGGCCCCTGACTTTACTTGCCCACTGTGTGGGCGGGCACGCGCATTGATCCGCTTAATCCGCGCCTCGCCAAGGTTAAGAGTCGCCAGCAATAAAAAAAGGGAGGGCATCCATTGCCCTCCCTCCTCTGTACACGCTCCCTGCGCTAATACTGATCAGGACCTCAAGTAGCCAAAATGAAGTCCGTAGCAGTGACTGTTGTCGCGTCGGCCACACCTACCAGGCGGATGGACTCAGCTCCTGCGGAGCTGATCAAGGTATCCGCACCGACATCGGTGATGATGACGGTGGCGGCAAAGGTCGCAGCTGTGACGCCGAACGCGGAAATATCGAGCAGGTCCTGGCCTCCCGCCGCGTTAGCATCGAAGCTGATGATCTGATCGGTTCCGAAGCCCGCTGCGAACAGGAAGACATCGTTGCCACTGCTGGCATCCATGATGTCGTTGCCGGCACCACCCGTGACCGTATCGTTGCCAGCACCACCATCGATAGAGTCATTGCCGATGCCACCCAACAACGTGTCGTTACCGATACCGCCGAGCAGCGTGTCGTTGCCATCGCCACCCTGGAGCAGATCGTTGCCGGTACCGCCATCCAGGCTGTCGTCACCCAGCCCGCCGAGCAGCGTGTCGTTGCCGAGGTCACCATTGAGCGTGTCGTTACCGCCGTTGCCGGTGAGGATGTCGTCGCCGCTGCCACCATTGAGGATGTCATTACCTGCCCCGGCGGTGATGACGTTGTTCGACACGTTGCCGTTGCCAACGAAGTTGCCGATTCCGGTATAGGACAGGTTCTCGACGTTGGCGCTGAGCGTGTAGCTGGCCAGCGAAGTCTGAACGGTATCCGTACCGCCACCTGCCACTTCGACCACCACGTCCGCGGTTGCATCGACGACGTAGGTGTCGTTGCCGCCTCCCCCAACTAGCTGGTCAGCGCCCGCCCCGCCATTGAGGACGTCGTTCCCGACTCCGCCGGTCAGCGTGTTGGCCAGCGCATTACCGGTACCGGTGAAGTTACCGACCCCGGTGAAGGCCAGGTTCTCGACGTTGTCACCCAGCAGGTAGCTAGCCAGACTGGTTTGCACCAGGTCGGTACCACCACCCAGCGCCTCGGTGACGGTGTCACCGACGTTGTCGACCACAAAGGTGTCGTTGCCGACACCGCCGTTCATGACATCCGCGCCGAGCCCACCATTGAGGATGTCGTTGCCGCTATCACCATTGAGGGTGTCATTACCTGCGCCGCCGGTGATGACGTTGTTCAACGCGTTGCCGTTGCCGGCGAAGTTGCCGACGCCGGTAAAGGTCAGGTTTTCGATGTTGGCACCCAGTGTGTAGCTGGCCAGGGTCGTCTGCACGGTATCCGTACCGCCACCCACCGCTTCAACCACCACGTCCGCTGCATCGATGACGTAGGTATCGTTGCCGGCTCCCCCAATCAACTGGTCTGCACCCGCACCGCCATTGAGGACGTCGTTACCGACCCCGCCGGTGAGGGTGTTGTCCAGCGCATTACCGGTGCCGGTGAAGTTGCCGGCCCCGGTGAAGGTCAGGTTCTCGACGTTGGCAGCCAGTACGTAGTTAGCCAGGCTGGTTTGCACGAGATCGGTACCACCCCCCAGCGCCTCGGTGACAGTGTCACCGACGTTGTCGACCACAAAGGTGTCGTTGCCGGCACCGCCGTTCATGGCATCTGCGCCGAGCCCGCCGTTGAGGATGTCGTTGCCGTCCCCGCCACTGAGGGCGTCGTTACCGACCCCGCCGGTGAGGGTGTTGGCGAGCGCATTACCCGTACCGATGAAGTTACCGGCTCCGGTATAGGTCAGGTTTTCGACGTTGGCACCGAGCACGTAGCTAGCCAGGCTGGTTTGCACCAGGTCGGTACCACCGCCCAGCGCCTCGATGACGGTGTCACCGACGTTGTCGACCACAAAGGTGTCGTTGCCGGCACCGCCGTTCATGGCATCTGCGCCGAGCCCGCCGTTGAGGATGTCGTTGCCGTCCCCGCCACTGAGGGCGTCGTTACCGACCCCGCCGGTGAGGGTGTTGGCAAGCGCATTACCCGTACCGATGAAGTTACCGGCACCGGTATAGGTCAGGTTTTCGACGTTGGCACCGAGCACGTAGCTAGCCAGACTGGTTTGCACCAGATCGGTACCACCACCCACCGCCTCGATGACGGTGTCACCGACGTTGTCCACCACAAAGGTGTCGTTGCCGGCACCGCCGTTCATGACATCCGCGCCAAGCCCACCGTTTAGGGTGTCGTTGCCGTCCTCGCCATTGAGGATGTCGTTGTCGTCTCCGCCGTTGAGAATGTCATTGCCAGTGCCGCCCAACAAAAGGTCAGAACCCGCCAGGCCATTGAGCGTATCGTTCCCGCCCAGGCCATTCAGCACATCGTCACCCGTGCCGCCCGTGAGGGTGTTCGCCGCAGCGTCCCCCGTAAGCACCACGCCGGGCGGTACCGCCGCCGTCGCCGCAGAGGTCACCGACTCCAGCGTGCCGAAGCCATCGGTGTAGCTCACGATCACCCGCAGTTGCAGATTGCCCTGCGCCCCACCAGGGGTGAAAGTCGCAGCGGTCGCGCCGTTAATGTCGGTGAAGGAAGCACCGGTACCTTGCTGCCATTGGTAGCTGAAGGTGCCCAGCCCATCCACATCGGCAATCCCGGCCGTCAGCGCGGTCAGCACCTGCCCTTGTTCAGGCGTCGTGTCGCTGATCAGCAACGCGCCTGTCGGTGCATCGTTGACGTTGGCGACCGGGTCCGAGGGGTCGGACGCCACGCTTTCGGCCACACCGAAGTCATCCACGTAACTGACCACCACGCGCACCTGATCGCCGACCTGGTCCTGGCTCAGCGTGAAGGTGCTACCGGTGGCGCCGACGATGTTGACGAAGCTGACCCCATTGGTCGCCTGCCACTGGTAGGTGAACTGCGGATTACTGAGACCATCAAGGTCGATGATGCTCGACGGGTCAGCGGTCAACAGTTGGTTCTGCACCAAAAGTCCGTTTACGCTCGGCCCTGCGGTCGGTGTGCTGTTCCCCGACGAGTCGACGATCTCCAGTGTACCCTTGGTATCCTGATACACCGCCCGGACGCGGATGTTCAGGCCCGCCACATCGTCCGCCACCCGGTAGGTGGTGCCGGTCGCCCGCGAAGCTTCGCCGGCGGCGATAACGGTGATGTCTTCATAGATGCCCGTGCCAGGAATGTTTTCCACCTGCCAGTAGTAAGCCACCGCACCGGTTACCGCGCCGGTCGGATTGACCCCGCTTACGTTGTCCGCATCGTGTACCGCTCGATTACTGACGCGCAGTAACTGGCCGGCCACAGGCGTATCGTCACGCAGACCGGTAGCATCATCGAGGATCGCCAGATGACCCGATGGGCCCTCGTTCAAGGCGGTGCCAACGCCGGACGACTGCGCCAGGTCAGAGAACTGCAGACGCTCGATGCCTGTCAGGCGATCGACACCGTCACGCCCCGCCACCAGGTCGGTCACGATGACAGTATTGCCCTCGACCTCGACGATGTATTCCGTCGAATTTCCGGAGAACACCGCGGTGTCGAAGCGGTCATTGCCGGTCAGAATCTCCCGTTTGATGATCAACTGTCCCGGGTTGTACGTACCGTTCAGCATGAACGGCACCAGCGGCTCCATGCTGTCGAACGTGGCGATTTCCGGGCCAGTGCCATCAGCGTTTGCCCGCACGCTGATGCGTACATTCAGCCACTTGTCACCATCGATGATGTCGTCGCCACCACGACCTTCGATAAGATCGCTGCCGCTGCCACCGAGGATGATGTTGCCGCCATCGAAGAACGTCGCTCCGGCCGGCAGCACATCCGCCAGGCCGTCGATCAGGTTGATGTTGGTCAGCACACTGCCGGTCGCGCCGGCGGTCGGTAGCGACGTCGCGTCTTCGTTATCACCGCGCAGGAAGTCACCGTGCGCCGAACCCGACAGCCCCTCCATGATGTCGAAACGCACGAGCGCCGAGGCACCCGAGCCCGGCACCGGAGGTACATCGAAAAAGCGGTCGGTGAAATCGATGGACACGCCTTGGGCAAGACCCTTGAAGGTTGCCCAGTCATAGCCGGAACCGCCGATATAGCGGTCACCGAGGCCGAGACTGCCGACCATGATGTCGTCGCCGCCCTCGCCGTTGAACTTGTCGTTTTCGCCAGCGCCGATGAACACATCGTGGCCGATTACAGGGTCGTTGCCGAGCGGGTCGAAATTGTCGCCAGGCGCACCGTCCGACGTGCCCTTCTCGATCCAGTCGTCGCCTTCGTTACCCATGTCTTGTTCGTTGGCTTTACTGCCCAGAATGAAGTCGTTGCCGTGGCCACCAATGGCCTCGGAGGCGTCCTCACCGGTGACGATGAAGTCATTGCCAAAGCCGCCAATGATCAGGTTGACGCCGTTGCCACCGTGCAGCACGTCGTTGCCGTCGCCACCCTGGATGTTATCGTCGCCACCGCGGTCGCTGATGATGTCGTCGCCGGCGCCACCGCGCAGTTGGTCATTACCGTCACCACCTTCGATGCGATCGTTGCCGCCGTCGCCCCAGACCGTGTCATCGCCTTCACTTGCGATGAGGATGTCTGCGTTGTTGGTGCCGCCCAGCACGATGTGCTCTTCACCGGTGTATTTGATGTAGTTGGTGTCCGCCCCTGCGGTCAGCGGGTTGTCGCGGAACACCACCTGCTCGCCGTTCTCGCCAAGTGGATCGGCGTTGCCCAGGCCTTCGTTGAACTGCTTGCTCTGGTCCCTTTCCAGATAGAACCCTGGGTCCGAGAACACCAGGCCCGGCAAGTGCGTGGCCGAGGTGTTGGCCATGATCAGCTTGGCGAACGAGTTGCTTTCCAGTTCGGCATTCATCGACAGGCCAGCGGTACGCTCCAGATAGTAGAAGCGGTCGCCGTCCTGCAGTTTTTCCAGCTGGTTCTCGAACACGAAGTTGAAGGTCGAGCCCAACATGCCGCCGAACGGGGTTTTCTCTTCGGCCAGGCCGCCGATCCACAGGTCGATGGCATCGACACCCGTGATCGTCACACCCTTCAGATCATCGGCAGTCCCCAGCACCCCGTCCTTGCCCGCCCGCGTCACGTTGGCCCAAGTGCCAGTGCCGTTGAGGAAGTCCAGCCGATCGGATGGCTCGTTAACACCCCCATCGCCAAATACCAGCAACATCGCCGCGGCGCGTTTAGCTTCCAGCGTGGTCGCCGCCGTGATCGTGCTATGCGTGCCATAGGCCGCGATGAAGTTGATCAACGACTCCGGATGTTTGAGGTGTTGGACCAGGTCGACCCAGCTGGTGTAAGGCTTGAGTTGGGTATCACCGGTCTGGCTGTAGATGTCGCGGCGGACCGCGTTGAGCGAAGGAATCCCCACGTCGCGGCCACGGGCGATATTGATCGCCGGCAGGTCAAGCGGCAGGCCGAGCAGGTTACTGCGCAGCGCCTCGGTGACGAACTCGTCGATTTCGTTACCGGCTTGCCGAGTCATCCCACGCACGATCGCACTGGTCGCATCCTCGGGCGTTACGCCACTGGCGGCGTACGCCAACGGGTTGAGGAACGCCGCGATCAGGCCGAGTTGCTGATCAGGATCAGCACTGTTCGGATCGCCGACCACGTTGAAATCGACATCGAAGCGATCGACGGTCTCGGTCAGCATCGAGTGGCCAAACCGGTACACGGTGTGGGCGAACTCGGCGACGATCGAGGCATCGAGGTCAACGTCATAGACCTGGGTCGGCGCGAAGAACAGGTCGACGTTGGGCTGGATGGTCCGGGCAAACTCCTCGAACACCAGGTGCTGATACTGCATCTCGGTGCCGAACTTGGCAGCCTGGAACAGGCGCTCGCCATTCCACACCAGCGCATCGATCTCGGCCTGGTTGGCGGGCAACCCGCTCACCGGAGTCAGCAGCCACTCGTTGAGGAAGGCCAGGTCTGCCGAATCGAGCACGGTGTCCTTGGTCTGCGCGACCAGCCGATTGTGCTCGGAGTGGAAAATCGCATGCACCGCGGTCAGGCCAATGTTCTCGTTGACCCGGCCGTCGCCAGCGATGTAATGCGCATCGAGCAACTCGTTGTCGTAGGCCAGGTTGGCCCCGGTGTGCGGATTGGCCGGCACTGCGTTGCCAATATCGGAATCCGCGTCAGGCACGAGCACGCCACTGCTGAACACCGGCGCTGCATTGTGAGCAATGTCGGCGAGGAACTGGTGACCGGTGCGCACCGCATTGGTCAGGCTAATGGGGGAAAGCGGATTGCCTTCGACCAGAACGTCATCAGCCGTGCCGCCCAGACCGTCAACCCCCTTCATCACGACCATCGGGAAGCCGTTCGGCCCCTTGATGAAATTGCCATAGGCGTCGGTCGCCAACAGTGGCGAGTTACTGACGTCGGCATCGGTCAGGTGGATACCCAGAATATCGTTGGCCTGCGCCTTGACCACCTTCCAGGTCGCCATGCCTCCGATTTCGCTGTCGTCTGCGGTGCCAAACTTGCCATCCGCCCCCAGGTCACGGTTAGTGATCAGTCTGCCGGTCGCGATCGGGCCGTTGTCGGTCAGCTCATAACCGCGCAGGAACACCTGGTGCGACGGGTGCGAGCTGTAGGTCTGGTTTTGGTCCACGAATGGCGACGTGGTGTTGGTGTGCTCATGGATGTCGTCGGCCGTGCCGAGAACGCCATCCGCACCTGGCAGGTTGGTCGCGCGGGTCAGCACCATGAAGTTGGTGTGGCCACCTGGCACATACAGCGGATCATCCGGTTGCAGCGGGATGAAGATGGTGCCCGAACCGCCTTTGGTCAGCAGGTCCAGACCATGATCGAAGAACTGCCCGAAGAAGGTCATCCAGGCATTGAACGGCGCGGACAACCCTGCATCCGCCGTGGTGTTCTCGAACAGGTACACATCATGGTCGTCGCCCGTACCGAACTGACCATCCATGCCGGGGCTGGCGACGATCCGTACGCCATCCTTGAGCACGTCATCGTTGTCCGGCGCGCCGTAGTTGAGCACACCGTCCGCCCCCGAGTCGTAAGCCGTGGCATACGCCGCCGGGTTGTTCGACGTCTGGTCGACGATCAGATTACTGATGGTGCGCGGCTGCGAGTCAAACACAGCCCCGCTGGTTTGCTGATATGACGATCCCGGGATGGCCGGCGAGCCGGGGCCGAAGAATCCGGCAGGAGCACCTTCGGCCGGATTGAAGACCGGATCGGTCAGCCGCGGAAAGACGTTATCGGCAGCACCATATTGGGTGTTGTTGATGCCATTGAGGTTCATCAGGTTGTTGTTCGATCCATCGACCGCACGCAAGCCCAAGGGTGCGCGGATATTCGGGATCAACGAGAGGATGTCCTGACCGGCCGCGTCAGCCTCGGCAATCTTGATCTGATCAAGAATGAAGTTGAGGTCGGAGCGGACCATGTGAAGGCCCTCGCCGCCCTCGGTGGCATTGACGACGGGTGTCGGGGCCGTCGGCACAACCAACGCGCCGGGAGCCACCACGGCCGTCGGTTGCGAGAACACTACTTCAGTAGTGCCATGCCCATCCTGGTAGATCGCCTTGACCCTCAGTGACAACCCGGCGAGATCAGGCGAGACCTTGAAGGTGGTGCCGTCTGCGCTCTGGAATGCCAGGTCACCGGCAGGCAGCAGAATGATGTCTTCGAAAACGCCGGTGCCCGGGTCGGATTCGAACTGCCAATAGTAGGACACCGACGAGTTGTTGAGACTTCCCCCGCCGGCGTTGTTGGCGTCGGTCACCCCGGCCACGCTGACAACCAGTGTGTCACCCACCGTGATCGCCCCACCGTTTCCATCCGCGATGGCAGGCCGGCCGACGGGTTGCGCATTAAGCCCCGGCACCAGCACTTGCTGGGTATCGGCGAACTGCAGGCGTTCGATATGCAGCAGGGTATCGACGCCGTCGCGCCCCGCCACGGTATCGGCCACTGTCCAGACATCGTCCGCCAAGCTGGCCGTGCCGCGGTCGTCCTGTGTCACCACATACTCGGACTGGACGCCGGAGAAAAACGCGGTATCGAAAGCCGCCCCGCCCGTCGAGGTACCGGGCAGGATTTCCCGCACTGCCTTGAGCTGGCCCGGGTTATAGGTGCCGTCCAACATGAAGGGGATCATGTCGACCATGCTGTCGAAACTGGCGATCTCTGGACCGGTATGATTAACATCGCCGGCGTCATAAACCGCAATCCTGACGTTGAGCCATTTGTCGCCGTCGATCAGGTCATCGCCCCCGCGACCTTCGATCAGGTCACTGCCGTCGCCACCCAGGATGATGTTGCCCGTGGCAAAGCCGGTGGTCGGCAAACCGGCATCAGCCAGAAGCTGCGCCAGTCCCCGGATCAACGCCACATTGGTCAACGCACTGCCGGTGGCACCACCGTGGTCGAGGATAGTGGCCGCATCGATGTTATCGCCTTTGAGCACATCGCCGAATTTCGAACCGGACAAGCCTTCGACCTCGGCAAAACGGTCGAGGATCGAGGCCGGCGAGGCGCCGACCGGATTGAACGGCCCGTTGTTCTGGTTTGGCGCGTTGCCGTGTGGCTGCGCCAGCGCGGCCATGGTCAGGTCAACGGTCACGCCGACCCTGTCATTTTTGTGTGTCACCCAGTCGAAACCGGACATGCCGTCCATATTGTCCTGGGCATCGCTGCCGACAAAGATGTCATCGCCACCCTCGCCGATCATTTCGTCGAAGCCAGCACCCCCTATAAAGATGTCGTTGCCGATCACATCGTCGTTGAGCAAGGGCGAGGCGTTATCGCCAGGTGCACCGTCCTGGGTGCCCTTTTCGATCCAGTCATCGCCTTCGTTGCCGGTGGCTGGCAGGTTGGTCTTGGCACCAAGGATGAAATCGTCACCCTGACCGCCAAACGTGGTGCTGACATCTTCGGTGGTGACGATGAAGTCCTGCCCATCGCCTCCCAGGATCAGATTGCCTCCAGCCAGCATGCTACCGGCCACGATCACATCGTTGCCGGCATTGCCTTCAAGACGGTTGTCGCCGAACGAGTCGGTGATGATGTCATCGCCCGCGCCACCCAGTACCGCATCGTTCCCGGCGCCACCTTCAAGACGGTCGTTGCCGCCGTCACCGTAAAGGGTGTCATCGCCGTCACCGGAGATGATGATGTCATTACCGGCGGTGCCGCCCAGGACAACATGGTCTTCACCGGTGTATTGCAGATAATTACTGTCGGCACCAGGGGTGTTGGGGTTGTCTCGGATCACCAGTGGCACGATTTCCACGCCGTTGATCATGAGGCCGCCCGTCGGGTCGGCGCCGCCATTTGTGCCAAGGCCGGTGAACTGATTGGCCTTATTCACTTCCAGGGTGTACGTAGGCGTCAGGAACACGGTGTTAGACAGGTGGGTAACATCGGTGTTGAGCATGATCAGCTTGGCAAAGGAGTTGTTTTCCAGCTCGGTGCCGAAGTTCAGGCCAGCGGTGCGTGACAGGTAGTAGAAGCGGTCGCCGTCCTGCAACGCCTCCATCTGGGTTTCAAACACGAAGTTGAACGTCGAGCCGAGCATGCCGCCGAACGGCATCTTCTGCTCGGCGAGGCCACCGACCCAGAAGTCGATGTCGTCGACACCCGTGATCGTCACACCCGTCAGATCGTCTGCAGTGCCCAGCACCCCATCCTTGCCGGCCCGCGTTACGTTGGCCCAGGCACCGCTGCCGTTGAGGAAGTCCAGGCGGTCAGCCGGCGAACCTGCACCACCGAATACCAGCGCCAAGGCTGCAGCGCGTTTGTCGGCCAGCGTGGTCGCCGCGGTAATCGTGTCATGCGTGCCGTAGGCAGCGATGAAGTTAACCAACGACTCGGGGTGCTTGAGGTTGTCTGCCAGGTCAGCCCAACTGATGTACGGCTTGAGTTGGCTGTCACCGGTTGATTCGTAGAACTCACGGCGTGCCTCATTCAGCGTGGGGATGCCAGTGTCGCGACCACGCGCCAGGTTCAGGGCGGGCAAATCGAGCGGCAGACCGAGCAGATTGTTGCGCAACGCTTCAGTGACGAACTCGTCGATCTCGTTGCCGAGCTGGCGGGTCACACCGCGGATGATCGCCCCTGCCGCTTCGTCCGCAGTAGCCCCGCTGCCGGCGAACGCCAGCGGGTTGAGGAAGGCCGCGATCAGACCCATTTGCGAGTCCGGGTTGTTCGGGTCAGTGAGCAGCGGATTGAACTCGGGATCGAAACGATCGACGGTCTCGGTCAACATCGAGTGACCGAAGCGATACACCACGTGGGCGAACTCGGCGAGGATGGCCGGGTTGATCGAGGTGTCATACCCGTTGGGTGCAAGGAATGCATCGATCTGCGGCTGAACGGTACGCCCGAACTCCTCGAACACCAAGTGCTGGTACTGCATCTCGGTGCCAAACTTGGCGGCCTGGAACAGGCGTTCGCCGTCCCACACCAATGCTGCGATTTCGGCGAGTGTCGTCGGTATTGCGGCGACGTCGTCCACCAGCCACTCATTGAGGAACGCCAGATCGCCGGCGGCCAGGATGGTTTGCTTGGATTGCTGGACGAGGCGGTTGTGCTCGGAGTGGAACACATGGTGCACGGCGGTCAGGCCAATGTTTTCGTTCGCCCGTCCGTCGCCGGCAATGTAGTGGGCGTCGAGCAGTTCATTGTCATAGGTCAGGTTCTTGCCGCCCGCACCAACGGGCTGCGCATTGCCGACATCGGCGTCGGCATCCGCCTGCAGAACCCCACCGACGACCACTGGCGCGGCATTGTGGGCGATGTCGTCAAGGAAACCATGCCCGGTGCTTACGGCGCTGGCCAGACTGATCGGAGCATCCCGATTGCCTTCGACCAGTTGCGTGACGTCATCAGCCGTCCCGGCAATACCGTCGGTACCGTTGCTGGTGCGCATCACCACCTGCGGCATACCGTTCGGCCCCCGAACGAAGTTGCCATAGGCATCAGTGGCCAGCAGCGGCACGTTGTGCACATCAACGTCGGTCAGGTTGATGCCGAGAATGTCACGGGCCTGAGCTTTTACCACTGCCCAGGTGGCCATGCCGCCGCTTTCGCCGTCGCCATCATCGGCAGTGCCGAACTTTCCATCGGCGCCGAGATCGCGGTTGGTAATCAGGCGCCCCGTTGCAATAGGGTCACCTGCCGCGTTCAGGACGTACTCGCGCAGGAACACCTGATGCGACGGGTGCGAGCTGTAGGTCTGGCTCTGGTCTACGAATGGCGAGGTGGTATTGGGCTGGCCATCATCGGAAGTGCCGATTATTCCGTCCGCGCCGGCAGTACGCACTGCTCGTGACAGCACCATGAAATTGGTCGGGCTGCCCGGGACGAACAACGGATCGTCGGGCTGTAGCGGAATATAAACGATGTCAGTACTGCTCTTGCTCAACAGGTCCAGGCCGTGGTCGAAGAACTGGCCGAAGAAGGTCATCCACGAGTTGAAGCCGGCGGTCAGACCGACGTCCGGCGACTCGTTGGGGATAAAGAACACTTCCTTGTCGTCGTCCGTGCCGAACACGCCGTCCAGGCCGGGGCTGATCACCGGGTCGGCACCGCCGTTCGCCGCAACCGCTGCCGGGTTGTTGGCTGTCTGGTCGTTGATCAGGTTACTGATAATCCTTGGCTGCGGGTCGACCACAGTCCCTGTCCCGGCGTACGCCGCTCGATACGAGGCATCAAGCAGGCGCAGGAAGGAATTGTCCGCAGCGCCAAACTCGCTTTGCCCGGTGACCAGGTTGTTGTAGCTGCCATCGACGGTTCGCAGGCCGAATGGGACCTGACTGTTGGGGAGTAAATCACCAAGGCTGGTGCCGTTGGCATGCGCCTCTGCGATGAAAATTTGCTTGAGGATGAATTCCAGGTCCGACTTGTTGAAATTGGCCATTGCGGTGTCCTCGATCTATTGGGAGAAAAGCACGGGACGATGAAACCCTCCCACGCCCAGTCAGGTGCTGGCTTGCGCAGTTCGTTGGATCGGTTGTTTGGCGAGAGCAGGCGTGGATCAGGCAAAGCCGTCCCCTGCGCCCGGTAATGCGCGCCTGGAATTCGCGGAATGAAATGTCGCTGAGCGATTAGGCAGAGCGATTCCGAGCCACTGGTGGGCCATGGAATCGGGAAGTCGAAGCGAACTTCCTGAACAGCTCCGTCACGGTGCTACAGAACAAAATGATCGACATGTCTTGCTCCTTCAGGAACACCGTGCCTTGCACTTTCGAAGCGACGGCAGGCTTCAGACGGGCGCCCTTGGACATGACTAAAGTTCCATAGCTATGCTCTGTCAATATTACGACGCAAAAAACGACGATTGGCATTTGATATGCCAACTTACTGTTCTTCAAAGAGATATAGAGATTTATAACAACTGCTAGAGCGAAATGTTATTTCAAACTGTATCGCTAGAGAGACAAACGCCACCTACGCTGCTGCGTGTAAACATAAAAATTTATGGAAATTTTCCAAGAGCGCTACAGCTTGTGCCAACGAGACGCGCTCGCAACTACATCTATGGTTTGCCACAACATTTGCTGCTGCTGTTTTGCCGCAAGCACAACCGGTTTTTCGGTGAGGGACTATCAAATGCACAAGCTCTCGAGCACCCGCTCCGAACTGGCCGACGCGATTTTTCGCCTGCGCCGCAGTTTTTATTCGCTGGCGGGGTTCAGTGGTGTCATCAACGTCATGATGTTGACGCCAGCCATATACATGTTGCAGGTCTATGACCGGGCCCTGGTCAGTCGCAACGTCACGACATTGACGATGTTGACCTTACTGGTGATAGGACTGTTCTTGCTGATGTCCACGCTGGAAATGGTCCGCACCCGCGTGTTGATCCGAGTCGGCAACTGCCTCGACATGGACCTCAACCGACGCATCTTCACTGCTGCGTTCGAGCGCAACCTGAGCCGCGCCGGAGGCAATCCGGCCCAGGCCCTGCAAGATCTCGCGCAGGTTCGTCAGTTCCTCACCGGCAATGCCCTGTTCGCTTTTTTCGATGCGCCCTGGACGCCGATGTACCTGCTGGTCGCCTATCTGATCCACCCGCTGCTCGGACTGATCACCCTGATCGGCTCGCTGATTCTGGTGTTCCTGGCTTATCTCACCGAAAAGGCGACGCAGAAGCCGCTGGCCGAAGCCAATCAGGCCGCCCTCTCCTCCGCCTGCTACGCCAACAACAACCTGCGCAACGCCGAGGTCATCGAGGCCATGGGCATGCTGCCGTCGATCGGCAAGCGCTGGTACCAAAGCCATTTGCGCATTCTGGAAATGCAGACCCTGGCCTCCGACCGTGCCGCCCTGATCAGCAGCACCGGGCGCTTCGTGCGTATTACATTGCAGTCGCTGATCCTCGGCGCCGGCGCGCTGCTGGCGATCGAAGGCAAGATCACCCCCGGGATGATGATTGCTTGCTCGATACTCACCGGCCGAGCGCTGGCCCCGGTGGAACAAGTCATTGCGTCGTGGAAGCAACTGCTCGGTTGCCGTTCGGCCTGGGGCCGGCTCAACGAGATGCTTGAAGACTATCCGCGCCGGCCACCCAGCATGTCGCTGCAGCGGCCGCTTGGCATGCTGGCGGTGGAAAATGTGTATGCCGGCGCCCCCGGCACCAGCAACACGATTCTGCGCGGGGTGAGCTTCAACCTTTCACCCGGCGAAAGCCTTGGCATCATCGGTCCATCCGCCTCGGGCAAATCCACCCTCGCCCGCCTGCTGGTTGGCGTCTGGCCGGCGCAGGCCGGCAAGGTGCGCCTGGACGGCGCGGACATATTCACCTGGAACAAGGGCGAACTTGGCCCCTGGCTCGGTTACCTGCCACAGGACGTGGAGCTGTTCGAGGGCACCATCGCCGACAACATTGCGCGCTTTGGCGAAGTGGACAGCGACGCGGTCATCCGCGCCGCCCGGACTACTGGCGTGCACGAGATGATCCTGCGTTTTGCGCAGGGTTACGAGACCCGTCTGGGCACCGATGGCAGCCCGCTTTCCGGTGGCCAGAAGCAACGCATCGCCTTGGCTCGCGCGCTGTATGGAGAGCCCAATCTGATTGTGCTGGATGAGCCGAACGCCAACCTCGACGACGTCGGTGAAAAGGCCCTGGTCGATGCGCTGGCCCAACTCAAGGGCCGTGGCGCCACCGTCATTCTGATTTCCCACCGCCCCAACGTGCTCTGCGCCGTCGATAAGGTGCTGATGCTGCGCGACGGCGGCGTGCAGATGCTTGGCACACGTGACGAAGTATTCGCAGCGCTGCGCAAGACCAATGTGATGCCTGCAGGCGCGTCGACTCCACTGGCCTCCGTCAAAGCACGGGAGTGACCGATCATGCAAATGAACCAACACATCGAGATGATTCGTCCCGATCCCAGAAACGTGGTGGATCTGGACGTCGGCAAACCTATGCGCAGGGGTCTGTGGCTGGTGCTCGCCGGCTTCGGCGGCTTCCTCCTGTGGTCCTGGCTGGCGCCGCTGGATGCGGGCGTGGTAGCGACAGGCACCGTAAAAGTCACCAGCAATCGCAAAGCCGTACAGCATCTGAGCGGCGGCACCGTGGAGGCCATTCTTGTTCGCGAAGGCGATGCAGTGAAAAAAGGCCAGGAGGTGGTCCGTCTCGACTCGCTGCGTGCCGTTGCCGAACAGGGTGCGGTCAGCGCCCAGTACATCGTCAGCAAGACGGTGGAAAACCGCCTGGAAGCGGAACGTGACGGCCGCGATGTGGTGAACTACGATCCCGAATTGCTCAAGCGCTTCGGGAATGACCACCGCCTGGTGGCCGCCATGAATCTGCAACAACGTCTGCTGGACACCCGTCGCGCCGGCCTCGCTGGCGAAATCAGCATCCTGCAGGAAAACCTCGCGGCGTCGGCGGTGCAGCTCAAGGGTCTGCAGCAGGTCTATGGCGCCCGCGCCTCGCAGATCAGCTTCCTCAATCAGGAACTACAAGGCACCCGCGTGCTGGCAGCCGAAGGCTATGTGCCGCGCAACCGCCTGCTTGAGCTGGAACGCAGCAATGCCGACCTCTCCGCAGGCCAGGCCGAAAACCTCAATAACATTGCTCGCATACGGAGCCAGACCACCGAAATCAAGCTGCGCATCCTGCAGCGCCAGCACGATTACCAGAAGGAAGTCGAATCGCAGCTCACCGACACCGCCAAGGAGAACACCACCCTGGCCGACCGCTTGCGTGCGCTGGACTATGAAGTGACCCACACGGTGATTCGCTCGCCCATCGACGGCATGGTCCAGTCACTGAGCATCGCGACCATCGGCGGGATCATTCAGCCCGGCTTCAAGATCATGGAAATCGTTCCGGACAACGAACCGCTGCAGGTCGACGCGATGATCCCCGTACAGGCCATCGACAAGATGGTCCCCGGACTGGCCGTGGACATTGCCTTTCCGGCCTTCAACCATGCCCAGACGCCCAACATCCCTGGCCGCGTGAAGACGATATCCGCCGACCGCCTGCTCGACGAGGAAAGCAAGCAACCGTTCTATCTGGCTCAGGTAGAAGTCACGCCCGACGGCATGAGCCTGCTTGGCAGCAATCACATTCGTCCCGGTATGCCCGCCAGCGTCACCATCAAGACCGGCGAGCGCAACTTGATGAGCTACCTTCTCAAACCAATGCTCGAGCGTGTCGACAGCTCGTTCAAGGAACAATGAAATGGACCGTCATTGCCTGATCTTCTGCCTGCTGGGGTTGTCCCTCCCGGCCAGTGCCATGGACCTCAAACAAGCCTGGGATCTGTTGCAGTACCAGGGCCCCGTCTACCGCGCCGCTGTACATGAAAAAGAGGCCGGCCTGGAAAACCGCGCCATCGGCCAGGCCGGCCTGCTACCGCAGATCAGTGCCTCGGCCTACGACAACAAGGTCAATGGCACCCAGCGCCAGAGCGGCATCGAAAGGGATCTCGACTACGACTCCAAGGGCGCTAACGTGCGCTTGCGCCAGCCGCTGTTCAACAAACAGAAAATGGCCGAGTACCGCCAAGGTAAACAGCGTGCCGACTACAGCGTCGCGGTGTTCGATGCCAAGAGTCAGGACGCCGCGGTGCGCCTCGCCGAAAGTTATTTCGACGTGCTTTTGGCCAGCGAAACCATCGTCCTCGCCAAGTCCAAGCTGAGCGCCTTCGATGAGCAACTCGCCTCGGCGAAACGGCGCATGGAGCTGGGGGCCGGCACCATAACCGACATCGACGAGTCGGTCGCTCGCCGCGACCTCGCCGAAGCCGAGCTGATCGAAGCTCAGGACAACCTGATCAATGCGCGCCGCAGCCTTGAGGAATTCATCGGAGAGACCCCCGAATCGCTGATCACCTTGCGTCCGAGCTTCGATACGCCACCGCTGCAACCGAGCAACCTGCAGGACTGGTTGATCAAGGCTCAGACCGATAGCCCGCTGATCCATGCGCGCCGTCATAGCAGCAACCTCGCTGAAGAAGAAGTGAAGCGCGCCAGGGCTGGCCACTGGCCGACACTGGATTTCGTTGCCGGCTACACCGCGGGCGATAGCCAATCAATCTCCGAGCTCAATCAACGCAACCGCTACGGCTCAATCGGGCTGGAAGTCAATTTCCCGCTGTACAACGGTGGCGGTACCAGCGCACTGACACGCCAAGCCAGCGCCAATAGTTTCAAGGCCCTGGACGAGCTCGACGCCACGCGACAAGAAGTCATCTCCGGAACCACCCGCGAGTATGCCGGCATACACAGTGGCGCCAAACGTATTCATGCGCTGGAGCGGGCCGTGGAATCCAACGAACGCTCACTGACTTCGACACGCAAGGGTTTCAAGGAAGGCGGCACGAGCACCAATTCGGACGTCCTCAATGCCCAAGAGCTGCTCTTCGTTGCGCGCCACGATCTGTTCGAGGCCAAGTTGCGCTATTTGATGTCGCGTCTGCGCCTGGCCTCTTCGGTAGGCAGTCTGGGCGACGATGATATCGACCAGATCAACAACTACCTTGGCCCGGAACTGCTGGTCACCAACTGACATTCGCCTGTCAGCCGGTCGAGCCAAATGATGGCTAACCGGCGTTCCACCTCTGGGTAACTTTGATATTAACCAAATCCCGCCGCCCACCACCGCCCCCTGAACTACTCTCAACTTTTTGGCGCTGATGAAATGGCCTTCGCAGCTGTTGACGGCCTTGAATTTTCACTGTCGAAAACAGGCCACTACCATTCCCATAAGTGGGGAACTACACCCACCAAAACCGGGGGTTCCACCGGATTTGAGGATTATCCCCCACCCTCTTCTTCGATCACTTGACACACTTGGAGCCACCAGCCAATGAAGTTGAACTTCTTCTTCGCTCTGCTGTAGTGGCTTAATTGTTGCTGCACCCCTTGCACCCGCATTAGCTGTCGTCCCGAACATGGAGACGGCGGGGCATCACGCGAGGGGTGAAAAAATGAAACGCGCAAAACCACCATGCAACTCCATCGACTTGCTGCGCTGGTCAAGCCTGCCCTGTGCGATGCTTCTTACCCTCAACACCGCCAATGCCGTGCCGCTCGACGATGTCAGCCAGCCGCCACCGACGGACCCCTCGGCGTATACCAATCCGCCCGCCGACCCTGCGGCAGCGCTGGAAGCCTTGAAAACAATGCCGTCGACCAACCAGGGCGCGATTGCCCTACCCAACGGCGCGTACGGTGACCGCAACACTCCACGCGCTGACAACGCGCTGCCGCCGAGCCTGCAAACCTCGTTCAAAGTCCCCACCAACGGCAAACCCAGCCCGTTGTTCGGGCGCAACCCTTCACCCAGCAACTGCTGCTATTGGAGGAATTCGGCACGGAAAAACTCGACCCGACCCTGCCCGCACCGACACTGACATTCCCTGTGCCCCTTGCCGGCCCGGCGCCACAGCAGGACCCGGACAGCATCGCTCGCAGCGGGCCGTCAAGTTCGGCACTGGAAGCCTTCATGCGCCAGCCCGGGCTTTACCCGTTTCCGTCGCAATACTCCAACGTGCTGGATCGCAACCCCTGGAAATCGCAGATTGAAGCCTTCCTCAACCGCCATCCGGTAGGTTCGCCGGCCGAAGGTCGTCCGCCAGGAAAAGGCTGGTCCCATCAACGCTGGAACGAGTTCTACCCGCAGGTCGCCTTCAAAACCGTGCAAGCGGGCGCCAAACTCAACAGTGGCATGCGCGACCGCCGACAACTGCACAACTACGCCGTCGGTGAGTTCGGGCCTGGCGGGCTCTATTACCAGACCTCGGACGTCCCGACCACAACGGGCACGACCAAAGGCATCGACACCCGTCTTCACCCAAAAATGCCGATTCAGAACCACCAAGCGTTATGGACCTTCGACGGCACCTTTCCTACAAAACTGCTGATGGTGCGCTACGGCCAACCGGTGCTGATGCGTCACTACAACGCCCTGCCGATCGACCCTGCCGCAAACATGGGTTTCGGCCTGCACACCCTCAGCACCCACGAACACAACGGCCACAACCCGGCCGAAAGCGATGGCTATACCAATGCGTTTTTCTTTCCGGGGCAGTACTACGACTATCGCTGGCCAATGCAACTGGCCGGCTACGACACCATCAACACCAAGGCTGAAGATCCTCGCGCGGCGTTCCCTTGCGCCCCGGGCGAAACCCTGTTCGTCAACGACGCCACCCCGGGCCTGAAGACCTGCAACAACGGCACCATCAAGATCCGCGGCGACTGGCGCGAAACCATGAGCACTCACTGGTTCCACGACCACATGCTCGATTTCACCGCGCAGAACGTCTACAAGGGCAACGCGGTGATGATGAACTATTACAGCGCCCTGGATCGTGGCAACGAGGCGGTCGAGGACGGCGTCAACCTGCGCCTGCCCAGCGGTTCGGCGCTGCCCTGGGGCAACCGCGACTATGACGTCAACCTGATGGTGGCCGACAAGGCCTGGGATAAGAACGGCCAACTGTGGTTCAACCCGTTCAACACCGACGGCTTCCTCGGCGATCAGATCCTGGTCAACTGGCAGTACCAGCCGCGCCTGAACGTGCGCGCTCGCAGCTATCGTTTCCGCATACTCAACGGCTCGATATCACGCTACTTCAGGATCGCGCTGGTGCGTGAAATCGCCGGCACCGGCGGCGAATTCCCCGGACCGGCAGGTTCCGGCGTGTCTTTTGCGCGCGTGCCGTTCCACTTGATCGGCAACGACGGCAACCTCATGGAGCACGCCGTGCCGTTCGACGGCAGCATGGACCTGGACGGCGACGGCGACATGCAGGACCACAACGCTATCCTGCCAACCCAAGGCATTGCCGAGCGTTACGACATCATCGTCAACTTCGCGAAAAACGGGATCAAGACCGGCGACAAGCTGTACTTCGTCAACCTGATGGTGCACCAGGGCGGCAGGGGGCCGGAGATAGAACCGGTGAGCCTGGCCGACGTCATGTCCGGGAAGTACAAAGCGGTGCTCAAGCTGGGTAGCAAAGGGCTGGAATGGGACAACGGCGACCCGGTGGTGGGCAAGTTCATGCAATTGGTGGTTCAGCCTTACAGCGGCACGGATGTGAGCATGAACCCTGCCGAGTACGAGCCAGCCAAACCGGGCAAGGCGGCGGGTAAAATCATGATTCCGCTGACCCTCAACCGTGACGATCCGACGGTGCAGGCCAAACTCAAACTGGCGCGGCATCGCGAGTTCATCTTCGGTCGCTCCGATGGCACCGACGAAGAACCCTGGACCATCAAGACCGACGGTGGCTATGGCTACCAGATGGACGCACGGCGAATCAGCGCCGCCCCGCAACTGGCCAACGGTCCGACAGATGCCGGGTTCTCCGGCGACGGCACCCTCGAGGTGTGGAAAATCAAGAACGGCGGCAACGGCTGGACCCACCCGGTGCACGTGCATTTCGAAGAAGGCATCGTCCTCAACCGCGACGGCAAGGCGCCGCCAGAATGGGAAAAATGGGCGCGCAAGGACGTCTATCGCATTGGCGAGGGTATCGACAGTTCGGTGGACGTGGAAATAGCCATCCGCTTCCGCGAGTTCGCCGGCACCTACATGGAGCACTGCCACAACACCCAGCATGAGGACACTTCGATGCTGCTGCGCTGGGACATCGAGAGGCCCGGCCAGTTCCAGTTGATGCCAACGCCCCTGCCCGGCTGGGACGGCGTCACCTATGTGAACTCTGCGGCGCTACCGACCTTCCGCACAGGCGAAGGCGAAAACAAAAAACCGGTCGCCAAACCCGACAGCGCCACCAGCAGAGACGGCAAACCGCTGACCATCAATGTCCTGGCCAACGACACCGACCCTGACGGTAATGTGCCACTTAAAGTGGTGGGTCTGACGCAACCGAGCGCCGGCAAGGGCACGGCCAGCACCGACGGCTTACGCGTGATCTACACACCACCGTCCACGATCGCCGCGTCGTTCGTCGCCAGCTTTACCTATCAAGCCAGCGATACCAAGGGCGCGGTGTCGACACCGGCGACGGTGACCGTGGCCGTCTCGGCACCGGTAAGTCGCTGACATGAGCGCAACGCCGCAGGACTGCTCAGGAATTGCCTGAAGGGCTGCTCGCAGCGTGGCAGGTTGTGTTCTTGAGCGGAAATCTCAATGGGTCGATAGCTGCCTTTCACTCGGCAGCTATCGATTCCAGCCATTAGTGACCAGCATCATTCGGTCCAGAGTGTCTAAAACAGTTAGTACAGGTTTAACGTTCATGACCGGGACGAAAATTGCTCCTGTGCAATTCGGTCCAAGTGGTGAGTCTCGCACTGTCACTCGGGTTTTGTAACAGTTGCCGCATACGGCGCCTAGAGCCTGCACCCACGCGCCTGTCCACTCAGCCTGTTGCTACAAGACTTCGCTAAACCGGCTGTTATCGGCCCAAAGCCTGTAAAAACGCTTAAGCGAACAACACCTCGGAAGCCACCTCTAAAACCAACTTAAAATGCCTCCCCACTTCAGAGGAAACACCCCCATAAACGGGCTTTATTTACCCAAAGTTTATATCGAAAGAAGCCCAAAAATCGGTTACACCGGCAGAACTTATATGCGCTTAAAGTTTGGCATAGAGTTTGCTGAACGTTAACTAGTACATTAATCGAGAAAGGTAAGTGGCACTCCCAAGGCATATGCATTCAATAGGCAATGAAATGCCCACGTCGAAGTTAGCCGCTCATAGTACTTTGCTATTTTATGGAGCTACTGTCATGCCCCATGAGTCGATAACGCTTACGTCTGTACTCATTCTTCTCATTTTTACTATAGGGGTAGGCTGGAATCTTATCGGTTTGTTATTCGATTAAGAATAAACGGTAAATACCACAACCTTCGTACTGCCTTGATGGCCTCTATGGCTGCTTGCCGCCCATCGCGGAAGAGCGAGCGACCGCTTCACTCCTCGACGCATCCATACAACCCCTGCCGCCGATCCCGGTGCAAATCATTACGCGCACTGATGCGCTTGTTCCGTGCCTCGGCGAGGTTAAGTGTCGCCAGCAAAATCTGCTCGCCCCCCTGCTCCGCCGGCCCAGCCAGCGGGTAACCGTCAGCATCGACGATCACCGAACCTTGCACCCAACCAACCCCGCGTTCATGCCCATGCCGGTCGCACGCGGCAATGAACATCCGGTTGACCGACGCATTGGCCTGAACCCGCACCACTTCCGCCGGACGTTCGGTCGGTGGCCGTGGTCCATCGGGTCAGTTGACCGGCGCGCAGAGCAAATTTGCACCGGCCAGCGCCGGCAGGCGCACCCATTCGGGAAATTCCAGATCGTAGCAAATCAGCATGCCGATCCGTCCATGGACCGTTTCGACCACCGGCGGCGCGTCGTTGCCGGGGCTGAAGATTTCTTTCTCCGCGTCCCACAGATGTGCCTTGCGGTAAACGGCGCGAAGGCCTTGGGCATCGATCAACGCCGCGCTGTTGGCCAGTTCATCGCCTACCAGTCGCTCGCAGAATCCGCCCACTACAACGATGTTCAATTCCTTCGCCAACGCCGTCCACAGGCGCAGGGTTGGCCCCTCGGATGTTTCGGACAAGGACAGCGCTTCGCCACGGTCAGCAAACACATAACCGCTCTGCACCAGCTCGGGCAGCACCACCACCTGAGCGCCCTGCAACGCCGCCGAGCGAATCGCACGCTCAGTCAGCATCCGATTGAAAGCGAGGTCACCTATTTTCGGTGCAACCTGGCAACAGGCGACCACGGTATTTTTTACGCTGTTCAACGCCCCTCCTCCACAGGTTGATGGGCCATGGAAACAATGTCGCTTTCGGTGATCGAGTCGATGATCCGGCGTTCGTATTCAAGGTCGATCGAACGGCTAAGGAGGTAATACGTCAGACCTGAAACCACCAGGCCCACCAGCCAGGCGATGTCCACGCCTTCCAGCATGCGCGCCAGCGGCCCGACGAAAACCTCTTTCCCGGCGGCGGCATCGAAGATGTAGAAGAACGGCACCATCGCGGCAAAGCCGATCAGGTACGAGACGATTCCGCGAAATTCCCAGGCGCCATAAATGCCCTTCGGCGTGAAGAAATGCGGGATCGCGTAGCGGCCTTTGCGCACGAAAAAGTAGTCGACCAGATTGACCGCGGTCCAGGGCACGAGGAAGTACAACAGCAGCACGAGGAAGGTGTTCAACAGGGCGATGCCATCGCCCTTGATCGACAGCACGCAGGTCAACAGGATGAGGCTGATCGCGGAGATGGACATCACTCGGGCGCGGGGTGTCGGTGTGATCTTTTTGATCGAGTCGACGCCCGTCAACAACGTCAGCATGGCGCTGTAAGTGTTGAGCGCGATGATCGGCAGGAAACCCGCCACCGAGACGATGACCAACACATTGCCCAGGCCTGGAATCATCGACGATCCGACCTGGTTCAGCGCCACCAGCGCATCCGCCGCTTTCAACTGCTGCGCGAGCCAGGCGCCGAGGCCGATCATCCAGCCGCCCGACAACGAGGCGCCGATGAACACGGCCGCGATCAGCTTCGGCCGGCTGGTGTTTTTCGGCAGGTAACGGGAATAGTCGGAGACATACGGTGCATAGGAAATGTTGTAGCTCGCGCCGATGGCAAACAGCGTGGTAAACGCCACCCAGCTGAACCCCAGATCGGTCGCCGGTGTGACGCCCTCCTGGCCTGCACCGAACATCAAGGCAATGGTGACGAGCGCATACAACGGCAAGGTCGCCAGCAACGCCCACTTGAAGGCTTTGTGCATCAAGTCGTGACCGTAGATCGACAGCAGCGCGCCGATCAGCACCACGGCAATGGCGACGATGGTCGGGTCGACGCCGAAGACATGTTCGAGGCCGTTCATGATCAGCGAGATGTTCACCACATTGAATCCGACGAACACGAACATCGTTGCCATCAAGGCCAGGATCACGCCGCGATACCCAAATTGGGCACGCGACTGGATCATCTGCGGAAGACCCATTTCGGGGCCTTGCGAGCCGTGGAAGGCCATGAAGATGGTCCCGAACATGATCCCGAGTGCACCGGCCACCATCGTCCACAGCGCCGACAATCCGAGACTTGGGCCGACAAAACCGATGGAGATGGTGAAGAAGTGGAAGTTGCCCAAAAACCAGAAAGGCCCCTGGCTGCTGAGTTTGGCGTGACGTTCGTTTTCCGGAATGTAATCGATCGAGTGGCCTTCGATGGCCAACCCGCCACTCGCCTCAAGGGCGTGCGCAGAATGAGGAGACCCTGACATACGATTGTTCCTATGCAGTTGATTGTTGTTTTTATGGGCAAAGCGCCGGTTTCATTGCAATGTAGGGCCTGGATCAGGGCTGTAAAATATCGCTGGCACACTGTTTACATAGATCGGCGTCTATGTGAGTGAACATTGAGGGACACCCATGCTGGGCACTGTATCGGAGCTGGATCTGCGTTTGATCCGGGTCTTTCTGACCGTCGTCGAGGCGGGCGGCATCTCGGCCGCGCAAACCGCGCTCAACACCACGCAGCCCACCATCAGTGCGCAATTGGCGACGCTGGAAGCAAGGGTGGGATTTCGCCTGTGCGAGCGAGGGCGCGGCGGATTTTCGGTGACGCCCAAGGGCGGCCAGTTTGTCGAGGCGGCCCGCCGATTGCTGGCGGCGGCCGAAGGCTTCCGGGTTGAAGTCCAGCACATCAATCGCAAGGTGTCGGGCAACATCAACATCGGTTTGCTCGGCCAGATCGACCCCGTTGCCAACAAGAAAATCGCCCTGGCCATCGCGCGTTTGCGCTCGCGCCATGAAGGCTTGTATTTCCACTTCACGGAACTGTCTTCGTCACTGCTGGAAGAGAAAATCATCAATAGCCATATCGATCTGGCCATCGGTTACTTCTGGCATCGTTTGCCCAACATCGATTACTTCCCCTTGTTCCAGGAAACCCAGATCGCCTACTGCGCCCCTGCTCATCCGCTGTTTGAGCAAGTGGGTGAGCTGACCCGGGATGAGGTCAGCGATTTCGATTGGGTCTGGCCCAGCCACCCCTTGCCGGAAATGCCCGCGCCCACCTCGATCGAACGCCTGACCGTGCTCACCGACAGCATGGACGGCGCGGCGCTGCTCATTCTTTCTGGCCAGCACCTGGGCTTTCTGCCGCAGCACTATGCGGCGAAGCATGAACAACTGGCGCAGTTGCATCCACTGAATCCCGAGCTGCTGCGTTATGAGGTCGGCTTTCATGCGGCGGTTCGGCATTCGGCGCGTCAGCGTGATTTGGTGAGTGCGTTCCTCAACGAGTTGATCGATGTTTTCAGTACTTAGACGCGTATTTCGCTGGTCGGGATGACGTCGATCCGGGCCACCGAACCGGACAGGCGCGCCAAGTCCTTGTTGTGCTCGGCGATGATGTCATCGGCACGCATGTTGCCGTTGTCGACGGTTGAATGGGCGTCGGCAGCGAGCACCACGTCGTAACCCAACGAGTGTGCCTGGCGAACGGTAGCGTTAACGCAATAGTCGGTTTGTAGACCGCATATGATCAGGCGATCAACGTCGCGCTTCAGCAGCAGTTGGCGCAGATCGGTCTGGTAGAAAGAGTCCGGGGTGGTTTTGCGTACGCGCAGGTCCTGGAGTGATGTTTCCAGTCCGTCCGCCAGTTGCCAGCCTTTGGAATCGTGCTTCAGCAGGTCACCCTCTTCGTGCTGGATGAAGATGACTGGTATTTCAGCATCACGGGCCCTGGCACTGAGGCCGTTGATGTTCTTGATGACGCGTTTGATCTCAAAGCATTCGTACTCGCCAGCGCACAAGGCGTGCTGGACGTCGATGATCAGCAGTGCAGTGGTCATGGCTCAGGCCTTAAAGTCGTCCTTCAGATCAAGGGGTACGCCACCTGCTCACTGGAGCCGAGCAAAGAGTGCGTACCGTCGATAATGCCGCAAAACACCCACGATGGAATAGCTTGGCATCGTTGCGTGTCAGCGAATTCATCCAGTCGGGCAAGGCCCGCCTCAACGCCGCTACGCTGAACTGAAAATTCATTACACCACATCAACTATGACGATATTATTTAATCTATTGCAACGAACAGCATTAAACACTTTCGAACAACAATAAGTGCAGTCAGACCTGACCCATTGCTTCAGGGTAACTCTTCGATATCGAGAAGTTTCGCCAGGGACTGCAACCTGTTTAATAACAGGACTGCGGCTTTGCCGCTGGCTCTTAATGGATTTCAGCCAGTGACGTGTGAGTTATACCGAATCGTTCTTTTTGGAACGTTATGGGTGCCGCTTACAATCCTGATTCCCGCTGATGCCGTTACATCCATTGAGAACACATATATGAGTGACAACAAAGTCCTTGTCTTGCGCACTTGCGCCAACGACATGTCGGACCATGCCGGCCAGGTCTGATGGTGTGCAAGCACTGGAGCCCAGCAAAAAACTCGAGAACGGCCTGGTCGGTTTATTGTGGGGAGAAGGCTCCTCTACTCAACTGAGTTTGCGAGCCGAAGCCAAGTGGATCGTGTGCGAAGTTAACATTGATCACGTTATAAAACTTGAAGAAGACGGCATGATCAAGTTTCCGGAGGCGGAAGTTGTTCACACTGGCACTCAGGACAGCTCGATCAATTACATTGCAACGCACATTGAAAACTATCAAGCATCAAACATTAGTTTGATAGACAACTCACTTGTGTCACCCAACAAAACATCCAGCCGTGAATTCGAAAGTCGGCGAACACAGGATTACAATTCTCCCGGCATCGGCGCTAAAACCGACGCCTCGCAAACTTTCGAAACCGCTGTTTACGGCAGTACGCTCACCGGCGGGCATCAAAGTTATCTGCTGGCGGGTTACGGCAGCACGGAAACGGCCGGCAGCCAGAGTTCATGGATTGCCCGCTACGGCAGCACCTTGACCGCCCAACACAACGGCACCCTCACAGCCGGTTACGGCAGCACCGAAACTGCGGGCCAGAACAGTTCTTTGATCGCCGGCTACGGCAGCACGCTGATCAGCGGATTGCGCAGTGTATTGACCGCCGGTTACGGCAGCAGCCTGACATCCGGCATGCACAGCACGCTGACTGCCGGATACGGCAGCAACCAGATCGCCAGTTATCAAAGCTCATTGATCGCCGGCAAGGACAGTTCACAGAATGCGGGTTATCGCAGCACCCTCATCGCGGGCGCCGGCAGCATCCAGACTGCAGGCGATCGCAGCAAATTGATCGCCGGCAAAGACAGCACTTAAATCGCCGGCGACCGCAGCAAACGGCTGGCGGGCAGCAATAGCCACCTCACGGCGGGTGGTCGCAGCAAACTGACGGCGGGCGATGACTGTACGTTGATGGGCGGCGATAAAAGCGTTTTGACGGCGGGCAAGAACAGCATCCTGGTGGGCGGCGCCCGCAGCAAGCTCATTGGCAGCCTGGGTTCGACGCTGACCGGAGGCGAAAATGCGACGCTGATTTTCCGGTGCTGGAACGGCAAGCGCTACAAGAATGTCGTGGCGCATACCGGCAAGGATGGCGTAGAGGCGCATGTGCCGTATCAGGTGGATGAGGCGGATAACATTGTCACCAAGCCCGACGAATAACCTTGTAGCCGGTTGGGCCACCCTCGCAGATTGAGGGTGGCCATGGTGTTACGACTTAGTAGCCGAGCGACAACCCGGTATTCCTGCGCGGGTCATTGGCCCCGTAGAAACGGTTCTTGCCCACCGGCTTGCCTTCCAGCGAAGGTGCACCGACCAGGATTGCCGCCACATGGTTGGCATCCTGCGGCCCGGCAAACTTGTGCCCCCAGCTTTCGAGCATCTTCACCGTGTCAGGACTGGTGGTGAAGGTCTCCAGATTGGTTTCTTCCGGCAGCCATTGCTGGTGGAAACGGGGTGCATCGACCGCTTCCTGGATGTTCATGCCGTAGTCGATCACGTTGAGGATCGTCAACAAGGTGGCGGTGATGATGCGGCTGCCGCCGGGGGTGCCGACGACCATGACCACTTTGCCGTCCTTGGTGACAATGGTCGGGCTCATGGACGACAGCGGTGCCTTGCCGGGAGCGATGGCGTTAGCTTCGCCTTGCACCAGGCCGTACATGTTGGGCACGCCGATTTTCGAGGTGAAGTCGTCCATTTCGTCGTTGAGGATGACCCCAGTTTTGCTGGCCATGACCCCGGCGCCGAACCAGTCGTTGAGGGTGTAGGTCACCGACACCGCGTTACCCCATTTGTCGACGATGGAGTAATGCGTGGTGTTGCTGCCTTCATGGGGCGCTACGCCGGGCTTGAGTTCGCTGGATACGGCGGCCTTTTTCGGATCAATCGCGGCGCGGATTTTAGTCGCGTAGTTTTTGTCCAGCAGGTGGGCGATCGGATTGTTCACGAAGTCCGGGTCGCCGAGGTAGCTGTTGCGGTCCACATACGCGTGGCGCATCGCTTCGATCTGGTAATGCATGCCTTGGGCCGAGCGGTAGCCCAGGTCTTTCATCGGGTAGCCGTCGAGGATGTTCATGATCTCGCAGATCACCACGCCACCGGAGCTTGGCGGCGGTGCCGACACCACGTGATAACCCCGGTAGTCGCACTCGATCGGCGCCAGTTCACGGGTCTTGTATTTGTCGAGGTCGGCCTGGGTGATGATGCCCTTGTTGGCCTGACTGGAGGTGACGATGGCGTCGGCCACCCAGCCTTTGTAGAAACCGTCTTCGCCCTTCTCGGAAATTTCCCGCAGGGTTTTCGCCAGATCCTTCTGTACCAGTTTTTGCCCGACCTGCATCGGCTCGCCGTTGCTCAGGAAGATCGCGCCGGAATCCTTGATGTCCTTCTTGAACACGTCGGTGGCGTATTCCAGCAATTCGACATCGCCCTGCTCCAGCACAAAACCGTCTTCGGCGAGTTTGATAGCCGGGGCGATAACTTCCTTACGGGGTTTGGTCCCGTATTTCTTCAGCGCCAGTTCCATGCCGGACACGGTGCCTGGCACGCCAACGGCCAGGTGGCCTCGGGTACTCAGGTCCGGGACCACATTGCCCTCCTTGTCGAGGTACATGTTTGCAGTGGCAGCCAGGGGGGCTTTTTCGCGGAAATCGAGGAAGGTCTTGCGCCCGTCCGCCAGTTGTACGGTCATGAAACCACCACCACCCAGGTTACCCGCGGCGGGATAGACCACCGCCAGCGCATAACCCACCGCGACGGCGGCATCGACGGCGTTACCACCGTTCTTGAGCACATCGACGCCCACATGGGAGGCCAGATGCTGGGCCGTGACGACCATGCCGTTTTCGGCCGCGACCGGGGCCACGGAGGCCGCGTAAGCACTGAGGCAACTGAGCGCCAAGGAGGTCGCAATCAGCGATTTGGCAAAAGGTTCGAACTTCATGAGTCGGTCTCTTTTTGTTTTTAGGCTCTGTTTAAAAACGGAGAAAACGTTTCAATAGCAGTAGGCAGTATGGCTGGGATTGCGTATTGCGCCTCCCTGTCGAGGCAGTATGCTTGGCCTCTGTTCAGCCCTTCTGCGGAGTTCGCCGGCATGTCTTACACCTTCACCACCATGGCGTCTCCGGTCGGCGAGCTGAAGCTGGTCGCGAAAGATTCAAGACTGGCAGCCATCCTCTGGGAAAACGACAAACCGAACCGCGTTAAGCTCGGGCCGATGAGTGAAGCGGTGGACAACCCGATTCTGGTGCGTGCCGTTAAACAGCTGCAGGAATACTTTGCCGGCACACGAAATCGCTTCGAGCTGGAACTGGATTTTGCCGGGACGGACTTTCAGAAGAAGGTATGGCAGGCGCTGCTGACCATTCCGTTTGGTGAGACTCGCAGTTACAGCGAGATTGCCGAGCAGATTGGCAACCCGAGCGCAGTCCGGGCGGTGGGCGCGGCGAATGGCAAGAACCCGATCTCGATTGTTGCACCGTGCCATCGGGTGATTGGTGCGTCCGGGAAACTCACCGGGTTTGCTGGCGGGCTTGAGGCGAAGGAGCGGTTGCTGACGCTTGAGGGTTGCGAGTGGTCGGGGGGTAGCCGAACAGGCGATTTATTTTAAAACTGATTCATCGGAGCCTCTGTGGCGAGGGGATTTATCCCCGTTCGGCTGCGAAGCAGTCGTGAATTCAGACGACGCTGTGCATCAGATCGACCGTGCATTCAGGTTTTACGACTGCTGCGCAGCCGAACGGGGATAAATCCCCTCGCCACAGGACAGCTGCTACAGGGGGGCAGGAGTCGTTCAGGCAAAGATGTTTTTCATCGCCGCATACTGAAGCAACATGATGGTCTTCGCATCGCAGATTTCCCCGCTATAAAACGCCTCAAGCGCCTCGTCGAATGTCCACTCCAGCACTTCCAGTTCTTCGGTCTCTGCTTCCAGTCCACCGCCCTCGCTGACTTTCGACGCGGCGTCATATTTTGCGATGAAGAAGTGCAGTTTTTCGGTGACCGAGCCTGGGCTCATGTAGGCCTCGAACACCTTTTGCACGTGGTGAACGCGATAGCCGGTTTCCTCTTCGGCTTCGGCGCGGATGCGTTCTTCCGGTGCCGCGCCTTCGAGCAGCCCCGCCGCTACTTCGATCAGCAAACCATCGTGGCCGTTGACGAACACCGGCAGCCGAAACTGACGCGTCAGTACGACAGTTCTTTTATCGCGATTGAACAACAGCATCGCCACGCCATTGCCACGGTCGTACACCTCGCGGGTCTGGCGCTGCCAGTCGCCGTTATTACGCAGATAGTCGAAGGTGATTTTCTTCAGCAGGTACCAGTCGTGGGACAACACTTGGGACTCAATGATGTTGACCCGTTCGGCTGTGTTCGCCATCACAAAGCATCCTTTTTTTCGTCAGAAGGTCCACATGGTAGGCGAAAACGAAAAAGCCCGGCATCTCTGCCGAGCTTTCTTTTTACTGCTGCCTGGCAACGTCAGGTATCGCGTTGCCTTCTTCGTGGGAAGAGAGCCGGCTGCCATGAATCAACGGCCCGTAACGACGGCTGAACTCCCAGTTGTAAGGCACGTGGTCCTTATTGACTCCGTTGTCCCAATTCACCGACCAGGTCATCAGACCCTTGATCGAAAGCCCCTTGGCGTCGAGACGCTTGAAGGCATTCACCACTGCCACCGGGTTGATCACGTAACCGGTGGCCGCCGCGTCGACGTTGGCGGGCAGGCCGATCACGAACTTGTCCGCCGGAATCCTGGTGAACCCGCGAGTGCCGCTCACCAGACTTTCGGTCAGGTAAAACAGGAAGTCCTCTTTCAGCGCGTCGTTGTTCTGGGCAATCCACGCGCCATTGCCGTTATTGGTTTCCGGCACCCAGATTCCGTCACCGCCCTGGTTGTAGTACTGCGGGGCGATGAAGTCGTAATAGCCTTCCAGGGCCTGAATGTAGCCGACGTATTTGCCGGCGGTGGTCAGGTACGGAAACTCCGGCGCCATGCTGATAATGAAGTGTTTGCCTTCAGCGGCGTAATGGTCCTTGACCCGTTTCAGCGCGGCAGGCAGGACGGACTTGTTGTCGGCGAAATCAATCGCACTCTGTTCAAGATCGATGTCCAGCCCATCGAAGCCGTAGGTTTCCACCAGACGGATGATTTCATTGGCCAGTGGCAGCTCGTTGCCTTTGTGCAGCTCGATGTGCGCGTCGGCGCCACCCAGGGAAATCAGCACCGCCCTGCCCTGGCTGTTCAGCACGCCGACCTGGCGACGGAACTCGGCGTCGGACAGGTTGTACGGCTTGAAGGTCGGGATGCCGTTGCCCTTCATGAAGGCCACGGCCACCACGTTGTACTCCTTGGGCACATCCTGCAGCGCGATGTTGGCGAATTGGCCGCGCTGGTAACCGTCGCTCGGTCCGGCGGGCCAGTTGTGCCAGAAACCCATGAGGATCTTTTTTTTACCGGCAATGCTCGGCATCAACGACGCCGCATCGGCGAGTGGCGATTTCAGTAACGTAAAGTCGAAAGTAGACATGTTCTATTCCTTGAACGTGTTGGGTTTAACACCGCGGGCCTATTTGAAGTCCACGTCGAACGCTTGGTAGAAGGCGTTGCCGGTGTTGGCCACGATCCACATCAGCACAATCACGTGATGGCCCTTTTTGTTGCCCGGCAATTTCACTTCGTGATTGACCTTGGCCTTCATCTCGGCGGAATGGCTGTAGTACGGGACCTGGGTGTAGAAGTCGTCATAGAACGATTTTGCCTCCAGTTGCGCACGACTGATGCGCTGTTTCGGGTTCCAGCCATCCTTGGTGATGAACCAGCTGTAGCCACGGGTGACGTGAGGGGCGGTGTATTCCCAAGTGACTTTGAAGGTCTGGCCGGGGTCGACATTCAACAAAGGCCAGGAGAACGGGCGGCCGAGCTTGAGGCTCATTTCCTCGTTGGTGAAGTTGATGCAGTCACGGGCATCAGATTTGCCCCCACTGAGGATCAAGCCGTCGGCAGGTGGCGTGACACTGTCGCTGTCGGTTTGATACGGCGCCGGAAATGGCCCGGCCGTCAGCGATGGGAAGTTCTTGCCACCTTCCATTTCGTTGACTTGCCAGTTACCCAGCAGCCCCTGCTCTACGGCCACCGCACCGCGGCTGGAAGGGGATGTGACACGACCGTGTCGAAGTTGAGGTTGAGTCTGTGGTTGGTTCATTTTTTTCACTCCGTTGATTTAAGAACTCTCCTTCCTGAGGAGAGGCCTTCAACCTAACGGAGCTGTTTTTTTTGTCCATCGACCCATTTTTGGTGCGGATGAGTCTGCTGTGGCAGACCACCCGCAAATACTGGATATACAACCAGTACTCTGATCCAAGTCCTACGTCCTGTGTAGCAAATGGATTACAGCGCAAGGCAGCAATCGGGGGCTTCATGCGGCCTAGGAAAGCTGTGCCTTGTATTCCTTCTCGTACTGCCCGGCCAGGGACTCTTTCTGCTTGTCGTCGAGCAGTTTGCCGGCCATCTGGAAGAACTTCTGTTCTTCCTCTTCCAAGTGGTGATGGACCTTCTCGGAAAGCTTCTTGGCGGTCGCCAGCCAGGCCGGGTTGGACATTTCCGTCTCATCCAGCTCCTCCATCATTTCATCCATTTCGTGGTGCTCGGAGATGGCATGGCGGCTGAGGTCGACGCCGTTGTCGAACTCCATCAGCGGTATGTAGAAATGGCGCTCTTCGGCGGTTTCGTGGGCCTGGAGTTCAGACTTGAGCTGTTTGTAAGCCTCGACCCGTTCCGGCGTGTCACCGCTGGTCCTGATGAGCGCTTTGGCATAGGTGCGTTGGCGGTCGTGACTTTCACGCAGGGCTTCAAAAATATTCACGGGTGATCCTCATTGGCCGCGTTCTGGAATGACGCTGTTTAGGCTAGACATCCGGGCGCGAGCGAGGGTTCCACTCAAGAGACTGGAACAACCGCCGGGGCACACGGTAGGCTTGCGGGTGTTGTCCCCTCATGGCCATAAGGATTTAGCTGATGGAACTGCGAATCGAACAGTCGCAAAACCCCACCGAAGACGAAGAGCAGGCGATTCTGCTGCCGTTGCGCGCCTATAACGCCTCAAAGGCCGGTGTCTCGAAGCAGGAGCCCATTGCCCTGCTGATCCGCGACGAACACGACGAGATTCTCGGCGGCCTGCATGGCCGGGTTTTTTATCAATGGTTGTATATCGAGTTGCTGTCGGTGCCGGAACAGGCTCGAGGGCAGGGCTTAGGCACCCAGCTGATGCGGATGGCCGAAGACCTGGCACGGGAGAAGGAATGCATCGGGGTCTGGCTCGACACCTTCGACTTCCAGGCGCCGGAGTTCTACAAGAAGCTGGGCTACAGCGAGGTAGGCCAGATTGTCGACTATCCGCCGGGACATAAGCGCTTCTTTTTCCAGAAGCGCCTGGTCAACGACGTATAACCTGTGTGGGCAGCCCCATTTATGTGATCAACACCGGATCATTGTGGGAGCGGGCTTGCTCGCGAATGCGGTGCGCCAGGCAACATTGATGTCGTCTGATACACCGCATTCGCGAGCAAGCCCGCTCCCACAGGGGGGTACTGCGTCAGCCTTCAGATCAGAGGCAGGTCGCAAGCGCCGCAAGCCGGCGCTTGGCCACAAAGTCGTCACGCTGCGCGTAGTAACTCAAAACGGTGCCTGACGCATCGGTGGTCACGTCCACGAAGGACTCAGCCGAACGCGTGTAGACGGTGGACCCGCTCTTCTCACCGGGCTGCAGATACGCCCCGGCATCGACACCGAACACCGCCTCGTCCTGCCAGGAAAACTGCACGCACTGGGCGACGACTTTTTCCGGCTTGTCCGATTTCAGGGTTTTGTAAGGGGCTTTGGTGCGGGCATCGTTCATCACCGAGCCGGCGCATCCCGCCAGCAACGTCACGGCCAGCGCCACCATCAGAATTCGCATTGTGTTCGCTCATCAAGAAAAAGCGGACTGTATCACCGTGGCACGGCGTATCGTTCTGCTTTACTTCATTTATACCGCGACACCGAGTGACGATTCGCGCACCCTGTCGCGCCATTAACGTCGCATCGCCCATTTTACCGGGCCAATTTTTCTGGAAAGGTCATGACCCCCAACGCCGAATATTACAAACCGACCGCCGAATACGCTGACAAGCTGATCAGCCAGATCGGTCAGACACCGTCCTGGATCGCCAAGCGAATTGGCGTCACCGACAAACGAATCCGTTACATCCTCGACGGCGAACGCACCGTCAAAGGCGAAACCACGCCGATCCAGATGACCTACCCCGAGCAGTTTGCGCTCGAGTGTCTGGCCGCTGCGGCCAAGGCCAGCAAGAAGCAATCTTCGTAACCCCAGCCTCAAGGAGCGACCATGGCGGCAACCGAACAGCAACACGAGCAGGCGCTGAAGACGTTTCTCGATGAGCGCCCAGAACTGCGCGTCGAACTCGACAACCTCAACCCGCTGTTGGCTCAGGCCAAGGGCGAGACTGCCGAGCAGTATCGCGACGAGCGCTTGCATGAGGCCTTCGAAGCCGAAGCCGAGCGCCTGGGTTTGTTTGCCTGGGAGCTCACGCTGCAACTGACCGCCGCAACGCCTGAAGACTACGAGACTCAGCGCCTGGAAGTGCACAAGGAAGTGGCCGAGATGGCGGGTATGGACTGGCTGGAGTATTGCGAGTTATATGGATTGAGCAAGTGACCGTGACGGTCGCTGCCTGAGGACGACTTCCGCCGATGCTGCCATCCCTCTCGACGTCTCGCGCCAGCCCCGGCCACCTGCATATCCAGAAATGGCGCGGACGCATCGGCATGGCGCTGGTGGCCGCGCTCTCGGTGCTCGCGGGCATGACCGACGCCATTGGCTTCATGGCCAGTGGCGATTTTGTCTCCTTCATGAGCGGCAACACCACCCGCCTCGCCGTGGCCATCAGCGACGGCGATCTCGGGCTGACCTTGCGCCTGTTGATTCTCGTGGCGACCTTCATCGTCGGCAACGCCTTGGGCATTGTCGTCGGCCGCTTGGGTGGCCGCCGGGCGCTACCCTTGCTGCTGTGCATCGCGATGCTGCTCTGCGGCGCCGCAGCCTGGCCTTATGACGAACAATTGCCGGCGCTGCTGGCGGCGATCATCGCCATGGGCATGCTCAACGCGGCGGTGGAAGAAGTGAATGGCCTGCCGGTCGGTCTCACCTACGTCACCGGCGCCCTGTCGCGCTTCGGGCGCGGGCTGGGACGGTGGATGCTCGGTGAGCGGCGCAATGGCTGGCGGGTTCAGTTGATTCCCTGGACGGGGATGTTCGCCGGTGCAGTGATTGGCGCGGTGCTGGAACATCACCTTGGGCTCAAGGCGTTGTTTGTCAGTGGGTTGCTGGCCGGGGCGATCGGGTTGCTGTCGCTGAAAATCCCGCGGCGTTGGCAGTTGGGGTATATGCCGCGTTGAGCGGTGCCTGTCAGGCAGCCATCGCGAGCAGGCTCACTCCCACAGGGGTTTTGTGGTGGATTTCAATGTTGTGTACGACACAAATTCCTTGTAGGAGCGAGCCTGCTCGCGATGGCCGCGACTCGGTCTACGAGTAAACCCCCTTCGCCGCCCCGGCGATAAAGCTTTATCATGGACACAGTTTTGCTGATCGAGTCCGTCATGAAGTTCGCCATCGCGCTGTTTTCCGCCGCCCATGCGCCCTCCTCGCGCCGTGCCTTGCTGTTTGCCCAGGCTGCGCTGGCCGGCGGGCATGAGATTGTCCGGCTGTTTTTCTATCAGGACGGCGTCTACAACGCCTCCGGCAGCGTGGTCACGCCCCAGGATGAGCTGGACGTGCCCAAGCAATGGCGCGCCTTTGTCACCGAGCATCAGCTGGACGGCGTGGTGTGTATCGCCGCCGCCCTGCGCCGTGGCGTGTTGAACGAAGAGGAAGCAGGGCGCTATCAGCGTGACGCTGTTGCGGTGAGTGCGCCGTGGGAATTGTCCGGCCTCGGCCAGTTGCATGACGCGGTGCAAGACGCTGACCGCCTGATCTGTTTCGGAGGCGCCTGAGATGGCTAAATCCTTGTTGATCATCAGCCGTCAGGCCCCGTGGTCCGGGCCGAACGCGCGCGAAGCGCTGGACATCGTGCTGGCCGGCGGCGCGTTCGACCTGCCGATCGGCTTGCTGTTTCTCGATGACGGCGTGTTTCAGCTCGCCGCGAAACAAAACGCCAAGGCCCTGCAACAAAAGGACCTGAGCGCCAACCTGCAAGCGTTGCCAATGTTCGGTGTTGAAGACTTGTTCGTCTGTGGCGACAGCGCTGCCGAACGGGGCCTGGACCTCGACGGTCGGTCGCTGGAAGAAGCCCAGGTGCTGGCCGCCCAGGAAATCTCTGCACTTATTGACCGTTACGACCAGGTGATCACCCTCTGATGTCGACTTTGCATGTGTTGTCTCATTCCCCGTTCGGCGATGACCGCCTGACCAGTTGCCTGCGTGTGATCGGCACGAACGATGCGCTTTTGCTGACCGGCGACGCGGTGTATGCGTTGCAGCCGGGTACCGCGCCGTTCAACGCGCTGAACGCTCTCCGTTTGAATCTGTTCGTACTGGCCGAAGATGCCCAGGCTCGCGCCCTGGAGATTCCTGAAGCGGCCAAGACCATTGATTACCCGGCCTTCGTCGAGCTGTCGATTCACTACGACAAGGTCAACAGTTGGCTATGAATTCCCTGACGCTCGGCGCTCGCGCCATCGAGTTGGACAAGGACGGGTTCCTGGTCGAACTCAGCGATTGGTCCAATGAAGTGGCCACCGCCCTCGCCGCTGCCGAAGACATCGAGTTGAGCCCGGAGCACTGGGAAATCCTCGAATTGTTGCGCAGCTTCTACGCCGAATTCCAACTGTCCCCGGCCACTCGCCCGCTGATCAAGTACACCGCGCTGAAGCTCGGCCCGGAAAAAGGCAACAGCCTGCACCTGAACCGACTGTTCAAAGGCACCCCTGCCAAACTCGCCGCGAAACTGGCGGGTCTGCCCAAACCGACGAATTGCTTATGACCGACTTTCCAGCGCTGACCCTCGAAACGCCCGCCGAACACCCGTTCGCCCAGTTCGTACGGATCCTCGGCAAAGGCAAGCGTGGCGCCCGCGACCTGACCCGGGTCGAAGCACGGGAAGCCATGGGCATGGTGCTCGACGACAAGGTCGAGGACACCCAGCTCGGCGCGTTCCTGATGCTGTTGCGGCACAAGGAAGAAAGCGCCGAGGAAATGGCCGGCTTCACCGAAGCCCTTCGTGAACGATTGAACCCGCCAGCGCTGGCGGTGGATCTGGACTGGCCGACGTATGCCGGCAAGAAGCGTCATTTGCCGTGGTATCTGCTGGCGGCCAAATGCCTGGCGCAGAACGGTGTGCGCATCTTCATGCACGGCGCTGGCGCCCACACGGCCGGCCGGCTGTACAGCGAGCAGTTGCTGGATGGATTGAGCATTCCGCTGTGCCGCGACTGGCAGCAGGTGGGCACGGCACTCGATAACGGTGGCCTGGCGTTCATGCCGCTGGTGGTTTGGGCACCGCAACTTCAGCGCATGATCGACCTGCGCAACACTTTGGGCCTGCGTTCGCCGATCCATTCCCTCACCCGCATCCTCAATCCGTTGGGCGCTCGCTGCGGCCTGCAAAGCATTTTCCACCCCGGCTACCAGGCGGTGCATCGCGATGCCAGTGGTTTGCTCGGCGACACCGCGATTGTGATCAAGGGCGATGGTGGCGAAATCGAGATCAACCCGGACGCCGACAGCCATCTGTACGGCACGACCGGCGGCGAAAGCTGGGACGAGGAATGGCCGCAGTTGTCGACCCAGCGCCACGTCAAACCCGCCTCGCTCGATCCTGAGCATTTGAAAGCGGTATGGCGCGGTGATGTGGTCGACAGTTACCCGCAAATGGCCCTGATTTCGACCATGGCCCTCGCGTTGCGCGGCCTCGGTCAGACTCGCGAACGCGCCTTCGAAACGGCCCAACAGTACTGGGATGCTCGAGACAGATCGATTTAACCGATCATAACGCTCCAACCTTTGCGCTTTTTTATCGAACCTATGCGAATAGACTCCTCTCCAACGCTTATCGGTTGAGGAGTCTTGAACATGGGTTTGTTGGTTGAAGGTCGCTGGCATGACCAGTGGTACGAAAGCAGCAAGGATGGCGCATTTCAGCGTGAACAGGCGCAGCGTCGCAACTGGCTGACCGTCGATGGCAAACCCGGCCCGACGGGTGTTGGTGGTTTTGCGGCCGAGGCCGGGCGCTATCATCTCTATGTGTCCCTCGCCTGTCCGTGGGCTCACCGCACGCTGATCCTGCGCAAACTCAAAGGACTCGAAAGCTTTATCGATGTGTCAGTGGTCAGTTGGCTGATGCTGGAAAACGGCTGGACCTTCGACCAGAACCTCGGATCGACCGGCGACAAACTCGATCACTTCGACTTCATGCACCAGCGTTACACCGCCGACACCGCCGACTACACCGGCCGCGTCACTGTGCCGGTGCTCTGGGACAAACAGCAAAACCGCATCGTCAACAATGAATCGGCGGAGATCATCCGCATGTTCAATGGCGCTTTCGATGATTTGACTGTCAATGACCTGGATTTCTATCCGGCGCCGTTGCGCGGCGAGATCGATGCGTTGAATGAACGGATTTATCCGGCGGTGAACAACGGCGTTTATCGGGCAGGGTTTGCCACGTCGCAGTCGGCTTATGAAGAAGCGTTCGATGGATTGTTCGCGGAACTGGATCGCCTGGAAGAGTTGTTAGGCGCCAATCGTTACCTGGCCGGTGAATACCTGACCGAAGCTGATATCCGCCTGTTCACCACGCTGATTCGCTTTGACGCGGTGTATCACGGCCACTTCAAGTGCAACCTGCGGCGGATTACCGATTATCCGAATCTGTCGAACTGGCTGCGGGAGATTTACCAGTGGCCGGGGATTGCCGAGACGGTGGATTTCCAGCACATCAAGAATCACTACTACGGCAGCCACAAGACCATCAATCCTACCGGGGTTGTGCCGAAAGGGCCGGCGCAGGATTTCACGGCAACCCATGATCGGGCGCGGTTGAGTGGGAAAGGGGTTTGGCGCAGGGCCTGAGGTGTGTGAAGCATTTGAGGGCCCCTTCGCGGGCAAGCCTCGCTCCTACAGGTTATGTGTTCACTCAGCACGCAACCAAGGAGCGAGGCTTGCCCGCAAATGAGGCGACTCGGTCTTCAGACTTGCGCCTGAGCACCCTCGAACCACGCCAGTTTTTCGCGCAATTGCACCACTTCCCCAACGATCACCAGCGTCGGCGCATGCACTTCATGCTCCGCCACCAGCCGTGGCAAATCGGCCAGCGTACCGGTAAACACCCGCTGATTGACCGTGGTGCCCTGCTGAATCAACGCCGCTGGGGTGTCTGCCCCGCGACCATGCTTGATCAACTGCTCGCAAATGATCGGCAAGCCCACCAGCCCCATGTAGAACACCAGGGTTTGCGCTGGTGCGACCAAGTCGGCCCACGGCAAATCGGTGGAACCGTCCTTCAAGTGCCCGGTGACAAAACGTACCGACTGCGCGTAATCGCGGTGAGTCAGCGGAATCCCGGCGTACGCCGCGCAACCGCTGGCGGCCGTGATACCTGGCACCACCTGGAACGGGATGCCATGGGCCGCCAGTTCTTCGATCTCTTCACCGCCGCGACCGAAGATGAACGGATCACCGCCCTTCAATCGCACGACCCGCTTGCCTTGCTTGGCCAGATCCACCAGTTGCTGGTTGATCTGATCCTGAGGCACGGCGTGATCGGCGCGACGCTTGCCGACGTAGACCCGCTCGGCATCGCGACGACACAAATCGAGAATCGCCGGGGCGACCAAACGGTCGTACAACACCACATCGGCTTGCTGCATCAGACGCAATGCACGGAAGGTCAGCAAATCTGGATCACCTGGACCTGCACCCACCAAATACACTTCACCGGTGGCGACCGGCGCTTCGCCATTGATCTTCGCCAGCATCAAGCGCTCGGCTTCAGCGCCCTGCCCGGCCAGTTGCCGATCGGCAATCGGGCCCTGGAATACATCTTCCCAGAACGCCCGACGCTGCTGCACATCCGGGAACAGGCCTTTGACCTGACTGCGAAAACGCGCCGCCAGACCGGCCAGTTGACCGTAGGTGGAAGGAATCCAGGTTTCCAGCTTGGCGCGGATCAACCGCGCCAGTACCGGCGCATCGCCGCCGCTGGACACCGCAATAATCAAGGGAGAGCGGTCGACGATTGCCGGGAAGATCACGCTGCACAAGGCTGGCGCATCCACCACGTTGACCGGCACGCAACGCCGATGGGCATCGGCAGAGACTTGCGCGTTCAGCGGTTCGTCGTCGGTGGCGGCAATGATCAGCCCGCAACCGTCCAGGTCCGCTGCGACGTAGCCCCGTAAAAGGCATTCGCCACCGCTGCCGGCAACCAATTCGCGCAGCTGCGGTTCGATTTCAGGTGCGACCACCCGCAGCAGCGCACCGGCTTCGGCCAGCAGGCGGGATTTGCGCAAGGCAATCTCCCCCCCGCCGACGACCAACACACGACTGCCGCGAAGGTTATGAAACAGCGGCAGATAGTCCATTTAGCCGATGACCTCGAGGCCACCCATGTACGGTTTCAGCACTTCAGGCACACGGATCGAACCGTCGGCCTGCTGGTAGTTTTCCAGCACCGCCACCAGCGTACGACCGACCGCCAGGCCGGAGCCGTTCAGGGTGTGGACCAGTTCAGGCTTGCCGGTTTCCGGGTTGCGGAAACGCGCTTGCATACGACGGGCCTGGAAGTCGCCGCAGTTGGAGCACGACGAAATCTCGCGGTATTTGTCCTGGCTCGGAATCCACACTTCCAGGTCGTAGGTCTTGACCGCGCTGAAACCCATGTCACCGGTGCACAGCGCAATCGTGCGATAAGGCAATTCAAGCAGTTGCAGGACTTTTTCAGCGTTGGCCGTCAGGCCTTCCAACGCCTCCATCGAGGTCGACGGCTCAACGATCTGGACCATCTCGACCTTGTCGAACTGGTGCTGACGGATCATGCCGCGGGTGTCACGGCCCGATGCACCGGCTTCGCTGCGGAAGCACGGGGTGTGGGCGACGAACTTGATCGGCAGCAGTTTGGAATCGACGATCTCGCCGGCCACGATGTTGGTCAGCGATACTTCTGCGGTCGGGATCAGGTACAGATCGGCTTCGCCTTCGCGGCTGATCTTGAACAGGTCTTCTTCGAACTTCGGCAGCTGACCGGTGCCTTGCAGCGCAGGCGCCTGGACCAGATAAGGCGTGTAAGCCTCTTCGTAACCGTGTTCGCTGGTGTGCAGGTTGATCATGAACTGCGCCAAGGCGCGGTGCATACGGGCAATCGGGCCGCGCAACAGGGCGAAACGGGCGCCGGACAGCTTGGCGGCGGTTTCGAAGTCCAGCCAGCCGAACTTCTCGCCCAAGGCCACGTGGTCCTGAACCGGGAAATCGAAAGCGGTCGGGGTGCCCCAGCGGCGCACTTCGACGTTGCCGTCTTCGTCATCACCGATGGGGACGGATTCGTGCGGCAGGTTCGGGATGCCGAGCAGAATCGAGTCCAGATCGGTCTGGATCCCGTCCAGCTCGACTTTACCGGCGCTCAACTCGTTCGCCATGCGCTCGACGTCGGCCATCAGCGGCGCGATGTCTTCGCCGCGCTGCTTGGCCTGGCCGATGGTTTTGGAGCGCGCATTACGTTCAGCCTGCAGTGCTTCGGTGCGGGTCTGGACGGTCTTGCGCTGTTCTTCCAGCGCTTCGATGCGCGCAACATCCAGCGTGTAACCACGGGATGCCAGGCGGTCCGCTACGTCCTGAAGGTTGCTACGTAACAGTTTGGAATCGAGCATGTCGGTCTCTCGTTATCAAAGTTTGGTCAAGGACAGGCCAGCCCAGGTCGCGAGCAGCCCTCCGAATACGCTGATGGCAGCATAGCCCAGGGCCAGCGGCATTTGCCCGGTTTCCAGCAGGCGCACCGTATCCAGTGAAAAGGATGAAAAAGTCGTCAGCCCCCCGAGGAAGCCGACCATCAACCCGGCGCGCACCTCAATCGGCACCTCCGGGCGGATCAAAAACAGACCGTATAGAACGCCGATCAGCAAACAGCCGACGATATTAACGGCCAGCGTCGCGGTATAGAAGTGCCGCGGCCAATTAGCATTGATCCAGTTACCGGTAGCAAAGCGCAACAGTGTCCCGGCGACACCGCCGACGGATACCGCAATGACCAAAGGAATCACTATGTTCTCCGCTGCCGGGGGCTCAGACGGTCAAGTTGTGCGAGGTGATTGAGCTTTTCGCCGATCTTCAGCTCAAGGCCGCGAGGCACTGGCTGATAGAACGGTTGTGGCTCAAGTTCGTCCGGGAAGTAGTCTTCGCCAGCGGCGTAAGCGTCCGGCTCATCGTGCGCGTAACGGTATTCATCGCCGTAACCCAATTGCTTCATCAGTTTGGTCGGAGCGTTACGCAAATGCAGCGGCACTTCCAGCGAACCGTGTTCGGTGGCGCTGCGCATGGCGGCTTTGAAACCCATGTACACCGCGTTGCTTTTCGGCGCGCAAGCCAGATAGGTGATGGCTTGGGCCACCGCCAATTCGCCTTCGGGACTGCCGAGGCGCTCCTGCACTTCCCATGCCGCGAGGCACAGGCTCAGGGCGCGCGGGTCGGCGTTGCCGATGTCTTCGCTGGCCATGCGCACCACGCGCCGGGCCAGGTACAGCGGGTCGCAACCGCCGTCGATCATCCGCGCGAACCAGTACAGCGCGCCGTCGGGATTGGAGCCGCGCACCGATTTATGCAGCGCGGAAATCTGGTCGTAGAACGCTTCGCCGCCCTTGTCGAAACGCCGACGGGTATCGCCGAGCAGGCTTTGCAGCAGATCGACGCCGATCTCGCTGTTGTCTTCTGCCAGGTCCGAGGCGTTTTCCAACAGGTTGAGCAGACGGCGGCCATCGCCATCAGCGGCGGACAACAGCATCTGGAAGCCTTCATCGCTGAGGGTCAGTTGCCGCTTGCCCAGGCCACGCTCTTCGGTCAGCGCGCGATGCACCAGTTTGCGCAGGGCCGCTTCGTCGAGGCTCTTGAGCACGTAGACACGTGCCCGGGAGAGCAAGGCGTTGTTGAGTTCGAACGAGGGGTTTTCCGTGGTCGCGCCGATGAAAATCAGCGTGCCGTCTTCAACGTAGGGCAGGAATGCATCCTGCTGCGACTTGTTGAAGCGATGCACTTCGTCGACGAACAGGATGGTGCGTTTGCCGTATTGGCCGGCCTGCTGCTTGGCGATTTCCACCGCCTGACGGATTTCCTTCACGCCGGCCAATACCGCCGAGACCGTTTCGAAGTGCGCGTCCGAGACTTCCGCCAGCAACCGCGCCAGGGTGGTTTTGCCCACGCCGGGCGGGCCCCAGAAGATCATCGAGTGCAGGGCACCCTGCTCCAGGGCTTCGCGCAAAGGCTTGCCGCGAGCGAGCAGGTGTTCCTGACCGACGTACTCGTCCAGATTGGCTGCGCGCAGGCGTGCGGCCAAAGGCTGAGCTATCGGGGCACTGCGAAACAGGTCCATCACTGCTTATGAAACCTCACTGATTCTTTATCCCTTGTAGGAGCGAAGCTTGCTCGCGAAAGCGGTGTGTCAGTCGCCGTGAATGTCGTCTGGAAAACCGCTTTCGCGAGCAAGCTTCGCTCCTACAGGGACTTGCGGTTTATTCCTGGATCACATCGGCACCCTTGGGGATGTCGAACTTGAACTTGGACGCCGGGATCGGCTCGTTGGCCTTCACGCCGGTGAACAGGATGTTGGTGCGCTGACCGACGCTGTCGATCAGTTGCATGTCATTGACCAGGCCATTGCGGAACGACAGACGCAGGCTGTCGAACAGGGTGTCCTTGGTTTTCGGCTTCAAGGTGAAGTCGATCACGCCACCGGCTTCCTTGGCGCTGATGTCGAAGCTCTGGCTGATCTTGGACACGTCACCGGACAGCAGCAACGCCGGGGTCTGGGTCAGGCGCTGGTCGAGGGTCTTGATGGTGACCTGCTCCAGGTCCGGGTCCCACAGGGACACCTTCTTGCCATCGGAGACCATCAATTGCTCTTGCGGTGCGTCGGTGTGCCAGTAGAACAGGCCGGGACGCTGCAGGGACATTTGCCCGGCGGTTTCCTGCAATTGAGTGCCGCCGCCATCCAGCGTCAGCTGAGAGAAGCGTGCAGTCAGGGTCTGGGATTTTTCCAGCAGTTGGGTCAGACGCGCCACGTCCTTGTCATCGGCGTGGGCCGAGAGCGTGGTCAAAGCCAGTACCGGCAGCAACAGCATGCGGATAAGACGCATGGGAGTCCTCATAACATTCGTGGGAGTTCGGGCGGCGCATCACTGCGCCATCCTTTCAAATCAAATCAGTCGCGTACCGGGCCAGGCGCCAGGACTTCACGCGAACCGTTGGTATTCATGGACGTCACGACCCCGGCCATTTCCATGGCTTCGATCATGCGCGCGGCGCGGTTGTAGCCGATCTTCAGCTTGCGCTGAACCGCAGAGATGGACGCCCGACGGCTTTCCAGGACGAACTGCACCGCTTCGTCGTAGAGCGCATCGGATTCGCTGTCTTCGTCGCCACCGCCACTGCCGCCGTCGAAACCGCTACCGGCCTCTTCGACACCGGCCAGGATCTCGTCGTTGTATTCCGGGGCACCGCGCAGTTTCCAGGCTTCAACCACCCGGTGAACCTCGTCATCGGACACGAACGCACCATGGACCCGGATCGGCAGGCTGGTGCCCGGCGGCATGTAGAGCATGTCACCGTGGCCCAGCAGTTGCTCGGCGCCGCCCTGGTCGATGATCGTCCGGGAGTCGATCTTGCTCGACACCTGGAACGCCATACGCGTCGGAATGTTGGCCTTGATCAGACCGGTGATCACGTCAACCGACGGACGCTGGGTCGCGAGGATCAAGTGGATACCGGCCGCACGGGCCTTCTGGGCGATACGGGCGATCAGTTCTTCAACTTTCTTGCCGACGATCATCATCATGTCGGCGAATTCGTCGACGACCACGACGATGGTCGGCAGCTTGGTCAGCAGCGGTGCTTCGTCGTGAATGCTTTCGCGCTTGTACAACGGGTCAGTCAGCGGCGTACCGGCGTCCTGGGCTTCCTTGACCTTGGCGTTGAAGCCGGACAGGTTTCGTACGCCCATCTTCGCCATCAGTTTGTAGCGACGCTCCATCTCCGCCACACTCCAGCGCAGGGCGTTGGCCGCGTCCTTCATGTCGGTCACGACCGGGCACAGCAGATGCGGAATGCCTTCGTAGATCGACAGCTCGAGCATTTTCGGGTCGATCATGATCAGCTTGGCGTCTTCCGGGCCGGACTTGAACAGGATCGACAGGATCATCGCGTTCACACCCACCGACTTACCGGAACCGGTCGTACCGGCCACCAGCAAGTGAGGCATTTTCGCCAGGTCAGTAATGACCGGCTTGCCGCCGATGTCGTGGCCCAGGGCCAGGGTGACCGGTGACTTGAAGTTGTCGTACTCAGGCGTCGACAGCACTTCGGAGAACCGCACGATCTGGCGGTCCTCGTTGGGAATCTCGATACCGACGGTGGTCTTGCCCGGAATCACTTCCACTACACGAACGCTGGTCACAGCCAGGGAACGCGCCAGGTCTTTCGCCAGGTTGGAGATGCGACTGACTTTGACGCCGGCGGCCGGCTGGATTTCATAACGGGTAATGACCGGGCCTGGGTGGATCGAATCCACCGAGACTTCGACGCCGAATTCCTTGAGTTTGATTTCCAGCAAGTGGCCGACGGCTGCCAGCGACTCCGGGGAGTAGTTGAGTTGTTTCTTTTCGGCCGGGTCGAGAATCGAGATCGGCGGCAAGGTGCCTTCGACAGCGCTGTCGACGAACAACGGCGCCTGTTTCTCTTTCTCCACGCGCTTGCTCGGCGCTGCCGGCTTGGGAGGTGCTGGCGCGATGACGGGCGGCACCTGCTTCTCGCGTTCCGACATGTGCTTGCTCAGGGCCTGCTCACGCTCGATCAGGCGCTCCTTGACCTTGGCTTGCTCGCGCTTGTCCGTCACCGTCGGAGCGACCACGTCATGCACGCGATCGTCGACTTCACGCAACTGCGCAACCAGTTGTTTGCGCTCGACACGGGCGGCCCACCAGCGATTGGCCGCGCCCTGGAACAGTTCGAACAGGTCGAGGGTGATCTTGCCGGTGACGTCCATCACCTTGAACCACGACAGGTCGGTGAACACCGTCAGGCCGAACAGGAACAGTGCGATGAACAACAGCGTGCTGCCCTGGATGTTCAGCGCGTTCCTGGCCAGGTCACCAAGGCTTTCGCCCAGCGCGCCGCCAGCACCGGCCGGCAAACCGGTCGCCGCATGGAAATGGATATGCGCCAGGGCCGCGCCCGACAGCACCAGAAACACCAGGCCGATCAGGCGCCAGGAGAACAGCCAGCCGCTCCACTGCCACTGTTCGTGGCGCTGACGGAAGATCTGATACGCCTTGATCGCCAGCAACAACGGGAAGATGTAGGCGAAGTAACCCAGCACCATGAACAGAATGTCGGCGCTATAGGAGCCGACCGGCCCGCCGAAGTTCTGCACGTCGTCGATCTTGCTGTTATGGCTCCAGCCCGGATCGTCCTTGCCATAGGTCAACAAGGCCATCATCAGGAACAGGCACAAGCCGCCGATGGCGATCAATGCACCTTCCTTGAGCCGGTAGTGCAAGTGCTGGCGCCAGAGCGGAACGACGACTGTTTTGGGTGCTGCGGTGGATTTCTTCAAAACGCTTCTTTTCCTGCGCCCAAGGCGCGTCCATCTGTTGAATGACTATAAAAAACTGCCCAATCCAGGCAGGTAAAAAAGTTAACACGCGCAACTGGGACTACTTTTAACACTGCACCCCGGTTTTTATAAACACGGCACGCACAGCTAATTTTGTTACAACCACTGTTACAGACGGCATTGTACGGGTTTGTTCGCCCGATGCCATGCTTGAAGTCCTTCGGTGTAGCATAGCCAAACGCAGGTTACGCGCGGTTCAATTTGAGCATGCATTCTCTTTTGTGACAAAGGCTTATGAGGTGTTTTTATGAGCGAACCGAAGCATTCCCGCCTGATCATTCTGGGTTCCGGCCCTGCCGGATACAGCTCAGCCGTTTATGCCGCACGCGCCAACCTCAAACCCGTTGTCATCACCGGCATACAGGCAGGTGGCCAGCTGACCACCACCGTCGAAGTCGATAACTGGCCCGGCGACGTCGAAGGCCTCACCGGCCCAGTGCTGATGGAACGCATGCAAAAACACGCCGAGCGCTTTGCCACAGAGATTGTTTACGACCATATCCACACCGCCAAGTTGCAACAGCGCCCGTTCGAGTTGATCGGCGATGGCGACACTTACACCTGCGACGCTCTGATTATCGCCACCGGCGCTTCAGCGCAGTACCTGGGACTGCCTTCGGAAGAAGCCTTTGCCGGCCGAGGGGTTTCGGCCTGCGCCACGTGCGACGGTTTCTTTTATCGCAATCAAGTGGTCGCCGTCGTCGGCGGCGGCAACACCGCGGTTGAAGAAGCGCTGTACCTGTCGAACATCGCCAAGGAAGTCCACCTGATTCACCGGCGCGACAAGTTGCGCTCGGAGAAGATTCTTCAGGACAAACTCTTCGAAAAAGCCGCCAACGGCAATATCCGCCTGCACTGGAATCAGAATCTCGATGAAGTGCTCGGCGATGCCAGCGGCGTGACCGGCGCCCGCCTGCGCGACAGCCTCACGGGCGAAACCAGTGAATTGGCGCTGGCCGGCGTGTTCATCGCCATCGGCCATAAACCCAATACCGACCTGTTCGAGGGCCAGCTGAAAATGCGTGACGGCTACCTGCTGATCAGGGGCGGCAGCGAAGGCGACGCCACGGCCACCGAGATCCCGGGCGTGTTCGCCGCCGGCGACGTGGCCGATCACGTTTACCGCCAGGCCGTGACCTCCGCCGGGGCTGGCTGCATGGCCGCGCTGGACGCCGAGAAATACCTCGACGACATTCCCACCGTTTGACGGCACACTTTACGGCGGCCCCACCAGCCCGCCACCGCCCTCCCCTCCTGCAAGCCCGGATGCCATGCTGACTTGGTTACAACGCAACACCCTGACGTTCCCGCCGCTGGAAAAAGCCATGCGCGACCCCAACGGACTGTTGGCCGCGGGCGGCGATCTGTCCGCCGATCGTCTGATTCAGGCTTACCGCCACGGCTGCTTTCCATGGTTCTCGGAGGGCCAGCCGATCCTTTGGTGGTCGCCGGATCCGCGCACCGTCTTATTTCCCGACGAACTGCATGTCTCACGCAGCCTGAGTAAATTGTTGCGTCAACAACGCTATCAAGTGACCTTCGATCAGGATTTTGCCTCGGTGATCAGCGCCTGCGCCGCACCCCGCGAGTATGCCGACGGGACCTGGATCACCGATGCGATGCAGTCCGCTTACCTCGAACTGCACAAGCGTGGCTACGCGCATTCCGTCGAGGTCTGGGACGATGGCGTGCTGGTGGGCGGACTGTACGGCTTGGCGATGGGTCAGCTGTTTTTCGGCGAGTCGATGTTCAGCCGCGCCGACAACGCCTCGAAATATGGCTTTGCCACCCTGGTGCAACATCTGAAAGACTCAGGTTTTGTGCTGATCGACTGCCAAATGCCGACCGACCACCTGCACAGCCTCGGCGCCCGAGCGATTCCTCGGCGCGACTTCGCCAATTTCCTCGCGCAGCATCTGGATCAACCCAGCCGTGCAACCTGGGTTTGCTGAGCGACTTTTGCGCGCGTGGCTTACACTTAATTCAAAGTTACCCCGAGGGTTGATCATGACCGAGTTGGCGCGTTTGAAGTTTTATGCCACTCAGCCCCACTCTTGCAGTTATCTGCCCGAGGAGCAGGCTACCACGCTGTTCCTCGACCCTAGTCAGCCCATGGATGTGCATGTCTACGCAGACCTGTCTGAAATGGGTTTTCGTCGCAGCGGCGATCATCTCTACCGGCCTCATTGCCAGAATTGCAATGCGTGCGTCCCGGCACGCATCCCCGTGGCGCAATTTACCCCCAACCGCCAGCAGAAACGCATCTTCAAACGTAACGCCGACCTGCAAGTGCGCCCGGCCAGGCCGCAATTCAGCGAAGAGTATTTCGATCTCTATCAGCGCTACATCGAACAACGTCACGCCGATGGCGACATGTACCCGCCGAGTCGCGACCAGTTTGCGACGTTCCTGGTGCGTGACCTGCCGTTCTCGCGGTTTTACGAATTCCGTCTCAAAGGCCAGCTGCTGGCAGTCGCCGTGACCGATTTGCTGCCGAACGGTCTGTCGGCGGTTTACACCTTCTACGAGCCCGATGAAGAACGCCGCAGCCTGGGTCGCTACGCGATCCTCTGGCAAATCGGCGAAGCCCGACGTCTTGGGCTGGGAGCGGTCTACCTCGGCTATTGGATCAAAAACTGCAAAAAGATGAGCTACAAGACGCAATATCGCCCTATCGAACTGCTGATTAATCAGCGCTGGGTCATCCTGAACTAGAACCCCTTGGCTTAAACCCCATTTTTCGGGCACAATGCACGCCGCTTTTGCCTGGCGCAGTTGCACCGGGCCATTCATTGGACACCGAGGGCTTTACTGCATGTCGAAAGAAGACAGCTTCGAAATGGAAGGCACTGTCGTCGACACCCTGCCCAACACCATGTTTCGTGTGGAGTTGGAAAATGGGCACGTCGTAACCGCGCATATCTCCGGCAAGATGCGCAAGAACTACATCCGTATTCTTACCGGTGACAAAGTGCGCGTCGAGCTGACGCCCTATGACTTGAGCAAAGGGCGCATCACTTACCGCGCTCGCTAATCAAGTCAATACAAAACGCCCGGTTTATGCCGGGCGTTTTTGTTTGTCTGGGATTTAATTGGCGCCCCCCCCTGTAGGAGTGAGCCTGCTCGCGATGGCGTCATGTCAGTGACATCAATATTGGCTGACATGACGCTATCGCGAGCAGGCTCACTCCTACAGGGGATCGCGGTGATTTGATAGACAGCAAAAAGGCGCCTTTCGGCGCCTTTTGCTTTGTCGCGGTTAACGTCAGGCCATTTCGGCCGTGGTTTCGAACTCGAAGGTCAGCTCGCCGTCCTTGAGGTCGATGTGCACCACGCCACCATGGTCGGCCAGTTCGCCAAAGAGGATCTCTTCCGCCAGCGGACGCTTGATCTTATCCTGGATCAAGCGCGCCATTGGTCGAGCGCCCATCGCCGAGTCGTAGCCACCCGCCGCCAGCCAGCTGCGCGCAGCGTCGGTCACTTCCAGCTGCACGCGTTTGTCTTCCAACTGCGCCTGAAGCTCGGTAAGGAACTTGTCCACTACGCTTTTGATGACCTCATGACTGAGGCGACCAAACTGGATAATAGTGTCCAGACGGTTGCGGAACTCCGGCGTGAAGCTCTTCTTGATCACTTCCATCGCATCGGACGAGTGGTCCTGATGGGTGAAACCGATCGAAGCACGCGCCGCTGTTTCGGCACCGGCGTTGGTCGTCATGATGACGATCACGTTACGGAAATCCGCCTTGCGCCCGTTGTTATCGGTCAGCGTACCGTGGTCCATGACTTGCAGCAGCAGGTTGAAGACTTCCGGATGCGCCTTCTCGATTTCATCGAGCAACAGCACGCAGTGAGGCTGCTTGGTGATGGCTTCGGTCAGCAGGCCGCCCTGATCGAACCCGACATAGCCAGGAGGCGCACCGATCAGACGCGATACGGTGTGGCGCTCCATGTACTCGGACATGTCGAAACGAACCAGCTCGATGCCCAACGCCTTGGCCAGTTGACGCGCCGCTTCGGTTTTACCGACACCGGTCGGCCCTGCGAACAGGAACGAACCGACAGGCTTGTCAGGCGACTTGAGGCCGGCACGGGACAGTTTGATCGCGGTCGACAGTGAGTCGATGGCGGCATCCTGGCCAAAAACTGTCAGCTTCAGGTCACGCTCAAGGTTACGCAGCAACTCTTTGTCGGAGCTGGTGACGTGCTTAGGCGGAATCCTCGCGATTTTCGCAACGATGTCCTCGACCTGAGGCACTTCGATGCGTTTCACGCGTTTCTCGATTGGCTGCAGACGCTGATAGGCGCCCGCCTCGTCGATGACATCGATGGCTTTGTCCGGCATGTGCCGGTCATTGATGTAGCGCGAAGCCAGTTCGGCAGCCGCACGCAACGCTTCATCGCTGTACTCGATGTTGTGGTGCGCTTCGAAACGCCCTTTCAGGCCGCGCAGGATGCCAATGGTGTCTTCCACCGAAGGCTCCGACACATCGACTTTCTGGAAGCGCCGGGCCAAGGCACGGTCCTTCTCGAAGATCCCGCGGAATTCCTGGAACGTGGTCGAACCGATGCAACGGATATCGCCCGACGAAAGTAGCGGCTTGAGCAGGTTCGAGGCATCCATGACGCCACCGGACGCGGCACCCGCACCAATGATGGTGTGGATCTCGTCGATGAACAGGATCGCCTGCGGACGTTTTTTCAGCTCATTGAGCAGCGCCTTGAAGCGCTTCTCGAAATCGCCGCGGTATTTGGTCCCGGCCAGCAAGGCGCCCAGATCGAGGGAATACACCACGCTGTTGGCCAGCAAGTCCGGCACCTGGTTGTCGACAATGCGTTTGGCCAGGCCTTCGGCAATCGCGGTTTTACCCACGCCCGCCTCGCCCACCAACAGCGGATTGTTTTTGCGACGACGCGCCAGGATCTGCGCAACGCGCTCGACTTCCAGCTCACGGCCTACCAATGGATCGATACGACCCTGGCGCGCGAGCTCATTGAGGTTGCTGGCATAAGCATCCAGAGGATTGCCTGAAGATGAAGACTCACCGCCCTCGTCGTCCTGCATATCTTGCTCACCTTCAGAGTGATCGCCATGCCCCGGCACTTTGGAAATGCCGTGTGCGATGTAGTTGACGACATCGATGCGCGCAACGCTCTGCTGTTTCAGCAGGAACACTGCCTGACTCTCTTGCTCACTGAAGATCGCGACCAGTACGTTGGCGCCAGTCACTTCGCGTTTGCCCGAGCTCTGTACGTGAAAGACAGCACGCTGCAGAACACGCTGGAAGCCCAGGGTTGGCTGGGTTTCACGATCCTCGTCATGCACGGGGATCAATGGCGTGGTGGAGTCGATGAACTCCTGCAGATCGTGCTTGAGTTTGTCGAGGTTTGCGCCGCAGGCACGCAATACGGTGGCGGCAGCCTCATTGTCCAATAGCGCCAGCAGGAGGTGTTCGACGGTCATAAACTCATGACGCTTCGATCGGGCCTCCTTGAAGGCAAGATTGAGGGTGACTTCGAGCTCGCGGTTTAACATAGCTTCACCTCATACCCAAGTGGTCGGCGATTAACCGTCCTTCTCGATTTCACAGAGTAGCGGATGCTGGCTTTCCCTGGCGTACTGGTTGACCTGCATGGCCTTAGTCTCGGCGATGTCGCGGGTAAACACTCCACATACTGCCCGTCCTTCTGTGTGGACGGCCAGCATGACCTTGGTCGCCAGCTCTCGATTCAGGTTAAAAAACACCTCGAGTACTTCGACGACGAAATCCATCGGTGTGTAGTCATCATTGAACAAAACCACCTTGTACATCGGCGGCGCCTGTAAAGCAGGCTTGGCCTCCTGAACAGCAATGCCTGCGGAATCGTCGTCGTGTTCCTCCGGATGATCTTTTTGGAGAGTCGGGCGATCCTGATTGAATGTTAGTCGAATCTGGCTGATTGCATGCATGGAAAGAAAGGTTCGTCAGTTGTGCAAATACAGTGATGGGGGCGACCATTGCCGATTTCAACTCCGACTGCCTGGTCACCTTGACTATCGGCAAAACGGTGTTACAACCAATAGAGCCCACAGTGGGTAAAAAAGGTCCGCGGAGTCAATCTTATTTCTAAAGAACAGACTGCGGATGTACTGGATGATACTCCAGTGATGGAGTCTGTTGCAGAGGGATATGGGTATGTCAGGCGACAAGAACGCAGAGCCAGTCAAAGGCACTGTAAAAGGCAAGGTCAAATGGTTCAACAATGCCAAGGGTTATGGATTCATCAACAAGGATGGCGATAGCGAAGACCTGTTTGCCCATTATTCGGCCATCCAGATGGACGGTTATAGAACCCTGAAAGCCGGCCAAGCGGTCGTCTTTGACATCATCCAGGGACCCAAAGGTTTGCATGCCATCAACATCGGCACACCCGAGGACGCTCAGGCAGTCCCTGCGCCTGCCACTCAGCAGGCCGTTACGGCGTAAACCGGCACACGTCATCCAGTCATAAAAAAACCGCCCGACTCAATCACTGAGTCGAGCGGTTTTTGTCGTGCGTGAACTCGCTTACACGTGCGGTTTACATGTGCGAGATTAGCGCATCACCAAACGCCGAAGAAGACAACAGTTTCGCGCCTTCCATCAAACGGTGGAAGTCATAGGTCACGGTCTTGGCCGAAATCGCGCCGTTGGTGCCCTTGATGATCAGGTCCGCCGCTTCGGTCCAGCCCATGTGACGCAGCATCATCTCGGCGGACAGGATCAGGGAGCCCGGGTTGACCTGGTCCTTGCCAGCGTATTTCGGCGCAGTACCGTGTGTCGCTTCGAACATCGCAATGGTGTCAGACAGGTTGGCACCTGGCGCGATACCGATACCGCCCACTTCCGCCGCCAGGGCGTCGGACAGATAGTCGCCGTTCAGGTTCAAGGTCGCGATCACATCGTATTCGGCCGGGCGCAGCAGGATCTGCTGGAGCATGGCGTCGGCGATGGCGTCTTTGACAATGACGTTCTTGCCGGTTTTCGGGTTCTTGAACTGCATCCACGGACCACCGTCGAGCAGGGTCGCGCCGAATTCTTCAGCGGCCACTTCGTAGGCCCATTCCTTGAAGGCACCTTCGGTGAACTTCATGATGTTGCCTTTGTGCACGATGGTCAGCGAATCGCGGTCGTTGTCGACCACATATTGCAGAGCTTTGCGTGCCAGGCGCTTGGTGCCTTGCAGCGAAACCGGCTTGATGCCGATACCGCAATTTTCGTCGAAACGGATCTTGGTGACGCCCATTTCATCTTTAAGGAACTTGATGACCTTGGTCGCTTCCGGCGAACCGGCTTTCCACTCGATACCGGCGTAGATGTCTTCCGAGTTCTCGCGAAAGATCGTCATGTCGACGTCGCCTGGTTTCTTGACCGGGCTAGGCACGCCTTCGAACCAGCGCACCGGACGCAGGCACACATAAAGGTCGAGTTGCTGGCGCAGGGCCACGTTCAGGGAACGGATGCCGCCACCGACCGGGGTGGTCAGAGGACCCTTGATGGAAACAACGTAGTCCTTGACCGCGTCCAGGGTTTCCTGAGGTAGCCAGGTGTCCTGATCGTAAACCTGAGTCGCTTTCTCCCCGGCATAGACTTCCATCCAGGAAATTTTGCGCTCGCCACCGTAAGCCTTCTTAACAGCAGCATCGACAACCTTGATCATGACCGGGCTGATATCAACGCCAATACCATCGCCTTCGATAAAGGGGATGATCGGGTTGTTAGGAACATTGAGAGAATGGTCCGCGTTGACGGTGATTTTGTCGCCGACTGCTGGAACCTGAATCTTCTTGTATCCCATGCTGAACTCCATTGTTTGGATTGAACATCTGGCTTCGTTCGAGCGTACCCCAGTTAAATCGGCACGCAAACCCTATGTTCCATTCATCTGCCGCAAAGCAGCACAGTTCGCGACGTACAAGCCTGAAAGCAAAGGGAAAAGCGCCAAACTTAAGCACGGTGCAAGACTCTACGCCCCACTCGCCCCTGCGACCTTTAGACCAATGGACGAGAATCGTTACGTATGAACCATCGGCAGATTGCCAGCTACCTATGTATAATGCGCCCGCTGACCATAGAGTCACGACGGCCGACCTCTCTACTACGAGACTCCAGGCCCGAAAAAGCCGGACTGTTACCGCAGTCCACCCGCTTGACGCTCGACTGATGCACCCAACATCACCGCGAAGAAACCTCGACATTCGGCTCATGGATGACTTTGAACGAACGCGCTCACACGGCGCCCCTCGAGTTTCTGCGCACGCTTAGCAAAGAAGAGAGAGTTAATCCGAATATGCCCACCCGCTCGAAGATCATCTATACCTTCACCGACGAAGCTCCCGCCCTCGCCACCTATTCACTGCTGCCTATCGTAGAGGCCTTCACCGCCTCCGCTGATATCGCCGTGGAAACCCGCGATATCTCTCTTGCAGGGCGTATTCTGGCCAGCTTCCCCGAGCAATTGGGTGACAAAGCCGTAGCCGACCACCTCGCCGAACTGGGCGACCTGGCCGTTACGCCTGAAGCCAACATCATCAAGTTGCCGAACATCAGCGCCTCGGTTCCGCAACTGCAAGCCGCAATCAAAGAGCTGCAAGCCCAGGGCTTCGCACTGCCTGACTACCCGGAAACCGTAACCACCGACGCCGACAAGCTCGCCAAGTCGCGTTACGACAAGATCAAGGGCAGCGCCGTGAACCCGGTTCTGCGCGAAGGCAACTCTGATCGTCGTGCACCGCTGTCGGTCAAGAACTACGCGCGCAAGCACCCGCACAAAATGGGCGCCTGGGCTGCGGACTCCAAGTCTCACGTCGCGCACATGAGCACCGGCGATTTCTACGGCAGCGAAAAAGCTGCCCTGATCGACGCCGCTGACGCCGTCAAAATCGAACTGATCGCTCAAGACGGCACCGCCACCGTCCTGAAAGAAAAAACCACCGTGCAAGCCGGTGAGATCCTCGATTGCGCGGTCATGAGCAAAAACGCACTGCGCAGCTTCATCGCTGCCGAGATCGAAGACGCCAAGCAAAAAGGCGTACTGCTGTCGGTTCACCTCAAAGCCACCATGATGAAGGTCTCCGACCCGATCATGTTCGGCCAGATCGTTGCCGAGTTCTATAAAGACGCACTGGCCAAGCACGCTGACGTGCTGGCGCAGATCGGCTTCAACCTGAACAACGGCATCGGCGACCTGTACGCTCGCATCAAGGCCTTGCCGGCCGAGCAACAAGCGCAGATCGAAGCGGACATCCAGGCGGTCTACGCCGTTCGTCCGTCGTTGGCCATGGTCAACTCCGACAAAGGCATCACCAACCTGCACGTGCCGAGCGACGTCATCGTCGACGCCTCGATGCCGGCGATGATCCGTGACTCCGGCAAAATGTGGGGCACTGACGGTCAGTTGCACGACACCAAGGCTGTGATCCCGGATCGCTGCTACGCCACCATCTACCAGGCGGTGATCGAAGACTGCAAGGCTAACGGGGCTTTCGATCCGACTACCATGGGCAGCGTGCCAAACGTTGGCCTGATGGCGAAGAAAGCCGAAGAGTACGGCTCGCACGACAAGACTTTCCAGATCAAGGCCAACGGCGTTGTCCGCGTTACCGACAGCAAAGGCAGCCTGCTGCTGGAGCAATCGGTTGAAGCCGGCGACATCTTCCGCATGTGCCAGACCAAAGACGCGCCGATCCAGGACTGGGTCAAACTGGCCGTCAACCGCGCTCGCGCAAGCGCCACGCCAGCGATTTTCTGGCTGGACCCGATGCGCGCCCACGACGGCGTAGTGATCGAGAAAGTTCAGGCTTACCTGAAGGATCACGACACCTCCGGCCTGGACATCCGCATCATGTCGCCAGTCGACGCGATGGCGTTCACCCTGGGTCGCACCCGCGAAGGCAAGGACACCATCTCGGTGACCGGCAACGTACTGCGCGACTACCTGACCGACCTGTTCCCGATCATGGAACTGGGCACCAGCGCCAAGATGCTGTCGATCGTTCCACTGATGAACGGCGGCGGTCTGTTCGAAACCGGCGCTGGCGGTTCTGCACCGAAGCACGTTCAGCAACTGCTGGAAGAGAACTTCCTGCGCTGGGATTCCCTGGGCGAGTTCCTGGCCCTGGCCGCTTCCCTTGAGCACCTGGGTGTGACGTACAACAACCCTAAAGCTCTGGTTCTGGCCAAGACTCTAGATCAGGCCACCGGCCAGTTCTTGGACAACAACAAGTCGCCATCGCGTAAAGTCGGCAACATCGACAACCGCGGCAGCCACTTCTACCTGGCGCTGTACTGGGCTCAAGCCCTGGCGGCCCAGACCGAAGACACTGCACTGCAAGCGCAGTTTGGCCAACTGGCCAAGACCCTGACCGAGAACGAAGCAACCATCGTTACCGAGCTCAACGCTGTTCAGGGCAAGCCAGTGGACATCGGCGGTTACTACCACGCCAATGCCGAGCTGATCAGCAAGGCCATGCGCCCGAGCAACACCTTCAACGCCGCGATCGCTGCGCTGGTTTAAGGTTGTAAGGATGCAAAGAAGCCCCGGCCCTGTGCCGGGGTTTCTGTTTGTGGGCTTCACACCAATCAAATGTGGGAGCGGGCTTGCTCGCGAATGCGGTTTATCATTCAACATCTTCATTGGCTGACCCACTGCTTTCGCGAGCAAGCCCGCTCCCACATTAAACCGTGCTCCAACCTTCAAAATCGAGGAAGCGTCATGGACTGGAAACCCCACATCACCGTCGCCACCATCGTCGAAGACAACGGCCGCTTCCTGATGGTCGAAGAAACCAAGCACGGACGAACGGTGCTCAACCAGCCCGCCGGCCACCTCGACCCGGATGAAACCCTGATCGAAGCCGCGGTGCGCGAAACCCTGGAAGAAACCGGCTGGGACGTCGAGCCGACGGGCGTGGTGGGCATTTACCTCTACACCGCCCCGAGCAACGGTGTGACTTATCAGCGAGTCTGCTTCACCGCAAAACCCCTCAAGCATCACCGCGATTACCCACTGGACGACGGGATCGTCGGCGCAAAGTGGCTGACGCGTGACGAACTGCTGGCACAGCGCGCAAACTGGCGCAGTGAGTTGATCATCCGCTGTATCGATGATTATCTGGTCGGTCAGCACTTCGGTCTCGAACTGATCCGCCCTTCTCTTTAGCCTTGCGGGCTTGGGCCTGTTAGAATCGCGTCCTTTTTCAAGACACTCATTGAATCCCTATGCGTGATCCAGCCCCTTCTGACACACAAAAGAAGCGCGTCATTGTCGGCATGTCCGGCGGCGTGGACTCTTCCGTTTCCGCTCTTCTGCTGATCGAGCAGGGTTATGAGGTGGAAGGCCTGTTCATGAAGAACTGGGAAGAAGACGATGGAACGGAATACTGCACCGCCATGGATGACTTGGCGGACGCTCAAGCCGTGTGCGACAAGATTGGCATCAAGCTGCACACCGCCAACTTCGCCGCCGAGTACTGGGACAACGTGTTCGAGCACTTCCTGGCCGAATACAAGGCCGGTCGCACGCCGAACCCGGACATCCTCTGCAACCGCGAAATCAAGTTCAAGGCGTTCCTCGACTACGCCATGATGCTCGGCGCCGACCTGATCGCCACCGGTCACTACGTGCGCCGCCGTGATATCGAGGGTCGCACCGAACTGCTCAAGGGCCTGGACCCGAACAAGGACCAGAGCTACTTCCTGCACGCCGTCGGCGGTGAACAGATCGCCAAGACCCTGTTCCCGGTCGGCGAGCTGGAAAAACCCGAAGTGCGCGCGATTGCCGAGAAACACGACCTGGCCACCGCGAAGAAAAAGGATTCCACGGGGATCTGCTTTATTGGCGAGCGCCGTTTCAGCGACTTCCTCAAGCAGTACCTGCCGGCCCAGCCGGGCGAGATCAAGACCACCGAAGGTGAAGTCATCGGCCGTCACCACGGCTTGATGTATCACACCATCGGTCAGCGTCAGGGCCTGGGCATCGGCGGCCTGAAAGACGCCGGCGATGAGCCGTGGTATGTGCTGATCAAGGACCTGGAGCACAACGAGCTGATCGTTGGCCAAGGCAATGACCACCCTTACCTGTTCTCCCGCGCCCTGCTCGCTTCGGACATTTATTGGGTCAACCCGATCGACCTGACCGAGCCACGCAAGCTGACCGCCAAAGTACGTTATCGCCAAAGCGATCAGCCGTGCACGCTGGAAAAAACCGCTACCGGCTACCGCGCAACCTTTGATGACCCGCAGCGCGCGGTCACCCCGGGCCAGTCCGTGGTGTTCTATGACGGCGAAATCTGCCTCGGCGGCGGCGTGATTGAAGTCGCAGAGCCATGGAGCAGCAAGGCATGAGCCCCACTCAGGAGCAACTGACGGCACTGGGCGGCGTGTTTCTCGCCGCCGTCCTCGTCGACAAGATTGCCAAGACCGGCCAGACCACCGAAGCCGGCCTGACCTGCATGCTCGGCAGTTTGCTGATCCGCGACCCCAAGGACACCCTGGAAGTGTACGGCGGCGACGACATCAATCTGCGCGAAGGTTATCGCGCATTGATCGGCGCCCTGGAACGCGATCCGAGCACACTGCAGCGCGAACCGCTGCGCTACGCACTGGCGATGCTCGGTCTGGAACGTCAACTGGCCAAACGCGACGACATGCTCGACGTGATCGGCAAGCGTTTGCCGCAGATTCAATCCCAGGTCGAGCACTTCGGCCCGGCGCACGAAAACGTGATCGCGGCCTGCGGTGCGTTGTACCAGGACACCCTGAGCACCTTGCGCCAACGGATTCAGGTCCACGGCGACATGCGCAACCTGCAGCAACCGAGCAACGCGTCGAAAATCCGCGCCCTGTTGCTGGCCGGGATTCGTTCCGCGCGTCTGTGGCGGCAGTTGGGCGGCCATCGCTGGCAATTGGTGATCAGCCGTCGCAAGTTGCTGAAAGAGCTTTATCCGCTGATGCGCAGCAGCTGAACCGCGCCCGCCACACCGCTTTGTAGTCATTAACGCGTAATACGCTGGTCAGTTGGCAACGGACCGGCGGATTTTTTCATGTATGATACGCGCCCCATTTCGTTGCCCGACTGTCCGAGAACACCCCATGCAGCTTTCTTCGCTCACTGCGGTTTCCCCTGTTGACGGCCGCTACGCCGGCAAAACCCAGGCCCTGCGCCCAATTTTCAGCGAGTACGGCTTGATCCGTGCTCGCGTTCTGGTTGAAGTGCGCTGGCTCCAGCGCCTGGCCGCTCACCCTGGCATCAGCGAAGTGCCGGCGTTCTCCGCCGAAGCCAACGCGGTGCTGAACACCCTGGCGGACAACTTCGCTCTGGAGCACGCCGAGCGTGTCAAAGAGATCGAGCGCACCACCAACCACGACGTAAAAGCCATTGAGTACCTGCTCAAAGAGCAAGCGGCCAAGCTGCCGGAACTGGCCAAGGTCAGCGAGTTCATCCACTTTGCCTGCACCAGCGAGGACATCAACAACCTGTCCCACGCCCTGATGCTGCGCGAAGGCCGTGATGATGTGATGCTGCCGCTGATGCGCCAGACTGCCGAAGCCATCCGCGAACTGGCGATTCGTTTCGCTGACGTGCCGATGCTGTCGCGCACCCACGGTCAACCGGCCTCGCCGACCACCCTGGGCAAAGAGCTGGCGAACGTGGTTTACCGTCTGGAGCGTCAAATCACCCAGGTCGCTGCCGTTCCGCTGCTGGGCAAGATCAACGGCGCTGTCGGCAACTACAACGCTCACCTGTCGGCCTACCCTGAGATCGACTGGGAAGAAAACGCCCGCGCCTTCATCGAAGACGAGCTGGGTCTGGGTTTCAACCCGTACACCACGCAGATCGAACCGCACGACTACATCGCCGAGCTGTTCGACGCGATCGCGCGCTTCAACACCATCCTGATCGACTTCGACCGCGACATCTGGGGCTACATCTCCCTGGGTTATTTCAAGCAGCGCACCATCGCTGGCGAAATCGGTTCGTCGACCATGCCGCACAAGGTCAACCCGATCGACTTCGAAAACTCCGAAGGCAACCTGGGTATCGCCAACGCACTGTTCCAGCATTTGGCGAGCAAGCTGCCGATCTCCCGCTGGCAGCGTGATCTGACCGACTCCACCGTGCTGCGCAACCTCGGTGTCGGCTTCGCCCACAGCGTTATCGCGTACGAAGCGAGCCTCAAAGGCATCAGCAAACTGGAGCTCAATGCTCAGAAGATCGCTGCTGACCTGGACGCGTGCTGGGAAGTATTGGCCGAGCCGATCCAGACCGTGATGCGCCGCTACAACATCGAAAACCCGTACGAAAAACTGAAAGAGTTGACGCGTGGCAAGGGCATCAGCCCTGAAGCACTGCAAACTTTCATCGATGGCCTGGACATGCCAGCCGCCGCCAAGGCCGAGCTGAAATTGCTCACCCCGGCGAACTACATCGGCAATGCCGTGGCACAAGCCAAACGCATCTGATCGACCGCTTTACCCGTTTGAGACGCCCGGCAGCGCCGGGCGTTTTTATTCCCGTCTGAAAAGTGCATTTTTTCAATAGGTTACACATGAATCCTGACATTCCTCTTCAACTTCTGGGCGGCATCACGGCGCGCGAGTTCCTGCGCGACTACTGGCAGAAAAAACCCCTGCTGATCCGTCAGGCGATTCCTGAATTCGAAAGCCCGATCGACGCCGACGAACTGGCCGGCCTGGCGCTGGAAGAAGAAGTTGAGTCGCGCCTGGTGATCGAGAACGGCGAGCGTCCTTGGGAATTGCGCCGCGGCCCGTTCGCCGAAGACGAATTCAGCAAACTGCCGGAGCGTGACTGGACCCTGCTGGTGCAAGCCGTTGACCAGTTCGTACCGGAAGTCTCTGAACTGCTGGAAAACTTCCGCTTCCTGCCTAGCTGGCGCGTCGATGACGTGATGATCAGCTATGCCGCGCCGGGTGGCAGCGTCGGTCCGCACTTCGACAACTACGACGTGTTCCTACTGCAGGGTCACGGTAAGCGCAACTGGAAAATCGGCCAGATGTGCGACTCCGAGAGCGCGCTGCTGCCACATGCCGACCTGCGTATCCTCGCCGATTTCCAGGCCACCGATGAGTGGGTGCTGGAACCGGGCGACATGCTTTACCTGCCGCCGCGCCTGGCCCACTGCGGCGTGGCCGTCGATGACTGCCTGACGTACTCGGTCGGTTTCCGCGCACCGAGCGCCGCTGAAGTGCTGACCCACTTCACCGACTTCCTCAGCCAGTTCCTGACGGACGAAGAGCGTTACACCGACGCCGACGCCCTGCCTGCGGCTGATCCGCATCAGATCCAGCACGACGCCCTTGATCGCTTGAAAAGCCTGCTGGCCGAGCACATGAGCGACGAGCGCCTGCTGCTGACCTGGTTCGGCCAGTACATGACTGAACCGCGTTACCCGGAGCTGGTGGTGGGTCCGGAAGAGATCGAAGAAGACGACTTTCTCGCCAGCCTGGAACAAGGCGCGATACTGATCCGCAACCCGAGCGCACGCTTGGCCTGGTCCGAAGTCGATGATGACCTGCTGCTGTTCGCCAGCGGCCAGAGCCGTTACCTGCCGGGCAAGCTGCGTGAGCTGCTGAAACTGATCTGCGCTGCCGACTCGCTGCACACCGACAACCTGGGCGACTGGTTGAACGATGAAGACGGTCGCGGCCTGCTGTGCGAACTGATCAAGCAAGGCAGCCTGGGGTTTGCCGATGAATAAAATTCACGTACGTGTCGCAGACTGGCAGAAGGACATCGCCGAGATCCGGCGCATTCGTGAGACGGTGTTCATTGCCGAGCAATGCGTTCCACCCGAGCTGGAATGGGACGCCGATGACGCTACGGCGGTGCATTTCCTGGCCTTCGAAGGCGACTTTCCGATTGGCACCGCGCGCCTGCTGCCCGATGGTCACGTCGGTCGGGTGTCGGTACTGAAAGACTGGCGCGGCTTGAAGGTTGGCGATGCGCTGATGCACGCGGTGATCGGTGAAGCCGAGACGCGCGGGCTGAAGCAGCAGATGCTGAGCGCACAGGTGCAGGCCACGGCGTTCTATGAGCGCCTGGGCTTCAGCCTGGTCAGTGAGGAATTCCTGGAAGCCGGGATTCCGCATGTGGACATGGTGCGTCATTCGGCTTGATTTCCTGTGGTGAGGGGATTTATCCCCGTTCGGCTGCGAAGCAGTCGCCGAGACATGCGGTGCACCTGATGCACTGTGATTGATGTTTTGGGGTCGCTTCGCGACCCAACTGGGCGGTGCGACGTTTCGCTATACCCCCTCGCCACAAGGCCCTGAAGAACACCACAAAACGCCCCGCCATCCTTGGATGCCGGGGCGTTTTGCTGTCTGCGATTCAACTTGCCCCACGCCGGGCCGACAAACTGGCAATATCAACACTTCAAGATGTCGGAGATAACGGATATGTCCCTACGCACCCTGCTCACCACGCTGTTGCTGACTTGCAGTTTTTCAGCCATGGCAGCCACCGAGATTGTGCCACTGAACTACCACACCAGCGCCGATATGCTGCCGATGGCACAGGATTTCATCGGCAAGGACGGCCAGGTCAGCGCCTACGGCAACCAACTTATCGTCAATGCCGATCAGCGCAAGATCGACGAACTTAAAGCCCTGATTTCGCAACTCGATACCCAACCCAAACGCCTGCTGATCACCGTCGACACCAACGAAAACAACTTCCAGGGCGACCAGGGTTACTCGGTGAACGGTGCCAAACCGAGCCAGACGCGCATCATCAATCGCAGCACCGACAGCCGCGATGGCGGCATCCAGCAGATTCAGGCCAGCGAAGGCGCACCGGCACTGATTCAGGTCGGCCAAAGCGTGCCGCTCACCAGCAGTCAAACCGACTCCTACGGTGATCTGCGCAGCCAAACTGAATACCGCAACGTTACCCAGGGTTTCTACGTCACTGCCAGCGTCACCGGCGACATCGTTCACCTGTCGATCAGTACCAACCGTGACCGCATCAGCCAGGAACGTCCCGATGTAGTGAATGTGCAAAGCACCGACACAACTGTCACCGGGCGACTGGGTGAGTGGATAACTCTGGCCGGCGTAAACCGCCAGACTCAGGCCGACAAACAGAGTCTGACCCACAGCTACTCGACTCAGGGCCGGGATGACATGACCCTGCGGGTGAAAGTCGATACTTTGGACTAAACCACCGAAAACTGACTGATTAGTCTTATTAGACCAAAGATGTAGTGCCTGAAAAAAAGCACTACAAAACGTTTGACGATCGAAAAAAGCAAAGGCATGATGGCCTCGCTCCCGCTAATCAGGGGCCCTGGCAAGGGCCTTCGAGGCGCTGCTCGCATCTACCCCGCGAGCCGTTTCGTGTCTGTACCGCCCACAAGGTGTGTTTGACGAGGTTGCCGACTGGAACGAAGTTGTCCCGAGGGACGGAAGCGTAATTAGGTAACCCGGCTCCACACTGAAGTTCGTATAAAGGCCCACGACGCCCGAATCCGCTCGCCAGTTCGCCCTTACCTGCTCACTTCCCCTCGAGCCCATCGTTCATCCCGTCGCCATCCCCGCCAAATCCGACTTGACCACCTAAGCTTCTGGTCAGCGAGCAGCCTTTTATGCCCTTTTACGCGTAACTGGCACGCAGGAATTGTCCACCCAGAACCACTTTCGATTAAAGACGCGACGAGGTTTATCTCCATGGCACTGACACGCGAACAGCAAATTGCAGCCCTCGAAAAAGATTGGGCTGAGAACCCACGCTGGAAAGGCGTGACACGCGCTTACTCCGCTGCTGACGTCGTCCGCCTGCGCGGTTCGGTTCAACCTGAGCACACCTTTGCAAAACTGGGCGCCGAGAAGCTGTGGAACCTGGTCACCCAGGGCGCCAAGCCATCCTTCCGCCCTGATAAAGATTTCGTCAACTGCATGGGCGCCCTGACCGGTGGCCAGGCTGTACAACAAGTCAAAGCCGGCATCCAGGCGATCTACCTGTCGGGCTGGCAGGTTGCTGCGGACAACAACTCCGCCGAATCGATGTACCCGGACCAATCGCTGTACCCGGTGGACTCGGTTCCAACCGTGGTCAAGCGCATCAACAACTCGTTCCGTCGTGCTGACCAGATCCAGTGGAAAGCCGGCAAAGGCCCGGGCGACGAAGGTTACATCGACTACTTCGCGCCGATCGTGGCTGACGCTGAAGCCGGTTTCGGCGGCGTTCTGAACGCTTACGAGCTGATGAAGAGCATGATCGAAGCGGGCGCCGCCGGCGTTCACTTCGAAGACCAACTGGCTTCCGTGAAAAAATGCGGCCACATGGGCGGCAAGGTACTGGTTCCTACCCAGGAAGCTGTACAGAAGCTGACCGCTGCTCGTCTGGCAGCTGACGTTGCCGGTACTCCGACCATCATTCTGGCGCGTACCGATGCTAACGCAGCCGACCTGCTGACTTCCGATTGCGACCCGTACGACAAAGAGTTCGTGACTGGCGAACGTACCCAGGAAGGCTTCTACAAAGTGCGCGCTGGTCTCGACCAGGCCATCTCCCGCGGCCTGGCCTACGCGCCGTACGCCGACCTGATCTGGTGCGAAACCGCCAAGCCGGATCTGGACGAGGCTCGTCGCTTCGCTGAAGCGATCAAAAAGGAATACCCGGACCAACTGCTGTCGTACAACTGCTCGCCTTCCTTCAACTGGAAGAAAAACCTGGACGACGCGACCATCGCCAAGTTCCAGCGCGAACTGTCCGCCATGGGTTACAAGCACCAGTTCATCACCCTGGCCGGCATTCACAACATGTGGCACAGCATGTTCAACCTGGCGCACGACTACGCCCGCAACGACATGACTGCCTACGTGAAGCTGCAAGAGCAGGAATTCGCTGACGCCTCCAAGGGTTACACCTTCGTGGCTCACCAGCAGGAAGTGGGCACCGGCTACTTCGACGACATGACCACCGTGATTCAAGGTGGCTCGTCTTCGGTGACCGCGCTGACCGGTTCGACTGAAGAAGAACAGTTCCACTGATCTGCTTCGCCTGAGCTAACGGCCGTTGCGGACCGAATTTAGAAAGCTAACCGCAACGCCGCACATCTGACGCCCCGACTGGTTCGGGGCGTTTTTTTGCCCACGATTTAGTGAACACCACCACCCCGTAGGAGCGAGGCTTGCCCGCGAAGAATGCGCCGCGGTGCCACAGGGATACCGCGTCATCGTTCTTCGCGGGCAAACCTCGCTCCTACGGGGTGGGCTGCGCGCTCAAAAAACATTGATCCAGAGCGGCATCACGATCAGAAAAAAGCGGTAAAACGTGCGTCGCCGCTACTTGCAATAACAGCTATATAAGACAACTTCCCGCTCACCCGCCCGTTAAACAGTTTAAAAACCATCGCAAACAATATTGATTATCATTTAGCCGCAACTATGTTCGTTACATTCCCTACAAAACAATATTGATGAAATCCCGGCTAATGCCCGCAATGCATGGGCTGCGCGGCTTTGGAGGTGCGCTATGTCCTTATTCCTATAAATAATTTCGCTATAGGAATTTTACTTGCACGGTGTTGTGCCATAAAATCAGCGGGATTGATTGCTGCGACATATCGTCACTGCTTTGTTTCTTATCAAGCTCAGAGACCTTTGCTCTCTGTTAAGGATTACCAGCATGCCCGAAGCGACAGGACTCATGGCCCACAACTGGGGCTTTGCTATTTTCCTTTTGGGCGTCGTCGGCCTTTGCGCCTTCATGCTCGGCGTCTCCAGCCTCCTCGGGTCAAAAGCCTGGGGCCGCAGCAAAAACGAACCGTTCGAGTCCGGCATGCTACCTACAGGTGGCGCCCGCTTGCGGCTCTCAGCCAAATTCTATCTGGTCGCGATGCTCTTCGTGATCTTCGATATCGAAGCCCTCTTTCTCTTTGCCTGGTCTGTGTCCGTCCGCGAAAGCGGCTGGACCGGATTCGTCGAAGCTCTCGTTTTCATAGCAATTCTGTTGGCAGGTCTTGTCTACCTGTTCCGAGTGGGCGCCCTTGACTGGGCTCCGGAAGCTCGTCGCAAGCGGCAGGCGAAGCTGAAACAATGAGGCTTTGGCAATGCAATACAATCTCACCAGGATCGACCCCGATGCTCCTAACGAGCAGTATCCGATTGGCGAACGGGAAACCGTTTCCGATCCGTTAGAAGATCAAGTTCACAAAAACATTTTCATGGGCAAGCTCGAAGACGTGCTTAACGGCACGATCAACTGGGGGCGCAAGAACTCCCTGTGGCCGTATAACTTCGGCCTTTCGTGCTGCTACGTGGAAATGACCACCGCCTTCACGGCGCCCCACGACATCGCGCGCTTTGGCGCCGAGGTTATCCGGGCATCGCCGCGTCAGGCTGATTTCATGGTTATCGCCGGTACCTGCTTCATCAAGATGGCGCCGATCATTCAGCGTCTCTACGAGCAAATGCTCGAACCTAAATGGGTTATCTCCATGGGTTCGTGCGCCAACTCCGGTGGCATGTACGACATCTACTCCGTCGTTCAAGGGGTGGACAAGTTCCTGCCCGTGGACGTCTACGTGCCTGGCTGCCCGCCCCGCCCTGAAGCTTTTCTGCAAGGCTTGATGCTCTTGCAAGAGTCGATTGGACAGGAGCGTCGTCCGCTTTCCTGGGTCGTCGGCGATCAAGGCGTGTACCGCGCCGAGATGCCTTCGCAAAAGGAACAGCGCCGCGAACAGCGAATCGCAGTCACCAACCTGCGCAGCCCCGACGAAGTCTGATCCAGATCTGCTTCTTTTATAGAACGAGACACTGGCTTCATTCTTTACGTTGACCGAAAGCGATAAATAACCATGACTACAGGCAGTGCTCTGTACATCCCGCCTTATAAGGCAGACGACCAGGATGTGGTCGTCGAACTGAATAACCGTTTTGGCCCCGAGGCGTTCACCGCCCAGCCTACCCGCACCGGCATGCCGGTGCTTTGGGTTGCCCGTGCCAAACTCGTCGAAGTCCTGACCTTCCTGCGCAACCTGCCCAAGCCGTACGTCATGCTCTATGACCTGCACGGCGTGGACGAGCGTCTGCGCACCAAGCGTCAAGGGCTGCCAAGCGGCGCCGACTTCACAGTGTTCTATCACTTGATGTCGATCGAACGTAATAGTGACGTAATGATCAAGGTCGCCTTGTCCGAGAGCGACCTGAGCGTGCCGACCGTGACCGGTATCTGGCCGAACGCCAACTGGTACGAGCGTGAAGTGTGGGACATGTACGGCATCAACTTTGCCGGTCACCCGCACCTGACCCGCATCATGATGCCGCCGACCTGGGAAGGTCACCCGCTGCGCAAGGACTTCCCGGCCCGTGCCACCGAGTTCGACCCGTTCAGCCTGACGCTGGCAAAGCAACAGCTTGAGGAAGAAGCCGCGCGCTTCAAGCCTGAAGACTGGGGCATGAAGCGGTCCGGTGCGAACGAGGACTACATGTTCCTCAACCTCGGCCCTAACCACCCTTCCGCGCACGGTGCGTTCCGCATCATTCTGCAGCTGGATGGTGAAGAGATCGTCGACTGTGTGCCGGACGTCGGTTACCACCACCGTGGTGCCGAGAAGATGGCCGAGCGTCAGTCCTGGCACAGTTTCATTCCGTACACCGACCGTATCGACTACCTCGGCGGCGTGATGAACAACCTGCCGTACGTGCTCTCGGTCGAGAAGCTGGCCGGCATCAAAGTACCTGAGAAGGTCGACGTCATCCGCATCATGATGGCCGAGTTTTTCCGGATCACCAGCCACCTGCTGTTCCTGGGGACTTACATCCAGGACGTCGGCGCCATGACCCCGGTGTTCTTCACGTTCACCGACCGTCAAAAGGCGTACACGGTGATCGAAGCCATTACCGGTTTCCGTCTGCACCCGGCCTGGTACCGCATCGGTGGCGTCGCCCACGACCTGCCACGTGGCTGGGAAAAACTGGTTAAAGACTTCATCGAGTGGATGCCAAAGCGTCTGGACGAATACCAGAAAGCCGCATTGGACAACAGCATCCTGCGTGGCCGGACCATCGGCGTCGCGGCCTACAACACCAAAGAGGCCCTGGAATGGGGCGTCACCGGTTCTGGCCTGCGTTCGACCGGTTGCGACTTCGACCTGCGTAAAGCTCGCCCGTACTCCGGCTACGAGAACTTCGAATTCGAAGTCCCGCTGGCGGCCAATGGCGATGCCTATGACCGTTGCATCGTACGTGTCGAAGAAATGCGCCAGAGCTTGAAGATCATCGAGCAGTGCATGCGCAACATGCCGGAAGGCCCGTACAAGGCGGATCACCCGCTGACCACGCCGCCGCCGAAAGAGCGCACGCTGCAGCACATCGAGACCCTGATCACGCACTTCCTGCAAGTTTCGTGGGGCCCGGTCATGCCGGCCAACGAATCCTTCCAGATGATCGAAGCGACCAAGGGCATCAACAGTTATTACCTGACGAGCGATGGCGGCACCATGAGCTACCGCACCCGGATTCGCACCCCAAGCTTCCCGCACCTGCAGCAGATCCCTTCGGTGATCAAAGGCAGCATGGTCGCGGACTTGATTGCGTACCTGGGTAGTATCGATTTCGTTATGGCCGACGTGGACCGCTAAGCATGAACAGCACGCTTATCCAGACAGACCGTTTCACCTTGAGTGAAACCGAGCGCTCGGCCATCGAGCACGAGCTGCATCACTACGAAGACCCGCGCGCGGCGTCGATCGAAGCCCTGAAAATCGTCCAGAAGGAACGTGGTTGGGTGCCTGATGGCGCGCTCTACGCCATTGGCGAGATCCTCGGCATTCCGGCCAGCGACGTTGAAGGGGTGGCTACTTTCTATAGCCAGATCTTCCGTCAGCCGGTTGGCCGTCACATCATCCGTGTCTGCGACAGCATGGTTTGCTACATCGGCGGCCACGAATCGGTTGTCAGCGAAATCCAGAGCAATCTGGGCATCGGCCTGGGTCAGACCACCGCAGACGGTCGTTTCACCCTGCTGCCGGTCTGCTGCCTCGGCAACTGCGACAAGGCGCCGGCGTTGATGATCGACGATGACACTTTCGGTGATGTGCAGCCTGCCGGCGTTGCCAAATTGCTCGAGGGCTACGTATGACCCTGACTTCCTTCGGTCCTGCCAACCGCATCAAGCGGTCGGCCGAGACTCACCCGCTGACCTGGCGTTTGCGTGACGACGGCGAAGCCGTGTGGCTCGACGAGTACCAAGCCAAGAACGGCTACGCGGCTGCGCGCAAAGCCTTCGCCGACATGGCCCAGGACGACATCGTCCAGACCGTGAAAGACGCCGGCCTTAAAGGTCGCGGCGGTGCAGGCTTCCCCACGGGCGTTAAGTGGGGCCTGATGCCGAAAGACGAATCCATCAACATCCGCTACTTGCTGTGCAACGCGGACGAGATGGAACCGAACACCTGGAAAGACCGCATGCTGATGGAGCAACTGCCTCATCTGCTGATTGAAGGCATGCTGATCAGTGCTCGCGCGCTGAAAACCTACCGTGGCTACATCTTCCTGCGTGGCGAATACACCACCGCCGCCAAGCACCTGAACCGTGCCGTGGAAGAAGCCAAGGCAGCCGGTCTGCTGGGTAAAAACATCCTGGGTAGCGGCTTCGATTTCGAGCTGTTCGTCCACACCGGCGCCGGGCGTTACATCTGCGGTGAAGAAACCGCACTGATCAACTCCCTCGAAGGCCGCCGCGCCAACCCGCGCTCCAAGCCGCCCTTCCCTGCCGCCGTTGGCGTGTGGGGCAAGCCGACCTGCGTGAACAACGTTGAAACCCTGTGCAACGTGCCGGCGATCATTGCCGACGGCGTGGACTGGTACAAATCGTTGGCGCGCGAAGGCAGTGAAGACATGGGCACCAAGCTCATGGGCTTCTCCGGCAAGGTCAAGAACCCGGGCCTGTGGGAATTGCCGTTCGGCGTCACCGGTCGCGAGTTGTTTGAAGACTACGCCGGCGGCATGCGCGACGGTTACAAACTCAAGTGCTGGCAGCCAGGCGGCGCCGGTACCGGCTTCCTGTTGCCGGAACACCTCGACGCACAAATGTATGCCGGCGGCATCGCCAAGGTGGGCACCCGTATGGGTACCGGCCTGGCCATGGCGGTGGACGACAGCGTCAACATGGTTTCCCTGCTGCGCAACATGGAAGAGTTCTTCTCCCGTGAGTCGTGCGGTTTCTGCACCCCGTGCCGTGACGGTTTGCCGTGGAGCGTCAAGCTGCTACGTGCGATCGAGAACGGTGAAGGGCAAGCCGGCGATATCGAGACCCTGCTGGGTCTGGTCGGTTTCCTCGGCCCGGGCAAGACCTTCTGTGCTCACGCACCGGGCGCCGTGGAGCCGTTGGGCAGCGCAATCAAATACTTCCGTCCAGAGTTCGAAGCCGGCATCGCGCCTACCAGCGCCGTCGTCCCGCCTCTGGCAAGGCCGATCGTAGTCGGCGCTTAACGCTTAAAAAAAAGCGAACGGTCCGTGCCGTTCGCTTTTCGCGCGATGACGCCTTTAACGGCTGTTTTGATTCGCGCGGATAACAAGATTCCATTAGCCACGCCCGCTGACACCGGGCCAACGAAGAACTTTGAACCATGGCCACTATCCACGTAGACGGCAAAGAGCTCGAAGTCGATGGGGCAGACAACCTGTTACAGGCATGTCTGTCGCTAGGCCTCGATATCCCCTATTTCTGCTGGCACCCAGCCCTAGGCAGCATTGGCGCTTGCCGCCAGTGCGCGGTCAAGCAGTACACCGACGAGAACGACAAGCGTGGTCGGATCGTCATGTCGTGCATGACGCCAGCTACCGACGGCAGCTGGATCTCCATCGACGACGAAGAAGCGAAAGTGTTTCGCGCCAGCGTCGTTGAATGGCTGATGACCAACCACCCTCACGACTGCCCGGTCTGTGAAGAAGGCGGTCACTGCCACCTGCAAGACATGACCGTGATGACCGGCCACAACGAGCGCCGTTATCGCTTCACCAAACGCACTCACCAGAACCAGCAACTGGGCCCGTTCATTTCCCACGAAATGAACCGCTGCATCGCTTGCTACCGCTGCGTGCGCTTCTATAAGGACTACGCCGGCGGCACCGACCTCGGCGTATTCGGCGCCCACGACAACGTGTACTTCGGTCGCGTTGAAGACGGCACCCTGGAAAGCGAGTTCTCAGGCAACCTCACCGAGGTCTGCCCGACCGGTGTGTTCACCGACAAGACTCACTCCGAGCGCTACAACCGCAAGTGGGACATGCAGTTCTCGCCGAGCATCTGCCATGGCTGCTCCAGCGGTTGCAACATCTCCCCGGGCGAGCGCTACGGTGAACTGCGTCGTATTGAAAACCGCTTCAACGGCTCGGTAAACCAGTACTTCCTGTGCGACCGTGGCCGTTTCGGCTACGGCTACGTCAACCGCGAAGATCGCCCGCGTCAGCCAAAGCTGGCCAACGGCGCCAAGCTGACGCTCGACGAAGCGCTGGATAAAGCCGCTGACCTGCTGCGTGGTCGCAACATCGTCGGTATCGGTTCGCCCCGTGCCAGCCTCGAAAGCAACTACGCGTTGCGCGAACTGGTCGGCGCCGAGCACTTCTACTCCGGTATCGAAGCTGCTGAGCTGGAACGCGTTCGTCTGGTGATGCAGGTGTTGAAAGACAGCCCGCTGCCGATCCCGAACATGCGCGACATCGAAGATCACGATGCGATCTTCGTTCTTGGCGAAGACCTGACCCAGACCGCTGCCCGTGTGGCGCTGTCCCTGCGTCAATCGGTCAAAGGCAAAGCCGAAGACATGGCCGATGCCATGCGCGTTCAGCCTTGGCTCGACGCTGCCGTGAAGAACATCGGTCAAAACGCGCTGAACCCGCTGTTCATCGCCAGCCTGGCTGAAACCAAGCTCGACGACATCGCTGAAGAATGCGTTCACGCCGCTCCAGACGATCTGGCGCGCATCGGTTTCGCCGTGGCTCACGCCCTCGACGCCAGCGCTCCAGCGGTTGAAGGCCTGGATACCGAAGCACTGGATCTCGCCAAGCGTATTGCCGACGCCCTGCTCGCAGCCAAGCGTCCGCTGATCATTGCCGGTACTTCCCTGGGCTCCAAAGCCCTGATCGAAGCCGCCGCCAACATCGCCAAGGCCCTGAAGCTACGCGAGAAGAACGGTTCCATCAGCCTGATCGTGCCAGAGGCCAACAGCCTCGGCCTGGCCATGCTCGGTGGCAACTCGGTCGACGAAGCGCTGCAAGCGGTGATCTCTGGCCGTGCCGACGCGATCGTCGTGCTGGAAAACGATCTGTACTCCCGTACCGACAAAGCACTTGTCGATGCTGCCCTGAGCGCCGCGAAAGTGGTGATCGTGGCGGACCATCAGAAAACCGCCACCAGCGATCGCGCGCACCTGGTTCTGCCAGCCGCCAGCTTCGCTGAAGGCGACGGTACGTTGGTCAGCCAGGAAGGTCGCGCCCAGCGCTTCTTCCAGGTGTTCGACCCGACTTACCTTGACGCGAGCATCCTGGTTCACGAAGGTTGGCGCTGGCTGCATGCCCTGCGCGCAACCCTGTTGAACCAGCCGATCGACTGGACCCAACTGGACCACGTCACCGCCGCCTGCGCCGCCAGCACGCCACAACTGGCGCGCATCGTCGACGCTGCACCGTCCGCCGCGTTCCGCATCAAAGGCCTGAAACTGGCGCGCGAACCGCTGCGTTACTCCGGTCGCACCGCCATGCGCGCCGACATCAGCGTGCACGAACCGCGTACTTCCCAGGATAACGACACCGCGTTCTCGTTCTCCATGGAAGGTTACTCGGGCTCGGTCGAACCGCGTCAGCAAGTGCCATTCGCCTGGTCTCCGGGTTGGAACTCGCCGCAAGCCTGGAACAAGTTCCAGGACGAAGTCGGTGGTCACATCCGCGCTGGCGACCCGGGCACCCGCCTGATCGAAAGCACTGGTGACTCGCTGAACTGGTTCGCCAGTGTTCCGCGCGCGTTCAACCCGGCTCAAGGCACCTGGCAGGTTGTGCCGTTCTTCCACCTGTTCGGCAGCGAAGAGAACTCTTCCAAAGCCGCACCGGTTCAGGAACGCATCCCGGCCGCTTACGTCGCTTTGGCCAAATCCGAAGCCGACCGCCTGGGTGTCAATGACGGCGCCATGCTCAGCTTGAACGTGGCCGGCCAGACCTTGCGTCTGCCGCTGCGCATCAACGAAGAGCTGGGTGCCGGCCTGGTCGCCTTGCCGGCCGGTATCGCCGGCATTCCGCCAGCGATTTTCGGCAAATCCGTTGACGGTCTGCAGGAGGCAGCTCAATGACCTGGTTCACGCCTGAAGTGATTGACGTGATCATCGCGGTCCTCAAGGCCATCGTGATTCTGCTCGCCGTGGTGGTGTGCGGCGCGCTGCTGAGCTGGGTCGAGCGTCGTCTGCTCGCCCTCTGGCAGGACCGTTACGGTCCTAACCGCGTCGGCCCGTTCGGCGCGTTCCAGATTGCGGCCGACATGATCAAGATGTTCTTCAAGGAAGACTGGACGCCGCCGTTCGCCGACAAAGTGATCTTCACGTTGGCGCCGGTCGTGGCCATGAGCTCGTTGCTGATTGCCTTTGCGATCATCCCGATCACCCCGACCTGGGGTGTGGCGGATATCAACATCGGTATCCTGTTCTTCTTCGCCATGGCCGGTCTGTCGGTTTATGCGGTGTTGTTCGCCGGCTGGTCGAGTAACAACAAGTTCGCCCTGTTGGGCAGCTTGCGGGCCTCGGCGCAAACCGTGTCGTACGAAGTGTTCATGGGCCTGTCGCTGATGGGCATCGTGATCCAGGTCGGCTCGTTCAACATGCGCGACATCGTTGAGTATCAAGCGCAGAACCTGTGGTTCGTGATTCCGCAGATTTTCGGTTTCCTGACCTTCTTCATTGCCGGCGTCGCCGTGACTCACCGTCACCCGTTCGACCAGCCGGAAGCGGAACAGGAACTGGCCGACGGTTACCACATTGAATACGCCGGCATGAAATGGGGCATGTTCTTCGTCGGCGAGTACATCGGCATCGTGTTGATTTCGGCGCTGCTGGTGACCTTGTTCTTCGGTGGCTGGCACGGTCCGTTCGGTATTCTGCCGCAGATCCCGTTCATCTGGTTCGCGCTGAAAACCGCGTTCTTCATCATGTTCTTCATCCTGCTGCGCGCCTCGATCCCGCGCCCACGGTATGACCAAGTGATGGATTTCAGCTGGAAGTTCTGCCTGCCGCTGACCCTCGTCAACATGCTGGTGACCGCTGCGATCGTGTTGCTCAACACGCCCGCCGTCGCGGCTCAGTGAGGATAGAGAATCATGAAGTACATTTTTGACATCGTGCATGGCTTCTTCACCCAGCTTCGCAGCCTGGTGATGATCTTCGGCCATGCCTTCCGCAAGCGCGACACGCTGCAGTACCCGGAAGAAGCCGTGTACCTGCCGCCGCGCTTTCGTGGGCGTATCGTCCTGACCCGCGACCCTGATGGCGAAGAGCGTTGTGTAGCCTGCAACCTGTGCGCCGTGGCGTGCCCGGTCGGCTGCATCTCGCTGCAGAAAGCCGAAACCGAAGACGGTCGCTGGTACCCGGAGTTTTTCCGTATCAACTTCTCGCGCTGCATTTTCTGCGGCCTCTGCGAGGAAGCCTGCCCGACCACCGCGATCCAGCTGACACCGGATTTCGAGATGGCCGAGTTCAAACGTCAGGACCTGGTGTACGAGAAAGAAGATCTGCTGATCTCCGGCCCCGGCAAAAACCCTGATTACAACTTCTATCGCGTTGCAGGTATGGCGATTGCCGGGAAGCCGAAAGGCTCCGCGCAGAATGAAGCCCAGCCGATCAACGTGAAGAGCTTGCTGCCTTAAGGAAGAAAGATGGAATTCGCTTTCTATTTCGCATCGGGTATCGCTGTTGTGTCCACGCTTCGCGTGATCACCAACACCAACCCTGTGCACGCCCTGCTCTACCTGATCATTTCGCTGATTGCCGTGGCGATGACGTTCTTCGCCCTCGGCGCACCGTTTGCCGGTGTTCTGGAAGTGATCGCCTACGCTGGCGCCATCATGGTGCTGTTCGTGTTCGTGGTGATGATGCTGAACCTGGGCCCGGCCTCGGTTCAGCAAGAGCGCGTCTGGCTCAAGCCCGGCATCTGGCTCGGCCCGGTCGCCCTCGGCACCCTGCTGCTGGTTGAACTGCTGTACGTGCTGTTCAGCGACGCCAGCGGTCAGGCCATCGGCCACACCACTGTAGACGCCAAGGCCGTGGGCATCAGCCTGTTCGGTCCTTATCTGCTGGTGGTCGAACTCGCCTCGATGCTGCTGCTTGCCGCAGCCGTCACGGCGTTCCACCTGGGCCGCAACGAAGCCAAGGAGCAATGACGATGCCTGCTATCCCTCTCGAGCATGGACTCGCCGTTGCCGGCATCCTGTTCTGCCTCGGTCTGGTCGGCCTGATGGTCCGCCGCAACATTCTCTTCGTGCTGATGAGCCTGGAGATCATGATGAATGCCTCCGCACTGGCGTTCATCGTTGCCGGTAGCCGCTGGGGTCAGCCGGATGGACAGATCATGTTCATCCTGGTGATCAGCCTGGCAGCCGCCGAGGCCAGTATTGGCCTGGCGATTCTGTTGCAGCTGTATCGCCGCTTCCACACTCTCGATATCGACGCTGCCAGCGAGATGCGCGGATGAATTTTCTCTATCTGACTTTCGTATTCCCTCTCATAGGTTTCCTGCTGCTGTCGTTCTCACGCGGCCGCTTTTCGGAAAACCTGTCGGCGCTGATTGGCGTCGGCTCCATTGGCTTGTCTGCCATCGTCACGGCTTATGTGATCTGGCAATTCAACGTTGCGCCACCTGAAGGCGGTCACTACACCCAGGTGTTGTGGCAGTGGATGGCGGTGGAAGGCTTTACGCCGAACTTCGCGCTGTACCTGGATGGTCTTTCCCTGACCATGCTCGGTGTAGTCGTCGGCGTCGGCTTCCTGATCCACCTGTTCGCGTCCTGGTACATGCGCGGTGAAGCCGGTTACTCGCGCTTCTTCGCCTACACCAACCTGTTTATCGCCAGCATGCTGTTCCTGGTGCTGGGCGATAACCTGTTGTTCCTGTACTTCGGCTGGGAAGGCGTGGGCCTGTGCTCATACCTGTTGATCGGTTTCTACTACAGCAACCGCAACAACGGTAACGCGGCACTGAAAGCCTTCATCGTCACCCGTATCGGCGACGTGTTCATGGCCATCGGCCTGTTCATCCTGTTCGCGCAACTGGGCACGCTGAACATCCAGGAACTGCTGGTGCTGGCACCGCAGAAATTCCAGGCCGGCGACTTCTGGATGGTCATGGCGACCCTGATGCTGCTGGGCGGCGCTGTCGGTAAATCCGCACAACTGCCGCTGCAAACCTGGCTGGCGGATGCGATGGCCGGTCCTACTCCGGTTTCGGCACTGATCCACGCCGCAACCATGGTGACCGCCGGTGTCTACCTGATCGCCCGTACCCACGGCCTGTTTGCGTTGGCGCCGGACATCCTGCACCTCGTTGGCGTTGTGGGTGGTGTGACCCTGGTGCTGGCCGGTTTTGCCGCACTGGTGCAGACCGACATCAAACGTATCCTCGCCTACTCGACCATGAGCCAGATCGGCTACATGTTCCTGGCGCTGGGTGTTGGTGCATGGGATGGCGCGATCTTCCACCTGATGACCCACGCCTTCTTCAAGGCGCTGCTGTTCCTTGCGTCCGGTGCGGTGATCGTTGCCTGCCACCACGAGCAGAACATCTTCAAGATGGGCGGCCTGTGGAAGAAACTGCCATTGGCTTACGCCAGCTTCATCGTCGGCGGCGCGGCGTTGTCTGCCCTTCCTCTGGTGACCGCAGGCTTCTACTCCAAGGACGAAATCCTCTGGGAAGCGTTCGCCAGCGGCAACCACGGTCTGCTTTACGCAGGTCTGGTCGGCGCGTTCATGACGTCGCTGTACACCTTCCGCCTGATCTTCATCGCGTTCCACGGTGAAGCGAAGACCGAAGCACACGCCGGTCACGGCATCGCTCACTGGCTGCCACTGTCGGTGCTGATCGTCCTGTCGACCTTCGTCGGCGCGATGATCGTTCCGCCACTGCACGGTGTGCTGCCACAAAGCGTTGGCCATGCCGGCGGCGAAGCCAAGCACAGTCTGGAAATCGCTTCGGGCGCCATCGCCCTGGCCGGTATCCTGCTGGCCGCGCTGCTGTTCCTCGGCAAGCGTCGTTTCGTCACTGCAATCGCCAACAGCGGCATCGGCCGCTTCCTTTCGGCCTGGTGGTTCGCTGCCTGGGGCTTCGACTGGATCTACGACAAACTGTTCGTCAAGCCCTACCTTGCGATCACCCACGGACTGCGCAAAGACCCGCTCGACCAGACTATCGGTCTGATCCCGCGTATGGCCAAAGGCGGCCACACCGCCCTGAGCCGTACCGAAACCGGTCAACTGCGTTGGTACGCGGCATCCATGGCTGCCGGCTCCGTGCTGGTCATCGGCGCCATCGTGCTGGTAGCGGTCTGATATGAACCTTGCGAACTTGCGAAAGGAATTGAGCCCGTCATGATTCTGCCTTGGCTAATCCTGATCCCCTTCATCGGCGGCCTGCTGTGCTGGATGGGTGAGCGCTTCGGCGCTACCCTCCCCCGCTGGATTGCGCTGTTGACCATGACCCTGGAACTCGCTCTCGGCCTCTGGCTGTGGGCCCACGGTGATTATTCATTTGCACCGGCACCTGGCGCCGATCCGACCTGGGTGCTTGAGTTCAAGCACCTCTGGATCGAGCGCTTCGGCATCAGCGTGCACCTGGCCCTCGACGGCCTGTCGCTGTTGATGATCCTGCTGACCGGTCTGCTGGGTATCCTCTCGGTACTCTGCTCGTGGAAAGAGATCCAGCGTCACGTTGGCTTCTTCCACTTGAACCTGATGTGGATCCTGGGCGGTGTCGTCGGCGTGTTCCTCGCCCTCGACCTGTTCATGTTCTTCTTCTTCTGGGAAATGATGCTGGTGCCGATGTACTTCCTCATCGCGCTCTGGGGTCACAGTTCTTCGGACGGCAAGAAAACCCGGATCTACGCGGCGACCAAGTTCTTCATCTTCACTCAGGCTTCCGGCCTGATCATGTTGGTGGCGATCCTGGGTCTGGTACTGGTCAACTTCAACGACACCGGCGTGATTACGTTCAACTACGCCGATCTGTTGAAAACCAAGATGTCGCTGACCACCGAGTACATCCTGATGCTCGGCTTCTTCATCGCCTTCGCGGTCAAGTTGCCAGTCGTGCCGTTCCACTCCTGGTTGCCTGATGCTCACGCCCAGGCGCCGACGGCGGGTTCGGTCGACCTGGCCGGTATCTTGTTGAAAACGGCGGCTTACGGTCTGCTGCGTTTCGCCCTGCCGCTGTTCCCGAATGCCTCGGCCGAGTTTGCGCCGATCGCCATGACCCTCGGTCTGATCGGGATCTTCTACGGTGCGTTCCTGGCCTTCGCACAAACCGACATCAAGCGTCTGATTGCCTACTCCTCCGTTTCCCACATGGGTTTCGTGTTGATCGGCATTTACTCCGGCAGCCAACTGGCACTGCAGGGTGCGGTGATGCAGATGCTGGCGCACGGTCTGTCGGCCGCGGCACTCTTTATCCTCAGCGGTCAGCTGTACGAGCGCACCCACACCCGCGACATGCGTGAAATGGGTGGCCTGTGGTCGAAGATCGCTTACCTGCCGGCCATCAGCCTGTTCTTTGCAGCCGCGTCCCTGGGCTTGCCGGGTACCGGTAACTTCGTCGGTGAGTTCCTGATCCTGATCGGCACATTCCCTGCCGCCCCATGGATCACGATCATCGCGACGTCCGGCCTGGTGTTCGGGTCGGTCTACTCGCTGATCATGATCCACCGTGCCTACTTCGGCCCGTCCAAATCGGACGCGGTGTTGCATGGCATGGACGGTCGCGAACTGATCATGGTGGTCGGTCTGGCGGCATTGCTGATTTACATCGGCGTGTACCCGCAACCGTTCCTCGATACCTCTGCTGCGACGATGCATGGCGTGCAGCAATGGCTCGGCACCGCCTTCACTCAACTCGCTTCGGCCCGGTAAGAGCGCTATGGAATTCACGACTCAACACTTTATCGCGCTTGCGCCGTTGTTGATCACCAGCGCCACGATCATCGTGGTGATGCTGGCGATTGCCTGGCGCCGCAACCACTCGCAGACCTTCCTGATTTCCGTGGCGGGTTTGAACCTGGCATTGCTGTCGATCCTGCCAGCCCTGAAAGTCGCGCCTCTGGCCGTGACCCCGTTGCTGCAGATCGACACCTTCGCTTGCCTGTACATGGCGCTGATCCTGGTCGCCACCCTCGCTTGTGTGACCCTCGCCCACGCCTACCTCGGCGATGGCGGTTCGGGTTATCCGGGCAACCGTGAAGAACTTTACCTGCTGATCCTGATGGCCGCCGCCGGTGGCCTGGTGCTGGTCAGCGCGCAGCACCTGGCCGGGTTGTTCATCGGTCTGGAACTGCTCTCGGTACCGGTTTACGGTCTGGTGGCTTACGCCTTCTTCAACAAGCGTTCGCTGGAAGCCGGTATCAAGTACATGGTGCTGTCGGCCGCCGGTTCCGCGTTCCTGTTGTTCGGTATGGCCCTGCTCTACGCCGACTCCGGCAGCCTGAGCTTCGTCGGTATCGGCCAAGCGCTGGCGGCGACGGGTCTGCCAAGCTCGCTGGCGCAACTGGGCCTGGGCATGATGCTGATCGGTCTGGCGTTCAAGCTGTCGCTGGTACCGTTCCACCTCTGGACCCCAGACGTTTACGAAGGTGCTCCGGCACCGGTGGCCGCGTTCCTGGCCACCGCGTCGAAAGTGGCCGTGTTTGCAGTGATGGTGCGTCTGTTCCAGATCTCGCCAGCGGCGAGCAGCGGTGTACTGAGCGACGTACTGACCATCATCGCCATCGCGTCGATCCTGTTCGGTAACCTGCTGGCCCTGACCCAGAGCAACCTCAAGCGTCTGCTGGGTTACTCGTCCATCGCGCACTTCGGTTACCTGCTGATCGCCCTGGTGGCGAGCAAGGGTCTGGCCGTGGAAGCCATCGGCGTGTACCTGGTCACCTACGTCATCACCAGCCTCGGCGCGTTCGGCGTAATCACGCTGATGTCCTCGCCGTACAACGGCCGTGATGCGGATGCCTTGTACGAATACCGCGGCCTGTTCTGGCGCCGTCCGTACCTGACCGCCGTACTGACCGTGATGATGCTGTCCCTGGCCGGCATCCCGCTCACCGCAGGCTTCATCGGCAAGTTCTACATCATTGCCACCGGTGTCGAGTCGCACCAATGGTGGCTGGTCGGTTCCCTGGTGCTGGGCAGCGCCATCGGCGTCTTCTACTACCTGCGCGTGATGGTCACCCTGTACCTGATCGAGCCGAACCTGCGCCGCCACGATGCGCAACTGCACTGGGAACAACGTGCAGGCGGCGTGATGCTGCTGGCCATCGCCGCACTGGCGTTCTTCCTCGGGCTGTATCCGCAGCCGTTGCTGAATCTGGTTCAGCAGGCGGGGTTGGCGGGTTGATCGCTTAAGCGATACTCGGCAGAAAACAGAAACGGCACCTTCGGGTGCCGTTTTTGCGTTTGTGGGATTTGTTACTGCTGCCCTGCCCTTCTTCTGCAATCTCCGAAGCTCTCGCCGAATTGTCCGCTTCGTCCTACAGCTTTATTGCCTAACCTGTGGCGCGCGGATAAATCGGATTTCCCCTACGCCTAAAACAGAATCACCCGGCATTCAAACTTGAGGCTGCTCGCCAAAGTCCCCCGTTTTACGGATCGGGACACGAACGTGACCAGACTCATCCCCAAAAGTGAACTCCATGGCCAACGCGACCAAGTACTCGACACCTCCCAAGCCATGGAAGACTTCCGACAGGCACTGAACCGCCCGGACGATCTGCCAGGCTTCGACGAACTGCTAAACGCAGTGGGCCTCAATCGCTCCAACTACATGCAAGGGGCCAACCAGCGAAAACTCATCGATGCCGTCAGTAACGGTGACTGGGCAATGGTGAAGCCGCGCGTCGCTGCGGATAACGGCGGAGCCTCCTGGAACGCCTTCAAACCTAAACCCGAGCCAGCACCGGCAGAGCATCTGGTGGAAGAACACGCCTTCACCCTGCCCAAACCGGCAGAGTCCGGCTTCCACATCGTCGAGACACCCATGACCCTCGAAGCGCTGGAACGCTCGCTGTACGAAATCACACCCAGCGATGTGCTGCGCCGCGAGTTCCGCTCGCTCAATCGCCATCTCGGTGAACGGGTAAAGCCAGGGCAAATGGTTATCTTCAGCGAATCGCGCAACTACATGTGCCGTCGCGAAGAAGCGCAAATGATGGCGGCGGCGGAGAAAGTGAATGAAGCGCTTAAGGATCTGACGGATGAAGAGGCTTCGTTCATGGTTGAGCACCATGAGGTGATTGAGCCGTTTGTCGAAGTATCGGCAGGCTCACTGGGCGTTGCTTCTTATATGGTTGCACAGCATCTGGAAGGTTTGAAAAAAGCCCTGCGAGATATGGAGGAACTGCACCAACAGCAATACCGCCAGCACGGGCATCTTCACTCTCCAGAATTTTTTGCACGGCGCAAACGTATTTTTGCGAAGCTTGATAGCGGTCTTGGATCGCTGATACGCAGAGGAACCGGAATTGCGGATCATCCTAAACTCAAGCGAGCTCTGGGATTGTCGAGTCGCAGAACAATTCACCACTGGGACAAGGCAGGAGCGCCGACACAACTACCCGGGTATGCCTCCAACATCGCAGGTGTCTCACGGGCAGCAAAATTTATGCAGGCCGGAGGTTATGTAGGAATCGGCTTGGCCACAGGCGCCGCAGGCATGCGAATCAACGAAGTGTGCCGAACAGGAACAGACGAACAGTGCCAGAAAGTTAAATTCATTGAGGGGAGCAAACTGGCGGGCAATGTTGGAGTCACTGCAGCAGCAACCACCTACACCGCCCCCATTACCATGGAGTATTGCGCTGGCGTTGCTTTGAGAACACGAGGAATCGGCGGTGCGATTTGTGTATTGATCATAAGTGGCGCGACGGCCTCTATTGCAGGTAATACAGGATCAAACTTGGCGATTCTGTAGGTGAGATTCTTTACGAAGCAAATACCCATGATTGACATGAAACTTTTGTTCGCTGCCATCGCAATTGCTTTAATGACAATGCTCCTGTCCAACTTCGTGATGATGTTGTACGTCATTTTTTTCAAGTTGGCAGAAATTGAGTCCCATCTCAAAAACTGTCACCTCGTTCAAAGTAACCGCCGGAATAGAGGAGACGGCTTTTGGGGGCGTCGGTACAGACTGACTCTGATCACTGCGATCCTGCGCAAGCGGCCCTCTCGACTTTTGCTGGATGATCCTCGCGCGATTGAAGATGTCAGGAAACTCCCAGCACATCTGCGACGGTGGATCGAGATCCCTTACCGGATGAATGCATGCTTCCTGATCGGCATTCTGGCTCTCTATGGATGGGCCGAATTTGCAGGTCTGGTTTAGTTGACTCCTCGGAAACATGTTCTCGGCCTATCTAAAAAAAAATGCGGCACTTCGTAGAGCCGCGTTTTTTGCCTCTTTGCGATCCGTCGTGGCGACTTACCCTGCCGGCTCAACGTTATCCAACGCCTGATTCACCGCCAACTCTCCCAGCATCACCACTTGCGCAATGCCCAGCAGGGTCTTGCGATGGGTGCCCTCCAGTAGCGCGGCGAAGTCACCGAGCATGACCGTAGCCGAGGACAATGACTCGCTGGCATTGGCCAGCAGGGATTCGGTGTCGGTTTTGGAGTTGGCGAAAAACATCTGATTGGGGGTGTAGGGCGTGGCCATGATTTCGGCAGCGGGATTGAGGTAGTCATCGAGCACGCGTTCGGCGGCGTCGGGGCGTTTTTGGGTGTCGATGGAGGCGTCGGGGGACGTTGCGTCGGCTTCTGTTTCGGGAGGGTTGGGTGTTGGTTTTTTCATGGTGAAACTCCACTGAAAAGTTGGAGCTGCCCCATTCGGTTTCCGGACGAAGAGGTGGCAGCTGTACGCAGGTTGGAAACCCGGGCAGCGGCGACCCGGTCGACCCGAAGGTCTCCCACGCACAGCCGCCATAACGGAGTGCACACATTCAAGGTGCGCAAGGATACGTTATGAAAGGCGTGTTGGCGCCACTGTTACTAATCGGGGTTTCCAGTCCCGGTCGCTGAATTGGCAGCGACGTGCACAGGCTAGAGACCGGACGTCCGACGGACAACCTGAAAACATTGTGGGAAGGTTCTGTATTTCCAACTCAACTTTTAAACATTCCGAATTGAAATACGCATTGTGTAGATACCGTTTTGAACCTCCCCGATATCCAGAATCGCCTCGCGGGTGAATCAGCCGCGTCCTACATCCCGATCCTGCCTTCGACTTTAACGTAATGGCTTGACCGAATTGGGCAGGCACAGAAGCCTTGACCTATTCGATTCTTGTGATAGAAATATACGCAGGTAACGTACAGAACATGGACGCTCTTTTTATCGAATTACCCGTATTTCAAAAGCATCGAAGTGACTACCTGGATGATGATCTGTTTCACCGGTTCCAGCAGGAGTTGCTGCAAAACCCGGAAGCGGGAGATGTCGTCGAAGGCACCGGAGGTCTGCGCAAAATTCGAGTGGTGGATGAGCGGCGAAACAAGGGCAAGCGCGGTGGGCTGAGGGTGATTTATTACTGGTGGTCCGGTTTCGACCAATTCTGGCTCTTTACCTTGTATGGCAAGAACGAGCAGGACGATTTGACGCCACAACAGAAAAAACTGCTTAAAGAAATGCTTTATCGAGAAATCAAAGCGAGAACGAGCGATGAAACGTGACATTTTTTCCGAGCTGGTAGAGGGTTTTGAAGCCTTGGCCGATGAGCGCCAAGGTAAAGTCACTCTACGCACGCACAAAGTAAAACTGGCCAAACTGGCTCCGATTACGGCAGAGGAAGTGATTGGCATCCGCCAGCAACTGAATCTCTCCCGGCCGGTGTTTGCGATGTACTTGCGCACCAACACCCGGACGCTGGAGAACTGGGAGCAAGGACGGGCGAAACCTAATGCCCAGGCGACAACGCTTATCCGGCTGGTTGAGCGCTTTCCGGAGACGGTTCAACAACTGGCGGCGTTGACTTAGGTTCAGGTGGTTTTTTCAGAATCAAAAGATCGCAGCCTTCGGCAGCTCCTACATAGATTTCGTATTCCCTGTAGGAGCTGCCGAAGGCTGCGATCTTTTGATCTTCATCTATAGAGACCGGCACAAATAAGAACGGCACCTTTCGGTGCCGTTTGCCTCACACAAACCCGCGATTACTTACGCGCCGCCTCCCACGATTTAAGCAGTTCGGCATAGCTCACGGTTTCGCCTTTAGGCTTCTCGTTCGCCAGTTTTGCTTTCGGCGCACCCGGCTGATCGAACCAGTACTGCGCATCCCGCTCCGGATTCATTTTCGGCCCGCAGGTCGGTTGTACCTTGGAGCGTTCCAGACGGGTCATGATCGCATCCTGATCCTTGGCCAGACCATCCAGTGCCTGTTGTGGCGTTTTCTCTCCACTGGCCGCTTCGGCGATGTGGCTCCACCACAGTTGCGCCAAGCGCGGATAGTCCGGCACGTTGGTCCCGGTCGGGGTCCATTGCACGCGGGCCGGGCTGCGGTAGAACTCCACCAGCCCACCGAGTTTCGGCGCCAGGTCGGTCATGGCTTGCGAGTTGATGTCCGACTCGCGGATCGGGGTCAGGCCGACGATGGTTTTCTTCAGCGACACGGTTTTCGAGGTCACGAACTGCGCGTACAGCCAGGCCGCCAGTTTTTGCTTCTCGGGCGTGGATTTGAGGAAGGTCCAGGAACCGGCGTCCTGATAACCGAGCTTCATCCCCTCTTCCCAGTACGGGCCTTTTGGCGACGGCGCCATCCGCCATTTCGGCGTACCGTCGGTATTCATCACCGGCAAGCCCGGTTTGGTCATGTCGGCGGTAAACGCGGTGTACCAGAAGATCTGCTGGGCGATGTTGCCCTGGGACGGTACCGGGCCAGACTCGGAGAAGGTCATGCCCGCCGCTTCCGGTGGCGCATATTTTTTCATCCAGTCAACGTATTTGGTGGTCGCATACACCGCCGCCGGACCGTTGGTGTCGCCGCCGCGGGTCACGCTGGAACCGACCGGGTGGCAGTCCTCGACGCGGATGCCCCACTCGTCCACCGGCAAACCGTTGGGGATGCCTTTGTCGCCGGCTCCGGCCATGGAGAACCAGGCATCTGTGAAGCGCCAGCCTAGAGACGGGTCTTTCTTGCCGTAGTCCATGTGCCCGTAAACGCGTTTGCCGTCGATTTCCTTGACGTCTTCGCTGAAGAACTTGGCGATGTCTTCATAGGCCGACCAGTTCACCGGTACGCCCAACTCGTAGCCGTACTTTTCCTTGAACTTGGCTTTCAGGTCCGCGCGTTCAAACCAGTCGGCGCGGAACCAGTAGAGGTTGGCGAACTGCTGGTCGGGCAACTGATAGATCTTGCCGTCCGGCGCGGTAGTGAACGAGATGCCAATGAAGTCTTTAATGTCCAGCGTCGGCGAGGTGTAAGCCTTGCCTTCGTTAGCCATCAGGTCGGTGATCGATTCGGTCTTGCCATAACGAAAGTGCGTACCGATCAGGTCCGAGTCGTTGACCCAGCCGTCATAGATGTTTTTGTCCGATTGCATCTGGGTTTGCAGCTTTTCCACCACGTCGCCTTCCTGCAGCAGGTCGTGGGTCAGCTTGATCCCGGTGATTTCGGTGAAGGCCTTGGCCAGCGTTTTGGATTCATATTCGTGGGTCGCGATGGTTTCCGAAACCACCTTGATGCTCATCCCGCGAAACGGCTCGGCGGCCTTGATGAACCACTTCAGCTCCTCGAGCTGCTGCTCTGGCGTGAGGGTGGACGGTTTGAACTCGCTGCCAATCCATTTCTTGGCGGCGTCTTCATAGGCATCGGCCCAGGCCGCAGCGCTCAACCCGCTGAGTGCCAGCATGGCTGCCAATGAAACGCTATGTCGCAGCTTATTGTTTTTGTCGAACATAGAGACCTCCTGTTTGAGTTTCGGAGCAACATTGCCGAGCGATTCGACTAGCCCCAACGCATCACAGCCAACAGCCACACCAAGGACAACGCGAACGCAACCCAGATGCTCCAGTCGGTGACGCCGATTACCAGCAAATGCAGGTAGGCGCTGCCGAGAAGACCGATAAACAGCCGATCGCCACGGGTGGTGGCAATCGGCAGAAAACCACGCCGAGGGACACTCGGCGAACGTAATTCCCAGGTCGTCATGCCCGCCAGAATCAGGCCAATGGCGATGAAAAACGCCGCCGTGGGGACAGTCCAGCTCATCCATTCCATCATCAGCTCCTCAGACCCGGCCCAGGGCAAAGCCCTTGGCCACGTGGTTGCGAACAAACCAGATCACCAGCATGCCTGGCAGGATAGTCAACACCCCCGCTGCCGCCAGCACGCCCCAGTCGATGCCAGACGCCGAGACTGTTCGGGTCATCACCGCCGCGATGGGTTTGGCGTTCACCGATGTCAACGTTCGCGCCAGCAGCAGTTCGACCCAGGAAAACATGAAGCAGAAAAATGCCGTCACACCGATCCCGGAGCCAATCAGCGGAACGAAAATCTTCACGAAGAACTTGGGGAAACTGTAGCCGTCAATGTAGGCGGTTTCGTCGATTTCCTTCGGAACGCCAGACATGAACCCTTCCAGAATCCACACCGCCAACGGCACGTTAAACAGGCAATGAGCCAGCGCCACCGCAATGTGGGTGTCGAACAGACCAATCGAGGAATACAGCTGGAAGAACGGCAGCAAAAACACTGCCGGCGGCGCCATGCGGTTGGTCAGCAGCCAGAAAAACAGGTGCTTGTCACCGAGAAAGCGGTAACGCGAGAACGCATAAGCCGCTGGCAACGCCACGCTCAGGGAAATGATCGTGTTCAGGCTCACGTAATACAGCGAGTTGAGGTAACCGGTGTACCAGGCCGGATCGGTGAAGATCACTTTGTAATTGGCGAAGGTGAAATCCTGCGGAAACAACGTCAGGCCGCTGAGAATTTCGGTGTTGCTTTTGAAGGACATGTTCAGCAGCCAGTAGATCGGCACCAGCAGGAACAGGATGTAGATCAGCAGTGGAATCAGCTTTCTCTTGCTCATGATGGGCCTCAGCGGTTGGCGTCAGAGTGAGTCATGGCGGTGTAGAACAGCCAGGACACCAACAGGATGATCAGGAAGTACACCAGCGAGAAAGCCGCCGCGGGGCCGAGGTCGAACTGCCCGATCGCCATCTGCGTCAGGGTCTGACTGAGGAAGGTCGTGGCATTACCCGGACCGCCACCGGTCAGCACGAACGGCTCGGTGTAGATCATGAAACTGTCCATGAACCGCAACATCACCGCGATCAGCAACACGCTCTTGAGCTTGGGCAACTGGATATGTCGGAAAACCGCCCAGGCCGACGCGCGATCAATCCGTGCCGCCTGGTAATAGACGTCCGGAATCGCCCGCAACCCGGAGAAACACAACAGCGCCACCAACGACGTCCAGTGCCAGACGTCCATCACCAGCACCGTGACCCAGGCATCCATGGTGTTTGCCGCATAGTTATAGCTGATGCCCATCGCGTTGAGGCTCGAACCCAGCAGGCCGATGTCGGCCCGACCGAAGATCTGCCAAATGGTCCCGACCACGTTCCACGGGATCAGCAGCGGAATCGCCAGGATAATCAGCACCAGCGACGACCAGCGGCCCTTGGTCGGCATGGTCAGGGCGATGCCGATGCCCAGCGGGATTTCGATCAGCAAGACGCAGGCGGAATAGATGAATTGCCGCAGCAGCGAGTCGTGCAGGCGGGGATCAAGCAGCACCTGCTTGTACCAGTCGGCGCCGACGAAGTAGCGGCTGGACTGGTCGAAGATGTCCTGCACCGAGTAATTGACCACGGTCATCATCGGGATCACCGCACTGAACGCCACCAGCAGAAACACCGGCAGGACCAGCCACCAGGCCTTGTTGTTCTGCACCTTGTTCATGGCTGCGTCTCCAGCAGGTAATCGTCGGCATAGACCATCAACCACTGTGCCGGGAAGTTGATGTAGGCGATTCCCTCAGGCACTGGCTTGTCTTCGGCCAGGCGCACTTTCAGCGGGGCGCCATCAAGGTTCAGGGTCATGATCTTGTAGGTGCCGAGGTCCTCGACGTGTATGACGTGTGCCTGCATCGCGTCATCGAGCGGCTCGTCCCACACATGCACGAACTCGGGACGGATGCCGACCTTCAGGGTTTTCCATTGCGACTCGGCGATGCGTTTCTGTTGCGCGTCAGACAAAGGCAGAAGCGTCGACGCAAACCCTACGCCGCCCGGTTGTGGCTGCACCTCGATCAGGTTCATCCCCGGACTGCCAATGAAATAGCCGACAAAGGTGTGGGTCGGACGCTCGAACAACTCGCGCGGGGTGCCGAATTGCACGATCTGCCCGCCGTACATCACCGCAATTTTGTCGGCGAAGGTCGAGGCTTCGAGCTGATCGTGGGTGACGTAGACCATGGTGATGTTGAACTGCTCGTGGATCTGCTTGAGCTTGCGCCGCAGTTTCCACTTCAGGTGCGGGTCGATCACGGTCAGCGGTTCATCAAACAGGATCGCCGAGACGTCGTCGCGCACCAGCCCACGGCCCATGGAGACTTTCTGTTTTTCGTCGGCGGTGAGGTTGCGCGCCTTTTTGCTCAGCAGCGCCTGAAGGTCGAGGACCTCGGCGATTTCCTGCACCTTGCTGTGAATTGTCGCCTCGGCCATGCCCTGATTGCGCAGCGGGAAGGCCAGGTTGTCGAACACCGTCATGGTGTCGTAGACCACCGGAAACTGGAAAACCTGAGCGATGTTGCGCTTCTCGGGAGTCAGGTCGTTGACCGCTTTGCCATCGAACAGGACATGGCCCTGGGACGGGCTGAGTAACCCGGAAATGATGTTGAGCAACGTCGACTTACCGCAGCCCGAAGGCCCGAGCAAGGCATAAGCACCGCCCTGCTCCCAGACGTGGTCCATTTCGCGGATCGCGTAATCCTCGGGGCCGGTGGGCGTGCTGGTGTAGCTGTGGGCGAGGTTCTGCAAACGGATTTCGGCCATCAGGCAACCCTCGCGATGCGGCGACCGGGCGCCTGGACCAGCCGCCCCTGCGCATCGAACACAAACAGTTTATGGGTCGGGATATAGATGCGAATCGGCGCATCGACGTCGTATTCGTGGACCCCGGGCAAGTGCAGTACCAACAGGAAATGCTCGTTGCGCACGTGCAGGAAAGTTTCCGAACCGCTGATCTCGGCCACCTCGACAGTCACGGCGAGTTCGAGGTCATCGTCGTTGCTCGGCACCAGGGAGATATGGCTCGGGCGCACGCCGAAGCGGAACTCGCCCTCGCCTACAGGCCGCAGGTCCACATTCAACGGAAAATGCACGAAATTGGCGAAGCTCACTTCGTTGCCGGCGATACGGCCCGGCATCAGGTTGATCGGCGGCTCGGAGAACAGCTCCGCCGCCAGCACCGTTTGCGGCTGGTGATAGACCTCGGAGGACTTGCCGCTCTGGACCACTCGGCCTTCGTGAAGAATGGTGGTGGTGCCGCCCAAGGCCAGCGCTTCATTGGGTTCGGTGGTGGCGTAAATCGCAATCGTGTGCCGGGCCTTGAAAAGCTCGCGCATTTCCTGACGCAGTTCTTCGCGCAACTTGTAGTCGAGGTTCACCAGCGGCTCATCGAACAGGATCAGCTCGGCATCCTTGACCAACGCCCGGGCCATCGCGGTGCGCTGTTGCTGGCCGCCCGAGAGTTCCAGCGGATAGCGCTGGAGGAATTTCTCGATGCGCAGCATCTTGGCGGTTTCCAGCACTTTGCTCTGGATCAGCTCATTGGAGACACCGCCCTGGCGCAAGGGCGAGGCGATGTTCTCGAACACGGTCATGGTCGGGTAATTGATGAACTGCTGATAGACCATCGACACATTGCGCAGACGTACCGGGCGCTGCGTGACGTCGACGCCGTTCATCAGGATGCGGCCGCTGTCGGGCTTGTCCAGGCCGGCCATCAGGCGCATGAGACTGGTTTTGCCGGACAGCGTGCGCCCGAGCAAAACGTTGAAGGATCCGGGTTCAAAACTAAGGCACGCATCGTCGATCCAGGTCTGGCCCTCGACGGTACGGCTGACGTGCTCCAGGGTTAATGACATGGCTCGGCCTTTTTATTATTTGGAGTCAAGCGACCGGAGCAGTAGAGCGAGTTTCATGCCAGAAATTGCAAGCTGTTGATCTGGTTTGAAAATCCTTCAATCAAATGAAAAACCGGGTTCGTTGCTGAACAGAAATGAACAACCGCGACTGAACAATTGAACAATCCAGCCGTTGACAATGAACAATAGTGAACAACACTCTATAAACACTTTTCAGCCGCACATTGCCCCTGTAGGAGCCAGGCTTGCCGGCGAAGGCAATTTCAAGGACGCCTTCGCCGGCAAGCCTGGCTCCTACAGTTATCTGGCGTTTGAACGAGATGCAAAACCCATAAAAACAATAAAAGCTTGCTCAGAGATCGACTGCCATGGCCGTACCCGCCTCGCCGCTCTCCCACGACGCCATCATCCAGGACTCCTGGTCCCGCTGCCGAGCGTTCGGCCTCAATCATCAAAGCGCACCAGCGTTCGATCAGTTGCCGGCCGAGGGCATCGCCCAGTTGCTGGAGAGCCAGCATTCCCTGGTGCAAACCACGCATCAGGAAGTCCTGCCGTATTACGAAAACATCCTGAGCAATTCCAACTGCCTGATCATGCTGGCCGACAATCAGGGCCAGGTGCTGACGTCCTGGGGTACCCAGCGTTTCATCGAACCGAGTCTGACCCGCGGTTTCAGCGCTGGCGCCAGCTGGATGGAGCGTTGCAGCGGCACTAACGCCATTGGCACCGCGCTGGCCTGCGAGCAAGCGGTGCACATCGAGCACGATGAACATTTCCTCAAGGCCAACCGCTTCATGACCGGTTCTGCCGCGCCGATATTCGATGCCGAGCGCAAGGTGATCGCGGTGCTGGACGTGTCCAGCGACAGCTACCTGCCGCCGTCCCACACCCTCGGCATGGTCAAGATGATGAGCCAGACCGTGGAAAACCGGCTGATCCTCAACCTCTTTCACGGCCAGCATTTCCAACTGACCTTCAACACCGGACTGAACAACCTCGACAGCCAATGGGCCGGTTTGCTGATCTTCGATGAAACCGGTCAGGTGCTGTCGGCTAATCGCCGGGCCGATAATTTGTTGGGTATCAGCCTGTCGCGTATCAGTGTCGAGAGCCTGTTCAAGGTCTCGTTGCTGGAACTGCTGAACCAGCCGGATGACCTGCCGTTCGCCCTTCAAGCCTCTGGACGCAACCGCTTTCAATGCCTGTTGAAACGGCCGAAACAGGTGCCGATTCAGGCCCGAGTCTTTGCGGAACCAGCGGTTATCGCCCCCACTGCGATCAGCCTCAACACCCTGCATTTCGGCGACAGTCGCGTGGAAAAAGCCGTACGCCAGGCCGAACGTTTGTTGGAAAAAGACATTCCGCTGTTGATCCACGGGGAAACCGGGGTTGGCAAGGAAGTCTTCGTCAAAGCCTTGCATCAGGCCAGTTCCCGGAGCAAACAGTCATTCATCGCCGTCAACTGTGCAGCGATCCCCGCCGAACTGGTGGAGTCCGAGCTGTTTGGCTACGAGAAAGGCGCGTTCACCGGCGCCAACCAGAAAGGCAGCATCGGGCTGATCCGCAAGGCGGACAAAGGCACCCTGTTCCTTGATGAAATAGGTGATATGCCGTTGCCGACCCAAGCGCGGTTGCTGCGGGTGTTGCAGGAACGTTGCGTGCAACCGGTGGGCAGTAGCGAGTTGTTCCCGGTGGACATTCGCATCATCTCGGCGACCAACCGCTCGTTGCGTGAGCAAGTACAGTTGGGCCGGTTTCGCGAGGATCTTTATTACCGGATCGGTGGCTTGACCCTGGAATTGCCGCCGCTCAGGGAACGCAGCGACAAACAGGCGCTGTTCGAGCGCCTGTGGGAACAGCATCGCGAGCCATCGCAGTGGGCCGGGTTAAGTCGGGAGGTATTGGAGTTGTTCGGCCGCCACCCGTGGCCGGGGAATTTAAGACAGGTCAGCAGCGTGATGCAGGTGGCACTGGCCATGGCCGAGGAACAACCGGTGCGGCCGGAGCACTTGCCGGATGATTTTTTTGTGGACTTGGAGATGGAGCCGGTGGATTCGCCAGAGCCACTGGCGGTAGATTTGAATGATGTGGAGGATTTGAATCGGCAGTTGCAGGCGGCTGGGGGAAATATCTCGCACCTGGCCCGCAGGCTTGGGGTTAGTCGCAATACCCTTTACAAGCGATTGCGCCAGGCTGAGTGACAGGTGAACCGCACCGTCGGTGTTCGGCTTGAGACCATCGCGAGCAGGCTCGCTCCTACAGGGGAATGGTGTCGAGCACAGAACTCAAACCTGGCGAAGACCCAATGTAGGAGCGAGCCTGCTCGCGAGGCGCCAGTCTAGGCGCCACCAGACTTGCAGCTGCCCAAAAACAAAAACCCGCACAAGGCGGGTTTTGTTTTGCAGCAAACACAGCAATCAGTCAGCCAATCGCCAGGTCGTACCACCCTTCCCGTCTTCCAGCACCACGCCCATCGCGGTCAGCTGGTCGCGGATACGGTCGGACTCAGCCCAGTCTTTACCGGCACGAGCCGCCAGACGCGCAGCAATCAGCGCATCAACCTCAGCCGCATCAACCCGCCCTTCAGCGCCGGCCTGCAAGAAGTCATCCGCCTCAAGCTGCAACACGCCCAGCACACTGGCCAGTTCCTTCAAGCGAGCCGCCAGACCCGCCGCCGCATCGAGATCAGTCTCGCGCAGACGGTTGATCTCGCGAACCATCTCGAACAGCACCGCGCAGGCTTCCGGCGTACCGAAGTCGTCGTTCATCACCTGGGTGAAACGCTCGACGAACGCTTCGCCACCGGCCGGCGCCACCTTCGGCAGGCCTTTCAGCGCGTGGTAGAAACGCTCGAGTGCGCCTTTGGCGTCCTTGAGGTTGTCTTCCGAATAGTTGATCGCGCTGCGGTAATGGCTCGACACCAGCAGGTAACGCACGACTTCCGGGTGGTACTTTTCCAGCACGTCGCGAATGGTGAAGAAGTTGTTCAAGGACTTGGACATCTTCTCGCCATTGATGCGAATCATGCCGCAATGCATCCACGCGTTGGCGTAGGTCTTGCCGGTGGCCGCTTCGCTCTGGGCGATTTCGTTTTCATGGTGCGGGAACTCGAGGTCGCTGCCGCCACCATGAATATCGAAGGTCTCGCCCAGGCAGCAGGTGGACATCACCGAGCACTCGATGTGCCAGCCCGGACGACCGTCGCCCCAAGGCGAAGGCCAGCTCGGCTCGCCCGGCTTGGCGCCCTTCCACAGCACGAAGTCCAGCGGATCCTGCTTGGATTCGTCGACTTCGATCCGCGCGCCGATGCGCAGGTCTTCGATCTTCTTGCGCGACAGCTTGCCGTAGCCCATGAACTTGGCGACGCGGTAGTAGACGTCGCCATTGCCCGGGGCGTAGGCGTAACCCTTGTCGATCAGGGTCTGGATCATCGCGTGCATGCCGGGAATATACCCGGTGGCGCGCGGTTCCATGTCCGGCTTCTTGATGTTCAGGCGCGCTTCGTCTTCGTGCATCGCCGCGATCATGCGCTCGGTCAAGGCTTCGAACGACTCGCCGTTCTCGTTGGCCCGATTGATGATCTTGTCGTCGATGTCGGTGATGTTGCGCACGTAAGTCAGGTCGTAGCCGCTGAACCGCAACCAGCGGGTCACCAGGTCGAACGCGACCATGCTGCGGCCATGGCCCAGGTGGCAATAGTCGTACACGGTCATCCCGCAGACGTACATGCGCACCTTGTTGCCATCCAAGGGTTTGAAGACTTCTTTGCTCTTGGTGAGCGTGTTGTAGATAGAAAGCACGTTAGGTTCCTTGAATCACTGGCCCCACGAATCACGCAAGGTCACGGTACGGTTGAATACCGGAACACCTGGTTTCGAGTCCTTGATATCCGCGCAGAAGTAACCTTCGCGCTCGAACTGGAAACGGTCTTCCGGCTGTGCATTGCCCAGCGAGGGTTCAGCACGACAACCGGTGAGCACTTGCAGCGAATCAGGGTTGATATTGTCCAGGAAACTGGCGCTGTCTTCGGCCTTCTCAGGGTTGGCCGAACGGAACAGGCGATCGTACAGACGCACTTCGCACTCGACGCTGGCAGCGGCCGGCACCCAGTGCACGACGCCTTTGACCTTGCGGCCTTCAGGGTTCTTGCCGAGTGTTTCCGGATCGTAGGAGCAACGCAGTTCGACGATGTTGCCATCGGCGTCCTTGATCGCTTCGTCGGCACGGATCACATAACTGCCGCGCAGGCGCACTTCGCCATTCGGCTCCAGGCGTTTGTAGCCTTTTGGCGGCTCTTCCATGAAGTCTTCACGGTCGATGTAGAGCTCACGGGCGAACGGCAGAACGCGCACGCCCATGTCTTCTTTCGGGTGGCATGGCAGTTCGAGGTTCTCGACCTGGCCTTCCGGGTAGTTGGTGATCACAACTTTCAGCGGACGCAGCACGCACATGGCACGCGGGGCGCTGTGGTCGAGGTCGTCACGGATGCTGAATTCGAGCATGCCGAAGTCGACCACGCCGTCGGAACGGTTAGTGCCGATCATGTCGCAGAAGTTGCGGATCGATTTCGGCGTGTAGCCACGGCGGCGGAAGCCGGACAGCGTGGACATGCGCGGATCATCCCAACCGAGAACGTGCTTTTCATCGACCAGTTGCTTGAGCTTGCGCTTGCTGGTGATCGTGTAGTTCAGGTTCAGACGGCTGAACTCGTACTGACGCGGTTGCGCCGGCACGGGCAGGTTCTCGAGGAACCATTCGTACAGCGGACGGTGGCTTTCGAACTCCAGGGTGCAGATCGAGTGGGTGATGCCTTCGATGGCGTCCGACTGACCGTGGGTGAAGTCGTAGTTCGGGTAGATGCACCACTTGTCGCCGGTCTGGTGGTGGTGAGCGTGACGGATGCGATACATGATCGGGTCGCGCAGGTTCATGTTCGGCGAGGCCATGTCGATCTTCGCCCGCAACACGCGTGCGCCATCCTTGAATTCACCGGCCTTCATGCGGGCAAACCAGTCCAGGTTCTCTTCCACGGAGCGATCACGGAACGGGCTGTTCTTGCCCGGCTCGGTCAGGCTGCCACGGTATTCCTTGGCCTGCTCAGGGCTCAGGTCGTCGACGTAGGCCTTACCGGCCTTGATCAATTCAACGGCCCAGTCGTGCAACTGGTCAAAATACTGCGAGGCATAGCGCACTTCGCCGGACCATTCGAAGCCCAGCCATTTGACGTCGCTTTCGATCGCGTCGATGTATTCCTGGTCTTCCTTGGCAGGGTTGGTGTCGTCGAAACGCAGGTGCGTGACGCCGCCAAACTCCTGGGCCAGGCCGAAGTTCACACAGATCGACTTGGCGTGACCGATGTGCAGGTAGCCGTTGGGCTCAGGCGGGAAACGGGTGACGATCTGCGTGTGCTTACCCGAGTCCAGGTCCGCCTGGATGATCGGGCGCAGGAAATTGACCGGCACGGCAGGGCCGGTCTTGGAATTCGAGGTAGGGTCGACAGTGGGCTTGCTCATAGGATCCTTGAACGTACAAGTGCGCGGCCAGTTGGCCAAATCAAAGCGGCTGTTAAAACAAAGGGGCTTATCATAGCCGATGCCGTCAAGTCGCTGACAGAGCAGGCCCGAAAACGGTTGCATTTAATCGGATGCAAATGAAAAACAGCCTCGAAATTCGCGCCCGGCACGCTAAACTGCGCATCTTGGCCAAAATTGGCCGGACCGGTTGAGGGCTGCAAAGCCCCGAAACCCACGAATTCATTGAAAGAGTACCGATCATGACCCAAGTCAAACTGACCACCAACCATGGCGACATCGTCCTGGAACTGAACGCTGAAAAGGCACCGCTGACCGTTGCCAACTTCATCGAGTACGTCAACGCCGGTCACTACGAAAACACTGTTTTCCACCGCGTCATCGGTAACTTCATGATCCAGGGCGGCGGTTTCGAGCCAGGCATGAAAGAAAAGAAAGACAAGCGCCCTAGCATCCAGAACGAAGCCGACAACGGCCTGCCGAACGAGAAGTACACCGTGGCCATGGCTCGCACCATGGAACCGCATTCGGCTTCCGCCCAGTTCTTCATCAACGTGGCTGACAACAGCTTCCTGAACCACAGCGCCAAGACCACTCAGGGCTGGGGCTACGCGGTATTCGCCAAAGTCGTTGCAGGCACCGACGTCGTCGACAAGATCAAAGGTGTTTCCACCACCATGAAGTCCGGCCACCAGGACGTACCAGCAGAAGACGTGATCATCGAGAAAGCCGAGATCATTGAGTGATACTGCTGATTTCAGACTTACATCTGGAAGAGGAGCGCCCGGACATCACCCGGGCGTTTCTGGATTTGCTCGCCGGACGCGCCCGCTCGGCGAGTGCGCTGTACATCCTGGGCGACTTTTTCGAGGCGTGGATTGGCGACGATGCCATGACGCCGTTCCAGCGTTCCATCTGCCAGGCCCTGCGCACCCTCAGCGACAGCGGCACGGCCATTTTTCTGATGCACGGCAATCGCGACTTCATGCTCGGCCAGGCCTTTTGCAAACAGGCCGGCTGCACGTTGCTGAAAGATCCGAGTGTCGTGCAGTTCAACGGCGAGCCGGTGCTATTGATGCACGGCGACAGCCTCTGCACCCGCGACGAGGCTTACATGAAGCTGCGTCGCTATCTGCGTAACCCCATCACCCTGTTCATCCTGCGGCACTTGCCCTTGCGCACTCGCCATAAACTGGCGCGCAAGCTGCGCAGCGAAAGCCGTGCGCAGACGCGGATGAAGGCCAACGACATTGTCGATGTCACGCCGGAAGAAGTGCCGCGGATCATGCAGGCCTATGGCGTGAAAACCTTGATCCATGGGCATACCCATCGCCCGGCCATTCACAAGTTGCAGATTGGCGAGCAGGCGGCCAAGCGGATTGTGCTGGGGGATTGGGATCGTCAGGGGTGGGCGTTGCAGGTGGATGAGCAAGGGTTTGCGCTGGCGCCGTTTGATTTTATGCCGCCGCCGCAACTGGCATTACCCGGCAACTAACTACCGAACACAGAACCCATGTGGGAGCGGGCTTGCTCGCGAATACGGTTTTTCATTCAACATTAATGTCGACTGATCTACCGCCTTCGCGAGCAAGCCCGCTCCCACATTATTGACCGCGTTGTGCTTAGTGCCCTGCCGAAGCAGGCCCCGCCTTCGCCGCAAACGGCGGTTTCGCCAGCCACACCAGCACAATCAAGCCCATGAACGCCCACCCCAGCAACGTGAAGTAATCCACGGTGGAGAGCATGTACGCCTGACTGGTCAGCACATGATCCAATTGCGCATACGCCGGATTGCTCGCCCCGCCCAAGCTGTTCAGGGCCTCACGGGTCGCCGGCTCATAGGTGCTGATGCTTTCGCTCATATAGGCGTGGTGCTGATCGGCCCGGCGAATCCAGATCCACGTCGTCAATGACGCAGCAAAACTACCGCCCAAGGTCCGCAGGAACGTCGCCAGGCCCGCGCCGTCGGCGATCTGGCTCGGCGGCAGGTCCGACATCAGGATACTCAAGGTCGGCATGAAGAACAGCGCCACGCCAATGCCCATGAACAGCTGCACCAGCGCGATGTGCTGGAAGTCCACTTCGTTGGTAAACCCAGCGCGCATGAAGCAACTCAGGCCGATCGCCAGAAACGCCAACCCAGCCAGCAGCCGCAGATCAAACTTGTGCGCGTACTTGCCGACAAACGGCGACATCAGCACCGGCAGAATCCCGATCGGCGCAACCGCCAGCCCCGCCCAGGTCGCCGTGTAACCCATTTGGGTTTGCAGCCATTGCGGCAGGATCAGGTTGATCCCGAAGAACCCGGCGTAACCCAGCACCAACACAATGGTCCCGATGCGGAAGTTGCGGTAAGCGAACAGCCGCAGATTGACCACTGGGTGTTTGTCGGTCATTTCCCAGATCACGAACACCGCCAGTGCAATCACGGAAATGGCCGCGCCAATGAGGATGAAGTTCGACTCGAACCAGTCCAGGTCGTTGCCCTTGTCGAGGATCACCTGCAATGCGCCGACGCCAATGATCAGCGTGATCAAACCGACGTAATCCATCGGCTGGTAGCTGGTTTCCACCGGCCGCGCCTTGAGCTGCGAACGCACCACCATCACTGCAAAGATGCCGATCGGCACGTTGATGAAGAAGATCCACGGCCAGCTGTAACTGTCGGTGATCCAGCCGCCGAGGATGGGACCTGCAATCGGTGCCACCACCGTGACCATCGCCAGCAACGCCAGGGCCATGCCGCGCCTGGCCGGCGGATAGACCGCGATCAGCAGCGTCTGGGTCATCGGGTACAACGGACCGGCCACCAGGCCTTGCAGCACCCGGAAGCCAATCAGCTCGGGCATCGAGGTCGAGATACCGCAGAGAAACGAGGCCAGTACAAACAGAACAGTCGCCCAGAGAAACAGCTTCACTTCACCGAAGCGCCGGCTGAGCCAACCGGTCAGCGGTAGCGCGATGGCGTTGCTCACCGCAAACGAAGTGATCACCCAGGTGCCCTGCTCCGAACTCACGCCCAGGTTGCCGGAAATCGTCGGCAGCGCCACGTTGGCGATGGTGGTGTCGAGCACTTGCATAAAGGTCGCCAGCGACAGGCCGATGGTGGCGAGCAGCAGGCTGGGCGGCGTGAAAGACGCGTTATTGCTCATCGCAAATCCTTTGGAACCTGATTGGCGCAGCGCCTGTTACAGACGCAGCTGACCTTGTAGGAGTGAGCCTTTGTGGTGAGGGGATTTATCCCCGTTGGGTCGCGAAGCGGCCCCAGCACTTCAAAGTCCAATCGCATTAATGAGCTGACGTCTGCTTCGCAGCCGAACGGGGTGGTGCGGCATTCCGATAAATCCCCTCACCACAAAGGCTCGCTCCCACAGGGTCGGTGGTGTCAGCGCTGCACGGTTTTGCTGACCGCAGCGCTGTTGTCGTGGATCAACTGAGTGATCATCGCGTCGGCCTCGGCCAACTGACGGTCGTAGACGTTGGTGCTGAACGACGCCTTTTGCGGCGGCTGTTGCGCCAGCACCGGGCCGCTCTGGTCATGCAGATTCACGTCGACCTGGGTCGACAGCCCCACCCGCAACGGATGCTTGGCCAGTTCTTCGGCGTTGATGTGAATCCGAACCGGCACCCGCTGCACGATCTTGATCCAGTTACCGGTGGCGTTCTGCGCCGGCAGCAGGGCAAATGCGCTGCCGGTACCGGCGCCGAGGCTATCGATGGTGCCGCTGAATTTCACGTCGCTGCCGTAAAGATCGGCCTCGATGTCCACCGGCTGACCGATGCGCATGTCACGCAGCTGGGTTTCCTTGAAGTTGGCGTCGATCCACAGCTGATCCAGCGGAATGACCGCCATCAGCGCCGTACCCGACTGGACGCGCTGGCCCAGTTGCACGGAGCGTTTGGCGACGTAACCGGTGACCGGCGCAATCAAGGTGCTGCGGGAGTTATTCAAGTAGGCCTGACGCAATTGCGCGGCAGCCGACATCACGTCCGGATGCGACGAGACCACGGTGTCATCCACCAGCGCGCTGGTGGTTTTCAGTTGCTGCTTGGCGTTGGCCAGGGCGTTTTGCGCCGAGGTCAGGTCGTCGCGGGCGTGGGACAGCTCTTCCTGGGAAATTGCGCCGCCAGCGGCGAGGTTTTTCCGCCGATTGAAGTTGTCCTGAGCTTTTTGCACTTCAGCCTGCTGGGCGTTGACCTTGGCTTTCATGCCGTCGACGTTGCTGTACAAGCCGCGAACCTGACGCACGGTGCGGGCCAGATTGGCCTGGGCACTTTGCAGACCGACTTGGGCGTCGTTCGGGTCGAAGTTGATCAGCACCTGACCCTCGTGAACCAGGTCGCCATCGTCGGCACCGATGCTGACCACGGTGCCGGTGACCAACGGAGTGATTTCCACCACGTTGCCGTTCACATAGGCGTCGTCGGTGCTTTCGTTCCAGCGCCCGTAAAACTCGTGATAACCCCAGACGCCGATACCGGCGAGGATCACCACAATCGCCAGCACCACCAGCATGATTTTGCGTTTGCGCGGGTTGCTGGTGTCTGGTGCGTTGTCAGGGGTTTGTGTTGTCGTTTCGGCAGTGGCCATGACAAATACCTTGAATTAGTTGTGCTGCGTGGCTGGGAGTGCGTTGGCTGCGGTCAAGGTTTCGCCCTGGAAGCCGCCGCCCAGCGCCTGCATCAGTTGGATCGACAGGTCGATCTGCTCGGCATTCAGGTTGGCCAGCTGACGCTGGGCCTGGAGCAATTGCTGCTCGATGCTGAGCACGTCCAGGTAGTTACCGATGCCGGAACCGTACCGCTGGACCACGGTGTTGTAAGAATCCTGGGCAATGTCGGTGGCGTGTTGCTGCGCCCCGATCTGCCGGCCGATGTCACGCAACTGGTTGATGGTGTCGCTGACATCGCCCAGGGCTTTCACCAGGCTTTTGTTGTACTGCGCCACCGCGAGGTCGTAATCGGCATCGCGCGAATCGAGGTCGGCGCGCAGGCGGCCGCCGTCGAAAATCGGCACGGAAATCGTTGGCGCTACGTTGAAGAAACGGCTCGCCGAACCAAACATCGCATCCCCCAGCAACGACTCGGCACCGGCCGCGGCACTCAGGTTGAGGTTGGGGTAGAACTGGGTTTTGCCGGAGGCGATGTTCTTGCTCGCAGCCTCGACTCGCCAGCGTGCGGCCACCAGGTCTGGTCGACGACCCAGCAACTCGGCCGGCAATACCGATGGCAACGCCACCGCGCTGGCTTGGAGGATCTTCGGCCGGGCGATTTCATTGCCGCGATCCGGGCCTTTGCCGAGCAGCACGGCCAACGCGATTTTCGCGCTTTGCAGGCGTTTTTCGGCGTCGATCAGGCTCGCTTCGGAGCTGGCTTCCAGGCTTTCGGTTTGCTGGAACTGGTACTGGCTGTCGATCCCCGAGCTCAGGCGACGCTGGCTCAGGTCGAGCATCTGCCTGGTGCGTTTGAGGTCTTCGTTGGCCAGGTCGAAGACGATGTGCGCCTGACCCAGGTCGCTGTAGGCGCGAGCAACGTCGGCGGACAAGGTCAACTGTGCGGCTTGCTGATCGACTTCGGCAGCACGGGCCTGGCCCAACGCGGCTTCCCAGGCATCCCGCTGACCGCCCCAGAGGTCGAAGTTGTAATTGAAACTGGCACCGATGTTACGCATGGTGGAATACGTGCCGCCCTGCCCGCTCGGGTCCTGGTCGCGGGCCAGACGCGAACGGCTTACACCGGCGCTGGCATCGAGGGTCGGCATGCGCGCGGCGTCGGCGGCATACGCGGCGGCGCTGGCCTGGTGGGCGCGAGCGTCGGCGATTTGCATGTCGGGGCTGTCGTGCAGGGCTTCGCGGATCAGGCCATCCAGTTGCGGGTCGCCGAGGCTTTTCCACCAATCACTTTTCGGCCAGGCCGCGGGCGACAGGGTCACGCCGCTGAGGGATTGCCCAGCCTTGAGGTTTTTCGCGTCGAGGCTGACGCCTTCGGTGGTCAGGCCGCTGTAACTGGCGCAACCGGCCAGGGTCATGGCCGCCAGCACCAGGCTCAGTCCGGTCCGCAGGGTTTTGCTGCTCATTTGTCACCTACCCGCAGCAACGTGATCGAGTCACCGGCCGCTACCAGGATTTTCTTGAGGATCTGTTCCAGGGTTTTCAATTCTTCCGGGGTGATCGCGCCGGCCAGTTCATTCATGGCGTCGGCGCCGATCTCCGGGAGGCGGTCAGCCAGTTGCTGGCCTAATTCAGTCAGCACCAGTTGAACCTGACGCCGATCCGCCTCGGAGCGTTGGCGGGCGAGGAATCCTTTCTGTTCCAGACGATCGAGCATGCGGGTCATCGAACCGCTGTCCAGCGACAGGTGACGGCACAGCTCGGCCGGGGTATCGACGCCGAACTGGGCCATGATGATCAGCACTTTGAACTGCGCGGCCGTGATGCCGTGGGGTTCCATGTGCGTGTCGATGATCCGGTCCTTGAGCAGCGCAGCGCGCCCGAGCAGGAGGCCGAGATGGCAATTATGGAAATCGTATGAGGTGAAATGTTTCATCTGACCACCGATTAGCTGCCTAGGCAGAGAATGTATGACGAGATGTTACTGCCTAGGCAGCGAATGTCAACGCAATAGTTAGGTTGCTTTCTATTTAGCTGATAAATGGCGCGGATTTTGTGGCGAGCACACTGACGCCTTCGCGGGCAAGCCTCGCTCCTACAGGGGTTACACCAAACCTGTAGGAGCGAGGCTTGCCCGCGAAGGCAGCGACTCGGTTCAGGAAGGAACGGGGATTTAGAAATCCCGCTTGTAGAAGATGTCCAGCGAACTGGCTACGCCGCCGGCGGCTTCGAGGTAGACCTTTTTGCTCAGCTTGTAGCGCAAGGCAATGGTGTTGGCCGGCTCGAACACGCCAACGCCGTAACGCAGGCTGAGTTTTTCCGACAGGTTGCCGCTGGCCACGACGCTGGTGGTGTTGCCGCTGCCCTGGGTGTCGAGCTGGAAATCCTGAATCCCCAGATCGTTGGCCAGTTTGCCGGTCACCCCGGAACTGCCCATCAAGCCCAACCCGAGCGCCGCCTGGGCCAGCATGTTGTTGTCTTCACCGTTGGTGCTCAGCGGACGCCCCAGCACCAGATAAGACAAGGCCTGTTCCTGGCTCATCGCCGGCTCGGAGAAAATCTGCGTGGTCGGCTGTTCGGCGCTGCCGCTGAGGCGAATGCCGGCGATCACGTCGTCGGTCTGGCGAATGGCTTCGATGTCCAGATACGGCTGGTCAATCGGGCCGGCGAACAGCAGCCGCGCACGCCGTACCGTCAGTCGCTGACCGTATGCCCGATAACGCCCATCGTTGAGCCAGAGCTCGCCACGGGTGTCCATGTTGTCGCCGATGTGCACATGCCCTTGCAGGTTGGCGGTCAGGCCAAACCCGGCAAAACTGAGTTTGTCCTCACCCACCACCACGTCGATGTCCATCTTCATGGCCAGCGGCGGCTTGCCCTCTTCGGTCTGCTGGCCGACGATCACCGTGTCATCGGAGACCTTGACCGTCGACGGCGGCAACTCGCGCACGGTGATTTCACCCTTGGGCACCAACACTTTGCCGGTGATCGCCAGTTTGTCGTCCTTCATCGAAATCTTCAGGTCCGGTGCCACTTCGAGCTTGGCATACGGTTCTACGGTGACGGGCAATTGCGTGCCTTTGTGCGTCAGATCCACCACCAGCGCCTGGCCCCAGGCGATGTTGCCGTTGAGACTGCCCTGCCCGCTTTTGCCGCTTTTCCAGCCACCGTTCAATTGCACGGTTTCGCCGGCGATCTGCGCTTGAAGCTGCAAGCCCTGCAACTCCATCGGCAATTCAGGTCCGGACACTTCGCCATCACTGAGCAACAAATTGCCGTTCACCTGCGGCGCCAGCAGATCGCCGGAGAGCGTGCCACTGCCATTCAAGCGGCCGGTGAGTTTCTCGACCATCGGCACAAACGGCCGCGCCACCGACAAATCCAGACCACTGAGACGGAACGACCCCGTGAGCGGTTTATTTTTCGGCAGCGGATTGATTTGCGCCTGCACCATCAGCTCGCCGAGCTTGCCACCGACAAAGTTAAGGTTGGTGTCGATACGTTTGGGTGTGAGTGTGCTGGTGAGTTTCAAGGTCTGGTACGGGAAGTCCAGCCACTGATCCTTTTCCCTCATGCGCAACGTGCCACCGCTGGCATCGACGCTGACCTGACCGTTCGGGCCACTGGCCGGCAGGTCCAGTTGCAGGTCGGCATTGAGCCGGCCCTTCCAGGCGAAATCTTTAGGCAACCACTGCGCGAGACTTTCAATCGGGAATTGCTTGAGGTGATAACGCAGCTTCGGTTCCGGCATCAGACGCTGGTCTTCGCCACACAGGCTGGCTGGGCCGGACATCCAGCAATGGGCGCCGAAGTTGATCTTGCCGTCCGCCAGTCGTTCAAGTTTTGCGGGGCCTTGCAGCTTCCAGTCCTGACCGCCGGCCTGGATATCACCGCTGGCCAGGCGTCCGCGCCAGTTGCCCTTGTCCAGCGAACCGTCAAGGCCGAGCGCCAGTTTCAGCTTCGGCCCTTGCAGATCGAGGGCAAGTTTCTGGTTTTTGATATCGCCCTGACCGCTGGCCGTCAGCGTGCCCAGCGAAGTGTCGCCGGCCCGAATGCCGCTGCCCTTGAGGTCTACTTTCGCCCGTTGCGCGCCGTCGAGGGTCGCGTCCAGGTTCAGGCTTTGCAGGCGATTGTCCTCGAAGGCCAGTTGCGTGCCTTGCAGCCCGAGCTTGCCTTGCGGCGCCTTCAGCGTACCGGCGACATCGACGCGACCGTTAAGCTGTCCGCGCAGTTGCGGCCAGAGTTGAGCCAGCCGTGGCAGCTTGATGTCGATCTGGCCGGTGAGCTTCTGTTGCAGGCTGCCCTTGCCGTTGATGCTGTTGTCACCGAGGCGAATTTGCAGTGCATTGAGGCTCCATTGCTCACCGCCACCATCGGCCTTGGCCTGGATCACCGCCGGTTGACCGCGCAGTTTGCCTTTCAAATCGAGGTCGGCGCTCAGGCTGAGTTTTTCATTCTTCATCTCGCCTTTGCTGCGCAACGGCCCGGCCAGGTTACCCGGAAACTCCGCGACCCAATACGCAGGGTTGATCGCCGACAGGTCAAGCGCGGTGTCCCAGGCAATGCCATCGGCAAATTGCAGGTTCAGATGCCCGACGGCCTTGCCCTGCCCGGCTTCGAGTTGAATCTGTTGCAGATAGATTTTCGTCAGATCGCCGCTGAACGGGCTCTCGAGGCTGAACGCACCTGCCGGGCCATCGAGGGCCGATTTGAAGTGGCCGATGTACTTTCCGTCGGTGTAGGAGACTTCACCGTTGAAACTGCGCAGCGCCACTTCGGGCTCGTCGATCAGCGGGTAGAGACGGTGCCAGGGGAAATCCAGCCAGTCGATCTTCGCGTCGGCGCTCAGGCCTTTGCTCCAGTCGAGGTTGCCGGTGAGCTTGAGGGTTTGCTTGTCGTTGGCAGTCAGATCGAGGGCCGCAATCTGTGCGCCGTTGGCGTCGACTTTGCCTTGCAGCACAAGGGCGACGGGACCTTTTTCAGCAGGCAGCGTGGCTTTGCCGAGCAATTGGTAACCGTTTTTCAGGTCGCCGTCGCCGGTGAGTTCCAGTTGATTGAGTTGCAACGTGTCCGGCAGATCGGCGCTGGGTTTGAAGCCGTCGGCGGTGATCCTTACTTTGGCCGGAAGGTTGTCGACCAGCGGTTGCAGTTCGCCGGTCAGTTGGCCGTTCAAGTAACCGCTGCTGTCGGCGTTCAGGTTCAGGGTTTTCAGCAGGTCGCCGTCCACCTTCAGGGCCAACGCCCAAGGTTCTGGGGCCGGCAAGGTCAACGTGCCTTCGGCCTTCAGCGGCCAATTGCCGCTGGGTTGCAGCAGGCCGGACAGATTCAGGCTGAGCTCATCACGCTGCAACTTCACCGAGTCGATCTGCAACCCTTGCGCCGTCCAGTGCGCGGCCAGTTGCAAGCCTTTGAGTTCTTCGCTGCCATTGAACAGCAGACTGCCGACTTGCACATCGCCCAGTTCGATCGCCAGAGGCAAGTTCAGGTCCGGAAGCGTGATCGGCCCGCTGCTTTCATCTTCAGTGCCCGGCGGGAACTGCAGGCTGACCTGATCGGCCTTCAATTGCTCGATGCACAAGGTCATGCGCGTCAGGCACAGCGGCGACCAGGCGAATATCGGTTTGCTCAGCTCAACCCGGCGGGTGTCCTGCTGCCACAACAGATGATCAGCACTCCACTGCCCGCCCAATCGGCCCTGGAAATTCTCCACGGTCAGACCCGGCACAAAGCCAAGCGCCCAACGGCTGCCCGTCGCCGTGCCCAGCACCGTGGTCACGGCCAGGACGACCAGCATCAGCAGCGCCAGAATCGCCAGAAGCGCTATTTTCAAACCACGATTCACAGCTCAGGCCCCATGGAAAAGTGCAGTCGAATGCCGCCGTCGTCGTCCATCGCGTGGGCCAGGTCAAGGCGAATCGGCCCCACGGGTGAAACCCAGCGCACGCCGATGCCGACGCCGGTCTTGAGGTTCGGCAGTTCGAGTGTATTAAAGGAGTTGCCCTGGTCAACGAAGGTTGCGACCCGCCATTTTTCAGCGACGGAGTACTGATACTCGACGCTGCCGGCGATCATGTAGCGACCACCGATGCGGTCGCCCTCGGAGTTTTCCGGGGACAGGCTCTGATAGTCGTAGCCGCGCACGCTCTGATCGCCACCGGCGAAAAACCGCAACGATGGCGGCACGGACTTGTAGCCGTTGGTGGCGCTGCCGCCGACCTGCACCCGACCGAGGAAACGGTGTTTATCCAAGACCGTGGTCAAGCCTTTTACCAGGGCGGTGCCGTAAACCAGATTGTTGTCCGAACCCAGGCCTTCCTTGGCCACTTTGGTCTCGAACTCCAGGCGATAGCCGTTGTGCGGGTCGATGCGGTTGTCGCTTTTCAGGTAGGAATAACTGACGCCGGGCATCAGCAATGTGCTGAGCCCCGAGTCGTCGCCGAGCCGGTATTCCTCGCGCTGCCACTTGAGCGACACCACGCGCTGCCAGCCGCTGGGCAACTTGCTGTGCCACTCGGGACCGATAGTCAGGAGTTTGCTGAGAGAGTCCTTGTCGGCGATTTCTTCGTTTTGATAACCGCCGGCGAAACGCAGTTTGTCGGTCAGCGGCGGGTCCAGAGGGATGTCGTAGAACACCCCGACGTTCTGCCGTGGTGCCGAGATTTCAGTCTCCCAGCCATAGCTGTGCCCCTGCGGGTTAACCCAGTGTCGCGTCCAGTTGGCCTTGACCCGAGGGCCGACGTCGGTGGAATAGCCAAGCCCCAGGCCCATGGTCCGTGGTTTGCGGGTTTCGAGTTTGACGTCGACCGGGATTACATCGTTCTTGGACGCCGTCGGTGCCGCATCCACCCGCACACTTTCGAAATAGCCGCTCGATTGCATGGCCTGATTGAGTTCGGCGATCAGTTCGGAGTCGTAAGGCGCGCCTTCCTTGAATGGCACCATGCGTCGCAGCAGGTCTTCATCGAACGGCGTGTCGCCCTCGAAACTGACCTTGCCCAGGGCATAACGCGGGCCGCTGTCATAGACGAGGTCGATGTCGGCGACGCCGGCGCGCGGGTCCACCGACAATGTCTGATGAGTGAAGTGACCACTGAAAAAGCCATAGCGCGAGGCCTGATTCTGGATCAGTTTCTTGGCGTCTTCATAACGGCCATGGTTTAGCACCGCGCCGGTTTTCAGCGCAGCGCTTTTGGGCACACGAAAGGATTTGAGCGAGGCTGCCGGGCCGTCGACGCGAATCGTGACATTGCGCAAATGCACCGGCTCGCCGGGATCGATGTTGAGTATCAGGCGCGGCGTCTTGCCGCCCTTCACGTCGCTGTCAATCTGCGGCTGGTAGTAACCCAAGGCCTGGGCGGCCTTGCGCGCCTGTTCCTCGGCGCCACGACTGAAGCGCAGCAAGGCTTCTTCGTCACGATCGCCGAGGCTGCCAATATAGCCCTCTATATTGGCTTTCAGTTCATCGTTGGACGGTTTGATCCGCACATCCAATTCACTTTGCGCCAGTGCCGCGCAGCTGGTTAACAGCATCAGCACGCCACTGGTAATTCTTCCTGGAAACTTCATAGGCGCGGATGCTATCACGAGCGTGGGAGCGTGATAGAGCCTGGCGTGGCTTGAAAGTTCTACCTTTAGGCCGTTGCTGTTTGTAACACCTGGGGATTGGCGTGGAAAAACACGTGTTCGCGAATGGGTCCTACGGCGACCTCGCCAATTTCCTCATAGCCCTGACGCTTATAAAACTCAAGATAACGAGGATTCCCGGTATCAAGGATCACGCCCTGGGAAGTTTCATCCACGGCGCACCAGTTGTGCACCGCTTGCAGCAGTTGCTCGCCGAAGTGTTTGCCCTGGAACTGCGGATGAATCCCCAGCAACGGCAGGACGTGCACCGAGTCGGACGGCACGCAGGCGGCAACGGCGGCGTGGTAATCGAGGTAACGGCGGGTGCAACGAAAGCCGGTGCTGAGCACCATGCGCAGACGCCAGGCCCAACTTTCAGTGATGCCCAGTCGACGTTGCGGCGGGGCAATCAGGGCGATGCCGATCAGGCGATCGTTGACCAGCAGGCCGATGGCCGGCAAGTCCTGAAGAAAGTGTTGTTTGACCAGCTCGCGCACGGTCGCCCGTACACGATGTTCATAGCCGGGACGCTCGGCCTCGAACAAGTAGCCAAAGGTCGGTTCGTGCCGGTAAGCGTGGTAAAGCAGGGAGCGCGCTTCGTGGGCGTAGCCGCTGTCGAGCATGTGAATATCGGCAATGGCGGTCGAGGTTTCGGGCATAACGGCAGATCTCCCCGGGGCGCCGCTCAAAATGGCGGCGCTCTTATTGGTACGAGCCTTTGGGTGGTAATACAGTTCCCCCACAGGTATAGACCAAGGCTGGATCTTCATCGACTGGACTGGCCTCTTTGCGGGCAAGCCACGCTCCCACAGGGTTCACGAGCGAACACAAAATTTGTGGACGCCACAGAAACCTGTGGGAGACCAAGGCTGGATCTTCATCGACTGGTCTGGCCTCTTCGCGGGCAAGCCACGCTCCCACAAGGTTCTCGAGCGAACACAAAATTTGCATACGCCATAGAACCTGTGGGAGCGTGGCTTGCCCGCGAAGAGGCCAGCGAAGACAACACATCTCTGACAGGACAAGGTAACTCCCCCTGCCTCAACACTGGCCCGATTCCTACAGGTCAGCTAGCATCGCCCTTTTGCCAGGACTGCCGACCATGAAGATCGTCTCCTTCAACATCAATGGGCTGCGCGCTCGCCCCCATCAGATGGCGGCGCTGATCGAAAAGCACCAGCCGGACGTGATCGGGCTGCAGGAAACCAAGGTTCACGACGACCAGTTCCCGCTGGGCGAGGTTCAGGCACTGGGTTATCACGTATATTTCCATGGGCAGAAAGGCCATTACGGCGTCGCCCTGCTCTCGCGTCAGGAACCGATTGCGCTGCATAAAGGGTTCGCCACCGACGACGAAGACGCCCAGCGGCGCTTCATCTGGGGCACTTTCGCCGACGCCAATGGCGTGCCGGTGACCATCATGAACGGCTATTTCCCACAGGGTGAAAGCCGCGATCACCCGACCAAGTTCCCGGCCAAGGAACGTTTCTACGGCGACCTGCAGCAATTGCTGGAAAGCCAGTTCAGCAGTGAACAGCCGGTGGTGGTGATGGGCGACGTGAACATTTCCCCGGAAGACTGCGACATCGGCATCGGCCCGGACAACATGAAGCGCTGGCTGAAAACCGGTAAATGCAGCTTCCTGCCGGAAGAACGCGAGTGGATGGCCCGCTTGAAGAACTGGGGCCTGGTGGACAGTTTCCGCCACTTGAACCCGGACGTGGCCGACCGTTTCAGCTGGTTCGACTACCGCAGCCGCGGCTTTGAAGACGAGCCTAAGCGCGGGCTGCGGATTGACCTGATCATGGCGTCCCATGGGTTGTTGCCACGGGTCAAGGATGCGGGTGTGGACTACGAACTGCGCGGGATGGAAAAACCATCGGATCATGCGCCGATCTGGCTTGAGTTGAGCTGATTCCCCAGGCATTACACAGAACAAATTGTGGGAGCGGGCTTGCTCGCGAAGGCGTCGTGTCAGTCGATACTGATGTTGAATGACACACCGCCTTCGCGAGCAAGCCCGCTCCCACAAGGGTAACTGTCATCTTGCGGACATCTTACTGACTTATTCTCCCGACACTTCCTTTGGCCAAATAAGGTGCCGGCATGACGCTGCGCATGTTGTTCCTGTTGATGCTGTGCGCCTGTTTGCCATTGACGGCGTCGGCGGGCGATTTGCCGACACCCGACAACGGCCCGGTGCTGCGCATCCAGGGCTCCAACACCATCGGCGCCGCACTGGGGCCGGCGCTAGTCGAAGGACTGTTGCGCGAACAGGGCCTTCTCAAGGTCCACAGTGAAGTCCCGGATAAAGCCAACGAACAACGCATCGTCGGCGAAACCGCACAGGGACGCCGGGTGGTGGTGGAAGTTGCGGCCCATGGTTCCAGCACCGGGTTCGGCGCCCTGAAAACCGCCTCCGCCGACCTCGCCGCCTCCTCGCGCCCGATCAAGGACAGCGAACGGGCAGACCTCAAAACCCTGGGCGACTTTAAAAGCCCCGGCGCCGAGCAAGTCATCGCCATCGATGGACTGGCGATCATCCTTCATCCACAAAATCCGCTGAATCAACTCAACACCGAACAACTGGCGCACATTTTCAGCGGTGAGGCAAAAACCTGGGAAGAACTCGGTAGCAGTGGTGGGACGATTCACCTGTATGCGCGGGATGATCAATCGGGCACCTACGACACCTTCAAGGAATTGGTCCTTAGTCGTCGTGGGAAAACGCTGCATAGCGCCGCGAAACGCTTCGAATCCAGCGAGCAATTGTCCGACGCTGTCAGCCAGGATCCGCAAGGCATCGGTTTTATCGGTTTGCCTTACGTGCGACAGGCCAAAGCCGTGGCGATTGCCGATGGCCAATCCCAGGCCATGTTGCCGCTCAACAATCTGATTGCGACGGAGGATTATCCGCTGTCCCGACGGCTGTTCTTTTACCTGCCGCCAAACAGTAAAAATCATTGGTCGCAAGCGCTGGTGGCGTTCGCGCAAAGCAGCAAAGGCCAGGCGATTGTCGCGGCCAACGGCTTTATCGCGCAGACCGTGCAGGCCATGAGCGTCACGCCCAACGCTTTGATGCCCGAGGGTTATCAGGCGCTCAGCCGCCATGCGCAGCGGCTGTCGGTTAATTTCCGTTTTGAGGAAGGCAGCGCGACGCTGGACAACAAGGCCCGACAGGATCTGTCGCGAGTGCTCGACTATATAAAGCAGCACGACAAAACCAATCGACAGGTGACGCTGGTGGGGTTCGGTGATGCGAAGAGCGATCCGGTGCGTGCCGACCTGTTGTCGAAGCTGCGGGCGATGGCGGTACGACGGGAACTGGTGAAAAGCGGTGTGGTGTTTCGCGAGATTCGTGGCTTTGGTGCAGAGATGCCGGTGGCGGCGAACAGCGCGGATGAGGGGCGGATCAAGAATCGGCGGGTTGAGGTTTGGGTGTATTGAACCTGATGTTGCTGTGTTGAATGGGCGGATGCCTTCGCGAGCAAGTCGGATCGCCGCACCGCTCGCTCCTTGTATGTTGACCCTTGTATGTTGACCCTGATTCCAACGAGAGAGGTTACGCTTAAGGATTCATACAACAGCAAGTGCGTTTCTGGGGGAGGCCGATCGCTCCTGAAGGCAGGATTTGCTCCTGACCTTGTCTGTAGAGAGGCCCCCCCGCCTCATTGCCCACCACGAAGAGTATCGAGAAGCCGACAAGTCGGACTTCGCATTACAAGGTTGCAGTGGCATGAAGTTCGAGGTCGGGGGAACCAGGAGCAATCTTACCGAAAATCAGGGAAGTGAAAACCATGAATACTCATGTCGGCATAGACATTGGTGCCCGCACGTCTGCTATGGGATGGCGGCAGAACGGTAAAACATCAGGCCAGTGGGACATTCAGCACACCCCCAAGGGGCGTAAGGCTGCCGTGACCAAGATGTTGGGCCTCAAACCGCTGAGCGTGGTCATGGAGGCCACCGGCATTTACTACCTGGACCTGGCGATAGAGTTGCATGCCGCCGGCTTACCGGTCTCGGTGATCAACCCCAAAAGCTTCCATAACTTTGCCAAGCTGATGCTGCAAAACAGCAAAACTGACCAGATTGATGCTCAGTTGCTGGCCGAGTATGGCGAACGCATGGCGCCAAGACTGTGGGTGCCACCTACCGCAGATCAACTGATGCTGCGTGCGATTGGGCGCCATATCAACCGGCTGATTGGCCATCGGACCCGAGCCAAGAACGAGTTGCACGCACTACAAGCGACGCAAACGAGCGTTGAGCTGCTGATCGAGGATGAAAAAGATGCGATTGCAGCGCTAGACACACGGATTGATCGTTTGAAGAAGGCTGCACGCGAGGCCATCGCCAAATGCCCGGATCTGAGTTTGCAGTTTCGCTGCATGATGGCTGCACCCGGCGTGGGAGAGGCCTCGGCCATCGCAGCACTGGCTGAGTTGACGACACTTCCTGTGACGCTTAAATCGGCGCAGGTAAGCCGTTATGCAGGACTCGATGTAAGGCTGACCCAGTCAGGCACCAGCGTGAACCGGCCAGGGCGAATGTCCAAATGCGGCAACGCGTATTTACGGGCAGCGATGTTCATGCCGGCAATGACGGCAATTCGCTGTGATGAGAATGTGAAAGCCTTTTACGAGGCGCTGGTAGCCCGCGGCAAGAAGAAAATGCAGGCCATCGGAGCAGTGATGCGTAAATACCTGACCGGGTTATGGGCATGCATGCGTTCTGGAGAAGAATTTAATACGGCCAAGCTTTTTAGCGAAAAACATCTCGCGAAAGCTTGACCGTGAACAGAGTATCTACAGGGTTCGGTGATCTGTAGGAGCGAGGCTTGCCCGCGAAGAACGATAACGCGGTCTTACTGCCCGCTACGCATCATCTCTTTCGGCAGGTACTTGCCAATCTCGAACTTGCCGATCGCCGCCCGGTGTACTTCGTCCGGGCCGTCGGCCAGGCGCAGGGTGCGCTGCATCGCATACATGTAGGCCAACGGGAAATCGTTGGAAACCCCTGCCCCGCCATGGATCTGGATCGCCCGGTCGATCACCCGCAAGGCCACGTTCGGCGCGACGACCTTGATCTGCGCGATCTCGCTCTTCGCCACCTTGTTACCGGCAGTGTCCATCATGTACGCCGCTTTCAAGGTCAGAAGGCGTGCCATGTCGATTTCCATCCGCGAGTCGGCGATCTTGTCGATGTTGCCACCCAGACGTGCCAGTGGTTTACCGAACGCGGTGCGGCTGACCGCACGTTTGCACATCAACTCCAGCGCACGCTCGGCCATGCCGATCGAACGCATGCAGTGGTGAATCCGGCCAGGGCCAAGGCGTCCTTGAGCGATTTCGAAGCCGCGTCCTTCGCCCAACAGGACGTTTTCGTACGGCACGCGGACGTTTTCAAACAGCACTTCGGCGTGGCCGTGAGGCGCGTCGTCGTAGCCAAACACCGGCAGCGGACGAACAATCTTCACGCCTGGGGCATCCACCGGCACCAGAATCATCGAGTGCTGGGCATGACGCGGCGCGTCCGGATTGCTCAGGCCCATGAAGATCAGAATCTTGCAACGCGGGTCGCAGGCGCCTGAGGTCCACCACTTCTTGCCGTTAATCACCCACTCGTCGCCGTCACGCACGGCGCGGGCGGCCATGTTGGTGGCGTCGGACGAAGCCACGTCCGGTTCGGTCATGGCGAACGCCGAGCGGATCTCGCCGCGCAACAGCGGTTCGAGCCAGCGTTGCTTCTGTTCTTCGTTGGCGTAACGCACCAGCACTTCCATGTTGCCGGTGTCCGGTGCGGAGCAGTTGAAGGGCTCAGGGCCGAGCAGCGAGCGGCCCATGATTTCCGCCAGTGGCGCGTATTCGAGGTTGGTCAGCCCGGCGCCGAGTTCGGACTCAGGCAGAAACAAATTCCACAACCCTTCAGCCTTGGCCTTGAGTTTGAGCTCTTCCATGATTGCGGTCGGCTGCCAGCGATCGCCTTCGGCGACCTGACGCTCGAACACCGCTTCGGCGGGGTAAACGTAGGTGTCCATGAACGCGGTCACGCGCTCACGCAGTTCTTGCACCTTGGGCGAATAAGCGAAATCCATGGGCAGCTCTACCTTTTTGACTGGGTTCAGAGGAGTTGTTCAGGTCATGCAATCGATGCTAGAACAGCTACGAAAATTTACCTAGCCTATTCTCGGCGTGTATTAACATTCATCACCGATATATGATCGGGTGATCATCAAGGCCAAAAACGCCCTTACAACAAGAGAGCCGCGTAATGAATCTGAGCAAGGTCGACCTCAACCTTTTCATCGTCTTCGACGCGATCTACACCGAAGCCAACCTGACCCGCGCCGGGCAGATTGTCGGCATTACCCAGCCTGCCGTCTCGAACGCTCTGGCCCGCCTGCGCGAGACCTTCAATGACCCGTTGTTCGTGCGCACGGCGCAGGGCATGGTGCCGACGCCGATGGCGCAGAACATCATCGGGCCGGTGCGTAATGCCCTCTCCCTGCTGCGGGTGTCGGTGCAGGAAAGCCGGATTTTCAACCCGTTGCAGGCGGTCAAAACGTATCGCATCAGCATGACCGACCTGACCGAAGCGGTGATTCTGCCGCCGCTGTTCCAGCGCCTGCGCCGCCTCGCGCCGACGGTGATCATCGAAAGCTTTCTGTCCAAGCGCCGCGAGACCACCAAGGAGTTGGCGGCCGGGCGTCTCGACTTCGCGGTGGATGCGCCGCTCAACACTGACCCGCAAGTGCGTCACGTCAAGTTGATGGAAGACCGTTACGTGTGTGCGATGCGCAAGGGCCATCCGCTGGCGGGCAAAGAGAAACTCACCCTCGATGATTATCTGTCGCTGACGCACATCCATATTTCCAGCCGCCGCAGCGGCCTGGGTCATGTCGACCTGGCTCTCGGAAAAATGGGCATCCAGCGCAAAATTGCCCTGCGTTCCCAGCATTACCTGATGGCGTCCCAGGTGTTGCAGCAGACCGACATGGTCATGACCGTGCCGGAACGCTTTGCACGCCGCCATGACTTGTACTCGGTGAACCTCCCGGTCAACGACGTGCCGCCGGTGGAAACTCACCTCTACTGGCACGAAAGCACCGACCAGGACCCGGCCAACCGCTGGATGCGCGAACAGATGATCGAGTTGTGCCAGCAAGTGACGGCGCATGAGAAGAAGCTCGATAAGGTGTAGGGCTTTGGACCGAGTAATCGTTCTTCGCGGGCAAGCCTCGCTCCTACATCAGATTTTCTGTGAACACAAAATTTGTACATTGCAGAGATCCCCCCTGTAGGAGCGAGGCTTGCCCGCGAAGAGGCCAGTGATATCAATGAAGATCCATGCCCCTTGACGTAAACGTCAACCTGCCATTAGCTTAGCGCAATGACCTTTTTCGAGCGCTTCCATGAGCAGCCAGACCTATAGCATTTCCGACCTCGCCCGCGAGCTCGACATCACCACGCGGGCCATTCGCTTTTATGAAGAGCAAGGCCTGCTCAGCCCTGAGCGTCGTGGCCAGGAACGCGTCTATACACCCCGTGACAAGGTCAGCCTGAAGCTGATCCTGCGGGGCAAGCGCATTGGCTTCTCCCTGGCCGAGTGCCGCGAGCTGATCGAACTCTACGACCCCACCGGCGGCAATCAAAAACAGCTGCAAACCATGCTGAGCAAGATCGCCGAGCGCCGCGAACAGCTTGAGCAGCAGATGCTCGACATCGAGCAGATGAAGCTGGAACTGGACACGGCGCAAGAGCGCTGTACCCAGGCGCTGGAGCAGACGATCAAGAGCCAGCAGCTCGTTCAATAATCACCCCAGATACCTGTAGGAGCGAACTGTGGCGAGGGGATTTATCCCCGTTGGGTCGCGAAGCGGCCCCTAAAACCTGAGACCACGTGTCTCAGATAAACCGAATTCACCGGTTTAGCGACTGCTTCGCAGCCGAACGGGGCGGTGCGACGTTTCGATAAATCCCCTCGCCACAGTTCGCTCCTACAGGGTTCTGTGAACATTCATATCATTTCAACAGGTCGATTCCCATGTCCCTACCCACTCACGTACGCCTGGTCGAAGTCGGTCCTCGCGACGGTCTGCAAAACGAAGCCCAACCCATCAGCGTTGCGGACAAGGTGCAACTGGTCGACGCGCTGACTGCGGCGGGCCTTGGCTATATAGAAGTCGGCAGTTTCGTTTCGCCCAAGTGGGTGCCGCAAATGGCCGGTTCCGCCGAAGTCTTTGCGCAGATCCAGCGCAAACCGGGCGTGACCTATGGCGCACTCGCCCCCAACTTGCGCGGGTTTGAGGATGCAATGGCGGCCGGGGTCAAGGAAGTCGCGGTGTTCGCGGCGGCCTCCGAAGCATTTTCCCAGCGCAACATCAATTGCTCGATCAGCGAAAGCCTGGAGCGCTTCGTGCCGATCATGGACGCCGCCAAGCAACACGGCGTCAGCGTGCGCGGTTACGTGTCCTGCGTGTTGGGTTGCCCTTACGAAGGTAACGTTGAGCCTGCACAAGTTGCCCGGGTCGCTCGCGAGCTCTACGCCATGGGCTGCTATGAAGTCTCCCTGGGCGACACCATCGGCACCGGTACCGCCGGCGCGACCCGCAAGATGTTCGACGTGGTCTCGGCCGATGTGCCGCGTGAAAAACTGGCCGGGCACTTCCACGACACTTATGGCCAGGCCATGGCCAACATCTACGCCAGCCTGCTGGAAGGCATCTCGGTGTTCGACAGCTCCATCGCCGGCCTCGGCGGCTGCCCGTACGCCAAGGGCGCCAGCGGTAACGTCGCCACCGAAGACGTGGTTTACCTGCTCAACGGCCTCGGCATCGAGACCGGCATTGATCTGGACGCTTTGATTTTGGCCGGTCAGCAGATTTGCACCGTGCTGGGGCGACCAACCGGTTCGCGCGTGGCCAAGGCTCGCAGCGCACAGTGAGGCGTGCGGGTGTTACCGCTGCGTCTGGAACGTGGGGCACAAGCGAGTAACACGGAAACAAATTGTCTGGTTTTGTCCGAACGAAAAATCCGACAAAACCTTAAATAGTTGATTTATAACGATTTTTTAAAGTTGGCACGGCTTCTGCTATCTCTACTGCATAACAAGAACAAAAAAAGCGGCAAACCTAATAAAAATAAGACGTAACGACTCTGACATAACAAAAACAACACGGCAGAGACGCAGCTAACAGATTTTTTTGGAGAGGATGTGCTTTTCAGGGTGCTTTTCGGAGTAACCCGCAACCGGGCAGAGAACAATAAAACTACCTTCAGGTAGCTCCCGAACTGGTTGGATCGCTCAGCGAAAAAGCAGGTCAGCGCTCAAAAAAATACGTTTGCTCTTGATCCCGGATGGGGATCGACAAAAACAGCAGTAAAGGGCCACGGTCACTAAAAACAACAACAGACCGCCCCTCAATAATAAAAAAAGAGCACGCGCAACGACAAAATTAAAGGGGAGCTTCGGCTCCCCTTTGTGCTTTCCGGCGTTCAAGTATTCCACCATTCCTTGTGGGAGCGGGCTTGCTCGCGAAGGCGGTGTATCAGCCGACGACATCGCTGACTGACCCTCCGCCTTCGCGAGCAAGCCCGCTCCCACAGGGGATTGCGTCAGGCTTTGTTGATTTGCAATTCCTCGATACTGATCTCGCGCATCCGAAACTTCTGAATTTTCCCCGTCACGGTCATTGGAAATTCTTCCACGAACTTGAAGTAACGTGGCGTCTTGAAGTGCGCGATGCGTTCCTTGCACCAGGTTTGCAGTTCCTGTTCGGTAGCACTGTGGCCCGGGTGGAATTTGATCCAGGCGACAATCTCTTCGCCATAGCGCGAGCACGGAATCCCGATCACCTGCACGTCCGCCACCGCGGGATGAGTAAAGAAAAACTCTTCCAGCTCACGCGGGTAAATGTTCTCACCGCCGCGGATGATCATGTCCTTGTTACGCCCGGCAATGCACACGTAGCCTTCGTCGTTCATGCTCGCCAGATCACCGGTGTGCATCCAGCCTGCCTGGTCGATAGCTTCCGCGGTGCCTTGCGGGTTGTTCCAGTAACCGAGCATCACGCTGTAACCGCGGGTGCAGAGTTCGCCAATGGTGCCGCGCGGCACCAGATTGCCGGCCTCATCGATGATCTTGCTTTCCAGCTGCGGCTGGGTCCGGCCAACGGTGGTGACGCGCAGTTCCAGTTCGTCTGACGGACCGGTCTGCAATGACACGGGGCTCGTTTCCGTCATGCCGTAGGCAATCTGCACCTCGCTCATGTGCATATCACTGATGACCCGGCGCATCACTTCGATCGGGCAGGTCGCCCCGGCCATGATCCCGGTGCGCAGGCTCGACAGATCGAATTCGGCGCGTGCGGGCTGATCGAGCATGGCGATGAACATGGTCGGCACGCCGTAAAGTGCGGTGGCCTTTTCTTCGGCGACTGTGGTCAAGGTCAAGAGCGGATCGAACGCATCGTTGGGATAAATCATGGTGCTGCCGTGGGTGATGCAGCCGAGGTTGCCCATAACCATGCCGAAGCAGTGATACAGCGGCACCGGGATCACCAGGCGATCATCGGCTGTCAGCCCGAGGCTTTCGCCGACCATGTATCCGTTGTTGAGAATGTTGTAGTGACTGAGGGTCGCGCCTTTCGGGAACCCGGTGGTGCCGGAGGTGTACTGGATGTTCACCGCCTGATCGAAATGAAGGCTGTCCTGGCGTTCGCGCAACTGTTCGGCGGACACGCTGGCGGCGAGATCGGCCAGCTGCGACCACGGCAGGAAACCCGACGGTGGTTGTGCATCCAGACTGATGACGCCGCGCAATTGCGGCAGGCGCTCGCAGTGCAACTTTCCGATGGATTGCTCCGCCAGTTCGGGCATCAGGCCTTGCAGCATCCCGTGATAGTCGGAGGTCTTGAAAGCACCAGCGCAGACCAGCCATTGGCAGCCGGATTGCTTCAACACGTATTCGAGTTCGGAACTGCGATACGCCGGGTTGATGTTGACCAGGATCACACCGATTTTCGCGCTGGCGAACTGGCTGATGCACCACTGCGCGCAATTCGGCGCCCAGATACCGAGGCGGTCCCCGGTCTGCAGGCCCAGCGCCAACAGGGCTCTGGCGTGCAGGTCGACGGCGTCGGCCAGTTGCTGCCAGGTGTAGCGCACGTTTTGATGGCGCACGACCAGCGCCTCTCCGGCCGGGTACTGCGCGACCGTTTTGTCAAATGCCTGACCGATGGTCATCGCCAGTAACGCTTTATCCTGGGAACCACGGGTGTAGCTGCGCTGCGGGCTTGCACTGGGTTGATCCATGACGACCCCTATTGTCTTTATTGTAGGAGCGAGGCTTGCCCGCGAAGGGAGCACTGCGGTGTAACTATACGACCGCGTTATCGTTCTTCGCGAGCAAGCTTTGCTCCTACAGAGTCGCTCAAGTTGACGTTAACGTAAAGGGTGATTGACAGCCATTCGTCACAGGCTTACGTTAACGTAAAGGTGAGAGCCGATTGACGGTCTCACCAACCGATAAAAAAGCCAAAAGGTGACCCATGAGCTACCCATCCCTGAACTTTGCCCTCGGTGAAACCATCGACATGCTGCGCGATCAGGTTCAGTCCTTCGTCGCCAAAGAGATCGCCCCGCGCGCCGCTCAGATCGACATCGACAACCTGTTCCCGGCCGACCTGTGGCGCAAATTCGGCGACATGGGCCTGCTGGGCGTTACCGTGCCGGAAGAGTATGGCGGCGCTGGGCTGGGTTATCTGGCGCATGTGGTGATCATGGAAGAAATCAGCCGCGGTTCGGCGTCGGTCGCCCTGTCCTACGGCGCGCACTCCAACCTTTGCGTCAACCAGATCAACCGCAACGGCAATCACGAACAGAAAACCAAATACCTGCCGAAGCTGATCAGCGGCGAGCACATCGGCGCCCTGGCGATGAGCGAACCGAATGCCGGTTCCGACGTGGTGTCGATGAAACTGCGTGCCGACAAACGCGGTGATCACTACGTGCTCAACGGCAGCAAAACCTGGATCACCAACGGTCCCGACGCTAACACCTACGTGATCTACGCCAAGACCGACCTGGAAAAAGGCCCGCACGGCATCACCGCCTTCATCGTCGAACGTGATTCAAAAGGCTTCAGCCGCAGCAACAAATTCGACAAGCTCGGCATGCGCGGCTCCAACACCTGCGAGCTGTTCTTCGATGACGTCGAAGTCCCTGAAGAAAACATCCTCGGCATCCTCAACGGCGGCGTGAAAGTGCTGATGAGCGGCCTCGACTACGAACGCGTTGTCCTGTCCGGTGGCCCGACCGGGATCATGCAGGCCTGCATGGACCTGATCGTTCCCTACATCCACGACCGCAAGCAGTTCGGCCAAAGCATCGGCGAGTTCCAGCTGATCCAAGGCAAAGTCGCCGACATGTACACCCAACTCAACGCCAGCCGCGCCTATCTTTATGCGGTGGCCCAGGCCTGCGAGCGCGGCGAAACCACCCGCAAGGACGCCGCCGGCGTGATCCTCTACAGCGCCGAACGCGCCACACAAATGGCCCTCGACGCGATCCAGATTCTCGGCGGCAACGGCTACATCAACGAATTCCCGGCGGGTCGTCTGCTGCGTGACGCCAAGCTGTACGAAATCGGCGCCGGCACCAGTGAGATCCGTCGCATGCTGATCGGTCGCGAACTGTTCAACGAAACCCGCTAAACGGAGCTGTCCATGGCTATCCTGCATACCCAGCTCAACCCCCGTTCGGCGGAGTTCGCGGCCAACAGCGCGGCGATGCTCAAACAGGTCGACGCCCTGCACACCCTGCTCGCCCAAGTGCAGCAAGGTGGCGGCCCGAAGGCGCAAGAACGCCATACCTCGCGGGGCAAGTTGCTGCCTCGTGAGCGAATCAATCGTTTGCTCGATCCGGGCTCACCGTTTCTCGAGATCAGCCAACTGGCGGCTTATGCGGTCTACGGCGAAGACGTTCCGGCGGCTGGCGTGATTGCCGGGATTGGCCGTGTGGAAGGCGTCGAATGCATGATCGTCGCCAACGACGCCACGGTGAAAGGGGGTTCGTACTACCCGCTGACCGTGAAAAAACACCTGCGTGCCCAGACCATCGCCCAGCAAAATCGCTTGCCGTGCATCTATCTGGTGGACTCCGGCGGCGCCAACTTGCCGCGTCAGGATGAAGTGTTCCCGGACCGCGAGCACTTTGGACGGATCTTCTTCAACCAGGCCAACATGAGCGCCATGGGCATTCCGCAGATCGCGGTGGTCATGGGTTCCTGCACCGCTGGTGGCGCCTATGTGCCAGCGATGGCCGACGAAGCGATTATGGTGCGCCAGCAGGCCACCATTTTCCTCGCCGGCCCGCCGTTGGTGAAAGCGGCGACGGGTGAAGTGGTCAGCGCTGAGGACCTCGGCGGGGCCGATGTGCACTGCAAGATTTCCGGTGTCGCCGACCATTACGCCGAAAGCGATGAACACGCCTTGGCCATTGCGCGACGCAGCGTCGCCAACCTCAACTGGCGCAAACTCGGCGAACTGCAACAGCGCACACCGATCGCCCCGCTCTACGCCAGCGATGAGCTGTACGGCGTGGTCTCGGCTGATGCCAAGCAACCGTTCGATGTGCGCGAAGTGATCTCGCGGCTGGTCGACGGTTCGGTGTTCGACGAATTCAAAGCGCTGTTCGGAACCACCCTCGTGTGCGGCTTCGCCTATTTGCACGGTTACCCGATCGCGATCCTCGCCAACAACGGCATCCTGTTCGCCGAAGCCGCGCAGAAAGGCGCGCACTTTATCGAACTGGCCTGCCAGCGCGGCATACCGTTGCTGTTCCTGCAAAACATCACCGGTTTCATGGTCGGCCAGAAATACGAGGCCGGCGGCATCGCCAAGCACGGCGCGAAACTGGTGACCGCCGTGGCGTGTGCCAAGGTGCCGAAATTTACCGTGATCATTGGCGGCAGTTTTGGTGCCGGTAACTACGGCATGTGCGGGCGGGCTTACGACCCACGCTTCCTGTGGATGTGGCCGAACGCGCGCATCGGCGTGATGGGCGCCGAACAAGCGGCGGGCGTGCTGGTGCAAGTCAAGCGCGAGCAAGCCGAGCGCAGTGGCCAGGGTTTCAGCGCCGAGCAGGAAGCCGAGATCAAGCAGCCGATCCTCGATCAATACGAAGAACAGGGCCACCCTTACTACTCCAGCGCACGGCTGTGGGACGACGGCGTCATCGACCCGGCGCAGACCCGCGATGTGTTGGCCCTGGCCTTGTCCGCGTCGCTGAACGCGCCAATCGAACCGAGCCGCTTCGGCGTGTTCCGGATGTGATTTTTTGTGGGAGCGGGCTTGTGTGGCGAGGGAGCTTGCTCCCGTTCGATTGCGAAGCAATCGTAAAACCGATATCGCATTCGCGGGCAAGCCTCGCTCCTACGAAATAGAGTTGTGGAGACGGACGAATATGAGCGACTTCAACACCCTCCAACTGCTGACCGACCCACGAGGTTTCGCGACCCTGTGGCTCAGCCGTGAAGAAAAGAACAACGCCTTCAACGCCGAGATGATCCGCGAACTGATACTCGCCCTGGACAAGGTCTCGACCGATGCCAGCCTGCGGTTTCTGCTGGTGCGCGCTCGCGGCAAGCATTTCAGCGCCGGTGCCGACCTGGCCTGGATGCAGCAATCGGCCGAACTCGATTACCACACCAACCTCGACGACGCCCGGGAACTGGCAGAGTTGATGTACAACCTCGCCAAACTGAAAATCCCGACGCTGGCCGTGGTGCAAGGCGCAGCCTATGGCGGCGCGCTGGGCCTGATCAGTTGCTGCGACATGGCGATTGGCGCCGATGACGCGCAGTTCTGCCTGTCGGAAGTACGCATCGGCTTGGCGCCGGCGGTGATCAGCCCATTCGTGGTGCAAGCCATCGGCGAGCGGGCGGCACGCCGTTATGCGCTGACGGCCGAACGTTTCGGCGGGCAACGGGCGCGGGAAATCGGCCTGCTGTCGGAGAGTTATCCGGCCGCGGAACTGGAACAGAACGTCGAACAGTGGATCGATAACCTGCTGCTCAACAGCCCGGCGGCCATGCGTGTCAGCAAGGACTTGCTGCGTGAAGTCGGCAACGGCGCGCTGACCCCGGCACTGCGCCGTTACACCGAGAATGCCATCGCCCGCATCCGCGTCAGCCCCGAAGGCCAGGAGGGCCTGCGCGCCTTTCTGCAAAAGCGTCCGCCGAGCTGGCAAGCCCCGACCACCACCAAGGAGCCGCGTTGATGAGCGCACCTGTTCTCACCACCCTGCTGGTGGCCAACCGTGGCGAAATCGCCTGCCGGGTCATGCGCACCGCCAAGGCGTTGGGCCTGACCACCGTGGCCGTGCACAGCGCCACGGACCGTGAAGCCCGGCACAGCCGTGAAGCGGATATCCGCGTCGACCTCGGCGGCAGCAAAGCCGCTGACAGCTATCTGCAAATCGATAAATTGATCGCGGCGGCCAAGGCCAGCGGCGCTCAGGCGATTCACCCCGGTTATGGCTTTTTGTCCGAGAACGCCGGGTTCGCCCGTGCCATTGAAGACGCCGGCCTGATCTTCCTCGGCCCGCCCGCCTCGGCCATTGACGCGATGGGCAGCAAGTCCGCCGCCAAAGCCCTGATGGAAACCGCCGGCGTGCCCTTGGTCCCCGGCTATCACGGCGAAGCTCAGGACTTCGACACCTTTCGCGACGCCTGCGAACGCATCGGTTATCCGGTGCTGCTCAAAGCCACGGCGGGCGGCGGCGGTAAAGGCATGAAAGTGGTTGAGGACGTCAGCCAATTGGCCGAAGCCCTGGCCTCGGCGCAACGCGAGGCGAAATCCTCGTTTGGCGATTCGCGGATGCTGGTGGAGAAATACCTGCTCAAACCGCGTCACGTGGAAATCCAGGTGTTCGCCGATCAGCACGGTAACTGCCTGTACCTCAACGAACGTGACTGCTCGATTCAGCGTCGCCATCAGAAAGTCGTCGAAGAAGCGCCCGCTCCAGGCTTGAGCCCGGAACTGCGTCGCGCTATGGGTGAAGCCGCCGTGCGTTCGGCACAGGCCATCGGCTATGTCGGTGCCGGTACCGTGGAGTTTTTGCTGGATTCGCGTGGTGAGTTTTTCTTCATGGAGATGAACACACGCCTGCAGGTCGAGCACCCGGTCACCGAAGCGATCACCGGCCTTGACCTCGTGGCCTGGCAGATTCGCGTGGCTCGCGGTGAAGCGCTGCCGATGACCCAGGCCGAAGTGCCGTTGATCGGCCATGCGATTGAAGTGCGACTGTATGCCGAGGACCCGAGCCATGACTTCCTGCCGGCCACCGGGCGTCTGGCGTTGTATCGCGAATCGGCCGAAGGCCCGGGACGTCGGGTCGACAGCGGTGTGGAAGAAGGCGATGAGATCTCGCCGTTCTACGACCCGATGCTCGGTAAGCTGATTGCCTGGGGCGAGGACCGTGAACAAGCGCGGCTGCGGTTGTTAAGCATGCTCGACGAGTTTGCGATCGGCGGGCTCAAGACCAACATTTACTTCTTGCGCCGTATCATCGGCCATCCGGCGTTTGCGGCGGCAGAACTGGATACCGGTTTTATTCCGCGTTATCAGGAGCAATTGCTGCCAGAGCCTGCGGACCTCAGTGACGAATTCTGGCTAGCCGCCGCTCAGGCGTTTGCCCAGAGCCAGTCGGGTTCTCCGCGTGCTGATGACCTGAGTTCGCCTTGGGGTGTGGGCAATGGTTTCCGCGCCGGGCTGCCGAGGGAAATCACCCTACACTTGAGTTGCGAAGGACAAGACCGTGCGCTGACATTGGGTAACGTTGATGCCCACACCGCACAACTCAAGGGCGAGCAGCTGCTGACCGAGCACAACGGCGTGCGTCGCCAGCACCGGGCAATCCGTCGTGGCGACGTTGTGTATCTGCAATGGGAAGGTGAATTGCGCCGCATCGAGTCCTACGACCCGATCAGCGCCATCGAAGCCAGTCACAGTCATCAGGGGGGGCTCACCGCGCCCATGAACGGCAGCATCGTGCGTGTGCTGGTCGAGGCCGGGCAAACGGTCGAAGCCGGGGCGCAACTGGTGGTGCTGGAAGCGATGAAGATGGAGCACAGCATTCGCGCACCCCACGCCGGTGTGATCAAGGCGTTGTATTGCCAGGAAGGCGAGATGGTCAGCGAAGGCAGTGCGTTGGTCGAACTGGAAGAAGCGTGAAAATGAAGATCGGTCCTACGCATTGCGCGGACCGATCTGATTAGAACTTGGCCGTTGCCTGAACCACTACGCCGAGAATTCGGCACTCCTCGGTGAAAAGGGCTTTCGGATACGTCGGATTGAGCGGGACCAGGTAACGCTGCCCGCCCTCTTCGATCAGCTTGCGAAAGATCGCTTCAACACTGTCTGCCCATTGTACGATCACCAGCTTTCCGGGGTCCGGCACAATGGCCGGGTCCACCAGGATCATCATGCCCTCGGCAATGCTGATACCGCTGGGTGCGGTCATCGCGTCGCCGACCACCTCGAGCCAGAATGCCGCGCCCTGAGCGTGGTAATCGGTCAGTTCGAAACGCGGCTTGCCGTAGACCGATAGCTCACCGTCACGCACCTCGGCAGGCACGCGCCAGTCACTGACCGGATAACGAAAGTACGGGTTGTACTTTTGAGTCAGAGACATTTCGTCGTCCTGCAGCACTAAAGGCTCCCGAATCACCATCGCCACTTCCAGAAAATCCATCCCGAGCGCCCGCAAGACACGATTCATGTCCTCGATGCTCGGCTGACGGCGTTTATTCAGCCAGTGACCCACGCCGCCCTGGGACATCCCGAGGCGATCGGCGAGTACTTCCTGAGTGACTTTGAGCTCACTCATCTTGGTTTTGACCAACTCAATCCATTTATCCATGGGCGGCACGATACGTGGCGTACTCCGAGCAACAAAACACAAATTGTAGTATTTAAATTCTCGTCACAAATACAGTTCGTACTAGGATTGGTTCACGGATCTGAATCTATCACGGAGCTTGCCCTCGCCATGACGTTACCCAGCAATGACCTGTCGGATATGCAAATGGACACCACCCTCACCTCGCCCAAAGGCAATGCCGCCGCGCAAAAAGCCTTGGACTATTACTTGAAACCAACTGTGTCAGAAGCGGTGGTCGGGGAGCGATTTTTTGATGTGAACCCTGCCGTCAGCGGTGAAGAGGCGCTGGTGCATGCGTCGGACCTGTTGCGTTGTGCTGCGGCGACCGCCTACGAGTCGGCCAGCAACCTGCACGGTGCGAGTCGGGACCTGGCCTTTTCGACGGTGCATATGATCGACATGGCCAAGGCGATGATTGATCGTTCTTTACAGGGACAGAGCGTCTGAGTCAGACGCACGTTTTGAAGAAGACAGGAAAGAATTTTCCAATCGCGCAGATAAAATCATTTGACTTGCAAACGAGAATGATTATTATTGCATGCAGCTGGTCGCGAGATCAGTCGATGGACCAAGAGACCTTAGGTCGGTCTCCTGGACTATCTCCTCATCAGGCTAATCACGGTATTTGACCCGGCTTTTTGCCGGGTCTTTTTTTTGCCAGTTATTCTGGCTTTGGCTTCAGGCTAATGAAGTCTTCAGGTGTTGCGAATTCGATTGGCGCGGATGATATCAAAAGAATATCGAATGGCAAGAGAAGCCCGACATCATTGGCCCAAACTAATGAAAAACAGCACTTGAGAATCAATCGCACAGTCTCTAAGCTGCGTCTGCGTCAAGGAGGACGCCCCCACTTTCACCCCGCAATTTCCCCCGGTTTTTCCCTTCCCAGCGTGTAAAGTAGCAGCCATAAAATCATAATCAGGAATCGACTATGACCGTGGCTAAATCCTCTTTCGATATCAGCGCAAATTTCGACAGCGGCAACATTGAAGTACTGGACATCAGCAATCCACTTCAAGCGCTGCTGGCCATCAAACCAGACACCCGCAGCCAGCATTTCCAGTGGTTCCATTTCAAGGCCAGCGGTCTGCACGTCGGTCAGGAGCACTGGTTTCGTCTGAACAATGCCAGCAAGTCTTCATACAACAAGGCTTGGGACGGTTATCAAGCCGTAGCGTCCTACGACCACGTCAACTGGTTCCGCGTACCGACCATTTTCGAAGGCGACTGCCTGCGCTTCAGCCTTGAAGCCACCGCCACCCACGCCTGGTTTGCCTACTTCGAACCCTACAGCCGTGGCCGTCACGACTGGCTGATCGAGCAGGCGCTGACCAAGGCCGGCACTCAATTGCTGGCCACCGGCAAAAGCGCGGAAGGCCGTGACATCCAGTTATTGCGCAAAGGCACCGGCGCCGAGGGTCAGCGCAAGGTCTGGATCATCGCCCAGCAACACCCCGGCGAACACATGGCCGAGTGGTTCATGGAAGGCGTGATCGAACGCCTGGAAAAGCACGACGACCCGGTACTGAACAGACTACTGGCCAGCGCCGACCTGTACCTGGTGCCGAACATGAACCCGGACGGTGCCTTCCACGGTCACCTGCGCACCAACGCCATGGGCCAGGACCTGAACCGCGCCTGGCAGAGCGCCAGCCAGGAAATCAGCCCGGAAGTGCTGTTCGTTCAGCAGCAAATGGAAGCCTACGGTGTCGACTTGTTCCTCGACATCCACGGCGATGAAGAAATCCCCTACGTGTTCACCGCCGGTTGCGAAGGCAACCCGGGCTATACGCCGCGGATCGAAAAACTCGAAGAGCATTTCCGCAACCATCTGAAACACCTGACCAAGGACTTCCAGACCAAGCACGGCTACACCCGCGACGAACCGGGCAAAGCCAACATGACGCTGGCCTGTAACAGTGTCGGTCAGAAGTACGATTGCCTGTCGCTGACCCTGGAGATGCCCTTCAAGGACAACAACGACGCGCCCAACGCACTGACCGGTTGGTCGGGAAAGCGCTCCAGGCAATTGGGCAAGGACGTGCTGACGACTGTTGCCGATATGATCGATACCCTGCGCTGATCATCCTCGATGGCTGCATGCCCGGCATGCAGCCATGGCTCACTCAGCCGCGATCCTTCCCTCGCAACATGCTATCCAGCACATCATCGCGTCGCACCCAACCGTGAAACAGCGCTGCCGCCAGATGCAGCAGCACGGTCAGAAACAGCAAATACGCCAGATACCCATGAGCCTTGCGCAAAAACGCGAACATCTGCGCATTGGCTGGCAGGATCGAAGGCAACTGAATCGAATTGCTGAGCATCACCGGGTCCCCCGCCGCCGAGATCATCGCCCAGCCCAGCAGCGGCAAAATCAACATCAAGGCGTACAGCAAGATGTGCGAAGCCTTGGCTGCCAACGCCTGCCAACCGGGCAAGTCCGCCGGCAGTGGCGGCTGTTGCGTGGAAAAACGCACCACCAGACGCACAATCACCAGCAACAAAATCGCAACGCCCAAGGGTTTGTGCAGATGGATCAGCCACTCATGACGTTCGGACACCGAGGCCACCATCCCGGCGCCGATAAACAGCATCGCGATGACCATCAGCGCCATCAGCCAATGCAGCAGCCGCGCCAACGGCGCGAAATGGTTCGGTTGAGCGCTCATTGATGAGCCTCCTGTTTAGCGTTGGCGGCAGGCAACTGGCTGACTTCACTGGTGCGGCGCAGGTAGGAACTGGCGTACCCCGCTGAGCGAGCGGCGAGCAATGGGTCGTCGGAGCCTTCGATACCGGCCGGCAATACGAGCGGGTTGTAATTGATATCGCGGCACTCGCCACCGAGTTGCGGTTGAGTGCGTTCAAGCACCAGGGTGCCGGCGTTCACTACTTTGCGGCCGTCAGGCCAGGCCTTGCTGGCGTCGTTGACCGGATCACCGGGGTTCGCCAGGGTGATGTTCAACTGCCAACGCAACGGCCCGGCCGACAAACGCTGAACCAGGTCATTTTCAAGGAAGTCAGCCCCTTCAGGCGCCGTGGCACCGGCAGCATCCTGTGCAATCGGCGTCATGCTCCAGCGCACCGCTTGCCGTTGACCGGACGCATTGACCAAGTAAAACGCGTTGACGCTGTTGTAAGTCTCCGTCGCGTAACTGGCGGAAGGCTTGGCAGTCTTGATCCAGGCCAGAAACGGCGCGGCTTCCGGATGAGCACCAAAAAACGCCGGAACCGCCGCTGGATTGGGTTTACCCGTGGCCGGATCCGGCGACTGAGCCTGCTGCAATTTATAAAACGCTTCCGGCGTGCCCACCGGGAACACCGGCATGCTATTCATCCCGGTGCGCCATTGCTGGCCGTTAGCCTGAGTGAAACGCAACGCCATGCTGCGGATCGGCACGCTGCTGTCAGCAGCATAAGGATTGCCCGCAGGCAACGCGAAACGCCCGACCACCGGGGTTTTCGCCTCATTGAACACCTGCGCACTGGAGTAAGTGCGCGCCTCGCCGCTGCTCTCGAAATGCCCGATCACGCACACCCCTTTGGAGTGATTACGCCGGAACCCCGGGTGCACGCCATTGTTGGTTTCCAGCACGTTGATCAGTTTTTTCGGCGTCAGACGCTGTGGGTCAAAGGTGCCGTTGACGTAGGCAAAAGCCCCGGCCAACGCAGCAACCACCACAGCAATGCCGGTAAGGCGCAACGTCAGGCTTGCGGTACTCAGCGGTGGCCGGGTGGGCGGTGATGAACGATCTACCATGAATGACTCCAGGGCCATCGGCCACAAGTGAGAAGGATCAAGCAGACGTACGCCACAACACTTTATTCCATCGCCCGGTATTTATTTCTACAGGCGTGGAATAACCTCAAGTGCCGGGCGTCTTCCTAGTCCCAAGCGTAGTGACTAGTCAGAACTTCATGAACGATATCGACGAACAACTCAGAGAAATCATTCCCAGATTGCGGCGGTTTGGCGTGTCGTTGACACGCAATCCCAGCAGCGCGGACGATCTGGTGCAGTCGAGCCTGGAGCGCGCCCTCTCCAGTTGGGGCGACAAACGCCCCGAAGGCGACTTGCGCGCCTGGTTGTTTTCGATACTTTATCGACAGTTTCTCGACGCCCACCGACGCTCCCGGCGTTATGCGCGGATGCTCGAATTCTTTACCGGCCGCGACGATGCCCAACCGTCAGTAGAACGCACCGTGATCGCCCAATCGACGCTGCAAGCCTTCGACCGGCTCACCACTGAACAGCGCGCGCTGCTGCTCTGGGTGTCGGTGGAAGGTTTGAGTTATAAAGAGGTCGCCGAGATTCTCGACGTCCCCACTGGCACCGTGATGTCCCGCCTGTCCCGCGCCCGTCAGGCCCTGCGCCAACTCAGCGACGGCGAAATCACCAGCCCTTCTCTGCGGATACTCAAATGATCAGCATGCCCCCTAGCGAACGCGACCTGCACGCCTACGTCGATCATCAACTCAACGACGCCGACCGGCGCCTGGTCGAGACTTACCTGGCCAGCAATCCTGAAACCGCCGCACAAGTGCGCGCCTGGCAGCAGGACGCCCAACAACTGCGCGCGGCGATGAGCGGCGCGTTGCACTACACAGCCAACCTGGACCTCGACCCGGCGCTGATTCGCCAACGCCTAAAACGCCAGTCCCGCCGTCATCTGGCCAGCGCTGCGGTGCTCTTGATCGCGGTCAGTGTCGGCGGATTGAGTGGCTGGCAGGCGCGGGAAATGACGCTAACCAGCGCGTCACTGCCGATGACCGATGCCATGCAGGCTTACCGCTTGATCGCCCAGCAAGGCATCCTGCCAGCCGACTACAAGGTCAGCGATGACGGCGACATGCAGGGCTGGCTCGACCGTTATTTCACCCACGCCAACCGTCTGCCGGACCTGGCGAGTTCAGGTTACAAACCGGTCAGCGGCCGTTTGCTCAGCACCGAGCAAGGGCCGGCGGCGATGGTGGTTTACGAGGACCAGGGCGGGCACAAGATCAGCTTCTACGTGCGACCACCAGGACCGAAAAACAACCTGCTGCCCCGTGGCAGTCGAAGCGATGGCGAGTTGCAGGCCGAGTACTGGTCCGGCGCTGGCTACAACTATGCGATGGTCAGCCCGAGCGATACGCCAGCGGCGCAGATGCTCAAGCAGACCACCCAGTTCTGACCACACCACAATCCCTTGTGGGAGCGGGCTTGCTCGCGAAGGCGGTTTGTAATTCAACATTGATGTCGACTGATCCGGCGCTTTCGCGAGCAAGCCCGCTCCCACAAAGGGAATGGTGGTTATTTGGAGAGTGTGGTCAGCCCTGCCCAAACACCTGCGATGGCCGGCGCAACAACGGATCAAACGGATTGATCCGCGGCCCGATCAGCGCCGCTTCGCGCTTAAGCATGTCCACTACCGTCGGCAAACGGTCCGGCCCCAGCCGATCACTCACCGTGGCCACGCTCAACGCCGCCACGGCCCGTCCTTCGCGATCCAGAATCGGCACCGCCACACCGGCCATGCCTTGCAGCACGCCAGTGTTGCGCCCGGCATACCCCAGCGCGCACATTCTCGACTTCCGAGCGCAGGAACACCTCGCCGTACAGGTGAAAATCCTTGAGCCGCGGCAGGTTGTAATGGATCACCGTATCGCGCTCATCTTCCGGCAGAAACGCCAGGCTGCCCTGCCCCACACCCAGCGCCACCCGCCCGCCGATATCGCCGGTAAAGGTGCGAATCGGAAACGGCCCTTCACTGCGGTCCAGGCAGATCGCATCAAAACCGCTGCGTGCCAGTAAAAACAACGAATCCCCCAGTGAGGCCGACAGCCGCAACAACGACGGCCGCACCAGTTCGCGCAGATTTCCGGTGTTGCCAGCCCGTGCCGCCAGCGCAAAAAATCCAGGCTCAGGCGATAGCGTTTACTGCGAGCGTCCTGCTCGACCATGCCTTCGTCCATCAGGCTGCGCAGCTAGCGATGCGTGGTCGGTTGCGACAGACCGATGCGCTGCGCCAGTTGTGTCACACGCTCCCCGCCTTCAACCGTGTCGCCCAGGCTGCGCAACACCGCAAACAATCTGGAGACAGCCCCGACACCGACTTCATTGTTGTTTTCATTCCGCTCAATGGAATCAGGCATGTGATTTCTCGACGATAAATTTATTCACTGAATGAAACTGAAAATAGTCAGCGCTTCAGTGAAATAGGCCATTGATGTCTTCGTCCTACTTTGCGTCCAGACAGGGGCGATTCGAACAACAGCGGCAGCCGACTGAAGTCGAGCGCCAACGCACCCAGCAACATCTTTCGTATCTGCCCATACAAAAAAGCGCGCCTTCGGGCGACGCATAACAATCTCAGGTGGAGCGCAGTTATGGCTTTTGTGCAACTAGAAGGACTCGGCAGCGAGAAAGGCGAGTTCGTGTTTGACTGGGATCAGGTCAACGAACAGCGCCCGAAATGGAATGCGCGGTGGAATCGCAGTATCGAGCGGTAGCCGATCCCCACCCATAACGTTTGGAACGCTCCCCCTGTAGCAGCTGCCGAGCAGCGCGAGGCTGCGTTCGGCTGCGCAGCAGTCGTAAACTCAGGCAACCGGTTCTTTCAGGAAAACCGCGTAAACCGGGTTTACGACTGCTGCGCAGCCGAACGCAGCCTCGGCAGCTGCTACAGAGTCGGTGGTGTTTTCGACATCAAAACCCGACATCAAGGATCACGCTGTCCAGATAAGTCCCAGCCGGCGGTGTGGTCTGGTCGGTGTAGATTTTTGCGTTGTAGTTAAACACCTGGCTGCCCGTCCCCAAGCCATTGCCAGGGTTCACCTCCGCGTCGGAACTGGCCCGACGCGCACCGCCGACACTGCCCCAGCGGGTGGTGCCGGCACTTTTGAAGATGTCGTAGGCCAGGTAATTTGCACCCGAGATCATCCGTCGGCGCCCGCCGATACCGGCCGCATGCTGGCCGTCGTCCAGCCCCACGGTGTAGGCGCTGCCCTTGGTGCAGGCCAGGTTGATGGTCTGGCCGGTGACTGCAGTGAAGCCGCTGACCACCGGCGCACTGCCGAAACTGATGTTCGGTGCGGTGATGGTGCAGTCGTTGGCCACGGTCATATTGACGGTTACCGTCGCAGTGCCACTGCCGATGTCGCGCCCCAGGCAGATGCTGCCGGCACCGATGACCGCACAATAATTCCAGCTCCAGAAAATACTCAGGGTCTCGCTGTAGACGCCCGCCGCCACGTTGCTGCCAATGGTCGTTCGCAAATAAACGGGCGCGGTTTTCGGTATCACACTGCCCAGCAGGCCGAGCGCATCGATGATGCCATTGCGGGCGAAATCGAATGCCACGCCACGGGTGATCGGGTAGCTGGTGCTGTTGTCGGCATACAACGTATAGCCGATAACGTCCCCGGTCGGCCCGAGCAAGCCGGATTGAGTCGACGAGACGGTGGCGTAGAAGTGGTCATTGTCAGTCAGCAATGACAGCAGTGAGCCGGTGCAACTCAACCCCGCATTGGGGGTGGAACTGGCTTGAGCCGTGGTGCGCACCGCAATCGAACTCTGTGAACCGAACGCCGCCGCTGTGGTGCTGACCACGGAGCACAGCGCCCAGGCGCACCCCGGCAGCCATAGCGCCAACAACACCAGCCATTTCATTGGCACACCAACGGCCCGATCAGCGGGACCTGATCCTGATTCGAGTCCACGGCGAACTGCACCTGGCAGCTCTTTCCATCCGCCAGTGTCACCCGCAAGCTGTTGTGCTTTTGAAGGTTTTCCAGGTACACCAGACCGTCCCAGCCGACCACGGTTTGTGCGCCGCTCTGCTCGTGCACAACGTTGCTGCCCAAGGGCAATTCCCGTTGCTGTGCATCCACCAGCACGATGCTCGCAGCGATCACCTTGGTTAACGGAAACTCCAGCAGATAACCGCTGCCCCGGCGTACCGCGATCCGCTGCTCGACATTGTGGCTGCGCACGTTAGCCGGCAGATTCAGCGGATCGATTTCGTATTTGCCACGGTAATAGGCGCTGCTCCAGGGCACCAGCAAGTGGCCGTTGCGATCCGTCTGACCCACCTGCTGGTTTTCGTAGCGCACGGGAATGTCCGCGTAACCCTCGGTGCTGACCACCACAAAAGCATCGTCGATCCGGTTGGCCGCGAATACCTGACGGTCCATCCAGACCAACGAGCCACTGGCATCGGCCCAACGGGTTTCGGCGTCGCTGTTGCCATAGACACCCGCCTGCAACTGCACCGATTGCAGGCGCCAGGTCAGGTCAGCCTGACGATAATCCGGGCCATCGCCATGGGCGTAACCGAGGTTGAAGCCCACCCCGCCTTCGGTGGGCACCGCGCGGCTGTAGTTGACCCGCTGCTGGTTTTGCCCGGTCTTGCTGCGTTCGCTGCTGATGGCCAGACTGCCGCGCAGATCGAACGGGATCACCAGTTGCGCCTGCACCGCCCAGTTGCTGTCACCGATTTCGCGGTTGGCCGATAAGTAGAAACTGGTGTTGCGCCACAAGGGTTTGCTCCAGGTCAGGTTGAGCAACCGGGTGCGCGAATCATCCGCCGCACGCACGTCGAAATAACCGACGCCGAGGCTGCCCCACGTGTCGAGGTTGAGGCTCAGGGTCGCCTGTTCGCTGCGTGTGCTCAGGGTGGTGTAAGGGCTGTCGACCACGGTCAGGTCGGCGTACTGATCGCGACGTTGCAGGCGTTGCCAGGAAAAGCTGTAGCGCTGGCTGCTGTACTGATAGCCGAGGCTCAATTGCTGACCGTTTTCGCCTTCGAAACGGCTTTGGCTGAGCGCGGTGTTGAGCACCCCGAAATTGCCCAGTCGCAGGTTGCCGCCCATGCCGCCGAGGCTCAGGGAATCCGACGCTTCGGCATGGCTTTCCAGAGTGAAGTTATCACTCAAACCGTAACGCAGGCTGCCGGACGTGACACCGGGGCCGTAGCTGAAATCGCGGAGGCCGTAGTCTCGGCGCAAGGTGCCGGCGGCGACAGAAAAATCACTCAAGCCTTTTTGCAGCAAGCTGCTGGTGACGTAGAACGGCACCGTGGTCGAGACCTGGCGGCCCAGCGCATCCGTCGTGACCACAACCGCCTCTCCGGCGCCGTTGATGAACGGGATGTTGGTCAGTGTGTAAGGACCGGGTTGCAGCTCGGCGCTGCTGGATTTGTAGCCGTTGATGAACAGGTCCACCGAGGACGGCACGGCCGCTTCGCCGGCAAACTGCGGCAAGGGATAGGTCACCAGATCCGGGCGCACGCCGAAGTCACGGGACACTTGCGCCCCGCCCAGGCGCACCGAACTGCTCCACGATAGCGCGCCGCTGACCAGGTCGCCGGCCTCATAAGTCAGCAATCGCTCGTCATCGGAATAACGCCAGGTGGTGTCGTAGCGCAGGTAACCATTACTCAGCGTACTCACCGCCTCCCCCGACAATGTGCGGCGGTATTGCCCGGTGTTGGACAGCGTGCCCCAGCTGTCGAACAGCCGCACTTCGTTCCATGCCGCGAGGTAAGTGCCGGCGTCATCGGTGTCGTTGAGGTACAGGTCGTAGTTGAGCAAGGCCCCGAAACTGCTCAGGGCCGGGGTTCGCGGATAAGCTTGGCGGTTGCCGACGAACTGCTCCGGCAGCCAGTCCGGTGGCACCTCCAGCAGCAACCGTTGAGCGCCACTGTCGTACTCGCGGTGCAGGCCCGGGACGCTGTCGAGGTCGACTTCGGTGCCGGTGTTTTCGGGCAGTTTGATACCGGTGTCGCGCAATGCGCTGGCCGGTAGAAAGAACCGCCCGGCCCGTTGCTCAACCGCCACGACTCGTCCGGTATTCATTTGATTGACCACCAATTCCAGAAACAACTGTGCATCGGCCACAGCCTCCATGCCGCTGGGCGGTGGCGGCAGATCACCGGCCCCTGTTTGAGGGGCGAACACCAGCCAGTACGCGCAGCTCACTGCCCACAACGGCCGCTGGAAACTGCGAGCCAGGCCTTGGCTCATTCGCGCATTTGGTCCGTCTATGGACAGATTCCTCTTTGTCACAACTCACACAATCCCTGTAGCCGCTGGCGAAGCCTGCGTTCGGCTGCGAAGCAGTCGCAAAACGGTCTCTACGATTTACCTGAATGACTGCGGTGCCTGATTTGGCGACTGCTCCGCAGCCGAACGCAGCCTTCGGCAGCTGCTACAAGGGATGTGATTAACGTGCCGGGGTAATGCTCTGAACCTGCGGCGCGCCATTGACCCGTACCTGCAACGCCGGATTGGCGGCCATCGGTCCCGGTGCCGGCCAGCGCATGATTGCGCCGGGCAGCACGTAACCCAACAGGCCTTCCACCAGCGGTTGGGTCTGGTTGCCTTGCTTGAGCGCCACATCGGTCAGCCGCGCATGCACCGCGCCCTGATTGCGCACTTCGACATAGGAGCGACCCTCCACTGCCACCGTGCGCCAGCTCAGATCCGGCATGCCGACGCCCTTGGGATCACGTTGGCGGGTGGTGTCTTCCTTGCTCCAAAGCCCGGCGCCATAAGCGAACAACGGCACCGAATAACGCATCTGAAAACGAATCGCCGCAGCGGTCTTGTCGCCTTCGGAAGCGGGGGTTTTAGCCGAGGGAATTTCATCGATGATGATGCGGTAAGCCAGTTCCTGCCCCGGTGGAATCTCCCGGGTGCGGGTCAGGCGCACAAGTTGTTTCTGACCGGGTTCAATCTTCGCCACGGGCGGACTGCCGATCACATCGCGCTGATTCTGATACTGATCGTTGAAGCCACTCTGGCTCCAGGCGAACACCCGGATCTGCAGGTTGGCGGTCTCACTGCCACGGTTTTCCAGCCACAGGGCACTGGCCTGTTGATCGGCCTCCAGCACCGGGTCGATCGGCCAGATCAGCACCGAGCTGGCGGCCTGCACCTTGTTCGCCCCCAGTAACACCATCGCCAACACCGCACAACGCATGATCGAATGCCGCAGCGAAGGTGAACTCATAAGCCTGCTCCCTATTCAAAACGACGCATTACCACGACAGCTGCACTTGCAGCACATCGCTGTACGTCCCCCCAGGCTGATCGCCCGGTAATTGCACCCGTCCATAAATTGGCAGGCTGATGTTATTGGCATCGGTGTAGGCCACGGCGACACTCTGGCCGATCCCCAGGCTCTGGCTGAACGCCGCATCACGAAACAGCTGGTACGCCACGCGGTTACTGCCGGTCGTGAGCTGCATATGCCGCCCGCTGCTGTTGTACTGGCCGCCATCGACACTCATGTTCATCGTCACCCCCGGTGTGCATTGCAACTGCACACCGGCGCTCAACGCCACTTGCACCGTACTGGTGGCCAAGGCTGACTGGCTGCCGAAGTTGAGGCTGCCGTAATTCGATACACCGCCCACCACCAGGCACCCGGCGGTGACCGTGGCGCTGACCTGAAAACTCTGGCTGGTCACCGCCGCCAGCGGCAACGGCACGCACCCCGCACACAGCAGGAACAGCGCCGCATAGCCGTGCTTTTGTGTCATCGTTCTAGAACGTCAGTTCGACGGCAACGGTGTCGGTGTAGGTGCCGGCCGGTAGCCCGGCCTTGCCCACGGCTTTACCGTAGAGGTTCACGGTTTGCGCCACACCGGTGCTGGTTGTGAGGTTGATCACCCCGTCGATGGCCAGAATCTGCGAATGCCCGACGTCGGTGTACAGGTCATACGGCACATAGTTGCCGCTGCCATCTGCCAGGGCTCGGGTGCCGCCGGAAGACAAGCCGTCATGGGCACCCGCCCGGACCTTCACGGCCGGCGTGGTGCCGCTGGAACACAGAATCGCCAACGCCCCGCCACCACCACCCAGCACTTGCGCATTGGCGGTGGTGAACAGGCTGTTTTCGGTGCCGAAATTCAACGCACCGAAGTTCAGGCCGCTGGAACCGCCGGCTCCGTTGACTTGACAGCTGCTGATCAGAATCAGACTGGACGTTATCTGGCCGGTGACCGTGGTGGCGGCATGGGCACTGGACGCCAGCGTCAGGCCAAGCAGTGACAAACCTATCCTTGATGCAAGCATGTGCATGGTGTCCGTCCTCTACGGGTTACCAATCCAGCGTCACCGTCAGGGTGTCGGTATAGACACCGCGCGGTAACGCACGGGTATTCGCCACCACCGAGCCAAATACCGGGATCGGTATCTGGGCCCCGCTGGTGACAGCGAAATTGTGTTGTTGACCGATGCTGTAGCGCTGATTTGCGGAAGCGTCGAGGAACAATTGATAAGGGATGGTCTGGCTGCCGTTGCTCAGGCGTCGGGTCGTGCCGTCGCCATGGGCACCGCCATCGATGGTGACGGTGAACCCGGTGACCGAAGGGTTGCAGACGACGTTCAGCCTGCCGTTACCGCCGTCGCCGAGGCTGGCGTTGATCGGGCGATTCCAGGTCGGGCCTTGCTGGCCGAAATCAAGCGTGCCGAAATCGCTGGCCAGAGTGTCAGGGGCGGCATCATTGGTGACTTCACAACCGGAGGTAATGGTCAGCCGCGCTTGTATCTGCCCGCTGACCGCGGCTTGCGCGTCGTCGGCCAGCAGAACCAGTGTGCTCACGGCGATAACCCTCCAGTGCCTGCTTGTCATGGCGCCAACCCCCACTCCTCGCTACCAGGTGACCGTCACTTTCAGCACATCTGAATAGCGGCTGACACGGGGAATCTCCGCCAGCCGTTCGATACGCGCATACAGGGGCAAATCCACTGAACCGGAATCCGGTACACGGCCACTCACCGGCACATTCACCGCCAGCGGGATCAGCCGCGCCGGGTCCTGGTAAAGCCGATAAGGGATGGGCTTGCTGCCGGCGGAACCCGCCATGTAACGCACTTCACCGACGCCACCGTGTTGGCCGCCGTCAACGCGTAATTGATAAGGGGTGTCGGGGTTGCATTCGAGCCTTGGCAGTCGCTCATTCATCAGCGCCGCGCCCAGCGGTCCGGCCGGGTCATCCAGCCGCGCGGTACTGCCGAAGTCGAGCACGCCCAGTTGCTCGATCCCTGCCTGACGTTGTTGCCCGACCAACTGACAGCCGCGCTGTACGTCGACGCGTACGTCAACCTGAAGTTCTGCTGCCAATACCTGCGCGCTGAGCGTCACACCTGTGACTGCCAATACCATCATTCCATTCACGGCCCCATTCCTTGCGTGTGGTGGCGACTAGGCATCAGGGTAGCTACGCACCGGAATTTCGCCAGCCGCTCATCGTCGATGCATCCCTGCAACGGGTTTTTTTTACCGGGATTTGGCTAAAAAAAACTGATAACGGCCTAAAAATCTCTACAAACTGCAGAGTCCTGTCGAGATAGGGTCGACATCACTGGAAGGTAAACCCTTTGGTTACACTACGCCGCCGCAGCTCGGGGAAGCCTGCCTGACGATTACGGGGCTGTTCAAGGCGTTGTTCCAACGGGGCATTCTGCTGCTGGTGACGTCCAATTATCCGCCGGAAGGTCTATTGCCCAACCCGCTCTATCATGCGCGATTCAAACCGGTGATCGACTTGATCCATGCGCGCATGCAGGTCCATGGAGGTCGGCGGACCCCATGACTACCGCAGCCAGATGAGGACGCACGCGCAGCAGGTGTTTACCCATGGCCGCTACGTCTGGCCGGGCACCGTGGCGCAACGTCAGGCGCTGGACCTGCCCGAACGCGGCGCACCGCCCCTGCAACTGCCGGTCGGCGCACGTCACCTTCAAGCGCGACGCTGTGAAGAACGCACCATCGGTTTTACCTTTGGCGATCTGTGCGAACACCCCACGGCGGTCATGGATTACCTGGAGCTGTGCCGGCGATTCGATCACTGGATCATCGACGAGCTGCCTGACCTTGCCGATTGCTCGACGGCGGCGCAGCAGCGCTTCATCAATTTGATCGACGTTTTGTACGATCAGGACAAGCAACTGACGTTGCTCGGTGAGCAGTCGTTGCGAGAAAGCCTGGGTGGCGATGCGATTGACCTTGCGCGCACGCGTAGTCGGCTGGGGCAGTTGGTGGAAGTCAGGGATCCGTAGTTTTTGTGTTGCAGCGCCGGCCTCATCGCGATCAGGCTCGCTCCCACATTAGTTCGCGTCCACCCAGGCAACTCGGTCAACTGTAGGAGCGAGCCTGCTCGCGATGGCGGCCTCACAGGCGACACACCTTTGCCGTTATCATGTCGTCCATTTCCAGGCCCCCGCGCCCTCCTCTCGATCAATAGCGAACCCGTCCATGGATACCCTCGCCCAACTGCGCGCCGGTCAACTGACAGGCATCACCCGACTGGACCTGGCCTGCGGCCTGACCGAATTTCCGCGAGAAATCTTCGACCTGGCGGACTCGCTGGAAGTGCTCAACCTCAGCGGCAACGCCTTGAGCAGCCTGCCGGATGACCTGCATCGCCTGACCCGCTTGCGCGTGCTTTTTTGCTCGGACAACCTGTTTACCGAACTGCCCGCGTGCCTCGGCCAATGCGCCGCGCTGACAATGATCGGCTTCAAGGCCAATGCCATTGAAACGGTCCCCGCCGCTGCGCTGCCTCCGCTGTTGCGCTGGCTGATCCTGACCGATAACAGCCTCAGTGAATTGCCCGCTGAGTTGGGTCGATGCTCACACCTGCAAAAACTCATGCTCTCGGGCAATCGCTTGCAGCGCCTGCCCGAGAGCCTGAGCCATTGCCATCGACTCGAACTGATCCGCATCGCAGCCAATCAACTGACCGAACTGCCCGAGTGGCTGCTGACCCTGCCTAGCCTGACCTGGCTGGCTTACGCCGGTAACCCGCTGGAAACCGAAGCCGATGCGGCGGCCCTCGAAGCGACGACGAGTATTGTGTGGTCCGAACTGCGCCTGGAGCAACAACTGGGCGAAGGTGCTTCGGGGGTGATTCATCGGGCGCTGTGGGAACGACTGGCCACACAGGTCGCGGTCAAACTCTACAAAGGCGAAATGACCAGCGACGGTTCACCGCTGCACGAGATGAACGCCTGCATCTCCGCCGGCATTCACTCCCATCTGATCCGGGTAGAAGGCCGGATCGTCGGGCATCCCGAACAGCAGGCCGGGCTGGTGATGCAACTGATCGACCCGAGTTACCGCAATCTGGCCGGACTGCCGAGCCTGGCGTCCTGTACCCGTGACGTCTATGCCGATGACACCCGTTTCAGTGCCGATGTGGCGCTGCGCATAGTTCGCGGCATCGCCTCGGTGGCCGAGCATTTGCACCGCCAAGGCATCACCCACGGTGATCTCTATGGCCACAATATTTTGTGGAACGAGCACGGTGATTGCCTGTTGGGGGACTTTGGCGCGGCGTCTTTTCATGCGACATGCGACAGCCTGGAAAGCCGAGCGCTGCAACGGATCGAAGTGCGGGCGTTTGGGGTTTTGCTGGGGGAATTGCTGGAGCGGATCGACTCGGGGTTGAGCGATGAAAGGCGCTTGCAGCTGGAGGAACTGGAACAGCGTTGCTGTCAGCCGGATGTCCTGGCGCGGCCGGGGTTCAGTGAGATTGTGGGATTACTTGATATCCAGTGACCGCTTCGCGGTCATTCGCGAGCAGGCTCGCTCCTACAGGGGTTTTGTGTCGTACACATGATTTTGTGATCAACACAGACCTACTGTGGGAGCGAGCCTGCTCGCGATGGCGGTATCACTGAAGAAGCAAATTACCCGGCCAAACCAACAAACATATCCTGCACATCATCATGGTTATCGAGGCCTTCCAGGAACGCCTCGACTTCAGCCATCTGCTCATCGCTCAAACCCGTCACCGGGTTTTTCGGCTGATAGCCCAACTTGGCCGACAACACGGTAAAACCTTGCTCAGGCAGTGCTTTCTGAACGGCGTCCAGGTCACCTGGCTCGGTCAGGAACAGGGTCGTGCCCTCTTCTTCACCTGGCTCAAAATCCTGGGCACCGGCTTCAATCGCGGCCATTTCCGGATCGGCGTCAGGGCTGTCCGGGGACGCTTCGATCATGCCCACATGGTTGAAGTCCCACGCCACCGAACCGGAAGCGCCCAATTGGCCCTTGCGAAATGCCACGCGGATTTCAGCGACGGTGCGGTTGATGTTGTCGGTGACGCATTCAACGATCAGCGGCACCTGATGCGGGGCGAAGCCTTCATAGGTCACGCGATGGTATTGCACTGTTTCGCCGAGCTGGCCGGAGCCTTTCTTGATCGCGCGTTCGAGGGTTTCGCGGGGCATCGACGCTTTTTTAGCCTGTTCAACCACCAGACGCAGGTGTGCGTTGGTCGTGACATCGGCACCGTTGCGCGCAGCAATGGTGATTTCTTTTACCAGTTTGCCGAAGATCTTGCCCTTGGCGTTAGATGCCGCTTCTTTGTGTTTAACCTTCCACTGTGCGCCCATTACTCACTCTCATCTCTGTGGCGCCGAGACATCTATTGGCCGACGCTTTGCGCAAGTTTATACGGCCTAAAGTTGGCAATCGACCAAAAATTCCACCCGGCTCACCGGCATGACGAATCGACATCTTCACCAGCGCTTGTAGGGCGATTCTGAAAAGTCGATTTGCGGTGACTATAAAGGGCCGTGGTTTCGTACCCTCTGCGCCCATATTCCATGGCAGAAGCGCGTTCGATGCACAACGACAAGGAAAGTCCCTACACCCTGACCCTCCTGGACAGCGGTTTGATTCTGCAGGTGCTGCAGTTCAGTGGCCGAGAAAGTCTCAACCAGCCCTATCGTTTCGAGATCGAAGTGATCGGGCTGGCACCGGCCATGAACCTCGAGCAGTTGCTCCAGCAATCGGCGTTCCTGAGCCTGGGGGATGAAACCGGCATTCATGGCCTCTTGCACACCGCCAGTCGCGAGTATCGTGGGCCGCACCGGGTCGGCTACCACTTGGTGCTGGTGCCCTGGCTTCTACAGCTGGACCGGCAACCTTGTCGTCGGGTCTTTCATCAACTCGGCGTGCCCGCCATCCTGCGCCAGTTGCTCGCAGAAAATGCGATCCCCGAAGACAGCGTCCGCTTTGAACTGCCGAACGGGCGCTACCCAGTCCGTCCGTTTTGCATTCAGTTTGAAGAGACCGACCTGGCGTTCCTCCAACGGCTCTGCGAAGAAGAAGGCATCCACTACCACTTCGAACATCAGCGCGACAGCCACATGCTGGTGCTGGCGGATGACAGCCTGAGCTTCCCCCAGGAACCGCTTTTGATGCCCTTTTACGACGAGTCCCCCCATCGCACCAGCGCGCCGGTAATCAGTGAATTGTTCCAGCGTCACGCCTCGCCCCCACTGACCGCATCGCCTGCGCCGCAACAGCTCGAGCGTGAGCAATCGAGTCGTCGCTCACTTGAACGCCTGCGCTGCCGGCATCGGCAGATTCAAGGGCAAAGCAATCACTGTGATGTGCGCAGTGGAAGCATCGTGCAAGTGTCAGAACATCCCATCCCGAACTTCAACGATCAGTGGCTGCTGACCGAGATCCGGCATCAGGGCCAACAGCCGTCGATTCTCGCCGAGGACACATTCGACATGACCCGGCATTACAGCAATCAGTTCAGCGCCATTCCGTGGTCCACGGTGTTCCGGCCTGCGCTCACGCAGGCCAGACCGAGTATTCCGGGTTATCAGACGGCGCGAGTGCTGGGCCCGGTCGGGCAGCCGGCGGTGCTGGATGAACAAGGACGGATTGAGGTGCGGTTGTGGCCCACCGCGCCGGCCGATGACGATCAATCCACCGGCCTCTGGCTACCCGTGGCCCTCGCCGCGCCGGACGGTCGGATCGACCCGTCCAGGCTGCCACTCGCCGGCACCGAAGTGCTCATCAGTTTTCTCGACAGCGACCCGGATCGCCCTGTGCTGTGTGCCACTGCGAGCAACCCGCCAGCGCCTCGACTCGCTCGACCGCCACGCGGCGATGGCCGCTTGCTGCTCGATTGGCTGGTCAACCGTCAGGACTGATCAGCCCTTGTCAGCCTTGCCTGCCGCCGCCGCGAACTTGGCCAGACGCACATCCAGATGCCGCGGCCGACGGCCGTGGTCCTCGGCGCGCTCCTTGCGGCGGATGGCGTTGCGCACCATTAATGAGCCGAGGTAACGAATCGGTTCCGGCGGAAAGAAGCCCAACGGGCCATTCACCAAGGGCGAACGGGTCCAGGCGTTGTCCAGCCCCTGAACCATTGAGGCGAGGATCTGCCCGCCCATATGGCACGGACCGACGCCGCTGCCAGAATAACCGAAACCGTAAAACACGTTACCGCTGGCACTCATCTGGCCGAAGAACGGCAAACCGGTTACTGAACGGTCCGACGGGCCGTTCCATGTCGCCTCGACCTTGACCTCGGCAAACGCCGGAAAGAACTCGCTCAGGCTGTGTGTAGGCAGGTCTGGCCACTTCGCGAGCAAGCCCGCTCCCACAGGTTTGCGTCGTACACAACATTTTCGGCCAACATAAATCCCTGTGGGAGCGTGGCTTGCCCGCGAAGGTCGCACCTCGGTTTACCTGACTGGCGTCAACTCGAAAAACGCCCGAATCAAACGCAAATCCCGCCGCCGTTCCATGCACCCGATCATGTGCCGGTTAACCAACCCTTCACCCAGAATCGGCACCGCCGCCACCCTCGGGTCATGACTGACTTCCACAGACGACACCACCCCAACGCCCAACTCCGCCGCCACGGCCTCGGTCACCGCCTCGCGACTGTCCAGCTCCAGCAACACCCTGGGATTGACCGACGCCATCGCGCAAGCCTCATCGAACGTCCGTCGGGTAATCGAACTCGGTTCACGCAATACCATAATCACCTGATCCAGCTCCTTGAGCTTCACGCCCTTGGACGCCTTGGCCCAAGGATGACTTTCAGGCACCAGCGCGCAAATCCGTGATTCGTTCAACGCTTGCAGGTGCAGGCCTTTGCGCGGCTCGACTTCAGTCAACACGGCCACGTCGGCATGCTCGGACAACAACGCCGCCAGCGTTTCCTGAGCATTGCCCAACCGCAGATTCACGGTGATCCCCGGATACCGCGCCCGTAGACTTGCCAGCATCGGCATCACCATGTGCGGCCCGTCCGCCGCCACTTCCAAACGACCGGTCAGCAACTGTCGATTCGCTTCCAGCAGCACTTGCGCTTCCTCGGCCAGGCCGAACATCGCCCGGGTGATCGCCGCCAGCTTGGTGCCCTCCTCCGTCAGCTCCACTCGTCGCGCGGTGCGGCGCAGCAAGGTGATCTGGTAATGCTCCTCCAGGGCCTTGATGTGCCCGGTGACCGCCGGTTGGCTGATGAACAGCCGCTCGGCAGCGCGGGTGAAGCTGCCTTCGCGGGCCACGGCGTCAAAGGCTCGAAGCTGGAACAGGTTCATGAATAACTCTCACTGATGGCTGGCATAACAACAAACAATTTGATTGATAGCACCCGAAATTGCAATTTATGTCCCGTAGCTTCATCCCACAGAGAGCTTTTGCGAGGACACAAGAATGAGCACTGCTGAGCCAATCCTGCTCACCCCCGGCCCACTGACCACATCGGCCCGCACCCGTCAGGCGATGATGGTCGACTGGGGTTCATGGGATGACCGCTTCAATCAACTGACCGCCAGCCTGTGCGAGCAATTGCTGACGATCATCAACGGCGGCGACAGCCACCACTGCGTACCCCTGCAAGGCAGCGGCACCTTCGCCGTCGAAGCAGCAATCGGCACGCTGGTGCCCCGCGACGGCAAAGTGCTGGTGCTGATCAATGGCGCCTACGGCAAACGCCTGGCGAAAATCTGCGAAGTGCTCGGCCGCCCCTTCAGTACCTTCGAAACCGCCGAAGACGAACCGACCACCGCCGCCGACGTCGACCGTCTGCTGCGGGCCGATGCGAGCATCACCCACGTCGCGCTGATTCACTGCGAGACCAGCACCGGTATCCTCAACCCGCTGCCGGAAATCGCCCGCGTCATCGCGCAACACGGCAAACGCCTGATCATCGACGCCATGAGTTCCTTCGGCGCGTTGCCGATCGACGCACAACAGGTGCCCTTCGACGCGCTGATCGCCGCCTCGGGCAAATGCCTGGAAGGTGTGCCGGGCATGGGTTTTGTCTTCGCTCGCAAAGACGCGCTGGCCAACGCGGCCGGCAACTCGCACTCCTTGGCGATGGATTTGTTCGACCAGCACGCCTACATGGCCAAGACCGGCCAGTGGCGCTTCACGCCGCCGACCCACGTGGTCGCCGCGTTGCACGAAGCCCTCCTGCAGTACAACGAAGAAGGCGGTTTGCCGGCGCGGCATCAACGCTATGCCAACAACTGCCAGGTGCTGCTCGATGACATGGCCAAACTCGGCTTGCACAGCTTTCTGCCCGCCGCGATCCAGGCACCGATCATCGTCACCTTCCACGCGCCGAAAGATCCGCGATACCAGTTCAAGGAATTCTACGAACGGGTCAAGGCCAAGGGTTTCATCCTCTACCCCGGCAAATTGACCCAGGTCGACACCTTCCGCGTCGGCTGCATCGGACACGTCAACCAGGCCGAGATGCACGCGGCCGTGGCGGCGATTGCCGAAGTGCTGCGCGAGATGGAAGTGTTAGAGATCTAAACAACACCGCATTCCCCCTGTGGGAGCGGGCTTGCTCGCGAAAGCGGACTGACATTCAACTTGATGTCGACTGATACACCGCCTTCGCGAGCAAGCCCGCTCCCACAAAAAGCGGCTCCCAAACAGTCAGTTATTACAGGAATTTGATCACCATGAATTACAACAACCCAACCAAACTCCAGGCCGCCATCCTCGACTGGGCCGGCACCGTGGTCGACTTCGGCTCCTTCGCGCCGACGCAGATTTTTGTCGAAGCCTTCGCCGAGTTCGACGTCCAGGTGTCCATCGAAGAGGCCCGCGGGCCGATGGGCATGGGCAAGTGGGACCACATTCGTACCCTGTGCGACCAGCCGGAAGTTGCCGAGCGTTATCGCGCCGTGTTCGGCCGCACACCGACCGACGATGACGTCACCGCCATCTACAAACGTTTCATGCCACTGCAAATCGAAAAAATCGCCGAGCACTCGGCACTGATTCCGGGCGCACTCGACACCATCGCCACCCTGCGTCAGCAAGGGATCAAGATCGGTTCCTGCTCCGGTTACCCGAAACAGGTCATGGACAAAGTGGTCGAACTGGCCGCCACCAACGGTTACGTTGCCGACCACGTAGTCGCCACTGACGAAGTACCTAACGGCCGCCCATGGCCAGCTCAGGCACTGGCCAACGTGATTGCGTTGGGCATCGACGATGTCGCGGCTTGCGTGAAGATCGACGACACCGTGCCGGGCATTCTCGAAGGTCGTCGTGCCGGTATGTGGACCGTGGCGCTGATCTGCTCCGGTAACGCGCTGGGTCTCGACTACGAAGGCTTCCGCGCCCTTGGCAGCGACGAACTCGACAGTGAACGCAAACGCATCCACGCACTGTTCGAAGGCTCACGACCGCACTACATGATCGACACCATCACCGACTTGCCGCAAGTGATCGCCGACATCAACAAGCGTCTGGCCAAGGGTGAGATGCCGCAAAGCAGTTGATCCACCCAAAAGCACCGCTGCCCCCTGTAGGAGCGAGGCTTACCCGCGAAGGCGTCTGAACATCCAACAGGGATGTCGGCTGGTAGAACGCCTTCGCGGGCAAGTCTCGCTCCTACAAGGGACAGCGGTGCTTTTTTCTGTCTGTTACCTGAACCAGAGCATTGAACCTTGACCAGGATCAGGCAGACCCCTCGAATCAGGCTTACAGTTAAGGAACACCGTCGACCAAGAACGGTGGCCGACCTGTGAGGAACACCGTATGCCGTGGAAAAATTCCGACTCACGCTACAGCACTGTGTCGATCGCGCTGCATTGGTTGATGCTGGTTCTGCTGGCGCTGGTTTACGCCTGTATCGAGTTTCGCGGGATCTTTCCCAAGGGCAGCGGTGGCCGGACGTTGATCGTTGAATCGCACTTCATGCTCGGCTTGACGGTATTCGTGTTGGTCTGGTTGCGGTTGATCGCTCGCAGCCTGGGCCCGGCACCACAGATCTTCCCGGCCTCGCCGCACTGGCAGACCGTGCTGGCCAGACTGATGCACTGGGCGTTGTACATTTTCATGATTGCGATGCCGATTCTTGGATGGCTGGTAACCAGCGCCAAGGGTCATCAGGTGATGTTTTATGGCTTTGACCTGCCGTTGCTGGTCTCGGAGGACAAGGCGCTGGCCAAGCAAATCGAGGGCTGGCATGTGCTGGGCGGCACCATCGGGTATTGGCTGATCGGCCTGCACGCGGTGGCGGGGATTTATCACCACTATGTGGTGGGCGATAACACCTTGTTGCGGATGATGCCCAAGCGGGTTAGCCGAAATACCTGAACCAACGAAATCCTGTGGGAGCGGGCTTGCTCGCGAAGGGGCCGTGTCAGTGACATAAATGTTGCCTGACACTCCGTCTTCGCGAGCAAGCCCGCTCCCACAAGGAATTTGCGTTGTCTTTCAGAGCTCTGATGTGAACCCGCGGCGGCCCTGCAGACCGCCAGTGTGGATGAAGATCAGGCGCGTACCCTGTAATCGTCCGGCTTCGACGTGCTGCTTGAGCGCCAGCAACGCTTTGCCGGTGTACAACGGCTCCAGGGGTATGCCGCTGGCCTGTTCGGTCTGTGCGATGAACTCCAGTAACAGCGGATCGACTTTGGCGAAGCCACCTCGGCTGGCGTCGAACAGTTCGTAAACCGGCGTGCGCAAACCTGCCTCTTGCACAATCGATGCGACTTGCTGCGCCACGCCATGATCGTCGGGCACCGCCAACGCGCCGTAAACCGGATGCTCCCCCGCTTCCGCCAGCACCAGACCGGCCAGCGTGGTGCCGGTTCCGCAGGCCAGCCACCAACCGTCGTAACCGCTCCAGCCCAGACCGTTCAGTTGCTCGCTGACCATTGTTTTCAACGGCATGCAGCCCTTTGCGCCCGGTAATCCGCCGCCACCTTCAGGTACCGGAAGCAGATCGGGGTATTGCACCCGCCAGGGTTCCCAAAAACCCGCATCATGCCGCGCGCGATAGCCGCCATAACCCAGCCAGTGCAACTGCATGCCGAATGCTTGCAAGTCGTTCACTGTCGGAGTGTCTTGCGGGTGACCGCGCAGCAATCCAACCGTTCTAAACCCGAAGCGTTTGCCGGCAGCCGCCAGTGCATGCAGATGGTTGGAGTGAGCACCGCCCAGACTGATGATGCCTTCGGCACCGGCGAGGTCGGCTGCTTTGAGGTGTTCGATGAGCTTGAACCATTTGTTGCCGCTGATCAGTGGGTCGATTTGGTCGAGGCGCAGGATGGCGACTTCGATGCCGGATCGGGTTAGCCAATCAAGTTGCAGAAGGTCGAGTGGGGCTTGGGGTAGCCAGTCACTGGAAGGGAGAAGCATCGATGCCGGCTCTGGGTAAAGAGCCGGCATCTTAACAGCCAATTTGTGGCGAGGGAGCTTGCTCCCGTTCGGTTGCGCAGCAGCCGCAAAACCGGCGACAGTGATTAATCTGAAACAACACGATCGCTGATAGAGGGAGTCCTACGGCGAGCAAGCTCCCTCGCCACAGAGGTTGTGTTGATTACAACTCAGCAGCCAACCGCGAACCCTGATTGATCGCGCGCTTGGCATCCAGCTCCGCCGCCACGTCCGCGCCACCGATCAAATGCACGTTCTGCCCCGCTGCCACCAAACCGTCCTGCAATTCACGCAGCGGATCCTGCCCGGCGCAGATCACGATGTTGTCCACCGGCAGCACCTGCGGCTCGCCGGTTTCGCCGATGCGGATGTGCAGGCCTTCGTCGTCGATTTTCAGGTACTCAACGCTGTTGAGCATCTGCACCTGCTTGTTCTTCAGACCGGTGCGATGAATCCAGCCCGTAGTCTTGCCCAGGCCGTCACCGACCTTGGACTTCTTGCGTTGCAGCAGGAACACTTCCCGCGCCGGTGCATGCGGTTCAGCCTTGATACCGGCGACACCGCCGCGCGCTTCCAGATGCGTGTCGATGCCCCACTCTTTCCAGAACGCTTCGCGGTCCTGACTGGTGGCCACGCCTTGGTGAACGAGGAATTCCGACACGTCGAAACCGATACCGCCCGCGCCAATCACCGCCACGCGCTTGCCCACCGGTTTCCGCTCCAGGATCACGTCCAGGTAGCTCAGCACCTTGGCGTTTTCAACGCCAGGAATCGCCGGAGTTCTTGGGGCAATGCCGGTGGCCAGGATGATTTCGTCGTAACCGCCCTCAACCAGTTTTGCCACGTCGACACGGGTGTTCAGGCACACCTCGACGTTGGTGGTCTGCAGCTTGCGGTTGAAGTAACGCAGGGTTTCGAAGAACTCTTCCTTGCCCGGTACACGCTTGGCAATGTTGAACTGACCGCCAATCTCGCTGGCCGAATCAAACAGCGTCACCGCGTGACCCCGCTCGGCCGCCACCGTGGCCGCGGACAGGCCCGCAGGACCGGCACCGACCACGGCGATTTTCTTGATGTGCTGCACCGGCAGGTAGTTGAGCTCGGTTTCATGGCACGCGCGTGGGTTCACCAGGCAGCTGGTCAACTTGCCGCCGAAAGTGTGATCCAGGCACGCCTGGTTGCAACCGATGCAGGTGTTGATTTCATCGCCACGGCCAGCGGCCGCCTTGTTGACGAAATCCGGGTCAGCGAGGAACGGCCGCGCCATGGAGACCATGTCGGCATCGCCTTCGGCCAGAATCTGCTCGGCCACTTCCGGGGTGTTGATGCGGTTGGTGGTGATCAGCGGAATGTTCACCGAACCGCGCAGCTTGGCGGTGACTTTGCTGAACGCCGCACGCGGCACTTTGGTGGCGATGGTCGGAATCCGCGCTTCGTGCCAGCCAATGCCGGTGTTGATGATGGTCGCACCGGCCTGCTCGATGGCTTTGGCCAGGGTCACGATCTCTTCCCAAGTGCTGCCGCCTTCCACCAGGTCGAGCATCGACAGGCGGAAGATAATGATGAAGTTCGGGCCTGTGGCTTCACGTACGCGTCGGACGATTTCCACCGGCAGGCGCATACGGTTTTCGTAGCTGCCGCCCCAACGGTCGGTGCGGTGGTTGGTGTGGGCGGCGAGGAACTGGTTAATGAAATACCCTTCCGAGCCCATGATCTCGACGCCGTCGTACTCGGCTTTTTGTGCCAGGGTCGAGCAGGTGACGAAATCGCTGATCTGCTTCTCGATGCCTTCCTCGTCCAGCTCTTTAGGCTTGAACGGGTTGATCGGTGCCTGAATGGCGCTCGGTGCGACCTGTTTCGGGCTGTAGGCATAACGACCGGCGTGGAGGATCTGCATGCAGATCTTGCCGCCCGCCTCATGCACCGCACGAGTCACGATCTGGTGCTTGAGTGCTTCTTCCTCGGTGGTCAGTTTGGCCGCGCCGGAATACACCCCGCCCTCATCGTTCGGGCCAATGCCGCCGGTGACCATCAGGCCAACACCGCCGCGAGCACGCTCGGCGAAGTACGCCGCCATGCGTTCGAAACCGCCGGGCTTCTCCTCAAGACCGGTGTGCATCGAACCCATCAAGGTGCGGTTGCGCAGCGTGGTAAAACCCAGGTCCAGCGGGGCCAACAGGTGCGGGTAATGAGCGGCGGCCATTTGTAACTCCACATCGAGCGATCACGGAAAAAATGCAGGAGCTCTTCGGCTCCCGTCAGTCATGTTGGACAGACTAAGAGTCGCGCCCCTGTCACTCAATGACCGAAACTGACAACTTATTGATCCAAATGTGCAGCGCCCCTTGGCAAGCGCCGGCATGCGCCCTACCCTAGGCGCGAACCCTGCACACGACTGTCGACTGTTTCCCCATGCGCAAACTTCTGTACCTGACTTTCTCCATGGCATTGATTGCCGCCCTGACGACCTACGCCATGTGGGCCGCGGACCGTCCGGTGGGTCATTACCTGTCGGACCTGCGGATCAATCTCGCGGTCGATCAAGGCACACCCGCTGATCGTGGCAATCTGCTGGGCATCCAGCCCGAGCTGTTCCCCACCGACTATCAAAGCCCCGAACGCCTGCACCGCAAGCTTGCCGCCTATCTGCAGAAGGCTCAGGACCAAGGCTTGCTGAACGAGAAAACCATCGTCGTGTTGCCCGAACACATCGGCACCTGGCTGATGGTCAGCGGCGAGAAAGATGAGCTGTACCAGGCGACCACGCTGAAGGAAGCGATGAACTGGCTGGCGGTGAGCAATCCCGTGCAGTTCGTCCGCGCGCTGATCAGTGCCAAGGGCGAAAGCCGTCTCGACGACGCTCACTTGCGGATGAAGGCCAAAGGCATGGCCAAGGACTATCAGGCACTGTTCGGGGGGCTGGCGAAGGAGTTCCACGTCACCCTGGTGGCCGGCACGATTGTGTTGCCTGAGCCGAGCATCATCGACGGTACGCTGAAAGTCGGCCACGGCGCGTTGTACAACAGCAGCGTGGTGTTCGGTCGCGATGGACTGCCGGTCGGCCAGCCGCAACGCCAGATGCATCCGGTGTTTGCTGAACAAGACGTTATCGAAGCCAATGGCGAGCATACGCTCAACGTCGTCGACACCCCGGCAGGACGCCTGGGCGTGTTGATCGGCAGCGACAGCTGGTACCCGGACAACTACCGCAAACTTGACGCCCAAGGCGCCCACCTGGTCGCGGTTCCCGCGTATGTCGTCGGTCGTGACACTTGGGACAAACCGTGGCGTGGTTACAAGGGTTTGTCGACGCCTGGCTCGGTCAGTCTCAAGGCTGGTGAACTCAGTGAAGGCCAGGCCTGGCATCGTCTGACACTGACCGGCCAACCGCCCAGCAGCCAAACGATTGCCGGCATGAGCGTGTTTCTGCGCGGTCAGTTCTGGGACAAGGGCAGCGCGGGTCAAAGTTTTCTCAGCAACAATGGGCAACAGTTCGCCGACGGCAATGCCCGTGGTGCGCGGTTGCTGAATCTCTGGTTGTAAGCCATGAAACCGCTGCCGATGCGCCTTGGGGATTTGTCGGTGGGCTTCGTTCATAGCCTGACCGACGCCGTGCGCAGCCATGGTATGGACCCGCAACCGTTGCTTGAACAATACGGCCTCGATGCAGCGCGCTTGGCCGAAGCGGGGGCGCGGCTGTCGATCCCGCGCTACATGCGCCTGGGCCACAGTGCCATTCAACTGACCGAAGACCCGGCGCTGGGTTTGCGCATGGGCCAGCTCAGTCGTCTGAGTCAGGCCGGTCTGGCGGGAGTCACCGCCGCTCAGGCACCGACGGTTCGAGAAGCGGCGCGCTGCCTGATTCGCTTCGAAGCCTTGTATGGCTCCAACTATCGCGGCCAGTCGAGTTTCCACGAAGACGCTCAGGGCGCATGGCTGCGGTTCTACTCCATCAGCCCTTACAACGCCTACAACCGCTTCGTGGTGGATTCGATCATCGCCGGGTGGCTGCATCAATTGTCCAGCGTGAGCCCTGCCCCGCTTCGCGCCGAGCGAATCGAAATCGAGTTCTGCGAGCCGGATTACCGTGAGGCGTATGCGGTGCTGGGCGACTGTCCGATTCAGTTCGGCGCCGAACACAACCAACTGCGCCTGAGTCTGGCCAGCCTCGCCCAGCGCAATCCGGAGCACTGCCCGAGCACCTGGCGACACTTGCTGCAACTCTGTGAACGGGAACTGGAGCAACTGACACGCACCCGCAGCCTGCGTGAACGCATCACTCAGTTGCTGGGGCCGTTACTCAATGGTGGCCGAGAACCCGACCTGGAAGAAGTGGCGGCACGCCTGAAGCTGCCAACCTGGACCTTGCGTCGCAAACTCGCCGAGGAAGGCACGCAATTTCGCGCCATTCTCAACGACACTCGCCGCGACCTGGCCATGACCTACATTCGCGACACTGAACTGGCGTTCGGTGAAATCGCTTACCTACTGGGTTTTGCATCGGCCGAAGCCTTCCAGCGAGCTTTCAAACGCTGGAACGGCCAGACACCCGGCGAGTTTCGCCGCAGCCATCGCCAATCCGCGTGATACTTACAGCTCTGTAGCGTCTTCCGCTGGTTCCAAGGGATCCAGTTCAAACGCCTGATACTCAAGCAACTCTTCTTGATAATCGTCCATTGTGAAATCCCCCTACCGCTCGTTTAAAAATGCCTGAATTAATGACCAACGCCTTGAGCATAAAGTGCGCGCATGAAAGAAAAATGACGCGGGCGCACCGCTCAGCGGCTACTTATAAAACGTAGCAGGCGGTCAGGAATTTATCACAGGATTTTTTCGATAGAGGCTGTAGGACTACAGCCCGGGTTGACGCGGATCAATTTAAAAGCCATTTCGGGAACGGTGTCATCTGACACGGTCCCGAATGCATACCGATTACTGGCTGGTGGTCGGCATGGCCGAAATAGGCTCGCTCGGTGGCGGCAGGCTGGATTGCGGCGGTGGCGTAACGGTTTCCGACGACGGAGCTGGTTCCGGGCTTTCAACCGGGGTGATCGGCGCTGTTTCAGGCGGTGGTGCGACTGGTTCCGAGGCAGCAGGTGCTGGAGCAGGTTCAGCCGCAGACGCTGGTGCGGGTGCCGTCGCAGGTGCCGGCGTCGGCGTCGGCGTCGGGGCCAAAGGCGCCGGAGCAGCCTTGGCCTCAGGCACGCCCAGGTCGGTTTTCGGCTTCTCGGTGATGTGCGCGGCCTTCTTCGCTTCCGGCGGCAGGAACAGTTCCACCAGTGCAAAGAAACGCTCGTAGAACTTGGCCGACGAGACGGTTTCGCTGGCGACCTTGACCATCGAATCGTCGGACGAGCCGATCGGCATCGACACCGAACCCAACACGCCCACACCAACGCTGGCGGAGTTGTTGGTCTTCTTCAGTGCATAGCGATCCTGCAGGGCGTTGGCGAACATGGTCGCATGATGACCCTCACTGCCGTCATCGGCACAGACCACACTGAAGCTGATCTCCATGTGCGTTTCGCCGGTCTGCTGGAAGCTTTTGTGTCCGCTGACCAGTTTCGGGTCGGCGCTGGTGATGATGTAGCCCTGGCTGAGCAACGCCCGACGGGCGGCTTCGCACGTCTGCGCATCAGTCACCGGGTAATTGCGCGAAAACGTCCCGGAGTCATCGAAGTTCTCATGCTCATAGATGGGGGTTTTCTTCGACGAGCAGCCGGCAACAGCGGCCAGCAACAGCGCCAGCCCGGCAACACGCATGGGAATTGATTTAAACATTGAACATCCTGAGGAAAACAGTCCGGGGCGTATTGTGCAACAGATCGATGCTTAGCGGAGCATCGATTAGGGTCTTAAAACATTTACATGTTTACTGACTGTCGTTTATGGGAAAAAGTCCTTTTCGAGGGAAGATCAAAGGATTCCGCTGACATTCGAAATAGATGTCGACTGACACAATGCTTTCGCGAGCAGGCTCGCTCCTACCGGGGATTGCATCCAGCCTCGAAAATCGCATGCATAAAAAAACCCCGGCCTTTCGGCCGGGGTTTTTGTGTAGCAGGCAACTCAGTCGAGCATCAGAAACGCTTGATCTCGGCCTGGCTTTCCAGCTGTTTGCGGTAGGCCGCAAAGTCCTGCTGGCCAATGCGCGAGGCGAGGAAGCGACGGTACTGAGCCTTCTCTTCGTCGGTCGGCGCTGTGGCTTCGTTCACGCCGTTCAGACGCACGATCACCAGGCTACCATCGGCCAGGGTCACGCTGCTGAAGGTCGGCTTGTCCTTGGCGGCAGGTTTAGGCATGCGGAACAGCGCTTGCAGCACAGTCGGGTCAATCCCTTCCTGAGCGCGAGTAGCGGCTTCAGTCACTTTCCAGTTCTGACCGTCGATCGCCTTGTTCAGCGGGGTCTTGCCATCGCGCAGGCTGGCGATCAACTCATCAGCCTTGGTCTTGGCGGCAGCACTGGCGTGCTCCTTGGCCAACTGCGCACGAATGCTGGCATTCACGCTTTCAAGCGGCAGTTGCGCAGGCTTCAAGTGCTCCTTGGCACGCAGCACGATCACGGTTTCCGGGTCCAGCTCGATGGCGGTGCTATTGGCACCTTCATCCAGCACTTCAGGACTGAACGCAGCGGTGATCACGGCACGGTTGGCCGAAACACCCTCGCCACCCTCACGGCCAAACGGCTTGGAGGTGTGAACAGTCAGCTTCAGGTCTTGCGCCGGCTGGGCCAGATCGGAAGATTCGAACGAGGAGTCTTCCAGTTGCTTGGTCGCCTCGACGAAACGCTGCTCGACCTGCTGGGTTTTCAGCTCGCGGGTCAGCTTGTCTTTCAGGCTGGCCAGCGTTGGAACTTCCGGTGCTTCAACGCCCAACAGCTTGATCAGGTGAAAACCGAAGTCGGTGCGAACCGGTACCGATACCTGATCCTTGGCCAACGCATAAAGCGCTGTTTCGAACGCTGGATCGTAGACGCCAGGGCCTGCGAAGCCCAAGTCACCGCCATTGTTCGCCGAACCTGGATCCTGGGAGAATTCCTTGGCCAGTGCCTCGAACTTCTCGCCTTTGGCCAGACGTGCCTGGATGTCTTCGATCTTGGCCTTGGCTTGCGCCTCGGTCACCTTATCGTTCACTTCGATCAGAATGTGCGCAGCCCGGCGTTGCTCGGACAAGTTCGCGATTTCTTTCTGATACGCCGCTTGCAGGTCTTCGTCCTTGACGGCGACCTGATCAAAGAAGGAAGACTTTTTCAATTCGAGGTAATCGATGATTACCTGATCCGGCGTCATGAATTCCTTGGCGTGCTCGTCGTAGTAGGCCTTGACCTCATCGTCCGTCAGCTTCACCGCTGCCGGGTCAACCTTGACGTTCAGGGAAGCGAAATCGCGGGTCTGTTTTTCCAGACGGGCGAAGGCCAGAACCTGTGCGTCGGTGACGAAGCCGCTACCCGCCAGGCCAGCGCGCAGCTGACCGATCAGCATTTCCTGAGCCAGCATCTGGCGGAATTGCATGCGGCTGTAGCCGAGTTGACGAATCACCTGGTCGAAACGCTCTGGACTGAACTTGCCATCCACCTGGAATTCAGGCGTTTGCAGGATCACTTGGTCCAAAGCCGCTTCGGAGAAAGCGAATTTCGAGTTTTCTGCGCCTTGCAGCAGCAGCTTGCGGTCGATCAAGCCTTTGAGGGCCGATTCGCGCAGCATTTTTTCGTCGAGCAAGGAAGCATCGAAATCCTTGCCCAGCTGTTGCATGAGCTGACGGCGTTGCATATCGACCGCCTGGCTCAGCTCGTTCTGGCTGATTTCTTCGCCGTTCACCTTGGCCGCGTCATTACGACTGGTCGTGGCCTGAAAAATGGCGTCGAAACCAGTCAAAGCCATCAGTGCAACGATGACCCCGATAATGGTCTTGGCAATCCAGCCTTGTGAATTGTCCCTGATATTCTGCAGCATGCGTCCCCCAGAAACGGTTGAACTTCAAAATTAGGCAACCGTGGAGCGTGGGTAGAATCCGGATAGAAGAAAGGCGCATCCGAGGATGCGCCTTCTCGTAACTGGCGGAGCGGACCAAGGGTTCGAACTTGCGACCCTCGGTGTCTCGGACCGGCAACTTGCCGACTGGACTACCGCTCCGCTGCCAGGTCAGGCATGACCCCGACCCGGATAGGCAAAAACCTGAAGTGAACTTAGTTGACAGCTTCTTTCAGTGCTTTACCGGCTTTGAAACCTGGTTTTTTGGCTGCTGCGATTTCCAGCGTCTTACCGGTCTGTGGGTTACGACCAATGCGAGCTGGACGATCGGTGACGGAGAAAGTACCGAAACCAACCAGAACAACAGAGTCGCCAGCCTTGAGAGCGCCAGTGACGGATTCGATTACAGCGTCCAGCGCACGGCCAGCAGCAGCTTTCGGGATATCAGCGGATGCAGCGATAGCATCAATCAGTTCCGACTTGTTCACTCTAAGTCCCCTTATATCTATTTGAGTATGATTCTAAGTTTTTTGGTGAAAGCAAAAACGAGTGCTGAATGGCCTACAGACACTTAAGAGCCGCTTTATAACAAGGGCTCTAAAAAGCTGTCAACAAGCCACCCAGGCAAATGCGTACTAATGCGTGCTAATTCTTTCCTTAGAGTCAGACTCGCGTTTTTCATCCTTTGCAACTATCTCTGGAACCACATCAGGCAGCGGCTCCGGCGCGTATTGCAGCGCAATTTGCAGGACCTCGTCAATCCATTTAACCGGTTTAATCTGCAGATCTTGCTTGATATTGTCAGGAATTTCCTTCAGATCGCGTACGTTCTCTTCAGGAATGATCACTGTCTTTATTCCGCCACGGTGAGCAGCCAGCAGTTTTTCCTTGAGACCGCCGATCGCCAATACCTGACCACGCAGGGTGATTTCGCCTGTCATGGCGACATCCGCACGTACCGGAATCCCGGTCAATGCCGACACCAGGGCCGTGCACATGCCTACACCGGCGCTAGGGCCATCTTTCGGGGTCGCCCCTTCCGGCATGTGGATGTGCGTGTCGCGCTTCTCGTGGAAGTCCAGGGGAATCCCCAGGCTCTTCGCGCGGCTGCGGACAACGGTCAGCGCGGCGGTGATCGATTCGACCATCACATCGCCCAACGAACCGGTCTTGATCAACTGGCCTTTACCCGGCACGACAGCGGCTTCGATGGTCAGCAATTCGCCACCCACCTGAGTCCAGGCCAGCCCGGTCACCTGACCGATCTGATCCTGCGATTCAGCCAGACCGTAGCGGAATTTGCGCACGCCCAGGAAGTGTTCCAGCATCTCGGCAGTGACCTTCACCGAGAAGCGTTTTTCCATTGCATGCTCTTTGACCGCCTTGCGGCAAACCTTGGCAATCTGGCGTTCCAGCCCACGCACACCGGCTTCGCGAGTGTAGTAGCGGATAATGTCGCGAATCGCTTCGGCGTCGAATTCCAGCTCGCCTTTCTTCAAGCCGTTGGCCGTAATCTGCTTTGGCGAAAGGTATTTGACGGCGATGTTGATCTTCTCGTCTTCGGTGTAACCCGGCAGACGAATCACTTCCATCCGGTCGAGAAGCGCCGGCGGAATGTTCATGGAGTTCGAAGTGCAAAGGAACATCACATCGGACAAGTCGTAGTCGACTTCCAGATAGTGATCGTTGAAGTTGTGGTTCTGCTCAGGGTCGAGCACTTCCAGCAACGCCGACGCCGGATCGCCGCGCATGTCGCTGCCCATTTTGTCGATTTCGTCGAGCAAGAACAGCGGGTTGCGGACGCCCACTTTTGTCATCTTTTGAATCAATCTTCCTGGCATCGAACCGATGTAAGTCCGGCGATGACCACGGATTTCCGCTTCATCACGTACGCCACCGAGGGCCATACGGACGAATTTGCGGTTGGTGGCGTGAGCGATGGACTCTGCCAGAGAGGTTTTACCCACACCTGGAGGACCGACCAGGCACAACACAGGCCCGCGAATTTTCTTCACGCGCTTTTGCACGGCGAGGTATTCGAGGATCCGCTCTTTGACTTCTTCCAGACCGTAGTGGTCTGCATCGAGAATATCTTCTGCGCGCGCAAGGTCCAGACGCACTTTGCTCTGAGCCTTCCACGGCACTTGTACCAGCCAGTCGATGTACGAACGCACCACCGTCGCTTCCGCGGACATTGGTGACATTTGTTTCAGCTTGTTCAGCTCACCCTGGGCTTTGGCCAAGGCATCTTTCGGCAGGCCGGCGGCATCGATGCGCTTTTTCAGCTCTTCGATTTCGTTGTGGCCTTCGTCGCTGTCGCCGAGTTCTTTCTGAATGGCCTTCATCTGCTCATTCAGGTAGTACTCGCGCTGGCTGCGCTCCATTTGTTTTTTGACACGACCGCGAATGCGTTTTTCGACTTGCAGCAGATCGATCTCGGCATCCAGCAACGCCAGGACGTGCTCGACCCGGGCCGACAAATCGATGATTTCGAGGATTTCCTGCTTCTGCTCGATCTTCAGGGCCATGTGGGCGGCCATGGTGTCGACCAGGCGACCCGGCTCGTCGATGCTGTTGAGCGACGACAGGACTTCAGCCGGGACTTTCTTGCCCAGCTGCACATATTGTTCAAACTGAGCCAGCAGGCTGCGTACAAACACTTCCGACTCGCGCTCAGGCGCGTCGACTTCGTCGATCAGCGAGACTTCGGCACGGCAGTGGCCGTCCACTTCGCTGAAGCGCTCCACGGCGCCCCGCTGCTCGCCTTCGACCAGAACCTTGACGGTGCCGTCAGGCAGCTTGAGCAGCTGCAGAACGGTCGCAATTGTACCTACGCGATAAAGTGCATCTTCACCGGGATCGTCGTCAGCAGGGTTTCTCTGAGCCAGCAGAAGGATCTGCTTGTCGCCCGTCATCGCGGCCTCGAGGGCTTCGATGGATTTCTCGCGCCCCACGAACAGCGGGATAACCATGTGCGGATAAACCACAACATCACGCAATGGCAGGAGAGGCAATTCGATGGTTGTCTTCATGATTTCGCCTCTACGGCGGCCATAAGGCCGTAAACAGATGGAAGTAAGCTTGAAACCAAGATGGGGGCTAGTTTCGAAAAAAACAAGCGGATAAAAGAACCACTTAAAAGATTGTCCAATTGCGGCCCGCAACCTGTGGCAGCTTCAGAAAATAGTCGGCTGCAAGGCCGTCTTCGCGGGCAAGCCTCGCTCCCACAAAAGAAAAGGGGCCCGAAGGCCCCTTCTTTGTTCCAGCTGCCTGACGCTTAAGCGTCTGGCGCAGCCTTGGCAGCAGGCTCACTGTTTTCGTAGATATACAGTGGCTTGGACTTGCCTTCTATAACGCTTTCGTCGATCACTACTTTACTCACCTCGGACTGCGAGGGGATTTCATACATAGTGTCGAGCAATACACCTTCGAGAATCGAACGCAGTCCACGGGCACCGGTCTTGCGTTCCAGGGCACGTTTGGCGACCGATTTCAGCGCGTCGGCCCGGAATTCCAGGTCCACGCCTTCCATCTCGAACAGCTTGGCATACTGCTTGGTCAGAGCGTTTTTCGGCTCGGTGAGAATCTGCATCAACGCAGCTTCATCAAGCTCGTCCAGCGTGGCAAGGACCGGCAGACGACCGACGAATTCCGGGATCAGACCGAACTTGACCAAATCGTCAGGCTCGACTTCACGCAGGGATTCACCGACTTTCTTGCCTTCTTCCTTGCTGCGAACTTCCGCGTTGAAGCCAATGCCGCCCTTGGTGGAACGGTTTTGAATAACCTTTTCCAGACCGGAGAACGCACCGCCGCAGATGAACAGGATGTTACGGGTGTCGACCTGAAGGAATTCCTGCTGCGGATGCTTGCGACCACCTTGAGGTGGAACGGAAGCGACCGTGCCTTCGATCAACTTGAGCAGGGCCTGCTGCACGCCCTCACCGGAAACGTCTCGGGTGATCGACGGGTTGTCAGACTTGCGCGAGATCTTGTCGATCTCATCGATGTAAACAATGCCCATCTGGGCTTTTTCTACATCGTAATCGCACTTCTGCAGCAGCTTCTGAATGATGTTCTCGACATCTTCACCCACGTAACCCGCCTCGGTGAGGGTGGTTGCGTCGGCAATGGTGAACGGAACGTTCAGCAAGCGAGCCAGTGTTTCGGCAAGCAGGGTTTTACCCGAGCCTGTCGGGCCGATCAGCAAGATGTTGCTTTTGCCGAGTTCGACGTCGTCATTCTTTTTGTCACGCTGGTTCAGACGCTTGTAGTGGTTGTACACCGCTACGGCCAGAACCTTTTTCGCACGCTCCTGACCAATCACGTACTGATCAAGGATGCCGCTGATTTCTTTAGGCGAAGGCAATTTATGCGCGCTGCTTTCGGCCTGAGCTTCCTGCACCTCCTCACGGATGATGTCATTGCACAGGTCAACGCACTCGTCGCAGATAAAGACCGAGGGGCCGGCAATCAATTTGCGCACTTCATGCTGGCTTTTGCCACAGAAGGAGCAATAGAGCAGCTTGCCGTTGTCCTCGCCGTTGCGGGTGTCAGTCATTCGTTCGATCCAAATCCGATAGGCTTGCAACACAAGATGAAGGCTATTGCGGGCTTTTTCAAGCCCGCAGGTGATCGGACCAGCCGACCAACCCTATTTTGAGCTGCTTATTTTAAGCGGGGCGCTGGCTGATCACTTCATCGATCAACCCGTACTCACGCGCGGCTTCTGCACTCATGAAGTTATCGCGGTTGGTATCACGCTCGATCTCTTCAAGAGTGTGCCCGCTGTGCTTGGCCATCAGCGTGTTGAGACGCTCACGAATGAAGAGGATTTCCTTGGCATGGATTTCGATATCCGACGCCTGCCCCTGGAAGCCGCCCAGTGGCTGGTGAATCATCACGCGTGAGTTCGGCAGGCAGAAGCGCTTGCCCGGAGCACCGGCCGTCAGTAGAAACGCGCCCATGCTGCACGCCTGACCGATACAGGTGGTCGATACGTTGGGTTTGATGAACTGCATGGTGTCGTAGATCGACATGCCCGCTGTCACCGAACCGCCCGGGGAGTTGATATAGAGATGGATGTCCTTGTCCGGGTTTTCCGCTTCAAGGAACAGCAATTGCGCACAAATCAGGTTAGCCATGTAGTCCTCTACCGGGCCAACCAGAAAGATCACTCGCTCCTTGAGAAGACGCGAGTAAATGTCGTAGGCGCGCTCGCCACGAGCGGACTGCTCGACAACCATCGGGACCAGGCCGCCTGCGGCCTGGATATCAGAGTTCTGCTGAATATACGAATTACGGAACATGCTCTGCAGTCACTCCCAAATAGTTATGTCTTGAATACGCATAAGCCAGCACGAAGGCTGGCTTATGGTGTGTGCTTCTTACCGCAAAAACGATCAGTCGGCTTGTGGAGCTTCTACCGGCTTGACTGCTTCTTCGTAAGAGACCGATTTATCGGTCACGCTAGCTTTCTGCAGAACAGTATCCACAACTTGTTCTTCCAGCACAACCGAACGGACTTCGTTCAGTTGCTGGTCGTTCTTGTAGTACCAGGACACAACCTGCTCAGGCTCTTGGTAGGCCGAAGCCATTTCCTGAATCATTTCGCGAACGCGGGCGTCGTCAGGCTTGAGGTCGAATTGCTTGACCACTTCAGCCACGATCAGACCCAGCACAACGCGGCGCTTGGCTTGTTCTTCGAACAGCTCGGCCGGCAGTTGGTCAGGCTTGATGTTGCCGCCGAATTGCTGAACAGCCTGCACGCGCAGACGGTCAACTTCGTTGGACAGCAGAGCCTTAGGCACTTCGATCGGGTTGGTGGCCAGCAGACCGTCCATTACCTGATTCTTGACCTTGGATTTGATCGCCTGACGCAGCTCGCGCTCCATGTTCTTGCGAACTTCGGTGCGGAAGCCTTCCAGGCCAGTTTCCTTGATGCCGAATTGAGCGAAGAATTCTTCGTTCAGCTCTGGCAGTTTTGGCTCGGAAACAGTGTTCACGGTAACGGTGAACTCAGCGGTCTTGCCGGCCAGGTCGAGGTTCTGATAGTCCTCTGGGAAGGTCAGGCTCAGAACGCGCTCTTCGCCGGCTTTAGCACCAACCAGACCGTCTTCGAAACCAGGGATCATGCGGCCGGAACCCAGAACCAGCTGAGTACCTTTGGCGGAACCGCCAGCGAACACTTCACCGTCAACCTTGCCGACGAAATCGATGTTCAGTTGGTCGTCGTTCTGGGCAGCGCGATCGGCCACTTCGAAACGGGTGTTCTGCTTGCGCAGGACGTCCAGCATTTTGTCCAGATCGGCATCAGCCACGTCAGCGCTCAGGCGCTCTACGGTGATACCGTCGAAGCCAGCAACGGTGAACTCAGGGAACACTTCGAAGATAGCGACGTATTCCAGATCTTTGCCGGCTTCCATCGATTTAGGTTCGATCGAAGGAGCGCCAGCCGGGTTCAGCTTCTGCTCGACAACAGCTTCGTAGAAGGAAGACTGGATCACATCGCCTACGGCTTCCTGACGCGCATCAGCACCGAAACGGCGCTTGATTTCGCTCATTGGCACTTTGCCTGGACGAAAGCCAGCAATCTTGGCCTTTTGGGCAGTCTGCTGCAGACGCTTGTTGACCTGAGTCTCGATGCGCTCAGCCGGCACGATGATGCTCATGCGGCGCTCAAGAGCAGAAGTATTTTCAACAGAAACTTGCATGGATATTCCTCGTTGCACAGACGTTAGCCGGCCGTTTCCGACCCCAGAATCAAGGGCATGCATTCTAGTGGGTCAAACTCAAGAAGTCACCCTACTGAAAACGGGTAAAAAAGCAGCAGGCAATTTATAGGCGAGGGACAAACGGTTGCGCCTCGCCCTGTTAGCAAATACAGCCAGTCATGCCAGGGCTCTGCGCCAATCCTTCTATATATAGAAGAACTGCCAATCATCTCCCTGACAGCCGATCTTGCGAGCAAGGTCGGCGAGTGGCGCGGCATCATCGAGAAACATAAATACGACGAAACACCCCGCCCCTGCGACCCAGGACATGCAGCCGCTTAACACTCGAACCGCTAAAACAAAAAAGGCGCCAGACTGTTAAATCTGGCGCCTCTCGAAATATGGGGTGGACGAAGGGGATCGAACCCTCGACAACGGGAGTCACAATCCCGTGCTCTACCAACTGAGCTACGCCCACCATATTGCCTTGCAAAGAAGCCAAACACTTCCTTGCTGCGCCCCAACCAAGCCAGCCGGCTTGTTTGAAGCTTTATTTGGTGCGGATGAAGAGACTCGAACTCTTACACCTTGCGGCGCTGGAACCTAAATCCAGTGTGTCTACCAATTCCACCACATCCGCGTTTGAAGCTGTTAAAGCAAAGGCGCCAGACTGTTAATCTGGCGCCTTTTGAAATATGGGGTGGACGAAGGGGATCGAACCCTCGACAACGGGAGTCACAATCCCGTGCTCTACCAACTGAGCTACGCCCACCATATTGCGCTACTTGTGCCAAAGCTGCCTAATGGCGCACCCGGCAGGACTCGAACCTGCGACCATCCGCTTAGAAGGCGGATGCTCTATCCAGCTGAGCTACGGGCGCCTTATTAATCTGTACTCTTGGAGGACTACAAACTAAGAGCTTTCCAGCCTCACAGAACCGTAATTCCGCTTGACCTTCTCATCCAGTGCTAGGCTGTGCCCGACAAGTGCGACGAATAGTATAGAGCGCCCCGAAGGCCGTCAAATCCTTTTTATAAAAAATTCATTTAATTAAAGGGCTTAGAGGAATTTGCAGACCAAGCGCCTTTGCCCTCACCTCATGACATGCGAGAATGCGTTCTCTTTTTTTCCCCTCTCGATGGTTAATCACGCGCAATGACTGCACAACTAATCGACGGCAAATCGATCGCCGCCAGCCTGCGCCAGCAGATCGCCAAACGAGTCACCGAGCGTCGCGAGCAAGGCCTGCGCACACCGGGCCTCGCGGTGATCCTGGTCGGCAGCGATCCTGCCTCTCAGGTTTATGTCTCGCACAAGCGTAAAGACTGTGAAGAGGTCGGGTTCATTTCCCAAGCCTACGACCTGCCTTCCGAAACCACTCAAAAAGCACTGACCGATCTGATCGATCGCCTGAACGACGACCCGGCAATTGACGGCGTTCTGCTTCAGCTTCCTTTACCTGAACACCTGGATGCCTCCAAATTGCTGGAACGTATTCGTCCGGACAAAGACGTCGACGGTTTCCACCCCTATAACGTCGGTCGCCTGGCCCAACGCATTCCACTGCTGCGTCCATGCACCCCTAAAGGCATCATGACCCTGCTGGAAAGCACCGGTGCCGATCTTTACGGGATGGACGCCGTCGTGGTCGGAGCGTCCAACATTGTTGGTCGCCCGATGGCGATGGAATTGCTGCTCGCCGGTTGCACCGTGACCGTCACTCACCGCTTCACCAAGGATTTGGCCGGCCATGTCGGCCGTGCCGATCTGGTCGTCGTAGCCGCCGGCAAGCCGGGTCTGGTCAAAGGTGAGTGGATCAAGGAAGGCGCGATCGTGATCGACGTCGGCATCAATCGCCAGGAAGACGGCAAACTGGTCGGTGACGTGATCTACGAAACCGCCCTGCCCCGCGCCGGCTGGATCACTCCAGTCCCGGGTGGTGTCGGCCCGATGACGCGTGCTTGCCTGCTGGAAAATACGCTGTACGCGGCGGAAACACTGCACAGCTGAGTGCCCGCTTCGACATAAGCGACGAACAAAAGAACCCCGCCAATGGCGGGGTTCTTTTTGTCTGAAGTGAAATATCGACCATCCGCCGGAAAATGACTTTTTTTTCACATTCCCAAGGACTTTCACCTCCTCCTTGACCAACCATCGACAGTTATTCAGCCATACTCCAGAATGTCGCGCTTTTACGAAATAGCCCGTTACATAACGGCTTATCAACACCTTATGAGTCTGCCAGCGTGAAAATTCGTCTTTCCATCCTGAGCCTATTGTTTGCATTTACAGGGACGTTCATCACGCCAACCGTTAATGCCGCGGAGACCACCGCGCCCCCCCGAGATACGAAACAACTCAAGCTCGCTTCCGGCAGTTCTTTGCTGCTGGATATGCAGACCAACAAAGTCATCTATGCAAGCAATCCCGACGTGGTTGTCCCTATCGCCTCTGTCAGCAAATTGATGACCGGCCTGGTCGTGGTTGAGGCCAGGCAGAACATGGACGAATACATCAACATCAACATCAGCGACACACCAGAAATGAAAGGCGTGTTTTCCCGAGTCAAACTCAAAAGCGAATTGTCGCGCAGGGAAATGCTGCTGATCGCCCTGATGTCTTCGGAAAATCGTGCAGCCGCGAGCCTGGCCCATCACTATCCGGGCGGCTATGTCGCATTCATTGCCGCGATGAACGCCAAGGCCAAGGCGCTGGGCATGACCAGCACCCACTTCGTCGAACCGACCGGACTCTCCCCTCGTAACGTCTCCACTGCCCGCGACCTGAGCAAATTGCTGATCGCCGCACATAAATATCCGTTATTGACCGAGCTGAGCACCACCAAGGAAAAAACCGTCACGTTCCGCAAACCCAAGTACAGCTTGGGTTTCCGTAACACCGACCATTTGGTCCGCAAGCCAAACTGGGACATCAAGCTCACCAAGACCGGGTTCACCAATGAAGCCGGTCACTGCCTGGTGTTGGTGACCAGCATGGGCAATCGCCAGGTGGCGCTGGTGATCCTCGACGCCTTTGGCAAGTACACGCATTTTGCCGATGCCGCCCGCATCCGCAGTTGGGTGGAAACCGGCAAAGGCGCAGACGTGCCATCGGTAGCCTTGCAGTACAAATCGGACAAGAACCTCAAGCATCGTCAGAGCGGCGTGGTTGAAGCTTCGAAATAAGTCAGCGACAGCAAACAAAACAAAGCCCCGATCATTCGGGGCTTTTTTTCGTCTGGCGTTAATCGTTGGGTAAAGGCATCTGATCGTCATCCGGAATGCCATCCCCGGCGCTTGGATCTTTCATGCCATGGGGATGCTCCGTCGGGACCACCATCGGACGCGCCAAAGGATCCCTTAACGGATCGTTCGGATCCATCACCGGATCAACTCCCTTTTCGGGCGTTGTGGGAACACTGTCCGGACGTTTGTCGTTGAAACTCGAATCAGTAGACATACGCACCTCACCAGGGGTTAGGGTTTCAGATCAGCGAGTGGGTCGTAAGGCTTCGCCGGCGACCTGGGATTGTCGCCCGGCTTCACATCCCTGGGCGCCTTGGCGGGCCCGATGGGATCGACCTGAGGGTCGGCGAGGTCCGGCGAATCGGGGTCGAAACCCAACTCGTCGCCCGAAGAATGCTCAGACGAATGCGGGCCGTCGGGGGTATTGGAATGTGCCATGGGGCGCCTCCTGGGATCTGGCCCGGAGAAACCGGGCCTTGTCCTTTAGAGGCCAGACATGCTCGGCGGTGCCGGGCACGTGACGAACGGCCTACTGCGCGGTCAGCGCCTTCTTCGCACGTGCAGCGGCCTGTTCCTGACCGGCCCGACCAAGATCGCTCGCTGCCTTCAGCCAGCGCTGCTGATCGACGTTGGCCGGGATCTGATTGGGCTTTTGAATCAATATGGCCCAGCCGCCGGCGTCCTTGAAAGATGACTCAAAAGAACTGAAGCTCATCAAATTGCGGCGATTCATGCCAGCACGCAGCAACACCGTCTGCTTCTGGCGATTGTAGCCGGCGAGAATGGCGTAACGCGGTTCAGCCCACAGCGTCGAGCCTTCAGTGAAGCGCACCATCACCGGATAGCCGGCCGCGACCTGGGTCAACAGCGCAGGCAGATTGCTGTCGAGGGGATAAACCACCATCCCGTACTCACGAGCAAGGTTCTGCATGTTCTGCTGCAACTGTGCTTCGGCGCCCGGCACATGCAGGGGTTTTTCGAGTAACCCGGGCGTAATCACGACGCCCTGCTGCGACAGCATGCTGGCCAGCACCTGAGGCCCGCTTTGATAGTCCTGGCCCCGGTAGAACGTGCCGCTGAGTTCGACACGTTCCGGCAGACGCTTGATCTCCGGCGCCACACTCCCCGCGCAGCCTGCCAATCCTGCAACGCAGCCGACAATCAGCGCCGCCGTTCGAATTCGAGAAAATACCCGCACGATCATCACTCTCTTGTTCAGACGCCAGGCAACACGCTCCCGGCTTGGCCGTCGATCATAGGACGCCACGCGACGGCGGTATAGCCTTAACCTGCAGTCGAGCGCATTCGATAGAGCGAACTGGTTGATGACGCCGACCTTTGGTCAATAGCCTGAAACACAGCAACGACTAGACTGTCATTTGCAGAGAGTGTGTGCCCACGGCAGGGCAAAGAGGAGGCACTGATGAGCCTGACAATGACAATCGTGATGTTGATTTCCGGCTGGCTGGCGGTGGCCGCCGCCATGTTGTGGGGCGTTTTGCGGATTACCCGGCGGCACCATCACCACCCCGCTCAATCGGCGCCTGTGGCGCAAACCGATAAACCGCCAGCACGTCACGTGACCGCGCACTGACCTATTTCGAATTCATAAACAAAAACGGCCGCCTGGGCTCTTTCGAGCGCAGGCGGCCGTTTCGTTTATCGCCGGTTAAGCTTCAGCCGCTATTTTCTTCTGCTTGGCCCGACGCGACATCATGTTCAACCCCTCGATCGTCGCCGAGAAGGCCATGGCGGCGTAGACGTAGCCCTTAGGCACATGGGCACCGAAACCTTCAGCGATCAGCGTCATGCCGATCATGATCAGGAAGCCCAGCGCCAGCATCACCACCGTCGGGTTGTCGTTGATGAACTTGGCCAGAGGGTCAGCCGCCAGCAACATCACCAGCACCGACACCACCACGGCGATGATCATGATCGGCAAGTGCTCGGTCATGCCCACTGCGGTAATGATGCTGTCGATGGAGAACACCATGTCCAGCATCAGGATCTGACCGATCGCAGCAGCAAAGCCCAGGGTCACAGTCGAGGTCGCCGACTTCGGATCATCCGGTGCCGGGTCCATGCTGTGATGGATCTCGGTCGTCGCCTTCCACAACAGGAACAGGCCACCAGCGATCAGGATCATGTCCTTCCAGGAGAACGCGTGGCCGAGAATATCGATCACCGGCTCCGTCAACTGAACGATGAACGCAATGGTGCTCAGCAGGCCCAGTCGCAGAATCAACGCCATGCCGATCCCGATGCGGCGTGCTTTCTGCCGATGCTGCTCGGGCAGCTTGTTGGTCAGGATCGAGATGAAGATCAGGTTATCGATGCCGAGCACGATTTCCATGACGATCAGCGTGGCCAGGGCGACCCAGGCAGTGGGGCTTGCAGCAAGTTCTAAAAGGTATTCCATGGGTCAGTCCTGACTCGTTAAACGGTTTAGATTTCCTGGGACGAAGATTCGGTTTTCTGCTTGTCTTCGCTCGATGATTCTTTCTTGCTGATCAGTCCGCCGGTGGCATCGCTGATCGCTTGTTCGGCGGCTTTGTGGGTGTCGTCGATCGCCTGCTTGGCGGTCTCGGCAGCCTTGCCCATCAATTGCTGAGCGCTTTTCTCGGCCTGGTCGCAACCGGCCAGTACCAGTAAAGACGTAATCAACAGCGCCGTGGTTTTAAGCTTCATGATGCTTTCCTCGATAGAACAAAACGGGCCGAAACGATGGCCCGTTGATAGCGAGGCATTCTAGGGAGGCAAACACTTCAGGAAAATTCGTATTTTCAGCGGTTATACTTCGGTTTTTACGAATCCAGAATTAATTGTAGGAGCGAGGCTTGCCCGCGAAGAACGTTGACGCAGTCTTCCTGAAGGACCGCGTTATCGTTCTTCGCCGGCAAGTCGGAGCGCCGAACCGCTCGTTCCTACAGGGGATGTGTACCGCGGGGATATAAACAACATGTTGAATTATCGGCAATTGCATTACTTCTGGGTGGTGGCCAAGACCGGCAGCATCGTGCGCGCCTGTGAGCAGCTGAACCTGACGCCGCAGACCATCAGCGGGCAGATTTCCTTGCTCGAACAAACCTATGGCATCGAGCTGTTCCGACGCGTCGGCCGGCAGCTTGAGCTGACGGAGGCCGGGCGTCAAACCCTGCCCTACGCCGAGCAAATGTTTCAGCTAGGTGGCGAACTGGAGTTGATGCTGCGGGCGCAACCCAACGAACAGCAGATCCTGTTTCGGGTGGGCGTCGCGGATGTGGTACCCAAATCCATCGTCTATCGCCTGATTGCGCCGACCATGGAATTGAGCGAACCGCTGCGCATCACTTGTCGTGAAGACAAACTCGAACGTTTGCTCGCCGACCTGGCGATCCAGCGCCTCGACCTGGTGATTTCCGACAGCCCGATGCCATCGCACCTGGACATCAAGGGTTACAGCCAGAAACTCGGTGAATGCGGGATCAGTTTCTTTGCCACCGCTGAACTGGCGGCGCAGTACGGTCAGGATTTCCCGCGCAGCCTGCACGGCGCACCGCTGCTGATTCCTGGGCCGGAAACCGTGGTACGCAGCCGTTTGCAACGCTGGTTTGCCGAACAGCAGATCCAGCCGCGCATCGTCGGCGAATTCGACGACAGCGCGCTGATGCAGGCTTTCGGTCAATCCGGCAGCGGAATTTTCATCGGCCCGAGTGTGATTGCCGACGAAGTGAAACGCCAATACGGCGTGGAGTTGATTGGCCAGACCGACGCAGTGACTGAGTCGTTCTACGCCATTTCGGTCGAACGCAAGGTCAAGCACCCCGGCATTGTGGCGATTACCGAAGGTGCCCGACGCGAGCTGTTCACCGAGCTGTGAAGGGTCAGGCGCAGACTTCGCGCGGTTTCATGGTCATCAGCGCCATGGCCAGGAGAATCGAAACCAGGATAAATGCCGCCGCCGCAAAACCCAGCCCGCCCAGGCCAACGCTGTCAATCACGCGTCCGCCGACCATCGCGCCCAGACCGATGCCGAGGTTGGCCCCGGCAATGTTCAGCGACGCGGCAAAGGCTGGAGCCTCGGGCGCGGCCTTCATCAATCGCACATGGCTGACCAGGAACAACGCAGCCTGGGTCACACCCCAAATCCCCATCGCCGCCGCCAGACCGAGGGGCGAATGAATGTTCGGCACCAACGCCACCATGCCGGCGATCATGAACGCGCAGAACATCATCGAAGCCATCAGCGGATGACGATCCACTGCGCGACCGCCCAGTGAGTTGCCGATCAAGCCGACCGCGCCAAAGCCCATCAGGCACCAGCCGACCAACGTGCCGTTGAAACCGGCGAGGCGTTCAAGGATATCCGCGAGGTAGGTGTAAGCGGTGAACATGCCGCTGAACACCAGGACCGACAGCAAGACATGGCCCAGCATCAACGGGCTGCGCAGGATCTTGAACTGCGAACGGAAGCTCACCTGATGCTGATGCAGGTTGGTTTTCGGCAGGTAGATAAACAGCAGCAACGCCTTGGCAAACGCGATCACCGCCAAAATGCCAAAGGCACTGCGCCAGCCGAACGCATCGGAAATCAGTGTGCCGACAGGAATGCCGAACACCGTGGCGCAGACGATGCCAAAACCGATCTTGGCGATGGCCCGACCGGCGTAGTCCGGCCCGACGATGTCCACGGCGGTTTCACTGGCCAGCGCCCAGAACACCGGCAGCCCCAGCGCGGGGATCAGCCGGGCGACGGACATCACCCAGATGTTCGGCGCAAACGCCGCAAGGGTGTTGGCCAGACCGAACATGATCAGCACCGAGATGAACAGCTTGCGCCGCTCGAACCTGGCGAAGTACGCGGTCAGGAACGGCCCGAACGCCGCAACGGTGAAGGCGAACAAGGTCACCAGCAAACCCGCCTGGGGAATACTGACGCCCAGGTCTCGGGCGATCGCCGGCAACAGACCGACGATGATGAACTCCGTGGTCAGCACCGTAAAACCGGCGGCCGACAACAGAAGGATGGGCAACAGCATGCAGAACTCCAGAAAACGACGACACCAGCGATAGCCCGAAGGCCCACTGGCATGACTTGAAAATGAGGATGCGCAATGTTAACAGAGTGTTTCCAATCAGGGTTGCACGAACCTGCCGATCTCGTTGATCACGCGGGCGACAGATCGTCACAGGTCTGAAGGATGAAGACCACGCTGTGATAAAGTCCGCGCCCTGCGATTCGTACACCCTGTTCATCCGCCCTTTAATGGCCGCGATGTCGCGACACCCCCGCACCTAATAATCAGAGATGCCGTTTTATGACTGCTTCATCCCCTTCGCTATTGCAACGCTTGAAACGCTTGAGCCTGGTCTCGCAAATCATCATCGGCCTGATCGCCGGGATTGCCCTGGCACTGTTCGCGCCGGACGTGGCGAAGTCCACGGCGTTCATCGGCAAGGTCTTCGTTTCGGCGCTGAAAGCCGTCGCGCCGATTCTGGTGTTCGTGCTGGTCATGGCCTCGATCGCCAACCATAAGCACGGCCAGGAAACCCACATCCGGCCGATTCTGTTCTTGTACCTGCTGGGCACGTTTGCCGCCGCGGTCGTGGCGGTGGTTGCCAGTACGTTGTTTCCCTCCAGCCTGGTATTGGCCACACAGGACGTCGCGGTGACCGCGCCGGGCGGCATCAGCGAAGTGCTACAAAGTTTGCTGCTCAGCGTGGTCGACAATCCGGTCAGCGCGCTGATGAACGCCAATTTCATCGGCATTCTGGCCTGGGCGATCGGCATGGGCGTTGCGATTCGCCATGCCGGTGACACCACTCGTGAGGTGCTCGGCGACTTGTCCAATGGTGTGACCCTGATCGTGCGCCTGGTGATTCGGTTCGCGCCGCTGGGGATCTTCGGCCTCGTCGCGTCGACCCTCGCCACGTCCGGCTTCGGCGCGTTGCTCGGTTACATGCATCTGCTGGCCGTGCTACTGGGCTGCATGCTGTTCGTGGCGCTGGTGATGAACCCGGTGATCGTGTTCTGGAAACTGCGTCGCAATCCGTATCCGCTGGTGCTGACCTGCCTGCGGGAAAGCGGCATCACCGCGTTCTTCACCCGCAGCTCGGCGGCTAACATTCCGGTCAACCTGGAATTGAGCAAGCGCCTGGGCCTGCACGAAGACACTTACTCGGTGTCGATTCCGCTCGGCGCCACCATCAACATGGCCGGCGCGGCGATCACCATTACCGTGCTGACGCTGGCGGCCGTGCATACCCTGGGCATCGCCGTGGATATTCCGACCGCCATTCTGCTCAGTGTGGTGGCGGCGATCTGTGCGTGTGGCGCTTCGGGTGTAGCCGGCGGTTCGTTGTTGCTGATTCCGCTGGCGTGCAGCCTGTTTGGCATTCCGAGTGAAATCGCCATGCAGGTGGTGGCGGTCGGTTTCATTATTGGTGTGTTGCAGGATTCGGCGGAGACCGCGCTGAACTCGTCCACCGATGTGCTGTTCACTGCTGCTGCGTGCCTGGGTGAAGACGCGAAAGCCGAACGCCTGGCGTAACACCGCCCCTTGTAGGAGCCAGGCTTGCCGGCGAAGGCGTCCTCATAATCGCCTTCGCCGGCAAGCCTGGCTCCTACAGAGGGCAAAAACAAAAAGCCCGGCAAGGCTTGCACCTTGGCGGGCTTTTTAGTGCGCGGGGCGGGCTAGAACGCGCCCATGTAATCGCGCTTGCCCACTTCAACACCGTTGTGACGCAGCAATGCGTAAGCGGTGGTGACGTGGAAGAAGAACTGCGGCAGGCCGTAGGTCAACAAGTAAGCCTGGCCACTGAAGCGCTTCTCTTTCGGCGTGCCTGGACGGGTAACGATCTCAATGCCTTCCTTGCCGTCGATCTGCTCAGGATTGATCTCGCCGATGTAAGCCAGAACCTTGGCAATCAATGCTTGCAGTTCAGCGAAGGTGGTTTCGGTATCGTCATATTTCGGCACTTCGATCTCGGCCAGACGCGAGGAAACGCCTTTGGCGAAATCAACGGCGATCTGCACCTGACGCACCAGCGGGAACATGTCCGGGTACAGGCGGGCTTGCAGGAACGCGTTCGGGTCAATGTTCTTGGCGGTAGCGTGGGCTTCAGCCTTGTTCAGAACGTCGCTCAGGGCGCTGAGCATTTGTTTGAAAACCGGAACGGAAGCGGCATACAGGGAAATAGTCATGACAGTCTCGTGTGGTGACAGGAGGGAAACGTGGGCCGATTATAGCCATGCCCGCCCCTCCTGCGGCTTGTCTTTTATCCAGCAAGGATTAGGCTAGGCGGCTTCGACTGCATGCTTCGACTGCATAGGGAAAAGCGCGATGAGCACTGAGCAAGAAACGACCTTCGACGAGCCGCGGCTCAACAGCGCGGAAATCCGCATTCTGGGCTCGTTGATCGAGAAGCAAGCCACCAGCCCGGAAACCTATCCGCTGACTCTTAATGCGCTGGTGATTGCCTGCAACCAGAAAACCAGTCGCGAACCGGTGATGAACCTCACCCAGGGTCAGGTCGGCCAGAGCCTGCGCGCCCTTGAAGGTCGCGGCTTTACCAAACTGGTGATGGGCAGCCGTGCCGATCGCTGGGAACATAAGGTCGACAAGGCGCTGGAACTGGTGCCGGCACAGGTGATTCTGGCGGGGCTTCTATTTCTGCGCGGTCCGCAGACGGTCAATGAACTGCTGACCCGCAGTGGCCGCATGCATGATTTTGAAGACGCCGAACAGGTTGTGCATCAACTGGAGCGCTTGATTGCTCGTGGTCTGGCGTTGTTGATTCCACGTCAGGCCGGGCAGCGAGAAGACCGCTATATGCATGCGTTGGGTGATCCGGCGGATATCGAGGTCATCCTTGCGGCCCGGCAAAACCCGGCTGAACGCGGTGCCGGCAGCGGCGTGTCGGTTGAGCGGATCGAAGAGCTTGAAGCGCGGATTGCAGCGCTGGAAGAACGCCTGACCCGCCTCGAATAACCAACGCGATCCCCTGTAGCAGCTGTCGAGCCTGCGAGGCTGCGTCCGGCTGCGCAGCAGTCGTAAACCCGGTAAGCAAGATTTACCTGACACTCCGCAGCGCATGATTTAACGACTGCTGCGCAGCCGGACGCAGCCTCGCAAGCTCGGCAACGGCTACAGGGATCCGCGCCATGCCTGGAAGGTTATTCGCCATCCCAGTAATCCACGCCGTCACCCGGTCGGGCGATGGCGACGAAGCCTGAGGCATTGCCTTCGGCGTCGACCATGAAGTCGTCCATCACAGCGTATTTGCCGGAATCCGGGTACTCGCAAATCTCCGGCGATTGCTGGGTGCTGACCGCCAGGTAGCGCAGTTCGCCATTGCTGTTGTTGATGATCTGGTGCGCGGCTTCAGGACCGCCCGGCGGGCACGCGATCACGTCACCGGCGCGGATCGGAAAACGTTCTGCACCGAGGCGAACCTCCCCTTCCCCGGCCACGACGTAAAACATCTCCTCGTTGACCCGATGACTGTGAAACGGGCTGCCACGCATGCCGGGTTCCAGCACATATAGGCGATATCCCAGTTTCTGAGCCCCCAGCTGCTGACCGACGCGGGCCATTCTCTGCTGATAGCGGTTGGCGGTTTCACCGGTGGGCGCCAGGGCTTCGGGCAACGGTTCGAGTTCGACCTGATTCAGGTTGAGAATGGGGGGATGCATGGAAACCTCGGTCACGGTTTGTTTGTTGGGGGGGCAAGTCTTTGCTTGCTGGCGAGGAGTATAGGCGGGGAATGTTGCGGCAACCGAATGGGCTAGCCCGGAGACCGAGTTGCGGCATTCGCGAGCAAGCCCGCTCCCACAGGGGTTCTCCGCCAATCACAAAGTTTGTTTACGGCGCCGATCTACTGTGGAAGCGGGCTTGCTCGCGAAGGGGCCGGTACAGTCAACAGACAACCTGACTGATCAGCTACGGGCAAACTCCACCGCTTTATGAAACTGCTCATCCGTCGGCCGTACGCCGGTGTACAGGACAAACTGCTCAAGCGCCTGGATTGCGATCACTTCCAGTCCGGTAATAACGCGTTTCCCCTCGGCACGACCACGCACGATCAGCGGTGTTTCCGAGGGAATCGCCACCACATCGAAGACCGTCTCCGCAGCAGCAATGGTTTCAGCGTCGAACGCCAGTTGATCGGCCTCAGGTCCGCCACTCATGCCAATCGGCGTAACGTTGATCAACATCTGTGGGCGCTGCGTGCCCAGTTCCGCTTGCCACTGATAACCCAGCGATTCAGCCAACGCACGTCCGGCGCGCTCGTTACGGGCCACGATCAGGCCATTTTTATAGCCGCCATCGCGCAGGGCACTGGCCACGGCCTTGGCCATGCCGCCGCTGCCGCGCAGGGCAAAGGTCGATTCCTTCGGCACCTGATGGGTTTCAAGCAGCTGGGCGATGGCGATGTAATCGGTGTTGTAGGCCTTGAGGTGGCCATCGGTGTTGACGATGGTATTGATCGATTGAATGGCCGCAGCGGACGCGTCCAGTTCATCAACCAGCGTAATGCAGGCTTCCTTGAACGGCATCGACACGCCACAGCCACGAATGCCCAGTGCACGAATGCCGCCAACAGCACCTGGCAAGTCCTGACTGTTGAACGCCTTGTAGTAGAAATTCAGGCCCAGTTGTTCATACAGATGATTGTGAAACCGCAGGCCGAAATTGCCGGGACGCCCGGAAAGCGACATGCACAGCTGGGTGTCTCTGTTGGGGTTCATCTGCATGAAACATCTCCTTCTATAACCACTTTCAGATGGACGGGATTAGCCATTCCATCGCGTTCTGATCGATCATGACAGCGTGCCTGCGCAGGTTCGCAAGAGCCGTAAAGAAGCCGGTACGGACCTTACACAAAATTTACCCAACGGCCGTGCTGATTTTCAAAAAACCGCTGTCTTAGATGTATCCCTGCGGCAATCCTTGGGTCTATTGCAGACGCAAGCGCCGGGTCGAAGAACCGAGGAATTATCATGATCCGGAAAATCCCCACAGTTGCCTTGCTGCTCGGTGTTCTTGCTATTACAGGGCAGGCAGAGGCTGGCGGCGGTCACGGCTGGCAGGGTCCAGCGGTATTTGGCGCGATCGTTGGTTCGGCAATCGTCGGCTCGGCCATCATCAACAGCAACCGGCCTGTCTATGTACAGCAACCGGTATACGCCCAGCCACAGCCGGTTTACATACAACAGCCGCCACCGGTTTATTACCAGCCTGCACCGGTCTACGTGCAGCAACCGGTCTACTACGCGCCGCCACCGGTTTACTACGGCCCGCCACGTGGTTATTACGGTCCACCGCGTGGTTACTATGGCCCTCCCCACGGTTATGGCCGCTGGTAACAGACTTATCAGGCCCCGCCTTGTCAGCGTAATGCTGTTCACTTATGACAATCATCAGTAGAGCGAGAACCTGCGACGTTTCGCTAAATTCCCTCGCCACAAATGAGTGCCCGCGCTTAAGTGAGCATTACGCCTTGTCAGCGGGGCTTTTTTGTGACCGTTCGTCGGCGAAGGTCTGGAAAAATCGCGTCAAGGTCGCTGTCGGGACAGTGTTGGCAGTGCAAGTCGGCAAGATTGACTCGACCACCCTTCCCCCGTATCGGGAAAAACGGTCATATTTATGTCATGGCAGGTCCGCAAGCTTGGACCGGTCCGTAAATAACAGGTTGATAAAAACAAGGACGACCTCATGCCCACGCAAAACCCCCACCGCATTGTCGGCTTGTGCACTTCCAGCAAGGTGTACAACGCTTTGACCGAACTCAAGCACCTGGAAGGCCATCGCAGCGCCAAGTTTCTTTCGCTGCTGGCAGAAAATCTGGTGCGCAAAGGCCTGCTCAACGAGCAGGAAGTGGTCCATATGCTTGATCTGGTGGTCGACTGAGCCCAAGACTCACTGGCGTCAATGACGACTATCGAAAGCGTTGATTGTCCGTTCGAGTGGCAGGTCCGTAAGTTAGCTCCATAGATTGATGGAGGTACTTATGTCCCAGGTTCAAATCATGTCCGTAATCGGCAGCGCCGTTCCCGCACCGCTCAGAGAACTAGGATTGCTCGCCTGTTGGTATCTGGTGCAGGACGGCGAACCGATCAGCGGACCGCTCACTTCGCTGCCGGCCGCCAAGGCACTGTCGCAACGGATCGGCCAGGGTCAGCTCAGCGCCTAAGGCAGCTGAATCCTCGGCTTGGTCTCGAGGAAGATGTCCCAGCTCGACATGAACAACGCCGCGATCAGCGGCCCGATGACAAAGCCGTTCAGGCCGAAAATCGCCAGGCCGCCCAGGGTCGAGATGAGGATCAGATAGTCCGGCATCTTCGTATCCTTGCCCACCAGGATCGGTCGCAGCACGTTATCCACCAGTCCGATCACAAAAATCCCGAACAACCCCAGCACCACTCCCTGCCAGATCGCCCCGGTGAACAGGAAAAACGCCGCCACCGGCGCCCAGACAATCCCCGCCCCCACCGCCGGCAACAGCGATAGAAATGCCATCAATACCGCCCAGAGCAATGCGCTCGGGATGTCCAGAAACCAGAAAATCAAACCGCCCAACGCGCCTTGTGTGATCGCCACCAGCAGGTTGCCCTTTACGGTCGCCCGAACCACGCGGTTGAACTTGAGCTGCAAGCGGCGCTTCTGGTGCTCCTGCAGTGGTATGGCGGAACGAACTTTACGGGCCAGTTCAGCGCCGTCCCGCAGAAAAAAGAACAGCAGGTAGAGCATGATTAAAAAGCCCACCACAAAATCGAACGTGCCCTGACCGACACTGAAGACTTGCGTGGCGAAAAACTCATTGCCCGTCACCGCACTCTTGATGATTTTCTCCCGCAGCCCATCCAACTCGCCGACCCCTGCCCGATCAAGCAAATGCTGGAAGTACGACGGCAAGCTGTGTTTGAAGTTCGTCACGTACCCCGCGATATCCAGTTCGCCGCTTTCGATACTCTTGTAAAGCGAAGCCCCTTCCTGGACCAGCAAGATACTGAGGATGATCACCGGCAGAATCGCGATCACCAGGCAGACGCTCAGGGTGAGCAGTGACGTCAGGTTGCGCTGCCAGCCGAACTTCAGTTGTATCCGCCGTTGCAGGGGCGCGAAAAGAATCCCGAGGATCACCGCCCAGAACACCGCGCCATAAAACGGCAGCAAAATCCAGATAAAGGCGACAGTGACCACACCGAGCAGGATCACCAGCGATTTGTTGTGTACCGTCTCTTCGTTCATGTTCGATCCATGTCAGCGCGCAGGGGCAATACTCTTTTATTGAAGAGCCATCCTGATGCTTAGTCCGCCACGGTTCGCGCGAGTGCCATCCGTTTGTTCATCAAGCATAGATCCAGATCAATGAACCCCGCGGGCAAGCCGACTACCCTCCCGGTCTTTTGCGACCGACACAGCCATGACTCTCCTTGCTCCAGAACTGCTCGCTCCCGCCGGCACGTTGAAAAACATGCGCTACGCCTTCGCCTACGGTGCCGATGCGGTCTACGCCGGTCAGCCACGTTACAGCCTGCGGGTGCGCAACAATGAATTCGATCACGCCAACCTCGCACTCGGCATTCACGAGGCGCAGGCCCAAGGCAAACGCTTCTATGTGGTGGTGAACATTGCGCCGCACAACGCCAAGCTCAAGACCTTCCTCAACGACCTGGCACCGGTGATTGCGATGGCCCCGGACGCGCTCATCATGTCCGATCCCGGCCTGATCATGCTGGTACGCCGGCACTTCCCGCAGATGCCGATCCACCTGTCGGTGCAGGCCAATACGGTGAACTGGGCCAGTGTCGAGTTCTGGCAGCAACAGGGCTTGAGCCGGATCATCCTTTCTCGGGAACTGTCACTGGAAGAGATCGCCGAGATCCGCCAGCAAGTCCCGGCGATGGAGCTGGAGGTCTTTGTCCATGGTGCGCTGTGCATGGCCTATTCCGGCCGCTGCCTGTTATCGGGTTACATGAACAAGCGCGACGCCAATCAGGGCAGTTGCACCAACGCCTGTCGCTGGAAGTATTCGGCGACGCAAGCCACGGAAAACCAGCTCGGTGAAATCGTTCAGCAGTTCCGGCCTGAACCGACCCTGGGCATCGGCGCGCCGACCGACCAGGTGTTCCTGTTGCAGGAAGCCAATCGCCCGGATGAATTGATGCCGGCCTTCGAGGACGAGCACGGCACCTACATCATGAACGCCAAGGACCTGCGCGCCGTGCAGCATGTCGCACGCCTGACGCAGATGGGCGTGCACTCGCTGAAGATCGAAGGCCGGACCAAATCGCACTTCTATTGCGCACGCACCACGCAGGTCTATCGCCGCGCCATAGATGATGCGGTTGCCGGTCGCGAGTTCGATCGCAGCTTGATGACGGACCTGGAGTCCCTGGCCCAGCGCGGCTACACGGAAGGTTTCCTGCGTCGGCATGTGCATGACGAATACCAGAACTATCAGCACGGCAGCTCGGTTTCAGAGCGCCAGCAGTTTGTAGGCGAGTTGACCGGTGAACGTCGTGATCGCTGGGCGCAAGTGAAGGTAAAGAACCGGTTTAGCCTGGGCGATCACCTGGAACTGATGACACCCCAGGGTAACTTCCACTTCGATCTGCATCAGTTGCAGAACATCAAAGGCGAGCCTATCGACGTAGCGCCAGGGGATGGGCATACGGTGTACGTGCCGATTCCGGATGCGGTGGATTCGCAGTTCGGGTTGTTGATGCGAGATGTGGGCGTTACGCAATAACCAGGAATTCTGTGGGAGCGAGCCTGCTCGCGATGACAGACTTTCAGCCAACATCATTGTTCAGTTTTGAGCGGCTTTCGCGAGCAGGCTTGCTCCCACAGGTAATCGGTTAAGCGAACTCCTCACGCAACATCGCCACAAACGCTTCCCGCGCCGGGTGAACCCCGGCGTTTTCATGCCAGTAAAACAAGTTGTCGATGGCCGTCAGCTCAGGAAATTCAAACCCCGCGCACCCCGCCCCTTTCGCGTACTGGTCAAACACTCCCTTGGGCACCAGCGCGACCCCGGCCCCGGCGCTGACGCACCCGACAATTGCCCCATAACTCGCCAGGCTGACAATCGGCAGCGCCTGCCCCTGCCGCAACAACCAATGCTCCAGCGCCGCCCGGTAAGGACAGCCTTGCGGCCACATGAACACGGTCTTGTCCTGCAAATCGGCGATATCGCGCACGGGCCCCAGGGATGTCGAGGCAATCAACAGCAGCTCTTCGCGGTACATCGGCGTGCGTTTAAGCTGCGAGCGTTCGACATCCACCGCCACGATCGCGCCGTCGAGCCGGTGATTGAGGGTGTCATCGAGCAGTTGGCTCCACGTGCCGGTAGTCAGTTCCAGTGCAACGCCGGGATAACGCTTGTGAAACTTGGCCAGCAGACGCGGCAGACGACCGGTGGCCGAGGACTCGATGGCTCCAATACGCAGCGGCCCGGACGGTTCGGCCGAAGGGTCCACCGCGCGCTGGGCTTCAACGGTCAGCGCCAGTATCTTCGAGGCGTATGACAGAAACGTCTGCCCCGCCGGGCTGATGCGCAAGCCTCGGCCCTCGCGTAGAAACAACGCAACACCCAACTCCGCTTCCAGTGACTTGATGCGCGCGGTGATGTTCGACGGCACGCAATGCAACAGCTCCGCCGCCCGGGCGATGCTGCCGACCTCGGCAACGGTTTTGAACATGCGAATCTGCGCCAATTCCATACATCACCAAAAGTGAATAGTTGACGCAGTATAAGTCAGTTGTGGCGAATGATCAGGCTTCCGATACTCGGTGCATCAACCCACCGGTGATCGACCATGAAGCCTTCTACGCCCGCCCTCAAAATTCTCCTGGCCATGGCGTTTGTCGTCGCCTGCTGGGGATACTCACCAACCGGCATTCACATCGGATTGCAGGCCTATGACCCCGGTCACTTGGCGCTGCTGCGTTTTCTGATCGCGTCCGTGTTCATGGCAATCGTCGCCGCGGTCAAAGGCATCAGCTTGCCGAAGCTTCGAGATCTGCCGCTGCTGTTCGTCCTCGGTTTCTTTGCCGTGAGCCTGCACCACGTCGCTCTGAACATCGGCCAGCAAAGTGTCAGTGCCGGCGCGTCCAGTGTGTTGGCGCAATCGACGCCGTTGTTCAGCACCTTATTGGCGCGGTTCGTGTTCAGGGACCGGGTCAGCGTCTGGCGCTGGGCCTGTGTTCTATTGGGATTGATCGGCGTGGTGATTGTGGTGGCCGGTGATCGCGGCCTGGGCAGCATTGATGCGCACGGCTTGCTGATCTTGCTGGCGGCGGTGTCGTGGAGTTTTTACTTCGCACTACAGAAGCATCATTCCAGGCGCTACGACGGGTTGACGCTGGTCTGTTACACGGTCTGGTCGGGCACGGCGCTGCTGCTGGTTTATCTGCCAGGGTTGGCCGACAAGGTCCTCAACGCACCGATGCCTGTGCAATGGGCGGTGTTGGCATTGGGCGTGTTTCCCAGCGCCCTCGCCTACCTGGCTTGGGCATTTGTGCTGGCCCACGTTGACCTGAGTCGGGCGACGATGACGCTGTACCTGATTCCGCCGACCGCCATGGCCATTGCGGCTTTTGCCCTGAGTGAGCAGCCGACGTTGATGGTCGGGGTCGGTGCACTGGTGGTGCTGATCAGCGTGCTGGCGTTGAATCTGGAGCGGCGTCCTGCGGTCATCGCGGCACAGCCCGCACGGCCATGACTGCACGCAATGCCAACTAAAGAATTGCCGGGTGATGCCGACCACCTCAGTTCACATGTATGTGGCGCGTATCGCCTGGAATGCCTATGACCCGCTTCGCTGTTGTCGGTTTGTTAACGTTGCTTTCAGGTTGCGCCAGTGCGCCTGCACCCGTAGCCAAAGCACCTTCAATGACGGTGGAGGAAGTGCTCAAGGAGCCGCTGCTGCCCAACTCGATAATACGCGATGGGGAGATGCTCGGCTTTCAGGTGAGCATTCCCGCGCGAGACCTGAAAACCACGCAATCGACGTTGCAGATACAAGCAAGCTGCGACGCCACCCACGCAAGCCTGATGTTCATGCAGACAACATTTGTCTCCAGCACACGACCACTATTTCGCAAGTTGGCAATGAACAACCCGTTGTCCCCGGCACTGGCGGCAATTCTGGCGCAGAACCCGAGCTTCACCACCGCCTGCGCTCAGACCTCCCCATCGGACTGGCGGATTGTTTCGGCAAGCGGCGCGGAACGCCGACTGGTGATCGACCGCAACAGCATCAAGGTCGAAGGACCTTCCCGACTGTTCTGGGGCGCGATTGATGAGCCAGCCCTTCTGACCGATGCCGATTACAAAGTGCTGTTTGGTCAAACCCGCAACCGTTATCAGGTCGATTGCACGCGCCAGACCTACCGAGTGTTGAGCGTTTTTAAACTGGACGAAAAAGACCAGATCGCCCGGGGAACGTTGCTCTCCGACAGCGCGGAAAAAACCTTCGGGCAAAGTGCTGACGTCCGCGATTTGCTGAATGCTGCCTGCACGCCGACACAGCAACTCTCGACGCTGGCCCTCTACTCGCCCCGCAGCAAAGTCGCGCTGTCTTATGAGTCCGGCCCCGTTAAAGCCGACGTGCTCAAGTCGATTGCCGATCTGAATCTGCCACCGCCGCAGAAGGCGATCAAACATCTCGTCTTCAAATCACACAATGCTGGCTACCTGGGCAGCGCGCCCTCGCAGAGCGAGCAACGCTATGAAACCGATCCACAGAGCGGGCAACTGCAATTGCAGTGGCCAGGCAAGGTGTCGGATACCCGTTCGGTCAACTTCAGAGGATTGCTGACCCTGCGCCTCGACAGCCATCACACCGACCGTCAATTACCGGTGTCGTATGCAGTCGATACTGAAAAACTGACGTTCACCGGCGACTGGCGAGCGATGGTTGTCGGTTCATCGTTGGGGTATCAGATTACCCAACAACGTCGCAGTACGCTTAAAGGCAACTCGGTTGATGTCGAGAGCGTTAACTGCGTGGTCGAGCGTCAGATCGAGGCTTCGCAGCTCAACTCATCGTTGCAGGGCAGCGCCAAGGAGTTGGGGTGCAAGCTTGAAGGTGGCGAGCTGAAAGCAACCGCCACGATGTACTACCTTCAGGATTATGGTTACTTCTTCCGGACTCGCTATCAAGTCGGGTGGATAACGGATGTGCGAACGAACCTGGTCAGCGTCGAGTGAAACACACGTCATAAAAAACCCGGCACATTGGCCGTAATGCTGTTCACTTAAGCGCGGGCACTCATTTGTGGCGAGGGGATTCAGCGAAACGTCGCACCGCCCCGTTCGGCTGCGAAGCAGTCGTAGATCCACACAACTCGGTCTGTCTGAACGGGCGCAGGGGGCCGCTTCGCAGCCGAACGGGGCGGTGCGACGTTTCGATGAATCCCCTCGCCACAGGTTCTCGCTCGACTGATGATTGTCTTAAGTGAACAGCATTAGGCACATTGGCCGGGTCCTTTTTATCGTCTGTCATCGGATAAAGGGGTTGGCTCATCCGCTGGCGGTACATCCTCATCAGCGGCCGGATCCTTCCAGTCTTCAGGTCGATCAGTGTCTGCGGCAGCCGGGTCCAGTGAAGGGTCCCTGCCGGGCGGAGCATCCTGATCCAGCGTCGGCTCGTCGGTGCCGGGCATGGGTCTGGTAGGGTCGGTATTGGGTGTTCCACCCTGGAACATCGAGTCGTTAGCCATGACGCACCTCACTGATGAGGTCCAGCAAATCTGGGCCGTACTCGTTGGAAGCGAGCGCTCGAATGGCGTGCTATCGACTAGACAAACGGTCGTCAGGCACCGGCCGAAAACCGGTCTCGGCTGTTGGTCAGGTGCAGCCACATGGCGGCGCGCGCGGCGTCCGGGCCTTGCCTTTTGATCGCGTTGAGAATCGCCTCATGTTCCGCGTGTTCCGCAGCTTGAAAACTGAATGGATACCGACCACGGGCTACAAAACTGCTCAAGAAGCCCAACGCGATATCAGCCATTTCTTGATGCATCGGTACAACTGGATTCGGCCCCATCAATTCAACGGTGGGCTGGCGCAAGCTCGGGCCGAAGAAAAACTTAACGTCGTGTCCGGGATTAGTTGACCACTACAAAAGGAGCAAAGCGAATACCGGCCGAAAGCCGGTTGAGGGCTTCCCCTCAACCATAGAATCTCCCACAGAGGTGGGATTCGTCAGTTCATCTCGGTCGCTTGCAGCAGCCAATCCTTGAACATCGTCATTGCCGATGTCTCGGGGCGCGACTGCAAGCGGGTCAGCCAATAGCTGCCGGTGGTGATGCCAATGTCGAACGGTTGCTCGATCGCACCCGCCGCCAGTTGCCGGGCGAACATCAGCGGCGGCGCCAAGGCAATTCCGGCGCCCTGTAACGCGGCCTCCATCATGGCGAGCGAGGAGTCGAAGACGATGCTCTTGGGCGGCGGTGTATTGGCCGGCAACCCGGCGGCCAGAAACCACTCGGGCCACTCGTCCGTGCGGTAGGAGCGCAACAGCGTCTGCTTGAGCAAGTCGGCGGGCTCTTGCAACTGAGCGGCTATTAGAGGAACGCAGAGCACCGACAACGGCGCTTCAATCAGCTTTAAAGCCTCGATCCCGTGCCAGGCGCCGGCGCCAAATCGGATGGCGTAATCCAGCCCTTCGGCGGCCACGTCCACCCGGTTGTTGTTGGTCGACAGGCGCAAATCTATGTACGGATGTTTCGACTGGAAGTCCGCCAGTCGCGGCAACAGCCAACCCACCGCAAACGTCCCCACGGCACCCACGGTGACCACTTCACGAAAATGCCCGCCCTCGAATCGCTCAAGGGTTTCGGCAATCCGGTCGAATGACTCGCGCAATACCGGCAGCAAGGTTTCGCCTTCACTGGTCAGCATCAAGCCGCGGGGCAAGCGTTTGAACAGCGTCACGTTAAGCTGGGCTTCTAGGCTTTTGACTTGATGACTGACCGCCGCCGGCGTAACGAACAACTCCACCGCCGCCCGCGTGAAGCTCAAATGACGTGCGGAAGCCTCGAAGGCGCGCAATGCATTCAGCGGCAGATGAGGACGAATCATGCCTACTCCCAAATTTTTCTAATGGCTAACCCGAAATATCGTCGTTTGTCGATTGTCGCCCGACTGCCTAGATTTGGCGCGCCCGTCAGCCGTCCGGTTCTGAATCCGTTCGGAGTGTAGCGGGTAAAGTAGTGACAACTCATGGAGAGTGGTTCCAACCATGTACAAATTTCATCTGCCAAGACTTGCGTCCTTTAGCGCTTTCGCTCTGTTGCTCGGTGCAAGTCACTGTATGGCCGCAACAAAATCCGACGATCAACTCGATGCCTTGGTGAAAGCCGCCATCGGGCCGGTCATGCAGGAACAAAATATCCCTGGCATCGCGGTCGCGATCACCCTGAATGGCCAGCAGCATTACTTTAACTACGGCGTGGCCTCGAAAGAGGACGGCAAAGCGGTCACCAAGGACACGCTGTTCGAAATCGGTTCGGTGAGTAAAACCTTCGCCACTACGCTGACTGCCTACGCCCAGGCCAGCGGCAAACTGTCTTTGTCTGACCGGGCCAGCCAGGTTTGGCCAGCGTTGCGAGGCAGTGCGTTCGACACCATCAGCGTGTTGCAACTGGGCACTTACACCGCTGGAGGGCTGCCGCTGCAATTTCCCAATGAGGCCGATCATCCAGACAAAATGCTCGCCTACTTCAAACACTGGAAACCTGTATATGCAGCGGGCACCCACCGACAGTATTCAAACCCCAGCCTTGGGCTGTCCGGTTATCTGGCGGCCAAAAGCATGGGCCAGCCGTTCGATGAGTTGATGGAAAAAACCCTGCTGCCGAAACTTGGGCTCAAGCACACCTACCTCACCGTACCGCAGGATCAAATGGGGCTTTACGCCCAGGGTTACGGCAAGGATGGCAAACCGGTACGTGTGAGCCCGGGTGCGCTGGATTCAGAGGCGTATGGCGTGAAAACCAGCGCCGCGGATTTGCTTCGTTATGTTGAAGCCAACCTGAAACCGGCGACGCTGGAAAAGCCATTGCAGCAAGCGATTGCCCTCACCCACACCGGTTACTACACCGTGGGCGAGATGACGCAGGGGTTGGGTTGGGAGCTCTATAACTATCCGGTCAGCCTCGATACCTTGCTAAGTGGCAACTCGACGGAAATGGCGATGGAAGCTCATAAAGTCCAGTGGCTGAACCCGCCGCAACCTGCGAAAGACACGGCATGGTTCAACAAGACCGGGTCGACGGGTGGTTTCGGCGCTTATGTCGCGTTCGTGCCTTCGAAAGACATCGGCGTCGTGATTCTGGCGAACAAGAATTACCCGAACTCCGAGCGAATCAAGATTGCTCACAACATATTGAGTGCCTTGACCGAATAACTAAAAGCGACCCAAGTCTCTGTAGCAGCTGACGAGCCTGGGAGGTGTGGCGAGGGGATTTATCCCCGTTCGGCGGCGAAGCCGTCGTAATCCATTGGACGCGATGTGGCTGGAAAAACAGGGGCCGCTTCGCAGCCCAACGGGGATAAATCCCCTCGCCACACCTCGCAGGCTCGGCAGCTGCTGCAAAATACGCAGTGACACATAAAATGGGCGACCCCTTTGAGGTCGCCCATTTTCGTTATTACATCAGCTCAATGCCGAGTCGGCGGCTGACCGTCAGGCGCATCGTTCCTCGGATCAAGATTGTCCCGAGCCTGATTCACCAACAACTCCGCAATTCCCGCCAACTGCTGAATCGCCCCCAGCACAATCCGGTTCGAGCCATCCAGCTTGCCGGCAAAAGTCACAATCACGGCATTCAGGGAAGCCAGGGTTTCGCTGGCCTGATGCAACAGGGTGATGGTGTCGACGCCGGGGGCGACGGTCAAGATCTGGCTGATCGGGACGGAACGCCTGGGCTTGCGCACACGAATGCTGGTGTCGCGCCCGGTCGTTTCGCCAAGGCGAACGAGCTTCAGGTGACTGGCATCGGTTGGGCGTTGCGCATCATTTTTGCCAAACTTCTTCATAGACGAGGCTCCTTTCTGGCCATTGGTATTGTTCGTCCCTGGATCCCTCAGTGTTGCGGACTCCCACGTCCTACCGCGAGTTTTGCGGTGGCTGACGAAGGCTAACGGTGCGCTCTGACAGAAACCAGTTCATGAAGTCCGACAGGACTTGCAGGATATTTCCGAGACCAATGAAACCAATGCATTCCCCTGCGGATCACCCGGTTTTTTTTGTAGCAGCCGCCGAGCAGCGCGAGGCTGCGTTCGGCTGCAAAGCAGTCGCATATCCTGCGCACGCGGTTTACCTGATAGACCGCAGTGCCTGATTTCACGACTGCTTCGCAGCCGAACGCAGCCTCGCGCTGCTCGACAACTGCTACAGGTATCTGCGCAGATCGAGTAGGAGGCGGATTTACATCCGCTGTCCTCTCACACCACCGTACGTACGGTTCCGTATACGGCGGTTCAGGTTATGCGATTAAGCCGTTTATCGTATCCAGTATCGAGACCAAACCGAGTCGATCCCACAGTTTCTTCGGCAGCGCCTGATTCATATGTGACGCTCCCGAGTTCCACCATGGGCCCTGCCCATTGGACGCTGATCTACGAGCACGTCCTTCGTTGATCCCCAAGCCCATCAGGTTACGCGCCCTCGTTGAGGACTGCTTCCATTGGCGCCAGAGGATGCAGCGAAGTTTTCGACGCACCCAGCCGTCCAGTTCCTCGAGGGGCCCCTTGCTCTGACTGAGCTTGAAGTAGCCAGCCCATCCGCGCAGTACGGGGTTTATCCGCTCGATGACGCTCGCCATCTTGCAGCCCCGCGCTCCGCGCAGCAGGTCTCTGAGTCGGTCGCGTAGACGCCCCAGACTCATCCTCGCCACTTTTAGTCTTGGCTGTTGATGCCAGCTCATCCCATAACCCAGATAATCACAGGCCCACGGTCGCGCCACGCGGCTCTTTTCCCGATTCAGCGTCAGTTTCAGACGCTGGCTCAGGAAGCATTCGACGCTGTTCATCACTCGTTCGCCAGCACGACGGCTGCGTACATAAATGTTCGCATCATCGGCATAGCGCACGAAACGATGGCCCCGCCGTTCCAATTCGCGATCGAGTTCGTTGAGCAGGATATTCGACAGCAACGGCGAGAGTGGGCCGCCTTGCGGCGCCCCTTCCTGTCGTCGACTGACAAGACCACCTGACATCGTTCCCGCTTCGAGATAACGACGGATCAGCGCGAGCACCCGCTTATCTTCGACTTGACGCGCCACGTGAGCCATCAGGACATCGTGGTTGACTCGATCAAAGAACTTCTCCAGATCGAGCGCCACACACCAGCGGTGGCCCGCCGCCACATGGGCTCGGGCTGTTTCGATGGCTTGATGAGCGCTTCTATTCGGACGAAAACCGTAGCTGTAGTCCGAGAACAGAGGGTCGAAGATTGGCGTGAGCTGTTGCAGCAAAGCCTGCTGGATCAGGCGATCCACGACGCAGGGAATGCCCAGCTGTCGTGTTCCACCTTGGGGCTTGGGAATGTCGACGGCGCGTACACCTTGCGGATGATACTCGCCGGCCAGCAACCGAGCCTTGAGGATCGGCCAATACTGTTTCACGTAGCCCGCCAAGTTGTCGACCGTCATGCCATCGGCACCCGGTGCGCCCTTGTTGCTGACCACGCGTTGATACGCACGCTTGAGGTTGGCCGGTGCGAGCACCCGCGCCATCAGCGTGTCCGGCTCCGCGTTCGTCCACGTCACAGATGCCGCCGATACCTCTGCGCTGTCAGCCGTCATCCTCGGATTCTGTCCGGGACTCGGAGTGACAGTCTTCTCTGGGAGAAATTTCTGCATTTCGGTATTCAACGAGACTCTGACGCCTACTGGCGGCATAACCTGTTCGGCCCTTGGTGACGGAGTTACTCGTCACTTACTACGGCCTCGGCTGACTTCTGCGCGTTCATCCCGTCGCCTCGCGGCGCTCGGTAGCACTCAGGCAAACGTGCAGATCTCCCAGGGTAATTCGCGCGACCTTCCTGCTTATGCCTGTCGGATCTACGTCACAGCGTTGCGTGCAAGTATTGGGCTTTGGCAATTTTGGCTACCTTACCCCGCTGCACCGCCTAATCCGCTTCCTGTTCGTCAGGCCAGCATTTTGCCTCGGGCTTCCTTCAGATTCGCAGTCACCCGCGACACCCTTGCCTCTGGCTAACACTTCCCCTTGCCGGGTGTGTAGAGGACTTTCACCTCCAAGTCACCAGCGTGGCCACCACAGCCAAGCTGGTTGCGCTTCGCGCAACGCGCCATGCCTGGCGCACCAAAAGAAAAGGGAGACCCCATGAGGTCGCCCGTTGTCGTCAACGTGCCTGCAAGCGTCGTCCGATCACATCCATCAAATCACAACCGTCACGCAGCGGAATCGCCAACACCCGCGCGAAGTCTTGCAACAGCAATGCATCACGGCCGACACCCTCACCGACGGATAGGGTTTCCAGCAGTTGAGTCACGCTTCGAATGCGATACGCCGCGGTGTCATGCAAGACATCCACCGGTGCATCCGTATCAATCAGCAATGACGGGATGGAGCAATCGATACCCGTAATCGGCATGTACCTGGCCATAGCTGAACACCCTCGCTCAATGCCGAACCGGTGGCTGAACGACAGGCGCACCTTCAGGCGGATCAACATTGTCCAGCGCCTGATTCACCAACAACTCGGCGATGACAGCCAACTGTTGAATCGACAGCGCCACGTTACGGTTCGAGCCTTCCTGTTTGCAGGCCAGATCTGTAATCAGGACGTTCAGGGAAGCGAGGGTTTCGCAGGCGTGGCTCAGGAGGGTTGGTGTGTCGACGCCGGAAGTCACAGCAAAGATGTGGCTGATAGGATCGGCGTGTCTAGGGTTTCGCAAGCGGGCGCTTACGATGCGTTCGGTGATTTCGGAAAGTGGAACGGAATCGATGGAATCGGAATCGGCTGGGGATTCAGGGGGATTGGGACTTAATTTTTTCATCAGTGAAAAGCCTGGGTGAGTTATAAAAACTGCCGATCTCACTTCCACGTGAGGGTGGCAGCTGTACGCAGGTGTGGAAGACCAGGGAAGCTCACCAAAACCCGGCGCACTCGAAAGTGCCCCTGCGCACAGCCGCCATAACGCGGCAATGTTGACATAAAAAATGTCGATATGCGCTTCATGGGCGTTGGTGAACGCTCTGACAACCGGACTTCCACATCCGACCGCTGATTTTGCAGCGGCCCGACGAAGGTTATCGGCATGCCCGACGCCGCACCAGTTCATGAGGTTCGACACGTCTTGCAGGAAATCTCCGACGCCAACGAAGGCATGCGCATCTCGTCCTAGGACGCCCAATTTCTGTAGCAGCTGCCGAGCAGCGCGAGGCTGCGTTCGAGCGCGAAGCGGTCGCAATCCAATGGATGCGTGTTACCTGAACGCATGCAGTTGCAGGTTCACGACTGCTACGCAGCCTCGCAGACTTGGCAGCTACAGGTATCGTTTGCTATTGCCCAATCAACGGTTGGATATCTGCAATCCGGCAGCGTCGTCTCTTGCCGAATTAATTTTTAGTCCAGAACTAAGCCTACTCATAGAGGTTGATAGCGCGTCAGAGGCCCTGTTTAGGTTCCTTTGAACGTTCAAAGATGTCGTATTGGTATTAACAGTAAGCGCCTTTGCACTCAGTTGAGGTGGGGGTAATGTCAAGTTTTGAGGGTGTAATTAGTTTTGTGTAAACGGTCATTTGGCAGGAGACTGCCTACCCCAAGGAAATCCAATGACCGAGTCAAAACCCAAGCGAGCCAAACGAGTCAAGCCTGATCCTGAGCTGGTTAAACTGGCCGACAGTCTGTTGGCCAATTACAAAAAGCCCGAAGATCTCATCGGCGAAAACGGCCTGCTCAAACAGCTCACCAAGATGCTGGTCGAGCGGGCCCTTGAAGCCGAGATGACCGAACACCTGGGGCACGACAAAAGCGCGACGATCACCAACACCGCCGCCAATGCGCGCAACGGTCACAGCGGTAAAACCCTGAAGGGCGACTTCGGCGAACTGCCGCTCGACATCCCTCGCGACCGGCAGGCGTCCTTCGAGCCGCAGTTGGTGGCCAAGCATCAAACCCGCTGGACGGGCTTCGATGACAAAGTCATCTCGCTGTACGCTCGCGGTTTGAGTGTCAGAGAAATTCAGGCGCACTTGCAGGAAATGTACGGCACCGAGGTCTCTCCCAGCCTGATCTCGGCGATTACCGACGCGGTGAGTGATGAGGTCAAACTCTGGCAGGCGCGGCCGCTGGACGCGCTGTACCCGATCCTCTATCTGGACTGCATTCACGTCAAAGTGCGCGATGCCGGCGCCGTGCGCAACAAGGCGGTTTATCTGGCCATCGGCGTCAACATGGCGGGTCACAAAGAGGTGCTGGGCTTGTGGATCGCTCAAACCGAAGGCGCAAAATTCTGGCTGCAAGTGGTGACCGAACTCAAGAATCGGGGCGTGCAGGACATCTTCATCGCCTGCGTGGACGGCCTCAAAGGCTTCCCTGAGGCGATTGAAACGGTTTACCCAAAAGCCGTCGTTCAGCTGTGCATCGTGCACATGGTGCGCAACAGTTTGAACTTCGTATCGTGGAAACGGCAGAAGGAAGTCGCGGCTGACCTCAAGCTGATTTACACCTCGGCCACCGCCGAGCTGGCTGAGCAACGGCTCTGCGAATTTGAAGCCAAATGGGACGCCGAGTACCAATCGATCAGCCTGTCATGGCGACGAAACTGGGCTCGGGTGATTCCGTTTTTTGACTATCCAGCCGAAATTCGCAAGGTGATCTACACCACCAATGCCATCGAATCGATCAACATGAGTCTGCGTAAAGTGATCAAAACGCGTGCGTCATTTCCGACCGACGAGGCGGTGATGAAGCTGTTTTATCTGGCGCTGAACAACATCAGCAAAAAGTGGACAATGCCGATCCGGGACTGGAAAGCGGCTTTGAATCGCTTCAGTATCCAGTTTGAAGATCGGCTGTTAACGGTTTAATAGAAATCCCGTTTACACAAAATCAGGGACACCCTCCAAGTTTTCAATCCTAACAAGCACTTTTTCATTTCCGTCAGAAACTCCAAATTTCACCAGCTGTTCTTCGCCATCAAAACTTTCGTATATCAAGTCAAATGTTTTAGATATTCCATTCGCAGTTTCGCTGACCGTGTATCGCGCACCTGCAACTAATTTACTCAGTTCATTCTGATTCATCGCCTTGCTCTCCATAGATGACACTCAAAAGATTAAATGCCCCCATCGCGAGTCGCCACTGTCATAAATGACAGTTTTTTAGCACTTTTGGTTATTGCTCTCATAAGCAAACCGTCCGGTCCACCACTCAATACGCAACCGCAGCCCCCCATTGCATCCCCACCCAAACCAAGTACGATCGCGCCCTCTTTTTATCCCGCCCCACCACGCATCAGCCCCTCCACGCCGCGTTCCAGCGCCGGGACTATGCTGAATCAGGGCATGAGGGCTGACCTATGAAAGTGTTATTGGTCGATGATCACGCTGTGGTGCGCATGGCGGTCGGGATGATTCTGGCCCGTGAGGGCCATGAGATTGTCGGTGAGTGCGACAACGGCTTGGACGCCCTCAGCAAGGCGTTCGAGCTCAAACCGGACGCCATTGTGCTCGACCTCGACATCCCGCAACTCGACGGCATGGCGGTCATTGACCGGTTGCGCATCGGTGGCAGCCCGGCCCATGTGCTGGTGCACACCGGGTTGAAAAGCCAGGCTTATTCCGCGCAATGCCGGCGTGCCGGTGCGTCGGTTTTTGTGATCATCTGAGTGCTGCCGGGCGTGTTGATGCTCCCATCATTCCACGCGTCCGCAGAACCGCTTTCGCTGCTCAGCCGCGCCGCGGATAGCAGCGGTCGCGCTCACGCTCACGTCTGCACAGCGCCATCGCGAGTAGGCTCGCTCCTACAAGGGGTTCGGCGGAACTCACAAAAACCGGCCGCTGCGCAGATCAAGATGTGCGAGTGAGCCTGCTCGCGATGACGGACTCACAGGCAACATTGATGTTGACTGACCCACCGCTATCGCGAGCAAGCTCGCTCCCACAGGGATAGGGATGTATCAGTCATCCGGCATTTCCGGGGGCTTGGTGGGTTTCGCCGGTTTAACCGGTTTTGCGCCCTTGGCGCCTTTGGCGGCCGGTTCGGCGACAACGGGCGTCGCGACCGTCGGTGGTGCGGCTTCTTTCTCGGTCGCTGGGAGGGCATCAATGGTGTCGAAGATTTTCTTCAAATCGACCGACTTTGATTCATCCCCCGAACTCTCGAACTTCTTCTCGCCGTCCTTGCCCACCAGGATGACTTTGGGCAACGCCCCCGCGCCGAGTTTCAGCGAGCGAATCAATGCCATGGTGTCCTGTGGGCCGAGGTCCTTGCCGTCGAGCTGACCGGACATGTTCAGCACCGTGTACACCCTGATATTGCGCTGGGCGATACCTTCCTTGTTGGCCGGATCGTTCAACGCATTTTTCAGGCCCACCCAGACGGGGTTAACGGTGTTCGGAGCAATCACAATCAGTGGCCGGGCCCTGCCCTTGTCTATGTCCAGAGGTGAGCCGTCTTCGGCGGCGAGCAAGGAGCCGGCGATAGCCAGCAAGGTAGTCAGGGTCAAAGACCTGATGAGCATGCGCATCTCCTTTTGATATCCACGCTCTAATGATTGCGCATCGCGGCGATCGTTCCGGGTGACGCACCGCGATTGTGTTCCGCCTTGACCCAAGCTTAGGTCAGGGCGGTCATTGCGCAACAGGTTGAGCTAATCTCATCGCTCATAACGAGCCGTCTGATCCGCCGTGAGGACCCGCCATGAGCGCTCAGTTGAACCACACCATCGTCTGGTGCCGAGACAAGCAGATCTCGGCCCATTACCTCGCCGAGATCCTTGGCCTGCCCGGTCCCGAGCCGTTCGGGCCGATGCTGATCGTCAGGCTCGACAATGGCGTGTCGCTGGATTTCTACGACAACGACCCGCCGATCGCCTCCCAGCACTATGCGTTTCTGATCGGCGAGGATGATTTCGATGCGGCCTTCGCTCGCCTGCAAGCGCGCAAGCAGCCCTGGTGGGCTGACCCCGGCAAGCAACGGCCTAACGAAATCAACGATTACGGCGGTGGCCGGCGGGTTTATTTCGATGACCCGGACGGGCATCTGCTGGAGATTCTCACGCGTCCCTGAGGCAGGAAGCCGTGCCGGTTCAGAACGCCAGTTTGTAGCCGATCAGCACCAGCATCGTCGCCAGGCACGGGCGCAGCACTTCGTCGGAGATGCGACCGGTCAAGTGACTGCCCAAGTAAATCCCCGGCAGCGAACCGATCAGCAAGTAACCCAGCACATGCCAATCCATGTTGCCCATGCTCGCGTGGCCCAGGCCGGCGACCAGGGTCAGGGGGACGGCGTGGGCGATTTCGGTGCCGACGAGGCGCCGCGTCGGCAGCAGCGGATAGAGGATGAACAACGCCACGGTGCCGAGGGCGCCGGCACCAATGGAGGTCAGCGCGACCATGGTGCCCAGGACCAGGCCGGTGATGACCGTCAGGACATTCAGGCGCGAACCGCTGGGGTTGTACTGGCCGCCCGCACGTTTGTGGGCGAAATCGAGCAGGCGTTTCTTGAAGAAAATTGCCAGTGCCGTGGCAAACAATACGAAGCCCAGCGCCTGTTTGATGACGGCGTTCATCGCATCGGGTGAGGCCTGCAAACTGCTCAGAAACCACAGCGTCAGCGCTACCGCCGGCACACTGCCGAGGGTCAGCCAGCCGGTAATTGCCCAGTTGATGTTGTTGTTCTTGCGATGAACCAGCACACCGCTGGATTTGGTAATGGCCGCGTACAGCAAGTCGGTGCCCACCGCCGTGGCCGGGTTGATACCAAACCAGAGCAGAATCGGCGTCATCAACGAACCACCACCCACGCCGGTCATGCCGACGATGAAGCCCACGACCAATCCTGCAACCACCAACCCGAAGTTAACGAAATCCATTAACACGCCCGCACAAAACACATGAAAAAACTGGCCCGCAGCATAGCGATTTTTCTTATAACCACTTATATCGATGCGGACTATCGTTATTCCACAACACATCATTCACCCCTGTGTACCCAATTCCCCTGTGGGAGCGGGCTTGCTCGCGAAAGCGGACTTTCAGCCAACAGTTTTATTGAATGTTCGACCGCATTCGCGAGCAAGCCCGCTCCCACAGGGGATTTGCTGCGTCAGTGAGAGCGGTGGCCAAGTTTGGAGATGCGGGTCTACTGCACCGGCAAGAAATTCAGAAACAGCAAACTCTGCGCATAGTTCAAGCCGATCCGCCGATAACGCTCGTCCAGCATCTGCGTCAGCAGGTCCAGCCGCGCGACGATTTTTCCGAACTCCACGGCAAAACTCAGGTTGCTGCCCTCCTCCGAAATTTCGTTGGAGAACAGCAAGGGCTCGCCGTTTTTATTTTGCCGCTGGCTCAGGATCCAGGTGGCTTTCTCGATGTTGCGGGCGGCGTTACTGACGAAGGTCGGGTTGATCGCATCGGTCATGTAGAACTCAAGGCGATTGCCGTGCGCGGTGACCAGCATGCTGCCGATGGCATAGATGAAGGCACCGACCCGGTCGCCGAGAAACTCCGGGCTCATGGCATAGCTCAGTGCCGCGAGGTCTTTCTTGCCGCCGAGGGTGGGCAGCGGCTGTTGTTGTTCGATGGCCAGGCGCACTTGCTTTCCGGCGGTGCGGGCGTCGAGGAAGCCGGACTTTTTCAACTCCTCCGGATTGCGCAGGTAGAGCTTGCTCATCAGCAAGTAGAGGCTGTCGAGGTTGTCGCGCATCGCCAGGGTCGCCATGCGGTCGACGCTGGTCTGGAGGAATTCCTGGGGCGTGCCTTCGCGGAACTGGCTGACGATGTCGCGGCCCTGTTGCTGGCTGCAACCGCTGGCGAAGAGCATCGACAGACTGGCCAGCAGCAGGCATTGACGACGTATTGATGACATGAAAAAGGGTAGAACTCGAGCCATGGGTGCTTGAACTTGGGCATTGGCCGACGGTGGGGATCGCCGCAGGCTGGCCAAGGATAGAGCCGCCAAAGCTGAAAAAGTGCAGTGCCGACTGATCACCGGCCCCATTTTGTTGCAGCTGCGTTGTGGCGAGGGGATTTATCCCCGTTCGGCTGCGTCGCAGTCGTAAACCGATGAAAGCGGTTCACCTGAAAAACCACAGCGCCTGATTTCACGACTGCTTCGCAGCCGGACGGGGATAAATCCCCTCACCACAGCGTGCTGCTCGGCAGCTGCTACAAACCGGGTTATTTAGTCATACTTTTAATGGATTTTATTGAGCAACAAGCTATAAATCTTCTCCAGTCGAATATTTAGTATGACTACTAGATATTTTACTGCCCTATGAAAACAACAATAAGGAAGGTTTACCATGCTGCAATCCCGACACCTGCTCTCCGGCCTTGGACTGTCCCTGATGATCGCCACCCTCCCCACCCAAGCGGCTGGCCTGTCCAGCGAACACAAAGCGTTCGGCAAGACCAACGACGGCACACCCGTCGAGCAATACGTCTTGCGTAACAGCCATGGCCTGCAAGCCACGATCATTACTTACGGCGGCATTTTGCAGTCGCTGAAGGTGCCGGACAAAAACGGCAAGCTCGACGATGTGGTCCTGGGCTTTGACGATGTTCAGGGCTATCAGAGCGGCACGGCGTACTTTGGCGCGACCATCGGACGTTTCGGCAATCGCCTGGCCAACGGCGCGTTCGAGCTGGACGGAAAACGCTATCAGGTGCCGCTCAATGACGGTTCCAACTCGCTGCACGGCGGCCCGCAGGGGTTTGACAAGCACGTGTGGAAAGCCCAGCCGAGCAAAAGCAAGGACTCGGTGGGCGTGACCCTGACGTACCTATCGGTGGACGGTGAAATGGGGTTCCCCGGCAACCTCAAAACCGAGGTCACCTACAGCCTTACCGAGAACAATGAACTGCGCATCGAGTACAAGGCCAGCACCGATAAACCGACCGTGCTGAACCTGACCAACCACAGCTATTTCAACCTCGCCGGCGCGGGTAACGGTGATGTGTTGAAACAGCTCGTCACCCTGCATTCGACCCACTACACACCGGTCACCGCCAAGCTGATTCCAACCGGCGAACTGGCCCCGGTCGCCGGTACGCCGATGGACTTCACTCAACCCACCGCCATCGGCAAGCACATCAAGGCCGGTCACCCGCAACTGAAATTCGCCGAGCCAAAACAGGGTGGCTTCGATTTCAACTGGGCACTGGACGCCAAGGGCGACGTGGGCAAACTGGCCGCCGATGTCAGCGATCCACTCTCTGGGCGCCGCTTGCAGCTCTACACCACCGAACCCGGCGTGCAGTTCTACACCAGCAACTTCCTCGACGGCACGGTCAAGGGCAAGGGCGGCAAGGTCTATCCACATTGGGGCGCGTTCACGCTGGAGACTCAGCACTACCCTGACTCGCCGAACCAGCCGAACTTCCCGTCCACCCGACTCGACCCGGGCAAGACCTATACCCAGAACACAGTGCTGAAGTTTTCGGCCGACTAAACATCCGGCCACGACACAATCCGTGTAGCTGGCCTGTGGCGAGGGGATTTATCCCCGTTCGGCTGCGAAGCAGTCGTCAATCCTTCAAGCGCTGTACGTCTGAAGGAATGTAGGGGGCCGCTTCGCAGCCCAACGGGGATAAATCCCCTCGCCACAGGGCCGCTGCTACTCGCTACGGAACCACCGGGGTATTCTGCTGCCAACTAATGAACACTTATCGATTCGAACCAAGGAGGTTTTCATGCGGACCCTCGAATTGGCCGGCATCAACGTACCGGTCATCGGCCAAGGCACCTGGCGCATGGGCGAAGATCCCTCGCAACACTGTCAGGAAGTCGCCGCGCTGCGCCTGGGCATCGAGTTGGGCATGACCCTGATCGACACCGCCGAGATGTACGCCGAAGGCGGCACGGAGGAAGTGGTCGGCGAAGCCATCGCTGGTCTGCGCGACAAGGTCTTTCTGGTCAGCAAGGTCTACCCGCATAACGCCAGCCGCAAAGGCATCCCCCAGGCCTGCGAACGCAGCCTGCGGCGTCTGAATACCGATTACATCGATTTATACCTGCTGCATTGGCGAGGCCAGTATCCGCTTGAAGAAACCGTCGAAGCCTTCGAACGCCTGCGTGAAGATGGCAAGATCGGCCGTTGGGGCGTGTCCAACCTCGACGTCGAGGATCTGCAGGAATTGAACTCACCGGCCTGCGCCACCAATCAAGTGCTGTACAACCTGGAAGAGCGCGGCATCGAATTTGATCTGCTGCCATGGTGCCAACAGCATCAGCAGCCGTTGATGGCATACTGTCCCATCGGTCAGGGAGGAACGATGCTGGCCCATCCGGCGCTCAAACAGATTGCCGCCCGTCACGCGGTGACGCCAGCTCAGGTAGCACTGGCATGGATTCTGCGACAGACGGGCGTGATCGCCATCCCCAAAGCGGTCAAACCTGAACATGTGCAACTGAATGCGCAGGCCGCACAATTGCGGCTCGAAGACGAGGACCTGAAGGCGCTGGACCACGCGTTTCACGCGCCACAACGCAAGCACCGGTTGGCCATGGTCTGAGCCATCGCGGTTCTGTCAGAGGGCTTCTGCATGAGAAGCACTGATCAGCTCGACGCCTTTAATTTGCCGCGTTTTATCCAGGCTCAAGACCCGGTATTCGACCGGGTTCAAGAAGAGCTGCACGCTGGCCACAAACGCAGCCACTGGATGTGGTTCATCTTCCCGCAGTTCGCCGGGTTGGGTGGGAGCGAGATGTCCCGACACTTTGCCATTCGCTCCATCGAGGAGGCCGTGGCTTATCTGAATCATCCTCTGCTCGGTTCACGATTGCGCACCTGCACGCAACTGGTGCTGAACATCGAAAAGAGCTCGATTGCAGGCATATTCGGCCATCCCGACGATCTCAAGTTTCACTCATCCATGACCTTGTTCGCCCAAGTGGCCCCCGAAGACAACCTCTTCAATCAGGCACTGGATCAGTACTTCCACGGCATTCTGGATGACTGGACGCTGCAGCTGCTGGACTCAAAACAGGCCCAGTTGCCCACCAATCAAGGTTGAGAAGTCGTCGTCCACGAAGGGCAGAATCGCATCCGCCACCGGCTGCAGTTGTCGGGTGACGTAATGGTCGTAATCGATGGGCGCGCTGCGAATCTCCAGCGGCTCGGGCCCGACGACGCTGATCACGTAGCTGATCCAGCCGCCGTTCTGGTATTGCCGCGGGCGGCCCTGCTGATCGTTGTAGTCATCGGCGATCCGCGCCGCACGGACGTGGGGCGGCACGTTACGCTCATAGTCATCCAGGGTACGGCGCAGGCGCTTGCGGTAGATCAGGCGGTCATCGAACTCACCGGCCAGGGTTTTGCGCACGTAGTCGCGCACGTAGTCCTGATAGGGCTTGCGATAAAAAATACGCGAGTACAGCTCCTGCTGGAACTGCCGGGCCAGCGGCGACCAGTCGGTGCGCACGGTTTCCAGTCCCTTGTAGACCATTTCGTCGGTGCCATCGGCGCGGGTGACCAGCCCGGCGTAACGCTTCTTGCTGCCCTCCTCGGCACCGCGAATGGTCGGCATCAGAAAGCGTTTGTAGTGAGTCTCGAACTGCAACTCCAGGGCACTTTCCAGCCCGTATTCCTGCTGCACATGCTCGCGCCACCACTGGTTGACGTGGTCCACCAGCGCGCGGCCGATCTGCGCGGCTTCTTCCTGGCCGTGGGCGCGACGGAGCCAGACGAAGGTCGAGTCGGTGTCGCCGTAAATCACCGTGTGACCTTGGGCTTCGATCAACTGCCGGGTGCGCAGCATGATCTCGTGGCCGCGCAAGGTGATGGACGAGGCCAGGCGCGTATCGAAGAAGCGACAGCCGCTGGAACCCAGCACGCCATAGAAGGCGTTCATGATGATCTTCAGCGCTTGCGACAGCGGCGCGTTGTGTTCGCGCTTGGCGGTTTCGCGGCCTTCGGCAACCCGGGCGACGATCGCCGGCAGGCAATGCCGGGTTCTTGAAAAACGCGCGCCACGGAAACCCGGCACGGACTCGCTGTCGTCGGGATGCTGCAAGCCTTCGATCAGCCCGACCGGGTCGATCAGGAAGGTGCGGATAATCGACGGATAGAGGCTTTTGTAGTCGAGCACCAGCACCGACTCGTACAACCCCGGTTGCGAGTCCATGACAAAACCGCCGGGGCTGGCCTGCGCAGGCTTGTTCCCAAGATTCGGCGCCACGAAGCCCTGGCGGTGCATCAGCGGCATGTAAAGGTGGGTGAATGCCGCCACCGAACCGCCGCTGCGGTCTGCCGGCAAACCGGTGACGCTGGCGCGCTCCAGCAGGAAGGTCAGCAGTTCGGTCTTGGCGAAAATCCGCGTCACCAGTTCACAGTCCTTGAGGTTGTACTTGGCAAGCGCCGGTTTGTCCTCGGCGAACATGCGGTTGATTTCGTCCATGCGCTGGTACGGCGTGCTGATCGCCTTACCCTCGCCAAGCAGGGTTTGCGCGACGTTTTCCAGGCTGAACGAGGGGAAGCTCCAGGTCGCCGAGCGCAGCGATTCGATGCCATCGATGATCAACCGGCCGGCGGCCGAGGCGAAGTAATGGTTGCGGCTGCCGTGTTCGCGCCATTGCATTTCTTCGCCGCCACGCCCCAGTTTCAGCGGTACGCCCAGCTGCCGGGCGTGTTGATGCAACACGCGCAGGTCGAACTGCACGACGTTCCAGCCGATGATCGCGTCGGGGTCATGGCGGGCGAACCATTCGTTGAGCTTTTTCAGCAGCAGGGTTCTGGAGTCGCAGTATTCGAGCTGGAAATCCACCTCGCTGTCGTCGCCATTCGGCTGGCCAAGCATATAGACCTGGCGCTCGCCGCAACCTTCCAGGGCGATGGAGTACAACTCGCCCTGAGCGGTGGTTTCGATGTCCAGGGAGACCAGTCTGAGTTTAGGCCGATAGTCAGGGGCCGGTTTCATTTGTGCGTCGAGCAACAGCCCTTCGGCGCCTGGCGTGCCACCGAACAGGACGGGCGCGGTGATGAAGCGCTCCATCATGTAGCGATCCGGCGGGCGCACGTCGGCTTCGAACATCTCGACGCCGGATTTGCGTAGCGCAGTTTCCAGGCGCATCAACTGACCGTGTTGCTGGCAATACAGGCCGAGCACCGGGCGGTGCTCGAAATCCTGAAGGGCCAATGGCTTTAGCTCGACATTTTTTTCGCCGCGCAAGACAACCTCGGCCTGCTCGCGCTGGACTGCCGGGATGAAGGCTACCGACGGTTGATGAGGCAGGCGGATATGCTGGGGACCGGTGTCGGTCGCCAGCCAGAACTCGACTTGGGTACCGGCCGGGGTGTCGCGCCAATGCCGGGTCAGGACGAAACCCTGCTGTAAATCCACCACTGCAACCTCAAGATTTGATTCAGGCGGCAATTCTACGCGTCATTGCGGGGGATAGCCCCATCGAGAGGTGGATGCACTCCCTGTGGGAGCGAGCCTGCTCGCGATAGCGGACTTTCAGCCAACATCATTCTGAATGTGAAAACGCTATCGCGAGCAGGCTCGCTCCTACAGGGATTGAGTTGAGCCTCTGGATCAGTGGATAACTGGGGAATGTTCCGGGTTTTCGGAAGAAAAACCGCCCAATGACGTTTTTTGAGCGTTATCTGCCGCTTTGCGCCTTGCCCTCAGCGCCCGGGTCTACGATTCTTCAATAACAACGACAACACCTGAGAAATCGCCATGAAAACCGTCGCCCAATTGCTGAAGTTAAAGGCTGAACAGAATCATGAAGTCCACATCATTGCGCCCCATCAAATGGTGCTGGAAGCGCTGATGGTCATGGCCGCGAAAAACGTCGGCGCCTTGCCGGTTGTGAAGAATGGCGAAGTCGTCGGCATCATCAGCGAACGTGATTACGCACGCAAACTCGTGCTCAAGGGCCGCTCCTCCGTCGGTACGCCGGTCGAAGACATCATGGTGTCGCCGGTCATCACCGTGGACACCCATCAAACCGTCGAAACCTGCATGGGCATCATGTCCGACAAACGCTTGCGGCACTTGCCGGTGGTGGAAAACGGGCAGTTGATCGGTTTGCTGTCGATCGGCGACCTGGTCAAGGAAGCCATCGCCGAACAGGCTGAATTGATTCGCCAGTTGGAGCAGTACATTCGCGGGGAGTGATTCCGACGCAACACATATCCCTGTGGGAGTGACTGTGGCGAGGGGATTTATCCCCGTTGGGTCGCGAAGCGGCCCCAAAACCTGCAACCGCGGTCATTCAGATAAACCACGTGCATAGGTTTTGCGACTGCTTCGCAGCCGAACGGGGATAAATCCCCTCGCCACAGTTCGCTCCCACATTGGCTCGGTGGTGTTCTTTAAGATGGCCAATGCCGGGCGAAGACCGGGGCCAACGTGGGGTGGTGGTCGATTCGCGTCAACCATGCGTAAAAACCCGGTCGGGCATTGCGCAGATGCTCGCGACTGCCCGCCCACCGCGTCACCACCGCTGCCAGCACATCCAGTGCGCCGGGCGTCTCGTCGTCCAGATACAACTCGCCCGAGAATTGATCGGCAAACACCTCCCAATTCCAGTGCAACCGTCGGCGGGCGCCGGCCATGAGGTTTTCCATGGACGCCGCATCCGCGTCGATCAACCAGCGCTCGGGGTAATCGATGATGCCGATGGCCGTGTAGCAATTGCTGACGATGTACACCAGGCCGCGAATGGCCTGATCACGCTCGGCGGGCGTGCTCGACAGCAAGTTCGACTCAGGAAACGCAAGCCCCAGATGAATCAGGATCGCCGCGCTCTCGGTCAGAATGCTGCCGTCGGGCAGTTGCAGCGTGGGAATCTGCTTGAGCGGGTTGAGCTTCTCCAGCGCTGTGGCGGCCTCGGGAGACGATTCAACGTCGATGAAGCGGTAAGGGATTTCACAGAGTTCGAGTGCGGCCTCTATCGCGGCGGCGCCGGAGTTCTGGTGTCCATAAAGCTGGTACATGATGCGGCCCCCTGGCGAGACAAGAATATAGTCAGTAGAGGCGCCGCCTGCCGGCCTCGTACCGTGCCACTGCAAATATCGCGATGTTGAGCGCCCTAACCCAGTGCTGCGATCAGCTCTGCCGTCGTGACAATCGAGTGGGCATAGGTCGGCCCGTTGATCTCATGCGCAGCGTGCATCGCCTCTACACTGAAAGCCGCCGTGGCGTCGCGCACCAGCGTGACGTGATAACCCAGTTCGGCGGCGAACCTGGAGGTGCTTTCGATGCAGGTATTGGCGAGCATCCCCACCACCACGACCTTGTCGATCCCGTGTTGTTTGAGCAGGTAGTCCAGATCGGTGTTGGCGAAACCGCTGCCACCCCAGTGTTCCTTGACGATCACGTCACCGGCCTCGGGCTGGAAGTCCGGGTGCCATTCCCCGCCCCAGGTTCCAGCAGCAAACACCTGCGCATGGCTGGCGCCTTGTTGATAGGGGCTGGGGTGTTTCCAGCGTGCCAGCTCATCGGGTTCGGCGCGGTGATGCGGAAGGTAGAAAACCTGGATGCCGGCCTTGCGAATGGCCGCCACCACGGTCTTCAGGTTGGCCAGCGTGCCGACGCTGTCAGCCACCGGTTGAGCGTGGCCGTGGAGTTTGCCGCCCTCGCTGAGGAAGTCGTTGTAAGGATCCACCAACAGCAGGCCGGTGTGGGCGGGAACATAGGAACTGGCATTCATGATCGACTCCTCAAGGGCAAAGGCACGCGCCAGCTAACCAGTGTAGAAGCGCCGCTCAACCCTATCTTGGCCATCCGACGACTGAACCATCACGCCCACGTGGGGTGCATCGTTCTACCTATCATTGCCGTCGATGTTCACCATCACCTCAATGAAGTTCTCATAAAAAATCCGCGGCGTAAGATCGCCTCCATACCAAACAACTACACCCCGGAGCACACCATCATGAAACGCCAAATCTTCCTCAGCATTGCTTTCTCGGTCTTTGCAGTTAACGCTTTCGCCGCTTCCTCTGCTCACCCGGTTGTCGCTGAAGGCGGCTCGGATCGACTGATTGAAAGTCGTGTAGCTGAGGGTGGTTCGGATCGTCTGATCGAAAATCGTGTGGCTGAAGGTGGTTCGGATCGTCTGATCGAAAACCGCGTTGCTGAAGGTGGCTCGGATCGTCTGATCGAAAACCGCGTTGCTGAAGGGGGTTCGGATCGTCTGATCGAGAATCGCGTTGCCGAAGGTGGTTCGGATCGTCTGATCGAAAACCGCGTTGCTGAAGGTGGCTCGGATCGTCTGATCGAAAACCGCGTCGCTGAAGGTGGCTCTGACCGTCTGATTGAAAGTCGCGCTGTATAAATGAATGATTTTACCGCGGTACTCAATGAAAAACCCGGCCTCATCAGCCTAATGCTGTTCACTTAAGACAATCATCAGTCGAGCGAGAACCTGTGGCGAGGGGATTCAGCGAAACGTCGCACCGCCCCGTTCGGCTGCGAAGCGGCCACCTGCGCCCGTTCAGACAGACCGAGTTGTGTGGATTTACGACTGCTTCGCAGCCGAACGGGGCGGTGCGACGTTTCGCTGAATCCCCTCGCCACAAATGAGTGCCCGCGCTTAAGTGAACAGCATTAGCCTCATCAGCCGGGTTTTTTTACGCCTGTATTTGCGGTCGGTCACTTGCCTGCCCGCGTCATGCATCGCTGATAACGCTCATCGACCCGCTTGGCGAACCACGCTGTCGTGAGTTTACGGGTGATTTTCGGGCTTTGCAGCACGATCCCCGGCAACACCGCCCGAGGCAACCGACGACCTTCCGCCTGGTCGGCCAGGTCAAACACCCGCGAATAGAGCTGGGTGTCCTCGAACTGGAGGTTTTTGCCCTCCTCCAGTTGATCCCGAATGGTCGTGTTGCGCATGCCCAGTTGCTTGCCAAGGGTGCGCACCGCCAACTCCGTGGTGCCCGGCATGATCGCGTCGTAGCGGACCAGATCACCGTCCAGCGCCAATGGGACGCCTGACACACGACTCACCGCGTTCTGAAACGCCGCATTGCGGCTGGCGTACCAACCAGCGTTGAAATCGGCGAAGCGATACAGCGGCTGTTTGTAGCTCACCGGGTACCCGAGCAAGTGGGCAATGCCGAAGTACATGCCACCGCGACGGCTGAACACCTCACGACGGATCGAGCCGTCCACCGGATACGGATAATCCCGCGCCTGTTGCACGGCGAAGTCGATGCTGACCTGCATCGGCCCACCAGTGTGCACGGGGTTGAGCCCTCCAAACAAGGTCCGCCCCATGGGCACAATGCCGATGAAGTCATCGAAAATCGCGCTGAGTTCTTTCTCGCTACGCGCCGCATTCAACCGGTCGCTGTAGCTTTTACCGTTGGATGAACTGACCTGCAGGGCACCGCTGACCAGCAGGCCGGGGATATGCACTTTGGCAGCACGACGGTCGATCTCTTCACGGGCGATCTTGCCCAGTCCCGGCACGGGTGGGTCGACCTGGAAGGTCGACTCTTGCTCGGTAACCGCGAGTACCGAACACAGGTTTTGCGTGGAGGGATAGATGTTCTGCGCGGCAAATGCGGCGTAAATGTCCGTCGCCCAGCCTTGGCGGTCAACGGTTTTGGCCGGCAGCAGGCGCACGATCTCAGCCTTGACCTCGGCGGGTTTGCGGGCCGGCAACTCCTGAGTGCGCTGGGAGCCGCAACCGGCCAGCACCACTAGCGCCGCGACACTCATGATCAATCGATTGGCTTGCATGGTGCTCCATCAAATCTGCTGAACCGGGTTAACCATACGATCAATGGCATGGCGCAGGCTATGACTCCTGCTGCCACTCACTGTTCCGTAGCAGCTGTCGTGGCGAGGGGATTTATCCCCGTTCGGCTGCGAAGCAGTCGTAAACCTGACAACTCGATGTGGCAGAGAGAATGCAGGGGGCCGCTTCGCCGCCCAACGGGGCGGTGCGACGTTTCGCCCGACGATTATCGCCCTGTTTTGCTCCCTGTCCGTGACTGCCTATGCCGCAACGCCGGCCACCTCTGCGGAAGATGACGGCAAGTCGCTGGTGCTGGACGAAGTCAACATCAACGCCCCGGCCCCTTCACCGTCTGCCCTGCCCCCGATATTTGCCGGCGGACAGGTGGCACGCGGCGGGCAATTGGGCGTGTTGGCAATCAGGACATCATGGACGTACCGTTCAGCGTGTCGTCCTACACCGAGCAGTTGATCCAGGACCAGCAAGCCGAAACCGTCGGCGACGTGCTGCTCAACGATTCGTCGGTGCGCCAGGCCACCGGTTTTGCCAACCAGGCGCAGGTGTTCGTGATTCGCGGCCTCCCGCTCAATGGCGACGATATTTCCTATAACGGCCTGTACGGCGTACTGCCGCGTCAGATTATTTCCACCGATGTGCTGGAACGCGTCGAAGTGTTCAAAGGCCCGAACGCGTTCATCAACGGCGTGACCCCGACCGGTTCCGGCATTGGTGGCGGTGTGAACTTGCAACCCAAGCGCGCCGGGGACGTGCCGTTGCGCCGCTTCACCACCGACATCAGCAATGACGGCCGGGTTGGCGAGCATCTCGTGACGAATCCATCACCACGCCGGTCTACGGCATCGTGTTCAAACCGTGGGAACACGTGTCGTTCTACGCCAACCGCATCGAAGGCCTGGCGAAAGGCCCGACGGCCCCCACGTCAGCGGGTGGCCGTGTGGTCATCAATGGCAATGAAGCCTTTGCTCCGGCGCGTTCGAAACAAATCGAAGCGGGTGTGAAAGTCGACATGGGCACCTACGGCGCCAGCCTCGGTGTGTACCGGATCGAGCAACCGGCCGACGGTTTTACCCAAGTCGTCGATGCCAATACAGCGGTCTTTGTGCGTGAGGGCGAGCAGGTCAACAAAGGCGTCGAGCTGAACGTCTTCGGCGAGCCGATCGAAGGCCTGCGCCTGATCAGCGGCCTGACCGTGATGGACACCGAACTGAAGAGAACCGCAGGCGGTCTGAACGACGGCAATCGCGCCATCGGCGTGCCGACCTTCCAGTTCAACGCCGACGTGGATTGGGATGTACCGGGCCTGCAAGGTGTCGCGCTGGACGCACGGATGCTGCGCACCGGCGGTCAATACGCCGATGCGGCCAACAACCTCAGCCTGCCGACCTGAAACCGCTTCGATGCCGGGGCCCGTTATGCCTTCAAAGTCTCGCAGAAGGATGTGACCGTGCGTCTCGGCGTCGACAACCTGACCAACGAGAAATACTGGGAATCGGCACTGGGCGGCTACCTGACCCAGGGCAAACCACGGGTGGCGAAGTTGTCCGGCACCATCGACTTCTGATCACTGGCGCATAACGAAAAGGCCCCGCAGCTTCACGGCTGCGGGGCCTTTTTCCGTTGGGCGGCCAGCCTTTTCATATCCCCGGGCTGGACCATACTTGAGCCACACACCGAGGAGCAAAGGCCCATGAACCGTAGCGACGTACTGATCGTCGGTGCTGGCCCGACCGGGCTGGTACTGGCGCTGTGGCTGAGCAAACTGGGGATTCGGGTACGGATTATCGACAAGACGTCGGCCCCCGGCACCACGTCGCGGGCGCTCGCCGTTCAGGCGCGGACGCTGGAGCTTTACCGTCAGCTCGACCTCAGCGATGCGGTGGTGAAGAAAGGTCATCAGGTGGCCGCGGCGAATTTCTGGGTCAAGGGCGAGCCCGTGGCGCGCTTGCCATTGACCCGCATCGGCGAGGGGCTGACGCCTTACGCGTTTCTCGAGATGTTTCCTCAAGACGAACACGAACAGCTGCTGATAGAACGCCTCGAAGGCTTCGGTATCAAGGTCGAGCGCAACACCGAGCTGGAGGGTTTTGAGGAAACCGGCGACGGCATCAGCGCAAGGCTGCGGCGGCCCGATGGCCACCAGGAAATCTGCCAGGCGTGTTATCTGGCGGGCTGCGACGGCGCTCGGTCAGTCGTGCGCAAAACCTTGGACACCGGTTTTCCCGGCGGCACCTACCAGCAGGTTTTCTACGTGGCCGACGTGCAGGCTCGCGGGCCGACGTTCAATGGTGAACTGCACCTGGACCTGGATGAAGCGGACTTTCTCGCCGTGTTTCCGTTAGCCGGTGAAGGCCGCGCCCGCTTGATCGGCACCGTGCGCGACGAGCGCGCCGACCGTGCTGAAACCCTCGGGTTTGCCGACGTCAGCAGCCAGGCCATCGAGCATCTGAAGGTGCAGATAGATCAAGTGAACTGGTTCTCGACGTATCGGGTGCATCACCGCGTGGCGGATCACTTTCGCAGCGGTCGCGCGTTTCTATTGGGCGACGCGGCCCACGTCCACAGCCCGGCGGGTGGCCAGGGCATGAACACCGGGATCGGCGACGCCATCAACCTGGCCTGGAAACTGGCGGCAGTCTTGAGCGGCGGCGCCACGCCCACGCTGCTCGACACTTACGAAACCGAACGCATCGCCTTTGCCCGCAAACTGGTGGGCACTACCGACCGGGTGTTCAGCTTCGTCACCACCGAAGGCCGCATGGCCGACTTGCTGCGCACCCGTCTGGCGCCGCTCCTGATCCCCAAAATGGCATCGTTCGAGGCGTCCCGCGATTTTCTGTTCCGTACCGTGTCGCAGATCACCCTCAACTACCGTGGGACACCGTTGAGCACGGGGGTCGCCGGGCACGTTCATGGCGGCGACCGCCTGCCCTGGGCTCACGACGGTGAGGGGGACAATTTCGAATCGCTGAAATGCCTGACCTGGCAGGTGCATGTGTATGGCGACACCAGCGACGAAATGATCGCCTGGTGCATTGAGCATCATCTGCCGTTGCATGTGTTCGACTGGCGGCCGGCGTTTGAAGCGGCGGGATTGGGGCGTAGCGGCTTTTATCTGTTGCGGCCGGATACCTATGTGGCGATTGCCAACAACTCGGCTGATCCCAAGGTGATTGAACGGTACTTCAAGGAGCATGGGATTCGGCCGTTTTTTGGCAGCCCCTGAGAACACCCTAAATCTAATGTGGGAGCGGGCTTGCTCGCGAAGGCGGTGTGTCAGCGAACAAATATGTCTACTGACACACCGCCTTCGCGAGCAAGCCCGCTCCCACAGGGGGTATGTGGTGGGTTTAGATCCCCGCGAGGGCCAGGTCCATCGCAAAGTAAGTGAAGATCAAATCCGCCCCCGCCCGCTTGATTGCCCCCAGGCTTTCGCGCACCACGCGATCCTCATCAATCGCCCCGGCCTGCGCGGCAAATTTGATCATCGCGTACTCGCCGCTGACCTGATACGCCGACAGCGGCAAACGCGAAACCTCGCGGATGTCGCGGATGATGTCCAGGTACGCGCCGGCCGGTTTGACCATCAGCGCGTCGGCGCCTTCCTGCTCGTCCATCAGTGATTCACGCACCGCTTCGCGGCGGTTCATCGGGTTCATCTGGTAGCTTTTGCGGTCGCCTTTAAGCGCGCTGCCGCCGGCTTCGCGGAACGGGCCATAGAGCGCGGAAGCGAATTTGGTCGAATAGGCCATGATTGCGGTCTGGGTGAAACCGGCTTCGTCGAGCGCCCGGCGAATGGCCTGGACCTGGCCGTCCATGGCGGCTGACGGGGCGATCACATCAGCACCCGCCCGCGCCGCCGCCACGGCTTGTTTGCCGAGGTTGATCAGGGTCTGGTCGTTGTCGACTTCGTGGTTGTGCATCACGCCACAGTGGCCGTGATCGGTGTATTCGCAGAAGCAGGTGTCGGACATCACTATCATCTCCGGCACCGCATCCTTGGCGATGCGCGACATGCGCGACACCAGGCCGTTGTCGCTCCAGGTGTCGCTGCCGCTGCTGTCCAAATGATGGGACACACCGAACGTCATCACCGACTTGATCCCGGCCCGGGCGTAGCGCTCGATTTCACCGGCCAGTTTCGACTCCGGAATGCGCATCACGCCCGGCATGCTCTTGATCGGCACGAAGTCGTCGATTTCTTCCTCGACGAAGATCGGCAGCACCAGGTCGTTCAAGCTGAACTCGGTTTCCTGGAACAGGCTGCGCAGGCTCGCATTGCGGCGCAGACGGCGTGGACGTGCTTCGGGGAACTGACTGGACATGAGGGATTCCTGAAAAACAGAGGACGAGACGAAAGTCTTAGGGGGCGAAGCTTATGCCCTGAAAGGCGCGGGGTACAAACCTCGATCGCTCAAGACTGCGTTACCGAGGCCGCAATAATCGCGCGCATCTAACGCGGTCCCCCTGTGGGAGCGGGCTTGCTCGCGAAGGCGTCGACACATCCAACATTAATGTGGCAGACACACCGCCTTCGCGAGCAAGTCGGATCGCCGCACCGCCGCTCCCACAGGATTAGATTTCCAGCACGCCAGAAATACAGGTCACCACCGCACCGCCAATCCAGATTTCATCCCCCACCTGCTCCACCTGAATGCGCCCGGCGCGGCCCATGGTCAGGCCCTGGCTGACCACGTAAGACGCCGGCGCCAGACCTTCGGCGAGCAACCACTGCGCAATCCCGGCATTCAGGCTACCGGTGGCCGGGTCTTCCGGCATGCCGTCGCCGGAGATGAACGCACGCACTTCAAACTGCGCGTCATCGCCATCACGCTCAGGGTGCCACGGCGCGATCACGCCGACGGCCAGGCCAAGCATTTGTGAATGATCCGGTAGCACATCCAGCACCTGCCGGCGGTCCTCGACCATTACCGCCAGCCAGCCGGCACCATTGTCGACCCACTGGGCTCGGACAATCGTGCCTGGCTCCAGCCGCAGCCCGCGGCGTACGCGCTCGACCACCTCGGCCTCCACCGGTCCTGTCTTGATCAGTGGCGGCGCGAGAAAGGCGAGCTCCGCACCCTGCCTGCGGACCCGCACCAGACCGACGCCGCACTCCTGAATGATCTCCTCGCCCTTGGGCACACCTCCGGCTTCAAGCCATGCGTGGCAGGTGCCCAGGGTCGGATGACCGGCGAACGGCAACTCGTTCAGGGTCGTGAAGATTCGTACGCGATAGTCGGCGCGAGGGTCGCGCGGCTCGAGGATGAACGTGGTTTCGCTGAGGTTGGTCCAGGTCGCGAACGCCGCCATGCGTTCATCGCTGAGCCTGTCTGCGCCGAACACCACCGCCAACGGATTGCCCTTGAGCGCAACGCGGCTGAAGACATCTACTTGTTTGAAATCGAATGAGCTCATTGCCTGCCTTGGTCTTGAGAAAGTCGAAGAGGTTTACTTGGGAATTTCCAGCCCGCGGATCACCGCCGGCCGCGCCAGAAAGCGCTCCAGCACACGAGTGACGTTGGGGAAATCCTTGATGCCCACCAGATCGCCAGCCTCATAGAAGCCGATCAGGTTGCGCACCCACGGGAACGTCGCAATGTCGGCGATGGTGTAGCGTTCGCCCATGATCCAGTCGCGCCCTTCCAGACGTCCATTCAGCACGTTCAGCAGGCGTTTGCTTTCGTCGACGTAACGATCACGCGGACGCTTGTCCTCGTAGTCCTTCCCGGCGAACTTGTTGAAGAAACCGAGCTGGCCAAACATCGGCCCGATGCCGCCCATCTGGAACATCAGCCACTGGATCGTCTCGTAACGCGCCGCCGATTCCTGCGCCAGTAACTGGCCGCTCTTGTCGGCGAGGTAAATCAGGATCGCCCCGGATTCGAACAACGGCAGCGGTTTGTCATCGGGACCGTGGGGGTCGAGGATCGCCGGGATCTTGTTGTTGGGGTTCAGCGACAGAAACTCGGGGGACATCTGATCGTTGGTGTCGAAGCCCACGCGATGGGGCTCGTAGGGCAGCCCGGTCTCTTCAAGCATGATCGAGACCTTGACGCCGTTGGGGGTCGGCATGGAGTACAGCTGGATCCACTCAGGGTATTGGGCTGGCCATTTTTGGGTGATCGGGAACGCAGACAGATCGGTCATCGCAAGCATCCATGGACAAGGAAGGGGGTTGAGCATAATCCAGGATGGCCGACCAAAGGTTGCGATCTTTTGGCGGTATCAATATTGCTGATGAGCAAGATCAAACGATTCCAGTCTATTGCCGGCGCCTCCCCGTGTACCGTGTCCATAAATCCGCAACATGCTGTCGATAACCTCTGCTCCAACCCATGCAAGGTTACCGGTACATTGCTGCGCACTCGCCGGGATCGAACCAAATGGGCTTCAGAGGACTCTGAGCTTTGCCCTTTCGGAAACGGACTGGCCCAACGACATGGAAAACACCCGATGCTGGGAGCTCGTGGTGTAAAGGTTTGTCAGCCTTAACCGAATGCGCTGAAGATCACCTATTCAAATGATGAACCTTTTGAAACTCGTCAATCACTTCAAGCAACGTGCGTATGTCGTCCTGCCCTCCCTGCTGGCGGCAAGCGCGTTGTTTTTGTCGCTTGAGTCCAGCGAAAGCCGCGCCCAACCGGCCGACGGCACCCAGACCCTGGTATTCCTGCGTCACGCGGAAAAACCCGAAGGCGGCCTGGGTCAGCTCAACTGCCAGGGCCTGAACCGCGCCATCGATCTGGCCACCTTGCTGCCGGAAAAATTCGGCAAGGCCAATTACGTATTTGCCGCCAACCCGACACGTAATGTCGAGGAAGGCGAACTGGACAATTCCTACAGTTACATCCGCCCCCTGATGACCATCAGCCCCAGCGCCATCAAGCTTGGTTTGCCGGTGAACATCAACTTTTCGGCCAACGACACCAGCGACCTGGCCGACGAATTGCTCCACGACAAGTATCACAACTCGGTCATCTACACGGCCTGGTCCCACGGTTACCTGCCCGAGCTGATCAACAAGGTCGCGGGAGACGCTGTCGGCAAGAAACAGAAGATTACTGAAGACTGGGAATCGAGCGACTACGACTCACTGTTTGTGCTCACGCTGACCTGGCATAACGGCAAGGCGAGTCTGGTGAGCCACAGTTACAAGCAAGGTTTGGATAATGGGCGGGAGACTTGTCCGACGTAAGCTGAGGTCGTGTAGGGGCTTCGCGTCTATAGCGCTTTTGAGGGCCTCTTCGCGAGCAAGCCCGCTCCCACATTGGATCTGTGTCGCACTGAAGATCTAATGTGGGAGCGGGCTTGCTCGCGAAGGGGTCGGCAAAACCAACACATTACTGTCGGTCGATCTGCCGCTCGCGCAGGTACTCAAGAACCGCACCCTTCTCGCCGGCAAACTCAATCCGAGCCCCCTTCTTCTCCCTCTGAAACGCATACATCGGATCGTAATACTCACGCAGCAACCCTTCGATCCAACCCCGGTGCACATCCACCGCCCCGCTGCTCGCCTGCTCCGCCAGCGCGTCCTCCATCAGGATCAACATTCGCCGGTGCCGTTCACCGCCCAGACGCTTCTGCACGTTGTTCAGGCTCTCCAGCAAACGCTCGGAAAACAGCGCAAAGCCCTCATCGCCGTGCACGCCGATGAATTCGGCACACAGGTCCACGACGTAATCACGCAAGATCCGTTCGACCCGCCCTTCCAGGCTGTCTTCCAACCAGACCATCGGAAACTGCTGCATGCCCTGAAACAGCGGCAACGGCAACGCGCAACTGCCGATCGCGCGGCTCTCGTCTTCCAGCACAAACTGCTCGATGCCGTGGGCGCGTTTCTTCAGCACGTCCACCGCCAAACGGTTTTCAAAGTCGATATTGGAAGGTTGGCCAGTGGCGCGTTTGCCGAAGCTGGAACCGCGGTGATTGGCGTGACCTTCGAGGTCCAGCCCGTTGCGCAGCTGCGTGAGCACCTCGGTCTTGCCGGTGCCGGTCATGCCGCCCAGCAACACGAAATCGCACTGGGCAACGGCCTGATCGACCGTGTCCAGCAAGAAGCTGCGCATGGCCTTGTAGCCGCCACCGACGCGTGGGTAGTCAATGCCGGCATCGTCCTTGAGCCACTGCTGGACGATCTGCGAACGCAAGCCACCGCGAAAACAATACAAATAACCCTCGGGATGCGCCCGGGCAAAATCGGCCCAGGCCTGGATGCGTTCGGCCTTGATCTGGCCGGAGACCAATTGATGCCCCAGCGTAATTGCCGCTTGCTGGCCGTGTTGCTTGTAGCAGGTGCCGATCCGTTGCCGCTCGTGGTCATTCATCAGCGGCAGATTGACCACACCGGGGAAAGCCCCTTTGTGGAATTCGACCGGCGCGCGGGCATCCATCAGCGGCCGGTCGTTGAGAAAGATGTCGCGGTAATCGGCGAAGTCGATTGACATCAAAACACCTCGACCGCGTTGGTCTGTCGCTCGACCAGTTCGCCGATTGGCTCAAGGGCCAGGCCCAGTTCGGCGGCCACCTTGAGGAACTGCTCGTTGCCTTCGGGCGTGACCGCAACCAGCAGGCCACCACTGGTTTGCGGATCACACAGCACCCGTTTATGCAGTTCCTGCACGCGCCCGACCTTGCTGGCGTAGCTGTCGAAATTGCGCAAGGTGCCACCCGGCACGCAGCCCTGATCGAGGTAGTACTCGACGCCCGGCAGACGCGGCACACGGTTGTATTCGATCCGCGCGGTCACGTTGCTGCCATCGGCCATTTCCACCAGGTGCCCCAAAAGGCCGAAGCCGGTGACGTCGGTCATCGCCGTCACGCCGTCGAGCTTGCCGAAACGGCTGCCGGGTTTGTTCAGGGTGCACATCCAGTCGCGGGCCAGGCCGATATCGGCCGTGCGCAACTTGCCCTTCTTCTCGGCGGTGGTGAGGATGCCGATGCCCAGCGGTTTGGTGAGGTAAAGCAGGCAACCAGCGGTGGCGGTGTCGTTGCGCTTCATGTGGCGTTTTTCCACCAGCCCGGTCACCGCCAGGCCGAAGATTGGCTCCGGCGCGTCGATAGAATGCCCACCGGCCAACGGAATGCCCGCCTCGTCACACACCGAGCGGCCGCCGCGAATCACTTCCCGGGCGATCTCCGGCGCCAGCACATTCACCGGCCAGCCGAGGATCGCAATCGCCATCAACGGATCGCCGCCCATGGCATAGATATCGCTGATCGCATTGGTGGCGGCGATGCGACCGAAATCGAACGGGTCGTCGACGATTGGCATAAAGAAGTCGGTGGTCGAGACCACCCCGCGTTCTTCGTCGATCGCGTACACCGCCGCGTCATCGCGCGAGGCATTGCCGACCCAGAGTTTGGGGTCGAGGTTCTGCGCACCGCTGCCGGCCAGAATCACTTCCAGCACCTGGGGCGAAATCTTGCAGCCGCATCCGGCGCCGTGGCTGTATTGGGTCAGACGAATCGGCTCACTCATGGGGGAATAACCTCGTGAAGACAATGGGGGCGAGTCTAGCATTGGCGACCATGGTAAGGCGCAACGCACACCCTGTAGCAGCTGCCGAGCAGCGCGTTGTGGCGAGGGGATTTATCCCCGTTCGGCTGCGAAGCAGTCGCGAAATCAAGCAACGCGGCGTATCAGATAGACCGTGCATTCAGGTTTTACGACTGCTTCGCAGCCGAACGGAGATAAATCCCCTCGCACAAGGCAGCTACAGAAAGCGTCAGCCGCTTACCTGGCCGAAACGACAATAAAAACCCGGATTTTGTCGATTTTTCATGGAATTGAAATAATTGGTACGCGATGTGCAAACGTTTGCGAGTCGCCAATACCGACGTTTTCGCGACATAACCGCGCAAGCCCGAAGAACCGGGCTTTTGATCCGCACGAAAAGGGACTTTTAATGCACCGCACGTCCAGCCGCGTGACTTGCTCGCGCACTGTTGCTGTTTCCTTGCTGCTGGCCAGCGTTACAGGACTACTCAGCAGCACCGTTTTGGCGCAATCCACCCCCGCCGAAGAATCCGCCCAAGGCGAAACCCTCAGCCCCGAAGCCAGCCCGCCGAAAAAAGGTGCGTACCTGTCGGACTGGTTCAACCAGGACCTCACCGTCATCGGCAGCAAAGACATCAGTTTCGGCCCGCAACCGGCCGACGATATTTACCTGGAGTACGAGTACTTCGGGCGCAAGGGGCCGTTCGAGTTGTATGGCTACATCGACATTCCGAAGATCTTCGACATCGGCAACAGTCATGACAAAGGCGTGTGGGACCACGGCTCGCCGGTGTTCATGGAGCACGAACCACGGATCTCCATCGACTACCTGACCGGCCGCAGCCTGGCCATCGGACCGTTCAAAGAATGGTACGTGGCGTTCGACTGGATCTACGACCACGGCAGCAACAGCGCCAACCGCGCCAATACGCTGTACAGCGGCCTGGGCACCGACATCGACACCCACTCGCGAGTCAACTTGTCGGCGAACTTCTACGGGCGTTATCAGTGGGAAAACTATGGCGCCAGCAATGAGTATTCGTGGGACGGCTACCGCACCCAACTCAAATACATCGTACCCATCAGCAGCTTCAGCAACGGTGCGTCACTGACGTACATCGGCTTCACCAACTTCGATTTCGGCTCGGACCTGCACAAGGACAATCCGGCCCGCACCGCCAACGCCACCGTCGCCACCAACGTCTTGCTGTACTCGTTCACCCATTTGCGCTTCACCCTGGTCGGCCGTTACTTCCACAACGGCGGCAACTGGGACGATGGCAGCGAGTTGAATTTCGGCGACGGCGACTTCCGTGCTCGCTCCAATGGCTGGGGTTACTACGCCGGCATCGGTTATCAGTTCTGAGGCTTGATTGAACCTGGAGGTTTTATGAATGCAATGACGCGTATTTCCCTGACCTGTTTCGCCCTGCTCTCTTCCACTGCCTGGGCGAGTGAAGCGCCGATCCAGCCGAAAGTGATGCTGATCACCATGTTTGCCCCCGAGGCGCAAAACTGGATCGATCGCCTGGAACTCAAGCAGGAAGTTCGAGTGCCGGGCCTGTCCGCCGAGTACCCGGCCATTCGCTGCAACACGGCGCAGGTGTGCCTGATGGTCACTGGCATGGGCCAGACCAACGCCGCTGCTTCGACACTGGCCCTGGCCCTGTCGCCAAAATTCGACCTGCGTAAAAGCTATTTCCTGATCGCCGGGATCGCCGGCATCAGTCCGAAACACGGGACCATCGGCACCGCCGCGTGGGCGCATTACCTGGTGGAGTTCGGCACCCAGTGGGAACTGGATTCGCGAGACGCGCCGAAAGACTGGCCGACCGGGTACATCGGCATCAACACCAAAGGCCCGAACGAAAAACCGCCGCTGGACTACAAAACTGAAGTCTTCGAGCTCAATCCGAAGTTGCAGGCCAAGGCTTTTGCCCTGACTCGCAACGTCGAGTTGAGCGAAAGCAACGAATCTGCGGCGTGGCGCATGAAGTACCCATCCGCCCCGGCCAATCAGCCCCCGGTGGTGACCCAGTGCGATACGCTGGCGGGCAACACCTGGTTTTCCGGGACGCGATTAAGTGAGCGTGCGGAGGTCTGGACCAAACTCCTGACCGACAACAAAGGCGAGTACTGCACGACGCAACAGGAAGACAACTCCACCTACGAAGCGCTGCTGCGGGCGAGTCGTGAGGGGTTGGTGGATGTGCAGCGTCTGGCGGTGGTGCGCGCGGGCTCCGATTTTGATCGACCGGCACCGGGCCAGAGCGAAGTGGATAACCTGCTCAAATATGCGGATCAGGGCGGGTTTGTGCCGGCGCTGGAGAACCTGTACCGGACGGGGAATCCGTTGGTGCAGGAGATTTTGATGAACTGGTCGACGTGGGAGAACGGTGTTCCCGAGGCTTGAGTCCGGCATGAAAACGCCTTCGCGGGCAAGCCTCGCTCCTACAGGGCTTGCGTGATCCCGTAGGAGCGAGGCTGCGTTCCGACTTGCCCGCGAAGAGGCCAGAACATCCACCATCAATGCCGGTTACGGCAACAAAATCACCTTGTCGCCCGCCCCCTGATTCACCTCGGCATACCGCTCCAACCCCTCCTCCAACGGCGATTCAAACAACCCTTCCGGCAACGGCAACAACCCTTGATCAAAGAACTTGCCAAACTGATCAAGCATCGCCGCACACGCTTGTACGCCGTACAACAACGAATTGATCCCCACCACCGAGCCACCCTTGCGATACAACGCCAGTGCCGGCAATTGCACCATGCCGTCTACCGGTGCAGCGATGATCGCGATGCGACCAAACGTTGCCAGCGCCGGGACAGAGGCCGGCAGCCAGAAGCCGGTGGTGTCGAAGATCACGTCGGCGCCGCCGGCATACACGGCATTCACCTGCGCACTCAGGTCTTCCGGTTTATCCAGTTGCAGCGTCTGATAACCCTGCGCCTGCAAATCCTTGACCTGCTCGGGCCGTCGCGCCGCCGCCAGTACTTGAGCGCCACGCACATTGGCCAACGCCAACGCGGCACTGCCCACCGCCCCGCCGCCGATCACTAACAGCCGCGTTCCGACCGTCACAAGGCTGCGCTCCAACGCATCCCATGCCGTGGTGTATGGCACGCCGAGGCTGGCGGCCTGGGCGAAGCTCAGATGGGTGGGTTTGAGCGCCACGCCATTGGCCGGCAGTTTGACGAATTGCGCATGGGAGCCATCGGCAAAGAAACCCAATTCACGACCGGTGCCCCAGACCTCCTCACCGATCAGCGCCTGCGGCCCTTCAACGACCACACCGGCAAAATCCCGACCGGGAATCCGCGGCAAGGTGGTGTAGGGAAAACGCCCCAGCACGTTCTTCACATCGCTGGGATTGAGTCCGGCCGCCTTGATCTGGACCAGCACTTCATCGGCGCCGGGAACGGGGGTCGGAACATCGACATAGCGCAAGGCCGAAAGGTCGCCGGTCTTGTCGAATTGTAGTGCTTTCATGGGAGTGTCCATTGCATAAAGGAAAGGGTTTCAGGAGGCCCAGCCAGCCACCAGTTGCCGGCCCATGGGCCACAACTTTTCGCCGACGAGCATGCCCAGCAAGCCCACCAGGGCAATGGCCGGTGGGGCGGGAGAACGAAAATCCTAGAGCAGGCCGACGCCCAGACCGATGACCAGCGAGATGAGGTAGCTCATGGCAGACTCCGTGGGCAAATAAGGTATGCCCGAAGTCTAAAGCGAGGTAACGGCGGGCATCGGCCAAGTGCTTCTGAAATTCGGCCAAAGCGCGGCGGGTCCACAGTTGGCAGAGCTCTGTAGGAGTGAGCCTGCTCGCGATAGCGGTGTATCAGGCAATACAAATGTCGACTGACACTCCGCTATCGCGAGCAGGCTCACTCCTACAGGGATTCGCCAGCGGCTACAGGTTTGCGTTATGGCTGGACGTGACGTTGGCTTGTCGAAAACTGCGAAGGCGCGACACCCAGTTCCCGGCGGAACATGTCGCTGAAGCTGCTCGGCGAATAGCCCAGTTCCCGGGCAATCGTGCTGACCGGCACACCCTGAATCAACTCTGCCGCCGCGGTTGCCAGTTGCACCTGCCGCCGCCATTCGGCGAAGCCCATGCCCAAGCCGTCCTTGAACAGCCGCGCCAGGGTGCGCACGCTGGCACCGGCGTTTTCCGCGTGTTGCTCGAAGGGAATGTCCAGCGAGGGCGCGGCCATGACCGCCTGACACAGGTTCATCAGGCGCCGGTCGGAATTATCCGGTAACGGGATTTTCAACAGCGAACGCCGGGCGCGCCTAAGCTCCAACAACGCCAGGCCGACCAGCGCGTCGTAGTACTCGGGCGCGCCATCGTCGCCCTGCTTCACCAGCCCGACGATCAGCTCACGAAGCAGCCCGCCGACTTCGATCACCTGAACATTGTCATCCAGCGTGGCCGCCAACGAGGGCCGCAGGTAGATGTTGCGCATCTGCAGGTCCGAGACCACACGAATGCCGTGCGGCACACCCGGCGGTAGCCACACCGCCCGTTGCGGCGGCACCACCAGCGCCTCATGGGGCGTTTCGACCCACATGACCCCGCTCATTGCGTACAGCAGTTGGCCCCAGACATGTTCGTGCGGCTCGACGTACATGCCGCGCGGGTACGTGCGCGCCAGTGGTTGCACGGGCACATCGGTGTCACTGAGGTCTGGAGGCGCTGCAAGGGCCATGGGCAATGATCATTGGGGTTTTCAAGTATTGCATGGTAACGGCGCACCGGCCTTGTCGCCACTGGCGGCAGCCGTCTGACAATCCGAATGAATTTTCCGTAACCGCGACGATCCTTGTATTACCACAGGGAGGAATACGGGCTTTATGAACAACGCAAAACTTTTCGTCATTGAATACACCCTTCATGGCGCGCCAAAGTCTTTCATTATCCGCCTGGACAAAATGGACAACGCGGAGGCTTGGCACTGGGCCAGTTGTGACGCGGGGGTCGGACGAATCCCCCGCTTTGGCCGAGAGAAGGTGCAAAAAACCAGCAAGCCGCTGGCGGAGAAATTCGGCATCGAAAACGTGACCTGGCGGCCGGCGGGATAAGGATCTACGGGGCGAAAAACCAGACATTAAAAGTGGAGCCCGAGTGGCTCCACTTTATGTTGATGAGCTATTTGGTATGGGCGCACTTGCAGCCCTTGGTCGCACACTCTTCGCCATGTTCGTGGTGCTTGGCGCACGCTTCGCAGCAATAGTGCTTGCTGTGACGCGCTATCGGATGTTCGCCCAGTTTGCAGGAGCATTTGGGGCAGTCGCATTTACTTTCACTGTCGATCATGAGCCTGACTCCATTGGTGTGGTCGTCGCGTGCGACAAAATTCGCACCTCACTCACCAGTGTAGGAGCCCTTGTAGCAGCTGTTACAGGGACTCGTCAGTCGCTTCGGGTGCTGCTGCGATACATGAACAGCAACGCCAGCGCCAGGCACACCATCGCCAGCATCCGGCTGCTCGACAACTCGATGGCCGGGTTACCCAGCCAGCCGAAGTTGTCGATCAACATCCCCATCCCCAACTGCCCGACGATCACTGCCACGGTCGCCACCGCCGTGCCGACCCGCGGCACCGCGCCGACCATGACCATCATGTAGACCACGCCAAACAAGGCGCCGCTGAGCTGCCATTTCGGCACATCCAGCAGGCTCACGGCATAGGCCGGTTCGAAAAACAGGATCAACAACCCGGTGACCACCGCGCCCACCGCAAAGGTCAGCAAACTGCTGCGCAACACGCCGACGGTTTCCCCCAGACGCCCATTGATCGCCGCCTGGACACTCAACACCGCGCCGGCAGCCACCACCGCGGCCAACAAAATAATCAGATTCATCATCAACCCCGAGCGATCAGAACAAGTGCCGCGACAATCAGCAGCAACGCCAGCCAACGCTCTCCGTTGACCTTTTTGCGAGTAGCGCCGAACCAGCCGAAGTGGTCGATCAACACGCTTTTGCCGACCTGCCCGGAGAGGATCGCGATCATCGTCATCGCGATCCCGATGTGCGGCGTGGCCAGGGTCAGCACCACCACGTAGATCGGCCCGAGGAAACCGCCGATCAATTGCCAGCGCGGCAGCGTGTTCAACGCCGGACCTTGTTGCCTGCCGCTGAACAACAGCAGCAAAAACAGAATCGCCGAGCCGACGCCGAAGATGCTCAACGTCGCCCACAAATGCCCGACCTGAACCCCGAGCGGCCCGAGCAAACCGGCCTCCACCGAAAGGCCCATGCCGGCGAGAATCACCAGTGGCAGCAGCAACAGCCGCAGCCCCGGTTTGGTCGCTGGCGCTGCAGCGATGTCGATTGAAGAAGATTGCATAAGGAAAACCTGCCAGTCATCTGATGAGAATCACGCCCTCCTGTAGGAGCGAAGCTTGCTCGCGAAGGCGTCGTATCAGGCGACATCTTCAGCGCCTGATACGACGCCTTCGCGAGCAAGCTTCGCTCCTACAGGGGACGGTGGTGGCGCGCATTATCGGCTGGCGATCCTTTGCGATAAATGGGAGCATCCGGACAACACTTTTGCGCAACTCGCACAGCAGGATGGATCATGCACGGCCTCAACGAACTGGGATTCAAGGCACTTCGGCTGTTTGTCGCGGTGCTCGACCATGGCAGTTTTTCCGAAGTCGCCCGCCGCGAAGGCTTGGCGCCCTCTTCGATTTCCCGGCAAATCCAGTTGATGGAACAGGCCCTGAACCAGCAATTGCTCTACCGCCACACCCGCGCCGTCACGCCCACCGAAGCGGGACGCATGCTCGGCCATCACGCGCGGCGGGTGCTGGTGCAACTGGAGGAAGCCGAACAGGCCTTGCAGGAACAGCAAAGCGAACCCAGCGGGCTGGTGCGGATCAACGCGCCGGTGGTCTTCGGGCAACGTCATCTGACGCCGTGGCTTGGGCAGTTGTGCGAGCGCTATCCGAAACTGCAACTGGATATCCAGCAAACCGACAGCTACGTCGACCCGTTGCAGGAAGGCGCCGACTTGCTGTTTCGCATCGGCCCGCTGCACGATTCGAGCATGCAGGCGCGGATCCTGGCGCCGCACCGGTTTCAAGTCGCCGCCAGCCCGGACTACCTCGAACGCCATGGCACACCGCAACATCCCAAAGAGTTGGCGGCGCATCAATGCCTGGCCTACAAAGGCGTGGCCGGGCAGCAGCGCTGGTTTTTCCGCAAGGACCAGCAAGACTGGACGCCCTGTTCAGTTAAAGGGCCGATCACCGGCAACCACGCAGACACACTCACTCAAGCGGCCGAACAAGGCCTGGGGCTGGTGATGTTTCCGTCGTGGCTGATTGGTGAGGCGGTGCGCAACGGCACGCTGGTGCCGGTGCTTGGCGACTATCAGGTGTCCAACAGCCTTGAGCCGCAACAGATTGCGGTGCTGTGGCCGGGTAGCCGACGGTTGTCGGTGAAGGTGCGGACGGTGATTGATTTCTTCGTCGAATGCTTTGGCACGGTGCCTTACTGGGACAGACCCTGACAACACATACCCCTGTGGGAGCGAACCTGCTCGCGAAAGCGATGGTCAGACCGCGAAGTTGTATACGAATTGCTTCCTGTAGGAGCCAGGCTTGCCGGCGAAGGCGGCCTCAAGAACGCCTTCGCCGGCAAGCCTGGCTCCTACAGTTAGTCGATGACCATCAGATACGGAACTGTCCGACCAGTTTGCCCAGGCGCTGACCGAGGTCGGCGAGGCTGCGTGAGGTTTGGGCGCCGAGTTGGGTTTCGTCGGCGACGTTGTCCACCGCCACGGCAATCTGATGCACGCTGCGGTTGATCTCTTCGGCCACGGCAGTCTGCTCTTCCGCCGCGCTGGCGATTTGCGCGTTCATCGAGTTGATGGTGCCGATCAACTGGGCCATGGTGTCCAGCGATGCACCGGCCTCATTGGCCTGGGCCGACGTGCCATCGCCCGCCTCGCTGGAACGACGCATCGCTTCCACCGCCGATTGGGTCCCGGCCTGCAAGCGGTCGATCATGCCCTGGATTTCCTGAGTACTGATCTGCGTGCGACTGGCCAGCGCCCGCACCTCGTCAGCCACCACCGCAAAACCGCGACCCGCTTCACCGGCGCGCGCGGCTTCAATGGCGGCGTTCAGCGCCAACAGGTTCGTCTGTTCGGCAATCGAACGGATCACCCCCAGCACGCTGACAATCGACGACACGTCTTTTTGCAGGCTGTCGAGGGACACGCCGCTGCTGCGAATGTCGTCCACCAACGCATGAATCTTCACGATGCTGCCGGCCACCACACGCTTGGCGGCCTGGCCTTCTTCGTCGGTTTGCTGGGCAGCCACCGCCGCGTTTTGTGCGCTTTTCGCCACTTCCTGGGCCGCCGCCGACATTTCGTTGATCGCCGTGGCGACCTGATCGGTCTCGTGACGCTGACGCTCCATGGCCTGATCCGAGCGCTGGGCCTGATCGGAAACCTGATTCACCAGGCCGGTCAGTTGCGAGGTCATTTCAGTGATTTGACCCACCAGGCTGTGGATCTTGTCGACGAAGCGGTTGAACGAGCCGGCCAGTTCGCCGAGTTCGTCCTGGCTGGTGATGGTCAGACGACGGGTCAGGTCGCCCTCGCCCGCCGCGATGTCATCGAGGTTGGCTTTCATCAGATTCAGCGGACGCAGAATGGTATTGGCCAGCAACTGCCCGACCGCCGCGATCACCAGCAACATGACCACCGCGAGGCCGGCGATGGTCAGCACCACGCCTTCCATCCGCTCCTGCACCTTGGCCTCGACCAGCGCGACTTGCGCTTCGATACCGTCGAGGTTCACCGACGTACCGACCGCCATGTCCCACTTCGACAAGTATTCGGTGTAGCCCAGTTTTGGCACCAGCACTTGGGTGTTGCCGGGCAGTGGCGAGCTGTATTGCAGGTAGTGAGTGCCGTCTTTGGCGACTTTGACCAGGTCGCGGTTGACGTAGACGCCGTTCGGGTCACGGTTGTCCTTGAAGCTTTGGCCCACGCCTTCCGGGCTGTTGGCCTTGAACAGGCGCACGGTGTTGGAGTCGTAGCCGAAGAAGTAGCCGTCCTTGCCGTAGGTGATGCTCGACAGCAGCTTGATCACCTGCGCCCGCGCCGCGTCATCGCCAGGGGCGGCCGCTTCGTAGAGCGGTTTGATCGTGGTCATAGCCACGGCGACGTAACTTTGCAGGGTGGCCTTGGCATCACTGAGCAGGCGCTGGCGGGTTTCCTCGACTTCCTTGCGGGCCTGCTCCTGCAGAATGAACAGCGTGGTCAGGCTGATGACCAGCGCAAAGAGCAACACCGGGAGGACGGCAAGGGACAGGACTTTAGCCTTCAGGCTCATGCGCATGACGGTTCACTCTTTTGATTTTGTTGGCGTGGTTAATGGCTTTAACGGCACGCCGGATCAAAAGTTGAATCCTGGGGCACTACAATCCCCCTGTGGGAGCGGGCCTTTGTGGTGAGGGGATTTATCCCCGTTGGGCTGCGAAGCAGTCCCCATTTTTGGGGCCGCTTCGCGACCCAACGGGGATAAATCCCCTCGCCACAGGTCGCTCCCACAGGGGATAGGGGGTTACAGGACCATCGCCGCGACCCAGCCGAACGCCAGCAGCGGCAGGTTGTAGTGCAGGAAGGTCGGGACCACGGTGTCCCAGATGTGGTGATGCTGGCCGTCGATGTTCAGGCCGGAGGTCGGCCCCAGCGTCGAATCCGAGGCCGGCGAACCGGCGTCACCCAGGGCGCCAGCCGTGCCGACGATGCACACGATTGCGATCGGGCTGAAACCCAGCTGAACGCACAACGGCACGAAAATCGCCGCCAGGATCGGCACGGTGGAAAACGACGAGCCGATGCCCATGGTCACCAGCAGGCCGACCAGCAACATCAACAGCGCGCCGATACCTTTGCTGTGGCCGATCCACGACGCCGACGCTTCCACCAGCGTTTGCACCTGACCGGTGGCTTTCATCACTTCGGCGAAACCCGAGGCGGCGATCATGATGAAGCCGATCATCGCCATCATCTTCATGCCTTCGGTGAACAGGTCGTCGGTGTCGCGCCACTTCACAATGCCCGACACCGAGAAGATCAGGAAACCCGCCAGCGCGCCAATGATCATCGAGTCCAGCAACAGCTGAATGATGAACGCCGCCGCGATGGCCACACCGGCGACCATCAGGCTCAGCGGGTTGTACTCCACCGCGACTTGCTCGACTTTTTCGATTTTGTCCAGGTCGTAGACGCGTTTCTTGCGGTAGCTGATAAATGCTGCCGCGAGGCCGACGACCATGCCCAGTGCCGGAATGCCCATGGCATGGGTGACGTTGATGCCACTGATATCCACGCCGCTGCGGGCAACGTTGGCCAGCAGGATTTCATTTAGGAATATGTTGCCGAAGCCCACCGGCAGGAACATGTACGGCGTGATCAGACCGAACGTCATGACGCAGGCGATCAAGCGGCGATCCAGTTGCAGTTTGGTCAGCACATATAAAAGCGGCGGCACCAACAGCGGAATAAAGGCGATATGTATCGGCAGGAGGTTCTGCGAAGCGATGGCCACCACCCAGAGCAAACCGATCAGCAGCCACTTGACCTGACGGCCACCGCTGGCGTGTTGGCGATCAACCATCAGCAGGGCTTTGTCCGCCAGGGCATGGGCCAGGCCGGACTTGGCAATCGCCACGGCGAACGCGCCGAGCAAGGCGTAAGACAATGCGACCGTCGCACCGCCACCGAGGCCGCTGTTGAAGGCTTTAAGGGTGGCGTCGATGCCCAGGCCACCGGTCAAACCGCCGACCAGGGCGCCGACAATCAGCGCGATCACTACGTGCACGCGGGACAGGCTGAGGACCAGCATGACGCCGACCGCGGCAATTACAGCATTAATCATCGTTACCTCAAGGCAAGCGAAATGAGCTCAGCCGGCAGTCTGCGAAGAGCCGCCAGCGGAGTGGAGATTGGGTTTTATTAGAGGGCGCGCACTGTGCCGCAGAGTTGGCCCGGTGTCAAAGCGCATGGGCCAACCGATTCTTGACGGACCATCAGATCCCTGTGGCGAGGGGATTTAGCGAAACGTCGCACCGCCCCGTTGGGTCGCGAAGCGGCCCCCTGCATTCCGTCAGCCACACCGAGTTGTCAGGTTTGGCGACTGCTTCGCAGCCGAACGGGGATAAATCCCCTCGCCACAAAGGCAGCCGATCAACGGAGTTCATAATTCAGGAACCGCCATAAAGAAAGCCAATTCGCAGCCGTTACAGTGCAAAGTCTCAGATAAATATCGAATAAGGACGTCTCTCCATGTCGCTCAGACAACTTTCCATCCAATGGAAAATTACCCTGCTGGCCGGGCTGTGCCTGGCGGGCATTGTGACCCTGCTGGTGGGTCTTTCGCTGTATCGCATGGAGCACAGCTCCGAGATGGTGAAAGCCTCGAGCATGGAGATGCTGACCGAAGCCGCTCAGGCCCGGATCGAATCCCAGGGTGAAAACCAGGCGCTGGTGATTCGCCAGCAGTTCATGGACGCCTATCAATATGGCCACGGCTTTTCGCGTCAGGTGCTGTTCCTGCGCGAGCAGGCGGAAAAGCGCTTTCTGGATGCCTTCGACCTGCGCGAAGACCTGACCCGTCAGGTCAAGTCGGTGCTGCAAGCCAACCCGGAATTGCTCGGCCTGTCGCTGGTGTTCGAAGCCAACGCGCTGGACGGCAAGGACGATCTGTTCGCCGGTCAGGCCGAGCTGGGCAGCAACGACAAGGGCCGTTTTGCCCTGTACTGGTCGCAACCTGTGCCTGGTAAAGTGACCTCCATGGCGCTGCCGGAAAGCGACATGGCCGACACCAACGCCGGCCCCAGCGGCGAGCCGGCCAACGCCTGGTTCACCTGCCCGCGCACCACACTCAAGCCGTGCGTGATCGAACCGTACTTCTATGTGATCGATGGCCAGAACGTGCTGATGACCAGCATCGTGTTCCCGCTGATGGTCAACGGCAAAGTCATCGCCTCGCTGTCGGTAGACATCAACCTCAACAGCCTGCAGGCCATGAGTCAGGGGGCGAGCAAAAAGCTCTATGACGGCCAGACCAGCGTCAGCATCATCAGCCCGGTCGGCTTGCTGGCCGGTTACAGCCGGGATGCCAACAAACTCAGCCAGCGCCTGGACGCCGTGGACAAGACCAACGGTGCCGAGCTGATTCGCATGCTCGCGGCCAGCAGCAAAACCGAAAGCCTGCACAGCAATCAGCAACTGAAAGTGCTGTCACCGTTCCAGCCGATTCCTGGGGGAAAATCCTGGGGCGTGTTGCTCGACGTGCCGGAAAAAGTCCTGGTCGGCCCTGCCGAAGCCCTGAAAAACCAACTCGATGACAGCAACCGGTCCGGCACCCTGGTTGAACTCGGCCTCGGCGTGTTGGCGGCATTGATCGGCTTGCTGCTGGTGTGGCTGATGGCGCGCAGCGTGACCAAACCGATCCTCGGCGTGGCGCACATGCTCGAAGACATCGCCAGCGGCGAAGGCGACTTGACCCGGCGCCTGGCTTACGACAAGCAGGACGAACTGGGCCAGTTGGCCGGCTGGTTCAACCGTTTCCTCGACAAGCTGCAACCGATCATCGCCGAAGTGAAACGCTCAGTGCAGGACGCCCGCAGCACGGCGGACCAATCCTCCGCCATTGCCACGCAGACCAGCGCCGGCATGGAGCAGCAATACCGTCAGGTCGATCAGGTCGCCACCGCGTCCCACGAAATGAGCGCCACCGCTCAGGACGTCGCCCGCAGTGCGGCGCAAGCCGCCCAGGCCGCGAAGGATGCCGATCAAGCGACTCGCCGGGGCCTGACCGTCATCGACCAGACCACCACCAGCATCGACAACCTCGCCGCCGACATGAGCGCAGCCATGGTGCAAGTGGAAGGCCTGGCGGCCAACAGCGAGAAAATCGGTTCGGTGCTGGAAGTGATTCGCGCCATCGCCGAGCAGACCAACCTGCTGGCACTCAACGCCGCCATCGAAGCGGCCCGCGCCGGTGAGGCCGGACGTGGCTTTGCGGTGGTCGCCGATGAGGTGCGCAATCTGGCGCGACGCACGCAGGAATCGGTGGAAGAAACCCGTCGGGTAATCGAGCAGTTGCAGAGCGGGACACAGGAGGTGGTCGGTTCGATGAACAACAGCCATCGCCAGGCTCAAGGTAGTGTCGAGCAGGTTGGCCAGGCGGTGACGGCGCTGCGCCAGATTGGCGAGGCGGTGACGGTGATCAGCGACATGAACCTGCAGATTGCGTCTGCTGCCGAAGAGCAGAGTGCGGTGGCCGAGGAGATCAACAGCAACGTGGCGACGATTCGGGATGTGACGGAGTCGCTGTCAGGGCAGGCGAATGAGTCGGCGCGGGTGAGTCAGTCGCTCAATAGCCTGGCGAATCAGCAGCAGAGCTTGATGGATCAGTTCCGTGTTTGACCCGGGATTGAACATCCACTGAAGATCCAAATGTGGGAGCGGGCTTGCTCGCGAAAGCGGTGTGTCAGTCTACATCTCTGTTACCTGACCCGCCGTATTCGCGAGCAAGCCCGCTCCCACAGGGTACTCAGCGTTTGGGTAACTGAATGACAACCTTCAGGCCGCCCCACTCGCTCTCTTCCAACCTCATCACCCCGCCCCACGTGTCGACGATGTCGCGCACAATCCCCAGCCCCAACCCATGCCCATCCGTCTGTTCATCCAGCCGTGTTCCCCGGTCAAGCACTTGATCGCGCTGCGCCTCCGGAATACCCGGCCCATCATCTTCCACGCTCAACTCAAACCCTTCAGCCGTCTCGACCACGCTCAAACGAACCTCGGCATCCGCCCATTTGCAGGCGTTATCCAGGAGATTGCCCAACAGTTCGAGCAAGTCCTCGCGATCCCACGGCAGCTGCAAACCGGTCGGTGCGCGGTAGCTCAGGTTCAGGTGTTCGCCGTGAATCATGTTCAACGTCGCCAGCAGCCCCGGCAATTCGGCATCGCAATCAAACAACGCCCCCGGCAGCGCATCGCCGGACAATCGGGCGCGATTGAGTTCGCGATTGAGTCGCTGCTGGACCTGTTCCAGTTGCGCCTTGAGGAGCTTGCGCAGTTCGGGATGAGCGTCGAGCTTCTCGCTTGAAGCCACGCTCAACAACACCGCCAACGGCGTTTTCAGCGCATGCCCGAGGTTGCCCAAGGCATTGCGCGAACGCTTTAGGCTGTCTTCGGTGTGCGCGAGTAAATGGTTGATCTGCGCCACCAGCGGCTCCAGCTCCACCGGCACCTGGTCATCGAGTTGCGAGCGCTGGCCCTGCTGCAACTGAGCGATTTGCTCACGGGCCTTTTCCAGTGGACGCAAGGCGCGGCGCACGGTGATGCGTTGCAGCAGCAGAATCAGCAGCAGCCCCGCCAGCCCGAGGCCCAGACCGAGCTGTTGCATGCGCCGGAAGCTTTCGCGCACCGGCGTGTAGTCCTGCGCCACGCTGATCGAAATCGACTGCCCGAGCCGCCGATAATCCGAACGCAGCACCAGCAATTGCTGGCCTTCCGGACCGAGTTGCAGGTTGCTGTGCAAGCCGGGATGGTCGAGTGGCGGCAGTTCCTGATCCCACAACGAGCGGGAGCGCCAATGTTTATCGGCAAAATCAATACGGAAATAATGCCCGGAAAACGGCCGTTGATAGGCCGGTGACAGGTGCCGTTCATCCAGTTGCAGCCCCTGCGGCCCGCGCACCAATGCCACCAGCAGGTTTTCGCTGTCGTTGCGCAAACCGTCTTCGAGGTAGCGTTGCAGCCCCATTTCGAACAACCACAGGCTGGTTTGCGCCAGCACCAGGCCGACGACCACCATTACGCTGATCAGCCCCAGGCTCAAGCGGCGCTGAATCGACCTCACTGCGCTTGCCCGCCGAACAGGTAACCCTGGCCGCGACGGGTTTCGATCACTGTGCGCCCAAGTTTGCGCCGCAGGTGGTTGACGTGAACTTCGAGCACGTTGGAGTCGCGCTCGGTTTCACCGTCGTAGAGGTGTTCGGCGAGGTGGCTTTTGGAAAGGATCTGCTCGGGGTGCAGCATGAAATAGCGCAGCAGGCGGAATTCAGCGGCGGTCAGCTGGATATCGGCGCCGTCGCGGGTCACGCACTGACGACCCTCATCCAGGTGCAGCCCCGCCGCCTTGAGCGTCGGCTGGTTGGCCTGACCGTGGGAGCGACGCAACAACGCCTGAACCCGCAGGTGCAGCTCTTCGGGGTGGAACGGTTTGGTCAGGTAATCGTCGGCGCCGGCCTTGAGGCCTTCGATGCGCTCGGCCCAGGAACCACGTGCCGTGAGGATCAGCACAGGTGTCGCCAAACCACCGGCCCGCCATTGCGTCAGCACCTCAAGCCCCGGCAAACCCGGCAGGCCGAGGTCGAGGATGATCAGGTCATACGGCTCGCTGCTGCCCTGATACACCGCGTCGCGGCCATCGGCCAGCCAGTCTACGGCATATCCTTGCCGGTTGAGGCCGGCCATCAATTCGTCGGCCAGCGGCACGTGGTCTTCCACCAGAAGCAAACGCATCGATCAATCTTCCTTGTCTTTCAGTAACTGGCCAGTGGCGGCGTCGAGGTCCAGTTCACGGACCACGCCTTCGCTGGTCAGCAACTCGACTTCATAAATGTAGACGTCATGTTTTTCTTCAAGCTCGGCCTCCAGCAATTTGGACCCGGGATACAGGTCCAGCGCCTTTTGCAGGAGCTGCTCCAGCGGCAGAATCACGCCCTGCTGACGCAAGCGCAGGGCTTCATCCTGATCGAGGTCGCGGGCCATGACGACCGAGCAGAACGCCAGAAGCAGCAGCGCCATGCATGAAAATGAAAACACCTTCATTACGTATCCTGATGATCCTTGAGAACCTGCCCGCTGACAGCGTCTAATTCCAGATCCCACTCGATGCCTTGTGGGTCGCGCAGCTCAACCTGGTAGATGTACTTGCCGTACTCTTCTTCCAGCTCGGTCCCGCTGATAGTAGAACCGGGGTGTTTGGCCAGAGCGGTGGCGTTGAGCTTCTCGAAAGACACAATGGTACCAGCGTCGCGCAGCCGCAGGGCTTCATCTGGGCCCAGGTCACGGGCGTAGGCCAGGCTGGCGGTCATGGCGATGATGGACGCGGTGAACAGGGCAGTCAGGGTTTTCATGGGGTGTCTCCGTATTTTTTTATGTGTTGCCTACGGAGGGCACCTTAGCGAGCTGAACTTAACTGAAACTGAATCGCCATCATTGATGATAACAGCGTGACATCATCGACCTGCGCAAAACCCTGTAGGAGCCAGGCTTGCCGGCGAAGGCATCCTTGAAATTGCCTTCGCCGGCAAGCCTGGCTCCTACAGGTTTTGCATTCAGCAAAAAGGTTTTGCATCACCCACACCTGTTTATAATCCGCCCGCTTGCCAGACATCGAGACCGGTATGACCGCCATCCACATCAAGTTCCCTTCCCTGACCCTCAAGGCGGGCCCTCGTGCCTTGGCGCGCATCCGTGCAAACGGTTTGAACGCCGCCGATGTCGGCACGCTGCCGGGTGCCGCCGGAGGGCCAAAAGCCCTGGGGATTCAAGGTCTGGACCTGGCGTTGTTTGGCGAGTGGCTGCCGGCCGCGCCTCGCGAGCGCTCGCTGATCGGAGCCTCGGTGGGCTCCTGGCGCTTCGCCAGCGCCTGTCTGCCGGATGCTGCCGAAGGCATCCGTCGCCTGGGTCGTCTGTACACCGAGCAGAATTTCGCCAAGGGCGTGACCATGGCGCAGATTAGCCAGAGCTCCCGGCGCATGCTCGATGAGCTGCTGGACGGTCACGATGCGTCGATTCTGGACAACGCCCATTACCGCCTGAACATCATGGTGGTCAAAAGCCACGGCCTGCTCGCGGACGATCATCGCGGCCGCCTCGGGCTGGGCCTGTCGTCGGTGATCGCCGACAACCTGCGCGGCCGGGCGCGACTGTCGCGGCACTTCGAACGGCTGATCATCCACGACCCGCGCCAGGCCCCGCCGGTCAACACACTCAACGATTTCCCGTCGCGCTTCGTCGCGCTGAATGCCGGCAACCTGCGTCAGGCCCTGCTCGCCTCGGGCTCGATCCCGATGGTGATGGAAGGCGTGCGGGATCTGCCGGGCGCAGGCGCGGGGACGTTCCGCGATGGCGGCCTGCTCGACTATCACCTCGACCTGCCCTACAGCGGCAACGACATCGTGCTGTATCCGCACTTCACCGACCGGGTGATTCCCGGCTGGTTCGACAAGACCCTGCCGTGGCGCCGCGCCTGCCCTGCGCGGTTGCAGGACGTTCTGCTGTTGGCGCCGTCGAAGGACTACTTGGCGCGCCTGCCCTACGGCAAGCTGCCGGACCGCAATGACTTCAAGCGGTTCATGGGCGATGCCCCGAGCCGGCAGAAATACTGGCGTGCGACGATGGACGAAAGCCGTCGCCTCGGTGACGAGTTCCTCGAACTGACCGCCAATGGTCGCCTCGGCGAGCGCTTGCTGACCCTTTAGTCAGTGTTTTGCCCGGCGCTCTGGTAAACTCGCCGCCTGCCCACATCGCCGCGGCGATCGCCACCTGACAGAGCTGAAAATCACTGTGGAAATCTTCAAAGAGTTTACGTTCGAATCCGCCCACCGCCTGCCTCACGTACCGGAAGGCCACAAGTGCGGCCGCCTGCACGGTCACTCGTTCAAAGTAGCGATTCACTTGAGCGGCGACCTCGACCCGCACACCGGCTGGATCCGCGACTTCTCGGAAATCAAGGCGATCTTCAAGCCGCTCTACGAGCGCCTGGACCACAACTACCTGAACGACATTCCTGGCCTGGAAAACCCGACCAGCGAAGTGCTGGCCAAGTTTATCTGGAAGGAATTGAAGCCCCTGCTGCCGGAGCTGAGCGCGATCCGTATCCACGAGACGTGCACCAGCGGCTGCATCTATCACGGCGAATAAGCCGCTCTAAAAGACAACACAGATCCCTTTGTGGGAGCGGGCTTTTTGTGGTGAGGGGATTTTGTGGCGAGGGGATTTATCCCCGTTGGGTCGCGCAGCGGCCCCAAAATTTCTGGGACTGCTGCGCAGTCCGACGGGGATAAATCCCCTCGCCACAAAGGCTCGCTCCCACTGGGAGGATGCGTTTCGTCAGTGATACAGAAAACAGCCTTCATTGGCTGTTTTTTTATGCCTATGCTTTTTGGCTCGAACACGCCAGGAGGACATCCCCATGAACGCTGACTGGCCGCTGGCTCAGACCTATCGCTTCAACGGACACTCCGTTCGCTACGCCGTACGGGGCGACGGCCCGCCGTTGGTGTTTGTGCACGGCACGCCATTTTCCTCTTACGTGTGGCACCGCATCGCTGCGCACTTCATCACCACACACCGGGTGCATTACTTCGACCTGCTGGGGTATGGGCAATCCGATAAAATCGCCGGCGACGTATCGCTGGGCGTGCAGAACGACCTGTTGGCGAACTTGCTCGATCACTGGGGCCTGGAGCGGCCGGACGTGGTGGCTCACGACTTCGGCGGCGCCACCGCACTGCGCGCGCACCTGCTGAACGGCAAGGATTACCGCAGCCTGACGCTGATTGATCCGGTGGCGCTGACGCCATGGGGTTCGCCGTTCGTGCAGCATGTGCGCCAGCACGAAGCGGCGTTCAGCGGACTGCCCGATTACATTCAGCGGGCGATCGTGCCGGCCTATATTCGCGGGGCGATCAAGCGTGACATCCCCGATGAAGAACTCGACCCGTATGTGCAACCGTGGCTGGGCGATCCCGGGCAAGCGGCGTTCTATCGGCAGATTGCGCAAATGGATGAGCGTTATACCCGTGAGGCCGAAGGGCTGTACCCGACGGTACGTTGCCCGGTGCAGATTCTGTGGGGCGAGGACGATCAGTGGATTCCCATTGAGCGTGGACGGGCGCTGCATCAGATGATTGCGGGGTCGCAGTTTCACCCCATTCCCAATGCCGGACATCTGGTTCAGGAGGATGCGCCGGAGGCTATCGTCGCTGCGTTGCTGAAGTTTTTGCCGTTAATCCAATCCCCCTGAAGAAACCAAATCCCCTGTGGGAGCGACCTGTGGCGAGGGGATTTATCCCCGTTGGACTGCGCAGCAGTCCTAGCGATTTTGGGGCCGCTGCGCGACCCAACGGGGATAAATCCCCTCGCCACAGGTCGCTCCTACATGGATTCCATGTTCCTGCAGATGCACTGCTTTCGTGCCGACCACCCTCCTAACGCCCGTGCTCGTCTATACATAACTAAGCCATCCCCGCTTGGCACGACCACTGCAACCCCTCCCGCGTCCCCCACTCAGCAAGGAACGCCACATGACGCAAAACGATCCGGGCAACGATTACCCCCTAAGCGAAGTGCCGATGCATGCCCGCAAGGGCCTCGCCTCCACGGCCATGGTGCTGCTGGGTTTCACCTTCTTCACGGCCACGATGTTCGCCGGCGGCAAGCTCGGCGTGGCGTTCAGTTTTGGCGAGATGATGGCGGTGATTATCGTCGGCAATCTGCTGCTGGGGATCTATGCCGCAGGACTGGGTTACATCGCTTTCAAAAGCGGCCTGAATTCGGTATTGATGGGGCGTTTTTGCTTCGGTGAGGTCGGCAGCAAGCTCAGCGACTTGATCCTCGGCTTCACCCAGATCGGCTGGTACGCCTGGGGCACGGCCACGGCCGCCGTGGTGCTGGGCAAGTATTTCGAACTGAGTGAGGGTGCCGTTCTGGGCCTGATGGTGTTGTTCGGCCTGGCCTTTTGCGCTACCGCGTATGTCGGTTATCGCGGGCTGGAAATCCTCTCGTACATCGCGGTGCCGGCGATGATGTTGCTGCTGATGCTGTCGATGTGGGTCGCCACGGTAAAGGTCGGCGGGCTCGATGGGTTGCTGGCGGTGGTCCCGACGGGAACGCTGGATTGGTCGACCGCGATTACCTTGGTGTTCGGCACCTTCGTCAGCGGCGCCACCCAGGCGACCAACTGGACGCGCTTCTCCCGCTCCGCCCGAGTCGCAGTGCTGGCGAGCCTGATCGGCTTTTTTATCGGCAACGGCTTGATGGTGTTGATCGGTGCCTACGGGGCCATCGTCTACCAGCAACCGGACGTGGTCGAAGTACTGCTGTTGCAAGGTTTCGCCATGGCCGCGATGGCCATGTTGCTGCTCAACATCTGGAGCACCCAGGACAACACCATCTACAACTTCGCCGTCGCCGGCTGCAACCTGCTGCGCACCGGTCGTCGCAAAACCGTGACCCTGGCCGGCGCGGTGATCGGCACATTGCTCGCACTGCTGGGCATGTACGACATGCTGGTGCCTTATCTGATCCTGTTGGGCACGGTCATACCGCCGATAGGTGGGGTCATCATGGCGGATTTTTTCTTCCGCTATCGTGGTCAATATCCTCGTCTGGCCGATGCTCGATTGCCGGCGTTCAACTGGCCCGGTTTGACCGCCTATGCCGTCGGCACCGTCGCCGCGTTCAGCTCGCCCTGGATCGCGCCACTGGTAGGGATTGCCGCTGCCGCGCTAACGTATGTGCTACTGACCTGCGTACTGGGTGCCCGTGCCGCTGAAGCTCCATTACAAGATCTATAAAAGGATTCGCCTGATGCACATCATCAACGCCCGCCTGCGCAACCAAGAAGGCCTGCATGAGTTGCACCTGGAAAACGGCCTGATTCGCACCATCGCCCGTCAGACCGAAGCCCCGACCCTGGGCCCCGATGACCTCGACGCCGGCGGTAATCTGGTGGTGCCGCCCTTCGTCGAACCACACATTCACCTCGACGCCACCCTCACCGCCGGCGAGCCGCGCTGGAACATGAGCGGCACGCTGTTCGAAGGGATCGAGTGCTGGGGCGAACGCAAGGTGACCATCACCGAGGAAGACACCAAGACCCGCGCCAAGAAAACCATCCAGACCCTCGCCGCCCACGGCATCCAGCATGTGCGCACCCACGTCGACGTCACCGACCCGCAACTGACCGCGCTCAAGGCGATGCTCGAAGTGCGCGAGGAAAGCCGCCACCTGATCGACATGCAAATCGTCGCGTTCCCGCAGGAAGGCATCGAGTCCTATCGCAACGGACGGGAACTGATGGAAGAAGCGATCAGCATGGGCGCCGATGTGGTCGGCGGTATTCCACACTTCGAATACACCCGCGATCAGGGCGTCAGCTCGGTGAAGTTTCTGATGGACCTGGCCGAGCGCACTGGCTGCCTGGTGGACGTGCATTGCGACGAAACCGACGACCCGCATTCACGCTTTCTGGAAGTGCTGGCCGAAGAAGCCCGCAGCCGCGACATGGGTTCACGGGTGACCGCCAGCCACACCACGGCCATGGGTTCTTATGACAACGCCTACTGCGCCAAACTCTTCCGCCTGCTCGGGCATTCAGGCATCAGTTTTGTCTCCTGCCCCACCGAAAGCATTCACCTGCAAGGGCGCTTCGACAACTTCCCGAAACGCCGGGGCGTGACCCGGGTGAATGAGTTGCTGGAAGCAGGCATGAACGTGTGTTTCGGCCAGGACTCGATCGTTGACCCGTGGTATCCGCTGGGCAATGGCAACATTTTGCGGGTGCTGGAAGCCGGTCTGCACATCTGCCACATGCTCGGTTACCGCAACCTGCAAAGTGCGCTGGACCTGGTCACCGACAACAGCGCCAAGGCCATGAACCTTGGGGACCGTTATGGGCTGGAGGCCGGACGGCCGGCAAATTTACTGATCCTGTCGGCGGACAGTGACTACGAGGTGATCCGCAGTCAGGGGTTGCCGTTGTATTCGGTTCGCGATGGCAAGGTACTGATGAAGCGGACGATGCCGGTGGTGGAGTTCAGTGGTGGTTTGAGCTGAGATTTTCGTGAATCCGATGGCCTCTTCGCGGGCAAGCCTCGCTCCTACAGGTTCGGTGATCCTCTGTGGGAGCGAGGCTTGCCCGCGAAGGCAATCTTCAATTCACCCCATCAACCGAGCCGTACCGAATAACCTGACCCGACTCAATTCCCCCTCCGACTCCTCCAAAAAAATCGGCGCCGTGCCGCCCGGCATAACCACCTTCACCTCTCCCGCCGCGATCCAACCCACCCGCCAGGCCGCACACGCCACCGCACTGGCGCTGGTGCCCGACGACGCCGTCGGCCCTTCTCCACGCTCAAACACCCGCGCCACCACTCGCCCCTCGGACTCAAGCATCGCCCATTGCAAATTCACCCCCGCCGCACACGGTTGCCCTGCCCCGGCCGGTGCGGCGTAGGCAATGCGCATCAAGCCATGGGCCAATGGCGGTTCACGCATCTGCTCATTACTTGGCAACGCGTTGGCATTTGCCAGCAACGTCACGCAATGCGGATTACCGATGCGCACAAACTGGCTGCGGTTCCAGGCAGGATCAAGCGCCGACAACGGCTGCACATGGCTGACTTCGCGCCCATTCAGCGTCACGCCTTCAACCTCGCGCGCGCCCACCGCTTGCGGCCCGAACGAAGGTTTGCCCAAATCCAGCCAGAACCCTCGCACGTTGTCGACCTCGGCGGGTTTCACCGAAGTTTCCACCGGAGAAACCGCATCGCCTTTGTCGTGATAAACCCGCAGCAGGCACGCCTCCTCCTGAGGCATCAATCCTTGCTCGCTGAGCGCCTGGGAAAAAATCGTCAGCCCATTGCCACTGCGCTCGGCCAAGGTCCCGTCGGTATTGACGATCAACAGATCAAACGGCGGCAGCGATTGAAACGGCCCCACCAACAGCCCGTCGCAACGATGGTCTTTGCTGCCCGGCGGTTGTGTGCCGGGCGCCCAACGGCAGTACGCCTCGATGGCCGCCAACGCCCAGCGCTCGCGGACTTGCGCAGCGTCGCTGGCCCGGTCAGGCAAATCGATACCGCTATCGCGCACGGCGTCGGGCGCCACCACCGCGTAGATATTGCCTCGTGCATCGTAGAACGGCGTCATGGAGCGTTCCTGGAGTCAGTCTGAAAAGTGCCTGTACTGTAGGCGTCAAACTCCAGCGATGAAATACCGCCCCGGCGTCACGCAGATCGATCCGCAAACGCCCGAGCATCAACGTACGGCCGCGCCTCGGGACATTCTCCAGGCGTTGCCCGCGCTACGAGCCTTGGGCTTGTTCGAACTGATGCAGGTGCGAGACCCGGTACTTAGGGCGTTGTGCGATCACGAGCAAGGCGGTCCCCCAGGCACTCCGTTATAGATCGGTCACATCTTATTGCGAATAAGTCTACAACCCCTGTCATTTATGACAGCAGACAATCCTTCGAACCGGCTCCAGAGTGAAGCTGTTTATTCACAGCCCTGAGGCACGTTTGGATTGGCCATGAAGGCCGACGTGTTGCAGGTCTGAAAAGAGGACGCGGCATGAGCAGCAAACAACCACTAAATCCCATGGAAACGCTGTACCACGAGGGCCGGGAAACCTTTATCGACCTGGTGCCTGACGGCGGCGCCCGACTGGACGCACTGTTTAGAACGGTTCCGGCCCTGGGCGAACTGGCGGTCGGTGTCGTTTACGGTTACTTGCATGGTCGTGCGGACCTGGACCCTCGTCTGCGCGAAGCGGTGTCGCTCGCCGCGATTGTCGCGGCCGGCATGGTCGGGCCACCGTTGAGCGTGCATTTCAAGACGGGGTTAGCCTCGGGGCTCGCGCCGGGAGAGATCACCGGGATAGTACTGCAGGCTTCAGCCTTCGTCGGTTTCCCGAGGGCCGTGGTCACGGCCGATCAGTTCAATCGACTGTTTGACGAAGCCGCAATTGTCTCACCTCCCGCACCTCCACCGCGTGAGGTGGCGCTCGCGTTTTGCGAGCAAGTCCGCAAGGGCAAACCTCCCACGTCCCTGAGTGCCGTGATCAAACGCCTGCTGCGCCATGCACATCGCTTGTCGGTTCAGGCGACAGCGGCCAACACCGTCATTGTTGAATGTTTCGACGGGGAGCATGCCCGTCCGGCGGCGCTTTTGCACATCTTGGTGGAAGGGACGCAGGTCATCGCAGTGACACGCTTTACTGCCCGTTGATTGCCGTCTGAATCGCACAATGAAAATAGCGCAGGGCCGGCTCATTTCTGCCGAATGTCAGGTAGCGTTGCGCGCTGGAGGCATAACCTTTCTGTAGATGTCTGGCCATTTGAAAGTCCTCGCCATCGACGGTCTTCATAAGAAGGGTCATGTTCTTGTCCCAATGATCTTTCTCTTTTGACGACGTTGGTGCTGTTGGAACATGCAGCGACACTTCGATAAAGCATTGATCGACGCATCCCGGGCCTGCGGGAAATATCCGCCACACCTCCAGATGATCGCCCTGCCAAACCAGAAGCGTATTGGGGAACAGCAGGTAGATAATTGCCGAATACCGGAGCAGGTCCCATTGCTCTTCGGGTTGACCGACAAACTCGACAATGGAGCGACGCGGCATGATCAGCCGTAAATTCGCTCCGAGTCCTTCGAAATGACTGGTATTGGGTATAAAAATCGGCAGCACCGTTTGCCGATGCAGGGTTGAAAAATGCCAGTTCTCCAGAAACGTATCGATCACTACTTTCCAGTTAAAGTGCCTGCGTAAACGCCTCGTTTCGTAGTGCGAGTAATGCTGGAAGCCGAAATCCCTAACCTCATTGGCCAACGGTTCGAGTACTTCGGCTTCATTGATCTGCCCGCCCGGCATCGGGTGTACCCAGATCAACCCATGCTGTTCCAGAACACTCAGGCGAGTCAGATTGCGTTCGGCGCAACTCAACCCCTCAAAACTGCCGGGTGGATTCAGCCGTTGCAACCGCCCATCCAGACCATAGGCCCAGCCGTGATACGGACAGGTCATCGCACCCGCGATGTTTCCCGATCCGATCAGCAGCCTCGCACCACGATGTCGGCAAACATTGATGAAAGCGTTCAATGATCCCTCGTTGTCGCGCACGACCAGAACCGGCACACCGCTTAAATCGTCGGTCAGGTAGTCACCCGGGCAAACCAGTTGCGAGCCAAGCCCGATCATCAAGGGTCGCAAGTCAAACAGATGCCGTTGTTCCCGTTGCAGCTGAACGAGGCTGGTATATGACTCGACAGGGTTCAAGTAAATGGCATCGGCCATGCTGGTCTGTCGCTGCTCAATCATTGTGAGCAGAGATTTCAAGAGTAAAACCTGAGTGGGATGATCCATATCGCCTCCAGTCTGTCCTGATCACCAAGTCATTGATGTATCGCGAACAGCTGGCTTCGTTCTAGGCGCAAAAAAAGGTGCTGTAAACTGTCAGAATTTACAGGTTCCTCCGTAAACCGACCGATCAATGGAAGCACTTGCACTCGCGACACAGGCGCCGGCTGTGCAACGATGTCGCCCTGCCTGACCGCAAACCTGCGCGGACGCTGACCGAACCCCATGGGTCAGTCACTGTCCCTTGGGTACGCGACGTTTTTTGCCAAGGATCGATATGACCAACCTCAATACCCAAGCCACATTTGTTCCCGGACGCCTGGAACAGATGTCCACCCGCATCGCCTTTTTCATCGCTGGTCTGGGCATCGCCGCGTGGGCGCCGCTGGTGCCGTATGCCAAGGCGCGGGCCGGGCTCGACGAAGGAACGCTCGGGCTGTTGCTGCTGTGCCTGGGGGTGGGCTCGATTCTGGCGATGCCGATGGCTGGCCACTTGGCGACCCGTTTCGGGTGCCGTCGAGTGGCAACCGGAGGAACGTTATTGATTTGCGCGGCGTTGCCGTTATTGGCAACGGTGTCGTCGATACCGGCATTGATCGCCACGCTGTTCATGTTCGGCGCAGGCCTGGGCACGGTGGATTCGACGGTGAACCTGCAAGCGGTGATCGTCGAACGCGCCAGCGGCAAGAACATGATGTCGGGGTTTCACGGGATGTTCAGCCTCGGCGGGATTGTCGGCGCGGCGGGTGTCAGCGCCCTGCTCGGCCTGGGTCTTTCGCCGCTCGGGGCGATGGCGGTGGTGATTGTCGTGCTGGTGCTGGCCTTGCTCAAAGCGGCGCCGCACCTGTTGCCTTACGGCAGCGAAAGCTCGGGACCTGCGTTTGCGGTGCCCCATGGCATCGTGCTGTTTATCGGCGGCATGTGTTTCATCTTATTCCTCGCCGAAGGCGCGGCGCTCGACTGGAGCGCGGTGTTCCTGGTGCAGGAACGCGGGATCGACACAGCGTACGCGGGCCTGGGTTACGCGGCGTTTGCGCTGACCATGACCGCCGGGCGGCTGACTGGAGACAGGATTGTCCGGCGTCTGGGGGCGACTCGAGTGATGGTGTTCGGCGGCCTGACGGCGGCGGCGGGTCTGGCGTTGGCGACGTTTGCGCCGGCCTGGGAGGCTGCGCTGGTCGGGTATGCGTTACTGGGTGCGGGTTGCTCGAATATTGTGCCGGTGCTGTATACCGCGGTCGGTAAACAGACGGTCATGCCTGAGCACATTGCGGTGCCGGCCATTACCACTTTGGGCTACGCGGGGATACTCGCGGGCCCGGCAGTGATCGGGTTTATCGCCCATGCCAGCAGTTTGAGTTTTGCGTTTGGGTTGATGGCAGTGCTGCTGGTGGCGGTGGCCATTGGCGGGAAAGTGTTGAGGGTTTAAAAGCTTCGCGGGCAAGTCGGATTGCGAAGCGGTGTGTCACACAACAGCTTTGTCGACTGTGAAGCCGCCTTCGCGAGCAAGCCCGCTCCCACAGTGTCCGTGTCGAACACAAAATCCATGAACGCCACTGAACCTGTGGGAGCGGGCTTGCTCGCGAATGAAGTCACCTCGGTCTATCAGAACCCGACGCTGGCCTGGACAAAGAACGTGCGCGGCGCGCCGACGTACATCCCCGAGTTGTTGTCGCTGGAGCGGGTGAAGTACTGCTTGTCAAAGATGTTTTTCACCCCGGCGCCGACTTTCAGGTTCGAAAGCGTCGCGCCGAAGTCGTAACCACCACGCACGTTCCAGGTCACGTAACCCGGAATGTCGCCGTACTGACCATCGGCGCTGCCTTCGGTGATGTAGTTGTTGGTGAAGCTGCCGTCGGCGTTCACTGCAACGCCTGGTGAGTGCTGCTTGGACTGGGCGAAGGCGTCGAGGTTGTAGGTCCAGCGGTTGATGTCGTAACGCAGGCCGGCGGTCGCTACCTGGCGCGAGTAGAACGGCAGGTCACGGCCCTTGAAGCCTGGAATTTCACCTTCATACACGGCGCGGGTGTAAGTGAACCCGGCGTTGGCGGTCAGGCCGTCGAGTCGTGGGTCCAGCGCCGCCATGTTGTAGTGCACCGATGCCTCGATGCCCTGATGCGTGGTCGCGCCGAGGTTGGTCCAGCCTGCGTCGTTGCTGATGTATTGCAACTCTTTATCGAAGTCGATGTAGAACGCCGTCAACTCGCCGCCCCACACCTCATTGTTGTAGCGCGTGCCGACTTCATAGGTCTTGGCCTTTTCCGGCTCCAGGCCATTGGCCGGTTCGTCCCCCGCGCCCCCCTGGCCGAGCTGGAAATACTGCAGGCTGCCAAACGATGTTTCGTAGTTGGCGAACAGCTTCCACTCTTCCGACAGGTGATACATCACGCTCAGGGCCGGCAGCGGCTCGTTGCTTTCGATGCTGCGGTTCTTCTCCGGTACGCGTCTGCCGGCGGTGTCGAGCACGGCGCGGTCGTGCCAGTCGGTGCTGATGTGTTCGAAGCGGATGCCAGGGGTGATGGTCCAGTTACCGACATCGATTTTGTTATCGACGTAGACCGAGTTGGCTTCAGTGCCGCCGGTACGGTCCTGGTACACATGCCCGTCCGAACCCGGACGCACCACCGGTTCGTTGTTGACCAGCGCCAGGCGGCTCGCCTGTTCGTGCATAGCTTCCTTGAGGTAGCGATAACCGACACTGACTTCCTGGGTGGTCGGGCCGACGTCGAACACACGGGACACCCGCGGCTCGATGCCGACGGTGTAGTAAGTGCGCGGGAACGAACCCAGGGTTTTCTGATCGCGAGCGGCGATGTTGCTGCCACGGAAGCTGTCGGTGTAGTAAGTCAGCACTTCGGCCTGGGTGCGGTCGTCGAGCTGCCGCGTCCACTTGAACGAGACATCCTTGCGGCGCCCGCTGAAGTTGTCGTTGTTGCGGTCGGACTGAAACGGGTCGGCGTCGTACTGCTTCTGGGTCAGGCCGCCAGGCATGTCCGCGCTGGCGTCGTAGTAGTGAAAGTTGAGGCTGAAATCGTCGACATCGGTGGGCGCCCAGTGAGTCTTGAGAATCACGTCGTCGATGTCATTGCCGTTGTTGCGCTCGCGGTAACCGTTGCCGTTCACGCCCGAGTACAACAGCGCCACGCCGATGCCGTTGTCTGCGGTGCCGCCGAGGAATGCGGTGTCGATGTGCTTCCAGCCGCCGTGCTGGGAAGTTTCCAGGGTGGTGCCGATCTCACCGGTAGCTTTTTCCGGGATCGCGCGCGTCACGAAGTTGATCACGCCACCGACGTTCTGCGGCCCATAACGTACGGAACCGGCGCCGCGCACCACGTCGATGCTGTCGAGGTTGCCGGAGGAAATCGGCGCCATGGACAATTGTGGCTGGCCGTACGGCGCGAAGGCTGCCGGCACGCCGTCGATCAGCACCGTAGAGCGGGGCGACAGGCGCGATGTCAGGCCGCGCACGCCGACGTTCAGGGAAATGTCGCTGCCGCCGGTGCCGTTGGCGTCCTGGACTTGCACGCCAGGTACGCGCTTCAACACGTCGCCGACGTTCATGGCGCCCTGCTCGACCATGGCTTCGCGGCGGATCACCGTACGGGCGCCGGGATGGTTCTGCACCACCGCCGCGTCGGCATCGCCAAGCCAGTCGCCGACCACTTTGATGTCGGTCACGCCCAGTTCGATCGGGCCGGCCGCTGCGGAAGTCGGCGCGGGCGTCAGGGTCACCGAGCCTTCATCGATCTGATATTGCAGGCCGCTGCCTTGCAGCAATTGGCGCAACGCCTGCTCCGGCGAGAGGTCGCCGTCGACGGCTGGCGCCTGTTTGCCGGCCACCAGTTCAGGGCTGAAGAAAACCTGCAGCGACGTCTGCTGCCCCAACTCACTCAAGGCCTGACCCAACGGCTGCGCGGGAATATGGATGCCGTCGGCGGCGAATGCCTGCGGTAACGCAGCACTGACGGCCAGGGCGAGCGCGAGTCGCAGCCAAGGGGAATTGTTGTTTTTAGCGGTGGTTTTCTTCACGTCGAACATTGTCCTGTAGATCGCAAGAGTGTGCGGCTGTTAATGCAAACCAGTTGCAGTTGGACAAGAAGACGAAGAACTCAAAAAAAACCTGAATCTATTTTGAAATTATTTGTTGGCTGCCGTCATCGAGGGTCCGCACGACCACCGGCAGAATGCTCGGCAAGGCCTTGAGCAGTGCGTCGGTGTTGTCGGATCTGAACACGCTGGTCAGGCGCAGATTGCCCACTTTGTCGTTGCCGACCGTGAGTGGCTTCTCGCGGTAGCGCGAGACTTCTGCGGCGACCTCGCTGAGGCTGGCGTTGTTGAACACCAGTTTACCGCTGCGCCACGCGGTCAGTTCTGCCGGATTGACCGCGTAAGCAGCAGCAACCACGCCTTTGGCATCGACGCGAGTGCCGAGGCCGGCGGTGAGGCTGATGACATCAGGCCCCTGGCCCTGAACCTTCACCGTGCCCTGCTCCACCGCCACCCGGGTTTCTGTCAGGTCGCGGCGCACATCGAAACGCGTGCCGGTGACCGTCACCTTGCCGCTGCCCGCCTCGACCACGAACGGTCGGCTGGCATCGTGCTCGACGCTGAACATGGCTTCGCCTTCAGTCAGCTCGATGCCGCGACGGTCCTTTTCATAATGCACCTGAACGCGGCTGCGGCTGTTCAGGTCGATCACCGAACCGTCGGGCAACGCCACATGGCGACGCTCGCCCAATGCCGTGGAATATTCGGCGGTGTACGTCGCCGGATGATTCAAACCGCTGAACAGCCCCAACCCGAGCGCCACGGCCAACACACTGGCCGCCACCGCGTAACGCACCAGCGGCTGACGTTTGCGACGGGCCGGCAGGATTTCGCAGAGGGCTTGCAGACGCTTGGCGGGCAGCAGATCGGCCGCCGACCACAGGCCCTGAAGCAGTTGAAATTCGTCGCGATGCTGAGGATGTTCAGCCAGCCAGGCTTCGAAACGCCGGTACTCTTCGACGTCCACGGCCGGTTCCTGCAACCGCACAAACCACCGCGCCGCGTCGTCGCGAACCGTTGTTTGCCCGCACGCACAATCACGAGTATCCATCATGGAAGTTCCTGTTTGGCTGGGGGTGAGAAGGCGCGGCCGATCATGGGTGCAGTCCGTCGAGGCGGTCGCGCAGATGCCGCAAGGTGCGGATCATATACTTTTCCACCATGTTCTTGGACAGTCCCAGGCGTTCGGCGATTTCCGCCTGGGTCAGGCCTTCGATCTTCTGCCAGACGAACACCTTGCGGCAGTTGACCGGCAGTTCGGTGAGCGCCCGTTCGATGGAATCAGCCAACTGGATCGCATGCATGAAATGCTCCGGGTCGCCGGACGACGACACACTGTGATCAACCGCCTCCGACTCCATGGCGCCCCGCCGGTCCTCCCGCCGATAACCATCCACCGCGATGTTGCGCGCGGTCTGGTGCAAATACGCCCGAGGTTGCTCCACCGCCGACGAATCGGACTCAAGCACCCGCACGAAGGTGTCGTGGGCCAGATCCTCGGCCTGCTGACGATTTCTCAGGCGACGGGTCCAGGTGCCAACCAACTCTTCGTAATGCTCGAAAAAGCCGTGTCTGCGGGGCAACTTGGGGGTCATTGCGGTGTGCTGTGGAGACGGGGCGTGAATAGTAATGCTTCCTATTAAGGGGAAGCAATGGATTCCCGTCGGCACGTGAGTGCATTCAAGAGGAACCGGAAACAGCATCAAGCCGGGTATGACGTTGAGGGCGATAAAGCGGATGGGGAAGACGATGACCGGTCTCGAGCGAGACGGCCGAAGGCCCGCGAAAATCATCGCGGGCCGTGTCACCGGACTACTGCGTGGTGATTACCTCCAATTGGCTGCCAATACCGGTTGCAACGCCTGTTGCTCGGCAGCGCCGAAGGTCATGGTCGCCGGTGCCGCCGGCGCAAACGCCGCCATCGCCTGAACCAGGTTCTCGACATCACGGTCCATCAACCGATGACTGTCGCCGGCCATGATGTCCCGTGGACGTTCAGGGGCATCGGCATACCAGTTGTGCAGCGTGACCTCTTGCTTGCTGCCGATGACCGATATCTGCAGATCCTGCCCTTTGTGCTGGAACCACAGATGATCGGGGCTGATGTCCTTGCCGAATACCAACTCGCCCATCCCGCCGCGGAACTCGAGGTCGTTGACCCCGTGCCCGACTTCCACCGTCGGCATGTTGCCGCTGACCAGCACCTTGTTATTGCCATCCCCCAGTTTCACCTTGGCGAAAGACCCGGAGTCGGTAATGGTGTTGTTGCCATGGCCGACGGTGAGCTTGTCGACGTCACCGGTCACAACGTTATTGCCATTGCCCAGGGTGATATTGCCCCTGCGGCCCGTCACGTTCACCTTGTTGTCACCGTTGCCGGCAAGCACTTTGGCATTCGAGGCTTCGACGTTGATGGTCTTGCTCTCGTCGCCCAGCGTGACATCGGCGAAGAAGCCTTTGACCGTCATGACGTTGGGGTCGGTGGCCGCCGGCAGAGGGTCCGCTGTCGAAGGTGTTGAACCGCCGCGGATTCTGTCCCGGATTGACGCAAACGTAGTGTCCACCGTTTGCCCGGCGCCCCAGATGTCATCGATCTTCAGGCGCGGATCTTGCGCACTCACGACGTCTGGAACGGTGACCGGTCGGCGAGTCGGGATATTAAGGTCACGATGAGCGATATCGACCGTAGGGATATCCGTGAAGACAAACGGCCGTGGTCTCGGAATATCAATCGGCGTACGGTCCCCCACATCACGACCGACCGGGCCGATATCCGGTACTTTCGATGGTTCCAGGGAACCGACGCCGCGTTCGGCCAGAATCTGCTCGATGGTTTTGCGCTCGGGCAGCGTCGTCGCACCCCGGTTCGCGTCACGCTCGGCCATGATCTGTTCAAAGGTTTTGTGCTCCGACACTTTCGGATTCAGGTCGACACCGCGTTCCGCCAGGATCTGCTCAATCGTCTTGGTCTCCGGCAGCGTAAAGTCCGGAATCGTGACCGAAGGTCGCAGCACCGGATCAATCGTCGGGACGCTGATGGTCGGGTGCAGGTCAAAGGGAGGCAGCGGCGTGACCACCGAAGGTTTGTCGACGCCAGGGCGCTCGACAATCGGCGTCAGCGTTCCCGGCACCGTGACCGTCGGCTGCCCGGTCACCGGCGGCACCGGTCCGACCGTTGGCACCACCGCCGGTGCCGGGTCGGCGTAGAGGAAATCCGTCGCACTGATCTGCGCCACATCCAGCGCATCCAGATACAGCAGGTTGGTATTCGCATCGCTGCCCTGGGCACCGATGCGCGTCACGTACACCCCGTGAATCTGCGTCAGGCCATTGAAGGTCGCGCGGTTCTTGTGCTCAATGATCAACTGACTGAAGTCGGTGACGCCGGTCTGGCGCAAGTCGATCTTGTCGATGCCGTGACGGAACCCGCGCAAGGCGTTGTTGTAATCCTTGACGCCGGACTGGGCCGCCACCACGAACACGTCCGCGGTCGCGCTGTCATGGCTGTAGATCGTGCCGTTGAGCGAAGCCAGCGGTTTGCCCTGGGCATCGCTGCTGTACATCACGCCTTTGCTGCCACCGTTAAGTACCACGGTGCCCAGCCCCTCCTGCGGCTTGACCGCTGACGCGTCGCTGTTGACGTAAGGCGTCGGCGCGACAAAGGTGTCCTGGAACTTGAAGTTCGCCGCACTGAGACCGGCAAGCACTTGGTTCTTCAGGATAAGGCTCTGGCCCTTGCCCAGGTCGACCTTGACGTCCGCGCCCTGCTGCGTCAGCACCAGATCAGCGAATGCCTTCCTGGCAAAGCCCACCAGATCGACGATTTCGCCACGACCGGCCTCGAAGTTGCTAAGGGTATCGCTGCCCGCTTCACGGCGATGGACCACAAAGAAGTCCTTGCCCGCGCCGCCCACCAGCGAGTTGTTGCCACGCCCGCCATCAAGCAAGGCATCGGCCATGCCGGCGACCAGTGTGTCGTTGCCATCGCCGGTGACGATGTTCTGAATGCCCGACGGATTTTTAACCGTCAACGCCGCGCCGCCGATGCTGGCGACACCGGTCAGCAAGTTGACCGAGGTATCCCCCGAAACAGCCGCCGCATTGAGGGTATTGCGCCCGCCCGCCCCACCATTGACCGCGTCATCCAGCACCGCGCGATTAGCCTGCCCGACCACTGACTTGAGGTATTCATCGGTGTAGAAATAGGTGTCGTCCGCCGTGGTTTTGCTGCCGTACAAACGCAACGACCAAGTAGTGAGTGTGACCGGCAGACCGGAAGCCGAATCGGTCACTTGCAAGGTCCAGTTACCCGCCGAACGCTCACCGAAGTCGTGGGTCGACATGAAGGTGTACTTGAACGACCCGGACTGCGTGCTGCCGACGTCGGTGGCACTGGCGCCCGGCATGCCATCCGGGACTTTGCCCTGACGGTTGAGCAACACGCTTTGCGTGCCATCGGGGGAAATCAGCGTGAGCGTCAGATCGCCAAGACGCCCGACCTGGGCATCAAAGTCGATTTCGACGTGCTCGACATTCAAACCGGCCTGCATCGCGATGGACGATGTCAGCGTCGCGCCCGCTGCCAATGGCTTGCCGAGCGCACCGCTGGAGGCGCTGTAGACGTACTCGTTGGCGCCGGTGCTCTGGGTCATCCAGGCTTCGGACAAGCGCACGGCGGCCCGTGCATCGACCTCACCAAAACCGTAGTCATTGCTGGTGTGCATGCCACCGCCGTTCCAGCCGTGGGCAGCGTTATCGCTCCATTGGGTGGACGGGTCGTTGATCTTGCGCGCCGACAACGCGAGGATCTGCTGCACATCTCGATAACCCAGGTTCGGGTTGGCTTCGAGCATCAACGCTACGATGCCGGAGACAATCGGCGCGGCAAAACTGGTGCCTTGCATGCTGGAGTAATCGTTGCCGAACGTGGAGCCGCGGTCAGTTTCCAGCATGTGGCTGGTGGACACGACATTGCTGCCCGGTGCCGAAACCAGAAGGCTCGCACCCGGATTGGAAAATGGCGAAGAGCCAATCTGCAAGGTCGACAAATCGCCCTGTGCGTTGATCGCTCCCACTTCCACCGAGAAGCGATTGTTGTTGGTCAGCGAACCCTGGGCATTGCCACCTGTAGCACGGCTATTGCCGCCCGCTGCAACGATGATCGTACCCAGGCCGCCGCGACCGTTACTCGCCGCGTACTGCGCATTCATGCTCAGCGCCGTGGCCGTGGTGAAGTGGCCGTCCTGATAACTGCTGAGGGCGAAGTCATTGGTGAAGCCCCAGCTGTTGTTGGCAATGTCGAAGCTGACCATATGCCCCAGTCCCGCCAAGTCATCACCCTTGCCGGCCAGGTAGTAGCCTCCGAGTTTCGCGTCGTAGGCCACGCCCACGCCGCCGATGCCGTTCTTCGCGCCGACCATCACACCCGCCACCATCGTCGCGTGGTTGGACACCAGCCCCGGCAAGGTGCCGTTGGTCTTTTGCGTTTGCAGCCAGGCCTGATCGATATTCGGTGCCAGGTCAGGGTGCGCGACATCAAAGATTTCCGGCGCGGTGGCGAACTGGCCTCCCGGCTCGAACTGACCGATGCGCACGCCTTTGCCGGTGTAGTCCTTCCAGACCGGCAGCACGTTAGTGTCACTCAGATACCATTCCTGAGCCGCCAAAGGATCAAGTGGCACCTCTGGAGTCAGCAGGGTCACACCGGCACGCATTGGCGCAGTCTGGCCGCTACCGAGGTCCACCACCGACGCCGACAGATTGCCCGCGGCATCCGCCACGCCGTACTTGAAGCTGATCAGACCGGTGTAATGCGCGTCCGGGGTAAACAGCACATCACCCTGGGCGGTGAGGCTGACCGTGCCGCCGACCGCGTCACCGATGTTGGCAATATGCAGCACGCCCTGACTGTTGAGGCGCTGATCGTTGGCCAACAGGCTTTCGGCACTGATCAGATGCACCTGGGTGCGATCAAAGGCCTTGCCGGCCTTGTCGAGCGTGAGCACATCCGCCGCCGGCATCGCGTTGGGGGTGAGCAGGTCAACGGCGGAAATGTCCGAGAAGTTGAGCTTCTGGATATTGGTCAGCGTCACCGTGCCGTCACGCCCGGCAACCTTGTCGGCCACTTCATAACCGTTCGCGGTGCGGGTGATGCGGTAGTCGCCATGGGTGCCGTGCAGCGTGACCAGGTTGATCCCGCCGTCACCGTCGATGGTCGCGTTGCCGTGGCCGACTTCGATGATGTCGTTACCGGCACCGCCGAAGATTTTATCGGCGCCGCCACCGGCATGGATGATGCTGCCGGCTTCGGAGGCATAAATGGTGTCGCCCTGGGGCCCGGCATAAATCACCGCTTTGCCGCTGCCGCCAATGATGGTGTTGTGGCCGGTGCCGCCGACCAGAACGTCGTTGCCCGAGCCGCCCACCAGCGTCGAGTTGCCCGAACCGCCCTTGATGAACGCGCTGCCGGTGCCGCCGCTCATAATGACGTCGTTGCCGCCGCCACCTTCGGCGATGGTAAGCCCCGCGCCGGCCATGTTCAGGAAGACGTCTTTGGTGCCGACGATAATGGCTGTATCACGGCCGCCATTGCCACGAATGTTTCTTGTATCGTCCGAAGCGCTGATGACAAAAACGTCATCGCCCTGACCGCCGATGTAGGCGTTGCTGCCAGCACCGCCGACAAGCCAGCTACCATCCGGCGCAGCAATCAATGTGTCATCGCCGCTACCGCCGTACAGATTGTTCACGCCCAGTTTGGCCGCATCCAGCGTTTCACCCATTGTGCTCTGGCTGGCGTAAGCGCTGGTGGTGCGAGTGTTGGCGCCGCTGGTAGTCGAGGTCACCCTCGTGCCAGTGCCTTGGCTGGTCACGATATTGCTGACCGGATCCCCCAGAAAATCCACCGCCAATGCTTCCTGGCTCTTGCCATTCATCGTGAACGAACCGGTGGCGAGCACCTTGTTACCGTCACGCATCTCGGTTTGAGGGGACGCCGCCGCACGGACATTGATCTGGGTGATGCCCAGTTCGGCCAGCGTCTTGAGTTCACCGCCATCGACTTTGGCGTCATGCGTGCCGTCAACCCAGACGCGCAATTTGCTCCAGATCGGATCGTGCTGATCGATCACGCCATCCTTGTTCGCGTCTTCACTGGCCAACGCCGCGAAACCGTCCTTGAACTTCGCCTCGCCCGCCGCGCCGTTGACACCGACGTTGCCACCGTAATACTCGGAGAACATCTGGCTGACGTCTTTGACCTGGGCAGTGCCATCGTCAATCACCAGCATGCCTGTGGTGCGATCCGCCCAGCCGCTGCGTTTGAGCGTGCCACTGTGGTCGGTATCAAATAGCACGCCGTCGCGAATGTCGGTCATGTGCACGCCATTGCCGGTCAGGTCCAGCAACAGCGGGTCGACGTAGGTATTGAACGTCGACATTGCCGACAAACCGTTCAGGGTAACCGCACTGCGCAGGCTGAAATCCGGCTTGGTCGCGCTCGGGGTCGGGTAGAACTGCGACAGGTAAGTGTTGGGGCGAGCGTTGGGGTCGAGCTGCATTTCACCCGGCCGAATACCGCCCGAGGCCAAGCTGGCCATTTGGGTGGAGGTGAAATCGGTTTTGTTGAGAATCCCGTCGAGGGTGAAGATTTTGTGTGTCGCAGCATTATCGATGTAGCCGTTAGCGGCGTCCCGTGTTCGCTGGTTCTCGAGCTGTACCTGATGGCTCGCCTGCGGATCGGGGTTGATTTCGATATTCAGCAGGTTTGCTGGCGGGGTCCACGCCGGTCCGCCCTGATCAATGAGCGGTTGCCCGTCACGATCCGGATGAATAATCGACATCCCGGTTTTTATTGAAATGACATTGGGCTCGTTGTTCCACCACTCGCCTTCAGTCTTGATATTTTGACCACCGGCGCGGAAGGACTTGTATAGGTTATAGAGACCGCCTCCACCAATAATTTCCGTTTCGGTCAGCCCCAACACGGTTGAAATCAATCCGAAGTTGAAAGAGGCGGCATTTGTGAAGCTGGGAACGAAGCCGGCACCTGTCGTGTGCGAAGCACCGTTATAAGAGCGTTGAAGATCCCCCACGCCACTTTGCCTGAAGGTCTCATAAATATCGCTGTAGAGGCTGTTCCGAAAGCTGAGAGAGGACGCATCATAGTCCTCCCTGACTTTCTTGAAGTGTTCGATCGAGGCTTTCATATCATAATCCGCCGGCACCATGAACGGCTGATCGGTCTGGGGATCCATAACATAACTGCCAAGCCCGTCATTCAGCCATTTTGCTGCAACGAGTGTTCCATCTTTGGTTTGTACAGAAAAACTGTCCTTGCCAAATTGCCCCTGCATCAACGTCAGTTTAGCCACTTGCTTTCCTTACTTTAAAAATCCTCTTGTACGTTCAAGAGGAAACTTGAAAATTCCATTTCTAGCGATAGGCAGAAAACCTGACCTGTATCTTTCCAGAGGCGTCCGAGGCGCGCAGCTTGACGTCTCGGCTCACGATCCGGGTTGCACCAATTGCAAAATCGATTTGAAGAACACTGTCTGAATCCCACTTCACTGTCGGTGAGGCTTCGTGGTCAAAAAAAACATCACACTCAGCTGAATAAACCTGGTACTCAGGGTGAGCAATAACTTCATCAGTAGTCTGCAGGCTGTTAAAAACAAAAACCGTGTCCGAGCAAAACGGCGCTATCGCGCCCCCCCCTGCACGCGTGACATGAACAGCGGTGTACTTTCCGTTTGGAGACAGATAAGCCATCTTCGTCACATCATCATCGGAATCAGGACTAAGCGATAACAGGGTTATGGCGCCATATTTCAGAATCGTCAGAGCACCCACCACCACCAGTATCAATTTCAACCCACGAGCAATGCTCAAATGACCCACCTTGAATTTCATAATATTTCCGACTTCATAGACATTGATGGATTTATCGTTTCAATCCTGACTCTTTCTCACCCGAATCCGTACAACCCTCAACGCTCGCGCAAACTTTCATCCATATGCTGTTGCAACGGACTCAAGAAGTACTCAATCACCCGTCGCTGATCAGTCTTCACTTCCGCCGTCACCGACATCCCCGGCGACAGCGCCACGCGTTGGCCGTTGATCATCAAATGGTCGGTTTTCAGGCGGATGCGGCTGCTGTAGATCGGCCCGCGTTTTTCATCGTCGATGGCGTCGTTGGAGACGCTGAGCACTTCACCGGCGACGGTGCCGTACTTGGTGAAGGTGAACGTTTCGACCTTGACCGTGACCGGTTGGCCGGCACGGACGAAGCCGACGTCTTTGTTTTCCAGCATGGCTTCCACTTCCACCGGCTGGTCGGCGGGCACGATGACCATCAACGGTTGGGCCGGGGTGACCACGCCGCCGACGGTGTGGATCGCCAGTTGCTGGACGGTGCCGTCCACTGGCGCAGTGAGGCTGGTAAGGGTTTCCTGGTAGCGGGCCTTGGCCAGTTCCTCGACCAGGCTCGCGGCTTTTTGATTGGCTTGCTGTTGCAGGTCGAGCATGGCGCGGCGATTTTGCGCGACCACGCCTTCGCGCCGACGCCGCGCTTCGCCTTGCGCGGCGGTGGATTGCAGAACGCTGGCCTGCTGCACGCTCAATTGGCGTTGCAGGTCGAGGCGCGCCTGTTCTTTTTCCAGGTATTCGTGGCGGGCGACGTATTGTTGCGCGAGCAGGCGCTGGTAGTCCTCGGCCAGTTGCGTGGCAATCGGCACGGTCTGTCGCAGGCTCGCCACCTGGGCCTGGGCGGACTGGATTTCGGCGTCGCGCTGGAGGATTTCCGCGTCGACCAATTCCAGGCTGCTGCGGTATTCCTGATACTGCCCTTGCAGCCAGCGCTGGGCGCTGTGCACCTGTTGCGGATCGGCGTCGGTGATTGCGCCGATCAGCGATGCCGGTGGTTTCTGCTGATTGATCGCATCGAGCATTGCCGCACTGCGGGCGCCGTCGATTCTGGCGGCGAGCAGGTCGCTTTGAATCCGTCTGACGTCGGCGTCGGCGGCTGTCGGGTCGAGTTCGACCAGCAACTCGCCGACTTTCACTGCCTGACCGTCGCTGACATGAATGGCCCTGACCACCGCCGTTTCGCTGGATTGAATCAGCTTGGTCTTGCCGCTGGGAACGATCTTACCCGAAGCCACGGCGACCACTTCGATCTTGCCGACACAGGCCCAAAGCAGCGCCAACACCGCAAAAGCCATGATGCTCCAGACGAAGATCCTTGGCGCCGGGTGCACGGGGGTGTCCTGCAACTCCAGCGCGGCAGGGAGAAACTGCGCCTCATGGGGCAGGCGCTGCACGCTGTCCATCTGTTTGCGCTGGCGCCAGGACTCGCGCCAGGCGTGGCGGTAACGCTGCATTAATGAAGGCGTTGCGCTCATGGGAAATCGATCCTTGAATCCGGAATACGGTGACTGCCGTCGCGCCTGACATGAGGCGCGGTGGACAGATCAATAACGAACTATCTGAAAGGCTGCTCAGCCCTGTTGCATACGGTGCAGTCGCGAATAGTGGCCGGCTTGATGGGCGAGCAATTCGGCATGACTGCCCTGCTCGACGATTTGCCCGCGATCGACCACCAGAATGCGATTCGCATCGCGCACCGCCGACAACCGGTGCGCGATGATGATCACCGTGCGACCCGCGCAAATGCTCTGCATGTTTTGCTGAATGATCCGCTCGGACTCGTAGTCCAGGGCGCTGGTGGCCTCGTCGAAAATCAGAATTCGCGGGTTGCCGATCAAGGCACGGGCGATGGCCACCCGCTGACGTTGACCGCCAGAAAGTGAGGTGCCGTGCTCGCCGACCATGGTGTCGTAGCCTTCGGGCAGTTCCAGAATGAACTCATGTGCGCCGGCCATGGTGGCCGCGTGCATCACCGCTTCGAGCGGCGCGCCCGGATCGCTCAGGGCGATGTTTTCGCGGATGCTGCGGTTGAACAGCATGTTGTCCTGCAATACCACGCCGATCTGTCGGCGCAGGGAGGAAACGTCAGCCAGGGCCAGGTCCATGCCATCGACCAGCACCCGGCCGCGCTCGGGCACGTACAAGCGCTGAAGCAGTCGCGTCAGGGTGCTTTTACCGGAGCCGGAACGCCCCACGACACCAATGACCTCACCGGCCGCGATCTGCAGGCTGACCCCACGCAGGACTTCCGAGCCATCGGCGCGATAACGGAAATGCACCTGGTCGAATTCGATCTGCCCCCGCAGCGGCGGCAACGCACTGCGCGTGGCCTGGGACAGTTCGGTGCGGGTGTTGAGGATGTCGCCCAGACGCTGCACCGAAACGCCGGTTTGCTGGAAGCTGGTCCACAACTGGGCCAGGCGCATGATCGGGCCGCTGACACGACCGGCGAGCATGTTGAAGGCAATCAGTTCGCCCACCGACAGTTGGCCGTCGATGACCAATCGAGCGCCCAGCCACAGGGTCGCGACCGTGACCAGTTTGCCGATCAACGACACGCTTTCATTGGCGATGGTCGACAAGGTCTGGGTCTTGAAACCGGCGGCGACATAGGCCGCCATCTGGTTGTCCCACTTGCGGATGGCCTGAGGCTCGACGGCCATGGATTTCACGGTATCGATGCCGTTCACGGTCTCCACCAGAAACGCCTGATTCTCCGCGCCCCGGGTGAAGCTGTCCTGCAACCGGGCACGCAACAGAGGGGTGACGAATAGCGAGACCAGCACGTACAAGGGCAACGACAGCAGCACGATCAGGGTCAGCCAACCGCTGTAGTAAAACATCACCAAAACGAACACCACGGAGAACAGCACGTCCAGCAACAAGGTGATTGCATTGCCGGTGAGGAAGCTGCGAATGTTCTCCAGCTCACGCACCCGGGCCACCGAATCACCGACGCGCCGCGCCTGGAAATAAGCCAATGGCAGGTTGATCAGATGCCGGAACAAGCGCGAGCCCAGTTCCACGTCGATACGGCTCGCGGTATGGGCAAACACGTAGCTGCGCAACCCGCTGAGCGCGGACTCGAACAGCATGATGCCCAACAACCCGGCGGCGATCACGTCGAGGGTGGTCAGGCCGTGATGCACCAGGACCTTGTCCATCACCACCTGGAAAAACAACGGCGTGACCAACGCAAACAGCTGCAAGGCAAAGGACACCAGCAACACTTCGCCGAGCAACTTGCGGTATTTGACGATGGCCGGAATGAACCAGGTGAAGTCAAATCGCGAGGTTTCACCCGGCAGGCCAGACTCAGAACGCACCAGCAAAAGTTCGCCGGTCCAGCGCGCCGCCAGGTCTTCGAAGGTGATGACTTCAGGGCGCTCCGCACGCGGATCCTGAATCAGTGCCTTGCCTTGATCCAGCTTGGCAATGATGAAAAAGGTGCCGTCGCTATTTGTCGCAATCGCCGGTAGCGGCGTGCGGTCCAGACGGGCGATGGTGGTGTTGACCGATTTGGCCTTGAGCCCCAGCTTACGTGCGGCGAGCAGCAGTTCACGTGACGTGAACGGCTGTTGCGCGGGGGCGAACTCGTGGGCCAATTGCTCGGCAGAGGCTGCCACCGAATGAAACCGGGCCAGCATCACCAGACACACGAGACCTGTGTCTGCCATGGGCGACTCAGCGCCCCTTCCTTCATTGCTCATAAGCGTCCATGCATGCCGAATGACGGCAAAAAATTCATCAATCTTTCAACAGGTTATATCAATCTTGAAACAATTAGTATCAATGTGACATCACTGCATGAGATTTCTTTCTCTCACCTGTATGAATCAGCAATCAAAGTGCTCTGCGCTCATCGGGCGGCAGGAAATCGCGATCGGCGTCGTAGTCTTTGGTCAGGTACATCGCCAGATCAGTCAGGTCGGTGGGGCTCAATGTCCCCGCCGCCTGTTTAAGTTTGAGCGTGTCGATGATGTAGTCGTAGCGCGCGTTGTTGTATTCACGCACCGCGCTGTACAACTGGCGCTGGGCGTTGAGCACATCAGCGGTGTTCCGCGAGCCCAGGTCACGGCCTACCTGGTTGGCCTTCACCGAGGCTTGGCCGGAGCGAATGGTCTGTCGGCGGGCCATCACCTGTTCGATATCGGAGTTGACCGCGCGGTAGAAGTTGCGGGTGTTCTGCACCACTTCGCGGCGCCGGTCTTCGCGCTCGTCTTCACTTTGTGCCAGGCGCTCGGTCGCTTCGCGCACTTGCGAACGGGTCATGCCACCGCTGTACAACGGAATGTTCAACTCCACGCCGATGCTGCCCTGGGCCACATTGCCCCGGTAGCCATCCCGGCCGAAGTCCGTCGGGTTGCTGTAGCCAAAGCTGTCGTTGTCGCCCTTGCGCCACGACGCCACCGCGTCGACGGTCGGTGCATAACCCGCCTTGCGCTGCCGATGGGTTTGCTCGGCGGCGATCACCGCGTAATTGCTGGCTTGCAAGGCAAGGTTCTGCCGTACCGCATGGCTCACCCACTCATTGGCATCGTTGGGGGCCGGAAGCTCCACCGGTAACTGGTGCGCAATGCCTTCGATTGACGAGTACGCCTGGCGCGTCAGACGGGACAACCCTTCATACGCATCATCAACCTTGCGCTCGGCAAGTTTTCGATTGGCACCAGCGTTGTCAAAAGCGGCCTGCGCGTCGAGCACATCGGTGATGCTCGAGGCGCCATTCTGCAGACGCGCCTGAGCCTGTTGCTGCTGGCGCTTGAGCGCCGCTTCCTCGGCTTTGGACGCCGCCAGCAAATCCAGCGCACGCAAGGTTTCGAAATAGGCCTGGGCGGTTGTCAGCACCAGCCCTTGTTCCTTGGCGCCCAATTCCAGCTCGGCTTGTGCGGTACTGGCGTGAGCCGCTTCGAGTTGAAACCAGCGATCGGCACGAAACAGCGGCTGGTTGAGACTGGCTTGAAATACCGCGGTACTGCGCGAGCGTGTGAGGCCTGGCTCATCACGTTGCAGACGCACCGACTCCACCGTGCTGCCCGCGTTGAGCGTTGGCAATAAACCGGCCCGGGCTTGCGGAACACTTTCGCGCCGGGCCAGGTAATCATGCCGCGCCGCCGACAGCTGCGCGTCGTGCTCAACCGCCTGACGGTAAACCCCAAGCAAATCGGCACGATCGGAACTGGCGTCGGCCAGCACAGGGAGCGTCATTAGCGAGAGGGAGAACAGCGGAGCAAAAAAACGGGAGGGGGCAGTCATAACAATCCATGTCGAGTTGCGGTAAAACGATTCAGCCATGCTGATCAGGGCGCGCATCCTACGCTTGGCCTCGCGTCGTAACAAGGCAGAAATGTAGCTACTGGCCACCATCGGTAAAAAAGACTGCTATGTCAGTGCATTGTTCTACGCAGGATCGCCCGTATTTCCAGATCGAGGTGTTCGCGAGGACAGCCGAACCTGGCCGGCACCTTGGTGATCTCTACCGGCAAATAAAGCGAGCACTGGGTGCATCACGTCCATCCGTTGGAGTTCCATGGGATTCAAGGGCCATCCGCAGTCTGAGCCGGTCAATCAAAGTGCAAACCTGTGGGAGATTCTATGTTGCCCGGCAACCCTGAATTCTTAGCCTGACAGAATTCGATGCAGGGCCAGGCGCGATAAACGCCTGACCCTGCTGTCACGCGAGCCCCCCTCAAGTCTGAACATGGAAGCAGGTTTGCTCGGGAATAACGATGGCGCGATTTTGCTGCGGCTACTTGGGTATTTCGACGTTATCCAGCATCCGATTCGCTGCCAGCTCTGCGAGCATGATGATCTGCTGAATGGCCATCGCCGTATGCCGATGCGGGCCTTGCAGATACCCCGCGAATTCACTCGCCATCACACTCGCCGAGGCTAACGACTCACAGGTGTGAGCCAACAGGTCTTCATCTTTGATATCGGGGGCGACCATGAACATGGTGCTCGGTTTGCGGGCGACCGGGATTTTGAGAGCGGCCGGGTTGAGGTAGTGATCGAGGGCGCGTTCGGCGGCTTCGTGGAGCTTTTTGGAATCGAGTGATTCGTAGGGGGATGCCGGATCAGTGTCTGGCGGGTTTGGAGTAACTTTGCACATATTGATTCGTTCCTTGTGGGCAGCCACGCCTCGCTACTAATACGAAGGGTGGCGGCTGTACGCAGGTTAGTAGACCGGGGAACGAAGACAAAGCCGGCGCGCCCGAGGGCGCCCTACGCACAGCCACCATCAGGTACAGGCATGGAAATACCTGTCTGACAGACGCCTGTGCATGCTTCGTACCTCGGGCTACTAAACCCGATCACTGGGAATCAGTGACGGGGATCAAGTTACCGAGGGGGGCCGAAGCGCACAAGCCGGCGGATTCTGGCGTAGTCGTAGGCAACGGCGCAAGGCGCTGTAGCTTTCAGGAAGTAACGCTAAACACTTTTAAACACGAGCGCTTTTTTGTGGGAGCGAGCCTGCTCGCGATATAGGTAGTCCGTTCCTTTCTCTTCCATACTGATATCGCTGGAAGTCAGTTGTCGGCGAGGAAGGAACATGCACCTGTGGGCTACGAATATGCTCGCGCAGCACTCGATGATTACGCCTTCACCTTCGAGTCCACAGGTGCGCTTGCGCCCTCTAACGAATTCTCAGGGAAAGCCCGACACGGCTCTCTATATCGCCTTCGCTGGACGCAGGCATGCATGTCCCTGCATGTACTTTAGCGCCTGTTGAGGTGTTCCATGCAAACGCTCCTGTCTCAGAGTTTCACTGCTTATATCGGAATTGATTGGGCAGACGCCAAGCACGACATCTGTTTGCAGATAGCTGGAGAGGCTCAGCGGAGTTTCGAGGTCATCGACCACAAGCCCGAGTCGATTGATCGCTGGGCCAAGTCGCTGCATCAACGTTACGGTGGCCCGATCGCGATCGCTGTGGAGTTGAACAAAGGCCCACTGATAGCGGCTCTGCAAAAATATGAGTTTTTTTGTATCTTTCCGATCAATCCGAGCACCTTGGCCCGGCACCGTAAAACCTTTGTCCCCAGTGGCGCCAAGGATGATCCAACGGATGCTCAATGGGCGCTTGAGCTGTTGCTGAATCACCCCGAACGGTTTCCTCAACTGGTCCAGCAAAGCTCCGCCATGCGTTCGCTCGCCAGCCTGACCGAACATCGGCGCGGGCTGGTCGATGACCGGGTCAAGCTCAGCAACCGTCTGGTCTGCATGCTCAAACAGTATTATCCGTTGGCTCTTGAGCTGTTTCATGACCATGACACGCTGGTTTTCTGTGATTTTTTGGCGCGCTGGTCGACCTTTGAAGTGCTTAAGCACGCTCGGCCGGCCAGCGTTTTGAAGTTCCTTCACGCGCACAATGTTCGCCATTCTGAGCTCAATCAGCAGCGTTTGGCGTTGATCGCCAAAGCCATGCCGTTGACTGAAGATCCAGGCGTGGTCAGTCCTTCAGCGCTGTATGTGGTGGCCCTGGTCTCGCAACTGAAAGGGGTTATCACGGCGATCAAAGACTTTGATCGGGAGATCGAAAAAACTGCCAACACCCTGGCCGACTACCGACTCTTCAAGGCCTTGCCCGGCGCGGGACAGCAGCTTGCCCCACGGTTGATGGTCGCCTTTGGTGAGCAGCGTGATCGCTTCAAGGATGCCAGTGCGGTGCAGCGATATGCCGGAATTGCCCCGGTCACCGAACGCAGTGGCAAGAAAAAAGTCGTCCACTGGCGCTATCAATGCGCAACTTTTTTGCGCCAGACCTTTGTTGAGTGGGCTGCCCACAGCATCAATCAATCGGTGTGGGCAGAGGCGTATTATCGCCAGCAAAGGGCCAAAGGCAGCTCTTACCAAGCGGCCCTCAGGGCCTTGGCGTTCAAGTGGATCCGGATCGTTTATCGGTGCTGGAAGACCAGTACCGTGTACGACGAAAAGGTTTATTTACAGGCCTTGCTCCGGCACGGCTCACCGTTGACCAGCGAGCTGGACACAGCAAAACCGCGTTGACGGAAAGGCTCAGGGCGTGAAGGCGTTGTGTCAGCCCACTTAAATACTGAATGACACTCCGCTTTCGCGAGCAGGCTCACTCCTACATTTTGATTTGCGTCGTGCACAAAATTTGTGTTCGCTGAGGATCCTGTGGGAGTGAGCCTGCTCGCGATAGCATCACCTCGGTTCCTGAGTGATACCGAGTTGCCTGCATCGCGAGCAGGCTCGCTCCCACAGGGTTTTTGGAGGGTTGGAAATTGCTGATTAGTGCTTGCGCAACCACTCGATAAACAGCGCAAACAACTCCGACTGTGAACCGATATTCAACTTCAGATAAAGATTCTTACGGTGCATGCGCACCGTCTCTGGCGAGATGCTCATCAGGCTGGCCGTGGACTTCACGGAGTGACCCCGGAGCACCATGTGCGCCACTTCCCGCTCGCGCTCGGTCAGCAAGTCGCAGCCGAACTGCTCGAAGGCGGACTGCACGCGTTGCTTGAGATCATCGCGCACGCCTTGATTGACAGCGCTGTGCTGTAAACCCCGGCGTCCAAACTCGCAGATGAATTCCCGCACCAGCGGCTCAACCGCCCGCAGCAGATTCAGCTGTTCCACCCGCAGACCTTCCCCGCCAAAGCCTTGAAACAGGCTCACCGACACCTGGGTGTCATTGCCGGTATCGACAATATAAAAACTGTCTTCCGAACTCCCGGCCTTCAAGTAGTAAGTCTTGTAGTACTCACTGTCGAAGAAGTTGTCCGGGGCAATGTCCTCCAGGTGATAGAACCCTTCGGCCAGCCCCTGCTCCACCGCCAGGCAAAACGGGTCGAGCAAGTAGCCGCCGGAAAAATAGCGGTCGATGATCGACTCCCGGTACTTTTCCGGTATGCCACGCTGATACAACAGCTGTGGCGGGCGGTCCTTGTGCTCCAGGCTGATCATCACCGACTCGATGGACACCAGATGCCCGAAGGCCGACGCCAGAAAGTGCAGCGCGTCGGGCTCATCGATGTGGGCGAATGCCTGGCGCATCTCGCCGTGCCACTTATGCAAGGCGCCGAAGGGCAAGGCGATCAAGGTGTCGTCGTTTGGTTTGCTCATGCCCCGCAGTCTAGCCGGTGAGCCGGCACCTGGTAACCGCGGACTCGACGAACTCATTGGCCGAAGTACTGGCCGTTTTGCTCAAGTTCGCCCGCCACTTCGAGAATGCACACCCGCAGGATCTCGACGATTTCATCCACCTGCGCACACGACAGGATCAGCGGCGGTGACATGACATTGAGGTGCATGATCGGCCGCACCAGCAACCCTCGGGCCTGCGCCCGGGAATGAATCATTTCGCCAATGTTGATCTCGTCGGCGAACAACGCCTTGGTACGTTTATCGGCGACGAATTCCACGCAGGCCATGAACTTCTGGCAGCGCACATCGCCCACTAACGGCAAGTCGCTGAGTGTCGCCAAACGCTGTTCCAGATAAGCGCCGACGACATCGACATGCTCCAGCAGGTTTTCCCGCTCGATGATTTCAATGTTCTTCAACGCCGCCGTGCAGCAGACCGGGTGGCCGCTGTAGGTGAAGCCGTGGGTAAAGCAGCGGCCCTTGCCGGGCTCGGCGATGACTTTCCAGATGCGGTCGGAAAAGATGCAGGCGCCCAATGGCAAGTAAGCCGATGTCAGTCCCTTGGCCGTGGTAATGATGTCCGGCTGAACGTCGAACACTTCATACGAAGCGAAGAATTTGCCCAAGCGCCCGAACGACGTCACCACTTCATCAGCGACAAACAGAATGTCGTAGCGCTGGCAGACTTCCCACATGCGTTTCAGATAACCCTTGGGCGGAATAATCACCCCGCCGGAGCCCATGATCGGCTCGGCAAAAAAGCCCGCCACTTTGTCCGCGCCAATGGACAGAATCTTGTCTTCGAACTCCTTGATCAGAAACTCGAGAAACTGCGCCTCGTCCATGCCATCCGGCGCCCGGTAAGGGTTGGGGTTGGAGACGTGGTGAATCTTGTCGTTGGCGTAATCGAACTCCGGCACACGGTCGGCGGCCTTGTTGCCGATCGACATCGTCAGCGTGGTGGAGCCGTGATACGCGTTGAAACGGGCGATGACGTGTTTCTTTTCCGGTTTGCCACGGCAGTTTTGATAGTACTGAATCAAGCGGTACGCGGTGTCCACGGCAGTGGAGCCGCCGGTCGTCAGGAACACATGATCGAGATCGCCGGGAGCCAGGCTGGCGAGTTTCTCGCACAACTGGATGGCGACGTTGTTGGACATGTCGGAAAACGGGTTCGAGTACGCCAGTTGACGGACCTGGTCGGCAATCGCCAGTGCCATTTCCTCTCGGCCCAAACCGATGTTCGTGCACCACATGCCGCCGACAGCATCCAGAAAACGATTGCCCTGGGTGTCGTAAATATAGGCGCCGTCACCGGCAACAATGTTCAGGGAGCCCTGTTCGGCGTGTTCGTCGAACATGTGATAGCCGTGCATGTAGTGCGCTTTGTCGGCTTTGACCAATTGGGCATTATCAACGTCGGACACTGTTTTCTTAGTTGGAGTTGCCATACAAAGAACCTCAAACCGAAAAATTAAACGATCAAATTCCGCTCTTCACCGTGCTCCAGACGCGGGTCATGGCGCGCATGTCTTTTGCATCCTGGGTTTTCTGCGGAAACAGCCGCTGGCGAGTTTCGTCATCGGGATAAATCGCCGGGTTGTTGCGCACATCGGCGTGCACCAACGGCGTGGCCGCCGCATTGCTGTTGGCGTAATGAATGTAGTCAGTCACGTCCGCCATCACTTGTGGCTGCATCAAGTAATCCAGGAACTTGTGTGCGTTGGCCACGTGCGGCGCATCGGCGGGGATGTACAAGTTGTCGAACCAGATCAGCGAACCTTCCTTGGGAATGAAATAGGCCAGTTTGATTTTCAACTTGGCCTCTTCGGCGCGGGCCATGGCGGTCGCGTAATCGCCCGACCAGGTCATGGCCATGCACACATCGCCATTGGGCAGGCTGGTCAGGTAGTTGACCGAGTCGAACTTGCGGATGTAGGGCCGGACCGACAAGAGCAAATCCTGAGCGGCTTTAAGATCTTCGGGCGCTGCGCTTCTGGGGTCTCGTCCCAGGTACTTCAGGGCCAGTGGAATGACTTCAGTGGGCGCATCGACCAGGGTCACGCCGCAATCGGCGAAGCGCGAGACGATTTTCGGATCGAAGATCATCGCCAACGAGCCAATCGGCGCATCCGGCATGCGTTCCAGGATTTTGTCGACGTTGTAAGTAATGCCGTTGCTGCCCCAGGTATAGGGTGCCGAGTACAGTGTGCCGGCATCAAACCCCTGCAAGTCGTGCAAGACTTTCGGGTCAAGGTTGGTCCAGCCTGGCAGCAACTTTTTATCGAGTGGCTGGAACACTTTGGCTTTGATCAGCGGGGGCGCGAGGGAGGCGTTCAACACCACCAGGTCATACCCGGAGTGGCCGGTGAGCAACTTGGCCTGAACCGTTTCATAGGCATCAAAGGTGTCGTAAATAACCTTGATGCCCGTGGCTTTCTGAAAGTCGGCAATGGTTTTTTCGCCGATGTAATCCGCCCAGTTATACAGCCGCAGCGTGTTGTTATCGTCCACTTCGGCGCCGTGGACGCCTACCGACAGCGGTAAAACTAACGCACCAAGCATCACCAAGAAGGCCTTGCGCATAGCAAATTCACCTTATCAAGCGAGTTCCGATCTGGATGAGCGGATGAATCCACTATTGAGCGATTCAGCCAACGGCACCATACCCCGAATGGGTGTGTGAGCCGGTTTGCGGCGCTCGCGACTGCCCGACATGGCAAAAAGCAGCAGTTTCGTTGACTTGTTTTGTCATAGATCCAGCGCCGGTCCCGCGCTTAGAGTGCCCCACATACAGATCACCCAGGGCACGCACATGAACGACCTGATCAAACAAGAACGAAATGAAGGCGTCCTGACGCTCACCTTTGACCGCCCCGACAAACTCAACGCGCTGAACAACAGCATGTACACGCAGCTGGCCGACCAGTTGCTGGCCGCTGATGAAGACGCTGAAACCGGCGTGATCATTCTCACGGGCGGAGCCTCGTGCTTTACCAGCGGTAACGACCTGGCGGATTTTCTCCAGCATCCGCCGACCGATCTGGACAGCCCGGCGTTTCGCCTGATGCGCGTGGTCATCCACCTGCAAAAACCGTTGATCGCGGCCGTATGCGGAGCGGCCATCGGAATTGGCACCACCCTGCTTCTGCATTGCGATCAGGTGCTGGTCACCCGCAATGCCCGGTTGCGCACGCCGTTCGTGAACCTGGGCCTGTGCCCGGAGTTTGGCGCCAGTCTGCTGCTGCCGCGCCTGCTCGGCCATGCCCGGGCAGCGCGCTTGCTGCTTTGGGGCGACAGCCTGGACGGTGCCGCTGCCGTCGCGTGCGGGTTGGCCAACGAACTATTCGACGACGGACCACAGTGCCTGGCGGCCGCCGAGCACATGGCGCGTCGACTGCTGGCGCTCCCCCAGGAAGCCCTGCGTCAATCCCGGCAATTGCTCAAACAGACGTCGATGCCGGAACTGCAAGCCACCCTTCGCCAAGAAAATTTGCTGTTCATCAAGCGCCTGAAAACCCCTGAAGCGCAGGCGGCGTTGAACGCACTCCTTAATCGCAGCACCGAAAAGAACCCCTCTACAGGAACGCCTTCATGAACACCCCAGACGTATTTGTTGTCAGCGCCGCACGCACCGCCATCGGCTCCTTTGGGGGCTCGCTCAAAGATGTCCCGCTGGCCGATCTGGCGACCACGGCCGTCAAGGCAGCCCTGGAGCGCTCCGGCGTGGACCCGGCGCAAATCGGCCATCTGGTGATGGGCAATGTGATCCCGACCGAAACCCGCGATGCGTACATTTCCCGGGTCGCCGCGATGAACGCCGGCATCCCGAAAGAAACACCCGCCTACAACGTCAACCGCCTCTGCGGTTCCGGCCTGCAAGCCATTATCAGCGCGGCCCAGACCTTGATGCTCGGCGACGCCGAGATCGCGATCGGCGCTGGTGCCGAATCCATGAGCCGCGGCCCGTACCTGATGCCGTCCGCCCGTTGGGGCGCGCGCATGGGCAACGTCCAGGCCATCGACTACATGCTGGGCATCCTGCATGACCCGTTCCACGGTATCCACATGGGCATCACCGCCGAGAACGTCGCCCTGCGCAACGGCATCACCCGCGACATGCAGGACGCCCTCGCCCTGGAAGATCAAAAACGCGCGGCGTTCGCGATCGCCAATGGCTACTTCAGTGAGCAGATTGCTGCGGTCGAAATCCGCGATCGCAAGGAAACAACGCTGTTCAGCATCGACGAACATCCTCGTTCCACCTCGATTGAACAACTCGCGCAGATGAAGCCGGCGTTCAAGAAGGACGGTTCGGTCACTGCCGGAAATGCCTCGGGCCTGAACGACGGTGCCGCGGCACTGGTCATGGCCACCGGCAAGGCAGTTCAGGCCAACAACCTGCGCCCTCTCGCCCGCCTGGTCAGCTACGCCCACGCCGGTGTAGAACCAGAACTGATGGGCCTGGGCCCGATTCCCGCCACCCGCCTGGCACTCAAACGCGCAGGCCTGACGACCGCTGATATGGACGTGATCGAAGCCAACATCGCCTTCGCCGCCCAGGCCTGCGCGGTCAGCCAGGAACTGGATCTCGACCCGGCCAAGGTCAACCCGAACGGCTCGGGCATTTCCCTCGGTCACCCAGTGGGCGCGACAGGGGCAATGATTGCCACCAAAGCTATCCACGAATTGCACCGCGTCAACGGCCGATATGCGCTGGTGACCATGTGCATTGGTGGTGGGCAGGGGATTGCGGCGATTTTTGAGCGGGTTTGAGGTTAGAGCGACAGTAATCAAATGTGGGAGCTTGCTCGCGATTTCAGTATGTCAGTCAAGAATTTTCTCGACTGTACGGCCGCTATCGCGAGCAAGCTCACTCCCACAGGGTCTTGCGGTTTAGATGTTTTTTTCGTCGATCCCGGCCTGCAGCGATTGGCTGTCGTAATGACCGCCAAGGGTTACAGGACCGAGTTTGACGCTGTGCTCATCCGGGGTTGAAACAACCGGTTTGCCGCCTTCACCTTTTGCCTTTTCAGGCAAATCCAGACCGGCGTTGACCCCGTAATCACGGTTGCTCACGCTCGCAGTGCTGACCTCGGAACCACCCAGGTCAACACGGCCTTCAGTGGCCGCAATCCGCGCGCCGGTCAGTTGTGTTGCGCCGCCAACCTTCAGGTTCACACCCTGGGTGCCACTGATGCCGGAAGCCTGGCCGACGCTGTCTTTGTGCGCGTAATCGCCTTCCAGTTTCAGCGTCGGTTTGTAGTCGGTTCCGCCCAGCTTGCTGTTCTCGGCCCCGTTGTCCTTATCGGCCGGTGCAGCCTTCTTGCCCGTCAGGCCGAGGTCCACATCAAGCTTGGCGCTGGTCTGGCTGTACTGGCGACTTTCCACGTTCAAGTCACCGCCCACCTTGCCGCTGACGGTCGCCGCATCAATCCGCGCCCCCGCCAGATACGTATCCCCCGCGCTGTTCAACACCACGCTGTCAGCCTTGATCTGGCTGTTCTGCTGGCTCGTGCCGCGCACAACATCAACTCCGACCTTGGCCCCGGCATTGAAGCCGTGATCACTGGCGACGACGTTCTTTTCATCCGTGACAACCGGTGTGCTGTTGCTCAGGTTACCGCCGGCATTCAGTGCCACATTCCAGTTAGTCCGGGTCTGAGTGGACTGGGCCGATTCCTGATAGATGCCGCCGCGATGCGCATCGAGGCTGACGCTCGGGGCGTTGACTTGGGTGCCTTGCAGGTGGATCGCATCGCCGCTGAGGGCGATTTTGTCCTGGCTATTGAGCTGGCCACCGGTGAAGGTCCGGGTCGTTTCATTGACCCGACCGATGTTGAAATTGCCGCTCAGATTTCCGCCCTGATCAGCGCTTTTCTCTGTGCTGGTTTTGCTGCCGCCCACCTTGAGGCCACCCCCTAGGTTGCTGCCGGTGGTGTTGTGGGTGTCGGTCGCCGCTTGCAGATCGAGTTTGCCGCCAGCCTTGAGATCGATGCCGCCCAGCGTGTCGACCTTCGTTCCTTGCAGGGTCTGATCGCCACCGCTGCTCAGCAGCACTGGACCTTTGCCCTGAATACTCGACACTTGAGCCTGACTGTCCCGGGTCTGTTTGCCGGTGTGATCGAGCTGGAAACCGGCGCCCAGATCCACATTGGTGCCGTTGGTGCCCGGCGCAGTGCCGACGTTCAACGAGCCGTTCCCGCGCAGGCTGGAGGTGTCGCTGCTCTGGCGATCATTGGCCTGGTTCAGCGCCAGTTCACCACCGGTCTTGATCGCAACACCGCCCTGCCCGCCGTCAAAATGGCTGCCTTCGAACTGACCATCGCCACGCAGGTTGATGTTCACTCCTTCACTGCCGGCATAGCTGCCGACCACGGCGCTGGAGCTGTCCTTGTGCGTCCGACTGCTTCCGCCCGCACCACTGCCGGCGACGTTCACGTCCTCACCGGTTTTGGTGTAGACCCGCACATCTGCCTTGGCGTCCAGTGCCTGATCGGTGCTGCTGCGGGTATTGCTCGCAGCGCTCGCCACCAACGTATCGGCGGTGATGTTTACCTTGCCCGCGCTCGCCTGGTACTGAGTGCCCTGGTCCTGCAACGTCCCGGCGACTTTCACGTCCACGGTGCCGCCCTTGAACTGGCTGACCACGGCGTTGCCGGTTTGCTCGGTGTGGCGGGTGTTCTGATGACCGATAGCGAGGTCGATGCCGACATTCGGCTGGCCGAGATTGGCCAGTGCATCCTTGTCCGGCACTTTACCGGCCAGCACGTCCTTGACCGCACCGGCGATCGGCCGGGCGATGTCCTTGTACTCGACGTTGGCGCCGATGTCCGCCGACCAGCTGCTGTCTTTATGGGTGCTGCTGTCAGTGTTATTTGTGGCGCGATTGTCGACATCGACCGCCGCGACATTCAGACCTTTGCCGGCATCAAGACGCGCGCCTTCGGTGGTGAGTTTGCCGGTGTTGATGTTCAGGATACCGCTGCTCTGCACGCCCGTGGTTTGCGCAGTGGTTTTGCCGGTGGTGTCTTGCGAGGTGGTGTGCGCGAAGTCGACGCCGCTGCCGGCACGGTCGAGGCCGCCGGTGTAGTAGAAGCCGCCGCTGGTGCTGGTTTTGTCCGTTGTGGTGCTGTGGCTGTCCTGCTCGGCCAGCAGCGAGACGTTTTTGCCGGTCAGCGTCGTATCGCCGTGGGTCGCATTGACCTCGGCGCCTTTAAGCGTCAGGTCGCCTCCCGCCGTCAGTTGCACAGTGCCGGCGCTGAGGCTTGAGCCCTGCTGTTTGACGTCGTTGCTGGTCATGTTTTGTTGCTTGTCTTCGTAGTGCACACCGGCACGATACTGGCCGGCGTCTGGGGCGTTTTCCTTGGCGTAGGCATCGAAGCCGCGCGTCTCGGTGGTCGTGCTGCTGTCGCGGGTGTTTTGTGCGGAATGCACCTGCACATCCCCCGCCGCTTCCGCGTTCAGAGTGCCGCCGGCCTTGACCGTGGAACCGGCCACTTCGATGTCCTTGGCGCTCTTGAGCGTGAGGTTGCTGTCCGACGTCAGCTCACTGCGCACCGTGCTGCTGCCCTTGGCGTTCTGCCGGGTTTCGTCCTTGGTGATGCCGAAGAACTTGCTGTCCTTGTCGTGGTTGTTGGCGTGGGAAGTGTCTTGCACGCCATCGATCACCAGCGAACCCTTGTCGCTGATGACGCTGGATTCAGAACCGCCGCGCACCTGGCTGCCGCTGATGCGTACGTCATCGGCCTTGACGATCAGCTTGCCGGACGCGTTGATTTTACTGCCCTGATTCTGGGTCTTGCCCTGATCGGCGTCGCCGGTCTTGCCGAAGAAACCGCCGCCCACCAGATCGCCCGAGTAACGGTTGTCGCTGTTGCGCTGAGTGCGGCTGGCGCTGGTGATTTCCACCTGCTTGCCCGCGAGGTGGATGTCGCCGGCGCTGTTCAGCTCAGCACCTTCGGAACGCAGCAACGAGGCGGTCTGCAGGGCGATGTTGCCGCCCTTCAGTTGGCTGGTGATGCTGCGCTGCTCTTCGCTGCGGGTGTCCCAATCGGCTTTCCACAGGTGTTTGCGGTGGTTGCCCTGATCGGTCTGGGTGTGGCTTTCGGTGGCGGCGTTCAGGTGTAAATCGCCGCTGCTTTGCACGCTGAGATGCTTCGCCGCTTCGATCTTGGCCGCCTTCAGCTCGGTGTCACCCGCGGACGACAGTTGCGCGTCCCGGCTGGCGAGAATCTGGCTGCCGTGTTGGCGTAAATCGCTGTCGGTCTGCGTGCGGTCGTAGGTTTCCCAGGTGATGCCGATGGTGCTGTTGTTCCAGTTTTCGCGTTTCTCCTGGAGATGGCGGCTTTCGACGGTGGTCAGGGTCAGGTTGCGTCCGGCGGCGAGTTTGACGTCGCGACCGCTGACGTCGGCGGCGGCCAGGGTCAGGTCCTTGCCGCTGTGCAAACCAACGTCGCCCTGACTACTGCGCACACCGGCCCGGACCACATCGAGGCTGTTCGGAACCGCTTGGCCGCTGATGCTCAAATCCCCTGCCGAGCGAATCTGCACGCCCTCGCGGCCCGCGACCTGTACCGGCCCGACCCGCACGCCCGCGCCTTCAGCGGTGCTGAGAATATTGATGCGCCCGGCCTGCATGGCGCCAAACAGACTGGCGTCGATGCGTTGATCGCTGGAGCTGCCGGCCGGGTCCACGGTTTTCACCTGGCCCGAGGCGTAATCCACCTGATGGCGGCCGACGGTGAGGCTCAGCTGATCCCGAGCGTTGAGGCTGCCCTGGCTGTCGATGCGCGGGGCGATCAGGTTGATCGAGCCCTCACGGTTTTGCAGGCCCGCGCCCTGAATCTGCAACGTGCCGGAGGCATCACGGGTGCTCAGGGCTTGCAGCTTGCCGTCGTTCAATTCGGGGCGGCCGACCACCAGATTGGCGTTCGGCGTGTTGATGAAACTGCCGCCGTTCACCGAGATACCGTTGGGGTTGGCCAACACGTAATCGGCGGCGCGGCCGAAGATTTCCTGGGCACCGTTGATGGCCGAAGCGTTGCGGCTGACCACTTCGTTGAGGATCACGCTCGCGGCCTGGCCCTGGAGCTGCGGGTTGGCAGCCAGTTGCCCGGCGAGCTGGGACTGCCCGGCCTGCAAGGCGTTGTTCAACACCAGGCCTTGGCGATCCACGTTGTAATCGAGGAACTGGTTATGCGACAGGCCCGCGCCATTGGGCGCAACGATATTGACGATAGGCACGCCGCCCTGGGTTTGCAGTTGCGCGGTGCCGCCGGGGCCCGGCGCGACCACCACGCCACCCGCGAGAGCGTTTGGCAGATGGGCAATCAGGAACAGGCTGGCAATCGCCCAGCGCAGTTTTCCCCGAGGGGAAAGATGAAACGCAAATGTTTGTTCAGGCATAGGAACCTCTCAATAAAAGTGCGGCATCACGTTGCGCGTTGGGATGATTGCCGAGGCTGTCGCGCACAGGTCCGACGGCTAAATTTGTGTTGGGTGAGGCGCTGGTCATATCTGCAACCCCACGCGCATTAGCCAGGTCTCTGGCTCATGCCTTAAACCGCTGGGGGTGTTGAGGCTGCGTTGATAATCGACGTCTACTTGCAGGTTTTTCCAGCTCAGGTTGACCCCGGCGCTGGCACCGCTCAGGCGTTGCCCCTGGGTGCCGTGGTCGGCCTTGATCCAGCCGTTGTCCAGGCCCACGCGCGGGGTGACCAGCACCGGCAAATCGCTGCGCAACGGCAGACGCAAGGTGTTGCGCCAGATCGCACCGCTGGCCCCGGACGCACTGTTGACCCGGTAACCGCGCACCGCGGAATCGTCGGTGCCGAGCAGTTGTTCGATGGCGGGCAGCGGATCGGGGCTGTACTGCACGCTCAACTGACTTTGCCACTGCCATGTCTGCTCGCCGAACTGGCCGTTGCGCCACTGGCTGAGGCCGGCGCGGTACTTGCGAAACTGCGCCTTGGGCAGGTTGTTGACCTGGCGCGGTGCATCGTCATCAGCACCGAGCCAGCGCAGGCCCTGGGCGTAATTGACGTCCAGATTCCACACGGCGCTGTTGAGCCAGAACAGATTCAAACCGGCTTCGGCCACGGTCAGGGTCGGGCTCTGGATACCGAGACGAACGTTCTCCAGATAACTGTCGACGTCTTTGTGGGCCAGTTGCAGGTTGGCGCTGAGCTGACGACTTTGATCGCGCCACAACACCCGGTCGGCGCGCACGCTGAGCTGGTCGGTGATGCCGGTGCTGTGGAATTCCAGGGTGCTGAGTTTGAACGGCGCGCGGTATTCGGCATGGCTGGCGAATACGCTGTAGGTCCAGTAACCGTAAGGAATGGCGTAGTAAACGCTGGCGTTGCGGCTGTAACGATCGCCGTGATTGAGGGTGTCGCTGACGCTCAGGTTGAGTGCGTCGTTGAGTTCCAGTGGGCTGTCGAGGCTCAGGCTCAAGGTGTCGCGATCACGCCCGGTGCTGGCGCTGCCGAGGTTGTCGATGCCCATTCCCAACGCCCAGCGTGACTGACCGCTGGTGCGCGAGCGCAGGATGATTCGTGAGGCGCCGGGCTGGGTGCCGGGGGCGATGTCGGCGGTCAGGTCAAGCGAACGCAGGCGATTCAACTGATCCAGGCCTTGCTCAAGATCACGCAGGTACAGCGGCTTGCCGAGCATTCCGGGGAACGCCCCGCCGAGGGACACCGGCAGGCTCTGGTCGGCCAGTTCGATGGACTCGACGTAACCTTCATCGACCACAATATCCAGCGATTGCCCGGCTGCCGGCGCGCTGCGCAAATACGGCCGACTGGCGATGTAGCCCGCTTCCACATACAGGCCGGTGATGGTCGCCAGCAGATGGTTGATCTGGCCGACGCCCATGCAGGACGACAGTTGCGGCTTGATCCGTTCGTTGAGCGTTTGGCTGCTGATCAGGGTGACGCCGCCCACGCGCGTGCCGCTTAGGGGCCAGCAGCGTTCATCGGCGGGCACACTGGAGGAAACGGCCGGCGCCACCGGCGCCGGACCAAAGCTGCCGCGTTCCAGTTGCCGACGGCGCTGGTCCAGTTGCAGTTGTTGCAGATCGCGCTGTTGCTGTTGTTGCTGGCGCAGCACTTCCTGACCTGGGGCGGAAGGCTCTGCCGCCTGGAGTGCAGAAGCACTCAGGCTCAACAACGAAGCCAACAACAGCGTGCAAGGCGAGGATCTACGACGAGGTACAACGCGAAACGAATCCGGCACTCAACATCCTTGTCATCATCAAATGGCTTAATGCCATCCCATCAATGCGAGTGATAGTCAGATCGTTCCTACACAAATGCAAGACGCGTCCTACAGCGCTTACATTTTTTAAACAATTGGTTTGCTTGCTGTTATCACCAACAACAAGGCGAACGCGCCACACAACACCAACGTTATGCCCAGCGCCTGGCCCCAGGCTGCAAGCATCAGCCCACCGCCGATCAACAGGTAATACAGCAAACCAAACAGCGCACCGGCCGTGCCCAGTCGATCGCCATAGTTGGCCAAAGCGGAGCCGAGGATGTTCGGGATCGCCATGCCGAATGCCAGCACCACCAGCAGCATCGCCAGCACAAACAGACCACTGTCCTGCATCAGCCAGACGCCCGCTCCACCCGACAATGCCAACGCTGCCGCGAGCCGAATCAGCTGCGGGCCCTTGAACCCGCGAGCCAGCAATCGTTTGTTGAGCCAGGCGCCGAGGCCGGAACCCAGGGCGAGAATCACGCCGCTGTAACCGAACCATTGCGCACTCAAGCCCAGTCGTTGAAACATGAACGGGCCGAGGCTGTAGTAGCTGAACAAGGCAATGTTGAACAGCGCCACCAACAGCGTCGAGCGCCAGATATCGCGGTCTTGCAGCATTCGCCACAGCGTCTCGAACAGCGCGGGTGTCTTTACGTTTTGCGGTCGGGTTTCCGGCAGGGTGCGCAGGCACCACAGCCATAACGCCGAGGACAACAGCAGCAGGCATCCCAGCACGCCTCGATAGCCGAACGCTTGCACCAGGCTCGCTCCGGTGAACAGGCCTATCGCGGGGCTGGCCGCCAGCGCGATGCCCATCACTGAAAACACCTGCGCCAGCTCTGCGCCTTTGAAGCGGTCGCGCAGCAGGGTTTGCGTGACGACCGAGCCCACCGCCGCACCGAATGCGGCCAGCGCCTGGGCCATCAGCAGCGCCTCGAACGTGCCGGCGTTCAGCGCCAGCACCGAGGCACCGGCATACAACGCCAAGCCGGCGAGCATCGAGGGGCGACGGCCGATGCGATCGCACATCCGACCCCACACCACCACGCCGAAGGCGAACGCCAGGAAATACACCGACAGGGTTTGCGCGGCTTGTTGCGGGGCGACGGCAAAGGCCTGGCCGATCACCGCGTGTTGCAGTTGTTCGGTGGCGTCGAGGTTGGCGAGCAACGCTTCTTCTGCAGCTACCGCAATGCTGCCAGCATGGCGACGGCGACCAAAGTCTTCGCCTTCGCCACCATGTGCATCGGCATGTTCATAGCGCTGCTGGACATCCAGATCGTCTCCGCCTCGTTGCGAGACATCGGCGGCGGGCTCTCCGCTGGCACCGACGAAACGGCATGGGTGCAAACCAGCTACCTGATCGCCGAGATCATCGTGATTCCGTTGTCTGGCTGGCTGTCGCGGGTGTTCTCGACGCGGTGGCTGTTTTGCGCTTCAGCGGTGGGTTTCACCCTGGCCAGCCTGCTCTGCTGCGCGGCCTGGAACATCCAGAGCATGATCGCCTTCCGTACCCTGCAAGGCTTTCTCGGTGGTTCGATGATCCCGCTGGTGTTCACCACCGCGTTCTTTTTCTTCACCGGCAAACAACGGGTGATCGCGGCCGCGACCATCGGCGCGGTGGCTTCGCTGGCTCCGACCCTGGGGCCGGTGATCGGTGGCTGGATCACCGACATTTCGTCCTGGCACTGGCTGTTCTACATCAACCTGGTGCCGGGTATCTTCGTCGCGGTAGCGGTGCCGATGCTGGTGAAAACCGACCAGCCGGAACTGTCGCTGATCAAGGGCGCCGACTATTTGAGCATGGTTTTCATGGCGCTGTTTCTCGGCTGCCTGGAATACACCCTCGAAGAAGGCCCGCGCTGGAACTGGTTCAGTGACAACACGATTCTGACCACCGCGTGGATCAGCGGGCTGGCAGGCCTGGCCTTCATCGGCCGAACCTTACACGTAGCCAACCCGATCGTCGATTTGCGCGCCTTGAAAGACCGCAACTTCGCCCTCGGCTGTTTCTTTTCATTCGTCACCGGGATCGGCCTGTTCGCGACCATTTACCTGACGCCGTTGTTTCTTGGCCGGGTGCGTGGCTACGGTGCGCTGGACATTGGTCTGGCGGTTTTCTCCACCGGGGTGTTCCAGATCATGGCGATTCCGCTGTACGCCTTTCTGGCCAATCGCATTAACCTGCGCTGGATCATGATGACCGGCCTTGGGCTGTTCGCGCTGTCGATGTGGGATTTCAGCCCGATCACCCATGACTGGGGGGCTAAAGAATTGATGCTGCCGCAAGCACTGCGCGGAATTGCCCAGCAACTGGCGGTGCCGCCAGCGGTGACATTGACCCTCGGCGGACTTGCGCCGGCTCGGCTCAAACATGCTTCGGGACTATTCAACCTGATGCGAAACCTTGGGGGCGCCATCGGCATCGCCGCGTGTGCGACCATTCTCAACGACCGTACCAACCTGCACTTCACCCGGTTGGCGGAGCACCTGAACAGCACCAACGAATCACTGAATCAATGGCTGTCCCAGGTGGGCAACAACTTCGCCGCCCTCGGCCAGGGCGGCGACGCCGGGGTCACCGCCAGCCTGCATCAACTCTGGCTGCTGACCTATCGCGAAGCCCAGACCCAGACCTACGGCGACGCGTTTCTGATGATCATGGTCTGCTTCATCATTGCCACGGCGATGGTGCCCTTGATGCGCAAGGTGCAACCACCGGCCGCGCCGTCAGCAGACGCGCATTGAGAAAGCCTTGGGGCGTATACGTTCGATTCATATCACTGGAGGCTGCACAGCCTCCAATCAACTATTAACTTCGACGCGCTCTCTTCTCTCGGCACTTTTCGACAATTCGAACGTAGGCAGTTGCTTAAGGGATAGATGAAATGATGTCAGCCTATCCGTTGTCGCTTTCCAGTCTGCAAGCCTTGGGTAGACATTGACAAACCAACTCAAATTTTCGTAGAGATTTCCAAAAGCGGAATTGATTTGCATCAGGTCACCAAAGGAGATACTTCCAGAAAAAAAGCGTGGCGCCGCCAGTAAACTACTAAAAACCAGTGAAAGCTGGCTATAACACTCAGTAAACAAAGAGAGGCGAACCTTGACACTAATTATCTCTCGCATGTTCGCCAGGCTCACATCAAGTTTACCGCTGATGCGATCTTTTTCCAGGCCACCCCCAGGGCACAGTGGCACGACGCTCGACCGATCACGAAACCGGACCAGAAAATAACGGAAGTCGGCTTCTGAACATTGTTGCTTGTTACTCAGAGAAGCCAATTTCGCACCTATTTTTTGAATCGCGTAGGTGCCTCCCAGCGCGTAGAAAACAGCGGCCCAAAACATATAAAACGGAATGACCACTCCAAAAATCGTCAAATCCCCGGATATATTAATCAAGACAACACCAAATGAAACGATGCTCGTCACCGCGTAGATCAGGCCGCTGCCAAGATCAAGCGTTTCATAGGTGAATTTATTAATATCTTCGGCAATACGCTGATCCGGATTATCCACGCCGCCCTCAAGCTTCCCACAACGGGCATAGTTCACCATCCACGCGCTCAGATAGTAATCGGTTAACCACTTCCGCCAGCGCACCGCCATAATATCAATGAGATAGGTCACGAGCACAGAGCGCAGAACGGAAAACATCATCACGCCAAAAAAAATCAATATTAGTGAGTAAAACCTCTTCATATCCAGTTCCTGGATTGAATTGTAAAAGTGGTTATACCATTCATTGATTATCAGTGCCGTTACCACGCCCAACAACGATATGACCACCAGGGCAATAACAGAAATCAATGCAAACATCCGTTCTTCACTTTTCCAGTACAAAAACAAGACTGAAAAAATCTCTTTCACCGAGTTACCGCTTTTTTGGGGCGGCATCCCTCCTGAACACTTACAATCCATCGCCAGCCTCAATACCCAAATGGTTAATTTCATTCCACGACAGCACAGCTATAAGAGTGCACGCGGTTACTTAAAGCCTGTCTGCCACAGTCAAACCTCAGTTCAAACTGCATGCACTTCAGGTTTCACTCCAGTTAGGTTTAACGCCGTTATTTAACAGCCCAAAATCCCAAACGGCCAAGACTTGCGGCCAATTTCAATCGTGATAACTGCCAGGCGTTCAAAGACTGAGTATGCTGATCCTCTGCGGCTGCATAAGCCGTCAGCGCATTAAGCAGTTCCAACATACTGCCCACGCCCGCTCGATAACGCCCCTGCACCACTTCCAGTGACTGACGAGACTGCCTGACCAACTCGCCAATTTGCTCCAGACTTTTAGTTTCGACATTCAAGGATTGATAGCTGCCCCAAACTTCAAGGGAAATGTGCTCTTCAGTACTAGCGAGCTCTGCTTGCTCGGCTTCTGCGCGAGCCCGCGCATTACGTACCTGATAGTTTCGCTCGAAGCCTTCAAACAGAGGAATTTTCAGTTCAAGTCCAATGCTACGGCCATGCTCACGGGTATCACCATAGAGTCCCTCTGACTGATCAATACGAGCACGCGAAAGGTTTGCAGTTAAAGCAATCGTCGGCCTGCCCGCCGCACGGCGCTCATCAACAAGCGCCTCTGCGGCAATGACGCGTGATTGAGCGGCGAGTAACGCCGGATGTTCTCTACGAGCAAGCTGCAGCAATTCGTCCACTGACTTTACGAAGTGAACGTCGGGCAACTGAGTAAGATCCCCATTCAATCGTAACGACGTTTCCGGTGCTAACCCCATATACAACGCGATCAGCCCCATGGTCTTTCGAAGGTGACCGGCATCTCTTAATTGACGCAGTCGCGCTTGAGAAGCAGCAGTCTGAGCCTGGAGCCGATCGGAGAGCGCGGCCGCACCGGATTTATATTTGGCATCGGCCGCCTTCAGATTTTCTGCCGCCAAGTCTGCGACCGACGTAGAGATATTTAAACTTTGTTGTGCAGCCAGCGCCTCATAATAGACCTGGGCAGCAAGTACAAACGTCCTCTGGAGCGTTGCATTCTGATCAGCATTAGCCGCCTGCAAGAGTTCCTGAGCGTTACGCAACGCAGCACCTCGACGACCAAAGTCGAACAGAACCCAATTCAATCCAAGTCGGTTGGTGCTGTTAAGCGTATCGCCGTCACTGGAGAGATCAGGAAAATCGTCATACCTTGTTTTATTGTTGCCTCGATAGCGGCTGACACTTCCGTCCAATCTAGGCAAGAACGCCGACTTGCTTATGCCTACTCTGGCGGCTTGTGCTTTGGCTTCTGCCCAGGCAAGACGCGTTTGCGGGTCATGGCATAGAATCCGTTCAATTGTTTCTTCCAGCGAAAGCTCCTCCGGCAGTGGAGCAAACAGGCATGGAACACTTACCCCATCAAGATCCTGAACACGCTGGCTAGAGATACTCTGAGTTGTGGCAAAGATATCGTGTTCAAAAGCGTACGAGTACGACGAGCCGAACAACAACGTTGCACTTAATACAACACGAGACATCCGGTTCATGGAGCCTCCACCGCCACATCATTCGACTGCGCAACGGATGACCGTCCTCTAATAATGGTAACCGGCTCATCCCACGCAATCTTTCCGGCATCCAGCATTACCACGCGATCGGCAGAAGCGATGGTGTCGGGACGGTGCGCGATAATAATCCGTGTCATCTGGAGAGAACGAATTGCCTGGTTCACTCGCTCCTCACACGCGACATCCAGATGACTGGTTGCTTCATCCAGGAGAAGAATTCGGGGCTTTTTATAAAGCGCCCTCGCCAGCAATACTCGCTGCTTTTGTCCGCCGGATAAAATGGTCCCCATATCCCCCACCAAGGTGTTGTACGCCATTGGCATCGCCTGAATATCGTCATGGATGGCCGCCATTTGCGCACACTCGATGACGCTGTCCATATTCGCTTGAGAATCGAAGAAGCTGATATTTTCCGCGAGCGACCCAGCAAACAACACGTCATCCTGCATGACCGTTCCGACAAGCTCACGGAGTCCATTCGTCCCCAGTTGGGAAAGAGGCAAACCCGCCACGCTAATTTCTCCATCACTGGGCGGGAAAACACCTAGCAACAGACTGATCAAAGTACTTTTACCGCTCCCTGACGCACCAGTGATCGCAACTGACTCACCTTCTTTAATGTGCAAATCCACGCCATTCAAAACAAAAGTCTCTTGATCTGAATAGCGGTATTTCAACCCCCTTATATCGATATGTGCTTCTCGTTTTTGTAGTGCCTCACTGTCAACATTCGCGGCATTTTCCTCAGGTGGATGCATGACGATGTCGGCCAGCCGCTCCCCCTGCAGTTGCAACATGTGCAGTTCAAACAGATTATCAATGAGGCTGCCTACACGGCTGACAAATTGTGTTTTATAGGCGACAAATGCCATTAGTACTCCCACGGTAAACTGACCACCCATTACCATCTGAGCACCGATCCAGAGGGTCAGCAAGTTCTCCATGCCGAACAGTAAACCATTGAGTTGAACGTACAGCAGTTGCAACTTCTGAGCCCGAAGCCCGGCATTTATTTGCTCAATCAGAAGACCAAGCCACGTCTGTTGGCGTACGTGCAGACGCTGGAATAACTTGAGCGGTCGAATACCGCGAACAGTCTCAAGGAAATGGCTCTCCTGCCTCGCCGTGTGGATAATCTGCTCCGCGGTTGCGTTACGCAGTGGGTGATACCAGACCCAACGACCCAAGCTATATAAAAGCATGGCGACCACAGTAATACTCGCCAGCGCAGGACTGTACAGAAACATCATGGCTAACGTGGCGATGGTCATCAAACCATCGACAACAGTCGAAAAAAAGGAGGCGGTCAGCGTATGCTGAATAGTGTCGACCGCGCCGAATCGCGATACGACATCGCCTAGATGGCGCTTTTCAAAGTACTGCGTCGGTAAACGCAGCAGATGGCTGAATACGTTGGATCGCCATTGAACACTAAGCAGTGTACTCATGTGCATCATGACCCATGCACGGACCGCCCCGACCAACTGCTGCATCAGCATCAGGACACCGAAGCCAATGGTGAGTGTTGTCAGTAAATCCCTGTCCTCGCTAACAAGGACGTTATCGATAGTCCATTGAAGAAGAAATGGACTGACCAACGAAAACACTTCAAGTGCCAACGTCAACAACAGGACCTGAGCAAGGGATTGGTACAGTCCACTAACGCGCCCTAACATCCCCATCAGTTTGACGCGAGGAGGCACTGATTGAACGGCAAAATTATGTTCAGGCCAAAGTTCCAGTGCGACGCCGGTAAATGAACGAGAGATATCATCCATACACAAAACACGTGTGCCATGCGCGGGATCGAATAACGTGGCACGTTGTCCACTCACCGACTCCAACACCACGAAATGGTTGAAATCCCAATGCAAAATACACGGTAGTTTTAGTTTACCCAATTCCTCCAGATCCACTCTTACCGCTCGAGATCCCAACTCAAGTTGTTGAGCAATTTGGACAATCTGCTGCAGCGTTGTGCCCTTGAGTGAAATCGTGAATCGCTGCCGCAACTCCATCAAGCTCGAATGATAACCGTGATAAGCAGCAATCATGGCAAGGCATGCAAGCCCACACTCGGTCGCCTCGGTCTGGAGAACCAAGGGCAAGCGCTTTCCAAACCTCAGGTTTATTGAATCAAAAACCATCATCAATAGTCCTATAACTTGCCGGTGAGACTATAGAGTGGTTCGAGTACCCACTCATAAAGGTGGCGAGTTTCCTGAAGGACATCCGCCTCAAGTAACATCCCATTCTGCAGCGCCCGTAACTCCCCATACGCTAAAACGCCCTGTTCCTTCAGACTGACTTGAATGCGATAAAATTGTTCGCCATCTTTACCAAGCCCTGGAATGCTGCTGCTCATATTTGCCAGCTCGGCAGACGAAATAGTTACCCGTGAAATTGACCGTATTTGCCCATGGTGTTGCCCAAATTTTTGATATGGATAAGCTTGATAACGAACAAGGACCGGATCCCCAACCTTGATAAAGCCAATTGATTTGCTCGGTGCATAGAGCTCTGCAATCAATTTGCTGTTGGCCGGAACAATGCTCATAACGGCACGTGAACCATCCAGTGTCTGGCCCACCTCCGCCATGACCGCCGTGACAATCCCCGACTCGGGAGCGGTGATAAGCAACAGGCGTTTGGCTTCGCTCTCCGCCACTTCCTGATCAATAAGAGACAAGGAGCGCTCCAGATTGGACAACTCATTGGCATGCCGGGAATCCAGGCTCGATAGCTCATTGCGACGCTCTACCAACTGCTGCTGCAACGCAGTCCGCTCCCGCTCTAAAGACTGGAGGGATTGTCGCTGCCCCAGCAGCTCACTCTGGCGCTGCTGAAGCTGATCCATGGAAATGTAACCTTTTTCCATTAAACCGCTATAACGACTTGCAGCGTCGGTAGCCAGAGCCACCAATTCTTGCTGGCTTGCGGTTTGCCTGACTAAAATCGAAAGTTCTCCCTGCAAACTGACAACCTTGCTGGCTAAACTTTTACGCTCGTCGAACTGGAGAAGTTTTTGCTTTCCAAGTGCCTCAAGCACTGAATGCCGTCGCAAGCGCAGTTGGACACTGACTTCCGCTTGCACAGGCTGAGCATCTGAACCATATCGTTCGCTGGAAATACTAAGCAAGCGCGCCCCCTTCTCGACGAACTGCCCCTCTTGCACAAACTTTTCCAATACAACACCGTATTGAGGAACTCGTACTTTCACTTGCCCGGAAGAAGGTAGTAATTGCCCAATAATCGTGCTGCGCTTTGTATAACTTCCCCAAACAAAAAACATGATCACCGATAAGGCCAGAACAACGGCAACGGCAGTGAGATAAGTAAATGACAACGGAGGAACCAACACCACCTCTCCCATCCACTTTACCTTCCGCGACTCAAGTGCCTCTGCACGGAAAAGTGAGGATTGACGATTCAAAAACTCACCCCTTGAAAACAATACACACCTAAAATCCCAACCATGCCATGCAACGTCAAATCAAAAAAACACATTCCCATTAAAGTAATTCCGGGCACAGCGATTAACGTCTAAAACGCTCAGATACAAAAGCACCACTATCAACGTCGTACCGACATAGTTTTTTGACACTGTAACTCGAATCCCTGCGAACCCAGGATAATCGCCCAACGTAAGATGATCGTATCTCTTCAAGAAAATAACGCGCCGCTTCCTTCACATTCCCCGTCGGCATACAAAAGTCAATCACCCATAAATTACCGCCCTCATTCCATTCCGAAAAATGCAACAAGAAGTTTTCATCACCCTGCAACCTGCTTTCTACATCTTCTGCAAGGTACGCCCATGTAATGTAACCAATCGGAGTACCATCCCAGTCAAAGAAGAATTTTATCTGGCCCAGTGCAATGGCCTGTTCAATCCAATACCGAATAGTCAGCACTTGAAACAGCGAGTATTTCTTTGACTGCAAAAGCACCATTACGGCATAACCTATCAAGGTCGCTCGCTCTTTAGTGTTTGCGTTTGTGCACTCAGTCGCAATGTCATACTTCACGTAAAGCCTCCTGCACCGGGCCATAGAAATCAACAACATTTTTTGCCATCGGAAGTTCTTTTGACAGCGCAACGAGTTGCGCCCAGGCTGCCAACTTTTGAGTGCCCTCATGCCTCACACGAAACACATCAAGAACTCCGTCATACTCAATAAAATCGCCTCCACTTTTCCACATTAACGCAGCTAACTTCGTATCTGTCTTCAGGCATATGTCCGCTGCATCCTTTGATTCAGACGCCAACGCATTTATCTGCTCTTTAAAATCCCAATCACTATTCGCGTTGCGAATTGATCCCTTTATAAAATCATACAATTTAACGTTTTGTAGAAGCACAGGCGTTACAGAGAACCTGGTTAAATTTATGCTCAAAATACGTATCAAACTACTCATGGAAACATTTGCTTTCCGCAGAGTCGCCGCTACAAATAATTCAAACGTCTGGTCCAGTTGATCACTCAAGTGACGATCGGAAACGCGCCAGTCGATGCTGATGATTGATACAGCTTTATCGACGCAAACATTTCTAACACAAGGACGCTCTGGCACTGAAAAAAAACGCAACCCGCCGAAAACCTTTTCAAGGCCCAGCTCATACGTTTGTTGTTTCATCAACATTATGAGCACGTCAGAGAAGTGCTTGAACTCTTCCGTCCCTGCCATTGCTTCGACTACGAAATGTGGAAACCCAGCACGTATCAGCGAGTTTTTCCTCATCTCTAACTCGTAGCACTTCTGAAACTCATCCAATGCGCTATTAAAAACTCCACTTGTGTACTGGTCAGACAACATCAAGTATTTTTTTGCGTAATAGCAAATATTTTCAATGCTTTTGATCGCTGAAAGATGCTCAGCCTCGAAGCGTTTGAAAAGCCGTTTCTCTCTAACCGATATCGGCGACACAACCGTCACACTATTCAGGTCCAGCCAACCACCGGTTATCGTCAAATTTGAAGATGACATCATCATATGCATGATGTTTTTACATCGTGCAACTGCAAACTGGCTTGCATAACGTCTTGCCAGTTCGGCTATTCCGCATCTAAATGAATCGATTGATGTCCAGTTGGATGCATTCGTAAAATCGGAATCACGCGATTGAGGCAGGAACTCATGAATACGCTGCATGGCTCGCTGCACGCGCCGTGCATCATTGCTTAATGACGCCCCCAAGGGTACGTCTTCTTTAAACAGAGTTGCACGCTCGAAATGAGCAGGCCTTACAACCGCCTCTCTAACAAGCAAAGCCCTGGCATGAGTTCTACCGTCAAGTACAAAGCTTTCGTTAAGCCTTATCACAGCCACTGTTCGGGCTGCACCATAAGGTAAGGCTATCTGGATGACCTCCCCCCAAATGGCCTCATGGATTGCTGATTCCAAATCGAGCATTCCATTGGAATGAACGGCATCATTATGCGCACCTACCAGCGGCGTTCTTCCAATTCCCTTTAGTTGAAATAAACCATCAAACCCACAACGACCACCGCCGCCGTTTCTCGAGATGAACTCACCACCATAACGCTCAGCAAAAAAAAGCTTACTGTCAACACTGCCATTTTCTAAATTTTCCGCAGCCGAACTGACACGATAGCTGTATTCACGCAGTATTTGGCACTCATCGCCCCCCATTGCGAGTTCTTTATTAAACAGCACCACCCGGGTATCGCTCACTTCAAAAGCAGAAAACTCCACCATTACTTCCGGCAAGTTAGACAAACTATCTTTCTGCACGACTTATGCCTCTCTCAAACAGCATTTTCAATTTAGCGAACTCACGCAGAACAAATAGAGTATTTTTCATACCCGAACGATCGGATCTTCGCCGCACTCACAGCTCGCCTGATTCCACCATCCGCCCAGCCCCAAAACAAGACAACTAATGCAGATAGAGTTAAATGCTAGCAACGAGAAAAGTACAAGGCCCGGGACGTTACAAGCACGCCCGGGCTTTGCACTCAAGCTACTTAATTAAGTAAATTTTGATGAGCGGCAACATAACTGCCATCATCACTGTAAAGGTCACTGCAGTGCCCATAGGTAATTTTATATACCGTTTGTAAGCCAGATAAATTGACAGCAGCCCGCACACAATGACATAAACGTACGAGAATACGAATCATGGAGAAGTCAAGTCTGCCGCACCAGGAAGCGTCATGAAATACATTTGAGAGAATATCGCTTCATCATCAAGCCCCCTCTAAATAGACAGTAAGCCACGGACCAACCATTATGACCACAATAACTATAATAGGCAGGACAACAAGATGAGTGTATGCTTCAGAAACAGCGACACCGAATTTTACTCGCAGCAGCCATACTGCAGACTTATAAAAAAACGCCATCGCCAGACTTAACACACACGACACTAATATCAACATACTCCACCTCAATAGACCTAGCACACAAAAAAGCGTGAAAATAATAAAAATCTTAATTTAAGCAAAGCTAATTATTATTCAAACGCCTTTTTGACTTTATGGTTTAGTGTGCATCAAGTCGACCCGCATTCCCAGTAACTACCCCCCCTGTAAACGCAACTCCAGATGCGGCGAAAGCTCTAGCTATACCAGCTGGCCCCATCACCGCTCCCCCCAGGGCTCCCGCACCTGTAGCCGCTGCAAAATCTCTACCCGAGAACTTCCCCCCACCTAACATTGAACCCGCGTATCCAGCCGCACCAGCCGCAGCACCTGCTACAGCTCCCGGAACTCCATAGGCACCATTCACAGCTTCGATTTCCGCCGATGAAAGCTCACGCATTAGCACTCTCCTTTTTTAGTATTTAATTTTCTAGCAACATCAAACAATCTTCTGAGCCGGCATTTTCAAGCTTGTAAAAATACATAGCCAATAAATTGTTTCCCGCAGGGCGCATCGCCCTGACAAACAACAACTCCATCATAAATATAAATTATGAATACACCGCCTTATTAGCCCGACCATTTTAAAATACAAAAGGCATCAACAGTCAACGACATACGAAACAAATAATTGTCTTATACACATGTAAAAAACGCAGAAAAACGAATACAACTCTTGATTATTTAAACCAAAAAGAAATTAAAGATTCTGCCTTTTTTCTTATCCCGCTATTGAGTTTGAACCACAATCTGTGATTTCAAATCACTTACCATTGAGCCAATAACCGAACTCATGCCTTTGAAATCATCGGAACTGCACAGTGCGCTGGGGTTGTTAAACTTCATGTGGCGACGGACGACCACCGCCCCAGGCTCTTTCGAGTATGTTGAGCTGTATTCAATTTTTTCATGGCGCAAAGTTATCGACTTAGGCACCGCGACAATACTGACCTCTTTTGCAAACTCAAAGCGCGCCTGCTCTTCTGTCACTCCCGAGATGCAGGTAAAGGCCTGAACACGATCGCTCTCGGCTGCGAAAGCAAAAACGTTTTGTGCAATGCCACCCGCGAAACTACTCATCGTGGAAACGCCCGTGGGTCCTGGAAAGCCAACCAGGTTCTCCGAACGACCGACCATTTTTATTGAAAGCTCGTTATCGCTCGCCTCAAGCTCGGTCGCGCTGAACGCTCCTTTACCTGTCTGCCCGTAGCTCGCCAGAACGTTTTGCACCAACTGGTTTCGATCAACAGGGCTCATGGAGTTAATGGCGTAACGATTGAACTCTGCCGCCCAGCCTGTGATTCGAGATGAGTGAGTAAAGTCGGCATCACCGTTGACGCTAACCTTGTACACCGTGTTGCTCTCAACCTTTCCTTCCTGGGTAGCAGGTGTACGTCCCAGTGTTCCTGGCTTGCTGAAAACGACGGGTTTATCCAGGTCAAAAATAGGCAGGTAACCGCCCGCAATTCCCTCTGCGGTTGAGTCCAGATAAAGGTCCAGGCTCGGGATATGGGTGATGACATGATTAAGTACACCAAGGGTCGGAACCTTGGGCAAGGTATAGGCATTACCAGAGTTGATAAGCGCAGGCGTGCTTTCTATAGCCACCGCGTCGAGCAACGACTGCAATAACACTACGTGATCCTTACAGTCCCCATAGCGATTGGCCAGAATGGTGTCGACAGGGTTTGGAACAACGCCACCCGCCCCAACATAGACTGCGACATATCGGATGTTTTTTCGCACCCAGTCGCTCAAGGCAATGGCCTTGTCCCGAGGGTTATCGAGATTGGCTGTGATCGTTTTTGCCAGCTCACCGATTTCTGCCGTCACACGACTCTTCGCCCGAGCGTCGTAGGCCTCGGCAAAGACTTTGAAGTCAGCGAACGTCGAAACTGTCAGATATTGACCATAATCCTGATAGGCGACGGAGCCACTTTCAATACGATCTTTTTTGCCGGGAATGTAGTCCCAGCGATATATTTTGCGTCCCGCCGCAACCACAGGATCGTGGGCCTTGAAGCCTCGGGCATCGGCATGCAATGGCATGCTTTGCGGCAAGTCATAAACAAGGGTGTATTGCTCGGTAGGGTGAAATGCAGGGTAGGACAGCGCCTCGAACTGCTTGGGGAACAAGGCAGTGGTGCGATGTGTCTTGAATTGAATGATTAGGCGATCGCCGACAGCGACTTCAGGAAAGATGACGACTTTGACCAGTGTGTCCTGGAACATCGGCGCATCGGAGGAGCCACGCTCTTGTTGTTCCTTGATCTGATCAGCCTTGACCGATACTTTCCGGCCATCCGGCTTCTGGGTGTAAGCCTCAACGACATCCAGGCTTTCCAGTGTTCGGTTGTAGGTCAACGGACGTTGCGAATAGGCCTTGATGGCTCGCTCTTCGTTGATCAGCACCACGATGTCATTGGTGGCGACAAAGCTGCCATCTGCGTTGATGACATGGGTTCGAACATCTTTCTCGATCGTGATCGAGGAATCGGTACCATCATCCTTGGCAACTGCAGTGTTCAGCGCAAAAACCAATACCGCTATTGAACCAACCAACCGTACAGGAAAAAAAACAGCGAACCGCATAAAGATCCATCTTTATAAATGATATTCGTTCGCAGTATAAGGCAATCAGCTGTCATTTGTAACAGCTTTGAAACAATCGGCAACAGCTTGATCGACCGCCGCTTTGATGTTGAATCTGCTTTCGCACCGCCACGGCGATGGTGCCCTTGATGCGCAAGGTGCAACCACCGGCCGCGCCGTCAGCAGACGCTCACTGATCAGGCTTGAGGCATTTTGCGGAAACCGACTGCCAAACGGTTCCAGGCGTTGATGGTGGTAATTGCCACGGTCAAGTCGACCAGTTCCTTCGGACTGAACTCGGACGCCGCCAGTTCGTAGTCCTCATCCGGTGCGTGAGTCTGGCTCAGCAGTGTCAGGGATTCGGTCCACGCCAGGGCCGCACGTTCACGCGGAGTGAAGAACGGCGTTTCACGCCAGGCCGACAGTGTGTACAGACGGCGCTCGTCTTCACCGCCCTTGCGGGCATCAGCGCTGTGCATATCCAGGCAAAAGGCACAGCCGTTGATTTGCGAGGTGCGCAGCTTGACCAGCTCGATCAGGGTTTTTTCCAGCGGCAGTTTCGACACTGCGGTTTCCAGCGCGATCATGGCTTTGAGTGCGTCTGGGGATGCGGTGTAGAAATCGATGCGAGGCTTCATGGTGGACTCCAATAGCAAGTGGGGGTGGAGCTACGTTAGTCCTGACGGCGTCGATGACAAATAGCCAATATCTCAGAAGTCGAGGAGGCCATTGAAGGATTTGGCGACCGTGGATTGCTGATTCGCAACTTCTGCGGCGGGCCTGTTGCCGTCTTCGCGGGCAAGTCGGATCGCCGCCCGCTCGCTCCTACAGGAGTCCGCGATCTCATGTAGGAGCGAGCGGGCGGCGATCCGAATTGCCCGCGAACCGCGTAGCGGCCATCCACCAAAAAAACTAAGCCCGGTTACGCAACCACTGCAAAAACCCTTTCTTCGCTACCACCTTCGGCACTTCCTGGGTCAGGGACTGCGCCTTGTGCAAGCGGAAATCCAGCAACGCCTTCATCGCTTCGCTGATGTCATGACGCGCATCCAGGCACGGTTTGAGGTAGTCCTTCTCGATCCGGTACAAGCTGCACGCGGTCTTGGCGCTGAACTCTGCCGGCAGCGCGGTATCGGACAACACCCCGCCCTCGCCGATCACCTCGCCCGGCCCCATGCGCCCGGATTCAAACTTGATCCCGCCACGGCTCAATTGCACCGAGACCACGCCGGATTCGATGATGAACAGGTGATCGCTGACCTCCCCCGCCGGCAAGATCATTTCACCGGCGCGGAAGGTTTGCAGCTTCATGTTCTGGCTGAAGGTGTCTTTCTCTTCCTGACGCAGGGTCGAGAAAATGTTCGAGCTGTCCAGCAGCGCCCGTGGCCGTGACAGCTCGGCAGGCGCGTTGGATTCGACGCTCGACAACAGGCTGACACCGGACGCTTGCAAGTGTCGGTACGCCAGGTCGAACAGCAGGTTGCGGACCATGCGCTTCTGATCCATGGAGACCACGAACCCGCTGATTTCGTACTCCACGCCACTGGCGCTGGAACCTTTCAACGATACGTTCGGCGCCGGTTTGTTCAACAGAAAACGGCAACCCTGCATCGCCCGCTCCAGCGCGTCGAGCACCGTTTGCGGGCGCGCGTGCGGGCTCAGTTGCAGGCTGATCGAGACGCCGAACATATCGCTCGGTCGGCTGAAATTGATGATCTTGGCCTTGGCCGCCAGCGAGTTGGGAATCACCGCCATGCTGCCCTGGGAGGTTTGCAGGCGTGTGGCGCGCCAGTCGATGTCGGTGACCCGACCTTCGGTGCCGTCGATGGAGATCCAGTCATCCAGTTGATAGGGTTTGGTGGTGTTGAGGACGATCCCCGAAAACACGTCGCTCAGGGTGCTTTGCAAGGCGAGGCCGACGATGATCGCCAACGCACCGGAGGTGGCGAGCACGCCCTTGACCGGCAGTTCAAGCACATAGGCCAGGGCGGCGATGACGGCGATCAAAAAGATCACCGCACCGAGCAAATCCTGCAGCAACCGCCCGGTGTGCCCGACCCGTTGCATCATCACCGCACCGATCAGCACGGTCAAAGTACGCGCGCCGAACAGCCACCAGCCGATCTGCAAACCCGTGGCCGCCAGGTGCAGCGGCACGTTATCGGCCCACGGTGCCGGCTCCAGCGGGTTCAAGCCTTCGTTGAACAGTAAGACGCTGAACAGCGCGAAAATCACCAGCCGTACGACCAGTTTCCAGTTGCTGCCATTGGCACTGAGCAGGCGCCATAGCCCAAGATCGATAAGGATCAAAATCATCGCGCAGATCAATGGGTGATCGGTAAGCAGTGACAGCATCAAGCAACTCCAGCCATGTACGGATGGGCACAGTGTAGGAGCAATTGCGGATTTGATAACACCACAAAAAACTGTGGGAGCGGGCTTGCTCGCGATAGCGGTGTAACAGTCAACTTAGTCGTTGAATGTTACTCCGCCTTCGCGAGCAAGCCCGCTCCCACAGGGGATGAGTGTTGTCAGGGTTATTTGCTGTCGGTCAGGGCGTTGTAGCTGGTAAACAGGTTGCGGTAGTCCGGGATGTGGTTGGAGAACAAGGTGCCCAAGCCTTCCACGTCGTTGCGCCAGTCGCGATGCAGCTCACAGGCCAGGCCGAACCAGGTCATCAATTGCGCGCCGGAGGACGACATACGGTCCCAGGCCGATTGACGGGTCAGTTCGTTGAAGGTGCCGGAAGCGTCGGTCACCACGAACACATCGAAGCCTTCAGCCAGGGCCGACAGTGCCGGGAAAGCCACGCAAACCTCGGTCACCACGCCGGCGATGATCAACTGTTTCTTGCCGGTCGCTTTGATTGCCTTGACGAAGTCTTCGTTGTCCCAGGCATTGATCTGGCCGGGACGGGCAATGTAAGGCGCGTCCGGGAACAGCGCCTTGATTTCAGGCACCAGTGGGCCGTTCGGACCGGTTTCGAAACTGGTGGTGAGGATGGTCGGCAGCTTGAAGTACTTGGCCAGGTCGGCCAGGGCCAGCACGTTGTTCTTGAAACGGTCCGGCTCGATGTCGCGCACCAGAGAAAGCAGACCCGCCTGGTGATCGACCAACAGAACGGCGGCGTTATCCTTGTCGAGACGTCTGTAAGAAGTAGTCATGGGAGTAATCCTCGCTTTTTATCGATGCCGAACGGGCCGGCTTGAATGAATCCTGATGTGGGTTAAACGCGGCCAGGCAAGGGTAGTCCCCAAGTCCGGCACGCCAGCGCAGTACAACAAAGTGTTCAATCGCTCATCCGACCGAACCGGCCTGACTGGAAGTCAGCAAAGGCCTGATGAATTTCTTGCTCGCTGTTCATCACGAACGGGCCGTGGCCGACAATCGGTTCGTCGATCGGCTCGCCGCTGAGCAGCAACACCACAGCGTCGTTATTGGCTTCCAGGCTGAGCTGATGGCCATCGCGTTCGAACAACGCCAACTGCCCTTCGCGCACCAGTTCCTGGCCGTTGACCTGAACCGTGCCGCGCAGCACCACCAGCGCGGTGTTGCGACCGTCGTGCAGATCCAGGGTCAACAGCTTGCCGCCGTTGAGGCGCAGATCCCAGACGTCGATCGGCGTAAACGTGCGCGCCGGGCCGGTGTGCCCCTCGAACTCGCCAGCGATCAAGCGCAGGCTGCCGGCCTTGTCCTTGAGCGGGATGCTCGGGATGTCGCCATCGAGAATCGTCTGATAACCGGCATCGGCCATTTTGTCCCGGGCCGGCAGGTTGACCCACAGCTGAACCATTTCCAGGGTGCCGCCGCTCTTGGCGAACCCTTCGGAGTGGAATTCTTCATGGAGAATCCCCGACGCCGCGGTCATCCATTGCACATCGCCAGGGCCAATCTTGCCGCCGCTGCCGGTAGAGTCGCGGTGCTCCAGTTCGCCCTTGTAAACGATAGTTACGGTTTCGAACCCGCGGTGTGGATGCTGACCAACGCCACGACGCTCGGTGGTCGGGGTGAACTCAGCAGGGCCCGCATGATCGAGTAGCAAAAACGGACTGATGTGTTTGCCCAGGTTGTCGTAGGAAAACAGCGTGCGAACCGGGAAACCGTCGCCGACCCAGTGGGTCCGTGGGCTGGTGTAGATACCGATGATGTTTTTCATCCTGCCTCCAAATTCGTTGTTTGACGCGATGGATTAAGCTTAAAACCGCAGCCTTTGATGCACTAGACTGCAAAAATAAGCCTTGGCGTTCTACCTGGAGAACGATGGTGGAAGACCTCAACACCCTGTACTACTTCACCCAAGTGGTGGAACACGGCGGTTTCGCCCCGGCCGGGCGGGCGCTGGACATGCCCAAATCCAAGCTCAGCCGACGCATTGCCGAGCTTGAAGAGCGCCTCGGTGTACGCCTGCTGCACCGCACCAGTCGGCACTGTTCGCTGACCGAAATCGGCCAGGCGTATTACCAGCGCTGCCTGGCCATGCGCGTGGAGGCGGAAAGCGCCGCCGAACTCATCGAACGCAATCGCTCCGAACCTCAAGGGCTGGTGCGCATCAGTTGCCCGACGGCGCTGCTCAACTCCTGGGTCGGGCCGATGCTGACCCGCTACATGCTCAAGTACCCGTTAGTGGAGTTGTTCATCGAGAGCACCAACCGCCGGGTCGATCTGATCCACGAGGGATTCGACATTGCCCTGCGGGTGCGCTTTCCACCGCTGGAAAACACCGACATGGTGATGAAGGTGCTGGGCAACAGCACGCAGTGCCTGGTGGGCAGCCCGGCCTTTGGCGAACACCTGTCGTCGCCCGCCTCCCCGGCCGACCTCAGCGGTTTGCCGAGCCTGCACTGGGGAGCGGCGCAGCGTGAATATCAGTGGGAATTGTTCGGCGCGGACGGCGCCAGCGCGATGATTCGACACGCACCGCGCATGGTCACCGATGACCTGTTGGCCTTGCGCCACGCCGTGCTCGCCGGGATCGGCATTGCGCACCTGCCGAGCGTGGTGGTGCGCGATGACATCGCGGCCGGGCGATTGGTTGAACTGGTGTCGGGTTGGGCGCCGAAGTGCGGAATCGTGCACGCGATCTTTCCGTCACGTCGCGGATTGCTGCCCTCGGTCAGAGCGTTGATCGACTTTTTAGGCGAGGAATTCAACCTCAGCGATATCGCTTGATAACGCGACACACGGGGCTGGCGGAGTTTTTACTTCGGACATAATATCGATGCGGATTACAACCATAATATCCGCTCCCGCCTGAGGACATCCTCATGCAAAGCCCCAACCGCGACGCCACCCTCGCCCAATGGATCGCCCAGGAACAGGCCATGCGCTCGCGTCTGGCTGGCCCTGGCAGTTTGTCCATGGCCGAGGTCAGCGCGCTGTCGCCCGCCGAGTTTTTCGAGGGTATCGGCGACGGTGTACTGCCTTCACCACCCATCGGCGCCTTGATGGACTTCATCCCGATTGAATGGTCGGCCGGGCTGTTCATTTTCCAGGGCGCGCCGGACTCGCGGCATTACAACCCGCTGGGCAGCGTGCATGGCGGCTACGCGGCGACCTTGCTGGATTCGTGCATGGGCTGCGTGATTCACACTCAGTTGAAGAAGGGCCAGGGGTACACGACGCTGGACTTGCGCATCAGCTACGTCCGCGCGTTGACCGGTTCGGGCCGAAGGCAAAATTGTGCATTTGGGCCGTTCTACCGCGCTGGCCGAGGGGCGGATTTATGATGTGGATGGGCGGTTGTATGCGACCGGGTCGACCACTTGCATGATTCTTGAAGCTCGGGGGTAAGCTTCAGGACCGAGGCGCTCCCTTCGCGGGCAAGCCTCGCTCCTACAAAATCTAGCAAATTCCTGTAGGAGCGAGGCTTGCCCGCGAAGGCGCCCGACCAGACACCAACAATCCCCCAGGCTGCCAACGATTCATGACTTGCGGTAAACATTGCTTTGCCCATCCAGCTGTTTTTCCCAGGGAGGCAGCCGGGGATACTCCTGTCCATTGCCACTGCAACCCCTGGAGTCATTGATGTCTATTCCCGCATTCGGTCTCGGTACCTTTCGCTTGCAAGGCCAGGTGGTCATCGATTCGGTGAGCACCGGCCTCGCGCTGGGTTACCGGGTGATCGACACCGCGCAAATCTACGAAAACGAAGCCGAGGTCGGCGAGGCCATTGCCGCCAGTGGTATCGCCCGTGAAGAGCTGTTCATCACCAGCAAAATCTGGGTCGCCAACTTCGCCAAAGACCGGTTGATTGACAGCCTCAAAGAGAGCCTGCGCAAACTGCAGACCGATTACCTGGACCTGACGCTGATCCACTGGCCGTCCCCGGAAGATCAAGTGCCGGTCGAGGAGTTCATGGGCGCCTTGCTCGAAGCCAAACGACTGGGCCTGACCCGGCAGATCGGCATCTCCAACTTCACGGTCGACCTGATGCAGCAGGCGATTGCAGCGGTCGGTGCCGAGAACATCGCCACCAACCAGATCGAACTGCACCCGTACCTGCAAAACCGCAAGGTCGTCGAGTTTGCCCAGCACCAAGGCATCCAGATCACCTCCTACATGACCTTGGCCTACGGCGAAGTGTTGAAAGACCCGGTCATCCAGCAAATCGCCGATCGTCTTCAGGCAACCCCGGCCCAAGTCACACTGGCCTGGGCCATGCAGCTGGGTAACGCGGTCATCCCCTCCTCTACCAAACGCGCCAACCTGCAAAGCAATTTGCAAGCTTGTGCCCTGCAATTGAGCGAGGCCGACATGGCGTTGATTGCAAGCCTGGATCGTGGCCAGCGCTTGACCAGCCCGAAAGGCATCGCACCGCATTGGGATTAAGCGTCAGCTCTGCTCAAGGCTCTGATCGAGACTTCGCATTGCGTCCTGCAATTGATCGACGGCCTCGTCGATCAATGCCGCGCGACCCTCGCCGCAGGCACGTTCCAGCGCTTCACAACACTCGATCAGCCGTTGGGCCCGGACCATGCGCGCACCGCCCTTGATGCGGTGCACCAGGTCTTGCAGAACGGGGAGATTGTTGCCAGCGTGGGCTTGAAGCAGATGTTCACGGTCCTCCCGATTGGTCACTGCCAGTTCGCGCAGCAATTGATTGATCAACGTCCGGTCTTCACCGACGTACTGCTCCAACTCACTCAGGTCGATTTCTGACGATGAGGGTTGTTTGCTCGTCGTCTCTGCAAACCGGCCAGCCAACCACCCACTCAGGTCCGCCAGCCGAATGGGTTTGAACAGGCAGTCGTCCATACCCGCTTCAAGGCACAGGACCTTTTCTTCAGGCTGCGCATTGGCGGTAAAACCCAGAATCAGCGTCGGCGGCAGGCCTTGCGCGCGCTCTTCATCGCGTATCGCGCCAGTCAATTCATAACCGCTGAGTTTTGGCATATTGCAGTCAGTGATGACCACATCAAACTCGTGTGCCCGCCACAGTTCCAGCCCTTGCCCGCCATCCTCGGCCTCCATCACGCGATGCCCCAGGTAGCTCAGTTGACTTGAGAGCAACAAGCGGTTGGCCGGGTAATCATCAACCACCAGAACCGTCAGCGGCCGCGTGGGGACCTGCACCACCGTCCTGTTCACCGATTCATCGGCAGGCAGCGGTTTCAATGCGATCAGCGACAGGCTGATCTCGACCTGCGAACCCCGTCCGAGGACGCTGCGCAGCACCAGCCGGCCGCCCATCATTTCGCACAACGTGCGGCTGATCACCAACCCCAGCCCGGATCCCTTGCGGGCGGATTGCTGGCTGTTGCCGGCCTGAACGAACGGACTGAACAACCGCTGCTGGTCGGTCGCACTGATGCCAATGCCACTGTCTTCAATGCGCACATTCACCGCCAGGTACCCCAACGTACCGGGTATGACCCAAAGCGTCAGGCTCACTTCGCCTTCGCAGGTAAACTTGATCGCATTGCTCAAAAGATTGGACAGCACTTGCTTGAAGCGTGTGGGGTCGATCAACACTGCGCGATCACTGCGCGGGTCCAGATCGACGCGCCACGCCAGGTGCTTTTCCCGGGCAAGTCCTTCAAAGACCCGGCACACCGACGCCACCAGATCACGCAGATTGACGCGTTCGGGGGTCAGCGATAAATGCCCGGACTCAATACGCGCGATGTCCAGAATGTCGCCGATCAACGCCAGCAACTGCTGCGCAGCCGTGGAGGCGACTTCGAGGGAGACGCGATCAGCGACGCCCACTTCTGCACGCTTCCAGGCCATTTCCAGAAAGCCGATCAGGGCATTGATCGGCGTGCGGATTTCATGGCTCATGGTCGCCAGAAACGTGGTTTTGGCACGGTTGGCATCGTCCGCCGCATCCTTGGCCACCTGTAACTGCTGCATCCACTGCTGGCGCTGGCGAATCTGCCGACGCTGCCAGGCGATCCATCCAAGGGCCAGCATCAACAACGCCGCGGCCGCGGTAAACGCCTGCAAAATATCTTGGCGATGACGCAGCCAATAACTGTCATCCACCACCACATCATTGCTCCAGCGAGCGACCAGATCGTCCATTTCCTCGGGCGAAATGCTCAGCAGCGCCTTGTTCAATATCGAGTGCAACTCCGGTTCATCACGGCCGGTTGCCATGGCGATGCGCGCAGGTTCATCGCCCACGGTGCTGCTGATCCGTAAACGTCCCTGGTAATACCGGGTAATCAGGTAACGGGTCATGAACAATGAACTGAGCGCGGCATCCGCGTGTCCTTTCGCCACCAACTCCAGACCTTCGGCCGGGTTTTGAACATCCACCATCTGCACCTGCGGCGCCCGCGCCTGAATGAACGCACGCATCGGATGACGGGGATAAATCGCCAGGCGTTTACCGGCCAGATCGTCCAGCGTCGTCGGGCTACCGGGGGTTGTTGCATTGACCAGCGTATACGGATGGGCCATATAGGACCGGGTAAAGTGCAATCCGGTGACGTCTTTGGTCATGGGGATGATGGTGGGCAAGAGCTTGATCTCGCCGGCTCTGAGTCGCTGGATCTGCTGGTCCAGGGTTTGCCCTCGTAACACATTAAAGTTCAAACCACTGCGCTGGCTGATCAGCGTCAGCAATTGCGCCGTCAACCCACTGAATCGCCCCTCGGCATCGTAGAACGTCAACGGCGCAAAGTCCCCGACGACGCCCACGTTCACCGTCGCATGCTGATCCAGCCAACGCTGTTCACTCTCACTCAGACTCACGCGCTGCTGTCCGGCCACTTTCGCCCTGCCAGCGCTCCAGCGCTGCTCGATGACCGAGCGCTGCTCCAAGGGGATCGCCGCCAGCGCCTTGTCGATAAGGTCCTTCAGCGGCAGGTTGTCCCGAGCCAGTGCAAAGCCGAACGGGTTAGCGTCGAGGCCCGACGGCCCCATCAGTTGAACGTCATTGAGGTAGTTGTTGTTGATCAGGTAATTGGCGCTGATGAGGTCCCCGAGGTACACGTCATCCTGCCCGTACGCTACCGCCCCGAGCGCATCGAGCGCTGACGGATAACGTTGCAGGCTGGCCTCGGGATAGAACGATTCAACCGTCTGCGCCGGCAGGTAGTCATCGGCCATGGCAATACGTTTGCCCGCCAGATCCAAGGGCATGCGCTCGTCCAGGCGGGTGACCAGCATCGGCTGATCTTCAGCATAAGCACTGGACAGGGTCAGCTCAGGGTCGGCCAGTTCGAAGTTGTTCGAGGTCGCGAGCACATCCAGTCCGCCGTACTTCAGCGCCTCCATGGCCGCTTCACGCGTGACATAACGCAGCACCTCGATCTGCACGTTCAGCAGTTGCGCGACCAGCGCGGTGTAATCGGCGGTGATGCCTTCCAGCTCATCGTGATTGCGCGTCACCTCGAACGGCGGGTAGTCCGGCCCGCTCACCCCGACGCGCAACACACGCTTGTTGCGCAGCCATTGGCGGTCCTGTTTCTCCAGAGGGACCTCGTACCCTTCCACTGTGGAACGCCCCAGCAGCTGCAAGCGCTCAGGCTCGCCGGCGATCGAGGCCAACGCCGGGGGCACCAGGCACACCATCAGGATCAGAAGCAAGATATGCACGATCGGGCGCACTCAGATCAGGTGATTGCGTATGGCGAAATCGCGCAGATGCACCGCCGCCACGACCCTTAGTTTTATGATCAAACGCGTTTTGTAGGTGCTGACGGTTTTGTGGCTCAGGTTCATGGCTTTGGCGATCGCCTTGTTGGAGAGGCCTCGGGCAAGGTGCTGCAAGATGTTCATCTCTCGGTTGGAAAGCGAGTCGATCATCTTTTTTTCACTGTGTTGCAGCGGGTTCATCGGGCTGGAAACCAGCTGCGCGAAATAGGTGTAGCCCGCCATCAACGCGTGCAGCGCCTTGTGCAATTGATCCAGGCTGTTGGTTTTCGAGACATACGCCAAGGCGCCACCGCGCATGCAACGCTCCTGGAAAAACAGCGGATCGAGCGAGGTGAAAACCAGCACCACACATTTCCAGGCGCTGGACCTGATTCGCTCCAGCAGATCCAGCCCACTGCCGTCAGGCATCACCAGATCCAGGATTAGCACATCGACCGGATGCTGACGCAGTATCGTCAACGCTTCCCCAACACTTGCCGCCTCATGAATCCGTTTGAAACCTTCCCGTTCAAGTACAAGCTTGAGTGCGGCGCGAATCACCGGATGATCGTCGACAATCAGCACTGACTTCATGGCCACTCCCTGTGCAAAGACTCAGCGAATGCCCACGGGATAACGTCGGGGTAGACGCAACGGCTGCGCCATGACTGTTGCATGGAGGAAAGGCAGAATCTACCTGTAAGAAATGACAGTCCCGACGAACGGTAAACCGCCATCACCCGGCATACCGCTGATCGCGCTCCTGCGGCGATGGATCAATGATCGTCATCAGCCGCTGAATGCACGGCAGATCAGGCAGCGCTGCGTGGCTCACCTGAATCTTCTGTTGCTCACAGGCCGGGATCGGCGGCAAGTGCGCCCGTTGGCCGTCGAAAATCAGTGCATGGCGAACCTGCCGGTTATTGAGGAAGTACCCGAGCACATCCAGTTCGCCTGCCGCCAGCGCGGCATTGACGACCACCAGGTCGAACGGCTCGCAACCGTATTCGATCAGGGTCAGCATTGGCGCAAGCCCCTGCACCGGCGCCACCCGGTAATAGCCGAGTTGATTGAACAGCCGTTCGATGTTCATCCGGTGAAAGTGCTGCTGGTCGGCGATCAGGATGCGTAAGGCTTTATTCGGCATCAGAGCCTCTTGTGTGATGGCTGGTTTTTGATGCGGCGAGGCTACGGGAGGCGCGCACAGGTTTCTGTAGGACTTTTCCTAAATGACTGCAGATTCCGGCAATTACTGCCGTCCAAACCGCCGAATGTAGAATCCCTTCACCGCTTGAGTCAGCCCCATGTACGCCAGCAGAATCACCGGCAAGAACACGAAATACAGCGACGGCAGCGCCTCTGATTTGAAGTAGTGCGCCAACGGCCCCATTGGCAGGAAGATCCCGACTGCCATGATGATCCCGGTCATGACCATCAACGGCATCGCCGCGCGGCTTTGCAGGAACGGGATTTTCGGTGTGCGGATCATGTGCACGATCAACGTCTGCGTCAGCAACCCGACCACGAACCAGCCGGACTGGAACCGGGTTTGATGGTCCGGTGTGTTGGCGTCGAACACGTACCACATCAGGGCAAACGTGGTGATGTCGAAGATCGAACTGATCGGGCCGAAAAACAGCATGAAGCGCCCGACATCCGCTGGCTGCCAACGCTGCGGCTTGCCGAGCATTTCTTCATCGACGTTATCGAACGGGATGGCGATCTGCGAAATGTCGTAGAGCAGGTTTTGCACCAGCAGGTGCATCGGCAGGAACGGGATGAACGCGCTGGCCACCAGCACCGAGAACACGTTGCCGTAGTTCGAGCTGGCGGTCATCTTGATGTACTTGAGCATGTTGGCGAAGGTCCGGCGCCCTTCCAGCACGCCCTCCTCCAGCACCATCAGGCTCTTCTCCAGCAGAATGATGTCGGCCGCTTCCTTGGCGATGTCCACGGCGCTGCCAGGCTGCGCGTTATCTTGCCGGGAAGGTGCCGGTTATCGAATCCGGCCGACTACTGTCACTCGAACAAGTACCCACTGAGGGTCTCCGCTATTGATGAAAACGCGCGAAGCTTACGCCCCGATTTCTGGAGAGTAAACGAAGGAACGGTGGGTGGTGGGAGAATTGCGGGGTTCTTCAGGAAGGGTTCAGCTTTCAAGATTTGTGGTGCTTTTCAGGGCCTCTTCGCGAGCAGGCTCGCTCCTACATTTTGTCCTGTGAATACAGGTCCATTGTGGGAGCGAGCCTGCTCGCGATGGCGGCCTGACAGGCGCCGAAGATTTAGCTGGCAGTCGCTAGCAACAAATCCACCACCGACCGGCTATGCCCACGGTTCTTTCCATGGTCATACAAGGAACCGGCAATCTCATCCGCCCGAATCGGCAGGATCGACAACAAGGTGTCGCTCAAACCATGGCTCGCCTGGCAGAAGCCCTGCATATAGATGCCGGCCTTGCAGCGTTCGTCGGTGATCAGCTTGTAGTTGCGATCCACCTCGAAATCACCCAGGTACTGCTCCAGCGGCGCCAGCAGCTTGCGGTGCATCTGGCGTTCGTAACCGGTGGCCAGGACCACGGCGTCGTAAAGGCGAACCGTGACTTCACCAGTGGCATTGTTGCGCACCGCCAGTTCGATGCCGCGCTCGGTGGCGGTGGCTTTTTCGATCGTGGTCAGAGTACGGAACGCATGGCGCGCGACGCCCGAGACTTTCTGGCGATAGAAGATGCCGTAGATGCGTTCGATCAGGTCGATGTCCACCACCGAATAGTTGGTGTTGTGGTACTCGTTGACCAGACGCTCGCGCTCGCTGCTCGCCTGCTGGAACACCAGGTCGGTGAACTCCGGCGAGAACACTTCGTTGACGAACGGGCTGTCATCCGCCGGCTTCAGTGCCGAGCCACGCAGGATCATGTCCACCTGCACCGACGGGAAGCTGTCGTTCAAATCGATGAAGGCTTCCGCCGCACTTTGACCGCCACCGATGATCGCGATGCTCATCGGCTGATTGTTCACGCAAGGCTGCTTGGCCATCTGCGCCAGGTACTGGGAGTGGTGGAACACGCGGCCGTCACCTTTGAGCGCCTTGAACGCTTCGGGAATGCGCGGCGTACCGCCGGTACTGACCACCACCGAACGGGTGGTGCGTACATGTTGATGCCCCGTGGCGTCGCGAGAGATCACCCGCAGCGCCTCGACCTGCTGGTTGTGCAGCACCGGCTCGATGGTCAGCACTTCTTCGCCGTAGCGGCTCTGGGCTTCAAACTGGCCGGCGACCCAGCGCAGGTAATCGTTGTACTCCATGCGGCACGGATAGAACGTGCCGAGGTTGATGAAGTCCACCAGACGGCCGTGATGCTTGAGGTAGTTGACGAACGAATACGGGCTGGTCGGATTGCGCAGGGTCACCAGGTCTTTGAGGAAGGAAATCTGCAGTTCGCTCTGGGTCGACAGGGTATTGCCGTGCCAGCTGTAGTTGGGCTGCTTGTCGAGAAACAGTACATCCAGCTCGCCCTGGTTCGGCCCGCGCTCTTGCAGAGCGATGGCCAGCGCCAGGTTCGAAGGGCCGAAACCGACGCCGATCAGGTCGTGAACGATGGGCGATGCAATTGCCTGTGTCATTTCCAGTGTCCTCTGGATGAACCCCTCAACAAGGGGAATAAGCCTAAGTGACCTGATGCAGGACAGCAGGTCGTCTGTTGAGTAGGAACGAGGACAATGAAAAAAAATTTAGAGAGAAGGGATCAATGGGCGTCCCACTGGCGCATCCGCACGCGGCAATGTTTCATGGCATTGACGATGTGCTTCTCCACCAGCGCGCGCGAGATGCCCAGTTGTTCAGCGATTTCCGGGTGCGACAGGCCATCGATTTTGCGCAGCAGAAAACTTTCGCGACACAGCCGTGGCAATTCCGCCAAGGCACGCTGGAGCATCTCCAGGCGCTGGCCGTGATCGAGGCAGTTGTGCGGCGATGGTGTGAAGTAGCGCTCTTCGTTGTCGAGCACGTCCAGCGACTCGACCTGGCGCAAGGCATTGCGCCGATGATCGTCAATCACCAGGTTCAGCGCGGTGCGATAAAGGAATGCCCGGGGCTGCTCGATCGGCGTGTCGCTGGAACGCTCCAGCACCCGCAAATAAGCGTCATGCACCACATCTTCGGCAACCTGACGGTTGCCTAGCTTGGCGTTCAGGAAACACACCAGCTCGCGATAGTAGTTTTCCAACATGACTCCCGGCCGCACAGGGTGCGGTTTCTGTCCTTGAGCCACCTCGGCGACCGCCGAAATAGGCAGTGGCAAGATGGTGGCAGTTCGAGCCGCGTAATTTATAGTAATTCTCATATAGATTTAAAGTGTTGGTTTGACTTACCCGATAAATAGTCATGTGCTACACCTTGTGGCGAGGGGATTTAGCGAAACGTCGCACCGCCCCGTTAGGCTGCGAAGCAGTCGTTAATGCGCTTTAACTTTGAAATGCCGGGGCCGCTCCGCAGCCTAACGGGGCGGTGCGACGTTTCGCTAAATCCCCTCGCCACACAAGCGCCCGCAGTCTGTTTGTATCGACCTGTGTCCGCACCTAAATTCCCCGCTACTTTCCTCGTTTACAGGACAGCTCCCCGTGTCTGTCGGCTCCCCGACAGCGTTCGGCTGTCGCCGGTTTATGTGCGCAGGTTGAACGACGGGCCGATACCCATTGGCCGGAACCCTGCATGAAACGTCCCCGACAGACCCGACGCGCCCTGCTTGTAGCACTTTGTCTGATCCCCGTTATCGCCATCGCCGCCTGGCAAGTGATCCCGCCTGGGCGGGACAAATTCGCCACCGTGCAAGTCAGCCGTGGCGACATTGAAAGCAGCGTCACCGCGTTGGGCACCCTGCAACCCCGGCGCTATGTCGACGTCGGCGCCCAGGCGTCCGGGCAGATCCAGAAGATCCACGTGGAAGTCGGCGACGTGGTCAAGGAAGGCCAATTGCTGGTGGAGATCGATCCGTCCACCCAGCAAGCCAAACTCGACGCCGGCCGGTTCTCCATCGAGAACCTCAAGGCGCAGCTTCAGGAACAACAGGCACTGCACGAACTGGCCCGGCAGAAATACCAGCGCCAACAGAACCTCAAGGCTGGCGGCGCAACCCGCGAAGAAGACGTGCAAACTGCCCAGGCCGAGCTGCGCGCCACCCAGGCCCGCATCGACATGTTCCAGGCGCAGATCCGTCAGGGCCAGGCCAGCCTGCGCAGCGATCAGGCCGAACTCGGTTACACGCGGATTTACGCACCGATGGCCGGCACCGTGGTTGCACTCGACGCCCGGGTCGGCCAGACCCTCAACGCCCAGCAGCAAACACCGCTGATTCTGCGCATCGCCAAGTTGTCGCCGATGACGGTATGGGCCGAGGTTTCGGAAGCCGACATCGGCCACGTCAAACCCGGCATGACCGCCTGGTTCACCACCCTCAGCGGTGGCAACCGACGCTGGAGCAGCACCGTGCGGCAAATTCTGCCAGTGCCGCCCAAGCCGCTGGATCAGACCAGCCAGGGTGGCGGCAGCCCGGCCAGTTCGAGCAAAAGTGGCAGCGCGCGTGTGGTGCTGTATACGGTGTTGCTGGACGTCGATAACGCCGACAACGCGTTGATGGCGGAAATGACCACCCAAGTGTTCTTCGTTTCGGATCAGGCGAAAAACACCCTCACTGCGCCTGTCGCGGCGTTGCAGGCCGGCACTGAGGCCAACATGCAAATCGCCCAGGTCGTCGCCAAAAACGGCAGCATTCAGCAACGCGACGTGCGCACCGGTATCAGCGATCGTCTGCGGGTGCAGATCCTCGACGGTTTGCAGGAAGGCGATCACCTGCTGATCGGCCCGGCCGACGGGAGTGGCGGCTGAATGCAGACGCCTCTGATCGACCTGCAGGACATTCGCAAAGCCTACGGCGGCGGCGATTCACCTGAAGTTCACGTGTTGCGCGGCATCGACCTGTCGATCCATGCCGGGGAGTTCGTGGCGATCGTCGGTGCTTCCGGCTCCGGCAAGTCGACGCTGATGAACATCCTCGGTTGCCTCGACCGCCCCACGTCGGGCGAATACCGATTCGCCGGGCAAAACGTCGCCGCCCTCGACAGCGACGAGCTTGCCTGGCTGCGCCGCGAAGCCTTTGGTTTTGTGTTCCAGGGTTATCACCTGATCCCGTCCGGCTCGGCCCAGGAAAACGTCGAGATGCCGGCCATCTATGCAGGCTTGCCGGCGGCCGAACGCCACGCCCGCGCCGCCGCCCTGCTCGACCGTCTCGGCCTGGCCTCGCGCACCGGTAACCGCCCGCATCAGCTCTCCGGTGGCCAGCAGCAACGGGTGTCGATTGCCCGCGCCTTGATGAACGGCGGCCACATCATCCTCGCCGACGAACCCACCGGCGCCCTCGACAGCCACAGCGGCGCCGAGGTGATGACCCTGCTCGACGAACTGGCGAGCCAGGGCCACGTGGTGATCCTCATCACCCACGACCGCGAAGTCGCGGCCCGGGCCAAACGCATCATCGAAATCCGTGACGGGCTGATCATCAGCGACAGCGCTCGTGACAACCCTGAAGCGCAAACCTCGGCCAACCCCGGCGCGCTGCAAGCGGTGCATCTGCGCAAGCGTCTGACGGAAGGAGCGCAAGCCACCGGCGCGTGGAAAGGCGAACTGATCGACGCCGTACAAGCGGCGTGGCGGGTGATGTGGATCAACCGCTTTCGCACGGCACTGACACTGCTCGGGATTATCATCGGTGTGGCGTCGGTGGTGGTGATGCTCGCCGTCGGCGAAGGCAGCAAACGCCAGGTGATGGCGCAAATGGGTGCTTTCGGCTCCAACATCATTTACCTCAGCGGCTCATCACCCAATCCGCGTACGCCGTTGGGCATCGTCACCCTGGATGACGTCGCGGCGGTGGGAAGCCTGCCGCAAGTGACGCGGATCATGCCGGTCAACGGTCAGGAAGCCGGGGTGCGCTTCGGCAACCTCGACCACTTGAGCTACGTTGGCGGTAACGACACCAATTTCCCGGCGATTTTCAACTGGCCGGTTGTGCAAGGCAACTATTTCACCCAGGACGATGAGCGCAACGCCGCGGCGGTTGCGGTGATTGGCCACAAAGTGCGGACCAGGTTGCTCAAGGACGTAGCCAACCCGATCGGCCAGTACATCCTGATCGAGAACGTGCCGTTCCAGGTAGTCGGCGTACTCGCGGAAAAAGGCGCCAGCTCGGGCGATTCCGACAGCGACGACCGCATCGCCATCCCGTATTCCGCCGCGAGCGTGCGCCTGTTTGGCACCCACAATCCCGAGTACGTGGCCATCGCCGCCGCCGACGCACGCAAGGTCAAGGAGACTGAGATTGCCATCGAGCAATTGATGCTGCGCCTGCACAACGGCAAGAAGGATTTCGAACTGACCAACAACGCCGCGATGATCCAGGCCGAAGCGCGCACGCAAAACACCCTGTCGTTGATGCTGGGCTCGATTGCCGCCATTTCGCTGCTGGTGGGCGGGATCGGCGTGATGAACATCATGCTGATGACCGTGCGCGAGCGAACCCGGGAGATCGGCATCCGCATGGCCACCGGCGCCCGCCAGCGCGACATCCTCCGTCAGTTTCTGACGGAAGCGGTGATGCTGTCGGTGGTCGGTGGGCTCGCCGGGATCGCCCTGGCGCTGATCGTCGGCGGCGTGCTGATCCTCAGCGAAGTCGCCGTCGCGTTCTCTTTGATAGCGGTGCTCGGCGCCTTCGGCTGCGCCCTGGTCACCGGTGTTGTCTTCGGCTTCATGCCGGCCCGCAAAGCTGCCCGACTCGACCCGGTCACGGCCCTTACCAGTGAATGATCTCCCCATGAAGCCGCAACTGAGTTTACTGACCCTCTGCCTGTTGCTCGGTGCCTGCGGCACGCCCGCCCAGCGCCCGGACAGCGGCATTGCTCCGCCCTCTTCCTGGCAATCGCCGCACACGCAAAGCGCCACCCGCAGCAACCTGCAATGGTGGACGCAGTTCGGCAGCCCGCAGCTGGATCAACTGATCGAGCAGGCGCGGGTCGGCAGTTACGACCTGGCCGCCGCCATCGCACGGGTGCGCCAGGCGCAGGCCGAGACGGTGGTTGCCGGCGGTTCTCAGCTACCCGAAGTCAAGGGTGCCCTGAACGCCAATCGACAAAAACTGCTGCGCGGCAACGGTTACAGCCAGCTCGATGCCGACAGCGATAACAAGGCCGTCGATTACTTCAACGCCAGCCTCAGTGCCAGTTACGAAATCGATTTCTGGGGCGGTCAACGGGCCTCCCGTGACAGCGCGCAATTCGGGTTGCAGGCGAGCGAGTTCGATCAGGCCACCGTGGAATTGACGCTGCTCAGCGGTGTTGCGAATACCTACGCGCAGACCTTGTCGCTGCGCGAGCAAAGTCGCATCGCCGAGTTGAACCTGGCGAACGCTCAGAACGTGTTGAAACTGGTGCAGACGCGTTTTGATTCGGGCTCTGCGACAGCGCTGGAACTGGCGCAGCAGAAGAGCCTGGTGGCGGCGCAACAACGGCAATTGCCGCTGGTGCAGCAACAGGCGCAGGACGCGTTGATCGGTCTGGCCGCCCTGCTCGGCCGGCCGGTTCAGGAACTGGCGCTGGGTCAGGAGCGCTTCGATCAGCTGTCATGGCCGACCATCGCGGCCGGCGCGCCCAGCGAACTGCTCACCCGCCGCCCGGACATCGCCCGCGCCGAAGCGCAACTGGCCGCCGCACAAGCCGACGTCACCGTCGCCCGCGCGGCGATGTTGCCGAAGGTGACCTTGAGCGCCGAACTGGGATCGGGAGCCGATCAGGCGGCAGACATTCTGCGCAGTCCTTTCTACAACCTCACCGCCGGATTGCTTGCGCCGGTCTTCAACAATGGTCGCTTGAGCGCCGAGCGCGATAAAGCCACGGCCCGCCAGGAAGAACGGCTGGAGACGTATCGCGGGGCGATCATCAATGGCTTCGCCGACGTGGAAAAAGCCCTCAACAGCATTCGCGGACTGGATGCACAGCGCCAGTGGCAAAGCGAAGAACTGAACCAGGCGCAGACCGCATTCAATATTGCGCAAAGCCGTTATCAGGCCGGGGCCGAGGATTTGCTGACGGTGCTGGAGAGCCAGCGCACGCTGTATGCGGCGCAGGACTTGAGTGTGCAACTGCGGTTGTCGCGGTTACAGGCGAGTATTGCGCTGTACAAGGCGCTGGGGGGTGGGTGGCAGGTTTGGTGATTTGCTCTGTTATTGAGGGCCTCTTCGCGGGCAAGCCTCGCTCCTACAGGGATAAATGACGCCCTTGTAGGAGCGAGGCTTGCCCGCGAAGAACGATAACGCGGTATCACCCGCTTAAGTGGTAACCGGCTTGGCCTTCAAATGCCGCGCATACCAAGGCCGCTGTGGCACTTTGCGGAACAGGTCCGCCAGTTTCTTCTCGTCTTCGCCAAAGGTAATGCGCAGCGCCAGTTTCATTGTTTCCGGGTCCATCTCAACCGACTTGCCCGTCTGCAATCCTGGCGTCGTGCTGCACCCATGGGTGCTCGGCCCAAGCCACGGATCATCTACCTCAACCCAACGCCCCGGCGCAAACCACGCCACACCGTTGACCTCCAGCCGACTCACCTCCCCTGGATGAAAGCGCTCGTGCGCACGGAACCAGTCTTCCAGACGATCATCGATCCAGCCGTGAAAATGCCAGAACACCGGATTCACATGGGAGGAAAACGGGTCGCCGAGGAAGTCGTTTTCCGGCGCATACCAGCGCGCGGAGAAGTCTGCCGGATCCCGGGCGAACGGCACCGGCTGGCCATTGGACGGATCACGCGGCACCGAGGCCCAGCGCATGTGCAGCCAGTCATGCAGCCCCAACTCGACCTCTGAACCGAACTGCCCCAGGGTGAGTTGGGACAGATAACGCGGATCACGGTAGCGCGACTCCCAGACCTGGAAGTTGCTGTGGTAAGTCTCGGCAGTCTTGATGTCGCTGACCCATTGCGAGTACTCGGCATCGTCGTCGGCCTGCCAGGTCGGCGGCAGCGCGGTGCCGTCGTGGTTGTCGCAGTAATTGGCAAAGCCGATGCGATCGCGGGCCAGTTCTGGCTGCGGCAACGGAAAGTGCTGCCAGGACGGCAAATCCTGCATCGAACGCGCCGTGCCCAGCATGTGCCGGTGCATGAAGAAAAAGTCCACGCCCGAACCATTGCGATCTTTGCGCGCGCCACGGGCATCACGCTCGTTGTCCCGCGGACCGGGCTGCCAGCCAATGCCACGCAGGGCGTTGCGCTTGTCCTCGGACAGGGTGTGCCACTTGTCCCGCGAGGCATGCCAGAGCTGGTGAAACAGCCGATGCTCGGCGGAAACCAGCCAGGCCAGCAGCGGTGCATTCAGACCGGTTCGCTCGCGAGCTTCGGGAAAAACACGCTTCACGGCGATGAAGCGATTATCCTGCGCGGTCATCATCAGCGGGCGATCGAGGTTCAACACCCGGCCGCTGAGTGTACCGCTGCCGGCATTGCCGAAACCGGCCCAGACTTCATCCAGGGCCATGCTGAATTCATAATCCGGCGTGCCGTTGGCAGCGTCGGCACTGACCAGCCGCCAGCTCAGTTCAGCCGGTTTGGCTTCCGCCAGATCGCCCAGCACCCGGTAGCGCGGTTCATCGCTGGAGCGCAAACGCTGGGCGGTGTCGAGGAACCCGATCAAGCCGCGACCTTTGTGGCCGACGTCGAGAAGCAGTTCCAGCCCGTCCCGTGGCAAGCCTTCGATACCGGCGTCTCGACCTTCGAAACGAATCTGCCAGACGCCCCGCAAGGTGTTCGCCAAATGCTGGCCTGCGACATCCGCCACATCGAATGAAGCTTCGCCGGGAGTGATCGCCGGATCCGGTTTCGTCCATTCGCGATGCCCATAAAAAGCCGCAGGCACGGCGGCGCCGGTCAGCGCCAGGCCTGCCATGAACCATCGTCGAGAAATCGTCATTGCCCTACCTGTGTCAGCCATGAAGCAGGCTTTATCCAAGCTAGAACGTTTGTTGCCTCCAAAAATTTATGGTGCCCCCGAAAGATCGTTCCCACGCTCTGCGTGGGAATGCCTCAACGGACGCTCCGCGTTCGGCTTTGGAAGGGACGCGGAGCGTCCCGGGCTGCATTCCCACGCGGAGCGTGGGAACGATCACTAACGCGGGTGAATCCGCCTAAATTTTCTGACCAGCCACTCGTTCTTCCCAGATAGCAAAGGCCCCTGCGCCCGCACCGGGGTGGCGAACCTGACTGAGATTGCAATGACAAAACCACGTTCGAAAAAGGCTCTTTACATCGGCCTGCCGCTGGCCCTGGCGATCACTGCCGGGGCAGGCTTTGCGGCCTGGGATTACGGGTTCAAAGACAATCCCGGCTACCCGATCAAGGTGATGAAACAGGCCGATGAGCTGCAAGAGCGCCTCCTCTCCTTCGACAGCCACGTCACCGTCCCGCTGGACTTCGGCACCGCCGGCAATGAAGCGGACAAGGATGGCACCGGGCAATTCGACCTGGTCAAGACTGGCCGCGGACGCTTGTCCGGCGCGGCCTTGACGATTTTCGGCTGGCCGGAAATCTGGAACGGCGCCAACGCCCCGCATCGCCCGACCGCCGGTTTCGTCGACGAAGCCCGGTTCGAGCAGGAAACCCGCTACAAAATCATCAGCACGATGGTTCGCGACTTTCCCAACCAGGTCGCCATCGCCTACACCCCGGACGATTTCCGCCGCCTGCACGGCGAAGGCAAATTCGCGATCTTCATGAGCATGCTCAACGCCTATCCGCTGGGCAACGACCTGAACGCCCTGGACACGTGGGCCGCTCGCGGCATGCGCATGTTCGGTTTCAGTTACGTGGGCAACAACGCCTGGGCTGATTCGTCTCGACCGCTGCCGTTCTTCAATGATTCGCGGGATGCCCTCGGTGGCCTGTCGGAGATCGGCAAGCAGGCCGTGCACCGCCTGAACGACCTCGGCGTGATCATCGATGTGTCGCAGATGTCGACCAAGGCCCTGGAGCAAGTCGCACGACTGAGCCGCACCCCGATGGTCGCCTCGCATTCGGCACCGCGTGCACTGGTGGACATCCCGCGCAACCTCAGCGATCAGGAAATGCAACTGATCAAAAACAGCGGCGGCGTGGTGCAGATTGTCGGCTTTCCCACCTATATCCGCCCGCTGAGCCAGGCCACTCAGGACAAACTCAACGCCCTGCGCGCACGCTTCGACCTGCAACCGTTGCAAGGCCTGGAAATGGCTTTGATGCCGGGTGACCCGATCATCACCGTCTGGTCCGAACAGCGTTTCGGCGAGTACGCCAGCCAGCTCTACGCCATCGTCGACGAAGAACCGAAAGCCACGCTCAAGGACTACGGCGACGCAATCGACTACGCGGTGAAGAAAATCGGTATCGACCACGTCGGCATCAGTTCCGACTTCAACGACGGCGGCGGTCTGGATGGCTGGAAGGATGTCAGCGAAGCGCGCAACGTGACGGCCGAGCTGATCAGTCGCGGCTACAGCGAGGCCGATATCGCCAAGCTCTGGGGCGGGAATTTCCTGCGGGTCTGGGACCAGGTGCAGAAGTCGTCCAAACCGGTTGCGAAAAACTGATTCCCCCTTTGCATAAGCGAACCGAGTTCATGACTAACCGCCGTTCATTCCTCAAGCAGGCCGGTATTCTCGCCGCTGGCCTGCCACTGAGTTCTGCCGTGAATCTGCAGGCGCTGGCTGCCAATCCAACGCCACAGCCCAAGGACAAATGGGCGCAATTGCGCTCGTTGTTCGACCAGGATCCGGACTACCTGCACTTCGCCAATTTTCTGGTGACGTCCCACCCGCGTCCGGTGCGTGAGGCGATTGAACGCCACCGCGCCAACCTCGACCGCAACCCGGGCCTGGCGATGGACTGGGACCTGGGCGAAACCGAAAAACGCGAGCAAGAGGTTCGCGTCTGGGCCGGCCGCTACCTCAAGGCCAAGCCTGAGCAAATCGCGCTGACCGGCAGCACCACCGAAGGCCTGTCGCTGATCTATGGCGGCATCCATGTGCGCGCGGATCAGGAAATTCTCACCAGCGAGCACGAACACTACGCCACCAATTACGCCTTGGGTTACCGCCAGCAAAAGGACGGGGTCAAGGTGCGCAAGCTCAAACTGTTCGAGAACAGTCACAAGGTCTCGGTGGATGAGGTGCTGGGCGCGATCGCCAAAGGTATCCGTCCCGAAACCCGCGTACTGGGCATGACCTGGGTGCAGTCCGGCAGCGGCGTGAAACTGCCGATCGGAGAGATCGGCAAACTGGTGGAGGAGCAGAATCGCAATCGCGAGGAAAAGGACCGCATCCTGTATGTGGTCGATGGCGTGCACGGTTTCGGCGTCGACGACCTCGACTTCCCCGACATGCATTGCGACTTCTTCATCACCGGCACCCACAAATGGATGTTCGGCCCGCGCGGCACCGGGATCATCTGCGCCCGTTCCGCTGAGCTCAAGGACGTCACGCCGACGATTCCGACCTTCTCCGAAGCCACCACCTTCTCGACCATCATGACGCCGGGCGGCTACCACAGCTTCGAACACCGCTGGGCCCTGGACGAAGCGTTCAAGCTGCACCTGGAATTGGGCAAGGCCGAGGTGCAGGCGCGCATTCACGCGCTTAACACTTATGCGAAAAACCGGCTGCTGGAACACCCGCAGATCGAACTGGTCACGCCAAAGAGCCCGGACCTGTCGGCCGGTTTCACCTTCTTCCGGATCAAGGACCGCGACTGCGAAGAAGTCGCCGTGCAGTTGATGGAAAACCGCGTGGTCTGCGACTCGGTGGACCGCGACGTCGGCCCGGTGATCCGCATCGCGCCCGGCCTGCTCAACACCGAAAACCACATCGACCGCTTTATGGTCTTGCTGAGCAAGATCGCCTGAGCAGACCGCTTTCTGTGTAGGAACGAGGCTTGCCCGCGAAGGCGGCCTCAAGATTGCCTTCGCCGGCAAGCCTGGCTCCTACAGGTTTCGTTATCGCCACGCTTTTTTCTTTGAACGAGACACCTCATGAACAGTAATCCACTAACCCTGCCGCTCAAGGCCCTCGCCTTATCCGCCCTCATCGCCGGCCTGCTGCCAACCGCCGCCCAAGCCGCCACCGCCCCGCAACCCGGCAAGGTGTTCAAGGACTGCCGCGATTGCCCGGAAATGGTCGTATTGCCGGCCGGCACTTTCACCATGGGCACGCCGGACGATGAAGTCGGTCGCGAGCCCGACGAAAGTCCGATGCACGAAGTGACCTTCGCCAAACCATTCGCCATGAGCCGTTTCCAGGTCACTGCCGGTGAATGGGACAGTTACGTGCGCGAGAGTGGCGTGACCATCGCCAATGGCGACACCCGGCCGGGTCGCGAGTGCGTCGCCAGCAAACCGCGTTATCCGCAAGGCTCGCGCCAGCCGGCGGTGTGCATGAACTTCGATGACGTGAAAAATTACGTCGCCTGGCTCTCGAAAAAGACCGGGCAGAAGTACCACATGGTCAGCGAAGCCCAACGCGAATACGCCGCGCGCGGCGGCACCAAAGGTCCTTTCCCCTTCCCGTTCGATGAAGGCAAGGAATACAGCATCAGCAAACACGCCAACACCTACGGCCCGGCGGACGGTTACAGCTACAGCTCGCCGGTCGGCAGCTATCCACCCAACGCGTTCGGCATGTACGACATGCACGGCAATGTCTACGAGTGGGTCGAAGACTGCGAACACCCGGACTACGTCGGCGCACCCACCGATGGCAGCGCGTGGGTACAAGCCAACTGCGAAGCGGTGCGCATTCGTGGCAACGACTGGGGCGAAGCGCCGGTGTTCTCCCGCTCCGGCAATCGCAACAGCCAGTACCCGCAAGAGCGTGGCGACTGGATGGGGTTCCGTATCGTGCGTGACCTGTAAGCGCGTGAATTGCTTTTTGTAGGAGCGAGGCTTGCCCGCGAAGGGGCCCTCAAGATCGCCTTCGCGGGCAAGCCTCGCTCCTACAAAATCAGATGTGTGCCTAATCGACTGGAGTTACCGTCCCCACCGCCAGTCGGCGACCTTGTAAATTAACCCTTCGATCAGACGTTCTACTGGGTATCTGCCTTTACACCCAAGGAACTGTCTTCCATGACCCAGCCTCCCCGTGGCGCCATCGGCGAGTTGTTCGCCCTGTTGAAACCGTTTCGACTCATCGTCGCCACGTCCATCTTCCTGGGCATGGTCGGCGGCTTGAGCGTCACGGTATTGCTGGCGACCATCAACAACGCCCTGCATTCGGACACCGGCCTGACCCAGGGCGTCGTCGCCTTGTTCGCCGGCCTGTGCCTGCTGGCGCTGTTGACTTCGATCTGCTCGGACATCGGCACCAACTATGTCGGCCAGCACATCATCGCCAGGCTGCGTAAACAGCTCGGTGAAAAAGTCCTCTCGGCACCGATCGAACAAATCGAACGCTACCGCAGCCATCGCTTGATTCCCGTGCTGACCCACGACGTCGACACCATCAGCGACTTCGCCTTCGCCTTCGCCCCGCTGGCAATTTCCCTCACCGTGACCCTGGGTTGCATGGGTTACCTGGCCATCCTGTCGTGGCCGATGTTTTTGATCATGGTCGCCGCGATCCTGATCGGCACCGCGATCCAGGCTTACGCCCAGAGCAAAGGTGTGCAGGGTTTCATGGCCGCCCGTGACGCTGAGGACGAGCTGCAAAAGCACTACAACGCGATTGCCGATGGCGCCAAGGAACTACGTATCCACCGTCCGCGTCGCCAGCGCATGTTCGTTTCAGGCATCAAGGCGACGGCCGACTTTATCTGCAAGACCCAGGTGCGCTCGGTCAACACCTTCGTCATCGCCAAGACCTTCGGCTCGATGCTGTTCTTCGTGGTCATCGGCCTGGTGCTGGCGCTGCAATCTTTCTGGCCAAGCGCCGACAAAACCGTGATGAGCGGCTTCGTGCTGGTGCTGCTTTATATGAAGGGCCCGCTGGAGCATTTGATCAGCACATTGCCGATTGTCAGCCGCGCGCAGATTGCCTTCCGCCGGATCGCCGAGTTGTCCGAGCAGTTTTCCACCCCCGAACCGCACTTGCTGCTCAGCGATCAGGGCAACGTCAAGCAAGCTGTGCATGAACTGAAACTGGCCGATGTGCGTTTCGCCTTCCCGGCTGCCGAAGGTGCCGCACCGTTCCAGCTCGGGCCGGTCAACCTGACGATCAGGCAAGGCGACATCACCTTTATTGTCGGCGAGAACGGTTGCGGCAAGACCACGCTGATCAAGTTGCTGCTGGGCTTGTACACGCCGCAACAGGGCGAGATCCGCGTCAACGGCGAGGCGATCGATGCGCAGAACCGTGATGACTATCGCCAGTTGTTCACTACGATCTTCGCTGACTATTACCTGTTCGATGACGTGGTCCAGGGCGATCAGCACATCCCCGAAGACGCCAACAAATACCTGCAACGCCTGGAAATCGCGCACAAGGTCAGCGTCAAGGACGGCAATTTCACCACCACCGACCTCTCCACCGGCCAACGCAAGCGCCTGGCGCTGGTCAATGCCTGGCTCGAAGAACGCCCGGTGCTGGTGTTCGATGAATGGGCGGCCGACCAGGACCCGACCTTCCGCCGGATTTTCTACACCGAGCTACTGCCGGACCTCAAGCGCCTGGGCAAAACCATCATCGTGATCTCCCACGATGACCGTTACTTCGATGTGGCCGACCAGTTGGTGCGCATGGAAAGCGGCCGGGTTGTCACCGAGCTTGCCCCTGCCTGATACGTCTGCCCTGTAGGAACCAGCGGTGCGGCAAGCCTGGCTCCTACAAAAAGCGACCATGCCCCTTCATTTCATCTTTCTGAAATTTATTTGACGGGTTTCTTTCCGGTTTTCCGTTCGTGCCGCGTCTAATAATCATTCTTATTAACAAAAACTCTGCACAACACTTTTCAGGAGCTCAGGTAAGTAATGCGACCTCAACCACGCCGCACACCTCTCGCGCTGGCCGTACAGCGCCCGACATTGCATCGCACCCTGTTCACCAGCGTACTGCTGACCGCCACCTTGCTGGGGAGCGCGATGGCCAATGCTGCACCTGTAAAAGTGAATATTGCCGTGCAGCCGCTCTCCAACGCGCTGACCGAGCTGGGCATGCAGACCAACCTGCAGATCCTCTACAGCCCTGACCAGGTCGCTGGTATCAAGTCCCGTGCAGTGTCCGGTTCGCTGGAGCCGTCCGAGGCCCTGAGCGCCTTGCTCAAAGGCACGGGCATTTCGTTCCAGATCAATGGCAACAGCGTCACCCTGGTATCCGGCGGCGGTTCAGGCCTGCAACTGGGCGCGACGACGATTTCCGGCCAGGCCCTGGGCCTGACCACTGAAGACACCGGTTCCTACACAACTGGCGCCACCACCACCGCGACCAAGCTGCCGCTGACCCTTCGCGAAACGCCGCAATCGGTGACCGTGGTGACCCGTCAGCAAATGGACGATCGCGGCGTCACCAGCGTCGCCGACGCGTTGCGTAACACGCCCGGCGTTACCACACAGAAGTACGACAGTGACCGTACCGAGTTTTCCGCCCGTGGCTTTGCGATCACCAACTTTCAATACGATGGTGTCAACCAGCCCTACGACGGTGTTTACGGTGAAAACCCGAACAACAGCGACGACGCGGCCAGCCTCGATCACATCGAAGTCATCAAAGGCGCTACCGGCCTGATGACCGGCGCTGGCGACCCGTCCGCCACCGTCAACCTGATCCGCAAGAAACCGACCAAGGACTTCAAGGCCTCGGTCAGTGCAACCGCCGGTTCCTGGGACAACTACCGCACCGAAGGCGATATCTCCGGTTCGCTGACCGATTCGGGCAACGTGCGCGGTCGCTTCGTGGGTGCCTATCAGGACAAAGGTTCGTACATCGACCACTACACCCAGAAAAAAGACATCTACTACGGCATCCTTGAAGCCGACCTGACGGACGACACCCTGCTGACCTTTGGCGTCGACAAGTCCAGTGCAACGCCGCGCGGCAGTTCGTGGACCGGTAACGCGCCGTACTTCACCGATGGCAGCCGCACCGATTTCTCCCGCAGCTTTAACCCGGGTGCCAACTGGAGCCGTCGTGATTTCGACAGCGTCACCTACTTCTCGTCGCTGGAACAAGCGCTGGCCAATGACTGGAAACTCAAGGCCAGCTTCGACCAGAAAACCACCGATCACGATACCCAACTGGCCTCGGCCAGCGGTGGTTCCGCAGACCCCGTCACTGGCGAAGGCAATTTCCTTTACTGGGGTCGTTGGGAAGGCCATCGCGTACAGAATTCGGCAGACGTAAGCGTCTCCGGCCCCTTCTCCCTGGGCGGTCGAGAGCATGAGCTGGTGGCGGGTTTCATGGCTTCCCACTCGCGCCAGACCGGTGCGACCTACGACTCCAGCGCTTCCGGACTTGTGCCGGGCAGCATCTTTGACTGGAACGGTCACCTGCCGAAACAGGAATTTCCGAAAAACGGTAAATACGAACGCACCCAGAGCCAGAACGGTCTCTACTTGGCCACGCGCCTGCGTCCGACCGACGACCTGTCATTCATCCTCGGCAGCCGTCTGAGCACCTTCAAGTACAACGAAGATTACTCCTACTATCCGGGTTCGACCCAGACCGACACCCACGCCAGCTACAAGGAACACGGCGTCGTTACACCCTACGCCGGCGTGGTCTACGACCTGAACGATGTGTACTCGGTCTACGCCAGCTACACCAAGATCTACCAGCCACAAATCTACAAGGACGTGACCGGTTCGACCCTCAAGCCTGTTGAAGGCGACAGCTACGAAACCGGCATCAAGGCGGCTTATTTCGAAGGCAAACTGAACGCCAGCTTTGCCTTGTTTCAAATCGAGCAGGACAACGTCGCGCAATACGTCACCACCGACGTAGGCACCGGCCAGGACGTCTATAAAGCCATCTCCGGCGCCACCACCAAAGGTGTGGAAATGGAACTGGCTGGCGAACTGGCGGATGGCTGGAACGTGACTGCCGGCTACACCTACGCGCGTACCCGAGATGAAGACGAACAACGTATCTTCGGTTTCCCGCTGGCCTCCAGCAAACCGGAACACGTGGTGCGTACGTTCACCACTTACCGTCTGCCGGGCGCACTGGACCAGGTCACCATCGGTGGCGGTGTCAGCTGGCAGAGCGCGTTCTACGGCCAGAGCTACAGCCCGAACGTGGGTAACGGCCAGGGCGGCAGCACCCTGCTCAAACAAGGTGGCTACACCCTCGTGGACCTGATGACCCGTTATCAGTACGACGAACACCTGAGCTTCACCGCCAATGCTTACAACGTCTTCGACAAGAAATACATGTCGGGCCTGGGCAACTTCGGCACCACGTTCTACGGCGAGCCGCGTAACCTGCAGATCACCGCGAAGTATGACTTCTGAGTCATGAGCTGAAATGAAAAATGCCCGTGTCGTGAGATGTGGGCATTTTTTTGGGCCAGGGATTTGTGTTGAATGTGAGTCCGCCTTCGCGGGCAAGCCTCGCTCCTACAGGTTGGCGTCGTGTCACAAATCGACACCAACCTGTAGGAGCGAGGCTTGCCCGCGAAGGCAATTGTCGCCCCACCAGAAATCCCCCATACCGGACACAAAAAAACCGCCACCCCTGACCCAGGAATGGCGGTTTTTTTATGTCAACTCAAACCCGCGAACGCACCCACCCCGCCACTTCCGAGTGAATCCCTTCCACTTCCCCCAGCAATCCCGCCATGCGCATAAAGTCATGGGTCATTCCCGGCTGCTCCAGCAACGTCACCTCATTCCCCGCCGCGCGCAACAGCTCGGCATACGCCGCCCCTTCGTCATACAACGGATCATGCCCGGCCAGGTACACCAGCGTCGGTGCCACGCCCGACAGGTCCGCCGCCAGCAACGGCGAGCAACGCCAATCCGACAGGTCCGCTGGCGTGCGCCCGTAATGCGCGTAGAACCAGTCCAGCGTCGGTGTCTCCAGCAAATAGCCCTCGGCGAAATCACGATGGGAGGCACGCTGGGTCGTCGCGTCCGTCACCGGGTACAGCAACACCTGCGCCTTGGGTTTCAACGCCAATTCCTCTGGCTCACGCACGGCCATGATCGACAACACCGTGGCCAACGTTGCGCCCACGCTGTCGCCGATCAGCGCCACCCGATTCGCGTCCAGCCCCCGCGCTGCGCCCTCGCGCACCAGCCAGTTGCCAGCATCGCAGGCGTCCTGTACCGGTGTCGGAAAACGCCACTCCGGCGCCAGTCGGTAATCCACGGTCAGTAACGCAAACCCGCCCTGGGAGGCCAGTCGCCGGCACAGCGCATCATGGGAATCCAGGCTGCCGACCACATAGCCGCCACCATGAAAATACAACACCACCGGCTGCAACCCGTCGACCGCTTGCCCATCGCGATACAGCCGCGCCGACAAGCTGTGGCCGTCCCGCGCAGCAAGGGTGAAGTCCTCGCAGGCAACGCTGTCCAGCGGCACATCGAGAAACCCGGAGGAGGCTTCAAAATCGATCCGCGCCTGTTGTGGCGACTGTTCATGCATCGCGCGACTTTTGCCGGTCATCCGGCCGAACTCGGCGAGTTCGAGAAATGCTTCAAGTTCTGGCAACACAGCCATGGGATGAATCCTTCACAAAAATAGGTCAATAAATCGGGCATTGGAAAATCTTGAAAGGAACGAGGATCTTGTGGGAGCGGGCTTGCTCGCGAATGCGGTGTGTCAGCGACATGAATATCGACTGACACTCCCTTTTCGCGAGCAAGCCCGCTCCCACAGGGGCTATGCGATAGCTGGCCTGCGTTCCAACAGGTCTTCAAGCTCATCAAGCAACTCATCACCGCGCAACAGCTCGTAATGCCCGCCAGCCAACAGCCGATCCACACCATGACTGCCGACCTGCGCCTCAAACACCCGACGTTCATCCTCGCGTTCAGCCACCCACCAGCGATGGGCCGAGGCCTGGATCGCCGGCAGTTGCCGATGCGCCAGCGCCAGTTGCTTGAGGCGTGAGCCGGTGGCGAAGATCTGCGTAAGCTCCCCAGCGCCCAACGCGGCTTGTTCATTGGAACCGTGCAAGGCGGCTTCGATGACGGCGGTGGAGCCCTCGCGTTCACTCATGCCAGCGGCTTTCAGCGCGATCAGCGCCTGAGCCTCATCGGCTGGCAAACCCAGCACAAACTTCAGGAAATCACCGAGGTCCTCGCGCCAGTCCCCCGCTTCTGCGGTGCCGGCCACATAGCTGTCGACCAACCCGGCAAACGCAACGGTTTCACCCTGCGTTTCCAGTTCGTGAGCAACCAATTGCGTCAGCGCACCACCCAACGACCAGCCCAGCAAGTAATACGGCCCCTTCGCCTGCTGACTGCGAATCCGCTGCGCATAGGCTTGCGCCATGGCCAGCAGTGACTCGTCCTGCCAGTGCGGGTCAAGCAGCATGCGGCATTGCACGCCGTACACCGTGCGCCGTCCTTCCAGACGACGGGCCAGCGGTTCGTAGTCGAATACCGTGCCGAAACCGGCGTGCAGGCAGAACAGCGCCGGCACATTCGGAATCCGCGCATTCAGCGCCAGCAATGGGTCCGGCGCCGCTGCAACCGGCTCGGCAGCCTGATAACCACTGAGTTCGGCGATGCACGGTTTCTGCATCAGATCCCGCAGCTTCAATTCAAAGCCCAGTTGCGGTTGACTGCGCACCCGCGAGATGACCTTCAGCACCTGCAACGAGTCGCCACCCAGTTCGAAGAAGTTGTCGTTGATGCCCACTTGCGGCACGCCGAGCACCTCTTGCCAGATCGCGGCCAGCGCCGTTTCCAGATCGTTGCGTGGCGCGCGATAACCGCCGAGCGCCCATTCAGGCGTAGGCAGAGCGCGACGGTCGAGCTTGCCGTTGGCCGACAGCGGGAAACGCTCCAGCACCAGAATGCGCGCCGGCACCATGTAGTCCGGCAGTTGCGCTTGCAGTTCAGACTTCAAGCGACGATCCAGCCCAACAACACCGGCCGCCACCACATAACCGACCAATTGCTTGCCGGTCGGCGTGTCGTGCACCACCACGGCGGCATCCTGCACACCGGAGCAATCACGCAGACGCGCTTCGATTTCGCCCAGCTCGATGCGGAAACCACGGATCTTCACCTGCTGGTCAAGCCGCCCCAGGTAGTCGATCAACCCGCATTCGCGCTGGCGAACCAGGTCGCCGGTACGGTACATGCGGCCACCGGCCTCGAACGGGTCCGGGATGAAACGTTCGGCACTCATGCCGGGACGCTGGTGATACCCACGCGCCAGGCATTCGCCGCCCAAATACAACTCGCCGCTGACACCGACCGGCAACGGATTGAGGTCGGCATCCAGCACGTACAACCCACGCCCGGCCACGCCACGACCGATCGGCGCATAGGCCGCGTCGCAGGTTTCGCTGACTTCGGCACGCCACAGCAGCGGCGTGACCACGGTTTCGGTCGGGCCATAACCGTTGACCAGACGCTGCGGACGCAAGGCACGTTTGACCTGCTCAAAGCTGGCCTCCGGCACCGCATCACCGCCAAAGCAATACACCTCAACCGCTGGAGGATTGCCCAGGCGCTCGGCCACTTCGGCCATCTGTTGCAGGTACGCCGGCGGGAAGCAGGCCACGGTGACGCCGTGACGCTGCATCACTTCCAGGGTTTGCTCCGGGGTCCACAGACTGTCATCGCGGATCACCAGACTGCCACCGGCCAGCATCACGCTCAGCCAACGCTCCTGAGCACCGTCGAAGGCAAACGACATGAAGTGCAACTCGCGGCTGCGCGGTGCCAGTTCGTAGAGCTCGATGATGCCGCGGCAATGCTGGGCAATCGGTCCACGCGCTACCGCCACGCCTTTGGGCTGGCCGGTGGAACCGGAGGTGTAAATCAGATACGCCAAGTGCCCCGGCAACGGTCGGGAAACCGGGCACTCGGTGCTGCCGGCAACGGATAGCTGATCGAGCAACAAGCGCGGCGGGCTATCAGCCAGCGTCAACCGTTCACCCAGATCGCTGTCGCAGAGCAACAGGCTGGCGGCCGAATCGCTGAGCATGTAGGCCAGTCGCTCGGCAGGGTACGCGAGGTCCAGCGGCAGATAAGCCGCCCCGGCCTTGAGCACCGCGAGGAATGCGACGATGGTGCGCTCGGAACGCGGCAGCGCCACAGCCACCAGACTTTCCGGACCAATACCGCGACCGATCAATTGCTGCGCCAACCCATTGGCCTGCGCCTCAAGCTCGGCATAACTGACGTCCCGATCTTCACAGATCAAAGCAATTTTCTGCGGCTGAATACGCACATGTTGATTGAAGGCGTGGAGCAAATCGGCGTTGTCGTCGGACACCTGCGGCAAACTCAAACGCGCTTCAGGTAAGCCAATGTTGCCGAGCAGACAAGCAGCATCCTCAGGCAACGCACGCAGCAATCCCTCGAGCTGCGCACGAATCCGCTCGACTTCCACGTCACTGAAGCGATCACGCAGGAACAGGTATTCGACTTCCAGGCCTTCTTCGTTGGCACTGACCATCAAGTCCATCGGGAAGTTGGTGACCCCGCCACTGCCGACTTCTGCAAAGCGCAGCTCACCTTCTTCGCCCCCTTTCAAGGCACGGTCCACCGGATGGTTTTCGAACACGATGATGCTGTCGAACAGGCCCTGGCCACCCTGCCCGGCCCAGCGCTGAATGTCCGACAACGGCGTGTGCTCGTAGTCGCGGACCATCAGGTTGTAATCCTGCAAGTCGCGCAGCCACTCGCCCAGCGGCTGTTGCGGATCCAGCGTCTGAATCACCGGCAAGGTGTTGATGAACAGGCCAAGCATGTCCTGCGCGCCGGCCAAACCGGTCGGACGCCCCGCCACCGTGGCACCGAACGCGACGCTGCGTTGGCCGCTGTGGCGTTGCAACAGCAACAACCAGGCGCCTTGCACCAGCGTGTTGAGGGTCACGCGCTGACGCTTGGCGAAGGTGTGCAGTTTGCGCGTGGCTTCGGCGTCGAGGTTGCTGTACATCACGCCATGGCCTACACCTGCGGCACCCGATGCCTTGGCCAGAATGGTCGGTGCTTCGAGCAACGCCAGTCGCTCGCGCCAGAAACCTTCTGCCTGTGCACCGTCCTGACGTTGCAGCCAGGCGATGTAGTCGGCGTAACGCCCGGTCAGGGTCGGCAGGCTGTCGTTGTGGTACAGGCGCAACATGTCGCCCAGCAGACGCGAGGCGCTCCAGCCGTCGAGCAACAGGTGATGGTAAATCCAGATCATCTGGTAACGGTCATCGCCCAGACGCACCAGGATAAAGCGCATCAACGGCGGGCAGCTCAGGTCGAAGCCCTTGGCCTGTTCCGCCGCGGCCAGTTCGCTCAGCGCCTGTTCGGTATTGGTATGCTCGCGCCAGTCGAGTTCTTCGATCGGCAACTCGACGTCGGCGAACACCGCTTGCAGCGGATCCGCCAAGCCATCGCGCCAGCGGAACGCCGCGCGTAGCACTTCATGACGCGCAACCAATGTCTGCCAGGCCGCGCGGAAACGCGGCACCTGCAAGCCGTCCACCGCCACGCTCAACTGGTTGACGTAGGGGTTGAGCTCCGGTGAATCGAGGCAATGGAACAACATGCCTTGCTGCATCGGCGACAACGGATACAAGTCTTGCAGACCTTCGCGGGCGGCGATGTCGATATGCGGCACCAGCGCAAAAGCAGGGACTTTCGGCGCTTCAACCAACGCGGCTTCACGGCTGGTCGCCACCGCAGCGAGTGCCCGAATGGTCTGCTGCTCGAACAGTTGCTTCGGACTGAACACCAACCCGCGCTGCCCGGCACGGCTTACCGCTTGCAGCGAGATGATCGAATCACCGCCCAGTTCGAAGAAGTTCTCGGTGACACCGACCGAGTCCAGCCCCAACAGCTCTTGCCAGATCTCCACCAGCAACGCTTCGGCTGGCGACGCGGCGGCCACGTGATCGTGGTTCTGCCGAGTGGCTTGCGGCGCCGGCAAGCCCTGACGGTCGAGCTTGCCGTTCGGCGTCAACGGCAACGCGGCCAGACACATCAAATGCGCCGGCAGCATGTGCGCCGGCAGACGGCTGCGCAGGTGCAGAGTCAGCGCTTCACGCAAATCGTGCTCATCGGCGAGCGGATCGCGCGGCACCACATAACCCACCAACTGCCGGCTCACCGGGCCTTCGCGATCGATCACGAACGCTTCACGCACGCCTTCGTGTTCCAGCAGGCAGGCTTCGACTTCACCGAGTTCGATACGGAAACCACGAATCTTTACTTGCTGGTCGATACGGCCGAGGTACTCGACGACACCGTCAGCGCGGAACCGCGCGAGGTCGCCACTGCGATACAAACGCGCGCCCGGCACAAACGGATCCGGCACGAAACGTTCGGCGGTCAGGTCCGGACGTTGATGGTAACCCCGGGCGACGCCCTCGCCGCCCAGGTACAACTCACCCGCGACGCCAACCGGCAACGGCTGCAAACCGCCGTCCAGAATGTAGGCGCTACGGTTGCCCACCGGCCGGCCAATCGGCATGAATGCCGAGTCGAACTCGGTATCCGGATACGCCAGCCAGATTAGCGGCGTAATCACCGTTTCGGTCGGGCCATAGCCGTTGATCAGGCGCTTCGGCTGCAGCACCTGCTGGACCTCGTCGAACGCGTGCTTGGCCATGCCTTCACCGCACGGGGTGTAGGAACGGATCGGCAGATTGCGCCCCGCTTCGCCCATGAAATCGGCGATCTGCGACAGATAGGTCGGGGTGAAGCAGGCGATGGTGATGCCGTGCTTTTCGATCTCCGCGCACGTGCGCTCCACGCTCCACAACTCGTCGTCGCGCGGCATCACCGCCGAACCGAACACCAGCGGCGTCAGCCAGCGTTCGTGGGCACCGTCGAAGCTGATCGAGGCAAATTGCAGCTCCCGATCGTCAGGCGTCATGCCGTACAACTCGCCGATCGACAGGCAATGCATGGCCAACGGACCGTGGGCCACGCTGACGCCTTTCGGCCGCCCGGTGGAGCCCGAGGTGTAGATCAGGTACGCGAGGTTTTCGCCGCAGGTCAGATTGACCGGGTTGGTTTCCGACATCTGCTCCAGCGGCTCGCGGTCGATTTCCAGCACCGGCAGGCCTTCGGGCAATGGCAGTTTTTCACGTAGCCACGATTGGCTGATCATCAGCGAAATACCGCTGTCTTCCATCAGGTAGCGCAGGCGTTCCGTCGGGTAAGCCGGGTCCAGCGGCACGTATGCGCCGCCGGCCTTGAGGATCGCCAGCAGGCCAATGATCATTTCCGGCGAACGCTGCATCGCCAGACCAACCCGCACTTCCGGGCCGATGCCCAGTGCGCGCAAGCGATGGGCCAACTGGTTGGCGCGACGGTTGAGTTGGTCGAAGCTCAATTCCAGGTCGTTGAAGATCAGCGCCGTGGCGTCCGGGCGGATGACCGCTTGGGCCTCGATCAACTGATGCACACACAACGGGTTTTCCGTCGCAGTAAACGCCGGGTTCCACTCCACCAACTGTTGTGTGCGTTCCGGCGCGGTCAGCAGGTCCAGATCACTCAATGCAGCATTTGGCGCGGCGACCATCGCCGCCAGCAGCGCGGCCAGATGCTCGCTCATGCGAACAATCGCCTCGCTGCTGAAATGCGCGCACTGGTAGCTCCAGTTCAGGCTCAACTGACTCTCGGCGGTGGCCGCCAGGGTCAGCGGGAAGTTGGTGCGTTCGTGGTTCTGCGCAATCGAGAAGCTCAACCCGGCCGGCGCACCCTGTTGCAGCGCTTCGGCTACCGGGAAGTTTTCGAACACCAGCAGGCTGTCGAACAGCGGCTCACCGGCACGTCCGGCCCAGCGCTGAATGTCACCCAATGCGGTGAACTCATGCTCACGCAGTTCCAGGTTCTGCGCCTGCAAGCGGGTCAGCCATTGACCGACGCTTTCCACTGCGTCCGGGCTGCTGATCACCGGCAAGGTGTTGATGAACAGGCCGAGCTGGCTTTCGGCCCCCGGCAAGTCCACCGGCCGCCCCGCCACGGTCGCGCCGAACGCGACGCTGCGTTGACCGCTATAGCGTTGCAGCAACAGCGCCCAAGCCCCTTGCACCAGGGTGTTGAGCGTGACTTTTTGCTGACGGGCAAACTCGCTGAAGCGGCGGCTGGTGGCGACATCGAAGGTCTGGCAATGGTCGGAAAATTCCGCCGTAGACAGATTTTTACTGTCGCCATGGGCCAGGCTCTGCGCCAGCAGGGTCGGGTTGTCGAGGGTCGCCAGTTGCTCGCGCCAGAAGATCTCGTCGGCGTGGGCATCCTGACGTTGCAACCAGCCGATGTAATCGGCAAAACGCCCGATCGGCGCCTGCACTTCCTGCCCGGCATAACGCTGCAGGACTTCGCTCAACAACAGCGAATTACTCCAGCCATCGAGCAACAGGTGATGGTGGGTGTAGATCAGTTGCTGACGCTCATCGTCGAGGCGCACCAGGGTCAAGCGCATCAACGGTGCCCGAGTCGAATCGAGTTGCAGCCGTTCGTTGTCGATCAACTGCGCCAGCGCGTCGGTCTGATCATTGCGGGCGCGCCAGTCGAGGCAGGTCAGCGGCAATTGCAGATGACGATGCACCAATTGCACCGGCGCTTCGAAGCCATCCGGGAAGTGGAAACTGCTGCGCAGGATCGGATGGGTGTCGATCACCGCTTGCCACGCGCGGCCCAAACGCTCGCCGTCGAGACCACGGGCTTCGACGCTGAGCTGGTTCACGTACACGCCGGACTCCGACTCGTAAAGGCTGTGGAACAACAGACCGGCCTGCATCGGCGACAACGGATACACATCTTCGATCTGCGCCGGCGGCACCGGCAGGCCGTCGAGCTGCGCCTGGGTCAGACGCGCCAATGGAAAGTCCGCTGGGGTCACGCCGCCCGCGCCATCGCTCAGGCAATGGGCGATCAGCGCCAGCAACTCGCTGCGAAAATCCGCCGCCAGCGTTTCGATCTCGCGCAGGTCAAAGCATTCGCGGCTGAAGGTCCAGTCGAGTTTCAGTTCACCGCCATACACCTGGCCGTCCACCGACAGCCAGTTCGGCAACGGAGCGTCGGCCGATTGCGCGGCGCCACTGGATTCCGTGGCCGGGGTGAACAGTGCGTCCTCGGCGAAGCTCTGGTCGAACTGCCCAAGGTAGTTGAAGGTCACCCGCGCTTGCGGCAACGCGGCCAACGCCGCTTGGGCCGAGGCATCGCCCATGTAACGCAGCAGACCGTAACCCATGCCTTTGCCGGGGATCTCGCGCAGCTGCTGCTTGATGGCCTTGATCGAACCGGCAAGGTCGGCGGTCGGCGTCAGGCGCACCGGGAACAGGCTGGAGAACCAGCCGACGGTGCGGGTCAGGTCGATGTCGTCGAACAGTTCTTCGCGGCCGTGACCTTCGAGCTGAATCAGCGCCGACTCGTCGCCGGTCCAGCGGCTGAGGGTGCGGGCCAGTGCAGTCAGCAGCAGATCGTTGACCTGTGTGCGGTAGATCGCCGGCGCCTGTTGCAGCAACTGGCGGGTCTGCTCGCGGTCCAGACCGATGCTGACACCCTGGCGCAAATGCCCGGCCTGACTGGCCTGGGCATTGGCCGCTGGCAGCGAATCATTGGCGACGCTCAACTGCGCCTGCCACCAGTCCAGCTCGCCGGCAGCGGCTTCCGAACGTGCATACGCGTCGAGTTTGTCGGCCCAGGCCTGGAAGGCGCTGGTCTTCGGCGGCAGCTCTTGCCCTTGGTAAGCGGCTTGCAAATCTTCCAGCAACACCCGCCACGACACACCGTCCACCGCCAAGTGGTGGATCACCAGCAGCAAACGTTGCGAGCCATCGGCCTGGGCGATCAGCGCGACTCGCAGTAATGGCCCGTCTTGCAGACTCAGGCTGCGCTGCGCTTCATCGCACACCGATTCCAGCGACTCATTACTGGCGACGCGAGCGGTCCAGAGCATATCGATCACGTCGGCACTGTCGGAACCGACATAGCGCGCCGACCATTGGCCATCGACCTGACTGAAGCGCAAACGCAGCGCATCGTGCTGCTTGAGCAGGCGTTGCAGCGCGGCTTGCAGGCGTGGCAATTCGAGGGTTTCGCGGGTTGTCAGCAGCACCGCCTGGTTCCAGTGCGCACGTTGCGGGATCGGTTCGTCGAAGAACCAGCGCTGGATCGGCGTGAGTTTTTGCAGGCCTTCTACCGGCTCTTGCTGCGCCAACGGAGCGGCCTGCTCTTTCACCACGGCGGCTAACGCTTGCAAGGTTTGCTGCTGGAACAGGTCACGGGGTTGCAGGTTCAGACCGGCACGGCGCGCACGGCTGACCACCTGAATCGAAATGATCGAGTCGCCGCCCAGTTCAAAGAAGTTGTCCTGACGCCCGACCTGTTCCACGCCCAACACGTCCTGCCAGATCTGCGCCAGCACCTGTTCATGTTCGCTGCGTGGCGCTTCGAAGGCGCGTTGGCTGACTTGCGCAGTCGGCGCCGGCAGACGTTTACGGTCGAGTTTGCCGTTCGGACTCAGCGGCATTTGCTCGATCAGCACGGTCTGCGCCGGCACCATGTAATCCGGCAGGCTGGCGAGCAAATGGCTTTTCAGGGTTTCGCGCCACGCGCCTTGCTGCTCGGCATCGGCGCGGACCAATGCTCGGTCCTGCGGCACGATGTACGCGACCAGTTGCTTACCGCTCGGGCCGTCGAGGGCCAGCACCACGGCTTCCTGTACGTCGGCATGCTCTTGCAGACGTGCTTCGATTTCGCCCAGTTCGATGCGCAAACCGCGAATCTTCACTTGATGGTCGATGCGCCCACAGTAGTCGATGGCGCCATCAGCGCGATAACGCGCCAGGTCACCCGTGCGGTACAGACGCTCGCCGCTGCCGAATGGGTCGACTACAAAACGCTCGGCGGTCAGCGCGCCACGACGGTGGTAACCACGCGCCAAGCCAACGCCGCCCAAATACAACTCGCCCACCGCACCGAGTGGCAACGGCTGCAGTTCGCTGTCGAGGATGCAGGTGCGCAGGTTGGCGATCGGACGACCGATCGGCACGCTGTCGCGGCCCTCTTCCACGCAGGTCCAGTGAGTCACGTCGATGGCCGCTTCGGTCGGGCCATAGAGGTTGTAGAGAGTGGCTTGGGGCAGGTTGCGCAGGGTCTGGCGTTGCAGTTCCATCGGCAGCGCTTCGCCACTGCAAATGATCCGCTGCAACGAAGTGCAGGCCAGCGCCTCGTCGGCACCGATAAACGCCGAGAGCATCGATGGCACGAAGTGCAGCGTGGTGATCGCCTGCTCGACGATCAGCGCGGCCAAACGCTGCGGATCGCGGTGCTCGCCCGGCGCGGCGATGACCAGGGTGGCGCCCTTCATCAGCGGCCAGAAAAACTCCCACACCGACACGTCGAAACTGAACGGCGTCTTTTGCAGCACGCGGTCCGCAGGCTGCAAGTTGTAGGCTTCCTGCATCCACTCCAGACGGTTATGCAGTGCCACATGGCGATTGCCGGCGCCTTTCGGTTTGCCGGTGGAACCGGAGGTGTAAATCACATAAGCGAGGTTTTCCGCGACCGCAAGGTTTTGCAGATCGGAACCTGGCAAGTCGCTCAGCCAATCGGCCTCGGCGTACAGGCACAAGGTGCGCACGTTGTCGAGCGTCGGCAATTGCGCCAGCAGATGCTCCTGAGTCAGCAACAGCGAAATGCCGCTGTCTTCGATCATGTAGCTAAGGCGATCAACCGGGTATTCCGGGTCCAGCGGCACATACGCGCCGCCAGCCTTGAGAATCGCCAGCAGGCCGACGACCATTTCGAAAGAACGGTCGCAGGCAATCCCCACCAGCACTTCCGGACCGACACCCTGGGCGCGCAAGTGATGGGCCAGGCGGTTGGCGCGCAGGTTCAGCTCGGCGTAACTCAAGGACTGGCCCTGGAACACCAGCGCCGTCGCCTCAGCGTTTTCGACCACGCGTTCTTCGAAATGGCGCTGCACGCAGATTTCACCCGGATAGGTTTGAGCGGTGTCGTTGAGGTCGTCCAGAATGCGCAGGCGCTCATCCGCATCCAGCAATAGCAACTCGGCGAGCGGGCATTGCGGGTTCGCCAGTACACCGGCCAACAGATTGCGCCAGTGACGAGCCAGGTGCTCGATGCGTTCAGCGTCGAACAAATCGGTGGCATAGGTCAGGCTGGCGAACAGCTTGTCGCCCTCTTCCTGTGTGTCCAGTTGCAGGTCGAATTGCGTGGTGTGCGCCGTGGCATTCAGCGCCTCGACGCGCAGGCCGGCGAGCAAGCCGCTGACCGCCGCCGGTTTGGCTTGCTGGTGGTTGAACATCACCTGGAACAACGGGCTGTGGCTCAGGCTGCGTTCACCTTGCAGCGCCTGCACCAGTCGCTCGAACGGCAAGTCCTGATAGTCCTGAGCATCCAGCGAAGCGGCGCGGGTCTGGTCGAGCAATTGGCTGAATGGCAGACGTCCGTCCAGTTCAGCACGCATCACCTGGGTATTGACGAAGAAGCCGATCAGGCCACGGGTTTCCGCGCGTTTACGGTTGGCAATCGGCACGCCGACGCGCAGGTCGGACTGGCCGCTGTAGCGATAGAGCAACGCCTGGAAGCTCGCCAGCAACAGCATGAACGGTGTGACGCCGCGCTGTTTGGCCAGGCTCATCAGGCCGCTGGCCAAGGTCGCGTCGAGGGCGAAATCCAGACGCGCACCGCGCTGGCTCGGTTGCGCCGGGCGTGGACGGTCGGTGGGCAATTCGAGCAGCGGTTGTTCGCTGCCCAGCGTTTCGCGCCACCAGTTGAGTTGACGCTCCAACTCGCCCGCTTCCATCCAGCGGCGTTGCCACAGGGCGTAGTCGGAATACTGGATCGGCAGTGCTTCCAGCGCTGCCCGTTGGCCTTGGCAATGCGCGGCGTAGAGTCGGGAAAACTCTTCGACCAGTACGCCCATCGACCAGCCATCGGTGACGATGTGGTGCAGGGTCAGCAGCAGCACGTGGTCTTCGGTGTTGAGTTGCAACAGGCTGACCCGCAACAGCGGACCGTGCTGCAGATCGAACGGCCGGGCAATTTCCTGCTCGACGCTGTTCATCGCCTGATCGAGGCGCTGTGCCTGAGGTTCGCCGCGCAGGTCGATCTGTTCAATCGGCAGCGAGGTGAACCCGGCCAGCGTCTGCACCACCTGTCCGTCATCCTCGACGAACCGGCTGCGCAGGCTTTGATGCCGCTCCAGCAGCACATCGAAACTTTGCTGCAACGCCGCAACATTCAGCGGCCCGTGCAAACGCAACGCAGCCGGAATGTTGTACGCCGAACTGTGCGGATCAAGTTGCCAGAGGAACCATTGGCGCTGCTGCGCGTACGACAGTTCGAAGGTCGTTTGCGGCTCGGCGGCAGGCGGAATCGGCAGTTGCCCGAAGCTCACGCCCTGCTCTTGCATGCGGATCAGAAACTCGCGGCGCTTGTCGGCAGGCAGGCCGGCGAAGCGGCTGGCGATACGCTGTGCAGTGGTGTGTTCCATCAGTTGATCTCCATCTCGTCGAGAAGCGACTCAAGCGCATCAAGACGTGCATCGTTGTCAGCCGGGGCGTGTTGCCCGGCCATGGCGGCATAAGCCTGCAGGTCGGTGGATTCGAACAGCGCGCGCAGCGGCAGCTCGATGCCCAGTTCCAGTTCCACACGGGCACTGGCCTGGGCGGCGAGCAACGAATGCCCGCCCAATTCAAAGAAGTTGTCGCGCCGACCGATCTGCGCCACGCCCAGCACCTCGGCCCAGATCGCGGCCAGTTGCTGTTCAAGCTCGCCCTCGGGGGTTTCGAACGGTCGCTGCCATTCCTGCGCATCGGGCACCGGCAAGGCCTTGCGGTCGAGCTTGCCGTTGCTGGTCAATGGCAAGGCCTCGAGCAGCAGCCAGTGGCTCGGCACCATGTAATCCGGCAGATCGACCTTGAGCGCGGCGCGCAGGTTGTCGCGCCAGGCAATCGGGTCAGTCGGTGTCTGCTCGGCCACGACGTAGGCGCAGAGCTGTGGGCCGCCGTCGCCGGCATGCACGCTCAACACGGCTTGGCGCACGCCCGGTTGGGCCAGCAACGCAGCCTCGATTTCCCCCAGTTCAATGCGGAAACCACGGATCTTCACTTGCTGGTCGATGCGCCCGAGGTAATCGATGCTGCCGTCGGCCCGCTGACGCGCCAGGTCGCCGCTGCGATAGAGGCGCTGCGAGGCCTCGAACGGGCTCGGCACAAAACGCTCGGCGGTCAGGCCGAAACGCCCCTGATAACCGCGCGCCAGACCGGCGCCGGCGATGTACAACTCACCCGCCACACCCACCGGCACCGGTTGCAACTGGCTGTCGAGCAGGTACCAGCGCAGGTCGCGGATCGGCAGGCCAATCGGGCTTTGGGCCTTGCCATCGAGGTCGGCCAGGCGGATAGCGCGGTAGGTCACGTGCACCGTGGTTTCGGTGATGCCGTACATGTTGACCAAGGTTGGCTGTTGGTCACCGAAGCGTTCGAACCAGGGGCGCAGGCTCGCGATTTCCAGCGCTTCACCACCGAAAATCACCTGACGCAGCGCCATGCTTCGTTCGCTGGCGCAGGCAATCGGCAACAACTGGCGGAACGCGGTCGGGGTCTGGTTCAACACCGTCACGCCTTCGTCGCACAGCAAGCGGTGGAATTCCTGCGGCTCGCGGCTGATGTAATACGGCACAATCACCAGACGCCCGCCGGTGCACAGCGAACCAAACAGCTCCCATACCGAGAAATCAAAGGCGTAGGAATGGAACAGCGTCCAGACATCGTCCGGGCCGAAGTTGAACTCGCCAGCGGTGGCTGTGAGCAGGCGTCCGACGTTGCCATGGCTGAGCAAAGCGCCTTTTGGCCGGCCGGTGGAACCGGAGGTGTAGATCACGTAGGCGAGGTTATCCGGGGTCGCCAGCGCCGGCAGGTTGTCGTCGCTGAACGCATCCAGTTGCAACGATTCCAGGCTCTGCACCTGCACGCCGTCCCGGGCCGGCAGGCCGTCGATCAGGTGTTGTTGAGTCAGCAGCAACGTGATGCCGCTGTCTTCGATCATGTAGCTCAGGCGTTCGGACGGGTATTGCGGATCGAGCGGCACATAGGCGCCGCCAGCCTTGAGAATCGCCAGCAAGCCAACCACCAGCGGCATCGCCCGCTCGGTGGCGATGCCCACGCGCACTTCAGGCCCGACGCCCTGCTCGCGCAGTTTGCGCGCCAGTCGGTTGGCCTGGGCGTTGAGTGCGGCGTAAGTCAGTTGCTCGCCTTCGTAGACCAGAGCGATGGCGTCCGGCCGTTGTGCAGCTTGAGCTTCGATCAACTGGTGCAGGGTCGGCGACGTCGGTTGTGCCTGGAAGGCTGGATTCCAGTGCTGCACCAGGGCATCGCACTGCGACCCGTCAATCAGTGGCAGCTCGGCGACCCGTTGCTGCGGATCGCTGACCACCGCCCGCAGCAGGTTCAGCCACTGCTCGGCGAGGCGCTGCATCGAAGCCTCGTCGTACAGATCCGTGGCGTAGGTCAGGCTGGCGTCGAGTGCTTCGCCTTGCTCCTGAGTATCAAGAACCAGGTCGAATTGTGTGGTGTGTTGCTGCCAGTTCAGACGTTCGACGTTCAAGTCTGCAACCGTGCGCTCGACGCTGGCGCCCAACTGCTGCTGGTGGTTGTAGAGCACCTGGAACAATGGGCTGTGATTCAGGCTGCGGTCCGGTTGCAAGGTGTCGACCAACTGCTCGAACGGCAAGTCCTGATTCGCCTGGGCACCCAATGCAACCTGCTTGACCTGTTGCAGCAACGCACTGAACGGCTGCTGCCCATCGATATCGGCACGCAGTACCTGGGTGTTGATGAAGAAGCCGATCAGGCCTTCGGTTTCGAGACGCGAACGACCGGCGCTCGGCACGCCGACGCTGATACTCGACTGCCCGCTCTGGCGATGCAGCAAGGTCTGGAAACTCGCCAGCAATAGCATGAACAAGGTCACTTGCTGTTCATGGGCGCGTTTGCGCAAACCGGCGAGCAAGTTGTGATCCACATTGAGCATCAGGCTGGCACCCCGCTCGGTGCGACGGGCCGGACGGGTCAGTTCGCTCGGCAACTCCAGCGACGCCTGGCTGCCGGCCAGTTGCTCGCTCCACCATGTCAGTTGGCGTGCGCCCTCGCCCGCTTCCAGCCAGTCGCGCTGCCAACGGGCGTAGTCGCTGTAGTTCACTGGCAAGCTATTCAGATCGGCAGCCCGACCTTCTACGGCCGCCTGATACAACGCGCTGAACTCATCGACCATGACCTGCATCGACCAGCCATCGGCGGCGATGTGGTGCACGGTCAGCACCAGCACGTGTTCCTCGGTGTTCACTTGCAGCAGCAACACCCGCCACAGCGGACCGTTGCGCAGGTCGAACGGACGGGCGATTTCTTCGGCCACCGCCGTGTCGACCGAGGCTTGATCGAGGGCGCGTTGTTCCAGTTGCAGTGCCAATGTGTCGTGCAGCACCGGGCGTGCCTGCTGGCCATCCTGTTCAAAGGTGGTGCGCAAGGTCTGGTGACGGGCCTGCAATTGGACGAAAGCTTCGCGAAGGGCTTCGCGGTTCAGCGGGCCTTTGAGGCGCAGCGCGGCGGGAATGTTGTAGGCCGGGCTCTGCGGGTCCAGCTGCCAGAGGATCCATTGGCGCTGCTGGGCGTACGACAGAATTTGCGGTTGATCGACCGGCGCAGGTTGCAGGGCCGGTTGGCCGCTGGCATTCGCTTGCGCTGCACGCTGGGCGAATTCCGCCAGATTCGCAGCGGAAAACAGACTGCTCACCGACAATTCGAGCTGCAACTGCTGACGCACTCGCGAAATCACCTGAAGCACCAGCAACGAGTGCCCGCCCAGCTCGAAGAAGTTGTCCTCACGACCCACGCGTTCGACCTGCAACACTTCCTGCCAGATCAGCGCCAGTTGCGTTTCCAGCCCTTCGGCCGGGGCCACGAATTCGCGTTGCGCATCGCCCGCTTCAGCACGCGGCAGAGCTTTGCGGTCGAGTTTGCCGTTGTTGTTGAGCGGCAGTTTCGGCAGCAGGACCAGGTGATTCGGCACCATGTATTCCGGCAACGACTGACGCAGAACGGCTTTGAGTCCTTCCAAATATTTGGCCTGAGAAACCACCGCGCCGTTGGCCACGACATACGCCACCAGTTGCGTGCCGTCCTGAGCGATGACCGCCGCTTCGCGCACGTCTTCACGGGCTTGCAGGCAGGCTTCGATCTCGCCCATTTCGATGCGGAAACCGCGGATCTTCACTTGATGGTCGATACGGCCGACGTATTCCAGATTCCCTTCGGCGTTGTAGCGCGCCAAATCGCCGCTGCGGTACAAGCGCGCGCCCGGCTCACGGGCAAACGGGTCCGGCAGGAAACGTTCGGCGGTCAGCGCCGGACGGTCGAAATAGCTTTGGGCGAGGCAAGCCGGGGCGCCAATGCACAGTTCGCCAACGCTGCCGGACGGCAACAATTGAACCGCCGCGTCCAGCACGTACAGCGCACGTCCGGCGATGGCGCGACCGATCGGAATGCCGAACGCATCGCTGGCATCGTCGAGACGGCACTCATGCACGCTGGACACCACAGTCGCCTCGGTCGGGCCGTAGGTGTTGAGCAGTCGCACATGGCTCAAACCAGCCTGATGCCACAAGCGCAGGCCTTCAACCGACATCGCTTCGCCGCCGACGTGGACCTGGCGCAAAGCACCGAGATTGCTTACCACGCCGCTCGCGCATTCGCGGGCCAGCAAATACCAGTAAGCGGCCGGCAAGTCCGCCACAGTCACGCCGTGCTGGACGATTTCGGCGGCGAGACGACCGGCGTCCCACACGTCATCGCCGCGCATGATCAACGCCGCGCCGACGCACAACGCCGGGAAGCATTGTTCGACGAAGCCATCGAAGCTGAAGGTCGCGAACTGCAACACGCGGTCCGACGCCGACAGCACCGAATAGTCGGCGGCGGTCTGGCAGAACTCGCGCAACGCGGCATGGGCGATGGCCACGCCTTTGGGCTGGCCGGTGGAGCCGGAGGTGTAGATGATGTAGGCCAGGTCTTCGGCGACTGCGTGGTTTTGCGGGTCCCTGTCCGGGTAGCCGGCGTTGTCGTCGAGGCTGAGGCGTAGCACGCCGGGCACATCCTCCAGCAGACCGGACTCGCACAGCAGCACGTCGAGGCGGCTGTCGTCGATCATGTACGCCAAGCGTTCGGCCGGGTATTTCGGGTCCAAAGGCACATAAGCCGCGCCGGTTTTGAGCACCGCCAGCAGGCTGACGATCAGTTGCGGACCACGGTTCAGCGCCAGACCGACACGCGAGCCTGGACCGGCGCCGTTGTCGATCAGGCGATGGGCCAGGCGGTTGGCCTGAGCGTTCAATTGGCCGTAGCTCAAGGTCTGACCATCGACCTGCAATGCCAATGCTTGCGGAGTGGCGGCAGCCTGAGCCGTGATTTGTTCGTGGACGAAAAATGTTGTGGATAACTCAACCCTCACCGGCTGACTGATCGCGAGCACCGCATTTTTGCCATCGACATCGAGCAGTTCCAGCGCGCCCAATGCTGCGTCCGGCTGCGCAACCAATTGCGTCAGCAGATGCTGCAGATTGGCCGACAACTCAGCGACCTGAGCGGCACTGAACCGCGCCGCGTCGTAGCTGAAGTCCAGGCTCAGGCCTTCGCCCAGTTCGATGCCCAAGGTCAGCGGATAATGGGTGCGTTCGTGGTTGTGCAGGTTGCCGAACGACAGCCCGGCCGGCGCGCCCTGTTTCAACGCTTCGGCCACCGGGAAGTTTTCGAACACCAGCAGGCTGTCGAACAACGCCGAACCCTGCTGCCCCGCCCAGCCCTGAATGTCGTAAAGCGGCACGTGCTCGAACTCGCGCATGGCCAGGTTCAGCCCTTGCAACTCGCCGAGCCATTGGCTGACGGTTTGATTCGGCTTCATCGCGCACACCAGCGGCAGCGTGTTGATGAACAACCCGAGTTGCTCTTCGATCCCCGGCAACGGTGCCGAACGCCCGGCGACCGTCGCCCCGAACACCACGCAATCCTGACCGGTGTAGCGATGCAGCAACAGGCTCCACGCTGCTTGCAGCAACGTGTTGAGGGTGACTTTCTGTTGCCGGGCGAACTCGGCCAAGCGTTGGGTCGCGCGGCTGTCGAGGGCGACGCGCAACGCCTCGCTGCCCTCGGCGCCAACCGGTGGTCGCAGCGCTTCGGCCAGCAAGGTCGGCGCTTCCAGCGGTGCCAGTGCCGCTTTCCAGAATAGCTCGCCAGCGGCGGCGGACTGCTGCTGCAACCAACCCAGATAATCACGGTACTGCCCGGTCGGTGCCGGCAACGACTGGCCCGCGGCGTAGTGCTGGATCACTTCGGCGAGCAACTGCGCGTTGCTCCAGCCGTCCATCAAAATGTGGTGGCTGGTGTAGATCAGGTGCCAGTCATGGGTGCCCGTGCGCACGAGTTTCAAGCGGAACAGCGGCGCGCTGCCCAATTCAAAACCTTGAGCACGCTCGGCGTCGGCCAGCGCATCGGTGTCGGTGGCGTCCAGCACCTCAAGCGGCAACGCGACCTGACGGACAATCGCCTGATGCGCGGTGTCGAGGCCTTGCCAGTGGAAGCTGCTGCGCAGGATGTCGTGACGCTCCTGCGCGGTTTGCCATGCTTGGGCAAAACGCTGCGGGTCGAGGCCTTGAATGTCCAGACGCAACTGGCTGATGTAGGCGCCGACTTCCGGTTCGTACAGGGTGTGGAACAGCATGCCCTGCTGCATCGGCGACAACGGATACAGGTCTTCAAGGGTCGCGACCGGCAATCCGTCGAGTTGCGCCTGACTGATGCGCGCCAGCGGGAAATCCGACGGCGTGACCTGCGGCACTTCAACGCCGCAGCAGTGCTCGATCAGCGCGTTGAGCTCAAGTGCGTAATCGTCCGCCAGACGCTGAATGGTCGCCGCGTCGAACATCTCGCGGCTGAAACCCCAGCTCAGCGCCAACTCGCCGCCGTAGACTTGGCCTTCGACCGTCAGCCAGTTGCTCGACGGGGCCGATGGATCCTGGGCCACACCGTTGCCTTCGGTGGACGGCACGAACATCGCGGCGTCGTCGAACTGGCGGTCGAACTGCCCCAGGTAGTTGAAGGTGATGCGCGGTTGCGGCAACGCAGCGAGTTCGGCGCGAATCGCCGGGGTGCCGAGGTAGCGCAACGCGCCATAGCCGAGGCCTTTGTCCGGCACGGCGCGCAGTTGTTCCTTGATGGTTTTGATCGACGCGCCGAGGTCTCCCGACGGCATCAGGTTGATCGGGAACAGGCTGGTGAACCAGCCGACAGTGCGGGTCAGGTCGATGTCGTCGAACAGGTCTTCGCGGCCATGGCCTTCGAGCTGAATCAGCGCGCTGCCCTGCCCGCTCCAGCGGCAAAACGCGCGTGCCAGCGCGGTCAGCAGCAGGTCGTTGACCTGGGTGCGATACGCCGCCGGGGCGTGTTGCAGCAGTTTGCGGGTTTGCTCGGCGTCGAGTTTGATCTCGAGTTTGTGCTCGAAGCGGTTTTGCAGCGCGCCGTTCGGACGGTCGCAGGGCAAATCGTTCGGAGCGTCGCGCAGTTGGGTTTGCCAGTGAACGAGGCTGTTTTCAAAGGCTGGAACGTGCGCTTGCAGGCGAGCAACCCAGCGCTGATAGGTGCTGGTTTTCGCCAATTTCACGGTGCTGCCGCTGTAGAACTGTTGAAGATCTTCCAGCAGCACGCGCCAGGAAACACCGTCCACCACCAAGTGATGAATGACCAGCAACAAACGCTGCGAGCCGTCGGCCATCGCCACCAACAGCGCGCGCAGCAACGGGCCATTTTGCAGATCGAGACTGCGTTGGGCTTCATCGCACAGAGCGTTGAGCGCTTCGACCGATTGCGCCTGACGTTGCCACAACACCGACTCCGTGGTCGGAGCGGCGTAGGCTTGCTGCCAACCTTCGGCGGTCTGTTCATAACGCAAGCGCAAGCTGTCGTGATGGGTCAGCAATTGCTCGAATGCGCGGTCCAGCGCCTCGACGTTCAACGCCTCGCGCGGCACCAGCAGCAGCGACTGGTTCCAGTGCTGACGCTCGGGGATGGCTTGTTCGAAGAACCACTGTTGCACCGGCGCCAACGCCACCGCGCCCACCGCCGGGCCTTGATCGATCAACGATTGCTCACCGCATCGAGCCGCTTGGGCCAGGCTGCGGATGGTCTGGTGCTGAAACAGGTCTTTGGGGCTAAACACGATCCCGGCCTGACGCGCGCGGCTGACCACTTGCATGGAAACGATGGAGTCGCCACCCAGTTCGAAGAAGTTGTCTTCAAGACCGACGTTGTCGATGGCCAGCACGTCCTGCCAGATCGCGGCGAGGGCTTTTTCCATCACGGTGCGCGGTGCGACGTGTTCGCGCTGTTGCTGCGAACCATCGATTGCCGGCAAGGCCTTGCGGTCGAGTTTGCCGTTGGGGGTCAGCGGCAGTTGCTCAAGGAACAGCAGGAACGCCGGGACCATGTAGTCCGGCAGATGCAGACGCAGTGCTGCTTTCAGGGTTTCACGCAGGGTCGCCTGCGCATCGATGTCATCCACCAACGCCGGATCGGTCGGCACGATGCAGGCGACCAGTTGCTGCCCGTTGACGCCGTCCTGCGCCAACACCGCCAACTCGCGGACGGCCTCTTGCTGCAACAACCGCGCTTCGATTTCACCCAGCTCGATACGGAAACCACGGACCTTGACCTGATGGTCGATACGCCCGACGTATTGCAGCGAGCCGTCGGCCTGATAGCGGGTCAGGTCGCCAGTTCGGTACAGGCGTTCGCCGTTGCTGGCGAACGGGTTTGGCACATACTTTTCGGCGGTCATGCCAGGGCGTGCGAGGTAACCGCGGGTGATGCCCGCGCCCGACAGGTACAGTTCGGCGGACACGCCTTGCGGCACCGGTTGCAGGTCGGCATCGAGCAAATAGCTGGCGGTGTGCTTGAGCGGTCGGCCGATGTTCGCGCGACCGCTTGCTTCACGGCGGGTCCAGGTGGAATAGGTGGTGTCTTCCGACGGCCCGTACAGATCGTAGACGTGCTCGACGGTCGGCTGCTGATACAACGCGTCCACCAGGCTTTGCTTCAGCGGCTCGCCGGCGAGGTTGATGATGCGCACGCTCGGCGGGACCTGCCCGTCGCGCTGCAACGCATTGATCGCCGACGGCACGGTGTTGATCAGGCGCACCTGATCACGGGCCGGCAGTTGCGGTAATTCCAGGGCGTTGCGGGCGATGATCACCGAGCCGCCGTTGGCCAGAGTTACAAACAGTTCCCACACCGACAGGTCGAAACACACCGAGGTCGAGGCCAACACACCCTGGATGTCTTCGCGGCTGTAGACCGATTTCGACCAGTCAATCAGCGCCAGCACGTTGCGATGGGCGATGGCCACGCCTTTGGGCTTGCCGGTGGAGCCGGAGGTGTAGATGACGTAGGCGAGGTTATCCGGCGTGACGCGGGTGACCGGCGCGCTGGTTGGGTAAGCAGCCCACGTCATGTCGTCCATGAGCAGCACTTGCGTATCAGCTGCCACGGTCAACGTCGCGGCGACCGATTGCTCGGTCAGCAGCACCAGCGCGCGGCTGTCTTCAAGCATGTAGGCGACGCGTTCGGCCGGGTAATCCGGGTCGAGCGGCACGTAAGCGCCACCGGCCTTGAGCACGGCGAGCAGTGCAACCAGCAAGTTATCGGAACGCTGCATGGCCACACCGACCCGGACTTCCGGCCCCACGCCCAGCTCGATCAGCTTGTGGGCCAGACGATTGGCCTGAGCGTCGAGTTCGGCGTAGGTCAGTTGCTTAGTGGCAAAGGTCACCGCCAGCGCATCCGGGCTCTCCGCGACTTGCCGGCTGATCAGTTCATGAATGCACAAATCTTGGTTGAAGCTTTCATCAGCGCGATTCCAGTCATGCACGATGCGCTGGTATTCGGCACGTTCAAGCAACGGCAAATCGCTGATGCGCTGCTGCGAATCGCTGACCATCCCTTGCAGCAAATGCTTCCAGTGCTGCGCCATGCGCGCGATGGTTGCGGCGTCGAACAGGTCGTTAGCGTAGGTCAGCGCGGCGTGCAGCTTGCCGCCCTTTTCGTAGGTATCGAGGGTCAGGTCGAACTGCGTGGTGCGCCCCTCCCACTCGATCACGCCCAGGGCCAGACCAGAGGCGGTGCTGACGGTGGAAATGTCCGCGACTTGCGGCTGGTGGTTGTACATCACCTGGAACAGCGGCGTGTGGCTGAGGCTGCGCTCCAGTTTCAGCGCCTCGACCAGGCGCTCGAACGGCAAGTCCTGATGGGCCTGGGCGCCGAGGGCGGTTTCCTTGATGGCGCGCAGCAACTCGTCGACGCAGGTCTGGCCGTCGAGCTGAGTGCGCAGCACCTGGGTGTTGACGAAGAAACCGATCAGGCCTTCGATTTCGGCGCGGTTACGGTTAGCAATCGGCACACCGACGCGGATGTCGGTCTGACCGGTGTAGCGATGCAGCAGCGCATTGAAGGCGCCGAGCAACAGCATGAACAGGGTGATGTTGTGTTTCTGCGCCGTGGCCCGCAGTTGCTCGGCCAGTTGCGCGTCGACCGCGAACTCGTAACGGGTGCCGCGATAGCTCGGCATCGCCGGGCGCGGGTGATCGGTGGGCAGTTCCAGCACCGGGTGTTCGTCACCCAGTTGCGCTTGCCAGTAATCGAGTTGACGCGCCTGTTCGCCCGCCTCCAGCCAGCGGCGCTGCCACAAGGCGTAGTCGCTGTACTGGATCGGCAACGCCGCGAGTTGCGGTTGCGTGCCGGCCTCGAAGGCGTCGTAGCAACGGATGAATTCGTCGATCAGCACGTTCATCGACCAACCGTCGGAAACGATGTGGTGCAGGGTCAGCAGCAGCACGTGTTCTTCATCGGCGAGTTTGAGCAAGGTGATACGCAGCAGCGGGCCGACTGACAGATCAAACGGCAGCACCGATTGCTGCTCCGCCGCTTGGGCGACTGCCACTTCGCGCTCCGTGGCCGGTATCGCACTTAAATCCACATGATCGATGACCAACGGCGCGCTGGCCGGTACTTGCAGCAAGGTGTCGTCGGCCTGGCGCTGGAACACTGTGCGCAGGGTTTCGTGACGTTCGACGAGACTGGCGAAGGCTTGCTCCAGCGCCGGCAGGCTCAGACGCCCGGTCAGACGCACCGCGCCGGGCAGGTTGTACGCACCGCTTTGCGGGTCCAGCTGCCAGAGAAACCACATGCGTTGCTGGGCGTACGACAGCGCCTGGCGATCTTCGGCTTCTACACCGGCAGGAATGGGGAACCGGGCGAAATCAACGCCTTCCTTTTGCAAGGCCGCAAGGAACATCTGGCGCTTTTCCAGGGGCAACCCGATAAACCGGCGAGCAAGTTTCAAGGAGTCTTCAGCATTCATTTCTAAGCATCCGGATCAGTGGCGGGAAGCACAAAGGCACGTCGTCCCTATAAAACGAATGCAGACCGGAAAAATTAGCGAGTGAGAACAAGTACCAGAAGGGTGGTGGAACGCGGAGCCTGAGGATGTCAAAAATCCATTGAGGGAGCGGGCTTGCTTGCGAAGGCGGTGGGTCAAACAACATCTACGTTGACTGACCCACCGCCTTCGCGAGCAAGTCGAATCGTCGCACCGCCGCTCCCACAGGGGGATTGAGTTGTGTGGGGGATGGGGTCAGGCGCTGGCGACCATGGTGTGCCGGCGATGGTGAACGTCGAGTTGATCCTTGATCACCCGCAGCACCTTGGCCTCGTGCTCATGGATAAAGAAGTGACCGCCGGCCAGCATGTCCACGGAAAAACTGCCGTGTGTTTCCTTGCTCCAGCCGATCAACTGCTCGGTGGTGGCGCGGTCGGCCTTGCCGCCGAGCACGTGCACCGGGCACTTGAGCAAGGGACGCTGCTGCGGTTCGAAGCGCCCGCACAGCAGGAAGTCCGCACGCAGGACCGGCAGCGTCAGGCTCATAAGCTCTTCGTTGGCCAGCACTTCTTCACTGGTGCCATTGAGGGTGCGCAGTTGATCGATCAACTCGGCATCGGTCCTGGGCTCAGCGAAACCGCGATCGTAGTCAGCCCGCATCGTCGGCGCGGCCGTGCCCGAGGCGAACAGCGCCACCGGCTCCGGGCAGCCGAGCGAGCGAAACGCATGGGCCATTTCACAGGCCAGCAAGGCGCCAAGGCTATGACCGAACAATGCGTACGGTGCCTTGAGCGTGGCTCTTTGTTCCTGCGCGAGTTGCAGCGCCAGGCGCCGCATGTCGGTGTGCAACGGCTCGCCATACCGCGCGCCACGGCCCGGCAGTTCCACCGGTTGCAGCTTGAGCCACTCCGGCAGCTTGCGCCGCCAGCGGCTGTAGACCATGGCGCTCGCGCCTGAATAGGGCAGGCACAGCAATGTCAGCTGGGTCACCGGGCTTACCTCGAAAAGTTGTCTGTTTAGAGAACGGATGAGCGCCGCAGGGAATTAGTCGTGCCGATACCCCTGTAGGAGTGAGACCGGCTTGCCGGCGATAGCGGTGTGTCAGTCAACTTGATGGTGACTGTTACACCGCTATCGCCGGCAAGCCGGTCTCACTCCTACAGGGGTTCTTTATTTCAAGTGGCGATAGCTTTGGACTGCGGAACCGAGGACCACGGCGCCAGCCGCAATCGCCACCCAAAACCCGCTGCGCGCGCCAAATGCATCGATCAGCCAACCCGAACTCGCCGCACCAATCGCCACGCCAATGCTCAACCCGGTCACCAGCCACGTCAGGCCTTCAGTCAGTTTGGCCGGCGGCACGATGCGTTCCACCAACGCCATCGCCACAATCAGCGTCGGCGCAAAAAACAGCCCGGCGACAAACACCGCCAGCGACAGCCCCAGAATGTTCGTCGCCAGCAGCAACGGCAGCGTGGTCACCGCCGTCGCCACCCCGCCATACAGGAACAATCGAGGCAGCGGCACTTTTGAGCGCAACGCCCCGAACGCCAATCCCGCCATGCATGAACCGATGGCATACACCGACAACACAATGCTCGCCGCCGCCGGCTGGCCCTGCTGCTGGGCGAACGCAACGCTGACCACGTCCACCACGCCAACGATGGTGCCCATGGCGACCATCAACAGCATCAGCAATTGAATGTCGAGCGAACGAATGATCGAGCCTTGATGGTGTTCTTCATGAGGATGAATCGCCGGCTCGGTGTCGCGCTGCAACACAAACGCCGTCACCCCGATCGCCAGCATCAGCAAGGCCGCCAATGGCCCGGCTTCGGGGAACGCCACCACGCACAGTCCCACCGACAGCGGCGGCCCGACAATAAAGCAGACTTCGTCCAGCACCGACTCCAGCGCGTAAGCGGTTTGCAGTTCCGGCTGGCCTCGATACACCTCGGTCCAACGCGCCCGGACCATCGCCGACATGCTCGGCATGCAACCGGCCAGCGCGGCGAACACAAATAACGTCCACTGCGGCGCCTGCAAGCGGGTGCAAAGCAACACCAGCAACAACGCCCCGCCGCCGACCAACGCCGAGATCGGTAGAACCCGGCCCTGGCCATAGCGATCCACCAGCCGCGAGACTTGCGGTGCGCAAAACGCCGTGGCCAAGGCAAACGTCGCCGCCACCGCACCGGCCAGACCGTAGCCGCCTTGCAGTTGCGAGAGCATGGTGATCAGGCCGATGCCCGTCATGGAAATCGGCATGCGCGCGATCATGCCGGCCAGCACAAAAGCGCTGCTGCCTGGGGCTTTGAATAGGTCGCGGTAGGGGTTGGCCATGGGTTGCGGGTCTCGATCAGGGCAAGCAAGTTGCCATAAGGCAGACCGAGGGGAAAGCGGCTAATTGTTGGTTGAATGTGAAGCCCCCTTCGCGAGCAGGTCGAATCGTCCCCGCACAAAACACGGAAACGGACAGGTGACGAAACTTTCATGGTTTGCCCTGAACTCTCGCCAGCCCCCGCCAGTCAGCTGATTAAGCCCTCAACTCAAGGCGCCAGCGCTGATGCAGATTTCCCTCGACCAACAAGTCGCCCTCATCACCGGTGCCAGTTCCGGCATCGGCGCAGGCGCCGCCAAGGCTTTGGCCGCCGCCGGTGCCGCAGTGGTGATCAACTACAATTCCCAGCCCGCTCCCGCCGAGGCACTGGCCCGGCAGATCAATGCGGAAGGTGGTCGGGCCATCGCCATCGGGGCCGACGTCTCTCAGGAAGCGGACGTCGACCGGCTATTCGCACAAACTGTAGAGGCTTTTGGTTCGCTGGACATTCTGGTCGCCAACTCAGGCATGCAGAAAGACGCCAATGCGGTGGACATGAGCCTCGCCGACTGGAACCAGGTGATCGGCGTCAACCTCACCGGCCAGTTCCTCTGCGCCCGTGCCGCCCTGCGGATTTTTAATCAGCAAGGTGTTCGTGAGGGCGTGTCCCGGGCCGCCGGCAAAATCATCCACATGAGTTCGGTGCACCAGCGGATTCCCTGGGCCGGTCACGGCAATTACGCCGCGTCCAAGGGCGGCGTGGACATGCTGATGCAAACCCTCGCCCAGGAAGTCAGCCACCAGCGCATCCGCATCAACGGCATCGCGCCGGGGGCGATTCGTACGGCGATCAACCGCGATGCCACCTCGGGCGACCACCTGCAGGACCTGCTCAAGCTCATTCCCTATGGCCGGGTCGGTGAAGTCGAGGACGTCGCCAACGCGGTGGTCTTCCTCGCCTCCGATGCCTCCGACTACATCGTCGGCACTACCCTGTTCGTCGACGGCGGCATGAGCCTCTATCCGGAGTTTCGCGGCAATGGCTGATCATCATCACGAACGACAAAGCGCCATCGATGCCCATGGCATCATCGGCGACATGCGCAGCGCGGCACTGGTCAACGACAAGGGCAGCGTGGACTTTTTCTGCTGGCCGGAATTCGACAGCCCGTCGATCTTCTGTTCGCTGCTGGACACGCCCGAGGCCGGTATTTTTCAACTGTCGCCGGACTTGCCTGATGCGCGTCGTGAACAGATTTACCTGCCCGGCACCAACGTGCTGCAAACCCGCTGGCTCAGCGACCGCGCCGTGGTTGAAGTCACCGACCTGCTGCCCATCGGCGACAGCGAAGATGATCTGCCGGTGCTGATGCGCCGGGTTCGGGTGGTCAGCGGCCAGGCAACGTTTCACATGCGTTGTGCCGTGCGGCATGACTACGCTCGCGCCAAAACCCGCGCGCGCATGGATGAAAAAGACGTGGCTTTCGAGGCCCACGACCAGCCTTCTCTGCGCCTGTCTTCTGACCAGGTTTTGAGCCTTGACGGCAGCGCGGCAGTGGCCGAATTCACCCTTAAACAAGGTGAGAGCGCCGAATTCCTCCTCGGCGGCATCGATGACCCGCGTTTCAAGGAAGGCGCCGCCGGGCTGTGCCTGGAACGCACGTTGAAGTTCTGGCGCGACTGGAGCGGCCAATCCAATTACCGTGGTCGCTGGCGGGAAATGGTCAATCGTTCGGCCCTGGCCCTGAAGCTGCTGACCTCGCGCAAACATGGCGCGATCCTCGCCGCGGCCACGTTCGGCCTCCCGGAAACACCTGGCGGCGAACGCAACTGGGACTACCGCTACACCTGGATCCGCGACGCCTCGTTCACCGTCTACGCCTTCATGCGCCTGGGTTTCGTGCAGGAGGCCAACGATTACATGGGCTGGCTGCGCGGGCGGGTCAGCGATTGTCACGGCAAACCGATGAAACTCAACATTCTTTATGCCATCGACGGCCGCCAGGAACTGCCCGAAACCGAACTCTCGCACCTGTCCGGCCACGGCGGCGCGACGCCGGTACGCATCGGCAATCAGGCGTACGATCAGGTCCAGCTCGACATCTTCGGCGAGCTGATGGACGCGGTGTACCTGGTCAACAAGTACGGCGACGCCATCTCTCATGAGGGCTGGAAACACGCGGTGGAAGTCGTGGATCAAGTCTGTGAAACCTGGCAGCAAAAGGACGTGGGCATCTGGGAAATGCGCGGCGAACAGCATCACTTCCTGCACTCGCGACTGATGTGCTGGGTCGCGCTGGATCGGGCTATTCGCCTCGCTTCCAAACGCTCCCTGCCCGCCCCGTTCGCTCGTTGGGACCAGACCCGTCAAGCGATCTACGCCGACATCTGGGAGAACTTCTGGAACGAAGAACGCGGGCACTTCGTCCAGCACATCGGCGGCACGGCGCTGGATGGTTCGATGCTGCTGATGCCGCTGGTACGCTTCGTCAGCGCCAAAGACCCGCGCTGGCTCTCGACCCTCGAAGCCATCCAGAAAACCCTGGTGCGCGACGGCATGGTCTACCGCTACCGCAACGAAGACAGCCAGATCGACGGCCTTGACGGCACCGAAGGCGCCTTTGCCGCGTGTTCATTCTGGTACGTCGAATGCCTGGCCCGGGCGGGTCAGGTGGAAAAGGCCCATCTGGAGTTCGAACAGTTGCTGAGGTACGCCAACCCGCTGGGGTTGTACGCCGAAGAATTCGACAGCCATGCACGGCATCTGGGCAACACGCCGCAAGCGCTGACGCACCTGGCGCTGATCAGTGCGGCGAGTTTTCTGGATCGGAAATTGAGCGGGGAGAAGAGTTACTGGCAGCCTTGAGACCGCGTCGCCCCCTTCGCGGGCAAGCCACGCTCCCACAGGGTTTGTGTCGTTCGCAAATAATGTGTACGACACAAAACTGTAGGAGCGAGGCTTGCCCGCGAAGAGGCCATGAGCCTTCACACAAAACCAACCGAATGCCACTGTCCGCCAAAACGTGTCAGAAACGTCGCTTTTCACGACGCAGCTTGTAGGAACAATGCTAATCCGCGAAGAACTTAAACATCGCCTATCTGACAAAACACACCTCGCCACAAGCGTGAATAGGCCTAACGCCGACAAATCTAAACAGAACCTGCTGTTTACCCAAGCAACACCGGGTTCCTACACCCGGAAATACCTTGTTGCCAGCCGTTACATCCACCCCTAACATCCACGCTCAACGGGTGCAGCGGAGCTGCCCAATAAAACCCGATTTCAAGGAACCAGAATGAGCCAGCGTATCCACCGCCACATCGACTCACCACTGCGTTCAGGCCTGAACCGTAATGAATTGTGGGAAGCCCAGGACAAGGGCCTGATCAAATGCTGGGAAATCGGCCGCCAACGCGCCGCCCGCTTCCCCGAACTCGCCCGACGCAGCCTTGCCGGCGAACTCCCCGTATTGGGCTGGAAAGGTGGTGTCAGCCGCAGCCTGAAGAAACTCGAAAAATACGGATCCCTCAAATACCTCGCCCAATGGCAGGGCTTGCGTGGAGAGGATCTGGATGTTGATCTGGGTGAAGAGCGGGAATTGACGTGTTCGCGGACCAGGATGGTGGTGACGTTTACGCCGGATCGGTCGAAGTATTTCAATCAGGTGGCGGAAGTGGAAGCCTGAGACCGCCGATTTGCATCCGTTTCAAAAACACACCGCTGGGAGTGTCCGATGAACAATGAAACGTTGATCCAATACACCAAGACCCCAGGCTTGACGGTCGCCTACGAAGAACACGGTCCAACCTCCGGCGACCCGGTCATCCTCCTCCACGGCTTCCCCTACTCCCCACGTGCCTACGACGAAATCGCTCCGGCCCTCGCCTCTCAGGGCTACCGCGTTATCGTCCCGTACCTGCGCGGCTACGGTGCGACCCGTTTCAACAGCCCCGATACCCTGCGCTCCGGCCAGCAAGCCGCCCTAGCCCAGGATCTGCTGGATTTGATTGACGCGCTCGCCATCCCGCAAGCCGCCCTCTGCGGCTACGATTGGGGTGGTCGGGCGGCGTGTATCGTGGCGGCGCTTTGGCCGGAGCGGGTTCGTTGCCTGGTGACTGGCGACGGCTACAACCTTCAGGACATTCCCCACTCCACTCGGCCGCGGGACCCGGAAACCGAGCATCGCCTCTGGTATCAGTATTACTTTCACACCCCGCGTGGGGTCGAAGGGCTGACGAAAAATCGCCGGGCATTGTGCGAGTTACTCTGGAAGTTATGGTCACCGACCTGGGCCGAAGGTCCTGAGCGCTACCCGCTGAGTTCGCCGGCCTTCGACAACCCGGATTTCGTCGATGTGGTGATTCACTCCTACCGTCACCGATTCATGTATACGCCCGGCGATCCCGCGCTGGAGTGGATGGAAGAAGCGCTGACCCGACAGCCACCGATCAGCGTGCCGACGATTTCCCTATGTGGGGCCGACGATGGTGTCGGACCGGCAGAGGAGATAGACGAGGACATCGAGCATTTCACCGGAGTTTATGAGCGCCGAGTGCTGGCAGGCGTCGGTCATAACATTCCCGAAGAAGCGCCCGAAGCCACACTCAAGGCGTTACTGGATCTGCTTCAGCGCTGACAGAAAATCGCTCGCGATACGCTTGTGGCGTCACGCCCATGGCCCGCAGAAAATTGCGTCGAAGCGTCTCTTCACTGCCGAACCCGCACTGCACCGCCACCCGTTTGATCGGCAGCCCGGTATCACTGAGCAAGCGTCGCGCCGTCTCGACCCGGATCAGTTCAATGGCCCGGGCCGGGGTCTGGCCGGTGTCGGCGCGGTAATGGCGAACGAAGCTGCGCTCGCTCATGCCGGCCTGCAAGGCGAGGGTCGGAATGCCAAGGTCCATGGTGAGATGTTCGCTGATCCAGGCGTGAAGGTCATCGAACCGGCTGCCTTCCTTTTGCAAAGACAAGGTCACGCTGAACTGCGACTGACCGCCCGGGCGTTTGAGGAACACCACCAGTTGCCGGGCGACTTCCAGGGCCATCTTGCGCCCGAGGTCCTCTTCGACCATCGCCAGCGAAAGGTCGATGCCGGCCGTGACGCCGGCCGAGGTCCAGACCGGACCGTCGTTGATAAAGATCGGATTGGGCTCGACCCGCAATCGGGGATGTTGCTGCGCCAATTGCTCGCAACGGGTCCAGTGAGTCACCACCCGCCGACCATCGAGCCAACCACTGGCCGCCAGTAAAAATGCCCCGGTGCACACCGATGCCACCCGCCGACATGCCGTCGCATGCTCACGCACCCAGGCCACCAGCGGCTGGTCTTGCGCCGCCGCGTAAACACCCCAGCCACCGGCAATGATCAAGGTGTCGCTGCCTTGTTCCGGCAACGGTTCGGCCAACAGCGCCAGCCCCGCCGACGACATCACCGCCCCGCCACCGCCGGCAATCACCGTCGGCGCATAGGGCAGCGGTAAACCTTGTTGGCGGGCGATGTCGTTGGCCGAGGCGAACACCTGCAACGGCCCGGTGACGTCGAGCAATTGCACGTTGGCGAACGCGAGCACATGGATGGTTTTAGACATTTGGCGTAATTCGTGGGGTGATTGGCGTATACGCCAGATCCTACGAGCCTAAAGTGAAGTCGTCCACCCACTTCATGAGAAAAAAACCATGACGTTGCAGATCGGTTTTCTGTTGTTTCCACAGGTTCAACAACTGGACCTCACCGGCCCTTACGACGTGCTGGCCTCGTTGCCGGACGTGAAGGTGCATTTGATCTGGAAGGACCTGGTGCCGGTCACCTCAAGCACCGGGCTGGTGCTGAAGCCGACCACCACCTTCGACGATTGCCCGGCACTGGACGTGATCTGCATTCCCGGTGGCAGCGGTGTCGGGCCGTTGATGGAGGATGAAGAAACATTAGCTTTCATCAAGGCTCAGGCTGCCGACGCGCGTTATGTCACGTCGGTGTGCACCGGGGCGCTGGTGCTCGGCGCGGCCGGTCTGCTGAAGGGCAAACGCGCGACCACTCACTGGGCTTATCACGAATTGTTGGCGCCGCTGGGGGCAATCCCGGTGAAGGATCGGGTGGTGCGCGATGGCAATCTGCTGACCGGTGGCGGGATTACTGCGGGGATCGATTTTGCCCTGACCTTGGCCGCTGAGTTATTCGATAAGGACACGGCTCAGCTGGTGCAGTTGCAACTGGAATACGCCCCGGCGCCGCCGTTCGAGGCAGGCAGCCCTGAAACAGTACCGCAGAACGTATTGGCAGAAGCTCATCGGCGTGCGGCGCCATCGCTGCAACAACGCACGCAGATCACTGAACGGGCGGCGGCCAGGCTGTAGCTGCACTTTTCGACAGGCGAAAAAAAACCCGCCTAAGCGGGTTTTTCAAGACCATTTTCGACATCCTGTCGACAGCCGTCCTGGCCAATGGCCGATCATCCTTGACCCTGAGCACTCCCTGCGCTTCAGTTGATGGATCCAGAATAAGCGAATCGGTGAAGCATCAAAAGACGACATACCCGTTAAGCGGTGTAAGCCTTTGACCATAAGAACCAAAAACGTACACGGACAGCGTAGGAGCGAGGCTTGCCCGCGAACCAGGCGCTGCGGTCTAAGAGGAAGACCGCGTCATCGTTCTTCGCGGGCAAGCCTGTTGGGGTCCAGTTTTTTTGGACCACTCCGTAGGAGTTTTAGGCCGCCTGCTGCTCAAAGAGCGCAGGCGGCAGGTTATTCGATGCGGTGTGGCAACGGCGATGGTTGTAGTGCGACACAAAGTCGATCACATCCTTTTCCGCCTCAAAGTGACTTTGGTAACCATTTTCTGGCATCCAGTCGTGCTTCAGCGTTCTGAAGTAACGCTCTACTACCGCGTTGTCCCAACAGTTGCCACGACGACTCACGCTGTGGACGATTCGGCTTTCGGCCAGACACGCTGAAAACCTCTCGGCGGTGTACTGGCAGCCCTGATCTGAATGAAATAACAGCTCAGGCATTGGGCTGCGCAGCGCTACCGCCAATTTCAGCGCTTTGATCGACAAGTCTGTGTCAGCAGTTCTTGAACAGGCCCACCCCACAATTCGGCGGGAAAATAGATCCATCACTACGGCCAGATATAACCAGCTATCCCTCACTTTGATGTAGGTGATATCGCCTGCCCAGAGCGTGTCTGGCTGGACCGGATTAAAGCGACGATCAAGTATGTTCGGCGCCGTGATACTTGGTTTGGTGGCGCGACGATAGTGAGCGTAACGTGGCCGGCGCCTAGCTAAATCAAGGGTCTTGATCAAGGAGCGCATTCGGTGGCGTCCGATAAAAATGCCTTCCGCTCTCAACTCCTTGGATAAGCCGCGGGCCCCTAAAGCTTCGCGATGCTCTATATGCAGCGCACGAATCTTCATCTCCAAGCCACTCTCGATAACACGAGGCGGCTTGAGTTTACGTTTCGCGTAATAGCTACTGCGGGCCAAGCCTAAGACCAGACACATGCGTCTAATCGACACTTCCCCTCTAGCGCCGTCAATCACTTGGTTCGACTGAACAGAACCTTCAGATGAGAGGGCAATTGCTTTTTTAATACTTGGTTCTCGGCTTCGACCAGCGCCAATTTTGCCTGTAGCGACTCGATCAGTTCCTGGTCCTGTGGCCGAGAGGGTTGTGAAATCCCCGCATGCTCCCGACGCCAGAGCAGAACCCATCGGCGTAGAGCTGTAGGTCCAACTCCCGTTAGCTTGCAGGCTTCAGGTATGGAGCAATTCATCTCCACAACCAAGCGAATGGCCTCCGCTTTTTCCCCGATATTTACAATGCGATATCCCATGATGCTTCCTTAGATCGATGCTCCTACATCATGGTCCAAAAACATTGAGCCACAACAGCCTCGCTCCTACAGAAGTTTGCGATCCCTTGTAGGAGCGAGGCTTGCCCGCGAAGGCGTCAGTGGCGACACCACAATTACAAAGTGATCGGCTTACGCCCCGCAAACGAATGCGCCAATGTCCCGCCATCCACCAGTTCCAGCTCACCCCCCAACGGCACCCCGTGGGCGATACGCGAAGCAACCAGGCCTTTATTGCTCAGCAACTGGGCGATGTAATGCGCCGTCGCCTCACCTTCCACGGTCGGGTTGGTGGCCAGGATGACTTCAGTAAATGTGCCTGCCTCTTCGATCCGCGCCAGGAGCTGCGGAATACCGATGGCCTCCGGCCCCAGCCCGTCGAGCGGCGAGAGATGTCCCTTGAGCACAAAGTAGCGACCCCGGAAACCGGTCTGCTCCACGGCGTACACATCCATCGGACCTTCCACCACGCAGAGCAAGGTGTCATCACGACGAGTATCGGAACATTGCGGGCAGAGGTCGTCTTCGGTCAGCGTGCGGCATAACCGGCAGTGGCCCACCCCTTCCATCGCCTGGCTCAGTGCCGAAGCCAGTCGCGAACCACCGCTGCGATCACGCTCAAGCAGTTGCAGCGCCATGCGCTGGGCAGTTTTCTGACCGACACCCGGCAAAATTCTCAGGGCATCGATCAGTTGGCGAATCAAAGGGCTGAAGCTCATGGGGAAACGTCCGACAAAACAACGAGACGCGGTTTATACCCGCGCCTCGGATTAGCGTCAATTATTCAGTCCTGAGCGACCCGAACCACCAGTTTGCCAAAGTTGCGTCCTTCCAGCAGACCGATGAAGGCCTCGGGTGCATTTTCAAGGCCATCGACCACGTCTTCGCGGAACTTGACCTTGCCGTCTCGCACCCACGGCGCCATGGCGCTGACGAACTCCGGCTGACGATCACCGTAGTCGTCGAACACGATAAAGCCCTGGATTCGTACGCGCTTGGTCAGCAACGTGCGCTGCAATTGCGGCAGGCGATCCGGGCCGGTCGGGGCTTCGTGGGCGTTGTAGGAAGCGATGAGGCCGCACAGTGGAATCCGCGCCTTGGCATTGAGCAGCGGCACCACCGCGTCGAACACCTTGCCGCCGACGTTTTCGTAGTAAATATCGATGCCCTCGGAGCACGCCTGCGCCAGTTCATCGGCGAAGCTCGGGCTCTTGTGGTCGACGCAGGCATCGAATCCCAATTCCTCCACCACGTAGCGGCATTTTTCCGCGCCGCCCGCCACGCCAACCACGCGCAGGCCTTTGATCTTCGCCACCTGGCCGACCACCGAGCCCACTGCGCCCGAGGCGGCCGCGACCACCAGGGTTTCGCCAGCGTTGGGCTGGCCGATATCCATCAGGCCCATGTACGCGGTCATGCCCGGCATGCCCAGCACACCCAGGGCCATTGATGGGGTCGGCAAACCGCTCGGTACTGGAATGATGTTGCGGCCATCGCTGATGCTGTGGCTCTGCCAACCGGTGGCGCCCACCACTACGTCGCCTTCGTGGAACTTCGGATTCAGCGAGCGCTCGACGCGGCTGACAGCGCCACCGGTCATCACCTCGCCGATTTCTACCGGCGCGGCGTAGGACGGCGCGTCACTCATGCGACCGCGCATGTAGGGGTCCAGCGACAGGTATTGAGTCTTGAGCAGGACCTGGCCGTCGGCCAGGTCTGGCAACGCGACCCGCTCCAGGCGGAAATTCTCCGGCGTCGGCGCACCTGTAGGGCGGGACGCCAGGACGATACGTTGGTTGAGGGTCAATGCGTCTGGCATGTGAGCGTCTCCTTTGATCGATGAATTCGGCGGTATAGGGGAGCAGACCTTTGTGGTGGCAGGGCGTTCGATGTTTCGTCAGTTGTGCCGAGGTGAATTCTTCGCGGGCAAGCCTCGCGCCTACAGGAGTTCGCGATCCCATGTAGGAGCGAGGCTTGCCCTAATGCCAGTCAGTTAAGAAATTGACTTGCCCGCCCAGCAGTAATAGAAACGGGCTTATGTTTTTATGAGCCCGCTTCATGTCCCTACAAAACGCCCTTCAAGAAGTTACCAAACTCAATCCGATCTCTTTCGAACGCTTTGCGCAACTGATCGATCCCCTGTGGATCGAGCAAGCGCTGGCCTCGACCGGAACGGTTTCTCTGCGCCGTAGACGCCTGCCGGCCGAGCGTATTGTCTGGTTGGTGGTGGGGTTGGCCTTGTTCAAGAACGAGCCGATTTGGCTCATCGTGCAGCAGCTGGGACTGGCTTTGGGCGAAGCAAAGGTGCCTGTGCCCAGCGCAGCAGTCCAGGCCCGGCAACGGCTGGGAGCAGAGCCCCTTGCCGCACTGTTTAAGCAATTGGCAGAGTCATGGGGCGGTGCTGAGCAGCCAGCTTCGGCTGGCTTTTTAGGGTTACGCAGCTTTGCGGTAGACGGCGTGGTTTGGTCCACCCCTGACACACCAGAAAACCGCCAAGCCTTTGGTGGCGGGCGGACTCACTCGGGAGACGGAGCCTGGCCACAAGTGCGCGGTGTTTGCCTGATGGATACCTATAGTCACTTGATTCGGGCTGCCTGTTTTGGCGAGTTTGCTGTCGGCGAACTTCGCTATGCCAAAGGTCTGGAGAAAGCGGTAAGCGATCATTCGGTGACGATTTTTGACCGCGCCTATTACTCGGCGGCCCTCTTGCTCGACTGGCAGCACAGTGGAACCGAACGGCACTGGCTCATGCGGGCACGCAAACCGCTCAAGTACGAGGTGATCGAAGAGTTGGGCGCCGGTGATTGGCTTGTGCGACTGACGGTTTCCAGAGATGCGCTCAAGCAACGTCCAGACCTTCCTAGCCATTGGCAGGCAAGACTGATTGAGTACTCGATAGACGACAAACCCCGCCGCTATCTCACCTCGTTGATCGATGCCGAACGTTACCCTGCCAATCAGGTGGCGGGGCACTACAACGAACGCTGGGAAATCGAGTTGGGTTACCGCGAGATCAAGCAAAACCTGCTCAAAGGAGAGCAATTACGCAGTAAACAACCTGATCTGGTGCGTCAAGAACTGTGGGGAACTCTGCTGGCCTACAACCTGATCCGTCAGGAAATGCGCTTGATGGCTGAAGAAATAAAGGTGGTACCGCAACGCTTGAGTTTTCTCTGGTTGTCTCAAGCGGTCAGCAATGCGCTGCGCTTCTGTCCGCTGGAAACGCCAGGCACGATCCCTAAACGACTGGCAGAACTGAGAATCCAGGCTCAGCACTTCATACTGCCAGCCAGACGAGAGCGAAGTTACCCAAGAGTGGTCAAGCCTAGACCAGTCAAATACCCCAAAAAGAGGGCTGGAGGGCTTAACTGACTGGCATTAAGGCTTGCCCGCGAAGGCTGCCTAACGGGCACCGTGTTTCCAACTGGCAGAAACAAAAATGCCAGGCGCGATGCCTGGCATTTTTTTGTAGCTCATTCGATGCGCTTTGGCGAATCAGAACGGCAGTTTCATACCCGGCGGCAGTTGCATGCCAGCGGTCATGTTGCCCATCTTGTCCTGGCTGTTGGCTTCGATCTTGCGCACGGCATCGTTGACGGCGGCAGCGAACACCGCTTCCAGCATCTCTTTGTCGTCTTCGCTCAGGCCTTCAACCAGGCTTGGGTCGATGGTCACGCGCTTGACGTCGTGACGACCGGTCATCACCACGGTGACCATATCGCCGCCGGCTTTACCGGTGACTTCGGCGTTGGCCAGTTCTTCCTGCATCTTGGCCATTTTTTCCTGCATCTGCTGCGCCTGCTTCATCAGGCCGGCCATGCCACCTTTCATCATGGGAATCACCTCAAAAGTACTTGGATTTAAACAGCGCCCGGCCCTTGAGGCCGAACGCCTTCAGTTATTAGCCCTGACTGACCAGGGCTTCGACAGGTTCAATAGTATCGTTACGGACCACCGCACCGAACTGCTGCATCATTTGCTGGATGAACGGATCACCGTGGATTGACTCCTCGGCCTCGCGCTGACGGTTGACGCGGCGCCGAGACGCGGCCTGGGCCGGGGTTTCCTGCTCAGGCTTGATCAGCTCCATGGTCAGGGTCAGCGTACGCCCGTGAAACTGGTTCAAAGCATCGTTGAGACGACGTTGCTGGGTCGCATTGAACAAGGCGCTGTGGGCCGGGTCCAGGTGCAACAGCCAGTTGTCGCCATCGACAGCGATCAGGGTGCAGTTGGCGGCGATGCTGCCGGTCATGCCCGAGATCGGCAATTTCGGGAACAGCTCCAGCCATTGCAGGGCCAGACCGGTGGCGGGCATGGCGGCCGGCTCAGGTTCGGGTTCCGGCGCGGGTTCGGCGGCGTGTTCGCTGGCCAGTTCATCGAGGTAGCTGTAAGCCGAATCCATGTCCGGCTCGATGTAATCTTCGTCCAGCGGCGGCTCGTCATCCAGGTCCACGCCCGGCGTGGCGGCGTCGACGTCGGCCACCGACGGCTCCGGGATCGGCGCCGCGGCCCACTCCGGCGCGTCCGGCACCACGCTGTCAGGTGTCGGCAACGGCATGGGCGGCAGATCGGGTTGTTCGCTGGCGGTTTCCAGAACCGGCTCGACGGCGGGTTGCTGGACGGGCTCCGGCTCGACCGGGTCATTCCACGGCAAGTCGACCACCGCTTCGACCGCGACAGGCTCAACCACAGGCTCGGCCATGACAACGGGCGCAACCGGTTCAGGCTCTGGAGCAGGAACCGCCGCAGCGACGGGTTCAGGCACAGGCGCAGGGGCAACGGGGGCAACTGCCGCAGCGACTACCGGCGCCACAACCGGTGCGGCAGCCACTGAATTTGCGGAATCAACTGTGGCCTGGCTGATCCCCACTGGCTTTAGCGGTTGCCTCGGGGCGTCCGCGGTGTCCGCCGGTCGGAACGCGAGCATTCGCAGCAAGACCATTTCGAAGCCACCACGGGGGTCCGGCGCCAGCGGCAAGTCGCGGCGGCCGATCAGGCCCATCTGGTAATAGAACTGCACATCTTCGGCCGGCAGTGCCTGGGCCAGTGCCAGCACCCGATCGCGGTCGCCGTGACCGTTGTCGACGCCTTCAGGCAACGCCTGGGCGATGGCGACACGGTGCAGCACGTTGAGAATTTCCGAGAGCACGCCGTTCCAGTCCGGGCCTTGTTCGGCCAGATGGCGGACGGCTTCGAGCAAGGCCTTGGCGTCGCCTTCGATCAACGAGTGCAGAACGTCGTAGACCTGACCATGGTCGAGTGTGCCGAGCATCGCCCGCACGTCGGCGGCCATGACCTTGCCTTCACCGAAGGCGATGGCCTGGTCGGTCAGGCTCATGGCGTCACGCATCGAGCCGTCGGCGGCGCGGCCCAGCAGCCACAGTGCATCGTCTTCGAACGGCACGTTCTCGACGCCCAGCACGTGGGTCAAATGCTCGACCACGCGTTCCGGGGTCATGTTCTTCAGGGAGAACTGCAAGCAACGCGAAAGAATGGTTGCAGGAAGTTTCTGCGGGTCGGTCGTCGCCAGGATGAACTTGACGTAGGGCGGCGGTTCTTCAAGGGTTTTCAACAGCGCATTGAAGGAATGGCTGGAGAGCATGTGCACTTCGTCGATCAGGTAGACCTTGAAGCGCCCGCGGCTCGGCGCGTATTGCACGTTATCGAGCAGCTCACGGGTGTCTTCGACCTTGGTCCGGCTCGCGGCGTCGATCTCGATCAGGTCGACAAAGCGGCCTTCATCGATCTCGCGGCACACCGAACACTCGCCGCAGGGCGTCGAAGTGATACCTGTTTCACAGTTCAGGCATTTGGCGATGATGCGCGCGATGGTGGTCTTGCCGACCCCGCGCGTACCGGTGAACAGGTACGCGTGGTGCAGCCGCTGGCTGTCCAAGGCATTGATCAGAGCCTTGAGCACATGGGTCTGGCCGACCATTTCGCGGAACGAGCGCGGACGCCATTTACGTGCAAGAACCTGATAACTCATCGAAAACCGTCGCAACGAAGGAACAGAAGCGGCTAATGCTAGCGGAGCAAGGCCAAAATTGCATCCGGCGCGCTCGTCTAATCTGGCTGAGATGCACTTTGCGGGGCTTTTAATCGGCTCAGGTTTGCGATGTACCGGAGCGTTTATGCGTTTTGCCTCGGGGGCACTGCTGTGGATAAGCCTGGACGTCGCCGCCGCCGAAGCGCCGCTGCGTTTCGTGGTGCCCGACAGTTGGGCGATGCCGATGGTGCAGCTGGAGCGCGGGCAAGTGACCCAGGGCATCCTGTTCGACGTGATGCTGAGCCTCGCGACCCAGGTCGGCGTGCCGGCCGAATTCCATGTACTGCCGCGGGCCCGGGTGCAAAACGCCATGGAACACGGCGAGGTCGATGTCCGCTGCTATGCCGCGCAGTCCTGGTTGCCGAATCAGTCCGGAGACTACATCTGGAGCATTCCGCTGTGGTTTCAGCGCGACATGCTGATCAGCCGGCAAGATCCGCAGCCCTCGGTGGTGCCTGCGAGCTTGTCGCGACAACCCATCGGTACCGTGCTCGGTTACTCCTACCAACGCTGCAACCGCTGTTCGATGCCGACCGACTGCACCGCGAAGACGCGCGCAACCAGGAACAGGTGCTGGAAAAACTCCACGCGGGGCGCTATCGCTATGCCGTGAGTAACCAATGGACACTGGACTGGTTCAATCAACGCCTGTTGCCCGGCCAGCAACTCAAAGGCGTGGCGGTGTTGCAGGAACAAATTGTGGGGTGCTACGTGCGCAACGACCCCAAGGTGCCGGTGCAACGTATATTGCGCACGTTGCTGCGGATGAAAATGTCGGGGGAGATTGATGACATTATCCGGCTCTATATTGGAAACGAACCCGAAGCCAACCCATAACCTGTGGTGATCACAAGACTTCAGCCAACCCGATCCAGCACCCGCCATTGCAGTGGTGCGACAAATCCCGCAACCCACCCCGGCACATCGGCAGGAGGCATCGGCCGGGCGATGAAATAGCCTTGGGCAACTTCACACCCCAGTCGCAACAGCAACTCACCATGCTCGATACTTTGCAGCCCTTCGGCAATCACCTGCCGGCCAAACGCTCGGGCCAGTCCGATCACCGCCGTGGTCAGCGCCAAGTCATCGTGATCATCAAGAATGTCGCGCACAAACGATTTATCGATCTTGATGGTTTGGGTGCGCAAACGCTTGAGGTAGCTCAGCGACGAATAGCCGGTGCCGAAGTCACCCAATGAAAACTGCACCCCGAGTGCCTGACAGGCCTGCAAACAGGCGCTGACGTGCTGGATATTCTCGATCGCCACTGACTCGACGATTTCCAGGTCGAGCATCTGCGGAGCAACGTCGGTATGCCGGGCCAGGACGTGCCTGAGGCGGTCGACGAAATCCGCGCGCTGAAAATGCCGTGCCGCGATATTAATGCTGATCGGCCAGCCCTGCCCCGCCTGCTGCCAGTGGTGCAACTGCGTCAACACCTGATCCATCACCCATTCACCGATGTCGACGATCAGGTCCGTCTCTTCCACCAGCGGCAAAAACTCCCGGGCCGGGACCAGGCCATTTTGCGGATGCTCCCAGCGCAACAGCGCCTCGAAGCCGACCACCACGCCAAGGCGCATATTGACCTTGGGTTGAAAATGCAGACGCAACTCATCGGCGGCCAGCGCCTGACGCACTCGCTCGACCGTCTGGTGAGTGGCCTTGACCTCCTGATCCCTCGACACGTCGAACAGATGGAATCGGTTGCGACCGCGCTGCTTGGCCACGTACATGGCCTGATCGGCGTGACGCAACAGGGTTTCGGCATCTTCATTATCGAGGGGAAACAGCGTGACGCCGATACTGGCGAACACATTGATGTCCTTGCCATGCAAGGTGTACGGCGCCGAGACTGCCCCCAGCACCCGATTCAGCGCCGCGCGCAATTCCGGCAGATCCCGCACGTAACGCAACACCAGCACGAACTCGTCGCCAGCCAACCGCGCTACCACATCTTCGCCACGCACGATGTGGCGCAAACGCTTCGCCACTTCCACCAGCAATTGATCGCCACTGGCGTGGCCGTAGCCGTCGTTGACCGCTTTGAACCCGTCAAGGTCGAGCATACAGACGGCGAGCGGAATGTTTTCCTGCCGGGAGAACTCCAGCGCCTGGTCCAGCAGATCCGAGAGGAACGCCCGATTGGGCAACCCGGTCAGCACATCATGCCCGACCCGCCATTGCAGGGAATGTAATAACTGGCGTTTTTCACTGATGTCGAAACGAATCGACAGGTATCGATCAACCCGTCCGGTGGCGTCATTGAGTACCGGCACCATGGTGCTTTCGACCCAGTACAGGCTGCCGTTCTTGGCGCGATTACAAATGTCGCCCTTCCAGACGTTGCCCAGCGCAATGGTGCGCCACATGCCGGCGAAGAAATCAGCGCTGTGCACACCGGAATTGAGGAGACGATGGTTCTGCCCGAGCAACTCATCACGGCTATAGCCGGACACGGCGCAGAACTGATCGTTGACGTGGGTGATCCGACCGCTCAGGTCAGTCTCGGAAAAAATGGCGGCGGCATCCACGGCCCTGCGGTATTTCTCATCCATGAATCAGGCTCGCTGTCGCTAGCGGTGGGACTGCGCAAACACGTTTTCACTCCATGACCCGCATTTGATGACTTCGCAGAACCGAAGATCGGCTAGTCTCAAAAACCTCGTGCAAGGCTGGCAAGGGAGCGCAATGCTGACGGTTTCGCATTGCCCATTTTCTCGAAACAGGTCACTAAACACCCCTTATTGGCGGCGATTCTACGAAATGCATCACATTTTGCAAAGCAAGGTGATGGATCATGCAGTTGTCTAATGCAAAAATCTATCGTTAAGTTCTTGATTCTAAATGGGAATTGAGCGATGCAAATTTCAAGTTTGGGTCCAGCCATCCGACGCTACCGCAAGGTCGCGGGGCTTACTCAGGCTGAACTCGGCGAAAAAACCGGTTTTGACCCCAAAACCATCAGCCGCTTTGAAACCGGAACGTATACCCCCAGCGTTGAAGCCTTGTTCCTGCTTGCCAAGGTGCTGGACGTAAAGCTGAAAGCCTTTTTCGCAGATTTAGTCGATGAAGATGAACAGCGGGCGTATCTGTTCGGCGTCATTCACAAAGCCACCCCGAAGGATCTGGGAAAGCTGATTGCAGCGGTTGACCAGGCCTTGTCCAAGCCTTGATGTAGATGTGAAAAAAGAGGAGCCCGATCTGTCGATGTGCAGCAGATCGAGCTCCTCTTCTGAACAGTGCCGCACTAATTATGCCAATTAAGGAGCCAAATAAGTTGCTCCTCTTTTGTTATATGCGAGCGACTGAAATAGGCATACCCCTACCAAGTTAAAACACTCCAACCACTCGTCGGAACTGTCAGAAATGACAGTAGACGAGAGATTTCGCAATAACCTAATTTTAGTGCCGCAGAAAGCCGCAAGCTTTATGCAAAAAGACCAACTCAACTATACTTTGCGCAGGAAGCCAAAATGAAAAATGAATCTGTGGTCGCCTCAAACAAGATCCTCTTGTCAGTAAACGCCTCTCAGACTCTTTCGCTATCGCCACACCTATTCACGTGGACTAGAATTACAAATCCGGAATGGAAGTTAATCGACACATGGTACGGTGACCGCCTTGGCCTACCATCAACAACTGAAATCCGTGAAAATAATCACGGCTTAACAGTCGCCTATATCTCAGAGTCGACTGACTTAAAGATGACCAACTCCGAAACAGAATGTGTATTTAAAATAGAGAAAAATGGAGACCAGATTACTTATACCTCAATGAATTCACAGGGATCGGTTGAGACCTATTCGTCTTGGGGCATCCTCAGCGGGGTAGGTCTTATAGTCGGTGAGCAAGCACCCCATGAAAATCGAACAGAACTCCATGAAGAGCATGGCATCCAATACTTGATAGCAGGAGGGGAGGTGAACAACATTACCTCTGGCGTGGGGAAAAAGTCCGTTGTAATTTCAGACAGCACTTATTTTCGTTTCACAACCAATACCAGCATGTACTATTCAACACCAGCTAATCAGACAGGGGTCATTCATCAAAAGATTTCTGATGAGTTGGTTAAGGTTGAAAACAGAATACTGCAGGGCAGCGCATCTTCGGGTGGAAACTACGCTCTCACCGACAACCAAAACAACCTTTATCCTGACGGCAAATCAACACTGTATATAAATGACGGATTTTCGGAAAGCGTGGCCGAAATAGAGTTCGATCATAACACCACCGATAAAAGCGTTAAGATATCGGTGATATCACACACAGTAAGAGTCTGTGAATTCAGAGAATCAGATATTGTATTTGCGCTATAACTCAGCCGGTGGAATACCCCGCCAAACCAGGTGGGGTTTCACTAGCAAAAAATATGCTGCCCAGGGCAAGATTTGAGCAGTAAAAACACCGCGCGACGCTAAATCAGAGAAATAATTTGAATTTGGCAAACCTTTCGAACGAAGGCTTGGGCGTTATGGAGGCAACCCCACCAGCCACACCCCGGCACACAATGTTCCCGCTGTGGCTGCTTCCTTCCGGATCTGACCAGGTTCACGGGTAATCGTTGCGGGGGGACCGATGGGGTCACCATAACGACGCTCACCTGACGGCGAGCCGCGCCATTGTACCTATCTGAGACGAAGTTACAACCGTTCGATCCAGATTAAAAATATGAATCAGGTCAAGGACATGCACAGGACGCGAAACTCCACTGTTCGTAGCAGCTGTCGAGCCTGCGAGGCTGCGTCCGGCTGCGCAGCAGTCGTAAAATCAGGCAGCGCGGTTTTGCAGGTAAACCGCGAGCACCGGATTTACGACTGCTTTGCAGCCGGACGCAGCCTCGCAGGCTCGACAGCTGCTACAAGCGGACGCGCTGTGTGCAGGATTACAGGTCTTGCAACACCTCATCCGCCCTGCCGCCCTCTTGCTGGATCACCAAGTGGATGAAGTGCAGCTTGGCAATCACCGCTGGTGGCAGGACGAACGGATAAAAATCCGGCTGGCCCATGCTGCGCGACAGTTCATTGAGCATGCCGGCCAGTTCGATCCACGCGTTGACGAATGACAGGAACGCCGCGCCGCCGGGATGCTGCGGATCGTAGAGCGTGTCGGACGGAAATGGCTGGTAGTCAAAATCCATTTCCCGCGCGCTCATGCCAAACCCCAGCGCCGTGTCCACCGCATCCATCATGTGCAGGTAATGCGCCCAGGTTTCCGCCCAGTCTTCCCACGGATGCATGGTGGCGTAGGCGCTGACGCACTGTTGCTGCCAGTCGAGTGGTGCGCCTTGCTGGTAATGCCGCTCCAGAGCGTCGGCGTAGCTGACACGCTCATCGCCGAACAGGCTGCGGAACGACTCCAACCAAGGGCTATTGGCGATCAAGCGGTCCCAGTAGTAATGCCCGACTTCATGCCGAAAATGCCCGAGCAGCGTGCGATAAGGCTCGTGCATTTGCACCCGGACCTTTTCGCGGTGGGCGTCGTCGGCTTCCTTGATATCGAGGGTGATCAGACCGTTGGCGTGACCCGTGGTCGGCGGCTTGCCTTCAAGGTCGACACCGATGAAGTCGAAGGCCAGGCCGGTCTGTTCGTCGATGCCTTTGGGAATCACCTGCAAACCCAGGCTGATCAACTGTGCGACCAGACGACGCTTGGCGGTTTCGACCTTGCGCCAGCGTTCGTGGTTTTCGGCAATCGACAGGTCTGGAATGGTGCGATTCAGGCTACAGGCGATGCACAACGCATCGTGGTCATTGGCCGGCAGCAACCAATTACACGCAGCGGGAGAGTCGAGGTTGGCGCAGCGCCGGAACAGACCGGCTTCGGGATCGGCGTCGAGCCGCCAGGTGTCCGCCTGCACGCCTGGCTGCAGCGAGGACAGGCGACTCTGCTCCGGCTGATAACCCAGCGCTGCCGAACAGGCCAGGCACTGGCTGTTGCGAAAGAACAGCGACTGCCCGCAGCGACAATGCCAGACCTTGCTGTTGCGCGAACTTTCGCCCATGAAGGGCGCGGCGATGCGTGAGCTGAGCTGTTCGAAAAAGCGGTACATGGCGATCTCTCCCTGGGGCTTGCCAAGACTAGATCATTGCCGCGCGAAGATCGTTCAAGTTCAACGCAATCAATGTGGGAGCGAGCTTGCTCGCGATAGCGGCGGATCAGGCAACATTAATTTTGACTGTGATGGCCTCATCGCGAGCAAGCTCGCTCCCACAGGTTGAATCGTCAGGCCCTTAATCTGCCTTGCCATACTTGCGCAACTCTTTAAGGAGCCTCTCTTCATCATAAACAGTCAACCCCAACTCATTAGCCTTCGCCAACTTGGAACCCGCGCCCGGTCCTGCCACAACAAAATGAGTTTTAGAGGACACGGAACCTGAGACCTTGGCACCGAGGCTTTCGAGCTTGCCCTTGGCGATATCACGGCTCATCAACTCCAGCGAACCGGTCAGCACCCAAGTCTGGCCAGCCAGCGGCAAGCCTTCGACGACTTTCTTCTCGCTCTGCCAGTGCATGCCGAAGTCAGCCAATTGCGCCTCAGCAGTAATCGAACGCTGACGATTTTCTTCAACCGCGAAAAACTCGCGAACCGAATTAGCCTGCTTCTCCGGCAATGCCTGACGCATGTCCAGCCAATCAGCGCTCATCACCGATTCCAGCGAACCAAACTTGTCCGCCAGCTTCTGCGCCCCACCCGGCCCGACCGAAGGAATGTGCAGCTTGTCGAGGAAACCGCCCAGCGTGGTACTGGCGGCGAACTCGGCTCCCAGCTCGCCCTGATCCTGAATCTGCATGCCGTGCTTGAGCAGGTCCGCAATCACCTGCTGGTTATGCGCATCTTCAAAGAAGCTGTGAATCTCGTGAGCCACTTCCAGGCCGACATCCGGCAAGTACGTCAGCACTTGCGGCAACGCCTGTTGAACCCGCTCCAGCGAGCCAAGGGAGCGCGCCAGCACCTTGGCCGTCTCTTCGCCGACATCCGGTATCCCGAGGGCGTAGATGAACCGTGCAAGGCTCGGTTGCTTGCTGTCTCCAATGGCACTGAGCAGGTTCTTGCTCGACAGCTCGGCGAAGCCTTCCAGATCGACGATTTGCTCGAACGTCAGGGCGTACAGATCGGCCGGCGAGTTCACCAGCCCTTCGTCCACCAACTGCTCGACGCTCTTCTCGCCCAGGCCTTCAATGTCCATCGCGCGACGGGAGACGAAGTGAATGATCGCCTGCTTGAGTTGCGCACCGCAGGCCAGTCGACCGACGCAGCGATACACCGCGCCTTCGCTGACGGTCTCGCGCCCCTTGCTGCGCTTGACCAATTGCGTACGCTCGACATGGGAGCCGCAGACCGGGCACTTCTCAGGAATATGCACTGGACGCGCGTCATCCGGACGGCGCTCCATGACCACCTGCACCACTTGCGGAATCACGTCACCCGCGCGGCGGATGATCACCGTGTCGCCGATCATCAAGCCCAGACGCGCCACTTCGTCCATGTTGTGCAACGTCGCATTGGCCACGGTGACACCCGCGACCTTGACCGGTTTCAACCGAGCCACGGGCGTCACGGCGCCGGTGCGGCCGACCTGGAATTCCACGTCGAGCAGCTCGGTGAGTTCTTCCATGGCCGGGAATTTGTGGGCAATCGCCCAACGCGGTTCGCGCGCACGGAAACCCAACTCACGCTGGGACGCGATGCTGTTGACCTTGAACACCACGCCATCGATTTCATAGGCCAGACCGTTGCGGCGCTCACCGATGTCGCGGTAGTAATCCAGGCATTCATCAATGCCGTGCGCCAGTTTCAGCTCGCGACTGATCGGCATGCCCCACGCTTGGAGCTGCTTGAGATTGCCGATGTGCGTGTCGGCAATATCCGCCGAAATCTGGCCGATGCCGTAGCAGCAGAATTCCAGCGGACGGTTGGCGGTGATCTTCGAATCCAGTTGCCGCAAGCTGCCCGCCGCCGCGTTGCGCGGGTTGGCGAAGGTCTTGCCGCCGACTTCCAGCTGCGTGGCGTTCAGGCGCTCGAAACCGGCCTTGGACATGAACACTTCGCCGCGCACTTCCAGGGTCGCCGGCCAGCCGCTGCCCTGCAGCTTGAGCGGGATATTGCGCACGGTGCGCACGTTGACGCTGATGTCTTCGCCAGTGGTGCCGTCGCCCCGCGTTGCGCCGCGTACTAACACGCCGTCCTGATAAAGCAGGCTGACCGCCAGGCCATCGAGCTTCGGTTCGCAGCTGTATTCCACCGCCGCGCCGCCGCCAAACAAATCGCCGGCCGGCAGGTCGAGCCCTTCAGTCACCCGGCGATCGAACTCGCGCATGTCGGTTTCTTCGAAGGCGTTGCCGAGGCTGAGCATCGGCACTTCGTGGCGCACCTGAGTGAACGCCGACAACGCCGCGCTGCCAACTCGCTGGGTCGGCGAATCGCTGGTGATCAGGTCGGGATTGGCCGCTTCGAGGGCCTTGAGCTCGTGGAACAACCGGTCGTACTCGACGTCCGGGATGCTCGGTTCGTCCAGCACGTGATAACGGTAGTTGTGCTGATCCAGCTCAGCGCGCAGTTCTAGAATGCGGTTTTTGGCGGCGGTCATGGGTGTTCTCTCATAAAGCAAAAGAGCAGCCGAGGCTGCTCAATCTGTGCTGCTGTACAAATCATTGTAGGAGCCAGCGGTACGGCGACCCGACTTGCCGGCGAAGGCGTATGTGTGATCGCCTTCGCCGGCAAGCCTGGCTCCTACAGATCAACGCTTCTGGGTCAGGGCGCGACGTTCGAATTCAACGATGCGCTGACGGTAGTGCTCGATGGTCTGGGCGGTCAGTACGCTGCGCTGGTCGTCTTTCAGTTCGCCATTCAGCTCCTGGGACAGTTTGCGCGCTGCGGCCACCATCACGTCGAACGCTTGCTTCGGATGACGCGGGCCTGGCAGGCCGAGGAAGAAGCTCACCGCCGGCGTGCTGAAATGGTCGATATCATCCAGATCGAAGATGCCCGGCTTGACCGCATTGGCCATGGAGAACAGGACTTCACCGTTGCCGGCCATGCTTTCGTGGCGGTGGAAAATATCCATCTCGCCGAAACGCAGACCGCTTTCCAGAATGTTCTGTAACAACGCCGGGCCTTTGAAGCCGGCCGTGTCGCGGCAGATCACGCTGATCACCAGCACTTCTTCGGCTTGCGGTTGTTCCTTGTCGCTGACCGAAGGCGAGGCCTTGGTGTCATCCGGGAAGTCGTCGTCACGGCTGCTGAAGCTCGGGCCGCCGTCCAGATCCAGGCTGAGGTTCATGTCACCCTGGGAAGGCTCGCCGTGGCCACGCTTGCCGCGCTTGGAACCCGATTCACGCGGCTCACGGGCAGGCATGCTCACCGACGGCAGATCGTGCTCGTCCAGTTGCGGTTCTTTATGATTATCCAGCACGCGGGGCGGGCCCAACAGCTCGGCGCTGGTGTCCTCGTCCGGCAGGTTGGACAAACTTCGGTCAAGACGGAATTTCAGTTTTCCCTTGCCGCCGCGCATGCGACGCCAGCCATCGAAAAGAATACCGGCAATGACAATAATGCCGATGACGATCAGCCACTCGCGCAGACCGATTTCCATGTAATCCCGTGCCTCTATAAAAAATGCTGAAAAATAAGGGGTTTACAACTCGCAAACCGCTTTAAAACGTGGCGCCAACTCTATGTTCTGACAGGCGTTTTGCCCACGTATACGAAAAATTGACATTAAACTAGCACGACCAAAGGCAACTTTACACCGTCTGTCACAATGGCTTGCGCGAATATGTCGATTGGCCAGCAAGTCGAGACAGGTAAAAAAGTCCTACAGACTAAAAATACTTGCCCTACAAGCGCCGACTCAGGCCTCCACCATCGCCATCGCCTCCTCGACATCCACTGCCACCAGACGCGAGCAACCCGGTTCGTGCATCGTCACACCCATCAGTTGATCGGCCATTTCCATGGCGATCTTGTTGTGGGTGATATAGATGAACTGCACCGTCTGCGACATCTCTTTGACCAGCCGTGCGTAGCGTCCAACGTTAGCGTCATCCAAGGGCGCATCAACTTCATCGAGCATGCAGAACGGCGCCGGATTCAACTTGAAGATGGCAAACACCAGGGCCAATGCGGTCAGGGCTTTTTCGCCACCGGAGAGCAAATGGATGGTGCTGTTCTTCTTTCCTGGCGGCTGCGCCATGATCGTTACCCCTGTATCGAGTAGATCTTCGCCCGTCAGTTCCAAATACGCGCGTCCTCCACCGAAAACTTTTGGGAATAACGCCTGCAAACCGCCATTGATCTGATCAAAGGTATCTTTGAAGCGGTTTCGGGTTTCCTTGTCGATCTTGCGAATCACGTTTTCAAGCGTGTCCAGTGCTTCCACCAGATCGTCGTTCTGCGCATCCAGATAACGTTTACGCTCGGATTGTTGCGTGTATTCGTCGATGGCCGCCAAGTTGATCGCACCGAGGCGCTGAATACGCGCGGCAATGCGTTCGAGCTCTTCTTCGGCATCCTTCTCGCTGGCCTCGGCTGTCAGCGTGGCGAGCACGCCGTGCAGGTCGTAGCCGTCTTCCAGCAGTTGATCTTCAAGTGTCTTGCGGCGCACGGTCAGGGCTTGCCATTCCATGCGCTGGGTTTCCATCTGCCCGCGAATCAACTGCGATTGCTGCTCAGCCTGATTGCGACGTTTTTCCGCATCCCGCAATTCACGGTCAGAGTCTTCCAGAGCGATCTGCGCCGTCTTGAGTTCTTCGTCGACGGTCATGCGCTTGTCGAGCAACTCTTCGAGTTTCAGGCGCAATTCTTCCAGCGGCGCTTCGCCCTCCTCCAGATTGAGGCTCAGCTGTTCGCGTTTCTCGGTCAGGCGCTCGGACTGCATCTCCAGTCGTTCCAGCGCCTGACGCGTGGAGTCGTGTTGCGCTTTGAGCGAGCCGAGGCGCACCGCCAGTTGATGCGCGTGATCCTTGTGTTGCCGGGCTTCCTGACGCACCCGGTCAAGTCGCTCGCGCAGGCTGTCGCGCTGGGCCAGCAGCAACTCGCGCTGCTCGGTGTCCAGCGCCATGCTGTCGAGGGCTTCCTGCAATTGCAGGCGCGCTTCGCCGATGTTTTCGTGCTCAAGTGCGCGCTGCTCGCCCAGCTCGGTCAGCTCTTCGTCGAGACGGGTACGGCGCAAGGTCAGCTGTTCGGCCTTGGCTTTACCGGCGGACAACTGGGCTTTCAACTCACCTTGCTGACGCGCTTCGTCTTGCAGCAGACGACGCAAATGTTCGCGACCGTTTTCCTGCTGACGCTGTTGCGCCCTGAGATTTTGAAGTTGGGTTTCCAGGGTTTCGACCGTGGCTTCGCGCTCATCGCGCTCAAGGCCCAGGCGCTGGATTTCCTGACCACGAGCCAGCACACCGCTTTCTGCTTCGCTGGCCCGGCGCACACGCAAAAAGTGCCGACCGACCCAGTAACCATCGCGGCTGATCAGGCTCTCGCCTGCGGTCAATTGACTGCGCAGGGCCAACGCCTGCTCAAGGCTGTCGACCGGTTTAACCTGCCCCAACCATGGTGACAGATCGATCTGCGCTTCCACTTTATCGAGCAAGCTGCCGGGCACGCGCACGCCATCACTGGCCGGGCTGAGCAAGCGCAGATCGCCCTGGGCAAAACCGGCCAGATCGAAATCGACGAAGTCATCCACCAGCACCGCTTGCAGGTCGGCGCCGAGCACGGTTTCCACCGCCAGCTCCCAACCGGCTTCGACTTTCAGACCTTCGGCCAGACGCGGACGGTCCGCCAAATGCTGTTCGCGCAGCCATTCAGCGGTGCCGGTGCCCGGGTCGAGTGCGGCTTGCTGCAAAGCTTCAAGGGAGGCGAGGCGACCGTTCAGACGCTGCAAATCGCCCTGCGCCTGTTGCTGATTCTGCAGCGCCAATTGCAATTCCTGACGCAGTTGTTCAAGGCGTTCGACCTGGGCTTCTTCGCTGGCCTGCAAATCTTCGAGCGTCGCTTCACTCGCGGCCAGTTGCTCACTGAGTTCCATGATCGCCGCGTCTTCCGGGTCCGCCGACAGCAACGCGCGTTCCTCGCCAAGACGCTTCTGACGATCGGCCAGTCGCTCCATGCTGGTTTCCAGCTGCTGGATGCGCGACTGCTGAACCTCGGATTGACGACGCGGTTCGGCGGCGGTCAGGTTGAACGTGTCCCACTGCTCCTGCCAGCCGTGCATGGTGGTTTCGGATTCTTCCAGGGCGGCAGCGGCTTCTTCGGCAGCGGCGCTGGTGACTTCCTGCTCCGGCGTGAGCATGTCCAGCTCTTCGCCGAGGGTCAGCAGCAACGTGCGGTCGTGGCCCAGGTGTGATTCGGTTTCCAGACGCGCACGCTCGGCTTCTTTCAGATCGTCCTGCAATTGGCGCAAGCGCTGCTGACCGTGCTGTATGCTCTGCTCGACCCGGGCGATGTCGCCACCGACCGAATAGAAGCGTCCCTGCACCAGATTGAAGCGCTCGGACAGGTCATGGTGCCCGTCACGGAAGCGTTCGATGCTCGCGTCGGCGTTACGTTGCTCGGCGACCAAGGCTTCGAAGGTGACTTCCTGATTACCAATGACCGCTTCGCGCTGCCCGACCTGTTCGTTCAACGCCTGCCAGCGCAGGGCCGACAGCTGGGCCTTGAGCTGACGCTCTTCGCCTTTGTATTCCTGATACTTCTTGGCGGCCTCGGCCTGGCGGTGCAAACGCTCCAGCTGACGCTCGAGCTCATCGCGCAGGTCGGTCAGGCGGGCCAGGTTTTCGTGGGTGCGGCGAATGCGGTTTTCAGTCTCGCGCCGACGCTCCTTGTACTTGGAGATGCCGGCCGCTTCTTCGATGAAGTTGCGCAGGTCTTCGGGCTTGGACTCGATCAGCTTGGAGATCATCCCCTGCTCGATGATCGAGTAGCTGCGCGGGCCCAGGCCTGTACCCAAAAAGATGTCGGTGATATCGCGACGGCGGCATTTGGTGCCGTTGAGGTAGTAAGTGGTCTGGCTGTCTCGGGTCACTTTGCGGCGAATGGAAATTTCCGCATAGGCGGCGTACTCACCGAGCAGGGTGCCGTCGGAGTTATCGAACACCAGCTCGATACTCGCCTGGCTCACCGGCTTACGGCTGGTGGAGCCGTTGAAGATGACGTCGGTCATCGATTCGCCGCGCAGGTTCTTGGCCGAACTTTCGCCCATCACCCAGCGGACGGCGTCGATGATGTTCGACTTGCCGCAGCCATTCGGCCCGACCACCGCCGCCATGTTGCTGGGGAAGTTAACCGTGGTCGGGTCGACGAAGGATTTGAACCCTGCCAGCTTGATGCACTTGAGCCGCACGCTTAAGCGTCCGTCAGGGCAGAAACCACCAGATCGCAGCTGCGCTGGGCATAGGCCGTCAGCACTTCGCGGATCTGCGGAAAGTCACGGGCCAGCACTTCGGCGAGCAAACGTTCGAACAGTTCGAGGAACTCGCTCATCGACGCCTTGCGCTGGTCCAGCGCGAGGAAATACGCACGACTCATGGCCGGCTGCAGGTTCTCGACGGTTTCCTGCAAGTACGGATTGTTGGCGAATGGGTACGCGGCGCGCATCACGTTGAAGCTGTCGTCGACGAAGGTGCGGATGTCCTGACGCTCGTAGCTGGCAGCCAGGCGCTGCTGGATCTGCACGAACGGCGCCATGTCGGCCTGGACCTGCCAGCCTTTGGCCACGGCATTGCCGAGCAGGATGTACAGCTCGCTCATCAAGGTGCACAGGCTCTGCACCTTGTGGGCGGTGAGCTCGGTCACGTGGGCACCGCGTCGCGGCAGGATCGCGATCAGGTGGCGGCGCTCGAGAATCAGCAAGGCCTCACGGACCGAACCGCGACTGACATTGAGGGCCAGCGTGACCTTCTGTTCCTGGATGCGCTCCCCGGGCTTCATTTCGCCACGAATGATGCGTTCGGCGAGGTGGTGAGCGATTTGCTCGGCGAGGCTGTCCGGCGCCTTGAACGTCATGATTGTCCTTCAAACTCTTCGATCTGCACAGGCGGCGCAGTGTAGCGCACATGAAGGGTCATGGCGGAGTGCCCACTCAGCGGTTTTTGGCACGAATCAAGCAAAAAGCAGGCTAACCCGCGAGGGTCAATAATGAAGGAACGAGTCGTTGATCGACAAAATGCTGTTTCCTGACCTTTAAGTCAGAAAATCATTGACCGCAAAGTCAGACCTGATAAATTCGGTTCAAGTCGGTTAACAACAATAATGAGTCTGCGAGGCCTTCCGTGATCCAGTTTTTACTTAACCAGGAACTCCGTAGCGAGCACGCCCTGGACCCAAACCTGACCGTGCTCAATTATCTGCGCGACCATGTGGGCAAACCCGGCACCAAAGAAGGCTGCGCCAGCGGTGACTGTGGCGCCTGCACCGTGGTGGTCGGCGAGCTGCAAACGGATGACGATGGCCGCGAACACATTCGCTATCGCAGCCTCAACTCGTGCCTGACGTTCGTTTCGTCATTGCACGGCAAACAACTGATCAGCGTCGAAGACCTCAAGCACAAAGGCCAACTGCACAGCGTGCAGAAAGCCATGGTCGAGTGCCACGGCTCGCAATGCGGCTTCTGCACTCCGGGCTTCGTGATGTCGCTGTTCGCATTGCAAAAAAACAGCGATGAGCCCGATTCTCACAAGGCTCACGAAGCGCTGGCCGGCAACCTCTGCCGCTGCACCGGTTATCGGCCGATACTGGCTGCCGCCGAACAGTCCTGCTGCGGCAAGCAAACGGATCAGTTCGATGCTCGCGAAGCCGACACCATCGCTCGCCTGAAAGCCATCGCCCCTACCGACATCGGCGAACTCAACAGTGGCGACAAGCGCTGCCTGGTGCCGCTGACCGTGGCCGATCTGGCCGACCTCTACGACGCTTACCCACAGGCCCGGCTGCTGGCCGGCGGTACGGATCTGGCGCTGGAAGTCACCCAGTTCCACCGCACCCTGCCGGTGATGATTTATGTTGGCAACGTCGCCGAGATGAAGCGCATCGAACGCTTCGACGATCGCCTGGAAATCGGCGCCGCGACCGCCCTCTCCGACTGCTACGAAGCCTTGAAAGCTGATTACCCGGACTTCGGCGAATTGCTGCAACGCTTCGCGTCCTTGCAGATTCGGAACCAGGGCACCCTCGGCGGCAACATCGGTAACGCTTCGCCGATCGGCGACTCGCCACCGCTGCTGATTGCCCTGGGCGCGCAGATCGTTTTGTGCAAAGGCGAAACCCGCCGCACCCTTGCCCTGGAAGATTACTTCATCGATTACCGGGTCACCGCGCGCCAGGAAAGCGAGTTCATCGAGAAGATCATTGTGCCCCGCGCCAGCGCCGAACAACTGTTCCGTGCGTACAAGGTTTCCAAGCGTCTGGACGATGACATTTCCGCCGTCTGCGCCGCGTTCAACCTGCGCATCGACAACGGTGTCATCGCGGATGCCCGCGTGGCGTTCGGCGGCATGGCCGCGATTCCGAAACGCGCGAACAACTGCGAAACCGTGTTGCTCGGCGCGCCGTTCAACAACGCCACCGTCGAACGCGCCTGCGCTGCGCTGGCCGAAGATTTCACGCCACTTTCGGACTTCCGCGCCAGCAAGGAATATCGCCTGCTCAGCGCGCAGAACCTGCTGCGCAAATACTTCATCGAACTGCAAACGCCGCACATCGAGACTCGGGTGACCGCATATGTCTAACCATCACGCCGTAGAGAAGACCCAGGCCGAACTGGCTGAGTTGTTCGCCAAGGACCTGACCACCGGTGTCGGCCGCAGCGTCAAGCACGACAGCGCCACCAAGCATGTGTCCGGTGAAGCGCAGTACATCGATGACCGACTGGAATTCCCCAATCAGCTGCACGTTTACGCACGGCTCTCGGACCGTGCCCACGCGAAAATCATCAGCATCGACACCAAGCCTTGCTACGCCTTCGAAGGCGTACGTATCGCCATCACTCATAAAGACGTGCCGGGGCTGAAAGACATCGGCCCGTTGCTGCCGGGCGATCCGTTGCTAGCCATTGATGATGTGCAATTCGTCGGTCAACCGGTGCTCGCCGTTGCGGCGAAAGACCTGGAAACCGCACGCAAAGCCGCGATGGCCGCCATCATCGAATACGAAGATCTGGAACCTGTTCTGGACGTGGTCGAAGCCCTGCGCAAACGCCATTTCGTACTCGACAGCCACACTCATCAGCGCGGCGATTCGACCAATGCTTTGGCCACCGCCGAGCATCGCATCCAGGGCACGCTGCACATCGGTGGCCAGGAACACTTTTACCTCGAAACCCAGATCTCTTCGGTGATGCCGACTGAAGATGGCGGGATGATCGTTTATTGCTCGACGCAGAACCCCACCGAAGTGCAGAAGCTGGTGGCCGAGGTTTTGGACGTATCAATGAACAAAATCGTCGTCGACATGCGTCGCATGGGCGGCGGTTTCGGCGGCAAGGAAACCCAGGCCGCCAGCCCGGCGTGCCTGTGCGCGGTTATCGCGCACCTCACCGGACAACCGACCAAAATGCGCCTGCCCCGCGTCGAAGACATGCTGATGACCGGCAAGCGCCACCCGTTCTATGTCGAATACGACGTAGGCTTCGACAGCACGGGTCGCCTGCATGGCATCGCCCTTGAACTGGCCGGGAACTGCGGTTGCTCGCCGGACTTGTCGGCCTCGATTGTCGACCGTGCGATGTTCCACGCCGACAACTCGTACTACCTGGGCGATGCGACCATCAACGGTCATCGCTGCAAGACCAACACCGCGTCGAACACCGCTTACCGGGGTTTCGGCGGCCCGCAGGGGATGGTTGCCATCGAAGAAGTGATGGACGCGATTGCCCGCCATCTGGCCCTTGATCCGCTGGCGGTGCGCAAGGCCAACTACTATGGCAAGACCGAGCGCAACGTCACCCATTACTACCAGACCGTCGAGCACAACATGCTCGAGGAAATGACCGCCGAACTCGAAGAAAGCAGCCAGTACGCCGAACGCCGCGAAGCGATCCGTCGCTACAACGCCAACAGCCCGATCCTGAAAAAAGGCCTGGCGCTGACCCCGGTGAAATTCGGTATTTCCTTCACTGCCAGCTTCCTCAACCAGGCCGGTGCGCTGGTCCACGTCTACACCGACGGCAGCATCCACCTGAATCATGGCGGCACGGAAATGGGCCAGGGTTTGAACACCAAGGTCGCGCAGGTTGTGGCCGAAGTGTTCCAGGTGGAAATGGACCGCGTGCAGATCACCGCCACCAATACCGACAAGGTCCCGAACACCTCGCCGACCGCCGCTTCCAGCGGTGCCGACTTGAACGGTAAAGCCGCGCAGAACGCCGCTGAAATCATCAAGAAACGCCTGGTTGAATTTGCCGCGCGGCACTACAAGGTCAGCGAAGAAGACGTGGAGTTTCATAACGGCCACGTGCGGGTTCGCGATCACATCCTGACCTTCGAAGCGCTGATCCAGCAGGCATATTTCGCCCAGGTGTCGCTGTCGAGCACCGGCTTCTACAAGACCCCGAAAATCTTCTACGACCGCAGTCAGGCCCGTGGCCGGCCGTTCTACTACTACGCCTTCGGTGCAGCCTGTTGCGAGGTGATCATCGACACCCTGACCGGCGAGTACAAAATGCTGCGTACCGACATCCTCCACGACGTCGGCGACTCGCTGAACCCGGCCATCGACATCGGCCAGGTCGAGGGCGGTTTCATCCAGGGCATGGGGTGGCTGACCATGGAAGAACTGGTGTGGAACAACAAAGGCAAACTGATGACCAACGGCCCGGCCAGCTACAAGATTCCGGCGGTGGCGGACATGCCGCTGGACCTGCGCGTGAAGCTGGTGGAAAACCGTAAAAACCCGGAAGACACGGTGTTCCATTCCAAGGCCGTGGGTGAGCCGCCATTCATGCTTGGCATCGCGGCGTGGTGTGCGATCAAGGACGCTGTGGCGAGCCTTGGCGACTACAAGCATCAACCGAAAATCGACGCGCCGGCGACGCCGGAGCGGGTGTTGTGGGGGTGTGAGCAGATGCGGCAGTTGAAGGCGGCGAAAGCCGTGGAAGCCGAGGTTGAGTTGGCTTCGCTCTAGACCGAGGTGCGCCCTTCGCGGGCAAGCCTCGCTCCTACAGGTGGTGGTGGATCACAATGATGTGAACGACACAAAACCTGTAGGAGCGCTTGCCCGCGAAGAGGCCCGAACAGACAACAGAGATGTCGAGGTGAAACATGTACAACTGGATCGACGCCCTCGCCGACCTGCAATCCCAGGGAGAACCCTGCGTGCTGGTAACCATCATCGAAGAGCTCGGCTCGACGCCGCGCAATGCCGGTTCGAAAATGGTCATCAGCGCTACCCAGGCCTTCGACACCATCGGTGGCGGGCACCTGGAATACAAGGCCATGCAGATCGGCCGCGAGATGCTGGCCAGCGGCAAGCAGGACACGCACCTGGAGCGCTTCAGCCTCGGCGCCAGCCTGGGTCAGTGCTGCGGCGGCGTGACCGTGTTGCTGTTCGAACCGATGGGCCAGGTCCAGGCGCAGATCGCCGTGTTCGGCGCCGGCCATGTCGGTCGGGCGCTGGTGCCGCTGCTCGCCAATCTGCCCTGCCGGGTGCGCTGGATCGATTCGCGGGAAGCGGAATTCCCCGAACAGATCCCCCACGGCGTCCGTAAAATCGTCGCCGAAGAACCGGTGGATGAAATCGACAATATGCCCGCCGGCAGCTACTGCATCGTCATGACCCATAACCACCAGCTCGACCTCGAACTCACCGCCGCGATCCTCAAGCGCAACGATTTCACCTACTTCGGCCTGATCGGTTCGAAGACCAAACGGGTGAAATTCGAACACCGCTTGCGTGATCGTGGTTTCGACAGCGCCGTGCTGCAACGCATGCGCTGCCCGATGGGCATTGGCGAAGTCAAAGGCAAGTTGCCTGTGGAAATCGCCATCTCCATCGCTGGCGAAATCATCGCCACCTATAACGCCAGTTTCGGCCAGCAAACTACCAACGCCGGATCATCGATCGCCAAACTGCTGCCTGCTTCACGCCGCAGCCAAGCCACAAACTGAGAACGCTCATGCCTCTGACTCGCAAAGCCTACCGCGCCGCCATCCTGCACAGCATCGCCGACCCCGCTGAAGTGGGTATCGAAGCCTCGTATGAGTATTTCGAAGACGGCCTGCTGGTGGTCGATAACGGCCAGATCAGCGCCGTTGGCCACGCCAGCGAATTGCTGCCGACTCTGCCGGCCGACATCGAAATCACCCATTATCAGGATGCGTTGATCACCCCAGGCTTCATCGACACCCACATTCACTTGCCGCAAACCGGCATGGTCGGTGCCTACGGCGAGCAACTGCTGGACTGGCTCAACACCTACACCTTCCCTTGCGAAAGCCAGTTTTCCGACAAGGCTCACGCCGATGAAGTCGCGGACATTTTCATCAAGGAACTGCTGCGTAACGGCACCACAACTGCCCTGGTGTTCGGCAGCGTGCACCCGCAATCGGTGAACTCGTTCTTCGAAGCCGCCGAGCAGCTGGACCTGCGGATGATCGCCGGTAAGGTGATGATGGACCGCAACGCGCCGGACTACCTGACCGACACTGCCGAATCCAGCTATGTCGAAAGCAAGGCGCTGATCGAACGCTGGCACGGCAAGGGTCGACTGCACTACGCGGTCACCCCGCGCTTCGCCCCTACCAGCACCCCGGAACAACTGACCCTCGCCGGCCAGTTGCTCAGCGAATTCCCCGACCTGTACATGCAGACCCACATCAGCGAAAACCTCAAGGAAGTCGAGTGGGTCAAGGAGCTGTTTCCGGAGCGCAAGGGCTACCTGGACGTCTACGACCACTACAAACTGCTCGGCGAACGCTCGGTGTTCGCCCACGGCGTGCACCTGTGCGACGACGAATGCGCACGACTGGCGGAAACCGGCTCGGCCATCGCTTTCTGCCCGACCTCAAACTTCTTCCTCGGCAGCGGCCTGTTCAACCTGCCGATGGCTGAAAAGCACAAATTGAATGTTGGTTTGGGCACAGACGTCGGTGGCGGCACCAGTTTCTCGCTGTTGCAAACCCTGAACGAAGCCTACAAAGTCATGCAACTGCAAGGTGCGCGCCTGAGCCCGTTCAAATCGCTGTACCTGGCGACCCTCGGCGGTGCGCGTGCGCTGCGTCTGGAAGACAAGATCGGTACCCTGAAGCCCGGCACCGACGCGGACTTCCTGGTGCTCGATTACAACGCCACGCCGTTGCTGAGCTATCGCTTGAAGCAGGCCAATAACATTGCCGAGACGTTGTTCGTGTTGATGACGCTGGGGGATGACCGGACTGTTCTGCAGACTTATGCAGCGGGGAATCAGGTGCATCAGCGCTGAGTTTTCTTCAGGCATAAAAAATCCCCCGCAATTGTTGGTTGCGGGGGATTTTTTTATTGCCCTTGAAGCCGCCTTCGCGGGCAAGCCTCGCTCCTACAGGATTTAGGTAATTTCGAGATCACCTCCATCCCTGTAGGAGCGAGGCTTGCCCGCGAAGGGCGCGACGCGGTGTCAGAGCTTTACCGCTGCCCGCCCCGGCTTCTTGGTCTGCAACAAATGCGAAAACACCGCATGCAAATCATCCGACGCGCTTTCTTCGTCGAGGTTGAGTTTGCTGTCGATGTGATCCATGTGGTGCATCATCAGATTCACCGCCAACTCACCGTTACGCGCTTCGATGGCGTCGATCAGCTGGGTGTGTTCATCGTAGGAACAGTGGGAACGGTTGCCGCTTTCGTACTGGGCGATGATCAGCGAAGTCTGGGACACCAGGCTGCGCTGGAAGCTGATCAGCGGCGCATTCTTCGCCGCTTCGGCCAGTTTCAGGTGGAATTCGCCCGACAGACGGATACCGGCGCCGCGATCGCCACGGGAGAAGCTGTCGCGTTCGTCGTTGACCATCTGCCGCAACTCGGCAATCTGCTCGGCGGTGGCGTGCTGAACCGCCAGTTCAGTGATCGCGCGTTCTACCAGACGCCGCGCCAGGAACACCTGACGCGCCTCTTCGACACTCGGGCTGGCGACGACGGCGCCGCGGTTCGGACGCAGCAGCACGACGCCTTCATGGGCCAGGCGCGACAGCGCACGGCGAATGATGGTGCGACTGACCCCGAAAATTTCCCCCAGCGCTTCTTCGCTCAACTTGGTGCCAGGCGCCAGACGCTGTTCGAGGATGGCCTCGAAGATATGCGCGTAGACAATATCGTCCTGGGTACCGCTGCGGCCGGCTTTGCCTGCTCGCGGTTGTTTCTTAAGGGGCTGCAACTGTTCGTTCATGGGCACTCGAGTCGGGAGAACTGCGGCGAATTGACCGTGACTGTAATACGGCACAGTGGGTCGCTGGCAAGTATCGCGTAAAAAACACCGCGATTGTACACAATGGATGGTGGCAACACGACTGTACGGCTGTTTGTCGCTTCTGCTGTATCGCAACGGTTGGTTACTTTTGAGTTTAGGCTTGATCGCAGAATCCGCCGCCTGAACGCGATTTCCTTGTAGGAGCGAAGCTTGCTCGCGAAGGCGTCGTGTCAGTCAACATTGATATCGACTGACACGACGCCTTCGCGAGCAAGCTTCGCTCCTACAGGGATCACGGACATCTTTATTAGTACAAGGAACACCGCTGTCATGAACGACGCCACGCACACGCAGCTCCGCCCCTTGGCCGATACGTCACCGTCAGCGATCGTCGCCGGCTTTATCGCAATGATGACCGGCTACACCAGCTCCCTTGTCCTGATGTTTCAGGCCGGACAAGCGGCGGGCCTGACCAGCGGGCAGATTTCGTCGTGGATCTGGGCAATCTCGATTGGCATGGCGGTGTGCTCGATCGGCCTGTCCCTGCGGTATCGCACGCCGATCACCATTGCCTGGTCGACGCCTGGCGCGGCGTTGCTGATCACCAGCCTCGGCGGCGTGAGCTACGGCGAGGCCATCGGTGCCTACATTACCTGCGCGGTGCTGGTGACGATTTGTGGTTTGACCGGCAGCTTCGAACGCCTGGTGAAAAAGATTCCGGCGTCATTGGCCGCGGCGTTGCTGGCGGGGATTCTGTTCAAGATCGGCAGCGAAATCTTCGTCGCCGCGCAGCATCGTACCGGGCTGGTGCTGGGGATGTTCTTCACTTATCTGCTGGTCAAGCGCCTGTCGCCGCGTTACGCGGTGCTCGCGGCATTGCTGATCGGCACGGCGCTGTCGGGGGTCATGGGACTGCTCGACTTCAGCGGTTTTCATCTGGAAGTGGCGACGCCGGTCTGGACCACACCGCACTTCTCCCTGGCCGCGACCATCAGCATCGGTATTCCATTGTTTGTGGTGGCGATGACTTCGCAAAACATGCCCGGCATCGCCGTATTGCGCGCTGACGGCTACACCGTGCCGGCCTCGCCGCTGATCACCACCACCGGCATCGCCTCGCTGCTGCTGGCGCCGTTCGGCTCCCACGGGATCAACCTCGCGGCCATCAGCGCGGCGATCTGCACCGGGCCGCATGCCCATGAGGATCGCAACAAGCGTTACACGGCGGCGGTCTGGTGCGGGATTTTCTACGGGATTGCCGGGGTGTTCGGCGCGACGCTGGCGGCGTTGTTTGCCGCGCTGCCTAAAGAGTTGGTGCTGTCGATTGCGGCGCTGGCGTTGTTCGGCTCGATCATCAATGGCCTGAGCATAGCCATGACCGAAGTGAAGGAACGTGAGGCGGCGCTGATTACCTTTATGGTCACGGCGTCAGGGCTGACGCTGTTTTCCATTGGTTCGGCGTTCTGGGGGATTGTCGCGGGGGTGTTGACGTTGGTGATCTTGAACTGGCGCAAGGCCTGAGGGCCCCTTCGCGGGCAAGCCTCGCTCCTACAGGTTCCGCGCAAAGCTTTTGTAGGAGCGAGCGGTGCGGCGATCCGACTTGCCCGCGAAGGCATCCCCGAGATCAATATCGCAAGCCAAGCCATACGCCTACAAAAAGCAGGCATAAAAAAACGGCGACCCTTGGGTCGCCGCTTCTTTTATGACAGCAAGCTATGACATCAAGCTACCGGATTGATCGGCTTTTCCGGGTACCAGACGTCGATCAGCGGGCTGACGGTTGCTTCGGTCAGTTCGCTGCGGCCTTTGAGCCAGGCTTCAACAGCAGCACGCTGCTCTTCGGACACCGAGCCACGCTTCTGCAGGCAAACCAGACCGAAGTCGTCGCCGCCAACATAGCCCAGACCGTTGGCTTCCATGGCTTCTTTCAGGAACGCGTCGAGGAAAGCATCAATGGCTTCATCAGCCAAATCTTCTTTGAAATCCAGGTTCAGCTCGAAACCCAGCTCTTGAAATTCATCGACGCACAGTTTTTTGCGCAGACGCTGGGAACGGTTAGTCGCCATTGGAACAATCCTCATAAGTAATAACGGGCGGCACTTTAGCAGTTTAAGGCGCTGATTGCCCGTCTCTCGGCAGCGCTAAGCCTACCGCCGGTAAAAAAATTGCGGATTAGAGGCGCACGGTAAGGCACAAGCCGTTACACCTTGGGGCATAATGCCGACACTTTCATGACCACTGAGGGAATTTATCTTCATGCCCTCGTCTTTTTTCCCCTCGAATGTAGGGTTTTATTTCACATGATCAAATCTTTGCGTCCATTGCTGCTGGCCGGTTTTCTTCTACCCCTGGCCTTCTCCGTTTCCGCCGCCTCCATCAACACCGGTCTGTCACCCAACGTCGAAAAAGCCCTCAAGGCCAGCAAACTTCCGGGCAACGCCCTGTCGCTGGTGATGATCCCGCTGAACGGCCCGGGCACCCCGACCATTTACAACGCTGACGTTTCGGTCAACCCGGCCTCGACCATGAAGCTGGTGACCACCTACGCCGCGCTGGAAATGCTCGGCCCGAACCACCAGTGGAAAACCGAGTTCTACACCGACGGCACCCTCAGCGGCGGCATCCTCAACGGCAACCTCTACCTCAAGGGTGGCGGCGATCCGAAACTGAACATGGAAAAGCTCTGGCTGCTGATGCGTGACTTGCGCGCCAACGGCGTGACGCAAATCACCGGTGACTTGGTGCTGGACCGCAATTTCTTCGTGCAACCGCAACTGCCGGAGTTCAACGACGACGGCAATGACGACAACAAACCGTTCCTGGTCAAGCCCGATTCGCTGATGGTCAACCTCAAGGCCCTGCGCTTCGTGGCGCGCAACGACAACGGCCGGGTCCTGGTGTCGGTGGAACCGCCGATCGCCAGCATCAATATTGAAAACCAGGTCAAAGCGGTCAACTCCAAGCAATGCTCCGGTGGCGTGCGTTACAACCCGGTGACCCAAGCCGATGGCAGTGTGACCGTGACGGTTGGCGGTCAGTTGGGCGATGGCTGCAGTTCACAGACTTATCTGTCGCTGCTCGACCACGCGACCTACACCGCCGGTGCCGTGCGCGCGATCTGGAAGGAACTGGGCGGCAGCATCCAGGGCAGGGATCGTCTGGCGCCGACGCCGAGCAACGCCAAGGTACTGGCCCGGGCCTATTCGCCGGATCTGGCGGAAATCATTCGCGACATCAATAAATACAGTAACAACACCATGGCTCAGCAGTTGTTCCTGAGCCTGGGCCAGAAATTCCGCACCGATGCCGACGGTGACGACGCCAAGGCCGCCCAGCGCGTGGTGCGTCAGTGGCTGGCGAAAAAAGGCATCACCGCGCCGCACCTGGTGATGGAAAACGGTTCCGGCCTGTCCCGTGCAGAACGTGTGAGCGCCCGTGAAATGGCGGCGATGCTGCAAGCCGCGTGGCGCAGCCCATACTCCGCCGAGTTCATCAGTTCGATGCCGATTGCCGGCACCGACGGCACCATGCGCAAACGCCTGAAGACCACCGCGATGCGCGGTGAAGCCCACGTCAAGACCGGCACCCTGAACACCGTGCGCGCGATCTCCGGTTACAGCCGTGACGTCAACGGCAACACCTGGGCGGTGGTGGCCATCCTCAACGACAAGGCCCCGTTTGGCGCATCTTCGGTGCTGGATCAGGTGCTGCTGGATCTGTATCGCCAGCCGAAAGTGCCGGAAACGGCTTCGGTGCTTTAACCCGGTCTAGAAAACACCACAGACCCAATGTGGGAGTGAGCCTTTGTGGCGAGGGGATTTATCCCCGTTGGGCTGCGAAGCGGCCCAGAATCAGACACTGCGGTGTATCAAATACACCGCAAGCAATGGTTTTACGACTGCTTCGCAGCCGAACGGGGATAAATCCCCTCGCCACACAGCTCGCTCCCACAAGGCTCTGCATTTGGTTTTAGCTGGTTTTTGCTACGACCCGATCCCGTCCCGCCTGCTTCGCCGCGTACACGCCCGAATCCGCCCGCAGCAACAGCGCGTCCGCGCCCTCTCCGACTCGCCAACTGGCAATCCCGAAACTCGCGGTCACTGTCCCCACGCCTTCGATCGGTGAACTGCGCAGTCCTTGCCACAGCTGCAAGGCCAGCACGTGGGCCTGTTCGCCGTCGATGTCCGGGCACAGCACCATGAATTCCTCGCCCCCCAGGCGACAGAACACGTCGGTACGTCGCAGGCGAAGACTGATGCGCTCGCACACGGCCTGCAACACCCGATCGCCCACGGCGTGGCCATGCAGGTCGTTGATGCGTTTGAAGTGGTCGATGTCGAGCATGATCACCGACAACTCGCCACCACCGCGCTCGACCCGGGCCATTTCGGTGGTCAGGCGCTCTTGGAAGTAGCGGCGGTTGTGGATCCCGGTCAGAGAATCGGTGATCGACAGCGCCCGCAGCTCTTCTTCCACCCGTTTCAGGTCGGAGATATCGGAAATGTAACCATGCCAGAGCACGCCGCCTCCCGGCAGTTCCTCCGGAGTCGCCTCGCCGCGAACCCAGCGCAGGCCGCGTTGAGGCAGTTGCACGCGGTATTCCTCGCGCCACGGGCTGAGCGTATCCGCCGACGCGCGGATCGAGGCGCGCACGCGAGTCGTGTCCTGTGTATGAATCCGCGTGAAAATTGCTTCGGCATTGAATAACAGAACGTCCGGATCGAGTTCGTAGATCTCGCGAATCCCGTCGCTGGCGTAGATCACGCTGAAGCGACCGTCGAATTCCATCTTGAATTGATAAATGCCACCGGGCACATGGGCGCTGAGTTTTTTCAGCAACAAGTCGCGCGCAGCCAGGGCTTCGTGAACGCGTTTGCGTTCGGTGATGTCGATGCAAATTGCCAGATGCCCGACCCACAGGCCTTGCTCGTCAAGTACCGGAGTCGCGAGCATGTTCACCGTCAGATGGCTGCCATCCTGACGGACCAGCGTCCACTCCCGCGCTTCGTGACCACCCTCTTCTCCCCCTTCGACCAACATCGCCTGACAGGTCGGAATCGGCTTGCCATAGCGCGCACTCAATTCCGCCGAGCGTGCGACCAACTCCCTGGGAAAGTGCAGGTTTTCCAGGGTCATGCGCCCCACCACTTCAGCGCTGGAGTAACCCAGCATTTGCTCGGCCCCGGCGTTGAAGGTGCTGATGACACCCCGCAGGTCGGTGGCAATGATCGCCACTTGAGTCGCGGCATTCAGCACGCCGCGCAACTGGCCGTGAGTGCCGCGCAATTCCTGCTCGCGGTCGTGCAATTCCTGGGTGCGCTGCTCGACCATTCTCAGCGCACGCTGGCGTTGGCTGACCAGCACGTACAGCAACGCACTGAGTAGTACGCTGAGCAAGCCACCGAGCACCACCAGGCTGGTCACCGAGGAATGGTTGGCTTTCAGGAAGGCTTCGCTGGGCAAGATATCGACTTGATAGTCGTGGTCAGCCATACGCAGCAGGCGTGTGGCGGACAATTCGCTGGCGGCAGGCGAGTTGTAGGACTCGTAAAGCACCTCGTGCTGATCGTCGGTGGACAGGTCGAGGATGCGCACCGAAAGATAGTCATAACTGGCCTCCGGCAACCCGTCCGCCAGCAACTGGCGCATGCTGATCACCGCCATGACATAACCGTAGGGTTTCGTGGTCGGCACCGCGGCGTCACTCTGACGCTTCACCGGCGCCACCAGCAGCACACCCCGTGCATAAGCCGGCTCGATGCCGACCAGATGCATCGGTTGCGAGACGGCCATGCAGCCCAGCTTGTCTGCCCGTTCCAAGGTGGCGCGGCGCAACGGCTGGGCGAACAAGTCGTACCCGAGCGGCGAGCCGAGCCGGCTTCGGGTCTGGCTGTAGAGCACTGCCACGTACTCATCCCGTTCGGCGGCCAATTGCAATTGGCCGTCGGCGTTGAGCTCACGAAGGGTGAAGTCGCTGAATCCCTCTTCGCGCACCTTGCGCTCAAACGCCGCCCGCTCATCACGGGTCACCCGCGCAGCGAATGAATACGCCTCGGTGCGGTGCAGCAACGGTTGGGTGTAGCCGTCGAACTCCTCGCGGGAGACCGACTGGGAATTGGCGAAGAATCGGCGCAGGCCGTCGAGGCGCTGTTCCTGATCTTCGAAACGTTCTTCGATACGGCTGTAACGTTCACTGGCGAGCAGCTGGAAACGCTGCCGCAATTGATGGTGAAACAGATTCAGTGTCGACCAGGCCAGCAATCCGGTAAGAATCCCGCCGACGAGCAATACCAGCAGCGCGACCAGCCAGGCCGAGACATCTTCACTGATAAAACCCAGGATCTTCGGGCGCACGGCGTGCAACGACATAAACGCAACTCAAAACGCCAGGTGCGGGAAAGCCCATTGGCCATGCGTTGAGTTATAGCTATTAGCCACTAATTTGACCAGCACAGAAAGAACCAAAGAGCCTTTTAAAATCAAGGCTCTGTGGATCCAATCATTTATCTGTCAACGGGCCGTGATTTTCCAGGCACGGTGGATCTTGCCATTACGGGCGAAATCCGGATCGATGGTCTGGGCAGTGATTTCTTCAACGGCGTAACGCTCGGCGAGGTTTTCCTCGAGCGTGAACTTGCGGAAGTTGTTGGAGAAGTACAACACGCCTCCCGGCGCCAGACGCGCCATGGCCAGGTCGATCAACTGCACCTGGTCGCGCTGCACGTCGAAGATCCCTTCCATGCGCTTGGAGTTGGAAAACGTCGGCGGGTCGATGAAGATCAGGTCGTACTCGTCACGGCAGGCATCGAGCCACGCCATCACGTCACCCTGCTCCAGACGGTTCTTGTCAGAGAAACCGTTCAGCGACAGGTTGCGACGCGCCCAGTCCAGGTATGTTTTCGACAAATCGACGCTGGTCGTGCTGCGCGCGCCGCCCTTGGCCGCGTGAACACTGGCCGTCGCGGTGTAGCTATACAGGTTGAGGAAGCGCTTGCCGGCCGCCTCTTTCTGGATGCGCATACGCATTGGACGGTGGTCGAGGAACAGCCCGGTGTCGAGGTAGTCAGTGAGGTTGACCAGCAGCTTCACGCCACCTTCGTTGACCTCGACGAACTTGCCCTGCGCCGCTTGGCGTTCGTACTGCTTGGTGCCGCTCTGACGCTCGCGGCGCTTGACCACCACGCGGCTCTTGTCGATGTTCAACGCCTGCGGAATGGCCGCCAGGGCGTCAAACATGCGCGCCGAGGCTTTTTCCGGGTCGATGGATTTCGGCGCGGCGTATTCCTGGACGTGGACCCAATCCTGATACAGATCGATGGCCATGGAATATTCCGGCATGTCGGCATCGTAGACGCGGTAGCAGTCGATGCCTTCGCGCTTGATCCACTTGCCCAGGGCCTTGAGGTTCTTTTGTAGACGGTTGGCAAACATCTGCCCGCCTTCGCTCAAGCGCGGTTGCTCGATCACCACCGGGGCCGGTTTGATCGGGTTGCCGTTCTTGTTGTACTTCTCGTACTTGCCCGGCGCTACATCGTTGTCGGCGACTTCGACTTCAGCTTGAACTTGTTCACGCTCGACCTGACGCTGTTCCGGGGTGCGACGCTCGCCGGTGACGAACTGGTCCGGCGTGACCTTGATCAGCAGCAATTTGCACGGCAAGGCGCCGTTCCAGAACGAATACTGTTTGTGGCTGCGGATGCCCATGCGCTTGCCCAGGTCCGGGGCGCCGGTGAATACCGCCGCTTCCCAGTTCAGGCACGCCTGACGCAGACGCTCGCCGAGATTCTGGTAGAGATAGAGCAAGCTCGCTTCGTCACCCAGACGCTCGCCGTACGGCGGGTTGCAGATCACCAGACCTTTCTGGTTCTGGTCCGGACGCGGCTCGAACGTGCCGACTTCGCCCTGGTAGATCTTGATCCACTCGCTCAGGCCCGCACGCTCGACGTTGTTGCGGCCCGGTTGAATCAGGCGCGGGTCGGCTTCGTAACCGCGAATCCACAGTGGTGGCTTGGCCAGACCGGCCGCGGCGCGTTCGGTGGCTTCTTCGTGCAGCTTTTTCCACAGCGCCGGGACGTGACCGAGCCAGGCGGTGAAGCCCCACTGCTCACGACGCAGGTTCGGCGCCATGTCGGCGGCGATCATTGCAGCTTCGACGAGGAACGTACCGACACCGCACATCGGGTCAGCCAGTGCGCCGCCATCGGCCGCAATGCGTGGCCAACCGGAACGGATCAGGATCGCTGCCGCAAGGTTTTCCTTCAGCGGTGCCGCGCCCTGCTGCAAGCGATAACCGCGCTGGTGCAGGCTGTGGCCGGAGAGGTCGAGGGACAGAATGGCTTCGCCACGGTCCAGGCGCAGGTGAATGCGCAGGTCCGGGTTGAGCTTGTCGATGGACGGACGGTCGCCTTGCGGGGTGCGCAGTTTGTCGACGATGGCGTCTTTGACTTTCAGGGCGCCGAAGTGAGTGTTGTCGATGCCCGAGCCATGACCGCTGAATTCGACGGCCAGGGTGCCGTCATTGAGCATGTGGTCTTGCCACTCGATATCGAGCACGCCGTGGTACAGGTCTTCGGCGTCCTTCATCGGGAAACGCTTGAGCACCAGCAGCACCCGGTTCGCCAGACGCGACCACAGGCACAGGCGATAAGCGGTTTCCATGGTGGCCATGCCGCGCACGGCAGAGGTGTGCTCACGCGCTTCTTCAAGGCCAAGCCCGACGGCTTCCTCGATGAGCAGGCCTTCAAGGCCTTTTGGGCAAGTGAGGAAGATTTCGAATTGATCGGACATTGGAATTTCAGAGCCTTTCTAAGTGAACCGGCAACGCATTGCCGGCCCGGTTTTCAATCAGGCGCTTTTCTAAAAGAGCGCCCGCGTGGCACGAAGGTGTGCCGTCCCACCCGTGCTGCTCAGGTTAGAAGAGCTTAGATGCACAGGCAGATAAAAAAGTTGATGCAACAAAATGTCATAAGCCGACCCTTCGTCGAATAGTGCTCCTGTTCAACAGGAGCCATTCTCACTAAAGGATTAACCCCGTCATCCTGCGGGGGGCCGATCATACAGGGCTTTGGCCAATAAACATGGGACAAACATCGCGTTACTTATGGCCTTAGCATCTTTCTGGTTACGTTCTTATGACAAAACGATCATTCCCTCGATGTGACGCATTGGTTAGAACTCAACACAGGTTGACGTCGCAACGGCGTCAACACCTTGGCTCGCGACGCCGGCAGCGAGCCCCAACGGCAGAAGTTTTTCTGCCAGACCTCAATTGAGGTCGACGCGATAAATACAGTCAACAAGTGAGGGCAACACCCTATGAGAAGACTTAAGCGTGATCCGTTGGAAAGAGCATTTTTGCGCGGATATCAATATGGCGTTGGTGGCAAATCCCGTGAGCTTTGCCCATTTACTCTACCGTCGGTACGCCAAGCCTGGATTAACGGCTGGCGAGAAGGACGCGGCGACAACTGGGACGGTATGACCGGCACTGCGGGAATCCATAGACTCAACGAACTTCACGCCGTCGGCTAATTACAGGGCTTAACACACTCCGACACGACAATCTGATGACTGAATGACTTAACCACGCACGCCCCATCCGGGCGGCGGGCTTCGGCCCAGGGGCACCTTCGAGGTGCCCTTTTTTATGCCTGAAAAAACTCACCTCGAGCTGCAAACACATTCCCTGTGGGAGCGGGCTTGCTCGCGAAAGCGTTGTTTCAGTCAGCATCATCTTTGAAGGTTAAATCGCTTTCGCGAGCAAGCCCGCTCCCACAGGGGTTAGCGCAATGCTGCGATGGCGTCTACGGATTCACGAATCAATGCAGGGCCTTTATAGATGAAGCCGGAATAGAGCTGCACCAGGCTCGCCCCCGCAGCGATTTTCTCGGCCGCGTGTTTGCCTTCGGTGATGCCGCCCACGGCGATGATCGGCAAGCGGCCGGCCAACTCTGCCGCCAGCACTTTCACGGTGTGGGTGCTCTTGTCGCGAACCGGTGCGCCGGACAGACCGCCCGCCTCGTCACCGTGCTCCATGCCTTCGACGCCCACGCGGCTCAGGGTGGTGTTGGTGGCGATCACCGCGTCCATCCCGGTTTCGATCAACGCCTGCGCGACCTGCGCGGTTTCTTCATCGGTCATGTCCGGCGCGATCTTGATCGCCAGCGGTACGTGTTTGCCGTGGCGCAACGCCAGTTCGGCGCGACGGGTCGCCAGATCGGCGAGCAATTGCTTGAGCGAATCGCCGAATTGCAGGCTGCGCAGACCCGGGGTGTTCGGCGAGCTGACGTTGACCGTCACGTAGCTGGCGTGGGCGTAGACCTTGTCCAGGCAGATCAGGTAATCGTCGACCGCCCGCTCAACCGGTGTATCGAAGTTCTTGCCGATATTGATACCCAGCACGCCCTTGTACTTGGCCGCCGCCACGCGGGCCAGCAGGTGATCGACCCCGAGGTTGTTGAAACCCATGCGGTTGATGATCGCCTCGGCATCCGGCAGACGGAAAATTCGTGGCTTCGGGTTGCCCGGCTGTGGACGCGGGGTGATGGTGCCGATTTCGACAAAACCAAAACCCAGCTGGGCAAAACCGTCGATGGCCGCGCCGTTCTTGTCCAGACCGGCCGCCAAACCCACCGGGTTCGGAAATTCCAGCCCCATGACGTTCACCGGCATTTTCGCCGGCGCCTTGCACAGCAAGCCGTTGAGGCCCAAACGTCCGCCCGCGCCGATCAGGTCCAGGGACAGATCGTGGGAGGTTTCCGGGGAAAGTTTGAACAACAGCTGACGGGCCAGGGTGTACATGGGTGATTTTGACTCGAATGGCGGCGAAATGAGGCGGCGATTATAGCCGGGCATCGCGGTCGCAAGCGAGTTGCGCAACAAAATCGGCTGGCGATGGCATATGCCTTGCACCAGCATAGGCATCAGCACTCATGCCAACGGCGGGATGAGTCGAAAGACAAAGGCGTCGTCACTCGGCCTTGCCCTGGCAAGCAGCCCGGAAAACGGCGCTTTTTTTTGGAAGGTGTTTAGCCATGAATGAAACCACAGCGGGCCCGTTGGCCTGGGTCAATGGCAGCGATGCCCCGGAAAAGACCGAAATCAATCTTGGCTTCATGGCCCTGAGTGACTGTGCCTCGGTAGTGGTCGCGGCCACGCAGGGTTTCGCGCAGCCTTACGGCCTGACCCTGAACCTCAAGCGCCAGTCATCCTGGGCCAACCTGCGGGACAAACTGGTCAGCGGCGAACTCGACGCCGCCCACAGCCTGTACGGTCTGATTTACGCCGTGCACCTGGGCATCGGCGGCGTCGCGTCCACCGACATGGCGGTGCTCATGGGTCTGAACCAGAACGGCCAGAGCATCAACCTTTCTCACGGCTTGCAAGCGTTGGGGGTGACCAGTCCTGAAGCACTGGACCGGCACGTGCACCAAAGTCGCCCAAAACTGACCTTCGCCCAGACATTTCCCACCGGCACTCATGCCATGTGGCTGTATTACTGGCTCGCGAGCCAGGGCATTCATCCGTTGCAGGACGTCGACAGTGTGGTGGTGCCGCCGCCACAGATGGTCGAGCACCTGCAAGCCGGGCGCATCAATGGCTTCTGCGTCGGCGAGCCGTGGTCCGCCAGCGCGGTGAAGCAGAATCTGGGCTTCACGATGGCGACGAGCCAGACCATCTGGCCCGATCACCCGGAAAAAGTCCTCGGTTGCACCCGCGCCTTTGTCGAGCAATACCCCAACACCGCCCGGGCGCTGGTGATGGCGATCCTCGAAGCCAGTCGCTTCATCGAGGACAGCAGCGAAAACCGTCGCAGCACCGCGAAGCTGTTGAGCGCGCCCGAATACCTCGATGCGCCGCTCGATTGCATCGAACCGCGCTTGCTCGGCGACTACGCCGACGGCCTCGGCAATCGCTGGCAAGACCAGCACGCGCTACGTTTCCATGCGGGCGGCGAGGTCAACCTGCCGTACTTGTCCGACGGCATATGGTTCATGACCCAGTTCCGCCGTTGGGGCTTGTTGCGCGACGACCCGGATTACCTCGGCGTGGCCCGTCAGGTCCAGCAACTAGACATGTACCGTGAGGCCGCCAGCGCAGTCGGTGTTGCCGCCGGGAGCCAGGAGATGCGCAGCAGCCAGTTGATCGACGGCATAATCTGGGACGGCTCGGACCCGACCGGTTATGCCCGCAGTTTCAAGCTGCACGCCATGAGCGAAAGCTCCCCCATTCTCGCCAGCCGCTGACAGGAGACTGCGAATATGTTGCGTATCCTGCTGATCAACGACACCGCGAAGAAAGTCGGTCGCCTGAAAGCGGCCCTGACCGAAGCCGGGTTTGAAGTGATCGACGAATCCGGTCTGACCATCGACCTGCCCGCGCGCGTCGAAACGGTGCGTCCGGACGTGATCCTGATCGATACCGAGTCACCGAGCCGCGATGTGATGGAGCAAGTGGTGCTGGTGTCCCGCGACCAGCCGCGGCCGATTGTGATGTTTACCGACGAACATGACCCCGATGTGATGCGCCAGGCAATCAAGTCCGGGGTCAGCGCCTACATCGTCGAAGGCATTCACGCACAACGCTTGCAGCCGATTCTCGACGTGGCCATGGCACGCTTTGAAAGCGATCAGGCCCTGCGCGCCCAGCTGAACGCCCGCGACCAGCAACTGGCCGAGCGCAAGCGCATCGAGCTGGCCAAGGGGCTGCTGATGAAAATGAAGGACTGCAACGAGGAAGAGGCCTACACCCTGATGCGCCGCCAGGCCATGAGCCGGCAGCAGAAGCTGATTCAGGTGGCGGAGCAGATTATTGCCATGAGTGAGTTGCTTGGCTGAGGTTTTGTGGTGCCTTTGAAGGCCCCTTCGCGAGCAAGCCCGCTCCCACATTTTGATCGCGGTCTTATGTGGGAGCGGGCTTGCTCGCGAAGGGCGCGACTCGGTCTCGGGCTGTTGGCACAGATCTGGCTAAGTAATCCACACAGGTAACCAACGGCGGTTGCCCCACCTACGACAAAGACGTCGCTCACCTCATTTGCTCATGGCGAACCGGGTGGCGGCGTTTTTTCGTTTTGGCCCCAGAGATCGGGGCCGGTGGTGCGGCCGAAGCGGCGCCCCACCTGCAAGCTCCTGACTCCTTCTCGAGACTCCCTACAGCTGAGGTGCGCGATGAATTCAAGCTTCTGGAAATCCGGTCACAAGCCCACGTTGTTCGCAGCGTTCCTCTATTTCGACCTGAGTTTCATGGTCTGGTACCTGCTCGGCCCCTTGGCGGTGCAAATCGCCGCCGACCTGCACCTGACGACCCAACAGCGCGGGCTGGTGGTGGCCACGCCAATTCTGGCCGGTGCCGTGCTGCGCTTTGTCATGGGCTTGCTGGCTGATCGCCTGTCGCCGAAAACCGCCGGGCTGATCGGCCAGGTGATCGTTATCTGTGCGCTGTTCGGTGCCTGGAAACTCGGCATCCACAGCTACGAGCAAGCGCTGGTACTGGGCCTGTTCCTCGGCATGGCCGGTGCGTCGTTCGCCGTCGCGCTGCCGCTGGCCTCGCAGTGGTATCCGCCGCAGCATCAAGGCAAGGCCCTGGGCATCGCCGGTGCCGGTAACTCGGGGACAGTGCTCGCCGCATTGATCGCCCCGGTACTGGCGGCCGCAGTTGGCTGGAGCAACGTGTTCGGTTTCGCCCTGATCCCGCTGATCCTGACCATTATCGTTTTCGCCTGGCTGGCCAAAAACGCCCCTGAGCGGCCGAAAGCCAAGTCCATGTCCGACTACTTAAAGGCATTGGGCGACCGCGACAGTTGGTGGTTCATGTTTTTCTACAGCGTGACCTTCGGCGGCTTCATCGGCCTTGCCAGCGCCCTGCCCGGCTACTTCAACGACCAATACGGCCTGAGCCCGGTGACCGCCGGCTACTACACCGCGGCTTGCGTGTTCGGTGGCAGCCTGATGCGTCCATTGGGCGGCGCGCTGGCGGACCGTTTCGGCGGTATCCGCACGTTGCTGGGCATGTACACGGTCGCAGCGGTCTGCATCGCGGCGGTGGGTTTCAATCTGCCGAGTTCCTACGCGGCACTGGCGCTTTTCGTCTGCACCATGCTCGGTCTGGGTGCGGGTAACGGTGCGGTTTTCCAACTGGTCCCGCAGCGTTTTCGTCGGGAGATCGGCGTGATGACCGGTTTGATCGGCATGGCCGGCGGCATCGGCGGCTTCGCACTCGCGGCGGGCATGGGCGCGATCAAGCAAAGCACCGGCAGCTATCAACTGGCCTTGTGGTTGTTCGCCAGCCTCGGCGTGCTCGCCTGGTTCGGCCTGCACGGGGTGAAACGTCGCTGGAGAACCACGTGGGGTTCGGCCGCTGTGACTGCTGCCCGGGTCTGAGGCCTTAATGAGCCTGCAACTGAGCTTTGCCGAAGCAAGCGCCATCGGCCCTCGCGAGGAAAACCAGGACGCCCTGCGCCTGGTCACACCGGCCCCGGCGCTGGCGGCGAGCAAGGGTTACCTGTTCGCCATCGCCGACGGGGTCAGCCAGTGCGCCGACGGCGGTCTTGCCGCCCGTTCGACCTTGCAGGCCCTGGCGCTGGACTATTACGCCACCCCGGAAACCTGGGGTGTCGCGCAAGCGCTGGATCGCCTGCTGTTGGCGCAAAATCGCTGGCTGCAGGCCAATGGCGGTGGGCAACCGCTGCTCACCACGGTCAGTGCCTTGGTCATGCGCGGTAGGCGTTTTACCTTGGCCCATGTGGGCGATTGCCGGGTTTATCGCTGGCACGCCGACACCTTGCAACGGGTCAGTGAGGATCACGTCTGGGATCAACCGGGCATGCAGCATGTGCTCAAACGCGCGCTGGGGCTCGATCAGCATTTGGTCCTGGATTTTCTCGATGGCGAGTTGCGGTTAAACGAAAGCTTCGTGCTGCTCAGCGACGGTATCTGGGCTGTGCTGGGTGACACGGCCATTGCGGCAATTCTGCGCGATCAACCGGACCTGCACAGCGCTGCGCAAACCCTGGTCAGCGCAGCGCATCTGGCCGGCAGTCAGGACAATGCCAGCGCCCTGCTGGTGCGGGTCGATGCCCTCGGTGAAACGAGCATCGGCGATGCGCTGATCCATTTGCAGCAATGGCCGCTGCCACACGCATTGAAACCGGGGCAGGTGTTCGAGGGTTGGCAGGTCGAAGGGATTCTTGGCCAGAGCCAGCAGTCACTGCTCTATCGGGTTCGCGACAGCCAACAACAACCCTGGCTGCTGAAAACCTTGCCCGCTGCGCTGCGCGACGATCACCTCGCCGGGCAGGCATTGCTGTCGGAGGAGTGGTTTCTCAAGCGCGTGGCCGGACGGCATTTCCCTGAAGTCCATGCCGCCAGTCAGCGTCAGCATTTGTACTATGTGATGCGCGAACATTCCGGTTCTACCCTGGCGGAGCTGCACGAACGGGTTGCAGCGATGCCGCTGGCGCAATGGCAGGATTTGGCCGAGCGCCTGCTGAAAGCCGTCGGGATGCTGCATCGCCGGCAGATTCTTCATCGCGACATCAAACCGGAAAACCTGTTGTTGGGCGACGACGGCGAGTTGCGCCTGCTGGATTTCGGCCTCGCCTACTGCCCCGGTCTGTCTGAAGACCAGCCCACGACCCTGCCCGGAACACCGAGCTATATCGCGCCGGAAGCCTTTCGCGGTGACGCTCCGACTCCGCAGCAGGACTTGTATGCCGTCGGCGTGACCCTGTATTTCCTGCTGACCGGGCATTATCCCTACGGCGAAATCGAAGCCTTCCAGCGTCCACGGTTTGGTGTGCCCGTCAGCGCCAGTCGTTATCGCCCCGACCTGCCGGACTGGATCGCCCAAAGCCTGGAGCGCGCGGTGGCGGCGGATCCGGTTCAGCGCTTTGAAACGGCGGAAGAATGGTTGCTGCTATTGGAACAGGGAGAGCGGCGCAGTTTGAGTGTGCGGCCTAGGCCGTTGCTAGAGCGCGAGCCGTTGAAGGTATGGCGGACGTTGGCGCTGGTGATGTTGGTGGTGAATCTGGTGCTGCTGGTTTTGCTGTTTCATAGCTGACAGCGAGTCGCGCTCATCGCGAGCAGGCTCACTCCCACAAGGGAGCTCCAGTGTCAGGGAGTCCAATGTAGGAGCGAGCCTGCTCGCGATGGCGGACTTACAGTCACTCCAAATTTATTGGCAACCCGCTCCATTAGCGGGCAACACGCTTCGATTCGGTGCATCAGCCGCAATAACAGCCTGCATAAACCGCCTCTGTCCTAACAAATCCGCCACCTTGGCGACTTGGCACAACCACTGCATTACCTCTCCCAACAGACATAAAGCCCAGCCTTCAACGACGAAGGATGCGCTTCCCGAGAGAACGGGACCAGGACAAAGGCGTCCTCGCTAGGCAACTAGCGGGACGCCTTTTTTTGTTTGCGCAAAATTTGTCGAGCATGACCTGAAAGCCCTGATGAGGCGGGTCCGAGCTCCCCGGAGAACCTGATGAAAAAACTAAAACTGGTGATGATCGGCAACGGCATGGCCGGGGTCCGTACCCTGGAAGAACTGCTCAAGCTGAGCAATGAGCTGTACGACATCACCGTCTTCGGCGCCGAACCCCATACCAACTACAACCGCATCCTGCTGTCGCCGGTCCTGGCCGGTGAGCAAACTTTCGAAGAGATCGTGCTCAACGATCTCGACTGGTACCTGGACAACAACATCAAGCTGCTGCTCAACCGCAAAGTGGTGGAGATCGACCGGATCAAACGCCGCGTGATCGCCGAAGACGGCACCGAAGCCGAATACGATCGCCTGCTGATCGCGACCGGCTCGACCCCGTTCATCCTGCCGATTCCCGGCAACACCTTGCAGGGCGTGATTGGCTATCGCGACATTGCCGACACCCAGGCCATGATCAACACCGCGAAAACCCACAAGCACGCCGTGGTGATCGGTGGCGGCCTGCTCGGCCTCGAAGCCGCAAACGGCCTGATGCTGCGCGGCATGCACGTCACCGTGGTGCACATCGGCGAGTGGTTGCTGGAGCGGCAACTGGATAAAACCAGTGGTCAACTTCTGCAAACCGCGCTTGAAGGCCGCGGCCTGCACTTTCGCCTGCACGAACAGACTCAGGCCCTGCACGACGCTGGCAATGGCCGGGTCGGCTCGGTTGAATTCAAGAACGGCGACATCATCCCCGCCGACCTGGTGATCATGGCCGCCGGCATTCGCCCAAGTACTGAACTGGCAGAAAAAACCGGCATCCCCTGCAATCGCGGAATTCTGGTCAACGACACGATGCAAACCTACGACCCTCGGGTCTATGCCATCGGCGAATGCGCCAACCACCGCGGAACCGCCTATGGCCTGGTCGCGCCGCTGTTCGAGCAAGCCAAGGTCTGCGCCAACCACCTCGCGCAGCTGGGCTTCGCCACCTACAAGGGTTCGGTGACGTCGACCAAACTGAAAGTCACCGGCATCGACCTGTTTTCCGCTGGCGATTTCATGGGCGGTGAAGGCACCGAAACCATCACCCTCTCCGACCCGATCGGCGGGGTCTACAAAAAACTGGTGATCAAGGATGACGTGCTGGTCGGCGCCTGTCTGTACGGCGATACGGCAGATGGCGGTTGGTATTTCCGGCAGATTCGTGAGAATCACGACATCGGCGAGATCCGCGATCACCTGATGTTCGGCGGCTCTTCGTTTATGGAGCAGGCCCTTGGCGACGCAGGACACCCAGGCAGGGAAGCAAGCTGATGAACCAGATCACCGCTTCCACCTGCTGCTACTGCGGGGTCGGCTGCGGCGTGCTGATCGAGCATGACGGCAAGCGCATCCTCGGCGTCAGCGGCGATCCGAGTCACCCGGCCAACTTCGGCAAGTTGTGCAGCAAGGGCTCGACCTTGCACCTGACGGGCGACTTGACTGCGCGAGCGTTGTATCCCGAATTGCGCCTCGGAAAAGGCCTGGCCCGCAGCCGCACCGACTGGGACACCGCCCTCGACCACGCGACCCATGTCTTTGCCCAAACCATCGCCGAACACGGCCCGGACAGCGTGGCGTTCTACATTTCCGGGCAGTTGCTGACCGAGGACTACTACGCCTTCAACAAACTGTCGCGGGCGCTGGTGGGCACCAACAACATCGACAGCAATTCGCGGCTGTGCATGTCGTCTGCGGTGGTCGGTTACAAGCGCAGCCTAGGGGCCGATGCGCCGCCGTGCAGTTACGAAGACCTGGAGTTGACCGACTGCGTGATGATCGTCGGCAGTAACATGGCCTACGCCCACCCGGTACTGTTTCGTCGCCTGGAAGAAGCCAGATCCCGCCGCCCGCAGATGAAAGTCATCGTCATTGACCCACGTCGTACCGACACGTGCGATTTGGCTGACCTGCACCTGGCGATTCTTCCCGGGACCGATGTCGCCTTGTTCCATGGGATTCTGCACCTGCTGCTGTGGGAAGACTGGATTGACCGCGATTTCATCCAGGCTCACACCGAAGGCTTGGCCGAGCTGAAGAACCTGGTGCGCGATTACACGCCGCAGAGGGTGTCGCAGCTGAGCGGGATCAGCATCGAGCAATTGCAGGAGTGCACTGAATGGGTCGGCACCTCCAAGAGTTTTCTGTCGCTGTGGTGCATGGGACTGAACCAGTCCACTGCCGGCAGCGCGAAAAACAGCTCGCTGATCAATCTGCACCTGGCCACCGGGCAAATCGGCCGTCCCGGTGCAGGACCTTTCTCCCTGACCGGTCAGCCAAATGCCATGGGCGGACGGGAAACCGGCAGTCTGTCGAACCTGCTGCCGGGCCATCGCGAAGCGGCCAATGCCGAGCATCGCGCGGAAGTGGCGGCCTATTGGGGCGTTGATCAACTGCCCGAACACACCGGGCTCACCGCGATCGAGTTGTTTGAGCAGGTTCGTAGCGGCAAAATCAAAGCCCTGTGGATCGCCTGCACCAACCCGGCCCAATCGCTGCCGGACCAGACCGCCGTGCGCGCCGCACTGGAGGCTTGCCCGTTCGTGGTGTTGCAGGAAGCCTTTCGCACCACCGAAACCGCCGCGTTTGCCGACCTGCTATTGCCCGCCGCCAGTTGGGGCGAAAAGGACGGCACGGTGACCAACTCCGAACGGCGCATTTCTCACGTTCGCCGGGCCATCATCGCACCGGGTGAAGCGCGCGCCGACTGGGCGATCACGGTAGATTTCGCACAACGCCTGGAAAAACATCTGCGCCCTGGGCAAAACAGCCTGTTTAACTTTGAAACGCCGGCGCAAGTCTTCGACGAATACAAACACCTGACCCGTGGGCGTGATCTGGACCTGTCCGGTATCAGTCATGAGCTGATCGACCGCCTCGGTCCTCAGCAATGGCCCTTTCCTATGGGCGCTAGCAAAGGCACCGCCCGCCTGTATCTGGACGGTATGTTCCCGACCGCCAGCGGACGCGCTCAGTTTGTGGCTGATCCGTATCGCGCGGCCAAGGAACAACGCGACGCACGCTTTCCTCTGACCTTGATCACCGGGCGTCTGCGCGATCAATGGCACGGCATGAGCCGCACCGGCACCGCCGCGCAGCTGTTCGGTCACGTCAGTGAAGCCGTGTTGAGCCTGCACCCGGACGAACTGCGCCGGCATCGCTTGCAACCCGGCAATTTGATCAGCCTGAAAAGTCGTCGTGGCGCGGTGATCGTGCCGGTCGCCAGCGACGACAGCGTACGGCCCGGCCAAGCCTTTCTGCCGATGCATTTTGGCGACCGCTTTCTCAAGGGCGGCGTGAATACCCTCACCCTGCCCGCCTTCGATCCGCTGTCGAAACAACCGGAACTCAAACACAGCGGCGTACGACTGGAGCCTGTGCAACTGCCTTGGCAGCTATTCGTCCTGATCGAGGGCAATGTTCAACAGCATTTTGAGACGCTACGCCCGCACTGTGAGGCGTTTTCCTACGCCAGCCTGAGCTTGGTCGGTCGCGAGCGGCCCGCGCTGCTGATACGCGCTGCCAGCGCCGTTGCGCCAGATCCGCAACTGCTGCGTGACATCGATCAATGCCTGGAGCTCAACGACGGCCCGGTACTGGCCTACGACGACCCACGGCGTTCCATCGGCAAACGCGTGCGCATTGAAAACGGCCGGATCACCGCGATTCGTCTGGCCGGCGAAACCCTCGCCCAACACTGGCTGCAAAACCTTTGGCTTGAGGGCCGCGCCGACGAACAACTGCGGCGCTGGCTGCTGGCACCGCTAAGCGCGCCACCGGGCAACGCTGGAACAGCGGCAACGGGCACAAAAACCCTGTGCAACTGCAAGAACGTCAGCCAAAGCGCGGTCTGTGCCGGCATTAGCCGTGGCCTGGACTTGCAGGGTCTGAAACAAGAATTGGGCTGTGGCACGCAATGCGGCTCCTGCGTACCGGAAATCAAGCGTCTGCTGGCTGCCGCCGCGCAGCCGATCGCCGTCATCTCGTGAGGAAAACACTATGAGCGCAAAAGTCTGGCTGGTGGGTGCGGGTCCCGGGGACCCTGAATTACTGACCCTCAAGGCGGTCCGGGCGTTGAGAGAAGCGGATGTGGTGCTGATCGACGATCTGGTCAATGACGCGGTGCTGGAGCATTGCCCGGGCGCGCGGATTATTCCCGTGGGCAAACGCGGCGGCTGTCGCTCCACGCCTCAAGCCTTCATTCATCGCCTGATGCTGCGTTATGCCCGCCACGGAAAATGCGTGGTGCGGCTCAAGGGCGGCGATCCGTGCATCTTCGGCCGCGGTGGTGAAGAAGCGCACTGGTTGCGCGAGCGCGGTGTTGAAGTCGAACTGGTCAACGGCATCACCGCCGGGCTGGCGGGTGCGACCCAATGCGATATTCCGTTGACACTCAGAGGCGTTGCCCGCGGCGTTACGCTTGTCACCGCCCACACTCAGGATGGCAGCAGCCTGAACTGGCAGGCCCTGGCCCAAGGCGGCACGACGCTGGTGGTTTACATGGGCGTGGCGAAGCTGAGCGAGATTCGCGAGCAACTGCTGGCTGGGGGGATGGCGGCGGATACGCCGGTGGCGATGATTGAAAACGCTTCCCTGCCGCACCAACGGGAATGTCGGAGCGATCTGACGGCAATGGAAGAAGACGCCTCAGTGTTCGAATTGAAAAGCCCGGCGATCCTGGTGATTGGCGCAGTTGCAGCATGCGGCACTCAATCTCTGTGGGCGCGCGACTTGCCCGCGATGACGGCCGATCGAACAGCCTGAATCTCCCTGACTCAACCTCCCTCACCAAATTGCAGACAAAGAAAAGCCCGGCCTAAGCCGGGCTTTTCTCAGAGCTGCGACTAATTACTTAGCGTTAGCTTCAACCTGCGCTTCTACGCGACGGTTTACAGCGCGACCAGCGTCAGTTTTGTTGTCAGCAACTGGGCGGGATTCGCCGTAGCCAACAGACTGAACGCGGGACGATTCAACACCGTACTGGTTGGTCAGAACTTGCTTAACGGCGTTTGCACGACGCTCGGACAGTTTCTGGTTGTAAGCGTCAGGACCGACGGAGTCAGTGTGACCTTCAACAGTGGTGCTGGTGGATGGGTACTGTTTCATGAAATCAGCGAGGTTTTTGATGTCGCCGTAGCTGTTAGGCTTGACTACCGACTTGTCGAAGTCGAATTTCACGTCCAGCTCAACACGAACAACTTCAGCAACTGCTGGGCAGCCATCAGCGTCAACAGTTACGTTGGCTGGGGTGTCCGGGCACTTGTCAACGTTGTCGCACACGCCATCGTTGTCGCTGTCGGAGCAGACTTCAGCTGGTGCTGGAACTGGAGCAGCAGCAGGCTTGGAGCCGCCACCGAAGTTCACACCGATACCGACGCTTGGAGCCCACTCGGTGTCGCCCTGGTCGATGTTGTATTGCGCTTCAACGCCGGCACGAGCGTAGAAGTTGTCGGTGAAGTACAGTTTTGCACCGCCGCCAACGTTGGCGAAGGTGGAACGGTTACGACCGTTCGAACCGTTCTGACCGATGCTCTGATCGGAGAAGCCAGCCGATACGTACGGACGCAGCATGTCGCCCGGGTTGTTGAAGTGGTACAGAGCGTCCAGAGCGGTGTTAGCACCCTTGATGTTACGACCGTCGTCGGAACGCACGTTGTGCACTTCGTCGTAAGCCAGACGCAGTTCAACGTCGTCGGTCAGGAAGTAACCGATCGAACCGCCGAACAGGTTGCCGTTGTTCTTGAAGTTACGAGCGCTGTCGAATTGTTCTTTCTTAGCGAAGCCTTCGATTTCAACTGCGCCTTGGCCTTGTGCCAGAGCGCCGAACGAAGTGGCGGCAATCAAAGAACCAATGGCCAAGCCCAAGGTGTTTTTCAGTTTCATCCGTTAAATCCCCATCTGGTGATTGTGAAGCAGTCCCGCAAACCGGGGGACAACTCGGCGGCAAGTCTATCAGAACTTGCCTACACGTAAGAGATATTTGCGCCGAACTAAGTTTCAGCAATGCCTGCAAATTTCTCACGCAATTTATCTAGAGCACGTTTGTACCGCATTTTTGTCGCACTCAAACCCATGTGCATGATGTCTGCGATCTCCTGAAATTCCAGCTCTGCGACAAATCGTAGCACCAGAATTTCACGGTCGATCGGGTTCACATACACCAGCCAGCGATCGAGTCCACCCTTATCCTCGGGTTTCGGCATCTTTTCTTCAGATGCTTCCTCGAGGGGGTCCAGACTCAAAGCATCCATCAAGCGACGCTTTCGCCGTTCCTTCCGATACTGTGTGATGCATTCGTTGTACGTGATGCTGTAGAGCCACGTCTTGAACTTCGATTTGCCCTCGAAGTTCTTCAGGCCATACAGCACCTTCAACATCACTTCCTGACAGACATCGTCTGCGTCGCGATCGTTCCCCAGATATCGTGCACAGACGTTAAATAATGTTCGTTGGTAACGCCGCATCAGTTCTTCATAGGCGCGTGTTACGTGAAACAGCTCGGTATGCGAGCGCGCGACCAACTCCTCATCAGAGAGCTCGCGGGGGTCGTAGCGCGTGGAGAGCGATTGAGCTTTATTCAAAACAAGTCGGGCCGACAGTCAGGTCAATGTCCGCCGCAACCCTTACAGGGCACTTTGCGGCGGCATACATTAGCAGGGTTTGCCGGGTTAGCGGCTACTCACATGCTGCTCCAGGAGAATCCGATTGGAGAGAGAGACTAGCTCACCCTCATCGGTCAGCAATGTGGTTTTAACCGTGCCGATCTCTTCGATCTGACCTTCGACCTCGCCAACACGCACTTGTTGCCCAACCTGATACAACTCACGCACATAGATTCCCGCAAGAATCTGACCGGCAATTTCCCGGCTTCCCAATCCCATTGCCAGCGCAACCGCCAGACCAACGGTAATCAATACGATCACAATCACATGGTTGAGCAGGTCAGTCTTGACCTCCAACTGGCTGATTGCGACCGAAATACTGATGATAATCACCAGGCCCTGAGCAATTCGCCCCAGGCCCGCAGCATAATCCAGCCCTACACCCTCTGCGGCGCCACGCACCAGCCCATTGGCCAGTTGCGCCAGCAAAACACCCACCAGCAGCACCAGCGCGGCGCCAAATACTTTCGGCAAATACAGCGCAAGCATGTCCAGCGTAGCCGAAACTCTCTCAAGTCCAAGGGATTCTGCGGCAGAAACCAGAAAAATCAGCAAAACGAACCAATAGACAATCTTGCCAATCAAGGTCGAGATCGGCACTTGAAGGCCGGCCCGGGACAGCAATTTGGTCAGTCCGGTGCCGCCCATCAGGCGATCGAGCCCAAGCTTGGCGAGCAACTTGGACAGCAAAGTGTCCAAAAGTTTCGCAACGACAAAACCCAACAGCAGCACGACCAGTGCGCCGAACAGGTTCGGAATGAAATTTGCCACCTTGGTCCATAACGCAGTCATTGCAGTGACGAGGCTCTGAGTCCAGAGATCAAGTTCCATATTCAATCAGCCTTATCAGCGGTGCGAACGGTAGGTTTACGGTGACGGGATACCGGCGAGACGTGGGCCGAGCCGTTATTGAGGGCAATCATCAGCGCGGGCAACCAGCGGCCCAGCAGGCTGAACAGATCACCGGCGCCGACCTGGCGGTTGGCGGTTTTCAGGACACGCCCAAGGCACGCATCGTCGTCACGGGTGGACGGCGAAGCGTTTAGCATGTCGCGCAAAGACTGTTCAAACGGATCGTGCATACGCACCTCTCGTGATGTCTGTGAAAGACGCGGTCAAATTTGCCCGGGTCACATGAGTCATCGTCACACCCAGCGCAAGCGGCGGAATAACCACCACTGACCGAGCGCCACCGAGACCATCATCAGGCACGCGATCAGGAAGCCATAAGGGCTTGCCGAGAACGGAATGCCACCGACATTTATGCCCAACAGACCGGCCAGAAAACTCATCGGCAAGAAGATCCCGGTGATGATCCCGAAGCGGTACATCGTGCGGTTCATGCGCACGCTCAAACGTCTGTCCTCGGCCTCGAGGACCAGCCCCACCCGCTCCCGGGCCAATTCCAGCTCCTCGAGATAACGGGTCAGGCTGTTGTTCAATTCGTTCCAGTAATCACCATCGTCTTCGACGAACCAGGGCAGTTTTATCCGCGTGAGCTGTCCGAAAATATCCCGTTGCGGAGCCAGGAAACGTTTCAGCGCAGCAGCCCTTCGACGGATCTGCAAAATGGCGCCGTGCTCGGGTGTATACCGCTCGTCGGCATCCAGCTTTTCTTCTTCCTCATCGACCACTTCCGAGAGGCAACTGACCAGATCCTGCACCTTATTGGTGAGGTACTGAGCCATATAAAGGATGAGTTCTGACGCGCTTTTCGGCCCTTTGCCATCGGCCAGTTGCACCAGCAACTCATCAGTGGCTCGCAATGGACGCAAACGCAGGGAAATGACGCGCTGGGCGGAGGCGAAGATCCGCACCGAGACCATGTCTTCCGGCTCCGCGCCCGGGTTCAGGTTGACCCCACGCAGAAACAGCAGCAGTTCGGAGTCCGGCAGCGGCAAAAGACGAGGCCGGGTGTTCTCTTCGAGCAGCAGGTCGCAGCTGAATTCACTCAAACCACTGGATGTGCGCAGCCAGGTGCGGGTTTGCGGGTGACTGCGATCCCAGTGCAGCCACAGGCTTTCATGGGCCTGCAGCTGCAAGTCATCGAGTTCAGTCCGGGCTATCGAACGCGCGCCGCCTTTACCATCCAGCACCAGGGCATGCACCAGCCCCCACTGCGCGTTGTCTTCCTCGAACATCCTCACCCCTTTGTTGATTCGCGGCTTTATTCAGGCATCTTCAGCGGGCTTGGCGAGATGATCACGCCGTTGTTGTCCGCATAAATGTAATGGCCTGGGTGGAACGTCACGCCCGCAAAGGTCACCGCCACGTTGAGATCGCCGATGCCGCGCTTGTCGGTCTTCATCGGATGGCTGGCCAGCGCCTGAACGCCCAGGTCGGTTTGCGCGATGACGTCGACGTCACGGATGCAGCCGTAGATCACCAGCCCTTCCCAACCGTTTTTCGCGGCTTTCTCGGCGATCATGTCGCCCAGCAGCGCACGACGCAGGGAACCGCCTCCATCGACCACCAACACCTTGCCATTACCCTTGAGCTCGGCTTGTTCCTTGACCAGCGAGTTGTCTTCGAAGCACTTGATGGTCACGATTTCGCCGCCGAACGAATCACGGCCACCGAAATTGCTGAACATCGGTTCCAGCACCTGCACCAGCTCCGGGTAGGCGTCGCACAGGTCAGGCGTAAGGTAATGGTTCATCGAGAAACTCCTGTAAAGAGGAAGACAATCGAGGATGTCGTAAAGTGACCGGAACAGCACAATGCGTCATATCTTAGCCGCAAGCCGAACAGAGCGAAATGCCCTTGTTAGAGCATCAGGCTCAGACCGCCGCGGCCAAATCCGGCTTTTCTCCCAACAAAGGCGTTTGCTGATCGGCCAGCCAGCGCGCCACCAACGGCCAGACTTCGGCCTGAGCGGCTTTGCTGACGAGCATTTCCACGTGACCGAAATTATCGCCAAAGCCCTGCTCGCGGCCAAGGTTGATGAATTGCTTGTGCTCGGAATCCACCTGATCGAACAGCTTGCGGCACGCCCACGCCGGATCCTGATGATCGCCGGCAGCGCTTACGGCCAGTACTGGCAATTGAACCTCGGCCAATCCCGCCCACCAGTCCTTGTCCGCATCGCCGAAGCGTCCGAACAGGCCATACCAGCGCATGCTTTCCAGGGCCAGGCCAATCGGCTCATCCTCCGGGCCGCGCTTGAGCCGTGAACCGGACAGCTGGGCGAAACGCTTGAGAATGAAGCGCCCGCTCCACTCCACCGGTGGAATTTTCAACGGCCAGTAAGTGCGACTGACCTGCGTACCGAAGAACGCCGCAGATGCGACCACAGGTTCGCCGATGTATTCGCCACCCAACGCCGCCGCCAGCGTGATGCCGCCCAGCGAGTGACCGATCCAGTGCGGGACCTGGCCGCTCTGCTCGCGCACAAAGGCGCCAATGGCCGGCAGATCGTAACGGGCGTAGTCGGCAACGCGGTTCTTGCGGTAGTTCTGATTGCGCTGGGACAGGCCGTGACCGCGCATTTCGGGAATCCAGACATCGAATCCCAGACGCGTCAGGTAGGCGCCCAGGCCAAGCCCTTTCGGCGAGAACCAGAACCGGCGATTGGAAAAGCTGCCGTGCAACAGAATCACCGGCACGCCACCGTGCGCGGGCTCGTCCGCCATGCCCAAACGGGTCACAGCCAACTCCACAGTGCCATCAGGACTGTTGCCGGGTTTCAGACGATAGACATCTTCGCTCAGATCGCCGCGCCGCTCGGCGCTGATCAGGGCGACAGGAAATAGGTTGCTGCTGCTTTGCATAATGCTCTTGCACAAAAAAGGGCGGCATACAGAGGAGCCCGCCCTACTTGAATCTCTAAAAAGGCCAGCCCGTGTAGGAGCGAGCCTGCTCGCGAAAGCGGTATATCAGCCGACACCCATGCTGGATGTCAGTCCGTCTTCGCGAGCAGGTTCGCTCCTACAGGAAGCGGCCCTTTCACTCACACCATCAAGCCGGCGCTTGACCTTCAGCCAGGAAGAACCAGGTTTCCAGTACGGAATCGGGGTTCAACGAAACGCTTTCGATGCCCTGTTCCATCAGCCATTTGGCCAGATCAGGGTGGTCCGAAGGGCCCTGACCGCAAATGCCGATGTACTTGCCAGCCTTGTTGCACGCCTGAATCGCGTTGGCCAACAGCTTCTTGACCGCTGGATTACGCTCGTCGAACAGGTGAGCGATGATCCCGGAGTCACGGTCCAGGCCCAGTGTCAGTTGAGTCAGGTCGTTGGAGCCGATGGAGAAACCGTCGAAGAACTCGAGGAACTCTTCAGCCAGAATCGCGTTGGATGGCAGTTCGCACATCATGATGATGCGCAGGCCGTTTTCGCCGCGTTTCAGACCGTTCTCCGCTAGCAGGTCGATGACCTGGCTGGCTTCGCCCAAGGTGCGGACGAATGGCACCATGATTTCGACGTTGGTCAGGCCCATCTCGTTGCGCACGCGCTTGATGGCACGGCACTCGAGCTCGAAGCAGTCACGGAACGCTTCGCTGATGTAACGCGAGGCGCCACGGAAGCCCAGCATCGGGTTTTCTTCTTCCGGCTCGTAGAGCTTGCCGCCGATCAGGTTCGCGTATTCGTTGGACTTGAAGTCCGACAGACGCACGATGACCTTTTTCGGGGTGAACGCAGCGGCCAGGGTGCTGATGCCTTCAACCAGCTTCTCGACGTAGAAGCCGACCGGATCGTCGTAACCGGCAATGCGTTTGTCGACGCTGTCCTTGATTTCCTGTGGCAGACCGTCGTAGTTCAACAGCGCTTTGGGGTGGACACCGATCATGCGGTTGATGATGAACTCCAGACGGGCCAGGCCCACACCGGCGTTCGGCAGTTGCGCGAAGTCGAAGGCACGATCCGGGTTGCCGACGTTCATCATGATCTTGAATGGCAGATCAGGCATGGCGTCCACGGAGTTTTTCTTGATGTCGAAGCCCAGTTCACCTTCGAAGATGTAACCGGTGTCGCCTTCAGCGCAGGACACGGTCACGCCCTGGCCGTCTTTCAACAGCTGGGTCGCGTTGCCGCAACCGACCACGGCCGGGATGCCCAGCTCGCGAGCGATGATCGCCGCGTGGCAGGTACGACCGCCACGGTTGGTGACGATGGCGCTGGCGCGTTTCATGACCGGTTCCCAGTCCGGGTCGGTCATGTCGGAGACCAGAACGTCGCCTGGCTGGACTTTGTCCATCTCGGACACGTCCTTGATGATCCGCACCTTGCCGGCGCCGATGCGTTGGCCGATGGCGCGACCTTCAACCAGCACGGTGCCGGTTTCTTTCAACAGGTAGCGTTCCATGACGTTGGCCGAGGTACGGCTCTTCACGGTTTCAGGACGGGCCTGAACGATGTAGAGCTTGCCGTCGTCGCCGTCTTTGGCCCACTCGATGTCCATCGGGCACTTGTAGTGCTTCTCGATGATCATCGCTTGTTTGGCCAGTTCGCTGACTTCGGCATCGCTCAGGCAGAAACGTGCGCGATCAGCCTTGTCCACGTCGATGGTCTTGACCGATTTACCGGCCGTGGCGACTTCGCCGTAGATCATCTTGATGGCTTTGCTGCCCAGGTTGCGACGCAGGATCGCCGGACGACCGGCTGCCAGCGTGCCTTTGTGAACGTAGAACTCATCCGGGTTCACCGCGCCTTGTACGACGGTTTCACCCAGGCCGTAGGCGCCGGTGATGAACACCACGTCACGGAAGCCCGACTCGGTATCGAGGGTGAACATCACGCCGGCGGTGCCGGTTTCGGAGCGGACCATGCGCTGCACGCCAGCCGACAGGGCCACCAGCTTGTGGTCGAAGCCCTGGTGCACACGATAGGAAATGGCGCGGTCGTTAAACAGCGAAGCGAACACCTCTTTGGCGGCGCGAATAACGTTTTCGACACCACGGATGTTCAGGAAGGTTTCCTGCTGACCGGCGAAGGAAGCGTCCGGCAGGTCTTCGGCGGTAGCGGAAGAGCGCACGGCCACGGCCATGTCAGGGTTGCCGGCCGACAGCGTAGCGAACGCAGTACGGATCTCGGCGTTGAGCTTCTCGGGAAACTCGGCTTCCATGATCCATTGGCGGATCTGGGCACCGGTCTTGGCGAGGGCGTTGACATCATCGACGTCCAGGGCGTCGAGGGCGGCATGGATCTGATCGTTCAGGCCGCTCAGTTCCAGAAAATCACGATAAGCCTGAGCTGTCGTGGCGAAGCCACCGGGCACCGATACACCGGCACCTGCAAGGTTACTGATCATCTCGCCGAGGGATGCGTTCTTGCCCCCCACGTGCTCTACATCATGGACGCCGAGCTTATCGAGGGAAACTACGTACTCTACCAAGGTGATCTCTCCACTAACTGTGTTGGAAAAGCTCAGAAGCCGGCTGCTACAGGGAGCGTTTGCCGGCTGTATGGCCTGGACCTGGAAAATAAGTGAGAATGCGGGCCACTGGCGGCCGGCAAATCGCGCCTACTATATCCAAGATTCGTCACTAGCTTAAGGCCCAAGGTGCAAATGAAACGATCTGCTTTCTTTATTTCCGACGGCACTGGCATCACAGCCGAGACCCTCGGCCAAAGCCTCCTGGCGCAGTTCGAAAACATTACCTTCAGCAAATTCACGCGGCCCTACATCGACAACGTGGATAAAGCGCGGGCCATGGTACAACAAATCAACAAAGCCGCCGAAAACGACGGCTTTCGGCCGATCATCTTCGACACCATTGTCAATCAGGACATCCGTGAGATCCTCGCAACGTCCAATGGTTTCATGATCGACATTTTCTCGACCTTTCTGGCGCCGCTTGAACAGGAACTGACCGAGCATTCTTCCTACACCGTCGGCAAGTCCCACTCGATTGGCAGCAACTCCAATTACATGGAGCGGATCGAGGCGGTGAACTTCGCCCTCGACAACGACGACGGTGCGCGCACGCATTATTACGACAAGGCGGACCTGATCCTAGTGGGCGTGTCGCGTTGTGGTAAGACGCCGACGTGCCTGTACATGGCCATGCAATTTGGCATCCGTGCGGCCAACTATCCGCTGACCGAAGACGACATGGAGCGCCTGCAACTGCCAGGCACCCTGCGTGCCCACCAGCACAAACTGTTCGGCCTGACTATCGACCCGGACCGCCTCACCGCGATCCGCAATGAGCGCAAGCCCAACAGCCGCTATTCGAGCTACGCCCAGTGCGAGTTCGAAGTGCGCGAGGTGGAGAACCTGTTCCGCCGCGAGAACATTCCGCACATCAATTCCACGCATTTTTCGGTGGAAGAGATTTCGGCGAAGATCCTGGTGGAGAAAGGCGTGGAGCGGCGATTCAAGTAGTTCTTTAGCGCCTGCCAGACCAGCTTCGCGGGCAAGCCTCGCTCCTACACTTGAATTCTGAAGCCATGCAGAACCGTGTAGGAGCGAGGCTTGCCCGCGAAGAACGATTACACGGTTTCAGTTAATGCCCCCACCAACGCCTCAAACCCGTTCAGCAAAAACCGATCATCCCCCGCCGAATTACAAACACTTGCCCGAACAAACTGCGGCACCGCCCCATGCCCGACCGCAAACGCCTCGGCGGTGGAGATCAGATAATTATTCTCCTTGAGCTCGGCCGCAATCTGCGACGCCCGCCAAGGCTCAGGCACTTCAATCCAGAAGTGCGGACTATGGGGATGGGTTTTGTACGCCAAACCCTCCAGCAGCCCACTGACCAACGCCTTGCGTCGACTGATCTCAACAATCTGCTGGCCCAGCAACTGCTTGGCAATCTCGTTTTCTATCCACAGACTAGCCACTTCCAGCGACAGCGGGCTGGCCATCCAGCACGTCCCGCGCACCGCTGCGCTCAAACGTCCAATCAACGGTTGCGGCGCATGCAAGTATCCGACCCGCAAACCTGCCGATACTGCCTTGCTCAAACTGCCGATCAGCACCGAGCGCTCCGGGGCAAAATAGCTGAGCGGTAACGGACGCTGTTGCGCCAGCACGGCATGGGCTTCGTCTTCGAAGATCAGCAAATTGTGCTGACGACACAGCTCTGCAATCGCCTCGCGTCGTGCGACGGACATCACTGCAGCCGTAGGATTCTGGATCGTCGGCGTGCAATACAGTGCTGAGACACGATGGTTGCGGCAAACCTCCTCCAGGGCATCGGGCATCAGCCCTTCATCATCCATCCCGGCACCGATGAGTTTTATCCCGAGTTGGCGTGCGACGCTGATCAGCCCCGGGTAGGTCAGGTGCTCCGTCACCAACGTATCGCCCGCCTTGAGCAACCCCATCAAGGCACACAACAGACCGTGCTGGCCGCCGTTCACGCAAACGATCTGCTCGGCGCTCGGGACAAATTCTTGATGGCTGAGCCATTTCGCGCCCGCCGCACGATAGCGTTGCAAACCGACATCGGCGGTGTAGCCGCTGATGTGTTGCAACGCCTCAGGATCTAGAGACAACGCTTGCAGGCTCTGACTCAAAAACAGCGCTTCCTGCCCCGGAATCGGTTGATTGCGGCTCATGTCGAAAAACGCCTGCGGTTCATCGCTGACATTGCGAAAGCCACGGTCCCGCGGTCGTTCCATCCCGCGCTGACGCACATACGTGCCATCTCCTACGCGAGCGACTACCAAACCCACACGTTCGAGTTCCCCGTAAGCACGGCTGATGGTGCCGATGGTCACTTGGAGGCTGTCGGCCAACAGTCGGTGAGGCGGTAATTTGCAGCCGGGCTCGATCAGCCCCTCGGCAATGCCTTTTCCGACAGCCTCAGCAAGGCGTTTGTATTTCACACCCAGACCGTTGACGAGGCCGTCGCGCAGGATTGACACCATGGCAATACTTGTTTTGACAGTCATTACAGTCCCGAATAGCGTGCTTAAAACAGGTTCAATCAGGGATAGACCTTTTGCGGATGAAGGTCAATTCCGACAACAACAGGAGCTCGATCATGTCCATTGCCGTCAGCGCGCCTTCAAGTACCGCAAAACCCTGGCTGGCCGCCCTGGTCACCAGCGTGTTGTTCCTGATCGTTTGCCTGAGCTGGGGCACGACGTGGCTCGGGATCAAGATTGCAGTTGAAAGTGTGCCGCCACTCACTGCCGCGGGGTTGAGGTTCCTGATCGCCTTTCCGTTGTTCCTCAGCTTTGCCCTGCTGCGCCGCGAACCGCTGCTGTTTCCGAAGGAAAGCCGCGGGTTCTTTGTCTTCGTCACGCTCTCGTACTTCAGCCTGCCGTACTACTTGCTCAACTACGGCGAGATGCACGTTTCGTCGGGTCTGACGGCGCTGCTGTTCAGCTGCATGCCGGTGTTCATCCTGATGTTTTCCGCGCTGTTTCTGCGGGAGAAAATCTACCCCTCACAACTGCTCGGCATCGCCATCGGGTTCGGCGCCCTGTTCATGATTATCCGCAGTCAGGGGCTGCATCTGGACCATGTCGAGTTCTTCGGGGTGCTGGCGATTCTGACCGCGGCGGTGATGCATGCGCTGTGCTACGTGGTCACCAAGAAGCAAGGCAGTGCGATCAGCGTGATTACTTACAACACGCTGCCCATCGGCCTGGCCGGTTTGATGCTGTTTGCGGCGGGGCTGCGCTTTGAAGCTCCGGTGTTCGATAACATCACCGCACGTTCGTGGGGCGCCCTGCTCTATCTGGGGCTAGTGGCGTCGGTGGGCGGGTTTATCGTTTACTTTTTGCTGCTCAAGCGACTGAGCCCGATCATTCTGTCGTTCGTGTTTATTATTTTTCCGGTGTTTGCGGTGGTTATTGGGGCCTGGTATGAAGGGCAAAGTCTGACACGGGAGTTGATGGGGTATTCGGCGGTGTTGCTTACTGGGTTCGCCATCACCAAGTTGCCGGTCGATAAATGGCTCAACGGCTGAACACGATCCTGTAGGAGCCAGGCTTGCCGGCGAAGGCGCCCTCAAGTACGCCTTCGCCGGCAAGCCTCGCTCCTACAGGGTTTTGTTTAGATCACGAACAGGTCGACAAATCGGTTCACCGGAGTGGCTTCAAGCTTCGCTTGGTCCTCACACAACGCAAAAATCTCGGCGCTGCGCTGCGCGGTAAAGCGCGTCGCCAAGTTCGCCTTGAACTTGTCTTCCAGCAACGGAATGCCGTCGCTGCGGCGACGGCGATGGCCGATCGGATACTCCACCAACACGTTCTCGGTGCTGGAGCCGTCCTTGAAGAACACCTGCACCGCGTTGGCAATCGAGCGTTTGTCGGGTTCCAGGTATTCGCGGGTATAACGCGGGTCTTCAACGATGACCATTTTCTCGCGCAGCACGTCGATGATCGGATGCGCGGCGTGGAAGTCATCTTCGTATTGCTCGGCCGCCAGATTGCCAAACGCCAGCGGCACGGCGGTCATGTACTGAATGCAGTGATCGCGGTCGGCAGCATTGGCCAACGGGCCGACCTTGGAGATGATGCGGATCGCCGATTCGTGGGTGGTGATGACGATTTTGTCGATTTCGTGCAGGCGATTTCTGACTTGCGGATGCAGGGTGACAGCGGCTTCGCAAGCGGTTTGTGCGTGGAACTCGGCCGGAAAGCTGATCTTGAACAGCACGTTCTCCATCACGTAGCTGCCGTACTTTCGGGAGAAGCTGAACACGCGTTTGTCTTCAAGCTTGAGCGCCAGATCGTTGTTGGTGTGGCTGAACAATACGTCGTAAAAGCCCCACTGTTTGGCGGTCAGCACGCCGGGAATGCCCATCTCACCGCGCATCGCAATGTCCGCCAGACGCACACCGCGACTGGACGCATCACCGGCCGCCCAGGATTTACGCGACCCGGCATTCGGCGCATGCCGGTAAGTGCGCAGCGCCTGACCGTCGGCGAAGGCATGGGACAACGCGGACAACATCTGCTCGCGATTGGCGCCCATCAGCTTGGCGGTGACAGCGGTCGAGGCGACTTTCACCAGGATGACGTGATCGAGGCCTACACGATTGAAGGAGTTTTCCAGCGCGATCACGCCCTGGATCTCGTGGGCCATGATCATGGCTTCGAGTACCGCGCGAACGGTCAGCGGTGCGTCGCCATTTGCCAGGCGTTTTTGCGACAGGTGATCGGCCACCGCGAGAATGCCGCCGAGGTTATCGGACGGATGCCCCCACTCGGCCGCAAGCCAAGTGTCGTTGTAGTCGAGCCAGCGGACGATGCAACCGATGTCCCACGCCGCTTTGACTGGATCGAGACGGTAAGGGGTGCCGGGGACGCGAGCGCCGAACGGAACGACGGTGCCTTCGACGATCGGGCCAAGGTGTTTGGTGCATTCGGGGAAACGCAGGGCCAGGAGACCGCAGCCGAGGGTGTCCATCAGGCAGTTGCGGGCGGTGTCCAATGCTTCTTGGGATTCAATTTTGAAGGTCAGGACGTAATCGGCGATGTCCTGCAGGACCGTGTCGTAGTCGGGTCGGTTGTTCAGGTCGACGTTGGCGCTCATGTTCGATTCACTCTTGAAGTGGTTCGTTGATGGGACCTCGGTTCAGGTTAAATCTCAGTCGATTACTACTTTCTTATTTTGAAAATGGAGATCAAATGTGGGAGCGGGCTTGCTCGCGAAGGCTGACTGACATCCAATATTGACGTCGACTGACCCACCGCTTTCGCGAGCAAGCCCGCTCCCACCGGGTGTTGTATTTATCTCGGGATCCGGGTTAGAAAGAATCACCCGGCACACGAACAAACCCTTCCATCAACACCCGCGCACTGCGGCTCATGATGGCCTTGTTCACGGTCCATTCACCGTTCACCTGGCTGGCTTCAGCACCCACACGCAAGGTGCCGGACGGATGCCCAAAGCGCACAGCATTGCGTTCGATACCGCCCGCCGCAAGATTCACCAACGTGCCGGAAATCGCCGCCGCCGTACCGATCGCCACCGCCGCCGTGCCCATCATTGCGTGATGCAACTTACCCATCGACAACGCGCGCACCAGCAGGTCGACATCACCCGCCGCAATCGCTTTGCCACTCGAAGCAACGTAGTCCGCAGGCTTGGCCACGAAGGCAACCTTAGGCGTGTGCTGACGCTTGGCCGCTTCGTCCAGATCCTTGATCAAGCCCATGCGCAACGCGCCGTAAGCCCGAATGGTTTCGAACATCACCAACGCTTTCGGATCGCTATTGATCGCGCCCTGCAACTCGGTACCGGTGTAACCAATGTCTTCGGCGTTGACGAAAATCGTCGGGATGCCGGCATTGATCATGGTCGCCTTGAAGGTCCCGACACCCGGCACCTCCAAGTCATCCACCAGATTCCCGGTGGGGAACATCGAACCGCCGCCGCCCTCTTCTTCCGCTGACGGGTCCATGAATTCGACCTGCACTTCGGCGGCGGGAAAGGTCACGCCGTCGAGTTCGAAATCACCGGTTTCCTGCACTTCACCGTTGGTGATCGGCACGTGGGCAATGATGGTCTTGCCGATGTTGGCCTGCCACACGCGAACCACCGCCACACCGTTGTGCGGAATGCGGCTGGGGTCCACCAGACCATTGCTGATGGCGAACGAACCGACAGCGGCTGACAGGTTGCCGCAGTTGCCGCTCCAGTCGACGAAAGGCTTGTCGATGGAGACCTGACCGAACAGGTAATCGACGTCGTGATCAGCCTTGATGCTTTTCGACAGGATCACGGTTTTGCTGGTGCTGGACGTCGCGCCGCCCATGCCGTCGATTTGCTTGTCGTACGGGTCGGGGCTGCCGATCACGCGCAGCAGTAATGCATCGCGAGCCGAACCGGGAATCTGTGCAACTTCGGGCAAGTCTTTCAGGCTGAAAAACACGCCTTTGCTGGTGCCGCCGCGCATGTAGGTGGCGGGGATTTTGATTTGAGGTACGTGAGCCATTGGTGCTCCTTCATAGCGGGCAAGGGACTTGAAATCCCCTGCCCGCAAAGCGTGTTTTAGACGGCGACCGCCGACTCTTCGAGGAAGTCCTGCGCGAAGCGCTGCAACACGCCACCCGCCTCGTAGATCGACACTTCTTCGGCGGTGTCGAGGCGGCAAGTCACCGGCACTTCAACGCGCTCGCCGTTCTTGCGGTTGATCACCAGTGTCAGGTCGGCGCGCGGTGTGCGCTCACCGATCACATCGTAGGTTTCGCTGCCGTCGATGGCCAAGGTGTGACGGTCGGTGCCCGGTTTGAACTCCAGCGGCAACACACCCATGCCCACCAGGTTGGTGCGGTGAATGCGCTCGAAACCTTCGGCCGCAATCGCTTCCACACCCGCCAGACGCACACCTTTGGCCGCCCAGTCGCGGGACGAACCCTGACCGTAGTCGGCGCCGGCGATGATGATCAGCGGCTGCTTACGCTCCATGTAGGTTTCGATGGCTTCCCACATGCGCATGACCTGGCCTTCCGGCTCGACGCGAGCCAAAGAACCCTGTTTGACCTTGCCGTTTTCCTGAACCATTTCGTTGAACAGTTTCGGGTTGGCGAAGGTTGCGCGCTGCGCGGTCAAATGATCGCCCCTATGAGTTGCGTAAGAGTTGAAGTCCTCTTCCGGCAGGCCCATTTTCGCCAGGTACTCGCCGGCGGCGCTGTCGAGCATGATCGCGTTCGACGGCGACAGGTGATCGGTCGTGATGTTGTCCGGCAGCACCGCCAGCGGGCGCATGCCCTTGAGCGGACGAGCGCCAGCCAACGCGCCTTCCCAGTACGGCGGCCGGCGAATGTAGGTGCTCATCTCGCGCCAGTCGTACAGCGGCGTCACTTTCGGGCCGGTGTCTTCGTGGATGGCGAACATCGGGATGTAGACCTGACGGAACTGCTCCGGCTTGACCGATGCCTTGACCACGGCGTCGATTTCTTCATCGCTTGGCCAGATATCTTTCAGGCGGATTTCCTTGCCCTCAGCGTCCAGGCCCAGCACATCTTTTTCGATGTCGAAACGGATGGTCCCGGCGATGGCGTAAGCGACCACCAACGGCGGCGAAGCCAGGAACGCGTTCTTGGCGTACGGGTGAATCCGGCCGTCAAAGTTGCGGTTGCCGGACAATACCGCCGTGGCGTACAGGTCGCGGTCGATGATCTCTTGCTGGATCACCGGGTCCAGGGCGCCGGACATGCCGTTGCACGTGGTGCAGGCGAAGGCGACGATGCCGAAACCGAGTTGCTCCAGCTCGCTGGTCAGGCCGGCTTCGTCGAGGTACAGCGCCACGGTTTTCGAACCCGGCGCCAGGGAAGATTTCACCCACGGTTTGCGGGTCAGCCCGAGCTTGTTGGCATTGCGCGCCAGCAAGCCGGCGGCGATGACGTTGCGCGGGTTGCTGGTGTTGGTGCAACTGGTGATGGCGGCGATGATCACCGCACCGTCCGGCATCTGGCCGGGCACTTCGGTCCACTGGCCGGAGATGCCTTGGGCGGCGAGATCCGAGGTGGCGACACGGGCGTGCGGGTTACTCGGGCCAGCCATGTTGCGCACCACCGAGGACAGGTCGAAGCTCAACCCACGCTCGTATTGCGCATTCTTCAAGCTGTCAGCCCACAGACCTGTGGTCTTGGCATATTGCTCCACAAGCTGCACCTGTTCGTCTTCGCGGCCGGTGAGTTTCAGGTAGTCGATGGTTTGCTGGTCGATGTAAAACATCGCCGCCGTGGCGCCGTATTCCGGAGCCATGTTGGAAATGGTCGCGCGATCGCCGAGGGTCAGCGCAGAGGCGCCTTCGCCGAAGAACTCCAGCCACGCACCGACCACTTTTTGCTGACGCAGGAACTCGGTCAGCGCCAACACCATGTCGGTGGCGGTGATGCCCGGTTGCAGCTTGCCAGTCAGCTCGACGCCGACGCTTTCCGGCAGACGCATCCACGACGCGCGGCCGAGCATCACACTTTCCGCTTCCAGACCGCCGACACCGATGGCGATCACGCCCAGTGCATCGACGTGCGGGGTGTGGCTGTCGGTGCCGACGCAGGTGTCGGGGAACGCCACGCCGTCGCGCACCTGGATCACCGGAGACATTTTCTCCAGGTTGATCTGGTGCATGATCCCGTTGCCCGGCGGGATCACGTCGACGTTTTTGAAGGCCTTTTTGGTCCAGTTGATGAAGTGGAAACGGTCTTCGTTGCGACGGTCTTCGATGGCGCGGTTCTTCTCGAACGCCTCCGGATCGAAGCCACCGCGCTCGACGGCCAGGGAGTGGTCGACGATCAATTGCGTCGGCACCACCGGGTTCACTTGCGCCGGGTCGCCACCTTGCAAGGCGATGGCGTCACGCAGGCCGGCGAGGTCGACCAACGCGGTCTGGCCGAGAATGTCGTGGCACACCACGCGGGCCGGGAACCAAGGGAAATCGAGGTCGCGTTTGCGCTCGATGAATTGCTTCAGGGATTCGGTGAGCGTGGCCGGGTCGCAGCGACGCACCAGGTTTTCCGCCAGCACGCGGGAGGTGTACGGCAGAGTGTCGTAGGCGCCGGGCTGGATGGCTTCGACCGCCGCGCGGACGTCGAAGTAATCCAGATGGCTGCCGGGCAGCGGTTTGCGGAATTCAGTGTTCATCGTCAGGACTCGGTCACGGTGGTTACAAAAGGTGGGGCCTGGCACAGTCCTGAATTGAAACCGTCCCCTGTAGGAGCGAAGCTTGCTCGCGAAAGCGGTGTATCAGTCGACATCAATCTTGAATGTCAGTCCGTCTTCGCGAGCAAGCTTCGCTCCTACAAGGGCTTTCGGTTCCTTCAGTTGCCAGCGTCAGCCCACACCATTCAGCGTCGTTCGATTGGCACGAACTTGCGCTGTTCGACGCCGACGTACTCGGCGCTCGGGCGGATGATGCGGTTGTTGGCACGTTGTTCGAACACGTGCGCCGCCCAGCCGGTCAGGCGCGAGCAGACGAAAATCGGTGTGAACAACTTGGTCGGAATGCCCATGAAGTGGTACGTCGACGCATGGTAGAAGTCGGCGTTCGGGAACAGTTTTTTCTGCTCCCACATGGTCTTGTCGATGGCCTCGGAGACCGGGAACAGCACCGTGTCGCCCACTTCGTCAGCGAGTTTTTTCGACCAGCCCTTGATCACCTCGTTGCGCGGATCGTTGTCCTTATAGATCGCGTGGCCGAAGCCCATGATCTTGTCCTTGCGCTCAAGCATGCCGAGGGTGCCTTTGATCGCCTCTTCCGGCGAGCTGAAGCGCTCGATCATTTCCATCGCCGCTTCGTTGGCACCGCCGTGCAGCGGGCCACGCAGCGAGCCAATGGCTGCCGTGACGCACGAATACATATCCGACAGGGTCGAGGCGCACACCCGTGCGGTAAACGTCGATGCGTTGAACTCGTGTTCCGCGTAGAGGATCAGCGAAACGTTCATCACTTTGACGTGCAACTCGCTCGGCTTCTTGTCGTGCAGCAGGTGCAGGAAGTGACCGCCGATGGATTGCTCGTCGCTCACGCAGCTGATGCGTTTGCCGTCGTGGCTGAAGCGATACCAGTAGCACATGATCGCCGGGAACGCGGCCAGCAGGCGGTCGGTAATGTCGTGTTGTTCGGAGAAGTCTTTCTCCGGCTCGATGTTGCCCAGGAACGAGCAACCGGTGCGCATCACGTCCATCGGATGGGCGTCGGCGGGAATACGTTCCAGCACTTCTTTCAGCGCTTGCGGCAGGTCACGCAGCTTGCCCAGTTTGCTCACGTAAGCGGCGAGTTGTGTTTGGGTCGGCAGTTCGCCGTAAAGCAGCAGGTACGCCACTTCTTCGAATTGTGCGTCAGCCGCCAGGTCGCGAACGTCGTAGCCGCGGTAGGTCAGGCCTGCGCCCGACTGGCCCACGGTGGACAGTGCGGTTTGCCCGGCAACCTGGCCACGGAGCCCGGCGCCACTGAGTACTTTTGCTTCGGCCATTGCTGTCTCCAGTTTTCTTGAATTTGTTAGGGAAACTTGTAGGAGCGAAGCTTGCTCGCGAAGACGGACTGCCATTCAATATTAATGTCGTCTGATACACCGCTTTCGCGAGCAAGCTTCGCTCCTACAGGGGCTTTCATTACTTCTTCGCGGCGAACAACGCATCGAGCTTCTGCTCGAAGGTGTGGTAGTCGATGCGATCGTAAAGTTCCATGCGCGTTTGCATGGTGTCGATGACGTTCTGTTGCGTGCCGTCGCGGCGGATCGCGGTGTAGACGTTTTCCGCCGCCTTGTTCATCGCGCGGAACGCGGACAATGGGTACAGCACCAGCGACACGTCGGCAGCGGCGAGTTGCTCGGTGGTGTACAGCGGCGTCGCGCCGAATTCGGTGATGTTGGCCAGGATCGGCGCTTTCACGCGGTTGGCGAACAGCTTGTACATGTCCAGTTCGGTGATGGCTTCCGGGAAGATCATGTCGGCGCCCGCCTCGATGCACGCCGCAGCGCGATCCAGGGCGGATTCCAGGCCTTCCACCGCCAGGGCGTCGGTGCGAGCCATGATCACGAAGCTGTCATCGGTGCGCGCGTCCACCGCTGCCTTGATCCGGTCGACCATTTCCTGCAGCGACACGATCTCTTTATTCGGACGGTGACCGCAGCGCTTGGCGCCGACCTGGTCTTCGATGTGAATCGCCGCTGCGCCGAACTTGATCATCGACTTGACGGTGCGCGCGACGTTGAACGCCGAGGAGCCGAAACCGGTGTCCACGTCCACCAGCAGCGGCAGGTCGCACACGTCGGTAATGCGACGAACGTCGGTCAGCACGTCATCCAGGCCGGTAATGCCCAGGTCCGGCACGCCGAGGGAGCCGGCAGCCACCCCGCCACCCGACAGGTAAATAGCCTTGAAACCGGCGCGCTTGGCCAGCAGCGCGTGGTTGGCGTTGATCGCGCCGACCACTTGCAGCGGAAGTTCGCTGGCGACCGCATCGCGGAAACGCTGGCCTGGAGTGCTCTTGTTGGAACTCATGACTCACCTCGTTCAGTGGCTGTCGGGTTAGCGCCGTCCTGGTAGTGACGGGCGATATTGCGTTTGGAGGCGCCGATGTGGCGGCGCATCAACAACTCGGCTAGCTCACCGTCACGGTCGGCGATGGCGTCGAGAATTCGGTGGTGCTCGGCAAAGGCCTGGTGCGGACGATTGGGCGTGGTGGAAAACTGGATGCGGTACATGCGCACCAGTTGATAAAGCTCGCCGCAAAGCATCTGCGTCAGGGTGCGGTTGCCGCTGCCCTGGATAATTCGGTAGTGGAAGTCGAAATCGCCTTCCTGCTGGTAATAGCCTCTGCCCGCCTGGAACTCCTCATCGCGCTCGTGGGTTTCGAGGACCCGGCGCAGCTCATCGACTTCTTCGACGGTCATGCGCTCGGCCGCCAGACGGCAGGCCATGCCTTCGAGGGATTCGCGAATCTCGTAGAGCTCCAGCAGCTCGGCATGGCTCAGCGAAACCACCCGCGCCCCGACGTGCGGTACACGAACCAGCAGGCGCTGGCCTTCCAGACGGTGTATCGCCTCGCGCAGCGGCCCGCGGCTGATGCCATAGGTGCGCGCCAGCTCCGGCTCGGAGATCTTGCTGCCTGGGGCGATCTCGCCCTTGACGATGGCCGCCTGAATGCGGCGGAAGACGTTTTCGGACAGCGTCTCCGAATCGTCTTGCGTAACCACCGGGGGATCGAGTTGATCCAGCATATTGTCGACACCTTGAAAGCCAATGCCGCAAAAACTAGCGAAAGCAGGCGCAACAGTCAAAGAATAAATAGAGAGTGTCGACAATCGTCTAATAACCACATACGACTGTAGGAGCGAGCGGTGCGGCGATCCGACTTGCCCGCGAAAACGGACAACGCAGTGATTCAGGCTGAACGCGCTATCGTTCTTCGCGAGCAAGCTTCGCTCCTACGGACTCAAAGGCTTATAGCCCCCCGCCAGCGCTGGCGCCATAAACCCACCGTGCTAGAATGCCGCCCGCATTTGTTTGTGACATCTGCACTGCTTGTCATAAATAGTTGATAGGCATACGAGGGAGCTTGTGCAGCGATGCCAGGGCCTTGAATCGAAGTACGGACCGCTGCGCACCAGGATTTATGAGACTCAAGCCCTTCCCCACATTCCTTTACCTTCTTTGCCTGCCCGGTTTCGCCGCGGCGGGGGAAAAGACCGTGTACGGCCTCAACGAGTACGCTTCCCTGGACGGCATCAACCTGGAAGTCGCCGCCAAACTCGACACCGGGGCGAAAACCGCGTCCTTGAGTGCCCGCGACATCAAACGCTTCAAACGCAATGGCGAGTCCTGGGTGCGCTTCTATCTGGCCATCGACACCGCGCATTCGCACCCCATCGAACGGCCACTGGCCCGCGTCAGCAAGATCAAGCGTCGTGCCGGCGACTACGACCCGGATGAAGGCAAGAAGTACACCGCCCGTCCGGTGATCGAGTTGGATATCTGCATGGGTTCGGCTTTACGCAGCATCGAAGTGAACCTAACTGACCGAAGTGCCTTCCAATACCCGCTCCTGATCGGCTCCGAAGCATTGAAACGCTTCGACGCGCTGGTCGACCCCAGTCTTAAATACGCTGCTGGCAAACCCGCCTGCGCCACCGACGCACATACCGCAGAGTAATTCCCATGCGCTCTCTTACCCTTCACCTGAAATTCCTGATCGCTATCCTGGTGGTGCTGGGCATTTCAGTTACGGCCTATCAGATTTTCGTGCTCGGCATTCCTGTGACCGAAGACGCCACCGACGACTTGTGGAACATCGACGCCAAGGTCGAGTTCGTCGCCAGTGCCAAAGACCCGGTCAAGATCCAGATGTTCGTGCCGCCGCTGAGCCGCGATTACGTGAGCCTCAACGAGAGTTTCATTTCCAATAACTACGGCGTGGCCGTGAACCGTGTCGACGGCAACCGCAAAGTCACCTGGTCGGCGCGCCGGGCCAAGGGCAATCAGACCCTTTATTACCGCCTGGTGCTGACCAAGCGCTACACCGGTGAAAAATCCAAGGTCAAGGGCCCGACCTTCCGCGACAGCATCGCCGTCGAAGGCGCAGAAAAAGTCGCTGCCGAAGCGCTGCTCGCGCCGATCCGTCAACACTCGGCCGACGTCGAAACCTTCATCGGCGAAGCCATCAAACGTGTCAACAATCTCAACGACGAAAACGTGAAGCTGTTGCTGGGCGGCGATCCGTCCCCCGGCCACAAGGCGAAAATCGTCGAGCTGGTGCTGTCCATCGCCCACGTGCCGGTAGAAAAGGTCCACACCATCCGTCTGGTGACCGACCAGCCGCAACTGCCGGAACTCTGGCTGCGCAGCTTCAACGGCACCGACTGGCTGTACTTCAACCCGGAAACCGGTGAACAGGGCCTGCCGACCGACCGCCTGCTGTGGTGGACCGGTGACGAAAACCTGATCACCGTCGATGGCGGCAAGAAAGCCAACGTGACGTTCAGCTTGAACAACAGCGAAATGAACGCCATTCGCCTGGCCAAGCTGACCGACGAAAACACCGACGCCAACTTCCTCGAATACTCGCTGTACGGTTTGCCGCTGCAAACCCAGCAGACCTTCATGATCATGGTGATGATCCCGATTGGCGTGCTGGTGATCCTGATCCTGCGTAACCTGATCGGCTTGCAGACCCTCGGCACCTTTACCCCGGTGCTGATCGCCCTCGCCTTCCGCGAAACCCAGCTCGGCTTCGGGATCGTGCTGTTTACGGTCATTACGGCGCTGGGGCTATCACTGCGTTCCTACCTTGAGCATTTGAAACTGCAAATGCTGCCGAGGCTGTCGGTGGTGCTGACCTTTGTGGTGGTGCTGATCGCGGCGATCAGCCTGTTCAGCCACAAACTCGGGCTGGAGCGCGGGTTGTCGGTGGCGCTGTTCCCGATGGTGATTCTGACCATGACCATCGAACGCCTGTCGATTACCTGGGAAGAACGCGGTTCCGGGCATGCGATGAAAGTGGCCATCGGTACGCTGTTCGCCGCCTCCCTGGCGCACCTGATCATGAGCGTTCCGGAGCTGGTGTACTTCGTGTTCACCTTCCCGGCAATCCTGTTGATCCTGGTGGGCTTCATGCTGGCGATGGGTCGTTATCGCGGTTACCGCCTGACCGAACTGGTGCGCTTCAAGGCTTTCCTGAAGAAGGCTGACGCCTGATGTTCGGCTTCTGGAAGACCTGGAAGGCCCTGGAAGCCCGGGGCATCATGGGGATCAATCGGCGTAACGCGGACTACGTGCTCAAGTACAACAAGCGCAGTCTGTACCCGATCGTCGATGACAAGATCATCACCAAGGAGCGCGCGATCAAGGCCGGCATTCATGTGCCGGAACTGTACGGCGTGATCTCCACCGAGAAGGAAATCGATAACCTCGACAAGATCATCGGTGAGCGCAACGACTTCGTGATCAAACCGGCCCAGGGCGCGGGCGGCGACGGCATCATTGTGGTGGCCGACCGTTTCGAGGGCCGCTATCGCACGGTGTCCGGCAAGATCATCGGCCATGAGGAACTCGAGCACCATATCTCCAGCATTCTCACCGGCCTGTATTCCCTGGGCGGTCACCGCGACCGCGCACTGATCGAATACCGGGTGATCCCGGACCAGATCTTCAAAAGCATCAGCTACGAAGGCGTGCCGGACATCCGCATCATCGTGCTCATGGGCTATCCGGTGATGGCCATGCTGCGCTTGCCGACGCGCCAGTCCGGTGGCAAGGCCAACCTGCACCAGGGCGCCATCGGCGTCGGCGTCGACCTCGCGACCGGGCAGACGCTGCGCGGCACCTGGCTAAACAACATCATCACCAAACACCCGGACACCACCAACGCCGTGGACGGCGTGCAACTGCCCTACTGGGACGGTTTCATGAATCTCGCTGCCGGCTGTTATGAGCTGTGCGGGTTGGGTTACATCGGTGTCGACATGGTGCTCGACCAGGAAAAGGGCCCGCTGATTCTTGAGCTTAATGCCCGGCCCGGGTTGAACATTCAGATTGCCAATGATTGCGGGCTGACGCTGCGCACGCATGCGGTTGAAGCGCGGTTGGAAGAATTGAAAGCACGCGGGATTACCGAGACGGTGCGCGAGCGGGTGGAGTTTGTTCAGGAGATGTTTGGGCATATTCCAGCCGTCGAGGGTTGATCCAAAACCTAGTCGCGGCCTTCGCGGGCAAGCCTCGCTCCTACAGGTTTTGCGCGAATCTGTAGGAGCGAGGCTTGCCCGCGAAGACTGACTAACATTCACCACCACTTCTAACCCAGCTCCCAATCTACCAATCCCCGACATCCCCTCTAGGAGCAAATCCTGCAGAGGACTACAATCGCCCCCCCGCCTCGATGGCTGATCTGCCCCGCCCATGCTGACCTGTTCCGTACACCCGCTGCCCTATCGCGCCAACCCCGCCGAGTACTTCGCGGCGATTCGTCATGCCCCCGGCGCCGTGCTGCTCGACAGTGGCCGGCCAACCGCTGATCGCGGGCGATATGACCTGCTCAGCGCCTGGCCGCTGGAGCAACTGGCGGTGCTGCCGGACGAAAGCGGCCTGCATTTCCTGCAACGCCTTCGCGACAATCTGACGCGACTCGGCGAAGCGGCCGTTCCCTATGAATTGCCGTTCGCCGGTGGCCTGATCGGTTACCTGAGTTATGACTTCGGCCGCCATCTGGAACACCTGCCGAGCCAGGCGCAGGACGACCTGCAACTGCCGGATGCGCGTTTCGGGTTGTACGACTGGGCACTGATCAGCGATCACCACTTGGCAACCAGCCAGTTGGTGTTCCACCCGACGCTGATCGACAGTGAGCGCCTGCGCCTGATCGCCTTGTTCAGTCAGCCTACGGTTGAACCGATCGAGCCGTTCACGCTGAAAGCGCCGATGAAAGCCGACCTGAGCGCCGATGAATATCGCTACGCCCTGGAACGCATTCAGCACTACATCCAGGCCGGCGATTGCTATCAGGTGAATTTCGCCCAGCGCTTCCGGGCTGAGTGCCAAGGTGATCCTTGGGCCGCGTATGTCGCGCTGCGGGCCGCGTGCCCGACACCGTTTTCCGGTTTCCAGAGCCTGCCTGGCGGCGGCGCGGTTTTGAGCCTGTCTCCTGAGCGCTTCGTCAAAGTCAGCGAACGCCATGTGGAAACCCGCCCGATCAAAGGCACCCGCCCGCGGGGCCTGACCGCTGCCGAAGATGCCGCATACGCCGCTGAACTGCTGGCCAGCCCCAAGGACCGCGCGGAAAACCTGATGATCGTCGACCTGCTGCGCAACGACCTTGGCCGCACGTGCCGCATCGGTTCGGTGCGGGTTCCGGAATTGTTCAGTCTGGAAAGCTATCCGAATGTGCATCACCTGGTGAGCAGCGTGACCGGCGAACTGGCGGATGACCGGGACGCCCTGGACCTGATCGCCGGCAGTTTTCCGGGCGGATCGATTACCGGTGCACCGAAGATTCGTGCCATGCAGATTATTGATGAGCTAGAGCCGACCCGGCGCGGCTTGTACTGCGGTTCGTTGCTGTACCTGGACGTGCGAGGCGAGATGGACAGCTCCATCGCGATCCGCAGTTTGCTGGTCAAGGATGGGCAGGTGTGCTGCTGGGGCGGTGGCGGGATTGTCGCGGACTCGGAGTGGCAGGCGGAGTATCAGGAATCGATTACCAAGGTGAAGGTCCTGCTCGACACCCTGCAAAACCTCTAAAAGCTTCGCGGGCAAGCCTCGCTCCTACGGGTTTGGGAGCGTTCGCCGTGAATATGAACGACAAAAAAACCTGTAGGAGCGAGGCTTGCCCGCGAAGGCGTCCTCAAGAACGGCTACAAACTCAAAGCCCGATTCGAAGCCTTGATGAACTCCTGCTTCAAATCCTCAAACGTATGCACCGCCGGAAATTGCGGAAACTCGCGAATCACGTTATCCGGTGCATGAAACAGAATCCCCGCATCCGCCTCACCCAGCATCGTGGTGTCGTTGTAGGAATCCCCCGCCGCAATCACTCGGTAGTAAAGGCTCTTGAACGCCAGAACCGACTGACGCTTCGGATCTTTCTGACGCAACTGATAGCTCGTCACCCGCCCCGAATCGTCGGTTATCAGGCGATGGCAAAGCAACGTAGGGAACCCCAGTTGACGCATCAGCGGCTGGGAAAACTCATAGAACGTGTCCGAAAGAATCACCACCTGAAACCGCTCACGCAGCCAGTTGACGAATTCAATGGCGCCGTCCAGCGGCTTCAGCGTGGCGATCACTTCCTGAATGTCGGTGAGTTTCAAGCCGTGCTCGTCGAGAATCCGCAGGCGCTGCTTCATCAGCACGTCGTAGTCGGGAATGTCCCGGGTGGTCGCCCTCAGGGATTCAATACCGGTTTTTTCAGCGAACGCGATCCAGATTTCCGGGACCAGCACACCTTCGAGATCCAGACAGGCAATTTCCACAAGACACTCCCATTTGTGTTGATTATTGAGTCGAGCGAGTAAAAGGACTGCCGAACTCTAGCGACTCAGGCTGCCCCGCGCAACGCAGAGGGCGCGCCCGCCGCTGCAGGATTTTGTTACCATCAGCCCTATATAGAGCGCCCAGCGCCACCGACCTGTAGGAAGCCGCCCTGATGAGCCCATCGTTCGATGTCGTGGAACTCGCCACGACCTATGCCAACAAATCCGCCCAGGACATCCTGAAACTCGCGTTCGCCGAGTTTGGCGATGACCTGTGGATATCTTTCAGCGGCGCCGAAGACGTGGTGCTGGTGGACATGGCCTGGAAACTGAACAAGAACGTCAAAGTGTTCAGCCTCGACACCGGCCGCTTGCACCCGGAGACCTACCGATTCATCGATCAAGTGCGCGAGCACTACAAGATCGACATCGAACTGGTGTCACCGGACTACACGAAACTTGAACCGTTCGTGAAGGAAAAAGGCCTGTTCAGTTTCTACAAGGACGGTCATGGCGAGTGCTGCGGCATTCGCAAGATCGAGCCGCTGCGACGCAAGCTGTCGAGCGTGACCGCCTGGGCCACCGGCCAGCGTCGGGACCAGAGCCCGGGCACCCGCAGTGCCGTGGCGGTGATGGAAATCGACACCGCGTTTTCCACCCCGGAACGCACCCTCTACAAGTTCAACCCGCTGGCGCAGATGACCAGCGAAGAGATCTGGGGTTACATCCGCATGCTCGAGCTGCCGTATAACAGCCTGCATGAACGCGGCTTCATCAGCATTGGCTGCGAACCGTGCACCCGCCCAGTGCTGCCGAACCAGCATGAGCGTGAAGGCCGTTGGTGGTGGGAAGAAGCGACGCAGAAAGAATGCGGGTTGCATGCGGGGAATATCATCAGTAAATCCAAGGCATAACCCCTGCCCTATGAACTTCCCCCTGTGGGAGCGAGCCTGCTCGCGATGACGGACTGACATTCAACATTGATGTCGACTGCTGCACCGCTATCGCGAGCAGGCTCACTCCCACAGGTTCTGTGACCGGAATTAGAAATGTGTACACACGAATGTCACCATAGGTGCCATTTATGTGTGCACTTTTAGTTTCTGCGCCCCAAAAAGTTACATCCTCCTTTCTTGACTTCCTCAGTCGCGCTTTCTCACAACCTCGGCCGAAAAATAAATACCTGTTCAATCGGTCAATTTATATCGCCTTTTTTTCAGTCACTTATCTCACACCGATAACAAAACAAAATTAGCCCTGACTTTCACAGGCCCGTAACTGGCATGGATCTGGCTTAAGTGCATACATGTTTTGTATACAATCACCTCAAAACATACACACACTTTAGATCCGCAAGCCTGAAGCGCCCTATCCCGTACAGGCTGCAGATGCCCCGCAACCAATGATGCTTTTTGCCCGCGACGAAGATTTGTCGAGCCGACGCTCATGCACAGTCATCGCGACGCCAAGCTCGGAGCCTGCCGGAATGCGTACTAGCCTCTCCAATAACAACAACGCGCTGGATCTGCCCTCCTTATCACCCACCTCCATCCCTCACGACCAAACGTTTGAAGAACCCGTGGTGCTCAGCCCTCGCCTGCACAACAAAGACCTGGCGCCGACCAAAGCCGAAGGCCGACGCTGGGGCCGCTACAGCATCTTCGCCCTGTGGACCAATGACGTTCACAACATTGCCAACTATTCCTTCGCCATCGGGCTGTACGCGTTGGGTCTGGGCGGCTGGCAGATTCTGTTGTCCCTGGGGATCGGCGCGGCGCTGGTGTATTGCTTCATGAACCTCTCCGGCTACATGGGGCAAAAGACCGGCGTGCCGTTTCCTGTCATCAGCCGGATCAGTTTCGGCATTCACGGGGCGCAGATTCCTGCATTGATCCGCGCCGTTATCGCCATCGCCTGGTTCGGCATTCAGACGTACCTGGCGTCGGTTGTGTTTCGCGTGTTGCTGACGGCGGTGCACCCCGGGTTCGCCGAGTACGACCACAATTCGATTCTTGGCCTGTCGAGCCTGGGCTGGGTGTGTTTCGTGGCGATCTGGCTGGTGCAACTGGGCATCCTCGCCTATGGCATGGAAATGGTGCGGCGCTATGAAGCCTTCGCCGGTCCCGTGATTCTGCTGACTGTCGCCGCCCTCGCCGGATGGATGTACACCCAGGCCAACGCGACCATCGCCTGGTCGATTCGCGAACCGCTGACGGGTGGTGAGATGTGGCGCAACATCTTTGCCGGCGGTGCGTTGTGGCTGGCGATCTACGGCACGTTGATCCTCAACTTCTGCGACTTCGCCCGTTCTTCGCCGTGCCGCAAAACCATCAAGGTCGGAAATTTCTGGGGCCTGCCGGTGAATATTCTGGTGTTCGCGGCCATTACGGTCCTGCTCTGCGGTGCGCAGTTCCAGATCAATGGCCGGATCATCGAAAGCCCGACAGAAATCATCGCGTCGATCCCCAACACCTTCTTCTTGGTGCTTGGCTGCCTGGCCTTCCTGATCGTCACCGTGGCGGTGAACATCATGGCCAACTTCGTCGCCCCGGCTTTCGTGCTCAGCAACCTGGCGCCCAAGTACCTGACCTTCCGCCGCGCCGGGCTGATCAGCGCGACCATCGCGGTGCTGATCCTGCCGTGGAACCTCTACAACAGCCCGTTGGTAATCGTGTATTTCCTGTCCGGCCTCGGCGCCCTGCTCGGGCCGTTGTACGGCGTGATCATGGTCGACTACTGGCTTCTACGAAAAGGCCAGGTCAACGTGCCGCAGTTGTACAGCGAAGATCCCAACGGCGCTTATTACTACAGCCGCGGCGTCAATTTACGCGCCGTAGCGGCGTTCATTCCTGCAGCGTTGATCGCCATCGTCCTGGCGCTGGTGCCGGGTTTCGACAGCGTGTCGCCCTTCTCCTGGCTGATTGGTGCCGGGATTGCCGGGATGCTCTACCTGATCATCGCCAAGCGGCAGCCCCATTACGCCGACGTCAGCGGTGAAAGCATCGCGGTCGACAACGTCAGCCACTAATCCACTGGCGGCCCGGCAGCCTCGGGCCGCAGAACCACCCTGCATTAAGGACTTTTCATGCGAATTCTCGTGGTCAACGTCAACACCACCGAATCCATCACCCAAGCCATCGCCCGTTCCGCCCAGGCGGTGGCCGCGCCGGGTACGGAAATCATTGGCCTGACGCCACATTTCGGCGCCGACTCCATCGAAGGCAATTTCGAAAGCTACCTGGCCGCCATCGCGGTGATGGACCGGGTGATGTCTTACGACCAACCCTTCGATGCCGTGATCCAGGCCGGTTATGGCGAGCACGGTCGCGAAGGCCTGCAGGAATTGCTCAACGTACCGGTGGTGGACATCACCGATGCGGCGGCGAGCACGGCGATGTTCCTTGGCCATGCCTACTCGGTGGTCACCACGCTGGACCGAACCGTGCCGCTGATCGAAGATCGGCTGAAACTGTCCGGATTGTGGGACCGCTGCGCGTCGGTGCGGGCCAGTGGCCTGGCGGTGCTGGAGCTGGAATCCGATCCGCAACGGGCGCTGGAAGCGATTGTTCGCCAGGCGGAAATGGCGGTGCGGGAGGACAAGGCGGAAGTGATTTGCCTGGGTTGCGGCGGGATGGCCGGGCTGGATGAACAGATTCGCCAGCGCACCGGGGTTCCGGTGGTGGATGGCGTGATGGCAGCGGTGACGATTGCCGAATCGCTGGTCAGGTTGGGCTTGTCGACTTCCAAGGTGCGCACTTATGCGACGCCGCGGCCCAAGAACATCATTGGCTGGCCGGGGCGGTTTGGCAGGTAGACCGCGTCATCGTTCTTCGCGGGCAAGCCTCGCTCCTACAGGGATCTGTGGCGTCCACAAAAACCTGTAGGAGCGAGGCTTGCCCGCGAAGGCCGCGACTCGGTTTTGAGGCTGGCTCAAACCGCACTAAACCTGCGCCCCAACCCCTGCTCCGCAAACTGCTCAATAATGAAATCCACAAACGCCCGGGTCTTGCCCGGCAGCAGTTTGTGCTCCGCGTAATAGATAGAAATGTTGCCGTCATCGACATACCAGTCCGGCAACACCCGTTGCAACGTCCCAGCCTCCAGATAGCCCACGGCGAACGGCATGCTCACCAATGCAATGCCCAACCCCTGGGCCGCCGTCGCACACGCCGCCTCCGAATCGCTCATGGTCATTCGCGCCTTGAGCGCCAGCGGGTTGTGTTGCTGAGTGCGACTGGTCAATTGCCAGGAGCGCACTCGGCCGGTTTGTGGGGAGCGGATCAGAATGCCATCGTGGTCCGTGAGTTGATCGGGCTCGACGATCACAGCCCGCGCCGCCAGATACTCGGCTGACGCCACCAACACCCGATGCGCCGGTGTCAGCTTGCGCGCCACCACGCCTTGCGGCAGCTCGAATCCCCCACCAATCGCCGCATCGAAACCCTGGGCAATCAGATCGACCTGTCGGTTATCGAAATGCCAGTCCGGGTTGATCGCCGGAAAACGCCGGAGAAATTCGCCAAGCAACGGCACGACATATAAACGCCCGAACACCGTGCCCATGCTGACCTTCAGGGTGCCCGCCGGTCTGCCCTCGGCGCTGGCGAGGTTGGCCACCGCATTTTGAATCGTGTGCAGGCTGGAACTGACTTCGCCGAGAAACAGATGACCGGCCTCAGTCAGCGTCAGGCTGCGCGTGCTGCGCGTGCTGCGCTGGAACAGCCGCACACCGAGCCGGGCCTCAAGCTTTGCAACACTTTTACCGACCGCCGCCGGGGTCAAGCTCAAGCGTCGTGCGGCTTCGGCAAAGCTGCCAACCTCGGCGCTGCGCACGAAGCATTCGATACTGCTGAAGGTTTCCATAGGCGCCACTATAAACTTCTGGTTTACACAGACTATCGCAATTGCGGGCTACACAGCGTGCAATCCAAAATTGATACTAGGCTCCATCAACCGAGACATTCGCCTCGGGACTTCGGAGATCGATATGACTACTCAGGACCTCAGCGGTAAAGTGGCTTTGATTCAAGGCGGGTCCCGCGGCATCGGCGCAGCCATTGTCAAACGCCTGGCCGCTGAAGGCGCGACAGTCGCCTTCACCTACGTGAGCTCCACGGCCAAAGCCGAAGAATTGCAGAACAGCGTCACCGGTAATGGCGGCAAAGCCCTCGCCATCAAGGCTGACAGCGCCGACGCCGAGGCCATCCGCAGCGCCGTGACCGCCACCGTAGAGGCCTTTGGTCGCCTGGATATCCTGGTCAACAACGCCGGCGTACTGGCTGTTGCACCGCTGGAGGATTTTAAACTCGAAGATTTCGACCAGACCCTGGCCATCAACGTGCGCAGCGTCTTCATCGCCACCCAGGCCGCCGCCAAGCACATGACTGAAGGTGGTCGCATCATCAACATCGGCAGCACCAACGCCGACCGCATGCCCTTCGCCGATGGCGGCCCGTACGCCATGAGCAAAGCGGCACTCGTCGGCCTGACCAAAGGCCTGGCCCGCGACCTCGGTCCACGCGGCATCACCATCAACAACGTGCAACCAGGCCCGGTCGACACCGACATGAACCCGGCCAGTGGTGACTTCGCCGAAAGCCTGATCCCGCTGATGGCGGTGGGCCGTTACGGCAAAGCCGAAGAAATCGCCAGCTTCGTTGCGTACCTGGTAGGGCCGGAAGCGGGTTACATCACAGGTGCAAGCCTGACCATCGACGGTGGTTTTGGCGCCTGATGCGGTCAGTCAACGCAAAATAAAATGTGGGAGCGAGCTTGCTCGCGAAGGCGGAGTGTCAGGCAACATTGATGCTGTCTGACACTCTCTTTCGCGAGCAGGCTCGCTCCTACAATTTCTATATCAAGCCCACTCGAGGGCTGGCAAACCACAAGCACTCGGTTGGAACGCCTTCAGCGTACGAAGAATCCCATCGGCGTGTGCATACTTTTCGTCAGCCATCGCCGCGTCGGGAATCGCAATCGCCGTCATCCCCGCCGCTTTCGCCGCGGTCACGCCGAACGGCGAGTCTTCAAACACCAGACAATCTTCAGGCGCAACGCCCAGGCGCCGCGCTGCCGTCAGGAAGATGTCCGGTGCCGGTTTGGCCGCGCCCACTTCAGGGTCATCGGCCGTCACAACAAAATCGAACAGCGCAAACCAGTCGCGGTGCAAGGTGGTTTTCTGGCCGAACGACTGCCGCGAAGAACTGGTGCCGACCGCAATCGGGATGTTATTGGCTTTCAAGTGCCGGACCAGTTCCTCGGCGCCGGGCATCGCCAACGCTTGCGGAAAACGCTCGCGCATCAGCGGTTCGCGGATCACCAGAAACTCTTCGGCGGTGATGGGCAGCTCCAGCGCCTCGACCACGTACCGCGCCAGATCACCCGCGCCACGGCCGATGATGTTCTGTTTGATGCTCCAGTCGAAGACTCGACCGTAGCGCGCAGCAATCATGGACGTCACCTCGGTATAAATGCCCTCGGTGTCCAGCAGCAAGCCATCCATATCGAAAATCACGGCCTTGATCGGGCCGAACTCATTCAGCGGTGCATTCATCGCATCTGATCCGTTTTCTAATGACATCCCAGAGGCGGCTCAGGTGCGGCCGGGTCCGTGATCGATTAAAGGATTCAGCAGCATAGCGAGCGCGGCTGCCATCGAGCAACGGGCAATCCCTGTCGAATACAAAAAGTGTTCGTCGTCATTTAGCGATTTGCCCTACATAAAACGCCTCCTTTCCCGACTTCTTTACCCGTTGATCCCAAGCAAAGTCTCGCGCTCAACTTGATCTGCGCGAGGGACTGCGAATGTTCGTACCTGACAAGGTACTGGCCTTGAATAACGCCATCGGCCTGCTGGTGGTCGCCGCCATGGACCCCGAGCAGCCGAATGTCGAAGCGCTGCTCGATGACTTTCGGCTTTGCCTCAATGAGTACGACGCTTGGGCTGAAAGTTTCTGGACCGGCAAGGCGCTGGATATCGAGCAGGTGTTCAAGGTCGGTAATGAAGTTCGCCTGGTCGCGCCGAAGAATTCCACCACGCCTGTCAGTTCTACCGTCGCCGCGTGCCCGGCAGCGGGTCCCCTGACGCTGGTGCACATGTTCGATGCGGCGCGGTTCGTACCGATCGGCAATACCCCGGTGATGCTTGAGCCGATGATCTCCAAGGGCGTGTTTGGCGAGCCGGTCTACCACGAGATCGGCCCCAGCGGCATCCTGGAAATCCCCGAGTGCGAGCGCAGCCTGCGTTATCGCATCACCTTCTTTCCGAACGTTTCCACTGAGCACGTCAAAGCGCTTTACGCCTCTTATCAAGGCGTGATCAGCGATCTGGAAAGCTGGCTGCGTAATGAGTGGAGCACCGAATTCGAACCCTTGTGGACTGAGTTCGCCGAGGCCGGTTTCACCAAACGCTACGGCCTGCTGCAACAGGCCGACTGGCGCGGTTTCGAGAACTCGCTGAACGGGCTGTGGGATGACGTGAAGCAGATCTACGAGCTGATCGCAGACCTGCAAGCCAACAGTGAAAAGCTTCTTGAGTACCTGACCGAGACCGAACTTGAAACGCTGCTGAAGGCTTCGGCTGAATCCGTCGCCAATCTGTTGCTGGTGTTGAGTGATGAGCCGTTGATGTTCATTCATCTGGCGGCGATCACCAGTTGGCTGAGGATGTCGCCACCACAGTACATCGCCGAAGTCGTGGCGGAGATTCGTACGGGAATATTGATCAGCCTCCTACTTGCGCGCTTCACAGGACCTGCCGGGTTGAAGCTCGGCGTCAGCGCCAAGGTGCTGGAAAAGGTCAAATCCGACCGCGCGCGCAACTGGCTGGCCGCCGCAAGCCTGAGGCTGGCCGGGCTTGGCGCAAGGTCCGACCTGACGACCCACGCGGGCGTACTCAAGCCCCTCGCGGTCAATGTCCGAAATGCTCCGCTGAAACCCGCGCCCGCCGTGCCGTTGCAGATCAGCGCGGGCACTGCGCCGGTTTTGTTGGTGCAGAATCCGGTCGCCATTGCTCGCGACAAATCCGCAGCCATGACCCGATTGGGCCGGCAGGAACACCGTGACGACGTTCCCGATCAAGCGAAAAACCCCAACGGCGACAGCACCGATTGCGGGCCGCTGACCTGCACCAACGGTTGCCCGGTGTCGATGGTCACCGGCGAAGAATTGCTGACACTCGACGATGGTTCGCTCAACGGCCTGCTGCCTTTTGCATTCACACGGTTGTACCGAACCAGCGCCGTAGAAACAGATTGCGGGCTGGGTTTGGGCTGGAGTCATTCGCTGGCGCATCGGCTGGAGCTGGACGCGGAACGCGTCGTCTGGACCGACCATGAAAACCGTCGCACGACGTTTCCCCTGCCCAGTCTTTCGCGCCCGGCGATTCATAACAGCCTGTCCCGCGCAGCCATTTATCTCGGACATAAACCGGAGGAGCTGATTCTTGCGCTCGCCGGTGAAACGGCGCGGTTTTATCACTTTGTGAATGGTCGGCTGACGACCATCAGTGATGTCTACGACAACCGGCTGCACATCACCCGCGACCGCCAGGATCGCATTCAACGCATCGACAACGGTGCAGGACGTTCACTGCTGTTGCGTTACGAGCGCAGGCACATCGTGACGGTCGAGTATCAGTCGTTTCATCCCGCCGAGGGATTGGTGGACGCCTGGCGTACAGAGCAAACGCTGATTGCCTACCGCTACGACGCCCGTCATCGCCTGATCGAAGCGACCAATGCTGCCGGCGAAAGCGAGCGGTACGACTACGACGATCAACACGTGATTCTCCAGCGGCAACTGGCCGGTGGGGCCAGTTTCTTTTGGGAGTGGGAAAGGTCCGGCAAAGCCGCCAGATGCGTCAGGCACTGGGCGACTTTTTCACAGATGAACACGCGCTATGTCTGGGATGACGACGGTGGAGTGTTGGTCAAGCACGTCGATGGCAGCGAAGAAGTTTATGTCCATGACGACAAGGCGCGATTGGTGCGTCGGGTTGGGCCGGAGGGCGGCGAGCATCTCAAGGCGTACGACCAAAACGGTCAGTTAATTGCCGAGCAAGGGCCGCTGGGGGCGATTACTCAATACCGCTATGACGAGATGGGGCGGCTGATTGCGCTGATTCCTCCTGAAGAAGAGCCAACGTCCTACGAATACCGTAACGGTTTCTTGCACGCGCGGTATCACGGCAAAGCGGTGTGGAAGTATCAGCGGAACGCGCAGGGTGATGTCACGGAGGCCATCGATCCCGACGGCCACATCACTCACTACCACTACGATGCTCAAGGACGGCTGCTGTCTATCCGTTACCCGGACACCAGCCGTCATGTGCTCGTATGGGATGCAATCGGGCAACTGGTCGAAGAGACCTTGCCGGACGGCAGTCAGCGGCGTTTTTCCTACGATGTATTGGGCCGGCGGATTGCCCGTCAGGACAAACATGGAGCCGTCACTCACTACCAATGGGACGCCGTTGGCCGACTGACTCAGACGATTCTTCCTACAGGCACCAGCCGCGCATTCAGCTACAACGCCTACGGCAAGATCACTGCCGAACGCGATGAACTGGGGCGCGTCACCCGTTTTGAATACGACAATGACCTGCACCTGGTCAGTCACCGGATCAATCCCGACGGCACGCAGCTGCGATATCGCTACGACAACGCACGGCTGCTACTGACGGAAATTGAAAACGAATCCGGCGAACGCTATCGACTGGACTACACGCCCAGCGGATTGATCCGACAGGAAACCGGCTTCGATGGCCGGCGCACAGCGTATGCCTACGACCTCAACGGCCATCTACTGGAAAAAACAGAATTCGGCGATGACGGCTCGCAGCTGTTCACGAGTTACCAACGGGATACGGCCGGACGACTGCTGGTCAAAAACCTGCCCGACGGCGTCAACGTCGAGTATCGCTATGACAGCCTTGGCCGATTGGCCAGCGTCGATGACGGCCACGACCATCCGCTGGAGTTCGAGTACGACCAGCAGAATCGCCTGATCACCGAGCATCAGGGTTGGGGCACGTTGCGCTATGCCTACGACGCCTGCGGCAAGCTCAACCATCTGCGTCTGCCGGACAACAGCAAACTCGACTATCACCACGCCAAGGGCGGTGTGCTGACAGCCATCGATCTCAACGGCACACGCCTTACAAGCCACACGTACAAGTCCGGCCGAGAGTTTCAACGCCAGCAAGGCCTGTTGCTCAACCACTATGACTACGACGAACAAGGCCGCCTGAAAGCCCACGCCATCAGCCAGCACCATCAGCCACTGTATCGCCGCGACTATGCCTACAGCGCCAACGGCAATCTCGAACACATCGCCGACACCCGTCATGGTCAACGCAGCTATCAATACGATCCGCTCGACCGACTGATCCGCGTCCGCCACTCCCGCGACCAGCAGCCCGAAAGCTTTGCCCATGACCCCGCCGGCAACCTGTTGATGCAGGATCGGCCCGGCCCGACCACCGTCAAAGGCAATCGCCTGCTGATGCAAGGCGATCGTCACTTCGACTACGACGCCTTTGGCAACCTGATCCGCGAGCGCCGCGGCACCGCACAAAAACTCGTCACCGAATACCGCTACGACTGCCAGCATCGTTTAGTCGGCGTCACTCTCCCGAACGGCAACACTGCCAGCTACCACTACGACGCCTTCGGCCGCCGTATCAGCAAAACCGTTGATGGCAAAACCACCGAATTCTTCTGGCAAGGTGAGCACCTCGTCGCCGAACACAGCCAGGACCACCACCGCAGCTACCTCTACGAACCCGGCACCTTCCGTCCGCTGGCCATGCTCGACGGCAAAGGCCCGCGCCAGGCGTGCCCGTTCTACTACCAACTCGACCACCTCGGGACACCACAAGAACTTACTGACTACAGCGGCGACATTATTTGGGCCGCCCAGTACACGGCGTATGGCCGCCTGACCCGACTCAACCGCGACACGCATCAGGTTCTGGATCAGCCGTTGAGGTTTCAGGGGCAGTATTACGATGCGGAGACGGGGCTGCATTACAACCGGCATCGGTATTACAACCCGGATGTGGGACGGTATCTGACGCCGGATCCGAGTAAGTTGGCGGGTGGTATCAACGGGTATCAGTACACGCGCAATCCCACGGGGTGGGTTGATCCGTTGGGGTTGAGTGATTGTCCGGGGGCGGATGGGTGTAAGAGGCCTTCGTTTGGGGATGTGGATCCGGCGGGGAAGGCTAAGGTTGATGAGGGGGAAGCTACATCTCCAATACCTGGCGTCAAGACCGAATATCTCTATCGCGGTGACTCGAAGCACCCCGAGGAAATATTCAGAACGGGATTTAGGAGCAAAGGAGAAAGCCGCGACCTATTGCTTCATGCTATTGACAGTGATGATCCGCCAAGCAATTTCATTAGCACATCGCCATCCCGGCGTACCGCCATACAATTTGGTACAAAATTTGAAACAAGGAAAGGTTTCTTGTACACATTGAGAAAAATTAACGGAAGGGATGTCAACAAAGAACTGAAAAACCTTGTTCCGTTTGCTGATGAAACCGAAATTGCGATCCCAGGTAGAATTGATACGGCCGATATATTAGGTGTAACACCGTTAAAGAAGGACGGGAGCTATGCCGGGTACTCCACGCCAAACCCAAGCAGGAGATAAAATGGAAAACACTAGAATATCCATAGTCGTTGATAATCATAAAGAGCAGGCACAGCTGCAATATGATGCTGCAAAAATATTTATAATCTTCACAATGAAAAATGGTTTCCGTAAAAAATATGAAAGCGAAGACCTTTACTTATGCCTGGCAAAAATCAGGCATGATCTTCCACATGTAAAATTCCTATGCAAAGGATCAAAACTTAATGTAACCCCATCCAGAATGTGCTCTCAAATGAGTGGTGGATTCGTAGCATACGAACTAACAATGGGAAAATCCGCAACATTCAATGACATAGTTCACATATTCGATTACGAGGAATACAACATTGCAAAAACATTGGAAGAACAGAAAGAATTTTATAAATCTTGGCTAGAATCGCTAAACACGAAGTAATCAAAAAAGTCAAAGCAGAAGTCAAAGGGACGGATCTCCCGGTGCATCGTTACCCGGAGTACCGAGCAAAGGCCGCCATTGAACTGACCGACAACATGCCGCTCACCGTCAGGACTATCAATGTTGACCTGATCATGGTGCATTTCCTTTAAAAAGGGTGCGTACCTGATTTTGGGCGGCGTTCGCTTTTTAAAGGTGCCGCTCAATCGACGAATGGTTCTCAGCTCGGCTCACCGGACGCGTCGTTACCCGCAATGTCCGGATCTTCGGGTGTAGCCTCGACATCTCCACGCTTCACATCATCAGCCGGCAGTTGCTCAACCGCAGTGTCGTCGTCAGGCGGACGTTGATCGCGACTCAAGGAATCGGTGGGCGAAGGCAGCGGATATTCAGGGGTATCGTCGACATCGTCGACTTTCGGATCAGCGTTCATAAGCACCTCTCGAAGGACCTGAAAATCAGGCCCTGAAATTTCGAGGGCTGGGCAATACTAGCGTTCGATCAGAGAGACGATCGGTCGACTACGCCAAAACGCCAGTCATTCTTCGTCTTCGTCCTCTTCTTCATACTCGAGGTTTCCCACATCGCCTGCGTCATCGGAATCGTTGAGCGGCACCGTGGCGTCATCCATCAACGAGCCCGGATCTTCGTTACCAGGGTCATTAATGAACGGAAGCCCGCTCGGGCCTTTTTCTTCCTTGCCTTCGGTTTCAGGAGTCATGGCAGCTCTCACAACGTTTGGGGTGTATGACGTTCGAGGCGACCGGTGACCAAACGTTCCGGAGTCCTGCAGGCAGAAACGAAAAACCCGGCCTGGGCCGGGTTTCTGATCTCACTGATGTGGAATTAGTGATGTTTATTCTTGTGCTTGTTTTTGTGCTTATGCTTGTGACCGCCACCGGAATGAGAGTTACCGCTGTCGGTGCCCAGGTTGTTGCCTATCGCACCACCCGCTGCGCCGCCCAGGCCTGCGCCAATGGTCGAGCCGGTAGAACCGCCGAGGCTATTGCCTATCACCGAGCCGCCCGCCGAGCCTAATCCACCGCCGATGGCCGCTTCCGTCCGGCTACCCTTATTAGCGCCAACTGCGCTACCGGCGGCGCCGCCCACACCAGCGCCGATCGCTGCGCCGGTGCTTCCGCCCATTTGCTGACCCACTACGTTACCCAGTGCTCCGCCAATACCACCGCCAACTGCCGCAGTGCCGTCACCGGCAGCCATTGCACCTTGAGCGACCAAAAGTCCCAGAACCAACGTGGACAATGTCAAACGCATGATATGAACCTCAAATTCCGCATCGGGGGTAAGATTACTCGCTGCGGATGGGCGTGAGTCTAGCACCTGCACTCACTGAATCCGGCCAACGATGAAGGTTGGACAGCAGCAAATTCAGAAGTAGATGAAAAAGAAACATCCAGATACGAAAAGCCCGGCATCTAGCCGGGCCTTTCGATCCGATCGATCAGGATCAGTGACGCTTGTGACCTTTGGCCAGATTGCTGCCCACGCCGCCGCCCAATGCGCCGCCCAGGCCTGCGCCGATGGTCGAACCGGTCTTGCCGCCCAGGCTGTTGCCGATCACTGAACCACCGGCCGCGCCGACACCGCCACCAATGGCCGCTTTGGTGCGGCTGCCTTTACGTGCTGCCACCGCACTGCCGGCTGCGCCCGCAACGCCAGCGCCGATTGCCGCGCCAGTGCTGCCGCCCATGCTCTGACCGACCACGTTACCCAGCGCACCACCCAGACCACCACCGATCGCAGCAGTGCCATCACCCGCAGCCATTGCACCTTGAGTCACCAGAAGTCCCAGAACCAGAGCAGGCAGTGTTAAACGCATGACGAAAAACCTCAAAAATAGGGGAAACCGAAAAGCCGGGGATTGAATGCTTTCGAGGAGGAAACGTCCACAAAAAATCCGCCCCACCTCGCAATTGGCGACGGTTGGACAGCTTTTATGGAAAAGGTTTTATGACAGGCAAAAAAAAGCCCGCTGGGGAACGGGCCAGGTACTGCTTTCTAACGGATGAGCTGAGCCTACGTAGGCGGGTGTGAAAAGTTTGTGAAAAACAACCAACAGAAAAAATGTCGTGAATCTGTAGTCTGTTTCCGAAGACGTCGAGACGCTAAAAACAAAAAACCCCACTCATTGGCGGGGCTTGTCCGGTTGATCATTACTTCGTGGGCGGCACCACTTTGGGCCTGAATTTCGACTTGAACACTTTGGTCGCTGCGGATTTCACTTTGCTGGTCTCGAGCGGATCTTCGCCGAAGCCTGCCACATACTCCGTCTGGCCGCACTGCACGCAATTGTTGATTGGAAATTCTGCCCCGTCGTCTTCGATATACGGATCAGCCATAGCCCTTCCCCTCTCAAAGCGGGATCGATACCGGCAAGCCCTATTGCCTGAAAAATATCGACCACCAAGGCTTTTGAGACTAGCCGGTCATTACCGGACTTGTAATTCAGATTTCCGCATGCCCGACGAATGGACCACGCCGCGCCCTACAAAACCAGCTGGCGATAAACAGGCTCACTGCCTCACTCACCGCAGCTTGACCGCCGTCCCGGTCACAAACACCACCACCATCCCGCCCTTGCCGGCCGGCATGCTGATCTCAAAATCGAGCCCGACCACCGCATCCGCCTGAAGCGCCCGCGCGCGTTCCTTGATCTCGTCGGTCGCCTGAATCCTCGCCTCCTTCAACGCCCGCTCCAGCGTCTGAGAACGCCCACCAAAAAAATCTCGCATACCGGCGAACAGGTCGCGAATGACGTTGACACCCTGCACCGATTCAGCGCTGATGATGTCCAGGTACGCGGTGATTTGGCGGCCTTCTATGGCGTGGGTGGTGGTGGTTATCATGGGGATTCCTTCTTGATTTAGGCGCGCATTATTCCTCGGCGGCCAATCGTTGAAAACAAAAAGCCCAGCAACGGCTGGGCTTCGAAACTCGGGTATCGCTTCCTCAGGCATGATTAAAAACCAGAACGCCTTTATTTGAGCCGGAACCTTAAAGAAGCTTGATCAACACCGTCGTAATAGTTGCCACCGTGCCAATCAGTCCAGTCGCAACAGCCACCGGATACCAAAAAGTCTCACGGGTCATCTTGCCGGCCTCGGCGTTCAGTTTGCGCTGCTCAGCCATCAACTTGACGATTTCCACATGAACCTTTTCCAGCCCTGCCTGCTTCATGGTCATTTCCTGCATAACTTACGTATGTCCATTCCGGATTATGGGGACGCCATATGCGCTGCCCTTTGATTCATTTTGTACCCTGGAGGCACAAAACGAATACCCCTCCCCGAGATGGTTCATGTGAGGTGCTTGGACCTATGGAAGCACCTAAACACCTAGCGTTCCTGCATGACTTCCCACACGCCTCTCACTATTCCTACATCATTTTCAGAAGCAACTTCGCTAATTCGCCTGAGCCAACAACGGTGCCATGACTGAAATCCTGACCCCATAAACCACAAAACCCCTGATTTCTCTAGAAATCAGGGGTTCTGGTTACATCGAATTTGGCGGTGAAGGAGAGATTCGAACTCTCGATACAATTTCTTGTATACACACTTTCCAGGCGTGCTCCTTAAGCCACTCGGACACTTCACCGTATCTCGTCAAACATGTTCTGTCTGTCGAGGCGCGCTAATGTAGTCGAAAGCTTTTCTGATGGCAAACTTTTTTTGCAGAATTTTCATGCGCTTAGCGTTTTAGTCGTTCCGGTGGGTTCCCGGCGATGGCAAACCTGCCAATCTCCGGCTTCGCACCTTCTTCTATAGAGAGGGGAATGCACGGCGGTTGTGGCGGGCTACGCTTGCCCGGCGGGGAAAGGGTGACTGGCGGGTCAGTCACGGCGCTTTACCTGGCCTGCGGCGGTGGGTAACGTCTGCCCCAACTTTCATACAAGGAATAGCGTCATGAGTGAGTTGATTTCCTACCATCTCGAAGACGGTATCGCGACCCTGACCTTGAGCAACGGCAAGGTCAATGCCATCTCCCCGGACGTGATTGCTGCGTTTAATGCTGCGCTGGATCAGGCGGTGACTGATCGTGCGGTGGTGATCATTACCGGTACGCCGGGGATTCTGTCCGGCGGTTATGACTTGAAGGTCATGACGTCCGGCCCTAAAGAAGCGGTCGCGCTGGTGACTGCCGGCTCGACGCTGGCCCGTCGCCTGTTGTCGCATCCGTTCCCGGTGATCGTGGCGTGCCCTGGGCATGCCGTGGCCAAGGGCGCCTTCCTGTTGTTGTCGGCGGATTACCGCATTGGCGTCGACGGTCCGTTCAGCATTGGCCTGAACGAAGTGCAGATCGGCATGACCATGCACCACGCCGGTATCGAGATTGCGCGTGATCGTCTGCGCAAGTCGGCGTTCCACCGCTCCGTCATCAACGGAGAAATGTTTAATCCACAGAGCGCCGTGGATGCCGGTTTCCTCGACGTGGTGGTGTCGGCCGAGGAGCTGCAAGGTGCAGCGCTGGCGGCGGCGCGTCAGTTGAAGAAGATCAACATGACCGCGCACAAGAACACCAAGCTGAAAGTGCGCAAGGCGCTGCTCGATACGCTGGACAACGCGATCATCCTGGATCAGGAACACATGGGTTAAACCCCAACAGGCTGCAGCGAAAAGCCCGACCGTCGTGTCGGGCTTTTTCATACACACACTGTTGAAAATCCAACAACCGCTCTAGAACGCGTCTGATCCACAAGTCGGAAACATGCGCACAAACATCGCCTATCTCCTACCTCTATAGCGGCAATTGCCGAAAACAGTGCACATCCGTACACTGCGCCACCTTTTGTCCCGGTGGGGCCTGTAAATGCTGTTTGTGTTTCGTATGTTATTGATGGGCCTGCACTTTATTCTGGCCGGTGTGCTTGGGGTGATTCTGGGCCTGTGCCGTCCGTTCAACCCTGACAACAGCCGTTTGTGCGCGCGCCTGTATGCGTGGCCGGCGATGTGTATTTTGCGTTTACGGGTGAAGGCCGATGTCGGGCCGTTGATGGATAAACCCGACAGCTGCGTGATCATCGCCAACCACCAGTCCAACTACGATCTGTTTGTGTTCGGCAACGTGGTGCCCCGCCGCACCGTGTGCATCGGCAAGAAGAGCCTGAAGTGGGTGCCGCTGTTCGGGCAGTTGTTCTGGCTGGCCGGCAATGTGTTGATCGATCGCGGCAATGCGCACAAGGCGCGCCAGTCGATGTTGACCACCACGCACACCTTGCAGCATGAGGACACCTCGATCTGGGTCTTCCCCGAAGGCACGCGCAACCTCGGTGAAGAGTTGCTGCCGTTCAAGAAAGGCGCGTTTCAGATGGCGATCGCCGCGGGCGTGCCGATCGTGCCGGTGTGTGTCAGCAGTTACGTCAAACACATGCGATTGAACCGCTGGCGCAGTGGGAAAATTCTGATCCGTTCGCTGCCGGCGATTCCTACGGTGGGATTGAGCCTGGATGACATGCCTCTACTGATCGCCCAGTGTCGCGAGCAGATGCGCGAGTGCATCGAGTCGATGGATCGGCAACTGCAAGCCGCTTAAAAACAAACCCGCCGAGTGCGGGTTTTTTTCGCCTCCAAACTTTTGCCGGCGAACTCAACAGATTTCACTGACTCTCAAGCAGCAGACAAGGCTAAGCTGAACGCTGCCTGCCACTGCCACCTGCAAATAAGAAGTGAACCTGAATCATGGGTAGAGTTGTCGCTGCTGCGGTTTATAGCGCCGGTAAAAAAGTTTCCAACATTACTCTCGACGAAGGCGCTGCCTGGGCTGCCAAGCCTGACCACTTTGTCTGGATCGGCCTTGAAGAGCCGAACGCCCTGGAACTGACCAACCTGCAACGCCAGTTCAACCTGCACGAACTGGCCATCGAAGACGCATTGGAAAAACACAGCCGACCGAAGCTCGAAACCTTCGGCGACGCCCTGTTTATCGTCACGTATTCGCCGATCCGGCACGAAGGCAAACTGGAGTTCATCGAGACTCATATCTTTGCCGGCAACGGCTACATCATCACCGCCCGCAACGGTCACTCGGCGTCCTACGCCCTGGTCCGCCAGCGCTGTGAGGCGCGTCCGATCTTGCTGGAGCACGGGGAAGATTTCGTACTCTATGCCATCCTCGATTTTGTGATTGAAAACTACCAGCCGATGGGCGAAGCGATCCATGCGGAGATCGATGAACTGGAGCGCAACGTGCTGTGCAGCGCGCTGAATGAACATGACATCCAGAAGCTGCACGGCCTGCGCCGGGACGTATTACGCCTGCGCCGTTATGCGGCGCCGATGGTGGAGATTGGTGAGGAACTGCAGAAGCTGAACTTTCCGTTTATCGACAAAAACATGCGCCCGTATTTCCGCGATGTGCAAATTCACGTCACGCGGCAGATGGAGGACCTGACGACCCTGGCGGATATTGCCAGCCAGACCATTGAGGTTGGGGTCTTGCTGGAGGCATCGCGGCAGAGCGTGGTGCAGCGCAAGTTTGCGGCATGGGCCGCGATCCTGGCGTTCCCGACGGCGGTAGCGGGGATTTACGGGATGAACTTCCAGAACATGCCGGAGTTGACGTGGCATTACGGGTATTTCGCGGTGTTGGGGTTTATTGCGGTGGGGTGTGTGAGTTTGTGGGTGAGTTTCAAGAGGTCGGGGTGGTTGTAGCCATTACCGCGGCGTCTTTGAAATTCGCGGGCAAGTCGGACCGCCGCACCGCTCGCTCCTACAGGGATTCGGTGATCTGTAGGAGCGAGGCTTGCCCGCGAAGCTTTTAAGGTTCAAACAGCGTCTGGCTTGTGCGCCACAAACCGCATCATCCACTCCGCAACCGTCGCACCGTGGTGCTCTTGCTCAAGGCTCGCTACGCCTTGCGTATAAACCTGCTCGCCCAACGCTTGCTGACGGATCTCCAGCAGCGCACGGGAGTAATCGTGAATGAATTCCGGGTGCCCCTGGAAGCACAGCACCTGATCGTTGATGTGGTATGCGGCAAACGGACAGAAATCGCTCGAGGCGATGACCGTGGCGTTTTCCGGTAGCGACGTCACCTGGTCCTGGTGGCTGATCAACAACGTCAGCTCTTCACGCACCGGACTCATCCAGGGCGCCTTCGCCGCCAGTTTGTAGCTGTGGGTGCCGACACCCCAGCCTTGGGTCGCACGTTCACTCTTGCCGCCCAACAGCAGCGCCAGCAGCTGGTGGCCGAAGCACACGCCCAGCAGTTTGTCGCCACGCTTGTAGCGGGCCAGCAGGTACGTTCTAAGGGTTTCAATCCATGGGTCAGTGCCGAAGGAATCGGCCTTGCTGCCGGTGACGAGGTAGGCGTCGAAAGTCAGATCATCACTCGGATACTCGCCCTGCATCACGTTGTAAACGGTGAACTCGGCAGCGATGGGTTGCTGCGAAAACAGGTTCTGGAACATCTGCCCGTAACCCTGATACTGATCGACCAGTTCCGGACGCAGGATGTCGGTTTCCAGAATGCAGATGCGTAACGACATAAAAAATACCTGACACGTGATGGGAATAATGCACACCCCAGAGACTGCCTCGAAACACCGTGACAAGGCAAGCCCCGGAAGGCGTCATACGTCCCTTAGAAGGTCTCCCCTTTGGCGGCTTTCTCCAGCAGCAACGCCGGCGGCGCAAAACGCTCGCCATACTGTTGGGCCAGGTACTGGGCACGGGCGACGAAGTCTTTCACGCCGTACTGGTTGATGAACTGCAGGGCACCGCCGGTCCAGGCCGCGAAGCCGATACCGAAGACTGAGCCAATGTTGGCGTCCGCCGTCGAGGTCAGCACGCCCTCCTCCACGCAACGCACGGTTTCGATGGCTTGCACAAACAGCAGGCGATCGCACACATCCTTCGGCGAAATCTGCCCGTCGGCTTTCTCGAAACGGGTTTTGAGCTCCGGCCACAGATGTTTCTGGCCACCGACCGGATACTCGTAGAAACCGCCTCCTGCGGCTTTACCGGGCCGCTTGTATTCGTTGAGCAGCAAGTCAATCACGGCGAACGCCGGATGCTCAATCAGCGGTTTCCCTTCTGCTTGCAGGTCTTTGGCGGTTTGCTGGCGGATATGGCTCATCAGGCTGAGGGAAACTTCGTCGGAGATCGCCAGAGGCCCGATCGGCATGCCGGCCTTGCGCGCTTCTGTCTCAATCATCGGTGCGCTCACACCTTCGCCGAGCATGGCGATGCCTTCATTGGTGAACGTACCGAACACCCGCGAGGTGAAGAAGCCGCGACTGTCGTTGACCACAATCGGCGTTTTCTTGATTTGCAGAACGAAATCGAACCCGCGCGCCAGGGTTTCGTCACTGGTGTTGGCACCTTTAATGATTTCTACCAGCGGCATTTTCTCCACCGGGCTGAAGAAATGCAGACCGATGAACTTCGTTTGATCCGGCACGGCGGTGGCCAGGCCGCTGATCGGCAAGGTCGAGGTGTTGGAAGCGATCACTGCAGCTGGGCCGACGACTTTCTGCGCCGCCGAGGAGACTTTGGCTTTTAGCTCGCGATCTTCGAAGACCGCTTCAATGATCAGGTCGCATCCGGCCAGGTCCGCATCGCTTTCGGTGGTGTGGATCCGCGCCAGAATCGCCTCTCGCTGTTGCGGGAGCATCTGGCCGTGAGCGACTTTCTTGTCCAGCAGCGCCGCCGAGTGGGCCTTGCCCTTCTCCGCTGCCGCGAGGTTGATGTCCTTGAGCACCACTTCAATGCCGGCCGAGGCGCTGACAAAAGCGATGCCGGCTCCCATCATCCCGGCGCCAAGCACGCCGACTTTTTGCGTTACATAAGGTGCAAAACCATTGGGCCGCGATCCGCCGGCATTGATCTCATTGAGCTGGAACCAGAACGTGCCGATCAGGTTTTTCGAGATTTGGCCGGTGGTCAGTTCCGTGAAGTAGCGGGTTTCGATCAGGTGTGCGGTGTCGAAATCCACCTGGGCGCCTTCAACCGCCGCGCACAGAATTTTCTCCGGCGCGGGCATGCAGCCCTGGGTTTTGCTGCGCAGGATCGACGGTGCGATGGCAAGCATCTGCGCGACTTTCGGGTTCGTCGGCGTGCCGCCGGGGATCTGGTAACCCTTCACATCCCAACGCTGTACGGCCGTCGGATGGGCAATAATCCAGGCCCGCGCCTTGCTCAGCAGTTCATCGCGATCCGCCGCCAGTTCATCGATCAAACCCGCTTGTAACGCCTGTTGTGGCCGCACTTTTTTGCCTTCGAGCAGGTATGGCAAGGCTTTTTCAATGCCCAGCATCCGCACCATGCGCACCACCCCGCCGCCGCCCGGCAACAGGCCGAGGGTGACTTCCGGCAGGCCGAGTTGCACGGATGGGTTGTCCAGCGCGATGCGGTGATGGCAGGCGAGGCAGATTTCCCAGCCGCCACCCAACGCCGCGCCATTGATCGCGGCCACCACCGGTTTGCCGAGGGTTTCCAGGGTACGCAATTGGCCCTTGAGCGTCAGGACCATGTCGTAAAAGGCCTTGGCTTCGGGTTTGCCGACCTTGATCAGTTCATTGAGATCGCCGCCGGCAAAGAAGGTTTTCTTGCCCGAGGTGATGACCACGCCGGAAATGTTGTCCTTTTCGGCCACCAGTCGGGCGACGCAGGTGGCCATCGCCTCGCGATAGACCGCGTTCATGGTGTTGGCGCTCTGGCCCGGCATGTCGATGGTCAGGACGACGATCTGGTCCTGACCTTTTTCGTAACGAATGGCTTCGGTCATGTCACTTGTTCCTTAAGGTCGGGGCTCAGAGGCGTTCGATGATGGTGGCAATGCCCATGCCGCCGCCGACACACAGGGTCGCGAGGCCATAGCGCAGGCGCCGGGTTTCCAGTTCATCGAGCAGCGTGCCGAGAATCGCGCAGCCGGTGGCGCCCAGCGGGTGGCCCATGGCGATGGAGCCGCCGTTGACGTTGACCTTGTCCGGGTCGATGGCCATGTCCTTGATGAATTTCAGCACCACCGAAGCGAAGGCTTCGTTGACTTCAAACAGGTCGATGTCTTCGACCCGCAGCCCGGCCTTGGCCAGTGCTTTGCGGGTGGCCGGCGCCGGGCCGGTGAGCATGATGGTCGGATCGGTGCTGGTAACGGCGGTGGCGACAATTCGCGCCCGTGGCTGCAAACCCAACGCCCGGCCTTTGGCCTCGGAGCCAATCAGCATCAGGGCGGCGCCATCGACGATGCCGGAGCTGTTGCCCGGGGTGTGAACGTGATTGATCCGCTCCACCTGGCTGTAAACGCGCAACGCGGTGGCGTCAAAACCCATCAGCCCCATCATCTCGAAACTTGGCTTGAGTTTGCCGAGGCCTTCCAGAGTCGATTCGGCGCGGATGAACTCATCGTGATCGAGCAGGATAATGCCGTTCTGATCCTGCACCGGCACCAGCGACTTGTTGAACGAGCCGTTCGCCCGCGCCCGCGCTGCCTTTTGCTGGGAATGCAATGCGTAGGCATCGACGTCTTGGCGGCTGAAGCCTTCAATCGTGGCGATCAGGTCGGCGCCGACGCCTTGCGGGGTGAAATGACTGTGCAGATTGGTTTCCGGGTCCAGCGCCCAAGCGCCGCCATCGCTGCCCATGGGCACGCGGGACATGGACTCGACGCCGCCGACCACCACCAGGTCTTCGAAGCCGGAGCGGACTTTCATCGCACCGAGGTTCACGGCTTCAAGCCCCGAGGCGCAGAATCGATTGATCTGCACGCCGGACACGCTGACGTCCCAATCGGCGACTTGTGCCGCGGTCTTGGCGATATCGGAGCCCTGATCACCGATCGGCGTGACACAGCCGAGCACCACGTCATCGACCTGACTGGTATCCAGCGACGTGCGCTGCTGCAACGCCGTGAACAACCCGGCCACCAGATTCACCGGTTTGACGCTGTGCAGGGCGCCATCGGCCTTGCCTTTGCCACGGGGCGTGCGTAACGCGTCGAAAATCAAAGCTTGGGTCATGACGTCCTCGAACCTGAGCGAAATACTGAGCTTCCACCTTAGGCCGAGCCGCCGTGGATTCAATGACCGCAGTGCTCACTGGCGTTGACGGACACGCTCAGACGGACGGTCGTTCGCGCCCGGATTAACCGTTTCACGTCACCAAGCTGTCTAGCCAACGGGCGCCCAAGAAGCTGGCAATAAGCCTCATGCGTTTTTAAAAGCTTTAAGTAAGCGAACCATACGAAATGGATCTAAACCAAGCGTGACGCGGGCTCTAAGGTGAAGATGTACGAAGTTGTCGTCGGGTTTTGCCGAGGCACTCGTCTTACAGGAAGTTCAACGCTCTGTCGTCATGGAGATATGCAGGCAGGCATCAGGAAATAACAAAAAAGGCGGTCAAGCCATGTTCAAGCATTCGAAAGTACGTCAAGCCGGGCTCATTCTTTTCGCCACTACGCTGTTGTTGATTTTGCCGAACCTGACCAAGGTGATCGGCTAGTCGGTCTTCAAATAAAACGGCGCCAGGTTTTTATATTGCCCTCTTAAAAATGTGACTGGCTCGCTACCCGGGCCAGCGTGGGTGTGCCAACCTTTGCGGCACTTCCACGACATGGACGGCGATCATTTGAAAACGCTCATTCTGTTCGGGGCCTTGCTGCTCAGCACGCCCCTGTATGCCGCACAGCTGAACCTCGAGTTGGGCGCGGGCAGTCGCACCTGGCAGACCGAGGAGTTGCTCAAGCACCCTCAGGTCCAGACCATCACCATCAGCGAGGACGTTTCCTACAAGCGGAGCATGAGTTATCGCGCAGTTCCGTTGGCGGCGTTGTTGACCGACATCAAGCCTGAAGATCATCTGCAAGCCGTGGCTTTGGACGGGTTTGCCGCGGAATTGTCGGCGGCGCCGTTGCTGAACGCCAAGGGCGCGCGCGCGTGGTTGGCGATTGAAGACCCGGCCAAACCGTGGCCTGCGTTATCGGAAGGCAAACCAGGTGCCGGGCCGTTTTATCTGGTGTGGGTCGATCCGCAAGCCGGCAACATCAGCCCTGAGCAATGGCCGTTTCAAGTGGCGAGTATCAAGCGCATGGCGCCAGTCGCCGAGCGCTTCCCTGCACTGCTGCCCGATCCTGCCTTGAAGGCCGACGATCCGGTTAATAAAGGCTTTGCCTTGTTTCAGAAGAATTGCCTGGCCTGTCACCGACTCAATGGTGCCGGAGATGCGCAGTTCGGGCCGGATTTGAACATTCCATTTAATCCGACCGAGTACTTTGGGGCGGATTTCCTGAAGCGCTACATTCGAGATCCGCAGAGTTTGCGGCAATGGCCTCAGGCGAAGATGCCGGGGTTTACGGCGACGGTGTTGCCGGATGGGGAACTGGAAATGCTGGTGGGGTATTTGAAGCATATGGCGGGGCGCAAGGTTAAGCCCTGACCCCATTCCCCCTTGTAGGAGCGAGGCTTGCCCGCGAAGAAGGCGATGCGGTCTAACTGAAGGACCGCGTTATCGTTCTTCGCGGGCAAGCCTCGCTCCTACAGGGGGGATGTGGTGTTGCGGATTATTGTTGCTGGACGGAGATGACCGGTGCCGGCATCGGCGTTGGCGACACAAACACTTTCGCATGCATCTGCTCACACCCGCCGCCCCGACGCATCCCGCGAACCGGGCAGGCATCCAGGTAATCCAGGCCCACCGCCAATTTCAAATGTCGCTCCGGCCGGGCCAGTTCATTGGTCACATCGAAGCTGTACCACGCGTCATCGAGCCAGGCTTCGGCCCAGGCGTGACTGGCCAGGTGTTCGCTGTTCTCGCTGTACAAATAACCCGAAACATACCGCGACGGAATGCCCAGGCTGCGGGCACAGGCGAGAAACGCGTGGGTGTGATCCTGACAGACGCCGGAACGCCCGGCGAAGGCCTGGGCAGCGCTGGTATCCACCTCGGTGGAGCCCGGCGTGTAGGTCATGTGCGAATTCAGGCCATGCATCAAGTCGATCAACGCCGTGCGATCCCGGCGTTTTTTGCATGCCTTCTCGGCGAATGCACGCAAAGCCTCGTCGGCTTCGGTCAGGCGCGTGAAGCGCAGGAACGGCAGCGCCGACTGGCTCTCATGCTCGGCTTCGCGCAGTTCGTCGATGTCCACCTGGCCACGGGCGCCGATGATGATCGCCTCGTGCGGTTCGTCCATGGTCAGCACGTGCAGGATGTTGCCGAACGGATCGAGTTGCGCGCGCACCGGACGCGGCAGGTCGAGTTGCCAGCTGAGCACATGCTGGCGCTCGCTGTCGTGGGGTGTCAGTCGCAAGTACTGGATGCTCGCCCGCACCTGATCTTCGTAGTGATAGGTGGTTTCGTGGCTAATGGAAAGTCTCATGCAGCCTCCAGGTAGGAACTGTGAATGGCGTTGCCCAACTGGCGCACCAGCGGGATGAATTCGGTCAGCCAGGCGTGCAGGCCTTCGTCGAGAATTTCGTTGATGCCCGTGTAGCGCAGGCGCGCGTCCATCTCCGCCGCCAGACGTTGCGCAGGACGGCCATTGGCCCCTGGCAGTTGGGCAAGGATCTGGTCGATTTCTTCGGTGCAGGCACGCAGGGAACGTGGCACATCGGCGCGCAGCAACAGCAACTCGGCCACATGCCGGGCGCCGGGTGCGTCGCGGTAGATCTCGGTGTAGGCCTCGAAAGAGGACAACGCCCGAAGCAGAGCACTCCACTGGTAATACGCGTGAGCCGTGCCATCGCTGACCGCTTCGGCCTGATCGCCGGCCATTTCGTAGCGGGCGTCGAGCAGGCGCAACGTGTTGTCGGCCCGCTCGATAAACGTCCCCAGACGAATGAAGCGGAACGCATCGTTACGCATGATCGTGCCGTAGGACGCGCCACGAAACAGGTGGGAACGTTCCTTGATCCACTCGCAAAAACGGCTCATGCCGTAGCGACTCAAGCCCTGTTCGGCGATACCGCGAATTTCCAGCCACGTGGCGTTGATGTTTTCCCACATGTCGGCGGTGATTCGACCACGCACCGCATGAGCACTGGCCCGCGCCGAGCCAAGGCAGCTGTAGATGCTCGCCGGGTTGGCCGCGTCCAGGGCAAAGAAATGCAGCAGCCGTTCGGCGTGCAAATCACCGTGGCGCTCCAGGTAATCCTCCAGGGTGCCGGTGATCAGCAGCGGCATCGCCAGTTCGTGCAGGCCGTCACCGCGACCATCCTGCGGCATCAGCGACAGCGAATAACTGATGTCGAGCATCCGTGCGAGGTTTTCCGCCCGCTCCAGGTAACGCGACATCCAATACAAATCCGAGGCAGTTCTACTTAACATGGCAAGCTTCCTTCAATCCTCGACCACCCAGGTGTCCTTGGTTCCGCCGCCCTGGGAGGAATTCACCACCAGGGAGCCTTCACGCAGGGCGACACGGGTCAAACCGCCGGGCACAACCCGGGTTTCGCGGCCAGACAATACAAACGGACGCAGGTCGATATGGCGTGGCGCGATGCCGTTTTCGACAAAGGTCGGACAGGTCGACAGGGACAACGTCGGTTGCGCGATGTACGCGTGAGGCTTGGCCTTGATCCGCGCGCGGAAAGACTCGATTTCCGCCGCCGTCGCCGCAGGCCCCACCAGCATTCCGTAACCTCCGGAACCTTGGGTTTCCTTGACCACCAGGTCTGGAAGATTGGCCAGCACATGGGACAGTTCAGAAGGATTGCGACACTGGAACGTCGGCACATTCTTCAGGATCGGTTCTTCGTCCAGGTAGAAACGGATCATGTCCGTGACAAACGGATACACCGATTTGTCGTCCGCGACCCCGGTGCCGATGGCATTGGCCAGCACCACGTTGCCGGAGCGATAAGACGACAGCAGCCCTGGAACGCCAAGCATCGAGTCCGGGTTGAACGCCAGCGGATCGAGAAACGCATCGTCGAGGCGACGGTAGATCACGTCGACCGCTTTCGGCCCGTCCGTGGTGCGCATGAACACCTTGTCGTCACGCACGAACAGGTCCGCGCCCTCCACCAGCTCAACGCCCATCTCCCGCGCCAGAAAGGCATGCTCGAAAAACGCGCTGTTGAAGCGACCCGGCGTCAGCACCACCACGCTCGGGTTATCGATCGGGCTGGAGCTTTTCAGGGTGTCGAGCAGCAGGTTCGGATAGTGATCAATCGGTGCGATGCGCTGGGCCGAGAACAACTCGGGAAACAACCGCATCATCATCTTGCGGTCTTCGAGCATGTAGCTCACGCCGCTGGGTGTACGCAGGTTGTCTTCGAGCACGTAGTACGTGCCGTCGCCATCGCGCACCAGATCGACGCCGGAGATGTGCGAGTAGATATCGCGGTGCAGATCGAGCCCTTGCATCGCCAATTGGTATTGCTCGTTGGCCAGCACTTGCTCGGCCGGGATGATGCCGGCCTTGATGATGCGCTGCTCGTGGTAGAGGTCGGCGAGGAACATGTTCAACGCCTTGACCCGCTGGATACAGCCACGCTCGACGATCCGCCATTCACTGGCGGGGATGCTGCGCGGGATGGTGTCGAAGGGAATCAGGCGCTCTGTCCCCTGCTCATCACCGTAGAGCGTGAAGGTAATCCCGGCGCGATGAAATAACAGATCGGCCTCGCGTCGCCGTTGTGCCAATAGCTCGTCAGGCGTCTCGGCCAGCCAACGGGCAAACTCCCGATAATGCGGGCGGACCTGGCCGCCGGCATCGTACATTTCATCAAAATAGGTGCGGATCATGCCGTACTCCTTGTCACCCGGACATCTAGGCTTCGCAAGGCCCGTGCCATCGGCAGAAACGCTTTGTTATCAATCAGTTGGATAATGAAGCCGTTTGCACCGCACCAATCCTGTGCAGCAAACGCCCCACGCTGATCGCCCCCGCTTCATTGCAAGGCGACGTTGTCGCCTATCACCAGCATAGTCAGAGTTGATTTCACTGCCCGGGGGTCGATGCGGATAATCCGCGCATCCGCTGCAAAACCTGACCGAACTTCCCTTTAGCCGCCTGCTCAGGCGGTTTTTTTTTGCGCCGGATTCTTGTTTCAGGGTTTTGCCGAGGGGGCTTTTCTGATCGCCACAAACGAAAACGGCCAACCCTAAGGTCAGCCGTTGCTGAGTGTTGTCACTGTTCATATGTTTATGCGAGTAGCCCTCGTACCTCCTGCTTGACGCCCCATCCTTCGATGATGCCGCCCAGAGGCTCGACCACCGCCTCGAAGTCTTGCTCGAAATCGCCGATATCATCATAGGTGGCGTACATGACTTTGCTCAGTTCAAGCGCCCATGCGCCGTCATCGCGCACACTGATTTGCGCGTTCAACGATTCACCTTTGTATTGCCCCGCAGCCCTGCGTGCCCGCTCCTCGTCCGGGAAAATGGCGTAGAACTCGATGGGATGGAATCGTGAAAAGTCGAAACCGCCTTCTTTCATGCGGCGCAGCACGCTGCTGCTGATGTCTTCTTGATAGGCTGTGCTCATGAAACGTCCCCCTCAAATTGATGGATAGACTTTCCGTATTCCCGGCGCTCGCAACCGATTGGTGCGAGCGATGCGGCAACAACATTGCCGGTGGGAAGCAAGCATGTAGCTGACAAGACCAGACCTTAGCGATCCGTTCGCTGATCTCGATTGCAGAGTAGCCCCAAGACAGAGGCGCTGCCAAGGCCTGGATAGGATTGAGACAGGAGATATTCAGATTGGCGTGATGCCGAGGATTTGTATGCTGTTCTGGGTCTTGAGACTTTTGACGGTCGCATCAGTGGTTCGCCCTTCCAGATCATTCAGATCCAGTTCGGCGGCGACAGGAAGGAGCCGGGCCTTGATGAGTTTTGCGGCCTGCTCGTTGTCCGGGCATTCATCGCTTTCGAACACCTCGTCAACTTGTTCACCGTGATCATCCACGAAAGTGATTTTCCACTTTTGCATCAGTGCCTCCTCGAACAAACCCGCAAATGGGCTTACAACCATCTGGACTTTTGGCCTGACTGATCGTTCCCACGGATTACGCCACACAAGCATGAAAAAAACACCGAAACCTGTAGGAGCGAAGCTTGCTCGCGAAAGCGGTGTATCTGTCGACATATGTATAGCCTGACACACCGCTTTCGTCGGAACGCCGCCCGGAGCAAGCTTCGCTCCTACAAGGGGGTTATGCGTACATCATTAGTTTAGTCGTTGCTTGGCTTGTTCACCGCTTGCAGCACGTATTGCGGCAAGGCGAAGGCGCCGATGTGGATTTCCGGGTTGTAGTAGCGGGTGATGATGCCGCTGCCGGCGAAGCGTTGCTGCAAGGTTTCACGGGACAACTTGCGATAGGCGGTGTTGGTCGCGCCCCAGGCAAAGGTCATCGAGCCACCGATGTAGGTTGGCACGGCGGCCTGATAGAAGTGCCAATCCGGGAACAGGCTGCGCAGGCGCCCGGCGGTGGTTTTGACTTCTTCGATCTGCATGAACGGGGTGCCATTCTGGGTCACCAGGATGCCGCCTTCGTTCAGGCAGCGACGGCAGGCCTGATAGAAGTTTTCCGAGAACAGCACTTCACCCGGACCGATCGGGTCGGTGGAGTCGGAAATGATCACGTCGAATTTTTCGGTGGTCGTGGCGACGAAACGCATGCCGTCGTCGATCACCAGGTTCAGGCGTGGATCATCGAACGCACCCTTGGAGTGGTTCGGCAGGAATTCCTTGCACATCTCGACCACGGTGCCGTCGATCTCGACCATGGTGATGTGCTCGATGCTGCGGTGCTTGGCCACTTCACGCAGCATGCCGCCGTCGCCGCCACCGATGATCAGCACGCGCTTTGCTGTGCCGTGCGCCAGGATCGGCACGTGGGTGAGCATCTCGTGGTAGATGAATTCGTCCGCTTCGGTGGTCTGGATCACGCCGTCCAGTGCCATGACCCGGCCCATGCGCGGGTTTTCAAAAATCACCAGATGCTGGTGTTCGGTGCGCACTTCGTGCAGCAGTTTTTCCATGCGAAAACGCTGGCCGTAGCCTTCGTAGAGGGTTTCCAGGTAGTCGCTGGTGGTGATGTTGCTCATGGGAAGTGCTCCGATAAATGCGGTGGCAACGGACGGTTACCCGCCCATGATGGCCAATCGAGCGGCTCGATTAACCGGGAAAGGCGCGCATTCTACGTTGCGGAAGATGACAGGTCGAACCTCACTTGATGAGTCGACACAATCCCTTGTAGGAGCGAGGCTTGCCCGCGAAGAACGATAACTCGATCTTTCTGTTAAACCGTGTAATCGTTCTTCGCGGGCAAGCCTCGCTCCTACAGAGGGCCGGTGTTGGTATCAGATTCGGACATTACCCCGTGGCCCGGCGATGGCCCAGATGATCAGGCCCAGGACCGGCAGCAGCAGGATCAGCAGCACCCAGATGATTTTCATCCCTGTACTGGCGCCACTTTTCAGCACGTTGATGATTGCCCAGATATCCAAGGCAAGAATAATCAGGCCAATCAGACCGTTGAACGTGGAACCCATGGTGTCGCTCCCTAAGAGTGGTGTGCACTCTTAGGATAGCCGGGCCTTGCGAGGGTTCCGCTTTTTAAACGTGGACTGCAATTTTGAGGGCTTCGAGCGATGGCGCGGCGGTGATACCCACCTCGGCGCACAACTCCAGCACGCGCGGTACGTCGTTGCCGTAGACCAGCACCACTTGCAGTTCGTCGTCGAGCAACTGGCTAAAGTTTATCAGCGTGTAACCGCCGTTTTCCTTGTTCATGCTGCCCATCTGCACCTGAATCCGATTGAGCGCAGTCAGGGCTTCGGTTTTGGCCAGTTGCTTGGGTTTGATGTTGAAATCAACGCCGGGGCCGAACGAGGCGACGATCTGGGCGAACAGGTCTACGTAAGTGTCGGCCTGGAACAGCACGGTTTCCGGCAGACTGCCGACCACGACCCACTCGCCCAGTGGAATCGGGAAGGAGTCGTCGTAGTTGATATCCGGATTGGCTGTCAGAAAAGCCTCGGGATCGGCGTAGGCCGCTGCCGCTTCATCAGCGACTTTCAGGATCTCGTCATCGCTCATGCACCCGGAGCTGATTTTACTGATGAGTTCGACGAGTGCGGCTTTCATGGGACGGATCCTGTAGCGAGTGAATTTTGAGGGCGCGAAGGATAGCGTAATTTGCCAAAAAAATTCTTTTTGTAGGAGCGAGGCTTGCCCGCGAAGGCGTAGTGTCAGTCAACATCAACGTGAATGACACTACGCCTTCGCGGGCAAGTCGGATCGCCGCACCGCTCGCTCCTACAGGGTTACGCCAGCAATTTCTCTAATTGCGCAGTGGTATCGACAGCGCCCAAGGTCTTCGCAGCATCCAGCGCGGTAACGCCATTGGCATCCTTGGCTTTCGGATCGGCGCCCTTGCTGATCAGGTAATCAACGATTTCAACGCGGTTGAACATCGCCGCCATCATCAGCGCCGTACGACCATCGAAGGACGAACCTTCCACTTGCGCCCCACCTTCGACCAACGCCTGGACCACCGCCAGGTCGCCCTTGAACGCGGCGCCGGCAATCGGACTCTGGCCGTTGTCGTTGCGGATTTCCGGGTCGGCCTTGTGTTCCAGCAGCACTTTTACCGTCTCCACATGGCCGTGGTAGGCAGCGAGCATCAGCAAGGTGTCGCCCTTGTGGTTACGCAGGTTCGGCGGCAGGCCTTTGGTCAGCAACGCAGCCATCATGGCCGCATCGCCCTCGCGCGCTTTGTTGAATACCTGTTCGGCAAATTCAGCGGCTTCTTCGGGGGTCATCTGGCGGCTTTGGTCTGACATCGGGAACTCCACTTTCTGTCATTCGGGAAAGCCGACAGTTTCCCGAGCAGCCCCGAGGCTGTCACTTCTTTTTTCTCAAGAGCCGCCATAGCCACATTCAATAGCGGTACTTGCCGCCGTGAATATCCGCCAAGACCTGATCGGTGACTTGCACGTAAGTCTGGGTGCCGGGCAGCCAGGCGTAGATCGGGTCGTCGCCAGTTTTGCCGGGGTCGAAGGCTTCGTCCTTGAGCCGGGTCTTCTGGTATTTGAAGGTCCCGGTGGTTTCCATTTTCACTTTTACCCGCAGGAAAAGCGGCACCGCATACGCGGGCATTTGCTGGCGAGCAAAGGCCAGTAACTCGCTGAAGTCCAGCGTCGCCAAGGATTCCGCCGGCGTGATCGCGGCCATGCCGGCACGCCCGTTGGTGTTCTGGATTTCGACGCCGTACGCCACGGCTTCAGAAATATTCGGGTGTTGCAGCAGAATGTTCTCTACCTCGGTGGTCGAGACGTTTTCACCCTTCCAGCGGTAGGTGTCACCCAATCGATCAACAAACTGGGCATGACCAAAACCAATGTTGCGCAGCAGATCGCCCGTATTGAAGTAACGGTCGCCCTTGGTGAACACGTCGTGGACCACGACTTTTTCGGTCTTCTGCGGATCGGTGTAACCGTCCAGTGGCGCCTTGTCGTCGATTCTCGCCAACAACAGGCCCTGCTCGCCCTTGGCGACTTTGCGCATGAAACCTTTGGCATCACGCATCGGCAGGCCGCTGTCGTGGTCGTAGGCCACCAGCTCCCAGGCCATCAGGGAAAAACCGATGGTGTTGTCGAAGTTGAGGATGTTGGTGAACCCGATGTTGCCGTCGCTGGCGGCGTACAGCTCGCAGATGTGATCAACCGCAAAGCGCGTCTTGAACTCGCTCCAGGCGCCGGGACGCAGGCCATTGCCGATCATCTTGGTCACGCGGTGATTACTGTCGTCGGCCGTGGGCGGTTGATCCACCAGGTAGCGGCATAACTCGCCGACGTAGCCGAGGGTAGTCGCCTGGTATTTGCGCACGTCATTCCAGAACTGGCTGGCGCTGAACTTGCGGCGGATGGCGAATCCTGCGGCGCCGCTGATCGCCGAGCCCCAACAAACGCAGAGCCCAGTGGCGTGGTAGAGCGGCAAGGTGCAATAGACGACATCCTGCGGCTGCATATTCAGGGCGATCTGGCCGAAACTCGCCGAGCTGCGCATCCAGCGACCGTGTTTGAAGACACCCGCCTTGGGCAATCCGGTGGTGCCTGAGGTGTAGATATAGAAACAAGGATCGTCGAAAAAAATCTGCTGGCTGCTGGCCGGATTCTCACTGGACGCTTGGGCGCTGGCGCTCATCAGGTTGATAAAACCGTCGGGCGCGTTGCCGGGACGAAGGTAAGTGTCTTGATCGGCAACGTACCAGGTGCGTGCCGGCTCGATCGACACCCGTTCGCGGACCGCGCTGAACGCCGGGACCAGTTCTTCGCCAACAATGATCCCCGCAGGCGCCACCAGGTTCAGGCTGTGGGCCAGGGTCTCGCGGGTTTGCGAGGTATTGAGCAAGGCGCTGATCGCGCCGACCTTGGCCACGGCCAATATCGTTACCAGCAGTTCCGGACGGTTCTCAAGAAAAACCGCCACCACATCACCCTTGCGGATGCCTTCGGCGATCAGGTGATGGGCAAGGCGATTGGCCCACTGGTTCACCTGTGAATAACTCAGCGCCACATCACCCTGCAGCAACGCCGGGCCATCGGGATTGCGCAAAGTCGCTTGTTCGAAGGTCCAGCCGAGGCCACACGCTTGAGTCGGATCCTTGACGTTGGCGACTTTCATGCCCTTCACCACGCGAGGAATGGCTTTGGCAATGGAAGGCAGTTTACGGAGCATCATGCCCCAGGTGATTGTGTCGCTCATGCTTGCTCCCGTTCGATCTTTTTATTGTCGGGCGGCGGTCTATGGGTCCGAAAATACGTCAGCGGTTCTTGAGCTGTACACGCGGTTTTTGAAATGTTTTGTATCCGCGCCCCGAGCGCTCGAGATCGCGATCCTCAGCGGGTGTGATTGGTTCCATCGAATCGTGGCCGACCACGCAAAATGCAGGATGCACGATGGCCATTCATGCAGATTGCACGAAAACGAAAAATCACCGTTAATATAACCTGCTGATTTATAACGACTTTAAAAAAACAAGGTACTGGCACAATCACTGCAACTACCTCTCCATGCTTGCCAATCAAGTGCTAACGGAGCTGATAGACATGAGCCTGATCCAAGAAAAATTTACCTCCCTGTTCTCCAACTTCGAAGTGAACACCCAATCGCGTCCTGACGGTGGCATTCTGCTGACCCTGCGCAGCACCGAAGGCAAAGTGTTCAAGCGTTCGATTTCCTACCAGCAATTGCATGCCGGCGATCAACTGTCGTGGGTCATCAGTGCGATTCGCCGTGACCTGGCCGAACAGGCCAGCGAACTGCCGCAGATCTCCATGCTGCAAAGCCAGCAACGGTTTGCCCTGCCGACCTATCATTCGGCGTGAACCTTGCGGTTGTGTAAATAAATACGCTGCAAACCAAACAGGCCGTGAGAGCTTTCGCTCCACGGCCTGTTTTGTTTATGAGCCTTCACCGAGTCTTTGTAGGAGCGAAGCTTGCTCGCGAAGGCGGCGTGTCAATCAACATTTCTATCGTCTGACACGCCGCCTTCGCGAGCAAGCTTCGCTCCTACAGGGTATGGGCGTAGTAGCTTAGAAAGTGGAGGGATCAATCCGCGCAAAACTGTCGACAGTCACATGCCCCGCCAACTCCCCGCCCTCTCGGGCCAGGCCGCACGTTGCCATGCCGGCCGCGCGCGCCGCGTCCAGTTCTTCGACGATGTCGGACAGAAACACAATCTGCGCAGCCTCCACCCCGATGGCCTGTGCGATGCGCTCGTAAGACTGCGCTTCACGCTTGGGCCCCGACGTGGTGTCGAAGTAGCCGCTGAACAGCGGCGACAAATCCCCCGCCTCCGAACAGCCGAAGATCAGTTTTTGTGCCTGGATCGAACCCGAGGAATAAACAAACAGTTTGAAACCGTCCTGGTGCCAGCGCTTGAGCGCTTCAACGGCATCCGGGTAAACGTGGCCTTTCAACTGCCCGGCGTGATAGCCCTGCTCCCAGACCATGCCTTGTAACGCTTTCAACGGCGTGGCCTTGCGGTCTTCGGCGATCCAGCCCAGCAGGATCTCGATCACCCGCTCAACGTCAGCACCCGGCTCGTTGCTGTCGCGGTGCACGGCGGCCAGTTGCTCGGCCACATCCGCGCGCTCGGCGTGCTGGCGAACAAAGTCCGGCAGGTGTTTGGCGGCGTACGGGAACAGCACGTCGAACACAAAACTCACCGCGCTGGTGGTGCCTTCGATGTCGGTGAGAATCGCTTTGATTGGCATCGGGTCAGTCCTCAAGACGCGGGAAGCGGTTGGCGATGTCTTCGCCGGTGAACTTGGCCACCCAGCCTTCAGGGTTGTTGAACAGACGGATCGCGACGAAATGCGGATGCTCGCCCATGTCGAACCAATGCGGCGTGCCGGCCGGCACCGAGATCAGATCGTTCTTCTCGCACAGCACGGCGTAGACGTAATCGTCGATGTGAAGGGTGAACAGCCCACGGCCGGCGACGAAAAATCGTACTTCGTCTTCGCCATGACGGTGTTCGTCGAGGAACTTGGCGCGCAGTTCGGCCTTTTGCGGGTGGTCGCTGTTGAGGCTGATGACGTCGACGGTGATGTAGCCGCGTTCGGTCATCAGCTTGTCGATCTGCGCCTGGTACGCGGCGATCACTTCTTCCTGGCTGGCGCCGGGCTGAATTTTCGCCGTGGCTTGCCAGCGGTCGAAACGCACGCCCTGCTCGGCCAGGGTCGAGGCGATGTCTTCGAAATGGGTCAGCACCTTGTTCGGAATGTCAGGGCTTGAGACGTGGTAAACGGACAGGCTGCTCATCAGGGCAACTCCTTAACGGTTCATGCTTTATGGTTCAAGAGTGAGCGCATCTTCAACTCGCACTCGAACAAAAATTCAAACGCCTCGATCTGCCGTAGCGCGTCGCTCATCCGCGCGCCCCAAGTGTAGAGGCCGTGGCCGCGAATCAGGTAGCCGACGCAATCGGGATGGGCTTCAAGCCAAGGCTGCACCTTGGCGGCGAGACGCGCAATGTCCTGATCGTTGTCGAAAATCGGCACGCGCACCCGGGATTCGTGGGTCGAGACGCCAGTGAAGGCCTTTTGCAGTTCGTAGTCTTCGAACTCGATGAAATCTTCGGGCGTCAGGCGCGACAGCACCGTGGCGTTCACCGAATGCGTGTGCAGCACTGCGCCTATCTCCGGACGCCAACTGTAGAGCTGGGTGTGCAGCAGGGTTTCGGCGGACGGTTTTTTGCCCGGTTCCAGGCTGTTGCCCGACAAGTCGGTAGCCAGCACATCATCAAGACCCAACTGGCCTTTGTGCTTGCCGGACACGGTCAGCAGCGCTTCGGTCGGCGACAGGCGGGTCGAGTAATTGCTGCTGGTGGCCGGCGACCAGCCACGGCCATACAAAAAACGCCCGGCGTCGATGATTTCCTGGGCGAGGTGTTCGCGGGTGAGGCTCATGGCCTGTCCTCTTGCATACGTGTGGCAATGATAACGGCAGCCGCCAGGGCTGCGAGGCTTGCGATACTAAAGGTGAACGTGGCCCCGAGGGCGTTCCAGCTGTAGCCGGAATACAACGCGCCCAATGCGCCGCCGGTGCCGGCCAGTGCGGCGTAAAGCGCCTGGCCCTGCCCTTGCTGACGCGCACCGAAGCTACGTTGCACGAATTGGATGGCAGCGGCGTGAAAGCTGCCAAATGTTGCGGCGTGCAGCACCTGGGCAAACAGCAGCACCCAGAGGAACTCGGCCAACGAACCCAGCAGCAACCAGCGCACGGCTGCCAGCAGGAAACTCGCCAGCAGCACCCGACGCACCGAGAAGCGTGCGAGGATTTTGCTCATGGCCAGGAACATCAGGACTTCGGCGACCACGCCGACCGCCCAGAGCATGCCGATCACGCCTCGACTGTAACCGAGCCGCTCAAGGTGCAGCGTCAAGAAGGTGTAATAAGGCCCGTGGCTCACTTGCATCAGCGCCACGCAGCCGTAAAACGCCAACACCCCGGGATTGCGTAACTGCCTGAGAAATCCGTCTCCGGCAATTCGCTCACCCTGAACCGGTTGAGCGTTCGGCACCCACAGGCTGCTGACGACAATGCCGGCCATGATCAGTACAAGCGCCACCGGATAAATGTCGAGGCTCAGCCATTCGAACATCCGGCCGAGCGCGACCACCGTGATGATGAAACCGATGGAACCCCAGAGGCGGATCTGACTGTAGCGCGACGTCTGCCCTTTCAAGTGCGCCAGGGTAATGACTTCGAACTGCGGCAATACCGCATGCCAGAAGAACGCATGCAAGGCCATGACCATCGCCAGCCAGGCGTAGGTCTTGCTGACGAAAATCAGCGAAAACGTCAGCAACGTGCAGACGGCACCGAAGCGCACGATGGCCAGGCGTCGGCCGGTGTAGTCGCCGAGCCAGCCCCAGATGTTCGGCGCCACGCAACGCATCAGCATCGGGATCGCCACCAACTCGCCGATGCGCGCGCTGGAAAAGCCCAGGTGATCGAAGTACAGCGCCAGAAACGGCGCTGTCGAGCCGAGCAAGGCGAAATAGAACAGATAGAAACTGGAAAGCCGCCAGTACGGGAGCGCCGCCACGTGGTCAGACCGCAGCGGCATTAAGGTCAGCCATTAAAGCTGACCCAGCACCGGCGTGCTCACGCGCACGTCGGCATTCTGCCCGCGATGACGCAACAGGTGATCCATCAGCACAATGGCCATCATCGCTTCGGCGATCGGCGTGGCGCGGATGCCGACACACGGGTCATGACGACCCTTGGTGACCACCTCCACCGGGTTGCCATGAATGTCGATGGAGCGCCCTGGCGTGGTAATGCTCGACGTCGGCTTGAGGGCCAGGTGCGCAACGATCGGCTGACCGGACGAGATGCCGCCCAAAATGCCGCCCGCATTGTTGCTGAGGAAGCCTTCCGGGGTCATTTCGTCGCGGTGTTCGGTGCCGCGCTGGGCGACACTGGCGAAACCGGCGCCGATTTCCACGCCTTTGACCGCGTTGATGCTCATCAGCGCATGGGCCAGTTCGGCGTCGAGGCGGTCGAAGATCGGCTCACCGAGGCCTGGCATCACGCCTTCGGCGACGACGGTGATCTTCGCGCCGACCGAATCCTGATCACGGCGCAACTGGTCCATATAGGCTTCCAGCTCCGGCACCTTGTCCGGGTCAGGGCTGAAGAATGCATTCTCTTCCACCGAATCCCAGGTCTTGAACGGGATTTCGATCGGGCCGAGCTGGCTCATGTAGCCGCGAATGACGATGCCCTGGGTGGCCAGGTATTTCTTGGCAATCGCGCCGGCGGCCACGCGCATGGCGGTTTCACGGGCGGAACTGCGTCCGCCACCGCGGTAATCGCGCTCGCCGTATTTGTGGTGATAGGTGTAATCGGCGTGGGCCGGGCGGAACAGATCCTTGATCGCCGAGTAGTCCTTGGACTTCTGGTCGGTGTTGCGAATCAACAGGCCGATGGAGCAACCGGTGGTGCGACCTTCGAACACGCCGGAGAGGATTTCGACCTCGTCGGCTTCCTGGCGTTGCGTGGTGTGGCGGCTGGTACCGGGCTTGCGGCGGTCCAGATCGCGCTGCAGATCCTCCAGGGAAATCTCCAGCCCCGGCGGGCAGCCGTCGACAATGGCGACCAACGCCGGACCATGGCTTTCGCCCGCGGTGGTGACAGTGAACAGCTTGCCGTAGGTATTGCCGGACATGCAGGACGCTCCGTGAAATGAACCTGAATACGTAATGCGCGCCAGTATACGCAGGCTACCCAAGTAGTTCATCCTCGAACCTTATGGGTGCCTGCGAGTCCAACCGGCATTTTTGTGAATGATGGCGTGATGATGCTGCGAGTTCTAGCCTTGAGCCTTACCCTGTTTACCGGCTTTGCCCAGGCCACTGTCCTGCAACGCCCGATCACGTTGGATACCGGCACCGGAGAGCTTTTCGGCTCTTTACTGCTGCCAAAATCCGACAAACCCGTGCCGGTTGTCCTGATCATTTCCGGCTCCGGTCCTACGGATCGTGACGGAAACAACCCCGACGGCGGACGCAACGACAGCCTCAAGCGACTGGCGTGGGTGCTGGCCAAACACAACATCGCCAGCGTGCGTTATGACAAACGCGGTGTGGCGGCGAGCCTCGCGGCGACGCCGGACGAACGCAATCTGTCGGTGGAGGCCTATGTGTCCGACGTCGAGGCCTGGGGCCGCAAGCTCAAAAGCGATCCGCGTTTTGGCCCGCTGATCCTTTTGGGCCACAGCGAAGGCGCCTTGATCGCCAGCCTCGCGGCGCCCAGCGTCGATGCCGCAGCGGTCATCTCCATGTCCGGCAGCGCCCGGCCGATCGATGAGGTGTTGCGTCAACAATTGAGCAATCGCCTGCCACCGCCACTGATGCTGCGCAGCAATGAACTGCTCGACAGCCTCAAGGCCGGTCACACCGACGACAACGTGCCGCCACAGTTGCAGGTGATTTTCCGCCCGAGCGTGCAGCCTTACCTGATCTCGCTGTTCCGCCAGGACCCGGCGGCGGCGTTCGCCAAATTGAAGATGCCTGCGCTGATTATTCAGGGCAGCAACGATATCCAGGTCGGCGTCGGTGATGCCAGGATGCTCAAGGCGGCCAAACCGGACGCCGAACTGGCGCTGATCGAAGGCATGAACCACGTCCTGCGCATCGTGCCCAACGACGTGAAACGGCAAATGGCCTCTTATAAGGATCCGCAATTGCCACTTGCCGCCGAACTTGGCGCGCGAATCCTCGGATTTATTGACGGACTTCGCACCAGTTAAGAGGGGTTCCCCTCCAGTCTTGAAAAAAACGGCCGATAAGCCTTTGTCGCCAGCGCTATAGCTGGCGACGAGCAGAGCTTGGACAGGATCTCGCCGTTATGACTGATAACCAGACTTCACCCGACACGACCGCTGAAAAAGACGCACCGCCAGCGGTCGAGCTGCCGTGGGCGGACGTCCACGTCGAGCACCACAAAATGCTCCGTCTGGCGCCGCTGCAAACCGACCGCAATACCGGTGGGCGGCCACTGCGCTTTGTCGAATTCGGTTACGCCGACCGCAACAGCAAGGAACACAGCCTGATGCGCATGAGCATCAAGCTGCCCGGCCAGCGCGTGCGCAAAGAGCAGAATCATCTGGACGTGTGGGTCAATCACACCACCAAACGTGTGCATTTCGAGCCCGAAAGCGGCTTGCAGATTGAGCCGATGAACCGTGGCATCGGCCGGTTCATGGCCACCCAAGGGATCACCTGGGCGAAAAAGCGCTGGCCCGGCTACACCGTCGACGGCACCGATCTGAATAATAAAGATGCGTTGAACGAAGACACGCGCCTGCGTCGCGATCACTTTCTGAAGGCGCACGGTTTTGAGGTGGTCTACGCCGACGCCCAGCATTTGAAAGGCAGCGTCAAAGAAGTACGGGTCGAAGACCTGCTAGGTGACTGGAACACTGAAAAGCTGCAACTGGTGGAGATCCTCGAAGCGGCGCAGATGCTTCAGCAGGCCGAGCAGAATCTGGCCGAGCAGGAAGTGAAGCTGAAGAAGCACGAAGAGAAGGTCAGCAAGTACAAGCGTGAAGACGCCGGGCTGCGCTTTACCATTACGTGTCTGGTGGCGTTTGCGATGTTTCAGGCAGGGTTGTTGATCTGGATTGCTACGAACCGCTAATGGCTGATCGTTCCCACGCTCTGCGTGGGAATGCAGCCCGGGACGCTCCGCGTCCCCAAGAGCGGACGCAGAGCGTCCATTGAGGCATTCCCACGCAGAGCGTGGGAACGATCATTGCGGGTTAAACGCGAGAGGCGAACAGCGCCTGATGATCGCGGCACTGCTCCGCGGTCAGCATGAACACACCATGCCCGCCGCGCTCGAAATCGAGCCAGGCGAAGTCGACCTCCAGGTACAACGCCTCGACGTGGACCTGGCTGTTGCCCACCTCAACAATCAGCAAGCCCTTCTCGGTCAAATGATCCGCCGCTTCGGCGAGCATCCGTCGCACCAGATTCAAACCATCATCACCGCAAGCCAGACCCAGCTCGGGTTCGTGCTGATATTCATCCGGCATGTCGGCGAAATCTTCCGCATCGACGTAAGGCGGGTTCGACACGATCAGGTCGAAACGCTGCCCCGGCAGACCATCAAACCCATCCCCCTGAACGGTGTAGACCCGCTCATCAACGCCATGGCGCTCAATGTTCTGGTTGGCCACTTCCAGCGCTTCGAACGACAGATCCGCCAGCACCACTTCGGCGTTCTGGAATTCATAGGCGCAGGCAATACCAATGCAGCCGGAACCGGTGCACAGGTCGAGAATCCGCGCAGGCTCGGAACCCAACCATGGCTCAAAACGTTTTTCGATCAACTCACCAATCGGTGAACGCGGGATCAGCACACGCTCGTCGACGATGAACGACATACCACAAAACCACGCTTCGCCCAGCAGGTAAGCAGTCGGAATGCGTTCTTCGATGCGGCGCTTGAGCATGCGTTGCAATTTGACCAACTCGTCGTCTTCAAGATTGCAGTCGAGGTAGCTGTCGGCGATTTCCCACGGCAAGTGCAAGGCACCCAACACCAGTTGACGGGCTTCGTCCCAGGCGTTGTCGGTCCCATGGCCGAAAAACAGATCCTCCCCATGGAAGCGGCTGACGGCCCAACGGATATGGTCACGCAGGGTACGAAGGCGGGAAGTGATCACGGGGGTAAACTCCAGAAAAAACGACTGGCGATTCTAACAGCCAAAACGCGCCACGACGACGCAGGAAAACAGCGGATCAGATGTAGGACATATCCATTTTTGCTGTTGGCTATTGAACAAAACCTGCACCTTGACAAGGCTGCACGCCAACAACGACGGCGTCTACGATAGTAGCGATTCACAGAACCGCTCAGCCAGAGGACAATGTCGCAAAAGCCCCACTCCAAGGAGCCCCAGAATGTCCGTTCCAAAAACGATGTTTCAACTCAGCGGCCGCGGTTATGCAGCAGCCAATCTGGGTCATGCGACCCTTGTCATCATCGATGCCCAGAAAGAATACCTCAGCGGCCCGCTGGCCCTGAGCGGCATGGATGCTGCCGTCGCGAACATCAAGCAACTGGTGGCCGCTGCCCGTGCAGCCGGTCGTCCGATCGTGCATGTGCGTCATCTCGGCACCGTCGGCGGGCTGTTCGATCCACAGGGCGAACGCGGTGAGTTCATCACGGGCCTGGAGCCACAGGCGGACGAAACCATCATCGGCAAACTGCTGCCGAGTGCGTTTCATGGCACCCAATTGTACGATCGGCTGCAAGAGCTCGGCTCCCTGGATCTGATCGTCTGCGGTTTCATGAGCCACTCCAGTGTCAGCACTACCGTGCGTGCGGCAAAGAACCTGGGCTTTCGCTGCACCCTGGTCGAAGACGCCTGCGCGACTCGCGATTTGCCCTACAAAGGTGGCGTACTCACTGCCGAGCACGTTCAACAGACCGAAATGGCGATCATGGCGGACAACTTCGCCACCCTCGCGCTCACTCATGAACTGATCTGATAGGCCTCGAGAGCGGCCAATACCGCCGCTCATCCGCTAAAGCCTCTCATTTGCTGCAATTGACTTAGCCTCAGGAACATCCCGGACAACTCCCGGTCGAAGGGCCGATACCCATTGAGGAAGGTCGGAATGAAGTTATCCGATGGTTTTGACGCTCGCCGCTTGCGGCCCAAGGGCCAACGCAATTGGCGTTTTCGATTCGGCGCAGCCTTTGCTGCCTTGCTGGCGACGTGCGGTGTGTTGCTGGCAATGGCCGGTGCCGCCAGCCTGCTGGGCCGTCCCCCGGCCTTGGGCGAGTTGAATGCCAGCCCGCTGGGCTCGGCGATCATTCTGGCGGTTGGCCTGTTCGTGCTCTACATCGGTGTGTGGTTGTGGCGTCGCTGCCGTCGCCGCTCGCGCCAGTCGCGAGAGCTGAACATGTCTCCGCACCTGATGAAAAAACACGATTGAATAAAGGCCCGGCATTTTGGCGGGCCTCAATTGTTATGGATAGCGCCTCGACTTGGGTAAACTGGCCGCCCTTCGCGGAGGCTGACATGCAAGACGACGATTTTTCCCTGTTCAAAAGTGCGATCCAAGGCGTCAAGCCGATCAAGCACGATCGCGCCGAAACCGGCAAACCCAAGGCCGACCGCGCGCAAATCGCCAAGCTGCGCCAAGCCGCGACCGTTCGCACCGATGCCACCACCGTTGATGGTCTGTCCGATCAGTTCGTCATCGACGTCGGCCCGGAAGACGAGTTGATGTGGGCACGTGACGGGGTTCAGGAAAGCCAGATGCGCAAGCTCAAGATCGGACAGATTCCGTTCGAAGGCAGCCTCGACCTGCATGGCATGACGGTGGAAAAAGCCCGGGAAACCCTCTGGGCGTTTCTGGCCGAAGCGACCAAATTCGAAATCCGCTGCGTGCGCGTCACCCACGGCAAAGCCGTGCGTCTGGACGGCAAGCGACCGATGATCAAAAGCCACGTCAACACGTGGTTGCGTCAGCACTCACAGGTACTCGGCTTCACTTCGTGCCAACCGAAACACGGCGGGGCTGGCGCGGTTTATGTGATGCTCAAACGGACCATGATGGAAGGCCGAGACGAGTAAACCTGTCGCATCACGCTTGCAGCGCCGTGTTTGCCACCGTACCCTTGCCCTTTGCGAAAATCCCCACAGGTAGTTTCATGTCCCTGGAACAGAATTACACGGCCATCCTTGGTCAACTTGGCGAGGACGTCTCCCGCGAGGGCCTGCTCGACACGCCAAAGCGTGCCGCCAAAGCCATGCAGTACCTTTGCCGCGGCTATGAACAGACACTGGAAGAAGTCACCAACGGTGCCTTGTTCAGCTCCGACAACAGCGAAATGGTGCTGGTCAAGGACATCGAGCTCTACTCGTTGTGCGAACACCACCTGCTGCCGTTTATCGGCAAGGCGCACGTCGCTTACATTCCGAGCGGCAAAGTGTTGGGCCTGTCGAAAGTCGCGCGAATCGTCGATATGTACGCTCGCCGCCTGCAGATCCAGGAAAACCTCAGCCGCCAGATCGCCGATGCGGTCCAGCAAGTTACCGGCGCCCTGGGCGTTGCGGTGGTGATCGAAGCCAAGCACATGTGCATGATGATGCGCGGTGTGGAGAAACAGAATTCGTCGATGATCACGTCGGTGATGCTGGGTGAGTTCCGCGAAAACGCCGCCACCCGGAGCGAGTTTCTCAGCCTGATCAAGTAATTTGCAGCACGAAGAAAACCGGCGTTCATCGCCGGTTTTTTTTCGCCTGTGAAAAATCAGGTAAGCTGCGCGCCTTCCGTTCGCCCTGTGAGGCTTATTCCGTGTTCGTAAAAGCGCTTCGTGTCGGCCTTGGCCAACTGATCATCTTCATCGATTTCCTTACCCGCCCCGGCAAAAAGCAGCGCCCTGCCGAGGTCCAGGCTCAGGTCAACACGGCTGCCAAGGACCTGACCCTGTATCAGTTCCACGCCTGCCCGTTCTGCGTGAAAACCCGCCGCACCCTGCGCCGCTTGAACGTACCGGTGGCGCTGCGCGATGCGAAGAACAACGAACAGGACCGCCAGGCCCTGCTGGAGCAAGGCGGCAAGATCAAGGTTCCGTGCCTGCGCATTGAAGAGAACGGGCAGACCACCTGGATGTATGAATCCAAGGTGATTATTGATTATCTGGATAAGCGGTTTGCGGCGGCCTGATACATTTGGGTTGTTTGAGCTGACGCCATCGCGAGCAAGCTCGCTCCCACATTTGGAATGCAATCAACTGTGGGAGCGAGCTTGCTCGCGATGAGGCCAGCGTCAACATTGCAAATCCCGAACAGAAAAAACCGGCCGTTCGCCGGTTTTTTTTTCGCCCGCACACCGGCGATAGACTGCTCGCGAAGGCATCCCTCCCGGCGATATATCCCTATTGCCAATCTTTTCGTCTACAAAACCAAAAACATTATTTGCTTTATTTGTATACAAAAGCATAATCCACTTCGTGCGAGTTCCTGACCAGCTGGTCAACAAACTCGCAAGTGCCTCAAAGGGCCGCTGCCACCCTCATGGGTCCGGCCCTGGAAATAACAATAAAACTCTTGAGGAGTATTCGCTGTGGAAAGCCGCAAATCCGAAGCCCCGACGCTGGAACTCTCGCCGCCGTTACGCAATGGCTTGCTTGAGCGCATTTTCAAACTCAGCTTGCATGGCACCACGGTGAAGACCGAGCTGATTGCCGGTCTGACAACCTTCATCACCATGGCCTACATCATCTTCGTCAACCCCAACATCATGGCCGATGCCGGGATCGATCATGGTGCCGCGTTCGTCGCGACCTGCATCGCTGCTGCGCTGGGTTGCCTGTTGATGGGCCTTTACGCGAACTGGCCGGTTGGCCTGGCGCCGGGCATGGGTTTGAACGCGTTCTTCACCTACACCGTGGTCGGCACCATGGGCTATAACTGGGAAACCGCCCTTGGCGCGGTGTTTGTTTCCGGTGTGTTGTTCATGTTCCTGACCTTTTCGCGGATTCGCGAATGGTTGCTCAACAGCATCCCAGTGAGTTTGCGTTATGCCATGGGCGCCGGAGTGGGTCTGTTTCTAGGGTTGATCGGCCTGAAAACCGCCGGCATCGTCGTCGATAGCCCGGCCACCCTGATCAAGCTCGGCTCCCTGCGCGAGCCCGGTCCACTGCTGGCCGCCATCTGCTTTTTGATGATCGCCGTGCTCAGCTACCACAAAGTGTTCGGTGCGATTCTCATCAGCATCATCACAGTGACTCTCGCGGGCTGGGGTCTGGGCCTTGTCCACTACGAAGGCATCATGTCTGCCCCGCCAAGTTTGGCGCCCACCTGGATGGCCATGAACGTTGCCGGCGTGTTCAACGTCAGCATGATCAGCGTAGTGCTGGCCTTCCTCTTTGTGCACATGTTCGACACCGCCGGCACCCTGATGGGCGTCGCCCAACGCGCCAACCTGGTGAACGCTGACGGCCGGATCGAAAACCTCTCTCGCGCCATGAAAGCCGACAGTGCTTCCAGTGTATTTGGTGCGGTGGTCGGCGTGCCTCCTGTAACGAGTTACGTGGAAAGTGCCGCTGGCGTAGCTGCGGGTGGTCGGACTGGTCTTACCGCCGTGACCGTAGGTGTGCTATTTATTGCCGCCATGTTCTTCGCCCCGCTGGCCGGCATGATTCCCGCTTACGCCACCGCCGGTGCACTGATTTACGTGGCAATGCTGATGATGGGCGGCATGGCGCACATCGAATGGGACGAAGCGACCGACAGCATTCCGGCGATCGTTACCGCGATCATGATGCCGCTGACCTTCTCGGTCGCCGATGGCATCGCGCTGGGTTTTATCACTTATGTGGTGCTGAAGGCCTTCACCGGTAAGCACAAGGAAATTTCCGTCAGTCTGTGGGTGCTGTGCGCGATCTTCATCGCCAAGTTTATTTTCTTGTAAGCCGTCTACGTTTCAAAAACAGTGTTTCAAAACAGCCTCACCCCGTCGGGTGGGGCTTTTGCATAAATGGAGGAAAGTGATGAGTCTGGAAACCTGGCTGCTGTTCAGCGGCGCTGCGCTGGTGGTGATCCTGATCCCGGGCCCCCTGTCTTTGCTGATGATCAGCAACAGTCTGAATTACGGTTTGCGCCGTTCTTACCCGGCGTTCCTGGGTGGCGTGATTGCCTCGATTTGCTTGCTCAGTGCCTCGGCGCTGGGTCTGGGCGCCCTGCTGCTGGCATCGGAACAGCTGTTCAGCGCACTGAAAATCGTCGGCGCGCTGTACCTGTTCTACCTCGCCTGGCAGAGCTGGCAGCAATCGCGTCAGCCATCGGTGGGCGCTGAAGTGCCCCAAGCGGCGCCGGTGCCGCGTTTTCGTGCACTGTTCGGGCGGGCATTCGTACTAGGCGCGAGCAATCCGAAAGACATTTTGTTTTTTGCTGCTTTCCTGCCGCAGTTTTTGAGTGCCGAGCAACCGTTTCTGCCGCAGTTGCTGGTGATGATTGCGACCTGGACCGTGCTGGATCTACTGTGCAAGTTGGCTTATGGGCTGGGTGCTCATGGTGCGGCCAAGTATTGGCGCAGTGGCAAGGGACAAAGTTGGTTTAACCGGGTGAGCGCAGGACTCTTCAGTGGAGCAGGTGCTGCCTCCCTATTAAGCAATCACTAGTCGGATAACATCTAACCCCCAAGCCTCATCTCAATTAGGTTCTATTGACACCGCCACACTAAGAATTGTTTGCCAAGGACGGCAACAATTCAACCCTGCCTCGTAACAACCCGCAACACGCGATATAAATATATATATTTGCCGCTTCAGAACTCCCCCTAACATGGCGATGCGACTTCGCACACAACGCCTGGACAAGGAAGTTCTTATGGCAATCGTTTTCCAATCACCCAACACCGATCAATATAACGCCGTCGAAGTTACGGACATTGACCTGCACGCCAATGAATATACACCGTCCACCATCGATTTCGAAAAGGAAAGCGTCACCTCGGCCCCTAAAGATTCAAATGCCAATAAAAGTCAGCTCCGTGTTGTAGATGAGCTTTTCGGTCCTATCAAGATTGGCTCCCATTCGATTACCCGATGTGCACTGGATGCACTGGGTGCAACATCAAACGGTCAACGGCTGAACGGTAAAAATACGTTCTTCCGACATCCCAGGCGGTCTTTTGTCAATTCCTTGCAGTTTGATCCTTCGTCTATTGAAGCCCGTATGCGCTCTACCGGCACAAAAGACGATTACACACTGCCTTCATTACTTTTTGAGATGGCGACCCAGCGTCCGCTAACGGCTCCCGCCCTGATAAGCGCCAATACTGACACGCACGCCGATCCAGAACAGCATCGACATAAACTGGGCAAACTTCTGAAATCGGCACAGAAGCTTGATATACGCCACGCGCACTTGTCCAAAAGCACACCTCACTGGGTGAACCGGATCAAGAGTAGCAGCATGGTCAGTATGGGAGCCGGACTTCAAGCCTTTGGCATATATAGCGGCCTGCGTGGATTGCAAGACGCCATTGCACGGAAAGATCAAGGTGAGATCGTATTCAATAGCCTCAGCATTTCAGCAGAAGTTACTTCGCTAGCCGTCGAAGTCGCTGTCACGAAACAAGCAAAATACATGATTGAGGCAGGGCAAAAAGCCTACAAGGATTTTGCCAAAACCAGCTTCGGCGTTCGTCTAGGCCGGGGTGCGGGTCTGATCACCAGCGCACTGACATTGCCCTTCGATGTCATCTCCGCGGTTAAATCCTTTAATAACGCAGCGGCAGCGACAGGCAAAGAATCCATGGATCACTACGTCAGCGCAGGCTTGAGCGTGACCAGCGCGGCAATGACATTAATTTTGGGGGCCGCTGCGTTGGCTGGCTTCTCCTTTATCGGGCCAGTGGGGTTGGCAGCCGGACTTCTTCTGGTCGCAGGTTCCCAGGTCTATGCGGCGGTACGCGTCGTCGACGATATCGATGATTACATCGAACTCACTACCCATGAACGCCTGCGTACAGGCTGGTTCGCCTTCTGGGGAATAAGTCCCGACGAAGACATTCAAACTCGCCACGCGATTGCCAAATCAACCGTTGAACATTCGAGGTTATTACAAGCGACTGCGCGAAAATTACTGGAAGGTAAGTTAAAGGACACCACGGAGATCATTGTAAATGGCAAGTTTCAGGTAGAGCTCAAGCCGACCCAAGTAACCAGCTTCGATTGGGATGCTCAGCAATACACTTATAAAACCGTCCCGAAACCGTATGTTATTGACAGTAACGACACTATTGATGCGCGCGACGGAGTGACCGCGGACATGCCAGGCGCGGAATTCGGAACGCCAGGAGAGAACAAAGGCGCGGTATGGTTTATTGGTGGCGGAAACGACACCATTAATGGCATTGAAAAAAAGCCCAACAGATTCTATTACGCCGCAGGCATCAAGCATCTGACCGGGGGTGAAAAAGATGATGAATTCATCTTCGAGGGCGCCGCAGACCTCCTCAAAAACGGCCCAAAGGACCCACTACCCACTACATTGAAAGGCGGCCTTGGCAACGACACGTTGACAATCACCGGTAACTACCCTGAGCGTAACAAGCAACGATTCGGATATGTCATCGATTTGAACGATGGGCGGCTGTCTATCATCACCCACGACCAGACCAACGACAGCCGCTTTAATTATCGACACACGCTTTTAGAGGGCATTGAAAACGCAGAAACCTTGGCCGGCGCGGAAAACAAGGTCATAGGTACAGACGGACCGAACATAATCAAGTCTCGGGGTCGCGATACCATTGAGGCGGGCGCCGGGGATGATCAAATCTACCTTCTGAACAATCATGGTTCCGCATCCGGCGGCCCCGGAAAGGATCACTATGCTGTTGCGCATAAACCCGGCAACGTATTTATTACTGAGGATGGTGTAGACGAGAGTGTCATTGCGCTTGACTGGAGAATGGACCTGATAAAAAGCTGGAAGATAGAAAAACAGTCGCTGGTCATCACCTCAGGATTTGATCTCAACGACCTCAGCGAACGGGATGTCTACATCAAGGGTGTCTACAAAATTGTCAACAACCAACGGCAACTACAGAATGGAAAACTGACTTTCATTACAAAGGACGGATTTCATTTGATGCCTGAATTCCCTGAAACCATTAACACCGATGACCCGCGTGACATTGCAGCCGTGGTCACTCAACAAGGCATCATTCAAAATCCGATCATTCTCTACAATGGTGAATCCACGATCGCGCACGACAAAGACAAGAACTACTGTATTTCGCGAATCAATGAACATACCACGCTTAGAGTAAAGCAACGAAGCACAAACACGTTGACCACCGTTTATATTGATTACGCCAATCATGAACTGACACGAATCGAGGCATACTACAACGTAGACCTGATGCGTCAACGTGATTTCGACCGCATCCTGTATAAGGAATGCGGCCTGACTTTTCACTTTGACCGTAAGCGGTTGACTATCAAGAACCTGGCCAGTTCTATCTGGAGTGGAGACCAAAGAATCACGAGCCGACTAACGCGCCCCGACAAGACGTTGAACCAACATTTCATTCTGATCATGAACGATGGCGTTTCTTATCGGGTCAACCAACCCTCCTTACCCGATACAGCATTTTCAAACGATCAGTTTGAGATAAACGGCCCGATGGAGCGAACCAGGGAGGTGCCATTGCCGTTAGAGGCCAGAGATGGAAAGCATGTCTACCATCAACCCTTCGATAATGACGCTCATCAGCTGGGCAACCAAGAGAAATGCGTCAAACTTATCTCTTACCCCGAGCAAACAGCTATCGAGAACCTGGTCGGAGACGGCTCGACGTACCTTGTTCACCTCGGTTCCGAAATGACGTTACGCATTTCAACGCCAGGTGCACGCGCGAACGCAACCATCAAATCACAGTCGGCGTCTACCTGGGAATTCGACGCAACGGGCCTCGCCTACACCAGGATCAAACTGGTGGACAACCACTTGCTGATTGGACACACCGTAATTCATGTACCGCAATACAACGACCCTCAAGATCTGACAGATCAAATACGTGTGATCACTCCAAACGGCGCTATTTACAAAGTCGATCTTGATTTTGACGAGGTGTACATTGACTCACTCGACGGCAGGTACTTTAAAAACCACCTTCCGAACGAAGCAGCAATAGCGGCAGAAATGACATCACTAAAAATGGAAGACATCGCTGTTCGACATATAGCAATGAAAGACAGCACGGTCGGCACGCTGTCTTACAATCTGTCGAAACGTCACTGGATACTTGATTCAGACAAATCCCGTACTGTCCATTACGCCGACCTGGTGCCTCTGAACCGGTGCGCGCACCAACTGCAACATTGCTACGAATTGATGGAGTCCGGCACCACTTCCTCCCCTCCTGTAAGCGCCGCCAACCTGCGAATTCTTTTAGACGCCTGCAAAACCTTTTAGAACATACCCAAAAAATCATCACCATTAGTCCAACTTTTGAGCAGAAGTCTTTTGTTGCAAATACCGTTTCAACCCATACATATTTATTGCACTTCAAAATCCAAATTCACCAAAACTTGAGACTGTGATGTCTGGGGCCGTACACGTTCACGCGCCCTACTGACAGCCAACAACTTCCTCGTCATCTTCAGGTGCACTTCCTGACTAGGACATTCAGCAGAATATTTATCGGAACCATTGTCATGGCCAGACCACCAAAAAGGACCTCAACCTCCAATACACCTGACACTTCAGCGACACCTCCAAGATCTTCGTCAGGAGATAATCGGGTACGAGGTGGCAGGCCTCTGGGCGACGGAGGGCCTGTTTCCGACACGAATGTATCAAGTACGTCACCCGATATCGTCTCTCGTCAGCCTATCGTCATCACCGACATGCCGGTTAACGCTGCAAGCGCCGCCGAGACCGCTACCAACATGATTTCCTGGCCTCGAAACCAGGTTGATCAACTATTCAGGATCGACGAAACCGGGCTTTTCATGAGTAGCCGGCAACAGCTTTACGCTGATATTGGACCGGAAGGCATTTTTCTGATCAGAGCAAACGCAAAAGGTGATTACCAAGTCCCCTTCCCTTTTGCGCCTGGCCAGGCAGGGCCGATTCTCAGGAAAATTCCTGGCCAGCCACAGTGGAGAATAGTCCGAGAGGGCCGGGTTCCGATGGCAATTGCACCGACGAGGCCAGAGACGCTGGAGATCATTCCCCGGCATTTAGCCGACAAGCTGTCAAAACCAGATACAGACGGGATCCGCTACGACAAGTTGAATAGAACCTATGTTGACCTTGCGGACGGAGGCACCGTCATGATCCGCAAAAATGCCGGCGGGGATTATCAGGCGACCTCAGCGATCGAATTGATTCCTTCTGGCCCGGTACTCGAAAGCATTGAAGGGATGACACTTTGGCAACGTAAAGCCCCCATCACCGCAGCTTTAGGCGAAAGCCCCCAAATGGCCGGCCATCAGCTGCTACCAGACGCCGAAGATGCCGGTCCGGGCCCGAGCAAGCGCCCTCGCCAGGATGAAAATGTCGATGCGTACCATGCGGAAGCAGGCGCCAACCATAATGCTTCAACCTTGAATAGAAACCCGTACTTGTGGGCATCCTGGGGAAAAACAACCAAACCTGAATCGGTGGAATCCGTACAGATTGGTCAGCTCCATTACCACATCGTACCAAAGGGGCCACTGGCCGATCGGCTACCCATCGTTTTCCTTCAACACCCGGAATTTGCGCCATCCCGCTTCGAGGTATTCGAACGCATGTTGCACGAAGCACCCTCATTGCAGCCTGTAGCCACTAGCCACCACGCAGGCACAAATACTCGAAAAGTTGACGGCGCTGTTCGTCTCTTCGAGAAAACACTCACACACCATGTCGCGGATGCATTCAAGGGTTTCACCGAACCCACATCGCGCGCCGTTGCAAAGCGATTATTTGAGCTTTCCAGTGGATCGGAGGAAATCAACGGCGGCGGGTTGGCCTCCATGATGCAAACATTCCGCTACTGGGAGGGGAAATCGACCATCGGCGTCAAAGGACTCGGCGATCCGCTGGATATATTGCCTGTCGCTTCCGGCAGTGACGGCCCGCGGAGGATAGTCCCTTTGCACTCTCCGGAATCCGTGGTGCACTTGCAGCAGTTGAACTTCAAACCCGAGAGCGCCCCTGCCTGGAGGGATTACACAGAGCGGCCCACCGAACCGGGCCAACTGCCGTTATTGCTCGCCTCGATACTGGGCCGCAGCAATTACAAGGTCTTCCTTCCTGCAAACGTGGACAACGTCAAGCTCCCCCCGCCAACGCTGGTATTTAACAGACCCAATCACAACAAGGTCTATTTTTTGAAACTGGGACGTGTGGAGACTAACGCGATTGAAATCACACCGCCGCGCGCGCCAGAGCTTGCAGACCCTATGCTGAGCGCGCGAATTGGCGTCGAAGCCCACCAGTTGCTGCTTGCCGCTGATGCGCGTGGTGATGTGGTATGGCTAATAGGCGGCGTCCAGCACCTACCCGCTGGAAGTCCTTCAGTTTTCATCATCAAGGAACGCTGATTGAGAAACGCGTGCACCTCGCAGTCGGCTCACGAGGTGCAACCCAATGTACTTGCTCAAACAACAAACAAAAAAAAGCCCGCAGTGTGGGCGGGCGAAAGACCAAAGAAGCTATATGCGCAGTCGCTTCCAGGTTGAGGCAGCTGCTTGGGGGATCAGCTGCCGCGGTACGTGGAATAGCTGTACGGCGAAATCAGCAACGGCACGTGATAGTGATCCTGTTCCGCAGAGATGCCAAAGCGCAGCACCACCACATCCAGGAACGCAGGCGTAGGCAGCTGAACGCCACGGGCGCGGTAGTAATCGCCCGCATGAAACTGAACCTGATAGACCCCGGAACGGTAGCCATCGCCTTGCAGCAGCGGTGCATCGACACGGCCGTCGCTGTTGGTGATCGCGCTGGCGACCAATTCCAGCTGCGAGCCTTCAACGCGGTACAACTCGACCTTGATCGAGCTGCCCGGGCAACCGTGTGCAGCGTCCAAAACGTGTGTAGTCAAACGTCCCATTGATTCTGCGCGTCTGCCTGCGTGGAGCAGTCAGACCTCGCGCCTCCCGAAGTCAGTTGAAAAGGAGACCGCACCGATTCGGAGCACGAAACGCTGCGGCGAGCGACTGATTAAGACACTTTTCAAAAAAATTGTACACAATAAAAACGACATTTTTCCAGTAAGCACTGCCATTCAAGGATTCCCGGCGAACCTGACGCCAAACCATACTATCAGAGGACCTTCCATCCATTAGCTGACCAATTGGGCAGGTTTCTTGCAATAACATGTGAAGATGACAGTTCATCAAAAATGCAAAAATTCAGGCTTACAAAGTGGATATAAAGTTGTATACAATCAGCCCATCGCTGTGACGCCAGCCTGTCTTCCCACTTCCAGGCACGCCACACAATCTGTCAACGAATAAGAAGGAAGACTGCAGTGAGCGCTGACTACCCACGCGACCTGATCGGTTACGGCAGTAACCCTCCTCACCCACACTGGCCGGGCAATGCCCGCATCGCCTTGTCCTTCGTGCTCAATTACGAAGAAGGCGGCGAGCGCAACATCCTGCACGGCGATAAAGAATCCGAAGCCTTCCTTTCGGAGATGGTCTCGGCGCAGCCGCTGCAAGGCGCGCGTAACATGAGCATGGAATCCCTTTACGAGTATGGCAGCCGTGTCGGCGTCTGGCGGATTCTGAAACTGTTCAAGGAATTCGACATTCCGCTGACTATCTTCGCCGTGGCCATGGCCGCCCAGCGTCACCCGGACGTGATCCGCGCGATGGTCGAGGCCGGCCACGAGATCTGCAGCCACGGTTATCGCTGGATCGACTACCAGTACATGGACGAAGCGCAGGAACGCGAGCATATGCTCGAAGCGATCCGCGTGCTGACCGAAATCACCGGTGAACGCCCGCTGGGCTGGTACACCGGCCGCACCGGCCCAAATACCCGCCGGCTGGTGATGGAAGAAGGCGGTTTCCTCTACGACTGCGACACCTACGACGACGACCTGCCCTACTGGGAACCGAACAACCCGACCGGCAAGCCGCACCTGGTGATCCCGTACACGCTGGACACCAACGACATGCGCTTCACCCAGGTCCAGGGTTTCAACAAGGGCGACGATTTCTTTGAATACCTCAAAGACGCATTCGACGTGCTTTACGCTGAAGGCGCCGAAGCACCGAAGATGCTGTCGATCGGCCTGCACTGCCGCCTGATCGGCCGTCCGGCGCGTCTGGCCTCACTCAAGCGCTTTATCGAATACGCTAAAAGTCATGAACAGGTGTGGTTCAGCCGTCGCGTCGACATCGCTCGCCACTGGCACGAAACCCATCCGTACCAAGGGGCCGCAAAATGAGCCGCTTTCAAACCCTGCAACCGTCGACCCTGAGCCGCGACGCTTTCGTCAAAGCCTTCGCCGACATCTACGAACATTCGCCATGGGTGGCCGAGAAGGCCTTCGACCTGGGCCAGGACGCGTTGATCGACGAGATCGAAACCCTGCACCAGCGCATGAGCGATATCCTGTTGAGCGCCGATCACGAAAGCCAACTGGCCCTGATCAACGCTCACCCGGACCTGGCCGGCAAAGCCGCCGTCCAGGGCCAACTGACCGAAGCCAGCACCCATGAACAGGCTGGCGCCGGTATTCACCAATGCACGGCCGAAGAGTTTTCTCGCTTCACCGAGCTGAACGACGCCTACAAGGCCAAGTTCAAGTTTCCCTTCATCATGGCGGTAAAAGGCAGCAACCGGCATCAGATCCTCGCGGCGTTCGAAACGCGCATTCACAATTCGGCGGACATCGAATTCAAATGCGCGCTGGCGCAGATCAACAAGATCGCCCTGTTCCGATTACTGACCCTATAGCGAGCCTTGCCCGAGTGTTCTTAAACGCGAAAAGCACCCAGGGCACTGCAAGCATCCCAAGCCAACTAATTAAAGGCAGACAAGAAGAATGAAAGCTTACGCCGTACCTTTCGAGAAGTTCGTCAACCTGGCCGACGCCCGTCTGGGCACCAAAATCATCTCGGTCACCGATGACTGGTTCGCTGATGCCAACCGCCTGTTCCAGCCGACCCCGGCTGTGTGGAAGGAGGGCGTGTTCGATGACAACGGCAAGTGGATGGACGGCTGGGAGTCGCGCCGCAAGCGCTTCGAAGGTTACGACAGCGCCGTGATCCGCCTGGGCGTACCGGGTTCGATCAAAGGCGTGGACATCGACACTTCATTCTTCACCGGCAACTTCCCGCCATCGGCCTCCCTGGAAGCGTGCTTCCTGGCCTCGGGCGAGCCGGACGAAAGCACCCAGTGGACTGAAGTGCTGTCGGCCGTCGAGCTGCAAGGCAACAGCCACCACTTCCACGAAATCAACAACGACCAGGCGTTCAGTCACCTGCGCTTCAACATCTACCCGGATGGTGGCGTGGCCCGTCTGCGTGTTTACGGTATTCCGTTCCGCGACTGGTCCGCGGTTGGCGACAACGAACAGGTTGACCTGGCTGCAGCGCTGAACGGCGGCCGCGCCCTCGCCTGCTCCGACGAACACTTCGGGCGCATGAGCAACATCCTCAACCCCGGCCGTGGCATCAACATGGGCGACGGCTGGGAAACTGCACGTCGTCGCACGCCGGGCAATGACTGGGTGATCGTGGCGCTGGGTCATGCCGGCGAGATCGAAAAAGTCATCGTCGACACCCTGCACTTCAAGGGCAACTACCCGGACACTTGCTCGATCCAGGGCGCGTTCGTGAAGGGCGGCACCGACAGCCAGATCGAAACCCAATCGCTGTTCTGGCGCGAATTGCTGCCGGCGCAGAAACTGGAAATGCACGCCGAACACACCTTCGCCGAGCAGATCAAGGCCCTGGGGCCGATCACCCACATCCGCCTCAATGTGTTCCCGGATGGTGGTGTGAGCCGCCTGCGCGTACTGGGCAAGGTCGCTAAATAAGCGCCGAACCCTTCGCGGGCAAGCCTCGCTCCTACAAGGATTACGCTAACCCTGTAGGAGCGAGGCTTGCCCGCGAAGGCGTCAGAACAAACAACATAGAATTCGGAAAAGAAGACCAGCATGCGCACATTGACGATTGAACCGCTGACCAAAGAAGCCTTCGCCCCTTTCGGTGACGTGATCGAAACCGACGGTAGCGATCACTTCATGATCAACAACGGTTCGACCATGCGCTTTCACAAACTGGCGACGGTTGAAACCGCCACGCCAGAGGACAACGCGATCATCAGCATATTCCGCGCCGACGCGCAGGACATGCCGCTGACCGTTTGTATGCTGGAGCGTCACCCGCTGGGCAGCCAGGCTTTCATCCCGCTGCTCGGCAACTCCTTTCTGATCGTGGTCGCGCCACTTGGCGATGAACCTGTATCAGGCTTGGTCCGCGCCTTCGTCACCAACGGCAGGCAGGGCATTAATTACCATCGCGGCGTTTGGCACCATCCGGTGCTGACGATCGAAAAGCGGGATGACTTCCTGGTGGTTGATCGCAGTGGCACAGGCAACAACTGCGATGAGCATTTTTTCAAAGAGGATGAGCGTTTGATCCTTGCCCCCCACCAATAAGAGAAGGTCTGATCACTCGACGACAGAGTGACAGGCGAGAGGTAAAGACTGTGGAAGCACATCTGTTGGAATGGCTGAACCTGAGCGTGCGCTGGGTTCACATGATTACTGGCGTGGCCTGGATCGGCGCGTCGTTCTATTTCGTCTGGCTGGAAAACAACCTCAATCGGGTCAACCCGAAAAGTGGCTTGGCGGGCGATTTGTGGGCGATCCACGGCGGCGGTATCTATCACCTGGAAAAATACAAACTGGCCCCACCGACCATGCCGGACAACCTGCACTGGTTCAAATGGGAAGCCTATTTCACCTGGCTGTCGGGGATTGCGCTGCTGTGCGTGGTGTTCTACTCCAACCCGACGCTGTACCTGCTGGCACCGGGCAGCAGCCTGACCGGCCCTGAAGGGGTCGCACTGGGCATTGCCTCGTTGTTCGTCGGCTGGTTCGTCTACTCCTTCCTTTGCGACTCGGCCCTGGGCAAACGCCCTGCCCTGCTAGGCGGAATCCTGTTCGTGCTGATCATTGGCGCCGCTTACGGCTTCAGCAAAGTGTTCAGCGGGCGGGGTGCGTACCTGCACGTCGGCGCGATCATCGGCACCATCATGGTCGGCAACGTGTTCCGCATCATCATGCCGGCCCAGCGTGCGCTGGTGGCGGCGATTGCCGAGAACCGCACGCCGGATCCGGCGCTGCCGGCCAAAGGCTTGCTGCGTTCGCGTCACAACAACTACTTCACCTTGCCGGTGCTGTTCATCATGATCAGCAACCACTTCCCGAGCACTTACGGCAGCCAATACAACTGGCTGATCCTGGCCGGGATCGCGGTATTGGCGGTGTTGGTGCGTCATTACTTCAACACCCGTCATGACAGCCACAAGTTCGCCTGGACCATGCCCGTCGCAGCAGTGGGCATGATCTGCCTGGCGTACGTAACTGGCCCGGCGCAGATGTCCAGTGCACCTGAAGTAGCCAAGGCACCTGGCACCATCGAGTACCAGCCGCTGCCGGAAACCGCCCTCGGTGGAGGTGCCAAACCTGCCGCCGCGAAGCCTGCTGAAGCGCCGGTTCAGGCTGCGAACGCCGGGCCGAGTTACGACAAGGTGCACAGCGTGATTCAGGAACGTTGCTCGGTTTGCCATTCCGCCAAACCGACCAGCCCGCTGTTCAGCGCTGCACCGGGCGGTGTGATGTTCGACACCCCCGAGCAGATCCGCCAGAACGCGGCGCGGATCCAGGCGCAAGCCGTCACCAGCCAGATCATGCCACTGGGCAACATCACCCAGATGACCCAGCAGGAACGTGACCTGATCGGCGCGTGGATTGTTCAGGGAGCTCCCACCAACTAACCGCTAAAAGCTTCGCGGGCAAGCCTCGCTCCTACAGATTCGAGTCGTTCACAAATGATGCAATCGACCCTAAACCTGTAGGAGCGAGGCTTGCCCGCGAATGGCCGCGACGCGGTCCCCCTGATGCACAAAATCACAAGAATAAAAAAGATCCGAGGTGTTGCATGTCCGAGCTATCCGAAGCGCGCATCCCCGACGCACCCGCAATTCAGCGTTTGCCCCTTTTGCAACTGATCCTGGTGGGATTGCAACACGTTCTGCTGATGTACGGCGGAGCCATCGCGGTGCCGCTGATCATCGGGCAGGCCGCCGGCCTGAGTCGTGAAGAAATCGCCTTCCTGATCAACGCCGACCTGCTGGTGGCCGGGATCGCCACCATCGTGCAATCGCTCGGTATCGGTCCGATGGGCATCCGTATGCCGGTGATGATGGGCGCCAGTTTCGCCGCCGTCGGCAGCATGGTCGCCATGGCGGGCATGCCGGGCATCGGTCTGCAAGGGATCTTCGGCGCAACCATCGCTGCCGGTTTCTTCGGCATGATCATCGCCCCGTTCATGTCCAAAGTCGTACGCTTCTTCCCGCCTCTGGTGACCGGCACAGTCATCACCTCAATCGGTTTGTCGCTGTTCCCCGTGGCCGTGAATTGGGCCGGCGGCGGTGCGGGTGCCACGCAATTCGGCTCACCGATTTACCTGGCCATCGCCGCGCTGGTGCTGGCAACCATCCTGTTGGTCCATCGCTTCATGCGCGGTTTCTGGGTCAACATTTCCGTGCTGATCGGCATGTGCCTCGGCTACGTGATCTGCGGGCTGATCGGCATGGTCGACCTCAGCGGCATGGCTCAGGCGCCCTGGGTGCAGATCGTCACCCCGCTGCATTTCGGCATGCCCAAATTTGAACTCGCACCGATCCTTTCCATGTGCCTGGTGGTCGTGATTATCTTTGTCGAGTCCACCGGAATGTTCCTCGCGCTCGGCAAAATCACCGGCCAGGAAGTCTGCCCGCGCATGCTGCGCCGCGGTTTGCTGTGTGATGCCGGCGCCTCGTTCTTCGCCGGTTTCTTCAACACCTTCACCCACTCTTCGTTCGCGCAGAACATCGGCCTGGTGCAGATGACCGGCGTGCGTTGTCGCTCGGTGACCATCGTCGCTGGCGGTTTGCTGGTGATGCTGAGCCTGTTGCCGAAAGCGGCATTCCTGGTGGCATCGATTCCGCCAGCGGTACTGGGCGGCGCGGCGATTGCGATGTTCGGCATGGTGGCCGCGACCGGGATCAAGATTCTTCAAGAAGCCGACATCGGTGACCGTCGCAATCAGCTGCTGGTGGCGGTGAGCATCGGCATGGGGCTGATTCCGGTGGTACGTCCGGAGTTCTTCGCGCACTTGCCGTTGTGGATGAGTCCGATCACCCACAGCGGCATTGCGATGGCGACGTTGAGTGCGCTGTCGCTGAATTTGCTGTTCAACATTCTTGGCGGCCGCGAACGCGCGGCGATCAACGACTGCCACGCTCACCCGCACTAATCAAACCTCTGTGGCGAGGGGATTTATCCCCGTTGGGGCGCGAAGCGGCCCCAGCATTCTCTCAAGCAAACCGCATTCGCCTGTTTTACGACTGCTGCGCAGCCGAACGGGGATAAATCCCCTCGCCACGAACAATAAAAACAAGAGGGAGCAACAGATGATCCGGACACAGACAAACATGCTGTTGGGCGGTGGCCTGTTGGCCGCGAGCCAAGCCATGGCCGGCGATTTATTGCTGTGGCAGACCAACAGCCTGAGCTATTTGTACGGCAAGGATTTCGCGGTCAATCCGTCGATCCAGCAGACAATAACCTTTGAGCATGCCGACCGCTGGAAGTACGGCGACAATTTTCTGTTCGTCGACAGCACTTACTACAACGGCGAGAAGGACCGGAACAAAGGCGTTCACGCCTATTACGGCGAGTTCAGTTCGCGTCTCTCCTTCGGCAAAATTCTCGACCGCCGTTTCGAATTCGGCCCGATCAAGGACGTGTTGCTGGCCATGACCTACGAGAATGGCGAAGACGACACCGAGGCCTATCTGATTGGCCCCGGTTTCGACCTCAAGGTTGCGGGCTTCAACTTTTTCACCTTGAACTTCTACTATCGCCAGACCGAAGGCTCGCGCCCCGGCGATGATGTCTGGCAGATCACGCCGGCTTGGTCCTATACCCTGCCATTGGGCAACTCGAGCCTGTTGATCGACGGCTACATCGACTGGGTCGTGGATAACGACCAGAACTCACACGGCACCTACCACGCCAACCTGCATATCAACCCGCAGATAAAGTACGACCTGGGCAAGGCCCTGGGCTGGCGGGAGAAACAGGTGTACGTCGGCGTCGAGTACAGCTACTGGAAAGACAAGTACGGCATTGAAAACAACGGCAACTTCGACACCAATGAAAACACCACCAGCCTGCTGGTAAAGGTGCACTTTTAAGATGGCCCGCAACCGTGCTCTACACCTGTCGTCGGTGCGCTGTTGGGGGGCACTTGAGACCTGGCCAAGGAGTCAGTATTCTCCGCGGCCGCCTGAATCCGCTTTAAAAAAAAGCCCGGATTTAATTCCTGACCAGAAAGCCAACTTATCCCGGCTCTGCACGGTACCAAGGCACTCCAAAACCCCTCTCAATCGACTGTTCTTGAGCAGCCGAGCGGGAGTTTTTGGCTTTTCGAAAGCCTTGGCTCAGCTCTTGCTAACAGCACTAAAGCTGACCGGATGGATGATTTTTTACAGCTACAGAAAAAGGCGCCACACCAGAGCGTCGACCTTAGAAAAATAACGTGGAACACCTACTTTTTGGGAGCAACCGAATGAAACGTACGTGCACTAGCCTGATGCTGGCGGGATCGTTACTGGCCGGGGGCCAGGCAATGGCCGGCGACTTGCTGCAATGGCAGAACAACAGCCTGACCTACTTGTATGGCAAGGACTTCCAGGTCAACCCGCGCATTCAGCAGACAGTGACCTTCGAACACGCCGATGGCTGGAAATACGGCGACAACTTCTTCTTCATCGACAAGATCTTCTACAACGGCAAGGAAGACGCCTTCGCCGGTGAGAACACCTACTACGGCGAATTCAGTCCGCGCCTGTCGTTCGGCAAGATCTTCGACCAGAAACTCGAATTCGGCCCGATCAAAGACGTGCTGCTGGCCATGACGTATGAGTTCGGTGAAGACGATACCGAGTCCTACCTGATCGGTCCTGGTTTCGACCTGGCAATTCCAGGTTTCGACTACTTCCAGCTGAACTTCTACAACCGTCACACCGAAGGCGACCGTCCGGGTGATGATATCTGGCAGATCACCCCGGTATGGTCCTACACCATTCCCGTTGGCGATTCGAACATCCTGATCGACGGTTTCATGGACTGGGTGGTCGACAACGACGTCAACAAAAAAGGCGAATATCACGCCAACCTGCACTTCAATCCGCAGGTCAAATACGACCTGGGCAAGGCGCTGAATTTGGGCGAAAAGCAGTTGTACGTCGGCGTCGAGTATGACTACTGGAAAAACAAGTACGGCATCGAAGACAGCCAGGGTTTCAAGACTGATCAGAGCGTGACCAGCTTCCTGGTCAAGGTTCACTTCTGATCCGGCGGCGTCTGTAAGGGCGCCTTCGCGGGCAAGCCTCGCTCCTAAAGTTGATCTTTGTTGTGCTGAAGATCCCCTGTAGGAGCGAGGCTTGCCCGCGAAGGCCGCACCGCCGATCTCAAGCTGGGACGACAGGCTCCTCCAACCCAAGAAACCGACACAACTCCTCGCGCTTGGCCAACGCATCACGCCGCCCCAGATCAATCAATTCACTGCAATACCCCGCCTCGAACAGCAGGTAACTCAACACCCCCGCACCACTTGTCTTGGTCGCCCCCGGCCCGCGCAGAAACAGGCGCAACGCCGCCGGCAATTCCTGCCGATGCCGCGCCGCAATCTCATCGATCGGCTGACTCGGCGAAATCACCAACACTTCCACCGGTGCCACACCCAACGCGCGCGCCGGCGTGCCATCGGGCAGCAAGTGACTGAACTGATTCAGACGCTGCAACAACTCGATGTCACTTTCCAGGCTGTCAATGAACGTGCTGTTGAGCATGTGCCCGCCGATCTGCGCCAGGGTTGGCTGCTGACCGGTGTAGGCCCGTTGCAGCGGCTGCTCCGGGTCGACCCCGCGCGGGTTGCCGCTGACGCCCACCACCAGCACTCGGCTCGCGCCCAGGTGCAGGGCCGGGCTGATCGGTGCTGATTGGCGCACCGCGCCGTCGCCGAAATACTCCTCGCCGATTTTCACCGGCGCGAACAACAGCGGAATCGCTGAACTGGCCAGCAAGTGATCGACGGTCAATTGCGTCGGGACGCCGATCCGCCGATGGCGCAACCAGGCATCGATGGTGCCGCCGCCCTGGTAGAACGTGACAGCCTGCCCGGACTCGTAACCGAACGCCGTGACCGCCACCGCCTGCAATTGCTTCTGGGCGATGGCTTCGGCGATGCCGGTCATGTGCAATTTGTCGTTGAGCAATCCGCGAAGGGGCGAACTGTTGAGCAAGGCCACCGGAACCTGCGCACCGATGCCCAGCAAACTGTGGCTGACAAAGCGGCTGGCCTGGCTGATCACGCCAGGCCAATCGCTGCGTAACACCAGATGACTGCGAAAGCCCTGCCAGAACGCGGTCAGGCGCTCGATCGCGCCACGAAAGTCCATCGCCCCACTGGCGAGGCTGACCGCGTTGATCGCCCCGGCCGAGGTGCCGACAATCACCGGAAACGGATTCGCCGCGCCCACCGGCAGCAACTCGGCAATCGCCGCCAGCACGCCCACCTGATACGCCGCCCGAGCCCCGCCGCCGGAAAGAATCAACCCTGTAACCGGTTCAGCAGGACTCATCGCAACACTCCATGGTGCTTTAAAGGGATCAGGGGCTCAGCCGCGTTTCTTGTACAACTTCGGCTCGCCCGGTGGACGGCTTTTGAAGCGTCGATGTGCCCAGAGGTATTGCTCCGGACACTCGCGCAGGGCGCCTTCGACCCACTGATTGATCCGCAGGCAATCTGCTTCTTCGGTTTCGCCGGGGAAACCTTCAAGCGGCGGGTGGATCATCAACCGATAGCCGCTGCCGTCAGCCAGGCGCTCCTGGGTGAACGGCACCACCAGCGCCTTGCCCAGCCGGGCAAACTTGCTGGTGGCCGTGACCGTTGCAGCCTGAATCCCGAACAGCGGCACAAAAATACTTTGCTTGGCGCCATAGTCCTGATCCGGTGCGTACCAGATCGCGCGGCCTGCCCGCAGCAGTTTGAGCATGCCACGCACGTCGTCGCGTTCCACGGCCAGCGAATCGAGGTTGTGCCGCTCGCGACCCCGACGCTGGATGTAATCGAACAGCGGGTTTTTGTGTTCGCGGTACATGCCGTCGATGGTGTGCTGCTGCCCCAACAGCGCCGCGCCGATTTCCAGCGTGGTGAAATGCACCGCCATCAGGATCACGCCCTTGCCTTCGCGCTGGGCCTTTTTCAAATGCTCCAGACCTTCGACATGGGCCAGCTTCGCCAGACGCTGACGCGACCACCACCAGCTCATGGCCATTTCAAAGAAAGCGATACCGGTAGAGGCGAAGTTTTCCTTGAGCAGGCGCTTGCGCTCGGCAGCGGTTTTTTCAGGGAAACACAGTTCCAGATTGCGCTTGGCAATGCGCCGTCGGTCGCCGGCCAGCCGATACATCAGTGAACCGAGCAGGCGACCGATATACAGCAACACCGGATACGGCAACTGAACAATCAGCCACAACAGCCCCAAGCCACACCACAGCGGCCAGAAACGCGGCATAAGAAATGTTTTTCGAAAACGCGGGCGATCCATTAAAGGTTCCGGAAAGACAATGGCCGCGCATTCTACATCGTTCGACCCGGCTTGCGGCTTGCGGGCGTTCTCGTTATAAGTCTCGGCACTTTTAGTGACAAGCCGTTGTATGCCGACCATGAGCCAAACCGAATCGCAAGACCAGGATCCCGTGTTCCAGTTGAAGGGCAGCATGCTCGCCATTACGGTGCTGGAACTGGCCCGCAACGACCTCGAGAACCTTGATCGGCAACTGGCCGCCAAGGTCGCCCAGGCGCCTAATTTCTTCAGCAACGCGCCGCTGGTGCTGGCCCTGGACAAACTCCCGGCCAGTGAAGGCGCCGTCGATCTGCCGGGCCTGATGCGTGTGTGCCGCCAGCATGGCCTGCGCACCCTGGCGATCCGTGCCAGCCGCATCGAAGACATCGCGGCCGCCATCGCGGTCGATTTGCCGGTGCTGCCGCCGTCCGGCGCCCGCGAGCGTCCTCTGGACCCGCTCGAAGGCGTCGTCAAGAAAAAGCCGGAAAAACCGCCCGAGCCGACCATCAAACCGACAAAAATCATCACGTCGCCAGTACGGGGTGGCCAGCAGATTTATGCCCAGGGCTGCGATCTGGTGGTGATCTCATCGGTCAGCCCGGGTGCGGAACTTCTCGCCGATGGGAACATCCATGTATACGGCCCGATGCGCGGTCGCGTGTTGGCCGGGGTCAAAGGCGACACGAAAGCCAGGATTTTCTGTCAGCAAATGAGCGCTGAACTGGTTTCCATCGCCGGTCACTACAAGGTTTCCGAGGATTTGCGTCGCGACCCTTTGTGGGGTGCAGGCGTGCAAGTCAGCCTGTCAGGCGACGTGTTGAACATCATTCGGCTTTAACGGATACTGCCGCATTTTCCAAGCATCTCTAAAACGTAGCGAAAACGGCTCAAACGAAGTAGGAAAAAGGCCAAACGCAGTGTTTACCGCTGTTCTGGACCGGATTCCAGCCAAGGCTGTCCGACTGCAGTAGTTTTTCAAGAGATGTTTTTCAGGGGCTAAATGTCCTTTTTCCTTAGGGGTGAAACACCTTGGCCAAGATTCTAGTGGTTACATCCGGCAAGGGTGGTGTGGGTAAGACCACCACCAGCGCCGCTATCGGTACCGGCCTCGCACTGCGTGGCCACAAAACAGTTATCGTCGACTTCGACGTCGGTTTGCGTAACCTCGACCTGATCATGGGTTGCGAGCGTCGCGTGGTGTATGACTTCGTCAACGTGGTCAACGGCGAAGCCAACCTGCAACAAGCCCTGATCAAAGACAAACGCCTGGAAAACCTCTACGTCCTGGCCGCCAGTCAGACCCGCGATAAAGACGCGCTGACCGTGGAAGGCGTTGAAAAAGTCCTGATGGCTTTGAAAGAAGACTTCGAATACGTGGTCTGCGACTCCCCGGCCGGCATCGAGAAAGGCGCCCACCTGGCCATGTACTTCGCTGATGAAGCGATTATCGTGACCAACCCGGAAGTGTCCTCGGTACGTGACTCGGACCGCATGCTGGGCTTGCTGGCCAGCAAATCGCGCCGCGCTGAAAAAGGCGAAGAAGCGATCAAGGAACACCTGCTGCTGACCCGCTACAACCCGCAACGTGTCAGTGATGGCGAGATGCTGGGCGTCGAAGACGTCAAGGAAATCCTGGCTGTCGCCCTGTTGGGTGTCATTCCGGAATCCCAAGCGGTACTCAAGGCTTCCAACTCGGGCGTGCCCGTGATTCTCGATGACCAGAGCGACGCCGGTCAGGCGTACAGCGATGCGGTCGATCGTCTGTTGGGCAAAACCGTGGAACATCGTTTTCTCGATGTGACGAAGAAAGGCTTCTTCGAGCGCCTGTTTGGAGGTAGATAATGAATCTTTTTGACTTCTTTCGTGCCAGCAAAAAGGTCAGCACCGCGTCGGTAGCGAAAGAGCGTCTACAGATCATCGTGGCGCATGAACGCGGCCAGCGCAGTACGCCGGACTACTTGCCAGCCTTGCAGAAGGAACTGGTGGAAGTGATCCGCAAGTACGTCAATATCGGGTCCGACGATGTGCACGTCGCGCTGGAAAACCAGGGCAGTTGCTCGATTCTGGAACTCAATATCACCCTGCCGGATCGCTAGTCGATCCAGCGGGAGCCACGGCGGCTCAGGCTCTTACGCTTCTGTAGGAGCGAAGCTTGCTCGCGAAGCAGGCAACCCGGTTTATCTCATAGACCGGAGTAATGCGTTCGCGAGCAAGCTTCGCTCCTACGGGCGCAGGGGCCTGAGCCGCCGTTGGCGTTTGTTACGAGGCTGTTTTAATGCCGTTGTCCAACATCCGCATCATCCATCAGGACGCCGCCGTACTGGTGGTGGATAAACCGACCCTGCTGCTCTCTGTCCCTGGCCGGGCCGATGACAACAAGGATTGCCTGATCACCCGCCTGCAGGAAAACGGCTACCCGGAAGCGCGAATCGTCCATCGCCTGGATTGGGAAACGTCCGGCATCATTCTGTTGGCCCGTGACCCGGACACTCATCGCGAGTTGTCTCGGCAATTTCACGACCGCGAAACCGAAAAAGCCTACACCGCCCTGTGCTGGGGACAACCGGAACTGGACAGCGGCAGCATCGACCTGCCCTTGCGCTACGATCCGCCGACCAAGCCACGTCATGTGGTGGACCACGAGTTCGGCAAACACGCCCTGACCTTCTGGCGAGTGCTGGAACGTTGTGGCAACTGGTGCCGCGTCGAACTGACGCCGATCACCGGCCGCTCCCACCAGTTGCGCGTGCACATGCTTTCCATCGGCCACCCACTATTGGGTGATGGGCTCTACGCCCATGAGCAAGCCCTGGCCGCCTGGCCACGACTGTGCCTGCACGCCAGCATGCTCAGCTTCACCCACCCGCAAACCGGTGAACGCTTGCGCTTCGAATGCCCCGCACCGTTTTAAGCACTGCCTTACACGCAGTCGCCTGCTTTAGCAAAAGGATACCCATCCCGATGAGTAGTACCGAATTCCTGGCAACACCCGTCAAGAAAACCCGACACCAATTGCTTTACCTGATCTATGGCAACCAGGACGTTTACCGGCGCGAAGCCAAATTCAGTATTTTGACCGCGCTGTCCCATGCGAAGAATGGCAAGCTCCCGAGCATCAGAATCCTCACGGATCGTCCTCAGGACTACGCCGGCTGGCCGGTCGAGACGGTCACGCTGACCCAGGAAACCCTGACCCTGTGGCAAGGCGAAAATGGCTATCACCATCGCCGCAAAGCCTGCGCGATTGCCGCCGGTCTCACGCTCGCTGAAAAAACCCTGTTCGTCGATACCGACACGCTGTTTACCAGCGACCCGAACCTGATCTTCAAACAGATTCAGCCGCAGCACTACTTGATGGACCGCTTCGAGTACGACTGGCAGGACGTGTGTGAACGTTCCGAGTATGTGAAGCTCGGCGGTTGCCTGCACGCTCACGGCGTCACTGCGCAGAATGGTTTCAAGCTGTACAACAGCGGACTGTGTGGCGTGACCGACCGCGACACCGCGCTGTTCGAAGAGTCGATCAAATTCATCGACGAATGGACCCGGGACGGCTTCGATATCCACACCATCGAGCAGATCGCCCTGTCGTTCGCGATGCGCGACAAACCGGTTTATGAAGCCAAAAAATTCATCTATCACTACTTCGCGGAAAAACGCTTTTTCCATGCGATGCAGGCGTATTTCTTCTCTCAGCATGGTGAGCAGTTCAGCCAAGAGTTAGTCGAACTGTGCCGGGACGTGCCCCGCGTCAAACCCTTACCTTCGGCCTGGCAGCGGCTGAAAATCAAATGGAAGCTGCGCAACCAGAGTGGCGCCCTGCGAAAGGTCGGCCGCGATCTGCTTTACGGCAGCGCAGCGCCTGATCACCCGTACTACAAGGCCTGCCGACACGAATGGTGGGAATGTGCCTCGCGGGAGATTCTTCGTTGGGACCAGTCTCGTCAGAAAAAGCTGCTGGAGACTCATCAGAACGCCTGGCCCCGGCAACTGCCCAAGCCTGAAAAGCCTGAAGATGAGCAGATCATCATGAAGTACCTGAAAAAGCGGGTAGCGGCTGCCAGCTGACGTGACCGGTTCACGTCATGCCCAAAGGCTCCAGCCAATACGTTAAACTTCCGCCCATTGCTGTCTGGAGCTTCTTATGCGCGAAGAGTTGAACCAAGGCCTGATCGACTTCCTCAAGGCCTCCCCTACCCCGTTCCATGCCACTGCCAGCCTTGTTCAGCGTCTGGAAGCGGCGGGTTTTGTGCGCCTCGACGAGCGCGAGCCCTGGACCACCGAAGCCAACGGTCGTTACTACGTCACCCGTAACGACTCGTCCATTGTCGCGGTCAAGATGGGGCGCCATTCGCCGCTGCATGGCGGTATTCGCCTGGTCGGCGCCCATACCGACAGCCCGTGCCTGCGGGTCAAACCCCAGCCGGAACTGCAACGCCAGGGTTTCTGGCAACTGGGCGTCGAAGTCTACGGCGGTGCGCTGCTGGCGCCGTGGTTCGACCGCGACTTGTCCCTGGCCGGCCGCGTGACATTCCGCCGCGACGGCAAGGTCGAGAGCCAGTTGATCGATTTCAAGGCGCCGATCGCCACCATCCCGAACCTGGCGATCCACCTCAATCGTGAAGCCAATATGGGCTGGGCCATCAACGCGCAGACCGAACTGCCGCCGATCCTGGCGCAATTTGCCGGTGACGAGCGCGTGGACTTCCGCGCCGTGCTCACCAATCAGCTTGCGCTCGAGCATGGTTTGAATGCCGACGTGGTGCTCGATTACGAGCTGAGCTTCTACGACACCCAAAGCGCTGCCGTTATCGGCCTGCATGGCGACTTCATCGCTGGCGCGCGCCTGGACAACTTGCTGTCCTGCTATGCCGGCCTGCAAGCCTTGCTGACCGCTGAAACCGACGAAACCTGCGTGTTGGTCTGCAACGACCACGAAGAAGTCGGTTCCTGCTCGGCCTGCGGCGCCGATGGCCCGATGCTTGAGCAAACCTTGCGTCGCCTGCTGCCTGAAGGTGACGAGTTCGTGCGCACCATTCAGAAGTCCTTGCTGGTCTCCGCCGACAACGCCCACGGCGTGCACCCCAACTATGCGGAAAAGCACGACGCCAACCACGGCCCGAAACTCAATGCCGGCCCGGTGATCAAGGTCAACAGCAACCAGCGCTACGCCACCAACAGCGAAACCGCCGGGTTCTTCCGCCATCTGTGCATGGCCGAAGAAGTGCCGGTGCAAAGCTTCGTGGTGCGCAGCGACATGGGCTGCGGCTCGACCATCGGTCCGATCACCGCCAGCCACCTGGGCGTGCGCACCGTGGACATCGGCCTGCCGACGTTCGCCATGCACTCGATCCGCGAGCTGTGCGGCAGTCATGACTTGGCACACCTGGTCAAAGTGCTGAGCGCGTTCTACGCCTGCCAGGAATTGCCGTAGTCCCTGACCCAACGACCAACCTGTGGCGAGGGGATTTATCCCCGTTCGACCGCGCAGCGGTCGCAAAGCCAGCGAATGCGGTCTGTCTGAAAGATCGCGGTGCTGGTTTTGGGGCCGCTGCGCAGCCCAACGGGGATAAATCCCCTCGCCACAAAAAGCTTTCTCGCCACACATCCTGCGTTTTATGTGTGGTTCATCTCTGACCCACATCACCACCGGTCGCCCAAAAGCCGCCTAGACTTAATCTATCCCCTTCGACAAGGCAGTCGCCCATGATCTCGATGTCTGCATTCCACGCCATGCTGATCCCCATTCTTGCCGGGATGATCCTGCTGGCAATCGGCTTCAATTTTCGCGACAAAAACGCCGGCGTGTTCGCCATGTGGATCGGCATGTTGACGATCCTCGCCACCGTGGTGTTCAAGATCCTCGCCAAACTCAACGAATAAATCCTCCCCCTGGCTCGCATTGATTTTGACGGGCTCGTACACTCGGCCGATCTGTTCATCCCAAGGTTGACCGCCTAGTGTTCGCTCGTCTTTTCGCCCTGCCGTGTTTTTTCCTTGTCTGCCTGATGGCGCTGCTGCCGATGGCGCCAGCCCAGGCGGTCGGTTTGCCGGGCTTGCTCAACAGCTCGGCAAAACAGCCCGAGGCGCAAGAACCGCTGGGGCAGTCGCTGGACGAAGTCATCAAGTCGCTGGAGAACGATCAGCAGCGCAGCAAACTGCTGGCGGACCTGAAGAAGCTGCGCGACGTCACCAAAAAGGCCCAGCCGGCCACCGAACAAGGTGTACTCGGCTTGATCGGCGGTACGCTGGCCAACTTCGAAAAACAATTCTCCGGAGCCGGCAGTCCGCTTACGCGCTGGTCGGAGGAGTTTGAACTGGCCCAGGACGAACTCGTGGCGCTGATGCTGCCGGCCAACGAGTGGCTGCCGATCATCTTTGCCTTCGCCATGATTCTGATGGTCTGGAGCCTGTTGGCCGCTGCGCTGATCTGGGTCGGTCACCGGGTGCGCATGCGTTTCGGCCTGACCGAAGAACTGCCGCAACACCCCAAGGCCCTCGACATGCTGCGCTTCGCCCTGCGCAAACTCGGGCCGTGGCTGATTGCTTTGGTCATTACGGTCTACATGAGCTACGCCCTGCCCTCGTCACTGGGCAAAAGCCTGGCCATGGTGCTGGCCTATGCGTTGATGGTCGGCACCTGTTTCTCGGCGATCTGCGTGATCGCGTTTTCCCTGCTCGACGGCCCGCATCGCCACCGCGCCTTGTACATCCTGCGGCATCAAGCCTTTCGGCCGTTGTGGCTGATCGGTAGTTTCGCCGCGTTCGGTGAAGCGCTGAGCGATCCGCGTCTGGTCGCCAGCCTTGGCAGTCATCTGGCTCACACCGCCGCCACCGTCGCCAACGTGCTGGCCGCGCTGTCCACCGGGTTGTTCATCCTGCGCTTCCGTCGGCCGATCGCTCACCTGATCCGCAACCAGCCGTTGTCCCGACGCCTGACGCGCCGCGCGCTCAGCGACACCCTCTCGATTCTCGGCACCTTCTGGTACGTGCCGGCCTTGGTGTTGGTGGCCATCTCGCTGTTCGCCACGTTTGTCTCAGCCGGCGACACCAGCACCGCACTGCGCCAGGCGCTGATTTGCACCGTGTTGCTGGTGTTGTGCATGGTCATCAACGGCCTGGTTCACCGTCATTCGCTGAAACCGCAACGCGGTGTTAAGCGTCATGCGCTGTATTCGGAGCGCCTGAAAAGCTTCTTCTATACCCTCGCTCACCTCGTGGTGTGGCTGATCTTCATCGAGCTGGGCCTGCGCGTCTGGGGTATGTCGCTGATCGCGTTCACCGAAGGCGAAGGCCACGAAGTCAGCGTCAAACTGTTCAGCCTCGCCGGCACGCTGATTTTTGCCTGGCTGATCTGGATCCTCAGCGACACGGCGGTGCACCACGCCCTCACCCGCTCGCGCAAAGGCCTGGCCAACGCCCGTGCGCAGACCATGATGCCGCTGATCCGTAACGTGCTATTCGTAGCGATTTTCATCATTGCGCTGATCGTCGCGCTGGCGAACATGGGCATGAACGTCACGCCACTGCTGGCCGGTGCCGGTGTGATCGGCCTGGCCATCGGTTTCGGTGCGCAGTCGCTGGTCGCGGACTTGATCACCGGCCTGTTCATCATCATCGAAGACTCCCTGGCCATCGACGACTACGTGGACGTCGGCGGCCATCTGGGCACGGTTGAAGGCCTGACCATCCGCACCGTTCGCCTGCGGGACATCGACGGTATCGTGCATACCATTCCGTTCAGCGAAATCAAAAGCATCAAGAACTACTCCCGGGAATTTGGCTACGCGATCTTTCGGGTGGCGGTGCCCGCCAGCATGGACATCGACGAGGCGATCAAACTGATGCGCGAAGTCGGCCAGAAGATGCGCACCGACCCGCTGCAACGGCGCAACATCTGGTCGCCGCTGGAGATCCAGGGCGTCGAAAGCTTCGAGTCTGGCAATGCGATTCTGCGTGCCCGGTTCAAGACCGCGCCGATCAAGCAATGGGAAGTTTCACGGGCATTCAATTTGTCGCTGAAGCGGCATCTGGATGAGGCCGGGATGGACCTGGCGACGCCGCGGATGAGTGTGCAGGTGATTACGGCCGACGGTGGGCCACAGAAGGAAGTGTCCGCCACTTGATTGATAGGGTGGCTGTCAGGGCCCCTTCGCGAGCAAGCCCGCTCCCACATTGGTTTTGTGAACGACACAGATCCAATGTGGGAGCGGGCTTGCTCGCGAAGGGGTCGACGCGGTCGCCCAGATAAACCGAGCGGGTTAAACCACATCAACGCCCACATGAATCGCATCATGCCGCCAAAACTCAAGATCACAATCGATCAGCCGCTCATGCTGGTCGTAATTGACCCGGGCAATCCGCAACCCCGGGCTCCCCACCGACACCCGTAACGCCGCTGCTGCGTCCACCGACAAGGCCGTCGGCACGATCTCGAAACGCACCCGACCGTAGTGCAAGTCGTAATGCCGCGCATAGAGCTCGGTGATCGACTGATTCAGATCGAACTCCAGAATCCCCGGGAAATACTGCGGATTCAGGTAGTGCTCCACGTACAACACCAGCCGTTCATCAATGCGCCGCGCCCGGCAAATCTGGATCACGCTGGACAACGCCGGCAACTGCAACCATGCGCACACCGCTGCCGACGCCGGCTGCAACCGCGCCGAAATCACCTCGGTAGACGGCACCCGCCCCTGAGCACTGACCATCGCGTGAAAGTGACTGCGCTGCATCAGGTTGTAAGCCAGGCGCGGTGGCGAGACGAACCAGCCACGGCGCTCCTCGCGATAAATCTGCCCTTGAGCCTCCAGTTGCAACAATGCTTCACGCACGGTGATCCGCGTGGTACCGAACAACTCACTGAGCTTGCGCTCGGCCGGCAGTTTGCTCCCGGGCGCTAACAGGCCATGGTCGAGCTGTTCTTGCAGAACCTGCCCGATGGCTGTCACCGCTTTGGTGGTCTCGATGCGCATCAACGTTACCTATCTGGACTAGACCAGCACTGTTTCGGGGCAGAACCGTGATTCAAACCGGCTCCTTCAACTTCCTGCAAGCCTAGGCACTGCGTGTGACTGGCAGATGACAAAGCCGCTGAACGGTTGCGCCAGACGCCTGCAAATTCACGGCCAAGTCCTTTCGTATCAGCCCTTTAGCCATGGTCTACGCTTACTCGCAAGCCTGAGCGTTACCGTGTAAGAAATGTAGGCCGACCGATCGTCGACATCAAAATGTCATCAGCGGCGCCTAAATTGGCTCAGGTATTGCTGACCTAGACCAACACAACCGCAATCGCAGCGTTGAAAACGCCCAAAGGAGCTTCGGATGAAAAAGCTTTTCCTGGCATCACTGTTAGGCTCGACCATTGCCATGTGCACCGCCGCCATGGCCGCTGATGATTTGAAAACCCTGGAAGCCGCTGCGAAAGCGGAAGGCGCGGTCAATAGCGTCGGCATGCCCGATGACTGGGCCAACTGGAAAGGCACCTGGGAAGACCTGGCCAAGACGTACGGCCTGAAACACATCGACACCGACATGAGTTCGGCGCAGGAAATCGCCAAGTTCGCCGCCGAGAAAGACAACGCCAGCGCCGACATCGGCGACGTCGGCGCAGCCTTCGGCCCGATCGCGGTCAAGCAAGGCGTGGTGCAACCCTACAAGCCAAGCACCTGGGAGCAAATCCCGGACTGGGCGAAAGACAAGGACGGCAACTGGGCGCTGGCGTACACCGGCACCATCGCGTTCATCGTCAACAAAAAGCTGCTGCACGGTTCCGAAGCCCCGACCAAATGGGCTGATCTGAAAACCGGTAAATACAAAGTCTCGATCGGTGACGTGAGCACCGCCGCCCAGGCCGCCAACGGTGTACTGGCCGCGGCACTGGCCAACGGTGGCGACGAGAAAAACCTGCAGCCAGCGCTGTTGCTGTTCGCCGATATCGCCAAGCAGGGCCGCCTGTCCATGGCCAACCCGACCATCGCCACGATGGAAAAGGGTGAAATCGAAGTCGGCGTGGTCTGGGACTTCAACGGCCTGAGCTACAAGGCCAAGATGGCAAACCCGGATGACTACGTGGTGCTGATCCCCTCCGATGGCTCGGTGATTTCCGGCTACACCACCATCATCAATAAATACGCGAAGAACCCGAACGCCGCCAAGCTGACCCGCGAATACATCTTCAGCGACGCCGGTCAGATCAACCTGGCGAAAGGCAACGCCCGTCCGATCCGCGCCGAGCACATCACGCTGCCGGCTGACGTCCAGGCCAAGCTGCTGCCGAACGAGCAGTACAAAAAGGTCACGCCGATCAAAGACGCGGATGCGTGGGAAAAGACTTCCAAGGCTTTGCCGCAGAAGTGGAACGAAGAAGTCCTCGTCGAAATGAAATAACCCTGTAGCCCGCCATTTGGCGGGCTGATGGAGATCCCTGTAGGAGCGAGCCTGCTCGCGAAAGCGGACTTACATTCAACACATTTGTTGACTGACATGCCGCCTTCGCGAGCAGGCTCGCTCCTACAGTGGACCGAGTGAATTCCGGCTATCTGTTTTACGGAGTCATCGCCCCTATGAAGCACAACGTCATCCTTGTCGTGCTCGACGGCCTCAACTTTGAGGTCGCGTGCCACGCCATGGGGCACCTGCAGGCTTACGTTGGCGCAGGACGCGCGGCGCTCTACAAACTGGAGTGCGAACTGCCGGCCCTGTCCCGACCGCTTTACGAATGCATCCTCACCGGCGTTCCGCCCATCGAGAGCGGCATCGTCCACAACAACGTCTCGCGCCTGTCCAACCAGCGCAGCATTTATCACTACGCCACCGATGCCGGTCTGACGACTGCCGCCGCGGCTTATCACTGGGTCAGCGAGTTGTATAACCGCTCGCCGTTCGTAGCCGCACGGGATCGTCACACCGACAACCCCGACCTGCCAATACAGCACGGTCACTTCTACTGGAACGATCACTACCCGGACTCGCACCTGTTCGCCGACGCCGAAAACCTGCGCCTGCGCCACACGCCAAACTTCTTGTTGATCCACCCCATGAACATCGACGACGCCGGGCACAAGCACGGCCTCGACACCCCGCAATACCGCAACAGCGCCCGCTCGGCAGACATTATCCTGGCCGACTATCTGCAAACCTGGCTCGACGCCGGTTATCAGGTGCTGGTGACCGCCGACCACGGCATGAACAACGACCGCTCCCACAACGGCCTGCTGCCGGAAGAACGCGAAGTGCCGCTGTTTGTCCTCGGTGATGCTTTCAGCCTCAACCCCGGCGCGGCGCCAAAACAGACGGAAATCTGCGGCACCGTTTGCGAACTGCTGGGCGTGACCCACGACAAACCTGTCTGCCTGGAGCTGCTCAAGTGAACGCCATGACCCGTGGTAAATGGCTGGCAGCGTTGTGCCTGGTGCCTTTCGCCCTGTTCTTTATCGTGTTCGAGATCGCCCCACTGGTGTGGGTGATGATCAACAGCCTGCAATCGGAAGAGTTTGGCTGGGGCGTGGCCAACTTCACCAAGATCTTCAATTCGAAGTTCTATTTGCAGGCGATCCAGTACAGCCTTGAGATCAGTTTCTGGTCCAGCGTGTTCGGGATCATCATCGCGGTGCTCGGCGCCTATTCCCTGCGCCGGGTCGACTCGAAACTGCGTAACTTCGTGAATGCCTTCGCCAACATGACCAGCAACTTCGCCGGTGTGCCCCTGGCCTTCGCGTTCATCATTCTGCTGGGGTTCAACGGCAGCTTCACCATCATGCTCAAGCAGGCCGGGATCATTCAGGACTTCAACCTGTACTCGAAAACCGGGCTGATCATTCTGTACACCTACTTCCAGATTCCATTGGGCGTGCTGCTGCTCTACCCGGCTTTCGACGCCTTGCGCGAAGACTGGCGTGAGTCTGCCCAATTGCTCGGCGCCAACGGCTGGCAGTTCTGGCGCCACATCGGTTTGCCGGTGCTGACACCTGCGCTGCTCGGCACCTTCGTGATCTTGCTGGCCAACGCCCTCGGCGCCTACGCCACGGTCTACGCGTTGACCACCGGCAACTTCAACGTGCTGCCGATTCGCATCGCGGCGATGGTTTCCGGCGACATATCCCTTGATCCGAACCTCGCCAGCGCCCTGGCCGTGGTGCTGGTGGCGTTGATGACCCTGGTGACCATCGTGCATCAGCTGCTGCTGAAGAGGAGCTACCATGTCTCGCGCTGAACTGGGCCCCGTCGGTGTCTATCACCGGGTGGTGGTGTACTTGCTGTTTGCCATTCTGTTATTGCCGCTGGCCGGGACATTGATCTACTCGATCTCCAGCAGTTGGTCGGCGACCATTCTGCCCAGCGGCTTTACCTTCAAGTGGTACATCCAGCTGTGGAGCGATCCGCGCTTTCTGCATGCCTTCGGGCAGTCGTTGCTGGTGTGCGTCGGCGCGTTGATTCTGTCGGTGGTGCTGATTCTGCCGCTGCTGTTCGTGGTGCATTACCACTTCCCCAAACTTGATGCGCTGATGAACATCCTGATCCTGCTGCCCTTCGCGGTGCCGCCGGTGGTGTCCTCGGTGGGGCTGTTGCAGCTCTATGGTTCCGGGCCGTTTGCGATGGTCGGGACGCCGTGGATTCTGATCGGCTGCTACTTCACCATCGCGCTGCCGTTCATGTACCGGGCGATCACCAACAACCTGCAAGCGATCAACCTGCGCGACCTGATGGACTCCGCTCAGTTGCTGGGCGCCAGCACCTGGCAGGCCGCATTCCTGGTGGTGCTGCCGAACCTGCGCAAGGGTTTGATGGTGGCGTTGCTGCTGTCGTTCTCGTTCCTGTTCGGTGAATTCGTGTTCGCCAACATCCTGGTCGGCACCCGTTACGAAACCCTGCAGGTCTACCTCAACAACATGCGTAACAGCAGCGGCCACTTCACCAGTGCGCTGGTGATTTCCTACTTCTTCTTTGTGCTGGTTCTGACCTGGGCGGCCAATATCTTGAACAAGGACAAAAGCGAATGAGCTATGTCAGCGTCCAACACCTGCAGAAAAACTACGCAGGCACCACGGTATTCAGCGACATCAACTGCGAAATCCAGAAAGGCGAGTTCGTCACCCTCCTCGGCCCGTCAGGTTGCGGCAAGTCCACGCTGTTGCGTTGCATCGCCGGCCTGACCTCGGTGGATGGCGGCAAGATTCTGCTCGATGGCGTCGACATCGTGCCGTTGAGCCCGCAGAAACGCGGGATCGGCATGGTCTTCCAGAGCTACGCGCTGTTCCCGAACATGACCGTGGAACAGAACATCGCCTTCGGTTTGCGCATGCAGAAGGTCAACGCCGACGACAGCCGCAAGCGTGTCGCCGAAGTGCTGGGACTGGTGGAGCTGAAGGACTTCGCCGCGCGTTACCCGCATCAACTGTCGGGTGGCCAGTGCCAGCGCGTGGCTCTCGCCCGCTCATTGGTCACGCGGCCACGGCTGCTATTGCTGGATGAGCCGCTGTCGGCCCTCGATGCGCGAATTCGCAAGCACCTGCGCGAACAAATCCGTCAGATCCAACGCGAACTCGGCTTGACCACGATCTTCGTCACACACGATCAGGAGGAAGCGCTGACCATGTCTGACCGGATTTTCCTGATGAATCAGGGAAAAATCGTACAGAGCGGCGACGCCGAAACCCTTTACACCGCGCCCGTGGATGTTTTCGCCGCGGGCTTTATCGGCAACTACAACCTGTTGGACGCCGACAGCGCCTCGAAACTGCTGCAGCGGCCGGTCAACCACCGCATTGCGATTCGCCCGGAAGCCATCGAACTGAGCCTCAATGGCGAGCTCGACGCGCAAGTCCGCAGCCACAGCTTGCTGGGCAACGTGATTCGATATCGGGTCGAAGCCCGGGGCGTGGAATTGGTGGTGGATGTGCTGAACCGCTCGGCGGCCGATCTGCATCCCGATGGTCAGCGCCTGGCACTTTCCATCGATCCGACCGCCCTGTGTGAGGTAGCCTGATGCCTTTGTTGATGTCGAAGAGAGAACTGCACTGATGGCCCTGGCAATTTTTGATCTGGACGAAACCCTGATCCACGGCGACTGCGCCACCCTCTGGAGCGAGCAAATGGGCCGCCTGGGCTGGGTCGATCCCGAGTCGTTCATGCGTCAGAACAACGAACTTATGGACGCCTACAGCCACGGCAAACTAAGGATGGAGGACTACATGACCTTCAGCCTCGAGCCGATGATCGGGCGCACACCGCAAGAGGTCGACCATTTGGTAGGGCCTTGGGTGGAAGACTATATCGAGCCGATCATTTTCAGTGACGCGACCAAAGCCGTCGCGGCCCATCGCAAGGCCGGCGACCGGATTCTGGTGATCTCGGCGTCGGGCACGCACCTGGTCAGGCCGATTGCCGAGCGCCTGGGCATCGACGAGATACTTGGCATCGAGCTGGAAGTGGCGCACGGGGTTTATAGCGGCCACACCGTCGGCACCCTGACCTACCGCGAAGGCAAGATCGTTCGGTTGCTGGAATGGCTGGATGCGGAAGAGGAAAACCTTGAAGGTGCGAGTTTCTATTCCGACTCACGGAACGATTTGCCGCTGCTATTGAAGGTGGATTTCCCACATGCGGTGAACCCGGATCCGGTACTGCTTGAGCATGCCGAAAAGGCCGGCTGGCCGATCCATCTCTGGAAATAACCCAAACCCCTGTAGGAGCGAGACTTGCCCGCGAAGAACGATGACGCCGATGTATCAGTTAAACCGCGTCATCGTTCTTCGCGGGCAAGTCGGATCGCCGCACCGCTCGCTCCTACAAGGATCGGTGTTTTCAGGTCAGGCTTGGGTCGATCACCAAGACCAACTTCCCCGCCACCTTATTACTCGCCAGCTCGGCAAACGCCGCTTCGGCGTCCTTGATCGGGAATGTCTTCGCCAACTGAGGGCTCAACCGCCCCTCCGCAAACAACGGCCACACATGCTGGCTCAAATCACTGAACAAATCCGCCTTGAACTGCTCATCGCGACTGCGCAAGGTCGAACCCAGCAGTTGCACGCGTTTGGCCAGGACTTGCGCCAGGTCCAGCTTCGCTTCACGGCCGCCCATCAAACCGATCAGCACCCACCGACCATCCAGAGCCAGCATCTTCAGGTTCAGCGCGGCGTAATTACCACCAACCGGGTCGAGAATCACATCGAACGGTCCCAGATCACGCAAGCTGTCCAGGTCACCCGTGCGCACAACACCACCCTGCGCACCCAGTGCTTCGCAATAAGCCAGACGCTCGGCAGAACCGACGCTGACCCAGCACGGGTTGCCAAAGGCCTTGCACAGCTGAATGGCAGCTGAACCGATTCCACTTGCTCCGGCGTGCAGAAGAACTTTCTCACCCGGTTTGAGCGCAGCCAGTTGAAACAAATTCAGCCAAACGGTCGCATACACTTCCGGCAACGCCGCGGCCTCGGCCAGGGACAAACCTTCGGGGACCGGGAGCACGTGCCGTCCGTCGACAACTACCTCCTCGGCCATCCCGCCCCCGGCCAGCAAGGCGCAGACCCGATCGCCAACCTGCCAGGACGAGCCTGGGCCGACCTCGCTGATCACCCCCGAACACTCAAGACCCAGTACCTGACTGGCTCCCGGCGGTGGCGGATAAAGCCCTGCTTTCTGTAACAAATCGGCGCGATTGAGGCCCGCTGCCGCCACTCGAATCCGAACTTGTCCTACATCGCATGTAGGACTGGGCTCTTCAACCCACTCCACTTGACCTTCCACGCCTTGCAATGCCTTCACAGTGCCTCCATAGTGAGTCTGGACTGAGCCCGTAGCTGTAGCGCCGGGCTTTCTTGCATTATGCGACCGGCCCCTGTGGAACCGGCGACTTCAAAGACGGCCTAATATGCGTGATCAATTGTCCCCGCGTCGAATCAGCATGAAGCATTTTTTACCCAGCACCGCCCTAGCCCTATTCATTGGTATCGGCCTGTTGCCGATGTCGAGCAATACATTCGCAGCCAATAGCTGGGACAAGCTTCAGCCTGATCGTGACGAAGTGATCGCCAGCTTGAACGTCGTCGAATTGCTCAAGCGCCATCACTACAGCAAGCCGCCGCTCGATGACGCGCGCTCGGTGATCATCTATGACAGCTACCTCAAGCTGCTGGATCCGTCGCGCAGCTACTTCATGGCCAGCGACATTGCCGAATTCGACAAGTGGAAAACCCAGTTCGACGACTTCCTCAAAAGCGGCGACCTGAACGCCGGGTTCACCATCTACAAGCGCTACCTGGACCGCGTCAAAGCGCGTCTGGACTTTGCCCTTGCCGAGCTGAACAAGGGCGTCGACAAAATCGACTTCACCACCAAGGAAACCTTGCTGATCGATCGCAAGGACGCCCCTTGGCTCAAGTCCACCGCCGAACTCGACGACCTGTGGCGCAAACGCGTCAAGGACGAGGTCTTGCGGCAGAAGATCGCGGGCAAGGATTCCAAGCAGATTCAGGAAACCCTGACCAAGCGTTACAAGAACCAATTGGCGCGCCTGGACCAGACCCGTGCGGAAGACATCTTCCAGGCGTACATCAACACCTTCGCCATGTCCTACGACCCGCACACCAACTATCTGTCGCCGGATAACGCGGAGAACTTCGACATCAACATGAGCCTGTCCCTCGAGGGCATCGGCGCCGTGTTGCAGAGCGATAACGACCAGGTGAAAGTCGTGCGTCTGGTACCTGCCGGCCCGGCCGACAAGACCAAACTGGTTGCACCGGCCGACAAGATCATCGGCGTTGCCCAAGGCAACAAAGAGATGGTCGACGTGGTCGGCTGGCGTCTGGACGAAGTGGTCAAGCTGATCCGTGGGCCGAAAGGCACCGTGGTGCGCCTGGAAGTGATTCCGGCCAGCAATGCGCCGAACGACCAGACCTCCAAGATCGTGCCGATCACCCGGGAAGCAGTGAAACTCGAAGACCAGGCTGTGAAGAAGTCGGTCCTCAACCTGAAACAGGATGGCAAGGACTACAAACTGGGCGTCATCGAGATCCCGGCCTTCTACCTCGACTTCAAGGCTTTCCGTGCTGGCGATCCGGACTACAAGAGCACCACTCGCGACGTCAAGAAACTGCTGACCGAGTTGCAGAAAGAGAAAGTCGACGGCGTGGTCATCGACTTGCGCAACAACGGCGGCGGCTCCTTGCAGGAAGCCACCGAGCTGACCAGCCTGTTCATCGACAAAGGTCCGACCGTGCTGGTGCGTAACGCCGATGGCCGGGTCGATGTGCTGGAAGATGAAAACCCGGGCGCGTTCTATAAAGGCCCGATGGCGTTGCTGGTCAACCGCTTGTCCGCCTCGGCTTCGGAGATTTTTGCCGGCGCCATGCAGGACTACCACCGCGCGCTGATCATCGGCGGCCAGACCTTCGGCAAAGGCACCGTGCAGACCATTCAGCCGCTGAACCATGGCGAACTGAAACTGACCCTGGCCAAGTTCTACCGGGTTTCCGGCCAGAGCACCCAGCATCAGGGCGTACTGCCGGACATCGATTACCCGTCGATCATCGACACCAAGGAAATCGGCGAAAGCGCCCTGCCGGAAGCCATGCCGTGGGACACCATCCGCGCGGCCATCAAGCCGGCGGTCGACCCGTTCAAACCGTACATCGCGCAGCTCAAGTCCGAGCATGATTTGCGCTCGACCAAAGACGCAGAGTTCGTGTTCATCCGCGACAAGCTGGCCCTGGCTCAGAAACTGATGGCGGAAAAAACCGTCAGCCTCAATGAAGCTGATCGTCGTGCGCAACACGCCGATATTGAATCCAAGCAACTGGTCATGGAAAACCTCCGTCGCAAGGCCAAGGGCGAAGAGCCGCTCAAAGAGCTGAAGAAAGAAGACGAAGACGCGATCGCGGCCGAGCCGGACAAGACCAAGCCAGAAGACGATGCCTATTTGAGCGAGACCGGGCGGATTCTGCTGGACTACTTGAAACTCAACACCGCGGTAGCCAAGCACTAAGTGGTTACAAGCAAGATGATGGCAATTTAATGCTGACGCTCTCCGGAGCGTCATCATACAGTCATCATTCTGTCGTGAAATACAGGACTGGGAGCCCTCTTGACCAAGAGTGTGCTCCCAGTCCTTTTTTTATCGCCAGAGATTGCCATGACCACGACAGAACAGCTGAGTGCCTTGAGTTCCATACTGGCTCAAAGCGGCTTGCACAGCCTGTTCCAGCCGATCATTTCCCTCTCCGAGCGACGTATTGTCGGCTACGAAGCGCTGACCCGCGGCCCCTCGAACAGTCCGCTGCACTCCCCCATCGCGCTGTTCGCGGTCGCCCGTCAGGCCGGTCGCTTGAGCGAGTTGGAAATCGCCTGTCGTGAAAGTGCTTGCCGGCGTTTCAACGAACAGCAGCTACCCGGCAAACTGTTCCTTAACGTCTCTCCGGAATCCCTGCTGGAAGCCGCCCACCAACCGGGGCGGACCCTGCAATTGCTGCAGGACTTCGGCATACCGCCGAGCCAGGTGGTGATCGAGCTCACCGAACAGACACCGACCGACGATTTCCAGTTACTGCAAAACGCCCTGCATCACTACCGGGCGATGGGGTTTTCCATTGCGCTGGATGATCTGGGCGCGGGTTATTCGAGTTTGCGGTTGTGGTCCGAACTGCGTCCGGACTACGTGAAAATCGACCGACATTTCATCGACGGCATTCACCAGGACGCGCTCAAGCGTGAGTTCGTCGGCTCGATCCTGCAAATCGCCAAGGCGTCGCGGGCGCAAGTGATCGCCGAAGGCATCGAGCTGCCGGAAGAGCTCGCGGTGCTGACGGAGATGGGCGTCGATCTGGTGCAAGGCTATTTGCTGTGCCGGCCTCAGGAGCATCCACCTCTCGAGGCACGATCCTTGATGCCCAAACACGACAGCACCGCCGTGGCGCTGAATGACGAAGGCAGCGACCTCAGCGCCTTGCTCAACGATCAACCGGCGGTGCACCGAGACACACCGACAGCCACGGTGCTGGAAGCCTTCCGCCGTCAAGCCAACCTGAACTCACTGGCGGTGCTCGACGAGCGAGGCCATCCTTGCGGCATCGTCCATCGGCATTCGCTCTCGGACGCACTGCTCAAGCCCTTCGCGACCGACCTGTTTGCCCGCAAGCCCATCAGCCGTTTGATGAACGACGATTTTCTTGCCGTGGAAATGAGCCAGTCACTGCAACAGGTCAGTCGCTTGATCACCAGTCGGGCGCGGCAGCGCATCGAGGAAGATTTCATCATCACCCTCAACGGCGGTTATCTGGGGTTGGGCCGGGTGATCGATGTGCTCAAGCTGATTACCGAACTGAAAATCCAGCAGGCCCGCTACGCCAACCCGCTGACCCTGTTACCGGGCAACGTGCCCATCCAGCAATGCCTGACGCGGCTGCTGCAACAGGAGCGGGAATCGGTGATCTGCTACGTCGACATCGACAGTTTCAAACCCTTCAACGACATCTACGGCTACGGCCGTGGGGATGAAGTCCTGCTGTGCCTGGCGCAATGTCTGAACGATCGCGTCGACCCGTCCCGCGACTTCGTCGGCCATATCGGCGGTGATGACTTTCTGCTGGTGCTCGGCCCGGAAGACTGGCGCAAACGTTTGAACCAGCTGCTGGACGACTTCCAGAGCCAGTGCCGACGCTTCTACCGCAGCGAACACCTGGAAGCCGGCTGCTTTATCGCGCCGAATCGCCAGGGTGTGCGCCAGGAGTTCCCGTTGCTGTCACTGTCGATCGGCGTGGTGCATTTGCATCCACAGGCCTGTGGACAACTCGATGCGAGCCAGTTGGCGGAGATGGCATCGCAGTCCAAACATCACGCGAAGAATGTGCCGGGGTATAGCGTGCATGTGATTGATAGCTTGACGGTGCCGGGGCGAGAGGATGAGTTGCTGTTGGGGCATCGCTGATTGTACTGACGCCTTCGCGGGCAAGCCTCGCTCCTACAGGGTTTTGTGTTGTTTGTGATGATTGTGAACGACACAGAACCCGTGTAGGAGCGAGGCTTGCCCGCGAAGAGGCCAGACCAGACAACCAAAATCTCTGGAATCAATCCGCCGCTGACCGCGCCCCCAACCGCCGCCCAACCACATCCAGCACATCACACCCATCGCGCAACGGAATCGCACAGAGCAACGCGAAGTCGCTGAGAATCATGGAATCGCACTCAATCGAACCGCGCATGGACAGGTTCTCCAGCACTTGGGTTACGGCTCGGATTCGATAGCGGGCGGCGTCGGTCAAAATATCGAGGGGCGCGTGGGTGTCGACGAACAAGGTGGGCATGTCGCTGCAGTTGCTGGTGAGCGCCATGAAGCGGTTTTTTGGGTGGGAACCGGTTTTTCGTAGGGTGGATCAGGATGAAGTGTTGGCATTTGAGACCTTCCGATGACAATGGGAGCTGCCAAAAGCCTTCCTACAGGCCTGGGTGGCAGCTATACGCGGGGTAGGAATACCGAGCATCGGAGACTCGACCACGCCGAAGCGTGCCCGCGCACAGCCGCCGCAACAGATCTTACGGACGCATATAGACGGCCGCAAATCAGGTTTCGACGCTAACGCAATACCGATGCTGAAAGGGTTCCTACACCCCACCACTGAGTTTTCAGTGACCATCAAAGGCTATCGGGTGAACTCAGTTCGCACCAGTTCATGAAAGCCGCCACAACTCGAAGGAAATCTCCGATGAATTTGCCAGGCTTTAAACGCGCTGCACTTTGCGGGTGATCAATCAGGAAAGAAGTCAGGAACGGACGATGTTGTCGTAGGGCAATTCTCTAATACGTCGCCACTAATAAACGAACCGTCAGAAACGCAAACGTGGCGGGAGGTTTCCCTCACGCCACGTTCATTTGTCGAACCGCTATGTCTTTATTTCGCCGAATCGCGAGACGCCATCTCTTTAAGCTTCATCTCAGCCAACGGATGCCCCGCCTTCGCCGCCATTCCCCAAAACCGCGCCGCTTCATCCGGATCCGGCGCCTTGCTCGGCGTCCCCGCCAAACTGATCACGCCCACTTGATACGCCGCTTTGCCATCCCCCGCCAACGCCGCCAGGCGCAGCAATCGCACGCCTTCCTCACGAGCCCCAAGGCCGACGCCGCGAAAGGTCAGGATGTGGCCATAGAAGCTTTGCGCGCCGACGTCACCCAGATTGGCCATGCGCGCAAACTGGCCTTCGAGCCAGCTCCAGCCACGGGGCTGTCGCACGAACCACGACCAGTGAAACAACCGGCGGGCCAGCCAGTAACCGGCCCGTGCCTTGAGCTTTAAAAACACTCAGGCCTCCGCCGATTCCGGGTACTCGTATTCGAACACACGCACCACTTCCGAGGCGTGCCACGAGGCGGCAGCAACGCCGTCGGACGGCCCGGAGAAACGCCCCAGACGTTCGACGCATTCGAAGAAACCGGTGCGTGGCAGGCGACTGGCGCCCTGGCTGATCACCAGCGAGCTGCGCAGCGGCTGCTCGGCCTTGGCGTCCAGCGCGGCCAGATGCTCCAACGCAGCGGTGAGGGTTTGCATGGCCGGCGTGGGCAACTGCAAGCGCTCCAGCAAGGCTCGATAAGTCAGCAGATGGCGCTGGCGGCGGGCCTGATCCAGCTCACCCAGCAACCCGTCCCAATGTTGACGACTGATGCGTACGCTCACGTTTCATCCCTCCACCCTGGCACCGTCAGCTCCCAGGCCAGGCTGCGGCGAATCGCAGCGTCGGGTAGACGCTCGCCACTTTCGATCAAGGCCAGATAAGACGGGCTGATGCCTACCGTGCGGGCGAGCGCCTCAATGGCGATGCCCTTCCCTTCGCGCAAACTGCGTAGTTGATCCAGACCTGGAAGAATCTGGTCTGGTGATGCTGCGTGACGCACCGGCGTGTCGGGTGCCGGTTGTTCGTTGATGCCTGCTGCTTTCAGTAGAGCCTGATACTGAGCCCACGGCAGAACCGCGTATTCGGGCTCGCCTTCGCGTGTGATTATCTGAATATCCATGACTTCCCCGTAGGACAACGACACTTAGCGAGTCGGCACTTTTCCCTAGAAGTGTAATCCTAACAGCGGCCACGGTCGCGGGGGGTATGAATATAAGGACGATCCTCAATCAAATCAGGTTTTTTTCGGTCCTTGAAGCTGAAGTTGCTCGGGGGTGTCGGGAAGGCGCTCGGCCACCGCGAGCTTCTCCGGCAACTGGCGATTGCGCCAGGCACGGAAGGCATTGAGTTCGTCATCGAGGACTTTCATCAACCAGGCCAGCACGGCGATGTCATCGAGCATGCCGAATACCGGGATGAAGTCGGGAATCGCATCCACCGGACTGAGAAAGTACATCAGGCCGGCAACCACCGAGAGCAACGCCTTCGGGCTGATAGCGCGGTACTCCCCGCGCCAGTAGGCCAGGCACAGTGCCTGCAACAGGCGCAAATCGTCCTTGAGTTTGCCCAATCGGTTGCCTTGGCTGGCACCTTTGCTGGCGACGGCGAACAGCAGAGTCGGTAATCGTCCACGGGCCAACAAGCGTCCGGCAAGTGGCAGGAAACGAGCGAAATTCCAGGGTGCTTTCATCATTCCTCCCTCTGAAATGTTATCCACACAAATTGTGGATAACCTTGTGAACAGAGCTATTTTTCACGGCTGAAAGCCCCGTTTCATAAGGGCTTAACTCAGATCGGGCGTTTTTTACTCACATAAAAAAACCCAAGATTTCATTGACTTGGCGCGCCAGCGCGGCTAGCACGGGCGTCTCAATGGCTATGACTGCAACGTACAGCATCCGTTCGCTTTGTTTACCCTCGCTGAACGCCAGATGCAACAACGCCCCGCATAAAGCGAGGCGTTGTTTTTAGAGCAGACGCTGATTACTTGGTGGCGTCTTCTTTTGCTGGATCCTTGATCGCCAGCAGTTCCAGGTCGAATACCAGCACCGAGTTGGCTGGAATCGCCGGGCTTGGGCTTTGGGCGCCGTAGGCCAGTTCGCTAGGGATGTACAGTTTGTACTTCTCGCCAACGTGCATCAGTTGCAGGCCTTCGACCCAACCCGGAATCACGCCGCTAACCGGCAGATCGATCGGGCTGCCACGATCGACGGAGCTGTCAAACGTAGTGCCGTTGGTCAGCTTGCCGGTGTAGTGAACAGTCACTACGTCGGTCGGCTTAGGCTGTGCGCCATCAGCTTTCTTGACCACTTCGTATTGCAGGCCCGAAGCAGTGGTGGTTACACCGGCTTTCTTGGCGTTTTCATCGAGGAATTTCTTGCCGGCGGATGCCGACTCTTCGCTCATTTTGGCCATACGCTCTTCAGCACGCTTCTGCAGTGCTGCGAAGGCTTCGACCAGTTCGTCATCCTTCAGCTTCTGTTCTTTCTTACCGACGGCATCTTCGATGCCTTGGGCTACGGCTTTGGAGTCCAGGTCATCCATGCCTTCCTGAGCCAGGCTCTTGCCCATGTTCAGGCCAATCCCGTAGGAAGCTTTTTGCGCCGGGGTTTTCAGCTCTACGCTGGTCTGCGAATCACAACCCGCAAGTACCAGGCTAACCAGGGCCACCGCCGCCGCCAACCGATGCTGTTTCATGCTATTTCCTTGTTCATGCGCCTAAAGGGCAATCGAGTAAAGCCGCGAGCTTATCAGGCGGCCACGACCAATGGCTACCGGCATGAGAGCAGGAAACTTCTGATAAGTTCAGGTGTTTTAACGCATTTCGGGATTGGAATGATGAAGCTTCTGACATCTTGTGCCCACAGAGACGGGTGCCGTATCCCACAGCTTCTGGCGTAATGGCCACTTGCCTCACCCCGAACACTGAGGCATAAGAGAGCTACAAATCGACAAGGACGTTTATCTTGCGCCTCTTATTACGCCTGCTGGTGCTGTTCGCTGTGCTGCTGGGGCTGGGCCTGGCCGTGGTTCTGTATTACGTCGCCAACCCGAAACTGCCGACCTGGTCACCCGCACAACAGGTGCATTACCTGGAGCAGTGGAGTGCTGCTGACCGCCAGGCTTACTACTTCACCCCTCAGGGCACTCAGGTCAAAGGCTTGCGCTATGACTGGTTCAAGGAACTCGAGCTGCCCTTCTCGGAACAACGATTCGCCGCCCCCGAGTATCTGGCACGCTTTGGATTTCTGATCGACTCCGAGCAGAAAACCACGCCGAACAGCAATCCCGACAACTTGCCTGTGGGTTTTGCCCGCCATCAAAATCCTGGCAGCCAGGACGAATACCTCGACATCACCTGTGCCGCCTGCCACACCGGTGAATTGCGTTTCAACGGCCAGGCAGTGCGCATCGACGGAGGTTCGGCGCAGCATGTCCTGCCTTCCAGTGTTCCTACACTGCGCGGCGGTAGTTTCGGACAGGCGCTGGTAGCCAGTCTGATCTCGACTTACTACAACCCGTGGAAATTCGAACGCTTCGCCCGCAACGTGCTCGGCGAGGACTACGACGCCCGGCGCCAACAACTGCGCGAAGACTTCAAAACCTCTCTGAACATCTTCGTGAAGGTGGCCTGGAACGATACCCATCGCGGGCTCTACCCGACCGAGGAAGGCCCCGGCCGTACCGATGCCTTCGGGCGTATCGCCAACGCCAGCTTCGGCGACGCGATTTCACCCGATAACTACCGCGTGGCGAATGCCCCGGTGGACTACCCGCAATTGTGGGACATGTGGACCTTTGACTGGGTGCAATGGAACGGTTCGGCGCAGCAACCGATGGCGCGCAACATCGGCGAGGCCCTTGGCGTCGGCGCGACCCTGAATTTCTTCGACGCCAACGGCCAACCGCTTAAAGGTGACGAGCGCTATCCGTCGAGTGTCCGATTGCGTGATTTGCACAAGATCGAACAAACCCTGCAGCGGCTCAAACCACCGGCCTGGCCGGAAGACGTGCTGGGCGCTGTCGACAAACCCCTGGCCGTCAAAGGTCGCGAATTGTTCAGCGAAAATTGCGCGGGTTGCCACGTGCCTCGATCGGTCCAAACCAACGGACGCTGGGTGCAACACCTGAAAATGCTGCCGGTGGAATACATCGGCACAGACCCGGGTGCGGCCAATAACATCGCCGACCATCGCTTCGACCTCAGCGCCTTGCAATGGGACCCGGCAGAACTGGCGAAACTGGATGTGCAATTGCAGCCACCGCCCGCCGAACCGCTGGACATGAGCAAGCTCTCGTCCGCCAAGGGCCTGGCCTACGTCACCGCGTTCGTAGGAAACCGCGCTTACCGCGAGGCGAAAATCCCCGAAGCCGAGCGCCCGGACATGGATGGCTTCGGCCTGCCGATTGGCGTGCGCGAACTGCGCGCCTACAAGGCCCGTCCGTTGGCCGGCGTCTGGGCGACGGCGCCGTTTCTGCACAACGGTTCGGTGCCGAGCATCTATCAACTGCTCTCGCCTCAGGATGAACGCGCAACGAACTTCTACAAAGGCACGTTCGAGTATGACCCCAGGCACCTGGGTTATCGCACCGAAGCCTTCACCAATGGCTTCAAGTTCGACACACGCATCACCGGCAATCACAACAGCGGCCACGAGTTCCGTGCCGGCAAGCGTGGCAACGGCGTCATCGGTCGCCTGCTGCAACCGGAGGAGCGCTGGGCGCTGCTGGAGTACCTGAAAGTGTTGGGCGGCCCGTTGGAGGCACAATTGCCATGAGCAGACTCTGGATCTTGTTTGGCGCGTTTCTCGGCAAAGTCCTGCTTTGCTTGTTTGGCTTGGGATTGCTGGGTTGGGCGCTGGCCACGGCATGGTTTGCCTGGCAACACCGGGGGCCGGTCTCGGCTGAAGAACTGATCCCGGACGGCGAAGCGGCGATGACTCAGGACATCATTCAGACCGCCGTGCGCATCGTCGATCAGCACCGTGAAAGTACCCGCTACCTGCGCGATGCGCATGCCAAGGCGCACGGTTGCGTGAAGGCCGAGGTTCAGGTGCTGGCGGATCTGGCGGATGAGCTGCGTCAGGGCGTGTTCAGCGAACCCGGCAAAACCTGGCAAGCGACGATGCGGCTGTCCAACGGCAATGCCTATCCACAGTTCGACAGTATCCGCGATGCCCGGGGCATGGCGATCAAGCTGCTCGACGTGCCCGGCAAACAACTGTTCGCCGATCAACAAAGCCGCGGCGAACAGGACTTCGTGATGTTCAGCCACCCGAATTTCTTCGTCAGCGATGTCGCCGAATACCGTCAGAATGTGGCCGCTCAGGCCGATGGCAAGAAGCTGACGGCGTTTTTCCCCGGCTGGGATCCGCGCACGTGGCAGATTCGTCATCTGTTTATTGCCTTGGCGACACTCTCCTCGGCCCCGGAAAGTCCGACAAAGACGACTTACTTTTCGGTTTCGCCCTACAAGTTTGGTGAAGCCAACGCCAAATTCCGGGTCATGCCGGACCCCGACAGCTGCCCGGCCTACACCTTGCCGGCGCAGAATCAGAAGCTGCCAAATTTTTTGCGCAACGCGCTAAATCAGCAATTGTCGACGGATCGGGTGCCCGCGTGCTTCGTGTTGCAGATCCAGCGCCAGTATCCGGGCAAGTACATGCCGATCGAGGACACGAGTATTGAGTGGAAGGAAAAGGATGCACCGTTCGAGACCGTGGCGCGGATCAAACTGCCTGCCCAGGATTTCGATACGCCAGCGCTGAACGTGCAATGCGACAACCAGTCGTTCAATCCGTGGTTCGGGCTAGAGGCCCATCGACCGATTGGCGGCATCAACCGCCTGCGCAAAGCAGTGTATGAAGCCGTGAGCGATTACCGCCACAGCCGCAACGCCGAGCAATAAAGCCAAATCCCGGACAGCAAAAAGCCCGCATTAAGCGGGCTTTCTGTGTGGTGACCTGGCGTTCAGCGTTCCAGGTTACCGAATATGGCGCAGCGGACGGGACTCGAACCCGCGACCCCCGGCGTGACAGGCCGGTATTCTAACCGACTGAACTACCGCTGCGCGTAGCGTTGAAAGTAAATGGTGGGTGATGACGGGATCGAACCGCCGACATTCTGCTTGTAAGGCAGACGCTCTCCCAGCTGAGCTAATCACCCTTTACCTTCGTTGCGGGGCGCATTGTGCCACAGATTTTCATAAAGTGTTGATTTTATTGAATAATTTTTCAAAAAAATCTGAAAATCGGTAGAACGACACGACCTGCAGGAACAACGTACAAACTTTGGACAGAAAAAAACCCGCGTGAGCGGGCTTTTCCGTGGTGACCTGGCGTTCAGCGCTCCAGGTTACCGAATATGGCGCAGCGGACGGGACTCGAACCCGCGACCCCCGGCGTGACAGGCCGGTATTCTAACCGACTGAACTACCGCTGCGCGTAACACTAAAGCGAATGGTGGGTGATGACGGGATCGAACCGCCGACATTCTGCTTGTAAGGCAGACGCTCTCCCAGCTGAGCTAATCACCCTTCACTTTCGGTGTGGCGCGCATTCTACGGAGCGACCCAACCTCTGGCAAGCACTTTTTACAATAATTTTTGCAGGCCTTCCAAAGGCTTAGAGAAGGGTTGGCCTATGGCTTCGCTAAGAGAATAATGCCCCCCTTTGTATAAAGGAGAGACTCGCCCCATGTGGTTCAAAAACCTGCTTATCTATCGCCTGACCCAAGATCTGCCTTTTGATGCCGAGGCGTTGGAAACTGCACTGGCCACCAAACTGGCGCGTCCATGTGCAAGCCAGGAGTTGACCACCTACGGTTTCGTCGCGCCCTTCGGCAAAGGCGAAGATGCACCCCTGGTGCACGTCAGCAGCGACTTCCTGCTGATCTCCGCCCGTAAAGAAGAGCGCATCTTGCCGGGCAGCGTCGTGCGTGACGCCGTGAAGGAAAAGGTCGAAGAGATCGAAGCCGAACAAATGCGCAAGGTCTACAAAAAGGAACGCGACCAGATCAAGGATGAAATCATCCAGGCGTTCCTGCCGCGTGCCTTTATTCGTCGTTCGTCGACCTTCGCTGCCATTGCGCCGAAACAGGGTCTGATCCTGGTCAACTCGGCCAGCCCGAAACGTGCCGAAGACCTGCTGTCCACCTTGCGTGAAGTGATCGGCACCCTGCCGGTACGTCCACTGACCGTTAAAATGTCGCCGACCGCAACCATGACTGAATGGGTCACCACCCAGAAAGCCGCGGACGACTTCTTTGTGCTGGACGAGTGCGAACTGCGCGACACCCACGAAGACGGCGGCATCGTGCGCTGCAAGCGTCAGGACCTGACCAGCGAAGAGATTCAGCTGCACTTGAGCACCGGCAAAGTGGTGACTCAGCTGTCGCTGGCCTGGCAAGACAAGCTGTCTTTCGTCCTCGACGACAAGATGGTAGTCAAGCGCCTGAAGTTCGAAGACCTGCTGCAAGACCAGGCGGAACAGGACGGTGGCGAAGAAGCCCTCGGCCAGCTGGACGCCAGCTTCACCCTGATGATGCTGACCTTCGGCGACTTCCTGCCAGCACTGGTTGAAGCGTTGGGGGGCGAAGAGCTTCCGCAGGGCATCTAAAGTCTTGTGATTACTACTGTGGGAGTGAGCCTTTGTGGTGAGGGAGTTTAGCGAAACGTCGCACCGCCCCGTTGGGTCGCGAAGCGGCCCCAAAAAATGGGACTGCTGCGCTGTCCAACGGGGGTAAACCCCCTCGCCACAAAGGCTCACTCCCACATTGGGTTTGTGGTGTTACTTAATAATAAGGATCAGGCCATGCGTGCTCTGGCTGCATTGAGTCGTTTTGTCGGCAACACCTTCGCTTACTGGGTCCTGATCTTCGCGGCCGTGGCGTTCCTTCAGCCGACGTGGTTCATCGGCCTGAAAGGCGCGATCGTGCCGCTGCTGGGCCTGGTGATGTTCGGCATGGGCCTGACCCTCAAACTCGAAGACTTCGCCGAAGTCGCTCGCCATCCGTGGCGCGTGGCGTTGGGCGTGGTTGCACATTTCGTGATCATGCCGGGCGTGGCGTGGTTGCTTTGCCAGGCGTTTCACCTGCCGCCGGAAATCGCCGTCGGCGTGATTCTGGTCGGTTGCTGCCCAAGCGGTACTTCGTCGAACGTGATGACCTGGCTGGCGCGCGGTGACCTAGCGCTGTCGGTGGCCATCGCCGCCGTCACTACCCTCCTCGCTCCGCTGCTGACACCCGCGCTGATCTGGCTACTGGCCTCGGCGTGGCTGCCGGTGTCGTTCATGGAGCTGTTCTGGTCGATCCTGCAAGTGGTGCTGTTGCCGATTGTATTGGGTGTGGTTGCCCAGCGGTTGCTCGGCAGCCGAGTGCGTCACGCGGTGGAAGTGTTGCCGCTGATTTCGGTAGTGAGCATCGTGATCATCGTCACCGCCGTGGTGGCCGCCAGCCAGGCGAAGATTGCCGAATCCGGCCTGCTGATCATGGCCGTGGTGATGCTGCACAACAGTTTCGGCTACTTGTTGGGCTACTTCACCGGACGCCTGTTCAAGTTGCCGCTGGCCCAGCGAAAATCCCTGGCACTGGAAGTCGGCATGCAGAACTCCGGCTTGGGTGCCGCGTTGGCCAGTGCGCACTTCTCGCCATTGGCGGCGGTGCCTAGCGCGTTGTTCAGTGTCTGGCACAACATTTCAGGAGCGTTGCTCTCGACGTATTTCCGCCGCATGAGCGAGAAACAAGACCGGAAAATCGCTGCTCAGCAAGCGACCGAGTAATCCGAAAACTTGATCCTCGGGTTAATGTTGGGCACTCTGTTGCGCAACGCGAGGACGACCTCGCGGCTCGATCGAGTCATTAATCTGGGGACGACCCCGTCAATCGATGGAGGTCTCTCATGTCCTGGATCATTCTGTTTTTCGCCGGCCTGTTCGAAGTGGGCTGGGCCGTCGGCCTGAAATACACCGACGGTTTCAGCCGCCCTCTCCCTACCGCATTGACCGTTGCCGCCATGGTCATCAGCCTTGGCTTGCTCGGCCTTGCCATGAAGGAATTGCCGCTGGGCACTGCCTATGCGATCTGGACGGGCGTGGGCGCCGTGGGCACGGTCATCGCCGGGATCATTCTGTTTGGTGAATCCATGGCGCTGTTCAGGCTGGCCAGTGTGGCGTTGATTATTGCCGGGTTGGTTGGCCTCAAGGTTAGCGCCTGACCTTACGATCGCCTTCGCGGGCAAGCCTCGCTCCTACAGGTGGTCGAGTACCTCTGTAGGAGCGAGGCTTGCCCGCGAAGAGGCCCTTACAGTCACCGACTACCTGACGACCCCACGCAAATCTCCTACCAACTGCTGCAACTTCAGGGGCTCCGCCACCTCAACCGCCACCGCCGGCCCCGCCACCAACGTCACCCGCGACCACAACCGACGAAACAACCCCTTGCCCGGATCGCGGCTGAAGAAACTCCCCCACAACCCTTGCAACGCCAGCGGAATCACCGGCACCGGTGTCTCTTCGAGAATCCGCACCAGCCCACCCTTGAACTCGCTCATCTCTCCGTCACCAGTCAACTTGCCTTCAGGGAAGATGCACACCAGCTCACCGTCCTTCAGATATTGAGCGATGCGCGTGAAGGCCTTTTCGTAGATTTGAATGTCTTCCTGGCGCCCCGCGATCGGAATCGTCCCGGCGGTACGGAAGATAAAGTTCAGCACCGGCAGGTTGTAGATTTTGTAGTACATGACAAAGCGAATCGGCCGACGCACTGCACCGCCAATCAGCAACGCGTCGACGAACGACACATGGTTGCAGACCAGCAATGCCGCGCCTTCATCCGGGATCAGATCGAGATTGCGATGCTCCACGCGGTACATGGAATGGCTGAGCAGCCAGATCATGAAGCGCATGGTGAACTCGGGGACGATGCTGAAGATGTAGGCGTTGACGCCAATGTTCAGCAGCGACACCACCAGAAACAGCTGCGGGATCGACAGCTCGACCATGCTCAGCAGAACGATCGAGACAATCGCCGACACCACCATAAACAGTGCGTTAAGAATGTTGTTGGCAGCAATCACCCGCGCCCGCTCGTTCTCGGGGGTGCGCGACTGAATCAGCGCGTACAGCGGCACGATATAGAAACCGCCGAAAATCCCCAGCCCCAGAATGTCGATCAGCACCAGCCAGGTGTGGCCAAAACCGAGGATTTCGATCCAGCCATGGCCGTCAACGCTGTCCGGAATACCGCCGGAATGCCACCACAGCAGCAAGCCAAACACCGTCAACCCGAACGAACCAAACGGCACCAGGCCGATCTCGACTTTGCGTCCGGAGAGTTTTTCGCAGAGCATCGAGCCCAGCGCGATACCCACCGAGAACACCGTCAGAATCAGCGTCACCACGGTTTCGTCGCCGTGCATCCATTCCTTGGCATAGGCCGGGATCTGCGTCAGATAAATCGCTCCGACAAACCAGAACCACGAATTGCCGACGATGGAACGCGACACCGCAGGCGTTTGCCCCAGGCCCAGTTTCAAGGTGGCCAAGGATTGGCTGAAGATGTTCCAGTTCAGGCGCATCTCCGGCGATGAGGCCGCCGCCCGGGGAATGCTGCGACTGGCCAGGTAACCGAGCACTGCGACACCGATGATCGCAGTGGAAACGATGGGCGCGTAATGACTGGACGACATCATGATCCCGGCGCCGATGGTCCCCGCGAGGATCGCCAGGAACGTGCCCATTTCCACCAGCCCGTTGCCACCCACCAGTTCTTCTTCACGCAGGGCTTGCGGCAGAATCGAGTACTTCACCGGCCCGAACAGCGCCGAGTGCGTGCCCATGGCGAACAGCGCCACCAACATCAGCAACAGGTGATCGAACAGGAAACCGACCGCGCCGACCGCCATGATGGCGATTTCCCCGAGCTTGATCAGCCGAATCAGCGCGTCCTTGGCGAACTTTTCCCCGAACTGGCCGGCCAGCGCCGAAAACAGAAAGAACGGCAGGATAAACAGCAGCGCGCACAGGTTGACCCAGATCGAACGGTCACCCTCGATGGTCAGCTTGTACAGAATGGCGAGAATCAACGACTGCTTGAAGATGTTGTCGTTGAACGCCCCGAGGGACTGCGTGACGAAGAACGGCAGGAAGCGCCGGGTGCGAAGCAAGGTGAACTGTGAGGGGTGGCTCATCTTCCATGTGTCCCTGATGTTGGGTAAAGAGTGGCGTGGCGATTGTTATTGGAATGTCGAGCGTCGATCCAGGCCACACATTACCTAATCTTTGCAGGTTATTTCTTTAATCCTGCAATGCACGGTGAGACAAACAACTCGCCCCGCCACGCGCCCTGCACCGTGCGTAGGGAGACGATCAGCCACATCACCGCCAGCATCGCCACCAGCACGCAGCCAAAGACACTGAAAAACGTCAGGTTCAAGGTGCTGCCCAGTTTCAACGTCGTCAGAGAATAGACGCCCAGCGGGAAGGTGAAGCCCCACCAGCCAAGGTTGAACGGGATACCGTCGCGCAGGTAACGCACGGTAATCAGCACCGCCATCAGCATCCACCAGAAGCCGAATCCCCACAGCGTGATCCCGGCCACCAGGCCCAACCCGGCGGCAATTTCACCTATGCCCGGCAGGCCGTTGGCCGCGAAGATCGCCGGCGCATCGGCGCCCAGCAGCAACATACCCAACGCTCCGGTGCCGATCGGCCCCAGCGCCAGCCAGCTGGAGGCGGCCATGTTTTCGTGAGGCAGTTTATGCAGCGCCATGCGCAACAACAGAATCGTCAGAATGCTGAACGCCACCGGCAGGGAAAAGGCCCAGAGTACGTAGCTGGTCGTCAGCACCACCAGTTGCGAATGGGCATCGGCCAGGTGCGGTGCCAGCAAACCACCGCTGGCGGCGGCCACTTCCGCCGCGACCACAGGCAACAGCCAGACCGCTGTCATCTGGTCGATGCTGTGTTCCTGGCGGGTGAACATCATGTAGGGAATCAGCACGCCGCAGGCCACAGACATGGCCACATCGAGCCACCACAGCACTTCGGCGACATGAATCACACCGTCGCCCCAGCGCGGCAAGCCGAACACCAGGAAACCGTTGATGATGGTCGCCAACCCCATGGGGATGGTGCCGAAAAACATCGAGACCGTGGAGTGGCCGAAAATCCGTCGCGCCTCATCAAAGAACAGCACCCAGCGTGCCGCGTACGCTGCGGTGAACAATACAAACAGGCAGATATTGAGCAGCCAGAGACCTTCGGCCACCGCGTGCAGGCCGGGTATGGATACGGGCAATTGCGCCAGCGCCAACGCCAGCACGCCCGTCCCCATGGTTGCGGCGAACCAGTTGGGGGTGAATTGGCGAATGGCCTCAAGCGGGTGCTGCAAATGGCTGAGCGGTTTTAAACCGAGGGTCGTGGTGTTGGGGCATGTCATGGTGAATTCCTCTTCCTCTTGTGAGGTGGAACTCATGGTAGATCTGAATCGAATATCTATATAACGGGTAATATCTCTAACTGTTATCTGTTTTGCAGATATAGCGTCAAACGCTGCCTTCCGTCTCGATCACCAGGATCCTCGCCGCGCCTAGCGGATGGGCGACGTGTTCGGTACCGATCGACGCATAGAAAATATCGCCCACGTCCAGCAGCGCTTCCTTTTCGACGCCTTCTTCGCGGTAGCGCATCTGCACCTGGCCATCGAGCACGACGAACACTTCCTGCCCATCGTTGACGTGCCATTTATACGGTTGGTCAGTCCAGTGCAAACGGGTGGTGATGCCGTTCATGTTGGCGATATCCAAGGCGCCCCAGGCACGGTCAGCGGTGAAGGATTTACTGCGGATAATCTTCATCGGGGCGGTCCGTCGAAATGAATGACGGGGCCAAGGCTAGCGGTCATCGAACATCGACGCCACAGACTTTGACAGGCTGCTGACACATCAGCGCGAGCAGAGCGCCGAGCGACAGGACAATCAGCACCGCGCCATAGCCATTGGTCGTGGTCACCAGACCAAAGGCTCGCGTCAGATTCCCCGCCAGCAACGACGGCAAGCAGAACGCCAGATAACTGAGTACATAAAACGCCGACATCAATCCTGCCCGTTCATGAGGCAGAGCCATTGGCACCACGCTGCGCAACGAGCCGAGGAAACTGGCGCCGAAACCGCAACCGGCGACCAGCGTCCCGATGAAAAACAGCGGCAGGCTGGCGCTGTGGACCGCCAGTAAAATCAGCGCCACCCCCACGGGCAGAATGCTCGCGCCGATCCGCAAGACTTTGTCCGCGGGGCGACTGCGCAAACTGTAGATCATCAACGCGCCGGTGACGGTCAGCACCGCCACTGTCGCCCCGCCAATCAGATTCGACGTCGATCCGGTAGCCGTCCGCACAAGCGACGGGGCGAGGGACGCGTAGAAACCACCGAGCGCCCACGCGGCGGAGTTGATCGGCAGCACCAGCCACAACGCACGCCGCGCCTGGATGGGCACATGCAGGGTCGGACGCAGCGATGCCAACGCACCACGTTGCGCACTGACGCTTTCCGGCAGACGCCAGACGTACAGCGCCTGCAACCCGAACAGCGCGAGCAGCACCCAAAAGGTCAATTGCAGCGGCAGCGGCGCGAACTCGGCCAACAAGCCGCAGCCCATGGCGCCAACCGCCATGCCGAGCAGCGGCGCGACACTATTGACCAGCGGACCTTGCTGGCGATCGGTGTCCAGCAACGCGGCACCCAGCGCAGCCGTGGCCATCCCGGTCGCAAAGCCCTGAAGCACCCGGGCGCTGATCAGCCACGCGACGCTGTCGGCATTGATAAACAGCAGCATGGCCAGCATGTTCAGCACCACCGCGGTGAAGATCACCGGTTTGCGTCCCAGGTAATCCGAGAGCGAACCGACCGTAAGCAGCGCCGCGAGCAGGCTGATGGCGTACACGCCGAAAATCAGGGTCAGGGTCGCTGCCGAGAATTGCAGGTGTTCCTGATAAAAGTGGTACAGAGGCGTCGGCGCAGTGGAAGCGGCGAGAAAACTCAGTAAAGTGATCGCCAGAAACCACAGGCTGGAACGGTTTGATATCGAGCTGGACATGCGCACACTCCGCAAAAGCTAATTTATTGCTTTTGCGGAGTGTGCTACCGGCCAGCGCTTAAAGCAAATTCTTTGTGTTAAGGTCCGCCGTATGGCTATTAAAGAAGGTTTACGCCCGGGCGGTCGAAGCGCCCGGGTGCAAGAGTCGATTCATTCTGCTGTCCGCGATCTGCTCGAAGAGCAGGAACGTTCGACCGTGACCGTGCCGCAAATCGCTACGCGCGCCGGGGTGACGCCGTCGACCATCTATCGACGCTGGGGCGATTTGTCGACGCTGCTGGCCGACGTCGCCCTCGCCCGCCTGCGCCCGGACAGCGAACCGGCCAACACCGGCAGCCTGAACAGTGATGTGCAGGCCTGGGCGGAGCAGTACCTGGACGAGATGAGCTCCGAACCCGGCCGCAACATGCTGCGCGACGTGCAATGCAGCACCACACCGGTCTATTGCGCGACAATCATCGGCGGGCAGTTGCAGACAATTCTGGATCGTTACCCGGATGAGCCGAAGCCGAGTGTCGACCGATTGATCAACCTGGTGGCGGCACCGACGGTGTTTCGTATCCTGTTTTCGGCGGCGCCGCTGGAGGTTGAGGAGTTGCATCGGTTGATCGAGATTGCGTTGCAGCAGTGAGACCGCTTTCGCGGGCAAGCCTTAATGCCAGTCAGTTAAGCCCTCCAGCCCTCTTTTTGGGGTATTTGACTGGTCTAGGCTTGACCACTCTTGGGTAACTTCGCTCTCGTCTGGCTGGCAGTATGAAGTGCTGAGCCTGGATTCTCAGTTCTGCCAGTCGTTTAGGGATCGTGCCTGGCGTTTCCAGCGGACAGAAGCGCAGCGCATTGCTGACCGCTTGAGACAACCAGAGAAAACTCAAGCGTTGCGGTACCACCTTTATTTCTTCAGCCATCAAGCGCATTTCCTGACGGATCAGGTTGTAGGCCAGCAGAGTTCCCCACAGTTCTTGACGCACCAGATCAGGTTGTTTACTGCGTAATTGCTCTCCTTTGAGCAGGTTTTGCTTGATCTCGCGGTAACCCAACTCGATTTCCCAGCGTTCGTTGTAGTGCCCCGCCACCTGATTGGCAGGGTAACGTTCGGCATCGATCAACGAGGTGAGATAGCGGCGGGGTTTGTCGTCTATCGAGTACTCAATCAGTCTTGCCTGCCAATGGCTAGGAAGGTCTGGACGTTGCTTGAGCGCATCTCTGGAAACCGTCAGTCGCACAAGCCAATCACCGGCGCCCAACTCTTCGATCACCTCGTACTTGAGCGGTTTGCGTGCCCGCATGAGCCAGTGCCGTTCGGTTCCACTGTGCTGCCAGTCGAGCAAGAGGGCCGCCGAGTAATAGGCGCGGTCAAAAATCGTCACCGAATGATCGCTTACCGCTTTCTCCAGACCTTTGGCATAGCGAAGTTCGCCGACAGCAAACTCGCCAAAACAGGCAGCCCGAATCAAGTGACTATAGGTATCCATCAGGCAAACACCGCGCACTTGTGGCCAGGCTCCGTCTCCCGAGTGAGTCCGCCCGCCACCAAAGGCTTGGCGGTTTTCTGGTGTGTCAGGGGTGGACCAAACCACGCCGTCTACCGCAAAGCTGCGTAACCCTAAAAAGCCAGCCGAAGCTGGCTGCTCAGCACCGCCCCATGACTCTGCCAATTGCTTAAACAGTGCGGCAAGGGGCTCTGCTCCCAGCCGTTGCCGGGCCTGGACTGCTGCGCTGGGCACAGGCACCTTTGCTTCGCCCAAAGCCAGTCCCAGCTGCTGCACGATGAGCCAAATCGGCTCGTTCTTGAACAAGGCCAACCCCACCACCAACCAGACAATACGCTCGGCCGGCAGGCGTCTACGGCGCAGAGAAACCGTTCCGGTCGAGGCCAGCGCTTGCTCGATCCACAGGGGATCGATCAGTTGCGCAAAGCGTTCGAAAGAGATCGGATTGAGTTTGGTAACTTCTTGAAGGGCGTTTTGTAGGGACATGAAGCGGGCTCATAAAAACATAAGCCCGTTTCTATTACTGCTGGGCGGGCAAGTCAATTTCTTAACTGACTGGCATTAGGGCAAGCCTCGCTCCTACAGGTTCTGTGTCGTACACATAATCGGTGAACAACACAAAACCTGTCGGAGCGAGGCTTGCCCGCGAAGAGGCCGGCCTGGACGCCATAGATCCAACAGACAAACACCCTGCGACACCCCACCACGCCACGACCTTGGTCGACACTGACTAACCCCTGCCATCGTGCGAGACTGTCTGACCGGGCGGGAGTCCCGGGTGTCTTTTGTCGGGAGTTCCCATGCCGTTGTCCAGCGGGCTGATCGCCGCCGTCGCCCTGGCCTATATGGCCATCATGTTCGCCATCGCCTTTTACGGCGACCGCCGCAGCACGCCGTTGCCGCCGCGAGTGCGCGCGTGGGTGTACAGCCTGTCGCTGGCGGTCTATTGCACCAGCTGGACCTTCTTTGGCGCAGTCGGCCAGGCCGCCGAACAACTCTGGTCTTTCCTGCCGATCTACCTCGGGCCGATCCTGCTGCTGATCTGCGCGCCGTGGGTCCTGCAAAAAATGGTGATGATCAGCAAACAGGAGAACATCACCTCCATCGCCGACTTCATCGCCGCCCGCTACGGCAAATCCCAGTCGCTGGCGGTGGTGGTGGCGCTGATCTGCCTGGTGGGCGTGTTGCCCTACATCGCGCTGCAACTCAAGGGCATCGTCCTCGGGGTGAACCTGCTGATCGGCGCCGGTGCCGACGCCATGGGCACCCGCGCTCAGGACACGGCGCTGATCGTGTCGCTGGTGTTGGCGCTGTTCACCATTGTTTTCGGTACCCGCAACCTAGACGCCACGGAACACCACCGCGGCATGGTGCTGGCGATTGCCTTCGAATCGCTGGTCAAGCTGTTCGCGTTTCTCGCGGTCGGCGCGTTCGTGACCTACGGCTTGTACGACGGATTCGAAGACCTGTTCGACCAGGCCATGCTCGCCCCGCGCCTGGAGGAGTACTGGAAGGAAACCATCAACTGGCCGTCGATGGTGGTGCAGACCGGCGTGGCGATGATGGCGATCATTTGCCTGCCCCGGCAGTACCACGTGACGGTGGTGGAAAATATCGACCCTCAGGATTTGCGCCTGGCGAAATGGGTGTTCCCTGCTTACCTGGCGTTGGCGGCGTTGTTTGTAGTACCGATCGCCCTCGCCGGTCAGATGCTGCTGCCCAGTTCAGTGCTGCCGGACTCTTTCGTCATCAGCCTGCCCCTGGCCCAAGCCCACCCGGCCCTGGCAATGCTGGCCTTTATCGGCGGTGCTTCGGCGGCGACCGGCATGGTGATCGTCGCCAGCGTCGCGCTGTCGACCATGGTCTCCAACGACATGTTGCTGCCGTGGTTGCTGCGCCGAAACAACGCTGAGCGGCCGTTCGAAGTGTTCCGCCAATGGATGCTGTCGGTGCGCCGGGTCAGCATCGTGGTGATTCTGTTGCTGGCTTACGTCAGTTATCGCCTGCTCGGCTCCACCGCGAGCCTGGCAACCATTGGCCAGATCGCCTTCGCCGCCGTGACCCAACTGGCCCCGGCCATGCTCGGCGCGCTGTACTGGAAACAGGCCAACCGCCGGGGCGTATTCGCGGGCCTCGCCGCCGGCACATTCCTCTGGTTCTACACCCTGATTCTGCCGATCGCGGCCCACAGCCTCGGGTTGTCCCTGAGCAGTTTTCCAGGGTTGGCGTGGCTGCACAGCAACCCGCTGAATCTGCCGCTTACCCCGCTGACACAAGGCGTGGTGTTGTCGCTGGCGGCCAACTTCACGCTGTTCGCCTGGGTGTCGGTGCTGTCACGCACGAGGGTTTCCGAGCACTGGCAGGCGGGTCGTTTCATCGGTCAGGAAATCAGTGCTCGCCCCAGCGCCCGCTCGATGCTGGCGGTGCAGATCGACGATTTGCTGCAACTGGCCGCCCGCTTCGTCGGTGAAGAACGGGCGCGGCAGAGCTTCATCCGATTTGCCTACCGCCAGGGCAAAGGCTTCAACCCGAACCAGAACGCCGACGGTGAATGGATCGCCCATACCGAACGCTTGCTGGCCGGTGTACTCGGCGCTTCGTCGACGCGCGCGGTGGTAAAAGCCGCCATCGAAGGTCGGGAAATGCAGCTGGAGGATGTAGTCCGTATCGCCGACGAAGCCTCGGAAGTGCTGCAGTTCAACCGCGCCCTGTTGCAAGGCGCTATCGAAAACATCACCCAGGGCATCAGCGTGGTCGACCAGTCGCTGAAACTGGTGGCCTGGAACCGGCGCTATCTGGAGCTGTTCAATTACCCGGATGGGCTGATCAGGCTTGGCCGACCGATTGCCGACATCATTCGCTACAACGCCGAGCGCGGTCTGTGCGGCCCCGGCGAAGCCGAAGTGCATGTCGCCCGCCGCTTGCACTGGATGCGTCAGGGGCGCGCCCATACCTCTGAAAGACTTTTCCCCAACGGACGTGTGATTGAGCTGATCGGCAACCCGATGCCCGGCGGCGGTTTCGTCATGAGTTTCACTGACATCACCGCGTTCCGCGAGGCCGAGCAGGCGCTGACCGAAGCGAACGAAGGCCTGGAGCAGCGGGTCACCGCACGGACCCACGAACTGTCACAACTCAACGTTGCCCTGACCGAAGCCAAGGGCACCGCCGAATCGGCCAACCAGTCGAAAACCCGCTTTCTGGCGGCGGTCAGCCATGACTTGATGCAACCACTGAATGCCGCACGCCTGTTCTCCGCTGCCCTCTCCCATCAAGACGATGGCCTGTCCAGCGAGGCGCAGAAACTGGTGCATCATCTGGACAGTTCACTGCGCTCGGCCGAGGACCTGATCAGCGACCTGCTGGACATTTCCCGCCTGGAAAACGGCAAGATCAACCCGGACCCCAAACCCTTTGTGCTTAACGAGCTGTTCAACGCGCTCGGTGCCGAATTCAAGGCACTGGCTCAGGAGCAAGGGCTGAAATTCCGAGTTCGGGGCAGCACGTTGCGGGTCGACAGTGACATCAAATTGCTGCGCCGGATCTTGCAGAATTTCCTGACCAACGCCTTCCGCTACGCCAAAGGGCCCGTGCTGCTCGGCGTCCGGCGGCGCAAGGGCGAGTTGTGCCTGGAGGTCTGGGACCGAGGACCGGGGATTCCTGAAGATAAACAGCAGGTGATTTTCGAAGAATTCAAACGCCTCGACAGCCACCAGACGCGCGCCGAGAAAGGCCTGGGCCTGGGGCTGGCGATTGCGGATGGGCTGTGTCGCGTGCTGGGTCACACCTTGCGCGTTCGGTCCTGGCCGGGGCGCGGTAGCGTGTTCAGTGTCAGCGTGCCGCTGGCGCGGGCACAGACTGTCGCGCCGGCCAAGGTCAGCGAGCTCAATGGCCATGTGTTGAGCGGCGCGCAGGTGCTGTGTATCGATAACGAAGACAGCATCCTGATCGGCATGAACAGCCTGCTGACACGCTGGGGTTGCCAGGTCTGGACCGCGCGCAACCGCGATGAATGTGCGGCGCTGTTGAACGACGGTGTACGTCCGCAGTTGGCGCTGGTGGATTACCACCTGGACCATGGCGAGACCGGGACCGAGTTGATGGCGTGGCTGCGCACCCAGCTTGGGGAGCCGGTGCCCGGGGTGGTGATCAGTGCCGATGGCCGGCCGGAAACGGTGGCCCAAGTGCATGCGGCGGGCCTGGAGTACCTGGCGAAACCGGTGAAACCGGCGGCGTTGCGGGCGTTGTTGAGTCGGCATTTGCCGTTGTGATGCGGCAGGTTTTAACACGGTAGTGTCTGGACTACCTATATCGCGAGCACGCTCGCTCCCACAGTGGGTCGGAGTGGTTGCACACATCGAGTGAACAACACAAAAACCCTGTGGGAGCAGGCTTGCTCCGGGCGGCGTCCCGACGAAGCTTTTGGCTTTTGACCTATTCAGGCAACTCAGCCAACCCATCGACATCGGTCATCGCCCGCTCCAGCAGATCAGCCGGCAAGCTCTTGCTGGCTCGGGCACCCAGCAACTTCAACTGTTCACTGCGGCTGACGAGGTTGCCGCGCCCTTCTGTCAGCTTGTTGCGCGCTGAGCTGTAGGCCTTGTCCAGTTGCTGCAAGCGATTGCCGACTTCGTCCAGATCCTGGATGAACAACACGAACTTGTCGTACAGCCATCCGGCGCGCTCGGCGATTTCCCGGGCGTTCTGGCTTTGGCGCTCTTGCTTCCACAAGCTGTCGATGACTCGCAGGGTCGCCAGCAGCGTGGTCGGGCTGACGATGACGATGTTGCGGTCGAACGCCTCTTGAAACAGTGTCGGTTCAGCCTGCAACGCCGCGGAAAAAGCCGCTTCGATCGGCACGAAGAGCAAGACGAAATCCAGGCTGTGCAAGCCGTCGAGTCGTTTGTAATCCTTGCCCGACAGGCCTTTGACGTGATTGCGCAGCGACAGCACGTGCTGCTTGATGGCGATCTGGCCGATGGCATCGTCCTCGGCCGCCACGTATTGCTGATAGGCTGTGAGACTGACTTTGGAGTCGACCACCACCTGCTTGTCACCCGGTAGATAAATGATCACGTCCGGCTGGAAACGCTCACCGTCCGGGCCCTTGAGGGTGACTTGGGTCTGGTATTCGCGGCCCTTCTCCAGCCCGGCGTGTTCAAGCACGCGCTCAAGAATCAGCTCGCCCCAGTTGCCTTGGGTTTTCTGCCCTTTCAACGCTCGAGTGAGGTTAGTGGCTTCGTCGCTCAAGCGCAGGTTCAGCTGCTGCAAACGCTCCAACTCTTTGGCCAGGGAAAACCGTTCGCGGGCTTCGGCCTGATAGCTTTCCTCGACGCGTTTTTCGAAAGACTGAATGCGTTCCTTCAAAGGATCGAGCAACTGGCCCAGACGCTGCTGGCTGGTTTCGGCGAAACGCTGCTCACGCTCGTCAAAGATCTTGCCCGCCAGTTCGGCGAACTGTGCTCGCAGCTCGTCTCGTGAGCCTTGCAGGTCGTTGAGGCGTTGCTGATGGCTGTCCTGCTGCTCGCGCAGTTCGGCGTTGAGCGAGGCCGCCTGGGCGTCGAGGCGCCGCAGCTCGACTTCTTTGCCGGCGCGTTCGATGTTCCAGGCGTGAGACGCGTCGCGGGCGTCGTCGCGCTCGATCTGCAGCAGTTCAATTTCACGGCGCATGGCCGCCATGTCTGCCTGCTTGGCGGCGTTGGCCTGGCCCAGATCACCGATTTCATCGCGGCAGGTTTCGAGCTGGGCGTTCAAGCCGTCCTGCGCCAGTTGCGACATGGCCAGACGCTCTTCCAGCATGGCCACCTCGGCTTGTCCCGCGCTCGCACGGCGCTGGATTTGCCAGGCCAGTACCAGCAATGGCAGTGCAGCGCCCGCCAGACCAAGCAAAATGCTGGTCAAGTCCATAGCCATAGCGACTCCTGCCGATGAGATAAAGCTTGAAGGTTAACCAAGGCGTCAAAACTTGGACAGCTCAGTCTTCGACTAAGCCCAGTTCCTGCAGGGCGCGCCGATCGCCCGCTCGCGCGGCCTGACGCAACAGGTCCTGGCCAATGCGGCGATCCCGGGCATTGCCGCATTCGCGGCACATCAGTTGGCCGAGACGACTTTGCGCGGCCACCACACCTTCACGAGCAGGCTGCTTGAGCAAGCGTCCGGCGAAGTGTTTAACGTTGGTGTTTTCACTCAGGCGCGGGCTGTCCAGCAACCACTCCGCCACGCGCATCGAAAAGCGCTTGGGAGGGGTAACACTGGGGGGGGTGGAGGTGGCAGAAACTGATACGGAGCGAAACTTCATAAAGCACTGTGGGGCAGATCGGAAGGCGCGCCACTCTACTCTTTTTTTCTTACAGGTAAAGCCTAAAAAACCCGGCACGCCCGTCCTAGAGCAAGCGCTCGGGACAATCCACAGAAGCTGTGGATAACTCAGTGGACAACCGTCCTTGAACTTACGCAAAGCCCTGTGGAATGGGGCTCGCAGTCAAACTGACGATTTTTTCACCAGTAAAAAAAAGCGATGTTTTTCATTGACTTAAATTTTCAATACAGGCACCCACTGTGGTCGGGGCGCAGATGACAGTCCGGTTACGGTCTGCGCAACTTATGTGCACAAGTACCTTCGTGGCAGTTATATCGATGCGCTTTTTCGGAGCGCTTTGGAGTGCGTTTCTGGGGATAACCTTGGCAAACCCTTGCCCCAGGCTTGTGCCGGACCGACGACCAGTGGTCGGAAATCGTCCCATTGCGGAGCAAGATTGCTCAGGTCTGAAATTATTTTGCTTTCGCGCTTCCCTTCACCCACTCGATCCGTTACTATCCGCGGCGTTAGTACCAAGCTGAAAGTCAATTCTGGTCGAACAAATCCTCCCGGTCAGCCTTCCCAAAGGAAGCCTCCACCGAACAAGCGGGATCGACCACCTCGATGGTTTCCAGGTAAACCTTGCGCCAACACAGCCTTTGAATCGAAAGCGAAGGGTGTTGCGAAGCTCACTTACTCTGACCGAACCAACCTGCAAATTGATCAGGATCTTCACCCCGGGCCCAGAACCTTTGCCCTTGATGTGTTGCCTGCCCTCCTAAGTACCTACCTGCCAGCCCAAGCGCGCCAATTATCAGCGCTTCAAACTGGCTGCTTTGTTCCAGTCGGGTTCTTCGTTCGACCAATGGTGGTCGTCGTCACTGGAACGTTTTAATTTTGCACGGTTCTTATCCGTGTCGCTTGTAGGAACACCCATTTAATGACTACTCAAATCCACACCCAAGATGCCATTCGCACCCTAACCAACGCTTTTGCACCAATGAATTGCCTGATCATGGCCGCTCGCAAAGGCTGCTTCAGCTTTACTCTGGTCAACGAACACGGCATCGCTCGTCACAGCGAACGCCTGTACCCCGATCAATACTCCAGCGCAGAACCGCTGCAGGCAGTGATCGAGCGTACCCGTCAGGCACTGGTTGCCTGATACGCCAGAACGACTGAAAACCTCAAAAGCCCTGCTCAAAAAGCGGGGCTTTTTATTGCCCGATATTTCTCATTGCGCAACATGCGGCTAAGCACTAACCGGTATAACGGTTATAACTCGAAGCCGGAAATATTTTAAAAACAGTCCTTTACAGCGCGAATATGACACTACACTTCAACTCAAGCGGATTGATCCGCTTCCGGCGAGCCTGATTCGATTCACCCGCTGCCAACGCTCCCTTCAGGTATCGCCGCCCACTTCATGTTTCGAGGGCTTTATGGGTATCGCTGCCAGCGAACTGTGCCGTTATGTGATCCGTCCGACATTGATTTACCTCGGACGCCATAGCGCGACTGCCGAAGCCCTGTTACTGGGCATCGCCGCCAGCCAGTCAGCCCTCGGCTCCGCCCTGCATGACCGCCGTGGACACGGCCTGTACCGAATCGCCGAACCCCGCCATCAGGCTCTCTGGGATCATTACCTGGCATTGGACCCGGAGCGCGCGAGCCTCGTGCGCGGCCTCGCCAGCCAGCATGCCTTTCTCAGCGGGCCGCATCTGGAATTGACCGTCAACCTGCGTTACGCCACTGCCATTGCCTGGCTGCTGGTAGAAGAACAGAACACTCCCCTCCCCGCCGCAGATGACTTGTTGGGTATGGCCCGAATCTGGCGCCAGACTTTTCAGCCTCAAGGACGCCTGCGCGACTTTACCTACGCCTGGCAAACCTGTGTTTCACCAATGAATCAGGTCGCCTGCTGACCCACCGGTTTCCAAAGATCCTGTAACGGGTCGCGAATTCGGTCGGATTGTCCTACAAAACCGCTCTAACTCAAGCCATACAGCCTATAGCGCTGGGACGAAAATGTTGGTAATTTTCGCCCCGGTGATCACCAGGAGTTCTAATAATGAAAAAAGTAATGCTCAAAACCACACTCAGCCTCGCTGTTACCTTGGCATCCACCCAGATTTTCGCAAGTGGCTTTGCCATCAACGAACAGAGCATCAGCGGGATGGGTACAGGTTTTGCCGGGCGATCTTCCTCTGCCGATGACGCAAGCACTATTTTTGGCAACCCTGCCGGCATGTCCCGCCTCAAGCGCGAACAAGTCACCGGTGGTGCTGCATTTCTCGACGCACACACTGACATCAGCCACGCCAGCTCCAGCCCGAACAGCGGCAGCAACGACGGCGACATGGTTCCGTTCATCGCCGTGCCGATGGGTTACTACGTCAAGCCAATCGACGACCACTGGGCATTCGGTATCGGCATGTACGCGCCGTTCGGCCTGGTGACCGATTACGAGAACAACTTTGCCGGCCGTTACTTCGGCAGCAAGAGCGAAGTTAAAATCGTCACCCTGCAACCGACAGTCAGCTACGCCTTCAACGACAAGGTGTCCATCGGCTTCGGTCCGACCATCAACCGTATTGACGGCACCCTGGAATCGAACCTCTCGATCACCCAGGCCGCGCCGGACGGCAAGGTCAAAATCAAGGGTGACGACACCGCACTGGGCTACAACATCGGTGTGCTGGTTCAAGCCACCGACAGCACTCGCGTCGGCCTGACCTACCACTCGAAAGTGAAGTACAAGCTCGAGGGTGACACCAAGGTCAACTACAACGTGCTTGGCCTGGTCGGTCAGAATCCAAGCCAGAAGTACGACGCCTCGCTGGACCTGACCACCCCTGAATCGGTGGACTTCTCGGTCACTCATCAGCTGGACGACCAGTGGACTCTGTACGCAGGCAGCACCTGGACTCGCTGGAGCCGCCTGAAAGAAATCACCGTCGATAACAAGGGTGTTCCTGCCATCCTGAACGGCCAGTTCGGTACCATCACCGAAGAACAGAACTGGCACGACACCTGGGCTCACGCCATCGGCGCGTCCTACCAGTTGAACAAGCAATGGGTACTGCGTACCGGCCTGTCCGTCGACCAGGCGCCGACCAATAACGTCGATCGCTCCCCACGCATCCCGACTGGCGATCGCAAGATTTTCAGCCTGGGCGCCGGCTGGAGCCCGACCGACGACCTGACCATCGACGTGGCGTACTCGTACCTGCGTGAAGAGTCAGTCAAGGTCAGCAACAGCAACAACCGTGGCCAGAGCTACGACGCCAAGTATGAAAACTCGGCGAACGGTTTCGGTGTTGGCGCGACCTACCGCTTCTGATGATTCACGGCGAGCCTGAAACGCTCGCCGACTGAATCTAAAAAGCCCTGCTCTCTTGTACAGAGGCGGGGCTTTTTAGTGGGCGTAAATCAGGGCTGGGAAGCCAGGGCTTTTTCCACCGCTGCAATGAACTCGGGATCATCGGGCTTGGTCAGGCTGGAGAAATTGGCAATCACCTTGCCCTTGCGGTCGACCACGTATTTGTAAAAATTCCACTTCGGCGCGCTGGTCTGTTTGGCGAGGACCTTGAACAAGTGAGTCGCGTCATCACCGCGGACTTTCTGCGGCTCAGTCATGGTGAACGTCACGCCGTAGTTCACGTAGCAGACCTTGGCAGTCTCTTCGCCATCCTTAGACTCTTGCTTGAAGTCATTGGACGGAACGCCGATCACCTCCAGCCCCTGATCCTTGTAGCGCTGGTTAAGCGCTTCAAGGCTTTTGAACTGCGGGGCAAAGCCACAGAAACTTGCGGTATTGACTACGACCAGCGGTTTACCCTCAAACCGTTGGCACAGGTCGATGGACTCCTTGGCGCGCAACTTGGGCAACGAGCCCTGCAACAGCTCCGGGCACTCAGCCGCTTGTGCCAATCCGGTAAACGCCACCAGCAACGCGGGGACTGCAATCCAGCGCATCAACATGTCGGTGCATCCTTGATCAATGGTCACAAACGAAGTTACTCGCCCACGCCTGTTCCTAGCAAGCACCCATACCCAACTGCATCAGCGCCAACCCGCCCTGATGCCAGCCCCACCAGGCCAACGCCAGCAGCAAGGCGCCGACAGCGACTACTGCAATCCGCGGCCAGAGACGGTTCATATCGCGCTCAACCGGGTTTGCAGGCGCGCTACCGGCTGCTCACGCACCGGCCAGTTCAGGGCTGCGGCCAACAGGCTCAAGAGAATCGCCACTTGCCAGATCAAGTCATAGCTCCCGGTTCGGTCATACACCACCCCACCCAACCAGCCACCGAGGAACGAACCGAGCTGGTGAAAGAGGAAAACAATCCCACCGAGCATGGACAGATTTCGCACACCGAACAAGGTCGCCACCGTGCCGTTGGTCAACGGCACCGTCGACAGCCACAGGAAACCCATGGCCATGCCGAACAGGTACGCGGTGGTCGTGGTGACCGGTGCCCACAGGAACAGCGTAATCACCACCGCCCGCAGCAGGTATAAACCGGTGAGCAAGCGCGGTTTGGACATGCGACCGCCGAGCCATCCTGCGGTGTACGTGCCGAAGATATTGAACAACCCGATCAACGCCAGCACCGTGGTGCCCACCGTGGCCGGAAGGTGCTGGTCCACTAGGTACGCCGGCAAATGCACGCCGATGAACACCACCTGGAAACCGCAGACAAAAAAGCCGAACGCCAACAGCCAGAACCCCGAATGGGAGCAGGCTTCGTGCAGCGCTTCGGAGAGGGTTTGTTCATGGCCGAGGACTGGCAGCGGTTTGTCCTTGAGCATGCTCACCAGCGGGATAATCAGCGCCACCAGCAGGCCCAGCACCAGCAGTGCCGCAGACCAGCCCAGCCAGCCGATCAACCCCAGCGTGCCGGGCAACATCGCGAACTGACCGAAAGAACCGGCGGCGCTGGCGATGCCCATGCCCATGCTGCGTTTCTCCGGCGGCACGGCACGGCCGACCACGCCGAGGATCACCGAGAACGAAGTGCCCGACAGACCGATGCCGATCAACAGGCCCGCACTCAGGGATAAGGTCACGGCAGAGTCGGACAGGCCCATGAACACCAGGCCCAATGCGTACAGAACACCACCGACCAACACCACTTTCGCCGCGCCGAAGCGATCAGCCAGCGCGCCGGTGAAGGGCTGCGCCAGGCCCCAGATCAGGTTCTGCAAGGCAATGGCAAACGCAAACGTCTCACGGCCCCAACCGAACTCGGCACTCATGGGTGCCAGAAACAAGCCGAAGCCGTGGCGCACGCCCAAAGACAATGCCAGGATCAGCGCACTCCCCACCAACACCCAACCGCACGTACGCCACATCGATGTCATTCTTATTCTCCGGTAGCGGGTATATACCCGCTTAAGATCGGAAAAACCGGCATCACGCCAGTTCGTCCAGCAATCGCAACAAGGTTTCGCGCTTCTCGGCGCCCAAACGATCGACCAACCGCTGCTGCGCCGCTTCCCACGCAGGCAAGGCCGCGGCCAGGCGATCGGCGCCCGCCTCGGTCAGCCGGACGATGCGATTACGCATGTCCTCGCCCTCGACCAGCGTGACCAGGCCCTCACCTTCCAGCACCCGAAGATTGCGCCCCAGGGTGCTGCGGTCCAGGCCCATGGCTTCGGCCAGGGTGGAAATACTCGGTTCATTCAGGCGCTGCAGATTGCACAGCAAAGAATACTGGGCAACGTTGATCCCGAAGCCGTCGAGAGCGCCGTCGTAATGCCTGCTGACGCCACGGGCGGCGCGACGCAGGTTGATGCATAAACATTGAGAGTCGAGCATGGTGCGTGTATATACCCGCGAGTGTGTTAAATCAAGTTACAGAAGGGTTTAATCAGCGATATAGAAATGTCTGGCAGACCGCTATCGCGAGCAGGCTCGCTCCCACAGTGGATCTTCAGTGGACGTTGAATTTATGTACGACGCCATCAATGTGGGAGCGAGCCCGCTCGCGATGAGGCCGGCACATCCAGCCCACAAACCATCAGACCAACGCCAATCCTACCAGCACCGCCATCTCCATCAACTCCAGCATCGCCCCAGCCGTATCGCCCGTCGTCCCGCCCAATCGCCGCAGCATCACCTGCCTCAACCAAACGAACATCACCCCCGCCAGCAAAAGCGCCCAGACACCGCTGACTCCAGCGATCAAAACACAAGCCAACGCACTGACCGCCAGCACCTGTTTACCCACAGAGCGCGGCAGATGATCGGCCAACGCCTGCCCCAACCCGCCGGCACGCACATACGGTGTGGTCAGGAACAATCCCAGCATCGCACTGCGACCAATCAGCGGAACGATGATCAGCACAACGCTGTGCTGCTGCTCGATCAACGCCAGCAACGCGGCGAATTTGAGCAGCAACACCAGCACCAGCGTCACCACCGCAATCGGCCCACTGCGCGGGTCTTTCATGATGGTCAGCGTGCGCTCACGGTCGCCAAAGCCACCGAGCCAGGCATCGGCGCTATCGGCCAGACCGTCCAGGTGCAACGCGCCGCTGAGCAATACCCAAACAGTCAGCAACAACGCGGCGTGAAGCAACAGAGGCGTGCCAAGCAACAGCCAGTTCAGCGCCCATAAAAGTGCGCCAAACAGCAGCCCGACCAGCGGATAAAACAGTAGCGACCGCCCCAGCTCCTGAGGTGCGGGCATGCCGGGCAGGCGAATCGGCAAACTGCTGAGAAATTGCAGGGCGATCCAAAAGGGCAACATGGTCAGATCGCTTCCTTGAGAATGACGCCTGACTCGACGCTCAACGAAAACAGCGAGCCATGGCCGACCTCGACATTCAGCAACTGCTCTCGCGGCAAACCCCGCGCCTGCGCCAGCAACAAGCGCATGACGCCACCATGGCTGATCAGCAAGATCCGTTCGCCCGCATACGCTGCGTGCAAGCGCTCCACCGCCGCCAGCACCCGCGTCGAAAATTCCTCGACCGGCTCACCCTCAGGCGGCGTAAAGGAATAAGGATCGGCCCAGAACAGACCCAACCCCTCGGCGTCAGTCTCCATCAATGCCGCCGCGCTCTGCCCTTCCCAGGCACCGAAGTGCAGTTCTTGCAGATCTTTGTCGAGGTGCACTGGCAGCCCCAGCTGCGCACCGAGCTCATGCGCAAACCGCGCACAACGTTGCAACGGTGAACTGATCAACCGATCCCACGGCCCTTGCTCGACCACCGCCGCGCGCATCTGCTCCCAGCCCTTGGCGGTCAGCGCATCGTCGAGGCTGCCGCGCAAACCGCCACCGAGTTCGGTTTCACCGTGGCGCAGAAGATCCAGACGCAACGTCATGCTGGACGATCCGCCACCGCTGCTTCGGCAAAGGTTGCCATCTGCCCGTGAAGATCGCAGGCCAGACGCAGCAACGGCACAGCCAACGCGGCGCCACTGCCCTCGCCCAGACGCAGGCCGAGGTCCAGCAGTGGCTCGGCATTGAGGGTTTCCAGCACATGACGATGGCCCGGCTCGGCACCGCGATGGCCGAATAACAACCACTCACGGCATTCAGGGTTCAAGCGCACCGCCACCAACGCGGCGACGCTGCAAATAAAGCCATCCACCAACACTGCAACGCCTTCCTGGGCGCACGCCAGATACGCACCGACCAACGCCGCAATCTCAAAACCGCCGAGGTTGAACAGCGTCTGCAACGCATCACCGCGCTGAGCGCCGTGCAATGCCAAGGCACGTTCGATGACCTGGGCTTTATGGCTGACCCCCGCCGCGTTCAAACCGGTGCCCGGCCCGGCCAGATGCACCACCGGGCAATCGAGCAAGGCACAGGCCAGCGCGCTGGCCGCGGTGGTGTTGCCGATGCCCATCTCGCCGCCGATAAACAACTGCGCACCGGCGGCGACCGCACGCTGCACGCTGTCGCGACCGGCCTGCAAGGCGAGTTCGCCCTGGGCCTGAGTCATGGCCGGACCTTCGACGAAATTGGCGGTACCCGCACCAATGTTGAGGTGACGCACGCCTGGCAGGCTCAACGATGGCGTCACCGTGCCGAGATCCACCACTTCCAGGGAAGCGCCGAGCTGGCGCGCCAACACGCTGATTGCCGCGCCACCGCTGACAAAGTTATGCAGCATCTGCCCGGTGACTTCCTGAGGAAATGCCGACACGCCCTCAGCCACAACGCCATGGTCACCGGCAAAAATGGCAATCCACAGTTGCTCAAGACTCGGTTTGACCTGCCCCTGCAGCCCCGCCAATTGCACGGCCACCGATTCAAGTTGGCCGAGAGAACCGGCGGGTTTGGTCAGTTGCTGTTGACGTGCCTGCGCCTGTTCGACGGCTTGAGCGTCGATCGGCTTGCATGGGTTCAGCCACCAGGATTGAGTCATAACGCGGTTCCTTTCAAAGTCAGGGGCAGACCGGCGACGGTCAGGACGACACGTTGGCAGCGCTCGGCCAGGGCTTGATGCAGCCAACCGGCTTCATCGACATAGCGGCGAGTCAATTCGCCCAGCGGCACGACACCCATTCCGGTCTCGTTGCTGACGAAAATGATTTCACCCGGCAAAGAAGCCAGGCAGTCCAGCAGGGCTTCGCGTTCTGCGTTGAGGCGTTCGTTGTCGTCGAGCATCAGCAGATTGGTCATCCACAGGGTCAGGCAATCCACCAGCAGGCAACGGTCGGCGCGGGCGCTTTCGCGCAAAACGCGGGCGAGTTCGACCGGTTCCTCGATCAACGCCCATTCGGCTGGACGACGGGCGCGGTGATGGGCAACCCGCTCGTTCATTTCACCGTCCAGCGGTTGGCTGGTGGCGATGTAGGTGACCTGAAGCTGGCTGTCTGTCGCGAGTTTTTCAGCGAGGCGACTTTTGCCGGAGCGGGCGCCGCCGATGATCAGTTGCAGCATGGTTACATCCTATAAATGTTCGGTGTAACTACTGGCCTCTTCGCGGGCAAGTCGGATCGCCGCACCGCTCGCTCCTACAGGTGGCAGCAGTGCTTTTGTAGGAGCGAGCGGTGCGGCGATCCGACTTGCCCGCGAAGGCGTCCTCTCATCCACCTCAAATCCCGCAGAGTTCACGCAGCAATCGGGTATCCAAATGCTTCTCCACCAGATCCGCCAGCCGCTCGATATCGCGCTCGCGCAACCCGTGGTAGTCCACTTCTTGCACATCCTGCAAACCCGCCCAGCGCAGCAGCGCACTGCACGCTGCCGGGGATTCAAACAGGCCATGCAGGTAGGTGCCGAAAATCTGCCCGTCAGCACTTTGCGCACCCTCGCAGCGACCATCGTCCAGCTGCACGGCAGGGTTTTCCAGCGCCGGCCCGGTGGTCACGCCGGCATGAATTTCGTAGCCGCTGACTTCAGCATTTTCCAGCGCCAGATGACCGCGCACATTGCGCAATTGCTTCTCTTCTTCGAGCCGGGTTTCGAACGCCAGCAAGCCCAGACCGGCACTGGACCCCGACGCGCCTTCGAGGCCCAGCGGGTCATGCACCTGCTCACCGAGCATTTGCAGACCGCCGCAAATCCCCAGCACTTTGCCGCCGTAGCGCAGATGACTACTGATGGCCGTGTCCCAGCCATTGGCGCGCAAATACGCGAGGTCGCTGCGCACGCTCTTTGAGCCGGGGAGAATGATCAGATCCGCCGGCGGGATCGCCTGACCGGGGCCGATGAATTGCAGGTCCACTTGCGGATGCAGGCGCAGCGGATCGAAATCGGTGTGGTTGCTGATGCGCGGCAACACCGGCACTACCACTTTCAGCACGCGCTCGACCTTGTCGGTCTGGCGCTGATCGATACCGTCCTCGGCTTCGAGGTGCAGATCCATCACATACGGCAGAACGCCGATCACCGGTTTGCCGGTGCGCGCTTCCAGCCAATCGAGGCCGGGCTGCAGCAAGGCGATGTCGCCGCGAAAACGGTTGATGATGAAGCCTTTGACCCGCGCCTGTTCGGTGGGCGACAGCAGTTCCAGCGTGCCCACCAAATGCGCAAACACCCCGCCGCGGTTGATGTCGGCGATCAGCACCACCGGGCAATCCACCGCTTCGGCAAAGCCCATGTTGGCGATGTCGCCGGCACGCAGATTGATCTCGGCCGGCGAGCCCGCGCCTTCGACCATCACCACTGGATAGGCCGCGCTCAATCGTTCATGAGAGGCCAGCACCGCCTGCATGGCGATGGCTTTGTAGTCGTGATAGGCAACCGCATTCATCGTCGTCACCGCGCGACCATGAATGATCACTTGGGCGCCGGTATCGCTGTTGGGTTTGAGCAGCACCGGATTCATGTCGGTTTGCGGCTCAAGGTTGGCGGCCTGGGCCTGCACGGCCTGGGCGCGGCCGATTTCGCCACCGTCGGCGGTCACGGCACTGTTGAGCGCCATGTTCTGCGGCTTGAACGGCACGACACGCACGCCATGACGCGTGACCCAGCGACACAACGCCGTCACCAGCGTGCTTTTACCGGCGTCGGACGTGGTGCCCTGCACCATTAACGTGGTCATTGGAATTCCTTGGCGAAGGCCTGAAGTGCTTGTTCTAGACGCAGCCAGTCCGCCTCATCCGCAGGCAAGCCGAAACGCACGCTGCTGTTGTGGGCGAACAAGCGCAGCAAGATGCCACGATGTGCCATGAACTCGTGAAGCGCTTCGGCACGCTCGGTGATCAGCCATTGAAACAAGGCGCAGCCACCCTGCGGCTGCAAACCATACTGCCCGAGCAAAAGCGCCAGGCGTTCGCTGGCCGCTTCGCTGCGCACGCGCTGCCTGGCGTGGCCTTCGGTGTCGAGCAAACAAGCTTGGCCCAACACCCGTGTCGGGCCACTGACCGCCCACGGCCCCACCTGCTCGGCGAGCATTTTGAGCAGCTTGCGCTCAGCCAGCACAAAGCCCAGCCGCACACCGGCCAGGCCAAAAAACTTGCCGAAGGAGCGCAGCACGATCAAGCCGACCTGATGGGCAAACGGCGCCACGCTCAACTGCGGCGTGTTGTCCATGAACGCCTCGTCGACCACCAGCCAGCCACCGCGCGAGGCCAACCGGGCATGCCAGTCGAGCAGACGGCTCGGGGGCAGGCTCAGGCCCGTCGGGTTGTTCGGATTGACCACCACCAGCACGTCGAGGCTGTCGATATAGAAGTCGACTTCCTGCTCCAGCACTTCGCGCACGATGTAGCCATTGCGCCGCCACGCTTGCGCGTGTTCGGCGTAGCACGGCGACAGCACGCCGACCTTGCCGGCCCGACGCAAACGCGGCAGCAACTGGATGGCCATTTGCGAACCGGCGACCGGCAGCACCTGGGCAGCGCCGTAATAGTCGCAAGCTGCCTGCTCCAGACCGTCATCGGTTTCCGGCAAGCGCGCCCAGGCCCGCAGCGGAATGTCCGGGATCGGGAATGGCCACGGCGCGAGGCCGCTGGACAGGTCCAGCCAATCGGCTTCGGCAATGCCGTATTCGAGCGCCGCCTTGCGCAACCGGCCACCGTGCTCAAGCATAGAATTCAGCTCCCACGCAGAGAATCAGCAGCCATAACCATACCCCGCGCTGGACCAATTGCCAGCCACGGTCGATGGAGTCGGCATCCGCTGGCACACCTTCGCCCAGTTGCGGGCGCTGATGCAGTTCACCGTGATAAATCGCTGCCCCGCCTAACTCGACGCCGAGTGCACCGGCACCGGCCGCCATCACAGGGCCAGCGTTCGGGCTGTCCCAGGTCGGGCCCTGGGTGCGCCAGCATTTCAACGCCAGTCGGGTTTTGCCCAGCAACGCGTAGGTCAACGCCACCAGGCGCGCAGGAATGTAGTTGAGGACATCGTCGATCTTCGCCGCGGCCCAGCCGAATCGTTCGAAGCGTTCGTTGCGATAACCCCACATCGCATCAAGGGTGTTGCTCAAGCGATAGAGCACCACGCCGGGCGCGCCGGCCACGGCAAACCAGAACAACGCGGCAAACACCGCGTCGCTGCCGTTCTCCAATACAGATTCAGTGGCGGCGCGGGCGACTTCGGTTTTATCCAGCTCGCTGGTCTGACGGCTGACCAGATAGCCGACACGTGTGCGCGCCTCGTCCAGATCACCACTGCGCAGGGCCTTGGCCACCGGCTCGACGTGTTCACCAAGGCTGCGCATGCCGAGGGCGCAATAGAGCGCAAGAATCTCGACTATCCAGCCGACATAGGGCGCCCAGGAAAACGCCGTGGCCAGTAACGTCAGCGGCAATACTGCAATCACCCAAGCGGTGACACCATGGCTGCGCCAGCCACGCCCCTCACCATTGAAACGTTGCTCGATGCGGTCGGCAAAACGGCCGAACGCCACCAGCGGATGCCAGCGTCTGGGTTCACCCAGCAGCGCGTCCAGCGCCACCGCGGCGACACTCAATAACGCCACACTCATTGACTCACTCCCCAATAATTTTCATACAGCAACTCACTGAGCGGACGCGCCTGCGCCCACCCTTCGAGTACCAGCATCGGCGCCGGATAGAATTCCTTGACCGGGCCGAGGCAAAGAACCGCCAATGGCTTGGCCCCGGGCGGCAAACCCAGCAGATCCGCCAGCGCTTGCGGCTCGAACAGCGACACCCACCCCATGCCCAGACCTTCGGCGCGAGAGGCCAGCCAGAGGTTCTGGATAGCGCAGGACAACGAGGCCGTGTCCATTTCCGGCAAGGTGCGACGCCCGAAGATGTGGCGCTGGCGATCGTCCATCAACGCGGCGACCAGCACCTCGGCGCAGTCGTTGATGCCTTCGACCTTGAGCTTCATGAATTCGTCGGTGCGCTCGCCGAGGGCTTCGGCGGTGCGGATGCGTTCTTCTTCCACCAGTTGCTGGATCTTGCTGCGCAGTGTGCGGTCGCTGATGCGGATGAAACGCCAGGGCTGCATCAAGCCGACGCTGGGGGCCTGATGGGCGGCTTCGAGCAGGCGCCGTAGCAACTCGGGCTCGACCGTGCCGCCGCTGAAGTGGCGCATGTCGCGGCGTTCGGCAATTGTCCGATAAACCGCTTCGCGTTCGGCTTGGCTGAATGCGTTGTCAGTCATGGCCTCTTCGCGAGCAAGCCCGCTCCCACAGTGGACCGCATTTCTTCAGGCAACACATTTTCAACTGTGGGAGCGGCGGTGCGACGATTCGACTTGCTCGCGATGGCGGCCTCACGGTCAGGCGCAAACAATGCAGCTACAGCGGAAGGATTGGACGGAAAATAAAAATGCACATAAGAGGCGGTCATCCGCCCCTCACGATAAACCGCCTCCGCCCCTCGCCCGCCGTTCGGGCTCAAGCCACGAGCAATCGGCTCAAGCTCGGTGCTGGTCAGCGAGTGGTGATACGTATGCCCGCGCAACGAACCTTCCGGCAACTCAACCGCTTGCAACGCCAGCGCCGCCAGACGCTTTTGCATCACCGCATCACCGGCCAGCAAACCGACCAATTCAGCGCGAGTGCCTTCGACGTCGGTCAACGAATCAAGCAGGTACAACATCCCGCCACACTCGGCCAACAACGGTTTGCCGGCGGCATGATGGGCGCGGATCGCATCCAGCATCGAGGCGTTCTGTGACAGCACCACATGGTGCAGCTCCGGATAACCGCCCGGCAGATAAAGACTGTCAGCCTCCGGCAAATCAGCATCGCGGATCGGCGAGAAAAACAATAATTCGGCGCCCATGGCCCGCAGCAAATCCAGGCTCGCGCCGTAGGTGAAGGCGAACGCTTCATCACGGGCCACAGCGACTCGCACGCCGGCCAGCAAAGGCTCGGCGACGATTATTTCAGGAGCCGCAAATTCCACGGGCGGCGGCAGCGCTACATCGCAACTGCTGGCCAATGATTCAGCCGCCGCATCGAGGCGCAGGTCGAGATCGTTCAACTCGCTGGCCTGGACCAGACCGAGATGACGACTCGGCAATTCGATTCCGGTCTCGCGCGACAACGCGCCGTACCAGCGCAAGCCCTCAGTCAGGCTGCCTTCGAGCAATTGTGCGTGGCGCAACGTGCCCACACGGTTAGCCAACACACCGGCAAACGGCAAATCCGGCTGATACTTCGCCAACCCCAACGCCAGCGCACCAAAAGTCTGCGCCATCGCCGTTCCGTCGATCACACCGAGCACCGGCACACCGAAGTGCCGCGCCAAGTCCGCGCTGGACGGCGTGCCGTCGAACAATCCCATAACGCCTTCGATCAGGATCAGGTCGGCTTCACCGGCGGCTTCCCACAACAGTCGGCGACTTTCCTGCTCGCCGACCATCCACATGTCCAGTTGATACACCGGCGCACCGCTGGCGCGCTCGAGAATCATCGGGTCGAGAAAGTCTGGGCCGCACTTGAACACGCGAACCTTGCGCCCCTGATTGCGATGCAAACGGGCCAGCGCGGCCGTGACGGTGGTCTTGCCCTGACCGGAGGCCGGCGCGGCGATCAGCACCGCCGGGCAATGACGTATGCTTTTCATAAAATTGTATTCACAGCTCGACGCCTTTTTGCGCTTTGATCCCGGCCTGGAACGCGTGCTTGATCACGCCCATTTCGGTGACCGTATCGGCCAGCTCGATCATCTCCGGCTTGGCGCCGCGACCGGTGACTACCACGTGTTGCATCGGCGGACGCGCCTGCAAGTCAGTGAGCACTTGATCCAGGTCGAGGTAACCGTGCTTGAGGGCAATGTTCAGCTCATCGAGCACCACCAGGCCGATCGATGGATCACGCAGCAGTTCGCGGGACACTTCCCAAGCAGCTTCGGCGGCGGCGATGTCACGCTGGCGATCCTGGGTTTCCCAGGTGAAGCCCTCGCCCATCACATGAAAACGCACTTGCTCCGGGAAGCGGCGGAAGAACAATTCTTCGCCAGTGCTGTTGCGCCCCTTGATGAACTGCACCACGCCGCACTGCATGCCGTGCCCCATGGACCGGGCGAGCATGCCGAAGGCCGAGCTGCTCTTGCCTTTGCCGTTGCCGGTCAGCACCAGCAGCAGGCCGCACTCATTCGGCGAGTTGGCAATGCGCTCGTCGATCACGGCTTTTTTGCGCTGCATGCGCGCCAGATGGCGTTCGTCACGATCAGGGGAATCAGTCATGGGGGAGCTCTCCGTTGAGACTGGATAACGGCGGGCAGGCACAAGAATAGACGGCAAGAAGCCTGGCATCGCCCACCGTGATGCCGTTGGATGAATCAGGCCGGTCTCCGGGCTCATGAGCGGCTTGCGCCGGACTGCGCGCCTTCCCATGTCGACAGTCGACACAGTGGCTAGGGCCTGTCATCAGCTTTTTCCTATACCGCGCCGGGGCTGCTGTGGCGCAGGCAAGGCGCGAGGAGCGTGGTTTGGTCGTTCCAAACAAGCTCCGAGCAACGCAGCCCTGCGCCACAGCAGGCCCGGCCCTTCGAGTTGTGTCTGAAAGCGGTATAGGAAAAAGCTGATGACAGGCCCTCGCGCAGCCTTTACTCATTTACCGTTGCGGGGGCAGCGCCGGGTTCATGACGTTTCGCCGCGCGAAGGTAGTCACTCACCGGCTTCCCTGTTTCACTCTGTCGACCTTCGCCACAGAGCACCTGAAACAAGCCGCGAAGGTTAGAGGGTTGGGGGTGGAGCGTCAATTGAAGACAAAGCCCGGGCGCTCGATATACTGCCGCCCATCAATTACCTGACACCAATCTTGCACCACACTGCCAGCAGTGATATCAAAGCGCCACATAACCCACTAACACAATTACAAGGGTGAGCAACATGCAAGGCATGATCATCAGCAACCCGAAGCTGGAATTCCTGCGACCGGTGCTGGAACGCTGGTTTGACTGTATCGACCGCTTCAATGCCGTTCGCGGCGACAATGACACGCCTTACTGGTACGACGAAAAAGCCAACCTTGGCTTGCTCTCCGCCGCGGCCTGGATGGCGGAAATGGTCACACTGCAACAAACCACCACGCGCAAGCAAAACGAAGAAGGCGAACGCAACGGCCGCGCCGATCTGTTTATCGCCTCCCCCGAAGAACGCGCCTACCTTCAGACCACTCAACGCTGGCCGCGGGTCAATAGCCTGAACCTGACTCAGGCGCTGCAAGACATCACCAGCGACGCCAAACGCATCAGCTACGCCAGCGACCTGAAACTCGGCTGCCTGTTCGTTGCGCCACAAAAGGCTCAGCAGAGCGCAACGCCGGAAGAACTTCAGGACATGGTCGACGACCTGCAAAAGGAACACAGCTGCGCCGTGGCCTGGTATTTCCCGTACGCCTATCGCAAGTTGCGCAACGAAGCCGGCAACTACCACCCTGGCATCGCCGTGCTGTTCAAGGAAACCCGCGGCTGACCGGTTGAACCATCGCGCCTCAAATCTTCTCTATGATTAAGTCAATGCATTCATAGGGAAGACCCGCATGCGCAAGCCCCAGCTCGTTCTCGTCATCGCGCTCGCCGGAGGGCTCGCCGCCTGCGGTGAAACCTCCAGCTTGCAAGTCTCCGACGGCACCGGCCCGTCACCCAAGCTGCCAGAACCGAACAAGACCCTGATCCCGACGGTGAATATCGCCCCGGCGATCGGCTGGCCTGCGGGTGCGAAACCCACCGCAGCGGCGGGCACTCAGGTGGCGGCATTTGCCGAAGGGCTCGATCACCCGCGCTGGCTGTATGTGCTGCCCAACGGCGATGTATTGGTGGCCGAAACCAACGCGCCCCCCAAACCCGATGACGGTAAAGGCATTCGCGGCTGGGTCATGGGCAAGGTCATGGGGCGTGCCGGCGCTGGCGTCCCCAGCCCGAACCGCATCACGCTGCTGCGGGACAAGGATCACGACGGCATCGCCGAAACCCGCACGGTGTTCCTGGAAAACCTCAACTCGCCTTTCGGCATGACCCTGGTCGGCAATGACCTGTACGTCGCCGACACCGACCGTTTGCTGCGTTTTCACTATGAAAACGGCGACACGGCGATCAAGTCGCCGCCGATCAAGGTGATCGATCTGCCGGGTGGCACGCTGAATCACCACTGGACCAAAAACGTCATCGCCAGCAAGGACGGCAGCAAGCTGTACGTCACGGTCGGCTCCAACAGCAACGTCGGCGAAAACGGCATGGATCAGGAAGAAGGTCGCGCGGCGATCTGGGAAGTGGATCGCGCCACCGGCAATCACCGTATCTTCGCCTCGGGGATTCGCAATCCAAACGGCCTGGCCTGGGAACCTCAGACCGGTGCCCTGTGGACGGCGGTCAATGAGCGGGACGAAATCGGTAGCGACCTGGTGCCGGACTACATCACCTCAGTGAAGGACGGCGGGTTTTACGGCTGGCCCTTCAGCTATTACGGCCAGCATGTCGATATTCGCGTCGAACCGCAAAACCCGGACCTGGTGGCCAAGGCCATTGCGCCGGACTACGCGGTCGGCCCGCATACCGCGTCGCTGGGCCTGTCGTTTGCCGAGGGCAACACGCTTCCAGCGCAGTTCAAGGAAGGTGCCTTCATCGGCCAGCACGGCTCGTGGAACCGCAAGCCGCACAGTGGTTACAAAGTGATTTTCGTCCCGTTCGCGGGCGGCAAGCCGACCGGGCAACCGATTGATGTGCTCACAGGCTTCCTCAACGCGGATGAGAAAGCCATGGGCCGACCTGTGGGCGTGGTGATTGATCAGCAGGGAGATTTGCTGGTGGCTGATGATGTGGGGAACAAGGTGTGGCGGGTGTCGACCGCGAAGTAACTGCAACAGCCCCCCTTGTAGGATCGCCGCACCGCTCGCTCCTACAAGGGGGGCGTTTAGCGTTTGCGGCACAGCGTCAATCCATCGCCCAACGGCAACAACGACAAATCCACCCGCGAGTCATCCTTCAAGGCGCGATTGAGCGCCTGGATGGCTCGGGTGTCTGCACTCTCGGGATCCTTTTCGAGCACCCGCCCACTCCACAGCGTGTTATCGAACACCGCCAGTCCACCGACGCGCAGCAGACGCAGTGCATGCTCCAGATAACCTGGGTAATTGGCTTTGTCGGCATCAATGAAGATCAGGTCGAACTGCCCAGGCTGATCCAGTGTGGCGAGGGTTTCCAGCGCAGGCGCCAGACGCAGATCTATGCGATGGGCGAGGCCCGCCTCCTGCCAGTATCGACGCGCGATAGCGTTGTAGTCGCCGGGGATATCACAGCAGATCAGCGAACCGTCCTCCGGCAACGCAGCGGCCATGCACAACGCGCTGTAACCGGTGAACGTGCCGACTTCCAGCAGGCGCTTTGCACCGATGAGTTTGACCAATAACGCGAGGAACTGCCCCTGCTCCGGCGCCACCTGCCAGCGAGCCATGGGCAGCGCCTGGGTTTCGTCGCGCAAACGCTTGAGCAGCGGCGTTTCCCTCAGGGAAACGTCGAGCAGGTATTGGTACAGGGAATCATCGAGATTGAGTGTGCGAGCGGTCATGACAACCTCTTCGGACAGGACGCTATGGATTGCGCGCCAAGTGCTCAGGCTGCAGAACGCGCTTGGCACTCAGGTAAGCCTTCTGCCAGTAAGCCTTGGACAAGCTGTCCAGCTTCACCGTGCCGCCAGTGGCTGGCGCGTGGACGAAGCGACCTTCGCCGACGTAGATACCGGCATGACTGACCTGGGAGCCGCCATTGGTGGCGAAGAAGATCAAGTCACCGGTTTGCAGGCCTTCCTTGCCGACGTTGGCCGCCTGCATGCTGATCATTTCGCGGGTGGTACGCGGCAGGGAAATACCGGTGACGTCACGGTAGACGTAACCGATCAGGCCGCTGCAATCAAAACCCGAATCCGGCGTGTTACCGCCCCAACGATACGGCGTGCCCACAAGACCAAGCGCGCGGAACAGCACGTCCTCTGCCTCGGGGGAAAAGGGTTGCGGGTTACCAAAAACAATGGGCGCGCGAACCACCGGCGCAGGAGGCGGTGTGCGACTGGCGCAAGCGCTGAGCAGGGCTGCGAAGAGCATGATGGTGAGGCGGGCCGACATCGTCATTAGCAGAACATCCTGATCTGGCTGCGGCTTTTTCTGCCGGAAAGACAGAAAAGAAAACCGCCTGCGCAGGACGCAGGCGGTTTGCCATCAATAATAGATCTGGATTCTAGCGGCTATGGGCCAAACTTCAAGTAAGACTTTAAGTTCGCCTTACAAACTGTCCGCCTACTTCCTTGCGAAGAGGCTTTTTGTCGCCACTGACGTGGCGACAGGCTGACGATTTACTTGCGGGCGGTGATCACGGTCGGGGCCATCGCGAGTGCGCGCTTGGCTTCGATGAAGGTCTTGCTCCAGTAGCTGTCGCCCAGGCTATCGACCCGGACACCACCGCTTTTGCGGCTGCTGGAATGGATGAACTGGTTGTCACCCAGGTAGATCCCGGCGTGACTGACACGACCGCGACGACCGTTGGTGGCGAAGAACAGCAGGTCACCCGGCTTCAGCGCGCTGCGAGCCACCAGCGGAGCGTTCACGTTGATCATTTCGCGAGTAGAGCGCGGCAGGTTCATGCCGGCTTCTTCACGAAACAGATAACCGATGAAACCGCTGCAATCGAAACCGGCCTCGGAGGTGCCACCGAAACGGTAACGGGTACCGATCAGGGACATGCCACGTTCGAGGATGCTGTCGGCCAGAACCGGAAGCTGGTACGACTTGCCATCGGCGAAGTTTGCCAGTTCTTTATCGGTGGCCACGCCGTCCTGGTAAAGATCTTCCTGGAAAAGAACGGAAGAGGACTGGGCGGCAACTGAACTTTTAACCTGTTGTTGTTGCTCTTGCTGAGGCACTGGAGAGTGGGCAGCGCAACCGAACAACAGGGTGACGAGTGCGAGAGGCACGAGGGGTGCGAAGCGCTTTAGCATGGGCACGACCGTGGCTGATAGTTGTAAAGAAGCCGAGACTATGCCCGCTATCATCCTCATTTGCAAATTCTATCGAACTTTATGTGACTTCCTGGTTCCGCGTTTACATCTAAGCGCTTAAGCCCGTTCTAAACGCCTGCGCTGCCTGCGACCTGCAGGAAAGCGGATTTTCTGACGCCTGAAATATGCCAAAGCCCGCGCCACGCTTGGGTTTTATCGGACTTTTTTACCAGCCCAGCGTTTCTTTAAGGAAGGGAATCGTCAGCTTGCGCTGAGCTTGAAGGGAGGCCTGATCGAGACGTTCAAGCAGCTCGAAAAGCGCGCTCATGCTGCGGGTGCCACGAGTCAAAATAAAATGCCCGACTTCATCGGTCAGGTGCAGGCCGCGACGGGAAGCCCGCAGTTGCAAGGCGCGCAATTTGTCTTCGTCGGAGAGCGGACGCATCTGGAAAATCAGTGCCAGGGTCAGGCGCGATTTCAGGTCAGCCAGCTTCACCGGCAATTCGCGCGGCGAGGTCGATGCCGCAATCAGCAGACGCCGACCGCTGTCGCGCAGACGATTGAACAGATGGAACAGCGCCTCTTCCCAATCCGCCCGGCCGGCGACCGCCTGCAAATCATCGAGGCAGACCAGTTCGTATTGTTCAAGGTTGTCGAGAATGGAGATGCCGCGATCCAGCAGCTCGGCCAACGGCAAATACACCGCAGGCTCCCCCAGTTGCTCGAAGCGCAAGCAGGCTGCCTGCAACAAATGCGTACGCCCTACCCCGTCCTTGCCCCAAAGATAAATCAGGCTTTCGGTCCAGCCGGCGTCGGCTTCGCATAGCCGCTCGACATAGCCGAGTGCAGCGGCATTGGCGCCTGGGTAGTAATTGATAAAGGTAGCGTCATCACGCAGACGCACACCTAGGGGCAGCTGAATCGGTTTCATGCTGACTGAACAGTTCCAAAGGAACCGTTAGTGGCCTCTGTGTAAAGTTTGCGAAGTTTATACCCGTGAGGCGGGTCGCACAATGCGACAGACCACAAGCAAAATCAAAGGTTTGCGTTAACGCCCTGGTTTTATGACAGTTTCTTTGGCGGCGCATGTGACAGTAGAGCGAGGGATACGGGCCAACCTGGCAAGAAACCAGGCCGCCCGCCGTGAGGCTTCAACGCCCCTTATAGCCCAGGTTCGTCGACACCACTGTAGATATCCGAATCTTTATACAAATCATGCACATGGCGCACCAGCACCATGATCACCGCCGCCACCGGCAACGCCAGCAATACGCCGGTAAAGCCGAACAGCTCGCCCCCCGCCAGAATGGCGAAGATCACCGCCACCGGGTGCAGACCGATACGATCGCCCACCAGCAAGGGCGTCAGCACCATGCCTTCCAGCGCCTGCCCGACCATGAACACCGCGACTATGCCGATCATGGGATACAGATCGCCACCAAACTGGAACAGGCCGGCAACCAAAGCCGCACCGATCCCGATCACAAAGCCCATGTACGGCACGATCGCCGCCAAACCGGCAATCATGCCGATCAGCAACCCTAACTCCAGCCCTATCAACATCAGGCCCGCCGAGTAGATCACCCCCAGCGCCACCATCACCAGCAACTGCCCGCGCACGAATGCACCCAGCACTTCATGGCATTCACCAGCCAAGGTCACGACGCGCTCTTCGTTTTCACGCGGCAGCAGGCTGCGGACCTTGGCCATCATCACGTCCCAGTCCCGCAACAGGTAGAAACTCACCACAGGGATCAGCACCAGGTTCGCCAGCCAGCCAATCAACGCCAGCCCGGAAGCCGTCGCCTGGCTCAGCACCACCCCGACAATGTCGGTGGTCTGGCCCATGTGCTCGCTGATCGCTGCCTTGAGCTTGTCGAACTTCCAGAAATTATCCGACAGCCCAAATTTCGATTGCGCCCACGGCAGTGCGGTGTGCTGCAGCCAGTCGAGCATCTGCGGCGCCAGCTCATACAAACGAAACAGCTGCTTGGCGAGCATCGGCACCAACACCAACAGCAACGTCGTGAAGATCAAGGTGAACAACGCGAACACCGCCACCACGCCCCAGGTGCGTGACAGGCCAGCCCTTTCCAGCCGATCTACCAGCGGGTCGAATAGATAGGCCAGCAGCAACGCCACCAGAAAGGGCGTCAGGATCGGATGCAACAACCAGACAAACACGCAGAGCAGAACCACTCCACCCAACCAGAACCAACGCCGCGTATCGGCCATGTACCACTCCATATGCTTCTATATAAAGAAAGAAAACCTTACCAACGGAATCGCAACTGCGGCACCCGTGCCGGAGTTGGTGCGACCACAGGCGCCGAACCATCGGCCACCGGTTGCACAGGGGCTACCGGAGCTGGCGCCTCACCGGCCGGCACCTCTTGCAACTTCGCCAGGGACAGTTGCGAGCGCAACTGCTCGGCGCTGCCATTGACCCGATAGAGAATGCGCTCACCGTCGACACTTTGCAGGCGCGCACCAAAAGGCTCCAGCAAGCGCCCAAGGGCGGCGTAGCGTTCCAGGTTCATGCCCTGCACTTCCAGCAATTGTTCGCCCGAAGCTCCCGGCTTGACGACAAACCGAGGCGCCAGACGCTCACTGACGGCCAGCATCACCGCATCGGCTACAGCGGCCTGGTCCGCGCCCTGCACGCTGCCCGCCTCTTTCTTGTCGCCCAGCCACAAATTCCACTTGGCCTGCCACTGCCCGCCCTCTTCACGGGCATGCACCGCGAGCAGGCCGTCAGCGTTGTAACGGTCCGATGCACCGCGCAGTGGCGTTGCATCCGTCCCTTCAAGATTCGGCGCCGTAGCGACCAGTTGCTCACTCAGGTCGGCCAACGGCAGACGCAACGGCAGACCACGATGTTGAGCCGCGCGACGCAACGGTGCGGCGCTGGCCTGGCCATCTCCCACCAGGCTCGAACCCTCTGCGGAGTCGTTCAACCACCAACTCAGGATCGAAGGCCGATTCGCCCCCCACAAAGACAGCCCGGCGCGGCGCAAGGTTTGTTCCGTGGTGGCCGGGTCGAAATTGACTTTCAGCACTTCCGGCGGGCCGGCGTCGAAACCGTATTGGCTAATGATCTGTTGCGGGTCTTTGCGCAGCGCCGCCAACCCCGGACTTTGCGCAGCCTTGGGATCACCGGTCAGGCGCAGCACCAGCGTATCGAGCGCGCGCTGGGTGGCCTGATCGCGCTCCTCGGCCGACTGACTGCTGACAGGCTCGCGCACTTGAAACAGGCCTTTGACGTTTTCGGCCTGACTCGCCAGGCTGACCAGGGACAAACAGCCTGCAAACAAACATTTAGAAAAAAAACGCATGGAAGATTCCTGACGACAAGAGCGGCTGGAACAGACCGCATGAAGATGATCGAGCAAGGCTGTGACCACGTCCCTGCGCAAAACATTCACCACGGTCTGACTAAGTTTTCGCACTGTCATAACGATAGACGGTTAATCGCGATACCTTATACAGCCATCGGGGAGGCGACCAACACGGGCAATAACGGTTTTTTTCGGCCGATATGCCCCTGCCGTCGGCGTGAGGATGGCCGCTGCCCCTCAAGCCTGATAAAATCGCGCGCCTTCGCAGACCGGCAACAGCCGGGCAGTGTCGGAATAGCGCGCAAGGCTCTCGCCTACGCCGTTTCGGCGGCCCCACTGGACTCGGTCGTTACCCCTGAATCCCCCCTAAAGGCCTGGATCATGAGCAAGCAACCCTCCCTGAGCTACAAGGACGCCGGTGTAGACATCGACGCCGGTGAAGCATTGGTCGAACGCATCAAGAGCGTCGCCAAGCGCACTGCGCGCCCGGAAGTCATGGGCGGCCTGGGCGGTTTCGGCGCCCTCTGCGAAATCCCGGCCGGCTACAAGCAGCCCGTACTGGTTTCCGGCACCGACGGCGTGGGCACCAAGCTGCGCCTGGCACTGAACCTGAACAAGCACGACAGCATCGGCATCGACCTGGTGGCCATGTGCGTGAACGACCTGGTGGTCTGCGGCGCCGAGCCGCTGTTTTTCCTCGACTACTATGCCACTGGCAAACTCAACGTCGAAACCGCGACCCAGGTCGTGACCGGCATCGGCGCTGGCTGTGAATTGTCCGGCTGCTCCCTGGTCGGCGGCGAAACCGCTGAAATGCCTGGCATGTACGAAGGCGAAGACTACGACTTGGCCGGCTTCTGCGTCGGCGTCGTGGAAAAATCCGAAATCATCGACGGTTCGAAAGTCGCTGCCGGCGATGCCCTGCTCGCCCTGCCGTCTTCCGGCCCGCACTCCAACGGCTACTCGCTGATCCGCAAGATCATCGAAGTGTCCGGTGCCGACATCGAAAACATCCAGCTCGACGGCAAACCGCTGACCGACCTGCTGATGGCCCCGACCCGCATCTATGTGAAGCCGTTGCTCAAGCTGATCAAGGACACCGGCGCCGTCAAAGCCATGGCCCACATCACCGGTGGCGGCCTGCTGGACAACATCCCGCGCGTTCTGCCAAAAGGCGCCCAAGCGGTGGTTGACGTTGCGAGCTGGACCCGTCCTGCCGTATTCGACTGGCTGCAAGAGAAAGGCAACGTCGACGAAAACGAAATGCACCGCGTGCTGAACTGCGGCGTCGGCATGGTTATCTGCGTGGCTCAAGAGCACGTTGAAACCGCCCTGAACGTCCTGCGTGAAGCCGGCGAGCAGCCTTGGGTCATCGGTCAGATCGCCACCGCTGCCGAAGGCGCGGCCTCGGTTGAACTGAAGAACCTCAAGGCACACTGATGCAAGAGCGGATGTCCCAGACCTGTGATGTGGTGGTGCTGTTGTCCGGCACCGGCAGTAACTTGCAGGCCTTGATCGACAGCACGCGGACCGGCGACAGCCCGGTCCGCATCGCCGCGGTGATTTCCAATCGCGCCGATGCTTACGGCCTGCAACGCGCCAGGGACGCGGGTATCGACACCCGCTCCCTGGATCACAAGGCTTTCGAAGGCCGCGAAGCCTTCGATGCCGCGCTGATCGAACTGATCGACGCCTTCAACCCCAAACTCGTGGTACTGGCCGGTTTCATGCGCATTCTCAGCGCTGACTTCGTGCGCCACTACGCGGGTCGCCTGCTCAACATCCATCCCTCGTTGCTGCCCAAATACAAAGGGTTACACACTCATCAGCGCGCGTTGGAGGCCGGCGACACGGAACACGGCTGCTCCGTGCACTTCGTCACCGAGGAACTCGATGGCGGACCACTGGTCGTACAGGCAGTAATACCGGTAGAGTTGCACGATTCGCCGCAGAGTCTGGCGCAGCGAGTTCACGTTCAGGAACACCTGATTTACCCGATGGCTGTACGCTGGTTTGCCGAAGGTCGTTTATCGCTCGGTGAACAAGGTGCTTTACTGGATGGAAAGCTACTCGCGGCCAGCGGCCACTTGATTCGAAACTAGGAGATTTTATGCGTCGCGCCCTGCTCTTCGCTTGCGCTCTGCTTGCACTGCCATTTGCGCAGGCTGCAGAACTTCAACCTTTCTCCGCCAGCTACACCGCTGACTGGAAGCAGCTGCCCATGAGTGGCACGGCTGAACGCAGCCTGACCAAGGAAGCCAACGGCGTCTGGAAGCTCAGCTTCAAGGCATCGATGATGATCGCCAGCCTGACCGAAGAAAGCACCCTGACTGTGGACAAGGATACGCTGCTGCCACAGTCCTACCACTTCGAACGTGGCGGTCTGGGCAAAGCCAAGAAAGCCGACCTGGACTTTGACTGGACCAACAAAATGGTCACCGGCACCGATCGTGGTGACGCGGTCAAGATCCCGCTCAACCGTGGCATGGTCGACAAATCCACGTATCAGCTGGCCTTGCAACACGATGTGGCTGCCGGCAAGAAAAGCATGAGCTATCAGGTTGTCGATGATGGTGAAGTCGATACCTATGACTTCCGCGTGCTGGGTTCGGAAAAAGTCGACACCAAGGCTGGCCAGATCGAAGCGATCAAGGTCGAACGCGTGCGCGACCCGACACAAAGCAAACGCATCACCGTCCTGTGGTTCGCCAAGGACTGGGATTACCTGCTGGTTCGTCTGCAACAGGTCGAAACCGACGGCAAGGAGTACAACATCATGCTCCTCGACGGTACGGTCAACGGCAAGGCTGTCAAAGGCAGCTGATCCCGACTGACACGAAAATCCGGAATCCGCCAAGGATTCCGGATTTTTTATGCCTGTAGAAAGTTAAATCCGCGCCAACGCCTGGGCCAGGTCGGTGCGCAGGTCTTCGACATCCTCGACACCCACGGACAAACGCACCAGCGCATCGCCGATCCCGAGTTGTGCGCGGGTGTCGGCGGGGATGGTAGCGTGGGTCATGATCGCAGGGTGCTCGATCAGGCTTTCCACCCCGCCCAGGCTCTCGGCCAAGGCGAAGATCTGCACACTTTCGAGGAAGCGTCTGGCGCCGGCCAGGTCGCTGTTCAGGTCGAGGGAAATCATCCCGCCGAATCCATGCATCTGCTGCCGTGCCAGTTCGTGCTGCGGGTGCGACGGCAGGCCCGGATAGTAGACCCGCGCCACCTGCGGCTGACGCTCCAGCCATTGCGCCAGCTCCAACGCGTTGCTGCAGTGGCGTTCCATGCGCAGCGCCAGGGTCTTCACGCCGCGCAGGGTGAGGAATGCGTCGAACGGCCCGGCGATAGCGCCCACCGCGTTCTGCAAAAAGCCCAGCCGCTCGGCCAGTTCGGCGTTCTGCCCGACCACCGCGATACCGCCGATGACGTCTGAGTGGCCGTTCAGGTACTTGGTCGTCGAGTGCACCACGATATCGAAACCCAGTTCCAGCGGGCGCTGTATCCACGGGCTGGCAAAGGTGTTATCGGCCACACAGAGGATGCCTCGCTCGCGACAGATGCGCGCAATGGCGGTGAGATCAGAGAGCCGCAGCAAGGGATTGCTCGGCGTCTCGACACAGACCATCCGCGTGTCGTCCTGCAACGCCGCTTCGAAGGCCGCCAGGTCGGTCAGGTCGACGTAACTGAAGCGATGCCCGGCACTGCGCTGACGCACCTTGTCGAACAGTCGGAACGTGCCGCCGTACAGATCGTTGCCGGAGACGATGTGCGCGTTAGCGTCGAGCAGCTCCAGTACGGTGGAAATCGCCGCCAGCCCGGAGGCGAAGGCAAACGCCCGGGTCCCGCCCTCAAGGTCAGCCACGCAACGCTCCAGCGCAAAGCGCGTCGGGTTGTGCGAACGCCCGTAGTCGAAGCCCTTGTGTACACCGGGGCTCTGCTGCAAGTACGTAGAGTTGGCATAAATCGGTGGCATCAGCGCCCCGGTGGAAGGATCCGGTGTCTGTCCGGCATGGATCACACGGGTGCCGAAGCCGCGTGGCGAGCCGGTTTCATCGTGCTGACTCATGTAAGGGATCTCCGTAAGTGATTGAGCATGTCGACTCGCGTAATCAAGCCGTGGAAGCCCGAGGCGTCGGCGATGATCGCCACCAGCCCACGATCGAGCTCCGCCTGCAGTTCGGCCAGACTGGCGCCAGCCGGCAGGGTTTGCAACTTGTCAGTCATTGCGCTGGCCACGGGCCTGCGCAAGTGCGAAGCGTCTTCGTGCACGCCCAGCAGAATATCGGACTCGTCGATCACGCCGACCAGCCGCTTTCCGTCTACCAGCACCGGCAGTTGTGACACATCCGCCAGGCGCATGCGCTGGAAGGCAGTGAGCAGCGTGTCGTCGGGGCCGACGCTGATCACTCGGCCATCCTCGAAGCGCCGCGCGATCAAGTCGCGCAAATCGCCGTAACGTTTGTATTGCAGCAGGCCCTGATCGTTCATCCATTGGTCGTTGTAGACCTTCGACAGGTAACGGGTGCCAGTGTCGCAGACGAAGCTGACCACCCGCTTCGGCTCGGTTTGCTCGCGACAGTAGCGCAACGCAGCCGCCAGCAAAGTGCCGGTCGAGGAGCCGCCGAGAATGCCTTCAGCGCGCAGCAATTGCCGGGCATGATCGAAGCTTTCCTCGTCGCTGATCGAATAGGCGTGGCGCACGCTGGAAAGGTCGGCAATCGACGGAATGAAGTCTTCACCGATGCCTTCCACCGCCCATGAGCCGGCTTTCCCGAGGGTGCCACTGCGGCTGTACTCGGCCATCACCGAGCCGACCGGGTCGGCCAACACCATTTCCAGGTTCGGCTGCACACGCTGGAAGAAACGGGTCAGCCCGGTCAGCGTGCCGGCCGAACCGACGCCGACGACGATGGCGTCCAGATCATGCTGGGTCTGCGCCCAGATCTCCGGCGCGGTGCTGCACTCATGGGCCAGCGGGTTGGCCGGGTTGTTGAACTGGTCGGCGAAGAAGGCGTCGGGAATTTCCTGCGCCAACCGCGCTGCGACGTCCTGATAGTAGTCGGGATGGCCCTTGCCGACGTCGGACCGGGTGATGTGCACCTCGGCGCCCATCGCCTTCAAGTGCAAGACCTTCTCGGTGGACATTTTGTCCGGCACCACCAGCACCACTCGATAGCCTTTGGCACGGCCGACCAGCGCCAGGCCCAGGCCAGTGTTGCCGGCTGTGGCCTCGACGATGGTGCCGCCGGGCTGCAGACGGCCATCGCGTTCGGCGGCGTCGATCATCGCCAGACCTATGCGATCCTTGATCGAGCCGCCGGGGTTCTGCGATTCGAGTTTGAGAAAAAGTGTGCACGGGCCGGTATCGAAGCGGCTGACGCGCACCAGCGGCGTATTGCCGATGAGTTCAAGCACGGCAGGGCGGGAGTCGTTTGGCATGTCGTAACCTCGCTGCGAGAATCCGCACTGGATGGACAGCAACTTGCGGCAAGTCTTCGCGCCAGTCGCCGGTAATGCCTTGCATGGAACATAGGCAGGGATTGCGCCATTCGCAACCGTGCGCAGCCAATCGGTCGCCTGGTCGTCTTAACGGTTGCGCGGCAGGATCGCCAGGAAATTGTCCCGCGCGACTTTCCTTGCAACCTGCTCAGGCAAGGCGTCGAGAAACGGATCGAAGCTGCGCATTTCCTTACCGAGCTTGTTGAAACGTCCCACCACATCAGAGCCAAGCATGAAGCGATCCGGGAAGCGCTCCACCAGCTTCAACCACGCTTCTGAGGGTTTGCCCTGCGCATCCAGCAGGTACGGCGTCAGCATGCTCCAGGACAGGTCGATGAACAGATTGGGGTAAGCCTCGAGCATCCGGGTCAGGGTCGGCAACAGAAAATCCAGCTGGGTCTGATGGCGATGGACCTCGGCGCTGGTCCCCGCGTGCGCCCAGATAAAGCGCGTGTGCGGATGATTACGCAGCGGCTCCTCGATCTCCGACAGGTACAGCGGATTTTTCTCGCGCTTGGAGGTGATGTTGGAGTGCAGCATCACCGGCAAGTCGTTCTCGGCCGCGAGGTGATAAATCCGTGTCATGGCTTCGTTGTTGGCGCGTGGCGTATCTCCGGAAGTCAGCGCTGTCAGGTCGTCATGCCGGGTAAACACTTCGCCGATCCCCTGCCACAGCCCCGGATTGAGGTCGAGCATGCGCTGGATGTGCGTCGCTGAATTTTTGTCGTTGGGATTGAAGCCCGACAGGAACGGGTGAAAGCGCTGACGCTGTGCAGGCGTCAGTTTGTTCACCGCCGCAGCGACGATCACATCCGTCGCGCTGTACCAATAGGCATCGGCGTCATCACCGGCGTAGTAGCGCGGGCGCTTGGGTTCGTCTTCGTGCCATTTCTTCGCCACCGGGATGCCGGAAATCATCACATGCTCAATGACATTGTCGTCCATGGCCTTGAGCAGTTTCGGCATGCCCGCCGTTTCCTGGAAAAAGTCCACGTAATGCAGGTGCGCATCGCTGTAGGCGTATTCGCGTGCATTGACGTAAGCACTCGACAGCGCCAACAAACAGGCAAAGCTCAAACGGAACAAGGGCACGGGCATTCTCCGGGGCAGGAAAAACGTAGACCTCCGCACACGCGAGACGGTTCAGCCTGTAAGAAAGTGGAACGCGCATCAGTAGGAATGCTCTATACCTTCAAGGTCTTTTTTGATCGAATGACTTTTTAGCCTGGGAGGCTTCTCATGACCGTTACCGTCAATACCGTTTCCGCCGAAGGTTTTCGCCACAGCGTCCAGATCGATGACCACGAACTCTTTGCCGATGTGCCGACCGCGTCTGGCGGCGAAGGCACGGCCCCAGAGCCACACGATTATTTCGACGCAGCCCTGGGCGCCTGCAAGGCCCTGACGCTGAAGATGTACGCGAAGAAGAAAGACATCCCGCTGACCGGCGTTACGGTTGAGGTCAAACGTGACAACAGCGAGGAGCAGCAAGGCAAATATGCCCTGCACGTCAAACTGACCCTCAAGGGTGTGCTCACCGACGCCCAGCGCGACGAGCTGCACCGTGTGGCCGATCGTTGCCCGGTGCACAAGCTGATGACAAGCACGGAAGTCAGCATCGAAACCCATCTGTCCGAAGGTGCCTTCAGCCAATAGCGGCAAGGGCTGCACAAGCGGGTTATGCTCCACGCGTCACCCGCTCAGCCTGGAATGCACCATGAACACTCCGCTCGTGATCCGCCCTCGCGCCGAAGATGTCGAGGGCCAGCCGATTCTTCGCCCGCTGCCGTCAGCCAAATGCCGTAGCGTCGGGCCTTTCGTATTTTTTGACCACATGCTCGAAACCCGTTATCCGGCAGGTAAAGGCATGAACATTCGTCAGCATCCGCACATTGGCCTGTCCACCCTCACCTATTTGTTTGAAGGAAAAATCCAGCACAAGGACAGTCTCGGCTCCGACCAGGTGGTGGGCGCCGGTGATGTCAGCTGGATGACGGCGGGCGGTGCAATCGCCCATGTCGAGCGCACGCCTGAGGCGTTGAAGGACACCGGTTTCACCCTGCACGGTTTGCAGGTTTGGCTTGCTTCCCCCAAGGAGCATGAACAGGGACCGGGCCACTACAGCCATCACCCGGCAGCGACGTTGCCGGTCAGCGATAACCTTGGTGTGAAGATCCGGATGATTGCCGGGTCAGGCTTTTGTCTCGAATCGCCTGTCCCGGTGCTTTCTCCTACTTTGTACGCGGAATTGAACCTGCAAACGGCGACCACCTTGCTGATTCCGACCGAGCATGAAGAGCGGGCGCTGTATGTGCTCAGTGGCGAAGCGCAGCTTGATGGCGAGCTATTTGAGCAGAATGCGCTAGTGGTACTGCCTGCCGGAGAGGAAATGACGTTGTTCGCCGAAAGCGACTGTCATGCGGTGCTGTTTGGTGGGGCACCGCTGGACGGGCCGCGGCGAATCAACTGGAATTTTGTTGCGAGCGATCCGGCCGCGATCGATGAAGCGCGGCGACGCTGGGCGGCCGGGGATTGGCCGACGGTGCCCGGGGAAGTTGAGCGGATCGAACTGCCCTAGGACCTTCGACATCAGTTACACCGCCATCGCGAGCAGGCTCACTCCTACAGGGGGAATGCGTTCCAATGTAGGAGTGAGCCTGCTCGCGATGGGGCCAGCACTAACAGCAAAAGTGTCAGGGCAAAGAACAGCTGTCAGCCCTTGAACACTTCATCCAGCAAATTGTGCATCGAGGTAAACGCACGCCTCGCCGTCTTCGCGTCATACATCATCTTCCCCGGCACATTCGCATGCGGATCAGTAAACGAATGCACCGCGCCACCGTAGCTCAGCAGCTGCCAATCCACGCCCGCCGCATTCATTTCCTCTTCAAACGCCGGCAATTGCTCTTTCGGCACCAGTGGATCGGATGCACCGTGCAGTACCAGCACCGAGCCCTTGATGTTTTTCGCATCATTGACGTTCGGCGTATCCAGCGTGCCATGGAACGAAACGGCCGCTTTTACCGGCGCGCCCGTGCGGGCCAGCTCCAGCGCGCAGCAACCCCCGAAGCAGAAACCGAAGGTCGCCAGCTTCGAGGTATCAACCGCCGCCTCGCCCTGCCCTTGCAACTGGTCGAACGCCGCCTGCATGCGCTTGCGCAGCAACGCGCGGTCGTTCTTCAGCGGCATCATGGCTGCACCCGCCTCGTCGCCGTTCTGCGGTCGCACCGACTGGCCGTACAGGTCCGCGATCAGCACCACATAACCCTTGGCCGCCACCGACTTGGCGATCTCCTCGGCACCGGCGCTGACGCCCATCCAGTTCGGCGCCATCAACAAGCCAGGGCGCGGGCCTTTGTGGTCGGCATCGAACGCCAGACGGCTTTCATACGACTGGCCATCAATCTGATAAGCGACAGAACGAACAGTGATTTGGCTCATGACTAACTCCCAGTAAAAGACACCAGAATGAAAAAACCCGCCGAAGCGGGTTTTTGTACAGCGCCGTTAAACCGACAGTTCAACCAGCAGCTTGTTGAGGCGGCGCACATACGCGGCCGGGTCTTTCAAGCTGTCGCCGGCCGCCAGGGCCGCCTGATCGAAGAGGATGTGCGACAGGTCGCCGAAGCGCTCGTCGCTCTGCTCGTTGTCGAGTTTCTCGATCAGCGGGTGAGCCGGGTTGAATTCGAAGATCGGCTTCGAGTCCGGAACCTTCTGACCGCTGGCTTCGAGGATCTGACGCATCTGCATGCCCAGGTCCTGTTCGCCGATGGCCAGAATCGCCGGGGAATCGGTCAGGCGGTGGGAAACCCGTACTTCGGCGACGGAATCGCCCAGTGCAGTTTTCAGACGCTCAACCAGGCCTTCTTTGGACTTGGCGACTTCTTCCGCGGCTTTCTTGTCCTCTTCCGAGTCCAGGTTGCCCAGGTCCAGGTCACCGCGCGCCACGTCGACAAAGCCCTTGCCGTCGAAGTCGCTGAGGTAGCTCATCAGCCACTCGTCGATGCGATCGGTCAGCAGCAGCACTTCGATGCCTTTCTTGCGGAAGACTTCCAGGTGCGGGCTGTTTTTGACTTGCGCGTAGGTTTCGCCGGTCAGGTAGTAAATCTTGTCCTGACCTTCCTTGGCGCGAGCCAGGTACTCGGTCAGACCTACCACTTGCTCGCCTTCATCACCGTTGGTCGATGCGAAACGCAGCAGGCCAGCGATTTTCTCTTTGTTGGCGAAGTCTTCTGCCGGGCCTTCTTTCATGACCTGGCCAAAGTTTTTCCAGAAACCTTTGTATTGCTCAGGCTCGTTCTTCGCCAGTTTTTCCAGCATGTCGAGAACGCGCTTGGTCAGCGCCGACTTCATGGAATCGATGATCGGGTCTTTCTGCAGGATTTCCCGCGACACGTTCAGTGACAGGTCGTTGGAATCGACCACGCCTTTGATGAAGCGCAGGTACAGCGGCAGGAACGACTCGGCCTGATCCATGACGAATACGCGCTGTACGTACAGTTTCAGGCCTTTCGGCGCTTCACGCTGGTACAGGTCGAACGGCGCACGGGTCGGCACGTACAGCAGCGAGCTGTATTCGAGTTTGCCTTCGACCTTGTTGTGGCTCCAGCTCAGCGGATTTTCGAAATCGTGAGCGATGTGTTTGTAGAACTCCTGGTATTCCTCGTCCTTGATCTCGGTGCGAGGACGGGTCCACAGGGCGCTGGCGCGGTTGACGGTTTCCCATTCAACGGCGGGCTTCTCTTCGCCCTCGGCAGCGGCCACTTCTTTCGGCAACTCGATCGGCAAAGCGATGTGGTCGGAGTACTTCTTGATGATGTTGCGCAGACGCCAGCCGTCGGCGAATTCGTCTTCACCGGACTTCAGGTGCAGGACGATACGGGTGCCGCGCTCGGCTTTCTCAACGGTGGCAACTTCAAAATCGCCCTCACCCTTGGACGACCAGTGCACGCCTTCGCTGGCGGCAGCGCCGGCACGGCGGCTGAACACGTCAACTTTATCGGCGACGATGAACGCCGAGTAGAAACCGACACCAAACTGACCGATCAGGTGCGAGTCTTTCTTCTGATCGCCCGACAGGTGCTTCATGAAGTCGGCAGTGCCGGATTTGGCGATGGTGCCCAGATGGGTGATCGCGTCTTCACGGCTCATGCCGATGCCGTTGTCTTCGAGGGTGACGGTTTTCGCGTCCTTGTCGAAGCTCACACGGATTTTCAGTTCGGCGCCACCTTCCAGCAATTCAGGCTTGGACAGGGCTTCGAAACGTAATTTGTCGACAGCGTCAGAGGCGTTCGAGATCAATTCGCGAAGGAAAATTTCCTTGTTGGAATACAGCGAATGGATCATGAGGTGCAGCAGTTGCTTCACCTCGGTCTGGAAGCCCAGGGTTTCCTTTTGAGTTTCCACACTCATGGTCATCAAACTCCAATCAGATGGCAGTGGCCGCGACCTTCAGGGTCGACAGCGGGTTGTCATCAGAGTTTGGGGCTGAGTTCAGGATTTCAAGGGCTCTTCAATTTTGAAATGAGCCCGGGCCGTGGCAATCGGTTCGGCTTCGGTGGTTTGCCAGGCCGTAATCGCTACGTTTGCGACGCGTCGGCCCTGGCGGCAGACCTGACATTTGGCCCAGGTATCGCGAAACTGCCCGGTTCGCAGGTAATCGAGAGAAAAGTCGATGATCTTTGGTACACCGGGCGAACCGGTGAAAATCAGCAGGTGCAGCGCTGCGGACAGCTCCATGAAACCGGCGATCACCCCACCATGGATAGCGGGCAGCAAAGGGTTGCCAATGTTGTCCTTGTTGGCCGGCAAGCTAAACAGCAGCTCATCCCCGACACGCGAACACTCGACACCGATCAGTTTGGCGTAGGGAAGCAGGTGCAGCAGCGAGGCGTAGTCCCCCTGCTCATGGGCCTGCTGAAGTTGCTCCTTGAAAGTCTCAGTCATTTCGTACCTCCGGCGATCGCGCCACCAAAACCCTTGGTGCCTTTGACGGCTTTGCCCATGCGCATGAACGTGCCGACGACATGAGCGATGGGCTGCTCGGGATCGTCCTGGTAGGCAAAGCCTCGAGCGAAGATCACATCGGTGGTCACCCGGTAGCATTGGGCGAAACCGTAGACATCCTTGTGAGGCTCGGCGGCGTGCATGTAGTCGATGCGCAGATCGAGGGTCGGGCAGACTTCGAATTCGGGCAGGACGCAGAGGGTCGACATGCCGCACGCAGTGTCCATCAAGGTCGTCAGCGCCCCGCCATGGATCACTCCAGTCTGCGGATTGCCGACAATTTGCGGGCTGTACGGCAGGATGACCGTCAGTCCGTCGTTGCTGGCGCTGTGAACGCGCAAACCCAGTACCTGACAATGCCTGAGCGCCGAAAGAAATCGCGTCGCGCGCTCAAAAACGGGGTTTTCGGCCATGTGATATACACTCTTCTTAGTATTCGGAGATCGTATTCAGCGTATTCGTAAAAGTTCCCGTGGGAATAATCTTATATATCTGAACGAATTGAGGAACTTAACCCTATTGGCCGTGCTCGAAAGACCAGTAGATATTTTCCATAAGGAGATACACCCCATGCGTAAGACTTTAGCTATTGCCTTGATGTTGACCGCTTCCCTCGGTCTCGCTGCCTGCGATAAAAAATCCGAGGACAAAGCTCAAGATGCAGCCAAACATGCTGAGCAAGCTCAGCAAGACATGAACAAAGCTCAGGATAAAGTGAACGACGCTGCGAAAGAAAACGCCGAAGCCGCCAAAGCTCAGGCTGAATCGGATGCAGCTGCAGCAAAAGAAGCACCTAAAAACTAAAGCAGTTTTTAGCGTGATAAAGAAAACCCGCCAAGTGCGGGTTTTCTTTTGCCTGTGATTTGCTCGGCTAGAGCAAAATAGCTCTAAAAGTCGGACTAATCATCAGCAGCAATGAACACACTAATCCGACGAACCACACCAGACTCCGCTGCCAGGCAAGATCAGCCCAATAGCACAGTAAATAAACGACTCGGGTAATCACAAAGATGATTGCCAGCGAATCGATCAGCCACCCCGCCGTTTGCGTGGTGTGCGCCATCAGCACTCCCACCGCAAATAACATGAACGCCTCGAAGCAGTTCTGATGCGCCGCCACCGCACGGGCGCCGAAGCCTGTCAGTTGCGCCTGTTGCTGACGCGGCAGATGGTTGTCGTAACCGCCCTGCTCGTTCATCGCTTTGGCCACGGGAATCTTTGCCACGAAAATCAGCAAGGCACTGATAAACACACACCAGAACGGAATACTCATCAAACAGCCTCTTTGTTCGCCTCGGGCAATGGCGCCTCTGTAGGGGTATAGACCATCACATCGAGGACGTCGGAATGAAACTCCCGGCGATACAACACCAGCACCACGCCGGCACTCATCAACATGAACAGCCACGGGCTGACGAACCAGGCCAGCATGGTCATGCCGAAGTAGTAAGAGCGCAGGCCAAAGTTGAACTGGTTGGCGGCCATGGAGATCACTCGGGCCGCGCGGGCAGCGAAGGCTTTACGCTCTTGTTCGGAAACGTGGCGCTCACCGATCATCGGTGCCGAGCCAATCAGAATCGCGGCGAAGTTGTACTGACGCATGCACCAACTGAACGTAAAGAACGCATAGACAAACACCAGCGCCAGGCACAGCAACTTGATCTCGGACATGCCCTGTGACGCCTGCTGCACCATCGGAATATCCGCCAGCAACGACACGGCTCGCTCGGACGCGCCGAGCACCGTCAGAATACCGGCCAGGATAATCAGTGTGCTGGAGGCGAAGAACGAGGCGTTACGCTCTAGATTGCCGACCACGCTGGCGTCCGCGATGCGGTTGTCACGCAGCAACATGCGGCGCATCCAGTCTTCACGGTACAGGTGCAGCACACTGGCCAGGCACGCGGTGTCGCGGCCCTTCCACGAGGCATACCGGGTGTAACCGCCCCAGCAAATGACAAACCAGACGGCGGCGAGGAGGTGGATGATGTTGGCGTGGATGAACGACATGCAGGTCCTTGTGATGTGTTTGCGGGGAACCGCCCTCTGTGGGAGCGGGCTTGCTCGCGAAGACGGCTTATCATTCAACATTGATGTCGACTGACCCACCGCCTTCGCGAGCAAGCCCGCTCCCACATGTGATTTGCAGTGCTTCGACGTTAGCTGACAAAAAAAGACACTGCATCACGCGCATAAAAAATGCCCCGTATCGATTGATACGGGGCATTTCTATTGATGCTCAAGACCCGCTTGTGGCCGGTCGTGAAGCGGCTTAAGCCAGCTCTTCTTCGCGCTTGCCCAGCAGACGGTCGCACACCACCGCGACCACCAGGGTCATGACCGATGGCACCAACCACGCCAGACCCTGCTCGCTCAGCGGCAGATGGGACAGCTGAGTCGGCATCCAGTCCGCCAGACCCGCGCCCTTGAGCGCATCGATCAGGCCGAAAATGAACGAAACCAGCATTACCGGGCCAACGATGCGGCCATGTTCATGCCAGAAATCCTTGCAGAAGCTCAGCGCTACCAGGGCGATGCAGGGCGGGTAAATCGCCGTCAGGACCGGGATCGAGAACGCAATCAGCTTGGTGAGGCCCAGATTGGACACAAACAGCGAGAACACCGCCAGGATGATCACCAGTGTCTTGTAAGACAGCGGCAAAACACGGCTGAAGTACTCGGCGCAGGCGCAGGTCAGGCCGACAGCCGTCACCAGGCAAGCCAGCGAGATCAGCACGGCAAGAAAGCCGCTGCCCAACGAACCAAAGGTGTGCTGAACGTAAGCGTGCAATACCGCCGCGCCATTAGTAGCACCGGCCGCCACTTCATGGCTGCCGGAACCGAGACGGAACAGGCTGACGTACACCAGCGCCAAGCCCACGCCGGCAATCAGACCGGCAATGATCGCGTAACGGGTGATCAGCACCGGCGATTCGACGCCACGGGAGCGGATCGCGTTGACGATGACGATGCCGAACACCAGTGCGCCGAGGGTATCCATGGTCAGGTAACCATTGATGAAACCCTGGGAGAATGGTGCCGCCACGTATTCCGGGGTCGCCACGCCGATGTCGCCGGCAGGCAACGCGAACGCGGCGATGCCGAGTGCGGCCAGGGCGATGATCTTCAGGGGGGCAAGGAAACGTCCTACGGTATCCAGCAAACGGCCCGGATAGAGCGAAATGAAGAACACCAGCAGGAAGTACACCGAGCTGTAGAGGAACAGCGCGAGCGGGCTCTCGCCGGTCAACGGCGCCAGACCCACTTCAAACGACACGGTCGCGGTGCGCGGCGTGGCGAACAGCGGGCCAACGGCGAGGTAGCACGCGGCGGCCAGCAGGCCACCGGCGATTTTGCCGATCGGGCTGCTCAACGCATCCATTGCACCACCGACCTTGGCCAGCGCAACCACGGTGATCACTGGCAGACCGACCGCGGTGATCAGAAAGCCCAGCGCCGCCATCCAGACATTAGGCCCGGACTGCAAACCGACGATAGGCGGGAAGATGATGTTGCCAGCCCCGACGAACAGGGCAAACGTCATAAAACCAAGTGCCAGGATGTCCTGACCTTTCAAAACTTTCATTAAGGAAATACCACACTACTGAATCGGAATTTAGAGAGGGATTTCCCTTGTGGGTGAGGGAAATGCTGTCGGTCCGTATAGGACTGACCCTTTAGCGCGTCGCTTCCTTGTGGGCCGCGTTCGCAAAATGGCTGCTAGCCTAACGAATTTGCCCGACAAACGCACTGTTAAGGGGCGATCTATCCGATACGCGACATTTCTGTGTCGCGTTTACATATCTAATTTACCTGCACAGAACCCTGTGGCGAGGGGATTTATCCCCGTCCGGCTGCGCAGCAGACGTAAAACCATCGTATGCGGTGTATCTGATGTACCGCGGGTGCAGGTTTTGGGGCCGCTTCGCGACCCAACGGGGATAAATCCCCTCGCCACAAAGGCCCAACAGAAACACCAGAAACGACAAAGGCCACCCGAAGGTGGCCTTTGTCTGGTGAAGCGTCAGCTAAGCGCGAGGCTTACTTGACAGCCCAACCGGTCAGCTCGGACAAAGCCTTGCCGATGTCTGCCAGCGAACGCACGGTTTTAACGCCTGCGTCTTCCAGGGCAGCAAACTTCTCGTCTGCAGTGCCTTTGCCGCCAGAGATGATTGCGCCAGCATGGCCCATGCGCTTGCCTGCAGGGGCAGTCACACCAGCGATGTAGGAAACAACCGGCTTGGTCACGTGTGCCTTGATGTAGGCAGCCGCTTCTTCTTCAGCCGAACCGCCGATCTCACCGATCATCACGATCGCTTCGGTCTTCGGGTCTTCCTGGAACAGCTTCAGGATGTCGATGAAGTTCGAACCCGGGATCGGGTCACCACCGATGCCGACGCAAGTCGACTGACCGAAACCGGCGTCAGTCGTCTGCTTAACAGCTTCGTAGGTCAGGGTGCCGGAACGGGAAACGATACCGACTTTACCTGGCAAGTGAATGTGACCTGGCATGATGCCGATCTTGCATTCGCCTGGAGTGATCACGCCTGGGCAGTTAGGACCGATCAGGATTACACCCAGCTCGTCGCACTTGACCTTGGCATCCAGCATGTCCAGGGTAGGAATGCCTTCAGTGATGCAAACGATCAACTTGATGCCGCCGAATGCTGCTTCCAGGATGGAGTCCTTGCAGAAAGGAGCTGGAACGTAGATCACGCTGGCGGTGGCGCCAGTGGCAGCTACAGCGTCTTTCACGGTGTTGAACACTGGCAGACCCAGGTGCTCGGTGCCGCCTTTGCCAGGCGTTACACCACCCACCATCTTGGTGCCGTATTCGATGGCTTGCTGGGTGTGGAAACTACCTTGCGAACCGGTAATACCCTGGCAGATAACTTTGGTGTCTTTATTGATCAGGACGCTCATTATTTGCCCTCCGCAGCTTTGACAACTTGTTGAGCAGCGTCGGTCAGGCTGGTAGCAGCGATGATGTTCAAACCGCTTTCTGCCAATACTTTAGCGCCCAGCTCAGCGTTGTTGCCTTCAAGGCGAACAACAACCGGGATTTTCACGCCGACTTCTTTCACTGCACCGATGATGCCTTCGGCAATCATGTCGCAACGAACGATGCCGCCGAAGATGTTGACCAGTACTGCAGCGACGTTAGTGTCGGACAGAATGATCTTGAACGCTTCGGTAACGCGTTCTTTGGTAGCACCGCCGCCCACGTCGAGGAAGTTGGCTGGCTTGCCGCCATGCAGGTTGACGATGTCCATGGTACCCATGGCCAGGCCAGCACCGTTGACCATGCAACCGATGTTGCCTTCCAGCGCTACGTAGTTCAGTTCGAACTTGGCAGCGTGCGCTTCGCGCGGATCGTCTTGCGACGGATCGTGGAAAGTTTTCAGCTTAGGCTGACGGTACATGGCGTTGGCGTCGATGTTGATCTTGGCATCGAGGCAATGCAGATCGCCGTCAGCCTTGATCACCAGCGGGTTCACTTCCAGCAGAGCCAGGTCGTGATCCTTGAACAGCTTGGCCAGACCTACGAAGATCTTGGCGAACTGAGCAACTTGCTTGCCTTCCAGACCCAGCTGGAATGCCAGCTCGCGACCCTGGAATGGCTGAGCACCAACCAGTGGATCGATAGTGGCTTTCAGAATTTTTTCTGGAGTGTCGTGAGCGATTTTCTCGATGTCCACGCCACCTTCGGTGGAAGCCATGAACACGATGCGACGGCTCGAACGGTCAACGACAGCGCCCAGGTACAGCTCTTTAGCGATATCAGTGCACGACTCAACCAGGATCTTGGTGACTGGCTGACCATTGGCATCAGTCTGGTAAGTCACCAGACGCTTGCCCAACCACTGTTGAGCGAATGCTTTGGCGTCTTCTTTGCTGCGAACCAGCTTTACGCCGCCCGCTTTACCGCGACCACCTGCGTGAACCTGGGCTTTGACAACCCATTCGGTCCCGCCGATCTTGTCGCACGCTTCTGCTGCTGCTTCCGGGGTGTCTACGGCGAAACCCTGGGATACTGGCAGGCCGTATTCAGCGAAGAGCTGCTTACCCTGATACTCGTGAAGATTCATGCTTATTACCGTCTTCGTTAGGTACTGCGCATTCGGTGCTGCACTTGTTCAAGTGCCGCACCACCTGTGACTGCTGCTCGTGTAGCCTTTCCGGTCAACCGGTGCAACTACGCGAGACTGCGTCCAGCGGATATTCCGCGGTGAGTCTTGCATGCAAGGCTCACGACGGGCCATTCCGCCGTGGTTTCTTATTGTCTTAACGCTTCTTGCGGTTGGCGATGTGAATGGCGCCGCCATTCACTGCCAGAGCTGCTTCGTGCAAGGCTTCGGACAGGGTCGGATGGGAGAAAACCATCATGCCCAGGTCTTCCGCGCTGGTGCCGAATTCCATACCGATTGCGCCCTGCTGAACCAGTTCTGCAGCGCTCGGGCCAATCACGTGGACGCCCAATACGCGGTCAGTCTTGGCATCGGCAATGACTTTCACGAAACCACCGGTGTCGTTGGCTGCCATGGCACGGCCGCTGGCTGCGAACGGGAAGGTGCCAACGTTAACTTCAACGCCTTCAGCCTTCAAGACCTGCTCGGTTTTACCGACCCACGCGATTTCCGGGTGAGTATAAATAACAGACGGGATCAGGTCATAGTTGATCTGGGCTTTGTGGCCCTTGATGCGCTCTACAACCATGATGCCTTCTTCGGACGCCTTGTGCGCCAGCATCATGCCGCGAACCACGTCGCCGATCGCGAAAACGCCCGGAACGCTGGTGGCGCACTGGTCGTCAACGAAAACGAAACCACGTTCGTCGATGTTTACACCGCTGTCAGCTGCCAGCAGCTCGGTGGTCACTGGACGGCGACCGACGGCAACGATCAGCTTGTCGAAGGTGATGTTCTGTTCGCCATTGGCATCGGTGTAGTTCACGACAACTTCGTTGCCGTTCACTTTGGAACCGGTGACGCGAGCGCCCAGCTTGATGTCCAGACCTTGTTTGGTCAGGGTCTTGTAGGCTTCTTTGGAAACGGCATCATCAGCCGCTGGCAGGAACTTCTCCAGTGCTTCCAGGACAACCACTTCCGAACCCAGACGCGACCAGACCGAACCCAGTTCCAGACCGATCACGCCAGCGCCGATCACGCCCAGACGCTTAGGTACCGATTGGAATTCCAGCGCGCCAGTCGAATCGACGATCACGTTCTGGTCAACCGGAGCCGGTGGAATGTCAATCGGACGCGAGCCCGACGCCAGAATCACGTTCTCGGCTTCGATGATTTCAACGGTGCCGTCTGGCTTGGTCAGTTCAACTTTCTTGCCGGCCAGCAGTTTGCCGTGGCCTTGCAGGGAAGTGACGCCGTTCGCCTTGAACAGGGTGGCAACGCCAGAGGTCAGGCCTTTGACGATGTTGGCTTTACGGCCAACCATTGCCGCCACGTCCATGGTCACGCCAGCGTGATTGATACCGTGGATCGCGAAGCCTTCTTTGGCTTCCTTGTATTTCCAGGAGCTGTCCAGCAGCGCCTTGGATGGAATGCAGCCGACGTTCAGGCAAGTACCGCCGAGGGCCAGTTTGCCTTCCTTGTCGGTGTATTTCTCGATGCAGGCAGTGGAGAGGCCCAGTTGCGCTGCTTTAATGGCAGCCACGTAGCCGCCAGGGCCCGCGCCAATCACTACCACGTCGAATTTCTGAGTCATGTGTCATTCCTTCTCGAATCAAACCGGACACTCCCTTTTGGGGATTGTCGTGGGACGAAGCTGGTCATTACAGGAGGGCCGCCCATCATTGAACGGCCCGTGCAACGTAATCAGATATCCAGCAGCAAACGAGCCGGGTCTTCCAGCAGGTTCTTGATGGTAACCAGGAAGGTCACAGCTTCTTTGCCATCGATCAGACGGTGATCGTAGGACAGCGCCAGGTACATCATCGGACGGATAACGACCTGACCGTTGATCGCCATAGGACGCTGCAGAATGTTGTGCATGCCCAGGATGGCCGCTTGCGGCGGGTTGACGATCGGCGTCGACATCATCGAACCGAAGGTACCACCGTTGGTGATGGTGAACGTACCGCCGGTCATCTCGTCCATCGACAGTTTGCCGTCACGAGCCTTCTTGCCGAAGGTGGCGATGCCGCCTTCGATTTCAGCCAGGCTCATCAGTTCGGCGTTACGCAGAACCGGTACAACCAGGCCGCGGTCGCTGGAAACAGCCACACCAACGTCGGCGTAGCCGTGGTAAACGATGTCGGCACCGTCGATCGACGCGTTGACAGCCGGGAAGCGTTTCAGCGCTTCGGTGGCGGCTTTCACGAAGAACGACATGAAGCCCAGGCGTACGCCGTTGTGGGACTTCTCGAACAGGTCCTTGTACTTCGAACGCAGGGCCATGACTTCGGTCATGTCGACTTCGTTGAACGTGGTCAGCATCGCCATGTTCGACTGGGCTTCTACCAGGCGCTTGGCCACGGTAGCGCGAACGCGGGTCATCGGAACGCGCTTCTCGATGCGGTCGCCAGCGGCGAACACAGGAGCAGCGGCAGCCGGAGCAGCAGCCTTGGCAGGCGCGGCAGCCGGAGCGGCTTTCTTGGCAGCAACGGCTGCAACCACGTCTTCCTTGGTCACACGACCGCCTTTGCCAGTGCCGGCAACGGAAGCAATGTTGATACCGTTTTCTTCAGCCAGCTTGCGAGCAGCCGGTGCAGCAACAGGATCGTCTTCGCCTTCAGCGGCTGGAGCAGCAGCTTGTGCAGCAGCCGGAGCAGCGGCAGCAGCTGGAGCGGCAGCAGCGCCGCCCGCTTCGATGGAGCCCAGGACTTCGTCGGACAGAACGGTGTCGCCTTCGTTCTTGACGATAGCGCCCAGCACGCCGTCAGCGGTGGCCAACACTTCCAGTACGACTTTGTCGGTTTCGATGTCGACGATCAGATCATCGCGCTTGACGGCGTCGCCCGGCTTTTTGTGCCAGGTGGCAACGGTGCCATCGGCAACCGATTCCGGGAAAGTGGGGGCTTTGATTTCGATAGCCATTATCTGTGAGTCCTTAAATTCGGTTTCAGGTGCGCGAAGGCGTTAAACAGTAAAGGCGTCTTGCAGCAGTTTTTCCTGCTGCTCAGCGTGCATCGATGCATAACCACAAGCAGGTGCAGCAGAAGCATCACGGCCGGCGTACTCAAGTACGAGCGCCTTGTTGTGATTGCCAACGATGCGGCGCATGTGATGCTGGCTGCAGTACCAGGCACCCTGGTTCATCGGCTCTTCCTGACACCAAACGATATGTTTGAGGTTGGTGTACGGAGCCAGGACTTCGTTCAAGTCGTCCTCAGGGAATGGGTACAGCTGCTCGATACGCACGATGGCGATGTCATCACGACCTTCGGCACGGCGTTTTTCCAGCAGGTCGTAGTAGACCTTGCCGCTACACAGAACAATGCGCTCGACCTTTTTCGGGTCTTGGGCATCGATTTCCGGGATCACGGTCTGGAACGAACCTTCGGCCAGATCTTCCAGGGTCGAGATGGCCAGTTTGTGACGCAGCAGCGACTTCGGAGTCAGAACGATCAACGGCTTGCGCAGCGGGCGAATCACCTGACGGCGCAGCAAGTGGTAGATCTGAGCCGGGGTAGTCGGTACCGCCACCTGAATGTTGTGCTCGGCGCACAGCTGCAGGTAACGCTCCAGACGAGCCGACGAGTGCTCCGGCCCCTGACCTTCATAACCGTGCGGCAGCAGCATGGTCAGACCGCAGAGACGGCCCCACTTGTGCTCGCCACTGGTGATGAACTGGTCGATAACCACCTGGGCACCGTTGGCGAAGTCGCCGAACTGGGCTTCCCAGATCACCAGCGCCTCAGGCGTGGTGGTCGAGTAACCGTATTCGAACGCCAGCACGGCTTCTTCGGACAGGAACGAATCGTACAGGTCGAAACGTGGCTGGCCCTTGTACAGGTTTTGCAGCGGGACGTAGGTACCCGCGTCTTTCTGGTTGTGCAAGACAGCGTGACGGTGCGAGAACGTACCGCGACCGATGTCCTGACCCGTCATGCGAATCGGGTGACCTTCGAACGCCAGGGTCGCGTACGCCATGGTTTCGGCGTAACCCCAGTTGATCGGCAGGCCGCCGGCTTGCATCTTCTGACGGTCTTCGTAGATTTTCGAGACCTGGCGCTGAACCACGAAGCCTTCCGGAATTTCCAGCAGCTTGGCGGACAGTTCCTGCAAGGTTTTCAGATCGAAACGGGTGTCGTGACGCGCAGTCCAGGCGTGGCCCAGGTACGGACGCCAATCCACGAACAACTCTTTGTTCGGCTCTTTGACCAGGCTTTTTACAACATGCAGACCATTGTCCAGCGCGTTGCGGTATTCATCGACTTTCGCCTGAACACGCTCAACGTCCAGCACACCGCTCTGAGTCAGGCGATCGGCATACAGTTCACGGGTGGTGCGCTGTTTGGTGATCTGCTGATACATGATCGGCTGGGTGCCGCTAGGCTCGTCGGCCTCGTTGTGGCCGCGACGACGGTAGCAGACCAGGTCGATCACCACGTCACGCTTGAACTGCATGCGGTAGTCGATGGCCAGCTGGGTCACGAACAATACGGCTTCCGGATCATCACCATTCACATGGAGGATCGGCGCCTGGATCATTTTCGCAACGTCGGTCGCGTACTCGGTGGAACGCGAGTCCAGCGGGTTGCTGATGGTGAAACCAACCTGGTTGTTGATCACGATGTGCACGGTGCCGCCGGTCTTGAAACCGCGGGTCTGCGACATCTGGAAGGTTTCCATCACCACGCCCTGACCGGCGAATGCCGCGTCACCGTGGATGGAGATCGGCAGAACCTTCTCGCCGGTAGGGTCGTTACGACGATCCTGACGGGCGCGAACCGAACCCTCGACCACTGGAGATACAATTTCCAGGTGGGACGGGTTGAACGCCATGGCCAGGTGAACTTCACCGCCAGTGGTCATGACGTTGGACGAGAAGCCCTGGTGATATTTAACGTCACCGGAACCCAGCTCGACCTTCTTCTTGCCTTCGAACTCGTCGAACAGCTCGCGCGGGTTCTTGCCGAAGGTGTTGACCAGCACGTTCAGACGGCCACGGTGGGCCATGCCGATGACGATTTCCTTGGTGCCGTAGGAACCGGAACGCTGGATCAGCTCGTCGAGCATCGGAATCAGGCTCTCGCCGCCTTCCAGACCGAAACGCTTGGTACCCGGGTATTTGGTGCCCAGGTATTTTTCCAGGCCTTCGCCGGCCGTGACGCGCTCGAGCAGATGACTCTTGATGTCGGCGGAGTACGTCGGACGACCACGCACGCTTTCCAGACGCTGCTGGAACCACTGGCGCTGCTCGGAATCGGTGATGTGCGTAAATTCAGCGCCGATGGTGCGGCAATATGTCTGCTGCAACGCTTCGTGAATTTCGCGTAGGCTCGCCTCCTCTTTGCCGATGAACAGGTCGCCGGCACGGAAGGTCGTATCAAGATCGGCATTGGTCAAGCCGTAATGATTGATCGACAGGTCTGCAGGTGCAGGACGCTGCCACAGCCCCAGCGGGTCAAGCTGGGCTGCCTGGTGGCCACGCATACGGTAGGCCTGGATCAATCGCAGCACTTCAACTTGCTTCTTCTCGTGCTCACTGCTCACGCTCCCGGCGGAAACCGGTTGGGCGCGGCGCTGGTTCTTTGCCAGCAAGACGAAATGATCGCGAATTGTGGAGTGCGAAACATCGGTGGCAGTGTTGCCGTCAGCCGGCAACTTCTGGAAGTAGGTGCGCCACTCTTCTGGCACAGCGTTAGGGTCGTGCAGGTAGAGCTCGTAGAGCTCTTCCACATAGGCAGCGTTACTACCGGATAGGTAGGCGCTGTTCCACATGCGCTGCATCACGCTTTCTTGCATGCTTGGTCACCCTCGGTTAGGGGAACACCACCGGCGTCGACACCGAGCAAACTTGCAGAAGTCCGAATGCAGCGACCAAAACAAGCCACTTAGGATCACGCTGATAGTCCGGGTACCAGCCCGGATGCCCCTGCTTGTCTCATTTCTTCAAAATAAGAGCCGCAGCCTTATAAGCTGCTGCTCAGGTTAAGACTACGGCGCCGGTTGAAGCCTGCGCCGTAGCATCTACGGGTACAGCGGTCCTACCTTTACAGCTGAATCACACGCCGCTTTGCAGCAACATGTTACGTACGTGACCGATGGCCTTAGTCGGGTTCAGGCCTTTCGGGCAGACGTTGACGCAGTTCATGATTCCGCGGCAGCGGAATACGCTGAACGGGTCATCCAGCGAAGCCAGACGCTCGGCAGTCTTGGTGTCGCGGCTGTCTGCCAGGAAGCGGTACGCTTGCAGCAGTGCAGCCGGGCCCAGGAACTTGTCCGGGTTCCACCAGAAGGACGGGCAAGAGGTCGAGCAGCAAGCGCACAGGATGCACTCGTACAGACCGTCGAGTTTTTCACGCTCTTCCGGGGTCTGCAGACGTTCGATGGCCGGAGCCGGCGTGTCGTTCTGCAGGTATGGCTTAACCTTCTCGTATTGCTTGTAGAAGATGCTCATATCGACGACCAGGTCACGGATAACCGGCAAACCTGGCAGAGGACGAACAATCAGCTTGTTACCTTTTACGACAGCGGACAGCGGCGTGACGCACGCCAGCGCGTTTTTGCCGTTGATGTTCATGCCGTCGGAACCGCAAACACCTTCACGGCAAGAGCGACGATAGGAGAAACCTTCGTCCTGCTCTTTGATCAGGGCCAGCACGTCCAGCACCATCAGGTCTTTACCACCGGTATCGACCGAAAATTCCTGCATGAACGGCGCAGCGTCCTGATCAGGGTTGTAGCGATAAACACTGACTTGCAACATGGCGGCCACCCTTAATAAGTCCGAATCTTAGGTTCAAAAGTCGGAACAGTCTTCGGCGAGAAGTTCACGGCACGCTTGGTCACGCGCTTGTCACCCGGGAAGTACAGGGTGTGGCACAGCCAGTTTTCGTCGTCGCGATCTTCATAGTCTTCACGGGCGTGTGCGCCGCGGGACTCTTTGCGGATCTCTGCAGCGATGGCGGTGGCTTCGGCCACTTCCAGCAGGTTCTGCAGTTCCAGCGCTTCGATACGAGCCGTGTTGAACGCCTGGCTCTTGTCGTTGATCTTGACGTTGGCGATACGGCCACGCAGATCAGCCAGCTGGGCAATACCCTTCTGCATGTATTCGCCAGTACGGAATACACCGAAGTAGTTCTGCATGCAGCTTTGCAGCTCTTTACGCAGGGTGGCGACGTCTTCGCCTTCGGTACGCGAGTTCAGGCCATCGAGACGTGCCAGGGCAGCGTCGATGTCGGACTGGCGAGCGCGAGTGTAATCGACGCCTTCTTTCAGGGTCTGTTCCAGGAACAGGCCGGCAGCACGACCGAATACCACCAGGTCGAGCAACGAGTTACCGCCCAGACGGTTGGCACCGTGAACCGATACGCAGGCCACTTCGCCTACTGCGAACAGGCCCGGGATGATCTGGTCAACGCCGTCGGCGTCCTGAGTGATCGCCTGACCGTGAATGTTGGTCGGCACGCCGCCCATCATATAGTGGCAGGTTGGAACGACCGGAATCGGCGCCACGGCTGGATCGACGTGGGCGAAGGTCTTGGACAGCTCCATGATGCCTGGCAGACGGCTGTGCAGAACTTCCTCACCGAGGTGATCGAGTTTCAGCATTACGTGGTCGCCATCCGGACCGCAACCGTTGCCGGCGATGATTTCTTTAACCATCGAGCGAGCAACCACGTCACGACCAGCCAGGTCTTTGGCGTTCGGAGCATAGCGCTCCATGAAACGCTCGCCGTGCTTGTTGATCAGGTAACCGCCTTCACCGCGGCAGCCTTCAGTAACCAGTACACCCGCGCCGGCGATGCCGGTTGGGTGGAACTGCCACATTTCAATGTCTTGTACCGGCACGCCAGCACGCAGAGCCATGCCGACGCCGTCACCGGTGTTGATCAGGGCATTGGTGGTGGACGAGTAGATACGACCTGCACCGCCGGTCGCCAATACGGTGGCGTTAGCGCGGACATAGGAAGTTTCGCCGGTTTCGATGCAGATGACGATCATGCCGACAAAGGCACCGTCCTCGTTCTTCACTAGGTCGACGCCGTAGTATTCGTTAAGGAATACGGTGCCGGCCTTGAGGTTGGCCTGGTACAAAGTGTGCAGCAGAGCGTGACCGGTACGGTCGGCAGCGGCGCACGTACGTGCAGCCTGGCCACCTTTACCGAAGTCTTTCGACTGACCGCCGAACGGACGCTGATAGATGCGGCCTTGTTCGGTACGGGAGAACGGCAAGCCCATATGCTCGAGCTCGAAGACCGCTTCCGGGCCTACGGAACACATGTATTCGATAGCGTCCTGGTCACCGATGTAGTCGGAACCCTTGACGGTATCGTACATGTGCCAGCGCCAGTCATCGTTCGGATCTGCCGAAGCGATGGCGCAGGTGATGCCACCCTGGGCGGATACAGTGTGTGAACGAGTCGGGAAAACCTTGGTAACTACGGCAGTCTTGTGACCACCTTGTGCCAGCTGCAGCGCAGCGCGCATGCCAGCACCGCCGCCGCCAATGATGATGGCGTCGAACGAAAGCGTATTAACGGTAGTAGACATGAATCAGATACCCCAAAGAATCTGCACACCCCAGACGAAGTAGGCGAACATCGCAACGCCGCATACTGCCTGGAAGAGGAAACGTATTGCAGTCGCGGACTTGCCGAACGCCATTGGCGTCAGGTAGTCGGTCGCGATGGTCCACATGCCGACCCAGGCGTGAGCGCCGAGGGCAACGAGAGCCAGGAGACTGAAAATACGCATCCAGTTGCTTGCGAACAGTTCATGCCATTGGGCGTAGCCGATGCCAGGGTTGGCGACGACGTATCCGATCAGGAAAATGAAGTAAGCCGCGAGAACGACCGCAGACACACGTTGTGCCATCCAGTCATAGAGGCCCGAACGCGACAGGTTCGTGACGTTAGTTACCATATCCAAACTCCTGCCAGAACGATTACCACCACGGAAACGGCGATAACGATTTTCGAGCCCAGTTTGCCGCCCTCAAGCGACTCGCCGATGCCCATGTCCATCATCAAGTGGCGCACACCGGCAACCAAGTGATACAGCAAGGCGGACAGGATGCCCCATGTCACTAGCTTGGCTAGCGGACTGGTCAGACACGCTTTCACCTGGCCGAAGCCTTCTTCCGAGTCGAGCGACTTGTCCAATGCATAAAGCATGATGGCCAGGCTGACAAAGAGGATGATTCCGGAGATTCGGTGAAGAATGGACGTGTAAGCAGTGACTGGGAGTTTGATGGTCCTTAGGTCTAGGTTTACAGGTCGTTGGCTATTCACGGCTTTTTTTCACACTGAAGAGCCCCTAACAATCAGGGCAAAGTTGTTGGGGAGTGCACTGGTCAGGTACCCACCACCCAGGGAGTGCGACCCCCAATAAAGCAGGCCCAAAAGCCCCTGGCGGTCGGAGGCCGAGTATAGACAGTTAGGCTACTAATGACAACGCGTTCACCTTCCCCTAATAGCTCATTGCACAAGTTGGATAAAAGGCGTAAATGGCAGTCAATTTCGAGGAAAAAGTCCGGTTAAAGCCTTCTGGAGCAAGACTTTAGGCAAATTGACATTCGAATTTATCTCACTATAGTGGTGCGGGCCCTGCGTGGGGGGTCTGTCTGATGATTTCAAGCATAAATAGGAGGCCACATGGCTGACAAAAAAGCGCAGTTGATCATCGAGGGCGCAGCCCCCGTCGAGCTGCCCATTTTAACCGGCACCGTTGGTCCCGATGTAATCGATGTTCGGGGCCTGACGGCCACGGGCCGTTTCACCTTTGACCCTGGTTTCATGTCGACAGCTTCCTGCGAGTCGAAGATCACCTATATCGACGGCGACAACGGCATTCTGCTGCACCGCGGTTACCCGATCGAACAGCTGGCTGAAAAGTCGGACTACCTGGAAACCTGCTATCTGCTGCTCAACGGCGAATTGCCGACCGCAGAACAGAAGGCCCAGTTCGTCAGTACCGTAAAGAACCACACCATGGTTCACGAGCAGCTGAAGACCTTCTTCAACGGCTTCCGTCGCGACGCCCACCCAATGGCCGTCATGTGCGGCGTAGTCGGCGCCCTCTCGGCCTTCTACCACGACTCCCTCGACATCAATAACCCGCAGCATCGCGAAATCTCCGCGATCCGCCTGGTTGCCAAGATGCCGACGCTGGCAGCGATGGTTTACAAGTACTCCATGGGCCAGCCCATGATGTACCCGCGCAACGACCTGACGTACGCGGAAAACTTCCTGCACATGATGTTCAACACCCCGTGCGAGATCAAACCGATCAGCCCGGTACTCGCCAAGGCCATGGACAAGATCTTCATCCTCCATGCCGACCACGAGCAGAACGCATCGACCTCCACCGTACGCCTGGCCGGCTCTTCGGGTGCCAACCCGTTCGCCTGTATCGCCGCCGGCATCGCTGCACTGTGGGGCCCTGCCCACGGCGGCGCGAACGAAGCTGTTCTGACCATGCTTGATGAAATTGGCGATGTGTCGAACATCGACAAGTACATTGCCAAGGCCAAGGACAAGAACGATCCGTTCAAGCTGATGGGCTTCGGTCACCGGGTTTACAAAAACCGCGACCCGCGCGCTACCGTGATGAAGCAGACCTGCGACGAAGTGTTGAAGGAACTGGGCATCAAGCACGACAAGCAACTCGAACTGGCCATGCGCCTGGAAGAGATCGCGCTGACCGACCCGTACTTCATCGAACGCTCGCTGTACCCGAACGTCGACTTCTACTCGGGGATCATCCTCAAGGCGATCGGCATTCCAACCAGCATGTTCACCGTGATCTTCGCCTTGGCGCGGACTGTCGGCTGGATCTCCCACTGGAAAGAAATGCTCTCCAGCCCGTACAAGATTGGCCGTCCGCGCCAGTTGTACACCGGCTACGAGTCGCGTGACATTACCAAGCTGGAAGACCGCAAATAAGACCTGTCTTGCGATAACGTCTTAACGTTGTACCGGGAACGGCCTCTATTTATATAGCGGTCGTTTTTGTTTGTGCGGTCTCAGAAGTCTCAGCGGCCTGAGGGCCGACTGGGTTTTTGGTTGGGTACATATCCGTTTCTGCGGTAACGGCGGCTGGCGGTTTCGCTCTTACAGCGAGTCCCTTTTTCAAACGCCAAAAAGGAACCAAAAGGCTTCGCCCCGGCGTACGGCGCCTCGCCTAGGCTCCGCGTTCCCTCGCTACGGTGTCCATCAGGGGGCATCGCCTACGGTCTGCTTCGCGACGACCTCCTCTCGATGCGTGCGGCTTCGCCGCACGGCGCTGCGCGCCTACCCCCCTGATGAACACCTACGCTCGGCCTGCCGAAGGGGCGAGGGATCAAGATCAAAAGCCAAAGCCAAAGCCAAAGCCAAAGCCAAAGCCAAAGCCAAGCATCCTCACACCTGTAGGAGCGAGCCTGCTCGCGATTGCGGTAGTTCGATCAACATTGCTTTGCCTGACACACCGCCATCGCGAGCAGGCTCACTCCCACAGTGGATTGATGTACACCTGCAAGAAATCGGTCGGCTGTCAGGCCGCCTTCGCGGGCAAGCCTCGCTCCTACAAAAAGCAAGCAGAGCAGCGTACGGCTTTTGCTTCTCACCACTCATCAGGCCGAGCGTTAGCTCGCCTTCAGCTTTTGATCTTGATCCACCCGCCCCTTTCGGGAGGCTGAGTGGAGGTGTTCATCCGGGGAGTGGCGCAAAGCGCCGTTCGACGCAGTCGAACACGCTGCATGTAGGTCGTCGCGAAGCAGACCGGAGGGCAGTGTCCCCGGATGGATACCGGAACGAAGGAACGCCGAGCCTAAGCGAGGGGCCGGACGCTTGGGGCGAGCCTTTTTTTGCTTACTTTTTTTTGGCGTTTGAAAAAAAAGTGAGTCGCCGTAAGGGCTAAACCCTAAGCCGCCGTTACCGCAGGAATGGATATGTACTCAGTCAACAACAGCATGGTCGGCCCGAAGGCCGCCTTCGCGGGCAAGTCGGGACGCCGCACCGCTCGCCCCTACAAGGGCCGATAACCGCCCAACAAAAAAAATGCCCCGATCTCTCGACCGGGGCATTTTTCGTTTAACGCAACTTACACAGACAATCTCGAAGCCTTAGTGAGAAACCGCCCCACTCGCCCCCAACCCAGTCTGCGAACGAACAAACTGCGGGAAGAACAGCGCACGCTCTTTAACGCCAGCCGCGGACTTGTCAGTGATCGAGAAGAACCAGATCCCGATAAATGCAATAGCCATCGAGAACAGCGCAGGATACTCATACGGGAAGATAGCCTTCTCGTGATGCAGGATCTGCACCCAAATGGTTGGCCCAAGTACCATCAAACCTACCGCACTCACCAGACCCAACCAGCCACCGATCATCGCACCGCGAGTGGTCAGCTTCTTCCAGTACATGGAAAGCAACAGTACCGGGAAGTTACAGCTCGCTGCGATGGAGAACGCCAGGCCCACCATGAATGCGATGTTCTGGCTTTCGAACAGAATGCCCAGGCCAATCGCCAGCACCGCCAAAGCGATGGTGGTGATTTTCGAGACACGGATCTCGTCCTTCTCGTTGGCCTTGCCTTTCTTGATCACGCTGGCATACAGGTCATGAGACACCGCCGAAGCACCGGCCAGAGTCAAACCGGCAACCACTGCCAGAATGGTCGCGAACGCTACCGCCGAGATGAAGCCAAGGAAAATGCTGCCACCCACCGCGTTGGCCAGGTGCACCGCCGCCATGTTGTTACCGCCCAACAGCGCGCCAGCCGCATCTTTAAAGGCCGGATTGGTGCTGACCAGCAGGATCGCGCCGAAGCCGATGATGAAGGTCAGGATGTAGAAGTAGCCAATGAAGCCGGTTGCATACAGCACGCTCTTTCGAGCTTCCTTCGCGTCACTCACGGTGAAGAAGCGCATCAGGATATGCGGCAGGCCAGCGGTACCGAACATCAGTGCCAGCCCCAGGGAGAACGCGGAAACCGGATCTTTCACCAGACCGCCCGGGCTCATGATCGCTTCGCCTTTGGCGTGAACCTTGATCGCCTCGGAGAACAGTGTGTTGAAGTCAAAGTTGACGTGCTTCATCACCATCAGCGCCATGAATGAGGCACCGGACAACAACAGCACTGCCTTGATGATCTGCACCCAAGTGGTCGCCAGCATGCCGCCGAACAGAACGTACATGCACATCAGGACGCCGACCAGGATCACCGCTACGTGGTAATCCAGACCGAACAGCAACTGGATCAGCTTGCCGGCCCCGACCATTTGCGCGATCAGGTAGAACGCCACCACCACCAGCGAACCGCAAGCGGACAGCGAGCGAATCTGGGTTTGCCCAAGGCGATAGGACGCCACATCGGCAAAGGTGTACTTACCCAGGTTACGCAGGCGCTCGGCGATCAGGAACAGAATGATCGGCCAGCCCACCAGGAAGCCGATCGAGTAGATCAGGCCATCGTAGCCGGAAGTGAACACCAGGGCGGAAATACCCAGGAAGGACGCCGCGGACATGTAGTCACCGGCAATCGCCAGACCATTCTGGAAACCGGTGATCTTGCCGCCGGCCGCATAATAGTCAGCTGCCGAGTTATTTTTCTTGGACGCCCAGTAGGTGATATACAAAGTCGCGCCGACGAACGCCACGAACATCAGGATCGCGGCGACGTTCAGCGGTTGTTTCTGAACGGCGCCGGTCAGGGCTTCAGCCGCCCAGGTACCCGGTGCGAAGACTGCAACACTCAATAAAGCCAATAGACGCCGGATCATTGCTGAGCCTCCTTGAGAATCAGATTGTTCAGGTCGTCGAATTCGCCATTGGCGCGTCGTACGTAGATTGCAGTCAGCACAAAGGCCGAGAGAATCAACCCGACACCAATCGGTATCCCCCAGGTAATCGAAGATTCGGGGCTGATTTTCGCCCCCAGAATATGCGGCCCGTAAGCAATCAAAAGGATGAATCCGGAGTAAAGCCCAAGCATGATCGCTGAAAGAATCCAGGCGAACTTTTCTCGCTTACTAACCAGCTCCTTGAAGCGCGGGCTGTTTTGAATCGAGAGGTAAATGCTGTCGTTCATTGTTTTTATCCTCGCAGCACAGATTAAAGTTGGAACGTTATCCACTCTATGCGGCTGCGGAACAGGTTCCAGACGACCTTAGTATTAGAACGACATGACAGAATCGCCATTTCCCAGCATCCCCCTTAAACATTGTGGAAGCGGGCTTGCTCCGGGCGGCGTTCCGACGAATGCGGTGTGTCAATCAACATTATCTGTGACTGATACACCGCATTCGTCGGAACGCCGCCCGGAGCAAGCCCGCTCCCACAGGGGAAAAGCAAAAGGCCCCTTGGCAAATATGCCAAGGGGCCTTGAGAGGTACTGACTAGAGCCGTCAGCTCAAATCATTTGGTCCAGTCTGCAACGCGTTCCGGGTGTTTGGCCACCCAGTCCTTCGCGGCGGCTTCAGGCTTGGCGCCATCTTGAATCGCCAACATGACTTCGCCGATTTCGTCTTTCGACGCCCACTGGAAGTTCTTCAGGAACTTGGCCACTTCCGGTGCTTTGGTCGCCAGTTCTTTGCTGCCGATGCTGTTCACGGTTTCAGCCGCGCCATAAACGCCTTTCGGGTCGTCCAGGAAGCGCAGTTTCCACTTTGCGAACATCCAGTGCGGCACCCAACCGGTCACAGCAATGGATTCGTTTTTCTTCTCGGCACGGGTCAGCTCGGCAATCATGCCGGCGCCGGAACTGGCCTTGAGCTGATACCCGGTCAGGTCGTAATCCTTGATTGCCTGTTCAGTCTTGAGCATCACACCTGAACCTGCGTCGATGCCGACGATGCGTTTTTTGAAGCTGTCATCGGTTTTCAGGTCATCAAGGGTTTTTGCCTTCACGTACTCCGGCACGATCAAGCCGATTTTTGCATCCTTGAAGTTCGGACCGTAATCGACGACTTGATCCTTGTTCTTGGTCCAGTAGTCGCCGTGAGTCACCGGCAGCCAGGCAGACAACATGGCGTCGAGTTTGCCGGTGGCCACGCCCTGCCACATGATCCCGGTGGCGACGGCTTGCAGTTTCACGTCATAACCCAGCTTCTGCTTGATCACTTCGGCGGCCACATGCGTGGTCGCGACGCTGTCGGACCAACCGTCAACGTAACCGATGCTCAGGGTTTTGCTCTCGGCATTGGCCATCGTGGAGCCAATCGCAAGCACCAGAGCGGCACCTGCGCCTAAAAGTCGTCGCATCTTCATCGTTACTTCCCCGAAAGTGCTGCGCTCGACGGGTGCCGAGTCGCGTCAACGTATTGTTATGGTGCACAGCGCCCCCATCACGCTCACCGCAAACTCGTTCGAACATCAGCGTGATTTATCTTGGGAGCACTGATGCGTCGATAATCAACCTGACGACAACCACGACCTGTGCTGTCAGCGACCTCAAGGCATCGAGAAACGACATCAGAACGCCATTAATCACGACCGCCTCGGACGCGCCTGCCAATCCGCCCGAACTTTGCATGTCAAAATCATGCAAGGCCCCTAGCGCGGGGCAAATACAGGTAACATGCGCGGCTTTGCTCCCAGACGGCCTGACCATGCCCGCGACATCCCGCTTTCCTTTTCTGGCTTATCTTTTCGCTTGTCTGCTGGGGCTGTTTGCCCTTGGCGGCTTCTGGTACGGCCTCGGCAAACCGGTGATTCTGCCGGACGTAGCCAGCGCGACGCACAAGCTGCAATGTGCCTCCTACACCCCGTTCGACAAGGACCAGTCGCCGTTTGATGTGCCGTTCAAGTTGCGCCCCGAGCGCATGGACGCTGACCTCGCGCTGCTCGCCAAAAGCTTCGAATGTATTCGCACCTATTCCATGACCGGTCTCGAGGCCTTGCCCGATCTGGCGCGCAAGCATGGTCTGAAACTGATGATCGGTGCCTGGGTCAATAGCAACCCGGTGGACACCGAGAAAGAAGTCGACCTGCTGATCGCCTCGGCCAACGCCAATGCGGACGTGGTGACCTCGGTGATCGTCGGCAACGAAACCCTGCTGCGCAAGGAAGTCACGGGTGCGCAGTTGGCGAAGCTGATCAACAAAGTCAAAAGCCAGGTCAAGCAGCCGGTCACTTACGCGGACGTTTGGGAGTTTTGGCTCAAGCACCCGGAAATCGCCCCGGCGGTGGATTTCCTGACCATCCATTTGCTGCCGTACTGGGAAGATGATCCCTCGAACATCGACGCCGCGTTGCAGCATGTGGCTGAAGTGCGTCAGGTGTTCGGCAACAAATTCGCGCCTAAAGATGTGGTGATTGGCGAAACCGGCTGGCCGAGTGAAGGCCGTCAACGCGAGACCGCCCTGCCGAGCCGGGTCAATGAAGCCAAGTTTATCCGTGGTTTTGTCATCATGGCCGAGCAGCAACGCTGGCATTACAACCTGATCGAAGCCTTCGACCAGCCATGGAAACGTGCCAGCGAAGGTGCGGTCGGCGGTTACTGGGGGCTGTTCGATGCTGATCGTCAGGACAAGGGTGTGCTGGCCGGTCCCGTGTCGAACGTGCCGTACTGGTCGCAGTGGCTGGCCGTTGGCGGCTTGATCTTCCTGGGCACGCTGTTCCTTGGCGGGCGTGTACGCACCACGCGCGCTGCATTGGTGCTGCCGCTGCTCGGCGCGCTGGCGGCTTGCTCGATTGGTGCCTGGGGCGATCTGGCGCGTGTCACTACGCGTTTTGCCAGTGAATGGCTATGGGTGGCGTTGCTGACGGGTTTGAATCTGTTGGTGCTGGCCCACGCGGCACTGACCTTGAGCGCTCGTACCGGTTGGCGTGAGCGGGCGTTCAATGCACTGGAGCGTCGAGCGGGCTGGCTGGTCGCGGCGGCAGGTTTTGCGGCGGCGGTGATGATGCTGGAGCTGGTGCTCGATCCGCGATATCGCAGCTTCCCGAGCGTCGCGTTCATTCTGCCGGCGCTGGTTTACCTGTGCCGTCCGGTGAGCGTGCCGCGTCGTGAAATCGCCCTGCTGACCTTCATCATCGGCGCCGGCATTGCGCCGCAGCTGTATCAGGAAGGATTGCAGAACCAGCAAGCCTGGGGTTGGGCGCTGGTGAGTGTGTTGATGGTGGCGGCGTTGTGGCGCAGTTTGCGGGTTCGTAAGGGGTAAATTTTCAGCGCTGCTGCTGGCCTCTTCGCGGGCAAGCCTCGCTCCTACAGTATTGAGTCGTTCATCAATTTCATGAACGACTCAATACTGTAGGAGCGAGGCTTGCCCGCGAAGAGGGACTATCAGGCGCTACGAGACGCCCGAACCAGACGCAACCCCGCAATCACCACCGCAAACACCGCCAACGTCGTGTTGTACAACGCCAGCGCCGGAAACCCGAACACCAACGCCAGCACCGCCAGCCACCACCCGGCCCGGCCCGGCACGACAAAACCGATGATCGCGGCGGCCAATGCGGCGAAGCCCAACACCTTGAAGTGAATCATCAAGCCCAGGTTCGAACGAATCAGGCATTCCCAGCGGCTCGCCTCGTCCACGCAGAGGCCAACCCACTGCGCATCCTCCATAAAGCCATAACGCGCGCTATAACTGGCGGCCAGCCATAACGGCAGCAGAACGAGCAGCAGAATCACAGGCAGACGGCGGGACATGTAGCACTCCAGTAAACGAAAACGGCGGCCAGCTTAATCCCCCGACAGCGCTAAGCAAACGCGCTTAACAGATAAATGGTCACGAAATAGCTGCAAAGTGTATCGTCCAGCTACTATTGATCCGAAATTCGCCCTGATTGGTGCCGCAGCATGGCACTTTGGCGCAAACCCCGTGGTCATAGCCTGCGAACTTTATTCGACACCTTCCTCTAAGGGATCTAGTCATGCTCCGTTCCTTGCGCTTCGCCGCCCTGTTTGGCGGCCTTATTTTGAGTGCGTCCGCACTGGCGGTCGATATCGACGCCGCCAGTTATGGCTACCCATTGACCAACCCGTTCGAGGCGACCATCGCCACGACTCCGCCGGACCTGCGTCCGGAGTTGCCACTGGACGACGACATCGATCAGCAGACACGCAGCGTGACTCTGCGCCCGGAGCGTGCATTCGAACTGCCGGACAACTTCTGGCCGGTCAAAAAGCTGACCTACCGCATAGCCACGCAGGACAAGGCAGCCCCGCTGATCTTCCTGATCGCCGGCACCGGCGCGCGTTATGACAGCAGCCACAACGAGTACCTGAAAAAGCTCTACTACAAGGCCGGTTATCACGTGGTGCAACTGTCGTCGCCCACCAGCTTCGACTTCATGAGCGCGGCGTCACGTTTTGCCACGCCGGGGATCACCAAGGAAGATGCCGAAGACATGTACCGGGTGATGCAGGCCGTGCGGGCGCAAAACCCGAACGTCGCTGTCACCGATTACTACCTGACCGGTTACAGCCTCGGTGCGCTGGACGCAGCATTCGTCGCGCACTTGGACGAAACCCGCCGCAGCTTCAACTTCAAGAAAGTCTTGCTGCTCAACCCGCCGGTCAACCTTTACACCTCGATCACCAACCTGGACAAGTTGGTCCAGACCGAGGTCAAGGGCATTAACAACAGCACCACTTTCTATGAACTGGTGCTGAACAAACTGACCCGCTACTTCCAGCAAAAAGGCTACATCGACCTCAACGATGCCCTGCTCTACGACTTCCAGCAGTCCAAGCAGCACCTGACCAACGAACAGATGGCCATGCTGATCGGCACCTCGTTCCGCTTCTCGGCGGCCGACATTGCCTTCACCTCGGACCTGATCAACCGTCGTGGCCTGATCACCCCGCCAAAAACCCCGATCACCGAAGGCTCCAGCCTCACGCCGTACCTCAAGCGTGCGCTGCAGTGCGACTTCGACTGCTACATCACCGAACAAGTGATCCCGATGTGGCGTGCACGAACCGATGGCGGGAGCCTGCTGCAACTGATCGATCAGGCCAGCCTCTACGCCTTGAAGGATTACCTGCATGACAGCCCGAAAATCGCTGTCATGCACAACGCCGACGACGTGATCCTCGGCCCGGGTGACCTCGGCTTCCTGCGCAGGACCTTCGGCGATCGTTTGACCGTTTATCCACTGGGCGGCCATTGCGGCAACCTTAATTACCGCGTCAACAGCGACGCCATGCTGGAGTTTTTCCGTGGCTAAATACCTCCTGCTTATCGCAGCGTTACTCTGTGCAGGCGTCGCCAATGCCGACAACAGCAAAGCCAACGCACCGGTTGTTATCGACAGTGACGGCTTCAAGGAGCCGCTCAGCAAACTCAAATTCAACCCGGGGCTGGATCAGCGCGAGTTCGAACGCTCCACGCTCAATGCGCTGAACGTCTACGACCCGCTGGAAGAGTGGAACCGCCGGGTTTATCACTTCAACTACCGCTTCGACCAATGGGTGTTCCTGCCGGTGGTCGACGGTTATCGCTACATCACCCCGAGTTTCCTGCGCACCGGCGTGAGCAACTTCTTCAATAACATCGGCGATGTGCCGAACCTGATGAACAGCCTGCTGCAGTTCAAAGGCAAGCGTTCGATGGAAACCACCGCGCGCCTGCTGCTCAACACCACCGTCGGCATCGCCGGCCTGTGGGACCCGGCCACCGCCATGGGTCTGCCACGTCAGGCCGAAGACTTCGGTCAGACTCTCGGCTTCTACGGTGTACCGGGCGGCGCCTACTTCGTGTTGCCGATCCTCGGCCCTTCGAACATCCGCGACACGGGCGGCCTGGTGGTGGACTTCAGCGCAGAATCGGCGATCAACTTCCTGAACGTTTCGGAAGTCAGCTCCAACCATCCTGAGGTCTGGGTCCTGCGGGGCGTCGACAAGCGCTACCAGAACAGCTTCCGCTACGGCCAGCTGAACTCGCCGTTCGAGTACGAGAAAGTGCGTTACGTTTATACCGAGTCACGCAAGTTGCAGATCGCCGAGTAATTCCGGCGGTAACAAAAAAGGCCATTCGATGCAGATCGAATGGCCTTTTTTCATACGCGAAACCCCAAACACCACAAAACCAATGTGGGAGCGGGCTTGCTCGCGAAGGCGTCATGTCAGTCAACTTTTCAGTCAACTGACAGACCGCCTTCGCGAGCAAGCCCGCTCCCACAGTTGGTCAGTGCCAGGCTTTAGCCTTTAATCGTCTTGTAAATCTTGCTGACTACCACCACAACCGCCAACACCACCGCCCCCGCCACAATCCCCGCCACCGCATTCAGCAACGTCGGCACGATAAACCCGGCACCGCCAGCCCCCGCGCTGACACTTTCAATCCAGTGATGAACCACCGGCACGCCGTGAGTGAGAATCCCGCCACCCACCAAAAACATCGCCGCAGTCCCGATCACCGACAGGCTTTTCATCATGTACGGCGCCGCACGCAGAATCCCGCCGCCGATGCTTTTGGCCATCTGCCCGGGCTTCTGGGTCAGCCACAGGCCGAGGTCATCGAGTTTGACGATGCCCGCGACCAGTCCATAGACGCCGACGGTCATGACGATGGCGATGCCTGAGAGCACGATGACCTGCTGGGTCAACGACGCACCTGCCACAGTGCCTAGGGTGATGGCGATGATTTCCGCCGACAGAATGAAGTCAGTGCGCACGGCGCCCTTGATCTTGTCCTGCTCGAACGCCACCAGATCGACCGCCGGATCGGCCACCGCCTCGACCAGTTCAGCATGCTCGGCCTGGTCTTCAGCCTTGCTGTGCAGGAATTTGTGGGCGAGTTTCTCGAAACCTTCGAAGCACAGATACGCGCCGCCGATCATCAACAACGGCGTGACTAGCCAGGGAATGAATGCGCTGATGGCCAGGGCTGACGGCACCAGGATCAGTTTGTTGAGAAACGAGCCCTTGGCCACCGCCCATACGACCGTGATTTCCCGCTCGGCACGTACGCCGCTGACCTGCTGGGCGTTGAGCGCGAGATCGTCGCCGAGCACGCCGGCGGTCTTCTTGGCGGCCATTTTGGTCATCAACGCCACGTCGTCGAGAACCGCGGCAATGTCGTCAATCAGCAACAGCAAACTGCTTCCTGCCATTAATCAGGTGTCCTTCTGGAATGAATGCTGCGCAGCATAGCGCGACCGAGCGCCACACGGGGCATTCTTGAGCGCCGCGCGAGCCCGGTGCTACCATGCGCAACCGCCAGAACAGGCAAGGAACCCCCTGGTTTATGAGCACTATCCGCGAGCGCAACAAAGAACTGATCCTGCGTGCCGCCAGTGAAGAATTTGCGGACAAGGGCTTCGCTGCGACCAAAACCAGTGACATCGCAGCCAAGGCGGGACTGCCCAAGCCCAACGTCTATTACTATTTCAAATCCAAGGAAAACCTCTACCGCGAGGTCCTGGAAAGCATCATCGAGCCCATCTTGCAGGCCTCGACGCCGTTCAACGCCGACGGTGTGCCCAGTGAAGTGCTGAGCGGCTACATTCGCTCGAAAATCCGCATCTCCCGCGATCTGCCTTTCGCCTCCAAAGTGTTTGCCAGCGAAATCATGCACGGCGCCCCGCACCTGAGCGCCGACCTGGTCGAACAACTGAACGGCCAGGCCAAGCACAACATCGACTGCATCCAGACCTGGATCGACCGCGGCCAGATCGCTTCGATCGACCCTAACCACCTGATGTTCAGCATCTGGGCCGCGACCCAGACCTATGCCGACTTTGATTGGCAGATTTCTGCGGTTACCGGCAAGCCCAAACTGGATGAGGCAGATTATGAAGCGGCGGCGCAGACGATTATCCGGTTGGTGCTAAAGGGGTGTGAGCCGGACCGTTAAACCGCGGCGCCCCCTTCGCGAGCAAGCCCGCTCCCACAGGATCTCTGGTGTTCACAGTTTTTGTGTACACCAGAGATCCTGTGGGAGCGGGCTTGCTCGCGAAGGGCGGCAACTCGGTTTCAGATCAAACCCAGATAGCGTCCCACAACGGATAATCGCCAAGTTTCTCAACCAGCCCCGCCCGCAATGGGTTGGCGACAACATACCGAGCAAGCTTCACCAAATCCTCCTCCCGCCGCAATGCATGATCATGAAAACTCTGCTGCCAAAGACTGCCTGCCCGGCCAGTCGCCGTATTGATCGATCGAGTACTCAACGATTTGGTCTGGCACATCAATTGGGCCAGCGATCCTTTTTGTAGCTGAATCAACCAGTGAAAATGGTCAGGCATGACCACAAAGGCCAAAGAGTCGGCAAAACCCTGATCCTGTGTTTGCTTGAATTGGTGTACGACCAATCTGCCCAAGGCGTAATCCTTGAAAACAGGCTCGCGCTTCAGGGTGTTGGCGGTTAGAAGATAGATGCGGTTTTGTTCGCCATAGCGGCCGATGCGCAGGCGGTGTGAAGCTGACAGCTCAGGCATTCCTTTGCCTCTCTCATGGTTGAATTTATGAGAAGGCTAGATCAGCGAACGGAAAACTGAGTGAAGACTCTTAGCTGGATGTGTCTGTGAGATTGCCTTCGCGAGCAAGCCCGCTCCCACAGTGGATTGACGGTGTTCAGACATTTTGTGTCCACCACCGATCCCCTGTGGGAGCGGGCTTGCTCGCGAAAGCGGTCAATCATTCACCACAAATCAAGCAGTCACCCCCGCATCCGCCCGCAACCCCACCGCCTCGATCGCACTGATCGCACATTGCTCGTCAACATCCGACAAATCCCCGCTGATCCCGACCGCCCCCAGCACGTTCCCGTCCTGATCCCGAATCAACACACCACCCGGTGCCGGCACGACGCTGCCCTGTCCCAGGCTATTTAGCGCCGCGAAGAAGGCCGGACGTTGTTGGGCGTCCAGTGCCAGCAGGCGTGATCCCTTGCCGAGGGCGATGGCGCCCCAGGCTTTGCCGATGGCGACCTGCGGGCGCAGCAGGCTGGCGCCGTCTTCGCGTTGCAGGGTAATCAAGTGCCCGCCGGCATCCAGGACCGCGATGGTCAGTGGAGCCGCCGAGATTGCACGCCCTGCGGTGATGGCCTGATTGATCAGGTTGACTGCAACTTTCAAGGTTAAAGCGCTCATGGTGCCGTCCTCATTTTGTTATAGGGAAAGCCAGTGGACTGCGCGCTTGTGCCGCAGTCCGATGCAACAAATAGAACACAATGAGTTATTTTTTTGTATACAATAATTCTCGAAAAGCGCCACATGCGACGAAAAGCCACAGCAGCACGGGCTTCCGACGAATGAAACAGTCGCTTGAGAAAATGGATTGACCTGCGCCGTCCGCCGTGAATACACTCTGCGCAAAGCAACTTGTATACAATTACAAAACGTAAGAGGCACAAAACCATGAGCAAAATGAGAGCAATCGAAGCCGCCGTTCTGGTGATGCGCCGTGAAGGGGTTGATACCGCTTTTGGCATCCCGGGCGCCGCGATCAACCCGCTGTACAACGCCTTGCAGAAGGTCGGTGGCATCGATCACGTCCTCGCGCGCCACGTTGAAGGTGCCTCGCACATGGCCGAGGGCTACACCCGCACCAAGGCCGGCAACATCGGCGTGTGCATCGGCACCTCCGGCCCGGCCGGCACCGACATGGTCACCGGGCTCTACAGCGCCTCGGCCGACTCGATCCCGATTCTGTGCATTACCGGGCAAGCCCCCCGCGCCCGTATGCACAAGGAAGACTTCCAGGCTGTCGACATCACCGCGATCGTCAAGCCAGTGACCAAGTGGGCAACCACGGTCATGGAGCCGGGCCAGGTGCCGTATGCGTTCCAGAAAGCCTTCTATGAAATGCGCTCCGGCCGTCCAGGCCCGGTGTTGATCGACCTGCCGTTCGATGTGCAGATGGCCGAAATCGAATTCGACATCGACGCCTACGAGCCACTGCCGCTGGCCAAGCCGACCGCTAACCGCGTGCAAATCGAGAAGGCCCTGGCCATGCTCGATCAGGCCGAGCGCCCGCTGCTGGTTGCCGGTGGCGGCATCATCAATGCCGACGCCAGCGAGTTGCTGGTGGAGTTCGCCGAGCTGACCGGCATTCCGGTCATCCCGACCCTGATGGGCTGGGGCACCATTCCGGACGATCACCCATTGATGGTCGGCATGGTCGGTCTGCAAACCTCGCACCGCTACGGCAACGCGACGATGCTCAAGTCCGACCTGGTACTGGGTGTCGGTAACCGTTGGGCCAACCGTCACACCGGTTCGATCGACGTTTACACCGAAGGCCGCAAATTCATTCACGTTGACATCGAACCGACCCAGATCGGCCGCGTGTTCACCCCGGACCTGGGCATCGTTTCCGACGCCGCTGCCGCGCTGACCGTGTTCATCGAAGTCGCTCGCGAATGGCAAGCCGCCGGCAAGCTGAAAAACCGCAGTGCCTGGTTGCAAGACTGCCAGCAGCGCAAATCCAGCCTGCAGCGCAAGACTCACTTCGACAACGTGCCGGTCAAGCCGCAACGCGTTTACGAAGAGATGAACCAGGTGTTCGGCAAAGACACGTGCTACGTCAGCACCATCGGTCTGTCGCAGATTGCCGGCGCGCAGTTCCTGCACGTCTACAAACCGCGTCACTGGATCAACTGCGGTCAGGCAGGTCCTCTGGGCTGGACCATTCCAGCAGCGCTGGGCGTGGTCAAGGCTGATCCGACCCGCAAGGTCGTGGCGCTGTCTGGCGACTATGATTTCCAGTTCATGATCGAAGAGTTGGCGGTGGGCGCGCAGTTCAAGCTGCCGTACATCCACGTTGTGGTCAACAACTCGTACCTGGGGTTGATCCGTCAGTCTCAGCGCGGTTTCGACATGGACTACTGCGTGCAGCTGGCCTTCGATAACCTGAACGCTCCGGAACTCAACGGTTACGGTGTCGACCACGTCGCGGTCGCTGAAGGCCTCGGCTGCAAGGCGCTGCGTGTGTTCGAACCGGGTCAGATCCAGCCTGCCTTGCGCAAGGCTCAGGAAATGATCGAAGAGTTCAAGGTGCCGGTCATCGTCGAGATTATTCTGGAGCGCGTGACCAACATTTCCATGGGCACCGAGATCAACGCCGTCAACGAATTCGAAGACCTGGCGCTGGTCGGCAACGATGCGCCAACCGCGATTTCGTTGCTGGACTAACAGCTGAACGCTCCCCCTGTAGGAGCGAGGCTTGCCCGCGAAGGCGTCGTACCATTCAACATTGATGTCGACTGACACGATGCCTTCGCGGGCAAGCCTCGCTCCTACAGGGGGGCCCTCACAGATTTACGGGAGACCACCATGCCGCGTTTCGCAGCCAACCTGTCCATGCTGTTCACTGAGCAGGATTTTCTTGCCCGTTTCGAAGCGGCCGCCAAGGCCGGCTTCAGTGGTGTCGAATACCTGTTCCCCTACGACTTCAGCTCCGCCGAGATCAAGGCCAAACTCGACGCCAACGGCCTGACCCAAGTGCTGTTCAACCTGCCGGCCGGTGACTGGGCCAAGGGCGAACGCGGTATCGCGTGCCTGCCGGACCGGGTTGAAGAGTTCCGCGCCGGTGTCGATCTGGCGATCGCTTACGCACAAGTGCTGGGCAACACTCAGGTCAACTGCCTGGCGGGTATTCGTCCACAAGGCGTCGACGATGCCACCGTGGAAAAAACCTTCGTCGCCAACCTCAAGTACGCCGCCGACAAGCTGCAAGCGGCGGGCATCAAACTGGTGATGGAAGCGATCAATACCCGCGACATCCCGGGCTTCTACCTGAACAACACGGCGCAAGCCCTGTCGATTCGCGAACAGGTCGGCAGCGCCAACCTGTTCCTGCAATACGACATCTACCACATGCAAATCATGGAGGGCGACCTGGCCCGCACCATGGCTGCGCACCTGGGCGAGATCAACCACATCCAGTTGGCCGACAACCCTGGGCGCAACGAACCGGGCACGGGTGAAATCAACTACCGCTTCCTGTTCGAACACCTCGACCGCATCGGTTATCAGGGTTGGGTTGGCTGTGAATACAAGCCGCTGACCACTACTGAAGCGGGTCTGGGCTGGCTTAAAACCCATAACGCGATCTGATCGAACACCGCGTCATCGTTCTTCGCGGGCAAGCCTCGCTCCTACAGGATCAGGTTGATACGCAATTGGGCGACCGACACATACCCGTAGGAGCGAGGCTTGCCCGCGAAGGCGCCCTCGCTGACACCCCACGAATTTTGCGAACAGAGCAATAAAAACAAGAGGAATTTCTCATGGCTAAAATCGGATTTATCGGCACCGGCATCATGGGCCACCCAATGGCATTGAACCTGCAGAAAGCCGGTCACAGCCTGTTCCTGTCGGCGCATCACGACCCAGCCCCGGCCGACTTGGTTGCAGGTGGCGCCGTCGCCCTGGCGAACCCGAAAGAAGTGGCACAAGAAGCCGAATTCATCATCATCATGGTGCCGGATACCCCGCAGGTCGATGACGTGCTGTTCCGCGCCGACGGCGTTGCGGCCGGTGTCGGCAAAGGCAAAGTCGTGATCGACATGAGCTCGATCTCGCCGACCGCCACCAAAGCCTTCGCGGCCAAGGTCAACGAAAAAGGCGCGCAGTACCTCGACGCGCCAGTGTCCGGCGGTGAAGTCGGCGCCAAGGCGGCGACCCTGAGCATCATGGTCGGCGGCGATGCCGATGCCTTCGAACGCGTACTGCCGCTGTTCCAGGCCATGGGCAAGAACATCACCCTGGTCGGTGGCAATGGCGACGGTCAGACCGCGAAAGTGGCGAACCAGATCATCGTGGCGCTGAACATCCAGGCTGTGGCCGAAGCCCTGCTGTTCGCCTCGAAAAACGGTGCCGACCCAGCCAAGGTGCGTGAAGCGCTGATGGGCGGTTTCGCATCGTCGAAGATCCTCGAAGTGCACGGCGAGCGCATGATCAAAGGCACCTTCGACCCAGGCTTTCGCATCAGCCTGCACCAGAAGGACCTCAACCTGGCCCTGGCCGGCGCGCGCGAGTTGGGCATCAACCTGCCGAACACCGCCAACACCCAACAAGTGTTCAGCACCTGCGCGGCCATCGGTGGCAGCAACTGGGACCACTCGGCGCTGATCAAAGGCCTGGAACACATGGCGAACTTCTCGATTCGCGATAAGTAAGCCCTGCCCCGGCACTGATCGTTCCCACGCTCTGCGTGGGAATGCAGCCCGGGACGCTCCGCGTCCCTGCCGAAGCGGACGCGGAGCGTCCATTGAGGCATTCCCACGCAGAGCGTGGGAACGATCAACAGTGATCTGTGTTGCCCTTCGAATAACAAGAAATCCGGGAGCCCGCCATGTCGGTCAATCCGCAACAATTCCTGCGCGAGCTGTTTGCCACAGCCATCGACGCGGCCCATCCGCAGCAAGTCCTTGAAGCCCATTTACCTAAAGATCGCAGCGGTCGGGTGATCGTCATCGGCGCCGGCAAAGCCGCCGCGGCCATGGCCCAGGTCGTCGAGCGTTGCTGGCAGGGTGAAGTGTCCGGTCTGGTGGTGACACGTTACGGTCACGGCACCCCGTGCGAAAAAATCGAAGTCGTCGAAGCTGCTCACCCGGTGCCTGACGCGGCCGGTCTAGCCGTCGCAAAACGCGTATTTGAACTGGTCAGCAACCTGACCGAAGACGACCGCGTGATCTTCCTGCTCTCGGGCGGCGGTTCTGCCCTGCTGGCATTGCCGGCGGCCGGCATCACCCTCGCCGACAAGCAATCGATCAACAAAGCCCTGCTCAAATCCGGCGCCACCATCGGCGAGATGAACTGCGTGCGCAAGCACCTCTCGGCGATCAAGGGCGGTCGCCTCGGCAAGGCCTGCTGGCCCGCCACTGTTTATACCTACGCGATTTCCGATGTGCCGGGCGACCTCGCCACGGTCATCGCCTCCGGCCCCACCGTGGCCGACCCGAGCACCTCGGCCGAAGCCCTGGCGATCCTCAAACGCTACGGCATCGAGGTTCCGGCCTCGGTGCGCAACTGGCTGCAGAGCCCGGAATCGGAGACGGTCAAACCCGGTGATCCGAGCCTGGCGCGCAGCCATTTCCAGCTGATCGCCCGTCCTCAGCAATCGCTTGAAGCGGCCGCGGTGAAAGCCCGTCAGGCCGGTTTCAGTCCGCTGATCCTCGGTGACCTGGAAGGCGAATCCCGCGAAGTGGCCAAGGTTCACGCCGGTATCGCGCGGCAAGTGGTCCTTCACGGCCAACCGTTGGCGGCGCCGTGCGTAATTTTGTCGGGCGGCGAAACCACCGTCACCGTGCGCGGCAATGGCCGTGGCGGACGCAACGCCGAATTCCTGCTGAGCCTCACCGAAAGCCTCAAAGGCCTGCCCGGCGTCTATGCCCTGGCCGGTGACACCGACGGCATCGACGGCTCCGAAGACAACGCCGGCGCAATCATGACCCCGGACAGCTACGCCCGCGCCGCCGCCCTCGGCTTGAGCGCCAGCGACGAGTTGGACAACAACAATGGCTACGGTTATTTCGAGGCGCTGGATGCACTGATCGTCACCGAACCGACCCGCACCAACGTCAACGACTTCCGCGCCATCCTGATCCTCGAGAGCCCAAAAAATGACGCCTGACAAGAAGGTTAAAATCCTCGCCACCCTCGGCCCTGCCACCGACGGGATCGACGACATCCGTGAGCTGGTCCAGGCCGGGGTCAACATCTTTCGCCTGAACTTCAGCCACGGCGATCACGCCGACCACGCTCAGCGTTATCAGTGGATTCGTGAAGTCGAGCGCCAGCTGAATTACCCGCTGGGCATTCTGATGGACCTGCAAGGCCCGAAACTGCGGGTCGGCAAGTTCGCTGAAGGCAAGGTGCAACTGCATCGCGGCCAGGCCCTGCGCCTGGACCTCGACCCGACGCCGGGTGATGAGCGCCGGGTCAACTTGCCTCACCCGGAAATCATCGCCGCGCTGGAGCCCGGCATGGACCTGCTGCTGGACGACGGCAAGCTGCGCCTTCGCGTGGTCACCAAGTACGCCGACGCGATCGACACCACCGTGCTCAACGGCGGTGAACTCTCGGACCGCAAAGGTGTGAACGTGCCGCAAGCGGTGCTGGAGTTGAGCCCGCTGACCGCCAAGGATCGTCGCGACTTGAGCTTCGGTCTGGAGCTGGGTGTGGACTGGGTCGCGCTGTCGTTCGTGCAGCGTCCGGAAGACATCCGCGAAGCCCGCGAACTGATCGGCGACAAAGCGTTTTTGATGGCCAAGATCGAGAAGCCATCGGCGGTGACTCAACTGCGGGAAATCGCCGAGTTGAGCGACGCGATCATGGTCGCTCGCGGAGACCTGGGCGTGGAAGTGCCGGCCGAAAGCGTGCCGCAGATTCAGAAAAACATCATCAGCATTTGCCGCGAACTCGGCAAACCGGTGGTGGTGGCGACGCAGATGCTCGAATCGATGCGCTTCTCCCCTGCCCCGACCCGCGCCGAAGTGACTGATGTGGCCAATGCCGTGGCCGAAGGGGCCGATGCGGTGATGCTGTCGGCCGAAACCGCGTCCGGCGAGTACCCGCTGGAAGCCGTGCAGATGATGAGCAAGATCATTCGCCAGGTGGAAAACGGTCCGGATTATCAGGCGCAACTGGACGTGAGCCGGCCGAAGGCTGAGGCGACTGTTTCTGATGCGATCAGCTGTGCGATCCGCCGCATCAGCAATGTGCTGCCGGTGGCGGTGTTGGTGAATTACAGCGAGTCGGGGACATCGAGTTTGCGTGCGGCACGGGAACGGCCGACGGTGCCGATCCTCAACCTGACGCCGAACCTGCAGACGGCGCGCCGCTTGACCGTGGCGTGGGGCGTGCATTCGGTGGTCAATGATCGGCTGCGGCAGGTGGACGAGGTCTGTTCGACGGCGCTGGAAATTGCGCAGGCGCAGGGTATGGCGCAGCGCGGGGACACATTGTTGATCACGGCGGGTGTGCCGTTTGGGCAGCCGGGGTCGACTAACTCGTTGCGTATCGAGACATTGATCTAGAGCGCCCATACCGGCCTCATCGCCAGCAGGCTGGCTCCCACATTGGTTTTGTGTCGATCACGGAATCAAGAGTGAACTGAGATTCAGTGTGGGAGCCAGCCTGCTGGCGATCAGCCGGGGTCGCGCTCGACCGACTCGCTCCCTTTGACTTTCAGAACTGCCATGCCTGCCAACCACTTCAACACCCACTGCCCCGACTGGGCGACTGCCCTGCTCAACGGCTTCAGCCAGATATTCCTCCAGCGCCATCCGCTGTGCGGTCTGCTGTGCCTGTTGGCGATTCTTTTCACCGCGCCCACCCTGCTCGGCGGTGCGCTGCTGGGCGGTGTCGCCGGTTTGCTCACCGCGCAACGCCGAAACTATGCCAAGGCCGATCGTCAGGCCGGGCTGTTCAGTTACAACGGTGTCTTGCTCGGTCTGCTGCTTAGCCTGTATTTCCCCTGGTCCGCACTGTTGCCGCCGCTGATTATCGCTGCGGGTGGACTGAGTGCGATGTTCACTCAACAGTGGCTCAAACGCGTCCGGGTCAGCCAATACCTGCCTGCCTATACGGCGCCCTTCGTGGGGCTGGGCTGGTTGTTACTGTGCTTCGCCACGCCCTCGACAACTGCGCACCTGATCGAAATCAATACGCTGAACATGCTCGCCGCACCACTCAAAGGCCTCGGTCAGGTGATGTTCCTCGGTCATCCGCTGGCCGGTGCAATGATTGCCGTGGGTTTGCTGATCGCTGATCGCCGCGCATTCTGCTGGGCGTTGTTGGCGTCTGTCGCAGGCATGGGCTGGAGCCTGCTGCATCACGACTTCTATAGCGCATTGATCGGTCTCGGTGGCTATAACGCCGTACTTGCCGCCCTCGCCTTCAGCTCGCAGCGCCAAAAGCTCTGGCTGCCGCTGATCGGTATTGCATCAGCGCTGTTGCTGACGCCGGTGTTTGCCGCCATCGGTCTGCCAACGCTGACCGCGCCGTTCATCCTCTCCTGCTGGCTGATCCGCTCGGTTGTTCAAATGCTCGGCAAGACCACGGTCGCCCGTACGCCTTGCACTCTGGAGGAGAATCAACCTAGGCTTCGCTGATCATTGGTTCAGGCGGTATCCATGGACAGCAGCAAAAACTGGCGTGAAGACCTTTACGTCATGGTTTTCCAGAGCGACACCAAGGCCGGGCGGCGCTTCGACGGCATCCTGCTGTTGATCATCCTCGCCAGCATTGTGATTGTGATGCTCGACAGCATCGACACGGTCCACAAGAACTACGCCGACGTACTGGCGTACATCGAGTGGGGCTTCACCATCATCTTCGCCATTGAATATGGCTTGCGTCTGTACTGCTCGCCCAAGCCATTGCGCTATGCGTTCAGCTTTTATGGGCTGGTGGATTTGCTGGCAATCGTGCCCGGCATCCTGGCGCTGTATTACGCCGATGCGCAGTACCTGCTGATCATCCGGATCATTCGGATGCTGCGGATTTTCCGCGTGCTCAAGCTCAGCCCGTACCTCAAGCAAGCCAACTATCTGATGTCGGCGCTGCGCGGCAGCAAGCAGAAGATCGTGGTGTTTCTGGTCAGCGTCTGCACGCTGGTGACGGTATTCGGCACGCTGATGTACGTGATCGAAGGTCCGGAACACGGCTTCACCAGCATTCCCAAGGGTATCTATTGGGCCATCGTCACGCTGACCACCGTGGGCTTCGGCGACATCGTGCCCAAGACCCCGTTGGGCCAGGTGGTCTCGTCGCTGGTGATGATCACCGGTTACTCGATCATCGCCGTGCCCACGGGAATTTTTACCGCCGAACTGGCCAACGCCATGCGTGGCGAACAACTGCAACACGACTGCCCGGTGTGCAAGAAAAACAACCACGAACACGGCGCGGCATTTTGCTCGCGATGTGGCAATCAGCTGTTCAAGAAACTGGAATAAGCACAGTACTTTTTAATCTTTAAAGGACTATGCGAGCCCGGCTATAGTCGCTCGCAAATTGCCCCACTTTCTAAATAAAAACTTCTAGAACAAGGAATGCGCAGTGAAAAAACTTTTTGGCGCCTCACTTCTGGCCGCTGGCCTGGCACTGACCAGCGTGGCTCAGGCCGCACCGACCCTGCTCAACGTTTCCTACGACGTGATGCGAGATTTCTACAAGGACTACAACACTGCGTTCCAGAAACACTGGCAAGCGGAACACAACGAGAACATCACGCTGCAAATGTCCTTCGGCGGCTCCAGCAAACAGGCGCGTTCGGTGATCGATGGCCTGCCGGCTGACGTCATCACCATGAACATGGCCACCGACATCAATGCCCTGGCGGACAACGGCAAACTGGTCCCGGAAAACTGGGTCACCCGCCTGCCGAACAACAGCGCGCCGTTCACCTCGGCCACCGTGTTCATCGTGCGCAAAGGCAACCCGAAAGCCCTGAAAGACTGGCCAGACCTGCTCAAGGATGGCGTGCAAGTCATCGTGCCGAACCCGAAGACCTCGGGTAACGGGCGTTATACCTACCTGTCCGCCTGGGGTTATGTGCTGAAAAACGGCGGTGACGAGAACAAGGCCAAGGACTTCGTCGGCAAGCTGTTCAAGCAAGCGCCGGTGCTCGATACCGGTGGCCGTGCAGCCACCACCACGTTCATGACCAACCAGATCGGTGATGTGCTGGTGACCTTCGAAAACGAAGCGGAAATGATTGCCCGCGAGTTTGGTCGTGATCAGTTTGAAGTGATCTACCCAAGCGTCTCCGCTGAAGCCGAGCCGCCCGTGTCGGTGGTGGACAAAACCGTCGACAAGAAAGGCACTCGAGCGGCGGCCGAGGAGTACCTGAAGTACCTGTGGTCGCCGGAAGGTCAGGAAATTGCTGCGGCCAACTACCTGCGTCCACGTGATCCGGCGGTGCTGGCCAAGTACACCGATCGGTTCCCGAAAGTGGATTTTCTTTCGGTTGAGAAGACCTTTGGTGACTGGCGGACTGTGCAGAAGACCCACTTCAATGATGGTGGGATCTTTGATCAGATTTACAGTGGTCAGTAATTCCTGAGCCCAACAAAAAGGCGACCTGAGAAGGTCGCCTTTTTTGTGGCCGCTGACTGATCGTTCCCACGCTCTGCGTGGGAATGCAGCCCGGGACGCTCCGCGTCCCAGAAGCGGACGCAGAGCGTCCGTTGAGGCATTCCCACGCAGAGCGTGGGAACGATCAATTGCGAGCGCAACTACATCGGTGGGGTAACGCCATCCTTGCCGGCCGAGATCGATTGCGCGGTGAGCGTACCGTCAGCACTTTGGGTCACAAACGTAACGATCCTCACGCCCACCTTCAGCAAGCTGCGATCCCCCGGCATCAGGTTCACGATCGGCACATCTTCCGGCACCAGGATTTTCTGCTGCCCGCCCTTGTAGTTGACGGTCAACACCCGGCCATTGCTGACCACCAGATCGCCCACGCTGCCGTTGGTCATGCTGCTGCCCTTGACCAGATCGAACGGCCGATGCCCGTCGCCGCTGCCCGCCAGCTCCGGTGGAAAGACGTGGACTTCCAGCGCCTTCAAGGTGCCGTCGTCTTGTGGAATGGCCGCCGAACCAATGTAGCTGCCCGGTTTGATGTCTTCGATATTGGCCAAGGTAACGGCGCGGACCTTGGTGTCGTTGGTCAGGTTGATCACCACGTTTTCGCCGCTGTTGACGTGGACTTTCAATACATTGGGGCTGACGCCGGTGATCTCGCCGCGCACACCGATGCGCATGCCCGGCGCGTCGGCGGCCTGGACCAGTCCCGCCGTGAACAAGCCAACCAGGGTAACAACTGAAGCGCTGCGTATAAGGTGACGAAACATCGCATTCATGGAAGTGCCTTCCGTTCAGGAAACGTGAAGAGAGAACATAAGCACGCTATCGAACAGGATGTAAGTGAATGTATCATCGGACCTCAATATTTTGACGCAAGGTTCGTCGATGGACATCACCCATGTCCCTCACTCATTCCGCAAAGGAATGATTGCTATCACTCCACTCCCTCTTCTGCCGAATCCGATACCTCTTTAGCCTGCGCGCATTCCCTTCTGTTCAGCGAGACACGTTATGAACCCAGCGACTCAGGTGCCCCACGGCGCCGCGACAATGACCAAAGGCATGGTGATGCTGTTCGCCTTTTGCTGTGGCGCGATTGTGGCCAACATCTACTACGCCCAACCGATCATCGGCCTGATCGCCCCGGACATTGGCCTGACCAGCACCATGGCCAGCCTGATCGTTTCGCTGACCCAGATCGGTTACGCGTTGGGTCTGTTTTTCCTGGTGCCGCTGGGTGATCTGCTGGAAAACCGCCGATTGATGATCATCACGACCGTGGTGGCGATTGCCAGCCTGTTGGGCGCGGCGTTCACCGATCAGCCGAATGTGTTTTTGCTGATCTCGTTGCTGGTGGGCTTCAGCTCGGTGTCGGTGCAGATCCTGATTCCGCTGGCCGCGCACCTCGCGCCGGAAGAGTCACGCGGCCGGGTCGTCGGCGGGATCATGGGCGGTTTGCTGCTGGGGATTCTGTTAGCGCGGCCAGTGTCCAGCGTGGTGGCTGACCACTTCGGCTGGCGCGCGATGTTTGTGATCGCGGCGGTACTGATGGCCGCGATCAGCCTGGTGCTGGCGCTGACAATTCCAAAGCGCCAGCCTGATCACAGCGCTACTTATGGCCAGTTGCTCGGTTCTCTGTGGACGCTGTTGCGCCAACAACCGGTGTTGCGTCAGCGCGCGTTTTACCAGGGTTGCATGTTCGCCACCTTCAGCCTGTTCTGGACTGCCGTGCCCCTGGAACTGGCGCGCAATCATGGCTTGTCACAAACCCAGATCGCGATCTTCGCCCTGGTCGGCGCCATCGGTGCGATCGCCGCGCCGATTGCCGGTCGACTGGCCGATGCCGGCCACACCCGCATCGCCTCATTGCTGGCCCTGCTGTTCGCCAGCCTGAGTTTCCTGCCTGCGTTCATCCACCCGGTCTACAGCGTCATCGGCCTCGCGGTCACCGGCGTGGTGCTCGACTTCTGCGTACAGATGAACATGGTCCTCGGCCAACGTGCGGTCTACGCCCTCGACGCCAAAAGCCGCAGCCGCTTGAATGCGTTGTACATGACCAGCATCTTCATCGGCGGCGCCTTTGGTTCGTCGGTGGCCAGCGCGGTGTATGAGCATGGCGGCTGGTTGTGGATCGTGATTGTGGGCAGTGCATTTGCGCTGTTGGCGTTGTTGCGGTTTTTGAGTGTTTCGGAAAAGCGTTCGCTGGCGACCGCTTGAGTCATAAAAAGCATCGCGTGCAAGTCGGATCGCCGCACCGCACGCTCCCACAGGAATCTGGCTTGCTCGTGAATGTCGAGCAACAGATGCTCCGCACTTTAAATCGTCAACATTCCCCAGCCTTTACCTGAAAACTCCGGATTGCCTCGATGCTCGCTAACCGATGTTGGCACCGGAATATCCAGCCCATGCGTCTCCATTTGTTGCAGAAGTATCTGCGCAATTTCGATGGCAGCGTCGTACGCCTCCTCGAACGTATCACCGGCAGTCACAGCACCCGGGATATCTGGTATTTGAATACCTGTCGCAGTCCTCTCATCTCCCCACTCGATAATGATTGGATAGTGCACAGCGGTACCTCCAGCAAATCTTCAACTTAATGGAGCGCCACTGCACCATAGAAACCGGATTGGATCTGTTCACGATGTTTTTCAGGATGTGAACCCCTCGCGTCGGGCTCAGGATAGATCTCGCCTGACTCGTAACGCCCGAGGTCAACCCGGATTACACTCAGCGTCCAGAGCCTGAAGCGATGCTGGATGCGATTCGCGGCTGACCCGTTCACATGCAGCCTGCCCCGGCGGTATGTTCTTTCAAGGAGTTTGCAATGACCCGACGTACCTTTCTCATTACCGGTGCCAGCAAAGGCATCGGCCGGGCAGTGGCCGAGCATCTGGACCGCGCGGGGCATCGGGTGGTCGGGATTGCCCGAACGCCGGACCTGACGTTCCCCGGCATTCTGTTTCCGCTGGATTTGAGCGACAGGGCGCTGACCCAGGAAGTGTTGGCGGATCTGGCCAGGACTTACGAATTTGATGGGTTGGTGAATAACGTCGGCCTGGTTCGTCCGCAAGTGCTGGGAGAAATCGACCTCGATACCTTCGACGACGTGATGCGGGTCAACCTGCATTCGGCGCTGCAGGCCACTCAAGCGCTGCTTCCGAGCATGCGCGCCAAGGGCTGGGGCCGGGTGGTGAACATTTCCAGCTTGACCGTCCTCGGGATCACCCAGCGCACGGCGTACGCGGCGGCCAAAGCGGCGCTGATCAGCTTCACGCGTTCCTGGGCGCTGGAACTGGCGCAAACAGGCGTGACGGTGAACGCTGTGGCGCCGGGGCCGACTGAAACCGAGCTGTTTCGCACCAACAATCCGCCAGGCAGCGAAGGTGAAGCGCGGTACCTGGCGGGTGTTCCGATGGGCCGTTTGGGGCAGCCGCATGAGATCGCGGCAGCCATCGCGTTTTTGTTGTTCGAGCAGAGCGGGTTTATCACCGGGCAAACGTTGTTTGTCGACGGCGGATCTTCAATCGGTAAAGCCGCCTTCTAACTGAATACACAAAGCCCCTGTGGGAGCGGGCTTGCTCGCGAAGAGGCCATAACAGACAACATAGATGTTGAATGCCAGTCTCCTTTCGCGAGCAAGCCCGCCCCCACAGTTTGATCTTCACAAGGACGTGAGATGGACCGCCTCGGTGCAATGGAAACCTTCGAAACCGGCTCATTTTCCGCCGCCGCGAGGCGCCTGAATATCGGCCAGCCCGCCGTGTCGAAAACCATTGCGCAACTGGAAGCGCGCCTCGCGGTTCGACTGCTGTTGCGCTCGACTCGTGGCCTGACGCCCACAGAAGCCGGGCTGGCCTTTTTCGAACGCGCCAAGTGCGCCATCGAAGAAGCCGATGAGGCCGACAACGCCGCGCGTGGTGCCGCCAGCGGCCTCACCGGCAACCTGCGCATCTGCGCCACCGTGACCTTCGGCCGACTGCACATCGTTCCGCACCTCGGACCGTTCCTCGATCAGAACCCGGACCTGAACATCGACCTGATGCTCGACGACCGCAACGTCAGTCTGGTCGAAGAAGGCGTCGACTCGCCCTGCGGCTGGGCGCCCAGAGCTACTCCGGCCTCACCGCCCGCAAAATCGCCGAGTGCCGGCGCGTAAAAGCAGCGCAATGGGAGTGAATATCCTCCATTCGCGCTGAATCCAGATCAGGCCAAAAATGCATTCTTATACACCCACTTTCATCATCTGAAAGAATGTATTTTTCGAAACCTAGTTGGTGTTTATAAGAGAGGGAGGCCACACGCTCCATACGAACAGGATCAATCAAAATTTGCGACAACAGTTCGCGAAGCTCGGCGTTGGTCGCATTTTCAATGTCCATTGCTGCCCTCATAGCCGGATGCCTTACAGGTATTAAGCTGACTAGAAAGTAACATGCTCATTGACTCCGCTTCGAAAGTTTTACTCCCCGAATTGCCGTCCCAACCCACCTGGCACACCGTGGATATTAGTCTCTTCCCACGGCCCGTTCGGGCTGATCGACCGGCTCCAGCCGTTGTTCCAGCGGTAGTAGGTGCGTTGGCGGTAGAAAGTGTTGGATTGATCATCAAGCACATAAACGCCGAGCTTGGCATCCCAATGGCTGTTACCCCCCGGTGGTGGCGCGAAGCTGGCGGAGGTGCGTGGCAGCGGCTTGGCGGGTTTGGCCGGGGTGCTTGGTTTGCTCGGCGCCGTCGAGGGCGCCGGTTTGGTGCTTGGCTGCGACGGCGGGATCGGTCGCGGGGTTGGCTGCTCAGGTGGCCGCTGGACCGCACAAGCGCTTAACCCCAAAACCAGGCTGAGAAGGGTGATACGAGCGATGGCGGTCATGGTGGCTTTCCTGTTATTTGTCCGGGCTGTCGATGGTCAGTTTTTGCGCTGCGGTGGTGCTGCTGGCCAGAGGCTGGCTGCGACCGATCCATTCGCCGGCAGTCGGTTGGCCGGCGCGGGAGATGCGCGCAACCAGTTGGACTTCAGGGAAGTTCGACAGTTTCAACTGCGGCATCATTGCGTCGGCATCGCCCAGTTCGACGGTGGCCGGCAAGTCGGCGACGGTCAGTCGCTTGGCGGCCAGCGGCGCGGGTGGCCCTGAGGTGGCGCGGGCGAAAATGAACACGCTGTCGCCGGGCTGGACCTTGGCTTTGAGCTCGGGCGCCAGATCGACGGTGACTTTAAGCTTCGCTGCCGCTTTGGCCGCTGGGGCCTGGGCGACTTTGCCGCCGCTGGCTTCAAGCTTCTCGGTCGCCCGCGTGATCCCGCCTTGCAGCGCGGCACGGGAACTGTCTTCCGGCGGCAATTGCGCCAGCAGGCGATTCCAGTAGTCGATGGCGTCCTGATAACGCTGGCTTTCAAACGCTGCGATACCCAGCAAGCCAAGGCTGGTGACTTCTTTCGGATCGGCTTTCAGTGCTTCGTCAGTCAGCGCCTGAATCTTGTCCGACCACTTTTTGCCATCGGCGAAGTACTGGGCCTGAGCCCATTGGCCGAGCAGTTCCGGCTGACGACCGGCCAGGCTCACTGTGCGTTCGAAGATTTTCGCCGCGTCGCCAGGACGATCCTGAGCCATGTACGTGCGACCGAGGAAGTACAAGCCTTCAGCCGAATCCGGCTGAGCCGCGACCGCGCGCTCCAGACGCCGGGTCATCTCTTCCATCGACTGCGGCGCCTGAGAGAATTCACGGGTCAGTTCGACTTTGTCGCTGGCGCCGAAATGCAGGTACAAGCCCAACCCCAGGACCGGCACCAGAATCGCCGCCAGCAAGGGCAACGGTTTGCCCAGGCGCGCCACGCGCGGTGCATCGACGCCTTCGGTATCGGCCAGCAATTCACGGGCCGCTTCGGCGCGACCGGTTTCCAGTTGCGCAGCGTTGAGCACGCCCTCTTCCTGCTCGGCTTGCAACTCAGCCACGCGCTCCTGATACAGCGCGACGTTCAGGGCAGTACGATCCTCTTCGAGCTGCGCACGACGGCCACGCAAAACGGGGATCAGCAGAAAACTCAGGGCAACCAGAAGTAGCAGACCTGCAGCGAGCCAGAAATCAATCATTCTTGGTTTTATCCAACAGGTGGTCGAGGCGCTCGCGCTCCTCGGCAGAAAGCTCGTCCTTGGTGTCAGTGCGTTGCACGCGACGACGGCGGACGATCACGGCGATGATCACAAAACCGCCCAGCAGCAGGCCGGCAGGGCCGAACCAGAGTAAGGCGGTCTTGGCATTCAGAGCAGGTTTATAGCGGACGAAATCACCGTAGCGATCGACCATGAAGTCGATAATCTGCTGATTGTCCTTGCCCTCGCCCAGCATGCGGAATATCTCTTTGCGCAGGTCGGCGGCAATCGGTGCGTTGGAATCGGCGATGTCCTGATTCTGGCACTTGGGGCAACGCAGCTCCTTGGTCAGCTCGCGAAAACGCTCACGATCGCCTTCTTTGGCGAACTCATAAGTGTCAATGGCCGCGTGCGCCACGCCGGCCATGCTCAAACCCAATACAACAGCGGCTATCCAGCGCTTCATGGCTTGGCCTCATCCACCAGCGCCTGATACCTGGCCGCCAGTTTTTCGCGCCAGACCTGCTCATCGATCACCCCGACAAACTTGTCGCGGATGATGCCTTTGGCGTCAATGAAGAAAGTTTCCGGCGCTCCATACACGCCGAGGTTAAGGCCCAGCGAGCCGTCCGCGTCACTGATGCCCAACTGGTAAGGGTTGTGGAATTCCACCAGCCACTTCTTCGCGTCGGCGTTGACGTCCTTGTAGTTGATGCCATAAATCGTCACGCCCTGCTGGGCCAGCTTGTTCAGTACCGGATGCTCGACCTTGCAGGCGATGCACCAAGTGGCCCAGACGTTGACCAGTGCCGGCTTGCCGAGAATGTCGGCCTTGGTCAGGGTTTTATCGCCCTCCACGGTCGGCAGGGAAAACGCCGGGAACGGCTTGCCGATCATCGCCGAAGGCAACTCGGCCGGGTCCAGGTACAACCCGCGATAAAGAAAAACAGCCACCACCAGAAAAATCGCCAGTGGCAACAGCATTAACCAACGTCTCATGCAGTGGCTCCCGTCATGCCCAGTGCTTCACGCACGCGGCTTTTCACCTTGACCCGATAACGGCGATCCAGCGCCGCCAGCAACCCGCCGAAACCTGTGAGCAGCCCGCCGAACCAGATCCAGCGCACGAACGGTTTGACATGGACACGCACGGCCCAGGCGCCATCGCCCAGCGGTTCGCCGAGTGCGACGTAAATGTCACGGGTGAAACCGGCGTCGATCCCGGCTTCGGTCATCACCGAGTTCTGCACGGTGTAGAGGCGTTTTTCAGGGTGCAGCACGCTGACTTCCTTGCCGCCCTTGATCACCCGTACGGTGCCCTTGTCCGAGGTGAAGTTCGGGCCTTCGTAGTGCTTGGCGCCTTCGAACACGAAGTGGTAACCGGCCAGGTCCATGGACTCGCCCGGCGCCAGGCGCAAATCGCGCTCGGCACTGTTCTGGCTCGACAGCACGACGCCGAGGGCGCACACGGCGATGCCGAGGTGAGCGATTTGCATGCCCCAGTAGCTGCGGGTCAGGGTCGGCAGGCCTTTGACCAGGCCTTTGTGGCGGGTTTTGTCGAAGATGTCACGCACGCCAGCAAGCAACACCCAGGCGGCGAGCATGAACGTCGCGATCACGGCCCAGTTGAAGTCGCCGTAAGCGACGCCGGCCACGACGGCCAACGCGGCACTGCCGAGCAACACCGGGGTCAGCATGTTGAACAGCCATTTGACCGGGGTGTCTTTCCAGCGCACCAGCATGCCGACCGCCATCACCATCATCAGCAACGCCATCAACGGAATGAACAACGCGTTGAAGTACGGCGGGCCGACCGACAGCTTGGCGCCGGTCATCGCATCGAGAATCAGCGGGTACAAGGTGCCGAGCAAGATCATCGACGCCGCCACCACCAGCACCAGGTTGTTCCCCAGCAGCAGGGTTTCCCGGGACCACAGATTGAAGCCGACGTGGCTTTTCACCACTGGTGCGCGCAGGGCAAACAGCGTCAGCGAACCGCCGACCACAAACAGCAGGAAGATCAGGATGAACACGCCGCGCTCAGGGTCGGAGGCAAAGGCGTGAACCGAGGTCAGAACGCCGGAACGCACGAGGAAGGTCCCCAGCAAGCTCAACGAGAACGCGGCGATGGCCAGCAACACGGTCCAGCTCTTGAACACGCCACGTTTTTCCGTGACCGCCAGCGAGTGAATCAGTGCCGTACCCACCAGCCAAGGCATGAAGGATGCGTTTTCCACCGGGTCCCAGAACCACCAGCCGCCCCAGCCGAGTTCGTAGTAGGCCCACCACGAACCGAGCGTGATGCCGATACCGAGGAAGGCCCAGGCGACGATGGTCCACGGACGCGACCAGCGCGCCCATGCCGCATCAAGACGACCGCCCATCAGCGCCGCAATGGCGAAGGCGAAGGCCACCGAGAAACCGACGTAACCCATGTACAGCATCGGCGGGTGAACGATCAGACCGATGTCTTGCAGGAGCGGATTGAGGTCCGCGCCATCGCTGGGCACTTGCGGCAGGATGCGCTTGAACGGGTTCGAGGTGAGGATCAGGAACAGCAGGAAACCGGTGCTGATCATGCCCATCACGGCCAGCACGCGGGCCAGCATCACTTGCGGCAATTGCCGGGAGAACACCGCCACCGCAAAGGTCCAGCCCCCGAGGATCAAGGCCCACAGCAGCAGCGAACCTTCGTGAGCGCCCCACACCGCGCTGAACTTGTAGTACCACGGCAAGGCGCTGTTGGAGTTGCTGGCGACGTAGGCGACAGAGAAGTCGTCGGCCATAAACGCGTAGGTCAGGCAGCCGAAGGCGAACAGCAAAAAGGCGAACTGGCCCCAGGCGGCCGGTTGGGCCAGGCTCATCCACAGACGGTCACCGCGCCAGGCGCCGAGCAACGGCACGATGGCCTGAACCAGCGCGAAACACAGCGCCAGGATCATGGCCAGGTGGCCGAGTTCAGGAATAAAAAGTGCGGATGTCATCGATCAACCCTCCTTCGCGGGCGTTGGAGCAGATTGACCGCTGTCTTTCAAAGCCTTGGTCACTTCTGGCGGCATGTACTTTTCATCGTGCTTGGCCAGCACTTCGTCGGCCACCACCACGCCCTCGGCGTTGAGTTTGCCCAGCGCCACGATGCCCTGCCCTTCGCGGAACAGGTCCGGCAGGATGCCGCGGTAGCTGATGGTCACGGATTTTTTGAAGTCGGTGACGATGAATTTCACGTCCAGCGAATCGCCGGAACGTTGCAGCGAACCTTTCTCGACCATGCCGCCCGCGCGAATGCGCGTGTCTTGCGGGGCTTCGCCGTTGGCGATCTGGGTCGGGGTGTAAAACAGATTGATGTTCTGCTGCAGGGCGCTCAGGGCCAGGCCGACGGCAGCGCCGACACCCACCAGGATCGCGAGAATGATGATAAGACGCTTTTTGCGCAGCGGATTCACTTGCCGTTCTCCCGGCGCAGACGTCGCGCCTCTTGTTGCAGATACCGCTTGCGGGCCAGGATCGGCGCCGCCACGTTGAGGGCCAGCACCGCCAGGCAGATGCCATAGGCTGACCAGACATACAGGGCGTGATGGCCCATGGCGAGGAAATCGCCGAATGAAGCAAAACTCATCGAGCGGCCTCCAGGCTGTTCTGCACTTCGGTTTTCACCCAACTGGCCCGGGCTTCGCGCTTGAGCACTTCAAGGCGCATGCGCAGCAACAGCACCGCGCCGAAGAAGCAGTAGAAACCCAGCACCGTCAGCAGCAGTGGCAGCCACATTTCGGCCGGCATCGCCGGTTTTTCGGTGAGGGTGAAGGTCGCGCCCTGGTGCAGGGTGTTCCACCACTCCACCGAGTATTTGATGATCGGAATGTTGATCACGCCGACAATCGCCAGGACCGCGCAGGCCTTGGCCGCGCTGTCACGATTGCTGATCGCGTTGCCCAGCGCAATGAGACCGAAGTACAGAAACAGCAGAATAAGCATGGACGTAAGTCGCGCATCCCAGACCCACCACGAGCCCCAGGTCGGCTTGCCCCAGATCGCGCCGGTGACCAGCGCCACGGCGGTCATCCAGGCACCGATGGGCGCCGCGCATTGCAGGGCGACGTCGGCCAGTTTCATTTTCCAGACCAGCCCGACGATGCCGCACACCGCCAGCATGACGTAGACGGACTGAGCCAGCATGGCGGCAGGAACGTGGATATAGATGATGCGAAAGCTGTTGCCTTGCTGGTAGTCAGGCGGCGCGAAAGCCAGGCCCCAGACGACACCGATGCTGATCAGCAGCAACGCGGCAATGCTCAGCCACGGCAGCAGTTTGCCACTGATGCCGTAAAACCATTTGGGCGAGCCGAGCTTATGAAACCAGGTCCAGTTCATTACTGTTTCCATCACGGTTGCTCTTCGCTTTGAAGAGCTAAAGGGTCTTTACTGATCAAATTTTGACCAGACCTCATTATTCGCCGACGCTGATCTTCAGGCCAGCAGCTATTGCAAACGGTGTCAGGGTTATCGCCAGGGCGGTCAGGCTACCAAGCCACAAGAGATAACCGGTCGCCGGCATGCCTTGCAAGGCCGCCTGCAAGGCGCCACTGCCGAGAATCAACACCGGGATGTACAGCGGCAGAATCAGCAGCGCCAGTAACAGGCCACCACGCTTCAATCCCACCGTCAGGGCCGCGCCCACCGCACCGAGCAGGCTCAGCACCGGTGTACCCAGCAACAAAGAAAGCAGCAACACCGGCAGACAGGCGGTTGGCAAACCGAGCATCAACGCCAGCAGTGGAGCGAGCAAAACCAGTGCCAGGCCAGAGAAGGCCCAGTGTGCCAGTACCTTGGCCAAAACCAGAAGAGGCAGGGGGTGCGACGAAAGGACCCACTGTTCAAGCGATCCGTCTTCGAAATCACTGCGGAAAAGCCCGTCCAGCGAGAGCAAGACCGATAAAAGGGCCGCGACCCAGACCAGTCCCGGAGACAAGGTTTGCAACAATTGAGACTCGGGTCCGACAGCCAAAGGGAACAGTGAAACGACGATCGCGAAGAATACCAGCGGATTTGCCAGTTCAGCAGGACGACGGAACAGCAGACGGGCCTCACGGGCGACCAACAGGCCGAAAACACTCATACGGCCCACTTCCCCAGATCGATGTCGCGATAGCCGGCCGGCATCCGGCTCAGCGTGTGGTGAGTGGTCAGCACCACCATGCCGCCGCGCTCGCAGTGGGCGGCCAGGTGTTCTTCGAGTTGCGCCACGCCTTGTTTATCGAGCGCGGTGAACGGCTCATCGAGAATCCACAGCGGCGGACTGTCCAGGTACAAGCGCGCCAATGCTACCCGGCGTTGCTGCCCGGCAGACAGCGTATGGCAAGGAACATCCTCGAAACCGCGCAATCCGACGGCAGTCAGCGCCTGCCAGATCGCCTCATGGGAGGCCGGTTGATGCAGGGCGCAGAGCCAGATCAGGTTCTCTTCCGGCGTCAGCAGATCCTTGATGCCGGCGGCATGCCCGATCCACAAAAGGTTGCGCGCCAGTTCAAGGCGCTGATCGTTCAGCGGCTGGCCGTTGAGCAGCACTTGACCGGCGGTCGGCTGCATCAGGCCGGATAACAGGCGCAGCAGGCTGGTTTTGCCACTGCCGTTAGGGCCGCTGATTTGCAACATTTCGCCACTGGCCAGTCTCAATTCGAGATTTTCGAAGAGCAGCCGAAGGTCTCGCTCACAAGCGAGGGCAACGGTTTGCAGGACTGGACTGGTCAAGAGATCACGGGCCTTCAGGGTTCAAGTCGGCAGTGGAGCGGCCGTTAAAGACATGCAGGATAAATGCATTGGCGGCCCGTTCTAAGGAGCTGGATCAAGTATTTGAAATGTTTTCAGCGCCCCGGATACAACGGGGCGGCATTATACATGCCATGCCCTCCTCTCAAGAGGGCAATTTCCTCAGGTTGTGACCGCGTATGACAGGCGAAATGAACATCCTCCCGCTACCGCAGACCACCCCCGCGAATTCGCGGCCATTGGTGGTGAGTGGCGATCTGCTCAAGCTGCTGACGCCGATGGAGGGCCTGATCACACCCGGCCAGACCGCCAACGCCGAAGTGCTGTCGCTCAAGCAGGCGGATCAGACCTTTCAACTGTTGCTCAAAGTCACCCTCGAGAGCGGCCGCCAGACCACAGTCCAGGCCACCAGCACCCAGCCGCTGCCCCAAGGCACCAACCTGGCGATCACTCAGCCATCAGCAAGCAACCTGGCCATCACGGTGCAACAAGCCATCGCGTCCAGCGTCGCCACCCTCACCCGCATCGACACGACGCAATTGCCGGTCGGGACGCTGTTGCAGGGCAAAGTGCTGACCTCGCAGGTTCTGCCGCAGGTGCCGGGACAGCCGACGGTGTTTCGCTCGATGGTGAGCCTGCTCAACACCGCGTTGAGCGGCAGCACCCTGAGCATCGAGAGCCCGACGCCGCTGCGCATCGGTACCTTGTTGAGTGCCTTGGTGCAGGACACGCAAACCTTGAAATTCGTACCGCTGAGCAATCGTCAGGAGCAGTTGGCGGTCACCCAGCAATTGGTCAGTCAGCAGAGCCGCCAAGGCTCGCTGGATGGTTTGATCAAAGTCCTGCAAAACCTGCCACCGTCAGATCAGACGTCCAGCGACCTGCGCGTTGCCGTGGAAAAACTGCTGGCCGGTTTGCCGGACGTTCAACAACTGAGTACGCCCAAAGGTTTGGCTCAGGCACTGGCCAATAGCGGCCTGTTCCTCGAAGCGAAACTGCTGACCGGTCAAAACCCGACACTGGCGCCGGACATGAAAGGCGATCTGCTCAAGCTGATCGCGCAACTGACGCCAGGATTGCCGGCCAACACCAATCTCAACGCGATCCTTGCGGCCAACACGCTGGTCCAGACCATGCCGAGCTTCGTGCGCAGCGCCCTCGGCATGCTCGGCCAGGTCAGCGCCAAACCGCTGCTCACCAGCTTCCCGCTTCCCGAACGGCTGCTGCAAAGCCAGGACGGTGAAAACGATCTGGAGCATTTGCTGCGTCTGGCCGCGGCGGCCGTTTCGCGCCTGCAAAGCCATCAGTTGTCGAGTCTCGAACAAACCGGCGTCACTGACGATGGACGGCTGCTCAGCACCTGGCAGCTGGAAATCCCGATGCGCAACCTGCAGGACATCGTGCCGTTGCAGGTCAAATTCCAGCGCGAAGAAGCGCCCGAAAAAGAACAACCGCACGAACGCCGGGACGAACGCGAGCCGAAACAGCAACTGTGGCGCGTGGACCTGGCGTTCGACATGGAGCCGCTGGGCCCGTTGCAGATTCAGGCGCAGCTGATCCGAGGCAGCCTGTCCAGCCAGCTCTGGGCCGAACGGCCGTACACCGCCAGCCTGATTGAAAGCAATCTGGCCGCGCTGCGCCAGCGTCTGCTGGACTCCGGACTGAACGTCGGCGATCTGGATTGCCACCTCGGCACGCCACCGCAAGGCCCTCAAACCCGCCTCGAACAACGCTGGGTCGACGAAACCGCATGAGAAACCCCAACACCCCACGCCAGGCCATCGCCCTCAAATACGACGGCAACCACGCCCCTACCCTCACGGCCAAAGGTGACGAAGAACTGGCCGAAGCCATTCTGAAAATTGCCCGCGATTATGAAGTGCCGATCTATGAAAACGCAGAGTTGGTGAAGCTGCTGGCGCGGATGGAACTGGGGGAGAGTATTCCGGAAGAGTTGTACCGCACGATTGCCGAGATTATTGCGTTTGCGTGGAACCTGAAGGGCAAGTTTCCGGCGGGGCATGATCCGGAGGCGCCTTCGGTGGAGAAGGATGTGACTGAGCGCGGGGATGATTATTGAGATTTCGAGAATAGCGATCTCGGCGGCCACACCAAGATCAGCTCTCGTGCAACTTTCTTATCAACTACGCCGCTGACACGCTACTCGGCTTAAAAAAATGCAAAAGCCTTAAACTACGGCCGATTATCAAACCATTGATGAGACCTGCCCCCAGAGCTGACCATGCCACCTCCGACACTTCGTTAGCCAGCTCAGGATGCACGGCCGCCTGATAACCGGTGAAATAACGCCAGGCAAAAAAGCCCCAATACACCAACAGCACCTTGATCGTCCCACCCAGCACCAACCGATTACCCTCGCATTCGACGTCGTTGTACGAATAGAAGCGCAGACCCGTAAACCATCCTGCCAATAAGCCTAGCGAGTAAACCGATAACGGTATTGCGATGCCCTGCGAGAACTCCAGGGACGAGAGGGAGATCGCGACAAATATCATCGGCGTTATCTGCAATGACCTTTTCGACTCATGATTCCTAAAGCAAGCCATGCCCCCGAAATAGGTCACTATCAAAAAAACCGCATAAACCCAAAGCGGTGTGCTGCGCAGGATATCGAGCATTGAAAGCCTTGGAATCAGAACTTTATTTTGACAGCAGGCGAAAAAAACCACGCCGACGACGTGCAGCTACCGAGAGCAAATTACCGACGACAGACCACTCTCACAAGTCGGCGCGATCCGACAAAGTTGTAGGCAGCATACTAAGGCGTCGTAGGTCTGAGGACGAGCAACCAATAGAATTTTGGGTTGAATGCAAAATCGCAACCTCGTTTCACTCGACAGATCCTACATTGAGACGGCGTACACCCTGTAGGAGCTGTCGAGTGAAACGAGGCTGCGATCTTTTAATTACCGTTAAGACTGCGGGTTAAGTCTGTCCAGCATCCGATTCACCGCCAGCTCACCCAGCATCACCACCTGCTGAATCCCCAAGATAGTATTGCGGTGTGTCCCCTCTAATAGCCCCGCGACATTACTCAGCATCACACTCGCCGATGCCAGGGATTCACAGGTGTTGTCCAGCAGGGTTTCGTCATCGGCGTCAGGGTCGACAAAGAAAATCGTGCTGGGTTTGCGTGGGGAGTCTTTGGGAATGACCGGTTTGAGGTAGTAATCGAGGGCGCGGTCGGCGGCTTCGTTGAGTTTTTTTGAATCGGGGGTTTCGTATGGGGAAACGTCATCGGCTTCCGGCGGGTTGGGCGTAATTTTGAACATGATCTTCAATTCCGTAAGTAATGCTGACACCACCTTGCGACTAAACGAGGGGGTGGCGGCTGTCCGCAGGTTAGTCGACCGGGGAATTGAAGAAACCGGCGCACCCGGAGGTGCCCTGCGCACAGCCACCATCAAAAGCAGGTGGGAAACACCTGCCTGACGGGCACTTGTGCAACTTCAATTACCGCTGGGCGACTAAACCCGACCACTGATGGGCAGTGGCAGGGAAACGATAGAGGCCAAGGTTGAAGCGCACAAGCCGGCGGATTCTGACTGAGCCGTAGGCAGCGGCGCAAGGATGTGTAGCTTGGGAGAGTGTCTGGAGATGTCATTTAAACATCTCTGTTTAAATGCAAAAAATCGCAGCCTCGTTTCACTCGACAGCTCCTACATGGGGTACGCGTACGCCGTGTAGGAGCTGTCGAGTGAAACGAGGCTGCGATCTTTTGATCTTTCTCAGTTCTTGTGCAACTTGCGCATCAACTCCGCCTCAGCCTGGGTCAACCCGCAAGACTGAGTCAGCTCATCGACGGTAGCCCCCATCCCGACCAGCCGCGCCGCCTGGGCAAACGACAGGCTCGACGGATCGCGCTGTTCCAGCTGAGCCAGCTTGTCCGGCAACGGGCCGACGACTGCGCGCAGTTCGTGCAGGTCTTCACCCATGCGCACGTTGCCGCTCTGATAGTCGTCGACGCGCTTGGCCAGGTCCTTGATGCGCTGATCGCGCAGCGCATCGCCCTGGGCCTGTTGCGCGCCAATTTGCCGTTGAGCGCGAATGTACGCCAGGAACATTGCCAGCGTGCCTGCCCAGAAGAGGAACAGGACAATGACCGCCACCTCAAGAATCAATCAAATGTTCTCCAGGTCCGACCATTCTTCTTCGCTCATCATCTTGTCCAGTTCGACCAGGATCAGCAGTTCGTTGTTCTTGTTGCACACGCCTTGAATGAACTTGGCGGATTCTTCGTTACCGACGTTTGGCGCGGTTTCGATTTCCGACTGACGCAGGTAAACCACTTCGGCCACGCTGTCGACCATGATCCCGACCACTTGCTTGTCGGCTTCGATGATGACGATACGGGTGTTGTCGCTGATCTCGGCATTCATCAGGCCGAAGCGCTGACGGGTGTCGATCACGGTGACCACGTTACCGCGCAGGTTGATGATGCCCAGCACGTAGCTCGGGGCACCCGGAACCGGGGCAATTTCGGTGTAACGCAGGACTTCCTGAACGCGCATCACGTTGATGCCGTAGGTTTCATTGTCCAGTTTGAAGGTTACCCATTGCAGGATCGGATCTTCGGAACCTTTTGCAGACGACGCCTTATCATTCATACCCTGACCCCTCAAAAAACCGCTCCTGGCGGTGTGTGTTCTGTGTGGCGGCATTCAACAATGCCGTCGCATGATTGTTATGTCGGCTGTTATGTCGATTTGTGTAGCGGCTTGCTGCCGCTCATGTGCTTTGCCCCACCGCTGGCGATCAACTCGGCCAACGCGGAGACGTCCAGCAATGCACACATGTGCTCAATCACCGTGCCGGCGAGCCATGGCCGCTGACCTCGATGACTTCTCCATTTGATTTCGTTCGGGTCCAGGCGCAACGAGCGGCTGACCTGATGCACCGCCAGCCCCCACTCGTAGCCCTGAACCGAAATAACGTATTGCAGGCCCTGACGGAAATCGTCGCGGTAGCGGTCGGGCATGACCCAACGCGCAGTGTCCAATACTTTCAGGTTGCCGGCCTGACTCGGCAGGATCCCGAGGAACCATTCCGGCTGACCGAACAGCGGCGTCAGCTCGTGACCGGCCAGGGAGTAAATCGAGCCCAGGCACACCAGCGGCACCGCCAGGGTCAACCCGGCGACATCGAACAGCAGGCATTCGAACGGCTCGGCGGCCCACGCCGGACGACCGTCGGTTGCAACCGGTGGCGGTGTGTTGCTCGGCGGCAGATGGACTTCGACCAGCGGCGGCACCAGGGTTTGCAGCAGCGGTGCGAGGGTCGAGACCGGCGCCAGAATCGGTGTCGGCGCCTCTTCGATCACCACCGGTGCTTTTTCGACCGCAGCAACCACTGGCGCCACGACAGGCGCGGCAGGCATAACGGGTTTCTGCGCATCACGCGCCTGCTCTTCAAGCACTGCTGCCTGGAACTCATCCAGTGCTGCTTCGACCTCGACCGTTTCAACGGCCTCAATGACTTCAGCCACCGCTTCGACTTCCAGCGACAACTCTTCAGTCGCCTCCATCAGCAGGCTGTCCAGATAGGACTGGAGCGCCAGTTGTGGACGCGAGGTGATTTTCACCGGCCGATTCATGCGCGCACCTGTGTAGGAGCGAGCGGTGCGGCGATCCGACTTGCCCGCGAAGAACGACAACGCGGTTTAACTGTGAAGACCGCGGCGTCTGCTTCGCGGGCAAGCCTCGCTCCTACAGGTACATGGTATGAGTTCATCTCAGGCCACCTGCGGGACAAGTTGTGCCGCCAGCAAATGCTTGAGCAAGGCGCGATAAGCGAGAACACCACGGCTCTTGCCGTCGAATTGCGAAGGCGTCAGCCCTGCCCGACTCGCATCCCGCAGGCGCGTGTCGATCGGTATGTAGCCTTGCCAGATTTCTTCCGGGTATTTGTCGCGCAGCACGCGAAGGGTTCCGAGGGAAGCCTGGGTGCGGCGGTCGAACAGGGTCGGAATGATGGTGAACGGCAACGCCACTTTACGTGAGCGGTTGATCATCGCCAGGGTGTTGACCATGCGCTCCAGGCCTTTGACGGCCAGGTGTTCGGTCTGCACCGGGATCACCAACTGCTGGCTCGCCGCCAAGGCATTGACCATCAACACGCCGAGCAATGGCGGGCTGTCGATCACCGCGTAATCGAAGTCCTGCCACAGCTGCGCCAGGCTCTTGGCGATCACCAGGCCCAAACCACTCTGGCCCGGCGACTGACGTTCAAGCGTGGCCAGAGCGGTGCTCGACGGCAACAGCGAAATGCGTTCGTCACTGGTCGGCAGCAGCAATTGACCGGGCAAGCCTTGCGGCACAGTGCCCTTGTGCAGGAACAGGTCGTAGCTGCTGTGTTCCAGGCTGTCAGGGTCATAACCGAAATAGCTGGTCATGGAGCCGTGGGGGTCGAGATCGACCACGACCACGCGCTTGCCCGCCTCAGCCAGTAAACCGGCTAAAGCGATAGAGGAAGTGGTTTTACCGACACCACCCTTTTGATTGGCGACTGCCCAGACTCTCATTCGGATTGTTCCTCCCGGTCGAAATGGTCGACCGAGAAATAGCTCAACGTATTAATGCGGGTGACGGAGAATTGACGGCGCTCTCTCGTACCGGCGACTTGACTGGGGTCGGTGCAGTTTGTGTGCCAGCACGCTTCAACGCGGCATCCGGATGTGCATTGGCCGTTCCGGTACCGGTGAGGCTGCGGCGTACATCGAGATTGCGTGACACGACCAGCACGACACGGCGGTTACGTGCCCGGCCCTCGGCAGTGGCGTTATTGGCCACCGGCTGGAATTCGCCGTAACCCACCGATGCCAGACGTCCAGGGTTCACGCCCTGCATCGCCAGCATGCGCACGATGCTCGCCGAACGAGCCGAGGACAGCTCCCAGTTGGTCGGGTATTGCGCGGTGCGGATCGGTTGATCGTCGGTAAAGCCTTCGACGTGAATCGGGTTGTCGAACGGTTTCAGAATGCCGGCGACCTTGTCGATGATGTTGAATGCGATGTCGCTGGGCATGGCGTCGCCACTGCCGAACAGCAGGCTGGAATTGAGTTCGATCTCGACCCACAGCTCATTGCCGCGAATGGTCATCTGATTGGAACTGATCAAGTCGCCGAACGCGGCGCTGATGTCGTCGGCGATGCTTTTGAGCGGATCGCTGGCACCCGCGATACCGGCGTCGACCTGCTCGGCGTCTTTAACCAGTGGCTTGGCCGGGGTCACGGTCTTCGGTCGCTCGTCGCCGATCGGGATCGGCTTGAGGGCGCGGTCGGAGTCGGTAAAGACCCCGATCAACGCTTCGGAAATAACCTTGTACTTGCCTTCGTTGATCGAAGAGATCGAGTACATCACCACGAAGAAAGCGAACAGCAACGTAATAAAGTCGGCGTACGAAACCAGCCAACGCTCATGGTTTACATGTTCTTCAGGTTGCCGGCGACGAGCCATAGTCCATTACTCCCATCAATCCATGAAGCCCTGAAGCTTCAACTCAATAGAGCGAGGGTTTTCACCTTCGGCGATCGACAGGATCCCTTCCAGCAACATTTCGCGATAGCGCGACTGGCGCAAGGCCACGGACTTGAGCTTGGCGGCAATCGGCAGCAACACCAGGTTGGCACTGGCCACGCCATAGATGGTCGCGACGAAGGCGACGGCGATGCCGCTGCCCAGTTGCGTCGGATCGGCCAGGTTGCCCATGACATGGATCAGGCCCATCACCGCACCGATGATGCCGATGGTCGGCGCGTAGCCGCCCATGCTTTCGAAGACTTTGGCGGCTTCGATGTCGCGGCTTTCCTGGGTGTAGAAATCCACTTCCAGGATGCTGCGAATCGCTTCCGGCTCCGCACCGTCCACCAGCAGTTGCAGGCCCTTGCGCGAGTAGCTGTCAGGCTCGGCATCGGCCACCCCTTCCAGACCGAGCAAACCTTCCTTGCGGGCGGTCAGGCTCCAGTTGACGACGCGGTCGATGCCACCGGCCAGATCAACGCGAGGCGGAAACAGAATCCAGCCAATGATTTGCATGGCGCGCTTGAAGGCGCTCATCGGCGATTGCAGCAATGCCGCGCCGACGGTCCCACCGAGTACGATCAGCGCCGCCGGGCCGTTGGCCAAAGCGCCGAGGTGACCGCCTTCAAGGTAGTTGCCGCCGATGATGGCGACAAACGCCATGATGATCCCGATTAGGCTTAGAACATCCATCAGACACACGCCTCGACCAAGTGCCTGCCTATATCGTCCAGACCGTAGATCGCGTCGGCGAGTTCGGCTTTGACGATGGCCATCGGCATGCCGTAGATCACGCAGCTGGCTTCATCCTGAGCCCAGATCGCACTGCCGCCCTGCTTGAGCAGGCGCGCGCCTTCACGACCGTCGGCGCCCATGCCGGTCAACACGACCGCCAGAACTTTGTCACCGTAGGTCTTGGCCGCGGAACCGAAGGTAATGTCCACGCACGGCTTGTAGTTCAAGCGCTCGTCGCCGGGGAGGATTTTCACCGCACCACGGCCGTCGATCATCATTTGCTTGCCACCCGGCGCCAGCAGCGCCAGGCCCGGACGCAGGATGTCGCCATCCTCGGCTTCCTTGACGCTGATGCGGCAGAGCTTGTCCAGACGTTCGGCGAAGGCCTTGGTGAAGGCGGCCGGCATATGCTGGATCAATACGATGGGGGCGGGGAAATTGGCCGGCAATTGGGTCAGAACCCGCTGCAAGGCAACCGGGCCGCCAGTGGACGTACCGATGGCGACCAATTTGTAGGCTTTGCGTTTCGGCGCTGGCGACGACGAGGCAGGTGCGTAAGTACGCGCCGGAATCGGTGCCGCTGCCGGACGCGCAGGCGCGCTGCTGCCGTAACTGCTGACGCTCGAAGGCGCAGGCGTCGGGGCTGGCGCGGCGACCGGGGCCGGTGCGCTGTAGGTGTTGGCGCGACGGTTACTGCGCGAGATGCTGAGAATCTTCTCGCACAGCAGCTGTTTGACCTTCTCCGGGTTACGGGAGATGTCTTCGAAATTCTTCGGCAGGAAATCCACCGCACCGGCGTCCAGCGCATCGAGGGTTACCCGAGCACCTTCATGAGTCAGCGAGGAGAACATCAATACCGGGGTCGGGCAGCGCTGCATGATATGCCGCACGGCCGTGATGCCATCCATCATTGGCATCTCGTAGTCCATGGTGATCACGTCTGGCTTGAGGGCCAGCGCCTGATCGATCGCCTCTTTTCCGTTGGTCGCCGTACCGACGACCTGGATATTCGGATCCGCTGAAAGAATTTCCGAGACGCGGCGGCGGAAAAACCCCGAATCGTCCACCACCAGGACTTTGACTGCCATAAACACTCCGTTAGACGGAGCGAGGCTCTGTCGCCCCGCCCCACCAGAATCAAATACGCCGTGCGGCGTAACGCTTGAGCATGCTCGGAACATCGAGAATCAGCGCAATGCGGCCGTCACCGGTAATGGTGGCGCCCGACATGCCCGGGGTTCCCTGGAGCATTTTGCCTAATGGCTTGATGACCACTTCTTCCTGGCCTACCAATTGATCGACGACGAAGCCGATCCGCTGAGTGCCCACCGAAAGGATCACCACATGGCCCTCGCGCTGCTCTTCGTGAGCGGCGGAGCTGACCAGCCAGCGCTTGAGGTAGAACAATGGCAGTGCCTTGTCCCGCACGATCACCACTTCCTGGCCGTCCACCACGTTGGTGCGCGACAGGTCGAGGTGGAAGATCTCGTTGACGTTCACCAGCGGGAACGCGAACGCCTGGTTGCCGAGCATGACCATCAGCGTCGGCATGATCGCCAGGGTCAACGGGACCTTGATGACGATCTTCGAGCCTTTGCCCTTGGTCGAGTAGATATTGATGGTGCCGTTAAGCTGGGCGATCTTGGTTTTCACCACGTCCATGCCCACGCCACGACCCGACACGTCGGAGATCTCGGTCTTGGTCGAAAAACCCGGGGCGAAGATCAGGTTGAAGCAATCGGATTCGCTGAGGCGGTCCGCTGCATCCTTGTCCATCAACCCTTTCTTCACGGCGATGCCGCGCAACACGTCAGCATCCATGCCTTTGCCGTCATCGGAGATGGACAGCAGGATGTGGTCGCCTTCCTGTTCAGCGGACAGGATCACCTTGCCACTGCGAGGCTTGCCCATCGCTTCGCGCTCGGCCGGCTCTTCGATACCGTGGTCGACCGAGTTGCGCACCAAGTGGACCAGCGGGTCGGCCAGGGCCTCAACGAGGTTCTTGTCGAGGTCGGTTTCTTCGCCGACCAGTTCCAGGTTGATCTCTTTCTTGAGCTGGCGTGCCAGGTCGCGAACGAGACGCGGGAAGCGCCCGAAAACTTTCTTGATCGGTTGCATCCGCGTCTTCATGACCGCGGTTTGCAGGTCGGCCGTGACCACGTCGAGGTTCGACACGGCCTTGGACATGGCTTCGTCGCCGCTGTTGAGGCCCAGACGGACCAAGCGGTTACGCACCAGTACCAACTCGCCAACCATGTTCATGATTTCGTCGAGACGCGCGGTATCGACCCGCACGGTGGTCTCGGCTTCGCTGGCCGGTTTTTCCGGTGGTGGAGCGGACGGTGTTCGGGCCGGAGCCGGTGCAGCAGCAACAGGCTTCGGCGCTTCGGCTTTAGGCTCGGGCGCTTTGGCGACGGGTTTCGGCGCAACAGCCTTGGCGGCTGGAGCAGCCACCGCAGTACCTGTGCCGACTTCAGTGAACTTGCCTTTGCCATGCAATTCGTCGAGCAGCGATTCGAACTCGTGATCGGAAATCAGATCACCGCCAGCCGCTTTAGCGGTTGGCGCAGCCGGAGCGGGTACGGAGGCAATGGCCGACTCCAGCGCATCCACCGCAAAGTTGCCTTTGCCGTGCAGTTGGTCGAGCAATGCTTCGAATTCGTCGTCGGTGATGTCGGAGCTGTCGCCTGCCGCTTTTGGGGCAGCCGGTGCAGCGGGCGCCGCCACCGCATCGACGGCGAACTGGCCTTTGCCGTGCAGTTGATCGAGCAACGACTCGAACTCGGCATCGGTGATTTCGTCGCTGGCCGCAGAATCAGCGCCAGCCACTGGAGCAACGGCCGGCGCTTCGGCTTGAGCCTTGACGGCGTTCAGCGAGTCCAGCAGTTGTTCGAATTCGTTATCGGTGATGTCACCCGATTCTTCAGCGGCAGGTGTTTCGACCACTTCAGCAACCGGTGCGGCTTCATCAGCCGTTTGCGGCTCGGCCAGACGGGCCAGTGCCGCGAGCAATTCAGGCGTGGCAGCCGTAATCGGGCTGCGTTCGCGAACTTCGGTGAACATGCTGTTCACCGCGTCCAGCGCTTCGAGAACCACGTCCATCAGTTCCGAGTCGACGCGACGTTCACCCTTGCGCAGGATGTCGAACACGTTCTCGGCGATGTGACAGCACTCCACCAGCTCGTTGAGCTGGAGGAAGCCGGCGCCCCCTTTTACAGTGTGAAAACCGCGAAAAATTGCATTGAGCAAGTCCGCATCATCCGGTCGGCTTTCAAGCTCGACCAGCTGTTCGGACAGTTGCTCTAGAATCTCGCCGGCCTCAACCAGGAAATCCTGAAGGATCTCTTCATCGGCGCCGAAGCTCATTAAGGGGGTGCTCCTGAGGTCTAAAAACCTAAAAAACCTAAAATGCTAAAACTCTAAAATCCTAGGCTGGATAACAAATCGTCCACATCGTCCTGACCGGACACAACGTCTTCTCTTTTATCGGCATGAATCTGCGGACCTTCACCCTGAGAGAGATGTTTTTGCGGATCTTTTTCAGCGAGCATCGCATCACGGTCATGTTCGATACCCGCAAAGCGGTCTACCTGACTGGCCATGAGCACGAGCTTGAGCAGGTTGCTTTCAACTTCGGTGACCAATTGGGTCACGCGCTTGATCACCTGACCGGTGAGGTCCTGGTAATCCTGGGCCAGCAGAATGTCGTTGAGGTTGCTCGACACCGTGCGATTGTCTTCGCTGCTGCGCGTCAGGAAACCGTCGACGCGCCGGGCCAGTTCGCGGAACTCTTCAGCCCCGACTTCGCGACGCATGAACCGCCCCCAATCCGCGCTCAACGCCTGGGCTTCTTCGCTCAGGCTGTTGACCAGCGGCGTGGAATTCTCCACCAGGTCCATGGTGCGGTTGGCAGCGGCCTCGGTCAGCTTGACCACATACCCCAGGCGCTCGGTGGCGTCCGTGATCTGCGACACTTCCTCGGCTTGCGGCATGTTCGGGTCAATCTGGAAATTGACGATCGCGCTATGCAGCTCGCGAGTGAGCTTGCCCACTTCCTGATACAGGCCGCGGTCACGGGTCTGATTGAGCTCATGGATAAGTTGCACAGCGTCGCCGAACCTGCCTTTTTCAAGGCTTTCGACCAGTTCGACCGCGTGTTTTTTCAGGGTCGATTCAAAATCGCCCAGTGAAGATTCTTTATGCTCCATAGCTCCCCCGTGGCGCAGTGGATCAACCGATGCGTTCGAAAATCTTCTCGATTTTTTCTTTCAACGCCTGGGCCGTGAATGGTTTGACCACATAGCCGTTAACACCGGCCTGGGCCGCTTCGATGATCTGCTCGCGCTTGGCTTCAGCGGTCACCATCAACACCGGTAGGTGCTTGAGCTTTTCATCGGCGCGCACGTGGCGCAGCAGATCGATACCGGTCATGCCAGGCATGTTCCAGTCCGTTACCAGAAAGTCGATGCTCCCGCTGTTGAGAACCGGAATGGCTGTAATGCCATCGTCGGCCTCGACCGTGTTGGTGAACCCAAGGTCACGCAACAGGTTTTTTATGATCCGCCGCATCGTTGAGAAGTCATCAACGATGAGGATTTTCATGTTCTTGTCCAATTCGACCTCCAAGCAGTCTTAAACGCGCCCAGCACCTGGACGCGCCATTTCAATCAATCCGGCAATGCACTCGATGTCTGTATGGAGCACAACAGATCGCGACCGGTGCAGTTCAACACCACACCGGCCTCGTTCGCAGTGTCCCCACACTGCCCTCAGCGCGCTCGCCACTCCCCCAAACGCCCCCGCAAACGGGCCGCGCACTGGCTGTGTAACTGGCTGACCCGAGACTCGCTGACCCCCAGGACCTCACCGATTTCCTTGAGGTTCAGCTCTTCGTCGTAGTACAGCGCCAACACCAGTCGCTCACGCTCCGGCAAATTGGCAATCGCGTCCGCCAGCGCTGCCTGGAAGCGTTCATCTTCCAGATCGCGTGACGGCTCCAGATGTGCACTCGCGCCATCCTCGTGCAGCCCTTCGTGTTCGCCGTCCTGCAACAGATCGTCGAAACTGAATAACCGGCTGCCCAGGGTGTCGTTCAAAATCCCGTAATAATCGTCGAGACTCAATTGGAGTTCGGCCGCAACCTCATGATCTTTAGCGTCACGACCGGTTTTAGCTTCAATCGAGCGAATGGCGTCGCTGACCATGCGGGTATTGCGGTGAACCGAACGTGGCGCCCAGTCCCCCTTGCGTACTTCATCGAGCATCGCGCCGCGGATTCGAATGCCCGCGTACGTCTCGAAACTCGCGCCTTTGCTGGCGTCATATTTGGTCGATACTTCAAGCAGGCCGATCATCCCGGCCTGGATCAGGTCTTCAACCTGAACACTGGCCGGCAGACGGGCCAGCAAGTGGTAAGCAATGCGTTTGACCAGTGGCGCGTAACGCTCGATCAGCTCGTACTGCGCGTCACGTGCCGACTTCTTGTAGAGGTTGTAACCGCTGGCTGTCATAACACCGGTCCTGCCGTTTGTTGCACGAGGCGCTCGACGAAAAACTCCAGGTGCCCACGCGGGTTGGCAGGCAACGGCCAGGTATCGACCTTCTGTGCAATGGCCTTGAACGCCAGGGAGCACTTGGAGCGCGGAAAGGCTTCATAGACGGCGCGCTGCTTCTGCACCGCTTTACGCACGCTTTCGTCATAAGGCACCGCGCCGACGTATTGTAAGGCGACGTCGAGGAAGCGGTCCGTGACCTTGGTCAACTTGGCGAACAGGTTGCGACCTTCCTGCGGGCTCTGGGCCATGTTGGCCAGGACGCGGAAGCGGTTCATGCCGTAATCGCGGTTCAGCAGTTTGATCAGCGCGTAGGCATCCGTGATCGAGGTCGGCTCGTCACACACCACCAGCAAGACTTCTTGCGCTGCGCGAACGAAACTGACTACCGAGTCACCAATACCCGCAGCGGTGTCGATCACCAAGACGTCGAGGTTGTCGCCGATATCGCTGAACGCCTGGATCAGGCCAGCGTGTTGAGCCGGGCTCAGATGAACCATGCTCTGCGTGCCGGACGCGGCCGGGACGATGCGAATACCGCCGGGGCCCTGCAACAGAACGTCGCGCAGCTCACAGCGGCCTTCGATCACGTCGGCCAGGGTACGTTTGGGTGTCAGCCCCAACAGGACGTCGACGTTCGCCAGCCCCAGATCAGCGTCCAGCAGCATGACGCGCCGGCCGAGCTCAGCTAGAGCCAGGGACAAGTTCACTGACACGTTAGTCTTCCCGACGCCACCTTTGCCGCCGGTCACCGCGATCACCTGTACGGGATGCATGCTGCCCATGTTATTTCTTTACCTTGTCTTGCATAGACGGAGGCCACATTACTGGCTGCGCGCTCATAAACTGAACAATGCATGGCAGACCATCGATGTAGGTACAAAAACTGTTCATTAGTACCTCAGCCAACCTGCTTGGTCGGGCTGTGGTAAATATCAGCGAACATGTCAGCCATGGCTTCTTCGCTGGGTTCTTCTTGCATTTGCACGCTTACGGCGCGACTGACCAACTGATGACGACGCGGCAGATGCAAATCATCCGGAATCCGCGGGCCATCGGTCAGGTAGGCCACCGGTAATTCATGACTGATGGCCAGGCTTAACACCTCGCCCAGGCATGCCGTTTCATCCAGTTTAGTCAGGATGCAGCCAGCGAGACCGCAGCGTTTGTAACTGTGATAAGCGGCCGTTAGGACCTGTTTCTGGCTGGTGGTTGCCAACACCAGATAATTTTTTGACTTGATGCCACGTCCGGCCAGGCTTTCGAGCTGCATGCGCAGTGCCGGATCGCTGGCCTGAAGACCCGCGGTATCGATCAGCACCACGCGTTTGCGCAGCAAGGGATCCAGCGCCTGCACCAGCGATTGCCCCGGATCGACGTGAGTTACCGACACGTTGAGGATCCGGCCCAGAGTCTTGAGTTGCTCCTGAGCACCAATACGGTAGCTGTCCATGCTCACCAGCGCGATGTTTTGCGCGCCATATTTCAGAACGTAGCGGGCCGCGAGCTTGGCCAGAGTGGTGGTCTTGCCCATGCCGGCAGGGCCGACCATGGCAATCACGCCGCCCTCTTCCAGTGGCTCGACTTCCGGTGTGGCGATCATCCGCGCCAAGTGCGCCAGCAACATACGCCAGGCCTGACGGGGTTCTTCAATGTCGGTAATCATCGCCAGCAAGTCGCGGGACAACGGGCCGGACAGGCCGATGCGTTGCAGGCGACGCCAGAGGTTGGCCTGGGCCGGACGGCTGCCTTGCAGCTGATTCCAGGCCAGGGAGCCGAGTTGCACTTCCATCAGTTCGCGCAGGCTGTTGAGTTCGAAACGCATCGAGTCGAATGCACGCGGGTCCACACCGCCAGCGGCTGGCGCAGGGGCTGGAGCGGAGCGACGAGGTTCGGCATACGTCGGCTCGATCAGCGGCTCGGCGGCGGTCAACGGCAGGCCGGCGAATAACTGGCGATTGGTGGTCTTGTCGCCTTCGGTTTCGCCTTCGCCACGCAAGCTCAATTCGGCCTGGGCGGTGACAATCCGCGACTGGGTCTTGCGCAGCTCGTCCTCGAGTTCCATGTTCGGAACACGCGGGGCCAGCGCAGACAATTTGTAATCCAGGGCAGCCGTCAGCTCGACACCACCGGCAATCCGGCGATTGCCAATAATGGCGGCATCAGCGCCCAGCTCATCACGAACCAGTTTCATGGCCTGACGCATATCGGCGGCGAAAAAACGCTTAACTTGCATAAACCACTACCTCAGCCGTTGGGCCCTACTGTCGCAACGATGGTCACTTGCTTGTTGTCAGGAATTTCCTGGTAAGCCAACACATGCAAACCCGGGACTGCCAGTCGGCCGAATCGCGAAAGCATCGCGCGAACCGGACCGGCCACCAGCAGAATCACCGGTTGACCTTGCATTTCCTGACGCTGCGCCGCATCGATCAACGAGCGTTGCAGTTTCTCAGCCATGCTTGGCTCCAGCAGAACGCCCTCTTCCGAGCCTTGTCCTGCCTTCTGAAGACTATTGAGCAATATCTGTTCCAACCTTGGCTCCAGAGTGATAACTGGTAGCTCGGAGTCAGTCCCTACAATGCTTTGGACGATTGCGCGGGATACGCCGACGCGCACGGCGGCCACCAACGCGGCAGTATCTTGACTCTTGGCGGCATTGTTGGCGATGGCCTCGGCAATGCTGCGGATGTCCCGTACTGGCACCTGTTCGGCCAGCAAAGCCTGCAAAACTTTCAGCAGCTGCGACAGAGACACCACACCCGGCACCAGCTCTTCGGCCAGTTTCGGTGAGCTTTTGGCCAGCAATTGCATGAGTTGCTGGACTTCTTCGTGACCGATCAGTTCGCTGGAGTGCTTGTACAGAATCTGGTTCAAGTGGGTGGCCACGACCGTACTGGCATCGACCACGGTGTAACCGAGGGATTGCGCCTGGGCACGCTGGCTGATTTCGATCCAGACCGCCTCCAGACCGAAAGCCGGATCTTTGGCGGTAATGCCGTTGAGCGTCCCGTAGACCTGCCCCGGATTGATCGCCAGTTCGCGATCCGGGTAAATCTCCGCTTCGGCCAGGATCACCCCCATCAGGGTCAGGCGATAGGCACTCGGTGCCAGGTCGAGGTTGTCACGGATATGCACAGTCGGCATCAGGAAGCCCAGATCTTGCGACAGCTTCTTGCGCACACCCTTGATCCGCGCCAGCAACTGACCGCCCTGGTTGCGGTCCACCAGCGGAATCAGCCGGTATCCGACTTCCAGGCCGATCATGTCGATCGGGGTCACGTCGTCCCAGCCCAGCTCCTTGGTTTCCTGGGCGCGAGCCGGGGATGGCAGCAGCTCCTGTTGACGCTTGACCTCTTGCAGGGCTTGAACCTTGACCACGTTCTGCTTCTTCCAGAACAGGTACGCACCGCCGGCCGCCACGGCCGCCATGCTGAGAAAGGAGAAGTGCGGCATGCCGGGCACCAGGCCCATGACCGCCATAATACCCGCCGCCACTGCCAACGCTTTCGGCGAGGCGAACATCTGGCGATTGATCTGTTTTCCCATCTCTTCCGACCCGGACGCACGAGTCACCATGATCGCCGCCGCTGTCGATAACAACAGTGATGGCAATTGCGCCACCAAACCGTCACCGATGGTCAACAGCGCATAAACCCTGCCGGCATCGCCGAAGCTCATGCCGTGCTGGAAGATACCGACGGCCATGCCGCCGATCAGGTTAATGAACAGAATCAGCAAGCCGGCAATGGCGTCGCCGCGAACGAACTTGCTGGCACCGTCCATCGAACCGTAGAACTCGGCTTCCTGGGCCACTTCCATCCGGCGCATTTTGGCTTGGTTCTGATCGATCAGGCCGGCGTTCAAGTCGGCGTCGATTGCCATTTGTTTACCGGGCATCGCATCGAGGGTGAAGCGCGCGCTCACCTCGGAAATCCGCCCGGCACCCTTGGTCACTACAACGAAGTTGATGATCATCAAAATCGCGAAGACCACGATACCGACCACGTAGTTACCGCCGATCACCACTTCGCCGAAGGCCTGGATCACCTTGCCGGCTGAGGCGTGACCGTCCTGACCGTGGAGCATCACCACCCGCGTGGAGGCCACGTTCAACGCCAGCCGCAGTAGCGTCGCCACCAATAGAATGGTCGGAAACACCGCGAAATCCAGCGGTCGCAAGGCATAGACGCAGACCAGCAACACCACGATCGACAAAGCGATGTTGAAGGTGAAGAACACATCCAACAGGAACGGTGGGATCGGCAACATCATCATCGCCAGCATGACCAGCAGCAGCAACGGCACACCCAGATTGCCCCGACTTAAGTCGGCAACGTTTGTGCGGGCAGTGTTGAGTAACTGAGAGCGATCCACCGGTTTTCCCCGTTCCTTAAAGCAAACTTTTGACGCCTGAAGCAGGCGCAGGGCGGCTACTGCAAGAAACCTTCCAACTTTTGCAGAGATGGGGAATAGAGGGCTTTATTGAGGATTTGTAGCAGCTGCCGAGCTTGCGAGGCTGCGTCCGGCTGCGCAGCAGCCGTTAAACCGTTGCGAGGAATGCGGTCGAGCATGACTCCGTCTCGAACGCAGCCTCGCGAGCTCGGCAGTTGCTACGCGTTTAAAGCACCAGAAATATGGATCAACCCGCTGTCAGAATTTGCTCTTTGAGAATCGCGCCAAACCCAAGCTTGCCCCCAATCATGTAACGCGTGCCTTTGTGCATTTCCAGCCCGTCTTGATTGACCAACTCCTCTTGGGCATATCCAAGCACCACCACAGTGGCAGGGGCGACTGCTGTGGCAGGGCCCACAAACTCGCCTTTCAAAAGATTCAGCGCCCATTCAAAAGGAATGATCGGCAGATCTTTTACAACGATCGGACGCTTGTCTTCCCAACGAAAATCCATCCGGGCAGTGATGTGTAGCTGATCAGCGATGATTTCGAATTGAGGCTTGGCATATCGCCGCTCCAGCCCACCCGTTGACCATTGACTCATGTAGTACCCTGGACTCCTGAAAACATTAAACAGCGCTTCTTTGTCACGGATATTTCCCGCAGCATCGAAAAAATAATTGTAGGAGTAGTGATAAGCGAAACTGGTCAGCTCAGGCCGGATAGCGTTGATCGGATTATTCAAATAGCCCGGAATGTATAGGCTGGACATTTGCTCGAAGTTCGTGAAATCCAGGCTCATTTTGAAAGTAACGGTGTACCCGATCGCCCGCTCGGCCGGATTTTCTTGCAGCCTGCCCGAGACAAACTCCAACTCCATACCCTGCAGTTTTCGATATAGACGCTCTGTCATGATGGTTCCCTCTAAAACTGACGCAAACACCCATCCTTGGCGCTCCAATCGAATGATCAGAACCTCCACTGCAAGGACATTGATCGGGAGAATTCCCACGGGCATGACAGCGCGAGCGGGCGCTGACTGTCTACTGTCAGAGTTGACAGGTGGAGCAGGCATTTCGACAGGCGGCGCATTGCACGTGCGGTTTTTGGATGATGGAGCCACCTCCGCCCACCTCTCGACCGCTCGTCGCCACTGTCAGATCTGACAGTTGCCATCAATAGAGCCTTGGAGGCCAGATAGAGCAGCCCGATGGAGCAACATACCCACAGGAAAAAACTCATGGACTCGATCACTGCCGTTACAAACCCAGCGAATCCGAAAATTCTCGAAGCCCATGGCTCCGCAGGGGATCGACTCGACTTCGACAGCGTCTACCACCGTGATTTCATTACCGCTCAAGTCCCTCATTACTCCGGCATGGCTCGGGGTCACACCGTGACCGTGACCTGGGGCAATCCTCGGCACATCTATAATTCAGAGGTGGTGACCGTCGGAACACCGGGGGCTATTGATATTCGAATCCCACGCATTGAAGTGATCGATGCCATCGGCCATACGGTAAAGGTCTACTACACCGTGCGCACCGCACCGGGCACCGCACTGATTCCTTCCAGAATCCTCCTGTTGCATATCAACCCCTACGAGTTCAATTTACTGGCACCAACCCTGTCGACAGATCAGAAAACCCTAAGCGTCAGGTACGTGGGTATGGTGCACGGCTACACCGTTCGCATACGCGCCACCGGCAAAACCACGTGGGAAAGCGACGAGCGCGAAGTGCAGACTGGCGTCACGCCGACCTTCACACTCCCTTCGAACTGGATCGCAGAAAATCGAGGCATCGACACCCGGATCAATTACAGCGTTTACAAATCTGGAAGTGGGCAGCGGTTGATGTTTTCGAAGGTGATGAGGGCGAGACTGGGCGAGGTAGTTCCTGAGCCTGATTTGTTCGAAAACTTTGATTCTTACTCAGACCGCTCGATCTCTCCGGGTCAAAGTTTCACCCTCGCGAGTATGAAAGTCACAAACCTGGGAACGCAGGGAATAGTCAGGATCATAGACCTGAGGCGCCCCCCTACACCGGGAAAAATGGAACGCAAAGTTTTAAACTGCGAAGGAACGATTTCCATATTACGACTGGATTTGAACTCACCATGTTCACGTGTTCGATTCTGGTATCAAGATGTGAACATAGGTGCTACTGCTGTTTTTTATGACGCCGCCGGGAATCGTCTCGGACAGCAACCACTAAGGTTATCCCATCCCGAATACGGTCCTTGGCAACTCGATTACTCAGCAACTGGCATCACACGCATAGAAATTCACAACACTCATCCGGACGTTGTCTATTACGATTATTTCCAATTTACCAACTGACAATGATCGATCACGACGAAGCCAATATTTGCCAGCGCCTTTCTCAAGAATCGCGCCGCAAATCCGGCGGAATCGGCAAATCATCCTTGAGCGGATCCGGACGCTTGCCCTTGCCCGCGCGGTACTGGCGGATCTGGTAGACGTAGGCCAATACCTGAGCGACCGCCAGATACAACCCACCGGGGATTTCCTGCTCCAACTCCGTGGAGTAATAGATCGAACGTGCCAGGGCTGGCGATTCGAGCAACAGCACATTGTTGGCCACGGCGATTTCACGGATCTTCAAGGCGAGGAAGTCGCTGCCCTTGGCCAGCAACACAGGCGCACTGCCCTTGTCGGGATCGTACTTGAGCGCCACGGCATAGTGCGTCGGGTTGGTAATGACCACATCGGCCTCGGGGATGGCCGCCATCATCCGGCGCTGGGACACCTCGCGCTGCAATTGGCGAATGCGCTGTTTGACCTCCGGCTTCCCTTCCTGATCCTTGTGCTCGTCGCGCACTTCCTGCTTGGTCATCAGCAGTTTCTTGTGGCTTTCCCAGAGCTGCACCGGCACGTCGACCGCAGCAATGAGGATCAGCCCGCAAGCCATCCACAAGGTACTCCAGCCCACCACTTGCAAGCTGTGAATGATCGCCATGTCCAATGGCTCGTGGGCGATGCGCAGCAGATCGTCGATGTCCGCCGACAAGACCGCCAACGCCACGAATAACACGATAAAAAACTTCGCCAGAGCCTTGAGCAACTCCACCAGCGCCTTGGCCGAGAACATCCGTTTCAGTCCCGCGCCGGGGTTCATGCGACTGAACTTGGGCGCCATGGAGCCGGCCGCGAACAGCCAGCCACCCAGGGAAATCGGACCGATCAGCGCAGCCAGCAGCATGGTGATCATCACCGGCTGAATCGCAAAAAGGGCAATCTGCCCCGAATGCAGCAGGTAAGTGCCCATGGAGCGCTGATCCAGAATCACTTCCCGCGACAGCGAGAAGTTCATGCGCATCAGCTCCATCATGTCCTGCGCCAATGCGCCGCCAAAAATCAGCAGCGCACCCGCGCCGGCGAGCATGACCGCCAGAGTATTGAGTTCCTTGGAGCGCGCAATCTCGCCCTTCTCACGGGAGTCCTTTTTGCGTTTCTCCGTGGGGTCTTCTGTTTTGTCCTGACCGCTTTCGCTCTCAGCCATGACTCAGCGCGCCCGTGCCAGTTCGCGTAAAAACTGCAAGGCCTCGGAGGCCAGCGGTTGATACTGATTGATGATGTCCGCCAGCCCGACCCAGACGATGAACAGCCCGAGCACCAGGGTCAGCGGAAAACCGATGGAAAAAATGTTCAACTGCGGCGCGGCCCGGGTCATCACGCCGAACGCGATGTTGACCACCAGCAGCGCCGTGATCGCCGGCAGCACCAGCAACAATGCAGCACCGAGGACCCAACCGAGCTTGCCGGCCAGTTCCCAGAAATGATTGACCATCAAGCCACTGCCAACCGGCATCGTGGTGAAGCTTTCGGTAAGGACTTCGAAGACCACCAGATGGCCGTTCATGGACAGGAACAACAGCGTCACCAGCATGGTGAAGAACTGCCCGATCACTGCAACCGAGACGCCGTTGGTGGGGTCGACCATCGACGCGAAGCCCATACCCATCTGAATCGAAACGATCTGCCCCGCCACCACGAACGCCTGGAAGAACAGCTGCAAGGAAAACCCCAGCACCGCGCCGATAAGGATCTGCTCGGCGATCAGCAACAGCGCACTCAAATCCAGTGCATTGATCGGCGGCATTGGCGGCAGGCCCGGCGCAATCACCACCGTGATCGCCAGGGCGAAGTACAGGCGCACGCGCGTGGGCACCAGGGACGTGCCAAAGACCGGCATGACCATCAGCAACGAGCCGATGCGAAACAGCGGCAACATGAACGTCGCCACCCAGGTACTGATCTGGGTATCGGTCAGCTGCAGCAGCGACGGCATGGTTTAGCCGATGACCTGAGGAATACTGCCGTACAGCTGCAGGATGTATTCCATGAACGTCTGCACCAGCCACGGGCCGGCGACGATCAGCGTCACCAGCATCACCAGCAGACGCGGCAGGAAGCTCAGGGTCTGTTCGTTGATCTGCGTGGCGGCCTGAAACATCGCTACCAGCAGGCCCACCAGCAGACTCGGAATCACTAGCACGGCAACCATCATCGTGGTCAGCCACAGCGCTTCGCGGAAGATGTCTACCGCCACTTCCGGCGTCATGGCGACACACCGCCGAAGCTGCTCGCCAGGGTGCCGATGATCAACGCCCAGCCATCCACCAGCACGAACAGCATGATCTTGAACGGCAGGGAAATGATCAGCGGCGAGAGCATCATCATACCCATGGCCATCAGCACACTGGCCACGACCAGGTCGATGATCAGGAACGGAATGAAGATCATGAAGCCGATCTGGAACGCGGTTTTCAGCTCCGACGTCACGAAGGCCGGCACCAGAATGGTCAGCGGTGCCTGATCCGGCGAGGCAATGTCGGTACGCTTGGACAGGCGCATGAACAGCTCAAGATCGCTGCTGCGCGTCTGCGCCAGCATGAAGTCCTTGATCGGCACCTGGGCCTTGGCCACGGCATCCTGAGCGGTGAGTTTCTCCGCCAGATACGGCTGCAAGGCGTCCTGATTCACCCGGTCAAACACCGGCGCCATGATGAACAGCGTCAGGAACAGCGCCATGCCGGTGAGGATCTGGTTCGACGGCGTCTGTTGCAGCCCCAGGGCCTGACGCAGGATCGAGAAGACAATGATGATCCGGGTGAAGCTGGTCATCAGCATGACGAACGCCGGGATGAAACTCAGCGCGGTCATGATCAGCAGGATTTGCAGGCTGACCGAGTATTCCTGAGCGCCGCTGGCGTTGGTGCCCAGGGTGATCGCCGGGATCGACAACGGATCGGCGGCGAACGCCAGCGGCGCGGCCAGCATCAGGGCCAGCGTCAAGACGATGCGTAACGCACCCATTACTTCTTATCCTTCTGATCCTTGCCGAGTATCTTCAACAGATGCTGGGCGAACTCCGGAGTCGCTTTATCGGTGGTGGCCGGCACTTCAATCGGCTCTTTAAGCACATGCAGCGCGGTGATGGTGCCAGGGCTCAGGCCGAGCAGGATCTGCTCGTTGCCGACCTGCACCAGCATCAGTCGGTCACGCGGGCCCAAGGCACGGGAACCAACAATCTCGATCACCTGCCCTTTGCCGGCCGGCCCGGCCTGCTGGACCCGGCGCAACAGCCAGGCGAGGAAGAAGATCAACCCCAGCACCAGCAGCAAGCCGAACACCAACTGCGTCAATTGCCCGGCCACACCGCTGCTGACCGCCGGCGCAGCAGCGACCGTTGCAGCCGTGGCCACAGGTTCGGCTGCCAGAACACTGAACGGCAACGCAAGCAGAAGCCCCAGAACCTTCTTCACTCAGCGCAGCTTCTTGATACGTTCGCTTGGGCTGATCACGTCGGTCAGGCGGATGCCGAACTTCTCGTTGACCACGACCACTTCGCCGTGGGCGATCAGGGTGCCGTTGACCAGCACGTCCAGCGGCTCACCGGCCAGGCGATCCAGCTCGATCACCGAACCCTGGTTGAGTTGCAACAGGTTGCGAATGTTGATGTCGGTGCTGCCCACTTCCATGGAAATCGACACCGGGATGTCGAGGATCACGTCGAGGTTCGGACCGTCCAGGGTGACCGGGTCGTGGTTCTTCGGCACGCTGCCGAACTCTTCCATTGGCAGACGGTTGGACGGCGAGCTAGCGGCATCGGCAGCCAGCAAGGCGTCGATGTCGTCCTGGCCGGCGTCACCGGTTTCTTCCAGGGCGGCGGCCCATTCGTCAGCCAGTGCCTGGTCGTCCTGGGCGTTCATATCGTCGTTCATCATTTGTCCTCGGCGGGCAACTGCTCAATCAAGAGCAGCCAATTAAAAGGGGGTTGGAGCGCCGGTCAGCGGCGCTCGATCGGCTCGATCACCTGCAACGCGAGGTTGCCTTTGTGCGAGCCCATCTTGACCTTGAAGGCCGGCACGCCGTTGGCGCGCATGATCATTTCTTCCGGCATTTCGACCGGGATCACATCCCCCGGCTGCATGTGCAGAATGTCGCGCAAGCGCAACTGGCGACGGGCAACCGTGGCACCGATCGGCACGTCGACGTCCAGCACGTCCTGGCGCAGGGCGTTGACCCAACGCTCGTCCTGATCGTCCAGGTCCGACTGGAAGCCGGCGTCGAGCATTTCGCGCACCGGCTCAATCATCGAGTACGGCATGGTCACGTGCAGGTCGCCGCCACCGCCATCGAGTTCGATGTGGAAAGTCGAGACCACCACCGCTTCGCTCGGGCCGACGATGTTGGCCATGGCCGGGTTCACTTCCGAGTTGATGTACTCGAAGTTAACTTCCATGATTGCCTGCCAGGCCTCCTTCAAATCGACGAAGGCCTGCTCCAGCACCATGCGTACGACGCGCAGTTCGGTGGGGGTGAATTCACGCCCTTCGATCTTGGCGTGACGGCCGTCGCCGCCGAAGAAGTTGTCCACCAGTTTGAACACCAGTTTGGCGTCGAGGATGAACAGCGCGGTGCCGCGCAACGGCTTGACCTTGACCAGGTTGAGACTGGTCGGCACGTACAGCGAGTGCACGTATTCGCCGAACTTCATCACCTGCACACCACCGACGGCAACGTCCGCCGAGCGGCGCAGCATGTTGAACATGCTGATGCGGGTGTAGCGGGCGAAACGCTCGTTGATCATTTCCAGGGTCGGCATACGTCCGCGGACGATGCGATCCTGGCTGGTCAGGTCGTAGCTTTTGACGCTGCCGGGTTCAGCAACGTTATCGGTCTGTACCAGACCATCGTCGACGCCATGCAACAGCGCATCGATCTCATCCTGGGACAGCAGGTCCTGCACGGCCATGTCGTGTTCCTACTGCAGTACGAAATTAGTAAAAAGCAGCTGTTCGATAACCACTTTGCCGAGTTCTTTCTGCGCCACTTCCTGGACGCTGGCCGTGGCCTTCTGACGCAACATCTCCTGGCCGACCGGGGTCGCCAGCGTGGCAAAATCCTGGCCGGAGAACAGCATGACCAGATTATTGCGGATCAACGGCATGTGCACTTTGAGCGCATCCAGATCGGCCTGATTGCGCCCTAGCATGGTGATACTCACCTGCATGAAGCTCTGGCGGCCGTTCTGTTTGTAGTTGGCCACGAAGGCCGGGGCCATGGGCTCGAAAATCGCTGGTTGCTTGCCGACCACGGCGGTTTCAGCGGCGGCAGGCTTGCTCTGGGCGCTGTGCATGAAGAACCAGGTCGCCCCCACGGACATGCCGATCGCCAGCAGCAGGGCCACCACGATCACAATGATCAGCTTGATCTTGCCTTTGGTTGCGGGGTCTTTTACTACTGCGTCGCTCTTCGCCATGCCAATAATCCGTCACTATTCGGGTTTTCACAGTCGCACGGCAAGGCAAGAGCAAGTGTTATGCCAGAAGTGTCGGGAGGTATGGGAGACAGCGAATGGAGATCAACTGTAGGAGCGCCGAACCGCTCGCTCCTACAGGGAACGTGTTGGATCAGGCGTAGTAATCGACGGCGCTGGAGCCGATCACGCTGGTGGCGGTGGCTGCCACTTCGGCGACACTCGGTGCAACCTCGTCATCCATGTCATCGAGGCGTCCGCCGCTGGCGCTGGTCCGACCGCCCTGCCCCTGTTGAGCCTGATCCTGCCCCTGCCCCTGCCAGCCACGAGACTGATCGGACACGTTGACGTCGACCTGACCCATGCCTTGTTGCGCAAACATGTCACGCAGACGATGCATCTGGCTGTCCAGCGCTTCGCGAACGCTTGGATGGGCGCTCATGAAGGTAACCTGGGTCTGCTGATCCGGAACCATGTTCACCCGGATATCGAGACGCCCCAGCTCAGCCGGTTGCAACTGGATGTCGGCCGCCTTGAGGTTGGCGCTGGAGAGGTACATGACGCGGTTGACCACTTCCTCGGTCCAGCCGCTCTGATGCATCGCGATCGGCTGGTTCACCGGCAAGGCATTGGCGGTTTTCGGTGTGGCCGCCTGGGTCAGTGCCGCCAGGCGGTTGGCGAAGTCATCGACACGGGTATCGCTGCTGGTGGACGTCAAATCCTTGAGGCCGCTATCGATCAAACCACTGAAGGTTTTCTCGCCGCCCTGACTGGTGCTGTCCTTGTCGGCTTGCACATCGAGCATGCTCGCCATGCCGGCGGCAAAGTTCTGCGCCGTCGTCAGTTCACCGTCAGCCTGGGTTTGGGCAGGCGTGGCTTTTGGCTGGGACTGGCTGCTAGCGGATACATGACCGCTCTGCTCCATGGCCATGCGCACGGCGGGCAGCGCGTCGAGTGGATCAGCTTCCGGATCGAATTCGCTATCGGTGACGGGCGCTGCTTGCGCGGTCGCGGCAACGACGGCGGCGGCAACCGGCGCTTCAACCTGTGGCGCTGCGCTCGTGACAACGGGCGCAGTAGTTTGCGCGACCGGCACGGTCACCAGCGGTTGCACTGCCTGCATCAACGCAGGATCAAGGGCCGGATCGAGGCTCGGATCAACGGGCGCCGTATCGGTCACCAGCGTTTCGGTGGTCCCGGGCTGGTCGTCGCTGGCAGTGGCGTCGTCAGTCGGCGCCGGTTTATCGGCGGGCAAGGAATTGCCGCTATCGGCAACCGCAGGTTCCGGGGCGGCAGGCTTATCACTGCTGGCATCCGGTTTGCCGGAGCCTTGCGCAGCATTGTCGGTCGCAGGTCTGGTCGATTTATCAGCGACCACAGAAGGCTTGTTCCGGGCTTGATTGGCGTAGACATCAGCGAAGCTGGACGCCTTGTCCCCTGGCTCAGCGGCCGGCGCCGGGGTATTGGCGGAGGCGGCTTGAGTCTTGGCCGTCGCGACGGCCTGTAGAAGCGAATTGGGGGTAACGGGCATAAAACGGTCTCCGCTGCACTGGGATCGTAGGTACAGTTGAGTGAGATAACTGCAAAGGTCGAGCCAAATTAACTCGACAGGCGCCAAAAGCGCCGGACGGTCACGTTAGTCAGCCAGAGAGCGCTGGCGCTCCGCCTCATACAGTGGACGGACAATGGCGAATTCGCCGTCGATTTCGCCGACCAGTTTTTCAATACCAGTGAGGCTTTTTTGCCTGGCGCGCTGCTCAAGCTCATTGCACAGCTCAGCCAGGCGAATGGCGCCCATATTGCTGCTGCTGCCCTTGAAGCTATGGGCAGCGTTCATGAGTTGTGCGGCATCTTCGGCTTTGCGCAAGATGCGCAAGCGTTCTTCGGAGTCGGCGATGAAGGTATCCAGCAACGTCGGATACTCACCCTCCATGACTTCCTGCAACGCGCTCAGCACGTCGCGGTCCAGATGTGTGTCAGCCACTTGCTCACTCCTTGATCAAGAATGGGTGAATTATGCCAGAGCCTCCCAGAAAAACTCCACGCTTGCACTTCGACCGTCGTCCGACCAGCTCGCGCTACGGCTCAATTGGCGGATCAGACTGACGCCACGCCCCGACAGACGGCTGCCATCGACAGGACGCTCCATCACCCGCGCCACATCAAAGCCCTTGCCGCTGTCTTCGACCCGCACAATCAGGCTCCCGCCCTTGCCCGTCGGCACGACCTGCAAATGCACCCGCACATAGCCGTCGTGCAACGCCTCCAGCCGCTCATTGCGCGCTTGATAATAGCGTGCGAACCCCGAAGCATCACGTTTGAGACTTGAATCCAGACCGAGCACGCCGTGTTCCAGGGCGTTGGAGTAAAGCTCTGCCAACACACTGTAGAGCGCACCACTCTGAGCCCGCAGGCCGTGGACCTCAAGCAGCAATTGCAAAAGATACGGCAGCGGATTGAAACGTTTGAGGGTCGCGGCGCGAAACTCGAAACTCACCGACCAGTCCAGCGGACAGGACTGGCCGCTGTCGGAATACACCGGCGCTGGTGGAGTCAGTTGCGCCGCCTCCAGCAGACTGACCTCGACCATGCTCACGTCATCGCGCGCCTCGCCACGAAAGTCCCGCAGCGCCTGCTCGATCTCCTCGAACAGCGCGCCTGGCTGGCGATTGGCCGCGAACACCCGCTGCAACCGCTCCACACCAAACAACTGTTCGTTGGCATCGCAGGTATCGATGACCCCGTCGGACAGCAGGAACACCCGATCGCCGACGGCCATCGGAAACACTTCGGTGCGGTCATTGAAGGTTTGCGGGCTCAGCACACCCAGCGGCAAGTGCCGCGCCGGCAGCGGCGTACGCTCACCGCTGGCGATGCTGTGCAAGTAACCGTCCGGCATCCCGCCGTTCCAGACTTCCACCGAGCGTCGCTGAAAGCTCAGGCACAGCAAAGTGGCGCAGCAGAACATGTCCACCGGCAAGATGCGTTTGAGCTTGGCGTTCATTTCGCGCAGGGTTTCAGCCAGGCCGTAACCCTTGGCGGTCATGCCGTAGAAGACTTCAGCCAGGGGCATGGCGCCCACGGCGGCCGGCAAACCGTGGCCGGTGAAATCGCCCAGCAGCACGTGCATGTCGCCGGCGGGGGTGAACGCCGCGAGCAGCAGATCGCCGTTGAACAGCGCATAAGGGGATTGCAGGTAGCGGATGTTCGGCGCACTCAGGCAGCCCGAATGCGCCACCTTGTCAAACACGGCCTTGGCCACCCGCTGCTCGTTGAGCAAGTAATCATGATGCTTGGCGATCAAGTCACGTTGCTGCAACACCGTGGCCTGCAACCGGCGCAAGCGGTCCATCGCCTTGATCTTGGCGGCGAGGATCACCTGGTTGTACGGCTTTGCCAGAAAATCGTCGCCGCCGGCCTCCAGACACCGGGCCAGGGCCTCGCTTTCGGTCAGCGAGGTCAGGAAGATAATCGGCACCAGGGTTTCCCCAGCCAACGCCTTGATCTGGCGTGCCGCCTCGAAACCGTCCATCACCGGCATCATGGCGTCCATCAACACCAGGTGCGGCCGTTGCTCGCGAAACGCTTCGACCGCTTCGGCACCGTTGGCAGCCGTCAGCACTTCATGGCCCTGGCGTCGGACGATCGTCGACAGCAGCATGCGATCGGCCGCGCTGTCTTCGGCGATGAGGATCGTCAGCGATTCAAGCGACGGCTGCATGGCGGTCATGCAACGTCGAAGATTTGTTCGAAATTGGAGATGGCGAGAATCTTGCGCACATCGGCGTTGGCGTTGGTCAACGTGATTTCGGCATTCTCACCGCCGGCGTGATCACGCAACAGCAGGAGCATGCCGAGCGCGGAACTGTCGAGGTAGGTGGCTGCTTTAAGATCCACCTCGAACGATTCGGGCTTTTGCTCAAGCCTCTCGTAGGATTCTCGGAATTCCTGATGCTTGGCGAAATCGAATCGACCCTCGACCGAAATCGTCAGCTTTTTCCCATCCTGGGAGACTTTTGTAACGACTGGCATTTATCGGCTTCCTTGTCATGGGTGAACGTACGTGTACAAGGTTTAGCACTTGGCGGAGATGGGAGCAAGGCGGGAAATTGCTGAGTCTTTGAGGACGCCTTCGCGGGCAAGCCTCGCTCCTACAGGTTTTGTGTCGTTCACGCATTATGGACAGCACATAACCTGTAGGAGCGAGGCTTGCCCGCGAAGAACGATAACGCGGTCCGACTGACTCAGTACGGATCATGCCGCGGCAACCGCTGGGACAACTCATCCAGCAGCTTCTGCTCGCGCTTGTCTTCCAGCTTCCGCGCCTCGTCCATGTAGCGTTGTACAAGTTTGCGCAAGCCTTCAACCCGGGCAAACGCCTGTTGCCAGGAATCGCGCGCCTTGTTCAGGTTGTTCTGGTGCCAGTTCAGGCTCTGACGCTGCTGATCGATGGCTGTGCCCAGTTGCGCAAGAAAGCCCTGGTAGCCGAGCAACCACTGGCCGGAAACGCCCGAGCTGCCGCGCACGATCCATTGCTCCTGGTATTCGAGGCGGAAGTTTTCGAGGTCGGCGAGTTTGCTTTCCGCCACACGAACCTGGCCCTGGAAGTGCCCGAGGCGCATGACCGCGGTTTTTTCGGCCTTTTCGGCCATTTCCACCACGGGTGCCAGGCGTGCCGCGCGGCTCTGGGCCATGGCCGGTTAGCCGCCCGCTGCCGGGGCGAAAATCGAGGCAAGGTGGTTTTCGCTGGCGCCCATGCCGATGTTGTCGTTCAAGCCCTGACGCAGATAAGTGGTCATGGCCGGCTGCAGGGAAATCGCGATGTCGGTTTCTCGATCACCACCCGGCACGTAGGCACCGACGCTGATCAAGTCGCGGCTTTGCTGATAACGCGACCAATACTGCTTGAACATCTGCGCGCGCGACATGTGCTCGGGGCTGACCACCGATGGCATGACCCGGCTGATGGAGGCTTCGATATCGATGGCCGGGTAATGACCTTCTTCCGCCAGGCGCCGGGACAGCACGATGTGCCCGTCGAGCACGCCTCGCGCCGAGTCGGCAATCGGGTCCTGCTGGTCATCGCCTTCGGACAGTACGGTGTAGAACGCGGTGATCGAACCGCCGCCCTTCTCGGCATTACCGGCCCGCTCCACCAGTTTCGGTAGTTTAGCGAACACCGATGGCGGATAACCCTTGGTCGCTGGCGGCTCACCGATGGCCAGGGCGATTTCTCGCTGGGCCTGGGCGAATCGGGTCAGGGAATCCATGAGCAACAGGACGTTTTTGCCCTTGTCACGGAAATACTCGGCGATTCGCGTGCAGTACATAGCCGCGCGCAGACGCATCAGCGGCGCATCGTCCGCCGGGGACGCCACGACGACAGAACGCTTGAGCCCTTCTTCACCGAGGATGTGCTCGATGAATTCTTTAACTTCACGACCCCGCTCACCGATCAGCCCGACGACGATAATGTCAGCCTCGGTGAAGCGGGTCATCATGCCCAGCAGCACGGATTTACCGACGCCGGTACCGGCGAACAGACCGAGACGCTGACCGCGGCCGACCGTCAACAAACCGTTGATGGTGCGAATACCCACGTCCAGCGGCTCGCTGATCGGTTCGCGCTTGAGCGGGTTGATGGTCGGGCCGTCCATCGGCACCCAGTCTTCGGCCTTCATGCCGCCCTTGCCGTCCAGCGCACGACCGGCGCCGTCAAGCACCCGTCCGAGCATGCTCATGCCCATCGGCAAGCGGCCGGTGTCCGCCATAGGAACCACGCGGGCACCGGGCGCAATGCCGGCGACGCTGCCGACGGGCATCAGGAACACCTTGCTGCCGGAGAAGCCCATGACTTCGGCTTCGACTTGCACCGGGTGATAACTGTCATCGTTGATGACCATGCAGCGGCTGCCCATGGCGGCGCGCAAACCTTCGGCTTCGAGGGTCAGGCCGACCATACGCAGCAGGCGGCCTTCAAGGATCGGCGCGCCGGCAAGCTCCGTGGCCTCGGCGTAACTGCCAAGGCGCTTGGCGAAGCTGGTGCGATCAAGGCGCATCGGGGTCGTCCAGTGTTGGCTCGACCGCAGCGACCGCAGGTTTTTCGTCGACCGGCAGCTCCAGGCTCAAGTCCGGCGCAGCCGGGTGCAAGGCCTGGTCATGCAACTGATCGAACAGCTTGGCCATGACCTGGGCGACGCGGGTTTCAACGGTGGCGTCGATGCGACTGTGTTCGGTCTCGACCCGGCAACCGCCGGGCAGTAGGGACTCGTCCTCGACGATGCGCCAGGTTTCTTCATGGCGCTCGCGCAGGGCTTTGACCTGTTCGAAATCTTGCGGGTTGATGTACAGCCGCACATTGCCCACGCCCAACGGCAACAGCTTGAGGGCTTCGCGCATGACCTGTTCGATTTGCGTCGAGTCGATGGCCAGTTCGCGCTGGATCACCTGCTTGGTGATGTGCTGCACGAGGTCGACCAGGGACTTCTCGATCTGGGTGTCCTGCTCGGCAATAGGCTCGAACAGGTTGGCCATCAGCTGCTCCAGGCCCGCGACCTTCGGTGCCAGGACGGCTTCGGCTTCCTGACGGACCTTGAGCGTGGTGCTGTGAAAACCTTCTTTCTCGCCCGTGGCGAAGCCTTCGTTGTAGGCCTCCTGGCGAATGCTTTCGAGCTCTTCGAGGGTCAGTGGCTGGACTTCATCCAGCGGCACTTCTTCCATTTCCGGCGGCTCGGGCTCGGGCTCCGGCTCGGGTTCCGGCACAAAAGGATCGAAGCTGGGCAACGCCCAAACGTCGAAACCGGCGACGGCCTTGCCTCGGATCAGGTCGGTCTGGGACTCATCATGTTTGGACGACATAGTGACCTTAGATCATCTCTTCGCCGCCCTTCCCGCCGAGAACGATTTCTCCGGCTTCGGCCATACGGCGGGCAATGGTGAGGATTTCTTTCTGCGCGGTTTCCACGTCGCTGACGCGCACCGGGCCTTTGGCCTCGAGGTCGTCGCGCAACAGTTCGGCCGCCCGCTTGGACATGTTCTTGAAGATCTTCTCTTTGACGCCTTCGTCCGAACCCTTGAGGGCCAGCACCAGCACGTCGGAGGACACTTCGCGCAGCAGCGCCTGAATCCCGCGGTCGTCGACATCGGACAAGTTGTTGAACACGAACATGAGGTCTTCGATCTGACCGGACAGGTCTTCGTCGACTTCGCGGATCGAGTCCATCAGCTGACCTTCGATCGAGCTGTCGAGGAAGTTCATGATATCGGCCGCACGCTTGATGCCACCCAGGGTGGTGCGCGCGGCATTCGAGTTACCGGAGAACTGCTTCTCGAGAATCTGGTTGAGTTCTTTCAGGGCCGCCGGCTGCACAGTGTTCAGCGAGGACACCCGCAGAATGATGTCCAGACGCACCTTGTGGTCGAAGTTGCCGAGCACTTCACCGGCCTGGTCCGGATCGAGGTACGCCACGACGATCGCCTGGATCTGCGGGTGCTCGTAACGGATCACGTCGGCGACGGCGCGCGGCTCCATCCACTTCAGGCTGTCGAGGCCGCTGGTGTTGCCGCCCAGCAGGATGCGGTCGATCAGGCCATTGGCCTTGTCTTCGCCCAGTGCCTGAGTGAGCATTTTGCGCACGTAGTCGTCGGAGCCGACGCCGAGGCTGGTCTGGTCGCCGACGATGTCGACGAACTCGCTCATCACCTGCTCGACTTGCTCGCGGTGCACATTACCCATTTGCGCCATGGCCACACCCACACGCTGGACCTCTTTGGGCCCCATGTGGCGCAGCACCTGGGCGGCATCGGTTGACCCCAGCGACAGCAGCAGAATCGCGGCTTTGTCGACCTTGGTCAGTTTGGCGGCAACGGCTCGGTTATCACTCATCTGCGTTAATCCACTCTTTCACGACCTGGGCCACGCGACCCGGATCTTCTGCCACCAGACTCTTGATTGCGTTCAACTGTGCGTCATAGCCTTCGCTCGGGCTCGGCAGCAGGATGCTGGCCGGGCCACCGAGGCTGACGCGGTCGTTGGCCAGTTCGCCGTCCAGACCGCCCATGCCACCCAGTTCGACGTCGCTACCCAAGCCTGCTAGCTGTTTGCCTTTGCCGCCACCGGTGATGTTGTTGAGCACCGGACGCAGCACACCGAACACCAGCACCAGGATGAACAAGACACCCAGCACTTGTTTGACGATGTCCCAGAACCATGGCTGGGAGTAGAACGCAATATCGGCAATCACTTCACCGCGCTCGGCGGAAAACGGCATGTTGATCACGCTGACGCTGTCGCCACGGCTGGCGTCGAAGCCGACGGCGTCCTGTACCAGGCGAGTGAAGCGCGCCAATTCATCGGCGCTCCACGGCGCACGAGTGGTTTCGCCGTTGGCTGCGTTGAGCTTGACCTGATCGTCCACCACCACCGACACCGACAGACGATTCAAACGGCCTTGCTGTTGCTTGGTGTGGCTGATGGAACGGTCGAGTTCGAAGTTCTTGGTGGATTGTTGACGCTTGTCCGCCGGGTACGGTGCGAGCATGGGCTGGCCGGTGGCCGGGTCCATGATCTGCTGACCGTTGGCATCAATCAATGGCTGGCCTGGCTGCACCATGCCGGCCGACGCGGTAGCGCCACCGGTGGTTTGCGGCGCGGAGGCTGGCGCTGGTGGCTGGTTGCTCAAAGCACCCGGCACACCTTGCGGGCCATTGCTGGCGGTGCGTTGTTCATTGACCGACTGCTCGCTGCGCAAGGCCGGTTGATCCGGGTTGAACTGCTCGGAGGTTGACTCGACGGCACTGAAGTCCACGTCTGCCGACACTTCTGCTTTATAGCGGTCGTTGCCCAACACCGGTTGCAGAATGTTGTGTACGCGCTGGGTCAGCATGGTTTCCATGCGACGGCTGTAATCGAATTGCTTGCCGGCCATGGTCAGTTCGGAATTTTCCGCCTGATCCGACAGCAGGTTGCCCTTCTGGTCGACCACGGTGATCTGGGATTTGCTGAGCTCGGGAACGCTGGTCGCGACCAGGTTGATGATCGCCACCACCTGACCCGGCTCCAGCGAGCGGCCGGAATACAGTTCAACCAGCACCGAAGCGCTTGGCTTGCGTTCGTCACGCACGAACACCGAGCTCTTCGGAATCGCCAAGTGCACGCGGGCACCCTTGACGTTGTTCAGGCTGGAAATGGTGCGAGCCAATTCGCCTTCGAGGCCGCGACGATAACGGGTCGCTTCCATGAACTGGCTGGTCCCCAGGCCCTGGTCCTTGTCGAGGATTTCAAAACCGATGTTGCCGTCGCTGGGAGTGACACCAGAGGCCGCGAGCTTGAGCCGCGCACGGGACAGGTCATCGGCCTTGACCAGCAAGGCACCGGAGTTGGGTTCAACGTTGTAGGGAATATCGGCGGCGGCCAGGGTTTCCATGACCTGCTTGGCGTCCATACCGGCAAGGCTGCCGTACAGAGGCCGGTAGTCCGGTTGCTGGGACCACAACACCACGGCGAAGCCAATCGCCACGCTCGCCGCCAAGCCGACCAACAGGCCCACCTGACGCAACATGGTCATCTCGGAGAGGTTTTCCAGGAAGGACAACCCGAACAGCGGCGGTTTGCCGTCTATCGGAGTGGCCTTGGCCGGAACGTTATCAGCGACTGCTTCTGCCATGACTCAATTCGTCCTTAAACCGGCATCTGCATGATGTCTTGGTATGCCTGAACCAGCTTGTTGCGCACTTGGGTCAACGCCTGAAAAGACACGCTGGCCTTCTGCGAGGAAATCATTACATCCGTCAGGTCGACGCCACTTTTGCCAATCTCGAAGGCACTGGCCAACTGACTGGACGCCTGCTGGGTGTCGTTCACTTTATTGACGGCCTGACCGAGCATGTCGGAAAAGCTGCTGCCACCCAGTTCAGGGACTGCGGCAGTCGATTTAGGCGCAGACATGGCATCCATTTGCATGGAGCGCATGTCGAGCATCAACCGATTAAATTCAATACCTTGGCTCATCGTCTACTCTCGTTGGCGACCCGCAATTTTTTGACACTCACTCGGCGGGTAGTGAGGTGTTAGCAACAAGGGTGCCAGCTCCGAGGCCACTCTGAACAAAAGCCCTTCCTTAGCCCTCATTCCAATCCTTCAAGCTGCTACAAAAATCGAATCAGGTGGCGAACAAGTACGCTTCCACGTCCATTCCGGCATCGCGCATCTGCGCCAGCTTGTAGCGCAAGGTGCGCGGGCTGATACCCAATCGCTCGGCGGCTTCTTTACGGCGGCCGCGTTCGGTGCGCAAGGTGTCGATGATCATCTGGAATTCACGGCGGCGCAGGTCATCGCCCAACGCCCCAGCCGATTCGGCTTCGACCTCCACGGCCCGGACAGGCACCAAAGCAGGCAACGGTGCACAGGCCACCGACCCGGACAGGCAGAAATCCTGAGGCTGGATCAAACCACCCTGCTGCAGAATCAAGGCGCGCTGGATCGCGTTGTCCAGTTCACGCACGTTGCCCGGCCACGGATAACCGATCAGGCACGCCTGTGCCTCGGGCGACAGTTTCGCCGCGGCATGCTTCATTTTATTGACGTGTTTGGCCAACAGACGCTCGGCCAGCGGCAGGATGTCGGCGGTGCGCTCGCGCAGCGGACGCCAGGCCAGCGGAAACACCGATAACCGATAGAAGAGATCTTCACGAAACCGCCCTGCCGCCACTTCACCGGACAGATCACGGTTGGTGGTCGCCACAACCCGAATGTCCAGGGTAATCGGCTTGCGCGCGCCGACCCGTTCGACTTCGCGCTCCTGCAACACACGCAGCAACTTGGCCTGGAGCCCGAGGGGCATTTCAGAAATTTCGTCGAGCAGGATCGTCCCGCCATCGGCCTGCTCGAACTTGCCGGCCTGCGCCGCGATGGCACCGGTGAACGAACCTTTTTCGTGACCGAACAAGGTAGCTTCTAGCATGTTGTCGGGGATCGCCGCGCAGTTGATCGCAATGAACGGCTGACTGGCGCGATGGGAGTGCTGATGAATGTAGCGCGCCAAGACTTCTTTACCGGTACCGGACTCGCCGGAGATCAACACCGTCGAATCACTGCGTGCGACCCGTGCGGCCAGTTCCAGCAACTGCACGCTGGCCGGCTCGAAAGCGATCGGCCCTTCGCTCTCGGTCGCACCGAGCGCGCCCAATGCGTGCCGCGCCACCAAGTCGAGCAAGGCTTTAGGCTCGAACGGCTTGACCAGGTAATCCGCCGCGCCCTGGCGCATCGCATCGACGGCCCGCTCGACGGCGCCGTGAGCGGTCATCAGCAACACGGGTAACTGCGGCTGGCGCGCGCGCAGCAACGCGAGCAGCTGATGGCCGTCCATGCCCGGCATGTTGACGTCGCTGATCACCAGACTGAACACCTCATTGCCGACCGTCGCGAGCGCCTCTTCCGCCGAACCGACCGCCGTGTAGTCGTGCCCCGCCAGCAGCAGCGTATCGGCCAGCGCTTCGCGAAGTGCGCGGTCGTCCTCGACCAGCAGAACCTTGATTGCCATGTCCTTCACTCCGCTCCCTGAGCGCTAGGCTGTTCACCGAAAAAAAGCGGCAGGATGACCTGCGCACACGTGCCGCGACCCGGCCGCGAGCGCAACTGCAATTCTCCCTGATGAGCACGGGCCACTGCCTTGACCACGGTCAGGCCCAGGCCGGTTCCGGTGGTTTTAGTGGTAAAAAACGGCTCGCCCAGGCGCGCCAGCACTTTGCCGTCGATGCCGCTGCCGCTGTCACTGACACACACGCGCAGGTTGTTTTCACGGGCGTAGAAATGCACCTTCAATCGAACATCGCCAGTACTGGCCTGAATCGCGTTCTCGATCAGGTTGAGAATCGCGCCGACCAGAGTGTCGCGGTTGCACAGTAATTCGCCTGCATGACTGTCGCACTGCCAGCGAATCGGCAGGTCTTGCACATGAGTTAGCGCCGCCGATTGCAGCGACTGCATCAGCTGCTTGGGCGTGACGCGGTCAGTCAACGGCAACTCGCCGCGAGCGAACACCAACATGTCGCGGACCTGATGCTCCAGCTCATGCAAACGCTCTTTCAGGCGCCCGGCGAAACGCTGCTGCGTGGCGACCGGTAATTCCTGTTCAGTCAAATGACTGGCGTAGAGCAAGGCAGCGGACAGCGGTGTACGAATTTGATGGGCCAACGAAGCGACCATGCGACCGAGGGACGACAGGCGTTCGTGACGGGCCAGTTGATCTTGCAGATGACGGGTTTCAGTCAGGTCGTTGAGCAACACCAACTGCCCAGGCTCGGCATCCAGCGAGCGAGTGGCGATCGACAGACGCCGACCGTCCTTGAGGGAGATTTCGTGACCGTCGTCTTCCCGGGGTGCAAAGCAGCGCGCAATGACATGGCGCCAGAGTTCGCCTTCGAGGGGTAGACCGAGCAACTCGCAGGCCGCCGGGTTGGCTTCGCGCACGATGCCCTGGGCATCGATGACGATGACGCCGCCAGGCAACAGATCGAGGAGGTTTTGCAGACGGTTGGCCAGGCGTTCTTTTTCCGCCAGCTCTTGCATGCGCTGAGCGCTGACCACCGCCAGCTCGCCCTTGAGCTCGGTGACCCGGGCCTCAAGCATGCTGTAGGAATCGGTCAACTGGCTCGACATCTGGCTGAACAGCGAGAACGCCTGCTCAAGGCCAAGCCGGCTTGCCTGCTCTACGGACGACGGTTGCCCCGAAACATCAGGGACAGGAGACATCTGGGCGGCTTGGGGCATCGTGCTCTCTCGCTTGGCTGACCGTCAGTTAAACGGAACGTTGCGAGGGATGTAGCAATACCCGTGCCTAAAAAAAAACGCCTACAAATGAACGACTTGAAAAACAGGCGTCAATCATCCGCCTGTTCATCACCGTCGCGACGGCTCATGCCGTACTTGCGCATCTTTTCCACCAGCGTGGTGCGACGAATACGCAGGCGTTCTGCAGCGCGGGCAACGATGCCATTGGCATCATCCAGCGCCTGCTGAATCAACCCTTGCTCCAGACCACCGAGGTAGTCTTTCAAGTCGAGGCCTTCCGGCGGCAGCAGGGCGTTGGCGGTGAAGTCCGGGGTATGGCCGTTGATGGCCACTCGTTCTTCAAGGTCGCTGCGCAGGCTGTCGACCAGCTGCTCGTCTTCGTCATCGACGTAACGGAATTTCTTCGGCAATTCGACCACGCCGATCACCCCGTACGGATGCATGATCGCCATGCGCTCCACCAGGTTGGCGAGTTCGCGAACGTTGCCCGGCCAGCCGTGACGGCACAGCGACATGATCGCCGCCGAGTTGAAGCGGATCGAACCGCGCTTCTCGTGCTCCATGCGCGAGATCAACTCGTTCATCAGCAACGGGATGTCCTCGACACGTTCGCGCAGCGGCGCCATCTCGATCGGGAACACGTTCAGGCGGTAGTACAAGTCTTCGCGGAAGGTGCCGATCTCGATCATGCTTTCGAGATTCTTGTGAGTCGCCGCAATGATGCGCACATCGACGCTCTGGGTCTTGTTGCTGCCCACGCGCTCGAAGGTGCGCTCCTGCAACACGCGCAGCAACTTGACCTGCATCGGCAGCGGCATGTCGCCGATTTCGTCGAGAAACAGGGTGCCGCCGTTGGCCAGTTCGAAACGCCCGGCACGACTGGTAATGGCGCCGGTGAAAGCACCCTTCTCGTGGCCGAACAATTCGCTTTCCAGCAACTCGGCCGGGATCGCCCCGCAGTTGACCGGAACGAACGGCGCATCACGACGCTTGGAGTGGTAGTGCAGGTTGCGCGCGACCACTTCCTTGCCGGTGCCGGACTCGCCGAGGATCAACACACTGGCGTCGGTGTCGGCCACTTGTTGCATCATCTGACGGACGTGCTGGATCGCCCGGCTGGTGCCGACAAGACTGCGAAAAAGATTGGGTTCGCGATGACGACCGCGCTCGCGGGCCTGGTCATACATCTCACGATAGACCTGGGCACGGTGCAGCGAGTCGAGCAGTTTGCTGTAGCTGGGCGGCATTTCGAGGGTCGAAAGCACACGGCGACGCTGGTCTTCAGGCAAGTCAACGGAAGAATTATCGCCCATTAACAAAACCGGAAGGAACTCATCCCAGGTAGCGAGTGTCTTTAACAAGCCCGGAAGTGCGCCAGGCGCATTGACCGTCCCGATGAGGACGCAGATCACTTCACGACTTGACGACAATGAGCCGACAGCCTGCTGCCAGTCATGGCTACCGCAGGGTAAATTTTCTTCGCCAAGAAAATTTAATATCACCGCCAAGTCGCGACGGCGGACGCTATCGTCATCAATCAGCAGAATTTTGGTTTCACGCCACATGCAATAGCAACTTCCCTAGTCAACTCAATGCCCAAAATGAGGGGCAAGCTAGACGCTTGCAGACACGTTATGCCTGTAGACGCCTGAAATGTTCAACCAGCCACTAGTTAAGTCAAAAAACCGTGCACAGTCAAATTTATGGCGCACTATGTTTGGATTAACCGGGGATTAATTAACCAAACAGATGGTAAACCTTTGCCGCACGCTGCGCTTGGGTGACTTGCGACATTTCATCGACTATCGCCTGACGCTCGCCCATAGTCGCCGTCAATAATTCCTTGTACACCTCCAGCAGCCCTTCCAGATTGGCCCGGAGCGCTTCTTCGTCGACCGGTGCCTCGCTCAGCGCATCATCAACGCATTCACGACAGGTCGCGTCCAGCTCGCCAATCGCGTCCCAATTGCGCGCAGCCAAAGCGTCGACCAAGGCTTCACGGGTTTCTTCAATGCGGTGCAGTGCATGACTCATGACGTCATCCTCGGCCGTCAGGCCTAGTGGTTGGCGATTGTATCCCACCCGCTTTTCAGGGTTTCGAGCAAGCCGGAAACTTCATCGATGATTGCCGCGTCGTTATCGCGATTGGCTTCCATCAGGCGCGTCATCATGTAGGCATACAAGTTGTCGAGTTGCTGCAGCGACGCCGGGTCTTCGGTCTTTTCCGGGTTCAGGCCGTCACGCAAGCCGATAACGATGTCGACCGCCTTGCCCAGCATCAACCCCTTGAGAGCGATGTCGCCACGCTCCATTGCACCCTTGGCTTGCGCCATGCGATCCAGCCCGCCTTCCATCAGCAACTGCACCAGGCGATGCGGATTGGCTTCAGAGATTTGAGCATGGGAATTGACCTTCTGGTATTGGCGAAGGGCTCTCATGGGGTTCATGTTTCTACCTCGTGACAGACAACAACTGAAAAAGGGACTGCTCTGATCATTATGTCGACTGAGCGACACATAACTTTAACCCAGACCCGCCACCAATGAAAAAACCCAGGCACTGTCATTACAGACTGCCTGGGTTTTTTTATGCCTGATGCGGATCAGTCCGACTTCGGATTGTTCAACGCATTGAGCGTGGTCATGATGCTATCGCTCTGTGCCCGCAGCTTGGCCACCAGGGAATCCATCGCGGTGTACTTGGCGCTCAGGCTCGCTTGCAGGCTGGTCATCCGCGCATCAAGGGAATCCTGCTGCTTCTTCAAGTCGTTCAGGCTGCTGGTCAGGGTTGCCGAGCGTGCGGCGAACACACCGGTCTTGCTCAGCGCAAAACTGTCGGTGGCGGACTTCATGCGGACCAACAAACCGGTGTCGCCGGCAAAGATACCGTTGATGTCGGCGGCATTGGTCAACGCCGCGGCGTCGAACAATTTATCGTCGACGGACAGCATCCCGGTTTTTTGATCGGTCTTGACGCCGAACTGAGCGAGCGATTTCAACTGACCCGTTCCGCCCATCGCATTGAGCTCGGTACGCACCGCCGACATCAATGAACGCAGGGAGGCATCGCCTGTGAGCGCGCCTGACGTCACGGAACCATTGGCATTGGTGGTGACTTGAGTCTCGGCATTGGACGCCTTGATCAGGGCGTTGTAGGTGTCAACGAACCCCTTGACCGCAGACTTCAACGTCGCTGTGCTCGCAGACACCGTGATGGTTGCCGGCGTCGCTGCACCACCACCGGACGGAGTCGGCGACACACCAGTCAGCTTGACCGTGATCCCGCTCACGGCATCGGCGATGGTATTGGACTTGGAGATCATCGACACACCATCCAGAACGTACTCGGCGTTCTGTGGAGGAGCAAGGACGGTGACACCTGTTTGCAGGCCTGAGTTACCCGACAGTGTCAGATCCGTACCAACACCGGTCGTGGTCGAGGTCAGTACCATACGAGAGCCACTGGCGTCGGTCAGGATGTTGGCACTCAAGCCCTTGTTGGCGTACTGCGAGTTGATCGAGTCGCGGACTTGCTGCAACGTCGCGCCGGCGGGAATGCTTACATCGAAGGTATCGCTTCCCTGCTTGATGCTCAGCGTGGTCGGCACCGAACCGGCGTTGACCACCGTAGACGCACCGCCGGCATAAACCTGGGTGGAAATCTTCGACGCAGTTGCCAGCTTGGTAACCAGCAGCGAGAAACTGCCGGCCGCGGCGCCAGTGCCGGTGGTAACGGTGGCAACTTTCTCATCGGACGACGACCCGCTCAAGCCACTGAAGCTGGAGGCGGTTTTCATGTTGTCCAACGCACTGCGGAAGGCATCCAGCGCCGCCTGGATTTTACCGATGGACGACAGCGAGGTGGTTGCTTTCAGCGTCTGATTGTTGATCTGCGTTTGCTTGGGCGCGCGCTCCGCGTCCACCAAAGACTTCACGATCGACTGGGTATCGATGTTCGAACCAATACCGCTAACTGTTGTACCCGCCATCATCTCTCTCCTTATCCAGTGGCTGCCGACTTCTTGACTAAGCGCGTGCTAATCATTGACAGCAACAAAATTCATGCCAGTTCAGACTTTGTCGTCAAACAACAAACTACTGGCGTCCGACAGGCTTTGTGCCAGTTTCAATGCAGTTTCCGAAGGGATCTGGCGAATCACGTCACCGGTTTCAGTGGCAATGACCTTGACCACGACCCGGCCGGAGGAATCATCAATGGAAAAATCCAGTTTGCGCTGGGCAGCCTGGACGAATTCCTGAATATCGGTCACAGCTTTTTCCAGGTCATCACGCTTCGGCTCGGAGCCCACAGACGCAACGGCTTCAACCTTGGGTTGATCCTGTTTAGCGGTAACAGTCGGCGCGACACTCTGGGGAGCAACGGCCGGATAGGACAGGTTTAACTTGACGCTCATGTCCATGCTAAATCTCCTCATCACGGAAAAGACGAAAGGGCACGTAAACGCGCCCTTCCGTCAGTCACCAAGCGCTGGAATTACTGAAGCAGCTTCAGTACAGCGGATGGCAGCTGGTTAGCCTGGGACAGGATCGCGGTGGAAGCCTGTTGCAGGGTTTGTTGCTTGGTCAACTGAGCAGTTTCCGACGCGAAGTCGACGTCCTGGATCACGCCACGAGCAGCAGTGGAGTTGTCCGAGATGCTGCGCAGGTTGGCCACGGTGCTGTCGAAACGGTTTTGTACCGCACCGAGGTCCGCACGCTGGGAGTCGATGTTGGCGATTGCCTGGGTGATCACGTCAACAGCGTTTTGCGCGTTGGTAGCAGTGGTCACGTCAGTGTTGTTGACGGTGGTTTTGGCCGAGCTGACGGTAGTACCGGCAGCGACGAACAGACCCGTTGCACCAGCACCGCTCAGCGAGTAGCTGTTGGTGGAGTTCAGCGATACTGCACCAGTCACCTGGATTGGACCAGCAGCGGCAGCAACACCAGCACCGTAGGCACCAGCACCGTTTTTGGCAGCAACGGCGATACCAGCGATTGCACCAGCGTCACCAGTGTCCAGAGTGATGTTTTCACCGGTGTCGGATTTGATTTGCAGGTTGTTGGTGGTGGCGTTGTAGTTAACGCTGATGCCCAGCTTGGCAGCGTTGGACTTCAGTTGGTCAGCCAGACCAGCAGTGTCGGTAACACCAACCATGTTGACTGCGGCGCCGCTGCCTACTTTGATGGAGAAGTTGGCGCTGGCTGGAGTAGCGGCCAGGATTGCAGCAGTGTTAACAGTGAACTGAGCTTCAGTGCTGGCAGTAGCCGACAGGCCACCGATAGCGCCGTTCAGCTGAGCAGCGGTAGCCTTGGCAGACTGACCGGCAGCAACAGTTACGCTAGCGGTCTGGCCACCACCGGTGACAGCCAGAGCACCGCCGGCAACGCCAGTTGCGCTTGGCGCGATGGCCACGGACTTCAGCTGCTGGGAACCGATGTTGTTAGCCGATACGTCACCCAGAGTCATGTTGATGGTCTGGTTTGCGTTGGCGCCTACCTGGAAAGCGGTAGTACCGAAAGAACCGTCCAACAGGTTACGACCACCGAAAGTAGTGGTGGTAGCGATACGGGTCAGCTCGGAAGTCAGAGCAGAGTATTCAGCGTTGTTCGACTTACGGTCTTCAGCGCTTGGCGAGCCGTTCGCGGAAGCCAGAGCCAGGGTACGCATTTTCTGCAGGATGTTGGTGGATTCTTGCATCGCGCCTTCAGCAGTTTGCGCGATGGAGATACCGTCACCGGCGTTCTTGATGGCAGTCTGCAGGCCGTTGATCTGGCTGGTCAGACGGTTGGAAATTTGCAGGCCGGCCGCATCGTCTTTAGCGCTGTTGATACGCAGGCCGGAAGACAGGCGTTGCATCGAAGTTTGCAGAGCGTCGGACGAACGGGTCAGGTTCTTTTGAACGTTCAGCGATGCAATGTTGGTGTTTACTGTTAAAGCCATGACGAAATCCTCGTTGGATGGATACTGCGGCTTCCGGCCCTGACATCCGTCGGGTGTGGCCTAGAGAACCTACGTAATAGTTATCGTCGTGAAGAGGCTTTGCTTGAGCGGTTTTTTTGAAATTTTTAGTGGCCGCTTGCCAGCCCTTTATTTTCAAGGCTTTGGAGCCAGAAAATCTGGCGTCAGAAAAACGCAAAACGCCCGGCAACTTTCGTTACCGGGCGTTTTTTTCATGCCATTGGCAAGGCGCTACGATCAGCCGCGATAAAGAATCGCCGAGCCCCACGACAGGCCCACACCAAAACCACTGATGGCCACACGCGTCCATTTCGAATCGAACACGTGGTTCTGTAACAGCAGTGGAATACTCGAAGACACGGTATTACCAGTTTCGAGCATGTCCTTGATGAACTTCTCCGGCTCGCCTTCTTCGAAGCGACGCGCCACGGCATCGACAATCGCCGCGCTGCCCTGGTGAATGCAGAAAGCGTCGATATCGTGCGCCTGCAAGTTGGACTCATCCAGCAGCTCGTGCAAATGAGCCGGGACTTTCAGCAAGGCGAAGTTGAAGACCTGGCGGCCGTTCATGAAGAACACGCCATCGGTGACCTTAAGGTGCGGCGCACCGGAACCGTCAGTGCCGAACTTCGACTTGCCGAGCTGCCAGACAGCGTTTTCGCCCATCCAGGTCGCGGTGGCGGCATCGCCGAACAGCATGGTGGTGTTGCGGTCTTCCGGGTCGACAATCTTCGAGTACGGATCAGCCGTCACCAGCAGGCCATTTTTCAGCCCCGTCGCTTCCATGAACCCCTTGAGGGCATAGATGCCGTACACGTAACCGGAACAGCCCAGGGAGATATCAAAAGCGGCGACATGGGTTGGCAGACCCAATTTGTCCTGAACGATCGCAGCGGTATGCGGCAAACCTTCTTCGTCACCGTTCTGGGTGACGACGATCAAGCAATCGATGGATTCACGTTTGAGTTCGGGACTGGCGGCGAACAGGGCATTGACTGCTTCGACGCACAGATCCGAAGTTTCCTGATCGGCACCCTTGCGCGGCAAAAACGCCGAGCCGATCTTGCCAAGGATGAACGTTTCGTCCTTGTCGAACTTTGCACCCTGGGCGTAGTTGTCAACCCCGGCTGCCGGCACGTAACTCGCTATGTTTTTTATGCCAATCATTATGGCTTCCCAATAATAAACAGCTGAATATCGCCGCTCGCTGAATCGAGGGCGTTTACAGTCAGGGCTTGGCCCCCAGAGGAGGCAACGTCGGGACTCAAGGATCACCTTGATCAGCCCCCCACCTTCACCGCCCGCAGACAGGATACAGTGAAGATGCGCGTTTTGACTGGCGGGTCACTCAGAGATCAGTGCTTTATTTGATTTTGTGGCACAAGCCCTGCTCTGCCCCACCCCGCCTCACTAAAAAAATGCAAAAAAAAGCCAGCCCCCTATGACAGGGACTGGCCGCGAGCGGTCAAGACCGACTCAAAGCTTGTTGAACAGGCCCAACTGGGAAATCTTCGAGAACGCCAATTGGGCCGCCTGCAGCATGGTTTGCTGCAAGGTCAGGCGAGTCAGCACTTCCGCTGGATCGGTGTTCTTGATTCCGTTCTGCGTTGAATCGTTGATCAGGCTAGTGCTCTGGTTTTGTTCGGCCTGCATATCCATCACGTTACCCCGGGCACCGATAGCGCCACGGGCCAGGTCGACCTGGTTCTTGGCGTTGCCCAGGTTGGCAAGGGCCGAAGCCACGGTGTCTTCCAGAAAGCGCTGCGCGGTCGGGTTGCCCTGGGTCGGCGAGTCAAGCGCCTGACGCAGCTGACTGATGGTATCCAGCACGTTCTGGGTCTGGTGTGTATTGACCGCAATGTCGAACTGATCACCCGTGGCGGGTGCCCCGCCACTGAGGGTAAAGCTGACACCGGCTGCTGTCGCTACACCCGCCGCCACGGTCCCGGAGGTTACCGGTGTGCTACTGCTGGTCAACGGACGGGCGTACAAGTCGAAGGTCGTTGGGCTGGTGAATTTCAGAACCGCACCGCCCTCAGGAAAATAGCTCTTGTAGTCAGCAGCACTGGTCACCGAAGACTGGCTCACCAAAGCCGTCGACCCATTGCTCGGCGCACGGTTGCTGACGAAGCTGTCCGGCTTGGCCGTCAACTGGAAACTGTGACCGGCGATCACCGCGTCGGCGTTGGTGGCGTTGTCACCGGCCTGGAAAGTGATATCCAGTTTAAAGGTAACACCACGGAAGTTGACGTCGGAGCCGCCCTTGGCATTCGGGTCAAACACCCCGCCCTGACTCGCCTCGGCGGTCACGTCATTACCCAAGGCATCCGTGATCGAAAACTGGGTGCTGCTGGTGAAGGCCAGGGTATACGGCTGACCACTGCGAAAACTTGTATCGAAAGCCGGGCCGGAACTCACCAGGCCTGGCGACAAGGCCACACGTCCGTCATTGGTGGCCGGCGCGGTCATGGTGGTCGAACTTCGGGCGGCATTGATCGCCTGCTGGAACACATCCCAACCGGTATCGTTAAGACCCAGCGACATCGAGTCACCGATCTTCAATTGCAGCTGCGTCTGGTCACCCTGATAGCTGTAGGTACCGTCGCTGTTGCGTGTAAAAGGCTGAGTATTGTTGCTGGCGCCGGAAAAAATGTACTTGCCGTTGGCATCCTTGCTGTTCATCAGGCTCAGCAGTTGTTCTTCAGCCTGACCGAGTTCTGCCGCAATGGATTTACGGTCGTCGTCGTTCAACGAACCGCCACCGGCACGTACCGCCAACTCGCTGACTTTTTGCAGCACGTTGTTGATGCTGTCGAGCACGCTTTCTTCTTGCGCCTGAGCGGTGTTCAGCGCGCTGATGTTGGTGGTGTACTGACCCAGCATCGCTTTTTGCTGATCGAGTTGCAGCAAGCGGGCCGCACCGACCGGATCATCCGCCGCTGTCTCAAGCTTCACACCACTACTGGCCTGCTCGGCCGACTTCAGCAGGTTATTGAAGTTGCGCTGATAGTTGGCAGCCGTCGTCGCATAGTACTGTGCAGTAGAAATACGCATGTTCTACGGCTCCTTAAAGGGCATTGATCAGAGTGCTGAAGATTTCCTGCGCAGTCTTGATGATCTGCGAAGAGGCCGAATAGTACTGCTGGTATTTGATCAGGTTACCGGTCTCTTCATCGAGGTCGACACCCGACAGCGAATCGCGAGAATCCCGGGCCTGGGTCAGGATGGCTCCAGTGGCGGTGGCATCCATTTGCCCCTGTTTGGTCATGGAGCCGACTGACGAGACCAGACCACCGTAGGCATCGGTGAAACTCACGCCCGGACTGGTGGCGTTGGCGCCGACCGTGGCCTTGGTCTGCAGACCGAGCAGCGCCTGGGCGTTGCGGTTGTCAGTACTGCCGGGCGCAGTCATCGAGATATTGAAACTGTCGTCCTTGGCGGGGCTGCCGCTGACGGTCATCGCGACCTTGAAGGTTTTCGCAGCGCCCCCGACGTCCGTGTAAGGCACCGAAATACTCAGATCGTTGTTCTGACCAGGCACGATGCTGCCGGTCCCGATGCTGGTGCCTTTGGCATCGAACACCTCATAAGCGGTGCTGCTGGTCATGAGCAGGCGAACCGGCATCGCCGCCTTGACCGCCGTCTGCACTTCCAGGCGCTGCACCGGGTCGTAGATATCCAGAGCAGTACTCAACGTTGGCTGGCTGACAGCACCGGTGCCGTCATTGCCCGAGGCCTTGGTGGATGTCAGCGGAGCGGCTGTGGCCAAGGTCTTGGCGTCCGTCATGACGGTGGTCATGTCCGCCGCGGAACTGCGTGTCGGGGTAATTTTGAAGGTATCGCCAGGGCTCACCGGGCCAGCGTTGAGGCTCAGGCTGAAGCCGTCGATGACCTGTGCCGGAGTAGCGCCCAGCGTGAAACTGCCCATGTCCGTATTATCCGACAGACGACGCACGCTGTAGCCGGTGGCACTGGTGAAGGTCACCTGGTAATCACTGGCGGCCAGTTTGCTGGTGTCTTTGATAGTGACGTTGAGGTTGCCGGATGTCGGGTCGTTGTTGCCATTGGCGATACTGCGCTGGCTGATCGCCGTCGCGCTGTTGATGTCGTTAAACAACGCCGAGCCAAAATTACCGTTCTGATCCAGCCCCTGCCCCAACTGCTTGTTGACCTGATCGGCCACCACCATGGCGATGCGACCCAGCCCGTTGACTGCTGGCGTCAGCACGTCGTCGCGGTAACGCAACAGCCCCCCCATCTCGCCACCCGACACCACGGAAGTGATATCGATCGTCGAACTGCCGCGATCCATGATGATCGAGGAACGGGTAGGGTCAGACTTGTCGGTCGCCAGGCGCAAAGTATTGACAGTATTGCCTATGACCAGCGGCTGGCCGCTGCCCAGATAAATATCCAGTCGGCCGTTAGTTTCGCTGACCTGCGTGCCCACCAGCTCGGAGAGCTGTCGAACGGTCTCGTTGCGCTGGTCCAGCAGATCGTTGGGCATGCCGCCCGAACCACTGACCTCACTGATTTTCTTGTTGTAGGCCGCAACGGTCGATGCCAGCTTATTGACCTGTTCGGCCATCGAGCCCAACTGATTGTTGATGTACGAACCCTGCTGATTCAACTGCTGGGAAATGGCGTTGAAGCGACTGCTCAACCCCTGAGCATTGGTCAACAACGCTTGACGTGAAGCACTGTCATTGGAGTTGGCGGACAGCGTTTGCAAAGACGAGAAAAATGACTGCAGCGTTTTGGTGATACCAGTGCCGCTGTCGGACAACAGCTTGTCCACTTGCGTGGCCTGCCCCAGATACGCTTGCGCATCGCTGTTGAGCGAAGTGGTGGTCTGCAACTGAGCATCGAGGTAGCTGTTGTACACTCGGCGCACATCGGACAGCGTCGTACCGGTGCCGATGAACACATTGCCGTACTGAATAGAGCCTTTAGTGCTCTGCACAGATTGCTGGCGTGAGTACCCGGCGGTGTCAACGTTGGCGATGTTGTTACCGGTGGTCATCAACGAGGATTGGCCAGCAGCCAGCCCCGACATCCCGATATTGAGCAAACTCATGGTTCAGACCTTATAGCTTGTGCCTATAAAGGCGTGGTGGTAGCGCCCGCCGCAGCGTAATTCTGGTAACTCGTCATCTGCTTGGCTATCTGCGAAATCTTGCTTGCGTAGTCCGGGTCGGTTGCGTAACCGGCCTTTTGCAACTCGCGTACAAACTGTTCTGGGTTATCGGCCGACTTCACAACATCTTGATAGCGATTGTTGGTTTGCAGCAGCGTCACAAGGTCATGGAAGCTGTCCTTGTAAGAGTCGTAGGAACGGAACTGAGCCGTCTCCTTAACCATCTCGCCATTCCTGAATTCGCTGGTGATCGCTCGTGCCGATTCACCCTTCCAGCTGCTGCTGGCCTTGATGCCAAACAGGTTGTGGCTGCTGCTGCCATCCTGGGCACGCATGACCGATTTGCCCCATCCGGTTTCCAGGGCGGCCTGGGCCACCAGGTAACGCGGATCGACGCCGATACGGTCGGCGGCTTCCTTGGCCATCGGCAGCATGGTGTTGACGAATTCGTCGGCGGAGCTGAAGGCTTTCTTCGGCGGCGCCAGTGGAATCTGCGCCATCGCACGGCCATAAACCTGCAGGCGTCCGCTGGATTTGTTATCGGTTTGCGAGGCCAGCCAGTCGCCATTGAGTAGCGGGCCGGCCCCGGTCGCTGCGGTTGTCGCAGCGCGTTCAGGCAGCAGGGTTTTGTTCGGTGTCACTGCGGCGGCAGTCGTTGCCGAAGGCACCAGACCGGCGAGCAAGCGATCAGCCAGTTTCGGTGGCAAGGCCAGACGGCGCTGATTGATCAGCTCCATGTCATTGTGATGCGTGCCCTCGCCTGTCGGCGCTTTTACCGAACGCGACGCCCACAACGGACGCTGGCCATTGAGCCGCGACAGCGGACCGTCGGTGGCCACGGTGCCCGCGGCAATCGGCGTCGGCACCGCAGCTTTCGCCGCTTCCTGCTTGGCGGCGGACAAGGCCGCAGCCTCGCCCGGCGCCAGCGGTTTGTTCTTCGACATCTGCCGCATCAGCACGTCCGCCAGACCAATACCGCCGCCTTCGCGAGACATGGAAACGGCCAACTGCTGGTCGTACATTTCTTGGTATTGCTTGGCCGCCGGGGTGTTGAGCGGGTTGTCCTTGCCCAGCGCTTCGGTGGCCGAGCGCATGGACTTGAGCATTTCACCGAGGAACAGCGACTCGAATTCCTGCGCAACCTTGCGCATGTTCGCGTCACTGTCCTTGTCGCCGACCTTGAGCTGGTTCAAACGATTCAAGTCCGAATAAGAGCCCGAATCGTTGCTGCTGACACCCAGACCGCCTTTGCGCATATCCATGGTCGCTGTCCTCAGATCACGATCAGGTCGGCTTGCAACGCGCCGGCCTGTTTCAGTGCTTCGAGGATTGCCATCAAGTCACCCGGTGCCGCGCCGACCTGATTCACCGCACGCACGATTTCGTCGAGGGTGGTGCCCGGGCCGAATTTGAACATCGGCTTGGCTTCTTGCTGGGCATTGACCCGCGAGCGCGGCACGACGGCGGTCTGGCCATTGGACAGAGGGCCGGGCTGGCTGACGATCGGGTCTTCGGTGATGGTCACGGTCAAGCTGCCGTGGGTCACGGCGGCTGGGGAAACCTTGACGTTCTGGCCGATCACAATGGTGCCGGTACGGGAGTTGATGATGACTTTCGCCACCGCCTGACCCGGGTCGACTTCAAGGTTCTCAAGGATCGACAAATAGTCGACGCGCTGACTTGGATCGAGCGGCGCGCTGACCCGAATCGAACCGCCGTCGATGGCCTGAGCGACGCCAGGACCAAGCATGTTGTTGATCTTGTCGACGATGCGCTTGGCAGTGGTGAAGTCCGAACGATTGAGGTTCAGGGTCAGGCTGTTGCCCTGATTGAAACCGCTTGGCACCGCACGCTCGACCGACGCACCGCCGGGGATGCGACCGGCCGACGGAACGTTGACGGTGATCTTCGAACCGTCCAGACCTTCAGCATCGAAACCGCCGACCACCAGGTTGCCCTGAGCGATAGCGTAGACGTTGCCGTCAATACCTTTGAGCGGCGTCAGCAGCAAGGTGCCGCCGCGCAGGCTCTTGGAGTTACCGATGGACGCAACGGTGATGTCCACCTGCTGACCCGGCTTGGCGAACGCAGGCAAGTCGGCACTGATCGATACCGCCGCGACGTTCTTCAACTGCACGTTGCCCGAACCTGCCGGCACCTTGATGCCGAACTGCGAAAGCATGTTATTGAAAGTCTGCAGGGTGAACGGGGTCTGGGTCGTCTGGTCACCGGTGCCGTTGAGCCCGACCACCAGGCCGTAGCCGATCAATTGGTTGGAACGCACGCCGGAAATACTGGCGATATCCTTCAGCCGCTCGGCTTGAGCGTCGAATGCCGCGGACAGCAACAGGACGCCCACCATCAGGTGTTTAAGATTCAACATAGCCACCTAGAAAGGGAACAGCGGGCTGAGGAAGAAACGGTCGAACCAGCCTGGCTGACTCGCATCGGCAAACGCGCCGGTGCCCGAATAGGTGATGCGTGCATCGGCGACGCGGGTCGACGACACGGTGTTGTCGGTGGCGATGTCATCGGCGCGAACGAGGCCGGCAATCCGCACCAGCTCATCGCCGGTGTTGAGGGTCAACCACTTCTCGCCGCGCACGGCGATGATGCCGTTGGGCAACACGTCGGCGACGGTCACGGTAATCGAACCGGTCAGGCTGTTGCTCTGGCCGGACTTGCTATCGCCCTTGGTCGCACGGTCGCCTTCGTAACCGACGTCCAGGCTCAGGCTACCGCTGCCCACCGGATCGTTGGTGCTCAGACCGCCACCAAAGAACGAGCTCAGGCCGATGCCGGTCTTGCTGTTCTTGTCAATTTGCGAGTTGGCGTTCTTGCTGGCCTGGGTGCGTTCGTTCAGGGTGATGGTGATGATGTCACCGACCCGGAACGCCTTGCGGTCGCTGTACAGGTTCTGTTCAAAACCGGCCTGATAGATCGAGCCGTTATTGGCGGCAGCCGGCAACGGCGTACGCGGCAACACCGGGGCGTAGTAAGGGTCATTGGGCTTGGGCGGCGGAGCGACGCAGCCCGCGAGCACGACGACCCCACTCAGTGCCAGAACAGATACAAAGCGATTCATGACCCTACCTCACGGTATTGCAGGCGACCGCATGGCCGCCTCATAGACTTGATTACAGATTCTGCGTTACGAACGAGAGCATCTGATCGGCGGTGGAGATCACTTTGGAGTTCATCTCGTAGGCGCGCTGAGTGGTGATCATGTTGACCATCTCTTCAACGGTGCTGACGTTGGACGTTTCCAGGGTGTTCTGCAGCGTGGTGCCGAAACCGCCGAGGCCCGGGGTGCCGACTTGCGGCGCGCCACTGGCAGCGGTTTCCAGGAACAGGTTGTTACCCACCGCTTGCAGACCGGCCGGGTTGATGAAGTCGGCGGTTTGCAGGTTGCCGATCACCTGGGAGGCCGGGTTGCCGGCAACGGTGATGGACACGGTGCCGTCACGGCCGACGGTGAAAGTCTGGGCGTCGTTCGGAATGACAATGGCCGGCTCCAGGGCGAAGCCGCTGGCGTTCACGATCTGGCCGTTGGAATCCAGGTGGAATGTACCGTCACGGGTGTAGGACGTGGTGCCGTCCGGCTGCAGAATCTGGAAGAAACCGCGACCGTCGACGGCCAGGTCAAGCGGCTGCTCGGTGGTTTGCAGGCTGCCGGCGGTGAAGTTTTTCTGGGTGCCGACGATGCGCACACCGGTACCCACTTGCAGACCCGACGGCAGTTCGCTGTCCTGGGTCGACTGGGCGCCTGGCTGGCGTTTGATCTGATACAGCAAGTCCTGAAACTCGGCGCGATCACGTTTGAAACCCGTGGTCGATACGTTCGCCAGGTTGTTGGAAATGGTGGTGAGGTTGGTGTCCTGGGCGGACAGACCTGTTTTGGCAACCCATAGAGCCGGAAGCATTCGATTCTCCTCGTGCGCCTGTTTTACGGCGCGACGTTCTGATAATTAGCTGATCTGCAAGACCCGAGCCATGGCCTGGTCATCGTCTTTGGCGGTGTTCATCATCTTGATGTGCAGCTCGAACTGCTTGGCCAGCGCCAGCACCGAAGTCATTTCTTCCACGGCATTGACGTTGCTCGACTCCAGGAACCCGGACACCAGTTTGACGTTGGCATCGGCCTGCGCCGGCTTGCCGTCCTTGGTGTGGATCGAACCGTCCAGGCCTTTGGTCATGTTCTTGAAGTCGGGGTTGACCAGTTTGATCCGGTCGACTTCGGCCATCACCCGCGGGCCTTCACCCATCGCACGGATGCTGATGGTGCCGTCTTCGCCGACTTCGATTTGCTGCTCGGGCGGCACGGCAATCGGCCCGCCATTGCCGATCACCGGCATACCGTTGCCGGCGCGCAGCACGCCCAAGGCGTCAACGTTCAGGCTGCCGGTGCGCACGTAGCTTTCACCGCCATCGGGGTTCTGCACGGCGATCCAGCCATTGCCCTGCACCGCGACATCGAGGTCGCGACCGGTTTGCACCAGCGCACCCGGGGAGAAATCCGTGGCCGGACGCTCGGTCATGGCAAACGCACGCGCCGGAAAGCTGTCACCAAACACCGGCATCGAACGGGCCTGTTCCAGGTCCTTCTGAAAACCGTTGGTGGAGATGTTTGCCAGGTTGTTGGCATGAGCCTTCTGCGCCAGAGCATTCTGGCTGGCGCCGGTCATTGCCACATAAAGGTACTTGTCCACACTCTTTCCTCTGCATGCCGGACGTTTGCCGCCCACCGCTGTACTGCTGAGCGATAAGCAATTTGCAGACCAACTTTCTTTTGACGGCGCGAGGCCCGGCAAACAAAGGACTTGAGGGGGATTGCGGGGATTGGGGAAATGTATCGGAGACGAAAAACCGGCGGTGTTATGCCGGTTAGTGGCAAAGGCTGATCGGGTGTTGACAGCGCTACCGCATTCGCGAGCAAGCCCGCTCCCACATTCGACCGCGCTTCTTCTGGTGGACCTCGGTCGAATGTGGGAGCGGGCTTGCTCGCGAAGGGGCCCCCACCATCACAGCAAATGTCAGCTATGACTCAGTCTTGCCGACTTCATACTCACGCAATTTATTGGCAATGGTCGTATGGGAAACCCCCAGGCGCTTGCCCAGCTGCCGACTGCTCGGATGCTCGGAATACAGCCGTTCCAGCACCGCTTTCTCAAAGCGCCCGACAATCGCATCCAGCCCACCTTCGAGGGAGAAATCGCCAAGCGGCTGACGCACGCCGTAATCCGGCAAGCGAATGTGCTCGGCCTTCACGGTCCCGCCCTCGCACAGGGAAACCGCCTGGAACAACACGTTCTCCAACTGCCGGACATTGCCCGGCCAGTGGTAATGACTCAGGCGCTCCATCGCTGCCGGCGCCAGTTTCGGCAGCGGGCAACCGATCTGCCGACTGGCCTGATCGAGGAAGTGCTCCACCAGCGGCGTCAAACCGTCGAGGCATTCACGCAATGGCGGGATGTGCAGCGACAGCACGTTCAAGCGGTGATACAAATCCTGGCGAAACTCACTGCGTGCGCACAACTCGGACAAGTCCACCTGCGTCGCGCAGATCACCCGCACATCCAGATAAACCTCTTCATCACTGCCTACACGGCGAAAGCAACCGTCCTGCAGGAAGCGCAGCAACTTCACCTGCAAGCGCGGGCTCATTTCCCCGACGCCATCGAGAAACAGCGTACCGCCCGCCGTCAGCTCCAGCAGCCCGAGCTTGCCTTCGGCCCGCGCCCCCTCGAAAGCGCCGGGGCCGTAACCGAACAACTCGGTCTCGGCCATCGATTCCGGCAAACCGGCGCAGTTGAGTGCCATCAACGGTGATTGACCGCGAGGGCTCGCCAAGTGGCAGGCACGCGCCAACAACTCTTTACCCGTGCCGGTTTCGCCTTCTATCAATAGCGGCGCATCCAGCGGCGCCATGCGTCGGGCCTCGCGCACCACCGCCGCCATGACCTTGGAACTCTGGAAGATACTGTCGAACCCGCGCAACTCCTGCTTGCGCACGTTATAGATACGCTCACCGACCCGATCAGCCCTGTGCAAGGTCAACACCGCGCCGGCCATGGCTTCGCTGTCGTCATGCTCTGATTGCAGCGGCGCGATGTCGGCGAGAAACACGTCACCCTTGACCTTGACCCGCAAGCCGTTGATCCGCGACTTGTTGGCGCGCACCAATTCCGGTAAGTCGAAGTCCTCGGCATACCGCGACAACGGAATGCCCGGCACCTCATCGACCCGCACACCCAGCAACTGCGCCGCCGCCCGGTTGGCCGCGACGATTGAGCCGCCCATGTCGATCGACAACACCGGAAACTCCAATGCGCCCAGCAAGGCATTGAGCTCCATGTGCCGACGCTCGCTGGGCATCAGGCCTACACGCTTGACGCCAAACACCCCGGCAATCGATTCGAATTTCGGGCGCAACGCCTGGAACTGAATGTTGATCAGATTCGGACAATGCAGGTAGATCGCATTGCCATGCTCGCCGCCGACCTCACCGCGAGCGACGTTGATCCCGTACTCGACCAGCAAGTTGAGAATGTCGCGCAGGATGCCGATGCGGTTCTGGCAGTGGACTTTGATACGCATATAAAAGGCCTGAAAAGCTGTGAATAAGGTTGATGCAACCTGTGGGAGCGGGCTTGCTCGCGAAAGCGTCGGCACATCCGACATTGATGTATCAGACGGACCGCCTTCGCGAGCAAGCCCGCTCCCCCAAGGGGTAATCGCAGTGACCTCGGACGTATTTATTTGCCGAGCCGCTCAGTTAGTCGTCAAGATTATGTGACAGCTGCAGCGCTTTTCAAACCCGGAAAACTCAATACCTGCGCAGCAGAGGCCGATCCGTAACGAATACTTTACGAAAAACGACGAATTCTCCTACGCACACCAGCGATCACCTGCTGCATCACCGCACGCCTTGGGGTATTTCTAAGTCCATAGCAGCACATAACAAGAACGAAATCCCTTAGCAGGAGAGCAGCATGAAGCAGACGCAATACGTGGCTCGCGAGCCCGATGCGCAAGGTTTTATCGACTACCCCGCTGAAGAACACGCGGTGTGGAACACGCTGATTACTCGCCAACTGAAAGTGATCGAGGGTCGTGCGTGCCAGGAATACCTGGACGGTATCGAAAAACTCGGTCTGCCCCACGACCGCATTCCGCAACTGGGCGAGATCAACAAAGTCCTCGGTGAAACCACCGGCTGGCAAGTGGCCCGGGTTCCGGCGCTGATCCCCTTCCAGACCTTTTTCGAATTGCTCGCCAACAAGCAGTTTCCGGTCGCAACGTTTATTCGTACCCGCGAAGAACTGGATTACCTGCAAGAGCCGGACATTTTCCACGAGATCTTTGGCCACTGCCCGCTGCTGACCAACCCCTGGTTCGCCGAATTTACCCACACCTACGGCAAACTCGGCCTACAGGCCACCAAGGAAGAACGCGTGTACCTGGCGCGCCTGTACTGGATGACCATCGAGTTTGGCCTGGTCGATACGCCAGAAGGCCTGCGCATCTACGGCGGCGGCATTCTCTCCTCGCCGAAAGAAACTGTTTACTGCCTGTCGGACGAGCCTGAGCATCAGGCATTCGATCCGCTGGAATGCATGCGCACGCCGTATCGCATCGACATCCTGCAGCCGCTGTACTTTGTCCTGCCGAACCTCAAGCGTCTGTTTGATGTGGCCCATGAAGACATCATGAGCATGGTCAAGCAAGGCATGCAGCTGGGCTTGCACGCGCCAAAATTTCCGCCAAAAAAAGCCGCGTGATCCGCAGCTTTTAGAATCAAGTGAGCCTGTCAGAAACCGACGCTTTGGTTTAGCGTGGGGTACTGACGGCCGATTTCCAATAATTCGATTTCAGGAACCCATCATGTCCACATTGAACCAAGCCCATTGCGAAGCCTGCCAAGCCGGCGCTCCTCAGGTCAGCGACGAAGAACTGCCGGTACTGATCAAGCAGATCCCGGACTGGAACATCGAAGTTCGCGACAGCATCATGCAGCTGGAAAAGGTTTTCCTGTTCAAGAATTTCAAGCACGCGCTGGCGTTCACCAACGCGGTCGGCGAAATCTCCGAGGCCGAAGGTCACCACCCTGGCTTGCTGACTGAATGGGGCAAAGTCACCGTGACCTGGTGGAGTCACTCCATCAAGGGTCTGCACCGCAACGATTTCATCATGGCCGCACGCACTGACGACGTGGCCAAGGATGCCGAGGGCCGCAAATAATGCATTTCGACGCCATAGGTCGAGTACCCGGCGATCCGATTCTCGGTCTGATGGAGGCCTATGCGCAGGACCCTAACCCGCGCAAATTCGACCTTGGCGTGGGCGTCTATAAAGATGCCCAGGGCCAGACGCCGATTCCCGAAGCGGTGAAAATCGCCGAGGCGCGACTGGTTGAAGGCCAGAACACCAAGACCTACATCGGTGGTCACGGCAATCCATTGTTCGGCAAAGTCATCAATGAGCTGGTGCTCGGTGCCGACTCGGCGCTGATCGCCGAACAGCGTGTCGGCGCCACTCAGACCCCAGGGGGCACCGGTGCCTTGCGCCTGAGTGCCGACTTCATCGCCCAGTGCCTGCCGGGCCGAGGCGTGTGGTTGAGCAACCCGACCTGGCCGATCCACGAAACGATTTTCGCGGCGGCCGGGGTCAAGGTCAGTCACTACCCGTACGTCGGCAGCGACAACCGCCTCGACGTCGAAGCGATGCTCGCCGCCCTCAGCGAAGCGCCGAAGGGCGACGTGGTGTTGCTGCATGCCTGCTGCCATAACCCGACCGGTTTCGACCTCAGTCATGACGACTGGCGCCGAGTGTTGGACGTGGTGCGCAGCTGCGATCTGCTGCCGCTGATCGACTTCGCCTATCAGGGCTTTGGCGACGGTCTGGAGCAGGACGCGTGGTCGACCCGGCTGTTCGCCGCCGAGTTGCCGGAGCTGCTGATCACCAGCTCATGTTCGAAGAACTTCGGCCTGTACCGCGATCGTACCGGTGCGCTGATCGTCTGCGCGAAAACCGCTGATAAGCTCACCGACATACGCAGCCAACTGGCCAACATCGCCCGCAACCTGTGGTCGACCCCGCCGGATCACGGCGCGGCAGTAGTCGCAACGATCCTCGCCGACCCGGAGCTGAAAAGCCGCTGGACCGACGAAGTGGAAGCCATGCGTTTGCGCATTGCCCAACTGCGCAGCGGGCTGGTGGAAGCGCTTGAACCACACGGCTTGCGCGAACGCTTTGCGCATATTGGCGTGCAACGCGGGATGTTTTCCTACACCGGTTTGACGCCGGATCAGGTTAAACAGCTGCGCGATCATCATAGCGTTTACATGGTGGGTACCGGCCGGGCGAACGTGGCAGGGATCGATGCAACGCGTCTGGATTTGCTGGCCGAGGCAATCGCCGAAGTCTGCAAATAACCTCAAGCCATTGCACATCCCCTGTGGGAGCGGGCTTGCTCGCGAAAGCGGAGTGTCAGTCGACATCAACATTGACTGATCCACCGCATTCGCGAGCAAGCCCGCTCCCACAATTGCCTGTGCGTCTCCTACAGACCTGTCTAGACAACTCCATCCGTCGAAACAAATGGATATAAAAGTCTATTTGTCATTTCTCCTGCTGTATCCTGCCCAAGCTTTTTAAAAGCGCGGATCTACCAGATCTATCAACAGACTTTGCGAGGAGCGCGAAACATGCACGAGATCCCTAATCTCCCCTTCCCAAGCCTGCACGAAACTGAGCAGACAACCCCGCAACAAGCCGGTGCCCAACAGCCCGAGCCGAAAGAAGCCACTGAACGCCGCCAGGCCGACAGCGAAGACTGAAACACCTGCAATGCCAGACCGTGTGGAAAGCGCTAACATGCGCTTTCCACACCGCCTGAACCCCGAGTCCCACACCATGACTGACGACTTCTCAGAAACCCAGGCCAGCGTCCTGATCGGCACCGCCGAGAAGATGATCGAGATCTGGAATCGCCTGTCCCCCGAGAAACAAGCCGCGTTGCTCGCCCGTTTCGGCAGCGAAGAAAACGCCTTGGCCGCTTTGGTCACGACGCAATTGGTTGCCCCCGCAAAACTCGAATAAGCCCGCCCGGCAAATAGTTTTACTTTTCCACGCCCCGCGGCCGCTCGCGCCGCTATCATAAGCAGCCTATCTATCCTGCTTTCCCGTGGACCTTTACTCATGTCTGAAAACCAGCGCCCCCTGGCGGTCACGCTGCAAGTCGTTTCCATCGTTCTCTTTACCTTTATCGGCTACCTGAACATCGGCATTCCCCTCGCCGTATTGCCCGGCTATGTCCACAGCGACCTCGGATTCGGCGCCGTGATCGCCGGGCTGGTGATCAGCGTGCAATACCTGGCCACCCTGCTCAGCCGGCCATACGCCGGGAAAATCATCGACAACAAGGGCAGCAAACTCGCGGTGATGTACGGCCTCGCCGGTTGCGGTTTGAGCGGTGTGTTCATGCTGATTTCGGCCTGGACCCAGAGCCTGCCAATGCTGAGCCTGATCAGCCTGTTGATCGGCCGCCTGGTGCTTGGCAGCGCGGAAAGTCTGGTGGGCTCCGGCTCGATTGGCTGGGGCATCGGCCGGGTCGGCGCAGCGAACACCGCCAAAGTCATCTCCTGGAACGGCATCGCCAGTTATGGCGCACTGGCGGTCGGCGCGCCGTTGGGCGTGCTCCTGGTCAGTCAATTGGGCTTGTGGAGCATGGGCGCGAGCATCGTGCTGCTGGCCGTCCTCGGCCTGGCGCTGGCCTGGCCGAAAACCGCCGCGCCGATTGTGGTCGGTGAACGGCTGCCGTTCATGCACGTGCTGGGACGGGTGCTGCCCCATGGTTGCGGTCTAGCCTTGGGCTCGATCGGATTCGGCACCATCGCCACCTTCATCACGTTGTATTACGCCACGCAACACTGGGAAAACGCAGTGCTTTGCCTGAGCCTCTTCGGCGCAAGCTTCATCGGCGCGCGATTGTTGTTCGGCAACCTGATCAACCGCCTCGGCGGCTTTCGCGTGGCGATTGCCTGCCTGTCGGTGGAAACCCTGGGGTTGTTGCTGCTGTGGCTGGCACCGGATGCTCATTGGGCACTGGCCGGCGCGGCATTGAGCGGTTTCGGCTTCTCGCTGGTGTTCCCGGCGCTGGGCGTGGAAGCCGTCAACCTGGTGCCCGCTTCCAGTCGTGGCGCAGCGGTCGGGGCCTATTCGCTGTTCATCGATTTGTCGCTGGGGATTACCGGGCCAGTGGCCGGTGCGATTGCCGCCGGGTTTGGCTTTGCTTCGATCTTTCTGTTTGCCGCGATTGCCGCGTTGAGCGGCTTGGCGCTGAGCGTTTATTTGTACCGGCAGGCGCCCAAGCACCTTAATGAAAAGTACCGTGAAGAGCGCGACGCGCGCTAGAAATCGATCTTGCCCCGCCCAGCCTTGATGCTGCCACGCTTGGTCTTGGATTCGAGCCGACGCTTCTTCGAACCGAGAGTCGGTTTGGTCGGGCGGCGTTTCTTCTCGACCTTGGTCGCGCTGAGAATCAACTCGATCAGCCGCTCCAGCGCATCCGCGCGATTGGCTTCCTGGGTGCGGTATTGCTGGGCCTTGATGATCAGCACCCCTTCGCTGGTGATGCGACTGTCACGCAGCGCCAGCAGCCGCTCCTTGTAGAACTCGGGCAAGGACGAGGCCGGAATGTCGAAACGCAGGTGCATGGCACTGGAGACCTTATTGACGTTCTGCCCACCGGCGCCTTGCGCACGAATGGCCGTCAACTCGATCTCGGCATCCGGCAGATGCACATTGTTGGAAATCACCAGCATGGAAAAACGTCCGATATCAGGACCGCCAGAATACCCTGTAGGAGCGAGGCTTGCCCGCGAAGAACGATAACGCGGTTTGCCTGACAAACCGAGTCGTCTGCTTCGCGGGCAAGTCGGATCGCCGCATCGCTCGCTCCTACAGGTTTTGCGTCGATCACAAAAAACCCGGCACATTTGGCCGGGTTTGTTGTTTCTGCATACTGCGCTTACTTCGCGTTTGCCGCCTGCAACGCATGCTGAGCACTGCGCTTGTTCTTGATGCCGTAGCAAACCCACATGAACGCAACCCACACCGGAATCGCATACACCGAGATCTGGATGCCCGGGATCAACAGCATCACGCCGAGGATGAACACCACGAACGCCAGGCAGATGTAGTTCCCGTACGGGTACCACAGGGCCTTGAACAGCGGCGTCTGTTTGGTTTTGTCCATGTGCTGGCGGAACTTGAAGTGCGAGAAGCTGATCATCGCCCAGTTGATCACCAGGGTGGCAACCACCAGCGACATCAGCAGTTCCAGCGCGTTCTGCGGGATCAGGTAGTTCAGCAACACCGCAATCAACGTCACAGCCGCCGACGCGAGGATCGAGCGCACCGGCACGCCGCGCTTGTCGATCTTCGCCAGGGCTTTCGGCGCATCGCCCTGCTCGGCCATGCCCAGCAGCATACGGCTATTGCAGTAGGTACCGCTGTTGTACACCGACAGCGCCGCGGTCAGGACCACGAAGTTGAGGATGTGCGCGGCGGTGTTGCTGCCAAGCATCGAGAACACTTGCACGAACGGGCTGCCGCTGTAGGAATCACCCGACGCGTTAAGGGTCGCCAACAGGCTGTCCCACGGCGTCAGCGACAGCAGAATGACCAGTGCGCCGATGTAGAAAATCAGGATCCGGTAGATCACTTGGTTGATGGCTTTCGGGATCACGGTTTTCGGTTTGTCGGCTTCTGCTGCGGTGAAACCGAGCATTTCCAGGCCGCCGAAGGAGAACATGATGATGGCCATGGCCATTACCAGACCGCTGACGCCATTCGGGAAGAAGCCGCCGTGGGCCCACAGGTTGGTCACCGAGGCTTGCGGGCCGCCATGGCCGCTGACCAGCAGGTAGCTGCCGAGCGCGATCATGCCGACGATCGCCACGACCTTGATGATCGCGAACCAGAACTCGGCCTCGCCAAAGACTTTGACGTTGGCCAGGTTGATCAAATTGATCAGGACGAAGAACCCGGCGGCCGAGACCCAGGTCGGAATATCAGGCGCCCAGTAGTGGATGTATTTGCCGACCGCGGTCAGCTCCGACATGCCCACCAGGATGTACAGGATCCAGCAGTTCCAGCCCGAGAGGAAGCCGGCGAAACCGCCCCAGTATTTGTGGGCGAAGTGGCTGAAGGAACCGGCAACCGGCTCTTCGACGATCATTTCGCCGAGCTGGCGCATGATCATGAACGCAATGAAGCCGCAGATGGCGTAGCCGAGGATCATCGACGGGCCGGCGGATTTCAGTACGCCGGCCGAGCCCAGGAACAGCCCGGTGCCAATCGCGCCACCGAGGGCGATCAGTTGAATATGGCGATTTTTCAGGCCGCGTTTCAGCTCGCCTGAATGCGAGTTTTGTCCACTCATGAAAAGGGTCTCACGCAAGGTTTGATGATGTTCGTTAGACGATGCTGCTCAGTTGCGATTTCAAGCAGCGCCGATCAAACCCCAGCGAAGGCAAAAGGAGTTCAGCGTTTTTACAACGGTCATGCGTCACCTGTTTGTTTTTATCTGTGACGAAATCGAACCCGACACGCTTGTGGCGCGGCGGAGTGAACAAGGCGGATAGCCTTGAGGTTTGCGCAGATGCGCAGGAGGTCACAGTTAAAACGCGGCGCATTGTACACCTGTAACCCCCTGCTGCCAGACACCGCTGGATCAGCGTGTCGTTTGCCGGGATTGCCTGTGTCCACCCCGAGGGTCTCGGGCGGCTGCAAAAATAGGGTCAGAGCTTTGCGGGTCTTCGACGGGGACGACGGAAAAATCGCCTCTCGGGGAGAAGTGGAACTGGGTCACGGCGTTCATTGCGCCTCCTTCTTGTTATGCACCTGCACGACAGGCATGGACCGCATCTCACCCTTCCCGCGTCGCTGAAACAAGCGGGCCAGAGCGCCTGCAGGATTGGTGACTGGCGTGCTTTCGGCAGGTTTTCCTTACACCCCTTCCGCAAACGTCAACCCAAGGGCTTTGCGGGGCGATTCCGTCAGCTTTTCTTTACAAGCTGTAACGCATATTTTCCAAATCAGATCAATCTGTAGGACGACTGCAAATTGACGGTAGGAATCTTCCTACGGAAAAGGTCGACTTAGTTTTCTGTTTTTTCTCGATAAATCCTTCATCAAAAAACAGAATAAAAAGTTCAAATAAATCTAATTTGATTATTTTTTTGCAATTTAAAAACCTGTGGACTAGGTTTTCAGCGACTTGCCGAAACGCATCGACCGGCAAGTCGGCTCGTTATTCAATGACTGAAAAACGCGCCGCTGTACTTACCGAAAAAGTCTCTAGGAGATTCACAATGCAAGCACTTGAAAAAGACTTGGACACTGAACTGCAACTGGACGATTGGTTTGAAGCACCGACCCATGAAGCCGCCGTTGAAATGATGCAAGCCGATGCGGTCGTTCCGTTCGGCACGGCGATGTGGCCTTTGTAAGACACCCCGGCAGGCATGATCCGGCCGGTTGTGCCTGCCACTTTTTCTCGGTTTGTCAGGGAGGACTACATGGATAAGCAACGCGCCATTTCGCATTTCCTTTACTACCTCGAACACCACCCTGCCCTTGCCGGCATCAACCCGGCGAAGGTTTTGCTCGGCCACACCGCTGATTACGAGGCACTGACCGGCACCATCGCCGAACAGGCCGGTGACAGCCAGCCATTCCGATTCAGCGCCATGCGCCTGGACCTCGAACCTGCCGAAAGGCTGGCCCGGGCGATAGCCGACAGCGATCTGTACATTTTCTTTTACGACTCTTCCACCCTGCCCAATCCACGCCCCGATGGCCCGGAGTTTGTCCGTGCGCTGCAAGGCGTAATGGCTGAGAACTGGAAGAAGTCGCTGCTGTTCAAGGATTACGGCGATTACTTCTACGACACCTTCAGTGTCACGCCGCAGCGTATAGCGGGGCTCAACAGCCACTTGATCCAGCGCATGTCCCATGCCACGACGTTAAGTTTCAAAGATGATCACGGCTCGTGGTTCGAAGCGCCGATGCATAGCATCAAGAAGTGGACCGACATCAACGGTGTCGGCAACTTTGACCTGGCGCCCGGTGAAATTGCCACGCACAGCGAAGCGATAAACGGCCAGGTGAAGTTCATGGGGACTTTTCTCAGCACCATTCCGTTTGCCCGCAAGTACGGGGTGCTGGAGTCACCGCTGGAGTTGTGGATCGAGAACTCGACCATCCGCAAGATCGCCACCGATGTGCCGGGGCTGGAACATGACTTCAACAAGTACCTGGAGGCGAATCCGTCGAATCGGCGCATTGAGGAGTTGGGGATTGGCACCAACGAAGGCGTGAAGGCGCTGTATGCGCGCAATGCCGGGTTTGAAGAGCGCCATTGCGGGCTGCACCTGGGGTTGGGTGGGGGAGCCAAAGGCAGCCATCATCTGGACCTGATCTTCTCCAGCGGCGTGTTGGCGCTGGATGATGAGCCGGTGTTTGATGGGCGATTTGTGTTTTAGCTGATCGTTCCCACGCTCTGCGTGGGAATGCAGCCCCGGGACGCTCTGCGTCCCATTGGAACGCGGAGCGTCCCTAGAGGCATTCCCACGCAGAGCGTGGGAACGATCAGCCAGACCAAAAAAAACGCCAACCCGAAGGTTGGCGTTTTTTTATGCGGCGCTTACCGATTACTCAGGCTTGCGACGACCAAAGCCCGGACGCTGGCCCGAACCGGCTGGCGCACCACGGCGCTTGCCCGACGGTGCGTCCTTGTCGACCAGCACAATGCCTGGGCGTTTCTTCCCGACAGGCTTGGCCGGACGCTTGGTGTCGGCCGGACGATCTGCCACTGGCGTACCGCGACTCGAATCACCACGAGCCTCACCACGAGGAGCACCGCGATCGCTACGACCGCCGCTTGGCGCACCGCGACCATTGGCCGGACGTGGCGTGCGTGGACCGCGCTCGCCGTCAGCACGAGGTGCTGCTGGTTTGCGGGCTGGACGCTCGCCTTCGATATGCGGTTCACGAGTATCACGTGGAGTAGCCGCGGTCTGGTTGCCGATGGCTGGACGCAACGAACGCACGCGCTCGGTCTTGCCCATCGGACGCGACGATTTACGCTGCATGCGGTCAAGCTTGTCTTTGCTCTTGGCGTTCATCTGCGGCATGGCCACAGGCGTCAGGCCAACTTCAGCACTCAGAATGTCGACTTCGTACTGGCTCATTTCGCGCCAGCGGCCCATCGGCAGGTCGGAGTTGAGGAACACCGGACCGAAACGCACGCGCTTCAGACGGCTGACCACCAGGCCCTGGGATTCCCACAGACGACGAACTTCGCGGTTGCGACCTTCCATCACCACGCAGTGATACCAGTGGTTAAAACCTTCGCCACCCGGCGCTTGCTTGATGTCGGTGAACTTGGCCGGGCCGTCTTCGAGGACGACGCCTGCTTTCAGACGCTCGATCATCTCGTCATCGACTTCGCCACGCACACGTACCGCGTATTCACGGTCCATTTCGTAGGAAGGGTGCATCAGGCGGTTGGCCAGCTCACCGTCGGTGGTGAACATCAGCAGGCCGGTGGTGTTGATGTCCAGACGACCGATGTTGATCCAGCGACCTTCTTTCGGGCGCGGCATCTTGTCGAAAACGGTCGGACGGCCTTCCGGATCAAGGCGGGTGCAGATTTCGCCGTCTGGCTTGTTGTACATGATCACGCGGCGTACCGACTCGGCGGCTTCTTCGCGCTTGATCACCTTGCCATCAATGGTGATGGCGTCGTGCATGTCGACGCGCTGCCCTAGGGTGGCGTCTTTGCCATTGACCTTGATGCGGCCGTGGCTGATCCAGGCTTCCACGTCACGGCGCGAGCCGACGCCGATACGGGCGAGGACTTTCTGCAGTTTCTCGCCTGCTGGGCCGATTTCCTGGTCGTCTTTCTGGTCGTTGATACTCATCTGGGCACCTCCCGGTGTGGTCTGTTCAGGCGGCCCTGAATTGAGCGTCCTGAAGCGATGTAAATCTGTTCACTTGGCGTAGGGATCGCCGAAGGGTCGCGAATCATACGCTCATGGGAGCGTTTGCGCATCAGAGACTAGCTGATGATTGCCTGCTTATTTGCTTTTTCGCCGAACGGCACCGCCGAGTTTGATCAACCGCAGCGAGGCTTCGGCGAGAACGGAGCGCTTGTCGGTCTTGTCGAGTTTCTTCCAGGACTTGATCTCGCGCTTGCTGCGACCGCAGCCGAGGCAGATGTCGTCGGTGAATTTGCAGATGCTGATGCAGGGGTCTTTGGTTGAGCTCATCAAATAATCCAGCCAATACCAATAACCTGTGGGAGCGGGCTTGCTCGCGAATGCGGTGGGTCAGTCGACATCTTTGTTGCCTGACCCACCGCATTCGCGAGCAAGCCCGCTCCCACAGGGATCTCTATTGTTCTCAGGGTTGGCGTCAATCGTCGAACTCGCGGCGTTCGGCCTCGATTGCTTCGGCCAGGGCCCGGGCTTCAGCTTCTTCGTCGCTCAATTCGGGCTCGGGTTTTGGCTGCTCTAGAGCGGCGACAGCGGCCAGGAGTTTCTCGCGCGCTTCGGCGACGCCAAGCACATCATCCTCAAGCTCTTCTTCCGGCTCTTCTAGCTCTTCTTCCAGCCCTTCTTCGACTGTCGCTTCGGGCTCGACCTGAAGTTCAACTTCGATTGCAGGCTCCGGCGTCTCCAGAACATCTTCGGTCTCGGTCACCTCGCCATCACGCAATATGTCGTCGAAGTCGGTCTTGATCCCCTCCTCCATGGTGTCCAGTTCCAGCAACAGCGTATGGAAACTGGTTTCTTCCTTCGGCTCCTCCGGCTCGGCGCTGGCATCCGCCAGTTCTTGCAAACCGGCCGGCACCGGTGCGTCGTCGAAGTCGAGTAGCGGATCCGGCTCCATCTCTCGCAGCTCCGCCAGCGGCGGCAGATCGTCGAGATTCTTCAGGTTGAAGTGATCGAGAAACGCTTTGGTGGTGGCGAACATCGCCGGTTTGCCGGGCACATCGCGGTAACCGACGATGCGGATCCACTCGCGTTCCAGCAAGGTTTTGACGATGTGCGTGTTGACCGCCACGCCCCGCACGTCTTCGATCTCGCCCCGGGTGATCGGCTGGCGATAGGCGATCAAGGCCATGGTTTCGAGCATCGCGCGGGAGTAACGCTGCGGGCGTTCTTCCCACAAACGGCCAACCCACGGCGAGAACTTTTCGCGGATCTGCAGGCGATACCCGGAGGCCACTTCCTTCAGCTCGAAGGCGCGGCCGTCGCAGGACTTGGCGAGAATCGTCAGGGCTTTCTTGAAAACCGGCGGTTCCGGCCGCTCGCCCTCTTCGAAGAGTTCGAACAGGCGTTCAAGCGATTGCGGTTTTCCCGAGGCCAACAGAAAGGCTTCAAGCAGTGGCGCCAGCTCGCGGGGTTCAGTCAGGTTCATGATTCAACTCGTTATTCGGCTCGGGCTCGCACGTGGATCGCCGCGAACGGCTCATTCTGCACCAGCTCGACCAAAGATTCCTTGACCAGTTCGAGGATCGCCATAAAGGTCACCACCACCCCCAGACGTCCTTCTTCAGCGGTGAACAGCTCGACAAAGGGCACGAAACCGCCGCCCTTGAGCCGTTCCAGTACATCACTCATGCGTTCGCGGGTGGACAGCGCTTCGCGGCTGACCTGGTGGCTTTCGAACATGTCGCCACGGCGCAAGACCTCGGCCATGGACATCAGCAACTCTTCCAGGCTCACGTCCGGCAACAGCTTGCGCGCCCGGGCTTCCGGGGCGTCGAGCTTGGGCACCACCACATCGCGACCTACCCGGCTCAGGCCATCAATGCCTTCGGCGGCAGCCTTGAAGCGTTCGTACTCCTGCAAGCGGCGGATCAGCTCGGCGCGCGGGTCGTCTTCTTCGTCTTCGATGGTTTCGGCACGCGGCAACAGCATCCGCGATTTGATCTCGGCCAGCATCGCGGCCATCACCAGGTACTCGGCGGCCAGCTCCAGGCGCACCGACTGCATCAATTCGACATACCCCATGTACTGGCGGGTGATTTCCGCCACGGGGATGTCGAGGATGTTGATGTTCTGTTTACGGATCAGGTACAGCAGCAAGTCGAGGGGGCCTTCAAAGGCTTCGAGAAACACCTCGAGTGCATCCGGCGGGATGTACAGGTCCAGCGGCATTTCCATGACTGCCTGGCCATAGACCATGGCGAAGGGCAGTTCTTGCTGGGCGCCGGCCTGACTGTCGACAACGGGTTCTACTGCAGACATCTACGCCTCGGCCATGAACGGCGTAGGGTCGCCGCAACCGACACGGATCACTTCCGGTTCGCCGTCGGCGAGGTTGATCACGGTGGATGCCTTGATCCCGCCGAAACCGCCGTCGATGATCAGTTCGACCTGATGCTCAAGCAATTGACGCATTTCGTAAGGATCGGTCATCGGATCGGTGTCGCCAGGCATGATCAGCGTCACGCTCATCAGCGGTTCGCCGAGTTCCTCCAGCAGCGCCAGGGCAATCGGATGACTCGGCACCCGCAGGCCGATGGTGCGTTTTTTCGGGTGCAACAACAGCCGCGGGACTTCGCGGGTGGCGTTGAGAATGAAAGTGTAAGGCCCCGGCAGGTGAGCTTTAAGCAGGCGGAAGGTGCCGGTGTCGATTTTGGCGAACAGCCCCAGTTGCGAGAGGTCGCTGCAGATCAGGGCGAAGTTGTGCTTGTCATCCAGCCCGCGCAAACGGCGCACGCGATCCACGGCATTCTTGTCACCTATCTGGCAACCAATGGCGTAGGACGAGTCTGTGGGATAAATCACCACCCCGCCGTTGCGGATGATCTCGACAGCCTGTTTGATCAGGCGCACTTGCGGGTTTTCCGGATGAATCTGGAAAAATTGACTCACATTCTCTACCTGTTCAGACGGCGGCAATAATTGGGTCATGTTTGAATCGACACCACAGTGGTGGCAGATCCTCCGGTAGCGGGCGGTATTCCCCGATCTCGGACCAGCCTCCAGGGCCATGAAAATCACTGCCGGCGCTGACCAGCAGACCGAACTCGCGGGCGAGAATCGCCAGGCTGCCCACTTGCTCGGCGGGCTGATGGCCATTGACCACTTCAATTGCGTGGCCCCCGGCTTGAATATAGTCAGAAATCAGGCGACGACGCTTGCTGCGAGTGAAATCGTAGTGCCACGGATGCGCCAGGCTGACCCAGGCCTTCGCGGCTCGAAGGGTTTCGACCGTGTCTTCCAGGGTCGGCCAGTGCTGCTTGACGTCGCCCAGCTTGCCGGCGCCCAGCCATTTACGGAACGCTTCGGCGCGATCCTTTACGAAACCTTCACGCACCATCCAGTCGGCGAAGTGCGGACGGGCCGGCGCATTGCCGCTGTCACCCAGCTCCTGCTGAATCGCCCGGGCACCTTCCAGCGCGCCGGGCATGCCTTTCAACGCGAGCTTGCGACTTATTTCTTCGGACCGTAACCAGCGGCCATCGTGCAATTTGGCGATTGCCTCGACCAACGGTGCAGCATTTACATCAAATCCGTAGCCGAGCACATGAATGGTCGCGCCGCCCCAGGTGCAGGACAATTCGACGCCATTGACCAGTTGCATCCCCAGCGCCGTCGCCGTATTGCGGGCCTCATCGAGGCCCTCGAGGGTGTCGTGATCGGTCAAGGCCAGGACTCGCACGCCTTTCTCGAATGCACGCGCAACCAGAACTGCAGGCGCGAGAGCGCCATCGGAGGCGGTGCTATGGCAGTGCAAATCAACATTCACGGGGATGTGTTACCTCAAATCAGCTGGCGCTATCGCGCGCCCATATGTTTGTTATTATGCCGCCACATCCTGCTTCTGGCTGCCACTGTGAAACAATTCATCGATTTCATCCCGCTCCTGCTGTTTTTCATCGTTTTCAAAATTGATCCACGGGTCGTCGACATCGGCGGTCATCAACTGACTGTAGGCGGTATTTACAGCGCCACCGCGATGCTGATCGTCAGTTCCCTGGTGGTTTACGGCGCGCTGTTCATCAAGCAGCGCAAGCTGGAGAAGAGCCAGTGGCTGACCCTCATCGCCTGCCTGGTCTTCGGTAGCCTGACCCTGGCGTTCCACAGCGAGACCTTTCTGAAGTGGAAAGCGCCGGTGGTCAACTGGCTGTTCGCCCTCGCATTCATTGGCAGCCACTTCATCGGCGACCAACTGCTGATCAAGCGCATCATGGGCCACGCGCTGACCCTGCCGGACCAGGTCTGGACGCGCCTGAACATCGCCTGGATCGGCTTTTTCCTGTTTTGCGGTGCCGCCAACCTGTTTGTCGCGTTCACGTTCCAGAGCTACTGGGTCGACTTCAAAGTCTTCGGCAGCCTGGGCATGACGTTGCTGTTCCTGGTCGCCCAAGGCATTTACCTGTCCCGCCACCTGCATGACGCCGATACCACCACGCCAAAAACCGAGGACTGACATGCTTTACGCAATCATTGCCACAGACGTCGCCAACTCCCTGGAAGCCCGCCTGGCCGCACGGCCTGCCCACCTTGAGCGCCTGCAAGTGCTCAAGGGCGAAGGCCGTATCGTACTGGCCGGCCCGCACCCGGCGGTCGACAGTAATGATCCGGGCGCGGCGGGTTTCACCGGCAGCCTGATCGTCGCCGAGTTCGATTCCCTGAGCGCCGCCCAGGCCTGGGCCGATGCGGACCCGTACATCGCCGCCGGCGTCTACGCCAACGTTTCGGTCAAGCCGTTCAAGCAAGTCCTGCCGTAAATCTCCCCGGCGCGGTGAACCTTGTCGGTTCATCGCGCTCTCAACGCTCATTATTCTCGTTCAGCGGCCGACAACCTGCCCAATACTCGTATTGGAATCAGGAGTGGCGATGCGCAAAGGTCCGTTGTGTCTGATGTTGGTGACGTTGTCGATGGTGACCCCTGCCCACGGTGAAGAAAGCGCCGAGGGCGGCAGTTCGACGCCGCTGTCGCTGAGCGCCGGCAGCCAGATCACCGAGTTGCAGCAGCGCTTGAAGGCAAGTGAGCAGCAACGAGAAGAACTGAGCAAACAACTGCAAAATACCGATAGCGAACGCGAAAGCGCTCAGCTGAGCCGGTTGCGCCAAGAGAATCAGCGCCTCAAGCTGCAACTCAAGGAAGCCCAGGCCAGCAACCCGCTGCCACGCCTGCTGACTGATCAGCAGCAATGGTTCGTAATCGGTGGTGGAGTTGCGCTATTGGCCCTGCTCTGCGGTATCTTCGCCAGTGGTGCCACCAGAAAACGTCGGCAATGGCTAAATTGAGTGAGTGATGAGCGAGCTGTTATTAATTGATGATGACCAGGAGCTGTGCGAGCTCCTGAGCAGTTGGCTGAGCCAGGAAGGCTTTCAGGTCCGTGCCTGTCACGACGGCCAGAGTGCTCGCCGTGCGCTGGCCGAAACCTCCCCCGCCGCCGTGGTGCTGGACGTAATGCTGCCGGACGGCAGCGGTCTGGAACTGCTCAAGCAATTGCGCAGCGACCATCCCGACCTGCCGGTGCTGATGCTTTCTGCGCGTGGCGAGCCGCTGGACCGCATCCTCGGCCTGGAACTCGGCGCCGACGATTACCTGGCCAAGCCATGCGACCCACGGGAACTGACAGCCCGTCTGCGCGCCGTGTTGCGCCGCAGTCATCCGGCGGCGGTGTCCAGTCAGCTCGAACTGGGCGACCTGTGCTTCAGCCCGGTGCGCGGCGTGGTCAGCATCGATGAACAGGAATTTACCCTCACCGTCTCCGAAAGCCGTCTGCTTGAAGCCCTGCTCAAGCAACCCGGCGAGCCGCTGGACAAACAGGAACTGGCGCAAATCGCCCTCGGCCGCAAGCTGACCCTGTACGACCGCAGCCTGGACATGCACGTCAGCAACTTGCGCAAAAAGATCGGCCCGCACACCGACGGCCGCCCGCGCATCGTGGCCCTGCGCAGCCGTGGCTATTACTACAGCCTGTAAGTTTTGTCAGGTCAGCGAGAAATCGTCTTTACCCAAGCTTTACGCTCCGCTGACCGCCGCTGACCTTGATCTCCGTAATCTGCACACATCCGGAACGTACCGGGAACGAGACAAGGAGATTCACCATGCGCAAGACTCTTATCGCTCTGATGTTCGCTGCCGCCCTGCCGACCGTTGCCATGGCCATGCCTGAAGGTGCCGGCCCGATGGGTGGTCCGATGGATGGCTCGCGCCACGGCGGTCAGATGCACGGCATGCACGGTAAAGGCCCGTACAGCCAGCTGGACCTGAGCCGCGAACAGCGCGAGCAGATCCGCAAGATCATGGGCGAGCAGATGCATGAGCGTAAGCAAGTGGTCGAGAAGTACCTGGAGAAACTCTCGCCGGCTGACCAGAAAGCCATGAAAGACGAAATGGCCGCCAACCACAAAAAAGCTGAAGCCGATGTCCGTGGCCTGCTGAAACCGGATCAACAGAAGAAATTCGACGAGATCCAGAAGAAGAAGGCTGAGCGCCGCGCCGAATGGGCCGAGTTCAAGGCGTGGAAAGCGCAACAACCGCAAAAAGCGCAATAATGCGTTAATCACGGGCCCAGCGGTTAGCCACCGTTGGGCTGATGCCACTCAGCCTAATGTGGGAGCGGGCTTGCTCGCGAAGACGTCCCTTCAGACACGTTGATGCTGAATGTGCCGACGCTTTCGCGAGCAAGCCCGCTCCCACATGGGCTTTCTTTGTTTGAGGATTTTCCGTGCGCTCATTGTTCTGGCGTATCCTGGCCAGCTTCTGGCTGGCCATCGCTCTGGTTGCAGGGCTTTCCATTCTGCTGGGGCACATGCTCAACCAGGACGCGTGGATTCTCAGTCGCCACCCGGGCCTCAACACCCTGGCCGAACAATGGACGCAAACCTACGAAGCCCAGGGTGAGGAAGCAGCCCAGGACATTCTGGAACAGCGCAAGCGCCAGTATCACATCGACGTTCAGGTGCTCAACGAAAGCGGCGATCCGGTGGTACGCGGCACCTTCCCCCGGCGTGCGGCGGCCTTCGAAGCGCGGCAGAACAACGACGATCGCCGCCTGCCGTGGCGTCGTCTGACCGATGAATACACCAGCGCAAATACCGGCGACACCTACCTGCTGATCTACCGCATTCGCCACCCGGAGCTGGACGCGTGGCACCGCGAAAGCCTGCTGTGGCCGTTGAGTGCGCTGGGTATCGCGCTGGTGGTGCTGACCTTGTTCAGTCTGTTCGTGACGTTGTCCATTACTCGCCCACTCAACCGTTTGCGCGGCGCGGTGCATGACCTCGGACAAACCACCTACCAACAAAACAGCCTGGTAAAACTGGCCAACCGACGCGATGAGTTTGGCGTGCTGGCCAACGACTTCAACCGCATGGGTGCGCGCCTGCAAAGTCTGATCGGCAGTCAGCGGCAGTTGCTGCGGGATGTATCCCATGAACTGCGTTCACCGCTGGCCCGACTGCGCATTGCCTTGGCACTGGCCGAACGTGCCACCCCCGAAGAACGGGAAAAACTCGCGCCACGCTTGACCCGTGAGTGCGATCGACTCGAAGCGCTGATCAGCGAAATCCTGGTGCTGGCGCGGGTCGATGCCGACAACGCCAGCGCTGAAGACGTGGATCTGAACGCGTTGCTCAATACGCTGCAAAAGGATGCGCAATTGAGCTCACCGGAGCAGAAGTTACGCCTCGACGCCGAACCGCAGCTGAACCTCAAGGGCTGGCCGACGATGATCGAGCGCGCCGTGGACAACTTGCTGCGCAATGCCCAGCGGTTCAACCCGCAAGGGCAATCAATTGAAATGCAGGCGGTGCGTCAGGGTGAGCGAATTGTGGTTAGCGTGCGTGACCATGGACCGGGTGTAGAGGCTGCACATTTGAGCCAGTTGGGGGAGCCGTTCTATCGGGCGCCAGGGCAAACGGCGGCCGGGCATGGTTTGGGATTGGCCATTGCGCGACGCGCGGCAGAGCGGCATGGCGGTAGTCTGGTGCTGGCCAATCACCCGCAGGGCGGGTTCATTGCCAGCCTTGAATTACCCCTGGTGCCGGGAGCTGTCGTCCAACCTTAAAAGCTTCGCGGGCAAGTCGGATCGCCGCATCGCTCGCTCTTACAGGTTTATGTGTCGTGCCACAGTATTGTGATCGGCATAAACCCTGTAGGAGCGAGGCTTGCCCGCGAAGCATTTGATCTTAAGGTTTAGAGGGCCAGGCGCTGACGAATTCGGCCAGGTCAACCTTCTCCGCCAAGCGTGGTTCTTTCTGCGGTGTGCCCAGATAAAGAAACGCAATCACCTCTTCCCCTTCCGCAAGCCCCAACCCTTGGGCCACATGCGCCGAATAGGCCAGTTCACCGGTACGCCACACCGCGCCTATGCCTTGCGCGTAAGCAGCCAGCAGAATCCCGTGAGCCGCGCATCCCGCCGCCAGCAGTTGCTCGGATTTCGGGTATTTGACGTGGTCCTGCAACCGCGCGATCACCACAACCACCAGGGGCGCGCGCAATGGACCGCTACGCGCCTTGTCCAGCGCCGCCTCGGACACCTCGCTGTCTTGCAGCTTCGCCGCTTCGGCCAGCAACTCGCCCATTTGCTCGCGCGCCGCACCTTCGACTGTCAGGAAGCGCCAAGGCTGCAAATGGCCGTGGTCCGGCGCACGCATCGCGGCAGAAAACAGCACTTCGCGCTGCGTTGCAGTGGGTGCCGGTTCGAGCAGTCGTGGAACGGAAACACGGTTGAGCAAAGCGTCGAGAGCCTGCATCGGCCACCTCCTGGAAAATATGTCCGGCTATTCTAGCTGCAAGTGCGTTGGAGGTGCCGGTTTACATGCCCTGCCCCGCAGGTAGAATGGCGCCCTTCCTACTTTCAACCCGAGCGGACTTCATGGCGTTGCCGACCTTACGTCTCATTGGTTTCATCATCGGCATCTTCCTGATCACGCTGGCCATCGCCATGGTCGTGCCCATGGCCACGCTGGTGATCTTCGATCGCACGAGCGATCTGCCGTCATTCCTCTGGGCGAGCATGATCACCTTTGTCGCCGGCCTCGCGCTGGTCATCCCCGGTCGCCCCGAACACGTACACCTGCGGCCCAGGGACATGTACCTGCTGACCGTCAGCAGTTGGGTGGTGGTGTGCATCTTCGCTGCGCTGCCGTTCCTGCTGACCCAGCGCATCAGCTACACCGACTCGTTCTTCGAAAGCATGTCCGGCATCACCGCCACCGGGGCCACTGTGCTCACCGGCCTGGACACCATGTCCCCCGGCATCCTGATGTGGCGTTCATTGCTGCACTGGATCGGCGGTATCGGCTTTATCGGCATGGCGGTAGCGATTCTGCCACTGCTGCGCATCGGTGGCATGCGGCTGTTTCAGACCGAGTCGTCGGACCGTTCCGAAAAAGTCATGCCCCGTTCGCACATGGTGGCGCGTTTGATCGTAGCAGCCTACGTCGGCATCACCATTTTCGGCAGCCTGGCATTCTGGTGGGCCGGGATGAGCCCGTTCGATGCGATCAACCACGCGATGTCGGCGATTTCCACCGGTGGTTTCTCAACGTCCGACCAGTCTTTGGCCAAGTGGCCGGAGCCTGCAGTGCATTGGGTCGCGATCGTCATCATGATTCTTGGTGCCCTGCCGTTCACCCTGTATGTAGCGACCTTGCGCGGTAACCGCAGGGCCCTTATCAAGGATCAGCAGGTTCAAGGTTTGCTTGGCATGCTACTGGTGACCTGGCTGGTGCTCGGCACCTGGTATTGGTGGACCACCCAGCTGCATTGGCTGGAAGCCCTGCGACATGTGGCGCTGAACGTGACCTCGGTGGTCACGACTACAGGCTTCGCGTTGGGGGACTATAGCCTCTGGGGCAACTTCTCGCTGATGCTGTTCTTCTATCTGGGCTTTATCGGCGGTTGCTCAGGCTCAACCGCTGGCGGGATCAAGATTTTCCGCTTCCAGGTCGCGTACATCCTGCTCAAGGCCAACCTTAACCAGCTGATTCACCCGCGCGCGGTGATCAAGCAGAAGTACAACGGTCACCGCCTCGACGAAGAGATCGTGCGTTCGATTCTGACTTTTTCATTCTTCTTCGCCATCACTATCTGTGTGATCGCGCTGCTGTTGTCGCTGCTCGGCGTGGACTGGATGACCGCCCTTACCGGCGCGGCCGCCACGGTGTCCGGTGTCGGTCCGGGACTGGGCGAGACGATTGGCCCGGCGGGCAACTTTGCCACCCTGCCGGACGCCGCCAAGTGGATTCTGTCGGTCGGCATGCTGCTGGGCCGACTTGAGATCATCACGGTGTTTGTTCTGTGTATTCCGGCGTTCTGGCGTCACTGACAGGCGCCAGCGCTTCCATCAGCCGCATCCGGTACTCGCCGGGGGTGGCATCGAACCAGCGGCGGAAAGCACGGAAGAAGTTGCTCGGATCGGCGAACCCCAACAGGTAGGCAATTTCCAGCAAGGTCATGCTGGGCTGCGCCAGGTATTGTTCGGCCAGTTCACGTCGCGTGTCGTCCAGCAACGTTTGAAAACTCGTGCCTTCTTCCTGCAAGCGCCGCTGCAAGGTGCGCTGCGACAAATGCAGCGTCTGCGCCACCGTGTCGCGCTTGGGTTCGCCCTGGGGCAGCAAACGGCACAGCACCTGCCGCGCCTTGTGGGTCACGCGGCTCTCGGAAAACCGCGCCAGGTATTCGCCAGCAAACCGGTCATGCAACAGCGCCATCGCCTCATTGGCGGTCGGCAGCGGTGCCTCCATGTCAGCGCGCTCAAAGATCAAGGCGTCATAAGGCGCGTTGAACACCAAAGGTGCATGAAAGGCTTGTTTATAGGGTTCGAGATCAACGGGCTGATCGCCCTGCACCAGCACTTTGCGCGGTTGCAGAGTGCGCCCGGTCAACCAGCCACACAGCGCCAGCGCACAGGCCAGCGACGCTTCGGCGCTCTGTCGGGTCGGCGGCAAGTGATCGCCATGCACCGTCAGAATCAGCGCGTAACCTTCATCCAGCAGTCGGAAACTGAGGTCAGCACTTTCGGCAATGATCCGCTGATAACGTACCAGTCGCTGAAAGCCTTCGGCCAGGGTCTGGCTGGACATCAGGGCGTAACCGGCCACATGGAAAGAGGCCGGTCGCACCACCTTGCCCATGTTCAGGCCGATCGCCGGGTTGCCGGACAGCTCGACCGCTCGCTGCCACAGTCGTGTCATGGAATCTTGCGGGAAGCGCGCATCCGGATCGTCCAGTGACGCGTAGTCGAGCCCCAGTTGCTTGAACAGAACCCGGCAATCCAGGCCGTCCATCTCCAGTGCTTTGACAATCCCCATCGCCCAGCTTGCAGAAGTCGTTCGTTCGCTCATGGCGTCTACTTACTACTTTGTGAGCCGTCTACCGCGGCAAATTTGCGAAGGATACTAAAGTGGCGCCTATTGTCACTGGCTGATGCCAATGATCACTCTAGACTCAAATAGGCTACCCGCCGAACAACTTGCAAACAGAACAACAATAACCACAGAGATCGCAGTCGTGGAAAACATCAGACGTTTCAACAGTTTCGCTGAGTTTTACCCGTATTACCTCAGCGAACACAGCAACAGTACGTGTCGACGATTGCATTTTGTCGGTACCAGCCTGGTCATCTTCATCTTGGCGCTGACCATCGGCAAAGGCGCCTGGTTGATGTTGCTGGCCTTGCCGCTCGCGGGTTACAGCTTCGCCTGGATCGGGCATTTCTTTTTCGAGAAGAACCGTCCCGCCACGTTCCAGCATCCTCTTTATAGCCTGCTTGGCGACTTTGTCATGTACCGCGACATGATTCTGGGTCGCGTGCCGTTCTAGGCTCCATTGGCCACAAAAGCGTCCTGCGCAGCCAGTGCGATGCTGGATCCAAGTTCTACACTCAAGACATCCCTTTCGATTAAAACAAGAGGATAGCTGATGAACGCCAATGCACGGTTCACCCACATGCAGGATGGCACGCAAGAAGATTGGGCGATCATCGCTGCCGACTTCAGTGCCTACGCCAGGCAGTTGCCGTCACGGATTGTGGCGCACCTGAAATTGCTGGAGGGTGATTTTGGCGGCTTCCCAGTGGATCGTCTGACCCATTCCTTACAAACCGCCAGCCGTGCCTGGCGCGATGGCCGTGATGAAGAATATGTGGTCTGCGCGCTACTTCATGACATCGGCGACACGCTGGGTTCCTACAACCATCCGGACATTGCCGCGGCGATTCTCAAGCCGTTCGTCAGCGCCGAGAATCTGTGGATGGTGGAGAAACACGGGATATTCCAGGGGTATTACTTCTTCCATCACTTGGGTATGGATCGGCATTTGCGGGAGCAATTCAGCGGGCATCCGCAGTATCAGGCGACTATCGAGTTCTGCGCCAAATATGACGCGGCGGCGTTTGATCCGGCTTACGAGACATTACCGCTGAGTTTCTTTGAGCCGATGATGGAGCGGTTGTTTGCGCATCCGAAGCATTCGATCTACATAGCGGCGATGGCAGAACATTCGCCAGCCTGACAGAACCGGAGTGTCTGGGCGGGCCTCTTCGCGGGCAAGCCTCGCTCCTACAGATTTCGCAGTGTTTAAAAGTTATGGGGTAATCCAGTAGGAGCGAGGCTTGCCCGCGAAGGCGTCGGACCTGCCTACGCCGGCTCTGCAATTTTAATGGCCTTCAACTCCCCCTCCCGCGCCTGGGCATCCGCCAACCGGTACAACTCGATCGACCCGTCCCAATGCTCGATCAACGCCGTGCACGACTCCACCCAATCCCCGCAATTGAGGTAGTCCACCCCCCCGACCTTGCGAATCTCGGCATGGTGAATGTGCCCGCACACCACCCCATGCAACTCGCGTTTGACGCACTCGTGGGCAATGGCTTCTTCAAAATCACTGATGAAGCTGACCGCCGTTTTCACCTTGTGCTTGAGGTAGGCCGACAACGACCAGTAGCCGTAACCGTAACGGGCGCGCCAATGATTGAGCCAGCGGTTGAGGGTCAGGGTGAACTCGTAGGCCGAGTCGCCGAGAAAGGCCAGCCAGCGGTGATATCGGGTGATCACGTCGAATTGGTCGCCATGAATCACCAGCAGATGCCGGCCATCGGCGGTCACGTGCACCGCTTCGTCCACCAGCTGGATGTTGCCCAGAATCAGCTTCGAATAGCGGCGCAGGAATTCATCGTGATTACCGGTGACGTAAATCACCTCGGTACCGCGCTTGCTCATGGTCAGCAGACGGCGAATCACGTTGGTGTGCGCCTGAGGCCAGTACATGCCGCTGCGCAGTTTCCAGCCGTCGATGATGTCGCCCACCAGGTAGACCTTGTCCGCGTGGTAGCCCTTGAGGAACTGCGACAGATGTTCGGCCTGGCAGTCCCGGGTGCCCAAATGCACATCGGAAATCCACAACGTCCGCACACGTTGCTTACGGCTGGGTTTGGCGAGCTCGGCGCTGGTCATGGGCAACCCTCTGGGCAAGTTTTGGCAAGCTTGCGCCGATCCGGTTAATTGCCCATGACAACCGCGAGTCAATCCTGTGACAGCGTCCGGCCGGTGTAGACTGGCCGCATCTTGCCCGGGAGACCTGCGATGAGACCGATCCTCACGCTTCGCCAATACACCAAAGACCTGATCGTCCACAGCCACGACCACGCGCAATTGGTATTCGGGCTGTCGGGTGCGCTGGACTTCGAGGTCGGCGGGCATGGCAGTCAGGTGATTCAGCAGCGTTTCGTGGTGGTGCCGTCGGGCTTCCATCACGCGTGCGGCAGCAGCAATGGCAGCCGTTGCCTGGTGCTGGATGTGCCGAGCGATCAATGGGTTTCGCAGTCCCTTGGCGATCACGCCGACGCCAGCCGCCGGTTGCTCGACAACGCCGGTCGCCTGCCGCTGGATGCCGGGCAAAGCCAATTGGTGAGTTGGCTGGCGGGCAGCCAGGTCAGTGACCCGTTGATTGCCCAGCAAGGCGCGGTGCTGTTGTTGGCCAGCCTCAATAACGCCAAGCCTGAGGTGGTGGGCGGTCGGCGCCTGCCGTATGCGGCGCTGAATGCGCACATCGATCAGAACGCGGCTTATCCGCTGCAAGTCGCCGATCTGGCACGCGTCGCCGGGCTGTCCAGCGCCCGGTTGCATGCGCGGTTTGTCGCTGAGTGCGGGCAGACGCCGATGGATTACATTCGCAGTCGGCGGCTGCATATTGCGGTGGGGCTGCTGCGCGACTCACCCTTGCCGATCGGCGAGATTGCCAGTCGGGTCGGTTACAGTTCTCAGAGTGCATTTGCCGCGGCGGTGTTGCGCGAGTTTGGTACGAGCCCGGGCAAACTGCGGCGCGAGGCTGGCGACAAAAGTCGATAGTCTGCCGACAGACTCGCTGGGGTGTACGCGGTCAAATAGAGCAGCTGGCCTGTGGCGAGGGGATTTATCCCCGTTCGGCTGCGAAGCAGTCGTAAAACATGAACGCACGGTCTAACTGATACACCGCGTTGTCTGAATTCACGACTGCTTCGCAGCCGAACGGGGATAAATCCCCTCGCCACAGGGCGCTGCTACAGGACGGTGGTGTCTGTCGGCCCGGTTTAATACGTTTATCAAGGAATGCAATGACTTCCCGTACCGCCCTTGGCGCCCTGCATATCGGCGCACTGATGTTTGGCCTGACCGGTGTGTTCGGCAAACTCGCTGCCGCCTCGCCCGCCGTCATCGTTTTCGGCCGGGCTGCATTTGCCGTCCTTGCCTTGGCGGTGTTCGCGCGATTCGCCAGCAACACGCGCTGGCAGAAACTCGAGGCGGTGGACTGGCGCCGTCTGCTGCTCAGCGGTTTGCTGCTGGCCGGGCATTGGGTGAGTTTTTTCATTGCTGTGAAAGTGGCCGGCGTGGCAATCGCGACCCTGGGTTTCGCCAGCTTCCCGGCGTTTACCGTGATCCTCGAAGGGCTGATATTCCGTGAGCGGATTCGCGCCAATGAAATTCTGTTGGTGGTACTGGTGAGTGTCGGGCTGGTGCTGGTCACGCCCGACTTCGATCTGGCGAGTGGCGCCACCACGGGCCTGCTCTGGGCGGTCGGTTCAGGTTTGCTGTTCGCCCTGCTGTCCCTGACCAACCGCGCCAGCTCCGGACGAATCCCGCCGGTGCAGGCGGCGCTGTGTCAGAACGTGGTGGTCGCGCTGTGCCTGCTGCCGGTGGCGGCGCCGCAGTTGAGCGAAGTCCGCGCCATCGACTGGCTGTGGATCGGTTTGCTCGGGGTGTTCTGCACTGGCGTCGCTCACAGCTTGTTTGTCGCCAGCCTGGCGGTGATCAAGGCGCGCACGGCCGCCGTGGTGTTCGCCCTGGAGCCGGTGTACGGCATCACCATGGCCTGGCTGTTGTTCAATGAAAACCCGACGCTGCGCATGCTGATCGGTGGCGCCTTGATCATCGTCGCAATCGTGGTCTCCAGCAGACTGTCCGGCTCAAGCAAAAAGACCGTGGCAGCCGAAGCCGCGTCTCACTGAGTGCGCTCGTTGTGGCCGAGGTCGCGGTCAGGGTCGATCTGATCGCGGACCCGCTGCTTGAGCACCTTGGCCTCCGGGAAACCGCCGTCCGCCTTGCGCTCCCAGATCTGCACATCGTCGCAAAAAATATGGAAAACCCCACCGGTGCCGGGCACCAGCGACACTTTGCCCAGGTCGTCGCCGAAGGTGCTGAGCAGTTCCTGGGCCAGCCAAGCCGCACGCAACAGCCATTGGCATTGCGTGCAATAGGTGATGATGATTTCCGGTTTATGCGTGGTCATGATGGGCAAGACTCCTGAGCCAGAGGGCGCCGCTATAGTAGAGGCTCAGCGGATTCCGGCCAACAGGCTCCGGGCGGTCTGCTTGAGCGGCTCATCGCCTTCCTTCAGTAACTCGTTGAGCAGTTCGATGGCGTTGTCCAGATCGCCGTCATCGATACAGGTCTGGGCTTGTTCCAGTTTGTCGTTGCTGGCCAGGCTTAGGGGTTCAAGTTCCAGCGACGGGCCGGCATCGCTGAATTCGTCGAGAAAGTCGCCTTCCAGAGATTGCGAATCAGGTTCTGCGACCCACTCAAGCTCAGGCTCGTCCAGAGTCGACTCTTCAGGAATCTCGAACACATCGGGCAACACGTGCAGGTTTGAGGTGAACGCAGGCTCTTCAGCCTTTGGTGATTCGTCTGAAGATTTAGCCTTGTCGAAAGGGCTGACCAGGTCCCAGCTGGAATCCATGGACAGGTCATCCAGGTTCAACTGGAACTCGTCGGCAGGTGCCGTTTCTTGCGCGGGAGTGATGACTGCAGCGGCTGCAATCGGAGCCGCATTGTTCAGTTTCGGGTAGCGGGCACGGATGTCTTGAAGCTTTTGTACGTCGAACCCGTCGTCACGCAGGCTTTTTTCCTGTGCGTCATAGGTGGGTACGTCGCCTTGTTTACCCAGGACTTCCAGCAGTTGCACGGCCAGATCCGTGCGCTGGGGCTCCTTGACCAACGCTTCTCGCAACAAACCGACCGCTTCGGAAAAACGGCCATAGGCCAGGTAAATACCGACCCCTTCCAGTACATCGCCTGTTGGCGTTTCTTCACGATCTTCGGGAGCGGATTTGAGTATGGGTTGTTGCACCGACGATTGCGCCGGACGCTCAAGCATCGGCTCCTGTCGCGCAGGTGCAATGGGCGAAGACTCGGGTAATGCCTGAAGCTGCTGTCGTTGACGTCGAACAAACAGCCCCAGCAACACCAAAACAATCAGCGCCAGCAAGCCGATGATCAGCGGCCAATGGCTAGCCTCGGATTCTTCGACAACGACGGGAGCAGGCGCCACAGCTACCGGCGTCTCCGGTGGCGCCTGTTTGACCTCCGCCAGCTGGGTTTGCAGTTCGGTCACCTGTTTTTTCTGGCCAGCGATCTGCTCGTCCTGTGCCTGAAGTTTCGCATTCAGCTCATCGATGGTTTTTTGCAGCTGCTGGTTCTGCAGCACGCTGGCGGCCAATTGTTCGGTAACAGGATCGGGCACAGGCGCGGCAGGTTGAACGACGGCAGATGCTGGCGCGGACTTCTTCGCCGTGGGTGCCTGCGCAGTGGCCGGTTTGACGCTCTGGAATGGAGAATTTTGTGGGCTGGCGACCGGTTCGTCGTCGGCCGGAACAATCCCCGGTGAACCCGGTGGATCGATCAGCACCGTGTACTCGCGCAGCAAACGCCCGTTGGGCTGATTGAGCTGCAACAGGAAATTCAGAAAGGGTTCATTGACCGGTTTGTTGGAGGTCACCCGGATCAGGCTACGGTTGCCCCGCAGGACCGGCGTGAATTTCAGGTCGTTGAGGAAGAACACCCGATCGACGCCGGCACGGGTGAACTCATCCGCCGTCGCCAGGCTGACCGAGAGCTCGCCCTCCTCCAGCCCACCGACATCCACCAAGGCGATGTCAGCGCGCAACGGCTGATTCAACGCGGAGTGAAGAGTAATCTCGCCCAATCCCAGCGCAGGGGCCAATGCCGAGTAAGTGACAGCACCACCGACCAACAGCAGCCTGGCGCAACACCGCAATACAACGTGCCAACTCTCGAGCATGAGCATCCCTTAGATAACCAGAACCAACCTGTACGCGTTCGCACATCCGGTACGAACACGATATTGCCTAGTAGTTCTTTATAGTCTGCCCAACGGGGTATCTCAAAAAGCTGACGCGCGGTTTTGCCTCAAGATTTTTCCAGGTTGGCCAGAATGTGCCCGTGGACACGCATGCAAATCTTCAAATCCGCCTCGTCGACGCCGTCGAACAGTTCGCGGCGCAGTTGATTGGCAATGGTTTCAATTTGTTCGATCAGAGGACGGGCCGGGGCACAGAGGACGATTTTTTTCGCCCGACGGTCTTCCAGTACCGATTGGCGCTGGACCAGGCCCTGGTTTTCCAGGCTGTCGAGCAACCGGGCCAGGGTCGGCCCTTCGACGCCGACGCTTTGCGCCAGCTCACGTTGGGTCGGTGCTTCTTCGAAGCGCGCCAGGTGCAGTAGCACCAGCCAGCGCGCCTGGGAAAGACCCAGCCCAGCCAGACGACGATCCAGTTCGGCACGCCAGCCGCGGGACATCTGGGCCAGTTGCATGCCAAAACGGTGTTGATCGGTTAACGGCATAAAAAACTCATGATTAGACTGAAATAGAGAAAAACTAATTATTAGTCAGCTAAGCATGGGCGTTGGCTTGAGGCAAGGCTTGGTCTGTAGTGAATCGTTACATCACTGTAACAAGTCATTTAAACCTCAAATTCGGATTGCAGTGCCGCCCGAACGCAGTACAGGACACCTTCAGGCACTCTCCCTGCGAACAGCGCGGCAATCTCCGAAACCGGCGGCAACTCGCCCTCACCATCCAGGAAAGCATCCTGGACCTCGCCCATCAACTCTTCAGGCAGGTCCAGCGCTTGCTCCAGCGACAACTGCTGCTTGCCGATCGCTTCGGCGAGCATGGTGTAGACATTCTTTTCCGAGCATTGCAACTGACCGGCGATCTGCAGCGGCGTCATGCCGGCGCGAGCGAGGGTGATCAGCTCGTGGCGCACATCGGCGACGACTTTCGGCGCCTCGACCTGACCGCCCAGCACTTCGAGGAAGGCCTCGCCATAACGTTCGAGCTTGCGCGCGCCAACGCCACTGACCGTGGCCATTTCCGCCAGCGAGGTCGGCTGGCTGCGGAGCATTTCCAGCAGTGTCGAATCGGGGAAGATGACGTACGGCGGCACCCCGTGTTCTTCGGCGAGTTTGCGACGCAAGGCGCGCAAGGCTTCCCACTGTTCGCGCTCTTCGCCGCGAACCAGCTGGCTCGCCTGGCTCTTGCTACTTTTGGCGGTGGTTTGCGGCTTGAGGTCACGGCGCAGTTCCAGGGTCACTTCGCCCTTGAGCAGCGGCCGGCAAGTGTCGCTCAGGCGCAGGCCGCCGTAGCCTTCGAGATCAATGTCGGCCAGACCACGGGCCACCAGCTGTCGGAACAGGGAGCGCCATTCACTCTCGCCCATTGCCTTGCCGACGCCATACACCGACAGATGTTGATGGCCGAAGCTGCGGACCTTTTCGTTGTCCTTGCCCAGCAGCACGTCCACCAGATGCCCGACGCCATAACGCTGACCGGTGCGATAAATCGCCGAGAGCGCCTGACGGGCCGGCTCGGTGGCGTCCCAGGTCTGCACGCCATCGACGCAGTTGTCGCAATGACCGCACGGCTCAGGCATGTCTTCGTCGAAGTAGGCCAGCAAGGTTTGCCGACGGCAGCGGGTTTCTTCGCAAAGCGAGAGCATGGCGTCGAGCTTGTGCTGCTCCAGACGCTTGTGGCGCTCGTCGCCTTCGGAGTTTTGCAGCATCTGCTTGAGCATCACCACGTCTTGCAGGCCGTAAGCCATCCAGGCATCCGCCGGCAGGCCATCACGGCCGCCGCGACCGGTTTCCTGGTAGTACGCCTCAAGGGATTTCGGTAAGTCGAGGTGAGCGACAAAGCGCACGTTGGGCTTGTCGATGCCCATGCCGAATGCCACGGTGGCGACCATGATCAGCCCTTCCTCGTTGAGGAAGCGCTTCTGGTGATGGGCCCGGGTGTCGTTGGGCAAACCGGCGTGGTACGGCAGCGCCGGGAAGCCTTGTTCGCTGAGGAACACCGCGACTTCGTCGACTTTCTTGCGCGACAGGCAATAGACAATGCCGGCATCACTGCGCCGCTCGGCAAGGAACGCCAGCAACTGCTTGCGCGGCTGCTCCTTGGGCACGATGCGGTAGAAAATGTTCGGACGGTCGAAGCTCGACAAGAAGCGCTCGGCATTCTGCAAATGCAAACGGTCGACGATTTCTTCGCGGGTACGCTTATCGGCCGTGGCCGTCAGGGCAATGCGCGGAACGTTGGGGAACAGCTCCGCCAACTGGCCCAGTTGCAGGTATTCGCGGCGAAAGTCGTGACCCCATTGGGACACGCAGTGGGCTTCGTCGATGGCGAACAGTGCGATTTCAAGACTTTGCAGGAAGGCCAGCATCCGTGGCTGGACCAGACGCTCGGGCGCCAGATAGAGCATCTTCACTTCGCCGCGCTTGATCCGTGCCGCCAGATCGCGCTGCTGCTCGGCGCTCAACGTGGAGTTCAATGCAGCGGCAGCGACGCCGAGCTCTTCGAGGGTCGCGACCTGGTCGTCCATCAGCGCGATCAGCGGCGACACCACCACCGCCAGGCCTTCGCGCAGCAGCGCCGGGACCTGGAAGCACAAGGATTTGCCACCACCGGTAGGCATCAGCACCAGGGCGTCGCCGCCACTGGCCACGCGCTCAATGATTGCACCCTGGCGGCCACGGAAACTGTCGTAGCCGAAGATGTCCTTGAGGACGCGTTGAGCCTGTTCGAGCATAAAAACTCCAAAAATCACAAAAACATCCCTGCAAGGCTGGTTCAGAACCACGCAGGCTGCACTGACAAATCGTAAGTGCGCATTGCATGACGCTTCACATTCCAGCCGTGACGCCAGCAGGGCATCACAAAACGCGCGAGTATACCCGACGCCTGCCCGCCAAAGGGTGCCGCTGAGAAGACACACGAATGTCGATGCAACACAAAACCTGTGGGAGCGAGCTTGCTCGCGATAGCGGCAGACCAGTCAACATTGATATTGAATGTAACGCCGCCATCGCGAGCAAGCTCGCTCCCACAGGGATTGCGGGGGTGCTTGTACTTGCGAAGGCTTCAAATATCCCGCGCGGCTGGCCTGACTGCTCAAGAAGGCCTAGAATTCCCGCATCTGTTAATTCCCCAAGGTAGCCCTTTAATGTCCTTCGCTGAGCAACTAACCCGCCTGCAAGTCTTCCTCGACGCCGACGAACTGCATGACGAGGCGCTGGACTACGTGGCCGCCCACGGCTACCTCACTGCGCTTTCGATTTGTTCCGAAGAGGTTCCGGATCGTGAATGGATCGACGCCCTCTTCGCCGAAGAGCCGCATTACGCCGACGACACCGAGCGTGAAGCGATCGAATCCACCCTGCTGGCCCTCAAGGCTCACATCGCTCGCCAACTGGCCTCCGATGAAGAGTTCGAGCTGCCTTGCGACCTGGACCTGGGCGAAGAGCCGGATGACTCCGACCTGCGCGGCTGGTGCATCGGTTTCATGGAAGGCGTGTTCCTGCGCGAAGCAGCCTGGTTCGAAACCGCCGAAGACGAAGTCAGCGAAATGCTGCTGCCGATCATGGTCGGTTCGGGTCTGTTCGACGAACAGCCTGAGTTCGAAGACATCGCCAAAGACGCCAACCTGATGGACGACATGATCGTGCAGATCCCGGAAGCCCTGACCGCGCTGTACCTGCTGTGCCAGGCGCCAGACGAAAAACCGGCGATCCTCAAGCCTCGTCACCACTAAGGTTTTGCCTATGGACAACCCCATAGGCAACCGCTCCCTGATGTTGCGCTACGTGCTGCTGGCCATCGGCTGGCTGAGCGTAGCGCTGGGGGTGATCGGGATTTTCCTGCCGGTATTGCCCACCACGCCTTTCCTGCTGTTGGCGGCCGCCTGTTTCGCCCGCAGTTCGCCACGCTTTTATCAGTGGCTGGTGGGACATCCACGGCTCGGCCCGTGGATTCGCGACTACCTCGATGGCAACGGCATCCCGCTCAAGGGCAAGGTCTACGCGATCGGCCTGATGTGGGTGAGCATTCTGTTCTCCTGCTACCTGGTGCCCCTGCCGTGGGCGCGGGGGTTCATGCTGACCAGCGCGGTGCTGGTGACGATCTACATCCTCAAACAGAAAACCCTGCGCAAACCCTGAGCACTCTCATCATCCGATCGTTCCCACGCTCCGCGTGGGAATACATCCAGTGACGCTCTGCGTCACAACGGCAAAGGGACGCAGAGCGTCCCGGGCGGCATTCCCACGCGGAGCGTGGGAACGATCACCAAGCCTGCGTTCGGCTCGGGCCGCGTGCCAACCGACGATATGTCCTGCCTCGCTGAAAACACCGCCTAGACTTCAGTCATCTGCACCCGAGCAGCCAGACATGTCCAGTCGCCGGCGTAGTCCAGGAGGGTCAACGCTCCGACTTCGGCTCGGCGGATGGTTGCTGCTGGCCAGTTTTCTGCTGACGGGGCTGGGCAGTGTCTGGGCCGACTGGGACTTTACGCAGATCCTGCAAATCGCCGAAAAGCGCTACGGCCCGCTCGGCCCCGCACAAGGAAGAATCGAGGCCTGGAGTCAAATGCTCAAAAGCGAACTCAACCAACCCGAGCGCGAGCAACTGAACGCGGTCAATCGCTTCTTCAATCAACAACTGAGTTTTCAGGACGACACGCGCATCTGGCGTCAGACCGATTATTGGGCCACCCCGGAAGAATCCTTGATCAAGGGTGCCGCCGACTGCGAAGACTACGCCCTGGCGAAATATTTCAGCCTGCGCCAACTCGGGATTCCCAGCGAAAAGCTGCGCATCACCTACGTCAAAGCCCTGAACCAGAACCAGGCGCACATGGTGCTGACCTTCTACAGCAGCCCTACGGCCGAGCCGCTGGTGCTCGACAACCTGATCGGCGAGATCCGCCCCGCCTCCCAACGCAAAGACCTGTTGCCGGTGTACGCCTTCAACGCCGAAGGCCTGTACTTGCCGGGAGCCAATGGCGGAAAACGCAGCAGCGACTCGAAAAAACTGTCGCGCTGGCAGGACGTGTTGAAAAAGATGCAAGCCGAAGGGTTCGCCGTGGGCGAAGGCTAGCCGCTATCGCAAGGAGCGTTTTATGTCACTGCGCAAACAGTTGTTTATCGCCATTTGCCTGTTCTTGCTGGTGGCCTTCAGTGGCAGTTTTTTTGTCAGCCTGGAAAGCTCTCGCGAACAGATGCTTGGCCAGTTGCGCTCCCACGCCCAGGATGCCGCCACCGCGCTGGGCCTGTCGCTGACCGCGCAAATCGATGACCCGGCGATGACCGAATTGATGGTCAGCTCGATTTTCGACAGCGGCTATTTCCGCAGCATCCGCGTGGTCAATATCGTTGATGCAAAGGTGCTGGTGGAGCGCAGCACAGCGGCGCAAATCGAAGGCGTGCCCGGCTGGTTTGTGAGTCTGGTCAACCTGCGCCCGGAAGGTGGCGATGCGCTAATCATGCGCGGCTGGGAACAAGTCGCGCGGGTCGAAGTGCTGAGCAATCCGCAGTTCGCCCTGGCCAAACTCTGGGACAGCACACTCGGCAGTCTGATCTGGCTGGTGATCTGCGGACTGCTCAGCGCCGTGTTCGGTGGATGGTTGCTACGTCGACAATTGCGCCCGCTCGACAAGATGGTCAGACAAGCCGAAGCCATCAGCAAACGCGAGTTCCTCAGCCTGCCAAAACTGCCACGTACACCTGAACTGAGACGTGTGGTGCTGGCCATGAATCAGATGGTCGAAAAGCTCAAGGCGCTGTTCACCGAAGAGGCCACTCGCAGCGAAAAATTGCGCGCCGAATCCTATCAGGACAGCCTCACAGGTCTGGCCAATCGACGCTTGCTGGATGAACAACTGGCCGACCATTTGTTGGTCTCCGAGCAAAGCAGCGACGGCCATCTGATGATGCTGCGGATCAACGACCTGATCGGCCTCAACCAACGCCTGGGAGGTCATCGCACCGATGGGTTGATCAGTGCCATCGGCGAATTGCTCAAGCGTCTGACGCAACTGCCGGAACGGCGCACCTGGCTGGCGGCGCGCAATCGTGGTGGCGAATTTAGCCTGCTGACACCGGGCCTGGACAGCACCGAAGCGGCCCGCCTCGCCTCGGAAATCAGCGCCACGCTGGAAAATCTGCGTCTGACCGGCGCCAGCGATTGCATGCCGGTGGCGCACTTGGGTGTGGTTGCCTATCAGCCCGGCGAACCGGCCAGCAACGTCCTGCTGCGCCTCGATCAAGCGCTCGCCCAGGCCCAACAACATCCCGAGCGGCCGTGGGTGCATCTGGCGCGTTCGGATACCGCGACGAACCACTCCCAACACGATTGGCGCAGCTGGATCGACGACGCGTTGACCGAGGGCAAAATGCAGCTGTATTTCCAACCCGTGGTGCAATGCGCCGACACCAGCCGGGTGCTGCACCACAAAGTCCTCGCGCGCCTGCTCGACCCGCAGGGCGAGGCGATTGCCGCTGGGCATTTCCTGCCGTGGATCGAGCGTCTCGGCTGGTCGGCACGGTTCGACCTGGCGATGCTCGAAGCCACCCTCGACTACCTCGTCGTCAACCGCTGGCCCCTGGCGCTAAGCCTGTCCGGCAGCACCCTTCGCGACCCGGTGCAACTGCGACACATCATCGACATGCTCGAATCACTGCCCGAACTGGCCCATCTGCTGATATTGGAAATCGACGAACGCCAACTGCCGCCACCGGAAGAATTACAACGCCTGAGCCACAGCCTGCTCGACACCGGTTACCGCATCGGCTTACAGCACTTTGGCGGCAGCTTCAGCCAGATAGGCAACCTGACGCAGCTGGGTTTGGCGTATCTGAAAATCGATGGGGCGTACATCCGCCACATTGATGAGCAAAGTGACAAGCGGCTGTTTATTGATGCGATCTACCGGGCGACCAACAGTATCGATTTGCCGTTGATTGCGGAAATGGTCGAGACCAAAGGGGAACTGGAGGTGATCCGGGAGCTGGGGTTGTTTGGGGTGATGGGGCGGTTGATTGGGCCGCCGGAGCCGATGTGAGGGGTTTGAAAGTTGGAATGACCTGTTTGATGTGTCAGCCCGAAAGACCGCAAGTTTCGGACAATCTTTTCATGTTGAACGGCGATGTTTAAAAGACGAGGGTGTAATTAGTTTTGTGTAAACGGTCATTTGGCAGGAGACTGCCTACCCCAAGGAAATCCAATGACCGAGTCAAAACCCAAGCGAGCCAAACGAGTCAAGCCTGATCCTGAGCTGGTTAAACTGGCCGACAGTCTGTTGGCCAATTACAAAAAGCCCGAAGATCTCATCGGCGAAAACGGCCTGCTCAAACAGCTCACCAAGATGCTGGTCGAGCGGGCCCTTGAAGCCGAGATGACCGAACACCTGGGGCACGACAAAAGCGCGACGATCACCAACACCGCCGCCAATGCGCGCAACGGTCACAGCGGTAAAACCCTGAAGGGCGACTTCGGCGAACTGCCGCTCGACATCCCTCGCGACCGGCAGGCGTCCTTCGAGCCGCAGTTGGTGGCCAAGCATCAAACCCGCTGGACGGGCTTCGATGACAAAGTCATCTCGCTGTACGCTCGCGGTTTGAGTGTCAGAGAAATTCAGGCGCACTTGCAGGAAATGTACGGCACCGAGGTCTCTCCCAGCCTGATCTCGGCGATTACCGACGCGGTGAGTGATGAGGTCAAACTCTGGCAGGCGCGGCCGCTGGACGCGCTGTACCCGATCCTCTATCTGGACTGCATTCACGTCAAAGTGCGCGATGCCGGCGCCGTGCGCAACAAGGCGGTTTATCTGGCCATCGGCGTCAACATGGCGGGTCACAAAGAGGTGCTGGGCTTGTGGATCGCTCAAACCGAAGGCGCAAAATTCTGGCTGCAAGTGGTGACCGAACTCAAGAATCGGGGCGTGCAGGACATCTTCATCGCCTGCGTGGACGGCCTCAAAGGCTTCCCTGAGGCGATTGAAACGGTTTACCCAAAAGCCGTCGTTCAGCTGTGCATCGTGCACATGGTGCGCAACAGTTTGAACTTCGTATCGTGGAAACGGCAGAAGGAAGTCGCGGCTGACCTCAAGCTGATTTACACCTCGGCCACCGCCGAGCTGGCTGAGCAACGGCTCTGCGAATTTGAAGCCAAATGGGACGCCGAGTACCAATCGATCAGCCTGTCATGGCGACGAAACTGGGCTCGGGTGATTCCGTTTTTTGACTATCCAGCCGAAATTCGCAAGGTGATCTACACCACCAATGCCATCGAATCGATCAACATGAGTCTGCGTAAAGTGATCAAAACGCGTGCGTCATTTCCGACCGACGAGGCGGTGATGAAGCTGTTTTATCTGGCGCTGAACAACATCAGCAAAAAGTGGACAATGCCGATCCGGGACTGGAAAGCGGCTTTGAATCGCTTCAGTATCCAGTTTGAAGATCGGCTGTTAACGGTTTAATAGAAATCCCGTTTACACAAAATCAGGGACACCCTCTAAAAGACATCTCCAGAAACTCACTCCGGCTACACATCCTTGCGCCGTTGCCTACGACTGCGCCAGAATCCGCCGGCTTGTGCGCCTAAGGGCCGGGCTCTATTGTTTCCCGGTCGCTGACCAATCAGCGATCGGGTTTAGCGACCCGAACCTTTGTAGGCGCAACAGCGCTCCAAACTCTCTTGCAGATTGTTCATGCCTGCGATTGATGTCATGGCGGCTGTGCGCGGGAGACCTTCGGGTCTGCCGGGCGCCTACACCCGGTTCGCTAACCTGCGTGCAGCCGCCACCCTTACTTGTTTAGCGACAAGTCTTGGTGGCTCCATTTCTTGTAGGAGTTTCACTATGTTCAAGATCACACCCAACCCACCCGAAACCGACGACGTTTCCCCGTACGAAACCACCGATTCCAAAAAACTCAACGACGCCGCCGACCGCGCCCTCGATTACTACCTCAAACCGGTCATTCCCAAAGACACCCCGCGCAAACCCAGTACGATTTACTCCATCGCTCCCGACACCAACGACGAAACCCTGCTGGTCAACGCCTGTGAAACCCTGGCGTCGGCGAGTGTGATGCTGAGTAATTTCGCGGGGTTGATGGAGGGGTCGCATCGCAACACGGTGCTGGGGATTCAGCAGGTGGTGATGCTGGGGGAGTTGGCGGTGAATCGGATGCTGGATAATTTTGTTCCGCAGGGTTAGCGAGAATCCTGCAGCGAACATTGATCGTTCCCACGCTCTGCGTGGGAACGCCTCCCCGGACGCTCCGCGTTCGCTTTGGGGACGCAGAGCGTCCCTTGCTGCATTCCCACGCGGAGCGTGGGAACGATCGATTACCAAAAACCAGACAAAAAAACCCGCCATTCCTTCAACAGGAATGGCGGGTTTTCTCGTTTCAGCCTTCAGATCACACCGTATCCACCTTCAAAGAATGGTCATTCAACATGCCGTTGATGATGGTCGCCGTGTCGTGCCCGCCCGCCACCACCCCGCCCGCCCCCGGCGTGACGCCGTAGTGGCTGGCCAGGTTGACGCCGGCCAGGTCGATGGTCTGGTTCGGTGCCGCGCCGGCCATGGCGCTGACGTCGATGCTGGTCAGCACCGAGGCGCCGCTGCCGATGACTTTGAAGTGCAAGTAGTCATCCAGCGACGCGGCGGTGTTGTTTTCGCCTTGCAGCAGTTGCGACAGGTCCAGTTTGTCGGTGCCCGGGGTGAAGTCGGTGACCACATCGTGGCCGCTGTTGCCTTTGAGCCACTGGAAGGTGTCGGCCCCTGCCCCGCCGGTGAGCGTGTTGTTGCCCAGGCCGCCGATCAGGAAGTCGTCGCCGCCACCGCCCTTGAGGATGTCGTTGCCCAAGCCGCCGGTGATAACGTTGCTCAGGTTGTCGCCCGTGAGCGAGTCGTTGAAGTTGGAGCCGGTGAGGTTTTCGATAGCGGTCAAGGTGTCGGTGCCGGCGCCGCCGGTGTTTTGCGCGATGGCCTGGCTCAGGTCGACCGTGACTCCGGCGGTGGCGTGGGCGTAACTCGCGGTGTCGGTGCCAGTGCCGCCGTCGAGCAGGTCGTTGCCGGTGCCGCTGAACAGCAAGTCATTGCCGGCACCGCCGTGCAGCTCGTTGTTGCCGTTACCGGCGCTGAGCACGTCGTTGCCGTCACCGGCATTGATGACGTTGTTGCCGGCGCCCGCCACCAGCACATCGTCGCCTGCCGTGCCGGTGAGGGTGTGGCCATCCTGATAGCTGATGGTCACCGCTGCGCTGTCGCTGCCACCATGGCTGTCATTGGCGGTGTAGGTGCCGTGTGCATCCGGGGCGATGTCGTGGCCCCCGGCGTAGTTGAGGGTCATGGTCAGCTGGTAGTTTTCGGCGTTGTTCACGCCGTTGCCGCTGGTGTTGGTGATGTTGGTAACGTGGATCTGGTAGGTCCCGTCCGCCAATGCGGTGAGGGTTTGCCCGTCCGCGAGGGCGATCCACCCGCCGCCGTTGAGCGAGTACTCCATGGCGATGTGACCGCCCGCCAGGTTGTGGTCCAGGTTGAGGGTTTCGCCCTGTTTCAGGTTGACGGTAATCCGGTCCTCATCGTTGGCATTGCCGTTGGTTACCCCTCCCAGATAACCACTCACCACCAGCACCGCCGTCATGGTCGCCGCGTTCGCCGTAAAGGCATTGCGCACATTCGCCAGGACCTGGTTGGCGGCGTTGTTGCCGGTCGAGGAGAAGCTGATCGCCCCGGTGCCGGTGAAGTCTGCGCCTTTTGAAATCCAGCCGGTGTTGAAGGTGGTGGGTGAAGCCGTCAGCGGATCGCCATTGGCGTCGATGTCGTTGGCCAGCAGCAACTCGCCCGGCACCACGACGCTGCCCGAGAGCACATTGGTGATGATGTGGTCATCGACCGCTACCGGTGCCGCGTTCGGAATGACTTTGACCGTCAGTGTGGAGCTGGCCAGGTCGCCGTCGTTGTCGCTGGCGGTGAAGCCGATGTTTTCGGTGATCACCACCGCCGTGGTTTTTTGCGAGGTGTAGGTGTACTCGCCGGTGTCGAGGTTCACCACCAGGGTGCCGCCATTGTTGGTGGCGATGCTGATGGAGTTGTTCACCGTGTTGAACGTGCCGTGGTTGGCGCCGCCACTGAAGTTCAGCGCGCCCTGATTGCTATTGCCTTTAGGATCGTAGGTGTACGTCGTGCCGTCGACCACGAGGGTTTTGATGAAACCGCCATCGGCGCCGAACGTACCGCCCTCCAACAATGTGCCCGTGACCGGCGCGCCGACCACCGTGCCAGAGAGCACCGAGTTGAGCTGGTTGAGATCGGTCACCACCACCGCATTGGTGTTGGTGTGCGTGCTGCCGTCATAGGCCAACGGATCGAGGTTGGCGTTGCTCACGCCGCTGCCCAGGCCGATCGCGTAGTTCTTGATGCTGTTGGCATCGAGGAAGGCTTTGAGCGCGGTTTCGTCCGCGGTGCCGATGTCGCCTTCGTTGGGCTTGCCGTCGGAGAAGAAGTAGCCGACGTTCTGCGCCCCGGTCAGTTTGCCCGAGGTGTTGAACGCGGTTTGCATGGTGGCGACAGCCGCGTCGTAGTTGGTGCCACCGCCGGCAGTCAGGCCGGAGATGATCGACTTGGCGGTCGCTACATCAACCCAGATCGATGTCTTGTCGGTGGCGTTGCTGCTGAAGGTGACGATCTGCACTTTCACATCGCCCAGGTCGTCGTACTTGTCGAGCAAGGCACTGATCGCCTGCTTGGCCAGCGCCAACCGCGACAGCCCGGGTACGCCCGAAGCGTCGGCCATACTGCCGGAGACGTCGATCACCAACAGCAGATTGGAATCGATCTCGACCGCGGCGACCGAACGATCGGCAGCGACCGCTTTGGGCACGTCATCGACGATGTTCACCACGATGGTGCTGGTGGTGCTGTTACCGGAGGCATCCGTGGCTTTGTAGGTGAAGCTTTCGCTCAGGGTGTTGGCCCCGTCATTGGCGTTCGGCGACGTTTTCGGTGCCGAAGTCAGGGTGTAGGTATAGGTACCGTTGGGGTTGAGCAGCATTTGCCCGTACGTTCCGGTGGTGCTGCCGACCAGGGTGTAGGTGATGGCGCCACTCGCGCCAGTGACGGAACCCACCAGGGTGCCAGTCGCGGTTTCGCCGGTGTTGCCGGGCTCGCTGCCGGTGACGTTACCGGCGGCCAGATCCAGACCATCCTTGCTCAGGTCCAGCGCTTTCTCGTAGACGGTCACGTCGGTATCGGTGACCGCTTTGATGCAGCTGTTCGACACATCGATGGTGATCGTGGTGGTGCTTTCATCGCCATCGGCATCGCGCACGGTGTAGGTGAACGTGTCCGTGGCGCCCGCACCACTCACAGCGTTTGGGTTGCTGTGATAAACCGCGTTGCCGTTAGCATCCAGGGTCAAGTAGCCGTAGGTGCCGTTGATGTTCGAGCCCAGACCGCCGATGGCCGAGGACGACGTGTCCGAGCCCGCGCGCACGCCGACCACAGCACCACCGGCTGCCGCGCCGTCAGCGCCATTGATGTCGTTGTCCAGCACGTTGCCGCTGACCGTGCCGCCTTCGGTCACGCTCGCCGTGTCCGCTTTGGCGGTTGGCAAGTCATCGACGATGTTGACGTTGATCTGGCCCGACGCGGTGCTGCCGTCGGTGTCCGTCGCCACCACGTTGAAGTTCTCGGTGAGGCTGTTGGCGCCGTTGGCGGTTGGATGGGTTTCGTTATCCGCCAGGGTGTAGCTGTAACTGACCACGCCGGTGGCCGGGTTGTAACCGGTGACGGTCAGCGTGCTGCCGAGCGGTGTAACGACCGATTGCGGGAAGCCTGCCGCCACGCCGCCAGTGACCAGCGCAATGCCGCCCACCGTCAGGGTTTGCAGACCATCCAGCGCGGTCACGGTGAAGGTGCCGCTCTGGGTCAGCGCCGGCGTATTCGGACTGGTGCCGTCGCTGAGGTTTTTCTCGTAGACGGTCAGTTCACCGCCGTACACATTGAGGCCGTTGAGGGTGACCGGGTCGTTGTTGTTATGGACGTTCAGCACCAGGTTGGCGGTGCTGGTATCGCCGTCGGCATCGGTAATGGTGTAGGCGAAGGTTTCGGTGCCGTTGCCGCCGCCGTGCAGGTTTTTGAAGTCGGCATCGTTGGTGTTCAGCGTGTAGGTGTACGTGCCGTTAGCGTTGAGCACCAGCGTGCCGTATGTCCCGGTGAAGGTGCCGGGGGTCACAGGCCCGGCGTTCGGCCCGGTGGCAACGTGGTCCGCGCCCTGAACGTCGTTGGTCAGGACGTTGCCATTGAGCGTCAGCACGGCCTCCGACGCCGTGCCGGTGTTGCTGTCGTTCACGGCTTTTGGCACGTCATCGACGATCTTCACCACGATGGTGCTGGTGGTGCTGTTGCCCAGCGAATCGGTGGCCTGGTAGGTGAAGCTTTCGGTCAGCGCATTCGCACCGTCGTTGGCATGCGGCGTGGTGGTCGCCGGCGACGTCAGGGTGTAGGTGTACGTGCCGTTGGGGTTGAGCTGGAGCTGGCCATAGTTGCCCGTGGCGCTGCCGACCAGCGTGTAGGTGATCGCGCCGGTCGCCCCGGTGACCGAGCCGACCAGTGTGCCCTTGGCAGTTTCGCCAGTGCTGGTGGGGTCGCTGCCGATGACCGTGCCGGCCGCCAGATCTTGCCCGTCCTTGGTCAGGTCCAGGGCTTTTTCGTAGACGGTCACGTCGGTATCGGTGGACGCGACGATGCTGCTGTTGGACACGTCGATGGTGACGGTGGTGGTGCTTTCGTCCCCATCGGCATCGCGCACGGTGTAGGTGAACACGTCGGTCGCGCCCGGGCCGTTCACCGCATTCGGATTGCTGTGGTAGGTTGCGTTGCCGTTGGCATCCAGCGTCAGGTAACCGTAGGTGCCGTTGATGTTGGTGCCCAGGCCACCGATGGCCGAGGTTGATGTGTCCGAGCCTGCACGCACGCCAATCACGGCGCCACTGAGCGCCGGGCCGTCGGCACCGCCGATGTCGTTATCCAGCACGTTGCCCGAGACTGTCGCGCCTTCCGCAACCGAGGCGTAGTCCGCGTGGGCGGTGGGCAGGTCGTCGACGATGTTGACGTTGATCTGGCCCGACGCGGTGCTGCCGTCGGTGTCCGTCGCCACCACGTTGAAGTTCTCGGTGAGGCTGTTGGCGCCATTGGCGGTTGGATGGATTTCGTTGTCCACCAGGGTGTAGCTGTAGCTGATCACGCCGGTCGCAGGGTTGTAGCCCGTGATGGTCAGCGTGCTGCCCAACGGAGTGACGATCGATTGCGGAAAGCCTGCGGCCACACCGCCGCTGACCACGGAGATGCCGCCGACCGTCAGGGTTTGCAGGCCATCGAGGGCGGTCACGGTGAAGGTGCCGCTCTGGGTCAGGGCCGGCGTGTTCGGGCTGGTGCCGTCGCTGAGGTTTTTCTCGTAGATGGTGAGTTCGCCGCCATTGACATTGAGGCCGTTGAGGGTCACCGGGTCGTCGTTGTTGTGGATGTTCAGCACCAGGTTGGCGGTGCTGGTATCGCCGTCGGCATCGGTGAGGGTGTAGGTGAAGGTTTCCGTACCGTTGCCATTGCCGTGCAACGCTTTGAAGTCGGCGTCGCTGGTGTTCAGGGTGTAGGTGTACGTGCCGTTGGCGTTCAGCACCAGGGTGCCGTAAGTCCCATTGAAGGTGCCGGGGGTGATCGGCCCGGTGCTTGGGCCAGTCGGTACGCGGTCGGCGCCTTGCACATCATTGGTCAGCACGTTGCCGTTGAGGGTCAGCAGGGTTTCCGAAGCGGTGCCGGCGTTGCTGTCGTCCACGCCTTTGGGCAGGTCGTCGACGATGTTCACGTCGAGGTTGCCGTTGGCGGTGGTGCCGTTGTCATCCACAACGATAACGGCGAATTGCTCGGAAAGGCTGTTGGCGCCGTTGGCGGTTGGATGCGCTTCGTTGTCAGTCAGGGTGTAGCTGTAACTGACCACGCCGGTCACGCTGTTGAACCCGGTGATGGTCAGCGTGCTGCCGAGCGGCGTGACGATCGATTGCGGGAAGCCTGCGGAGACGCCGCCCACCACCACGTTGATGCCGCCAACGCTGAGGGTTTGCACGCCGTCGAGCGCGGTGATGGTGAAGGTGCCGCTTTGAGTCAGCGCCGGAGTATCGGGGCTGCTGCCGTCGCTGAGGTTTTTCTCGTAGACGACGAGTTCGCCGCCTTCGACGTTGAGGCCGCCAATCGTGACCGGGTCATCGTTGTTGCGGATTTGCAGCACCAGGTTGGCGGTGCTGGTGTCGCCATCGGCATCGGTAAGGGTGTAGGTGAACGTTTCGGTGCCGCTGCCACCACCGTGCAGTGCCTTGAAATCCGCATCGCTGATGTTCAGCGTGTAGGTGTAAGTGCCGTTGGGATTGAGCACCAGGGTGCCATATGTCCCGGTGAAGGTGCCGCCAATGATCGGCCCGCTGTTGGGGCCAACGGGAATCCGGTCAGCACCCTGCGAGTCATTGGGCAGCACGCTGCCGGTCAGGGTCAGCAGGGTTTGCGAAGCGGTGCTCGCGTTGCTGTCATCGACCGCTTTGGGCACGTCGTCTTTGATGTTGACGTCCAGTGTGCCGGTGGCGGTATCGCCATTGGAATCACCGGCAACCACGGTGAACTGTTCGCTGAGGTTGTTGGCCCCCTCGCCGGCCGAATGGGTGTCGTTGCCGACCAGGGTGTAGCTGTAACTGACAACGCCAGTGGCCGGGTTGTAACCGGTGACCGTCAGGGTGTTGCCCAGTTGCGTGGTGATCGACTGCGGGAAGCCGGCGGCCACCCCGCCCGTGATCACGTTGATCCCGCCGATGCTCAGGCTGGTCAGCCCGTCCGGCGCCGACACGGTGAAGGTGCCGTTCTGAATCAACGCGCCCGGATTGCTGGCAGAACCGTCGGCGAGATTGGCTTCGTTGAGGGTCAGCTCGCCCCCTGCCACCGACAGGCCCGCGAGGGTGACCGGGTTGTTCGGCAGGACGCCTGTCCCACCTGAACCGGCACCGTTGTCGCCGTTGTCCGGGTCACCGGCCAGCCGTTCCAGCGGAAATTCGGGAATGCCGTTGAAACCCGCGGTGGGGAAGCCAATGACGGGATCGACCCGCCCGCCCACTTCTTCGAGCATGACGAAACTGTGGCCACCGCCCGCCGTCCCACCGGGTGCGCCGGTCGGAGCAGCTCCGGCCGCCGTGGCTTCAGCCGTTTGAGTCGGGTCATCACCGGCAGCGATTGCTTTTTGCAGTTGCTCGACATCGGTCAGTTGCGCCTGAGTCGGCGTCACCGCTTCAGCGGTATCAACATGAGGCGCCTGATGCGCCAGTAGCTGGGAAGTCATTTGCAGGCTGCTGCCACGCCCAAGGGTCAGTTCCTGGCCATTTTGCAGATGCACGGCCACCGCGCCTTCGGCCCCGGTGATCAATTGGTCGCCGACGAACAATCGGTCGCCCTCGATCAACGCGCGTCGAGTGCCGTCGCTCGCCACCGCGAACACCTGACCAATGACTTTACTGACGATACCGATGAGCGTTGCCATGTGCATTTCCTCCGCTGCCAACCGCTGTCGGCACCCTGTTTGTGCGAAGAACGTGCTCATGGTTAAAGCAGGCTTGCCTGGCGGATCGCCTGCGGGGCGCGTTTACCTGAGTAAGCCGATGCCCCGGCGATCTTCTCGCCAAGCGTGTCGCTCGCAGGGGACGTGTCTGATTTCGGTAAAACCCCATTGCAATCAATAACCTTGGGGCGCCAATCACCGTCAAATCGCCCTGCGAGCGGTGCGTAACGATTTTGAACCTAAACAGTGACAAAAAACTGTCACCTCAAAACCGTTCCGCTTCCCTCCCCTCCAGCACTTCTCCGCCCTATGTCGATAAGTGGATGGAACTTTCCTTAAACCCTCGAATGCTCCCAAGAGCTCCTAAATCAAGGGCTTCCAGAGTGAACAATGTGCTGGATTTCGCAGCGCGCATAAGTTTTTTTTGGAATAAGCCATATGAAAAAAATTTCTTAGCTACGCTCTAGAATGTTCTTAGCTTCGTTGTTACAAGCATGAAACGGTTTTGCCTATAAATGCCGTCAAATAACTGGCAGCTTATAAAGAACCATTAGGAATCAGGGAGATGTACCCATGCGCGTTTTAACCCCCCTATGCAGCGCAGTTCTGCTGGCGATGGCCTGCTCATCCCAGGCGCAAGCCATGTCGTTGACCGAGGCGATCCAGAGCACCATCGCCACCCACCCGGAACTGGCGTCGCGGGTGGACAGCCGTCTCTCGGCCGATGAGCAAGTGAAAGTCGCCAAGGGGGGCTTTTATCCATCGGTTGACCTGAACGCCGCCTACGGGCGCGGGTACAGCGATAACACCAATACTCGGGCGTTCGGCAATCACCACACCGAAATCCTCACCTACACCCAGTCGGAGTTGCGTCTGCGGCAGATGCTCTTCGACGGTTTCAACACCGCGAACGAAGTCGAACGCACCAAAGGCGTGGTCAACTCCCGGGCCTATTACGCGCAAGGCACCGCCCAGGATCTGGCATTGCGCACCACCGAGGTCTACCTCGAAGTGCTCAAACGCCGCGAACTGGTGACCCTGGCCACGAACAACCTGCAGGCTCACTTGCGGGTCAACGACCAGATTGGCCTGCGCACCCAGCGTGGCGTCGGCAGCAACGCCGACTCCGACCAATCCGGCGCGCGCCGGGCACTGGCGCAAAACAACCTCGATACCGCCGAGGTCGATCTGGCGGATGCCGAGTCCAATTTCTACGCGGTCACGGGGCGCCTGCCCGATGAACTCGAAGCGCCGCCGTCGATCCGCGGCGAACTGCCCGCCACCCTGCCGGAAGCTCAGCAGAGCATGGTGGAAAACAACCCGTACTTGAAATCCGCCCAGGCTGACGTGCAATCGGCCGAGAGCCAGTACGAAGTCGCCAAGTCGCCGTTCTACCCGCGTTTCGACGCCGAAGCGGCGGTGGGCGCGAACAACAACGTGCAAGGCGATGAAGGCCACGACAACGAATGGCGCGTGGGTGTGGTGATGAACTACAACCTGTTCCGCGGTGGCAGCGACAAGGCGCGCCTGGCCTCCAATGCGCATCAGATCAACCAGGCGATGGACATCCGCAACAACGCCCTGCGCCAACTCAACGAGAACATCCACCTGGCCTGGAACGCCATGGTCAATGCCAAGAAACAAACCCCGACTGCCCGCGAATACGCCGACACCAGTAAACGCGTGCGCGTGGCGTATCAGGATCAGTTCGGCCTCGGCCAACGCACCCTGCTCGACTTGCTCGACAGTGAAAACGAGCTCTACAACGCCAATCGCCGCTACACCGAAGTGCGCTACACCGAGGAGTATTCGATGTACCGCGTGCTGGCAAACATGGGCCAGTTGCTGAGCAAACAACGGGTGGTATTGCCCGCCGATGCGATCGCCTCCACCGAAGTGAAAAACGAAGCCCGTTTGCCTGAACTGAAGTAGGCCTGTGGAGAGATCAATTTGACCAGCATGGAACCCGGCAACACCGGTGTCGATCCGCGCCTGAGCTTCGATGACCCGCTTCTGGACGGTCTGTTGATCCTCTGCAAACTCCACGGTGCGACGGTCAGTCGCGCCAGCCTGAGTGCCGGGCTGCCACTGAACAAGCAGCGCTTGAGCCTGGACCTGCTGCCCCGCGCAGCCGCCCGGGCCAGCCTGCAAGCGCGCGTGTTGCGCCGTGAACTGGCGGACATTTCCGCGCTTAACCTGCCCGTGATGCTGATCCTCAACAACGGCCGCACCGCCATCCTGCGACGCTTCGGCGAGGACGGTCGGTTGCTGATTCTGCCCAGCGAAGCGGACGGCGGTGAACAATGGGTCAGCCGTGAAGAACTGGCCGAGAACTACAGTGGCCAGGCGTTGTTCGCCCGGCCACGCCATGAACTCGAAGACTTGCGCTCACCGCTGGTGCCACGCGTTGAGGCCTGGTTTCGCGACACCTTGAAGTTGTCGAAATGGCTGTACAGCGATGCGATTCTGGCGAGTTTTCTGATCAACCTGCTAGGGCTGATGGTGCCGCTGTTCGTCATGCAAACCTACGACCGCGTGGTGCCGAACCAGGCCACCTCGACCTTGTGGGTGCTGTCGATCGGCTTGCTGATCGGCACCGGTTTCGAACTGGTGCTGCGGGTTGTCCGCGCACATCTGCTGGACACCGCCGGGAAGAAAACCGATGTGATTCTTTCGGCGACCTTGTTCGAACGCATCACCGGCATGGCGATGAAGGCGCGGCCGGCGACCATTGGCGGGTTCGCCCAGAGCATCCATGACTTCCAGGGCCTGCGCGAATTCCTCACCGCCGTCACCCTGACCAGCCTGATCGACCTGCCCTTTGCCGTGCTGATGCTGGTAGTGATCGGCCTGCTCGGCGGCTGGCTGGTGGTGATTCCCTTATTGGCGTTTCCGATCACGATCATTTTCGCGATGGTGATCCAGGTGCGCCTGCGCGACACCGTGCAGAAAAGTTTGAGCCTCGGCGCCGAACGCCAGGCCCTGCTGATCGAAACCCTCGGCGGCCTGGAAACCCTGAAAGCGTGCAGCGCCGAAAGCGAGCGCCAGCACAAATGGGAAAGCACCCACGGCGCCCTCACCCGCCTCGACAGCCATGCGCGCAACCTCTCGGCGCTGGCCACCAACGGCACGCTGTTCATCCAGCAATTCTCCGGCATGGCGACCATCGTCGCCGGGGTCTACAGCATCATCGCCGGCAACCTCAGCGTCGGCGCACTGGTGGCGACCTACATGCTCGGCAGCCGCGTGCTCGCGCCATTGGGACAAATCGCGGGTTTGATCACCCGCTACCAGCAAGCGCAACTGACCATGAAAAGCACCGATGCGCTGATGACCTTACCGCAAGAGCGCGACGCCAAACAGCGGCCGCTGGAGCGTACGCAACTGCAAGGTGCACTGGACGCCAGCGGTGTGACCTTTCACTACAACGGCCAGAACGCCCCGGCGCTGGCCAACGTCAGTTTCAGCGTCAAACCCGGCGAACGGATCGGCATCATCGGTCGCAGCGGTTCGGGCAAAAGCACCCTGGCGCGATTGGTGATGGGGTTCTATGCGCCGGAAGAAGGGCAACTGCTGCTCGATGGGCTGGACCTGCGGCAACTCGATGTCGCCGACCTGCGCCAACAGATCGGTTACGTCGCCCATGACCTGCCGCTGCTGGCCGGCAGCCTGCGCGACAACCTGACCCTTGGCGCCCGTTACATCAGCGATTCACGGATGCTCGAAGTCGCTGAGCTCACCGGCGTCACCGAGCTGGCGCGTCAGCACCCGCAAGGTTTTGACCGGCCCGTTGGCGAACGCGGCCAGTTGCTGTCCGGCGGTCAACGTCAGGCAGTGCTGCTGGCCCGGGCCTTGTTGCTGGATCCGCCGATCATGCTGCTCGACGAACCCACCAGCGCCATGGACAACAGCAGCGAAGACGTTTTGCGGCAGAAACTCCACGGTTGGGTGCAGGGCAAAACCTTGCTGCTGGTGACCCACCGCACCTCGATGCTCAGCCTGGTGGATCGGCTGCTGGTGCTGGACAACGGGCGGATCGTTGCCGACGGTCCGAAAGAAGCGGTCATCGATGCACTGCGCAAGGGCCGTGTCGGCTCTGCGGCTGTCTAGGAGCTACCCATGGCCCGTTCATCATCAGACAAGTCGCAAGACCGGGGCTATTTCGGCAGTTTCGGCAAAACCGCGGAAAGCGAATTCATGCCGGAAACCGCCGGCGCCTCGTTGCAGGATTCGCCGCGCTGGTCGCGAATCACCGTGTGGCTGGCCGCTGCGCTGCTGATTACAGCGCTGGTCTGGGCCAAGTTTGCGGTACTGCAAGAAGTCACCATGGGCGAAGGCAAGGCGATCCCGTCGAGCAAGGTCCAGGTGATCCAGAACCTTGAGGGCGGCATCGTCACCGAAATTTTCGTGCGCGAAGGGCAAATGGTGAACAAGGGCGACACGCTGCTGCGCCTGGATGACACGCGGTTTCTGTCGAACAAGGGCGAAAGCGAAGCGGATCGTTATGCGTTGACCGCGCAGGTCGAACGTCTGTCGGCCGAAGCGGAAGGCCGGCCGTTCAAGCTGTCGCCTGAAGTGATTGCCAAGGCCCCTCAAGTGGCCGAGGACGAGCGCTCGCTGTACGAACAACGCCAGCGCCGACTGGCCAGCGAGCAACGTACGCTGAGCGAACAACTTCGGCAAAAGACCCAGGAACTGGCGGAATTCCGCTCCAAGCAAGGGCAATTCAGTTCGAGCCTGGCGCTGCTGCAACAAGAGATGAACATGTCCGCGCCGCTGGTGGGCACCGGTGCGGTTTCACCGGTGGAAATCCTGCGGCTCAAACGTAGCGCGGTGGAAATTCGCGGCTCGCTGAACGCCACGACGCTGGCGATTCCCCGGGCGGAATCGGCAATCAACGAGATCAAAAGCAAGATAGATGAATCGGAACAATCCTTCCGCTCGGACGCGGCGAAAGAGCTGAATGAAAAACGCACCGACCTGTCGAAAATCACAGCGTCGAGTATCGCCATCGATGACCGCGTGACCCGCACCACCGTGGTGTCTCCGGTGCACGGGATAATCAAGGTGCTCAAGGTCAACACCATCGGCGGCGTGGTTCAACCGGGCAGCGACATGGTGGAAATCGTCCCCATTGAAGACAACCTGCTGATCGAAGCCAAGGTGCGGCCGCAGGACGTGGCTTTTCTGCATCCGGGGCAGAAAGCGATGGTGAAGTTCAGTGCGTACGACTACACGATTTATGGGGGTTTGACTGCCAAGCTGGAGTTGATTGGTGCGGACACGATTACCGATGACAAGGGCAACAGCTTTTATCTGATTCAGGTGAGGACTGACAAAAACCACTTGGGTAAGGATGTGAAACCGTTGCTGATTATTCCAGGGATGGTGGCGACGGTGGATATCATCACGGGCGAGAAAAGTGTGCTGGATTACTTGCTCAAGCCTGTGCTGAAAGCGCGGACCGAGGCGATGCGGGAGCGGTAGTCTCGAGCCGGATCTGGTGGTGATTGTTCTATAGTCTTCGCGGGCAAGCCTCGCTCCTACAGGGTAGTGGTGTGCCGATGTTTTGTGAAAGACATCAATCCTGTAGGAGCGAGGCTTGCCCGCGAATAGGCCATCACTAACACCGCCTATTTCGGTCCATGATTACGCAAAAAAGTCTCCTCCCCCATCGCCGCAATCTGCCCCTCGATCAACGCCTCGAACGGTTTCAGCAACGGCTCAAAACTGACAGGCGCTTCCAGCACCTGCAACGCCTGCACAATCGCCTCCACCGTAGACAACGCCCCGGGACCCGGTGCCTTGCGCAATCGATAACGGGACACGCCACCGTCAACCAATGCCACCCTCGGCAACGCCGCCAGCAACGGATTGAGGTGCAACAGCTTGCGCGCCTTGCGCCAGGTGCCGTCCGGGACGACCAGCAATAGCGGTTCCTCATTCGCGGTGTACGCCTGCAACGGTTGCGCATCGTCGGCAGGAAACAACAACCGCGCCTGATACCCCGGCTGATTCAACAGCGCCGGCAAATCCTCGAAAACCTCACCCACAATCAACTCGGCATTCTTCAACCCCAACGCCGCCAGCCTAGCGGTATTCAGCGCATGGTTCACCTCGCTCGGATGCTGCAACAGCAGCACCCGGGTGCGGCTGTCGAGGCTCGGGATCAACGGGCACAGGCAATGGGTTTGTGGGCGCAGGCAGCGCGGACAGTGGATTCTGGACATGTTCTCAGGCCTGGTTCAGTTGTGCTTTGAGCAGATCGCGGAAGGTTTGGATCAACGGCTCTCGACTGCGGCCACGGCGCACGATCATCGAGAACGGCGCCTGATAACCAAAGGTCGCGGGCAGCAACACGCGCAAATCTCCCTTGTCCGCCCAAGCCTGGGCGTAGTGCTCCGGCAGGTAGCCAATGTAGGCGCCGGATAGCACCAGAATCAGCTGGGCCTCCATACTTTCCACGGTGGCGGCGCTGTGTTTGAAACCGTGGCGGGCCAGTTCGGCCTGGCTCCAGTAACCACGGCCCACCATGCGCTGCTGGGTGATGACTTGTTCGGGAATGCGCCGCTCGGTGAAGAGCGGATGACGGCTGCTGCAATACAGCCAGTGTTGCTCGCGATAGAGCGGCATGTAGACCAGACCGCTCATGCGCGTGGAAAACGCGCCGATGGCCAGGTCGAGGCGGTTGTCTTGCACGCCGAGTTGCAATTCGTAAGGGCTCATGACCGACAGGTGCAAATGCACGGCCGGGTGTTCCTGACTGTAGGCGCCGATGGCTTCGGCGAAGGGCAAGGCCTTGTCACTGACGGTGGAGTCGATGACGCCCAAGTTCAGCGTGCCGCGCAGCTCACCCTTCAACGCCGCCGCGTACTGTTCGAAACCTTCGAGCTCGCCCAACAGACGCAGGGTTTCCTGATGGAACAGCTCACCCTTGCTGGTCAGGCTGAAACCACCGCGACCGCGATGGCAGAGCACCAGGCCAAGGGCGGCTTCGAGCTGGCTCATGTAGGTGCTGATGGCCGAGGTCGAGAGGTTGAGCTCTTGCTGGGCGTTGGCGAACCCCTGATGACGGACCACGCTGACGAAAATGCGCAGGAGTTTCAGGTCGGGTAAAGCGTTGGCCATGGGGGGCTCCTGTTACAAGGATACGCGCGGTGCATCTGTGAAGACTCAACCCATGTGGGAGCGGGCTTGCTCGCGAAAGCGGTGTGTCAGGCAACATTGATATCGACTGACACGACGCCTTCGCGAGCAAGCCCGCTCCCACATGGGTTGTGGTGTTCAGCCTCTAAGTGACAGGCCACAGGGGGTCAGTGCATAGCGAGAAGTCTATCGCCCCCTCCGCCATTAGTTTAGAAAAATCTGAACTAAGTATTTGCCCGTAGCGATTCTTCCCGGCCACTACATTTCGCAGAATCGGCCCCCAACGGTGCCCGTACCTCCCCGGAGCGGCGCAACCGACATAAATAAAACAACGACGATGAGGCCTTACCCGTGGACAAGATTCTTCACCAACCACTGGGCGGCAATGAAATGCCGCGCTTCGGCGGCATCGCCACCATGATGCGACTCCCCCATTTGCCTACCGCTGCCGGCCTGGATTCTGTCTTTGTTGGCGTCCCCTTGGACATCGGCACCTCGCTGCGCCCCGGCACCCGTTTCGGACCTCGCGAAATCCGCGCTGAATCGGTGATGATCCGCCCGTACAACATGGCCACCGGTGCTGCACCGTTCGACTCGCTGTCGGTTGCCGACATCGGCGACGTGGCGATCAACACGTTCAACCTACTGGACGCCGTGCGGATCATCGAAGAGTCCTACGATGCCATCCTCGAGCACAACGTGATCCCGCTGACCCTAGGCGGCGACCACACCATCACTCTGCCCATCCTGCGTGCGATTCATAAGAAGCACGGCAAGGTCGGCCTGGTGCACATCGACGCTCACGCCGATGTGAACGACCATATGTTCGGTGAGAAAATCGCCCACGGCACCACCTTCCGTCGTGCGGCCGAAGAAGGCCTGATCGACTGCGATCGCGTGGTACAAATCGGTCTGCGCGCTCAGGGTTACACCTCCGAAGACTTCAATTGGAGCCGTAAACAGGGCTTCCGCGTGGTTCAGGCTGAAGAGTGCTGGCACAAATCCCTGGCCCCATTGATGGCTGAAGTTCGCGAGAAAGTCGGCGGTGGTCCGGTGTACCTGAGTTTCGACATCGACGGCATCGATCCAGCGTGGGCGCCAGGCACCGGCACCCCGGAAATCGGTGGTCTGACGACCATTCAGGCGATTGAGATCATTCGCGGCTGCCAAGGCCTCGACCTGATCGGCTGCGATCTGGTAGAAGTCTCGCCCGCTTACGACACCACCGGCAACACCTCGCTGCTGGCCGCCAACTTGCTGTACGAAATGCTCTGCGTACTGCCTGGCGTGGCCCACCGCTGAGGATCGGTCATGAACGAACGTGATCAGGTATTGAAAGCTGCCGCCGATCTGGTGACAGCCTTTGCCCGTAACGATCGCGAAGTTTACTTCGGCGCGTTCAGCGCCGATGCCAGCTTCGTGTTCTACACCCTCGAGCAGCCCCTGCTGTCGCGCGATGCCTACCAGGCGTTGTGGGACACCTGGCGCGCCGAGGATGGCTTCGAGGTGCTTGCGTGCACTTCAAGCAACGCCTTCGTCAGCCTGCAAGGTGACGTGGCGATTTTCATCCATGACGTGGCCACCGAGCTGCGCATGCAAGGGGAGCAACACTTCAGCCAGGAGCGCGAGACGATTGTTTTCAAGAAACAAGCGTCTGGCCTAGAACAACAAGGCCTATGGCTGGCCTGCCACGAACATTTGTCCGCGATGCCGGAAGGGCTGCCACCCCCTTAGCCAAACAGGTGACGCTCACACACGATGAGCGCGCCTTTATGATCGGAGCTGATCATGAATAACAACAACAAAGACCAAAGCCTTACGCACATTGAAACCTACGGGGTCGAACAGATCCCGGACAACGAACGCACCGCAGGCCCGACGGATTTGTTCCGGATGATCTTCGGTGGTTCCAACACTTTTGCCACCGCCGTGCTCGGCAGTTTCCCGGTACTGTTCGGCCTGTCTTTTCAGGCGGGCGTCTGGGCGATTGTGCTGGGCGTGTTGCTGGGCTCGCTGATCCTCGCGCCAATGGGCCTGTTCGGCCCGATCAATGGCACCAACAACGCCGTGTCTTCCGGTGCGCACTTCGGCGTCCACGGGCGGATCGTCGGTTCGTTCCTGTCGCTGTTGACCGCCATCGCCTTCTTCTCGCTCTCGGTGTGGAGTTCGGGTGATGCGCTGATCGGTGGCGCCAAACGCCTGATCGGTTTGCCGGAAACCGACCTGACCCTGGGCCTGGCCTACGGTCTGTTCGCGATTCTGGTGCTGACGGTTTGCATCTATGGCTTCCGTTTCCTGTTGTGGGTCAACAAGATCGCCGTGTGGAGCGCCAGCCTGCTGTTCCTGCTGGGTATTTTCGCTTTTGCCGGGCCTTTCGATGTGAACTACGCCGGCACGGTGAGCATGGGGCAACCGGGTTTCTGGGCAGCCTTCATCGGCGCAGCGCTGGTGGCGATGAGCAACCCGATTTCCTTCGGTGCGTTCCTCGGTGACTGGTCGCGGTACATCCCGCGTGACACCTCCAAGCGCCGGATCATGGCGGCGGTGGTGATCTCGCAGATCGCGACCTTTATCCCGTTCCTGTTCGGCCTCGCCACCGCCACCATCGTAGCGATCAAGGCACCGGACTACATCGCGGCCAACAACTACGTCGGCGGTCTGCTCGCGGTCTCTCCGAGCTGGTTCTTCCTGCCGGTGTGCCTGATCGCGGTGATCGGCGGCATGTCCACCGGCACTACTTCGCTCTATGGCACGGGGCTGGACATGTCCAGCGTGTTCCCTCGGGTGCTGTCGCGGGTCAAGGCGACGTTGCTGATCGGGGTGATGTCGATTGCCTTCATCTTCATCGGGCGCTTTGCAGCGAACCTGGTGCAGAGCGTGTCGACCTTCGCCGTGCTGATCATCACCTGCACCACCCCGTGGATGGTGATCATGATCATCGGTCTGCTAGTGCGTCGCGGCTTCTACTGCCCGGATGACCTGCAAGTGTTCACCCGCGGCGAAAAAGGTGGCCGCTACTGGTTCACCCACGGCTGGAACTGGCGTGGGTTGGGTGCCTGGATCCCGAGTGCACTGGTGGGTTTGTGCTTTGTGAACCTGCCGGGGCAATTCGTTGGCCCGTTGGGTGACCTGGCGGGAGGCATCGACATCAGCCTGCCGGTCACCCTCGGCCTGGCGTCGCTGGTGTACCTGACGCTGCTGAGCCTGTTCCCGGAACCGGCTGCGGTATTCGGCCCCAACGATCCACGCAGCAAGGGCACGGATTCGCTCGGTAAACCGGCGATGCGACAAGCCGCCTGATTCAACGCATTTACCTGTGGTCAACGCATTACCTGTAGGAGCGAGGCTTGCCCGCGAAGGCGGCGGCACATTCAACATCAATGTTGACTGACACACCGCCTTCGCGGGCAAGCCTCGCTCCTACAAGGAATGGGTATTTCCACAGGAATTGATTTTCGCCTCACCATAAAAAAGACAATCGGAGACACGCCATCATGGCTTTGGATTTATTCGTCGTACTCATCTACGCCGCCGCGATGCTGATACTCGGCTACTACGGCATGCGCAAGGCCAAGACCAACGAAGACTTTTTGGTCGCCGGTCGTAACCTCGGTCCGGGCCTGTACATGGGCACCATGGCCGCTACCGTTCTGGGCGGCGCCTCTACCGTCGGCACCGTGCGCCTGGGCTACGTCCATGGCATCTCCGGTTTCTGGCTCTGCGCGGCCCTCGGTTGCGGGATCGTGGCGCTGAACCTGTTCCTCGCCAAACCGCTGCTGAAACTGAAGATCTACACCGTTACCCAGGTGCTGGAAAAACGCTACAACCCGATGGCCCGCTCCGCGAGCGCGGTGATCATGCTGGCGTATGCGCTGATGATCGGCGTGGTCTCGATCCTGGCCATTGGCACCGTGTTGCAAGTACTGTTCGACCTGCCGTTCTGGCTGTCGGTACTGGTCGGCGGTGGCGTGGTGGTGATCTATTCGGCGATCGGCGGCATGTGGTCCCTGACCCTGACCGACATCGTCCAGTTCGTCATCAAGACCGTGGGCCTGATGTTCATCCTGTTGCCAATCTGCCTGTACCGCGTCGGTGGTTGGGATGAGTTGGTGTTGAAACTGCCGGCAACCGCCTTCAGCTTCACCACGATTGGCTGGGACACCATCATCACCTACTTCATGATCTACTTCTTCGGGATCCTGATCGGCCAGGACATCTGGCAGCGTGTGTTCACCGTCAGAAGCGCCAAAGTGGCTCAGGTCGCCGGTACATTCGCAGGCTTCTACTGCATCCTTTACGGACTGGCCTGCGCCCTGATCGGCATGGCCGCTCATGTGCTGATCCCGGACCTGGACAACGTCAACAACGCCTTCGCCGCCATCGTCAAACTGTCCCTGCCGGACGGTATCCGTGGCCTGGTCATCGCAGCGGCACTGGCCGCCATGATGTCCACCGCCAGCGCTGGCCTGCTCGCCGCCGCCACCACTCTGACCGAAGACCTGCTGCCGAAACTGCGCGGTGGTAAACAGTCGAGCCTGGGTATCAACCGCCTGTTCACCCTGCTGACCGGCATCGCCGTGCTGGGTATCGCGCTGGTGGTGAACGACGTGATCAGCGCCCTGACCCTGGCCTACAACCTGCTGGTGGGCGGCATGCTGATCCCGCTGATCGGTGCAATCTTCTGGAAACGCGCAACTACCGCCGGCGCTATCGCCAGCATGGGCATGGGCTTTGCCACCGCGCTGCTGTTCATGATCAAGGACGGTATGGACGCCAATACCCCGATCTACTACAGCCTCGGTGTGGGTCTGGTGAGCTTCGTCGTGGTCAGCTTGCTGTCCCGTCGCCCGGCAGCGGTGGCGAGCGCCATCTAAGCTTTCCATAACGACTTGATGCTTTCTTCGACGGGTGTGGCGTCGGTTGCCACACCCGTTTTTTTCGTCTGAAGGAAACTGCTTATGAAGATCGTCAACCGCGACCAGTGGTTCGAGGTCAAACAGCTCAGTGACGGCATTCGGCTGATTCATGAGCCTTATATCCGGCCCTTCTACCGCTGCAATCTCTGGCACATTCAGGGGCGCGACAAGGACTTGCTGCTGGACAGCGGTTCCGGGCTGGTGAGCCTGCGCGAACAACTGCCGTGGATCACCGAGCGGCCCTTGGTGGCGGTGGCCAGTCATTGCCATTTCGACCACATCGCGGGACATCACGAATTTCCTGAACGTCTGGTACATCCGACCGAAGCCGACATCCTGGCGGCACCTGACGGCGAAAACGATTTGAGCCGGGCATTTGTCGGCGACGAGATGTTCGAGGCGCATCCGGATTGTCCGCTGTGCTACGCCGAATACCGGGTCAAAGCCGCACCGGCCACGGGGATGATTGAAGAAGGCGACGTGCTGGACCTGGGCAACCGCGTGCTGCACGTGCTGCACACACCGGGGCATTCACCGGGTGGCATCAGCCTGTATGAAGCCGCGACCGAGACCCTGTTCAGCGGCGACATCATCTACGACGGTCCGCTGATCGAAGACGCCTACCACTCCAATCTCGACGACTACGCCCGCAGCCTGCAACGCTTGCGCGCGCTGCCGATCCGCACGGTACACGGCGGGCATTTCGGCAGTTTTTCCGGGGAGCATTTGCGCACGATGATTGACGAGTGGCAGCGCTCACATGCCTGAAGCCTGCTGTACTCAAGCGCAAGGACAACAACAATAACGCCCTCGAAGAACCACCATGAAAAGAGCTGCCGTTCGTGCCGCCGTGCATCGTTTTATCAGCCGCCTGCTGGAGGGTCAGGATGACTTCGACGACAACGCCAACCTGGCGCAGTTGGGATTGGATAAACAGGATATCGAAGAGCTGATCTTCCATCTGGAGGATGAGCTGGGGTTGACAGCGTTTACGGCGGAGGAAGACCGGATGCTCAAGAACGCCAGGACGGCGAATGATTTGAGTCGGTTTTTGATAGAGATCGGGCGGGATTGAGACGGGTTGCCAACTACTCACCAGTTGGCAATCAAGAATAACTTAGTGAACACACCACACTGTGGCGAGGGGATTTAGCCCCGTTGGGCTGCAGAGCGGCCCCAAGACCATTCGACCGGGTTGTATCAGGTTGACCGCGTTAGGCTATTTACGACTGCTTCGCAGCCGAACGGGGCGGTGCGACATTTCGCCAAATTCCCTCGCCACAACAGCCCCCTTGCCACAACAAGCCCGCTCGCCACGGGCCTCGTGTTGGCAGTTACCGGCGGCGCTGCTGGCGTCGACGCTGTTCGTCGTCAGTGCGAATAGGCACAGGTTGCAGAGGCGGTTCAATCAAACCGAGTGCAACACCCAGATCGTGCAGCCAGTTTTGGATTTTCTCTTTCATGGTGCCCCCTTCAGGGTAGTGCCGAGCGACCGGAATTCTGTGGCCCCTTCGCACTGATAATAGTCCGAAGTCCTACGCATTGCTCGCCCAAATCCGCAATGATCTGTTACTGAATTGATCTAAATACCTGACCGATAGTTCAAGCTATCGCCGAGGCCTGAATCGGCGCCGACGGATAGACCGCCTGTTGCTGCTCAATCCACGCGTTCAGGTTGGCCCCGACCATGCCCTTGGCGCCACATCAACCACGTCGTCGCGCGGGCAAACGGCTCCGCCAGAGGGTGCACCGCCAAGCCTTCGCGCCCGGCAGGCTGGCAAGCATCGACTCCGACATCAGCGCAACGCCCGAGCCGGCAATCACACACGCCTGCATTCCCGGATAGGATTCGATCTCCATCGCCCGGCCCATGGCCGCGTGGTCATGGGCAAACCAGGCTTCCAGACGCATCCGGTACGAACAGCCCTGACGAAAGGTAAACACCTACCGTCCTTCCACATCCAGGGCGTTACGTACCGGCGGGTGATCAGCCTCGCTGATCAAATGCCGCACTTGCTCAGTGAAGGTCGGATCGACCTGACCGCCGCCGGTCTGATTGGCCGCACCGAACGCAGCCACTTCCAGCCATCAAGGCATTGGCCGTCTAGGTGTGATCTACGGGTTGTACGGTTTGGGCTGCATCATCCCCGCCACTTTCCTTTCGCAAATGGCCAGCGCTCAGTTTCATGGCCAACGGCAGGCCGACCTGTTCTGGCCGTGCTTCGGCCTGGCGTCGGCCATTGGGTTGGTGCTGCAATTGGTGATGCAACGTTCCCGGGAACTGGCGCCCCACGCCACCCAACACAACACCGGGCTGCTGACGGCGTGCTTCGCCGTGGGTCAGCTCGCCGGACCGTTGCTGGCAGCAATGAGCAGCCAATTCAGTGGTGGTTTGCAGCCAGCGCTGGTACTCGCCGGCAGCGGATTACTCGTGGCCGGCGGGCTGTTGTTGCGTCCGGTCACTGCTGCCCAAGGGCTTTGCGCAAACGACGGCGCACCCACTGCTCAGCGCTGACAAACGTGATACCCAGCAGCACCAGCACCGCACCGATGACGAAGTTCATGCTCAACTCTTCACCCAGCAGCACTACGCCGAACGTGACACCAAACAGCGGCGTCATGAACGAAAACACCGCCAGGTTCGCGGCCAGGTAGCGGCGCAACAGCCAGAACCACGTCAGGTAGCTGAAGAACGACACGACCAGTCCCTGGAACAGCACACTCGCCACCGCCACGGTGGTCAGGCTGACGTGGGTCACCTGGCCACTGAGGATCGCGATCAGCAGCAGCCCGACGAAGCCGACGATCAGTTGATAAAACAGAGTCAGGGTGACCGGGGCTTCGGACAGTCGCGAGGCGCGCACCACCACCGTGGTCGCCCCCCAGGATGCGCCGGCCAACACGCCCAACGCATCGCCCATCAACATGCGGTGATCGAGGTTATCCCAGGACACGCCGCCGACAAACGCGATGGCGATCCCGACGAAGGCGAGGAAAATCCCCAGCCACTGGACGGGTCTCAAACGTTCGCTCGGCAGCAGCCAGTGCACGCCCAACGCGGTAAAAATCGGCGCGGTGTAAAGGAACACCGACATGTGTGCGGCCGTGGTCAGTTGCAAGCCTTCGGAAATGAAGAAGAACTCCAGGCCAAACAGCGCACCCGCCAGCAAACCACCGCGCCAGGTGCTACTGACCTGGTCCCAGCCGCCCTTCCAGCAGATCAACAATCCGACAAGCAACGCGGAAATACCCGACCGCCCCACCGCTTGCATGACCGGCGCGATGTCGGGCGCCGCCCATTTGATCATCACCTGTTGCACACCCCAGATCAGGCACAACCCGATCATCACTTGCAGGGCAAACCCATCGGCGCTACGCCGGGTGGCGCTCATTGGAAGACCTCGACAACACACAACATGGCAGTGACCTGACAGTAAAAACAAAGCCCCGGCCTGTTTGATGAACAAACAGTACCGAGGCGAAAAATGATGCCGTCGATTATTAACCAGATGGCCAGAAAATGCCGCTTCGGGGGACCTGTAAATGCGTACGACAACAATCAACCGTGGGAGCGAGCCTGCACGCGATGACGTCATCGCAAGCCACTGAGATCACCGCGCTTTGCACGCAGCCCAATACCCAACGCTGCACGCAACACATGTGGCAAAAGCACCCCACGCCATATCCATCAATGCCAACTGTGCCGACCACCCCTTTAACGTCGCCCAGTTGCTCAAATCATAGGTGCCATACGCCACCAATCCCAACAGCGCCCCCAAACGGGCAGCATGCCGCCAGGTATTCGCCGGCAACACCACGAACACCACACAACCGAATACATAGAGAAGATAGAACGCTACTGCCGGGGCCAGCAGTGGTTGGTCGAGCATCAGCGAGCCGAGCAGCGCCCGATACGTGGACGTCATCAGCACGCCGAGCCATAGGCCGTCGAGCACGAGAAACGCGAGCAAGGTGCCCGAGTATGCAAACAGCGCTTTTTTCATAGCCGCCCAACCCCATGTATTTGTCCTACATGGGGCCGGCGCGAGGTCAGCTTAGTTCAATGCGATCCGCATGAATGACGATCTGGCCATTCTTGTACAGCGCACCGATGGCCTTCTTGAAGTTGCCTTTGCTGACACCAAACATGCTGGTGATCACCGTCGGGTCGCTCTTGTCGCTGACCGGCAAGGTGCCGTTGTTGTCACGCAACTTGGCGAGGATCTTCGAGTTGAGGCTGGTGGCCGCTTCTTCGCCTACCGGTTGCAGGCTCAGGCTGATCTTGCCGTCGGCACGGACTTCTTTGATAAAGCCCTTCTCTTCCTTGCCGGCGCGCATGAACTTGAAGATTTCGTTCTTGTGGATCAGGCCCCAGTGCTTGTTGTTGATGATCGCCTTGAAGCCCATGTCGGTCGCTTCGGCCACCAGCAAATCAACTTCCTGGCCAGGGGTGTAGTTGGCCGTGGTCTTGTCGAGGTAGCGGTCCAGGCGGGCCGTCGCGGTGATGCGGCGGGTGTGCTTGTCGAGGTAGACGTGCACCACGACATACTCGCCGGCCGTCATCTGGCGCTTTTCTTCGGAGTACGGCAGCAGCAGATCCTTTGGCAGACCCCAATCCAGGAAAACACCGATGCTGTTGACTTCAACGACTTTCAAACTGGCGAACTCACCGACCTGAACTTTCGGCGTTTCGGTAGTTGCGATGAGTTTGTCATCGCTGTCCAGATAAACAAAAACGTTGAGCCAATCTTCATCTTCGCTGGGAATATCTTTGGGAATATAACGATTAGGCAGGAGGATTTCGCCGTCCGCGCCACCGTCAAGATATAAACCGAAGTTAGTGTGTTTAACCACTTGCAAACTGTTGTAGCGCCCGACTAAAGCCATTTCCAATACCCTCATTGCGTGGGCGGCATTCTACCCGGTTTTGCGGGCGGCGTTTCCGTGGCCAGCCCGGTGACACCAGAAATTCTTCTGAAGGCCTACATTTTCCTGGGTACTGACTCAGGCCTTTGGCCGCTCGTCAGGCCGAACGGGTGATTGTCACCACTGCCAGCTCATCAGAAATCCTTGTTTTTCTACCGTCGTTCTTAGTTAAAACAGCAGCTTAGGGGCATATTTCGAATAATAACTTGTGAGTCATTGCGCCCCTACGATGTGTATTTTGAGGGGATATTTGCCAAGCAATTGTCAAGTATTTCCTGTACGATGCTTGGCCAAGTTAATTTTCTACAGGTTAATGGCCGCCATGCGTGTAAAAGCATCCAACAGCAAAGCAAAGCCAGCTCCAGCCGTTGAAACCAGCGAATCGATCAACAACCAGATTGCTGCGTTCCTCAAGTCCGGCGGCGAGATCCAGCAAATTGCCAAAGGCGTCAGCGGCCAGACGTTCGGCCCGTCCAAGCAGATCACTTTGGGCAAGAAGTAACACTCCCCCAAATATCTGCCGCGTCACCTGGTCCGTAAGCGCTTTGAGCTTCGAAGCGCTTGGACTGGAACCCTCCTCGCAACACTCCGCCAAACCCACCAATATTTCAAAAATCGACGAACGGCCTTCAATGCCGAGTATTCGCCGGTATGCTTGCACACGTCTAGATCAAGCGTTTCAGTAGGTTTTCGTTCCTGCTCCCCGCTGTCATGGAGTGACGCATGCTCAAACCCTCCTGTTTATTGCTCGGCACCCTGCTGTCGTGTTCGGTCGCCAACGCGCAAGTCTTCCAGCGTGAATTGGGCGACTTCGATCTCAAACTCGGCACCACCCCCAGCCGCAGCATGGCCCAGGGGTTGGTCAAACCTTCCAGTACCGGTTCGTTCCACGGTGGCCTCGACCTGAGCCACGACAGCGGTTTTTACGTGGGGCAATGGGCACCGAGCATGGGTTTGACGCCAGGAGCCAAGCTGGAAGTCGACTCCTATTTGGGCTTTAAACAACCTTTCGATAATACCCTCGGCTACGAAGTCGGCATGATCCGTTACAGCTATCCGAAAGTGGACACCCTCGACAGCCAGGAGCTGTTCGGTGGCCTGACTTTTCTCGGCAGCCGCTTCGGTGCCGCGTTCAGCAACGATCCGGACAAACAGAACAGCACCGTCTTCGCCGACCTGGGCGGTAATCAGCCGTTCGGCATCGGGATCAGCATGAAATACACCACCCACCAGCTCAACACGCCGGCGTCCGTCGACGGTGGGTATATCGGCAGTTTCACCGATTGGTCCGTGCAGCTTTCCCGGCCGTTCATGGGCGTCGACCTCGACCTGATCTACAGCGACTCAAGCCTCAGCGGCAGCGACTGCTCCGCCTATTCCGGACACAACAGCCAATGCGACGGGCTGGTCACCCTCAAGGCCGAACGCGCCTTCTATTGATCGGCTGAACTGCCGGGCACATTCTGCGTTCACATAAGAATCCACTCAAGAAGCCAGACCTTCGCAAGGACTCGCCCATGTCGCGCTGGTTGAAGTATCTCGCCGTCATTCTCACCCTCAGTCTCGCCCTTGGCGCCTGTAGCCGCGTGGGCCTGGCCTACCGCAACCTCGACGTGATCATTCCGTGGACCCTCAGCGACTACCTGGACATGAACGGCGAACAGAAAGGCTGGTTCAACGAGCGCCTCAAAGAACACCTGAGCTGGCACTGCACCACGCAACTGCCGGGCTACCTCGACTGGCTGGACCGCTTGCAGGTCATGGTCGAGACCAATCAGGTCACCGATGCCGCGCTGCAAACCCGCACTCAGGAAGCCAAAGCCGCCATCGCCCAGACCGCCCGGGAAATCACGCCTTCGGCCATCGAGCTATTACAGGGGCTGGATGACCAGCAAGTCGCGGAAATGAACGACGCGTTCGCCAAGGATCAGCGCAAACGCCAGGAGGATTACGTTAAACCGTCTCTCGATCAGCAGATCAAACAGCGCGGCGAACGCATGGAAAAACGCCTGAATGACTGGCTGGGTCCGCTCAGCCCGACCCAGCAACAACGGGTGGTGACCTGGTCAAACGCCTTGGGTGACCAGAACACGCAATGGATCGCCAACCGTGTCCATTGGCAGAAGCAGTTCAGTGCGGCCGTTGCGCAGCGCCAGAGTCCGCAATTCCCACAGCGCATCGAGACGCTTCTGGTGAATCGCGAGAGTTTATGGACGCCGGCGTACCGTCAGGCCTACGCCAACACCGAAGCGCAGGCACGAAGCTTGTTTGTGGATTTAATGGCTGAGAGCACGCCAGCTCAGCGCCAGCGCTTATTGAAGAAGATTGAAGGGGTTCGCAAGGACTTCAACGATCTGAAATGCCTTAAAGCCGCCAAGCAAAGCTAAGCCCAACACAAATCAAAATGTGGGAGCGGGCTTGCTCGCGAAGGCGGCGTGTCAGACAAAGATGATGTCGACTGACACGCCGCCTTCGCGAGCAAGCCCGCTCCCACAATGGTTTAAGGGTGATCTTCAGGCAATCTGCGCCTTCGACGCCACCTCATCAAACGTCACTTCATCCAGTGCATCTGCCTGCTCATCCAATACCTGACGCGGATGGTCATTACCCGGAATGCTGCTGTCGATCAGGCTCAACAAACTCGAGCCGCGCGGCGTCAAAATGTAATTGGAGCCGGTGCCGCCCTGCTCTTCGGGCCGAGGCTCGATGTAACCGCGCGCCAGCATTAATTTTTCGTACTCGCCGGCCACCGCTTTCAAGTGATCGAGGTTTTCAGTCACTTCGCCTTTCGACGCTTTCTCCGCCGCATACCGTTCGGCATACGCTCTCGGCGTATAACTGGCCTCACCGTTTTGCACTTCGTGCAGCAAGCGTTCGATCAAATCCCAGTTGTAAGTTGTCATCCTGATTCAACCTCCAAAGCCTGTGAGTGAGATGGCCTTCTTAAGTTGTGACCGGCACCGCGCGCAGCCGTTCAGCCGAGTTTTTTTGCGGCTACCGACCGACGGCATGTCGAATTGGGCGTAGGTCAAACGACTAGGCTGTGTAAGTCGCCTCCCTGCATTGCGAAGGAGAACAACTGATGAACGTTCAGAATCATCCCATCGTGTCCCGCGAAGAATGGCTCGCCGCCCGCAAACAACACTTGGCCAACGAAAAAGCCTTCACCAAAGAACGAGACAAACTCAGCGCCGAACGCCGCGCCCTGCCCTGGGTGAAAATCGACAAGGACTACCACTTCCAAGGCCCCCACGGCGAACTGAAACTCGCCGACCTGTTCGGCGGCCGCAGCCAATTGGTCATCTACCACTTCATGTTCGCCGCGGGATGGGATGAGGGCTGCCCCGGCTGCTCGTTCCTGTCCGACCACATCGACGGCGCCAACCAGCATCTGGCCCATCATGACGTGGCAGTGGTCGCGGTTTCCCACGCACCGTTCGCCGAATTTCAGGCTTTCAAGCGGCGTATGGGCTGGAAATTTGATTGGGTGTCGTCAGAAGGCTGCGATTTCAATTACGACTTCGGCGTCTGCGCCCGAGCCGAAGACGTCACTGCCGGCAGAGCCACTTACAACTACGAAAAGTCCGACGGCGCCGAAGAAGAACTTCCCGGCCTCAGCGTGTTTTATCGCAATGAATGCGCATTCCACGCCATCCGGCCACTCAGTCCACCAACATCCGGCCACCTATTCCACGGTCATCCGGCCGGGCAGTCGGAGCGCAGCGACGCAGGTTTGCATTGTTAGTCTGAAGTCTCTGTCGCCGTCAATTTCGTTGCGCGTCTGCGCATCGATTCGCCCTTCAGTTCGATCCGATAAGCGTTGTGCACCAGCCGGTCGAGGATCGCATCGCCCAAGGTTGGATCGCCGATCAGCGCATGCCATTTGTCCACCGGCATTTGGCTGGTCACCAGCGTCGAGCGGTTGCCGTAACGGTCGTCCAGCAGTTCAAGCATGTCGCGCCGTTGCGCAGCGGTAAACGGCGCCAGGCCCCAGTCGTCCAGGATCAGCAAGTCGGTCTTGGCATAGCCCGCCATCAGTTTCGCGAAGCGGCCGTCGCCGTGGGCCAGGCCCAGTTCTTCCATCAGGCGCGGCAAGCGCAGATAACGCACGCTGTAACCGTCGCGGCAGGCCTTATGAGCCAGCGCGCAGGCGAGCCAGGTTTTGCCTACGCCAGTTGGGCCGCCGATGATCAGGTTCAGGCCGTCGCGCAGCCACTGGCCGCTACCCAGTTGCAGGATCAGAGATTTGTCCAGGCCGCGCGGGCTGCGGTAGTCGATGTCTTCCAGGCAGGCGTTATGGCGCAGTCGTGCGGCCTTGAGGCGAGTAGTCAGGCGGGCGTCTTCGCGCTCGGTCAGCTCGCGGTCGACCATCAGACCGAGGCGTTCGTCGAAGCTGAGATCGTTGATGTCAGGCGTTGCGTGTTGTTCGCCAAGCGCCTTGATCATGCCGTGCAGGCGCAGGGTTTGTAGCTTGTCGAGTGTCGGGTTGGGCAGCATTTTGGTGCTCCTTTTTCAGGTCAGTGGTAGTAACCAGGGCCGCGCAGGTTGATGTGTTCTTCGGGCAGTAACGGCAGGTTTTGCTGGGCAAGCGGCAGCCGTTCCAGCCCTTGGCGCAGGATCGATTCAAGGCTTTTGTAGCTGCACGCGCCCAGTGCCAGCGCTCGCTGGCAAGCGGCTTCCAGCCGCTCTTCGCCGTGCTGTTTGCTCAGACGCAGGATCCCCAGGCAGGCGCGGAAGCCGTGCTGCGGATGGATCCGGCGTTCGAGGATGTAGGCGATGACGCCGGCCGTATTCGGGCCTGTCTGCTCTGCCCAGTGGATCAGTCGCTGCGGCGTCCATTCGGCATGTTCGCGGTGATTTTTGGGCATGTGCTCGGTTTGGGTGGTGTGGCGGCCTTTGTGCGGCGAGCGCAGATGGCTGGCCACCCGCTGGTTGGCGTGGAAGCACTCGACGGTCTTAGCGGTTAGCCGCACTTCGAGTTGGTGCTTCACCAGCTGGTACGGCACCGAGTAGTAATGGCCGTCGACCTCGACGTGGTAGTCGATGTGTACGCGTACCTTTTTCCATTCGGCGTAGACGTAAGGGTGTTCCGGCAGCGGTTGCAACGCAGGTTGGTCGATGGTCTCGAAGGCTGACCGGCGTGAGCCGGGCAGCTTCTTGAAGGGCTTCTGATTGAGGCGATCCAGCAGCAGCGCGATGGCTGTGTTGAGTTCGCCCAAGGAGAAGAACTGGCGGTTGCGCAGCACCGCCAGGATCCACCGCTCGACGACCTGTACGCCGACTTCAACCTTGGCTTTGTCCTTGGGTTTACGCGAACGCGCGGGCAGTACGGCTACGCCGTAATGCTCGGCGAGATCGCGGTAACTGGGGTTGATGTCCGGCTCGTAGCGATGCGCCTTGGTGACGCCGCTGCGCAGATTGTCGGGCACCAAGATCTGCGATGTGCCGCCAAGAAAAGCGAAGCAGCGGGCGTGCGAGCCCAGCCAGTCGGGCAGTTTCTGCGACCAGGTGGCCTCGGCGAAGGTGTAGCTGGATGCGCCGAGGACGGCGACGAAGATCTGCGTTTGGCGGATCTCGCCGGTTCGCTGATCAATGACTGGCACGGTCTGGCCGGCGTAATCAACGAACAGCTTCTCGCCGGCACGGTGTTCCTGGCGCATGACCACGTCGACCTTGGCGGCCCAGAGGCGGTAGTGCTCGCAGAACCAGCTGTACTGGAAACCTTGCGGGTGGCTGAGCCGATACTCTTGCCAAAGCAGGGCCAGGGTGACGCCGGGGCGACGTAACTCGGCATGAGCCCATGCCCAGTCGGGCATCGGACGCTGATCGCTGGGAACGGCGGGCGGCGGTGGAAAAAGCCGCCGTTGCAACTCGGCGTCCGTTAGCGCAGACGGCCAAGTCAGGCCGCTGGCAGCAAAGCGATTGAGGTACTCACCGACGCTGGCTCGACCCACTTGCAAGCTGACAGCGACCTGGCGGGCAGATAGGCCGACCTCGAATTTGAGACGTAGTACTTCTCGAATCTTACGCATGGATAACCGCTCCACGACGACCTCTCCGCTTCGATAAAAGAGGTCGATGGTAGTGAATTAATCCTGCGTTGCTGCCTGCTTTAAGGGTGGCCGGATGAGCGTGGAACGGGTGGCCGGATCACCGTGGAATCAGTGGCCGTATGTTCATGGAATAGGTGGCCGGATGGCCGTGGAATCCGCACAATGAAGCGGGAGAAATCTTTCACACCTATTCCACCTATGCCCGAGGCCTGGACATGTTGGTCGGCGCCTATAACTACCTCGACCTCATGCCCAAGGGGCGCAATGAAGAGCAAATCATGGAGTGGGTGAAGCACCACGACAAATACGAAGAAAAGACGTCGTCGAGTTGCTGCCATGGGGGATAGAGCGCGCTAGAACACATAACAACTTTCAGGCCGCGATGTCTCGAATCGCCACGACCGGATCACACCATCGGCCGTGGTGTACACCGAGTAGCTGCAATCGAACAACCAGTTGAAGTAGTAGCGATTGCCGTCGCCCTCGACCACTCGCTCATAGCGGTGTTCGTGATTGTTCGGGGACCACAACATGAGCCGACAGCGATCATCGCACGAGGTGTTTTCGAGGTCGGGCATTGGTTGCCCGACCAGGCGGTTGGCGCTATCGATCCACACTGAACGAGAAGGTCCGCAGGCTGATAGCGACAGGGCTAGCACTATCAAAGCTAATTTTTGTGAATGAAAACGGGCGACCAATGGGTCGCCCGTTTCATGGGGACATTCTGCGTCAAGCCTGTCTTTTTAGTCATACTTGAAAGCAATTGCCAACTTGGCAGGCACAACTTTCAGTGTAATGGTGCAACCACTCCAGACGGGCAAACCGGCTGTCTTTCCACTCTCCTTGTATATTTTTCTCAGTTCAACCAGGCTTTTCAGCAACCCCACATCTACATGACCGCTCTTTGGACTGAACCAGTCTTTCTTCCCGTGCTCATCAATGTAATCAAATAGCAATTGACAGTGATCATCCTCTGGAGAAATCTCGGCTTCAACTATAACTTCAACCGCCGAAGGCGGAGCGGTACCTAAGAGTATTTCTCCAATCTGCAGATAGATCTCGTCTTCACTCATCCGTCATACCCCTCCGGGCGCATTTACAAATGTTTGCCGAACTTCTCGTCCATTGCCAATTTTATAGGCTACAACAAAATGGTCAGGCCGAACACCAGGCCCCGAATACACGGGCTGAATCTGGACTTTAACGGCTTTACCTTCATCGACAGCCTTGACCCAGGTGTTTTCCATTTTTTTCCAGACTCCTTTGTTCAAGTTGCCGTCCATGGGAACCAGGTTAATTTTTTCGCCTGGTCCATCCAGGATGCTGGCAATCAGATGCCCCCCTTCATCCGCATCCAGACCGCACTTGCCAGCTTTGCACTGCTGATAGGTATTCCGATCTCTGGCGATGGCAGACAAATCGGCTTCGACAAATTCCACACGCCCCTGACTATCGGTGTGAAACTCCTTGTTTCCGTCGACCTTATAGATGGTATTTGGCTCAGGCTTGTTCAACTGCTTGTTCCACGCGCCCTTGCCACCAGAATCGACTTCAACCACGCGTGGGGGAACGGGCGGTTTTCTCGGTTCGATAGGGTGATCCAGCGTTTTATCCTGGCCTCCCCCCCCCATATGCGGTCGCTCCACCTGATTGACCGCGACATATCTGCCACCTGTTTTGCCCAGGTTTGGCGAGCCCAACCCCAGCAAAACTGCTGCCATGAGCGATCCGCCGTCCAAGCGCCAATCGGTATACTGCGAATCTTTATAGAGCCTTGGCTCTATACCCTCCGCTATCTGGCGTCCGACTTTAGCTTCCAGCTCACTTCGAAGCAGATCCAATGACTGCATGAAGGACATATCGCCCAGCACCTTCTGAGCGGCATACATGATCATGCCTTTGGGGCCTTGCGAAGCGGCAAGGATGAACTCGACAGCCTGAACCTTGTCGGGATTCTCCGTCATGTACTGTTTGATGGCAGCGGCACGATCAAGCGCGACCATAGCGTTGGTAATGGCAGGGCCTTTGACAGTGATGTTCTTCTCGACAAGGTTCTTGTCGACCAGATCCTCTTTAACCGCTGCTACCTTCTCGGACTGATCCTTGAAAAGGTCATCAAGTTGTTTTAACTCAGCCAAAACCTGGCTCTGGAACTTCGAGTCCTCCAGCAGCGCCCGGGCGTCTTTCCTGCTGTAACCCGCCGCCACTAGAGCGGACAGCGCCTGTTCGGCAATTTCCTCCCCGCCCGCAGCAACCGCACCTTTGCCGACACCTTCAAACTGCATCCTGCCAAAGGAAGGGACAGATTTATTTTCTGGTAATCGCACTAGAATTGCGAGTCGTAGCAATAACATTCGCTGCGGTAAATTTCACACCATTAGCAGTTAACTCATCAAGCAAAGATGTGTTCAACTCACCTTTTGCACCATTTTAACCATGACTTAAATTCTTAACCGCCTGATTCAAAAGGGACATGAGTTCTTCAAGCTCAAAATTCCATTTCCCGCCTTCAACAGGCGGGTAAATTTCGATCTCAACTGATCTGCCAGGCTCACGGGATACTTCAGCCAGTTGGTTAGTTCCCGACCATATCTCAAACACTAAATTTTCACGATCTGGTGGGCTGGTTATCATTGATGATAAATGAGTCATGGTTTTGGTGGCTCCAATAGACCAATAAATTTCCCATTAGCATCATAACGTAGCCCCCGACCATCAGGAGCAATTACATCCATTACTTTCCCAAATCTCCCCGTGTCCTTATAGGTTACGGTTGTCGCGGGATTGCTCAGAATTTCATCAGCTATTTTTTGACCTTGAGCGTTGATTTCGGAAGGACTTCCTTAGCAAAAAGAGGACAGATTTATTTTACGGCCTTCACAACCAAGTAAAATAAATCCGCCCCTTTTCTCACCTGATGCCCGCCTTCAGGCAAGCGAACTCCATTGATTGCATCCCACATATCGCCCCCCCATAATTAATAACGGATCCACTTTCCTGTACTTATCAATTCTGGATTATTACAATCAACCAAATAGAGCCATTCTGGACCATGTCCTACTGTACCAACCAAGACACCTAAGGTATCAGGATGATCGGGCATCGCGCCGGAGTGGATGGCTCCTATATAACTGCCTTCACCCTCAGGATTTTTTAGTTGGAAACGCAATGAGCCGTCGGCATTGTAGATTGCAGCATTATCTGGAAAACTAAAAAACCAAGGAGCTTCAGAGCATCTAAATCCCGAAGGATCCTTTTCAAACACCACCAAAACACCAGTTCTATCAGGCAATATATAGGGGATACCCGAACCCACGAATTCGATGACCTGTCCATCTTCAGAAACTATAAATCTCACCGACTTTACGACCGGACTAACCTTCAAATATTTTAGATGTTCCATCTCTATTTCAAAATCAGTCCTACCACCATTCCAATCATAAAACTCCTGAAAGACTGTACCATCAGCATGAGTCATTTCACGTCTTACACATGCAACAAGACTGTTCATTTTAACAACCTCAAACTACCAACATCGACATCATACAACTCCGGATTCGTATAAGGAGTTTCATCCATAAAATTAACTTGATGCGCGCCACCTTGCAGCCTTATTTTCTGTTTCGCATCCCACATATCTCCAGCAGCGCCATTCGGGACAGATTTATTTTCTGACCACTTCACCAATACCAAACATATAAATCCGCCCCCTTTCCCGCCCCCCATTCACGCGGAGCGAAACTTTCACCAAAATGCTCATTCAGTGCGTTAGCTGTACTCTTATTGGGAGTATAACTCCCAGTTTGCAAAACATTCGGAACTCGCCCAGATGCACCTATGCTGGAAGGAACAGACAATAGAAGCCCTTCAGCACCAACCCACTTCCCATTTATTAGCTGATTGCCTTTTGCACCACTTAACTATCTATATATGGAGATGATTTTAATATTTCATCAACCTCCAGCCTCCCTAGCTCCGCCCACTCAGGCCTTATCTCACCGAGCAGCTGTATAAATCTAAAAAATATAGTCTTCTTGTATCGCAATTGCTCACTCTACTTTCAACCTCATACTTAACGGCCATCTGCCGCACGACTCTGGCCATAATCCAATAAAGTAACTCATCCAATTAGCATGAGTCATTTCACGTCTTACACATGCAACAAGACTGTTCATTTAATAACCTCAGGCTACTAACATCGACATCATACAGCGCCGGATTCGTATAAGGAGTTTTATACATAAAATCAACTTGATGAGCGCCACCTTGCAGTCTTATTCTTTGTTTCGCACCCCACATATTTCCAGCAGTACCCTCACGAATCCCAACACCAGGCTTGATAGTAAATTCAACCCGAAACAATGTAAAAAAATGAAAAAAAGGGGCCGGGATTACGCCATAAAATTTTCGTTTTTACTTATGCCTATCCTACGCCTTTTACGCGCCCTATTCGTAACCCTCAAACTCCCACAAACCTAGCTTTGATACTTTTTTTGAAACCTCACTCCAGTCTTTACCCGAACAATTTTGCAAAAATTTCTCGATAACTTTAACTATCTCCTGATAATTATATTCACGAACAATCAGGCAATGTAGTCCAAGAACAACCACGTCCGTCCTATGTCTTTTCTCGATCCACTTCGGAGTAAAAACCTCTATATCAAATGACTCTTCCCCATCCTCTCCAGCAGGCCCAACCATGGCTTGTAGGAGAAACCCAAAATCATCCTGAACATCTGGCTGATAATGTTCCAGATTATAAATATCAGGGCTATGCAGCCGCTTCAGCTTTGCTTCCATAGTTTAATCCGTAATATCCAGATGACCATTAGACTGCCATTTTTTTGTTTCTTGCCCAAGATACCTTTGTTCAAAGTTAGCTTGAGTTCCCTTCTGATTTGGCTTATAGGTAGGTAGTCTATACTGCCTCAACCCATCCTGACTAACTAGAGTTTTCCCGTCACTAGCAATTTTATATCCAGCACCGACCCAAGCTTTTCCCATAACATCTGCTTGCTCTCTCGTACCGGAACCAATACCGAAGTTACCTTTACCTGTCGCGGCCTCACGGAGCTGTCCGCTCCGTGAATAAAGGGGACAGGTTTGAATGGCACTTACTTAACATGTTTTGCGTGCCCGTTTTTCCTGACATCTGCCCTTGCTGACCGACGTGGTTTGGTCAGCAAGGGGTAGGCTTGAGGTCTTCGTTTTATGGCTCGCGGCTCGATACGACCGTGCCGGTTTCCGACGCGTCTCTGAGCAATCAACATCAATAAATTCGGCAGGCCATTCTCGTCTTCAGGGCTGCCATATTGTCGCAGCGCCAGCCATAGCTGAAGGCTGTGTTTGAAGCTCAGTTCGCGAGGTAAACAGTCAGCTAATAGCGCTGATTGTGCCATGAGCATTCGGATCAGATTGTGTGCCAACAGATAGACCCATAGCTCCTTGACTGCCATGCCTGGGGTTTTGCAGCTTAACTTTCCAAGTCCCAGCGTAGCTTTGAGATTTCGCAAATCCAGCTCGACATGCCATCGCCCCTTGTACAGCGATTTGAGGGCGGTTTTGGGTGTCTGCTTCGGGCAATGCAACGTGGTCACCAACGTCTTTCCGCCAGCCTTCAGCTCTCGCACTGTCAGTCTTTCAGGCGCCAGTTCGTAATGCGCCTGACTCATCCAGGGCGGCCTTCTTTCGGGCTTTTTCAATTCGATCAAATGATCTTCCGAACCGAGACTTTGACCCAGGCGAAAGTCCGTACTGCGCCGTCGAGCGCCATATTGTTCGAATACGCCATCGACACCTCTTCGTTGCAACTCGCACAGGAGGAAATAGGTCGCGTAGTAAGCATCGCCCAACAAAATGTCGCCTGTTTTCAACGTGTCGAGCATTGATCTGAGCAGCGTCTGTTCATCGCCGCCCTTGCCTCGGAAACGTCCAAGGGCGGCATCTAAAACGGCGCCACTGGAGAGGCAAACGATGCCGACCACTCGACACAGCGGAAAACCAACCCCCACCTTCTGACTGCGTGACTGCGTGACTGCGGATAGGCACCCTGATTGGCCGCAGTATCGGGCATGCTGACCGTCGTACCGTCCACCAGGCGTACAGGCCGTCCCATCCAGCTCCACGACGAGGGTGCGTTATCACTAATCGAAGCACCGGTGTGCCTGACTAGCGTGGAAACCATTTCCACAGGCAGGCGCTTTCTGGCTTTGCAGTAGGCGCCCGTGCGAGTGCTATTGGGCTTCATGCCGCCACAAGACCGTTTGATGGACAAATCGTTGACGGCGTTCTGGCAGGAACGGTCGGCACTTATCGCTTGAGCCAGAAACATAGACAGCGTTTCAGTCGGCGGAAACAGGCGCTCCCGATATTCTGGTAGTGCAGACTCGACTCGCTGCAACAGTTCAGGAGCGGTGAGCAGATTGAAAAACGCATAGGCATCACAGTTCGAAGCGTGTCGATGAAAACGTTGCTGTTGATGCTGGAGAATTTCACGTCTACGATTCATTGGGGCTGTGTCCTTGGTTTATCGGGGTGTGTTCGCAACTATCACCGTAGACCAAGACCAGCCCTTCTTCATTTTTTGCTTTCAGCTCAATTGGTTAGCTGCTAAGTAAGTGCCATTCGGGACAGGTTTATTTTCCGACCACAACAAAATAAAGTAAATCCGTCCCCTTTTTCTCCAGTCCCCTTTTTCTCTTTTAACCCTCTTATCCATATTATCTGTAAGGGTTACGGTAATTTCACCATAACTACCGTTTCTAACGACTTTGGCAGCCCCAGGAAAAGCTTCCACTGCTCCAGAACCTGACGCCATTCTTGCAGGGTAAATTTACCCTCGGGCTGTCCAACCCAGTCGTCGTTGATCAGGATATCGACCTGAACACCTGTAGCGTCCATGGTCAGCTCAACATCATTGCCACCCCCGACCTCTGATGATTGGGAACCATCTTCGATTGACGTTATGCAATCTAATAGTCGATCACAATCCTCCTGTGTCTGAGCAATAGCGTTTAGCACAGTACAAATATAGAGCTCATACCGCTCAGCGTTCTCTCCGGAAGAAACCAGCGCGGCCCTGTAAAGCACCGTCCCAGCAATAGGGTGAACTCCTCCAGGAATATAGTAATACTTCAGATCCATGTGCCGGCCTCTCGTCAAGGTCTATAAATCGGATAAATAGTTGTCCTTGGAGAAACATATCCCTCGACCTCAACCCCAGACGGGGTCGTCGAGCGCCATACGGTACCCGTTACAACTTTATCAGGACTATTCCATGCTCCATCAATTTCATTTATCAGTCGTGCCTTATCCCAAGTGGAGGGAAACATCGAGTTCATCGATTTATTAGTCGTTTTTGTCAACCATTGGCCAGGATTCTTCGGATCCGGTACCTGTACAGTTGCCTGATAAACTCCGTATGCATCAGGTACTTTCTCGCTTCCCGGAACAATTCTCACATCACCATTTAATAATGTATGTGCACCAGTGGGTGCGCCATTTTTAGTGTAATCCGCACCAATAATATGATCGTAGTCAACAGGACTACTGAACATGTTGCCTGGCGAAAGGGATGGATCCACAGCCGGAGAAGTAGTGCTCGAACCACCGCCGTTTACGACCGGGCTGCCTCCGGTAGTGGTTGGCAGTGATGGGACCGTAGATCCACCAGCACTCACTGGGTGTAGCACATCAGTGTCCCAAATGGGATTGATCAGCGTTCCAAGCTTTGGATCAAGCAGGTGTATTGGAAACGCGGTGCCAATAATTGTTTCCCATATCTCTATTGCCACCTTCAGGCGTTCAGCTGAAATCGAACCTGCCTCTATCGTAGACTCAACAAGAGCATTCACTGCCTTTTGCATGTTTTCCTGGTATTGCGGTGAACTGACCGCCGTCAGCAATGCTGCGCCTAGCGCAGCCAACGCCCCACCTGCAAGAACCACGGGAACAAAATTCGACCGCTCGGGATGAGGGTTTTGCAAGCGTTTGAACTGACTAAGCAGGTTCATCGCCAGTTCAGGATTGGTCGCTGCGATTTGGGTAATACGATCGGCTAACGCTTGAGATTCAGGGGTAGATTGCCCATTCATAATCTCATTGACGGTGAGTTTGACTAACTCTGCTCGCGTGCTTTCATCGCCCAGTTTTTTCAGAAATGCACGGGTGCCTGCACGAACCTCAAGAACTGTATCAGCCACAACAAGGCCATAGCCTCTCGCGAAAACGGCAGTGGCAAACAGTAAATCAACCAGCGTGTTCAACGCTTCGACGCTGTTCTCACCGTAATTTTCGACATTCGCTTTCCACTGGTTGTATGTCTTTACGGGGTCCATCACTGCACCGAGCGAAGTGCTGCTGACATACAGATCAGTACGATGCTCATCGTCTCGAGTCACTTCGTAGGCCTTGCTCACGTCACGATTGAGCCCTGCCGTAGAGTCCTGCCCCGTCACTTTGTCATGACGCACGACAATTTCGCCTGCGCCGACCGTGGCATTGAGCGTCTGCTCGCGATCCTTGTTGTAGTTGTAACCTTCGACCGCCCAACTGTTTTTGTCTGGAGCCTCCATGCCCTGATTCGGTTTATCTTGCTGGGCACCACTGCCGCCGCCGTAGCTACCGCTGACATTGAGGTAGTAACCGTGCTCGTTATCCTTGCCTTTGATATTGCGGAACCCAAGGGTATCGGTATCCAGCTTGAGATTGCCGTTGTCGGCTGACACCAGTGCCCCATCGAGCTGCGTGTGATTTTCAGTGCGGATATCGACTTTATTTTTGCCGCTGATGACCGTCTGACTTTCGACCCAATTGGTTTTTCCATTGGTTTCGCCGTAGCCCAACGAGCCGCTGACGGTCATGCCAATGCTGAAGGCCAACGTCAGGCTGGCATCGAACTCTTTGCCCTCAACCTTGCCTGTGTTGGGTACCGAAGTCACAGTGAGGTTGCGACCCACGTCGCCAATCACTTCGTCGCCGCGCAACGTGGCTCCGGCTATGGTGGTATCGCGGCCGCTTTCGAAGTTCAGGCTATTGCCTGCGTACAAGTAAGCTTCCTGCTGTTGAACGCCTTTTCGTTTTAAATCGCCCAGACCAACGTTGGCTGAGCCATAGAAGCCGAAACCATCCTGCCCCGCAATAACACCGCCCTCGGCGCCCCAACTGCGACGGCTGTTTTCACTGCTGGACGCATTTTGCGCAGACAGGATATTCAGGTCATTACCGGCCTTGAGTTTGATATCCCGTTCCGCAATCACCTGTGTGCCGATCAGGGTCAGGTCGTTTTTTGCATCCAGGTTGATGCTGCCACCCGCATTGAGTTGCGCGGGTGTGGAGTTGCCTTGAGTCGACTCATCCTTACTGCCCGCATTGCTGATACCAACACCGAGTTTGAAACCTCCGGTCGTGCCGCCCTTAAGACCACCTTTGCTCTGGGTCTGATTTCCATCACTGCCATCAGCGCCATGGGCGACATCGAAGGTAATGTTGCGGCCGGTGACATTGATATTCCGCCCGGAATCAAACTGACTGCCACGAACGTTTACATCGTTACCAGCGTCCAGGCTGATGTCGTTACCTGCCGAAAGAGTGGAAGGACGATTGGTCACAGAGGTCTGGGTTCTTGTCTGACTGGTACTTGAAGCCCCCACATGCCCATCGAAAGTGGGTCCACTGAAAAATTGGCCGAGAGTATCGACCGATTTAAGTACGCTCGACCCCTTGCTAACCCCATCCTCACCTTTGCCGGTGCCTTTGAGAGTATCCACCGTGTTGCCAAAATTGTAGGCGACCGTGGTAGTGGTCCCGTTGCGTTTTATGCTGTCGGTGGTGGTGATCTGGCTGGCCTGTTCTGCGGCATCGATATTGATGTCACGGACCGCCTTTAACTTCAGGTCGATGCCGGATTGCAGGTCGGAGCCCTGCTGGTTGATGTCGCGGCCAGCGGTGATAGTCAGATTTTGCAAGGCAGAGATGGAGCTGCCTGCGGCTGTGTGACCGTTACTATTCACACCATGGTTTATCGTCTCGTTACCGACGAAGGTGGAGAGCCCGTTGTTATCCACGGCATGTTTGATGCCATAGCTTTTGTCCGTTTCCCAGCTGTTACTGCGCTCCTGATCAATGCTGGCGACCACGTTCACATCCCGACCTGCCTTGAGCGTTGCGTCGTGACCGGCGTTGATACCACTGCCGATGATATTGATGTCACGTGCGCTATTTAAAATAGCGTCATTACCCGCATTGATCTGGCTGCCGACGCTGTTCGAGCTGAACCCTTCGCGCCCACCCTTGTGCGACGCGTTCAGGGTCGTGTTCAAATTCACACCCATCGCATCCTTGAGCGACAGGCCGAGTTTTTTCTTGAACTCTTCTGCGCGGCTGTAAGCTTCGTTATCGGCAGATGAGAGGTTGATATCACCGGTTTTGTCGACCAGCCCGGCGTGTAGTTCTGCATTGTTGTCAGCGTTGATGACACTGGCATTCAGATTCACATCACGACCGGCAATGACGACCGCATCGTTACCAGCGCTGAGTTCACTGCCCACCTGGGTGACGCTGGTCTGGAGATGGCTGCTGCCACTGGACGACATCCCAAACAAACCGGTTTTCGTTTTCTTGGTGTAGGAACCACTTTCCTCGATGCCTGAAAGTATCGCCACGTCCTTCGTGGCACCGACGATCAAGTCATCACCCGCCTTCAATTGACTACCAATAATGGTGACGTTGCGGCCTCCATTGAGGCTGACACCTCCTCCATCGTCTTTCGTGGTGTTAACGGTCAGATCCTGCCCCGCCTCAATAACGGAAGCGACGTTAGCGCTATCGTAGCTCTCGCTCTGAGTAGTTTTGCTTCGTCCAAACGAACCGTTTTTCTTCTTGTGGTAGTAAGAAGAGCTCTCATCCTTCGCGGACGCAACAAGAATGTCCTGCTCGGCATCGAGGCTGATGTCTTCATTAGCCTTGATCCTGCTGGCAATGATGCCAAGATCGTTGCCGGCATAAATGGCGATGTCTCGACCTGCATTCACAACCGACGACTGTTGGCTGACACTGTGACTTTCCAACGCAGTTTTTTTGCTGCGTGCAACGTAATCGCTTTCGTTCGCCGCCGACGTCAACAGTACATCGTTACCTGCGGTGAGATACATATCGAGCTTTGCATCAAGCCGACTGGCGACAACGGTTACGTCACGATCCGCAGTGATTGAAAGATCCCGTCCAGACGTCACCTCCGCGCCGTACTGAGTGATGGTCTGATTGAGGAAATTGCTGCCCCGCGAGATGCTATTGCGATCCTGAACCGAGGTGATGTTGACGTCTCGGCCAGCATCAAGCTCCAGGTCCTGGCCACTCTTCATCACGCCGCCAACATTGTTGATATCGCGACCGGCATCGATGCTCAAATCATTGGCCGCCTCGATCCGCGCCGCGTTATCCAGGTAATCGCGGTGACGCACATTCCCGCCCCCGATGGTGTCAACACTCGTCACATCACGCTGGTTGATCACATCACCATTGGTGGCCGTCAGCGTCACGTCACGACCGGAAATAATGCCGCCCGACTTGTTGACGATGTTGTTGCCCGCCTTCAGCGTCAGACGATCTCCTGCCTCGATCAGACCTGAGTTGGTCAGGTCATTTCCGGCTTCGGCCGACAGATTATTGGTGGCGCGCAAGGTCCCGGCGTTGTTCAGATCCTGGCCGGCTATCAGGGTGACGTCGCCCCCCTGGATCAATGCGCCATTGGGCGCGAGACGGTTGTTCGCCTGGGCCAGATACAGCACTGGCACCAGCACTTTTTCGCCATTCACCACATGCTCTTCGAGCCAGACGATGTCGTGGGTCAGCGCCGCGACTTGCTGGGAGGTCAAGGTGACGCCCATCGACAAATTCAGCTGGTTCTTGCTGGCGATGGCGTTGTTCATCAGGTACTTGAACATGGCTTCGTCAGAGGTCTGACCGTCGAGGAAACGCTGGCCGGTGCGCGCCACGATCGATTGCTGCACCAGGCGTTGTTCGAACAAGCCATCACCCAGGCGTTTGGCGCTGGTGTCCGGGTTGTAGCCGAGATTGCTCAGGAGGTAATCCGAACTCATGAACTGCTTGAGGTCGGTGAGTACCGGGTTGGTCTCGATCAGGTATTTTTGTGGATTTGAACGCACGCTGGTGTCGGGCAAGCCCTGCACGCGCGGAACGCTCATCGGTCCACTGGTGCGGTTAGGCAACAACACGCCCACCGGGCCGTCGCTGGCGGCGGCGTTGACACTGACCATTGCCATTTTGTCGCTGAAGTCCACCGGCGGACGACTCGCCAGGGCCAGGTCGCGGGCCTTGACCGAAACAGGATCATTCTTGTCGAACTTGAACTCTGTAGCCTTAACCAACGTGGACTCTTGAGCGCGCTGGATCAGGTCTGAATTGATGTTGCCGATGACCCAGTCTTGAGCCGGAACCACAGTTTGCTCGGTGCCGTCTTTACGGCTGAGACGGAACAGACCGTTATCGCCTGTCGGCAGGGTGAAACCAGGAAGTGCCAGCGGGTTGACCTGTTGCTGGGCCAGGTCAGGCGGTAGCTGCGGATTCAAAAAGATGATGGTCGGTTTGGCGGCGTTCTGAACGCCGGTATCCGCTGTGCCCTTGGTCGTCCCGCCAAAACTCGTGTAGGGATTGAGATTACTGTTGTCGATCGTGTTCTTGGCGTTGATCTGTATGGCTTGCCCGGCCTGAACGATGGAGGACACGCTGCCGCCGCCATTAGTGAAGACCCTGACATCGTTTTTCAGCTCGCCGGACAGAATGGGCGCGGGCACCGCTATTTCAGGCCCTATACCGTAATTCGGGTTGATCGTGCTGGTTAGCTGCTTGTCGAGATCAACATAGGCCCAATGCGTCCCGCCCTTATCAGGCTCATGCCAGCTTCTTGAGTATTTATAAACATGGGTGGAGTTTCTTTTTGCGTAAGCCTGCAGATCCGTGCTTGTCCAAGCATCCTGGCGATCTGGAAGACCTGCGAGTTTGAAAGTGCGCGAGCGGGTGAAATTGCCCGACTGCAGTCCAAAGTTATCGAAGGTGTCCACATCCAGCTTGATATTTTTACCGGCTGAAATCTGCGAGGCCGTATTGGTAAAAGCCCCCACATTGCCGGTCAGGTTTCCCGCCACGGTGAGCGACGCCTGGGGACCAGTGATCGTTGATTGCGATACAAAGTTTTCATTGACGTAAAAAGTAGCGGAATTCGGATCAAACGTAATATCGCCGGACAGAAGCTTCTCTTCGCCAATGACCCCCTCGGTTTTATTATTGAAACTATTGGCCGACAGTGAAAAATCACCATCAACATTAATCGATGCCGCCAGGTTATTAACTGTATTGGATCGACCGCCATCGCGTCCGGCAATCGTCAGATCCCCGATGCTGTAAACATCACCATTCTGGTTGGTGAAGTCATTGAGCAGCAGGTTCATAGTGCGGCCGCTGAAGATCAGGCCGCGGTTGTTTACCAGGTTCGATGTCTTGATCGTCAGGTCTTGTGCTGCCCCTAACGTGCCGATGTTGCTGACGCTGCCCGCATTGATTGTCAGTCCGCCATCAGAGGTCAACCGCCCGGCATTCGTCAGTTGCCCACCAATATTGAAAGTGGTTTGCGCGCCCCCGCCAATGCTGGTCGCACTCGACAAGCCGAGTTGCGCGGCAGTCAACGTCAGGCTGCCCAGGCTGGATAGCCGCCCGTTACCGGTGTACGTGCCGCCCAGATTGAGATTCAAGCTGCCATCACTGGCAATCAACCCGTCGTTGGTCCAATTCGCGCCCCGCCCTTCCAGATGACTGGAAGCCAACAATTGACCACTCGCGGTCTGCGTGAAATTGTTGACGTTAACCGTCAACCGCCCCGCCTGAATCACGCTGCTGTTGGTCCAGGTATCCGCATTCAGCGTCAACCCGCCACGGGTCACCATCGTGCCGCCAGCGTTCATGACGTTGGCCGTGGAGATATCAAACTCACCCACGCCCACATGGGTCACGGTGCCGCCGGCGTTCAGGAAGCCTTGCGTGGCCAGTGTCAGGTCCGTGTTGGCCGTTTCCAGCAACCCGTTGCGGTTATCGAACAGGCTGCCGATCTGGAAATTGGTTTTGCCGCTGTTGCCCAGCGCACGCAGTTTGCCGCCCTGGTTATCGGCGCTGGTGGCGCGCACGGCCAGGGTGCTGGCGCTTTCGATCAAGCCGCTGCGGTTGCTGAGGTTGCCGTCAAGGCCTAGCTCGATGGACTGGCCACTGATCTGCCCCGCGTTGTTGTTCAGCGAGTTGCCAATGACTTTGACCAGACCTTTGGCGTGGATCCCGCCGCCGCTGTTGTCGATGGCGGCATTGCCCGCATTGAGCAAGATATCGCCGGTGTTGGCGGCAATGCGGCCGCCGTCGCTGTAGATCCCGCCCAAGGCTTGCAGGTCGAGACGGCGGCCTTCGATCTTGCCGCCCTGGCCGTTGCGCAATACGCCAGTGAGGCGGGTTTGCAGCAAGCCTTTGAGGCTTGAGAGCACGCCGCTGCGGCTGTCGAGGTTGGCGGCGGTGATGTTCAGGTCGCCGTTTTGAGCGATGATTTTTCCGCTCTGGTTATCGATGTCGCCGCCGGTCACGTCCAGGGTCATTGCGCCCAGGCTTTGCAGCGCGCCGCCGGCGTTATTGAGGGATTTGGCGTTGAGGGTCAAGCCGGCGTCGCGGCTGTAGATCAGGCCATCGGCGTCATTGCGCACGTTACCGGTGGCGGTGAGGTCGAGTTGTCCATAGGTCGACACGGTGCCGTGCTGGCTGTTGTTTAAATCGCCGGTCAACAGCGTCAACAGGCCTTGACTGAGCAACTGGCCGCCCTGGTTGTCGATGCTGGCGGAACGCTTGATCACCAGTGGGCCGGTGCTGCCGAGCGCACCGTTGACGTTGGTCAGCGCACCGAGCAAGTCGAGGGTAATGCTGTCTTTGCCGACCAGGCTGCCGTTGCTGTTGTCCAGGCTTGTACCGGTGAACGTCAGGGCTTTATTGCCGGTGATTTTTCCGACGTTGTTGTTCAGGCTCGACGTATTGATGTCCAGGGTGTCGCCACTTTCGATCACACCGCCCGCAGAGTTATTGATCGGGCCTTGGGTCATTGTCAGGGTTTGCTTGCCATGACTGCTGACGATGCCATTGCGGTTGTCGAGACTGGCCGCGGTGATGGTCACGTCGCCGTCGGCACCGATGCCGCCCTTGACGCCCTTACCGGTATTGATCAACGCGCCGCTGAGGTTGATGTCCAGGTTCCCGAACTGGCTGGAAACCGAGCCTTCCTGACTGTTATCGAGACTGCCGCCCGTCACGGCCAGTTTCTTCCAGCCGGAAACCAGACCGCCCTGGTTGTTCAAACTGGCGGCGTTGAGCATCAGTTGATCGTTGCTGATCAGATTGCCGCCACGGTTATCCAGTTGGTTGCCACTCAGGTTGAAGCTGTGGACGCTGGAAATTTCACCTTTCTGGTTATTCAGGTCGCGCAGGTGAGCGATGCTCAGCACGCCTTTGGTGTTGATCACACCGTCCTGGTTGTTCAGGTCGGCCGGTGCGGTGCCCAAATCGATACTGATGCCTGTGCCACCGGACAGGTTACCGCCCAGGTTGTTCAAGCCGTTGCTGTTGAGGGTGAGTTGCCCGGTCGCTTTGATCAGGCCTCTGGTCAGGTCCTGAATCTGATTGGACAGCAGCCCGTCGACGGTGATTTGAATATCGCCATCGCTGAGTATTTTGCCAGCGCTGGTATCAAGGCTCGCGGCACGAACCTGCAAGGCAGCAGCGGCAATTTTGCCTTTGACCGAGGTCAGCGCATTGTCGATTTGCAGGGTGAGTTTCTGGTTGCTGAGCAGTTGGCCGTCGCTGTTGTCCAGCTGCCTGGCCGCCAGTTCGAAAGCCTCTTCACTGGAAATTTCGCCGTGGCGGTTGTTCAAGTCGGCAAGGTTTTTCAGCAGCAATTGGCCCGGCGCGTTGATGAAACCGTCCTGGTTGTTCAACGCCCCGCCGTTCAGATCAAGGCTTAACGTGCCTTTGCTGAACAGCCTGCCGCCCTGCTGATCCAGTCCTGTGATGTTAGCGATCAGCGCGGAGGCCGCGTTGAGACTGCCGCCGGTATTGGTGACGTGCGCGGCGTTCATGTCCAGACGAGCGCCTGCGTAAATCGTACTTTGGTGGCTGTTATTGAGTGCGCCGGTGGTGATGCTGGCGTCGCCTTTGCTGCTGATCGCGCCTTTTTGCTGGTTATCCAGGCTGGCGCTGTTGAGGGTCAGCGTCGAGTCGGTGAGTAGCTTGCCGCCCTGATTGCTGATGGCGCCCTGGGTGACGACAGCCAGCGCTTTGGCACTGGAAATCGTACCGCCGTTGTTGCTCAGGCTCTGCGCGTTGAGCGCCAGTTCGCCTTCGCTGATGAGGCTGCCCTGATTGTTGTTCAGATCGGACGAGAGGTTGAGCGCAAGATTTTTCTGGGTGGTGAGGCGACCGCTGTTTTCCAGGGTCTGCCCGGTCAGTGTCAGCCCGGTTTCGCCGGACAGCAGTCCCTTATTGCGGTTGATGACCTTGCCCACGGTCAGCGCGAGGTTGCCACCGGCCAGTATGTAACCGGCATCGCTGTTGTCGAGTTGTTGACCGATCAGCGTCACGTCCGCCTTGCTCGACAACTCGCCATTGCGGTTATCGAGGTTGTCGACGGTCAGTTTCAGCGCTTTTGTGGCCCCTACCAAACCCTCCTGACGGTTATCGAGGCTGGCGGCTTTCACGGTCAGGCCGTCATCGGCAATGACCAGGCCGCCCTGATTATTGAAGGCGTCGGTGACCGTCAGCTCAACCTCACCACGGCCACGGATTTCACCGTTGCTGTTGTCCAGGCTCGCGCTGCGACTGGCCAGGCCGGCCGATTTGATCAGGCCATGGATGTTGCTGAGTGCGCGGTCGATGACGAGGGTGAGTTTTTCATTGCTCAGCAGTTTGCCGTCATCGTTGTTCAGGCTTTTGGCGTTGATGCTGTAGGCCTTGGCCCCGGAAATTTCACCCGCGCTGTTGTTCACCTCGTTGAGGTTTTTCAACAGCAACTGACCGGGCGTGTGGAGGTTGCCGCGCTGGTTGTTCAGCAGGCCGTTGTTCAAGTCGAGGGTCAGGTCGCTGTTGCTGAACAGCTCGCCGCCGTCCTGATCCAGGCTCGTGACCGAAGCGTTCAGCCGTTGCTGACTGCCAATCTGCCCGGCCGAGTTGTTCAGGTGTTTGGCCGTGAGGTCGAGGGTGCCGTCAGTCGCCAGACTGCCGCCGTTGCTGTTGTTGAATTCACCAGTGGTGACAGTCGACGTGGCTTTGGCGTTGATCAGGCCTTTGCCGCTGTTGTCGAGGCTGGCGCTGCTCAGCGTCAGACCTTTTTGCGAGCCGAGCAAACCGCCCTGGTTTTGCAGGGCTGCCGCAACGTTGAGCGACATGGCCTGGAGGCTCGACAGGTTACCCAGTCGGTTGTCCAGGCTGCCGGCGTTGAGCACCAGTGTGCCTTCGCTGCTGACCAGGCCTTGCTGGTTGTTCTTGATGTCGTCGAAGGTCAACGCCAGGTTGTTCTGGCTGACGATCTTGCCGCCCGAGTTGTCGAGCCCGACGCCACTGAGCGTAACCGCGCCTTTACTGAAAATCTGGCCGGCGGTCTGGTTGATGATCTGAGCGACCTTGAGCGCCAGGGTCGTGTTGGACTGCACTTTGCCGCTGTCGCTGTTGTTCAGGGTCGCGCCGTTGATGTACACGTCGGTCTGACTGGACAGCGAACCGCTGCGGTTGTCGATCTGATCGACGTTGACGGTCAGTGTTCTGAGGGCCGCGACCAGACCGCCTTTTTGGTTATCCAGCGACTTGCCGGTCACCTTCAGGTTGCCCTCGGCAATCAACTCGCCAACCTGCTGGCTCAAGGCATCGATAGTGGCGTCGATATCACCCTTGCCGGAAATTCGGCCGCCATCGTTGGCGACTTCTTTGGCTTTGAGTGTCAGAGGACCGGTGGCGGTGAGAAGGCCGCCATTGCGGTTGTCCAGTTTGCTGCCATCGAAGGTCAGCGCAGCCTTGCTTTCCAGTCGGCCCTTGTCGCGGTTATCCAGTTCGGTGACCTGCAGTTTCACCGCTTGATCGGCACGGATCACGCCGTTGCGGTTGTCAGTGTTGCTGCTGCTGACGTTCAGGGTGTTCAGGCCGGAAATCTTGCCGTTGCGATTGTCCAGGCGCGTGGCTTGCACATCCATCGCGCCGTTGGCCTGGATCAGGCCTTTGTTCTGGTTGTTCAGCAGGCCGTTGACACGAGTGGTCAGTTGGCCGGCGCTGCTCAGTTTTCCTTGCTGACTGTTGTCGAGGTTTTGCGCGCGGACGGTCAGGGCTTGTTGCGCCCCCAAGGTACCGCCGATGTTGTTGATGCCGCCGCTGGCCGTGATGTCCAGCAGACGTCCAGCGGTCACCACACCGGCGACGTTATCCAGTGCGGTTACGCTCAGGGTCATGTCGGCCAGGCTGCTGAGCTCGCCGCTGTTGTTGTTCAGTCGACCGACATTACCGGTGAGAAGGTCGGTGCTGTTGATCACTCCGTTGGTGTTGAACACCTGACTGGCATTGAGGTTCAACGTGCTGTTACTCAGCACTCGCCCGTTGTTCTGGTTGTCCAGAGTAGCTGCGGTGATGCGGGTGGTTTGCCCGCTGAGAGTGCCGCCCTGGTTGCTTAATGTCTGTGCGGTATTGATCGACAGGTTACGGCTGGCAACCACGCTTTTGCCGGTGTTGTTGAGGTTCTGCGCGCTGAGGCTTACATCGCCATTGGCGTTGCGACTGTTATCGGCATTGACCCCGGCTTCGATGATGCCGTTGTTGGTCAACTGCCCGCCGGCACTGAGGGCGATGGTGTCGCGAGCGGCGAGGGTTTGCTGGTTGGTCAGGTTGCCTTGGGTTTGCACGTTTAGCACGGTGCCTGCATACACCGGACCGCGAGCATCGAGGCTGGCGGCTTTGACATTGACCGCGCCGTTCGTGGCCGAGGTGTCGGCCAGGCTCAAGTGGCCGCTGGCATCGAGCTGGATATCACCACCGCTGGCAATCAGTTTGCCGTCGAGCTTCACCCCGACCCCAGCCTCGGTGCCGACCAGTTTGATCGCCCCGGCGTACATGCCGCCCAGTGCCGACGAGTCGATGGCCAGTTGCGGTTTGGCGCTGCCGTCATCGGCACGAGCGATGGCGTTGAGCGTCTGTGCATTGACGTCGTTGCGACCGGCCACAATCGTCAGGTTCTTCGCCTGAATCTCGGCATTGATCTTCGCGCTGCGGGTGATGATTTCGAAACTGTCGACGTTGGTCGCATTCAGCCCGGTGCCATCGATCGACACGCTTCCCTGATCAACCTGATAACGATCCACACGCCCGTTGTCGAGCAGCGGTTTGCCGGTGGTCAGCGTCACACGCGGCGTATTGATAAACCCGCAACCGTTGCAACTGATGCCGTAAGGGTTGGCGACGATAACGCGCGCGGACTGCCCCGCCACTTCCGTGTAACCGCGCAACTGGCTTGGGCTGCCGCCGATCACTTCGTTGAGGATGGTTTGCGCGGCGACGCGGTTGGTGAGGTTGGGGTTGCCGACGATGATGCCACCCAACTGCGTCGCGCCGGTCTGCGCGGCGACGTTGTTGAGGATCACACCTTGAGTACCGACGTTGTAGTCGTGGAACTGGTTATGCGACAGGCCGGTGCCATTGGGCGTGGCGATATTGACGATCGGAACGCCATTCCCCGCCTGCCCGAGACTGGTCCCCGGCGTGGCCACCACGATTCCTTCGGCCTGGGCCCACATCGGTTGCCAGAACATCACGTTGGCCAACAGGAACGCCAATCCGCGCTTGGGCATGCCCCAGAAGTGCTCACGGGTTTTCAGTTGCGCAGAAGGCTGACGCGAAAGGAAAGCGTAGTGGCGAACGTCCATGTTGAAGGTCTCGATGCGGCGAAATTAGAGGAAGAGATCCATGCGGAAATAGATCGGCGCTTCGCGCTCGGTCAGGGTGTCCGGGCGTTCAAGGGAATGAGCAAAGGTCACGCTGGCGGCCAGGTGCTGACCACGAGCAAACACCTCCACCGAGCTGCTGGACATGCGCCCGTGCTGATCGCCGTTGTAGCGATCGCCACGGATCACGCCCTGGTCGTAACCGAGGCTGGTGCCGTATTCGGCGAACACCGGGCGCAGCCATTCCAGCGTCACCGGACGGCTCCAGCGCAGGTCGTTGCGCCAGTAACCGCCACTGTCGCCAGACAAGGATTGGTCCTTGTAACCACGGATCGACGACTGCCCGCCGAGGCTGGTGCGCTGCGGGCTGAACAGCACGTCTTCACTGCGCTGCCCGGTCATCAGGCTGCTGAAACTGAACGACTCGCCCCACAGCTTGAACGGTTGCAGGTAGCTCGCGGTGGCGGTGTATTTGCGGTAGCGCGCATCCGGTTCGCCGGGGCCCGGGTGACCGTTGCCCTGCGCATCGAACGCGCCGATGCCTTGCTGCATACCGAGGTCAATGTTGACGAACGCACTGCCGACTCGCCGACCGTGGTTGATGCCGAACTGCGCTTCGCTGATGCGGTTACTGCTCAGCTTGAGCTTGCTGTCTTCGATGAAGTTGTTGGTGCGCAGGTACGAGACACCGGTGCTGAGGGATGTCTTGCTCACGGCGTCACGATGGATCACCCGCTCGGCGCGCAGCTGATGGTTTTCGCTATCACCGGTTTGCTTGAAATTGAAGCCATTGGCTTGCGCCTGCGAGCGGTATTCACTCTGGCTGTAGGTGTAATTGAAGTTCCACCAGCCCCACGGCAAGTTGTAGTTGAGCAGCGCGTTGTTGGAGGTGTGCTGGTGATCGGTCATCGCATCGTGACCGCCGCGCAACATCAACTGATCCGCCAAACCCAGCGGGCTGTCCCAATCAAACGTGGTGCCCCACTGCTGCTCGCCGGTGCTGCGCTGGCCGTCGTTGCTGCGGGACAACCCGGCACGCCAGGGCTTTTGCGGGGTGTTCTTGACCAGCACTTCACTGCCACCGACGTTCTTGCCCGGCGCCAATTCCATCTGCGCCTGATTCGATGGCAAACGGTTGAGCTGATCGACCAGTTGCTCGATTTCCCGCAGGTTGACCAGCTCGCCGGTCTTGCCGGGAAAAGCCATGCCCAACTCGCGGTCCGACAGCTTGCTGCCCTCCGCTCCCTTCAAGCCTTCGAGCTTGCCTTCGACCACCAGCACCTTCAGATGCCCGCCGGACAAATACTGCTGCGGCAGGTAGGCACGACTGGTGACCAGGCCTTTTTCGATGTAGTGATCGGTGATGACTTTCAGCAGTTCATTGAGCTGCGTGACGCCCAAGCATTGGCTGATGTACGGCTTGAGCAGACGGTTTTTCTCACTCTCGGAGAGACTGTCGGCGCCGTTGAGCTCGATGTCTTTGATCGGGAAGCAGCGGGTGTCGGCGGGAGCCGTCGGGGCGGCGGGTTTGACTTCCTTGCCGGGTAATTCCTTGAGCTCTTCGAGACGCCGACGTTGCTCTTCGAGCAAGCGATCCTGGCGTTCACGGATGAGGTCGGTTTCCCCTGGAGTGGGGGCAGCATAAGCAGGATTAAGCGGAGAAAGGCACAGCAAAGCCAGGCACAACCTCGCCGCGAGGGCGGGTGGGTACATGTTCGATCCCTCGAAATGGAGACTGATAGCACAATAGTGGCGCGATGCTAGAGAGCCATCATTCTGACGTCAAATAAAGGATCCACTCGAATAGACTAGGCGACGAACGGTCACGGCAAAATTAGCTGCTTTCTGCAAGCGCGCAGGACGTTTCCCGAGGCATTCAACAAAAGCGACCACGACTGACAGGGCATTTCCGAAAGACGATGTGTCCTACAGAAAGCTGAACTTTCGGCAAGGCAGAGCCTCCACCGTTTAACCGCCCAACACGGAACTCGAGGCTTTCCATGAAAACGCTAATGACGCTCACCCTCGTCGCCACATTTGCCTGCGCCCTTCCCGCCTGGGCCTGCACCCCCGAAGAAGCCACGGCCAAGCGCGAACAACTGGCCAAGGAAGTGACCAGGCTCACGGAACAGAATCCGAAGAAGGCCAAAGAGATCAACGACGAGTTGCAGAAGATGGATCTGGGCACTGCCAGCGCGGATTTGCCGGACAAATGCCAGTTGATTGATCAGCGGTTGAAAGAGCTGAAGACGGCGGATAAAAAGGCCGAGAGCTGAGCCAGAGATTGCAGCCTTCGGTAATTACTACGCAAAAATGACGGTCCCTCCGGCGCTGCCAAAAGCGCCGATCTTTCGATCTGGAATTTGCATTAGTGCATTTAATTATTTGCACAAACGCATAGGCGTGCCTAAGGTTACCTCGAGCCCGGATCGGAGCCGGCCATCCAGCATGGCAAAACGCACACACCGATCGCTCAGCAACATCGCTACAGACCCACTAGCTGGACGCTAGTTTTCACTCATGGAGGATTGAAAAATGTTAACCACTGAAGCAACGCAATTCACCGGCGAAACCCTGCCAAGGTGCCTGACCGGTCATCTGCTCAACCCGCAACTGTCCGATGTCAAATCAGCTGCACCACTCAGTGCACAGGCCGCTGCCAGCCTCAACTTCACGATGCAGAAACAAACCCAGACCAACTGGTGTTGGGCAGCCGTTTCCGCCTCGGTCGGCAACTATTACGGCACCGGGTCCTGGACCCAATGCGGCGTTGCCACCGCTGCGCTGGACCGCAACTGCTGTAATCAACCCGGGCCGTGCAACGTGTATGGCTATCTGGATACAGCCCTGACGATTACCCGAAGTTTCAACGGCATGAATCAGGGTTCGCTGCAGATGTCGGCCATCCAGAACCAGATCAACATGGGCCGACCCATCGGTTTGCGCTGTGCCTGGTACGGCGGCGGTGCGCACTTCCTGACGATCTATGGCACCAACGGTAGTTACGTGCTGGTTGCGGATTCCATCTACGGCTATTCGACCCGCGCGTTGAACTCGTTCCCCGGTTCCTACAACGGCGGCGGCAACTGGACCAACACTTACTTCACCGTAAAAAACTAGGAGGGCGACATCATGCAACTGACTTATCCAAAGGCGCCTTCCAACGGCGTGCAGACATTGCGTCCGGCGCTTCAAGCCGCCCTGCAAACCCAAGGCTTCGGCATCAATCGCCAGTTTGCCAACGCCACGCCCGGCAAGATCAGCCTCAGTGAGGCTTACCGTGGCTACTCGCTCAGCCTGGAGGACGTGAGCCAGGGCAAAGGCCTGAAAGACGCCAAGGTGGGCGATTGGCATTACCTGGTGTTCTCCGATGGCGTGACGATTGCCGATGCGCAACTGGCCGATGTTCGCGGTCATGTCGAGTTCGCTTCGCTGAACCACGGGGCCATGGCGGCCGCTACGGTCGGTGCGTTGAAACTGGCGGAACAGTCGCCGCAACTGCAGGGTAAAACCGTTGAACTGCGGGTGCTGTTTGTTTCGGCATTGCACCTAGTGGTGATCTGGCTGCATGCAGATACGGAAGACGTGCTGATCCCGATTGAGCCGACACCCAAGGAACTGGCGGTCACTCAGTTGTACAGTGAGGCCGCGCTGCTCGCGTTACTCAAACCGGCGGCTGATCAGGCCAAACAACGCTTTGATGCGGACACCCGTGGGCTGTTGGGAAGCTGACAAACGCTGGACCTAAAAAAACCCGGACACTGTCCGGGTTTTTTATTGGATCGCTACGGCGCTTTATTCAGCAGCCGGCGCTTCCGGCTTCCGGCGCTTGAGCGGCGCCATGCCGTCCTTGCTGACCAGCGACAGAGCGTCGGTCTTCGGGCGGTTGGCGATTTTGCGTTTGGTCGGGGCCTTGGCGCCGGTTTTCTTCTTGTCGCCTTTGGCGTCGACCTTTTTCTTCTTCACGCCAACGGCTTTGCCCGAGGCCTTGACCTTTTTCGGTCCGCCGTAGGTGCCTTTGACTTCCTTGATGGTGCGGCGCTCGAAGCTCTGCTTCAGGTAGCGCTCGACGCTCGACATCAGGTTCCAGTCGCCGTGGCAGATCAGCGAGATGGCCAGGCCATCGTTGCCGGCGCGGCCGGTGCGACCGATGCGGTGAACGTATTCGTCGCCGCTGCGCGGCATGTCGAAGTTGATCACTAGGTCCAGGCCTTCCACGTCGAGGCCGCGAGCGGCAACGTCGGTGGCGACAAGGATTTTCACGCCGCCCTGCTTCAGGCGATCAATGGCCAGCTTGCGATCTTTCTGGTCTTTGTCACCGTGCAGCACGAACGCTTTGTATTCCTGCGCCACCAGGCGGCCATAGATACGGTCGGCCATGGCCCGGGTGTTGGTGAACACGATAGCCTTCTGATAGGTCTCGTTGGCCAGCAGCCAGTTCACGATCTGTTCTTTGTGCTGGTTGTGGTCAGCGGTGATGATCTGCTGACGGGTGGTCGCGTTCAGATCGCTGACGTTGTTCAGCTGCAAGTGCTCTGGATTGTTCAGGACCTTGGCGACCATCTCGCGCAAGCCCGAACCACCGGTGGTGGCCGAGAACAGCATGGTCTGCTGGCGGTTGGTGCACTCTTCCACCAGACGCTGGACGTCTTCGGCAAAGCCCATGTCGAGCATGCGGTCGGCTTCGTCGAGGACCAGGACTTCGACTTCTTTCAAGTCGAGGTTGCCGGCGTTCAGTTGCTCGATCATCCGGCCCGGCGTACCGATCAGGATGTCCGGCACCTTGCGCAGCATGGCGGCCTGAACCTTGAAGTCTTCACCGCCGGTGATCAGGCCGGACTTGATGAACGTGAATTGCGCGAAGCGCTCGACTTCCTTGATGGTCTGCTGGGCCAGTTCGCGGGTCGGCAGCAGGATCAGGGTCTTGATGCTGACGCGGACTTTAGCCGGGCCGATCAGACGGTTGAGGATCGGCAAAACGAATGCAGCGGTTTTGCCGCTACCGGTTTGCGCAGTCACCCGCAGGTCACGCCCTTGGAGCGCCAGCGGAATAGCCGCTGCTTGCACAGGCGTTGGCTCGACAAATTTAAGCTCGGCCACGGCTTTGAGCAGGCGTTCGTTCAGGGCGAATTGGGAAAACACGGGTGTTACCTCGAAGAAATACAAAAAAACAGCTGCATAGGGTAACGGTTTCGAGCGCCGAGGCCGAGTGTCTTTATGCAAACGACCGCAAACAGTGGCTTTTTTGTTGCCTGATTTGTCTTCAAACGTCATGCAAAGCGTCTTAAATGCTCTAATCGCCCCGTCGCGTCCTACAGAAGAACCGTTTTACCCATGGATATCAAACAGCTCTGGCTCAACGTCCAAGACCTCTGGGGTGCCCTCGATCAGCACCCGCTCCTGCATTCCGGCCTGGCGCTGATCCTGCTACTGGGGGTGGCGCTGGTCCTCGGACGAGTGGCGCGCTATCTCATTATTCACGCGACCAAAATGCTCGGTCGCCAACCGGCCCTGCACTGGGTCAACGACTTTCGGCACAACAAGGTCTTTCATCGCCTGGCGCAAATGACACCGTCGCTGGTGATCCAGTTCGGCCTGTACCTGGTGCCGGATCTGAGCAAGACCAGCCTGATTTTCCTCGGCAACGTCGCACTGGCGTTCACCATCCTGTTCCTGGTGCTGTCGGTCAGCGCCTTGCTCAGCGCCCTGCTGGACATCTACGCACGCACCGAACATGCCCGCACCCGGTCGATCAAAGGCTACGTGCAGCTAGCGAAAATGGTCTTGTATGTGTTTGGCGCGATCATCATCGTCGCGACGTTGATCGACCGCTCGCCGCTGTTACTGCTGTCGGGTCTGGGCGCCATGTCGGCGGTGATTCTGTTGGTTTACAAGGACACCCTGCTGTCGTTCGTCGCCAGTGTGCAGCTGACCAGCAACGACATGCTGCGGGTCGGCGACTGGATCGAGATGCCGCAAGTCGGTGCCGACGGTGACGTGGTCGACATCACGCTGCACACGGTCAAGGTGCAGAACTTCGACAAGACCATCGTTTCGATTCCGACCTGGCGCCTGATGTCCGAGTCGTTCAAGAACTGGCGCGGCATGCAACAGTCCGGTGGACGACGGATCAAGCGCAGCCTGTTCATCGACGCCAGCGGCGTGCGGTTCATCCGCGATGACGAAGAGCAGAAACTGTCCCAGGTGCATCTGCTGACTGACTACATCAGCCGCAAGCAGGCTGAACTCAAGGCCTGGAACGAGGCTCAGGGCAACGTCGCGGCGATGTCGGCCAACCGGCGGCGGATGACCAACATCGGGACGTTCCGGGCCTATGCGTTGGCGTATTTGAAGAGTCACCCGGAGGTCCAGCCGAACATGACCTGCATGGTCCGCCAGATGCAAACCACTGCACAGGGCATTCCGCTGGAAATCTACTGCTTCACCCGCACCACCGCGTGGGCGGATTACGAGCGGATTCAGGGGGATATTTTCGATTACCTGCTGGCGGTGTTGCCGGAGTTTGGCTTGAGCCTGTATCAGCAGCCGAGTGGCGGTGATTTAAGGGCCGGGCTATTGCCGGCAATGTTGGGCGCGAGCCACATTCCCGAACCCGAAAAACACATGATGTAACACCCCGAACCCCTTGTAGGAGCGAGGCTTGCCCGCGAAGGCGGTTTGTCAGATGGCATCAATACTGACTGATACACCGCCTTCGCGGGCAAGCCTCGCTCCTACGAAGAGCGGATTGCGGTGGGCCTGATACCCATCCGACTGATCCACACCGCCATCAGAATCACCGATCCACCAAAGAGCAACCGCCCCAGCTCTTCATGCTGATTCCAGATCAGCAGATTGATCAGCAACCCCACCGGCACATGCAGGTTGTTCATCACCGCCAGCGTGCCGCCATCTACCAGGCAAGCGCCCTTGTTCCACCAGTACAACCCGAGCGCAGTCGAGACCAGGCCGAGGAACACCAGCACGCCCCACTGCAACGGCGCCTCCGGCAGGAAATTCTGTTTGCCAAACAGCAGGAACGCCGGCAATGCCACCGCCAGCGCGCCCAGGTAGAAGTAACCGAAACGCCGGTAGTGCGGCAGATCGCTCGGATGGCGCGCCACCAGATGTTTATAAAGCACCTGCCCGGCGGCGTAGGTGAAGTTGGCCAGTTGCAGCAGCAGGAAGCCCATGAAGAAATCCGGGTTGATCCGGTCGTAACGAATCACCGCCGCACCGAGCACCGCCACCAATGCAGCCACCAGCGCCCACGGATTGAAGCGCCGATTCAGGGCATCTTCGATCAGGGTCACGTGCAGCGGTGTGAGGATGGTAAACAGCAACACTTCCGGCACCGTCAGCACCCGGAAGCTCAGATACAGGCAGACGTAGGTCACGCCGAACTGCAACGCACCGATCAGCAGCATGCCGCGCATGAACGCCGGTTCAACCGAACGCCAGCGCGTCAACGGAATGAACACCAGCCCCGCCAACAACACGCGCACCAGCACCGCAAAGTAACTGTCGACATGACCGGCCAGGTATTCGCCGATCAGACTGAAGGAAAACGCCTGGATCAGCGTGACAAAAAGTAGATAGCCCATGCTCGCCTCGTTTCGAATGGCGGCGACGATAGCGGGTTTTGCTGGCGATCGCGAGAACACACAGATCCCTGTAGGAGCGAAGCTTGCTCGCGAAGACGGCGTGTCAGCCGCTATTTATGTTGAATGTGGCACCGTCTTCGCGAGCAAGCTTCGCTCCTACAGGTTCATGTTGCGGCCACCAAATCCCAAGCAAAAAAAAGCCCGATCTCGCTAAAGCGTTCAATCGGGCGACAGCACTCAGGAGCAACAAGTGCAAAGGGAGGTTCGATGCGCGTAAAGCCTTGAAGGGGTTGCGCCAGGCCACTTGAACATCAAGGGATTATCTGGCGATTAAAGCCTCAAGCCACTTGGGAAAGCTTAGCGTTGGCCTGGTTCAGGCCTTTCTCCTGGAAGTCACCGCCCAGGTTCATGCCCTCGGCGTGAATGAAGGTCACGTCGTGAATCCCGATGAAACCCATCACCTGACGCAGGTACGGTTCCTGGTGATCGGCCGTGCTGCCGGCGTAGATCCCGCCGCGAGCAGTCAGCACGTAGGCACGCTTGCCGCTGAGCAAACCTTGCGGGCCGGTGTCTGTGTACTTGAAGGTCACACCGGCACGCAGCACATGGTCGAGCCAGGCTTTAAGGGTGCTCGGGATGGCGAAGTTGTACATCGGCGCGGCCATGACCAGGACATCGGCAGCCAGCAGTTCGTCGGTCAACTGGTTGGAGCGTTCCAGGGAAATCTGTTCGATGTCGTTGCGCTGCTCGGCAGGTTTCATCCAGCCACCCAACAGATTGATGTCCAGGTGCGGCACCGGGTTGACGGCGAGGTCACGCACGGTGATCTGGTCGTTCGGGTGCGCGGCTTTCCACTGACTGATGAACGTCTGGGTCAACTGGCGGGAAACCGAATCTTGCTGACGAGCGCTGCTTTCGATGATCAGAACACGTGACATGGGATGTAGGCTCCATCTGAGAATGCTGTAAGGCGATGGAGTGAAGGTTAAACAGAGTCATATCGATGAAAAAGCGCAAATAACTGCTATAACCCATCAATAAATTCGTTTATAAGCGGAGCATACTTACTCTGTAGGAGCGAGGCTTGCCCGCGAAGGGGCCGTGTCATTCAACATCGATGTCGACTGACACACCGCCTTCGCGGGCAAGCCTCGCTCCTACAGTGTTTCATGTCATTTGGGGGTGCAGGTCAGGTTGATTCGCATCTTGATAATGGTCCGGGTGAATTTGGCGGTGGCATTTTTGTGTTTGCCGGCGGCCACTTCGATAGAGCGGGTGCGCGGTGCTTCCGGACCATTGTTGAAAACAACCTTACAGATCGCATCGGTGTCGCCGTAGTTGTTGACCTGAATGGAGGCGATGTCGTTATCCGTATCGTAGGCGTTGTAGTCGATCTTCATGCCGTTAAGGTTTTTCTCCACATCGATCGGATAAGCAAACGCGGTCAGCGGCAGCATCGCCAACAGCACACAACAGAATTTTCTCATTCAGCAGTCTCCAATAAGGACTGCCAGCTTAGGACAAGAGGAGCTATTCATGAAAGCGCCGCGCGTGACCCTTGATCAATGGCGAACCTTACAAGCCGTGGTCGACCACGGTGGTTTCGCCCAGGCCGCCGAAGCGCTGCACCGCTCGCAATCGTCGGTGAGCTACACCGTGGCGCGTATGCAGGACCAACTCGGCGTGCCGCTGTTGCGCATCGATGGCCGCAAAGCGGTGCTGACCGAAGCCGGCGGCGTGTTGTTGCGTCGCTCGCGGCAACTGGTGAAACAGGCCAGCCAGCTCGAAGACCTGGCCCACCACATGGAGCAAGGCTGGGAAGCGGAAGTGCGGCTGGTGGTCGATGCCGCTTACCCGAGCGCCCGCCTCGTCCGCGCGTTGACCGCGTTCATGCCGCAGAGCCGTGGCTGCCGGGTGCGTCTGCGCGAAGAAGTGCTGTCGGGTGTGGAGGAAGTCCTGCTTGAAGGCGTGGCCGACCTGGCGATCACCGGTTTCAGTATTCCGGGCTACCTGGGTGCGGAGTTGAGTGACGTCGAATTCGTCGCTGTCGCTCACCCCGAACACCCACTGCATCGTCTCAACCGCGAACTGAACTTCCAGGATCTGGAAACTCAGATGCAAGTGGTGATCCGCGACTCCGGTCGCCAGCAACCACGCGACGTCGGCTGGCTCGGCGCCGAACAGCGCTGGACCGTCGGCAGCCTGGCCACCGCGGCGACGTTTGTCAGCAGCGGCCTGGGTTTCGCCTGGCTGCCCCGGCACATGATTGAACGCGAACTCAGGGAAGGCACGCTCAAGCTGCTACCGTTGGACCAGGGTGGCAGCCGCAACCCGAGCTTCTATCTGTATTCGAACAAGGACAAACCCCTGGGCCCGGCGACGCAAATCCTGATCGAACTGCTGCGCACCTTCGACACGGCGCCGCTGGATGCGCCGTTCGCCGCCCCTGAACAAGCCTGATACGGAGTATCTGCATGGCCTATTTCGAACATGAAGGTTGCAACCTGCACTATGAGGAATACGGTCACGGCACGCCGTTGCTGCTGGTCCACGGGCTGGGTTCCAGCACCCTGGACTGGGAAAAGCAGATCCCGGCGCTGTCAGCCCATTACCGGGTGATCGTCCCGGACGTGCGCGGTCACGGTCGCTCCGACAAACCCCGGGAGCGTTACAGCATCGCCGGATTCAGTGCCGACCTGGTCGCCCTGATGGAACACCTTAACCTCGGTCCCACGCATTACGTGGGCCTGTCCATGGGCGGCATGATCGGTTTTCAGCTGGCCGTGGATCAGCCGCGAATGCTCAAAAGCCTGTGCATCGTCAACAGCGCGCCCGAGGTCAAACTGCGCAGCCGCGACGATTATTGGCAGTGGTTCAAGCGCTGGAGCCTGATGCGTGCCCTCAGTCTGGGCACCATCGGCAAGGCTCTGGGCGCGAAGCTGTTCCCCAAACCCGAACAAGCCGATTTGCGCCAAAAGATGGCTGAGCGCTGGGCAAAAAACGACAAACATGCTTATCTCGCCAGCTTCGATGCGATCGTTGGCTGGGGCGTTCAGGAACGACTTTCGAAGGTCGCCTGTCCAACCCTCATCGTCAGCGCCGACCGCGATTACACGCCGGTATCGCTGAAGGAAACCTACGTAAAACTGCTGCCCGATGCGCGGCTGGTGGTGATCGCCGATTCGCGCCACGCCACCCCGCTGGATCAACCCGAACGCTTCAACCAAACCCTGCTCGAGTTTCTCACCGCAGTCGACACCACCTCACTCAGGATCACTGACCCATGCTGAAAAAAATCGCCCTCGTCGCCGGCTCCGTTCTGTTTGCCGCCAACCTGATGGCCGCAACGCCCGTCGCCAAGGCGCCGCACGTGTTGCTGGAAACCACCAACGGTCAGATCGAAATCGAACTGGACCCGGTCAAGGCGCCAATCAGTACCAAGAACTTCGTTGATTACGTCAACAGCGGCTTCTACAACAACACGATTTTCCACCGTGTGATTCCTGGTTTCATGGTCCAGGGCGGTGGTTTCACTCAACAAATGCAGCAAAAAGAAACCAAGGCTCCGATCAAGAACGAATCCAAGAACGGTTTGCATAACGTCCGTGGCACGCTGTCCATGGCCCGGACCTCCAACCCGGATTCGGCCACCAGCCAGTTTTTCGTCAACGTCAAAGACAACGACTTCCTCGACAGCGGTGATGGCTATGCCGTGTTCGGTAAAGTCGTCAAAGGCATGGACGTGGTGGACATCATCGTCAACACGCCAACCACCACTCGCGGCGGCATGAAAGACGTGCCGGCCGACCCTGTGTTCATCAAGTCAGCCAAAGTTATCGACTAATCTGCACAGGAGTGCTTGAGCGGCTGCCGGTATCCGGCGCCGCTCATATCGTTTAAAGGAGAGCCCGCGCGCGGGCGGAGAACTGATGCTTTATCGCCGTTTTGAGAAACTGATCGACATATTCCGTGACGCTCCGACGGCGGCTCCGCCGGATCGGGTTCTCCCCTTCTATACCTATTACTTGAAGCAGGTCTGGCCGAGTTTCGCCGCCCTGCTGATTGTCGGCCTGTTCGCCTCATTGATCGAAGTCGCGCTGTTCAACTACCTGAGCCGCATCATCGACCTGGCCCAAGGCACGCCGAACCCGGATTTCTTCCAGGATCACGCACTTGAACTGACCTGGATGGTGGTGGTGACCCTGATTCTGCGGCCGATATTCTTCGGACTGCACGACCTGCTGGTGCACCAGACGCTGACCCCGGGCATGACCAGCCTGATTCTCTGGCAGAACCACCGCTACGTACTCAAACAGAGTCTGAATTTCTTTCAGAACGACTTCGCCGGGCGCATTGCCCAACGCATCATGCAGACCGGCAACGCTCTGCGCGATTCCGCCGTCCAGGCAGTGGACGCCCTATGGCATGTGCTGATCTACGCCATCAGCGCGCTGGTGCTGTTTGCCGAAGCCGACTGGCGCCTGATGATCCCGCTGACGACCTGGATCGCCGGGTTCATCGGCGCGCTTTATTACTTCGTGCCTCGGGTCAAGGACCGCTCGGTGCAATCCTCCGATGCACGCTCCAAACTCATGGGACGGATCGTCGACGGCTACACCAACATCACCACCTTGAAGCTGTTCGCCCACACCAACCATGAACAGCGATACGCCAAGGAAGCCATCAAGGAGCAAACCGAAAAAGCCCAACTGGCCGGGCGCGTGGTCACCAGCATGGACGTGGCGATCACCAGCATGAACGGCCTGCTGATCGTCACCACCACCGGCCTGGCCCTGTGGCTGTGGACGCAGTCGCTGATCTCGGTGGGCGCGATTGCCCTGGCGACAGGCCTGGTGATTCGTATCGTCAACATGTCCGGCTGGATCATGTGGGTGGTCACCGGCATCTTCGAAAACATCGGCATGGTCCAGGACGGTTTGCGGACCATCGCCCAACCGGTCAGCATCACCGACCGCGATCAGGCCAAACCGCTGACCGTACCCCGTGGCGAAGTGCGTTTCGAGCACGTGGATTTTCACTACGGCAAGAAGAGCGGGATCATTGGCGACCTCAACCTGACGATCAAGCCCGGTGAGAAAATCGGCTTGATCGGACCATCAGGCGCGGGTAAATCGACCTTGGTCAACTTGCTGCTGCGCCTCTATGACGTGCAGGGCGGGCGAATCCTCATCGATGGGCAGAACATCGCTGAAGTCGGCCAGGAAAGCCTGCGCGAGCGCATCGGCATGATCACCCAGGACACCTCGTTGCTGCACCGTTCGATCCGCGACAATTTGCTGTACGGCAGGCCCGATGCCACCGACGCCGAGCTGTGGGAAGCAGTGCACAAGGCCCGCGCCGATGAGTTCATTCCGTTGCTGTCGGACGCCGAAGGCCGCACCGGTTTCGATGCGCATGTGGGTGAACGCGGGGTGAAACTCTCCGGCGGCCAGCGTCAGCGGATTGCGATTGCCCGGGTGCTGCTCAAGGACGCGCCGATCTTGATCATGGACGAGGCGACCTCGGCCCTGGATTCGGAAGTCGAGGCCGCGATCCAGGAAAGTCTTGAAACCCTGATGCAGGGCAAAACCGTGATCGCCATCGCCCACCGACTCTCGACCATCGCCCGGATGGATCGGCTGGTGGTCCTGGAAAAAGGCAAGATCGCCGAAACCGGTACCCACGCCGAACTGTTGGCGCATGGCGGGTTGTATGCGCGGCTGTGGCAGCACCAGACGGGTGGGTTTGTCGGTATCGATTGATATCGCGAGACCACCTCCCCTGTGGGAGCGGGCTTGCTCGCGAAGAGGGAGTGTCAGTCACAATCAATGTTGCCTGACCCACCGCCTTCGCGAGCAAGCCCGCTCCCACAGGGAATATCTACACCCTGATAAACCGCCATAACCCTCTAACACAGGCCCTGGCGGTTTTTTGTGGCCGCTGGAAATCCGCAAAAACCCTGCTGTACTCAGCCAAGGTTCTGGAGATGAGCCTGTCGTAAGCCTGCAGGATGCATCACGCGATACAGTCTCGATAGGACGCCTATCAAGGACGCTCTCATGTCTCTGTTCAAACGTTCAGTCACTGAGTTGTTAGGTACGTTCTGGCTGGTATTGGGAGGTTGCGGCAGTGCGGTGCTCGCCGCGTCTTCTCCCCTTGGGATCGGGGTGCTGGGTGTGGCCATCGCGTTTGGTCTTTCCGTGTTGACCATGGCGTTCGCCATTGGCCATATTTCCGGTTGTCACCTCAACCCTGCCGTCTCCGTCGGCCTGTGCGTTGGCGGTCGGTTTCCCTCCCGGGAGCTGCCCGCGTACATCATCGCCCAGGTGATTGGCGGCATTATCGCCGCTGCGCTGATCTACTACATCGCCAGCGGCAAGGAAGGCTTCGATCTCTCCGCCGGACTGGCCTCGAACGGCTACGGCGAACACTCCCCCGGCAAGTACTCAATGGCCGCTGGCTTTGTCTGTGAACTGGTGATGACCGCGATGTTCGTGTTGATCATCCTCGGCGCCACCGACAAACGAGCGCCTGCCGGGCTTGCACCGATTGCAATTGGCCTGGCCTTGACGCTGATTCACTTGATCTCGATTCCCGTCACCAACACTTCAGTCAACCCGGCTCGCAGCACCGGCCCGGCGTTGATAGTCGGTGGCTGGGCCATCGCGCAGTTGTGGATGTTCTGGGTGGCACCGCTGCTTGGCGCGGTGATAGGCGGCATAACGTATCAATGGTTAGGCAAGGAACAAGGTTAACGCGTCAGGTGACGTGAGGATCTGACTGGCCGAAAGTGCAAATAAAATCCTCATGTTCGTTCATATTCTTCACGTTGTGTCTTCAACTACTGATGCAACCCCAGAACAAACAGATACAAACCCCTTCTTACACCTCTGCAAAAACCAAGATACTCTTCCTGCGCAACTGCTTAATCCCTTTTAAATACAAATCGTCAGTAAAACCATTAGCAAAGGATTGCTATGAAGAACTTCAAATCAGCACTTCTTATCCCCCTGAGTCTTGGGCTTTTTCAGGGAAATGTTTATGCAATGGATATCAAGGATCACATTAGAATCGAGAAAGCGAAAATTGAATTTGAATTCAATTGTACGGTGAGCGGAACGATCGACGAAAACGAGTCGATTTACCCGGCCAATACCCCGGAAGCAGCTAAGGTCCTTGCCATTGCGAAATCCGTAAAAAGCGACGTGCAATGCGTAAAACCCAAGTATCAATACAGTTGTTTCCTCCCCGAAAACAGGAACATTCCGCTTTCCGGTTCGATCACCTACTCTTACTGGTCGAACAGCCCGACCCTCAGTGAGTTTAAAAAGTCTGAAACCGGGAAGAAACTTCGCGGCTGTCAGGCGCCATGGTGGTAACTGCGCCGCACCTATAATACAACTCGACACTTGATTACCAACAATAAGGCCCTTCATTGAAAGGCCTTATTGTTTATAACGCTGTCGTCAAACCTGACGATAAGGTAGTGCCGCAAAGGCTTGTTCGGCGTAAGCCAGCACGCCAACCCTTTCCTGCTCCAGAAAATCCTTTACCGCCGCTTTCAATCCCGCGTGAAGCAGGTAATGCCAGGAATGCGTGATCACCGGTTCGAATCCGCGAATCAACTTGTGTTCACCTTGGGCGCCGGCATCAAAACGCTGGAAGCCGTTGGCAATCGCGTAGTCCATGCCCTGGTAGAAGCAGGTCTCGAAATGCAGACGGTCGAACTCCGCCAGGCAGCCCCAGTAACGCCCATAAAAACTGTCACCGCCCACCAGGCTGAAGGCCATGGCTACGGGGCGTGAACCTTGTTTGGCCAGCACCACGCGAATGGATTCGGGCATGCGCTCGGCCAGCAGACTGAAAAATTCCCGCGTCAGATAGGGCCTTTGCCGACGCACCGCGTAGGTATTGGCGTAACAGGCATAGACGAAATCCCACTGCGCCTGATCCAGTTGCCGGCCTTCCAGCCACTCGAAATCAATACCCTGCCCCGCCACTTGCTCGCGCTCTTTGCGCATCTGCTTGCGTTTGCGCGAACTGAGGACGTCAAGGAAGTCCTGAAAATCCCGATAACCGCGATTCTGCCAATGGTACTGACAGCCGATTCGCTGCAACCAGCCAGGTTGTTCGGCTAATGCTGCGTCGGTGAAAGAGTCCGTGAAATTGATGTGAGCGCTGGAAAGCTCTTCGATCTCAAGGTAGCCAGGCAAGCTCTTCAGTAATTCAAAGCCGTCTTCGACCGTGGCCGCCAGCAATCGCGGCCCGCTGACCGGGCTGAACGGCACGGCGGTCAACAGCTTGGGGTAATAGTCGATGCCGGCACGCTCGCAGGCATCGGCCCAGGCGTGATCGAACACGTACTCGCCGTAGGAATGCCACTTGCGGTAACTGGGCATCGCAGCGATCAGCCGCCCCCCTTCGATATTCAACAAATGCTCGGGTTGCCAGCCGGAATGAGGACCGAGACTGCCGCTGTCTTCCAGTGAGCTTAAGAAGGCATGGCGCAGAAACGGCTGATTATCCGGCACCAGGGCATCCCACGTGTGCGGACCAATATCGGACAGGCTTTCCAGACGTTGCAGCGGCATCGACACCCTCTCTACTTCTTCGCGTAACAGCCTGGCGAGTATCGCCTATCGCCCGCTATTGCACATCCGTCAAAAACCGCCGACAGAGCTCCGGATCGAAAGTTCAGACAGTCTTTGTATCGTCATCGAGACGCCATCACTTTGCCACCGCTCTGTCATAAACGATCGCGATACTGGCGCCAGTTTTTAGAGCGTCGGGTTCTACCCGGCCACTGTTTCCGTCCGTCAATGGTCGGTTGTGTCCCGGATGGCTCAGTCATCCCCTTACATCTTCGGAGATTGATATGCGTCTTGCTTCCACGAAAACTGCGGCGGTCCTGTGTGGCGGTCTGCTGCTGGCCATGAGTGTTCCGGCCAGCGCCGCAGTCGACGCCAAACTGCTCGACATGCTTAAGGCAAACGGCTCGATTACCAACGCGCAATACGGCGAACTGCAAGCCGAGCTGGCCAGGGATCAGAAAGACCAGAAAATCGCCCGTCAGGCTCAGCAAGAGACCAACGAGCAAATCGCGGCAACCGCGAAGAAAACCAATGAACTGAGCACCTTCGACCAGAAACTGGCCTGGGCCGCCAAGACCCAATTCAAGGGCGACGTGCGTTTCCGTCAGGAGACGGTCAAGAACGATGGCGTTTCCAACAACCGCGACCAGGATCGTCAGCGCATTCGTGCCCGCCTGGGTGCCTACACCGAAATCAACCCGCAAGTCGACACCGGTATCCGTATCGCCACCGGTAACAACGACGACGCGCGTTCCACCAACCAGAGTCTGGACAACTACTTCGACAAGAAGTCGATCTGGCTGGACCAGGGTTACGTCGACTACCATCCGGGTTTCGCCAAAAACCTGCACATCGTTGGCGGCAAGATGCCACAGCAATGGGTGAGCATGGGCGACATTATCTGGGATAGCGACATCAGCCCGGAAGGCCTGGCCCTCACCTACAAATACCCGCTGGGCGCCAGCACCGAACTGTTCGGTAGCGCCGGCCACTACACCCTCAAGGACAACGTCGACGGCGACGGCGTGCAGTTCAAACACGACCTGCGTCTGTACGCCGGCCAGTTAGGCGCGCGCTTCGCCCTCACCGACAACCTGAAACTGACCCTGGGTGGCAGCGTCTACGGTTACGACAACGACGACGACATCACTGCAGGCGGCACCAGCATTCCATCCGTGCTGGCCACCAACGGCAACACCCCGAACGAGCAATTCAAACTGTACGAAGGCTTTGGTCAGATCGACATCACCGGCCTGCCACTGCCGCTCTCGTTCTACGGTCAGTACGTCAATAACAAAGATGCCAGCAACGATCAGGACTCTGCCTGGTTGGCCGGTATCAAGACCAAGATTTACGGTTTCGCCGTGGACTACAACTATCGCGACGTACAGCGTAACGCCGTGGTCGGCGCCTTCACCGACTCCGACTTCGCCAACGGTTTCACCGGTTCGCGTGGCAGCAAGTTGAAAGTGAGCTACGAGCTGGACAAGAACTTCGCCGTGGGTGCGACGTACTTAATGGCTAACTCTGACTTCACCAACGCCACGATCAGAGATTCGGACATCAACACCCTGCAATTGGACGCCGAAGCCAAGTTCTAAGCAGTACCGCTCCACGCCTCAGGTCATGGATGCTTGAGGCGCTTTACAGACTGGCGTGGATGGATCGATCCCCATCATCCGTTCGATGCATCCACGCCGGCCTGCTTCTCTTCCGCGCAGTGCTCCACGAAACTTACGGAATGTCCTTGCGACGCTCCGCAGCGAGACGTTCGGCGAGTGCATCGACCTCCGCCACAGCTTTCTCCGGCAAGACGCGCAGCGTCGCCTGCATCAAACGCATCTGACGAATGAACCGCCGGCAATTAGGGCAGAACATTAAATGATGCCGCACCATCAACTTCTCCCGAAAGCTCAACTGGCCATCGAGATAATCACTGGAACGTGCCACTTGCTCCTTACAGGTCAGCATTCACCGGTTTCCTCAAAATGCTCCACGGTCGCAAAGACCTTCAACCGTGCCCGATGCAGCAGCACGCGAACATTGGAGAGCGAGAGTTCCAGAAGATTACAGATCTCTTCCAATTCCAGGCCCTGACGCTCGCGCAGCAGCAACACGCTGCTTTGCAGTTCCGACAGGCTGAGCAGGGTGTGTTCGAGGCATTCGCGCAGCTCGTTTTCGGTGAGCAACGCCTCTGGGGTGTCTTGGTGCCAGGCATATGGTGCCACCAGCCAATGGCCATCGCCGGGCGAAAAACGATCATCATTGATCGTGCCGTGGGCCGATGGAAGGTCATCGAGCAGCACTTCGCGACGGTTCTGCTTGTATCGCCCCTTCGCCGCATTGGCGGTGATGGTCAGCAACCAGGTCTTGAGGCTCGAACGTGCCTCAAACTTGCTCAGATTACGCACGACCGACAGCCAGGCATCCTGAACGACTTCGTCAGCATGCCGACTGCCGACGATCGCATAAGCGACCGCACGCATCGGGCTCTGATAAGTGCTGACCAATTCCTTGTAAGCCTGCTGCTCGCCCGCCAGCAGGCGTTCGAGCAGTTGGGTGTCGTCAGCCACTGCCATTGCGACCTCGTTTCAGCGCTTGCGCAAAATCACGCTACCAATCGAGTAACCCGCGCCGAACGAGCTGAGCACGGCCAGGGAACCGGCGGCCAGATCATCCTGGTGCTTGTGAAACGAAATCACCGACCCGGCGGAGCTGGTATTGGCGTAGGTGTCGAGAATCACCGGGGCTTCTTCTTCGGTGGCTTCACGGCCCAGCAGTTTCTTGACGATCAGGTGGTTCATGCTGAGGTTGGCCTGGTGCAACCAGAAACGCTTCACGTCGCTGACGTTGAGCTTGTTCTCTTCCAGGTGCGTAGCGATCAGCTCGGCCACCATCGGGCAGACGTCGCGGAACACCTTGCGGCCTTCCTGCACGAACAGTTTGTCCTTGGCACCGATGCCCTCTTCCGCCGCGCGGTTGAGGAAGCCGAAGTTGTTGCGGATGTTGTTGGAGAACTTGGTCAGCAGTTTGGTGCTGACCACGTCGAACTGATGCTTGGACGTCGCCAGGTCGGCCCGCTCGATGATCACCGCCGTCGCCGCGTCACCAAAGATGAAGTGGCTGTCGCGGTCACGGAAGTTCAGGTGACCGGTGCAGACTTCCGGGTTGACCATCAGGATCGCCCGGGCCTGACCCAGTTGCACGCTGTTGGCGGCGGCCTGGATGCCGAACGTCGCCGAGGAGCAGGCCACGTTCATGTCGAAACCGAAACCCTGGATGCCCAGCGCTTCCTGGACTTCGATGGCGATGGCCGGGTAGGCGCGCTGCAGGTTGGAGCAGGCAACGATGACGCCGTCGATGTCGGCGGCAGTTTTACCCGCACGCTGCAAGGCTTGTTCGGCTGCGCCGATGGCCATTTGGCAAAGCACCGACCACTCGTCGTTGGAACGCTCAGGCAGACGCGGTGCCATGCGTTGCGGGTCGAGGATGCCGTCCTTGTCCATGACAAAGCGGCTTTTGATGCCGGAGGCTTTTTCGATGAACGCAGCGCTGGATTCGGTCAACGCTTCGACTTCGCCACGGGCGACGGCGTCGGCGTTGTCGGCGTTGAATTGCGCGACGTAAGCGTTGAAAGACTGCACCAGCTCTTCATTGGAGATGCTGTTGGCCGGGGTGTACAGGCCGGTGCCGCTGATGACGACGTTATGCATGGTCGTTTCTCTAATCTGTTCAGGCAGAAAGCGTTGGCACCGACGTACCAACACACAAAGGGTCTGTTCCCGTCACGGGAAGCACACCTGACATCGCTTTATTCCGATCCGCCCGAACCTGTAGAGGCTCAAAACCGCGGGGCCGGTGTTTATAGGCGCGAAGTTTGCCATAAACATTGGGTTTTGGCCCTATTTGCAGGATCAAACACCCACCGCAGACACAACGCATTACCGTAGGAGCCAGGCTTGCCGGCGAAGGCATCCTTATGACCGCCTTCGCCGGCAAGCCTGGCTCCTACAAAAAGCCTCTACGGTTCAACCTGGGTCCATTGCTTGTTCAGGCGCTTGTCGGAAATCGGCACCTTGGTCCCCAATTGCTGGGCGAACAGCGAAACCCGGTATTCCTCCAGCCACCAGCGATAGAGCTCCAACTGCGGATCGCGTTTGCCTTCCTGGGCGTGCTTGTTGGCACGGGTCTGGTATTGGGTCCAGAGTCCGGACAATTCGCCGCTCCAGACCCGATCCCTCTGCACCTGAGCACCGATTTTCTCGAAGCGCTGCTCGACCGCTTTCAGATAGCGCGGCAGTTCCTTGAGCCATAACATCGGCGTTTCCCGGACAAACCCCGGATACACCAGATGGCTGAGCTGCTGCTTGATGTCGTTCAGGGCCACGGCTTGTGCCAGATCAATCTTGCCCTTGAAGCGTTTTTGCAGGCCGTGCCAGAGCTTGAGAATCTCCAGCGTCAATTTAGCCAGACGCTCAGCATGCTCGGTCCAGCCACCGCGTTTGCGCTCGGCCAACGCCGCCAGACCCGCACCATCACGCGGCAACGGGTCTTCACCCTCGAGAATGCAGCTGTCGAGGCTGGCCAGCAGAATGTCTTCCACCAGACTGTCGATACGCCCCATGTCGCGGTACATCAGGCCCAGTTCGGTCAGCCCCGGCAACTTGCCGCGCAGGAACTTCGCCGGTTCGGCCAGCTGCTGCATCAACAACCGCTGCAAAGCACGGCGATGCTGGAACTCGGCTTCGGCCGGGGTCGAGAAACGCCCTTCCTTGACCGTGCCGCTCTCTTCCACCAGCGCCGGATACACCGTCATCGACAGCCCGGCGATCTTCTGTTGAGTCTTTTGCGCCACCGCCGCGAAGACCTTCGCCTCCACCGGCTGCTGGCTTTTCGCGGTTTGCGGCACAGCCAACGCAGCCTGACTGGCCTCGGAAAAACGTGCGGTCAGCTCGGCCAGATCTCGCCCTTCGCCGAGGAACTTGCCTTGGCCATCGACGATTTCCAGGTTCATCCGCAAATGACTGTCGACCTGCTGCTCCGCTTCCGCCCACGCTTCATCGCTGACCCGCGCACCTGTCATGCGCAGCAGCTCGCGACCCAACGCCTGAGGCAACGAGCCCTCGGCGAAGGTCATGCGCTGCAACGCGGCTTTGACGAAGTCCGGCACCGGCACGAAGTTCTTGCGCAGGGCTTTGGGCAGGTTGCGCACCAGCGCGATGCACTTGGCCTCGATGATGCCCGGCACCAGCCATTCCAGGCATTCCGGCGGCAACATCGGCAACAGCGGCGCCGGCACACGCAGAGTCACGCCATCGCGCGGATGGTTGGGTTCAAAATGGTAACTGAGGGCCAGTTCCAGATCGCCGATGTGCAAAGTGTCGGGGTAATGCAGGGCGGTGACTTCGCTGGCCTCACGGGCCAGCACGTCTTCTTCGCGCATGATCAGCAGCTGCGGGTCTTTCTGGCTATTGACCCGATACCAGCTATCGAAAGTCGCCGTCTGGTGGATCTCCGCCGGCAGTCGCGCATCGTAGAAAGCAAACAGCGTTTCTTCGTCGGCCAGAATGTCGCGACGACGGGCCTTGGCTTCCAATTCGTCGAGCTGTTCGAGCAGTTGCTGGTTGGCCGTCAGGCACTTGGCCTTGGATTGAATCTCGCCCCGCACCAGGCCTTCGCGAATGAAAAACTCACGAGACACCACAGGGTCGATCGGTCCGTAATGCACCGGCCGGCGACCGACCACGATCAGTCCGAACAGGGTGATCTGCTCGAAGGCCACGACCTGACCGCGCTTCTTCTCCCAATGCGGTTCGAAGTGATTTTTCTTGATCAGGTGCCCGGCCAGCGGTTCGATCCAGTCGGAGTCGATCTTGGCCACCATGCGCGCGTAGAGCTTGGTGGTTTCCACCAGTTCGGCGGTCATCAGCCATTGCGGGCGCTTCTTGCCCAGCCCGGATGACGGGTGAATCCAGAAACGTCGCTGACGCGCACCGAGGTAATCGCCTTCATCGGTTTTCTGACCGATCTGGCTGAGCAGGCCCGAGAGCACGGCTTTGTGCAGTTTCGGGTAATCCGCCGGTTCTTTATTGAGGCTGAGCTGCATGTCGCGGCAGATCAGGCTCAGTTGGCGGTGAGAATCGCGCCATTCGCGCAGGCGCAGGTAATTGAGGAAATTTTTGCGACACCAATTGCGCAACGGACTCGCCGTCAGCGCCTGGCGCTGTTCTTCAAAACCACGCCACAGATTGACCAGCCCGGCGAAATCCGAGTCCACGTCTTTCCATTGTGCGTGGGCCTGATCCGCCGCTTGCTGACGCTCCGGCGGACGTTCGCGCGGGTCTTGAATCGACATGGCGCTGGCGACGATCAGCACTTCCTGAAGGCTGCCAAGTTTCGCCGCTTCCAGCAACATGCGGCCCATGCGCGGGTCCACCGGAAGGCGCGCCAACTGGCGACCGAGCGGGGTCAGCTGACTATTGCGGTCCACCGCCGAAAGTTCTTGAAGCAGGTTGAAACCGTCGCTGATGGCCTTGCCATCCGGCGGTTCGATAAACGGGAAGTCGGTGATCTCGCCGAGGCGCAGATGCAGCATCTGCAGGATTACCGCCGCGAGGTTGGTCCGCAGAATTTCCGGGTCAGTAAATTCCGGGCGACCGATGAAGTCTTCTTCGCCATAGAGACGGATGCAAATGCCCGGCTCGACCCGCCCGCAGCGACCTTTACGCTGGTTGGCGCTGGCCTGGGAAATCGCTTCGATGGGCAGACGCTGGACCTTGGCGCGGTAGCTGTAACGGCTGATGCGCGCGGTGCCGCTGTCAATCACGTACCGAATGCCCGGCACGGTCAGTGAGGTTTCGGCGACGTTGGTCGCCAGCACCACGCGACGGCCAGGGTGCGACTGGAAAATCCGCTGCTGTTCGGCCGGCGACAGCCGCGCGTACAGCGGCAAAATCTCGGTGTGCTTGAGCTGGGCCTTGCGCAGCATGTCGGCGGCGTCGCGAATCTCGCGCTCGCCGGGCAGGAAGACCAGCACATCACCGGGGCTCTTGCGCTCGCTGCGTTCGAACGCGGCGATTTCATCGAGGGTGGCGAGGATCGCCTGATCCACGGTCAAGTCGTCCTCGACGCGATTGCCCTCCTCGTCCTGCTCCAGGGTCAGTGGGCGATACCAGGTGTCCACCGGGAAAGTACGGCCGGAGACTTCGACAATCGGCGCATCGTCAAAGTGCTTGGAGAAGCGCTCCAGGTCGATGGTCGCCGACGTGATGATGACTTTCAGGTCCGGACGACGCGGCAGCAGGGTTTTCAGGTAACCCAGCAGGAAGTCGATGTTGAGGCTGCGCTCGTGAGCTTCGTCGACGATGATCGTGTCGTAGCGTTCGAGGTAGCGGTCGTTCTGGGTTTCCGCCAGCAGGATGCCGTCGGTCATCAGTTTGATCAGGGTGTTGGAATCGCTTTGATCTTCGAACCGCACTTGATAACCAACCAACGCGCCCAACGGCGTCGCCAGTTCTTCGGCAACCCGGCTCGCGACGCTGCGGGCGGCGATTCGACGGGGCTGGGTGTGGCCAATCAGACCCTGCTGACCGCGACCGATTTCCAGGCAGATCTTCGGCAGCTGGGTGGTTTTACCCGAACCGGTTTCACCGGCAATGATCAGCACCTGATGCTTGAGCAGCGCTTCTTTGATTTCGGCGCGTTTGGCGGCGATCGGCAGACTGTCGTCGTATCGAATCACCGGCAGGCTGGCACGCCGCGCCAACACCTGATCACAGGACGCCTGCATGCGCGTCACCCACTGCGCCAGCTTGGCCTCATCAGGTTTCTTGCGCAGCTCAAGCAACTGCCGCCGCAGCCGGTGGCGGTCGGCGAGCATGGCGTGATCAAGGTTTTTCAGCAGTTTGTCGATGGAAGGCGATTCGTCAGTCATCAGGTACGCAAAAGTCGTCTAGTGGCGCAGGGGGGCGATTGTCGCAGATTTGCGTGCATAGAGACGAATGCAACCCGCTTTTGTGGCGAGGGGATTTATCCCCCGTTCGGTTGCGAAGCAATCGTAAACCGGTCAGCGCGGTTTGTCTGAAATGCCGCGGTGGATGGTTTTAGGGTCGCTTCGCAACCCAACGGGGATAAATCCCCTCGCCACAAAAGCTCCATCGCCAGAAGGTGTCATCTCAGAGTGGGTTATTCGTTGTCGAGGCCTTTGCGGCGGTACGGGAAGACGTCGATCACCTTGCCGCCGCGAATGGCTTCCTGGAGGCTTTTCCAGTAATCGGCGTTGTACAACTCGCCATGCAACTGATCAAACAGCTTCCTTTGCCCGGAGTCGGCAAACAGGAACGGCGGAAACTCTTCAGGAAACACATCCAGCGGCCCAATCGAATACCACGGCTCGGACGCCATCTCATCTTCCGGCGTGCGCGGTTGCGGGATGTGACGGAAGTTGGCTTCAGTCAGAAAGCAGATCTCGTCATAGTCATAAAACACCACGCGACCGTGCCGGGTGACACCGAAGTTCTTCAACAGCATGTCGCCAGGAAAGATGTTCGCCGCAGCCAGTTGCTTGATCGCCAGACCGTAATCCTCCAGCGCCTCGCGTACCTGCGCCTCGTTGGCGTTTTCCAGGTACAGGTTCAGCGGCGTCATTCGCCGCTCGGTCCAGCAGTGACGGATCAGCACCGTGTCGTCTTCCACCGATACCGTGGACGCGGCCACCTCAAGCAGTTCTTCCAGGCACGCCGGGTCGAACTTGCTCAAGGGGAAGCGAAAATCCGCAAACTCCTGGGTATCGGCCATGCGCCCGACGCGGTCGACGCTTTTCACCAAACGGTATTTTTCGATCACCGTGGCGCGGTCGACGTTTTTCGACGGCGAGAAACGGTCCTTGATGATTTTGAATACGGTGTTGAAGCCCGGCAGCGTAAACACGCTCATCACCATGCCGCGTACACCGGGGGCCATGATGAACTGGTCGTCGGTGCTGGCCAGGTGATTGATCAGCGCCCGGTAGAACTCGGACTTGCCGTGCTTGTAGAAACCAATCGAGGTGTACAGCTCGGCGATGTGTTTCCCGGGCAGGATCCGCCGCAGGAAACCGATGAACTCCGCCGGCACCGGCACATCCACCATGAAATACGAGCGAGTGAACGAGAAGATGATCGACACGTCCGCTTCATCGGTGATCAGCGCATCGATCTGGATGCCGCGACCTTCGAGGTGCAGCAGCGGAATCGCCAGCGGCCATTGCTCGTCGGTGGTGTAGATGCGTCCTACCAGGTACGCGCCCTTGTTGCGGTAGAGCACCGAGGAAAACAGTTCGACGCTCAATTCCGGGTCCTTGCATACCCAGTCCGGCAGGTTCTCGCGCAATTGTGCTTCGAGGCGGCGCAAGTCGCCGGCCAGGTCGGCGTAATCCTCGCTGAAGCTGTAATCGGCAAAAATGCTCGCGAGCATGCCGGACAACTGGCCCTGAGGCTTGTAGGTTCGGGTTTGCGCGGCGCGAGCCCGGCGCAGGCTTGGCCGGGTGGTGTGGATGAACATGCAGCCGTCGCTGATCAGGTCATGGCTGAACAACCCGCAGAAAATCGAGTTGTACCAGGTCTCGGACAGTTCATCGTCGAAACGCAGGTCGATCAGGGTGATGTAAGCGCTTTTGACCAGCGGCCAGCAACTGACGTCCAGCGTGTCGGCGTCAAACGCAATGCGCAGGCGGTCGACCGTTTCGCTGACCTTCTCTTCATACAGGTTGATCCGCGCGGCCGAGGCGACTTGGGCCTCCTGCCACAGGGCCTGCTCGAAGCGGGTCCGGGCGCCGTCGGTGATCTGGCGGAAATGCTCGCGGTAATCGTCAAAGCCATCGAGGATCATTCGGGCGATGTCGGCGGCTGGCCATTGCTGCGGCATGGTGAGACCTCTGCGGGAATTCGGGAGCCCTGAGCTTAGCCAGTGAACCGGGTGCAGGAGAAGCGTAATTTTCGGCTCGGGTTAAATGCTCGTTTTTCGGTTGCCATGGATAAGGCGCTCGGCAACACTCTCGTCCCCATCAAGGAAGGAGTGTTCCGTGAGCCCTGTCGATATTTTCCGTTTACTGTCGCTGGCAGCGATCTGGGGTGCGAGCTTTCTGTTCATGCGCATCATCGCCCCCGTGATTGGCACAATCCCCACGGCCTTTTTCCGTGTGTCGATTGCTGCCACCGGCTTGCTGGTGATCCTGGGGCTGATGCGCATCAGCTGGGATTTCAAAGGCAAGCTGAAGACGGTGATGCTGCTCGGCGTGATCAACTCCGGGATTCCGGCGACGCTCTACTCGGTAGCCGCCCAAGTCCTTCCGGCCGGCTATTCGGCGATTTTCAACGCCACCACGCCGCTGATGGGCGTGTTGATTGGCGGTCTGTTCTTCCATGAAAGACTGACCGCCGCCAAGCTTGGCGGGGTGTTCCTCGGACTGCTTGGTGTTGGTGTCCTGACCCGTGCCGGTCCGGTGGCGTTCGACATGGAACTGCTGATGGGCGCCGTTGCCTGCCTGCTCGCCACCACCTGTTATGGCTTTGCCGGATTCCTGGCCCGCCGCTGGCTTGATCACGCGGGCGGTCTCGACAGTCGTCTTTCGGCGCTGGGCAGCATGCTTGGTGCGACGCTGTTTTTACTGCCGTTGTTCGGCTACAGCGTAATCAGCCAGCCACCGGCAAGCTGGGGCGGCTGGAATGTCTGGTTGTCGTTGCTGGGGTTGGGGCTGGTGTGTACCGCGCTCGCGTACATCATTTACTTCCGTTTGCTCAGCTCGATCGGGCCAGTGAGGTCGATGACCACGACCTTCCTGATCCCGCCGTTCGGGGTGTTGTGGGGAGCGCTGTTACTGGATGAGCCGTTGTCGATGGCGCATATCTATGGCGGGGTGTTGATTGCGGCGGCGTTGTGGTTGGTGTTGAAGCCTTCGGTGGTGAAGGCTGCAGCGGTGGCTGCCAAGTAGATTTTTGGTGAGGCTGATGACGTCATCGCGAGCAGGCTCACTCCCACAGGTAACCTCAGTGTTCACAAATATTGTGTTCACAGGAGATCCAATGTGGGAGTGAGCCTGCTCGCGATGGCGATAGCCCAGACACTACAAGGCTGACTGACTCACCTCCCCATCCACCAACCGCCGAATCCCCAGCGGATTGGCGTTCTGCAACGCCTCGGGCAGCAACGCATCCGGATAATTTTGGAAGCACACCGGCCGCAGAAACCGGTCAATCGCCAACGTCCCGACCGACGTCCCCCGCGAATCCGACGTCGCCGGATACAGCCCGCCATGCACCATCGCTTCACACACCTCGCCCCCCGCGTCTGGCTGAGCATGCCCGTCACTTCGGCCAGCGCCACGTGGGAGGTCACGCGCGAGCTCCAGAGGTTATCTGCCCGGCGCTGGCCAAATAGAAAAGGCCCGGAGCAACGCTCCAGGCCTTATCATCTTTACGCTGTTTTACGGAACACGAAGACCAGACCGATGATGATCAGCAGCAGCATGCCCAGCATGCTCAATGCCGCCAGCCGATTACCAAAAATCAGGTAGTCCATCACCGTCATAAAAAAACCGCTCCCAAGGAGCGGTTTTCTATTGCATCCAGTCACCCAAACAACCAATACCCCAACAACGTCAACACCACCACCGCCAGCACCGGCCGCAGCACGCGGTATGTATTGGGATTACGACGCTTCCAGCGCTTGACCGCTCCACTGACCTTGTCGCTGAAGTTCTTGCTCCAGGCATAAGCCTGGTTAATCCCGCCAACCCGTTCATCATCAAGATTCTGCGGTGCGGTGGCGCGACCAAGCAAGCCACTGATCCAGCGGTTGATACGGGTCATGATGCGATTGCTCAGTGGCCGCTCGATGTCGCAGAACAGAATAACTCTGGTTTTCCCGGTTTCGTTCTTGACCCAATGCACGTAGGTCTCATCGAACATCACGTCCTCTCCATCACGCCAGGCGTACACCTGACCGTCGACGAAGATACGGCAATCATCGGAGTTCGGCGTCGACAGCCCCAGGTGATAGCGCAGGGAACCGGCAAACGGATCGCGGTGCGGGTTGAGGTGGCTGCCACCCGGCAGCAAGGCGAACATCGCACCCTTGACGTTGGGAATGCTGCTGACCAAGGCCACGGTTTTCGGGCACAAGGTTTCGGCTGATGGCAGAGGTTTGTCGTACCACTTGAGGTAGAAACGTTTCCACCCTTTCTTGAAGAACGAACCGAAACCGGCATCGTTGTTCTTTTCGGCGGCGCAGATGTAACCCTCGTCGAACAGGTGCATGGCTTCGTCGCGGATAACTTCCCAGTTGTCCTTGAGCACGTTCAGTTCCGGGAACTTGCTGCGGTCCAGATAAGGTTTGGATGGCACGCCAGAGAACAGGTACATCAAGGCGTTGTAAGGTGCGAACAAGGCCGAGTGATTGACCAACTGACGCAGAACCGGCAATCGTGCCTTGCCGCGCAAATGCACATAGAGGGTGCTGCCCAGGAATAGCAGCAACACTGACGCTTTCGCGGCAAAGGAAAAGGAAAAGGTCATCTACGGCTCCTTGAGTATTGGTTCTATGCACAACGCCATTTACCCGACGTGGCAGCCGGCCATGATCAACACTACCGGCCTCGGGAAAAACCCGCAAAAGTCGACATTCAGTATTAAGGTTTGTGCAATAAAGCACTTATTAACATAAGGTTCCTGAACGGGGGCTGACCTGAATCAGCCCTCTCGCCACACGTTAAAAAGATCCCGCAGACGTCACCGCTTTACTGCTGATTCTCCTGCTCGGTAAACAGATCGCTGAACAACATGCTCGACAGGTAGCGCTCACCGGAGTCCGGCAGGATCACCACGATGGTCTTGCCCTGCATTTCCGGTGTTTCGGCCAAACGCACCGCCACCGCCATCGCGGCGCCACAGGAAATACCGCACAAAATCCCTTCTTCCTGCATCAGGCGCAGGGCCATGGCCTTGGATTCGTCGTCGCTGACCAGCTCAACCCGATCGACCATCGCAAGATCCAGATTCTTTGGGACAAAACCGGCACCGATCCCCTGGATTTTGTGAGGGCTAGGCTTGATCTCCTCACCGGCAATCGCCTGGGTGATCACAGGCGACACCATCGGCTCCACCGCCACCGAGATAATCGGTTTGCCCTGGGTATTCTTGATATACCGCGAAACGCCAGTAATGGTTCCGCCGGTTCCGACGCCCGCTACCAGCACATCGACCGCGCCGTCGGTGTCGTTCCAGATTTCCGGGCCGGTGGTTTTCTCGTGAATGGCCGGGTTGGCCGGGTTGTCGAACTGCGCCGGCATGAAGTATTTGGCCGGGTTGCTGGCAAGGATCTCGGCAGCCTTCTCGATCGCGCCCTTCATGCCCTTGGCCGGTTCGGTCAATACCAGTTCGGCGCCCAGTGCCTTGAGAACCTTGCGTCGTTCGATGCTCATCGACGCCGGCATGGTCAGCATCAATTTGTAACCACGGGCAGCGGCAACAAAGGCCAGGCCAATACCGGTATTACCCGACGTCGGTTCGATGATGGTCATGCCAGGCTTTAGTTTGCCGGAGCTTTCGGCGTCCCAGATCATGCTCGCGCCGATCCGGCACTTGACCGAATAACCAGGGTTGCGCCCTTCGATCTTGGCCAGAATGGTCACGCCGCGCGGGGCAATGCGGTTGATCTGCACCAGCGGCGTATTGCCGATGGAATGGGCGTTGTCAGCGTAAATACGGCTCATGGCTGGGTCCTTGTACAGCGTTGAATAAGCTCCCAAAGGTATGCCTGTTGCCGGTGGTCGTCCAGTCAGGTCGAACGTCCGGTGACCGCCGCAGTCAATGGCTTTATATCGCCAGAGATTTGCCGTCATGAAACGTCGATACAGTTGGCCCCTGTGGACCCTCGCCGGCCTCGTTGTGCTGCTGATTGCCCTGCACATCGCCCTGCCCTACCTGGTACGCGATTACCTGAACGACAAGCTGGCGGACATGGGCGATTACCGAGGTCAGGTGACCGACGTGGACCTGGCCCTGTGGCGCGGCGCCTATAAAATCAACGGACTGAAGATCGTCAAGGTCGACGGCAAGGTCCCGGTGCCTTTCGTCAATGCGCCGCTGATCGACCTTTCTGTCAGTTGGCACTCACTCTGGTCTGACCGCGCAGTGGTGGCCGAGGTGCAGTTCTTCAACCCCGAGGTGAACTTCGTCGACGGCGGCGCCAACAAAAAAAACTCCCAGACCGGTCAAGGCACCGACTGGCGCGCACAGTTGAGCAAACTGGCGCCGTTCACCTTTAATGAAATACGCATCTACGACGGCAAGATCAGCTTTCGAAACTTCAATTCCAAGCCCCCCGTCAACATGAACGCCACCCAGGTCAACGCCAGCCTTTACAACCTGACCAACGTGGTCGATACCAAAGGCAAGCGCGACGCCCGTTTTGAAGGCAAGGCGCTGTTGCTGGGCCATGCGCCACTGGAGACAACGGCAACCTTCGACCCGTTAAGCAACTTTGAAGACTTCGAGTTCCGGCTGCGGGCCAGGGACATTGAACTCAAACGCATGAACGACTTTGCCTCGGCCTATGGCAAGTTCGACTTCAACGCCGGTCACGGCGATGTGGTGATCGAAGCGCAAGCCAAAAAGGCCAAAATGACCGGCTACATCAAACCGCTGCTGAAAGACGTCGACGTGTTCAACTGGCAACAGGATGTGGAAAACAAGGACAAAGGGTTTTTCCGTTCCATCTGGGAGGCCATCGTCGGAGGTTCCGAAACCGTGTTGAAAAACCAGGGCAAGAACCAGTTTGCCACTCGGGTTGAACTGAGCGGCAATGTGCATCGGCAAGATATCAGCGCCTTCCAGGCGTTTTTGCAGATTTTACGCAACGGTTTTGTTCAGGCGTTCAATGCACGCTATGAGCGGCCGAAGCCGGAGGCTGGTTAGGGTTTACGCGTAACGGTGTAGCGCCCGGTTTCTTCGGCGGCCCGCATCGGGCTCGCTTGCTGCTGCAGGAAATCCCACCCCAGACAGGCCAGCGCCAATGATCGGGGCACCGGTTCACGCCCGCTGCTATAACGCGTGATGCTGCGCGCGCTAACCCCCAACGCTTCAGCCGCCTGATTGAGCGGCAACCCGGTACGGGCGCGCCAATCGATAAAGATCCGGGTGTTCTCGTCCGATGCGTTTTGCGCGAGCGCCTCCAGATACAGAGTGTCGGCGCCAATCTGGATGTCCTGCTCCGGCCACTCGACACTCCAGCCCTCATCGCCCGATATTGCATTTTCGAATGCGCCAGCCTCCAGCAATGGCTGCAATCCTGGATAGGCGTGCAAGTCGCGACTCAAATCGAGGGTCAGTTGCTGACCGTCGATAAAGGTCAGCGCCAGGCGGTAAACCGGCAACGCCTGCACAGCCGACAGCCGTGGTCGTTTCATGGGTAGCATCGTTTCCAGTCCTCCAGCAATTGCACCTGATGAGCCCTGACCCACTCCAGTGCTTCCTTGATAATCAGCGGCGGTGCCTTGCCCACCATCACTTCGACGGTATCCAGGCTCAACATGACATCCAGCCCGCCACCCGTCAGGTGAACATGAGGCGGTGGATGATCCTTCTCGCGCAACTGAATGCGGTACGTATCGCGAAATCGATATTTAGTAGACATGCCGGGCAAGCTATCGCCAACATGGCGATATCTCAATACTGGCCAGCAGCCGAGACTGAGTCAAGATGTGACGCCCCATTCAGAGACTGAATAAGCCGTCTGCGTTCACAGTCGACGGGGCAGCGCGTTATAGTCGGGTACTACAATTATTGCGCCCCGCCCTGCCCCGTTCAGGTCGGCATTACCGTTCGAGGATTAGCAGATGAAGTTCGAAGGCACCCAGGCCTACGTCGCCACCGATGACCTGAAGCTGGCGGTCAACGCCGCCATTACCCTGGAGCGTCCACTGCTGGTCAAGGGCGAGCCGGGCACCGGCAAAACCATGCTCGCCGAACAACTGGCCGAGTCCTTCGGCGCCAAGTTGATCACCTGGCACATCAAGTCCACGACCAAGGCGCATCAGGGCCTGTACGAGTACGACGCGGTCAGTCGACTGCGTGACTCGCAGCTGGGCACGGAGAAGGTCCACGACGTTCGCAACTACCTGAAAAAGGGCAAGCTCTGGGAGGCTTTCGAGTCCGAAGAGCGGGTGATCCTGCTGATCGACGAAATCGACAAGGCCGACATCGAGTTCCCGAACGACCTGCTGCAAGAACTCGACAAGATGGAGTTCTACGTTTACGAAATCGACGAGACCATCAAGGCCAAGAAGCGTCCGATCATCATCATTACCTCCAACAACGAGAAAGAGCTGCCGGACGCCTTCCTGCGCCGCTGCTTCTTCCACTACATCGCGTTCCCCGATCGCGTGACGCTGCAGAAGATCGTCGACGTGCACTACCCGAACATCAAGAAAGACCTGGTCAGCGAAGCGCTGGACGTGTTCTTCGATGTGCGCAAGGTCCCGGGCCTGAAGAAAAAGCCATCGACCTCCGAACTGGTGGACTGGCTGAAACTGTTGATGGCCGACAACATCGGCGAAGCGGTATTGCGCGAACGCGATCCGACCAAAGCGATTCCGCCGCTGGCAGGCGCCCTGGTGAAGAACGAACAGGACGTGCAATTACTTGAGCGTCTGGCGTTCATGAGCCGTCGCGGCACTCGCTGATCCCTCTGTTTAACAAGATAGAGGGCGATTGCCATGCTGCTTAACCTGTTCAATGAAATGCGTGCAGCCAAAGTGCCGGTCTCGGTACGGGAGCTGCTGGACCTGATCAACGCGCTGAAACAGCGCGTGACCTTCGCTGATATGGACGAGTTTTATTACTTGTCCCGGGCGATTCTGGTGAAGGACGAACGGCATTTCGACAAGTTCGACCGCGCGTTCGGTGCCTACTTCAACGGCCTGGAAAAACTCGACGATCACCTTCAGGCGTTGATTCCTGAAGACTGGCTGCGCAAGGAGTTCGAGCGCTCCCTGACCGAGGAAGAGCGCGCAGCAATCCAGTCCCTTGGAGGCCTGGACAAGCTGATCGAAGAGTTCAAGAAACGCCTCGAAGAACAGAAAGAACGCCACGCCGGCGGCAACAAATGGATCGGCACCGGTGGCACCAGCCCGTTCGGCTCCGGCGGTTTCAACCCGGAAGGCATTCGGGTCGGCGATGCCGGCAAGCGCCAAGGCAAAGCGGTCAAGGTGTGGGATCAGCGCGAGTACAAGAACCTCGACGATTCGGTGGAACTGGGCACGCGCAACATCAAGGTTGCCCTGCGCCGCTTGCGCAAATTCGCCCGTCAGGGTGCGGCAGAAGAGCTGGACATCGATGGCACCATCGACCATACCGCACGCGATGCCGGCCTGCTGAACATCCAGATGCGGCCGGAGCGGCGCAACACCGTCAAGCTGTTGCTGCTGTTCGACATCGGCGGCTCGATGGACGCCCACGTGAAGATTTGCGAGGAGTTGTTCTCGGCCTGCAAGACCGAGTTCAAGCACCTGGAGTACTTCTACTTCCACAACTTCGTTTATGAATCGGTGTGGAAGAACAACATGCGCCGTACCTCCGAGCGCACGTCGACCCAGGATCTGCTGCACAAGTACGGTGCCGACTACAAAGTGATCTTCATCGGTGACGCCGCCATGGCGCCATACGAAATCACCCAGGCTGGCGGCAGCGTCGAACACTGGAACGAAGAAGCCGGTTATGTGTGGATGCAGCGGTTCATGGAGAAGTACAAGAAGGTCATCTGGATCAACCCGTATCCGAAAGATACGTGGGGTTATACGTCTTCGACCAATATTGTGCGGGACTTGATTGATGACCAGATGTATCCGCTGACGTTGCGGGGGCTTGAAGAAGGGATGCGGTTTCTTTCCAAATAGAGATCTGCGTTGCCTGCAAGGCAGCCTTCGCGGGCAAGCCTCGCTCCTACAGGTTTCGGTGTTCGTGCGTCGTGCACCAACCCTGTAGGAGCGAGGCTTGCCCGCGAAGCTTTTAGCGGTCTGAAAATCGGCGCAAATACTTGACCTGCTCCCGATGCGCAACATCCTGCACCACCGGCCGCAACCGCACCTTCGACCCCGGCAAGCACTGCGCCAGCCGTGCCAACGCCAACGGCGTCAACGCCCCCAATCGCGGATAACCGCCAATGGTCTGCCGATCATTGAGCAACACAATCGGCTGCCCATCCGGCGGCACCTGGACCGCGCCCAGCGGGATGCCTTCGGAAATCATCGGTTTGCCCTGGTACTGCAACGCCATTCCCAGCAGGCGAATGCCCATGCGGTCGGCACGGCTGTCGAGGGTCCAGACGCTGTTGAACGCGTCGAACAGACTTTGCCCGCTGAACTCACCGATCTGCGCGCCGAGAACCAGATCCAGTGGCGAATCGACTTTGAAATCCGGCCGATGTTCTACCGGCAACTCCCGCAGCAATAACAACGCACTTCCGCGATAGCTTAACTGGGCGTCTTTGGCCAACGGACGGCCCATTCCATCCAGACCGCCGAGTTCTTCACGGACCACCGTCGCGGTGCTACCCAGCACCTTCGGCGCCTCAAACCCGCCCGGCGCGGCCAGATAAGCTCGCGCCCCGAGCAGCGGTTGAGTGAACTGCAATCGCTGGCCTTTGTTCAGCCGAAAACTGCGCCACGGCGCCAGTGCCTCGCCATTCACTTGCGCACCCAGATCCGCTCCGGCCAGCGCCAATACACAATCGTCCTCGGCCACGACGCTGAATCCGCCGAGGGTGATTTCAATCACCGGCGCATCCAGCCTATTACCCAGCAGCCAGTTGGCCCACGACATCGAGCGCCAATCCAGGCCGCCGCCCTGGGTCACGCCCAGATGCCGCACGCCGAAACGGCCAGCGTCCTGCAACAGGCACAGCGGCGTACTCGCCTCAATCAACAGATGGCTCATGCCAGGGCCTCCAATGGCGTGTCGTCACCGCCCAGGTTGATGAACTCGGCATGACTGACCGCTTCGAAGCGCACAGTGTCACCCGGTTGCATCAGGCTGTAGCCGTCGCGTTCGCGGTCGAACAGTTTGGCCGGCGTGCGGCCGATCAGGTTCCAGCCGCCGGGGGAAACCACCGGGTAGGCGGCGGTTTGCCGCTCGGCGATGCCGACACTGCCGGCGGCAACTTTTTTGCGCGGCGTATTCAGGCGCGGCGCAGCGAGTACTTCCTCCACCAGCCCCATGAAGGCAAACCCCGGGGCGAAGCCCAAAGCGAACACCTGATATTCACGCTCGCTGTGGCGACGGATCACCTCCTCCACCGACAGCCCGCTACGCTGAGACAACAGGCTCAACTCCGGACCGACGCTCAAGTCATACCAGACCGGCAGCACATGGCATCTGCCGCTGCTGCTCGCGTTGGGCGACAGGTCGATCAGCGCTTCGGCGATCAGTTCCCGGGCCTGAGCCGGACTCAACGCGGTCAGATCGTAATGCACCATCAACGTCGTATAGGACGGCACCAGATCAATCAGATGCCCTGCGAATACAGCACGCAGGTTTTCGCTGGCCGCCAGCATCCACGGCATGTTGGCCTCGGCAATTTCATCGAACATCCGCACCATCAGACAATCCAGCGCCACCACCTCAACCCGCGGTTTCATGGTGCGCTCTGCTGATCAAGTGCTTCGCGAATCCGGCGCACGGCCGCCACCGAACTGGCGTTGTCTCCGTGGACGCAAAGGGTGTTGGCCTGTAAATGCAAGGCGCTGCCGTCGCTGGCGGTGAGGTTGTCGCTACGGGCGATGGTCAGCGCTTGCTCGATAATTCGCTCGGGATCGTGGTGCACCGCCCCCGGCAGTTGCCGTGAAACCAGCATCCCGGCGCTGTCGTAGGCGCGATCGGCGAAGGCTTCGAACCACAAGGTCACGCCGTATTCATCACCCAGTTGCTGCGCGGCGCTGTTGTCGCGAGTGGCCATCAGCATCAGCGGCAGGGTCCGGTCATACGCTGCCACAGCCTGAAGCACCGCGCGCAATTGCGCCGGGTTGGCCATCATGTCGTTGTACATCGCGCCGTGGGGTTTGACGTAACTGACGCGCCCGCCCTGGGCCCGGCAAATGCCGTCGAGGGCGCCGATCTGGTAATGCAGAATGTCCTGAAGTTCCTGGGCGGTGTAGGCCATGGAGCGGCGACCGAAGCCGACCAGATCCTGATACGCAGGATGTGCGCCGATCAGTACGCCGTTGCTCAGGGCCAGGCTGACGGTCTTGCGCATGATGCTCGGGTCGCCGGCATGGAAGCCGCAGGCGATGTTGGCGCAATCGATGAAGGGCATGACCTCGGCGTCCAGACCCATGGTCCAGTTACCGAAACTCTCGCCGATGTCGCAGTTCAATAGCAGGCGGCTCACGGTGAACACTCCTGTAGGTTTGATTCTTTTTAGCTGTAGGCATTTGCCCGCAGATTATCAGCTACTCGGCTTCAAGTTGCTTGCCACGGGTTTCCGGCAGGCTCAGGGCCGCAAGAATCACCACCCCGTAGGAAACTGCCGCAAACGCCCCGATGCCTACGCTCAGTGGCACCGTCTGGCTCAGCAAACCGATCAGCAGCGGGAACAATGCCGCCAGCGCCCGACCGATGTTGTAGCAAAAGCCTTGCCCCGAACCGCGAATCCGCGTCGGAAACAGCTCGGTCAAAAACGCGCCCATGCCACTGAAAATCCCCGAAGCGAAGAAGCCCAGCGGGAAGCCCAGCCACAGCATCACGCCGTTACTGACCGGCAATTGGGTGTAGAGCAGCACGATGGTGAACGAGCCCACGGCGAACAGGATGAAGTTCTTTTTACGGCCAAGGATGTCAGTCAAATACGCGCTGATGACGTAGCCGACGTAGGAACCGACGATCACCATCGCCAGATAACCGCCTGTGCCGAGTACGCTCAAACCGCGCTCGTTTTTCAGAAAAGTCGGCAACCAGGACGTGATCGCGTAGTAACCGCCCAGTGCGCCAGTGGTCAGCACCGAAGCGCGAATCGTGGTGAACAGGATGCCGGGGGCGAAGATCTCGTAAAACTTCGCTGCGTTGCCGGGCTCCTGTTTGGCCTTGGCTTCGCGGTAGATTTCCGGGTCTTTGACCAAACGGCGGACGAAGATCACAAAAATCGCCGGCACGATGCCAAGGATGAACAGCGCGCGCCAAGCGTCTTCCGGCGGCAGCACCGAGAACAGCAGCGCATACAATATCGCCGTCACCCCCCATCCCAGCGCCCAGCCGGATTGCACCATGCCCACGGCCTTGCCGCGGTCCTTGGCACGAATCACTTCACCCATCAGCACGGCGCCGGCGGTCCATTCGCCACCGAAACCGAAGCCCATCAGGGTGCGACTGATCAGTAGTTGCTCGTAGTTCTGGGCGAAACCGCAAAGGAAGGTGAAGAAGGCAAACCACAGAACAGTCAGTTGCAGGGTACGTACGCGACCGATGCGGTCGGAGAGAATCCCCGCCACCCAACCGCCGATGGCCGAGGCGATCAGGGTGCTGGTGTGAATCAGCCCTGCCTCGCCGGTGGTGATGCCCCACATGGCAATCAGGGTCGGCACCACGAAGCTGAGCATCTGGGTGTCCATGCCGTCGAGGCCATAGCCGATCTTGCAGCTCCAGAAAGTGCGGCGTTCCTGCTGATTGATGTTGCGGTACCAGTCGAAAGGTCCCGGGCGAGCCGTCGCTTTGGGGATGTCGAGGGTGTCGGGCGCACTCATGGCAAGTCTCCGTGCAAATTTTATTGGTATTGTTCTGAGCCCCGACGACGCCTATCGTGGGAACCGGATGCGTCGATTTTTGGACGCTTGGCCCTGCTGCGTCCAACTAATAAAAACCCGGCCAAGGCATAAGAAAAAGTTGATCCCATGAACCTGAAGTTTCTCGAGACCTTTGTCTGGGTCGCCCGACTCAAGAGTTTCCGCCTGACGGCAGACAAGCTCTTCACCACCCAGGCATCGATTTCCAGCCGCATTGCCGTGCTTGAAAGTGAGCTCGGGGTGAAGCTGTTTCTGCGCGATTCTCGCGGCGTGAGCCTGACACCCGAAGGCTTGAAAGTGCTCGAATATGCCGAGCAGATGATGGACACGATGCAGGCGCTCAAGCAGTCGATCGAGACCCGTTCGAGCAAGGCCGGGCGGGTCAGGATTGGCGTCATGGACACCGTGATCCACACCTGGCTCAGCCCGTTGGTGGCGCAGATGATGGATCACTACCCGCTGGTGGAAATCGAGTTGGTGGCCGATACCGCGCTCAACCTCTGCGATCAGCTGCAAAAAGGCTTTCTCGATTTGATCCTGCAAACCGACCTGCTGCGCCAGGAAAGCGTGCGCAGCCTGGAGCTCGCCAGTCATCCGATGGGCTGGATCGTGGCCAGCAATTCCATCTACAACCGCGAGTATTCAGGTGTCGCCGATCTGGCGCGGGAGCGGATCATCACCTATTCGAAAAACTCCCACCCTCATCAGGACATCTTGAGCCTGATGCAGGCCAGCGGGGTCATGGCGCCGCGGCTCAACTGCGTGAACTCGGTGTCGGCGATTACCCGTTTGCTGAGGGACGGATTTGGCATTGGCGCGTTACCGCCGGTGCTGGTGGCCGAAGAATTGGCGCGAGGGGAATTGACGTTGCTGGCCATCGATCAGCGGCCGCCGAATTTGCAGGTGGTGGTGTCGTGGCGGGTTGGCGTGGAATGGGTCGAGGAGATTGTTGCGTTGTGTCAGCACGTCGTGGAGCGCTATGCGCAGAAAGTAGGTGAGCATTACATCGTCTTGGGCAAGCCCCAGGCCAGAATCTGAAGGACGTTTCCCATACTGTAAATATGAACCACTATCATTTGCATTATTTTTTCAACGAGGTATTCTCTGCGCGCTTTCAGCTAACCCATTGTCCAGACGGAGTCGGGCTTGATGCGCGCCTACACGCAAAAACAGCAGCAATTGCTCGCTCACTGGAGCGAAGCCCTCGGCACACAGGCTTTCCAGTCCCACCGCATCACCCTCGATCATTTGAGCAATGCGCTGGAGCCCGCCGCCCAGCGCTGCTTCCAACGCCTGATCCAGGCGCTGTTTCGTGAAGGTCTGATCAACCCCGACGCTTGCGAATACGACGACAATAGCCGTTGCTGGCTGCCACTTGGCGATGGCGCGCACCTTTGCTTCGAGCACTTGTCCGGCGGCAGAATGAACAGCTGGGACGTACGCGGCAGCATCGTCCTGCACACCCCCGACAGACTGCCCCAAAAAATCCAGTTGCCCAGCGAACTGCTCGCTCACCTCAGCACTCAGCTCAACCCGCCAGCCTCCCCGCAGGTACTGGAACGTCTGGCCAAGGAGCTGGATGACAGCTTCAGCAACGACACCCTGTGCCTGGCGTTTCACCACGGATGGACCGAGCGCCTGAGAGAGCAGATCGATACCGAGTACGACGACAATCTGCTCGCTTGGCTCAAAGCCGGCCCCAGCCACCAGAACCCGACGTCATTGCTCGAACAGTGGGGCACTCTCGGCCATCCGTGGCACCCGAACTACAAGACCAAACTGGGCTTGAGCGCGGCTCAGGTCATCGCTTTCTCGCCAGAATTCGAAGCGAGTTTTCCGATTGTCCTGTGCGCCCTGCACCGCCAGTACGCACACGTCGAAGCGCTGGCTGGCACTACCGATTACTGGGACTGGTGGCAAGGTCACTTCCCACAGGCCGCCGAGCAATTGCAACGCCACTTGCAGCAGTTGGGTCTGGAAGCAAAGGACTACCTCCCGCTCCCGTCGCACCCATGGCAAGCCCATGAAGAGCTGCCGCACTCGTTCGCCAACGAGATCGCCGACAACCTGCTGATCGTCACTGACATCGTGGCTTTTACCGGTCACCCGACCATGTCCTTCCGCACGGTCCTGCCGGAGGCCAGTCGCGTGGCGCCGATGGTCAAACTGCCGGTGGCTCTGCGACTGACCAGCGTGCAGCGCACCGTGTCGCCGCGCTCCGCCCGGATGGGGCCGCGCATCAGCCAACTGATATTGAATATTCTCGATCAGGAGCCGCAGATTCAGCGTCTGCTGAACATCGTTCCCGAGCGCATCGGCGTGCACTACGCACCACTACCGGCCGATGACGAGCGCTCCCGGCATGCTGCCGTGCTGTATCGCGACAACCCGCTTACCCTCCTGCAAGAAGGCGAGTTGGCGGTGCCGGTCGGCAGCCTGTTCGCCGTCAACGAATTCGAACAACCGCTGCTGCGTGATTGGGTAAAACTGGCTCAGGGCAGTGACAACAGCGAGGCCATGCTGGCGTTCTTCGATGATTACCTGTCGATTGCCGTACCGAGTCTGTTGGGCATTTACCTGATGTATGGCGTGGCGTTCGAAGCGCATCAGCAAAACAGTTTCATGGTGATGGGCGCTGACGGGCAGTTGAATCGGCTGCTATTGCGTGATTTCGGCGATGTTCGTATCGATCGTAAAACCCTGCACGCCAAAGGTCTGGATATCCAGTTGCACGATCCGAAAATGACCCTGTATGACGATTCCGGATTTGTCCGCGACAAGCTTCTGCACACCACCTTCATGTGCCACCTCGGTGAGCTGACTTTGCTCTGTGCCCGCCACTGGAATGTGCCGGAAACTATCCTTTGGGAGAAATTGGCATCGCACGTTGCACAGTGCTTCGAGACCTTGCGCGAGCGCGTTGAACCAGCACGTTGGGAAAGCGAGCGCCAGGCCTTGCTGGAACAGGATTGGCCCGCCAAATCGTTCATGCGCATGCGCTTGCTCGACAGTCATGCCGACATCGTCGGACGCCTGAGTAACCCGCTGCGACCAAACGCCCATGCTCGCTGACGGTCGCGCCTTGCGACTGCTGATCGTCATTCAGTTTGTCTCCATGGGCGCAATGGAAATGAGCGGCCCGTTCTGGCCCTTGCAGATCCAGCATCTGCTCGGGCCGGAAGGCGCCGGCTACACCGCGCTGCTATCGGCGATGGTCTATGCCGGTCCGATGCTGGCGGCCATGCTCCTGACTCCCATGTGGGGCCGGTTGGGAGATCGCACCGGACACAAACCGATGATTGTTCGGGCGTTGCTGGCACTCGCGCTGTGCCAAGGGTTGGCGGCCATTACCCTCGACCCGTGGCTGCTGGTGGGTATTCGCGTGATGCAAGGCGCATTGGCCGGTTTTCTCGCTGCCGCGCAAGCCTATGCCTTGGCCTGCTGCGACAGTTCAAGACGTGGTCACACCCTGGCCCGCCTGCAATCGGCAACCGCCGTCGGCTCCTTGATCGGCCCAGTGTTGGGTGGCTGGCTGATGGACGTCTCGGGGTTTGCCCTGCTCTGTTATGGCGCGACGGTGATTTGCCTGCTGTGCGCACTGGGGAGCTTTTTCCTGCCGGCCGACAAGGCTCGGACCTCGAAGAAAAAAGCGGTTGAACCGGTTGCCCTGCCCAAAGGCTGGCTCGGTGGAATCCTGTTGGTGATCGTGTTGATTCAGGCCGCGAAGATGATGCCGCAGTCGTTCTACGCGCTGTACGTCGCGAACATTCTGCATGCCCCAAGCTGGCTGATCGGCGCCACCTACGCGGCGAGCGCCGCGACCCTGGCGATTTCCGCACCGCTGTGGGGACGCCTGTTCGACCGCTGGCAGCCGGCACACACCTTGCGCGTCATCGAAGGCGTGGCCTGGCTGTGTGCACTGACGCTGGCGGCCACGGCATTGGCCAACGAATGGCTGGGGTTTCTCGTCAGTCGACTCGTCTGGGGCATCTGGCAAGGCGCCCTGCTGCCCGTCGCCTATGCACTGATCGCCAACACCATTTCCGTAAACCAGCAGGGCTTCGCGCTCGGCCTCGGCAACAGCGCGGCAAAGGCTGGCGCTCTGCTCGGTGTCGTCCTTGGCGGGATCGGCATGGGCCTGGTTGGCCTGGCTCACAGTTTCTGGCTGGTGGCGCTGACCTACGCCATAGCCGCCATCGGGATCCGCTGGGTGCGCTCGTTCAACTCCGCGCCTGACCGCTCGACCTTATCGCCCCACACTAATCACAACTAAAAAAAGACCACGTCATGATCCGAACCAAGCTTTCCCTGCTGATCCCGCTGCTCGGTACCTTCAGCGCCCAGACCTGGGCCGAGGATACCGAGCAGCAACCCGGTACCTTAAACATGCAAGCCACCGTCGTCTCCGCTACTCGCAGCGAAGCGAGCATTGCTTCGATTCCGGGCTCGGTCCAGGTTATCGACGAACAACAGGTCCGTGAGCAGAGCGGCGCGGGCCGCCGGGTCTCCGACATCCTCGGGCAATTGGTCCCCGGTCTTGCGCCGTCCAGCGGCGGGATGAGCAACTTCGGTCAGACCCTGCGCGGGCGCAACATGCTGGTGTTGATCGACGGCGTATCGCAGAACGCCACGCGCGACAACTTCCGCCAGCTCAACAGCATCGCCCCGGCCAGCATCGAACGCATCGAAGTGATCTCCGGCGCCAGCAGCATCTACGGGGCCGGTGCTTCGGGCGGCATCATCAACATCATCACCAAGCGCAATCAGGGCCAGGACATTGCCTACAGCAGCAAACTGGGTCTGACCAGCGGCAACAACCTCAACCGCAAAGGCTTCGCCTACGAAGCCTTTCAGAGTGCGACGGGGCGCAAGGATGCCCTTGACTGGTACGTCTCCGCCGACCTGACCCAGCGTAACGATCAGTACGATGGCAACGGCAACCGCATCCCTCAAGACACTTCCCAGGGCAGCAACATGGATACCGAAACCTATGACCTGCAAGGTCGTTTCGGTTACGAACTGGATGCCGACAAAAAACTTAGCCTGTCGCTGCAGGACTACAAGGACCAGCAGGACACTGGTTACACAAAAGACCCGACAAACCGCCAGCAAGCCGTGGCAGTCAAAGGGCTGAAACTCGACGATCAACCCTATACGCATAACCAGGCGGTCAACCTCAACTACACCGACAAAGACTTCTACGGTCAGGGCCTGCAACTGGAAAGCTACTGGCGCCGCGCCGATGCACTGTTCTTTCCGGACCTGTCGCGAGGCAGGGCCGGGATCTCCGACAACAACAGTGTGCAGGATGTCTACGGCCTGCGCGCGGCCATCGACACGCCGCTGCCGGCGATCGGGAGTGCCACGGGTAATCTGGTCTGGGGCGCCGACTATGATAATGAGCGCTCCCGCCAACGAGGTGATCAATACAGGCTCAAGGGCCTGACCTACACCAAGACCGGCACCACCTACGAGCTGGGCCCGGACATCGAAACCACCACCAAATCGCTGTTCGGGCAGATGTCCTGGGACATCGGTGACTGGACCTTGCGTGGCGGTGTGCGCCGTGAATGGATCGAAAGCGACGTCTCCGACAGCATCGCTTATGGTCAGATCGTCCAGACCGGCATACGTGCAACGCTGCCCGGCGACACCCTCAAATACGATGCCACGCTGTATAACCTGGGGGCGGTCTACCATCTGAGTGAAAACCAGGATGTCTTCGCCAATTACAGCCAGGGGTTCTCGCTACCGGATATCCAGCGCTTCATGCGCGATGTCAGCAGCACCTTCGACATCCAGAGTCTCAACGCCCAGGCCATCAAGGTCGACAGTTACGAGCTGGGTTGGCGCGGTAACTGGGACCAGTGGCAGGCCGACGTCACCGTGTACGAAAACACCTCGGACGTGACCCAGTTCTACGATGCCAATGATCGCGTATTGCGCCTGATCAACCAGAAAGAGCGAGTTCGCGGCATCGAAAACAGCCTGACCTACCGCGCGACCGATCACTGGTCGGTGGGTGGCACTTATGCCTGGGCCAAAGGCGAGACCGAGCAGAACGGCAAATGGATCGATCTGCCGGCTACGCGCATCTCACCGGCCAAGACCACACTGTTCGTCGGCTACACCGAAGACGACTACACCCTGCGCCTGCAAGGCATGCATTTGTCCAGTTACGACGCCGCCGCCAAGGACAACAACGGGCGCGAGATCGAAGGCTATACGCTGGTGGACCTGCTCGGCTCCGTGCAACTGCCGGTCGGTCGTCTTGAAGGTGGCGTGTACAACCTGACCAACCGCACGTACCAGAACCTGTTCACCCAGGCCAACGCCAGAGCGCCGTACGCCAACGCCGAAGGCCGCACGCTGAGCATGAGCTACTCGGTCGATTGGTAAAAACAGAAGCCGGCTTGCCAGCGATGCGATCTGCCAGGCATACCGTGTCGCGGCAATCGCCGGAAGCCGGCTCTACAGGGTTACAGGCCGCGCACATCCCGGTCTTCGATCGGCCGGCTCTGGCGCAAACGCTTGCCGCCCAGTACCACCCAGTCGATCAGTCGGAACAAACATTCAATGCCGAACGACAGCAGCAACGCGCCACTCATGCCCCAGATCATCGCTTCCGGTGTCAGCAGGATCTGGTAGCTGTAGCCATTCCAGGTTTCCTTGCGAATATCCGGATCAGCCGCCAGCGCCACCTGCAGGACGCGGATGTACCACGGGCCCTGCATGGCCTGGAACTGTTTATCGAGGGCCAACTGACGGGTGAGCAAGGTGCTCAGGCTGTCGGCGTCGCTGCGAAAAATCGGGTCTTCGCTGGCGCGGTAATGGGCGACCAGCGCCTGCATATCGCCTTTGAAGAACTGATTGGCCGTGCCCTGAAAACCGCTCAAGCCGGTCTGAGCCTCAATCAGGTGCGCTTCGACCCGTTTCGCGTAATCGCTGATGAACCCCGGCACCTGGACACCGATCAACAGGCCCGCCGCAAACAACACCAGCCGTAGATAACTGAGCAACATCGGGTGAGATCCTTATTCGGTCTTGCCCTGGTTGACGCATTCGCCGCGTCGCCAGAGGCTCCATTGGCCCGGTTCGTAGCGGGTCCAGGTTTCGTTTTCGGTCAGGGGTTCGGTGGCGATCACCGTGACCACATCGTTGGGCGTGGTTTCGGCCTGGAAATCGACGATCACATCGACATCCTTCAACCGCGCCGGGCCGAACGGCGCGCGACGGGTGATCTGGGCCAATTTGGTCGAGCAATAGCAAAACAGCCAGTCGCCGTCGCTCAGCAGGCAGTTGAACACACCTTTGCTGCGGTACTCGGCGCAAGCGGCGACCAGATCCGGCAGCAACGCTTCGATCTCGACTGGTTCCGGAAACGCTGCGCGCACACGGTTGAGCAAATCGCAGAACGCCGCTTCGCTGTCGGTGTCACCGACGGGGCGGTAAAAACTTTTGATCGGCTCAAAATCCGCAAGCTGACCGTTGTGGGCGAAACACCAGTTGCGGCCCCACAGCTCGCGTACGAAAGGGTGCGTGTTGGACAGGCAGACCTTGCCGACGTTAGCCTGGCGAATGTGCCCGATCACCACTTCGCTTTTGATCGGATAACGTTGCACCAGGTTCGCCACTTCGGACTCGCAGCTCGCCGCCGGGTCCTGAAACAGCCGCAGGCCACGCCCCTCGTAGAAGGCGATGCCCCAACCGTCACGGTGCGGACCGGTGCGGCCGCCGCGCTGCATCAGCCCGGTGAAGCTGAACACGATATCGGTCGGCACATTGGCGCTCATGCCCAATAACTCACACATGCTCGGATTCTCGATGGAAGGCAGGGGCAAGGTTACAAACGCGGTTCGACCCGCAATCGCTGAGGGTTGCTCGGCACTGGCGGACGACCGTAACGGTCATCGCCGGCACCGCCGAACGGATGATCGTCTTCAGGATCGTCGGCCCGGGCCGCGGCCTTGGCGGTGGCTGCCTGTTCCTTGCGAGCATTGGCGGCGCGTTCGATCGGGAAACGGATCGCCACGTAAACCAGGTAGATACCGAAGGCGATCATGCCGTACATGAACAGATCGGAAACCGCCCGCCAGGCGTTGTTGCCCACCTTGAACAGCAGATCGAGCGCGGTGATGGCGATGGCCGGGGCCACTTTTTCCTTCACAGGGTCGATGATGGTCGGGCTGAACAGCAGCACGGCAACCAGCAGCCGCAGCGGTTCGCGCAGCCAACGCCACATCCAGCGGGTCATGCGCATCCACACCAACAGGCAGCCTAAAGCGGCAAAGGCGTAGAGGCCCCAAGCGATCAGATAGTCGTTCTCGGTCATGGTGTCCATGGCAAGGCAGGCAAAGAGGCGCTTATAGTAACGACTTTTCGCCCGTCAGGCTTGCTCCAATGCCTGGCCGCTACGCCTCACTCCTGTGGGAGCGGGCTTGCTCGCGAATGCGGTGTGTCAGCCAACACAGATGTTGAATGTGCAGGCCCATTCGCGAGCAAGCCCGCTCCCACAGGGATTTGCAGCGGCATCAAGACACGCGCGCGCCCTATTCCGTACATTGTTCGAGATTCCTTTATGCCCTTATCCGCCAACGTTTCCGACGCCCCTATCGCCCGCAAGGCCGAGGGTGATGACCCGTATGCCTGGCTGCAGGAGCGCGACACCGACGCGGTGCTCGACTACCTCAATGCTGAAAACAGCTACCAAGAGGCGCAAACCGCCGATCAGGCAAAGCTGCGCGAAACCCTGTTCGAGGAAATCAAGGGCCGGATCCTCGAAACCGACCTGTCGCTGCCCTCCCCGTGGGGCCCGTACCTGTATTACACGCGCACCACTGCCGGTGACGAATATGCCCGACACTACCGCTGCCCGCGTCCGGCCGATGACAGCCTGCAGCTTGACGAAAGCCAGGAACAACTGTTGCTGGACCCGAACGAATTGGCCAATGGCGGCTTTTTCTCCCTCGGCGCGTTCAGCGTCAGCCCGGATCATCAGCGCCTGGCCTACAGCATCGACGCCACAGGCGATGAGATTTACACACTGTTCGTGAAGGAATTATCCAGCGGCCGTGTCAGCGAACTGGAATTTCAGGATTGCGACGGCAGCATGACCTGGGCCAACGACAGCCTGACGCTGTTTTTCGGCGAACTGGACGACACCCATCGCCCGCACAAACTGTTGCGCTATCGACTGGACGGCACGGCGGCCGAAGAAGTGTTCAATGAGCCGGACGGACGATTCTTCCTGCATTGCTACCGCTCGAGTTCCGAACAGCAATTGCTGCTGTCGCTGGGCAGCAAGACCACCAGCGAAGTCTGGGTCCTCGACGCCTCGCAGCCGCAGCAGGCCTTTACTTGCCTGGCGCCACGGGTTGAAGACCATGAATACGACGTCGACCACGGCACGCTGAACGGCGAGTGGGCCTGGTTCATCCGTACCAACCGCGACGGCATCAACTTTGCCCTGTATACCGCCGTCGACACCGGCGTTGCGCCGACCGAGGCCGACTGGCAGAACCTGATCCCTCACAGCGACACCACAATGATCGAGGGCATGAGCCTGAACGTTGGCGCGATGACCCTGAGCCTGCGGGTCGGCGGCTTGCCGGTGATTGAAGTCCACCCGCAAGACCTGCCGAGCTACCGCGTGCAACTGCCGGATGCGGCGTACAGCCTGCATGTGCAGAACAGCCTGGAGTTTGTCAGCGACAGGATCCGCCTGCGTTACGAGGCATTGAACCGTCCGGCGCAGATCCGCCAGCTTGAACTGGACAGTGGCGAGCAGAAAGTTCTCAAGGAAACCCCGGTACTCGGCCCGTTCGACGCCGACGCTTACGTCAGCCAGCGCCTGTGGGCGACGGCACCCGACGGCACGCAAGTGCCGATCAGTTTCGTGGTCAAACGCGAAGCACTCGGTCAGCCGACACCTCTGTATCTCTATGGCTACGGCGCCTATGGCGAAAGCCTCGACCCGTGGTTCTCCCACGCCCGCCTGAGTTTGCTGGATCGCGGCGTGGCATTTGCCATCGCCCACGTGCGTGGCGGCGGTGAACTGGGCGAAGCCTGGTATCGCGCTGGTAAGCAGGAGCACAAGCACAACACCTTCAGCGACTTTATCGCCTGTGCCGAACACCTGATCGACAACGGTTGCACCACTTCGCAGCAATTGGCGATCAGCGGCGGCAGTGCCGGCGGTTTACTGATCGGCGCGGTGCTCAATCAGCGTCCGGAGTTGTTCGGCGCAGCCATTGCTGAAGTGCCGTTCGTTGACGTGCTCAACACCATGCTCGACCCGGACCTGCCGCTGACCGTCACGGAATACGACGAGTGGGGCAATCCTGAAGAGCCGGACGTTTATGATCGGATCAAGGCCTATGCCCCGTACGAAAACGTCACCGCGCAAGCCTATCCGGCGACCCTGGTGATCGCCGGCTACAACGACAGCCGCGTGCAGTACTGGGAAGCGGCGAAATGGGTGGCGAAATTGCGCGCGACCAAAACCGACACCAATCCCCTGCTGCTCAAGACCGAACTGGGCGCCGGGCATGGCGGGATGAGCGGTCGCTATCAAGGATTGCGTGACGTAGCACTCGAATACGCATTTGTTTTCAAGGTTTGGGGGATTGCCTGAGGAACTTGGCCCGGCGTGCTGGTCTTAACACCAGACACCGGGGCTAGGCCCTTGTAGGAGCGAGGCTTGCCCGCGAAGGCATTTTCACAGTCAACATTGATGTTGGATGTTACGGCCTCTTCGCGGGCAAGCCTCGCTCCTACAAGGGATTCGGACCGGAACCAGACACAAAAAAAGACCGTGCCAACATGTCAGAACCGACCTTGCTGAACAACGAAATCCGCGACTGGCTGATGGACTGCGGCCTGTTCGATCAGCTGCTGCCTGCGGACTTCGCCGCCGCTTCCGGCTACTTCAGCATCAGCACCATCCCCGAAGGCGAAGAGATTTTCCATGAGGGCGATGCCGGCAGTTTCATGTGCATCATCCACACCGGCCAGGTGTCGGTGCAGAAGACCAACGGCGACGGGCAATTGGTGACCATGGCCACTTTGCGCAGCGGTCGCTCGTTCGGCGAAATGGCCGTGCTCGATGGCGAACGACGTTCGGCCAGCTGCGTGGCCGCCAGCAATTGCCAGCTGCTGAACCTGGGCAAGGACTCTCTGGAAAAGATGATCAACGACGCGCCGAAAATCGCCGCCAAGATCATCCGCGCCCTCGCTGTCGCCCTCTCCAAACGCCTGCGCATGGCCGACGGGCAACTGCTCTCGCAACAGGTTTAACCGCCGGGTGACTTGGTCTTCGTGCTATTTGGCTCAAGGCCCGGCAACGGTTGATCCTTGGACGGAGGGCTGGGCATCTCGATCGGCACCAGCGGTGGGCCTCCACTCCCGGCCCCGGTCCTGGGCAAGGTGGTCGGGGTGATTTGCGGATACGGCGTAGGCGTGGCGGTGCCGGGTGAACCAGGCATCGCTGTCGGGCTGGTCGGAATGGTTTGCAACTGCTGGGCCTGCACTGCAGTTATCGAGAGCGCGGCCAAGGCAATGACCGTTAGAATGGTGCGCTTCATCAATGGCTCCGTTGGCCTTGTTGTCATTGGCAGGCTACTCCCAACTGCCTCTGTTTGCCTTCCCCCAATTTGAGATTTCCATGAAACGTTTCGTTCTGCTCGACACCGCCCCTATCCCTGAAAACGGCGGCGCCTTGTGCCTGTTCGAGTATGGCGAGGATTTCGTCATCAAGATCCAGGGCGGCGACGGCGGGCAGTTGATGAACACCCGCATGCACGGTTCCGAAGATGCCCTGGCCGAGATCCCTTGCCGCAAGGTGGCCGGCCGGCCGAACTCACGGGTGCTGATCGGCGGTCTGGGCATGGGTTTCACCCTCGCTTCGGCCCTCAAGCATTTGGGCAAGACCGCTGAAGTGGTGGTCGCCGAGTTGGTGCCCGGCGTGGTGGAGTGGAATCGCGGGCCGTTGGGGGAGAAAGCCGGCAATCCGCTGGGAGACCCGCGCACCGTGATTCGCATGGAAGACGTGGCCAAAGTGCTGCAAGCCGAGCCACAAGGCTTCGACGCCATTATGCTCGACGTCGACAACGGCCCCGAAGGCCTGACCCAACGGGCCAACAGCTGGCTTTACTCCGCCGGTGGCCTGAGCGCTTGCGCCAAGGCCCTGCGGCCCAAAGGCGTGTTGGCGGTGTGGTCGGCCAGCGCCGACAAGCAATTTTCCGACAAATTGAAGAAGGCTGGTTTCAAGGCCGAGGAAATCCAGGTGTTCGCCCACGGCAACAAAGGCACGCGCCACACCATCTGGATTGCCGAGAAGCTCAAGGGCTGAGCTAAACTCCGTTCATAACCGTCATTAGTCTTTTACAAAGGTGAACCCATGAGTTCGTCAACGCCTCCGACCAACACGTCGAAACTGGACCGCATCCTTGCCGACAATCAGCGCGACAAGGAAATGGGTTACCGCGACAAAGCCCTGAAGATGTACCCGCACGTGTGCGGCCGCTGCGCCCGCGAGTTCTCCGGCAAGCGCCTGAGCGAACTGACCGTGCACCACCGCGACCACAACCATGACAACAACCCGCAAGATGGCTCGAACTGGGAATTGTTGTGCCTGTATTGCCACGACAACGAACACTCGCGGTATACCGACCAGCAGTATTTTCACGAAGGCTCGCTGAGCACGCCGAAAATCGCCAAGGCCACGCATAACCCGTTTGCGGCGTTGGCTGGGTTGATGAAGAAAGAAGACTGAAGGTTTTCAGTGGCTGGACTGGCCTCTTCGCGGGCAAGCCTCGCTCCTACGGATCGGTGTCGTTCACCAGATGGTGATCGACTCTGTACCTGTAGGAGCGAGGCTTGCCCGCGAAGACAATCTCCCAGTCACCACCAATCTACAATCTGACTCCCCTCCCCCAATCCCCGTATAATCGCCGTTTTTTCCCGAAGGCACCCCGCTCGTGGCAGACAAACGGTACAGCTGCATTGGTTTGTATAACCCCAAATCACCGGAAAACGTTGGCTCGGTGATGCGCGCCGCCGGCTGCTATGGCGTGGCGTCCGTGTTCTACACCGGCAAGCGGTATGAACGTGCCGCCGACTTCGTGACCGACACCAAGCGCGTCCACTACGACATCCCGCTGATCGGCATCGACGATTTGAAGAAAATCCTGCCATTAGGCTGCGTCCCCGTCGCAGTGGAGCTGGTCGAAGGCGCCCGTTCGCTCCCCGAATACACCCACCCGGATCGTGCGCTGTACATCTTCGGCCCGGAAGACGGCTCGCTGGATCAAGAGATTCGCGACTGGTGCGAAGACGTGGTCTACATCCCGACCACCGGTTGCATGAACCTGGCCGCCACGGTCAACGTCGTGCTCTACGACCGCATGTCCAAGGGACTCAATACCCGTTCCGGGGCAAAATTCCGCTGAATCACCGCACATTCGATGGAACAAGCCGACGGCTCCGGCAGTCAGCTTAACTATCTATTGTTGAAGCAGTCATTCCTGCCTGGAGACAGATCATGAGCGAACTCAAACGCGTAGAACGCATCGAATCCACCCCGTTTCAGACTCATTCCGAACAAAACGTTCACGGCTGGGAACGCGTCGGCTCTCTCGCCGGTGGTGTGCTGATGATGGGCAAGGGCCTGCGTCGCGGCGGCATTTTCGGGTTGATTCAAGTGGCGATTGGCGGTGTGGCGCTGGCTCGCGGGATTACCGGGCACAGCTCGGCGAAAAGCCTGCTGGAGAAAAGCCGTCAGGACATGAACAACGTTCGGGCAAGGATCGAGCGGGCCGGGGAAGAGTTGAGCACGTTGAAGGCGAACGCCGAGGCGGCGACCAATACCGCTACGGTGACGGGCAATGATTCGTTGAAATCGCCTAAAACCGGGGTTTGATCCAGATGTTGCGGAGAGGCTGACGGCCTCTTCGCGGGCAATCCTCGCTCCTACTGGATTGGCTTGATCACACGCGTTGCGTATGCCACAAAACCCTGTAGGAGCGAGGCTTGCCCGCGAAGGCGGCGTTACTGAAGCAACTCGGTGTCGAGGACTTTGGAAGACTCGCCAATCACGCTTTCCGCGAGTTGCACAAATTCCTTGGTATCCACACTTTCCAGGTGCATCGCCCCACGCAACACATCATCCAGCGACCGTTTGTTGCGGGTCTTCAAGCGAATCTCGCGATCCAGTTCCTGAAGTAACAACACCGCTTTCGACACCTGAGCCGGGCTCACCTGTTCGCCACGCAACGTGGTGACTTTCTGGCTGTCCTTGATCAACTTGCCGTGCAAACTTTCATACCGCTCATCACTCATGCCACCGGCGCGGCGCACCAGTTCGATGGCGTAGTACTCGGCATACCCTTCGCTGATCCAGTCACTGCGCTGCTTGTCGTTGATCCGCGCGAACACCTGCGCCAGTTCACGCACCACCGCGCTGGTGCCGCTTTCGCTGACCAGCGGCAGACGCGTGTTCAGATAGATCGATTCCCGCGCGGCCAGGCTGCCGCGCCACATCGGGTCATTGGCGCCGACGATCAACAGTTTGGTGGGATGACGCGGGAACACCGCTTGCACCTGCGGCCAGACAAAGGTCAGCAGCGTCAGCACGTCCATGCGGCGCATGCCCTGGCCTTGGGGCGAGGCGACGGTGACTTCGGTTTCCCCAAGCCTGGTGCGACGGCTGCCGAGGTGGCCGGCGAGCATCCAGCCCACGGGCCGGTCGAACAGTCGAGAGGCGTTATCAATGCGGAATTTGTTCTTGCCGATTCGCGGCCAGGCGGTTTCGACGCTTTTCCAGCCGCTGGGCAATTCGAATTCAAGGCGTGATACCAGCTCGATGCCGTCCTGCTGATCGAGTTTGGCCGGTGGCACCAGGTCGTCACCGCGCATCAGCGCCCAGGTCGGGGTCATGCGCGTATCGAAGCTGCCGCTCTTGCGCCCATGGCTGATGCGCACGCGGTAGGTCAGGCTGGCCTTGTCAGTGGCCGGACGCCAAACCCCGCGCTTCTGCTCGCCCGGCGTGAGCTGCCATTGGCCGTCGGCCTTGAAGTCGCTGTAGTGGCTGCCGTCGCCCAGATCGAAATCCAGACTGCGCACCGCCGAGCCCTGGGCCAGCGTCAGTCGCACTTCGGCCTGATCGCTTTGCGGCAACAGGCGCACGTGGTAATCCAGATCGACCTTCTTCGCCGCACACACGGACGAACTCAGGGCCAATAGCCCAACGGTCAGCAACAGCCGCAATCCCACAGCCATACACACTCCTTGTAAAGCTAACCTGCCCGGAAAATCAGATGATCTTCCCAGTCATCTTCGGCCACGCTGCCTTCGGCGAGCATGCGCCCGGACTGGGAAATACGTTCGTGGTGCACCGCATCGCGATCACCACACACCAGGTGATGCCAGAGTGGCAGGTCCTTGCCTTCGCTGACCAGGCGATAACCGCAGGTCGGCGGCAGCCATTTGAACTCGTCAGCCTTGCCCGGCGTGAGCTGGATGCAATCGGGGACGAATTCTCGGCGGTTCGGGTAGTCGGTGCACTGACAGGTGTTCAGGTCCAGAAGTTTGCAGGCGATGCGCGTGTAATAGACGGAGTTGTCGTCTTCATCTTCAAGCTTTTGCAGGCAGCACAGGCCACAGCCGTCGCACAGCGATTCCCACTCTTGTGAATCGAGTTGATCGAGGGTTTTGCGTATCCAGAACGGTTCGACTTTGGCGGCCATGGTTCGAGCATCGACATCAGGTGGTGAAAAGGCCGCCAGTCTAGTGCCAAGGCCCTTGCGGGCCAAGCATTGGCGACTGCCGGTAGAACGGGGCTTGTCAGTTATTGCGCCGCCACGTAGCTTTGCCAGTCGCAAGGAGCCATGCCCAAATGCCATTAACGCTCAACCGCGTTGCATTCAGGTGAACTGCCCGGCTCTGGAAAACCTTAGCGCTCAGCTCAACTGCGCCCGCAGGTTTCAGGCGACCCTCACTTTCAGACGAAGCAAGGAATCTCTTGATGAGTTCAAATCCACGCGTTGCCGATTATGCGATCCACCCTCAGTTCACCGATCGCTGGTCACCCCGCGCCTTCACCGGCGAAACCATTGCCGAAGAAACCTTGCTGAGCTTCTTCGAAGCCGCACGCTGGGCGCCATCGGCCTACAACTCGCAACCTTGGCGGTTTCTCTACGCGCGTCGTGATACGCCGAACTGGGAGCGCTTCCTGGGCCTGCTGAATGAATTCAATCGCGGCTGGGCGCAACACGCCTCGGCGCTGGTGATTGTGATCTCGAAAACCACCTTCGCCGTACCCGGCGCCACCGAAGAAACCCCGGCCCTGTGGCACACCTTCGACACCGGTTCGGCCTGGGGCCACATGGCGCTGCAAGCGAGCATCAGCGGCTGGCACACCCACGGCATGGCCGGTTTCGACCAGGACCTGACCCGCAAGGAGCTGAACATCCCTGAAGGTTATGCGCTGCACGCAGCGGTGGCCGTGGGCAAACTGGGCGACAAGGCAACGCTGGCCGATTACCTGCAAGCCCGCGAAGAACCAAGCCCGCGTCGCCCGCTGAGCGAACTGGCGGCCGAAGGCGACTTTACTCTCTAAGCGCTGAACCTGATCGTTCCCACGCTCTGCGTGGGAATGCATCCCGTGACGCTCCGCGTCACATCCAAAGCGGAACGCGGAGCGTCCCCGGCGGCATTCCCACGCAGAGCGTGGGAACGATCAGTGGTGGGCTCAGTAGCCGCGGTTGAAGTCCACTTCCCCGCGCAACGCTTCTCCTGCCTGATACGCCCGCAGGTTTTCGACAAACAGGTTCACCATCATCGATGGCGAGGTCGGTGCCGAGCTGTGGCCGGTCAGCAGCAAGCCCCAGGCTGTCCAGAACGGATGACGCTGCGGCAGCGGTTCCTGGCGGCAGACGTCGATCACCGCGCCCGCCAGATGCCCTTCTTTCAAGGCTTCCACCAGGTCCGCGTCGACCACGGCCACGCCCCGCCCGACGTTGATGAACAACCCGGTCGGCTTGAACTGCTTGAACAGCGCAGCATCGTACAAGTCATGGGTATTGGGGGTGTTGGGCAGCAGATTGATGACGAAATCCACTTCACCGACCAGGCGCGGCAAGTCTGCCATAGCGCCGACTTCAACAAACGGCGCCTGCTCCCGGGCTTCGCTGGCGATGCCGTACAACTCGACGCCAAATGGCACAAGGAACTTCGCCACGGTCTGGCCGATGTCACCGGTGCCGACGATCAACACTTTGCGTCCCGCCAGGCTTTGGCCCTGACGACTGTCCCACTTGCGCTCGACCTGGCTGACCAGCCGCGCCAGCACTTCGCGCTCGTGGCCGAGCATGTAGGTCAGGACGTATTCGGCCATGACCTGACCAAAAATCCCTACCGCACGCGTCAGGCGATAATCACGGCGCAAACCGTCGGCCAGCAGCGGCGTAATGCCGGCCCATGTCGATTGCAGCCATTGTGGCTGGTGGCCCTGGCGCAACAGGTTCGCCAACAGGTCCGGCTGGCCCAGCCAGATCGGGCAGTCGGCCGCCTGGCTGGCCAATTCTGCGGAGTCGCCGCTGGTCAGCACTTCCAGATCAGGCGCAGCCTGACGCAACAGTTGGGCGTACACAGGGTGGTCGTGTTCAGCAATCAGAACGCGCATGGTTCAAACCTTTCGAAAACAGTGCAGACGGCCGTCGAAGGAGTATCACTCCGTCGCCCTGGCCATCGCCAAAATCATTCCAGTGTTTCACACAGACTCTGACAGAGCCTGTCTGCCGATCACATCGGGTCGTTACGTCGCAGCAACTCTTCCGGCAAGTGTTCGATGTATTCGTCTTCGGCCGGTGGCATTTGCAGGTGGTAGCCCTGCTTCTCAAGGTTTTCCAGGACCACGGCGATGTCCTCGCGCGACAGTTTGCGCTCGGGGGTCAGCACCAGATCGAAAGCATGATGAGGTTTGCCGAAGGCGGCCATCAGACTTTCCGGAACACGCTCCAGTGCATCGCTTTTGAGCACATAGAGGTACATCTCGTTTTTCTTCAGGCTTCGGTAGATGGAGCAAATACGTTTCAAGGCTGTTCTCCGGCGGTGGCCAGGCTGTCGAGCAGCGCCTGGCCCATCAATTCGCGGCGCCAGCCACGCAGCGAATCAGGCAATTGGTAAGGACCATTGGGGTAGCCGCTCTTGAGCAGCGCTTCCAGGGTTTTCTTGCGCAGCATCAGCTCCGGCGCGATGTTCAGGCGCTCGGCTTCGGCCTGGCCGATCGCACGCAGCTGTTTGACCAGGGTGGCGGCGTCTACCGGCAATGGCTCCGGCACGGCGGGCGGCCATTGATCTGGCGACACACTGCCAGAGCGCTTGATCAGATCAAGCAGAAATTCGCCGTCCTGACGCACGGTACGCGGGTGCATGTCTTCGATTTTCGCCAGTGCTCCGAGGTTGTCGGGCTGCGTGCGCGCCAACGGCCACAGCGAATGCTCACGCACGATGCGATTGCGCGGCAGGTCACGGGCGCGGGCTTCGCGTTCACGCCAGGCGCAGAGTTCACGCAACACGGCGAGCTGGGCGCGGGAGAGCTTCCAGGCCAGTTTGGCTTCGCGATAGACCTCGTACGGATCGATCTCGCGGCGCAAGTTGGCCACCAGCTCGGCGCCGTCCTCCAGGACCCAGTTGTACTTGTCATCGGAAAGCTTCGGACGCAGTTGTACGAAAACTTCTGCCAGATGCAGCGCATCTTCAGCGGCATAGCTGATTTGCGTATCGGAAAGCGGACGTTGCAACCAGTCGGAACGGGTCTCGCCCTTGGGCAGGTCGATACCGAGCACTTCCTGCACCAACCGCGAATAACCCATCGAGAAACCGAGGTTCAGGTAGGCGGCGGCCAGTTGCGTATCGAACAGCGGCGCCGGCAGGCTGCCGGTCAGGCGCAGCAACACTTCGAGGTCTTCGCTGCACGCATGGACGACTTTGACCACGGCCGGGTTTTCCAGCAACGCGGCCAAAGGCTTCCAGTTGTCGATGGTCAGTGGGTCAATCAGGTAAGCGCGTACGCCATCGCCGATCTGCAGCAGGCCTGCAATCGGATAAAAGGTGTCGACCCGCATGAATTCGGTGTCGAGGGCAACGAATGGCAACTGCTGCCACTCGGCGCAAAACTGACCGAGGCTATCGTTGTCGCGAATCCAGTGAATATCGATGGCCACACGGCTCTCCCTTGAAGAATGGCGCGCAGTATATATCGCCCCCGGCGATTTCCGCGCATCCACTGAACAAGAGCTTTAGCGAAAAGACCTGCCAGACGGCACGAAATGTCTGACAAGCGGAGGTTAACTGGCCTTACGCAGCACGTAGACCCGCATCCGTGCACAACCGGGCAGAAAGTCCTGGTGACTGAGCAAGCGGAAACCCGCCTGCCTGAATTCGGCTTCGACCTGGGCCTTGTCTGCCAGCTGCCGGGGGTTAGTGCCCGCTGCGCCTGGTCGGCGGAGTTTGAAATGCGCATCGATCCGTACCGCCACAATCACGGTATCGCGACTCACACGGTGGAACTCTTTAAGCAGGGCCAATCGATGGTCCGGACTGGTGATGTGCTGAAACAGTTGCATGCAAAAAATGCTGTCGACCGCGCTCGCCGACAAACCGAGGGTGAAGGCCGAACTCTGGAATGTCTTGATCCGCTGGAGCACGCTCTGCGAATGGTGAGTCTGGGCGTGATTGAGCATGTCCTGCGAATGATCGGACGCAAGAATCACGCGGTTCGCGTGCTCGGCCAACACCGGCCAGAAGCGCCCGGCACCACAGGCCACATCAAGCATCAAGCCCGGCTCGCCGGCGACCTTGAGCGCGTTACGCACCAACTGCTCATCGCGCCAGAAGGTCAAGCGCCCCGCCAGGCCACGCGGTCGCGGCTGAAGGCAGACGCGGCTGTGTTCCTGATCGTAGCGCCGGGCGAACTCAAGCTCGATGGCGGATGGGGGCTGCGCGGACATGTGCAATGGCTCTTGTAGGAATAGGTACCAGCCGCAGGTTAACCACCGGTACGTGAAAAAAAGGTCGAAACGCTTACTCTTTGGCCAACACACCGTCGATCACGGCCCCGCGGCAACCGGCGAACATGTCCAGATCCTGGTTGTAGACCTTGCTGTTGACCTCCAGCAGACCGAGCATCGAATGGAACAGGTTGTCCTGGCTCAGGGGCTTGTCGCGGCTCAGTTGCAGACAATGGGTGTCCACCGAGAACGACTTTTGGTAGCTGTCGGAGAACCACGCCAACATCGCCACATGCTTCTGCTGATCCGGAGCCAGCATGTAAGGCGTGCCGTGGAGGAACAGGTTGTATTCGCCCAGGGATTCGCCGTGATCCGACAGGTACAGCATGGCGGTATCGACTTTGTCCTGATTGCTGCGCAACAGATCGATCAGGGTCGACAGCACGTGGTCGGTATACACCAGCGTGTTGTCGTAGCCATTGACGATACTTTCGCGGCTGCAATTATTCAGTGCGTTACTTTCACAGACGGGCGTGAAGCGCTCGTACTCTTTCGGATAGCGCTTGTAGTATTCCGGGCCATGGCTGCCCATCTGGTGCAGGACCAGCACGGTGTCTTTATCCAGCGTGTCGATGAAGTGCTGCAAACCTTGCAAGAGAATTTCGTCGCGACATTCACTGTTGGCGCACAGTACCGGGTCCTTCAAGTTGCTGACGTCATCAAGGGTGACCCGGTCGCACGTGCCTTTACAGCCTGATTGATTGTCACGCCAGATCACCTCAAGATCGGCGCGTTTGAGCACGTCCAGCAGGCCCTCTGCATTCTTCGCCTTGCCGGCGTTGTAATTCTTGCGGCCCATGTTCGAGAACATGCACGGCACCGACACGGCCGTTTCCGTGCCGCAGGAATGCACATCGGTGAACGCAATCAGGCCGGCTTCCTTGTCCAGTTTGGGCGTGGTGTCGCGGTCGTAACCGAGGATGCCGAAGTTCTCGGCCCGGGCACTTTCGCCGACGACCAACACCGTCAGGGATTTACGGCCGTGGGTTTGCCAGGCGGGATTTCGCTGGGCATCTTCACCGACCTTGACGAAGGGCTGCCGGGCGGAGACGACTTGCTCACGCAGGTAACCGAACGCCGCACCGATGTAGTTACTCGGCACCACCATCAGGCGCAGTTCATGGTGATTGCGAAACAACGAGGACAAACCCTGATAATTAACCAGCGCGATGCCACCGATTACTGCAACCGAAGCGACACTCACCAGGGCCTTACTTAGTAGTTCACGGTGCCAGCGGCGATAATTAACCGGAACCTTCCACAACAGCCAGGAGGGAAAAACACCCAGCAAAAGGATATAAACAAACAACTTCAAGGACAGTAAATCACGCACTTCCGTCGCGTTGGTTTGCGCAAAGTTGCGCAACATGCCGATGTCCATCAGAACACCGTATTGACTCATAAAGTACGCCACGCCAGCGCTGATCATAAAGATCAGGATCAAGACCGGCTTCATCACGCGCCGGAACGCCAGAAGAGTCAGCACATTGTTGAAGGCCGCCAGAATCATCACGCCGAACGCGACGCGCATGACGATGCCTTTACCGTCCGCAGCGGTGATATCAAACAGGTGTTGCCAGAGCACAAAGTTAAAGCCCGTTAAAAGAAAGGCGCTGGCAATCAGTGTCACCCATTCCGGGCGCACAGGTTTGAACTTCAACATAATGATTGGCTGTTCCTGAAAAGAGGTGCCCTCAGTAAATGTGAAAATTTCATTTACCGTGACCGCACCAACTTTAGGCAGCCAACCATCAATTTTTTGTGAAAAAGACGCCAACGATTAGTTGGCTCCAGGTATTAGATCGACACTTTTAACTTATTTGAGAATGGTTCAGCTTTTGTTCAGGCCTGATGCAAATACCAACGCCAATCCTGCTCGCCGACCTCGCCCATGAACTGCCGATACTCGGCGCGTTTCACCGCCAGGTACACGCCGAGGAATTCACCGCCGAACGCCTCCCGCCCCCAGTTCGAACCTTCCAGCGCCCGCAACGTGGTCAGCCAATCGGTTGGCAACAACTCCGTGGCCTGGGCGTAACCATTGCCTTCCACGGGTGCGCCCGGGTCGAGTTGTTCGCGAATGCCGCGATGGATGCCGGCCAGAATTGCCGCGGCCGCCAGATACGGGTTGGCGTCGGCGCCGCAGATGCGGTGCTCGATGTGCCGGGAGAATGCCGGCCCGCCGGGAACCCGCAAACTCACGGTGCGGTTGTCGACGCCCCAGGTCGCTGCCAGCGGCGCGTAACTGTTGGTCTGGAATCGACGGTAAGAGTTGGCGTTCGGGCAGAACAGCAGCAACGAATCGAGCAAGGTACTGAGCATGCCGCCGACCGCGTGTTTGAGCAGCGGCGTGCCGTCCGGGGACTCGCTGGCGAACAGGTTGTTGCCGTTCTTGTCCGCCAGGCTGACGTGCATGTGCATACCGGTGCCCGCCAGGTCATCGAACGGTTTGGCCATAAAGCAGGCGGCCATCCCGTGTTTGTGCGCGACGCCTTTGACCAGCCGTTTGTAGCGCACCGCTTCATCCATCGCCTGCAGGGCGTCGGTGCGGTGTTCGAGGGTGATTTCCACTTGCCCCGGTGCGTATTCGGATATCGCCGTGCGCGCCGGAATGCCCTGCAATTTGCAGGCACTGTAGAGATCCGCCAGAAACGGCTCGATCTGCTCCAGCTCACGCAATCCGTAAACTTGCGTCGAACGCGGTCGCCCGCCATCGACGTCCCGCGCCGGTTGCGGCCGACCGTTGCTGTCGCGCTGCTGATCGAGCAAATAGAACTCCAGCTCCGCCGCCATCACCGGGTAATAACCGTCGGCCTGCAAGCCTTCGATCACCTTCGCCAGCAGGTGCCGAGGGTCGGCAATCGTCGCGGGCATGCCTTCCTTCGGATGCATGCTGACCTGCACCGCCGCCGTCGGAATCAACCGCCATGGCATTCGCGTCAAACTGCCGCTGATCGGGTACGCCCGGCAATCGATGTCGCCGACATCCCAGACCAGGCCCGAGTTTTCCACGTCGTCACCGTTGATGGTCAGACCGAGAATGGTGCTCGGCAACGGCCGCCCGCTTTCATACACCGCCAGCAGTTCATCGCGATGCAGCAACTTGCCCCGAGGCACGCCGTTGTTGTCGAGGATGAACAACTCGAACATCTCGATATCCGGGTTCTGTTCCAGAAAGGTCAGGGCTTCTTGCTTGGTGGCGAAAGAGGTTGTGGCACTGCTCATGGAAGTTCTCTTGTTCCGCGTCAGGCAAACGCGCAGGCGCTGCCGGTCTGATCCCGGCGCACAGCGCGGGACCTGTCAGATAAATCAACGGGAAAGGCAGGAATCCGGCGGGCGCGCGTGGCGACAGTGCCATAGCGCCCAGAAGGCTAATTCGGAGGGAAGTGCGACGGGGCAACCGTCCATAGAAATGACCGCAGGAAACAGATGAGCAGCAGCGTCACACGGGCGGTCAGGTCGTTAAATCGGGATTTGACGAACTTTGGGTGTGGGCTGACTAAACAATCATCCGTGACTCACTCACCATCCCTGTGGGAGCGGGCTTGCTCGCGAAGGCGGTGTGTCAGGCAGCAGATGTGTCGACTGACACACCGCTTTCGCGAGCAAGCCCGCTCCCACAGGGGGACTGTGTTGTGGCGCAGGTATTTAATTTTTAAATACCTCTGCGGACTATCTGATTTGCGGCCTTCAGACCTCGCGCGCCTAATCGGCTCCTGATTATTCAAGGTCCGATTGATGGAAAACGTTCGCGCCACTTCCCGCCCTGCCCTCTGGCTGATGGTCAGCATCATTCTTGTCGGCCTGAACCTGCGGCCGTCGATGGCGGCCGTCGGGCCGTTGCTGTCGGGCATTCGCGGGGACATCCCGTTGAGTTTCAGCCTGGCCTCGCTGCTGACCATGCTGCCCGTCATGGCCATGGGCCTGGCGATATTCTTTGGCCTGAGCGTCAGCCAACGCCTCGGCGAACAGCGCACGGTGGTGATATCGCTGCTGATCATTGGCTTGGCCACGGTGTCGCGGTTGTTCGTGGACTCCGCAGTCGAACTGATCCTCAGCGCCATGCTGGCCGGCATGGGGATTGCGCTGATCCAGGCCTTGATGCCGGCCCTGATCAAATCCCGCTTCAGCGACAACGTTGCCGTGTGCATGGGGCTCTACGTGACGTCGATCATGGGCGGTGCGGCGATAGCGGCATCGTTTGCACCCCTGGTGATGACCCGCACCGGCAGTTGGCGGGTGGGGCTGGCAATCTGGGCGGTGCTGGCCCTGGTGGCATTGCTGTTCTGGACGGCCGGACGCCAGAAGGCACCGACACTGAAGGCGCAGGCACCACGAAAGACATCCTTCTTCGCCAATTCCCGCGCCTGGTTACTCGCAATCTTCTTCGGTTTGGGCACCGCGTCCTACACCTGTGTGCTGGCCTGGTTGGCGCCCTACTACGTGGAAAAGGGTTGGAGCGAACAGAATGCCGGTTTGCTGCTGGGCTTTTTGACGGCCATGGAAGTGTTGTCCGGGCTGATAACCCCCGCCATCGCCAACCGCAGCCGTGACCCGCGCCTGGTGCTGGTGGTGTTGCTGGCGCTGATCATGGCCGGTTTCTGCGGGCTGATCCTCAGCCCGCAACACTTCAGCCTGCTCTGGCCATGCCTGCTGGGATTGGGCATTGGCGGCCTGTTCCCGATGAGCCTGATTGTGTCGCTGGATCACCTCGACAACCCGCAACGCGCCGGTGGGCTGACGGCCTTCGTACAAGGCATCGGCTACCTGATCGCCGGCCTGTCGCCGCTGATGGCCGGGATGGTCCGCGATCAGTTGGGCAGTTTCGAATGGGCCTGGTGGTGCCTGACCGGTGTCATGGCGCTGATGATTCTGATGGCCCTGCGCTTCAATCCGCGGCATTACGCCCGACACATTCACTGACCCGCAACCGCCCCCCTGAGATCCTCCGGATTCACCGCCGCTCACATCGGCCTGTTGGCGCTGCTGATGTCGAGCCGCCGTGCGGTGCCTGCCGTCGTTCAGGGGTAAAGGCCTTCGGCCATGATTTGTGGGATTAAATTCACACGTCGTGTTCGTAACATTTTCTGTCCCACAACCGACCATGAAACGTCCTACAGGGCATTCTCCTGGCACCATCGTTCCGTTAGGATCATTCGTACACGTTTGCGCACAGTCAGCGCAAGGAGCACAGCGAGACGGAACGGATGCTGAACAGTAACTTGCTTAGAAAGCTCGATATGCAGGACCTCATGGTGTTTGTCGCCGTGTATGAGCAAAGCAGCGTCACCGGTGTGTCGGAGGCGCTCTGCGTCAGCCAGTCCACCGTGAGTTACTGCCTGAAAAAACTGCGCACCAGTTTTGAAGACGAGTTATTCATCAATACCCGCACGGGTATGCGCCCCACGTACAAAGCCAGCACCATGTACCCGCATGTGCTGAAGATCCTCGAAAGCATCAACCTCTGCCACGCCGGCGCTCACGCGTTCGATCCGACCTTGCAACCGGTCACGTTCAATGTCTGCGCGCCGGAATACTTCGAGCAGTTGATCCTGCCGCGCCTGTTGAAAAGCTTCGATTTCGCCGACCTGCCGGTGATGGTCAACATGCACAAGTTCGAAACCGATATCCCGACCGAAGACCTGCGCGATGGCAGCCTCGATCTGGTGATTTGCTTCGGCCCGCATTTTCATCGCAGCCACACCGACTTCAAATCCCGGCTGCTGCTGGAAGATGACCTGGTCTGCGTCTTCGACAAACGCGCCACACCATTGGAGCCACGTTTAAGCCTGAAAGCGTTTGTCGAACGCCGGCATGTGTTTCCGACGCCGTGGACGTCCACCACCAACATGGTCGATGGCTGGCTGGCGCGACAGGCGCACAAACGGCAGATTGTCGCGCGCTCCAACAGCTACAGCGCAGCGCTGAAAATGATCACCGGCACCGATTTCATCCTGACATTGCCCCGTCGCATCCAGCAATTGCTGGCCAACGAGGCGATCTTCAATCACTGCGAAGCACCCAACGGCCTGCCGGGTTTCACCCTGGACATGCTGTGGAGTCAAAGCGTCGATCAGGACAGCGCCAACACCTGGCTGCGCGAGCAAGTGATCATGGCCTGCGCCGAGCAGGAAATGGCCTGAAACTCAGTGGCCGATGGCCGTCTTGGTGTAGGACTCTCGATCGATGTCGAGGATCTCCACGCACAACTGGACTTCAACCCCCGTCGGCCATTCACACAGCTCCTGCACCACGGTCAGCAGGCTTTCGGACAACTGCTGTTTGATCTGCGGCGGGCGACCGCTCAGCAGCGCCAGCTTCACATGCACAAACGCCCGCTCCCCCATCGCCGTGCCGACCTTGAAGGTCTCGACCTTCACCGCGCGGCTCTTGATGTCGAACTCCGCAGCAAACTGACCGGAAGCCACCAATGCATTGTTGAGCCGAATCAACGCCACGTCGGCGTTCAGCTCGGGCAGGTTGGCGGTGTATTCCATGTGCAGGTGGGGCATGGTTTGGCTCCTGATGGTGAGCGGAAAAGTCCTACATATAACACAGCGCCGTCTGACTCATTTGGACAGCGGCGATTCAGCGCGCTCACTCATGAACGCCTCCAACCGTGAGCGCAACCAGCGTTCGGCCGGATCGGTATCGACATGACTGAGCCAGACCATGGACAAGTCCAGCGTCGGCGTCTTGAACGGAAAGGGTTCCTTAAACAGTTGCCCTGAGGCCGCCATCGCCTCGGCGGTGTAATCCGGCAGGCTGGCGATGAGGTCGGTGCCGGCGAGCAGGGCCGGCAACGAACTGTATTGCGGCACCGACAGCACGACCTGACGCGTGCGGCCGATCTCCGCCAGCCATTCATCGGCATAGCCGCTGACGTTGGCGGTGTGCGACACCAACACGTGCGGGCGGGCGCAATATTCATCGAGGGTCAGCGGGGTGTCCGAGGCATCGGCGCGCAAAATGCTCGGCTGGATGTGCCGCAACAACTTGCGCTTGGCGTTGGCCGGCAAGCCGCGAGTCTGGCTGATGCCGACCGTGATATCGCCGGAGGCCAGCAAGTCGGGAATGCGCCAGTAATCGACATGCTGAACCACAAACACCACCTTCGGCGCTTCCTGGCGCAAAGCGCGCAGCAGCGGCGGCAGCAGGCCGAACTCGACATCGTCCGACAGCCCGATGCGAAAGGTCATGGTGCTGCTGGCCGGGTCGAAATCGTGGGTCAGGCTCAAGGCCACCGACAACGAATCCAGCGCCGGCGACAGGTGCAGAATGATCTCCTCGGCCCTCGCCGTCGGTTCCATGCGATGGCCGACCCGAATGAACAGCGGATCGTTGAACATCGTCCGCAAGCGGTTAAGCGCGGAACTGATGGTCGGCTGGCCGAGAAACAGCTTCTCTGCCACCCGCGTGACATTGCGCTCAAGCATCAACGTTTCGAACACCACCATCAGGTTGATGTCAGCCTTGCGCAGTTCGTTGCGATTCATTCCTTGCCCCCGCTCTTCAACACTTCAGGCAGTGTAGAAAGGCGCGACGGGGGCGTCTACGTGCGTCGGCTCTCAATTGACCGTCAGGGTCTTCAATCCGAATGCGAGTTGTCGGGCGTCCTCGCCTATCCCGAACTGTTTCGGGCTGACGGCGTCGGCGAACTGCATGTGCAAACTCAATACACCCTGACTCGACACCCGTTCTTGCATTTCGGTGGTGAGGCGCACATCGATAATGTTGCCATCGGCCTGCTGAAGTTGGGTCTTCAAAGCCGCAACGCCGTTGATGCTGATGACAACACTTTGGCCAGCATGCCCGGGAGGGAGAAACGCCGTGGCCTCCAGACGCAAGGAATGCACGGGCACCGGTACCCGGAACATGACTTCGGCGTCGGGACCTTCGGACCAGGTGCCCCAGAGCTCGGAATCGGACCAGCCCCTGGCCAGAAACGCTCTCCCCTTGCTGCCGTAACTGAATAGCGTTTTTTGTCCGGTTTCAAGGGCGGGTATCAGCGCGAGCGGGTTAACTGGCGTGTTCATCTGCAAGCAAGCACCGCATTGTTTCCATCCCGGTGCAAGCACCGTAAATCCGTCTATTCGGGTAAACAGATCCTTTTGGGTATCAACGTTCATCACGGCCTGAAGCAGCGCACGCTCATCCAGCAGGTACAACGTGTCGGCATCATACTTTCCAGACGCCATTACCCCCGCAGTCTCCCGGTCGGCGCGTTTCCAATTGGCAGCATCCATTCGCCCAAGGTAAACCGCATTCGTTGCCATGCCATGGGCGCCGGCAAAATCAGCCAACGCCATCCAGTGAGGGGAGAGATTCTGTGGAACGATCCAGCGAATGCTCTTGTAATGGGCCGCCGCGCTTTCCCAGAACGGATCGACCATGGGCGACGCCCACTTCGAAGCAGGTTCAACCATCAATTGCTTGCGAACGGCCACCCAGCCGGCGTGAGTGTCCAGCACCTGAATCAGTAGCGCGAGTGACAGCAAGCTCACGGCAGTGCGTGGTGTATTGGCGCGAATCACCAGGAAAATGATGGCGAAGATAATCGCGTAGTACACCGGCCAGAACATTCGCCCCGAGGCGCGGAAGATGTTGGCGATGGAAATCACCACCGGCGGCAGCGGATAGGTGAACTCCAGCAAGCCCATAGCCACATGGTTTGAAATCGCGAAAACAGTCAGCCCCACCATCGCCAACAGTAAAAAGGGTCGGCGCCGCAATTGTTGCCCGAAGCCGGTATCGCCTTGCAGTAAACCGACCATGGCACAGATGCCCAGCGCGATCAGCCCAAGCCCCAGAAAGGCAAATCCTTCGCCGTCACCGAACCCTTGAACACCGGGCAGATCCTTCAGTAAATAGGACCAGTTCCCCGGATCGATCAGTGACAGCAGGTTCATGGCGTACATGCCAAAACCATCGGATACCGCGCTGTCGCCGCCCACCGAAAAATAGCCCGCCTGCCAACAGCAGAAGCTGACCAACGAAAACAGCGCGATGAATTCGGTTAACGCCGACCGTAGCGTCAGTTTTTTCCTGGACCAACCGGCAGCGAGATTGGCAATCCAGATCACTGCAACCATTGCCAGAAAGTACGCGTGGACCAACGCGGCCGCCGCCAGCAACGCGCCCCATTTCAGATGTCGACGCTGCAGTTGCGGATGCAGCCCCAGGTACAACGAGGCCAGCACCAGAAAATGCCCGCCCAGGGACAAATGAAAGGGCATGCGCATGAGCATCGGCGGAACAAAAAGGAACAACGCCGTACTCACGGCCCGTACACCCACGTGCGAAGTCACCAGCCCGACCAGTTTCCAGGCGAACCACGCCTGCAGGACGAAGCAGGTCAGGAACCAGAGGCCGAAGTACTGAAAAGGCATAGGCAACAGCGAGGCGAACGGTTTGAACAGGAAGGCCAGCAGCGGATTGGAATCAGAAAAAATGATGCCGTTGCCCAGCTCCAGCCCGTAGGACGGATTGAGCCCGATGGGAAAGCTCCAGGGTGACTGTCGGAAAAACACCCAGCCCAGATAATGCGTCGCCGGGTCACCGTTGCCCAGCCACGCAATGTTGAGCGGGTTCAGCGCCCTAGGCCCGACGACGAGGAAAAAGGCCACAACACCGATCAACAGGGGCACCAGGTTGAGCGGCAGGCGTTTAGCGAAATCCTTCATCGATACGTCCAGAAGTTATGCAATACAAAGGTGAAGGCCGGAATGGTCAGCGCCACCGCGCCGATCCCCAGCAAATAATGCAGCCCGGCCATTTGCGCGGCCCAGGCCACCAGCATCGCCAGCAGAAAACCGGCAACTGAAACCATCATGAAGCGCAGCAACGTTTGCCCGTGCAGCCGGGCGGAAAAGCTCCAGGTGGTATTGATCAGGTAAGACACCACGGTCGCCACGGCGAACGCCGCGCCGTTGGCCAAGGGCGGCAGAGGCAACACGTAGTTGATGAACAACACGGCCACCAGCGCGTGCAGGGCCGTGACGAACAACCCGGTCACGGCAAAACGCAGGCCACGCTGGATCAAGGCGGATTTTTCGGCTGACGTCACGGCTTCTGCGCCAGGACAAACACCGTCAGCCCGGCCAGGCGATTCGCGCCCATGAATGGCAGTTCGACGCTGCACAGCGTCTTCAACATCGTATTCACCAGCGGATGGTGCTGCTTGAGCTGCGAACGCGGTGGCGAGGGTTGCGCACCGCTGGGCAGCAAGCGCAGGGTGGCGGCAATCGGGAACACCAGACCGAAATAGTAAGCCCCCTGCTTCACGTTCAATCCGGCATCCCGAGCCACTGTCTCAAGCTGCGGCAAGGTATAGCGGCGCTTGTGTTCGAGGAAGTCATCGTGCCCACTCCAGAGAAACTGGAACGCCGGCACCGTCATCAGGAAACGGCTGCCGGAAGGGACTTTATCGACGTAGGCCTTGAGCAATTCGACGTCGTCATCGACATGTTCCAACACGTCCATCAGCAGCACCAGATCGGCGTCCACCGAGTCGATGCCGCGACGGTAATGCACCGGTTTACCGACAGTTGTGGCGTCCGAATCGGCGTCGTAGCTGATGTCGACACACCACGCTTCACGGGCCGCTGAGTGCGTCAGTAAATGGTGGGAAAAGAACCCGGAGCCGGCGCCCACGTCGAGAATCTTTTTGATCGGCGTGTTGCCCAGCATGCGCGTCGTGGCCGCCGCTTTGGAGGCGTAATACCAATGCTGGTCGATGCTTGAACCGAGGATGTCGGTTTCCTTGAGATCCATGGTTCAGTCCTTGGGGTCATAGACGCGCCGCACCAGATACACCGGGCGGCGTTTTGACTCGATGTAGGTCCGGCCCAGGTATTCACCCAGCACGCCGATGCCGATCAATTGCAGGCCGCCGAGAAAAGTGACGGCGACCATCAGCGAGGCATAACCCGGCAGATCGACACCGGAGATCAAGGTGCGCAAGATGATAAAAATGGCGAACGAAAAAGAGATCAGCGAAACGAACAGCCCCAGATACGTCCAGATGCGCAGCGGTTCCGTGCTGAAACTGGTGATGCCTTCCAGCGCGAAGTTCCACAAGCGCCAGCCGTTGAATTTGCTCGCCCCGGCGACCCGCTCGAGACGCTCGTAGTTCACGTAGGTGGTGCGAAATCCGACCCAGGCAAACAGGCCTTTCATGAAGCGCCGGGACTCGGGCAAGGTTTGCAAGGCATCCACCACGCAGCGGTCCATCAGCCGAAAATCGCCAACGTTTTCCGGAAGGTGCTGCTCAGCGATTTTGTTGTGCAGGCGATAGAACCAGTTGGCCGAGGTTTGCTTGGCCCAGGAGTCGGTCTTGCGACTCACACGATGGCCCAGCACCACTTCATAGCCTTCACGCCAGCGGGCGATCATTTCGAGGATGACTTCAGGCGGGTCCTGCAAATCGACATCGATCGGCACCACCACCTGGCCGGTGGCGGTCTGCAAGCCTGCGGTCAGGGCCGCTTCCTTGCCGAAATTGCGACTCAGATCGACAACGCGAAGGCGCGAATCGGTCTGTTGACGTTCCAGCAGCAGGTCGAGCGTGGTGTCGGTGCTGCCGTCGTTGACGAACACCATTTCAAGACTGACCAGCGTTTCTTCCTTGAAGACGTCAGTGATCCGCGCGATGAACAAATCAATGGTCGCCGCTTCGTTGAATACCGGTATCACGAGCGAAAGCTGCAAATGCCCGGCCAGTTGCGTTCCGTGCTGATGAGTCAATTGATTGCTCTTTTTTATAGTGGTTTTTCTACAATCCGAGGTCGCCGACCGCTGATCGACGCCATGAGCCGTGTCGTATTAAGCAGGACCGAGGGAGGTGATGCAAGGGCGAAACTGCGGGGGGTTTGGCCATTCGCGCCGGCCCGGTTGCGCTGGCTGAAATATTTTCAAATGCCTGGAAACAAATGCCTGATGGTCAAAAAAGCCAGCTCCGCTAGGCTTGCCCCCGATGCGTCACACAGGTTGTCGCAATTACCCATCGCATGGAGCGAGCAGAATGTATTTCGAGATTTACAGGCAATCCAAAGGCACGCCGAGCACCGGAAAAGGACAATGGCGCTGGCGCTTGAGGGCGGGGAACCACGAGACGATCGCCAGTGGCGAGTCGTATGTGAACAAGGCGGATTGCCTGCACGCCATCGGGTTGATCAAAGGGGTCGAGGGTGAGACGCCGGTGAAGGAGATCTAAACCTGAGGCCAATGCCGAAACTGTTCAGCGACTGTGAACAGCTTCGGCATTTTAGGTTGAGCTCACTGACCCCATCGCGAGCAGGCTCGCTCCTACAGGGGTTTGTGAACGACACAGATCCAATGTAGGAGCGAGCCTGCTCGCGAAGAGGGCCGAAAGAACACCCTCAACCCTGGTCAAAGCCCCCATTAGCCAGGCAACGGATACAACCCATCATCAAACTGCGACAACCGAGCAAACTGCATCGGCTGATCATCACTCAGGTGTTCCAGTCGCTGCTGGAAACTCTGCAGGAAATCCTTGCGAGCCTCGTCGCTGATGTACGGCACATGCCAGGCCACGAACGGCTCCAGCACGTCAAACCCGACATAGGCCAGCGTGCCGCGCAGGATCGGCCGCAACATGTCTTCCAGCGGACCGTGAATCGCGCCGTCACCGAACATATGCTCACGGCCGCCCAAGGTGATGGACACCAGCGCCTTTTTTCCACTCAACCCGCCCTGGTCATAAAAGCGCTTGCCGCCGTAGCAGATACCCGACACCAGCACCCGATCAATCCAGCCCTTGAGGATGGCAGGAGTCGAGAACCAGAAAATCGGGAAGTTCAGAATCAGCAGGTCAGCCCACAACAGTTTGTCGAGCTCTTGCTGGATGTCCGGCGCCAACGACTGGCTCTTCACGCCCAGGCGTTGCTCCAGCGCATACACCAGGTACTCGGGGTTTTCCCGCGAGGAAAAGTCATCGGCGCTGGCCACCGGGTTCCAGTTCATCGCGTACAGGTCGCTGACCTGGACCTCATGCCCCTGGGCTTCGAGTGTCGCCACCGCTTGGTCACGCAGTGCGGCGGTGAAGGATTTCGGCTCCGGATGGGCGTGGACAATCAATACTTTCATGGCAATTCCCTAGACGCTGACAGGTTTTGAGTTTGAGGGCGATAACGCTTCACGTCACACCTGGATCGCCTTCACTTCGACGAACTCGTTGAGCCCTTCTTCCCCCCATTCCCGACCATTGCCCGACTGTTTATAGCCACCGAACGGCGCCTGATAATTGAACGCCGCGCCGTTGAGAAAGCATTGCCCGGCGCGCAACTGACGCCCAAGGTGCAAGGCGCGCTCAGTGCTGGCGGCCCAGACGCCGCTGGACAAGCCGAACGGCGAATCGTTGGCGATCTGGATCGCTTGCGCTTCATCGGCGTAAGGAATCAGGCATAGCACCGGACCGAAAATTTCTTCCTGGGCGATGCGCATGCGGTTGTCGACATCGGCGAACAGCGTCGGGCTGACGTAGTAACCGCGCTCGAATGCGTGCGCCGTATCGCCGCCACACAGAAGTCGCGCGCCTTCCTGTTGACCGACCTGAATGTAGTCACGCACGGTGCGCCGTTGCGCCGCCGAACACATCGGCCCGAGGAAACTCTGCGGGTCCAGCGGATCTCCCATGCGCAGGCTTTGGGTTTCGGCGATGGCCAGTTCCACGGCCTCGGCATAACGACTGGCGGGCAGCAACATGCGGGTCAACGCGGTGCAGGTTTGCCCGGAGTTGATCATCACGTCCTGCACGCCGTAGCGCACCGCGGCAGCGAGGTCCGCATCTTCGGCAATCAACAACGCCGACTTGCCGCCCAGTTCCAGGCACACACGCTTCACCGAAGGCGCTGCCGCCTGCGCCACGCGAACCCCGGCGCCGGTGGAACCGGTGAACGAGACCATGCCCACGTCCGGGTGTTTGGCCAGTGCTTCGCCGACCTTCGAACCCGGTCCGCTGACCAGGTTGAATACCCCGGCGGGCAAGCCGATGGCTTCAATCATTTGCGCCAGTAAAAAGGCGTGCAGCGGCGTTTCCTGACTCGGCTTGACCACCACGGTACAGCCGGCGGCCAGCGCCGGAGCGAGCTTGCCGATGAGTTGATGCAGCGGATAATTCCACGGGTTGATGAAGGCGCACACACCGACCGCCTCGCGGATCACCAGCGAATTGCCGACCTCGCGCACTTCATCCATCAAGCCGGCGAGTTCGACGTATTGCTCCAGGCCGATGATGGGCCCGTCGACCTGAACCGAGCGACACCATTGCACCGGCATCCCCAGTTCAGTGGTGATCACCGCGGCCATCTCGTCGGCCCGCGTGTGCAGTTGCTCGGCGAGCGCGCGCAGGTAACCGGCGCGAACGCTTGACGGTGTGCGCGACCATGGACCGAACGCCCGGCGCGCGGCGGCCACCGCGTTGTCGACATCGCGCTCATCGCCCAGCGGCACCGAACCGGCGACTTCTTCAGTGGCCGGGTTGATCACCTCGGCGATGCCTTGCCCCGAAGGCGTTTGCCAGCGGCCATCGATAAACAGCGTCTTGTGATTATGCATAGACTTGGGCTTCCATCAGTTCAGTGGCGCAACGGGTGATTCGTTGGCAGGCATCACGCAAGGGTTCTGCGCCCAACACCAGCCCCAGTCGGATATGCCCGGCAGCGCTCGGGCCGAAGGCTTCACCGGCCAGGACCGAGACGCCATGACGGTCGAGCAAGCGGTCGGCAAACGCCTGGGCACTGAGCCCGGTGTCGCGGACATCGACCATCACGAACATTCCGCCATCGGGTTTCAAGGCGCGCACGCCGGGGCAGTCGGCCAGGCATTCGCAGACCAGATCGCGGCGTTGGCGATAGGCTTCGCGCATCGCCTCCAGTTCAGGCAGATTGCTTTCCAGCGCGACGACGGCGGCGTCCTGCACGAAATCCGGCAAACCGTAGAGCATGCACAGCGCAAGGTTTTCCAGGTGTGCAGCCAGGGCGGGCGGAGTGATCGACCAGCCGATGCGCCAGCCGGTCATGGCATGGGATTTCGACAGGCTGTTGAGCGTCGCGGTGCGCTCGGCCATGCCTGGCAGACTGGCCGGGCTGATGTGTTCGCCGTTGTAAAGCAACTCGCTGTAGACCTCATCGGAGATCAGCCACAGGTCGTGGGTGATGCACAGCTGCGCCAACGCCTGCCACGTGCCGCGCGGCAAACTGGCTCCCGACGGGTTGTGCGGGCTGTTGAGCACCAGCGCCCGAGTGCGCGGGGTGATGCGTGCGGCGACATCTTCGGGCAAGACCCGAAAGCCGTTCTCCGAACGCGCTGGCACTGGAATCACCACCGCGCCACAGGCACCGAACACGGCTTCATAGGTGACGTACATCGGTTCGGCGACGATCACTTCATCGCCCGGATTCAGTACGCACTGAGCCACGCAGAACAACGCACATTGCGCCCCGGCGAGCACGGTGACCTGCTCCGCAGAGACCTGCTGGCCGCTGCGTCTGGCGTAATGCCGGGCGATGCTTTCACGCAGTGCGCGTTTACCGCGCGCGTCGGCGTAGTGGGTATTGCCCGACAACAGGCTGTCGATGGCCGCCTGCACAATCGGCACCGGCGTGTCGAAATCCGGGTCGCCGACTGACAGCAGCAGAATGTCTTCACCCTGTTCTTGCAGCGCCAATGCACGGTAATGAATGTCCCAGGCGGCGGCGCCGTCACCGGCGATACGTTGAGTCAGATCGGAAAAGCGCATGGCCCCATCCCCTTAAAAAAGCCCTGTAAAAAATGGCAGTCAGAGCGCGCACGCATGCTTGAGTTCGATCAGGGTCACGCCGTTGCGCTTGAAGCCATGGCGCAAATCGGTTTGCAGTTCGGCCAGGCTCTGCGGCTCGCTCACGGTGCAACCGAACGCGCGGCCAAGGGCGGCAAAGTCCGGGTTGCGCGGCAGCACGCCAATCGGCTCGATATCCAGCCCAATCATGTCGTCGCGAATCTGCCCCAACGCGTCGTTGTTCCAGAGCAACACCACCAGCGGGCTGTCCAGCTCTTCGACGGCGGTGGCCAGTTCTTGCGCGGTGTAGAGAAAACCGCCGTCGCCAACCAGCACCAGCCCAGGCCGCTGCGGTGCGCCGAACTTGGCGCCGATGCCCGCCGGCAAGCCGTAACCCAACGTGCCGTAACCGGTGGGATGCAACCAGCTGCGAGGCGCCAGGCTGTTGAAGGCGTAGTTGCCGGTGTAGGCCAGCTGGGTCATGTCGGTGCTGATGAAAGCATCGTCCGGCAGCTCGGCAGCGATCCGTTCGAGAATCGCCTGGTGGATCGACTGCAACGGGCCGTGGCTGTTTTGCACCGCTTCACGCAGTGCTGCGACGGACGCGCTCGCGGCACTGGCATCGCGCCTGGCGGGCGACAGACGTTCCAGCAATGCGGCGAGGGTGTGTTGCGCATCGCCTTGCAGCGCCACCGTGCATGGGTAGAAATCGTTGAACTTGCGCGGGTCGATGTCCACGCGAAGCAGTTGGGCATTCAGTGGCAGACGCTCGCGCCAGAAATCGGTGTCGGCCATTTCGGTGCCGACGGCCAGCACCACGTCGGCCTCGGCGATCAGTTGCCAGCCCGGCTCTACGCACAGGGTCGAGCCGGCATTCAGCGGTGCATCCGGCGGCAACAGGCCTTTACCGGCAACGCTGGTGAACAGCGGCGCGGCGAGCCGGGTGCTGAGTTCATGCACTTGCTGCTGCGCATTCAATGCGCCACCGCCAGCGATGATCATCGGCCGCTTGGCGCTTTGCAGCTTGGCCACAGCCTGGTCCAGCGCCGTGGCTGCCGGTACGCCACGGCTTGGGCGACGCACCACTTCATTGCTCCAGTCGCGGGTGATTTTTGCGGACAACACGTCGAGCGGCACCGAGATGTGCACCGGGCGCGGACGTTCGCTGTCGAACACCGCGTAGGCACGGGCGATCAACTCGGGCAGGTCTTCGGCACTGAGCGCCACCGCCGAGAACGCGGTGATCGGCGCGGTGATTGCGCGCTGGTCCTGGGTTTCGTGCAGACACCCCCAGCCTTTACCGAGGCTGGCCGTGTGGTTGACGCTGGAAATCACCAGCATCGGAATCGAGTCGGCATACGCCTGGCCGATGCCGGTCGCGGCGTTGGTCACGCCCGGCCCGGTGATGATGAAGCACACGCCCGGTTTGCCGCTGACCCGCGCGTAGCCGTCGGCCATGAAACTGGCGCCTTGCTCGTGGCGAGTCAGCACATGACGAATGCCGCTGCCGGGCAAGCCGCGATACAACTCCAGCGTGTGTACGCCGGGAATGCCGAACACGGTGTCGACGCCGTAGTTGGCCAGAAGACGCACCAGGGCCTGGCCGCCGGTCAATGTTGTGCTTTGCATGTTCACTTCCTCACTCGTGGCCGAGGCGAATCAACGCATCGACCGCAGTCGTGCCATGGGCACCGACCAACAATGGGTTCACATCGAGTTCCAGCAACTGCCCGGCGTTCTCGCAGGCGTAATCGGCCACCGCACGAATCGCCGTCACCAGCGCGTCCAGATCCGCCGCTTCACGACCGCGAAAACCTTGCAGCAACGGGGCACTGCGCAGGCTCAACAATGCTTGGCGGATGGCACCATCGGTGGTCGGCAGCAGCAGGCTGCGGCTGTCCTTGAGCAACTCCACCAGAATCCCGCCCGCACCGATGACCAGCGCCAGGCCGAAGTCGTTTTCGCGTTTGATGCCGACGATCAATTCGGCTAACGGCGGTGTGGCCATCGGTTCCAGCAGCACCTGATCGAACGCCACCTGCGGCGCGTAAACGGCAATGCTCGCGCGCATTTTTTCCAGTGCGGCACTCAGGGCCGCGGCGTCCTTGAGGTTCACCGCCACGGCGCCGACTTCGGTTTTGTGCGGCAGTTGGGCACTGACCGCTTTCAATACCAGCGGATAACCCAGTGCATTGGCGTCACTCAATGCGTTGTCCGGGGTGCTCAATACGCCGTTCGGCGTCGGCAGGCCAAAGGCGCGCAAGGCTTTTTTGGAATCCCATTCATTGAGCAAGCGACCTTCGCCTTCCAGCGCTTGCGGGCAATGCGGAACCAGCGCCGATTCACCGAGCGCCAGCAGCGCCTGGCGATTGCGTTGATAGCCCGCAATTCGGCCCCACGCGGTCAGCCCGTCTTCCACGCCTTGCAACGCCGACACGCCTTGGGCATGCAGACGTTCGCGAGCATGGGCCGGCAGCAATTCCGGGAACGCCGAGGTGACAAAACCGGTTTTGCCGTGGCGGACCAGGGCGGCGCAATACAACTCCAGCAGCAGGTCGCATTCCTTGCGTTCGCCGGTAAATTGCGCCGGGTAATCGAGCACCAGCATCGCTGCATCGCCTTCGGTGCGCAGGGCGCTGTCGAGCATGCGATTCAAGGCTTCGCCGTCACCCCAGATCGCCGTGGTGAAATCCAGCGGATTGACCAGGTTGGCGTAGCTTGGCAGCACGTGCGCCAGCTCTTCTCGCTGACCCTCATCGAGTGTCGGCAAGGTCAGGTCGTTGCGTTCGGCGTAGTCGGCAATCAGCCCGGCATCACCGCCCGAACAGGCCAACGCGATCAGACTGTTGCCCGTCGGCAGCTTGCCGCACGCCGCCGCTTTCAGGGTTTCGACAAAACTCACCGGGCCACTGACGCGGATCACGCCGAGGCGCGCAAACAGACTGTCGTACAGCGCATCAGAACCGGACAGTGAGCTGGTGTGACTGAGCGCCAGTTCGGCACCGATCTGCGACACGCCGGTTTTCAGGGCGATGATCGGAATGCCTTTCTCCAAGGCCTTGTGCGCGGCGCGGGCAAAACCCGGGACGTTTTTCAGACCTTCGAGGTGCAAGCCGATGGCAGTGACTCGCGGCTCGTCGAGCAGCACGTCCATCAATTCGGCAACGCCCAGTTGCGCCTGATTGCCGACCGAGGCCATGTAGGCCACCGGCAGTGAGCGGTCGCTCATCGATAAGTTATAAGCAAAGTTGCCGCTTTGGGTCAGGACAGCGACGCCCTTCTCCACCGGTTTGCCGCCATGCGCCACCGGCCACAGCGCGGAGCTGTGCAGGTAGTCGAGCAAGCCGTAGCAGTTGGGGCCGAGCAAGGCCATGTTGCCAGCCGCCTGAAGCAACTGCTGCTGCAAGGCCTGGCCCTCGGCGCCGGTTTCGGCGAACCCGGAGGCGTAGCAGATGGCCCCGCCCGCGCCTTTGGCGGCCAGTTCGGCGACGCAGGTCAGGGTCAGTTCGCGGTTGGTCGCGATGAACACCGCGTCCGGGCCGCACAGCAGTTCGGCGATGCTGCGCACACAGGGCACGCCTTCAAGGGTGTCGTGCTGCGGATTGACCAGCCACATCTCGCCAAGGTAGCCACCTTCGGCGCAGCGCTTGAGCGCGCGGGCCATGCTGCGGCCACCGACAAACGCCAGGTGGCGCGGTGCGAGCAAGCGTTTGAGGTTGTCACGAATCGTTTGCGACATAGCAATTCTCCGGGCGGATCAGCGCAACAGTGGCCGCAGCAATTCGCGGGAAATGATGTGACGCTGGATCTCCGAGGTGCCTTCCCAGACACGCTCGATCCGCGCGTTACGCCAGATGCGTTCCACCGGGCATTCATCCATCAGGCCCATGCCGCCAAAGATCTGCACCGCCTCATCGGCGACCTTGCCGAGCACTTCACTGGCGAACAACTTGGCCATACCGGCCTCGCCATCGGTCATGGTGCCTTGGTCCATTTTCCAGGCGGTGTACAAGGTCAGCAGTTCGGCCGCGCGGATCTGCGTGACCATGTCGGCGAGCTTGAACGAGATGCCCTGATAGGTGCCGATCGGCTGACCGAACTGCTTGCGATCCGCCGCCCATTGCAGCGACACGTCGAGCGCGCGTTGTGCCTGGCCGACGCAGTTGGCCGCGACCATCACCCGCCCGGCGGTGAGCCAGGCGTTGGCCACGTCCCAGCCCTTGCCGACTTCGCCCAGCACCTTATTGGCCGGTACGCGGCAGTCGTCGAAGAACATTTCAAAAGTGTGGTAACCGCGGTTGCTCACGCACTTGGGACCACGGCGAATGGTCATGCCCGGCGTGTCGCGATCGACCAGGAACGAGGTCACGGCGTTGCGTTTGCGGCCGTTGTGCTCGTAGGTGTCGGTGACGGCGAAAACGATGGCGAAATCGGCGTGCCCGGCGTGGCTGATGAAGTGCTTGCTGCCATTGAGAACGAAGTCATCGCCGTCGCGCACGGCGCGGGTCTTGATCGCGTTGGCATCGGAACCGGCGCCCGGTTCGGTCAGCGCGAAGCAATCGATCTTCTCGCCCTGGATGCACGGCAGCAGGTAGTCGTTGATCTGCTCGTCAGTGCAGGCCATGAGGATTTTCGACGGCCGCGCGACGAACACATGCAGCGCCCATGACACCTTGGACAGCTCGCGTTCGATCAGCGCCTGGGACAGGTAATCGAGGCCGCCACCGCCCACTTCTTCCGGCATGTTGAAGGCATAGAAACCCGCCGCAATCGCCTTGCCACGAATCTGTGCCGCCAACTCGGGGGAGACTTCGTCGGCGCGGTCGACCGCTTCCTCATGAGGTAGCAGTTCCTTGGCGACAAAGCTGCGTACCGCGTCCACCAACATTTCTTGTTCTTGGGTCAGTTGGAAATTCATGGGGCTACCTGTTGTTCATGTGCTGAGTAGGTGTACGGGCAAGCCACCGGGCTTATTGGCCGCTGAAGTGGGCCGGGCGTTTTTCGATGGCGGCGCGCAAGGCTTCGGCGCCGTCCTGGCTGCGACCGCAGAGCAGGCCGGCGGCGAGCTCGGCTTGCAGTTGCTCCGGCAGGCTGCGCTGGGCGCCTTCGCGCATGAGTTTTTTGGTCTGGGCGAAAGCGAACGTCGGACCGTTGGCCAGGCGCGTGGCCAATTCAGTGGTCACGTCGTGCAGTTGATCATCGGCGCAGACTTCGCCGACGAGGCCGGCAGCCAAGGCACGCTCGGCGCTCCACATTTCGTCGAGAAACAGCAGACGCTTGGCTTGTTCAGTGCCGATCAGGCGTGGCAAATGCCAACTGGCACCGGCGTCCGGCGAGTAGGCCATGCTGGTGTAGCCGGCCTTGAACCGTGCTGATTGCGCGGCAATACGCAAGTCGCAGCACAGCGTCAGGTCCATCCCGGCGCCGACGGCCGTGCCATTGATCGCGGCGATGGTCGGTTTTTCGAGGCTGTATAAACGGCTCATCAGTGCGTGGGCGGTTTCGGTCCAGCCGTAACTTTCGAGGGCACCGCGAGCTTCTGCTTCCGCCCACTCGGCGAGGTCGGCACCGGCGCAGAAGCTGCGGCCGCTGCCGGTCAGCACAACGACTCGAACGGCGGGATCGGCGTTGAACTCATCAAGCAAGGTGTGCAGGTTTTTCAGGGTTGGAATGTCCAGCGCATTGCGCTGGGCGGCACGATCGAGGGTGATCCAGGCCACGCCGGCTTTTACCTGGCACAGAAGAGAAATGTGAGTAGTCATGCGAATCCTCGAATTATTGTGTTTGGCCTGAGGTGATGCGACTTGAGGCCATACTAAACGAGTGTTCAGCAAGACGGCAATTGGCGATTAAATTGGCTGTAACAGTCACATTTACTTAGTAAGTAATTGTTTTTATTGAATTAATTCCTGAGATACGGTTTTGCAGCAACCGCGCTGTTACAACTTTGAACAACTGCGTGCGGGATCGACGATTTACAGCCCTCCACAAACGACTGTGGGAGTGAGCTGTGGCGAGGGGATTTATCCCCGTTGGGTGGCGCAGCCGCCCCCAAAAAATGGGCCTGCTTCGCAGTCCAACGGGGATAAATCCCCTCGCCACAGTTCGCTCCCACATGGTTTTGTCTTGGTGTGTGCGGTTACGCCGTCGGCAAGCTCGGCGCCAGCACCACCTGACGCTTGCGTTGGGTCAGGAAATACGCGGCGTAGCACACCGCGATGAACCCAAAGCCCCAATACAACGAAGGACGCTGCGTCTCATCCAGTGCCAGGAACACGAACAGCGAGCAGCACAACGCAATGCACGTCAGCGGCAGCAGCGGGAACCACGGCGCACGGTATTTCAGATCGCTGAGCTTGCCGCCATCGCGCAGGTAAGCCTTGCGGAATTTGTACTGCGCCAGTGCGATCACAATCCAGGTCACCGTGCCGGACATGCCGCTCACCGCCATCAGCACCATGAACAACGTGTCCGCCGCGACGAAGCTGGTCATCAACGACACCAGCGCGAAGCACAAGGTGATGCTCAGCGCCCGCAACGGCACGCCGCGCTTGCTCAATGGCGACAGACTTTTCGGCGCCATGCCGGTCTTCGACATCGCCCACAGAATGCGCGTCGAGGCATACAGGCCGGAGTTACCCACCGACAGAATCGCCGTGAGGATCACGAAGTTCATCAGGTCCGCGGCGTAAGGAATGCCGACCATGTCGAACACCTGCACGAACGGACTTTCCATCAGCCCGGCCTGCTGCCACGGCACGATCGCCGACAGCACCGCGATCGCCAGCACATAGAAAATCAACACGCGAAACACCACGTTGCGAACGGCGCGCGGGATGCTTTTTTCCGGCTGATCGGTTTCGCCGGCGGCAACGCCCATGATCTCGCAGCCCTGGAAGGCGTAGACCACGGTCATCATCACCGCGAACACTGCGGACAAGCCGTTGGGAAACAGCGAGTCGCCAATCAGGTTGCTCATCATCGGTGCCGGGGCGCCGCTGCTCAGCGGGATCGCACCGAAGATCACCAACACGCCGACCACGATAAAACCGAGAATCGCCGCAACCTTGATCCCGGAGAACCAGTATTCCGCCTCACCAAAAGCACGCGTCGCCAACGCATTCAGGCCGAACAGCACCACCACGAACAGCGCCGACCAATACCAGATGGGAATGGTGGGGAACCAGCGCTCCATCAGCATGCCTGCCGCCGTGAACTCCAGACCCACGGTCGTCGCCCAACTCATCCAGTACACCCAGCCGATCATGAACCCGGTGGCCGGTCCGATGAATTTGGTCGCATGGGTTTGAAAAGAGCCGGAGACCGGCATTTGTACAGACAGTTCGCCCAGGCAAACCATCACCAGGTACATTAGGAAACCGGCGACCAGGTAGGCCAGAATCGCCCCCACCGGCCCGCCCTGATTGATCGTCAGGCCTGAGCCCATAAACAGCCCGGTGCCAATCACGCCGCCCAGCGACAACATGAAAATGTGCCGGCTTTTCAGGGCGCGGGTCAGGTGGATGCCGTTGCGTTCGGTAGTTTCATTCATGGTCTGCGCCTCAGTACTGGATGAGGTGCGCGCCACGGCGCAAGGAAGGATGAGCTTTACGGCGGTTCATTATTATTATCTCCAATAAGCTTCGAAGACCGCGCTGTGGCGGTTGCCTCGATTATTGGAAGACCATGTAAGCTCACGTTGACCGTAACGATCAAAGTTGTAAAAAGACGTAACAAATTTGTACGTCAGGTGTGCAGCAGCTCAGCCAGCGTCTGTTGCGAATGCCGTAATTGCGCATGAACCTGCGACGCCAATGCCCGCAACCTTGATTCGTCGTTGACCAGCGCGGCCTGTTCCAGCGCGCGCAGCACATTGGCCAGTGCACGAAAGCCCAATGAATCGCTGCTGCCGGCCAAGCGATGCGCCAGATGAGCGACTTCGGTGCAATCGTCGGCCTCGATCGCTTCCGTGAGCGCCTCGCGGTGCTGACTGATCGAATCGCGCAACACCGTCAGCAATCCCTGCAGTTTCTGTTCACCGAGCAAGGCGCGGTGAGTGTCCAGCAGCGGCCAATCCATCGTTTCGTCATCAGGCTGCTGCGCAAGTGTGGGTGAGTTCCCGGCCAGCGCCTGACGCAGATTGTCGAGTTTCAGCGGTTTGGCGAGAATGCCATCCATCCCGGCATCCAGATAACCGCGCACCAGCGCCGGTTGCACGCTGGCGGTCAGGGCGAAGATTCGGCAGTGGCGGTTCGGGCCGTCGGTGCGGCGGATCAGTGTGCACAACTCGACGCCACTGATGCCTGGCAGGTGAACATCGAGCAGGATCAAATCGAACGCCTGCCCGGCGCATTGCGTCAGCGCCTGTTCGCCGTCTTCGGCGAGCCAGACTTGATGCCCGTCCCGTTGCAGCAAGCCGCTGACCACATCCCGGTTCAGCGCCACATCTTCGACCACCAGAATCTTCAGCGCCTGGCCGGGCTCGCTGCTTGACGCCACATCGGTGGTGCCGGTCGAGGGCAGTAATGTCAGCTCGAACCAGAAACAACTGCCCCGCCCGACGTCACTTTCAACGCCGATCTGCCCGCCCAACTGCCCCACCAGATGTTTGCAAATGGCCAGTCCGAGACCGGTTCCGCCGAAGCGTTGCGCCACTTCCTCGCTGGCCTGGGTGAAGCGCTCGAAAATCTTTTCCTGCACCGCCGCCGCAATGCCGATGCCGTTGTCCGTCACACTCACGCGCAGCCGTTGCCCGGTCTGTTGCGGGATGGGAGCCAATAGCACGACCTCGACTTCAACCTCTCCGCCCTCGGTGAACTTGATCGCGTTGGCCAGCAAGTTGCTCAATACCTGACGCAAGAATTGTTCGGCCCCGTTGTGCCGGTCAGCGACCTGTGGATCCATCCGGCACTGCAGCGTCGTGTCGTTGCTCAACGCGCGCGGTTCCAGCAGCGTCAGCACCTCATCCAGCAACTGCCGGAGCGAAAAATCCACCGGTTCCGGGTGGCTAACACCTTCCTCCAAACGAGCGAAATACAGCACTTCATTGAGAATCGACAGCAACCCTTCGCCCGCCTTGTACAACGCATCCAGACGCTTGCCGTCACGCTCATCCAGACTCGCGCCGCGCAGCAATTCAGCCATGCCGAGGATGCCGTTGAGCGGTGTGCGCAACTCGTGGCTCATGGTCGCCAGAAAGCGCGACTTGGCGAGGTTGGCCGCTTCGGCTTCGTCCTTGGCACGCATCAGGCTGGCGGTGCGACGCTCGACCATCCGGAACAGTTCATCGCGGTTGTCTTGCAGGGCCAGCCGATCGCTTTCACGGCGGTCGATGTCACTGAGAATGGCCCGGCGCATGTCGTCCAGCGCATAGGCGACGGTGTCGATCTCATCCGGGTGAGGGCTGCGGCGCTTGTCCAAATGCATCGGCTCGTACCAGTCACCGGCGGCGATGCGCCGCGCAAACTCGGCCATGACTTGCAGGTGTCGGGTCACCAAGCGATAAAACAACCACGATAGCGCCACCGCCAGCCCGCACAGAAACATGCTCATCCACAGCAAACTGGTCAAACCGGTGGCATACAAACGCTGATGCACAGCGCCCAGATCAGTGCTGACTTCCAGTTGCCCGAGATGCCGTAGCGGCCCGGACGGCGGTTGATAGTCCAGTTGAAAACGCTCGATGCGCAGCGGTCCTGTCGGGTTCGGATTGCCTTGCAGCAAATCGAAATCCGCGCTGGTCAGACGAACCCGCGCCACGTCGGAAAAATCCACCAGCCCGCGCAGCTGCACATTCAATTGTCCCTCGTTCAAATCCCAGAGACTGCGCTCCAGGCTGGCCAGATACCCGGCGCGAATCAGCTCCATGCGCGAATCGATCTCGCGCATCTCGCGGCGGTATTCGAAGTACAACTGCACGGTGCTGGCCAACACGGTGAAGCACAGGCTGAACAACAGAATGAACAGCAGCAGACGCCGCAGCAGTCCACCGGGTCGAGCGCGGATCATGGCGAATTCGCCGGCAGGTTGACCATGTCGCGGTAGGTGACTTCGCTTTCGTTGAGCAAACGGTCGACCTCTCCGGCATCGACCATGCGCTTGAGTTGCGCATCGATGTCCGGCATGAGGCTGGCCAGCGGGGAACGGCGTGATACCGCAATCCGCAGGTAGTCCACGCTCAAGGACGTGGGCAATGCGACGATGTCCTGCGCGCCCGGCAGATTTTCGACGTAGAGCTCGCCGGTGCGTCGCTCCGAGGTGATGAAGTCGATGCGCCCGCGGATCAGTTTGCCGAAGTTCTGGCGGCTGTCAGAGACCCACTCGATGTTTTGGTGTTGTGCAACCATGTGGTCGAATTCCACGCCGTAACTTTCACCAAACAACAGTCCGCCACGGTAACTGGCCAAGTCCTCCAGACGCTCGAATTTCACCGGACGCTGACGATTGATAAACAACGCGACCTCTTCACGCAGCACCGGCACCGTGGAAAAAATCATGCTCCGTTCCCGTTGCGCGGTGTTGTAGGCCAACACCACATCGACCCGGCCTTCGGCCGCGTCGAGCAGGCAGCGTTTCCAGTTGCCGAGCACAACGATTTCCACTTCGTAGCCGAGTTTTTCGAAGAGGTTTTTCACCACACTTGGGGCCACGCCGCGCACCTGTTTGCCGTCGCTCCAGGAGATCGGCGGGTAAACCGGATAGTCGCAGTAGCGAATCTTTTGCGCCCCCATCGCGCTGTTCGTGACCAGCGCCAACAGCAGCGCAAACACCCGCCACATAAAACTCAAGCCGCCACGCTGGCGGTGAACAGGTAACCGGCGCCGTGGATGGTGATGATCAGTTGCGGCTCGGCCGGGTCGTCGTGCAACTTGCGTCGCAAGCGTCCGACCAGCACGTCAATGGAGCGATCATTGGGCACCCACTCGCGGTTGCGGATCTGATCCATCAACTGATCGCGGCTCAAGGTATGGCCGCTGTTGCGCAGGAATACGCTGAGCAACTGGTACTCGCCGTGGGTCAGCAGGGTTTCGCTGCCGGTGGGGTCGATCAGCCGCCGGCGATCGGTGTCCAGCGCCCAGTCGGCAAATTGTTTGACCGGCTTTGCGATGGCCGCTACCGGTTGAGGCACCTGCGCGTGACGAACTCGGCGGATCAGGTTTTTCGCCCGGGACACCAGCTCGCGTGGGTTGAGGGGTTTGATCACGTAGTCATCGGCGCCGCATTCGAGGCCGACGATGCGGTCGATCTCATCGTTGCGCCCGGTGATCAGAATGATCCCGACTTCCGAACGGACCCGCAGCTCCCGCGTCAGGGTCAGGCCGTCCTTACCCGGCAGGCGGATATCGAGCATCACCAGATCAACCGTCTGGCTCGCCAGAAAGGTGTCGGCCAGCTCCGCCGTGGCCGCGCAATGCACGTCATAACCTTCCTGGGACAGGTAGGCGTGCAGCAGTTCGCGAATCAGCGGATCGTCATCGACGATCAGTACTCGAGGAGTCATCGCTAGGTGTCCCGCGTATGCCCGAAGGCGTGTTTCTTATTAGAGTGTTTTGTTGCCTTTGCGCCAGAGAGTATCGACAGCTGAACGACCGATCAACAGCCCGTCGTCTGGACGCAAAACCGTTGGCGACCACCGGCCTGCAATCCATCGACCCAGGCTTCGCAAATCTGGATGCCTTGCTCCGGGGTGAAGGTGCCAGGGTTGAGGCCCGACTCCAGCCACAAACCGTCGAGCAATGCGCTGAGGCTGATGGCGGCCAGATCGGCGTCGAAGTTTTCCCAGCCCTCCTCCTGCGCCAGCTCGGTCAGGACCTTGCGCAAGATGCCGCGGTACTCGCCGTAGGAATGCTCGTGCGCGAGGTTGATTGACTCCGCCGTGCGCACCGCGCCCCAGAATGCCAGCCAGGCATCGATCAGTTGCGGGTCGAGCAGTTCGGCGGAGAAAGACCCGCGGAAGAACGCCGACAAGCGCTCGCGGGCGTTGGGCGCCGCATGCTCCATAGCGTCGCGCAGCAAACTCATGACACGACCGGTGATCGCCCGGTAAGCTTCGGCCACCAGTTCATCCTTGCCGGAATAATGATGGCTGATCAACCCGACCGAGACACCGGCCTCGGCGGAAATCTTGCGGATCGATGCGCCCTGGAAGCCGTGGCGCTTGAGGCAAACCAGCGTGGCTTCGATCAGGTTGGCCTTGCGCAACTCCGGCTCCATGCGGGAAAAACGGGCTTCCTGACTCATGAGCGACACTCTCCGTGGACAATCGTTAGGGCGCGGCTGGACAATCCGCGGGCTGAACGACTGTACAGCAAGAGAGTGGGAAGTCTCCAGTCAGTTGCACGCCCCAGAAACCGGATGACTGACACACCGCTTTCGCGAGCAGGCTCGCTCCCACACTGATCTGAGCAGTAATCCAATATCTGCGCCCGACACATAACCCTGTGGGAGTGAGCCTGCTCGCGATATAGGTAGTCCATCCATTCAAAAACCCAGGTCAGTCCCGATAACCCGGCGCCACCCGCTCAAGCAATCGCAACAACGCCGCCCAAGCCAACTGCACGGCATCCGGGTCGCTCAACTCGCCTTCATCCAGCGGACGGCCAGGATCGTTGAACTGACGCTCGGTGTGTTCGCACACTTTGCTCGGCGGCAAAACCAGTTCACCTGCAGCCTGCGCGGCGAGCTGGATTTCGCACGCTTTTTCCAGGTAATACATGCGCAAGAAGGCCTGGCTCACGGTCTCGCCAACGGTCAACAAACCGTGGTTACGCAGCATCAGCACCGGCTTGTCGCCAAGGTCCTGCACCAGACGCTGCTGCTCGCTCATGTCCAGCGCCACGCCCTCATAGTCGTGATAGGCAACCCGACCATAGAACTCCATGGAAATCTGATTCACCGGCAACAACCCGCATTTCAACGCCGCGACCGCGCAACCGGATCGGGTGTGGGTGTGCAGCACGCACTGTGCATCTTCACGTGCACCGTGGATGGCACTGTGAATCACAAACCCCGCAGGATTCACCGGGTATGGCGTCGGCTCCACGGCCCGGCCATCGAGACCGATTTTCACCAGATTGGACGCGGTGATTTCATCGAACATCAGCCCGTACGGATTGATCAGGAAGTGATGTTCAGGCCCCGGCAGGCGCACCGAGATGTGGGTAAAAATCAGATCTGTGATGCGAAAGTGCGCGACCGGGCCTTCGCCAAACTCACTGAACTCAAACCCTATATCCAGTGGTGGGAGGCCGGCGCGCAACCGGCGCAATGGCTGACGGCCGGGGATGTGGTGATGACCTCGACGTCCAGCAAGGCGAACTCAAGGTCCGACGGGGTGAAGGTCGATGACGTTTATTCAGTGTTTGTACACCGCACGTTTGCGCAGCCCGCGTTTGCCAGGGATTTTCTGCACATCCCAGAAGTCAGCCCAAGAGGTCGGGGCCTGCGCCAGCTTCTGAGTGTCATAGGCAATCGCCACGCTCCACACCAGCGCTGCGGAACCGCACGGCTGCGCCGCATCGGGAATCAACTGCTCGATGCGACCCAGGGTTTTCCAGTCGAGTTTTTCATACCTTAATCGCAACCGCGCATCAGGTCCGGGCCTTCAATCTGCACCACGTCCCAATCGGCATTGCCGGTGTCGACCATCACGTTGATCCGGGCCATCTCACCGTTGTATTCACTCTGGATCAGCTTGCTGTGATCCGCGACGCTGAACGGCTGGAAAAACGCCACATCCTGGGCTTGCTGGCCGGCGCCGCCGTAACCCACCACCACCATGTCCGGTGCTGCCTGAGCGCTCCCAAGGCCCATGGCCAAGGACAGCAACAAGGGATAAAAACCGTGCTTGAGCGTATTCGATTTCATCAGTGGTTCCTCTTGCAGGTGCCACGCGAATTACCTCGACGTGACCCTTTTTTATTGTTGTGAGGTTCGCCTCAGGTCCGGGCGCCAAATGAATCTACTGCGAGCCTCAGTAAAAAAACAAGTTGATTTTTTACTACAGGTAAATTTCTATAGGCAAATAACAACAACGCAAAAAAACCGGCCTTTCGGCTTCAGCCTGCCTGGAGTAATTGCACCATGTCGACCGCTTCCCCTGCCTTCGCGCACCTGTTCGAACCTCTGCAACTGCGTGGCAAACGCCTGAAAAACCGCATCATGTCCAGCGGTCACGACACTTCGATGCCCACCGACAACCTGGTCAACGAGCAACTGATTGCCTACCACACTGCGCGGGCCGAAGGCGGCGTCGGGCTGATCGTGTTGCAAGTGGCCGGCGTGCATGACAGCGCGCGGTACACCTCGCACGTGCTGATGGCCACCGACGACGCTTGCATCAAGGGCTATCGAACAATCGCTGAGCGCTGCCATGCGCACGGCACCGTGGTGCTGTCACAAATCTTCCATCCGGGTCGGGAAATCATGGAGTCCAGCGATGGCTTGCTCGCTGTCGCTTACTCGCCTTCGGCGGTGCCCAACGAGCGGTTTCGGGTGATGCCTCGGGCGCTGGATCAAGCGATGATCGACGAGATTGTCGCCGGTTACGGGGCCGCTGCCCGACGCCTGTATCAGGCTGGGATCGACGGTGTGGAAGTGGTCGCCAGCCATGGTTACCTGCCGGCGCAATTCATCAATCCACGGGTCAACCGTCGCACCGATGGCTACAACGGCGAACTGGAACAGCGTCTGCGTTTCCTGCGCGAAGTGATCGATGCAGTACGCGCCAACACCGATGAACACTTCATCATCGGCCTGCGCATTTCTGCCGATGAACGCGATCCCGAAGGGCTGACCGAAGACGAATCCCTGGCTGCCGTGCAATCGCTGCAAGGGATTCTGGATTACGTGCACATCGTCGCCGGCACCTCGGCCTCATTGGGCGGCGCCGTGCACATTGTGCCGCCGATGGCGATCGAAGCCGCTTATCTGGCCAAGGAGGCCGGAACGTTCAAGGCCAGGCTGTCGATTCCACTGTTCGTCACCGGGCGCATCAACCAACCGCAGGAAGCTGAATTGATCATCGCGCGCGGGCAGGCCGATGTCTGCGGCATGACCCGCGCACTGATCTGCGACCCGCAAATGCCCAACAAAACCGACACCGGCCACGTCGAGGATGTGCGCGCCTGCATCGCCTGTAACCAGGCGTGCATCGGCCACTTTCACAAAGGTCTGCCGATTTCCTGCATCCAGCACCCGGAAACCGGGCGCGAACTGATCTTCGGCCAGCGGCAACCCACCGCTCAACGCAAACGCATCATGATTGCCGGCGGCGGACCAGCCGGGATGAAAGCTGCCGCTGTGGCCGCCCAGCGTGGACATGACGTGACCCTCTACGAAGCCAGCTCGCAACTCGGCGGCCAAGTCTTACTGGCGCAATTGCTGCCGCGACGCGCCGAATTCGGCGGTGCCAGCACCAACCTGCAACGCGAAATGGAACTGGCCGGCGTACGCGTCGTACGCAACACCCGCGTCGACCGGGCGCTCGTCGAACGCGAACGCCCGGACATGGTGATCGTCGCTACCGGCGCCGAACCGTATTGGCCAGCGTTCGAGCGCGGCGGTGAATTGCAGGTCGTGGATGCCTGGCAAGTGCTGCGCGATCAAGTGCAAATCGGCCGCTCCGTGGTGGTGGTCGACTGGCGCGCCGACTGGATCGGCCCCGGCATCGCCGAACGTCTGGTAAGCGCCGGGCACCAGGTGCAACTGGCCGTCAACGGCACCCACTGCGGCGAAAACCTGCCGCAGTACGTGCGCGATCAACTGGCCGGCGAACTGCACAAACTCGGCATCCCGATCACTACCTACGCCCGCCTGTACGGCTGCGACGACAACACCGTCTACCTGCAACACACCGCCAGCGGCGAACCAATGCTCATCGAAAACATCGACACTCTGGTGCTCTGCCAAGGCCACCAACCCGTCGATACCCTTGGCGCCGAATTGCAAGGCTTGGTGGAGTTTCGCCGCATCGGCGACTGCCTCGCCCCGCGCACCGCCGAAGAAGCCATCTACGAAGGTTTGAAAGTCGCCTGGGAGCTTTGAGGCTGTTTTATACTCCAGGGCTTTTACCCATCACCCCGGTTTGGAGCACGCCATGAGCAACAGCAGCAAGATGCCGCCTGCCAGCAGCGCGCCTACACAGGACAGCGCCACGGCAGAACCGCATTTTCTCGGCACACGGATTCGTGGGTTGCGCAAACGTCGGGGCATGACCTTGGCGGAATTGGCGCAGAAGAGCGAGCTGACGGCGGGGTACATCAGCCAGCTGGAACGGAATCTGGCGTATCCGTCTATACCTGCGCTGTTCAATATCGCTCGTAGTCTGGGTGTAACCATTCAGTGGTTCTTTGCCAGCGAGGGCAATACGGCGCCTGAAGATAACGGCGTTGTGGTGCGCAAGAACACTCGTATGAGTGTTCATTATGAGGACGGGATTGTGGATCAGCTGCTGACGCCGCAGCCGAATCGGCAGTTGGAGATGCTGCATTCACGGTTTCCGCCCGGGACTTACAGTCAGCAGAGTTACAGCCATGAAGGGGAAGAGGCTGGGTATTTGCTGTCGGGGAGTTTTGAGCTGTGGGTGGGTGAGCGGTATTTCCAGCTGAGTGAGGGGGATAGTTTCAGCTTTTCCAGCCAGGAGCCGCATCGGTATGGGAACCCTGGGGAGGTGGATGCGGTGGTGATTTGGGTGATTACGCCGCCTTCGTTTTGAGGGTTCGGCAGCGGTCTCAGCGCTTGATAGATTCAGGTGGCACGACCACTGCACAAAAAAAACCGGCGTCTGGCCGATTTTCTTTTTGCGCATTCGTTTACAACCACCCGAACCCTTTCCCCATGACTGCCGCCAGACCCAGCGCGGCGGTAATCAAAGCGCCAAACAGTAATCGAAAATCCGTTCGAGCGTCTTTCCGCTGCTCACTAAAATCAGTGCGAAGGTCACCCAGGTCACGCCGGACGTATTCGATATGCGTTTCTAGTTGGGATACACGTGGTTCCAATGGGTTTTCTCCTGGAGGACCTGGTGGTCTTCGTCCTTTATCGTCTCCGCCACTCCTTTTGTTGCTCGGGAAGCGGTCGGGGTAATGCTCATCAAGGTTTACCAGCACAAAAGGCTCACTCATCGCAGACCTCCAGCGTACGGGCTTTGCTCCCATCGTCGACGATGATATCTGCCAACACACTCAGCGAATGCAAGCGAACAAATCCGCAATACTTGCAGTTAAGCATCACCGCCGGCGTGCCGGAGCGTAAATACTCTTTGCCACACGCCCAAGGCAACCCGACGCCCGTCGCCCCGGCTTGGAGTGGCAACTCCCACTCATCATGCTCACAAAACGGGCACTCGGTATTCTTTATTCGCGCTTTGAAAAAATTGGCCAACCGCCCGGTATCCAGATGAAGATCCCTGGACATTGGCTTGGCTTCTGCCCCCCCGGTCTGATCATCACCCTGAAAACCCTCTTCACTGCTGCTGTACATCGCTACCTCCTCCTTGAGGGAATAAATCATCGATTAACCGATCAACCAGAAGATGGTGCGTAACGTCCAGCCACCTGCTCGACCGCGAAGTCACTACTGATGTCTTCGCTGAAAACCGAATATACCTTCGATCAATCTCGGACGTATCCGCGTACGAAGTAGGAGGATTCGCTTGTTTTTGTCAGCCCGGAATTATTCCTGTGAGATCCGTCCACGCGGTTCTTTTCGAAGCTGACCAGGGTCACAGATTTCTCTGATGAATGGGGTCTTCAGTTGGCAGGGTCAGTGGCCATTCCGGCGTTGCCTCGGCATCGCCTTCAGGTTCTGCTTGAGCTCTGGAATTGTTCGGGACCACCAGCCCCAACACACCCCTTTCAATCAGTGAAAGAAGTCCAAAAGTAATGAAGCCAAAAATCAGCCCGACAACCAGAATGCTCAATGGGTGAATTTGCACGGCGTCGGAGCTTTCCAGCATGTAGAGAAAAGCCTGAATAGCGACGGCCACGCAGGCCGCAAGGGCTGCTATCAGCTTGATAATCAACCAAAGCCGCCGCCATCTGTTCATGCTCTTCCCCGCTATCCGGTGATTTAGCTCTTTATTGCATGATAGCTAATGACCGGGATGCGCCTTGTTTTCTCGCATGCCTCCAGATAATCAGTGACGGCCTCTTCAAATGCATCTCGAAGCTCGAGTACTGACTCGCCATGAAAGCCAACCACATCTTTGATACCCGCAATATGGCCGACAAACAGGCCGTCTTCGTTGCTGTATTCAATTCGGGCGACATAGTCTTGGTAATTCATTTCGTTCACGGGGTGGCTCCTGCTTGCTCAAGGAAAGCCCGAGCATCACTAACCTGGTAGGGCTTAGTTTCTTTGTCGGAGTGGGGTCGGTGCCAGAATATCCGGGTGACTCTCGATGAAGTTGTAGGCAAAATCCGAGAGTTGCGTAAGAGGTGCGCTTGCTGTGCGTTTTGGCTCGTTACCGTCTTGTTGGCCTTATCTTCGCTGGGATATTCTCCAGCCGTCGCTGAAAGTTCAGCGAACGGGCTTGGTAACCCGACGAGTTACGCAACAGCGTCCCCTTCACAATACTGGTTTTTTTCATCAGTAATCTTGTGCTATGGCGGCTGTGCGTGGGACGCCTTCGGGCGTGCCGGTCTCCTTGACTCCCGGTTTACCAACCTGCGCGCAGCTGCCACCCATTCGCTTGGTAACGAAAACGGCAGCTCCTAACGTCAAGGAGTAGACAATGCACACTGTAAATCCGTACAAATTTCTGCGTTACCCTCACCTCAATTCTGACTGTCGATCCCGCTGCATCTCCGTCAATGGAGGTGGCAAATGACCGAACCAACAGAAGTAAAAACCATCGGCTTCACCCCTATCTACTGTTCAGGCAAAGCGATGTTCCACGTCAGCGCAGGGGTGCCCGTGAGTGTTGCATTGGCACAGGCATCTGATTTTCTGTTCCTGGCCAAGGCGTTCACGGAGGATGCCGCATACGTAAGAGACACCGACCGTCATGCCTGGGCCGCGCACTATTTAACGGCGATGGGTAAAGCGCTGCTTGATGATGTGGTGAAGGCGGTTACACCCAGACCTGCTCGGAAGGACAAGAAGGCCGCGAAATAGCGGCTAGCCTTTCTGATAAGTGCCCCGAGCATTAGGGGTATCAGACCGCCATGGGGAGTGATGCTAGCGACTCTCCCATGGCGCCTATGCTGCCACCCACTTGCTGAGAGATACCACGGCTTGGGGTGATTGCTTTTTCACTGGAGAGATATAGAATCTATATCACCTTCTAGATTGAAGGATAGTCAGAGCTCGGACGCTCTACCAAGAAACATATGCTTTGGAGTACCCAATGACCCTCACCACTGAAAAATCTGAAAGCTTTCTGCTGCGATTACGCAAACAGGACACGCCAACAGGGGTAAGCATCTCGACAATCGAGTTGCTTATGAATCAGACCGGTTTGAGTAAAACCGAAGTCGCCCACCTCGCTTTGAGGCAATTTGCTGACCGCTATTTGCCCAAGTACGAGCTAGACGATGGACCTCTAACCCCGGCTCAAGTCTCCGCAATTCGTGCAGCTAGCCCTGCTACGGACCTTCCGGAGGAGCGCATTACTAAAAGGCTCTACTGAAAAATGACCGTACCTTTTCGCCCGCTGCCTGCACCAGGCGACTTTGTCTGGTGTCATTTCCCCGAAGTCATCGGGAATCCAGGCCCCAAAGCTCGCCCCGCATTGGTAGTCGCTGTTTTCGAAGATGATCACGCGGTAAGAATCGCCTACGGCACTACGCGAAAAACAGAAAAATTGTTTCCGGGTGAATTTGTTTTAGACCCTGCGGACGATGGTTTCGCGTTGAGCGGACTGGCCCAGCGCACGAAGTTCGACTTGAACAACGAAGTCCAAGTCTATTTTGATTCCGATTGGTTTGCCCCGAATCAAAGCGTCTACGCCTCCACGCCTCTACCCAAGATGGGGCGGTTAGACATTGAGTATTACCCTGTCGTACAGAAGGCAGCGGAAGCGAAAGCCAAGCGTATAAAAAAGTAACATTGAGTGTTTAACAAGCCGAAGCAATGCGGGCTTCTTTAATTCTGTCGCGCTTTATTTTTCACAATTGTCGTATTTCAAAAGTCACAACATTTCTTACAAAAAACCGGCGTTTGGCCGGGTTAGTAAAGACCAGCCGTGTAGCTCAGATGCTGTGCGACGTGGGCGGTCTATTGCTATTGCTTGGATCCAAGCTAGGCTCCTGTTGCTTTGAGGTTGCGTGTTACAGCCTGAGCAACCTGCCATGGGGATATGAAAAATGAGCAAGTCACCAATCGGAACTACCGGCAAAACCGGCGAAAAGTCACCAGAAAGCGGTGTATGGGAAACGCAAGACTCACCTTCTACCACCGGGCCATTCGCCGAAGGCAATGTGTTCCCGCCACATAACGGCAAAGCTGTTACGTGGAAGCTGATCTCCTACGCTTAAAACGCATCGCAATAAGAAAGCCTCAGCGTATTGAGGCTTTTTAAATACGCCCGCCTGCCCACCTTCTGCTCACCAAGAACCCGTTACCGCTTGACGCTCACAACCCCATAGAGGCGCTGAGCTGACTCAGTTTTGGCGATGGGGTGCGGATGATAGAGAAGCCGCTTTGGGCGCGCTGAGAGGGTCTGTAGCGATAGGTATTTTACGTACTACCTCTACGTACAATCCCAGAATGCAAAAAGCCCCAAGACCTTGATCTATGGGGCTTTTCTATGTATGGCGGAGAGATAGGGATTCGAACCCTAGGTACCGGTGAAGGTACAACGGATTTCGAATCCGTCCCATTCGGCCACTCTGGCATCTCTCCAACGGCGCGCATCATAACAACACTTTCGCCGGAAGCGAACCCCCTAAGCGAAATTTTTCCGTGCTATCAGATGCTTGCGTCGATTAAAGCGGTACGCCCAGACGATTGGCGACTTCTTCATAGGCTTCGATGACGTCACCGAGGCCCTGGCGGAAGCGGTCTTTGTCCATTTTCTTGCCGGTGGCCTTGTCCCACAGACGGCAGCCGTCCGGGCTGAATTCGTCGCCCAGGACGATGGAGCCGTCGGAGAAGACGCCGAATTCAAGTTTGAAGTCGACCAGCAGCAGGCCGGCGTCGTCGAACAGTTTGCTCAGGACTTCGTTGACCTTGAGCGACAGTTCTTTCATGCGAACCAGTTGCTCGGCGGTGCCCCAACCGAATGCCACGACGTGGGATTCGTTGATGAACGGGTCGCCCTTGGCGTCGTCCTTCAGGAACAGTTCGAAGGTGTAAGGATTGAGCTTCATGCCTTCTTCGACGCCCAGGCGTTTGACCAGGCTGCCGGCAGCGTAGTTACGCACGACGCACTCGACCGGGATCATGTCGAGTTTTTTCACCAGGCATTCGTTGTCGCCCAGCAGTTTGTCGAATTGGGTTGGCACGCCGGCGGCTTCGAGTTTCTGCATGATGAAGGCGTTGAACTTGTTGTTCACCATGCCTTTGCGGTCGAGCTGCTCGATGCGCTTGCCGTCGAACGCCGAGGTGTCGTTGCGAAACAGCAGGATCAAGCGGTCAGCGTCGTCGGTCTTGAAAACCGATTTGGCTTTGCCGCGGTAGAGTTCTTCACGTTTTTCCATGATGGGCTCCGCTTGCTAAGTAGGTGGGCTAGGCGATATGTCGCCAGTCGAGCCCTGAATCTTGATCGGCCATTTGCAGCCAGTCCGGGTCGCACCCTAGGGTGTCGACAAAACATTGCCGGGCCAGCTGCGGCAGGTTGTTCTTGCTGCTCAGATGGGCCAGGACCAGGTGTTGCAGGCCTTGCCAGCCCAACTCAGACACCAGGAATGCCGCCTGGTGGTTGTTCAAATGTCCCAGTTCACCGCCCACCCGCTGCTTCAAGAAGTATGGGTAGTGACCGCGAGCGAGCATGTCACGGCAATGGTTGGACTCGATCATCAACGCATCGAGGTCCCGATAGCCGTCCAGCACCTTGTTGCAATACGAGCCCAGGTCGGTCAGCAGGCCGAAGCGCCGCTCACCGTCGCTGAAGACGTACTGCGTCGGTTCCTGTGCATCGTGGGCCACGGCAATGACGCCGATGCTCAGTGCGCCGATCTGCAGTTGCTCGCCGCCGGCCAGAAGGCCAGCCGGTTCAATCGGTTTGCGCATCCCGCGCAGGGTCCCGCGACTGAGGTAGACAGGCAGATTGTAGCGCCGAGACAGCAAACCCACGCCATGCACGTGGTCGGCATGTTCGTGGGTCACGAGTATCGCGCTCAGTTGCGCAGGGTTCACACCCAGGCGCAGCAGGCGTTTTTCGGTTTCCCGCAGGGAGAAACCACAATCCACCAGTACATACGTGTCAGCGCTGGCTATCAGCGTGCCGTTCCCTTGGCTACCGCTGCCGAGAACGGCAAAACGCATGTGATCAGCCCAGGTTGTCCTGAATCACGCTCAACACCTTGCGCGCCACTTCTGCCGGCGCCACGGTGTTGATGTTTTTCTCGACGGTGACCTGGACGTTGTCGCCAACCTTGCTCAGGCGAACCTGATAACGCTCGGCACGGGCTTCAACTTCTTCCTTGCTCGGCGCGCTGCCGAACAGGCCGCTGAAGAAACCAGGTTTCTCGTCTTTCTTCTCGGCTTTTTCGGAGAGGTTGATGTAGTACAGGCCCAGGCTGCGGTTGATGTCTTCAACGCGCCATTCGCCCTGTTCCAGCGCACGACCTACGCTCGACCAAGCACGATCCAGGTCGTTGCCGACGTTCAGAACCGGGTTGCCGCTGCCGTCTTCGCTCAGGCTGACACGACTCGGCGTATCGAAATCACGCGAAGCCAGCATGGAGACCGAACCGCCCTTCTCCGAGATGCGGCTCATGCTTGCGAGCATGTCGTCGACCAGTGCCGCGTCCAGGCCAGTGTTGACCGAACGGTTGGTGAAGGCCACGTCGGCGGTGCTGCCGGAAGGACGTTCGGCGCTGACCACGTAGACTTCGCTGGTGTTGCGCTGCACGCCCGGCTCGATACGCACCCGAACACGGGTTTCGCTGTCAGTGCTGACACCGGCGGCGCTCAGGCGCTTGGCCATTGCTGCGGACAGTTCGTCGGCATGCTGCCAGGTGGTGGTGAATTCGCCGGTTTGCGGCTTCTGTTCGTCCAGACGAAAACCGTTGTCCTGGAAGAACTGCACAGCCACTGGCCAGACTTCGGCGGGTGGGTTCTGGGCGACGATCCAGCGCGAATCACCGGTCTTCTGCAGGGAGTAGGCGCTGGCGTCAGCCCCTGCCGACAATGGCTGCGGACGCGGCACGATGTATTCGCCCTTCGCGGTGTCATCGGCCACGTTGCGCGGGATCGGCAGCAGCGGATCCAGACGTTTGGCGGTGCTGACATCCGTTGGCAATTGCATAGGTGCAGTCTGTTGCGCTTCCAGGTAATCGCTACCACGGTCACGGAAATAACCTTCCGGGCCCCAGACCCATCCACAGCCACTGGTGCTGGAGATAATCAAGGCAAGTGCGGAAAGTCCGGCCAATCGCTTCATGCGTAGTACTTCCTCAATTAAACCAGTACGCCGGACTGGCGCATGGCCTGCCGCAGCGGTTCGTGACAGGCAGCGCTGAGCCAGGTGAGCGGCAGACGGATACCGTCCGGCATCAAGCCCATTTCATGCAGTGCCCATTTCACGGGGATAGGGTTGGATTCGATAAACAGGGTTTTATTGAGCGGCATCAGCTTTTCGTGAATCGCGCGGGCCGTAACGGCGTCGCCTTTCAGGGCAGCGTTGCACAGGTCGCTCATGTCGCGCGGGGCGACGTTGGCGGTCACCGAGATGTTGCCTTTGCCGCCGAGCAGGATCAGTTCGACTGCGGTGGCGTCGTCACCGGAAAGCACCACGAAGTCTTTGCTGACGCCGTCGATGATGGCTTTGGCACGGGTCAGGTCGCCGGTGGCTTCCTTGATGCCGATGATGTTTTTCACGGTCGACAGGCGGATCACGGTTTCGGTCAGCATGTCGCAGGCTGTACGGCCCGGCACGTTGTAAAGAATCTGCGGGATGTCGACGGCTTCGGCGATGGCTTTGAAGTGCTGGTACAAACCTTCCTGGGTCGGCTTGTTGTAGTACGGCGTGACCAGCAGGCAAGCATCGGCGCCGGCGGTCTTCGCGTTGGTGGTCAACTCGATGGCTTCGCGCGTCGAGTTGGCGCCGGTACCGGCGATCACCGGAATGCGCCCTGCCACCTGCTTTACCACGTAACGAATCACTTCGATGTGCTCGTTCACGTCAAGGGTGGCCGATTCGCCTGTAGTGCCGACCGCCACGATCGCGTGGGTGCCGTTCTGCAGGTGAAAGTCCACCAGTTTGCTCAAGCTGTCCCAGTCGAGACGACCTTGTGCATCCATGGGTGTGACCAGTGCCACCATACTGCCCGCAATCATGCAACCGCTCCTGCCGGAAAAAGAGAGCGGTAATGGTACTGGCGCCAAGATGCTTGTACAAGCAAAGTACTGCGCTGCCGCCATTCCCCTTGGCGCTGCTTTTCGCTACCCTTCAGACTTTGATCGGTACTGATAAGCTCGTACGCCGGGTTTCAGCCTCCATTTTCGGCATCACAAGCCCCGATCCAGCGTTGCCACCCCTCGCTCTTGCCTTGATGGAGCACGTTGCAACCTTCGGCCCGGGTTTTCTGAATTCGCATCCGCAGGCTCGCCCCCGGTAGTAAAAGCCCGTAAAAGTATCGACCGCTCATCGCTTTAGGAATGCTGCATGTCCACCCCCACAGTTCGCGAACAATTCCTTGTCATCAGTGCCCTCGGCGCCAACCCCATGGAGCTGACTAACGTCCTGTGCCGCGCCAGCCATGAAAACCGCTGCGCCGTGGTCACCTCTCGCCTGACCCGTCACGGCGAGTGCAGCGCGTTGATCCTCGAGATCTCCGGCAGCTGGGACGCCCTGGCGCGCCTGGAAGGCAGCCTGTCTGGCCTCGCCAAGAAGCACGCATTCACCGTCAATGTGGTGCGCAGCGCGGCGCTGGAGAATCGTCCTCAGGCCCTACCTTACGTCGCTTATGTCAGCTCGGCCTATCGTTCGGACATCATCAACGAGCTGTGCCAGTTCTTCATGGACCACAATGTCGAGCTGGAAAACCTGACCTGCGACACGTATCAGGCGCCGCAAACCGGCGGCACCATGCTCAACGCCACGTTTACCGTGACGTTGCCGGCCGGCGTGCAGATCAGCTGGCTGCGCGATCAATTTCTGGATTTCGCCGACGCGCTGAACCTGGACGCGCTGATCGAACCGTGGCGCCCACAAAACCCAATGTAAGGAAGCTTTCATGGCCGTTGCCATCGACCAACCGGTTGCCGACTTCGAAGCACCCGCCACCAATGGACAGACCGTCAGCCTCGCAGGCCTTAAAGGCAAGCAAGTGGTGATCTACTTCTATCCGAAGGACAGCACGCCGGGCTGCACCACTCAAGGTCAGGGCTTTCGCGATCAGCTGGACGCCTTTAAAGCGGCCAATACTGAAGTGTTTGGTGTTTCTCGCGACAGCCTGAAGTCCCACGAAAACTTCAAGGCCAAGCAGGCGTTCACCTTTGAGCTGATCAGCGACAAGGAAGAAGCGCTGTGCCAGTTGTTTGATGTGATCAAGCTGAAGAAGCTGTATGGCAAGGAATACATGGGAGTTGATCGCAGCACGTTCCTGATTGATAAGGACGGTGTGCTGCGTCAGGAATGGCGCGGTGTGAAGGTGCCGGGGCATGTGGATGCGGTGTTGGCTGCGGCTCAGGCTCTCAATAAAGCCTAAGATTCTGGCGTCTGTTCTGACGCCATCGCGGGCAAGCCCGCTCCCACAGGGTTGGCGTTAATCCTGTGGGAGCGGGCTTGCCCGCGAAGACGCCATCAGCCTCACTGCAAAATTAGAGATGACGGTTAAAGCAACGGCGCCACCACCTGTTCCTTCCGCGGCCACGCATCCAGCACAGCCTTGAATAGCGTCGCCAGGGGAATCGCAAAGAACACCCCCCAAAAGCCCCACAACCCGCCAAACAACAGCACCGCACAGATGATTGCCACCGGATGCAGATTGACCGCTTCCGAGAACAACAGCGGTACCAGCACATTGCCGTCCAGGACCTGGATAATCCCGTAGACCGCCATCAAATAGATGAACTGATCACTCCAGCCCCACTGGAACAGCGCAATCAGCAGCACCGGCACGGTCACCACCACCGCTCCGACATACGGCACCACCACCGACACGCCCACCAGCAATGCCAGCAGCGCTGCGTAGTTGAGCCCCAGCACGACGAACCCGATGTAGGTCACACCACCGCAAATGAAAATCTCAATGACTTTGCCGCGAATATAGTTGGCAATTTGACGATTCATCTCGTGAGCGACCCGGGTGATCAACGCCCGCTCACGGGGCAGATAGCCTCGTACCCAATGACCGATCATCTCGCGGTCCTTGAGGAAGAAGAACACCAGGATTGGCACCAGCACCAGATAGATCATGATGTTCACCAGCAACGGCAGGCTCGACAGCGAGAACGTCAGCGCCCACTGACCGAACTTGCCGATCTCGCCCCGCGCCACTTCGATGGCCTGCAACACCTGCTCGTCCGATACCAGGTGCGGATAGCGTTCGGGCAGCAGCAACAGCAACGATTGCCACTTGGCGAGCATGCCGGGCAGTTCGTTGAACAGCGTGATCAGCTGATGCCAGAGCAACGGCACCACGACAATGATGAACACCAGCAACACGCCCATGAACAACGCGAAGACCAGCCCCACCGCCACCCCGCCGGGCATGCGCAGGCGTTCGAGGGTGACGACCAGGCCTTGCATCAGATACGCCAGCACCATCCCCGCCAGCACCGGTGCGAGCATGCCGCCCAACGTGAGCACGGCGGTAAAGGCCAGAAACAACAGCACGGCCAGCACCACGGCTTCTTCGTCGGAAAAATAGCGCTGAATCCAGTCGCGTAACACCTTGAACATCAATAATCCTTAGAAACGAACGCAGTAGGTTTCAGGCTTTTTTCAGCCAGTAGCGGTAAACACCCGCCTCATCTTCTTCGCGAAGCAGCGTATGACCGGCCAATCGGGCAAAGGTGCGAAAGTCGCGCTGGGAGCCCGCATCGGTGGCGATCACCTTGAGCACCGCGCCACTGGCCATTCGATTGAGCTCCAGCTTGGCCTTGAGCAATGGCAATGGGCAATTCAGGCCACTGGCGTCCAGTTCGGCGTCATGGGCTACAGCGTTGGTCATTACATCGCTCCGGGTCAGGTGGTGGAGTTGCCTAGAATATCTGGTCCCAAGCGAAGTGTCCGGCTACAGTAAGGTCTTTGTCGACTAAGGCTTTGTGCATGACTTTTTTGCGCCCTACCCTGCTGACGCTCGCTTGCCTGCTCGCCTCACCGGGCTTCGCCGACGACTTGCCGTCACTCGGCGACGCCAGTTCTGCCATTGTCTCGCCGCAACAGGAATACCAATTGGGCCGTGCGTGGCTGGCACTGTTGCGCAGCCAGGTCTCGCAGCTCAACGATCCGCAGCTCAAGGATTACGTCGAATCCAGCGTTTACCGACTGGTCGAAACCAGCCAGGTCAATGACCGGCGCTTGGAGTTCATCCTGATCAACAGCCCGCAGCTCAACGCCTTTGCGGCGCCGGGCGGGATTGTCGGAGTCAACGGCGGTCTGTTCCTCAATGCGCAGACCGAGGGCGAATACGCTTCGGTACTGGCGCACGAATTGGCTCACTTGTCGCAGCGCCACTTTGCCCGTGGCGTTGAAGCCCAACAGCGCATGCAAGTCCCGATGATGGCCGCTCTGCTGGCCGGTATCGTCATTGCGGCTGCCGGTGCCGGTGACGCCGGGATCGCGGCGATTGCGGGTACTCAGGCGGCTGCGATTCAGGAGCAGCGACGCTTCTCGCGCCAGAACGAGCAGGAAGCCGACCGCATCGGCATCCTCAATCTGGAAAAGGCCGGTTACGACCCTCGGTCGATGCCGACCATGTTCGAGCGGTTGATGCGTCAGTACCGCTTCGACGCCAAGCCGCCGGAATTTTTGCTGACTCACCCGGTGACCGAATCGCGGATCGCCGACACCCGCAACCGCTCCGAACAGGCCAAACCGGGCGGCATCGAAGACACCATGCGGTATCAGCTGATTCGTGCACGCGTTCAGCTGGTCTATGAAGAAACACCAGGCCTGGGCGCCAAGCGTTTCCGCGCGCAACTCGACGAGAACCCGAAAAACGACGTCGCCCGGTATGGCTTGGCGATCGCCCAGATCAAGGGCGGCCAGTTGAATGAAGCTCGCGAGAACCTCAAACTGCTGCTGGCCAAATCACCGAATGAGATCATCTACAACCTGGCGCAGGTCGATCTGGACATCACCAACAATCGTCTGCCCGATGCTCAAACACGGGTTGACCGGATGCTGACCCAGTACCCCGGCAACTACCCGCTGAACCAGGTGCGCGTCGATCTGCTGCTGAAACAAAACCGCGCCGCCGATGCCGAGAAGGCGCTCGAAGGGCTGCTCAAGTCGCGTCCGGATGATCCGGACGTGTGGTATCAGGTGGCCGAGACGCGCGGTCTGTCAGGCAACATCATCGGCCTGCATCAGGCTCGCGCGGAGTACTTCGCCCTGGTTGGCGACTATCGTCAGGCCATTCAGCAACTGGACTTCGCCAAGCGCAAGGCCGGCACCAACTTCCCGTTGTCGTCGCGTATCGACGCCCGGCAGCGTGAGTTGATGGAGCAGGAACGCATGGTCAAGGACATGATGGGCTGACCTGCTTCAGGAACACAAAAGCTTCAGGCACAAAAAAAACCGCCTCTTTCGAGGCGGTTTTTTATTCAGCCGACAACCGGTTTATTCAGCCAGTTTGAAGGTGATGAAGCTGGCACGACCTTGACGCAGAACCCGCATGGACACCGAACGATTCTTCGGCAGCGCCTTGGCGATTTCAGCGAACTCTTTGCTGTCGTTGATTGCCTGGTTGTTCAGATGAGTGATCACATCATTGGGCTGCAAGCCAATGAGCGATGCAGGCCCATCCTGAACTTCCTTGATCACCACACCGCCTTTGAGGTCGTAGGTCTTCTTCTGCTCAGCGGTCAGATCGGCGACGGCAACGCCCAGACGATTGCTGCTGGTTTCGACGCCTGACTTCAGTTTCGAGTCCAGCTCTTTGCCTTCGTCAGGGATCGCGCCAACGGTCAGCTCGATATTCTTGCGCTTGCCGTCACGAATCACTTCAAGTTTGGCCTTCTCGCCTTCTTTCAGTGCGCCCACCAGATGCGGCAGATCGGCAGACATGACGATCGGTTGACCGTTCATGCTCAGGATCACGTCGCCTACTTGCAGATCACCCTTGGCAGCTGGGCCATCTTCCTGGATCTGGGCCACCAGCGCACCGGCCGGCTTATCAAGACCAAACGACTCGGCCAGATCCTTGTTCACTTCCTGGATCACTACACCCAACCAGCCACGGCTGACTTTGCCGCCACTTTTCAGCTGATTGGAAACGTCCATTGCCACATCGATAGGGATCGCGAACGACACGCCCATGAAACCACCGGAACGGGTGTAGATCTGCGAGTTGATCCCGACCACTTCACCGGCCAGGTTGAACAGCGGGCCACCTGAGTTACCCGGGTTGATTGGCACGTCGGTCTGGATGAACGGCACATAGTTTTCGTTTGGCAGACTACGACCGACAGCGCTGACGATGCCTTGGGTCACGGTATGGTCGAAACCGAACGGCGAGCCGATCGCGACGACCCATTGGCCGGCCTTCAGGTCCTGGGACTTGCCCAGCTTCAAGACTGGCAGGTCCTTGCCTTCGATTTTCAGCAATGCCACGTCGGAACGTGGATCGGTGCCAACCAGCTTGGCTTTCAATTCACTGCGGTCGGAGAGACGAACGAGAATTTCGTCGGCATCGGCGATCACGTGGTTGTTGGTCAGGATGTAGCCGTCAGGCGAGATGATGAAACCCGAGCCCAGTGACTGCGCTTCACGCTGGCGATCACCGCGAGGCGAGCGTGGCTGCTGCGGCATGCCCCGCTCGAAGAACTCGCGCAGTGCTGGTGGCAGGCCTTCAAGGTCGGGCATCTGGCCTGACACTCTGCGGTCCGGCAGCTTTTGTGTGGTACTGATGTTCACCACTGCGGGCGAGGCTTGCTCGACCAATTGAGTGAAGTCAGGCAACTCGACTGCTTGAGCAGTGACCGCCTGACCAAGCACCAGCACGGTGGCAACAATGGAAAGATAAGACTTCAAGCGTGGTATCGACATACGGCTCCCGTTACGACGAGCATGGTTAAGCGATATGGAGCAAGGAATACCGGGAAAGATACGCCGGTATTTTTGTTCCGGGAACAACAAAACAAGGCCAGAGCCGTGAGGCTCTGACCTATAGAAAAATTCAGGTTTTTTTGCAAATTGAAATGCTCACCAAACATTTCGGCATCAGCTCACTACTTGGTTGCAGTGGCATCGGTGCGCATGGACAACGCAATCCGTTCAGCAGTACCAATCGGGATCTCGCCAACCACGGTCACCATCATCTCGCCTTGAGGGGTGGTCAAGCGCCGAGAAACAGCAACGGTAGGGCCTAATTGGGTGCGGGTGTCGGTGACGGTCGCACCGTTCAACGGCTCAAGGAATACCGAGAAGCGCGCCAGACCATCGTCATACATCAGACTGTTGACCTGGGTTTTCGTCTCTGGATCCTTGCGGGCGCTGCTGCTGGTCAACTCGAAACCGGGTGGAAGCCAGTCCGAATGCCAGAGCTGGGCGGCCTTGACGGGGGAAGCCTTGTCACCGTCGAGGGTCACAGCCTTGCAATCGTCGCCGGCCTTCAAGTCGTTTTCCGAAGGCACGCTGGCAGTATCCAATTGGGTGAACTGGAAGCGCTCGAGCAACTGCCCTTTGTCATTGAGTAACAATGACTTCAACGGCAAGCCGGTTTCCTTATCAAGGTGAAGCTCAAAACCATAGCGATGCTGATCACGTGGCTTAAGTGAGACAATCACTGCCGCACGCCCAGCCACACGCGACTTGCCAATGACGGCAAGGTCATACCAATTTTTCAGCTTTTGTGGATCGAGTGCACGAGCAGCGGAGTTGGGTGAATCCCCAAGCCCTGCTATCAGAAGGCCACTGACGCATTGAGTATGCCCATCAATGCGCACGACTTCCTGTGCTGAGCCGTCGAGCTGGAGTAAACGCTCGCGTACCTTGCCATCCTGAACGCGGTGCCAGATGTTATGGGTAGAAAAACTACCGTTACGCTCGTAAACGAAAGTGCCGCGAAAGCTTTGCTGTTGCTCGGCCTGACCAAGACGTGTCAACCAGTCCTGGGCTTCATCGGCGTGGGCTGGAACAACAAACCAGCCACCGAGCAGAAGCGAAAGTAGAGGTATGGCGCGCATGATCCTCCTTAACGGTTTTCCAGGCTTGCTGCACGAGCGTAAGGCAGAGCGCTCTCAGTACCTTTCAGTGCAGCCTGTTGAGCATGTTGGCGCAAGTAGCCTGGCAGACGCTGATCGTGCCAGCCTGGTTGACCTTGCAATACGCCGTTGGCCATAGGGCCAGTGGCTTCCGAACTCTCACTATAGCCTGCCAATACAGCTGGACCCTTGACCTGAGGAACGGCCAGACCCGGTTGACTGGATTGCTGAGCAAGTTCGACACCAGCGATCTCGTCCTGGTTGTACAGACGCACACCTGCCAGCACGGCAACAGTCACCGAAGCAGCAACAGCCAGACGACCCAGGCTGCGCCATGGACCACGGGAGGCTTTTGCCGGTACGGCTTCGTCGGCCAGAGCAGCAGAAACTGCCGCGGCGATGTCCAGACGTGGAAGTAGCAGATCCTTGTGCATAACTGCCCGAGCGATCTGATAACGAGCCCATGTTTCACGGGTTTCAACATCGTCAAAGGCATTTAATACCCGACGCAATTCCAGTTCATCCGCTTCGTTATCCATCACTGCGGACAGCGATTCCTGCAGGGCTTCACGACTCATGGCGTTCCTCTCTTGGCTATCGCCGCTGTCTCAGTTTTCCTGCAACAACGGCTGCAGGGCTTTATCGATGGCCTCCCGAGCGCGGAAAATCCGGGAGCGCACGGTACCCACCGGACATTGCATGACCGCCGCAATGTCTTCGTAACTCAGACCATCGAATTCACGTAAAGTTAAAGCCGTACGCAAATCTTCTGGCAGTTGCTGAATGGTTCGATGGACGGTGCCTTCGATCTCATCCCGCAGCAATGCACGCTCTGGCGACTCGAGATCCTTGAGGCCATGATCGCCATCGTAGAACTCTGCATCTTCGGAACTGACATCGCTATCCGGCGGCCGACGGCCGCGTGAAACCAGATAATTCTTCGCCGTGTTGATGGCGATGCGGTAAAGCCACGTATAAAACGCGCTATCTCCGCGAAAATTTCCAAGTGCGCGGTAGGCCTTGATAAAGGCTTCCTGTGCCACATCTTGGGCTTCATGGGTGTCGTGCACGAAACGCACGATCAACCCGAGAATTTTGTGCTGGTATTTCAGCACTAGCAGATCGAAAGCTCGCTTGTCGCCGCGTTGAACGCGCTCAACGAGCTGCTGATCCTCTTCCTGGGTTAGCATGAACACTCCTCGATAAGCTCGGAGGAGGCTTGCATAACTAAACGACCAGACTTGCAAACATAGACTCGGGCTTTTCGCAAAAGTTCTCCCCCTCCAAGCAAGTTTCCTGCGGGCTCTGATTTGGCACGCACGAAAAGCGCAGCTCGGCATGACCCGGCTGCGCGAATAATCTTGTCGTCGGATTCACTGACCAGGACCAAACCGCACGTCCCGACCTGAAACCGACACTGTCCTTCTTTTCAGGCACCGTCTATTGATCTTGGGCCTTTGGCAAAAGTTCCAAATATTTATAGCCGGGCGAAAGGGACATTGTGCGACCGTGAACAGAAAAAAACTGTTAAATCGCTGATACAGTCGCCTTGTCACCGAACCGGGCGAAAAACCATCCGACGAAGCGTCAGGTATTTTCCGTCACAGTAGTTTCACAATGCCATATGCGCTCGGGTATTGTGCCGCTCCCCCCCTCTATATACTAGTGGGCTGTGTGGCTGCCTTGACTCGCCGTTCCAGGAGTCTTGCGCCAACCCCAACCCGGGTCGCTTTAAGCGGAATCCTGAAATGAGCCAACAGTTTCAACACGATGTTCTGGTCATTGGCAGCGGCGCTGCCGGTTTGAGCCTTGCGCTGACCTTGCCCGGTCATTTGCGCATCGCCGTACTGAGCAAAGGCGACCTCGCCAACGGCTCGACGTTTTGGGCCCAGGGCGGTGTCGCTGCCGTTCTGGATGACACCGATACTGTCGAATCCCACGTCGAGGACACCCTCAATGCCGGTGGTGGACTCTGCCATGAAGACGCCGTGCGCTTTACCGTCGAGCACAGTAAAGAAGCCATTCAATGGCTGATCGACCAAGGTGTGCCGTTTACCCGCGATGAACAATCCGGTACCGAAGACGGCGGATTCGAATTTCACCTGACCCGCGAAGGCGGTCACAGTCATCGACGCATCATTCACGCCGCCGATGCCACGGGCGCGGCGATTTTCAGAACTTTGCTCGCCCAGGCGAAACAGAGACCAAACATCGAATTGCTGGAACAGCGGGTTGCGGTCGATCTGATTACCGAAAAACGCCTGGGCCTCGAAGGCGATCGCTGTCTCGGCGCCTATGTCCTCAATCGCAGCACCGGCGAAGTCGACACCTACGGTGCACGATTCGTGATCCTCGCATCCGGCGGCGCGGCAAAAGTCTACCTCTATACCAGCAACCCCGACGGCGCCTGCGGTGACGGCATCGCCATGGCCTGGCGGTCGGGTTGCCGGGTGGCAAACCTGGAATTCAACCAGTTCCACCCGACCTGTCTTTATCACCCGCAAGCCAAGAGTTTCCTGATCACTGAAGCCCTGCGCGGTGAAGGTGCGCACCTGAAGCTGCCCAACGGCGAGCGCTTCATGCAACGCTTCGACCCGCGTGCCGAACTCGCGCCCCGGGACATCGTCGCCCGCGCCATCGACCATGAGATGAAGCGCCTGGGTGTTGACTGCGTCTATCTGGACATCAGCCACAAGCCCGAAGCATTCATCAAGAGCCACTTCCCGACGGTGTATGAACGCTGCCTCGAGTTTTCCATCGACATCACCAAGCAACCGATCCCAGTGGTTCCGGCGGCGCACTACACCTGCGGCGGCGTGATGGTCGATCAGAACGGTCGCACCGACGTGCCGGGGCTGTATGCCATCGGCGAAACCAGCTTCACCGGCCTGCACGGCGCCAACCGCATGGCCAGCAATTCGCTGCTGGAGTGTTTCGTTTACGCCCGTTCGGCGGCGGCGGACATTCTGGAACAGTTGCCGCAGGTTTCGATTCCGATCGCCCTGCCCGTCTGGGATGCGAGCCAGGTCACCGATTCCGATGAAGACGTGATCATTGCGCACAACTGGGATGAACTGCGGCGATTCATGTGGGACTACGTCGGCATCGTGCGCACCAACAAGCGCCTGCAACGCGCGCAGCACCGCGTGCGGTTGCTGCTGGACGAAATTGACGAGTTCTACAGCAATTATAAGGTCAGTCGGGATTTGATCGAGTTGCGCAACCTGGCCCAGGTGGCGGAGCTGATGATTCAGTCAGCCATGGAGCGCAAGGAAAGTCGCGGCCTGCATTACACACTCGACTACCCGAACATGCTGCCGGTCGCGCTGGACACTATTCTGGTGCCGCCCACCTACGTCGACTGAAGGTGAGCCTCACCCGCAGGCGTCGGTGCAAATCGGCGGCCTGCGAATCGTGGGGAACGCAGATTGATCTGACTCGCCGTTCGTCTCGCAGTCGAAAACGCAGGACCACCAGCATTGGCAACGCCAGGCTGTCCGGTCGCAGCTGCACGGACTGCCAACCGGAGGCCTGATTCCACAACTGCCAACCATCGGCATCGCGACGCAAGCCGCGAAATGCCTGTGGATGTGTCAGCAAAATCTGTCGCGGCAGTAACCAGAATCCGTGAATCACACACAGCATCATGCCGAGCAGACTGGCCCAGACCGGTATAGAAAGAACAAGCAATGAACCCAGCGCGAACAGCTGGGCTACAAGATACGCCGCCAGCAACTGCCGCGAGGCATGCCAGCGGCATTCGAACGCATTACTTGGGCTGGACACGATCCAGGATCATGCGAACCATTCGCTGAAGCTCCGGATCTTCCGATTCGGCGCGTTCCATGAACCAGCCGAACATGTCCTGATCTTCGCATTCGAGCAGCTTGCGGTAGCAATCGCGGTCGACGTCGTTGAGGTGCGGGTAGACCTCTTTCACGAACGGCACCAGCAATACGTCAAGCTCGAGCATGCCGCGGCGGCTGTGCCAGTAGAGGCGATTCAGTTCAACATCTTCGACCATGGAGCGCTCCTCAAATAGGCGGCAAGTATACAGCCCCACGCCCGGTCGAACACCCGGCTTTGGTCGGGCGCCATCGATCCTTTGTGAACTACCCATTTCGAGAGCGCCACCTTATGATGTCCCCCAGACTCTTTACCCTGCGATGACCCATGGCCGATTCTGCTTTTTTCTGCACCCTGTCCCATGAAGGCGTTCTTGCAGTCCGCGGCGCGGACGCCGGCAAATTCCTGCAAGGCCAATTGACCTGCAACCTCAATTACCTGAGCGATACTCAGGCCAGTCTCGGCGCCCGCTGCACGCAGAAAGGCCGGATGCAGTCGAGTTTCCGGATTGTGCTGGAAGGTGACGGCGTTCTGCTGGCGATGGCCACCGAACTGCTCGAACCGCAGTTGGCAGACCTGAAAAAGTACGCCGTGTTCTCCAAGTCGAAATTAACCGATGAAAGCGCTGCCTGGGTCCGCTTCGGCCTCGATCATGGCGATGCTGCACTGAGCAGCCTGGGTCTTGAGTTGCCGGCAGACTCTGACAGCGTCGTGCGCCATGAAGGTCTGATCGCCATTCGCGTCTCGCCGGATCGCGCCGAACTGTGGGTCGCTGCCGATCAGGCCGATGTCACCAAGGGCAAGTTGTCCGCCCTGTTGGCCGAAGGCAATCTGAATCAATGGCTGCTGGGCCAGATCCGCGCAGGGATCGGCCAGGTCATGCCGAGCACCCGCGAGTTGTTCATCCCGCAGATGCTCAACCTGCAAGCCGTCGGTGGCGTGAGTTTCAAAAAGGGTTGCTACACCGGCCAGGAAATCGTCGCGCGCATGCAGTACCTGGGCAAACTCAAGCGCCGCTTGTATCGCCTGACACTGGATGCCAGCGAATTGCCCGAACCTGGCACGCAACTGTTTTCCCCGTCCCACGGCAGCTCTATCGGCGAAGTGGTGCTGGCCGCCAACGCCGGGCAAAACATTGAACTCTTGGCCGTGCTGCAAGCCGAAGCAGCAGAAGGTGGCGATATTCATCTGGGCGCCCTCGAAGGGGCAGCCCTGCACCTGCTAGACCTGCCTTATCAACTGGATCGCGATCGCGAAATCCAGCGTTAACCGCAGCACTTGTTGCAACACCCTAGAGAAAAGAAATGAGCGAGCTGGCGGATAAGGTCCAACAGGATTTGGTTGAGGCCATCGATAACGATGACCTGGTTCTGCCAACGTTACCGGAAGTGGCCCTGCAGATTCGCAAGGCCGCTGAAGATCCGGAGGTTAGTGTCAGCGCCCTGAGTAAAGTGATCGGCCGTGACACGGCGCTGTCGGCGCGCCTGATCAAAGTGGTCAATAGCCCGCTGCTGCGCGCGACTCAGGAAGTGACTGACCTGCACACGGCGATCACACGGCTGGGCGTCAACTACAGCAGTAATCTGGCGATCGGCCTGGTGATGGAACAGATTTTCCACGCCCGTTCTGAAGTGGTGGAGCAGAAAATGCGCGATGTCTGGCGTAAAAGCCTGGAAATCGCCGGGGTCAGCTATGCGCTGTGCCGCAGCTACACGCAACTCAAACCTGATCAGGCAGCCCTTGGCGGACTGGTGCATCAGATTGGCGTCCTGCCGATCCTGACCTACGCCGAAGACCATTATGAATTGCTCTCTGACCCGGTCAGCCTCAATCATGTCATCGACCGTATTCACCCCTTGATCGGCGACAAGCTGCTCAGGGTCTGGGAATTTCCGGAAATGCTGGTTCAGTTGCCGGGGTTGTATCTGGATTTCAAGCGCCAGTCCGAGCGGGTCGATTATGTTGATCTGGTTCAGGTGGCCAGCTTGTATTGCCACAAGGACACCGACCATCCGTTGGCCCGCGTCGACGCGTTCAGTGTGCCAGCCTTCAAGAAACTGGGGATCGATCCAGAGAACGAGGCGATGTGCCGGGATCTGGAAGAGTCGCGGTCGATGTTTTATTAAAAGCTTCGCGGGCAAGTCGGATCGCCGCACCGCTCGCTCCTACAGGTATTGCGCGATCCCTGTAGGAGCGAGCGGTGCGGCGATCCGACTTGCCCGCGAAGAGGCCCGTACAAACACCTTTACTCCCCCGCGATAAAACTCACCCGCACCTTCAACCCCGCCTTCTCACCATCGTGCAAGCTGATCTGCGCCAGGTGCGCACGACAAATCTCACCGACGATCGCCAACCCCAGCCCGGACCCGGCCACCTGCTGGTTGCGCCGGTAAAAGCGCTCGAACACCCGATCCCGCTCATCAATGGGAATCCCCGGTCCGTCGTCTTCGACCTCCAGCACCGCCGGCGCCGTGACCCGCAGAATCACATTGCCACCCGGCGGCGTGTGCGCGAGGGCGTTGTCCACCAGATTGCTCAGCAGTTCGTTCAACAGCGTCGGCTCGCCGCGCAGCCACACCGGTTCGTCCGCCTCCAGCGCCAGGGCTACGCCGCGCGCGTGGGCCAATGGCGCCATGGCCATGCCCAGTTCGCGAGCCAACTGACTCAGGTCCAACAACTGCGCACCGCCCTCGGCAATGGCCCGGGCCCCGTTTTCTACCCGCGCCAGCGAAAGCAATTGATTGGCCAGGTGAGTCAGGCGATCCGTGCCTTGTGCAGCGGTTTCCAGAGTGCTGCGCCAGGTTTGCGGCTCGTTTGAACGCAGGCCCAGTTCGAGTCGCGCCTTGAGCGCCGCCAATGGCGTACGCAGTTCATGGGCGGCATCGGCAATGAATTGCGCCTGCCGCTCGAACTGCCCGCGCAGGCGCTCGGTAAAGTGATTGAGCGCGCGCACCAACGGCCACAATTCGTGCTGCACTTCCACCAATGGCAATGGGCGCAAATCATCCGACTGACGCTCTTCCACCGCCGTGCGCAAGCGCTCCAGCGGACGCAACGCCGCGCTGACCGCAAACCACACCATCAGCAACGCACCGACCGCCAGCATGCTCAAACGCAGCAACGTGTCCGCCGCCAGACTGCGGGCCATGGCCACCCGCGCCTCGTCGGTTTCCGCCACGCGGATTTCCGCCATGCCGTTCATGTTCGGCTCGCTCACGGGTTTGAGCAGGCTCACCACGCGTACGTTCTGCCCACGGTATTGGGCGTTATAGAAACGCGCCAGCGCCGGGTAGTCATCGGTACGCGGCGTTCCCGGGGGCGGCGGAGGGAGGTTTTCGTAACCGGAAATCAGCTTCTGATTGATGTCGTTGACCAGGTAAAAAATCCGCCCGGCGCTGTCGTAGGCGAACGTATCGAGGGCCACGTAAGGCACGTCGGCGCTGAGGCTGCCATCGCGCTGAGACACGCCGGCGGCGATGGTCCGCGCCGACGCCAGCAGCGTCCGGTCATAGGCTGTGTCGGCGGCTTCGCGACCATTCCAGTACGCGCTCAAACCGCTGGCCAGCATTAGCACCACCAACAACAGCGCGAGGTTCCACAACAACCGCCAGCGCAGGCTGCTGGGCTTATGCATCGCGGCTTTCCAGCAAATAACCGAGGCCGCGGAAGGTCACGATGGCGACCGGTTGGCCGTCGAGTTTCTTGCGCAGGCGGTGGACGTAGATTTCGATCGCATCCGGGCTGGCTTCTTCGTCCAGGCCAAACACTTGGGAGGCCAGTTGCTCTTTGCTCATCACCCGACCGGGCCGGGCGATCAATGCTTCAAGAACCGCCTGTTCGCGGGAGGTCAGGGTCAGCAATTCCTCACCGAGGGTGAAGCGCCGAGTGTCCAGGTCATAGGCCAGCACGCCGCAGCGCTGCTGGCGCTCACCGCCCAGCACACTACGCCGCAACAAGGCTTTGACCCGTGCTTCAAGCTCGGTCAGTTCGAAAGGTTTGGCCAGGTAATCGTCAGCGCCGAGGTTGAGCCCGTGAACCCGATCCTTGACGTCGCTGCGAGCGGTCAGCATCAGCACCGGCAGGTTTTTGCCCCGGGCCCGCAGGCGCGCCAGCACTTCAAAACCATCCATGCGTGGCAAGCCCACATCGAGGATCGCCACCGCGTATTCCTCGCTGCTCAACGCCAGGTCGGCCGCCACACCGTCGTGCAGCACATCCACGGTCAGCCCGGTGCTCTTGAGCGCCTGGGCGACACTTTCGGCGAGCTGCAGATGGTCTTCGACGAGCAGGACACGCATGGATCTTTACCTCATTCAGGGATGGTCGACGCCATTCTTTGGCGCGGAGTTTACAGCCGCATCCGCCACTGTGAAGCCTGAAAACCGCGAAAGTCTGCTGAAAGGTTAGCGAAAGGTTAGCCCGTTAGAGTCCAGCCACGGACAGTTTCGACTGCCGTCGCTACGCACATAGCGATACGAAAAACGCCTCGAAGCGTTTTCGCCAAATAAGAACAATAAAACGGAGTATTTCACGATGCTGTCTACGCAGACTCAGGCTCGCCCGCCTGTTCGTTTCTCTCGCCTCAGCCACACCGCCCTTGCCAGTGCCGCCGCCTTCGCCGGTTTTTCGCCGTTGAGCCAGGCTGCCTTTTTCGAAGACAGTACGGCAACCCTCGAAACCCGCAACATGTATTTCAACCGTGACTTTCGCGACGGCACCAGCGCCCAGCAATCGAAGCGGGACGAATGGGCTCAGGGGTTCATGCTCAATCTGCAATCGGGTTACACCGACGGCACCGTGGGGTTCGGTGTCGATGCGTTGGGCATGCTCGGCGTCAAACTTGATTCGAGTCCCGACCGCACAGGCACCGGCCTGTTGCCGACCCACGATGACGGTCGGGCGGCGGATGAATATTCCAAGCTGGGCCTGACCGGCAAAGTGAAAATCTCGGCCACGGAACTGAAAATCGGCAGCCTGATTCCGGAGCTGCCGATCCTCAAGCCCAACGACGGGCGTATCCTGCCGCAGACGTTTGAAGGCGCCTCGTTGACCTCCAAAGAGATCAAGAACCTGACCTTCACCGGCGGGCGACTGGAAAAAGCCAAGGACCGCGACAGCACCGATTTCGAGGACATTGCCCTCAACAACAAAAACAGCCGCTTCGCCGGCACCGCGGCCGGTAAACACTTCGACTTTGGCGGCGTGGACTACAAGTTCACCGACAAGATCACCGGCAGTTACCACTTTGCACAACTCGATGAAGTCTATAACCAGCACTTCCTCGGCATGGTGGCATCGGAAAAATTTGGCCCCGGCACCTTCGGCACAGACCTGCGTCTGGCCATCAGCGACGATCAGGGCGCAGCCCGTGGCGGCAAGATCGACAACAAATCCCTCAACGGTCTGGTGAGCTATGCCCTGAGCGGGCATAAATTCAGCGCCGGTTATCAGCACATGTCCGGCGACAGCGCGTTCCCGTACGTTGATGGCAGCGATCCGTACCTCGTCAACTTCGTGCAGATCAACGACTTTGCCGGCGCCGAAGAACGCTCCTGGCAGGCGCGCTACGACTTTGATTTTGCCAGGCTCGGCATTCCCGGCCTCAGTTTCATGAGCCGTTACCTCAGCGGTGACAACATCAAGCTCAAGAACGGCGACGAAGGCAAAGAGTGGGAGCGCAACACCGAGATCAAATATGTTGTACAAAGCGGCGCCCTCAAGGACGTTGCCGTACGCCTGCGTAATGCCACCTACCGTTCCAACTACTCCGCTCGCGATGCCGATGAAGTGCGTCTGCTGGTGAGCTATAGCGTTGCCCTTTGGTAATTCAGTACGTCCATAACAAAAACTCTTAAGGAGACAAAGATGAACTTATCACTGCGTAAAGTTGCTCTAGCCGCCAGCTGCATGCTGTTCGCCGGCCAACTGATGGCCGAGCCAAAACGCCCTGAATGTATCGCCCCGGCCTCGCCAGGCGGCGGTTTCGACCTGACCTGCAAACTGGCGCAAAGCGCGCTGGTGAACGAAAAACTGCTGACCAAACCGATGCGCGTGACCTACATGCCCGGCGGTGTCGGCGCGGTGGCGTACAACGCGGTAGTCGCTCAACGTCCGGCCGACGCCGGCACGTTGGTGGCGTGGTCCAGCGGTTCGCTGCTGAACCTGGCCCAGGGCAAGTTCGGTCGTTTCGATGAAACCAACGTTCGCTGGCTGGCCGCCGTCGGCACCAGCTACGGCGCCATCGCGGTGAAAAGCGACTCACCTTACAAGTCCCTGGACGATCTGGTCCAGGCACTGAAGAAAGACCCGAGCAAAGTGGTGATCGGCTCCGGCGGCACCGTCGGTAGCCAGGACTGGATGCAGACCGCGCTGATCGCCAAGGCCGCCGGGATCAACCCGCGCGACCTGCGTTACGTCGCCCTCGAAGGCGGCGGTGAAATCGCCACTGCCCTGCTCGGCGGCCACATCCAGGTGGGCAGCACCGACATCTCCGACTCCATGCCGCACATCCAGAGCGGGGACATGCGCTTGCTGGCGGTGTTCTCCGAGAAGCGTCTGGACGAACCGGAAATGAAAGATATTCCGACCGCCAAAGAGCAAGGCTACGACATCGTCTGGCCAGTGGTTCGCGGCTTCTACCTCGGGCCAAAAGTCAGCGACGAAGACTACGCCTGGTGGAAAGGCGCCTTCGACAAACTGCTGGCATCCGACGATTTCGCCAAGCTGCGCGATCAACGTGAGCTCTTCCCGTTCGCCATGACCGGCCCGGAGCTGGACACCTACGTGAAGAAGCAGGTTGCGGACTACAAAGTGCTGGCCAAAGAGTTCGGCCTGATCCAGTGATCGCCTCTGTCTAGCGGCCACGGTCCCGTTTCGCGGGGCCGTGGCACAGGAGTTTCCCATGCTCTTACAACGCATTTTTGCTTCGGTGCTGTTGCTGGCCTGTCTCAGCCTGGTGCTGATGGCCTGGCCCTACCAGGCGCCTTTTTCCTACGAACCGATCGGACCACGGGCCTTCCCGCTTTTGATGCTGGGGCTGATGGGTTTGGGGCTGGTTTACATGGTGTACCGCCCCTCGCCCATCAAACACACCGATGAAGATCCGCCGATGGATCGCGAAACCCTGACCAAGATTGGCCTTTGCGTGGTGTTGCTGCTGATCTTCGCCGGCCTGTTCGAACCCTTGGGCTTCATCCTCAGCAGCCTGCTGATTGGCATTCCGATGGCACGCCTGTACGGCGGGCGCTGGTTGCCGAGCGTGGTGATTATCAGCCTGATGAGTGTCGGGCTGTACCTGCTGTTCGACAAAGTGATGGACGTGCCACTGCCTCTGGGCCTGCTCGACGTTCTGGAGAACTGATATGGATACGCTTGGTTATTTGAGTCACGGCTTCGGCGTCGCATTGACCCCTTACAACCTGGTGACCGCGCTCTGCGGCACGCTCATCGGCACCGTCGTCGGCCTGCTGCCGGGGCTTGGGCCGATCAACGGCGTCGCGTTGTTGATCCCGATTGCCTTCGCCCTGGGCCTGCCGCCGGAATCGGCGTTGATCCTGCTGGCGGCGGTCTACCTGGGCTGCGAGTACGGCGGCCGGATCAGTTCGATTCTGCTGAACATTCCGGGCGAAGCCTCCACCGTAATGACCACCCTCGACGGCTACCCAATGGCGCGTCAAGGGATGGCGGGCGTTGCGCTGTCGTTGTCGGCCTGGAGCTCGTTCATCGGCGCCTTCATCGCCACCTGCGGGATGGTGATCTTCGCGCCGATTCTGGCGAAATGGGCGATTGCCTTCGGACCCGCGGAATACTTCGTACTGATGGTGTTCGCGATTGTCTGCCTCGGCGGCATGGCCGGCGATCGACCGCTGAAAACGTTTATTGCGGCGTTGATCGGCCTGTTCCTGTCCACCGTCGGCATCGATGCCAACAGCGGTGTCTATCGCTTCACCGGCGACAACATTCACCTGACCGACGGCATTCAGTTTGTGGTGCTGGTACTGGGCCTGTTCTCCATCAGCGAAATCCTCTTGCTGCTGGAAAAAACCCACCGAGGCCAGGAAGCGTTCAAAGCCACCGGTCGCATGATGTTCAACTTCAAGGAAGCGGCTTCGGTGTTCTGGGTGAACATGCGTTGCGGTGTACTCGGGTTCATCATGGGCGTGCTGCCGGGGGCCGGGGCGACTCTGGCCAGTGCCGTGGCCTACATGACCGAGAAACGTATCGCTGGCCCTAGCGGAAAATTCGGACAAGGCGACAAGCGTGGTCTCGCCGCCCCGGAAACCGCCATCGGTGCCGAAGCCTGCGGTGCGCTGGTGCCGATGCTGACCCTCGGCGTTCCAGGCTCGGGCACCACAGCGGTGATGATCGGCGCACTGTCGCTGTACAACATCACACCGGGCCCGCTGCTGTTTCAACAGCAACCGGACATCGTCTGGGGCCTGATCGCGTCGTTGTTCATCGCCAACATCATGCTGGTGATCCTCAACATCCCGATGATCCGCATCTTCACCCGCATCCTCGCCGTGCCGAACTGGGCGCTGGTGCCGATGATTGCGATCATTACCGCTATCGGTGTTTTCGCGGTGCATGCCACCACCTTCGATCTGTTCCTGATGATCGGCATCGGCATCTTCGGCTACATTCTGCGCAAGCTGGACTTTCCGTTATCGCCCGTTCTACTGGGCTTCATCCTCGGAGGTTTGATGGAACAGAACCTGCGCCGAGCCTTGTCGATCTCCAACGGTTCACTGGAGATTCTCTGGTCGAGCGGGATCACCATGGGTGTCTGGGCGTTGATCGCAGTGATGCTGCTGGTGCCGATCCTGCGAATCTGGCGCAAACGTTCGGTAGCCCGGCGCGCTATCGCCGATGTCTGATCGAACACCCTTCAAAGCCTGGTGGGGAACCCCGCTGGTCGGTCTGTTGGGCGGTTACCTAGCCAGCCAGATTGGCTGGCCACTGCCGTGGATGGTCGGCTCGTTGCTGGCGATCATCCTGGTACGCTGCCTGACACCCTGGCAATTGGCGGAAATCCCTGGCGGCCGCAAGTGCGGCCAGTGGGTCGTCGGTATCGGCATCGGCCTGCACTTCACCCCGGTGGTGATGGAGCAGGTGTTGAGCCACTTCGGTCTGATCTTCTTCGGTGCGTTGATCACCAGCCTGTCCGCCGTGGTCGGGGTCTGGTTGATGCGGCGCTCCGGCGAGGATCGCGCCACCGCGTTCTTTTCCAGCATGCCCGGCGGCTCCGGGGAGATGGTCAACCTCGGCGCACGTAATGGCGCGGTGCTCAGCCGCGTTGCGGCAGGGCAAAGCTTGCGGGTGTTGGTCGTGGTGTTCTGTGTGCCGGCGGCCTTCAAATATTTGTTGGGTTACGGCGCACCGATCTTGCATCCAACCGCCGTCAATGGGTGGTGGCTGGCCCTTCTATTCCCGGCAGGCGCGTTGGCGGCCTGGATCTGGGAACGTCTTCGTCAACCCAACCCGTGGCTGTTCGGGCCGTTGCTGGTGAGTGCGGCGGTGAGCATTGGTTGGGATTTGCACATCGGCTTGCCCAATGGTGGCAGCCAGATCGGCCAATGGCTGATCGGCAGCGGATTGGGCTGTCACTTCAATCGGCAGTTTTTCCGTCGCGCCCCTTCATTCATGGGCAGGACCTTGGTCGGGACGGTGCTGACCATGTTGATCGCCACAGCGGCGGCGCTGGGCTTGAGCGCATTGACCCACCTGGATCTGCGTTCGCTGACGTTGGGCATGATGCCCGGCGGCATTGCTGAAATGAGCCTGACGGCAGAGACCCTGCAATTGTCCGTACCGCTGGTGACGGCGATGCAGGTGATGCGGCTGCTGTTTGTGTTGTTTCTGGCGGAGCCGTTGTTCAGGTATTGGAATCGCGAGCCGGATTCTGTCTGAAAGACCGAGTCGTCCCCTTCGCGGGCAAGCCTCGCGCCTACAGGTCGTGCGAGGATTCTGTAGGAGCGAGCGGGCGGCGATCCGACTTGCCCGCGAAGCTTTTCAAATCGGCGGCAACCGCCATTCAATCGGCGTTTCGCCATTCTGCTCAAGATACTTGTTGGTCCGGCTGAAATGCCCGCACCCCAGAAAACCTCGATAGGCGGACAGCGGTGACGGGTGCACCGAAGTCAGCACCAGGTGCTTGGTGGCGTCGATGAGTTTCTGCTTGCTCTGGGCATGGGCGCCCCACAGCATGAACACCAGATGCGGTTGCTGTTGGCTGACCACTTCAATGATTCGATCGGTGAAAAACTGCCACCCCTTGTCCTTGTGCGCGTTGGCGTTGGCGCGTTCCACGGTCATGGTGGTGTTGATCATCAGCACGCCCTGGTCGGCCCAGCTTTGCAGGCAGCCGTGACTCGGGATGTCGATGTTCAGGTCGCGTTTCAACTCTTTATAGATGTTCACCAATGACGGCGGCGCCGGTACGCCCGGTTGCACCGAGAAGCACAAGCCGTGGGCCTGTCCCGGGCCGTGATACGGGTCCTGTCCGAGGATGACGACCTTGACCTTGTCCAGCGGTGTGGAGTTAAGTGCGCTGAAAATCATCGGTCCCGGAGGATAGATTTCCTTGCCCGCCGCGCGCTCCTGTTGCAGGAAATTACGCAACTCTGCCATGTAGGGCTGGTCGAATTCGGCACGCAGTGCTTCCTTCCAGCTCGGTTCGAGTTTGATACGGTCGTCAGCAGTCATGGTTACATCCGGCAAAAACAATGGAGCGAACCCTAGGAAAGCCCATCACGCTTGTCAATTGATCTGACGCAGATCCGGCACTTTCCTGCATAGCGATCATACTGAACGCTCAAATTCCCGATCGAGGTCACGATGAATCTGCACTTCGAAGAACTCACCGGCACCGACGGCGCACGCATCGGCATCGCCAGCCTGGATGCCGAAACGTCCCTCAATGCCCTGTCCTTGCCAATGATCAACGCCTTGCGCGATCAACTGGAGGCCTGGGCCAAAGAGCCGCAAATCGTCTGCGTAGTGTTGCGCGGCAAGGGCGCCAAGGCCTTTTGCGCCGGCGGTGAAGTCCGCAGCCTGGTGGAAGCCTGTCGCACCCATCCAGGCGAAGTGCCGCCGTTGGCCGCGCACTTCTTTGCGGCGGAATATCGCCTGGACTTCAATCTGCACACGTACCCTAAACCGCTGATCTGCTGGGGGCATGGTTATGTGCTCGGCGGCGGCATGGGGCTGCTGCAAGGGGCGAGCATCCGGATTGTCACGCCAAGCAGCCGACTGGCGATGCCGGAGATCAGTATCGGTTTGTACCCGGACGTCGGGGCCAGTTGGTTTCTGTCGCGTCTGCCCGGCAAGCTCGGATTATTCCTCGGCCTGACCGGCGCTCATATGAACGGTCGCGATGCGATCGATTTGGACCTTGCCGACCGTTTCCTGCTCGATGAACAGCAAGAAAAGCTGATCGAAGGCCTGCTGCAATTGAACTGGCAGGAACAGACGCCGATGCAGCTGAACAGCCTGCTCAAGGCGTTGCAGCAGGAAGCGCTCGCGCAAATGCCCGAAGCCCAGTGGCTGCCACGACGTCAGCAGATCGATGAGCTGCTGGATGTCAGTGACGTGCGCTGCGCCTGGAAGGCCATCAGCCAGCTGCGCGACAACACGGATCTGCTCCTCAGCCGTGCCGCGAAAACCATGAGCGAAGGTTCGCCCCTGACCGCTCATCTGGTGTGGGAGCAGATTACTCGCGCCCGGCACCTGTCATTGGCGCAAGTCTTTCAGATGGAATACACCCTGAGCCTCAACTGCTGCCGTCATCCGGAGTTCAGCGAAGGTGTACGTGCGCGGTTGATCGACAAGGACCAGAAACCTCGCTGGCATTGGCCGGACATCAACAACGTACCGGATGCGGTGGTGCAAGCGCATTTCCAAAAGGCCTGGGAAGGTCGGCATCCTCTGGCTGATCTATCGGTGTATTGAAAATCGGGCACAAAAAAAGCGGCGCTTCATGCGCCGCTTTTTTATGGAGGGCTTTTGTGGACAGTTAGCGGTGGCTGCCTCGGCCATCGCCGCGACCGTTGTGGTCGCCCCATCCGCCGTGATTGTTGCGTCCGCCGCGATAGTCCTTGTTCCCACCGCCACGGTTACGACTGTCCCAACCGCCACGGCTATGACCCTCCCAACCGTCACGGCCATGACCATCCCAACCGCGATGCTGATGGGCCCTGTAGTCGGCTCGTGGCGCCGGCTGGTAGTAGCGCGGAGCCGGTTGATAAATCCGCGGCTGGTAGTAATACCGCGGTGTTGGCTGGTAATACCGGGCAGGCGGTGAGTAATACCTGCGCGGCGCCGTGTAATAACCGTCATTGGAGTAATAAGACCCGCCACCGGAGTAATACGGCGCTGGGGACGTATAAACCTCGGAACGGTAGTAAGTGGCTCCTCCATCGGAATAGGGCACGCACGCACCAAGAGACAATCCCAATACAGCTATCAGAAGAATTTGGCAGAGCTTTTTTCGACGGAGCATGGCGGCCTCCTGGACCGCGAGTGAGCCACACCAGCGACGCTGGTAGGCGACAGTCAATTATTCGGTGACTGTCAAAGGATCAGACATCGAATTGGAAATCTGGTGCGCTCTCGCAACAAGTTGAAACAGGTCGCCGATGAAAGGTTTTTCATCAAATTGCGTTCCATTACGGTGCAACTGCGCACCAATGGGTAATGGTGTCCCTGGCCCCGGACGGAATATTCGTAGCTGCCGCTGTGAGGTTTGGGCAGTTGGATGACCAGGCCCTTCATGCTGTCGAGCTCGCCGAGGCTCTGCCCGATCCGCGCGCGCCTTCTGGGGGCCCAGGCGATCCTCGACAGCCTGACCGAGTTGCCGAACCGTCGCGGCTTCGACTTGCAAGACCGGTCTGATGATCGCCGAGAAAAATCGTCAGCATGTCGAGCAACAGCGTTATGCCTACAACGATAAGGCCTTGCAGCTGACCGTGAGCATCGGCGTTACCACCCTGCAGACCGATGACACCTTGCACACGCTGCTCTCGAGGGCTGATCATGCGATGTACCGGGCCAAGCAAGCCGGCCGTAACCGCACCTGCGTGGAAATGCCTCACTCCAGTTATGCATAACCCTAAATGAGCAAGCCTGACCTCTGCCCGGCGTGCGGCGCCTCCAACGACTGTACGCTGGCCGACCCGCGAACCGCCGATCGAGCCTGCTGGTGCTACGGCGTCAGCATCGACCCGGCAGTGCTCGAAGCGCTGCCGGCCGGCTTGCGCGACATCTCCTGTTTGTGCCCCGGCTGCGCTCAGGTCGAGGCGCAGTTGCAAGCATCCGCCCGGCCGATCACGTAAGATGCGCGACCCTTTCCCACCGACCTCTAGCCATGCGCGTTGACCGTTTCCTCAGCAACCTGCCGCGCTTCAACCGTAAGCAGGTACGTCTGTTGCTGGTGGAAAAACGCGTCAGGATCGACGGAACAATCGTCAGTGACCCTCACGCCGAGGTACGCGAGTTCAGCCGTGTCGAGGTCGATGACGAGGTGCTGCAAGTCGGCAAACCGGTGCGTCACTTCATGCTGCACAAGCCAGCCGGCTGCGTCAGCGCCACTCGTGATCCGGAGCACCCGACCGTACTCGACCTGATCCATGAGCCGGACAAGGATGAGCTGCACATCGCCGGTCGGCTAGATTTCAACACCACCGGTCTGATGCTGATCACCAACGATGGCAGCTGGTCGCGACGCCTGACCCAACCACAGACCAAACTGCCCAAGGTTTATTACGTCGAGACTGAGCAGGACATCGGCCCGGAGTATGCAGTCGCGTTCACCGAGGGGCTGTACTTCGCCTTTGAGGATCTCACCACCCAACCTGCCGAGTTGGTGCTGCTCGGGGCAAAATCGGCGCGGCTGAGCATTGTCGAAGGTCGATATCACCAGGTGAAGCGGATGTTCGGCCATTTCGACAACAAGGTGCTGCGCCTGCACCGCGAAAGCATGGGCCCGCTGGTGCTCGACAATGCGCTGAAACCGGGCGAGTACCGCGCATTACGCACCGAAGAGATCCATTTGATCTAAGCAGCGTACCGCTGAGCAGAAGTTGTCGAACAATTTACGAATGACACTTGCGCGATCACGTGACCCCTGCTTGAATCAGGACGTCGGCCGAAATGTGACCGACGAGTCACAACATACTTCTAAGAAACTTTTTGCCGGTAGAGAACCCTCAGGTTCCGCCTCAGACCGACAGACTGCCCGCCAATAACAATACCCGTCGACCGGACTGCATTGGATCGACATGGGCCTACAAATTCCAGGCGTATGCCTACCTGTCACAAAGCTCGTGCAATCTCATTTGCGCGCATACCCGCTTGCTTGGAGTCTTATGACATGAGGCCAGAAATCGCTGTGCTGGATATACAGGGTCAGTATCGGGTTTACACGGAGTTCTATCGCGCAGACGCCGCAGAGAAGACCATTATCCTGGTCAACGGCTCGATGGCCACGACTGCGTCGTTCGCACAAACCGTGAAAAACCTTCATCCACAGTTCAATGTGGTCTGCTACGACCAGCCCTACGCGGGCAAGTCAAAAGCCCACAACCTGCATGAGAAATTGCTGACCAAGGAAGTCGAAGGGCAGATCCTCCTGGAGCTGATCGACCACTTCGGCGCCGAACACGTGCTGTCGTTTTCCTGGGGTGGCGCCGCGACCCTGGTCGCCCTGGCCCAACAGCCACGGCGCATCGAAAAGGCCGTGATCAGCTCGTTCTCCCCGGAGATCAACGCGCACATGCTCGACTACCTCGAGCGCGGTGTTGACTACCTCGGCAGCCGTGACGGCGACCGGGTCGGCAACCTGGTGAACAGCACCATCGGCAAACACCTGCCGACGCTGTTCAAGCGCTTCAACTATCGCCACGTCAGCAGCCTGGCCGAGCATGAATACGGGCAGATGCACTTCCACATCAGCGACCTGCTCAACAGCGATCGCCAGTGCTTTCTCAAAGCCGCAGAGAAAATCAACGTGCCGGTGCTGTTCATGAACGGCGAATGGGACGAATACACCGCCGCCGATGGCGCCCGGTTGTTCGCCAACCACGTGCAAAACGCCACCTTCAGCACCTTACAGGCCACCGGCCACTTTCTCGACATGGAGCACAAAGCTGCCTGCCGAGACAGCCGCGACGCACTGCTGGGCTTCCTGAAACCGGCGCAACACGCTAGCCGACCGCGTTACCACTACGTCCAGGACCAACATGCATTGGCCATCTGAAACAGAGTCATCGCGAGCAAGCTTCGCCCTGTAGGAGCAAGGCTTGCCCGCGAATGACCGTCACGCGGTCACTGCATGTGTTTCACCCGGCGATAAAGCCGTCTCGCGCAAAGAAAAACTTCATTTCCACGCGTACATCTGGTACAAAGTCAGCCGCTCTGAGCGGGTGTCGTATAATGGCATTACTCCAGCTTCCCAAGCTGATAACGAGGGTTCGATTCCCTTCACCCGCTCCAATCGAATTTCGGTCTCGCGTTGTTTTTTGACAGGGGATGCAGGTAAAGAAAAAACCGGTCTTGATGACCGGTTTTTTTGTGTCTGAATTTTGAGCTACGCGAGCGCAGGGTGGATGGCAAAACCCTGCAATACAGAAAACGACTCACCTGAGGCCATCTCCCTAACTATCTCCTCACGTCCTCCTAACTCGTTTCCTGTCACCTTACCATCGGTGCCCTGGAAGGCTCAGTGGTTATAGTGTTGATCATAAAAATTCAGTAGGTATAGTAACCACCTAAGCACACCACAGGGAGGTGATGTGAATAGCCGATTTTTGATAAGCCAAATCGTTGCGGATGGCTGGTACCTAGTGCGAATCAGGGGCAGTCATCATCACTTTAAGCATCCGATCAAACCGGGGCTGGTAACAATTCCTCATCCGAAAAAGGATCTGCTCAAAAAAACGGCCATGAGTATCTTGCAACAGGCGCTGCTCTGACAATCTCATACGCGGCGTCCCAGGAGGACAATGAACATGCTTTACCCAATTGCAATTTCAATGGGCGATAACGAACACGCTTGGGGGGTGGAAGTACCGGATATTCCAGGGTGCTTCTCAGCCGGTAAGGATTTAGATGATGCTATGGCAATGGCTCGCGAAGCCATTGAGGGCCATTTCGAGCTTCTGGCAGAGGACGGCTCGCCGATCCCGCCTGCCAACAAAGTCACCTTGCATGCTGCCAATCCGCAATATGCGGGGTGCACCTGGGCTGTGGTGGATATTGATGTCACCAAGTATTTGGGTAAAGCCCAGAAGCTGAACATCACATTGCCCGGATACTTGCTCAACCGAATCGATGAGTACGTATTGCATCATCCGGAAGAGAAAAGCCGTTCGGGCTTTCTGGCTTCAGCAGCATTGAAGGTGTTGCAGCAAAGCTGATGACCTTGTTGCAGTGATGTTTCTACCGGCCGTGAGTGGCCGGTTTTTTGTGGGTGGGATTTAGTGAACCGCTGATTTTTCATCCTGAACGATCAGTCGACGCCTGCCGTTAGCTGTCGAGAACCCATTCACTAGTGGCACGAAAGTGGCCAATTATCGAAAAGGCAAGGTCCTACACTACGGTGGGAATTGTCCGTAGACTTGCGCATTGCTGTGCATTTGCATCGAGGCCTATAGTCGAGCCGGCGCCAAAATGGCGCTTCGGGTTTGGCGACTCGATCCAATGAACAAAAGCTTCCGAGCAGTTTTCGGATCGCTTTAAAGCACTTAGTTGCCTGCTTTTTGGTAGCTGTGCGCGGGAGACCTTCGGGTCTGCCGGGTTGTCCATTGTCCGGTTCGCCAACCTGCGTACAGCTGCCACCCTTTTCGTTTGGCGACGATTGAGTGGTAGACCTCTTAACCCAATGGAGCTCTACTCATGAACGAATACATGGCTTTAACCAGCAACGCCGACGACCTTCCCTCGCTCTACGTAAATACCACCCAACCGCGGCATTCACTGCTCAGCACCGCCAGTTACAGAATTCGGGCCGTGACGCAGCTTCTTGAAAACCTCGCGATGCGAGGTGACATCACGTCTGACTCGGTGATCCTCAGCGACTTTGCGTTGCTCTGTTGCGTGCCCTTGCGCGACGGTTGCGATGTGCTGGACGTCATTGCTCGACGCATGGACGCAGAACCGTCCTGACGTAAAACCGGGCGCCTTTCGGGGTGCCTTTTGCGTGTCATGGCCGGCCAACATTGGTCAGAAAGAGATCGCATGAGCGATGTGTCACTGTGGCGAGGGAGCTTGCTCCCGCTGGGTCGCGAAGCGGCCCCAAAAAGGCCTGCTGCGTAGTTCGACGGGAGCAAGCTCCCTCGCCACAGGTTCGTGTCACGCTGAACTGCCTCGCATTATTCTGGATGACGGTTTGCAACTGAATCGAGCTTACAAATCCCCAACGTACAACTCATTCCCCCTCCTGACTCGACCCGATAACATCTCCCCTATCTTCAACCGCCCTCTCCCTGCGCGGCCATCAACGAACACGCGCCGTCACTTTTCGAGGGAACCCAATCGGCCGCACATCAGGTGCCGCCCGTAAACGATCTCAACAGAGCACCTCGAACATGACTCAAAACATCTACGACGACCCGGAATTTTTTCAGGGCTACAGCCAAATGGCCCGCTCCATCGGCGGCCTCGACGCTGCACCCGAATGGCCCGCGTTAAAAGCAATGCTGCCACCCATGAAAGGCCTGAAGGTCGTAGACCTTGGTTGCGGTTATGGCTGGTTCTGTCGCTGGGCCAGTGAACACGGCGCCGATAGCGTGCTTGGATTGGACGTCTCGGAAAAAATGCTGGAGCAGGCACGCAACACGACGTCGGTAACCAATATCCAATACGCCCGTGCCGACCTGGAACAACTCGACCTGCCCGAAGCCGGTTTCGATCTGGCATACAGCTCCTTGGCGCTGCACTACATCAAGGATCTCCCAGGACTGTTCGCGAAAATCCATGCGGCACTTAAACCTGGTTCACGCTTCGTATTCTCCATCGAACACCCAATCTTCATGGCCCCGCGCAATCCGGGCTGGCTGATTGATAACGAAGGGAACAAGCGCTGGCCAGTGGACAGTTATCAACTGGAAGGCGAGCGCGTAACCCACTGGCTGGCCGAAGGCGTGATCAAGCAGCACCGCACTATGGGCACCTTACTCAATTCGCTGATTGGCGCAGGTTTCAGCATCCAGCAGGTCAACGAATGGGGCCCGACCGATGCAGAGGTGGCGGTACAACCGGCCCTGGCCGAAGAGCGGGAGCGACCGATGATGATGCTGGTCGGCGTTCAGCGCTGAGCACCTGGCCGGGTTTTCGTAATTTTTGCGTATGGATTCCGGGAAGTCAGTAAAGAAGCAGTAGTGCTGCGTTGGGCCTGACCACAGATCCTTTATTGTGCCAGCTCACACATCGCCAAGAGATCAACATGGACAATTCAGAGTTGGGGATCATGATCATTTCGATGATTGGGTTGTTCGGCTTTGCTTCGTTTATTTTTGAGTACTTGAGTGCCAGGCAAAGGGACAGATAACGCTCAGCGTGATCCGTCCCTTTCTGCACTAGCGAGTCGCGACGATGAACAACCGCGGGAAAGGCAGCAGCACCGAACCATCGCTCAGTGCCGGATACGCCTGCTCGATAGCGGCTTGGTACTGCTTGAGGTACTGCGCTTTTTCCGCCTCATCCAGCGGTTCGAGAAACGGCCGCAAGCCGCTGCCCTTGAACCACTCGACCACGCCCGACGCGCCGCCCGCGAGCGGGTGATGGTAGGTGGTGCGCCATACGTCGACCCGCGCACAGTGCGGTCGCAGCATCGAGTAATAATCACTGGCGCTCGCCATTTCCGTGCGTTGCCCAGCAGCGTCCGCCATCTTGCTGGCCCACGGCCCATCGGCAGCGACTTCGCGCATCAAGCGATGTGACGGCTCGTTGAGATTGTCGGGCATCTGAATGGCCAGGCTACCACCCGGGGTCAGTCGAGCGGCCAGTGAAGGCAGTAACGTCGCGTGATCGGGCACCCACTGCAACACCGCGTTGGCGAAAATCACATCGAACGGGCCCGTTTCGCTCCAGGTATCGATGTCAGCGGTGTCGAATTGCAGTTGCGGCAAGCGTTTGCGGGCGGCCTCGATCATATCGGTCGAACTGTCCAGGCCACGCACCGTGGCATCGGTGAAGCGCTCCACCAGCAACTCGGTCGAATTGCCAGGGCCGCAACCGATGTCGATGGCCGAGCGCGCATCCACCCGCGGGATCGCCGCGAGCAAGTCACGGGCCGGGCGGGTGCGTTCATCTTCAAAAGCGACGTATTGTTTGGCGGACCAACTCATTGCGTTCTCCTGTCGGTGCGATGTCGTGGCCAGAGGCGCACAACCGGTTCGCTACGATACCCCGACCGGTGCGCCCTGCCCTATCCGACCTATGGCGAAAGATGTCAGTTGACCCCGAGTTGAAATAACAAACTTGCCCCCCTTTCCAGCCATGCTCCTACCTGGCCCACGGATCTTGTAACAGGTCATATCTGTCTATTGCCTGAACTGGCATCACTTGGCGTTGGTGGAGCAAAGCAGATTTGAATGAGCTGTTTTTTATCGCCAAATCATCGGAAGTCATAACTATATCGACCGCTCGTCGAACATGCAGCCCATCAATTTTGACAGCCTCTGTTTCGCATCTATAGTCCTAATCGCGGCCGTCGGAAGGAACCCGACTTATCAGTTTGCACGCAGGGAGCAAGGCCAACTTATCTCCCGTTATCGGTGGGTTCCGCCCGTAGTGTTTTCGCAGCGGCCGCAAGGCAAGCAAGCGTTGTTGTGCCTGGAAAGATGCCAGGCGCTCACTATGAACAAGGAGTTTTACTATGTCTCGAGTCACGGATGTACTGGTTTCAATCGACACTGAAACCATTCTGAAAAACTACCCGAACATCAGCAAAAATCCCGCCTCGCCGACGTTAATCGATGTCAATCATGTGTACATGGTGACCAATCAGAACAACGTGGTCAGTGGCCAGGCCGGTGGCGAACTGAATCTGAAGGCCCAGGTAGGCGACTTGATTCGCTGGCGTGAAACCAGCCTGTCGCAGAGCTTCGAGACGGCAGTGATTTTCTACAAGTTCATCGGCAACGTCGGCAACGAATTGATCTCTACACCCACGCCACGTAAGGCTACAGCCTGCGTTGCCGTTCCCAACACCAGCAACCCGTCGGTGCCGAGCTGCCAGAAAGTCGATAACCATTACTGGTCTTCGGAAACCCTGTCGTGCGGCAGCGTGACCTACCACTTCCACTTCCTGATCGTGGATCGCGATTGCAAGATCGTAGGCTGCTGTTCGTGGGATCCGTTCATTACCATCCGTAACTGACGATGGTCCGGCCCCTTGGCGACAAGGGGTCTGCCAAGTTCGTTGCCGCCTCGACAGGAACGGGATGTCTTGCATGAACCGAAGCGGCTGCCGTTGTGCGTCAACATCATGAAAGGAATCCATGATGACTTCCGAACCGATCAAATCCCCTTCATCCAGTGTCGCGACTGCCAACAACGTGTTGCTGGTTGTTGATGCTGAATCGCTGCTTTCACGCTATCCAGAACCCAGTATCGAGCCGAAAAGTCCGACGACGATTGCAGATGGCTTCATCTTCGCCATCAACGGATCTCCGACACCACAAAGTACAATAAATGACAGCTCAATCGCGTTACCCGTTGGCATTGGATCTACTTTCCGTATCCGCGGCAGAACCGTCAGCTTGCTTGCGGAGCACAGTGTGGTGTTTTACGAGATGTCTGTAGGTGATGCCGGAGTACTTTCGACGCCTGAACTGGTGGTGAAGGAAAACCTGAGCGTGCCTGCACCCGATGCTGAAAACCCTAACGTACCTGGCAGCCACACGGCCGATGATCATTATTGGCGTTGCACGCAATTGGCCTCGGGGATCGAGGCGTGTGCACTGAGCTTCATGCTGGTTGATAGAAACTGCGAGGCGTTGGGGTATTTCCGTTGGGCGGTTGATGTGAAGGTGACGGACTGAACCGGCCACCAAGGTTTGCCTTTCATGTCAGCCGAAACGCAATTTTGTAATTGGATGGACTCGCCCAAGCCGAGGCGTCAATGCGCAGCAGTCGTGAAATCAAACAATGCGGCTTTTCAGGAAGAACGCACACTCAGGTTTTACGACTGCTGCGCAGCCGAACGCAGGCTTCGCCAGCTGCAACGATCGGGGCACCGCAGAATTAGGGTTTTTAAGTAGAATTTTCAACACGCCGTCGCTGTCTGAAATTCAGGCGCATCCCTATAAGGAACACGGCAATGAAATTCGCAAAAATCTCGCAGAAACTTGCCCTGTGGGCCGGCAGTCCCAAGACGTTCATGGGGGCTCTGATTCTGATTGCTGTATGGGGAATGAGCGGGCCGATTTTTGATTACAACGACACCTGGCAACTGATCATCAACACCTCAACCACCATCGTCACATTCCTGATGGTGTTCCTGATCCAGAACACGCAGAACCGCGACACCGACATCCTGCACTTGAAAATCGATGAGTTGCTGCGGGTGAACAAAGAGGCGCAGAACGCCATGCTCGGGCTGGAATCTTTGGACCTCAAGCAACTGGAGGCGCTGCGTAAACACTACCGCGCCATGGGCGAAAACGAGGTGCATGGTCTGGCAGGGCTGACGGCTTCGAACAAGCGCAAACAGGATTTGAATGAGTGCTGAGCACAAACAAAACGGCGCGTGATGTGAATCACGGGCCGTTTGCTACAAACGTCTTCAAACGGGGTGTTATCGACCCGCTTGAAGCGCCCTGGCCATTTGCAGATGGTTTTGCAATTTTGGCAGTGTTTCTTCGGCGAAGGCTTTGATTTCCGGCACGTCGGTGGTCTGTGCGGTTTGCTGAAGTTGCTCAATGGCTTCCTGGGTGGTTTTCACCTGACTGGCGGCGTAGGCCTGGTCAAAAGTCGCGCCGTCCTTCACTTCCGGCATCAAGGCTTTTGCCTTGTCGACCACTTCTTCCCGTGGGGCAACCGGCAAGTCCAGTTGTTTGGCGATCTTCGCTAGATGCTGGTTGGCGGTCGTACGGTCATTGATGACCACGATGGTGTAGTCCTTGACCTCTTTGGATTCGGTTTTCTGGTGCGCCAGCCGACTGGCTTCGATGTCGGCCATGCCTTTGGCCGACGCATCGTTGATGAATTCGACGGGAGACTGGGCGAAGGCACTGTTGGCAAACAGGCCCAGCAACGTGACAAAACTGGCAGTGCGTAATCGGGTGGCCATTCGGCTCATGGTCGCGCCCTCCTTCTAAAAAAATTCAAGCGGGAGCTTTCACCCCCGCCTCTCAATCAAAACCACCTTGCGACTACTTCGACTTCTGACCACCTTTGCGGCCCATATCGGGTTTCACAGGCTCTTTATCGACAGTCGTAGTGGTAGTTTTCCCACCTTTGCGACCGGCTTCAGACGCCTTCGTTCGATCGTTGGTGAAGTTTCCCGAGTTCGAGTTTCTTGAGTTAGGCATGATTCTCTACCTCTTGGTGATGATCGCGGCGAGCAGGAGCCCGCATAGAATCTGAATTTCGATCCCCACAAAGGTTTAGAAAAGTTGGAATCGCTGCGACGAACGGTGGCAGATTTTTCAGGCCCCGAGGCGCTGGTGATGTTGGCGCTTGGCGCTTGGCGGCGTACATAGCCTCATCGGCATGCCGGAACAGCTGCTTTTCTTCGGTGCCATGCTCAGGATAATGCGCGACACCCATACTCGGCTGGATGTTTACGCTGTGCCCGTCCAGGCGCAGGGGTTGGGCCAGAACCCGACGGATTTTTCCCGCCACGCGCTCAGCGTCTTCCGTCGCGTGGATGCTGTGCAACAACACCACGAACTCATCCCCACCGATGCGCGCCACCGTGTCGGTCTCGCGCACGCAGCCCTTGAGCCGATTGGCGACCGCTTGCAACAGCATGTCGCCGACCGCATGGCCGTGGGTGTCGTTGACTTCCTTGAAGCGGTCAAGGTCGACGTACAGCAGCGCCATTCGTGCGGAGTACGCGCGGGCCAGCGCCAGCGAGTCTTTGAGGGCCATGCGTTGCAGTCGGGCATGCAATTGCTTGCGCTCGATCGCGGTCGCGACCTGGGCGCAGACGTATTGGACTCGGCCTGCTTGCGCTCGGTGATGTCCCGGGCCACGGCGATGCGCAGCTGATCGACTTCAGACCAGCGCGCCGACCACAGGATATTCACCATCGCGCCATCCTTGCGCAGGTAGCGGTTTTCGAAGTTGAGCTTCGGCTCGCCGCCCATGATCTCGCGGGCGGCGTCGAGGGTGCGCTGCCGGTCAGCGGGATGCACCAGATCGATCATCGGCTGGCCGATCAGTTCGTTGGGGGTGTAGCCGAAAATACGCTCGCAGGCCGCGCTGACAAATACGAAGCGACCTTGTTTATCCACCGCACAGACGGCGTCCAGCAAGAGATCGATGTAGCTCGCCAACGGCGCGGAATTTCTGGTTGCCATGGTGTGATGAGGGTGTCCGGACAATGCAGTAAAAAAGAACCCTCCCTGACCGATCAGTACACCTGACGCATCCGTGCGCTCAACCTCAAGCCTTGTTCGTCACCAGCCCCGGCAACGCATGAGCGAGGGCGTTGATGGCAAACCCGATAAACATCACCCCGCACAACCGGGTGATCGCCAGTTCATGGCGTTGATACAAGGTGCGAACCTGCCGCGCACCGACAATGCCAATAAGGATAGCGTAGGCCATGAGGCCACCGATAAAGCTCAGGACAATCAACCACGGCAGCATGGACCAGTGCAGCAATTCCGCGCGGCTGGACAGCAGCGCAGTGAACGTCGCCACCGCCACCGGGTATGCCTTGGGATTGGTCAGGCCGAATAGAATACCGTGCCAAAAGGGCTGACGAGCCGGGCCTTGAGGTACATCGACGCCGCTGCGCTTCGCCCGTATGGCGCGTAAACCCAGCCAAAACAGGTACAGCCCGCTGAGTACGCCCAACACATCGAATGCCGTGCTGCCGATTTCCCGTGCGCCAACAATGGCGATCAGCGCCGTGCTGCACCAGACCACGTCCCCCAGCAAATGCCCACAGAGAAACCCCGCCCCTGCCCGTCGCCCCCGCGCTGCACCGATCCCGAACACCGCCAATACGCCCGGCCCCGGGGTGATGCCGTATATAAAACCCGAGGCAAGAACGGCCATTAGCAGCGATGGGGTCATGGGAAGTCCTTTTGAACTTTTTGGTGAATGGGCGCAAGTCTATCTCAGGTCCCGGGAATATCGACTGACTGATCGTCGAAGAACTTCATCCCCGCATACGGCCGCTCGCGACAGGCCGCCAGCCGTGAAGCCAGGTCGCCGACGTGGGCTTCGAGCTTGTGGCCGTCCGGGTCGAGGAAATAGAAGGAAGCGCCTTCGCTGTGGTTGTCGCGCCATTCTTGTACGTTGGCAGATCGCAGGCGTTCGACGAACACGGGGAAATCCGTTGCGCTGACGGTGAAGGCGAAGTGGGTGTAATCGGCGGCGGGCTCGGACTTGCGCAGTGGATCGAGGGAAAGGCACAGCCACAGGCCGGGCAGCGAGAGGTAGGCGCCGGTGTCCCAAGTGGCATCGACGCGAAGTTGCAGCAGGTCTTGATAGAACGCCACGCTGCGGTTCAGGTCGGTGACGGCGAGGGTCAGGTGGTTGAGACAGGTGAGCATGGGTCAAAAACCTTTGGGAGCTTCGGGTATTACATAGTGTTTACCGTCGTAACGCAGAGTGGTTATCACAGGTTTTACTGTCGTTGATCTGGATTCACATGCCTCGCCCTCACCGTCCCCAACCGTAGTGGTAGATACCGATTTAACGATTAGGTCTGAGAAACCATGGGAGCTGCCTCTGCCGATTTCGACGGTTCGAACGACTTCGGAACGCTCACCGGCACAATTGCCATCCCATGCGCCGCTGTATTGATAGGTGATCAACCGCTCCATGACCGGACGCACCATTTCACCGTCTTTTACGTAGAGCGAGAGCAACGTTTGATCGAATGGATTGATGCGTGATGAGCCTTTGAACAAAACTCGCAAACCAAACGCGCGCAAATCGGAAGTGAGTTTGTATCGAGCGGTGTCGAGTTGTAGGTCTTCCAACGCAATCGCATCCGACTCAAAAACTGATGCGCGATGATACGTCGCCACAGGCTTCAACCCGTCAGTAGAAACCAAGGCAAGGTTGAGATCGTAAATCCCATCGCGGCCCGATCTGTCAGACGAAGGCCGGGACTCAAGTTGCGACAACGCGGTAATCGACAATCCCGGATAGGCTGGCCAGTCCTTGCACACTGAATATCCGAACTCGCTCGAAAGCGGCGGCTTTTCACATCTCGCCAGCGCTTCGGTGGTCACCAAGAAACTGCACACGACAGCACAACCGATCAATCCAGACCTCAATGTCATTTTCCCTGCTCCTTATGCACTTATAACGAGGTGATTTCAGCCACGCACTATCCCCGGCTCGGTGCATTCGCTCATCAGTTGTGATGCCAGACGAACGGACTAGCATCTCCCCATGCGCGACGATGTAGTATGTTGTATTACAAACCACTACATCGAGACCGCCATGTCCGTCATGTCTTTGCGCTTGCCAGACGAAATCGCCGATACCCTCGCCAATCTTTCCAAGGCCACTGGCCGTAGCAAGTCATTTCTTGCTGTGGATGCGCTGCGTGAATACCTCGCCCGGGAAGCCTGGCAAATCGAGGAAATTCAAAAAGCTCTGAAGGAAGCCGACGCGCAAGACTTCGCATCACCCGAGGAAGTAAAAGCAATCGCCGATAAGTGGACTGCCAATGCGCGTTGAGTGGTTGCGTACCGCATTGAAAAATCTGGATGACGAAGCCGCTTATATAGCAATTGAGAATCCTAAAGCCGCAGCAGACTTCGTCCAAGCTATCCTCACCAGCGTCGATCACCTTGCCCGCTTCCCGGCAACCGGCCGCGAAGGCCGCCTGCCCGGCACCCGCGAATGGGTCTTGCCCGATCGACCTTATCTGATTCCCTATCGGTTTCGCCAAGGACGCCTTCAGGTATTAAGGGTCTTCCATACCAGACGTCTTCCGCCTGCCAATTGGTAAACACTACAAAAATCATGGCAGTGGATAGAACGTCATTCTTGCCTGATCCCCTCTCCAATCCGCCCATTCAACCAATTCAACGCCTGATCCCCACCCCGCCGCTTGTGCCAGACCAACACAAACGTAAACGACGGAATATGAAATGGCGGCGCAACCACGATCAACGAGCGCTCAGCAATGTCGCGCAACCCACGTGATGCAACGGTCAGAATCAGGTCCGTGCCGCTGATGAACTCCGGGGCAACGCTCCAATGCGGCAGGCTGATCGCGACGCGACGCCGTTCGCGCAATGCGGTCAGGGCTCGTTCGATTTCCGGGGTGCCGCTGCCGCGCATTTCCAGCAGGACGTGTGGCCGTGCGAGGTAGATCGGCAGGTCGAGTACGCCATTGGCAGGCAAGCTGTTGCGGTCCACCAGGCAGGCGTAGTGTTCTTCGAACAGCGGGGTGCTGCGCAGCTCGTTTGGCAGCTCTGGAAATACCCCGACCGCAACGTCGATGTCTCCGTTGAGTACCGCGTCGAGCATGCCTTCGCGGCTGGCGTGGCTGATTTGCAGGTCGATGCCCGGTGCTTCCCGGCGCAACGTCCGAACCAGCCCCGGCAGGACGATGGCAGCCCCGTAATCGGACATCGCCAGACGAAACGTGCGCTTGGCCGTGGCCGGGTCGAAGGCGTTCGGCGCCAGCAGCGATTGCACTTGGGCAAGTGCCTCGGCCAAGGGTGCGATCAACTCCATGGCTCGAGGGGTGGGCACTAACGTGGCGCCCGCGCGTACCAGCAACGGATCGCCAAGCAGATCGCGCAACCGCCCCAGGGCATGACTGACCGCCGGCTGACTCAGGTGCAATCGCTGCGCCGCACGCGTGACGTGTTGTTCGCTGAGCAAGGCGTCGAGGATCACCAGCAAGTTGAGGTCGATACGCCGAAGATCATTCATCTGATGCATGTTCTGGATAGCAATTTGGAATTTAAATCTGCGCGACGAATACTCTAGAGTCCAGCAAAACTTGGTGGAGAATGATCATGAGTACGTTGCATTGGGCCGGGCTGTTGCTGCTGGCCGTGATTGCCGGGGCGGTGGTGCCTTTTCAGAGTGCGATCAACGCCAACCTCACACGCGGGTTGGGCCATCCGTTGTGGGCGACGCTTGCTTCGTTACTGGTGAGTATCGTGGTGTTGTTGCCGATTATGTTGGCGATGCGCTTGCCGCTGCCGTCACTGGCGTTCATCACCAGAGCGCCGCTGTGGATGTGGGCGGGGGGTGCGTTCGGGGTGTGTTTTATTTCGTTGGCGCTGATGCTGCTGCCCAAGCTTGGAGCGTCGGGGTTTATTGCTTTGGCGCTGGCAGGACAGGTGGTGGCTTCGCTGGTGCTGGACCACTTCGGGTTGTTTGGGTTGGTGGAACGGCAGATGACGTTACCGCGGGTGGTTGGGGCGGTGTTGTTGATGGCGGGGGTGGCGATGATTCAGTTCAGCGACTCGCCGGCAAAATCTTTGGTGACGCAGGGATGAACGACACCTGATAGGGCGTGAGTGTCAGTCAGTCTTCGCGAGCAAGCCCGCTCCCACAGGGGCTTGTGTGTGTGTGGTCAGGAAGGGCTGGGGTGCAAATCGCAATTGCGGCCGGCCTTGGCCAGTTGACCGGGCACTTCGTGGCCCAGCAGCGTCGGCAACCCTCGGGACAACTTCAGCAACAGCGGCAGATCGATGCCGGTGTGAATGCCGATTTCATCACACAGGTTGACCAGGTCTTCGGTGCAGATATTGCCCGAAGCGCCCGGTGCAAACGGGCAACCGCCGAGGCCTCCGAGCGCTGCGTCAAAACGTCGGGCACCGGCCTCGTAAGCCGCCAGCACGTTGCACAAACCGAGGCCGCGGGTGTTATGGAAATGCAGGGTCAAATCAACTGGCGAAACCCGCTGCAAGACCCGCCGCACCAGCCGATCCACCTGCCGCGGATTGGCCATGCGGGTGGTGTCCGCGAGGGTGATGCCCTGGATGCCGAGCTCTTGATAGGCCTCGACGATTTGCAGCACGCGATCCTCATCGATCTTGCCTTCAAACGGGCAGCCGAAGGTGGTGGCGATGCTGCCGTTGAGTCGCACCTGCGTGCCACCGACGTATTGCACGATCTCACCGAACGCCGCCAACGAGGCTTCGCAACGCATGCGCATGTTGGCCAGGTTGTGAGTCTGGCTGGCGGACATCACCAGATTCAGCTCGTCGGCGCGTGTCGCCAGCGCCCGTTGCGCGCCTTTGAGGTTGGGGATCAATGCGACGTAGATCACCCCCGGTTGCCGGGTGATGCCCTTGAACACCAGTTCACCATCGCGCAGCGCCGCAATGGCCTTGGGCGACACGAACGAGCCGGCTTCGATGCGGCTGAAACCGGCCATCGACAGCTGATCGATCAGCGCAATTTTGTCGATGGTTTCGACCCAGGTCGGCTCGATCTGCAAGCCGTCGCGGGGGGAGACCTCCTGAACAATCAGGGTCTCGGAAAAATCAGTGATCATTGCACCACCCCTTCAGCTTTCAGCCGTTCGATGTCCAGCTCCGTAAGGCCCAGCCCTGCGAGGATACCGTCGGTGTGCTGGCCCAATGTCGGCCCGGACCAGTTCACGCCGCCGGGGGTTTCGGACATTTTCGGCACGATGCCGGGCATCTTCACCGTGGCACCGCCCGGCAGGTCGGCGCTGAGCAGCATGTCCCGCGCCTGATAGTGCGGATCGGCGACGATGTCGGCGACCGAATAGATGCGCCCGGCCGGCACTTCAGCGGCTTCCAGCGCCGACAATACGTCGTCGATCGGCAGGCTGCTGGTCCAATGAGTGATCGCCGCATCGAGTACGTTACTTTTCAATGCTCGACCATCGTTATGAGCAAACTCCGGCGCGTCGGCCAAGTCGCGCCTACCGACCACTTCCATCAGACGCTTGTAGATCGGGTCGCTGTTACCGGCGATCACCACGTAGGCGCCGTCAGCCGTCAGGTAAGTGTTGGACGGCGCGATGCCTGGCAAGGCGCCGCCGCTGCGCTCACGGACATGGCCGAGCATGTCGTATTCCGGCACCAGGCTTTCCATGACGTTGAACACGCTTTCGGCCAGCGACACATCGACCACTTGCCCGCCGCCCTGCCCGGTCTTGACCCGCAGCAACGACATCAAGGCGCCGATCACCGCGTGCAAGGACGCCAGGGAATCGCCGAGGCTGACGCCGACCCGTGCTGGCGGCGAACCGGGGGTGCCGGTGGTGTAGCGGATCCCGCCCATGGCCTCGCCGATGGCTCCGAAACCCGGACGATCGCGATAAGGGCCTGTCTGGCCATAACCGGAAATCCGTACCAGCGTCAGGTTGGGGTTGAGGGCGTGCAACACGTCCCAGCCCAGACCGAGTTTTTCCAAAGCGCCTGGCCGCAGGTTCTCGATCAGCACGTCGGCGCTGGTCGCCAATTGCTTGACCAGTTCGATGCCTTCGGCGGATTTGAGGTTGAGCGCCAGGGACTTCTTGTTTCGCGATTGCAGGTACCACCACAGCGAGGTGCCTTCGTGCAATTTGCGCCATTTGCGCAGCGGGTCGCCCTGGCCCATGGCTTCGATTTTGATCACTTCGGCGCCGAACTCGGCGAGCATGCGTGCGGCGAACGGCGCGGCGATCAGCGTGCCGATTTCGATCACTTTGATTGCACTCAAGGGGGCAGTCATCGCGGGGTACCTCTTGTTGTTCTTGGAATATGAGCCAAGGCTAGAGGACCTGAGGGCGATGAATCCAACCTTCAGTTGGCAACGTTCGTTCGCGAAACGCGAACGCTCCGGGAGATTACCGCGACCTCAGGTTCGCCTTCGCGGGCAAGCCTTAATGCCAGTCAGTTAAGCCCTCCAGCCCTCTTTTTGGGGTATTTGACTGGTCTAGGCTTGACCACTCTTGGGTAACTTCGCTCTCGTCTGGCTGGCAGTATGAAGTGCTGAGCCTGGATTCTCAGTTCTGCCAGTCGTTTAGGGATCGTGCCTGGCGTTTCCAGCGGACAGAAGCGCAGCGCATTGCTGACCGCTTGAGACAACCAGAGAAAACTCAAGCGTTGCGGTACCACCTTTATTTCTTCAGCCATCAAGCGCATTTCCTGACGGATCAGGTTGTAGGCCAGCAGAGTTCCCCACAGTTCTTGACGCACCAGATCAGGTTGTTTACTGCGTAATTGCTCTCCTTTGAGCAGGTTTTGCTTGATCTCGCGGTAACCCAACTCGATTTCCCAGCGTTCGTTGTAGTGCCCCGCCACCTGATTGGCAGGGTAACGTTCGGCATCGATCAACGAGGTGAGATAGCGGCGGGGTTTGTCGTCTATCGAGTACTCAATCAGTCTTGCCTGCCAATGGCTAGGAAGGTCTGGACGTTGCTTGAGCGCATCTCTGGAAACCGTCAGTCGCACAAGCCAATCACCGGCGCCCAACTCTTCGATCACCTCGTACTTGAGCGGTTTGCGTGCCCGCATGAGCCAGTGCCGTTCGGTTCCACTGTGCTGCCAGTCGAGCAAGAGGGCCGCCGAGTAATAGGCGCGGTCAAAAATCGTCACCGAATGATCGCTTACCGCTTTCTCCAGACCTTTGGCATAGCGAAGTTCGCCGACAGCAAACTCGCCAAAACAGGCAGCCCGAATCAAGTGACTATAGGTATCCATCAGGCAAACACCGCGCACTTGTGGCCAGGCTCCGTCTCCCGAGTGAGTCCGCCCGCCACCAAAGGCTTGGCGGTTTTCTGGTGTGTCAGGGGTGGACCAAACCACGCCGTCTACCGCAAAGCTGCGTAACCCTAAAAAGCCAGCCGAAGCTGGCTGCTCAGCACCGCCCCATGACTCTGCCAATTGCTTAAACAGTGCGGCAAGGGGCTCTGCTCCCAGCCGTTGCCGGGCCTGGACTGCTGCGCTGGGCACAGGCACCTTTGCTTCGCCCAAAGCCAGTCCCAGCTGCTGCACGATGAGCCAAATCGGCTCGTTCTTGAACAAGGCCAACCCCACCACCAACCAGACAATACGCTCGGCCGGCAGGCGTCTACGGCGCAGAGAAACCGTTCCGGTCGAGGCCAGCGCTTGCTCGATCCACAGGGGATCGATCAGTTGCGCAAAGCGTTCGAAAGAGATCGGATTGAGTTTGGTAACTTCTTGAAGGGCGTTTTGTAGGGACATGAAGCGGGCTCATAAAAACATAAGCCCGTTTCTATTACTGCTGGGCGGGCAAGTCAATTTCTTAACTGACTGGCATTAGGGCAAGCCTCGCTCCTACAGGTTGTGCGTGATCCCTGTAGGAGCGAGGCTTGCCCGCGAAGAGGCCAGCACATCCCATCGAGATCTTTCAGGCCTGCCCACGCAACTGCTCAAACAACATCCGGCTCACCGGCGACAACGCCGCTTCATCACGCACGACCAGAAGAGCGCCCGATCCGACCAGTCATCCGTCAACGGCACCGCCAGCAAACCCAACGCCCGGCCAAACAGTTCATAGGCCTTTTGCGGCAGGATGCCGATGCCCATGTTGGCCTGAACCATGCAGCACATCGCATCAAAACCCGGCACATGAATCCGCAACCGCAGCACCTTGCCCGCCTTGCGCGCAGCCGCGTGGGTGCGCATGTTGATCGAACTGGCGGAATGCAAACCCACGTAATCGCTGTCCAGCGTATCGGCGAAGGCCAGGCTGGAACGACTCGCCAACGGATGATCGGGCAGCATCAACACCACCAGTTTGTCCTGTCGATAAAACACGCTGTGCAGTCCTTTGACGTCACTGTCACTGGAACAGATCCCAAGGTCCGCCACACCGTCCAGCACGCCCTGAATCACCCCACTGCTGGGACGTTCTTCAAGGTCGGTCTTGACCTGGGGATGACGCTCGGAAAAGTCGCGCAGGTCTTCGGGCAAAAACTGAATGATCGCCGACAAGTTGGCGAGCATCCGCACATAGCCACGCACACCGTGGCTATGCTCGCCCAGCTCGAGGCCCATTTTCTCGACGTTGAACAACATCTGCCGGGCATGGTGCAGCAGGGTTTCGCCAGCCGGCGTCAGGGTCATGCCTTTGGTCTGGCGCACGAACAGGCTGATGCCCAGCGCCTCCTCCAGTTCCATCAGCCGCTTGCTGGCCGCCGACACCGCAATCGCTTCGCGGGTTGCGGCACGGGTCAGGGTGCCTTCTTCGTGGACGGCGACAAACAGCTGGAGGGTGATCAGGTCGAGGCGGCGGATCAGGCTTTTTTGCAGCATGGAGGGCTCGATGACTTCAGTTCGGCTGAGTCGGCAGAATAGCCCGGTTTTGGCCCACAGCATCACACGCCATCGCCATACGCATAAATCTCTTGTGCCACTCAACCGTAACGGAAACCGCCGATTTAATGCCCGCGCCGCACGCAGTAAAGTCAGCTGCTATCGAAAAATCATCTCGCTGACCGATCACGACTGACAGACCGCTGAAAAAGTCGCGTGACTTGATGTAGCTTTACGCACCCACGCCAGGGACGTCGGTTTCTGAAACCCAAGGAAGACTCAATGAAGAGCAGCACCACCCTCCTCGTTACTTGCAGCACGGTGTTTCTTGCCCAACTGGGCATGAGCATTTATCTGCCGGCGCTTCCGGACATTGCCCGGGATCTGTCTGCCGATGCCTCGCAGGTGTCCTGGGGGTTGGCGGTGTACCTGATCGGCATGGCGCTGCCGATGTTGTTCTGGGGCAGCCTGGGTCAGCGCATTGGCCGCAAGCCTGTGTTGCTCGCCGCTCTCGGGATCTACGGGTTGGGTAACCTGGCCCTGCCCTTGGGCCAGACGCTTGAATCGTTCCTGTTGTGGCGGCTGATTCAGGGGATTGGCGCCAGCGGAATTTCGGTGATGGCGCGGGTACTTATCCGCGACAGCTTCCGTGGTGACCTGCTGGCCAAGGCGCTGTCCTGGCTATCGATTTCCTTTGTGGTGGCGCTGGGCATCGGCCAGTACCTGGGGTCGATCATTCAGGTGGCGCTGGGCTGGCCGGCGATTTTCTATCTGTTGGGTGGCGTGAGCCTGCTGATGGCGATGATCGTGGCGCGCGTCAGGTTTCCGGTGCTGGCTGAGGACAATGTTCTGTCGTCCGCCTGGCCCAGTTACTGGCGCATTCTGCGTGATCGGGCCTTCCTGCTACCCGCCCTCGCCGGCGGCCTCGGTTATGGAGTGATCATCGCGTTCAACACCGCAGCGCCGCTGATTCTGCAAGGCCCCTTCAACTGGTCGGCCGTGGAATACGGCCTGTTGGGCTGGCCGATCAGCGCGGCCTATTTTCTGGGCGCATTGGGGGTCAATGCCTTCGTGCTGCGCACCGGTCAACGCCGGCTGATGACGGCGGGCGTGGGGCTGGTGCTGGCCGGCAGCGCGGTGATGTTGCTGGGCAGTCTCGCGGGAACATCCATTGCGCTGCTGTTCTGGTTGCCGTACTGCTTTGCGGTGTTCGGGCAGTCTTTGAACTACCCGATCAGCCTGTCCCTGGCCAATGACGGCTCACCGGTCGGCGGGGCTTACGCGATGGCGCTGAGTGGTTTCATTCACCAACTGATGGCGGCCGTCATCGGCGCGATTGCCAGCCTGATCGCAAGCCAGCAGGCATGGCCGCTGTCCCTGTTTTGCACCTTGCTGGCCTTGGGCGCGATGCTCTGCGTGATGCTCGCGCGTGGTCGTCAAACCGATTAGAACGCGTTGCGGAAAATCTCCTCGATCTGGCGTTGATCCGCCACCCGCGGATTGGTCAGGCCGCAGGCGTCTTTCAGCGCATTGATGGCCAACGTCGGGATGTCGTTGAGCTTGGCGCCGAGCTCACGCAAACCGGCGGGGATTTCCACGTCTCTGGACAAGCTGCGGATCGCGACGATGGCTGCCTGAGCCCCCTCTTCCGGGCTGACACCACGGGTATCGGCGCCCATCGCGTGGGCCACATCCGTCAGGCGCGAGGCGCAAACCAGCGCATTGAAACTCTGAACGTGGGGCAGCAACACCGCGTTGCACACACCATGAGGTAGGTCGTAGAACCCGCCCAACTGGTGAGCCATGGCGTGGACATAACCCAGGGATGCGTTGTTGAACGCCATGCCGGCGAGGAACTGCGCGTAGGCCATGTTTTCCCGTGCAGCGATATCGCTGCCGTCACGCACGGCCAGGCGCAGGTTGTTGCTGATCAGCGTGATCGCCTTCAGTGCGCAGGCATCGGTGATCGGGTTGGCTGCGGTGGACACGTAGGCTTCGATGGCGTGGGTCAGTGCGTCCATGCCAGTAGCGGCGGTCAGGCCCTTGGGCATGGCGACCATCAGCGCCGGGTCGTTGACCGACAGCAGCGGCGTGACGTTGCGGTCGACAATGGCCATTTTTACGTGGCGCGATTCGTCGGTGATGATGCAAAAACGGGTCATCTCGCTGGCCGTGCCGGCGGTGGTGTTGATCGCGATCAGCGGTAGCTGCGGCTGGGTGGACTGATCGACGCCTTCGTAGTCGCGGATCTGCCCGCCGTTGGTCGCACACAACGCGATGCCCTTGGCGCAGTCATGGGGCGAACCGCCACCGAGGGACACCACGAAATCGCAGAGACTTTCCTTGAGCAGGCCCAGGCCGAGCTCGACGTTGGCGATGCTCGGGTTCGGTTTGGCGCCGTCGAAGATCACCGAGTCGATGTCCTGCATCGCCAGTTTCTCGGCAATCATCTTCGCCACGCCGGCCTTGGCCAGCCCGGTGTCGGTGACGATCAGCGCCTTGCGAAAGCCGTACTTGCCAATGGCGTCCATGGCTTCGTCCAGGCAATCGTTGCCCATGATGTTCACGGAGGGAATGAAAAACGTGCTGCTCATGAGTGATTCTCCTGACTGGGCCGAATCGGCAGCGCCGATCCAGCGGGTACCCACAGGATCGACCTATCGGTTACGCAGTAACTTGATCTGGCTCAAGTCCCGGTCGTGATAAAGTCGCCGCCCATCAGACCCTTTGCTTTGAGACTTTGAACCGCAATGACCGATTTCCAGGATGTTGATGCCCAACTTGAAGACTGGAACGCCTTGCGCGCCACCGCCTCGTTCAGCGGCTTGCTGGTAGGCAACGGTGCGAGCCGCGCGGTGTGGGACGACTTCGGTTACGACTCGCTGTTCGAAAACGCCCGCACCGTTGAAGAAAAGCCCCTGAGCCAGTCCGAACTGAGCGTGTTCGACGCCATGCAAACCCGCAGTTTCGAGCAGGTGCTGAGCGCGCTGAAAACCACCAGCCGAGTCAACAAGGCCCTCGCCGTCAGCTCCGCCGCGCCGCGCAATCGTTACTACGCAATCAAGGAAGCGCTGATCAACACGGTTCACGCGGTCCACATTCCGTGGCGACTGGTGGTGCCTGCGACCCTGGCGACCATCAGTCAGGAACTGGGCAGTTATCGGACGGTGTTCACCACCAATTACGACTTGCTGAATTATTGGGCGATCCAACATCAGCCGGATGCGATCACCGACCTGTTTCAGGGTGCTGAACCGGGTTTTGATTTGAGCGCCACGGCGACTGATAAAACCCGATTGTTGTATCTGCACGGTGGCTTGCACCTGGTGCGCAATCAGGACGGCACAGCACGCAAACTGATGTCGACCGAGGGTACGTTGCTGGGCAGTTTTGCGATCAACAATACGATCAAGACGCTGGATGACGTGCCGCTGTTTGTGAATGAAGGGCCGAGCGCGGACAAGCTCAAGACCATTCGCAGCTCGGACTATTTATCGTTTTGCTACGACCAGTTATTGAGCCATGGTGATGGGTTGTGCCTGTTTGGTCATGCCCTGGGCGAGCAGGACAGCCACATCATCCATGCGTTGCGCCAGGCGAAACCCAAGGTGGTGGCGATCTCGATTTACCCGCGCAGCAAGGCGTTTATCCAGCATCAGAAGCGGCATTACGCGAAGGTGTTTGAGGGGACGGGGTCGGAGTTGCGGTTTTTTGATTCCAAGACGCATGCGCTGGGTAGTCCGAAGCTCACGGTGCCGGTCGAGGTTTAACTGCGACTGGGCTTGCCCCTTCGCGAGCAAGCCCGCTCCCACATTTGATTTGTGCACACCGCAGATCCAATGTGGGAGCGGGCTTGCTCGCGAAGGGGCCAGTCCAGTCAACCTATTCTTAGGCGCTATGCACCACCACCAGCAACTGCGCCTGAACCTCCCCCACTGAGCGAATCCGGTGCGGCTTCTGCGCATTGAAGTGCAGCGCGTCCCCGCGATTGAGCAGCACGCGCTCGTTCATGAAGTCCACTTCCACCTGCCCTTCGTGCACGAACAGAAACTCTTCCCCCAGATGTTCCTTAAAGGTTTTGTCGGCGAATTCGTTCGGCGGATAAATCATGAACGGCAGCAGACTGCGCTCGCTGACCTGATGAGCCAGCACCGCGTAGCCGGGGCTTTCATCGTTGGCCGCCAGGGACTGGCGTTCGTCGCTGCGCACAAGGCTGTAGCTGTCGAGGCTGATGTTGTCTTCGGAGAACAACTCCTCGACCTTCACGTTAAGCGCCTTGGCCAGTTTCAGGGCAGCCGCGATCGACGGGGTATTCAGCCCACGCTCGACTTTTGACAGGTAGCTCTTGGTCATGCCGGATTTTTCAGCCAAGGCTTCAAGGGTCACGCCAAGTTTTTTTCTCAATAATTTCAAACGGATAGACATGAAGAACGATTAATCCATCAAGGAGGCGACGATTTGTCCTTGCCAATGACACAAAGTGTCATATAGCCTCTTTAGTGTCATTTGCATGAAACCACCCAAGGACACCGATATGGCCAAGACCTTAGCACTACCCAAAGAGCAACTGGTCAAGCACGCGTTGACCCAGATGCAAAACACTCTGGCGGATAATACGTGGACCGATCGGCAAAAGCTGGCCCTGACCTGCCGGATTCTGTTCGAGAATGGTCACGACTCCGGCCTGGCCGGGCAAATCACCGCCCGCGGCCCTCAGCCTGGCACCTATTACACTCAACAACTGGGCCTGGGTTTCGACGAGATCACCGCGAGCAATCTGTTGCTGGTCAACGAAGACCTGGAAGTGCTCGAAGGCCACGGCATGCCCAACCCGGCCAACCGTTTTCACAGCTGGGTATACCGCGCCCGGCCTGACGTGAACTGCATCATTCACACCCACCCGACCCACGTCGCGGCGCTGTCGATGCTCGAAGTGCCGCTGCAGATTTCCCACATGGACCTCTGCCCGCTCTACGACGATTGCGCGTTTCTCGAAGGCTGGCCGGGTGTGCCGGTGGGTAACGAAGAAGGCGAACTGATCGCCGGCGCACTGGGCGACAAACGCGCGATTCTGCTTTCGCACCACGGCCAGTTGTCCACCGGCACGACCATCGAAGAGGCCTGTGTCATCGCTCAATTGATCGAGCGCGCCGCGAAGCTGCAACTGCTGGCGATGAGTGCCGGGACCATCAAACCAATCCTGCCGGAGCTGGGCCGCGAAGCCCATGACTGGATTTCGAAACCCAAGCACCACGGCGCTGCGTTCAACTACTACGCTCGGCAGAACCTGCGTCAACACGCCGATAGCCTGAACTGAACCCACTCATTTTCTAAAGGAGAGACCGCATGTCGACCCCAACCATTCACGGCATCATCGGCTACACCATCACCCCGTTCACCGCCAATGGCGAAGGCGTTGATCTCGACGCGCTCGGGCGTTCCATCGACCGTTTGATCGACGGCGGCGTCCACGCCATCGCGCCGCTGGGCAGCACCGGCGAAGGCGCTTACCTGAGCGACGCCGAGTGGGATCAGGTCAGCGAATTCAGCATCAAGCATGTGGTCAAACGTGTGCCGACCATCGTCAGCGTGTCCGACCTGACCACCGCCAAAGCCGTGCGCCGCGCACGTTTCGCCGAAGCCCACGGGGCTGATGTGGTGATGGTGCTGCCGACGTCCTACTGGAAACTCAGCGAAGCGGAAATCCTCGCCCACTACCGTGCCATCGGCGAGAGCATCGGCGTGCCGATCATGCTCTACAACAACCCGGCCACCAGCGGCACCGACATGTCGGTGGACCTGATCCTGCGGATCGTCAATGCCGTGGACAACGTGACCATGGTCAAGGAGAGCACCGGCGACATCCAGCGCATGCACCAACTGCAGCGACTTGGCGACGGTCAGGTGCCGTTCTACAACGGCTGCAATCCGCTGGCACTGGAAGCCTTCGCAGCAGGTGCGAAGGGCTGGTGCACGGCGGCGCCGAACCTGATTCCACAGCTCAATCTTGATTTGTATGAAGCGGTATTGGCCAACGATTTGAGCAAGGCGCGTGAGTTATTCTATCGCCAGTTGCCGCTGCTGGATTTCATTTTGAAGGGTGGGTTACCAGCGACCATCAAGGCCGGCTTGCGTGCGACCGGGCTGGAGGTTGGTGATCCGCGGTTGCCGGTGTCTCCACTCGGTGAGGCTGGAGTTGATCAGCTACAAACCTTGTTGAAAGCATTGCGCTGATCTCGAAGTTCACAAAAAACCAATGTGGGAGCTAGCCTGCTAGCGATAGCGGCCAGACATTCAACATCTTCGTCGAATGTTAAGCAGCCATCGCTAGCAGGCTAGCTCCCACAGTGGATTTGTTTTGGGTTTGAAAGGTGCGATCAGAGCACCGGCAAAGTCTTGTCCTTGATCACGGTGGTCGGCCCATTGACCTTGACGCTGGCGATGCCTTTATCCATCGCGCCAGCGGACGCGTAAGCCTCGCTGCTGCCAATGATCTCGTGGTTGCCGGCCTTGAGGTTGAAGTAAGGATGGCCATCCTTGGTGGTTTTCTTTTCGTAGCGTTCATCCAGCGGGCTGTTGGTCTGAACCGACGCGATGCCTTTGTCGGCAGCGCCGCGAGTGGTGTACAGCTCGCTGGTCAGAATGGTTTCGGCGTTCGCGGCCTTCAGTACAAACTTGAACTGACCATTGCTGCTTTTGCTGACTTCGTACCATCCGGACATGCTCTTTCTCCTTGGCAATTGAGAGGTTTGCGCTTCAGAGTAAAGACCAGCCTGTGATATCTGTCGCCTGTCAGGGCCCCATCGCGGGCAAGTCGAATCGTCGCACCGCCGCTCCCACAGGTTCAGCGTGATCCCTGTGGGAGCGGGCTTGCCCGCGAAGGAGTCGACACGGTCGACGCTATTTCACCACCGCGCGCACCACCGACAACTCCGGCGCCTGCCCCCGCCGCTGACTCAAATACCGCGTACAACTGACCCGCAAAAACGAGGCGAAATTCACCACCTCGCCGCGGTAGTCCATCACCTCTTCATACAACTTGGCGATCAACTGGTTGGTGGTCATGCCGTCGACCTCGGCGATTTCGCTGAGAATGTCCCAGAACTGATTTTCCAGCCGCAGGGTGGTGACCACCCCGCAGATGCGTAGCGAGCGGGAGCGCGATTCGTAGAGAATCGGATCGGCTTTGACGTAGAGCTCGCACATCAAAAGTCCCTCGTTACAGTGTGATTTTGGTGCCCAGCAACCCGAGGAATCCGGCGAGCCAGCTCGGGTGCGCCGGCCAGGCGGGCGCAGTGGCCAGATTGCCTTGTACGTGGCCTTCCGTCACCGGGATATCGATGAACGTACCGCCCGCCAGGCGCACTTCCGGAGTACACGCAGGGTAAGCGCTGCACTCGCGACCTTCGAGAACCCCCGCTGCCGCCAGCAATTGCGCACCGTGACACACGGCGGCGATCGGCTTGCCGGCCTTGTCGAATGCGCGCACCAGTTCCAGGACTTTTTCGTTCAGGCGCAGGTATTCCGGCGCACGACCGCCCGGGATCAGCAGCGCGGCGTAGTCGGCTTCGGCGACTTTGGCGAAATCGAAGTTCAGGGCGAACAGGTGGCCGGGTTTTTCACTGTAGGTCTGGTCGCCTTCGAAGTCGTGGATCGCCGTGCGCACGGTCTGGCCGGCGGATTTGTCCGGGCAAACGGCATGCACCGTGTGGCCGACCATCAGCAGCGCCTGGAAAGGCACCATCACTTCGTAGTCTTCGACGTAATCGCCGACCAGCATCAGAATTTTCTTGGCAGCCATGGGGAGGACTCCTCTGGGAAACACGTAGGATTATTCAAGGTAGTCCTTATCCGCGGGGTCGGGTAATAACCGGGTACTACCCTGAAGACCGCGTTATCGTTCTTCGCGAGCAAGCCCGCTCCCACAGGGAAACGCATTCCAATGTGGGAGCGGGCTTGCTCGCGAAGAGGCCCTCAAACTGTACGTATAACTCTGCGCCTAGCTGTAACAGCAGCAGACCCCGAGTTTATGGCTAGATGAGGACTCTTACCGCCATCTTCGACTCTGGTCCCCCATCATGTCCTCGCGCGAAAACACCGGCATGGCCCTCGGCCTGCTGGGCGTTGTGATCTTCAGCCTCACCCTGCCCTTCACACGGATCGTCGTGCAGGAACTCCATCCGCTGCTCAACGGCCTGGGTCGGGCGTTGTTCGCGGCGGTTCCGGCGGCGATGCTGTTGCTGTGGCGCCGGGAAAAATGGCCGACCTGGAAACAGGTCAAAGGCCTGACGCTGGTGATCGCGGGCGTGATCCTTGGTTTCCCGGTGTTGTCGGCCTGGGCGATGCAAACCTTGCCGGCCTCCCACGGGGCGCTGGTCAACGGTTTGCAGCCGCTGTGCGTCGCGCTGTACGCCGCGTGGCTTTCCCATGAGCGACCGTCAAAAGCCTTCTGGGCCTGCGCCGCGTTGGGCAGTGCGCTGGTGCTGGGTTATGCGCTGATCAGCGGGGCCGGCAGCATTCAGGCCGGTGATTGGCTGATGCTCGGGGCGATTGCCGTGGGCGGTCTGGGTTATGCCGAGGGCGGCCGATTGGCCAAGGAGATGGGCGGTTGGCAGGTGATCTGCTGGGCGCTGGTGTTGTCGACGCCACTGCTGATCGGGCCGGTGGTGTACCTGGCGTTGCAACATCAGGGCGAGATTTCGGCCAAGACCTGGTGGGCGTTTGGTTACGTTTCGCTGTTTTCGCAGTTTATCGGGTTCTTTGCCTGGTACGCCGGGTTGGCGATGGGCGGCATTGCCAGGGTCAGTCAGATCCAGCTGTTGCAGATTTTCTTCACCATCGCCTTCTCGGCGTTGTTCTTTGGTGAACACATCGAACCGATCACCTGGCTGTTTGCTGCCGGGGTGATTGTGACCGTGATGCTCGGACGCAAGACCGCCATCAAACCCGCACGCATTGCCACCGCATAACCTGTAGGAGCCAGGCTTACCGGCGAAGGCGTCAGCACTATCGCCTTCGCCGGCAAGCCTGGCTCCTACAGGTTAGCGGCGGCCATCAGGTTCCCTCGGATTAGAGGTAGCCGTCAGAGCGCAGCAAGGTTTCGAGGCAATGCTCGGTGATCTGGTAGAAATCCTTCAGCTCCTGAATCTTCACCAACAGCTGGGCCGGGTCCACCGGCTCGGCGCGTTTGACCGCCAGGACCATCTTGTTCTTGTTGGTGTGGTCCAGTGAGATGAACTCGAAGACCTTGGTCTCGTAACCGCAAGCCTCAAGGAACAACGCACGCAAACTGTCGGTGACCATTTCCGCTTGCTGGCCCAGATGCAGACCGTATTGCAGCATCGGCTTGAGCAGCGCCGGGCTCTGGATTTGCAGGCGGATCTGCTTGTGGCAGCACGGCGAGCACATGATGATCGAGGCGCCGGAGCGAATGCCGGTGTGAATCGCATAGTCGGTGGCGATGTCGCAGGCGTGCAGCGCGATCATCACGTCCAGCTCGCTCGGCGCTACGCTGCGTACATCACCGCACTTGAACACCAGCCCCGGATGTTCAAGCTTGGCGGCGGCGGCATTGCACAGGTTGACCATTTCTTCGCGCAACTCGACGCCGGTCACTACGCCTTCGGCCTTCAAGGTGTTGCGCAGGTAGTCGTGGATCGCGAAGGTCAGGTAACCCTTGCCCGACCCGAAATCCGCCACCTGCACCGGCTTGTCCAACGCCAGGGGCGAGGTGGTCAGCGCATGGCTGAAGACTTCGATGAACTTGTTGATCTGCTTCCACTTGCGCGACATCGCCGGGATCAGCTCGTGCTTGCTGTTCGTCACACCCAGGTCGGCGAGAAACGGCCGGCTCAAGTCAAGAAAACGGTTTTTCTCGCGGTTGTGCTCGGCGGACGGCACTTCACGCAATTGCTGAGGTTTGCTCTTGAACAGCGAAGACTTGCCCTTTTTGCTGTATTCGAGCTGGGCTTCATCCGTAAGCGACAATAAATGCGCATTTTTGAATGATGCCGGCAACAGCGCGGCGAGGGTCGCCACGCCCTCGGCCAGCGGCAGGTTCTTGGTGATATCGCGGGTCTTGTAGCGGTAGACGAAGGACAGGCAGGGCTGATCCTTGACCGTCAGCTGCTTGATGATCAGCCGCTGCAAATCCGCTTCGGTGCCGACGTACTTGGCCAGCACCAGTTTGATGAAGGCGCTGTCGTCGAGGCTGGATTGCAGCAGGTCGATGAACTGGGCGTGATGATCCGGCGCGAGGCTGGCGGGAGTGGCGGGAGTGGCGGTGACAGACATGGGAATAACGGCCTCGGGCGGGGAATGGCGGGTATTTTAGGGGGGATGGGGGTTTGGGACACGCGGTTATTTACCGAACGGTTTGAAAACCATCCCTCGAGGGTGTCCCTGATTTTGTGTAAACGGGATTTCTATTAAACCGTTAACAGCCGATCTTCAAACTGGATACTGAAGCGATTCAAAGCCGCTTTCCAGTCCCGGATCGGCATTGTCCACTTTTTGCTGATGTTGTTCAGCGCCAGATAAAACAGCTTCATCACCGCCTCGTCGGTCGGAAATGACGCACGCGTTTTGATCACTTTACGCAGACTCATGTTGATCGATTCGATGGCATTGGTGGTGTAGATCACCTTGCGAATTTCGGCTGGATAGTCAAAAAACGGAATCACCCGAGCCCAGTTTCGTCGCCATGACAGGCTGATCGATTGGTACTCGGCGTCCCATTTGGCTTCAAATTCGCAGAGCCGTTGCTCAGCCAGCTCGGCGGTGGCCGAGGTGTAAATCAGCTTGAGGTCAGCCGCGACTTCCTTCTGCCGTTTCCACGATACGAAGTTCAAACTGTTGCGCACCATGTGCACGATGCACAGCTGAACGACGGCTTTTGGGTAAACCGTTTCAATCGCCTCAGGGAAGCCTTTGAGGCCGTCCACGCAGGCGATGAAGATGTCCTGCACGCCCCGATTCTTGAGTTCGGTCACCACTTGCAGCCAGAATTTTGCGCCTTCGGTTTGAGCGATCCACAAGCCCAGCACCTCTTTGTGACCCGCCATGTTGACGCCGATGGCCAGATAAACCGCCTTGTTGCGCACGGCGCCGGCATCGCGCACTTTGACGTGAATGCAGTCCAGATAGAGGATCGGGTACAGCGCGTCCAGCGGCCGCGCCTGCCAGAGTTTGACCTCATCACTCACCGCGTCGGTAATCGCCGAGATCAGGCTGGGAGAGACCTCGGTGCCGTACATTTCCTGCAAGTGCGCCTGAATTTCTCTGACACTCAAACCGCGAGCGTACAGCGAGATGACTTTGTCATCGAAGCCCGTCCAGCGGGTTTGATGCTTGGCCACCAACTGCGGCTCGAAGGACGCCTGCCGGTCGCGAGGGATGTCGAGCGGCAGTTCGCCGAAGTCGCCCTTCAGGGTTTTACCGCTGAGACCGTTGCGCGCATTGGCGGCGGTGTTGGTGATCGTCGCGCTTTTGTCGTGCCCCAGGTGTTCGGTCATCTCGGCTTCAAGGGCCCGCTCGACCAGCATCTTGGTGAGCTGTTTGAGCAGGCCGTTTTCGCCGATGAGATCTTCGGGCTTTTTGTAATTGGCCAACAGACTGTCGGCCAGTTTAACCAGCTCAGGATCAGGCTTGACTCGTTTGGCTCGCTTGGGTTTTGACTCGGTCATTGGATTTCCTTGGGGTAGGCAGTCTCCTGCCAAATGACCGTTTACACAAAACTAATTACACCCTCCATCCCTCACCCCAACACCACCAACCGATTCGGCAACTCATTCCTCACATGCGTCACCGGCACATGCACCTTGAGCAACTCGCCGCACGCCTCAACACACGTCACAAACCCCTGCAACGTCTGCCCTTGCTTCACCTGTTGAGTGAACGCCGCAACAATCGCGTCCCAGTTTTTGTTGTCCAGGCGCTTCGAAATCCCTTCATCGACCAAAATCTCCACATACCGCTCAGCTTCGCAGACAAATATCAGCATGCCGGTGCTGCCCACGGTGTGGTGCAGGTTTTGCTCCAGGAACTGCCGACGCGCCAGGTTCGAGGCGCGCCAATGGCGCACCGAGCGCGGGATCAGGCGTGTGGTGATTTTCGGAATCCGGAACACCAGGCACAACACGATGAAACTGATCCATTGCACCAGCAGCAGGCTGTGCATGGTCAACCAGCCTGTCAGGTAATGCACGACCCCCGGCACCACCAGCGCCAGCAGGCTGGCCCACAGCAGCGGGATGTACGCATAGTCATCGGCGCGGGCCGCGAGCACGGTCACCAGTTCGGCGTCGGTGTCGCGCTCGACCCGGGCAATCGCCTCGGCGACTTTGCGTTGTTCGTGTTCAGTCAGTAATGCCATGTTTAACAGTGCTCGCTCATTATTGTTATCACCAGCCGCCCGACGAACCGCCGCCCCCGAAACTGCCGCCACCACCGCTGAAGCCCCCGCCTCCACCGCCGCCGCCAAAACCTCCACCGCCAAAACCGCCACCTGAACTGCCTCGGCCACCGCCACCACCGGTAGGCAGAATCCCGAGCATCTGGCAGACGAAAATCGTCAGGATGAACAGCACCACCAGAAACACGAACACGCCCGGATAGCGGGACAGGAAATCGTCACCCTCATCACCGCGCGGCTCATAGACCGTCGACGGCTCATCCAGCGGACTGCCGCCCAACACCACCAGCATCGCGGCAACCCCGTCGCTGATGCCTTTGCTGAAATTGCCGGTCTTGAACGCCGGCGTGATCACCTGATTGATGATCACCGAACTCTGCGCATCGGTCAGGCGATCTTCCAGGCCATAACCGACTTCGATGCGCAATTTACGATCATCGCGCGCGACGATCAGCAACGCGCCAGTGTTTTTGTCCTTCTGGCCGATGCCCCAGTAGCGTCCCAGTTGATAACCGAAGTCTGCAATGTCGGTGCCCTGCAGGTCCGGCACCGTCACCACGACCAATTGCTCTCCGGTGGCTTTTTCATGGGCCTGGAGTTGTTGCGTCAGCTGCTCGCGCACCGACGGCTCGATCATCTGGGCGTTATCGACCACCCGCCCGGTCAGTTGCGGAAACTTCAACTCGGCCTGGGCCGCCAGGGCAAACACCCACAGCAACAGCACCAGGCCCACTTTCAACACGCGCATTGGCAACCTCATCCGTGGTGATGCTTCGAACCCGTCCCGGTGCTTACTGGAACTTCACTTCAGGCGCTTTTTCAGCACTGGGGCTGGTGGCCTCGAAGGTTTCGCGGATCGGCAGATCGCTGTACATCACGGTGTGCCACAGGCGACCCGGGAAGGTGCGGATTTCGGTGTTGTACTTCTGCACCGCGAGGATAAAGTCGCGACGCGCCACGGCGATGCGGTTCTCGGTGCCTTCGAGTTGCGATTGCAACGCGAGGAAATTCTGGTTGGCCTTGAGGTCCGGGTAACGCTCGGACACCACCATCAAACGGCTCAAGGCACCGGTCAGCTGATCCTGCGCCTGCTGGAACTGCTTGAGCTTTTCTGGATTGTCGAGCGTGCTGGCGTCCACCTGAATCGAAGTGGCCTTGGCCCGGGCTTCGATCACCGCGGTCAGGGTTTCTTCTTCATGTTTGGCGTAGCCCTTGACGGTTTCCACCAGGTTGGGGATCAGGTCGGCGCGGCGCTGGTACTGGTTCTGCACCTGACCCCAGGCGGCCTTGGCCTGTTCGTCGAGGGCCGGAATGTTGTTGATGCCGCAGCCGGCCAGCAGCGTGGTGAGCAACATCAAGGCTGCAACCTGCAGGCTCGACCGATAGTGGTGTCGTACATTCATCTGGTTGACGCTCCCTTGCACATTCCGTTGAAAAACAACCAGCGACCTTCTGACCGGTCTCTTGGGGCATAATCTGCCGCCGCCACTGGATTGCATCGAGCCAATGGGCTAAAAGATGCCCCAGCGCTAAAAACACTGCAGAAGTGTGCTGCATTTACCTGAACAACAATAGTCGCTCCCTAAATTTTGGCTGACCGGCGTATTCACTGCCGTTTAGGCTTTAGAGAAAACCATTCATGAAGAAGCTGTGTTTGCTGGGCCTGCTCGTCAGCCTGGCCAGTCATACCGTATTGGCCGCCACGACGCCCGCACCTCTGGAGAACAAGGACGCTTTCATCACTGACCTGATGAAGCAGATGACCCTCGATGAAAAGATCGGCCAGTTGCGCCTGATCAGCATCGGTCCGGAAATGCCTCGGGAGATGATCCGCAAGGAAATCGCCGCCGGCAACATCGGCGGCACGTTCAACTCGATCACGCGCCCGGAAAACCGTCCGATGCAGGACGCGGCCATGCGCAGCCGGTTGAAGATCCCGATGTTCTTCGCCTATGACGTGATCCACGGTCACCGCACGATTTTCCCGATCCCGATTGCCCTGGCCTCGAGCTGGGACATGGACGCCATCGGCCTGTCCGGGCGCATCGCCGCCAAGGAAGCCGCGTCGGACGGCCTCGACATCACCTTCGCGCCGATGGTCGACATCTCCCGCGACCCGCGTTGGGGCCGGACTTCCGAAGGCTTCGGCGAAGACACCTATCTCGTGTCGCGTATCGCCGGCGTGATGGTCAAGGCGTTCCAGGGCACCGGCGCAAACGCCGCCGACAGCATCATGGCCAGCGTCAAGCACTTTGCCCTGTACGGCGCGGTCGAGGGCGGTCGCGACTACAACGTCGTCGACATGAGCCCGGTCAAGATGTTCCAGGACTACCTGCCACCGTACCGTGCGGCTATCGACGCCGGTGCTGGCGGGGTAATGGTCGCGCTGAACTCGATCAACGGCGTGCCGGCCACCGCCGACACCTGGCTGATGAACGACCTGCTGCGCAAGCAATGGGGCTTCAAAGGTCTGGCCGTCAGCGACCACGGGGCGATTTTCGAGCTGATCAAGCACGGTGTTGCTCGCGATGGCCGCGAAGCCGCGAAGCTGGCGATCAAGGCCGGCATCCACATGAGCATGAACGACACGCTCTACGGCAAAGAACTGCCAGGGCTGCTGAAGGCCGGTGAGATCCAGCAGAGCGACATCGACAACGCCGTGCGTGCGGTGCTCGACGCCAAGTACGACATGGGCCTGTTCAAGGACCCGTACCTGCGCATCGGCAAGGCTGAAGATGATCCGGTCGACACTAACGCCGACAGCCGCCTGCACCGTGTCGAGGCTCGTGACGTTGCGCGCCGCAGCATGGTGTTGCTGAAGAATCAGGGCGAAACCTTGCCGCTGAAGAAAACTGCGAGAATCGTCTTGGTCGGTCCATTGGCCAAGGCACCGATCGACATGATGGGCAGTTGGGCCGCCAACGGTCGCCCTGCGCAATCGGTGACGCTGTTCGACGGCATGACCAACGTACTGGGCGCGCAATCGACGCTGATCTACGCCCGTGGCGCCAACATCACCAGTGACAAGAAAGCCCTCGATTACCTGAACTTCCTCAACTTCGATGCGCCGGAAGTGGTGGACGATCCGCGTTCGGCCCAAGTGCTGATCGACGAAGCGGTGAAAGCCGCCAAGGATGCTGATGTCGTCGTCGCAGCGGTCGGCGAATCCCGTGGCATGTCCCACGAATCGTCGAGCCGTACCGACCTGAACATCCCTTCCAACCAGCGCGACTTGATCAAGGCACTGAAAGCCACCGGCAAACCGCTGGTGCTGGTGTTGATGAACGGCCGTCCGCTGTCGATCCTTGAAGAGAAGGAACAGGCTGACGCGATTCTGGAAACCTGGTTCAGCGGCACCGAAGGCGGCAACGCCATCGCCGACGTGCTATTCGGCGACTACAACCCGTCGGGCAAACTGCCGATCACCTTCCCGCGCTCGGTGGGCCAGATTCCGACCTACTACAACCACCTGAGCATTGGCCGGCCGTTCACGCCGGGCAAACCGGGCAACTACACCTCGCAGTATTTCGATGACACCACAGGTCCCCTGTTCCCGTTTGGTTTCGGCCTGAGCTACACCGATTTCAGCCTGAGCGACATGGCCTTGTCGTCGACCACGCTGAACAAGACCGGCAAACTCGACGCCAGTGTGATGGTGAAAAACACCGGCAAGCGTGACGGCGAAACCGTGGTGCAGTTGTACATTCAGGACGTGACCGGCTCGATGATCCGTCCGGTCAAGGAACTGAAGAACTTCCAGAAAATCATGCTCAAGGCCGGTGAACAGAAAGTTGTGCGCTTCACCATCACCGAGGACGACCTGAAGTTCTTCAACGCCCAGCTCAAGTACGCTGCAGAACCGGGCAAGTTCAATGTAGAGATCGGCCTGGATTCCCAGGACGTGACGCAGCAGAGCTTTGAGTTGCTGTAACCCCTGACACACCGCAAAACAAATGTGGGAGCGGGCTTGCTCGCGAAGACGGCTTAACATTCAACAAAGATGCTGAATGTCAGATCGCTTTCGCGAGCAAGCCCGCTCCCACAGTGGTTTTAGGCTGTTGCGAAGATTGGGTTCAACCCCGTCGATCCAGCAGGTTCACCACCAACCGATCCACCCACCCCCAAATCCTTTGCTTGACCCGCCGCCACAACGGCCGGCGTTGCCATGCTTCCAGGCTGACCTCCAGGCTCTGCGCAAAGTCCTTCTCGAAACTCGCCACCACTGCCCCCGTCAGCCCCGGGTCCAGCGCTTCAAGATTGGCTTCCAGATTGAAACGCAGGTTCCAGTGATCGAAATTGCACGAGCCGATGCTCACCCAGTCATCGATCAGCACCATTTTCAGGTGCAGGAAGCACGGCTGGTATTCGAAGATCTGCACCCCGGCCTTGAGCAATCGCGGGTAGTAGCGATGCCCGGCGTAGCGCACAGACGGGTGATCGGTGCGCGGCCCGGTCAGCAGCAGGCGCACGTCGACGCCTCGGCTGGCGGCCCTGCGCAACGAGCGGCGGACTTTCCAGGTCGGCAGAAAATACGGCGTGGCCAGCCAGATCCGCCGCTGACCGCTGTTCAGCGCACGAATTAGCGATTGCAGGATGTCGCGGTGCTGGCGGGCGTCGGCATAAGCCACCCGGCCCATGCCCTCGCCCGTGGACGGCACACGTGGCAGACGCGGCAGGCCGAAGTGCGACGCGGGTTTCCAGGCGCGGCGATGGCGGTTGGCGATCCATTGACGGTCGAACAGCAACTGCCAGTCGACGACCAAGGGGCCGGTGATTTCCACCATCACCTCGTGCCATTCACTGGTGTCTTCGCCCGGTGTCCAGAACTCATCCGTGACGCCCGTGCCGCCGACCACGGCCAGGGTCTGATCCACCAGCAACAGCTTGCGGTGATCGCGGTAAAAGTTCCCCACCCAGCGCCGCCAGCTCAGGCGATTATAGAAACGCAGCTCCACGCCCGCGGACGTCAGACGCTGACGCAAGGTCAGGGTGAACGCGAGGCTGCCGTAATCATCGAACAGGCAGCGCACGCGCACGCCGCGTTCGGCTGCTCGCACCAGCGCTTGCACCATGGCCTCGGCGCAGGCCCCCGCTTCCACCAGGTACAACTCCAGTTCGACCTGTTCTTCGGCCCGGGCAATCGCGACCAACATGCGGGGGAAGAACTGCGGACCGTCGATCAGCAGTTCGAAGTGGTTGCCTGCACGCCAGGGGAAGATTGCACCGGCCATGTCAGCGCGCCGTGAAAATCAGTACCGCACTCACCGGCACCGACAGACTGATGCCCGACAAACCGGCGACCTTGCGCAAACTTTCCAGCCCCGGTGCCAGATCGAAGTCTTCAGCATTGATGATCATCGGTTCCAGGGTCACCACCTGAAAGCGTCGGTCATCGAGACGGGTCGCCAGCAGCTCGGCGTTGTATTCGTGGGTTTTACCGTGAAGGTTGACGGTCAGCGGCAAGCGCAGCTCCAGCTGGGCACCGGGCGCGAGGTCGTTGATCGGACGCAGATCAATCTGTGCGGTGATCAGCGCTTCGGGAAAGGTCTGGATCTCGAACAGCTCCTTGCGCATGCGTTCGTCACGCAACGGGATACCGCTGTTAACCGAGTCCATCTCGACTTCCACCTCGGCCAGGCCTTTGGGACTGACCTTGCCGTGCAACACCAGGAAACGCTGCACTTCGGAGATGTTGGCGTTCTTGGTGCTGATGAACGACAGCCGCGAGGACTCGCCGTCTAGGTACCAATTGGCCTGGGCCGATAACGAAGCACCGGCCAGCAGCAGGAAGGCGAGGGTTTTGGAGAGGGACCGCTTGAGCATAAAGACTCGTGCTGAAAATAAACGTGCATGAACCTTAACCGCCCGTGAGCCAATTGCATACTTGTAGCAGCTGGCGAAGCCTGCTGCTACAAGGAAAGTGGTGTTCAGGGAGTCAGGCGGCAGCCTTGGCGTTCGCCGATCCATTGGGCGCTGTTGCTGCGGCCCATGCCGCTGACGGTCACGCGCTTGCTGGCGGGGTCATCGGTAAAGCCGCTGGTGGGCAACCACTGTTTCACATAGCTGTGGCAGAACTCGGCCTGGTTGTTCATCACGTACCGGCACGAGCAATACTCCTTGGCGGTGTAGGCGCTGATGATGTCCGGGAACGCCCACAGCGCCACCCGCTCCTGCCAGATCCAGCCGAGCAAGGCGACCAGCAAAACCAGCGACAGCGTGCTGAAGGGCCGGCGACGCACAAAATGGCGGCGGTTCATGGCTGCACCTTCCCGGCAAAGGCCTTGAGCGCGAGCTTGAGCAATTCGTTGTGCTGGTAGCGCTCGTCGCGGTCATCGCCGTAGCGCACGATCACCAGGTTTTCGCTGGGAATCACGTACATCGCCTGCCCCCAATGGCCCAGTGCGGCAAAGGTATCGGCGGGCGCATCGGGCCAGGGTCGGGCGGCGCCGTCCACCGCGCGGTTGAGCCACCAATGACCGCCGGGAACCGCATCGTCCTGATTGGCTTGATAGTGAGTGAAGGGTTCGCGGTTGAAGGCGACCCAGTCTTTGGGCAGCAGTTGTCGATCACCCCAGCGACCGTCACGCGCCATCAGCAGACCGACTCGCGCCAGGTCCCGGGCGGTGAGGTAGGCATAAGAGGAAGCGACGAAGGTGCCGGTGGCATCGGTTTCCCAGACGGCGTGGCGAATCCCTAACGGCTCGAACAGCGCCGTCCATGGATAGTCCGGATAACGTGCCGGGCCGACGATGTTTTTCAGCGCCGCAGACAGCAGGTTGCTGTCACCGCTGGAATAGCGAAAGGCCAGACCGGGCCTGGCGTATTCGTCGTGGTCGGCGGTGAACGCCGCCATGTCGTGATGACCTCGGGTGTAGAGCATGGCCACCACCGAGGACTTCAACGGGGCGTATTCGTAGTCTTCCTGCCAGTCCAGGCCTGAAGCCCAGTGCAACAGGTCGGCCAGGGTGATCGCCGGGTGTTTTTTCAGCGGCGGATAAAACTTCAGCGCCGGGTCCTGGAGCTTGAACAGGCCTTCGCCGTAGGCGACACCGAGGACCGTGGCCATCAGGCTTTTGCTGATGGACCAGGTCAGGTGCGGGGTTTCGGCCGTGGTTGGGCCGGCGTAGCGTTCGTAGATTAACTGACCGTCACGGATCACCAGCAAGGCATCGGTGCGGATGCCTTGTCGGGTAGCGTCGTCGCGGGGTGGGAAGGTGTAAGTCTCCAGGGCCTGAAGTGCTGGGCCGGTGAATTTCGGCCCCGTCGACCATTGCTCGGCGGGCCAGTTTTCGGCGTGGGCCGGAAGGCTGAGCAGCAGCATCAAAATCAGGGACAAGCCTTTGAACATGGCGGGGGCTCGGAGGGATGAACCTGCAGAGCCTAGTCGAGGTTGATGACAGTTTTGGAATTTGTGTTGCCTGTCAGGCCGCCTTCGCGGGCAAGCCTCGCTCCTACAGATTTTGCGCTGAACCTGTAGATACTCTGTTCACGGTCAAGCTTTCGCGAGATGTTTTTCGCTAAAAAGCTTGGCCGTATTAAATTCTTCTCCAGAACGCATGCATGCCCATAACCCGGTCAGGTATTTACGCATCACTGCTCCGATGGCCTGCATTTTCTTCTTGCCGCGGGCTACCAGCGCCTCGTAAAAGGCTTTCACATTCTCATCACAGCGAATTGCCGTCATTGCCGGCATGAACATCGCTGCCCGTAAATACGCGTTGCCGCATTTGGACATTCGCCCTGGCCGGTTCACGCTGGTGCCTGACTGGGTCAGCCTTACATCGAGTCCTGCATAACGGCTTACCTGCGCCGATTTAAGCGTCACAGGAAGTGTCGTCAACTCAGCCAGTGCTGCGATGGCCGAGGCCTCTCCCACGCCGGGTGCAGCCATCATGCAGCGAAACTGCAAACTCAGATCCGGGCATTTGGCGATGGCCTCGCGTGCAGCCTTCTTCAAACGATCAATCCGTGTGTCTAGCGCTGCAATCGCATCTTTTTCATCCTCGATCAGCAGCTCAACGCTCGTTTGCGTCGCTTGTAGTGCGTGCAACTCGTTCTTGGCTCGGGTCCGATGGCCAATCAGCCGGTTGATATGGCGCCCAATCGCACGCAGCATCAGTTGATCTGCGGTAGGTGGCACCCAAAGTCTTGGCGCCATACGTTCGCCATACTCGGCCAGCAACTGAGCATCAATCTGGTCAGTTTTGCTGTTTTGCAGCATCAGCTTGGCAAAGTTATGGAAGCTTTTGGGGTTGATCACCGAGACCGGTAAGCCGGCGGCATGCAACTCTATCGCCAGGTCCAGGTAGTAAATGCCGGTGGCCTCCATGACCACGCTCAGCGGTTTGAGGCCCAACATCTTGGTCACGGCAGCCTTACGCCCCTTGGGGGTGTGCTGAATGTCCCACTGGCCTGATGTTTTACCGTTCTGCCGCCATCCCATAGCAGACGTGCGGGCACCAATGTCTATGCCGACATGAGTATTCATGGTTTTCACTTCCCTGATTTTCGGTAAGATTGCTCCTGGTTCCCCCGACCTCGAACTTCATGCCACTGCAACCTTGTAATGCGAAGTCCGACTTGTCGGCTTCTCGATACTCTTCGTGGTGGGCAATGAGGCGGGGGGGCCTCTCTACAGACAAGGTCAGGAGCAAATCCTGCCTTCAGGAGCGATCGGCCTCCCCCAGAAACGCACTTGCTGTTGTATGAATCCTTAAGCGTAACCTCTCTCGTTGGAATCAGGGTCAACATACAAGGAGCGAGGCTTGCCCGCGAAGAGGCCCTTCAGCCTTACGACAATCCCGCCAATGCCTTGGCCAATCGCTTACCTCTGGCCCCCGCCGCCAAATCCATCACCGCCTGATCCCGCTGCCACATCGCCGCCCAGTGTGGCGGGCCATCGGCCAGTGCCTGATTGATCTCCGCCTTGAGCCCGTCGAACTGCGCAAACAATCCCCCCAACACGACATGCCCGGCCAGATTATTCGGCGCTTGCCGGCTGACTTCCGCGCACCCGGCCAGCAGCGCCAGCAAACGCAATTGCAAATTCTGCGGCCAGTCACTGTCCTGACCCACTCCGTACAGCCACGCCGTCATCGCGCTCAATACATAAATGTCTTCCAGCGTGCGGAACGGTTTGACGTAGGCATCCCAGCCATCCCCCGCCAGTAATTCGCACTGGGCGTTGTCCAGAAACAACCGACCGTGACTGATGTCCGGCATCAGCGGGATCGCCGGGAGTTTTTCCAGGCGCACGCCCGGTTCATCGGGATAGACCACTGCCAGACTCAGGCGCGGACTTTCGCCGGGCGCCTCACTGCGAGCGGCGATCAGCAGCCAGTCGGCCGCATCGCCAGCGGTGACGAAATCCTTGCGCCCGCTCACGCGTAAATCGCTCAGGCGAGTCTGCATGTCCGCCACCCGCAGGCTGCGCTGTTCGGTGGCACACAACGCACCGAGGCTCAGCGGCGCGCTCGGCCAGAGCATGCGCAACGCCGCCTGATACCCCACCAGAAACGCCAGTCCCGGCGTCGCCATCAGCCGCCCGCCGACCACCGCCAATTCGAATGGCGTGACCGTGCCCAACGTGTGCAACAAGGTCGCGAAACCCTCCGCCAGGTCTGGGTTGGCGGGCAGGCGATCGCGGCGATTCAACAGATTTTGCCAGGGCATAAGAGGCTCCTTGAGGGCTGTCATATAAGCATCACCAAAGCTTCATGGCGATGACACCGGGGCTACATAGCCTGACTTTGCACAACACGGCTGCATAAAGAAAGTCGATCGGCTGCAACCCAAGACGGGTGAACAGCCCGCACGGAGATTCCCAATGACTCAGATCGCCCGCATCAGCGACACCGGCAATGAACGCCGCCTGCAAGCCGAACGCCTGGTGGGCGCCGAGGCATTGCAGGAAGCCCAGGCCTTGCGCTTCAACGTCTTCAGTGGCGAATTCAACGCCAAGCTCAAAGGCGCGGAACTGGGTCTGGACATGGACGACTATGATGTTCACTGCGCCCACATCGGCGTGCGTGATTTGAACACCGGGCGGCTGGTGGCGACCACTCGCTTGCTCGACCACACGGCCGCCAGCAGCCTGGGCAAGTTCTACAGTGAAGAAGAATTCAGCCTGCATGGCCTAGTGCAGTTGAAGGGCCCGATCCTGGAAATCGGTCGCACCTGCGTCGACCCGGCTTATCGCAACGGTGGCACCATCGCGGTGCTCTGGGGTGAACTGGCCGAAGTGTTGAATCAGGGCGGTTACAGCTATTTGATGGGGTGCGCGAGCATTCCGATGCAGGACGGCGGGATTCAGGCCCACGCAATCATGCAGCGCCTGCGTGAACGCTACCTGTGCACCGAACACCTGCGGGCCGAGCCGAAGAAACCGCTGCCGGTTTTGGACATCCCGTCCAACGTGATCGCCGAAATGCCGCCGCTGCTCAAGGCCTATATGCGTCTTGGCGCGAAGATCTGCGGCGAGCCGTGCTGGGACGAAGACTTCCAGGTCGCCGACGTGTTTATCCTGCTCAAGCGCGACGAGCTCTGCCCGCGTTATGCCAAGCACTTCAAGGCGGCGGTCTGATGAGCCGGTTGCGGGTGTACGCGCGGATTGCGCGAGTGCTGGTGGTGGTCGCACTGGGCTTGAGCATGGCCAGTGTGTTCGGGCTGTTCGAGCGCTTGGGGATTGCTCATTCGATGGTCCGCCGCCAGCGCTGGTCGCGATTTTTCATGGCGCGGTTGAGCAACGCCCTGCCCTTTCGCGTGACGGTTCACGGTGAACTGCCGAAAGAGCCGATGCTGTGGGTCAGCAATCACGTGTCGTGGACCGACATTCCATTACTGGGCATGCTCACGCCGATGTCGTTCCTGTCCAAGGCCGAAGTGCGCACCTGGCCGGTGGCCGGCTGGTTGGCAGCCAAGGCCGGCAGCCTGTTTATCCGTCGCGGGTCGGGTGACAGCCAGCTGATTCGCAAACAGATGACGCGCCACCTGGCGCAGGAACATCCGCTGCTGATGTTCCCGGAAGGCACCACCACCAATGGACGTTCGTTGCGGACGTTTCATGGCCGTTTGTTGTCAGCGGCGATTGACTCTGAAGTGAAGCTGCAGCCGGTGGCGATTCGGTATCTGCGTGACGGCGAACTCGACTCGCTGGCGCCGTTCATTGGCGATGATGATTTGCTGTCGCACCTGATGCGTCTGTTCGCCAATGATCGTGGGGAAGTGGAAATCAAAGTGCTCAAGCCGATCGCTTGCGAAGGCCGTGAGCGTGCGGCGCTGGCGTTCGAGGCGCAGCAGGCGGTGCAGAAGGCGTTGTTTGGGGCGATTCCGCAGGCGCAACCGGAACCGCTGCGGCCCGCGATCGCGGCCTGATATAAATCCCCTGAAGAAACACAAATCCCTGTGGGAGCGGGCTTGCTCGCGAATGCGGTGTATCAGCTGGCATCAATGCTGAATGACACACCGCATTCGCGAGCAAGCCCGCTCCCACAAGGGTATTTAGGGTGTTGGATAGTTCTGCGCAAAGTCCTGAAGCTGCGGATAGAACAACCGAAAATCATCGCTCAACGGCTCATACAACAACCGCAATTCCTGCATCGCCCCCGCCAGTTCCTCAGGCCGGGTCAACCGCCGGGAAATCCCCCGCAATACCTGCTCCAGCACTTCAAACTCCTGATAAGAACCCAACCAGTCATTCGCCACCATGTGCGGTGCGATCCTCGCCAACCGTTCCGGCAGTTGCGGCTCGGCCGACAGCACCCGGTACACATCCGAAGTGAACAGCTCCAGTGGCTGATTCGAATAAAGCGTCCAGTCCCGCGCCAGGCAGTGGTCGAAAAACACGTCGAGCACAATCCCCGCGTAACGCCTGCGCGTGATGGAAAACCGCGACAACGAGGTATCCACCAACGGATGGCGGTCGGTAAAGACGTCGATGCTGCGATGCAGCTGAATGGCCGCTTCGATCTCCGGGTCGAACTGCCCTTGCAGCCGTCCCTTGACGAAATCGCCATACAGACTGCCGAGCAATTGACCGGGGCGCTGGCCACCGAGGTGAAGATGTGCGAGATAATTCATGGGCGCAGCTTAGCACTGCGCCTTTATATCTTTACACTCAGCGTATCGTTATAACCCGATATACCGATTTGCACGGTCGTCAGACCAAAATCATATTTGTATATCGCGAAGTACCGATTTAAAGTTCGCCTCATCGCGATATAACGTTTTACTCATCACGAGCCCAAACCATGACCATCGACCTCGACGAAATAATAAAAGCCCTGGCACACCCAGTACGCCGAGACATCCTCACCTGGCTGAAAGATCCCAAATCCCAGTTCCCGGAACAGATCCACAACCACGAGTACGGCATTTGCGCCGGACAGATCGATCAACGCTGCGGCCTGTCGCAGTCGACCGTGTCCGCCCATTTGGCGACCTTGCAACGTGCGGGACTGATCAGCAGCCAGAAAGCCGGTCAATGGCACTTCTTCAAACGCAACGAGGACGTGATTCAGGCGTTCCTCGACGCCATCGTCAAAGAGCTCAGCGCTCCGACAAGGAATTAAACAATGCCCCTCTCGCTCCTCATTCTGGCCTTGAGCGCCTTCGCCATCGGCACCACCGAGTTCGTCATCATGGGCCTGCTGCCCGATGTGGCGGCTGACCTCGGTGTGTCGATTCCCGGCGCTGGCTGGCTGGTGACCGGTTACGCCCTGGGCGTGGCCATCGGTGCGCCGTTCATGGCACTGGCCACTGCCAAATTACCGCGCAAGGCTGCACTGGTAGCGTTGATGGGCATCTTCATCATTGGCAACCTGCTCTGTGCAATGGCGACCGACTACAACGTGCTGATGTTTGCCCGTGTGGTCACCGCCCTCTGCCACGGTGCGTTCTTCGGCATCGGTTCGGTGGTGGCGGCAGGTCTGGTTCCGGCGAACAAGCGCGCATCGGCCGTGGCCTTGATGTTCACCGGCCTGACCCTGGCCAACGTGCTCGGCGTCCCGCTGGGCACCGCGCTTGGTCAGGAAGCCGGCTGGCGTTCGACCTTCTGGGCGGTGACCGTGATGGGTGTGATCGCATTGATCGGGCTGATCCGCTTCCTGCCGGCCAAGCGCGATGAAGAGAAACTCGACATGCGCGCCGAACTGCGCGCCCTCAAAGGCGCCGGGATCTGGCTGTCTTTGAGCATGACTGCGTTGTTCGCGGCATCGGTATTCACCCTGTTCACCTACGTCGCCCCGCTGCTCGGTGATGTCACCGGCGTCTCGCCCAAAGGCGTGACCTGGACCCTGATGCTCATCGGCCTGGGCCTGACGGTCGGCAACATCATCGGCGGCAAGCTGGCTGACAAAGGCATGGCCGCGACGCTGATTGGCGTCTTCATCTCGATGGCCGTGATCTCGACCGTGCTGACCTGGACCAGCGTCGCGCTGATTCCTGCCGAAATCACCCTGTTCCTCTGGGCCACCGCGTGCTTCGCCGCCGTACCCGCCCTGCAAGTGAACGTAGTGACCTACGGCAAGGCTGCGCCGAACCTGGTGTCGACCCTGAACATCGGCGCTTTCAACATCGGCAACGCCTTGGGTGCCTGGGTCGGCGGCAGCGTCATCGCCCACGGCTTCGGCCTGACCCGCGTGCCTCTCGCGGCAGCAGCACTGGCGGTACTCGCCCTGCTGGTGACCCTGATTACTTTCCGTCAGAGCGGTAACCCCGAACTGGCTCCTGCGACTAACTGATACCTCACGAGGGTTGTACTGAAATGACGACTATTTTCGATCCAATCAAACTCGGCGACATCGAGCTGGCCAACCGCATCATCATGGCGCCACTGACCCGCTGCCGCGCGGACGAAGGCCGTGTGCCGAACGCGCTGATGGCCGAATACTACGTTCAACGCGCCTCGGCCGGCCTGATCCTCAGCGAGGCCACGTCGGTCACGCCGATGGGCGTCGGCTACCCGGACACCCCGGGCATCTGGTCCAACGATCAGGTGCGTGGCTGGGCCAACGTGACCAAAGCGATCCACGGCGCCGGCGGCAAGATTTTCCTGCAACTGTGGCACGTGGGCCGGGTTTCCCACGAGTCGTACCTGAACGGCGAAGCGCCGGTCGCACCGAGTGCCATCCAGCCAAAGGGTCACGTCAGCCTGGTTCGCCCATTGGCCGACTTCCCAACGCCGCGCGCCCTGGAAGCCGCTGAAATCGCCGACATCATCGACGCTTACCGCGTAGGTGCCGAGAACGCCAAGGCCGCCGGTTTTGACGGCGTGGAAATCCACGGTGCCAACGGTTACCTGCTCGATCAGTTCCTGCAAACCAGCACCAACCAGCGCACCGACCACTACGGTGGCTCCCTGGAAAACCGTGCGCGCCTGTTACTGGAAGTGACCGACGCCGCGATCGAAGTCTGGGGTGCTGGTCGCGTCGGTGTGCACCTGTCACCACGTGCCGATCTTCATGACATGGGCGACGACAACCTGGCCGAGACGTTCACCTACGTCGCTCGCGAACTGGGCAATCGTGGCATCGCGTTCATTTGCTCCCGCGAGAAAGAAGCCGGCGACAGCCTTGGCCCACAACTCAAAGAAGCCTTCGGCGGCCCGTACATCGTCAACGAACGTTTCACCAAGGACAGCGCCAACGCCTGGCTGGCCAGCGGCAAGGCCGATGCGGTCGCCTTCGGCGTGCCGTTCATTGCCAACCCGGACCTGCCGGCGCGCTTGAAGGCTGATGCGCCGCTGAACGAAGCGCGTCCTGAGCTGTTCTATGCCAAGGGCCCGGTGGGCTACATCGACTATCCAGTGATGTAAGCGCCCCCTTGAAATGCAAAAGCCCCGACTCGAAAGAGCCGGGGCTTTTTATTGCGCCCTGGTTATTCACGTGCCTTCACACTGATTCACACGCTCGACACAAAATCCCTACAAAATACGTAGCTCGCTACCTTTCAACCTGACGAGCGTCCGTATATAAAAGCATCCCATTGCAACAAGGCGAGCATTGAAGGGATCAACGCCCGCCTTAATGGTTGAAATAACCGGATCCAATTACGCATTTGTGTTATTTGCGCAGGCTGGGGCTCAAGCGCAGCATGTCCAACCCTGTATTGACCCAACGCTCGGCTTCGGTGTGCAGTTGAAAACTGTCGGGGGCCAATAGCCACTGGTAAAGCATGCCATCGATGTAGGCATGCAGGCTGATGGCCGCGCGGGCCGTGTCGAGGTCCTCGGGCATTTGCCCTCGATTCACTGCATTACTCAGGGCCAGGGCGATTCGCACATTGCAATCGAGGCTGACCTCACGACGCTGCTGACGCAGGTCGCACATTTCATCGGTGAATTCGCACTTATGAAACAAAATCTCATTGATGCGTCGGGTTTTCGGGTCCAGGGCAACTTGATGAAACAAATGAATCAGCAGTTTGCGCATGCAGCCCAGCGGATCGAGTTCATCTTCGCTTTCGCTGGCCCTGGCCATTTCATCCAGCGGCTCTTTCAGGCTATCCAGCATGGCCTGCACCAAGTCCGCCTTGTTGCTGAAATGCCAGTAGATGGCTCCGCGAGTCACGCCGGCCAGGGTCGCGATGTCCGCCAGCGTCGTACGCGCCACGCCCCTTTCATAAAAGGCTTTCTCTGCCGCTTCGAGAATCTGGCTGCGGGTTTCTTGAGCTTCCTCTTTGGTACGACGGACCATGGCAGTAAAACCTCAATCAGTATGCTTCAGCGATGTCTGAACAGCCGCTGAACAAAAGTGGGGCGAGCGCTCTCGGGTCTCGTCCCCGGCTTACAATTCGAACCGTTGACGGGCGTTGGTAACGGGATGGATACGCAGTCAAGGTGTTTACAAACAACCATGAACGTAAGTATATTCCTTAGCAAGCTACTTATCCACCCGGCACTCATTTTTTACCCTTCCACATTTCGAGTGCGTTTCTTGCGCGCCTGACCCGAGGATTTTCATGCAATTCAAGCCAGCTGTTACCGCTCTGGTCGCCGCCGTCGCCTTGGCATCACTGCTCAGCGGATGCAAAAAGGAAGAAGCGGCACCCGCCGCACCGCCTCCTCAGGTCGGCGTGGTTACCCTGCAACCTCAAGCCTTCACCCTGACGTCCGAGCTTCCGGGCCGCACCAGTGCGTTCCGCATTGCCGAAGTACGCCCACAGGTCAACGGCATCATTCTCAAGCGTCTGTTCAAGGAAGGTGGCGACGTCAAGGCCGGCCAGCAGCTGTATCAGATCGATCCGTCGGTCTATGACGCTACGCTGAAAAGCGCCGAAGCCAACCTGCAACAGACGAAGTCGATCTCTGATCGCTACAAGCAGTTGGTCAACGAACAGGCTGTCAGCCGTCAGGAATACGACACTGCCGTGGCCAACCGCATGCAATCGGAAGCCGCGCTGCAAACCGCTCAGATCAATGTGCGCTACACCAAAGTCTACGCGCCGATTTCCGGCCGCATCGGTCGCTCGAACGTGACCGAAGGCGCGCTGGTCAGCAACGGCCAGGCTGATGCCATGGCGGTGATCCAGCAACTCGACCCGATTTACGTCGACGTCACCCAGTCTTCGGTCGAGCTGCTTGAGCTGCGTCGCGAACTGGAAAGCGGTCGCCTGCAAAAGGCTGGCGACACGGCAGCGGCGGTCAAGCTGACCCTCGAAGACGGCAGCCAGTACAAACAGGAAGGCAAGCTCGAATTCTCCGAAGTCTCGGTTGACCAGACCACGGGGTCCGTGACCTTGCGTGCGGTGTTCCCGAACCCGGATCACACGCTGCTTCCGGGTATGTTCGTGCATGCTCAGCTTAAAGCCGGTGTGAACGCCGCCGCGATTCTGGCGCCGCAACAAGGCGTGACCCGCGACCTCAAAGGCACCCCGACCGCGCTGGTCGTGGGTGCCGACAACAAGGTTGAACTGCGTCAGCTCAAGGCCAGCCGCACTGTCGGCAGCCAATGGCTGATCGAAGACGGTCTCAAGGCCGGCGATCGTCTGATCACCGAAGGACTGCAATTCGTCAAACCTGGCATTGAAGTCAAAGCCAGTGAAGCGACTAACGTTGGCGCAAAGAACCCGGTCTCCGCACAGGCAGCTAGCAAGGCTTCCAGCGGCAAAGGGGAGTAAACCATGTCCAGATTTTTTATCGACCGTCCGATTTTCGCCTGGGTAATTGCCCTGGTGATCATGCTGGTCGGGGCACTATCGATCCTCAAACTCCCGATCAACCAATACCCGAGCATTGCGCCTCCGGCCATTGCCATCTCGGTGACCTACCCAGGCGCGTCTGCACAAACCGTGCAGGACACCGTGGTGCAGGTGATCGAGCAACAGCTCAACGGTATCGACAACCTGCGTTATGTCTCCTCGGAAAGTAACTCCGACGGCAGCATGACCATTACCGCGACCTTCGAGCAAGGCACCAACTCCGATACCGCGCAGGTTCAGGTCCAGAACAAACTGAACCTGGCCACCCCGCTGCTGCCGCAAGAAGTGCAGCAACAGGGTATCCGCGTGACCAAGGCAGTGAAGAACTTCCTGATGGTAATCGGCGTGGTGTCGCGCGACGGCAGCATGACCAAGGACGACCTGTCCAACTACATCGTGTCGAACATGCAGGACCCGATCTCGCGGACCGCCGGTGTCGGTGACTTCCAGGTCTTCGGTGCCCAGTACGCGATGCGGATCTGGCTCGACCCGGCCAAGCTGAACAACTTCAATCTGACGCCAGTGGACGTGAAAGCGGCCATCGCCGCGCAGAACATCCAGGTGTCCTCCGGTCAACTGGGCGGCCTGCCTGCTGCGCCCGGCCAGCAGTTGAACGCCACCATCATCGGCAAGACCCGTCTGCAGACCGCCGAGCAGTTCAACAAGATCCTGCTCAAGGTCAACAAGGACGGCTCGCAAGTACGCCTGTCCGATGTCGCCGACGTGGGCCTGGGCGGTGAAAACTACAGCATCAACGCTCAGTTCAACGGCGCACCGGCTTCCGGTCTGGCGGTGAAATTGGCCAACGGTGCCAACGCCCTCGACACCGCGAAAGCGCTGCGCAACACCATCAACACGCTCAAGCCGTTCTTCCCGCAAGGCATGGAAGTGGTCTTCCCGTACGACACCACCCCGGTGGTGACCGAGTCGATCAAGGGCGTAGTTGAAACCCTGGTCGAAGCGATCGTGCTGGTGTTCCTGGTGATGTTCCTGTTCCTGCAAAACTTCCGCGCCACCGTCATCACCACGATGACCGTGCCGGTGGTATTGCTGGGTACATTCGGGATCCTCGCGGCGTTCGGTTTCAGCATCAACACCCTGACCATGTTCGGTATGGTGCTGGCCATCGGTTTGTTGGTGGACGATGCCATCGTCGTGGTGGAAAACGTCGAACGGGTCATGAGTGAAGAAGGCCTGTCACCCAAGGAGGCCACCAAGAAATCCATGGGGCAGATCCAGGGTGCACTGGTCGGTATCGCCCTGGTGCTGTCGGCGGTACTGCTGCCGATGGCCTTCTTCAGCGGTTCCACGGGCGTGATCTACAAGCAGTTCTCGATTACCATCGTTTCGGCCATGGCGCTGTCCGTGATGGTCGCACTGATCTTCACTCCGGCCCTTTGCGCCACCATGCTCAAGGCGATTCCGAAAGGCGAGCACGGCACACCGAAACGCGGCTTCTTCGGCTGGTTCAACCGCAGCTTTGACCGTGGCGTCAAAAGCTACGAGCGTGGCGTGGGCAACATGCTGACGCACAAGGCGCCATACCTGTTGGCCTACGTGATCATTGTCGTCGGCATGATCTGGCTGTTCACCCGCATTCCAACGGCGTTCCTGCCGGAAGAAGACCAGGGCGTTCTGTTCGCTCAGGTGCAGACCCCGGCCGGCTCCAGCGCCGAGCGCACGCAGGTGGTGATCGATGAGATGCGCTCCTACTTGCTGGACAAGGAATCGAGCGCGGTCGCCTCGGTGTTTACCGTCAACGGTTTCAACTTCGCCGGTCGCGGCCAAAGCTCGGGCCTGGCGTTCATCATGCTCAAGCCGTGGGATCAGCGGGATGCGGAAAACAGCGTGTTCAAACTCGCTGCCCGCGCCCAGCAACACTTCTTCACTTTCCGCGATGCAATGGTGTTTGCCTTCGCGCCACCCGCGGTATTGGAGTTGGGTAACGCCACTGGTTTTGACGTGTTCCTGCAAGACCGTGCCGGTATCGGTCACGACAAGTTGATGGAAGCTCGCAACCAGTTCCTCGGCATGGCGGCGCAGAGCAAGGTGCTCTATCAGGTGCGTCCGAACGGCCTGAACGACGAGCCGCAATACCAGCTGGAAATCGATGACGAGAAGGCCAGTGCACTGGGCCTGACCCTCACCGACATCAACAGCACCCTGTCGATTGCCTTGGGCAGTAGCTACGTCAACGACTTCATCGACCGTGGTCGGGTGAAGAAAGTCTACGTGCAAGGCCAACCCGGCTCGCGCATGAGTCCGGAAGACATCAAGAAATGGTATGTGCGTAACGCCGCAGGAACCATGGTGCCTTTCTCGGCTTTCGCCAAGGGTGAGTGGATTTACGGTGCGCCGAAGCTCTCGCGTTACAACGGCGTAGAAGCGATGGAAATCCTCGGTGCCCCGGCTCCGGGCTACTCAACCGGTGAAGCCATGGCGGAAGTCGAAGCCCTGGCCAAGAAACTGCCGGCCGGTGTCGGTATTTCCTGGACCGGTCTGTCGTACGAAGAACGGCTGTCCGGCTCGCAGGCTCCCGCGCTGTACGCGTTGTCGCTGCTGATGGTGTTCCTGTGCCTGGCGGCGCTGTACGAAAGCTGGTCGATTCCGATCGCGGTGATGCTGGTGGTGCCTTTGGGGATCATCGGTGCACTGTTGGCAACCAGTCTGCGAGGGCTCTCCAACGACGTTTACTTCCAGGTGGGCCTGTTGACGACCATCGGTCTGGCGGCGAAAAACGCCATTCTGATCGTCGAATTCGCCAAGGAACTGCATGAGCAAGGGCGTAGCTTGCGCGATGCGGCGATCGAAGCGTGCCGGATGCGTTTGCGGCCGATCATCATGACCTCGCTCGCCTTCGTCCTCGGCGTGGTACCGCTGGCGATTTCCACGGGCGCAGGTTCCGGTAGCCAACATGCAATCGGTACGGGCGTTATTGGCGGTATGATCACCGCCACGGTCCTGGCGATCTTTTGGGTCCCACTGTTCTTCGTCACCGTGTCGTCCATCGGCCAGCGCAAAAAAGCCGAACAGGACGACGCTATTGAACCTTCTAAAGAGGCTGGCCAATGAGCAAGTCGCTACTCTCCATCGCAGTTGCCGCCTTCGTGCTGAGCGGCTGCTCGCTGATACCCGATTATCAGCAGCCTGAAGCACCAGTGGCGGCCCAATACCCGCAAGGCCCGGCGTACTCGTCGGCCCAGGCGCCGAATCAGGCGGCTGCGGAACAGGGCTGGAAGCAGTTTTTCCATGACCCGGCCCTGCAACAGCTGATCCAGGTCTCGCTGGAAAACAACCGTGACCTGCGTGTTGCGGCCCTGAACATCGACGCGTTCGCGGCGCAGTACCGCATCCAGCGTGCCGATCTGTTCCCGGCCGTTTCGGCCAATGGCACTGGCAGCCGTCAGCGCGTTCCGGCGCGTGCCTCGCAAACTGGCGAAGCGGGTATCACCAGTTCCTATTCGGCCACCGTCGGCATCAGTGCCTATGAACTCGACCTGTTCGGTCGGGTTCGCAGCCTCAGTGAAGAAGCCCTGCAAAAGTACTTCGCCACTGAAGAAGGTCGTCGCAGCACGCAGATCAGTCTGGTGGCCAGCGTGGCCAACGCCTACCTGACCTGGCAGGCGGACAAGGAACTGCTGAAACTGACCCAGGACACCCTCGGTGCGTTCGAGGAGAGCTACAAGCTCACCGCGCGCAGCAACGAAGTCGGTGTGGCCTCGGCCCTGGACCTGGCCCAGTCGCGTACCTCGGTGGAAAACGCCCGGGCGCAACTGGCCAGGTACACCCGTCAGGTCGCGCAGGATGAAAACAGCCTGGTGTTGCTGCTAGGCACCGGCATCCCGGCCAATCTGCAAGCCGCCAAACCACTGGCTGACGACCTGCTGAGCGACGTACCGGCCGGTCTGCCATCGGACTTGCTGCAACGTCGTCCGGATATCCTCCAGGCCGAATACAACCTGAAAGCGGCCAACGCCAACATCGGCGCGGCACGGGCGGCGTTCTTCCCGAGCATCAGCCTGACTGCCAATGCCGGGACCCTGAGCCCGGACCTTTCCGGTCTGTTCAAAGGCGGTTCGGGCACCTGGCTGTTCTCGCCGCAGATCAACCTGCCGATCTTCAACGCCGGCAGCCTGCGCGCCAGCCTGGATTACTCGAAAATCCAGAAAGACATCGGCGTGGCGAACTACGAGAAGTCCATTCAAACGGCCTTCCAGGAAGTCGCCGACGGCCTGGCCGCCCGCCAGACCTACACCGATCAGTTGCAGGCGCAGCGTGACTTCGTTACCGCCAACCAGGACTACTACCGACTGGCCGAGCGTCGCTACCGTATCGGTGTCGACAGCAACCTGACCTTCCTCGACGCCCAGCGTCAGCTGTTCAGTGCGCAACAGGTGCTGATTACTGATCGTCTGGCGCAGCTGGTCAGCGCGGTCAATCTGTACAAGGCACTGGGTGGTGGCTGGAACGAGCAGACGGCGAAAGTCGAACCGCTGAAAGAAGAAGCGCCGAAGATGAAGTTGTTCTGATAGCGCTGTTGTAAGAGAAGCCCACCTTTCGGTGGGCTTTTTGTTAGTTGCGGGAAACGGTGTGGTGTCTGGTCTGGCCTCTTCGCGGGCAAGCCTCGCTCCTACAGGTGGTGCGGGGTGCATACCGTCTGAGCTCGACGCGGACACTGTAGGAGCGAGGCTTGCCCGCGAAGAGGCCAGCCCTGACACCACAAACGCCTCGGCCCATCTTGCGTTCGATAACCGCCCAAAACCCGCTTCCCCCGATTGAACCATCCAGTCCATCCCCCGCACCATTCGTCGTACAAGACCAATAACATCAGGTTCGACACCATGCCCCCGCGCCCTGCCCTGTCCGGCTGATCCCGCTCCCGTTTTTCACCCATTCGAGACCTTTGTCTGCAACCCCAACGTTGCGGCACCGCACCGTTTCATCCCTAACAATTAGAGAGACCCGAGCCCATGACGCCTTGCACTACGCCGTATTACTTCCCAAGCCTGATCGCCATCGCTCTGGCCGGTGCGGCCCTGCCCGCCATGGCCGAGGAACCGGGTTTTGTCGAAGGCGCCAAGGTCAACCTGAACCTGCGCAACTTCTACATCAACCGCAACTTCACCAACCCAACCAAGGCCCAAGGCAAAGCTGAAGAGTGGACGCAAAGTTTCATCCTCGACGCCAAGTCCGGCTTCACCCAGGGCACCGTCGGGTTCGGCATGGATGTGCTGGGGTTGTACTCGGTGAAGCTCGACGGCGGTAAAGGCACGGGCGGGACGCAGTTGCTGCCGCTGGACCACGACGGTCGCCCGGCGGACAACTTCGGTCGTACCAACGTAGCGTTCAAGGCCAGGTTTTCGCAGACCGAAGTCAAAGTAGGCGAATGGATGCCGGTGCTGCCGATCCTGCGCTCGGACGACGGTCGCTCCCTGCCGCAAACCTTCCGTGGCGGTCAGATCACCTCGAAAGAAATTGCCGGCCTGACGCTCTACGGCGGCCAGTTCCGCGCCAACAGCCCGCGCGACGACAGCAGCATGAGCGACCTGTCGATGACCGGAAAACCGGCCTTCACCTCCGACCGCTTCAACTTCCAGGGCGGCGAATACGCGTTCAACGACAAACGCACCCAGATCGGCCTGTGGAATGCCGAACTCAAGGACATCTACAGCCAGCAATACGTGAACCTGATTCACAGCCAGCCCATCGGCGACTGGACGCTGGGCGCCAACCTCGGTTTCTTCTATGGCAAGGATGACGGCAGCGCCCGGGCTGGCGATCTGGACAACAAGACCTGGTCGGGCCTGTTCTCGGCCAGGTACGGCGGCCACACCTTTTACGTCGGCCTGCAAAAGCTCACCGGCGACAGTGCCTGGATGCGGGTCAACGGCACCAGCGGCGGCACCCTGGCCAACGACAGCTACAACGCCAGTTATGACAACGCCCGGGAAAAATCCTGGCAGGCGCGCCACGACTACAACTTCGTCGCCCTCGGCATCCCCGGCCTGACCCTGATGAACCGCTACATCAGCGGCGACAACGTGCACACCGGCGCCATCACTGACGGCAAGGAATGGGGCCGCGAAAGTGAACTGGGCTACACCGTGCAGAGCGGCGCGCTCAAGGACCTCAACGTCAAATGGCGCAACTCGACCCTGCGCCGGGACTTCAGCAACAATGAGTTCGATGAGAATCGGTTGATCGTCAGCTATCCGATCAGTTTGTTGTAAACGCACCAGGGCAGCGGGGGAAGTTAAACCCCGCTGCCTGTAACCACCGGTCGGCGTGACTGGCATTTTGCGAGTTGGCAGATACAGTCAAGAAGGTGTGTTTAATTCTCCAGCCCAGATGTAGGAGCCCCTGTTTCCTTCCGTTATCTCCGGATGCTGTACGCGAAGCTGCCATGACCGCGGAGGTCAGGTATGAGCAAGCGAATAGTTATCGTCGGTGGCGGCGTAGGTGGAACCATGTTGGCCAATCAACTGGCCAGCAAGCTGTATCCGGAAATCCTGCGCGGCGAAGTCTCGATTGCACTGCTGTCCAATTCCCCCGATCACTTTTATAAACCTGCGTTCATGTATGTGGCGTTCAACCTGTTTTTTCAGGAAGAACTCAAGCGTGCGGAGCGTTCATTGTTACGCCCGGAAATCACCTTCAAAGTTGAAGAAGTGACACGTTTTGATTTCCCCGGGCAACGCCTGAAAACTCGTAGTGGCAAAGTTTACGACTATGATTTTCTGGTGATCGCCACAGGCTGCGTACCCGCCCCGGAACGCATCGAAGGCCTGAAGGAAGCCGGCGACCATTTCTATCAATACGAGCCCGCCAGGCAACTGGCGCAAAAGCTGAGCACCATCGAAAAAGGCCGCATTTTCATTACCGTTTCCTTCCCGAAAACGCCTAACGTTCCGCATCAATGCGGTATCGCGCCTGTCGAAACCACCTTGATGCTTGATGACTTTCTGCGGCGTCGGGGGGTGCGGGACAAGGTGGAAATCATTTACACCTACCCGACTACGGCTCAACTACTGCGAAACTGCCTGTTCTTGCAACGCCCGACCGGGGAAATTCTGCCGAAGATTTTCGAGCAGAAAAACATCCATTTTCAGCGTGGTTTTACGCTGAGTCGTGTTGATCCAGACAGCAAAATTGCCTACTCCGAAGAAGGCGACGCGCAGCCCTACAACATCCTGATGGCCACACCGCCCATCTGCGCGGTGGATGCCGTGCTTGAGTCCGGAGCCTCTCAAGCACCCAACCGCGAAGGCTGGTTGCCCACCAACCACGAAACGCTGCAGGTCTATGGACTGGAAAACGTCTACGTCATCGGTGACACCGTCGACCTGCCTGTCAGCAAAGCCGGAGGCGCATGCCATAACCAGGCCCCCGTAATCGCCAACAACATCGCCGCCGAAATTCGTCTGGGCACCACCATCGCCGTATACGACGGACGTGTTCAGGCCGTGGCGCAAATGGGCCTGAATGCCGGCATGCCGCTTTGTTATGACTACCAGCACGATGTCCTGCCAACCCCGCCAACCAAACTCGGCGGGTTACTCAGGAACGGATTCAATCGCGGTCTGTACTGGGCTTGCGCCCGCGGAATGCTTTGACCCTGCACAGGGAAAGGATGAATCGTCATGGACCTATCAAATGAATCAATCGCACCCGCCATCAGCCCTGGATTAAACGCACTGATGGAAAAGCTGAAACCGTTGATTGACGGTGGGCGGCTGGACAACCTGGTGGACCTGCTTTCGCTGGTCAGCGACCTCGTCGACCTGCTGGACGCCCCGATGGTGGAAAAGCTGGCTCAGCTTTTCGAGAACGCAACAGCGGCTACCTGGAGCGTCAGCAACGCCGTACGCATGGCAAAAGCCGATAGCGCGGCAAACGAGCAGCCCCCTGGCTTTTACCAGCTACTGAAATTATTGCGCGAACCCGATACTCGACGAGGTGTGGGGTTCGCACTCAAAACCCTCAACGTCATTGGAAGACAACTTTGAACGGTCAGAGAGGACAACCTCATGAGCACCAAACTGCATACAGCAAGGAATACCAGCACAGACTGGGATGCCAGGGCCTACCAGCAATTCTCGATGCTTCGAAAACGACCGGTAAACGAGCTACTGGACCGCGTCGACCTTGAAAACCCCAAATGCATCTACGACCTCGGGTGTGGCACCGGCATTGCAACGCAAGCTCTGGCCAAGCGCTGGCCCCGCGCGCACCTGATGGGTGTCGACAGTTCTGAGCAGATGCTTGGGGAGGCCAGATGCTTGCCGATCAAAGCACAGTGGAAGCGGTGCGATCTACAGAACTGGCAGCCGGAGCAACCGGCCGACCTGCTCTTTGCCGCCGCCGTGCTGCACTTCATCGACGGTCACGAACAGCTGCTACCGCGTTTGCTCGGTTATCTCAATGTGGGTGGTTGTCTGGCAGCGCACATGCCCGACTGGCGGGATGCGCTGTGGTATCAACTGATGCTCGACACACTCAACGATGGCGGCGCCGACGGTAAATCGCTCGGCTCCCCGCAATTGCGCGAGACGATGGCAGCGCGGCCGTTGCTGTCGTTGGAAGATTACTACCGGTTGCTCTCACCTATCACCCGGACACTGGATATCTGGGAGACCGAGCAGTTGCAGGTCGTGGACGGCAAGTCGCCGATTTATGACTGGATCAAGGTCTCGGCCTTGCGGGCGGTGATGCAAGGGTTGAAGGATGACGAACAGGCGCGGTTCATTTATCACTTCATGATGCGGGTGCATGCGCATTACCCGCATGAGTGCGATGGCCACACGCTGTTTCCGTTCAAGCGGATCTTCATTGTCGCCACGGTGTAAGTCATGACATTGCTTTCGCGGGCAAGCCTCGCTCCTACAGGTACTGCGCCAATTTTTAAATGGTGCAAAACCTGTAGGAGCGAGGCTTGCCCGCGAAAGCGTCAGCTCTAACAACGCAAAACCCGAAATTTACTCCCGAGACTCAACGCCAAGCTCATCCCAAACCGACTCCGCCAAATGAAACGTCGCATTCGCCGCCGGGATGCCGCAGTAGATTGCGCTCTGCATGATCACTTCCTTGATCTCTCCACGGGTCACGCCGTTGTTGGCGGCGGCGCGCAGGTGCAGTTTGAGTTCTTCGTTGCGGTTCATGCCGATCAGCATGGCGATGGTGATCAGGCTGCGGGTATGACGCGGCAGGCCCGGACGGGTCCAGATGTCACCCCACGCATGGCGGGTGATCATCTCCTGAAACTCCGAGTTGAACTCGGTCAGGGCGTTCAGGCTGCGGTCGACATGGGCATCGCCGAGCACCGCGCGACGGACGTTCAGGCCCTCGTCGTAACGTTGTTTCTCGTCCACAACAATCCCCTTAATGAGCCAACAGAAACGCCAGCACACGGTCGCTGAAATCAGCCCCGGCCTGGACGTTGGACAGGTGCGCGGCATAGAACTCGGCGTACTCGGCGCCCTGCACATGCTCCTGAATAAAGTGCCCACCGGACGGCGGCGTCACCGCATCTTCGGTGCCGGCGATGACCAGCAGCGGCACCTTGATCGAGGACAGCTGATCACGGAAATCGGCATCGCGCACGGCGGCGCAATTGGCGGCATAACCTTCAGGCGAAGTGGCCGCGAGCATGTCGGTAATCTTCTTCGCTGCAGCAGGATTCGCCTCGGCAAAATCCGCGGTGAACCAGCGCGCAATCGACGCATCGCGCAGCGCGACCATGGCGGCCGGACCGTCACGCAGCACAGTTTCGATCCGTGGATTCCACACCGACGGATCGCCGATTTTCGCCGCGGTGTTGCACACCACCAGTTTGTTCAACCGCTCGCCAGCATTGATGCCCAGCCACTGGCCGATCAGGCCGCCCATGGACAGACCGCAGAAATGCGCACGCTTGATGTGCAACGCATCCAGCAACGCCAGCACGTCGTGGCCCAGTTGCTCGATGTTGTACGGCCCCGGCGTCACCAGCGATTGGCCATGGCCACGGGTGTCGAAACGCAGCACCCGGAACTGCTCGGAGAACGCTGCAATTTGCGCATCCCACATGTGCAGGTCGGTGCCCAGCGAGTTGGACAGCACCAGGACCGGCGCATCCGCCGGGCCATCAAGTTGGTAGTGCAGTTCGCCCTCGGCGAGTTGTACGAAAGCCACAGCAATCTCCTTCAGGCAGTCAACGCAGAATGTTCAGCCACCGCTCGCTCGACCCAGGTATGGGCCTGACCGAGGTAATGGGCGGGGTCCAGCAGACGATCGAGTTCAGCAGCAGAAAGCTCGGCGGTCACTTGCGGCTCGTCGCCGAGTACCGCTCGCAGATGACGTTGCTCGGCCACCGCACGTGTGCAGCATTGCTCCAGCAAATGGTGCGCGGTGTCGCGGCCGACCCGTTGGGCGAGGACGATGCTCACCGCTTCGGCCAGCACCAGCCCCTGGGTCAGGTCGAGGTTGCGCGCCATACGATCGGCGTCCACTTCCAGTCCATCCGCCACCAGCAATGCTTGTTTAAGGCTGCCGGACACCAGGCAGCAAATCTCCGGCAGGGTTTCCCATTCGGCATGCCACAGGCCCAGGCTGCGCTCGTGTTCCTGCGGCATGGCGCTGAACAGGGTCGAGAGCAAACCGGGAACCCGGGTTGCCGCACCGATCATCACCGCCGCGCCCACGGGGTTGCGTTTGTGCGGCATGGTCGAGGAACCGCCCTTGCCCGGTGCCGACGGCTCGAACACTTCGCCGGCTTCCGTCTGCATCAACAGACTGATATCGCGGCCAAGTTTGCCGAGGCTGCCGGCGATCAAACCGAGTACCGAACCGAACTCCGCCAAACGATCACGCTGGGTGTGCCAGGGTTGGTCCGGCAACGTCAGTTGCAGCTCACCGGCCAAGGCTTCGGCAATCGGCATCGCTTGCTCGCCGAGGGCCGCCAGTGTTCCGCAGGCGCCGCCGAATTGGAGCACCAGCAGACGCGGTTTGAGTTCGCGCAGACGCTGACGGCTGCGGGTCACGGCGCCCAGCCAACCGGCGATTTTCATGCCGAGGGTGACGGGCGTTGCGTGCTGCAGCCAAGTGCGTCCGGCGAGCGGCGTGCCGACGTAACGCCGGGCTTGAGTCGAGAGGGTTTCGCCCAATTGCGCCAGATCGCTTTCGATCAGTTCCAACGCGCGGCGCAGTTGCAGCACCAGCCCCGTGTCCATCACGTCCTGGCTAGTTGCGCCCAGATGCACGTAGCGTTCGGCTTCGGCATCGTTGGCCGCAATCTGTTTACCCAACGCCTTGACCAGCGGAATCGCCGAGTTGCCCGCCGTGGCAATCGCTTCGCCCAGAGCGACAAAGTCGTAATGCCCGGCCCGACATGCCGCTTCGATCGAGGCAACAACCGTCTGCGGAATCAAGCCAACCCGCGCCTCTGCCCGGGCCAGTGCCGCTTCGAAATCGAGCATGGCCTGAACCCGGCCCTGATCACAGAACACTTCACGCATGTCGCGGGCCGTGAAATAGGCATCGAACAATTGATTGCCCGGTCGCTGGTTCATAAACAGTCCCTGAAGGCGTGGGCCATTGAGGCCCACGCGTATGGATCAAAGGTCGTGGTGCAAGTACTTGGCCTGTTTCGGCAGGCGCAGGCTGAACAGGAACGCCACCGCCATCATCACCGTCACGTACCAGTAGAAGGAGTTTTCCATGCCCACGGCTTTAAGGCTCAGGGCCACATATTCCGCCGAACCGCCGAAGATTGCATTTGCCACGGCGTAAGCCAGGCCGACACCCAATGCACGCACCTCTGGCGGGAACATTTCGGCTTTGACCAGGCCACTGATGGACGTGTAAAAACTGACAATTGCCAGCGCCACGGTAATCAGCACAAAGGCCAGGAACGGACTGCTGACGCTTTTCAGGCTCAGCAGGATCGGCACGGTGCACAGCGTCCCGAGGGCGCCGAACCAGAGCATCGAGTTACGTCGGCCGATCTTGTCCGCGAGCATGCCGAACAGCGGCTGCATGCACATATAAAGGAACAGCGCGCCGGTCATGATGAAACTGGCGGTCTTGGCGTGCATGCCGGCGGTGTTCACCAGGTACTTCTGCATGTACGTGGTGAAGGTGTAGAAAATCAGCGAACCACCGGCGGTGTAACCGAGCACGGTAATAAAGGCTGCCTTATGGTCGCGGAACAGTGCGCGGATGCTGCCGGCGTCCTTGTTCTCGCGCATATCCTTGCTGGTGGTTTCTTTCAGCGAACGACGCAGGAACAGCGAAATCAGCGCCGCCACCGCACCGACCACAAACGGGATCCGCCATCCGTAGGCACGCAGGTCATCTTCTGTGAGGAACTGTTGCAGGACCACCACCAGCGACACCGCCAGCAACTGCCCGCCAATCAGCGTCACGTACTGGAACGAGGCGAAGAAACCGCGCTGGCCCTTGAGGGCGACTTCGCTCATGTAGGTCGCGGTGGTGCCGTACTCCCCGCCCACCGACAGGCCCTGCAGCAAGCGGGCGAACAGCAGCATGATCGGCGCCCAGACGCCGATGTCCTTATAGGTCGGCAGGCACGCGATGAGCAACGAACCGAAGCACATCATCAGAATCGAGATCAACATCGAATTCTTGCGCCCGTGCTTGTCCGCGACACGGCCAAAAATCCAGCCGCCAATCGGTCGCATCAGGAACCCGGCCGCGAACACGCCAGCGGTATTCACCAACTGCACGGTGGGGTTGCCGGACGGAAAAAAGGCTGGCGCAAAGTAGATCGCGCAAAAGGCGTAGACGTAGAAGTCGAACCATTCGACGAGGTTGCCGGACGAAGCGCCGACAATTGCGAAGATCCGCTTGCTGCGCTCTTCGCCGGTGTAGTGCTCTGTAAAAGCGGTGGTCGTTGTCATTGTTTTTCACTCTTTGAGGACCATGACAGTCTAGACACACTTTGCAACAATCCCGTTCCACAGGAACATTCTGTGGCGGCCTTGAGGACGTCTTCGCGGGCAAGTCGGATTGCCGCACCACTCGCTCCTACAGGTTTTGTGCCGGTCGCAAATTGCTAAGACCATCGGAAAACCTGTAGGAGCGAGTGGTGCGGCAATCCGACTTGCCCGCGAAGGTCTCAAGCCAACTCAGTAATCGAAGAACACCGTCTCGGCGTCGGTGCCCTGAAGAATGACATTCCACTGGTACACACCCGACGCATCCTTCTTCGCCAGCAAGGTATTGCGGCGCTCAGCCGGCACGCACTCCAACAGCGGGTCCTCGACATTCGCCGGTTCGCCCTCAAAGTAAACTCGCGTCAGCAAGTGCTTCACCAACCCACGAGCAAACACCAGCACCACCAAATGCGACGCCTGGGTCGAACCCCTAAGGCCTTCCACCGTTCCAGGCTTGATGGTGGTGAAGCGAAAGCGCCCTTCAGCATCCACCGGCACCCGGCCAAAGCCTTGGAAGTTCGGGTCCAGGGGTTTGGCCTGGTCGTCTTCGGGGTGGTCGTATTTGCCGGCGGCGTTGGCCTGCCAGACTTCCAGCATCGCGTCGTTGACGAAGTCGCCGTTGCCGTCGACGACTTGCCCGGTGATCGCCACGCGCTCACCGAGGGTTTGTTCAACGGTCAGGTCTTCGCGGTTCAGCCAGGTCAGGCCGATGTGGTAATACGGCCCGACGGTGTGGGACGTGGTCGCGTTCAGCGTCATCTTATTTCTCCATCGGCGTGGCTTCGCGGCCGCGCAAGACGATGTCCCAGCGATAACCGAGGGCATAGGAAGGGATGGTTTTTTCCAGATCGAACGTGGCGATCAAACGCTCTTTGGCGCGGGTATCGGGCACGCAGTTGTAGATCGGGTCATAAGCCAACAGCGGGTCACCCGGGAAATACATCTGCGTGACCAGCCGCGTCAGAATGCTCGGCCCGAACAGTGAGAAATGGATATGCGCCGGACGCCAGGCGTTGTGGTGGTTGCCCCACGGGTAGGCGCCCGGTTTGATGGTCTGGAACTGGTACCAGCCATCGGCGTCGGTCACGGTGCGGCCGGTGCCGGTGAAGTTCGGGTCCAGCGGCGCGTCGTGCAGGTCGCGGGCATGGTTATAGCGACCGGCGGCGTTGGCCTGCCAGATCTCCACCAGAATCCCCGGCACCGGCAGACCGTCTTCATCCAGCACGCGGCCGTGGATGATGATGCGCTCGCCCAACGGTTCGCCCGCGTGTTGCACCGTCAAGTCGTTGTCCTTCTCGTTAATACGCTCGGCGCCGATGGTCGGGCCGGTGATTTCCGACAACGAATGAGGCAAAAACACCAACGGCTTGGACGGCGCGCGACGGTTGGTGGATTGATACGTCGGGTGCAGGTAGTCCGGCTGGGTGCCTTCCTGCGGGCGACGGTAACCAGGCTTGTCAGTCATTTCGCTTTCCTCTGTTCTTATGAGTCTGCCGGGCGTCAGACGCGTTCGATGGCCAAGGCCAGACCCTGGCCGACGCCGACGCACATGGTCGCCAGACCTTTCTTGCCGCCCGTCTTTTCCAATTGATGCAGCGCGGTCAGCACCAGACGCGCACCGCTCATGCCCAACGGATGGCCCAAGGCAATGGCGCCACCGTTCGGATTGACCTGTGCCGCGTCGTCCGCAATACCCAATTCACGCAGCACCGCCAGACCCTGGCTGGCGAAGGCTTCATTGAGTTCGATCACGTCGAAATCGCTGACGGCCAGGCCCAGGCGTTCAGTCAGTTTGCGCACCGCCGGGACCGGGCCGATGCCCATCACCCGCGGTGCGACACCGGCGCTCGCCATGCCCAGCACTTTGGCGCGAGCGGTCAGGCCGTGTTTCTTCACCGCGTCGGCCGAGGCCAGGATCAAAGCCGCGGCACCGTCGTTCACTCCCGAAGCGTTGCCCGCGGTGACGGTTTTGTCGGGGCCATTGACCGGTTTCAGTTTGGCCAGGGTTTCCAGCGTGGTATCGGCACGTGGATGCTCATCCTGGCTGACGACGCTTTCCCCTTTCTTGTGGGCAATGCGCACTTCGACGATTTCTTCAGCGAAAAATCCTGCAGCTTGCGCGGCGGCTGTGCGCTGCTGGCTGCGCAGGGCGAAAGCGTCCTGATCCTCGCGGGACACTTCGTAATCGTCTGCCACGTTATCGGCGGTCTGCGGCATCGCATCGACGCCGTATTGGGCTTTCATCAACGGATTGATGAAGCGCCAGCCAATGGTGGTGTCTTCCAGCCTCATGTTGCGCGAGAACGCCGCATCGGCCTTGCCCATCACAAACGGCGCGCGGGACATCGACTCGACGCCGCCGGCAATCGCCAGCTCCATTTCACCGCTGGCGATGGCGCGGAAGGCGGTGCCGATGGCGTCCATGCCCGAAGCGCACAGGCGATTGAGCGTAACGCCTGGAATGCTTTCCGGCAGCCCGGCCAGCAGTAGCGCCATGCGTGCGACGTTGCGGTTGTCTTCGCCGGCCTGGTTGGCGCAGCCGAGAAACACCTCGTCCACGGCTGCCCAGTCCACCGACGGGTTGCGGTCCATCAACGCCTTGATCGGCACGGCGGCGAGGTCGTCAGCACGAACCGCCGACAAGCCACCGCCGAAACGGCCGATGGGGGTGCGAATCGCGTCGCAGATATAAACGTCGCGCATCACGCTTCTCCCGGTGCTTGGCCGTGGGCGGCGGCGGTGCGGGCTTCCAGATCCCTGAGCGCCTTCAATTCAACGTCGGTGGGCTCGGCGGTGTGTTCAACCGTGTCTGCGAAACGAATTGCCCAACCGGTGGCAGCAATCACTTGCTCGCGGGTTACGCCCGGGTGCAGTGCGGTGACCACGAATTCATGGGTGTCCGCTTCCGGTTCCATGATGCACAGGTCGGTGATGATGCCGACCGGACCTGCGCCCGGCAGGCCGAGACGCTTGCGTGAATCACCGCCCTCGCCGTGGCCGACCGAGGTGATGAAGTCGAGTTTGTCGACGAAGGAACGTGCCGACTGTTTGAGGATAATCAGAACGCTTTTCGCCGAACCGGCAATCTCCGGCGCACCACCGGCACCCGGCAGGCGGACTTTCGGCTGGTGGTAGTCACCGACCACCGTGGTGTTGATGTTGCCGAAGCGGTCGACTTGCGCGGCACCGAGGAAACCGACGTCGATGCGTCCGCCCTGCAACCAATAGCGAAAAATCTCACCGGTCGGGACGACGGTGTCGGCAGTTTCCGCCAACTCGCCGTCACCGATCGACAGCGGCAGTACGCTCGGCTTGGCACCGATCGGACCCGATTCGTAGATCAGGACTACATCCGGCGAGGAAGTCAGTCGCGCCAGGTTGGCCGCTTTCGACGGCAGGCCGATGCCGACAAAGCACACTGAACCGTTCTTCAGGCGGCGGGCGGCGGCGACGGTCATCATTTCATTGGTGGTGTAAGTCATTACCTGGCCTCCGAAGCAGCGGCCAGCTTGGCCTGGAACTCGCTGAAGTCAGCGCAGCCGTGGATGTATTCGTTGATCCACGCGGTGAAGGTTTCACGGTCGCGGGCAATCGGGTCCCAGGCCTGGTAGAAACGGTTATCACGCTCGTTGTAGCCGTGAGCGTAGGACGGATGCGCGCCGCCGGGAACGTGGCAGACCGCGCTCAACACCCACGTCGGCAGAACACACGAGTTCATCGGTGCATTGAGGTCGTCGACGATTTCTTCGACGGTAACGATGCAGCGCTTGGCGGCCAACGCCGCTTCTTTCTGCACGCCGAGAATGCCCCAGAGCAGCACGTTGCCTTTGCGGTCGGCTTTCTGCGCGTGAATCACGGTGATGTCCGGGCGCACCGAAGGCACGGCAGCCAATACTTCGCCGGTGAATGGGCAGGTAACGGTTTTAATCAGCGGATTGACCTTCGGCAGGTCGGAACCGGCGTAGGCACGCAGCACCGCGAACGGTAGGCCGGATGCGCCAGCGACGTAGGCATTGGCCAGGTCGGCGTGGCTGTGTTCTTCGATTTCCAGCGCCTGTGGCCACTGCTTCTCGACGGCGTCACGCAGGCGGTGCAGCGAACCGACGCCCGGGTTGCCGCCCCAGGAGAAAATCAGCTTGCGAGCACAACCGGCGCCGATCAACTGGTCGTAGACCAGGTCAGGCGTCATCCGCACCAAGGTCAGGTCTTTCTTGCCCTGGCGAATGATTTCGTGACCCGCCGCCGTAGGGATCAGGTGAGTGAAGCCTTCGAGCGCGACGGTATCGCCGTCGTTGACGAATTGCTTCACCGCGTCGTGCAGCGAAAGAATTTCAGCCATGGGGCAGGCTCCCGTTTTGTTATGAACCGACAGTGGATGAAAAGGGCGCGAGGTTCAGCGCCGGAATGCCTGAAGGTTAAGCCTGTGCAAAACGTCAAACAATCCGATAATCGACTGAGTGTTCGTTTATCGAACAGATTGTTGTCTCACTACTGATCCCAAAAAGCTTCGCGGGCAAGCCTCGCTCCTACAGATTCGCCGCGTTCACGGACATCGTTAATCCTGTAGGAGCGAGGCTTGCCCGCGAAGAGGTCATCAAACTCGCCAAAGAATCTGGATCAGGCCCTCAGGTCGCATCCGCATGACTGACCATGCCCTTGATCACCACCGCAGTCGTCGCCAACGCCGCCGGAATCACCAGCGCCGTCAGCACCTGTTCAAAATTCCAGCCCAACCCCAGCAGCGTTGCGCCCATCCACGCCCCGAGAATCGCTCCGAACCGGCCAATCCCCAGCATCCACGACACGCCCGTCGCGCGCCCTTGAGTCGGATAAAACCGTGCCGCCAGCGAAGGCATCGCCGATTGCGCGCCGTTGACGCACATCCCGGCCACCAGCACCAACGTCGCCAATAGCGTGATGTTGCCCAGGCTTTGCCCCACCGCGTAGGCAAACACCCCGGCCATCAAGTAGAAAATGCCGATAACCTTGTGCGGATTGAACCGGTCCATCGCCCAGCCCACGCCCACTGCGCTCAGCACCCCGCCAAACTGAAACAGCGCGCCAATGAACGCCGCTTGCTCCATGCTCGCGCCGCTGTCGCGCATCAGCGTCGGCAGCCAACTGGTCAGCAGGTAAACGATCACCAGCCCCATGAAATAGGTCAGCCACAGCAACAGGGTGCCGGTGCTATAGGTGCCGGAGAAAATCACCGCAAACACGTTGCGCGCCTTCACGGTTTTCTGCTCCGGCACACTGAAGCTGGAGGCCTGAGCGACAACGGTCGGATCGATCGGCGCCAGCGCCTTGCGCACTTTGTCGGTGCCGCGATTGCGCACGACCAGGTAACGCGCCGATTCCGGCAGCCAGAACAGCAAGACGACGGCGAGAATCAACGGCAGAATCCCGCCGATCAGCAGCAGACTGTGCCAGCCGAAAGCAGGAATCAGCTTGGCCGAGATAAACCCGCCACCGGCCATGCCGAGGTTAAAGCCGCAAAACATGCTGGTCACCAGCAGGGATTTTTTGCGCTCGGGGGTGTATTCCGACAACAGCGTAGTGGCGTTCGGCATCCCGGCGCCAAGGCCCAGGCCGGTGAGAAAACGCAGCACCAGCAGTTGATCGACGTTGGTGCTGTACGCCGATGCCAGGCTGAAAGCGCCGAACAACAGCACCGCGCCGACCAGTACGACTTTTCGCCCAAAGCGGTCAGCCAATGGGCCGGAGCCCAGTGCGCCGAAAACCATGCCGATCAGCGCCGCACTCATGACCGGGCCGAGACTGGCGCGATCGATGCCCCAGTCCTGGGACAGGGCCGGCGCGATGAAGCCCATGGCCGCGGTGTCGAGGCCATCGAGGAAGACAATCAGGAAACACAGGATCACCACTCGCCACTGGTAGCGCGAAATGGGTTGAGCATTGATGAAGGACTGCACGTCGAGGCAGTTTCCTACAGCAGACTGAGGCTGGTTCATTATTTTTATTCCACGCAAGAACGCAGTCGGACAGGTGCCAGCCTTGGGCTGGCGCTGCCGCGACAGTAATGATCCTGGGGAAACAGCGTCAATTCGATAAACGCGACTCTGTGCGTTTATCGAACAGCTTAGGCAAACAACTGAGCGCTGAGGTCGCGACTGGCACTCAGCAAGCCCGGCAGGAAACGTTGCTCCAGCTCGTTGCGGCTGACCCGCCCGGCGTGGGTACTGACGTTGAGCGCCGCCACCACCTGGCCGGAAGCGTCGTACACCGGAACGGCAATCGAGCGCAGGCCTTGCTCCAGTTCCTGATCGACGATGCACCAGCCTTGCTGCCGCACTTCCTGCAAACATTCGAGCAACGCCTCGGGGGTGTGCAAGGTGCGGCTGGTCTTCGCCTGGAACTCCGCATGGTCGAGGTATTCGCGCAGCGAAGTGTCATCCAGTGCCGCGAGAAGAATCCTGCCCATGGAGGTGCAATAGGCCGGCAATCGTCCGCCCACCGACAGGTCGACGGAAATCAGGCGCTGAGTGGTCGCCGAGCGAGCGATGTATAAAATGTCGTCGCCCTCCAGCGTGGCCATGTTGCAGGCCTCGTGAAGTTGCTCGCTCATGCGGTCCAGATACGGCTGAGCGGAAACCGCCAACGGCGTCGAGGACAGGTAGGCATGGCCGAGCGTCAGCACTTTGGGCAGCAGCGAATAGGTGCGACCGTCCGTGGTGGCGTAGCCGAGTTTGATCAGGGTGTGCAGGCAACGTCGCACAGCGGCGCGTGGAATTTCCGTGCGGTGACTGATCTGGGCAATGGTCAGGTGTCGCTTGCGCTCCTGGAATGCTTGCACCACCGCCAACCCCCTGGCCAGGGATGTCATGAAATCCGGGTCGCCGGTCAAGGCCTGGATTCGCTTGGCTGGCGAGGCCACGATCGGCGGCGCCACTGAAGCGAAGGAATTGCGCATTTGATCGTTCATATCAGGTCCTTTTCCTACACGGATCAGCGGCTATTACAAGCGGCTTCGGGTCCTGCACACAAGCCACAGACCGCAAGATTGGGCGATTATCGAACCATCGACCGATAATCGCAATCGGCACCACGGGCACTGCCAACCCTGCACACGCTGATTTTCGCAGTGCCCGCTACATGCTTTTATTCATGTTGGGTCGCTGACTTAAAGGCGCGATGTAATGGGGTTAACTTGTTCGACTTTATGGCGTCAGAAAGACATCGTCGCAATGTGACATCATCGCAGCCCTAGTTACCGATGAAAGTTACGAGTAACAAAACAATCACACAGATAGAACTACTTTTAACTCTCAAGAGATAGTGTTCTTCGGATCGACCGCTATAATGCACCTCAGTGGCGAAGCGGTTTTTACGTGCCGATTCCGCTACTCGGCAGCCCGGTATTCTATCGTCGCTGTCTGCAGCAAGCGCTTGACGCTCATTTCATATGCTCCGCCAATGCGCTCGCTGGAACAGGTAACTGATGCTACGTCAGCTGTTTTTCTCTGGTGCCGTGGCCGCCTGCAACATGGAAGTATTGTTCGCACGCCGTAAAAAACGATGCCTTTGTCGGGCATTGTCCTTTCGACGAGTGTGGTCAATTGATTCCATGCAGCGCGTTTCACCAGAATTTATCTCAACTCATACAGGTAGCACTGTGACGAAAGACGAACTGCGCGCGGAACTTGAGCGCCAGGAACAACGTTACAAGGAAGTTTACGGCGGGGAAGTCACCACCTACGCCGCTCAGCCCGAACCCGAACGCAAGCCTTGGCGTAAACGCGCCACCGTTCAGGATCAGGCATTCACCCAGGAATTGCAGAAGATGGAAAAGGAACTCAAAGCCGAAGAGCCTTGATCACCCCGACCTGAATTCTTTCAAGGGTCTGCATCTGCACCTGTTAAAAGCGGGTTGTATGGATGATGCCTTTTGCGCCCGCTACAAGCGGGCAGCGGCCACCTCACCCTATGGTTGAGGCAAATGGCATGTGCCTGACCCTCTTCTCAGATATTTCACACAAGCGTTCAAGCCTCTCGACCTCACGAGAGAAGCCCTTGTGGCTGCGGCCTTTTCATCTGAATTCAATGACTTGCAAAACCCGGTGAAAAGCTGGGGGATAGGCTATCGGCACAAACTAATTCGTTGAAGAATGTTACCGATGAGCACCTAGTGCATCGATTAGCAGTCTTTTCTGGCATAATCGCGCCCCCTTATGACCGGGTCAGAAAACCTTCATGATCGATTTATTCAGCGGACTGGATGCTTGGGTGCTTGTGAGCCTCTTGCTCGCCCTGGCCTTTGTCCTCGCCTTCGAGTTCATCAACGGCTTTCATGACACCGCTAACGCGGTGGCCACCGTTATCTACACCAAAGCCATGCCGCCTCACCTGGCGGTGTTCTTTTCCGGTGTGTTCAACTTCCTCGGCGTGCTGCTGGGCGGCGTCGGCGTGGCGTATGCCATCGTCCACCTGCTACCGGTAGAGCTGCTGATCAATGTGAACACCGGTCACGGGCTGGCCATGGTGTTCTCGCTGCTCGCCGCTGCCATCACCTGGAACCTGGGCACCTGGTACTTCGGTATCCCGGCCTCAAGCTCCCATACGCTGATCGGTTCGATCCTCGGTGTCGGCCTGGCCAACGCGTTGATCAACGACATTCCGTTGGCTGATGGCGTGAACTGGCAGAAGGCGATCGATATCGGTGCGTCCCTGGTGTTCTCGCCGATGGCCGGATTCCTGGTTGCAGCCCTGATATTGATCGGCCTTAAATGGTGGCGTCCGCTGTCGAAGATGCACAAGACGCCGGAACAGCGCCGCAAGATCGATGACAAGAAACACCCGCCGTTCTGGAATCGCCTGGTGCTGGTGATTTCGGCGATGGCCGTGAGCTTTGTGCACGGCTCCAACGATGGCCAGAAAGGTATCGGCCTGATCATGCTGGTGCTGATCGGTATCGTGCCGGCGCAGTTCGTGCTCGACCTGGGCAGCACGACTTACCAGATCGAGCGGACTCGCGATGCGACCTTGCACCTGAGCCAGTTCTACAAGCGCAATGCCGATACGCTGGGTGAATACCTGGCCCTGGGCAAAAGCGTGGAAGGCGATCTGCCGGAGAAATTCCGTTGCAACCCGCAACAGACCGAACCGACCATCACCGCCCTCCTCGGCACCCTTAAAGGTGTTGCGGATTACCACTCGCTGACGCCGGATAGCCGCATCGAAGTGCGTCGCTACCTGCTCTGCCTGGACGACACGGCGAAGAAAGTCGGCAAGCTGCCAGGCCTCCACGCCCGTGAAAAGGCTGACCTGAACAAGCTGCGCAAAGACCTGACCACCACCACCGAATACGCCCCGTTCTGGGTGATTCTGGCGGTCGCCCTGGCCCTCGGCCTGGGTACCATGGTCGGTTGGAAACGCGTGGTTCTGACCATCGGCGAGAAGATCGGCAAGCAGGGCATGACTTACTCCCAAGGCATGTCGGCACAGATCACTACCGCGACCCTGATCGGCATGGCCAACATTTTCAGCCTGCCGGTGTCCACCACCCACGTCCTGTCCTCGGGCGTGGCCGGGACCATGGTCGCCAACAAAAGCGGCCTGCAAGGCGGCACCGTCAGAACCATCCTGCTGGCCTGGGTCCTGACCCTGCCAGCGACAGTGGCCCTGTCGGCCGGCCTGTTCTGGCTGGCGTCGAAGGCACTGGGCAGCTGATCCATCGCTGCAATAGAAAGGCGCGTTCCGTGAGGTTCGCGCCTTTTTTATGGCCGGCATTTCGGCATTCCCGGTCTATTTAAAGAGATTGGTTGGCCGTGAGGACGCCTTCGCGGGCAAGCCTCGCTCCTACAAGGGGATCCCCACCACCAAATCGCGGGCAAAAAAAAGGGCAACCGAAGTTGCCCGAAATGCCTTGCGTGCTCATTACATCCAGAAAGAACTACGGCTTACGCTTATGCGAATCCTTCCAGATAAAAAATCCAAACCCTGCGAAAAACAGAACCATGAGGCCAACTGTCAGCACTCCGGCGATCACCACGTTGTCAAAAAACATGACGGCTCTCCTGCACTTGCCCTGTTGCGATAGGGCTAAGTTAACCAATCAGGCAGGAGAAAAAATTGACCGGGATCAATGTCGCCCGAGACAGGGCGTAAAGGAGGGGGAATAACTGACCTGCATCAAAGGATGCAGGGTGTTTCAGCGCTTTTTCGGCTTGTTCTTCGGCTTCTTTTTGGCTTTACCCAACGGCATCGCCTGCTCAAACGCCTGACGCACTTCATTCAGACGCTTTTCATTAAGGTCATGAACCCGCTTGGCGCGTTCAGAGTTAAGGTCAATCAGCTTGTCATCTTGGCTCATGGTGCTCAGTACATCGTATGGCAGGGTTTTAGCAATAATGCGGTCTCACGGCAGCGCTGACCAGCCACAACCTCAAATCTGGATATCGACCCACAACCCCTGCCGCGGCTGATCTTCCATCAACGGCGCCACCGGCACGGTATTGTCGGCATTGAGCTCGACACCCGGAACCGCCAGATGCTCCTCCGGATCTTCATCGGCTTCACGGCGACGCCTGTCCCGCTCCTGCTTGCGACGCTGTTCCTCACGCAGCTGAAAAGCCGCTTCCTCGGGATCACGCTGTTGCAGGTCGATGGTGCTTTCGTTGGAGCTTTCCTGCACCGGCACCACAGGCGGAATGTCAGGGCGCTGGCGGATCGGGTCCTGCTGTGAAGTGATCGGCACGGCACTCAAGGGGAGCATCGGTGGCAGCATAATTATCAGTCTCCTGTCAGCAGGCTGTCGGCTGCGGGGATGGCGACTTGAGCCATCGGTCGCAAACTGTGACCGGTTTGGCACCGATTGGTGCCCCGACCTGCAAGCATCGCATCACTGGGCTAACGTAAGACTGCGAGTTTTTATGAGAGTCCTTTGGCCCTGAAGCCCTCATTCCGTTAAGATAGCCCGCTTTTTCAAGGTGGGAGTCAGGCAGCATGGCGCAGCAGTATCAACCGGGGCAACGCTGGATCAGTGACAGCGAAGCCGAGCTGGGTTTAGGCACCGTTCTGGCACAGGACGGCCGCTTGTTGACCGTGCTCTATCCGGCCACTGGCGAGACTCGCCAGTACGCGCTACGGAATGCGCCCCTCACCCGCGTGCGATTTTCGCCGGGTGACTCGATCACTCACTTCGAAGGCTGGAAACTCACCGTCCAGGAAGTCGACGACGTCGACGGCCTGCTGGTCTACCACGGCCTCAACGCGCAGAACGAAGTGGTCACCCTGCCGGAAACCCAGCTGTCGAACTTCATCCAGTTCCGGCTGGCCAGCGACCGTCTGTTCGCCGGGCAGATCGACCCACTGGCCTGGTTCTCCCTGCGCTACAACACCCTGGAACACACCAGCCGCCAGTTGCAATCCTCGCTCTGGGGCCTGGGCGGCGTGCGTGCGCAACCGATCGCGCACCAGCTGCACATCGCCCGTGAAGTCGCCGACCGCATTGCCCCGCGGGTTTTGCTGGCCGACGAAGTGGGCTTGGGCAAGACCATCGAAGCCGGCCTGATCATCCATCGCCAACTGCTTTCGGGCCGCGCCAACCGCGTGCTGATCCTGGTTCCGGAGAACCTGCAGCACCAGTGGCTGGTCGAGATGCGCCGCCGCTTCAACCTGCAAGTCGCGCTGTTCGACGAAGAACGCTTTATCGAAAGCGATGCCGCCAACCCGTTCGAAGACACTCAGCTTGCGCTGGTTGCACTTGAGTGGCTGGTAGACGACGAGAAAGCCCAGGATGCGCTGTTCGCCGCGGGTTGGGACATGCTGGTCGTCGACGAAGCGCACCACTTGGTGTGGCACGAAGAAAAAGCCAGCCCGGAGTACTCGCTGGTTGAGCAACTCGCCGAAGTCATTCCCGGCGTGTTGCTACTGACCGCGACCCCGGAACAACTGGGCCAGGACAGCCACTTCGCGCGTCTGCGCCTGCTTGACCCGAACCGTTTCCATGACCTGCACGCCTTCCGCGCCGAGAGCGAAAACTATCGCCCGGTGGCCGAAGCCGTTCAGGAGCTGCTGGACAAGGGGCGCCTGTCGCCGGAAGCGCACAAGACCATTCACGGTTTCCTCGGCAACGAAGGCGAAGCCTTGCTGGCGGCGGTTAACGATGGCGATATCGAAGCCAGCGCCCGTCTGGTCCGTGAACTGCTCGATCGCCACGGCACCGGCCGCGTGCTGTTCCGTAACACCCGCGCCGCCGTGCAAGGTTTCCCGGAGCGCAAACTGCATCCGTACCCGCTGGCGTGCCCGGACGAATACCTCGAACTGCCGCTGGGCGATCATGCCGAGCTGTACCCGGAAGTCAGCTTCCAGGCCCAGCCGGACGCCAACGAAGAAGAACGCTGGTGGAAATTCGACCCGCGCGTCGAGTGGCTGATCGATCAGCTGAAAATGCTCAAGCGCACCAAAGTGCTGGTGATCTGCGCCCACGCCGAAACCGCCATGGACCTGGAAGACGCCCTGCGCGTGCGTTCCGGGATTCCGGCCACGGTGTTCCATGAAGGCATGAACATCCTTGAGCGCGACCGCGCCGCGGCCTACTTCGCCGACGAAGAGTTTGGCGCACAAGTGCTGATCTGCTCGGAAATCGGCAGTGAAGGTCGCAACTTCCAGTTCTCGCACCACCTGGTGCTGTTCGATCTGCCATCGCACCCGGACCTGCTGGAGCAGCGTATCGGTCGTCTGGACCGGATCGGCCAGAAACACATCATCCAGGTGCACGTGCCGTACCTGGAAACCAGCCCGCAAGAGCGCCTGTTCCAGTGGTACCACGAAGCGCTGAACGCGTTTCTCAACACCTGCCCGACCGGCAACGCCTTGCAGCATCAGTTCGGCCCGCGCCTGCTGCCGCTGCTGGAAAATGCCGACGATGGCGAGTGGCAAGCGCTGATCGACGAGGCCCGCGCCGAGCGTCAGCGTCTGGAAGCCGAGCTGCACACCGGCCGTGACCGTTTGCTGGAGCTCAACTCCGGCGGCGCTGGCGAAGGTGATGCTTTGGTCGAGGACATTCTCGAGCAAGACGATCAGTTCGCCCTGCCGATCTACATGGAAACCCTGTTCGACGCCTTCGGCATCGACAGCGAGGACCATTCGGAAAACGCCCTGATCCTCAAGCCGAGCGAAAAAATGCTCGACGCCAGCTTCCCGCTGGGCGACGACGAAGGCGTGACCATCACTTACGACCGTAACCAGGCGCTGTCTCGCGAAGACATGCAGTTCATCACCTGGGAGCACCCGATGGTGCAGGGCGGCATGGACCTCGTGCTGTCCGGTTCTATGGGCAACACCGCCGTGGCGCTGATCAAGAACAAGGCGCTGAAACCTGGCACCGTGTTGCTGGAACTGCTCTACGTCAGCGAAGTGGTTGCGCCGCGTTCGCTGCAATTGGGCCGTTACCTGCCGCCGGCCGCCCTGCGCTGCCTGCTCGACACCAATGGCAATGACTTGTCGGCCCGGGTGTCGTTCGAGACCTTGAACGACCAACTGGAAAGCGTGCCCCGTGCCAGCGCCAACAAGTTCATCCAGGCTCAGCGCGATCAACTGACGCCACGGATCAACGCGGGCGAAGAGAAAATCTTCCCGCGTCACGCCGAACGGGTTGCCGAAGCGCAACGTCGTCTGGCGGCCGATACCGACGAAGAACTGGCGCGCCTGACCGCGTTGCAAGCGGTCAACCCGACCGTGCGTGACAGCGAACTGGTCGCCTTGCGCAAGCAGCGCGAACAGGGGCTGGCCATGCTAGACAAGGCTGCGTTGCGACTGGAAGCGATTCGGGTGTTGGTGGCGGGTTAACTCCCCTGCTCCACTCTGCTAAAAATGAAGGCCCGCAGCGATGCGGGCCTTTTTGTCTGCCTGATTGTTGTGGTGTTGCTGATGGCGATTATGCGTTCGCCACCGTAATCCCAGGTTCACTCACAGCCACCAACCCATCCTTCATCCGCTTCGCATCCCGAACAAAACACCGCGAAGCCAGGAACAAAAACACCATGGTGAAAAACAGCGCCACCGGGATCAAATACATCGCGTCATGCAACCCGACCGCCTTGAACGCCTCGGTCATCTGCTCGACGCCCGCCGCGGCCATCGCCGTGTGCGCGAAGTGGTCGGACAAACCGCCCACCACCACCGGCCCCAAACCACCGCCCAGCAAGTACAACCCGGCAAAGAACAGCGCCATCGCCGTGGCCCGCAAACGCGGTTCGACCACGTCCTGAATCGCCGTGTAAACGCAGGTGTAGAAGTTGTAAGCGAACAGCCATCCCACACTGAATATCGCGACGAACACCCCGATCTCGATCCGCCCGGCATGCAGCGCCCACGCCGTACACACGGTCGAGATGATCAGGCTGAACGCCGCGAACAGCAGTCGCCCATTGGCCACCCGCTGGTGAATCTTGTCGGCGACCCAGCCACCGAGCGTCAACCCGAACAACCCGGTCACGCCGACGATCACCCCGGTCGCCACCGCTGCTTCTTGCAACGGCATCAGGAAGTAACGCTGCAGCATCGGCACCAGAAACGAGTTGCAGGCATAGGTGGCAAAGTTGAAACACAGCCCCGCCATCACCAGCCACAGGAAGGTCGGCACGGCCAGCACGCGACGGATCGGCCGGTCGATGCGCTCCTGGGAGACTTGCACGCTCTCCGCGGCGCCGCGTTTCGGCTCCTTGATGTAGAACATGAAGATCGCCAGGATCAGCCCCGGCACCGCCGCGATGAAGAACGGTGCACGCCAGCTGTCGAAAGCCTTGACCATTGCGCCAATGGTGAAGAACGCCAGCAGCAGGCCCAGTGGCAGGCCGAGCATGAAAATGCCCATCGCCCGCGCACGACGGTGAGCCGGAAACAGATCGCCGATCAGCGAGTTGGCCGCCGGTGCGTAACTGGCTTCGCCGATGCCTACGCCCATGCGCACGATCAGGAACGCCCAGAAATTGCCCACCAGCCCGTTGACAGCCGTCAGGCCGCTCCACGCCGCCAGGCCCCAGCCCATCAGTTTGCTGCGCGAGCCGGTATCGGCCATTCGCCCCAGCGGCAGGCCGGCAATCGCATAAACGATGGTGAATGCAGTACCGATGATCCCCAGCTGAAAGTCGCTGAGGTGCCATTCCATGCGGATCGGTTCGATGATGATGGCCGGGATGGTGCGATCGAAGAAGTTGAACAGATTGGCCAGGAACAACAGGAACAGAATGCGCCAGGCATTCGCCGCTTGGGTCGAGTTCTGCATGGGGTCCGTCTCTTTTATTGTTATTGGGGCCTCGCTGTCCCCGGAACCTCCAATTTAGTCAGGCCCGCCAAAGCTGTCTGTAATTATTCGTAATGCTGATACCAGCCCATGGCGTCATGCGCCACCTGTGGGAGCGGGCTTGCTCACGAAGAGGGCACTACATTCAATAGAGAGGGTGACTGATCCCCCGCTTTCGCGAGCAAGTCGGATCGCCGCACCGCCGCTCCCACAAGGGATTTGCAAGGCAGGTATTTCTCGCCATTGGTCACCTTGAAAATACCTTCGCCCCCCCTTCCCAAGCCCAAGGCGAAGCCTAGAATAGCGGCCTTGTCTGCCTCACCTTGCCCCCCATCCCTCCTTTGATTATCGCCCATGTCCGAAGCCAGTCCGTGTCTGAATTGCGGTGCCTGCTGTTCTCATTTTCGCGTGTCTTTTTTCTGGGGTGAATGCACCTCGGCCGGGGGGACGGTGCCTGACGACCTTGTCGCGCCCATCAGCCCCAGCCGGGTGGCCATGCTGGGCACCGATTGCAAACCCACCCGCTGTGTCGGGCTGGTCGGCGAAGTCGGCAGCACCGTGCAGTGCTCGATTTACGATCAGCGTTCCAGCACCTGCCGCGAGTTCGACGCCTCCTGGGCCAATGGCGAGGCAAACGTGGATTGCGATGCGGCACGGGCAGCGTTCGGACTACCGGCCCTGCAACCGGAACTCGAGTTCCCTTATGAGCAGATCGCCTAAGGCTGTGCACGAGTAATTACAAAATCATTAGCAGCAATAGGCCACTACCGTTTGCACTCTTTGTATGAGCTCTATACTCCAACACATTCGCCAGGGGACATGGTGTCGGCTGGATAAATACGGGGCGTCCGATGGAGTGGCCTGCTTTATATTTCACGACCCAACTGCCAGAAACCGGCCAGGTCATACTCAATTGCGCCCATAACCCCTTTTTGGTGTTGCTGGCTTATGTGGTTGCCTGTGCGACCGGCTTCGCCACACTGGACATCACCGAACGGGTCGGCCATGCCGAAAAACCCGCGTCCCAGCGTCTCTGGTGCTGGATTGGTGCCGCGTGCCTGGCGGGCGGGATCTGGGCCATGCACTTCATCAGCATGCTCGCGTTCCAGGCGCCGATCGAAATCCATTACCAGTTGCCCATCACCCTGATCTCTCTGTTATTTGCATTGACCGCCTCGTGGCTGGCGATGCACACCCTCAGCCATCCTCATCCGAGTTTTTGGCAAACCCTGCGGGCCGCGGTGTGGATCGGTTTGGGTATCGCGACCATGCACTACGTAGGAATGGCCGCCATGCGGTCGAATGCGACGGCCTATTACGACCCCGGCCTGTTCGTCCTCTCCATCGTGATCGCGATTGGCGCCAGCCTGGCCGCCCTGTTGATTTCCCGTCACCTGCGCGAAGGCAGCGGCGTGGCTCATCAACTGCTTAAATACACCGCCAGCCTAGTACTCGGGGCCGGTATCGTCAGCATGCATTTCACCGGCATGGCGGCGCTCAACCTGGTGCTTCCCATCGATAGCCTCCAGCCGCTGCCAGGCGACAACAATCACCTGCAACTGGGATTGACGGTGGCGATGATGACGTTGCTGATCATCGGCAGCAGCATCAGCGCGGCACTCGCCGACAAGAAGCTGCAACACAAGGAATGCGACCTGCAGCGGGTCAACACCCTGCTCGGCCAGCTGGATCAGGCGCGCCTGTCGCTGCAAAAGGTGGCGCACTACGACGCACTGACCAACCTGATCAACCGCCGTGGTTTCAACCAGATTTTCTCCGAAAAGCTGCTCGAGAAGACTAACGAAGGCGGCATGCTGGCGGTGATATTCCTCGACATCGACCACTTCAAGCGGATCAACGACAGCCTTGGCCATGACGCCGGCGACGAATTGCTCAAGGTTCTGGCCAGCCATATCAAGGCCTCGGTGCGCAGTAACGACGAGGTGGTGGCGCGCTTCGGCGGGGACGAGTTCTGCATCCTCATTGGGCTGCATGACCGTGAAGAAGCGCGGCACATGGCCCAGCGCATCATGCTGAAGATGAAAGAGCCCATCGAGCTGGCCGGACGCAGCATGGTCATGACCACCAGCATCGGCATCAGCGTGTTTCCGCAGGATGGCACGACCTGCGAGGAGCTGCTGAAAAACGCCGACCTGGCGCTGTACCAATCCAAGGGCAGCGGCCGCAATGGGCTGCATTTTTTCAGCCCACACATGAAAACCCGTGCCACGCTGGAGCTGCAACTCGAAGAAGAACTGCGGCACGCCCTGCGCAATGACGACGGATTGATCCTCTATTACCAACCGATCTATGAGCTGAAAACCGGGCAAGTCACCAAACTCGAAGCGCTGATTCGCTGGCAACACCCGGTTCACGGGTTGCTGGCACCGGATCGATTCATTGCCATTGCCGAGGCCAACGGCCTGATCGCCGAACTGAACAACTGGGTGTTGCGCAAGACCTGCGAGGACCTTGGCGAGCTGTCCCGCCAGGGCCGTGAAGACCTCAAGATCGCCGTGAATTGCTCGCCGCTGAACCTTGCCCGCGAGGATCTGGCCGATGAAATCGAAAATGCCCTGCGCATCGCCGGGGTGGCGCCGCACCGGCTGGAACTGGAGGTGACCGAAAACGCGCTGATGGGCAACCTCGCCAACACCCTGGTGCTGCTTAAGCAGATCCGCTCCCTCGGGGTCTCACTGTCGATCGACGACTTCGGCACTGGTTATTCATCCCTGGCCTACCTCAAGCGCCTGCCGCTGAACACACTGAAAATCGACCGCTCGTTCATCCAGGACGTCCCCAAGGCCACCCAGGACATGGAGATCGTCCACGCTATTATCATCATGGCCCACACCCTGCATTTACAGGTCATCAGCGAGGGCGTCGAAACGTCCGAGCAATATGACTTTCTCGAACGCCTGGGCTGCGACTTCGTTCAGGGCCACCTGCTCAGCCGTCCGGTGCCTATGGCCGAGTTGCATGCGGTACTGGAGGACATCAATCAGCGCAAACACGCACGCAGTGTCAGTCCTCTGAGCCTGGCTTGCGGTACAACTGCACTAACGTCGACGGATCCTTTTCCAAAAAGCCCTGGCCCCCATGCAGGCGCATCAGTTGTGCGGCCAATCCGCTGATCGGCGTGGCTGATCCCTGTTCGCGGGAGAATTTCACTGCGGTGTCGAGGTCCTTGAGTAGCGTGCGCACGTGCCACTTCACTGGTTCGAAACGACTCTCGGCCATTTGCGGGGCAAGGATCTGCAACGGTCTTGAATCAGCGAAACCTCCCGCCAGCGCCTCGGCGATCAGGCTGGCGTCGACCCCGGAACGCTCGGCCAGCGCCACCACTTCAGCAATCACCAGCGCATTGCAGGCGACGATCATCTGATTGCAGGCCTTGGTCACCTGCCCGGCGCCGATTCCGCCCATGTGAGTCACCCGTTGACCGAGGTTCAACAGCACCGGCCGGACTCGCTCAAGGTCTGCCGCTTCGCCGCCGACCATAATCGCCAGGCTGCCGACCTCGGCGCCGACGACCCCGCCGGACACCGGAGCGTCCAGCCAGCGCATGCCGCATTGGCTGACAAGCGCCGACGCCATTTCCCGCGTCGCGGTAGGTTCCAGACTGGAAAAATCCACCAGCAACTGGCCACTTTTCGCCCCCTCGGCAATGCCGACCGGGCCGAAAACCACCTCGCGCACCACCGCCGTGTCCGCCAGGCACACCATCACCACATCGGCATGCTGACCCAGTTCAGCCGCTGTCGCCACTTGCCGGGCGCCGGCCTCGACCAACGCTGCGCACTTGGCCGGATTGCGATTCCACACCGTCAGCGGATACCCCGCCGCCAACAGGCGCCGGCACATGGGCAAGCCCATCAGGCCAATTCCGGCGAAACTCAACGAAGGTAGGGTTGACATCATTTAGCCTCCTTTTGATTAAAGATCGCCGAATATTGGCCGATTCATCATGACTAAGGAAAGGATTCCCCCGAGCGATGCTCAGGCTTTGACCCTGACGCTTGGGCAAAATACGCGCTAAAAAAGTCGCGAGTTCCTATTCCGTGAAGGTTCGACGACACCGTGTCGGCGAGCTAACCAGCCCAGGTACATGGCGCCCAATGACTTCTAAAAATAATCCGGCCACTACGGTTTCCGATTTGACACTGAGCCCCGCGGCGAACAGCCCCTCATCGTCGAAGCCATTGATCCCGTCGCGTCCGCTGGCCAGTCAGCAATACCTGTATTTCACCGAAACCAATACCGACCGCATCCTCGATAACCTCGATGGCCTGCGCGACATGGTGTTTCCGCGCCCACCGCACCTGGAAGGCGACAACGAACAACACAACGACCAGGAATTCCCCTCGGTGTGCCTGATCGGCCTGGGACGTTGCGGTTCCAACATTGCGCTGGACGTCGCGGAACTGGTGTACAACGCCCGCAAGTTCTACCTCAACGAATTCAATAACGAAGACCGTCTGTCGCCGGACAAACGCTACGCCGAAAAGGGTTACAGCCCGGCGCAGTGGATCCGCAACAACCTGCGCCTGGGGCCGAACAAGGCCACCAAACCGGTGTTCCTGGTCGAGCCGCTGGTGATGCTCGGCGACCTGGACAAAGACATCGCCGGTCGCATCCGCTTCTCGCGCAAGGGCGAAAAAAGCGGCTTCCTGCGCGACTACAGCAAAATGAAGATCATGGACTTGTCGGAAGTCCACGCCGGTGGCGCCGGTAACGCGCCGATCCTCGGTCAGTACCTGGCCAAGATCATCCTGAACAAGGACACCCAGCGTTTCTCCAGCCCTGACTGGAAAATGATCCACTCGTACCTGATCGACAGCTGCGGGATCAAGGCCAACCAGTCGCGCCTGTATTTCTCGATCTTCAGTGCCGGCGGCGGTACCGGTTCGGGCATGGCCTCGGAATTCGGCCTCGCCCAGCAGCACTCGTACATGAACAAGACGTTCGACACCAAGCCGATGGATGAACACGACGGCAAGAGTGGTCATTCGTTCGTCTTCGAGCCGATCTTCACCAGCGGCATTTGCGTGCTGCCGAACATTTCCGACCACCGCAGTGAAATGTCTGAGGCGCTGCACATCAACGCCGGTCGCTTGTTGTGCAAATACCTGTCGGAAGAGTGGGACTTCTCCTACAACTTCGCCAACGAAGACAGCAGCGAAGCCAGCGTCATGGGCCGTATCCGCCCATGGAACGCCATGATGCTGATCTCCAACGACATCATGCGTTATGCCGAAGAAAGCGATGATGGCAACATCCAGAACATCGACGTCAACGCGATGGAAAAGCACGCCAACCAATACATCTCGCAGCAGATCTTCAACATTCTGACGGCGCAAGCGGTCACGACTGACTACGACCAGAACTATTTCCGTCGTGCCGGCATCGACATCGGCGAAACCATTCGCCTCGACGCCAACGACCTGTTCATGAGTCTGGCCGGCCCGGTGGCGATTGCCTACGCCGAGTCCGTGGTACCGGAAACCCCGCCGCCGAGCAGCGACAAGTTCAAGGTGTTCGAGAAAGAGCCACAGCGCCTGAACATCGATGACTTGTTCTTCCGCTCCATCGACTTGCCGCACTTCAACAAAGTGACCCAGGCGATCGAAGGCATCAGCCTGTTGCCGATCGAGTCCAAGCGCTATCGCGCTTCGCTGGAGCAGTACAAGAATTCCGGTTATGACGCGGCCGCGTTGCACGACCTGCACTTCTTCAAGAATTGCTCGTCGGTGGTGTCGATTGTTTCGTTGCCCAAAGACTACAAGCTGTCCTACATGGACCTGAACCGGTTGAAGACCCACCTCAACAGCCTGTTCCCGAACACCACGCTCAAGCGTTACGCGCTGGTGATCGGCGCTTCGGCCAACTTGTCGTTGACCACCCTGATCGCCAAGAGCCCGTGCCTGTCGGACGACTTCCTGACGCTGATCGTGGCGTTCATCAAGCGCTGCTTCGCGAAGAACCCGTACCGGTTCGACGACACGCTGGATAACTCGATCCTGGACTTCATCATCAATGAAGACTTCGACGAAGACCTGATCGACGACTTGCTCAATGAGTTCGAGAACCCGGCGAAGATTCTCGACACCAACTGGTACGCGATCAAACCGATGTACGAGAAGAAGTACCGCGAGCTGATCAACGACAAGGACAAGTTTGTCTCGATCAACGACATCCGTTTGTCGCGTGACTGCGTGAAGAAGGCGATCAAGTACCTGCGTGAGATCTACCGTCACCGGATTGGCAAGACCAAGGTTATTTCGCTGAATAACCATACTGGCAAGACGTTCTCGGTCTGACGTGACACCACGTCGCCGCCTTCGCGAGCAAGCCCGCTCCCACATTCGATCGAGTTCCCCCAAAGGGATTGCGATCAAATGTGGGAGCGGGCTTGCTCGCGAAAGCGGCATCAGTTTCACCACAAATCCCAACATTCAGAAACAATTAAGCAGCCCAAAGGCTGCTCAATAAACTGTTCCCGTTACGTTTACGTCACCCTCGCCAAGACCCTTCTGTGGCCTTTCTCTACGGCAACGTGCCATCACGCTACTCACCTACACACTTTTAGTCGCCGACCAAGCGCACCAACAAAGTGCAGGCAGTCAGCTCGTCGCCCTTTCCTGGATCAGAATCCACGGCGAAACGACCACTGCCCACAGCTCCGGATCGCGCTCGAAAAGATCCAGCGCCCGCGTTTCAGACAGCTTGGCGACCTTGTCGGCGGCCAGCCAGGCAGCCACTTTCTCGCCTTCGTCAGTCGCGACTGCCTCCGCTGCAGCAATCAAATCCAGACCGGGGTCGACCCACAATAGGGCACCCTTGGCGAAGAACGGCTCAAGCTCCTTCCAGGTAATAGATGCGGTTTCACCAAGCAGCTTGGCATAGAGGGTGCTAGGTTCTTGATTCATGGGCGCTGTCCGGAAAAGAAAATCGACGTAATCATAACGTTGGTGGTCTGGCAGAAAAACCCGGATGCAATTGAGTTACCGATTGAAAACAGCAGGAAAGCCAAGGATTGCTGATATTTCAGCTATAACCCCCGCCGCCATTCTGTCTTTTTCTTTCAATAAAGCGACACCCTCAGGTTTTGCCCCCTGGCGCCAGCTTCCCAGGCCCACAATTGGCGCTCTACACTGTACCGGTACAGTTGCCGGGGGCATTTTCCGGAGGATATCGAAGATATCTGACCCGGTTCTGCTGCTACGGCGCCAGGACTATAAAAACTACAACAGTAAGAGTGGAGCACTATGACTAAGGCTACTAAGCAGATTTCCAAACTGTTTGCCGCTATGGTTCTGGCCGGGGTTGCCAGCCATTCGTTCGCAGCTGACACCATCAAGATCGGCATCGCCGGCCCTAAAACCGGCCCTGTAGCCCAATACGGCGACATGCAGTTCAGTGGCGCCAAAATGGCCATCGAACAGATCAACGCCAAAGGCGGCGTAGACGGCAAGCAACTGGTCGCCGTTGAATACGATGACGCCTGTGATCCAAAACAAGCGGTAGCGGTCGCGAACAAAGTCGTCAACGACGGCGTCAAGTTCGTGGTCGGTCACCTGTGCTCCAGCTCCACTCAACCGGCTTCGGACATTTACGAAGACGAGGGCGTGATCATGATCACCCCGGCTGCCACCAGCCCGGACATCACCGCCCGTGGTTACAAAATGGTGTTCCGCACCATCGGTCTGGACAGCGCCCAGGGCCCTGCCGCCGGTAACTACATCGCCGATCACGTAAAACCGAAGATCGTTGCTGTTCTGCACGACAAACAGCAATACGGTGAAGGCATCGCCACCGCCGTTAAAACCACACTGGAAGGCAAAGGCGTCAAGGTTGCCGTGTTCGAAGGCATCAACGCCGGCGACAAAGACTTCTCTTCGATGATCGCCAAGCTCAAGCAAGCCAACGTTGACTTCGTCTACTACGGCGGCTACCACCCGGAGCTGGGTCTGATCCTGCGTCAAGCACAGGAAAAAGGCCTGAAAGCCAAGTTCATGGGTCCGGAAGGCGTGGGTAACGACTCGATTTCGCAGATCGCCAAGGACGCTTCCGAAGGTCTGCTGGTAACTCTGCCGAAATCCTTCGACCAGGATCCGGCCAACATCGCCCTGGCTGATGCGTTCAAAGCGAAGAAAGAAGACCCGAGCGGTCCGTTCGTGTTCCCGGCCTACTCGGCTGTGACCGTGATTGCCGACGGCATCAAGGCCGCCAAGTCCGAAGACACTGCCAAAGTGGCTGCTGCCATCCACGCAGGCACCTTCAAGACGCCTACCGGCGACTTGGCCTTCGACGACAAGGGCGACCTGAAAGACTTCAAATTTGTGGTTTACGAGTGGCACTTCGGCAAACCTAAAACTGAAGCAAAACCTCAGTAAGGCGCGGCCAAACTGACTGCCAATAAAGCCCACGGCGTGCCGTGGGCTTTGTTTTACGAACGTATAGGGCCGCGCTGGCGTGATCCGCCAGTCTCCCCACCTGAAAATCTCAAAACCGTCATCAGCGGTTCGCTGGCAAACCTCGCGTTCGAAGTGGATGCAGATCCACGGGGCTCGAGCGGGAAAATGACTCCACCAGTGAAATGCGTATCAGGTTTTTAGGAGCGCTGTAATGCCTGACATCTATCACTTTTTCCAACAACTGGTTAATGGTCTGACCATTGGCAGTACGTATGCCCTGATCGCCATCGGCTATACGATGGTTTACGGCATCATTGGAATGATCAACTTCGCCCACGGCGAGGTGTACATGATCGGCTCCTACGTGGCGTTCATCGCCATCGCCGGGCTGGCCATGCTGGGACTCGACAGTGTTCCGCTGTTGATGACTGCCGCTTTCCTCGCGACCATTGTCGTGACCAGTGCCTACGGTTACAGCATCGAACGGATCGCCTACCGCCCCCTGCGCGGCAGCAACCGTCTGATCCCGCTGATTTCCGCCATCGGCATGTCGATCTTCCTGCAGAACACGGTTCTGCTCGCGCAAGACTCCAAGGACAAATCCATCCCCAACCTGATTCCGGGCAACTTTGCCTTCGGGCCAGGTGGCGCACATGAAGTGCTGATTTCCTACATGCAAATCGTGGTGTTCGTGGTGACCCTGGTCGCCATGCTCGGCCTGACGCTGTTCATCTCCCGCTCTCGTCTGGGTCGCGCCTGCCGTGCCTGCGCCGAAGACATCAAGATGGCCAACCTGCTGGGTATCAACACCAACAACATCATCGCCCTGACCTTCGTCATCGGTGCTGCACTGGCGGCCATCGCGGCTGTGCTGTTGAGCATGCAATACGGCGTGATCAACCCGAACGCCGGTTTCCTCGTCGGCCTCAAGGCCTTCACTGCCGCGGTACTGGGCGGTATCGGCAGCATCCCCGGCGCCATGCTCGGCGGGCTGGTGCTCGGTGTCGCGGAAGCTTTCGGTGCCGATATCTTCGGCGACCAGTACAAGGACGTTGTGGCGTTCGGTCTACTGGTTCTGGTGTTGTTGTTCCGGCCAACCGGCCTGCTGGGCCGTCCGGAGGTTGAGAAAGTATGACTAGGAATCTTAAACAGGCGTTGTTCAGCGCCTTGCTGGTATGGGCAGTTGCCTACCCGGTACTGGGTCTGAAGCTGACCATCGTCGGCATCAACCTCGAAGTCCATGGCACCAGCAATGCAACACTGATCACCATCGCCGTGTGCTCGGTCCTGATGTTCCTGCGTGTGCTGTTCGATCAGCAGATCAGCTCGGCCTGGCGTTCTTCGCCCAACATGCCGTTGATGCCGGCCAAGGCCAGTAACTTCCTGACCCTGCCGACCACTCAGCGCTGGATCATCATTGCGTTGATCGCCGGCGCCCTGGTCTGGCCGTTCTTCGGCTCTCGCGGTGCGGTGGATATCGCCACTTTGGTGCTGATCTACGTGATGCTGGGCCTGGGCCTGAACATCGTGGTCGGCCTGGCCGGTCTGCTCGACCTGGGTTACGTCGGTTTCTATGCCGTCGGTGCCTACAGTTATGCGCTGTTGTCGCACTACTACGGCCTGAGCTTCTGGATCTGCCTGCCGATCGCCGGCCTGATGGCGGCCACCTTCGGCTTCCTGCTCGGCTTCCCGGTACTGCGCCTGCGCGGTGACTACCTGGCGATCGTGACCCTGGGCTTCGGTGAAATCATCCGTCTGTTCCTGCGTAACCTGACCGGCCTCACCGGTGGCCCGAACGGCATCAGCAATATCGAGAAGCCGACGTTCTTCGGCCTGACCTTCGAACGTAAAGCGGCCGAAGGCATGCAGACGTTCCACGAGTACTTCGGCATCGCTTACAACTCGATCAACAAGGTAATTTTCCTGTACCTGGTTGCCCTGTTGCTGGCCCTTGGCGCGCTGTTCGTCATCAACCGCTTGCTGCGCATGCCGCTGGGGCGTGCCTGGGAAGCGTTGCGTGAAGACGAAATCGCCTGCCGTGCGCTGGGTCTCAATCCTACGGTCATCAAGCTCTCGGCCTTCACCTTGGGCGCCAGCTTCGCCGGTTTTGCCGGCAGCTTCTTCGCTGCCCGTCAGGGCCTGGTGACACCGGAGTCGTTCACCTTCATCGAGTCGGCGATCATTCTCGCCATCGTCGTATTGGGTGGCATGGGCTCGCAGCTGGGCGTGATCCTCGCGGCCGTGGTGATGATCCTGCTGCCTGAAATGATGCGTGAGTTCAGTGAGTACCGCATGTTGATGTTCGGCGCCTTGATGGTGCTGATGATGATCTGGCGTCCTCAAGGCCTGCTGCCCATGCAACGTCCTCACATGGAGCTGCGCAAATGAGCCGCGAGATCCTTAAAGTCGAAAATCTGAGCATGCGCTTCGGCGGCTTGCTGGCGGTCAACGGTGTGGCCCTGACCGTGCACGAAAAACAGGTCGTGGCGCTGATCGGCCCCAACGGTGCGGGCAAGACCACCGTGTTCAACTGCCTGACCGGCTTCTACAAGCCGAGCGGCGGCAGCATCCTGCTGGACGGCGAACCGATAGAAGGCCTGCCGGGCCACAAGATCGCCCTCAAAGGCGTGGTGCGGACCTTCCAGAACGTACGGTTGTTCAAAGACATGACCGCGGTCGAGAACCTCTTGATCGCCCAGCACCGTCACCTGAACACCAACTTCCTGTCCGGCCTGTTCAAGACCCCGTCGTTCCGCAAAAGCGAGCGCGAGGCCATGGAATTCGCCGAGTTCTGGCTGGAGAAGGTCAACCTCACGCAGTTCGCCAACCGCCCGGCCGGCACCCTGGCCTACGGTCAGCAACGTCGTCTGGAAATCGCCCGCTGCATGATGACCCGCCCGCGGATCCTCATGCTCGACGAACCGGCCGCCGGCCTGAACCCGAAGGAAACCGAGGACCTGAAGGCGCTGATCAGCATGCTGCGTGAAGAGCACAACGTCACCGTGCTGCTGATCGAACATGACATGAAACTGGTCATGAGCATTTCCGACCACATCGTCGTGATCAACCAGGGCACGCCCCTGGCCAACGGCACACCGGAACAGATCCGCGACAATCCCGAAGTGATCAAAGCCTACCTGGGGGAAGCGTAAATGCTGCAATTCGAAAACGTTTCCACCTTCTACGGCAAGATCCAGGCGCTGCACAGCGTCAACGTCGAAGTCCGTCAGGGCGAGATCGTGACCCTGATCGGCGCCAACGGTGCCGGCAAGTCGACCCTGCTGATGACCCTCTGCGGTTCGCCGCAAGCCCACAGCGGCAGCATCCGCTACATGGGTGAGGAACTCGTCGGCCAGGACTCCTCGCAGATCATGCGTAAAAGCATCGCGGTGGTGCCGGAAGGTCGTCGGGTGTTTGCCCGTCTGACCGTGGAAGAGAACCTGTCCATGGGCGGATTCTTTACCAACAAGGGCGATTATCAGGAACAGATGGACAAGGTTCTCGGGCTTTTCCCACGCCTGAAAGAACGCTTTGCCCAACGCGGCGGCACCATGTCCGGCGGCGAACAGCAAATGCTCGCCATTGGCCGTGCGCTGATGAGCAAACCCAAGCTGCTGCTGCTCGACGAGCCATCGTTGGGCCTGGCACCGATCATCATCCAGCAGATCTTCGACATCATCGAACAGCTGCGCAAGGATGGCGTGACCGTGTTCCTGGTAGAGCAGAACGCCAACCAGGCGCTGAAAATTGCCGACCGTGCCTACGTTCTGGAGAACGGCCGGGTGGTGATGACAGGCACTGGCGAAGCACTGCTGACTGATCCGAAAGTACGTGAAGCGTATCTGGGTGGTTGAGTCTTTGCGGTAAACAAAAAACGGCCTTCGGGCCGTTTTTTTTGTGGTGGGTAATCTGCCGATACTGGGGTATCGGTAGATCAGGTTTCGCCGCTAAAAAGCCTCAGTAAGGATTACAGTCCTTCGCTACAGCCGTGGCTTGGTCGACGTAAGGCCGTGCCGGTTCAAGGTTCCATTCGGGCTTGTTCCTGGCAGGCCTGTCGTCGAAGGTTGCCGCCAGATGACATACCATTTGCCGGCGGAGTGACCCGCCATTGACGCTGTACTGCCGCCATTGCTCATCGTTTTTATGCTTGTTGTACAACTCGGCAAACATTCTGTCGGTCTGATCATCCTTGATAGCGCGGCCGCAAGCGGTAGGCACTACCGAAAGCGACCAGGTGTTCGGCCCTAGCACTGGATCGGGACGTTGTACCCAGGTGCTTGATTCGATGTACTTGTCACAGAATTGTTGCGTCGGCGGCTGCGTGGTTTTGACGCACGAGAAGGTGGCCTTGCTGGTCGGGGTTCTGGGGAAATCAATCTTGACGATGTTGCGATCCTTGCCCGTCTTGGCTTTATAGTCCCGCTGATTGGCCATGGCATCGTTCAATCCACGTTGATCGCTGACAAAAAAAGCCAGAATCGGTAGCTCGTCGTCTTTAGGGTTGCCCAAGCGTAACTCTGTCTGGGTTTGAAACTCACGGCTATTGATGACTTTCCTTGCCCCCATGAAGTTGCGAAAGGCGTCTACCCGATCCTTGCTGCTCATGGGGTTGCGCATATTGAAGCCACACTGCAACTGGTCCTGCTTTTTGTCGTTGCTGAACCTGGTGAAATGCGCGACCCAGGCATTCGGGCTGAGGATTGGTGGCGCCATGGCCTGGCATACGGCTTCGGTCTGTGTGGTGTTTTTGTTGTTTCCACAGCCTCGGTCATCTCGAAAGTCGGTCCAGGCGTCATTAGGAAACGCACAGTAGACATGCACCGGCGTCTCGGGATCGCGTACCAGATCTATTGGAGCGATGAGGTAGCCGTTCTGGGTGCTCATGCCAGGATCTTCATAACTGATGCCGTCGGCACGCATATAAGAGGCGGCAAAAGTACCCTTCTCTATTGCTGTCGGGCTTGGATTCCATACATCCCATTTCTGCCCCTTTGCCGGGTCGGCCCGATGCGTGCCCCTGATCATCAATCCCGAGCAGTCCGACGCTGGATCCGGCCCGCAACTATCGACTGTTTTGTTGTACAACGTTTCAACCTTTTTTAGTGTCTCTTCGCATGACTCGGCATGGGCCCATGTCGCCTGAACCAGCAGCGGGAACATGAGTAATGGGGCGATCCTGTTCAGACGTTTTTTCATGGCTTGCATCTCCTTGATTAGCCAAAACACACCTTTAACGCGGGACCGGGTTGCAACCCGCGGCCCGAGTCTCGCTGTCCGACAACGCAGGCCTGAGAGGCTCGAGATTCCAAGGCGTCTTGCTGCGGTAATTGGCCACGACGCAGCTCAATTGCTGGCGCATGCTGCCGGCAGAATGTTCATTGTCACGCCAGTTGCTATCCGCGCCTTTGAGGGCGAACAGCTGGTCGTACAGAGCCACGGCCTGCTCGTTGGGCAAGGCGCGACCCGCCGCCGTGGGCACCACGCTCAAGGTCCACTCATCCTTGCGGGTGCCGGGGTCGTAACGCTTGACCCAGTCGGCAGAGGCGATGTATTGCGGTGCCTGAAGGGGCAGTGGGTTGCAACCAGCCTTGGCCGCGTCCTGGGGACTGACATTGGGGCGGAAAGGCTCCAGGTTCCATTCGGTCTTGGCCGGATAGTTCTGGATCAGACAGCTCAGTTGCTGGCGCATGCTGCCCGGTGATTTCTCGTTGTCGCGCCACTGGCTATCGGCCCCACGCAGCTCGAACAGTTCCTTGTACAAGGCGTCCTGGTCGCTGGCCTGAATCGCCTTGCCCGGGGCGCTGGGTGTGACCTTGAGGGACCATTCGTTTTTCTTGCTGCCCGGGTCGTAACGCTCGACCCAGGTCGCGGAAGCGATGTACTTGGGCGCGGGTACGACCGGCGCGGGCTCTGCCCCGCCGGCAACCGTCAGGTCTATCGCCTGGTCGGCGGCGACATAGCTGAAACGCTGCTCCGCAGGCTTGGTGAAATCCAGCCGCAGGATCGGCACGCTGTAGCCCTGGGCCTGGAGTTTCTTCTGGAAGTTGCGCGCGCTGGTCAGGCCATTCTCCGGTTTCGGGGGTGCCTGGTCACCGCGGGTGGCGAAGTTCTGCGTGCTGTTGACGTTGTAGATGAAGGCATCGATGTGTTTCATGTTTTCGCTGCCGTCGTTGGTTGCCGAGGCATTCTTCAACATGAACTCGTTGACCTGGCCACTGAAGGAGAAGGGGTCCTTGTTGGTAGTGTTCGGCCGGGACTCGTGAACCTGAATCATGGCGTTCCAGTCGCTGGGTTTTTCCGCGTTCCAGGAGCACTGGCTTTGTTGTATCGGTCCCTTCCACAGCCCGGTGTATTTCTGGGTCCATTGCTCGGCGGTGCTCACCCCGGCTTCCGCGCAGGTGCCGTAAGCCGCGGCGGAATTGCGGTTGTTCATCACGCCTTGGGCCGCGCGCGGAGGCTCGCGGCTGTCGAAAAAGCCGCAGCCGTACCATTTGCGCTCCGGCCCGGTACCACCATCGAAGGCGAAGATGCAGGTCCAGCCCTGCTCCTTCACCGGTAAGCTCAAGGCTGCAGCATCTGTTGGAGTTCGCAGGATGAAACCGGCCGGGTGAACGAGGATTCGGGTGCTCAGATCCTTGCGGATCCATGAATAGGAAGTCGCGCCGATCTTGATCGCGTAGGGGCTGTAGTCCCAAGGGTTGAAGGGTCCGTCGTTGACCATGCGCAAGGTCACGCCGCTGCAGTAGTAGAGACCACGCGCGGCACCGGTATCGGGTTCCTGGCAAGCGTCCTTGAGGGTGTTGTAGTTGTGGTTGATGCGCATGAGAGTGTCCAGCGGATCAAGCAGCGGCTGGGCGGCAACCGTACAGAACACCAGGGGCAGAGTGCAGGCCAGGGCAAAAGACGAACGCACGGCTGCGTACATTGCCGACCTCAAGGTCTGCCTTGCGGTGATAAGCGACCCGCTCTCTCCACCCGCAAGCTGCAAAGTCGACGGCAACTGCAAACCTGAGGCTGATTGATCATTCGTCATGAGGCGCCGTCCTTGGCAAAGAGGCCCGGGAGAATGGGCCGTACAGGTGCCTATAGAACATCCTCGACAGGCGGTTGGCTACTGTCAGAAATTACAGGTAAGCGCTGTTTCGCGACGAACGGTCGTTTGCTATTTGAGCCCGTTTGTTAATCAACAACCCACGCAAAGCATGGGAATGATCACCCCAGTAAAAAAGTTTGAGCTCGGCTGTAACGCATCACCACCTCGTTTCTCTAAAGGGACAAGCAAGCGCAAATCGCTTGTTAAAAACCCTGACTCAAACCGGAGAACTATCATGACTGCTACTACCCGCACCCTGTCCGCCACCGCCCTCGTTCTGGCCCTCGGCTCTGCGCTGAGCATGGCCGCTGTCTCCACCGTCCAGGCCGCCGACAACAGCAACATGGAAAAATGTTTCGGCGTGTCCATGAAAGGTCATAACGATTGCGCAGCTGGCGCTGGCACCACGTGCGCAGGCACCGCGAAAACCGACCACCAGACCAACGCCTGGAAACTGGTTCCGAAAGGCACCTGCGCCACCACCGAAAGCAAGACCTCGCCGACCGGTTTCGGTCAGATGGAAGCCTTCAAAGCCAAAGCCTGATCCGCCTCCCAGCCTGAGTGTCGACAATGAACAATTCACCGTTCGGGCTCCCGCCCCGCGCCGGGCTGGGGCTCAAGACCGGGCACTTTCGTGAAGTGCTCGGTTCACAACCGGACATCGGTTTCTTCGAAGTCCACGCCGAAAACTACATGGTGGCCGGCGGTCCTTTTCATCACTATCTGGGGTTGATCCGCGAGCAGTATCCGCTGTCGCTGCACGGTGTTGGCCTGTCCATTGGTGCCGAAGGTCCGCTGGACCTTCAACACCTGCAACGCCTTGCCGAGTTGATCGAGCGCTATCAACCCCACTCCTTTTCCGAACACCTGGCCTGGTCCAGCCATGGCCCGGTGTTCCTCAATGACCTGCTGCCGCTGGCCTACGACAACGCCACGCTGAACCGCGTCTGCGAACACATCGATCAAGTGCAGACCACGCTCAAACGCCCAATGCTGCTGGAGAACCCGGCGACGTACCTGGCGTTCAAGCGCTCGACAATCGATGAAGCCGACTTCATCAGCGAAGTCATTCGCCGCACCGGTTGCGGGTTGTTGCTGGACGTGAACAACGTCTATGTGTCGAGCATCAATCATCAACGCGATCCTTTGGCCTACATCGACGCCCTGCCCCTTCACGCCGTCGGTGAGATTCATCTGGCCGGATTTGCAGAAGACACCGACAGCCTCGGTGACCGTCTGCTGATCGACGATCATGGCGCGCCAATCGATAACGCCGTGTGGGCGCTGTACGTGCAAGTGCTGGAGCGCGTCGGCCCGATGGCGACACTGATCGAACGCGACAATCACCTGCCGGCCTTCAACGTGCTGCACACCGAAGCGCGTCAGGCCGATGAGTTGTTGCTGTGCGCCGGGGTCCGGCCATGAGCAATCAAGCCGATTTCGCCGCCGCCCTGCTCAATCCGCAACAGCCGTGCCCCGACGGATTATTCAGCGTAAATGGCGCCGATCCGGCCAGCCGTTTTACGGTGTATCGCAACAATGTGCAGAGCTCGCTGATCAACGCGCTGACGGACAGTTACCCCGTGGTTTTGCAATTGGTCGGCGAGGAGTTCTTCCGGGCCATGAGCGGAATTTATGTGCAGAGCACCCCGCCACGGAGCCCTTTGATGAATGGCTACGGCGATGATTTCGCAGCGTTCATCGAAGGCTTTGCGCCCGCCGCCAGCGTGCCTTATCTGGCCGATGTCGCCCGATTGGAGCGACTGCGAGTCATGGCCTATCACGCGGCCGATGCGCAGCCATTGGGTAACGAACAGATCGCCGCAGCACTCGCCGATCCGCAAGCCCTGAGCGAGTTCACTGTCGAACTACATCCCTCCCTCAACCTGTTGAATTCAACCTACGCCGTGGTCGCGATCTGGGCTGCGCATCAACAGGAAGCGACGCTGACGGGGATTGATTTGACACAGGGACAACACGCGCTGGTGCTGCGTAACGGTCTGGACGTTGAAGTGTTTGCCATCGATCAGGGTGCCAGCGCATTCATCCAGAACCTGCAAAACGGCCACTCACTGTTGCAGGCGTTGGAAGCAGCCCCCGCCTTCGACCTCAGCCAAACCCTGGCGCTGCTGATCAGCCGCAACGCCATCACTCATTTACACAAAAACAAGGTATCGCCATGAACACCCGGACTGAATCACAGAACCCCATCACCCGCGCCATCGCGTTACTGGAGATGATCCCCCACACTCTGATCGCCTTTATCGCGCGCTTCTCCATCGCCGCGGTGTTCTGGAAGTCCGGGCAAACCAAGGTGGAAGGCCTGGCCATCGACCTGTTTGACGGCTCCTTCCAGCTGGGCGTGCCACATCTGGCGGACTCGACCATCCCGCTGTTCCAGAGCGAGTACCACGTGCCGTTGCTGTCCCCGGAACTGGCGGCGCACCTGGCAGCCTTCGCGGAGCATTTCTTCCCGATGCTGATCCTGATCGGCTTCGCCACGCGGTTCTCGGCGCTGGCCTTGCTGGGCATGACCCTGACCATTCAGCTGTTCGTGTACCCCGATGCGTATCCAACCCATGGCACTTGGGCCGCCGTTCTGCTGTACCTGATGGCCACCGGGCCGGGCAAGTTGTCGATTGATCACCTGATCGCCCGACATTTCTCCCGCTAACGCAGCCCCCTGTAGGAGTGAGCCTGCTCGCGATAGCGGAGTGTCAGTCAGCATCATTACTGGAATGTCACACCGCTATCGCGAGCAAGCTCGCTCCCACAGGGGGTTAGGGTGTGAGTGGCTATTGCTGAAGACGGGCCAACGCCTCGCCGCTGCGTTTGAACCACTCGATCAGGTAGTCCGCCAATACTTGAGTGCGTTTCGGCAGGCCGCCCTGATATGGATGCACCAGGTACATCGGCATGCTCCGCGTCTGATAATCGCGCAGGAGCCAGCGCAAGCGTCCGTCAGCCAATTCCGTTTGCAGCAGATAGGATGGCAACCGTGCAATGCCCGCACCCGCCAGCGCCGCTTTTTTCAGCAGGTTGTAGTGATTGCTGGCAAACGGTCCCGAGACCCGCACCCGCAGCAATTCGTGCTGCTGGTGATAAAGCCATTCTTCGCGACCACTGTAATGGCTGTTGAGCAGGCAGCGATGCTCGGCCAACGCCTGGGGCGTCTGCGGCTCACCGTACTGTTCGAGATAGACCGGGCTGGCGCAGGTCATTTCATGCCAGGCCAACAACGGACGCGCGACCAGGCGTTGGTCATTGGCCACTTCGGATCGGATGGCCAGGTCAAAACCGTCTCGGGACAAATCGTGAAAGCTGTTGTTGAGGTCCAACTCGATCTGCACCTCGGGATACTTGCGGGAAAACTCCAGCAATAAGCCATCGAAGAACGTTTCACCCAGCGACACCGGAACCGTCATACGCACCGGCCCGGCCATGTCGTCCTTCAACCGCGCCAATGCCTGACGCGCCTTCTCGACTTGTACGACCAGCGCCTGGGCTTGTGGCAACAGCGCCGCGCCTGCCGCCGTCAAACTCAAACGGCGGGTGGTGCGCTGCAACAGGACGACGCAGAACCGAGTTTCCAACAGGCTGATGCGCTTGGACAGCTGCCCCTTGCTGCAACCCAATTGCTGCGCCGCCAAGGTGAAACTGCCCGCTTCGATCAACACCGCGAACGCCGCCAGATCATCCATCTCGCTCATGGATTGTTTCCATTTGAAAACCAAAGGTTGCCTATTAGTGCGCTTATCAACAGAAAAAACCACTCTAGACTGCAACCTCGTTCAACCACATCGAGGAACAGCACGATGAAAATTCTTTTGATAGGCGCAGGCGGCACCATCGGTTCAGCGGTCGACAAAGAGCTGGCCCAGCGTCACGACATCATCCGAATCGGCCGTAACAGCGGCGATTTCAATGTGGATATCAGCGACAGCGCCTCGATCCGCAAGCTGTTCGAGCAAACCGGCAAGTTCGATGCCCTGGTCTGCGCGGCCGGCAACGTCACCTTCGCGCCTCTGGATGAAATGACCGAAGAAAGTTTTGCGCTGGGCCTGAAAGACAAGCTGATGGGCCAGGTCAACCTGCTGCTGATCGGCCGTGAATTCGCCAATGACGGCGCCTCGTTCACCTTCACCACTGGCGTGCTCAGCCACGACCCGATTCGCAGCGGCGCCTCGGCCGCATTGGTCAACGGTGCGCTGGACAGCTTCGTCCGTGCGGCAGCCATTGAGCTGCCACGCGGCTTGCGGGTGAACTCGATCAGCCCGACGGTGCTGGTCGAAGCCATGGGCAGTTACGCGCCGTACTTCCGTGGCTACAAGCCGGTTCCGGCAGTCGATGTGGCGTTGGCTTACGCCAAAAGTGTAGAGGGCCTACAGACCGGCCAGACCTTTCACGTCGGCTGAAACACCACCATCACTGTAGGAGCGAAGCTTGCTCGCGAAAGCGTTGTGTCATTCACGACGATGCTGGAGGTACTGGCCCCTTCGCGAGCAAGCTTCGCTCCTACGGGAGATCGAACATCGCCGGGGTTGTGATGAACGGTCAGGCTGCGTAACGTGGCGGCACTTGTCTGGAGAGCCGAAGATGCGTGTTGCCCGTTCCTTAGTCCTTGTTGCCCTGCTTCCGTTGTTCGCTGCCTGTCAGTTGCTGGATGGCCCGCGTGAAAACGCCTCCCACGTGGGCCAGACGCGCATGCAGGGCCAGTTGACGGCGGCGGACGGCAAGTTGCTGTTCCAGCCGTGCAATGAGCAGCGCAGTTATGTGGTCAACGACACCGGCGGCACCAGCGTCCTCCAAGAGGCCGCGACCCTCGCCGATGCTCAGGGCAAGCTGTTCGCCGACGTGCGTGGGAACATCGTTGCCGATAGCCGCCTGGATCTGGAGCAGTTGTACCGCGTCGAACGCTCGGGCACCGCGTGCGATGATCCCAATTTCAAACTGCTGATCCTGCGCGCCGCCGGCCACTCGCCCGAATGGAACGTCAAGGTCAGCGGCAAAGGCATGGTCATCGACCGCGCCGGCCAGCCACCCCTGGCCTTGCCGTACGTTGAAGAGCAACTGGGCGATGGCCGTTTCAACCTCAGCACCGAAGCCAATAACCAACACATCGAACTGTGGGTTGCGCCGCAACGTTGCGTCGACAGCACCACCGGCAGTGTCCAGCACATGAGCGCCGAGCTGCGCATCGATGGTCAGGTGCAACGCGGTTGCGGGTATTTCGGCGGCGCGCGTAACGACTGATCGTTTTTGCCTCACGGGAACGGCGTTTGGGGCTTATAATCGCGGCCTTCAAACGCCTTGGCGCAGTTGTGCGCCCCGCGAACCGGATCCTGTCATGTTACGAATCACCGAACTCAAGTTGCCGATCGACCATCCCGAAGAAGACCTGCGCCCTGCCATCGTGCAGCGCCTGGGCATCGCCAGCGATGACCTGCTCGATTTCACCTTGTTCAAGCGCAGCTACGATGCGCGCAAAAAGTCCTCTGAACTGTGCTTCATCTACACCATCGACCTCAACGTTCGCGATGAGGCTGCGGTGCTGCACACGTTCGCCGATGACCGTAACGTCAACGTGGCGCCGGATGTCAGCTACAAAGTGGTCGGCCAGGCGCCGGCTGACCTTGAGCAACGTCCTGTCGTCGTGGGCTTCGGTCCGTGCGGGATTTTCGCCGGGCTGCTGCTCGCGCAAATGGGCTTCAAGCCGATCATCCTCGAACGTGGCACCGAAGTGCGCCAGCGCACTAAAGACACCTGGGGCCTGTGGCGTAAAAGCGTGCTCAACCCTGAGTCCAACGTGCAATTTGGCGAGGGCGGCGCGGGGACGTTCTCCGACGGCAAGCTCTACAGCCAGATCAAGGACCCGAAATTCATCGGTCGCAAAGTCCTGCATGAGTTCGTCAAGGCCGGCGCGCCGGAAGAAATCCTCTACGTCAGCAAACCGCACATCGGTACGTTCCGTCTGACCGGCGTTGTGGAAAACATGCGTGAGCAGATTCGCGCACTGGGCGGCGAAGTGCGCTTCCAGCAGCGGGTCACCGACGTGTTGATCGAGGACGGTCAAATGGTCGGCGTCGAGCTCAATGGCGGCGAACAGATTCATTCCAAACACGTGATTCTTGCCTTGGGCCACAGCGCCCGGGACACCTTCCGCATGCTCCATGGCCGTGGTGTGTTCATGGAAGCCAAGCCGTTTTCGGTGGGTTTCCGCATTGAACACCCGCAGTCGCTGATCGATCGCGCACGCCTGGGCAAATACGCCGGCCACCCGAAACTCGGTGCCGCCGACTACAAACTGGTGCACCACGCCAAGAACGGCCGTTCGGTCTACAGCTTCTGCATGTGCCCGGGCGGCACCGTGGTGGCGGCGACGTCCGAACCTGGCCGCGTGGTCACCAACGGCATGAGCCAGTACTCGCGTAACGAGCGCAATGCCAACTCCGGGATCGTCGTCGGGATCACCCCTGAGGTCGATTACCCGGGCGGCCCGCTGGCGGGTATCGAGTTGCAGGAACGCCTGGAATCCCACGCCTTTGTACTGGGCGGCAGCAACTACGAAGCGCCGGCGCAACTGGTCGGTGATTTCATTGCGGGCAAGGCGTCCACCGAGTTGGGCAGCGTTGAACCGTCCTATAAGCCAGGCGTTGCCTTGGGTGATCTGGCGCTGGCTCTGCCCGCGTTCGCCATCGAAGCGATTCGTGAAGCACTGCCGGCATTCGAGAAGCAGATTCGCGGCTACTCGCTGCACGACGCGGTGTTGACCGGGATCGAGACGCGCACCTCGTCGCCGCTGCGCATCACCCGTAACGAGTCGATGCAGAGCCTGAACGTCAAGGGCCTGTTCCCGGCGGGTGAAGGTGCGGGTTATGCGGGCGGGATTCTGTCGGCGGGTGTCGATGGCATTCGCATCGCCGAAGCCGTGGCACGCGACATCCTCGGCCTCGAAACCTGACCGGCATTTCCTGAAACACCAAGAAACCCTGTAGGAGCGAGGCTTGCCCGCGAAGAACGATAACGCGGTCCTTCAGGAGGACCGCGTTAACTTCTTCGCGGGCAAGCCTCGCTCCTACAGGGGCAATGCGCGGCTTTAGATATTTGCGCGGAGTACGGTGGCTGGCAAAGGCTCCCCACGCTCCACACTCGCCGCCACAACATCCATCAACCCACTCAACTCATACCCCTGGGCCTTGAGCCAGTCCTGATCGTAATAGCTGGTCTCATAACGCTCGCCGCCGTCGCACAGAATCGCCACGATCGACCCCGACTCCCCCTCCGCCGCCATCTGCCCCGCCGCCATCAAGGCGCCGATCAGGTTGGTCCCGCTCGATCCGCCGACACGCCGTCCCAAATGCTGCGCCAGGTAATGCATGGCCGCCAGCGACAACGCGTCCGGCACCTTGACCATCGCATCGATCACCTTGGGCAGGAACGACGCCTCGACCCGTGGCCGGCCAATGCCTTCAATCCGTGAACCATGATCCAATCGCAGCGAGGCATCACCGGTCTTGTAGTAATCGAAGAACACCGAACGCTCGGCATCGGCGCACAACACGCGGGTGCAATGCTGGCGATAACGCACGTATCGACCGAGGGTCGCGGTGGTGCCGCCGGTGCCGGGGCTGGAAATCAGCCAGCTCGGTTCAGGGTGCAATTCGAAACGCATTTGCTGGAAGATCGACTCGGCGATGTTGTTGTTCGCCCGCCAATCAGTGGCACGTTCGGCGTAGGTGAACTGGTCGATGAAATGCCCGTCATGTTCGTGGGCCAGGCGCTCGGACTCGGCGTAGATCTGCGTCGGGTCGTCGACCAGGTGACTCTTGCCGCCGTAAAAGGCGATCTGCGCGATCTTCTCTTTGGACGTAGTCGCCGGCATCACCGCAATGAACGGCAACCCCAGCAACCTGGCGAAGTAGGCCTCGGAAATCGCCGTCGAACCGCTGGACGCTTCAATCACCGGCGCACCGGGTTTGAGCCAGCCGTTACACAAGGCGTAGAGGAACAATGAGCGCGCCAGTCGGTGCTTGAGGCTGCCGGTGGGGTGGCTGGACTCATCCTTGAAATACAACTCGATACCCGGGAAACCCGGTAGCGGCAAGGGGATCAGGTGGGTGTCGGCGCTGCGCTGGAAGTCGGCTTCGATGATCCGGATGGCTTCGCGGGCCCACTGTCGGTTGTCGCTCATGATGGTCTTCTCGTTGAATCGGACAAGAGTCGGCCTTGTCGCAAGGCTCAGCCAATAAGCTTAGGAAAAATCCCACGCCACGCACAGATACAGCTGAGGCCCGATACAACTGGCAACTGCTAGGCTAAGGTCCGTGCCGGCCCTTCGCGTTGTAACGGCATATAACAAAAAAGAATATAACTTTTGTTTTAACAACTTACGGTACGGGTTAGGGTGTGCCACCTTTTTGATTATTCGATGGAGAGCGACCTTGCCTCTGCGTAGCACTTTCACGCGTTTCTTTCAGTTGGAAGCTGCAAGCGGTCTGTTGTTGATCGCCGCGGCAGCCCTGGCCCTGATCATCAACAACTCCCCGTTGTCGTGGCTTTACAGCAGTTTTCTGGACACGCCGGTGGTGGCGCAGGTCGGTGCGCTGCAAATCGCCAAACCGGCGCTACTGTGGATCAACGACGGCCTGATGGCCCTGTTCTTCCTGCTGATCGGCCTGGAAGTGAAGCGCGAAGTCCTCGACGGTCAACTGTCGAAACCTTCGCAGATCGTCCTGCCCGGCGCGGCAGCGATTGGCGGCATGGTCGTTCCGGCGCTGCTCTACTGGTTTTTCAATCGTGACAACCCGGCCGCCTTGAGCGGCTGGGCCATCCCGATGGCCACCGACATCGCCTTCGCCCTCGGCGTCCTCGCCCTGCTGGGCAAGCGCGTGCCAGTGTCGCTGAAACTGTTCCTGATGACCCTCGCGATCATCGACGACCTCGGCGCCATCATCGTCATTGCGATCTTCTATTCCGGCACGCTGTCGACGCTTTCCCTGGCATTGGCCGCATCCTGCATCGTCGCGTTGATCGCGATGAACCGGCTCGGCGTGGTCAAGCTCGGGCCGTACATGATCATCGGTTTGATCCTCTGGGTCTGCGTGCTCAAGAGCGGCGTCCACGCGACACTGGCCGGAGTGACCCTGGCGTTCTGCATTCCATTGCGCACGAAAAACGCCGAACCGTCGCCGTTGCTGACCCTCGAACACGCCCTGCATCCCTGGGTGGCCTACGGCATCCTGCCGCTGTTCGCCTTCGCCAACGCCGGTCTGTCGCTCAGTGGTGTGACCATGGAAAGCTTCACCCACGATGTACCGATGGGCATCGCGGTTGGCTTGCTGCTGGGCAAAACCCTCGGTGTGTTCGGCCTGACCTGGTTGGCCGTGAAAATCGGCATCGCCGCCCTGCCCCAAGGTGCCAATTGGGGTCAGGTGCTGGGCGTTGCGATCCTCTGCGGAATCGGTTTCACCATGAGCCTGTTTGTCGGTTCCCTGGCCTTCGTGCCCGGCGCCAGTGAATACGCCGGGATGGACCGGATGGGCATTTTGACCGGTTCGATTCTGGCGGCCTTGATCGGTTATGCGGTGACGGCGGCAGCGAGTCGCAAGCGCACCACGCTGCAATCCTGAGTGATAGAGAACACTCTTAACGACATTCAGGATTCGTCCTACAGCCACGTTTAACCTCGTTCGTTAACGTCGCACAGCCCCTTGTTTGGGGGCTGCCGACGTACGAACGCAAGGAAGATCAGTGGCTGGAAACAAGGAAGTCCCCAGGGTTAAAAACCCGCCGTCCGGCGACGGACATCACGTCACCCACCGCTTCATGACGGCCACCGAACTGGCCGAGCGGGACGCCCGACAAAACGCTTACGATGCGATGCTCGCGAGGCAAGAAGCCTTCGAACGCAGCCGTGAGGTCGTCGCCAAAAAGCACGAATCCGTTCGTGCGGGATGCGTCTTCGCCAAGTCCTGCAAGCTGCCGGACGCCATCATCGATTACTCGAATCCTTCGGGCATGGTGCCCACCGACAGCCTCAAGGATTACGGGGAAGTCGCCTGGCTCGGCGCCCGTGAAGCAGACGATGCCGGGCTGCTGAATCTTGAAACCATCAGCGGCAGTACCGTCTCGCTTGGCATTGGCCGAATGGCACTTCGCGCTCCTGCGCTCACTGCTCCGGTCGCAGCAATCGGCGCTGCAGGAACCGCCGCATTAGCCACGGTGGTCGCGCTGTTCTGGACGCCAAGCCTGGGCGACAGCGCGCTCTATACCGAAGATCAATTGCGTGCCTTGAAACAGGCCAGGACTCGCGTTCGCCTGCGAGTGGAACAACAGGCTGATGGCAGCCTCAAGGGATACGCTTTCTACACCGGCAAGAACCGCGACTGGGAAATGGTTGATGTTGTGCAGTTCGCACTGCGCGAGAGTCAGCAGGTGGCGAATCTGGGGGATGGGGTTGAGCTGATCTGGACACCGGCTGTGGATGGTTCGGACATCCTTGGTATTCCAGCGCTGGAGGCTGCACCGCAAGCGCCGCATATTTGGGTTTATCCGCCGACGAAAGCGGCTGACGGCATTATTGTGAATCCGGTTTATCCGCCGGAGTACAAGGATTTCATTCTTGTGTTTCCGGTGGGGTCGGGGATTAAGCCGGTTTACATTGTAGTTAGCGTATCAGGAAGAAAACTTCCAAACCCTGACCACGACTATCACTCACCACCTGAAACAGAAGAGATCACAGGCTTTTCAGGGTTGAAGGAAGTGAAAAAGAAAACGCCCAAACAAGGGGGCGGCGGGCTCAGATCCCGTTGGATAGATGCTAAGGGACGGACGATTTACGAATGGGATTCCCTGCATGGTGAATTGGAGGCATATCTCGCTAGCGATGGCAGTCATCTAGGCTCATTCGATCACACCACGGGTGAGCAAATAGACCCGCCCAAGAAGAAACGCAACATTAAAAAGTACTTGTGAGGATGGTATGGGCCTGAAAGTCAGTTTGGATTGGTACGATAAAAAAACAGAAATCGCAGAAGGGAAAGAATACTCCGCAGATTTAGGCGACGACGGCTCAATAATTGACGCGCTGGGCTTGATGGATGCAGACAATATTTATGACGGTGGTTTCGATGTAAAAGCTGATTGGATTCCGAAACTTCAGCCCTCGTTCACCCACAAAATTGATCCAACCGCCTTCGATTACCAAATATCCTTTCGGTATAGGACCGCTTGGTGAACATCTATATCGCGCTCTCTGGATTCTTCCCTGAACCCAATCCAGACAATTCACTCCAGTATGAAAAGGATGTACCGCAGGCCATCGAGAAACAGGTGCTGAGTGTCATGGGGTGGTCCACCTTGTGGGATGTACCTATGGGAGAGCACGAGTTATCCCACACTCAAGCTTTTGCGATAATGGAAATCGTTGGTAGCCCTTCCCGAAACGACTTGACCTATTACTTAGGTCTTTGCAAACGCTTAACTGTGTTGAATCAAACATAAACGGAAGCCACAAACACAAAAAACCCCAACCAATCACCCGGTCGGGGTTTTCTTTTACCGCTCGTTCCCGCTTAGTGCGAAACGCGGCTTGTCCCATCTACAGTAGCAATCCGCACCCGCTCGCCCACACGGAACACTTCATTCTCCTGAACCTGCTGCACATAGGCGCGCATGCTGCCGTCGTCTTCACGTACGGTGATTTCGACGCCTTGGGCACGGGTCAGGCCTTCTTCGGTGGCCGAGCCGAGCAGGCCGCCAGCGACGGCGCCGATAACCGCCGCCACGATGCTGCCACGACCGCCGCCGATGGCGCTACCGCCGACACCGCCGACCACTGCGCCCGCTGCGCCGCCGATCGGGGTCTTGGTGCCTTCGATTTTCACCGGGCGCAGGGATTCGATGGTGCCCATGCGAACGGTCTGCACACGACGCGCTTCGTCACGGGAGTAGGAGTCACCGGTCAGGCTCGATTGGCAGCCAGTGAGCAACATCGCCATCGTGGAAAAGGAAGCAACCAGCAGAACAGACTTACGCATAGCATCAACTCCAAAGGACAGGTATTCATTAAACTCCGCAGCTTGACGCCTGTCACGGCATCGCCCGGATAAAAATGGTTTCATTCAGGCCCGGTACAGGCGCCTCGGACTCACCACACAGTAGCGGCAAATTGAAAAATCTGCGCCACCGACCCAAGGATTTTCATGGATTACTTCATCATTGTCGTCACCACTGTCGCCGGTTTGTACTTCCATTGGTGGCTGTACGTGCGGATCAAACGCTGGATGGACCGCGATCTGGCGTTGGCACTGGCGGGTAAAGACGAGCAGAAAAAAGCGTTCATGCTCGAACAACTGGCAAGCGCTAAGGCGCAGAAGATCAAGCGCCGGGACCTGCCCCAGTGGCTTGAAGCCGCTGCGGCGGGCTATCCCGATCGGTAGACTGCTTAAGGTGCCAGACGTTCAAGAATCCAGTCGGCGCCTTGCAAACGGTAGTTGAGGCGATCGTGCAGGCGGCTCGGACGGCCTTGCCAGAACTCGATGCGCTCGGGTAGCAAGCGGTAACCGCCCCAGTGTTCCGGGCAATGAGGCTGAGTGTCGCTGAAGCGTTGCTCGGTGTTCTTCAGCAGCGCTTCCAGTTCAGCGCGATCGGCAATCACGCGGCTTTGGGGCGAAGCCCAGGCACCGAGGCGACTGCCCAGCGGGCGGACCTGGAAATAGGCGTCGGACTCTTCAGCCGCGACCTTCACCACCCGCCCTTCAATGCGCACCTGACGCTCCAGGGTCGGCCAGAAAAACGTCATGGCGGCGAACGGGTTCGCCGCCAGATGCTGGCCTTTGGCGCTGTCGTAGTTGGTGAAGAAGGTGAAGCCCTCCTCGTCCAGGCCCTTGAGCAGCAGAATGCGGCAATGCGGCCGACCGTCCTGATCGACCGTGGCCAGGGTCATGGCATTGGCCTCCACCGGCGGTTGCTCGGTTTTCACCGCGTCGGCAAACCACTGATGGAACAGCCCGAACGGCTCGGCCGGGGCTTGCGCCTCGGTCAGGCCATCACGGGTGTAGTCGCGACGCATATCAGCCAGGCCCTGGGTCATTGCGCATTCCTTTTGGTTAACGAATTACTTTTTGTCTGCATCGGCGGTAACGACTTTCTTGTCCGCCGCTGCGGCTTTGGCTGGCGCCGTTTTTTTCGCAGGCGTTGCAGTTTTAGCCGGTGTTTTCTTGGCTGGAGCCTTGGCCGCTTTCTTGGCCGGGGCTTTTTTCGCAGCAGGCACAGCCGCTTTCTTCGCGGCTGGCGCAGGGGTAACCGGCTTGACCACTGGCTTGACGTCTTGGGCAGTGACCATCTTCACTGGCGCCGGAGCCGGCATGTTGTACTTGCTCAGCAGCGCGACCATGGTGTTTTGCGGAGTCACCAGCAATTCCACACGACGGTTCAAGGCACGGCCTTCATTGCTGTCGTTGGCAGCACGCGGGGCTTCGCCGCCCATACCGCGCAGCATCAGACGATCACGCTGCAAACCGCTGAGGCGGAAAATTGCGGCCACGGCTTGTGCACGCTCCTGGCTCAGCTTTACGTTGGCCGGTGCAGCGCCCGAGGTATCGCTGTGGCCGAGCACCAGCACGGCAGTCTTTGGATCGACTTCAAGGATTTTCGCGACGCGAGTGAACGGGCCGAGGGTCACCGGCAGCAGCATGGCCGGACGGTCCGGGTTGAACGAGCCTTCTACCGGCGCGATAACCACCAACACGTTTTCACGGCGCTCAAGTTTCAGGTTGCTGTCCTTGATCGCTTCGCGCAGGCGCGGCTCGTAATCGTCGAGCCAGGCCTGGGTGACTTTAGGATCCGGCATCGGCACGACTTTGGCGGTCGGTTGTTCTTTACCACCGAACGGCCACCACCATTTGCCACCGGCATCGGCTTCAGCCTTGGCCACTTCGACAGGCTTGGCTTCAGGTTTTACTTCTGGCTTTTTGTCGACCACTTCATCGGAGCCGAACGGCCAGTACCACGGGCTGGAGCTTTCAGCCTTGGCCACTGGAGCGGCGACGGCAGGTTTCAAAGGGGCTGGGGCTGGGGCTGGGGCTGGAGCTGGAGCAGGGGCCGGCTCTTTCACCGCGACTTTGTCGGAGGAGCCGAACGGCCACCAGCTGCTGCCATCCGAATCACTTTGTGGAGTCTGTGCACAACCGGTGATAGCGACGCACAGGGCCAAGGCAAGGGTGGTTTTATTGAATGACATTGGATATCCACAAAAATGAAGTCAAAAAAATCAGGCCGGCGTGACCCGGATAAACAGACGCTTGGAAACCATAAAGGCCTTCGGGTTCCGACCCTGGAGCCCGTGAGTGCGTTTTACAGACAAGTGGCCAGTACTCGCGCTAGCTTCTGCGCGCGTGGATCCATCAAGACGTACGGCCCCAGGGTATTTGTCACAAAACCGAAGGCGACATCGTGTTCCGGGTCAGCAAAACCGATGGAGCCGCCAGCGCCCGGGTGGCCGAATGCCCGTGGGCCGAGGCCGTAGGTCGCATTGGGAACATCCGGTTGATCGAGCATGCAACCCAGGCCAAAACGGGTCCGGGTCAATAGAGTCTTGTCTTCGCCGATGCTGTGTTCGCGAGTCAGCTCCTCGAGCATTTCGCTTTCCAGCAGGCTGCCGTCGAGCAGGCCGGCGTAGAAACCAGCGAGGCTACGGGCGTTACCGTGGCCATTGGCGGCCGGTTGTTGCATCCGGCGCCATTCGGGTTTGTTGGTGCTGGTCATGATCGACGGCGGGTTGGTGAAGGCCCGGGTGGTCATGGCGGTCGGCTCACGCATGGTCACTTGCAACAAGCGCTGGGCGGCGGCATCGCCAACATTGCCCTTGCCACGCGCGATGTGCGCCACGCGGTGGAACTCTTCGTCCGCCAGGCCAACGTGAAAATCCAGCCCCAAGGGCTTCGCAACCCGCGCCACAATGGACGCGCCCGGCCCACGACCGTCGACACGACGCAGCAACTCGCCCACCAGCCAGCCGTAGGTGATCGCCGCATAACCGTGACCTTCGCCCGGTGTCCACCACGGCGTTTCGGCGGACAGGGCATCGACCATGGTGTGCCAGTCGTAAAGCGCTTCAGGCGCCAGTAACTCGCGCAGCGCCGGCAGGCCGGCCTGATGGCAGAGCAACTGACGCAAGGTGACGGACTCCTTGCCGGCGGCGGCGAATTCGGGCCAGTAGCGAGCCACCGGGGCATCCAGTTGCAGCTTGCCTTCGGCCACCAATTGCAGGGCCGTGACGGCGGTGAAGGTCTTGGTGCAGGAGAACAGGTTAGCGATGGTGTCGCTGTGCCAGGCTTCCAGGCCATCCTTGTCGGCGGTACCGGCCCAAAGGTCCAGGACGGTTTCGCCACCGACCCGGATGCACAATGCCGCGCCACGTTCCTGAGGATCGTCGAACAGCGCCGCGAAAGCTTCGCGTACCGCTTCGAACTTAAGCTCGTAATGACCCTGAATCTGCACCCGCAACTCCCCGAATTCTACAAAGTGGTCCGCATTGTTCCAGCCCTTGGGGGATTTGGGAACAAGTGCGGGCTGGGCGGTCGGTTGCCCGTGGATTGGATCTGAAATTTGTGGCGCCTTGGCGGGCGCCATCGCGGGCAAGCCTCGCTCCTACGGATCGCACGGACCTGTAGGAGCGAGGCTTGCCCGCGAAGAACGATAACGCGGTCCAGCAGGACTCAGTGGCTGTTGGCCGAATGCCCGCCCGCATGATCCGCACCTTTCCCCGCATCTTTGCCGGCGTCAGCTTTCCGGCCGCCCTCGCCCTCATGGCTGGCTTTTTCGGCTTCAGCCCTGGCCTTCTCGGCCTCTTTACCCAACTGATTGACGGTCGCCAGGTTGCTCTTGCGCACGCTGTCGACGAAGCCCTGGAACGGCAGATCGGTAATGCCCACCAGACCAAAGTGACCGTTCTCGCCATCCAGCAGACGGCCGGTCACGGGTTGATCGAGGTACTGAAACCAGTGCACCCCGACAATCGACGGTTCGCTCAGTGCTTGTTTGAGGAAGTTGGCATACGCCGGCCCACGGTCTTCTTCCTTGGCCAATTGCGTCACGCCGCCCCAGAACGGGCCGCGATCGGCAGAGCCGAAGTTGAACTCGGTGATCAGTACCGGTTTGTCCAGGCTGCGCAATTTGGCGAAGTCATAGCCGTCCTGCGGTTGCAGGGTGTACATGTTGAAGCTCAACACGTCGCAATACTGCGCGCAGGACTCCACGGCTTCCGGGGTGCTGATGGCGAAGCGACCGCCCAGCAACAGCTGATTCGGCGCGTGCCACTTAAGCGAATCGGAGAGGGTCTTGAAGTAGGTATCGGCGAAGACCTTCTGGAAGTATTTGAAGTCGGCTTCGATTTCCGGGTGTTCGGCGCTTGGCAGCGGCGGCACGAAGCCCGGGTCTTCCATCAATTCCCAGGCAGGCAAGTCGATGCCCCAGGCCTTGGAAAGGCCGGCCTGATTGCGGTACTTGTCGCGCAATTGCTTGAGGAACGCACGTTTGGCCGGCACGTCGGTGGTCATTTTCAAGGTGCCATAGGCCAACGCGTAACGGGCTTTCGGATCATCGCCGGGGCCGGCCCAGGCCAGTTCGTTGTCGGCGAAGTAACCGATCAGCCAGGGATCGTCGCGGTGGTCGCGGGCAGCGATGGCCACGGCCCGTTCGGTGGCCATGGCGAAACGCGGGTCAAACGGGTCGGGCATACCGCCCCACCAATCGGTGCCGGTACTGATGCTGGCGTAATCGCCGACGATCGACAGCGGCAGGGTGTACGGCACACGGTCAGCATTGGCCAGCGCCGGGGCGCTCCAGTTGCCGACGGTGTTGAAACCCCAGGCTTGCAGGCGATCCAGGGTGTGGCTGGCCCAGCGTTTTTCATCAACCACCGCTTTGCAGGGTTCGGCGGGGGCTTGCTCAACGGCTTTCGCGGCAGCCGCTTCGACTGCGCCGGTCTTGGCAGCTTCGGCGACACCGGATTCGGCAGTCGTCGGCGCGACCGGTTGCTCAGCCGCCTTATCGGCCGTTGCCTCGACCGCTTCGGCGACACCGGCCTTGGTATCGCTGCCCAGCGCGCAAGGTTCGCCATACAGGCGCTGCAAGTTAGCGCCATAAAAGTCGTACCAGCGACCGGCGTTATAGCCACGGCCCTGATCGGCGCCGTTGCCGCCGCGGTTGTCGCCTTCGCCATAGTGGCTGGCCAGCGGCTCGTCGGTTTTTGGCAGGGATTCAAACATCCACTCGCGGCCGGCGATGTAGGTCTGGTTGACGTCCGGGGTCACGGTGTTGACCCCGAGCGAATAGAACGGATGCCCTTCAGGAGTCACCAGGTACCAGCGACCGTCACGTTTTTCAGTGCGGAAAAAACCGCTGGCCTTGAACGCCGGTCCTTTGTTCCAGCCACCAAATTTGTCCAGTGACGTCTTCTCGCGCTCGGCGAGCCAGGTTTTCGTTTGTTGCTGTTCCTTGGCGGCGGCGCTTCTCAGTTGCTCATCGCTACTGACCTTTTCCGGCCATTTGGCCCGGGTCAATTGACCATAGGTGTCCACCAGGCCGCCATAAGCGGCCTTTGTCACCGCTTCACCGTCCTGCACGCCGAAGCGCTCAAGCAAGATACTTTGGGCCACTTTCGGCTGATCCATCGACAACGTGACCGACACCACCTGGCTGCGATCCAGTTCACCGGCGCTGCTGGCCAGCAATACGCGTTGGCCGTCAAACGTCATCGGCATCGGCGGCCCGGCCTTCATGCCCAGGCTCAGCGACGAACTCGGCTGCAGCGGCACCAGCAGGGTCTGCGCCGGTCCGGCCGGCAAATCGACACGACTGATCAGCGTCTTGCCATCGTTGCTCTGGATTTTCACGTACAGGGTCACGGCCCAGTCCATCGCGCTCTGGATGCGCAAGCTCATCACGCCTGACTGCGACCAGTCCCAGGCCCCGGTTTGCGGGGTCAGACGCAAGGTCGGTTGCGCCACCGGGTTGAACGTCACCCGACGCAATACTTCGCCTTCGGCCGTTTGCTCCGCATTGGATTGCGGCAGGCTGGCATCCTGAGTCGCCACCTGGACGACGTCGGCGGGGCGCACAAAATTGAACAGCGTCTGTTGGCCGGCAGGGGCTGCCAGCAAAGGGGCTGCGAACATCAGAGCGAAAACAGCGGGCAACGAACGGCGAATCATAAGAACGAAGTTCTCCCTAACGACCAACAATGGCCAGTGGAAAAGCGATGGCTAAGGGATAGACAACGGGTTGGGCAAAATTGCCCAGCCCTGTATCAGGAAATTTCACGACGAAAAGGTGGCAACGCATTGAGGATTGCCTTGCCGTAACGCTGGGTGACCAGCCGTCGATCGAGCAAGGTGATGGTGCCGCGGTCTTCTTCGGTGCGCAGCAAGCGACCGCAGGCCTGGACCAGTTTCAGCGAGGCATCCGGCACGGAGATTTCCATGAACGGATTGCCGCCACGGGCTTCGATCCACTCGGCAAGCGCCGCTTCGACCGGATCGTCGGGCACCGAGAACGGAATCTTCGCGATCACCACGTGCTCGCAATACGCACCGGGCAAGTCGACCCCTTCGGCAAAACTCGCCAGGCCGAACAGCACGCTGGAGTCTCCGCCATCAACACGTGCCTTGTGCTTGTTCAGGGTTTCCTGTTTCGACAGGTTGCCTTGAATGAACACTTGCTTGCGCCAGTCACGGTCCAGGCCGTCGAACACGTCCTGCATCTGTTTGCGCGAGGAGAACAGCACCAGGGTGCCGCGCGAACCTTCCACCAGTTGCGGCAGATCACGGATGATCGCCGCGGTGTGCGCCGGCGCATCACGCGGATCGGCCTTCAGGTCCGGCACCCGCAGCACGCCAGCGTCGGCATGATGGAACGGGCTCGGGACTACGGCGGTCACCGCTTTTTTCGGCAGGCCGGCGCGCATGCGGAAGCGGTCGAACGTGCCGAGCGCGGTCAGGGTCGCCGAGGTTACCAGCGCGCCGTAGGCCACATTCCACAGGTTGCGACGGAGCATTTCCGCCGCGAGGATCGGGCTGGCATTGACCTCGATATCGAACAGCGAACCGCTTTCGGCCAGGGTCAGCCAACGGGCCATGGGCGGGTTGTCTTCCGGGTCTTCCGCGGTAAACGCGACCCACAATTCCCAGTTGCCCGAAGAGCGGGACAACAGGCTGCCGAACAGCGGATACCACTCCTCGGCCTGGTTGCTGGCGATGCCAATGTTGACCTCGCCGTCCATGCCTTCTTTGAGCAGTTCGGTGAGCCGGGTGAACAGGTCGGTCAGACGGGCAAAGCCCTTCTTAAGCTCGATGCCCATTTCGCGCATGTGCTCGGGAATCACCCCGCCGACGAAGCGATGACGTGGCCGCTCGCGGCCTTCAACGTCTTCACCGGGTTTGAAATCGGCGGCCTGCTCGCAGGCGGTGAACATGAATTGCTGCTGGGTCTTGATCTCCCGCGCCAGTTCCGGCACTTGCTCGATCAACTTGCCCAAGTCGCCCGGCAGCGGATGCTGGGCCAGCAGTTTGGTGAGGTTCTTGGCGGTGGTTTCCAGCCAGTCGGCGGTGGAACGCAGGCGCGTGTAGTGGGCGAAGTGACCGATGGCCTTGTCCGGCAGGTGGTGACCTTCGTCGAATACGTAAATGGTGTCGCGCGGGTCCGGCAGGACGGCGCCGCCACCCAGGGCCAGGTCAGCCAGGACCATGTCGTGGTTGGTGACGATCACGTCGACCTTGCCCATGCCTTCGCGGGCCTTGTAGAAGGCGCACTGGCCGAAGTTCGGGCAATGACGATTGGTGCACTGGCTGTGATCGGTGGTCAGACGCGCCCAGTCGGCGTCTTCCAGGGCGGTGGACCAACTGTCGCGGTCGCCGTCCCATTTATTGCCGGCGAGTTTCTCGATCATGCTGGTGAACAGCTTCTGACTGGCCTCGTCGACCTCGATCTTGAAACCTTCTTCTTCGAACAGCTGCGCCGTAGCGGTTTGCGCGTGACCTTCCTGGAGCAACATGTCGAGCTTGGACAGGCACATGTAGCGCCCGCGGCCCTTGGCCAGGGCGAAGCTGAAATTCAGCCCGCTGTTGCGCATCAGGTCGGGCAAATCCTTGTAGACGATCTGCTCTTGCAGGGCCACGGTGGCCGTGGCAATCACCAGACGCTTGCCGGCGGCCTTCGCAGTGGGGATCGCGGCCATGCTGTAGGCCACGGTTTTACCGGTACCTGTGCCGGCTTCCACCGCGACAATCGCGGGGTCGCCACTGCGCCGGCCTTCGTCGTCGGTGTCGATGTCACCGAGGACTTTGGCGATTTCGGCGATCATCAGGCGTTGGCCGTAGCGCGGCTTGAGGCTCTTGGCTTCAAGAAAACGCGAGTAGGCGCCCTGGATCGTGGTTTTGAGTTCGGTGCTGATCATGGATTGTCGGGCGCAAAAAACGCTGGATAAATTTTCAGTGGTTCGGATCGGCCGCTATCATACCCCGCTAATTAATCCCGCGCAGAACGGAGTACCTCAATGACACCTTTTGGCATCGTTTACACCCTGCATGTCCTGTCCGCCCTGGTGTGGGTGGGCGGCATGTTTTTCGCCTGGATGGTCTTGCGCCCCGCGGCGATGAAGGCCCTGGAAGGCCCTGCCCGTTTGAAGCTGTGGGTAGAAGTGTTTCAGGTTTTTTTCCGCTGGGTCTGGGTCGCGGTGGTGCTGTTGCCGATCAGCGGGGTCGGCATGATTCATTTGCAGTACGCCGGGTTTGAGGCCGCGCCGCGGTATGTACAGGTGATGATGGGGCTGTACGTGGTGATGACCGCGCTGTTTATCCGGATTCAGGCGCTACTGCTGCCGGAGTTGCGCACGGCGGTGACGGCGCAGGATTGGCCGACCGGGGCCGCGACGCTTGGGAAGATTCGCAAATTGGTGGGGATCAATCTTATTGTCGGGTTGGTGCTGGTGGCGATCGCTGCGGCCAGACCGTGATCGTTCCCACGCTCTGCGTGGGAATGCCTCAAGGGACGCTCCGCGTCCAGTGACGCGGAGCGTCACGGGCTGAATTCCCACGCAGAGCGTGGGAACTATCGAACAGTTCTTACAACCGCTGAACCGTCACCGAACCCGCAGCACCCGCAGGCCCCGGCTGTCCATCAACCCCAGGGCGGCCGCTTTTGCCGCCATCGGCCTCGTAGACGAGGCAGCCCTTGGCCTTGCCGCCCGCGCCCGGTTTACCGCCAGGCCCCGCAATGCCGCCGGCACCGCCCGCCACCTGAACCTTGATCTGTTCAACCGGATAATCACGTGGCACTTCCAGCCTGACCAGCGCACCGGGCGCGCCCGGCTGACCATCACTGCCATTGCTGCCATCGGCACCGCGACCCGCCTGGCCCCAGGTGCAACCCGGTGCCTGACCGTTGGCCCCGTCGAGCCCCACAAAACCTGGCGCACCCGCGCCACCGCGAGCGTCCACCGACAACTGCGGCGCATTCAGCGCCTTGATCTGCAAATTCAGGTTGCGTCCCGAGCGGGCTGCCTTGAGGTAAGTCCCCGGCGCCCCGCGAGCGGTGATCTGGCTGCCTTCGGACAACTCGGCACGGCTGACTTTCAATTCCAGTGCCTGTTCACTCGGCACGATGGCGATCCGCGCCTCACGACCCAGATGCAATTCGCCGACGGTCACTTCGGTCACGTTCGAGGGAATCAACAAGGTGCCGTAATCGGCGACTTCCAGTCGTTCCAGCTGCAAAGTGCTGGCGGTGTTGGGCAGGCGCATCAACGAATTGGTTTCGACACTGACCACCTGAGCGCAGGCCAATGGGCTGATGAGTGCGGCGAGCAGACAGAGTTTACGCATGGGAAGCCTTCGATGCGGTCGGAGCCGGGAGGGTTTGCAGGTGGAATACGCCGAAAAACAGGATTTTCAAGCGATCACGCCAAGGGTGGGCGCGACCTCTGAGGCTGCGGAAACAGAACACCGCCTCAAGTAGATGAAGGGACGCCAACACGCCACCGGCCAGATCGACCAACTGGTGCAGCGGATTGACAAACGGCATCAGCAGATTGACCAGCACCACCAGCCAGAACAGCAGGGTCAATAACTTCCCCAGCCCCCAAATCACCTTCATATGCCCCCCGTTGAGAATTATTCTTTGCGCGCACAGTAACGGCATCCGCGAGGGATAAGCCAGAGGGCAACGGAAAATTCTTCATGAAGGCCGCCGAATGGCCGTCGGATCAATCGAGATATCGTCCGACGGCTCTAGTTCGGGGTTTAGCGATTAACGTGCAGCTCCACCCGACGGTTTTTCACGCGTCCTTCATCGGTATCGTTGTCGGCCACGGGCTGGCTTTCGCCCTTGCCTTCACTGGTGAGTTTGTTCGGCGCCAGGCCCTGGCTCAACAGATAGGCCGCCACGCTGCTGGCGCGCCGTTCCGAGAGTGCCTGGTTGTATTCATCCGAACCCACGCCGTCGGTGTGGCCGATCACCTTGATGCTCACCACATCGGCGTTTTGCAGTTTGCCCATCAGCGAATCCAGCTGACTCTGCGCGGAGGCACTCAGCTCAGACTTGTTGAAGGCAAACAGCACGTCGCTGGGCAGGGTGATGACCTCGGGTTGCACAACTTCGGCAGGTTTCACGCTGGCCGGATACTGCGGCAGTGGACAACCATGATGTTCGACAGGGGTATTGGCCGGGGTATCGGGGCAACGATCACGTCGATCGAAGACACCATCGTCGTCCTCATCGCCATCCTGGGCGTAACAGATCAAGCCACCGGTCAAGATACCGAGCGCTGCTCCACCGCCTGCCCAACCGGCACTTTTGATCGCGCCCAAGCCTCCGCCGACCAGTCCGCCGATGATGCTGCAGATCGGCCAGGTACGTTGATTGAGGGGGGCGGTGCCATCGCTGTGGGTTGCGCAGCCGGTCAACAGGCTGCCTATTAGCAGAACCGGCAAGACGGTCCGTGTGAGAACACTCATATGGAAAGCTCCTGTGTCACCGGCCCATACCGGTTACACAGGAGTAAAGACCCGCATCCGCGACTGCACAAGCCGCGGAGCGGATGGGGCTTAGCGGTTGATTTTGATTTCCGTGCGACGGTTCAGTGCACGGCCGTCAGCGGTTTTGTTATCGGCGACTGGCTGGCTTTCACCGGCACCGGCCACAGACACGAAGCTGCTGCGTGGCACACCTTGGGAAATCAGGTACTCCACCACCGAGTGCGCGCGACGATCCGACAGTTTCTGGTTGTAGGCATCACTGCCCACGCTGTCGGTGTGACCGGTCACAGTCAACTGTGCGGTGCTGGCTTCCTGCTTCAGGCGAGTGGCGATTGTGTTGAGTACATCTTTGTCGGAAGGGGTAAGCGTGGCTTTGTCGAACTGGAAGTGAACATCGCGGATGACGATGACTTCTTCCTTGACCACCACGGCTTCTTCGACCACTGGCGCAGGCACCGGTGGAGGGCAACCGTCAGCATCGACTTTCACGCCTCTAGGCGTACCCGGGCACTTGTCGCGACTGTCCGGCACACCATCGCCGTCTTCGTCGCCATCGCCATGCACCCAGCAATACGCCGCCACCGTACCGCCGACGACCAGCGCACCATACCCCGCCCATGCCGAACTCTCGGTCGCACCGAGACCGGCACCGATGACACCGCCGACCGCCGCACAGGTCGGCCAGTCGGTTTTCTGCAAACCTGCGCAACCAGTCAACACACTGGTTAGCAGAACCAAAGGTAATGCTGTCCGAACTATGCTCATCTAGTTTTCTCCTGAGGGATCGGCATGAAACCGATTCAGGGAGTAAAGACCGGAGTTTTAATCTCCGCCAGCAATAGGCCACCGCTGTTTTGCCCCGTATTCACGGTAGATCGCCGCTTTTTGGGGAAAGCTGCTCTAGGCCCGGACGTTTGGGCAGGCTAGTCTTGGTGCTCTGATTGAGGATCTCTGATGATTGCAGGTATTTCTTCGCGCACGCCGCAGCAGGCGTTGGCCGCTTTGCTTGATCGATACGCCCCCGCGCGCCTGTTGTTGATCGGCGCCAGCGAATTTCCCGCGCTTGAGGCGTTCAAGCTCGCGCACCCGGACAGCTGCGTGGCGCATGCGGCACCTGGTGCGCTGCCGGCCGAACTGGCGGCGCGCCGGTTTGATCTGGCGCTGGTGGTCGATTGCCTCGAACACTTGCCCAAGCGCGAAGGTCTGAACTTATTAGGTGGCATCCGTAATCTGAACGCCAGTCGCATTGCGGTACTGGCGGATTTGCCGGCCAGCGGCTGGCAGGAGACGGATTTCTTTTCCCTAGCCTTGCAAGCCAGTGAATGTTTCCAGCGCGACGATCAAGTGCTGACGCTGTTCACCTACGATCTGCTTGACTATAAACAGGTGCCCGACTGGCTCAACTCGCGGTTCTGGGCCAATCCGGAAAACTTCGGGAAATATTGGTGGTAACGCAATGAGTACATCCATTTGCCCTTGCGGCAGCGGCACCTTGCTCGATGCCTGCTGCGGTCATTACCACGCCGGACATCCGGCGCCGTGTGCCGAAGCCTTGATGCGCTCGCGCTACAGCGCCTATGTGCTGGGGCTGATCGACTATCTGGTGGGGACCACCCTGCCCGCCCAACAACCCGGCCTGGATCGTCAGTCCATCAGCGACTGGAGTGCGCAAAGTACCTGGCTGGGTCTTGAGGTGGAAAGCTCCGAGGTATTCGGCGGTCAGCCGGAACACGCGTTCGTCACATTCACCGCCCGCTGGCATGACGGTGGCGGTGAACACAGCCACCGCGAGCGCTCCTCGTTCGTGCAGAACGCCGGGCACTGGTACTTCATCGACCCTACCGTGCAACTCAAGGCTGGACGCAACGACGCCTGCCCGTGCGCCAGCGGGCAGAAATTCAAGAAGTGTTGTGCGGGTTATTTCGGCAATTGAGGTGATCCCTGTAATTGGAGCCGCCCGAACCTGTAGGAGCGAGGCTTGCCCGCGAAGAATGTCCCCCGATCCTTCAGGTAAATCGCGTCATCGTTCTTCGCGGGCAAGTCGGATCGCCGCACCGCTCGCTCCTACAGGTCGGGCGGGCTTCGCCAGCGGCTACAAGGAGACGTCACCATGACCACCCAGCGGCGCGTGTTACAGATGCTTACTCTGCTCCTGCTTCTCGGGCTCGGCGGCTGCGCATCCTGGTTCGGTGGCGATCTGCCGGATCCGCAAGTGCATCTGGTCAAGGTCGAAGTGGTCCGGGCCAAATTGATGGAGCAGAAATTCATCCTGCACTTTCGCGTCGACAACCCCAACGACAGCGACCTGACGGTGCGTGGGCTTGAATACCGCATTCACCTAGGCGAGATATTGCTGGCCGAAGGTGAGCATGAACACTGGTTCACGGTCGGTCCCAAACGCAGTGCCTATTTCAAGGTGCCGATCCGCACCAACCTGTGGCCCAAGGTGCGGGATCTGGTGAAAATGCTGAAAAAACCCGATCAGCCCATCCCCTATCGGCTGGAAGGTGAAATGGAAACCGGTTTATTCATCGCGCACTACGTGCACCTGGCACGCAATGGCGTGATAATCCCCGCCGATTTAATTCCGGAGCAAAACCGATGACCCAGCAACCCCATGTCCATGGCCCTGACTGCAACCACGATCATGACCATCACGACCACCATGATCACGACCATGGCCATGTCCACGGCCCGAACTGCGGCCACGCCCACCAGGAACCGGTGCGCAACGCCCTGAAAGACGTCGGCCGCAACGACCCTTGCCCATGCGGCAACGGCAAGAAATTCAAGAAATGCCACGGCGCTTGATGCTTCGGGCGGATAATTTTTTCGCCAGTTGAATCGCCTTCGCGAGCAAGCCCGCTCCCACATTTGAACTGCGCCTGACACATATTTTGTATCCGCCGCAGATTTAATGTGGGAGCGGGCTTGCTCGCGAAGAGGCCCTCAAACCCGCCATCAATCCAGAATCTGTGCAGTGCTGACGACCATCGCATATTCCCCGTGCAAATTCCCCAGCGACATCGCATGCACTTCCTCGGCTGAATGCGCATTGCCGAAATAATCAGCCTTATCGAACGTAAAGCACGCATCCTCCACAACCCAGGCGTCAAACCCCAGGTTCCCGGCCGTTCGCGCCGTGGACTCCACCGAGTTGTGAGTCGCAACGCCAACGATGATCAACTGCTCGATCCCCGCCTCGCGCAAACTCGCCTCCAGCCCCGTCGCACAAAACGCATCCGGCACCTGTTTGGAAATCAGCTGCTCGCCGGCCAACGGCTGGAAACGTTCCTGAATCTCCACACCCGATTGCTGCGGCCAGAACACTGAATCCGGTGAACGGGACAGGTGCTGCACATGAATCACCGGCCGCCCGGTTCGACGCCAATACGCGAGCAAATCTAGGATTCGCGCCTCGGCCTGAGGATTATTTCGGCGACCGAGCCTGGGGTGCAGGATGCCTTTTTGCTGGTCGACAATGATCAGTGCTGCGTTGTTCTTGAGCTCCATGCCGACTTTTCTCACACGAGGACATTGAATTTCACGCACTTCAGCATCACCTCCTCTTACAGGCAAGCCATCGAATGCAAACAGGACGACCTGATGCCCGCGGTCGCTGTCCGACCCTACGACGTCTCTTGATGTGGAGTACTCATGATCGACCTGTATTACTGGACCACCCCCAACGGCCACAAAATCTCGATTTTCCTGGAAGAAGCCGGCCTGCCGTACAACGTGCACCCGATCAACATCAGTCAGAACGAGCAGTTCCAGCCGCACTTTCTGAAAATCTCCCCAAACAACAGAATCCCGGCCATCGTCGACAATGAGCCAATCGATGGCGGTGAACCGCTGTCGGTGTTCGAGTCGGGGGCGATTTTGCTGTACCTGGCGGAGAAGACTGGCAAGTTCCTGCCCAAAGACCTGCGCGGTCGCCAGCAAGCGCTGCAATGGTTGTTCTGGCAGATGGGCGGTCTGGGGCCGATGGCCGGGCAAAATCATCACTTCAGCCAGTTTGCACCGGAGAAAATTCCTTACGCGATCAAGCGCTATATCGATGAAACGGCCCGCCTGTACGGAGTGCTCGACAAACAGCTAGCCGATAAAGACTTCGTCGCCGGCAGCGAATACAGCATTGCCGACATGGCGATTTACCCGTGGATCGTTTCCCACAAGTGGCAGAGCCAGAACCTGAAAGACTTCCCTAACGTGCTGCGCTGGTTCACCCACATCCAGAACCGTCCGGCGACCGTAAAGGCCTATGCCCTGGCGGCCAAGGTCAACCCACCAAAACCCTGAAAACGACGCATGACCTGTGGCGAGGGGATTTAGCGAAACGTCGCACCGCCCCGTTCGGCTGCGAGGCAGTCGTGAATACGGACAACTCGGTCTGTAAATGGATTCTGGGTGCCGCTTCGCGCCCCAACGGGGATAAATCCCCTCGCCACAAATGTGGGTGCCCGCGCTTATGTGAACAGTATTACGATCTAGAGTTGTGGTTTATCGGACAAATCCGGAAATAACCTGATACCCCGCTTGCGCGCCCTCCTCCTGCTCTCTAACGTAGCGCCTTTATTGCGCCTCTACCCCCGCAGGAGCTTTGCCATGGCCTCGCCAGCCCATACACATTTTCTTCCCCGGTTCGGCGTTGCCGCAGCAGTGGCCGGTGTTTTGAGCCTGACCGGTTGTCAGACCTGGAACACCCAGGACACCCTCCCGCCGACCACCGGCGTACAGCCGCTCAAGGGCCTGGCGCAGAACGTTTCGGTGCGCCGCAATGCCATGGGCATGCCGCTGATCGAAAGCAACAGCTTCCACGACGCCCTGTTCGCCCTCGGTTACGTCCACGCCAGCGACCGCATCACGCAAATGGTCACTCTGCGCCTGCTTGCCCAGGGCCGGTTGTCGGAGATGTCCGGTTCGGACCTGCTGGACGCTGACCGCTACATGCGCGCCGTCAACCTGAAGAAAAGCGCCGGCGAGCTGTACAAAGCGTCTTCGCCGCGCCTCAAACGCTTCTTCGAAGTCTATGCGCGCGGCGTCAACGCCTACCTGTTCCGCTTCCGCGACAAGCTGCCGGCCGACCTCGTGGCCACCGGTTACAAGCCTGAATACTGGAAGCCGGAAGATTCGGCGCTGATTTTCTGCCTGCTGAACTTCAGCCAGTCCGCCAACCTGCCGGAAGAAATCGCCGCGCTGATGCTGGCCCAGACCGTCACCACCGACAAACTCGGGTGGCTGACGCCGTCCGCTCCCGACGAAAAACTGCCGCTGGGCGAAGCCGAAAAACTTCAGGGCATCAAGCTCAATGGAGCAATCCCGGGCCTGGCCGACATCAGCAAAGCCACCGGGCAACTGTCCGACCTGAATCTGTTGGGCGCCACCTCGTCGAACAACTGGGCCATCGGCCCGCAACGCAGCCGCAGTGGCAAAAGCCTGCTGGCCAGCGACAGCCATGGCCCGTTGGGCGTGCCGTCGTTGTTCAGCTACGTGCAGATTCGCGCGCCGAAATACCAGGCCTCAGGCGTGACGATCGCCGGTTTGCCCATGGTGCTCGGCGGTTTCAACGGCAAGGTGGCGTGGAGCATGACCTCGGTCATGGGCGACAACCAAGACTTGTTCCTGGAAAAAATCAAACGCCAGGGCAACGGCCTCACGTATGAAGTCAGCGGCAAATGGCAGCCGGTGATCGTGCGCAACGAGACCTACTTCGTCAAAGGCCAGCGGCCGATTCGCGAAGTGGTGTACGAAACCCGCCACGGCCCGCTGCTCAACAGCGCCCAAGGCACGACACTGGCCAATGGTTTCGGCCTGGCCTTGCAGACGCCGAACTTCACGGACGACAAAACCCTGGACGCGTTTTTCGACTTGTCCCGGGCCCAGAATGTCGAGAAAGCCTCGGACGCCAGCCGTGAAATCCGCGCCATTGCGCTGAACCTGGTATTTGCCGACGCCAGCAACATCGGCTGGCAAGTCACCGGTCGCTACCCAAACCGTCGCGAAGGTGAAGGCCTGATGCCGTCGCCGGGCTGGGAAGGTCGTTACGATTGGGACGGTTACGCCGACCCGATGCTCCATCCCTATGACCAGGACCCGGCCCAAGGCTGGCTTGGCACAGCCAACCAGCGAGTCATTCCCCATGGCTACGGCATGCAACTGTCCAACTCCTGGTCAGCGCCGGAGCGTGGCGAACGCCTGGCCGAACTGGCGGGTGTGGGCAAACACGACACGCGCAGCGTGATCGCGATGCAATACGACCAGACCACGACGTTCGCCGCCAAGCTGAAGAAAATGTTTGAAGCACCGGGCATGTCCCAGCCGCTCAAACAGGCCATCGAAGCGCTGCCGGTTGCCGATCGCGGCAAGGCTCGCGAGGCCTACACCCGCTTGATGGCGTTCGACGGCAAACTCGGCCCGACCTCTGCGGATGCGGCGATCTACGAGCTGTTCTTGCAGGAAAGCACCCAACAGATTTTCCTCGATGAACTGGGCCCGGAAAGCAGCCCGGCGTGGAAAGCCTTTATCGCCAACGGCAAGTTGTCCTACGCGGCTCAGGCCGACCACCTGCTGGGCCGTGAAGACAGTCCGTTCTGGGATGACGCGCGCACGCCGCAGAAAGAAGACAAGCCTGCGATCCTCGCCCGCAGCCTGGCAGCGGCGATCAGCGCCGGTGACAGCCAATTGGGTGGTGATCACAAGGCCTGGCAGTGGGGCAAACTGCACCGCTATGAATGGAAGAATGCCAGCGGCCAGACCGTGCGCGGTCCATTGGCGGCGGGGGGCGATCACACCACGCTGAACACCGCGGCGTTCACCTGGGGCCAGGACTTCAACACCACGCTGGCGCCGGCCATGCGCTTTATCGTTGATTTCAGCCAGGCGGAACCGTTGATGGGGCAGAACAGCACTGGACAGTCCGGCAACCCGGCGAGCCCGAATTATCTCGACAGCATTGATCCATGGCTGAAGGGGCAATACATGAGTTTGCCGATGCAACCGCAGAACTTTGACAAGGTGTACGGCAAAACGCGGTTGACCCTCACACCCGGTAAATAAGGTCACCGCCGCTCCCACACGGGGAAATATTTCACCCGTACTGATCGTTCCCACGCTCTGCGCTCATCGTTCTACATAACTCTGTTTTCAAGTATTTTTGAAACTCGGAGAAATGGAGAGCGATGATTGAATTGGGCACAGGACGAAATGAAAACCGCCGACTTGGGTGATGGCCGTTTAAATGCCAGGCTCGCCAGCTTTTTAGGACGCCTAGCCGATCATCCCGGCAACAGCATCCCAACTGCTTGTCGAGGGCTGGCAGAAACGACGGCGGCTTATCGATTTCTTGATAATGAGAAAGTCACGTTCCAGAAGGTGTTGCGGCCCCATCAGGACGCGACCCTGCAACGGATGCAAAACAGTCCCGTGGTGCTGTTGGCGCAAGACACGACCGAGATGGACAAATGGGTCAATCTCGGTCCCAAAGGGATGGGCACGATCAAGGCGCAGAAGAAGTTTTCTCGACGTCTGCACCCAACTATTGCCTTTACCCCCGAACGTATTTGTCTGGGCGTCGTCGATGCTCAGTGGTGGAGCCGCGATAAACCAAGCCCCCGCCATGAGCGCCGAGATAAAGGGATTGATGAGAAAGAGAGTCAGCGCTGGATTGACAGTTATCAAACCAGTTGCGCGATTCAGGGGCAGCTACCGCAGACCTTGGTGGTCAACCTCGCCGATGCTGAGGGTGATCTGTACGAATGGTTTATTGATTATCAGCAATTCGCTCCAGACACGCAGGCCCAATGGATCGTGCGGGCGGCTCAAGACAGGCGCTTGTCAGGGCCTGACAACGGGAAGTTGTGGTCGGTACTGGATCAGGCACCCTCTTTGGGAACACTCAAGGTTGAAGTCAAAGCGCGCGTCCAACGCCCCGCCCGGCTGGCTGATGTCACATTGCGCGCAGCAACCGTGACCCTGCGCGCCCCCGACAGGTCGGGTTATAAATTGCCCAGTGTCTCGATCAATGCTGTTTTGGCCCGTGAAGAAAACGCCATAGACGGCGTTGAGCCTCTGGAGTGGATGCTGTTGACCAGTCTACCGGTCACCCGCCTGGAACAGGCGAGCACCGTGGTTGAATGGTACGGGGTACGCTGGTCTATCGAAGTGTTTTTCAATGTGCTGAAGAATGGCTGTCAGGTCAGTCGATTGCAGCTGGAAACCGAGGAACGGTTGTTACCCTGCATTGGTTTGTACTTGATCACGACATGGCGCGTGCTTTACGGCCTGATGCTGGGACGTGCTTGTCCGGATTTAAGCTGCGAGATGGTGTTTGAGGCTTCGGAGTGGAAAGCGGCCTATATCGTGGTCAAACGGTGTCAACCGCCCTCTGCACCTCCTTCTTTGGGCGAGATGGTTTTACTGGTCACAAGCCTGGGAGGTTACTTAGGGCGCAAAAATGACGGACCTCCCGGTCCTAAAGCCATGTGGATAGGGATGCAACGAATACGTGAGTTTGTTATCGCATTAGAAGCCCAGCGTGCGCTCATCGAGAGTTGTGTAGAACGATGAGCGCTCTGCGTGGGAATGCAGCCCGTGACGCTCCGCGTCACTGGACGCGGAGCGTCCCTTGAGGCGTTACCACGCGGAGCGTGGGAACAATCGTCAAGCTTCAAAAAATCAATAGAACTTCTGCCTTCGCGCAAACCTCATAGCTAACAAGTCCCCCCCATTTTGGTAACAACATGGATCTTGTTATCGCGCGCCCTGAAGGTTTGTACTGCCCCGTCGGCGATTTCTATATCGACCCGTGGCGGCCGGTCGAGCGTTCAGTCATCACTCACGCTCACGGCGACCATGCCCGCACCGGCAACCAGTATTATCTGGCGGCGGCCCCAGGCGAAGGGATTTTGCGTGCGCGATTGGGACAGGACATCAACCTGCAAACCCTGCCCTATGGCGAGCGCTTGCAGCACCACGGCGTCACCCTGAGTTTTCACCCCGCAGGCCATGTCTTGGGCTCCGCCCAGGTGCGCCTGGAATACGACGGCGAAGTCTGGGTTGCCTCGGGGGATTACAAGATCGAACCCGACGGCACCTGCGCGCCATTCGAACCGGTGCGGTGCCATACCTTTATCACTGAGTCGACTTTTGGCCTGCCGATTTACCGCTGGCAACCCCAGGCGCAGATCTTTGCCGAGATCAATCAGTGGTGGCAGGCCAATGCCGCCGCCGACAAAACCAGCGTGCTTTTTTGCTATTCCTTCGGCAAGGCCCAGCGAATTCTCCACGGTATCAACGCCAGCCTCGGCCCCATTTTGGTGCATGGCGCGGTGGAACCGTTGAACCGGGTGTATCGCGAGAGCGGCGTTTACATTCCGCCGACGATCTATGCCGGCGACGTGCAAAAGAGCGACCCGATGATGCGCAAGGCGCTGGTCATCGCGCCGCCATCGGCCGGCGCCAGCACCTGGATGCGCCGCTTTGGCGATTACAGCGACGGCTTCGCCAGCGGCTGGATGCGTTTGCGCGGTACGCGGCGCAGACGCGGTGTGGACCGTGGCTTTGTCCTGTCCGACCACGCCGACTGGCCGGGCCTGCTCTGGGCCATCGAACAGACCGGCGCTCAGCGGGTGATGGTCACCCACGGCTCGGTCGGGGTGTTGGTGCGTCATCTGCGCGAACAGGGCCTTGATGCCATGGGTTTCAGCACAGAATACGGCGACGATGAGGAAGACAACGCCGCCGTCGAAACCGACAGCGCCGAGGTGACGCCATGAAGGCCTTCGCCGAGCTGTACGCCGAACTCGACGCCACCACGTCAAGCAACGCCAAACTGGCCGCCATGCAGTCCTACTTTGCCAAGGCTGCTCCCGAAGACGCCGCGTGGGCGGTGTACTTTTTGTCCGGTGGGCGACCTCGTCAGTTGGTGCCGGTACGCGTGTTGCGCGAACTGGCGGTCACGTTTTCCGGCCTGCAGCCTTGGCTGTTCGAAGAAAGTTACCAAGCGGTCGGCGATATGGCGGAAACCATTTCGCTGGTCCTGCCCGAGGCCCTGCACAGCTCCACCGACGGGCTAGCGGTATGGATTGAAGACAAACTGCTGCCATTGCGCGGTGAATCCCCGGAAGTCCTCGCTGAGCGATTGCCCGCGCTCTGGGCGCAATTGGATCGCCATAGCCTGATGCTCTGCATCAAACTCATTACCGGCAGTTTCCGCGTCGGCGTCTCCAAGCTCCTGGTGACGCGCGCCCTGGCGGCCATGGCCGGGATCGACAGCAAACGCGTAGCCCAGCGGTTGGTCGGTTACACCGACCTGTCCAATCGTCCGAGCGCTGCCAGTTATCTGAAATTGATCGCGGCCGAATCGTCCGACGAACATGCCCAACGCGGTGGCCAGCCCTACCCGTTTTTCCTGGCCCATGCCTTGGCGCAACCGGTCGAGCAATTCGAAAACGTGCTCGGCCCGGCGAGCCAGTGGCAAGTGGAATGGAAGTGGGATGGGATTCGCGCCCAGGTGGTCAAGCGTGACGGGCGGTTGTGGATCTGGTCGCGCGGCGAAGAGCTGGTAACCGAGCGCTTTCCCGAACTCGACAGCCTGTTGCACGGCTTGCCTGACGGGACGGTGATCGATGGTGAAATCGTCGCCTGGAAATCCACACGACCAAACACCGACGATGCCTTTAACCCGCAATCGCCGGCCTCTCCCGCAGTCCTGCCGTTCGCGCTGTTGCAGCAGCGGATCGGCCGTAAAACCCTGGACAAGAAAATTCTCGAAGAAGTGCCGGTGGTGGTGCTCGCCTACGACTTGCTGGAATGGCAAGGTGAGGACTGGCGCAATCAGCTTCAGGCCAAGCGCCGCGCTCAACTGGATCAGCTCGTCACGACCTGCAACAACCCGGTGTTACTCGCCTCACCAGTGCTCACCGGCGAAGACTGGTTCGACCTCGCCAGACAACGCGAAGCTTCTCGCAGCCTCGGCGTCGAAGGCATGATGCTCAAGGCCCGGGATGCGCTGTATGGCGTCGGTCGGACCAAGGATATAGGCGTCTGGTGGAAATGGAAAGTCGACCCCTTCAGCGTCGATGCGGTGCTGATTTATGCGCAGCGCGGCCATGGTCGCCGGGCGAATCTCTACAGTGATTACACCTTCGCGGTCTGGGACGGCCCGCCCGACGCCAGCGAGCGAACGCTGGTGCCATTCGCCAAAGCCTATTCAGGGCTGACCGACGAAGAAATGCGCCAGGTCGACAGTATTGTGCGCAAAACCACGGTGGAGAAATTCGGGCCGGTGAGCAGTGTGAAACCGAGCCTGGTGTTTGAGCTGGGTTTTGAGGGCATCGCCCTGTCGAAACGCCACAAGAGCGGGATTGCCGTGCGGTTTCCGAGGATGTTGAGGTGGCGACAGGACAAGTCGGTGGAAGAGGCTGACAACCTCGCAACGCTGCAAGATTTGCTGGGCTAACCCCAATCTCTTTGTGGGAGGGGGCTTTTGTGGCGAGGGGATTTATCCCCGTTGGGCTGCGAAGCGGCCCCCGCGTCATTTCAGACTGAACGGTTTTGCCGAATTGACGACTGCTTCGCAGCCGAACGGGGATAAATCCCCTTAGGTATTTGTGCCATCCTGAACCATGATGGTGCAGCAATTTTCCGACGCCCGTTTTCGTGCACAAATCCCCGATTGCCATTTCTTGATTCACCTTTTAAAACGCTTGTTCGGGACACTGGTTCGGAAATTGCTACTTTCATTAGGTCTTACGCTTTCCAGTAACAATAATTCTGCGCCACAAGCGCTCATATTGGTTCTTAGGGATTGAATAATGAAAAAAGCATTGCTGACCCTTTCTGCACTGGCGTTGTGCATGGCTGCTGGTTCCGCCATGGCAAAAGAATACAAAGAACTGCGTTTTGGCGTTGACCCTTCCTACGCTCCGTTTGAATCGAAAGCGGCTGACGGTAGCCTGGTGGGCTTCGACATCGATCTGGGTAACGCGATCTGCGCCGAGCTGAAGGTCAAGTGCAAATGGGTCGAAAGCGATTTCGACGGCATGATTCCGGGCCTGAAGGCCAATAAATTCGACGGTGTGATCTCTTCGATGACCGTCACCCCGGCTCGCGAAAAAGTCATCGACTTCTCCAGCGAGCTGTTCTCCGGCCCAACCGCCTACGTGTTCAAGAAAGGATCTGGCTTGACCGAAGACGTCGCTTCGCTAAAGGGCAAAACCGTCGGCTACGAGCAAGGCACCATCCAGGAAGCGTACGCCAAAGCTGTTCTGGACAAGGCAGGCGTGAAAACCCAGGCCTATCAGAACCAGGATCAGGTGTATTCCGACCTGATGTCCGGCCGTCTCGACGCGGCGATCCAGGACATGCTGCAAGCTGAACTGGGTTTTTTGAAGTCGCCAAAGGGCGAGGGCTACGAAGTCAGCAAGCCGGTTGACAGCGAATTGCTGCCGGCCAAAACAGCGATCGGTATCTCTAAAGGTAACAAAGACCTCAATGCACTTTTGGATAAAGGTATCAAAGCGTTACACGACGATGGCACCTACGCCACCATTCAAAAGAAACACTTTGGTGATCTGAATCTGTACAGCGGCAAATAATGCGCGGCGCCCATCTCACGATGGGCGTTTTTTTTATCCGATCAGGTTGCTGATTTATGTTCGAAAACCTCTTACAAAATCTGGGGCTCTCAGCCTTCAGCCTCAAGGGCTTCGGTCCGTTGCTGATGGAAGGCACCTGGATGACCATCAAATTATCGGCATTGTCGCTGCTGGTGGCCGTATTGCTCGGCCTGCTTGGCGCCACAGCCAAACTGTCAAAAGTCAAATTGGTGCGGGTTCCGGCCCAGATCTACACCACGCTGATCCGCGGCGTACCCGACCTGGTGCTGATGCTGCTGATTTTCTACAGCCTGCAAACCTGGTTGACGTCGTTTACCGATTTCATGGAATGGGAATACATCGAGATCAACCCGTTCAGTGCCGGGGTCATCACCCTGGGCTTCATTTATGGTGCGTATTTCACCGAAACCTTCCGTGGCGCGATTCTCTCGGTGCCTCGGGGTCAGGTCGAAGCCGCTACCGCTTATGGCCTTAAACGCGGCCAGCGTTTTCGAATCGTGGTGTTCCCGCAAATGATGCGTTTCGCCCTGCCGGGGATCGGGAACAACTGGATGGTGATGCTCAAGGCGACCGCACTTGTCTCGATCATCGGCCTGGCCGACCTGGTCAAGGCAGCCCAGGACGCCGGTAAAAGCACCTATCAGCTGTTTTACTTCCTGGTGCTTGCCGCGCTGATTTACCTGCTCATCACCAGCGCCTCCAACTTCGTCCTGCGCTGGCTCGAACGCCGCTACGCCGCCGGCTCCCGGGAGGCCGTACGATGATCGAACTCTTGCAGGAGTACTGGAAACCCTTCCTTTACACCGACGGCTACAACATTACCGGCCTGGCCATGACCATGTGGCTGCTGACCGCCTCGATCGTCATCGGTTTCCTGGTGTCGATCCCGCTGTCCATCGCCCGGGTGTCGCCGCACTTCTACGTCCGCTGGCCGGTGCAGTTCTACACTTACCTGTTTCGCGGCACGCCGCTGTATATCCAGCTGCTGATTTGCTACACCGGTATCTACAGCCTGGCCGCCGTGCGTGCGCAACCGGTGCTGGATGCGTTCTTCCGCGATGCGATGAACTGCACGATCCTGGCGTTCGCCCTGAACACCTGCGCCTACACCACGGAGATTTTTGCCGGGGCGATCCGCAGCATGGCTCACGGTGAAGTCGAAGCGGCCAAGGCCTACGGCCTGACAGGCTGGAAGCTGTATGCCTACGTGATCATGCCGTCAGCCCTGCGTCGCTCGTTGCCTTATTACAGCAACGAAGTGATTTTGATGCTGCACTCGACCACCGTGGCGTTCACCGCGACCATCCCGGACATCCTGAAAGTCGCGCGGGACGCCAACTCGGCGACCTTCCTGACCTTCCAGTCGTTCGGTATTGCCGCGCTGATTTACCTGACCATTACCTTTGCGCTGGTCGGCCTGTTCCGCCTCGCTGAACGCCGATGGCTGGCCTTCCTCGGGCCGACCCACTAGGACTTGCAAATGCGCCACCAAACACACGACCTGTTGGCCCCGCTGCCGGGGACTGCACGACAGATTCACAGCTTCCATTTCGGCCCATCGGCGGCCAAAGGCAAAATCTACATCCAGTCGTCCCTGCACGCCGATGAAATGCCCGGCATGCTGGTGGCCTGGCACCTCAAGCAGCGTCTGGCGGAACTTGAAGCCGCCGGCCGCCTGCGCAGCGAAATCGTGCTGGTGCCGGTGGCAAATCCCGTTGGCCTGGAACAGGTGCTGATGGATGTTCCGCTGGGTCGCTACGAGCTGGAAAGCGGGCAGAACTTCAATCGCTGGTTCGTCGATTTGAGCGAAGCGGTGGGCAACGAGATCGAAGGCCATCTGGGCGATGACCCGCAGCGCAACCTCGAGACCATTCGCGCCACTCTGCGCAATGCGCTGGCCCGGCAAACCGCCAGCACTCAACTGCAATCCCAGCGCCTGACCCTGCAACGACTGGCCTGCGATGCGGACATGGTGCTGGACCTGCACTGCGATTTCGAAGCGGTCGCCCACCTTTACACCACACCCGAAGCCTGGCCGCAGGTCGAGCCTTTGGCGCGGTACATCGGCGCCGAAGCGAGCCTGCTGGCGACCGACTCGGGCGGTCAGTCGTTCGATGAATGCTTCACCCTGCTCTGGTGGCAGTTGAAAGAACGCTTCGGCGAACAGTTCAACATTCCGCTCGGCAGCCTCTCGGTCACCGTCGAATTGCGCGGCCAGGGCGACGTCAATCACCCGTTGGCCAGCCTCGATTGCCAGGCGCTGATCGATTACCTGATTCACTTCGGCGCCATTGTCGGCGAACCGGCGCCACTGCCCGAGCTGCCCTACCCCGCCACACCGTTGGCCGGCGTCGAGCCGGTGTCGACACCGGTGGGCGGTCTGCTGGTGTTCACCGCGCTGCCGGGGGAATACCTCGAAGCCGGGCAACTGATCGCCGAAATCATCGACCCGATCGCTGATCGCGTCATCCCTATTCATTGCACCGCCGCCGGGTTGATGTACGCCCGCTCGCTGCGGCGCATGGCCACTGCCGGCATGGTGATCGCGCATGTCGCGGGCACCGAGGCCTACCGCAGCGGCTACCTACTTTCGCCTTGAGGATGCATGCCCCATGTACAAACTGACCATTGAAGGCCTGCATAAAAGCTATGGCGATCATCATGTGCTCAAAGGCGTTTCACTCAAGGCCAACACCGGCGATGTCATCAGCCTGATCGGCGCCAGCGGTTCGGGCAAAAGTACCTTTCTGCGCTGCATCAACTTTCTTGAACAACCCAACGACGGCGCCATGACCCTGGATGGCCAGAACATCCGCATGGTCAAGGATCGCCACGGCATGCACGTGGCCAACCCCGATGAACTGCAAAAAATCCGCACGCGCCTGGCCATGGTGTTCCAGCATTTCAACTTGTGGAGCCACATGACGGTGCTGGAAAACATCACCATGGCGCCGCGCCGGGTGCTGGGTTGCAGCAAAGAGGAAGCCGAAGACCGCGCGCGGCGTTATCTCGACAAGGTCGGGCTGGCGGCGCGCGTGGCGGATCAATACCCCGCGTTTCTTTCCGGTGGTCAGCAGCAACGCGTGGCGATTGCGCGCGCCTTGGCCATGGAACCGGAAGTCATGCTGTTCGACGAACCGACCTCGGCACTCGACCCGGAGCTGGTGGGTGAAGTGCTCCGAGTGATCCAGGGCCTGGCTGAAGAAGGCCGGACCATGATCATGGTGACTCACGAAATGAGCTTCGCCCGCAAGGTGTCGAGCCAGGTGTTGTTTCTGCATCAGGGCCTGGTCGAGGAAGAAGGCGCGCCGGAAGACGTGCTGGGCAATCCGAAGAGCGAGCGCTTGAAGCAGTTCCTGAGCGGTAACCTCAAGTAATCATCAAACCCTGTTGGAGCGAAGCTTGCTCCGGGCGGCGTTCCGACGAAGGCGTCGTATCAGCCGACATCATCGTTTCCTGACACACCGCTTTCGTCGGAACGCCGCCCGGAGCAAGCTTCGCTCCTACAAGGGTTGCGGTGTCGATCGGGAGTACTGCGATTAAACTTGTTCACTCGCGCCGCGGTCACTGAAAGAAGACTTTCAGAGCGCACACCGCCGGCATGGGAACCTCCCCCAACTACGCAAAACAATGGTTCAGCGCCCGCGACTGGAAGCCATTCGCCTTTCAGAAGCAGGTGTGGACGGCCGTTAAACGCGGTGAGTCCGGGTTGCTGCACGCCAGCACGGGTGCCGGTAAAACCTATGCGGTCTGGTTTGCCGCGCTCAATCGCTTCGCCACCTCGATTGCTCCTGTTGACCCCCCTCGCAAACGAAAACCGCTGGCCGAACCGCTGACGGTGCTGTGGATAACACCCATGCGCGCCTTGGCCGCCGACACCGCTCGCGCCCTGGAAGCGCCGCTGCACGACCTGCAGATCCCGTGGAGCGTAGGCCTGCGCACCGGCGACACCAGCAGCAGCGAACGTGCGCGACAGAGCCGGCGCCTGCCAACAACACTGATCACCACGCCCGAAAGTCTCACCCTGATGCTCGCCCGTGCCGATGCGCAAACAGCCCTGTCGACCTTGCGCATGGTGGTGGTCGACGAATGGCACGAACTGCTCGGCAATAAGCGCGGCGTGCAGCTGCAACTGGCCCTCGCCCGTTTGCGCCGGTGGATTCCGGATCTGATCGTGTGGGGCGTTTCCGCGACGCTGGGTAATCAACCCCATGCCGAACAGGTATTGATCCCACAGGGAGGCGGCATCAGCGTTCAAGGCCAGACGTCCAAGGAACTGCGGGTCGACACCTTGCTGCCGTCGGCCATCGAGCGATTTCCATGGGCCGGGCACATCGGGTTGAAGATGTTGCCGCAAGTCGTCGCCGAAATAGACTCCAGCCCCAGCAGCCTGGTGTTCACCAATACCCGTGCGCAATCCGAGATCTGGTATCAGGCCTTGCTGGAGGCACGCCCCGATTGGGCCGGACTGATCGCCTTGCATCACAGCTCACTGTCACGAGACACCCGCGACTGGGTCGAGCGAGCGTTGAAGGAAGGTCAGCTCAAAGCGGTAGTCTGCACCTCAAGCCTGGACCTTGGGGTGGATTTCCTGCCGGTGGAACGGGTGCTGCAAATCGGTTCGGCCAAAGGTGTGGCGCGCCTGATGCAGCGTGCCGGGCGTTCCGGCCATGCGCCGGGGCGTGTGTCACGGGTGACGCTGGTGCCGACCCACAGTCTGGAGCTAATCGAAGCGGCGGCGGCTCAAGACGCCGTGGCGCAGCGTCGTATCGAGCCCCGCGAGTCGCCGCAAAAACCGCTGGATGTGCTGGTTCAGCACTTGGTCAGCATGGCGTTGGGCGGTGGGTTTGTGCCCGATGAGTTGTATGAAGAAGTCCGTGGCGCCTGGGCTTATCGAGACCTCAGCGCGGAAGATTGGACTTGGGCTTTGGCTTTCGTACGCAACGGAGGGCTTTCCCTGACAGCCTATCCGGATTATCGCCGAGTCGAGCCAGACGAGCATGACGTCTGGCGCGTACCGGATGCGCGACTGGCCCGGCGACATCGCATGAGCATCGGCACCATTGTCAGCGATGCGAGCATTCAGCTGAAATTCTGGAGCAAGGGTGGCGGCGGCAAGCAACTGGGCAGTGTCGAGGAAGGGTTTATTGCGCGACTCAAACCGGGCGACGGTTTTCTGTTCGCGGGGCGCTTGCTGGAGTTGGTTCGGGTGGAAAACATGACCGCTTACGTCAAACGCAGCGCCGCGAAAAAAGCCGCGGTGCCGCGCTGGAATGGCGGGCGGATGCCGCTTTCCAATGAACTGGCACAGGCGGTGGTCGTGCGCTTCAGTGCGGCGGAACAAGGCGAGTTCATCGGCCCGGAAATGCGGGCGCTGCGTCCGTTGCTGGAGGTGCAAAAACGCTGGTCCGGGCTGCCAACCTCCAGTACGTTGCTGGCCGAAACGCTGAAATCCCGCGAGGGCTGGCACCTGTTCCTTTACCCCTTTGCCGGGCGCCAAGTGCATCTGGGACTGGCGAGTTTGCTGGCGTGGCGGGTAAGCCAGCAGCAGGCGCTGACGTTTTCCATCGCGGTCAACGATTACGGGCTGGAATTGCTCAGCGCCACTTCCGTGGACTGGTCGCAGGTGTTGAACCCCGGACTGTTGAGCCCCGAGCATTTGTTGAAAGACGTGCTCGCCAGTTTGAATGCCGGGGAACTCGCGCTGCGCCGCTTTCGGGAAATCGCACGAATTGCCGGCCTGGTGTTTGCCGGCTACCCCGGCGCACCGAAAAGCACACGCCAGGTTCAAGCTTCCAGCGGGCTGTTCTTCGAAGTGTTCAAACAGTACGACGCCGGGAACCTGTTGCTGGCTCAGGCCGGGGAGGAAGTCCTACGGGAAGAACTGGATATTCATCGTCTGGAACAGACGTTGGCGCGCATCAATCAGCTGAAATTGGACCTGCATCACATCAAACGCCCTACACCGTTGGGGTTTCCACTGTTGGTGGAGCGCATGCGGGAAAGCATGAGTTCGGAAAAACTCGCGGACCGTATCCGACGCATGGTAACCGACCTTGAGAAAACCGCCGAAACCGGGAAAACCTGATGAGTACGTCCTATCCCGTGCGACTGGCCGGCGAAGAACTGTGGCTGCTGCCGGAAAAAGCCATTTACTGGCCGGCGCAACAAGCCCTGCTGATCGCCGATGTGCATTTTGGCAAAGCGGCAGCGTATCGAAGCCTTGGTCAGCCGGTGCCCCATGGCACCACCGCCAGCAATATCGCCGTGCTGGAGGGGTTATTGGCCGCCCTGCCCTGTCGCCAGCTGATTTTCCTCGGGGATTTCCTGCACGGGCCGGGCTCCCATGCTACCGGCACGTTAAGCGCACTGGCTGAGTGGCGAGCGCGCCACCCTGATCTGCCGATGACGCTGATTCGTGGCAACCACGACAAACGCGCCGGGGACCCGCCAGCCTCGTTAAACATTCGCGTAGTGCCTGAGCCGTTGTTGCTCGGACCGTTCGCCTTGCAACATGAGCCCGCTGCGCATCCGCAGCGGCATGTGCTCGCCGGGCACGTGCATCCGGTCTATCGGCTGAATGGCAGGGGTCGGCAGAGTCTGCGACTGGCGTGTTTCAGACTGGGAGAGGACATCAGCCTGCTACCGGCGTTTGGCGCGTTTACCGGCGGTTATCAGGTCGATCGGGACGCCAGCTGCAGGATTTTTGTCATCGGTGACAACGAAATATGGCCAGTCAGCTGAATTCTGCCCCACAACCTGTAGGAGCGAAGCTTGCTCGCGAAGGCGGTGTGTCAGCCAACACATTCTTATCTGACACACCGCCCTCGCGAGCAAGCTTCGCTCCTACAGGGCAATAACAATCAGGCAACCGGCGCGGGAGGCGGCTCATCCGGCAGGGTAGGCTCACCGGGCTCTGTAGGTTGTTCGTTGGGGGTATCGGGATCAGGCTGGCCGGGGATGCCCCCTGCCATGCTGATGGCTGGATGTGCCAACAAGGACCAGGCCAAAACGCCAACCTGATTGGGCTCAAGCCTTGCCAGTTCGGCACTTATTCGCGGATCGATCTTCATAAAGCACTCCTGAGCGATGGCCCGGTCCGCTGTGCGCGAACCGGGCAGTACACCCAATAGAGTGTCTACCCGCTCAAGAATTCCCGCCACCTGCCAGATGAATCGATCAGGTGCGCGGAAGGGTGACGCCTAGCTGGCCCTGGTACTTGCCGCCACGGTCCTTGTAGGAGACTTCGCACTCTTCGTCGGATTCGAAGAACAGCATCTGCGCCACGCCTTCGTTGGCGTAGATCTTCGCCGGCAAGGTGGTGGTGTTGGAGAATTCCAACGTCACGTGGCCTTCCCACTCGGGCTCAAGCGGCGTCACGTTGACGATAATGCCGCAACGCGCGTAGGTGCTTTTACCCAGGCAGATCGTCAGCACGTTGCGCGGAATGCGGAAAAACTCCACGGTGCGCGCCAGGGCGAAGGAGTTTGGCGGGATGATACAGACGTCGCTTTTGACGTCGACAAAGCTCTTCTCATCGAAGTTTTTCGGATCGACGGTCGCCGAATTGATGTTGGTGAACACTTTGAATTCGTCGGCACAGCGTACGTCGTAGCCATAGCTCGAGACACCGTAGGAAATCACGCGCTCGGCGCCTTCACCGCGCACCTGGCGCTCTACGAAGGGCTCGATCATGCCGTGCTCTTGCGCCATGCGGCGAATCCACTTGTCCGATTTGATGCTCATGGCGGGTGTCCTGAATAGCGAGGTGGAAAAATTCTGTCCGGCATCTTACCGGGCGCGCGCTCCGGGTTCAAAGTCCGGGGCACAATTCTCGCCGATCCCCCGTGATAACTGGGCCTTCGTCGTAATCCGATGCACCGTCAGTCATGAAAACAGAGAAACCTTCGCCGGAAGGATTGGCACGTTCCGGAAAAAGGGTTAAGGTGGCGCCACTGTGCTGCTTGTGTCACTGAGAATCTCTACACGATATGTTGAATTTCGATCCAACCATCTACAAGAATTTTTCCTGCTCTTTGCACTCAGTCTCGGCCAGGGTTCTTCCTGCGTCGCAGTTATCTTTGTTCAAGGAGTTACACCATGTCTAATCGCCAAACTGGTACCGTTAAGTGGTTCAACGATGAAAAAGGCTTCGGCTTCATCACTCCACAATCCGGTGACGACCTGTTCGTTCACTTCAAAGCTATCCAATCCGACGGCTTCAAAAGCCTGAAAGAAGGCCAACAGGTTTCTTTCATCGCTACCCGCGGTCAGAAAGGCATGCAAGCTGAAGAAGTTCAAGTTATCTAACTTGTACTTGCTTTAGTAAAAAGCCCCGCCCTCAAAAGCGGGGCTTTTTTGTGCCTGTGTGATTTGCAGGAAAAAAAATCGCAGCCAGTGGCTGCGATTTTTTGCGTCTTACCAGGCTACACCGAATCCTGCGGTGTAGCGGGTCTTGTCCAGATCGGCATCGTCGGTGCCGCTGATGATGTCTCGCTCGGCCTTCAGGTTAAGCGAAGCCCACTCGGTCACCTTGTAGCGCAAGCCCATTTCGGCATCGAGCGCGTAATCCGCCACACCCGACAGCGGCTTGCCCACTTCGCCGTTCGTGAAGAACTCCACCTTCTTGCCGATCAGGTAGCGGTTGTAATCCCACTTCATCGCCAGGGAATAGAAGTTTTCCTTGCTGCCGTCGGAGAACTCATAGTCCGTGCGGTTGACCAGCGAGCCCAGGGAGAATGCGCCAAGCTCGTTATCCCAGAACTGGTAACCCGGACCGGTACCGACCGTGCGCTGACGGGAGAGGTCTTCAACCTTGTCGCGTTTATAGACCGCACGACCCTGCCAGAACCATTTCTCGGTCAGGAAGCGGTCGAGCGAGTATTCACCCCGCCAGTTGTCAGTGGTGACCACGTCATCCTGGAATTCGCGGTTGTACTCACCTTCCGCGATATGCCGCCATTTGCCATGGCGCGCAGTAGTCTTGAAGTCGATGTCGTAGTCATCGGTATCTTTTTCCGCCCGCTGGTAATCCAGCGCCGCGTCGATATTCCCTTTCCACACCAGGTCTTCGACCACCGGCTTGGGTTTGAGAATCTGCTGGATACTGGCCAGCTCGACCGTCTTCGGCGCCTCGCTGTTTTCCAGCGTCACCTTGCCGTCGTCTGCCGCATGCAGCGACTTGGCCTTCTCGCCGGTGTAGGCATCCTGCTTGACCAGCAACTCCTGATCACTTTCCAGGGTCTTGACCTGTTTCCAGTCGATCGGGACCGCACCGGCGTACTCGGTCTGGATCAGCAATTTACCGCCATCGAACAGCGTGATCTTGCCGCTCAATTTGTCACCGTTCTTCAACCAGACGGTATCAGCGAGCAACGGCGTGGAGGCGCTGAGGACAGCGAGGCACAGCAGGGATCTGGACACCATAAGCAAATACAGGCTCAAGTTTGCGAAAAAAAGTCGGCATTATCCCTGAGAATAAGACCCTAGCAAGGACTGACCCGACTATTTCTATTGAGTTCATTTCTCAATTGCTAATCCAGGACCTACTCTACCGACGGTAATGCGAACTTCCTCAGGAACCACGGACGTGACCGACTCACCCGCTGAAACCGAAAGTGCGGCGCAAATCCGACGCACGGCGCTCTACCTGACCCTCGCGCAGGTGCCCGAGGGCAAAGTGGTGAGTTATGGTCAACTCGCCGAACTGGCCGGACTCGGCCGCGCCGCACGCTGGGTGGGCCGGACACTGAGCCAACTGCCCGGCGACACTAAATTGCCATGGCACCGAGTGCTAGGCGCCGGCGGTCGGATCAGCCTGCCCGTGGGCAGTCCTTCAGGGGATGAGCAGCGCGCGCGATTGCGCTCCGAAGGCGTCAGTATCCTGAACAATCGTGTTGATATTCAGCGCCATGGCTGGCGCCCGGTAGAGCACAGCGGTTAGAGTGCGCGCTTTGTTTCCGTAATTCTTGAGGCAGACTCCAGCCCATGCCCCGTAAAACCTGGCGCGCCGCGCTCGCCGCCTATGCCAGCCCCTCGACGCTTGTGTTGTTGTTGCTTGGTTTCGCCGCCGGCCTGCCCTACATGCTGGTGTTTTCGACGCTTTCCGTCTGGCTGCGTGAGGCCGGTGTGGCCCGCGAAACCATCGGCTATGCAAGCCTGATCGGTTTGGCCTATGCCTTTAAATGGGTCTGGTCCCCGCTGCTCGACCAATGGCGCCTGCCATTTCTCGGCAAGCTCGGTCGACGACGCTCCTGGCTGGTGCTGTCCCAGGTGCTGGTGATCCTCGGCCTGATCGGGATGGGTTTCTGCGATCCGCAAAAGCATTTGTCCTGGCTGATCGCTATCGCGGTGGTCGTCGCCTTCGCCTCGGCGACGCAAGACATCGCAGTTGACGCCTATCGCCTCGAAATCGCCGACGACACTCGCCAGGCCGCGCTCGCTGCCAGCTATATGTCCGGCTATCGGATCGCCGCCCTGCTGGCGACGGCCGGCGCGCTGTTCTTCGCTGAAGGCTTCGGCTCCACCGGTTTCAACTACAAGCATTCGGCCTGGGCCGGCACCTACATACTGTTTGGCGCCCTGATGGTCCCGGCCCTGCTGACCACACTGTTCATGCGCGAACCGCCCGTACCCCTGCGCACTCAACTTCAGGCCGGGCGCTACAGCTTTATGCATCAACTGATGTCGGTGTTCGTGCTGATCGTGCTGCTGGTGTCCGTGCCGGCCATGTTCACCCAGCTCTACAACACCGATTTCGCCAGCGTGCTGTTCGAAGGCGTGAGCCCGCTCGACCTGCTGCTCGAAGACCGCGCCTTCCTGCGGGCCATCCTCTACACCACGCTCACGTTTATGTGCCTTTCGGCCATCGGCCGCCGTGGTCTGGCGCCGGTGCTGACACCGATCAACGACTTCATTCTGCGTTACCGCTGGCAGGCGTTCCTGTTGCTCGGGCTGATTGCCACCTACCGCATGTCCGATACGGTTATGGGCGTGATGGCCAACGTGTTCTACATCGACCAGGGCTTCACCAAGGATCAGATCGCCAGCGTCAGCAAAATCTTCGGCCTGATCATGACCCTGGTCGGTGCCGGCATGGGCGGCCTGCTGATCGTGCGTTTCGGCATCCTGCCGATTCTACTGATCGGCGGCATTGCGTCGGCCGGCACCAACCTGCTGTTCCTGATGCTCGCCGACATGGGCGCCAACCTGAACATGCTGATCCTGACCATTTCCCTGGACAACTTCAGCTCGGGCCTGGCGACGTCGGCGTTCGTCGCTTACCTGTCGAGCCTGACCAACCTCAAATTCTCGGCCACCCAGTACGCCCTGCTCAGCTCGATCATGCTCTTGCTGCCACGCCTGATCGGCGGCTATTCAGGGGTCATGGTGGAGAAATTCGGTTACCACAACTTCTTCCTGATCACAGCGCTGTTGGGCGTTCCGACGCTGCTGTTGATCGCCTTGCACTGGTTCCAGGAGAGCCGCCGTGCAGGTCCGACCCCCTCGTCTGAGCCGGCCCCGACCCAGGTCGCGGAAGAATCGTAGGCATTTACGTAGGAAGCATCGCAGAGGGTATGGAGATTCCCGCCCTCCTGCCACACCGCCGACCGCACGCCTGTACGCCAGCGGATCTCGCCCGTACAATGCTCCGTCATTTCTCGTCATCAGCAACCGACAACGGCCAACCATGCGCACCAGTCAATTTTTGCTCGCCACACAGAAAGAAACGCCTTCCGACGCGGTCGTCATCAGCCATCAGCTGATGCTGCGCGCCGGCATGATCCGCAAACTCGCCTCGGGCCTCTACACCTGGCTGCCGATGGGCTTGCGAGTGATGCGCAAGGTCGAAGCCGTCGTTCGTGAAGAAATGAACGCCGCGGGCTCTCTCGAAGTGTTGATGCCGAGCACCCAACCGGCTGAGCTGTGGCAGGAATCCGGCCGCTGGGAAGAGTACGGCCCTGAATTGCTGCGCTTCAAGGATCGCCACGGTCGCGACTTCTGCGCCGGTCCGACTCACGAAGAAGTGATCACCGACCTGATGCGCAACGAGTTGAGCAGCTACAAACAGCTGCCGATCAACCTGTACCAGATCCAGACCAAGTTCCGTGACGAAATCCGCCCACGCTTCGGTTTGATGCGCGGTCGCGAGTTCATCATGAAGGACGCCTACTCCTTCCACGCGGATCAGCCTTCGCTGCAGGTCACCTACGACCGCATGCACCAGGCGTATTGCAACGTGTTCACCCGTCTGGGCCTGAAATTCCGCCCCGTAGAAGCCGACAACGGCTCCATCGGCGGTGCCGGCTCCCACGAGTTCCACGTACTGGCCGAATCCGGTGAAGACGATATCGTCTTCAGCAACGGTTCCGACTACGCCGCAAACATCGAGAAAGCCGAAGCTGTACCGCGTGAAACCTCTCGCGCCGCACCGGCTGAAGAATTGCGTCTGGTCGACACACCGAACGCCAAGACCATTGCGCAACTGGTCGAAGGCTTCAACCTGCCGATCGAAAAGACCATCAAGACCCTCGTGGTTCACGCGGAAGAACAAGGCAAGCTGATTGCCCTGATCATCCGTGGCGACCACGAGCTGAACGAAATCAAAGCCTCCAACCAGCCTGGCGTTGCCAGCCCGCTGGTCATGGCTTCCGACAGCGAACTGCGCGACGCCATTGGCGCCGGTGCCGGTTCCCTCGGCCCGCTGAACCTGCCACTGCCAATCATCATCGACCGTTCCGTCGAGCTGATGAGCGACTTCGGCATCGGTGCGAACATCGACGACAAGCACTACTTCGGCGTGAACTGGGAGCGCGATCTGCCGGTTCCGACCGTTGCCGACCTGCGCAACGTTGTTGCCGGCGACCCAAGCCCGGATGGCAAGGGCACCCTGGAAATCAAGCGCGGCATCGAAGTCGGACACATCTTCCAGCTGGGCAACAAGTACAGCAAGGCGATGAAGTGCGAAGTGCTGGGCGAGAACGGCAAGCCGGTTACCCTGGAAATGGGTTGCTATGGCATCGGCGTTTCCCGCGTGGTGGCTGCGGCCATCGAACAGGGCAACGACGACAAGGGAATCATCTGGAGCGACACGCTGGCTCCATTCCAGATCGCTCTCGTACCGCTGCGCTATGAAACCGAACAGGTTCGCGAAGCCACCGACAAGCTGTATGCAGAACTGACTGAAGCCGGCTTCGAAGTATTGCTGGACGATCGCGACAAGAAAACCAGCCCGGGCATCAAGTTTGCGGACATGGAGCTGATCGGCATTCCTCACCGGATCGTGGTCAGTGACCGCGGCCTCGCCGAAGGCAACCTGGAATACAAGAGCCGTACCGAACCTGAAGCGCAAGCGCTGCCGGTTGCTGACGTGCTGTCTTTCCTCCAGGCCCGTATCCGCCGCTGACACCAGATAGAGAAGTCATGTTCAAGCGAAACACCTTAGGCCTCGGTGGTGCCGCCCTGTGCGGCACCCTGCTGGTCAGCGGCTGTGCCAATCACATGTCGCAACGCAGCGAGCACGAGGAACGCGTCGAGCGCAAATTGCTCGATCACAGCCTGCAGATCGATGTCGGTGAGCCCAAGGTGCTTGAGCTGCCGCAACGGCGGGTGAAAATCCACGAGCAGAAGACGTTCGAAGTCACCGAATTCGAAGTCACGCGTCACTACGATCGCTACACGCCTTACCAACCCTGGCGCGAGGTCTACGAGATTCCGCTGGGTGCGGTGGCGGTGGTGGGCGGTGTCGGGGCCAACGTGGTCAACGTGTTCGCCCTCGGCAACCTGCCGGACAGCGTCACCAAGGATTGGCTCAGCTACGGCTTTGCCGGGCTCAACCCGTTCATGAACGCTCAGTCCAACGGTCGTGCGCAGCAGAACCTGGCCGGCATCGACGAAATCCAGCTCGACAAACGCACCGAATACTCGAGCCTGCCCTGGAGCGAGCGTCCGGTTGTGGTGAAGGCCGGCAAGGAAACGTTCGAGCTGAGCACCGACAAAAACGGGGTTTTACGCATTAACCTGCTGGACAGCCCGTTCGCTGAACATGACATCAATCATCTGAGCCGACTGCTGATCAGTGTCGAAGACGGTCAGGACGATGTGCACACCGATTCGTCCCTGGCGGTCAGCAGTGGCTTGCGCGGCAAACTGCTCGAAGCGCATGCCCTGATTTATGACGACCTCGAAGACGACGAAGTGAGCCAGTGGGTACACCGGGTCAAGCGCTTGTCGGAACTGGGTCTGGAAGAAGAAGCCAGTGAGCTGGAACAAAGCCTGATCGAACTGACCCGCAATGATCCAGAGTTGCAGACCGAATTCCTCAAGTCATTGACCAAGGATGCCGGGCGACTGGTGGCGGATCCGGGGCCGAACTAAAAGCAAAAGCTTCGCGGACAAGCCTCGCTCCTACAGTATTGGGTTGAACGCGGTACCGCGCATGACACAAATCCGTAGGAGCGAGGCTTTCCCGCGAAGAGGCCCTTGGATTCACCAAAAATCTACCGCTCAAACAACTCCATCTGCTCAAACCCACCGCGCAAATCCTCCAGCCTGACCCCAATCCCCAACAACCGCACCGGTTTCCCGCCGCGATTGAACGCCTGGGTCAGCAACAACTGATAACTCCCCAAATCCCGCCCTGCCCCGGCCTGTTCCAGTGTCGTCTGGGTAAAGTCATGGAATTTCACTTTGACGAACGGCTTGCCGGGCCGGTAGCTGCTGTCGATCCGCGCCATGCGGCCCGCCAGTGTTTCCAGCAGCTCGGGTAATTTATCCAGGCAGCTCACCAGATCGGGCAGGTCCACGTCGTAGGTGTTTTCAACACTGATCGACTGCCGACGGCTGTCGTTGTGCACCAAACGCTCATCAATCCCACGGGCCAGGCTCCAAAGTCGCTCGCCAAAACTGCCGAACTCACGCACCAGCGCCAACTTGTCCCACTCACGCAGATGCGAGCAATCGACAATGCCGAGTTTGCCCAGTTTGTCCGCGGTGACTTTTCCCACGCCATGCAGCTTACTCACGGGCAAACCGCTTACAAATTCTTCTACTTGATCCGGCGTAATGACAAACAAGCCGTTGGGCTTCTTCCAGTCACTGGCGATCTTGGCCAGAAACTTGTTCGGCGCTACGCCGGCCGAAACCGTGATGTGCAACTGATTGGAGACTCGGCGGCGAATGTCTTGGGCGATGCGCGTGGCGCTGCCACCGAAATGCGCACAGTCGGACACGTCGAGGTAAGCCTCGTCGAGGGAAAGTGGCTCGATCAGGTCGGTGTAATCGCGAAAGATCGTGTGAATTTCCTTCGACGCTTCTCTATAGGCGTCCATGCGCGGCTTGACGATGGTCAGGTCCGGGCACAGTTTCAGGGCATGCCCGGAAGACATCGCCGAGCGCACGCCATAGGCCCGCGCCTCATAGTTGCAGGTGGCGATCACCCCGCGCCGATCCGCCGAACCACCCACTGCCAGGGGTTTACCTGCCAGACGCGGGTCGTCACGCATCTCGATGGCAGCGTAGAAGCAGTCACAATCGACGTGGATGATTTTTCGCTGGGTCATATAGAAGCGGTGTTCATGGTGAAGAAATGGAGTCATGGGGTGCCGGATCGGCAGTATCTCACTGACACCTGTATATAGCACCAGTAGTCTGAATCTTCTTCCCCGCTCGTAGGAAAAGTCATGGATGAATTTATTTTCTCAATCGAAAGCCCACCTTCAATAGAGCTGAAAGCCTTGCCACGCCTGACTCGTAGCCCATTACACCGCCGTACTTTCAAGCTAAGCGATTGAACCAGAACAGGTTTTATCCGGATTGAAGGTTGACAGCCCGGCGATCCTCTGTAGAATGCCGACACACAGACGCGGGATGGAGCAGTCTGGTAGCTCGTCGGGCTCATAACCCGAAGGTCGTCGGTTCAAATCCGGCTCCCGCAACCAAACATCAAAAAAGGCTACTCGAAAGAGTGGCCTTTTTTGTGCGCGTCTGTTTTGTGCTCATCTATACTTACCAGAGGGAGAAATCGTTCTGATTCCGAAGCTTAAGTCTGCCCTGCGACCGCTCGCCGCTTATTTACACTTATTTGACCCGGTTCCAGATTAACAGTTGACACACAGGCGTATCTCTATAGAATGCCGCCACACAGACGCGGGATGGAGCAGTCTGGTAGCTCGTCGGGCTCATAACCCGAAGGTCGTCGGTTCAAATCCGGCTCCCGCAACCAAACATCAAAAAAGGCTACTCGAAAGAGTGGCCTTTTTTGTATCTGTTGAAAAAGTCCTTTCGCAACAATGACCTGTCACTGTGTAGAGACGCGTTCGGGATCTCCAAGGCTGTGAGTTCAGACTATGTTGAATCGCAGACAGAGAACCCTCGACGAGCAATGACATGCCATCGCCGATAACCGGTGAGAGGCGTTAAATTTTGTGATTATTTTTTTCTACAGGGATTGGTAACTTGGCTGGATACCCCCATCCTGTCGCGCACAATCCAAGAGGTGATTGATGCGCGCCAACTCGTCTGATCCACAAGACACCGTCACAGCGACACAACCGATCAAGGCCGAGCGTCTACGCTTGCTGGATCTGGTCAGCAAGTACCGTCAGCCCATCGGCCTGGCGGTCACTCTGCTGTTGTTCGCTATCGCGCTGATTGCCTGTCGTCATCTGCTGAGCGAACTCGATCTGTACGCTTTGCATGACTCGATCCTGGAAGTACCGAAACCGGCATTGCTGGGCGCATTGGGTGCGACAGTGGTCGGCTTCATCATTCTGCTGGGGTACGAATGGTCGGCCAGCCGCTACGCGGGCGTGACACTGGCGCCGCGCATCCTGGCACTGGGCGGCTTCACTGCGTTTGCCATCGGCAACGCCATCGGTCTTTCGATGCTCTCGGGGGGCTCGGTCCGCTACCGTTTATATGCACGTCATGGTCTGGGGGCTTCGGAAGTCGCTCACATGACGCTGTTTGCCAGCCTCTCGCTCGGCTGCGCCTTGCCACCGCTGGCCGCCCTGGCAACCCTCAGCAACCTGCCAGCCGCCTCGGCGGCCCTGGGACTGTCCGAAGGTTTGCTGGGTGGCGTTGCCGCAGCCGTATTGCTGCTCTTCAGCGTATTGGCCATCGGCATCTACCGCCGTCGCCTTCCGGATCAGCCTTCCAAGGACAACTTGCTGGTCAAGGTCGGACGCCGCACTTTGCGCCTCCCCGGCCGCCGCCTGACCTTCCTGCAACTGATCATTACCGCCCTGGACGTGGCCGCCGCCGCGACCGTGCTTTATTTGTTGCTGCCGGAAGCGCCGCCCTTCGGTGCATTCCTGCTGGTGTACCTGCTGGCCCTGGCCGCTGGCGTGCTCAGCCATGTGCCCGGCGGTGTCGGCGTATTTGAAGCCATCCTGTTGGCCGCCTTCGCCGCCACACTTGGCGCTGCCCCACTGGCCGCCGCGCTGCTGCTCTATCGCCTGATCTATGTCGTGCTGCCACTGTTGGTGGCGTGTGTGTTCCTGCTGATCAACGAAGGCCAGCGTCTGTTTCAGTCGCGCCAGTCCCTGCGGGCCGCTTCCGGTCTGGCGGCGCCGATTCTGGCGGTGCTGGTGTTCCTGTCCGGCGTGGTGCTGCTGTTCTCCGGCGTGACTCCGGAAATCGACACCCGTCTGGAACACATCGGCTTTCTGATCCCCCATCGCCTGGTCGACGCTTCGCACTTCGGTGCCAGCCTGATTGGCGTGCTGTGCCTGCTGCTGGCTCAAGGTCTGCGTCGTCGGCTGTCCGCCGCGTGGATGCTGACCACCATTCTATTGCTGGTCGGCGCCCTGCTGTCTCTGCTCAAGGGCTTTGACTGGGAAGAAGCCTGCCTGATGACCCTGACGGCGAGTCTGTTGGGGGTTTTCCGGCGCTCGTTCTATCGCCCGAGCCGCCTCACAGAATTGCCGTTCTCGCCGCTGTATCTGGTGTCCAGCCTGTGCGTGCTCGGTGCCTCGATCTGGTTGCTATTGTTTGCCTATCAAGACGTCCCGTACAGCCATCAACTCTGGTGGCAGTTCACCCTCGACGCCGATGCCCCGCGTGGCTTGCGCTCGCTGCTCGGTGCCGCAGTGCTGCTGGTCGTGGTGTCCCTGACCTGGCTGCTGCGCACCGCGCGTCCGGTGATTCACTTGCCGACACCTGACGAGCTGGATCGCGCGGTAAAGATTCTCATGGCCTCTGCCCAACCGGACGGTGGCCTGGCCCTGACCGGTGACAAGGCGCTGCTGTTTCACCCCAACGATGAGGCGTTCCTGATGTACGCCCGCCGTGGCCGCAGCCTGGTGGCCTTGTACGACCCGATCGGCCCGACCCAGCAACGGGCGGAAATGATCTGGCAGTTCCGCGACCTCTGCGACATCCACCACGCTCGCCCCGTGTTCTATCAAGTGCGCGCCGAGAACCTGCCGTACTACATGGACATCGGCCTGACCGCGATCAAGCTCGGCGAAGAAGCCCGGGTCGATCTGCAGCGTTTTGATCTCGAAGCCAAGGGCAAAGAGATGAAAGACCTGCGCTACACCTGGAACCGCGGCACCCGCGATGGCCTGTCGCTGGAAATCTTTGAGCCGGGCCATGCGCCGATGGATGAGCTCAAGGTGATTTCAGATGCCTGGCTGACCGGCAAGAACGTGCGTGAGAAAGGCTTCTCGCTCGGCCGCTTCAGCGACGACTACCTCAAGCATTTTCGCGTGGCGGTAATTCGTTTCGAAGGCCGCCCGGTGGCGTTCGCCAACCTGCTCGAGACTTACGGCCATGACCTGGCCAGCCTCGACCTGATGCGCGCGCACCCGGACGCCCCCAAGCTGACCATGGAGTTCATGATGGTCGGCCTGATCCAACATTATAAAAATCATGGATACGCGCGCTTCAGCCTGGGCATGGTGCCGCTGTCGGGGTTGCAACCCCGGCGTGGCGCACCGCTGACCCAGCGTCTGGGCTCGATGGTGTTCCGCCGTGGTGAGCAGCTCTACAACTTCCAAGGCTTGCGCCGCTTCAAAGACAAATTCCAGCCTGACTGGGAACCCCGTTATATGGCCGTGCCCGCCGGACTCGATCCGCTGGTTGCCTTGGCCGATACTGCTGCCCTGATTGCGGGCGGCTTGACTGGATTGGTGAAACGCTGATGATTCAACGCTCCTTGCGGTACGTACTGGGCACGCTGGTCGTGCTGGCCCTGATTGTCGGTGGCGGTTACTGGTACCTGAAACGCCCGGCACCCGAACCGACCCTCCAACAGCTGATACCGGCCGATGGCGCGGCGATGACGCGCGTCATCCCCGGCAACACGCCGCGCGCCCAGGTGCTGGTGGCGGTCAATGAAGACCAGAAACTCAGCGACAAACAATTGATGACCCTGAGCCGCACCGGCTCGGCGCAGATTGTTCAGGTGATCCTGCCTAAAGACTGCCTGCTGCAAAGTCGCGCCCTGCAATCGGGCCTGAGGGAACTCAACGGCCCGGCGACCCTGGTCAGCGGCATCGGCCCCGGCGCCGTGCTGGCGTGGCGCTGGTTGTCCGAGCAGAAGGACGACAAGGCTCAGGCCGTCTCCGTCGATCTGGCCCTGGAAAAGCCCGGGTGCACCCATCTGCTGCCGAAACGCGCCGCTCACGGTCACTGGCTGGTGGCCTGGAACGACAACCCGGACGACACCAGCGCCGGCTTCGTGCGCGATCAACCCAACGCCGAAACCAGCATCAGCGACTACGACATCAACCTGCCGCAAGTGCTAAACAACGAACTGCGCAAGCTCCTCGTCGGTGGCGATAAAGCCGCTGGTGGCCTGCAGATTCCGGTGGTCGAAGTCCCGGCCGGCCAGGCCAAAGACACCGTGACCCTGTTCCTGTCCGGTGACGGCGGCTGGCGCGACCTGGACCGCGACGTCGCGGGCGAGATGGCCAAGATCGGCTACCCGGTGGTCGGCATCGACACCCTGCGCTACTACTGGCAGCACAAGAGCCCGGAGCAAAGCGCCCTGGACCTGGCCGAGCTGATGCAACACTACCGGCAGAAATGGGGCACCAAGCGCTTCATCCTGACCGGTTACTCGTTCGGCGCCGACGTCCTGCCGGCGATCTACAACCGCATGGAACCGGCAGAACAACAACGCGTCGACGCAATCATCCTGCTCGCCTTCGCCCGCACCGGCAGCTTCGAAATCGAAGTCGAAGGCTGGCTCGGCAACGCCGGCAAAGAAGCCGCCACCGGCCCGGAAATGGCCAAGCTGCCGCCGGAGAAAGTGGTGTGCATCTACGGCGAAGAAGAAGTCGACGAAAGCGGCTGCACCGACAAGAGTGCGGTTGGCGAGGCGATGAAACTGCCTGGCGGCCACCACTTCGACGAGAACTACCCGGCGCTGGCAAAGCGTTTGGTGGACATCATCGAGAAGCGCCAGGCCAAGGGTGAGACGGCTCAGGAGTGATCTGAGGCCTGCCCACGAAAAAGCCCCCGCTGCCTTTTGGTTGCGGGGGCTTTTTTCATTTCTACAGACACCACAAATCTCTTGGGTAGATCAGATCCCTTGTAGGAGTGAGCCTGCTCGCGATAGCGGTCTGCAAGATACACCGATGGTGAATGTCAGCCCGCTATCGCGAGCAGGCTCACTCCCACAGGGATGGTCAGTGGATTCAAAATCACCGGGCACAAAAAAGCCCCCACTACCTTCACGGCAACGGAGGCTTCCTACTTATAGGCGACGCTCTGCGGCGTCATAAACCTCTTCGTCACGTCGGGCCCCGACTGCGACGATCAATACCTGAATGGCCTTGCCGTCGACTCGATATACAATCCGGCGTGTCGCCTGTCCGGATCCGTCTGCAACCTGCAAGACTGGCTCTTAGGGGCTTGCCGCTCTTGTCCGGCTCACCATTGACAATCCGCTCTTCGATAACATCAAGAATGCGGTTTGCCGCCACAGCTCCCAGCAGATCCAGATCCTTCTGGACCTCCGGATGATAGATAACGCCCCAAACCATCCACAGCTCCTTTAGTCTTTCTTGGCGTACCGCGCCCGCATATCGTCGTGGCTGACAGCCTTGGCCTGATCAAAACCGATCAGTCGCTCTCGAGCCGCAGCTTCAACCCGAAGGTCCTCAAGCTCGTCGAGCATTTCCTGATACGCCTCGACATTGATAATGACCGCTGCGGGTTGGTTGTCTTTGAAAATGACCAGTCGTTCGGTGGCTCGGCTGGAAATCTCCTTTAGCCTCGCACTAAACCCCCTGACCATCGCAGTCACCGAAATCGCTTGGTCAGCACGCTCCAGTAATGCCGTCATACTCACCTCTCTACACATCATGCAAATTTGAACACACAGTTCTACGCAGATTATTGCGTCGAATTAGACATACAGCAAGCTGCAAAAAGCGCGTATTTATCATCCAACGTTTTTCATCCTGAGAAAACGTGAGCCGAAACGTGTAAACACTCTCGCCGTGTTTAGTTTCGTTTACTTAAGGTGTCGCAATATCGGATGACGCCCGCAGACCTTGTAGGCAAACTCCGAATCTCGTGTTTGGGCACTTTGCCGCCTTGTTGCGTTTTTCTTCGACGGGATACTCTCCGGACGTCGCTGACCATTCAGTGATCGGGCTTGGAAACCCGACGAGCGTATAGCAACAACGTGCCCAACATGACCGCAGGCCTTTACGGCTGCAATCCTGTGTCATGGCGGTTGTGCGTGGGACGTCTTCGGACGTGCCGGTTTCCTAGGCTCCCGGTTTTCCAACCTGCGCACAGCTGCCACCCATTCGCTTGGAAACGAACGTGGCAGCTCCTCAAGCTTAGGGAATAGAAATGTCCAAAATAGATACGACCGCAATTTCAGAACTAAAAACCATAGGCTTCACCCCACTCATCTACTGCCCGGATCAGGCGTTGTTCAACGTCCGAGCCGGTGTCCCCATCGTTCAAGCATTGTCACAAGCCTGCGACCTGCTGTTCCTCGCCAAATCATTTTCCGAGGATGCCGCCTACGCAAAAGACACCGACCGCCACGCCTGGGCTGCTCACTATCTGACGGCGATGGGTAAGGCGGTAATTGATGATGTGGTGAAGGTGCTGACGCCACGACCTGCCCGGACCAAAACTGAATCTGAAGAAGATCTGCCCGAAAGCCAGTAACACCGCAAAACCCCTGTGGGAGCGGGCTTGCTCGCGAAAGCGGCCTGTCAGTCGCCATCAATGTTGAATGTCAGACCGCTTTCGCGAGCAAGCCCGCTCCCACATTGGATCTTCACTGTTATCAAGTAATGCGGCCGGACACAAAAAAGCCCCCGCTGCCGCAAGGCAACGGGGGCTTTTTGATGGGGCTACATCTCTACCTGTGTACCCAACTCAATCACCCGGTTCAGCGGCAGATTGAAGAAGCGCAAATTGCCGTTGGCATTCTTCAACATGAAGGCGAAGAGCGCCTCGCGCCAGCGGGCCATGCCTTCGAGTTTGGAGGCGATCACCGTCTCGCGGCTGAGGAAGTAGGTGGTGCGCATCGGGCTGAAGTCGAGGTCATCGAGATGACACAGCTTCAGCGCTTGCGGCACATCCGGTTCGTCGATGAAACCAAAGTGCAGGATCACCCGGAAGAACCCTTCGCCGTGGGATTCAACCTCGAAGCGCCGTGTCGGCGGTACCCGCGGGATGTCTTCGTAGACCACGGTCAGCAGCACCACTTGCTCGTGCAGCACCTGGTTATGCAGCAGATTGTGCAACAACGCGTGAGGCACGGCGTCCGGGCGAGCGGTGAGGAACACAGCGGTGCCCTGGACGCGATGCGGTGGTTGTACGGCGATACTGCTGATGAAAATCGGCAGCGGCAGCCCACCCTCGTCCATGCGTTCCACCAGCAGCTGTTTGCCGCGCTTCCAGGTGGTCATCAGCACAAACAGCGCGATACCGGCGATCACCGGGAACGCTCCGCCCTGAATGATTTTCGGCACGTTGGCCGCGAAGTACAGACCGTCCACCAACAGGAAACCGAGCAACAGCGGCACCGCGAGGATCGGAGGCCATTTCCACAGCAGCAATATCACCGCCGAGACCAGAATGCTGGTCATCAGCATGGTCCCGGTCACGGCCACCCCGTAAGCCGAGGCCAGGGCGCCGGAGGATTCGAAGCCGATCACCAGCAGAATCACACCGACCATCAGCGCCCAGTTCACCGCGCCGATGTAGATCTGGCCTTGTTCGGCACTGGAGGTGTGCTGAATGTGCATGCGCGGAATGTAACCGAGCTGGATCGCCTGACGGGTCAGGGAGAACGCACCGGAAATCACCGCTTGCGAGGCAATCACCGTGGCCAGGGTCGACAAACCGACCAACGGGATCAACGCCCAGCTCGGCGCCAACAGATAGAACGGGTTACGAGCGGCTTCCGGATCACCGAGCAGCAAGGCGCCCTGACCGAAGTAGTTCAGCACCAGCGCCGGCAGCACGAGGATGAACCAGGCGCGGGCAATCGGCTTGCGACCGAAGTGGCCCATGTCGGCGTACAACGCTTCGGCGCCGGTCAGTGCCAGCACCACCGCGCCGAGGATGGCTACGCCCATGCCCGGGTGTACGATGAAGAAGCGCACGCCCCAAATCGGGTTCATCGCTTGCAACACTTCCGGTTGCTGCAGGATGCCGTGGACACCGAGCGCACCTAGCACCACAAACCAGGTGACCATGATCGGGCCGAACAGAATGCCGATCCGCGCAGTGCCGTGGCGCTGAATCAGGAACAGCGCCACCAGCACAACCAACGACAGCGGCACCACCCAATGGTCTATACCCTCGAAAGCCAGTCCAAGGCCTTCAATCGCCGAGAGCACAGAGATAGCCGGCGTGATCATGCTATCGCCGTAAAATAGCGCCGCACCGATCAGCCCGCAGACCACTAGAAAAATGCGCAGCTTCGGATGCCCGGCCGCAGCCCGCCGAGCCAGGGCGGTCAAGGCCATGATCCCGCCTTCGCCCTGGTTGTCGGCACGCAGCACGAACAGCACATATTTGATTGAGACAACCCATATCAGCGACCAGAAAATCAGCGCCAGAATCCCGAACACGCCGTCATGGTCGACCGGTACACCATAGTGACCGGAAAACACTTCTTTGAGGGTGTACAGCGGGCTCGTGCCGATATCGCCATAAACCACCCCGACCGCCGCGACCAGCATGCCGATCGGCTTCGCCGCCGAATGCTCGGCTCCCGCCGCCTGACTACTTGCCTGACCCATCCACCACTCCTACTACCCAGACCGGACTTCTTTGAAAGAAGCACTATGCTTTTAAACGCAGCATGCGCTGTTTTACATGACGTTACAGACGTTTTGTTGACTGTAAAGAATCGGTAAAGCCTAACGGGACGAAGCATAGCGCAGCACTCGTCGTATTTCCCTGCATAAAGCTGGTCAACTGCGCCTCTCATCGCTAGAATTGCGCACTTTTTGACCAGAGGCGCAACATAGCGCCCGTCAGTCGCCTTGCCGTCTTCGGCTGGAGGCGTCTCAAATACCGAGGTTAGACATGTCCACCACTCCTGCGCCGGCCAATCCAAAGGTTGGCTTCGTATCCCTGGGTTGCCCCAAAGCACTGGTCGATTCCGAGCGCATCCTTACCCAGCTGCGCATGGAAGGTTATGACGTTGTGTCCACCTATCAGGACGCCGACGTCGTGGTGGTCAACACCTGCGGTTTCATCGATTCGGCCAAGGCTGAATCTTTGGAAGTGATTGGCGAAGCCATCAAGGAAAACGGCAAGGTCATCGTGACCGGCTGCATGGGCGTCGAAGAAGGCAACATTCGCAAGATTCACCCGAGCGTGCTGGCCGTGACCGGTCCGCAGCAGTACGAGCAGGTGGTCAATGCCGTGCACGACGCCGTGCCGCCGCGTCAGGATCACAACCCGCTGATCGACCTGGTGCCACCGCAAGGCATCAAGCTGACCCCGCGCCACTACGCGTACCTGAAGATTTCCGAAGGCTGCAACCACAGCTGCAGCTTCTGCATCATCCCGTCGATGCGCGGCAAACTGGTCAGCCGTCCGGTCGGTGATGTGCTCGACGAAGCCCAGCGCCTGGTCAAGGCCGGCGTCAAAGAGCTGTTGGTGATCTCGCAAGACACCAGCGCCTACGGCGTCGACGTGAAATACCGCACCGGTTTCTGGAACGGCGCGCCGGTGAAAACCCGCATGACCGAACTCTGCGAAGCCCTGAGCACCCTCGGCGTCTGGGTGCGTCTGCACTATGTTTATCCGTACCCACACGTCGACGAGCTGATCCCGCTGATGGCCGCCGGGAAAATCCTGCCGTACCTGGACATCCCGTTCCAGCACGCCAGCCCGAAAGTCCTGAAGTCCATGAAACGCCCGGCCTTCGAAGACAAGACCCTGGCGCGGATCAAGAACTGGCGCGAAATCTGCCCGGATCTGATCATCCGTTCGACCTTCATCGTCGGCTTCCCCGGCGAAACCGAAGAAGACTTCCAGTACCTGCTGAACTGGCTGACCGAAGCCCAGCTCGACCGCGTCGGCTGCTTCCAGTACTCGCCGGTGGATGGCGCTCCGGCCAACGATATGGACCTGGAAGTCGTTCCGGACGACGTCAAACAGGACCGTTGGGACCGCTTCATGGCGCATCAACAAGCCATCAGCTCGGCCCGTCTGCAAATGCGCGTCGGCCGTGAAATCGAAGTGCTGGTCGATGAAGTCGACGAACAAGGCGCGGTTGGCCGCTGTTTCTTCGATGCCCCGGAAATCGACGGCAATGTGTTCATCGACAACGGCAGCAACCTGAAGCCGGGCGACAAGGTCTGGTGCAAAGTGACCGACGCCGACGAATACGACCTGTGGGCTGAACAGATCTAAACGCAAAAAATACGAAAAGCCCTGCTCTCTTGACGAGATGCGGGGCTTTTTTACGACTATCGTTTTGTGAGGAAAGGATTCTCGACACTCACAGGAAAAGGGGCATTCGGCCATGCGCCAACATTCGGTTATCCACACGCCGAAACAGAGCGACTACGTAGAACTCACTCAAGTCTGGGAAGCCTCGGTGCGCGCCACCCATGACTTTCTGCCGGACAGCTACATTGAATTGCTGAAGAACCTGGTGCTGACCCGCTACCTCGACGCGGTGATGCTGATCTGCACCAGGGACTCGCGCCAGCGCATCACCGGGTTTGCCGGGGTGGCGGCGGGCAAGATCGAAATGCTCTTCATTGACCCGGCCCACCGCGGCCAGGGCCTGGGCAAACAGTTGCTGCGTTATGCCATGGAGCATTTGAACGCCGACGAGCTGGACGTCAACGAGCAGAACCCGCAAGCGTTGGGTTTTTACTTCAAGCAGGGGTTCGAGGTGATTGGCCGTTCGGAAGTCGATGGCATGGGCCAGCCTTATCCGCTGTTGCACATGCGCTTGCGCCAGGCGCTTCAACTGACGCGCAATGGCTGACTCAACATAGAACAAGTGTGGGAGCGGGCTTGCTCGCGAATGCGTGTGTCATTCAACAGATAATTGGCTGACCCACCGCTTTCGCGAGCAAGCCCGCTCCCACATTAAAAGCACATGCGGCAAATGGAGCCGGGATTAACCGGCGCCACGCAGGTACAATGCCCACCCCTTTTTTGTTACGGCCCTGTCATGACTGACCCGATTCGTCTCTCCAAACGCCTCATCGAACTCGTCGGCTGTTCCCGTCGGGAGGCTGAGCTGTTCATCGAGGGCGGCTGGGTCACCGTGGACGGCGAAGTCATCGACGAGCCGCAATTCAAGGTCGACACGCAAAAAGTCGAGCTTGATCCAGAAGCCAAGGCCACTGCACCGGAGCCGGTGACCCTCCTGCTCAACGTGCCCATGGGCATGGACGCAGAAACGGCGATGGCGACCATCAGCGCCGAGACCCTGAGCGAAGAACACCGCTTCAGCAAACGTCCGCTCAAGGGCCACTTCCTGCGCCTGACCGCCAGCACCGACTTGCAGGCCAATGCCAGCGGCCTGCTGGTGTTCACCCAGGACTGGAAGATCCTGCGCAAGCTCACCGCCGATTCCGCCAAGATCGAACAAGAATATGTCGTCGAGGTAGAAGGCGACATGGTGGCTCACGGCCTCAACCGCCTGAACCACGGCCTGACCTACAAAGGTAAGGAACTGCCGCCGGTCAAGGCCAGCTGGCAGAACGAGAACCGCCTGCGTTTTGCGATGAAGAACCCGCAACCGGGCGTGATCGCCCTGTTTTGCCAGGCCGTTGGCCTGAAGGTCGTCGCCATCCGCCGCATCCGCATCGGCGGCGTGTCCATCGGCAAAGTGCCGTTGGGGCAATGGCGTTACCTGTCCGGCAAAGAGAAGTTCTAAGACTTTTCACGCCGCCACACATTTCGGCGCCGCTGTTTATGCGGCGCCCACTGCTGAATATCAGGATTGCACACCATGATTCATAACGACGTACTGCGCAGCGTGCGCTACATGCTCGACATCAGCGACAAGAAAGTCATCGAGATCATCAAGCTCGGCGGCATGGACGTGGCCCTGGAAGACCTGGTGACGTACCTCGACAAGAAAGAGGAAGACGAGGAAGGCTTCGTACGCTGCCCGGACGAAGTCATGGCGCATTTCCTCGATGGCCTGGTGACCTTCAAGCGCGGCAAGGACGAAAGCCGTGCGCCGCAACCGATCGAAGTGCCGGTGACCAACAACATCATCTTGAAGAAACTGCGTGTGGCCTTCGAATTGAAAGAAGACGACATGCACGCGATCCTCAAGGCGTCCGAGTTCCCGGTGTCCAAGCCTGAGCTGAGCGCCCTGTTCCGCAAGTTCGGCCACACCAACTACCGCTCGTGCGGCGACCAGTTGCTGCGCAACTTCCTCAAGGGCCTGACCCTGCGCGTTCGCCCGCAGTAAATCGCCCACGAAACCTCGAGCGGCCACCGTCCCCTGTAGGCGCACAGCTTGCTGGCGAAGGCGATCTTCAAAACGCCATCGCAGCAAGCGCTGTCCCTAAGAAGTGGTGGCCGCTCAAGGCTGTATAGACCTTCATTCCTCGCAAAAATAGTGGCTCCGCTTCTGGCGGCTGACGACTAGGGTGTATTGACCCTCAGCTCTCAGGATTCGCCATGCACCCGTACTTTTCCCTGCAAGGCCGCACCGCTCTGGTGACCGGTGGCACCCGTGGTATCGGCAAAATGATCGCCAAGGCTTATGTCGAAGCTGGCGCCACCGTGTACGTCTGCGCCCGGGATGCCGAAGCGTGTCAGCAGACGGCGGATGAACTGAGTGCGTTGGGTCGTTGCCACGCCATCGCTGCCAATCTGGCCACTGAAGAAGGCGTGCAGCATCTGGCCCTGCGGCTGGGTGAGCAAATCAGTCACCTGGACATTCTGGTGAACAACGCCGGCACCACGTGGGGCGCTCCACTGGAAAGCTACCCGGTCAAGGGCTGGGAGAAGGTCATGCAGCTTAACGTGACCTCGGTGTTCAACTGCATCCAGCAGTTTTTGCCATTGCTGCGCAAGGCCAGTTCGGAAGCCAATCCTGCGCGGATCATCAACATCGGTTCGGTGGCGGGGATTTCTTCCTTTGGCGAACAGGCTTACGCCTACGGGCCGAGCAAGGCGGCCCTGCATCAACTGTCGCGGATTCTCGCGCGGGAGCTGGTGAGCCAGCACATCAACGTCAACGTGATCGCGCCGGGGCGTTTCCCGAGCAAGATGACGCAGCACATTGGTAATGATGAGCAGGCGCTGGCCGAGGATACGGCGTTGATTCCGATGAAACGCTGGGGGCGAGAGGAAGAGATGGCGGCGTTGGCGATCAGTCTGGCGAGTACGGCCGGGGCTTACATGACCGGGAATATTATTCCGTTGGATGGTGGGGTCTCTAGATTGGCGGTGCGTCCTTCGCGAGCAAGCCCGCTCCCACAGGTTTTGTGCTGAACACACATTGTGTGTTCGCTCGAGAACCCTGTGGGAGCGGGCTTGCTCGCGATATAGGTAGTCCGTTCCTTTCTCTTCCATACTGATATCGCTGGAAGTCAGTTGTCGGCGAGGAAGGAACATGCACCTGTGGGCTACGAATATGCTCGCGCAGCACTCGATGATTACGCCTTCACCTTCGAGTCCACAGGTGCGCTTGCGCCCTCTAACGAATTCTCAGGGAAAGCCCGACACGGCTCTCTATATCGCCTTCGCTGGACGCAAGCATGCATGTCCCTGCATGTACTTTAGCGCCTGTTGAGGTGTTCCATGCAAACGCTCCTGTCTCAGAGTTTCACTGCTTATATCGGAATTGATTGGGCAGACGCCAAGCACGACATCTGTTTGCAGATAGCTGGAGAGGCTCAGCGCAGTTTCGAGGTCATCGACCACAAGCCCGAGTCGATTGATCGCTGGGCCAAGTCGCTGCATCAACGTTACGGTGGCCCTATCGCGATCGCCGTGGAGTTGAACAAAGGCCCACTGATAGCGGCTCTGCAAAAATATGAGTTTTTTTGTATCTTTCCGATCAATCCGAGCACCTTGGCCCGGCACCGTAAAACCTTCGTCCCCAGTGGCGCCAAGGATGATCCAACGGATGCTCAATGGGCGCTTGAGCTGTTGCTGAATCACCCCGAACGGTTTCCTCAACTGGTCCAGCAAAGCTCCGCCATGCGTTCGCTCGCCAGCCTGACCGAACATCGGCGCGGGCTGGTCGATGACCGGGTCAAGCTCAGCAACCGTCTGGTCTGCATGCTCAAACAGTATTATCCGTTGGCTCTTGAGCTGTTTCATGACCATGACACGCTGGTTTTCTGTGATTTTTTGGCGCGCTGGTCGACCTTTGAAGTGCTTAAGCACGCTCGGCCGGCCAGCGTTTTGAAGTTCCTTCACGCGCACAATGTTCGCCATGCTGAGCTCAATCAGCAGCGTTTGGCGTTGATCGCCAAAGCCATGCCGTTGACTGAAGATCCAGGCGTGGTCAGTCCTTCAGCGCTGTATGTGGTGGCCCTGGTCTCGCAACTGAAAGGGGTTGTCACGGCGATCAAAGACTTTGATCGGGAGATCGAAAAAACTGCCAACACCCTGGCCGACTACCGACTCTTCAAGGCCTTGCCCGGCGCGGGACAGCAGCTTGCCCCACGGTTGATGGTCGCCTTTGGTGAGCAGCGTGATCGCTTCAAGGATGCCAGTGCGGTGCAGCGATATGCCGGAATTGCCCCGGTCACCGAACGCAGTGGCAAGAAAAAAGTCGTCCACTGGCGCTATCAATGCGCAACTTTTTTGCGCCAGACCTTTGTTGAGTGGGCTGCCCACAGCATCAATCAATCGGTGTGGGCAGAGGCGTATTATCGCCAGCAAAGGGCCAAAGGCAGCTCTTACCAAGCGGCCCTCAGGGCCTTGGCGTTCAAGTGGATCCGGATCGTTTATCGGTGCTGGAAGACCAGTACCGTGTACGACGAAAAGGTTTATTTACAGGCCTTGCTCCGGCACGGCTCACCGTTGACCAGCGAGCTGGACACAGCAAAACCGCGTTGACGGAAAGGCTCAGGGCGTGAAGGGGCCCTACCGGTCACCACCGATTCCAGGGTTGATCGGGTTATCATGCCCGCCCAAATTCCCGCCTCGACCCAAACCATGACCTACAACGTTTCCCCCATCGGCTTCGTGCGCTCCTGCTTCAAGGAGAAGTTCGCCATCCCGCGCCAGCCGCAACTGGCCCCGGCCGCTCGCGGCGTGCTGGAACTGGTGGCGCCGTTCGATCAGGGCGATGCGGTGCAAGGGCTGGAACAGGTGAGCCACGTCTGGTTGCTGTTCCTGTTTCATCAGGCCTTGGAAGAAAAGCCACGCCTGAAAGTCCGCCCTCCTCGCCTGGGCGGTAACAAATCCATGGGTGTGTTCGCCACCCGCGCGACGCATCGGCCCAATGGCATCGGTCAATCCGTGGTGAAGCTGGACAAGGTTGAAGCCAATCGCCTGTGGATATCGGGAATCGACCTGCTCGACGGCACGCCGATTCTCGACATCAAACCCTACGTGCCTTACGCGGACATCATTGACACGGCCTCCAATAGCATTGCCAGCGCCGCGCCACTGTTGATTCCCGTGCAGTGGACGGATTCAGCACTGTTACAGGCTCACGAGCACGCTCAGCGTCTTGAAGAGCCCTTGGTCGAACTGATCGAGCAATGCCTGGCGCAAGATCCACGTCCGGCGTACCAGATTCCTACGCCTGAGCGGGAATATGGTGCGCAGTTCTGGGATCTGGATGTGCGCTGGCATTACCCCGAGGCGGGCGTGATCCTCGTGCTTGAAGTCATTCCCGCAAAAGTCTGACCCCCAGAAACGAAAAAGCCCGCGCTGCCTTCTCAGGCAACGCGGGCTTTTCATGACCAACTCAAAACCACTGTGGGAGCGGCGGTGCGGCGATCCGACTTGCTCGCTCCCACAGGTAGAGCAGTGCAGCGGCTTCTTACTTCTCGACGAACGCACGCTCGATCAGGTAGTCACCCGGCTCGCGCATCCGCGGCGAAACTTTCAGGCCGAAGCTGTTCAACACTTCGCTGGTCTCGTCGAGCATGCTCGGGCTGCCGCACAGCATGGCGCGGTCATCCTGCGGGTTGATCGGCGGCAGACCGATGTCGCTGAACAGCTTGCCGCTGCGCATCAGGTCGGTCAGGCGACCTTCGTTCTCGAACGGCTCGCGGGTCACGGTCGGGTAGTAGATCAACTTGTCACGCAGCGCCTCACCGAAGAACTCGTTCTGCGGCAGGTGCTCGGTGATGAACTCGCGGTAAGCGACTTCGTTGACGTAACGAACGCCGTGGCACAGGATCACTTTTTCGAAACGCTCGTAGGTTTCCGGGTCCTGGATGACGCTCATGAACGGCGCCAGACCAGTACCGGTGCTGAGCAGGTACAAATGTTTGCCAGGCTTCAAGTCATCCAGCACCAGGGTGCCGGTAGGCTTTTTGCTGATGATGATCTCGTCGCCTTCCTTCAGATGCTGCAGCTGGGAAGTCAGCGGGCCATCAGGCACCTTGATGCTGAAGAACTCGAGATGCTCTTCCCAGTTCGGGCTGGCAATCGAGTAAGCGCGCATGAGCGGCCGGCCGTTGGGCTGTTGCAGGCCGATCATCACGAACTGACCGTTCTCGAAGCGCAGGCCCGGATCGCGGGTGCACTTGAAGCTGAACAGAGTGTCGTTCCAGTGATGAACACTGAGGACACGCTCGTGGTTCATGTTGCTCATGTACGTGGGACTCCTGGAGATTTTGCCTGCGCCACTGATGTGCGCAATTGCATCGCATTCTAATGGCAGCGACAATATCTGTTAAATGGATTATTAAGATAAGGGTTATCGGTTATATAGATATGCGATTCACTCTCCGTCAACTTCAAGTATTCGTCGCCGTCGCCCAGCAGGAAAGCGTATCCCGTGCTGCCCTGACGCTCAACCTCTCGCAATCGGCGGCGAGCACCTCGATCACCGAGCTAGAGCGCCAGTCCAGCTGCCAGCTGTTCGACCGCGCCGGCAAACGGCTGAGCCTCAACGCCCTTGGCAAACAGTTATTGCCCCAAGCGGTGGCCCTGCTCGACCAGGCCAAGGAAATCGAAGACTTGCTCAACGGCAAGTCCGGTTTCGGCTCTCTGGCGGTCGGCGCGACCCTGACCATCGGCAATTACCTGGCCACCTTACTGATCGGCAGCTTCATGCAGCGCCATCCCGAAAGCCAGGTGAAGCTGCACGTGCAGAACACTGCCAACATCGTGCAGCAAGTCGCGCACTATGAAATTGATCTGGGTCTAATCGAAGGCGACTGCAGCCATCCGGACATCGAAGTGCAGAGCTGGGTCGAGGATGAGCTGGTGGTGTTCTGCGCACCGCAGCATCCACTGGCCAAGCGTGGCAGCGCGACCATGGAAGAACTGACCCACGAGGCCTGGATTTTGCGGGAACAAGGTTCTGGCACGCGACTGACCTTTGACCAGGCGATGCGTCACCATCGCAGCGCGCTGAACATCCGTCTGGAACTGGAACACACCGAAGCGATAAAGCGCGCGGTGGAGTCAGGCCTGGGGATTGGCTGCATTTCGCGCCTGGCGCTGCGCGATGCGTTCCGCCGCGGCAGCCTTGTGCCCGTGGAGACGCCGGATCTGGATCTGGCGCGGCAGTTCTATTTCATCTGGCACAAACAGAAATATCAGACGTCGGCGATGCGCGAATTCCTCGACCTGTGCCGCGCTTTCACCGCCGGGGTTCAGCGCAGCGACGAGATCGTACTGCCCACCATCGCTTAAAGCAGAATCACCGCCCACACCAGCGCGATCATACTCAACGCCACGAACTGAGCGGCGCTGCCCATGTCCTTGGCGTTCTTGGACAGCGGGTGCAATTCGAGGGAAATGCGGTCGATGGCCGCTTCCACTGCCGAATTCAACAACTCGACGATCAATGCCAACAGGCAGACCGCGATCAGAAGCGCCTGCTCGACACGGCTGACGTTCAGAAAGAACGAAAGCGGGATCAGGATGACGTTGAGCAACACCAGTTGCCGAAAAGCCGCTTCGCCGGTGAAGGCTGCGCGCAGGCCGTCCAGCGAGTAGCCGGAAGCGTTGAGGATGCGTTTGAGGCCGGTTTGGCCTTTGAATGGAGACATAGAGTAGGCAACTGACCAAAGATGAGTGGGAAAGCTAGATCAACCAAAGTCAAAAAAGCGTGAACAGGCCAACTCTTAGTGGCTCGAAATTGACTCAAGTTGTTGCAGGAGCAACGCAGCCTGGGTGCGAGTCCGCACGTTCAGCTTACGGAAAATCGCTGTGACGTGGGCCTTGATCGTCGCTTCGGAAACGCTCAACTCGTAAGCAATCTGCTTATTCAGCAGTCCTTCACAGACCATTGTCAGCACCCGGAACTGCTGAGGCGTCAGGCTGGCAAGGCCTTCACTGGCCGCCTTGGCTTCAGCGGAAACGCTCACGGCTTCGAACGCCTGGGGCAGCCAGAACACATCGCCATCGAGCACTGCACGCACGGCTTTCTGGATGACGCTCAGGTCACTGGACTTGGGAATGAAGCCACTGGCGCCGAATTCACGGGACTTCACCATGATCGAGGCTTCTTCCTGGGCCGACACCATCACCACGGGAATCTGCGGGTACTGACCGCGGAGCAGCACCAACCCGGAAAAACCGTAGGCCCCCGGCATGTTGAGGTCCAGCAGCACCAGATCCCAGTCAGCCTTTTCGTCCAGTCGGGTTTCCAGCTCGGCAATGCTTGCCACTTCCACCAGACGGACACCCGGCCCCAGACCGAGGGTCAACGCTTGATGCAGGGCGCTACGAAAAAGAGGGTGGTCATCGGCAATCAGGATTTCGTATGTGGCCATTTTTCTAATGATCCTGTTTTTCTAACAACTCAAGGCACAGCCACGGAGCTGCACCAACAGGGCACGTTCAACGCCAATCACGTGGCTATCACGTAAAGAATACGGCGTATCAAACTTTGGCCGCGCCCCAATCGGCGCCAAGCATGCCCAGCGAAACCGGGGTGGTCAAGGTGCCTGGCCGGTACAGTTCTTTGCAGTATGGGCGACAATCAGCAGATGACCGGAGCCGTGTTCTGCACGAAAGGCATCAGCTCGGTGTGGGCTGGCGTTGCAACGTTCATGTCCAGCTGGTGTTTCGCGTCCAGGTAATGCTGGCTGAACACATCGAAATAAGCGTCCAGCGCCGATGCCGCCTCGGTATCGCCCGCAAGATCCAGACACAGTGCCGCCACTTCGGCAGTGCACAAATGCTCACTGCGGGTCGACCTGCGCAACCGGTAGCGCGACAGCTTTTCGGGCAACAGGCTCAGGATCGGCAGCCGATCAAAATACGGGCTCTTGCGGAAAATCTTCCGGGCTTCGGTCCAGGTCGCGTCGAGCAGAATGAACAATGGCCGCTTGGTGCTATCGGCCTCGACGGTGTTCGTCACTCGCTCAGGCTCGACGTATTCACCCGGAAAGACCAGATACGGTTGCCATTGCGGGTCGGCCAGCAACGCCAGCAGCTGCGGATCAGTTTCCGTGCGGGACCAGATAAAGGCATGGTTGTCGCGCACCACATCAGCAATCAACCAACCGGTGTTGCTCGGTTTGAACACTTCCTTGTTGGTCATGATCAGGCACACGCCGGAGCGGGCCTCGACCTGCGGGCGCCAGGCGCACAGGCAGTGACTCTCGATCACGCGGCAGGCTCGGCAACGCGGCGCCCTCCAGCCACGGGCCTGAATCGGCTTGATGCCCTCCTCCTCTCGCTCGTCGCGCAAGCGGGCGACGGCGTTTGCCGCAAAGGGTGGGGTTACAGGACTCATCGCAGGCAGCACCAGAGGGGAAAGAAAATCGACACGAAAAACACTCGACAGGGCACAAAGACGCGGCAGTTTATCAGAGCAGCCGGCGCAAGCCTGTACCGTCCAGGCCTCGTCCCCTATAATTCGCCGCCACTGAACGCACAGTCATGTGACGGGTCGAACCACCAGTCACTGAACCAGGAGAGTTTCATGCTGCGCCTTATCGTTCCCACCGCTGCCATTTTGCTGGCGTCGTCTTTCAGCGCTCAGGCTGCGTCCTTGAGTGAGCAGAATCTCAACCGAGAACTGCGAAACGTCGCCGCACAAAGCAGTGTTGGCACTCCACGGGCGATCAACGAAGACATTCTTGATCAAGGCTACACCGCCGAAGGCAATACGCTGATCAATCATCTGAGCGTACAAAGCAGTCACGCCAACAAGATGCGTGCCGACCCCAAAGCCGTGTATTTCCAGCTGGGCGCCTCTGTATGCAACAACCCATCGTTCCGCAAACTGATGGCCAAGGGCGCGGTCATGCGTTACGACTTCACTGAGGTGAAGACCAACCGCTCAGTCGGTTCCGCCAGCTATCAGGAATCGGATTGCCCGAAAGCGGCTCCGGCCAAGAAGAAGTAATCATCGGGAATTGGCGCGCCGCTGTTCATCCTCGGCGCGCAGTTCTGCCACCAACGCCTGCAAATAACGCGAACGCCGCTCACCGCCCTCCAGTCGCCGGCAGCACTCCTCTTCGAGACTCAAATGATTAGTCTCGGCGGATGACTTCAGTAATCGATACAGATGCGTATCGATTTCCAGAATGACTCTGGCCATCGTTTCCAGCCTCCCTGCACCTCGCCCTGTTTGGGCGAAAAATCCTTGAACCGCTTGAACCGTGCGCCCTGCCTTTGACGCAAAGTTGTCGTGTCACGCCTGTAACTTAGTAAATCAGAGCGTTGAGCCCGTGGCTTGCGTTCTGACGAACGGTGAATTCACCTTGCAAATCGTCAATAAGCGGTTGCCAGGAAAGACTTTTCGGCGCAATGATCAAGTCAGCGAGAATCTTTGCAAGGGTCTAGATTTAGAGTGTTCACGATCACTTTTTCAGGGCAGGAAAGGGGCTGCCCGTCGCGTGTCTTGTTGTGCGAACGTTTCTTTCATCCAAGGAAAAAACAGAGCCTGTATGGACGACTCGAACCGAGTCGGGTGGAGCGCCCAGGCATGGGCTTGGGCAGACAGCGACACATGAGGTGTCGCGGCGCTGACGACTGTTTTGTCGGTGCCAAGGGTTCTGTGCAGAAGGAGAAGTTGAATGCCTTACCAACCGAATGACCTCCTGAGCCGTCATTTCGAAGAAAGCGGCCACGACCTCATCAGCAAGGTCGAAGAGCAACTCAACCTGGTTTCACCCAACAGCCCCAACATCCCGATTTACCGCGACATGATCCTGACCGTGTTGCGCATGGCCCAGGAAGATCACAATCGCTGGAATGCCAAGATCACCCTTCAAGCCCTGCGCGAACTGGAGCATGCGTTCCGCGTACTCGAGCAGTTCCGAGGGCGACGCAAGGTCACCGTTTTCGGCTCGGCGCGAACACCAATCGAACATCCGCTGTATGGCCTGGCCCGGGAACTCGGCGCCGCGCTGGCGCGCTCGGACCTGATGGTCATTACCGGTGCCGGTGGCGGCATCATGGCGGCGGCCCATGAAGGTGCCGGCCTGGAACACAGTCTGGGGTTCAATATCACCCTGCCCTTCGAGCAGCATGCCAACCCCACCGTCCAGGGCACCTCAAACCTGCTGCCCTTCCACTTCTTCTTTACCCGCAAGCTGTTCTTCGTCAAAGAAGCCGATGCGCTGGTCTTGTGTCCAGGCGGTTTCGGCACCCTGGATGAAGCGCTCGAAGTGTTGACGTTGATTCAGACCGGCAAAAGCCCATTGGTGCCTGTGGTGTTGCTGGATGCGCCGGGTGGCAAGTTCTGGCAAGGCGCGCTGGACTTCATTCACCATCAACTGGAGGAAAATCGCTACATCCTGCCAACCGACATGAAGCTGGTGAGCCTGGTCTACAGCGCCGAAGAAGCGGTGGAGCAGATCAACCAGTTCTACGGCAACTTCCACTCCAGTCGCTGGCTCAAGCATCAGTTCGTGATCCGCATGAATCACAAGCTCAGCGACCAGGCGCTCGAAGACATGCAGGAAGCGTTCGCCGACCTGTGCCTGAGCGATCACTTTCATCAGCATGCCTATAACGGCGAGGAGCACGATGAAGCGCAGTTCAGTCATCTGGCGCGACTGGCCTTCAACTTCAACGCCAGGGACCATGGCCGCCTGCGGGAACTGGTGGACTACATCAACCTGCCGGAAAACTGGGCCCATTCCAAACCCCAGGCGCAACAGCGTGCGCGAGAGCCGTCCAAGGTGACATGAGACAAAATCGAGGCAAAAAATAACGGCCCGCTATCGAAATAGCGGGCCGTTTTTATTAATCATCTATTCCCCGACCGCTGAACAAGCGGCCGATCATTTCCATGGAGTATCCCCGATAACTCAGGAAACGCCCTTGCTTGGCGCGTTCCCGGACGTCTATCGGCAGATGCCCGGCAAATTTGCGCCGCCAGGTCTCTTCCAGTTGCTCCTGCCAGTTGAAACCGCTCTCGCGCAAGGCGAGTTCGATGTCGTTACGTTGCAGGCCGCGCTGGCTCAGTTCCTCGCGAATACGCAAAGGGCCGTAGCCAGAACGAGCACGGTAGGAAACGAAGCTTTCGAGGTAACGGGGTTCGGACAGCAGACCCTCTTCCGTCAACCGGTCGAGTGCTGTGTCAATCATTTCAGGAAGAGCGCCGCGCTGACGCAGTTTACGCGTCAGCTCGACTCGACCGTGCTCGCGTCGTGCGAGCAGGTCCATGGCGGTTCGCCGCACCGCGACGAGTGTATCGAGTACGGCGGTCATCGGATCAATCAGATATCAGCGTCTGCCAGGTCAGCAGCCGTCTCTTTGACTGGCGATGCTTTGACGTCCGGCGCAGGGGTCAGCAACTTGTCACGCAGTTGCTTCTCGAGCTTGGTGGCGATTTCCGGATTGTCTGCCAGGAACTTGGCCGAGTTGGCCTTGCCCTGACCGATCTTGGTGCCTTCATAGGCATACCAGGCGCCGGACTTCTCAACAAAACCGTGGAGAACACCCAGGTCGATCATCTCGCCATTCAGGTAGATGCCCTTGCCGTAAAGAATCTGGAACTCAGCCTGACGGAACGGCGAAGCCACCTTGTTCTTCACGACTTTGACGCGGGTTTCGCTACCGACGACTTCATCACCTTCTTTCACCGCGCCAGTACGACGGATGTCCAGACGAACCGAAGCGTAGAACTTCAGCGCGTTACCACCGGTGGTGGTTTCCGGGCTGCCGAACATCACGCCGATTTTCATGCGGATCTGGTTGATGAAGATCACCAGGCAGTTGGCGTTCTTGATGTTACCGGTGATTTTACGCAGCGCCTGGGACATCAGACGGGCTTGCAGGCCCACGTGCATGTCGCCCATCTCGCCTTCGATTTCAGCCTTCGGAACCAGGGCAGCCACGGAGTCGACGATGATCACGTCAACCGCGTTGGAACGCACCAGCATGTCGGTGATTTCCAGGGCTTGCTCGCCGGTGTCCGGCTGGGAAACCAGCAGGTCGTCGACGTTGACGCCCAGTTTGCCAGCGTATTCAGGGTCGAGGGCGTGTTCGGCGTCAACGAATGCGCAGGTCGCGCCGGCTTTTTGAGCCTGGGCGATCACCGACAGCGTCAGCGTGGTTTTACCGGAGGATTCAGGACCGTAGATTTCAACGATACGGCCTTTTGGCAGACCGCCAATGCCGAGCGCGATGTCCAGACCCAGAGAGCCAGTGGAGATAGCCGGGATCGCCTGACGGTCCTGATCGCCCATACGCATTACGGCACCCTTGCCGAATTGACGTTCGATCTGACCCAGGGCCGCAGCCAAGGCTTTCTTCTTGTTGTCGTCCATTAAAGTCCTCACGTAATCAATAAGGCCTGACGGCCAACACCTGTATAAGTAGCCAGTATTATTCCACAGCGTTTCAGGATCGCCTACCCCTGATTTGAGATTTCTCCAGCGGCATGACGCAGCAGCCCCTCTAGCGCGGCCTTAACCGTTTGTCGGCGGACCTCATCGCGGTTACCGGTAAAGTGCTGCACCTCGCTGAACACCTGCTCACCGACGCCCCACGCCAGCCACACCGTGCCGACCGGTTTGTTCGGTGAGCCGCCATCCGGGCCGGCCACGCCGCTGACCGCCACGGCAAAATACGCCCGGCTTTTTTCCTGCGCGCCGCGGACCATCGCCTCGACCACTTCACGACTGACCGCGCCCACCACAGGGAACAATTCGGGAGAAACGTTCAGTTGCTCGGTTTTCTGCCGGTTGGAATACGTCACATAACCGGCCTCGAACCACGCCGAACTCCCCGGGATGCGAGTGATCGCTTCTGAGATTCCACCGCCGGTACAGGACTCGGCAGCGGTGACGTGGGCATTCAGAACCTGCAAGCGCCTGCCAAGGTTAGCGGCCAGTTGAGTGATTTCTTTCACGGTCATCTCCTGAGCGAGCGGAATGAGCACTACCGTACACGAGCAGATTGCGCTTGCAAGGCACAGGATCGATCAAAATGTTAGCGAGCGACGGCTCTGACGTAGGCCTGACAGGCCTGCAATGCAATCAGTCCGCTATCGCCGGCGTCGGTGATGGCGATAATTCGTTGAGCATGCGCCGGGTCAAGTCGGGCTCGCGGGGCGCCATTATCCAGGCTGCGGGAGCTGGCGGAGGCTGGCACTGAATCGCCTGAGGCAGCGTCGCCGGCATCGAGGAGAACTGACAGGCGCAGATCAGCAGTGGCAAGACGATCGCGCAAGCGACCTTGATCACGTTGGGCATCGCTCAGCGCTCGGTAATGGGTGTGTTCGCTGGCCGAAAGACGCCGCTCCAGCGCCAGACGCTTGTCCTGCTCGGCCTGTTGCTGCGTTGCGGCGGCCAGCGTCAGCTGATTCAGTGCCTCGGCGTGCAGCCTGGCCTGTTCCGTCAGTTGCCGGCCGTACCGCCAATCTTGAACGTGCCAGGCCAGCGCCGCCGAACCGCCGGCCAACACAACGATGCCCATCACCCGCCAGGAAATCAGACCAAAGGCTGGCATAGCACCGCCCTCGCACGCGCCCAGAGTTGCAGACGATCCTCAAGTCCGTTCAAACCGCCGTTGATCCGCCGGGTAATGCTGTTGAACTGGTCGCGATCGGCCAGTTCGTTAAGGCCGTTCCGCTCCCAGAACCACGCGGCGGATTCGGCGGCCCATTGCGGCTGTTCCAACAGTTCAGGCAGCGACAGCAGACGTTCATCGCCAAACAGGCCGAGGCTGCACTGGAGATAGTTGTTGTGCCCGGTAATCTGGATCAGGCCTCGACCGCGGTATTGCTGGCCGTCACCGTCGGCCTGCGGCGTGTTGCCCAAACGCAAGGCCAGGGTGCCGGTGTCGTATTTGCTCAGGTATTGGTTGTTGCCCAATTCCCGCACGTACTGCAACTGCCCGGACTCATGACCGACTTGCGCGAGGAACGCGGTGATGCGTTTCGAGGTATTGATACTGCGGTGGATCATGGCGCTGTTGAGGGCAGAAATGAAAACGCCCGCTTGGGAGCGGGCGTTGGGAAAAATTTGTTGTAACTGCGCTGAAGTGAGAGACATGGGTCATGTTCCATTGGCCGTTGTTTTTAACCAGACAGGCACCAGGGGTTTACTGAAGTCTTTTGGAAAGTTGGCCATCGAGGGCCAGTCGCGCAGATCCTGCCGGTAATCCAGCAGTTCATGATATTGATCACTGCTCAAGGTCATCGGAGTGCCCGCCGCTTGCTCATCGCGATCACGGTCGACCAGCCATTGGCTGGCGGACAACTCTTGATCCCGCCAGGCTCTGGCAACAGTCGCTGGTTCAGGTTTCGCCTCTGAAGCACCTTCCAGCATGGCAGGCAGCGGCACGCCACCGCTCGCCAACCATTGCTGATATTCATCCCAGAAACGGTGATGAAGGGGAACGGTTGCCCCGTCAGGCAGACGGATGACAGTGTCCGGATCTTGAGTAAGTTGATAGCTCATAAGAAACCTCCTTAAAGTTCGGCGTCGGCGGTGACGTGGATGTAGTACGACTGAGCGATCAACCCGATATCGGAGTTATCCACCCAGACGCCGCGAGTCGAAACCCCAAGCGTCCGAGCATTAGCCGATGAGATATCGTCACTTCCCGAACGCCATTGCCCAGCAATCCCCTTTGACGTGGAGGTATACAAACTGAGACTTGGAATACCTCTCTTTTCAACTTTGAAAGACCACTGAGCCAAGGGCTGTGAGGCGAACCCTGTTTGCCCCTGTTTCACTGTGGATATCAGTGCACCGTAAGGACCTGTCACGGTGCCCGGCGGCACATCCTGACTGTAGGTTTTTTCGTAATAGCGCTGGCACATCATCAACTCATCGCCAGGGCTACGGAGCTCGAACGGCGTTGACACTCGCCCCTCTTCCAACTGGATCTGCGCCAGGTCTATGACTTGCAAAACATTCAACGGCAGGTCAAAGGACAGCCGCAGAAAGTCATTACCACTACTTCCTGGTGTCTTACCCGCCAAGGACGGTACTTGAATCGTTGCACTGTATCGGGACCACGAAGTCTTGAGTTGAAAGCTGCCCACCGGCGTCACCGTATCCACGCTACCGCCCGCACCGAAATACTGTGCGACCGTCACATTGATCTGACGCGCCGTGTCGGCCTTGGCCCAGAACGTCAGCGTCGCAGTTTTTCCCGCCAAGGTCCTGACCGATTCGATCGCCTGGGAGATTTTATGTACGCTGGCGCCAACTCCCGCGGTGATTTGCTGCCAACGCATAAAGTAACGGGGTTCATTGGGCACCTCGGTCTGACCCAGTGCAAAACTCTGCCTGGAAATATTCACCCCGGCGTTACCGTTCCAGTCGCAACGGAAACGGTCAGCGATATAGGCACCCGTGTAAGGTCCCAAGTTGGCTGTCCCGCGTTGCCAGATATCGAAGTTGCCGTTAATCAGCAGGTTTTTACGATACACCTGCACAGGAAAATTCTGTTGCGGGTCGAGCTTCGCCAACTCCTTAATGGCCAGGCTCAATTGATCAGTTTGATTTTCGGAAGGCATCAGTCCGGCAGCAGTGATGGTGTTGACGATCTCCTTGGTGACGGCGTTACCCCAAGTGGCAGGAATCAGGGAACCAGGGGTTCCGGCGACCGGGTTTTCATCTACAAATTGACCGTTGACCAGCCCCGCGCTGGTTACGCTTCTTGGATAGTCCATCTTATCTACTCTGGTTATGGGGAAAACTTACAATCACTGGTTCGAACCTGGAACCTGAGGCCAGCCGATCTCTGTCGCAAAGCTGGCTTGCTGTTCAAGACGATTCAATTCAACGCTGTAGAGCTTCCACTCCATCAATGCCAGTTGCTCATCATGAGAGGCATCGCCAATATCTTCGGCATATTGAAGTGGGGCAATGCGCAAGACCGCGTCACGAAGCAGTGCGTCGCGTCTGGCCAGCACCTGATTCCTGAGATCCGCCAACCGCGCCTGTTCGTTCAATTCCCAGGTGTTATCACGCCAGATGAAAAACTCTCCTGGCCAGGGAGCAGTGGTAAAGGTGTCGGGCAACTCCCCAAGTTCATTCCAGATCTGCTGGGCTCCACCCTCTTTGCGATACACCACGCCACGCCGGTCAATCACTTCGCGCGGAACGTTATTGACCAGCGCCCAGGTACGGCCTTGTTCCGCTGGAGGCAATTCAAATGAAAGCTCCACGGCATTACTGGGAAGTTGAATGCCAATACCCGGCGTCACAAAAAACTCGACAGGCCCGGACAAGGCGCCCGAGTTATCAATCAGATAATTAAACATGGACACCTCAGATGAGTTTGATGCGGCCGGGATAGGCGATATTGCGTGGACGGGATTTGAAGACATGGAGCAAGGTGCCCGCAGGGTCCATCTGATAGCTGGTTCCGGCTGGATAGATCGGGCCACCATTGGAGAGTGCACCTACGTATTGAAGTTCCTCACGGGTGTCGGCACCGATGGCGGCAAGGCTGTCACTCCATCGCGACCCTACCGCACCACCGCCATTCGCCCCCATGGCATAGGAATGCGCGGTTCCGGTCTGGAAGGCCCCCATTACGCGCCCGACATCTACGCCACGCCCTTCGTCCAAAACCCTTAGAAACTCCCCTCGACCTTCTGGACCACGGAACGTCAACGCACCATCGCCACTCGTCCACTTGCCTTCGTTGCCCACTCGAGCGGCCTCGGTGCCGAGCATTCCCGATTGCTGGGCGTGATCCCACAACCACGGCCATTGCGCACGATTCATGACCGTACCGTTGAGCGCCCCATAGCCACCGGGACTGAGCAGCGTGGTCGTCTCGAAAAACGGTCGGCCCAACGGCGTGTTGTCAAACCGCCCCACCGGCCACCAACTGCCAGCGCCATCGCTACGCAGCTGCCACCAGTCGCCGCCGCCCATCAACACCAGGAACGTGTAACCGGTCGCAGAGAGATGGGTGTGAAATCTGATTCGATCGGTGCCGGCAGCCTGAATAACCAGACGGTTGCCGCTGTTGTCCACGCGTCGAACAATGACGTCGCGAACACCCATGGCCACATTGGCCGGCGGAAGCGTGATGGTGGCTGCGCCGGGGCTGGCGTCAATCAACACCAAACCGAGTTCTTCTGGCGCCAGCATCTTCGATGCGGCTAGCCGGGTGACCACTGAACGCATCGGGCTGCTCACGCCGATGATCGACTGGATGGCCTTGAGCAACTGGCCGTTGTCCGCTTCTGACGGCGCCATACCCGCGCCAGCAACAACCCCCAGAATCTCTTGCGTAACCGAATTGCCCCAGACCGCCGGAATCAACGATCCAGGCGTACCGGCCACCGGGTTCTCGTCGACAAATCGACCATTCACCAGTCCGATACTGGGGATGCTTTTTGGATAATCCATCGTTCTGCTCCCTGTAATAAACGCCTGCATTGCCATTGGCATAACGGCACCGCAGGTCATGTTTGAATATAAAAAAACGCCCACGGGTGAGTGGGCGTTGGGTACAGCGAATATTTCAAATGAACTAGCCTGCGAGGTCGCTCGCCACGTTGCGTATTGCGGCAATCGCGTCATCACTGACTTGATTGGCGAGATCCGTTTTACCTTTGGCGATATGAATTTTGATTTGTTCTTTTGCCTTCAAGCGAAGAGTTCGAACTGTCAGCAGGCCCTCGTTGAATTGAGTTGCCTTGGCAATGATTTGATCTGCCGCCTGCCTGGCGGTACGACCTTTGACGACCCAGGCGGACACCGAAAGCGGCACCGCTTTTTTCGGATACCCTTCTTCCACGAAGGCTTGGGCGTCAGCGGCGGCTTGTGTGTATTCCATTGCTCGCAGCGGGTCGCCGGCCATGGTCTTACGTGTGCTGTCTGCGACCGCATCAATCCTGGCGCAAAGCTCCGCGCACTTCTGCTGTTCCAGCATGGCAACCATCGACGCGTCCACAACCCACTTTTCTCCATCCCAGCCATGGGCTGCAGAAGGCTGGGCGGGCCGCAGTTCATCTTCGAATTGATGAAGCTCCTGAATGACTTTCATCGGATCAGCTCCCACGACAAGTGGACGTTGACTGCGTCCGAAAAGTTGACGGCAATGCCGACGCTATAATCCGTCAGCGCTTGGTGACTCTTGATTCCCATACTCAGCAGCAGTTCATCGCTTTCGGACGAGTTGGCACCAAAGGTGTGCTCCGCTTGATAGCACTGCCAAAGAGAGCGCAACTGCGAATGATCAAAACTGGCAGTCAACGTGGAGACGGTTACATCATTCAAGACATTGCTGGAAAACAGCACACACGTTGATGGGTTGGCGGGGTTAGTCCAGCCACCGGGATTGTTGGAACTGGTCGAGGTCACGGGGTTCAAGTAGCAGTAGTTACCACCTAGCCACCCCGCCTGAGGAAACGCCAATGAGGTCACTGCCGTCGATGAAGGCGTCGGGTTACCCGCAACGAGACGTGCCGCCCGGGCATGAGGATCGAGGGGCAAATAAACCACGCCCGTACCGTTCACAGTCTGCGTCCAGGTCAATCGTGCGCGATTGTAGATCTGGCGTATCGTTGGAACAGAGCCCGGTGTGCCCGTCACCACCCACGCCAGGCACATATCCAGCGGTGTGGATTGAAACCACCACCGGCGGCATTGTTCAAAGTACCTTTCAAACCTTCCGGAACGATGTCGTACGGGATACCGCGCTGCATGTAAAACGTCAGCAGATCCCCAATCACCTGAGCCCTCAGGTAGTAGCTCGAACTTGGTAACAAATCCGCGCTACTCCAGGCTTGTGTCGTGAATGTCCGAGGGCGCCCCAACTGCCCGGTCACGACTTCCTGTCCGATGCTGACAAACACTCCCGCAGGGATCGACACCTTTCCACCGCTGGTGGCCACCGCCATCGGTGTCACGGGCAACCGCCCATCAGCAGTCGCCACCGTGGCTGGCGGCAACGATGCAATCGGCAACGCCGAATCCAGGTTCCAGCCCTTGGACGACACGCTCTTGATGGCTTGCAGCAATTGATCGAATTTCGTCTCGTCCGGAGTCAGGTCCCCGGCCTTGATCACATTCACAATCTCCTGCGTCACCCCATTACCCCAGCTTGCCGGAATCAACGACCCCGGCGTCCCGGTCAACGGGTTCTCATCGACAAACTTGCCATTCACCAATCCGGCGCTGGGCACTTTCGTTGGAAAATCCATCTCACTACTCCCTAGTCATAATTGATGTGCACCTTGGTATGCGCCGGTGCGCTGCGATGGATCAGGCATTCCAGGGCCGAGCCCGGATTCATGCCAAAGCGCTCGCCCCAGTAACTGGCGCCGAAACGCCGGCCCAGTAGCAAGCGGCCGCCGGTGTTCAGCGTCCACATGAACTGCGCTTCCCAGGTGCCCCAGTGCGCAGCACCGAAACGCGATCGGCCCATGCGTGGGGCTTCGAGTTCGGTGATGGTGGCGTTCGGGTAGCCCTGGCTTTTGGCGATCTCAAGGTAGTAGCCGACCGCCTGGCTGCCGACTGCCAACAACCGACGACGCACGGTGAGACGACGATCATCGAACAGTGGCGTGGCACCCAGGCACGGGTCGGGCAGATTCATCACCTGCTCCCAATCGGGCACCAGTTCACTGACGCCGGCCGGGTCCATTTCGTTGAGCAGATCGGCGGCGCGGGCGTCGAGCCGGGCCAGTTCCTGGGCGATGCCGTCCAGCACAGTCTCCAGCTCCGGAACCCGCTCGGGGTCCCAGGCAGGGCCGGTGGGCAGCAGGCTGCGCAATTGCGCATGGTATTGCGCGGCGGTTCTCATGCCTGCCATATGCACACCCCGAAGGTCAGCAACTGGTTACTGTCTGCGATGATGTCGGTAGTAGGCGAAATGAGCGTGTGGTCGTTTTCGCCGGTGGCGCTGCTGATGGCTTCGCGGATGTGACTGATCAGCAAGGCCTCGCCAAGGCCGGCCTCGCGGTTATGCAAGTCACGCAGCTGCGCTTCGACGGAAGCACGCACAGCGCTAGTGTCCGGCGTCAGGCTGATGATGTAAGTGACCGGCACTTGCACAGGCGGCAGCACGTGCAACTCGGCAGTGACCGGTCGCAGAGGTTCGATGTAGGCCTGCACGGCTGCCAGTTGCGCGGCATTCGGCACCGGTTGCGGATCGTCGTCGCGCATGATGTACAGGTTGACGATGCCCAGCTTCGCGTAGGTGCTGCGGCACCAGGCACGGGTCACGCCGGGGCATTCCAGGGCCCAGGTCTCATAATCTTGCGCCGAGCCGCCGTGAGGGATGATCCGATAGGAACTGATCACCCGGGAGCGCAGGGACTCCAGGCTTTCCCGGGCGACACCGCCGATCAGGCCCGGCGCCAGCACCGTGAAGCTGTTACCGACAATCCCCAGGATCGGCTGCACCGGGATCAGGCTCATGCCGGCATCAGCATTGCCCAGACTGCCTGCGTCGAGCGCGGCGATGATGGTGGTGTTGAGCCCGTTGCTGGTGGTGCGCGAAGCGGTCACTTTGTAGGTGCGGCCGTCGCTCGACTGCAGCAGTGTGTCGACGTCCAGCACGGCGCCGGCACTGGCGGTAAAGCTGACGTTGCCGCTAGCGGCTTGCGCGGCTTTGCGCGGCTGGTTCAGACGCAGGGCGGCAATCCGCTCCAGGGTCGATTCCTCGGCCTTGTCCGGGAGGATCTGCTCGGCGATCCAGTTAAGGTAGCCATACAAGCCATAAGCGGCGCCACCGAGGGTACGGGCCAGCACTTGCGCATCGGACTGGCGCAGCGAATCGCCGGCCAGGTCACTTTGGGTGCGCTTGATCAGCACCGGCAGCGAAGGGGTTTCAAACGGCATAGATCACCTGCCAACTGTTATCAGGGTTGATGTCCAGGCGCTCGCCGTCGGCCAGGGTCAGGACCGTGCGCAGGTTCAGGCGCTGGGCGTCGAGGCGTTCGCTGATGATGTCGATGGCGCTGCAATGGCCGTCGTCGATCAGCCATTGCAAGGCTTCGCGGGCATAGAACTCGGCGTCCATCTGCGTTTGTCGGGTCAGCTTGACCCGGCGCAGCAGCCACAGCCGCGAGCCGATACGGTCGTCGGCAACGGTGGGAAAAGTGTCGCCCCACCAGCCGAAGCGTTCCTCATCATCGAGGGCATCGTCATCGGCGGCGCGGCGCCAGGTGAACAGGCTGATCAGCACCGAGCGGATCAGGGCGGCGTGGAGGTTCTGGCTGATAAACATCACTGACCTCCCGCCGGCACGCCGGTCTGGCCGTTGCCCGCCTGAACGCCGACGTGCACGTGTTTGATCTGGCTGATACCGCCCGCGACCTGGTCGCCCTGGGACACGATCTTGCCGGTCTGGGTCAGGGTCGGGGTGTCGATGTTCACGCCGGTGCTGGCGCGGATGTTCAGGGTCGCGGTCTGGATGTCGATGATCCGCCCGCGCTTGAAGTGGATCTTGTCGCCTTCGTCGGTGTAGATCGCCACTTCGCCGGCGGCCAGGGACTGGAGACGATAGCGGCGGTCGGCGACCACCAGGACGATGGCGTGGGAACGATCACCGCCCAGAAACGTGGCGATGCCCTCGGCGCCAGCCAGTGGGTTACTGGTGAAACCGTAGGGTTCGAAGTGTTCCATGTCATCGTTCACTTCGCCGGCGGTGAGGCGCATTTGCAGAGATTGCAGCTTGGATGCCGAATTGGCGAGCACGACAGTGCCGCGCGCCAGGAGGCGTGTCAGTAGGCTCATTGGGTTTCCTTTAAATCAGGACCGACGCAGACCAATGTGGGAGCGAGGCTGCTCGCGAAAGCAGCCTGCCAGTCGATATCGTCGGTGAATGTGAGGCCGTCTTCGCGAGCAGGCTCGCTCCCACATTGGCCTGCGTCGTTCATAGCATTCGCACACACAGGAGAGCCCGCTCCCACAGGTTCAGCGTCAGGCTGAAGTTTTCTTGGGAGGCTCGGGATTGGCGTCGAAGGTGTGCGGCGGGGCGACTTGCAGGGTGGTGATCGAGCCTTGTGCCGACAGTGAATAAGTCACTTTGGAGATCAGCATGTCGTCATCAAATCCGAGCACCGGGTCCTTGACCCGCACCAGGGTGTTGTGACGCCACAAGTCACCGTTGGACTGTCGCCAACCCTGCACCTGATAGATGGTCGCCAGCGCCCTGCCCATACGGGTGGTGCTTTCCCAGGTGGCCCGCTGCTGCGCCAATTCGAACGTCAGCTGTGTGCCTTCGTTGATCACGGTAGTGCGCCGACGCTTGACGCTCAGGTCAGCCGCGACTGCTTCAACTTCGCTGACGGCCGTCCCGCTCTTCGTGTCTGTCCCTTTTTGCTGACCGATCACCCGATATTCGGAGAACACCTGGCTGTAATCCATCGGCGCGCTGGCCGAGAGAATGTTCTTGCCCAGTTCCAGCACATCGCTTGCCCGTCCACCGCTGCCTGGCCGGGCCAGCACCAGCCGACCCTGGGCATCATCAGTGGAAAACACTCGGAATAGCGACAGCAAGCGGTCGATGGATTGAAACACCGTTTCCCCCGGCACAATGGTGTGACTGCTGAGCCGGGAGGTTTCGGGGATTTCGCTGACCACGTACACGCTGTAGTTCATTGCCAACGCTTCGACGATGCTCAGTAAGGACTGGCCGTGCCATTGGTTCGGACGGTTAGTTGCCGCGCAATCCACCAGGTCCCGGGTGTTCGAGCTGCCTTCGATGCTCAGGCTGATTTGCTGCCCGTCATAGCTGATGGGTGCCTTGAACACGTAACCGGTGAGCACCAGGTCCTTGCCGATCCGCACCTCGCAACTGTCTCCGGCCTTGATCCGCTGATCCACGGTCTGCCCCGGCCATTGCCAGGTGATGTTGAGTTTGAAGGTGCGGAACTGACGCTCCAGGTCCGCACTGATGTCCACGCTTTTCCAGCCACCGTATTCCATCCCCCCGACGGTCAGCGTGACGCGATTATCCAGCTCGCTCATGGCTCACTCCCCGGAGACTTTCACTGCGTTCGGCAAAAAACCCGGATGGGAAATACCGTTGCTTTGGGTCACTTCAGTGACCCGTGTCGCATCGGTAAATTGCTTGTAGGCCACGACCAGGGCTGGAAGGCTTTCCTGGAATGCCTTGCTGACCTGTCGCACACCAGACGACGCCACCGCTTTGAGGTGTGCGATCAACGCCTGTTTTACATCATCGATGGCTTGGTAGTGCGCAGGCCCCGCCTTGTCCAGCATCGGGTTGATCGCTGCGACCAGCGCCTTTTGCAACACTTGCAGATCGTTGATGACCGGCACTTCCTGACGGCTGACCGGTTGCATCGCCTGCTGCTCCAGCGACGGTGTCGACGGTGTCTTCACCGGCTTTGTGGCCACCGGCATCGAGGCCACCCATTGCGCCACTTTGACCAACAGCGTGTCCTGCACCAGATCAGCCATGGCTTGTGCGGCGGCGGTGGTGTCCTTACCGGTGGTGAGCTTCGGCGCGTCTGCCTTGCGAATGGCTTCGAGCTGTTGGGAGACGTCGGCAATCACACCACGATAACCCTCCTTCGCGAAGTCCTTGAGCGACTTGATGTCGCCCAGCAGCCCCTTGAATTCCGCAGCCACTTCCTTGGGCAACTCCTTGACTGCCTTGACCAGTTCGGTGATCTGGCGGTATTGCTCGATCAGCGGTTTAAGCTGTTCCTTGATTACCTCAAAAACGCCGGTAAGGCTGTTGCGCAGATTGGCGATCCCGATCCGGGCGGCCTTGATCAGGGTCATCGCCTGTTCAAAACGCGCCACTGCCGAACCCAGCAGGGTGTCGGCTTTCGCCAGCAGCACCTTTTGCGTACTGACCGTCGCGGTCGGAAACGGCAGCGGTTCATCGGGGTAGAACTTCAGCGTAAAGGTCACCAGCCCGCCATCCTGGCGGGTGTGGGTCATGTCGCATTCACCGACCTTGACCTGCAGCCGTCCCAGCCACGGATGGACCAGTTCGCCGCTGCCCTGCTCCAGCGCCTTTAGCAGTTTGTCGCGCTGCTCCAGGCAATCGGGGCCGACAATGAATGCCGTCAGATCGTGAATCTTCGCCTGCTGGCCAAGATTCTCGAAAAACGGCAAGTCTCGCTGCGGGTACTCGTGCAACTGGCCCTTTTTGCCGACCGGGGTTTTCGCCTGATCGACCCAGAAACCGACACCTCGAAAGGACGCCGGCAATAAACGGTCACGCCAGCTCATTGGAACCTCCAAGCGAAAGTGAGCGATAGCCGATGCGCGAGTTGAGCATCAGCCCCGGTTGATTGGTTTGCGGTTGAGCGGTGCGCAGGCCGGCCGGCGCGTTTTCGAAGCGCACGGTCAGGCCGCCTTCGAGTTGCGTGCGGTTGTTGGCGGCGCTTTGTTGAATCAGGGCGCTGGAGTGTTGTGGCAGATTGCCGGGCAATCCCCACGAGGCGTGCGGGGCATCAATGTCTTTACCGAAGAACGAAGGGGCCTGGCCATTCTCGCCGTCAGCACCCGGCTGGCCGGTGATCCTCGCGACCAAGCCGCCAACGCCGCCGCCCAACAGGTTTTTGATCGGTCCGATAACGCTCTGGAGTTTTGTCCACAGCTCATTGAACCAACCCAAAATCGGCTCCCAGGCTTGCTTGATCGCTTCCATCGGCGACTGACCGAACAGCGAACCGAACGTATCCAGAATCGGTTGTACGTCAGCAGTCAACGATGTCCACAGACCGGAAAAGTAACCCTTCAAGCCCTCCCAGGCAGCGGTCACCCTTTCAACCGGCGAACCACTGAACAAACCGCGAAAACCGTCCATAAACGCTGTCGCCGATGCGCGAAGCACATCCCACAGCGCGGAAAACACTCCCGCCAGCGGCTGCCACAGGCCTTCGATCATCGCCGAAGGAGAGAAGGAGAATGCCGATCCAAGCGCCTCATATCCTGCTGTGGTTTTTGCCGCAACGCTGTTCCAGAAATCGGTCACAACGCCGCCTGCCGAATTCCAGGCCCCGGCCATCACCTCTCTCGGCGACCAGTTGAATCGGGATTTGAGTGCCTCATATACGGCCACCGTTTTCACCGTCGCACGGTCAAAGAAATCGGTTACCACACCACTGGCTGAAGACCAGTTTTCACCTAACGCCGCCCGGAGTTTTCCGAAGCGCTCGGTGGTTCCTGTGACTACGCTGCCGGCGCCAGCGAAAAAGTCCGCTTTGATTCCCTCCCAAGTTGTGCGGGTAGAAGTCCCGATCCGATCCAGGGTTTGCGTCATGCCCGTGCCAAGCTTGTTCCAGCCTTGTTTGATCGTCGAAATCCCGACATCGGTAGCGGCGCTGATGGATGTCCAGAGCCCGGAAAAGAATCCTGAGATTGATGCCCAGTTATCGATCATCAAACGCGCACCGATCACTATGATCGCGACCGCTGCGGCAATGGCAGCGGCCATCAGGCCGATCGGCGATGTCAAGATACCCATCACCGTCGCAAACCCCATTGCAGCGACGGTCACCACGGTGAATGCCACCGCAGCCGCCGCCAAACCTTCTACCAGGTAGGGATTATTCGCTGCGAACTGGCCGATGGCGGTCACTACAGGTGTGAGTGCGGTGACAATGCCATTAACCGCGGGGAGCAACGCCTGACCGATCTTCAGCGTGATGTCGTCGAGGGATCTGTTGAATTTTGCAAGGTTGGCAGAGGTTTCCCCCGAGACCACCTTGGGCACTTTCAACCCCTTGAGGGCCATGGCTTTTTTTGCCAGCTCATCCTGAGCCGCAATGGCTTTCTTGATCCCGTCCTGAAAGGGTTTCAACAACCCGCCGCCGGAGATAAAACCGGAGAGATCCAGCGGTTTGAGACCGCTGTCCTCCATGCTTTTCTTGAATGCTGCGACTTTGCCCCGAATCCCCTTCAGTTCGGCGTCCAGTTTCTTGGCGCCTTGCATGACCACGATCATGTTCACCGTGGCCAAGATATTCGTCTGGCTCATGTTTATCTGTGTGTTCGCCATCACTGCACCTGCTGCATCGCATTGATCCGTTGCGCGTGTTCCAGGGATTCCCGGAGCACATCCAGTGGCCTGGCCATCATCTGTTCGGGGTCAACCTTCCAGAACCAGGCCAGGTCATAGGCGACTGCGATCAGGTCGGTGATGGCTCCGACGCCGCACTCATGAAAAAACTCGCGACGGCCCAGCTCAACGCGTTGAGATCAGCCAGGTCCAACTGATTGACCGACGACGGCGGGATACCGGCGCAGACCGCGATGTATTTGGCCGCGACGTCCATGTCCAGGCTGACTTCTTCGCTCTTGTCGATCTTGTACGGCAGCGCTTTGATCGCCCGCACTTCCTGCACCGTCGGACGGCGCAGGTTGAGTTCGGTCAAAGGCTCGCCGTGGGCTTCAATCGCAACATGAAGCTTCACGGCGCCGCTCATTGCCAGGTCCCCTTCACACCGTTGAACACCAGCGAGATCGAGGCGTCATCACCCTTGGATGCCGGTTCATCGACGAGGTAGGCGCCGGCCAGCACGTAGACTTTGCCGTTGCTGAATTCGCAGGTGACGGTCATGTCGACGCCAGCCACCAGCTGCTTGAGCGGGAAGTCCGGGGTGTGCAGCGCGGTCACTTTGAACGACGGCGCAATGTCAGTTTCCTTGTAGAAACCCGGTACGACGGTTTCGCGTTTGGTGGACATCAGTGGCGCTTCACAGCCGCCATTGATGGTCAGTTGAGCGCCGTCCACTTTGACGTAGCAGGTGCCCGCAATCAGTTGACCCATGGTGTTTCTCCCTTCAAATAAAAAGCCCACGCGGGGTGGGCTGAATTCACACAGTCGCTACAGTCAAAAAGCAGCAATCAGGCTGCGTCGTCGTACTGCAGACGGAATTGGTTGAGCAGCGCGAACACGCGCAGGCCGTTGATGTAATCCGGTGGGAACAGCACGTTGACCCGGCTCGGGTCCTGCACGTCGCGCTCGACGATGAGGTGCTGGGCGAACAGCTCAGCATTTTCGACGTGGCCTTCCAGTTCGAGCTTGGCGTACTGGGCGATCAGCTCACCGCGAATGGTGCTCGGGGTGACGATCGGCTGGCCGGCGCCGAAACGGGTGCCATCGGAAGCCAGCTTGTGGCGACCGTACTTGCTGGTGATCACACTTTGCAGGCGGCGCACGATAAACGCCGACTGGTGCATGGTTTCGCTGTCCAGGTAGGAATTGTCTGCCTGGCCGTAGGCGTTTTTCTGGTAGGTGGTGATCGAACGCTGAATGCGCACGTAGCCGCCTTCGTAGTAGGCGGTAGCGATGCCGTAGTTAAGCAGCGACTGACGTTCCGTCAGGGTAAAACGTTCGCTCGCCGGGGCCGGGTCGAGACCTGGCAGGCTACCGCTTTGAGTCGGACGACTGGCATCGGCTGAAATGAATACCGACGTGCGCGCAGCCAGCGCAGCGGCTTGAACCCAGAACGGTTGCGGTACGCCCGGCTCCAGTGCCTGAATGGTCATGTGCTGATCGTTACGTGCCTGGCCAGCGGCGACCAAAGTACCAATGGTGCCGCGCTTGGCGCTGTACACGTGACCGAACAATTGCTTGGCCCAGGACCAACGACCTGTGCTGTCATCCATGACGGCTTGCCAGGTGTTGAGGGTCGACAGATCAGACCATGGCAGGCAGATGAACTCGAACGGTTCGTCGCCCAGTGCGGCCACGGCCGCCACTTGATCCGGCATACCGGCGCCGCCGGTCATGGCAGTGATGGCCGAGGTCAGGCCGGCCGGGGTTTCTTCGCCATTGCTCTTGCCCAGGCGATTGAATTGCAGGCTGATGTCGTTGCCGCTGTCGCCGGACCATTTGGCGCTCAGGGTCACGACACCTTCAACCGCAGCGGCGGTGACCGGCAAATCGGCGGCAGCGTTGATTTTCAGTGCCAGCGCGGTGGCTGCTTGAGCCGCTGTGTTACCGCTGATAATGGCCGCTTGAACACGAACGCCACCGACGTACAGGTTGAGCACACCGCTTTGGGTGGCCGCGCCGGTCAGGGTCAGCACGCCTTTGGCAATACTGCCTTCAGTGTTGTGCAGCGGCAGGCACCAGATCTCGCCGACCGGATCGGTCTTGCGGAACGTCTCGTACATCGAGGCCAGCATCGAGCCTTGGCCGCCGATGCTTTTTGCCAGTGCCACGCTGGACACCAGCACCAGTTTGCCGACGTCGGTCGGCGCCACGTTGTCGTTGACCTGAGCGACGATCAGACGGCGCATGGCCGACGACGCGCTATTGGCCGCCGAGTTGTCCATCTCGGCGTAGAACAGCGGAACACGAATGTCCGCGGGGATGTTGCTGAATCCGATCGCCATTATTTGGCTCCCTGTGGTTTTGCCGCTTTCACGGCATTAATAGTGATATCGCCATCGGCCAGACGTCGACGCCACCAGGCGTTGTCCGACACTTCACGGCCCTCGAGGGGCAACAGATCGCCCGCTTCCGGGTCGGGCACGGCACGGCCTGGGGCCGGCAGCACGGTGATGCGTTTGCTCATGGGGTTACGTCTCCAGAGAAAGTCAGTTCCAGGCGCCCGTCGGGGCCCGGGCGTTTCAGATTGGGGTCGGCCGGATCGATCGCATCGACCCGCACGGTGACCCCGGTAAAGGACGACAAGCCGTCCAGTTCACTTTCGTGCCAGCTTTCCGCAGGCTGACCGGGCAGATTGCGGCCGAGCTGGAACTCGGTAAAAAAGCGCAGGCGATACAGCACACGGCTGCTGTTGATGGAAACCAGTTCGCCGCCGTCGTATGCGATGGCGTTGTAGTCGCTACCGGGTTTGAAACCCACCAGCGCGCGCCACAGTTCGGCCCGCAGGTCGTGCAACAGATCCAGCGCTTTTGCAGCGTCCGTGGTGTCGAGCACCAGGGTCACTTCGAAACGGTCGCGGATCGGTTGCAGGCTCAGGTTTTGCGCCACGCTTTGGCTCGCCACATCGGCGATCGATACGACGTAGGCGCAAGGGGTTTGCAGCGGGTTGTTGGCTTGCAACGTGGTGAGGTCGATGCCGGCGGCCACGCGATTGGCGAGGGTTGGGCAGTGATCGCGCAATTGCGAAATCAGTGGAGTGATCTTCATGGGTTTTCACCGGGCAATAAAAAACCCGCTGAGGGCGGGTTTGATTAAAAGGTACTGGCCATGGGTAACCCGCGTCCTTGTGTATCGGATGCTGGTCGGCACCGTTGTTCGCCAATCCATTGGTCGCGGGTTTCAGTGATCCTGGCTTGTGTCGCGCGGCGGCACTTCGCAAACGCCAATCCGCTTGGCCGCCCAGCGCTCATAGAGCCCGATGGCGACGTCCGCCCCGGCCATCGCCGTCAAACAGCCAAATGCGCAAGCGGCCCAGATCGACATGCCGGCGGCGTACAGCAGCATGATGGCCGAGACCCCGCACACCACGCAGGCCCCGGAACGCAGGGCAAGACGCCGCAGCAGCGACCAGCCGCGGGCGCCGTCCTTGTCCGCGCGCCACATTTCGCCGGACACCCCGCCCACCAGGGCAAGGACGATGACGAGCCAGATCGGCATGTCCAGCAACGCTTGTTGCTCGTTTGTCATGTCACGTCCCCTGGGGGTGATTGATAAAGGATCGGGCTGCTTGTTTGGAAGCAACCCTCGCGATGTCAGGCGTGAAGGGTTTACAGACGTTCAACAATCACGTTGTCGATAAAAGCGAAGTTGTTGTACGGGTTCTGTTCGTTGGAAAAAGCCAGCGTCGTTTGCGCCGTGGTCGCTGTGAAGTCGTATGTCATGGTGCTCCACTCGACCGTGACGCCTTTGGCAACCGGGGTGTTGAAGGTGGCGGTCTGCCCGGCCACTTTCACCTGGATGACACCGTCGCCGGAGCGACTGGCAAACCGCGAATTACCTGCACTGAAGGTCAATCGGTACTTGGCGCCAACCGTGGTGGCGAAGTTCTGTTGAATCCCGCCGCCGTTGCCATAGACGTAGTTGGCCAGGTCGACAATGACCACGCCGTCCGCGGCGACAGAGCCACCAATCGAGGCCGGCATGTTGAAATACTCGGCACCGGACAGAAATGTCGTCCAGCCCGTGATGAAACTGGTTTTCGCCGCTGTATCCAGAATGCAGCTACCGCTGCAGCCAGGCTGTTCAAAGCTGCCGTTGACCAAAAGGTTGGCGGCAACAACATTGCCCCCGGCGCCGAGCAGCGCAATGGAAAGCAACAGCGGGGTAACGTACTTTTTGAAACGGTTCATGGTTCACCTATTGAGTTAATGAGTTGTTTGCGCGGCGGATGCAGCGCTTATGTCGCTCAAAGGCGATCGCTCGAGGCTCGCGGCCTTCACATGATTCAGCGTCCCGCACCGGGAGCATTTGATCTGGAGCTCGGTGCACTCACCCACTCGGGCGAGCAGTCTTTTGCAATGTCCACATCTGCATTCTTTCAACATCTGCAATGCCTTTTGATTTCTGCCGGATCCTTCCTGTTGCTCTGCCGATGCCCAGACGAAAGTTTGATGTGCCTGACGGTAGGTAGGCATTCCAAAAAGCCCGGCGCTCGCCGGGCTTTTCAGTAATGCGGTCCTTCGCGTTGACTTTTCGGCGCTACTGGCGCGGTACGAGTCCATTCAGATTGTTCTTCCGACCGCGGTCCCTGCCCGCCGGATAACTGCTTCTGGTGCTTTACGCTGCACACCCGGGTCAGTTGCCAACCCTCTGAACCGTTGAGGCCGGTTCATCGCTGCCTTTGTGGTGGAACTAAAGAGCTTTGTTTCGAGCTGCTTTGTTGAGCGGCTTGAGACAAAGATTATGCATAGACGCATATACAGTCAATGCATAAATGCATTTATTTATGCGCCGACAATGCACTGACGCATTGAAGTCCCGAAAACAAAGGCGCTGAGGGTTTTTGGCAGACGAAAAAAAACCCGCAACTCGGCGGGTTTTAGCGGACAGCGGTGAGGTTAACGGGCGTACATTCCCCACCAGAAAACGTGACCGAGAATGACGATTTGCTCTTCCTGGACTTCCTGGAAGGTGTAATCCTCGTCCGGGTGTTCATCGCGATTGAAGCTGCGCAGGCGAATGCCGGTGGGCAAGCGATAAAGCTGTTTGACTCGCAATTGACCGTTGTGGTTGATGGCATACAGGTCGCCATCAATGATGTCGCCAATCCCGCACTTGCCCGCATTCACGCCAACGGTGGCGCCATCGCGCAGCACCGGCAACATACTGTTGCCGCGCACCGTCACGCATTTCGCCTGATCAAACTGCACACCGTTGTGGCGCAAACTGCGCTTTCCGAAGCGCAGGCTAGAGCGCTCGCTCTCTTCGATGACGAATCTTCCTGATCCAGCAGCCAATTCAACCTCGCGAAGAAAGGGGACCGACACCTCGTCGTCATCGACGGGCGTATCGTCGTCCCACAGACTTATGTCCTTGAGTTCGGAATGCAATTCATCGCGCCCGGCATTGGCGGTGGACGCAACATCCGCGCGCCCCCGCAACTGATCGGTGCTCACGGCGAAGTACTCGGCAATCTTCGAAATGTGTTTATCTGAAGGATCGACGATCTTCCCACTGAGGATCCGCGAGAGAGTGGATTGAGGCACGCCGGTGCGACGGTGAAGCTCCGTGGGGGAGATTCCGTGCTGATCGAGCAGCGCTCTTAGGACGGTAGAAACATTGCGTTTTTGCATAGCGGGCATAGTGCTTGAACTTTTTTCGGAAGACAAATGCTGTTTTGCATAAATCGTGCATAGACAGCAGAAATGTACAGCAGGGCTTTCACGCCTGCGTCCGGCAGACCGCTCATGTTAACCTTGCGCCTATCGCGGAAAAGCCGGGCCGATGTCCCTCCTTTGCCCTACACCTTTCAACGAATTTGCCTGATATCCGATGAATAAAGCACTGTCCGATCTGTCCAGCCACACGCCGATGATGCAGCAATATTGGCGCCTGAAGAACCAGCACCCCGACCAACTGATGTTCTACCGCATGGGTGACTTCTACGAGATCTTCTACGAAGACGCGAAGAAGGCCGCCAAGTTGCTGGACATCACCCTGACCGCCCGTGGTCAGTCGGCCGGTCAGGCAATTCCGATGTGTGGGATTCCTTACCACGCCGCCGAAGGTTATCTGGCGAAACTGGTCAAGCTCGGCGAGTCGGTGGTGATTTGTGAGCAGGTCGGCGATCCGGCCACCAGCAAAGGGCCGGTGGATCGTCAGGTGGTGCGAATCATCACGCCGGGTACGGTCAGCGATGAAGCGCTGCTGGATGAGCGTCGGGATAACCTGATCGCTGCGGTACTGGGTGACGAGCGTCTATTCGGTCTGGCCGTGCTGGACATCACCAGCGGCAATTTCAGCGTGCTGGAAATCAAAGGCTGGGAAAACCTGCTGGCGGAACTGGAGCGGGTCAATCCGGTGGAGCTGATGATCCCGGATGACTGGCCAAAGGACCTGCCGGCGGAAAAACGTCGTGGGGTTCGTCGCCGTGCGCCGTGGGATTTCGAGCGCGACTCAGCGCTGAAAAGTCTTTGTCAGCAATTTTCCACCCAGGACCTGAAGGGTTTTGGCTGTGAAAACCTGACCCTGGCCATCGGCGCCGCCGGTTGCCTGCTCAGCTACGCCAAGGAAACCCAGCGCACCGCCCTGCCGCACTTGCGCAGCTTGCGTCATGAACGCCTGGACGACACCGTGGTGCTGGACGGCGCAAGCCGTCGCAACCTGGAACTGGACACTAACCTGGCGGGCGGGCGCGACAACACGCTGCAATCGGTGGTCGATCGTTGCCAGACGGCCATGGGCAGCCGTCTGCTGACTCGTTGGCTGAACCGTCCGCTGCGCGATCTCACCGTACTGCTGGCGCGCCAGACCTCGATCACCTGCCTGCTCGACGGTTACCGTTTCGAAAAACTGCAACCGCAGCTTAAGGAAATCGGCGACATCGAGCGAATCCTGGCGCGGATCGGCCTGCGTAACGCCCGTCCTCGTGACCTGGCACGCCTGCGCGATGCGCTCGGTGCGCTGCCTGAGCTGCAAGTGGCGATGACCGAGCTGGAAGCTCCGCACATCATTCAATTGGCGAAGACCACCAGCACCTACCCGGAACTCGCGGCGTTGCTGGAAAAAGCCATCATCGACAACCCGCCCGCGGTGATCCGTGACGGTGGCGTTTTGAAAACCGGTTACGACAGCGAACTCGACGATCTGCAATCGCTCAGCGAAAACGCCGGGCAATTTCTGATCGACCTTGAAGCACGCGAAAAGGCTCGCACCGGCCTGTCTCACCTGAAGGTCGGTTACAACCGCATTCACGGCTACTTCATCGAGTTGCCGAGCAAGCAGGCCGAGTCGGCGCCGGCCGACTACATCCGCCGCCAAACGTTGAAAGGTGCCGAGCGGTTCATCACACCGGAATTGAAAGCGTTCGAGGACAAGGCGCTGTCGGCCAAGAGCCGTGCTCTGGCCCGCGAGAAGATGCTTTACGAAGCGCTGCTCGAAGACCTGATCGCCCAGTTGCCGCCGCTGCAAGACACCGCCGCCGCACTGGCCGAACTGGACGTGCTGAACAACCTTGCCGAGCGCGCCCTGAACCTCGACCTGAACTGCCCGCGCTTCGTTGACGAGCCGTGCATGCGCATCACCCAGGGTCGCCACCCGGTGGTCGAGCAAGTGCTGACCACGCCGTTCGTGGCCAACGACCTGAGCCTTGACGACAATACGCGCATGCTGGTGATCACCGGTCCGAACATGGGCGGTAAATCCACCTACATGCGTCAGACCGCTTTGATCGTGTTGCTGGCGCACATCGGCAGTTTCGTGCCGGCGGCCAGTTGCGAATTGTCGCTGGTGGATCGGATCTTCACCCGGATCGGTTCCAGCGATGACCTGGCGGGTGGGCGCTCGACCTTCATGGTCGAAATGAGTGAAACCGCGAACATTCTGCACAACGCCACCGAACGCAGCCTGGTGCTGATGGACGAAGTCGGTCGCGGCACCAGCACCTTCGACGGCCTGTCCCTGGCCTGGGCCGCCGCCGAACGCCTGGCCCATCTGCGGGCTTACACGCTGTTCGCCACCCACTATTTTGAGCTGACGGTGCTACCGGAGGCGCAACCGCTGGTGGCCAACGTTCACCTCAATGCCACCGAGCATAACGAGCGCATCGTGTTCCTGCACCACGTGTTGCCCGGGCCTGCCAGCCAGAGCTACGGCCTGGCGGTTGCGCAGTTGGCCGGTGTGCCGAGCGAAGTGATCGTGCGTGCTCGCGAGCATTTGGGCCGACTGGAAGCGACTGCCCTGCCTCATGAAGTTCCGAAGCCAGGCAAAGGCAAACCGGCCGCGCCGCAGCAGAGCGATATGTTCGCCAGCCTGCCGCATCCGGTACTGGATGAGTTAGCCAAACTTGATCTGGACGACATGACACCGCGTCGCGCGTTAGAAATGCTCTATGCACTAAAGACACGGATCTAACGCACTTGCCTGCAAGCTGTTAGAATCTCGCGCGGTTTGGGATGCTGCAGGCTAATAGCCTGGCCTGCAGACTATCGCTCCCAAACCTGGCGACCCCAACGTGAAGGGGCTCCGCTGCCGCCGCCTGAGGAGAAAATTAGAAATGACCTTCGTCGTCACCGACAACTGCATCAAGTGCAAGTACACCGACTGCGTAGAAGTCTGTCCGGTGGACTGCTTTTACGAAGGCCCGAACTTCCTGGTGATTCACCCGGATGAGTGCATCGACTGCGCACTGTGCGAACCAGAATGCCCTGCCGTGGCCATTTTCTCTGAAGATGAAGTCCCGCAAGACATGCAGGAATTCATTCAGCTGAACGTTGAGTTGGCCGAAATCTGGCCAAACATCACCGAGAAGAAAGAATCGATGCCGGACGCTGAAGAGTTTGATCGCGTCATCAACAAATCTGTAGGTAGCAAACTCCAAGACCTCGAACGCTGATTTCCCCCGCGTTCTCGAAAAGGCCCCTCGCGGGCCTTTTTGCTTTTCTACAGGCAAAAAAAGGGGCGGTTTGACCCGCCCACATTTTTTCCCTATTCCCTGTGTTCCTTTTCATCGTCCTGATGAATCGCTTCCTGCGATGTCCATTCCCTTCATCCTTGAAGGGCGTGTCTGTCCGTCGACACAGTTCAGATACTAGAGAGTTCCCCACCAAGAGCAATCGGCCAAAATCACCAGAACTCTCTGTCACATGCTTTTAATGTTTAATAATAACTATATAAATCAATTAGATAGTAAGAACGACGTAAGAAGATGGATGACTGCCACCCTGTAAAAATAACGAACACTTACGAAAGAGTAAGCCAAGACTTACAGCGCAAGACTACAAACCTGAGTCGATTGCCACCCATCTCTCAGGCAATAAAAAACCCCGCACCAGTCGGGGTTTTTTAATGCCACTCAAGCTTGTCGCTTACTGAAACAGCGACTCGCTCGACAGGCCGTTCTTCTCGAGAATCTCCCGAAGACGTTTCAGGCCTTCCACCTGTATCTGTCTGACCCGTTCCCGGGTCAGGCCAATTTCCAGGCCCACATCTTCAAGCGTGCTGCTCTCGTGACCGCGCAGGCCGAAGCGGCGCACCACCACTTCGCGTTGCTTGTCGGTCAGTTCCGAAAGCCATTGATCGATGCTCTGGGACAGGTCGTCGTCCTGCAACAGTTCACATGGATCGGTTGGGCGGTCATCCGTGAGGGTGTCCAGCAGGGTTTTATCCGAATCCGGACCCAGCGAGACGTCGACCGAAGAAACCCGCTCGTTCAAGCCGAGCATGCGCTTGACCTCTGCCACTGGTTTTTCCAGCAGGTTGGCAATTTCTTCAGGCGAGGGTTCGTGATCGAGTTTTTGAGTCAGCTCCCGTGCAGCCCGCAGGTACACGTTAAGCTCTTTGACCACATGGATCGGCAACCGGATGGTCCGGGTCTGATTCATGATTGCGCGCTCGATGGTCTGACGAATCCACCAGGTAGCGTAGGTCGAAAAGCGGAAGCCGCGTTCAGGGTCGAACTTCTCCACTGCCCGGATCAGTCCGAGGTTGCCCTCTTCGATCAGGTCCAGCAGCGACAGCCCACGATTGACGTAACGTCGGGCGATTTTCACCACCAGCCGCAGGTTGCTTTCAATCATGCGCTTGCGCCCGGCCGGATCACCACTTTGCGACAAGCGCGCAAAATGAACTTCTTCTTCCGGGGAGAGCAGAGGGGAAAAGCCGATTTCATTTAGGTACAGCTGCGTGGCATCGAGTGCCCGCGTGTAGTCGATGTACTTGTGTTGCTTTAACGAAGCGGAGTGTTTGGATTTGGCACGAACGGAAGGCGGTGCAGCCCCTTCATCATTCGACATCGAATCCGTAGCGATGCCGGTCTCCATAAGGAGAACCTCATCGTCGATGTCAAACTCCGGCACTTCTTTACTGAGAGCCATTGTTATAGTCCTTTGGTGAGTTCGACCTCAAGCTCAAGCGGCGCCTTGATCCTTGGCAACGCTGGAGCCTGTTCCCTCTACGTGACGGAACAGGCTGACAACAAATCAACGACGTGGCAGGAATTGCAGCGGATCTACAGGCTTACCTTGTCGGCGAATCTCAAAATGCAGTTTCACCCGGTCTGTACCCGTTGACCCCATTTCGGCAATTGTCTGTCCGACCTTGACCTGCTGCCCCTCCCGAACCAACAGCCTGCGGTTATGTCCGTAGGCACTGACGTAGGTATCGCTGTGTTTGATGATGACTAATTCGCCGTAGCCCCTTAAGCCACTCCCGGCGTATACCACCGTCCCATCAGACGCAGCTAAAACAGGCTGTCCCAAATCCCCGGCGATATCAATTCCTTTATTCAAACTACCGTTTGAGGAGAACTTTCCAATCAGAATGCCATTAGATGGCCATCCCCAGCCGGTCGGGGCCGGGCCGGCAGGAGGCATCGGAGCGAGGGTCGGCTTGCTGCCGACGGACGGTGCAACCACCGTTGTGCTCGTAGTTGCGCCATTCGGCTGGCGCCGGATTACCGTAGTTTTCAGCGTCGAAGAAGGCGTTGAATCGGTAGCGCTGGCGATCGGCGTCGGGGTTGAACCAGTGCGACCATCGAAGCGAATTGTCTGACCCGGATGGATCGTATACGGCGTAGGAATATTGTTCCGTGCGGCGAGGGCTTTGTAGTCCCAGCCGTAGCGAAAAGCGATCGAGAACAACGTATCTTTTGGTCGAACGACGTACTGACCCGTGGTCACCGCCGGACGCTGGGCGACGCCTTTGTTGCGGTCGACGACACGCACGTCACTCGTTTTGGAACTGGAGCAACCGACCAGCAAGGTGCTCAAGACGAGGCCAATCACCAGGCGCTGAAAGCTCTTTGTACCCATACGCTGCGCAATGACTGTGAGACTCACCCGCCGCTCCCTTTGTGGTGGCTGAAATTGTGGATTGCCGTGTTTCGGCACGAAATGTCGCAAGTATAACGGGCCAAACAGGCTTTACCTTTAATGAAGCGAAATCGCTTCGCGCACACGTTTGCTGCCCGCCGATGAATGCCGTTTAACACTTCGATGCCGCTGTAAGACCCGGGCAATCGAAGAGAATTCAGCGCGCCTGAACAAATGCTCAGGCCAGCGGCCCGTTGAGCAGTGGCACAAAGCGCACCGACCCCAGAACACGACGTGAAAAGCCTTGTTCTTCGCGGATGATCAGCATCAGTTGCTGCACTTCACCGGAGCCGACAGGGATCACCAGTCGCCCGCCTGGGGCCAACTGATCGAGCAGCGCCTGCGGTACATTGGTGGCCACCGCGGTAACGATAATACCGTTGTACGGCGCCAGTGCCGGCCAGCCTTCCCAACCATCGCCCCAGCGAAACACCACGTTGCGCAGGTTCAGCTCCACCAAGCGCTCCTTGGCCCGGTCCTGCAAAACCTTGATGCGCTCCACGGAGAACACCCGTTCAACCAGCTGCGACAGCACTGCCGTCTGATAGCCCGAACCGGTGCCGATTTCCATCACCTTGTCCAGCGGACCGGCCTCCAGCAGCAACTCGCTCATACGAGCCACCATATATGGCTGGGAGATGGTCTGGTTGTGTCCGATCGGCAGCGCCGTGTCTTCGTAGGCGCGATGAGCCAGCGCTTCGTCGACGAACAGGTGACGCGGCGTGCGGCGGATGACTTCCAGCACCTTGGCGTTGGAAACCCCTTCTTCATACAGACGCTGAATGAGGCGTTCGCGGGTCCGTTGCGAGGTCATGCCGATGCCGCGACGCAGAATATCGTCTTGTTCACGAGCCATTAGCGCAGCCCCTCCAACCAGCCATCGAGACTTCTGAAGGCATCATTGAAGGTGCGATCCAGTTGTAGCGGGGTAATCGATACATAACCCTGCATCACCGCATGGAAATCGGTGCCCGGGCCGCCATCTTCGGCATCCCCGGCGGCGGCGATCCAGTAACCGGACTTGCCGCGCGGGTCGACCACTTTCATCGGCGCCGCAGCACGTGCGCGGTGCCCGAGACGGGTCAGTTGAATTCCGCGAATGTGATCCAGCGGCAAATTGGGAATGTTCACGTTCAATACCGTGCGCGGTGGCAAGTCGAGGTCAGCGTGGGCCTCGACCAGTTTGCGCGCAAAGTAAGCGGCTGTGGGAAGGTTCTCCACTTGCCGTGAGACCAACGAGAAGGCGAACGAAGGACGCTCAAGGAATCGTCCCTCAAGTGCCGCAGCGACGGTGCCGGAATACAACACGTCGTCCCCCAGGTTGGCGCCCAGGTTGATGCCGGAAACCACCATGTCCGGTTCGCGTTCCAGCAAGCCGTTAAGGCCCAGGTGCACGCAATCGGTGGGTGTGCCGTTCAGGCTGATAAAGCCGTTGGCCAGGGTTTGCGGGTGCAACGGACGGTCGAGCGTCAGCGAGCTGCTGGCGCCGCTTTTGTCCTGGTCCGGGGCGATAACCACGCACTCGGTGTAATCCGCCAGCGCAGCATACAGCGCGGCGAGACCGGGTGCGGTTACCCCATCGTCGTTAGATATCAGAATACGCATGGGCTGTCCGTCTGCCCCACCGGCACCAGATCAACAAGCTCGCGCACCAATACGGTGGCAAAGCATCCGGCCGGGAGGACGAATTCCAGTTGCAGAATGTCAGGCTCGGGATAATGCCACGTCAACCCACCAATGGGCAGCCGCAGGATGCGACGTTCGTGGCTCATTCCGGCGTTAATCAACCAATCGCGCAGATCCGCTTCGCGAGCGGCGATTGCCTGCTCCAGTACATGGACAGCGCCGGTCGCCGGCGAGTCACCTTCGCCCCACTGGGGACCGGTCGGGTGCAGGTCGAGAATCGCCAGGCGCGGGTCGCTGCACTCGGCTTCACCTGCCGGAAAAAAACTGCGACTGTCGGTGAAGGCCAGCAGATCGCCCACCTGCGCTTGCTGCCAGGTACCATCCGCCACACGCGCCGCCAACACCTGGTTGAACAGAAAACTGCGGGCAGTGGAGAGCAGACGCGAACGTATATTGCGCTGCTCCGGCAACGCTTTACGCGCGGCCCAGGCACGGGCATCGACCACGTTACCGCCGTCGAACCCGAAACGCTGGGCGCCGAAATAATTGGGAATACCTTGCTTGGCGATCAGCTGCAGCCGCGCTTCGATGGCCGCCTTGTCGCCAGCAAATTGCGTCAGGCGCAAAGTGAAGCCATTGGCCGAGTGAGCACCGCGTTGCAGCTTGCGTTTGTGCCGACCGGTCTTGAGGATTTTCAGCGTATCGTTTTCCGCCGCCGACAGATCAGGATCGGCCTTGCCCGGCAGTTGCACGCTGAACCACTGGCGAGTCAGCGCCTGACGATCCTTGAGGCCCGCGTAACTGACGGTGCGCAATGGCACGCCTGCCGCCTTGGCGATCCGCCGTGCCGCTTCTTCGGTATTCAGACCGCGTTTTTCCACCCAGATCCACAGGTGCTCACCATCACCGCTAAGCGGAATATTGAGCACTTCGTCGACCTGAAAATCTTCCGCCGTGGCTTTCAACACCGCGGTGCCGAGAGCGTCACCATAGGCCCGCGGGCCGAGCAATTGCGCCTCGTTCATGCGCGCAGCAACAAGGCAACGGAATGCACGGCAATGCCTTCTTCGCGACCGACAAAGCCGAGCTTTTCGGTGGTGGTAGCTTTCACGTTCACTTGATCCAACTCAACTTGAAGATCCGCGGCAATCAGCGCGCGCATCGATTCGATATGCGGGGCCATTTTCGGGGCTTGGGCGACGATGGTGTTATCGACGTTGCCGACTTTCCAGCCCTTGGCGTGGATCAGTGCGACGACGTGACGCAACAGCACACGGCTGTCGGCGCCCTTGAATGTCGGGTCGGTGTCCGGGAAATGTTTACCGATATCACCCAACGCAGCGGCGCCGAGCAAGGCATCGCTCAAGGCGTGCAGCAGGACGTCACCGTCGGAGTGAGCGAGCAGCCCGAAGCCGTGCGCAATCCGCACGCCGCCCAGAGTAATGAAATCGCCTTCAGCGAAACGGTGCACATCATAGCCGTGGCCAATACGCATAAAAAAACGCCCCGATTTTTGTCAGGGCGTGATTCTACCTGCATTAGACGCCTAGGGCGCGTCCATGATGTTGCAAGTGGTCGTCGATGAAACTGGTGATGAAGAAATAGCTGTGGTCGTAGCCAGGTTGCAAGCGCAACGTCAGCGGATGACCGGCCAGTTTGGCGGCCTGTTGCAAGGTTTCAGGCTTGAGCTGGGTGGCGAGGAAATCGTCGCGATCACCTTGGTCGACCAGCAGCGGCAGCTTCTCGTTCGCCTCGGCGATCAAGGCACAGGCATCCCACTCGCGCCATTTCGATCGGTCTTCGCCCAGGTAACGGGAAAAGGCCTTCTGACCCCAAGGGCAATCCATCGGATTGTTGATTGGCGAGAACGCCGACACCGACTGATAACGCCCCGGATTACGCAACGCGCAGACCAGCGCACCGTGGCCGCCCATGGAGTGACCGCTGATACCGCGCTTGTCCGATGCCGGGAAATGAGCCTCAACCAATGTCGGTAATTCCTGCACGACATAGTCATGCATCCGATAGTGCCGCGACCAAGGTTCCTGCGTGGCATTCAAATAAAATCCGGCACCGAGACCGAAGTCCCAGGCGCCATCCGGATCACCCGGCACATCCGGGCCGCGAGGGCTGGTATCCGGTGCAACGATGATCAATCCAAGCTCGGCGGCCATGCGCATCGCGCCGGCCTTGTGCATGAAATTCTCGTCGGTGCAGGTCAGGCCGGACAACCAATACAGCACCGGCAGTTTGCCGCCCTGCTCCGCTTGCGGCGGCAGGTACACGGCGAACACCATGTCGCAGCCGAGCACATCGGAGCGGTGCTTGTAGCGTTTGTGCCAGCCGCCGAAGCTTTTCTGACAGGAGATATTTTCCAGGCTCATGACCGACCTCAGAAATGAATGACGCTACGGATGCTTTTGCCTTCGTGCATCAGGTCGAATGCCTTGTTGATGTCTTCCAGGCCCATGGTGTGGGTAATGAAAGTATCCAGCGGGATTTCGCCGGTTTCGGCCATTTCGACATAGCTCGGCAACTCGGTACGACCACGCACGCCGCCGAACGCCGAACCGCGCCAGACGCGACCGGTCACCAACTGGAAGGGACGGGTAGAGATTTCCTGGCCGGCACCGGCCACGCCGATGATCACCGATTCGCCCCAACCCTTGTGACAGCACTCAAGTGCGGCGCGCATCAATTGGACGTTGCCGATGCACTCGAAGGAAAAGTCGACGCCGCCGTCAGTCATGTCGACGATGACTTCCTGGATCGGGCGGTCGAAATCTTTCGGGTTCACGCAGTCGGTTGCACCCAACTGCTTGGCGATCTCGAACTTGCCCGGGTTGATGTCGATGGCAATGATCCGCGCAGCCTTGGCTTTGACCGCGCCGATCACAGCCGACAGACCGATGCCGCCGAGACCAAAAATGGCCACGGTGTCACCCGGTTTTACCTTGGCGGTATTGAGTACCGCGCCGATGCCGGTGGTGACACCGCAGCCCAGCAGGCAGACTTTTTCCAGCGGCGCTTCTTTAGCAATCTTTGCGACCGAGATTTCCGGCAGCACGGTGTACTCGGAAAAAGTCGAGGTACCCATGTAGTGGAAAATCGGCTGGCCCTTGTAGGAAAAGCGCGACGTGCCATCCGGCATCAGGCCTTTGCCCTGGGTCGCGCGGATCGCCTGACACAGGTTGGTTTTGCCCGACAGGCAGAATTTGCACTGACGGCATTCCGGGGTGTACAGCGGGATCACATGATCGCCGACGGCGACGGAGGTCACGCCCTCGCCGATCGCTTCAACCACCGCGCCACCTTCGTGACCGAGGATCGACGGAAAAATGCCTTCCGGATCAGCGCCGGAAAGGGTGTAGGCATCGGTATGACAGACACCGGAAGCCACCACACGCAACAGAACTTCACCGGCCTTGGGCATGGCGACATCGACTTCGACGATCTCGAGGGGTTTCTTTGCCTCGAAGGCAACGGCAGCGCGCGACTTGATCATGTGGATTCTCCGGTGAATAAAAACGAGACAGGGAGTGTAATACACCGCCTTACGAGGAATAATCCGGACAAAAGCAAAACATTATTGCCATACAGGGATAATCCTTGATGTCCGAAAATCGCTGGGAAGGAATCGACGAGTTCGTCGCTGTGGCCGAGTGCAGCCAATTCACGGCGGCTGCGGAACGCCTAGGGGTTTCTTCCTCTCACGTCAGTCGACAAATCGTACGCCTCGAAGAGCGCCTTCAGACCCGACTGCTTTACCGGAGCACCCGAAGGGTCACGCTGACCGAAGCCGGGCAAACCTTTTTGCAGCATTGCCAGCGCTTGCAGGACGGTCGCGAAGAAGCCTTGCGCGCAGTCGGCGACTTGACCAGCGAACCCAAAGGCATGCTGCGCATGACCTGCGCCGTGGCGTACGGCGAACGGTTCATCGTGCCGTTGGTAACCCGCTTCATGGGCCTTTATCCGCAACTGCGCGTCGACATTGAACTGAGCAACCGCCCGCTCGATCTGGTGCACGAAGGGCTGGACCTGGCGATCCGCCTCGGTCGCCTTCAGGATTCGCGACTGGTCGCCACACGCCTGGCACCACGGCGCATGTACTTGTGCGCATCACCGACCTACGTGGAACGGTATGGTCGCCCGCACAGCTTGTCGGAACTCAGCCGCCACAATTGCCTGATCGGCAGTTCGGACATGTGGCAACTGGAACAGAACGGGCGGGAATTTTCGCAACGGGTACAGGGAAACTGGCGCTGCAACAGTGGGCAAGCGGTTTTGGATGCGGCGCTACAGGGAGTCGGGTTGTGTCAGCTGCCGGATTATTACGTGTTGGAGCATCTGAAAGCCGGCTCTTTGATTTCATTGCTGGAGGCGCATCAGCCGCCCAATACGGCGGTGTGGGCGCTTTATCCGCAGCAACGGCACTTGTCGCCCAAGGTGCGCAAGTTGGTGGATTATCTGAAGGAAGGTTTGGCCGAGCGGCCGGAGTACCGAGGCTGATGTTTCAGTGCCAGATTTGTTGTTTGATCTACCGCTTTCGCGAGCAAGCCCGCTCCCACATTGAATCTCCGGTGTACACAAATGATATGTTCACTGGAGATTCCATGTGGGAGCGGGCTTGCTCGCGAAAGCAATCTGACAGACACCGCCGAATCAGCGGCGATTAGCCCAACGCTGACGAAGCCATTCAAGATCTTCGGGACGCGTAACCTTCAGGTTATCGGACCGACCTTCAATCAACCGCGGCGCCAAACCTGCCCACTCCATGGCCGAAGCTTCATCAGTCACCAAGGCATCCGCCACCAGACTGTCCGCCAACGCCCGATGCAACGCCCCAAGGCGAAACATCTGCGGCGTATACGCCTGCCAGATCACGCTGCGATCCACGGTTTCAACCACGCGACCGTGCTTATCGACACGCTTGAGGGTATCGCGTGCCGGCACCGCCAGCAGTCCGCCCACCGGGTCGTCAGCCAATTCGCTCAGCAACTTGTCCAGATCGTCGCGGCTCAGATTCGGTCGTGCGGCGTCGTGAACCAGCACCCAATCTTCATCGTCGGCACCCTGTGCATGTAAATGCAGCAAGGCATTGAGCACCGACCCGGAACGCTCATCGCCACCGTCTACCCGCTGAATACGCGGATCGGCAGCACACGGCAGGTTCGGCCAATAAGGATCATCAACAGCAAGACTGACCACCAACCCCTTCAGGGCAGGATGATCAAGGAAACAGCCAAGGCTGTGTTCGAGAATAGTGCGCCCGCCCAGTTGCAAGTATTGCTTGGGACGGTCCGCAGCCATACGGGCACCGACGCCCGCGGCAGGAATCACGGCCCAGAAGGCCGGTAACGAGGGGTTCATTGAGCCAACTGGTAAAGGGTTTCACCGTCCTTGACCATGCCCAACTCATGGCGAGCCCGCTCTTCAACGGTCTCCATGCCTTTTTTCAACTCACTGACTTCAGCGTCCATGACCCGATTGCGTTCCAGCAACCCTTCGTTCTCAGCGTGTTGATCCGCGATCTGCTGAGTCAGCTCGGCCACTTGCGCCAGACTGCCATTGCCCACCCACAGGCGGTATTGCAGGCCAGCCAGCAGCAGGAGCAAGACGAGGAACAACCAATTGGGACTGCGCATCGAATATCAGGTATCCAGTGAAAAAAGACAGCCATGCAAAAACTTTGAAGCTTCTGATAGCACGAAGCCTGGAAGTCCCAGGCTTGTGCTCTTAAGGCATCAGATTAGTGGCAAATCCATCGCTGCTGCGATTTTTCGGACACAATCCGGTGTCTTTTTACCAGTTAACGATTAACCGCGGAATTCGCTGCGACCGTTGTACTTGGCTTTGCCATTCAACTGCTCTTCGATGCGCAGCAGTTGGTTGTACTTGGAAACGCGGTCGGAACGGCACAGGGAGCCGGTCTTGATCTGGCCAGCCGCGGTGCCCACAGCCAGGTCGGCAATGGTCGAATCTTCGGTTTCGCCGGAGCGGTGCGAGATAACGGCGGTGTAACCAGCGGCCTTGGCCATCTGGATGGCTTCCAGGGTTTCGGTCAGGGTGCCGATCTGGTTGAACTTGATCAGGATCGAGTTGGCGATCTTTTTATCGATGCCCTCTTTCAGGATCTTGGTGTTGGTTACGAACAGGTCGTCGCCCACCAGCTGAGTCTTCTCGCCGATTTTGTCGGTGAGGATTTTCCAGCCAGCCCAGTCGGACTCGTCCAGGCCATCTTCAATGGAGATGATCGGGTAACGCTCGGTCAGGCCTTTGAGGTAGTCAGCGAAACCTTCAGCGGTGAACACCTGGCCTTCGCCGGACAGGTTGTACTTGCCGTCTTCGTAGAATTCGCTGGCTGCGCAGTCCAGAGCCAGGGTCACGTCGGTGCCCAGCTTGTAACCGGCGTTGGCCACGGCTTCGGAGATCACTTTCAACGCGTCTTCGTTGGAGGCCAGGTTCGGCGCGAAACCACCTTCGTCACCGACGGCAGTGCTCAGGCCACGGGCCTTCAGGACGGCTTTGAGGTGATGGAAAATCTCGGTGCCCATGCGCAGACCTTCCGAGAAAGACTTGGCGCCTACTGGCTGAACCATGAATTCCTGGATGTCGACGTTGTTATCGGCATGCTCGCCACCGTTGATGATGTTCATCATCGGAACCGGCATCGAGTAAACACCCGGGGTGCCGTTCAGGTTGGCGATGTGAGCGTACAGCGGCAGGTCCTGGTCCTGTGCTGCTGCCTTGGCCGCGGCCAGGGAAACGGCGAGGATCGCGTTGGCGCCCAGGGAACCTTTGTTTTCAGTACCGTCGAGCTTGATCATCGCGTGATCCAGCGCTTTCTGGTCGCTTGGGTCTGTACCTTTCAACAGGTCGCGGATCGGACCGTTGATGTTGGCGACGGCTTTAAGTACGCCTTTGCCCAGGTAACGGCTCTTGTCGCCATCACGCAGCTCGAGTGCTTCACGCGAGCCAGTGGAAGCACCGGACGGCGCGCAAGCGCTGCCGATGATGCCGTTATCGAGAAGCACGTCCGCTTCCACGGTGGGATTGCCACGGGAGTCGAGAACTTCACGACCTTTGATGTCGACGATTTTTGCCATTGTTGTAAACACTCCAAAGTTGACGAAAACGACGCAGCTAGAGGAAATCTTTTACCGTCGGCAAGTGGTGTGCAGCGGGCAGACTTGCGGACGATAAGGCTCAGGCCCGAGGGCCTGAGCAACAAATCGTGCGGTACTTTACCGGAGAAATGAGGTTTACGCGGTCTCTACCGTCGGAAAACTCTTCACCAGTTCGTCCAGAGCTTTGAGCTGGGCCAGGAACGGCTCCAGTTTGTCCAGACGCAAGGCGCAAGGGCCGTCGCATTTGGCGTTGTCCGGGTCCGGGTGGGCTTCGAGGAACAGCCCGGCCAGCGACTGGCTCATGCCGGCCTTGGCCAGGTCAGTAACCTGGGCGCGACGGCCGCCGGCGGAATCGGAGCGACCACCGGGCATTTGCAGCGCGTGAGTCACGTCGAAGAACACCGGGTATTCGAACTGCTTCATGATGCCGAAGCCGAGCATGTCGACAACCAGGTTGTTGTAGCCAAAACTCGAACCGCGTTCGCAGAGGATCAACTGATCGTTACCCGCTTCCACGCACTTGCTCAAGATGTGTTTCATCTCATGCGGGGCGAGGAACTGGGCTTTCTTGATGTTGATCACCGCGCCGGTCTTGGCCATCGCGACCACAAGGTCGGTCTGGCGCGACAGGAAGGCCGGCAGCTGGATGATGTCGCAGACTTCAGCGACGACCGCGGCCTGATCAGGCTCGTGGACGTCGGTGATGATCGGCACGCCGAAGGCTTGCTTGATGTCCTGGAAAATCCGCATGCCCTCTTCCAGGCCGGGGCCACGGTAAGAGGTCACGGAGGAACGGTTGGCCTTGTCGAAGCTGGCCTTGAATACGTAAGGGATACCGAGTTTCTCGGTGACCTTGACGTACTCTTCGCAGACCTGCATCGCCATGTCGCGGCTTTCCAGCACGTTCATGCCACCGAAAAGCACCATTGGCTTGTCGTTGGCAATCTCGATATCGCCTACACGGATGATCTTCTGCGCCATCGGATTTACGCCTTCTTCTGGTGTTGAACCAAAGCTGCTTTAACGAAACCGCTGAACAACGGGTGACCGTCGCGAGGTGTCGAGGTGAACTCAGGGTGGAACTGGCAAGCGACGAACCATGGATGATCCGGAGCTTCAACCACTTCTACCAGCGCGCCATCACCGGAACGACCGGAGATTTTCAGGCCGGCCTCCATGATTTGCGGCAGCAGGTTGTTGTTCACTTCGTAGCGATGACGGTGACGCTCGACGATCACGTCCTTGGCGTAGCAATCGTGGACCAGCGAACCCGGCTCAAGCAGGCAATCCTGCGCGCCGAGGCGCATGGTGCCGCCCAGATCGGAGGTTTCGGTACGGGTTTCGACCGCGCCGGTGGCATCTTCCCACTCGGTGATCAGACCCACGACCGGGTGACCGCTTGCACGATCGAACTCGGTGGAGTTGGCGTCTTTCCAGCCCAGCACATTACGAGCGAACTCGATCACGGCCACTTGCATGCCCAGGCAGATGCCCAGGTACGGAACCTTGTTTTCGCGAGCGTACTGAACGGCGGTGATCTTGCCTTCCACGCCACGCAGACCGAAGCCGCCCGGTACGAGGATCGCGTCGACACCTTCCAGCAGCGCGGTGCCCTGGTTTTCGATGTCTTCGGAATCGATGTAGCGCAGGTTGACCTTGGTGCGGTTGCTGATGCCGGCGTGACTCATCGCTTCGATCAACGACTTGTAGGCGTCCAGCAGTTCCATGTACTTGCCGACCATCGCGATGGTGACTTCGTGTTCCGGGTTCAGCTTGGCGTCAACCACGGCTTCCCACTCGGACAGATCGGCGCTGCCGCATTGCAGGCCGAAACGCTCGACAACGAAATCATCCAGGCCCTGGGAGTGCAGGATGCCCGGGATCTTGTAGATGGTGTCGGCGTCTTCCAGCGCGATCACCGCACGTTCTTCAACGTTGGTGAATTGCGCGATCTTGCGACGCGACGAGATGTCGATCGGATGATCGGAACGGCACACCAGCACGTCTGGCTGCAGGCCAATGGAACGCAGTTCCTTGACCGAGTGCTGAGTCGGCTTGGTTTTGGTTTCGCCGGCAGTGGCGATGTACGGCACCAGCGTCAGGTGCATCAGCATCGCGCGCTTGGCGCCGACTTCGAAACGCAATTGACGGATGGCTTCGAGGAACGGTTGGGATTCGATGTCACCCACGGTGCCACCGATCTCGACCATGGCCACGTCGGCATCGCCGGCGCCCTTGATGATGCGGCGCTTGATTTCGTCAGTGATGTGCGGGATCACCTGGATGGTTGCACCCAGGTAGTCACCACGGCGCTCTTTGCGCAGGACGTGTTCGTAGACACGGCCGGTGGTGAAGTTGTTGTTCTGGGTCATGGTCGTGCGGATGAACCGCTCGTAGTGGCCCAGGTCCAGGTCGGTCTCGGCGCCGTCGTGGGTGACGAACACTTCACCGTGCTGGAACGGGCTCATGGTGCCCGGGTCAACGTTGATGTACGGGTCCAGCTTCAGCATGGTGACCTTAAGTCCCCGCGCCTCCAGGATGGCCGCCAATGAAGCCGAGGCAATGCCTTTCCCCAATGAAGAAACAACACCGCCCGTGACGAATATGTAGCGCGTCATGAAAAACCCTAGAAGTCTGCGTTAAAGCGGTCCGAGCCGCCGGGGAAAGCGAAGGAAGGCCGAAGCCCCCGATCACCTGCATTAATCACAGTGCACCTTTCAAAAAAACCGCCGCGTTGGGACAGACCGGCAGATGAAACACCGATACGTTGCTCGCTACACATTTTTTGGAATCGCCCAGCAAAGACTGCTTGGTAATCGGCAACTCCTGCAATTCAGGCGAATCCACAGAAGTTGTATCAAGAAGGGAGCGTAGTCTACCGGAAACCCCCTTTCAGCTCAAACCTTGATCTTCGGTCGGTGGGTCCCAATGCAAATGCCAGCCTTCCTGCTCGTTGCCATCGAGGCCCCGCAGGTTGGCCACCGCCAGCAATTGCGCGTCCCGGTAGAGCAGCGGCAATCTGCCACGGGCGAAGCCCGGAACACCACGCTCGTTGAGCAAACGCTTGAGATCCCGGTGCCCGCGATCAGGCAGATTCGTGACCTCTCCTCCCTCACGATAGCGGATCTGCAGCGGGCCAGCGGGGATTTGGCCGGTGCAGGTGAGTACGCCATTTTCCGGTAACCCCAGCGCTGTCGAGGGATCAGCCCAGACGCCGGCGTATGGCGGGATACGCAGCCAACAGCCTGATAGCCACCAGATCCGCCCCCCCGCCCGATGCAATTCACCCTCCGCCAATCGCCAGACCGGACGGGCATCGCCAGTGGCATCGCGCAAATCGTCCCAACCCGACCAATGGTCGCTATCCGGCAGTCGCGTCAGTGCTGTGAGCCAGTGACTCACTGCGTTGCGTTGTCGCGCGGCAGAGAGTTTTGCCAGCGGCGCCAACTCCAGGGACGGCAAACCCAGCCAATAAAAATCACTGACAGTGCGGGCACTGGCCAGATCGATTTGCGCCAGGTCGTCGAGTAACCCCTGAGCTTCGCTCAGATGCGCGGCGCTGCGGGCCATGGTCGCCACCGCTTGCGGCCAGCGCTCGGTCAATACCGGGAACACGCGATGCCGCAGGTAATTGCGCGAGAACTGTCGGTCCTGGTTCGAAGGGTCCTCGATCCAGCTCAACCGATGCTCGGCCGCGTAGGCCTCAAGCTCGGCGCGCGTGACATCGAGCAACGGGCGCAGAAGATGCCCGCGACCCAGGACGCGCTCGCGAGGCATGCCCGACAAGCCCCTCACCCCTGCCCCGCGCAACAGCCGAAACAACAGGGTTTCCGCCTGATCGTCGCGGTGCTGCGCGGTCAGCAGCAGTTCATTCGCTTGAGTGACTTCAATGAACGCGCCATAGCGCGCATCCCGGGCCGCACGCTCCAGACTGGCGCCGGGATGGACCTGCACGTGAACCACCTGTAGCGGCACGCCCAGCGCGTCACAGACCGACTGACAATGTTGCGGCCACGCATCAGCCGCAGCCTGAAGGCCGTGGTGGATATGAATGGCTTGAAGTTCGGGCAGGGATTGGTTTTTTGCGAGATGGGCGAGGAGGTACAGCAGAACGGTGGAGTCGAGCCCGCCACTGAAGGCGATGCGCCAGACCGGAGCGTTGCGCCACGGGGCAAGTTTCAGCAGAACTCTGGAAGGCAGATCAATCATGGGCTGACTCATATCGATCACTCCACACAAAACAAATGTGGGAGCGGGCTTGCTCGCGAAGAGGCCATCAAATTCAACATCATCGTTGACTGACACACCGTCTTCGCGAGCAAGCCCGCTCCCACATTTAAGCCAAGGTCAGATCAGAGACCGTAGCTCATCAGACGCTCGTAACGACGGGCCAGCAGCGCTTCGTTATCGAACTTCTTCAACATCGCCAGTTGCGAGCTCAGCTCGGCACGGATCGATGCCGCCGCAGTCGCAGGATCACGATGAGCGCCGCCCAGCGGCTCGCCGATCACCTTGTCGACGATGCCCAGGCCTTTCAGGCGCTCGGCGGTGATACCCATGGCTTCAGCAGCGTCCGGCGCTTTCTCGGCGGTTTTCCACAGAATCGAGGCGCAACCTTCCGGCGAGATCACCGCGTAGGTCGAGTACTGCAGCATGTTCAGCTGATCGCAAACGCCGATCGCCAGAGCGCCACCAGAACCACCTTCACCGATCACGGTGGCGATGATTGGGGTTTTCAGACGAGCCATGACGCGCAGGTTCCAGGCAATCGCTTCGCTCTGGTTGCGCTCTTCAGCGTCGATGCCAGGGTAAGCGCCCGGGGTGTCGATGAAGGTCAGGATCGGCATTTTGAAACGTTCGGCCATTTCCATCAGGCGGCACGCCTTGCGGTAGCCTTCCGGACGCGGCATGCCGAAGTTGCGGCGAACTTTCTCGCGCACTTCACGGCCTTTCTGATGACCGATGATCATCACCGGCTGATCGTCCAGACGGGCAATGCCGCCAACGATCGCAGCGTCGTCGGAGAAGTGACGGTCGCCGTGCAGTTCATCGAACTCGGTGAAGATGTGTTCGATGTAGTCCAGGGTGTACGGACGTTTCGGGTGACGCGCGAGACGTGCGATCTGCCAGCTGGTCAGCTTGCCAAAGATGTCTTCGGTCAGCGTGCTGCTTTTGTCCTGCAGGCGGGAGATCTCATCGCCGATATTCAGCGAATTGTCGTTACCGACCAAGCGCAACTCTTCGATCTTGGCTTGCAGGTCGGCGATCGGCTGTTCGAAATCTAGAAAATTCGGGTTCATAGGCGTCCGTCTTGGGTCGACGTCCAAGAGAGCTTGGGCCGGCCGGTTGTCTATTCGCGCCCTACCTTAAGGGACAGGCGCGTTCAGGTCGAGATTAAAAATTCAGGTCGAGATCAGGGCCTTCGGTGGAACCTGACCGTCAACGGTATTGGAGGAAGACGTTGTCTCGCCCGAACTGGTCACGCAAGGCTTGAATCAACGCATCCGCCGGGTCGATTCGCCAGGTCTCGCCAAACTGCAGCAAGGCCTTCGCATCGGGGCTCGTGTACTCCATGGTAATCGGGCACGCGCCGCGGTGACGCTTGAACAACTCACCCAGCCAGCGTAGCTGATCGCCTTTCAAATCCTTGGTCTGCAACTTCAGGCGCAAGCTTTCGGCGAGGTTGGTGCGCGCATCTTCCATGCTCATCACCCGCTTGACCCGCAGCCGCAGGCCGCCGGAGAAGTCGTCGTTGCTGACTTCGCCTTCGACCACCACCATCGCGTCGGTCTGCAACAGCGACTGCGCCGAATGGAACGCCTCGGCAAACAGCGAAGCTTCGATCCGCCCGGAGCGGTCATCGAGGGTGATGAACCCCATCTTGTCGCCCTTTTTGTTCTTCATCACCCGCAGGGCGATGATCATGCCCGCGACGGTTTGCGTATCGCGAGCCGGCTTCAGGTCGATGATGCGCTGACGGGCAAAACGGCGGATCTCGCCTTCGTATTCGTCAATAGGGTGACCGGTCAAGTACAGGCCCAAGGTGTCTTTCTCGCCTTTCAGGCGTTCCTTCAACGTCAGCTCTTTCGCCTTGCGGTGATTGGCGTAGACATCGGCGTCTTCCTCGACGAACAGCCCGCCAAACAAGTCGGCGTGGCCACTGTCGTGGGTGCGTGCGGTTTGTTCAGCGGCCTTGATCGCCCCTTCCATCGCATTCAGCAACACGGCGCGGTTCTGGTCGATGCTCGCTTGGTAGGCTTTCGGTTCGTCATGGAAATAAGGCCCCAGACGATCCAGCGCGCCGCTGCGGATCAAACCGTCCAGGGTGCGCTTGTTGATTCGCTTGAGGTCGACACGGGCGCAGAAGTCGAACAAGTCCTTGAACGGACCGTCTTGGCGCGCCTCGGTGATCGCTTCCACCGGACCTTCGCCCACACCCTTGATCGCGCCGAGGCCGTAAATAATCCGGCCTTCGTCATTCACCGTGAACTTGAACTCCGAAGTATTCACATCCGGCGCGTCGAGACGCAGCTTCATGGTGCGAATTTCTTCGATCAAGGTCACGACCTTGTCGGTGTTGTGCATATCCGCCGACAGCACCGCAGCCATGAACGGCGCCGGGTAGTGCGTTTTCAGCCACGCGGTCTGGTACGACACCAGGCCGTAAGCGGCGGAGTGGGATTTGTTGAAGCCGTAACCGGCGAATTTTTCTACCAGATCGAAAATGTTACCGGCCAGGTCCGCGTCGATATTGTTAGCGGTGCATCCTTCAATGAAACCGCCGCGCTGCTTGGCCATTTCTTCGGGCTTTTTCTTACCCATGGCCCGACGCAGCATGTCCGCACCGCCGAGGGTGTAGCCGGCCATGACCTGGGCAATCTGCATCACCTGTTCCTGATACAGGATGATGCCGTAAGTGGGTGCCAATACGGGCTTGAGGCCTTCGTACTGGTAGTCCGAGTGCGGGTACGCCAGTTCGGCGCGGCCGTGCTTACGGTTGATGAAGTCATCCACCATGCCCGATTGCAGCGGGCCCGGACGGAACAGGGCCACCAGTGCGATCAAGTCTTCCAGGCAGTCGGGCTTGAGCTTTTTGATCAGCTCTTTCATGCCGCGCGACTCGAGCTGGAACACCGCGGTGGTTTCGGCTTTTTGCAGCAACTGGTACGTCGGTTTGTCATCCAGCGGGATGAACGCGATGTCCAGCGGCGGCTCATCGACCTTGGCGCGGTCGCGGTTGATGGTTTTCAGCGCCCAGTCGATGACCGTCAGGGTCCGTAGACCGAGGAAGTCGAACTTCACCAGACCCGCAGCCTCAACGTCATCCTTGTCGAACTGGGTCACCAGACCGTCGCCGGCCTCATCGCAATAGATCGGCGAGAAGTCCGTCAGCTTGGTCGGGGCGATGACCACACCACCGGCGTGCTTGCCGACGTTACGCACAACGCCTTCCAGCTTGCGCGCCATTTCCCAGATTTCCGCGGCTTCTTCATCGACCTTGATGAAGTCACGGAGGATTTCTTCCTGCTCGTAAGCTTTTTCCAGGGTCATGCCGACTTCGAACGGAATCATCTTCGACAGACGATCCGCCAGACCGTAGGACTTGCCCTGCACCCGCGCCACGTCACGGACCACAGCCTTGGCGGCCATGGAACCGAAGGTGATGATCTGACTCACCGCGTTGCGGCCATATTTCTCGGCCACGTAGTCGATCACGCGGTCACGACCGTCCATGCAGAAGTCGACGTCGAAGTCGGGCATGGAGACCCGTTCCGGGTTAAGGAAACGTTCGAACAGCAGGTCATATTCCAGCGGATCGAGGTCAGTGATCTTCTGCACATAGGCCACCAGCGACCCGGCACCCGACCCCCGGCCAGGCCCGACCGGCACGCCGTTGCTCTTGGCCCACTGGATAAAGTCCATAACGATCAGGAAGTAACCCGGGAACCCCATCTGGATGATGATATCCAGCTCGAAATTCAACCGGTCGACATAGACCTGGCGCTTGGTTTCGTAGTCTTCGGTGGTGTCCCTGGGCAGTAGCACGCTGAGGCGATCTTCCAGACCGTCGAACGAGACCTTGCGGAAGTACTCGTCGATGGTCATGCCATCAGGGATCGGGAAGTTGGGCAGGAAGTGAGTGCCCAGCTTCACTTCGATGTTGCAGCGCTTGGCGATCTCGACGGTGTTGGCCAGCGCCTCGGGAATGTCGCTGAACAGCTCGGCCATTTCCTCGGCGCTTTTGAGGTATTGCTGATCGCTGTAATTTTTCGAACGCCGCGGATCGTCGAGGGCGCGGCCCTCACCGATGCAGACGCGGGTTTCGTGAGCCGCGAAGTCTTCCTGCTTGATGAAACGCACGTCGTTGGTGGCGACCAGCGGCGCACCGATTTTTTCGGCCAGGGCCACGGCGCCGTGCAACTGTTCTTCGTCGTTGGGACGGTTGGTGCGCTGGATCTCCAGATAGAAGCGGTCCGGGAACACGGCCATCCATTCACGCGCGAGGTTTTCCGCTTCAGCTGGATTGCCGCTGAGCATCGCCAGGCCGATCTCGCCCTCTTTTGCCGCCGACAGCATGATCAAGCCTTCGCTGGCTTCGGCCACCCATTCACGCTCGATGATGATCGAGCCATTGCGCTGGCCGTCGATGAAGCCGCGGGAAATCAGTTCGGTGAGGTTGCGATAGCCGACAGCGTTCATCGCCAGCAGGCTGATCCGGCTCAAGGCGTTGTCCGGATCTTTGTTCGACAGCCACAGGTCGGCGCCGCAGATCGGCTTGATGCCTGCGCCCATGGCCGCTTTATAGAATTTGACCAGGGAACACATGTTGTTCTGGTCGGTGACCGCTACGGCAGGCATGTTCATGCCGACCAGGGTCTTGACCAGCGGCTTGATCCGCACCAGACCGTCGACCAGGGAATATTCAGTGTGCAGGCGTAGATGAACGAATGAAGCCGGCATAGTGATCCTGCGTAAAGTCATGAAAACAACAAGGCCCGGAAATCCGGCGTTTAAAGCTACTGCGCTTGGTAAGCCTGCGCTCGCTACGCTTTAAAACGCCGGATTGTACCGGGCCTTGGCGAAAACATCAGCCTCGCAACTAACTCTCGATCAGGTTTTCCCGCGCCTCATAAGCCAGGCGTACCGGGGCGAACGAACGACGATGAATCGGGGTCGGGCCCAGCCGTGACAAGGCTTCCAGATGAACGGGTGTCGGGTAACCTTTGTGTCCACCGATGCCGTAACCCGGGTAAATCAATTCGAAAGCAGCCATTTCACGGTCACGACTGACTTTGGCCAGGATCGATGCCGCAGCGATGGCCGGCACCTTGCCGTCGCCCTGCACCACCGCTTCGGCGCGCATGGACAGTTTCGGGCAACGGTTGCCATCGATCATCGCCAGTTTCGGCTGGATGTGCAGGCCTTCGATCGCGCGCTGCATGGCCAGCATGGTGGCATGCAGAATGTTCAACTCATCGATTTCTTCGACTTCAGCCCGGGCGATGCACCAGCTCAAGGCTTTTTCGCAGATTTCATCGTAGAGCTTTTCGCGGCGGGCTTCGGTGAGCTTCTTCGAATCGTTCAGACCGAGAATGGGCCGGTTCGGATCGAGAATCACAGCGGCTGTCACCACGGCACCACACAGCGGGCCGCGGCCGACTTCGTCAACGCCGGCAACCAATTCTTCGACTTCAGCGACCAAGGTGAAATCGAGACCCATCTGTAGTGCTTTTGTCATTGTGTTTTGCCGATCAGATTCAGTACTGCGTCCGCTGCCTGATTTGAGGCATCCAGACGCAAGGTACGGTGGATTTCATCGAAGCCACGGGTCTGTTCCTCGCCACCTGCGATCAGTGGCGACAACGTCTGGGCCAGCGCTTCAACCGTCGCATCATCCTGCAGCAACTCGGGCACCAACAAGCGCTGGGCCAGCAGGTTCGGCAACGAGATGTAGGGGCTCTTGACCATGCGCTTGAGAATCCAGAACGTCAGCGGCGCCAGACGATAAGCGACGACCATCGGCCGCTTGTACAACAGCGCCTCGAGGGTCGCCGTTCCGGAGGCAATCAACACCGCGTCGCAGGCTGCAAGCGCCAGATGAGATTTGCCGTCAAGCAAGGTCAGCGGCAGGTCGCGACCGGCGAGCAACTCTTCAAGCTGCGCGCGGCGCTGAGGGCTGGCGCACGGAATAATGAACCGCACGCCTGGGCGCATGGCGCGCAAACGCTCGGCGGTATCGAGGAACAACGCGCCCAGGCGCCCGACTTCGCCACCGCGACTGCCCGGCATCAGCGCAACCAATGGTCCATCAGGCAAACCGAGTTCGGCGCGCGCGGCGCAACGATCAGCTTCGAGGGGGATCGCATCGGCCAGGGTGTGCCCGACAAACCGCACCGGCACGCCCTTCGCTTCATAGAACTTCGCTTCGAACGGAAACAGCGTCAGCATCAGGTCGCAGCCTTCGCGAATCTTCAGCACCCGCTTCTGCCGCCACGCCCACACCGACGGGCTGACGTAATGCACGGTCTTGATCCCGGCCTGACGCAGCTTGAGTTCGATATTGAGGTTGAAGTCCGGGGCATCGATGCCGATAAACGCGTCCGGCTTTTCGGCGATCAGGTCGGCAATCAGCTTTTTGCGACGCGCCATCAGCTCGCGCAATCGACCCAGTACTTCCACCAGGCCCATGACCGAAAGACGTTCCATCGGGAAATACGAAGTCAGGCCTTCGGCCTGCATCAGCGGGCCACCGACACCGATGAACTCTACCGCCGGATGCTGAGCTTTGAGTGCGCGCATGAGACCCGCGCCCAGAATGTCACCGGAAGCCTCACCCGCCACCAGCGCAATACGCAAATTAGCCATGATTAACGTGTGATGCCGCGGGTCGAAGACTGGATGGAATCACGGAACACCGCGACTTCCGGGAACTGGTCCGAAGGTTCGGCCAATTCGGCGAGTGCCTGTTCAACCGTCAGGCCCTGGCGGTAAACCACCTTATAGGCACGACGCAGGGCGTGGATCGCGTCTTCGCTGAAACCACGACGTCGCATGCCTTCGAAGTTCATGCTGCGCGCTTCGGCGGGGTTGCCAAACACCGTGACGTACGCTGGAACGTCCTTGCCAATGGCGGTACCCATGCCGGAAAAGCTGTGGGCGCCGATGTGGCAATACTGGTGGACCAGGGTGAAACCGGACAGGATCGCCCAGTCTTCCACGTGCACATGACCCGCCAACGCTGTGTTGTTGACCAGGATGCAGTGGTTGCCGATCACGCTGTCGTGGCCGATGTGGGCATAGGCCATGATCAGGTTGTGATCGCCCAGGGTCGTTTCTGAACGGTCCTGAACGGTCCCGCGGTGAATCGTCACGCCTTCACGGATGACGTTGTGGTCACCGATGACCAGGCGGGTTTCTTCACCTTTGTATTTCAGATCGGGCGTGTCCTCACCTACCGAAGAAAACTGGTAGATGCGGTTATGCTTACCGATTCGGGTCGGGCCCTTGAGAATCACATGCGGCCCGATCACTGTCCCCTCGCCGATTTCCACACCTGCGCCGACGATCGACCATGGGCCGACCTCGACACCTTCGGCCAGGACGGCCGTCGGATCGATGATTGCGCGAGGGTCAATCAAACTCATAGTTTGCGTTCCGCGCAGATGATTTCAGCGGAGCAGACTGGTTTGCCATCGACCGAAGCCTGGCACTCGAACTTCCAGATTTGGCGCTTGCAGCTGATGAAGCGGGCTTCGAGGATCAACTGATCGCCTGGGGTGACGGGCTGGCGAAAACGCAGCTTGTCGGAGCCGACGAAGTAGTAAAGCGTGCCGTCGGCGGGCTTCACGTCGAGCATTTTGAAGCCAAGGATACCGGCAGCCTGAGCCATCGCTTCGATGATCAACACGCCCGGCATGATTGGATGCGCAGGGAAGTGACCATTGAAGAACGGTTCGTTGATGCTGACATTCTTGTAGGCGCGAATGCGCTTGCCTTCCACATCCAGATCCACGACCCGGTCCACCAGCAGGAACGGGTAACGGTGAGGCAGGTATTCGCGAATCTCGTTGATGTCCATCATTTCGGGGGGAAGCCTATGTAAAGATTGGGAGCGCGCGACTGACGCGCACCCCTCTAGCAAATCAAGGAGGCAGTCTAGCGGCTGTGCACACTTGATATGGAAATGGTATCAGCCATCTGATGAAGCATTACCGTCAGGGGTCACGTCCCCTACACGCTTTTCCAGCTGTCGCAAACGTCGCGCGATGTCATCGAGCTGACGGATACGGGCCGCGCTTTTGCGCCATTCGGCTGCTGGCTGCATTGCCGTACCGGAAGAATAGGAACCCTTTTCGGTAATCGAGTGGGTCACCATGGTCATCCCGGTGATAAAAACGTTGTCGCAAATTTCGATATGCCCCACCAGCCCTACGCCACCGGCGAGCATGCAATGCTTGCCGATCTTGGTGCTGCCGGAGATCCCCACACATGCGGCCATGGCGGTGTGATCACCGACCTGCACGTTGTGGGCGATCTGAATCTGATTGTCGAGCTTCACACCGTTACCCAAGACGGTATCGGCCAGCGCGCCGCGGTCGATAGCGGTATTTACGCCAATCTCCACATCATCACCAACCAACACACCACCGATCTGGGCGATTTTCTGCCAGACACCCTTCTCGTTGGCAAAACCGAAGCCTTCTCCACCCAGCACTGCACCGGACTGGATCACCACCCGTTTGCCGATGCGCACGTCGTGGTACAGCGTGACCCGCGGGGCCAGCCAGCCGCCCTCGCCGATTTCGCAACGGGCACCGATGAAGCAATGCGCACCCACGGTCACACCAGCGGCGATACGCGCGCCGCTTTCGATCACCGCAAAGGCACCGATGCTCGCCGCCGGATCAACCACTGCGTCCACAGCCACTACCGCAGTCGGGTGAATACCGGCAGGCGCCTTGGGCTTGGGATCGAACAGATGGGAAATACGTGCGTAGGCCAGATAAGGATCAGGCACCACCAATGCATCGCCGGCAAAACCCTCAGCGTCAGCGGCCTTCAGCAACAGGGCTGCGGCCCGGCAGTCCACCAGGTATTTACGGTATTGGGGGTTTGCGAGAAAGCTCAACTGAGCTGGGCCAGCCTCTTGCAAAGTGGCTAGCCCAGTAATTTCTTTCTCCGGGTCGCCACGTAGCGTGGCGCCGAGGAACTCGGCCAATTGGCCGAGCTTTATAGTCGCTGTCATGGATTACTTCAGCTGATTCATGCGCTCGATAACCTGGCGAGTGATGTCGTACTGAGGTTTGACATCAATCACTGCGCCACGCTCGAAGACCAGGTCAAAAGCACCTTTCTTGATGACTTCTTCCACAGCGCCGTCCAGTTTCGGCTTGAGCTGCTTCAGCATTTCACGGTCGGCAACGGCTTTGGCTTCGTTCAGTTCCTTGGACTGGAACTGGAAGTCACGGGCCTTTTGCTTGAACTCGAGCTCAAGGCGTTCACGCTCGCCTTGCTGCATCTTGTCGCCGCCCGCCATCAGACGGTCCTGGATGCCTTTGGCGCTGCTTTCCAAAGTCTTGAGCTTGGACAGTTGCGGGCCGAACTTTTTCTCGGCATCCACGGCGTATTTCTTGGCCGCGTCGGATTCCAGCAGGGCCATCTGATAGTTCAGAACGGCGATTTTCATGTCGGCAAAAGCCGGACCTGCTACCAGTACGGTCGCCAGGAGAACCAATTGAGTCAACTTACGCACGATGCACTCCTACAAAATCCATTGTCGTTATTGTGGGGCAGACGCTTAGAACGTCTGACCAAGAGAGAATTGGAACACTTGAGTCTCAGCGTCATCCGGTTTCTTGATAGGCATGGCCAACGCGAAGCTCAGAGGACCCAGTGCGGTGACCCAGGTCACGCCCACACCGACGGAACTCGCGACGTTGCTCAGGCTAATGTCGTTGCACTCTGTTTGAGCGGTCGAACCGACATTGGCGTTCGTCGTTTTGTCGCACTTGGAATCGAATACGTTACCCACATCCCAGAATACCGAAGTACGCAGGGAACGCTGATCCTTGACGAATGGCAGCGGGAACAGCAACTCGACACCACCCTGGACCAGGACGTTACCACCGAACGGCAGCGGATCCTGATCCGGGTCTCTGAGGGTGCCGGCGTTACCTGTCTCAGCCGCACCACGACTCGGGGTACTGCGCGGACCAAGGGTACTGTCCTTGAAGCCACGAACCGAGTTGAAACCACCAGCGTAGTAGTTTTCATAGAATGGCAAGCCATCGGTGGAACCGTAGCCATCGCCATAACCCAGTTCGGTGTGAAGACGAACGGTGTAGTTTTCAGTGATTGGCTGGAACAGCTGACCACGGTAATCAAGTTTGAAGAACGACAGGTCGCTACCCGGCGTGGTGGTTTCCAGAGTCAAGCTCTGGGAATGGCCACGGGTCGCCAGGACGCCTTTGTTCAAAGTCGACTCGGACCAACCGGCGGACGCCTTGAAGTTCAGGTAGTTGTCGCCTTCACGGTTAACGAAGTCGAAAATCTCGTCAACGGTGTACTGACCAGTCTTGATCTTGTCCTGTTGCACGCTCAGACCGAAGGTCAGGCGCGACGTCTCGCTGATCGGGTAACCGACGTTAACGCCAGCACCCAGGCTGTCTACGGCATAGCTGGCTACGTCGACATCGAGGTCATCGTAATCGGTGGTGCGATAGAAAGCGTTGTAACCCAGGCTCACGCCATCAGCCGTCCAGTACGGGTCGACATAACCAAAGTTATAGCGGCTCTGGTATTCACTGCGGGTCAAACCGACGCTGACCTTGTTACCGGTACCCAGGAAGTTGTTCTGAGTGATCGAACCACCGAGGATCAGACCGGCGCTTTGAGCGAAACCGACGCTAGCGGTGATCGAACCGGAAGCCTGCTCTTCAACGCTGTAGTTCACGTCAACCTGGTCATCGACACCCGGTACAGCAGGTGTTTCAACGTTGACTTCCTTGAAGAAGCCCAGACGCTCAAGACGGGTCTTGGATTGGTCGATCAGGTAGGTCGAAGCCCAGCCGCCTTCCATCTGACGCATTTCACGGCGCAGCACTTCGTCTTCGGACTTGGTGTTGCCACGGAAGTTGATGCGGTTGACGTAAGCACGCTTGCCCGGATCGACTGCGAAAGTGATGTCGACCGTGTGGTCTTCATCGTTAGGCTGAGGCACACCATTGACGTTGGCGAAGGTGTAGCCCTCGTTGCCCAGGCGGCGGGTGATCAGCTCGGACGTGGTGGTCATCAGCTTGCGCGAGAACACTTGGCCTTTCTGAACCAGCAGCAGGGACTTGACCTGGTCTTCAGGGACTTTCAGGTCGCCGCTCAGCTTGACGTCACGAACGGTGTATTTCTCGCCTTCGCTGACGTTGACGGTGATGTAGACGTGTTTCTTGTCCGGGGTAATGGACACCTGGGTCGAAGCGATATCCATGTTGATATAGCCACGGTCCAGGTAGTAGGAGCGCAGACGCTCCAGGTCACCCGACAGTTTTTCACGAGCGTACTTGTCATCGTTCTTGAAGAACGACAACCAGTTGGTGGTCTTCAATTCAAACAGGTCGATCAGGTCTTCATCAGGGAAGACCGTGTTACCCACCACGTTGATGTGCTGGATAGCCGCAACGGTGCCTTCGTTGATATTGACCTTCAGGCCGACGCGGTTACGCGGCTGCGGCACCACTTCGGTGTCGACGGTAGCCGAGTATCGACCCTGGGCGACATATTGGCGCTGCAGTTCGTTGCGGACACCTTCGAGGGTGGCGCGCTGGAAGATTTCGCCTTCGGCCAGACCGGATTGTTTGAGGCCCTTCATCAGGTCTTCAGTAGAGATCGCCTTGTTACCTTCGATCTCGATACTGGCGACCGACGGACGCTCGACTACCGTGATGACCAGGACGTTGCCATCGCGGCCCAGCTGGATATCTTGAAAGAACCCGGTTTTGAACAGCGCACGAGTGGATTCCACCAGGCGACGATCATCCGCCTGTTCACCGACGTTTAACGGCAAAGCACCAAAGACGCTACCCGCGGAGACCCGCTGGAGGCCATTGACGCGAATATCAGAGATAGTGAAGGACTCGGCGTGAACTTCGGCGATCATCAATACGGTGAGAACCGCAGTTAGCAGCAGACGTTTCATGAAGTCCTTTCTTATTCCAACTGGCAATAAACAAACTGCCGCAAAATGCGGCAGATTCGCAATTCAGCGAAGTGTTACAGACGGCCCAAATCATTGACCAGAGCAAGCAACATCACCCCGACCACCAAACTGATACCGATCTGTATCCCCCAACCCTGCACCCGATCTGACAAGGGACGACCACGCGCCCACTCGATCAGATAAAACAACAAATGCCCCCCATCCAGTACAGGAATGGGCAACAAATTCAGAACCCCCAGGCTAATACTCAGATAAGCAAGGAAATTCAGGAAATCAGCGACACCCGACTGGGCAGAAGCGCCCGCCACTTTAGCAATGGTTATCGGTCCACTCAAGTTTTTTACCGAGAGCTCACCGAACAACATTTTCTTGAGCGAATCGAGGGTCAGTACACTCATGGTCCAGGTGCGTCGAGCACCCTCGCCAATTGCGGCCAACGGGCCATAACTGACTTCGCGAATCATCTCTGGCGGCCAATCGACCGCTTTCACCCCGGCGCCCATGTAACCAGTAGGCGCCTTTTTCTCGCCGCGAGCGGCCAAAGTCACAGGGACGTCGATTTGAGCACCATCACGCTCAACGCGCAGCATGATTTTGGTATCCGGATGCATACGGACCGTGTCGACCACCTGTTGCCAGTCATCAAGTGACTTACCGTCGAGGGCCAACAGCCGATCACCGGTCTTCAGGCCCGCAGCCTGTGCCGGCCCTTTCGGATCAAGTTCGGCCAACACGGGCGGCAACGCCGGACGCCACGGGCGAATACCCAACGAACGGATAGGATCCGGCTCGTCTGCGCCCTTGAGCCATTTATCCAGCATCAGCTCACGCGGCGAATCTGCCGTGGAACCTTGCTCACGCACCAACAATTGAAGAGTACCGCTCTCGCCAAGACGACGGACCAGTTGCAGATTCACTGAGGCCCAGCCGGAAGTCGGCTCGCCATCGATGGCAATGATTTCCTGACCGGCACCCAGACCGGCCTTGGCAGCGATGCTGCCGGATTCGACCGCGCCGATGACCGGCCGCACCTGCTCGCTGCCGAGCATGGCCAGCACCCAGAAAAACACCATTGCCAATAGAAAGTTGGCGATCGGTCCCGCGGCCACGATGGCAATACGCTGACGGACAGATTTGCGATTGAAGGATTGTTCGACCTGATCGGCCGGCACTTCGCCTTCGCGCTCGTCGAGCATCTTCACGTAGCCGCCCAACGGAATGGCCGCCACCACAAACTCTGTGCCTTTCTTGTCGTGCCAACGCAGCAGTGGCATGCCGAAGCCCACGGAGAAACGCAGAACTTTGACTCCACAGCGACGTGCGACCCAGAAATGGCCGAATTCGTGGAAGGTGACCAGCACGCCCAATGCAACCAGGGTGCCGACAATCATATAGAGCGCGCTCATCTACTTTCTCCGCAATCCTATCCAGTGCTGCATGGGCCAGCGTATTGCAGCACTCACCGCCCGTGACGACTCAGCCATTGCCCGGCCAGTACTCGCGCTTTCGCGTCGGCCGTGAACACCGCCTCGAGATCATCCACCGCAACCACAGGCTCAAGGTTTAACACTTCCTCGATGATACTCGCGATTTCCGGGTAGCGAACCCGCCCGTCGAGAAACGCCGCGACAGCCACTTCATTTGCCGCATTGAGCATCGCCGGCGCGCTATTGCCCGCTTCGGCGGCCTGTCGCGCAAGGCGCAGGCAAGGGAAACGCTCTTCGTCGGGCTCCTGAAAGTCCAGGCGCGCGATGGCGAACAGATCCAGCGGCGCTACGCCCGAATCGATGCGCTCCGGCCAGGCCAGGGCATTGGCGATCGGCGTGCGCATGTCCGGATTGCCTAACTGCGCCAGCACCGAGCCATCGATATAGTCGACCAGAGAATGAATCACGCTCTGCGGGTGAATCACCACTTCGACCTGGGACGGCTTGGCGTCGAACAGCCAGCAGGCTTCAATCAATTCAAGCCCTTTGTTCATCATGCTGGCCGAATCGACCGAAATCTTGCGACCCATGGACCAGTTCGGATGAGCGCACGCTTGCTCAGGCGAAACATGCGACAACTCGGCCATCGGTGTCTGTCGGAACGGACCACCAGAGGCTGTCAGCAGAATCCGACGCACACCGACTGCGCCAAGCCCACGGGCGAAATCCTGTGGCATGCATTGGAAAATCGCGTTGTGTTCGCTGTCGATCGGCAGCAGCACCGAGCCGCTTTTGCGCACGGCCTGCATGAACAGGGCACCCGACATGACCAGCGCTTCTTTGTTGGCCAGCAGGATCTTCTTGCCCGCCTCGACCGCCGCCAGGGTCGGACGCAAGCCCGCCGCGCCAACGATGGCCGCCATGATCGCATCGACCTCGGGATCGGAAGCAACCTGGCACAGGCCCTCCTCTCCCACCAACACGCGGGTCGACAGGCCCGCGGCGCGCAAGTCGTCCTGCAAGGTTCGGGCAGCACCCGCTTCCGGCACGACGGCAAACCGCGGCGTATGACGCACGCACAAAGCCAGCAGCTCACTCAGGCGGCTGTAACCGCTCAAGGCGAAAACCTGATAGCGCTCGGGATGGCGAGCGATCACGTCCAGGGTACTCAGACCGATCGAACCGGTCGCCCCCAGAACGGTAATCTGTTGTGGGCGGCTCACGGTGCAGCCATCCACAACAGCACGGCAAAGACAGGGATCGCGGCCGTCAGGCTGTCGATGCGATCCAGCACACCGCCATGCCCCGGCAGCAGGTTACTGCTGTCCTTGATGCCCGATTGACGCTTGAACATGCTTTCGGTGAGATCACCCACGACCGAGATGAACACGATAATTGCCGCACCGATCAACCCTTTGAAAAGCTCGGCAACCGTCCAGTCCCGAACCAGGCCGACAATGACAGTGATTACCAGGCTCAGCGCCAGGCCGCCATACACGCCTTCCCAGCTCTTGCCGGGACTCACCAGCGGCGCCAGCTTGCGCTTGCCAAAGGCCCGACCGGAAAAGTACGCGCCGATATCGGCGCCCCAGACCAGCACCATCACCGCCATGATCAGCCAGTTGCCCAAGGGTTCCTGCTTGATCTGGACCAGACCTTGCCAGGCCGGCAGCAAGATCAGCAAACCGATCACAAGCTTGCAGGCCGTGCTGGACCAGTGTTCGCTGGAGCGCGGGTAAGTCAGCACCAGATACGTCGCCACGCCCCACCAGAGCACCGAAGCACCCAACACCCAGGGCGCGAGCCCCGGCAGGATGTGCATGACAAACAGCATCAATGCGACCACAACCGCATAGGCAACGCGAATCGGCTGGGCGTTAAAGCCTGCCAGGCGAGCCCACTCCCACGCACCGAGGGTCACGACCAGCCCGATGAACAGCGCAAAGCCTGTGCCTTCGAGCAGGAAAAACCCGCACAAGGCGATCGGCAGCAGGATCAGCGCGGTGATGATTCGTTGTTTAAGCATTAAACCCGGGCTCCAGACTCGACCTGCTCGCTCGTTTTACCGAAGCGGCGCTGACGAGAAGCGAAATCGGCCAGCGCGTTACGCATGGCGTCGTGTTTGAAGTCCGGCCAGAACAGGTCGGAGAAGTACAACTCGGCATAGGCCAGTTGCCACAGCAGGAAGTTGCTGATGCGGTGTTCGCCACCGGTGCGGATACACAAGTCCGGCAACGGCAGATCGCCGGTGGCCAGACAGGTCTGCAACAGCTCGGGCGTGATGTCCTCCGGACGCAGATGCCCGGCCTGAACCTCACGCGCCAGACGCTGCGCGGCTTGCGCGATGTCCCACTGACCGCCGTAGTTGGCGGCGATCTGCAAGACAAAGCGGTTGGCACCGGCGGTCATCGCTTCGGCTTCACGCATGGCAACCTGAAGCTCGGGATGAAAGCGCGAACGATCACCAATGATGCGCAGACTGATGTTGTTGTCATTGAGGCGCTTGGCCTCGCGACGCAACGCCTTGAAGAACAAATCCATCAAGGCACTGACTTCATCGGCCGGGCGCTGCCAGTTCTCACTGGAGAAAGCAAACAGGGTCAATACCTCGACCCCTGCCTCGGCACACACCTCGATCACTGCGCGAACTGCATCCACACCCGCTTTGTGCCCGGCGACACCCGGCATAAAGCGCTTTTTCGCCCAGCGATTATTACCATCCATGATGATCGCGACATGGCGCGGCACCGCGGACGGCGCAGTCTGCTTGGTCTTTTCCATGAAAACGCGACCCTTATACGGCCATCAGGTCGGCTTCTTTCTGCTTGGTGGCCGCATCAATGTCAGCCTCAGCCTTGTCGGTCAGCTTCTGGATATCGGCAGCGGCACGACGCTCTTCGTCTTCGCTGATTTCCTTGTCTTTCACCAGCTTCTTCAAATCACCCAAAGCATCGCGACGGATGTTACGTACCGCCACACGAGCGTCTTCGGCAGCGCTACGCGCCTGCTTGGTAAAACCTTTGCGGGTCTCTTCGGTCAGCGCCGGCATGGAGATCAGCAGCAACTCACCCAGATTGGTCGGATTGAGGTTCAGACCTGCGCTCTGGATAGCCTTGTCGACAGCGGCAAGCATATTGCGCTCAAAAGCTACTACTTGCAGGGTGCGGGAGTCTTTTACGGTGATGTTGGCCACTTGGGTGATGGAGGTGTCTGCGCCGTAGTACGGCACCATCACGCTACCCAGAATGCTCGGGTGTGCCTTGCCAGTGCGAATCTGGCCAAATGCATGGTTCAGAGAATCCAGGGATTTCTGCATGCGCTCTTGAGCGTCTTTCTTGATTTCGTTGATCATTGTTGGCCTTCCTCGATCAGGGTCCCTTCAGCGCCGCCATGTACGATGTTCAGCAGGGCGCCGGGCTTGTTCATGTTAAAGACGCGCAACGGCATCTTGTGGTCGCGGCACAGGCAAATGGCCGTCAGATCCATCACACCCAGCTTGCGATCCAGCACTTCATCGTAGGTCAGATGATCGAACTTCTCGGCATGCGGGTCTTTGAATGGGTCAGCGGTGTAGACGCCATCGACCTTGGTTGCCTTGAGCACGACATCGGCGTCGATTTCGATCGCTCGCAAGCAGGCTGCCGAATCCGTGGTGAAGAACGGATTACCGGTACCGGCCGCAAAGATCACGACTTCCTTGGCATTCAGGTGGCGCATGGCTTTGCGACGATCGTAGTGATCGGTCACGCCAACCATGGAAATGGCCGACATCACGATGGCCGAGATATTGGCACGTTCCAGCGCATCGCGCATGGCCAGGGCGTTCATCACAGTGGCCAGCATGCCCATGTGGTCGCCAGTGACCCGATCCATGCCGGCCGCACTCAGTGCAGCACCGCGGAACAAGTTACCGCCACCGATCACCAGACCGACCTGCACACCGATGCCGACCAATTGACCGACTTCCAGCGCCATGCGATCCAGAACTTTCGGATCGATCCCGAACTCTTCCGAGCCCATCAGGGCCTCGCCGCTAAGCTTGAGTAGAATGCGTTTATAGCGAGCCTGATAACCACTGCCCTGCTGAGCCATTGCGAATCTCTCCTGCGGCGTATTTTAAAATTCTTTGCGAGCTGTTTTCAGCTGGCGTTCACTCTAGCTTGGCGCTGCTTCAGCGCCATCGGAACATGGCTTTGTAAGCCAGTTCCAAAGGGAAACCAATTAAAAATTGGTGCCCCATCTGAAAAGAGGCTGCGCGCGTAAGCGGGCAGCCTCTTCAGGGCGACAGTTAAAAAACCGTCTTATTGCTTGGCAGCAGCCAGCTGGGCAGCAACTTCTTCAGCGAAGTTGTCGACCGGCTTCTCGATGCCTTCGCCTACTTTGAAGTAGGTGAAAGAAACGATTTCAGCACCGGCTTTCTTGGCCAGTTCGCCGACCTTGATTTCAGGGTTCTTGACGAACGCCTGCTCAACCAGGCTCGCTTCAGCCAGGAACTTGCTGATACGGCCTTTGACCATGTTTTCAACGATGTTTTCCGGCTTGCCGGCGATCTTGTCAGCGTTGAGGGTCAGGAACACGCCCTTCTCACGCTCGACCGCTTCAGCGGAAACTTCCGACGGCAGCAAGAATTCAGGGTTGGTCGCCGCTACGTGCATGGCGATGTCTTTGGCCAGCTCAACGCTGCCGCCTTTAAGGGCAACCACAACACCGATCTTGTTGCCGTGCAGGTAACCGCCAACAACATCACCTTCAACGCGAGCCAGGCGACGGATATTGACGTTTTCGCCAACCTTGCCGACCAGAACCAGGCGATCAGCTTCTTGAGCGGCGATCAGCGGAGCAACTTCAGTCAGTTTGTCAGCGAACGCTTTTTCAACGCTGGAAGCGACAAATGCCTTGAAGTCATCCTGCAAAGCCAGGAAGTCAGTCTGCGAGTTCACTTCCAGCAGAACGGCGGATTTACCGTCTTCCTTCAGAGCGATAGCGCCTTCAGCGGCTACGTTACCTGCTTTCTTGGCAGCCTTGATGGCGCCAGAAGCACGCATGTCATCAATGGCTTTTTCGATGTCGCCGCCAGCCTTGGTCAAGGCCTTTTTGCAGTCCATCATGCCTTCGCCAGTACGCTCGCGCAGTTCTTTGACCAACGCCGCAGTAATCTCTGCCATTTCAAAATTCCTCTTGGATAGGTTTTCAACCATTCCACCCGATCGAACGGGCGATCAATTCTTCCCGAACCCACTTGTTAGCAGCTGCACGTTACAGAGGCTGTAGCTGCGCCGCTCACAACCGGTTTTCAAGGTGGCAAAAAGGGGGCCAAGCCCCCTTTTTGCTTACTGAGTCAACGCCAGGGCGTCAATTACTCAGCTGCAGCCGCCGGAGCTTCTTCAACGAACTGCTCGGTGCCGCCAGCAACGTGGTTGCGACCGCGGATTACAGCGTCAGCCATCGAACCCATGTACAGCTGGATAGCGCGGATTGCGTCATCGTTGCCTGGGATGATGTAGTCAACGCCTTCCGGGCTGCTGTTGGTATCGACTACGCCGATAACCGGGATGCCCAGCTTGTTGGCTTCGGTGATCGCGATGCGCTCGTGATCAACGTCGATAACGAACAGTGCGTCTGGCAGACCGCCCATGTCCTTGATACCACCCAGGGAACGATCGAGCTTCTCAAGATCGCGAGTGCGCATCAGCGCTTCTTTCTTGGTCAGCTTGGTGAAAGTACCGTCTTCGGCTTGCACTTCAAGGTCACGCAGACGCTTGATGGAAGCACGGATGGTTTTGAAGTTGGTCAGCATGCCGCCCAACCAGCGGTGATCGACGTACGGCGAACCGCAACGTGCTGCTTCTTCAGCAACGATCTTGCCAGCGGAACGCTTGGTGCCGACGAACAGAATCTTGTTTTTGCCCTGGGCCAGACGCTCTACGAAAGTCAGAGCTTCGTTGAACATTGGCAGGGTTTTTTCAAGGTTGATGATGTGGATCTTGTTACGCGCGCCGAAAATGTATTTACCCATTTTCGGGTTCCAGTAACGGGTCTGGTGACCGAAGTGCACACCGGCCTTCAGCATATCGCGCATGTTGACTTGGGACATGATAGTTCCTTAATAAGTCGGGTTTGGCCTCCACGTATCCCAATGACCAACCAGCAGCATCAGCTGAAGGCACCCAGGTCATCGTGTCGACACGTGTGTGGATTTAAGCCTCTCGGGGTATCCCCGGAAAGCGGCGCATTTTATATCACAGGGCTGCAAAAAACGGAACCCGGATTCTCAATTCCTGATGCGCGACTTCAACCGCGCCCTTGGAATCGCCCAAGAATGCGCCAATCTATAGAGAGAAGCGATGCACAGAGGCTCAGATTTGCGCTGATCGTCTGTTAGAATCGCGTTTTTCAGGGCCGCGAAGATCGATCGCGCAATGCCCATTTCGTTTTAGCAAGCGCCATCGAGCGCAGAGAGAGCCTGTATGACCGTCACCCTCAAAACCCCCGAGGACATCGCAAAGATGCGTGTCGCCGGCAAACTGGCCGCCGATGTGCTGGAAATGATTGCCGAACATGTCAAGCCGGGCATCACCACCGAAGAACTGGACCGCATCTGCCACGACTACATCGTCAACGAGCAGAAAGCCATCCCTGCCCCGCTCAACTATAAAGGCTATCCGAAGTCGATCTGCACCTCGATCAACCACGTGGTCTGCCACGGCATCCCGAACGAGAAGCCGCTGAAGGATGGTGACACCCTGAACATCGATGTCACCGTCATCAAGGACGGTTTCCACGGTGACACCAGCCGCATGTTCCACGTCGGCACCGTGCCGGTCTGGGCCGAGCGCCTGTCGCAAATCACCCAAGAATGCATGTACAAGGCCATCGAAATCGTCAAACCCGGCTGCCGCCTGGGCGACATCGGTGAAATCATCCAGAAACACGCTGAAAAGAACGGTTTCTCGGTCGTACGCGAGTTCTGCGGTCACGGCATCGGCAAGGTGTTCCACGAAGAGCCGCAAATCCTGCACTACGGCCGCTCCGGCACCGGCATGGAGCTCAAAGCGGGCATGACCTTCACCATCGAGCCGATGATCAACCAGGGCAAGGCCGACACCAAGGTATTGGGCGACGGCTGGACCGCGATCACCAAGGACCGCAAGCTGTCGGCCCAGTGGGAACATACCCTGTTGGTGACCGAGACCGGTTACGAGATCTTCACCCTGCGCGCGGATGACACCATCCCGCGCGTTTCGGCCTGATCCGACCCGCGCCGTTCAAAGCCTTATAGATAGGAAAGCCAATCGATGCCGCAGGTGGATCCCGAACTCTTCGACCGCGGCCAGTTCCAGGCGGAACTGGCCCTGAAGGCAAGCCCGATCGCGGCCTTCAAGAAGGCGATCCGCCAGGCCCGCGAGGTGCTCGACGAGCGCTTTCGCAGCGGCCGGGACATTCGCCGGTTGATCGAGGATCGCGCCTGGTTCGTCGATAACATCCTGCAAAAGGCCTGGGAGCAATTCAACTGGAGCGAAGACGCCGACATCGCGCTGGTCGCGGTCGGCGGCTACGGTCGCGGCGAATTGCATCCTTATTCCGACATCGACCTGTTGATCCTGCTGGACAGCGCCGATCACGAAGTTTTCCGTGATTCCATCGAGCGTTTTCTGACGCTGTTGTGGGACGTCGGCCTGGAGGTCGGCCAGAGCGTTCGCTCCGTGGACGAATGCGCCATTGAAGCCCGCGCCGACCTGACGGTTGTCACCAACCTGATGGAAAGCCGCACCATCTGCGGTCCCGAACGCCTGCGCCAGCGCATGCTCGACGTCACCAGCACCGCGCACATGTGGCCGAGCAAGGACTTCTTCCTGGCCAAACGCGCCGAGCAAAAGGCCCGTCACCACAAATACAACGACACCGAATACAACCTGGAACCCAACGTCAAAGGCTCGCCCGGCGGGCTGCGGGACATTCAGACGATTCTGTGGGTGGCCCGCCGCGAATACGGCACCCTGAACCTGCGGGCCCTGGCCGGCGAAGGCTTCCTGGTCGAAAGCGAAAACGCCCTGCTGGCCTCGTCCCAGGAGTTTTTGTGGAAGGTCCGGTACGCGCTGCACATGCTCGCCGGTCGCTCCGAAGACCGCTTGCTGTTCGATCACCAGCGTTCGATTGCCGGGCTGCTGGGTTTCGAGGGCGATGACGCCAAGCACACCATCGAAAACTTCATGCAGCAGTATTACCGGGTGGTCATGAGCATTGCCCAGCTCAGCGACCTGATCATCCAGCACTTCGAGGAAGTCATCCTCGCCCCGGAAGACGAAGCGCCGCCGCAGCCGATCAATTCGCGGTTCCAGTTGCACGACGGCTACATCGAGGCGCGCAACGACAACGTGTTCCGTCGTACGCCGTTCGCCATGCTCGAGATCTTCGTGCTGATGGCCCAGCAGCCGGAAATCAAAGGCGTACGCGCCGATACCATTCGTCTGCTGCGTGAGCATCGTCACCTGATCGACGACGATTTCCGCAATGACATTCGCAACACCAGCCTGTTCATCGAACTGTTCAAGTGCAAGATCGGTATCCACCGCAACCTGCGCCGGATGAACCGTTACGGGATCCTCGGGCGTTATCTGCCGGAGTTCGGCTTCATTGTCGGGCAGATGCAGCACGACCTGTTTCACATCTATACGGTCGACGCCCACACCCTGAATTTGATCAAGCACCTGCGCAAGTTGCAGTACACCCAGGTGTCGGAAAAATTCCCGCTGGCCAGCAAGCTCATGGGCAAACTGCCCAAACCCGAGTTGATTTACCTGGCCGGCCTGTACCACGACATCGGCAAGGGCCGGCATGGCGACCACTCGGAAATCGGTGCGGTGGATGCCGAAGCCTTTTGCCAGCGCCACCAATTGCCGGTGTGGGACAGCCGCCTGATTGTCTGGCTGGTGCAGAACCACCTGGTGATGTCGACCACCGCCCAGCGCAAGGACTTGTCCGACCCGCAGGTGATCCACGATTTCGCACAAGCCGTCGCCGACGAAACCCGTCTCGATTATCTGTACGTGCTGACCGTTGCCGACATCAATGCCACCAACCCGACCCTGTGGAATTCCTGGCGCGCCAGCCTCTTGCGTCAGCTCTACACCGAGACCAAGCGCGCCTTGCGCCGCGGCCTGGAAAACCCGGTGGACCGCGAAATGCAGATCCGTCAGACCCAGAGCGCAGCCCTGGATATTCTGGTGCGCGGCGGTACCGATCCGGACGATGTCGAGCAGCTGTGGTCGCAATTGGGTGATGACTACTTCCTGCGTCACACTGCTGGCGACGTCGCCTGGCACAGTGACGCGATCCTCCAGCAACCGGCCGATGGCGGGCCGCTGGTGTTGATCAAGGAAACCACCCAGCGCGAATTCGAGGGCGGCACGCAGATCTTTATCTACGCACCTGACCAGCATGACTTCTTCGCCGTGACCGTGGCCGCGATGGACCAGCTCAACCTGAACATTCACGACGCCCGGGTCATCACCTCCAGCAGCCAGTTCACCCTCGACACCTACATCGTGCTCGACACTGACGGCGACTCGATCGGTGATAACCCGGCACGGGTCAAGCAAATCCGCAAAGGCCTGACCGATGCCCTACGCAACCCGGACGATTACCCGACGATCATCCAGCGTCGGGTGCCGCGCCAGCTCAAGCATTTCGCGTTTGCGCCACAGGTGACGATCCACAACGACGCCCAGCGCCAGGTGACGGTGCTGGAGCTCAGCGCCCCGGATCGCCCCGGCCTGTTGGCGCGGATCGGCACGATTTTCCTGGAGTTCGACTTGTCGCTGCAAAACGCCAAGATTGCGACCCTCGGCGAACGCGTGGAAGACGTGTTCTTTATTACCGACGCGAACAACCAGCCGCTGTCCGACCCGCTGCTGTGCAGCCGCTTGCAGGATGCGATCGTCAAACAGCTCAGCGTCAGCCACGAACCCGATATCAAACTGTCGCACATCAGCATCTAGCCGAGCGCCAGGATTGAGCCGCTTTGAACGAGACCCCGTACCGATGAACAACGCTCTGACCCAATTGCAGCCCTACCCGTTCGAGAAACTCCGCGCCCTGCTCGGCAGCGTCACGCCAAACCCGGACAAACGTGCCATCGCACTGTCCATCGGCGAGCCGAAACACCGTTCGCCAAGCTTTGTCGCCGAAGCCCTGGCCAGCAATCTGGATCAGATGGCCGTGTACCCGACCACCCTCGGCATCCCGGCCCTGCGTGAAGCCATCGCTGCGTGGTGCGAACGCCGTTTCAGCGTTCCGAAGGGCTGGCTCGACCCGGCGCGCAATGTGCTGCCGGTCAACGGTACCCGTGAAGCGCTGTTCGCCTTCACCCAGACCGTGGTCAACCGTGGCGACGACGCCCTGGTGGTGAGCCCGAACCCGTTCTATCAGATCTACGAAGGCGCGGCATTCCTTGCCGGGGCCAAGCCGCATTACCTGCCGTGCCTGGACGAAAACGGCTTCAACCCGGATTTCGATGCGGTTTCGCCAGACATCTGGAAACGCTGCCAGATCCTGTTCCTGTGCTCGCCGGGCAACCCGACCGGCGCCTTGATCCCGGTTGAAACCCTGAAAAAGCTGATCGCCCTGGCCGACGAATACGACTTCGTGATCGCCGCCGACGAGTGCTACAGCGAACTGTACTTCGACGAACAAACCCCGCCGGCCGGCTTGCTCAGCGCCTGCGTGGAATTGGGCCGCAAAGACTTCAAGCGTTGCGTGGTGTTCCACAGCCTGTCCAAGCGCTCCAACCTGCCGGGCCTGCGTTCAGGCTTCGTGGCCGGTGATGCGGACATTCTCAAAGGCTTCCTGCTGTATCGCACTTATCACGGCTGCGCGATGCCGGTTCAGACCCAACTGGCCAGCGTCGCCGCGTGGAATGACGAAGTGCATGTACGCGCCAACCGTGCGCTGTATCGCGAGAAGTACGATGCGGTGCTGGAAATCCTCGGCCCGGTAATGGACGTGCAACGTCCGGATGGCGGCTTCTACTTGTGGCCAAATGTTGAAGGCGACGACGAGGCGTTCTGCCGCGACCTGTTCGTTGAAGAACACGTCACCGTGGTGCCGGGCTCTTACTTGTCCCGTGAAGTTGACGGTTTTAATCCGGGCGCAGGCCGTGTGCGCATGGCACTGGTTGCGCCGCTGGCTGAGTGTGTAGAGGCGGCCGAGCGGATTCGCGCGTTTATTACCCGCAAGCAGTAAACCATGAAACCGTGCCATTCAATATGGCACGGCAACTTGTATTGTCAGACCCCACTTCAATACAACCAACCCCGCCCCACTACAAAACACCAAAGTTCATATAAATCCATATTGCTTCTCGAGCGCAATACCTGGCACTTCCAACAACACCAAGCAACACTTCCCGCAAGTCTTTCTCTTTACCAAATCCAATACCAACACTAGATTCTACTTCTGCCGCACCCCTATTAACAAAACAAGGAAGTTGAATCATGTATTTCACAGTATCTTTTGCTATCACGGCGTACGAAAACTTCGAACCCCCCTGCAACTTTGCAATTACACCGCGCACGCCTACTCAGATTCTCCCAAGAGTGGCAAAATAATGTGGGCCAAGAAAAACCCTTCCAAATTCTGGACTCCCGGTCGCACTCTTCGCATTGCCTTTCTCAATGGAACCGAAGAATTCAAGGCCGCGACCATCACCGCAGCCAACAACTGGCTACCGCATATCAATTTAAGTTTCGAATTCGTCGAAGGTAAAGAAGGCGACATCCGCATACTTAGCGAGGAAGGAACGTTCTCGTCTAACGTCGGCACAGACGCACTGTTATCTACAGATGAGCCAACCATGAGGCTCTGGCCACACTCCCCCATCCAAGCACGTTATTTTGCAGCCAATGTAATGCATGAATTCGGTCATATGCTGGGGGCAGAACATGAACAGACCCACCCGACAGCAAACATCCCCTGGAACACGTCAGCCCTTTATGCAGAGCATGGATTAACTGACAACCCTGAAAAAGACGACTACCAAGCCAAAGTGACACGAGAAAGACTCCACCAATGGTACCTGGATCGCGCAGACCCCGACGCGAGCATTTATTCAGAGTACGACCGAAAGTCGATCATGCACTACGAAATCCGCCAATCCTGGACCGAAGGCGACTTCCGGATCTTTCTCAATTTTGATCTCAGCGAAAAAGACAAGGCCTTCATGGCCAAGGCTTATCCGTATCCCGACAACGAGTGAATCAGACAACTTTAAAGTTAACGAGAACCAAAATGAGAAACGCAAAACCCTGCTCTATAATTTTTCCAAAAAATCGACCAGCCTCATACAATGCAGCCATTACAGAAAATCCGAACAACGCCTTAAACAACGAATCATCCATATTAGCTACTGGCGACTACAAAAAGATGTGGAAGCCTGGTCGCGAACTGAAAATTCGTTTTCTTGAAGATGTTTCATCAAGCTTCTTGCGAGCCTTTTCTCAGGCAATCACCCACTGGGAAAAACATGCAAATCTAAAATTCGCAATAGTGTCCCAGGGCGACGCAGACATCCGAATCACTACGGTCAGTGAAGAAAACAAATCATTGATAGGTACCGACGCCCTGACGTTCGATCAAGACGAAGCGACGATGTACCTCGAAACAACCCCAAGCGACGAACACTTTGAATCGACCGTACTCCATGAAATGGGACACGCACTTGGCTACCTGCACGAGCACTTGCACCAGGACGCAACCATCCCTTGGAACCGAGAAAAAGTTTACGAACATTATTTCGAGAATTACGGATGGAACAAACAGCGCGTAGATGAAAACGTGTTGACGCCCTGTTCGGGTGCGATAGTGGACACCGAATACGATAAGAACTCCATCATGCACTACGAGGTTGATAAAGAGCTGACCGACGGTGTGTGGGAAGTCGGCAAAAATACCGTGCTGAGTGAGCTGGATATAAAAATGGCGAAACGCACTTATCCGGAAGATCCGGATGATGTGCCCTGGAAGAATGTGTAAACGAGTTTCTTGATAATCGGGAAGTCGCTATCTGACCTGCCCCTGACTCGACTCGCTCAGATCCAGCTCACCCCCATATCTCCCGCAGCACGTCATCGCTGATCTGGTGCTGACGGATCAGGCTGTTAAAACACCGAGCGCTGCGCCCGCAGCGCTTTCAAGCGTATTCCGTTGCTGCCAATCAGCAGCGGCTTCCAGACAATCGACAGCATTGAAGTGCCATATTAGCCGCTTAGACTGGGGACTGGCCGTTGCATCAATGCCGCACGCAGTCGCGAATTGCTTGATAAACCCTGTAGGAGCGAGCCTGCTCGCGATGGCGATATTTCAGTCAACATAGCCTGCGACTGACACACCCTCATCGCGAGCAGGCTCGCTCCCACAGGGTTTGCGATGACTTAACAACCACGGCCGACGCGAAACCGTCCGGTCATGGCATAATCCGTCACCTTTAATTTCCAGCACCTGCAAAGGGGGCAATTCCTTGACCGTTTCAAGCAAAACGTTGCACCTTTTCGGCATCAAAGCCTGCGACACCATGAAAAAGGCGCGCACCTGGCTCGATGAACACGCTGTCAGCTATGACTTTCATGATTACAAAACGGTCGGAATCGACCGTGAACACCTGACCCAATGGTGCGACGAGCACGGCTGGCAAGTGGTGTTGAACCGTGCAGGCACGACCTTTCGCAAGCTCGACGACGAACGCAAAGCCGATCTCGACCAGCGCAAAGCCATCGAACTGATGCTCGCACAACCCTCGATGATCAAGCGCCCGGTGCTTGATCTCGGTGACCGAACCCTGATTGGCTTCAAGCCAGATATCTACGCGGCAGCTCTCAAGTAAGCAGCCCGTTCCATTTTGTTAGAGGTATCAACATGTCCACTACCCTGTTCAGCCTGGCCTTTGGTGTCGGCACTCAAAACCGTCAAGGCGCTTGGCTGGAAGTGTTTTACGCACAGCCATTGCTCAACCCGTCGGCCGAACTGGTCGCGGCCATCGCGCCGGTTCTGGGCTACTCCGAAGGCAATCAGGCCATCGCGTTCAGCACCGCTCAGGCTTCGCAACTGGCTGAAGCGCTGAGAGGCGTCGACGCTGCACAAGCTGCCTTGCTGACCCGTCTGGCCGAGAGCCACAAGCCGCTGGTTGCCACCATTCTGGCTGAAGACGCGCAACTGACCTCCACGCCTGAGGCTTACCTCAAGCTGCATTTGCTGTCCCATCGCCTGGTCAAGCCGCACGGCCTGAACCTGGCGGGCGTGTTCCCGTTGCTGCCGAACGTGGCCTGGACCAGCCAGGGCGCAATCGACCTGGCCGAACTGGCCGAACATCAACTGGAGGCCCGTCTGCGCGGCGAGCTGCTGGAAGTGTTCTCGGTAGACAAGTTCCCGAAAATGACCGACTACGTGGTTCCGGCCGGCGTGCGTATCGCTGATGCGGCACGTATTCGTCTGGGCGCTTACGTCGGCGAAGGCACCACCGTGATGCACGAAGGTTTCGTCAACTTCAACGCCGGCACCGAAGGCCCGGGCATGATCGAAGGCCGCGTGTCGGCTGGCGTGTTCGTCGGCAAGGGTTCGGACCTGGGCGGCGGCTGCTCGACCATGGGCACCCTGTCGGGTGGCGGCAACATCGTGATCAAGGTCGGCGAAGGCTGCCTGATCGGCGCGAACGCCGGGATCGGCATTCCGTTGGGCGATCGCAACACCGTTGAGTCGGGCCTGTACGTGACCGCCGGTACCAAAGTCGCGCTGCTGGACGAAAAAAATCAGCTGGTCAAAGTCGTGAAGGCCCGTGAACTGGCCGGTCAGCCTGACCTGCTGTTCCGCCGCAATTCGGAAACCGGTGCTGTGGAATGCAAAACCCACAAATCGGCGATCGAACTGAACGAAGCGCTGCACGCTCACAACTAAGCAGCACGTCAAACGATCACCTGTCTCTGTAGGAGCGAGGCTTGCCCGCGAAGCATTTGGCGGCCTCAAGGGCCACTTCGCGAGCAAGCTTCGCTCCTACAGGTTCGGCGTAGACCCGATCAGGCGTACACCCGCCCATGTTTACCAGGGCCCGATAGCATGATGATTCCCTCTCCCTGGCGGGCCGATTTTCCGGCCATCGCCGCTTTGCAACGGCAAGACCAGACATATCTGGACAACGCCGCCACCACGCAAAAACCTCAAGCCCTGCTGGATGCCCTGGCGCATTACTACGCCAATGGCGCGGCCAACGTGCATCGGGCGCAGCACTTGCCCGGCGCCCATGCCACCCAGGCGTTCGAGGCCAGCCGCAGCAAAGTCGCCCAATGGCTGAATACTGGCGATTGCGGACAAATCATCTTTACCCATGGCGCGACCTCCGCGCTGAACCTCCTGGCGTATGGCCTGGATCATTTGTTCACTCCAGGCGATGAGATTGTCATCAGCGCCCTGGAGCATCACGCCAACCTGCTGCCGTGGCAGCAACTGGCCCTGCGTCGCGACTTGAAACTGGTGATCTTGCCGCTGGACGCTGACGGTTTGATCGACCTTGATGCCGCCGCACAATTGATCGGTCCGAGAACCCGTTTGCTGGCGGTCAGTCAGCTGTCGAACGTGCTCGGCGCCTGGCAGCCTTTGCCCGCCTTGCTGGCGATGGCCAAGGCGCACGACGCGTTGACCGTGGTCGATGGCGCGCAAGGCGTGGTTCACGGTCGGCATGACGTGCAGGCGTTGGGTTGCGACTTTTATGTGTTCTCCAGCCACAAGCTCTATGGCCCCGACGGTTTGGGCGTGCTGTTCGGTCGCCATGAAGCGCTGAAACAACTGCGCCATTGGCAGTTCGGCGGCGAAATGGTGCTGGATGCGGATTACCACAGCGCACGCTTTCGCCCTGCACCACTGGGTTTCGAGGCGGGCACACCGCCGATTGCTGGTGTGATCGGTCTGGGGGCAACGCTGGATTATCTCGCGGGGCTGGATCAGGACGCCGTGTCTGCCCATGAAGCGGCGCTGCATGACTATTTGTTGAAGGGTCTTGAAGCGCGCAATGGCATTCGACTGTTGGGCAAGCCGCAACTGGCGCTGGCCAGTTTTGTCGTCGAGGGTGTGCATAACTCTGATCTCGCGCATTTGCTGACCGAACAGGGCATCGCGGTGCGCGCCGGACATCACTGCGCCATGCCGCTGCTCAAGAGCTTTGAACTGGCTGGGGCGATCCGGGTGTCGTTGGCGCTGTACAACGATTCCGAAGACCTGGAGCGGTTCTTTGAAGCGCTGGATCAGGCGCTGGAGTTGTTGCGATGAGTTTGCCGGCCGATGCCGTTATCGCCCTCGAAACCTTTCAAAATGCTGCAGGTTGGGAACAGCGGGCGCGGCTGTTGATGCAATGGGGGGACCGTCTGCCTGCGTTGAGTGACGTGGACAAGGTAGATGCCAACCGCGTGCATGGCTGTGAAAGCCAGGTGTGGTTGGTGGGCTCGTTGGACGACGGCCACTGGCAGTTCATGGCCAGCAGCGATGCGCGGATGATTCGCGGGTTGGTGGCGTTGCTGTTGGCGCGGGTTAACGGGTTGTCGGCGAATGAGTTGCGGCAAGTGGATTTGCCGGGGTGGTTTGATCAGCTGGGCTTGTCGCGGCAACTGTCACCTTCGCGCAGTAATGGCCTTAATGCCGTGCTACAGCGGATGACTGAGTTGGCTAAGTCCCTGTAGGAGCGAGGCTTGCCCGCGAAGGCGTCTTACCTGACACACCGCTTTCGCGGGCAAGCCTTAATGCCAGTCAGTTAAGAAATTGACTTGCCCGCCCAGCAGTAATAGAAACGGGCTTATGTTTTTATGAGCCCGCTTCATGTCCCTACAAAACGCCCTTCAAGAAGTTACCAAACTCAATCCGATCTCTTTCGAACGCTTTGCGCAACTGATCGATCCCCTGTGGATCGAGCAAGCGCTGGCCTCGACCGGAACGGTTTCTCTGCGCCGTAGACGCCTGCCGGCCGAGCGTATTGTCTGGTTGGTGGTGGGGTTGGCCTTGTTCAAGAACGAGCCGATTTGGCTCATCGTGCAGCAGCTGGGACTGGCTTTGGGCGAAGCAAAGGTGCCTGTGCCCAGCGCAGCAGTCCAGGCCCGGCAACGGCTGGGAGCAGAGCCCCTTGCCGCACTGTTTAAGCAATTGGCAGAGTCATGGGGCGGTGCTGAGCAGCCAGCTTCGGCTGGCTTTTTAGGGTTACGCAGCTTTGCGGTAGACGGCGTGGTTTGGTCCACCCCTGACACACCAGAAAACCGCCAAGCCTTTGGTGGCGGGCGGACTCACTCGGGAGACGGAGCCTGGCCACAAGTGCGCGGTGTTTGCCTGATGGATACCTATAGTCACTTGATTCGGGCTGCCTGTTTTGGCGAGTTTGCTGTCGGCGAACTTCGCTATGCCAAAGGTCTGGAGAAAGCGGTAAGCGATCATTCGGTGACGATTTTTGACCGCGCCTATTACTCGGCGGCCCTCTTGCTCGACTGGCAGCACAGTGGAACCGAACGGCACTGGCTCATGCGGGCACGCAAACCGCTCAAGTACGAGGTGATCGAAGAGTTGGGCGCCGGTGATTGGCTTGTGCGACTGACGGTTTCCAGAGATGCGCTCAAGCAACGTCCAGACCTTCCTAGCCATTGGCAGGCAAGACTGATTGAGTACTCGATAGACGACAAACCCCGCCGCTATCTCACCTCGTTGATCGATGCCGAACGTTACCCTGCCAATCAGGTGGCGGGGCACTACAACGAACGCTGGGAAATCGAGTTGGGTTACCGCGAGATCAAGCAAAACCTGCTCAAAGGAGAGCAATTACGCAGTAAACAACCTGATCTGGTGCGTCAAGAACTGTGGGGAACTCTGCTGGCCTACAACCTGATCCGTCAGGAAATGCGCTTGATGGCTGAAGAAATAAAGGTGGTACCGCAACGCTTGAGTTTTCTCTGGTTGTCTCAAGCGGTCAGCAATGCGCTGCGCTTCTGTCCGCTGGAAACGCCAGGCACGATCCCTAAACGACTGGCAGAACTGAGAATCCAGGCTCAGCACTTCATACTGCCAGCCAGACGAGAGCGAAGTTACCCAAGAGTGGTCAAGCCTAGACCAGTCAAATACCCCAAAAAGAGGGCTGGAGGGCTTAACTGACTGGCATTAGGGCAAGCCTCGCTCCTACAGGGACGCGTGACCAGTTCTCTGTTCAGACGGGTTTAACCCGATCCGCCGGGCGCCGAACGCCCGCCACAATCTTATCCACAGCCTTGGTCGCCGCGACCATGCCGAACGTCGCCGTCACCATCATCACCGCGCCAAACCCGCCGGCACAGTCGAGCTTCACGCCATCGCCGACAAAACTCTTCTGCAAGCAAATGCTGCCATCCGGTTTCGGGTAGCGCAGTTGTTCGGTCGAAAACACGCACGGCACGCTGTAATGACGCGTCACGGTGCGCGAAAAACCGTAATCCCGGCGCAGGGTCGAGCGCACCTTCGAAGCCAACGGGTCATTGAAGGTCCGGTTCAAGTCGCAGACCTGAATCAGTGTCGGGTCAATCTGCCCGCCCGCCCCGCCGGTGGTGATGATCTGGATCTTGCGGCGCTTGCACCAGGCAATCAGCGCAGCCTTCGCATTCACGCTGTCGATGCAATCGATCACGCAGTCGATGTTGGGCGTGATGTATTCGGCCATGGTCTCGCGCGTCACGAAATCCGCCACGGCGTGCACCGTGCAGTCCGGGTTGATCCCGCGTAAACGCTCAGCCATCACCTCGACCTTGGGTTTGCCGACGGTGCTGTCCAGCGCGTGCAACTGACGGTTGGCGTTGCTGACGCAGACGTCATCGAGGTCGAACAGGGAAATTTCGCCCACGCCACAACGGGCAATGGCTTCCGCCGCCCAGGAACCAACGCCACCGACGCCGACGATGGCCACATGGGCGGCGCGCAGGCGCTCCAGGCCGTCGATGCCATACAAACGGGCGATGCCTGCAAACCGCGGATCTTCTGTACTCATGACCATTACCCTAAAAACCGGCGCGCATTATAGGGCTACACGTCGACAAGATCTAAGTTACCGCGACAAGTGTAAGAACTTATGCGAATCGGGATTGCCAAACGTAAGGCATTTCCCTGTCAGCTATACGCTCAGGGAATGCCCGGTGTAGGATGCGCGCCCCTTGGCACACGCCGACCGGTCCTTCGTTCCACAGCCTTTGGAACCTGAAATAGCTATGTCATCGCGTAAATTTGGACTCAACCTGGTCGTGGTGCTTGCCATCGCTGCCCTGTTTACCGGCTTCTGGGCGCTGATCAATCGCCCGGTCACCGCTCCCAACTGGCCTGAACAGATCTCCGGCTTTTCGTACTCGCCGTTTCAGCAAGGCCAGTACCCACAAAAAGAGCAGTACCCGACCGACGATGAAATGCGTCGCGACCTGGAGATCATGAGCAAGCTGACGGACAACATCCGTACTTACTCAGTCGACGGTTCCCTTGGGGACATCCCCAAACTGGCGGAAGAATTCGGCTTGCGGGTGACCCTCGGTATCTGGATCAGCCCGGACGAAGAGCGCAACGAGCGCGAAATCACCCGCGCCATCGAGATCGCCAACAGCTCGCGCAGTGTGGTTCGCGTGGTTGTAGGCAACGAGGCGATCTTCCGTAAGGAAATTACCGCCGCGGAGCTCAGTATTATTCTGGATCGCGTCCGCGCGGCAGTGAAAGTGCCGGTGACCACCTCCGAGCAATGGCACGTCTGGGAAGAAAACCCAAGCCTGGCCAAGCACGTCGACCTGATCGCCGCTCACGTCCTGCCGTATTGGGAACATGTTCCGATGGAGCAGTCCGGACAGTTCGTACTTGACCGTGCCCGCGACCTGAAAAAAATGTTCCCGAAAAAACCACTGCTGCTGTCGGAAGTCGGCTGGCCGAGCAACGGCCGCATGCGTGGCGGCGCCGATGCGTCGCCGGCAGACCAGGCGATTTACCTGCGCACACTGGTCAACAAACTCAACCGCCAGGGCTTCAACTACTTTGTGATCGAAGCGTTCGACCAACCTTGGAAAGCCAGCGACGAAGGCTCGGTAGGCGCCTATTGGGGCGTGTTCAACGCCGCTCGTCAGCAGAAGTTCAACTTCGAAGGCCCGGTCGTCGCCATTCCGCAATGGCGCGTGCTCGCTGTCGGTTCGGTGGTGTTGGCCCTGCTCTCCCTGACCTTGCTGATGATCGACGGTTCGGCCCTGCGTCAACGCGGCCGTACCTTCCTGACCTTCATCGCGTTCCTTTGCGGTTCGGTGCTGGTGTGGATCGGTTACGACTACAGCCTGCAATACAGCACCTGGTTCAGCCTGACGGTGGGCTTCCTGCTTGCCCTCGGTGCGCTCGGGGTGTTTATCGTGCTGCTGACCGAGGCCCACGAACTGGCCGAAGCGGTCTGGACCCACAAGCGCCGGCGTGAATTCCTGCCGGTGGTGGGCGATTCGGACTACCGACCAAAAGTGTCGATTCACGTCCCTTGCTACAACGAGCCGCCGGAGATGGTCAAACAGACCCTCAACGCCCTGGCCAACCTCGATTATCCGGACTTTGAAGTCTTGATCATCGACAACAACACCAAGGACCCGGCGGTCTGGGAACCGGTGCAGGCCTACTGCGAAACACTGGGCCCGCGCTTCAAGTTCTTCCACGTCGCACCGTTGGCCGGCTTTAAGGGCGGTGCGCTGAATTACCTGATTCCGCACACCGCCAAGGATGCCGAAGTGATTGCGGTGATCGACTCGGACTACTGCGTCGATCCGAACTGGCTCAAGCACATGGTGCCGCACTTCGCCGACCCGAAAATCGCTGTGGTGCAGTCGCCACAGGATTACCGCGATCAGAACGAAAGCACCTTCAAGAAGCTTTGCTACGCGGAATACAAAGGCTTCTTCCACATCGGCATGGTCACCCGCAACGACCGTGACGCGATCATCCAGCACGGCACCATGACCATGACTCGGCGTTCGGTGCTCGAGGAACTGGGCTGGGCTGACTGGTGCATCTGTGAAGACGCCGAGTTGGGTCTGCGCGTATTCGAAAAAGGCCTGTCAGCGGCGTATTACCACACCAGCTACGGCAAAGGCCTGATGCCCGATACCTTTATCGACTTTAAGAAACAGCGTTTCCGCTGGGCCTATGGCGCGATTCAGATCATCAAGCGTCACACCACCAGCCTGTTGCGCGGTAAGGGCACCGAGCTGACCCGTGGCCAGCGTTACCACTTCCTTGCGGGCTGGTTGCCGTGGGTGGCGGACGGCATGAACATCTTCTTCACCGTGGGCGCCCTGTTGTGGTCGGCGGCGATGATCATCGTGCCGCAACGGGTCGATCCGCCGTTGCTGATTTTCGCGATCCCGCCACTGGCGCTTTTCGTGTTCAAGGTTGGCAAGATCATCTTCCTCTACCGTCGTGCGGTCGGGGTCAACCTCAAGGATGCGTTCTGCGCGGCACTGGCCGGGCTGGCGTTGTCGCACACCATCGCCAAAGCGGTGCTGTACGGCTTCTTCACCAGCAGCATTCCGTTTTTCCGCACACCCAAGAACGCCGATAACCACGGCTTCTGGGTGGCGATTTCGGAAGCGCGCGAAGAAGTGTTCATCATGTTGCTGTTGTGGGGCGCGGCGCTGGGGATATACCTGGTGAACGGCATGCCGAGCAACGACATGCGCTTCTGGGTGGCCATGTTGCTGGTGCAATCGCTGCCGTACCTGGCGGCGCTGATCATGGCGTTCCTGTCTTCGCTGCCGAAACCGGCACCCGATGCCGAAACGGCACCGGCAGTCTAAATCTGCGCAGATGCACTAAACGGCGGCCAATGGCCGCCGTTTTGCTTTAAGATAACCGCCATTTTGCGCGCCCTGCCCCAATTCCTGTAGGAGCGAGCGATGCGGCGATCCGACTTGCCCGCGAATGGAGCGACTCGGTGTAACAGATACACCGCATTATCGTTCTTCGCGGGCAAGCCTCGCTCCTACACAAGATCTTCTGGAGTCTTACATGACGGTCCACGCCGACCTTTCGCCGACCCTTCAACTCGCCATCGACCTGATCCGCCGTCCGTCCGTGACGCCGGTCGACGCCGATTGCCAGAAGCAGATGATGCAGCGCCTGGGCGATGCCGGTTTCACCCTGGAACCGATGCGCATCGAAGATGTGGATAACTTCTGGGCGACCCACGGCAAACACGACGGCCCGGTGCTGTGCTTCGCCGGTCACACCGACGTAGTACCGACCGGCCCGGTGTCCGCCTGGCAGATCGACCCATTCAACGCGCTGATCGACGAACACGGCATGCTCTGCGGCCGCGGCGCGGCGGACATGAAAGGCAGCCTCGCCTCGATGACTGTGGCGGCCGAGCGCTTTGTCGCCGACTACCCGGACCACAAGGGCAAGGTCGCTTTCCTGATCACCAGCGACGAAGAAGGCCCGGCGCACCACGGCACCAAGGCTGTTATTGAGCGCCTCGCCGCGCGCAAGGAGCGTCTGGACTGGTGCATTGTCGGCGAGCCGTCGAGCACCACCCTGGTGGGTGACGTGGTCAAGAACGGCCGTCGCGGCTCCCTCGGTGCCAAGCTGACCGTGCGCGGTGTGCAGGGTCACGTGGCGTATCCGCATCTGGCGAAGAACCCGATCCACCTCGCCGCCCCGGCCCTGGCCGAACTGGCCGCCGAGCATTGGGACCACGGCAACGATTTCTTCCCGCCGACCAGTTTCCAGATTTCCAACGTCAATTCCGGCACCGGCGCGACCAACGTCATTCCGGGCGACCTGGTGGCGGTGTTCAACTTCCGCTTCTCCACCGAGTCCACCGTCGAAGGCCTGCAAAAGCGCGTCGCCGACATCCTCGACAAGCATGGCCTGGACTGGCACATCGACTGGGCGCTGTCCGGTTTGCCGTTCCTGACCGAGCCGGGCGCGTTGCTGGATGCCGTCGCGTCGAGCATCAAGGACATCACCGGCCGTGAAACCAAGGCGTCAACCAGCGGTGGTACTTCCGATGGTCGCTTCATCGCGACCATGGGCACGCAAGTGGTTGAACTGGGCCCGGTCAACGCGACGATCCACCAAGTCAACGAGCGTGTACTCGCTGCCGACCTCGACGTGCTGACCGAAATCTACTACCAGACCCTGATCAAGTTGCTCGCCTGATGCTCGCCTGCCCGATATGCAGCGAACCGCTGAACGCGGTGGACAACGGCGTGGCCTGCCCCGCCGGGCATCGTTTCGACCGTGCGCGGCAGGGTTACCTGAACCTGCTGCCGGTGCAGCACAAGAACAGCCGCGACCCTGGGGATAACCTCGCCATGGTCGAAGCCCGTCGTGACTTCCTGAACGCCGGCCATTACGCGCCGGTGGCCAAGCGTCTGGCCGAACTGGCTGCACAATACGCGCCCCAGCGCTGGCTGGACATCGGTTGTGGTGAGGGTTACTACACCGCGCAAATCGCCGATGCCTTGCCCAACGCTGACGGTTACGCGCTGGATATCTCCCGGGAAGCAGTCAAACGCGCCTGCAAACGCAACCCGCAGCTGACCTGGTTGATCGCCAGCATGGCGCGGGTGCCGTTGGCCTCCGGTAGCTGCCAGTTTCTCGCCAGTGTCTTCAGTCCGCTGGATTGGGAGGAAGCCAAGCGCCTGCTCAGCCCCGGCGGCGGTCTGATGAAAGTCGGACCGACCAGCGGCCATCTGATGGAATTGCGCGAGCGTCTGTACGACGAAGTGCGTGAGTACACCGACGACAAGCATCTGGCTCTGGTGCCGGAAGGCATGACGCTGCAACACAGTGAAACCCTGGAGTTCAAACTGACGCTTTCAAAGGGTCAGGATCGCGCCAATCTGCTGGCCATGACGCCTCACGGCTGGCGTGCCAGTGCTGAACGCCGGACGGCGGTGATCGAACAGGCCGAGCCGTTCGAGGTCACCGTGTCGATGCGCTACGATTATTTCGTACTTCAATAATTTTTGGTTTCGAGCAATGGCTCGAGGCCGGCTAAATCCGCGAATGGATTTTTCAGACCCGCAGTGAGGACATCCATGCGCCAACCCGATATCGAGATTTACCTGAAAGACGCCGACGTCGACTACAAGGCCATCGCGGCCTGGCTCGGCGCCGCTGTCGGCCCGTGCAGCGACTGGGTTCAGAAGGGACAGACGTTCAAGTGCAAGGCCGGCAACGTGCCCGTCACCTGGCTGCCGAAGGCGGTAGGCAAGTGGAACAGCCTGTACCTGGAAAGCGACCAGACCCCGTGGGACGACGACATCGCCTGCGCCCGCGCAGCCTTTGCCGCGCTGGATATCGAGGTGCGTTGCGCACCGGGTACGTGGGTCGAGGAAGAAGGTGAAGAGACCGCGGATCGCTGGATGCGCATCAGCGCGGATGGTGAAGAAGAGATCACCTGGAAAACTGTGTAAGAAACACACCGATCAAATGTGGGAGCGGGCTTGCTCGCGAATGCGGTGTGTCAGGCAGCAATGATGTTGACTGACACACCGCATTCGCGAGCAAGCCCGCTCCCACAGTGGTTTTGGGTGATCCGTAAGATACGGATTACAGACCCACCACATCCTCGGCCTGCAACCCCTTCTCGCCAGTCACCACGGCGTATTCAACCTGCTGACCTTCAGCCAGCGAACGATGCCCCTCGCCGCGGATCGCGCGGTAGTGCACGAACACGTCCACCCCGTCCTCGCGTTGAATAAAGCCATAACCCTTGGCGTCGTTGAACCACTTCACATTGCCGGTTTCACGTGTTGCCATCTGTTCATACTCCTTTCTTATTATTGATCGGGCTTTTCGCAGGAAAGCCTCGGGAACATTGCTTGCACTGATAGGTGCCACTGTCTGGCCAGTGCGGGCTCGCCGAGTATATGACAGGCATCAAAACTCTCAACAGGAGATTACTTCGCCGCTTTTTTGCCGATTTTCGACGAATCCGGCACACTACCGACCGCCCGAGCAAACGCTCGGTTTCATTCACTCATGCAGATGCCGTATGACCCGTTCCCCGTTCCGCCGTCTTGTGTTTGGCACCCTGCGCCGACTGCTCTATCTCTGGGTTCGCTCGGAGACGATCAACCAGTCGTCGTTCACCCTCAACCTCGACCGCAGTCGTCCGGTGTTCTACGTCCTGCAAAATCCTTCGCTGACTGACCTCGCCGTGGTCGACACCGAATGCAGCAAGGCAGGCCTGCCCCGTCCGGTGCTGCCAGTGTCGGTGGGCAACCTGGTGGAACCGGCCGCGTTTTTCTACCTGACGCCGGAGCCCGACTGGCTCGGCCGTCAGGACAAACGCGGCGCACCGCCAACCCTGACCCGTCTGGTCAGTGCCCTGAGCCAGAACGCCGCAGAAGACGCGCAGATCATTCCGGTCAGCGTGTTCTGGGGGCAGTCGCCTGACAGCGAATCAAGTCCGTGGAAATTGCTCTTCGCCGACAGCTGGGCCGTGACCGGGCGCCTGCGCCGGTTGCTGAGCATCATCGTGCTGGGGCGCAAGACCCGGGTGCAGTTCTCGGCGCCGATTCACTTGCGCGAGCTGATCGACCACGACAAAGGCCACGAGCGCACCGTGCGCATGGCCCAGCGGATCCTGCGCGTGCACTTCCGCAACCTCAAGGCTGCGGTGATCGGCCCGGACATTTCGCACCGTCGCAACCTGGTCAAAGGCCTGCTCAACCAGCCGCTGGTCAAGCAAGCGATCCTCGACGAAGCCGAGCGCGAAAACATCTCCCCGGAGAAAGCCAAGGCCCAGGCCCTGCGCTACGGCAACGAGATCGCCTCGGACTACACCTACACCGCGATCCGCTTTATGGAAGTGGTGCTGAGCTGGTTCTGGAACAAGATCTACGACGGCATCAAGGTCAACAACATCGAAGGCGTGCAGAAGGTCGCCCCGGGCTACGAAGTGATCTATGTGCCGTGCCACCGCAGCCATATCGACTACCTGCTGCTGTCCTACCTACTGTTTCGCAACGGCCTGACCCCGCCGCACATTGCCGCCGGGATCAACCTCAACATGCCGGGCATCGGCGGCCTGCTACGTCGCGGCGGTGCGTTCTTCATGCGCCGTACTTTCAAGGGCAACCCGCTGTACACCTCGGTGTTCAACGAATACCTGCACACCCTGTTCACCAAAGGTTTCCCGGTCGAGTACTTCGTCGAGGGCGGCCGCTCGCGCACTGGGCGCATGCTGCAACCGAAAACCGGGATGCTGGCGATTACCCTGCGCAGCTTCCTGCGTTCGTCGCGCATGCCTATCGTGTTCATTCCGGTGTACATCGGTTATGAGCGTGTACTGGAAGGCCGGACTTACCTCGGCGAACTGCGCGGCGCGAGCAAGAAGAAAGAATCGATCTTCGACATTTTCAACGTCATCGGCGCGCTCAAACAGCGTTTTGGCCAGGTGGCGGTGAACTTCGGCGAGCCGATCAAACTCGCGGAGTTCCTCGACAACGAACAGCCCGACTGGCGTAAACAGGAACTCGGTCCGCAGTTCAAACCGGCCTGGCTCAACGAAACAACCAACCGTTTGGGCGAGAAAGTCGCGCAGCATCTGAACGAAGCGGCGGCGATCAACCCGGTCAACCTGGTGGCCCTGGCGCTACTGTCCACCACCCGCCTGGCGCTGGACGATCGCGCCATGGCGCGGGTGCTTGATTTGTATCTGGCGCTGTTGCGCAAGGTGCCGTACTCGACGCACACCACGCTGCCGGAAGGTGACGGTCGAGCGCTGATCGAGCATGTGAAGGATATGGACCTGCTGTCCGAGCAGAGCGATGCCTTGGGCAAGATTCTGTACCTGGACGAGCAGAACGCTGTCCTGATGACCTACTACCGCAACAACGTGCTGCACATCTTCGCCCTGCCCGCTTTGCTCGCGAGTTTCTTCCAAAGTGCCTCGCGCATGAGCCGCGAACAGATCCAGCGCTACACCCGGGCGCTGTATCCGTACCTGCAATCAGAACTGTTCATTCGCTGGACGCTGGACGAGCTGGATGGCGTGATCGATCAATGGCTCGAAGCGTTCGTCGAGCAAGGTCTGCTGCGTTTCGAGAACGACGTCTACCTGCGCCCGGCGCCAAGCTCGCGGCATTTCGTGTTGTTGACCTTGCTGTCGAAGAGCATCGCCCAAACGCTGCAACGCTTCTACATGACTGTGTCCCTGCTGCTCAACAGCGGCCAGAACAGCATCAGCGCCGAAGAACTGGAAGACCTGTGCACCGTCATGGCCCAGCGCCTGTCGATCCTGCACGGGCTGAATGCCCCGGAGTTCTTCGACAAGAGCCTGTTCCGGCACTTCATTCAAACCCTGCTGGATCTCGACGTGCTCAAGCGCGACGAGGCCGGCAAGCTGAGTTACCACGAACTGCTGGGTGAGCTGGCGGAAGGTGCGGCCAAACGGGTGTTGCCGGCGGAGATTCGGTTGTCGATCCGTCAGGTAGCGTTGCATCGAAGTGAAGATGCGGCGGACCAGGCTAGTTGAAGTAGTCCGTAACTTTCTGACAATGTCTATAGGAACAAGGATGTTCTTATAGTCTGTCAGATATGGATTAATAAGGTCCCATTTAATCCAGATACGGATATCGCAATGAACCCATTGGAAGACACCAGCCAATACGTCACCCTCACTTTTAGTTTGCCTGGAGAATTTTTGCCCCCAAGTGATGGTAAGGGTGAAACCTATATAAGCGTTAAAACTGCCAATACTTCTTCCCCCGTGAACGTAGCGCAATTCCGTGAACCGACAGTGCGTAGTGGGCACTGGAACTTTTCATTTGCGCACAACTATTCCGATGTCAGCGTCAAATACCTTGTGACGATCAACATGACCCACAATGGAGTCCCCCTGTTGATTGACCTGGACTATTTTGTGATTGTCCACCGTGCGCCGCACCGACAGACCCTGCATCTCAGCCCGATCGGCCGTCTCTATATCCAGGCGCAAGCGCCTCGATCAGTCGAACCCGAGCACGCCGTCACCGTTGCCGCCCACGAGCACGACGACACACGTGCACTCGTGACTCAGATATACATCAGCGAAAAAACGGCGGAGGCATTTTATCTGGAATACGATCCCGCCACTGTCGTACCCGGCAAGCGCTATACCCTGACTGCCACCGAAAACGAATATCTGAATTCAATAGCGGTCTATCCGGGATCCGTTGTATTGAAGCCCTTTAGCACGACTTGAAATAAGCTCGACAAGTTCACCTTCGTTGCTCGTTATCCCTATTGCTGCCTATTCGCTCAGCAAGTAGGGAAATGCCCTACATAGTGTTCGTTGCTCTCGGCTATATGCTGACGACTCGTCATTCCCGACGATTATTTTGATAAGGAAATCAAAATGAGCAACGATTACGAAAAGAGCATCAGCGGCACCGTGCACTATCTGCTCAGAATTGAGTTACCAACCAATTCGACACTTCACGTCAATCTGCTGGACATCACTTCCGCAGACGCACCTGCCAAAGAGCTCGCCCAGCAAGTCATTCCTCACGCAGAAACAACCGGGTTGGACTTTAACTTGCTGTACCAGATGGGCGATGTGCTGCCTGGCCACCGATATGTAATCCGTGCACGGATCGAAACCATCGAACAAGTGATCTTCGCGACCACTAAAGATCACGCAGTGGAGTTGGGTGTCGATCACCTGCGCCCTGAGGACGTTATTGTCCGCAACGTTCGTACCAAACCAGACAGTAACTTCTAAGCCCTCAGCTGAAAAAATCCGTTAAATTGTCGTTGGCGCCGGTCTTCTTCGGGCGCCAAGGACAGGGATTCAATTCATGAAAAAACTTTCGCTTCTGGGACTGGCTGCTTTGCTCAGTGCCTGCCAAACCACGCAACCTGCCGCAAAAACCAGCCTCGACGGTGGAGTCTTCTACCTGCAACGCATCGCCCTGCCGCCGAGCGCCACCTTGAGCGTCAGCCTGCAGGACGTGTCCCTCGCCGACGCGCCCGCCGTTGTCCTCGACGAACAGAAAGGCCCGGTCAAAGGCCAGGTGCCGCTGCCGTTTCATCTGAGGTACGATCCGGCCCAGATCAAACCCGGCCATCGCTATTCCGTCAGTGCGCGCATCGAAGTCGACGGCAAACTGATGTTCATCACCACCGAACACCACGCCGTACAGCTTGATGGCCGCGATCCGCAGCCACTGAAAATCCGCGTCGACGCCGTCCGCTAAACCCCTCTTTCGTACAAGGAAGCTGCCATGTTCCGCCCTACACTTCGCTTCGCCGGCCTCTGCGCAGGCTTGATGATCTCCGCCAGCGCGATGGCACTATCGCTCAGCGACCTGTCGCAAAAGGACGCCACCGGTGGCCTCAAGGATGCCCTGACCCAGGGCGCGCAACTGGCCGTCAAACAACTCGGCACGCCGGGCGGTTTCAGCAACAACCCGGACGTGAAAATCGAACTGCCGGGCAAGCTGGGCAAAGTCGCCAGCAAAATGAAACAGTTCGGCATGGGTGATCAGGTTACTCAGCTGGAAACCAGCATGAACAAAGCGGCCGAAACCGCTGTGACCCAGGCCCAGCCAATCCTGGTGGACGCCGTCAAGAAGATGAGCGTCGAGGACGCCAAAGGGATTCTTAGCGGCGGCAATGACTCGGCCACCCAATACCTGAGCAAAACCAGCCGCGAACAGATTCGCCTCAAATTCTTGCCGATCGTGAAACAAGCCACCGACCAGGTCGGCCTGGCCAAGCAATACAACACGTTCGCCGGCCAGGCAGCGACCATGGGTGTGCTGGATACCAAGAACGCCAACATCGAAAGCTACGTCACCGAGCAGGCGCTGAATGGTTTGTTCGAGATGATCGGCAAACAGGAAGAAACCATCCGCCAGAACCCTGCGGCGGCGGCAACGAGTTTGGCGAAGAAAGTTTTCGGTACGCTCTAAGCCTTAACACCGATCCTGTGGGAGCGGGCTTGCTCGCTCCCACAAAAGTTCAGATCGCCGATGCGGCACGCAGAAAGAACACCCATTCACGCCCTATTTTTCTCTTCTCAAACACATTCAACTCCACCAGCCCATTCAAAGTGGCTGAGGCGGTGTTGTACGAGCAGTCCAGATTCTCCTTCACATTGACTGCCGTGAACTCTTTCGCCATTCCACTCTTGGCCACTTGGTAAACGGCGCGCTGCTTCTCGGTCAGGCGATCGAAAAATCCGGATTCTGTCAGCCAGCGATCAAAGCGTTCCGTATACGCCAGACTTTTCCGATATGCCTCGGTAAAACCACTGACAGCTCGCAGAATCACTGAACACTGAACGTCGATGAAATAAGTCAGATCCCGATCATCAGCCTCGGTATTCAAATAGGATCGCCCATATTTCACCGGCGCATTACGCAGCAAAATGCTGATCGCTATATAGCGAAACGCAGAGAAATCATTCTTGAACATGAACCAGTAAAACAGCGCCCGCACGACTCGCCCGTTTCCGTCACGGAAAGGATGCTCATAACCCAGCGCAAAATGCAGCGCGATGCCTTTAATCATCGGATGCAGATAGTCCACCCGCTCGGGATTGTCGTGTGACTGGTTGATCCATTCCGACAATGTACGCAATCGCGAAACCAGACCCGCAGCAGGCGGCGGTGTATAAACGGTGTTGCCCTCCCCGTCCTGAACCACCACATCGTCGTTGGCCCGCAATACCCCTGGGGAATACTGAGCGTCATCAATACCCTCGACACCAACACGGTGCATCGCCGTCATCAGTTCGACACTCAACGGTTCGTAACGCTGTTCCCAGGCGAAGTTCATCATCTTGTAATTGCCCACCACCATTCGCTCATCCGGCGTGCGCGGCAGACGCTTGCGCTTGAGCATGTCCTTGGCCACTCGCGTGGTGGTGGCCGCACCTTCGAGCTGACTACTGCTGATGGCTTCATCTTCGATCAGATCATTCAGCAGATAGCTGAAATGCGCATGCTCACCGATCTGGCTGGTCATGTACTCCAGCGCAGCGGTCGTGGCTTGTCGGTCGACGATCGAAATGGCTTTTTGCGCCAACGGGGTCAGCACGAAGTTGCCCCACTGAACGGGCTCGCCCAACGGCAGAAGGCTTGAATATTGTGCGATCCGGGCTTTCTTCACCAACGCCCAGCACAGACTGGAATCCATTCCTGGCGACCAGCGATAGCGTACTTCGTCGAATGGAAGGTACCGCCCCTGATCATCCAGCGGCTTGAGCAAGGCGAGATAGTCCGGGAGTCGCTCTTTGTGGGGTGATTGCACCAACCAGTCAAACACTGGGTCCGACCTCCCCGTGAGCACGGGCGGTTTTTTCATCATTGATATCTCAAGTGCTCATTAAACTGAGCCTCGAGTACAGCATCCGGATCTCTCTGACTCAATATCAGAGAGATCCGAGATTGTCGTAGGAAGTCAGACCGACTCTTTCTTGATCCTGAACCACGCCGCATACAACGCCGGTAAAAACAGCAACGTCAATGCCGTCGCCACGATCAATCCGCCCATGATCGCCACCGCCATCGGCCCGAAGAACACGCTGCGTGACAACGGGATCATCGCCAGCACTGCCGCGAGCGCAGTCAACACGATCGGCCGGAAACGCCGCACCGTGGCTTCGATAATCGCTTGCCACGGCTTGAGCCCGGCCGCGATGTCCTGTTCGATCTGGTCCACCAGAATCACCGAGTTACGCATGATCATCCCGGACAATGCGATGGTCCCGAGCATCGCCACAAAACCAAACGGCTGACGGAACACCATCAGGAACAGCGTCACACCAATCAAGCCCAGCGGCGCGGTCAGGAACACCATCACCGTGCGGGAGAAACTGCGCAATTGCAGCATCAGCAAGGTCAACACCACCACGATGAACAGCGGCACGCCGGTCTTCACCGAGTTCTGCCCACGGGCCGAGTCTTCCACCGTGCCGCCGACGTCCAGCAAGTAGCCATCGGGCAATTCGGCGCGGATTGGATCGAGGGTCGGCATGATTTGCTGCACCAGCGTCGCCGGTTGTTCCTTGCCGTAGATGTCAGCGCGGATCGTCACGTTCGGCAGGCGATTACGGTGCCAGATAATGCCCTCCTCGAAGCCATATTCCAGAGTCGCGATTTGCGACAGCGCCACGCTGCGACCGTTATCGGTCGGCACCGCCAGGCTTGGCAGCAACGACAGTTCGGTGCGCTCGTGCAAGGTGCCGCGCAGCAGGATCTCGATCAACTCGTTGTCTTCGCGATACTGGCTGACGCTGGAACCGGTCAGGGAGCTTTGCAGAAACTTCGACAGGTTCGCCGTGCTCACGCCCAGCGCCCGGGCGCGGTCCTGATCAACGTTCAGGTACACGACTTTGCTAGGCTCTTCCCAGTCCAGATGCACGTTCACCACGTGCGGATTCTCGCGAACCTTGGCCGCCACTTTACGGGCCAGTGCGCGGACTTCCTCGATGTGCTCACCGGTCACCCGGAACTGCACCGGATAGCCGACCGGCGGACCATTTTCAAGTCGTGTGACCCGCGAGCGCAGGGCCGGGAATTGTTCGTTGAGGGTTTCGATCAACCAGGTGCGCAGGGTCTCGCGCTCCTCGATGGTCTTGGCCAGGACGACAAACTGAGCGAAGCTCGCCGCCGGCAGTTGCTGATCCAGCGGCAGGTAAAAACGCGGCGATCCGGTGCCGACATAGGCCACGTAGTTGTCGATGCCGGCGTGATCCTTCAGCAGCGCTTCAAGGCGTTTGACCTCATCGGCGGTGTTGCTCAGGGACGCACCTTCCGCGAGTTTCAAATCAACCATCAATTCAAGTCGACCCGAGGCCGGGAAGAATTGTTGCGGCACAAATCGGAACAGCACGATGGAGCCGATGAACAGCACCACGGTCAGCACGATGACGGTTTTACGCCAGCGCACGCACCACTCCACCAAGCGCCTGACCCGCTGATAGAACGGCGTGCCGTAAGGATCGGGCTGACCCGTACCGTGTTTGGCAGCATGAATTTTCGCCAGGTCGGGCAGGAGTTTTTCCCCCAGATACGGTACAAAAACCACCGCCGCAATCCACGAAGCCAACAACGCGATGGTCACCACCTGGAAGATCGAACGCGTGTATTCGCCAGTGCCCGATTGCGCGGTGGCGATCGGCAGGAACCCGGCAGCGGTAATCAGAGTGCCGGTGAGCATCGGGAACGCGGTGCTGGTCCAGGCGTAACTGGCGGCCTTGATGCGGTCGAAGCCCTGCTCCATTTTGATCGCCATCATTTCCACGGCGATGATCGCGTCGTCCACCAACAAACCCAACGCCAGCACCAACGCGCCGAGGGAAATCTTGTGCAGGCCGATGCCGAGGTAATACATGCAGGCGAAGGTCATCGCCAACACCAGCGGAATCGCCAGCGCCACCACCATACCGGTGCGCACGCCAAGGGAGAAAAAGCTCACCAGCAACACAATCGCCAGGGCCTCCACCAACACCTGAACGAACTCGCCGACCCCGGTTTTCACCGCTGCTGGCTGATCCGAGACCTTGCGCAGCTGCATGCCCGCCGGGAGGTTCTTCTGGATGCGGTCAAACTCGATTTCCAACGCCTTGCCCAGCACCAGAATGTCGCCACCCTCCTTCATCGCCACGGCCAGGCCGATGGCATTTTCCGCCATGAAGCGCATGCGTGGTGCCGGCGGATCGTTGAAGCCGCGACGCACATCCGCCACATCGGAGATGCGGAAGGTGCGATCGCCGACGCGGATCGGGAAGTTCTTGATCTCGTCGACCGTCTGGAAATTCCCCGAAACCCGTAGCTGCAAACGCTCGCTGGTGGTTTCAAAGAACCCGGCCGTGGACACCGCGTTCTGCTCTTCGAGGGCTTGCTGCACGGCGGCCAATGGCAAACCGAGTGTCGCGAGTTTGACGTTGGAGAGTTCGATCCAGATCTTCTCGTCCTGCAGCCCGAGCAGGTCGACCTTGCCCACATCCTTGACCCGTTGCAGCTGGACCTGGATGCGGTCGGCGTAATCCTTGAGCACCGCGTAATCAAAACCGTCGCCGGTCAGCGCGTAGATATTGCCGAAGGTGGTGCCGAATTCATCGTTGAAAAACGGCCCCTGAATACCCGGCGGCAAGGTGTGCCGAATGTCACTGACCTTTTTGCGGACTTGATACCACAGCTCCGGTATTTGCACCGAATGCATGGAGTCACGCGCAATGAAGGTCACCTGGGATTCGCCAGGGCGCGAAAACGAAACGATGCGCTCGTATTCGCCGGTTTCCATCAGTTTTTTTTCAATGCGTTCGGTGACCTGTCGCGAGACTTCCTGCGCGGTGGCGCCCGGCCAGTTGGTACGGATCACCATGGCTTTGAAGGTGAACGGCGGGTCTTCGCTTTGGCCGAGTTTGGTGTAGGAAAGCGCGCCGACGATGGCCAGCAAGAGCATCAGGAACAGTACGATCTGGCGATTGCGCAGCGCCCATTCGGAAAGATTGAAACCCATCGGGGATTACTCCTTGTCCGCCAGATTGACCACGCGGTTGGAGCGATCCACCGGGCGCACTTGCTGCCCCTCCAGAAGGACATGGACACCAGCAGCGACCACCCAGTCGCTGGCATTCAGGCCTTCGAGCACCGGGACGGTTTTCTCGCCGAAGGCACCGGCCCGGACCGGGGTTTTCTTCAAGGTATTGTTGGCACTGACAACCCAGACGTAGGTCGCGCGGTTTTCCGCCGTCAGTGCCGACAGCGGCACAGACAGCGGTATCACGTCAGCGGTCTGGACGAATACCCGGGCGCTCTGGCCGAGTTCGGCAGGGACTTTGCCGCCGGTGAATGAAATTCGGGCTGCGAAGGTGCGGGATTTTGGATCGGCAGCGGGCGACAGCTCACGGATGCGCCCGGCAAAACGCTGATCGGGTTGGGTCCAGAGTTCTACCGACACTGGCTGACCGACCTTGAAGCGCCCAAAGCTCTGCTCCGGCAGGCTGATCAATACTTCACGCTCGCCATCGGTGGCGAGGGTAAACACGGTTTGCCCGGCCGCCACCACTTGCCCGACTTCAACTGCGCGTTTAGCCACCACGCCATCCTGAGGCGCACGCAGCACCGCGTAGCTGGCCTGATTGGTCGAGACGTTGAATTCGGCTTTGATTTGCTTGAGGCGCGCTTCACCGGATCGGTAAAGGTTTTCGGAATTGTCGTACTGCGAACGGCTGACCATCTGACGGTCCATCAGCGTCTTGTAGCGATCACGCTCGGCGCGCACCAGGCTCAGATTGGCCTCGGCGGCGGCCACTTGGGCACGGGTGGCTTCCAGTTGCAGGCGTACGTCCTGAGGATCGAGCTCGGCCAGAGGCTGATCGGCCTTGACCCGCTGCCCCTCTTCGACCAATCGTCGGCTGACCTTGCCGCCAATGCGAAACGCCAGGTCCGGCTCATAACGAGCCCGCACTTCACCCGGATAGCTTTCCATTGCCTGCGCCGAAGGCTCTGGCTGCACGACCATGGCCGGGCGGACAGTGACTTGAGGCGCCTCTTCGTGGCCACACGCAGACAATAAAAACGCCAGGCTGACTGGCAACGCGAGGGGCAAGGCATAGCGGAACATGGTGAAGGACCTTTCGCTAATGGTGCTTGGAATAATTATACTGGCCAGTATGTTATTAATAGCAAACTCACCAGTCCAGTATTAAAGCGAAGAATGTCGAACAATCTTTCAGCACCCAACGGTCCGGGCCGCCCCAAGGATCTGGCCAAGCGCCAGGCCATCCTCGATGCGGCGAAAATTCTGTTTCTGAGTAATGGTTACGCCAACACCAGCATGGATGCCGTGGCGACCGAAGCCGGCGTGTCGAAGCTGACGGTCTACAGCCACTTCAACGACAAGGAGACGCTGTTCTCCGCCGCCGTGATGGCCAAGTGTGAAGAGCAGTTGCCCACGCTGTTTTTCGAGTTACCGGATGGCATTTCGGTAGAAACGGTGCTGCTGAACATCGCGCGCGGCTTTCATCAGCTGATCAACAGCGATGAATCAGTGAACCTGCATCGGCTGATGATGGCCCTGGGCAGCCAGGACCCGAAACTCTCGCTGATCTTCTTCGAAGCCGGGCCGCAGCGCATGCTGCATGGCATGGAGCGGTTGCTGGCGAAGGTTGATCAGAGCGGCGCGTTAAGCATCGATAAACCGCGTAATGCGGCCGAGCATTTCTTCTGCCTGCTCAAGGGCGCCGGGAATTTCCGCTTGCTGTATGGCTGTGGCGAGCCGGTGACGGGCGATGCGGCCGAGGAGCATGTGCGGGAAGTGGTGGGGTTGTTTATGCGGGCTTATCGACCTGAGTTAGCCTGATAGATATTGGGTGTCTGGTCTGGCGTCTTCGCGGGCAAGTCGGATCGCCGCCCGCTCGCTCCTACAGGGACGGTGGTGCTTTTTGTAGGAGCGAGGCTTGCCCGCGAATGAGGCGACGCGATCTCAGGGCTTGAGTGCTTTCTTCGGATAAATATCATACCGACTGGATTTCCCGTCCAGCGCATGGCTCGGCTTGGGCCCCGCAATACAAGGCGCCTTGCGCGGTCGCTTGACCACCACCCGATGGCTGGCCAGTGCCAACGCGGCTTCGAGCAGCGCCGGTGCATCCGGATCATCGCCAACCAACGGCCGAAACAGACGCATTTCCTTCTTCACCAACGCTGTTTTCTCACGATGCGGGAACATCGGGTCGAGGTAGATCACCTGCGGCGGCTCCCCTTCCCAGTTGCGCATCACCTCGATCGAATTGCCCTTGAGCAACTTCATCCGCGCCACAATTGGCGCGACATCGAAATCTTCCGCACCACGGGCCAGCCCATCCTCAAGCAACGCACCGATCAGCGGCTGCCGCTCGATCAGGCTCATCTCGCAGCCCAGGCTCGCCAGCACGAACGCATCCTTGCCCAGCCCCGCCGTGGCATCCAGCACGCGCGGACGCACGCCTTGGGCGATGCCAACCGCCTTGGCGATCATCTGCCCCGTGCCACCGCCGAACAACCGGCGATGCGCCGCGCCACCTTCGACGAAGTCCACCCGCACCGGCCCTGGTGCGTCCGGCCCGAGTTGTTGCAGCTGCAAACCCTGTTCGCCCACCTGCAAGGCAAACTCGCCGTCATCCACGTGCAAAGGCAAGCCCAGGCGTTCGGCCCATTGCTCGGCTTGTGGCTGAAACGCCGGGGCCGAGGCCTCGACGTGGATGCGGCAGGCCGCAGGTTGCTCAATCATGGGAAAACACGCTCAAAAAATTAATGATCGGCAAAAACGGCCGATAACAAAACTAACGAGCATTTTGCCAGAGCTGAGCGTCGACCGAGAAAAATGTCAGGCATTCAATCCACATCCGTAGGCTACCTATCGCGTCATGGCGATTATGGCCTGCGAAATTCACAGGCATTGAGCGGCGTCAGTCACCTGTGGCAGGATTTTTTTGCCCAGGCCCTGGCTGAACAGTCGACCGATGTGGTGCCGGCGTGCGGGACTTTCCCACCAGTTGATCTCGAAAGCCCTGTGGAGCCGACCGTCGGCAGCGAACTGCTGGCGCACATCGTCAGCCAGCGCGAATGCGATGTGAAAGAAACCCAAGTCAAGCCACCCGAGCCGCTGTTCCTACCGATTGCCGAGTTCGAAATGGACCTGGCCGACAAACCTTTCCCGCCGTTCCCGGCCGAAGAAATCGTCGCGCAACAGAAACAACAAGACTTCGAAAGTGGCTGGGTGCGTCCGATCGTGCTCACCGCCGGTCAGCCTGTGCCCGAAGCCGCCCCTGCGCCACAACCGCGTCCGCTGCACTTGCCGATCGCCGAATTCGAACTCGACCTACTGGACAAACCGTTCCCACCGTTCTCCCCCGAAGAACTGGTGGCGCAACAGAAACAATTCGATTTCGATAACGGCTGGGCTCGCCCGATCGTCCTGCAGAACCTGCGCATCGCCGCTTAAGCCTCAGCGACACACCCACCACGGCCCGACATCGACATGAAAGTGATTGCGATGGGCGGCGTTGTAGTCCGGGCTCAACACCACACTGAACAGGCCACAGGCGCCATCGCGAACCTGGCGCAAAAACCTTGCGTCCTGATTATCCTTCGGCCAATCCTTGAGCACGCTGATGGAGCGACCGTCAGCCAGGCGAAAACCGGCAATGTCCAGCGCGTCGGCGCTGGCATGCTGGCTTCGCCTGCCGTTTTCACGACCGTAGACGTTGCGGCAGGCAAAGCTGCCGAGATGATCGACCCGACTGACGGGCTGTCCATACACCGCTTGCGCGGCGGGTTGCAGGGCATGGTGTTCGAACAGGGCAAACGAAACCGCCAGACGGCAACTGGCGAGGAAGCTGCTGTTCAGCGCCACATCGCCGCCCTGCACACGCAAAGTGTTGATCAACGGACAGGTCGCACCGGGGCTGTCGGCTTGATGCGCAACGCGTAATCCGGAGCTGCTCAAGGCCTGATCACACAATTGCGGATCATCGCGCAGGCGCATCAGTTTGTAGCGCGTCAGAAAGTTCGGTTCAGCCTTCACGTCCAGCGGCGCCCAAGGGTTCCACTGGGGTGGCAGCGTGATCCAGCCGCGCCAGACGCTCACGCCCGCCGCACCGATGATCAACAGCATCAGCAACAGCCACCACCGAAACCGCACCGTCAGCGTTTGAACAATTGATTGGCCTTGGCGTACGGCATGGACCGTGACGTGAACCCGAAGGTGCCCGACGTCTTGATCTCTTCGGCCGCGCGAAAAAACTCACCATAAGCCGCCAAAGCCAGCGCCGAACCGACGCTGATACGTTTAACGCCCATTTCGCTCAACTGCTCGACCGTCAATTTGAGCCCGCCGGACATCAACACGTTGACCGGTTTGGGTGCAACGGCGCGGACCACCGCCAACACGTCTTCAGCGCTGCGCAGACCCGGCGCGTACAACACGTCGGCACCCGCCTCGGCGAACGCCTGCAAACGGCGAATGGTATCGGCCAGGTCAGGATTGCCGTGCAGAAAGTTCTCGGCACGGGCGGTCAGCATGAACGGGAAAGGCAAGCTGCGAGCGGCTGCGACGGCGGCTTCAATGCGCGCCACAGCGTGTTCGAAGCAGTAGATCGGCGCCTCCTCACGACCGGTGGCATCTTCGATTGAACCACCGACAGCACCGGCCGCCGCCGCCTGCAAAATACTCTGTGCGCACTCGGCTGGATCGTCCGCGAAGCCGTTTTCCAGGTCCACCGCCACTGGCAGCTCGGTTGCCGCGACAATCGCCCGGACGTTCGCCAGCGTATCGTCCAGCGTCAATGCGCCATCGGGCCGGGCGTTGGAAAAGGCGTAACCGGCACTGGTGGTCGCCAGCGCCTCGAAACCCAGGCTGGCGAGCATCTTCGCCGAGCCGGCGTCCCACGGATTGGGAATGACAAAAGCGCCCTCGCGTTCGTGCAGTGCTTTGAACGCCTGGGCTCGAAGGGTTTGCGCATCCATTGGCAGGCTCCTGAAAAGGGGAACGAAGCCGCCTCAGAGCAGGCCAAGTTGCTCGGCGGCGGGCTCTCTGTATAGCTCAGGCAACGGCGGCAAGCCAGGCAAACGCAGCATCAGTTTTGCGTGAAAACGTTGCGCCAGTTTCGCGGCCAGCAGGTTATCGGCGGTGTGCATGAAAATGTAGGGCGTACGACCCTCTTCGACCCACACGGCGATTTTCTCGACCCATGGCTCCAGGAACGGATCGTTCGCCTCAAGCTGTGGATGGCCGATGAACCGCACCTGCGGGAATTGAGTAAACGCTGCCGGACGCGGCGGCACTCTGGGCTTTTTCGATTGGGCGTGGAGCACCGACGGATCGGTCGATGTGCAGCTGAACAGCGCGCGCGGATCGAGGCAGATGCGTTCTACGCCACGATCCAGCAGCAGACGATTGAGCAGTCGCTCGCTATCACCTTTGGCGAAGAATTCGTCATGCCGCACTTCAACGGCCAGCGGTCGATCAAGGGCATCGATGAAGCCGGCCAGTTCGGGCAATCGGTGCGGGGTGAAGCTTTTCGACAATTGCAGCCAAAGGGGCGAAACCCGTTCACCGAGTGGGCTGAGCAATTGCAGGAAGGTTTCGGCGGCGGTCAGTTGTTCGCGCAGGTCACCGCTGTGGCTGATCTCGCCGGGAAACTTGGCGGTAAAGCGAAAGTGTTCGGGCATGGTCTCGGCCCAGCGCTGCACAGTGCTGGCAGCCGGGCTCGCGTAGAAGGTCGTATTGCCTTCCACGGCGTTGAATACTTGGGAATAGAGATTCAGAAATTCGGCGGGTTTGGCGTCCGGCGGATACAGATATTCGCGCCAGGCGTTTTCACTCCAGGACGGGCAGCCGAGGTAGTAAGGCAGCAACATCAGATGTACAGGTCGAGGCCCAGCACATCCGCATCCCAATCGACAAAACCGGCGGTACTCAGGTAGCTGGCGAGTGCCATGGCTACGCTTTTCTTCATGGCGCGGTGGTAGATCATGTCTTGCTGACGCGCCGGAAGATTGCTCAAGCGTTGCGCGGAAGCTTTGGCGGCGCGGGCAGCCAGTTGCTCTTCGGACGGAATTTCCAGATCGCCGTCGATATCGACGTAGTCGTCATCCGCCACAGGGCCTTTGCGGGGCTTGCGCTTGATGGGGTAGGACTGGGAGGAAACGCCGTCTATACGCATGGAGTACATGTCCGGTATCAGTAGTGGCAGTCTAATGGCACATAACCCACTTCGCAAACCGCCGAGTGATAACTAGAACACAGAAATACGAAAAGGTTTAAAAGCGGGGGTTAGAAAGTGACGATTGGCAATATCTGATAGATCGCTTTCGCGGGCAAGCCTCGCTCCTACAGGTTTTGAGCCGCCCCCAAAATATGTGAACGACACAAAACCTGTTGGAGCGAGCGGTGCGGCGATCCGACTTGCCCGCGAAGGGGTCAACTCGGTCTCGGAATTAACGCGCTTTCGGTGTCGCCACTTTATCGCGCAGGTAGACCGGTTGAGCCTCATCCGCAACGATCGCCTCACCGCGCTCCCAGGCAAACCGCGCCAGCGTCAGCAGGTCTTCAGCGTGCGGCAGCATGCCTGCGTCCTGCCCGCTCAGGTTGACGCCGATGCGCTCGGCATACCCCCAACCCGTGCCGGCGCCGAACCATTCACCACTGGCATCAACTGGCAATGCGGCCACTTCCGGCGGCAACACCGCTTCATGACCGACCAGACGCATCTCGCCCGCCGTTTCGCGGTAGCAACCCCAATACACTTCATCCATCCGCGCATCAATGGCGGCCGCGACCTGGCTCACGCCGTGTTCGCGATACGCCCGCTGCGCCAACACGGCCAGGTTGGACACCGGCAGCACCGGGCGATCCAGCGCAAACGCCAGCCCCTGCACCACGCCGATGGCGATCCGCACACCCGTGAACGCACCCGGCCCACGTCCGAATGCGATGGCATCGACCGCTTGCAGGGTGGTCCCGGCATCCGCCAGCAGTTGCTGAATCATTGGTAGCAACTTCTGCGCATGCAGGCGCGGGATCACCTCGTAATGACTCGTGACTTTGCCGTCATGCAGCAAGGCAACGGAGCAAGCTTCAGTCGCGGTGTCCAGGGCCAGCAAGGTGCTCATCGATGTGTCCGTAAGAGAGGTCAGAAAAAGTGCGCCAGTATAAACAACTACGGCCCGCAAGCGGGCCGTAGTAGATGAAGCAGTTCAGACTTTTCAGTTCAGCGCTTCAAGCACCTTGCCGGTGATCGCTTCAACCGAGCCAACACCTTCGATGTGGCTGTACTTCGGTTTGCCCTGAGCGACGGACAGCTCCTGGTAAAACTTCACCAGTGGCTCGGTCTGCGCATGGTAGACGGAGAGACGATGACGCACGGTTTCTTCGGTATCGTCTTTGCGCTGCACCAGCTCTTCACCGGTGATGTCGTCTTTACCGGCAATTTTCGGCGGGTTGTAGACGATGTGGTACACGCGGCCGGAAGCCTCATGCACGCGACGACCGGCGATACGCTGAACAATGTCCTCGTCCTTGACGTCGATTTCGACCACGTGATCCAGTTCGACGCCGGCTTTCACCAGGGCTTCAGCCTGAGGAATGGTGCGCGGGAAACCGTCAAACAGGAAACCGTTGGCGCAATCGGCCTGGCTGATGCGTTCTTTGACCAGATTGATGATCAGGTCATCGGAAACCAGGCCACCGCTGTCCATGACGCTCTTGGCGATCAGGCCCAGCTCGGTGCCGGCCTTGACCGCAGCACGCAGCATGTCGCCGGTGGAGATTTGCGGGATGCCGAACTTTTCGGTGATGAACTTAGCCTGAGTACCTTTACCGGCCCCGGGAGCTCCCAGCAGAATGACGCGCATCGATGTGCTCCTCAATTTTTTATATAGATAACAACGGATTCGCCTCGTGGGGCCAATCTCAAAAACAGGGTCGTGACCGCCCAAACGGCCAAAGGCTGATCAAGATACACAGCAGGCCCGGACCACACAAGCCGCCGAAAGTCGGAGAAACCTGCGCCACGCGTGACCTTTCGACGGGGTACCCCAAGTCGCAACCCCATCAATAACTGTCGCCTGGCAGACCTTTTCTGCCCCTCGCCCACAGGCACCCGATGCTCGCGCCGGGCGCCTTCCCCCACGACGAAAACCTTAGCCGGTATTTCGCAAACCGGCAGCAATCCCCGCCACAGACACCAGCAGCGCCTGTTCTACCGGGCTGCCCTGCGCCACTTCCTGTTGCCGCGAACGCGCCAACAGTTCGGCCTGCAATAGATGAAGCGGGTCGAGATAGGTGTTGCGCAAGCGGATGAATTCGAGGGTGTCAGGGCTATGTGCCAGTAGCTGAGACTGGCCGGTCAGCCCAAGGACCACAGCGCAGGCCTGCGACAATAGGTCGCGTAAATGCGCACCCAAAGGGAGCAAATCCGGCTCGACCAAGCGCTCATCGTAGGATCGGGCGATGTCGGAATCCGCTTTGGCCAAGACCATTTCCAGCATATCGATGCGTGTGCGAAAGAACGGCCACTGTTCGCGCATCTGCCCCAGCAGCTCGCCTTCGCCACGTTCCAGCGCCTTGCTCAGCGCCGCTTCCCAGCCAAGCCAGGCCGGCAACATCAGACGCGTCTGGGTCCAGCCGAAGATCCATGGAATGGCGCGCAGGCTTTCGATCCCGCCGGCACGGCGCTTGGCCGGGCGACTGCCCAATGGCAAACGTCCCAATTCCTGTTCCGGGGTGGACTGGCGGAAATACTCGACGAACTGCGGATTTTCCCGCACCACGGCGCGGTAAGCCTTGACGCCGTCGGCGGCCAATTCGTCCATCAGATGGCGCCAGGCCGGTTCCGGTGGAGGGGGCGGCAGCAAGGTCGCTTCCAGCACGGCGGCCAGGTACAGATTGAGATTTTGCTCGGCGATGTCCGGCAGGCCAAATTTGAAACGAATCATTTCCCCCTGCTCGGTGGTGCGGAAACGCCCCGCTACAGAACCGGGTGGCTGCGACAGAATCGCCGCGTGCGCCGGACCGCCGCCGCGTCCCACGGTGCCGCCACGACCATGGAACAACAGCAGCTCGACTTGCTGCTCGCGGCAGATATCGACCAGGCGCTCCTGCGCCCGATATTGCGCCCACGCCGCCGCAGTGGTGCCGGCGTCCTTGGCCGAGTCGGAATAGCCGATCATCACTTCCTGCGGCCCTTGCAGGCGCGAGCGATAGCCCGGCAGCAGCAACAGCTTTTCAATCACCGGACCGGCGTTGTCGAGGTCGGCGAGGGTTTCGAACAGCGGCACCACGCGCATTGGCCGCAACACGCCGGACTCTTTGAGCAACAGTTGCACGGCGAGTACGTCGGAAGCGGCACCGGCCATGGAGATCACATAGGAGCCGAGAGAAGCCCCCGGGGCGGCCGCAATTTCCCGGCACGTCGCCAATACCTCGGCGGTGTCGGCCGACGGTTTGAAGTACGCCGGCAGCAACGGCCGACGGTTGTTCTGTTCACGCACCAGGAAGGCGATGCGCTCCTCCTCGCTCCAGTCTTCATAGCGACCGAGGCCCAGGTAATCGGTGATTTCAGTCATGGCCGCGGTATGCCGCGACGAGTCCTGGCGCACATCGAGCCGCACCAGGAACAGCCCGAAGGTCACCGCGCGGCGCAAGCAATCGAGCAACGGACCATCCGCGATCACGCCCATGCCGCACTCGTGCAAAGACTGGTAACACAACTCCAGCGGGTCGAGCAGGTCACGGTTGTTGTGCAGTACATCGGCTGGCGCCGGGGTGGTGGCCGTCAATGAAGCGTGCGCCCAGTTACGCGTGGCCCGCAGACGTTCACGCAACTGTTTAAGCACCGCGCGATAAGGTTCGGCGCTGTCCCCAGCCTTGGCTTTCAGCGCATCGCTGGCCTGCTGCATCGACAGTTCCGCGGCGAGCTGATCGACATCGCGCACGTACAAATCAGCGGCCATCCAGCGCGCCAGCAGCAAGACTTCGCGGGTCACGGCGGCCGTCACATTCGGGTTGCCGTCGCGGTCGCCGCCCATCCACGAGGCGAAGCGGATCGGCGCGCCTTCCAGCGGCAAATGCAGGCCGGTGGCGGCATGCAGGGCTTTATCGGCCTTGCGCATGTAGTTCGGGATTGCCTGCCATAGCGAATGCTCGATCACCGCGAAACCCCATTTGGCTTCGTCGACCGGCGTCGGCCGGGTGCGGCGGATTTCTTCGGTGTGCCAGGCTTCGGCGATCAGACGCTGCAACTTCGCCTGGATCTGTTCGCGTTCGGCTGTGGTCAGGTCGCGATGGTCCTGGGCGGCCAGTTGCGCGGCGATGGCGTCGTATTTCTGGATCAGCGTGCGGCGTGCCACTTCGGTCGGGTGAGCGGTGAGGACCAGTTCGATCTCCAGCCGGCCGAGTTGCCGGGCGAGGGATTCGGCGCTGTGGCCTTCGGCGCGCAGGCGCGCGAGCAGTTCCGGCAGCACTCGCGCCTCAAACGGGGCCGGCTGCGACTCTTCGCGGCGGTGAATCAGCTGATACTGCTCGGCGATATTGGCCAGGTTCAAAAACTGGTTGAACGCCCGCGCGACCGGCAACAACTCTTCTTCGCTCAATTGGTTGAGGCTGGCGCTCAGCTCAGCGTCCATCGAACCACGACGGTCGGCTTTGGCGCCCTTGCGGATCTGCTCGATCTTCTCGAGAAAGCCGTCCCCGTACTGTTCACGAATGGTGTTGCCCAACAGCTCACCCAACAGGTGAACGTCCTCGCGCAAGCGTGCATCAATATCGGTCATCAGCAGTTCTCCAGCGAAAATCCGGGGGTCTTGGAATGCCATGCTCTGATAGCAGAGAGTGCCGCGCTAAAGCGCTTCTTACAAGCAGACGACGAAGGGACGTTAAACCTTGTGCGTTCAAGCTAGTCTGAAGAGTAAGCCGTACAACGGCTTGCCGCCGAGCATAGGCGGACACTCACACCGCCTGCCACGAGCAGGAGCGCAATGAGGTTTTTATGAAAATCCGCAAACTTGCCCAGCATTGGGAAGAAAACGCCAAGGGTCGCCTGACCGATACCGGTTACAGGATTCATCTGGACATGGAAGCGGCCGCACGGCTGGCGGCGATTACCGAGATGTACCCCAAACGCCAACCCGAAGAACTGCTTGGCGAGCTGATCGGCGCCGCGCTGGAAGAGCTCGAAAAGAGCTTTCCCTACGTGAAAGGATCGACCGTGGTGTCCACCGATGAAGAAGGTGATCCGCTGTACGAAGACGTCGGCCCGACCCCGCGCTTTCTCGCGTTGTCCAGACGTCATCTGCACGATTTGTCATCCGGTGACGACAAGCAAAAGCACTGATTCCCCACCGAACCTGTGGGAGCGGGCTTGCTCGCGAAAGCGGTGCATCAGTCAAGCAGATGGCGACTGACACGACGCCTTCGCGAGCAAGCCCGCTCCCACATTTGACCTGCGTACCCCTTCAAAAATGCGTGTTCCCGAGCCTTGAAAAGGCCAGGAATACCGCCGCACCTCGCCAAAGTTCCCGATCTAGAGCCTTTTCCGCTCGTTCAAAGTATTTTCAGGCGATAGGCCATCTTCTCTGAACTTTTGAAAAACACCTCGGGTCACAGGCATTAACCACGCCTGGGACGGCCGTTTCAAAACACACCGGAAATTGACGGTTACGGCTCCTTGCCCAGCATGGATTTTTAAGTTTTTCAGGAGTTATACCAATGGAGTTGAAGACCATGAAGATCAGCACTGCCAAGTCCTCGTTCAATCACCTGCGCGGTTTGAAACTGGCTGCCCTGGCAATCGGCAGCAGCTTCGTACTGGCCGGTTGCGCTGGCAATCCGCCGACCGAGCAATTCGCCGTGACTCAATCCGCTGTGAATGGCGCCGTCAGCGCCGGCGGCACCGAGTTCGCCGCCGTGGAAATGAAGTCCGCGCAGGACAAGCTCAAACAAGCCGAAATCGCCATGCATGACAAAAAGTATGCCGAGGCCAAAGTGTTGGCCGAACAGGCTGAGTGGGACGCTCGTGTAGCTGAACGCAAAGCTCAGGCGTTGAAGGCCGAACAGGCTGTAAAGGACTCCCAGAAAGGGGTTCAGGAACTGCGTCAGGAAAGCCAGCGCACCGTGCAGTAAGCGCGCATCCCGACCTCAGACTTGAAGCTCTTATCGATAGAAAGGACGAATTATTATGCGTAAACAATTGATGATCCCCGCTCTCCTGGCCGCAAGCGTTGCACTGGCTGCCTGCTCTACCCCGCCTAACGCGAACCTGGATCAGGCCCGCACCAACTACAGCGGCCTGCAAGCCAACCCGCAAGCCAGCAAAGTGGCGGCACTGGAAACCAAGGACGCCAGCGATTACCTGGACAAGGCCGACAAGGCTTATCTGGACAAGAGAGATCAGAACGAGGTCGACCAACTGGCCTATCTGACCAATCAGCGTGTTGAAGTGGCGAAGCAGACCATCGCCCTGCGCACCGCTGAAGCCAACCTGAAAAACGCTGCCGCGCAACGTGCCCAGGCGCGTCTCGATGCTCGCGATCAGCAGATCAAGCAGTTGCAGGACAGCCTGAACGCCAAGCAGACCGATCGCGGTACGCTGGTGACCTTCGGTGACGTGCTGTTCGCGACCGACCGTGCTGACCTGAAATCCAGCGGTCTGGTGAACATCAACAAACTGGCGCAGTTCCTTTCGGAAAACCCTGATCGCAAAGTGATCGTCGAGGGTTACACCGACAGCACCGGCACCGCGAGCCACAACCAGTCGCTGTCCGAGCGTCGTGCCGGTTCCGTGCGCATGGCGCTGGTGAAAATGGGCGTTGATCCAGCACGCGTCGTTGCGCAGGGTTATGGCAAGGAATACCCGGTTGCGGAAAACACCAGCACCTCGGGTCGTGCGATGAACCGTCGGGTGGAAGTAACCATTTCCAACGACAACCAGCCCGTGATCCCGCGTTCGGCTGTCAGCTCGAACTAAGCCTCACCTGCTGAAACACAAAAGCCCCGCCTGAGTCGATCAGGCGGGGCTTTTTATGTCTGCGGTTTATCTGATGCAATCGCGTTATCGTTCTTCGCGGGCAAGCCTCGCTCCTACGGGATGGTGGAGAACCTGTAGGAGCGAAGCTTGCTCGCGAATGAGGCGACTCGGTGTGTCTGACGCTCCGCGTTATCGTTCTTCGCGGGCGCCTCGCTCCTACGGGATCGATTACTGCTCGAGTTTTTGCGGGGTTTCTTCGCCCATGCAGCGCACGGCTTTTTTCTTGCTGTTGACCAATACGCCGGTCAGGCCTTTTTGTTCGGTGTCGAACATCACCAGCACGCCATCAATGCACTGGGCCACTTGCGCCGCGGGTTCCAGAGAGACTTTGTAGTCTTCACCCGGCACGGTCTTGAGCATGGTGAAGTCGCTGAGCAGCAGCGCATCTTCAGGTTTGGCGAAGTGCAGGTAACCGTAGAACCACAGGGCCCCGACGGTGCCGAGGATGCTGCAGATACCGGTGATGATCAGCGGGATGGCGTTACGTTCTTCACTCATTGCGGACTCTCTGATGGTTCATCTTCTGAATGCTTGGGTGCTGGGTAATTGGGGATTTCACCCAAGCGGCGCAGGCCGTTGAAATGCTGCGGGTCGTCGAGATAACGCAGCATCACTTTGCGCCAGACCGGGTCGGCAAATGTCTGCACATGACCACCCCGGGTCAATTGCAGCACGCGCGGCGGCGACGCAGCTTGATACAGACGGATGCCGTTGGAAAGAGGCACGATCGGATCGTCGATGCTGTGGTAGATCAGTTTCGGCACGCCATTGAGCTGCGCCATGGAATTGATCGCGCTGTCGCCGTCCGGCACCAGCCAGGACAACGGCACCTGGAACGCCCAAGTCAGCCAGGAATTGCTCAGGGCAAAACGGCCGATGCTGCGATAGCTGGCGGGCACGCCGTCGAGGACGAAGGCCTTGAGTTGTTTCTGACGCTCGGGATGCTGGACCAGGTAATGCACGGCCATCGAACCACCAAGGCTCTGGCCGAGCAGGATCAGCGGTTTGCCCTTGGCTTCGGGGGCCTGATCGAGCCACTTGAACGCGGCGTCGATGTCCTGATAGATCGCCGGCAGACTTGGTTCGCCTTCGGACAGCCCGTAACCGCGATAATCGATCAACAACACTTGATAGCCTTCCTCAGGCAACCACCAACTGCCGCCCAGATGCATCGGCAGATTGCCGCCGTTGCCGTGCAGATGCAGCACCGTGCCCTTGACCTCTACGCCTTTTTTCGCCGGCAGCCACCACGCGTTCAGCCTGAGGCCGTCGGCGGTGGTGAGGGTCACTTCACGGTAGTCGAGCTTGGCTTTTTCAGGGGTGAATAGCTGGCCGGGCTCGGGGTAGAACAGCAGCGAGCTGCAACCGCTCAGGGTCAGGAGAAGGCAGACGATGCCGAGGATTCTCATCCGTTGAAACCTCGTAAAAACGGGTTGGAAAAGCACCACATCCCCTGTAGGAGCGAGGCTTGCCCGCGAAAGCGATATGTCAGTCAACATAGATGTTGAATGTTAAACCGCCTTCGCGGGCAAGCCTCGCTCCTACAGGTCTTGTGGTGATTACAGGATGTTGGAGTAATCCGCTTCGATCCGGTCCAGGCTCAGGTGATTGAGGAAGTTGGAGAAGCACATCCACGCCGACAGTGCGTTCAGGTCGCGGAACTGATCCGGCAAATACTTCGGTGGCACCACCAGCCCTTCGTCCACCAACTGGCGCAAGGTCCGCATGTCTTCCAGCGTGGTCTTGCCGCAAAACAGCAGCGGAATCTGCTCGAGCTTGCCTTTACGCACGGCCAACTGAATGTAGTTGTAAACCATGATGAAGCCCTTGAGGTAGGACAAGTCTTTGGTAAACGGCAGACCGGTCGGTATCGAACCACGGAAAACCCGACTGGCGTTGCCGTAGCTTTCAGCCATTTCGAAGCCTTGTTCGCGGAAGAATTCGAAGACCTGCAAGAAGTCCGCGCCCTCCTCCACCATGTGAATGGCACGGGTGCGGTTGGTCAGTTTGCGCAGGCGGCTCGGGTAGGAAGCGAAGGTGATGATTTCCATCAGGATCGCCAGTCCTTCCTGGGTCACCGTCGACGACGGTGGGCCTTTTGACAGGAAGGTGCAGATCGGCTGGTTCAGCCCGTTGAGCGTGGTGCCCACGTGCACCAGCCCTTCATGGACTTCCAGGGCGCGCACGTCACGTTCGTTGAACATCGCGTCGGTGCGGATCTTGATGTAGTCGGCGCCGGCCGCCGCATCGGCAACGATACCGTCAGACTCGAACACCCGAATGGTTTCCTCGGCTTCGCCAAACACCTTGCTCAGCCGGGTTTGCAATAAATGCACGGCCTCTTTGGCAGTGAGGATTTTCGGCTCGTCCTTCAGGTCACCCCGGCCATCGATGTTGTTCAGGTAATCGGAGAGCATCAGGCCAAGGTCGGACAGGGTCGGGTCGCCGGCGTGGAACGCGTCGGACGCGGCGCCGTACAACTCCTGGGAAATCAGCCCGAAATCCTCGGTGCCGCGCGCTTCGAGCATGCGCACCACCATCCGATACTCCTTGCACATGCGCCGCATGATCTGGCCGACCGGATTGAACTGGCCGAGCTGACGGGTGATGTCTCGCTCGATGTTCTGGAATTCCAGCTTCACTTTGCTCGAATCAAACGACAGCGGCCTATTGAGGTAATAGTCGCGGTCCACCGCCGGCATTTCCTTGCCCTTGGCCTTGAGGAACCCCTTGCGGATGCCGTCGTCCCACTTGACCGCATCGAGGACGCGAATCGGCGTCTGCGCCAGCACAATGCGATCGGACAAAATGCGTATCGTCTGCTGGTAATCGTCCACCCGAAACTCCTGTAGAAAAACCGTTATGTGCTGGCTTTATTTAACTTTAGCTTTGGCTTTGGCCAGGCGCTGATAGCGCGCCGCCTCGACGAAGACATCGGAATTGGCCGGATCATCGAGGTAAGCAAAGACCTGGTCCATGCTGTTATTGATCAACACGCCGTCGCCATCATCGGTCTGGAAGCCTTCGCCGCTCAGGACTTTTTGCCCAAGGGCTTGATTGATCTGCTCGAGATCGAGGTTGTAGACCACCAATTCGTGCTTATCGTTGAGTTCAAAACCGAAGAGGGTGAAATGCCCGCCGAATTGCGCCGGGACCTTCGCCGACAGGTACCAGCGGCTGCCATGGCGCGACACCGTAAAGGGATAGGCTTCACGCTCTTTGGGCTTGGCCTTGAAGTAGCTGACCGCCTGATAGCGATTGTCGCCCAGACGTGTCAGCTCCAGGTTCATCGGCTCGCCCCAGGCGTTGGTGCTGGTCCATTTGCCGAGCAGACCTTTGGGCGCGGGGTCGCTGGCGGGCAGTGGGTCCTTGAAGGTCACCAGACAGCCACTGAGCAGCAGGAACGACAAGGCGATCACAACGACACGCCAGGCTTTCATTCAACACTCCCTATGAACACAGATCCCCGAATGCTCACCGTCCCTGTAGGAGCGAGGCTTGCCCGCGAAGGCGTAGTGTCAGTCAACATACCTGTTGAATGTTAAACCGCCTTCGCGGGCAAGCCTCGCTCCTACAGGGTCGCGGTGCACCCAGGATTACACCGACGCCAATACCAGGTGCATGTAACGATTCAGGATACCGAGCATTTCGGCTTCGGCGACAGGCTCGGCGTCGTTGAGCAGGCCCTGATATTCCATCCGTCCGATAATCGCCGTCAACACCTTGGCATCCTGTTGCGGTTCGCGCGAACCCAATACCTCGAAAAGCTGGCACGTACCCTGAAGCAGAATTTGCTGATGGGAGCGCACCAACAGCGCCAGGCGCGGGTTCAGCAGCGCTTCCTGACGGAACGCCTGCTCGGCCATCAAGTGTTCGCGACGGTTGATCAGTTGCCGGTGGACATAGTCCGCCATCAACCGCGCAATGTCGTCGGCCAGTTGCGAGCGCGACTCGGGGCTGCCGTCGCCACTGACCACCATATCGCGCAGCAGGCCCTCGTTGTTCACCCACAGCTTGGCCATGAAAGCGGCGCTGCGTTCCACGTATTGGGCGAAGGTATCGGTGAGCAAGTCATCGATATCCTTGAAGTAGTAAGTGGTGGCCGACAGGGGCACGCCGGCCTCGGCCGCCACCGCACGGTGACGCACGGCCCGCACGCCATCGCGCACGACAATGCGCATCGCCGCATCGAGAATGTCCTGTCGACGCTGCTCGCTACCCTGTCGGCTGGCCTTGCGACCCTGGTACTGAACGCTTTCAGCGACCGCAGTGGCGATGCCCGCTGCACCTTCTTGAGCAATTGCACGGTTCACGACAGGTAGTCCTCTCTTACTTCAAAAGTAACCATTTGATACGTTTGTACCAGACAGGCAATAAAAAGCCGCCTGTTATAGGCGGCTTTTTTATCGAAACACTTACGCTTGTGGCCGCATGTGCGGGAACAGGATCACATCGCGGATCGACGGTGAGTTAGTCAACAACATCACCAGACGGTCAATGCCGATACCTTCACCGGCCGTTGGCGGCATGCCGTACTCCAGCGCGCGAACGAAGTCGGCGTCGTAGTGCATGGCTTCGTCGTCGCCCGCGTCCTTGTCGGCCACCTGCGCCATGAAGCGCTCGGCCTGGTCTTCCGCGTCGTTCAACTCGGAGTAGGCGTTGGCGATTTCACGGCCACCGATGAACAGTTCAAAACGGTCGGTGACGCTTGGGTTCTCGTCGTTACGACGGGCCAGCGGCGACACTTCGAACGGGTACTGGGTAATGAAGTGCGGCTGCTCCAGCTTGTGCTCGACCAGTTCTTCGAAAATCATCACCTGCAATTTGCCCAGACCTTCGAAGCCCAGCACCTTGGCGCCGGCCTTCTTGGCGATGGCGCGAGCCTTGTCGATGTCGGTCAGGTCGTCGGCGGTCAGCTCAGGGTTGTACTTGAGGATCGAGTCGAACACCGACAGACGCACGAACGGTTCGCCGAAGTGGAACACCTTGTCGCCGTACGGCACGTCGGTGCTGCCCAGAACCAGCTGCGCCAGTTCGCGGAACAGTTCTTCGGTCAGGTCCATGTTGTCTTCGTAGTCGGCGTACGCCTGGTAGAACTCCAACATGGTGAATTCAGGGTTGTGACGCGTCGAAACGCCTTCGTTACGGAAGTTGCGGTTGATCTCGAACACTTTCTCGAAGCCGCCGACAACGAGGCGCTTGAGGTACAGCTCCGGCGCGATACGCAGGAACATTTCCATGTCCAGCGCGTTGTGGTGAGTCTCGAACGGCTTGGCCGCCGCACCACCGGGAATCGTTTGCAGCATCGGCGTTTCGACTTCCAGGAAGTCACGCTTCATCAGGAAGCTGCGGATGTGCGCAATCACTTGCGAACGCACGCGGAAAGTCTGGCGCACCTCTTCGTTGACGATCAGGTCAACGTAACGCTGGCGATAGCGCTGCTCGGTGTCGGTCAGGCCGTGGTGCTTGTCCGGCAGCGGGCGCAGCGACTTGGTCAGCAGGCGCACTTCGGTCATTTCAACGTACAGGTCGCCCTTGCCGGAACGGGCCAGGGTGCCAACGGCTGCAATGATGTCGCCCATGTCCCAGGTTTTCACCGCGGCCAGGGTTTCTTCGGACAGGGTCTTACGGTTGACGTAGACCTGAATCCGACCGGTCATGTCCTGGATCACCATGAACGAGCCACGGTTGAGCATGATGCGACCGGCAACCTTGACCGGGACTTCAGCCTCTGCCAGCTCTTCCTTGGTCTTGTCCGCGTACTGTTTCTGCAAGTCTTCGCAGTAGTTGTCGCGGCGGAAGTCGTTGGGGAAGGCATTGCCCTTGGCGCGCTCGGCAGCAAGCTTTTCCTTGCGCAGGGCGATCAGGGAGTTTTCTTCCTGTTGCAGGGCTTGCGGGTCGAGTTGTAGGTCGCTCATGTCTTTAAAAATTCCATCACAGGTTCGTTGCCCCCGGCATTCACCGGGGTTCGCGGGCAAGTCGGGCCGCCGCATCGCTCGCTCCTACAGGGTACGACGACCCTGTAGCGCGCGCCTTTACAGCCCTTGTTTCAGGCTCGCCACCAGGTATTCGTCGATATCGCCGTCGAGCACCTTGTCGCAGTCACTGCGTTCGATGTTAGTGCGCAAATCCTTGATTCGCGACGCATCGAGCACGTAAGAGCGAATCTGGTGACCCCAGCCGATGTCCGACTTGGTGTCTTCCAGGGCCTGGGAGGCGGCGTTTCGTTTCTGCACTTCCTGCTCGTACAAGCGCGCCCGCAACATTTTCATCGCGGTGTCTTTGTTGGCGTGCTGGGAGCGTTCGTTCTGGCAGCTGACCACGGTGTTGGTCGGTACGTGAGTAATCCGTACGGCCGAGTCGGTGGTGTTTACGTGCTGACCACCGGCACCCGAGGAGCGGTAGGTATCGATGCGCAGGTCCGACGGGTTGATGTCGATTTCGATGTTGTCATCGATTTCCGGCGACACGAACACGGCCGAGAACGAGGTGTGACGACGGTTGCCGGAGTCGAACGGGCTCTTGCGCACCAGACGGTGCACGCCGATCTCGGTGCGCAACCAGCCAAAGGCGTATTCGCCCTTGATGTGGACCGTGGCGCCCTTGATCCCGGCGACTTCACCGGCGGACAGTTCCATGATGGTCGCGTCGAAACCGCGTTTGTCAGCCCAGCGCAGGTACATGCGCAACAGGATGTTGGCCCAGTCCTGGGCTTCGGTACCGCCGGAGCCGGCCTGGATGTCCAGGTAGGCGTTGTTGGCGTCCATCACACCGCTGAACATGCGACGGAATTCGAGTTTTTCCAGCGACTCGCGCAGGCGCTCGACTTCGGCAGCGACGTCATCGACGGCGGCCTGGTCTTCTTCTTCGGCGGACATCAGCAGCAAATCTTTGGCGTCGGCCAGACCGCTGTGCATTTCGTCGAGGGTTTCGACGATCTGCGCCAGCAGCGACCGCTCGCGGCCCAGTTCCTGAGCGTACGACGGGTTGTTCCAGACAGCCGGATCTTCAAGCTCGCGATTGACTTCAGTCAGACGCTCATGCTTTTGATCGTAGTCAAAGATACCCCCGAATAGTTTCGGAGCGCTCGGACAGGTCCTTGATACTGTTAAGGATCGGGTTGATTTCCATGACGGGCAGCACTCGTTGGCGAACTTTTGAAAGCCGGCGAGTATAACGTAATCAAGCAATCACGGCAGCCCGCCTGGCGGACTGAATGCGCTCCAATTGCGTTTTGGCGGGCTCAGATGAAGGAAACCTTCCCCAAGAAAAATCCTCATCAGCAAAATGACTCGTCCTACACCAGAAACAGATTTGACCTGCATAAACCCCGCATTCACTCATTCACAGTCCCGCCCTTCTAAATCAGCACTAGGGATGTGTGATGTTCGGCCCTGCCAACCAAGCCTCTTTCCTCCTGGACATCGAGGGGTTTGCCCACGATCTGCGAGTCCTTGAGTTCACCGGCAAGGAAGCCATCAGCCAACCCTTTCGCTTTGATCTGAAACTGGTCAGCGAACGTGCCGATCTGGATCTGGAAAGCCTTCTGCATCGAATGGCTTTTCTCAGTTTCGACCGCCACGGCGCCGGCATTCATGGCCAGGTTTACAGCGTCGGCCAGGGCGACGCCGGCAAACGCCTGACCCAATATCAACTCAGCCTGATGCCAAGCCTGGCCTGGCTGGGCCACCGTTTCGACCAGAAAATATTCCAGAAACTGAGCGTGCCGCAGATCATCGCCCAGGTCCTGGAAAGCCACGGCATCCTGCGTGATGGCTACCGCTTCGCCCTCGGCACCGATTACCGCCCACGGGACTACTGCGTCCAATACGGCGAGAGCTGCCTGAATTTTCTGCAGCGACTGTGCGAAGAGGAAGGCCTGCATTACCACTTTGAGCACCGCCGCGAGGGGCATGTGCTGGTGTTCGGCGATGATCAAACGGTCTTTCCTAGACTGGCCCGCGCTACGCCCTACCTGCAAGACAGCGGAATGGTCGCCGATGCCCCGGTGATCAACGCCTTCACCCTCGCCATGGAAACCCGCCCCACTGGCGTGACTCGCCGCGACTACGACTTCGAAAAGCCTCTACTGCAATTGGAGAGCGGCGCGAAAGATCCTTCGCCGCTGCGACTCGAAGACTACGGCTTTCCCGGCCAATTCACCGACCGCGAACACGGCAAGCACCGTGCCCGACGAGCCCTTGAGCGGCACCGCAGCGATTATCGGCAAGCCACTGGACGCAGCGATCAGCCGATGCTGCTCAGTGGCCATTTCCTGCCCCTGACCGGTCACCCGCGCCAGGAATGGAACGATTTGTGGTTGCTGACAGAAGTCATCCACACCGCGAAACAACCGCAAGTGCTGGAAGAGTCGATCACCAGCGCCCCGAGCGACGACTTTTCCCAAGGCTACCGCAACACCTTTCTCGCTACACCGTGGAACACCCCTTTCAGGCCCACGCTCGCTCACCCCAAAACCACGATCAACGGCTATCAGCATGCCGTGGTCTGCGGCCCACCCGGCGAAGAAATCCACTGCGACGAATACGGCCGTGTTCGTGTTCAGTTTCCCTGGGACCGTGACGGCGACCACAACGATCACTCCAGTTGCTGGGTGCGAGTCGCCAGCGGCTGGGCTCACGACCGTTATGGCAGCGTGTTGATCCCCCGCGTCGGCATGGAAGTGATCGTCGGTTTCTATCAGGGCGACCCGGACAAACCGTTGATCGTCGCCTGCCTGGCCAATGGCGCCAATCGTCCCCCGCTCGACCTCCCCGCCGAGAAAACCCGTAGCACCTTCAGAACCCAAAGCAGCCCTGGCGGCGCAGGATTCAATGAACTGCGCATCGAAGATCGCAAAGGGGCCGAGGAAATTTCCGTCCGTGCCCAGCGCGATTACACACAACACGTGCTCAACGACGAACGGATTCAAGTCGACAACCAGCGCAGCATCGTGGTCGCAGGAAACGCCCGTCATGAACTGCACGCCGAAGAACAGCGCATCACCCACGGCAACCGGCTGACGGAAATCAGGCAAGAAGACCACCTGACCGTGCATGGCGACTGCCATATTCGCGCCACCAACCATCAGTTGAGCGCTCAACAGCAGGTGCACCTGAGTGCCGGCCAAAACATCGTCATCGATGGCGGCGCCAGCGTCACGATCCAGGTCGGTGGCGCGTGGATCTCGATCAATTCGGCAGGGGTTTTCAGCAGTGTACCCATTCAAGTGGGCGGTGCACCGATGCCGCTCATGGCGGCGAACCCGGTGGCGCTTGACACAAGCGAACCGCCACTCCGTGAAACAGTTTCAACCGCACTGCTCAAACAACTGCTCGGCGACGAAGCCCTGATCGAACTCTGCCAGATGCCCAGCGGTGGAACGCCAATGGACTGCCCGCTGAGCGACTGCCAATGCCGCAAAGCCTTGGGCTATGGAAACCGCTCATGAACACCTGGATTTTGCTGGAGCGTCCTGCCGCTCAGCTCAAAACCCTTTACAGCATGTCGACACATCCCGACACCCAGAAGCTGTTCGCCGGCACTTCACTCAACGGCTTCGCCGAGCAAAGCCCCCTGCTGGTCAGGCTGAACAACCAGCCAACGCTCACTCAGGCGATCGAGCAAACCCCGGCGCAATGGCCCGGCCTGCTGATCGAAAGCACGTGTGACACGCCTTCGGTACTCGCGCATTTACGCCAAATGCTGTTCGTCAACTTCGACCAGCAACGCAAAGGCGTGCTGCGCTACAGCAACCCGACCGTCGCCAGCTATTTTTTTGCCGCGTGTACCGCGCAAGACCTCAGCCTGTGGCTCGGCCCGATCAATCGTCTGCGCTGGTTGGGTGCGACGTGGGCCACTCAAGCGACGGGCGAAGCTGGCTGGCAGCAGTTGAACAACCTCCACGCGAACGACTGGCGCATTGAACGGACACACCGGGCAATGGTGCTGAGCGTCGCCCAGGAAGAGGCCTTGACGCGCCAGCGCAATGAACAGTTTCTCTATCACTGGTGGCGGCAACATCCCCAGCATTCATTTGTGCAGGCGACCCACTTGATGGCGCAAGCCCTGACTCAGGGCATCGACGACAGTGAAGACATCAGTGCCTTCCTGAGCGCCCACTGCACGCAGGCTCAGTCATGACGCGCCTCGGAAAATTGACCAGTGGCCCCGGCTGCGAGCGCGACAAGCTGATTGTTCAGGTCATTGGCACGGGACATTCGAAAAACCAGCGACTGCTGATCGTTGATCAGTCGGGCGTCGAACCTCTCCAGGCCCTGACCGATGAGGCCACGTGCGAAACCGAGCGTTCGACCAGCGTCCACAGCGAACTGTTTGTGTGGGATTGGTCGGCACAGCTCAAGCACCAGTTGTGGCTGGAGATTGCCACCCGCCAAGGCCCGCCCATTCGCCTGCCGTTGCTGGAGGCCGTGCGTGTCACCCCGCGTCAACTGGAAGCGCAGTGGAATCAGATCGTGCCGGTCCTGCCTTTCGCCGCGTTGCCCGGCACCCGCAGCCGCTATGACCTCGGCACGCCGGTGCTGTGCCGCAGCGGTTATGTCTATGTGTTTTACCGTGATCGTCTCTGGCGGGAGTTGGAGGTGCAGCAGGACGACGAACTCACGACTTACCGCGATATCGACCTGCAGGCGTATCGCCAGAACCAAGAACTCAGCAGCGACTACCGACAGGCCAGCGGAGTCGATCTCAGCGACATCTGGCTGCCCGCGACCTGGAATCATCAACCTGCCGAAGCCGTGCAACTGTGTTTCAGCGAAATCCAGCTCAGCGCTGCACGCCTGAAACGTCTGGAGAAAGACCCGACGTTGCGCACCCAGCGGTGTCAGAGCCCGGAGCTACGATGCGAGAGCAAGACGTTTGAAACGCTTTTCGACCAGCAGCCCGACGGGCAGGCCATGCTGGAAGCCTTCAGTCGCTTCAATGCATGGGATGCACAAGCGTCCGATGCCGCGACGAAGGCCAGCATCACTTGGCGCAACCTGGCCGCGCGAGCCTTTCCGGTCAGCCTGATCGCCCCGCAACGGGCACGCCAAAGCGGTTTCGAATATGTGCTGGAGCATCCTGGGCGTTATGCGTGCGACCTCTCGGGGCAATTCGCGGCGCAACGCAAAACCGAAGCCAAGGCCTGTCTTGATCAGTGGGAGCAAGGCGCCACACCTGCGTTACCTGCAACGTTTGAAAGCAGCGCCTGGGCTGATGGCCTCGCCACGTTGCTGGAGCAATTGCGAGGAAAAACACCGAACGCCGATGAAGCCGATCTCTGGCAGCCCCAGCCCACCGTCGTCGACGTGCTGGAGGCCGCTCGGCAACGGCGCATGTGCGGCGTGCTGCTGGAAGACCCGCGCCACCGCGTGCGGCATCTGGTTTCGCAGATCCAGCAACAGCAGCAATTGCTGACGCTGTACGCCGAGCGCGCCAGCCTGCACCCACACCACGCCAGCGCGGTCATGGTTCAGCAACTGATCGTGCCGGCGACCATCGGCGGCCAGAAAAACCCGTTGCACGCCTGCTTCGACAAAGTGAAAGAGGCCGGCCGCCGCGACATCAACCGCTTCACCGCCACCGCTGAACGCGCCCTGCTCTGGCAACAACTGAACATCGCGCAGTCGCTGCTTGCCGAGTACCTGCAACAACCCGTCACGCAGCAAACCCTGGCCGATCATTTGAGCCTGGAGGGCTTTGACTACCTCGCCGCGCTGTTTGCTGTCAGCCAGGTTTTCACGGCCCTCGCCACAGTGCCCGCGCAACTTGATCCGCTAGCCCGCAATGGTGATGTCACCAATGCGCTGACCGGGTTGAGTCTCTACAGCCCAAAGGCCAGTGTCGGCCAGACGTTGCTCAACGACATTGCCCATGATTCGGCGCACCCGCTGCATGTGATGCTTTGGCCTGCCGTTGATGAAGCTGCATTGGCGGCGCCATATGTGCCGCCCACCGTGAAAACGGTTAACGAGGGCGATGGTTGTTTACGCGCTGAACACCTCGCTGTATTCGAAACCGACCCAGGTCCTTACTACCCGCAGGTCGAACACCTCGACGGGCACTTGCTGGAAGGGTTGCTGGCCAGCGGCAGCCTGAACAGCACACTGACTGGCCAATCGAAAGCGGCGGCCGGCACCCTGCTAAGCATCTACGAAAATATTGCAGGCGCCATTGAAACCGCCATCAGCGCGGTGAACAAACCGTCCGGACCACAAACCACCCACGCCCCTACCAGCGCCTATCTGCATGGCCTGGGCGTGGGGCTGTTGCGCAGCCTGATGCCTAAGACTTTTGGCGAGATGCACTTCATCAATCGCCGTGATGCTGATCCGCAGCGGTATTACATCTTTGGCCTGTCCGATGTGCCGTCCGGCGAGCAGCGGCCACGGCGGGTTATTGGTGAGTATTTGAATGCCCGGGGCGAGCTATTGAAGGTGGGGAATATTGATGCGTTCGAGACACCGGGCGTCCCTCGCACAGGTAATTACAAACTGCTGGCGATGCCGGTGGACCATCCGACGGTGCGCAACCTTAGTGCGCTGAATCAGCGGATTAATGTGGTTCATAAAGAGGATGTGGAAGCTCGGGGGACGGACAACGCGAGAGTGAAAAGTGCGTTGCAGCGGGGAGTGGATGAGCATGTCGAGTTGACTAACAGCCGGGTTTATCGGGTGCTGGGCTCGTTGCCGTTTGCGGTGGGGGTTTTGATGTTGGAGGTTTGGAATCTGCGGATGGAGTGGCAGGGGCGGGAGCAGGTCGCGCGGGAGAAAGGGTTATTTCGCGTCAACATTGGCGCATTCGGAGCAGGGGTGGATCTAGCTATCGCTTTGGAAATGCTGACTGTAAAACTTGCCGGCACCCAATCTGTTTTAGCGGCTGGTCGCAAGGTTCTTTTTACTATTTCGGATGAGGCCGCGAAAACATTGGGTTCTCTAGCAGTCGAGTATTTAGTAAAGGAATTTACCGTGCGACTGGTTGCGCAAATAACCAGTGGTTTGGTTCTTACTGCCATTTGCCTGAAAGACGCCTGGTATGCATGGACATGGGGCGATGACGCGAGTTGGGCATATCTCATGATGGCCGTGGGTGGAGCAATCAGCGCTCTCAGTGGCGTGGTTATCAGTACCGTCACCTTTCTTGGTCTTGGTCCGGCAGGTTGGGTAGCGCTGATATTGATCGTGATAGGTGCAGGACTGGCTTGGTGGCTGACCGACAAGCCCATCGAAGAATGGCTGGTCAATGGCCCTTTCGGCACTCAAGTTCACTCAGGCAACGCGCACCTGCTTGATCCGCAGCGTGGTTTCTACTACCTGATCAGTTTATTTGCCGACATTCGCATTAACGTGGGCACCAACCCTAAATTCGTCCCCAATGCCAAACACGACGTTCACGCAAAAACGCCTTTTCAAGTTATCTCGTCCAATACCTGCATTCGCATGGAAAGTAATTTACCGGGTTTAATTACCAACTTTGGCACCCTCAACATCAATGCTCATTGCCGACTCAATACATTCGAAACTATAGGCGGCCGTATAAAAAGTGAAACCGTGCCATTCCAAAAACTAATTAATAGTCAACTCGTCTCACCCAAAGCGCAAAGGCTGATACCGCAGGGCCTAGAACTGTTCTTCGCAACCCCACCGAGCTATGCCTTTGACTTAGCGACACGCTCATCTGGCATTGAGCAGCAATGGCAAGTGAGAGCGCAGTGTGTATTGGAACAAAAAAATAAACGCTGGCACTTTCCTGCGCCGCCACCCAAGGACGGCACGCCATTCGACGCAACCCACAACAAACCCGACTTCGACAGTGAAGGTTCACTTTACTGGGCAGACGAAGTGACAAATAAATCACGGAACAGTAACTAATGACTGATGAATCGTGGTACGCCAAGACTGCCTATGGGTCGAATGAAGTACCCCAACAAGAACGCTCGGCTGAACGTCCGTGGATCATGCGTTTTGCCAAGGCCAGACTGCCTTGGGGCAATGCAGATGACATAACGTCTGTAAGCCTTCTCGAAAAATTCTCACCAAAAAAACTCCGACTTCATGAAGGATTCAAGAAAGAACGTGAAGAGAAAACAGCCTCAGAAGCCTATTCTCCGAGCCCATACGAACTTATTGACTTTCACATAAGGGATGACCACGAACGATTTAGGTATGCACTTCTCCCCGCAAGCTCTCACTTCTGGCTATATATGAAGTTTTTTGGTAAGTGGTTCTTTTACATACTTTTCATATTTAGTATTCCAAGTCACTTCGTGATGACTTCAGCAACAACAGAACCATTCTGGGAACTAACAAAACGCTCAGCAATCGAGTATTACTCTTGGCTTCTCGGCCTACCACTTCTGTCCTGGGCAATCGGTTCAATAGTCATAAAACACTTCCCCAGCCTCTGGATAAAACCCTCCCGAGGCCCCATCTGGGAACTCAACCGCCGCACCGGCCTGGTCACCGTCTTCGACTACAAAAACAACGGTGAATATAAAAAGAACGGCACCATCGGTGAACTCACCGCGCCGTTCTACGAGTTTGACGCCTACATCGCCACGTCCCCGGACAGTCAGGGCATGCCGATGAACGTGCTCTACCTCGCCCATCGCTACCGCAACATCATGATCAACTTCGGCGCATTACTCTGCCCCGGCCCCGAGGTACAACCCGCGTGCGCCCTGTGGGATTTCATCCAGAACTACATGGACGTCAGCCGCCCCTTGCCGGACCTGCCCCAATACGAGGAATACCGCCACCTCGACCCGACCACAGCCGAATACGACCGCCTCATCGGTCGCAACCCACGTTTCTGGATCGACATGGACGATGCAACGTTCAAACAAGTGGTCAGGGAGATGCATCAACGCGTCGCCGGCATCGATACGTTTCAGCGGCCGAACCTGATGGCCAGGTATGTGACCTATGTCGATTGAGCTACAAAAGATATGCAGCGCATTGCGCGCGAAACACTCTATGGGGAATTGCTGCCGGGGAGTACTAAGCGTACTAAGAGTGAGCGCAGGTGCCGAACGCGAATGACCTGTGGCGAGGGAGCTTGCTCCCGTTCGGGCTGCGAAGCAGTCGTGAAATCTGATCGAAGAGTATGGCAGGGAAAACGCAGGGGGCCGCTTCGCGGCCCAACGGGGCAATCCCCCTCGCCACAGAAGCCCCCCTGCTACAGGGTCTGTGGCATTGTGGAGAAATTGGCTCAGGTCGACCCGCTACTCAATCCCCACCTGATTCCGCCCATTATTCTTCGCCAAATACAGCCCCTTGTCCGCCGCCGAGATCAATTGCCGGCAATCACTGCCCTGCTGCGGGATCATGGTCGACAGGCCGATGCTGATGGTCAGGCTTGAGCCTTCGGTGGGGAAAATGTGCGGAATTTTCAGCGCTTCCACGGTCAGGCGCAGTTTTTCCGCCACCAGTCGCGCGCCACCCGGCGTGGTATTGGGCAGCACCAGGACAAATTCTTCACCGCCGTAACGGGCTGGCAGGTCCGACGGTCGGGCGCTGGCGTCGCGAATCGCGGTGGCGACTTTACGCAGGGCTTCATCACCTTCGAGGTGGCCAAAGCTGTCGTTGTAGGACTTGAAGTAGTCGACATCGATCATCAGCAGCGACAATTGGCTCTGATCACGCAGCGAACGGCGCCATTCCAGTTCCAGGTATTCGTCGAAGTGCCGGCGGTTCGACAGCCCGGTCAAGCCGTCGGAGTTCATCAACCGCTGCAACACCAGGTTGGTGTCGAGCAACTGCTGCTGGCTGACCCGCAACGCGCGGTACGCCGCATCGCGCTGCAACAAGGTCATGTAGGAGCGCGAGTGATAGCGAATGCGCGCCACCAGTTCGATGTTGTCCGGCAGTTTGACCAGGTAATCATTGGCCCCGGCCGCAAACGCCGCGCTCTTGATCAGCGGGTCTTCCTTGGTCGACAGGACAATGATCGGAATGTTTTTGGTCGCCGGATGGTTTCGATACTCACGCACCAGGCTGAGGCCGTCCAGGCCGGGCATCACAAGATCCTGAAGGATCACCGTCGGCTTGATGCGGATCGCCTGCGCAATGGCCTGGTGCGGGTCGGCGCAGAAGTGGAAGTCGATATTCTCTTCGTTCGACAACCCGCGGCGCACCGCCTCGCCGATCATTGCCTGATCGTCCACCAACAACACCATGGCGGCGTTTTCGTCGGTCTTGAAGTCGTCGAGTTGTAAGTCATTCATGGGCGGTCACCTGAATACTGCCTAGGCCAGAGTTGCTGCGAAAAGCCTTCATTTGGGGAAAATCTCCAGCAATCGTGGCGCTATCTTGTCCAGTGGGCGAACTTCCACGGCGGCATCGATGGCCGCTGCCGCTTTCGGCATTCCGTAAACCGCACTGCTTTGTTGGTCCTGAGCGATGGTCATGTAGCCCTGTTGGCGCATGAGTTTAAGCCCCTGCGCGCCATCGCGTCCCATGCCAGTGAGCAAAACACCCACGGCATCGCCGTTCCAGTAACTGGCCACGCTCTCGAAAAACACATCGATCGAGGGCCGATAGATCTCGTTGACTGGTTCGGCGGTGTAGGTCAGCGTGCCGTTTTTTAACAAGCGAATATGGTGATTGGTGCCCGCCAGCAACACCGTGCCGGCCAACGGGGGCTCGCCTTCCTGGGCCAGTCGCACCTTCAGGCCGCTGGCACTGCTCAGCCATTCCGCCATGCCGGCGGCGAACACCTGGTCAACATGCTGCACCAGCACGATCGCGGCCGAAAAATCTTTTGGCAGGCCCTTGAGCAAGACTTCCAGCGCCGCCGGCCCGCCTGCGGACGAGCCAATCGCGACCAGACGCTGACGCGAGGCCGAACTGCGCAGCGGGCTGGGGGCCGATCGCTCCCGATTGCCCTTGTCACCAATCAGCCAGCCAATGTTAATGATCTTGCGCAACAATGGCGCCGCCGCCTCTTGGGCATTGCCGGCACCGAGAGCCGGGGTGTCGACCACGTCCAGCGCGCCGTGCCCCATGGCCTCGAACACCCGATGCACGTTCTGCTGCCGGTCGACCGTGACGATGACAATGGCGCAGGGGGTCTCGGCCATGATCCGCCGGGTCGCCTCCACGCCGTCCATCACCGGCATGATCAGGTCCATCAAAATCAGGTCCGGGGTGAATTCGGCGCAACGTTGCACCGCCTCGGCGCCATTGCCGGCGACCCAGACCACTTGATGCGCCGGTTCGAATGCCAATGCGCGGCGCAGGGCCTCCACCGCCATGGGCATGTCGTTGACGATGGCTATTTTCATGCCCGCGCTCCTCCGATGAGCTCAACCACTGCATCAAGCAGGGCGTCGTCATGAAAACTGGCTTTGGCTAGATAATAGTCGGCTCCGGCGTCCAGTCCGCGACGACGGTCTTCTTCGCGATCTTTATAGGACACCACCATAACCGGCAGTGATTGCAGGCGATTGTCCTGGCGCAACAAAGACACCAGTTCGATGCCGTCCATGCGCGGCATATCAATGTCAGTAATCAGCAGATCGAAATCCTCCGAACGCAGGGCGTTCCAGCCATCCATACCGTCGACCGCCACGGCCACGTCGTAACCGCGATTGAGCAGCAACTTGCGCTGTAACTCGCGAACGGTCAACGAATCGTCGACCACCAGAATCCGTTTACGAGCCGCCTCGACGGCCTGGCTGCCTTGACGGGTAATCCGCTCCAGACGCCCGGTATTGAGCAGTTTGTCCACCGAGCGCAGCATGTCTTCGACGTCGACGATCAGCACCACCGACCCGTCGTCGAGCAAAGCCCCGGCGGAAATGTCCTGCACCTTGCCCAGACGTTCGTCCAGCGGCAATACGACCAATGTCCGCTCGCCAACAAACCGCTCCACTGCCACGCCGTAAATCGCCTCGCGCTCGCGGATCACCACGACTTTCAGGGTTTGTTGCCCACCCGGGCTCGCCGGCCGCTGCAACAACTGACTGGCGGCGACCAGCCCGACATGCCGGCCTTCGTGCCAGAAGTGCTGACGCCCTTCGACCTGAACGATGTCCGCCGGTTCCAGATCACACATGCGTTCGATGTGCGCCAACGGAAAGGCGTACGCCTCATCACCGACTTCCACCACCAGACTGCGCACTACAGACAGCGTCAGCGGCACTTCGAGGTGAAAACGACTGCCCTCGCCCGCCGTCTGCTCCAGCACCACTGCGCCGCGCAACTGACGGACCATGTGCTGAACCGCGTCCAGGCCGACGCCGCGCCCGGACACTTCGGTGACCTTGTCGCGCAGGCTGAAACCCGGCAGGAACAGGAACGTCAGCAGCTCTTCTTCGCTCAACTGGGCGGCGGTTTCCGCCGGGGATAACTGCCGCTCGATGATGCTGCGGCGGACCTTTTCCAGATCGACGCCGTGACCGTCATCGCTCAACTCCAGCACCAGCAGGCCCGCCTGATGGGAGGCGCGCAGACGAATCAGACCTTCTTCAGGCTTGCCGGCCAGCAAGCGTTGTTCGGGGGACTCGATACCGTGATCGACGGCGTTGCGCAGCAAGTGCGTCAGCGGCGCTTCGAGCTTTTCCAGGACGTCGCGATCAACCTGGGTTTTCTCGCCCTCGATCTCCAGCCGCACCTGTTTACCGAGGCTGCGACCGAGGTCGCGGACCATGCGCACTTGTCCACCCAACACGTCGGCAAACGGCCGCATGCGACAGGCCAGCGCGGTGTCGTACAACACCTGCGCCCGTTGACTGGCCTGCCAGGCGAACTCATCCAGTTCGGCGTTTTTTTCCACCAGCAATTGCTGCGCCTCAGCCAACAGCCGCCGGGCATCGCCCAGGGCTTCCTGGGCTTCGAGGCTCAAGGCATGTTCCTTGAGGTGGACGTTGAGGTTTTCCAGCGCCCGCAGGCCATTGTTCTGCATACGCTTGAGGCGCTGCATCGTGGCCAGGTGCGGCTTGAGTCGCTGGGTTTCCACCAGGGATTTGCTCGACAAGTCGAGCAGGCTGTTCAGGCGTTCGGCCGTGACGCGCAGCACCCGTTCGCCAGTATCTGTGGTGCGCCGGGTTCTTTTCGCTGGTTCTACGGGTGACGGTTCGGCGACCGGAACCAGCTCTTCGACCTTTGGCGCGAGCGCTTCGGGCTCTGACTCGGCCATGAAGGGCGCTATCGGCGTGCTGATCGGCATGGCCAACGCCAGCGGATCCAGCAACCGCGCCATCAGCGCCACATAGGCCTCGATGTCCGCCGCCCCGGGATTGTTATTCGGCGTCGCGATGCGCATCAGCAAATCGGTGCCTTGCAGCAAGGCGTCAATGTGCTCGGGCCGCAGGTACAGGCGCCCTTCCTGCGCGCTGACCAGGCAATCTTCCATCACATGCGCAACGCTGACGCCGGCATCGACCCCGACAATCCGCGCCGCGCCTTTGAGCGAGTGGGCAGCGCGCATGCACGATTCAAGGTGATCGGCCTGGGTCGGATCGCGCTCAAGCGCCAAAAGCCCTGCGCTCAGCACCTGGGTCTGGGCTTCGGCTTCGAGGCTGAACAGCTCCAGCAGCGAGGCGTCGCGCATTTGCTCGGGGGTCATGTGAGGCTCCGGGTCACGGCGGACAGCAACTGTTCTTCATCCAGCCAACGCAGGCTGCGACCTTTGAATTGCAACACGCCACGGGTGTATTTGGCGCTGGCCTGAGTGCCGGAGCGGGACGCCGCCTCGAGGAGGTGTTCGTCGATGGCGTGAATCCCGTCCACTTCATCCACCGGCACCACCACCGGCCCGCCGTGGGCGGCGATGATCAGCATCCGCGGCATGACCCGCGCGCCGGACGCCACGCTGCTGGCGCCGTCGAGCCCCAGCAGCTCCACGAGCGACAGGCACGCCACCAGAGCGCCGCGCACATTCGCCACGCCGAGCAAGGCCCCGGAGCGCTGGTGCGGCAAGGAGTGAATCGCTTGCAGCGGCGCCACTTCCACCAGGCTGCGGGTGGCCAGGCCCAGCCATTCTTCGCCGAGACGAAACATCAGCAGCGAGCGGGTTTTCACGTCGATTTCGGCCGTCGTCGAGACCTGCTCGCGATCGTCCTGTTGCAAGGCGTAGCGGTCGAGCAAGCGCGTGGCAGCGGCGGAATACACCGCGCAGTTGCGGCAGTGAATGTGCTCGATCAGCAACGGGCAGGACTTGTCGCCGTGGATACCGATGCGGTTCCAGCAGTCGTCGATGGCCTGGGCATCTTCATGGGTGAGGCTCAAGGTGGCGGAGGCCTTCATCGTTTACGCTCACTGTCGGCGGCGCGCTCGCTGCGGGCGGCGCGGTCCTGCAATCGTCTGGCACCCGTCGTGTCGCCCAACGATTGCAGCAACGCCGCCAGGTGCATCAACGCGTCGGAATGTTGCGGGTCGAGGTACAACGCCTTGCGATAAAAACCCTGGGCCTCCAGAACTCTGCCGGCGACATCGCTGAGCAAGCCCAGCCAGTAAAAGACCTGGGCTGCTGGCTCGTGACTGCGCAAATAGCTCTCGCACGCGGCGCGGGCTTCGGCGCTTTTGCCTTCGTTGGCCAGCGCGGCAATGTTCGCCAGCAGCGCGGCGGCGTCCGGGTTGGCGGTTTTCGTTGCGGCAGGTAACGGCGTCACCGTTGCGAAGGGCCGGCTGCGAACGGGCGGCGGGATCACGCTGCGCGCCGGTTGGCGCACGGGCAGAGGCGTCGGAACGAAAGCCGCAATGGGCGCAGGCTCTGGTGTGCTCTGACGACTGAACGCAAAGGACTGTGGGATGCCGATCGAACACATGCCGAAACGGCCGAGCAAACTGCCCTCGGCCGGACCGATAAACAGCACGCCGTCGACATGGGTCAGGCGCTTGAGCACTTCGAACACTTGCTGCTGGGTCGGTTGATCGAAATAGATCAGCAGGTTGCGGCAAAACACAAAGTCATAAGGCGACTCGTTGGCCAGCAACGTCGGATCCAGCAGATTGCCGACCTGCAAACGCACTTGTTCAAGCACTCGCCCGCTGAGGCGATAGCCCTCGTCTTCGGCGGTGAAATGCCGCTCGCGAAACGCGATGTCCTGACCACGGAACGAATTCTTGCAGTACAGTGCGCACCGGGCTTTTTCCACCGACAACAGGCTGACGTCCATGCCTTCGACCTTGAACTGGTGCGGCTGGAACCCGGCATCAAGCAACGCCATGGCGATGGAATACGGTTCTTCACCGGTGGAACACGGCAGGCTGAGAATCCGCAGCGCGCGCATGTTGTTGATGTCGCTCAGACGTTTGGCAGCCAGTTTCGCCAAGGTGGCGAAAGATTCCGGGTAACGGAAAAACCAGGTTTCGGGGACGATCACCGCTTCGATCAGCGCCTGTTGCTCGTCCCGCGAACCCTGCAAGGTGTGCCAGTACTCATCGGCCGTCAGCGCGCTGGACGCCGTGCTGCGCTGGCGCACCGCACGCTCGATGATCGCCGGCCCCACCGAGGTCACGTCGAGACCGATGCACTCTTTGAGGAAATCGAAAAACCGCTGATCGCTGCTCATGGCCGCTCCTCAAACAGCGCCAGGTCCAGTGGCGTCGACGGAAACAGCAGCGCGCGAACCTGCTCATCGAGCAAGTCGGCGACCCGCACCCATTGCAGCAAACCCTGAGCATCTTCGCGCACCGGCCCGAGGTACGGCGCCTGGCGATTGTCCAGGCCATAAGGCTGAAAATCCGCCGGGTTGCAGCGCAAGGTATCGGTGGCCTGCTCCAGAATCAGCCCGAGCAATTGCGCCTCAGCGGTTTCACCCGGGCGGTAATTGACCAGCACCAAGCGTGTGCTGGTGCGGGCCTGGGCCGGTTGGCCGAAGGTCAGCGCACTGAGGTCGATCACCGGCACCACCGCGCCGCGATAGGCGAACACCCCGGCGACCCAGTCCGGAGCGCGGGGAATCGGCTTCAACGGCAGCCGCGGCAGCACTTCCGCCACCTCGATGGCCTGCAAGGCAAAGCGCTCGTTGCCGATGCGGAACACCAGAAACAATGATTGCAGCGCCGGCTTCACGGCGGTGCGTTTAGCCGTGAGTTCGCTCATCAGACTTTGAATCGCGAAACGCCGCTGCGTAGCCCTACAGCTACCTGGCTCAGTTCATCGATAGCGAAACTGGCCTGACGCAGGGACTCGACGGTCTGGCTGCTGGCATCGCCCAACTGCACCAACGCATGGTTGATCTGTTCGGCGCCGGTAGCCTGCGCCTGCATGCCTTCGTTGACCATCAACACCCGTGGCGCCAGCGCCTGAACCTGATGAATGATCTGCGACAGTTGCTCGCCAACCTGCTGCACTTCGGACATGCCGCGGCGCACCTCTTCGGAGAACTTGTCCATGCCCATGACCCCGGCCGATACCGCCGACTGGATCTCGCGCACCATCTGCTCGATGTCGTACGTGGCGACGGCGGTCTGGTCCGCCAGACGCCGCACTTCGGTGGCGACCACGGCAAAACCGCGGCCGTATTCACCGGCTTTTTCGGCCTCGATGGCAGCGTTGAGAGACAGGAGATTGGTCTGGTCGGCGACCTTGACGATGGTCACCACCACCTGGTTGATGTTGCCGGCCTTCTCATTGAGGATCGCCAGTTTGGCGTTGACCAGATCGGCCGCGCCCATCACCGAATGCATGGTCTCTTCCATACGCGCCAAGCCTTGCTGCCCGGAGCCGGCGAGCACCGAGGCCTGATCGGCAGCGGTGGACACTTCAGTCATCGTGCGCACCAGATCACGGGAAGTGGCCGCAATCTCACGGGACGTTGCGCCGATTTCGGTGGTGGTGGCGGCGGTTTCGGTGGCGGTCGCCTGCTGTTGCTTGGAGGTGGCGGCGATCTCGGTCACCGACGTGGTGACCTGCACCGAGGAGCGTTGGGCCTGGGACACCAGCGAGGTGAGCTCGGCCATCATGTCGTTGAAGCCGGTTTCCACGGCGCCAAATTCGTCCTTGCGCGCAAGGTTCAAGCGGCCGCTCAAATCACCCGTGCGCATGATTTCGAGGATCTGCACGATGCGGTTCATGGGCGCCATGATCGCGCGCATCAGCAACAGGCCGCAGAGGCCAGCGGCCAAAACCGCCACCAGCAGGGAAATGCCCATGATGACTTGAGCGGTGAGCACGGCGTCATGGATGTCCGCCATGGCCTGATCTGCCCTGGCTTTGTTGTACGCAAGAATGTCATTTAGTTTCAGACGCCCCGCGGTCCACGTCGGGGTCAGCTGTTCGTTGAACAACTTGATGGCATCGGCTCGCTGGTTGCGCTGATGCAAGTCGAACACCGCGGCCAGCATCTTGCCGTAATCCTGATGGATTTTTTGGAAAACCGCGAACTCAGCTCTGTCTTCTTCGGTAGTCACAGTGCCGCGATAGTTGTTGATCGCTTCCTGCACTTGCGCTTCATAGCGCTTGAGGTCGGCGACATCTTTGGTACTGATACCCTGCCCTTCCTTCAGACCCAGCATCTCCTCGATGTGGAGGAAGCTGTCGACCCAAGCGCCACGAATCATCGAACTGTAATAGACCCCGGGAAGCGCGTCTTCACGTACGCTGTCTTCGCTGACCTCGATCTTCAACAGCCGCGAATACGAGACGACGACCATCAGCAACATGATGGCGATAATCACCGCAAAGCTCGCCAAAATGCGTTGGCGCAATGTCCAGTTCTTCACAGTCAGTCCTCGGGGTGCGGTTCAAATGTTGCGGAGTATAGCTGAGGGTGTTCCATTTATAAGACAGGTGTCATGCCACTGCTGCATGTGGCGATAACCCGTTCTGTGGTTTATCTGTCGGCCGAGAGGTCTGTTGTGTGCGCCACCTACTCCAGAAAGAAGGGCTGCACCAAAACTGCCGAAGAACAAAATGGGCTGTGGATTGCTCAGTAGGATTTGTTGGGGCTGAGACGCCTTCGCGAGCAGGCTCGCTCCCACTTGGACCGCATTTGTTTCGACAACCCGGTCAACTGTGGCCACGAGCCTGCACGCGAAGAACGTAGATGCGGTTTATAAACCGCGCTTGTGATGTGGAGACCGCTACATTAAAACCCCGCCCCCCAGAACTAATGCTGTTCACTTAAGCGCGGGCACTCATTTGTGGCGAGGGGATTCATCGAAACGTCGCACCGCCCCGTTCGGCTGCGAAGCAGTCGTAAATCCACACAACTCGGTCTGTCTGAACGGGCGCAGGGGGCCGCTTCGCAGCCCAACGGGGCGGTGCGACGTTTCGATGAATCCCCTCGACACAGGTTCTCGCTCGACTGATGATTGTCTTAAATGAACAGCATTACGCCCCCCAGAACAACCGTTGTGTTTTCCTCGTTAACCACGTTTAACCGTAAAATTATCAACGCGAAATTGGCCATTCGCCCTGATTTTTATCTTCCTGATACCTAGGAGACGGCCGGAATCGACCAGCACTTCTGGAAAACCACAGGGTAATCCAACAATATGTCGCGCACCGAGTTCATTACCGGACTCGCCAAAAAACCAAACATCCAAATAAGGAATGTTTGAGGTGTTATTAGCGCCCACCACCCAAAAACTTACTGAAGTTGCGGCTCCCTCAACTAACTCCAGAGAGTACGCCATCATATAATCCGTAAGTGCATCATAGTTATATAGCACATTCCCTTTTACTTGATCACCGTCAGAACCCATATTACTGACTTCCAACCATTACTCCGGATCTGATTTTTCGAGCAACATCACATCAAAGATACTGGTCGATATCACCTCATCGATCTCTGTAATTTTTTTCAGTTCAGTTGATTAAAAATCCTCAACCACTTCAGTTTGAACAGATACCGGGGTGATAACCGAGACAGAGTTTGATGCCAAATTTGCAGTATAAACAGTGCCCGCATGGTCAATCGCCACATCGAACGGGGACGATCCGACAGGTAAACGCACAACCTCTTCAAATGTTGACGTAGAAATAACAGAAATCGAGCTCTCCGAGTTAAGCGCTATGTACGCATGCAGTCCATCGAGGCTAAACACAACTGCTATTGGCCAACTTCCCACGGAAATTGTTTTAATCACTTCCTCCCTTCCAACATTGATTAACGAAACTGTTCTACTCTCATAATTACATACACCGAGGAGCTTGCCATCACGTGAAATAGCGACGTCGAGCGGATCATCTCCAACTTTAATACTACTGATTACTTCCCGAGTATTAGTATCAAAAACCATAATCACGCCATCTTTATCTCCCGAAATGTAAGCTCTGGGTTCACTCGGGCTGATAGCGATCGCTTTTGGCAAACCGGGATTCCATACTGAATGGACTTCTTTCAAACTTCTGGCATCCATCACTACAAACTGAGGCGCGCTCATCTTACAGAAATAGATGTAGTTTCCGTCAGGACTGAATCCCACTGAGTGATCAGCGCCCGTTCCCTCGATAGAGGCTCTGACCTCCAGCGTTTCCGCGCTGATAATCCATGCCCCATTTTGCCAACAAACAATAATGCGTTGATCGTCCGGACTAACAGCAATAGCGCCCACCGCTGTGCCAACTTTTATGACTTTAATAACCTCCAATGTTGCAGCATCAATAATCGTGACTGCGCCATCAGGCGCATCATGAGCAACAAAGACACGCTTTCCATCCCGGCTGCAAGCAAGCGCATTTGGCCTGTCGCTGACCTGGAATATCGAATCTTTTATTTGTTAGTGCCTTGGTGCTGTTGACTGGGTTTTTGGTCATGGTAATGGCTCCTGCCAATGGGTTTGACAGGACTATTGAGAACCCGAAACCAGCTCCCCGGCTACTGTCATATCTGACAGTAGCCGTCGAATTCCGATGAGAGGTGATATCTGATTTTCGACATGAACCAGGCGCCTGGATCGTCCTACATCGCAGCCTGACGCACCTGCTTCTCCAGCTCCGCCTTCAACCCCGGCTCCAGCTTCAATTGCCGCGCCAGCTCATCCAGGTAGGACTTCTCCATGAAGCTCTCCTCATCCACCAGCATCACGCTGGCGATGTACATCTCGGCAGCCATTTCCGGGGTGCTGGCCGCGCGGGCCACTTCTGTCGGGTCGAGCGGCTTGCTGAGTTCGGCATGCAGCCACTGCTGCAATTCCTGATCGTTGTCGAGTTTGGTGAATTCGCCTTCTATCAATGCACGCTCGCGTTCATCAACGTGGCCATCGGCTTTGGCCGCGGCAACCAACGCCTTGAGAATCGCCTGGCTGTGCAGTTCTACTTGCGCCGGGGGCAAACGATCGAGTGTTTGCGGCTCGGTTTTCGGCGCAGTGCCCTGCTGGGCCTGCCAGTTGCCATACGCCTTGTAGGCAATGACGCCGAGGGCCGCGAGGCCGCCGTAGATAGCGACTTTGCCGCCGACGTTGCGGGCCTTTTTGCTGCCGAGCAACAGGCCCATGGCACCCGCCGCCAATGCACCACCACCCGCGCCCGAGAGCAAGCCGCCGAGGCCGCCCGAACCACCGCTGCCGCCGAGCAATCCGCCCAATCCTCCGCTGGACGCTTTGTTTTGAGCGCCGCCGGCTTTGTTTTCCATCAGGTCCTGACCGGACTTGAGTAGTTGATCGAGCAATCCACGCGTATTCATTTTGCCGCCTCCACGAAAGGGGTTAACCGGACACTAAGGCCACCAGCCTAGAACGAAAGTGCCCGGCGACCGGGGACGAGAGTGCTTCTGGATGTTGCCTGGAAAAAAATGGCCATCGATTAAAGCGATATACACTCAAGCGAATCTATAAAAACCGCCCACCGGGTAATTTCCATGATGACCTTGCGTCAGATTCGTCACTTCATCGCCGTGGCCGAGACCGGATCGATCTCCGCCGCCGCACAAACCGCGTTCATTTCCCAATCGACATTGACCCTGGCGATCCAGCAACTGGAGGAGGAGATTGGGGTTGGCCTGTTCAACCGACACGCCAAGGGCATGAGCCTGACGCACCAGGGCCATCAATTCCTGCGCCAGGCGCACCTGATTCTGGCCACGGTGGACAACGCCAAACGCAGCCTGCAACAAAGCACCGACCAGGTCGCCGGTCAGTTGATCATCGGTGTGACCAGCCTGGTGGCCGGTTACTACCTGGCAGATTTGCTCACCCGTTTCCAGCGCGCTTACCCCAACGTCGAGATCCGGGTGATGGAGGACGAGCGCCCTTATATCGAGCATTTGCTGGTCAGCGGTGAAATCGATGTTGGCGTGCTGATCCTCTCCAACCTCGAAGACCGCCACGCCTTGCAGACGGAAGTGTTGACCCACTCACCCCATCGGTTATGGCTGCCGGCCCAGCATCCGCTGCTGGAACACGACAGCATCAACCTTGCCGATGTGGCCCGCGAACCGTTGATTCAGCTGAACGTCGATGAAATGGATCGCAATGCGCAACGCATGTGGTCGGCGGCCTCGCTGCAGCCGCGCATCACATTAAGAACCGCCTCAACGGAAGCCGTGCGAAGCCTGGTCGCCGCAGGATTAGGCGTTTCGATCCAGCCTGACATGACTTACCGCCCGTGGTCACTGGAGGGCGACATCATCGAAGCGCGACCGATTGCCGATTTGAGCCAGACCCTCGACGTCGGCCTGGCCTGGCGTCGCGGCACCGCGCGCCCAGCGCTGGTGGACCCGTTCCTGACCGTCGCCCGTGAGCAACCCCGCGGCGGGCGCAAGCCATCTATTTAATCGAATGCCACCTTCAGTATTTAGAATTTGTCGACCTCGGGCCTGAGCACTAGTCTTGCTGCATCTATAAGACGGTCGGGGCCCAGTCACAGGGAGCACCATGGCCACACAAGAAAAGAGAACCCGAAAAATGGCTGGCGCGCAGACCCCGTTGTTCACCGCGTTGTTGATCGATGGCGAATTGGTCGCGGGCCAGGGTGTTGTCGAGCCGATCCTCAACCCGGCCACCGGGGAAGTGCTTACCCACATCGCGGAAGCCAGCACCGAGCAAGTCGAAGCCGCCATCCTCGCCGCCCACCGCGCCTTTGCCGGTTGGTCGCGGACCACACCGCAGCAACGCTCGAACCTGTTGCTGGACATCGCCAACGCCATCGAAAAACAAGCCGACCTCCTCGCCCGCCTCGAATCCCTTAACTGCGGCAAGCCCTTGCACCTGGCCCGTCAGGATGACTTGAGCGCCACAGTCGATGTGTTCCGCTTCTTCGCCGGCGCCGTGCGCTGCCAGACCGGTCAGCTCAGCGGCGAGTACCTGCCGGGCTACACCAGCATGGTTCGTCGCGATCCGATTGGCGTGGTCGCGTCGATTGCGCCGTGGAACTACCCGATCATGATGGCCGCGTGGAAAATCGCTCCGGCCCTCGCCGCTGGCAACACGCTGGTGTTCAAGCCATCCGAACACACGCCGCTGTCGATTCTGGCACTGGCGCCAGCGCTGGCCGAGATCCTGCCGCGCGGCGTGATCAACATCGTTTGCGGCGGTGGTGAAGGCGTTGGCAGCCATTTGGTCAGCCATCCTAAAGTGCGCATGGTGTCGCTGACCGGCGATATCGTCACCGGGCAAAAAATCCTCCAGGCCGCCGCGAAAACCCTGAAGCGCACCCACCTTGAGCTCGGAGGCAAAGCGCCGGTGATCGTTTGTAACGATGCGGACATTCAAGCCGTGGTCGAAGGCGTGCGCACTTACGGCTATTACAACGCCGGTCAGGATTGCACTGCAGCGTGTCGCATTTATGCACAGGCCGGGATTCATGACCGCTTGGTGGCCGAACTCGGCGCGGCGGTCAGCAGCCTGCGCTTCGCCGGTAAACGCGATGCCGACAACGAGATCGGCCCGCTGATCAGCACCCGCCAACGCGACCGCGTGGCCAGTTTCGTCGAGCGTGCCCTCGGCCAGCCGCACATCGAGCGGGTGACCGGCGCGGCGGTGCATTCCGGCGCCGGCTTCTATTACCAGCCGACCTTGCTGGCCGGTTGCAAGCAGAGCGATGAAATCGTCCAGCGCGAAGTCTTCGGGCCGGTGGTCACCGTGACCCGTTTCGATGGACTCGAACAAGCCGTGGACTGGGCCAACGACTCGGAATATGGCCTCGCCTCGTCGGTCTGGACCCAGAACCTCGACAAGGCCATGCAGGTCGCGGCGCGGTTGCAGTACGGCTGCACCTGGATCAACAGCCATTTCATGCTGGTCAGCGAAATGCCCCACGGCGGCCTGAAACGTTCGGGCTATGGCAAAGACTTATCCAGCGATTCGCTTCAGGACTACAGCGTGGTGCGGCACATCATGGCGCGCCACGGACAGCATCTCTGACTACGCTAATAACCAGCCGCTAACGGCATGCTTCACCACGTTCACAACTGCCCCGACCATAATTAAAGAAGAGGGAATTCCCATGTTCGTGCACAAGACCGCACTGCTCAGTGCAATCACCACCGCGCTGTTGGCCAGCGCCAGCCTCCAGGCCGCCGAACCGCTGAAAGCCGTCGGTGCCGGCGAAGGTCAGCTGGATATCGTGGCGTGGCCCGGCTACATCGAACGTGGCGAAAGCGACAAGGCGTACGACTGGGTGACCGGTTTCGAAAAGGAAACCGGCTGCAAGGTCAATGTGAAGACCGCAGCGACTTCCGATGAAATGGTCAGCCTGATGGCCAAGGGCGGTTATGACCTGGTGACAGCGTCGGGCGATGCCTCCTTGCGGTTGATCGTCGGCAAGCGTGTGCAGCCGATCAACACGGCGTTGATTTCGAACTGGAAAAGCCTCGACCCGCGCCTGAAAGATGCGCCGTGGTACGTGGTCAACAAGCAAACCTATGGCACCCCGTACCAGTGGGGCCCTAACGTGCTGATGTACAACACCAACGTATTCAAAACCGCGCCGACCAGTTGGGGCGTGGTGTTCGATGCGCAGAACCTGCCCGATGGCAAGCCCAACAAGGGTCGCGTGCAGGCCTATGACGGCCCGATCTATATCGCCGACGCGGCGCTGTACCTGAAAACCACCAAGCCGGAACTGGGCATCAAGGACCCGTATCAACTCACCGAAGCTCAGTACAAGGCTGTACTCGATCTGTTGCGCGCCCAGCAGCCATTGATTCACCGCTACTGGCACGACACCACGGTGCAGATGAGTGACTTCAAAAACGAAGGTGTAGTTGCGTCCAGCGCCTGGCCGTATCAGGTCAACAGCCTGATGAACGAGAAACAGCCGATCGCATCGACCATCCCCAAAGAAGGCGCCACCGGTTGGGCCGACACCACCATGCTGCACACCGAGGCCAAGCACCCGAACTGCGCTTACAAGTGGATGGACTGGTCGCTGCAACCGAAAGTCCAGGGTGACCTGGCGGCATGGTTCGGTTCGTTGCCGGCGGTTCCTGAGGGTTGCAAAGCGAGCGAGCTGCTCGGAGCCGAGGGTTGCAAAACCAACGGCTTCGACCAGTTCGAGAAGATCGCCTTCTGGAAAACCCCGCAGGCTGAAGGCGGCAAGTTCGTGCCGTACAGCCGCTGGACCCAGGATTACATCGCGATTATGGGCGGTCGTTAACACTGCCCATCTATGGCGAATGAGCATTTGTGGCGAGGGGGCTTGCCCCCGTTGGGTGGCGAAGCCGCCCCAGAACCAGCCACCGCGGTCTAGCAGATAAACCGCGTTCTCCGTTTCACGGCTGCTGCGCAGTTCAACGGGGGCGCCACAGTGAGCATTCCAGCCCAACAAGCACATTGATCACGATTCAGATTTTTCAGAAGTCCAGGCAGGGGCCGCTGTGATGGCCCTCGCCTTTTCGGAGCACCGCACCATGACGCTTGCAGTCCAGTTCACCAACGTTTCCCGTCAGTTCGGCGAAGTGAAGGCCGTTGACCGGGTTTCCATCGATATCCAGGACGGCGAGTTCTTTTCCATGCTGGGCCCTTCCGGCTCGGGCAAAACCACGTGTTTGCGCCTGATCGCCGGTTTTGAACAACCGAGCGCAGGCTCCATCCGTATTCATGGCGAAGAAGCCGCCGGGCTGCCGCCATATGAGCGAGACGTCAACACGGTGTTTCAGGATTACGCGTTGTTCCCGCACATGAACGTGCTCGACAACGTCGCCTACGGCTTGAAAGTCAAAGGCGTCGGTAAAGCCGAACGGCAGAAACGCGCCGAAGAAGCCCTCGACATGGTTGCCCTCGGCGGCTACGGCGAGCGTAAACCGGTGCAACTGTCCGGCGGTCAGCGCCAGCGTGTGGCCCTGGCCCGCGCCCTGGTCAATCGCCCTCGCGTGCTGCTGCTCGATGAACCGTTGGGCGCCCTCGATCTGAAGCTGCGCGAACAAATGCAGAGCGAGTTGAAGAAGCTGCAACGCCAACTCGGCATCACCTTCATCTTCGTCACCCACGACCAGACCGAAGCGCTGTCGATGTCTGATCGTGTAGCCGTATTCAACAAGGGCCGCATCGAGCAGGTCGACACACCGCGCAACCTGTACATGAAACCGGCCACCACATTCGTCGCGGAATTCGTCGGCACGTCCAACGTGATTCGCGGTGATCTGGCGAAGCAATTGAGCGGCAATCCACAGCCGTTTTCGATTCGCCCGGAACACGTGCGCTTCGCCGAAGGCCCGCTGGCCAGTCACGAGATTGAAGTCAGCGGCTTGCTCCACGACATTCAGTACCAGGGCAGCGCCACGCGCTATGAACTGAAACTGGAAAACGGCCAGACCCTCAATATCAGCCAGGCCAACGTGCAGTGGCTGGACGTCAGCGCCCAGCATCAGACCGGACAACGCATCAGCGCACGCTGGGCGCGCGAGGCGATGATCCCGCTCCACGACACCGTCGTCGGTGGGGTGTGAGATGACCTCCGTGGCTATCCCTCAAACCCCGGCGGGAGGTTCGCCGTTACGCAGGTTTTCCAACCTGTTGTATCGCCGACCGAATTTTTACCTGTCGCTGCTGCTGGTGCCGCCGCTGCTGTGGTTCGGCGCGATCTATCTCGGTTCGCTGCTGGTCCTGCTGTGGCAAGGCTTCTACACCTTCGATGACTTCACCATGGCGGTCACCCCCGACCTGACCCTGGCGAACTTCGCAGCGCTGTTCCAGCCGTCGAACTTCGACATCATCCTGCGCACTCTGGGCATGGCCGTTGCCGTGTCGATCGCCAGCGCCATCGTCGCGTTTCCGATTGCCTATTACATGGCGCGTTACACCACCGGAAAGACCAAGGCGTTTTTCTACATCGCGGTGATGATGCCGATGTGGGCCAGTTACATCGTCAAGGCCTACGCCTGGACCTTGCTGCTGGCCAAGGGCGGTGTGGCGCAGTGGTTCGTTCAACACTTGGGGCTAGAGCCGCTTTTGCAATTTGTGTTGGGCATTCCGGGGGTGGGCGGCAGCACGCTGTCGACCTCGCATCTGGGCCGTTTCATGGTGTTCGTCTACATCTGGCTGCCCTTTATGATCCTGCCGATCCAGGCTTCGCTGGAACGCCTGCCGCCGTCTCTGCTGCAGGCTTCCGCCGACCTCGGTGCCAAGCCACGTCAGACCTTTATGCAGGTGATTCTGCCGCTGTCGATTCCAGGCATCGCGGCCGGTTCGATCTTCACCTTTTCGCTGACTTTGGGCGACTTCATCGTGCCGCAACTGGTGGGCCCACCGGGCTACTTCATCGGCAGCATGGTCTACGCCCAGCAAGGCGCGATCGGCAACATGCCGATGGCGGCCGCCTTCACGTTGGTGCCGATTGTGCTGATCGCCATTTACCTGTCCATTGTCAAACGACTGGGGGCCTTCGATGCACTCTGACAAAGCCTCTATCGGTCTGCGCATCGCGGCCTGGGGCGGGTTGGTGTTTCTGCACTTCCCGATTCTGATTATCTTCATGTACGCCTTCAACACCGAAGATGCGGCCTTCAGCTTTCCACCCAAGGGTTTCACCCTGAAGTGGATCGGCGTGGCGTTCTCGCGGCCCGACGTCCTGGAGGCGATCAAGCTGTCGGCTGAAATTGCCGCCATCGCAACGCTGATCGCGATGGTCCTCGGCACCCTCGCCTCGGCGGCGTTGTACCGGCGCGAGTTCTTCGGCAAGCAAGGCATCTCGCTGATGCTGATCCTGCCGATTGCGCTGCCCGGGATCATCACCGGTATCGCGCTGCTGGCGACGTTCAAGACGCTGGGGATCGAGCCGGGGATGTTCACCATCATCGTCGGCCACGCGACCTTCTGTGTGGTGATCGTCTACAACAACGTCATCGCCCGTTTGCGCCGCACTTCGCACAGTCTGATTGAAGCGTCGATGGACCTCGGCGCCGACGGTTGGCAGACCTTCCGCTACATCGTCCTGCCGAACTTAGGTTCGGCATTGCTGGCCGGCGGCATGCTCGCGTTTGCGCTGTCGTTCGACGAAATCATCGTCACCACTTTCACTGCCGGCCATGAACGTACGTTGCCGCTGTGGCTGCTCAATCAACTCAGCCGCCCACGGGACGTACCGGTGACCAACGTGGTCGCGATGCTGGTGATGATGGTGACCATGCTGCCGATTCTCGGCGCGTATTACCTGACCCGGGGCGGTGAAAGCGTGGCGGGCAGTGGCGGGAAATAACTGACAACTCAATAGGTGAACCGAATCTCGTAGGAGCGAGCGGTGCGACGATTCGACTTGCCCGCGAAGGCGGTGTGCCAGTCAACATCAATGTTGGATGTAATGGCCTCTTCGCGGGCAAGCCTCGCTCCTACAAGAGATTCGGTTTCGGCAGAAAAATAACAGTTTCGATGAGGACAACGTCATGCAAACCAAACTATTGATCAACGGCCAACTGATCGACGGCGAAGGCCCCGCCCAACCGGTGTTCAACCCGGCCCTGGGCCGTGTACTGGTGGAAATCAACGAAGCCAGCGAATTCCAGGTCGATGCCGCCGTGCGTGCCGCCGACAGCGCCTTCGAAGGCTGGTCGCAAACCACACCCAAAGAACGCTCATTACTGCTGCTCAAACTCGCCGACGCCATCGAGGCCCACGGCGAAGAGCTGGCCAAACTGGAATCGGACAACTGCGGCAAACCGTACACCGCCGCGCTGAACGACGAGATCCCGGCGATTGCCGACGTGTTCCGTTTCTTCGCCGGTGCCAGCCGTTGCATGAGCGGTTCGGCGGGCGGCGAATACTTGCCCGGCCACACCTCGATGATCCGCCGCGACCCGGTCGGTGTAATCGCCTCCATCGCGCCGTGGAACTACCCGCTGATGATGGTCGCCTGGAAAATCGCCCCGGCCCTCGCCGCGGGTAATACCGTGGTGCTCAAGCCGTCGGAACAAACCCCGTTGACCGCCCTGCGTCTGGCCGAACTGGCGTCGAAAATCTTCCCGGCCGGTGTGCTCAACCTGGTGTTTGGTCGGGGTCCTACGGTGGGCAGCCCACTGGTCACCCACCCGAAAGTGCGCATGGTCTCGCTGACCGGTTCGATCGCCACCGGTTCGAACATCATTTCCCGCACCGCCGACAGCGTCAAACGCATGCACATGGAACTGGGCGGCAAGGCCCCGGTGATCATCTTCGACGACGCCGATATCGACGCCGCCGTGGAAGGCATTCGCACCTTCGGCTTCTACAATGCCGGCCAGGACTGCACCGCGGCTTGCCGCATCTACGCGCAGGAAGGCATCTACGACAAATTCGTCGAGAAACTCGGCGAAGCGGTCAGCAGCATCAAGTACGGTTTGCAGGATGATCCATCGACCGAGTTGGGTCCGTTGATCACTGCGCAGCACCGTGACCGCGTGGCCGGGTTTGTCGAGCGTGCCGTGGCGCAACCGCATATCCGTTTGGTCACCGGCGGCAAGGCTGTGGAGGGCAATGGTTTCTTCTTCGAGCCCACCGTGTTGGCTGATGCTCAGCAGGACGACGAAATCGTTCGTCGCGAAGTGTTCGGGCCGGTGGTGTCGGTGACCAAGTTCATCGATGAAGCACAGGTGCTGGGTTGGGCCAACGATTCGAACTACGGCCTGGCGTCGTCGGTCTGGACCTCGGACGTCGGCCGAGCGCATCGCTTGTCAGCACGCTTGCAGTACGGCTGCACCTGGGTGAATACGCACTTCATGCTGGTCAGCGAAATGCCCCATGGCGGTCAGAAACTGTCCGGCTACGGGAAGGACATGTCCATGTACGGGCTGGAGGACTACACCGTCGTTCGGCATGTGATGTTCAAGCATTAAAAGCTTCGTCGGATCGCCGCCCGGAGCAAGCCCGCTCCCACAGATGATCGCATGCCCCTGTAGGAGCGAGGCTTGCCCGCGAAGGCGTCACCTCGGCTTCAAGGAAGAAACCGGCATCACGCACCACCAGGTTTCAAAGCCAGAAAACCAAAACAATAACCACCGATCCGGGCAGCGCCTTCAAGGCCCCGCCACGGTTTCGGACATCCGAAATCTGCCGATTTTCCGGAGCTGACACACCATGAGTACACCCGAACTCTCCCCATTCGTTGCCGACAGCGATGCCGAGCAGCTACGCAAACTGGGTTACACCTCGAACTTCAATCGCAGCATGAGCCTGTGGGAAAACTTCGCCCTGGGCTTCACTTATCTCTCTCCGGTCGTAGGGGTTTATACCCTGTTCGGCCTGTGCCTGGCCGCCGGTGGGCCACCGATGTTCTGGGCCTATTTGCTGGTCGGTTGCGGCCAGTTGCTGGTGTGCCTGATCTTCGGTGAAGTGGTCTCGCAGTTCCCGATTTCCGGCGGCGTCTACCCGTGGGCCCGTCGCTTGGTGGGCAAGCGCTGGGCGTGGATGGTCGGCTGGATCTACTCCATCGCCCTGTGCGTCACCATCGCTGCCGTTGCCGTCGGTGCCGGCCCGTACCTGGCCGCGATGATGGGCTTTGAACCGAGCAACAGCACCAACATCGTCATCGCACTGTTCCTGACACTGTTCGCCACCCTGGTCAACCTGAGTGGCACCAAAGTGCTGGCGCGGATCGCCATGTTCGGCTTCCTCTGCGAGCTGGTCGGCGCAGTGATCGTTGGCGTTTACCTGCTGATCTTCGAGCGTCACCAGTCGATCAGCGTCTTGTTCAACACCTTCGATATCAGCATCGATGGCTCGTACCTGCCGGCCTTCCTCACCGCCTCGCTGGCGGGGATGTTCCTGTACTACGGCTTCGAGGCCTGCGGCGATGTCGCCGAAGAAACCCCGAACCCGAGCAAACAAATCCCGGTGGCGATGCGCATGACCATCTACATCGGCGGCATCGCGGCGATGTTCGCCTGCCTGGCGCTGATCCTCGCCGTGCCGGACATGCAAGCCGTGATCAACGGCACCGACAAAGACCCGGTCACCACCATCCTCAACAACGCCTTCGGCCCGGTCGGTTCGAAAGTGGTCATGGGCGTGGTGATGATTTCCTTCATCTCCTGCGTCATCAGTCTGCAAGCGGCGGCGAGTCGCCTGCTGTATTCCTACGCCCGGGATGAAATGGTCATCGGCAGCTCGCTGCTGAAGAAAATCTCTCCTACGACGCAGGTGCCAGTTGCTGCGCTGTTCGTATCCGGCGTCCTGCCGGCGCTGATCATCATCCTCGGCTTCTTCCTGCAAGATGCCGTGGCAACCATCGTCAGCTTCGCCGCGATCGGCATCTACCTGGCGTTCCAGATGATCGTGCTCGCAGCGCTTTATGCGCGCATGAAAGGCTGGAAACCGAGCGGCAAATTCACCCTCGGCGCTTGGGGTTGGGCGGTGAACATCGGTGCGCTGGTTTATGGCGTCGGCGCGATCATCAACATGGCCTGGCCGCGCACACCGGATGCGGCGTGGTACATCAACTATGCGATGGTGCTCAGTACGGCGATCGTTATTGGGTTGGGGTTGTTGTACATGTGGATTGCCAAGCCGTATGACCACGGGACTGCGCCTGCGGGGGATGCCTGGAAGGTTAGTCGGTAAGGTTTCTCGGCACCGTTATTGGGGCCTGCGCTGAAATATCCCCTTTCTCACATTCCTAGAGAAAGGGGAGTTATTTACAGCCATAGACTGAAGATAAAACCATCAAAGCAACAGCTCTGCCTGGTCGTGTTTCAGTAAAGATATGCGATCGAAAAGCTTGATTTTTTCATCTGCCTTTTGTCTAGCGTGATCCGACATAAACGCAACGAGTTCCTCTAGCTGACTCACGTTCCCGACCACTTTAAAGGCTTTTTCTTTATTAACGAAAACGAGCGACTTTTTCTTTCGAGACAACAGCTCAATTACGTTACTCAGTGTTCCAGTACTTTTAGCATCCCATATCATCAAGCCGTAATCCGCAGCCTCGGCCATGACAACATCCTTCGCCGTAAAAAAAGCTCGCGACCCTTTGGAGTGCTTGGTTTCCACTGTTCTAGCCGGCCACTCTCCAAGATTGTTTCGCGGGACGACACCACTGCAATAAATAGTAGTTTTGGATCGGGCCAGGCTCAACAAATACTCTTGGATGTATGTGTCGGCTCCGCCTGCATCGCCAACCACGACATCAAACTCTGAATCAACGATATTATTGATACGCTCTTTAACCTTCGGATCAAGGTGCTTGATATTAATAGAGCCCGCAATAAATACAGTTGTCATCTATCTCATTTCCAAGTTAATGCCGCGACGTAAATTTTGCCCACCTTGGGATACTTACGCAAAGCAGCACAGGCGGCATCCATTGACGCCCCACTGTCAAACAAATCATCAACGACCAAAACATTCCAGCAGCCTGTACTGGTAATTTGATCATTCACACTGAAGCTAGCCCCAATAGCAGCAACCTTTTCAGCCTTGGAATGCAAATCTTTAAGCGATTGCCCCGTAGCGGCCTTTCGGAGTAAATCCGAGAATACAGGCTTTCCAATTATTCGACCTGACTCCATGGCCACCTCAGTAACGGGTTGTCGGGCACGAACATTCGAAGCCGGCATAGGAACTACGAATCCTACTTGAGCAAGCTTAGGTAAAACATTCGCAGCTACAGCTTGAGCCAGAGGGCCCACCTGACTCCAATCCTTCTGGTATTTGAGCTGGTAGGTTGCCTGTCCTACCTCGGTACGGTGGTTATCGAAGCGCGGGTTTCCGTGCTCGTCGTCCCCTAGAAAGGTACTACTTATCATGTGCTTGTCCAGCACCCATCCCAGGTCCCAAGGACCGTTTATCTGTTTGAGGGATACTTTCAAGGCGTTCTCCATTTTTAAGCCTGTCCGTTAAGCACCGAAATTTCCTTGGCGCTTTTTGACCATAGGCAATGAAAAACAGAGATTCCAGTCAAACGCCGCGTGGCGCTGACTCATCATGCAAAAACAGGAAATTCCTACAGACCGAACCTTCCGGTAAAAGCTCCAATTCCTACAACATGCGGCGCCAGAGTAGACTTGGCGCCGCGAGCGCCTGAACGATAGGCTTTACCTCGTCGCTGCCAAATCAGCGACCCGGGGTCGAAGCCGGTAAATCATCAACATGGCGCATCCGCGCCCCCCATATGAACTAGGGCAATTTTTTGCCTTCAGTTTTGCTTTATGGTGGGCCGTGTGGCGCGGGCCTCTCGGCTTTTCCGTGTTGATCGAGAATGTTCCGACTTCGAACGCCGCACAGTCCGCCACCCATAATCTGTCGAAGGATTAGTGGCGGCTCCCTTATCAACATGGAGTCGAAAAATGCTCAAGCACACGCTAAATCCGTCTGAAATCCATCCTCATTTCACCCCCACCGTCTTCACCCGCCACAACCGGCGTACAGGATCTCGGTCGCCTGATGGGCCGTCCGATGGACCAACGCCTCACTCTTAAACTCGATCCCGATCAACGTCGATACGTCTGGTTGCTGAAGGACGGCAAAACCGTCGAATCGCTGATGGTCAGCGAATCGGGAATGTATGCCCTCCTAGTCCATCATTTCATCCCGGAAAACCGAAACCTGCGCCAATGGTTGAGTAACGAAGTCATCCCCATGATGCGTAATTCGAGTGAGCCATCTGTGGATAACATTCCAAGCCTGAGTTCGTTGCAGTGGGCAGGCATCTCGGTGCCGCTGCTGCATTGGCAGCATCAAGCGTGGATCAAGTGGCGGGACATGCCCGATCTGATGCAGTCACAACGACCGTTCACGATCGTGGGCACTTGCAGTTGAAGGAAGGGTGAAAAATGAAAAAGGGGCAGACTTCACAGTCCGCCCCCTGGTTTATCGCTCAAAACCTAGAAACACTCCGCATCGCATCCACCAGATACCGCATCGCGATCCGGTCGCTTTCCGATAACTCGCGATACCTTTCCAGCAACTTCATTTCGTCCGAACTGAGGCGATGCCTTCGCCGCCCGGTCGCCAGGCAGGGAAAGATTCCTAACATTTCAGTGATGCCTTGTACCTTCGTCATGGACGATGTCCTTCTATAAGACCGAGAAAACTTCAAAAACCGCATCGCCCTATCCTTTTCATTAGCCGCCGGCCTGAAGGGCAGAAACCGGTCATGAACACAGGATAGGAACTATCGCGGCGCTGAAAAGCGGTTTTTAGAGTAATTAGTCAAAAAAAGCAGAAATGCCCTATAAATCAGAAAGTGCTGTCGGAAAACTTAACCGACATTTCTTGTTTCATTGCCGCACCATCAAAGTGCTACCAATCATTTTTTCTGTGCAACCGAACGGTTTAAGCTATTTGTTATCTGTTTAAAGTCCGTTGCGTTTGGCCGAAGGCATGTCCGAACCGATATTTTTGATCCAGCACGTGCCAGGAACGGCGCGGGATTGTTAACGACAGGTTGTACTTATGCATCGCAGGAATTTGCTCAAAGCGTCCATGACCATCGCTGCCTATACCGGCTTGTCAGCCACCGGCTTGCTGGCCGCTCATGCCTGGGCGGGCAACGGCGCCGCTGATGGCGAGGCCCAGGCGTTTGATTTCGAGGCCCTGAAGATTCAGGCCAAGCAACTCGCCGGCAATCGCTATCAGGACACCAAGCAGGTGCTGCCGCCGACGCTGGCGACCATGACGCCGCAGAATTTCAACGCGATCCGCTACGACGGCAACCACTCGCTGTGGAAAGACCTGAACGGTCAGCTGGACGTGCAGTTTTTCCACGTCGGCATGGGCTTCAAGCAGCCGGTGCGCATGTACAGCGTCGATCCGAAGACGCGCCAGGCACGTGAAGTGCATTTCCGCCCTTCCCTGTTCAACTACGAAAAAACCACGGTCGACACCAAACAGCTGACCGGCGACCTGGGGTTTTCCGGATTCAAGCTGTTCAAAGCACCGGAACTGGACAGGCATGACGTGCTGTCCTTCCTCGGCGCCAGTTATTTCCGTGCGGTAGATGCCACCGGCCAGTACGGTCTGTCGGCGCGCGGGCTGGCGGTCGATACCTACGCCAAGAAGCGTGAGGAGTTCCCGGACTTCACCAAGTTCTGGTTCGAGACCCCGGGCAAGGACAGTACCCGTTTCGTGGTCTACGCCCTGCTGGATTCGCCGAGCGCCACTGGCGCGTACCGCTTTGACATCGATTGCCAGGCCGAACGCGTGGTGATGGAAGTGGATGCCCACATCAATGCGCGCACCGCCATCGAACAACTGGGCATCGCACCGATGACCAGCATGTTCAGCTGCGGCACCCACGAGCGCCGCATGTGCGACACCATTCACCCGCAAATCCACGACTCGGATCGCCTGGCCATGTGGCGCGGCAACGGCGAGTGGATCTGCCGGCCGCTGAACAACCCGGCGACCCTGCAATTCAACGCCTTCGCCGACACCGATCCGAAAGGTTTCGGCCTGGTGCAGACCGATCACGAGTTCGCCAATTATCAGGACACCGTCGACTGGTACAGCAAGCGTCCAAGCCTGTGGGTAGAACCTACAACGGCGTGGGGCGAAGGCTCAATCGATCTGTTGGAAATTCCTACGACCGGCGAAACCCTCGATAACATCGTCGCGTTCTGGACCCCGAAAAAACCGGTCGCGGCCGGTGATTCCCTGAACTACGGTTACAAGCTCTACTGGAGCGCCCTGCCACCGGTGGGCACGCCGCTGGCGCGGGTCAACGCGACCCGTTCGGGCATGGGCGGCTTCATCGAAGGCTGGGCGCCGGGCGAGCATTACCCTGAGGTCTGGGCACGACGGTTTGCCGTGGACTTCACTGGTGGCGGTCTGGACCGCTTGCCGGAAGGTGCGGGGATCGAGCCGGTGGTGACGTGCTCGAACGGGCAGGTGAAGGATTTCAACGTGTTGGTGCTGGATGACATCAAGGGTTATCGGATTACCTTCGATTGGTACCCGACCAATGACAGCGTGGCGCCGGTTGAGCTGCGGTTGTTCATCCGAACCAATGACCAGACGTTGAGTGAAACCTGGTTGTACCAGTATTTCCCGCCGGCGCCGGATAAGCGTAAGTACACCTGATAGCTACAGGTTGTCTGGGCCGGCCTCTTCGCGGGCAAGTCGGCCTGACAGACGACAAATAATCCGGCCCAGAAACACAAAAGCCCCGATCACATCGATCGGGGCTTTTTGTTTTTACAGCCGCATTCAGTCGCGCAAATCCGACTCATGAATCGGCTGTTCGCGATGGGTCGCCCGCTGATACTGCGCCGGCCATATCGCCTTGCGACCGCCCAAATCATCATCCGCGTGCAGCGGCCAATACGGATCACGCAACAGTTCCCGCGCGAGGAAGATGATGTCCGCCTGGCAGGTGCGCAATATGTGCTCGGCCTGGGCTGGCTCGGTAATCATGCCTACCGTACCGGTGGCGATGCCTGACTCCTTGCGCACACGTTCGGCGAAACGGGTCTGATAACCCGGTCCTGTAGGAATTTCCGCGTTGGCTGCCGTACCGCCCGACGAAACGTCTATCAGGTCCACGCCCAGGTCTTTCAGGCGTCGTGCCAACTCTACCGTTTCATCCGGGTTCCAGCCGTCTTCCACCCAGTCGGTGGCCGACACTCGCACAAACAACGGCAGTTCTTCAGGCCATACCGCACGTACCGCTTCGGTAACCTGCAGCACCAGCCGGATCCGGTTCTCGAACGAACCGCCATATTGATCGCGTCGCTGATTGCTCAGGGGCGAAAGAAACTGATGCAACAGGTAACCGTGAGCGGCGTGTACTTCGACCACTTTGAAACCGGCGGTCAGTGCCCGCTTGGCTGCGGCGACAAAGGCCTGAATGACTTCGGCGATCTCGCCTTCATCAAGCTGTTTAGGGTGGGTGTGTTGCGGGTCAAAAGCAATCGGTGAAGGGCCTACCGGCACCCAGCCACCGTCTTCGGGTTTGATGCTGCCATGCCTGCCGATCCACGGCCGATGAGTGCTGGCCTTGCGCCCGGCGTGCGCCAGTTGAATGCCGGCCACCGCCCCCTGAGCGGCGATGAAGCGCGTGATGCGTTGCAGGGGTTCGATCTGTTCGTCATTCCACAAGCCGAGATCCTCGGCGGTGATGCGCCCGTCGGCCGTGACCGCTGTGGCTTCAGTAAAAATCAGACCGGCGCCGCCAACGGCGCGGCTGCCGAGATGGACCAGATGCCAGTCATTGGCCAGCCCATCGACGCTGGAGTACTGGCACATCGGTGACACGGCAATGCGGTTGAGCAGGGTCAATTGACGAAGGGTATAGGGTTCAAGCAGCAGACTCATGGGGCACCTCTCGAATCAGTGGGCAGGCTCCAGGGTTCTGTTTGAAAAGTCGACGAGTGACAGGAAAAAGGCGCGGCACCCGCCCCCGCGGGCAAAAATTGGACAAGACGTCACAAGGATAATCAAGCAGTGCTTAGAGCCTAGTCGACATCGGGGGATGAGGGAGGGTTCCAAGAAATTCGGCGTAAGGGAAATCGCTTTCGCGGGCAAGCCTCGCTCCTACGGATACCGACACCTGTAGGAGCGAGGCTTGCCCGCGAATGGCTCAACGCGGTTCGATGTGGGCAATCATCAGCTGCACAGTCTCGTTGCCGCGAAACTCGTTGAGGTCGAGTTTGTAGGCCAGTTCCACCCATTTGATGGTCGGGTTCGGCCAGATGTCGCGATCAATGCCGAAGGCAATGCCATCAAGTTTCACCGAGCCGCATTCGCTTTTCAGCACCACTTTGAGATGTCGCTCACCAACGACCCGCTGTTCAACCAACTGAAACACGCCATGGAACAGCGGCTCCGGGAAGTGCTGCCCCCAAGGTCCGGCATGCCGCAGCGCGCGGGCCAGTTCCAGGTGGAATTCCTCGACCGCCAGCGGGCCGTCCGACAGCAGACGCCCAGTCAGGTCTTCTTCGCGCAATTGCCTGCGCACTTCAGCGTCAAAGGCCTCGGCGAACAACGGAAAGTTCGCTTCCGGCAAGGTCAAACCGGCCGCCATGGCGTGGCCGCCGTACTTGCTGATCAGGTTCGGATGCTGCGCGGCCACTACGCTCAAGGCATCGCGAATGTGGAAGCCCTGAACCGAACGCCCCGAGCCCTTGAGCAAGCCATCGCCGGCATCGGCAAAGGCAATGGTCGGACGGAAATAACGCTCTTTCATGCGCGAGGCGAGGATTCCGATGACACCCTGGTGCCACTCGGGATCAAACAGGCACAAGCCAAACGGCATCGATTCGACCGGTAGATCCTTGAGCTGAGCCAGCGCTTCACGCTGCATGCCCTGCTCGATGGATTTACGGTCCTGGTTCATGCCGTCGAGCTGCACGGCCATTTCCCGCGCCAGACCTGCGTCGTCGGTGATCAAGCATTCGATGCCCAGGCTCATGTCATCCAGGCGCCCCGCCGCATTCAGGCGCGGGCCGACAATGAAGCCCAGGTCGGTCGAGGTGATGCGCGCCGGTTCACGCTTGGCCACTTCGAGAATCGCCTTGATCCCCGGACGGGCTCGCCCGGCGCGAATCCGCTCCAGGCCTTGGTGCACCAGAATCCGGTTGTTGGCATCCAGCGGTACCACGTCGGCAACGCTGCCCAGCGCCACCAGGTCCAGCAATTCGCCGATGTTCGGCTGTGGCGTGCTCGCGTACCAGCCGAGGCTGCGCAAACGCGCGCGCAGAGCCATCAACACATAAAAAATCACCCCGACGCCGGCCAATGCCTTGCTCGAAAATTCGCAACCCGGCTGGTTCGGATTGACGATGGCATCGGCCATCGGCAGTTCGTCGCCGGGCAAGTGGTGGTCGGTGACCAGCACATTCAGGCCAGCCTTTTTCGCCGCCGCGACGCCTTCGACACTGGAAATGCCGTTGTCCACGGTGATCAGCAACTGAGGCGTGCGCGTCAGCGCCACTTCAACGATTTCCGGGGTCAGGCCATAGCCATACTCGAATCGGTTCGGCACCAGGTAATCGACATGCGCCGCCCCCAGCAGCCGCAACCCCAGCACACCCACAGTACTGGCCGTCGCGCCATCGGCGTCGAAGTCGCCGACAATCAGAATTCGCTGACGCTGTTCCAGCGCCGTGACCAGCAGATCCACCGCCGCATCGATGCCTTTGAGCTGCTGGAACGGAATCAGCCGCGCCAGGCTCTTGTCCAGTTCCGCCTCCGATTGCACGCCCCGCGCCGCGTAAAGACGCGTCAGCAGCGGCGGCAGATCACCGAGGAATGGCAGGGTGTCGGGCAACAGGCGAGGTTCGATGCGCATGGGGTGACAGGTGCTTCTCTTGAATACGTAGGATAAAACCGGATAACGCGAACGAACGGCGAATAATCAGCCGCGTTCGCCGCTCAGCCACTGCAACTGCACTTCATGCTGACCACGGTCGTCGGTGACGAAAATCGTCCCTTCGCTGATCATCACGTCCCACTTGATCACGCGGGGCATGTCTTTGGCCAGGGTTTCCAGGATGTCCTGCGGAACCGCCGCGATGTGCACGTTTTTCAGGTTTTTGATCGCCGGGATCACTTTGGTTTCCCAGACGCGCAGGCTGCCGTAGGCCAACAGGCTGGTGCGCTCGGTACGGCGCGAGCACCAGGTCAGGCGATCAGCGTCTGGCTGGCCCACTTCAATCCAGTGCAGGACACGGTCGTCCAGGCTTTTTTCCCACAAGGCAGGTTCATCCACGTCTGACAGACCGCGGCCGAACGACAGCTGCTCGTTGTACCAGAAGGCGTAGGCCAGCAGCCGCACGGTCATGCGCTCTTCGGTTTCCGAAGGGTGGCGGGCGATGGTCTGCTTTACGCTCTCGTAGACGCTGCGGTCGAGGTCGGTGAGGTTCAGTTCAAACTTGTAGGTCGTGGACGGCTGGGCCATGAACGGGCTTCTTGATACGAGGAAAGGCGGCAAGTCTAACCGATGCAGTAGGCAATCAACGAATTGAAGGCGATCAACCTTGGTCGTCAGACATTCGGCTATGTTAAAAGGCTATATCCGCTCAGCCTTTGTACTACAGGATCCAGCATGCCGTTCACCGCCAAACCGCTCTCAGGTCTGAAAGTCATCGAATTGGGCACCTTGATCGCCGGGCCGTTTGCCTCGCGCATTTGCGGTGAGTTCGGTGCCGAAGTGATCAAGATCGAGTCTCCCGATGGCGGTGATCCGCTGCGCAAATGGCGAAAACTGTACGAAGGCACCTCGCTGTGGTGGTTCGTCCAGGCTCGCAACAAAAAGTCCCTGACCCTGAACCTGAAACACCCGGACGGCTTGGCGATTCTGAAAAAACTGCTGAGTGAAGCGGACATTCTGATCGAGAATTTTCGCCCTGGCGTGTTGGAAAAACTCGGCCTGGGCTGGGAAGTCTTGCACGCCCTCAACCCGAAACTGGTGATGGTGCGGCTGTCGGGGTTTGGCCAGACCGGGCCGATGAAAGATCAGCCAGGTTTTGGCGCCGTCGGTGAATCCATGGGTGGCCTGCGCTACATCACCGGTTTCGAAGACCGGCCACCGGTGCGCACCGGGATTTCCATCGGTGACTCGATTGCCGCGCTGTGGGGCGTGATTGGCGCGCTGATGGCGTTGCGTCATCGCGAGGTCAACGGCGGCCAGGGCCAAGTGGTGGACGTGGCGCTGTATGAAGCGATCTTCGCCATGATGGAAAGCATGGTGCCGGAGTTCGACGTGTTCGGCTTCATCCGCGAACGCACCGGCAACATCATGCCGGGCATCACGCCCTCCTCGATCCACACCAGCGCCGACGGCAAGCATGTGCAGATCGGCGCCAATGGCGATGCGATTTTCAAACGCTTCATGCTGGTCATCGGTCGCGAAGACCTGGCCAACGACCCGGTGCTGGCCAGTAACGACGGACGCGACAGCCGCCGCGACGAGATTTACGGAGTAATCGATCGCTGGGTCAATTCGCTGCCGCTGGACACCGTGCTCGCGCTGCTGAATCAGGCCGATGTGCCCGTCAGCCGGATCTTCAGCGCCGAAGACATGTTCAGCGATCCGCAATACCTGGCCCGGGAAATGTTCCTGCAGGCCAAGCTGCCGGACGGTAAAGACTTCAAGATGCCGGGAATTGTGCCGAAACTCTCTGAGACACCCGGCGATTGCGAATGGGTCGGGCCCCAACTGGGTGAGCACAACGCACAGGTACTCAACGAACTTGGCTATAACGTGTCGCAGATTGCACAGCTGCGCAAAGACGGAGCCATCTAAGCTGAGGCGCCGGCTAGTGCACTCCATCAGAATCTGCCTGACGCATGGCGGGGGGGCGGGGCGCGCGTTGCTGGTTACGCTTCTGTTCGTCGGACTGTCCCCGTCAGCGATGGCGCAACCCAAGGAAACGCTGGTCTGGCTGATGCGCGATTTGCCGCCACTGACGATTTTCGAGGGACCGAAAAAAGGCCAAGGGGTTATCGATCAACTGTTGCCGCTGTTGATCGCCGGCATGCCGCAGTATGAACACACGCTGATGCGGGTCAATCGAGCTCGCGGCTTGCAAATGCTCCACGAGCCCTCCCTCACTTGCGACGCGGCGCTGAACAAGAGCAAGGAGCGCGAGCGCTGGATCGCGTTTTCAGTTCCGGTTTTTCGAGCAATGAGTAACGGTGTTGCGGTACGGCGCGTGGATCGTGAGACGCTGACGCCCTTTATCCAGAACGGTGAACTGGACTTGGCCGCCCTGCTCGCCAGTGGCCGTGAGAAGCTGGGCATCATTGCCGAGCGCAACTACGGCGAGTACCTCGACGCGCTGCTCAAGCAAGCGCCGCCCGGCGCGCTGACGCTGCACTACGGCAACGACGCCCTGGGCAGTCTCCTGCAAATGCAACGCCTGGGGCGCTTGCGCCTGTTGCTGGGCTATCGTCCGGAAATCCGCTACCAGGCTCAGCAGCAGGGGATCGCGGAGGATGATTTGCAGTTTTACCCGATTCGTGGCGCGGAGAAATCCCTGTCCGGTTACATCGGCTGTACCGACACGCCCATGGGCCGGCAGGCGATCGTCGAGATCAACCAGCTGCTACGCAAACTTCCACGCGACCACTTGAGCGAGGCCTATGCCGAGTGGCTCGACCCGGAAAGTCGCAGCGCTTACCTCGAAGAAGCCCGAGTGTTTTTCGAGCATCAGGCGCAGCAATGACAAATCGCAGGCAAAAGAAACCCCGAGAAGTGGGGAGACGACTCGGGGTTAAACGTGGCCTACATAAAGACCAGTAACAGCAAGCTACAAGCACCGGAGCACAATGCTTGATCCTGCTGTTACATGCTCTGACTGACCTGAGAGCCGGAAGGTTCCCACAAAAAAAAATTCAATTTCGGCGGGCCAGGATCTTGTCCTGGGCAGCGTGACGCAAAGCCGCGATGACGCAGGGCTCCAGCCGTCCTTCGGCAATCAGCACGTCGCGGTGCAAGCCGTCGACGACATCCGTCAGCAGACGGTAATCGGTTAACTGGGCTTGATTGAACGCCCGTTCGACCACGATCGCGCCGGTCGCATTCTTCAGTGTCACCAGGCATTCGCCATGGGCGCCCGACGGGGTCAGCGTGACCTGATACGGGCTCAGAGCCTCACCGAGCAATAGACTAATACTTTCCATCTCGATCACCACTCAATAGTCCGAAAACAAAGTGCCTGGGGCGTATTCACAGTAAGTGACCACTGGCCCGAGAAGAAAGTTCTGGATTCCAGGTGCAGACGCGTCTGCGTCCCTGGTCGATAGAGCATGCACGGCAAAGATGACAGGGAAAAAACAGCCGACTCACATTTGCCTTGTACGGTGACCGATATCGGTCCATCCGCCCAGCAACCCTCGCAATTGACCGTCGACACTGTAGAACGGCACCGTCCACTGGTAGATGTCCCTGGCACCGTTTTTGAACATCAATTGACGTTCACTGAAGCGTGGCTTTCGAGTCTCCATCTGAGCCATGAATTCGGCATGCAGCAGCGCTGCGGTCTCTTTGGGCAACACATCGAGTTCAATCAGCTGTCGGCCCTGAACCTGATCAAATCGGGTGCCGAGGCTTTCCTCATAACTTTTGTTGCACATGATCAAACGCCCTTGCAGATCACGAACAAACATCGGATCGGGCATGGCGTCCATCAACGCTTGCTGGAACGCAAGCTGATCGCCCAGACCTTTCTCAGCGTCTATACGCTGCTTGATCAGCGCTGCCAGCCTGCGGTTCCAGAGCAGGGAAAGCAGACCGAACAGGCTGACGACAAACATGCCCCAGCAAACCCAGTGCGTCATCTGCCGCCAGGGAGAGGGAGGTTGAGCGGGAGCGATCCCATTGAGCCATTTCAGGCGAATGGCGCGCAGTTCAGCTGCAGGAAAGGCCTCAAGCGCCTTGTTCAAAATGCTCAGCAATGGCGACTGGCCTTTGCGAACCGCAAGGTGATCAGCCTCCCATTTGCCCTCCACTGCCCGCCCGAACTTGAGTTGTCCCAACGGATAGAGCTGCGCCCCGATTTCATTTTCGATGGTGGCAAAGGCTTCACCACTTTCAACCAGCGCCCTCGCTTCGGCGTAAGTCTTGACCGTGCGCAACTCGATCGCCGGGTAGTCGCGGCGAATCGTGCCTTCGAGTGCGTGCCGGGCCGGCAGCACCAGCACTCTTTTTGCCAACTGCTCCAGGGAGTGCATGACAGGTGCACCTGCCCGCCCGACAACCACCCACCCAGCGCCACCGAACGCATGACTGAAATCCAGGAACGCCTTACGCTCGTCATTCATTGCCAGGGTGGTGCTCATGTCCGCCTCGCCACTTTCCAGACGCCCGAGCAACTGATCGGTAGAAAACGACTCTTCGTGAACAAACTGCAAACCCGTCATGGCACTGATGCGATTGAGCAGATCGTTGTTCAAACCGCTCCATTGACCGTGCTCATCCTTGAACAGATAAAGCGGGTATTGCACCGATGCGACGATGACTTGCGGGTGCTCGGCAATCCATCTCGATTCCTGAGCATCCAGCTCGATGGTGGCGCCGGCGCCCGATCCCCTGGATTCTGGAATCGCCAATTGAGCCGCCGCCCCTCCTTGAGCAATGCCCAGGACGCCGATCAAAAACATCCAGCACACGGCCGGCTTTAACCCTCTGAAAAACAGCATTACCACTTCCTTCGCGATCAACTCGCCCGTCCTTCCTGGGGCGAAAACGCGACAAGTGTGGCATGCAGAAATGAGAAAGCCCGTCAGGAGACGGGCTTCAAAATGTGACAGCTTTTACCGCTTACAGAGGCTTGCCGCGGTTGCCATGCTGACTGACAAAGGCCTGCACGGCTTTCAAATCATTCGGCAACACGGTGCAACGCTCATCTCGCTCAAACAAATCAGAAAGATGTGCAGGTAGTTCGAGCGCTTTTCCTACGCCGGCTTTCTCCACTGCATCCGGGAATTTGACCGGATGGGCGGTGCCGAGAATCACCATTGGAATATCCAGGCTACGACGGCATTCGCGCGCAGCCTTCACACCGATGGCGGTGTGCGGATCCAGCAGCTCGCCGGTTTGCTCGTAGACTTCGGCGATGGTTTCGCAGGTTTGAGCGTCATCCACGGCCAGGGAATCGAACAACTTGCGGGCTTCGGTCCAGCGTTCCTCTTCGACGCTGAAACCGCCACCCTGCTTGAAGGTGTCCATCAAACCGGCAATCGCGGCGCCGTTGCGACCGTGCAGGTCGAACAGCAGGCGTTCGAAGTTCGACGAGACCATGATGTCCATCGACGGCGACAGCGTGGCGTGCAGGGTTTCCTTGACGTACTGATTGCCGCTCATGAAGCGGTGCAGGATGTCGTTGCGGTTGGTGGCGACGATCAACTGGTTGATCGGCAGACCCATGTTGCGTGCCAGGTAACCGGCGAAGATGTCGCCGAAGTTGCCGGTCGGCACCGAGAACGACACCGAACGCGCCGGGCCGCCCAACTGCAGGGCTGCGTGGAAGTAGTAAACGATCTGGGCCATGATCCGCGCCCAGTTGATCGAATTCACCGCCACCAGACGCGTGCCTTTGAGGAAGCTTTGGTCGGCGAAGCTTGCCTTGACCATTTCCTGGCAGTCATCGAAGTTGCCATCGATGGCAATGTTGTGGATGTTCTCGCCAAAAATGGTGGTCATCTGCCGACGCTGCACTTCAGACACGCGGTTGTGCGGGTGCAGGATGAAGATGTCGACGTTTTCGCAATGCTTGCAGCCTTCGATGGCAGCCGAACCGGTATCACCGGAAGTGGCGCCGACAATCACCACGCGCTCGCCGCGTTTTTCCAGCACGTAGTCGAGCAAGCGACCGAGCAGTTGCAGGGCGAAATCCTTGAACGCCAGGGTCGGGCCGTGGAACAGTTCCAGCACCCATTCGTTGCCGTTCAGTTGACGCAGCGGCGCGACGGCGTTGTGCGAGAACACGCCGTAAGTCTCTTCAAGGATCTTTTTGAAATCGGCATCCGGGATGCTGCCGGTGACGAACGGGCGCATCACCCGGAAGGCCAGTTCGTGGTACGGCAGACCGGCCCAGGAAGCGATTTCTTCCTGGGTGAAACGTGGCAGGTTTTCCGGGACGTACAGACCGCCATCGGTGGCGAGACCGGCCAGCAGGACATCTTCGAAATTCAGGGCCGGTGCCTGGCCGCGGGTACTGATATAACGCATGACTGGCTCCAATAGACAGTGTTCGCAAACCCGGGCCCGCACGCGGGCCCGGTGAACGATAACGGCTTAGTTCAGGTGCTCGACGCGGATCCGTACGACCGGACCGACCACACCTGTCAGGGCTTCCAGAGCGGCGATCGCGTCGTTCATGTGCTGTTCCAGCACGCGGTGGGTCAGCAGGATCATCGGCACCAGACCGTCATGCTCTTCGACTTCTTTCTGCATGATCGATTCGATGTTGATGCCACGCTCCGACAGGATGCTCGCGACCTGGGCCAGTACGCCCGGATGGTCTTTGGCCTGAATACGCAGGTAGTAGGCGCTTTCGCAGGCTTCGATCGGCAGGATCGGGTGCGCCGACAGCGAATCCGGCTGGAAGGCCAGGTGCGGCACGCGATTTTCCGGATCGGACGTCATGGCGCGAACCACGTCCACCAGGTCGGCGATCACCGACGAAGCGGTTGGCTCCATGCCAGCACCCGCGCCGTAGAACAGGGTCGAACCGGCAGCGTCGCCGTTGACCATCACCGCGTTCATCACGCCGTTGACGTTGGCGATCAGGCGATCGGCCGGGATCAGCGTCGGGTGCACGCGCAGTTCGATACCGGCCGCGGTGCTGCGCGCTACGCCCAGGTGCTTGATGCGATAGCCCAGCGCTTCGGCGTAGTTCACGTCAGCGGTGGTCAGTTTGGTGATGCCTTCGGTGTAGGCCTTGTCGAATTGCAGCGGGATACCGAACGCGATGGAGGCCAGGATCGTCAGCTTGTGGGCTGCGTCGATGCCTTCAACGTCGAAGGTCGGATCGGCTTCGGCGTAACCCAGGGCTTGCGCCTCGGCGAGAACGTCTTCGAAGGTCCGGCCCTTTTCGCGCATTTCGGTGAGGATGAAGTTGCCGGTGCCGTTGATGATCCCGGCCACCCAGTTGATGCGGTTGGCGGACAAGCCTTCACGGATCGCCTTGATCACCGGAATACCACCGGCCACGGCGGCTTCGAACGCAACGATCACGCCCTTCTCGCGGGCCTTGGCGAAAATTTCGTTACCGTGAACGGCGATCAACGCCTTGTTCGCGGTTACCACATGTTTTCCGTTCTCGATCGCTTTGAGTACCAGCTCACGGGCAACGGTGTAGCCGCCCACCAGCTCTATGACGATGTCGATCTCAGGGTTCGTGGCCACTTCGAAGACATCGTTGGTAATCGCAATACCGGTCGTCTGGAACTGAGGCTTTGGCGTGCGCATGGCAATTTGTGCCACTTCGATTCCACGCCCGGCACGACGAGCAATTTCCTCGGCGTTGCGCTGAAGTACGTTGAAGGTACCGCCACCGACGGTCCCTAACCCACAGATGCCTACTTTGACCGGTTTCACTGTGAACTCCCCATAAAACGGCCGACTCAAGGCCGGCCGTGAAAACAACCGCATGCTCGCGGTTCTCTATTGATGGCCCGGTGAATGTTACCGCCGGACCATGATCGTCAATGGCTGACCGTGACGATGCAAATTTATTTCGCGTCCAGCGCCAGTTTGGCGACTTGTGGCGCAGGCTGGTAGCCCGGAATGACCTGGCCGTCCGCCAAAACGATGGCCGGTGTGCCGTTCACGCCGATCGACTGACCCAGGGCGAACTGTTTGGAAACCGGGTTATCGCACTTGGCGGCCTTGATTTCCTTGCCGTCGACCATTTTGTCCATGGCCGCTTTCTTGTCTTTCGAGCACCACACCGCTTGCAGCTGTTCGTCACCCGGCGAGCCCAGGCCCTGGCGCGGGAACGCGACGTAACGCACTTCAATGCCGCGCTTGTTCAACTCAGGCACTTCGGCGTGCAGTTTGTGGCAGTACGGGCAAGTGGTGTCGGTGAATACGGTGATGTGCGATTTGGTTTCGCCGATCGCCGGGTAGACCACGGTTTCCGCGACTGGAATGGCGTTGACCAGTTTGGACACGCCCAGGCGTTCGGTCTTCTCGGTCAGGTTGATCGGTTTGCCGTCCTTGAGCTGGAACATGTAGCCCTGAACCACGTATTGGCCATCGGCGCTGGCGTAGAGCACGCGGCTGCCTTGAAGTTTGACTTCGTACAGGCCGGGCAGAGGGCTGGCGGAGATGCTTTCTACCGGTACTTCGAGCTGGAGGTTTTCCAGGCTTTTACGAATCGCTTTGTCGGCCGCGTCATCGGCGACGGCAAAGGTGCTGACCAACGCAATGGCTGCGGCGGCGAAAATCTGGGTCAGACGCATGAGAACTCCTGAAGACGGACAAATGGGACGATCAGAACGCCCGTGCCGAAACACCGGGTCATAACCGCCCATCGTGCAAACCGGCAAAGCCTACCACATAAGGGCTGTGTGGCCGAATGCGGGTGACAAAGACACCGCACTGCTGACACCCATTATTGTGGCGAGGGGATTTATCCCCGCTGGACTGCGCTGCAGTCCCATTTTTTGGGGCTGCTACGCAACCCAACGGGGCGGTGCGGCGTTCCGATAAGTCCCCTCGCCACAGGTGAGCATTCCGCGTCAGGAATTGCGCTATCCGCGCGGGTGGTGTTTGGCGTGCAGGTCTTGCAGGCGTGCGCGGGCGACGTGGGTGTAGATCTGGGTAGTCGACAGATCGCTGTGACCCAGCAGCATTTGCACCACACGCAAGTCAGCGCCATGGTTGAGCAAGTGCGTGGCGAAGGCATGACGCAAGGTATGCGGCGACAGCGACTTGCCGATCCCGGCGACCTTGGCCTGGTGCTTGATGCGGTGCCAGAAGGTCTGACGGGTCATCTGCTCGCCGCGCTGACTGGGAAACATGACATCGCTGGGACGCCCGCCGAGCAGCTCTTGGCGGCCATCACGCATATAACGCTCGACCCAGACAATCGCCTCCTCGCCCATCGGCACCAGCCGCTCCTTGCTGCCCTTGCCCATCACCCTCAGCACACCCTGGCGCAGATTGACCTGCTCCAGCGTCAGGCTGATCAACTCCGTCACCCGTAAGCCGCACGCGTAAAGCACTTCGAGCATGGCGCGGTCACGCTGACCGATAGCCTCACTCAAGTCCGGTGCCTTCAGCAGCGCTTCCACGTCTGCTTCCGACAGAGATTTGGGCAACGGCCTACCCAGCTGGGGCATATCGACGCGCAAGGTCGGATCGACGGCGATCAGCTTTTCACGCAGCAGATAGCGATAAAACCCACGCACACCGGAGAGAAATCGCGCTGTGGAACGGGGTTTGTAGTTTTGCTCCAGGCGCCAGGCCAGGTGATCGAGGATCAACTCGCGGCCGGCGTTGATCAGTTCCAGGCCCGTGTCCTGCAGCCAGCCGTTGAACAAGGCCAGGTCACTGCGGTAGGCATCGCGGGTGTTGTCGGAGAGGCCTTTCTCCAGCCAGAGAGCGTCGAGGAATTGGTCTATCAGGGGATGATCGATGGCAGGCATAGAGGCTCAGGTCACTGGAAAACTGACGGCAAGTCTTTCATAGCCTGCTGAGGCTTTATAGAGCCTGATGTAAACGCGGTGTTGGTAGATCGATTCGCGGGCAAGCCTCGCTCCTACAGGATTGAAAAACGATTCAATCCTGTAGGAGCGAGGCTTGCCCGCGAACGCCGCAACTCGGTCCCGGACCAGGCACGCATACCCCGGCAGCACCGATAAATCGCAGGCAACAAAAAAGCAGCCCGTAGGCTGCTTTTTTCTGCATCGGAAGCTGGACTTAAGCCAGTTTTTCCTTGATGCGAGCTGCTTTACCGGACAGGTCACGCAGGTAGTACAGCTTGGCTTTACGTACGTCACCGCGACGTTTAACGGCCATGCTGTCGATTTGCGGGCTGTAGGTCTGGAAAGTACGCTCTACGCCAACACCGTTGGAGATTTTACGAACGGTGAAAGCACTGTTTACGCCGCGGTTACGCTTGGCGATAACAACACCTTCGAACGCTTGCAGACGCGAACGGTCGCCTTCCTTCACTTTCACCTGAACGACAATGGTGTCGCCCGGGGCAAAGGTAGGGATCTCTTTGGTCATCTGCTCTGCTTCGAGTGCAAGGATGATTTTGTTAGTCATGCTGTGCTCCTAAGGTAAATCAACGGACTTACCATCGATACGTTGTTAACTATCGTCCCGCTCGCGGATGTATTCCTCGAGCAGCTTCTTCTCTTCTCCAGAAAGCGAGCGGCTTTCCAGAAGATCGGCGCGTCGTTCAAAGGTCCTACCAAGGGACTGCTGTAAACGCCAACGCCGGATATGCGCGTGATTGCCACTTAGCAACACGTCGGGAACACGCTGATCCGCATACACCTCAGGTCGGGTGTAGTGCGGGCAATCCAGCAAACCATCCGTAAAGGAATCTTCCTCGGCGGAGTCCGCATGCCCTAAAGCTCCAGGCAGCAGTCGTGTAACCGCATCGATCAGGACCATCGCCGGCAGCTCGCCGCCAGACAGTACATAGTCGCCAATCGACCACTCTTCATCGACATGAGCCTCTATAAAACGCTCGTCAATGCCTTCATAGCGGCCGGCAATCAGGATCAATGCATCCAGATTCGCCAACTCGCGTACCGCCGACTGAGTCAGTTGACGGCCTTGGGGGGACAGGTAAATTACCTTCGCCGCCTCCCCGGCTGCTGCCTTGGCCTGAACCAGTGCATCTTCCAGGGGTTTGATCTTCATCACCATGCCCGGACCACCGCCAAATGGGCGATCGTCTACAGTGTGATGTCGATCCGTCGTGTAGTCTCGCGGATTCCAACAGGTGAGCTGCAACAGCCCCTGTTTCACCGCACGACTGGTGATGCCGTACTCGCTGATGGCGGAGAACATCTCGGGAAACAAACTGATCACTTCTACGCGCAAGTTAGCCACGCTTAGAAGTCCGCATCCCATTCCACCTTCATCTCGCCCGCGGCGAGGTCGACGGCCAACACGCATTGCTCCGTATAGGGCAACAGGCGTTCGCGATCATCCAGGCTGCCAGCGCAAGGCTTGACCACCATTACATCATTGGCGCCGGTTTCCAGAAGATGATCGATTTTCCCGAGCAATTGCCCGAGTTGATCAATAACCTTCAGACCTTCCAGCTGGTACCAGTAGTACTCGCCGTCGGTCAATTCAGGGAACAGGTTGCGCGGCACGCAGATCTCATAACCGGCCAGAAGACGAGCTTCTTCACGATCATCAAGACCCTTGAGCTTTGCGACCAGGAACTTGTCGTTCCCACGTCCGCTGACCAGCTCGACCTGTTTCACATTACCTTCGCGCTTGAGCGTCCAGGTTTTGTACTGCAACAGGTTTTCAGTCGGATCAGTAAAGGAATACACCTTCACTTCGCCGCGAACGCCATGAACAGAATAAATCTTGCCGATAACGATCAAATCATCAGCAACAGCAGGCGTCGCGCTCATATTGCTCAGGCCGCAGCCTTAGCAGCGTCCTTCAACAACTGAGCAACACGCTCAGAAGGTTGTGCACCAACGCTCAGCCAGTAGGCTACGCGCTCTTGGTTCACGGACAGACGGACTTCTTGACCACGAGCAACAGGGTTGAAGAAACCAACCTGTTCCTTGTGCGAACCGTCGCGCGGGTTGCGGCTGTCGGTTACGGTCAAGTGGTAAAACGGGCGCTTTTTGGAGCCGCCAAGGGCAAGACGGATTGTTAGCATGTGAACATCGTTCCTGTAGTCGGTGCTGCAAATCTAAAGGCACAGCGGGCATAGGTGCCCGAAAGGCCGCATATTCTAAGGAATATCCGGACTTTTGCAAATGTCTTTTTCCGGCGGCCTATCGGACGCCATCCAGATTTGCTATAGAGCCGTCGTTGAAAACGGCCAGTCAGCTCCCGCCAAGTGCGGGTTTGCTGGAGATCCCACTTCCGTGTGGGCTGCGCAAGAGCAAGCCCTTGCGCGAATTCTTTACATTTTCGGCATGCCGCCGCCGGGCAACATACCGCCCATGCCGCGCATCATTTTGGCCATTCCGCCTTTTGCGGAGAATTTCTTCATCATCTTCTGCATCTGCTTGTGCTGCTTGATCAAGCGACCGATGTCCTGCACCTGAGTGCCGGAACCCAACGAAATCCGACGTTTGCGCGAACCGCTGATCAGGTCAGGGTCGCGGCGCTCGGCCGGGGTCATGGAATTGATGATGGCTTCCATCTGCTTGAATTGTTTCTCTGCCGCGCCCTGGGCATTGCCCATCTGCGCCAGGTTCACGCCGCCGATGTTCGGCAGTTTGTCCATGAGGCCGCCGAGACCGCCCATGTTCTTCATCTGTTGCAGCTGATCGCGGAAGTCTTCGAGGTCGAAGCCCTTGCCCTTCTTCAGCTTCTTGGCCAGTTTGTCGGCCTTGTCCTTGTCGAGGGTCGCTTCGGCCTGTTCGATCAGGCTGAGCACGTCGCCCATGCCGAGGATGCGCGAAGCAATACGCTCGGGGTGGAACGGCTCGAGCGCTTCGCTCTTCTCGCCCATACCGATGAATTTGATCGGCTTGCCAGTGATGGCACGGACAGAAAGTGCGGCACCGCCACGAGCGTCACCGTCGACCTTGGTCAGGATCACACCGGTCAGCGGCAATGCGTCGCCGAAGGCCTTGGCCGTGTTGGCGGCGTCCTGGCCGGTCATGGCGTCGACCACGAACAAGGTTTCGACCGGGTTGATCGCGGCGTGCAGCGCCTTGATCTCGCCCATCATTTCTTCGTCGATGTGCAGACGACCGGCGGTATCGACGATGACCACATCAATAAACTTAAGCTTTGCTTCTTTTATAGCCGCTTGCGCGATGTCGACCGGCTTCTGGCTCAGGTCGGACGGGAAGAAGGTTACGCCGACTTCACCTGCGAGCATTTCCAGCTGCTTGATCGCCGCCGGACGGTAAACGTCCGCAGACACGACCATGACCGACTTCTTCTTGCGCTCTTTAAGGAAGCGCGCGAGTTTGCCGGCGGTGGTGGTTTTACCCGCACCCTGCAAACCGGCCATCAACACCACGGCAGGCGGAACGGCGCTCAGGTTCAAATCTTCGTTGGCGGCGCCCATCAGGCTTTCGAGTTCGGCCTGGACGATCTTCACGAAGGCCTGGCCCGGCGTCAGGCTGCGCGACACCTCGGTGCCGACGGCGCGCTCCTTGACCGAATTGACGAAGTCTTTCACCACCGGCAAGGCGACGTCGGCTTCGAGCAACGCCATGCGCACTTCGCGCAGGGTGTCTTTGATGTTGTCCTCGGTCAGCTTGGCCTTGCCGGTGACATGGCGCAGCGTTTGCGAGAGACGGTCGGTTAAGTTTTCAAACATTGCGCGATCCTTTCAGGCCCTGTGTAGACCGGGATAATGGCGGCCCAGACCGGAATAAACATGTGCTCGGCGAGCCTGCGGCGTGGGCAGGTCGCGGATTATAGCGAAGACTGCGTCTGGCGGACACCTCATCGTCAGGTTGCATGGTCTTTCGTGCTGCGGGGGTTCTATGCCAAACTCAGCGCCTTTCGGGCTTGCCTAACAGGATTTATGCTCCCCTTGTCACCCAGTTTGCTGACTACCCTCGCCGCCGCCTGCTTATATGCCGCTGCGACCCTCTATCAAGGCACTCGTCTGGCCACCGGAGCCAAGGCGAACAAACGCCTGCTGGTCACGCTCGGCGTACTTGCCGTGCTGGCTCACAGCGCCAGCTTGTTTACCCACCTGCTGACACCGATCGGCCTCGGCCTGGACTTTTTCAGTGCCGCCAGCCTGATTGCCGCGGCGGTCATCGCCCTGACCCTGCTGGCCTGTTCGCGGATCCCGGTGGAAAACCTGCTTATATTGCTGTTCCCGCTCGGTGCCGCCACGGTGCTGCTGGCGCAGTTCGCCCCCGCCGGCACGGTGCAGATCATCGACGAAGAGCCGGGCATTCTCGCCCACATCCTGCTGTCGATCCTCGCTTACGGCATGTTCACCATCGCGATGTTTCAGGCCTTGTTGCTGCTGGTCCAGGACCATCAGCTCAAGCACAAACACCCGTCGGGGTTGATCAAGAACTTCCCGCCGCTGCAAACCATGGAAAGCCTGTTGTTCGGCTTCCTCTGGGCCGGCTGGACCCTGCTGTCGCTGTCGCTGCTGTCCGGCTGGTTGTTCGTCGACAACCTGTTCGCCCAGCACCTGGTGCACAAAACTCTACTGGCTTGCCTGGCCTGGATCGTCTTCAGCGTGCTGCTTTGGGGCCGTAACCGCCTCGGCTGGCGCGGACACAAGGCTATTCGCTGGACCCTCGCCGGTTTCTGCCTGCTGATGCTGGCGTACTTCGGCAGCAAGCTGGTCCGTGAATACATCCTGCATATCTGACGGGCGGCATTAATGGACGACTTGCCCATAGGGCCGATGCTCGCGGTACTGGCTCTGCTGATTTTATGGTCGGGGCTGTTTACCGCCATCGAAACCGCGCAACAATATTTGTTGGCCCAGCGAACCGCATCGCGTTCCAGCGACAAACCGGTAGCGAAGCTGAGCTTCCCGCTCAATAGCCTGATCTTCTGCAATACCTTGTGCCGCGCACTGGCCGTGGTTATCAGCACCCTGCTGGCGATCTTTATCTGGGCAGAAAACGGTCCGTGGATTGCCTGCTTGGGTGCAGGCGCCGCGCTTCTGGTGTTTGCCGACTACCTGCCCCGCACCCTCGCCGTGCGCTATCCCGACGCGGTCCTGGCCCTGGGCAACACGTTGCTCGGCGCGCCACTGAAAATCATCTACCCGGCCGCCTGGCTGCTCAATGGCTTCACCCAGCTGCTGATGCGACCGTTTGCCCGCAAAGTCAAAGTGGTGCAACAGAGCGAAGACGAAAGCCCGAACGACCGGAATGACGATTACGATCAAGCCGTCTGCCGCCCACACCCGCTGGCGGGCATCCACGCGCTCGACAACATCACGGTCAACGACATTCTGGTGCCGCGCAGTGACGTCGACGGGATCAACCTCGACGACTCCCTCGCAGAGATCATCGAGCAACTGCGCAACAACAAGCGCACCCGCCTGCCGGTGTTCCACAGCGACATCAATCAGGTCGAAGCGGTGCTCAATACCCGGCAGATCCGCCACTTGCTGACCGATTCAAGCCTGACCCTCGAAGCGCTGCTGGCCGCCAGTCACGAACCGTACTTCGTGCCGGAAAGCACTCCGCTGCAACTGCAACTTCTGAATTTCCACAAGCAGCAGCGGCGCCTGGGCATGGTGGTCGACGAATACGGCGAAGTGCTCGGCATCGTGACCCTGGAAGACATTCTCGAAGAAATCGTCGGCGAATTCGAAAGCCAGCACAGCCTGGACAACCCGCATATCCATCCGCAGGCCGATGGGCGTCTGGTGATCGAGGGTGCGGCGTCGATTCGCGAATTGAACAAGAGCCTGGGTTGGCACCTGCCCAGCGATGGCCCGAAAACCCTTAACGGGTTGGTGACCGAGGCGCTGGAGACGATTCCGGACAGTGCGGTTTGCCTGAAGATCGGGCGTTATCGCCTGGAGATTCTGGAGACGGAAGACAATCGCGTCACGCGCGTGCTGATCTGGCATACCAGCTCGGTTCCAGCAGTCATCTAAACCTTGGCATATCCCTGTAGTGAGGGGATTTATCTGTGGTGTGGGGTTTATCTGTGGCGAGGGGATTTATCCCCGTTGCGTTGCGAAGCAGCGCCAAAATCTCTGCATTCAGGCAAACCTCTCGGGGCTGCTTCGCAGCCCAAGGGGATAAATCCCCTCGCCACAATTTGATTCCCAATCTTAGTCACTGGTCGCTGGTTGTCGTCGCCAACGATTGGCCACTTGTTTGATCGTTAGCCACCTTCCTATAATCAAATCCGCTTACCCAAGCCCCGCCGGACCACGTGCTTACCCCGCACGCAGCAGGTTCCGGCCAGTCCATCGGCAATATCCGCACTACACCGACGACTGTTCCTACCTTGAACAGCGGCCGCGCCTCACTCCCACATCCCTGGGTGTTCGACCATAATAATTCGCTCCACTGGGGCACATGACTGTCAGGGATAACCGCATGACGACCAGCACGACTTATATCGACGCGCCTACCCAACCGACGAACTCCGCCACCCGCGTAGCCACGGCGAGTTTTATCGGCACTGCCATCGAGTTTTACGACTTCTACGTCTATGCCACCGCCGCTGCGCTGGTGATCGGTCCGGTGTTCTTTCCGCAGACCTCCGGCACCGCCCAGATGCTGTCGGCGTTCCTCACCTTCGGCATCGCTTTCCTTGCAAGACCCTTGGGCTCGGCGCTGTTTGGCCACTTCGGTGACCGCATCGGGCGCAAATCGACACTGGTCGCTTCGCTGCTATTGATGGGTGTATGCACCACGCTGATCGGCGTATTGCCGGGTTACGACAGCATCGGGGCCTGGGCGCCGATCCTGCTCTGCGTGCTGCGTTTCGGCCAAGGCCTTGGGTTGGGCGGCGAATGGGGTGGTGCGGCACTGCTGGCGACGGAGAATGCGCCCAAGGGCAGGCCCGCCTGGTTCGGCATGTTCCCGCAGCTCGGCCCTTCGATTGGTTTTCTGGCAGCTAACGGCCTGTTTCTGACGTTGGCCATGACCCTGAATGACGAGCAATTCCGCTCGTGGGGCTGGCGGATTCCGTTCCTGCTCAGTGCCGCGCTGGTGATGGTGGGCCTCTACGTGCGACTTAAACTCCACGAAACTCCGGTGTTCGCCAACGCCATGGCCCGTCAGGAGCGAGTGAAGATCCCGCTGGTCGAGCTGTTCAGTCAGTACTGGGTGCCGATGCTGCTGGGTGCCGGGTCGATGGTGGTGTGTTACGCACTGTTCTACATCTCGACCGTATTTTCGTTGAGTTATGGCGTGGCGACACTCGGCTACAGCCGCGAAACCTTCCTCGGGCTGCTGTGCTTCGCCGTATTGTTCATGGCGGCGGCAACACCGTTGTCGGCCTGGGCCAGCGACCGTTACGGGCGCAAACCGGTGCTGATCATCGGTGGCGTGCTGGCGATTTTGTCCGGATTCCTGATGGAACCGCTGCTGACCCAAGGCTCGACCTGGGGCGTGGCGCTGTTCCTGTGCATCGAGCTGTTTCTGATGGGCGTGACGTTTGCGCCGATGGGCGCGCTGCTGCCGGAGCTGTTCCCAACTCACGTGCGTTATACCGGTGCGTCGGCGGCCTACAATCTGGGCGGCATTGTCGGGGCCTCGGCAGCGCCGTTCTTCGCACAGAAGCTGGTGGCGATGGGTGGTTTGAGTTATGTCGGCGGGTATGTGTCGGGGGCGGCGGTGCTGAGTTTGATTGCGGTGCTGTGCCTGAAGGAGACGCGGCATAACGATCTGAATCGGGTGGCCTGACAGAAAAAGCTTCGCGGGCAAGCCTCGCTCCTACAGGGACCGCGTGATCCTGTGGGAGCGGGCTAACTCGCGAATGGCGCGCCTCGATTACAGCTCGACTACGACAGCTTGGGATGCGCGGGTCGCCTTGGCACGAGCCGCTTCAATCGACTCATCCCGCGCCAACGCCACGCCCATCCGACGCTGGCCATTCACCTCTGGCTTACCGAACAGGCGCAACGCCGTGTCCGGCTCGCTCAACGCAGCCCCCAGATTGGCGAAAGCGGTCTGGGTCGACTGCCCTTCCACCAGAATGACCGCCGAAGCCGAAGGCCCGAACTGACGGATCAACGGAATCGGCAGGCCCAGAATCGCGCGTGCGTGCAGCGCGAACTGCGACAGGTCCTGGGAAATCAGGGTCACCAGACCGGTGTCATGCGGGCGCGGCGAGACCTCACTGAACCATACCTGATCACCTTTGATGAACAGCTCGACACCAAACAGACCACGGCCACCCAAGGCTTCGGTAACAGCTTTGGCAACGCGCTCGGATTCCGCCAGGGCGATCCGGCTCATGGCTTGTGGCTGCCAGGATTCCTGATAGTCGCCCTTCTCCTGACGGTGACCGACTGGCGCGCAGAAGGTCGTGCCGCCCACGTGGCGTACGGTCAGCAAAGTGATTTCGTAGTCGAAGTCGATGAAACCTTCGACGATCACGCGACCTTTACCGGCGCGACCGCCTTCTTGAGCGTAATCCCACGCGCTTTTCACATCATCGGCGCTGCGCAGCAGGCTCTGGCCTTTGCCTGACGAACTCATCACTGGCTTGACCACGCACGGGAAGCCCAGGTCCTGGACGGCCTTGCTGTAGTCCTCGAAGGTGTCGGCGAAGTGGTACGGCGAGGTCGGCAGGTCCAGCTCTTCAGCGGCCAGGCGACGGATGCCTTCGCGGTTCATGGTCAGCTGCGCAGCGCGCGCGGTCGGGATCACGGTGAAGCCTTCGGCTTCCAGTTCGACCAGGGTCGCGGTGGCGATGGCTTCGATTTCCGGCACGATGAAGTGCGGCTTCTCGGCTTCGATCACGGCGCGCAGGGCAGCGCCGTCGAGCATGTTGATCACGTGGCTGCGATGCGCAACTTGCATGGCCGGCGCGTTGGCGTACCGGTCGACGGCAATCACTTCAACGCCCAGGCGTTGCAGCTCGATCACCACTTCCTTGCCCAACTCGCCACAGCCACACAGCAATACGCGGGTCGCGGTTGGCGACAATGGAGTTCCGATACGGGTCATCTCAGGTCCTCAAGAAGCGGATCATCGAGGGTCGCGGTGCCTGGCACGCTTCCCATGGGGAGAAAGCGCGGCATTTTACATGAACCGAAGGGTTTGGCTTCAGCTGGCGATGGCCTGTTTGCGCAAGCGCCAGGCCATGATCAGCCACACGACCGTCACGCCAGCGAACTTCGAACCCATGGCGGTGAGGATCACGGCCGGGGTGAAGGCGTCGATCATGCCGAAGAAGATGAAGGTATCGAGGGGAATGCTCAGGGCCGAACTTATCCACAGGCGATCGTGCAGCGGGCGCTTGGTAATACTGAACACCAGCCAATCGATGCATTCGGACACCGCGAAGGCTGTGGCGCTGGCCATAGCGATGGACGGATCGGAAGTGACATAGGACAGGACCAGCGCCACGAGCATCGCCGCGATGGCGCCATGGCCAAAACGCGTTTGCACCATGTCACGCAAGACAAACACCAAGCCGCCCCAGGCGGACCAGATGATGTCCAGGTGCGGGGCTGTGGAGAAGGCGTAGTTGATCAGTACGACGCTGCTGATGTAGGCGATCAGGAAAAACATGGGGGTGTGGAAGGCCTGAGAATTCAAGGCGCACAGGGTACTTCAGGTAGTGGGGTCCGGCCAATGGAGGTGTTAGCGTCAGTGGGGACGCCTTCGCGGGCAAGCCTCGCTCCTACAGTTTGAACGCATCATGCAAATCGCCCCAGACCTGTAGGAGCGAGGCTTGCCCGCGAAGGCCGCACCTCAGGAGTCGGATTTGGAAGGCAACATCCAGAGCAAACCACTGGATTTGGCCCGTTCATGACACAACCCCAACACCTTGCGGCGCTCTTCGTTGTCCATCCGGCTCCAGCGCGTGATCTCTTCCACCGTACGCTGACACCCGGTGCAAACATCATCCTCGTCCAGCGCACAGATATTTACACAGGGCGATCGCACCGGGCGTTCGGGCGTGTTCATTCTTCCTGCTCAACCAGGTCACGGGCGTAACGCTGGGAGTTATGCACATAGTGGGCGGCGCTGGCTTCGAGCATTTTCTTCTGCTGTTCAGTCAACTCGCGCACCACTTTACCGGGCGAGCCCATGACCAGTGAGCCGTCGGGAATCTCCTTGCCCTCACCGATCAGCGAGTTGGCGCCGATGATGCAGTTCTTGCCGATTTTCGCACCGTTGAGAATCACGGCATTAATGCCGATCAGGCTGTAATCGCCCACGGTGCAGCCATGAAGCATGGCGTTGTGGCCGATGGTCACGCCGGTGCCGATGGTCAGCGGGTAGCCCATGTCGGTGTGCATCACCGTGCCGTCCTGGACGTTGCTGTTCTTGCCAATCAGGATCAGTTCGTTGTCGCCACGCAACACGGCGTTGAACCAGACGTTGGCGCCCTCTTCCAACTTGACCTTGCCCACCAGCACGGCATTGGGTGCGACCCAGCTCTGCGGATGGGTTTCGACGCGGGCGTCGCCCAAGCGATATTTCATCTTCTTTTTGTCCTCAAGGCTCAGGCAGCCGCGTTTCACGCCATACGAACGATGGCTTCAAATATTGATAAAGCTTTTGGGTGGGTGGTGCAGGCTGATGTCGGCGTCATAGAGCAGGTTGATCAACTCGACGATCATGATCGCCGTCAGGCCCCAGATCTTGTACTCGCCATAACGATAACTCGGCACGTACCAACTACGGCCCTGATAATCGATGCGATGGGTATGTTCCCGAGGATCCTCGCGGAAGAACTCCAGCGGTACGCTGAAGACTGCGGCGATCTCGGCGTCGTTGGCCCGGTACTCAACAAAGTCCGGAATCACACCGACATAGGGGGTGACCTTGATGCCGTGCAGGGAGATCAGCGGGCTCAGCGGGCCGATCACTTCGACCAGCCCCGGCGGCAAGCCGATTTCTTCTTCGGCTTCGCGTAGCGCGGTAAAAATCAGGTCCGGGTCTTCGGGGTCACGCCGCCCACCGGGGAAGGCGACTTCACCGCCATGGGTCGAGAGCCCACTGGCGCGCAGGGTCAGAACCAGCTCCGGTTCGTCACTGCGGGTGATGGGCACCAGTACCGCGGCCTCGGGGAAACGTCGATCGGTTTCCAGGGTACGCGGCGTGTGGCTGCTTACCCGGTGAAGTAGCTCGTCCAGCATGAGTCTTCTCGATTTATTCTCTACTTTGCATCATGCACCAATCACACCGGCCGCCCAACCCCATAACCACTGCATGTCGCTAAACGACAACTTGCCGACAGACACCGTCGCACGCCAAGATAGGCGCAGCATTCAGGAACCCAAGCATGAAATTTTGCAGCCAGTGCGGCAACCCGGTCACCCAGCGCATTCCCGAAGGCGATTCGCGCCTGCGTTTTGTCTGTGACAGCTGTCAGGCGATTCACTATCAGAACCCCAATATCGTCGCCGGTTGCGTGGCGACCTGGGGCTCTAAAGTGCTGCTGTGCCGACGCGCCATCGAGCCTCGGCGCGGTTACTGGACCCTGCCCGCCGGCTTCATGGAAAACGGTGAAACCATCGAACAGGCGGCTATACGCGAGACGGCCGAGGAAGCCTGCGCACGGGTGCGCAACCTGAGCATCTATACGTTGATCGACGTACCGCACATCAGTCAGGTGCATGTGTTCTTTCGCGCGGAGCTGGTGGACCTGGATTTTTCCGCCGGCCCCGAGAGCCTGGAAGTGCAGCTTTTCGACGAAGCCGACATCCCGTGGTCCGAGTTGGCTTTCCGCACGGTGGGCCGTACCTTAGAATACTTCTTCGCTGACCGGCGGACCGAGGTCTACCCCGTGCGGTCCGAATCGATCCCGCCGCTTGCTCAGCCTGCCATCACATAAAGCTCCTGGCTTCAAAATCACCTATAACTAACTAAATAGTCGCGACACCTTTCAGGGATATCGTTTCAATGCGCTGGTTGCTTGCCGTGTTTTGCTTGTCGTTCGTCGCCATGTCACAGGCTTCCGTTGCGGAAACCCTGAACGGCAAAGTCATCGAAAAAGTTCTGGTGCTCAAATCCGCCCACCAATTGCAATTGATCAATGACGGCAAGCCGCTCAAGACCTATCGCATTTCCCTGGGCAAACGGCCGAAGGGTCCAAAGCTGATGGAAGGCGACAAGCGCACGCCTGAAGGTTTCTATTGGCTGGACTGGCGCAAGGTCAGCGATAAATTCAACCTGGCGATGCACATCTCCTACCCGAACGTCAGCGACTCTGCCCGCGCGCGGCGCGAAGGCGTCCCGCCTGGCAGCATGATCATGATCCACGGCACACCGGACACCGAAGAGACCCCGGAAGACCTGTTCCACACCCTGGACTGGACCGACGGCTGCATTGCCATGCGCAACATGGACATGCGTGAGGTTTGGGGCCTGGTGCCGGATGGCACGATGATCGAAATCCGCCCGTAACCTAAAAACTTCCAGCCTGCTGAAGAGCTTTTGTGGTGAGGGGATTTATCCCCGTTGCGCTGCGAAGCAGTGCTAATACCTGCAATTGCATTATGTCTGACTCACCGCGTCGGCTGGTTTCACGACTGCTTCGCAGCCGAACGGGGATAAATCCCCTCGCCACAATGAACCGCGCCAGCCGCGCCTTCTCCTTTTGAACCACCCCATCCGTAACTTCTCCTTTTGAGCACTACCTTCGGTCGCTCCTCGAAAAATAAATTCAAAAGATCGCAGCCCGCGTTGACGCCTACCGGGAAGATACCAATCCCCCCGACCGGCGTTACCGCACGCGGCGATCTTTGCGCTCAAAATCCCCACCTCTAATACCACTTAAAACCAAACCCCATTCACTACGCTCTACAGGGCAGGCTTTCTCGTGCCAAGTGCAAAGTGGTGGCATTGACATGGTATTCAAGTGGTATTAATTTTCACCCACCACCGAGCGACAACAATCCTATATCCGCATCGGACCAAACCTACATGAACGACCTCCAGGCCCTACGCCCTGACGACACCCAGCCCACGCCGTTGTACCTGCAACTGGCGCGCAATCTGGAAGCGGCGATTCATGCCGGCCAGTGGAAAGCCGAGCAGGCGATGCCCTCGGAGCGCAACCTCAGCGAGCTGCTGGGCATCTCACGCGTCACGGCACGCAAGGCGCTGGAAGTCTTGTTCGAGCAAGGCCTGATCCGCCGCAACCAGGGTTCCGGCACATTCATCACGCCGCGCCTCGAACAACCGCTGTCGCGCCTCTCGGGTTTCAGCGAAATGTTGCGCCTCAAGGGCTTCGTCCCCGGCTCGCAATGGCTGGAACGTGAGATCACGCCGCCGACCCACGAAGAACTGATCCGCCTCGGCCTCTCGCCCAACGACAAGGTCGCGCGGCTCAAGCGCCTGCGCAAAGCCGACGACACGGTGATGGCGATCGAGATGAGCACCCTGCCCGCCTCGATCATTCCCAAGCCGCAGGCGGTGGGCGATTCCCTCTATGAATACCTCGACGGCATCGGCAAGCCGATCGTCCGCGCGCTGCAGCACATCCAGGCGATCAACGCCTCGGACGAATTCGCCGCCCTCGTCGGCATCGCCCCCGGCACCGCCATGCTGCTGATGACCCGGGTCGGCTACCTGGAAGACAACACACCGATCGAAGTCACCGACACCTACTGCCGCAACGACTACTACGATTTTGTCGCAGAGCTGCGTAGATAAAGAGCTTCGCTGCTAAAACCGAGAACCGATCATGTCCGAAGACAACATCCTCACCGCCCACGGCTGGGTTCGCGGCCGGCTGATTCACCAACACGGCAAGGTCGTGTCCATCGAAGGCGTGCCGTGCGATCCGGCCGACAACGACTTGCCCTATCTGCTGCCCGGCTTCATCGACCTGCACGTTCACGGCGGCGGCGGCAAAGACATCATGGAAGGCGCGCCTGCCTTCGAAACCATCACCAAGACCCACGTGCGTTTTGGCACCACGTCATTGCTGGCGACCACCATGACCGCGCCGCCGGCAGAGATTTCCAGCGTGCTCAAAGCCGTCGGCGAGTTCTGCGAGCAGCGGCCAACAGGCAGCGCCCGAGTACTCGGCGTGCACCTCGAAGGCCCGTACATCAACCCTGGAAAACTGGGCGCTCAGCCGAATTTCGCCCACACCGCGTTGATGGCCGAAGTCGAGGAATACCTGGCGCTGGCACCGATCCTGGTGATCACCATCGCCCCGGAAATCGCCGGCCACGATGCCTTGATCCGCACGCTCAGCGCTCGCGGCATCCGCATGCAAATCGGCCACACCCTTGGCAGTTACGAGGAAGGCGTCGCCGCGCTGGCGGCCGGTGCCAGCAGTTTCACTCACCTCTACAACGCCATGAGCCCGCTGCATCATCGCGAACCGGGCATCGTCGGTGCGGCGCTGGCCCACGCCAAATATGCCGAATTGATTCCGGATTTGCTGCACGTGCATCCCGGCGCCATGCGGGTGGCCCTGCGCGCTATCCCGTGCCTGTATTGCGTCACCGATTCCACTGCCGCCGCCGGGATGCCCGACGGTGAATACAAGCTCGGCAGCCACACCGTGACCAAGTGCCTGGGCGGCGTGCGTTTGCCCGACGGCACCCTGGCCGGCAGCACCCTGACCATGGATCAGGCACTGCGCAATCTGGTGAAGATCGGTTTGCCGATCGCCGAGGCTTCGCAACGTCTTTCGCAATTCCCTGCCGATTACCTCGGCCTTCAAGAACGCGGCCGCCTACAACCTGGCAGCTGGGCCGACTGCGTGCGGCTGGATCGCTCACTCACACTCACCGCCGTCATGGTCGAAGGAGAAGACATTGACTTCAAAAATGCTTGAAGAGGCACTGTCCTCGTTCGAGGCCGTGCAAGCCCAACTGCAGCAACTCGACCCGCAGATGATCGAGATCGCCGGGCGCCTGCGCCGTCAGCCGCCGCAAGTGGCGATGACCGTCGCTCGCGGCAGCTCCGACCATGCCGCCAGTTACTTCGCCTACCTGACCATGCAGCAACTGGGGATCCCGGTGGCGTCATTGCCGATGTCGGTGGTGACCATGCAGCAAGCGCCGTTGAAGGTCAGCGGCCAAGTGGCGTTTGCGTTCTCGCAGTCGGGGCAAAGTCCGGACCTGGTGAACAGCCTGCGTCTGTTGCGCAAACGCGGCGCCTTGAGCATTTCCATGGTCAACGCCGAAAGTTCGCCGCTGGAAGCGGCGTGCGAATTCAGCCTGCCGCTGTGCGCAGGCACTGAAAGCAGCGTCGCGGCGACCAAGAGTTTTATCGCTACCCTCAGCGCCAGCGCCCGTCTGATCGCCCATTGGAAAGAAGACGTGGAATTGCTGGAAGCCGGCAGCGCCCTGCCGCAAGGTCTGCGCGAAGCGGCAAAACAGGATTGGAGCCTGGCCATCGACGCCCTGCGCGATTGCCAACGTTTGATGGTGATCGGTCGTGGCGCCGGTTTTGCCATCGCTCAGGAAGCGGCCCTCAAGTTCAAGGAAACCTCGGCGATTCAGGCCGAAGCCTTCAGCAGCGCCGAAGTGCGTCACGGCCCGATGGCGTTGATCGATGAAAATTACCCTCTGCTGATCTTCGCACCACGCGGTGCCGAGCAGGCCGGTCTGCTGAGCCTTGCAGCAGACATGCGCCAGCGTGGCGCTCGCGTTCTGCTGGCAGCGCCGGATGACGTTGCCGAACGCGAGCTCACCCTGACCCGCGCCGAGCACCCCGTCCTTGATCCGATTCTGGCGATCCAGAGTTTCTATGTCATGGCCGCCGGTTTGGCCGTGGCCCGTGGCATGGACCCGGATCAGCCGCGGCACCTCAGCAAAGTCACACGCACGCACTAGTCGAATGGCAACCCGATCCCTCATGTAGGAGCGAGGCTTGCCCGCGAAGAAGTCACCGCGGTCTATCTGAATGACCGCGTTATCGTTCTTCGCGGGCAAGCCTCGCTCCTACAGAGACCGCGTTGATCCGAACTGTATTTTTAATGAGACCGAGCCATGCATAACAACAATAAAGAGCTGACCCTCAGCGCCCCGCTCAGCGGCCCGGTGCTCACGCTCGCCAAAGTCCCGGACCCGGTGTTCGCCAGCGGTGCCATGGGTGACGGGATCGCCATCGACCCACTGAACGACACCCTGCACGCGCCGTGTGCGGGCGTGGTGGTGCACGTCGCCCGCAGCGGTCACGCCGTCACCTTGCGTGCCGATAACGGTGCCGAATTGCTCCTGCACCTGGGCCTCGACACCGTCGAGTTGCAGGGCGAAGGCTTCTCGATGCTGGTCAAAGAAGGCGCGCGCGTCAGCAACGGCCAGCCGCTGTTGCGCTACGACCTGGACAAGGTCGCGCAGCAGTGCAAAAGCCTGGTCAGCCTGATGATCCTGACCAACAGCCAAGACTTTCAGGCGCGGCCCATTACGCTGAAATCGGTGAAAGTCGGCGACCCGCTGCTGCACATCATTCGCCGGCTGGCGCCGGGCGCGCAGGCAGACATAGACCTTTCAGGCGAAGAGCTTTTCGGCCATGTCTGCATCGCCCATCGTGGCGGTCTGCACGCTCGCCCGGCCGCGCTGATTCGTCAGACCGCGCAAGGGTTCAAAAGCAAATCGCAGCTGCATTTCGCCGGCAAATCGGCGACTTGCGACAGCTTGATCGGGCTGATGAGCCTGGCCGTCGGCGAGCAGGACGAGGTTCAGGTCAGCTGCCAGGGCCCGGATGCCGAAGCGGCGTTGCAAGCGTTGCTGATCGCCTTGTCCACCGCACTGGCCGAAGACAGCCACGCCGCCGCGCCTGCGCCGATCACCCGACGCAATCGGACGGCCGAAGCCGGCGTGCTGCACGGTGTTTGCGCAGCGCCCGGTCTGGTCGGTGGACCGTTGTTTCGCTTGAACGCCATCAGCCTGCCGTTGGATGCCGGCAGCCACGATTCCGAGCAACAATTGCGCGCCCTCGAAACTGCGCTAAGCGCCGTACGCTGCGAAATCGACCACACGCTGGCCCAGGCCAGAAAACACAAAAACACAGACGAAGAAGCGATCTTCACCGCGCACCTCGCCTTGCTCGAAGACCCGGCGCTGCTGGACGCGGCCAACGTCTCTATCGTTCAAGGCATGGCCGCGACGCACGCCTGGAGTCAATCGATCGACGCGCAATGCGACGTCCTCCAGCAACTCGGCAGCGCACTGCTGGCCGAACGCGCCAACGATTTGCGCGACCTCAAACAGCGGGTGCTGCGCGCCTTGCTCGGCGAGGCCTGGCATTACGACGTGCCGGCTGGCGCCATCGTCGCCGCCCATGAACTGACGCCGTCGGACTTGCTGCAACTGAGCCAGCAAGGGGTCGCCGGGTTGTGCATGGCCGAGGGCGGCGCGACTTCCCACGTCGCGATTCTGGCTCGCGGCAAAGGTCTGCCGTGCATGGTTGCGCTGGGTTCTGCGCTGCTGGACCAGGCGCAAGGCCAGTCTGTGGTGCTGGATGCCGACGGTGGTCGTCTCGAATTGGCACCGACGGCTGAACGCCTGGCCGACGTGCATCAGGCACAACTTGATCATCAGCAACGCCGTGCGCTTCAACTGTCTCAGGCTCACACCCCGGCACTGACACTCGATGGCGTGCACATCGAAGTCGCCGCCAATGTCGCGTCCAGTGCAGAAGCAGCCGACGCACTGGCCAATGGCGCCGATGGCGTCGGCCTGCTGCGCACCGAGTTTTTGTTCGTGGACCGCAACACCGCGCCGGACGAACAGGAGCAAAGCCTTGCTTATCAAGCCGTGCTCGACGCCATGGGCGACAAGTCGGTGATCATCCGCACCATCGACGTCGGCGGCGACAAGCAACTCGATTACCTGCCGTTGCCGGTCGAGGCCAATCCGGTGCTCGGTTTGCGCGGTATTCGCCTGGCACAGGTGCGGCCGGAATTGCTCGACCAGCAACTGCGCGCGCTGTTGCACGTCAGCCCGCTGTCGCGCTGCCGGATGCTGTTGCCGATGGTGACCGAGGTCGATGAGTTGCTGCACATCCGCCAGCGCCTTGAGGCGTTGTGCACTGAACTCGGTGTCAGTGAACGCCCGGAGCTGGGGGTGATGATCGAAGTCCCGGCAGCCGCGTTGCTGGCCGAGCAACTGGCCGAACATGCGGACTTCCTCTCCATCGGCACCAACGACTTGTCCCAGTACACCCTGGCCATGGACCGCGACCACGCCGGCCTCGCCTCGCGGGTCGACGCGATGCACCCGGCGCTGCTGCGGCTGATCGCTCAGACCTGCGCCGGTGCGGCGGTGCATAACCGTTGGGTCGGCGTCTGCGGCGCTCTCGCCTCCGACCCACTGGCCACGCCGGTACTGATCGGCCTGGGCGTCAGCGAACTGTCGGTCAGCCCGGTACAAATCGGTGAAATCAAAGATCGCGTGCGACACCTCGACGCTGCCGAATGCCGACGCATCAGCCACGATCTGCTCAAGTTGAGCAGCGCCAGTGCGGTGCGTCACGCCTGTCACCAGCAATGGCCTCTGAGCTGAACAACAACTAAAAGAATCCAGGGAGATCCGCCATGTACCAATATTTCATCGAGGGACTGCAGCGCTTAGGCCGCGCGCTGATGCTGCCGATCGCAATCCTGCCGATTGCGGGGTTGCTGCTGCGACTGGGCGACACCGATCTGCTGAACATCGCGATCATCCATGACGCCGGCCAAGTGATCTTCGCCAACCTGGCAATGATCTTCGCCATCGGCATCGCGGTCGGTTTCGCCAAGGACAACAACGGCACCGCCGGCCTCGCCGGGGTCATTGGTTACCTGGTGATGATTTCCACGCTCAAGGTGCTCGATGCGAGCATCAACATGGGCATGCTCGCCGGGATCGTCAGCGGCTTGATGGCCGGCGCGCTGTACAACCGTTTCAAGGACATCAAGCTGCCGGAGTACCTGGCGTTCTTCGGCGGGAGGCGCTTCGTGCCGATCGTCACCGGGTTCGCCGCCGTCGGCCTGGGCGTGATCTTCGGTTTGATCTGGCCGCCGATCCAGCACGGCATCAACGGCTTCGGCACATTGATGATGGAGAGCGGCAGCATCGGCGCCTTCGTCTTCGGCGTGTTCAACCGCCTGCTGATCGTCACCGGATTGCACCACATCCTCAACAACATGGCGTGGTTCGTCTTCGGCAACTTCACCGACCCGACCACGGGCGCCATGGTCACCGGCGACCTGTCGCGCTACTTCGCCGGCGACCCGAAGGGCGGCCAGTTCATGACTGGCATGTTCCCGGTGATGATCTTCGGCCTGCCCGCCGCCTGCCTGGCGATGTACCGCAACGCCCTGCCGGAACGCCGCAAAGTCATGGGCGGGATCTTCCTGTCCATGGCGCTGACCTCATTCCTGACCGGCGTCACCGAGCCCATCGAATTTGCGTTCATGTTCCTCGCGCCGTTTCTGTTTTTGCTCCATGCGCTGCTGACGGGCCTGTCGATGGCGATCACCAATGCGCTGAACATCCACCTTGGTTTCACCTTCTCCGGCGGCTTCATCGACATGGTGCTTGGCTGGGGCGAATCCACCAACGGCTGGCGGGTGGTGCCGGTGGGGTTGGCGTACGCGGTGATCTATTACGTGGTGTTTGATTTCTGCATTCGCCGCTTCAACCTCAAGACGCCGGGGCGTGAAGAGGTGCCGACGGGCGACAAGGTTGTGGTCGCCGAGAATGAGCGTGCCGGGGCCTACATCAAGGCACTGGGTGGTGCGCAGAATTTGATCACCGTCGGGGCGTGCACCACACGCTTGCGCCTAGACATGGTGGATCGCAACAAGGCAAACGACGCAGAGTTGAAAGCCCTGGGTGCGATGGCGGTCGTGCGTCCGGGCAAGGGCGGGAGTTTGCAGGTGGTGGTCGGGCCGATGGCGGACAGTATTGCTGATGAGATTCGATTGGCGATGCCGGCGTTGGGACGTGCGCTGGTCTCCTCCCCTCCTGCTGTTATCGATGCACCGAAACCTGCCGCTGTGGCGAATTCAGAAGCGCAGCAATGGCTGAAGGCTTTGGGCGGCGGGGACAATGTATTGCAGATGGATTGCGTGGCCATGACCCGGATTCGCCTGCAATTGGCGGATGGCAAGGCGTTGTCGGAGGTTGATTTGAAGGCGCTGGGTTGTCAGGGGGTCAGCCAGCTTGAGGGTGGTGTTTGGCACTTGCTGATTGGTGACAAGGCGCCGAGTTTGAGTGGGGCGTTGGAAGCGTTGGTTAATCGTAGTGAGGTGAGTGCCAAGGTTTAATACATGAGTTCGTCCTCGCTATTGATTCAACTCTGTCTGGCTGTAGATCAACAAAATGAACGATAAAACACCGCTGGGCAGTCAGACTCAGCGGTGTTTTTGTTTGTTGAGAAAGTAGAGCGGTTTCCAACCTTACCGATCACTAGACAACGGTGAAAGAGAATTTTTTTTCCCAGTTCTGGTGCTGGAACTTGATCACACTAGTATGCGACCCTTTTTCGAATGGAAAACCCAGCGCGGTGGGTGATGAGCTGCTACTCCCCCGCTCTATGCCATTTATCTCCACGACAACCCTATTATCGGGCTCCGAAACATAATGAAACCAAACGAATCCTGGTTTGATTGTGCTGCCTTCAATAATCTCTTGCCCCAGGTGATCACGCACCTCAACTGAATTTTCGACGCTCATAGTAATAGTCCTCTAAAGCTGAGTTATAGAAACCCATCAAACCGTGTCTCTCCATTTACGACAACTGTCAGAACTAACAGGTACGCACTATCATCCGACGGATGGTAAATGCCTGAAACGCAAAAACTGCTGAGCATCAAAGGTCGGCAGCTGTTGATTGGTGACAAGGCACCGAGTTTGTGCGGGGCACTTGAGGCGTTGGTCAATCGTAGTGAGGTGAGTGCCAAGGTTTAGATTTTCTGGCGCCTGGCAGTCCGCCATCGCGAGCAGGCTCACTCCCACATTGGATCTAGGTGCACCGAACCATTGTGGGAGTGAGCCTGCTCGCGATGGGGCCTTGGCAGGCACCGAAGATTCCAGCACCTATAAAAAGCCGCTGACCGACACCGACCCAGCGGTTTTTTTCTGATAGAGGAAAACTGGATTCAGCGTTTCTCCTGTGGTGCCTCCACTTTAAATTTCCAGGCAGGAGACGTTCCCTCAACAGTTTCTGCCGTAATTGCATGCTCTCCCACATTCAGGTCGACCAACCTGAAAAACCATTCGCCATTTGCGTCTATGGTGGCTGCCCCTAGCGAGTCGCCATTGTTGAACAACTGAACGATCAGAGGATGCTTTGCGGTACCGAAAATGTCCACCATGGTGTCTTCAGTGGTACCTCCGTCGGGAATATCCCCTTTGGATCCTTCAATCCTGGTGATGACCGGTGCCACTGTTTTTGTTGAAGTCATGGATGAAGCTCCTTTTGAATGAGTCGAATTGGAGGCTCATCAAGCCTCATCCATTGAGGCGTGGCTACTGTAAGAACTAACAGGCTCAGGTGCTTTCCCGACCTGCGGCAGCATCGGGAACTTGAGCAATCTGTGACTGCGGGCTTGCCCGCGACTGGGCTCAGGCAGGCACTGGAGATTCCAACGCCCCAAAAAAAACCCGCTGACCGGTAAAGGTCAGCGGGTTTTTCCTTTCAGCGGCAATCAGATCAAAAATCTTCCAACCGCCACACTTCATAAGCTGGCGTCTCGTAGGGATGGCTGAGTTTCAGCGCAGCCACCGCAGCCACGATCAACTCATCCACCACCACCAGCTCAACCTTCCATTCCTCAACCTGCTCGACCTGCCCCGCTTCGCCAATAAACGGCTGACTACCGTCCAGTGGACGAAACTGGCCCAAACCTAACGCCTGCCACGCGCAGTGATCATAAGCCCCGATCCGCCCGCCACCGGCAGCGAACACAGCACTCTTGACCAGCTCGACATGACTGGCCGGAACGAAAAAACCGAGCTTATACACAGCTATCAGTTAACCCAGACGCGCGCATTACGGAACATACGCATCCACGGTGCGTCTTCGTTCCAGTCTTCCGAACGCCATGAGTTCTGCACGGCGCGGAACACGCGTTCCGGGTGCGGCATCATGATCGTTACGCGACCGTCGCGGCTGGTCAAACCGGTGATCCCGCGCGGCGAGCCGTTCGGGTTGGCCGGGTAGTTTTCGGTGACCTTGCCATGGTTGTCGACGAAACGCATCGCCACGCAACCCGACAGATCGGCTTCCAGCAACGCTTCTTCGCTGGCGAACTCGGCATGACCTTCACCGTGAGCGATCGCGATCGGCATGCGCGAACCGGCCATGCCTTGCAGGAAGATCGAGTTCGACTCCTGGACCTGAACCATCGCCACGCGCGCTTCGAACTGCTCGGAACGGTTACGCACAAAGTGCGGCCAGAACTCGCTGCCCGGAATCAGCTCGTGCAGGTTGGACATCATCTGGCAACCGTTGCACACGCCGAGGGTGAAGCTGTCGTTACGTTCGAAGAAGCCCTGGAACGCATCGCGAGCACGGCTGTTGAACAGCGCGGACTTGGCCCAGCCTTCACCGGCACCCAGGACGTCGCCGTAGGAGAAACCGCCGCAAGCGACCATGCCCTTGAAGTCGTTCAGGTCGACACGGCCGGCCAGAATGTCGCTCATGTGCACGTCGATCGCGTTGAAACCGGCGCGGTCGAACGCAGCCGCCATTTCCACCTGACCGTTGACGCCCTGCTCACGCAGCACGGCAACTTGTGGGCGGATGCCTTTCTTGATGTAAGGCGCGGCAACGTCCTGGTTGACGTCGTAGCTCAGCTTGACGCTCAGGCCCGGGTTGTCTTCTTCCAGCAGCACGTCGAATTCTTGTTCGGCGCAATCGGCGTTATCACGCAGACGCTGGATCTGGTAGCTGGTTTCAGCCCACTGACGTTGCAGCAGACGACGCTGACCTTCGAAGACAGTGTCGCCGTTGAAGGTGATGCTGATCTCGCCGTTGTTCATCGGCTGACCGACCACCGAAACGCAGTCCCCCAGACCGGCCGCGCTGAACTGCGCGAGGATGTCTGGGGTGGCATCCTGGCGAACCTGAATCACAGCGCCCAGTTCTTCGTTGAACAGGATCGCGGCGATGTCGGCGGAGGTTTCTGCCAGACCGTCGAGGTTAAGGCTCAGGCCGCAGTGGCCGGCGAAGGCCATTTCCACCACGCTGGTCAGCAGACCACCGTCGGAACGGTCATGGTAGGCCAACAGGTGACCGTCGGCGTTGAGGCCCTGGATCACGGCAAAGAAGGCTTTGAGGTCTTCGGCATCATCGACGTCAGGTGCTTGCGAGCCGAGCTTGCCGTGAACCTGAGCCAGGATCGAGGCGCCCATGCGGTTCTGGCCACGGCCCAGATCGATCAGGATCAGGTCGGTGGTGCCCTTGTTCATGCGCAGTTCCGGGGTCAGGGTCTGACGGATGTCAGCCACTGGCGCGAAACCGGTCACGATCAGGGACATTGGCGAGGTGACGGTCTTGTCGACGCCTTCGTCGTTCCAGCGCGTGGCCATGGACATGGAGTCCTTGCCCACCGGAATGGTAATGCCCAGCTCAGGGCACAGTTCCATGCCGACCGCTTTCACGGTGTCGTACAGACGCGCGTCTTCACCTGGGTGACCGGCAGCGGACATCCAGTTGGCCGACAGTTTGATGTCGGAGATTTTGTTGATGCGCGAAGCCGCGATGTTGGTCAGGGTTTCGCCGATGGCCATGCGACCCGACGCCGGAGCGTCCAGCAGTGCCAGCGGAGTGCGCTCGCCCATGGCCATGGCTTCACCAGTGTAAACGTCGAAGCTGGTGGCGGTGACGGCAACGTCGGCCACCGGAACCTGCCACGGGCCGACCATCTGATCACGGGCCACGAGGCCGGTGATGGTGCGGTCGCCGATGGTGATCAGGAAGCTTTTGCTGGCCACGGCCGGGTGATGCAGAACGCGCTCTACGCAGTCTGCAATTTCCAGCGTGCTTGGATCGAAGTCGTCGCCCAGTTCGTTTTCACGAACGGCCGAACGGTGCATGCGCGGGGCTTTGCCCAGCAGCACTTCCAGCGGCATGTCCACCGGGCTGTTGCCGAAGTGGCTGTCGGTGACCGTCAGTTGCGGCTCGGCAGTGGCTTCGCCGACCACGGCAAACGGGCAACGCTCGCGCTCGCAGATCGCCTGGAAGCGTTCGAAATCCGCTGGGCCGACCGCCAGAACGTAGCGCTCCTGGGATTCGTTACTCCAGATTTCGTGCGGGGCCATGCCCGGCTCGTCGTTTGGAATGTTGCGCAGTTCGAAGCGACCGCCACGATTACCGTCGTTGACCAGTTCCGGGAAGGCGTTGGACAGACCGCCCGCGCCGACGTCGTGGATGAAGCTGATCGGGTTTTTGTCGCCCAACTGCCAGCAACGGTCGATGACTTCCTGGCAGCGACGTTCCATCTCAGGGTTTTCGCGCTGTACCGAAGCGAAGTCCAGGTCGGCTGAGCTGGTGCCGGTGGCCATGGAAGAAGCAGCGCCGCCACCCAGACCGATCAACATCGCCGGGCCACCGAGCACGATCAGCTTGGAGCCGACGGTGATCTCGCCTTTCTGTACGTGTTCGGCACGGATGTTACCCATACCGCCGGCCAGCATGATCGGCTTGTGGTAACCGCGAACTTCGTCGCCACGCGGGGTGGTGATCGACTGTTCGAAGGTACGGAAATAACCGGTCAGGGCCGGACGACCGAATTCGTTGTTGAACGCGGCGCCACCCAGTGGGCCTTCGATCATGATGTCCAGCGCGGTGACGATGCGTTCAGGCTTGCCGTACGGCACTTCCCACGGCTGTTCGAAGCCCGGGATCTGCAAGTTCGATACGGTAAAACCGGTCAGGCCAGCCTTTGGCTTGGCGCCACGACCGGTAGCGCCTTCGTCGCGAATCTCGCCGCCGGAGCCAGTGGACGCGCCCGGGAACGGGGCAATCGCGGTCGGGTGGTTGTGAGTTTCGACTTTCATCAGGATGTGCACCGGTTCCTGCACCGCGCCGTACTGGCGGGTTTCAGGGTCCGGGAAGAAACGGCCGGCGACGTTACCGACGATCACCGAAGCGTTGTCCTTGTAAGCCGACAGCACGCCTTCGCTGTGCATCACGTAGGTGTTCTTGATCATGCCGAACAGGCTTTTTTCCTGGCTCTGACCATCAATGTCCCAACTGGCGTTGAAGATCTTGTGACGGCAGTGCTCGGAGTTCGCCTGGGCGAACATCATCAGTTCGATGTCGTGCGGGTTGCGCTTCAAACCAACGAAGGCGTTGACCAGGTAGTCGATTTCGTCTTCGGCCAGGGCCAGGCCCAGCTCGGTGTTGGCTTTTTCCAGCGCGGCGCGGCCGCCACCCAGCACGTCGATCGCGGTCAGCGGTTTCGGCTCGGCGTGGCTGAACAGGCCGGCGGCGTGTTCGAGGTTGCCCAATACGATCTGGGTCATGCGGTCGTGCAGCGCATCGGAGATCAGCTGAGCGTCGGCGTCGCTGAACTGGCCGGCCACGTAGAACGCGATGCCGCGCTCCAGGCGCTGGATCTTGCTCAGGCCGCAGTTGCGAGCGATGTCGCTGGCCTTGCTGGACCATGGCGAGATGGTGCCGAAACGCGGCAACACCAGGAACAGACGACCGGTCGGCTCTTGTACCGGAACACTTGGACCGTACTTCAGAAGGCGCGCAAGCACCTGCTGTTCGTCGCCGGTCAGGACGCCGGTAACTTCAGCGAAGTGAGCGAATTCAGCATACAAGCCGCTGACAGCCGGGACCTTCTGGCTCAGTTGCTCAAGGAGTTTGCTGTGGCGAAAGGCAGAAAGGGCAGGAGCGCCGCGCAGGATCAACATCTTCGGGACAGCCTCGGGAAGGGGTGTGCTTTGAGGCCGTGCATTCTAGCCTAAACCGCCCGCGACAGCACCCGAAACGGTACGCATGGCTGTACCCGAACGTCGGGCCGGGTATCCGGACCTGAAACCTGTGTTCTGCGACGGTTATTTTTTCTGTCACAAAATGCGGTCCGGGCCCATTCCTGCGGGCTCCACGCGGGTTTCCCGCGCCCTACCAGACAAGCCCTTCGCTGTCGAGATATGGCGCTCGTGGTCCTTTGCGTATACTGCGCAGATGTTTTCCCCAACGGCTTTGCGTCCGCGGTACGCCAAATGGCTGATCGCAACCGGACTCTTCCTGATGCTCAGTGGCTGTGTTGATAAACCCAACACACTGGAGCGCATAAAGGAGGATGGCGTGCTGCGGGTGGTTACCCGAAACAGCCCCGCCACCTACTTTCAGGATCGCAACGGTGAAACCGGCTTCGAATACGAGCTGGTGAAGCGCTTCGCCGACGATCTGGGGGTGGAGCTCAAGATCGAGACCGCCGACAACCTTGACGACCTGTTCAGTCAGGTGGGCAAGCCTAACGGCCCGGTGCTGGCTGCTGCCGGTCTGGTCAGCAGCGAGCAACGCAAACAACAGGTGCGGTTTTCCCACTCCTACCTGGAAGTCACCCCACAGATCATCTACCGCAACGGCCAATCGCGGCCGACCGACGCGGGCGACCTGGTCGGCAAGAAGATCATGGTGCTCAAGGGCAGCACCCACGCCGGGCAACTGGCGGAGCTGAAAAAGAAATATCCAGGCATTGAATACGAAGAGTCCGACGCGGTTGAAGTCGTCGACCTGCTGCGCATGGTCGATGAAGGTCAGATTGATCTGACCCTGGTCGACTCAAACGAAGTGGCGATGAACCAGGTCTACTTCCCCAAGGTGCGGGTAGCCTTCGACCTCGGTGACGCCAGCAACCAGAGTTGGGCCGTGGCCTCTGGCGACGACAACAGCTTGCTCAACGAGATCAACGCCTACCTCGACAAGGTGAAGAAGAACGGCACCCTGCAACGCCTGAAAGACCGCTATTACGGGCACGTCGATGTGCTCGGCTACGTCGGCGCCTATACCTTCGCCCAACACTTGCAACAACGTCTGCCCAAATACGAACAGCACTTCAAGGCGTACGCCAAGAAAGAGAAAGTCGATTGGCGCCTGCTGGCCGCGGTCGGCTATCAGGAATCGCTATGGCAAGCGGCCGTCACATCGAAGACCGGCGTGCGCGGACTGATGATGCTGACCCAGAACACCGCGCAGGCGATGGGCGTTTCCAATCGACTGGACCCCAAACAAAGCATCATGGGCGGCGCCAAGTACCTGGCCTACGTGAAGGATCAGTTGGATGAGTCGATCCAGGAGCCGGATCGCACCTGGTTTGCACTGGCGGCCTACAACGTTGGCGGCGGTCACCTGGATGACGCACGCAAACTGGCGGCCAAGGAAGGTCTGAACCCGGACAAGTGGCTGGACGTGAAGAAGATCCTGCCGCGGCTGTCAGAGAAGAAGTGGTACAGCAAGACGCGTTATGGCTACGCCCGGGGCGGCGAGCCTGTGCATTTCGTGGCGAACATCCGTCGCTACTACGACATCCTGACGTGGGTGACGCAACCGCAACTTGAAGGCAATCAGGTGGCCGAGGGCAACCTGCATGTACCTGGGGTCGACAAGACCAAGCCGAATCAGGAAACCCCGCAGCTCTGACAGAACAACCGAGATCAAATGTGGGAGCGGGCTTGCTCGCGAAAGCGGTGTGTCAGTCAACGAAGATGTTGAATGTTAAACCGCATTCGCGAGCAAGCCCGCTCCCACAGGGGTGTTATGTTGGGTTTTTAGGCTTTTGCGGCGGCCAGGATCAATGCCTTCATCTCCGAAACAGCCGACTTGAACCCAACGAACAACGCATGGGCCACCAGCGCATGGCCGATGTTCAATTCGTTGATGCCCTTGATCGCGGCCACGGCTTCAACGTTGTGATAATGCAGTCCGTGACCGGCATTGACGATCAACCCCTGAGCCAGGCCAAACGCGACGCCATCCGCCACACGCTTAAGCTCTTCAGCCACTTCAGTCGGCGTCTCGGCATCGGCATAACGACCGGTGTGCAATTCGATTGCCGGCGCACCCACACGACGGGACGCTTCGATCTGCCGCTCGTCAGCATCGATGAACAGCGACACTTCACAGCCGATCTTTGACAGGCGATCCACCGCTGCTTTAATCCGTACTTCCTGTCCCGCTACGTCCAGGCCACCTTCAGTGGTCAGTTCCTGACGGGTTTCCGGGACCAGGCAAATGTGCGCCGGGCGGATGCGCTCGGCGAACAGCATCATTTCTTCGGTGACGCCCATTTCGAAGTTCATGCGGGTTTGCAGCACGTCCTTGAGCAACAGCACGTCGCGTTCCTGGATGTGCCGGCGGTCTTCGCGCAGGTGCACGGTGATGCCGTCAGCGCCCGCCTCTTCCGCGTCCAGTGCTGCCTTGACCGGATCCGGGTAGCGAGTGCCCCGGGCCTGACGCAGGGTGGCAACGTGGTCGATGTTCACGCCAAGAAGAATGCGATTGCTGGTGGTCAAGGAAGCGCTCCTGAAGATAGGGAAGTTCGGTGCACAGCATACGGGGTGATCAGGGCTTGCGAAACAGTTCGCGGCTGACGAGGGGACGACCGCCCAGGTGAACGGCCAACGCCTGGCGCATCAGACGTTTGGCAGCGGACAATGCGCCGGGCGCGGTCCAGTCAGCGTCGGCCATGGCCAACAGCTCGGTGCCGTTGAACAGGCCGGGTTGCAGCAAGTACACCTGCTCCAGGCCGGCGTCCACTTGCAATCGGTACAGACCGTCCGGGGCGATGGGCTCGCCGTGGATGTCGGTGGTCAGGGCGAAGCCGTAACCGAGGTCGTCGAGCAGGCGCCATTCGAAGGATCGCAGCAACGGTTCCAGTGGGCGCCCTTCGGCCAGCGCGAGCAACGTCGCGGCATAGTGATCGAACACGCCAGGGTGCGGGTCTTCTGCGGGCAACAGGCGGATCAGCAGTTCATTGAGGTAGAGGCCACTGAACAGGGCCTCACCGATGAGCCATGTAGAAGTACCCGCACTTTCCATGCGTCCGACATTCTTCAGCTCGCCACGTCCGCGAAACTCGACTTCCAGCGGCACGAATGGTCGGGCCAATGTCCCGGCCTTGCCCCGCGCGCTACGCAACACCGCCCGCAGCCGACCTTGCGGCGTGAGGAAGTCCACCAGCGCGCTGCTTTCGCGGTAGGCGCGGCTGTGAAGCACGAAAGCGGGTTGGCCGATGGGCTGGGACATGGAGTTCTCAATGACGGAACGCAGTTTTACAAACAACCCGAAACCAATGCGGGAGCGGGCTTGCTCGCGAATGCGGTGTGACAGTCAACATCAATGCTGAATGTTACATCGTCTTCGCGAGCAAGCCCGCTCCCACAGAGGTTATACGGTGCAGCGTCGACCGGGTTACAGATCGCCGTAACCCAGCGAACGCAGAGCGCGCTCGTCGTCAGACCAGCCGCCTTTCACTTTCACCCACAGGTTGAGCATGATCTTGGAGTCAAACAGCAGCTCCATATCCTTGCGCGCCTCGGTGCCGATGCGTTTGATCCGCTCGCCCTTGTCGCCGATGATGATTTTCTTCTGACCGTCACGCTCGACGAGAATCAAGGCATGGATGTGCAGGGTTTTGCCCTGCTGCTTGAACTCTTCGATTTCGACCGTGATCTGGTACGGCAGCTCGGCGCCCATCTGGCGCATGATTTTCTCGCGTACCAGTTCAGCGGCGAGGAAGCGGCTGCTGCGGTCGGTGATCTGGTCTTCCGGGAAGAAGTGATCGTTTTCCGGCAGGTAGCCGGCAATCACACGCTCCAGCGCTTCGAGGTTGTGCCCGTGCTGGGCCGAGATCGGCATGATCTGCGCGTTCGGCAACTGTTCCTGCAACCAGGTCAGGTGCGGCATCAGCTCGGATTTGTCTTCGATGCGATCGGTCTTGTTCAGCGCCACGATCAGCGGGCCGGTCACGTACTGGACGCGTTCGAGAACCATCTGGTCTTCGTCGGTCCATTTGGTGCGGTCAACCACGAAGATCACCACGTCGACGTCTTTCAACGCCGCCGAAGCGGTCTTGTTCATGTAGCGGTTCAGAGCCTTTTCGCCGCCCTTGTGCATGCCCGGGGTGTCGACGTAGATCGCCTGCACGGCGCCTTCGGTCTTGATGCCCAGCATGTTGTGACGGGTGGTTTGCGGCTTGCGCGAAGTGATCGCCAGCTTCTGACCCAGGATATGGTTCAGCAGCGTGGACTTGCCCACGTTGGGACGGCCGACGATGGCAACATAGCCACAGCGAGTTGCAGTTGAATCAGTCATTGCCATTCTCCACACCCAGGGCAATCAGTGCTGCGGCGGCCGCTACCTGTTCGGCAATACGACGACTCACACCCTGACCTCGGCTTTTTTCATTCAGTAAGGTGATTTCACATTCGACGAAGAACGTCCGGCAATGCGGCTCACCCTGGATATCCACCACTTCGTAACGCGGCAGCTCGCAACCACGCGATTGCAGAAATTCCTGCAGGCGGGTTTTTGGATCTTTGTTGGTGTCGACCAGCGTCAGGCCTTCGAACTCACCGGCCAGCCAGGCCAGCACGCGCTCGCGCGCCATGTCCATGCCAGCATCGAGGTAGATCGCACCAATCAGTGCTTCCAGGGCATCGGCCAGAATCGACTCGCGACGGAAGCCGCCGCTTTTCAACTCACCGGAGCCCAGGCGCAGGTATTCGCCCAGGTCGAAACCGCGGGCCAGTACGGCCAGCGTCTCACCTTTCACCAGGCGTGCGCGCAAACGCGACAACTGGCCTTCGCGGGCCAGCGGGAAGCGATCGAACAGCGCCTCGCCAGCGACGAAGTTGAGGATGGCATCACCGAGGAATTCCAGGCGTTCGTTGTTGCGCCCGGCAAAACTGCGGTGAGTCAGGGCCAGGACCATCAGTTCCTGATCCTTGAAGGTGTAGCCGAGCTGACGCTCTAGACGGCTTAAGGAGACGCTCACGGTTTACCCACGCTGAGTTCGTGGCTGGATTCCACCGCCATGGCCGTGGTGCGGCGCAGGCTTGGGACAATTAACGCTGTGTTCAAAAATAACGTCCTGAATATCATTGGCTTCATGCTTTCGGCGCCGATTGTGTCGACTCCAGAAATGCATTCGGCGCTGTGTTCAATAGCGCCGTGTGTGATTACTTGATCAGGCCAACCCGCGAGAAATTCGGCAGGTGACTGAGTTTGGGTTCCGGCCAGCTCATCCAGACTGCGAAGGCCTTGCCGACGATATTCTTGTCGGGAACCATGCCCAGCAGATCCTTGGGAATGCTCGGATCATCCCAGTAGCGACTGTCGTTGGAGTTGTCGCGGTTGTCGCCCATCATGAAATAGTGCCCGGCCGGCACGGTCCACGAATGGTCCGGCGTTGCGCGGTAGCGGCTCATTTCCTTGCGGATCAAGTGCTCGGCCACGCCGAGTTTTTCCTTGTAGAGCTCGGCACTGCCCAGCGTGCCCGGCTCGGAGCCGACCCGTTGTTCGGCAATCGATTCGCCGTTGACAAACAAGCGCTTGTCGGCGGTGTAACGAATCTGGTCACCCGGCAGGCCCACCACACGCTTGATGTAGTTGACGTTCGGATCGCTCGGGTAGCGGAACACCATCACATCGCCGCGCTGCGGATCACCGACTTCGATGACTTTCTTGTCGAGCACCGGCAGGCGGATCCCGTAAGAAAACTTGTTCACCAGAATGAAGTCGCCGACGTCCAGGGTCGGTTTCATCGAGCCGGAAGGAATCTGGAACGGCTCCACGAGGAACGAACGCAGCACCAGCACGATGAACAACACCGGGAAGAACGACTTGCCGTATTCGACCAGCAGCGGCTCTTTGTTCAGTTTCTCGACGACCACCATGTCAGCCTGGCTGACGCTCCCCTGATAGGAGTTGATGGCAGCCCGGCGCCGAGGCGCCAGGAACAGCAGATCGAGCAACGCCAACAGGCCGCAGACGAACACGGCGATGACCAGCAACAGCGGGAAATTTAGCGACATAGGACCTAACTATCCAACCTGAGCACCGCAAGGAAGGCTTCTTGTGGAATTTCCACGTTGCCGACTTGCTTCATGCGTTTTTTACCGGCCTTCTGCTTTTCAAGCAGCTTTTTCTTACGGCTTACGTCACCGCCGTAGCATTTGGCCAATACGTTCTTTCTGAGAGCCTTGACGGAGGTCCGCGCAATGATCTGCCCGCCAATGGCGGCCTGGATCGCGACGTCGAACATCTGGCGCGGAATCAGTTCTTTCATCTTCTCGGTCAACTGGCGACCTTTGTAGTGCGCGTTATCCTTGTGCACGATCAGCGCCAGGGCGTCGACCTTGTCACCGTTGATCAGCACATCCAGTTTCACCAGATTAGCTGATTGATAACGGTCGAAATGGTAATCCAGCGAAGCATAACCGCGGCTGGTGGACTTCAGACGGTCGAAGAAGTCGAGGACCACTTCGTTCATCGGCAAATCGTAGGTCACCTGGACCTGCGTACCGAGGAACAACATGTCGTGCTGCACACCACGCTTCTCGATGCACAGGGTAATGACGTTGCCCAGATGCTCTTGCGGCACAAGAATGTTGGCCCGCACGATCGGTTCGCGCATGTCTTCGATCGAGGACAGGTCTGGAAGCTTCGACGGGTTGTCGACGTAAATCGTTTCACCGGTTTTCAGCAACAGCTCGAAAATAACCGTCGGCGCCGTGGTGATCAGGTCCAGGTCGTACTCGCGCTCCAGGCGCTCCTGGATGATTTCCATGTGCAGCATGCCGAGGAACCCGCAACGGAAGCCGAAGCCCAGGGCGTCGGAGCTTTCCGGGGTGTACTGCAGGGACGAGTCGTTGAGCGTGAGCTTTTGCAGGGCTTCACGGAAATCTTCGAAGTCGTCGGAGCTGACCGGGAACAGGCCGGCGTAGACCTGCGGCTGAATGCGTTTGAAGCCTGGCAGCACGTCAACGTCTGGCGTGGAGCTCAAGGTCAGGGTGTCACCGACCGGTGCACCGTGAATGTCCTTGATGCCGGCAATGATGAAGCCCACTTCGCCGGCCTTCAGGTCAACAGTGGCGGTGTGTTTCGGGTTGAAGACACCGACGCTGTCCACCAGGTGGATCTTGCCGGTGGATTTGACCAGGATCTTGTCGCCCTTCTTCACGCGACCGTGGCGCACGCGCACCAGGGAAACAACGCCCAGGTAATTGTCGAACCAGGAATCGATGATCAACGCTTGCAGCGGATCTTCATAGTTGCCGGTTGGCGCAGGAATGGTCTTGACCAGGCGCTCGAGCACTTCGTCGACGCCCAGACCGGTCTTGGCACTGCACTCGACCGCATCGGTGGCATCGATGCCGATGATTTTTTCGATTTCTTCTTTGACGCGGTCCGGATCGGCCTGCGGCAGGTCGATCTTGTTCAGGACCGGCATCACTTCCAGGCCCTGCTCAATCGCGGTGTAGCAGTTGGCAACCGATTGCGCTTCAACGCCTTGACCGGCATCGACCACCAGCAACGCGCCTTCACAGGCCGCCAGCGACCGGCTGACTTCATAGGTGAAGTCGACGTGGCCCGGGGTGTCAATGAAGTTCAGCTGGTACTTGATGCCATCGCGAGCGGTGTAATACAGGGTGACGCTGTGGGCCTTGATGGTGATCCCGCGTTCACGTTCCAGGTCCATGGAGTCCAGCACCTGGGCTTCCATTTCGCGCTCGGCGAGGCCGCCACACATCTGGATGAAGCGATCGGCCAGCGTCGACTTGCCATGGTCAATGTGGGCGATGATGGAGAAATTGCGGATATGACTCAAATCACTCACGGATCAACACTCAAAAAGGCTGCAGGCATAGCCCGCCGAAAAATAGCCGGGAATTGTACCTGATCCACGGCGCAAGCGTCACGTTCGCAGGTCAGACGGCACTTACAAAAACGCCCCGGTCTTGCGACAGGGGCGTTTTTTGTGACCCGCGGGGTCGGGAAAAACCCGTGATCAGCCGGCTCGGCGCAACAGCCAGACACCGGCCAAGGCACAGACGCCGGCCGGAACCAGCACCGCAAACAGCGGCGAGAATCCGAACACCAGGCTCGAAGGCCCCAGCAAATCCTGGACGATGCGAAAGGTGAAGCCGACCAGCACGCCAGTGAACACCCGCTGACCGAGGGTCACCGAGCGCAACGGGCCAAAGATGAAGGAAATCGCCATCAATACCAGCGCCGCGGTCACCAGCGGCTGCAACACCTTGACCCAAAACGCCAGCCAGTAACGGCCGTTGCTCAACCCCTGGTCAGCCAGGTAGTGGATGTAACCCCACAGGCCGCTGATCGACAGCGTGTCAGGCGACATCACCACCGTGCTCAGCAGTTGCGGACTCAAGGCGACATCCCAACGCTCGTCAGGGGTGGTGACCACTTCGGTGCTCTTTTCATGGAACAGCGTGGTGGTGACGTCGCTCAACTGCCAGTGATCCTGATCGAACTTCGCCCGCTTGGCGAAGCTGGACGACAGCATATGACGCTCATTATCGAAACGATAACGGGTGACGCCGTACAGCAAACCGTTCGGTTGCACAGAGTTGACGTGAATGAACTCATCACCCTGGCGGTGCCACAGACCATGCTTGGCGCTCTGCGCATCGCCGCCACCCTGAGCCAGGGAGCGGTTGGCCTGAGCGGTGACTTCGGTGGCCGGCGCGACGTATTCGCCGATCAGCACACCCACCACCATCAGGACCAGCATTGGCTTCATGACCGCCCAGACGATCCGGCCGACCGACACGCCGGCGGCGCGCATGATGGTCAGCTCGCTGTGGCTGGCCAGGCTGCCAAGGCCGATCAGGCAACCGATCAGCGCCGCCATTGGCAACATGTCGTACAAACGACGGGGCGCAGTCAGCAAGACGTAGCTCAAAACGTCGATCAAGGTGTAGGTATCGCTGACCTCGCTCATCTCATCGATGAAGGCAAACAACGTCGCCAGGCCAAGAATAATCCCCAGTACCGCCAGGATTGCTACGAATACGCTGCTACCGATGTAGCGATCCAACTTAACCACGGGCCACCTCCAGTGCAGCTCGGCGACTCGCCATCTTCAAGCGCAACGGCTCCCAATAGAGCAAGCCCAGGCCAATGGCCAGGAAAATTGCGTGCACCCACCACAACCCCAGCGCCGGCGGGATCTTGCCTTTTTCGAGGGCGCCGCGCGCGGCAATCAGGATGCTCAGGTAAGCCATATAAAGAAGAATCGCCGGCAGCAGCTTGAGGAAACGCCCCTGGCGTGGATTGACCCGCGACAGCGGCACCGCCATCAGGGTCACGATGAACACCAGCAATGGCAGGGACAGACGCCATTGCAGTTCAGTGCGCGAGCGGATGTCATCGCTGCCGATCAAGGAACGGGTGGTCATTGCATCGCGGTCGGTGACTTCGTCGCTGACGTCCGGCTTGGGCAGCAATACGCCGTACTCCTCGTATTTGATCGCCCGGTAGTCGGCCTGCCCTGGGTTACCGTCGTAGCGATAGCCGTTGTCGAGAATCAGATAACGATTGCCGTCAGGGCGGATTTCCTGACGACCCTTCTCAGCCACCAGCACGGAAATCCCGCGATCCTTCTTATCGGAGCTGATGTTTTTTTGCGAAATGAACACACCGCCCAAATTGATGCGGTCATCCGACAGCTGCTCGGTGTAGGTCACCCGGGTACCGTCGCGCAGGGCCTGAAAACGACCCGGCTCCAGGGTATCGAACTCGGTCAGCGCGTCCTGCTTGTTCAGCAGCAACTGGAACTGATTGGCACCTTGTGGCGCCAGGCTCAGACTCAGCCAGGCCACGACCAGCGCAACCAGCGTGGCCGGAAACAGCGTCATGGCAAGCAGACGTTGCTGGCTCATGCCGGTGGCCGACAACACAGTCATTTCGCTTTCGAGGTACAGCCGACCGTAGGCCAGCAGGATCCCGAGAAACAGGCCCAGTGGCAGGATCAGCTGCAGGAAACCTGGCAGACGAAAGCCCATGATCAGGAACAGGGAGCCCGGATCCAGCAGGCCCGAGGCCGCCTGGGCGAGGTATTTGATGAAGCGACCGCTCATGATGATGACCAGCAGCACGGCGCTGACGGCGCTCAAGGTCAACAGGACTTCGCGGGACAGATAACGGAAGACAATCAAACCAGACACTCCAGGGTTGTCAGGCTAAGGCGGCCAAACAAGCAAACGTATCAGACAGCCCGCAGGGCAGGGCCGCCGAAAAAGTTGGCGCATTATCCTGTGATTGAGTGCGCCTGTCACTGCGCATGCTCAAGCAGGCGGGTAATGCGTTGAAGATCGTACAACCGAGGGTTGTCAGGCGCAGTGAGCGAGGTTCAAACTGCGGCCTTTGTCGCGGGCCGTGACCTGCGTCTTTCTATTTATAAGCAAGCGTCTGTGCGCCGCCGTTTTACCCGCGCACGTTGACCATTAATTCAGGGACCCGGACATGGAACTGGTTGTAAAAAGCGTTAGCCCAGAAACGTTGAAGACCGCCACTCTGGTGGTCGCCGTCGGCGAAGGCCGCAAGCTCGGCGCCGTGGCAAAACAACTCGACGAACTGAGCGGCGGCGCGATCAGCACGGTACTCAAGCGCGGCGACCTGGCCGGCAAAGTCGGCCAGAGCCTGTTGCTGCACAGCCTGCCTAACCTCAAGGCCGAGCGCGTTCTGCTGGTCGGCGTAGGCAAGGACGAAGAGCTGGGTGACCGCCCGTTCCGTAAAATCATCGCTGGCGTCCTCAACACCCTTAAAGGCCTGGGCGGCACCGACGCCGTGCTGGCGCTGGACGAAGTCGTGATCAAAGGCCGCGACAGCTACGGCAAAATCCGCCTGCTGGCCGAAACCCTGGTGGACGGCGAATACACCTTCGACCAGTTCAAGAGCCAGAAAGCCGAACCTCGTTCCCTGAAGAAAATCACCCTGGTGACCATCAAGGCTGCACAGGCCGAAGTCGAGCGCGCCGTGGCCCACGCCACTGCGATTGCCAACGGCATGGCATTCACCCGCAACCTGGGCAACCTGCCGCCGAACATCTGCCACCCGACATTCCTCGGCGAACAAGCCAAGAACCTGGGTAAGGAATTCAAAAGCCTGAAAGTCGAAGTCCTTGATGAGAAGAAGATCAAGGAACTGGGCATGGGCTCGTTCTACGCCGTGGGCCAGGGCAGCGCCCAGCCTCCGCGCCTGATCGTCATGCAATACAACGGCGGCAAGAAATCCGAGAAGCCATACGCACTGGTCGGCAAAGGCATCACCTTTGACACCGGCGGCATCAGCCTGAAACCAGGCGCCGGCATGGATGAAATGAAGTACGACATGGGCGGCGCGGCCAGCGTGTTCGGCACCCTGCGCGCCGTGCTCGAGCTGAAACTGCCGATCAACCTGGTGTGCATCCTGGCCTGCGCCGAGAACATGCCGAGCGGCAATGCTTCGCGCCCAGGCGACATCGTCACCACCATGAGCGGCCAGACTGTTGAAATCCTCAACACCGACGCCGAAGGCCGTCTGGTGCTGTGCGATGCACTGACCTACTCCGAGCGCTTCAAGCCGCAAGCCGTGATCGACATCGCGACCCTGACCGGCGCTTGCGTCGTTGCCCTGGGTTCCCACACCTCCGGCCTGCTGGGCAACAACGACGAGCTGATCGATCAACTGCTGAGCGCCGGCAAGGCTGCCGACGACCGCGCATGGCAACTGCCGCTGTTTGATGAGTACCAAGAGCAGCTGGACAGCCCGTTCGCCGACATCGCCAACATTGGCGGCCCGAAAGCCGGCACCATCACCGCAGCCTGCTTCCTGTCGCGCTTCACCAAGAACCTGAACTGGGCGCACCTGGACATCGCCGGCACCGCATGGACCAGCGGCGGCAAGGACAAGGGCGCCACTGGCCGTCCGGTTCCGTTGCTGACCCAATACCTGCTGGACCGCGCCAAAGCCTGAAACCGATGACCTCGGGTGGCGTCACTTCCGGGTGACGCCGTTCGTGGCTCAGGAACCGCAATGACCAAAGTCGACTTCTATATCCTGCCCAGCGCCGATCCGTCGGCACGGCTGGATTTTGCCTGCAAACTCACCGAAAAAGCCTGGCGCATGGGCCACCGCATTTACCTGCATTGCAGCGATGCCGCCCAACGCGAGGATCTCGATGCACGTTTATGGGCTTTCAAGGGTGAAAGCTTCGTGCCTCACGGGCCTGCCGAAAGCGAACCTGAGGGTTTGATTGTGCTAGGACTGGGTGATGACTGCGGTCCGCATCAGGATCTGCTGGTCAATCTCGACCTGAAAGTGCCGGTGTTCGCCAAACAGTTCGCCCGCGTGGCGGAAGTGGTGGTGGAAGATCCGACGATTCGTGCGGCCGCGCGGGAGAGTTTCCGTTTCTATCGCGAACAGGGCTATCCTCTGCAAGATCACCGATTACAGCGACTTTGAGCATTCCGATGGACACTCCAAAACCGCAACAGAAGTCCGCGCACCTGCTGGATGACCTCGAGTCGATCCGCCAACTGCTCGGCGATGACAACCTGCAACCGCCGCTGCTGACCGACACGGTCGAAGACGGTGATCAGGAACAGATTCCGATGTTGTTCGACTCCGTCAGCGGTGCGCCGCAGGACGTCGAACCGACACCACCCGCCCCTGCCGCGCAACCGGCACCGGCGGCCGGCAAAGGTCCTGATGCCTTGCTGCATCTCGACAGCGAACTGCGTGCTGCTGCGATGTTGATCATGCAAGACGTGATCGATGATTTTGCACCGCACATTGAAACCGAGATCAAGCGCCGGCTGGATGCGCGGATGGAGCGGTTGCTTAGCCAGTACGAATAACACCCTCTCCTGTGGAAGCAAGCCTTTGTGGTGAGGGGATTTAGCGAAACGTCGCACCGCCCCGTTGGGCTGCGAAGCGGCCCCCAGCATTTCATTCGCACTACGCATTTACAGGGTTGACGACTGCTGCGCAGCCGAACGGGGTGGTGCGGCATTCCAATTAACCCCTCGCCACAAAGGCTCACTCCCACATTAGGTCTGCGCGCCGTCCGCCCCTGCTCGCCCTCTGCCTCATGCCCCGCTATACTTGCCGGCTTTTCCTGAATAAATGCCAATAGGGTCCCGCCGCGCATGGATAAGACCTACCAGCCGCACGCCATTGAAACTTCCTGGTACAACACCTGGGAGTCAGAGAATTACTTCGCCCCGCAAGGCGCGGGCGAGTCCTACACCATCATGATCCCGCCGCCGAACGTCACCGGCAGCCTGCACATGGGTCACGGCTTCAACAACGCGATCATGGACGCCCTGATCCGTTTCCGCCGCATGCAGGGTCGCAACACCCTGTGGCAACCGGGTACCGACCACGCCGGTATCGCCACGCAAATGCTGGTGGAACGTCAACTCGAAGCCCAGGGCCAGAATCGCCACGACCTGGGCCGTGAGAAATTCCTCGAGAAAGTCTGGGAGTGGAAGGATCAGTCCGGCGGCAACATCAGCCGTCAGATCCGCCGTCTCGGTTCGTCCGTGGACTGGGGCCGCGAGCGCTTCACTATGGACGATGGCCTCTCGGAAGCCGTTAAAGAAGCCTTCGTTCGGTTGCACGAAGACGGCCTGATCTACCGCGGCAAGCGTCTGGTCAACTGGGACACCAAGTTGCACACGGCGATTTCCGACCTCGAAGTGGAAAACCACGACGAGAAAGGTTTCCTGTGGAACCTGAAATACCCGCTGGCCGACGGCGTCAAGACCGCTGAAGGCAACGATTACCTGATCGTCGCGACCACTCGCCCGGAGACCATGCTCGGCGACTCCGCCGTCGCGGTTAACCCGAACGATGAACGCTACAAAGCCCTGATCGGCAAATTTGTCGAGCTGCCGCTGGTCGGCCGCCGCATCCCGATCATCGCCGACGATTACTGCGACCCAGAATTCGGCACCGGTTGCGTGAAAATCACCCCGGCCCACGATTTCAACGACTACGAAGTCGGCAAGCGCCACAACCTGCCGCTGCTGAACATCTTCGACAAGAACGCTGCCGTACTGCCGGCCTGTCAGGTGTTCAACCTGGACGGCACGCTGAATGAAAGCATCGACGGCAAGATACCGGCCGAATACGCCGGTCTGGACCGTTTTGAAGCGCGCAAGCAAATCGTGGCTGCGTTCGATGCTGCCGGCCTCTTGGTCAGCGTCAACGATCACGCGCTGAAAGTGCCGAAAGGCGACCGTTCCGGCACGATCATCGAGCCATGGCTGACCGACCAGTGGTACGTATCCACCAAGCCGTTGGCCGAGCCTGCGATTGCTGCCGTTGAAGACGGCCGTATCCAGTTCGTGCCGAAACAATACGAAAACATGTACTTCTCGTGGATGCGCGACATCCAGGATTGGTGCATCAGCCGTCAGCTGTGGTGGGGTCACCGGATTCCGGCCTGGTACGACGAGTCGGGCAAGGTCTATGTCGGTCGCGACGAAGCCGAAGTACGTGCCAAGAACAACCTTGGCCAGGACGTTGCGCTGCAACAGGACAACGACGTTCTCGATACCTGGTTCAGTTCGGGCCTGTGGACGTTCTCCACCCTCGGCTGGCCTGAGCAGACCGAGTTCCTGAAGAAATTCCACTCCACCGACGTGCTGGTGACTGGCTTCGACATCATTTTCTTCTGGGTCGCCCGGATGATCATGATGACCATGCACCTGATGAAGAATGAGGACGGCACGCCGCAGGTTCCATTCAAGACCGTCTACGTGCACGGCCTGGTGCGTGATGGCCAGGGCCAGAAGATGTCCAAGTCCAAGGGCAACGTCCTGGACCCGCTGGACATCATCGACGGTATCGAGCTCGAAGAGCTGGTGCAGAAACGCACGTCCGGCATGATGCAGCCGAAACTGGCGAAAAAGATCGAGAAGCAGACCCGCGACGAGTTCGCCGATGGCATCGCCAGCTACGGCACCGACGCCCTGCGTTTCACCTTCTGCTCACTGGCCTCCACCGGTCGTGACATCAAGTTCGACATGGGCCGCGTCGAAGGCTATCGCAACTTCTGCAACAAGATCTGGAACGCCGCGCGTTATGTTCTGGACAAGGGTGAAGACTGCGGCCAGAACGGCGAGGCTTACGAGCTGTCCCTGGCGGATCGCTGGATCATCTCGCAGCTGCAACGCACCGAAGCCGAAGTGACCCGTCAACTCGATCAGTTCCGTTTCGACCTGGCGGCACAAGCCTTGTACGAGTTCATCTGGAACCAGTATTGCGACTGGTACCTGGAACTCTCCAAGCCTGTGCTGTGGGACGAAAACGCCCCGGTAGAGCGTCAGCGCGGTACACGTCGCACACTGGTTCGGGTGCTGGAAGTCGCATTGCGCCTGGCGCACCCGTTCATGCCGTTCATCACCGAAGAAATCTGGCAGCGCATCGCGCCGCTGGCCGGTATCGAAGGTAAGACGATCATGCTGCAACCTTGGCCAGTGGCCAATGAAGAGCGCATCGATCCGGCGGCCGAGAACGATATCGAGTGGCTCAAGGAACTGATGCTCGGCACGCGCAACATCCGTGGCGAGATGAACATCGGTCCGGGTAAGCCGCTGCCGATCTATCTGAAAAACGTCAGCGCCGAAGATCAGCGTCGTCTCACCGAGAACGAAGCCCTGTTGAAGAAGCTGGCTCGCCTCGAATCGATCACTGTGTTGGCTGCCGGCGCAGAAGCACCGCTGTCCGCTACCGCACTGGTCGGCGAGATGGAAGTGCTGGTGCCGATGGCCGGCCTGATCGATAAAGATGCCGAACTGGCGCGTCTGGACAAGGAAATCCTGCGTCTGCAAGGCGAAGTTCAGCGCGTGGGTGGCAAGCTGTCCAACGCTGGCTTCGTCGACAAGGCTCCAGCCGAAGTCATCGACAAGGAACGCGCTAAACTGGCCGAAGCTGAACAGGCTTTGGGCAAATTGGCGGAGCAGCATGCGCGGATTGCCAGCCTGTAACGGCAAATCGCAATGAACAAGGGAGGCCCGAAACGGCCTCCCTTTTTTGTGCCTGCCCCTTTTCGCTTTCTGTAGGAGCGAGGCTTGCCCGCGAAGAACGATAACGCGGTCTACCTGATTGACCGTGTCGCATCCTTCGCGGGCAAGCCTCGCTCCTACAGGAGGATCCCCGCGTTGCCATCGACTGTGGGACAATACCCGCCACTTTTAGCCATACCCGAATCGACAACGCCCATGAACGCCCCCCGCACACCAAGACCTGCGCGCAAGAAGCCTGACACCGCCACCCCGGCCAAAGCCGTGGAGCCTCGTGAGAAGGCCAGCCTGCATCCGCGCAACCGCCATCAGGGTCGCTACGACTTTCCGGCGCTGATCAAAACCACGCCGGAACTGGCGAAGTTCGTGATCATCAACCCGTACGGCAAGGAAAGCATCGACTTCGCCAGCCCCGATGCGGTGCGTGTGTTCAACCGGGCGCTGCTCAAGTCGTTTTACGGCATCGCCCACTGGGACATCCCGGCCGATTACCTCTGCCCGCCAGTTCCGGGGCGTGCTGACTACGTGCACTTCCTGGCCGACCTGCTGGCCAGCGTCAACGACGGCGAGATTCCCCGCGGCGCGCCGGTCAAGGTGCTCGATATCGGCATGGGCGCCAACTGCGTCTATCCGTTGATCGGCTACAGCGACTACCGCTGGCACTTCCTTGGCTCGGAAATCGACCCGACGGCCGTGGCTGCGGCCAAAGCCATCGTGCAGTCCAACGGGCTGAACAAAGCCATCCAGTTGCGCCAGCAAAGCAATCCCAAGCACATTCTGTTGGGCCTGCTTGAACCCGGCGAGCGTTTTGACCTGACCATGTGCAACCCGCCGTTTCATGCATCGATGGACGAGGCGACCAAGGGCAGCGAACGCAAATGGCGTGCTCTGGGCCGTGCCGACCCGAAGCGCAAGCTGCCGGTGCTGAACTTCGGTGGTCAATCGGCCGAACTGTGGTGTGAAGGTGGTGAAGCACGGTTTGTGACGCAGTTGATCGCCGAAAGTGCGCATTTCCAGCACAAAGTGCTGTGGTTTAGCACGCTGGTTTCGAAGGCGTCGAACCTGCCTTCGATCCAGACGGCGCTGAAAAAGGCCGGCGTACTGGAAAGCCAGGTCGTGGAAATGTCCCAGGGCCAGAAGCAAAGCCGCTTCGTCGCATGGACCTTCCAGACCAAATCCGAGCAGCAGGTGTGGCGTGAACGTTGGGCCCGTAAAAGCTGAGTAAAGCTATTTCCGAGCTGTCAAAATCAAATGTGGGAGCGAGCATGCTCGCGATAGCGGTGTATCAGTCGACTTTTTTGGTGACTGACCCACCGCCATCGCGAGCAGGTCGAATCGTCGCACCGTCGCACCCACATGGTATTAGGTGTTTGCAGGTCAATCGCTGAATTTCAGACACAAAAAAGCCGTGCCCGGATTGCTCCGGAGCACGGCTTTTTTTACTGCGTCTTACTTGTTAACAGCGTCGGTCAGGCCTTTGGCCACAACCAGCTTGATAACTTTCTTGGCAGCGATTTCGATGGCAGCGCCAGTCGAAGGGTTGCGGCCGGTACGGGCTGGACGCTCGGTCACTTTCAGTTTGCCGATACCTGGCAGAGTGATTTCGCCGCCGTTTTCCAGCTGATCGGCAACGATTTGGCCCAGTTGGTCCAGAGCGTTACGCGCGGTGGTTTTTGGCGCGTCGATAGCTTCAGCGATGTCGGCGATCAGTTGGTCTTTAGTAAGAGCCATGTAGTGTTCCTTCCCTATCAAATTCATATGGATTGCAGAGTGCAGTGTCAGCCATCGAGCCCGATCTTCTGGATCTGGCACCCTCGGCCAATAACCACGGGATCGGGGTTATAGATACCGAAATCAGGGTTTGGTTCGACCTGACAAATGCTGAATGCACGCTTAACGCAGTGACTTCGCGTAAGACCGGGCAAAACTAGCACAGAGACGGGGAAATATCCGCCTCTAGCTACCCATTTGGTCAGCTTTATTGCTCTAAAACGGGAAAAAACCGCATAAGGGCCGCCGGACGGCTGTGAATTGCCCTTCGAGCCGCGCCAAAACCAGTGGTTGCGGTACACTTGGCACTTTTTTGGGGGAGCACGCCCTCCTCTCTTCAATCAGCCGAGAAGCCCATGCCGATCCGTCATTGCATCGTCCACCTGATCGACAAAAAACCCGACGGCACACCTGCAGTTCTCCACGCCCGCGACTCGGAACTGGCCGAGTCGAGCGCTATCGAGAACATGCTTGCCGACCTCAACGAGAGCTACAACGCCAAACAAGGCAAGGCCTGGGGTTTCTTCCATGCCGAGTCCGGGGCGCATCCGTTCAGCGGCTGGCTGAAGGAATACCTCGACGGTGGCAAGGATTTCACGGCGTTCAGCCGGGTGGCGGTGGAACACCTGCAAAAACTGATGGAAGAGTCGAATCTCTCTGTGGGCGGCCACGTGCTGTTCGCGCATTACCAGCAGGGCATGACCGATTACCTGGCCATCGCGCTGCTGCACCACAGTGAAGGCGTTGCAGTGACCGATCAGTTAGACGTGACACCGTCCCGGCACCTTGATTTGGGCCAGTTGCACCTGGCGGCACGGATCAATGTGTCCGAGTGGCAGAACAACAAGCAATCAAAGCAGTACATTTCGTTCATCAAAGGCAAGAACGGAAAAAAGGTTTCGGAGTATTTCCGCGACTTCATTGGCTGCCAGGAAGGCGTCGACGGCCCGGGCGAAACCCGCACCCTGCTCAAGGCCTTCAGTGATTTCGTTGAAAGCGAGGATTTGCCGGAAGAATCCGCCCGCGAAAAGACCAAGACCCTGGTGGATTACGCCAGCAGCCAGGCCAAGCTTGGCGAGCCGATGGGCCTGGTAGAACTCTCGGAACTGATCGATGAAGAGCGCCCGAAAGCCTTCTACGATCACATCCGCAACAAGGATTACGGCTTGTCGCCGGAGATCCCGGCGGATAAACGCACCTTGAACCAGTTCCGTCGCTTCACCGGCCGCGCTGAAGGCCTGTCCATCAGCTTCGAAGCACACCTGCTGGGCTCGAAGATTGAATACGACGAAGAAGCCGGCACGCTGATCATCAAGGGCCTGCCCACGCAGCTGACCGATCAGCTCAAGCGACGCAATTGATGCTGAACGGCCTGCTGAAAAAATTCCTGCTGATCCTGCTGGTGGTCGTGGTTTACCAGAACTGGGGCAAGATCGAGCGGCTATTCAATCCGAGCCAAGTGGTGTCCGAGCAGACCCATGCCAAGGCCAACGTCGTGCTCTACGCGACCGACTGGTGCGGCTACTGCAAACTGACGCGGCGCTTTCTCGATCAGAAAGGCATTCCGTATAAGGAATTCGATATCGAGAAAGACGCCGAGGCCCGCAAGGCCTATGAGGCGCTGGGGGGACGCGGGATTCCGTTGATCGATGTGAACGGGACGTTGATTCGCGGGTATGACCCCGATGAAATTCTCGCTGCCCTGAAATAATCAGCTCGGAATTATCAATACCTGTGGCGAGGGGATTTATCCCCGTTGGACTGCACAGCAGTTCCTTTTCTTAGGGGCCGCTTCGCAGCCCAACGGGGATAAATCCCCTCGCCACAGGTGTGTGTTGATCAGTGCTTTTCGATGCGGAATCCGAACCGCGGAAAGTGCACATGCACCACACCGCCCCGCTCGTCTTCGCGACGCAGAATCAACTCTTCGTGCCCCGCAAACAGCAACTCACCTGCCACCGGGTCAACGCCGTAATCCGTTGCCGCGATGACCACCCGCTGGCCAACCTCAAAACCATTCGGCTCATCGAATTGCTCATCCGGCAACGCGGCCGGTGTGGCATTGCGCGCAATCTCCAGCGCTTCCTCGGACGACATCTCGCTGAAAGCGCCATGCCCGAACCCCATCACGCGACCGAACCACGCCGACACCGCCGGATAAGCATCCACCAACGGTGCGGTCACGGGCGTGGCCTTGAGGAACCACAACGGATGGGCCAGGGCGAAGTCGGCAATCGACGGCTCGCCCAACAGGAAGTCGCCCTGTTCACGCTGAAGCTGCTGCTCCAGGCGTGCCATGAGGGTCGGCCATTGATGCCTGGCTTGCTCGGCAGACAGTTTTGTGGCGCTGCCACCGCTGAAGAGTCCGGCGCGATCAGCCAGAAACGCCTTGATCGCTTCCGGCGGTAAGTTGCCGAAACGCACCGCTATCGATTCCGGCTGAAACACCAGGCTGACCGCATGCTGGAATACCACCGAATCGGCCCAGGCGGCGAAGGTCGCAGCGATCATTTCCTGACCTTCCGGGAAGAACGCCGGCAAGGCTTTTTCCTGCTCCAGACGACGGGCAATCAGCGACGTGTCGCAATAAATATCAGCACCAATCTGCAGCACCGGCGTCCGGCGGTAGCCACCGGTCAGCGCGGTCAGATCAGGTTTTGGCATGATCGGCGCGATCTTCACCGAGCGCCAGGACAGCCCCTTGAAGCCCAGCAGCAGACGGGCCTTTTCGGCAAAAGGGGACGTCGGGTAATGATGGAGAATCAATTCGGACATGCTCGGCTCCGCCGCACGGATAAGGAACCCGCAGCTTAGCGCGCAATCCGGGGGCAGCCTACAGATCTGCCTGATGGGAACTTATCAGTCAGGTTGATAAGCCCGCGACAGCGCTGGCGACCAGACATTCCTTGGCGCTTTTCTTGAGTTTTTTGATCAAGCGTTCTTGCCGCAGTGCTTCGCTTTTATCGCGGCAGACCTCGGTATAGACCAAGGCCACAGCAGGACTGGAGAGGAAGAAACGTGCGCCCTTGCCACTCTGGTGGGTGGCGAAGCGGCGGACGGGATCGTCGCTGATCCCGCAGTACAGCGAACCATTGGCCGCGCGAACGAGGTAGACGAACCAGGATTTGTTCACTGGCGTGTCGGCGTCGACAGGGATTTCGCTGAGGGTAGTCACGTAACGATCAAGGCTTGTAGGAAACAAGCCGCGATCTTATCAGCGACTGGCCTGAAATGCCTTCAACCCCTTCAACGCTTGAGCGCGAACGGCATTTCTCACCGCTGGCGACCAGCCCAGCAGCAACCCCTTGAAACCCAGCGCCTGCCGCGACCAGGCCCACATATCGAAGCTGTCATGGTGCTCGCAAATCTTGCCGTCACGGAAGACGAACTGCGCCTGAATATCGTTGACCACCGTGTTGCCGGTCTGGCTGAACAGGTAGGTCGCGACCCAATGTGCGCCCCCCGTGCGTTCCTCGGCTCGAACGTTGTCGAACGTCATGGAAAATTCCTTCGCCCGAGTCGTGAGCATGCGCCACATGTCGCCGGCATCGCGGCCGTGCAGTTCGCCAAAGGCCGGATCACTGAACAGCACATCGTCGGTGTAGCAGGCGCTCATGGCCTCGGCATCCAGCCGCTGGAAGGCTTGGTAGAACTGGGTGATCAATGCGCGGTTGGCGTCACTCATGGACAGGCTCCGAAGTTTTTACAGGATTGCCTGCACGATAGTCTGCAAATGCACGGAACACTATTGGCATTCGTGGCGGGAATACCCTGAGGTGCGCCGACGCCTAATGCACCATGCCGCTATCACGAGCATAAGCAAAGAGATCCACATCCGTGGAAATGCCCAGCCTCTGCATGGCCATGCTTTTCTGTTTACTGATCGTCGAAACGCTGCGCTTGAAGTAGCTGGCGATTTCACTGACGGTCATGCCACTGGCGAGCATTCTCACCACTTCATGTTCTTTGGCTGACAGCGAAGGGGAACACGACTGAGCCGCGGTGTCTGCCTGAGCCAGCGCCGTGCGCAAGGACTCGCTGATGAAACGCCGCCCTTCGCTCACCGATTTGATCGCCAGGGGAAGCTCCGTCGCCGAGGCATCCTTGGCGACGATCGCCATCACCCCTTGAGCGAATGCCACTCTCAGCGTCGCAACGTTGGCAAACATCGTGACCAGAATAATCGGCGTCGAAGCGTAGTGACGTCGAACCGTGCTGAGCATCTTCAGTCCATCGGCCTGTTGGTTGCCCGGCATGGAGAAGTCCGTGATCAACAGATCGCAAGGCGTGATTGAGAGAAGGCGCAACAGGCTGTCCGGTCCATCGGCCTCACCCACGACCACACACCTGCGGGTTAGATCGATGAGCATCCGTAACCCGATGCGGACGACAGGATGGTCGTCAGCAATAATTACGCGCATTGTCGGATTTATCCTGTTTGGTGACTGGAATACGCGAAAAATAACGCCGTCCTATTCCGACCACAACGACCAATCTCGACCGCATAACCACTTCCCCCAACGTATCCGAGACTCTGTCCTTTCTCTGATAAAACAAAAGGAACCGCCCTACGTTTTAAAGCTACGCAGTTCACACCAAAAGACTACAGACAACACGTCGAAAAATGAGATCTGTAGCTCGCCATGAACTTTCATACCCCGGGCCCTACTTTTTCGTATTAGTTGCATTCCGCCCGGCTACCTCGATCGATAGATTGCGCCCTGTCCGAACAGGGCAACTCTCCAACAATCTTTCATCAAGGAAGAGCCGACATGAACAAAAATGTATCCCTCCTGACGGTTGCTTTGCTGCTGACCGGCGCCTCATCGGCGTTCGCGGCTTCCAGTACTGACCTGACTGTAACGGGCATCATCACTCCGGCGGCCTGTACCCCTGTTCTGTCCAATAACGGAACCGTAGATTTTGGAAAAACATCGGCCAAGGATCTCAACCAGACCAGCGTCACCCATTTGGGCACGGAAAAATTACAAGTCAATGTGGGTTGCGACGCCGCGACTACCTTTGCGCTGACACTGCTGGACAACCGCTCCAGCTCCACGCACAACCCCTATCAATATGGCCTGGGCAAGACCAGTGCCAATGAAAATCTCGGAGGGTTCACTGTGACCTACTTCGACGCCATCACCGACAGCGGCCCAAAAAACGTCATCGTTTCATTCGATGAGGGCGAAACCTGGCGGAACAATCAGCACATACCGGTCGACCCTTTTAGCTGGGCCGCAGTGGGCGACACCTCCACTGGAAGCTGGTATCCGGTTGTGACCAGTAATCTGGCGATGAACGTGGAAGTAGATGCCTTCATCGCTCGTGCTGACAGCTTGACCCTGACAGACGAAGTCACACTCGACGGCTCCGCAACACTCCAGATCAAGTACCTGTAACCCTTCCTCATCAACGAGCAACGCCCGGCACACGGCGTTGCCCGCTCACTCAAAGGACGACCCATCATGGAAAGATGCTCCCTCGCTCTATTGACTCCCCTGTTGCTCGTCTGCGCCCCAGCAGCCTTTGCCGCCAGCAGCGCCGACCTGAGCGTCACCGGTTTGATCACCCCCAGCGCCTGCACAGCCAGCCTGTCCGGCGGCGGCATCGTCGACCACGGCAAAGTGACGGTGAAAGATCTGAGACCGGACCAGCCCACGGCCCTGGAAAACGGCACGCTGTATCTGGAGGTGAATTGCGATGCCGCCACGCTGTTTACCCTGACGACGATCGACAACCGCGAAGGCTCTTCCGCCTTCCACCCCAATAGTCACGGGCTGGGCGTCGTCAACGACGACCAGAACCTGGGCAGTGTTGCGTTCGGCCTGTTCGATACAGTGGCCGATGGGGCGGCGGTGAAAACCATCATTTCCCTCAACGACGGTGCCTGGCGAGTGTCTTCCTACCTGGGGCACGCGGGCCGGACCGCGTTCGCGGCGTTGAGCGACCTGAGTACACCGATCGCCATCAAGGATTTGCGCGCGCGGCTCACGGCGTTTACCACCATCGTTCGCGCGAACGACCTGACGCTGACCGACGAAATTCCCATCGACGGGCATGTCACCGTGCAACTGAACTATTGATAGGTCGGTGATCCCGGCTCCATTTTTTTTGAACATTCAACGAGACACGTCATGACGATGTTTTCCAAAGTCACCCATCATCTGTTCCATTCCGGCATCGGCGCACTCGCCCTGTTGCTGACCGCACACGCTCAGGCCGACGGCATGGTGCCGAACACTTCTGTGGTCATCGTCAACGAGGCCGACGGCGAAGCGTCCGTGTCGGTGACCAACACCGATGCCAACCTGGCGTTGATGCACGTCACCCTCGAAGACATCGCCGAGGACAGCGAATCGCTGGTGTTCGTAACGCCACCGCTGGCGCGCGTCGAAGCGGGCAAAACCCAACTGGTGCGGTTCATTCTGCAATCGGAAAAACCCCTGCTCACTCAACGTTTGAAGCGGGTGATCTTCGAAGGCATCCCCCAAGGCAAAGCCGCCGCCGAGGCGGGTCAGGCACGGGTCGGTGTGACGGTACGCCAGAACTTGCCGGTGATCCTGCACCCCAAAGGCCTGGCGCCCAATCGAACGCCTTGGACCGGTCTGCAATGGTCACTGAAGGATGGTCAACTGACCGTGCGTAACGACACGCCTTATGTGGTCCGTCTGGGCCAGGAAGTGCAATTGTTGCCCGCGGCAGGCAATGCGATGTTGCCGAAAACCTACGTGCTACCCGGTGAGCACATCAGCATCAAGGTGCCCGAAGGCGCCGCCACGCAGGTGCGCTTTCAACCGGCGACGGTCTACGGCTTCGCGGTGCCGCATTACGAGGCGCCCATCCAGTCCTGAACTTCCCTTACGGCGTCCTCAAGGAACGATGAGCACCCATGTTTCAAGGCGACGGCCGCTTGGCCGTTGCCACAGGCGTGCCTGTAACCGCACGCCGCAATAACCCAAGTGAACCCGATGACCACAGTATCGATTTACCGTGATGGCGAAGCCGTGCCCGCTATTGGGGCCGGCGCTCGCTCTCATCCATGGCGGCGGCGAATCACGATGGCGTTGCTGCTGAGCAACGCGCTGATGATGCTCGACGCCCACGGTGAGGCGTCGTTGCCGGCGTCGTTCGACAAGGACACGTTGCTGCAGCGTGGCATTGATCCGGCGCTGGCGACGTTGCTGATGCAGGCACCGCGGTTCACGGTCGGCCGGCACCCGGTCACGCTCAGCGTCAACGGCCAGCGCCAGGGCCGGGTCGACGTCACGTTCGATCGCGAAGGGGCGTTGTGCTTCGATCGTGCGCTGCTCGATGCGGCGAACCTGCAGGTGCCTGCTCGTCTGTTGGACGAGAGCCAGTGCCACGATTTCCTCGACACCGCGCCTCAGACCATCATCGAATCGGACCCCGCGAGCCTCGCCCTGTCGTTGATCGTGCCCACCGATGCGATACGCCCCACTACCCGGGATTTTTCCGGCTATCAAACCGGCGGCATTGCCGGTTTGCTCAACTACGACGTCACCGGTTTGCACAGTCGTTCAGGAGATAGTTCGAGTCGCTACGCCTCGGCCAACACCGAACTCGGGTTCAATGCCGGCGACTGGATCGTGCGCAGCCGTCAGGTACAGACCTGGCAGGACGATATTTCCCGCACCACGCACATTGCGGCCTATGCCCAGCGCACCTTCGCCAGTCAGGAAGCGGTGCTGCAGGCGGGACAGATCAACCTCTACAACCCGGTGCTTGCTGGTGCACAGATCACCGGCGTGCAAGTGCTGAACGAGCAAGCGCTGCAGGTCGAGGGGCAAAGCGCGGTCATTGAAGGGATCGCCAACAGTCAGGCCCAGGTCGAGGTCCGTCAGAACGGTTCGCTGATCCATTCCACGGTGGTGCCCGCCGGCCCGTTCGCACTCACCAACGTGCGACGGCTCAACACGCGCTCCGACGTTGAGGTCACGATCAAGGAGGTCGATGGCAGCGAGCGCAGTTTTACCGTGCCCGCTGCGATGCTGGGGGTCAGTTTGCCGGCGCCCGGTTATTCACTGGGCACCGGTCAGGTGCGAAGTGTCGGTGACGCGCAGGGTGGCGATCCCTGGGTCATCAGCGGCGGCTGGAGCGGTGCGCTCACCCCGCAAGTGTCGCTCAGCGCCGGCCTGACCGGCGCCGCCGACTATCGCGCGGCGGGCGCCAGCGTCGGTCTGTTGCCCTCGCTCGCCACCCAGGTGCAAGCCACGCTGACCGGCGCGGATGCCAGCGGCAGACAAGCCAGTCAGGGGCTTCAGGCTGACCTGAGCGTCTCGCATCGGTTGAGCGAACAGTGGGCACTCAATGCCGGCAGCTCCTACCGAACCCTGGGATACCGGGAACTGGAAGAGGCGGTGTTCGACACCACTTCCGACAACAGCAAGTCCCGTTACCGCGATCAACAAAGCGCAGCCCTGTCGTGGTCGCATCCATGGCTCGGCGCCTTCAGCAGCGGCTTCAGCCGATCCTGCTCGTTCGATGGCCAAAGCAGCAGCCGCGCCCTCGCCTCCTGGGGCACCAGCCTCGGTGGTGTGTCGGTCTCGGCGACCGCCGAATGGCAGGTCAGTGGCGCGAGCCGCAATGATGACAGCCTCTACGTGAACCTCAGCATTCCGTTGGGCGAGAACCGCCGGGCGCGCACCTGGGTGCGCAGTTCTGCCGGCGAATACCGCAGCGGCGTCGGCTTGAGTGAGCAGGTCAACGATCAACTGGGTTACAGGGTGGGTGTCGAACACGACACGCGCGATAAACAAGTGCAGTCCACGACCGGCGTTTCGCTGCTGCCGCGCTACACCCAGCTTGATCTCAACTACACCCGCGCCGACGCCGAACGCTCCAGCTATCAGGCCAGCGCCCGTGGCGGCGCCGTGCTCCACGGCGGTGGCGTGACGCTGTCGCCCTACCCGGTGAGCGACACCTTCGCGCTGCTGTCGGTGGGCGACATGGGTTCGATCAAAGTGTCGACGCCCAGCGGTCCGGTGTGGACCGACTGGCAAGGTCAGGCGGTGATCCCGCAAGTGACGGCTTACGGCCGCAGCCCGGTGGAAGTCGACACCAAAACCCTGCCGCGCAACGCCGACATTCACAACGGGCTGGCGGTGATTTCGGCCGGTCGCGGTGCCGTCGACAACGTTGAATTCGGCATCACGATGACCCGTCGAGCGTTGCTCCAGGCCACCACCGCCAACGGCGCGCCCCTGCCGCGCGGTGCCGCCGTGAACACCGAGGATGGCGAATTCGTGACCCTGGTGCAGGACGGCGGCCTGGTGTTTTTGCCCAACGTTCTCGACCGCCGCTCGCTGTGGATCACCGCACCGGGGCTGGAGCGCTGTGAGCTGAATTTCGAACTGCCTGCCAACGCGGACACCCACGCGTACTACGAAACCGCCCCCGCCAAGTGCCGAACCCTCTGAGGATGACTTCATGAACCTGTCACGCTATCTGCTGCTGACCCTCACGCCTCTGGTACTGAGCGGATTCACTCCACTGGCCAAGGCGTCGACTGACGACTGTCAGTTCAACCTGAGCCAGCCGGTGCTCGATTACGGGCTGATGAACCGGGCTATACGCCCCAATGCCGCACCGGAGCGCAACCTCGGTGAGCGCCCGCTCAGTCTGACCTTGAGCTGTTCGCAGCCCATCGACATGAGCCTGTTCTATCGGGCCATGGCCGCGACCGCCGAACGCTTTCACTTTGCCGAACGTGGCAGCTATCAGGTGCGTATTCGAGACGCCGTGGTTGACGGCCAATCGGTGGAGATCGGGTTGATTGCCGGGGCCGGTCAGCCGCCGGCAGAAATGGCCTCGAACCTGATCTGGCGACCGGAACACGGGGTTGTGCCGGTGCGGGCCGGCGTGCCTGTGCAGGGTCGTAGTTTCTCGGCGCAACTTGAGCTGACTGCCTGGGTTCAAGAGCAAGGGATGCAGGTGCGTGACGCGGTGACTTGGGAAGCTTACGGGGTGTTCGACGCCGTAGCCGCCGGACGTACCCGCGAGGCGACCTTGCGCGCCCGCTTGGCTCCGGCAGCCTGCGAGCCGGTGTTGTCCAACGGTGGCGTGATCGACTTCGGCACCCTGTCCAAAAAAGACCTGCACGCGGACAAGGAAACACGCCTGCCGCCCAAGTCGTTGACGCTGATGGTCGGCTGCGACGCACCGGCGTCTTTCGCCTTGATCATGCATGACAACCGCTCAGCCTCGGCGACGCTCAACAGCGAAAATCACTACGGCCTGGGCAAGGACAGCCGCGGCAACAAGATTGGCCAGTACTCAGTAAATGTGGACCCGGCCGACGCCAATGCCGATGGCTTCGCCCGCCTCTATCGAACCGACTCCGATAACGCCGGCACGGCCTGGAGCACTGGCAGCGCCAACCCGATCGCCATCGGCAAAACCCGTTACCTGGCGTTCACCGACAGCGCCGGCAGCAGCGTCGGCCCGGTGCTGATCCAGAACTTCAGCACCACCGTGACCGTCGACGCCGTCATCGCCCCCACCAACAGCCTCGACCTGAGCACCGCCATCGAGCTCGATGGCGCGGGGACGATCGAGATTATTTACCTGTAACACCCAACCCGATCCTGCTGGGTCCGGGCGCAATTGAGCGGCTCGGGGCAGTCAGGACACAACCTAGAAGTGAGCAAACAATGATTAAAAAGTACTTTGCAGCACTCTCCGCCACCGCACTGATTGGCGTTGCGCCTTATACATTGGCAGCTTCGAGCACTGATTTGACGGTGACTGGCGTTATCACGCCAGCGGCGTGCACGCCAACGCTTTCCGGTGGAGGGATCGTCGATCATGGCAAGCTTTCAGCCAAAGACCTGCATCAGGACAAAGGCACGTTCCTGCCTTACGAGACATTGCAGCTAGCCGTGAGCTGTGACGCAGCGACCGCGTTCAGGCTGTCGCCGACCGATAACAAATTGGGCATGGGTGATGGTACAAATTCATTCGGCCTAAACTCTATCAATGACAATCAGCGGGTCGGCAGTTTCGACGTACGAATCATTGCACCAATGGCGGATGGTGTTGCCGTACAGCCGTTGTGGTCCCCCAACAATGGAGGTTCCTGGAGCACAGTCCCCTTCATGAGCCATAAAAACCTCTCGGCGTTCGGTGCTGTAGGCGGCCCGAACACGCCGATTGCCGTGAAGGATCTACTGACAGACCTTAGGGTCGAGACCGCAATTGCTCGCGCCGACTCACTGGACCTGACCAGCGACGTCGTGCTCGACGGCTCGGTCACTATCACTATCGACTACCCGTAACACCGTAGCCGACCTTGCCCGAGGTCATGCTTCGGGCAAGGACTGATTCCGCTCACCAGACAAAGCGAAACCTGTCCCATGAGAAAGATTCCACACGCTCTGACGATGGCGATCATCGTCCTGACTTCGCCGCTCACGTTCGCCCTCTCGTCGACGGACCTGAAGGTCACAGGCCTCATCACGCCGAACGCTTGCACACCGAATCTGTCCAACAACGGCTTCGTCGACTACGGAAAAATTTCCCGGCAGGACCTCAGCGTCGACAAACGCACGCGACTGCGCGACCAGATGCTCGACCTCAATATTCAGTGCAATGCCCCTGTGCGTTTTGCCCTGCTGATGCGCGACAACCGCGACGGCTCGGCAATCGTCAACAGCGAGATCTACTACGGCCTGAACCACGACCACAGCAACAATAAAATCGGTTTGTATTCGCTCAACTTCGATCCGGCCAGCACCGTGGTGGACGACTTGACGCAGGTCTATCGAACCGACTCCACCACCGGCGGCAAAGCCTGGAGTTCGTCGAACCGCCAGGTCATTCCGATTGGCGCCAAAAGCTATCTCGGCTTTACCGACAGTGCAGGCAGCAGCGCCGGCCCGATTGCCATCCGTACTCTGACCAGCCGGGTGACGGTCGAAACGGTCATCGCGCCCACCTCCGAGCTGGACCTGAGCGCCGAGGTGCAACTCGACGGTTCGGCGACGCTGGATGTTGTTTACTTGTAGTCAGACCTTTTCGCTGACCACCTGCACGTACAGCGAACGCCCGGCGCCCAGGCCGGCGATGATTGCGCCGAGACCGATCACGCCGAAGATCCAGCCTAGCGCCGTCCAGCCGCCGGTCCAGTCGTGCACGATACCCACCGCGAACGGCCCCATCGACGCCAGGGTGTAACCGAAGCCTTGGGCCATGCTCGACAGGTTGGCCGCCACATGGGAATCGCGCGAGCGCAGCACGATCAGGGTCAGCGCCAGACTGAACGCACCGCCCTGCCCCAGGCCGAGCAGAATCGCCCAGCCCCACAGGCCTTCGATCGGTGCGTAAAGACAGCCGAACAAGCCTCCAAGGGTCAGCAACATGACCACGACGATCGCCAGCCGTTGATCCTTGCCGCGAGTCGCCAGCCAGGGCGCCGCCAGTGAACTGGCCAACTGCACGATCACCGAACCGGAGAGGACCAGACCGGCCTGGGTCGGGGTCAGGCCGCGACCGATCAGGATCGATGGCAACCATCCAAACACGATGTACGCCAGCGATGATTGCAGGCCCATGTACAACGTTACTTGCCAAGCCAGCGGATCACGCAACAGGCCGCGAACCCGATACGCAACGTTATGTGCGCCGTGTTTCTGGCCGACTTGCGGCAACCAGAAAATCGCCGCGACCAGCGCCGGCACCACCCAGAAACCGAGGCCCAAGGCCCAGCGCTTGTCGAAATGCTCGCTCAACGGCACCGTCGCACCCGCCGCCATCGCCGCGCCCAGGCATAAGGCCATGGTGTAGACGCCGGTCATGGTCCCGGCCTGTTTCGGGAAGTCGCGCTTGACGATACCCGGCAACAAAACGCCGATCACACCGATGCTCGCGCCGGCCAGCACACTGCCGGCAAACAGGCCGATCTCACCGAACGAACTGCGCAGGATGATCCCGCCGGCCAGCATCAGCAGAATGCCCAACACCACGCGCTCGGCGCCAAAACGTCGCGCCAGCAGGGGCGCCAGCGGAGCGAACAAGCCCAGGCACAGCACCGGCAACGTCGTCAGCAACCCGGCCTGGGCCGCCGACAAACCTAGGGTCTTCGAGACCTCGCTGAGCATCGGCGCCATGCTCGATAGCGCCGGGCGCAGGTTTAGCGCCACCAGAATCAGCCCCAGCAACAACAGCCACGGCCGACGCAGGATCGGGTGACTTTGCTGGACTTCTTCGTCATCGGCCTCGGCGTCGATCAGCAGCTCTTCGAGTTCTGCTGTGCGCTTGGGTTGAGTGGTGTTGTGGCTGGACATGGCATTCTCGGTTTCAAGGTTCATTGATCAACTGCCTCGACAGGGCTTTGGCCCGTTCCGGGTCGCGTTGCTCGACGGCATCAAGCAGTTCGATATGAAGGTCGAACACCTCTTGGCGTCGCGGGGTGATGTTCAGGGTCTGGCGCAAATGCGCGCCGACGATGCTGGAGAAATAGCGATACAGCTCGCTGAGTGTCGGGTTGTGCGCGGCATCCACCAGACGGCGGTGGAACACCATATCGCAGGCGATGTAGCTGTCGAGATCGCCGTGGTAGTGGCTGCCGCTGACGCCCAACGCTTCGCGCAATGCCACAAGGTCCTCGTCAGTTCTGCGCAGGGCAGCGAGGCCGATGGCCTCGACTTCAAGGATGTGTCGGGTCTCGCGGGCCTGTTCATGGGAGCAGCGCGACAAGGCTTTCATCGTGTCCAGCGGATCGATCACCGCCCGCAAGTAACTGCCGTCTCCCTGACGAATTTCGATCAGCCCGGAAAACGCCAATACGCGCATGGCTTCGCGCACGGTGTTGCGGCTGATGCCCAACTCGGCGGACAGCTCTGGCTCGGTGGGTAAGCGTTGGCCGACCTGCCATGCGCCGTTGTTGATGCGCTGGCGCAGTTGATCCAGCGCCTGATCGACCAAGGAACGTTTAACGAGTGGAGAAATGTCTGACATAGGATTCGCCCTTTCATCCAATCATAGGATGAATTTTCTGACATGTTAGTCAGCTTCCTCCGACAGGGCAACCTCTCATAGCGATACGAGCAACCATCCCTGTAGGAGCGGGCTTGCTCGCGAAGAGGGAGTGGTCAGCCAACACATAGGTGTCTGATACATCGCTTTCGTCGGAGCGCCGCCCGGAGCAAGCCCGCTCCCACAGGAATCTTGGCAACACGCGCAATGAAATCGCAGGCAAAAATAAACCCGGAACACTGTCCGGGTTTATTTCACTGCCAAGCGTCAATCAATGCAGGATCTGGCTCAGGAACAGCTTCGTCCGCTCATTCTGCGGGTTATCGAAGAAGTCGTTCGGCGCAGCCTGCTCGACGATTTCACCCTTGTCCATGAAGATCACGCGATTGGCCACGGTGCGGGCGAAGCCCATTTCGTGAGTCACGCAGAGCATGGTCATGCCGTCTTCGGCCAAGCCGATCATGGTGTCCAGAACCTCTTTCACCATCTCAGGATCGAGAGCCGAAGTCGGTTCATCGAACAGCATGATTTTCGGTTTCATGCACAAGGCACGGGCAATCGCTACACGCTGTTGCTGACCGCCGGACAGTTGCCCCGGGAATTTATGCGCCTGCTCCGGAATGCGGACGCGCTCCAGATAATGCATGGCGATTTCTTCGGCCTGGCGCTTGGGCATCTTGCGCACCCACATCGGCGCCAGCGTGCAGTTTTGCAGGATGGTCAGGTGCGGGAACAGGTTGAAGTGCTGGAACACCATGCCGACTTCACGGCGGACCGATTCGATCTGCTTGAGGTCGTTGGTCAGTTCCACGCCATCGACCACGATGCGACCTTGCTGGTGTTCTTCCAGACGGTTGAGGCAACGAATGGTCGTCGACTTGCCGGAACCCGACGGGCCGCACAGCACGATACGCTCGCCCTGCTTGACGTTCAGGTTGATGTCTTTCAGCACGTGGAACTGGCCATACCACTTGTTCACGCCCTGCATCTGAATAATGCCTTCAGGGCTCACAGACTTTTTGATTGCTTCGCTCATTACAGAACTCCTAACGCTTGTGGCCAGTGTCGAGCTTGCGTTCCAGATGCATGGAATAGCGCGACATACCAAAACAGAAAATCCAGAACACCAGGGCCGCGAACACATAGCCTTCAGTGGCCATGCCCAACCATTTCGGGTCGGCGGCGGCTTGTTTGACGCTGTTGAGCAGGTCGAACAGGCCGATGATGATCACCAGGCTCGTGTCCTTGAACAGCGCAATGAAGGTGTTGACGATGCCAGGGATTACCATCTTCAGGGCTTGCGGCAGAATCACCAGGCCCATGCTGCGCCAGTAACCGAGGCCCATCGCTGCAGCCGCTTCGTACTGACCTTTGGGAATCGCTTGCAGACCGCCACGCACCACTTCGGCCACGTAAGCCGACTGGAACAGGATCACGCCGATCAGCGCCCGCAGCAGTTTGTCGAAGTTCATGCCCTCTGGCAGGAACAACGGCAGCATCACCGAGGACATGAACAGCACCGTGATCAACGGCACGCCGCGCCAGAATTCGATGAAGGTCACGCAGACCACCCGAATCGCCGGCATGTTCGAACGACGGCCCAGCGCCAAAACGATACCCAGCGGCAGAGCGCCGGCAATACCGACGGTGGCGATCACCAGGGTTAGCATCAGGCCGCCCCATTGGCTGGTCGCCACCTGGGTCAAGCCGAAAACGCCGCCATGCAACAGGCACCAGGCAATGATCGGGTACAGCACCAGGAAGCTCAGCCCGTACACCGCTTTACGCGGGAAGCGCGAGATGAACAGCGGTGCCACGCCAATGACCGCCAGCCACACGGTCAGGTCCACGCGCCAGCGCAGATCCACCGGGTAGTAGCCGTACATGAACTGGCCGAAGCGCTGCTGGATGAACACCCAGCAGGCGCCCTCCTTAGTGCAGTCGGCCTGGCTGGTGCCGACCCAGTTGGCATCGAGGATCGCCCAACTCAGGATCGGCGGCACCACCAGGTAGATCAGATAGAACGCGAACAGGGTCAGCAGGGTGTTGAGCCAGCTGGAGAACATGTTGGCGCGCATCCACGCCACGACACCGATGCTGCGGCTCGGGGGTGGCATGTCAGGTTTGAAAGTATGAGTACTCATGCGCTTTTCCTTACCGCTCGATCAGCGCAATGCGCTTGTTGTACCAGTTCATCAGCAGGGAAATGCTGATACTGATCGCCAGGTACACGCTCATGGTGATGGCAATCACCTCGATCGCCTGCCCGGTCTGGTTCAGCACCGTACCGGCAAACAACGAGACCATTTCCGGATAACCGATACCGGCTGCCAGCGAGGAGTTCTTCGCCAGGTTCAGGTATTGGCTGGTCAGCGGTGGAATGATCACGCGCAGGGCTTGCGGGATGATCACCTTGCGCAGCGTCGGACCGTTGCGCAAACCCAACGAGTGCGCCGCTTCGGTCTGGCCGTGGCTGACCGACTTGATGCCCGAACGCACGATCTCGGCGATAAACGCCGCGGTGTACACGGTCAGGGCCAGGGTCAGCGCCAGCAGTTCCGGGATCAGCACCCAGCCACCGACAAAGTTGAAGCCCTTGAGCTCCGGCATTTCCCAATGCACGGGGGCGCCGAAGATCAGCGCACACAGCGCCGGGATCACCAGCAACAGCGCCAGGCCGGTCCAGAACTTGCGGAACGGAACGCCGGTGGCTTCGAAGCGTTTGTTGGCCCAGCGGCACATCAGCACGATGGCGACGATGGCCACGACGACGCCGACCACAAACGGCCAGAAACCGTCCGCCGCCAACGCTGCGGGCATATTCAGGCCGCGGCTGCTGACGAAGAAGGTGTCGCCGAAGTTATGGCTGTTGCGTGGCCCTGGCATGGTCAGGAACACCGCGAAGTACCAGAACAGGATTTGCAGCAGCGGCGGAATATTGCGGAAGACTTCCACATAAACAGTCGCCAGCTTGGCAATGATCCAGTTCTTCGACAGCCGTGACACACCGACGATGAACCCGAGGATCGTCGCCAGGATCACGCCGATGAAGGTCACCAGCAGTGTGTTGAGCAAGCCGATGACAAACACCCGGGCATAACTGTCCGATTCGGTGTAGTCGATCAGGTGTTGAGCGATGCCGAAACCGGCACTGCGCTCCAGAAAGCTGAAGCCGGAGGTAATGCCCCGGTGCTCAAGGTTGGTCTGCGTGTTATCGAACAGATACCAGCCCATCGAGACCACCGCCACAATGGTGATGATCTGAAATAGCCACGCACGCACTTTCGGATCGCTGAGGCTGAGCCTCTGCTTTGGTGCGCCGATTGAATTTTGCATGAAGTGCCCCGCAAATAATGGAACAGAACATCACCCGGCGGTTGGCCAGCCGGGTGATAGATCCATCAGCGCACTGGTGGTGCGTATTGAATGCCGCCGTTGTTCCACAGAGCGTTCAGCCCGCGGTCAATGGCCAGTGGAGTGCCCTTGCCGAGGTTTTTCTCGAACACTTCACCGTAGTTACCCACTTGTTTGACGATCTGAACGACCCAGTCCTTCTTCACTTTCAGGTCTTTGCCGTATTCACCGTCAGCGCCCAGCAGACGAGCAACGTCCGGGTTCTTGGTGGCTTTGGCTTCAGCTTCAACGTTTGTCTGGGTGATGCCCATTTCTTCAGCGTTGAGCATCGCGAACAGGGTCCACTTGACGATGCTGAACCACTCTTCGTCGCCTTTACGCACGACCGGGCCCAGAGGCTCCTTGGAGATGGTTTCCGGCAGAACGACGTAGTCGGTCGGGGTCGCCAGCTTGCTGCGTTGTGCGTAGAGCTGGGATTTGTCGGAGGTCAGCACGTCGCAACGACCGGATTCCAGCGACTTGGCGCTTTCATCGGAGGTGTCGAAAGTGATCGGGGTGTATTTCAGACCGTTACCGCGGAAGTAGTCGGAAACGTTCAGCTCAGTGGTGGTACCGGCTTGAATGCAGATGGTCGCGCCGTCGAGCTCTTTAGCGCTTTTCACACCCAGCTTGTTGTTCACCAGGAAGCCGATGCCGTCGTAGTAAGTCACGCCGGCAAACACCAGGCCCATGCCCGAATCGCGGGAGCTGGTCCAGGTAGTGTTACGCGACAGCACGTCGATTTCACCGGACTGCAGCGCGGTGAAGCGCTCTTTGGCGTTCAGCTGGCTGAATTTGACCTTGGTCGCGTCGCCGAATACGGCAGCGGCCACAGCGCGGCAGACGTCAGCATCGATACCGATGATCTTGCCAGTGGAGTCCGGAACCGAGAAGCCCGGCAGACCGTCACTTACACCGCACTGTACGAAACCTTTCTTCTGCACTGCATCCAGGGTTGCACCCGCCTGAGCGAACCCGCTGACACCTAGTACTGCGGCTGTAGTCACGATGGCCAGGGTGGATTTCAACATCTTCATTCAAACCTCCAGTTTTGCTTTTGTTGTGTCGGAGCTTGAGTCCTGTCGCACCCTTATGAGGCGTAGTCGACCCGTGTTGGCTTTTTTTGGGGTCAACCGACGTAGGACCTGCGCTATGAGTCTAGTAGGAGAAAATCCAAATCATGGACCACTCACTTCTCACCAATCGGCCGAACGGGCTGTAGCCCTTTCACGTTCGCGAAGCCCGTAGCGGCCACTGGCGAACATCCATCACCGGATTCTTTGCTATCCCACCAACCACAATGGCCTGATAGTGTTACCGACAGGCGTGGGATTTCAGTACAGGCTTTCCTATAGCAAAGCCCGTACCAGACCGCTCGCCGAAGCCGTTCGGCGACAGGTCAATAGCAAAACTTGTAGCCTTGCGACATCTTCTTAACGGATCAACCAGACCCGCACTCACCTCTCGCACTCAATGAGAGCGCACGCACAAAATTGGAGCAGCCATGACCGAGCCCTTGATTCTTCAACCCGTCAAGCCCGCAGACGCCTGCGTTATATGGCTGCACGGCCTGGGCGCTGACCGCTACGACTTCCTGCCCGTGGCCGAAGCCTTGCAGGAAAGCCTGCTGACCACCCGCTTCGTTCTTCCCCAGGCACCGACCCGCGCCGTCACCATCAACGGCGGTTACAAGATGCCGAGCTGGTACGACATATTGGCCATGAGCCCCGCGCGCGCAATCAGTCGCGAGCAGCTGGAGGCGTCGGCGCAACGAGTGTTTGATTTGATCGAAGAACAGCGATCCAGCGGAATAGACGCCTCGCGGATTTTTCTCGCAGGTTTTTCCCAAGGTGGCGCCGTCGTGTTGCACACCGCATTTCTGAAATGGCAGGGACCGCTGGGTGGCGTACTTGCCCTCTCCACGTATGCGCCGACCTTCAGTGATGAACTCGAGCTTTCCGCCAGCCAGCAGCGCATTCCCGTGCTGTCTTTACACGGCCAGTACGATGATGTCGTTCAAAACTCCATGGGCCGCACCGCCTATGAGTTTTTAAAGCAGCGTGGTGTCACCGTGACATGGCAGGAATACCCAATGGGCCACGAAGTGTTACCCGAAGAAATTCGCGACATCGGCGTCTGGCTGGCAGAGCGTTTACGCTAAAAGCTACCCATTGATCCATCCCCCTACGCCGCGCCCGATTCTTGCATTACACTGGCCGGCGTATATTCCTTAACCAATCGATGAGATGACCGTGCTCAAAGCACTCAAAAAAATGTTCGGTAAAAGCGAGACTGAGCAGCTCGCGCCAGTTCCCAGCGCTCCGTCTCACATCCCCAGCCACCGCACCGACGGTAATCAGCCTGGCCGGACCGCAACCGTAGCGGCACCAAAGCACGAACCGATGGCCACACCGGCCGCCCAACCTGTCGAGACTTTTGCCGCCGAGCCACCGAGCAGCGAAACGCCGAAACCTGCAAAACCGCGTCGCGAACCGAAACCGAAAGCGCCGGTCATTCCCTGGAAACTCGAAGACTTTGCCGTCGAACCTCAGGAAGGCAAAACCCGTTTCCACGATTTCAAACTCGCCCCGGAACTGATGCACGCCATCCAGGACCTGGGCTTCCCGTATTGCACGCCGATCCAGGCGCAAGTGCTGGGCTTCACCCTCGCGGGCAAAGACGCCATCGGTCGCGCCCAGACCGGCACCGGCAAAACCGCTGCGTTCCTGATCTCGATCATTACGCAACTGCTGGAAACCCCGCCACCCAAGGAACGCTACATGGGTGAACCGCGGGCACTGATCATCGCGCCGACCCGCGAACTGGTGGTGCAGATCGCCAAGGATGCCGCCGACCTGACCAAGTACACCGGCCTCAATGTCATGACGTTTGTCGGCGGCATGGACTTCGACAAGCAGCTCAAGCACCTCGAAGCCCGTCACTGCGACATTCTCGTGGCCACTCCGGGCCGCCTGCTCGACTTCAACCAGCGCGGCGACGTGCACCTGGACATGGTCGAAGTCATGGTCCTGGACGAAGCCGACCGGATGCTCGACATGGGTTTCATCCCACAAGTGCGTCAGATCATTCGCCAGACTCCGCCGAAGGACGAGCGTCAGACGCTGCTGTTCTCCGCGACCTTCACCGAAGACGTGATGAACCTGGCCAAGCAATGGACCACCGACCCGTCGATCGTCGAGATCGAGTCGCAGAACGTGGCCAGCGAAAACGTCGAGCAACACATTTACGCCGTGGCCGGTGCCGACAAATACAAACTGCTCTACAACCTGGTCAACGACAACGGTTGGGAACGGGTGATGGTCTTCGCCAACCGCAAGGATGAAGTGCGACGCATCGAAGAGCGCCTGGTGCGCGACGGCGTCAACGCTGCGCAGCTGTCCGGCGATGTCCCGCAGCACAAGCGCATCAAGACCCTGGAAGGTTTCCGTGAAGGCAAGATCCGCGTGCTGGTCGCCACTGATGTGGCTGGTCGCGGCATCCACATCGACGGCATCAGCCATGTGATCAACTTCACCTTGCCGGAAGTCCCGGACGATTACGTGCACCGCATCGGTCGTACCGGTCGTGCCGGCGCGGATGGCGTGTCCATCAGCTTCGCGGGTGAAGATGACTCCTACCAGCTACCGTCTATCGAGGCGTTGCTGGGTCGGAAAATCAGCTGTGAAACACCGCCGACGCATCTACTGCGGGCGGTCGAGCGTAAGCGCCCGTAACCGGCCTTACTGAAAAAGGCGCAGCCGGAAACGGACTGCGCTTTTTTTTCGTCCGGCTTTTCTCAACAGGAGCTTGCCCAAGACAACTATAAGTCCATAATGGACAAATTAGTTTACTTTCAATGCCCGGAGCCGACCATGTCCAGTACCCCTCACGTGATCACCCAACCCCAGGCGCGCGAGCTGTTGGCGCAAGTCGATGTGCCGCAGATCCTGCGCAAGCTGTTCATCGACCTGGCGGCCGGGCAAGCGGTGCAACCGGCGCAACAGTTGGTGGAATTCCCTCAGGGCGCTGGCGACTTCATCAACTACCTGGGCGTGCTGGCTGAAGATGGCGTCTACGGGGTCAAGACTTCGCCCTACATTGTGCGCGAGCAAGGCCCATTGGTGACCGCCTGGACGTTGTTGATGTCGATGCAGACCGGCCAACCGTTGCTGCTGTGCGATGCCGGTGAACTGACCACCGCACGCACGGCCGCGACCACCGCCGTCGCCGTCGATGCCCTCGCCCCGCTGAAGGCGCAGCGCCTGGCGATTATCGGCAGCGGCAAGGTCGCTCAGGCACACCTGCATTACGTTAAAGGTCTGCGTGACTGGCAGAGCATCAGCCTCTACTCGCCGAGCCTGAGCGATAAAAATCCTGAAACGCTGGCACAGCTCAAAAGCCTCGATCCACGCCTGACCATCACCGACAGTCGCGAAGCGGCGATTCAGGACGCCGACGTGATCATGCTCTGCACTTCGTCCGCGGGCCCGGTGATCGATCCATCCAGCTTGAGCAAACCGGCGCTGATCACCTCCATCAGCACCAACGCCCCGCGCGCCCATGAAGTACCGCCGCAGAGCCTCAATGACATGCAGGTGTTCTGCGACTATCGTCTGACCACTCCGGGCTCGGCGGGCGAAATGCTGATTGCCGGTGAGCAACATGGCTGGGACAAGAACGCGATCGTTGGCGACCTGCCCGACTTGCTCAGCGGCAAGGTGCAGCGTCCTGACTACAACCGTCACGTGTTCTTCCGCTCCATCGGCCTGGGCCTGGAAGACATCGCACTGGCCAATGCCATCTACCGCCTACAGCACTAACACCACAAACCCTTGTAGGAGCGAGGCTTGCCCGCGAAGGCGGTGTGTCAGTAAACATAAATCTAGACTGGTACACCGCCTTCGCGGGCAAGTCGGATCGCCGCCCGCTCGCTCCTACAGGGGTCATCTACACATTCGGCATTTGCGCCCCATCAGGAGACGTTCATGAGCCAGGCAGATTTCATCATCATCGGCGGCGGGATTGCCGGCGCTTCCACCGGTTTCTGGCTGTCGCAGCACGCCCGGGTGATCGTGCTCGAACGCGAATCCCATCCGGCCTATCACTCCACCGGACGCTCCGCCGCCCTGTACACCGCGGCCTATGGCACACCGCAGGTTCGCGCGCTGACCCAGGCCAGCCGCGACTTCTTCGACGCGCCGCCCACCGGATTCTGCGAACACCCGCTGCTGACCCCGCGCGGCGAAATGACCGTGGACTTCACCGGCGACCCGGCCGAGCTGAACAATCAATACCTGAGCGCCAAGGCCACGGTGTCGGAGATGCAACTGCTCAGTGCCGACGAAGCCTGTGCACGCCTGCCAATCCTGCGCCGGGAAAAAGTCCACGGCGCGATCTACGACCCGACTGCCAGCGACATCGACACCGATGCCCTGCACCAGGGTTACCTGCGCGGCATCCGTCGCAATGAAAGCGAAGTCCATACCGACAGCGAAGTGTTGAGCCTGACCCGTACTGCCGAAGGCCTGTGGCAGGTTCAAACCAAAGGTCAGACCTTCAGCGCGCCGACCATCATCAACGCTGCGGGCGCCTGGGCCGACAAGATCGGCGAACTGGCCGGCGCCAAACCGCTGGGCCTGCAACCGAAACGTCGCGCGGCGTTCATTTTCGCCGGCCCCGAGGGCGTGGACATCCACCATTGGCCGATGCTGGTCAGCCTCGACGAATCTTTCTACATGAAACCCGACGCGGGGATGTTCCTCGGCTCGCCGGCCAACGCCGACCCGGTCGAGCCCCACGACGTGCAGCCCGAAGAGCTGGACATTGCGATGGGCATCTACCAGATCGAAGAAGCCACCACGCTGACCATCCGCCGCCCGACCCGCACCTGGGCCGGCCTGCGCAGCTTCGTGGCTGACGGCGATCTGATCTGCGGCTTCGATCAACACGTGCCCGGGCTGTTCTGGGTCGCGGCACAAGGCGGCTACGGCATCCAGACATCACCCGCCATGGGCCTGGCCGGCGCAGCGCTGGTGCGCGGTGAAGCCTTGCCCGAACAGCTCAGCCGTTTCGGCCTGGACGCCGAAATGCTCTCCCCCGCTCGCCTGAGCTGATTTTCGTCCTGAGGTGACGTGTCGACACGATTGCGGCAAACTTCCAGCGCCCTTTTTGCAGGGCGCTGACGCTGCTTGGAGCTCCACTGTATGAACGCACCTGAAAAAGACCCGGCTGTGGATAACGCCTCTCTGGACAACTACCGCGCGATCGCCGATGCGATCGCAACGCTGTTCTTCCCCCATGCCGAAGTGGTGCTGCACGACCTGCGCACGCAAAAAGTCGATTACATCGCCAACAACCTGTCCAAGCGGGAAATAGGTGACGACTCGGCGCTGGAGGACATGCTCAGCGACGACGTCAGCGAACGAAACATCGGGCCGTACGAAAAGCTCAATTGGGATGGCCAGAAGATTCGCAGTCTGAGCAGTGTCTTGCGCGACAGCGACGGCCATCCGCTGGCGGTGCTGTGCATCAACCTGAACATTTCGCTGTTCGAAAATGCCAAGGCTGCGCTGGATCTGTTCCTCTCACCAAGCAAGCTGATTCCGCAGCCGGACTCACTGTTTCGCGATGACTGGCAGGAGCGAATCAATACCTTTCTGCACGCTTGGCTGCGCGAACGTCAGCTGAGCCTGAACCTGCTGACGCGCGATCACAAACGCGAACTGGTGCTGGCGCTGCACGCCGAAGGGGCTTTCAAAGGCAAAAGCGCTTCGAACTATGTGGCCAATGTGCTGAACATGGGGCGGGCGACTGTTTACAAGCATTTGAAGGAATTGAAGGGCTGAACCCTGGTAGATGTGTTGTTTGATCGGGCCTCTTCGCGGGCAAGCCTCGCTCCTACAGGGGAACGCGTTTCTCTGTAGGAGCGAGGCTTGCCCGCGAAGGCGATTTATCAGTCGCCGTAGATGTCGGATTTGAAATACTTATCCGAAATCTTCTGATACTCGCCACTCGCGCGAATACCATCGATGGCCGTGTTCAGTTCAGCGACCAACTCACTGTTACCCTTGCGCACCGCAATCCCGGCGCCCTCGCCCACGTACTTCGGATCCTTGAGCTCCGGCCCGGTAAAGCCATAGCCCTTGCCACGCGGCATTGCCAGGAAGTCACTCAGCGGAATGGTGTCGGCAAAAATGGCATCGAGGCGACCGGCTGCCAGGTCCATGTAGATTTCTTCGTTGTTGCCGTAACGCTTGACGTTGATGCCCTTCGGTTCAAAAACCTCGGTGGCGTAACGGTCGGTGGTGGTTGCACGCTGCACACCGACAGTCTTGCCCTTGAGGCTGGCGTACTGGTCATCAACTGCCGCACCTTCCTTCATCACCAGACGCGATGAGGTGAAGTAGTACTTGTGGGTGAAGTCCACCGACTTCTTGCGGTCTTCGTTGATGGTCATGGACGACAGCGCCATGTCGATTTTCTTCACTTTCAGGGAAGGAATCAGACCGTCGAATTCGCCTTCGACCCACACACACTTGACCTTCATCTGCGCGCACAAGGCGTTGCCGATGTCGTAGTCGAAACCGACGATCTCGCCTTTTTCGGTCTTGGACGCGAAGGGCGGGTAAGCGGCTTCGATACCGATACGCAGGGTTTTGTCGGCGGCGAACAGCGTACTGCACGCCAACAAGCTCAGCGCCAGACCGGTGAGGAGGGGGAATTTCTTCATGTTCATTTTCTCGCGGGTTGTTGTTGGTTTGGCAAGACAGAAGAAAGAGCTGAAACGGGGAAAAGCCTTTTTTGTACTTGTAATTCCATACTGGACTTTTATGTATAAGTCGTCAATCGGGGCGATGGCCAACGGTCGGGTGGTGTGTCAGGAAGATATTGGAGGATGCAATGGCCTCTTCGCGGGCAAGCCTCGCTCCTACGGGTTTTGTGTCGCATGCACGTTTTGTGAACAACACAAAATCTGTAGGAGCGAGGCTTGCCCGCGTAGGTGTACTTGCAGACACCGCAGGAATCAATGCTTCCAGCGATCCGCCGCCGCATGATCACTGGCACGCCCTTCCACCCAACGCGGCCCGTCACTGGTGTTTTCCTTCTTCCAGAACGGCGCACGGGTTTTCAGGTAGTCCATGACAAAGGCGCAGGCGTCGAACGCCGCCTGGCGGTGGGCGCTGGCGGCGCCGACGAAGACGATCGGTTCGCCCGGTTCCAAGGCGCCGATCCGGTGCAGCACTTCAAGCTTGAGCAGCGGCCAGCGCTGTTCGGCCTCAAGGGCGATTTTGCCGAGGGCCTTTTCGGTCATGCCCGGGTAGTGCTCGAGAAACATCCCGGCCACATCGAGTCCGTCATTAAAGTCGCGTACGTAGCCAACGAAACTCACCACAGCGCCGACGCCGACATTGGTGGCGTGCATGGCATTGACTTCAGCACCCGGATCGAAGGCCGTGGATTGCACGCGAATCGCCATGATCAGCCCCCGGTCACGGTCGGAAAGAACGCCACTTCGTCACCCTCAGTCACCGGCTCGTCGAGCTGGCAGAGGTCCTCGTTGCGGGCGCACATCAGGTTCTGCTCGCTCAGTACCTCGGCGCCGTCACGTTGAGCCAGCAGCGCACGCACATCGTCGACCGTGGCGAAATCGCCTTCAACCTTTACCGAATCCACGCCAAGCGCTTCGCGGTAACGGGCAAAAAACTTCACGGTGACGTTCATGGCTGATCCGCCTGGAAATGGCCGCTCTTGCCGCCGAGTTTTTCCAGCAACCGTACGCTTTCGATGGTCATGCCACGGTCCACGGCCTTGCACATGTCGTAAATGGTCAGCGCCGCCACACTGGCTGCCGTCAGGGCTTCCATTTCGACGCCGGTCTGTCCGGACAGCTTGCAGCGCGCAACGATGCGCACGGTGTCATCGCCTTCGGCACTGAGTTCGACCTTGACGCCGGTGAGCATCAGCGGATGGCACAGAGGAATCAGATCGCTGGTTTTCTTTGCCGCCTGAATGCCGGCGATGCGCGCCACGGCGAACACATCACCCTTGGGGTGACCGCCGCTGACGATCATCTGCAGGGTTTCGGGCAGCATGCGCACCAGCGCCTGGGCCGTCGCTTCACGGAACGTCACGGCTTTTTCGGTGACGTCGACCATGTTGGCGCGACCTTGGGAATCGAGATGAGTCAGCACAGGGTTACTCCTGATCAGGAGTGTCGATTGTAAACCTGCGGGTCAATTTTCCGCACGTTTGATTATTAAATCGACACACCTCCTGTAGGAGCGAGGCTTGCCCGCGAAAGCGATGTATCAGTCACATTGATGTCGGATGTGCCGCCGTCTTCGCGGGCAAGCCTCGCTCCTACAGGGTATGTGTGGGGCATAAAAAACCGGGCGGCTTTTGGGGCCGCCCGGTTTCGGTGAAGTGGTTACAAATGCGTTTCGGCGTATTCGGCCAGTATCGAACGTGGCACCCCTTGCAGGGTGATGTGCACCCCGTTGGGGAAATCCTTGAAGCGCTCTGTCAGGTACGTCAGCCCGGAACTGGTCGCGGACAGGTAAGGCGTGTCGATCTGTGCCAGGTTGCCCAGGCACACCACTTTGGAACCGGCGCCAGCACGGGTGATGATGGTTTTCATCTGGTGCGGTGTCAGGTTCTGGCATTCATCGATCAAAATCAGACTCTGCTGGAAGCTGCGGCCTCGAATGTAGTTGAGGGATTTGAACTGCAACGGCACTTTGCTGAGGATGTAATCGACGCTGCCATGGGTATTTTCGTCATCCATGTGCAAGGCTTCGAGGTTGTCGGTGATGGCGCCCAACCAAGGCTCCATTTTTTCCGCCTCGGTGCCGGGCAGGAAGCCGATTTCCTGGTCCAGGCCCTGCACGCTACGCGTTGCGATGATCCGGCGGTAGCGCTTGCTGACCATGGTCTGCTCGATCGCCGCCGCCAGGGCCAGGATGGTTTTGCCGGAGCCGGCAGCACCCGTAAGGTTGACCAGGTGGATATCCGGGTCAAGCAAGGCGTACAGCGCCAGGCTCTGATAGATGTCACGCGGTTTCAGGCCCCAGGCTTCCTGGTGCAACAGCGGCTCCTGATGCAGGTCGAGAATCAGCAGACGGTCTTCTTCAATCTCCTTGATCCAGCCGACAAAACCCTGTTCATCGATGATGAACTCGTTGATGTGCACCGCCGGCAGGTTGTCGATCAGCTTCACCTGGTGCCAGGTGCGGCCATGGTCCTGACGGGTCTCGACCTTGCTCACCAGGTCCCAGAAGGAGCCGGTCATGTTGTGGTAACCATTAGGGAGCAGCGATACGTCATCAACCAATTGGTCGGTGCTGTAGTCCTCGGCCGCGATCCCGCACGCCCGGGCCTTGAGGCGCATGTTGATGTCTTTGGTGACCAGCACGACGGGCAGCTTTGGTTCGCGCGCGTGCAAGTCGATCAACTGGTTGATGATGATGTTGTCGTTCAGGTGTTCGGGAAGAATGATGTTCGGTTCAGCACGTTTGCTCATCAGAATTGACAGCAAACCCTTGGGCCCACTTTTGCCACGCTGGATCGGCACACCAAGCTCGACGTCTTCGGGGCTGGCATCACCCAACGTCTTGTCGATCAGGCGAATCGCCTGACGGCATTCCGCAGCCACGCTGTGATGCCCGCTCTTGAGCTTGTCCAGCTCCTCAAGCACGGTCATCGGGATGGCAACGTGGTGTTCTTCGAAGTTAAGCAGGGCGTTTGGATCGTGAATCAATACGTTGGTATCGAGTACATAAAGGATTGGCTGGTTGGAGGAAGAACTACGTCCGTGATCATCCATACTCGGTCACCTTTGTGGGAGCCATTCGACGCAATACCTTGGCGGTGCTGCGCCTCGAAGTGACTACCGAATTCACCTGCGGGGACTCAAGTGAACTGCTCACACAAACTGGGTCTTGGGAGACGCCACCTGTGTTGCAGGTTTCGGCGGTCTGTCTTCGTAATACTCCAAAACCCATGACAGAAAAAAGTACTTTGACGTTTTTTTGAAGTTTATTTTTCAGAGTGACCAATAGCACTAGGCGGATTGCCATCACCCCGTTAAAGTCGGAAGTCCGCCTGCATCGAAATCTTCACGAAATTCACCCCGACTTGCCCTCCTCCCCAATGATTCCGGGCTTTTACGGTTTCAGCGAAAGGCGTCCTGGCAGTCCTCCCAACCGATCCCGCTTTGCGCCGTTTGCGTAATGAGCCAGGGCATCGCCGTTTTCACAGCATCCTGCTTCACATTGAAGTTAATCACCCCGTGTCGCCACAGCAGCATCAGCGTCAACACGCGCTGCGCGCTCGGATTGCCCTTGAGCTTGCCGGCGCCGTCCTGGGCATCGATGTCCCACAAGGCCACCTGCAAACCCTGCGCCTCGAAGAAGCCTTCGGCATCCGAGCGACGCTGGCCATCGGGCGGGCGGAACAGCGGCACGTAATTCTCCGGCAGTTTGCTTTTGACCAGCTCAACGCTGCGGCGCACCGAATCCTGCCAGTCCTGCCAGTGGCTGTGAGAACGAAATTCCCAACCTTGCACGCCGATGCACTGCGCTGAATAGGTCGCTTGCAGACTGGCCACCGCTCGCTCGGCCAGACGCGCCTGGATGTCTTTGCCAAGTACGAAGAACGTGCCGTTCATGTTCGACTTGCGCAAGTACTCTGTGACCCAGCCGGTGTTGTCCGGCGTGACATTGGCGGCGCTGTCGAAAGTCAGCAAGAACAGCCGGTCATGCATCTCGTCGCCGTTGCGCTCGTAGTCGCCAAAACGATCGACTTCGCTGCTGCTCTGTGGAAACAGTGCCGCCTTGCGCAGTTGCTCGTCGAGGTACTGGGCGTGGAACAACCGGCTCGGCTCCGACCACTTTATGTAGTAGCTGTCGTCGCTGACCTGAAACTTGGCCGCTTGCTGGCGCAGGGTGTCCATGTCCTCGACGAGGAAACAGAAGGACGCATCCTGATCACAGCTCTGCTGGGCGAAGTTGTAGTTGGCGAGCAGGCGCTGCCACATGCGCTGGCGCAGGTTGTTGACGGCCTCCAGATTGATGGTGCGCAGGCTTAGGCGTTGCGCCAGGCTCGCTTCATCCAGCGACTCGCTGGCCAGCAGCACGCGCGCGAACATGAGGATTTCGGCGCGTGACGCGACGTCGAACAGCGTTGGGCTGCTGAGCTGTTCCGGCCAGGTGCTGCGATCAAGCGTCGCCACTTCGCCCGGCGCCGCCATGGCACCGAAGCTCAACAGCCACGCCGAAAATAGAAAAACGATACGCAATGGGATGTCTCCATAACAAAACCCGCGCGGCACTATAGCTGATCTGGTCCACATTCCCGCAGCAGCACCGACCCCCTGTGGGAGCGGGCTTGCTCGCGAATGCGGTGTGTCAGTCGGCATCGTCGATAACTGACACACCGCATTCGCGAGCAAGCCCGCTCCCACAGGGTTTGCATAGAGCCACCGATCATTACCTATGGACTTGATAGCTGGAGTCAACCGGCCCAACCCCCTAGAATCGCCCCCACGATTAAAGGAGACGACTTCATGCTGATGGTGATTTCCCCCGCCAAGACCCTCGACTACGAAACACCGCCGGCGACCCAGCGCTTCACCCAGCCGCAATACCTCGACCATTCCCAGGAGTTGATCATGCAGCTGCGCGACCTGACGCCAGCACAGATCAGTGAGTTGATGCACGTCTCCGACAAGATCGGCGGCCTCAACGCCGCGCGTTTCGGCAGCTGGACGCCCGCGTTCACACCGGAAAACGCCAAACAGGCGCTGCTCGCCTTTAAGGGCGATGTGTATACCGGCCTGAACGCACAAACCTTCAGCGAAGCCGATTTCGATTACGCCCAACAGCACTTGCGCATGCTTTCAGGCCTGTACGGCTTGCTGCGACCTCTGGATCTGATGCAACCGTATCGACTGGAAATGGGCACCAAACTGGCGAATGCCCGCGGCAAGGATCTGTATGCATTCTGGGGTACGCGGATCAGCGAATGGCTGAACGAAGCACTGGCTGATCAGGGCGACGACGTGTTGCTGAACCTGGCCTCCAACGAGTACTTCTCGGCGGTCAAACGCAGCGCCCTTAACGCGCGCATCATTAACACCGACTTCAAAGACTTGAAGAACGGCCAATACAAGATCATCAGCTTCTACGCAAAAAAAGCGCGTGGAATGATGAGCCGTTTTGTCATTGAAGAGCGCGTCAACGACCCGGCAGACCTCAAAAAATTTGACGTTCATGGCTATCGCTACAGCGCCGAGCAGTCTAAACCGGACCATTTGGTATTCCTGCGCGATCACGCGCCAGAGTAAGCACCCGGTCGGTGCACGACAGCAAAAAAACGTCGTGCGCCGCCGTCTGATCGTCCAACAATTTCCCGCCTTATTCGCCGACTTACTGGCGCCAGAAATACATCACTCAATTTTCTAACTATTGTTTCACTCGACATTGATGATTTTTTTCAGTAGTGGCACTGAAAATTTTTATCGGTAGTGGCACAAAACTATCTAACCCGATAATCGGCCTATATATAAAGGGCCAAACGGCAAGTGCTATCAATATGAGAGCAGTGCCATCTTTCTCAATATTTCAAGAAATTTCAGAATTCGCGATGGGCGGACCGGAACTATGTCCAAATGCGTAGTTCATACCATCGGTAACGATTCTCCCAGCGTTTGTGCGAGATAACTTACGCAGAGAAGAGCGTCGCGTAGCGAAGTTGTCACATTAACTTCTGCACACTGGACCTCTGATTTGGGCGACACATAAAGGACAGGAGATACGCTAATCAATATCCCCTTCATGACCAAGGCAGCGCCCCTATAAACGTGCTCAGCTGAGCACCCAACCGCTTGATTTACGGGCTTGCGCCTGGCATTGAGCGCGCAAGACCATTGCACGAATGTCTTCTGATTAGAAGATTGGCTGCATAACAGGGCATATCAAAATAATAAGGCCTAGTTGCGCACATTTTGAGTGCACTTATTTAGACACTCGGAACTTTGTATGCCTGCACGCGGCACTGTGGCGCCTGTAAGCCGCACTTTCGAGTGCACTATACCGCTGAACACCATTAACTCCGGCCATGTAATGGCTTGATAAAACACAGAGGTAATTGCGATGCGTATCAGCATATTTGGTTTGGGTTACGTCGGCGCAGTATGTGCCGGTTGCCTGTCTGCACGGGGCCATGACGTCGTTGGCGTCGATGTTGCCAAAGACAAAATCGATATGATCAACGCCGGTAAATCGCCGATCGTTGAACCGGGTCTGGGCGAACTTCTGAAGAAGGGCATCGAGACGGGCAAATTGCGCGGCACGACCAACTTCGCCGAGGCGATTCGCGACACCGACCTGTCGATGATCTGCGTCGGTACGCCGAGCAAGAAGAACGGCGACCTGGAACTGAACTACATCGAAGCCGTGTGCCGCGAGATCGGTTTTGTCCTGCGTGACAAGACCACCCGCCACACCATCGTGGTTCGCAGCACCGTTTTGCCGGGCACGGTCGCAAACGTTGTCATCCCGATCCTCGAAGACTGCTCCGGCAAGAAAGCCGGCGTTGATTTCGGCGTTGCAGTGAACCCTGAGTTCCTGCGTGAAAGCACCGCGATCGCCGACTACGACCTGCCGCCAATGACCGTCATCGGCGAGTTCGACAAGGCCTCGGGCGACGTTCTGCAATCGCTGTACGAAGAGCTCGACGCACCGATCATCCGCAAGGACATCGCTGTCGCCGAGATGATCAAGTACACCTGCAACGTGTGGCACGCCACCAAGGTGACCTTCGCCAACGAGATCGGCAACATCGCCAAGGCGTGCGGCGTCGACGGTCGTGAAGTGATGGAAGTGGTCTGCCAGGACAAGACCCTCAACCTGTCCCAGTACTACATGCGCCCAGGCTTCGCGTTCGGCGGTTCTTGCCTGCCGAAGGACGTGCGCGCCCTGACCTACCGCGCCGGTGCCCTGGACGTGGAATCGCCTTTGCTGAACTCGCTGATGCGCAGTAACGAGTCCCAGGTGCAGAACGCCTTCGACATCGTTTCCAGCCACGACAAACGCAAAGTCGCCCTGCTGGGCCTGAGCTTCAAGGCCGGCACCGATGATCTGCGCGAAAGCCCGCTGGTTGATCTGGCGGAAATGCTGATCGGCAAGGGTTACGACCTGAGCATCTACGACAGCAACGTCGAATACGCCCGTGTCCACGGCGCGAACAAGGATTACATCGAGTCGAAGATCCCTCACGTCTCGTCCTTGCTCAACGCTGACTTCGACGACGTGATCGCCAACTCCGACGTGATCATCCTCGGCAACCGTGACGAGAAATTCCGCGCCCTGGCGCAGAACGCTCCGCACGGCAAGCAAGTCGTCGACCTGGTTGGCTTCATGTCCAAAGCCACCAGCGTCAGCGGCCGCACCGAAGGCATCTGCTGGTAACAAGCGGTATCGGGAGGGATTGCGGCGCTCACAAGGCCCGCAACCCTCCCGGCTTTTTCGCCTGCCTTAACCCCATCGGGCCACCCCACAGGCTCGCCCGAGATAGAGACGGATGCAGATTATGCACAGGCTAAAGCACGGCCTACTTCAGGCCGCCGGTTGGCTGTTTTACCTAAGTTTATTGATGGGCATCGCCATGGCGTTGCCTGCGTCCACATTCGATTCCGATTCGAAGGACTTTATCTTCCTCATCGGTATCATCGGCATCTGGCGCTACTCGATGGGCGCCACGCACTTTGTGCGCGGCATGCTGTTTCTGTACGTGGTCTACCCGCACCTGCGGCGCAAAGTGCGCAAGCTGGGTGACGCGGCAAACCCGTCCCATGTGTTTTTGATGGTCACCAGTTTCCGTATCGATGCACTGACCACCGCTCAGGTCTACGCCTCGGTGATTCGCGAAGCGATCGACTGCGGCCTGCCGACCACCATGGTCTGCTCCATCGTGGAAATGTCCGATGAGAAGCTGGTGAAAAGCCTTTGGTCCCGGATGAATCCGCCGGATCGGGTCAAGCTCGACTTCGTGCGCATTCCCGGCACCGGCAAGCGTGATGGCCTGGCCTACGGTTTTCGCGCCATCTCCCGCCACCTGCCGGACGACCGCGCAGTCGTTGCAGTGATCGATGGCGACACCGTGCTCGCCGAGGGCACCGTGCTCAAGACCGTGCCGTGGTTCCAGCTGTTCGGCAATGTCGGCGGCCTGACCACTAACGAGTTCTGCGAAGTGCGCGGCGGCTACATCATGAGCGAATGGCACAAACTGCGCTTCGCCCAGCGCCACATCAACATGTGCTCGATGGCCCTGTCCAAGCGCGTATTGACCATGACCGGCCGGATGTCGGTGTTCCGCGCGACCGTGGTCACCAACCCGGACTTCATCGCCGACGTGGAAAGCGACTCGCTGCAACACTGGCGCCTGGGCCGCTTCAAGTTCCTGACCGGTGACGACAAGTCGAGCTGGTTCAGCCTGATGCGCCTGGGCTACGACACGTTCTACGTGCCGGACGCCGCGATCCACACCGTGGAGCATCCGCCGGAAAAAAGCTTCATCAAGGCCAGTCGCAAACTGATGTTCCGCTGGTACGGCAACAACCTGCGCCAGAACGCTCGCGCGCTCGGCCTGGGGGTTAAACGCCTCGGCCTGTTCACCTCGGTGGTGCTGTTCGATCAGCGCGTGTCGATGTGGACCTCGCTGCTGGGCCTGACCGTCGCGCTGATCGCCAGCTTCAAGTACGGCACCGCGTTCATCCTGGTGTACCTGCTGTGGATCGGTATTACCCGCCTGATCCTGACCGTGCTGCTGTCCTTGTCCGGTCACCGGATCGGCCCGGCCTACCCGGCGATTCTCTATTACAACCAGATCGTTGGCGCGCTGGTGAAGATCTACGTGTTCTTCCGCCTCGACCAACAGTCCTGGACTCGCCAGCCCACTTCCCTGACCCGTGATCTCGCCAGCTTTCAACGTTGGTTCAACACCTGGTCGTCTCGGACCATGACCTTCTCCGCCGGCAGCATCTTTGTTGCCGTGCTGCTGATGATGGTCTGACCGCCCCCTTATTGAATTAACCAGGAAATTGCCCCTATGAATACCGCCGTCAACGCCAACGTAGTGCATGAGTCAGAAGCCCAGCGCCAACACGCCCGAGTGAAAATCCCGGCCAAGCTGCGCTTCTTCGGTCCCGACCGGACCCCGATGGAAGCTCGAGTGATCGATCTTTCCGCTGGCGGTCTGGCCTTCAACGCCGGTCAGCTGCCACTGAAAATCGGCGACGTGTACAAGGCTCGCCTGCAATTCGTCATCGATAACCTCGGCCTGGCCATGGACGTGGAGCTGCAAGTGCGCTCCTTCGACCGCCCGACCGGTCGTGCCGGTTGCCAGTTCCAGAACCTGGAACCACAAGACATCTCGACACTGCGCCACTTGATCACCTCGCACCTGGCCGGCGACATCGTCAGCATGGGTGAAGTGCTGGCGACCCTACAGCGCGACAACTTCACCAAGGCGCGCAAGGTCAAGGATGGCGGCCACGGCATGTCGGCGTTCGGTCGCCTGCGCGCTGTGACGTTCAGCCTGGCGATTTTCCTCGTCGGCCTGGCGGCGTTCGGTTTCATCTTCAAGTCGGTGTACGGCATGTACTTCGTCAGCCATGCCCAGGCTGGCCTTGTCAGCGTGCCGGGCATGAACATCACCATGCCACGTGACGGCACCGTGCAGAGCCTGATCAAAGCCGACGGCGTTGCCGCCAAAGGCGCTCCGCTCGCGACGTTCAGCACCAGCATGCTCGATGTGCTCAAGGGCCATCTTGACGACAACCAACTGCAACCGGCCAAGGTTGAAGAGCTGTTCGGCAAGCAAATGACCGGCACCCTGACCTCGCCGTGCGATTGCACCGTGGCCCAGCAAATGGTCGCCGACGGTCAGTACGCCAGCAAAGGCGACGTGATCTTCCAACTGGTGCCGCGCAACAGCGAAGCCAATGTCGAAGCGCGCTTCTCCTATCGCCAGTTCGCCGATGTACGTCCAGGCAACACGGTCAGCTTCCAGATCGCCGGCGAAGACACCACTCGCACCGGCAAAATCGTCAGCAGCACCAGCCTGAAAAGCGCCGATCTGTCGTCCGACATCCGCGTGCTGATCCAGCCCGACGAGCCGCTGGACAGCAAGTTCGCCGGTCGCCCGGTCGAAGTGAACAGCACCCGTGGTCCGAACCTGAACTGGCTGATCGACAAAGCCATGGCTTCCGGTCTTTAAGCAGAGGACATGCCTGTGACTATCTCAAAAATCTTGAACGCACCGCACACCTTGTGGGAGCGGGCTTGCTCGCGAAGGGATCAGCTCGGTATGTCTGATGCACCGCAGCGCCTGCTTCGCGAGCAAGCCCGCTCCCACACTGGTTATGCATTCTGTGCACTGGCCCTGGCGGTCAGCCTCAGCGGTTGCGCCGGTCTGCCCGACCAGCGTCTGGCCAACGAAGCCCTCAAGCGCGGCGACACCGCGCTGGCGGCGCAGAATTACCAGCAACTGGCAGACCTGGGCTACAGCGAAGCACAGGTTGGCCTGGCTGATATCCAGGTCGACAGCCGTGACCCGGCACAAATCAAACAGGCCGAGGCGACTTACCGCGCCGCGGCCAGCGTCTCGCCGCGTGCCCAGGCTCGCCTGGGTCGCCTTCTAGTGGCCAAGCCGGGTTCCACCGAAGCCGAACAGCACGAAGCCGAAGGCCTGTTGAAAAAAGCCTCGGCCGCTGGCGAAGGCAACACCCTGATCCCGCTGGCGATGCTGTACCTGCAATACCCGCACAGTTTCCCCAACGTGAACGCTCAGCAGCAGATCAGCCAATGGCGCGCCGAAGGCAAACCGGAAGCGGGCCTGGCCCAGGTGCTGCTCTATCGCACCCAAGGCACGTACGACCAGCATCTGGACGAAGTGGAAACGATCTGCAAAGCCGCGTTGAACACCACGGACATCTGCTACGTCGAACTGGCCACGGTCTATCAGAAACAGGCCAAGCCTGAGCAACAGGCCGAGCTGATCAAGCAGATGCAAGCCGCTCATGCTCGCGGCACGGTAACCGCTCAGCGCGTGGACAGCGTGGCTCGCATATTGAGCGATGCAAACTTGGGCAAGACCGACGAGAAAACCGCTCAGTCGCTGCTCGAAGGCATCGCTCCGGGCTACCCCGCTTCCTGGGTCAGCCTTGCGCAATTGCTCTACGACTTCCCGGAACTGGGCGACGTCGACACGATGATGAAGTACCTGGACAACGGCCGCGCCGCTGACCAGCCGCGTGCCGAGCTGTTGCTGGGCAAGCTCTACTACGAAGGCAAAATGGTGCCGGCCGACGCGAAGGCCGCCGAAGAACACTTCAAGAAAGCCGTCGACAGAGAAGTGGCCGCCGATTACTACCTCGGCCAGATCTACCGTCGCGGCTACCTGGGCAAGGTCTATTCGCAGAAAGCGCTGGACCACCTGCTCAAGGCTGCGCGTAACGGCCAGAACAGCGCCGACTTTGCCATTGCCCAACTGTTTTCCCAAGGCAAGGGCACCAAGCCCGACCCTCTTAACGCTTACGTCTTCAGCCAATTGGCCAAGGCGCAGAACACCCCGCAAGCCACCGAGCTTGCGCAAACACTCGAAGCCCAACTGCCGCCTGCCCAGCTCGCCGAGGCCCAACGCCTGTTGAAACAAGAACAGGCCGTTCGTGGTGCCTTGAGTCAGAACACGCTGGAACTGCATGCCCTGGAAGAAGAAGACGGCGAGGAATCCCTATGAAGTTGAATCCATTCGTGAAGGCCGGTATCGGCCTGTCATTCGCCCTCTTGTGGTCGTGCCCGACCCTGGCGGCCCTGACTGAAAGCAAGAACTACGGCCTTGACGTCAAAGTCACTGCCCAGTCCGAAGACGACACCGACCTGGGTACGGCGAGCGGCGGCGACGTCAACGGCGTCGGCCTCGACTTGCGTCCATGGATTTATGGCGAGAGCGGCGCGTGGAGCGGCTACGCCATGGGTCAGGCCGTGACGTCCACCGACATCATCGAGACCGACACCCTGCAGCAGTCCGACAGCGACGGCACCCAGGCCACCGACAACGGTGATCGCAAGAGCAAGAAAAACTACCTGGCGATGCGCGAGTTCTGGGTCGGCTACAGCGGCCTCACGCCGTACCCTGGCGAGATCCTCAAGCTCGGTCGCCAACGCCTGCGCAACGACGACGGCCAATGGCGCGACACCAACATCGAAGCCCTGAACTGGACCTTCGACACCACCCTGTTGCGCGCCAACGCCGGTGTCGCCGAACGCTTCAGCGAATACCGCACCGACCTCACCGAACTGGCGCCCAAAGACAAGGATCGCCTGCACGCTTACGCCGATGCGGCGTATCAGTGGACGCCGGGCAACTGGGTCGGCATTCGCGGTCATCACACCCACGATGACGGCAAGCTCGACTATCCGCAACCTGGTGTTCCCGCCGATTCTCTGGACAAGAAAGAGAATGGCGACATCAGCTGGATCGGCCTGACCGCCGACAGCGATGCCTACAACTGGCGCAACACCAACACCGTCAATTACTGGGGCAGCGTCACCGGCATGAGCGGCGACCGCGACACGGTCAACCCGCTGACCGCCGAAGGCACCGCGCCCGCACAAGCCAAGACCAGCGGCAACGTCGATGGCTGGGCCACTGACCTGGGCGTGCGTCTGCGCCTCGATCCGCAATGGCAAGTCGGTGCAGCCTATGCCCGCGCCAGCGCCGATTACGAACAGAACGGCCTGCAAAGCAACCGCTCGAACTACACCGGTACCCGTTCGCGGGTTCACCGTTTCGGCGAAGCCTTCCGCGGCGAAATGAACAACATGCAGACCGCTACGTTGTTCGGTTCGTGGATGCTCAACGACGAATACGACGCCAGCGTGATCTACCACAAATTCTGGCGCGTCGACGGCAATAAGCCAGTCGGCAGCAACGGCATCAACGCCGTGCAGAACGACACCGACGACGTGACCGGTGCCGTGCTCTCCAGCACGTCCCTGCCGCTGGAAGATGGCAACAAAGACCTCGGCCAGGAAATGGACGTGGTCGTCACCAAGTACTTCAAGCAAGGCCTGCTGCCCGCCTCCTTGAGCCAGTCGATCGATGAGCCTTCGGCCCTCGTGCGTTTGCGCGGCGGTGTGTTCAAGCCGGGTGATGCGTATGGCAAAGGCGTCGACTCGTACATGCACCGCGCGTTTATCGACGTGATCTGGCGCTTCTGATGCGAACCGCGATGGGAGTTCCTGACATGAACAGTCCGAAGAGAGGCTCGTTGACCTTGCTGGCCGGCGCGATGCTGCTGGCAAGCTCGGCGGCCTTCGCCACGGTGGAGCCGGCCGCGCCCGTCCAGAAAGGGCAGCCGGCGACCGTTGCCAAGGGTCTGCAACAGGCCAAGACCTACACCGTCAGCAGCGCACCGACCGAGCCGCTGGAACTGGCGGCGCCGAAACTGCCGGACACCTCCGGCTACACCGCCGAAGCCATCGCCGCGAAAATCGTGCGTACCAAGGCCGGCAAGATCAGCGTGCGCCGGATGATGCAGGAAGACGCGCTGAAGGACTTCATCGGCGGCGACAACAAGATGGCCGAGTGGGTGGTGCGTCAGCACGGTATCCCGCAGGCAATCTTCGTCGACGACGGCTACATGAACCTCAAGGACCTGGCCAAGAAAGTACCCAAGCAGTACTTCAGCGAAACCTCGCCGGGCGTGTTCCTGGCGAAGTTGCCGATCGTGGTCGGCAAGAACGGCATTCTGGAAATCGACAAGCAGACCCAGGAATTGCGCCTGTCCCAAGAGGCCGGTTCGTTCCTGGTCAACGACGGTCAGTTGTTTGTGCGCGATACCAAGATCACTGGCTGGCGCGAGAAGGACAACGGTCCGGCGACGTTCAAGTCCCCGAAAGAATTCCGTCCGTTCCTGCTGGCCTGGGGCGGCACCCAGACCTACATCGCCAACAGCAAGATGGCGAGTTTCGGCTACGCCAACAGTAAGTCTTACGGCGTGAGTATTTCCCAGTACACGCCGAACATGGCCAAGGTGCTCAAGCGTCCTGAACCAACTGGCTGGATCATCGGCTCCGAGTTCTCGGACATGTGGTACGGCTTCTATTGCTACGAAACCCGCGACTTCGTGGTCAAGGGCAACACCTACAAAGACAACATCGTTTACGGCATTGACCCGCATGACCGTTCCCACGGTCTGATCATCGCCGACAACACCGTTTTCGGGACCAAGAAGAAGCACGGGATCATCATTTCCCGTGAGGTCAACGACAGCTTCATCTTCAACAACCGCAGCTACGACAACAAGTTGTCGGGCCTGGTGATCGACCGTAACAGCGTCAACAACCTGATCGCCTACAACGAGATCTACAAGAACCACACGGACGGCATCACCCTCTACGAGAGTGGCGACAACCTGCTGTGGGCCAACAAGGTGATCAGCAACCGTCGCCACGGTATCCGTATTCGTAACAGCGTGAACATTCGCCTCTATGAAAACCTCGCCATGGCCAACGGCCTGACCGGCGTCTACGGCCACATCAAGGACCTGAGCGACACCGACCGGGACATCAAGCTCGACCCGTTCGACGCCCAGGTGTCGCTGATCATCGTCGGCGGCGAACTGGCCGGCAACGGCAGCGGACCACTGTCCATCGACTCGCCGCTGAGCGTCGAGTTGTATCGCGTGTCCATGCTCGCGCCGACCAAATCCAGCGGCATCAGCTTCAACGGGATTCTTGGCGAGCGCCAGGATGAAATTCTCGACCTGCTGGTGCGCCAGCAGAAAGCCGTGCTGATCGACCCTGTCGAACGCCAGACCGAAATGCAGGACTGAGGATAATTTTATGCACTTACACTTGATCAAATTACTCAGCCTGTCGGCCCTGACCGTCGGCATTTTCGCGGCCAGCGCCGGTGCTCGTGCCGATGAAGCGGCCGGCAACATAAAGCCACCCAGCTTCGACGCTGAACCGTGCTGCAACCTGTGCCCGGCAGCGCACGACGCGAAAAACTACACCACGCGTTACCAGCAGAACTTCACCACGCTGGTGCAGGCTCAGGGCGATTGGCTATTCCGTACGCAAGAAGACTTGCGCACCGAGTTCGACACCACGCCCGCCGGCTACAAACGCATGAAAGAACTGCACGACGCGTTCAAGAGCAAAGGCGTCGAACTGGTCGTCGTTTACCAGCCGACCCGTGGCTTGGTGAACCGCAACAAGCTCAACCCGGAAGACAAAGCCAAGTTCGATTTCGACAAGGCCTTGAGGAACTACAAGACCATGCTCGGGCGTTTCGCCGCCATGGGCTACACCGTGCCGGACCTGTCGCCGCTGACCAACGAGTCGCTGCCTGAGACCCCGCAGGCCCACGACTTCTACTTCCGCGGCGACCAACACTGGACGCCGTATGGCGCCCAGCGCACGGCGAAAATCGTCGGTGAGCAAATCAAGAAAATGCCGGCCTTTGCCGACGTGCCGAAACGCGAATTCGAGAGCCATAAGTCGGGTCGCATGGGCAAGACCGGAACGTTACACAACATGGCCGGTCAACTCTGTGGCACCAGCTACGCGACCCAGTACATGGATCAGTTCACCACCGAGCCCAAAGGCGAAGCAGCTGATGGCGATCTGTTCAGTGATTCCGGCAATCCGGAGGTCACCCTGGTCGGTACCAGCCACAGTGGCAAGAACTACAACTTCTCCGGTTTCCTCGAAGAGGCCATCGGCGCCGACATCCTCAACGTGGCGTTCCCCGGCGGTGGGCTGGAAGGTTCGATGCTTCAGTACCTGGGCAGCGAAGAGTTCCAGACCAAGCCGCCGAAGATTCTGATCTGGGAATTCTCGCCGCTCTATCGCCTCGACCAGGAAACCATCTACCGCCAGATGATGGCGCTGCTGGACAACGGTTGCGAAGGAAAGGATGCACAGTTGACCGGCAGCACCACGTTGAAACCGGGCAAGAACGAATTGATGGTCAACAGCAAGAACCTGAATCTGCAAAACAGCAGCCACCAGGTCGACATTCGCTTCGCCGATCCGTCGGTGAAAAATCTGCAAGCCACCCTCTGGTACATGAACGGTCGCCACGAGGACATCAAAATCGAAAAACCGGAAACCTCCGATACCGACGGGCGTTTCGCCTTTGAGTTGCGCACGGACGAAGACTGGGCCTCGCAGAATCTGCTGGCCGTCGAAATCCAGGGCCCTGAAACGGGTGCCACGCCACAGAAAGTCGAAGCGAAAATCTGCAAACGCAACGTGTTCCCTGGCGCTGGGCAGCGTACCGCTCAGGCCGGGCAGTGAGGCAACCTCTTATGACATGCATGCAAACCCGAACTTTGAAAAGATTAATCGCACCGTCCCTGTTGAGCCTGGCCATGTTTGCCGGTGCGACTCAGGCCGCTGCGCCCCTGCGTCCGCCACAGGGATACTTCGCGCCGATTGAAAAAGTCAAAACCGGCGACAAGCGCGAAGGCTGTGATGCGATGCCGACGCCGTACACCGGCTCCCTGCAATTTCGCAGCAAGTACGAAGGTTCCGACAAGGCCCGTTCGACCCTGAACGAGGCATCGGAAAAAGCCTTCCGCGACACCACGGCCGACATCACCAAGATTGAGCGCGGCACCAGCAAGCGCGTTATGCAGTACATGCGTGATGGTCGTCCGGAACAACTGGAATGCACCCTGAGTTGGTTGACCGCCTGGGCCAAGGCCGATGCGTTGATGTCCAAGGACTTCAACCACACCGGCAAGTCCATGCGCAAATGGGCGTTGGGCAGCATGGCCTCGTCCTATATCCGCCTGAAATTCTCCGACTCGCATCCGTTGGCGAACCATCAGCAAGAGGCGCAACTGATTGAGGCCTGGTTCAGCAAAATGGCTGATCAAGTGGTCAGCGACTGGGACAACCTGCCGCTGGAAAAAACCAACAACCACTCGTACTGGTCCGCCTGGTCGGTGATGGCAACGTCCATCGCCACCAACCGCCGCGACCTCTTCGACTGGTCGGTGAAGGAATACAAAGTCGGCGTCAATCAAATCGACGCCCAGGGTTTCCTGCCCAACGAACTCAAGCGCCAGCAACGCGCCCTCTCCTATCACAACTACGCCCTGCCGCCTCTGGCGATGATCGCCAGTTTCGCTCAGGTCAACGGTGTGGACTTGCGTCAGGAAAACAACGGCGCATTGAAGCGCCTGGGTGATCGAGTGCTCGCGGGGGTCGAAGACCCGGAAGAATTCGAGAAGAAGAACGGTAAAGAACAGGACATGACCGACCTCAAGGTCGACTCGAAATTTGCCTGGCTCGAACCGTTCTGCACGCTCTACACCTGCTCGCCGGATGTGCTTGAGAAAAAGCGCGAGATGCAGCCGTTCAAAACCTTCCGCCTCGGTGGGGATTTGACCAAGGTCTACGACCCGGCGAGTGAAAAAGGCAAAAAAGGCTCCTAGAGCCAAACGCAAAACCCCTGTAGGAGCGAGGCTTGCCCGCGAATGCGGTCTGACATTCACCAATGATGTCGACTGACACTCCGCCTTCGCGGGCAAGCCTCGCTCCTACAGGTAATCGCGGCGATTTTGAATGCAATACATCCTCCCGAATTTCGTGGGGGGTTTGGGGGGGCCGTTGGCCCTTGACTGTTGGTTAAACGTGGAGAGACCGGGATGGTATTTTCATCCAACGTGTTCCTGTTTTTGTTCTTGCCGATCTTTCTCGGCATGTACTACTTAAGCGGAATACGCTATCGCAACCTGCTGCTGCTGCTCGCCAGCTACGTGTTCTATGCCTGGTGGCGTGTGGACTTCCTTGCGCTGTTCGCAGCCGTCACGTTGTGGAACTACTGGATCGGCCTCAAAGTCGGTGCCGCAGGCGTTCGGACCAAACCGGCACAGCGCTGGTTGCTCCTGGGCGTGGGCGTCGACCTGTGCATTCTCGGCTACTTCAAGTACGCCAACTTCGGCGTCGACAGCATCAACGCGATGATGACCTCGGTCGGTCTGTCGCCGTTCATCCTGACCCACGTGCTGTTGCCGATCGGGATCTCGTTCTACATCTTCGAGTCCATCAGCTACATCATCGACGTCTACCGGGGTGATACCCCGGCGACCCGCAACCTGATCGACTTTGCCGCGTTCGTGGCGATCTTCCCGCACCTGATCGCCGGCCCGGTGTTGCGTTTTCGCGACCTCGCCGACCAGTTCAACAACCGCACCCACACCCTCGACAAGTTTTCCGAAGGTGCCACGCGGTTCATGCAGGGCTTCATCAAAAAGGTCTTCATCGCCGACACCCTCGCGGTGGTGGCCGACCATTGTTTCGCCTTGCAGAACCCGACCACGGGCGACGCCTGGCTCGGCGCGCTGGCCTACACCGCGCAGCTGTATTTCGACTTCTCCGGTTACAGCGACATGGCGATCGGCCTGGGCTTGATGATGGGTTTCCGCTTCATGGAAAACTTCAAGCAGCCGTACATCAGCCAGTCGATCACCGAGTTCTGGCGTCGCTGGCACATCAGCCTGTCCACCTGGCTGCGTGACTACCTGTACATCACGCTGGGCGGTAACCGTAAAGGCACGCTGATGACCTATCGCAACCTGTTCCTGACCATGTTGCTGGGTGGTCTGTGGCACGGCGCGAACATCACGTACGTCATCTGGGGCGCCTGGCACGGCATGTGGCTGGCGATCGAAAAGGCCCTGGGCCTGAACACCTCGCCACGCAGCATCAACCCGATCCGCTGGGCACTGACTTTCCTGCTCGTGGTCATGGGCTGGGTGATCTTCCGCTCGGAAAACCTGCACGTCGCCGGTCGTATGTACGGCGCGATGTTCAGCTTCGGCGAATGGTCACTGTCGGAACTCAACGCGGCCAGCCTCACCGGCCTGCAAGTGGCAACCCTGGTGGTGGCTTACATGACTCTGGCGTTCTTCGGCATCCGTGATTTCTACAGCAACCTGCCGCCTGAGAAGACCAAGCCTGTGGTGAACGTCGAGGCCGATGGCCCGGGCGCCGCTCAGCCTGGAATGATCAAAGCAGTCCCGGGCGACAACCCGGCCAGCATCCACGAGCCTGGTTACACCGTCGGCGTTGAAGCCACCGTGCAACCGGCCTACTGGACCGCGGACTGGTCCCGTTACGTGATGCGCACGCTGGTACTGGTGCTGTTCATCGCCTCGATTTTCAAACTCTCGGCGCAAAGCTTCTCGCCGTTCCTTTACTTCCAGTTCTGAGGGATCTGACCATGACCCGCTCATTACGTATCTTCTACATCGCCCTGTTCATGGTGACCCTGCTGGTGCTGGGCCTGTGGTCCACGCGCAGCTTCTTCGGTTTCAGCACCAACGCCGATGCGACGGTGCTCAATGGCCGCTGGGCCAAAGCCGTGGAAACGCACTACGACGACGAGTTCCCGATCAAGCGCCTGGGCACCAACCTTTGGGCCGCGCTGGATTTCAAACTGTTCAACGAAGGTCGTCCGGGCGTAGTGCTCGGTCGCGATCAATGGTTGTACAGCGATGAAGAATTCAACCCGATCGTCAACGAAGAGTTGAACCTGCAAGGCAACTACGCGCTCGTAGAAGGCGTGCGTCAGGAATTGAAAGCCAAGGGCGTGAAACTGGTGATGGCGATTGTGCCGGCCAAAACTCGCCTGTACCCGGAGCACCTGGGCGCAGTGAAGCCTTCGAGCATTCACGCCAACCTCTATGAAGACTTCCACGCTCGTGTGGCGGCCAACAAAATCATCGCGCCCGACCTGTTCGGCCCGATGCTGAAAGCCAAGCTGGATGGTCAGCAAGTGTTCTTGCGCACTGACACCCACTGGACTCCGGAAGGCGCGCAAATCGCCGCCGAAACCCTGGCCAAAACCATTGCCGAGAAAACCCCGCTCAGCGGCGAGCCGCAACACTTCGTTACTGAACCTGCGGAGAAAGTCACGCACAAGGGCGACCTGCGGTTGTTCCTGCCGCTGGACCCGCTGTTCGAAAACCTGATGCCGAAGACGGAACCTTTGCAAAAGCGCAACACCGTGGCGGCGCAAGACCAGCCTGCCGGTGATGACGCGCTGTTCGCCAACACTGAAGTGCCGGTGGCCCTGATCGGCACCAGCTACAGCGCCAACCCTAACTGGAACTTCGTCGGAGCGTTGAAACAAGCGCTGAACAGCGACGTGGTCAATTACGCCGAAGACGGCCACGGCCCGATTCTGCCGATGCTCAGCTACCTGAAAAGTGACGCTTTCAAGAACAGCCCGCCACAAGTGCTGATCTGGGAGTTTCCTGAACGTTATCTGCCTGTGAACAACGAAATCGGCGACGCCGACCCGCAGTGGGTCGCAGCGCTCAAAGAAGCTGGTGCTCGCCAACAAAACGTAGCCGCAAACACTAAATCCGAGACGCCCGACCGGGCGCAAAACTGAAAGAGAGGTACACCATGACTTTCACTACTACTCCTCGCCGTCTCGCCAAGACCTTTGCTCTCGTCGCTGGCATGAGCGTGTTGTCGATGTCCGCCTTCGCTGGCGACGCCGCACTCTACGGCCCGACTGCACCGAAAGGTTCGAGCTTCGTACGTGTCTACAACGCCGGTAACGCTGAAGTCAGCGCCACCGTCGGCACCACCAACCTGGCCGAAGTCGCGCCGCTGTCCAGCACCGACTTCAGCTTCATGCCGGGCGGCGACTACAGCGCCAAGGTCGGCAGCCAGACCCTGCCGGTGAAACTGGCCGGCGATCACTATTACACCCTGGTCAACAACGCCAGCGGCGCGCCGCAACTGATCGAAGAGCCGCCATTCAAGAACAAGCAGAAATCCCTGGTTCGCGTACAGAACCTCAGCGACAAGGCCCTGACCCTGAAAACCGCTGACGGCAAGACCGAAGTGGTTCCGTCCGTGGCCGCCAAGGGCCGTGGCGAGCGTGAAATCAACCCGGTCAAAGTCAGCCTGGCCCTGTATGACGGCGCCACCAAAGTCGGCGACGTGAAGCCGGTTGCCTTGGAACGCGGTGAAGCCGCCGTGCTCTACGTCACCGGTAAAGGCAGCAGCCTGTCGCCAGTCTGGGTAAAACGCCCGGTTTCGACGCGCTAAACATTTTGCCCGACTGACCCCTTTCCCTGTAGGAGCACGGCTTGCCGGCGAAGAGGCCCTTGAGACCGCCTTCGCTGGCAAGCCATGCTCCTACAAGGGACCGAGGTGTCAGTTGGGACACGGAATAAGAACAAGAGTGAAACGACAGAACGCAGTAGCTCTGACCCATACGATTTTCAAGGAGTAACAACATGATTCCGGTGATCTTGTCAGGTGGTAGCGGCTCACGTCTTTGGCCGCTTTCGCGCAAGCAGTTCCCTAAACAGTTCCTCGCCCTGACCGGCGAACACACGCTGTTCCAGCAAACCCTGGAACGCCTGGTGTTTGAAGGCATGGACACCCCGATCGTGGTCTGCAACAAAGACCACCGCTTCATCGTCAACGAGCAACTGACCAACCGTAAACTGGAAACCCAGCGCATCCTGATGGAACCGTTCGGCCGCAACACTGCGCCGGCCGTGGCCCTGACCGCGATGATGCTGGTCAACGAAGGTCGTGACGAGTTGATGCTGGTGCTGCCGGCCGACCACGTACTGGAAGACCAGAAAGCCCTGCAACGCGCCTTGGCCCTGGCCACCGTCGCTGCCGAAAACGGCGAAATGGTGCTGTTCGGCGTGCCGGCCACCAAACCGGAAACCGGCTACGGCTACATCAAGTCCACCAATGACTCGCTGCTGCCCGAAGGCGTCAGCCGCGTCTCGCACTTCGTCGAAAAACCGGACGTGAAACGCGCCACCGAGTTCGTCCAGTCCGGCGGCTACTTCTGGAACAGCGGCATGTTCCTGTTCCGCGCCAGCCGCTTCCTGGAAGAGCTGAAAAAACACGATCCGGACATCTACGACACCTGCCTGCTGACCCTTGAGCGCAGCAAACAGGATGCCGACACCATCACCATCGACGAAGCCACTTTCGCCTGCTGCCCGGACAATTCCATCGATTACTCGGTCATGGAAAAAACCCAGCGCGCCTGCGTCGTGCCGCTGACCGCTGGCTGGAGCGATGTCGGTTGCTGGGCGTCGCTGTGGGAAGTGAATGACAAAGACGTCAACGGTAACGTCACCAAAGGCGACGTGGTCATTCAGGACAGCAAGAACTGCATGATCCACGGCAACGGCAAACTGGTGTCGGTGATCGGCCTGGAAAACATCGTGGTCGTCGAAACCAAGGACGCCATGATGATCGCCCACAAGGACTCGGTCCAAGGCGTGAAACAGATGGTCAACACCCTCAACGAGCAGGGCCGCACTGAAACCCAGAACCACTGCGAAGTCTATCGTCCGTGGGGCTCCTACGACTCGGTGGACATGGGCGGCCGCTTCCAGGTCAAGCACATCTCGGTCAAACCGGGAGCGTGCCTGTCGCTGCAAATGCACCACCACCGCGCCGAACACTGGATCGTGGTCAGCGGCACTGCCGAAGTGACCTGCGACGACAACGTGTTCCTGCTTTGCGAAAACCAGTCGACCTACATCCCGATCGCGTCGGTCCACCGTCTGCGCAACCCGGGCAAGATTCCACTTGAGATCATCGAAGTGCAATCGGGCAGCTACCTGGGCGAAGACGATATCGAGCGGTTTGAAGATATCTACGGTCGCTCCACCCCGATCGAACGCGGCGTGTCGGTGAAAACCATCGCGCAGTAAGCGTTAAGCAAAACCAGAAGCCCCCGTCCAGTTTGCTGCGTTCCCTATCCGCAGCGGGTTGGGCGGGGTTTTTTTTGCTGGTGTCAGCCCTGTGACAGCTGCCGAACCGGAGCTGAATGGGACTTTCCACTCAACGACTGCCGTCTACCAGCATAAGGCTTGGGCGCAACAAGCCCGATCAAATCCTGATTTCTGTTTAAATTCTGAACGACTTCCCCTGTCTGCGATGAGAGCTCGGCGATACGCTCGAAGGCGTTCGGGTCCGAACTGCCAGAGCTGGCGAACTCGTTGTTGATGGCCTGCATCCTGAATTCCAGCAGATCGATCACCGCCGGTATGTCGCCGTGAACTTCACTGAGCGATGCGGCATTCAGGCCCTGTGACGCCTGGTAAAACTCCCGGCCTGTCTTGATCAGGCCCGGCGCTTCTGATCCCAGCTTGCTGGCGACCTTGTCGATAACTTTATCAACCACTGCGGTGGCAACCTTTTTCCCCAGTTCTGTTCGCCCTTCACGGGTCCGCGGGTCCATCGCCGACAGCTCGAATTTTATCGTCTTCAGGTTGGTTTTCTTTTTGGGTTCAACGGCCTCGATGAATGATTTAGGGTTCATTTCGTTACCCTTGAAGCTGATCGGGCGATCCAGTTGATGCGTATCCACCACCCTGGAAATCAGCGCACTTGCCGCTTTAGCCCCGACAGCTGCCCCCGCTTTGCTTCCCAACCCTCCGGTCACAGGTCCTGCTAGCCCACCAATGGCACCGCCGGCCGCAGCCCCCGCCGCCGTACCCACCGAACTGACAGCACTGCTGGCAAGCTGGGTAATGACACGCCTGCCCAACGCTTTGAAACGATGCTGCGCATAAACGTGATTGAGTAGCGAATTCTTGAAGTCAGCAGCGCCACCTCCCACGGATTTCAACAAGGAACTTTGCTTGTCCAGGCTGTCGTTCAGCTCCGAAGCGTCGGTCAATCCTCCACCGTCGCTGTCGACGTAAGTCATGGGATTGTTTCTTACCATCTGATAAAGATTAGGCCCATCAATGAATCCTTTGGGGTCAGGATTGAGCCAACGGAACAACCACGGTACGTAGTAACGCAGCCCATAGTAAAAAAGCCCTGTCGCATCCCGCTCCTTGCCCGAATAACGAAGGGTTTTATAGTCGATGGCGATCACATCCGGGCCGGCGTACCACGCGGTTTCACCGTAGGGGTAAAAGACTTCCTGGCTGATGATTTGTGCATCGTCGGCCAGTTCCACGGTGCAGGATTTCAGGTGATCGACCAGGGTGTACCGGTGCTGATCGTTGACCCCGGACGGTGGAACGCTTTCCCAATGCAGCACCCGCACGGTGTTGAGGCCGGCCTGTGCGGTGATGACCTGCAGCACCTCCCCGGTGCCGTTGTCGGTACGAAGTTCCAGCCCGTGCAAGTAACGCACTTCAGCCGTCACGGTTCGGGCATTGGTCTGCAACGAGCGAGTTTTGCGCACGCGCTGGCCAGCGCCATCATAGAGATAGCGTTCACAGTCATTGCGTCCGGAATCGCGCTCTACCGGGCTGACCGAGTGCAGCTGGTTACGCAAATCCCAAGTCAGAAAGCGTCCTTGATCGAGCACCAGCAAATTGCCGTTGGCATCAAATGCAGCGGCGATTTCTGCTTCGGTTGGTGGCACGCCGTTGCGCCAGGGCAGGCAGCGATTGCTGTACTGTGCGGCGGTCAGTTCACTGCACGGATTCTGTGCGCCGACATGCGTCAGCTTCAGCAGGTTGCCGCCCTCGTCGTAGCAGTAAGTCTGATGGTAATTGGTGATCGCCGCCGGATCAGCGCGACCGACAGAATCCGGTCCTCGGTTGGGGCCGCCCGCCTCCCAGCCAAACGCCTGGATCAATTGATAAACACTGTCGTAGATAAAACGACTGAGAGGGTCGATGCGTTGGTTGTTGAAGTAACGCACCGGCAGCGCCTTGTCTTCGATACTCAGCACATTGCCCATTAGGTCATAGGCGTATAACAGATGTTGCAGCAGTCCGGCTTTATCGCTGTACGCTCGCCGCTCCACTAGACGGCCGTCCTCAGGGTCATACGTGAGCGTTGTTTGTACGCCATTACCCGCCACTTCTCGTAGGGTCTGCCCGTCGGCGTTGTACTCGATCTCGCTGACCAGCGTTTGCCAATTGGTTTTGCCGGCCAGCTTCAAGGCGCTTTGGCGCAGCCGGCCATCCACGGTGAAGGCGAAGGTCTGGCGGTTCTGCCGGGCATCGACCGTTTCCAGCACATCACCCAACGGCCCGTAACGCCACGTCGAGACGGCACCCTCTCCCGGCTCCAGCAGTGTTTGTCGATCGGCTATCGGTTCCGGCCAATCCGGCGCAACGGCTTGCCGGGTGAAGTGCTGAACGTGCGTTGTGCATTGGCCGGTGATCGCAAACGCCGCAAACAGCACGGTCCCGCCGGGGCCATCCTGGCGAATCAACTGCCCGCATTGGTTACGATCGCGGTAAACCGGATCGGCCCCACCATATTCCATACGTTCGGCACACTGGTGTGGTTGCGTGGCGACATGCTCAAACACCGCCACGGGACGAAGCAGGTCGTCGTAGTGAATCTCGCGTCGGGTACCGCGACTGTCCCAGCCCTGCCGCACTTCACTGGCCAAACCGAAAAGACTGATCTGTGAGCCGGCATCGACACTGACCGTACAGAAGGGATCACCGGGCAACGAATGCACGGTCGTGAGATTGGCCGGGGTGGAGGGGTCGTCCTTTTGCAACGCCCACAGCCGCGGATCCCACTGCTTGATCGCGAAACCTGCGACATCGTGGAGGGTGCGGTTGATGCGCGCCTGAGCCGGGGCACCTTCGATCTGGCGCCAATAATCAACCGAACGAACCGGCAGCCCTCGCGGGTCCACGACGAACAATCGGGGTGTTTTGTAGTGCATTCCCGTCGTCGATGCCTGCATGCCGGTTCGTCCCTGTTTGCTTGCGGTTATCCAACCCCTCGTGGCCGGGGCTGGCTACTGTCAGAAATTACAGTGCCGACCAACGGTGATCACGGTTGATCCGCGAATGTCCATTCCCGCAACCGTTCGGTAGGATGGTGGTCATGAGTTCAAGGAGCGTTCAAATATGTTCATCGGCGTCCTGCTGGTCATCACCTGGCTGATTTTATTACTGCGCTACCCGGCCAAGGCGTTGCCGGTCTCTGTGGCGGCCGCCATCGGGCTGGGTCTGGTGGCCACGTGGGTGATCTGGATGGACAACCGCGAGGTCAAGCAACTGGCGCGCCTGGAGTTGCGCATCACCTACGCGCCGGAACACTGCCCGGCAGACCGCCCGTTGCAGCTGACCATGAACAACGGCAACGACGTGCCGCTGACCGAGTTGCGCTGGCGCGTCGCCGCGTATGCGCCGGGCGATACGGTCAATCTGGCCGACAATCAATACGCTGCCCCGCGCTATCGCGGCCCCGGTGAATTGCAGGCCGGCGCCAATTGGGAAGACTGCTTGCCCCTGCCGCCGCTGCGTCCTGGATATCGCCCGCAAACCCTGGAGTTTCGCGCCGAGCGTTTACAGGGTAGTTTCTCCGACTGATCCCCTACTTCTTTTTGCACAAGGACCGCGCCATGCCCGTTGCGTTGATTACCGGTTGCTCCAGCGGCATTGGCCGCGCCCTCGCCGACGTGTTCAAAGGTGCCGGATACGAAGTCTGGGCCAGCGCCCGCAAGGCTGAAGACGTGGCTGCTCTGGCCGCCGCCGGTTTCACCGCCGTGCAACTGGACGTCAACGACGGCGTGGCCCTTGAACAGCTGAGCGAGCGCATCAATCAGCAACATGGCGGCCTCGATGTGCTGATCAACAACGCCGGTTATGGCGCCATGGGGCCGCTGCTCGACGGCGGTGTACCGGCGATGCAGCGGCAGTTCGAAACCAATGTGTTTGCGATTGTCGGTGTGACCCGCGCACTGTTTCCGGTGCTGCGTCGGGCCAAAGGGATCGTGGTGAACATCGGCAGCGTTTCCGGGGTATTGGTCACGCCGTTTGCCGGCGCGTACTGCGCCTCGAAAGCAGCGGTGCATGCGTTGAGCGATGCGTTGCGCATGGAGTTGGCGCCGTTTGGCGTCCGCGTGATGGAAGTGCAGCCGGGTGCGATCGAATCCAGTTTCGCCAAGAATGCCGGGCATGAGGCGGAGCAGTTGATCACTGAACAATCACCTTGGTTTCCGCTGCGTGAAGGCATTCGTGCGCGGGCCAAGGCCTCTCAGGACAAACCGACGCCGGCCAAGGAGTTTGCGATGGGTTTGCTCAAGGCTGTGCAGCAAAGCAAACCACCGCGACTGATTCGCCTGGGCAACGGCAGCCGGGCGTTGCCGTTGTTGGCGGGGTTGCTGCCTAAAGGGTTGTTGGAGGCGGGGTTGATGAAGCGGTTTGGGTTGCGCGGGCAACTCTGAGACCGTGTCGCCCCCTTCGCGAGCAAGCCCACAGGGAAATGCATTTCAAATGTGGGAGCGAGCCTGCTCGCGAAGTCGCCGGAACAGACGCTGCAAAATTTCAGGAATCAAACATGACCGACTACACCGAATACTTCGACGAAGTAATCCAGGCCCACATCGCCATCGAGCAATGGCTGGCCGAGGACCAGGACGAGTCCGCACTTGAATGCCTGCTCACGCGTTTTTCGCCACAGTTTTCCATGATCTCGCCATTGGGCCGGGTGCTGGATTTCGCTGCGTTGAACGAGTTGTTTCTGCTGGCGGGCGGAAGGAAGCTCGGCTTCAGGATTGAGCTCAGCGATTTACAGGGTATCGCGCTGTACGACGGTGGCGCGGTGGTGAGTTATCGCGAGCAGCAGACCGATGCGACGGGGCTGCACTCGGATCGGCGATCAACGGTGGTGTTTGAGAAACAGGCCGGTGGCAAGGTGGTTTGGTGGCATTTGCATGAGACGTTTTGCAAGGGCTGAGCCTTTGTCTTATGCCTGATGGACCGAGTCGCGGCCTTCGCGAGCAAGCCCGCTCCCACATTAGATCTCCAATGAACAAAGAATATGTGTATGACCGAGATCAATGTGGGAGCGGGCTTGCTCGCGAAGGCCGTGACTCGGTCTACCGGCTAGTTAACGACGACGGTACACGTAATCCCCGCCGCCAACAGCACCCCTTCCGGCACTTCATCAATGTGAATTCGCACCGGCACTCGCTGTGCCAGCCGCACCCAGTTGAACGTCGGGTTCACGTCCGCAATCAGCTCGCGACTCTCCGGGTTATCCCGGTCGTAGATGCCGCGAGAAATACTCTCCACATGCCCCTTCAGCACTTCGCCGCTCATCAACTGCATGTCGGCCTTATCGCCCACGCGCACGTGCGGCAACTTGGTTTCTTCGAAGAAGCCATACACCCAGAACGAGTTCATATCGACTACGGCCATTTTCGCTTCGCCGATGCGCGCGTAGTCGCCGCGGTGCACGTTGAGGTTGGTGACGTAGCCGTCCACCGCTGCGCGGACCTCGGTGCGTTTGAGGTTCAGTTCAGCCGCTTCCAGTTGTGCCTGGGCATGCTGGTAATCAGCCAGGGCCGAGTCGGCGATGTTGTTTGCGTCGTCGCGGTTTTCCCTGGAGATCACCAGCGCGTCCATGTCGGCGCGGCGATGGGCGTTGACCTTGCGCATCTCCCACGTCGACCTGCGTGAGGCCACCATCGACTGCGCCTGCTTGACCGCGATGCGGTAGTGCTCGGGGTCGATGCGCATCAGCAAATCGCCCTTCTTCACCTGTTGGTTGTCACGTACCGGCACCTCGACCACTTCCCCGGTAACGTCAGCGGCGACGTTGATGATGTCGGCGCGCACCCGACCGTCGCGGGTCCACGGCGTGTCCATGTAATGCACCCAGAGGGTCCGGCCGATCCATATCGCGAGGGCCAGCACCAGCAGGGTGGCGAGCAGGCTGAAAAGCTTTTTCATCAGGGCCTTCTTCAGAGATAGAGAGTCAGTGATAGAGAGTCAACGGTAGACAGTCAGCGCCAGGGCGCCGAACAGACAGGTAAACAGACTCAGGCGCAGCAGCGCCGGGTGCCAGAAAAAGCGGTACAGGTCGAACCCGGACAGAAACCGGTCCAGCACCCAGGCCAGCGCCGCGGCGATGAAAAACATCAGCGTCATGGTCGGCATGTACACGCCGTGGAAGGCGATTTCACGCGGCATGTTCAAGTCCTTGAGGCGAGGTGTTCGCATACGTGGCGAGCGGTGACTGCGGGTCGAGCAGAGAAGTACGAATGAAGTGCAAATAACTCTTCACCCGACGCAAAGCAGACGTGTCGAAGTGCGGCGCGAACGGTTCATCGGTGGCCTGCACACGACTGATTGCATGGTCGACCGCGATCAATCCGCGCTCCAGATTGCTCTGGCTCGGTTGCAGGAACAGCCGCACCAGCGAACGGCCCATCACGCGGATCGCCTGGCGCCATGGCTGGGATTCGGCGTAGGCCGGATGCACCGGCAGAATCGCCTGCTCCTTACGCAACTCGATGATCGCGTGGCCGACCTCCAGTACCACGAACATCCAGCACAGCAAGTCCCGCTGCACCTGCGGCTGACCCGCTGCGAGACCATAGGCCTGATGCAGCAAATCCCGGGTACGGCTTTCGAAACTCGAAGCCAGGCCCTTGAGTTTGCCGCTGATCGCGCACACCACTTGCCCACGCAAATCCTGCTCGAGCCGGCGCCACAACCAGCGGCTGTTCGGCGGCAGAATGATCGCCCCCGCCGCCGCGCACACCAGCATGCCGAGCACCATGGCGATGTAGTCGTTGATGAACGCGTAAGGGTTGTAGACGGTGAGGTTGTCCGGCACCGAACCGGTGCTGAAGAAGATCAGCAAGCCGAGGCCGACACCGGCGTATTGCGGCCGCGAAGTGAGGAACGAACCGAGCACGATTACCGGTGCGAGCATCACGCACAGCAATGGAAAACCGTCGATCCACGGGAAGATGAAAAACATCTCGACGAAGCCGACCAGTGCCCCGAGGAAGGTCCCGCAAGCCATCTGAAACGCCATGCGTTTAGGGTTTGGCGTCGCGGCGGAAAGGCCGACGGTGGCAGCGGCGATCAAGGTCATCGTCGCCCCGCTCGGCCATGCCGTGGCCACCCAGTAACTGCCCAGCACCACCAGAATGAATGCTGCACGAATCCCCGACGCGGCCGAGGCCATCCAGTTGGTTTGCGGGGTGAACGGCTCGTCCCATTGCTCCCGTGCATGGCTGTGATCGGCCAGCGAGGCGTGGGTCTGTGCATAACTGTGCAGCTCGTCGACGAAGCGATAGAGCAGTTCGTAAGCGGTGTGGAAATCGAGCTGCTCGGCATCGCTCGGATCGCTCTCCTGAAAGGTCGCCCGTAAGCTGCGAACCCGTGCGGGCAGGTTTTCCTTATAGGTGGACAACGCGCTGGTCAGGCGGGCGGCGTCGGGGCTGGTCAAGGCGCGACCGCTGAAGCCGTCGAGCAATTCCGCCAGGTCCTGCAACCCCGGTTTGTTCGCCGCCACCACGTGGTCAGCGCCGCTGCTGCGCAAGCGTTCGAGCAATTGGTGCAACGCGTTGAACCGTGTGGTGATGCCCATGAATTCGCTGTTCAAGCGACTCAGTCGTCCGTTGCGTCGACGCATGTGCGGGTCTTCGAACACGGTGACGCTGCGCAGCCCTTCCAGCCCGACGGCCTCGGCGATAAAGCGCACGTTACTGGCTTCGAACGCCTCCCGTTTGCTGCGACCGCGCAGGCCATCGGTGACGAACAACGCAAACACACCGAAGCGCTGATACAAGGCGTTGCGCATCGCCGCGCTGGCGGTTTGCGGCAGGATCGCGGCACTGACCACGGTGGCGCAGAGAATCCCCAGGGATATCTCCAACACCCGCCAGACCGCCGCCATGAACGCGCCGTCCGGATGGGCCAATGCGGGCAGACCGACCATCGCGGCGGTGTACCCGGCGAGCACGAAGCCGTAGGCGCGAAAGTTGCGATACCGCGCGGCGCCGGCCGAACAGATGCCGACCCAAATCGCCAGCGAACCGAGGAACAGTTCGGTGTTCTGGGCGAACAAGGCAATCAACGTCACCATCACCGCCGACCCGGCCAAAGTGCCCAGAAAGCGATAAAAACTCTTGGCGAACACCTGACCGCTTTGCGGTTGCATGACGATGAACACGGTGATCATCGCCGTGCGCGGTTGCGGCAACTCCAGGCGCATCGCCAGCCACAGGGTCAGGAACGCGGCGAACAGCACTTTGAAAATGTAGACCCAGGTCACGCCGTCGCTGCGTGCCCAGTCGAAGAAACCCCGGCGCCATTCGAGGGAATACAGCCAGCGCAGAGGTGCGGGCAAAGGAGTCATGGAATTCTGCTCACTGAAATTAAGTCCAGACTTAGAACCTGTGGGAGCGGGCTTGCTCGCGAAGGCGGTGTGTCAGTCAGCATTGATGTCGCCTGACACTCCGCCTTCGCGAGCAAGCCCGCTCCCACAGGTACGGTGTTCAATTCGAGAGGCTCTTAAGCAGGGCCGGGGTTTTCGGAACGGCGGTCTGGCTGTCTGTTGGCACATCGTCCCCCGCACCAAGCCCACCACCCAACGCCGTCACCAGCTCGGCATGAGCACTAAGGCGCGCCGCCTGAACCTGCTGCTGGACTTGCTGCTGCTTGAACAACAAGGTCTGGGCGTTGAGCACATTGAGGTAATCGGTGAGGCCGCGCTGGTAGGCGATCATCGCGATGTCGTAGGTTTTCTGTGCAGTGGCCACGGACTCGGCGGCGAAGGTTTGCTGCTTGTCCATGGACTCGCGACGGATCAACTGGTCGGAGATGTTCTTCAGCGCGTTGACCAGCGTCTGGTTGTACCTGGCTACGGCGATGTCATACCCGGCCGAAGCTTCGCCCAGTTCCGAACGCAAGCGCCCGCCGTCGAAGATCGGCAGCGAGATCGCCGGGCCGACGCTGTAATTGAGTTTCTTGCCGGTCAAAAACCCCAGCGCCCCACCGCCAGTGGCCATGTAGCCGAGGCTGCCGACCAGATCGACATTTGGGTAGAAACCGGCGTGGGCCACATCGATGCCCCGCGCCTGGGCCGCGACTTGCCAGCGACTGGCGACCACGTCCGGGCGTTGACCGAGTAATTGCGCGGGCAGCGCCGACGGCAGTTTCAGCGGCGCGGCCAACGACAGCGTGGGTCGTTGCAATTGCGCGCCCTCGCCCGGACCTTTCCCCGCGAGGGCAGTAAGCTGGTTACGGCTCAGGGCGATTTCTTCGTCCAGCGCGTCGATCTGGCGATGGGTTTCCGGCAGCGGCGTTTCAGCCTGGCTGACTTCGAAATGGGTGCCGATGCCGCCATTCAGACGCTTTTGCGCGAGGTCGAGAATCTGCTGCTGTTGGTTCAGGGTCGCCTCGACAATGTCCCGCTGCGCGTAATGCAACGACAGTTCGACGTAGGCGCGCACGATGTTGTTCTGCAATTCGAGCTGGGCCAGACGCGCTTCGGCGGCGCTCATGTGTGCCATGTCCACGGCGCGCTCGGTGGCGTTACTTTCGCGGCCCCAGAGGTCGAGGGCATAGCTGAAACCTAGCGCGGCGTTGTTGTCCCAGGTTGTCGTATTGGCCAGCTCGCCCGGCCCGTAGAACTGATCGGTGGGCCAGTTGTGGCGCTTGAGCGTGGATTTGCCATTGATCTGCAACGACTCGGCGGACTCGGCGATGCCGGCCATGGACTTGGCCTGTCGCACTCGCGCGGCGGCCATGGCCATGGTCGGGCTGCCTTGCACGGCAAGGTCGATCCAGCGGTTCAGTTGCGGGTCGCCATAGGCCTGCCACCATTGGGCGGTGGGCCAGTGAGCGTCCTGCGCGGCACTCTGAATAGCTTCGTCGGTGGCCAGTGAGTTGGCCTCCAGTGCCTTGCCCTGCGGGGCAATTCTTCCGGTGCCGATGCAGCCGCTGATTGCGAGGGATAAAGCCAAAACACTGAGCGTCTGAAGCGCTCTGCTGATGCGACGCGGCACTGCTGAAATTCCTGAAAGAAGGGGCGTGCGAGGTCCTGTAGGAGCGAGCGGGCGGCGTTCCGACTTGCCCGCGAAGGCGGCGTATCAGTCGACATCATTGGTGACTGTCAGACCGTCTTCGCGGGCAAGTCGGAACGCCGCCCGCTCGCGCCTACAAAGGATCGGCGCAATTCTAGGGGGCGCCCTGAATGGCGATAAGCTGGGAATCCTGTGAATCTTTGTTACCGTTAGCGCGATAATCCCTTGGTCCATCTTTAGTCGCCTGTAAAAAAACAGAAACTTCGTGTCACAATTTGCCATTCGCCAAGAGAGCACCCCATGGACACTTTGCAAAACATGCGCGCCTTCAGTTACGTGGCCGAGGCCGGCAGCTTCACCGCCGCCGCCGTGCAACTGGACACCACCACGGCCAACGTCTCGCGCGCGGTCTCCAACCTGGAAGCCCACCTGCAAACCCGCCTGCTCAATCGCACCACCCGCCGCATCGCCCTGACCGAGGCCGGCAAGCGCTATCTGTTGCGCTGCGAGCAGATCCTGGCCTACGTCGAAGAAGCCGAAGCCGAGGCCAGCGACGCCCACGCGCGCCCGGCCGGGCAGCTCAAAGTGCACACCATGACCGGCATCGGTCAGCACTTCGTGATTGACGCCATCGCCCGCTATCGCAAAACCCACCCCGACGTCACCTTCGACCTGACCATGGCCAACCGCGTGCCGGACCTGCTCAACGAGGGCTACGACGTGTCCATCGTGTTGGCCAGCGAACTGCCGGACTCGGGCTTTGTCTCCCAGCGTTTGGGCATCACCTACAGCATCGTCTGCGCCTCGCCGGCTTATGTGAAAGCCAACGGCTGCGCGCACAAGCCCAGCGACTTGCTCAACCACGCGTGCCTGCGCCTGGTGAGCCCGGTGATCCCGCTGGAGAAATGGACCTTCGACGGTCCCGAAGGCCAGGAAATGGTCACCATCAACAGCTCGCCGTTTTTGGTGAACTCGGCTGATGCAATGAAGACAGCAATCATCAGCGGCATGGGCGTCGGCGTGTTGCCGGTGTACGCGGCGATTGAAGGACTGCGCAACGGCACGCTGGTGCGGGTGATGCCGAACTACCGGTCGCAGGAATTGAATCTGTATGCGATCTATCCGTCGCGGCAGTATCTGGATGCGAAGATCAAGACGTGGGTCGAGTATTTGCGTGGGTCGTTGCCGGAGATATTGGCGGCGCATCAGGCGGAATTGGTGGCCTATGAATTGAGTGGGAGTTTGGGTGGGGTTAGGGTGGCGAACTGATTTCACGGTCCTACAGACGCGGCGATTTTGGGGAATGCTTCCGACGAGTTCTGTCGGTTGTTGGGTCGGACGGGAAATGGGTAGGCTTTGTGGGTCGCTGGCATTTCAGCGATCGGGTCTGGAAAACCCGAAGAAGGATCACAGCACATGACATAATGCGGCGCTTTTTCAGCACCGCGATCTAAGTTATGGCGGCTGTGCGTGGGAGACCTTCGGGTCTGCCGGGTTTGATCCTTTCTCGGTTTTTCCAGTCCGCGTACAGCTGCCACCCTTTCGTCTGGAAAACGAAAAGTGGCAGCTCCTCGACTCTAAGGATCTTTGCCAATGATTAAAGAAACTCCGAATCCCCCGGAAACCGACGACGTTTCCCCCTACGAATCCCTCGATTCCAAAAAACTCAACGACGCAGCCGAGCGCGCGTTGGATCACTACCTCAACCCCGCTGCTCTCAAATCCCCTGCTACCCGCAAACCCAGCACGATGTTTTTGATTGCGCCGGATATCAAAGACGAAGACCTGTTGGCCCATACCTGCGAGTCGTTGGCCCAGGCCAGTGTGATGGCGAGTGATTTCGCGGACTATCTGGAAGGCCCGCACCGGCACAAGGCGATGGCCATTCAACAGATCGTCATGCTGGCCGAACTGGCAGCAAACCGGATGCTGGACAACGTCGCCATACCAAAACCTTCGCCACACAGCTGATTACCTGTAGGAGCGAGCGGTGCGGCGATCCGACTTGCCCGCGAAGGCGGTGTGTCATTCAACATTAATGTCGTCTGACACCCCGCCATCACGAGCAGGCTCACTCCCACAGGGGAATGGGGTACATCAGCAAGTGACTGGTCGGCTGTCAGGCCGCCTTCGCAGGCAAGCCAGCGCCCACAATTGAATCTTGTACATCAGCAAGATATTGGTCGGCTGTCAGGCCGCCTTCGCGGGCAAGCCTCGCGCCTACAGGTACATCCGGCAATCCGCGGACTCGCACAACATCGGGGAAGAATGTTAGCGTGCTTGGCATTCACCAAGCCCCGACGAGCCCTCCTTCCATGAAAAAGACCGTCCTCGCCTTCAGCCGCGTCACCCCGGAAATGGTCGAACGCCTCAAGCAAGACTTCGACGTCATCGTCCCCAACCCGAAAAACGGCGACATCAACGCCCAATTCAACGAAGCCCTGCCCCACGCCCACGGCCTGATCGGTGTCGGTCGCAAACTCGGCCGCGCGCAGCTGGAAAACGCCGCCAGACTCGAAGTGGTCTCCAGCGTCTCGGTCGGCTACGACAACTACGACGTCGCTTACTTCAACGAACGCGGGATCATGCTGACCAACACGCCGGATGTCCTCACCGAAAGCACCGCCGACTTGGCCTTCGCCCTGCTCATGAGCAGCGCCCGCCGCGTCGCCGAACTCGATGCCTGGACCAAGGCCGGCCAATGGCAAGCCACCGTCGGCGCCCCGCTGTTCGGCTGCGATATACACGGCAAAACCCTGGGCATCGTCGGCATGGGCAACATCGGCGCGGCCATTGCCCGTCGCGGTCGCCTGGGCTTCAACATGCCAGTCATCTACAGCGGCAACAGCCGCAAGACCGGGCTGGAACAAGAACTCGGCGCTCAATTTCGCAGCCTTGACGAACTGCTGGCCGAAGCCGATTTCGTCTGCCTGGTCGTCCCGCTCAGCGAAAAAACCAGGCACCTGATCAGCCACCGCGAACTGGCACTGATGAAGCCAAGCGCCATCCTGGTCAACATCGCCCGAGGCCCGGTCGTCGATGAACCCGCGCTGATCGAAGCGCTGCAAAACAACCGCATTCGCGGCGCAGGCCTGGACGTCTACGAGAAAGAACCGCTGGCCGAGTCGCCGTTGTTCCAATTGAAAAACGCGGTGACATTGCCACACATCGGCTCCGCCACCCATGAAACCCGCGAGGCCATGGCCAACCGCGCGCTGGCTAACTTGCGCAGCGCACTGCTGGGCGAGCGGCCGCAAGATCTGGTCAACCCGCACGTCTGGAAAGGCTAACTAAAAACGGGCAGAAACTTATAAAGTTTCTGCCCGCTACTTACACAACTTGCAACCCAGTCAGCCAACTAAAAAAAATCAAGCGCTATACACTCCGCACTACTTATCCGACCTAAGGAAAACAGTGATGGAGCATTATTAACCTTGAACAGCCTAACCACCGACAACATCATCAGATACAGCAAAATTACACTGATGGCCTATATCAGTTTTTTTGGCCTGCTGGTGATGTACAGCAACTTCACCGATTATTCATCCAACTATGAATACGTTGGCCATGTTTTGAGCATGGACACCACCCGGGGAAACATTAATCTAAATTACCGGGCAATCACATCGCCCATGCTCCACCACAGGATCTACTGGTTTATTATCACCCTAGAAGTTATCTATACGGCTTTTTGCCTGGTAGGTGCCTATCACCTTTACCGAAACATAAACGCACCTGCCGAATTATTTCATGAGGCCAAAAAGTTTTCACTCATCGGACTGATGATCGCCATATTTGTCTATTACGTCTGCCTGCAAGTGATCGGTGTCGAGTGGTTCAACATGGATGAATCACAAGTGTGGAACGCCAAGGATTGGGCCCGGCATATTGTCGACTTCATATTTCCGTTGTTGATCTTCGTTGCCCTCAGAACCGAGCGCTGAAAGCGCTCGGCCTCAGCGCTTTCAAGCAAGCTTGCCATTGCCTTGCACCATCGGCGCCTTTGGCTTGCGGAACACCAACACGTTACCCAACATCACCAACACCAACCCCACCAATGCCGGCGCGGTCCATTGATAGCCTTCGGCAAATGCCGAGACATTGAGCGCCACGACCGGGAACAGCACGGTGCAATAGGCCGCACGTTCCGGGCCCATACGCCCAACGAGCGTCAAGTAAGCGGTGAATCCGATGACCGAACCCGGAATCACCAGGTACAGTAACGAGCCGATATAGCGCGTATTCCATTCCATGTCGAAGGGAATGCCTTTGACCATACACCACACCGACAACATCGCGGCGCCGTACGCCATGCCCCAGGCGTTGGTGGTCAGCGGCTTCAAACCGGCCTTTTGTTGCAGGCTCGAGAGCATGTTGCCGGCCGAGAAACACAAGGTGCCGAGCAACGCCAGGCCCAAGCCGAGCAAGGTTTCCGGGCTGGCGGTATGACCGGCCAGCTCTGGCCAGAACAACAGACCCAGTCCGAGCAAGCCCAACGCGCCGCCCATCAATACGTTACGGGCGATTTTCTGGCTGAAGAATACGCGTGCATTGAGCGCGTTCCACAGGGTGGCGGTGGAAAACACCACGGCGACCAGACCGCTGGGAATCCACTGACTGGCTGTCAGGAAACACATGAAGTTGACGCAGAACAGGCACAACCCTTGTGCCAGACAAATCAAATGCCCGCGACGGTTCATCACTTGCAGGCGTCGGCTGAGCAGCAACAGGACGAACAGCACCAGCGCAGCCAGGCCGAAGCGATAGACGATCGACACGGGAATGGCCACCACGCCCAGCTGCCATTTCAAGGCAATCCAGGTGGTGCCCCAGATCAGCACGGTCAGCAAGTACAGCGACAGGTTCATGGCTAGGCTCCTCAATAGGAGTTCAGTGTCCTGCGCCAATCCTTTTCGCACTTGCATAAACTTGCGCTTTTGTCGGCCGACGGGCTGGCAGGCCGATGTCTACGGAGTAGGATGCGAAGCGTTGGAGAGAAAACGATCATGCCCGCACTGGAAACCCTGCAAGTCTTTCAAGCCCTCAACCGCTCGCCCAATGCTCGCCTCGAGCACAGCGCCGAGCTCGGTGACGGCATGGCTGCAGCCTTGTGGAGCAACCATCACGACGCACAAGACTACGCGGCGCCTAGCCATCACACGTTGTCGTGCTACATCGCTGGCGGCACCGGCACCTTCCGTCGCGACCAGCCCGACACCAAGGGCGGTCCGGACAAGCTGTGCATTCTGCCCGCCGAGCATCAATCGGGCTGGGTGATCAACGGCGACATTCGCCTGGCCCATGTGTATTTCAGCCCCGAACAATTCGCCCTCGGCTGCGTCACGCTGCTGGACCGCGAACCTCGCGAACTGCAGTTACGCGAAGCCACCTTCCTTGACGATCCGGCACAAGCCCGACGCTTTCGACAGATGCTCACCCTCAACTGGGACGAACCCGGCGAACGCCTGCTCACCAGCAGCCTGGCCCATGAAATGCTCAACCACGTGTTGCTCGGCCAGGTCGGCATGCGCGAAGGGTTGAGGCTAAAAGGCGGTTTGGCGGCGCATCAGCGGCGGCAGTTGGTCGACTTCATCGATAATCAATTGGCCGAGGCCATCAGCCTTGGGCAATTGGCGGCGTTGTGTGCGCTGTCGGAATACCATTTTGCGCGGATGTTTCGTGAGAGCTTTGGCTTGCCGCCGCATCAGTATGTGTTGGCGCGGCGATTGAGTCGGGCGCGGGAGTTGCTGCGTACGACGTCGCAGCCGCTGGGGGAGATTGCGCTGGCGTGTGGGTTTGCCAGTGCGAGTCATTTCACCAATCGGTTTCGGCAGGTTTTGGGGGGGACGCCTGGGGAGTATCGGCAGGCATTTCGCTAGAGTTCACTTGAGCCATAAATAGTTTTGTTATTACAAGATGTTATTAACGCCCACTCAAACCTGTCAGATCTGACAGTAGATAAACAACGACCAAAGGCAGATCATTTTTAACTCTATCTATGGAGTGATAAAAATGTCTTCAGTCGAACTTACCCAAATTGACACCCAACTTCTAGAAAAAGGCCCTTCTGCATCCGGCACCGTGGAAGCGAAGATAGATCATCGTCCGGACTTCGCAAGTACCCGCGTTATCTTCAGGCGCATTGAAAAAGATTACATTCAAATCATAGGATTAATGGGTAGCAGCAGACACTGGGAATTTATCGTCAAGGACAACGTCACCCTCGGGGAATATGATATTAAGGATCCGAAAATCAACAATGTCGTGTACGTTCAACAAATTGCACATGACCCCGAGTTCGACCACGTCTTTTTGTCCGAAAGTGGAAAAGTGACAATCACCGAGCTTGATTTTCCGAAGGGAATTCTTAAATTCAACTTTGACGTCATTTTATGGCAAGCAAATTATCCCGGCCCGAGGACTCAAGCGAGCGGTACGGTTGATGTTTCGGGCATGCAACAAACATCACCTGCATCCCGCTCCTAAGTAGTGATAGACACCCTTGTCGCTAAGCGACAAGGGTTATACGAGTTTTCAAATTACCCGCACCAGACATCAGAACTCCAACGTACTCGACAACGAAATCTGCCGCGAATCCCCCATCGACACAAAGAACCGGCTCGCCGCCGAGGTGTAGTAGGTACGGTCAAACAGGTTCTTCACGTTGAGCTGAAACTTGACCTTCTGTCCTTCGACCTTGGTGTCGTAAGTCGCGAAGGCATCGCCCACGGTGTAGCTCGGCAGGTCGAAATCATTCACGGCGTTACCCGCCCGCTCGCCGACATAACGTGCCCCCGCGCCGACGCGCAATTGATCGCCGCCGATGATGGTGCCGAAGTCGTAGACCGCCGACAGCGAGCCACTGTTCTTCGCGACGTTTTGCAGTTTTTTGCCTTTGTAGTCCGGGTCTTCGGTGACTTCGGCGTCGGTGTAGGCATAGCTGCCGATCATGCTCCAACGGTCGCTGAGCTGGCCGGTCAAATCCACTTCCAGACCCCGGGAGCGCACTTCGCCGGCGGCGCTGTAAATCGTCACCGGGCCTTCGGAATTGGCCACCAGCACGTTGCGTTTCTTGATGTCGAATAGGGCGACGTTACCGGTCACGCGCCCCGGCATATCGAGCTTGGCCCCGATTTCCCAGGACTTGGCCTCTTCCGGCGCGACGCTGCCATCGAGCACGGTGCTGCTGCCGCTTAGCGGTGCGATGGTCGAGTTGGGTTTGAACGATTCGGTGTAGCTGCCGTAGAACGACAGCTCATCGGTGAAGCGATAGACCAGACCGGCGCGCGGCACCCACTTCTGGCCGTTGCTGTCGGTGTTGGCCTTGAACGGCACGCCTTTGCCGGCGTATTGGTCGTATTCCTGGAAGCGTGCGCCCGCGACGAAAATCCATTGATCGGTGAGGTGGATCGAGTCCTGCAGGAAGATCGAATCGCTGCGCAGCTCATCGGTCTGCGCGCTGTCTGCCGGGCTGACGGTGGTGCCGGCGACTTCGCGGCCATAGACCGGGTTGACGTAGCTGAAGGTGCTCAGGCTTTTCTGGCGGATCAGGTCTTCGCGGTAGATCTTGCGGTATTCGTCATCGACGCCGAACACCAGGTCATGTTGCAGGCCCAGCAGGTTGACGTTACCTTCGAGGCTGGCGGTGGTGAATCGGTCGGTGCTGATGGCGTTCTGGGTGCCGTCCATGCTGCGGGTCAGCGTGCCCCGTCGGGTGTCGATGGCGGTGACGCGCACTTGACTGGCGTCATAGGTTTCACGGTTCCAGCTGTAACCGAAGTGGGCGTTCCAGTTGTCGTTGAGCTCGTGATCGGCCTCGAAGTGGTACAGGTCCGAGCGGCCTTCCATGTTGTTGAACGGCTCGTCCAGGCGTTCATTGCGCGAGATGTCCAACGGGTGGTTGGAGCGCGGATCGATGATCGTGCCACGGTCGAACGGGGTCAGGAATTCGCGGTGTTCATAGGAGAACAACAGCTTGGTGCTTTCGCCGAACCAGGCCAGCGACGGCGCCACCAGCGTCTCGCGGTGGGTGCCGAAATTGCGCCAGTAATCTTCATCTTCGTGGTCCAGCACCATGCGGTAAGCGAGGCCGGAAGTACCGAGCGCGCCGGTGCTGTCGAGGCCGACGCCGCTGCCGTTTTTACCGTCGCCGTAGGTCGAACCGCGCAGCGTCAGGGCGTTGTATTGCTCAAGTTCGGGTTTCTTGCTGACCATGTTGACCACGCCGCCCGGGTCCTGGATGCCGTAAAGCAGCGAGGCCGGGCCCTTGAGCACTTCGACTCGGTCCACGGTCGCATTCATCCCTCGGCCCTGCACGATCGGCATGCCGTCGCGCATGATCGAGCCGTTACGGTTGTCGCCGAAACCGCGGGTCATCACCGAATCCTGAGTGCTCGCCAGCGTGTTGCCCTGGGTGATGCCGCTGACGTTGGCCAGCGCGTCATCCAGATTGCGCGGTGCCTGATCGCGAATGACCTGGGCCGGGATGACGTTGACGGTCTGCGGGATTTCCTGGAGCAAGGCCGACGAGCGCATCACCGAACTGGAGGGTGGCGGCTGATAGCTCATGGATTGATCGGCCACCGAGTTGATGGTGGTCGTGCCAAGATTTAACGTGCCGGCGGTGGGCACCGGCTCAAGCACCAGGGTGTGGGCGTCGCTACGGCGGAAGGTGAAACCCGAACCGCTGAGCAAACGCTGCAGGGCTTGCTCGGCGCTCAACTGGCCATTGATCGCCGGGGCGGTGAGACCGTACGGCGCTTCATCGGTGTAGACCACGCTGATGCCAGTGACCCGACTGAAGTCGCTCAAGGCCTGGGGCAGCGGCTTGGCAGCGATGGCGAAGCTGAACTGCGTAAGCTGCTGCGTGCCGGCAGCCTCAGCGGCCGATGCGACGTTTGATGGCAGCAACGATAACGCCGACATGCTCAGTGCAGAAGCACCCAACCACTGTTTGACCGAACCCGACTTTGCCCTGGATTTCATTGCTCAATGACCTGTGTAGAACCTACGGGATGCGAATGACTCGCAGTTTCAGTCACTACACGGATGGGGGTCGGGTTTACCTCACCATAATTTTGAAAATAATTTTTTTGCGGAAGGGATGTGGTGGTTGGACTGACGCCTTCGCGGGCAAGCCTCGCTCCTACGGGTTTTGCGCGATCCTTGTAGGAGCGAGGCTTGCCCGCGAAGAGGCTGGTAGCCTCACCGCAAAATAATCAGATGCCCCAAAACGCTGGTCTGCTCAAACCCCAACACCCCCTGCAACGAACTCAACACCGCCTCTGGATCCTTGCTCGGAAAACTGCCACTCACTCGCCGCGCCGCCAGTTCATCGTTGAGCAGCACAATCCGCCCCGGGTAATAACGCCCCAAGTCCTGCACCACATCGGCCAGCGTGGCTTTGTAGTAATTGAGCCACCCTTGACGCCAGGCCAACTGCGCTTCGCTGTCGACCGCATGCAGCTTTTGCGCCGAGCCTTCGCCATACGCCACTTGTTGGCCGGCGGTCAGAATCTGCTGCTCGGCGTGCTTGTCCGCAGTCACGCCGACCCGCCCAGACAGCACCGTAACCTGCGCGCCATGGGGTTGCAGGCGCACTTCGAACTGCGTGCCCAGCACCCGCGCCTGGCCCATTTCAGCGTCGACCACAAACGGATCGCCCGTGTGGGTCACGCTGAAAAACCCGGCACCGCGACGCAGCTGAACATGACGCTCACCGCGACTGAAATCCACGGCGATGGCGCTGTCGGCATCCAGCGTGACTTGCGACTGATCGGCCAGCGTCACGGTGCGAATTTCCCCCGGCGCAGACACATAGTCCGCCCCCAGATCATCGACCCAGCGCGTCGGCTGCCAACCCGCGCCGAGGCCGATCATCAGCACCAGACACGCGGCCATGGCCAGCGCACCCGACCAGCGCCGCACACTGGAGCGTCGGGATTGGTTCATGGCATTGAGGTAACCCTGCAAGGCGAACGCATCTTCATCGGCCAACGTTCGCGCTGGCGCTTCGCTCAATTCCCACAGCACTTGCGCCTGGGCGTAAGCCTCGGCATGGGCGGGATCGGCCTGCAACCAGCGACTGAAGGTGAGTTGATCGCCGTTGCTGGGCTGGTCGTGCAACAAGCTCAGCCAGGCGAGCGCGGCCTGCTCCTGAGCGGGCGTCGGGGTGACGCGGTCGAGTTGATTCACAGTGCTTTCCCTGGCGTGCGCGTTGGCGATTCCCGCAGGCTGGCCTTGCAGGCATCGAGGGCGCGCATCATATGTTTTTCCACGGCGCTTTGGGACAGGCCCATGGCTTTGGCGATCTCAGCGTATTTGCGGCCGTGGATGCGGTTGAGCAGAAAGATTTGCCGGGTGCGTTCAGGCAACGCGCGCAACGCCGCTTCGACGTGACGCAGATCATTACCCGCCTCCAGCGCGGCTTGTGGTTCGCTGCCCTGGCTGTCCGGTTGATCCGGCATCCAGCCTTCGTGGACCCGCACCCGCGTGCCTTCACTGCGCAAATGGTCGATGGCGATGTTGCCGGCGCAACGCAGCAGGTAAGTGCTCAGTTCTTCGACTTGCACCAGTGGCCGCCGCCAGAATCGCAGGAACAAATCCTGCACCAGATCGGCGGCGGTTGCTCGGCAGCCGACACGCCGGCTCACCAGCGCTTCCATCTGCGAACGCTGGGACAGGAACACCTGAAGGAAATGCGCACGGGCGCCGCGATGTTCGTCGTCGTGTGATTCCGGCGGACTGGTGATCATCTGATCAGCACTGCGCAAACGCGGCGACGGGGCTGACCAGCAGACCCAATCCGGCAAGTGATAGCGCCAGGCGCGGGCGATACGGCATCATCAACACCAGCAGCAAAGCGCTGAGCATCAACACCGCAAACCATTCCACCAACCCGAGGCCCCAACCGGTTTTCGACACTGCCGCCCATAAAGAAACCGCCAGCAACAACCAGCCGCTCAGCTTGAACGTTTTGCGCCGCCGGGCCGACGATTTGCACCCCAGCAAATCGGCATGATGCCGATCCATCGATAAACACAGCGCGGTGAAACCGCCGTAACACAGCAGCAAGGCCAACAACATTCAGTTCACCTTCTGCTCAAGCGTGATCGGTCGAGCACGTTCTTTAGCAACGCGAACGGTCTGCCCGGCGCACTGCATTTTCCACGCAGCCCAGGCCAGGAACACGCCACTGCCCAGGCACGTCAAATCGAACCCGGCGAGCGTCCAGTCACCCTGCGCCAACGTCACGCCCAAGTGGTTCGGCGTGGTCAGTGCGTTCAATAGCGGCACGCCGCAGAACAGCACCGCGGCCAACGCCAACTGCTCTACCCACGCCGCGCGGCCACGACGCACCACCGCATGAATCACGCTCAAGCCCCAGACGATGAAGAAGCTGTTCACTTCCCAATCCGCCCTTGTGGACATCTCGACTGGCAGCAACCGATTGGCCCAGAAGAACGCCGCCACCGCGACCACCAGCCCGGACATGCTGGCAATGTTCAGCACTTCCACCAGCCGCAGCTCGAAGGGCATCACCGCTCTTTTCGCATGTTTGAGCTGGCGTTTGCCGAGCCAGATCACCAGCCCGGTGCCGATCATCGCCGTGCTCGCCAAACCGCAAATGAAGTACAGCCAGCGCAGCACGGGGCTCGCAAAATGTCCCATATGCAAGCCGTAGAAACTGCCGGCGATGGCCATCGGCACCGGTTGCTGCGGCGTGGCGCTGAGTTGTTGGCCGGTCACGCCGTTGAAGGTCACCGCGCTGCTGGCGTCATAAATCACGCGGTCCGCATCGTCCCTTGAGACGACAATCGAGGCATTCGCATCCCCCGGATTGTTCACTGTCAGACGTTCTGCCCGACCGCCCGACCACTGCGCGCGCGCCCGCTCCAACAGCGGCGCCATCGGGGCGAGTTCAGCCGGTTTGCCGGCCAGTTCGGGCGTGCCGGAGGCCGGGAACACCTCCGCGTAAAACGTGCGGGCATCGCCCTTGTACGAGGCCAGGATGCTCGCCGGCATCACCATCGCCATGAAAATCACCAGGCTGCTGTAAGTGATCATCAGGTGAAACGGCAACACCAGAACGCCCACCGCGTTGTGCCCGTCCAGCCAGGAACGCTGGCCTTTGCGGGGGCGGAAGGTGAAGAAGTCCTTGAAGATTTTCTTGTGGGTGATGATCCCGGTGATCAGGCCGATGAACATCACCATGGCCGCGATGGTGGACAACCAGCGACCCCACGGATAAGGCATTTGCAGCTGGAAGTGGAAGCGATAGAAGAAGTCGCCACCCATGGATTCACGGCCCTGCACTTCGCTGCCGGTTTGTGCGTCGAGGCGTTTTTCGGTGAATTGCCCGCGCTCGCCGGGTTTGGCCGGCGACTGCTGCCAGCGCACCGACAGGCCCGGCTCTCGGGCACTCGGCAAATCGATCAGCCAGCGCGAGGCACCCGCTGCGTGTTGTTGAAGGTAGTTTTGCGCCAGGGTCAAACTAACTTCGGAGGTCACTGAACGCGCCGGTATCTCGGGCTGCATCCAGTGACTGATCTCGTCCTTGAAATAGGCAAGCGTGCCCGTCAGGAAAATCGCGAACAACAACCAGCCAAAGGTCAACCCGGCCCAGGTGTGCAACCAGGCCATCGCCTGACGAAAACCCTCTTTCATGCGTGGCCCATCCAATACGCCAGGCCGGACGCCGCTGCCAGCACTAGGCCCGGCACGATCAACCCGAACCAGGCCTGCCACGCACTGCGACAGGCAAAACACCAGAGCACCGCGACCAGATAGACCAGAAACGAGGTCATCATCCCGGTCACCACCGCTTCGGCGCGGGCCATCGGCAACCATAAGCTCAGGCTGACACTGGCCAGCGCCGCAACGATATAGCCGCCCAACACCGCGGCCAGCACGCGAGAAGTGACGGCCAATCGATAAGAAACGGGGAGCGTGCTGATTTTGCCTTTCATGTTTCGACCTTGAAACCGGGTGAGGCCGCGTGAAGGTCACGGGGCCAGCAAGCGCGCAATATTAATGATAAATATTCTCATACGCAAAACAGATCCGATTGCCGGGGGCATTACACACCCTTACAATGCGAACAATTCTTGTTCTCTAACGTATCCGTTTGTGTCGGAGTGGTTCTGTTGCAGCCCGCCAATCCCGTCGAAGTCCTCTATCACGCCCACCACTACTGGCTCACCGGCTGGTTGCGGCGCAGGCTTGGCTGCCCGGATAGCGCGGCAGACCTGGCCCAGGACACGTTCATTCGCGTGCTCACCGCGCGGGAAACCCCGCAGATCATCGAGCCGCGAGCGTTCCTGACGACGATCGCCAAACGCGTGCTGTTCAACCATTACCGTCGTCAGGATCTGGAACGTGCCTACGCTGAAGCATTGGCGCAAATGCCTGAGGTGTACGCGCCCTCCGAGGAAGAACGGGCAATCATCCTGCAAACACTGATGGAGCTGGATCAGTTGCTGGACGGTTTGCCGCGACGGGTCAAACGCGCCTTTTTGCTCGCACAGGTCGATGGCCTGACTTATCCACAGATCGCCGCCGAACTGGGGATTTCCATCGCCACGGTCAAACGCCATCTGAGTAAAGCAGCCATGCGCTGCTACTTCGCACTATGAACGGCACTTCGGACTTTTCTTCACAGGTCGCCGAGCAGGCGGTGCACTGGCTGATGGAAATGCAGCAAGGCCCGCTGAGCCCGCGCCAGCAACAAGCCTGGCAGCAATGGCACGATGCGCACAGCGAGCATCAACGGGCGTGGGAACACATCCAGCGGGTCAATCAGCGACTTCGCGGTTTGTCTTCACCGCTGGCCCACGCGGCGCTCAATGCACCGAAGTCCGGCAGCCGACGTCAGGCGCTGAAACTGCTGCTGATTCTTGGCGCCGGTTCTGCGCTCACCTGGGGCCTGCGCGAACGCAACGTGCTGCCGCCGTTGCTTGCTGATTACCGCAGCCCCATCGGCCAGCGGTGCAAGGTGTCGCTCGGCGCAGGCAATCAGTTGCAGCTCAACACCGCGAGTTCGGCGGATGTGCGGGTGGACGGTCAGCAACGGCTGATCCGTTTGCTGGAGGGTGAACTGCTGCTGACCGTCACGCAAGCGTTTCAGGTGCAGACCGCGCAGGGTGTTTTGACCACGCAAGGTGGGCGATTGAACGTCCGGCAGTTTGCTGATCGCACGCAGGTGGCGGTGTTCGAGGGCAGCGTCGAATTGACGCCGGACGGTGGAACTCCAGTGGTTTTGCCAGCCGCCCGGCAATTGGGTTTCGGCCTGCAAGGCGTGGGCAAACCGCTGCCGCTGGACGCCAACAGCGGCGCCTGGGCCGACGGCATGCTGGTGGCCGCGCACATGCGCCTCGGGGATTTTCTCGACGAGCTCGGGCGTTATCGTCGCGGGCAGCTTAAGTGCGATGCGAAGGTGGCGGATTTGTTGATCTCCGGGACGTATCCACTGGACGACAGCGAGCGGATTCTAGATCTGCTGGAAATCAGTTTGCCGGTGAGGGTGAAGCGGTTTACCCGGTACTGGGTGACCGTTGAAGCGAAGGCGTAAACCAAGGCGAAACACAATCCCCTCGCCACAAAATCAATCCACGCAAAAAAATTTTCACCCAACGTGAGCCGTTTTTCAGATCTGGCGTGACAGAGAAGGAAAGCCCCCTTGATTCCACCTTCTCAGGATCGTCGTCCATGCACCCCACCCGCCTCACTCCGCTGGCCCGCACCCTGCGCCAACTCTTGCTGGGCGCCAGCCTGAGCTTCGGCGTGCTGCCGCTCGCACTCGCCGCCGATGCCAAGCCGTACCACATCGCACCGTCCTCGCTGGAAAACGCCCTCAACCAGTTCGGCCGTGAAGCCGGCGTGTTGATTACCTTTGGTTCGCAAGTCACCAGCGGTGTGCAGAGTCGTGGCCTGGAAGGCAACTTCACCCCTTCGCAGGGTTTGAACGTTTTGCTCGAAGGCACCGGCCTGCAAGCTCGCGCCGAGGGCGACAATGCCTTCAGCCTGCAACTGGCGGGCGACACCGCGCTAGAACTGGACACCTCGAAAGTGGTCGGCGACTGGCTTGGCGATGCGGCGCAAATCAACGTCTTCGAGCACCCCGGTGCACGTGATGTGATCCGTCGCGAGGAGTTCGAGCGCCAGGGCGCGACCCAGGCCAAGGACGTGCTCAACCGCATCCCCGGCGTGAACGCGCCGGACAACAACGGCACCGGCAGCCATGACATGGCGCTGAACTTCGGCATCCGTGGCCTCAATCCGCGCCTGGCTTCCCGCTCGACCGTGTTGATGGACGGCATCCCGGTGCCCTTCGCCCCTTATGGCCAGCCGCAGCTGTCATTCGCCCCGGTGAGCATCGGCAACATGGACGCGGTGGATGTGGTGCGCGGCGGCGGTGCCGTTCGCTACGGCCCGCAGAACGTCGGCGGCGTGGTCAATTTCGTGACCCGTGCGATTCCCGATGAGCCGACCGTGAAAGGAGGTTTCCAGACCGAAACCAGCCCCTCCTCCAGCCACGACGGTTTTAAAACCACCGGCAACTTGCTGGCCGGCGGCACCGCAGAAAACGGCCTGGGCGGTGCGCTGTTGTACTCCGGGACCCGCGGCGGCGACTGGCGTGAACACAGCGACACCGAAATCGACGACTTGATTCTCAAGGGCAAGTATCAGCTCGATGACGCCAACAGCTTCAACGCGATGGCTCAGTATTACGAAGGCAAGGCCGACATGCCCGGCGGTCTGAACGTCGCCGATTACGACGCTGACCCGTACCAGTCGACCCGCCCGAAAGACCAGTTCTGGGGCCGCCGGACAATGTTCAACTTCGGCTATCGCTATCAGGAAGATCGTCGCGAATTCACTGCCAACACCTTCTTCACCAAGACCTTGCGCAGTGGTTATCTGAATCAGGGCACGTTCCTGTCGCTGTCGCCGCGCGAGTATTGGGTGCGCGGCCTGGAAACCCGTTTTGCCCAAGGCTTTGACCTCGGCCCGACCAGCCATGAAGTCGGCATCGGCTATCGCTACATCAACGAAGCCGGCCACGAACTGCGCTACCGCGAGCCGATCGCCAACAATACCTTCCCGACCACCAACAGCCGCAATGACCGCGACACCCGTGGCGGCACCGAGGCCAATGCATTCTTCGTCGACGACCGGATCGACATCGGCAAATGGACGATCACGCCGGGCATTCGCTACGAGATGATCGATTCGCAGCAGACCAACAACCTGACGAACGTGAAGTACAAGGGCGACTACAACACCGCGCTGCCGGCATTGAACGTGCTCTATCACGTGACGGACACCTGGAACCTCTACGCCAACACCGAAGGCTCGTTCGGCAGCGTGCAGTACAGCCAGATGCCAAACCGGGTGACCAGCGGCGAAGTCAAACCGGAGAAGGCGCGGACCTGGGAGTTGGGCACCCGTTACGACAACGGTGCGCTGAGAGCGGAAATCGGCGCGTTCCTGATCAACTTCGACAACCAGTACGAAAGCAATCAGACCAACGATTCGGTGATCGCCCGGGGTGAGACGCGCCATCAAGGCATTGAAAGCAGCATCAATTATTCGCTGGATGATTTGAGCCCATCGCTGGCTGGCTTCGATGTGTACGCCACTTACGCCTATGTGGACGCGACTATCCGAGAGGATGGACCGAACAAAGGCAATCGTGTGCCGTTCTCCTCGAAACACAAAGGCACTCTCGGGGTGGGCTACACCGAAGGCGCGTGGAAGCTGAACCTGGACAGCAGTTACCAGAGCAACCAGTTTGCCGACAACGCCAACACCTCGGCCGAAAGCGCTGATGGCAGCACGGGCAAGATTCCCGGGTACATGCTGTTCAGCAGCCGCGCGGCATATGACTTCGGGCCGAAATTGCAGGATTTGAATGTGGCGGTGGGGGTGAAGAATATTTTCAATCACCAGTACTTCACCCGGTCGTTCGATGACAACAACAAGGGCAAGTATGTGGGGGAACCGCGGACGGTTTATGTGCAAACGTCGGTGGCGTTCTGATCTGAAGCCGCACACCCTCTTCGCGACCGAACTCGCCCTCCTTTGTAGGAGCGAGGCTTGCCCGCGAAGGCGATTGAATGAGCGACATATGCGCTGGATTTCCGGGCCTCTTCGCGGGCAAGCCTCGCTCCTACAAGGAATTGCGGCGCTGCCATAATCGGCGCAAACAAGAACGGGCCTGCATAAGCAGGCCCGTTGTCATTGGAAAGGTAAAAAGTGAATCAGGCTTCAGCCGTTTTGTGCAGCCTGTTCGTTCTCGAGAAACTCGTCTTCCAGCAGCGCATCGGCAGCGACTCTTTCGAACGGCACCACAGCGGCACGTGGTTTGCCCCGCAGTTTGCCGAACAGATGCTCAAGCGCGTGTTCAAGTTTTTCCGCCGCACCGTCGATTGCTTGCTCCAGGGTGTCGGCTTTATGAGTGACAGAAATCGGTTGGTGGCCTTTTGGCCGCGCTTCCAGCTGGCAGCGCATGTCATGGGGACCTGGCTTGTCGCCGTTCTCGTCCCGCAGATGAACCTCGACGCGTGTCAGGTCCTCTTCATAACGTTCAAGCGTGCTCTCAATGGTAGTACGTACCCACTCCTCCAGTCGGATGCTGCTTTGAATATGGTTATCGCTGTTGACTTGGATTTGCATAGTTCATCCCTTATTTCAGCTAGCTTGCGAGAGGCGCATCGGCTGGCCCTTGGGCGTCATCACCGTGACCTCTTACTTACACAATCGGTCTGCGCGCAGAACATTTCAACCCCTAAAAAAAGATAAATATGGATTCGCAAAAAAAGTCGGACAACGGCAAAAAGCGCTGTTAAGGTCGGGAGTTGGGTCGACTCGCTTCTTTGTCACAAATGCTCACATCTGCCGCTCCGCCAGTGGGTGCAGACTCCGGAAAATCCCCGCCTCCTCTACCAGCCAGTCATGCACCGCCCGCACGCCCGGATGGCTCAGTGCGCCGGGCGCATAGAGCAGCACGTAACGCTTGTGATTGGGCACCGCCAAACCGAACGGCACGATCAACGTCCCCCGCTCCAGCTCATCGTTGAGCAACGTTCGCCGCGCAATCGCTACACCCATGCCGGCAATCGCCGCTTCTATGGTCAGGTGATTGCGATTGAAGGTATGCCCGCGCCGCACGTCGGCCCCCTCGAAGCCAATGGCATTGAGGTAAAACTCCCATTCCGCGTACTCGTAACTGCCGCGCCAGGCGGTGATGTCGTGCAGCAGTGGAAAGTGCACCAGGTCCGCCGGACCGTGCAGCGGTGGTCGGCCGCGCAGCAGGCTCGGGGCGCAGACCGGGAAGATCTGCTCGTCGAGCAAGGCGGTGGATAACAATCCGGGATAACTGCCGTCATTCAGGTCGATCGCCAGGTCGAAATCACCCTCGTGCAACGGCACGCTGCTGTCCTCGGCCACTAGGCGCAATTGAATGTCCGGAAAGCGCTGCTGCAATCGCGGCAGACGTGGGGTCAGCCACTTGCTCAGGAACGATGGAATCGAACGCACCCGCAGAATCCCGCTGATCATTCCCGCGTCCAGTCGTCGCAATTCCGCATCGATGCTGCCGTAAGCCTCGTTGACCGTAATGGCCAGTCGCTGGCCTTCGGCGCTCAATTCCACGCCGCGAGCACGGCGGTGAAACAAGCGAAAGCCCAGTCGCTCTTCCAGTTGGCGGATTTGCTGACTGACCGCACCCGGCGTGATGTGCAGCTCTTCGGCGCAACGGGTGAACGACAAGTGCCGCGCGGCACAGGAAAACACGTGCAGCCAGACGTAAGTCTGGGCATGCAATTGGCGACTCATTGTTTAGTCCTGCTAAAGGCTGTCTTAGGAAGTTTCGTTGGTCACGTAGGACCGAGGTAGGCAGTATCGCCGACATTGCGCTTGTCCTACAAAAATGGCAGCGATTTCTCTTCCATTGCTTGTATAGGCTTTAGCATGGCTATCAGTGTTTTCGATCTCTTCAAAGTCGGCATCGGTCCGTCCAGTTCCCACACCGTCGGCCCGATGCGCGCCGCGGCGACCTTTGCCCAGGCACTGATTGACCAGGGTTTGCTCGATGCCGTACGTCGGGTAGAAATCCGCCTCTACGGTTCCCTCTCGGCCACCGGCGTCGGCCACGCCACCGATCGAGCTTGCGTCATGGGCCTGATGGGCGAATGGCCGGACAGCATTGATCCGACCACCATCGACAGCCGCATCCAGACCCTGCGCGAAAACGGCGAATTGTCTCTGGCCGGCAAAAAGACCATCGCCTTCAACTGGCAAAGCGATCTCCTGCTGCTCGACGAGAGTTTGCCTTACCACCCTAATGCCATGTCCCTGACAGCCTTCGGTGAAACCGGTGAACTGTCGGAGCAAACGTACTACTCGATTGGCGGCGGTTTCATCATCGAAGCGGCGCAAGCCGAGTCCGGCATCGCGCCGACCAGCGATGTGGTGCTGCCCTACGATTTTTCCAGTGCCGCCGAACTGCTCAAGCTCTGCAACCAGCACGGCCTGCGCGTTTCCGAGTTGATGATGGCCAACGAATTGGCCTGGCGCAGCGAAGCCGAAATCCGTCAGGGTCTGTTGCACATCTGGTCGGTGATGCGCGAGTGCGTCGAGCAAGGCCTGCGTCACGAGGGCATCCTGCCCGGCGGGCTGAATGTTCCGCGGCGTGCGGCGAAACTGCACCGCAGCCTGTTGGAAATCGGCAAGCCGAATGTCATCACGTCCACCTTGTCGGCCATGGAGTGGGTCAACCTGTTTGCCCTCGCCGTGAACGAAGAAAACGCAGCGGGCGGGCGCATGGTGACGGCGCCGACCAACGGTGCGGCAGGAATCATTCCGGCGGTGCTGCACTACTACATGAAATTCAACCCGGACGCGTCGGACGATGACGTTGTCGCGTTCTTTTTGGGCGCCGCGGCCGTAGGCATTCTCTGCAAGAAAAACGCGTCTATCTCCGGCGCCGAAGTCGGCTGCCAGGGTGAAGTCGGCTCCGCCTGCGCCATGGCCGCTGCCGGTCTGGCCGACATCCTCGGCGCCACGCCCGAGCAACTGGAAAACGCTGCCGAAATCGGCCTGGAACACAACCTCGGCCTGACCTGCGACCCGGTCGGCGGCCTGGTGCAAGTGCCGTGCATCGAACGTAATGCGATTGCTGCCGTGAAGGCGATCAACGCCACGCAAATGGCCCTGCGCGGCGACGGCAATCACTTCATTTCCCTGGACCGGGTGATCCGCACCATGCGCGATACCGGCGCCGACATGCACGACAAATACAAAGAGACTTCACGGGGCGGCTTGGCGGTGAGCTGGGTGGAGTGCTGAGGAGCGCTCCTTGACCGTCTGTAACACGTGAGCCCGAGCAAGAACAATAACGAGGCCAAACGATGACCGATGTACGTACACCTGCTGCCGATAATCCTGCTGTAGAACTCAAACGCGACACAGCAACAGTCACCAAGGGCTGGAGCAACACGACACCACCTGGATGCTCGGCCTCTACGGCACGGCGATTGGCGCCGGCACGCTGTTCCTGCCAATCAACGCCGGCGTGGGCGGTTTCTGGCCGCTGCTGATCCTGACACCTTGAGCAGCTTCATGGAGCATCAATTGCACATCGCCCCGCCACCGCGAGCGATTCTGTCGCTGGTGCTGATCCTCGGTCTGATGGCAATCGTACGTTGTGGCCAGGGCGTCATCGTCAAATGCATGAGCGTGCTGGTTTACCCGTTCGTCGCAGCGTTGCTGCTGCTCGGTTTCAGTCTGATCCCGAACTGGAACGGTGCGTTCTTCGCCACCGCCAGCGAAGGCATGCCGTTACCGCTGTTCTTCAAGACGTTGTGGCTGGCAATCCCGGTCATGGTGTTCTCGTTCAACCATTCGCCGATCATTTCCGCCTTCGCCGTTGACCAGAAACAGCGCTACGGCGAGCACGCCGAGCGCAAAAGCAGCGGCATTTTCGCCATCGCCCACGCCATGATGGTGGTGACGGTAATGTTCTTCTGCATCAGCTGCGTACTGGCCTTGTCCCCGGCCGATCTGGCGTCGGCGAAGGCACAGAACATCTCGATCCTGTCGTACCTGGCCAACCACTTCCAGACCCCGGTCATCGCCTACGCCGCGCCGCTGATTGCACTGGTGGCGATCACCAAATCCTTCCTCGGCCATTACATCGGCGCCAGTGAAGGCTTTCAGGGCCTGATCGTGAAAAGCCTGCGCGGTCGTGGCCGAGTGATGTCGGCGGGCTGGCTAAACCGCCTCACCGCGCTGTTCATGATCCTCAGCTGCTGGGCCGTGGCGACTTTCAATCCGAGCATCCTGCGCATGATCGAAACCCTCGGCGGGCCGATCATTGCGTGCCTGTTGTTCCTGATGCCGATGTACGCCATCCGCCGCGTGCCGGCCTTGCGCCAGTACTCGGGCCAGGCGTCGAACGTGTTCGTGGTGCTGATCGGTTTGATTGCACTGTCTGCGATCATCTACTCATTCATGCCCTGAATCGGGCAGGCAAAAAGAAGGCGAGCCATAGGGTCCGCCTCTTTTTTGCCACGATCATTGTTCGACCATTTTTTCGGCACGTCCCTTGCTACATCACCGGCGAGGCAAAAGGACTTTTGAAAACCTCAGCGAGCGGCTTGCCGATGGTCTGGTCATGCGAACCAACCCGATCATGGCCGGTCAACAACTGCACGTTCAATCAGGCGGTGACGCATCATGGACAACCCTTTTCAGCTCATTACCGATGCCTTTGCAGCGGACTATCAGATCAACCTGAGCATTCAAGGTCTGGACGGCAGCATCATGCTGACCCTCTCCAACAGCGGCCATGTGGTTGCCAAGCGGATGATCAGCGCCGAACAGCGCAATGACCCCAAGCGCCTCAAACGCCTGGTCCAAAGCATTCAGTTCGGCATCGCCATCGAACAGGGCCACAGCGCCGTGGCCATCCTCGAAGCCATGACCGATGGCGACAATCGCAATCCGCCGCCACCCCAAGTCAAAGCCCGGCCCCGCCCGACCATGGGGCTTTAAATCTCGCCCTTCTCCACTTCGGGATGTTCACCGGAACCCGCACCGATCTTGCGTTGCGGGTTCTCGATCTTCACCGAAGGAAATTGCGACGAAGCGTAACGCACCACCAGAATCGCAAACGCCAGCAGCAGAATCCCGCCGCACAGGTAGATGATGCCGAGGTCCGGCGGATTGTGGTGCGAGACGTTGGAAATCAGCAGCCGCGTCAGCGCCGTGATCGCCACGTAGATCAGAAAGCGCACCGGCATGTGGTTGGTCTTGAAGTAAATCCCGACCATCGCCCCCAGTTCCAGGTAGATGAACAGCAGCAAGATGTCATCGATCTTGATGTCCCCTTCTTCGATCATCCCCAAAAATTCCATCACCGCCGCCCAGGCGGTTACCGCACCGATGGCGAACAGCGCCAGGTAATGGAAGGTCTCGACGAACAGGTTGCCCAGGGACTCGGCCAGTTGGTGCACGTTCTGCCGCAGGTTCTCGGCCCAGTTGATTTTCACGATGATTCTTCCTTAGCTCGGTACGAGCGGATGATGCGGGTTTGACGTGACGGTTGTTCTGCATGCAGAAAAAAGGCCAGTAGCTGTTTGGTGAGATGGCGATGGGCTGCTATTGGACACTTTATAGTGTTTGGACGGACGCCTTCGCGGGCAAGCCTCGCTCCTACAGATCACGCCATCCCGTAGGAGCGAGGCTTGCCCGCGAATGGAGCGACACGGTTTAACTGACAAACCCTGATTTCGGTCTACATTGAAAAGCCACTACCCAAAGCGCAGGGATTCGCTTATCCTTTTCGCTGTATATAAATACAGTGGTCGAAACAGACAACTATCGTGAAGGCATGTGAGGTGGTGAATGGCCGTCGAAGTGGTATACCGCAGCAGCCGAGATCTGGAGCGCTTGTTCATGGATAAAGCCGAAGCTGACCGTCATGACAAAATGCTCGAACTGGCTGAATTGCTGGCTGAAGTGTTGCAAAAAGCCGTTCCGTCCCTGACCGAACAGCAAGTGGAAGAAGCCGGGATCTACATGGCGAAGAATCGCGATGTATTTGCCAAGGCATTCAAGAGCCAGCCGGATGCTTTGTCCGAACTGCTGAATGCGCCGGCTGAGGTGGTTGAAAAGGCTGAACCGGTAGAAGTGGCTGAAGCCGCTGAGCCGACCAAGCCAGCCAAAGCTGCCAAGACGCCGAAGTAAGTAGTGCCCGAATTGAATAGGCCCTGAGTCGAATGGCTCAGGGCCTTTTTCATGTTTGGAGTAAAGGTATGTCTCAGCGGTAAAGCACTTTCTCCGCCAACTCGTCCGCCACCCGTGCAGGGGAACGTTTTTCCGCCTGGGCATGGGCGAAGACTTCGGTCAGCCGCGAGGCGATTTTCGACAGATGTGCGGTGATGGTCGTGAGTTCTTCGCCACGGTGTTTGAGTGAAACGTAGATCAGCCCGCCGGAATTGATCACGTAATCCGGCGCATACAGAATCCCGCGCCGCTCCAGTTGATCGGCGACTTCCAAGTGGGTCAGCTGATTGTTCGCAGAACCTGCCACCGCCGAGCAGCGCAGTTGCGTCACGCTGTGGCTGTTGAGTACACCACCGAGGCCGCAGGGCGCGAGAATGTCGCACGGCGTACTGAGCAGCGCGTCGTTGGCAATCGGGTGAGCGCCCAGTTGTTCCATCGCCAATTGCACCTTGCCATGATCGATGTCGCTGACCAGCAGTTCGGCGCCGGCGGCGTGCAGCTGTTCGGCCAAGGCATAACCGACGTTGCCCAGACCCTGGATGGCCACTCGCAGGCCTTCGAGGTTATCACTGCCCAGACGGGCCATGGCGGTGGCGCGAATGCCGGTGAACACACCCATCGCTGCGTGAGGTGCAGGGTCGCCCGCTGAAGTGGTGCTGGTGACGTGTTGGGTCTCTTGGGCGATGCAATCCATGTCTGCCACCGAAGTGCCGCTGTCGATCGCGGTGATGTAGCGCCCGTCGAGCTGGTTGATGCAGCGTCCAAAGGCTTCGAACAGCGCGGCGCGGTTTTCCACATGGACCGGTCGCACAATCACAGCAACCCCGCCGCCCTGGGCCAGGCCGGCCAGCGCGGCCTTGTAACTCATGCCTTGAGCCAGGCGAATGGCATCCTCGACGGCGGACTCGTCGCTGGGATAGGCAAGGTAACGACATCCCCCCAGGGCAGGCCCCAGACGGCTGTTATGGATGGCAATGACCGCCTTCAACCCAGTGACCGAGTCGACGCTCAGATGCAGCGATTCAAGGCGAGTGCTTTGCATGAGAGCGAACATCGTCGGGCTCCCGAATCACTTCTTGGTAGTCGCCAGTATAGGCTTGCGCCCAAAATTTGCAGAAGCGCGCCGGAATAAGCAGCGCAGCCAAGCAGGCTTTCGGACATAACCTGAAACCGCATGTGTGCAGCACTGGACGAACGCCGCAGACGAGGCTAAAACGAGGCATTGCCGGGAGATTTTGATGACGCCGCGCCAACATTTTTTTGACTGCCTGCAACGATCACCGCCCGCGCTGTTCGAGGCGGCGCTGTGGATGGCGGCCGAGCACGACAAGGAGGTGGATCCCGAAAAGGTATTGGCAGACTTCCAAGACCTGCAACAACGGGTCAGCTATGGCTTGCCGATGCTGCCGGTGAGCGAATTGGCCCAGCCGCTGTTGCGGCGGATGAATGACCTGGGGTTCGCCCAGGACGACTTCACACCCCTGCGTCCGCAAGTGGCACTGCTCAATAAGGTGCTGGAACTCAGGCGCGGCCAGCCGCTGTCCCTTGGGCTGATAGCGCTGGAATTGGCCAAACGCCTGGAGATCCCCATGGTCGGAGTCAATTTCCCCGGGCACTTCCTGCTGCGGGTACCGGGCGCCGATCATCTGCTGGACCCTTGCGGCGGGCGCCGCTTGTACCCCAACGATTACCGTGAATTGCTGCAACGCCAGTACGGCCCGAACATGAAACTCAACGCCGAGCATTTGCTGACCGCCGAACCAGCGCAGATGCTGCAACGGCTGTCACGCAACCTGCGCCAGTTGCACGTTTCCCACGATGACTACATCGGCGCCTTGATCGACGCCGAACGCGTGCTGGAACTGGGCAACGCCAACGCCGCCGATTACCTCGCCCGGGCCAGCCTCTATCAACGGCTGGACTGCCCGAACGCCGAACGCTTCGACCTGGAGCATGCGCTGCTGCTCAGCGACGACCCGATCCAGCGGATTCGCCTGACTGAACGGCTGGGGCATCTCCCGCCAAACTCCATCGTCCATTGATCACTGCTCCTTGTAGGAGCGAGCGATGCGGCGACCCGACTTGCCCGCGAACCAGGCGCCTCGGTCTATCAGAAATACCGCGTTATCGTTCTTCGCGGGCAAGTCGGGTCGCCGCATCGCTCGCTCCTACAGGGTTGAGTGTGGGCCGTTAAGGGGTATCTGGCTGGTTGGCCGGGTGGGCCTTGATGAAGGCTGAATGCGTAGCCGCCAACGCTGCCACTCGACGAATCCGTGGAAACGGCTCCAGTGAAATGTTGAAACGCTCGGCTGCGTACAGTTGGGGTATCAGATAGACATCCGCCAGGCCTGGCTGTGGCCCAAAGCAATAACCCTCATCCCCAATCAACTGCTCAATCGTCGCCAGCCCCTGGCTGATCCAGTGGCCGATCCACTCCACCACCTGCGGTTCATCGTGGCCCAATTGCCGCAGCTTGTTGAGCACGCTGACGTTGTGCAGCGGATGCACGTCGCAGCCAATCACCGCCGCAACGCCACGCTCATGAGCGCGCGCGGTAAGGTCCTTGGACAGCAGCGGCACCTGTGGATAACGTTCCTCCAGGTACTCGATGATGGCCGGTGACTGAATCAGCAACTCGCCTTCATCGGTGCGCAAGGCCGGCACCCGGCCTTGCGGGTTGATGGCCAGATACGGCGCTTGCCGATGCTCGCCACCTTGCGGTGCGATCAGGTTGACCGGCAGCGCCTGATAATCCAGGCCCTTCAGCGCCAACGCGATGCGCACCCGGTAAGAGGACGTCGAACGGTAGTAGGTATAGAGCTCCATGACCCAATCCTCTTAGCGCGCCGCGATCACTTTGCCACGGCATTCGCCGAAACCGATGGAGGCAAAACCGTCGCGGCTGCAACGGGCGCGCAGGATGATTTCGTCGCCGTCTTCAAGGAATTTACGCACCTCGCCCGACGCCAGCTCAATCGGCTTTTTCCCGCCCTCGGTGATTTCCAGCAAGCTGCCGAACTGACCGTTTTCCGGCCCCGACAACGTCCCCGAACCGAACAGATCACCGGCCTGCAACTGGCAGCCGTTGACGCTGTGGTGCGCGACCATTTGCGCCACGGTCCAGTACATGTGTTTGGTGTTGCTGAGGGTCAGACGATGGGCCGGCAGTTTTTGCTCGCGCAGGCCTTCGGTTAGCAACAGTACTTCCAGCTCGATATCGAACGCACCAGCGGCTTGATCACGCTTGTCGAACAGGTACGGCAGCGGCTGTGGGTCGCCTTCGGGGCGCGACGGTTGAGCACGACGGAACGGCTCCAGCGCTTCGGCTGTCACGACCCATGGCGAGATGCTGGTGATAAAACTCTTCGACAGGAACGGCCCCAGCGGCTGGTATTCCCAGGCCTGGATGTCGCGCGCCGACCAGTCGTTGAGCAGGCAGAAACCGGCGATGTGATCGGCAGCGTCGCCAATGGCGATCGAGTCGCCCATCTCGTTGCCCTGACCGATCCAGATGCCCAGTTCCAGTTCGTAATCCAGACGTGCGCACGGGCCAAACGTCGGCTCGGTCTGACCGGCCGGCAAGGTCTGGCCTTTCGGGCGGCGAACGTCAGTGCCGGACGGGCGAATGGTCGAGGCACGGCCGTGGTAGCCGATCGGTACGTATTTGTAGTTCGGCAGCAATGGGTTGTCCGGGCGGAACAGCTTACCGACGTTCTGCGCGTGCTCGATGCCGACGTAGAAGTCGGTGTAATCGTTGATTTTCGCCGGCAGGTGCATTTCGCAATTCGTCGCCAATGGCAGCAGTTTTGCGCCTTGGGCTTCGATCTTGCCGTGCAGGGTGCTGCCTTCAGCGAACAGTTCCAGCAGACGTTCGCGCAGTGCAACGCGAGCCTCGCGGCCCAGCTCGAAGAACGCATTCAGCTGACCGCCACGGGTGGCTTCAACTGCGGTTTTTGCGACGCCGTCGAACAGGCCCGCGTCCAGTGCGGCTTCCAGATCAAAAATGTGTTCGCCGATGGCCACACCGCTGCGCGGGGCCGAGCCATTGACGCTGAACACGCCCAGCGGCAGGTTTTGCAGCGGGAAATCAGCATGGCCGTTGGCGGAAGAAACCCAGCTGCGAGTGATGGAAGTCTGAGTCATGGGTTATCTCCGGGTCGGGTCGAAAGTGGCGGGCAGAGTGGCCCAGCAGGCATCGTAATTGTTTTGCAGTTGCGGGCAATCCAGTGCGAAACGGCTCGGGCGCAGCACTTGGCTGGTCTCGAACATGAACGCCATGGTGTTGTCGATTTTCGCTGGCGCGAGTTCGGCGTTGATCGCCTTGGTGCAGGTTTCGCCGTCCGGGCCATGCGCGCTCATGCAGCTGTGCAACGACGCGCCGCCAGGTACGAAGCCTTCGGCCTTGGCGTCGTACTCGCCCTTGATCAGGCCCATGAATTCGTTCATCAGGTTGCGGTGGAACCATGGCGGACGGAAGGTTCTCTCGGCCACCATCCAGCGCGGTGGGAAGATCACGAAGTCCAGATTGGCCAGACCGTGGACGCTGGTCGGCGACGTCAGGACGGTGAAAATCGACGGATCCGGATGGTCGAAACTGACCGTGCCGATGGTGTTGAAACGGCGCAGGTCATATTTGTACGGCACGTTATTGCCGTGCCAGGCGACCACGTTCAGCGGCGAATGGTCGAGCTCGCAGCCCCACAACTGGCCAAGGAATTTCTGCACCAGGGTGGTCGGTTGCTTGAGGTTTTCGTAATGCGCAACGGGCGTCAGGAAATCCCGGGCATTGGCCAGACCGTTACTGCCGATCGGCCCCAGGTCTGGCAGGCGCAGCGGCGCGCCGTGGTTTTCGGCGATGTAACCGCGAGCTTGCGGGTCGAGCAATTCGACACGGAATTTCAGACCGCGCGGCAGCACGGCGATTTCCAGCGGTTCCAGTTCCAGCACACCCAGTTCGGTGGCGATGCGCAGGCGACCCTGCTCAGGCACCAGCAACAGTTCACCGTCGGCATTGAAGAACACGCGCTCCATGGAACGGTTGGCGCGGTAGCTGTAGATGCTGATCCCGGCCGGTTTGTCTGCGCCCGAGTTGGCGGCCATGCTCACCAGCCCATCGATGAAATCGGTCGGCTCGGTCGGAATGTCCAACGGGTTCCAACGCAGGCGATTGGGGGTCACTTCACCCAACGGACCACCGGCCAGTTGCCGATCCAGTTTGACGAACGCCGGGTGATTGGCCGACGGCTGAATCCGGTACATCCAGGTGCGCCGCGCTTCGCTGCGGGCCATGGTGAACGCGGTGCCGGAGAACAGTTCGGTGTACAGGCCGTAAGGGGCTTTTTGCGGGGAGTTCTGGCCGACAGGCAGTGCGCCGGGCAACGCTTCGCTGCTGAATTCGTTGCCGAAGCCTGACTGATAAGCCAGCGCTGGCGCCGTTGAATCGAGGTTCATGGAGCCTCCTGAACAGGGAGTAGGCAATGGCCTTTCGCTCTGCTGCAGAGGTCTCGGCACGCCGGGGTTATTTTTATCGTAATTCGATTACGCATAACGTAATTTGATTGGTATTGACCGTCAAGCTATAAAGACGCCCATTCGTCCCGGGATCAGACCGCCTTCATGGAAACGCCGCGCAACAACGATAAACAGAAAGTCCGCTCGGCCGAGGTCGGTACTGACATCCTCAAGGCCTTGGCCGAGTTGTCGCCTTCGACCTCGTTGTCGCGCCTGGCCGAACACGTGCAAATGCCGGCGAGCAAGGTTCATCGTTATTTGCAGGCGCTGATCGCCAGTGGTTTTGCCGAGCAGAACACGGCCACCAACCACTACGGCCTGGGCCGTGAAGCCTTGCGCGTCGGCCTTGCCGCACTCAACAGTATGGACGTGCTGAAAGTAGCCGCCCTGCCCTTGGCCGAGTTGCGCGATGAACTGAACGAAACCTGCTTTTTGGCGGTATGGGGCAATCAGGGCGCGACCGTGGTGCATATCGAACCGGCCGTGCGCGCGGTGACGGTGGTGACGCAGTTGGGTTCGGTGCTGCCGTTGCTTAGCTCGTCCACCGGCCTGGTGTTTGGCGCATTTCTACCGAAGCGGGAAACCGTGGACTTGCGCGATCAGGAGCTGCAAAACGCTACCGACCACGTTCTGGCGAACGATCAAGCTTATATGGCCTTATGCGAACAGATCCGCGAACGCGGTCTGCATCATGTGCATGGGTTGCTGATGCCCGGGGTAGACGCCTTGTCGGCACCGGTGTTCAACGCCGTGGGGAATGTAGCGGCGGTCTTGACCATCGTCGGCCCGACCTCATTGTTTCACGCCGACGAAAACGGCCCGGCGGCGCAGCGGTTAATGGCTGCGACGCGGGCCGTCAGTTGGCGGATGGGGTATCAGGCCGCCGAAGTCAGTCGTTGAACCAGGCGCGATACCTGCGTTTAGCCATTGCCCTTACCTGATAGTGGTTTTGCTCGTGATGCTCTCTGGGTTGTCGAGAACCTCCTGAATGACTTCCAGCGCCCGCTCATGCAATCGAGGCTGCCCGGATATATAGGCAAACAGTTTTTCCACGGTATACACATCCCCAAGCAAACCGATCACGTCTTTCTGCAATTTGGTGACCTTCGACAGTCCATAAGTTGCCTTGCTCAGTGAGGCCAACTCAATCACCGCCTTGACGTAATGCTGCCGGGCCTTGGTCCTATTGCCCTCGGTATAAGCATGCACACCTTGCACCAGATTCTGAGTAAACAAGGTGACGCTCAATGCGATACCGACGGGGGCATAGACAATGGCGATAATACTCACCGCCGAAACGACGGCGTTGTACACCAGGCCGGTGATGATCTCTTCAAGGCTTTGCGTTTTCTCGTCGACGTCAGAGATGACCTTGGTCACCACGTCGTAGTAGCCCCCGTACAAATCCGTGACCCGACTGTTACGCTCCAGTGTTGGCGCCTTGGTAAAGTTGGCGACCTGTTCGAGATCTGTCAGGTAAGTACCGACCTCCGGCTGGTATTTCGCAAATGACCGATCATAGAAGTAATCACCGAGGCCGCGGGTTTTCACCGCACTCACGAAGTCTTTGAAAGGCCGCAGCTCGCATCCGTCCGGTGCATCCGGGGTGTACAGATATTCTTCGATCTTACCCGCAACGTGCAGCCTGAACACGAACGCCCCGACTATCAGACGCCCCTTGAGATGGAGTTTGAACAAGGCACTGTGTCGCACATCATCAGGCGATTCGCCCACGGGCCAGTCCGGTTGTGGAGAGTCAAACGCCGCGAAAACTTTCATCAACTCATCGAAGTGTTCCCGAACCAAACGCCCTGTGAATAGCGCCTGCAGGATTGCCACGCGCATCTGGCGTTGCATGATCGCGCCGTATAGCTGCTGCTTGAAAAAACCTTTAGATCGGTCGATGTGCGTTGAACGCAACATGTCGATGTACTTTTCACCTGGGCGCAGCGTTCGCGACCAAGCGGCAACTTCGTGAATGGAGAGTTTGGTGATAGGGGGATGGTCAGTCGCCTCTGTGAAACGCGGGACACCGTCTCGGACGGCATTGTCAGAGTAAAAATGCACCTCGTCAGCAATCAGTCGGGTCAGTGTTACCTGCTGACCCTGTGCGTATTCCACGAAAATCCGGTCAGGATTGATATCGACTTTTTCGCCTCTGGACAGGAGAACTTCTTCAATCTGCTGTTTTATCAACTGATGGCAAAAACGTTCATAACTGATAAACCCGCCTTCACGCACTTCAATGGTTTTCAATGCCCGGAGTTCACAATTCATCCGGGTGAAGTACTGACGCTCCTGCTGTGTAGCGGTCCGATAGCCATAGGGAGTGTGGCCTTCTTCCTGAGCCACGAGCCAGGCGCGATGGTTGTAAACAACGGTATTCAGAACTTCATTCCCTGTGTAAGGGGTAGGCACGAGCGAAACGCCACGCCAAACATTAGGCAGTTTGAAAACCTGTTTCATATAACCGCTGACGACCTCACGATCCAGCGCGTGGGAGCGCCATAGCAGATAGTCGCTTCCCTCTGAGTTTGCCGTCCAACCACCGATTTCCAAGCTCAATTGCCTAAGGGAAGGCAATTGGTACCAGTCCTTACCGCCAGGCGAATCGGGAGCATATAGCAGCCAGTCGTCCTGGCTCGGGCTGCGGCTACCAATAGCGACCAGCTCCAGGAGTGGGCGAGTGTCGTCACGCAGCTGCAATGGCGCGATCATCAGCTTGGCATCCCCGTCCACAGCACGTTGAACCCGTTGGAGACTGGTGTCGTCGAGATGCCCCTGGAGCTTCGCGCCAAAGGCACTCAGCAGCAATTGATCCCGGGTGATGCGGGCCATGGTGGCGACCACCTCACTGCGCTGGAACAGGGACCGGTATGAGGCGCCGTAGGCGGCCCGTACGTCCTCGGTCAACGCGTCCTCCAACCATTGCTGGTGTAGTCCGGAAGGAAGGCCTTCACCTTCAAACGTGATCCATCCCCGACGACCATGCTCGTGCAGGCCGCACAGCAGCAAATCCGTCAGAGAACGCTTGTCTTCCTGTGTGACTCGGCTCCCGGCCACATCAAAGATGTAACGGCTGGTGGTCATCAAGTTGTCGGGATCCAGCGTGCTGCCAAATTCCAACTGCAACATCTGGCTGGCCACGCTTTTTGCATAAGTCTGCACGCTGGAGTGATTTCCCAGTTGTATGTCCAGATCGGTTTGACTTGCGATCAACTGTTGTTCCAATTCGCCAAAGTGCAGTTGTTCGTTAACGCCGGCACGCTCAAGCCACTCCGGACGACTGCCAATATCAATGGGTAGATACTTGTTCATCATATTCATATTGTTGCCCTTTGAAATTTGGAATAACGTAGCGAGAACTCACCCCCACAAATTAGCCCAGGACAACAACGCACCATAGCCGCCAAGCAATACCAACTATTTACAACTTAAACCGCATGTAACACCGACGCATTTAAATCAAGCCCAATGACCGCCTTATCTACATAATCAATCCCACAAACCTAAAAGCTTGGCCTTTGCCACCGCTTGCGTCCTGCGTTCGACCTGCAATTTTCCGTGTATGCGCCGAGTGTGGGTTTTCACAGTATGTAACGAGATATACAGTGAATCGGCAATTTCTTGATTGGAATGACCGAGCGCAATCAGCTTCAGCACTTGCAGCTCACGCTGACTTAATGTTTCTGTCGCATCCGCACGATTGCAAAGTTGATGGCAAGACAGTAAAGAAGCTTGTTCGCCCTGTAACAGTAACGGCTGACGCTGGCGCAACTCGCTTAACGCTTGGAGTGTCTGATACCGCGCAACGTTGCGTAGGCCCTCCTGCAACATATCAATGGCCTTCGTGGTATGACCGTCACACCACAGTACTTCGGCCAAGGCCAGTTGTAATTCTGTGGCGAGCGCGAACATTCCACGCGCCTGCGCCAGTTTTATCAATGACTCAAGTTGTGGTGCAGCGTCGACTGAATCTGGCTCTGACCGATCCCTGGCGATGATCAACAAATATTCAATGCGCGGAATCAGCTCAAGAGTGGCCGGGGGGGCCTGTCGCGCCTGCGGCCCACGATAGTGATTGAGCACACGCTTCAAGGCCTCGCACGCCAGTTCGGCGCGTCCCTGCTGCAACCAGAAATGACTGCTGACTTGTAATAACACGCCACGGTAAACCGTGTCCGGGATCTGCCGCTGCTGCATCAGTCGCTCGGCATCGCGCAATCGTATAAAGGCCTGAGTGTAATCGCCCCGGTTGGCCGCCAACTGTGCCTGTCCGAGATACCCATACAACACTCGCTTGTCATGACTGCGCAGACAGTCATCCAGACCGCGTTGAAAAAACTCGGCGGCCTGTTCTTCCTGCCCCATGCTCAATGCCAATCGCCCCCGACGCAGAGCGATACGCCCGAGCAACGGCGTCGGCCGCTGCGCCTGCTGGCAAAGTAAATCATGCATGTTTGCCAACAGGCTTTGCGCACGGGCCGGGGATCCGCGTTGCTCCAGCAGTTGCGCGTGATCAAGCTCAAGCAAACCTTCAAACAGTAAAGCGCCCTGGGCACGAGTCAGACACAGGGCCTCACGATTGATCGCTTGGGCCAATTCCAGCTCACCGCACAACAGGGCCTGCTGGGTCTGTCCGGACAGGCACAACAAACGTGCCTGCCAGGCGTCAGCCCCCAGCTCGGCCAATGCTTGCCGAAAATGCTCACTCGCCGCCTCCATCCGCCCCTGCAAATGCAGCAGCCAACCCTGCTGAGCCTGCCACCGTGCAATCAGTTGCCGCTGCAGAGTCGCCGACGGCTGAGGGGTGAACCGTGACAACCGCTCGATGCAATCGCCGGCTTGCTCGAATCGCCCGGCAAACAACAACGCCGCCGTGATCAGCCCGACCAATTGCGGCGAGCCGAACATCAGCGCTTCGCCTTGTTGCTCGTACAACCGCAACAACAGCACGACCGTCTGCTCCTCGAACAAATGCTCGAAACTGAAATGCTGCAACAGGCTGACGGCGACCTCAAACTCCTCAGCCAGCAAGGCCTGTTCGAACGCGGCTTTCCAGTCCAGCTCAGCGGCAAACCACTGGCAGGCGCGGCGATGCCAGGAACGTCCGGCCGGCCATTGCTCATCGCGCATCAATTGCGTGAGTGGTGGGAAGATCTGCAGCCAGTCGGCCGAGTCATGCCAGGGCTCGATAAAGCACCCCAGGTCCTGCAACGTCTTCAGACATTGCGCGCCCTCCCCCGCGCCAAACAGGTGATCGCACAGCCGTGCATTGAACCGCGGCAAATGCGCGAGCACCCGCCAGACTTCCGTCAGCTCCGGGGTCAGGCTGGTGAACAGTTCGTGTTCGAGGTAATCGAGCAACGTGTCCGGTCGGCTGTGATGCGGGTCGTTGCGCGACCAGTCGCATTTTTGCAGCAGCGCAACGCGCACACCGGCGCACCAGCCGCCACTGCGCTGGATGATTTTGCTGGCGGCAGTGCCGGCGTCGGCCGGTGTCAGGTGACGCAATAGCGAGGCGATTTCAGTTTGATTGAAGGCCAGCGTGGCGCGCTCGCATTCGTACAGTTCGTCATCGAGCAATAACCGTGGCCAATTGCATTGTGGGCGACGGCGGGCACCCAGCCACCAGGTCAGCATCGGACTGCTGACGGCCAGCATGCGATCGAGCAGGTGATCGAGTTCCGGGTTCGGAACGCGGCAATAATCATCGAGAAATAGCCAGGTCGGCGCCTGCAATCGAGCCAACGCACCGAGCATTGCCGACTCTTCTGACGACGCCAGCCCCAGCGCTTCTGCCACACGCTGACGAAAATCCGCCGCACTCATCACCACGCCGGACAACGGTAACCAGCACACCCGGCACTGCGACGGCGCCTGCAACAGGCAGTCGGCGAGCAGCGCGGTCTTGCCGCTGCCAGCCGGTGCGCACAGTAATTTCACTCGTGACGTGGAAGCCAGCAAGGGCTCGGTCAATCGATCACGCGACAGGTGATGAGAGGACAGACGGGGCAGGAATCCAGAACGGTCAAGACACGGGGTCATGGCGGTCATTGCGGCGTGCCTTTTTATAATTGTCCGGCAACCCTAGCCCTCTCTAACCCGCTTGTTGAGAAGTATTCAGGACGCTGATTGGCAGCCATAAAAAAGGCGACCCACTGGTCGCCTTTTGCGTTGCGAATGTATCTAGTCCCTTACCGAACGCCCTCCGCGCGCAACGCCGATGGTGTGTAGTCCGCGGCCTTGGCTTCGAAGCCGAATTCAAAGCTGTGCTTCTCTTCGTTCTTCATCCCCAGCGCAATGTACCGACCGGCAATGATGTCGTAGAGCGCTTCCAGTGTGTACGCCTGGGCCTGGTGATCGTAGTAGTACTGGGCGTGACCCTCGGCCACTCGCCACAGTTGACCGCGACCGTCGTAGTGGTCCACCAGCGCCACTTGCCAGCTGTCTTCGTCGATGTACATATGGCGTTTGGCGTAGATGTGCCGCTCACTTGGCTTGACCGTGCCGATCACTTCCCAGACGCGATGCAGTTCATAGCGGGTCAGGTCCTGGTTGATGTGGCCGGCCTTGACGATGTCGTCGTACTTGAGGCTCGGGGAGTCGAGTTTGTAGCTGTTGTAGGGGATGTACATTTCCTTCTTGCCGACCAGTTTCCAGTCGTAGCGATCCGGCGCACCGGAAAACATGTCGAAGTTATCGGAAGTACGCAAACCATCGGCGGCGGTGCCCGGCCCGTCGTAAGCCACTTGCGGCGCACGACGCACTCGACGTTGGCCGGCGTTGTAGATCCACGCCAGGCGCGGCTCTTTCACTTGGTCGAGGGTTTCGTGCACCAGCAGCACGTTACCCGCCAGACGCGCCGGCGCGGTTACCGACTGCTTGAAAAAGGTCAGCACGTTGGCGGCTTTTTCCGGGTCCAGGTCCTTCATCAATTGCGGGACGGCGATCTCTTCCTCGAAGCGGATCGACGTGTAGCTGCCGTTGGTTTGCGGCGTCACCTGAGTGATGATGCGTCGCAGGTTGCCCCCGTGATAACGGGTGATGTGGTTCCACAACACCTCCACGCCGGTTTTCGGAATCGGGAACGCGTAGTAGCGGTTGCCGGTGAAGTTGGCCAGGCCGTTACCCTCGTTGATGCTGTTCACGTTCAGCGCGCTGCGCTTGGCCGACTCGTAGATTTCCGGTGGCACGGCCACGGTGCGGTGAGTCGGGTAGACCGGGATCTTGTAGGTTTCCGGGTAGCGCTTGAACATCGCCACCTGGCCTTCCGAAAGTTTGTCCTTGTACTTGTCGACGTTGGCCGGGGTAATGACGAACAGTGGTTTTTCGCTGGCGAACGGGTCTGCCAGGAAGCCCTTGCTGTCCACCGCTCCAGCGTTTTTCGGGATGCCACCGGTCCACGCCGGGATCGAGCCATCAGCGTTACCGGCCTTCTCGGCGCCGAGCGGCGTGAGGGTGGTGCCAAGTTTGTTGGCTTCGTCCGGAGACACCGCCGCCATCACGTTGGCAGCCAGCAGGCTCAAGGCCAGGGCGCCGCATTGCAGAATCATCTTGCGCATCAAATTCATCCTTCTCAGCCAGATCAGAAGTTCACGCCGAAGCTCAGTGCCAGGAAGTCGCGGTCTTCCAGGGTGTTGTAGTCACCGCCGAAGAAATCGGTGTAACTGAGGCTCGCGGTATAGGTGTTGCGGTAGTCGGCATCGACGCCGACGCTGACGGCCTTGGCGCCTTCGTTGAACAGCCCGTTGGGACCGTAGCCGGCGACATCATGGGACCAGGACAGGTTGGGTTTGAGGTTGATCCCGCCGATCACGTTGGCGTAATCGAGGATCGCCCGGGCGCGGTAGCCCCAGGAGGTCGAGGTGACGAAGCCTTCGGTATCGCCGCCGAAACCGTACTGGCCGTAGACCGAGTCGCGGCCGTAACGCAGATTGCTGCGCGACTCCAGACCTCCGACGTGAACCACCGCCGCTTCGCCGACCAGGGTCAAGCGCTGGGCGCCCCACACCTGATCGAAGAACTGCGTGAGGGTGCTCTGGATCTGCGTGATTTCCTTGCGACGATAGCCTTTGTTGTCGGCGCCGGGAGTGGTGGCGATCGGAGATGCGGCGCCGCCGGCAATCGGGTTGACCATTGCCAGGGTCAGGTCGTTGGTGCTGACTTGCACCGGAGCATTAGGGCGATAACTGATCTCGCCGCTCCACGCGGTGCCGGTCGGCAAGGTGGTGGAGAAACTCGCACCGTAGAGACGAATGTCTTCCGGGTATTCGAGGTAATACTGACCGCGTCCGAGCATCACACTTTGCGCCAGGCCTGCCCCGCTGCCTGGTGCCAGACGGTTGGCAACACTCACCATCCCCGGCAGGCTGGCCAGCGTCGACAGACCGGCGGTGGTGGTGCCGACAGTCGGTGTGCGGCTGTGGTAATTCATGAAATACAGGCCGTACTCGGTGTCGTCACCGAGCCAGCGCAATGCGGTGCCCCACTGCCCGGAATCCCGCGCATCGCGGTCACCACCACGGGGGACGACCACGCCCTCGCGGGTTACCTGGATCGGTTGGCCGAAGGCAGCCGCCAATGGCGCCAATGGGGCAATCGCGGGGCTGCCGACGGTGTAGTTGTTGTTGCAACCATCCGCCACCACGTCGTTGCCGAAGAAGGTGCCGCAGTTGTCGACGACGGTCTGGTCCCACTCCAGTTGATAGAAACCTTCCACCGAGAGCTGATCGGTCAAGCCCTGAGAGGCGAACAGCATGTTTACCGGAATCAGACCCTCCTTGATCTCGGCCCCCGGACGACGGAACGCCGAGACGTCGATCGGGTTGATGCTGTTGATCGAGTTGCCGATGAAGGTACTTTCGCCCCAGCTGACCACCTGCTTGCCGGCGCGCACGGAGCCTGGCAAATCGGCGATCGAATAGTTGTGATAGACGAAGGCATCGAGAATCTGCGCACCGGAGGACTTGGCGCCTTCTTTGCGCCCACTGTCGCTGATCGGCTTGAACTCGCGAGTTTCGTCCTTGAGCTCGAAGTCGTACCAGTACTTGCCACGGACGAACACGCCGGTGTCGCCGTATTTCAATTCAAGATCGTGCAGCCCTTTGAAGATCTTGGAGAAGGTTTCGCCCTTCTTGAAGTTCAGCCGGCCGTCATCACCGGTCGAAGACTGACCGGTCCCGCCGTTGACAGTGCCCACCAAAGACTTATCGGCATCGCGCATGCCCCAACTCGCGCCGACGGACAGCGAGGAGTCGAACGTCCCCTCGATTTCGCCGATGTTGAATGCAACCGCTTGCGCCTGGGCACAGCAGCCCAAGGCAACCGCAGCGGCCAGCGCTTGCGGTGTGAAGATGGCGCGCATTGTTGTTTTTGTCATGCGTCTTCCCCGGTGAGTGACAGAAGGCCCCACCCTACTGCCGCACGTTGGGAGCGATAAGCGCACCAAGGAGGTATTCGTGGTGTACCTCTAAAGGATGAATGGCCTGATGGGGCGGGGGTTTGCGCCGGGTATGGATGGGCTGGATGGCGGGTTATCAGTCAGATGCATGGCGGGAGGCTGGCACCGCCCCTGTAGCAGCTGCCGAGCAGCGCGAGGCTGGCACCGCCCCCCCGTAGCAGCTGTCGAGCAGCGCGAGGCTGGCACCGTCCCCCCGTAGCAGCTGCCGAGCAGCGCGAGGCTGCGTTCGGTTCAGGCCGCGGTCGAAGGAACTAGTCGTAATTTCAGGCAATGCGGTACATCAGGGAGACCGCAGGCGCAGGTTTTACGACGACTTCGTCGCCGAACGCAGCCTCGCGCTGCTCGGCAGCTGCTACAGGGGACGTGGCGCCGCGCACTGTTACTCATGCTGCAACAGAGCATGTCGCGAATCGCTGTTTTTCCTTTGGGCTCAACGCCTTATTCTTGCCGGGCTTTCACGGTGAACAGCCTGGAAGCGCGAAGCGATGGTGGTGATGAGCCCGCGCCATTGGCGACAGAATCCAGATGAATCGATGCTTTTCGATTGATCGCCCCGAGTTCACTGACGTTGATTTGTAGCTCCTTGATCCAACGTCTTACTTTGGCCGCTGCGTTTGCAGCGGCCTTTTTTATGGGCGATGGTTTTGTGGCGGGGGAACAATCGGGGGAATGGCAGGGCTCAGATAAGCCCTGCGGAAGGCATCAGGGTCACAACGAATACTTCTGCAAATTCCCCATCATTTCCTTCAACGCCTCAATATTGTCCTTCGGATGCGCCGCCCCTTCGAAATCACAAATCCGCTCCCACTGCGCCGCCACATCTTCCGGCGAGAAACCCACCCGCGGATCAAACCCGGCGCCCAGGCTGCGTTCCCAACGCACTTTGCCCATCCAGCCGCCGCCGACTTCAAACAACCCGGAAGTCTCCTGGCAATTCTCACTCGCCAAATACACCACCAACGGGCTCACCAGTTCCGGCTTGAGTTGCTCGAACACTTGCGGCGGGATCAGGCCTTCGGTCATGCGAGTGCCGCCGGTGGGCGCGATGGCGTTGACCAGGATGTTGTTCTTGCGGCCTTCGATGGCGAGTGTGCGGGTCAGGCCGTAGAGGCCGAGTTTGGCCATGCCGTAGTTGGACTGGCCGAAGTTGCCGTAGATGCCCGAGGTCGAGGCGGTGAAGATCACGCGGCCATAGTTTTGCTCGCGCATGTGCGGCCAGGCGGCGCGGGTGACTTTGTAGGCGCCTTCGACGTGGACGCGGTAAACCAGGTCCCAATCGGCGTCGTCCATTTTGTGGAAGGTCTTGTCGCGCAGGATCCCGGCGTTGTTGACCACGACGTCGATGCGACCGAACGCGTCGAGGGCGTGCTGGACGATTTTGTCGCCGTCGGTGACGGAGTCGTGGTTGGCTTCGGCGATGCCACCCGCCTCGCGAATTTCCGCCACTACGCGGTCTGCTGCCGACGCGTTGGCGCCTTCCCCTTGAGCCGAGCCGCCGAGATCATTGACCAGCACTTTGGCACCCTGCTTTGCGAACAGCAGCGCGTGCGCCCGGCCCAGGCCGCCGCCTGCACCCGTGACGATCACTACTTTATCTTCGAAGCGCACAGACTCATTCATGGGGAACTCCAGCAGACCAGGGACAATAAGTCCGAGTGTCAGGCACCAGGCTGCTGGTCACAATAAACACGGGTAGAGCTGAATGGTGCTCGATAAGGCTGGGGGATAGTCAGGAACAGGCCGCCTTGCGTGGCGGTGAAACCAGCCGATCCCGAAACTCCTGGTAATGCTTGAGCACCTGCGCCGGTGCTTCAGTCTGTGGGTAATGGCCAATATCAGGCAGCAAAACCGTGTCCGGTTCGGGGATCAGCTCCCGATAGCGCTTGACCATGTGAGCGCCGGAAATCGGATCGACCTCTCCATCGATAACCCGCAACGGGACTTCACCGCGCTGCATGGCGCTGACCCAACGCTCGCGCTGGACACGCCGCTCAGGGATATAAGCAATGAGTTTGTGCATGATCCGCGGCCCATGATTGCTGTCGATCAGGCCCCAAAAATCATCCATCTCGCTTTCGCTGGGCCGCGTTTGCGGACCGAAGATCTGCCGGAAACTTTTCACCAGTCCGTCGCGGGTAAAGGCTCGACCAATCATCCAGCCCAAGGGGCTGAGCAGCAGTTTTTGCATCAACACCGGGCGATGGGTTTCAGGAAACAGGCCGCCGTTGAGGAACACACAACTGGCGAGATCAATACGTGTTTCGTAATGCCGGGCCAACAGTTCCTGCGCCACGCTGTCGCCATAATCGTGGGCCAGCACATGCACCGGTTGCTCGACGTTGAGGTGCGCGAGCAAGGCCTGTTGCAGATCGGCCTGCTCCAACAGGCTGTATTCATGGTTGACCGGTTTGGCTGAGTCGCCGAAACCGAGCATGTCGCACGCAATCACCCGATAGCGCTGCGCCAGCGGTTGCCACAGGTAATGCCAGTCCCAACTGGCGGTCGGGAAGCCATGGATGAGCAGCAGCGGCTCACCCTGCCCCGCCGTCCAGTAACGGATGGTCTGGCCTCGGAATACGAACGTCTGGCCGCGTTTGCGCCAGACACACAGGGGGATCTCGGCGAGTGCCATTAGAGTTTATAACCCGGGTCTTGTTGATCGAGTTTGCGCAGTAACGCCGGCCAGGCCAACGCGCCGCCCATCCCTTGAGCACTTTTGGTCACGCCGGCGATCATTGCCTTGGCACCCGCCAGTATCTGCGGCTCGATGGCAATCAGCTCGGCACCACCGTTCTGCGCCAGCACCTGGATATCGCAGGCACGCTGGAAGGTAAACATCATCAGGAACGTGTCGGCGATGGTGCTGCCACAGGTCAGCAAGCCGTGGTTGTGCAGCATCAGGAAATTGTTTTCACCCAGGTCGGCTTGCAGGCGAGCCTTCTCTTCATGGTTCAGGGCAACGCCTTCGTAAGCGTGGTAAGCCAGGCTGGACAGCACAAACAATGACTGCTGACTGATCGGCAGAATGCCCTGTTTTTGCGCCGACACCGCCACACCCGCAGCGGTGTGGGTGTGCAGCACGCAGACCACATCGTGACGCACTTCATGCACAGCGCTGTGAATGGTGTAACCCGCCGGGTTGATCTCGTAAGGGCTGTCCATCAGCTTTTTGCCGGTCTGATCGACCTTGACCAGGCTCGACGCGGTGATCTCGTGAAACATCAGCCCGAACGGGTTGATCAGGAAATCTTCAGTGCCCGGCACCTTAGCCGAGATGTGCGTAAAGATCAGATCGTCCCAGCCATGCGAGGCGACCAGACGATAACAGGCTGCCAGGTCGACGCGGGTCTGCCACTCGGCAGCACTGACTTGGTCTCTGACACTGTGGGGGGATTGGACGGGAGCAACGTTCACGGCAAGGACCTCCTGTTCTTATTGTTTTACTGTCGTTAAAGCAGTCTAGTCAGCCCTCGGATTTCGTGTAGTTGCATTCGCAGCCAGCTTGATGGCCTAACGAGTCAGTTCAAAAGAGAGCCTGGATCCATGTCAAAGGACCGCCGCCAATAAGGGGGCGGCAAACAGATTCAAAAGCCCCGTCAGAACCATGACAAGCCCCGCGACCGAGCCCTCTTCACCGCCCACTTCATGGGCCCGACTGACGCCGGCACCGTGCGCGCCAACGCCAAATAACGCGCCGCGCGCAAGGGCGCTGCGCAACGGCAGCCACTTCAGCAGAATGCCGCCGAGCATCGCCCCGAACACCCCGGTAAACATCACGAACACCGCCGTCAGTTCCGGAACACCGCCGAGGTCGTGAGCCAGTGGCATGGCAAAGGGCGTGGTGATGGAACGTGGCACCAGCGACATCGTCACCGAACTGTCCAGCGCCAGCGCCTTGGCCAAACCGAACGAGGTGCCGATGGACGCCGCACTGCCCGCCAGCATTCCGAGCAGCAATGCCGACCAATGCCGCATCAACATCTGCCGCTGTTGCCAGATCGGCACCGCGAAGGCGACGGTCACCGGCCCCAACACCCACATCAGCCAATGGGTGTTGCTCGAATACTCCGAATACGCGGTGTGCAGCGGAACAGCGAGGGCCAGCAGCAAGGCCGGAACCAGAATCAGCGGCGACAGCAGATAACGCCCCGTTCGCCGGTAGGTCCATCGACTGAATAAATAGGCCGACAGCGTGAAGACCAGCCAGAACATCGGCATCAGCTCAAGCTTCATGGGACCTCCTCAACCGCACCATCCATTCCACGGTAAACGCGGTCACCAGCATCACCATCAGCGTACTGACGCCGATCACCAGCAGAATCCGCCAGCCGTCGTCGCGCATCAAGCGGCCGTAATCGAGCAGGCTCATCAGCGCCGGAATAAAAAACAGCAACATCTCGGCCATCAATAGACCTGCGCCCATTTGCAACGCCGCCGGTTTGATCCAGCCAACGGCGAAAGCCAGCAGCAGCAACGCCATACCGACCACACCACCCGGGATCGGCCAGGCAAACCATACGGCGATTTCACAGCCGAGCAGGTAGATGCCGAGCAGCACGGCCAGTTCCGCGGTTAATCGAGCCAGGCGTTTGAAGGATGATGCATTCATGATTTCGGTCCTCACAGATGCTCATTTTACGGAGCGGGCTGCCATCCCCGAAACGAATTGTTAGACTCGACGCTATTCCAATCTGGAATCAGACGCATGGAATTCAAGCAGCTACGCAGCTTCGTCGAAGTGATGCACCAAGGGGGTTTCACCCAAGCCGCCAAGACCCTGCACATCAGCCAATCGGCGGTCAGCAAGCAAGTCGCCCAACTGGAACAGAGCCTGGGCACACCGCTGCTCGAACGCCTGGGTTCGCAACTTCGCCTGACTGCCGCCGGCAGCGTGGTGCTGCAACGGGCCGAAGGCATGCTGCGGCTGCGCAACGAATTGCTCAGCGAGCTGGACGATTTGAGCCAACTGGCTCGTGGGGAATTGCGCCTGGGCCTGCCACTGTTGGGCAGTGATGCGCTGTTCGCCGGGCTGTTTGCCGAGTACCGGCGGCGTTACCCGAATATCAGTATTCAACTACTTGAGGGCGGTAGCCTGAACATCGAGCAGTCGGTATTGAGCGGTGAGCTCGAACTGGGTGGCAGTCTGTTGCCGAAGGATCCGCAGTTCGCCTTCCAACCATTCTGCGATGAGCCGCTGGATGCGCTGCTGCCGGCCGATCATCCGCTGGCGACCAAGACGGTGATTGGATTGGAAGAATTGGCCGATACGCCGTTTCTGCTGTATCAGCGCAGCTTCGTGCTCAATGACCGTTTGCTGCAAGCCTGCCATCAGCTGGGATTTTCGCCCAAGGAAGGTGGGCGCAGTGGCCAGGCGGATTTTCTCGCGGCACTGGTGGCCGCCGGCCAGGGCGTGGTGCTGTTGCCCAGCGTGGTGGCGCGCGGATTGGTGCGGCCAGGGGTGGTGCGCCTGACCTTGAATGCCCCGAGCTACTTGCGCTGGGACATCGCCTTTATCTGGCGTCAGGGCGCGTACTTGTCGAAGGCTGCGCAAGCCTGGCTCGCACTGCTGCGCGAGCGGCCGGTCAACCCCGCAGCGCGGTAATCAACTCCGCCAGCCAAGGTTCGGCGTCGGTTTCCGGGGTCACGCTTTCGCTGGCGTCCAGGCGCAGCATCGGCAGCACTTCGCGCAGGCCCAGCTCGCCGAACAATTCACGCATCTGCTCACCGCCACCGCAGAACGTATCGCCGTAACTGGCATCTCCGAGGCCGATTACGGCACCCGGCAAACCACGCCAGGCGGCGGGCAACAGATCGCGAATCGTCGAATACAACGTTTGCAGGTTATCCGGCAACTCACCCATGCCGGTGGTTGAAGTCACCGCCAGCAACGCTTCCGGGCCGAATGCCTGGATATCGACAAGTGTTGCGCGCGGGTTGTGCCAGGTTTCGAAACCTGCGGTGTTTAAAATCTTCGCGGCGTGGCGGGCAACTTCTTCAGCCGTGCCGTACACCGAGCCGGAAATGATGGCGACTTTCATCAAACTGATCCTGAAGCTGAGAAAAATGACTGAGATATTAACAGCACAGCCTTATTTGATCTTTTAGAATGCTGCCCTCAACCCACTCGGAAAGGATTCTCCGATGATCAACGCTCAACTGTTGCAAATGGTGATAAACGCTTCCAACGACGGCATCGTGATTGCCGAAAAGGAAGGCGAGCAGGACAACATCCTGATTTACGTGAATCCGGCGTTCGAGCGTCTGACGGGTTACACCAGCGAAGAAATCCTCTACCAGGATTGCCGTTTCCTGCAGTCCGGTGACCGGGATCAAGAAAAGGCCCTCAAAGCGATTCGCGAGTCGTTGAGCAGTGGCGGCTCCTGCCGGGAAATCCTGAGAAATTACCGCAAGGACGGCACGCCGTTCTGGAATGAGCTGTCCCTTTCTACAGTGAAAAATCCGGCTGACGGACAGACTTATTTTGTTGGCGTACAGAAAGACGTAACGGTTCAAGTCAAGGCACTGCAGCGCGTTGCGCAACTGGAAGCGCAGTTGGCTGAGATGCAAGCCGAGCTTGATGCGTTGAAAACGACGAACGGCCAAAACAAAACAGCGAATTAATTGTCATTAACTACAATCACCGATGACTTTGTAACTTTTTCTTTCGAGTTAGCCATGCAACGCGACGCACTCCTGACACAGGATGAACTGGATTTTATCCAGACCATGCAACACAACCCGCAACTCAATGTGCGGGATGCGACGTCGAGTCTGCTCGTCAATGGTGGATCGCAAATCCGTGATCTGCTCACACGCCTGGCGGCACATGAGCAAGTGACCATTCAGGCCAACTTCGAAAACCAGCAAATGACCTTTCCGCTGCACCTGGTGGAAGACGAATTTCATGCGCTGCATTTGCGCCTGGGCGTGCCGAGTATTTATGAAGACGGGCCGATGGTACGGCCATGGCGCCTGACAGTTGAAGAGCCGGTGGCGCTGGAAAATGCCAAAGGTCAACCCGGCACGATGTGGGTGCACGAAATATCGTTCAAAGGGGTTTTGCTGGAAGTCCGCAACAAGACCAAACCGCCCAAGCATTTCGCGTTGTGGTTCAGTCCGTCAGGCTATGAGCGGATTGCGCTGCGCGGCACTTTTGAGCGTGAAACCGAACAAGGTTTCTACGCCTACGAATTGAGCCAGACCGACAAGGACGAGACCGAGCGTCTGCGCCAGTACATCCTTCAGCAGCATCGTCTGACACATCCCGCACTGCACAACTGAATTCAGGTATCCAGGTTTCCTGCCAGGAACTGTTTCAGGCGCTGACGCATCACCATTCCCTCATTTCCCAGGCACCCGATCGACGTTCCGGCCAGGCTGTCCTGTGCCAGGTCCGACGCATCACCGGCCAGCAACAACTGACAATCCAGGCTCAGGGCCAGGCGATTCAAACGTCGAGGCAACTCAACGGCTGGCGCGTGATTGGACACCAGCACCAGCGCCGTGGGCTTGATCCGCTCGCAAACCAGGGTCAGCTCATCGAATGGCTGACCGATAGCCAGCAACTGAATCGCCGAATCGACACTGCTCAGGTACAGCGCCGTGACCAGCACTTCCAGCTCATGAGCCTGATCGGCCAAGGCGCAGACAATCACGCGTCGTGGTTGCATGACGCGCACCAGCAGCATGCGTTGCAGTACGCGAGAACGCAGAAAACCATCCAGAAATAGCCATTCGCTGGTCTGACCGAACGCCTCATGGCGCTGCAGCATCAGCTTCCAGATTGGCAACAGGATGTCCTGGAACACCGCGGTCAGGGGGTAACTGGAAAAAATCTGTCCATAGACTTGCTCCAGTTGCACCTCGTCAAACGCCGTCACCGCCATCTGAACCTGCTGCTGCCACTGGGCGTAGTCGACCTGAACGAGTTCGTCGGGAATAATCTTTGCCAGTGCTTTGAGGGGTTCGGTCTTGGCCAGTATCTTGCCGACCTTGCTGACTGCGACGCCGCGGTCGATCCAGCCGAGAATGCTGCGAACCTTTTCGATATCGGCCATCGAGTACAGCCGATGCCCGCTTTCGGTGCGTGTGGGCTGGATCAGGCCATACCGCCGCTCCCACGCCCGCAACGTGACGGGGTTGATACCCGTCAGGCGGGCAACCTCACGGATAGGGAACAGATCTTCTTGCGCAATGGAAGGATCCGTCCGTGAGGCAGGGGCACTTTCAGTCAGGAAAGGCATGAGGCGGTCGACATCCATGTGCGAAATTGGATCCCATTCTACTCCTCATGCCCCATGACTATTCAAGGCATTGATAAACGACGAATGCCGCTGGTGTATTTATCATAATCAGGAATAATCCTTGCTTGTCTCAAGGCGCAGCCCATCACCCCGGCGTTGCGCCTGGCGAAACTCCCACCCGGAGTAAGGCGTCTGTCATACGGAGATACACAATGTCTACCTCACCCGTCACGCTGATGGTTTCACGACGCGTCGCCGATGGGCGTTATCAGGACCTGATGGTCTGGTTGCGCGAAGGCGAACAACTGGCCACCGACTTTCCCGGTTATCTCGGCTCAGGTGTGCTCGCTCCGCCGCCCGCAGATAACGAATTCCAGATTATTTTCCGATTTGCCGACGAGCAAACCATGCACGCTTGGGAGCATTCGGCTTCGCGTACCGCATGGCTGGCCCGCGGCAGCGATCTGTTTGCGCATAAAACGGAACATCGCGTCAGCGGGATCGAAGGCTGGTTCGGCGCTGCCGGCCAGCGTCCACCCCGCTGGAAACAGGCCGTGGCGATCTGGCTGGCGTTCTTTCCGGTTTCCTTGCTGTTCAACTTAGTATTGGGGCCGTTGCTCGGCGAAATGAGCCTGCTGCCTCGCGTGTTCATCAGCACTCTGTGCCTGACTCCGTTGATGGTCTACTTCTTCATTCCGCTGTCGACCCGCATGCTTGCCGGCTGGCTGAACAGCGCACCAGCACGTCCGTTGCCCGCCGGGCCCTCCACCCAAAACCACTGATCCTTGTAGGAGCGAGGCTTGCCCGCGAAGAAGACTACTCGGTTCAACAGACAGATCGAGTTATCGTTCTTCGCGGGCAAGTCGGATCGCCGCATCGCTCGCTCCTACAATAGCCACCTCACGACCCGTCGCTGGTATAGTTTTGCTCTTACCACGACGCGAGCCGTTCATGACCTCTTCTGCAGCTCCGATCCTCATCACCGGTGCCGGCCAGCGTGTCGGCCTGCACTGTGCACAGCGTTTGCTCGAAGACGGCCATCCGGTGATCTTCAGCTACCGCAGCGATCGTCCCGGCGTGCAGACATTGCGCGACTTGGGCGCCATCGCGGTGTTTGCGGACTTCTCCACTGAAGCAGGAATCCTCGCGTTCATCACCGAACTCAAAACCCACACCGATAGCCTGCGCGCCATTGTCCATAACGCCTCCGAATGGCTGGCCGAAACACCCGACACCGACGCCGAGGCCTTCACCCGCATGTTCAGCGTGCACATGCTGGCGCCGTACCTGATCAACCTGCACTGCGCCGACTTGCTCGAACGCTCAAGGCCCGCTGACATCGTGCACATCAGCGATGACGTGACCCGCAAGGGCAGCAGCAGGCACATAGGCTACTGCGCCAGCAAAGCCGGGCTCGACAGCCTCACCCTGTCCTTTGCCGCGAAATACGCGCCGACAATCAAGGTGAACGGTATCGCGCCAGCCCTGCTAATGTTCAATCCCGACGACGACGCCGCGTACCGCGCCAAAGCCCTGGCAAAATCCGCGCTGGGCATCGAACCCGGCAGCGAAGTGATCTACCAGAGCCTGCGTTATTTGCTCGACAACCCTTATGTCACCGGCACGACCCTGACCGTCAACGGCGGACGGCACATCAAATAAGCGGCCCCCGCGAGGATGTTCCATGACGTTATCCCTGCCCCAGAATTCTCTGCCCCAGAGCTATCGCGAGATCCTCATTGGCCTCGGTGAAAACCCCGACCGCGAAGGACTGCAAGACACCCCTGTTCGCGCGGCCAAGGCCATGCAGTACCTCTGCCATGGCTACGACCAGAGTGTCGAAGAGATCGTCAACGGCGCACTGTTTGCGTCAGACACCGACGAGATGATCATCGTCGCCGACATCGAGCTCTATTCATTGTGCGAACATCACCTGCTGCCCTTCATTGGCAAGGCCCATGTGGCTTATATTCCCACGGGCAAGGTGCTGGGCCTGTCGAAGATCGCGCGGCTGGTGGACATGTTCGCCCGTCGCCTGCAAATTCAGGAAAACCTCACCCGGCAAATCGCCGAGGCGGTGCAACAGGTGACCGACGCGGCCGGTGTCGCGGTGGTCATCGAAGCCAAGCATATGTGCATGATGATGCGCGGCGTCGAGAAACAGAATTCGACCATGAACACTTCGGTGATGCTCGGCGCCTTCCGCGAGTCGAGCAACACCCGCCAGGAGTTCCTGCAATTGATTGGACGGAGCAAGTAGCAATGCCACAACTTCAACCAGGAATGGCACGCATCCGGGTCAAAGACCTGTGCCTGCGCACCTTCATCGGGATCAACGAGGATGAAATCCTCAACAAGCAGGATGTGCTGATCAACCTGACCATCCTGTATGCCGCTCAGGAAGCGGTGCGTGACAACGACATCGATCACGCGCTGAATTACCGAACCATCACCAAGACGATCATCGCTCACGTGGAGGGCAATCGTTTCGCGTTGCTCGAACGCCTGACCCAGGAAATTCTCGATCTGGTCATGGCCAACGCGTCGGTGCTGTACGCCGAGGTTGAAGTCGACAAGCCGCACGCCCTGCGATTCGCCGAGTCGGTGTCGATTACCCTGGCCGCGAGCCGCTGACCGCGTCTGGCGCATTGTCCGTCAGACTTTTATCATCCGCGCCACGATTGGATTGCACAGAGCCCGCCATGAACGATCAACAACGCCTGGAACTTGAAGCCGCCGCCTTTCGCCGGCTGGTCGCCCACTTGGACAGCCGCAAGGATGTGCAGAACATCGACCTGATGAACCTCTCCGGTTTCTGCCGCAACTGCCTGTCCAAGTGGTACAAGGCCGCCGCCGACGAACGCCAGATAGAGGTCAGCCTCGATGACGCCCGCGAAGTGGTTTACGGCATGCCGTACGCCGAATGGAAAGCCCAATACCAGCAAGAAGCCAGCGCCGAACAACAAGCGGCGTTCGCCAAAGGAAAACCCAATGATTAGGCGCTTGCTAAGTGTTAGCAACAGGCTAGGTTTACAAACAAGGAGTTAAATAGCTTCAGACGCTATGGTTTAAGCCTCTGACTCTGAGTCCTTTCGATAAGAATTTTCGATTCATCAGGGTGGGGGCTGGCTGATGGAGCTTGTTTGGGCGACCGAAGATTTGGTGATTGCCGGGCGTTCGTACACCGGCTTTCCGATTCTACTTTGGGACACGATGGAGAGTTTCGATAAAATCGTACCGCGTGATCTTACACCGTATATCCCTATACGCCCCCTCTCTCATTTCCCGTGAAAAAGGTAATCAAAACTGTTACTCCCCTTAAATAAGGAACAGACTGTCATGTAACTCATCCTTAGCTCATTCTGATTCTGTAGGCTCTTCCACCTGCCCCTCCCTCAATTCAAATGGCTATAAGCAAGTATTTGACCACTGGCTTACGTTCAGACGTTTACAATTCAATGACATTGTTACACTCAGCTCCTACATCCGCCCAGTATAGTAGGCGAAATTTTAATTCATTTAATTTTAAAATATTTGATCCTGAATACTTAAAAATTTTTAATAGATGCTTGGTGTTTAATGACCTCTCGATGGATCGTTCTCGTAATTGTCTCTAGCGCACTGTTCTTAGTCAGCATTGACGTAACTGTACTGCACACGGCCCTGCCGGGTATTGTCTATGACCTCGGCGCGACCAGTTCTCAAAAGTTGTGGATCGTAAATACCTATTCCCTGGTCGTGGCGGGGCTGTTGCCCGGCTTTGGTGCACTGGGCGATCGCATTGGCCATCGCCGCGTCTTCATGTGGGGGCTGGTCGGGTTCGGGATCGCCTCACTGGCCGCCGCCTTCGCGCCAAGTGCCGAATTACTCATCACTGCCCGTATGCTGCTTGCCGTGGGAGCGGCAATGATGCTGCCCGCCACTATTGCTCTTCTGCGGCTGACCTTCAAGGAGGAGCGCGAGAGCGCTATCGCACTTGGCATATGGGGAGCCACCGCTTCCTGCGCTGTGGCCATCGGCCCGCTGATTGGAGGGGCGTTGTTGGAGTATTTTTGGTGGGGAGCAGTTTTCCTGATCAATGTGCCTGTCGTGCTGGTCACACTGGCCCTGACCCTCCGTTATGTTCCCAGCCATGGGGGAAATGCCACGCGCCATTGGGATTTTTGGACCTCCGTCCTTATTACGCTCGCCTTGGTGGGACTCATCTATGGGCTGAAGGAGGCGATCAGGCCCGACGGCGATACCATACATACCCTCGCGGCAATTGTTCTCGGCGGGTTGTTCACATGGTTGTTTCTGCGGCGACAGAAGAGTCTTCCCTCACCAATGTTGGACTTTTCGCTGTTTCGCAACCCGCGCTTCGCTGCAGGCATTATGGCAGCGCTGTTCAGCAGCCTGGCTATTATGGGCACCGATTTCGTAATTACCCAGCAACTGCAGCTTTCACACGGCTATACGCCTTTACAGGCGGGGCTGTACCTACTGCCAATCGCCGTCGCCGCGTTCCTGTCTGGCCCCGCTATAGGCTCCGTACTTATGCAGGTAGGGGTGGAACGCATGCTCGCAGTTATGCTCGGAGTGACCGGAATTGGGCTTGGTCTGTTTACCTTGTCGGGTGACGTCTCTCTCATCTGGCAGGCTGCCGCGCTGGCTCTATTTGGTTTTGGAGCGGGCGGAACCATGTCAGCTGCCTCTAGCGCAATTATGATCAGCGTGCCAGTGGATCGCGCGGGTATGGCTGGCTCCATCCAGGAGGTATCATTTGAACTGGGAGCAACGCTTGGTGTGGCCGTATTGGGCAGCCTGATGGCTGCGGTCTATACCGCCTCCTTTGCACCTCCATCGGATATGACCGTCCCGGTATTGGCATGGGACAGTATCGACCAGGCGTTGATTGCTGCCAGTTCACTTTCGCCCGATGCCGCAGCACGCATGACGGCAGCAGCGCGAATAGCCTTTGATCGCGGAGCTATCGTCAGCTTCACATTGGGGGCAGCCCTCGTGACGGCATTGGCGATTGGCATCGGTATACTGGCGCACCGCAGATCTGCCAACGCAAGCCTTCCGGTAGAACTATGAATGCGTGAACCGTATTGGCGTTCATTCAGATGTGAGGTCGGCTTCCATGGCAGCAAGTTCAACCACTCAATCTCTGCCCGCAGGGCAGAGACCAGAGCCCTCAAGACATGAAGTTTTTTAGGCCGGGAGTCGGTCACGACCGAATGTTACTTGGGCTTTTTTCAGCGTGGCAAGTTAGGCCGTGAGGGCGGGGGCTGTACGAATTGACCTCCGCCAATAAATGGTCAGGTCGAATGCAAACGGGTGGTCAAGTGGAGTGCAATTATCCAGCTTAGGTGTGGTTCGAAATGACCTCAAAAAAAGTAAAAAAAATACTATATGTAAGTGACTGAAAACGTTTGCGAATATCGCATTTAACAGTTAATAAGGAGCCATATTCAATGAGTGATTTGAACACCCTGCGCACCCGCCTCAAGAGCGGCGAACACGTTTTTGCCGACACCTTGGCCTTCATCGCCACCGGCTACGAATATCAGCCCCAAGCCTTCAACAACGGTGGCGTGGAAAACGCCGCCGGTCAGAACGAAGGTTCGTGCAAGACTTTGGGTTTGGCGCTGCTGGAAGGTCTGAGCGATGAAGAAGCGCTGTTGGCGTTTGGCGAGCATTACCGCTCGGTGGTGGCCACGCCTGAAGGCAGCGACCACGGCAATATCCGCGCGTTGATTGCGCATGGATTGACCGGAGTGAAATTCACTCAGCAGCCGCTGACTCGTCGCTGACTCCACGCCCACCCAACACATCCCGACTTTTAAGATTGACCCGGCGACTTTATTTCGTTTGCCGGGCACCGCTGCTCACGGCTTAGATAAAAAGAAGCATCCCTTCTTCAGAGTCGGCCATCCATGAGCAGCGAATCCATCAGCCGGTCGATCAACATCGTGCACCCCGTCACGCTCAGCCACGGCAAAAATGCCGAGGTCTGGGACACGGATGGCAAACGCTACATCGACTTCGTCGGTGGCATCGGGGTGCTGAACCTCGGCCATTGCCATCCGCGCATCGTCGAGGCCATTCGTGAACAAGCCACCCGGCTGACTCACTACGCGTTCAACGCTGCGCCCCATGCGCCCTACCTCCAACTGATGGACCGCCTGACGGCGTTTATTCCGGTGGACTACCCGGTCAGCGGCATGCTCACCAACAGCGGCGCGGAAGCGGCGGAAAACGCCCTGAAGATCGTCCGTGGCGCGACCGGTCGCACGGCCATCATCGCCTTCGATGGCGCCTTCCATGGCCGCACCCTCGCCACGCTCAACCTCAACGGCAAAGTCGCGCCTTACAAACAGAAAGTCGGCGTGCTGCCGGGGCCGGTGTTTCATTTGCCGTACCCGAGCAAGGACAACGGCGTGACCTGCGCCAAAGCCTTGAAGGCCATGGATCGACTGTTCAGTGTCGAGATCGACGTTGAAGATGTGGCCTGCTTTATCGTCGAACCGGTGCAAGGTGAAGCTGGCTTCCTGGCGATGGATGTGGAGTTCGCCCAAGCGCTGCGACGCTTCTGCGATGAGAAGGGCATTGTGTTGATCGCCGACGAAATCCAGTCCGGCTTCGGTCGCACCGGCCAGCGCTTTGCGTTCTCGCGACTGGGCATTGAGCCGGACCTGATCCTGCTGGGCAAAAGCATTGCCGGCGGCGTGCCGCTGGGTGCGGTTGTCGGGCGTAAGTCGCTGCTCGACACCTTGCCAAAGGGCGGGCTGGGCGGCACCTATTCAGGCAATCCCATCGCCTGCGCCGCGGCGCTGGCAACCCTGGACGAAATGACTGACGCGCAGCTGCAAGCCTGGGGCGCACAACAGGAAGAAGCGATTGTCAGCCGCTACGAATCATGGCGTACCAGCAAGCTATCGCCGTATCTGGGCCGTTTGACCGGCGTGGGTGCAATGCGGGGCATCGAGTTGATCAATGCCGACGGCACACCGGCATCGGCGCAGTTGACCCAGCTGCTGGCGTTGGCACGAGACGCAGGTTTGCTGGTGATGCCCAGCGGCAAGGCGCGCCACATCATCCGGCTGTTGGCGCCGTTGACCACCGAGGCGGTAGTGCTGGAAGAAGGGCTGGATATCCTTGAGGCGTGCCTGGCGAAGCTTTCCTGAGAGCAAACTACGATCAGGGACTGACATAGCGAATTATGTTCGCTTGTAGTCCCCGATTTTGCGTCGCAATACTGGCCAAATACCCCCTTTACCAAGCGAGATCACTGCCACCTATAAGCCTGAGGCAGTCATGTAGCAATGCCCCGGACAGCCTGACCGCTGCACGTTATTGATAGCTACCCCGGTACCGAGGATTTTTGCGCACCGACACTGCTCGCCCTACCGGCGACTGCCAGTGCCACGCAACAAGCCAGTAACGAGAATGCGGCGAATGCGCCCATTACATGTAGGTAAGGCAACACGTGATTCCAGGCTCGAGCCACCCCCAGGAAAGCGGCGAATAGCCAACCACTCATGGAAAGCGCACCCAACAAGGCAAGCCGCGCGCGGCCTGCACTGCGCAGTGCGACGAACGGAGCCTTTTGCAGCAACGGGAAGCCGACTCGATGCAATAATGCACCGTTCAGACTAAGCAGCACGACGACAGTCACCTTGGCCCAGAGCTTCTGATTGAGCAGATACGCGTCGCCTTCATCGAGGTAACCCTGAAGCACCAGCAACAGTCCGCTTGCCCAAAGGGCCAGCAGTGCGAGGCTGACGATCTTCTGAGTTTCATCAAGGTACTCAAGCCTCGCCTGGTCCAGTATTTCCTTGCGCCAACTCCAAAGCTTGTGATCCGCCTGCAACACCCTACCCAGGGCAATACACGTAGCGAGCAGATGACCGTATACGAGAAGCATTTTGAGCATTGCCTTGACCTTATTATTGTTTTGGCGCTGCGTTCCCTGCTTCGCTGAATTGAAAGCGAATGATACAAATTTGCAATTGCATTTTCAACATGAGCATTCATTCATAGGTGCTGGCACCGACCGCGATACAACTGTCATCACACATAGAGCCGGTCATTGCTGTGGCGGATGATGTAGCCGGTCGGCAACCACCACAACACTGTTGTTCGAATGCAGGTCTATGCCACAAAAGACTTTCAGATTAGCAATGTCAAAAAAATACCCCTCATAGAGGGGTATTTGTGTAGTTACAGTCTGGAAAGACCCTAACTATGTATTCCTAGGTGGGGGAATAGCCGAGGCCGGTATTTTCATTGCAACGCAATCAGAACGAAGCGTTCTGCAGGTCGTCAAGGTAACGCTCGGCGTCCAGTGCGGCCATGCAGCCAGCGCCGGCCGAGGTGATGGCCTGACGGTAAACGTGGTCAGCCACGTCACCGGCAGCAAAGATGCCTTCGAGACTGGTGGCAGTGGCGTTGCCGTCACGGCCGCCCTGGACCACCAGGTAACCGTCTTTCAACGTCAGCTGACCTTCGAACAACGAGGTGTTCGGGGTGTGGCCGATAGCAATGAACACGCCGTCGACTGTCAGCTCGTCGAAGCTGCCGTCGTTGTTCTTCAGGCGGGCACCGGTCACGCCCATGTTGTCGCCCAGGACTTCGTCCAGAGTCGAGTTCAGCTTCAAGACGATCTTGCCTTCTGCAACCCGGGCATTCAGCTTGTCGATCAGGATCTTCTCGGCGCGGAACGTTTCGCGACGGTGGATCAGGGTCACGGTGCTGGCGATGTTGGCCAGGTACAGGGCTTCTTCGACAGCGGTGTTGCCGCCACCCACCACAGCCACTGGCTTGTTGCGATAGAAGAAACCGTCGCAGGTTGCGCAGGCCGAAACGCCTTTGCCCATGAACGCTTCTTCCGACGGCAGGCCCAGGTAACGCGCGCTGGCGCCGGTGGCGATGATCAGGGCGTCGCAGGTGTAAGTCGCGCTGTCGCCGGTCAGGGTGTACGGCTTGGCAGCGAAGTCCACGGCATTGATGTGATCGAAAACGATCTCGGTTTCAAAGCGCTCGGCGTGCTCTTTCATGCGCTCCATCAACGCCGGGCCGGTCAGGCCGTGGACGTCGCCCGGCCAGTTGTCGACTTCGGTGGTGGTGGTCAGTTGACCACCAGCCTGCATGCCGGTGATCAGCAGCGGCTTGAGGTTGGCACGGGCGGCATAGACCGCGGCGCTGTAACCGGCAGGGCCGGAACCGAGAATAATCACTCGCGAATGACGGACTTCAGACATGACCTGCTCCTGTTGACCGGCCCGGAACACCTGGCGCGGAACGCCGGGTTGCCGGCGGGAATAAAAAAGGACCGTTGAAAGCACTTGGGGAAGGCTTGAACTCGACAGTCCTGTAAAAAAGATTGGGTGCAGCGTATCGAGGGGGCGAAGATTAAGGAAATACGGTTTAACAATCCAGCTCATAGGTGGTCTCTATCCCGTCACGCTGAATATAGAGACGCCTTTGTTACAGTTGATGTCGATGCTTCGACCGCGCTTTCGCCTGTCAGGCAAAGCCGGTAAGGTCGGCGCGTTTTCCCTCTGCTCGGAGCACGTTATGCCCGCCCCTGTTCTGTCCGGCCCGCAATACCTGCGCGAAGGCCTCAAGCTGGTCCTGAGCCCCAGCCTGCGTTTGTTCGTGTTGTTGCCCTTGGCGATCAACCTCGTGCTGTTCGTCGGATTGATCTACCTCGCCAGCCATCAATTCAGCCTGTGGGTCGATACGCTGATGCCGTCCCTGCCCGACTGGTTGAGTTTTCTCAGTTACGTCCTCTGGCCGATTTTTGTCGTGCTGGTGGTGCTCATGGTGTTTTTCACCTTCACCATGCTCGCCAACGTCATCGCCGCGCCGTTCAACGGCTTCCTGGCGGAGAAGGTCGAAGTGGTGGTGCGCGGCACCGATGACTTTCCGGCGTTCAGCTGGGGTGAACTGATTGCCATGATCCCCCGCACCTTGTCTCGGGAAATGCGCAAACTCGGCTATTTCCTGCCGCGGGCGATCGGGTTGTTCATTCTCTCGTTCATCCCCGTGGTGAACATCATTGCTGCGCCGCTGTGGCTGCTGTTCGGCGTGTGGATGATGGCAATCCAGTACATCGACTACCCGGCGGACAACCACAAACTGGGCTGGAACGAAATGCTCGCCTGGCTGCGCGAGAAGCGCTGGCAGAGCATGAGTTTTGGCGGGAGTGTTTATCTGGTGCTGCTGATTCCGGTGGTCAACATCCTGATGATGCCGGCGGCTGTGGCGGGTGCGACCCTGTTCTGGGTGCGTGAGCGTGGCGCGGAGAATTTGGTGACCCAACGCTGACACCGTCACAAATCCATCATCGAAACGCCACAATGACGACATGGCCTCAGCCGACACTGGGGTCATGACGACAGCTCTGCATATCACTCTGATCACCGAAACCTTCCCACCGGAAATCAACGGCGTGGCCAATACCCTCGGCCGCTTGTGCGATGGATTGCGCGCTCGCGGGCATCAGGTTGAACTGGTGCGACCACGTCAGGGCTGCGATCAGCAGTTGGGCAGTGACGATGAGTTGTTGCTGTGTCGCGGCTGGCCGCTACCGGGCTATCCCGGTTTGCAATGGGGTCAGTCGTCGATGCACAAGCTGCTGCGGCGCTGGAAACGCAATCGCCCGGACGTGCTCTACATTGCCACGGAAGGCCCGCTGGGATTGTCGGCATTGCGGGCGGCACGGCGTTTGGGGATTTCGGTGGTCAGCGGCTTCCATACCAATTTCCAGCAGTATTCCAATCGGTACGGGCTCGGATTGCTGTCGCGCTTGCTGACTCACTACCTGCGCTGGTTTCACAATCGTTCTACGTTGACGCTGGTGCCCAGCATCAGCCAGCGACTGGAACTGGAGCGGCGTCATTTCGAACGTCTTGCGTTGTTGTCCCGAGGGGTCGACAGCCAATTGTTCCACCCGGTCAAACGCCTGCAATCGCTACGCGAACAGTGGGGCCTGGGTGAGAAGGACATCGCGGTCATCCACGTAGGACGTCTGGCGCAGGAGAAAAATCTTGGCTTGCTCAAGCGCTGCTTCGACGCGCTGAAAGCCACTTATCCCCAGCGCAACATGAAGCTGATTGTGGTTGGCGACGGCCCGCAGCGGGGGGCCTTGGAACAGCAGCTTCCCGAAGCGATTTTCTGTGGCGCACAACGCGGCGAGGTTTTGGCCAGCCACTATGCGTCGGCGGATGTGTTTCTGTTTCCGAGTTTGACCGAAACGTTTGGCAACGTTGTGCTTGAGGCATTGGCTTCGGGACTGGGTGTGGTTGCCTACGATCAGGCGGCAGCGGCTCAGCATATTCGCCATGGCTACAACGGCGTGCTGGCGATGCCAGGGGATGAAGAGGCGTTCTGCGATGCGGCAACGTGGTTGCTGGAGGAGCGCGAAACCTTGCGGTGCGTGCGGCTCAATGCGCGCCAGCATGCGAGTCGGCAGGGCTGGGCGGCGATTATCGAGCAGTTTGAGGGGCAGTTGCGGGGGGCTTGTTCGCAGGAACAAGCCCTGCCAGATGCAGCGTTGTTGCCTTAAAAGCTTCGCGGGCAAGCCTCGCTCCTACAGGTTCTGCGCCGAAACACAATCCTGTAGGAGCGAGCGGTGCGGCGATCCGACTTGCCCGCGAAGAGTCCATTCCAGTCGCCGCTTAAACCAGCGTCATCAACGCCTCTCGGCTGAACGGCAGGATGTCTTCCTCGCGACCGTCACGCACTTTCTGCGCCCAGTCCGGATCGACCAGCAGCGCACGCCCTACCGCCACCAGATCGAACTCATCGTTGTTCAACCGCTCCAGCAGTTTTTCCAGACTGGCCGGCTGCGCGATCTTGTCAGTGTTGACCATGAACTGCAGGAACTCGCCGTCCAGGCCAACGCTGCCCACGGTGATGGTTGGCTTGCCAGTGAGCTTGCGGGCCCAGCCTGCCAGGTTCAGCTCGGAACCGTCGAACTCAGGCTCCCAGAAACGGCGCGTCGAGCAGTGGAAAATATCCACGCCGGCGTCGGACAACGGTTTGAGGAATTCGCCCAACGCTTCGGCTGTTTGCACCAGACGCGCGGTGTAATCCTGCTGCTTCCATTGGGAGAAACGAAAAATAATCGGGAAGCCTTCACCGACCGCTGCACGCACCGCCTGGATCAGTTCAATGGCGAAACGCGAACGGTTGGCCAGGTCGCCACCGTATTCGTCGGTGCGCTGGTTGCTGCCTTCCCAGAAGAACTGGTCCACGAGGTAGCCGTGGGCACCGTGGATTTCCACGCCGTCCATGCCGATGCTTTGGGCGTCTTTGGCGGCTTGGGCGAATGCGGCGATGACGTCCTGAATATCTTGTTGGGTCATGCCGTGAACCACGACCTGACCGTCCTTCAATTTCTCCGACGGACCGTAACCCGGCACGCTGGCGTCCGGCTCTGTGCCGATACGGCGCACGCTGCCCACATGCCACAGCTGAGGAACGATCTTGCCGCCTTCGGCGTGGACCGCGTCGACCACTTTCTTCCAGCCGGCCAGCGCTGCTTCACCGTAGAAATGTGGCACGTTCGGGTAGCCATTGGAGGCCTTGTGCCCGACGGTGGTGCCTTCGGTGATGATCAGGCCGACGCCTGCGGCGGCGCGGCGGCGGTAGTACTCGATCACTTTGGAATTAGGAACGCCGCCCGGCGAAAACGAGCGGGTCATCGGCGCCATGACGACGCGGGTCGGCAGTTCGAGGGTGCCGAGGTGGAACGGTTTGAACAGGGCTTTGACTGGCATGGGACGCTCCACGAAAACGATATCGACGGGACACAACTTTTATGACGACGATAATATGCGCAGTCGAAGACGATGCACAGCACTATTGATCTGGGTGATTAAGGATTAAAAGCAGATGTATCGTAGGAGCGAAGCTTGCTCGCGAATGCGTCATGCCAGTCAGCGATGATCTCGACTGATCGACGTCTTCGCGGGCAAGTCGGATCGCCGCACCGCTCGCTCCTACAGAAGGGGAAATCAGCTCAGCGCTTTTTCAATCGCATGGATGACCGTCGGATCATCCGGCGGCGTACGCGGCGAAAACCGCGCCAACACACGCCCGTCTTTGCCGAGCAGGAATTTCTCGAAGTTCCAGGTAATGTCCCCCGGAAACTCCGCGCCCTCGCCCGCCAGCAGACGGTACAACTGATGACGATCGTGACCGTTGACTTCCAGCTTGCTGGACAACGGAAAGGTCACGCCATAATTAAGGCTGCAGAAATCCTGGATCTCTTGCTCGGTGCCCGGTTCCTGCCCGGCAAACTGGTTGCACGGCAAGCCCAGCACACTGAAACCCTGGCCTTTGTATTTCTGGTAAAGGTTTTCCAGTGCCGCGTATTGTGGGGTCAAGCCACATTTGGAGGCGACGTTGACCACCAGCACGACGTTCCCTTTAAAGGGCGCCAGCGGTAGCTCCTGTCCATCCAGGGCTGTCAATTTAAGGTCGTGAAAAGCACTCATGACGAACTCCAGATTCCCGTTTTCTACTCGAAACAGCCACTTGGCGATGTCGCCAGGGACAGCCGCGGACTAAAAAGGCGCCCCTCGGGCGCCTCTCCAGTTCTCTGAGCTTAGCGCAGAAAATCAGTGGTGATGGCCACCTTCGCCATGGACGTGACCATGAGCGACTTCTTCCTGGCTGGCGTCACGGATGTCGATGATCTTGACCTGGAAATTCAGGCGCTGACCGGCCAACGGGTGGTTGCCGTCGACGGTGACATCGTCGCCGTCCAGATCGCGAATGGTGACGATCTGCATCTGGCCGTCTGGAGCGGATGCGTGGAACTGCATGCCCACTTCCAGTTCGTCGACGCCTTCGAACATGCTGCGGCTCAGGGTGCTGACCAGTTCGGCAGCGTATTCGCCGTAAGCATCTTCAGGCTCAACGGCTACGGTCAGCTCGTCGCCGACTGCTTTGCCTTCCAGTGCCTTTTCCAGGCCCGGGATGATGTTACCTGCGCCTTGCAGGTAGACCAGCGGCGCGCCGCCGGCGGAACTGTCGATGACCTCACCAGCGTCGTTGGTCAGGGTATAGTCGATGGAGACAGCCTTATTGGCGGCGATCAGCATGGGGCGAGACCTTTTGCATAAGAATGAAGAAAGGCCAAGTTTAGCGAAGCAATCGTCCGAAAGCGAACACAACCCGGACAGACGGATCGCGGCGAAAGGCTCGACGGTCACCGGTTTCCATCAGGATGAGGACGGGCACTGGGTGGCCGAGCTTTCCTGCGGTCACACCCAGCACCTGCGCCACCAGCCGCCCTGGCAATCGCGCGCCTGGGTCCTGGACCCCGCGCAACGCATTGAAAAAATAGGCCAGCCCTTTGATTGCGGTTGGTGCGCACAAGGCTCGGTTAGCGATAACCTTGGCGACTGAATTTCGGTAGATCAGTCAGATATAGATGATCACCACTGCCATGCTCCCTTAGAGAATCCGCATGCAAACTTTTTTTATCGCGCCCACCGATTTTGGTGTGGGTCTGACCTCCATCAGCCTCGGGCTGGTACGCACCCTTGAGCGAGCCGGCCTCAAAGTCGGCTTTTTCAAACCGATTGCCCAGCCGCATCCAGGTGACACCGGCCCGGAACGCTCCACCGAACTGGTGGCGCGCACTCACGGCTTGAAACCGCCTCAGCCACTCGGCCTGGCTCACGTCGAGCGCATGCTCGGCGACGGTCAGCTGGATGAGCTGCTCGAAGAAATCATCACCCTTTATCAGCAAGCCGCCGTCGGCAAGGACGTGCTGATCGTCGAAGGCATGGTCCCGACCCGCAGCGCCAGTTACGCCGCACGGGTCAATCTGCATTTGGCCAAGAGCCTCGATGCCGAAGTGATCCTGGTCTCGGCGCCGGAAAACGAAGTGCTGACCGAACTGTCTGGACGGGTGGAATTGCAGGCGCAATTGTTTGGCGGTCCGAAAGACCCGAAAGTCCTCGGCGTGATCCTCAACAAGGTCAAGACCGAAGAAAGCATGGAGGCCTTCGCTTCGCGACTGAAAGAGCACTCGCCGTTGCTGCGCAGCGGTGATTTCCGTTTGCTTGGCTGCATTCCTTTCCAGCCGGAATTGAACGCCCCGCGCACCCGCGATGTCGCCGATCTGATGGGCGCGCAAATTCTCAATGCCGGCGATTACGAAACCCGGCGCATGACCAAAATCATCATCTGCGCCCGCACCATGCGCAACACCGTGGAGCTGCTCAAGCCCGGCGTGCTGGTGGTGACGCCTGGCGATCGCGACGACATCATCCTCGCCGTCAGCCTCGCCGCCATGAACGGCGTGCCCCTGGCCGGCCTGTTGCTGACCAGCGACACCCTGCCCGACCCACGCATCATGGACCTGTGCCGTGGCGCGTTGCAGGCTGGCCTGCCGGTGTTGTCGGTGAGCACTGGCTCCTATGACACTGCCAACCAGTTGAACGGGCTGAACAAGGAAATACCGATCGACGACCGCGAGCGCGCGGAGATCATCACCGATTTCGTTGCCAGCCATCTGGACGCGAACTGGCTGCACCAGCGCTGCGGTACGCCACGGGAAATGCGCTTGTCGCCAGCGGTGTTCCGCTATCAATTGATTCAGCGTGCCCAGGCCGCCAACAAGCGCATCGTTCTGCCCGAAGGCAGCGAGCCGCTGACGGTGCAAGCCGCAGCGATCTGTCAGGCACGCGGTATCGCCCGTTGTGTGTTGCTGGCGAAGCCGGAGGACGTCGAAGCCGTCGCCCGCGCCCAAGGCATCGAGTTGCCGCCGGGGCTGGAGATTCTCGACCCGGACCTGATTCGCGAGCGCTACGTCGAACCGATGGTTGCGCTGCGCAAAAGCAAAAGCCTCAACGCACCCATGGCCGAGCAGCAACTGGAGGACACCGTGGTGATCGGCACCATGATGCTGGCGCTGGATGAGGTCGACGGCCTAGTGTCCGGGGTCATCCACTCCACCGCCAACACCATCCGCCCGGCCTTGCAGCTGATTAAAACGGCGCCGGGCTGCACCCTGGTGTCGTCGGTGTTCTTCATGCTGTTTCCTGAAGAAGTGCTGGTTTACGGCGACTGCGTGATGAACCCGCACCCGAGCGCCAGCGAATTGGCCGAGATCGCCCTGCAAAGCGCCGACTCGGCTGCCGCATTCGGCATCATCCCGCGCGTGGCGATGATCAGTTATTCCAGCGGAGAATCGGCCAGCGGCGAAGAAGTCGAGAAGGTTCGCGAAGCAACGCTGCTCGCCCACGAACAGCAGAACTCGCTGCTGATCGACGGCCCGTTGCAGTACGATGCCGCCGCCAACGAAACCGTGGCCAGGCAACTGGCGCCGAACAGCCAGGTGGCCGGTCGCGCCACGGTGTTCGTGTTCCCGGACCTGAACACCGGCAACACCACGCACAAAGCCGTGCAGCGCAGTGCCGATTGCGTCAGCCTCGGGCCGATGCTGCAAGGCCTGCGCAAACCGGTGAACGACCTGCCGCGTGGCGCGCAAGTCGATGACATCGTGTACACCATCGCGTTGACCGCGATTCAAGCTGCCAACCGACCTATGGATCTTTAAATGCTGGCTTTTCTACCTGCACCCGTGCGCGGCGTAATTGCCTCGCTGCTTTTGGCACTGAATACCATTGCGCTGTGCTCGTTTCTGTTCTGCGTGGCGATTTTCAAGGTGTTGCCCTTTGCCCTCACCCAGCGTTTCACGCTTTGGCTGATGAGCCATACCCATGAAGCCTGGATCAGCAACAACAAGGCCTGGATGAACCTGGTCTGCCGCACCCGCTGGCACCTCAGCGGTCTGCAAGGGCTGGATTATCAGCACTCCTACCTGATCACCAGCAACCACCAGAGCTGGGTCGACATCATGGTGTTGCAGTACGTGCTCAACCGGCGCATCCAGCCGCTGAAGTTCTTCCTCAAACAGGAACTGATCTGGGTGCCGGTGATTGGCCTGGCCTGGTGGGCACTCGGCTTTCCATTCATGAAGCGCTACTCCAAGGCCTACCTGGAAAAGCACCCAGAGAAGAAAGGCAAGGACCTGGAAACCACCCGCAAGACGTGCGACAAGTTCCGCAATAACCCGGTGGGGATTTTCAATTTTGTCGAAGGTACGCGCTTCACTGAAGGCAAGCATGCCCAGCAGAAATCACCGTTCAAGTACCTGCTCAAGCCCAAAGCCGGCGGCATTGCGTTTGTGCTGGATGCGATGGGTGAACAGCTTGAGTCGATCGTCAACGTGACCATTCACTACCCGGCCGGACGTCCTGGGTATTGGGATTTGCTCTGTGGGAACGTTGCGGATGTGGTGGTGCATTTTCAGGAGCTGAAGATTCCGCCGCTGTTCATTGGCAAGAACTACGACCAGGATGGGGAGTATCGATTGCAGTTTCAGGGCTGGATCAATCAGTTGTGGGAAGACAAGGATGCGCTGCTTGCGCAGATGCATCGGGAGTATCCGTCCAAGTAGTCAGGTGCCTGTTCCGGCCTCTTCGCGGGCAAGCCTCGCTCCTACAGGATGGGGGGATCGCGGCATGTGGCACGACGCAAATCCGTAGGAGCGAGGCTTGCCCGCGAAGGCATTTTCCCGGACACAAAAAACCCGCCGATGATCACTCATCGGCGGGTTTTTTATTAACGGCTAACGCTTAGATCGCGCCACGCTTGCGCAGCAGATCCAGCACTTGCTTGACGCTTTCTTCCAGTGACAGCGACTGGGTGTCGACCACGAGGTCGGCGTCCAGCGGCACGTCGTACGGGAAGGAATCGCCCGGAATGTTGTCCCCGGCCGCCGCGTACAGACCTTGCGGATCACGCTCGGCACAGACCGTCGGCGAGGCCTGGACGTAGACCGTCAGCAGACGCTCTTTGCCGATCAAGTCCTTGGCCTGCTCACGCCCTTCAGCACTCGGCGCAACAAACGCAGCCAACGTCACCAGACCAGCTTCGTTGAACTGACGCGCAACGTGCGCGGCACGGCGCCAGTTCTCGGTACGCCCGGCGCGGTCCTGTGGCAGACCTTTGTTCAGGTCGTGACGCAGGTTCTGACCATCGAGTACAAACACCGCACGGCCCATGTCGAACAGCTTGCGTTCAACCGCGTAGGCCAGCGTGCTTTTGCCCGCGCCCGACAAGCCGCTGAACAACACGGTGGCCGGCTGCTGGCCGAAACGCTGGGCGCGTTCTTCGGTGGCAACGTGCGCGAGTTTGCCGTGGTGCGTGCTGCTTCCATGCGCCAACGGCTGGGCGATGATCATGCCGGCGGCGACGGTGCCGTTGGTCAAACGGTCGATGACGATGAACGAACCGGTGGTGCGGTTGCTCGCGTAACCGTCCAGCGCGATCGCGGCGTCTAGGCTGACCTTGACCCGACCGATCTCGTTCAGTTGCAACGAGCTGGCAGGACCCTCTTCCAGGGTGTTCACGTCAACGCGGTTGACGATGCTGGTGATCGAACCCGGCACGTAACTCGTGGCGCGCTTGATGTCGTATTTCTTGCCCGGCAGCATCGGTTCTTCGGCCATCCACACCAGCATGGCGTCGAAAGCGTCGGTCACTTGCGGCAGGTTGTCGGCGTGCACCAGCAAGTCGCCGCGAGAGATGTCGATCTCGTCTTCCATGGTCAGCGTCACCGCTTGACCAGGACCGGCGTGTTCCAGCTCACCTTCGAAGGTGACAATGGATTTCACCCGGCTGCTCTTGCCCGACGGCAGCACAACGACTTCATCTCCCTTGTGCACGACGCCGCTGGCCAAAGTACCGGCGAAACCACGGAAGTTCAGGTTCGGACGGTTGACGTACTGCACCGGGAAACGCAGGTCGCTGTAGTTGCGGTCGCTGGCAATTTCGACGGTTTCAAGAATTTCCATCAGCGACTGGCCGGTGTACCACGGCGAGCGCTCGGACTTGTTCACCACGTTGTCGCCCTTCAGCGCCGACATCGGCACGAAGGCCATGGTGGTCGGTTTGAACGCGATACCTTCGGCGAACTTCAGGTAATCGGCCTTGATCGACTCGAAGACTGTTTCGTCGAAGCCGTTGAGGTCCATCTTGTTGATGGCGACAACGATGTGCTTGATGCCCAGCAACGAGGCAATGAAGCTGTGGCGACGGGTCTGGGTCTGCACGCCGTAACGGGCGTCGACCAGGATGATCGCCAGGTCACAGGTGGACGCACCGGTGGCCATGTTGCGGGTGTACTGCTCATGGCCGGGGGTGTCGGCGATGATGAATTTACGCTTGGAGGTGGAAAAGTAGCGGTAAGCGACATCGATGGTGATGCCCTGCTCCCGCTCGGCCTGCAGGCCGTCGACCAGCAATGCCAGGTCGATGTCATCGCCGGTGGTGCCGACTTTTTTCGAATCGCGGGTAATGGCTTCCAGGTGATCTTCGTAGATCATTTTGGAGTCGTGCAGCAGGCGCCCGATCAGGGTGCTCTTGCCGTCGTCGACGTTGCCACAGGTCAGAAAGCGCAGCATTTCCTTGCGTTCGTGCTGGCCCAGGTAGGCGAGGATGTCCTCGCTGATCAAATCAGATACGTGCGACATGACAACCCCTTAGAAATAACCCTGACGTTTCTTTTCTTCCATCGAGCCGGCGCCATCGTGATCGATGACTCGGCCCTGGCGTTCGGAAGTTCGCGTCAGGAGCATTTCCTGAATGATGTCGGTCAGGCTGATGGCCTCGGATTCGACCGCACCGGTCAGCGGGTAGTCACCCAGTGTGCGGAAACGGACTTTCTTCTTGACGATGCGCGCCTTGTCTTCGTCGCTCAGGTGATTGAGCAGGCGTTCGTCGTCGATCATGATCCAGGTGCCATTCATCTCGATGACGTCGCGCTCGGCGGCGAAATACAGCGGCACGATCGGGATGCCTTCGAGGTAGATGTACTGCCAGATGTCCAGCTCGGTCCAGTTCGACAAAGGGAATACGCGGATCGATTCGCCCTTGTTGACCTTGCCGTTGTAGACGTTCCACAACTCGGGACGCTGGTTTTTCGGGTCCCAGCGGTGCTTGGTGTCGCGGAAGGAATACACGCGCTCTTTGGCGCGGGACTTCTCTTCGTCGCGGCGAGCGCCCCCGAAAGCGGCGTCGAAACCGTACTTGTCGAGGGCTTGTTTGAGGCCTTCGGTTTTCATGATGTCGGTGTGCTTGGCACTGCCGTGGGTCAGCGGGTTGATGCCCTGCGCAACGCCATCGGGGTTCACGTGCACGATCAGGTCCAGGCCGAGTTCTTCGACCATGCGGTCGCGGAACGCGTACATTTCCTTGAACTTCCACCGGGTGTCGACGTGCATCACCGGGAACGGCAATTTGCCGGGGAAGAATGCCTTGCGCGCAAGGTGCAGCATCACGGCGGAGTCTTTACCGACGGAGTACAGCATCACCGGGTTATCGAACTCGGCGGCGACCTCGCGGATGATGTGGATGCTTTCGGCCTCCAGCTGTTTCAGATGCGTCAGTTTGTCGACCATGGCTACTCACGAAAACGATCTTATGGACGGCCAGCGGGCCGTGTTCGAGCGAGGAATCCTAGCACAGCGACCTCTTCTAATCAGGACGCGGGCTAGATCGAAAGGGTATATGAATATACCCCCTCGTTTGGGTTGCACGGACCTTGTAGGAGCGAGGCTTGCCCGCGAAGAACGATAACGCGGACTACCTGACACACCGCGTTATCGTTCTTCGCGGGCAAGCCTCGCTCCTACAGGATTGGGGATGTCACGCGAATCCGTTATCAAATCGGATTCGGGCAATCGATGAAGATGTGCTCAACGGCAAACCGCCGCGCCAGGTAATCACCCAATGCCTGCACACCATAACGCTCGGTGGCGTGATGGCCGGCGGCGATGAAGCTGATGTCGTTTTCCCGAGCGCTGTGGAAGGTCTGCTCGGACGCTTCGCCGCTGAGGTACAGATCGACACCGGCCAGCACCGCTTGATCGATGTAGCCCTGGCCGCCACCGGTGCACCAGCCCACGCGGCGAATCATCTCGCTGCCTTCAATCAGCAGGGGCTCGCGCCCCATGACTTCCTGCACACGACGGGCGAAATCACGGGGCGTCATCGGTTCGTTCAACGAGCCGACCAGGCCGACCACTTTGAGGTTGTCCGGATCCAGCGGGCCTTCGACCGTGATGTCGAGCTGACGCGCCAACTGCACGTTGTTGCCGACGTCCGGGTGCAGATCCAGTGGCAAGTGATAGGACAGCAGGCTGATGTCGTGCTTGAGCAGGGTTTTCAACCGGCGCTGCTTCATGCCGGTGATGCACGGGTTCTCGCCCTTCCAGAAATAGCCGTGGTGCACCAGCACCAGATCGGCCTGGGCTTCGACGGCGGCGTCCAGCAATGCCTGGCTGGCGGTGACGCCACTGACGATGCGCATCACCTGCGGCCGGCCTTCGACCTGCAAGCCGTTGGGGCAGTAATCGGCAATCCTGGCACTGTTAAGGTAACGGTCGGCTTCTTCGACCAGGGTACTCAAGGCGACGGCCATAAAAGACTCCTAAATATCCCGTTCAGAGGCGAGCTGCGCCTCGTATAATGCGCGACATTATGGGCGGTCTCATACCGCCTGCAACCTTTCAGGACGTGCTTAATGCTCAAGGCGCTGCGTTTTTCCGGCTGGCCGTTGTTGGCCGGCGTGCTTATCGCTTTACTGATCATCCAGCGTTTTCCGGAGTGGGTCGGGCTGCCGAGTCTCGACGTCAACCTGCAGCAAGCGCCGCAAAGCACCACCGCGCAACAGGGTCCGGTGTCCTATGCCGACGCAGTGACCATAGCTGCGCCGTCGGTGGTGAACCTGTACACCACCAAAGTCATCAACAAACCAAACCATCCATTGTTCGAAGACCCGCAGTTCCGCCGCTTCTTCGGCGACAACTCGCCCAAGCAGAAGCGCATGGAGTCGAGCCTGGGTTCGGGCGTGATCATGAGCCCGGAAGGCTACTTGCTGACCAACAACCACGTCACCAGCGGCGCCGACCAAATTGTGGTCGCGCTCAAGGATGGCCGCGAAACCCTGGCCCGCGTGATCGGCAGCGACCCGGAAACCGACCTCGCCGTCCTTAAGATCGATCTGAAAAACCTGCCGTCGATCACCGTCGGCCGCTCCGACAACATCCGTATCGGCGACGTCGCCCTGGCCATCGGCAACCCGTTCGGCGTCGGCCAGACCGTGACCATGGGCATCATCAGCGCCACCGGGCGTAACCAGTTGGGGCTGAACAACTACGAAGACTTCATCCAGACCGACGCCGCAATCAACCCCGGCAACTCCGGCGGTGCGCTGGTGGATGCCAACGGCAACCTGACCGGCATCAATACGGCGATCTTCTCCAAGTCTGGCGGCTCGCAAGGCATCGGTTTTGCGATCCCGGTCAAACTGGCCATGGAAGTGATGAAGTCGATCATCGAACACGGCCAGGTGATTCGCGGTTGGCTGGGCATTGAAGTGCAGCCGTTGACCCAGGAACTGGCGGAATCGTTTGGTCTGTCGGGGCGCCCGGGCATTGTGGTCGCGGGGATTTTCCGTGACGGTCCGGCGCAGAAGGCCGGCCTGCAACTGGGTGACGTTATTCTCAGCATCGACGGCGAACCGGCCGGCGATGGTCGTCGTTCGATGAACCAGGTCGCGCGGATCAAACCGACCGACAAGGTCACGATTCAGGTGATGCGCAACGGCAAGGAGCTGAAACTCACGGCTGAAATCGGCCTGCGTCCGCCACCGGCGCCGGTTAAAGAGAAAGAAGAAAACTGACGCTAGCCCGAGGCTCTCGGGCTAATAGAAGACATTCTCATTAGGCATGTTATATTGTTTCAATGTCTCTATTGGAACAACATAACATGTCGTCTCGAACAATGGCTTTCGTGGCAAGTCTTGCCCTCGGCCTGCTGGGGGATCCGGTCTTCGCCGAAGAGTCCGGCACCCTTGAACTGGACGCCATCAGCGTCACCTCCGACTACGAATCACCCATCGGCCCGGTCAAGGGCTACCGCGCTACGCGTTCTTCCAGCGCAACCAAAACTGACACCGCCATTCGCGATATCCCACAATCCATCAGCGTCATCCCTGTCAGCGTGCTCAACGACCTGGGCAGCACCAGCGTCGAGCGTGCCCTGGATTTTGCCGGCGGCGTGTCGAAGCAGAACAACTTCGGCGGCCTGACACTTTACGAATACAGCGTGCGCGGCTTCACTACGTCGGAGTTCTACAAGGATGGCTTCAGTGCCAACCGTGGTTACCCGAGTACGCCGGACGTGGCCAACATCGAGCGCATCGAAGTGCTCAAAGGACCCGCCGCCAGCCTCTACGGACGAGGCGATCCGGGTGGCACGGTCAATATCGTCACCAAGAAACCCCAACCCGAAGCCTTCACCACTCTGCAGACCAGCGCTGGCAGTTGGGACCGTTATCGCACCGCGCTGGACGTCAACACGCCGCTGGATGACGACGCCAACGTGCTGTCTCGAATCAACGTGGCCGTCGAAGACAACCACAGCTTTCGCGATCATGTGAACAGCCAGCGAGTGTTCGTCGCACCCTCCTTCAGCTGGCAACTGAACCCGGACACCAGCCTCTTGGTGGAAAGCGAGTTCGTCCGTCACAGCTCCACGTTCGATCGCGGCATCGTCGCGCCTAACAATGAATGGAGCGGCGTTTCTCGCTCGACTTTCCTAGGCGAACCCAACGATGGCAACATCGATAACCACAACAACCTGCTGCAAGCCACGCTCGAACACCATCTCAACGACAGCTGGAAACTGCGCCTGGCCAGCCACTACAAGGAAGGCAAACTCTGGGGCTACGCCTCCGAAAATCGCCCGCTGAACGCCGACGGCCACACGCTCAATCGACGTTATCGCGAGCGCGATACAGATTGGCACGACAGCATCACCCAACTCGAATTGCGCGGTCTGTTCGACCTCGGTAGCTGGCAGCACGAACTGCTGATTGGCACCGAGTACGAGAACTTCCGCAAAAACGAACGGGTCACGACCATTGCCGGCGGCCCCTACGCCATCGACATTTATCACCCAATCTACGGTCAGCCGAAACCCAACGGCGCGCGTTCCGGCACTGACCTTTTTGAACACGTCGAAAGCCAGGCACTGAACCTGCAGGATCAGATCGTCTTCACCGAAAAATTGCGCGGCATGCTCGGTGCACGTTTCGAACACTTTGAGCAAAGCATCGACGATCACAGCCGCGGCGCCACCAGCCGCCAGAGCCACGACGCGTTGACCCAGCGGGCCGGCCTGCTCTATCAGCTCACACCCGAAGTCGGGCTGTTCGCCAACGCCTCCACCTCGTTCAAACCGAACAACGGTCTGGACGCTGGCGGCAAATCCTTCGACCCGGAAGAAGGTATCGGTTACGAAGTCGGAATCAAGAGCGAGCTGTTCGACGACCGTTTGAGTACCACCCTCGCCGCCTTTCATATCGAAAAGGAAAATGTCCTCGCACTCGACCCGGGCACGGACACCAGCCGCGCCATGGGCAAGGCCCGCAGCCAGGGTTTCGACCTGCAAGTCACCGGGCAAGTGACCGACGCCGTGCGGGTAATCGGTGCCTTCGCCTACATCGACGCGAAGGTCACCGAGGGCGACAAGGTGATCCCCACCGGCAGCCGAATCCTCGGCGTCGCCAAACGCAGCGGCAGTCTGCTGGGCGTTTATGAACTTCAGAATGGCCAGTTGCGCGGCTCCGATGTCGGCGCGGCGTTCACTTACGTCGGTGATCGCTCGGGCGAATCCGGCAGCGATTTCGAGCTGCCGGCCTACCACACCGTCGACTTGCTGGCGCATTACAAGGCCAGTGAAAACGTCACTGTCGGCCTGAACCTGAACAACCTATTCGACGAGAAATACTACGAGCGCTCGTACAGCAATTACTGGGTCAACCCCGGCGAACCGCGCAATTTCACCGTCAGCCTCACACTCAATCTGTAAAAGGAAGTTCTCATGCAACACCTCAAACCCGCACTGCTCAGCCTGCTGCTCGGCCTGTTGTTTACCGGCCAGGTCTCGGCCCATGGCCTCTGGACCGAACAACGGCGCGGCAACATCGAAGTGATTTACGGCCATGGTGCCGAAGACAACGCCTTCAAGGCACAGAAAATCAGCGGCGCCTGGGCGTATGACGCCAACGGCAAAATGATCCCGGTGACCGTGCAGCGCCTGGCCGATCACGCACGCCTGCAACCGCTGAAGCCGCCCGCCGTGATGGCGGTGGCACTGGACAACGGCATGTGGTCGCAGACGGCGGATAAAAAATGGATAAACGAGGGCCGCAGCAAAGTGCCGGGGGCCATCGAGTCGACGCAGACCTTCAAATACAGTCTGGCGATTTATCAGCCCGGGGCGAAGTTGCCGAAGCTTGATCAGATGAAACTGTTGATTCTTCCGGAGGTTGATCCGCTGACGGTCGGGCCGGGCAAGTTGCTGCCAGTGCGGGTGCTTCTGGATGGGAAACCGGCGGCGGGGGTGAAATTGACTGGCGACTATCGCAGCGCGCCGAATACGTTGAGTACCGAGACGGATAAGGAAGGCCGGGCGCAGGTGGTGGTGCGTAATGAGGGGTTGAATGTGATTTCGGCGCAGATGGAGATTGTGCTGAAGGGCAATCCGGATGTGGCGACGCACGGGGTGTTTAGCTCTTTGACGTTTCTTGGCGAGCCGCACCACGAGTAATGGGTGCGTAACGCGATTGTAAATAGTGCTCCAGAGGCTTAGTCATTTGCACCTGCTTCAAAAATTTGAACGCAATAGTCAGTGCGAATGACGAAAGCCCTATAACTGAAAATAAAAATTTCACCGAAGCACATTCCAAAACAAACTAAACAACTGTCATTTCTGACAGTAGTCGCCAGCAAACAATGTCACTACTTTCATCTCCTGCACATTGCCTTTCTACTAGTTAATCGAGGAGCTAATAATGCAACCGTCCGAATTTTCACCTTTAGAATATAACGCTACTGCCAGTGGCAGCATGTCGGGTCAAGACCAGTACGGGCGGAAGTTTAACGCCAATACTTATATGCTTCATACCGGCGGTAAAAATGGGGGAATCATACGATTTGAGGAAAGCGGCGTCGCTTTTTCCTTTAGCTTTCCCGGAGGACTAGTAGCCGATACCACATATACCAAAACATATCCGGAAGACTTCACCGGAGCTTCTTTCTCCACGACGAAAAGCAATAATGGTGTCCAAACAGAAGCAAGAGCAGGAACGCTTACAATTAGATTTTCAAATTCAAAAGCACATTCTACGACAAATGCGAAAGGTAGTATTGAATACACCTACACGGACGGATCAATATTCAAGGGTACATTTGATGTGACTAACACCTATAGTAAGTAGTCCTTCGCAACTATAGATCCTGCAAAAACAACAATACTGGCAACCTTACTCCCGCCTTCACGCGAAGACGGGAGCAAGCCGTATAAACGGTTACAGGTCGCCGAGCCCATCAATCAACGCCTGATTCTGTTCAGGTGTACCGATGGAAATCCGCAAGAACTGCGCGATCCGCTCCTGCTTGAAGTGCCGAACGATCACTCCCTGCTCACGCAGCTTCGCAGCCAATCCCGCCGCGTCATGTTTCGGATGACGAGCGAAAATGAAGTTCGCCGCCGAAGGCAGCACTTCAAAGCCCTTCCCTTCCAGTTGCGCAACAACCCACTCACGATGCTCGATGACCAACCGGCAGGTCTTGTCGAAGTACTCGCGATCCTCGAACGCCGCCGCAGCCCCGACATTCGCCAGACGATCCAGCGGATAGGAGTTGAAGCTGTTCTTGATCCGCTCCAGCGCCTCGATCAAGTCGGGATGCCCAACCGCCAATCCAACTCGCAGCCCAGCCAGCGAACGGGACTTGGACAAGGTCTGAGTCACCAGCAGGTTCGGATAACGGTCCACGAGACTGATCGCCGTCTCGCCGCCAAAGTCGATGTAGGCCTCATCCACCACGACCACCGAATCCGGGCTGGCCTTGAGGATTTGCTCCACTGCGTCGAGTGCCAGCAGGCAACCGGTTGGCGCGTTCGGGTTCGGGAAGATGATCCCGCCGTTCGGCTTGGCGTAGTCCGCCGGGTTGATCTGGAACTGCTCGTCCAGCGGCACCGCGTCGAACTTGATGCCATACAACCCGCAGTAGACCGGATAGAAGCTGTAGCTGATGTCCGGGAACAGCAGCGGCTGATCATGTTGCAGCAAACCATGAAAAATGTGCGCCAGGACTTCATCGGAACCGTTGCCGAGGAACACCTGATTGCCCTGCACGCCGTAATACTTGGCAACGGCTTGCTTGAGCACGTCGCTGTTCGGGTCCGGGTACAGACGCAAGTTGTCGTTCAATTCGGTTTGCATCGCCGCCAAGGCTTTTGGCGATGGGCCGTATGGGTTTTCGTTGGTGTTGAGCTTCACCAGCTTCGCCAGCTTCGGCTGCTCGCCCGGTACGTAAGGCACCAGATCCTTGACGAACGGGCTCCAGAATTTACTCATCTCAGTTCCCCTGCCCTTCATTAAAGAGCTCGTCAACGATGCGGTATTCGGCGCTACGGGCGTGGGCGGTCAGCGACTCGCCACGGGCCAGCACGGAAGCGGTTTTGCCCAGTTCGGACGCACCCTGCTCGGAGCAGAAGATGATCGACGAGCGTTTCTGGAAGTCGTACACACCCAGCGGCGAAGAGAACCGCGCGGTGCCGGAGGTCGGCAGTACGTGGTTGGGACCTGCGCAGTAATCGCCCAAGGCTTCGGAGGTGTGACGGCCCATGAAGATCGCGCCTGCGTGACGGATCAGCGGCAGCCAGGCTTGCGGATCGGCGACCGACAACTCCAGGTGCTCCGGCGCAATGCGGTTGGCTACTTCGATGGCTTGCTCCATGTCGCGAACCTGGATCAGCGCGCCACGGCCATTGATCGAGGTTTCGATGATCTCGGCGCGTTCCATGGTCGGCAGCAGTTTGGCGATGCTGGCGGCGACCTTGTCGAGGAACTCGGCGTCCGGGCTGACCAGAATCGCCTGGGCGTCTTCGTCGTGCTCGGCCTGGGAGAACAGGTCCATGGCGATCCAGTCCGGATCGGTATGGCCGTCGCACACCACGAGGATCTCGGAGGGACCCGCGATCATGTCGATGCCGACCTGGCCGAACACATGGCGCTTGGCGGTAGCCACGTAGATGTTGCCCGGGCCAACCACCTTGTCGACTTTCGGTACGCTTTCGGTGCCGTAAGCCAACGCGGCAACCGCTTGTGCGCCGCCAATGGTGAAGACGCGGTCGACTCCGGCGATGCAGGCCGCGGCCAGCACCAGTTCATTGATTTCACCGCGCGGGGTAGGCACCACCATGACCACTTCGGTCACACCGGCGACCTTGGCCGGAATCGCGTTCATCAGCACCGACGACGGGTACGACGCCTTGCCGCCCGGTACATACAAGCCGGCGCGATCCAGCGGCGTGACCTTCTGGCCCAGCACCGTGCCGTCGGCTTCGGTGTAGCTCCAGGAATCCTGCTTCTGTTTTTCGTGGTAGCTGCGCACACGAGTTGCGGCTTTTTCCAGCGCTTCGCGCTGAGGTACGGTGATCCGGGTGAGGGCCAGTTCCAGGCGTTCGCGCGGCAGGATCAGATCGGCCATGGACGCAACGTCCAGACCGTCGAATTGCCGGGTGAAGTCCACCAGCGCCGCATCGCCACGCTCGCGCACGGCTTTGATGATGTCGAGCACTCGCTGATTGACCGAGTCGTCAGACACACTTTCCCAGCTCAGCAGATGATCCAGATGATGCGCGAAATCCGGGTCAGCAGCGTTGAGTCGGCGAATTGCAGTCGGTGCGGTCATAGCGAGAGCCTCATAGGATTGGCAAAAAACTCAGGCGCCCTAACTTAGCAGTCGTTTCCGCTTGGGCACCTGAGAATTCTGGCTATGAGGCGGATAGACGGGCGCGACTTAACATCGCGCGGGTGAATCAGCCGCGGTGTCGAGACTCCACTGCCTTGCGCAGGGTGTCGATCAACGCCTGGATACGGGCGTGCTGCATTTTCATCGAAGCTTTGTTGACGATCAGCCGGGAGCTGATGTCGGCAATGAAATCCTGGGGTTCCAGGCCATTGGCACGCAAGGTGTTACCGGTGTCGACCACGTCGATGATCTTGTCCGCCAGACCGATCAGCGGCGCCAGCTCCATCGAGCCGTAAAGCTTGATAATGTCGACCTGACGGCCCTGCTCGGCGTAGTAACGCTTGGCAACGTTGACGAACTTGGTCGCAACGCGCAGACGGCCCTTGGGCTCGACGTCGCCGACACGGCCGGCGGTCATCAGCTTGCAGAGGGCAATTCGCAAGTCCAGCGGTTCGTACAGACCCTGGCCACCATATTCCATCAGCACATCTTTACCGGCGACGCCCAGGTCCGCGGCACCATGCTCGACGTAGGTCGGCACATCGGTGGCGCGCACGATCAGCAGACGTACGTCGGCCTGAGTCGTGGGGATGATCAGCTTGCGGCTCTTGTCCGGATTCTCGGTCGGCACAATGCCCGCTTCAGCCAGAAGCGGCAGGGTGTCGTCAAGGATGCGGCCCTTGGACAGTGCGATGGTCAACATGGGAAACGTCAGTCCTTATCAGGCTACTGATGCCCGGTCGCAAACGGCGCCGGACACACTTCGAGGGCTTTCTCAATAATGAAAAGACACCCTCGACTTGAAACGAAACCAACGGGCACGTCCCTGTGCCCATACAGCAGAAACTAACCCGGTACGCGGCGGATCTTGGCGCCGAGCATCTGCAGTTTCTCTTCGATGCACTCGTAACCACGGTCGATGTGGTAGATGCGGTCGATCAGGGTGTCGCCTTCGGCGATCAGCGCCGAGATCACCAGGCTGGCCGAGGCACGCAGGTCGGTGGCCATGACTGGCGCGCCCTTGAGTTTCTCGATGCCGGTGACGATGGCCGTGTTGCCCTCGACCTGAATGTGAGCGCCCATGCGGTGCAGTTCGTAAACGTGCATGAAGCGGTTTTCGAAGATCGTCTCGATCACTGCGCCCGTGCCTTCGGCAATGGCGTTGAGGGAGATGAACTGCGCTTGCATGTCCGTCGGGAACGCCGGGTACGGAGCAGTCCGCACGTTGACGGCTTTTGGCCGCTTGCCGTGCATGTTCAGCTCGATCCAGTCTTCGCCGCAGGTGATTTCAGCACCCGACTCGCGGAGCTTTTCCAGAACGGCTTCGAGGATCGTCGGATCGGTGTCCTTGACCTTCACACGACCGCCGGTCACGGCAGCGGCGACCAGGTAAGTTCCGGTTTCGATACGGTCCGGCATCACTTTGTAAGTGGTCGGGTGCAGACGCTCAACGCCATCGATGGTGATGGTGTCGGTGCCGGCGCCAGTAATCTTGGCACCCATGGCGATCAGGAAGTTCGCCAGGTCGACGACTTCAGGCTCGCGCGCGGCGTTGGCCAGAACGCTGCGGCCCTTGGCCAGAGCGGCGGCCATCATGATGTTTTCGGTACCGGTTACGCTGACGGTGTCGAAGAAGAAGTGCGCACCGCGCAAGCCGCCTTCTGGCGCCTTGGCCTTGATGTAGCCGCCTTCGACGTCGATGACCGCGCCCATGGCTTCGAGACCGCGGATGTGCAGGTCAACCGGACGCGAGCCGATGGCGCAACCGCCAGGCAGTGCGACTTCGGCTTCACCGAAGCGGGCAACCATCGGGCCCAGCACCAGGATCGACGCACGCATGGTTTTCACCAGTTCGTACGGTGCGATCAGGGTCTTGATGGTGCGCGGGTCGATTTCGACGCTGAGCTTCTCGTCGATCACCGGCTCGATACCCATGCGACCGAACAGCTCGATCATGGTGGTGATGTCGTGCAGGTGCGGCAGGTTGGCAACGGTTACCGGGCCATCGCACAGCAGGGTTGCAGCCAGGATCGGCAGGGCAGAGTTCTTTGCCCCGGAGATGCGGATTTCGCCATCAAGACGAACGCCGCCAGTAATAATCAATTTATCCATAAGAATCTCGACGCCCTTGGGCTCAGGTGCGCTCGGCCCAGGCCGCGCTGCTGAAAAATTTCATAGTGACCGCATGGATGCTGCCATCGGTGATCCATGGGTTCAAATGGGCATAGATCTGCTGCTGACGCTTCACCGGGCTCAACGCCGCCAGTTCATCGCTAATCACGTTCAGCTGAAAGTTGCAGCCTTCGCCCTCAACTTCTACGTGCGTTCCGGGCAGCTTTCCTTCAAGGAAGCTCTTCACTTCTACGGCCTGCATGCTCAACCTCAATCGGCGCCCTGTGCGCGCGGGTCGGACATCATACAAAAAAGCCCCGCGCCTGCGAACCCCGCGAAGCAGGACTCTGACGGGGGGCTTCTTTATAGATGCGGTTAGGGATGCGCCAACAGCTCGGTCAATTCACTGACCTGAGCGATTTCGCGCATGTCTTCTGGCATCCCGCGGATGGTCAGCGCCTTGCCGGCCGCCTGTGCATCGCGCATGAAACACAGCAGCAGGGACAAGCCCACGCTGCTGGACTTCAACACTGCCGAACAATCGACCACCACTTCGGCAGCCTGGCTGGACTTGATCAACGCCTGCCCCTGCTTGCGCAGACCAGGGCCGGTGCGGTAATCCAGCATGCCGCTAAGCCGCAGTTCGCCGGAATCGCTCATGCGAATGGCCGACACACTCATTGGATCGACTTCTCGGTGGCGTCTGCAGTTTTTTCCTTGGCCTTGGCGACTTCCCCGGCCCAACCGTTGATGGTCTTGTCCAGGTCATTGCCATTGCGCTGCATCGCGTCAGCGAACTGATCGCGGAACAGCTTGCCGATGTTGATACCGTTGATGATCACATTACGCAGTTTCCACTCGCCACTGATCTTCTCGAGTGTGTACGACACGGGATAGATCGAGCCGTTGGTGCCTTTGACCGTCATGGCAACGCTGGTACGGTCTCCCGACTCATCCTTGGCAGGGTCGACGGTGATGCCCTGGTTGTTGAACTCGAGCAAGGCGTTGCCATAGAACTGGAACAGACCCTTTTTGAAGTTTTCTTCAAAGGTTTTCATCTGCGCAGGCGTGGCTTTGCGTGAGTACTTGACCGTCATGATGCTTTTGGAAATGCCCTCGGCATCCACGACCGGCCCGACGATGGTGTTCAGCGCCGTGTAAAAGTCTTGCGGGTCCTGCTTGTACTTCTCTTTGTTGGCCGCCAGGTCGGCCAGCAACCGAGTGGTGGTGTCCTGCACGATTTCGTGCGCTGAGGGCGCTGCCACGGCGTTAGCCATCAGCGGCAGGGCCGAGAGTAATACCAACAGGCCACGTCGCAAGGTAGAGATCATTCAAAAGCTCCTCATTTGGCGTCTTTGCTAACGGTATTGAGCAGAAATTTACCGATCAGGTCCTCGAGCACCAGCGACGACTGGGTGTCGTGGATGGTTGAACCATCCTTGAGCAAGGTTTCTTCCCCGCCCACGCTGATACCGATGTACTTCTCGCCCAACAGGCCAGCGGTCAGGATAGATGCAGTGGAGTCAGTCGGCAGGTTATCTACGCGCTTTTCCAGCTGCATGGTCACTCGACCGGTGAAACTGTCGCGGTCCAGATCGATCGCCGTAACCTTGCCGATGGTCACACCGGCCATGGTCACTTTAGCTCTGACAGTCAAACCAGCGATATTGTCGAAATACGCATAAGTTTTATAAGTATCGGTGGTTGCACTCGGGGACAGGCCACTCACCCGCAACGCCAGCAACAGCAAAGCCAGGATGCCAGCCAGCAAGAAAAGGCCGACACCAATTTCCAGGGTGCGGTTTTGCATCAGAAATCTCCAAACATCAAGGCGGTCAGAATAAAGTCCAGGCCGAGTACAGCCAAAGAGGCATACACCACGGTCTTGGTAGTGGCACGACTGATCCCCTCGGAAGTGGGCTCGCAGTCATAGCCTTGGAATACGGCGATCCAGGTCACGACGAAGGCGAAAACGATGCTTTTGATGATGCCGTTGAGCACATCGTCAGCAAAAGTCACGCTGTTCTGCATGTTGGACCAGTAGGAACCTTCATAGACACCCAGCCAGTCGACGGCCACCCACGAACCGCCCCAGATACCCACCACGCTGAAAATCATCGCCAGCACCGGCAGGGAAATGAAGCCGGCCCACAGGCGCGGAGCAATGATGTACTTGAGCGGGTCGACGCCAATCATTTCCAGACTGGACAACTGTTCGGTGGACTTCATGTTGCCGATTTCGGCGGTCAACGCCGAACCTGCGCGACCGGCGAACAGCAATGCCGTGACCACGGGGCCGAGTTCACGCAACAGCGTCAGCGCAACCATCTGCCCGACCGCCTGCTCCGAACCGTAGCTGGACAGAATGTTGAAGCCTTGCAGCGCCAGCACCATGCCGATGAACACCCCGGAGACCACAATGATCACCAGGGACATTACGCCCACCGAATGCAGTTGCTTGATCAGCAGGCCAAAACCGCCGCCGATACCACCGCGGCCGAGCAAGGCGTGAAACAGGAAAATCGCCGAACGCCCGAACACCGCCAGCACATCGATGCCGGCATGGCCGAATCGACGCACGCGTTCCAATAGTGAAATCTTGCGCATCAACGCTTCCCCAGAAGATCTGCGCGGTAATCCGTCGCTGGAAAGTGGTATGCGACCGGACCGTCGGGATCGCCGGTCATGAATTGACGAATACGCGGTTCCTGCGAGTTCATCAGCTCCTCGGGAGTGCCCTGCCCCAACACTTGCCCGTCGCCCACCACATAAATGTAATCGGCAATGCTGGCGGTCTCGGCCAGATCATGGGAGACCACGATACTGGTGATGCCCAGCGCATCGTTGAGCAAACGGATCAAGCGCACCAACACGCCCATGGCGATTGGGTCCTGGCCGACGAAGGGTTCGTCATACATGAGGATCTGCGGATCGAGGGCAATCGCCCGCGCCAGCGCGACACGGCGCTTCATGCCACCGGACAGTTCGTCGGGCATCAGGTCGATGGCGCCACGCAAGCCCACGGCCTGCAATTTGAGCAGGACGATGTCTCGGATCATTTCTTCCGGCAGCTCGGTATGAACGCGCAGCGGAAAGGCGACGTTCTCGAACACATCGAGGTCGGTAAACAGCGCGCCGCTCTGGAACAGCACGCCCATGTGCTTGCGCGCATCGAACAAATCGCTGCGCGACAGCTTCGGCAGGTTCTGGCCATTGACCCAGACCTCGCCCTTGGTGGGCCGCAACTGTGCGCCCATCAACCGCAACAGCGTGGTCTTGCCACACCCGGAAGGCCCCATGATGCCGGTGACCTTGCCGCGCGGGATACGGATATCGACGTTATTGAAAATGCTGCGCGCACCGCGCTTGAAGGACAGTCCCTTCAGCTCGACCGCGTAGGCGTTATCGGCACTCATCTAAACTCCTTGCGATGCAGCCTCACACTCGGACGCCTGGCTTCCTGACGAAAGCACATACCTCCCCGGGCAGGCCGAACTGGCGGCGAACTATATCACTGCAAAGGCCAAGCGCCCAAGGCCCAAGCCGGCCCATGTTCAGCAACATGACAGGCAAAAAGCCTCGTCCGGAGGGGATTAGGTAACAGGGAATGACAAAGCGCGACGAACTTGCGTGAGGGTTTTGATCATTACCGCTATAATCGCCGCCTTTTCATCAGGCTATACGATTTCTGACATGAGCCAATCCAGCGACCTGATTCAATCTGCACAACGCACCATCCGCCTCGAACTGGAAGCCGTCCAAGGCTTGCTGCCCCATATCGACGCAGATTTCGTACGCGCTTGCGAGATGATTCTGGACAGCAAAGGCCGCGTGGTCGTGGTCGGCATGGGCAAATCGGGGCACATCGGCAACAAGATCGCCGCCACCCTGGCCAGCACCGGCACCACGGCGTTTTTTGTGCACCCGGCCGAAGCCAGTCACGGCGACATGGGCATGATCACTCGCGACGACATCATCCTGGCCCTGTCGAACTCCGGCTCCACCAATGAAATCGTCACCCTGCTGCCCCTGATCAAGCGTCTGGGCATCAAATTGATCAGCATGACCGGCAATCCGGACTCGGCGCTGGCCAAGGCTGCCGAGGTCAATCTCAACGTCCACGTCGAGCACGAAGCCTGCCCGCTGAACCTGGCACCGACCTCGTCGACCACCGCCGCGCTGGTCATGGGCGATGCCCTGGCCGTTGCACTGCTGGAAGCCCGCGGCTTTACCGCTGAAGATTTCGCCTTTTCCCATCCAGGCGGAGCGCTGGGCCGACGCCTGCTGCTGAAAGTCGAAAACGTCATGCACGCTGGTCAAGAGCTGCCGCAGGTTCAGCGCGGCACGCTGCTCAAGGACGCGCTGATGGAAATGACCCGCAAGGGCCTGGGCATGACCGTGATCCTGGAAGCCGACGGCAAACTGGCCGGAATCTTCACCGACGGTGATTTGCGCCGCACACTGGACCGCAGCATCGATATCCACAGCGCCACCATCGATCAGGTCATGACCGCGCACGGCAAAACCGCTCGCGCCGAGATGCTCGCCGCCGAAGCCCTGAAAATCATGGAAGACCACAAGATCAACGCACTGGTCGTGGTCGACAGCGAAGACCGCCCGGTCGGCGCCTTGAACATGCACGACTTGCTGCGTGCGGGAGTAATGTAATGAGCATGGACCTGCTGCAACGCGGCAAACAGATCAAACTCGCGGTGTTCGACGTCGATGGCGTGCTGACCGACGGGCGCCTGTACTTCCTCGAAGACGGCAGCGAATTCAAGACGTTCAGCACCCTCGACGGCCAAGGCATCAAGATGTTGATGGCAGCCGGCGTGCAGACAGCTATCATCAGCGGCCGCAAGACCCCGGTGGTCGAACGTCGAGCGAAGAATCTCGGCATTCCTCATCTTTACCAGGGGCGCGAAGACAAACTGGTGGTGCTCGACGAACTTCTGGCTCAGCTCAACCTAAGCTATGAGCAGGTCGCCTATCTGGGCGACGACTTGCCGGACCTGCCGGTGATTCGGCGTGTTGGCCTGGGCATGGCCGTAGCAAACGCCGCCAGCTTCGTGCGTGAACACGCCCATGGCATCACCCACGCCCGTGGTGGCGAGGGTGCCGCTCGCGAATTCTGTGAATTGATCCTGCGCGCCCAGGGCCGCCTCGATGCGGCCAACGCCGCGTACCTGTGAGCCCATTATGCTGAGCAAAAAGATTCGTAACATCCTGGTGTTCGGCTGCATTGCGGCGCTGTTTGCCGCGGTCGGCTACTGGAACATCAGCCCGGAACGCTTCCTCGACAAACCGGTGGTCAAGGTCGATGAAAGCGCGATCGACTATTACGCCCTCAACGCCCACAGCGTGCAGTATCTGCCGGACGGCAAATTGCAGTACGAAATGACGTCCGACAAGGTCGAACACCTGAAAGTGAGCGAGGTGACGTTGCTGACCAACCCCGACCTGAACATGTTTCGTGGCACCGAGTTTCCCTGGCACGTCCAGAGCGAGCACGGCGAAGTCAACCCGGACGGCACTCAGGTCGAGCTGATCGACTCGGTACGCATCACGCGTTTCGACGAGAAAAACCGCAAAACCCTGATTACCACCACCCGAATGACAGTGTTCCCGCAGCAGCAATATGCGCAGACCGATCAACCCGTTAGAATCGACGGCGCTGGCGGTGTATCGACAGGCAACGGAATGAAAGCGTATTTGAAAGAAAGCAGGATACACCTGCTATCGAACGTAAGAGGACAGTATGAGGCTCGTTAAAACTCTCCCTATTTTGCTCAGTCTGGGCGCAGCACTGGGAAGCGTGAGCGCCTGGGCTCTGCCGAACGATCAAGAGCAGCCTATCCGCATTCAGGCCGACGACGCCCAACTGGACGACAAGAATGGCGTTGCCACCTATAAGGGTGACGTGATCATTACTCAGGGCTCGATGAAGGTCACCGGCAACACCGTGACCATCACCCGCACCGCGGCTGGCGACATCGACGTGGTGACTTCGGTGGGCAACCTCGCCTACTTCGAGCAACTGCAAACTGCCGGTGACACCAAGCCTGTCCAGGGTTGGGGGGTGACTATCCAGTACCACGCCTCGCAGAATCGCGTTGTGCTGATCGACAAGGCGAAAGTCATCGATAAGGACAACAACACCACCCAAGGCGAGAAAATCGTCTACGACACCGAGAAAAAGCTTGCGAGCGCCGGGCGTGCTACGGGCAGCAAGGTCACTGAGTCGCGTCCGCGCATCGACATGGTGATCCAGCCCAAGCCGAAAACCGACGAGAAAAAGGCCCCGTAATGGCAACTCTGAAAGCTCAGCATCTGGCCAAGAGCTACAAGAGCCGCCAGGTTGTGCGTGACGTCAGCCTGTCCATCGACAGCGGTCAGATCGTCGGCCTGCTGGGCCCTAACGGCGCCGGCAAGACCACCTGTTTCTACATGATCGTCGGCCTGGTGCAGGCCGATCAGGGTCGCGTATTGATCGACGACCTGGACGTCAGCCACCAGCCGATGCACGGTCGAGCAAAGGCCGGCATCGGCTATCTTCCGCAAGAAGCGTCGATCTTCCGCAAACTGTCGGTGGCCGACAACATCATGGCCATCCTCGAGACTCGCAAGGAACTCGACAAGGCCGATCGTCGCAAGGAGCTGGAAAGCCTGCTGCAGGAATTCCACATCAGCCACATCCGCGACAACCTCGGCATGAGCCTGTCCGGTGGCGAACGCCGCCGCGTGGAAATTGCACGGGCATTGGCCACCAACCCGAAATTCATCCTGCTCGACGAACCTTTCGCCGGCGTGGACCCGATTTCGGTGGGCGACATCAAACAGATCATCTACCACCTCAAGGCCAAAGGCATTGGCGTGCTGATCACCGACCACAACGTCCGTGAAACCCTGGACATCTGCGAAACCGCCTACATCGTCAACGATGGCCAGCTGATCGCCGAAGGTGACTCCGCCACCATCCTGGCCAACGAACTGGTCAAGGAAGTGTACCTGGGCCATGAGTTCCGCCTTTAAGCACTGAGGTGTCTGGCTGATTGTCCGGGCGCTCGTCTCGATAAAAAATCAATACTTTTTTATTGTTACAGCGCTCTAGGCAAACGCTGCAGTTTCGGGCATATAATTTGCTTATGTTTGGCGCTCCGGCGCCCTGTAGTGGATGGCGCATGTGCGCCGGCGAATAAGGTGTTAAGCCCCTGCCATGAAACCATCGCTAGTCTTGAGAATGGGCCAGCAGCTGACGATGACACCGCAGCTGCAACAGGCCATCCGCCTGCTCCAATTGTCGACCCTGGACCTGCAACAGGAAATCCAGGAGGCCCTGGAGTCCAATCCGATGCTCGAACGCCAGGAAGAAGGCGACGACTTCGATAACGCCGACCCCTTGGCCGACAAAGCCGAACAACTACCCAACGCCGATGTTTCGGAACCCTCCTACCAGGAAACCGCCCCGACGGTGGATAACCTCGAGGAAGGTGACTGGAACGAGCGCATTCCCAACGAACTGCCCGTCGATACCGCGTGGGAAGACGTCTACCAGACCAGTGCCAGCAGCCTGCCGAGCAACGATGACGACGAGTGGGACTTCACCACCCGCACATCGGCCGGCGAAAGCCTGCAAAGTCATTTGCTATGGCAACTGAACCTGGCACCGATGTCCGACACCGATCGCCTGATCGCCGTGACCCTGATCGACTGCATCAACAATCAGGGCTACCTGGACGAAACCCTCGAGGAAATTCTCGAGGCCTTCGATCCGGAACTGGACATCGAACTGGACGAAATCGAAGCCGTCCTGCACCGCATCCAGCAATTCGAACCGGCCGGCATAGGCGCCCGCAACCTGGGCGAATGCCTGCTGCTGCAACTGCGCCAACTGCCTGCCAAGACACCTTGGCTGGCCGAAGCCAAACGTCTGGTCACCGACTACATCGACCTGCTCGGCAGCCGCGACTACAGCCAGCTGATGCGCCGCATGAAGCTCAAGGAAGATGAACTGCGCCAGGTGATCGAGCTGGTGCAGAGCCTCAACCCTCGTCCGGGCTCGCAGATCGAGTCCAGCGAAGCCGAGTACGTTGTCCCTGACGTGATCGTGCGCAAGGATAACGAGCGCTGGCTGGTCGAACTGAACCAGGAATCGGTGCCACGGCTGCGGGTCAACGCCCAGTACGCCGGTTTTGTACGCCGCGCCGACACCAGCGCCGACAACACCTTCATGCGCAATCAGTTGCAAGAGGCTCGCTGGTTTATCAAGAGCCTGCAAAGCCGCAACGAAACACTGATGAAAGTGGCCACCCAGATTGTCGAGCACCAGCGCGGCTTCCTGGAGTACGGCGACGAAGCGATGAAACCGCTGGTGCTGCATGACATCGCCGAAGCGGTGGGGATGCATGAGTCGACGATTTCGCGGGTGACCACGCAGAAATTCATGCATACCCCTCGGGGCATATATGAACTGAAATACTTTTTCTCCAGCCACGTCAGCACTTCCGAAGGCGGTGAATGCTCGTCCACAGCGATCCGCGCGATCATCAAAAAACTGGTTGCCGCGGAAAATCAGAAAAAGCCGTTGAGTGACAGCAAGATCGCTGGTTTACTGGAGGCACAAGGCATTCAGGTGGCTCGCCGCACCGTCGCCAAGTACCGCGAATCCCTCGGGATCGCGCCTTCGAGCGAACGCAAGCGGTTGATGTAGAGCCACGCCACAGCGTTCCAGTGGCAGGCATTTCTGCCTGCCGCTTTATGCACTGGCAACGAAGGAGAAGCTGTATGCAAGTCAACATCAGTGGACACCAACTGGAAGTGACCGAACCCCTGCGCGCCTACATCGGCGAAAAACTCGACCGATTAGAGAGGCACTTCGACAAGATCACCAACGTGCAAGTCACGATGACCGTCGAAAAGCTGCTGCAGAAAATCGAAGCCACGTTGCATTTCCCCGGCGGAGAAGCGGTCGCCAATGCCGAACACTCAGACATGTATGCGGCTATCGATCTGTTGACCGACAAGCTGGATCGCCAACTCAAAAAGCATAAGGAAAAGACCCAGCGTGTCCTTCAGGGCGCAACCGGTCGTTAACACTCCCCACCCATGATCCGACTTGAAAGTATCCTGACCCCCGGCCGTTCTCTTGTGAACGTGCCGGGCGGCAGTAAAAAGAAAGCCCTCGAGCAAATTGCCAACCTTATCCATAAAGAAGTACCGGATCTGGAGATGCAAGATGTCTTCGAGGCTCTGATCGCCCGTGAAAAACTTGGCTCGACCGGTTTTGGAAACGGCATCGCCATCCCCCACTGTCGTCTCAAGGGTTGTAACTCGCCCATCAGTGCCTTGATGCACCTGGACGCCCCCATCGATTTCGACGCCATCGACGGCGCCCCGGTTGACCTGCTGTTCGTTCTGCTGGTCCCGCAAGCCGCCACCGATGCGCACCTGGAGCTACTGCGCCAGATCGCCAGCATGCTCGATCGCAAGGAAGTGCGCGAAAAACTGCGCAGCGCCCCGAGCAATGAAGCCTTGTATCAGGTTGTCCTGGACGAGCAAAACGGTCAGTAATCATGCGCTTGATCATTGTCAGTGGCCGTTCCGGCTCAGGTAAAAGTACCGCACTCGATGTTCTCGAGGACAACGGCTACTACTGCATCGACAACCTGCCTGCCGGATTGCTGCCGGAACTGGCCGAGCGCGCACTGATTCATACCGAGCTGGCGCAACCGCTGGTTGCTGTATCCATCGATGCGCGCAACCTGCCGAGTCATCTATCGCGGTTTCCGGAGCTGCTGGAAGAAGTCCGCAGCCGGCACATCAAATGTGATGTGCTGTATCTGGACGCCGATGAAGAAACATTGCTCAAACGCTTCTCGGAAACCCGTCGTCGCCACCCTCTGAGCAACGCCAATCGCTCACTGGCCGAGGCGATTCAGGACGAGACCCAGTTGCTGGGCCCCATCGCCGACCTGGCCGACCTCAAGGTCAACACCACCAACCTGAACCTGTATCAGCTGCGCGATACCATCAAGCTGCGTCTGCTGAACCAGCCGGAAGCCGGCACTGCATTCCTGGTGGAGTCATTCGGGTTCAAGCGTGGCATGCCGGTGGACGCGGACCTGGTGTTCGATGTGCGCTGCCTGCCCAACCCTTACTGGAAGCCGGAACTGCGCGATCAGTCCGGGCTTGATCAACCGGTGGCCGAGTATCTGGCGGCACAACCGGACGTCGAAGAGATGTTCCAGGATATTTCCACGTACCTGCTCAAGTGGTTGCCGCGCTTTGCCGCCAGCAACCGCGCTTATGTCACCATTGCCATTGGCTGCACCGGCGGGCATCACCGCTCCGTCTACCTGACCGAACGTCTGGGCCAGGTCCTGCAACAATCCCTGAAGAACGTCCAGGTTCGCCACCGCGACCTCAGCTAAAGGATTCACATCGCGATGCCTGCTCTGGAAATCGAAATCATCAACAAGCTGGGCCTGCATGCCCGTGCTTCGGCAAAATTCGTTGGCGTTGCCGGTGAGTTCAAGGACTGCACGATCCGGGTCGGACGTACTCCCGAGGCCATGGTAGACGGTAAAAGCATCATGGCCATGATGATGCTCGCCGCCGGCAAGGGAACGATAATTCACCTAAGCACCGAAGGTGAGCAGGCTGACGAGGCCTTGCAGGCTTTGGTCGACTTGATCAATGACTACTTCGGCGAAGGTGGTTAAACACTCGCCTAGGCCAACGCCGTATCCATCACCGTCATCAAACAAAACCCGATCAGCAACCCAAGGCTCGCCAGCTTGTCGTGACCATTGCGCCGCGACTCCGGGATGATTTCATGGGTAACCACCAGCAGCATCGCTCCCGCCGCCAGTGCCAACCCCAACGGCAACAGCAATTCGGCCAGGCTTACCAGCCAGGCGCACAACAGGGCGAAGACCGGCTCGACCAGACCTGATGCGGCACCGATCAGGAACGCCTTCACCCGCGACATACCCGCCCCTGCCAGTACCAGCGCGATCACCAGACCTTCCGGTACATCTTGCAACGCAATGCCCATGGCCAGGCTGTCAGCATCCGGCATTCCACCACCGGCCGAGACGCCGACGGCCATGCCTTCAGGAATGTTGTGGGCAATGATGGCAAACACAAACAACCAGATCCGTGGCGGGATGACCGGCCGCTCCAGCGTTCCGACGAGCATTTCAGGCGAAGCGCCAGACACCTTTCGGTCCACCAGAAACAACCCGAACGCGCCGAGCATGATGCCAAAGCTGATCAGGCCGCTGGCCGCCCAAGGCGTCAGCCCCAGGCTTTCAGCGGCGGAAATACCCGGAACGATCAGCGAAAATGCCGTCGCCGCCAGCATGACCCCGGCACCGAAACCGAGCAGCGTATCGCTGACCGCCTGCGGCATCCGCCGAATCACCAGCACCGGCACCGCGCCCAACGCAGTACCCAAGGCACAAATCGCCCCGCCCTGCAGCGCGCGCAGCAGTTTTGGTTCGAGATCGAGCCACGCCAGCCCATGGGCGACCAACAGCGTCATGCCCGCCAGCAGCAACAGCGATCCCAACGCGTAACGAAACATTCGTCCGCTTCCGCTCGCCAGTGTTTCAGTGCCCATAGTCAGCCTTGGATTGTTTTTATAGAGGACTTAAACCAGCGCAGCCTGATAACGCGCAGCGACTTCGGGCCAATTGATGACGTTGTAGAACGCGTTGATGTATTCCGGACGGCGGTTCTGGTATTGCAGGTAGTAGGCGTGCTCCCAGACATCCAGGCCGAGAATTGGCGTATTGCCATTCATCAACGGGCTGTCCTGGTTACCGCTACTTTCCACGATCAGGGTCTTTTGCGGCGTGACACTCAACCAGGCCCAGCCACTGCCGAAGCGGGTCAGCGCGGCTTTGGTGAAGGCTTCCTTGAAACTGTCCAGACCACCCAGTTGCTCATCAATCGCCGTGGCCAGCGCACCTTCCGGTTTGCCACCGCCGTGCGGCGCCATCACTTCCCAGAACAACGAATGGTTGGCATGGCCGCCGCCCTGATTGATCACCGCCGCGCGGAGTTTTTCCGGCAGTTGCTGGACGCTGGCGACCAGTTTTTCCACCGACCACTCGGCAAACTCGGTGCCTTCGACCGCGGCGTTGAGATTATTGATGTAGGTCTGGTGGTGCTTGGTGTAGTGGATCTCCATGGTCTGCGCATCGATGTGCGGTTCCAGGGCATCGTAAGCGTAAGGCAAGGCGGGCAAGGTAAAAGCCATTTCAATGGACTCCATGATGTAGAGGCGCAGGCGATGCGGTATCGGTGTGCAGCAAACGGTGTGTGCGCGGGTATTCGCCATGCTCGCTGATGAAATTCAGCAGCTCGACATAGGTTTTGCTGCTTTGACGCAACGCGGCTTCGCGCAGGGCCGGGGCCAGGCGCGGGTCCTGCATGGTCTGCAATAACCGCTGATGGATCGCGCACAAATACTCGGCGCTCTCCTCCGGCTGGTTAAGACGCAAATGCAGGTCTGCCAGGTTGTGGTGGGAAATCACGCAGGCCGCCACCGCTTCGTCGGCATCCGCCCAGCGCTCGAACAACACCTGGGCCAACGCCAGGGCCTGCAAGTACGCCTCGCGGGCATCGACGAGTTCGCCCAGCATGAAATGGCGATTAGCCCTTTCGATCGTGCGTTTCCAGTGCTCCATGGTGAGCCTCCAAAGCGGTAGCGGTGATTACACGCCGCCTGCGGTGAGCTTCTCTGGGTTGAGTAATTCTTCCAGTTGGCTGCGCGTCAGGTCCGTGTGTTCCAGGGCGACATCAATCACCGGTCGGCCCTGCTGATAGGCCTTCTTGGCGATTTCAGCGGCTTTTTGGTAACCAATGATCGGGTTGAGTGCGGTCACCAGAATCGGATTGCGCGACAGCGCCTCTTTAATTCGCGCCTCATTGACCTTGAAGCTGGCGATGGCCTTTTCACCCAACAGATGACTGGCGTTGGCCAGCAGTTCGATGCTGCTCAGCAGGTTCTGCGCGATGATCGGCAGCATCACGTTCAATTCGAAATTGCCCGACTGACCGGCGATGGTGATGACGGTGTCATTGCCGATCACCTGGGCGGCGACCATGGCGGTGGCTTCCGGGATGACCGGGTTGACCTTGCCGGGCATGATCGAAGAACCCGGCTGCAAGGCTTCGAGTTCGATTTCGCCGAGGCCGGCCAGCGGGCCGGAGTTCATCCAACGCAGATCGTTGGCGATTTTCATCAACGAAACCGCTGTCGCTTTAAGCTGTCCGGAGACCGCAACTGCGGTGTCCTGGGAGCCGATCAGCGCAAACAGATCCTTGCCCGGCGTGAATTGAACGTGGGTCAGCTCGCTCAACTGTTGGCTGAAACGCGCAGCGAATTGCGGATGCGCATTGACCCCGGTGCCCACCGCCGTGCCGCCCTGAGCCAGGGATTGCAGGCTCGGCAGCAAGTCCTGCAAATGGCCGATGTTGGCCTTGAGCTGTTGCGCCCAGCCATTGAGCACCTGGCTCATGCGCACGGGCATGGCGTCCATCAAGTGCGTGCGACCGGTTTTGACGTGGTGATGAACCTCTTCAGCCTTGTACTCGATCACCTGCACCAGACGCACCAGCGCCGGCAGCAGTTGCTCGTGCAACGCCAGTGCGGCGCTGACATGGATGGTGGTCGGGATGATGTCGTTGCTGCTTTGGCCGCAATTCACGTGGTCGTTCGGGTTCACCGGCTCGCCGAGCAGACGGCTGGCCAGGGTGGCAATCACTTCATTGGCGTTCATGTTGGAACTGGTGCCGGATCCGGTCTGGAAGATGTCCACTGGAAAATGCTGCATGAAGTCGCCCTGAAGCAGACCCAATGACGCATCGACGATGGCCTTGCCCTGCGACTCGCTGATTTGCTTGAGCTCGACGTTGGCTTGGGCGGCGGCAGCCTTGGCCAGAATCAACGCGCGGATGAACTGCACCGGCATCGGCTTGCCGCTGATCGGGAAGTTATCCACTGCGCGCTGGGTCTGCGCGCCATAGAGCGCATCCACCGGGACCTGAAGCTCGCCCATGCTGTCGCGCTCAATACGAGTCTTGTTCATCAGAAAATCCTTGCACCAGTTCTATGAGAGGAATCGAGGGTTGCAACTCGCAGGTCGCCAGTTGCCAGGTGTAGCTTTGCCAGCGCTTGAGGCGGCATTTGCACAGAGAGAGGCGTTCCAGATCGCGCAAAGGACGCCAGGCCTGGTCCAGGCAGTAAGTCCGCCAATGCCAGGGCAGCGCGACATCGGCGGCCGTGTCGAGCAACAAACGGAAAGATGTTTCGGCGATGGTCCAGGCAGAGGTGGCCGTGCAGCACGCCAGATACCGGCCTTCAGCCAGGTAATGTTCGATCAGGCGCGGTTCATCGGGGTCCATCGCGCAACGGATCTGGCGACTCATCCAGCGCCAGCTTTTGAGGTAAGGCATCTCGTGCAAGGCAGAACTCATGATCCGGGCCCATTCGGTAATGAGATTTATTATTAGATGATAATGAGAACCAACACAACCCCGAGAGCATCAGCGAGATTTAGTGTGGGAGCGGGCTTGCTCGCGAAGGGGTCATCACATTCAACCTCTTCGTTGACTGATACACCGCCTTCGCGAGTAAGCCCGCTCCCACAGGGGGCCGGTGCAAGGCGCATAAAAAAGGCGCGCCACCCAATGGGTGGCGCGCCTTTTTGTGTAGCGCTAAGGGTTTAGCTGCCCGCGACTGTCATCCGCTCAATCAACACCGAACCTGTACGAATGTTGCTGCGCAACTCCAAATCATTACCCACTGCAACGATCTGCTTGAACATGTCGCGCATGTTGCCGGCGATGGTCACTTCCTGGACCGCGAACTGGATTTCACCGTTCTCGACCCAGAAACCCGCCGCGCCACGGGAGTAATCGCCGGTGACCATGTTCAGCCCTTGGCCCATAAGTTCGGTGACCAGCAAGCCGCGACCCATGCGGCGCAGCAAGGCGGCCTGATCTTCATCACCATGGGTGACGAACAGGTTGTGCACGCCACCCGCGTTCGCGGTGCTCGGCATGCCGAGTTTGCGGCCGGAATAGGTGCCGAGGATGTAGGACACCAACTCGCCCTTTTCGACGAACGGCTTGGCATAAGTCGCCAGGCCATCACCGTCGAACGCCGAACTGCCCATGGCGCGCATCAGGTGCGGACGCTCATCGATGGTCAGCCATTCCGGGAACAGCTTCTGACCCAGCGTGCCTTCAAGGAACGACGATTTGCGATACAGACTGCCGCCGGAAATCGCTGAGAGGAAGCTGCCGAACAAGCCACCGGCCAGTTCCGCGGAAAATAGCACCGGCACTTCGCAGGTCGGCACCGGACGCGCGCCCAGACGGCTCGCCGCCCGTTGCGCGGCACGCTGGCCGATGCTCACCGGGTCAGCCAGCAAGTTGCCCTGACGGTTCACGTCGTACCAGTAATCGCGCTGCATCTGGCCGTCTGCTTCGGCAATCATCACGCAGCTCAGGCTGTGCCGGGTCGACGCGTAACCGCCGATGAAACCGTGACTGTTGCCGTAAACACGGCAGCCCTGGTGGGTGCTGAGGGTGGTGCCGTCGGCGTTCTTGATCCGGCTGTCGATGGCAAACGCCGCCGCTTCACAGGCCAGCGCCTGCTCGATGGCTTGTTCCGGGGTGATGTCCCATTGATGGAACAGGTCGAAATCCTGCAGATCCCTGGCCATCAACGCGGCATCTGCCAGGCCGGAAGCCTCGTCTTCGGAGGTGTGCTTGGCGATGGCCAACGCAGCAGCGACGGTTTCACGAATCGCCTCAGGACCACTGGCCGAGGTGCTGGCCGAGCCTTTGCGCTGACCGACGTACAAGGTGATGCCAAAGCCCTGGTCGCGGTTGAATTCGACGGTTTCGACTTCGCGCTGACGCACCGAAGTGGACAGGCCCTGCTCAAGGGACACGGCGACTTCACAGGCACTGGCACCCTGGCGCTTGGCTTCAGCGATGATCTGCTCGACTTGTTCTTGCAGTGCCGGCAACGCTTGTGGGCCGACGCTTTCAACTGCACTCATGCTGTTCTCCACTTAAATTCTGCTTTCGGCTGGGGCCTTCGAGCGACCGGGCCGGACAAGCGGCCCCCGACTGGTTATCATGGCGGCGTTTCTTTGCGGACGGCCACCATGGTTGATTCTTACGACGACTCCCTCGATACGGGAGAAAAAAGCAAATCCCAGGTCAAACGCGAGCTTCATGCTCTGGTTGACCTCGGCGAGCGCCTTACAACGCTCAAGCCTGACTTGCTGGCAAAACTGCCGTTGACCGACGCTATGCGCCGGGCACTGGCCGATGCGCCCAAGCACACCGCGAATATCGCGCGTAAACGGCACCTCATGTTCATCGGCAAACTGATGCGCGATCAGGACACTGACGCCATTCTGACTTTGCTCGACCAACTCGATGCCTCCACCCGGCAGTACAACGAACGTTTCCATGGCCTGGAACGCTGGCGCGATCGCTTGATCGCGGGCGACGATGCAGTCCTGGAGAAGTTCGTGCTCGACTACCCGGAGGCTGATCGTCAGCAGTTGCGCTCCCTGATCCGTCAGGCCCAGCACGAACTGGCGACCAACAAGCCACCGGCATCGAACCGTAAAATCTTCAAGTACATCCGTGAGCTGGACGAGACTCAACGCGGTCTGCGTTAAGTCCCGAATCGGGTGAATCGCCAAGCGATTCACCCGAAGCTCCATCCTTTATGATCCTGTGCCACCCACAGTGATCGCATCAATTTTCAGCGTTGGCTGGCCGACACCCACCGGCACCGACTGCCCATCCTTGCCACACGTCCCCACGCCGCTGTCCAGCGCCAGGTCGTTACCGACCATCGACACCTTGCTCATGGCTTCCGGGCCGTTGCCGATCAACGTCGCGCCTTTGACCGGGGCGGTGATTTTGCCGTCTTCGATCAGGTACGCCTCGCTGGTGGAGAACACGAATTTGCCGCTGGTGATGTCCACCTGCCCGCCGCCGAGGTTGGCGCAGTAGATACCGCGCTTGACCGAGGCGATGATTTCCGCCGGGTCGCTTTCACCCGCCAGCATGTAGGTGTTGGTCATCCGCGGCATCGGCAGGTGCGCGTAGGATTCGCGACGACCGTTGCCAGTGCGGGCGACACCCATCAGGCGTGCGTTGAGCTTGTCCTGCATGTAACCCTTGAGTACGCCGTTTTCGATCAGCGTGGTGCACTCGGTCGGGGTGCCTTCGTCGTCGACGCTCAGGGAACCGCGACGACCGGCCAGCGTGCCGTCATCGACGATGGTGCAAAGCTTGGAGGCAACCATCTCGCCCATGCGCCCGCTGTAGGCCGAACTGCCCTTGCGGTTGAAATCGCCTTCCAGACCGTGGCCGACCGCTTCGTGCAACAGCACGCCGGACCAGCCCGAACCCAACACCACCGGTAACGTACCGGCCGGCGCGGGAATGGCTTCAAGGTTGACCAGCGCCTGGCGCAGCGCTTCACGGGCGTAGCCCATGGCGCGGTCATCGCTGAGGAAGTACCGGTAATCGGTACGCCCGCCGCCGCCATGACCACCGCGCTCGCGGCGACCGTTTTGCTCGACGATCACGCTGACGTTGAAGCGCACCAGCGGTCTCACATCGGCGGCCAGGCTGCCGTCGGTCGAAGCGACAAGAATGCGTTCCCAGACCCCGGCCATGCTGACGGTGACTTGCTGGATACGCGGGTCAAGGGCGCGAGTCGCGACGTCGATACGCTTGAGCAGCTCGACTTTTTCGGCGCGGCTCATCACTTCCAGCGGGTTGTCCGGCCCGTACAACTGGGCGACATCCGCAGTGGTGAAGGCCTGCACCGTGCCGTTCTGCCCGGCGCGGGAGATCGAACGGGCCGCACGAGCCGCTGCGCCAAGGGCTTCGAGGGTGATGGCATTGCTGTAGGCGAAACCGGTTTTTTCACCCGATTGCGCACGCACACCCACACCTTGGTCGAGGTTGAAGCTGCCTTCCTTGACGATCCCGTCTTCCAGCGCCCAGGACTCGGAAATCTGCCCCTGGAAATACAGATCCGCGGCATCGATGCCCGGACCGGCCAGATCGCCGAGCACACCTTGCAGGCTCTCGATCGTTACGCCACCGGGCGCCAGGAGGTGTTCACTGACAGAGGACAACAACTCGCTCATATTTTTACGCCTTAAATTCGTCGTTCCGGGCAGGTCGCTGTGCGCCCTGCGAGAAAAAGCGCCGGTGACTGGACACCGGCATCCGCGCCCTGATGGACGCCTGTTCGCTGCTATCGCGTTCGGCCAGCAGCACGGCCTCGCCTTGGTCCTGTTGCACCAACACACGCCCCCACGGGTCGATGATTGCCGCATGACCCCAGGTTTCTCGCGGCCCCGGATGGTTTCCACCCTGAGCGGCCGCGAGCACATAACATTGAGTTTCGATGGCCCGCGCGCGAATCAATACATCCCAATGCGCCGCGCCGGTCACCGCGGTAAAGGCAGACGGCGCGGTAATCAACTGCGCACCGGCAGCGCGCAATTCGCTGTACAGCTCCGGGAAGCGCAGGTCGTAACACACGGTCAGCCCGACTCGACCGACGGGCGTGTCCGCCACCACCACCCCACTGCCATAAGCATAGTCATCGGATTCGCGATAACGCCCGCGATTGTCCGCCACATCGACGTCGAAGAGGTGCAGCTTGTCATATCGCGCAACGGTTTCGCCGTGGTCATTCACCAGCAGCGAACAGGCATGCACTTTGGCCGTCGGCTGATCCACTGGCGGCAACGGCAACGTGCCGGCCACTATCCATAACTTAAGGTCGCGGGCGGTCTGTTTCAACCATGGCAGGATCGGGCCTTCGCCCGACGCCTCGGCGCGGCCGATGTCGGCAATGTCGCGACGGCCCATGGCGGCGAAGTTTTCCGGCAGGACGGCGAGTTGCGCACCACCGGCCGCGGCCTGCTCAAGCAGACGACGGGCCTGGGCCAGGTTGGCCAGCACATCGCTCTGGCTGACCATTTGAATCACCGCAAAAGACATGGCCTTTTCCTTATCGGGAATCAACACATCCCTGTAGGAGCGAGCGGTGCGTCGGTTCGCGGGCAAGTCGGATCGCCGCACCGCTCGCTCCTACAGGAATCAGGGGCGAAGCATCAGACCCCAGGACCATGCTACTCCATCGGCGTGGTCAAAAAGGCTTGTCGAAGGTGATTTTCGGCTCTTTCCAAGGGCCTTTGACGGTGTATTTGACGCTGGCGAAGCGTGCCACGCGGTCACCGATCAGCTTGTCGATCAGGAACAGCGCGCCGCCGATGGCCGGGGCGCCGACAATCAGCGCGGCAATCGGCAGGTTGTTGGTCACCGGCAACGTCACCAGCAGTTTCGCGTCAACCTGATCGGCCACCAGATTCAGGGTACCGTTGAGTTCAATGTTGCTCGACGGGCCAGTCAGCAGGATCGGCTCTTTCGTCACATAAACCCCGTTGGTCGCGGCCAGCAGACCTTTGACCCGGTCATAACTCAAGCCTTTGCCGAACAGGTCGGAGAAGTCCAGGCGCAGACGGCGACCGATGGAATTGAAGTTGAGCAGGCCGAATACCCGCAGGGCCTGAGCGCTGCCCTCGACTTCAACGAACTGGCCTTTATTCAAAGAGGCATCGAGCGTACCGGAGAAACGTTTGGTGGCCAGCCACGCGGGTGAACCCGGCCAGCGACCGTCGACATCCATATGAAACTCTTCACTGGTGACGCTTGGCGCAAAGCCCCAGCCCTTCAGCACGTCAGCGAGGTTCTTGCCGCTGATCCGCCCTTTGTACCAACTGCTGGAGCTGCCGGGCATGCCTTCCCAGCCGCCAGTGCCCTGCAACAGCATGCCCTTGAGGCCCAGGTCCAGTGTATTGAGCGCAATACCCTTGGCGGTCGGACGGATTTTCAGGTACCAGGCGCCTACGAGATCCTGCCCCTGGAACAGCTGATTGATGGTGATATCCAGCGCCGGAATCTTGGTCGGATCGACTGAAGCCAGCGGATCCGGTGAGTTCTCGTCGGCCAGGACCGTAGGGTCCGGTGCCGGCAACCGCACGGATTGCAGATTGATCGCAATCGGCGCGCCTTTCGCATCAGGGATGCTCGCGCTGCCCTTGACCTGCTGACTGTCGAGTTGCAAGGCCCACGCCGCGGCTTTGCGGTTCAACTGCACCGATGCCTGATCGAGCGTCGTGCCGATACCGCTGAGCTTGCCGACCTTGAGGTCCGCCCTGCTGAGCAACTGCTTGGCACTGCCACCCGGATCCTGGCCGGCGTACTTGTCCAACAGATCCTTCCACGGGCCGATATCCAGTTCCGACAGCACGCCGCGCACTCGCAGCCCTTTGGCACCGGACAGCACGGCACTGCCGCCGCCCAGGAACAACTCGCCACGACCGTCGGCAAAATTGCCGGCCGGCGCCGCAAACGTGAAGTCTGCCAGCTCACCATAGTTGACCCAGTAGCGTCGTTCCGGTCCCTGTAGGGTCATGCGGAACGTGGTGTCGCGGCCCGCATCTGCGGTCATGCCGAACGGCGCCGGCAAATCGATCGCCACGCCTTTGAGGCTGGAACTGACCATCAACTGGCTGTCGGCGCCATCCAGGCTCAATTGCAGCTGATACGGAATCACGCCGGACACCGGCAGTGGCTGGGTGACGCTCAACCAATCCGTGAGTTTCTTGACCTCGACCTGACCGGATGCAGTGACGCGGGTCTTGAGGTTGCCTGCGCTGCCATCGGCAAATATCTGCGCGGTGACCGGTTTGTCGAAGGCGCGCGCGGTGATGTTCTTTCCGCTCAAACCCTTGGCGCTGTCGAAGCGGAAGTCACCCTTGAGTTGCGTCAGCTCCAGGGAGGGCTCGGCCAGCTTCAAACGCGCCTTGGCGGTCTTGAAGTCGACAAGAATCTTCGGCTGCTCACCTTTGACCAGCGGAACATCCAGCTTCAGCTTGCCTTGCAAATCACCCTCGCCTTCCCATCCGGCAAAAGTTTCAGCGGTGCCGATCGGCGCTTCCTGGAGAATCTTCAGGCCATCACCTAACTCACCGGAGAACCCGCCGTCGAGGAACAGGTGAACACTCTGCCCTTCCGGCGCATGGGGAATATTGACGTAAATGTCGCGAACCTGAGTATCGAGCAACTGGCCTTTGCTCGCCAGGACCCGCACGCCGCTGTCCTCAACAAACACGTCACCGGTAACTTTGCTGACATGCGGCCAACCCGGCTGGAACGCCAGTTCGGCATCGTGAACCTTGAAGAACAGGCTGATGCTGCGCGCAGTGTCGGCGGCGCCATGGTTCAGCGAGCCCTGGTACTGGAAGAAGCCTTGGTCCACCGCGCCTTTGAGAATGGCCGTGCGCAGCCATTCGTCCAGCGCCGGGCTGAGCATGGTCGGCAGGTACTTGGCGGTGTAGCGACCGTCGCCGTCCACCAGGCCGACCCGCAGGTCCATGTAGTCTTCCTGGGTGTGGTCGAAATGCAGGCGGATCAGGAAGTCACCGGCAATCTTGCCCTCCTCGCCCAGCACCTTCAGGTACGGCGCGATCAGGGTGAAGCTTTCTTTGTCGAGCTTCCAGGTCAGCCGGGCGTTGGCCTGGATGTATTGCCATGGCTTGGCGAAAATCGGGTCCAGGTGCAGGACGAAGTCCTTGCTGTCCATCCGCAATTCGCCTTGACCGAGGTCACCGCTGATGCTGCCGCTGACGTTGCGTGCTGCCGGAGCGCCGTGATAGGCATCGAAGCCGACCTGATCGAGGTTGGCGGCAAAGCTGAACTTGCTGTCATCGGTGGCATTGGGCCGCAGATCGATCAGCACGTTGCGCAGCCCGCCGGTCACCTTGAGTCGCTCGACCGCCGTGGCAACGCCTTCGGGCAGGGGCCCCAAGGCGTTGATCAGCGGGGTGAGCGGTGTGAGATCGAGGCGGTCGGCTTGCAAGTGCCAGAGTTCTTCAGCCTTGTCGGTGGCGGCGGTCTGTCGGAGTTGCAGGTGTGATTCCCAACGGGTCTCGCCAAAGTTCATGGCCAGGGAGTCCAGCGTCACCAGCATGCCTTCGGAGCTACGCTGGAAATAGCCATTGAGCGCCAGATTGTTGATCTGGATCGGCTTGCGTTCGGCGTAGGCACCCTTGAGTTGCGGCGCGTTCAAGCGAATGGCGCCGCTTTGCAGTACGCCCTTGCCCCAATTCACCCAGAGTTCGCCTCCGGCCTTGAGCTCGGAGAAATTCCACTGCCGGGTCACGCGCTCGGGCAGCCATTTCGACCAGTCGCTTTGCGGCAGGCTCAGGTAGGCTTCGGCCTCGCCGTCCTTCCACTGGCTGGCGCGCAGACGGGTGCGCAGGGTCATGGCCACTGGCTGGCCGTCGGGCAGGGTCAAACGGGCATCGAGGCGTTGACGGGAGACGCCGGTTTTCAGGTTCAGGCCAACGTAGGTCAGGGTCAGCGGTGGATGGTCCAGTGGCTGCAAGGTCACCTGGCTGTCAATCACCGACAGTTGCCGGACCATTTGCATGCGATTGAGTAGCTGCTCCGGATCCAGCGGCTGGTCCTGTTGCACCGGCAACCCTTCCAGCGCCCAATGTCCGTCCGCGCCTTCCTTGAGGCTGATCTTCAGGCCGTTGAGCTCCAGGTGAGCGATGCGAACGTCGCGAGCCAGCAGGCTTTCCCAAAGGTCCGGCACCGCTCGTACCTGATCCAGGTGCAGGGCGTTGGCGCCCTCGCCGACTGTCACATCGTGCGCCAGCAAAATCGGCGCGAAACCGCTCCAGTTACCTTCCAGCTTGCCGATCAGCAGCGGCATGCCCAAGGCGGCGCTGGCTTTGGTTTCGACGTCGGCACGGTATTCGGCCACCAGAGGCGTCAGCTCCCGGCCGAGGCTGACGTACAACGCCATCAACACCAAGACCAACGCGCACAGGCCAAGACCCCAGCGGGTCAGTGCGGCCAAAATGCGTGTCAGACGTTCCATGTCAGTTGGCTCCCATAGCGAAAATACTGCAAAAAGCTGAGGCCAGCCGTTCTAGTAAGGGTGAAACACCGCGATTCAGAGCAGCACCACGTCGTATTGTTCCTGGGAATACATGGTTTCCACCTGGAACCGAATGGTGCGTCCGATAAATCCTTCAAGCTCGGCGACATTACCCGACTCTTCATCAAGCAACCGGTCGACGACTTTCTGGTTCGCCAATACACGATAGCCTTCCGCTTGATAGGCACGCGCCTCGCGGAGGATTTCGCGGAAAATCTCGTAGCAGACCGTTTCCGGCGTCTTCAGCTTGCCGCGGCCCTGACAGCTGCTGCACGGCTCGCACAGCACTTGTTCGAGGCTTTCTCGGGTGCGCTTGCGCGTCATCTGCACCAGGCCCAACTCGGTGATGCCGATGATGTTGGTCTTGGCGTGATCGCGCTCCAGTTGTTTTTCCAGCGTGCGCAGGACCTGGCGCTGGTGCTCTTCGTCTTCCATGTCGATGAAGTCGATAATGATGATCCCGCCCAGATTGCGCAGGCGCAGCTGGCGGGCGATGGCGGTCGCGGCTTCGAGGTTGGTCTTGAAGATGGTTTCTTCGAGGTTGCGATGGCCGACGAACGCCCCGGTGTTGACGTCGATGGTGCTCATGGCTTCCGCCGGATCGACCACCAGATAACCGCCGGACTTGAGCGGCACTTTGCGCTCAAGGGCTTTCTGGATTTCGTCTTCGACGCCGTACAGGTCGAAAATCGGCCGCTCGCCCGGATAATGCTCAAGACGATCAGCGATTTCCGGCATCAGTTCGGCGACGAACTGCGTGGTTTTCTGGAAGGTTTCCCTGGAGTCGATGCGGATCTTCTCGATCTTCGGGCTCACCAGGTCGCGCAATGTGCGCAGCGCAAGGCCGAGGTCTTCATAGATCACACTCGGTGCGCCGATGGTTTTGATCTGTTCGTTGATCTGGTCCCAGAGACGGCGCAGGTAGCGGATGTCCATGAGGATTTCATCGGCACCGGCCCCTTCGGCGGCGGTACGCAGAATGAAACCGCCCGCCTCTTTGATGCCTTCTTTGGCCACGCAATCGGTGACGACTTGCTTGAGACGTTCGCGTTCGGCTTCGTCTTCAATCTTCAGCGAAATGCCGACGTGAGCCGTACGCGGCATGTACACCAGATAGCGGGAAGGAATCGACAACTGAGTGGTCAGGCGTGCTCCTTTGGAGCCGATCGGGTCCTTGGTGACCTGGACCACCAGGCTCTGGCCTTCGTGGACCAGCGCGCTGATGCTCTCCACCGTAGGGCCTTCACGCAGGGAAATTTCCGAGGCATGAATGAACGCGGCGCGGTCCAGACCGATATCGACGAAGGCCGCCTGCATGCCCGGCAATACCCGCACGACCTTGCCTTTATAGATGTTGCCGACGATCCCGCGTTTTTGCGTGCGCTCGACGTGGACCTCTTGCAGGACACCGTTTTCGACCACCGCCACGCGCGATTCCATCGGCGTGATGTTGATCAGGATCTCTTCACTCATGGCAGGGTCTCGTTCAGGCATGTTCACGATAATGGCCGCATCTTGTCAGTACGACGCTCAGCGCGCGTTAAGGGTTTGCCAACAGGGTATGCCGAAATGGCCGAGCAGCTCAGCGGTTTCGCACAGCGGCAGTCCGACCACCGCCGAGTAGCTTCCAATCAGCTGGGCGACAAACACCGCGCCCAGTCCTTGAATGCCATAGCCACCCGCCTTGTCCCGGGGTTCGCCACTGGCCCAGTAAGCCGCCGCTTCATCGCGAGCGATGTTGCGAAAGCGCACCAGACTGCGCACCACCCGGGACTCACAACGCTCGCCGTCAAGCACTGCAATGGCGGTCAGCACTTCATGCTCTTGCCCCGCCAACATCATAAGCATGGCGCACGCGTCAGCTTCGTCCACCGGTTTGCCGAGAATTTTCCCGTTGAGTACCACAGCGGTGTCGGCGCCCAGCACGCAAAAATCGGCGGCGGACACGACCGTGCCGCGCCCGGCCTCGGCCTTGCCGCGCGCGAGGCGCTCGACATAGGCCGACGGGGATTCTTGAGCTAAAGGGGTTTCATCGATGTCCGCGCTGATCGCGCAGAACGGCACGCCGATCTGCGTGAGCAGTTCACGCCGACGCGGTGAGCCTGAGGCGAGGTAAAGCACTTTCATCTAGACATCTCCCTGTCGAGGTATTGGCAGATGCCTGACCGAATTAATTGATCTTGTAGCGTCGACGCAAACCGCGCAAACCGTAGCTGATCCAAGGCCAGAGCAAGGCGCTGACCAAGGCCGGCAGCACTAGCGCCAGGGTTGGCTGACGGTTGCCGGTCAAGGCGCTCAGCCAGAGTTGAACAAGCTGCGCGAGGCCGAAGATCACCAGGATCACCAGGCTCTGTTGCCACATCGGGAACATGCGCAGGCGCTGTTGCAACGACAGCACCAGAAAGGTGATCAGGCACAGAATCAACGCGTTCTGGCCCAGTAATGTGCCGTAGAGCACGTCTTCGGCCAGGCCCAGGCACCAGGCGGTGACCATCCCGACTTTCTGCGGCAAGTACAACGCCCAGAAAGCCAGCAGCAAGGCCAGCCACAGCGGACGGAGGATTTCCATGAATTGCGGCAGCGGCGAAACGCTGAGCAGCAGGCCAATGGCAAACGTCAGCCAGATCATCCAGCCATTTCGGGATGCGGTAGCACCGACCATTATTCTCGTCCCCCAGTGGAAGCCGGTGCGGAGACAGGCGGTTTGGCGGCAGGCTTCACCGCAGCCGGTTGAGCGGCTGGCGGTTTGGTTGCGGCAGGTTGCGATGCTGGCGGCTTGGCGGCTGCGGGATGTGCAGGTTTGGCCGGGGTAGTCGCCGGTGCCGGTGCCGGTGCCGCTGGAGTTGCAGCGGGCGCTGCGGCTGCGGCTGCGGCGGGCACCACGACGGTGGCAGGCACTGGTTTTGGAACGGTCGCCGGAATGATCGGCCCACCACCGTGCTGGTCCAGCGCTTCTTGCGCCTGGGCAGCGTCGTTGGCCCGCTCTTCGGCGGTGCGGCCGTCAGTGAACACCAGCAGCAAGTAACGGCTGCGGTTCAACGCGGCGGTCGGCACAGCACGCACAATGGCAAACGGCTGGCCGGAATCGTGGATCACTTCCTTGACCGTCGCCACCGGATACCCGGCCGGGAACCGCTGACCGAGGCCGGAACTGACCAGCAGATCACCTTCCTTGATATCAGCCGTATCAGCGACGTGACGCAATTCCAGGCGTTCCGGGTTGCCGGTGCCACTGGCAATCGCCCGCAGCCCGTTGCGGTTTACCTGCACCGGAATGCTGTGGGTGGTGTCAGTCAACAGCAGCACGCGGGAGGTGTACGGCATCAACTCGACCACCTGGCCCATCAGGCCGCGGGCATCGAGCACCGGCTGACCGAGGACCACACCGTCGCGCTCACCTTTGTTGATGATGATGCGATGGGTGAACGGGTTGGGGTCCATGCCGATCAACTCGGCCACTTCGACCTTCTCGTTGACCAGCGCAGAGGAATTGAGCAACTCGCGCAGCCGAACGTTCTGCTCGGTGAGGGCGGCAAGCTTTTGCATGCGGCCCTGCAACAGCAGGTTTTCGGTCTTGAGTTTTTCGTTTTCGGCGACAAGCTCGGTACGGCTGCCGAATTGGCTGGCCACACCCTGCCATAGCCGCTGCGGCAGGTCGGTGATCCAGTAAGACTGCATCAGCACCAGCGACATCTGGCTACGCACTGGCTTGAGCAGTGTGAAGCGGGCATCGACCACCATCAGCGCGACCGATAGCACGACCAGCACCAACAAGCGCACGCCCAGTGAAGGCCCTTTGGTGAAAAGCGGTTTAATAAGCCGCTCCTCCCAGGCAATTGTTTTCTTTATTCATACGGCATCAAACCGGCCTGGATGCAGAGTGACAGAAGATAAACGCCAACAGGCAGCACTGCAAAGTGCTGCCTGCGCGCCACAGCATAGATGCAACCAGCGAGATCACTCGCTTGAAAGCAGGTCCATGGTGTGTTTATCCATCATTTCCAATGCACGGCCACCGCCGCGAGCAACGCAGGTCAGCGGATCTTCGGCAACGATCACCGGCAGACCTGTTTCCTGGGCCAGCAACTTGTCGAGGTCACGCAGCAAGGCGCCACCACCGGTCAGTACCAGGCCACGTTCGGCGATATCGGAAGCCAGTTCCGGAGGCGATTGCTCCAGCGCACTTTTCACGGCCTGAACGATGGTGGCCAGGGACTCTTGCAGAGCTTCCAGCACTTCATTGGAGTTCAGGGTGAAGGCACGTGGAACGCCTTCGGCCAGGTTACGGCCACGAACGTCGACTTCACGAACTTCGCCGCCCGGGTAGGCCGTACCGATTTCCTGCTTGATGCGCTCAGCGGTGGATTCACCGATCAGGCTGCCGTAGTTGCGACGCACGTAGGTGATGATCGCTTCGTCGAAGCGGTCGCCGCCAACCCGTACGGATTCGGCGTAAACCACACCGTTCAGGGAGATCAGTGCGATTTCAGTGGTACCGCCACCGATATCGACGACCATCGAACCGCGTGCTTCTTCAACCGGCAGGCCGGCACCGATCGCAGCAGCCATTGGCTCTTCGATCAGGAACACTTCGCGAGCACCGGCGCCAAGGGCCGATTCACGGATGGCACGACGCTCAACCTGGGTGGATTTGCACGGAACGCAGATCAGCACCCGCGGGCTAGGCTGCAGGAAGCTGTTTTCGTGAACCTTGTTGATAAAGTATTGCAGCATCTTTTCGCAGACGCTGAAGTCGGCAATGACGCCGTCCTTCATCGGACGAATGGCAGCAATGTTGCCCGGCGTACGGCCGAGCATGCGCTTCGCCTCGGTGCCGACAGCAACGACACTTTTCTGGTTACCGTGTGTCCGAATAGCCACAACCGATGGCTCATTCAGGACGATACCGCGCTCGCGCACGTAAATAAGGGTGTTGGCAGTGCCCAGGTCAATGGAAAGATCGCTGGAAAACATGCCACGCAGTTTCTTGAACATGGGAAAGGGACCCTAGGCAACGCGTGGGTAAAAAAGTGCGGCAAACTCTAACAACGACAGGGATTTTGGGCAAGGCGCCAATATGTTAAATTGGCCGCTTTTCTGTGCACCAACCCCCACAATCGCGGCCTTATGACCGTAGAAATGCGGTAGTGTTCCGACAATCTAACACACGGACGCCGTCCGTTCTGTTTTCCACTGGAGATTCCCATGGCGCTTGAACGCTCCGACGTGGAAAAAATCGCTCATTTGGCCTGTCTTGGCCTCAATGATGCCGATCTTCCACACATCACTTCGGCCCTGAACAGCATTCTGGGGCTGGTTGACGAAATGCAGGCGGTCAATACCGACGGTATCGAGCCGCTCGCCCACCCACTGGAAGCCAGCCAGCGCCTGCGTGCAGACGTCGTGACCGAGACCAATCATCGCGAGGCCTATCAGTCCATCGCACCAGCGGTCGAAAACGGCCTGTACCTGGTTCCGAAAGTCATCGACTAAAGGGAAAGAGCCTGCAATGCATCAATTGACTCTGGCCGAGATCGCCCGCGGACTCGCCGATAAAAAGTTTTCTTCCGAAGAGCTGACCAAAACTCTGCTGGCGCGTATCGCCCAGCTCGATCCTCAGCTCAACAGCTTCATCAGCCTCACCGAAGACCTGGCGCTCCAGCAGGCGAAAGCCGCTGACGCACGCCGTGCCAAGGGTGAGAGCGGCGCCCTGCTCGGCGCGCCGATCGCGCACAAAGACTTGTTCTGCACTCAGGGCATCCGCACCAGCTGCGGTTCGAAGATGCTCGACAACTTTAAAGCACCGTACGACGCCACTGTCGTTGCCAAGCTGGCCACCGCCGGGGCCGTGACCCTGGGCAAGACCAACATGGACGAATTCGCCATGGGTTCGGCCAACGAATCGAGCTACTACGGCCCGGTGAAAAACCCGTGGAACCTGGAACACGTACCGGGCGGTTCGTCCGGCGGTTCGGCGGCTGCGGTTGCCGCACGCCTGCTGCCTGCGGCCACCGGCACCGACACGGGCGGCTCGATCCGACAGCCCGCCGCACTGACCAACCTCACCGGCCTGAAACCGACGTACGGTCGCGTTTCGCGCTGGGGCATGATCGCCTACGCCTCCAGCCTCGATCAGGGCGGCCCTCTGGCCCGCACCGCCGAAGACTGCGCGATCCTGCTGCAAGGCATGGCCGGTTTCGACCCGCAGGATTCCACCAGCATCGACGAGCCCGTGCCTGATTACAGCGCCGGCCTCAACGGTTCGCTGCAAGGTCTGCGCATCGGCGTGCCGAAGGAATACTTCAGCGCCGGCCTGGACCCGCGCATCGCCGACCTGGTCATGGCCAGTGTCGAAGAGCTGAAAAAGCTTGGCGCCGTAATCAAGGAAATCAGCCTGCCGAACATGCAGCATGCGATTCCTGCGTACTACGTGATCGCCCCGGCGGAAGCCTCGTCCAATCTGTCGCGTTTCGACGGCGTGCGCTTCGGCCATCGCTGCGAAGATCCGAAGAATCTGGAAGACCTGTACAAGCGTTCCCGTGGCGAAGGTTTCGGCCCGGAAGTGCAGCGCCGGATCATGGTCGGTGCCTACGCGCTGTCGGCCGGTTACTACGATGCTTATTACCTGAAGGCGCAGAAGATTCGTCGCTTGATCAAGAACGACTTCATGGCGGCCTTCAATGAGGTCGACATCATCCTCGGCCCAACCACGCCGAACCCGGCCTGGAAGCTCGGCGCCAAGAACAGCGACCCGGTTGCTGCGTACCTGGAAGACGTCTACACCATCACCGCCAACCTCGCGGGCCTGCCGGGCTTGTCCATGCCAGCCGGTTTTGTCGATGGTCTGCCGGTCGGCGTGCAACTGCTCGCCCCGTATTTCCAGGAAGGCCGCCTGTTGAACGTTGCCCATCAGTATCAGTTACACACTGACTGGCACACCCGCACCCCACAGGGGTTTTGAAACTGCTGCGCTCGGTAATGCAGCGTTGAAAACTGGCTCGTAATGCTCATTGACTAAAGTCAACTCCGCTTACTCGCCAGTTTTCGCCTTGCCTTACCTTCGCTCGCGACGTTTCAAAATCCCCTGTTTAGGCTTCTGAGGAGAAACACATGCAATGGGAAGTCGTGATCGGGCTGGAGATTCACACCCAGCTCACCACCCGGTCGAAAATCTTTTCCGGTAGCTCCACCACTTTCGGTTCCGAGCCGAACACCCAGGCCAGCCTGGTTGACCTCGGCATGCCCGGCGTATTGCCGGTGCTGAACCAGGAAGCGGTGCGCATGGCGGTGATGTTCGGCCTGGCCATCGATGCCGAAATCGGCCAGCACAACGTGTTCGCCCGTAAGAACTATTTTTACCCGGACCTGCCGAAGGGCTACCAGATCAGCCAGATGGAATTGCCGATCGTCGGCAAGGGCCACCTGGACATCGCCATGGAAGACGGCACGATCAAACGTGTCGGCGTCACCCGTGCGCACCTGGAAGAAGACGCCGGCAAAAGCCTGCACGAAGAGTTCAACGGTGCCACCGGCATCGACCTGAACCGTGCCGGTACGCCGCTGCTGGAAATCGTTTCCGAGCCGGACATGCGCAGCGCCAAGGAAGCCGTGGCCTACGTCAAGACCATCCACGCGCTGGTGCGTTACCTCGGCATCTGCGACGGCAACATGGCCGAAGGCTCGCTGCGTTGCGACTGCAACGTGTCGATCCGTCCGAAGGGCCAGGCTGAATATGGCACCCGCTGCGAGATCAAGAACGTCAACTCGTTCCGCTTCATCGAGAAGGCGATCAACAGCGAAGTGCGCCGTCAGATCGAGCTGATCGAAGACGGCGGCAAGGTGATCCAGCAGACTCGCCTGTACGATCCGAACAAGGACGAAACCCGTCCGATGCGCAGCAAAGAGGAAGCCAACGACTACCGTTACTTCCCCGATCCGGACCTGCTGCCAGTGGTCATCGAGGACTCGTTCCTCGACGACGTGCGCGCCACCCTGCCGGAATTGCCACCGCAGAAACGCGAGCGCTTCCAGGCGCAATTCGGTCTGTCGGTGTATGACGCCAGCGTCCTGGCCACCAGCCGCGAGCAAGCCGATTACTTCGAGAAAGTCGTGAGCATCAGCGGCGACGCCAAGCTGGCGGCCAACTGGGTCATGGTTGAATTGGGCAGCCTGCTGAACAAGCAAGGCGTGGAAATCGACCAGTCGCCGGTCTCGGCCGAGCAACTGGGCGGCATGCTGCTGCGCATCAAGGACAACACCATCTCCGGCAAAATCGCCAAGGTCGTGTTCGAAGCGATGGCCAACGGCGAAGGTAGCGCGGACGAGATCATCGACAAGCGCGGCCTGAAGCAAGTGACCGACAGCGGCGCGATCTCCGCGGTGCTGGACGACATGCTGGCGGCCAACGCCGAGCAGGTCGAGCAATACCGTGCGGCAGACGAAGCCAAACGCGGCAAGATGTTCGGCTTCTTCGTCGGACAGGCCATGAAAGCCTCCAAAGGCAAGGCCAACCCGCAACAGGTCAACGAACTGCTGAAAAGCAAGCTCGAAGGCTGATGAGCGTTGAGCCAGATCCCAAGCCTGGCTCAAATCCCTGTGGGAGCGGGCTTGCTCGCGAAGGCGGTATTACAGCCAACAGTTAAGTTGAATGTGATGGCCTCTTCGCGAGCAAGCCCGCTCCCACATTCGTATGTGGGAACCTTTGAATGAAGCGTCTACTGGGTGCCTGCGCCCTGCTCTCTTTGCTGGCCGGTTGCGCCAGCACCGATGCCATCGATCCACACGGCTATGACAAGACCGGCGTTGCCTCGTATTACGGCGCCAAACACCAAGGTAAACGCACCGCCAGTGGCGAGGTTTTCAACAAGAATTCCCTGACCGCCGCCCACCGCCAGTTGCCGTTCGGCACGCGGGTGAAGGTCACCAATCTGAACAACGACAAGTCCTGCGTGGTCCGTATCAACGATCGCGGGCCGCACACCCGTGGACGCCTGATTGATCTTTCACACGAGGCCGCCGAACAACTGGGTATGCTCCGTAGCGGGACTGCGCGTGTTCGCGTGCAAGCCATCGACGATTAACAGACGGAGCCCCGACCATTTTCGGACTTGCCGATTTACCCCTGATCAGCGTGATTGAGTTGCTCGGCGGCCTGCTGTTGCTGATCGCCGGTGCCGAGCTGATGGTCCGTGGCGCCGTGCGCTTGGCTGCGCGCTTGCAAGTGCGGCCGCTGATCATCGGCCTGACCATCGTCGCCTTGGGCAGCAGCGCACCGCAAATGGCGGTCAGCCTGCAAGCCACCCTGGCGCAAAACGCCGACATCGCCGTCGGCAGCGTGATCGGCAGCAGCATCTTCAACATCCTCGTCACCCTCGGGCTCTCGGCGCTGATCATTCCGTTGCGGGTTTCCCGCCAACTGGTGCGCCTGGATATTCCGCTGATGATCGGCGCCAGCCTGCTGGTGTTTGTATTGGCGTGGAATGAAGAGCTGAACCGCGTGGACGGCATGATTCTGCTGGCCGCACTGGCGCTGTATCTGGGCTTGCTGCTGCGCCAGTCGCGGAACTCGACCCGTCCGCCCTCCCATGATGAAACACACCAGGTGCCGTGGTTCAGCAGCTTGCTGATGATCGTCGCCGGACTGGCGATGCTGGTCTACGCCGGCCACTTGTTGCTGGGCGCCGCCGTGGCGGTCGCGACCGATCTGGGGCTGTCGGAGCGGATCATCGGCCTGACCATCGTCGCCATCAGCACGTCCCTGCCGGAACTGGCCACTTCATTGATCGCCGCATTGCGCGGTCAACGGGACATTGCCGTGGGCAACGTGATCGGCAGCAACCTGTTCAACCTTTTGGGCGTGCTCGGCCTGACCGCGCTCGTCGCACCCTCGCCGCTGTCGGTCTCGCCCAATGCCCTGGATTTCGACTTGCCGGTGATGCTCGGTGTCGCGATGCTGTGCCTGCCGCTGTTCTACACCGGTTACCGGGTGACCCGCGCCGAAGGTCTGCTGTTTTTGGGACTGTATCTCGCTTACGGTCTGCACGTGGTGTCGTTCACTACCGGCATGCCACTGGCCGGCAAGCTTGAACACCTGATGCTGTTTTTCGTCCTGCCGGCGCTGGTGGCCTATCTGCTGTTCACATCACTGCGCGCCTGGCGTCGCCAACACCACAAGAGGGAAATGCCATGACCGACAATAAGAAGCCTGGCGTTGAAGTCCGCCGCCAAGTGATGGGCGATGCGTTCGTCGACCGCGCGCTGGGCAATGCCACCGAGTTCACCCAGCCGTTGCAGGACTTCGTCAATGAACACGCGTGGGGCGGTGTGTGGAATCGCGAAGGTCTGCCGCTGAAAACCCGCAGCCTGATCACCCTCGCCGCGCTGACCGCGTTGAAGTGCCCGCAGGAACTGAAAGGTCACGTGCGCGGTGCGCTGAACAACGGCTGCACCGTGGAAGAGATTCGTGAGGCGCTGCTGCATTGCGCGGTGTATGCCGGTGTGCCGGCGGCGATCGATGCGTTTCGCGCGGCGCAGGAAGTGATCGACACCTATCAGAAGCCTGAGTAAGAGGGTCTATCGCCTTCGCGGGCAAGCCTCGCTCCTACAAGTCCGAGTCGTAAATATTTCCCCCGCACGACACGGACCTGTAGGAGCGAGGCTTGCCCGCGAAGGCGATTTAAAGAACACAAAAAAATCTGACGTTAAATCCACCCACCCCACTGCAACAAAAAAATCCCGATGTTGGTGGTGACCGCCGCCATCAACGTGGTGATGACGATGATCGCCGCCGCCAGTTCATGATTGCCATCCGCCTGACGGGCCATGACAAAACTGGCCGCCGCCGTCGGGCTGCCGAAGTACAGAAACAGAATCCCCAACTCCGCCCCGCGAAAGCCCCATAGCCACGCCCCCAGCGTCGCCAGCACCGGCAGGCCGATCATCTTCACCAGGCTTGAACTCAGCGCCATCGAGCCGCTTTTGCGCATCGCTGCCAGCGACAACGTGCCACCGATGCAAATCAGCGCCAATGGCAACGTGGTTTGTGCCAGGTACTGACCGGATGTCTCCAGCCATCCCGGCAAGCCGATCTTGAAATAGGCAAACGGTGCCGCCACAAACACGCTGATGATCAGCGGGTTGACCATCACGCTTTTGCAGATGCTCCACGGATCGGACTTGATCACCGGGCTGTACACCGCCAGCACAATGGTCGAGAGCGTGTTGTAAAACAGGATCACCAACGCCGCGAGAATCGCCCCGAGGGAAATCCCGTAGTCGCCGTACATGCTCGCCGCCAATGCGAGGCCAATGACGCCGTTGTTGCCGCGAAATGCACCCTGGGTGTAGATCCCCCGGTCTTCGCGCGGGCACTTCCAGATCGCCCAGCCCCAGGCGATGGCGAAACCCACCAGGGTGGCGAGCGAGAAATAGATCAGCAGCGCCGGTTGCAGCGCGGCGTGCAGGTCGGCATGCAGGATGCCCAGAAACAGCAACGCCGGCATGGTGACGTTGAACACCAGGGCCGAGGCGGTGTGGATGAAGTTGTCGTTGATCCAGTTGATGCGTTTGAGCACCACACCCAGAAACAGCATGGCAAACACCGGCGCGGTGATGTTCAGGGTTTCGAGGAAGATAGCCAGCATGCCGGGGGTAACCTTGGGTGAGCGTCGTTAGGGGGCTAATGATAAGCGACTGGGGACGTTTGCGTGTAGAGAACGACTTCGCGGGCAAGGCCACGTCCTGCTCTGATTTTCTCTAAACACATTCGTTTAGCACAGGTCATCTGCTCATGACCGTTCGTCGCTACTGTCAGATCTGACAGTAGCCAACTCTCTGTCGCCAGTACTAAATAACTCCGCAACCTAAAACAATTCACAGGAGTTACAAACATGTCAGTTCAATCATCAGGCGATAAATTTTCAGACGCTTCAAAAACCGGCGCTGTCTTAGCTAATAACGAGGAGGACTTCGAAAAGGAAAGTTTCCAGTCCTTTAAAACAAATGAAACAGTGACATTTAATAGCAAACTAACCGTTACTATCGAAGCTCAACCGAGCGAACCCAGTTCGGGGATAGTTGCTACCAACGAGCCTGACTTCGACAGGAAATGTCTATTTCTGCCAAAGGGCTCCAGAATGTTGCTTTCATTTGAAGGACTGGCACAAGATGTAAATTTCCAGATCAAAACAACTAAAAGCGACGATCCTTATAGTGCCTATATAGTTGCACTTAAGGGAGAAACTGTCATATCTGCCACCCCTATCACATCCGACGACGAAGTGCAGAAATTCACAATATCGCAAGCTGACCATATATTTTTCCGCGGCTCTCACATGAAGGATTCAGTGACCGATATTGACCTTCACTTGGATAATATTGAGTGGTCTACATCCAGTAATAAGGTCTGACGCACCTGCAAGGAAGCCCAAAAACCACAGCACCAAAACTTGATCGACAAGGCATTTTCGGTGCCAAACGTAAGTTTTACAAAGCCGTCTTCCATTACTACAGACAACTAGTAATCACTGTAGCAATGGAAAACGGTATTGTTACGCATCACCTAACGATGAACTCTACTTGAGTGTTCGAATGCCGAACCGCTCCTATCACGGGTCAACCATACAATCTCAGGTAATTGGCGCCGGATTAAACAGGGTGATGTCGTTATGCAGTTTGTGCTGCTCCGCCCCCGTCTGTTTCTTGCCGCTGGCCACGTCCAGATAGTAGTGAAACAACTCCCACCCAAGGTCTTCAATCGAAGCCCGCCCGGTCGCAATCCGCCCGGCATCAATGTCGATCAGGTCCGGCCAGCGCTGCGCCAGCTCGGTCCGGGTCGACACCTTCACCACCGGCGCCATCGCCAACCCATAAGGCGTACCACGCCCGGTGGTGAACACATGCAGGTTCATCCCCGCTGCCAATTGCAACGTCCCGCAGACAAAATCACTGGCCGGGGTCGCACAGAAAATCAGCCCTTTGCGCTTGAAACGCTCGCCAGGGCCCAGTACCCCATTGATCGCGCTGCTGCCGGATTTGACGATTGAGCCCAGGGACTTCTCGACAATATTCGACAGACCGCCCTTCTTGTTCCCCGGCGTGGTGTTGGCGCTACGATCCGCTTCACCCTTGGCCAGGTAGCGGTCGTACCAGTCCATTTCCCGCACCAGTTCCTGAGCCACTTCCTCGGTTTCCGCACGGGACGTCAGCAGGTAAATGGCGTCGCGCACTTCGGTGACTTCGGAAAACATCACCGTCGCGCCCGCCCGCAGCAACAGATCCGAGGCATAACCCAGCGCCGGGTTGGCGGTTATGCCGGAAAACGCATCGCTGCCGCCGCACTGCATGCCGAGAATCAGCTCGGACGCCGGCACCGTTTCCCGGCGACGCTGATCGAGCTTCTTCAAACGGGTCTCGGCCAACGCCATGATCTGCTCGATCATCTCAGTGAAACCGTGACTGGAATCCTGCAAGCGGTACAGCCACGGATCGCTCAAATCCACCGAGCTGTCGTTCTCGTGCATCACCTGCCCGGCCTGCAATTTCTCGCAGCCGAGGCTGATCACCAACGCTTCGCCACCCAGATTCGGATTACGCGCCAGGTTGCGCACGGTACGGATCGGGATGTACGCGTCAGTCGCAGTAATCGCCACGCCACAGCCGTAACTGTGGGTCAGCGCGACCACGTCATCGACGTTCGGGTAATTGGGCAGCAACTCGTCCTTGATGCGCTGGACCGCATGATCGAGCACGCCAGTGACGCACTGAACCGTCGTGGTAATCCCCAGAATGTTGCGCGTGCCGACGGTGCCGTCGGCGTTGCGATAACCCTCGAACGTAAAGCCTTCCAGCGGTGCCTGCGCCGCCGGCACTTCGGTGGACAGCGGCAAGTTATCCAGCGGTGGCGCGGTGGGCATGCGCAGTTGATCTTCCTTGACCCAGCTGCCGCGCGGAATCGGCTGCAACGCGTAGCCAATGGTCTGGCCGTAACGAATCACCTGGCCGCCCTCGGGAATGTCTTCCAGGGTGACCTTGTGGCTCTGTGGCACGAAGTCCAGGGTCACCAGACCGTCCGCAAATTTGGTGCCGGCGGGCACGCCCTGGTCGTTGACCACGACCACTACGTTGTCCCGCGCGTGCAGGCGGATGTAGCGCGGCGAGTCGGAATGTTCAATCAACTGCATGACGCCGCTCCTCAAGAATGCGCTTGTGACAATTTGCTATTGGTTTCAGGCCCACTGACTGGCGGCTCTTTGAGGACCACACGTTTGATCGGACCGACGATCACCAGATAGCTGAACACCGCCACCAGTGCGTTGCAGCCGACAAACACCAGCGCCCATTTGAACGAACCGGTGGAGCTGATGATGTAACCGATCACGATTGGCGTGGTGATCGAAGCAATGTTGCCGAAGGTGTTGAATAAGCCACCGCTGAGACCGGCGATCTGTTTTGGCGAGGTGTCGGACACCACGGCCCAACCCAACGCACCCACGCCTTTGCCGAAGAAGGCCAGGGCCATGAAGCCAACGACCATCCATTCAACATCGACATAGTTGCACGCCACGATGCTGCTGGAGACCAGCAAACCAGCGATGATCGGCGCCTTGCGGGCGAAGGTCAGAGAATGCCCTTTGCGCAGCAGGTAATCGGAAATCACCCCGCCGAGCACACCACCGATGAAGCCGCAGATCGCCGGCAACGAGGCAATGAAACCGGCCTTGAGGATGGTCATGCCGCGTTCCTGCACCAGGTACACCGGGAACCAGGTCAGGAAGAAGTAGGTGATGCCGTTGATGCAGTATTGGCCAAGGTACACGCCGAGCATCATGCGGTTGGTCAGCAACTGGCGGATGTAGTCCCACTTCGGACCGTCGGCCTTGGCGCCTTTGCCTTTGTCCTGATCCATGTCGACCATGCCGCCGTTGTCGGCGATGTGTTTGAACTCGGCGTCATTGATCATCGGGTGCTGACGCGGGCTGTAGATCACCTTCAGCCAGATACCCGAGAAGACGATACCGATCACGCCCATGACGATGAACACGTGCTGCCAGCCGAAGCTATAAACGATCCAGCCCATCAGCGGTGCAAACAACACGGTGGCAAAGTATTGCGCCGAGTTGAAGATCGCCGAAGCCGTACCGCGCTCTGCCGTCGGGAACCAGGCCGCAACGATGCGCGCGTTACCGGGGAAGGATGGCACTTCGGCCAGGCCCACCAGAAAGCGCAGCATGAACAGCGCAACCACCGCCGTGGACATGCCGAACTCACCGACATAACCCTGCAGCACGGTGAACAGCGACCAGGTGAAGATGCTCAGCGCGTAGATTTTTTTCGAACCAAAACGGTCCAGCAGCCAGCCACCGGGAATTTGCCCGGCCACGTAGGCCCAACCGAATGCAGAGAAGATGTAACCGAGGGTGACCGCGTCGATGCCGAGGTCTTTTTGCAGGCTGGAGCCTGCGATGGCGATAGTGGCCCGGTCGGCGTAGTTGATCGTGGTCACCAGAAACAGCATGAGCAGGATCAAATAGCGGACGTGAGTCGGCTTCTGGGTCGATTGCATATAGATGTACTCCCACTGATTATTTTTATGCGGGTAATAACGGTGTTGTTTTTTGTGGGAGCTGGCCTGCCAGCGATACGGGCACATCGGTATGTCAGTCACACCGCGGTGATGCCATCGCTGGCAGGCCAGCTCCCACAGGTATTGCGGTGTATCAGGAACCGATGTAAGAGGTTTTCATCACGGTGTAGAACTCTTGTGCATAGCGACCTTGCTCACGTGATCCATAGGATGAACCTTTACGCCCACCGAATGGAACGTGGTAATCCACGCCCGCCGTCGGCAGGTTGACCATCACCATCCCGGCCTGGGAGTGGCGCTTGAAGTGGTTGGCGTACTTCAACGATGTGGTGGCGATGCCCGCGGACAGACCGAATTCGGTGTCGTTGGCCATGGCCAGCGCGGCCTCGTAATCCGCGACGCGAACGACGTTGGCGACCGGGCCGAAAATCTCTTCACGGCTGATGCGCATCGCGGCTTCGCTGTCGGCAAACAGGGTTGGCGCGAGGTAGTAGCCCTCGGTATCGCAGGTCACCAGACCGCCGCCGCTGACCAGACGTGCACCTTCGGACTGGCCGATGTCGATGTACTTCATGTCCTGTTCAAGCTGAGCCTGTGAAACCACCGGACCAATGTCGGTGCCGGTTTTCAGCGCGTGACCGACCTTGATCGACTTCATGCGCTCGGCCACGGCGTCAACGAACGTGTCGTGAATCCCGGCGGTGACGATGAAGCGGCTCGACGCCGTGCAACGCTGGCCGGTGGAGTAGAACGCGCTCTGTACCGACAACTCGACCGCTTGTTTCAGGTCGGCGTCGTCGAGAATGATCTGCGGGTTCTTGCCACCCATTTCCAGCTGAACCTTGGCCTGGCGCGACACGCAGCTGACCGCGATCTGACGACCGACACCGACGGAACCGGTGAAGCTGATGCCGTCGACTTTCGGGCTCTGCACCAGTGCATCGCCAACCACACGACCGCTGCCCATCACCAGGTTGAACACGCCGGCCGGGAAGCCTGCGCGGGAGATGATTTCGGCCAGCGCCCAGGCGCAACCCGGCACCAGATCAGCCGGTTTCAGCACGACGCAGTTGCCGTAGGCCAGAGCCGGGGCGATTTTCCACGCAGGGATCGCGATCGGGAAGTTCCACGGCGTGATCAAACCGACCACACCCAGCGCTTCGCGAGTCACTTCGACGTTCACACCCGGACGCACCGACGGCAAGTAGTCGCCGGACAAGCGCAGGCATTCACCGGCGAAAAACTTGAAGATGTTACCGGCGCGGGTCACTTCGCCGATGGCTTCGGGCAGGGTCTTGCCCTCTTCCCTGGCCAGCAAGGTGCCGAGTTCTTCGCGGCGGGCGAGGATTTCAGTGCCGACTTTATCCAGTGAATCGTGGCGAGCCTGAATGCCCGAAGTGGACCAGGCCGGGAACGCCGCGCGTGCGGCGTCGATGGCGGCGTGGACCTGGGCCAGATCAGCCTTGGCGTAATCGCCGATGGTATCGGTCAGTTCAGACGGGTTGATGTTGGCGCAGTAATCACTGCCCGCTACCCATTCGCCGTTGATGTAGTTATCAAAACGCTTTGTATCAGCCACTGGGAAAATCTCCTCACGCAAAAAGCCGCTGATTGCTCAGCGGCCTCGGTTTTGTCGGGTTTTACTGCGCACCTTGCTTGTCGATCAGCGCGGCCAGAGCTTCGTACTCTTCTGGCAGCAGATCGGTCAGCGGTGCACGCACAGGACCTGCGTCATAGCCGGCAATTTTTGCCCCGGCCTTGACGATGCTCACCGCGTAACCGGCTTTGCGGTTACGGATGTCCAGGTACGGCAGGAAGAAGTCGTCGATGATCTTGCCAACGGTGGCGTGATCTTCGCGGGCAATGGCGTGGTAGAAATCCATCGCGGTTTTCGGGATGAAGTTGAACACCGCCGAGGAGTAAACCGGCACACCCAAGGCCTTGTAGGCAGCGGCGTACACTTCAGCGGTCGGCAAACCGCCCAGATAGCTAAAGCGATCTGCGAGGCGGCGACGGATCGACACCATCAACTCGATATCACCCAGGCCATCCTTGTAGCCAATCAGGTTCGGGCAGCGCTCGGCCAAGCGCTCCAGCAACGGAGCGGTCAGGCGGCAGACGTTGCGGTTGTAGACCACCACGCCGATTTTCACCGATTTGCACACGGCTTCAACGTGGGCGGCAACGCCGTCCTGGCTGGCCTCGGTCAGGTAGTGCGGCAGCAGCAACAGGCCTTTGGCGCCCAGACGCTCGGCTTCCTGTGCATATTCGATGGCTTGACGAGTCGAACCGCCCACGCCGGCCAGAATCGGCACGCTGGTTTCGCAGGTGTCGACGGCAGTCTTGATGATTTCCGAGTATTCGCTGGCCGCCAGAGAGAAGAACTCACCGGTGCCGCCCGCAGCGAACAATGCCGTGGCGCCGTATGGGGCCAGCCATTCGAGACGCTTGATGTAGCCAGCGCGATGGAAATCGCCCTGGGCATTGAAATCGGTGACCGGGAAAGACAGCAGGCCGGAAGAGAGGATGGACTTCAGTTCTTGTGGATTCATTATTCGAAAATCCTGGGAAGCGACATTTGTGTGAGAAAAGCATTTAGCCTACGGCCGAGTTATAGGTCATCGTACAACTTCAATAATAACCGTCAACTGCATTTCATCGGTGTGCCCGGAATTTGTGTCGGAAAGGGATTTTCTTGACGTAGGAGATTTCTCGCCTAAGCTCCGAATAGCTGTATATATGTACAGTTATTTCGAATCGTACCGACGACATATCAAGGAGCTAGAAATGTCAGGTCTACACACTCAACCGCAGAAAAAACCCAAGCAGATCATCGCGAACCTGGATGATCTTTTTACCGAAAACGGAATCGCCATCACCGCCGACAGTTCGCTGATGCTGCAGATCGCCGAACATAAAGACGCACACTCTAACGCTCCGCCCGGCAAAGCCATGAAAGGCAAGCCGCAGCTGAAGTTCGAGGGCGGCGAGCACACCGCCATCGGTGACAGCACGCTGCTGCGTTTCATCAAGGACGCCCCCGCTGTCCCTGCCTCGCAAGTAGCGCTTCATTTACCCAATGGACTGGCGCTGACCTATGGCCAGATCGTCGCCCTGGGCGGCGATTTTTATGGCATTCCCCATCAACCGGTCAGCGAAGGCGCCACCGCTGGCGATCGCATTCAGCGGTTTATCAATGCCTTCAACTCGCTGGCCGTACTGCCTGCCTCCAATGCAGAGGCGAAGCTGATTCTCGGCGTCATGCAGAAGGAAATCGCCGCCGTTAAACAGGCGATCAAGGATGGAAAACAACCTCACGAGGCATATGACGCACTCGGAGATACGTTGTCCGAAGAGTGGAACAAAATCACCGGCGGCGGCAGTTTCGTCTCGGCGCTGTTTCCATTGGGACGCTATCTGAAACTGGCCGCCAACAATGCCGATCACTTCGCCGAGTGGGCGCTGCTGGCGTATATCGCCGGGCATGCCGCGGCGCTGCAACAAGCGGTAAAGGCTCACAGCAGCGGCGATGAAAAGCAGCTGGAACTGGCCTACGCGATGAACGCGTTTGCCGATCACTACCTGACCGATCTGTTTTCTGCCGGCCATTTGCGAGTGCCGCGTAAACAGCTCGCAGCGGTGGTAACGCCAAGTGATCTGGGCTCGTTGATTACCCGTTTCATGCACGACGAAGACAGCAAGTTCGGCCTCAATGTGCGCAACGGCAACGGCGATCAATGGCGCGCGTATGGCGACAAACGCTACTTCGACGCCATCGACAGCGCCAATCGCGTCCAGGTGAATCAGGCGGTTCAGGTGTCGGCGGATGAAGTGTTTGCGGCGTATCTCAGTGGCACAGTGCAGGCACCCGGCAACTTCGGCGCCTTGAAAAAGACGCCGGATCTGCAAGCCGTGCAGAATCTGGCGAACAACTTTTCACCGCTGTTCCGGGTAGAAGGCAGCAAAGTGCTGCGGCGCAAGGACGTCAACAACCTGAACGACACCGCCACTGTCGATGACTGGTGGGGCTGGAGCACTTACTTGCTGCTCAAGGACTACAAACCCACTGGCAACGTGGCCTGATAAGGAGATCGATGATGACTATCAAATTGAAGCTGGAATTGCCTTCGGGACAATCGCTGAAGGGTGCGCCGTTGGAATTGTTGTCCATGGGTGTGTCGATTGCTCGGGGGGTTGTGGATAAGCATGGAAGGGTGACGTTCGATGTTAAATCTGTGACGACTGAGTTGGCCGTGCGAGTGGATCGCTCGATTCTGAAGACTGGCTGAAGCCGATGGCCCCATCGCGAGCAGGCTCACTCCCACAAGGGATCTTCGGTGAACACATTATTTGTGGGCGCCATTGACCCAATGTGGGAGCGAGCCTGCTCGCGATGGCATTTCCCCTGAGGCAGCTGATTGATCAGATAGCCGCTGACCGTTTGTCGGAACTGTAATTTCTGACAGTAGCCCAGCGATTGCCAATGCAGCCTAAATGGTTCCGGAGTTAACAAACCGGCTCCGTCAGCGAAGCTTTCCACCTCGCGCCTTTCAAACGGTTTGATTGTTAAAAGGATTTTGATCATGACTGCGCAAGAGAAAACTATGCCTGCACCTGTCCTTAAAGAAGCCAACAATGATGTTCTTTACGTTGGCAAGCTGACAGGTCCCGCGCACGGCGAGGTTACGCCGCACGGAGATATGACTGTAGGCGATAAGGTCGAATTTACGGTACAGACCTCAACTGGAAACCACTGGAGTGGTACGAAACGGGTGGAGCCCGTCCCTTTGGTAATGGTGTTTGCGGTCCCGAAAGAGACCTTTGAAAAAGGTCTGGTGCCAGATGCCACTGCCAAGCTGCGATACAGAGTAACCAGCGCCTCGGGTAATCAGGCTGATTCCATTGATCTGGTTGTTCAACTAAAACCATAAACCACAATCAGCGCTGCGCCTCAGCCTCTTCATGAGCATGGCGCAGCCGCTCCCGACTGTTCGTCAAATGCAACCGCATCGCCGCCCGCGCCGCATCTGAATCCTGGCGCGCAATCGCGTCGTATATCTCTTCGTGCTCACGGCTCAGACGACTCATGTAGTGCTGCTGGTCGTCATGGGCCAGGCGCGCGGAGTTCAGACGTGTGCGCGGAATGATGCTGGTGCCCAGGTGGGTCATGATGTCGGTGAAGTAGCGGTTGCCGGTCGCCAAGGCGATTTGCAGGTGAAACTGGAAGTCGGACGCCACGGCATCGCTGGCATGCGAGACACTTTCATTCAAGGCGTCCAGCGCGGCGCGCATCAAGGCCAGCTGCTCGGCACTTCGGCGTTGTGCGGCGAGGCCGGCGGATTCAACTTCGAGGCTGATGCGCAGTTCCAGGATCGCCAGTACATCCCGCAAGGTGACCACGGTCGCCGGGTCGATACGGAAACCGCTCGGGCTCGGAGTGTCGAGCACGAAGGTGCCGATGCCGTGGCGGGTTTCCACCTGGCCAGCCGCCTGCAAACGGGAAATCGCTTCACGCACCACGGTGCGGCTGACGCCATGGGCATCCATGATTGCCGACTCGGTGGGCAATTTGTCGCCGCGCTTGAGGTGACCGTCGCGGATCTGCTCGGACAGCACCGTCACCAATTCCTGTGCGAGGCTGCGGCGCTTGCGAGGGAGGCGTGGTGCGTCGATCGGGTTTTCCATGGTGAACGTCTGTCTCGAAAATTGCGGCTGAAACCGCATCATAGCTCAACGCGGTTGTACGATCACCATCACCCCTTTTGTAGGAGCGAGGCTTGCCCGCGAAGAACGGTGACACGGCTCTCATGTGGAACCGAGTAACGGCCTTCGCGGGCAAGCCTCGCTCCTACAGGTTCGGAGGTGTTCAGGCGGTCACGGTCTGGTCCACCAGATGCCCATTTTCAATGCGCACATGCCGTGGATGGAAACGCTTCAGGCTGCTGCGATGCCCGACGCTGAGAATACTCAGCCCCGGAATCTCATCGATCAACGCCTGATACAGCGACGCTTCATCCTCTTCGTCCATCGCCGACGTCGCTTCATCCATATACAACCACTGCGGTGCATAGAGCAGCGCACGGGCGAATGCCAGCCGTTGCTGTTCACCCGGCGACAGCATGCGCTGCCAGTGATTGGCTTCGTCCAGACGCGCAACGAGGTGCGGCAAGCGGCAAGTCTCCAGCACATGCACATATCGTTCATGCGGATAGGTCTCGCCGGCCTGTGGATAACTCAACGCCTCGCGCAACGTGCCAATCGGCAGATACGGTTTTTGCGGCAGGAACAAGTAACGCGCCGTCGGCAGGCGAATGCTGCCGTGCCCCGCCGGCCACAAATGCCCCATCGCCCGCAGCAAGGTCGACTTGCCGCTGCCGGAACGCCCGCTGAGCATGACGCGCTCGCCCTCCTCCACGGTCATGTCGGCGTTGGTCAGCAAGTGGCGACCGTCCGCCAGATCGAGGCCCAGGTTGTGCACTTTCAATGCCGTACCCGAAGTCTGCACATCGATGGCCGGTGCACGCTCTTCGTTGTCGGTCATGGCCTGACGGAAACTCAGCAGACGATCGCAGGTGGCGCGCCATGCGGCCAAGTCCTGGTAGGCGCTGATGAACCAGCTGAAATTCTCTTGAACGTTGCCGAAGGCGGAGTTGATTTGCATCAGCTCACCCAGTTCGATCTTGCCGGCGAAGTAGCGCGGCGCGGCGACCATGAACGGGAAGATGATTGCGATCTGGCCATAACCGGAGGTGAAGAAGGTCAGGCGCTTGGACACTTTCATGATGTCCCAGAAGTTGTGCCAGACCAGCCCGAAACGGTTGCTCAAACGGCGGTTTTCATTCGGTTCGCCGTTGTACAGCGCAATGCTTTCGGCATTCTCGCGAATCCGTACCATGGAGAAACGCAGGTCGGCTTCGAAGCGTTGTTGATTGTTGTTGAGGCCAATCAAACGACGGCCGATCACATGCGTCAGCCAGCTGCCGACTGCTGCATAAACCAGCGCGCACCAGAACATGTAGCCAGGAATGGTGAAACCGAACACTTCGATGCTGCCCGACACGCCCCACAAAATGATCGAGAACGACACCAGGCTGACAACGTTGCGGATCAGGCCCAAGCCCAGACCCAGCGTATTGCTGGTAAAGCTGTTGAGGTCTTCGGAAATCCGCTGGTCCGGGTTATCGGTGTAACCGCCCTGCTCCAGCTGATAGTAGTTTTTGTTGCCTAACCATCGGGCGAAGTGTTGTTCGGTAAGCCAGGCCCGCCAGCGAATCGTCAGCATCTGGGTCAGGTAGAGCCGATACACCGCGCCGAGAATCGCCACCGCCGCAATCCCGCAGAAATACAGAATCAGCTGCCAGAAGGCCGCTTCGTCCTTCTTTTGCAGGGCATTGTAAAAATCCTTGTACCAACTGTTGATCCACACCGAAATCGCCACGCTGAACAGCGACAGCGCGATCACGGCGATCAGCAACGTCCAGGCCTTGCCCTTTTCTTCGCTGCGCCAATACGGCGTGGTCATCGCCCAGACTTTTCGAAAAAACTGCCCGCGCACAGTATCGTTGACCGCGGAATACTCAGCGTTCTGATTCATGGATAAGGCTCGATAAAGAAAAGAACACACACGAACCGATCATAGATGATCGGTTCGGGTTATCGCGAGGGCTGGCGATAATCGTTCAGCGTCCGTTCAGCGACGGACCGGGCGCTTCTGCAGTTTGCGCTGCAGCGTGCGGCGGTGCATGCCCAAGGCGCGGGCAGTGGCGGAGATGTTGCCTTCGTGTTCGGTGAGCACGCGCTGGATGTGTTCCCACTGCAGGCGGTCCACCGACATCGGGTTTTCCGGCACCAGAGTGTCGAGGTCGGCGTGCTCGGAGAGCAGCGCGGCCAGCACATCGTCGGCGTCCGCCGGTTTGCACAGGTAGTTGCAGGCGCCGCGCTTGATCGCCTCGACGGCGGTGGCAATGCTCGAATAGCCGGTGAGGATCACCACGCGCATTTCCGGGTCGAGTTCGAGCAGTTTGGGCAGCAACACCAGGCCCGAGTCGCCGTCCATTTTCAGGTCCAGCGCGGCGTAGTCCGGGATATCAGCCTGGGCAATGACCAGCCCTTCTTCGGCGGAACCGGCGGTGCTGACGCGAAAACCGCGGCGGGCCATGGCGCGGGCCATCACACGAGTAAAGGTTGCATCGTCGTCTACCAGCAGTAAATGCGGCAGTTCTTCGCCTTCAACTTGGATCTCGTCACTCATGTTCGTCTCCTCGGGCGACACGGGGCAGGCGCAGCTCGGTGAGCGTGCCGCCTTCCTCATGACTGTAGAGTTTCACTGAGCCGCCGGCGCGTGTCACGCTGGCCTTGCTCAAAAACAGGCCCAGGCCGAAACCTTTGCCCTTGGTGGTAAAAAACGGTTTGCCGATCTGTTCGGCAATGGCCAGCGGCACACCGGCGCCGTGGTCGCGAATGCTGATGGTCAGGTCCTCGGCATTCCAGTCCAGCGTCACCTGCAACCCTTCGGGGCAGGCATCGGCGGCGTTGTTCAGCAAATTCAGCAGCGCTTGCGTCAGGTCTGGCGGCGGCGCCATGCGCGGCACGGTGCCTTGGCCCAGGCGCTGGAAGCGGTAACTGGCTTCCGGACGCATCAAGTGCCAGCGATTGAGGGCTTCGTCGAGCCAGTCGGTGACGTCCTGCATCTCCACCGCCAAGCGGCGATTGGCCTCGGCGGCGCGCACCAGTTGCTGCAAGGTCTCTTTGCAGAGTTTGACCTGATCCTGCAGCACGCTCAAATCGTCCTGCAACAACGGGTCGTGGTGGTCCTGGCGCATTTCCTTGAGCAGCACGCTCATGGTTGCCAACGGCGTGCCCAACTCATGGGCCGCGCCCGCCGCCTGGGTCGCAACGGCCAGCAATTGCTGGTCGCGCAGGCCTTCTTCACGGCGGATGGCGCGCAATTCTTCCTGACGGCGCAGCTCTTCGGCCATGCGCGCGGCGAAGAACGTGATGACCGCTGCGGCGAGGGCGAAACTCAGCCACATGCCATAGATCTGCAGGTTTTCCCGGGCGATGGGAAAGGTTTCCAGCGGATAGAACTGCGCCAGCAACAACGTGTAAAGCGCCAGCGCGATGCCGGACAGAATCACCGAATAGCGCCACGGCAACGTCACGGCGGCGATGGTCAGCGGCACCAGGTAATACGAGACAAACGGGTTGGTCGAGCCGCCGGAGAAATACAGCAAGGCACTGTGGATAAACAGATCGCAGGCCAGTTGCAGGGCATATTCCAGCTCGGTCACCGGCCACGAGGTGCGCAGACGAACCGCCGTGAACGCGCACAGCAGCGTTGAACAACCCAGGGTCATTGCCAGTTGCACCCACGGCAACGGCAGCAGGTCGAACCAGTAGGCCAGCCCCACGGAACCGGCCTGAGCGGCGAGCACCAACGTGCGGATGAACGTGAGCCGCCAGAGATTCTGGCGAGTGGCGGAAGTGATTTGAACGGGGGCGAGCATGAGCTCTCCTGATGAGCGCTCCAGGCGGATCGCACGGAGTATAACCAAGCACGGGGGCTGGCAGGCAAAAGTGCGGCAAACCGCCACATGGCAGGAAGTTCTGCTGCGTCTATAAGGACGCCTTCGCGGGCAAGCCTCGCTCCTACGGGATGTGTCGGACGCAAATCCTTTGAACGACACATTCCTGTAGGAGCGAGGCTTGCCCGCGAATGGCCTCAACGCGGTCTCCTGCATTCCATCTGTATAGAAGTTGTAACTGTGCGAACCGGATCATTAAAGCTAGAGTCTGATGGTTTCACGCAGGCTCGGACCTTAACCCCTGCGCACCGCCCAAGGAGTTTTCATGCACAGTTTCCGCCGCAGCGCCGCCCTTCTTGCCCTCAGCGTTGGCACCGTCGCCAGCCTGCCGGCCCTGGCCGCCGACGAGCTTCATTACAACCAGATCTCCCTGCGCGCCGAAGTCAGCCAGGAAGTGGCTCGCGACCTGATGATCGTGACCCTCTACACCGAAGAACAAAACACCGACCCGGCCAAACTCGCCGCCGACGTCAGCACCACCATGAACAAAGCGCTGGCCCAGGCCAAAGAGGTCAAGGAAGTCACCCTGCGCCAGGGCAGCCGCAACAGCTACCCGATCTACGACACCAAGGGCCAGAAAATCACCGGCTGGCGCGAGCGCGCCGAACTGCGCCTGGAAAGCTCGGACTTTGCCGCGCTGTCGAAGTTGACAGGCGAACTGCTGACCGACCTGAAAATGGGCGGCATGGACTTCGCCATCGCCACACCAACCCGCAAAGCCAGCGAAGACGCGCTGCTTCAAGAAGCCGTGACCGCCTTCAAGGCCCGCGCCCAACTGGCGACCGACGCGTTGGGCGGCAAGGGCTACAAAATCGTTAACCTGAACTTGAACAGCAACGGTTATCCACAACCGTACATGCGCGGGCCGATGATGATGAAAGCCGCCGGCATGGACGGTGCGCCGGTGACGCCGGAAGTTGAGGCGGGCACGAGCCAGGTCAGCATGACGGCGGATGGCGCGATTGAAGTGTTGATGCCTTGATTCGATAACACGGACACAGCAACGGCGATCACTGAAGTGATCGCCGTTTTTTTTGCCCGTGGACTTAGTCGCGAAAAAAATCACTCGACTTGACACATAAAATGGTTAGTCAGGCGACCCTCCCCTAGGGGGATGTTTATGCGCCCAGACCACATTTTGGGCGTCCTCCAAGGTAAAACACAGCATCGTTATCTGTTTCCCATTTTTGTCGAACCCCTGAAACCTGTTTGTCGAAGAGCCAGGTTCATATTCACGAATCTCACAACCTTCATATTCAGTAATTTTTGGGTAACTCATGTTCATCTCCTTATGAAAATCCGTTGAAGAAGGTCATTACGCCGCCGACTCGGCTGAGCGCAGAAACCGTATGCCTCAGGAGTCATCATTAAATGGTTTAAACAGTATTTCTACTGTCAGAAATAACAGTTACAGGTCATTTTTCACGTACAACCTAGATCGATTTGCCATAACTCACTCACGGATCAAGACAGATATTGATGCGTTGAAGGATGTGAACCCAAATGATTTCGTGGTGTTTGACCCACAGCATTTGCGTGCAGGCTCACTCCCACATTTTGATCTGTGCCGTATACAAAATCCCTGTGTGCACACTCCCTGTGGGCGAGCCTGCTCGCGATGAAGGACGAAGGGGTAACTAATGGTTATAGCTATCCGCCGAAATCAAATCGTTAGCGTATTTCCATGCTTCATCTTCTACTCCATACCTAACCCCAATAGGTGTTCCACCTTTCACAACCTGCCACCATGAATCGTTATATAGTATTGGATAATTTCATAGTCGTGTTGTCGTACATAATCCTTTTTTTCATCGGTCATGGTTATTTCCTTATATAGATTGCACACGTTGTTGAAGCCGACCGCTTAGCCAGTAAAAGGCTGTTACGGGAGGCGATCATGCTCATTCAAGTTGCGGGATATTTCTACTGTCATACCTGACAGGTACAGGCAGTTTTATCACATTCATTTTTATCACCAGGAAGTTCGAACTATTGGGCTACTGGCAACCGAAAATCTTCGCTGATTGATCTGTCGCCATCGCGAGCAGGCTCGCTCACATTGGGTCCGGGGAAACACACCATTTATGTACACACCCGATCTCCCTGTGCGAGCCTGCTCGCGAAGAACGATGACGCGGTCTACGCCGGATCGACGTTATCCAACGCCCGATTCACCGCCAATTCCGCCAACATGATGATCTGCTGAATCGCCAACACCATATGGCGCTGCGGGCCAATCAGGTTCGCGGCGAAATCACTGGTCATGACACTTGCCGATGCTAACGACTCGCAAGCTTGAGCCAGGAGACTTTCGCTGTCCATGTCCGGGCGATCATGAACATGGTGCTGGGACGACGGGGCTTGGGGGCGTATTGGTCGGGTGGATCGAGGTAGTAATCGAGGGCGCGTTTTATGGCTTCGCGGTCCCTTAGGAGCGCTTCGGCCTGTGTGTCTTCGGCGCTGGGAGTGGTGGTGTTAACGGGTGGATCGGGGATTAACTTATCCATGGAAAAACTCCTACTTAAAAATGGGAGCCATCCATTGTCGTTTCCACACGACAAATAGGTGGCGGCTGCACGCAGGGTGGAAATACCGGTTAGTAGGACCCGGCCAGACCGAAGTCTGCCCACGCACAGCCGCCATGACGCAGTTTGCAGACGAATGAAGACGTCGGCAACGAATACGATGGTCGAGCTATGCGGCTACTAAGAGATCCGGGTTTCCACGCCCGGTCGCTGAAATTGCAGCGACGGCCAAAGGTTAGAAGGACTGCTTCCTACCCGGCAACCTGAAAAATGCGTGGGAAAGCGCCGTGTTTTTTACACATGGTTCAACACAAAAATGGAGCGCGGAGCGTACCGGGCGGCATCCCCACGCGGGAGCGTGGGAATGATCGATTACAGGCAGCAGTAAAAGATTGGTTGGCTGTCAGGCCGCCATCGCAGGCAAGCCAGCTCCCACAGGGGTTTGGTGTACATCGGCTAGAGACTGGTCGGCTATCAGGTCGCCTTCGCGGGCAAGCCTCGCTCCTACAGGGGAATGATGTGCACCTGAAAGTAAATGATCGGCTATCAGGCTCGCTCCCCACGCCTGACCACTGCACATCCGTCAGAAAATGCTCATTTATCAGGCGCTCAACATTTGAAAAAAGCGAAAAGCGCTACCGCAAGCAACAACGGGTTGCACCCCGGGTACTACCAACGCGCCGACGCAGCCCCCACCAAATTCCAAATCCAAAGCCCACCCACAGATGTCCACTGACAAACAGTAACGGAACAATCTGCTCCCACAGACACAACAACCCTCTAAACAACAAACACCTACCCACCGAACTGGAATTCGATCTCACTCACGCCCGCCCTCCCCTCAATGTTGGGTATAAATAAGTAACACCGCGCTCCAATCGAGTGCGCAAGACGTCCAAATCGCCCCGCACAGGTGCACCCCATGCACCGAAAAAACCCCGCGCAAACGGTCAAATGCACATGAATTTATACATATGCGACATTAAGGTACGTTCGTGCCACTGTTTAACGCCTGCAGTCGTTCAGGATCTTGCATTGGGTATGGCCCCTGCATAAGTATCCGCAGGCACGACTCACGAGGTCGTCCTCTAATTCCAAAAATGACAACAAATCATGAGGCCAACATGCTTAAACACGCGGTCATTCCGTTTTTAGTCGGCGCAGGCTTGTTAGCCTCCGCACCTTTCGCCCAAGCGGCGACTAACCTGGTGTTCTGCTCCGAAGGGAGCCCGGCCGGTTTTGATCCTGGTCAGTACACCACCGGAACCGACTTCGACGCCTCTGCAGAAACCATGTTCAACCGCCTGACCCAGTTCGAGCGCGGCGGCACCGCTGTGATTCCTGGTCTGGCGACCAAGTGGGACATCTCCGATGATGGCCTGACTTACACCTTTCACCTGCGTGAAGGCGTGAAGTTCCACACCACCCCGTACTTCAAGCCGACTCGTGAGTTCAACGCCGACGACGTGCTGTTCACCTTCAATCGCATGATTGACAAGAACGACCCGTTCCGCAAAGCGTACCCGACCGAATTCCCGTACTTCACAGACATGGGGATGGACACCAACATCACCAAGATCGATAAAGTCGACGACCACACCGTCAAGTTCACCCTCAAAGAAGTTGATGCCGCGTTCATCCAGAACATGGCCATGAGCTTCGCGTCGGTGCAGTCCGCTGAGTACGCTGCCCATCTGCTGAAAGAAGGCAAAGCCGCCGACATCAACCAGAAGCCGGTCGGCACTGGCCCGTTCGCGTTCAAGAGCTACCAGAAAGATTCCAACATCCGCTACACCGGTAACAAGCAGTACTGGGAGCCCGACGCCGGGTCAAGCTCGACAACCTGATCTTCTCGATCAACACCGACGCATCGGTGCGTGTACAGAAGCTCAAGGCCAATGAGTGCCAGATCACCCTGAGCCCGCGCCCCGCCGACGTACCAGCGCTGAAGAACGACCCGGCACTCAAGCTCATCGAGAAGCCCGGCTTCAACCTTGGCTACATCGCCTACAACGTCCGCCACAAACCATTCGACCAGAGGCTCGAAGTGCGTCAGGCGCTGGACATGGCGGTGAACAAGCAAGGCATTCTCAACGCCGTCTACCAGGGCGCCGGTCAACTGGCGGTCAACGCCATGCCGCCGACCCAGTGGTCTTACGACGACACCATCAAGGACACGGTCTACAACCCGGAAAAAGCCAAGGAATTGCTCAAGGCTGCCGGCGTGAAAGAAGGCACCGAAATCACCTTGTGGGCGATGCCCGTGCAGCGCCCTTACAACCCGAACGCCAAGTTGATGGCCGAGATGCTCCAGGCTGACTGGGCAAAAATCGGCCTCAAGGTGAAGATCGTCAGCTACGAATGGGGCGAGTACATCAAGCGCACCAAGAATGGCGAGCACGACGTCAGCCTGATTGGCTGGACCGGTGATAACGGGGACCCGGACAACTGGCTCGGCACGCTTTACAGCTGCGACGCCATTGGTGGTAACAACTACTCCATGTGGTGCGATCCGGCTTACGACAAATTCATCAAGCAGGCCAAGGTCGTCACTGACCGCGACCAGCGCACCGTGCTCTACAAACAGGCGCAGCACTACCTCAAGCAACAAGTGCCGATCACGCCTATCGCCCATTCGACGGTTAACCAGCCCTTGAGCGCCAAAATCGAGGGATTCAAGGTGAGTCCTTTCGGTCGCAACGTGTTCTCGGGCGTCAGCATAGAAAAATAACCGATTAGCCAAAAACGCTGGGGGCGGATTCCGCCCTCACGCAAGCGTATTGCCGTAATTCGCCAATCCGGCCTGAAGCAAACGTTTGCGATGCCTTGTATGAGTTCGAAATCAAATAGCCGGATCACCAAAAAAGACCGGCATTAAAAAAAGAAAGAAAGGAGCTTCACCCCATGAAACTGAGTAGCACCGCGTTATTGGCCCTGGCCATAAGCAGCGTAACCGCCTCGGCGTACGCAGAAACCCAAAGCCAGGCGTTCACCCCGGTTACCGTGAAAGAGAAAAGCGCCCAAAGCGAGGCCACTGGCTTTGTCGAAGGACAATCAGTCACCGGTTCCACGCGTAACTGGTATGCGAATGAGTCGTTCCGACGGGGGGCGGTGCTTCGTTACAGGGACAACGGCGTACTGAAAGAAACGGATCGTCGTATCAACTGGGTGCAAGGCACCATCATCAAGTACAACTCGGGCTTCACCGAAGGCACCGTAGGCTTCAGCACCGAAGTGGCAGCCTACAACGCCATCGCCCTGGACCGTGATCGCAAAGACCTTGCATCGGCCAATGGTGGCGTACCACTCAACGGCGTGCCCCGCCTTGGCAACAACCGTACCCTGACCAAAAATGGCGGTGACGCCCAGGGTCAGTGGAGCAAACTGGGCCTGGCCAACGTCAAGGCGCGTTTCTCCAACACCACGTTGACTGCCGGCCGTCAGAACTTCAGCAGCCCGATGGTCGATGTCATCGGCAACCGTCCGCTGCCTTCGAGCTTCCAGGGTGTTTCGATCCACAGTGAAGAGCTGGAGAACCTGGCGTTCGACCTGGGCACCTTCGATCGCAACTCACCGCGTACCGAGGAAAGCCAGCGTAAATTCCGTTCCGAATACGCCGACAACGTGGTGGAAACCGATCATGTCAATACCGCCGGTATCACTTACACCCCGTTTGCCAGCCTGACCACCAGCCTGTGGGGCACCCAGGCTGAAGACCTGTGGAACCAGTACTACTTCGGCGCCAGCCATGTGTTGGGCGACAGCTCGATCCTGAGCCTGACCACCGGCCTGAACTACTACAAAACCGTTGACGAAGGTAAAGCCAAGCTTGGGCAGATCGACAACGACACCTACTCCTTGTCGCTGGGCCTGACTCACCAGGCCCACAGCCTGACCTTCTCGTACCAGGAAGTGAACGGTAACGAGTACTTCGACTACCTGCACGAAACCAACGGCATCTACCTGGCCAACTCCCTGCTGTCGGACTTCAACGGCCCGAACGAGAAATCCTTCCAGATCGCCTACGGCCTGAACATGGCTGAATACGGCGTTCCAGGCCTGAAGTTCAACATTTATCAGGCTCGCGGTTGGGGCATCGACGGTACTCACTATGCCGGCGGCGGTTACAACGGCGTGCAATCGATGGACGGCGAAAACCACTATGAATACGGTATCGGTACGTCGTACGCCGTGCAGAGTGGCCCGCTCAAAGCCACCACTGTTCGCGCGACCTATACCGCTCACCGCGCCAGCGATAACCAGGCGGATGGCAGCCTCAACGAGTTCCGTCTCGTGACCACCATCCCGTTCAACATTCTGTAATACACCTGCCGACGGCTGATTCAGAGATGAATCGGCCGTTCGGCTTTTGTCCTTTAACCGATTGCAGAGGGTTCTTGATGAAAATGCTTCCCCTACGTGCGGCCATTGCAGCCGCGTTGCTGAGTGTCGCTGTTGGCGTCTCGGCCAAACCCCTGGTGGTCTGCACCGAAGCCAGCCCGGAAGGCTTCGATATGGTCCAGTACACGACTGCAGTCACAGCCGATGCGGTGGCCGAAACCATCTTCAATCGTCTGGCGGACTTCAAGCCCGGCACCACGGAAGTGATTCCGGCACTGGCCGACTCCTGGGACATCAGCGAAGACGGTCTGACCTACACGTTCCACCTGCGCAAAGGCGTCAAGTTTCACACCACCGAATACTTCAAGCCGACCCGCGACATGAACGCCGACGACGTGGTCTGGAGCTTCCAGCGCCAGCTGGACCCGAACCACCCATGGCACAAACTGTCGAGCGTGGGCTTCCCGTACTTTGAAAGCATGGGCTTCAAGGAACTGCTGAAAAGCGTCGAGAAAGTTGACGACAACACCGTCAAATTCACCCTGACCCGTCGCGAAGCGCCGTTCCTGGCAGACGTCGCCATGGCGTTCTCCTCGATCTATTCCGCCGAATATGCCGACCAGTTGCTCAAGGCCAACAAGGCCGGCGACCTGAACAACAAGCCGGTCGGCACCGGCCCGTTCGTGTTCCAGCGCTACAACAAAGACGCCCAGGTTCGCTTCAAGGCCAACCCGGACTACTTCCGTGGCAAGCCACCGGCTGATGCGCTGATCCTGGCGATTGCCACCGATAACAACGTGCGCCTGCAAAAGCTCAAGGCCAACGAGTGCCAGGTCGCGCTGTATCCGAAACCGGACGACATCCCGAGCATCAAGAAAGACACCAACCTGAAGGTTGATGAGATGAACGCGATGACCGTTTCCTACATCGCGATGAACACCTCGCACAAATACATGAGTGATGTGCGTGTGCGCAAGGCCATCGACATTGCGTTCGACAAGGCCGCATACGTGAACGCGCTGTTTGGCAAAGGCAACGCAACGGTCGCGGTCAATCCGTTCCCGGACACCCTGCTGGGCTACAACCACGACCTGAAAAACCCGCCACGTGATCTGGACAAGGCTCGCGCCCTGCTCAAGGAAGCGGGCGTGCCGGAGGGCACTGTTTTCACGCTGTTCACCCGTAACGGCGGCGGTCCGACCAACCCGAACCCGATGCTCGGCGCGCAGATGATGCAGGCTGACCTGGCCAAGGTCGGTATCACAGTCGACATTCGCGTCATGGAATGGGGCGAAATGCTCAAACGCGCCAAAAACGGCGAGCACGACATGGTCTCCGCCGGATGGGCGGGCGATAACGGCGATCCGGATAACTTCCTGACGCCTAATCTGAGTTGCGAAGCAGCCAAGAACGGCGAAAACTACGCGCGCTGGTGCAATCAGAAATTCCAGACGCTGATCGACGAAGCACGGGCTAAAGTGAACCCGAAGGAACGTGCAGCGCTCTACGAGCAAGCCCAGGAGGTTTTCAATCAGGACCAGCCATGGATCAACATGGCGCACACCCGTATGTTTACCGCAATGCGCAACAACGTAGAGGGCTATCACATTAGCCCCCTCACCACTAATAACTTCGCCACCACCCAGGTGAAGTAGATAAGAAACTACCGGCATTCCTGACCCAGGAATGCCGGGCACGCCTAACCGGCTGATGAGGTACACCACAAGATGTTTAGTTTTATTGCCCGCCGACTGGGGTTATTGATCCCCACGTTCTTCGGCATCACCTTGCTGACTTTCGCGTTGATTCGCATGATTCCAGGCGACCCCGTGGAAGTGATGATGGGCGAACGTCGGGTCGACCCCGAAATGCACGCTCAGGCAATGGAACGCCTTGGCCTGAACAAACCGCTGTATGCCCAGTACCTGGACTACATCGGCAAGTTGGCCCACGGCGACCTTGGCGAATCCCTGCGTACCCGTGAAAGCGTCTGGAGCGAATTCAGCTCTCTATTCCCCGCGACCCTGGAACTGTCCATGGCCGCGCTGTTGTTTGCCGGCATCCTGGGCCTTCTGGCCGGGGTGATTGCGGCACTCAAGCGAGGATCCCTGTTCGACCATGGGGTGATGGGCATCTCCCTGGCGGGATACTCGATGCCGATCTTCTGGTGGGGCCTGATCCTGATCATGTTCTTCTCGGTATCCCTGGGCTGGACTCCGGTGTCAGGGCGGATCGACCTGCTCTACGACATCGAGCCGCGGACCGGCTTCATGCTGATCGACACGCTGCTTGCCGATGACGTCGGTGCGTTCTTCGATGCCCTGCATCACCTGATCCTGCCGGCCATCGTGCTCGGCACCATCCCGCTGGCCGTAATTGCGCGGATGACCCGTTCTTCGATGCTCGAAGTACTGCGTGAAGACTACATCCGTACCGCCCGCGCCAAAGGCCTGTCGCCGTCGCGCGTGGTGTTTGTTCACGGTCTGCGCAACGCACTGATCCCGGTACTGACCGTGGTCGGCCTGCAAGTCGGCACATTGCTGGCGGGTGCGGTTCTGACCGAAACCATCTTCTCGTGGCCCGGCATCGGCAAATGGCTGATCGAAGCCATTGGCGCACGGGACTATCCCGTGGTGCAGAACGGCATCCTGTTAATCGCCTGCCTGGTGATTCTGGTGAACTTCGTGGTGGACATCCTCTACGGCTTCGCCAACCCACGCATCCGTCACCAGCGCTGAGATCATCATGACCATGACCACTCCAGCTTCAACTACAAATCAAGCGGTAACAGTCGATCAAAGCCTGCTGTACCCGTCTCCGTACAAAGAGTTCTGGCAAGCGTTTTCCAAGAACAAAGGCGCCGTTGCCGGCCTGATGTTCATGCTGCTGGTGATTTTCTGCGCAATCTTCGCGCCGTGGGTTGCACCGCATGACCCGAGCGAGCAATACCGTGACTTCCTGCTGACCCCGCCATCCTGGCTGGAAGGTGGGCAGATCCAGTTCCTGCTCGGCACCGATGAACTGGGTCGCGACCTGCTGTCACGGCTGATCAACGGTTCACGCCTGTCCCTGCTGATCGGCTTGTCGTCGGTGGTGATGTCGCTGATTCCGGGCATCCTTTTGGGTCTGTTCGCCGGGTTCTTCCCGCGCCTGCTCGGCCCGACCATCATGCGTCTGATGGACATCATGCTGGCCCTGCCGTCCCTGCTGCTGGCCGTGGCGATTGTCGCCATCCTCGGCCCTGGCCTGATCAACACCATTATTGCCATCGCCGTGGTTTCGTTGCCGTCCTATGTTCGTCTGACCCGCGCCGCGGTGATGGGCGAATTGAACCGCGACTACGTGACAGCCGCGCGTCTGGCCGGTGCCGGTCTGCCACGCCTGATGTTCGTCACCGTGCTGCCCAACTGCATGGCGCCGCTGATCGTTCAGGCCACCTTGAGCTTCTCTTCGGCGATTCTCGATGCCGCCGCACTGGGCTTCCTCGGCCTCGGCGTTCAACCGCCAACCCCTGAATGGGGCACCATGCTGGCTTCGGCTCGCGACTACATCGAACGCGCCTGGTGGGTCGTCAGTCTGCCTGGTTTGACCATTTTGCTCAGCGTGCTGGCAATCAACTTGATGGGCGACGGTCTGCGCGATGCGCTGGACCCGAAACTCAAGAACGCCGCCTGAGGAGATTCAAATGTCACTGTTAGAAATCAAGAATCTCAACGTTCGCTTCGGCGACAAGAACGCCGTTCCGGTGGTCGACGGTCTCGACATTACCGTGGACAAGGGCGAAGTCCTGGCCATCGTTGGCGAATCGGGTTCCGGCAAGTCCGTGACCATGATGGCGCTGATGGGCCTGATCGAACATCCGGGGATCGTCACTGCTGACGCGCTGAATTTCGACGGCAAGAACATGCTCAAGCTCAGCAACCGTCAGCGTCGGCAGATCGTCGGCAAAGACTTGGCCATGGTCTTCCAGGACCCGATGACCGCGCTGAACCCGAGCTATACCGTCGGTTTCCAGATCGAAGAAGTGCTGCGCCTGCACCTGAAAATGTCTGGCAAGCAAGCCCGAGCACGCGCCATCGAACTGCTGGAAAAAGTTGAAATCCCGGGCGCCGCCAGCCGTATGGACGCGTACCCGCATCAACTGTCCGGCGGTATGAGCCAGCGAGTCGCGATCGCCATGGCGATTGCCGGCGAACCGAAACTGCTGATCGCCGACGAACCGACCACCGCACTGGACGTGACGATTCAGGCGCAGATCATGGACCTGCTGCTGGCGTTGCAAAAAGAGCAGAACATGGGCCTGGTGCTGATCACTCACGACCTCGCGGTCGTGGCCGAAACCGCTCAGCGGGTGTGCGTGATGTACGCCGGCCAAGCGGTGGAAGTGGGTCAGGTACCTCAGCTGTTCGACATTCCGGCGCACCCGTACAGCGAAGCGCTGCTCAAGGCGATTCCGGAACACAGCCTGGGTGCCACGCGCCTGGCCACGCTGCCGGGCATCGTTCCCGGTCGTTATGACCGTCCGCAGGGTTGCCTGCTGTCGCCGCGTTGCCCGTATGTGCAGAATTCCTGCCGTCAGCAACGTCCAACCCTTGACCCGAAAAGCAACAGCCTCGCCCGCTGCTTCTACCCGCTGAATCAGGAGGTGGCGTAATGGCCGTCGTACTTACCGCCCGCGACCTGACCCGCCACTACGAAGTGTCCCGCGGCCTGTTCAAGGGCCATGCGACCGTACGCGCCCTGAACGGTGTGTCGTTCGAACTGGAAGCCGGCAAGACCCTCGCCGTTGTAGGTGAATCGGGCTGCGGCAAATCCACCCTGGCCCGCGCCCTGACGCTGATCGAAGAGCCGTCCTCCGGTTCCTTGAAAATCGCCGGGCAGGAAGTCACCGGTGCGAACAAGGCTGAACGCAAGCAACTGCGCAAAGACGTGCAGATGGTGTTCCAGAGCCCTTACGCGTCGTTGAACCCACGGCAGAAAGTCGGTGATCAACTGGCCGAGCCGCTGCTGATCAACACCAACCTGAGCGCCTCGGAACGTCGCGAGAAAGTCCAGGCGATGATGAAGCAGGTGGGCTTGCGTCCTGAGCATTACCAGCGTTATCCGCACATGTTCTCCGGCGGTCAGCGCCAGCGGATCGCCCTGGCGCGCGCGATGATGTTGCAGCCTAAAGTGCTGGTAGCGGACGAACCGACCTCGGCGCTGGACGTGTCGATTCAGGCGCAGGTGCTGAACCTGTTCATGGATTTGCAGCAAGAGTTCAACACCGCCTACGTGTTCATCTCCCACAACCTGGCGGTGGTGCAACACGTCGCCGATGACGTGATGGTGATGTACCTCGGCCGCCCGGTGGAAATGGGCCCGAAGAACGACATCTACGAGCGTCCTCTGCACCCGTACACCCAGGCGCTGCTGTCGGCCACCCCGACCATTCACCCGGACCCGAACAAGCCGAAAATCAAGATCGTCGGCGAGTTGCCAAACCCGTTGAACCCGCCGTCGGGCTGCGCTTTCCACAAGCGCTGCCCGTATGCGACCGAGCGTTGCAGCACTGAAGAGCCAGCCCTGCGCCTGCTCGACAGACGCCAGGTGGCTTGCCACTACGCCGAGCAATTCCTCGACGGCGCCGCGTAAAAATGTGGGAGCGAGCCTGCTCGCGATAGCGGTCTCTCAGTCGACATAAGATGTTGACTGAAATATCGCCTTCGCGAGCAGGTCGAATCGTCGCACCGTCGCTCCCACAGGGATTTGCGATCTGTTCAATAACCCCTTCTGCCCCGGCTGCGCATCAGTCGGGGCAGAAGGGGTTTTCTTTTGCCTGCGGTTTACGTCTGGCTGTCGTCGTCATCGTCGCTGTCGGGTTCCTCAGTGGTCGAATCGTCATCGTCCGCACTGCCGCCCTGCCCCTGATCACCCGGTTCGGACTCGGACTTGGCAAGCATCAGATCACCCTGCACCACCGTCCCGCTCGACGCCTGAGTATCATGATCCTCACATCCGGCCCACACCGCTGAACTGCCGAGGGACAACAACACCACCACCTTCAACAGCAATAAAACCCGTAAAAATCTGTTCATAGCCGATTCCATCCTTTTGCAGGTGAAACACAAGTGCCTGACTGGCGCTGTCTGAAATTTAGTTGCGCTCAGCCGGGTTCTCCAGATAGGACGCTAACGAATGGGCGGAAATGCCGTCGGCGGCCAGATCGGTTTCTGATAACACCCATAACCGAATCAGCTAAGCGAGGTGGCGCGCCGCGTTTGTGGATCAAGCCCTTTCGAGGCGCCCAAACGTGTGGCCTGATAAATCAGCGGGGTGGACAGCATGGCCAGCGCGGCGCTGACGAACCAGACAATGTGCCCACCGTAATGGCCATAGAGCTGACCGCCAAGTACCGGTGAAAGCAGCGCGCTCGCACTCCAGCACATGAAGAACAGGCCGAAGTACTGGCCGCTTTTTCCGGCTTGCGCGTGCTGCATGACGAGAACATTCAGCGGCGGCATAAACAGGGCTTCCCCCAGCGTCCAGACCACAGTCGACAGACAGGCGTAAAACAACCCGGAACCGAGCGGCAACATGCCGAGCCCAACCGCCAGCAACACACATCCCGCCACCAGTTGCCTGCGTGCGCCCCAGCGTTCACCCCAGTGCGACAGCGGTATTTGCAACACCACAATCAGCATCGCATTGAGGCCGAACTGCCAGCCGATGGCTTCAGTGCTCAACCGGTAGTAATCCCGCAAGTAATTGCCGAGCATGCTGTAGATCGAGTCGAACGCCATACCGAGCAGGATCACCGCGGCCAGCAACCAGAGGAACGGTCGATCTCGATAGGGGACGCCTGTGCCTGCGCCGACATCGGGCGTTTCCTCAGGAATAAGCGCCGGTCGGCGCCACGTCGTGCGGACAAACCAAAGCAATGCCAGCAGCGTCATGGCCGCGCTGACAAAAAACACCCAGCGAAAATCGGTCTGCGCCAGCACCCCGCCCGCCAAGCCGGCGGCAGCCATCCCGAGGTTTCTGGCGACACGGCTCAAGGCCTGCGCGCGAGGACGCTGCGCCACCTCGCAGTACTCCATGATCAACCGCTGATGCAGCGTACGAATCGACCCGTCGAGTGTCCCGCTGAGCAAAAGCAAACCTGCCAGCAGCGGCACCTGCGTGGCCAGCCCGAGCAAGACCAGCGTCCACACCGAGGCAAAAAACAGCGCCGCTGTCAGCCGCGCCGTGGACACATGATCGCTCAGCCATCCGCCCAGCATCGAGCCAATCAGCAGCCCGGCGCCGTAAGCGGACAGCAGCCAGCCGACGGTTTCAATCGCCAGCCCCAGTTCCTGACGCAGGTACAGCGCCATGAACAGCTTGACCATGCTGCTCAGGCGATTGATGAAAAGCAGCGCCGCCAGCACCCAGGCCATGGTGCAGAAATAGCCGTCCAGCCGCAGCAGGTGAGTCAGCCGACTCGTCATTCCATTGATCCTTGAAAAGGCAGCGATTTGCGAAGTGACTTTCGAACAGTAGACGGCTACGACTTAGTTGTCGCGAGTAGAAACGCCAACAATGCAAAACCAGAGTCAAGCTACCCCACAAAGGGAAAAGACCTACGGAAAAACCGTCGCGCAACAGTACATTCTTATAGGCAAGCATCAATGTTGACTGACACACAGCTTTCGCGAGCAGGCTCGCTCCCACAGGGGATATCTGAGCTGTTCAATAACCTCTTCTGCCTCGGCTGCGCATCAGCCGGGGAGAAGGGGTTTTCTTTTGCCTGCGGTTTACGTCTGCCTGTCGGCGTCATCATCGCCAGTGTCTGGCTCTGCAGACTTGTATCGAATAACCCCCAGAATCGAATCAGCTATGCGAAGTGACGCGCGACGTTTGTGAATCCAGCCCTTTCGAGGCGCCCAAACGTGTGGCCTGATAAATCAGCGGCGTGGACAACAAGGCCAGCGCGGCGCTGACGAACCAGACAATGTGCCCGCCGAAATGGCCGTAGAGCTGACCGCCAAGTACCGGTGAAAGCAGCACACTCGCGCTCCAGCACATGGAAAAAAGTCCAAAGTAATGCCCACTCCTTCCTGTGTGCGCACGCTGCATAACCAACACGCTCAGGGTCGGCATAAACAAAATTTCGCCTAGGGTCCAAACAACGGTCGACAGGCAGACATACAACACCCCTGAGCCGAAGGGCAACATCGCGAGCCCGCAGGCTAACAGCAGGCTGCCTGCCAGTAGTTGCCGACGCGCCCCCCATTGCTCACTCCAATGAGATAACGGAATCTGGAGCACCACCACCAGTACTGCATTGAGTGCAAATTGCCATCCGATGACTTCGATACCCAACCGATAGTAATCGAGCAGATAGTTGCCCAACATGCTGTAGACCGGTTCGAAGGCAAGGCCGAGCAAGACAGAAGCCGCCAACAACCAGAGGAACGGTTTATCTCGATAAGGTACGCATGCACCCGAAACCGAATCAGGAGTCTGATCCGGTATCAGAACTTCTCGATGAAATGTCGCCCGAACAAACCAGATCAAAGCCAACAGCGTCATGGCCGCACTGACAAAAAACACCCAGCGAAAATCAGTCTGCGCCAGGACGCCACCCACAACCCCGGCCACAGCCATGCCCAGGTTACTGGCAACACGACTCAATGACTGCGCGCGAAGCCGCTGCGCAACCAGGCAATACTCCATAATCAAGCGCTGATGAAGTGTACGTATCGCACCATCGAGTACTCCGCTGAAAAGCAACAACCCAGCCAGCAATGGCACCTCAACGACCAGCCCCAACAAGACCAATATCCATGCCGAGACAAAAAACAACGCGGCGGTGAGGCGCGCCGTGGAGAAATACTCACTGAGCAGTCCGCCTCCCATTGACCCTATCAGCAAGCCGGCTCCGTATCCGGATAACAACCAGCCTACGGTTTCAATCGGCAGCCCCAGTTCCTGACGCAGGTATAACGCCATGAATAGCTTGACCATGGCGCTCAACCGACTGATGAAGATCAACGCAGCAAGCACCCAGGCCATAGGACAGAAATATCCATCAAGCCGAGTCGGGTGGATGAGCCGACTAGCCATGCCATTGGTCCAGGTTATGGTTCACTTGGCTGGAAATGCCTTTTGAAGCGAAGGGAATGTCCGAGCGGATCTCGTGGTCTGCATCGAAGAAGTACTGTGCTTGCAGCCGGCCCTCTGCATCAAGGCCAACAAGAGGGTTATTGATCAGGAATTGCCTGGCTGAAGCACAAAGCTTGTGCGCTCGAATCAGTAACCTCCATTGACCGAATGCGTTGTCAGGAATAACGGCCTTAGCCCCAAAGCGTTTCTTGTACTGAAACGTTCCTTTGCTCAAAAATGGCTCGCAGCCCTGAAAGTCGACGCAATCGATGTTCGACTGATGGGATGCCCACTCCAGGATCGCGTGGTAAACAAAATTCTGTGCTCCATTAACCCGGTAAATTGATGCGCCATCCTTCACGCCGATCAACCGTGCGTTCAAGGTGCGTGTCGACTCATCAACTTGAGAAACACTTCCCGCCACCCAGTCATCCTTTAAACAAACCCGAAACAACACTCCCTGCTTGAACAATTCCAGATACGCCGATTGCTCGGGCACACTGCGGGCTAAGCGCCCGTAACGGGCGCTCATGGTCGGGACATGCATGGAACGATAAAAGGTAAAGAAGTCTTCATCCCTAAGCGACACATCGAAACCAAACCCTTGTCCGACCGATTGAACACGGCGGTTGTTTTCCCGATGGGACAATTCCCTCTGCACATGCTCCCAATCAGAGGACACATCGACTTTCTGGTGAAGCCTGCTGAGTCCGACAATATCGCCGGGGCGCTGGCATTGCCGGATGACCTCCAGTGGCGCCATCAACAGGCTCGTGTCGGGTTGATTCTGGTTTAGAAATTCCTCAAGTTGTTTCCATTCCAGAGTGCCTTCTTGCTCTACAGTCGAATGCTCGAAAAAACATTGATCCACAAAAGGGGCGATGTAGATCAGGCCTTCACTCACTCCAACATAAACTAGACGCGCCATTACTCCAGCTTTGGAGTAGCCCCTGTAAACGCGGAAATGGCAGGGTGTTTTCTGAATAATCGAAAGATCAGCGCTCATGAGTTACAACGACCACGCAGGATTTCCATCATCTCTTCAGCACTGTCAATGAATGACAGTCCTTCGATGGGCATGGCGTCATAATCACTCTGACAATAGGAGCCGGATGCATGAATGGTGCAGCCGTCCATACCCACCAGCAACTCTCGGTCAATTGCATTCAGGCATCCGGTGAGAGCCATCACCAATGACCACTCCTTCAGATCCCGGGGGTCCGCGGGCAATCTCACGGGTGTATTCGCTAGCAACTGGACACATTCGCTGTAGCGTTGCATGCACTCATAAAGCGACACGACGATTCCCGAGCCACCATTGGCCCTGACCAACCCGGTCATTTCCACGGCGGTAGGCGGAAGGTGCGTGTAAAAAGTGGGTTCAAGGATCTCATCGGGGTTCCAGGTCGCGGAAGGAAAATGCGCAGACTCCGATTGAACCCATAAGCCGTTGGATTCCTGTGTATAGACTGGCGTGGAAGTACCCTCGAAGTTGCCGTCGAGTAAATGCAAAACCATGTCACTGGTAGCCAGATGCTGAACCAGTAGAAATGAAGGGGTGGAAACGTGTTTATTGTGGTGTTTCAACACCTCTACACCTGAGCAGTATCCCAGAAGGCCATAGGCACTAGACACCGCATGCACATGGACAGTTTTTCGATCAGTGTCCCAGGCATCACCCTGTTCGAAGTCAAAAAAAGCTCGGACCTGGTCAGAATGCCGGTAATTCTCTAGCCGAAGGGAATGCCATAACTTCAACTCACCCAATGGACGGCGACTGAAAAGCTCCTTGAAGTGCTGCCCAACAACCTTCACTGCCTCCGGCGACTCGGCATCAAGGACGAATACAGGGTTCAAGACACGCAGCCGAGGGTCATCGTAAAGTTCGGTTCTACGCAACTTCCCGATCGTCTGCGCAGGCGTCAATGTGACAATGCGCAATTGTTCTGGATGAACCAGCTTGGCTTTCAATGCACGCAAGACTGCATCACGTAGTGCAATGGCCTTGTTGCCGGAAGAAGGGGAAAACAACAGGATGCTGTCGCCGGTGTCCTGAATATGGCGAATGGCACGAGCGACGATCAGCGTCGAAGCAAATGTCTTGGTCGTTTGAGTATTTGGGTTTTGCCTCAAATCGAACAACCGCAGTGGCATCCCACAGTAACGGCCTAACTCAAAAAACTGCGCAGTTGCGACGGAAAGAAAGGCCTGCATTCGAGCATCTAGTGCAGGCAATTTCATGGATGGCTCAAATGCGTCACCACCGCTACTGACTTCAAAATCAGCTGTACTGCTGACGATCAGGTCGTAGTACCGCTCGATAACAGAAACGGGAATTTGAGCTTCTTGTGTTGCCTGTAATGCGGTGTCGGTTTTCATCACATCCATTTGTCTCGCGCTCCTGCTCGTGGAAAGTCGCTGCTTGCGAAATGTCCTCTGAACGCTAGACGTCAACGATTGCGTTGTCGCGGGAAACAGTCCCGGTAATGAAAAAGCAGAGTCAAGCTACGAAATCAGGAAAAAAGACCTACAGGAAAGTATTACCCGGTCGTCGATTCGAACCCGTTTATTGGTATCGAGTAGGAGGCGGATTTACATCCGCCGTCCTCTCACACCACCGTACGTACGGTTCCGTATACGGCGGTTCCTGCCTACTGCCAAACAACGTCAGCGAGCTTGGTTCCGTTGATGTGTCGCCTGCGGTATCTAAGCGCCCAGACCGGCCCTCGGAGCTTCCGGCTCCTACCTCCCGATGGTCTCGACCCCCGCTACGCGGAGTTTCTGCTTTACGCTCCAACAGAGATCACACCCGACTATCCACTCATGGCAGGTTCAGCCCTTCATCGTTCCGGTTTCGAGCGACTACTACGGCCTCTGCTGACTTCTGTCGCCCATCCCGTCATCTCGCGACGCCGGTAGCACATGGCAGGCTAAACAGATCTCCCAGGGTAATTCGCGCGACCTTCCTGCTTATGCCTGTCGGATCTACGTCACAGCGTTGCGTGCAAGTATTGGGCTTTGGCAATTTTGGCTACCTTACCCCGCTGCACCGCCTAATCCGCTTCCTGTTCGTCAGGCCAGCATTTTGCCTCGGGCTTCCTTCAGATTCGCAGTCACCCGCGACACCCTTGCCTCTGGCTAACACTTCCCCTTGCCGGGTGTGTAGAGGACTTTCACCTCCAAGTCACCAGCGTGGCCACCACAGCCAAGCTGGTTGCGCTTCGCGCAACGCGCCATGCCTGGCGCACCAAAAAAAAGCCCACTGTGTTCACAGTGGGCTTTGGGGTGTTATCGCTCAGCGCTTAGTGATGCTCACGCGTCGCACGGAATTTCACGTCCGGCCAGCGCTCTTCCATCAGTGCCAGGTTGACCCGGGTCGGGGCCAGGTAGGTCAGGTGACCGCCGCCGTCAATCGCGAGGTTTTCCACCGCCTTGATCTGGAACTCTTCAAGCTTCTTCTTATCGCTGCAATCGATCCAGCGCGCGGAATAAACGGTGATCGGCTCATAGGAGCACTCGACCTTGTATTCCTCTTTCAAGCGACTGGCGACCACATCGAACTGCAGCACACCGACGGCACCCAGGATGATGTCGTTGCTGCGCGTGGGGAAGAACACCTGGGTCGCGCCTTCTTCCGCCAGTTGCTGCAGACCCTGACGCAGTTGCTTGGACTTGAGCGGATCACGCAGGCGCACGCGACGGAACAGTTCCGGGGCGAAGTGCGGGATGCCGGTGAAACCCAGGACTTCGCCTTCGGTGAAGGTGTCGCCGATCTGGATGGTACCGTGGTTGTGCAGGCCGATGATGTCGCCGGCAAACGCTTCTTCCAGTTGCTCACGCTCGGAGGAGAAGAACGTCAGGGCATCGCCGATCCGAACATCCTTGCCGGTGCGCACGTGGCGCATCTTCATGCCTTTTTCGTATTTGCCGGAGCAGATACGCATGAAGGCGATGCGGTCGCGGTGTTTCGGGTCCATGTTCGCCTGGATCTTGAACACGAAGCCGGCGAATTTCTCTTCGACCGGTTCAACGGTGCGCTCGTTGGCGACACGGGCCAGCGGTTTCGGCGCCCAGTTGACCACGGCGTCGAGCACGTGATCGACACCGAAGTTGCCCAGTGCAGTACCGAAGAACACCGGGGTCAGTTGGCCGTCGAGGAATTCCTGTTGATTGAATTCGTGGCAGGCGCCCTGCACCAATTCCAGCTGATCGACGAAGCGGTCGTACTCGTCACCCAAGTGCGCGCGGGCTTCATCAGAGTCGAGCTTCTCGATGATTTTCACATCGGTACGCTCGTGGCCGTGGCCAGCGGTGTACACGATGATGTAGTCGTCGGCGAGGTGATAAACGCCCTTGAAGTCGCGGTAGCAACCGATCGGCCAGGTGATCGGCGCAGCCTTGATCTTCAGGACCGCTTCGATTTCGTCGAGCAGTTCGATCGGGTCGCGGATGTCACGGTCGAGTTTGTTGATGAAGCTGACGATCGGCGTGTCACGCAGACGGCAGACGTCCATCAGCGCGATGGTCCGTGGCTCTACACCCTTGCCGCCGTCGAGGACCATCAATGCCGAGTCAACCGCCGTCAGGGTGCGGTAGGTATCTTCGGAGAAGTCTTCGTGGCCCGGGGTGTCCAGCAGGTTGATCATGTGATCGCGATACGGGAACTGCATGACCGACGTGGTAATGGAAATACCCCGTTGTTTTTCCATTTCCATCCAGTCGGAGGTGGCATGGCGGTCGGATTTACGGGATTTCACCGTGCCAGCAATCGCAATCGCCTTGCCCATCAGCAAGAGCTTCTCGGTGATGGTGGTTTTACCGGCATCGGGGTGGGAAATAATGGCGAAAGTGCGGCGTTTCGCGACTTCGGCGGCCTGTTTGGTCATGGGAAATCGCCTGGCAGGTGATTCAAAAAAGGGCGGCGAGTATAGCGCAAACCGTGACCTACAGACCACCGTTCACCCTGTAGCATCTGCCCCGTTGGGCTGCGAAGCGGCCCCTATTTTCCAGCCACACCGCGCCCAATGGATTACGACGGCTTCGCCGCCGAACGGGGATAAATCCCCTCGCCACAGCCTCGCAGGCTCGGCAGCTGCTACACGGGCATATCGAGATGCGTGGTAGCTAAATGCTGCTAAATATGGAACCTTTTAAAAGGTGGAGGCGTCCACTCCCCTGTTACAGCTCTCGTAGCAGGGTCTGAAAAACCTGCAAGTTAGCCTGACGAGGCTGCGCTTATGGCTCGATCTCATGCGGTTCCATCAGCATGGGGAGCTGCTTCTCGCGAACGTTGATAATCCCGGCAGCCAGGAATGGCATGCCCCACGGGACTGCGTCCGCCGACTGAAAAAAGGAGTCCGCCTGTGGCTATTCGCTATGGCAAGGGGCTGATAGGAGGTGCGGTTGTCGTCGCTCTCCTGGCCCTGCTGGTCCACTGGATTGGCATCAACACGATCGAACATTACCGCGACGATTTGTTGTTTTACCTGCAAGCTCACTTGATTCTCGTCCTTGTTTCCATGCTGGCCGCCCTCGTTGTGGGCATCCCCGCCGGCATCTTCCTCAGCCGCCCGACCATGGTGGGCCGCGCTGAACGCTTCATGCAGATCTTCAACATCGGCAACACCGTGCCGCCTCTTGCCGTACTGGCCATCGCCCTGGGGATCCTCGGCATCGGCAGCGGCCCCGCGATTTTCGCCCTGTTCCTCGCCTCGCTGTTGCCGATCGTGCGCAACACCTATGAAGGCCTGAAAAACGTCCAGGGATCGCTCAAGGAAGCGGCCGTCGGCATTGGTATGACGCCGACTCAAGTGCTGTGGCGGGTCGAACTGCCGAACGCTGTGCCGATCATCATCGGTGGCGTGCGCGTGGCCCTGGCGATCAACGTTGGTACCGCACCGCTGGCGTTCCTGATCGGCGCCAACAGCCTGGGCAGCCTGATTTTCCCAGGCATCGCCTTGAACAATCAGCCGCAACTGCTGCTCGGCGCGGCCTGCACCGCCCTGCTGGCCTTGCTGCTCGACGGTCTGGTGACACTCGCCAGCCGCCTCTGGCTCGAACGCGGCTTGCGCCCGTCTTAAGCCTCGGCAAAGGAATACTTATGAAAAAATTAAGCTTTTTAATAGGCTGCGTTCTGCTGTTCGCAGGAATCGCCCAAGCCGCTGAAAAACCCGTGATCCGCATCGGCGCCCGGGTCTTCACCGAACAAACCCTGCTGGCGGAAATCACTTCCCAGTACCTGCGCACCAAGGGTTACGACACTCAGGTGACCGGCGGTCTGGGCAGCAACCTGGCCCGCAGTGCCCACGAAAGTGGTCAGCTGGATTTGATGTGGGAATACACCGGCGTGTCGCTGGTGGCGTACAACCACATCACTGACAAGCTCGACAGCGTTCAGTCCTACGCCAAAGTGAAAGAACTCGACGCAAAAAAAGGCCTGATCTGGCTCACCCCGTCGAAGTTCAGCAACACCTACGCCCTGGCCCTGCCGGAAAAAACCGCGAAGGCGTATCCGCAGATCAACACCATCAGCGAGCTGAACACAGTGATGCAGGCTGAGGCGAAGACCCATCACCTGGTGGCGCTGGACACCGAGTTCGCCAACCGTTCCGACGGTCTGGACGGCATGGTGGACCTCTACGGCATGAACCTGACCCGCAAAAACATCCGCCAGATGGATGCAGGGCTGGTCTACACCGCCCTGCGCAATGGTCAGGTGTTTGCCGGTCTGGTCTACACCACTGACGGTCGTTTGAACGCCTTCAAGCTGAAACTGCTCGAAGACGACAAGCACTACTTCCCGGACTACACCGCCGCGCCAGTGGTGCGTCAGGTTTACCTCGACGCTCACCCGAAACTCGCCGAAGAACTCAAGCCGCTGGCTGAACTGTTCGACGACGCCACCATGCGCCAGCTCAATGCGCGGGTCGATGTCGATCACGAAAGCCCTTCATCCGTTGCCGCCGATTTCCTGCGCCAGCACCCATTGCCCCCTATTAATTAAACCGGAGGAAAAGACATGGAATTTCTGAACGCCTTTTCCCATCTCGACTGGCCGCTGGTCCTGCAACTGACCGGGCAGCACATCACCCTTGTCGGTATTGCCGTGACCTTGGCGATTCTGGTCGGCGTGCCGCTGGGCATCCTGATGACACGCTTCCCTACACTCGCCGGCCCGTTGCAAGCCAGCGCCACGGTGCTGCTGACCGTGCCGTCGATTGCGCTGTTCGGCCTGTTACTGCCGTTCTACTCCAAGTTCGGCCAGGGCTTGGGGCCGATGCCGGCGATTACCGCGGTGTTTCTGTACTCGCTGCTGCCAATCATGCGTAACACCTACCTCGCCCTGACCGGCGTCGAACCCGGCATTCGCGAAGCCGCGCGCGGCATCGGCATGACCTTCGGCCAGCGCCTGCGCATGGTCGAGTTGCCGATCGCCGTGCCCGTGATCCTCGCCGGCGTGCGCACCGCCGTGGTCATGAACATTGGTGTCATGACCATCGCCGCGACCATCGGCGCCGGTGGCCTCGGTGTACTCATTCTCGCTTCCATCAGCCGCAGCGACATGTCGATGCTGATCGTCGGCGCCGTGCTGGTCAGTCTCCTGGCCATCTTCGCCGACCTGCTTCTGCAATGGCTGCAACGCACGCTGACTCCAAAAGGATTACTCAAATGATCGAACTTCAAAACCTCAGCAAGACCTTCCAAAGCAACGGCAAAGATGTCAAAGCCGTGGACTCGGTAAGCCTGACCGTCAATGAAGGCGAGATCTGTGTGTTCCTCGGGCCATCGGGCTGCGGCAAAAGCACCACGCTGAAGATGATCAACCGCCTGATCAAGCCGACCTCGGGCAAGATCCTGATCAACGGCGAAGACACCACCGACCTCGACGCCGTGACCCTGCGCCGCAACATCGGTTATGTGATCCAGCAGATCGGTCTGTTCCCGAACATGACCATCGAGGAAAACATCACCATCGTTCCGCGCCTGCTGGGCTGGGACAAACAGAAATGCCACGACCGCGCCCGCGAGTTGATGAGCATGATCAAGCTTGAGCCCAAGCAGTACCTGAATCGCTACCCGCGCGAACTGTCGGGTGGCCAACAGCAGCGGATCGGCGTAATTCGTGCGTTGGCGGCGGATGCGCCGTTGTTGCTGATGGATGAACCGTTTGGCGCGGTCGACCCGATCAACCGCGAAATGATCCAGAACGAATTCTTCGAGATGCAGCGGGCGCTGAACAAGACCGTGATCATGGTCAGCCACGACATCGATGAAGCCATCAAGCTGGGCGACAAGATCGCAATCTTCCGCGCTGGCAAACTGCTGCAGATCGATCACCCGGACACTCTGCTCGCGCACCCGGCGGATGACTTTGTCAGCAACTTCGTCGGCCAGGACAGCACCCTCAAGCGTCTGTTGCTAGTGAAAGCCGAAGATGCAGCGGACAACGCACCGTCGGTGAGCCCGGAAACGCCCGTGGCTGAAGCCCTGGAGTTGATGGACGAACTGGACCGTCGTTATGTGGTGGTCACTGACGGTGAGAACAAGGCGCTCGGTTATGTACGACGCCGCGACCTGCACCGTCAGACCGGTACGTGCGCGCAATACCTGCGCGAGTTCAACGCGACAGCGGCGTTTGACGAGCATTTGCGCATCCTGCTGTCGCGCATGTACGAGTTCAACCGCTCGTGGTTGCCGGTGATGGATGCCGAGCGGGTGTTCCTGGGTGAAGTGACTCAGGAATCGATTGCCGAGTATTTGAGCTCTGGTAAGTCCCGTGGCGGCAAGACCAGCATTGTTTCGCCTGCCGAGACTGCTGTCGCATGATCTGACGCCTTCGCGAGCAAGCCCGCTCCCACATTTGATCGGCGTTATCTGAATGAACGCGGACCAATGTGGGAGCGGGCTTGCTCGCGAATGGGGCACCACAAATCCCCCTGAACTACCTCAAATTCCCCTCCAACGGGAACATCACACTGTCATGCAGGTCGGTTACACAGGTGACTGACGCGCACCGCACGACGGATGCGTGCAAAAACGCGACATTTTTTGTTGATCTCAAGCCCCTCACGCCCTAAAGTTCGCGCCGAACGTCCATGCTGGAAACGATCCATCCGGCTCAAGTACTGACGACGAGACAGCAAGGCCAAGGGAAGCACCGCCTCCCGTGGCCTTTTTGCTTTCGGCGACATGCCTTGGGAAGTAGGCGAACCAAAGTGGGGATACGGAGGACGTTCATTTGCACCCATTGATTAATCTAGTTTGCCAGTAGGAGTTCCCAGCATGTCGATCAACGTCGAAGACTATTTCGCGCGCGATACCTTCCAGAAAATGAAGGCGTTCGCCGACAAACAAGAAACCCCGTTCGTGGTGATCGACACCGCGATGATCAGCCAGGCCTACGATGACCTGCGCGCCGGTTTCGATTTCGCCAAGGTCTACTACGCGGTCAAGGCCAACCCGGCCGTCGAAGTCATCGACCTGCTCAAAGAGAAAGGCTCGAACTTCGACATCGCCTCGATCTACGAGCTCGACAAAGTGATGAACCAGGGCGTCGGCCCTGATCGCATCAGCTACGGCAACACCATCAAGAAATCCAAAGACATTCGCTACTTCTACGAGAAGGGCGTGCGTCTGTATGCCACCGACTCCGAAGCCGACCTGCGCAACATCGCCAAGGCTGCACCAGGTTCGAAAGTCTACGTGCGCATCCTCACCGAAGGCTCGACCACCGCTGACTGGCCTTTGTCGCGCAAATTCGGCTGCCAGACCGACATGGCCATGGACTTGCTGATCCTCGCCCGCGACCTGGGCCTGGTGCCGTACGGCCTCTCGTTCCACGTCGGCTCGCAACAGCGCGACATCAGCGTCTGGGACGCGGCGATCGCCAAGGTCAAAGTGATCTTCGAACGCCTGAAAGAAGAAGACGGCATTCACCTGAAGCTGATCAACATGGGTGGCGGCTTCCCGGCCAACTACATCACCCGCACCAACAGCCTGGAAACCTACGCTGAAGAAATCATCCGTTTCCTCAAGGAAGATTTCGGTGACGAACTGCCGGAAATCATCCTGGAACCAGGCCGTTCGCTGATCGCCAACGCCGGTATCCTGGTCAGCGAAGTGGTGCTGGTTGCACGTAAATCCCGTACCGCCGTCGAGCGATGGGTGTACACGGATGTGGGCAAGTTCTCCGGCCTGATCGAAACCATGGACGAAGCCATCAAGTTCCCGATCTGGACCGAGAAGAAAGGCGAGATGGAAGAAGTGGTCATCGCCGGCCCAACGTGCGACAGCGCCGACATCATGTATGAAAACTACAAGTACGGTTTGCCGCTCAACCTGGCCATTGGTGATCGTCTGTACTGGTTGTCGACCGGTGCGTACACCACCAGTTACAGCGCGGTTGAATTCAATGGCTTTCCGCCGCTGAAATCGTTTTACGTGTAACCGTTCTCGTAGAAATGAAACAGCCCATGACGTGTCATGGGCTTTTTTTTAAAATACTTTTGCCATCTGAACCAATTGTTCAGACATCGTTTTTAGTTCTTCGAGCGAACCCGTCACCAGCGGCAGCGAAGCCTTGGCACGCGCCATCGTCTGTTGGGGGTAAGAGGTTCGAAGCGTTTGCTTGGCCTCCTCCAGCATGTACACCCATCGGTAGCAAAAATCGCCCAGATTGTTTGCCGCCGTGCTGGCTTGCCGATGAAGGCTGAACAGCCGCACGATATGCGCTCTGGCGAACTCTAGCCGTTGGTCTTCCGAATACCCTTGGTTTGGGTCATAACCCATTCCCGGCAGACCGATTCGGCCCAAGGTGTAGTAAGCCTCGATCTTGGATATTGGACCATCGCAACTGCAAAGTGGCATTGTCAGCGATTCGATGAAACGGACAAATAAACCATGAAGCGATTCTGCAAGTATCGTTACCTGCGCTTTGAATTCTGCCACTGACTGATGGCAATGCTGCAGACGGGAATCAAGCTCGCGCATGACATCAATTACATCGGCACAGGGCGCATTTCCCCATCCGACGGATTTCACAACCGTGAATTGCTGCGGATCAATACGGGATATTGGCAATCGTCGATTCTGAGTGAGGGAAACAATGGTCTTGAATTCACTGATAAAACCGCATACTTCCTGTAATACCCGAGCAGAGGTATTGCCCATCACTGGCACTGTTACGCCAATTGCGCGCCAGCATTGTGCGTTGGTGATCCCGGCCTGAATTAATGCCTCAGCATTGGGGGGTCGCACTAGCGTGTGTCCGGCACGGGCTATGGAGTCGGAGAATCGATTGATTTCTCGTAGAGCATCGGGCAGCTCATTCAAAAAATTAACGTACTGTTTCAAGGTGGCAAAATTCTTTTCTGCCAATAAGTAGTCAAGCATCAGACATTCCTTTGTCTGACAAACCTCTGCTGCCAGCCCGCCCACGGCCGACTGGCAGCAAAACGTTTGTGGATGGGTTTATCGCTGTGGCAACGACACTGGCGCAAGGAAGCTCATAAACAGCGAAGCCTGCTCTTTGAACGCAGCACTGAGCGCATCGTCATTGGCAAATTGTTTTGCATCGATGGCGGTCAGGAATTTGTCAAAGTTTGAAACAGCGACGCTGTATTCTCCGACGTATTTTTCTCTCGAGGCTTCGATCGAGTGAATGGCCTGAAGGTAAATCACCTTCCCTGTCGACGCGTGAACAATGGAGTTCTCTCGGTCAATTTCGTTGAGCAGGGCTTCAATCTTTTGCTTCAGCTTGTCACTCTCACTGAGCATATCCAGAAAGCGAACAGCCTTGCCGGCGTCAATGAGGGTTTTTTTCAGTTGGTCGATCGCCATCATGACCAATTTGATTTCCGGCGGCGTCAGTCCCAGCTCGGTGATCTTGCCAAGTGTCAGCTCAATGTCCTTGCCCAGCTCTTCGATACCGCTCTTCTCGAGGGTGCTCACTGCATCAATGATGACCTGACGCTCCTCATGGAGCGCTGGCAACTTCGATTGCAGAGCCAGGATTTCGGCGTTTGCACGTTGCTCGTCAAGCTTGAAGTCGAGGATGTAAGCTTCTGTCAGGCGCCGGTCGAACCGATCCTGAATGTTGCCCAGGCATCGACGAACCTGCGCAGCCTTCTCGGTAATAGCACGCGTTGCGCTGTCTAGCAGATGCCTGCGCTCATCATCAATTTCCTCGATGACCTCGGGATCGGTTTCTTCCTGCCGATCCTTTTCGTTACGCGCGAGACGGCGCAAGGTGTTCTCAAATTCATTATTGCTTTCCAGAGCCGAACTTTGCAGCTGGCTCGCGCCCTGACCAACGTTGGTCACCAGACGATTGAAGCGATCGAACAAATCGGGCAGGTAACCGAGCTTGACCAACCAGACGTTCGCCTGGGTGCGATCGTCGCGCATTTGTTCATGGCTGGAGGCCAGCGCGGTCAGATTCAACGGTGGATAGGCCGAACCGAAGAGGCTGACAACATTCATCGCGCGTGGAGCCAACGAGTAGTTACGCTCATATTCATCATCAGCCTCTTTGAAGACCTGGATGAGTCGATCCGAATCGGTTTCGATCTGTTTCCATGGGCTAACCACTTCTTCGAACTCGGTCATGAAAATCCTCAGGCTCAATGCATCATTGATTTGATTGACGGCACCGACCGAGTTCTTGATGCACAGGTGCAAGACGCTCCAGACGTGCATCAGGTTTTGCGTAGCGACATCAGCATCAATTGCCACGATCATCAGGCTTTGCAAATCGTGTTTCACACGTGCCAGAGAGCCCAGCGTCTGGTTCTTGCTGGCCAGAACTTGAATATCCCGTTCCTGATCGGCATACAACTGGTTACGAGCCGCACGAATGTTTTCAGCCTCGACCCCCATATAGATGGCCATTGCCAAACCCACAATATTCATCCCCGCCGCGGCCTTGAGCGCTTCTTGTACGGCAGCCTTGTATTCGGTGTTTTTAATATCAATTTCTTTGGCACGGTCTTCAATGACTGCTTTCAACAGCTTGATATCATCTGCCATGGAACTGCTGTCAATTAACCCCACCCTTAACTTGATGCCAGGCAAGACATGCTCTCGAAGATCATAGCCAAACAAATCAAGATCGGTTTTTATGCCCGCTACGACTTTTAGATTGTTATCGATCTTTTCAAAAATCCGCGTCAGGAAGTAATCAAGCGTCTCGACAGTGTCGGCCTCGAGTTCAATGCCCGGGAACTTATCACCCAGTTCCAGCTCAAGTTCTTTCAGTTGAGCAAGGGTCTTGATATTGCGCTCTTGCAGTAAACCGGATGCCTTGACTTCGTTGTACACCTCTTTCATCGAGGCGCCGTAAGTCAGCATACTGCCGGCAAAGTCCTTGAGCCCGCGTCCCGTCATCATGATGCGTTCACGCAATGGCGACCAACGCCGGGCGTGGTTGCGGGTGTTCTGGAATGTGGTCAGAAAATCAACAGGATTCAAGCCGGCGCCACCGTCCTGACCTGCGCCGAATCGCAGATAATCTTCGACGTCTTTCAGTGTGTATGGGAGCGCGAGACCTGCGGCTTCGTATTTGCGCAGATCAATGATTTGTTTTTTTGTGAGCAACAACCCTGTGTCTCGGACACCTACATCAGAATTTGACGTCGAGGCATCTGTTAATAACTTCGGCGCTGCGGCAGCAAAATCAATAACTTGTTCTGGCGTTGCATTTTTCAGGGCTTCGCCCCACAAACTTGTACTGGACATAATTATTCCTTTAATTAGTCAAATTGGATTATAGCGATCATCAGGATCGCACAGTCAAACAAGAGGTCGCTCACACTGCGGACACAGAATAAACACAAAGCCGATCTTTATTAAAGCCAGGACCGAGCAAGAGATGTATTCAAACAATACAACTAACGAAATATCACTCGAACATCAACTTTGCTCTCATCCGCCAACACGCACGCCTAATAGTTGCGAGTGAAGAATTCGGTTATTTAATGACTTAGCGTTTTTGCTCGCAAGGCAAACTCCGTGCCCATCGATTGCACTTCAGCGTGAGGCACTTTCAACAAGGTCTGGGCACTGAGGTACAGAAAGGCTGAGTGGCCTCCGAGCATTGCCTGACGGAACCAGACAAGCGCTTCCTGAAATTGCGAGCGCTCGACCAAAACACTGGCATAGCTGAATTGACCGCGAAAATCCCCGCTTTCCGCCGAACGCCGATACCACTCAAACGCTGCAGAAAGGTCAACGCAGCAATCCCGCCCTTCTTCCAGATATCGCCCAAGCAGGTTCATCGACTTCGCGTGGCCCAATTCGGCGGCCTGTTTATACAAACTCAGTGCTTGCCGCTGGTTCTCAGCAACGCCGCGCCCAGTCGCCAGCAAATTGGCGTAGTTGTACATCGCCCAATCCAGCCCGGCGTCTGCCGCAACTCGATAGTGCCCCGCGGCAATCGATGCATCGGCAACGCAACCCCAGCCATGCTCATGACAACGACCGAGCATGTTGCGCGCCATCAAATGCCCATGCCGGGCAGCGATCTCGAACCAGCGCACCGCCAGCGGCTGGTCCTGCTCGATGCCCTGCCCGTCCAGCAGAATCTGCCCGAGCAAGGCTTGAGCGTCGAGCACGCCTTCACGGGCGGCAATCAGAATCGCCTGGGCTGCACGAGCGGGGCTTTCCTCCAGCATGGCCTTGAGTGAATCACCGTCGAGGACTTCCTCGCGGCGTAATTGATAACTCATACCTCGACCCAGCGGCGCAACAAGTTGTGGTACGTGCCGGTAAGGCGGATCAGCGACGGGTGATCAGGCATGTCCTGAGTCAGTTGCTGGATCGCCCCGTCCATCTCGAACAGCAAGGCACGCTGACTGTCTTCACGCACCAGGCTTTGGGTCCAGAAAAACGAGGCATAGCGGGTGCCGCGCGTGACGGCGTTGACCTTGTGCAGGCTGGTGCCGGGATACAAGACCATGTCACCGGCCGGCAACTTCACGCGCTGGGTGCCGAAGGTGTCCTGGATTTCCAGTTCGCCGCCGTCGTAGTCGTCCGGTTCGCTGAAAAACAGCGTCGCCGAGAGATCGGTGCGAACTCGCTCGATACCGCCCATGGACTGACGCACGGCGTTGTCGATGTGGAAATCGAAACTGCCGCCGGCCGTGTAACAGTTCAGCAACGGAGGGAAGACTTTGTGCGGTAACGCCGCAGACATGAACAGCGGATTTTTCCACAGCCGCTCAAGCATCGCCGCGCCCACTTCCTTGGCCAGCGGATGGCCTTCAGGCAGTTGCAGATTGTGCTTGGCCTTGGCCGACTGGTAGCCGGCGGTGATTTTTCCGTCGGCCCAATCCGCTTGCTCCAGAGCCTCGCGGATGCGCTGCACTTCTTCTTTCGCGAACACGCCGGGAATGTGCAGCAGCATGGGATGACACCTGAAGGCAAAGAAGCGGCAATGGTATTGATTCTTATTGAGCGTGTAAAACCCCCACGACGAATGAATCATCAAAAACCGTAAGGTTAAATTGTAAAGAATGTAAATTCTTCGCGAATAGTAACGTTTCGCAATTGATACAAATACGCGTCTACCCTATATTCCGCGGCCTCAAATCCTTGGGGAGGGGAATTCACATGTCACGCCAACAATTACAATTACCAGTCAGTTCACCGCGTTTACTCGCGTCTGCAATTGGCGTGGCGCTCACTGCCAGCTCTGCCGGCCACATGGTTTTCGCGGCTGAAAAGGCCGACGAAAAGGCACCGAGCAATGCGATTTCCCTGGGGGCTACCGCCATCACTGGCGAAGCCCAGGATGCGACTTCCTACAACGTCGAAAAAGCCTCCTCGCCCAAGTACACCGCGCCGCTGGTGGACACACCGCGTTCGATCACCGTCATCCCGCAGCAGGTGCTCAAGGATACCGGCGCCCTTAATATGCAGGACGCGCTGCGCACCGTTCCGGGCATCACCTTTGGTGCCGGTGAAGGTGGCAACCCACAAGGCGATCGTCCGTTCATTCGTGGTTTCGACGCTCAGGGCGATACGTATCTGGACGGCGTGCGCGACACCGGTTCGCAGAGCCGCGAGATCTTCGCCGTCGAATCGATCGAAGTCAGCAAAGGCCCGAACTCGGCCATTGGCGGCCGGGGCGCTGCGGGCGGCAGCATTAACCTGGTGAGCAAAAAGGCCCACTTGGGCGACTCGTTTGACGGTGGTTTTACCTGGGGTTCGGACCAGACCCAGCGTTACACCATGGACGGCAACTATCAGTTCACCGATACCGCCGCTGGCCGACTGAACCTGATGAGCAATGAAAGCAACGTCGCTGGCCGTGACAGCGTCGACTACGACCGCTGGGGCATCGCACCCTCGCTGGCGTTCGGCCTGGGCACCGACACCCGGGTCAACCTCGATTACTACCATCTGGAAAGCAACGACACACCAGACTCGGGCATTCCGTACACCATCCCTGTCGCAGGCTCGGCCGCCCGCACCAAATCGAACCCGGACAAGCCTTTCGCCGGAGGTGATCACAGCAACTTCTACGGTCTGGAAGATCGCGACTTCCGCAAGGGCCGCACCGACACGGCAACCTTCGCCATCGAGCACGACCTGAACGATGCGCTGACCGTCAAAAACACCCTGCGCCACGGCAACAGCATGCAGGATTACATCCTGACCCAGCCGGACGACAGCAAGGGCAACGTCAATAATGGCAGTGTCTGGCGTCGGGCCAACACCCGCGTCAGCAACACCGAGACCACCACGAACCAGACCGATCTGTTTGGTGACGTGTACATCGCCGGGTTCAAGAACAGCTTCGCCACCGGCATCGAGTTGAGCCGTGAGGAAAGTCAGAAGTCCTCGTACAACGTCAACGTCGACACCACCCCGGGAACAGCGGCTTCCACCACCAACTGCTCACCGGCATTGATCGGCGCGCCAAGTGGCTACAACTGCACCTCGCTGGCCAACCCGAACCCGAACGATCCGTGGAACGGTGCGATCTCGCGTAACTACGCTGGCACCGACACTCAGTCCGACACCTACGCGTTGTATGTGTTCGACACCCTGGAGTTGTCCGAACAATGGCTGGTGAACATGGGCCTGCGTTACGACCATTTCGACACCCAGTACAGAACCTACAACTCCTCCAGCGTGACCACGTCCAAAGGGGATGACGTCAGCGAGTTCGTGACCGGCCAGTTCGGCGTTGTTTACAAGCCGGCCGAAAACGGCAGCATCTACGCGTCCTACGCCACCTCCGCCACTCCGCCGGGCAACACCTTGGGCGAAGGCCAGGAAGGCAACCCGTTGGGCGGCACTCCGGATCGCAACGGCAACTTGCTGAGCAGCGACATGGAGCCGGAAACCACCAAGAACTACGAAATCGGCACCAAGTGGGATTTGCTCAACGATCGCCTGTCGCTGACCGCCGATATCTTCCGCACCGAGAAAGAAAACGCCCGCGTTCAAGTCAATACCACCGCCTATGAAAACGCCGGCAAAACCCGCGTTCAAGGGATCGAATTGTCGGCCACCGGCAAGATCACCGAAAAATGGCAGGTCTTCGCCGGTTACGCTTACATGGACAGCGAGCAAGTCGATGGTGGTGATCTGCCGGCCAACAAAGCCAACAACGGCAACGAGTTGCCAAACACCCCGAAAAACAGTGCCAGCCTGTGGACGACCTATCAGGTCACGCCGAAGCTGACCATCGGTGGCGGTGCGTTCTATGTCGACGACGTATTCGGCAGCGTGGCCAACACCACCATGGTGGATTCCTACGTTCGTTACGACGCAATGGCCGCCTACAAGCTGAGCAAAAACGTTGACCTGCAACTGAACGTGCAGAACCTGACCGACGAAACCTACTACGACAAAGCCTTCTCGACCCACTTCGCCAACCAGGCGGCGGGCCGTACGGCATTGCTGAGCACCAACTTCCACTTCTGATTGCCAGCCTCACCGCAATCCCCTGTGGGAGCGGGTGCTCGCGAAGGGGCCATCACATCCGATAAAGATGTCGACTGATACTCCGCATTCGCGAGCAAGCCCGCTCCCACATGGGATGTGGGTGAAGGCTGAAATCAGGGTCAGGCCCCGTTCATCCACATGAACGGGGCTTTTGTGCGTAAAAAAGAATGTTTCTCAGCAACCCACGGCATAATGCGCGCCGTGATGATTATTTCGAACGAACAAGGCGAGCGACGTGTTGAAGAAAACCCTGTTCCAGTTGCACTGGTTTTTCGGCATCAGCGCCGGGCTGGTCCTGGCCCTGATGGGCATCACCGGGGCGATGGTATCGTTTGAGGATGAAATCCTCAGCGTGCTCAACCCTTCCGTGCTGCAAGTCGAGAAGCAGGTTGCCGGCGTCCTGCCGCCCGCCGAACTGGTGGAAAAAATCGAGGGCGCCTCCGGCAAAAAAGTCGCGATGCTCTGGGTCGAGACCGACAGCGGTAACGCCGCGCGAGTGAGTTTCACGCCGCCACCGGGCGAACGCCGTGGCGAGATGCGCTACTTCGATCCGTACACCGCCGAGTTCATGGGGGAGGCCACCGGGCAGGATTTCTTCGGCCTGATGCTGCAACTGCACCGCTTCCTCGCCATGGGCGACACCGGTCGGCAGATTACCGGCGCCTGCACGCTGATCCTGGTGTTCTTCTGCCTGTCCGGCCTGTACCTGCGCTGGCCGCGCCAATGGAAAAACTGGCGCGCCTGGCTGACCCTCGACTGGAAGAAAAAGGGTCGCAGCTTCAACTGGGACCTGCACTCGGTGGCCGGCACCTGGTGCCTGGTGTTTTACCTCCTGTCAGCGCTGACCGGGTTGTCCTGGTCCTATGAGTGGTACAACAAGGGCCTGACCCAATTACTTTCCGACGCACCGCAAAACGAGCGCTTGCGCGGCGGTCGTGGCCCTGCACCGAGCGGCCCGGCGCCCACCGCCGACTACGCCGTCATGTGGAGCAGCATTTATAGCGCTGCAGGTCCGGCACTCAGTGCCTACAACATCCGCATGCCGCCAGTGGCCGGCAAACCGGCGACGGTTTTCTACCTGTTGAACTCCTCGCCCCATGACCGTGCGCTGAACCAGATCAGCCTCGATCCGGCCACCGGCATCGTCAAGCGGCATGACCGTTACAGCGACAAGAGCCTCAAGGCGCAACTGCTGACCAGCCTCTATGCGCTGCACGTGGGGAGTTACTTCGGCATCGTCGGGCGGATCATCCTGACCATTACCGCGCTGACCATGCCGCTGTTCTTCGTCACTGGCTGGATGTTGTATCTGGATCGTCGCCGCAAGAAAAAACAGATCAAGGACGCTCGCAAAGACTTCGCGCAAACGGGCAGCAATACACCCGCCTGGTTGATCGGCTTCGCCAGCCAAAGCGGGTTTGCCGAGCAACTGGCGTGGCAGACCGCCGGGCAATTGCAGGCGGCCGGCCTGTCGGTGAAGGTGCAGCCGCTGGCGAATGTCAGCGAACAGGATTTGCGTGAATCCAGCAACGCGCTGTTCGTGGTCAGCACCTTCGGCGATGGCGAGGCGCCGGACAGCGCCCGTGGTTTTGAACGCAAAGTACTCGGCCGGGCGTTGAGCCTGGAGAGCCTGAACTACGCGGTACTGGGGCTCGGTGATCGCCAGTATCAACACTTCTGCGGTTTCGCCCGACGCTTGCACACGTGGCTGGGCGAGCATGGCGGCAAGACCTTGTTCGCGCCGGTGGAAGTCGACAGCGGCGACCCTTACGCCTTGCGTCACTGGCAGCAGCAACTCGGCCTGCTGACCGGGCAGGCGCCGGTCGACACCTGGCAAGCCCCGAGCTACAACAACTGGACCCTGACCCGCCGCGAATTGATGAACCCGGACAGCAGCGGCTCCCCGGTGTACTTGCTGGGCCTCACCGCCCCGACGACCAGCAGTTGGCTGGCGGGTGATCTGGTGGAAGTCCTGCCCCGCAATTGCCCGTGGGCGATCGAGCATTTACTTGATGGCCTGGGTATTGAAGGCCGGGCGATGGTGACCTTCGATGGCCTGTCACAAGCGCTGGAGCAAGCCCTCGCCAGTCGCCAATTGCCCGAGAACAGAACTCACCTGGTCGGCCTGCACGCGCAGGCGTTGGTAGACGCCCTGGTGCCCTTGGTCATGCGCGAATACTCCATCGCCTCGATCGCCGCCGACGGCGTGCTGGAACTGATCGTGCGTCAGGAAATGCATGCCGACGGCAGCCTGGGCATAGGCTCCGGTTGGCTGACCGAACACGCGCCAGTAGGTGGCACCGTCAGCCTGCGGGTGCGGCGCAACAGTGGCTTCCATCTGCCGACCGAGCCAGTACCGATGATCCTGCTGGGCAACGGCACCGGGCTGGCCGGCCTGCGCAGTTTGCTCAAGGCACGAATTGCCGATGGGCAGCAACGGCATTGGCTGCTGTTCGGTGAGCGCAATCGGGAGTACGACTACCTGTGCCGCGACGAGCTTGAGGAATGGTTGATTTCAGGCGATCTGGAGCGACTGGACCTGGCGTTCTCGCGGGATCAGGCCGAGAAGATCTACGTACAGGATCGACTGCGTGAGTCGGCCGATCTACTGAAGCAATGGTTGGCCGACGGTGCCGTGATTTACATCTGCGGCAGCTTGCAGGGAATGGCTTCAGGCGTGGATCACGTGCTCAACGAAGTGCTCGGGATTGAAGAGGTTGACCGCCTGATCGAGCAGGGCCGCTACCGCCGCGACGTCTACTGATACATCACAATCCCTGTGGGAGCGGGCTTGCTCGCGAAAACGGCGTGTCATTCAACGATGATGTTGACTGATCCACCGCATTCGCGAGCAAGCCCGCTCCCACATTGATTTTTGGTCGTTCATGAAAAACGGTCAGACTGGCTGCAGCTTCTGCTCAAACACCGCCACCCCATCCAGATCCCGCAACAACACACTCATCTCCCCCGTCTGCCCATCAATATTCACCTCGCCAAAAAACTGAAACCCGGCAAACGGCGAGGTGTTCTGTGCCGGTGGGGCTTTCTCGAAAACCACCTCGGGCCCGAACGTCTTATCCAGCGGATTAGGCCCGTAGCTCCCCGCATTCAACGGCCCGGCCACAAACTCCCAGAACGGTTCGAAATCCTGAAACGCTGCCCGATCCGGGTGGTAATGATGCGCTGCGCAGTAATGCACATCCGCGGTCAGGAAAACGAAATTGCGCACTTGCTGCGCCCGTAGAAAGCCCAACAGTTCAGCGATTTCCAGTTCACGTCCCTGGGCCGGCCCGGGATCACCGTTGGCCACCGCTTCCCAGCGCGCCACACCCGGGCTGACTTCTCCGTCGGGGACGCCGAGGCCGATCGGCATGTCGGCGGCGATGACTTTCCATTGTGCACTGGAGGCTTTCAACGACGCCTTGAGCCAGTCGAGTTGCTCACGACCGAGAAAGGGTTTGGCGGCGCCGAGGTTGTCGTCATTGGCTTCGCGATAGCTGCGCATGTCCAGCACGAACACATCGAGCATCGGCCCATAGCCAAGCTGGCGATAAATTCGCCCGCCACCATCGGCGCTCTGTAAACGCATGGGCGCATATTCGAGCCAGGCTTGTCGGGCGCGGCCCACCAGGCTGTGGATATCTTTGCTCTTGTAGCGCTCGTCCAGCTGCTTGCCCGGCGACCAGTTATTCACCACTTCATGGTCGTCCCACTGCCAGATCTGCGGGACTTCGGCGTTGAAGCGACGGACGTTTTCGTCCATCAGGTTGTAGCGGTAGTTGCCGCGGTAATCGTCGAGGGTCTCGGCGACCTTGCTCTTGGCTTCGCTGGTGATATTGCGCCACACCCGGCCGCTTTCTGTGGTCAGTTGCGCCGGCACCGGGCCGTCGGCGTAGATGGTGTCGCCGCTGTGGATAAAGAAGTCGGGCAGGCGCAAACGCATGGCTTCGTAGATGCGCATGCCGCCAATGTCCGGGTTGATGCCGAAACCCTGGCCGACGGTGTCGCCGCTCCAGACGAAACGGAGGTCGCGCCGGGTTTGCGGCACGCTGCGCAAGTGGCCGAACCAGGGTTCGCTGGCGACGCCACTCTGGGCGTCTTCGAAATAAACGCGATAGAAAATCGCCTGATCAGCCGGCAGACCAGTGAGTTCTACCCGCGCGGTGAAATCGCTGCGCGCATCGGCCAATGGCGAGACGAATCGACGAGGGTTGCCGAACAGGCTGCGGGTGTCCCATTCCACCACCATCCGTGCCGGCCGGTCGCTGCGACTCCAGATCATCGCCCGGTCACCCAGCACATCGCCGGACTGCACGCCATCGGTGAGTAGTGGACGATCCTTGACCGAGGCGATGACCGCCGGTGCCAGGCCTGGAAGCAAAAGCCCGGCGCCGACGGCTTGCATGACACGACGGCGGCCGAGGTCGAATTCGCTCATGGTGTTCTCCCTGAAAAGGAAAACTAAAGCACGTGTGCATGAAACCGGTGTGACACCACGACTTGTTGGAGCGAGGCTTGCCCGCGAAGGCGATTTAACATCCAACAAAGATAGTGACTGTCAGGCCGTCTTCGCGGGCAAGCCTCGCTCCTACAAAGGTTTTGTGTCAGGCCTTTACGGGTTCCAGTGCCAGCTCTACCGTTTCCGGTCGCTTGAGCAGCGCATACGCCACCGCCGTCAACAGACTCCCCGCCACAATCGCGAACAGATACAACAGCGCATGATTGATCGCATTCGGGATCGCCAGAACGAACAACCCACCGTGCGGCGCCATCAGTTTGCAGCCGAAATACATCGACAACGCACCGGTCAGCGCCCCCCCGGCAATGCTCGCCGGAATCACCCGTAGCGGGTCTTTGGCGGCAAACGGAATCGCGCCTTCGGAGATGAAACACAGCCCCAATACCAGCGCCGCCTTACCTGCCTCGCGCTCGGTCTGGGCAAACTTGCGACGCGCAATAAACGTGGCAATCCCCAAGCCAATCGGCGGCACCATGCCGGCGGCCATGGTCGCGGCCATCGGTGCATAACTTTGCGAGGCCAGCAGCCCGACCGAGAACGCATACGCGGCCTTGTTGATCGGCCCGCCAAGGTCGACGCACATCATCCCGCCGAGCAGCACACCGAGCAGAATCGCGTTGGTGGTGCCCATGCTGTCGAGGAAGTGCGTGAGACCTTCAAGCATCCCCGAAACCGGTTTGCCGACGATGTAAATCATTACCAGACCAGTGAACAGGCTCGCCAGTAACGGGATGATCAGAATTGGTTTCAGCGCTTCAAGACTTTGCGGCAAGCGTGCATAACGATTGATCGCCTGCGCCGCATAACCGGCGATGAAACCGGCAATGATTCCGCCGATAAAACCGGCGCCCAGGGTGCTCGCCAGCAGGCCACCGATCATCCCCGGTGCCAGGCCCGGACGGTCGGCGATCGAGTAGGCGATGTATCCCGCCAGCAACGGCACCATCAACTTGAACGCCGTCTCGCCGCCGATCTGCATCAGGGCTGCCGCCAACGTGCCCGGTTCCTTGAACGCGGTGATGCCGAACACGAACGACAACGCAATCATCAGACCGCCCGCCACCACCATTGGCAGCATGAACGAAACGCCGGTCAGCAGGTGTTTATAGACGCCAGTCTTCTCCTGCTTGGTCGGGCCTTTAGCACCGGTCGCAGCGGTTTCCTGCTTGCCTTCGGCCAGCGCCTTGTTCAGCGTCGCTTCGGCTTGCTTCAGGGCAATGCCAGTGCCGCAACGGTAAATCTTCTTGCCGGCGAAACGTTCGGTGGCGACTTCGATATCGCAGGCCAGCAGCACCACATCGGCATCGGCAATCGCTGCGGCGCTGAGTGGATTGCGCGCACCGACCGAGCCCTGGGTTTCCACTTGCAGGTCGTAGCCCAGACGCTTGGCCGCTTGCTGCAAGGCTTCGGCGGCCATGAACGTGTGAGCGACACCGGTTGGACATGCGGTGATCGCCACCAGACGTGGTGCGCTTTGAACAGTGACGGCAGATTGCGCGACAACTTCGGGCGCGACATACACCTGAGCTTCTTCAGCACCTCGGCGCAACACCGCTTCTACATCCTGCAGGGCGTGCGCGGGTGTGCTCTGGAACACTTTCTTGCCGACGAATCGCGACATGTCCACCGGCGTGCTGGTCACCAGCAACACCCACTCCGCGGCCTCAATCGTAGCCGCCGACAGCTGACGTTCCGGATGCGCGGCATCAACCACTTCGACGCTGGTGCTCCAGCCCTGACGCTGGGCCGCTGCATCGAGCAAACGGGCGCACAGCACACTGGTGACCATGCCGTTCGGGCAGGCCGTAACAATGGCTAACTTCATGACAAACCCTCTTATTGTTCTGTCAGGGGGCGCACGCGCACACCCTGTTCGAGCCGCGCCAACTGCGCTGCATCGCCAATACCGAAACCGATCTGCGTGACCGCCATCGCGGCAATCGCCGTGGCGGTGCGCAGGGTCTGTTCAGGCGTGTCGGCGCTGAGCAAACCGTGGAGCATGCCGGCCAGCAACGAATCGCCCGCGCCCACCGTGCTGACGACGCTGACCTTGGGCGGCGTGGCATGCATCGCCGAGCCGACACTGAACCAGTTCACACCATCGGCACCGTGGGAGATCACCACATGCTCGATGCCTTGAGCGTGCAAACGGCTCGCCGCTTCGGCTTGTGCCGCCACCGATATCACCTCGCAGCCCAGCGCATCGGCCAGCTCTTCGGTGTTCGGCTTGATCAGCCACGGGCCAGCCTTGAGCGCCACACGCAAGGCTTCACCACTGGTGTCGAGAGCGACCTTCAAACCGAGGTTTTTCAAACGCTCAATCAACGCCTGCAACCACTGAGGACTGATCCCTTGCGGCAGGCTGCCGGCGACGACGACCGCGTCATGACCGGGGGCAATCTGATCGAGTCGATCCAGCAACGCTTGCTGCGCCGCCTCATTGACCATCGGCCCCGGACCGTTGATGTCGGTGATGCGCCCATCATTTTCCGCCAGTTTGATGTTGCTGCGCGTCTCGCCGGGAACCCGAATGAACGCATCGACAAAACCGCGCCTGGCGAAAAGGGTCTCGAACGCTTGGAGGTTGTCCTCACCGAGGAAACCGCTGACCGTCAGCTGATGCCCGAGGTCTGCCAGCACCTGCGCCACGTTCACGCCTTTACCGGCGGCGTGGGTGTGCATTTCGTCGCTGCGATTGACTTGGCCGGGCTCAAGGCGCGGCAGCTGCACCGTCAGGTCCAGCGCCGGGTTGAGCGTCAGGGTCAGTATCCTGGCCATTACAGGGCCTCCACTAATGCGCGCACTTCATTGGCGCTGCCCACGGCCAGGGCCTGTTGGGCGAGAATTTTGGTTTGGCTCAGGCTGAGTTCGCGGATGCGCGCCTTGACCTCGGCAATGCTGCGACCCGACACGCTCAGCTCATCCACGCCGAGGCCGACCAGCACCGGCACCGCCAGCGGATCGGCCGCCAGCTCGCCGCACACGCCCACCCACTTGCCGTTGGCATGGGCCGCGCGCACGGTGATGTCGATCAATTGCAGTACCGCCGGATGCAAGCCGTCAGCCTGGGCCGACAAGGTTGGGTGACCCCGGTCGATGGCCAGGGTGTATTGGGTCAGGTCATTGGTGCCGACGCTGAAGAAGTCGACTTCCTTGGCCAGCACCGGAGCAAGCAGCGCCGCCGACGGCACCTCGATCATGATCCCCAGTTGCAGGTCGGAGACCGGGATTTCCAGACGCAGACGTTCGGTCATGTCCCGCGCCTGGCGCCACTCATCGACGCTGCCGACCATGGGGAACATGATCCGCAGCGGGCGGTTGTCCGCCGCTCGGAGCAAGGCGCGCAATTGCGCTTCCATGATCTGCGGACGCTGCAAGGTCAGGCGGATGCCACGCACACCGAGGAACGGGTTTTCTTCTTTCGCAATCGGCCAGTACGGCAGCGGTTTGTCGCCCCCGACGTCGAGGGTGCGAACCACCAAGGGACGACCGGCCAGGCCATCGAGGACGCGACGGTATTCGACTTCCTGGGTCGCTTCGTCGGGCGCCTGGGAATGGGCCATGAAAATCAGTTCGGTGCGCAGCAAACCGATGCCTTCGGCGCCCTGCTCCACCGCGCTGGTCACGCCAGCGCTTTCGCCGATGTTAGCGAACACTTCGACCGCGTGACCGTCAGTGGTCAATGCCGGTTGATGGCGTTGTTCGGCCGCCGCCTTCAGGCGTTGCTCGCGGGTGTCACGTTCTTCGGTGGCGCGCTGCAAGGTTGCTGCGTCGGCGTCCACGTGCAGGCGACCGCGCTGACCATCAATCAGCAACGGCGTGCCCGGCGCCAGCAGCAACACCGCTGCACCGGCGCCGACCAGGGCCGGAATGCCAAGCGCCCGGGCGACAATCGCGCTGTGAGCGGTCGCGCCGCCACGGGCCGTGAGAATACCGGCCACGCGGGTCGGATCGAGACGGGCGACGTCGGACGGACCGACCTCGTCCATCACCAGAATGTACGGCTGATCGGGTTCATTCGGGGTTTCGACGCCACTGAGTTGCGCCAGCACCCGACGGCCGATGTCGCGCAAGTCGGCAGCCCGTTCGGCGAGCAACGCATCCTGCAGCGATTCCTGTTGCTTGGCCGCCGCTTCGATCACCGCCATCCACGCCGCTTCGGCGCTTTCGCCTTGCTTGAGGCGGGTGTCGACTTCATCGGTCAGTTCCGGGTCGTCGAGCATTTCCTGGTGGGTGATGAAAATCTCGCGAATGGCCTTGGATTTGCTGCGCTCGATCAGGCCTTCGATGTCGCCACGCACGTGCACCAACGCCTGCTTGAGACGCTCGCGCTCGATCGCGGCAGACTCGCCACGCAGCGGGTAATCGATGGTTTGCAGCACTTGAATGTGCGCCGGACCGATGGCGATGCCCGGTGCGGCGGCAATCGCCTGAACCAGACTACCGGACGCTGGCGCGAGGAGCACTTGGGCCACATCGGCAAACACTTCGCGCTGCTGGCTCACGGCTGGCAACGGTTCGACTTCTTCGCCCAGGCCTTCTTCGATGGCGGCGAGCAAGGCTGGCAACGCATCAGCGGCGATGCTCGGTTCGGCGACGAACTCCAGCACCTGACCGCGACGGGCGCCGAGGCTGAGCAGTTTGCTCAAGCTCTTCACCGACACGGCGCTGTCCTGGCCATCGACGATGCGCACGCGGATTTCGCCTTCAAAACTCTTAGCCAATTGCGCGAGGATTTTCGCCGGGCGGGCATGCAAACCGTGGGCGTTGGCCAACGCAATGCGCGCGCTCGGCCAATCCGCCGGCAGTTCACCGCCCAGCACTTCAAGAACTTTACGGCTGCTGGTGGCGCGGCCCAATTCGTGGCCACGACCTTCGATCAGCAACGCACAAAGGCGTTCGAGCAAGGCCTGATGCGCCTCGCCGAGGCTGGCCAGACAGAACAGGCCACTGAGCGGCTGGCCAAGGTAGCGCATGGGTTTGTCCGGCGTGACGAAGGCGAGGCCCGGGCGCTTGACCGTTTGCTCGCTGTGCAACCACCACAGGCCATCGCCCAGCGGCAGCGCTTCGACTTGCTGCAACACGGCGGAGAAACCGTTGCTCACGCAATCTGCCTGGCGCAGCAAACGCGCACCGCGCCACACCAGCTCTTCGAAGTCATCGGCGGAGACACCGAGGCCGATCATCTGTGCATCCAGCGCCAGTTCTTGCGGTGCGCCTTGCAGCAGCTTCAATAAAGCTTCGGCGGAACTGGCGCGACGCAAGGCCTGGCCCAGGTCGGTCTCACCGAGGGCCCGGGTCAGCAGTTGCAGCAGTCGCAAGTGTTCATCGGATTTGGCGGCGATACCGATCGCCAGGTAAACAATCTGGCCGTCGCCCCAGTCCACGCCTTCGGGGAACTGCATCAGTCGCACGCCAGTGGAATACACCTGATCGCGGGTTTCCGGCGTACCGTGGGGGATGGCAATACCTTGACCGAGAAAGGTCGAGCCCTGGGATTCGCGTGCTTGCAAACCGGCAAGGTAACCCTCGGCCACCAGGCCATCGGTGACCAGATGCCGGGCCAGCAGTTGCAAGGCTTCGGATTTATCCACCGCCGATTGGCCCATGGATATCTGCTCTATAGTGAGCTCGAGCATACTTTCTCCTTTTTGGCGTCTGTTGGCGCCAGGTATTGTTTTGAATGATTCCAGCTTAGGCGCTTAGCCATCACTTTTGGCGGTTTCGCGGCAGAACCGGCCAAATGCGCTTATAACGTGGAAAATACGCTTGCTGAAACGTTTAATCTAGAATGATTGGCACGTTACTCGATTATGTCCCATCCTTGAAGTCCAACTTGTCGGAAGCGTTGCGACAATGGTCGTCTACCGTAATCGGTTAGGATTGGCGAAAATGTCGGCCGAAAAACAAGGAAAGCCCGCGTTGAAACTCAGTGATATCGCACAATTGGCCGGTGTGTCCGTTACCACCGCCAGTTATGTCATTAATGGCAAGGCCGAACAGCAACGTATCAGCAGTGCCACCGTCGAGCGCGTTCGTGCGGTCGTCGAACAACATGGCTTCACACCCAACCCCCAGGCCGCCGGGCTGCGCAGCCGGCACACGCGCACCTTGGGCTTCATTCTGCCGGACCTGGAAAACCCCAGTTACGCACGCATTGCCAAACTGCTCGAGCAAGGCGCCCGGGCTCGCGGCTATCAACTGCTGATCGCCAGCTCCGACGATGCGCCGGACAGCGAACGGCAATTGCTGCAACTGTTCCGCGCCCGGCGCTGTGATGCGTTGATTGTCGCCAGTTGCCTGCCGGCCGGTGACGACAGCTATCGTCAGTTGCAAGCCAAGGGCATGCCGATCATCGCCATCGACCGGGTGATGGAACCTGAACATTTCTGTTCGGTGATCAGCGATGATCGCGAGGCCAGCCTGCAACTGACCCGCAGCCTGCTCGATCCGCTGCCCAAGCAGATCGCGCTGATCGGTGCACGGCCCGAGCTGAGCATCAGCCAGGAACGTGCCGCCGGGTTTAAGGAAGCCCTGACCGGGTTCAAAGGCGAAGTGCTGATCGAGCACGCCGAGTCGTTCAGTCGCGAGTGCGGCAAGCAGTTGATGGAAGAACTCCTTGAGCGTCTGGGGCATTTGCCGGATGCGCTGGTGACCACGTCCTACGTGCTGCTTCAAGGCGTGTTCGATGCCTTGCACGACTTTCCGCTGAAAACCCGCCCGCTGCGCCTCGGCACCTTCGGCGACACGCAGTTGCTGGACTTCCTGCCGCTGCCGGTCAACGCCATGGCTCAGCAGCATCAGTTGATCGCCGACAAGGCACTGGCACTGGCACTGGCCGCCATCGAGCAGTCCGATTACCAACCCGGCGTGCAGGCCATCGCGCGGACCTTCAAGCAGCGTATTCGCCAGGACTGAACCGTGGAGCTGATCGACAGCCACACTCATCTGGATTTTCCGGACTTCGACGAGGACCGCTCGGCGCTGCTCGCCGAGAGCCGTACCCTTGGAGTGCGCCGGATGGTGGTGCTGGGGGTTTATCAGGGGAATTGGCAGCGGGTCTGGGACCTGGTGCAAAGCGATCCCGATCTGCATGCGGCGTTCGGGTTGCACCCGGTGTATCTGGACCAACCTCGCCCTGAAGACGTACCCGAACTCGGTGATTGGCTGACCCGCCTGGCGGGTCATCGGCAACTGTGTGCGGTGGGCGAGATCGGTCTGGATTACTTCATCGAAACCCTGGACCGTGAACGCCAGCAGGCCTTGTTTGACGCGCAACTGCAACTGGCGGTGGATTTCAATCTTCCGGCGCTGATTCATGTGCGGCGCAGCCATGCAGCAGTGATTGCCACGCTCAAACGTTTCCGGCTGAAACGCGCGGGAATCATTCATGCCTTCGCCGGTAGCAAGGAAGAGGCTCGCGAGTACATCAAGCTCGGCTTCAAGCTGGGCCTGGGCGGTGCCGCGACCTGGCCGCAGGCGTTGCGCATGCACCGCGTGCTCGCCGATTTACCCCTTGAGTCGGTGGTGCTGGAAACCGACTCGCCGGACATGGCGCCTGTCATGTTTCCCGGCCAACGCAACAGCCCGGCGCATTTGCCGGCGATCTGCTCGGCACTGGCCGGGATCATGGGGATCACTTCGGAGCAATTGGCTGCGGCCAGCACGGCCAATGCCTGCGAGTTGTTCAGCTGGTAATCAGCCCTGCACAAAAACCTGTGGGAGCGAGCCTGCTCGCGATAGCGGTATGACAGCCGACACTGATGTCGACTGAAAGACCGCTATCGCGAGCAGGCTCGCTCCCACTTTTGGTCCCTGTGTGCTGTCAGACCCGGAACGCGCTGATCAGTTGTTTGAGTTCCACCACCTGGGCCGACAACGCGCGACTGGCATCCTCGGTCTGGTGCGCACCTTCGGCGGTGCGTTCGCCAGCGCGGTTGATCTCGACGATGTTCTGGTCGATGTCATGGGCCACCGCGGTCTGCTGCTCCACTGCCGCGGCGATCTGCTGGTTCTGGTCGACGATCATGCCGACGGCGCCGAGGATGTTTTCCAGCGCTTGCTGAACCTTTTCCGACTGCCCGACGGTGCCATCGGCCACCTGATGACTGACACCCATGGCTTTCACGGCCGCGCCGACACCGTTTTGCAGCTTGGTAATCATCTGCTCGATTTCTTCGGTCGATTGCTGGGTGCGCTTGGCCAGTGTCCGGACCTCATCGGCCACCACCGCAAATCCACGCCCCTGCTCACCGGCCCGAGCGGCTTCGATCGCGGCGTTGAGCGCCAGAAGATTGGTCTGCTCGGCGATGCTTTTGATCACTTCCAGTACCCGACTGATGGATTGGCTGTCGCTGGCCAATTGATTGATCACCCGCACCGACTGATCGATCTCACTGGCCAGTTGCGCGATGCTGCCCTGCTGGGACGCCACCAGGCCGCGACCGCTGATGGTCTCGTCGTTAACGCTGTGAGCGCTGCTGACCGCCGCGGCGGCACTGCGCGCCACCTCAAGTGAGGTGGCCGACATCTGGTTCATGGCCGTGGCGACCTGCTCGATCTGCGAGCGCTGCCCCGCCACCGCCTGGTTGCTTTGGGCAGAAACACTTTCGACCTGCCCGGCCTGACGCTCGACCTCATTGACGGTCTGGCCTACGCGTTCGATCAGGTCATGGATTTTCTTCACGGTGCCGTTGAACACCTCGCCCAACTCGCCCAACTCATCGCGGCTTTCGGCGCGGAAGGTCACTGTCATGTCGCCCGCCGCGACTTTGTCCAGCGTCGCGCCAAGTCGCTTGAGGGTGGTGCGGGTCGAGGCGTAGAAGCCGCCGTAGAGGTAAAAAATCAACACAAACACCACCGACAGCGCCACGGCCTGCAAGACTATGTGGGTGCGGTTCTGCTCCAGTCGTTGCTGTAACTGGGTGCCGAGAAAGGTCAGGGTGGCTTCGTTGAGTTGGTAGGTCTGGTCCATCAGGCCGGTGACCTGATCATAAAAGGCCTGCCATGGCGCATCGAGGGTGTCCGCCATCACTACCTGTTCTTCGAACAGTTCACTGGCCTTTTTCAGGGAGGCCTTGCTGCTCTCGGCCTGGGCCGCCAGGGTTTCACGCGCCGCTTTGCTGGAGCCCAATGCATCATTCAGCTTCAGACCGTATTCACCCTGGAGCTTTTCGATCTGCGCCAGCAGCTCATCGAACCGGGTGCTTGACGACGAATTCAGAAAACCTTGCCCCAGCGAATAAGAACCCATCGCGCGGCCGTCACCCAGGATCTGGGTCACCGGCGGAGTGACGTTGGTAATGAGTTCGCTCAGCTGACGCATGTCGCTTTGACTGTCGCGGCTCAGGCCGGCTTGAGTGGCGATGATCTGACTGAAAATCTGTGCATTGCCGAGTAATTTGCCGATCAGCGCACTTTTACTTTGCAGGGAGCTTTCCGCTTGCTGGGCCTTGAAGCCGGCGATCATTTCATCGCGTTTGCCGTCGAAAACGGTGATCTGTTCCGGGTCCGAGGTCATCGCCGCCAGCCCTTGCAGGCGGGCCAGAACACCTTGCTCCAGCGTGCTGATCTTCGTCTCGACGTTGCCGGCCTTGCCGGACTGGCCAAGGGTGACGTTGATTTGCACCAGATTGTTCAGGGTTTCCAGATCACGCCGCAGGGTCAGGCTGCTGCCGAGCAGGTCGAGGCTTTGCAGTTCGACTTGGGTGCCCTGAAATTCACGATAGGAATCGCGGACCAGATAGAAATTGGTCACCAGCATCGGCACGAGGAACAGCACACTGATCAGGCTGAACTTCATGCCGAAGCTCAGGCGATTCATCAGTGCGACGGCGGGATAGAGCAAGCTCTTCACTGGAAGTCTCCCTTTTGATTCTTATTTTTATTGGCAGGCGCGGGTCGACGGCAGATAGCCACTATTTAGCGCTGACTCTGTATAGCTTAAATCGGCAGGGGGTTTTGTAACTTAAGGTTAACGGCAGGATGCGCACCTGGGACGATTGATATCCCTGTGGCGAGGGGGCTTGCCCCCGTTCGGCTGCGAAACAATCGTAAATCCAGACAACTCGGTCTGTCTGAAGGGACACTGGGGCCGCTTCGCGACCCAACGGGGTGATGCAGCATTCCGACAAGCCCCTCGCCACAGGGAGCCCGTTCACCCCAATGGATTTGGGTTAAGGCAACACCGTCCACAACGCAAAACCTGCATACCAGAGCACCGCCGCACGCAGCAGTAACTCCCAGATCCGGTCCAGGCTGTTAATGCCATCCGGTCCGACGACCGGCGCAGGAATTTCACCGGCCACCAGCCCGACTTTCTCAATTAGCTGAGCGGCGCTGATGTTCCAGTTCAGCAGTTCATGCAGCATGACGCGGCTGACTGCAACAAAGTTTCCGACCAGCGCGAAACTCGCCGCCAACAGACGCACCGGCACCCAATCAAACGCATGACGCAACTGTGCAGCGCGTTCGACCACGGCCGGGTTCTGCCCGTGTTCTTCGGCCAACGCCAGCAGTCGGTAGCTCAGGGCTGCGACCGGGCCCAGCACGAAGTACCAGAAAATCACCGCGAAGAAGCTCTGGTAAGCCTCCCACAGCAAATGGCCTTCGACCCGTTCAAGCAGTTGCTCGCCGTTATCGGCGCAGATGTCCAGGTCGCGCTTGGACACATGGGCAGCCGCTTGCAGGTCTTCCCTGCGCCAGGCATCGCGAAACGGCCCGAGGCCGGCCAGCAAATCGCCGCGGCCCAGGCTGTAAATCACCACCAGCAAGTGCACTGGTAACGCCAGCAATCCGTAGGCCACCGGCTCAAGCACCACCAACAACAAACCCAGCAGCGCTACCGGCAGCAACACCAGCACCACCAATATCAGCCATGGCCGATTGATCAGACGTGGACTGACTTCAAGCTTGTTCAGTTCACGTACCCAACCGCCATCACGTTGGACCCGATGGCGCAGGGCCGAGAATTTCTCGATCCAGACTGCCAACAGCAACACCAGAAAACTCATTGTCCTTCCTCTTTTGCCAGGGCCGCGCGATAGCGTGCCCAGTCGAACGCGGGTCCCGGATCCGTCTTGCGCCCCGGTGCGATGTCGCTATGCCCACAGATGCGCTGTGCGGTGATCGCCGTAAACGTGCTTTGCAGCTGTCGGGTCAGCGTCGTCAACGCTTGATATTGGGCGTCGGTGAACGGCAGATCATCCGTGCCTTCGAGCTCGATGCCCACGGAAAAATCGTTACAGGTTTCACGCCCCTCGAAACTCGAGACACCGGCGTGCCAGGCGCGCTCAAGACAAGAGACAAACTGAGTGACCGTGCCGTCACGCTCAATCAAAAAGTGCGCAGACACCCGCAGGTCAGAAATCCCTTCAAAGTAGGGATGCTCCGTGACATCCAGACGATTCTGGAAAAATTCCTGCACCTTGCCGGTGGCGAACTGCGCGGGCGGCAGGCTGATGTTGTGGATCACCAGCAGGGAAATTTCGCCCGAGGGGCGCGCATTGAAGTTGGGCGAGGGGCATACATCCACGCCCTGACACCAACCGCTCGCGGGGTCCAACTGCATACAGGTTCCTTCAACGACGACTGTGTTGGCGACCAGTATGCCGCGATAGGCCCTCGGGGCGCGATCACTTGCCGCGATTGAGTCGCCGCAGATTGCCCAGCACCGACTCCAGGGCCCGATCGAACAGCAAGGTGTCGTCCAGCGCCCGCACCGCGCCACGGCTAAATTCCAGGGCCAGGCCGGTGCGGTTGCGCTCCAGCACCTTCATCCCGGTGCGGTTGACGAAGATGTATTTCCCGGTCGCTTCGATGATCGCTGCCAGCTTGCAACGCAGGGTATTTTCATCGTCTTCCTGAAACTCGACCCAGCAGCCGGGACGCAGTTGATCGACCTGGACCAAACCGGCATCGTCCGCCGGCAACCGTACTGACACCGTATCGGCGGGGCCCTCGTCGGCGGTGCGCAGCACGACTTCCTGCAGCACTTCGACCATCACCGGCTGCTCGGCGAGCGGTTCAACCGCATGGTCCGGACGCTCGAACAATTGCACGTGCAAGGTTTCCAACTCACTGAAAAACTCACTGGTGGCGAACGGATCGAAGGCCGAACTGCTCAGCCCGTCACGCAAGGACTTCAGCAACCCCGGCACCAGCGCCAACAGACGCAGGCCAGCATCGGGCTCGTCATGGCGCTGCACGCTCCAGATCAATTGCTCCATGGTCTGCACATCGGCATGCCATTGCGCCGACGCGTCACCGTGCTTGAGGCAAGTCAACAACAGCACTTTGCTCCAGGCTTCCTGGACGAAGACCACCACACCTTGCGGCAGCATTTTGCCCAACAACGCCTGATTCAGCGCCTGCTCGACACGCTGGCGAGCCAGTTCGGTCCTGGCGCGGCCTTCTTCGGCGTCACGGGTGCGCTGCTCAAGCAGTTCACTGCGACGGCGCTCGTCACTGGTGAAGGCGAGAAAATCCGCCAGCAACTCGGAAAAGATCGCCGGATCGTCAACAAAGTCATTCAACAGGCGCTGCACCACTTGCTCGATGCGCAGGTACAGGCTGTCACGCTCGTGGTCATCGCACTCGCCCCAACCCATGGCGGCAGCGGCGATCTCGTTAAGCAGACGCCGGGCCGGGTGACTGGCACGGCTGAAGAAGCTCTTGTCGAGCACCGCCACTTTGAGCATCGGGATCTGCAAACGGGCAATCAGCGCCTTGAGGGAGTCCGGCAGGTTGCGGTCATCAAGGATGCATTCGAAGAGCATCGCGATCAGGTTGATCACGTCTTCGTCAGCCACGCCGACCACACGCGACTTGCCACTCTTGACGCTGACCCGGGTCAGCAGTTGTTCGAGCTGGTTACGCAGATCGAAGTCGTCCTGTGTCGCCAGCGCCGGCACGTATTGCTGCAAGTGCGAGAGCAGGCGCAACAGGTCGCGGGTGGAAATGGGCTGGGTCTGGGCACTGGCTTCGAGGGTGGGTGCGACACTGCCGCGCACGTGTAACAGCAGCTCCTGCAACGCGGCGAAGACTTCCTGCACACCGTCGTCGATCGGCGTGTGGATGCCGGCCTCGATAGGTTCGGCATGGGCACTGGCGGCCGCCTGATCGGTGGCTCGCCTCGCGGGCGCGGGCTTGAGGTCCGGCAACACCCCGGTAGCGATGAGCAGTTGATTGGCTTCGGCGTACAGCTGATCAGCGCTGCTGAGCACGTAGCGGTCGAACAGCTTGAGAATGATCAGCTTGACCTTGATCTCCACCCCCAGGTTGCGCCAAGCCTGCAAGAAATACTCACAGAGCCTCGCCGGCCCCAACGGGTTGTGCTGATCGTCCAGCGCATTGCCCAGCAGAGCACTGAGTCGGGCCGTCAGTTGGTCAAGGGCGAAACCGTCGCGGTTTCGAACTTTGCTGACCATGGCCTCCACCGCAACGCGGCGCTCCAGGTCGTCATTGGGCGCAGCACCGGCATCGAACGCCAATGCTCGAGGCAAGGCCTCTTGGGTGCTGTCGTACTGCGAGAGGCTGACGAATGCTTCAAAGAATTGTTCGAGAAATCCGCGCTCGATGCTTTTTCGCTTCAGTCGCAAGTCGCGCATGGCTTCGAAGAATCGGTTCTGCTCGACGTCGTTGCGAGCCCGATCGGCCATTTCGAACAGCGTGTCGTCGGCGTTATCAAACAGTTCCTGCAAGCCATGCCTGAGCTGTTGAGTGGCCTTGTCGCGAACCTGAAGCAGAATCACAGGCAGGCGGGCGAGCGGCGATTGAATCGCCTGATCCGTAGCTGCCTTGTGCAAAGGCACTACATTCCCGTCGTTGTGCATCCGAGCCTCCTGAAACGGTGATTCTGCGAACAATCGTGAACCCAAAACACGTCAAACCCATGACGTCAAAAGCAAGGCGGATTATCTTGCAAAAGCGCCCCCGTGTGCCAGCAGACTCTGTGCTTCGCATTGATATAGACGCGTAGGGAAGACGCAGACTTAGTGCCGATGATTCAAGGGAATCGACCAAATGCAGGTTTGCATGCGACGGGAACGCCTCTGATGCCTTGGGTTGCCTCACGCCATGGCCCTATAATCGGGCCACTTTGTTTGTGGAGCCCGTTATGCCGAATCTACGTCTCGCCGATTTGACCGCCGAAATCGAAGCCAACGTGCGCCGTGCGTTGCTCGAAGACATCGGCAGCGGCGACATCACCGCGCAGCTGATCCCGGCCGAACGCCTGGCCAAAGCCACCATCATCACCCGCGACGCTGCGATCATTGCCGGCACCGCATGGGTCGATGCCGTTTTCCGGCAACTCGATCCACGGGTCGCGGTGCACTGGCAGGTGCGCGACGGCGAACGGGTGAAACCCAATCAGGCGCTGTTTCACCTCGAAGGTCCGGCACGCTCGTTGCTGACCGGCGAACGCTCTGCGCTGAACTTCCTGCAATTGCTCTCGGGCGTGGCCACACGCGCGCAATACCTGGCGGATTTTGTCGCCAAGACGCAGGTGAAGTTGCTCGACACCCGTAAAACCCTGCCGGGGCTGCGTCTGGCGCAGAAGTACGCCGTGACCTGCGGCGGTTGCCACAACCACCGTATCGGCCTGTACGACGCCTTCCTGATCAAGGAAAACCACATCGCTGCCTGCGGGGGCATTCCTGAAGCCATTAACGCTGCGCACAAGATCGCCCCGGGCAAACCGGTCGAGATTGAAGTGGAAAGCCTGGATGAGCTCAAAGAAGCCCTGGCGGCGGGTGCGGACATCATCATGCTCGATGAGCTGAGCCTGGATGACATGCGTGAAGCCGTGCGCCTGAACGCAGGCAAGGCAAAACTGGAGGCCAGCGGCGGTATCAACGAAAACACGCTGCTGCCGATCGCCGAAACCGGGGTAGATTACATTTCGATTGGTGCGATGACCAAGGATGTGAAGGCTGTCGACCTGTCGATGCGTCTGAGCCTCTGAGAATGAAAAAACGCCAGCCTCATTGAGGCTGGCGTTTTTGTCAGACCACCAGATTGTTCATCTCGCAGTACTCTTCCCACTCGACGCCCAACACCTCGGCCGCCTCCTTGTGCAGCACCAGGCGCGCAGCCTCGAACTCCTCCGGAGTCGAGGTGTACTTGAGCGTCAGCTCCCACGGCTGCAAGCCCTGGGATTCCGCCTCATCCTCGAACGCCCACTGGATCTGGTCTTTCTGATCGTCGGCTGGCAAGTCCTTGATCTCTTCGGCTAACTGGGGCGAATCCAGCAAGTACTTTTTCAGCGCTTCTTCGTGTCTGGCTTCTTGAGTCAATTCTTTAACGGTCATGTCGTTCTCGCTGATCTGGGGAATGGAAGATGGATCTGGATCATCAAGGATCTCTCTGACGCAAAAAACCGTTTGAAGCCCGGTTTGTCTGGCCTTCAGAACCATTCGGGGATCATCTGAAAACTGCAAAGTGGTGCGTGTTCAACGTTCGAATATAGGACGTTTGGACGACGATTTATATGGACTTTTACATCAAATCTACAAAAAAACCGTTGATCGGGCTTTCTGAAAATTTTCCTTCGCTAACCAGGAACAACGTTCAAAAGGTAAAGTCATAGCGATGTGCCATATAGGCACCTCACAAGGAACCCGGTGATGCGCAATTTTTCCAAGCTTCCGTCTACCCTGTTTGCAACCGGCATGACTGTCCTTCTTCTCGGCAGCCTGGCATTGCCCAATACCGCTCAAGCCGGTCTGGAATACAAATCCGACAGCGCTAACTCTTCTGATAAATTACTCGCCTTCCATAATTATTACGGCACATACGTGATGGTCAGATCCGACGTCAGTACTGATGACGTGGAACAACTGCAACGCATTGTCAAAACCAATACGGCTGATCTGGAGGTTCTGAAGAAAACCGTCAGTGAGCAGGCGCGCCTCATCGAAGAGTTCAAAAAGAACACGGGTTCCAGTTCAAGCTCGAATGCCAGCGAAGTGGACAAACTCAAGCGCACCGTCAGCGAACAGGACACTGGCCTGAAAAACCTCGCCAAGGCCATGGACGAACTCAAACGCAATAGCAGTTCGAATACCAGCTCCAGTTCCAGCGAAGTCAGCGACCTCAAGCGCACGATCAGCGAACAGGAAAACGGGCTGAAAAAACTCGCCAGTCAGATGGACGATCTGAAACGCAGCGGCGGCTCGAACTCCGGTTCAAGCTCCAGCTCGAGCGAGGTGAGTGACCTCAAGCGCACCGTCAACGGGCAGGAAAACGACCTCAAAAGACTTGCAGGCCAGGTGGAAGACCTCAAGCGCAGTGCAGGATCGAGTTCCAGTTCAAGCTCCAGCGACCTGTCCAGCCTTAAGCGGGAAGTCAGCGATCAGGATAATCAACTGGATCAGCTCAAACGCACCTTGGAGGATCTGAGCAGAAAAGTGAAATAACAGGGGGAATGGTGCCCGAGACAGGAATCGAACCAATCGACTCAAGCTCAGTAAAAACGGTAAGACTTATAGCTACAAAAACAAAATAGGTACTCATTAAGGGACTCAGCCAAAACCAAGCCCTGCCGTCAGCTCTTAACTGCTGTGCCACATCAGCTTAGCCCAGGCGCTGCGCTTGGGCTACTGTTCCATCATCACGGTCAGGCTGCGCATGTATTCGTCATCCTGGCGATTCCGCATCTGCTCGGCCTGCCATGGATCGACCTTGGCGATTGATTCGTTCCAAGCGGCTGTTTGTTGCTCGTCGGTGTGGTGCATGGTGTTGCTCCTTTGTTAGAGGATTCCATGCTACGGGGCCGCTAGCGGTGCTTTACGAGCGACTTTCCCAAATCGGCGGCGGCCTCGCGGGCCTGCTCTTCCTCAAACTCCAGAAGCCAGTTCTGCGCGTTGTCCAGGATGAGGAGCGCCATGTGTTTCCCGCGACCAAGCTGTCTTGCCAGCGTGGCCATGACGGGCTGTATCCACTTGAATGAACCAGGTTCACCAGCCATCGGCCTTTGCTCTTGGGCACCAGGCGTAATTGCATGGACTTGACCACCCATTTACATTGCCACTGACCAGTCAATTGCATCCGTGCTGACCAACCGTTTACATTCGACTTGACCAGCAGGCGCCGCAGTGACGACAGGCAGAGAACGGCCAGAAGCGGCCGGTGAGCCATATCCACCCGTGCAGGACATGGCAAGAGCGCGACACAAAAATGTAATCAAAGGTCGAACGTTCATGAGCGGAAGCGAACGCAGGACATTCATATGTCAGGACACCGCGGACGGAAGCGGCGAAATCATCGTCGATTCAACGTCAGAATTACTTGCAAAATTGGGCTTTGGCTATGCAGACGAGCTAACTATCGCGGTAACTGATGGCGCGATGTCCTGAAGCCAATACGCAGTACATCTCCCTCGCACTGAACTCTATCCCCTTCGAAAATTCGATTTCCACTTTACACCCAGCTTGCATATTCAAAAAGTGAGCTATGGTGTTCATATAGGCAAAGATACCTAAGTCAGTGTTTCTCGACTGGGTGCCCGACGCGTTTCCAGGTCTTTGTCATCACCAGCGTTAAACTGCTATCGCTGTGGACTAGGTAAAATGCCTAATCCTGGCTGGGAGGAAGGATGCGTATCTCATTGGGCTGGGCGTGGGTTTACGTCTTCGTCAGCATGACCAGCAATCTCTTTGTAGAAAGTGCAACAGCACAAGGGATTCCAGAGCGTGAGTGGACGGTCATGGTTTACATGAACGCCAAGAACAACCTTGAACCTTACGCTCTGTCCAACTTTCACAGCATGGCGCAAGTAGGAAGCTCGACAAAAGTAAACTTGGTGGCGCAACTTGGAAGACCCAAGTGTGATCGGAAGCTCATAAGCACTTGCTATACCACTGAAGACGGCAACTGGTCGGGGGTATATCGCTTTCTGGTTAACAAAAACACAAACCCTAGACCGGAACAGGCACTGGTAAATGTAGCAGCCTCAGGAGACTCCACTGACATGGGTTCTCCATTGGCTTTAAAACAATTCATTCGCTGGTCCAAAAAAACTTACCCGGCCAAGCGCTATATGCTGGTTATATGGAACCATGGGCAAGGTTGGCGTTTCCAGCTCGCCGCAGATCGGAGCCTTCGTAGTAAAACAACACGCTCCCCACTTCCACAAGAGTTTGCAAACGCAGTTCCTGAAACGACCCCAATTGCTGGCGGGTTCCGTGCAGTGTCTAGCGACGACGACACTGGTTCAATTTTGTACAACCGCGATGTTCAGGACGTCATTGCTAGCGAGTTTTCCTCTTCCAAGCTTGACCTGTTGGGCTACGACGCTTGCTTGATGGCTATGATCGAGACTGCCTACGGCTTAGTTCCTTCGGTTGATGTCATGGTTGCTAGTCAAGAACTTGAGCCCGGTACTGGATGGCGATATTCGACTTGGCTGGATAAGCTTGTAGCAAACCCTACGATGGGATCAAGTGATCTTTCTAAGGCAGTTATTGAATCTTACAGGCAACAGTATGGGGACGAATATCTAACCACCCTATCAGCTGTTAGGTTGTCAGATGTCACCGAGATTGCAAAAAGCCTCAGTGGATTTTCTGATGCTCTACATCAAGCTGGAGATATTGAACTAAGTGCTATGCGAAAGGCAAGAGCAAAAGTTCAGGCCTATGGTGCCTCCACCAATCCTCCTCTGCGAACATCGGTGGACATTACTGCACTTCTGAAAGCATACGAAAACAACACAAATAACGCTGGACTGCGCACAAAATCCGCCAAGGTTCGATTTGCTTTAGCCAAGTCTGTCATTAGCAACTACGCAAGTGCTAGAAGCCAATATCCAGACTATGATCTGCCATACGGCTCCGAGGGGCTGGCTATTTACTACCCCAAATCGGCCGACGAATTCTATAAAGACTATTACCACAAGGGCTACTTAAAGCAAAACAATGACCGGCCTGTAGACTTTGTCCAAAAAGAAAGCTGGGCAGACCTTCTATATAAACTTCTCGAAATTTAAACGCCGTGCGCTCCGGTACTAGCTTCTTCGTTAGTTTGGTCCTGTTCGCATTTCTTGCCTTAACAGAGGCTGTAGCAGCACCAACTATGTTACCGGTTGCCGATCACGAATACCGGGACTTAACAATGCCATTCGATGGACAGCGAGTTGCCCACTTTTTTGGTGTATCCAAACCTCCCTTTGGCGAGTCGGTAATTCTTCGAGCAAGAGGCTCAGTTTTATTGCAACTCCATCGCAATGGCTCCGAATTACCAGGAGGAGTCCAAGTCCATGTCTTAGTCAAAAATGTAGCCGGAGCCACACTTGCCAGCTGGGTGACTGATCTTAATCCAATAACCATACTTGGTTTCATCCGCCGCCTCGACCTTCCTGACGATGCGGCGTCAATTATGGTAACCGCGATTGATAGTGCGGAGGGAGGCCCAACCGGCCGATTACCTTACACACTGATTCTGGAGACTTGGCCACTCAATGCAGAGTCGATTGTGGAGCTTCCGGCCGAGGCTGTTGATGCCGAGTCGGCCTTTCCCTTCCGGCTCCCTTCTGTGGCAACGTGCAAAATGGTAGATGCACCTTCGAAGCGTCACGATTACATCGAAAAATTCGCCAGTGTTAACCTCTCCAGCCTTCCTATGAATGTACCTATTCAGAGGCTCTTTTCTGCGGGTGGGTACTTGTTGGTTTCGCCCCCCAGCGGAATGGATCTAGGGGAAAAACTGTCGGTACGACTATTAGTTAAGCACTCTGGGGATGGTCCGTACGTAGAAGTCTGCCCGCCGACAATTATTCTGGGTGAGTCAACTCAGGCGTTAGAGGCAACACTTACAGGACAGCAAGATTATTCGATCTGGCGGGTGGAACTCGTAATGGAGAGTTCAACTGCCACCACGAATAAGGCAAAACTGGACTTTACCCGCGAACGTGTCATGGTTTCTCCTGACCCCTTCCGCGCAGAGCCTGGCTGGAACAATGCACGAGGATTGGTCTGTTTCGACAGAACAGTGCAAGGCGCGGGAACGACTCAGTCCACGAGCGCTTTTGCAGGTCGAACTCGACTCAAAATTGTTCTACCTTCAGCGGGATCCGTCCCAATTGACGAAGCCCAGCGAAAGGCTGCAGAAACCGTATTGCTGCAAGCAGCGTCTTTATGGGTGTACTCCTGTGTTGCCTGCATGCCGGATAACCTCGCTATCGTCTCAATTAATGACAGGGTGTACGTTTCCGAAACTCTTTACGCGATGATGGGGCCCGGCCGAATACCTTCGCCTGCCAAGGGTCTTACCTCGTCTGATTTAGAGCACATGTTTGTCGATTTCCTAGGTAATTCACGCGTTGGCACAGGCAACCCGTTTTTACCGTATCGACTCACCGAAACTCCCCAGAAAGACTTCGAGTCTGTCTGTTCACTCAAGGCAGATGAGAAAAGCACACCAACACTTAAGCGAATACAGGATGCCCTGTGTACAAGTTCCTTATTCGGATCGACTGCCACTATTCGTGTGAGCTTTAAATATGGTGACACCTCATGTGGTGACGATCCGAATATCGTTGGATGTAGAGCGGATCATGAACTAACCCAATACAACATCCGCGACTATCGCTTCGTAGCCCAGCCAAGTGGAACTCAAACTGGTAATGGGCCAGTCGAAGTCGACCTGCTACAAGCTATAGTGCATGAAATGGGGCATTGGATTGGGCTTAGCCACCTCAATTCGACGGAGTCCATTATGGCCGCATCTTTAGAGCAGGCTAGATGTATTGATTTTGAGACGGTGAAGGCTCTGGCCAATCAGACAAAAAATCCTGAGGACGCAGGTGAGTTGGAGGAACCGCAAGCATTTATGCTACGCAAGCATTCTACGACTATATTACCAACTGCCAACTGACAACCTTACATAAATGGGCTAAGCATGAGAACTAAAACTATCAGCATATTGGCTACGGCCACATCGCTTTTACTCGCTGGCTGCGGAAGTCTGACACCACCAAAGTACGAAAATGGACAATATGTTCCACCGCCAGCGAAGCATTCGCTTCAGGTTGATCTTGCACCCTCAGCCTGTGGCGCAAGCGGACCACCTAGAGCTCTGCTTACGCCACTGATTGCGGTACTTGGAACAGCCGTGATTAACCAGAGTTACGACAGGTTCGTAAACTGGTTAGATGAGAAAAAGGCGAATATGTCAGCCTCCTCAACCGGGATCACAACCACAAACTTCCTGGTCGGTCAAAATCCGAAACGATGTCTGACATTGGTACGGGACAGCTCCATGGTAGCGATGTTCTCCATTGAACCGACAGCTTCCGGTGGCTACTGGCACATGAGTCCATATTCGCTAAAATTCCTAAGCTCAGAAGCAAAGGAAGATGCGGATGGTGAGAAGTCAATTGTCGCAGATATACAATTTTCAACACCGGGGACTGACGGGACTTTGACAACGTTCTTCCAAGCAACTTTTGATCTAGGATCTCATAAGGCAGGACCACAGACCATCGACACAAAAGCATTTGTAGGGCAGGACAGTGGCCCTTATGGGCTGCCGAAAGTGCCCGAAAGCGATGCACTAGTGACGATGAAAATCACGGCGTCTCTCATTGAGCATGGTGAAGGTCGAGATTGGATTCGCGGTGTTACAGATTCACTCCGCGAGAAAGAAAATCGCGAAAAAATTCTTAAGCCAATTTTCGAATTACTTGCCGAAAAGACGGAAAAGACCGAAGAGACCGAAGAGACCAAATAAATCATCAGCGGCTAACGCACTAAACCGAAGCTCGATCCCGACAATAGGGCTGCTGTCATTTCTTGCCGATTTGGCTCAACGTTAGCTGCTGATTGCGTTAGACATACCCGCGTTTAGAAAGAACTGAATCGTTACGCCCGCCAACATCGAACGCGCGCTGCGTGCCACTGAGCTTCCAAAGGCACGGTCTACCTCACGGAAAGCGAACAACGCACGGGTGCGAGCCAATGCCTCTATAAAGCGCTACTGTCTATCCTCTCGCGTCAAATGTTCCATTCCCCTTCGACAGCGGCGGGCAGCACGTGCGACGGGGCTTCAGCTGAGGCAACAGAGTAGTCCGCCGAGCGAGCCATGCATGTACCCAGAAATCGCGGACTGAACCTGTAGATGGGTCATTCAGCCGATTTGCGTAGTCCCGATGCAGAATTATCTTTAATGGCTGCTTCGGGTCGTTCTCTGCCGGCCATGGCCACGAAGCGTGCTGGTCAAATCCGGTGCAAATGGCTGGTCAGGTCGAATGCAAACAAATGGGCAAGTCTTTGCAATTACCCAGCACCAGGGTAATGGTGAAATCCTCAATCCGCGCTGCGTGCGAGCCGTCGCCAAGCTCAGTCCATACCGTGTCGCCGTAGGTGCGCCCCAGGCGGCGCTTGAAGCGCATCATCTGCCGAACCAAGGCGAGCAGCTCACCCGAGACTTTCACTTCCCGTTCAGGGCGCGATTGATACCCCGGTGGATCGTTTTGGGCGACCGGTAGTCACCAAGGGAAACCATCCGATCCATGAGCGCTACAGGCGTCCACTCCAAGGTCGCAAGAGCGCTGCGCAGATCGTCGGCCAGCTCTTCCGCCGTGCGTTCGCTGCCCAGTACCAGGTCGTTATCGTCAGCCATGTCCAACCCCTTTGGCGCGACAGACAAGGAGTAGTCGTTGGCGTGTCGCATTTGTCCTAAATTATGCGACAAGCTCTCGCTTTCTGAATTTGCCGGGTTCGCGCTGTCGCACAAGTCTGTCGCTGGTGCTAACTTACTTGCGACAAGTTACGCGACAGGTGCTGAATGGAATATGTAAGCCAGCTTGCGGATTCCACGGCCATCCGGCCACCTATTCCATGAACATACGGCCACTGATTCCACGGTGATCCGGCCACCCGTTCCACGCTCATCCGGCCACCCTTAAAGCAGGCAGCAACGCAGGATTAATTCACTACCATCGACCTCTTTTATCGAAGCGGAGAGGTCGTCGTGGAGCGGTTATCCATGCGTAAGATTCGAGAAGTACTACGTCTCAAATTCGAGGTCGGCCTATCTGCCCGCCAGGTCGCTGTCAGCTTGCAAGTGGGTCGAGCCAGCGTCGGTGAGTACCTCAATCGCTTTGCTGCCAGCGGCCTGACTTGGCCGTCTGCGCTAACGGACGCCGAGTTGCAACGGCGGCTTTTTCCACCGCCGCCCGCCGTTCCCAGCGATCAGCGTCCGATGCCCGACTGGGCATGGGCTCATGCCGAGTTACGTCGCCCCGGCGTCACCCTGGCCCTGCTTTGGCAAGAGTATCGGCTCAGCCACCCGCAAGGTTTCCAGTACAGCTGGTTCTGCGAGCACTACCGCCTCTGGGCCGCCAAGGTCGACGTGGTCATGCGCCAGGAACACCGTGCCGGCGAGAAGCTGTTCGTTGATTACGCCGGCCAGACCGTGCCAGTCATTGATCAGCGAACCGGCGAGATCCGCCAAACGCAGATCTTCGTCGCCGTCCTCGGCGCATCCAGCTACACCTTCGCCGAGGCCACCTGGTCGCAGAAACTGCCCGACTGGCTGGGCTCGCACGCCCGCTGCTTCGCTTTTCTTGGCGGCACATCGCAGATCTTGGTGCCCGACAATCTGCGCAGCGGCGTCACCAAGGCGCATCGCTACGAGCCGGACATCAACCCCAGTTACCGCGATCTCGCCGAGCATTACGGCGTAGCCGTACTGCCCGCGCGTTCGCGTAAACCCAAGGACAAAGCCAAGGTTGAAGTCGGCGTACAGGTCGTCGAGCGGTGGATCCTGGCGGTGCTGCGCAACCGCCAGTTCTTCTCCTTGGGCGAACTCAACACAGCCATCGCGCTGCTGCTGGATCGCCTCAATCAGAAGCCCTTCAAGAAGCTGCCCGGCTCACGCCGGTCAGCCTTCGAGACCATCGACCAACCTGCGTTGCAACCGCTGCCGGAACACCCTTACGTCTACGCCGAATGGAAAAAGGTACGCGTACACATCGACTACCACGTCGAGGTCGACGGCCATTACTACTCGGTGCCGTACCAGCTGGTGAAGCACCAACTCGAAGTGCGGCTAACCGCTAAGACCGTCGAGTGCTTCCACGCCAACCAGCGGGTGGCCAGCCATCTGCGCTCGCCGCACAAAGGCCGCCACACCACCCAAACCGAGCACATGCCCAAAAATCACCGCGAACATGCCGAATGGACGCCGCAGCGACTGATCCACTGGGCAGAGCAGACAGGCCCGAATACGGCCGGCGTCATCGCCTACATCCTCGAACGCCGGATCCATCCGCAGCACGGCTTCCGCGCCTGCCTGGGGATCCTGCGTCTGAGCAAACAGCACGGCGAAGAGCGGCTGGAAGCCGCTTGCCAGCGAGCGCTGGCACTGGGCGCGTGCAGCTACAAAAGCCTTGAATCGATCCTGCGCCAAGGGCTGGAACGGCTGCCGCTTGCCCAGCAAAACCTGCCGTTACTGCCCGAAGAACACATCAACCTGCGCGGCCCTGGTTACTACCACTGACCTGAAAAAGGAGCACCAAAATGCTGCCCAACCCGACACTCGACAAGCTACAAACCCTGCGCCTGCACGGCATGATCAAGGCGCTTGGCGAACAACACGCAACGCCTGACATCAACGATCTCAGCTTCGACGAACGCCTCGGTCTGATGGTCGACCGCGAGCTGACCGAGCGCGAAGACGCCCGCCTGACTACTCGCCTCAAGGCCGCACGACTGCGCCATAACGCCTGCCTGGAAGACATCGACTACCGCAGCCCGCGCGGCCTGGACAAATCTCTGATCCTGCAACTGGGTAGCGGCCAGTGGCTGCGCGACGGCCTGAACCTGATCATCGGCGGCCCAACTGGCGTAGGCAAAACCTGGCTCGCCTGCGCGCTGGCTCATAAGGCCTGCCGCGACGGTTACAGCGTGCGTTATCTGCGCTTGCCGCGCCTGATGGAAGAACTGGGCCTGGCCCACGGCGACGGCCGCTTCGCGAAACTGATGGCGGGCTATGCCAAGACCGACTTGCTGATCCTGGACGACTGGGGCCTGGCGCCGTTTACCGCTGCGCAACGGCGCGACATGCTTGAACTGCTGGACGACCGTTACGGCAACCGCTCGACGCTGGTGACCAGCCAAATGCCGGTGGACAAATGGCATGCGCTGATCGGCGATCCAACCTTGGGCGATGCGATCCTCGACCGGCTGGTGCACAACGCTTATCGGATCGAACTGAAGGGCGAATCGATGCGCAGACGCGCAACGAAATTGACGGCGACAGAGACTTCAGACTAACAATGCAAACCTGCGTCGCTGCGCTCCGACTGCCCGGCCGGATGACCGTGGAATAGGTGGCCGGATGTTGGTGGACTGAGTGGCCGGATGGCGTGGAATGCGCAGCCAGCTAATCGGATATGCACGGGTTTCAACGCAAGGCCAGAATCTAGAGCAGCAACGCGTCATGCTCGGCCAATACGGATGCCAGCGCATTTTTGAAGAAAAAGTCAGTGGAGCGCGGATAGATCGATTACAGCTAGAGCGCTTGTTTGATCACTTGAGGGCGGGGGATATTGTTGTAGTCACTCGTTTGGATCGCTTGGCTAGGTCAACAACGGATCTTCTTCATATAGCTGAGAAAATCAAAAAAATTGGTGCTGGCTTACGATCATTGGCAGAGCCGTGGGTTGATACCACATCACCGGCTGGGCAAATGGTTCTGACGATTTTTGCGGGTATTGCAGATTTCGAGCGAGCGCTGATTGGTGAGCGCACCAGTGCCGGGAGAGCAGCAGCCAAAGCCCGGGGCGTTCGGTTTGGGCCTAAACCGGTATTAACACCGGAACAGGTCAGCCATGCGCGACAACTGATTGCCGAAGAGCAACGGCCAGTGGCAGAGGCTGCCCGCCTCTTGGGGGTTCATAGAGCGACCCTGTATAGAGCGCTGTCCAGGTAGTGAGCGCCGTCCGTGTTTAGATTGATTTGACGACAACCGGCGAGTGCCCTTGGGTATTCGCCGATCACAAGGCAGGCTGTTGTCACCAGGGTGTCACGGGTTACCGGCCATCTGACGGGCATAATGACGGTCACTTAGATCCTTCTTAGGATCAGCCTTGGCCCAACGCTCCGACTTCGAACAGTCCATGCAGGTCAGTATCATTCTGTCGGCGCTGAGGGTGTACAGGTGAGCTTTGGGGGCATCGCCGATCTTCAAGCCAGTGTCGGTGAGCTCGAATCTAGGAACCTCGTGCCCCAGACGATAATCCATGTTCTCAAAGTTGAACGACCACCTTTTGATCTGGCTTTTGCGCCAAATGGTCATAATGGTCAGCGGGTCTTTTTTCGTGGTGCGTTGATAGACCCAATCGCCTTCATAAGGTGTCAGCTTCGGGGCTTCTGCATCACGTCGACCTTGCTCCAGGGCTTTCTGCTGAATTTTTTCCAGCTCGGCATTCATTGCTTCCTCATCCTTGCGAGCCTGATCCTTCAGCAGCTGCTGTACGTCATATGGCCCTTTAGGGTCATATTCCCAAACCAGATCGTCCTTCTTCAGGCCTATTACCTTGCAGTTAAGACAGTCAAGGCTTTGCTCATCAACGTTGCGCCTCATGGCCAGGCGTGCAGAGCCGTTTACATCATCAAGAAGAAGTTTTTCATCTTTTACCGAAACCTTCAGTTTAGCGAGAGGCTTGATACGGCCTTTCCCATCGTCCCCAAAGATTTCTGCTTCATCGCCATGAACATTGAGAACCATTGTCCTCTGAATATTTGAGTCTTTAAACCGATAAGCCCCTGTGAAGTCTTCGCCACCACAGGCAGCAAGGCCTGAACCGGCAACAGCAACTGCCACTAACTTGAAAAAAGTGCGCATAACATCCTTTCGTTCTGTTGATGACGCTGTTTCCTAGCGCCCTGTGAGTTGTTAGATGGGAGTAGCAGCCAAAAGTAAACCGTCTAAGTGTGTCATTTTGCCATCATTACCTTCTCCCTACCATTGAGCTCGCAAACAAACAATTCAGCGCGAAATGGATCCTGCCGCAGCGGCACTGGCATCCAATACAGCCGCAGCACCGTTTCATCACTCGCAACGATCACAGGCCGCGTCGAGGATGCCGACCAGACCAGCTCCGGACAGAGAAAACTGACGAGCATTAGCTCATCTAGATCAGCGCTCATCATGGTCTGCCCCCTCCCGATGCTCCAGCCACGCCGCCCAGCCCCACAAAACGTTGCCCAGTACCGCCAGCGCAACAATGCCCCATAGCGGCAACCAGCGATTTGAACCGACCCAGAACCCCAGTCCACCGAAGAAAAGCGTCATCCACAGTCGCTTCATCTCACACCTCAGATTTCGTTCGAGCGACGGACGTTAATCCAACCTTCCAGTGTGTCAGCGCCGGCCGTGTAAAAATCGTCGTTTCCCCTAATTGGAATTGAGAGTCTCGCGATGGGATACCAGGGAAGGGCAACGGCACCAAAAGAAAGTAATGGGCGCCACTGTGAATATTGATGATTTCTCAGTGGTATTTGTGTGATTGCTACTGGCTCGCCGGATTTTCCCGGCGTAGGGCAGCGGGCCGACTGTATGTGCATTGTGCTTCCCAACGTAACCTAGTGGAGGCACAGATATTTCAAGCGGCTTTTAAAAGGAACGACTGGGAACCTGGGTGGTTTCTCAGTGGTATTTGCAGGATTTCTGAAGGCTTACTGAGTTTTTCCGAAAAGTAAAAATAATAATGAGTGCCCGCGGAGAGAATGGAAGATCAGCCGTTATGATCAGTGAGGGCAAGAGGCTCACCGGTCGAGTGAGCTGGTGATGCTGAGGATGTCGGAACCGACACACAGCATCACATGCCTATCCCCCTTAATCAGATACCTACGCACTCAGCTCGATAGATGGGCCTGCGCTGCGGCGTGTCTAACCAAGCGCATCCCCCGCCGCACCAGCTCACTCGACCGGTGAGCCTCCAGCCCTAAAAAATTACTGCTTCGGTGGAACCTTCTGTGGTGGAATCAGAGCCGAGCGACGCGTTCCAATCGATCTATCTGTAGTGGGCGTCGTGGGCCAATACGCCTTTGCCACGCTACCGGAAGCATTGGGATCTCGCGCCGGACGAGCGTGTGGTGCCGAGCTAGATCCTGTAGGGCTTGGCGGGATCGGTCGTGGGGGAGTCGTACCACCAGAACCACCAGAACCACCACCAGGACTTCTCCCCTTGCCACCAGCAGCGCCTAAAGCACCTAGCCGGCTAATCGCCATAACAGTTCCCACCGCACGTGTAACAAACCCACCGACACCACTGGCCGTGGCCATAGCCCCTGTCAGGCTGCCAGCCAGGCCGCCCACCGAAACGCCAGTCAGACTTGATGCAATCCAAGTCGTAATAGCCAGCAGGATGGCTGCAATCGCTCCCATAAACCCGCGTACCGCATCAAAGTCAGCACCTGATCCTGACCACCCGCTAGCAGCGGCAGCCTGGCCGATGGCAACAGCGGCCATAACGAGGGATACAGCCACAATTAGTGCGTGTGCGAACAGCATCGCGATCACGGGGAAAAATAGGAGGGAGAGCCAACTGACCAATACTCCAACGCCACGCAACGGAGCCAGCAACAGCGCCAACGGCGCAGCGAGTAATACGATCCAGAACAGCCATGCTGACAACAGCACGTATCCCGGCAGCAGGGTTTGAAGATCTAGCCAGCCAGACCAATCCTTGAACATTTGAACACTGGCAAGAATGCCAGCTCCGACTTCGGCGCCATCCGGCGAAAGGCCGGTGGTTTTCTCCAGTGATCGCGTAATGAAACGCTGCCAGGCCACGGCCGTGCTCACGGCGCCCACCTCAGCACTTACCCGCTGGCCACCTGCGATTGTTCCCCCAGCTTCTTTTAAGGCTAGGTAGGCCTGCTCAGCCCCCAACTGAGCAATTTTATAGGCCTCCAGGCAACTGGTTGGTTGGAACATCATCGCATTATCATCAACCCCGATAACCTGAGACTTCTGACCTGGAATCAACGTTATGGGTAGATACGAGGGTGTTGAATCCGGCTGCCCGGCGAATAGCGCTTGCCAATGGACTTTGGTCGGCAGTGCGTAACGGTCTCCCATAAAAGGCCCGGCGCTGCCCAATGCAGCTATTCCTGCCTCACGGCGCGCTTGAACCGAACCAAGGTCTACCGCTTTCTCAATCCCTTTCCGGGCGGCACCTCCACCCAGAAGGTAGTTGAGCCACCCGCCGTTTTCCTCAGCCGATCCGGTCATATAGGTCGTGATGCCGCCGCCCGCCGCCTTAGCTTGAGCAATCAGACTAATTTGCTCATCAGGAATCCCCAACCCGCCGCCGCCGAGCAGGCCGACAGCATGCATTGCTTCAATTCTCGTCGCATGCTCAGCCCCTCCCAGTTCGGCCCGACTCGGTGCACAGCTGGTGTTGTAGTCGTGTATCAATCGGGCCAAATCGGTGCCTTGATAGATCTGCGCGCCCCTCGCTGCAATGTCATCAACTGCCGCCTGTGCCGGCACAATCGATCCCGCAATGGTGTGTTCGCTGAGGACGCCATCCAGAGCAGACCTGTACATGCGATGCACGGCCATAGCCACTTTCAGGGTCGTTGCCTGCGCATCAATTAATGTAACCGAGACCCCGCTGGGCAACTGAACGGTCGCTGGTTTCATCCCTAAAAGCATGACAAAAAAAATGACCACGCCTCCCGCCAGGCCACGAGCCAGCCCGCCGTCGGCCACCCTCAACATAATCATGATCAGCCATATGATTCCCACGCTGAAGACCAGTGTTGAACTGCTGTTGTTAAGGGCGGTGAAAATCGGCTGGGTGGCTGCGAGCATCGTCATGCCTACATCCTCCCAAAGCGCAAATATCCAGCTGAACCCCGCGTACCCCTCCGGGGTTGCAGAGGCGCTCATGCGGAACGCCTCATCAGCCACCAACGCACAGCCAGAACCAGCCTAACCCCCCATAAACCGATCCACAGTACGCACAATGTGAAACCGATGAGTATCAGGTACTGGGCGAATGGAGCGACCAGCACGTCGCCGGTTCGCTGCACCAGATCGTACTGTTCCAGGACGCGCTTTCCATACACACCGGGCATTAAAAACATCGCCGCCATGTGGAAAAAACCAAGCACAGGCCCAAGTACGATGCCGGACCAACCGGCCCATTTGGTGATCGCCGGCATACGCTCGTATGCCGCGTCCAAAACTCCTGCGATTTTTTGCCGTTTCGACATTCGCCATCTCCCTCATTTGTGTTGGCTTTAGCCAGCCTAAAGGGGGAGCCCCTAGCATCTCCACTCAAGTCACTGCACTTTCTATGCTGCGTCAAATTCATCGATACAGCCCGCTATGTAACGCGCCTAATCGGCGCTTTACATAGCGGGCTTACTGGGTATCTATGATTTAGCGCAACAAACATAACGCAACCCTAAACGATTGCGTCGTCCCCCGAGGCTCTCGTAAGCTGACCAGGCTCAAAACCGCCCTGCCCGGCCGCTCGTGCCCGTGTTGTTCATGGGTATAGGCAATGGCAGAGGGCTCCTGTTCTGCGTCATCGCAGGCAGGGCCTTATCGATTACGCGCCGCGTCATCGCTCGCGTAACCGGCTTGGCCCCGACCGATTTATCGGGAACATCAACGACCACCAGAGGAGAAACGACAACTTAACCAGGTCAGCCAGACCAACAATGGCAACCGCACCTGAACGGTTAATCAGGAACCCGCTCGGAGACTCCGAATAGGCGTGAACAGTCCCCGCCTGCACACCAGTGCAAAGGGGGGCGAACAGGCACACAACGAACCATCTTCGGATGGTGTGTCGCTGAACCGGCAACGGTCAGAAGTTCTTACACAACCAGAGAGCTTCCCATGAGCGAATTCGATGCGCAGACCATTGCTGCGCACCTCAAATCCGAGTCTAGGATTCGGAGAAAGCCCCGAACTTATGCCCAGCGGCGCTCATTACTTGATAACTACAAACACGAGCTGTTGCAGCTTGATGCAGTAGGTTGCAATGGCAGCGAGTTACAACGCTGGATAGCCGAGAAAGGCATTACAGTCGAACGCTCGACCGTGAACCGCTGGCTACATCGGAACCGCCAGCATGGCTAAGTTCGCCAAACCGGCGAAGCAAGCAGCGTCCGTGATGAAGCAGCTGCAAGGCAGCCACATCAAATCGGTCAGCACCGTACGGAACTATGAGCAACGCTTAAAGCAGATCACTGTCCATCTCCAAGAGCACCGCCTGGGCAGCCTTCGTGATATGACTCCGACTCGTGCCCTCGAGTATCTACGACAACGTGCCGAAGTTGTTGGCCAAAAGACGCTAGATATGGAGCGGCAAGCCCTGCAAGCGATGATGCAGCACGTCACTCATCAGCTCCCACCAGGTCAAACTCTGGTTGTCATCAAAAGCACCGCACCGGCAACCCAAAAAGGAAAGGCCGGTCAGCCAACATTAGGTCGCCGATTAGCCGAGCAATCGAGGTCATATACCCCTGAGCAAGTGACCCTCATAGCCGCTCGCCAGTCGCCACACAACGCCCTAGCAACCGAGATTTCCCATGCATCAGGCCTGCGTGCCCATGAGTTACTAACGCTGCGCCGTATCCACCACAAAGCCCCAGATGTTCGCCCTGCGCATGCTTTGAAGTTTTCCTGTCAACACCGGTTGAAAACTGACCCACCCTACCGAAGTAAAACTGACCCACCCCGGCGGTGTTTGAGGTCTGTTTATTTCTGTGGCGAGGCCGTTTCTCTCGGCACCACCTGACCTGATCTCAGCTTGTCCTTTAGTCGATAACTCTGTCCGCTGACCTGGACGATATGCGCATGGTGCAGAAGCCGATCCAGCAGCGCAGCGGTCAGTGTCGAGTCGTCCGCGAAGGTCGTTGCCCACTGGCTGAACGGCAAGTTACTGGTCAGCACCAAGCTGCCATGTTCGTACCGTTTGGCGATCACGTTGAAGAACAAGTTGGCTTCGTCACGGCCGAACGGCAAATAGCCGATCTCATCAATCACCAGCAGTTTCGAGCGTTGAACAACGCGACTGAAATACTGAGCCAGGCGCCCTTGATGGTGCGCGGCGACGAGTTGCAAAGTCAGGTCGGCGGCAGAGATGAATCGGGTGGAAATGCCTGCCATGATCGCCCGATGAGCCAGAGCGCTGGCCAAGTGTGTTTTGCCAACGCCCGAAGGCCCCAGCAGTACGACGTTTTCCTTACGCTCGATGAAGGCCAGCCCGGCCAGTTCCAGGATCTGGCTTTGCGGCGCGCCGCTGGCGAATTTGAAGTCGTATTGTTCAACCGTTTTCACCGCCGGCAGCCCGGACTGTTGCAGCAGCGCTTGCCGCCGACGCTCGTTTCGGGCGCGATCCTCGCTCAGCAGAAGCTGTTCCAGGAAGTCGGCATAGCTCGTTTCTTTTTCGGCCGCTTGCTGGGCCAGTGCCGGCCAGTCCGTCGCAAAAGTGTCCAGCTTGAACTGTTGGCAAAGAGACTCGATGCGCAGATGTTGAAGGTTCATGGACGTACCTCAAGCAGTGCCTGATAGACCGAGAGCGGATGCTGCAAGCTTTCCACCGGCATGGGTTGGACGACCGAAATCATGCTGCTCGCACCCCCTTGGATCTCTGGCAGGGGCAACAAGTGGTGCACTTCGGTATCCAGTCGGTGTTGCGGTATTTCGCCCGTCGTCGCATGTGTTCGGGCGTTGGCGACCTCCATCAACCAAGGGCCGATCTTGCTGTTCGCGACCTCAACGTCCAACAGCAAGTTGACCTGGTTAAGTGACGCGGCCAGTGGCACTACGAAGCTGTTTTTCAGGTAGTGGTTGAAGCGCTCGACCTTGCCCTTGGTCTGCGCCCGATAAGGCCGGCAAACTTTCGGTGTGAAGCCGTAGCGCTCTGCCAAATTCAATAGCGCAGGATTCCAGCGGTGCTGACCGGGGCCATAAACATCGCGTTCCTGGATGATGGTTTTGGCGTTGTCGAAGAGTAGCTTTCGCGGCGTACCGCCGAAGAAACGCAGCGCCTTTTCGATACCGGAACACCAGGCCGCGGAGTCTTCGCGACGGGAGAAAACGACGTAGGTCGCACGGCTCCAGCCCAACGTTGCAACGAATGCCAACAACGGATCGCGGCCACGCCGAATGACGGTGAAGTCCACCTGCATCTGCTCACCGGGCTCGGTTTCAAAGCGAACGACGGCTTCGTTTGCCTTGGATTTCAAGGTCAGCAGAAAGCTGGTGAGGATGGAGTATCCGCCTTCGTAACCCTGTTCGCGGATCTCCCTCAACAGCACGATGGCGGGAATCCAATGGGGTCGAGCGGCTTCTACGCGCTGGCGCAGATAGGCCTCGAAAGGCACAAGCTTGCCCACGCGCTGCGCGCGCGGGCCATAGACGACGAGCTGGCGCTGGGCCTGTAATTTGAGGTGGCGTCGAATGGTATTGCGAGAGCAGCCCACCTGCCGGGCGATGGCCCGAATAGACAAACCCTGACGAATAAGAACACTGATTTCCACGTGTTGCTCCTGGGACAGCATGGGCAGCTCGCAAAAGCTGCATTTTGCCCAAGTGGGTCAGTTTTCAACCGGTAGGGTGGGTCAGTTTTGCATCGGTACTGACATCCAGCATCCGGGAAGACTCCATTGCCTACACCGTCCACGGTAAAGGGGGTCTTACCCGCGAGGTACGTATTCCGATTCACCTGGCCAAGCGTCTGGAAGTCACACGTCTACCAGAGGCTCGTAGCGTTACAGATCGAGGTGTTCGCTACCAACAGTTCTACGAACTTGGCGGCGGTCAGCCCTGGAGCAAATCATTCGGTGCGGCTTCAAAAACAGCGCTCGGCTGGTCCAACGGAGCCCATGGGCTCCGTCACAGCTATGCCCAGGAACGCCTTAGCACGCTGCAACGCTATCTCACCCGTGAAGAAGCAAAGCGCGTCGTCTCTCAGGAGCTTGGGCACTTTCGTCCAGAAATTACCGAGATCTATCTACGATGACACCCATAAATATCGACTCCAGTTGGCTGAATGGCAGCCTGCTATTTGTAATCGGCGTACTTTTGATTGTCGCCGTTGTGCTGGTACTGCTGCTCATAGATGCCAAAAGAGCGAAAACGAAGGTAGATGCCACTTTGGAAGGCAGCATAGCTCGACACAAAGTGTTGCTCCTGGAACAACGTGCAGAGATCGGAATAATCGAGCAAAGGCATCAGGAGACATTGACGGTCGTTGCGAAAGCGCATCACAACGAAGTGGAAGCCTTACGGGGGATTCTTGCTATCTCTGATCAAGATCGGGATGAAGCGCTGAACACGGCCTACAGGGCTCAACGTCACGCCGACATGCTGCAAGAAAAAGTTGATCACTTCTCCACGTTAATGTCGTCATGGGCAGTGGGCAACGATGAGACGGCGACAGCTGTAATGCACGCTCTTAGAGCAGATCATGCCACCACCAAGGTGCAAACTCGTTGGGGCTCCCCTCTAATGGATGACATGCCTGCGTAGCCAAAACCCCTCTAGGGGAACCAGCTCGGATTTGACCAGCACGCTTTGTAACCATGATCGGCAGAGAACGGCCAATTGCGGCCATTCATGATCGGCAGCACTCGGTTAAGGGAGGCTATTTGGAGAGTCGACTGCAGTTGAGTAATTGATCTCGCTGAACAACTTTAACCTGTGCAGGAAGGGCTTTACGTCATTGGCTGAATTCACAACTGCTGCAACAGCATTCAGAAAACGCTTTTTATAGTGGCTTTTTGATGCCTTGCGTGGCAGTCTACTGTTTGTTTATAAAACCCTGATTAAAAAAAACATTATTATCCGATATTTTATAAGAATTATTTAGCGTGAGCAGGAATAAATACTATGCAAGGACTGGATTTGGAAGCGTCGCTGACTGTAGCAAAACCAAAGTCTCTTCTAAATACTCCGCTGAAACTAGATGCAAAAGCATTGGCGGTATCGCTGGCGAAGGGAGTGGGACATGCTTTACTCGGAAAGTTTGACGATTTAGCTGACGACGGTGTTGATGCAGCGTCTGCAATTGGATTTGAAAATAAAACTCCAGAACAACTTCTTTATCGATTATTGCAGCGCTCTACGTTGTTTGCGCTTTCGGGTCTCCTGCTCGATTCAAAAGATCAACTGCCAGAACAATACGACTTTTCGTCACTTGAGCCATTGCTTGAGGAAAAGATCCTTGCTTGCAAGGTGAATAACGACTTTTTCAAAAATCCGGTAAAATTCCAACTAATAAATTCTATTAAAGAAGCAATATTTGCTTGGCTTATGGATGTTGGTGTCTCGCAGGCGAAATCGCACACAATCTCCTCGAGATTGCCTGGGTATTTCCCTCATGCCCTTCATAAAGAGTGGCAGTCTAACTCGGCAGTATATCAAGATATAATTGCCTCTTTAAATTCTCCATTTAGTTTATCCGTTGAGCGTGAGCTGTCTTGGAAACTCTATGACGCCCAATTACAACGTCGCTTGGAAGAGTCTGTTTTCGGAGAGCCGTTTGGTCTTAGGCAAATATATATACCACTCAATGCTTATTATGAGGAGTGCCCAGTAGCGACAGACATCTCAGATAATCACGTGAGTAATCGTAAAGTTGCTGTACGACTTAATGAGGAGCTCGATAGATGGTTGCTTACATCTAAAAAAGAGGACGCTGTCCGCGCGATAAGTGGAGGACCGGGTAGTGGCAAATCTTCCTTCTCAAAAATTTACGCAGCGCATGTATCAAAGCAAGGAAGGATTAAGGTTCTATTTATTCCACTGCATTATATTGATCCTTCGCGCGACTTTGTTGAAGAAGTTGGAAGGTTTTTGAATGACGAAGGTATAATTAAAATTAATCCTCTGAAAAGAGAGGAACTCACTTCCGACCTTTTAATAATACTGGATGGTTTGGACGAACTTGCTAGTCAGGGCCGTGCAGCCGCTGAAACTGCGCGAGACTTTGTGCGCTCGGTACAGTTGACTGTTGATCGAATTAATATGAATGGGTTGTGCGTTCGAGTTTTACTTAGTGGGCGTGAAGTAACAATACAGGGTTCTGAGAGTGAGTTACGGCAGGTAAAGCAAGTTTTGACAGTTCTGCCTTACTATACTGACAACTCCGGAGCCAGCCGAAGTCAGAGTGAGTTTGAAGATCCAAAGTCGATTCTTTCTCAAGACCTTAGAACGGACTGGTGGACAAACTACGGTAGTTTGACAGGTCTAGGCTACAGTGGGCTTCCTGAGGATTTAAAGCGCGCAGATCTCGATGAAATTACAGCGCAACCCTTATTGAACTATCTCTTGGCTCTAAGCTATTGCAGAGGGAAGCTAAATTTTTCGAAGGGTGTCAACCTCAATCAAATTTATGATGATTTGGTTGAGGCAATATATGAACGGGGATATGAGAATGGGCGGCGACATGGCCCGATAAAGCTTCTTAAAGAAGCTGATTTCTTCCTGATTCTTGAAGAAATAGGACTGGCTGCATGGCACGGTGACGGAAGAACAACGACCATTAGTGAAATTGAACACTACTGCGAGCTAGGTGGATTGAAGACGCAGCTTAATGTTTTTCAGGAAGGAGCGGAAGCAGGAATAACTTCGTTATTAGCTGCCTTCTTCTTTAGGCAACATGGCTCACGTCCAAAAGGCGATCCGACCTTCATATTTACTCATAAGAGTTTTGGTGAGTATCTGACGGCGCGCCGACTCGTAAGGGCAATGCGAGAAATTGTAGAGGAAACTAACAGACGACAGGGAAGAGCGAGAGGTTGGGGAGAGGCAGAGGCGTTGGCGTATTGGGTGGAAATGTGCGGTCCTGCTGCATTATCTAAAAATATCCATGATTTTCTTCGATCGGAAGTAAAGCTCCAAACTCCGCCAGTTATTGAAGCGATGCATAAATGCTTCGTTTCTCTATTTAACTATATTTTGGCAAATGGCATGCCAATGGAAAAAATTACTAAATTGGTGTCATTTCCCAAAGCATTGTTTCAGGCTCGAAATACCGAAGAAGCTTTGTTTGCTGCGATGAATGCCTGTGCATTAGCATCTTCCCAAATAAGCGATATAGTTCACACTGATAAAACTGCTTTTGGAACATGGTTAAAGCGCATTCAAGAGCAGAGGAGTGGCCCAGAGCCCACCTTGGTCTTATCTTGCATGTCTTGGCTGAATCTATCCGGTCTTTCTTTAGATTTGGCAGATTTTTATGCGGCAGACGTTTCCAATTCAAACTTTGAAGGTGCCAATGGCTTTAGAATTGTATTGGGAAGAGCGAATGGTACCAAGACCAATTTTAAAGGCGTGAGTTTTAATAACGCTTTTTTCTGCCTCGGAGACTTTGAGGGAGCCAACTTTGAAGGTGCTCGATTACAAAAATCCAACTTCGACAACACCACTTGCACAGAAGCAAATTTTTCGGGATCGAATCTGTCGGAATCAACATTTGATGAGGCAACTGTAATGGGGGCTATATTCGCCGGGGCCGATATTACTGGCGTTGAATTTGCTCTTGGTGAGCGACCGCGATTCAAAAGTATTAAAAAAAGAAATAAAACGCGAAAAATCGCTATTACAAATGACAGCACCCTCAATGTTGATGGCTGACTAGATCTTCACGATTTAAACAAGAATTTAGAGCTTGGGTCGTTAGTTATTTGTCCCAAGCTCTTCTCTTAATCAACCGTGGGATAACAAAATTTTCACCACCCCTGAGGCCGACCGGCATGTAACATAGCTTACTTTCTAAGATTTTTTTCCTTAAATCTTTGCTACTGCTGCTATACGACCAGTACGGCCGATGTTTATATAGTTGAAGAGCTACGCTCGTGAATTTCTAAGTGACTTTGGCTGTTCCCTATGGTCAAAAGACGCGCGTTGCGAATGTGCGGATTCCACGACACTTGGACACTCAGCCCACGATCATTTGGACACTCGTTCCACGCTCACTTGGACACCTGATCCACGTCCACTTGGGCAGGCAGTCGGAGCGCAGCGACGCAGGCTTGCATTGTTAGTCTGAAGTCTCTGTCGCCGTCAATTTCGTTGCGCGTCTGCGCATCGATTCGCCCTTCAGTTCGATCCGATAAGCGTTGTGCACCAGCCGGTCGAGGATCGCATCGCCCAAGGTCGGATCGCCGATCAGTGCGTGCCATTTGTCCACTGGCATCTGGCTGGTCACTAGCGTCGAGCGGTTGCCGTAGCGGTCGTCCAGCAGTTCAAGCATGTCGCGCCGTTGCGCAGCGGTAAACGGCGCCAGGCCCCAGTCGTCCAGGATCAGCAAGTCGGTCTTGGCATAACCCGCCATCAGTTTCGCGAAGCGGCCGTCGCCGTGGGCCAGGCCTAGTTCTTCCATCAAGCGCGGCAAGCGCAGATAACGCACGCTGTAACCGTCGCGGCAGGCCTTATGAGCCAGCGCGCAGGCGAGCCAGGTTTTGCCTACGCCAGTTGGGCCGCCGATGATCAGGTTCAGGCCGTCGCGCAGCCACTGGCCGCTGCCCAGTTGCAGGATCAAGGCCTTGTCCAAGCCACGCGGACTGCGATAGTCGATGTCTTCCAGGCAGGCGTTATGGCGCAGTCGTGCGGCCTTGAGGCGAGTAGTCAGGCGGGCGTCTTCGCGCTCGGTCAGCTCGCGGTCGACCATCAGACCGAAGCGTTCGTCGAAGCTGAGATCGTTGATGTCAGGCGTTGCGTGTTGTTCGCCAAGCGCCTTGATCATGCCGTGCAGGCGCAGGGTTTGCAGCTTGTCGAGTGTCGGGTTGGGCAGCATTTTGGTGCTCCTTTTTCAGGTCAGTGGTAGTAGCCAGGGCCGCGCAGGTTGATGTGTTCTTCAGGCAGTAACGGCAGGTTTTGCTGGGCCAGCGGCAGCCGTTCCAGCCCTTGGCGCAGGATCGATTCAAGGCTTTTGTAGCTGCACGCGCCCAGTGCCAGCGCTCGCTGGCAAGCGGCTTCCAGCCGCTCTTCGCCGTGCTGTTTGCTCAGGCGCAGGATGCCCAGGCAGGCGCGGAAGCCGTGCTGCGGATGGATCCGGCGTTCGAGGATGTAGGCGATGACGCCGGCCGTATTCGGGCCTGTCTGCTCTGCCCAGTGGATCAGTCGCTGGGGCGTCCATTCGGCGTGTTCGCGGTGACTTTTGGGCATGTGCTCAGTTTGGGTGGTGTGGCGGCCTTTATGTGCTGAGCGCAGATGGCTGGCCACGCGCTGGTTGGCGTGGAAGCACTCGACGGTTTGCGCAGTCAGCCGCACTTCGAGTTGGTGCTTCACCAGCTGATACGGCACCGAGTAGTAATGGCCGTCGACCTCGACGTGGTAGTCGATGTGTACCCGCACCTTTTTCCATTCGGCGTAGACATAAGGATGCGCTGGCAGCGATTGCAGTGCGGGTTGGTCGATGGTCTCGAAGGCCGAGCGGCGTGAGCCGGGCAGCTTCTTGAAGGGCTTCTGATTGAGGCGATCCAGCAGCAGCGCGATGGCTGTGTTGAGTTCGCCCAGCGAGAAGAACTGGCGGTTGCGCAGCACCGCCAGGATCCAGCGCTCGACCACCTGGACGCCGACTTCAACCTTGGCTTTGTCCCGAGGTTTGCGAGATCTGGCAGGCAACACGGCCACGCCGTAATGCTCGGCGAGGTCGCGGTAACTGGGGTTGATGTCGGGCTCGTAACGATGCGCTTTGGTAACGCCGCTGCGCAGATTGTCCGGTACCAGGATCTGCGATGTACCGCCGAGAAAGGCGAAGCAGCGCACGTGCGAGCCCAGCCAGTCGGGCAGTTTCTGCGACCAGGTGGCCTCGGCGAAGGTGTAGCTGGACGCGCCGAGGACGGCGACGAAGATCTGCGTTTGGCGGATCTCGCCGGTTCGCCGATCAATGACCGGCACGGTCTGGCCGGCGTAATCAACGAACAGCTTCTCGCCGGCACGGTGTTCCTGGCGCATGACCACGTCGACCTTGGCGGCCCAGAGGCGGTAGTGCTCGCAGAACCAGCTGTACTGGAAACCTTGCGGGTGGCTGAGCCGATACTCTTGCCAAAGCAGGGCCAGGGTGACGCCGGGGCGACGTAACTCGGCATGGACATGAGCCCAGTCCGGTATCGGACGTTGATCACTGGGCACCGTCGGCGCTGGCGGGAATAGACGTCGCTCCAGTTCGGCGTCCGACAACTGCGTGGGCCAAGTCAGCCCGCAAGCGTTGAAGCGGTGCAGGTAATTGCCGGCACTGCCGCTGCTAATGCGCAGGCTGGTAGCAATTTTGCGCACGGACAGGCCGGCGTCGAACTTTAGGCGTAGTACCTCTCGGATTTTACGCATGGATATACGCTCCACGACGACCTCTTCGCTTCGAGAAAAGAGGTCGATGGTAGTGAATAATCCTGCGTTGCTGCCTGCCTGAGCTTGGGTCGGATCAGTGAGAGATCACTGTCCAAGTGCTCGTGGAATGAGTGTCCAAGTCAGCGTGGAATCGCTGTCCAAGTGTTCGTGGACTGGGTGTCCAAGTGCGCATGGAATCCCCACAATCAGCTCATGCAGAGCATATGCAGCTTCTTGAGGACTAACTTTATAGTGGCGAGCGTACTTCGGCACCAAATCAGATAAACGTATCACATCATCGCTCATGCGATTTCCTCCACGCCTGTAATGGAGGAAGACCCGGCATTGCTGCGCGGCAAAATATCCAGATAGTCGGCATACCACTGAAGCATCTCTCGTCGCCCCTCCAGATACTGAGCATGGTTGTAGGTGCCGCGTATGCTGTTCTTGTCCACGTGCGCCAACTGGGTTTCGACCCACTCACTGCGGTATCCCTGCTCATGCAGAGTGGTGGACATCGTGTGGCGAAATCCATGACCTGTGGCGCGACCGTCGTAGCCAGAGCGCTTCAGCAATTGGTTGATGGCTGCCTCGCTCATGGGCTTGGCCGGATCGTTACGACCAGGGAACGCAAGCGTATAGCCGCCAGTGATGCCTTCTAGTTCACGCAGTGCAACCACCGTTTGCTTAGATAGAGGGACTAGATGAGCGCGGCGCATCTTCATTCGCGCAGCCGGGATCATCCAGAGCTCTTTATCGAAGTCGAACTCAGACCAAGGAGCCCCTCTCAGCTCAGCAGTTCGAACCCCCGTCAGGATCAGCAGACGGGTAGCGATTTTCACCACGTCATGCCCAGGACACGCCTGAAAGCTGCCTATCAACTCCGGGATTTCTGCAATCGGCAGGAAGGGATAGTGTCGGCACGTAGGGGTCTGAAGTGCCCCTCCGATATCTGCGATTGGGTTGTACTCAGCACGACCAGTGGCAATAGTGAAACGGTAGACCTCTTGGCAGCGTTGTCGAACCTTGCGCAGCTTCTCCAAAGCACCTCGCGACTCTATACGGCGAAAAACCTGTAACCACTGCATGGGTTTAATATCGGTCAGCGGCAAACTTCCCACTTGGGAAAAGATGTCCAGCTCGAAAGCTTCCATAACGTCGCTGGCATAACCTACCGACCATCGTGACGACTTATGTTGGTGCCACTCCAGCGCAAGGCTCTTGAACGTATTAGCGCGAGAGATTGCCGCCTTGGCCCGCACAACCTTCCGCTCAAGCCCAGGATGCCGCCCCTGTGTCACAAGCTGGCGAGCTTCAAAAGCAAGCTGACGCGCCTGTGCGAGGGTTACCTTGTCGATGGTGCCAAGAGAAATATGAGACTGCTTGCCATCCAGACGGAATCGGAAGCGCCAAGACTTGCCGCCTGCCGCCCGAACCCAAAGGAATAGGCCACCGCCATCGGCAAGGCCATAGTCCCTCTCACGTGGCGCAGCATTCTTCACCTGCAGAGCCGTCAAAGCCATGCCGAGTACCCATAGATTATTGAATGGGCTAATGGTACTCATGGAGGTACTCACAAAACAAGCGCTTGGATGAAACCGGATGGCACCGCATGAAATAGAAAGCCCGCACTAGGCGGGCTTAATTAGATTTCATGACACTGCTTGGCACTGCATGAATCTGGTCAATGGTGCCCGAGACAGGAATCGAACCTGCGACCTTCGCGTTACGAGTGCGCTGCTCTACCGGCTGAGCTACACGGGCGGTGGGCTAAACCTAGCACCGGGTTCGAGGACCAGCAACTTCAGGCCCTGTTTCACAGACAAAAAAATGCCCCGCAGTTTTCACAGCAGGGCATTTTTTATAACGTTGAAACGGTCAGGCGAGGGGGTAATTAAACGCCCGAAGCCTTGGCCGCTGCTACGTCTTTGATGGACAGCTTGATACGGCCGCGGTTGTCCACGTCCAGTACCAATACTTCCACTTCCTGGCCTTCTTTCAGGATGTCGGTCACTTTCTCTACGCGAGCGTCGCTCAACATGGAGATGTGAACCAGACCGTCCTTGCCAGGCAGGATGTTGACGAACGCGCCGAAGTCGACGATGCGCTCAACCTTACCAACGTAGATCTTGCCGATTTCAGCTTCTGCGGTGATGCCCAGAACGCGCTGACGTGCTGCTTCAGCCGCTTCCTTGGTTTCGCCGAAGATCTTGATCGAGCCGTCGTCTTCGATATCGATCGAAGCTTTGGTCTCTTCACAGATCGCACGAATGGTCGCGCCGCCTTTACCGATGACATCACGGATTTTGTCGGTGTCGATTTTCATCGCGATCATGGTCGGAGCGTTTTCCGACAGTTCGGTACGCGACTGGCCAATGATCTGGTTCATCTGACCGAGGATGTTCAGGCGCGCTTCCAGGGCTTGGCCCAGAGCGATTTCCATGATTTCTTCGGTGATGCCTTTGATCTTGATGTCCATCTGCAGCGCGGTAACACCTTTGGCGGTACCGGCTACTTTGAAGTCCATGTCGCCCAGGTGGTCTTCGTCGCCCAGGATGTCGGTCAGGATGGCGAATTTCTCGCCTTCTTTAACCAGACCCATGGCGATACCGGCAACCGGTGCCTTCATCGGAACGCCGGCGTCCATCAGAGCCAGGGAAGCGCCGCAGACCGAAGCCATGGAGCTGGAACCGTTGGATTCGGTGATTTCCGATACAACACGGATGGTGTACGGGAACACGTCAGCGGCAGGCAGCATGGCTGCAATCGAACGACGGGCCAGACGGCCGTGACCGATTTCGCGACGACCAGCGCCACCCATGCGACCACACTCACCTACCGAGAACGGAGGGAAGTTGTAGTGCAGCATGAACGGGTCTTTTTTCTCGCCTTCCAGGGTATCCAGCAGCTGTGCATCACGGGCGGTGCCCAGTGTAGCAACGACCAGAGCCTGGGTTTCGCCACGGGTGAACAACGCCGAACCGTGGGTCTTTGGCAGAACACCGACTTCGATGTTCAAAGGACGTACAGTCTTGGTGTCGCGGCCGTCGATACGTGGCTTGCCGTTTACGATGTTTTCGCGAACGGTGCGGTATTCGATTTCGCCGAAAGCCGCTTTGACTTCGCTGGAGGAAGGCTGGCCTTCTTCACCGGACAGCTTAGCCACAACCTGGTCTTTCAGTTCACCCAGACGAGCGTAACGGTCGGCCTTGATGGTGATGGTGTAAGCCTGGGAGATCGCGTCGCCGAACTCGGCACGGATAGCGCCCAGCAGAGCGGTGGCTTCTGGTTGAGGAGCCCAGGTCCAGGTTGGCTTGGCAGCTTCGGCAGCCAGTTCTTTAACGGCGTTGATCACAACCTGGAACTCGTCGTGAGCAAACAGTACCGCGCCCAGCATCTGGTCTTCGGTCAGCTCTTTGGCTTCCGATTCAACCATCAGAACGGCTTCCGAAGTACCGGCAACGACCATGTCCAGGCTCGAAGCTTTCTGTTGTTCGTAAGTCGGGTTCAGCAGGTAGCCGGTGCTTTCGTGGAACGCAACGCGGGCAGCGCCGATCGGGCCATCGAAAGGAATGCCGGAGATGGCCAGCGCAGCCGAGGTACCGATCATCGCAGCGATGTCCGGATCGGTCTTCTTGCTGGTGGAAACGACGGTGCAGACAACCTGCACTTCGTTCATGAAGCCTTCCGGGAACAGCGGACGAATCGGACGGTCGATCAGTCGGGAAGTCAGGGTTTCTTTCTCGGAAGGACGGCCTTCACGCTTGAAGAAACCGCCAGGGATCTTACCGGCAGCGTAAGTCTTTTCCTGGTAGTGAACGGACAGAGGGAAGAAGCCCTTGCCTGGATCGGCTTGCTTGGCACCGACTACGGTCACCAATACGCTGACGTCGTCGTCAACGGTGACCAATACTGCGCCGGAGGCCTGACGGGCGATACGGCCGGTCTCGAGGGTAACGGTCGACTGACCGAACTGGAATTTTTTGATTACCGGGTTCACGGTGTCCTACCTTCTTTTGTGGCTCTTGGGGAACTTGTCTTCTTGCGAAATTCTTGGGCAATGTCGGGAATCGGCCCAACGCCTGTCCAGGGTAAAACGACTATCCAGATAAAACTTGAGGCTGGGAGCCTGCCATGGGCCAGCGGAAATCCCACTGACACACGGCAAACAACCAACCTCTAGCGCAATCGCTTATTAGCGACGCAGACCCAGGCGACCGATCAGAGCCTGGTAACGGCCCAGATCCTTGCCTTTCAGGTAGTCCAGCAGCTTACGGCGCTGGTTTACCATGCGGATCAGACCACGACGGGAGTGGTGATCTTTACCGTTGGCCTTGAAGTGACCTTGCAGCTTGTTGATGTTGTGGGTCAGCAGTGCAACTTGCACTTCTGGCGAACCAGTGTCACCAACAGCTTGCTGGTAGTCAGCTACGATTTGAGCTTTTTCTTGAACGTCGAGAGCCATGAGGCAATCCTTTTATCAGGAAACTGTTTCAAAGAAACAGCTTCAACAGGCCAGGGACAAATCCCTGTATCTAAAAATGAGTAGTGACCGTGCCTGTTAACAGCCACCCTCGTCCGGTCATTCTGACCGAATCAGTCGACGCGGCGCGATGCGCCCGTCTTCGCTCACTTCACCGATACCGATGAAGCGACCGTTGTGATCCTGTACTCGCACCATGCCAAATTTCGGGGCATCCGGGGCACGTACCGGCTGGCCGTTGAGCCAGTAGAACGCGCTCGCTTCCGAGAAATGCAACAACGGCCAATCCAGCAGGCCGCTGTCCGAAGGCATCAGGAAGCGGTCGACCGCTTCGTTGCCGCCTTCGGCATGTACCGCTTCCAACTCTTCAAGCGTGACCGTCTGCGCCAGCGTGAAAGGCCCGGCCTGGGTACGTCGCAATTCAGCCACGTAAGCGCCACAACCGAGTTGCTCACCGATATCCTCCACCAGGGTGCGAATATAGGTGCCTTTGCTGCAATCCACCGCAAGCCGCGCAGTATCACCCTCAAAGGCCAGCAATTCCAAGCGCGCAATAGTAACAGAACGCGGTTCGCGCTCCACTACTTCGCCTGCACGGGCCAGCTTGTACAGCGGTTGACCATCACGCTTGAGCGCCGAGTACATCGGCGGTATCTGACTGATTTGCCCACGAAAACCCGGCAATACAGCTTCGACATCGGCGCGACCAACGGTCACCGGGCGTTCCTGCAAAACGTCACCTTCGGCATCGGCCGTGGTGGTGGTCTTGCCCAGTTGCGCCAGGGTTTCATAAGCCTTGTCGGAATCGAGCAGGTATTGCGAGAACTTGGTGGCCTCACCGAAGCACAACGGCAACACGCCAGTGGCCAGCGGATCGAGACTGCCGGTATGACCGGCCTTCTCGGCGTTCAGCAACCAGCGAACCTTCTGCAACGCGGCGTTGGAGGTAAACCCCAACGGCTTGTCGAGCAGAATGATACCGCTGACGTTACGACGGATACGTTTGACCTGAGCCACCGATTACTCCTTGGCGTCTTCGGGTTCAGCCGCTACCGGGTGCTGATTGTCTTCAGCCACCGCACGCTCGATCAGGGCCGACAGGTGCGCGCCACGCACGACGCTTTCGTCGTAGTGGAAGTGCAGCTGAGGAACGCTGCGCAACTTCATTTCGCGAGCCAACTGCATACGCAGGAAACCGGCGGCGGAGTTGAGCACCTTGATGCTTTGTGCGATGTCTTCGGCGTTGTCCTGGCCCATCACGGTGATGAAGATCTTGGCGTGACCGACGTCACGGCTGACTTCAACAGCGGTAATGGTGACCAGGCCGACGCGCGGGTCTTTGACTTCACGACGGATCAGCTGTGCCAGCTCACGCTGCATCTGATCGCCGATACGTTGGGTACGGCTGTATTCTTTTGCCATGTCTTGTTACCTGTTACTGCCCCACGGTGAAACCCGAGGGGTCTGAAAGCGGCAAACGCCCGGCCTGACAAAAGCCAGACCGGGCGTTGCGTTTAGAGTCCTGACGCGGTGCCGCGCATTTGCATGCAGCGGCTTGGCGTGGCCCTTGAAGTGCGCGAGTTAGAGGCTGCGAGCAACCTGAACCTTCTCGTAGACTTCGATCTTGTCGCCAGCTTTGACGTCGTTGTAGCTCTTGACGCCAATACCGCATTCCATGCCGGCACGTACTTCGGAAGCGTCATCCTTGAAGCGGCGCAGAGATTCCAGCTCGCCTTCGAAGATAACGATGTCTTCACGCAGTACACGGATTGGACGGTTACGGTGAACAACACCTTCGATAACCATGCAACCGGCGATCGCGCCAAACTTCGGCGAACGGAACACGTCACGCACTTCCGCGGTACCCAGGATGTTCTCGCGAACATCGCTGCCCAGCATACCGGTGAGGGCTTTCTTGACGTCTTCGATGATGTCGTAGATTACGTTGTAGTAACGCATATCCAGACCTTCCTGCTCGACGATCTTGCGAGCGCCAGCATCGGCACGCACGTTGAAGCCAAACAGTACAGCGTTGGAGGCGAGTGCCAGGTTAGCGTCGGATTCGGTGATACCACCGACGCCGCCACCAACAACACGCACTTGCACTTCGTCGTTACCCAGGCCATTCAAGGCGCCGTTCAACGCTTCGAGGGAACCACGGACGTCAGATTTGAGGACGATGTTGAGCGTCTTCTTCTCTGCCTGCCCCATGTTTTCGAAGATGTTTTCCAGCTTGCCGGCGTGAGCGCGAGCCAGTTTGACTTCGCGGAACTTGCCTTGACGGAACAGAGCCACTTCACGGGCTTTCTTCTCGTCCGACAGCACGCTCATCTCGTCGCCAGCGTCCGGGGTACCGTCCAGGCCGAGAATCTCGACAGGGATGGATGGACCGGCTTCCTTGATTGGCTTGCCGTTCTCGTCGAGCATGGCACGTACACGGCCATAGTTCGAACCGACCAGCACCATGTCGCCTTGGCGCAGGGTACCGTCTTGAACCAGAACGGTTGCAACCGGGCCACGACCTTTGTCGAGACGCGACTCAACCACAACACCACGACCTGGAGCCGACGGAGTTGCTTTCAGTTCCAGAACTTCAGCTTGCAGCAGAACAGCTTCGAGCAACTCGTCCACGCCGGTACCGACTTTCGCCGAAACCGATACGAACGGGGTGTCGCCGCCCCACTCTTCCGAGGTCACGCCGTGAACCGACAGTTCGCTACGGATGCGATCGAGATCGGCGCCCGGCTTGTCGATTTTGTTCACAGCAACTACCAGTGGAACACCGGCGGCCTTGGCGTGCTGGACAGCTTCAATGGTCTGCGGCATCACGCCGTCGTCCGCTGCAACGACCAGGATCACGATGTCAGTCGCCTTGGCACCACGGGCACGCATTGCGGTAAACGCGGCGTGACCCGGGGTATCGAGGAAAGTGACCATGCCGCGATCAGTTTCAACGTGGTACGCACCGATGTGCTGGGTGATACCGCCGGCTTCGCCAGCAGCTACCTTGGCACGACGGATATAGTCGAGCAGCGACGTCTTACCGTGGTCAACGTGGCCCATTACGGTCACGACTGGCGCACGGGAGAACGTCTCACCTTCAAACTTCAGGGACTCGGCCAAGGAATCTTCCAGGGCGGTGTCGCTGACCAGGGTCACTTTGTGGCCCAGTTCTTCGGCTACCAGTTGAGCAGTTTCCTGATCAAGCACCTGGTTGATGGTCGCTGGAGTACCCAGTTTGAACATGAACTTGATGATTTCAGCAGCCTTGACCGACATCTGATTGGCGAGATCGCCAACAGAGATGGTCTCGCCGATCTGCACATCACGCACGACAGGACCGGTTGGGTTCTGGAAACCGTGAGCGTTGCGTTTCTTCAGCTTGGCCTTGCCGCGACCACCACGACGGAAGCCATCGCTTTCTTCGTCGGTAGTACGTGGGGCAACGCGTGGAGCAGGCGCTTTCTCTTTGACCGAGGCACGATGCGGAGCGTTTTTACGCTCGCCGTCGCCACCACCGCTGCGACGATTGTTATCGTCGGCACGTGGTTTATCCGGACGGCGCTGTTCGTTCTGCTTGTTGCGAACGTCAGCAGACGGTGCTGGAGCAGCGGCTACAACCGGTGCGCTTTCGCGTACTGGCTCGGCAACTGCAGCAGGCGCTGCAACGGCGTCGTTAGTAGCGGTTTGCGCAGCAGCAGGCTGGCGACGCGCTTCTTCTTCGGCGCGACGCTTGGCTTCTTCTTCAGCCTTCTGACGAGCAGCATTGTCTACTGCGCGACGTTCTTCCAGCTCGCGTTTGCGCTCGGCTTCGATCTCTTCCGGGCTGCGCTGTACGAAGACTTTCTTCTTGCGTACTTCAACGCTGATGCTTTTGCTGCCAGCAACACGCAGCGTGCTGGTGGTTTTGCGCTGCAATGTAATCTTGCGCGGTTCTTCCACTTTCGCCTTGTGGCTGCTCTTCAAGTGAGTCAGCAAAGACTGCTTCTCACTATCGCTCACACCTTCATCGGCGGCGGTGTGCGGCAGACCTGCCTCACGCATCTGCTGCAACAGGCGCTCTACCGGTGTTTTGACCTCATCGGCCAGTTGTTTCACCGTGACTTGCGTCATGCACTTCTCTCCTCAGGCCGCGCCTAATTACTCGAACCAGTGGGCTCGGGCGGCCATGATCAACTTGCCGGCACGATCATCGTCAATGCCGTCGATGTCGAGCAGATCGTCAATAGACTGCTCGGCCAGGTCTTCGCGGGTAACTACGCCGCGCACCGCCAGTTCCATCGCCAAATCCTTGTCCATACCCTCAAGCGAGAGCAGGTCTTCGGCCGGATGGGCGTCTGCCAGCTTTTCCTCAGTAGCGATGGCTTTGGTCAACAAACGATCCTTGGCGCGAGCGCGAAGCTCGTTGACGGTTTCTTCGTCAAAGCCGTCGATGTTGAGCATTTCTTCCAACGGTACGTAGGCAATCTCTTCCAGGCTGGTGAAGCCTTCATCTACCAGCACCTGTGCCAGGTCTTCGTCGACTTCCAGCTCGTCGATGAAGTTGCGCAGGATGTCGCCGGTTTCTGCTTGCTGCTTAGCCTGGATGTCCGATTCTGTCATCACGTTCAGGGTCCAGCCAGTCAACTGGCTAGCCAGACGCACGTTCTGACCACCGCGACCGATGGCCTGAGCCAGATTGTCTGCGCCAACGGCGATGTCCATTGCATGGGCATCTTCGTCAACGATAATTGCCGCCACTTCAGCCGGCGACATCGCATTGATCACGAACTGAGCCGGGTTGTCGTCCCAAAGGACGATATCAACACGCTCACCGCCCAACTCACCCGACACTGCCTGGACGCGCGAACCGCGCATACCGATGCAAGCGCCTTGCGGGTCGATGCGTTTGTCCTTGGAGCGGACCGCGATCTTGGCGCGCGAACCCGGGTCACGGGATGCTGCCATTACTTCGATCAGGCCTTCAGCGATTTCCGGCACTTCGATGCGGAACAACTCGATCAGCATTTCCGGCGCGGTACGCGACAGGATCAGCTGCGGGCCGCGGTTCTCGGTGCGGATTTCCTTGAGCAGCGCACGCAGACGCACGCCAACCCGGAAAGTTTCGCGAGAGATGATGTCTTCACGAGCCAGCAACGCCTCAGCATTGTTGCCCAGGTCGACGATCACGTTGTCGCGGGTGACTTTCTTCACGGTGCCGGAGATGATTTCCCCCAGGCGCTCGCGATAGGCATCAACGACTTGAGCACGCTCGGCTTCGCGAACTTTCTGCACGATGACTTGCTTGGCAGTCTGTGCAGCGATCCGGCCGAACTCAATGGATTCGATCTTATCTTCGACTACATCACCGACCTGAGCACCCGGATGCGTTTCGGCAACCTTGCTCGGCCAGGTTTCGATGGCCGGATCGTCCAGGTTTGCTTCTTCGACGACCGTCCAGCGACGGAATGTCTCATAAGCACCCGTGTGGCGATTGATTTCCACACGCAGATCGACTTCGTCCTCGAACCGCTTTTTGGTAGCAGTGGCCAGAGCCAGCTCCAGCGCTTCAAAAATTACGTTTGCCGGTACGCCCTTTTCATTGGATACCGACTCAACAACCAGCAGTACTTCTTTGCTCATCGTACGCCTCGCCTTTCGCAAGCCATTGGATCCGCGGGATCCGCGTCTCAGTCAAAACTGGGAATAATGTTGGCCTTGTCGATCATATCGATCGGCAACAGGAACTCATGGTCTTCTACCTGCACCACGACGTCCTGCTCTTCTACGCCGCGCAGAAGGCCCTGAAAGTTGCGTCGTCCTTCAAAAGGCGAGCGCAGCTTGATCTTCACTTGTTCACCGGCAAATTTTGCAAACTGCTCAATAGTGAACAGTGGGCGTTCCATGCCAGGCGAGGAAACTTCAAGGGTGTATTCAACGGCGATTGGATCTTCAACATCCAGGACACCGCTGATCTGACGGCTGACGATGGCACAATCGTCCACCAGCACACCGCCCTCTTTATCAATATAAACGCGCAACATTGAGTGGCGACCTTGAGCCGAAAACTCAATACCCCAGCATTCATAGCCCAGGGCCACGACCACCGGGGCCAACAAGGCCTGCAACTCTTCTAGCTTGCTCGACACCTGAACCCCCTCGTGCATGTATGTGCATGCTTTGCAAAATAAAAAAATGGGCGAAACGCCCATCCTTGAAACGCCGTCGAACAGCGGCGTAGAAAGTGTCCAGCTAACAAAAAGCCCCTTAAAAGGGGCTCCTTAAACTGGTTGCGGGGGCCGGATTTGAACCGACGACCTTCGGGTTATGAGCCCGACGAGCTACCAGACTGCTCCACCCCGCGACAAAGCTGGGGCGGAAGTATACGACCGATCCCTGACAGGGTCAATGTAACCTTCCACCTACAAGAAAGCCCGCAACAGCGGGCTATCCTGATAATTGGTACCGAGAAGGGGACTCGAACCCCTACACCCTATGGGCACAACCACCTCAAGGTTGCGTGTCTACCAATTCCACCACCTCGGCAATACTACGTTTGAAACCCTTCTTACTTTTGCTCTTGAGCTGGAGGCACGTCAGTCGCTGGAGTAGCCGACTTTTGCTCTTGAAGCACCGGTACATCATCAGAAGCCGGTTGTTGCTTTGGAACTTCCAACACTGCCGGGTTTGGCAGACCTACTTGAGTCAGCTGGTGAGCTTTCTCTTTAGCAAAGTAACCTAACCCTAAGCTGGTTATGAAGAAACCGGCGGCAAGTATAGCAGTAAACTTACTAAGAAAGGTAGAGGAACCTTGGCTTCCGAACACAGTATTTGAAGCACCTGCTCCGAAAGACGCGCCAGCATCCGCACCTTTACCCTGCTGCAGCAATACCAGAGCAACTACGCCCAATGCACCCAGCAGATGAAAAACGACTACGACTGTTTCCAGCATTTTTTCAGTTTCCCGCGGCGCGACAAATCGCACCGAACTCATCTGCATTCAGGGAAGCTCCACCAATGAGCCCCCCATCGATATCCGGCATGCCGAACAGTTCGACCGCATTGGCCGCCTTCACGCTGCCGCCGTATAGAAGCCGCACACCTTGTGCGACCTCAGAATTCTCTGCCGCCAACTGCGCGCGAATGGCTGCATGCACATCCTGCGCTTGTTGCGGCGAAGCAGTCAGCCCGGTGCCAATGGCCCAGACCGGCTCGTAAGCAATTACTGCATTTGCAAAGGCACCGACACCCAGCTCCTCTATGATACTGCCTAGCTGACGCCCGACAACCTCAAGAGTTTTACCGGCTTCGCGCTGCTCAAGGGTTTCCCCTACGCACAACACCGGAATCAAGCCACATGCCTGTGCCGCTGCGAACTTGCGAATCAGCATACCGCCCTGCTCGCCCATAATCTGGCGGCGCTCGGAGTGCCCGACAAGCACCAGGGAACACCCTGCATCCACCAATTGACTCGGCGAGATTTCACCGGTCAGCGCACCTTGCATGGATTCCACCGCAGAATTCTGCGCGCCGACCAAAATCGACTTGCCTTCCAAGCCATCAATCACTTGATTGATATGCAAGCAAGGCGGGAATACCGCTACATCAACACCGCTCGGCAAGGCCAGATGACGAAGGCCATTGATTAGCTCAGCGACGCTGGCGCGGGTACCGTGCATCTTCCAGTTACCAGCTACCATAGGGCGACGCATGCTGTACCTCGTCGGTCAAAGTGGGCGCAGATGTTACCCAACACAATCATGGCTGGCAAGCCGAATTCAGGCAGAAACTTCACTAACCAGTTTTGCCAGCTCTTCGGCGTAACCACGAACCTGTGTTTCGTCCTCGCCTTCGACCATGACCCGCACCAGCGGCTCCGTCCCGGACTTGCGCAACAGCACGCGCCCGCGACCGGCCATAGCCTCGGTAACACGGGCGCTGGCCTCCTTGACAGACGGATGATCGAGCGGACTCGCCCCTCCGCCGAACCGGACATTGATCAGCACCTGAGGGCACTTGCGCAGCGCCTGACGGGCTTGAGCCAGACCTTCCGAGCGAGTTTTCAGCGCCATCAGCACCTGCAACGCAGCGATGATCGCATCACCTGTGGTGGTGTGATTGAAGCAGACGATATGACCCGAATTCTCACCGCCTACCAGCCAGTTGCGCTCCAGCAAGTCGGCGATCACATAGCGGTCGCCAACATTGGCTCGCACAAAAGGAATCGACAAATCCGCCAGGGCCAATTCCAGCCCGAGGTTACTCATCAATGTACCGACCACGCCGCCTTGCAGTTTATCGCGCTCGTGTAAATCGCGAGCGATGATGTACAGCAGCTCGTCACCATCAACAATGGTGCCAGTGTGGTCGACCATCAAGACACGATCACCGTCACCGTCGAAGGCAATACCCAGATCGGCGTGCTCGGCCAATACGGCAGCCTGCAATTGGCCCATATGGGTCGAACCGCAATTTTCATTGATGTTCAGGCCGTTAGGCTGCGCGGAAAGCACAACGACTTCAGCACCCAGCTCACGGAACACGCTGGGCGCAACCTTGTAGGTGGCGCCATGAGCGCAGTCGATCACGATCTTCAGGCCAGAGAAGTTGGTACCGGTCGGCACGCTGCTTTTGCAGAATTCGATATAGCGACCAGAAGCGTCGTTGATTCGCGACACTTTACCGATCTTGCTCGACTCAACCACGGTCATCGGGGTGTCGAGCAACTCTTCGATCATCAACTCGACTTCATCCGGCAGCTTGGTGCCCTTTCCGGAGAAGAATTTGATGCCGTTGTCATCGTGAGGATTGTGCGAGGCGCTGATCACGATACCGGCTTCAGCATGAAAGGTACGCGTCAGGTAAGCGATCGCCGGAGTCGGCATCGGGCCCAACAGCATCACGTCAGCACCTGCCGACGTCAGCCCGGCCTCGAGTGCGGACTCGAACATGTAACCGGAGATCCGGGTGTCTTTGCCAACCAGCACCTTGCAGGCGCCCATTTTGCGGAACGCCATGCCCGCAGCCCAACCAAGCTTGAGCATGAAATCAGGAGTAATCGGGTATTCGCCGACCCGACCACGAATACCGTCGGTGCCAAAGTATTTTTTGCTCATAACTGCTCCATCATTCTTATTCGGCTGATTCCACTGCGGCGATCATCCGCACCACGTCCACTGTTTCGGCTACATCATGGACGCGCAATATACGCGCACCCTTGGCCGAAGCCAGCGCCGCGAGCGCCAGACCACCAAACAGGCGCTCTCCAACCGGGCGATTCAAGGCCTGACCTATCATGCTCTTTCGCGAAACCCCGACCAACAGGGGCCGCCCCAAGGCATGCAGCTCCTCCATATGTTTGAACAAGCTTAGATTGTGCTGCAAGCTTTTCGCGAATCCAAAGCCTGGATCAAGAATAATCCGCTCAGCCGGAATTCCCACCAACGCACATTGGGCCATGCGCTCGGCGAGAAACTCGCCGACTTCTCTAGTCACGTCCTGGTAGTGCGGATTGTCCTGCATGTCGCCCGGCTCACCGAGCATATGCATCAGACATACCGGCAATCCGGTGGCAGCTGCCGCATCCAGGGCACCATCTCGACGTAGCGAGCGCACATCATTGATCAAACCCGCTCCAAGCCGTGCGGTTTCGCGCATGACCGCTGGAGTGGATGTATCGACCGAAATGATCACATCCAACTCACGATTGATACGCTCAACGATAGGCGCGACGCGTTCCAGTTCTTCTAGTGGCGAAACCGCCCGTGCACCGGGCCGGGTCGACTCGCCACCAACGTCGATCAGCGTTGCGCCCGCCGCAACCATCGACTCGGCATGGCGCAGGGCCGCGTCGAGCTGGCTGTAACGGCCGCCGTCAGAAAAGGAATCAGGAGTGACATTGAGAATGCCCATGACATGCGTCTGGGCCAAATCAAGAACCCGGTTGCCGCAAGGCAACCGGGTCGAGGACTGAACAGAAGTCATTTCAAGCCTTATACGTCAGCAGCCGGGCCGCCGATCGGTGTTTCCGGACGCTCATCCTGTACCACCGGAGGTGTCCCGGAAGTACCGGTACCGCCGCCTGACCAGTCGCGTGGTTCGCGAGGCGTACGACCGGCCATGATGTCATCGATCTGATCGGCATCGATCGTTTCATACTTCATCAAGGCATCGGCCATGGCGTCGAGCTTGTCGCGGTTATCCGTGAGGATCTGCTTGGCCGTGCCGTAGCACTGGTCAATGATGCTGCGCACCTCGGAGTCGATCAGCTTGGCTGTCTCACCGGAGAAGCTTGCACCCTGACCACCGCCGCCGCGACCGAGGAACACTTCGCCCTCTTCCTCGGCATACATCAACGGACCTAGTTTTTCCGACAAGCCCCACTTGGTCACCATATTCCGCGCAATCTGGCTGGCACGCATGATGTCGTTGGAGGCGCCGGTGGTAACACCATCGAAGCCCAAGGTCATTTCTTCAGCGATACGGCCACCGTACAGCGAGCAGATCTGGCTGATCAGTGCGCGCTTGGACAGGCTGTAGCGATCTTCTTCCGGCAGGAACATGGTCACACCCAGCGCACGACCGCGCGGGATGATCGACACCTTGTAGACCGGATCATGCTCTGGCACGACACGACCAACGATGGCGTGACCTGCTTCGTGATAAGCGGTGTTCTGCTTCTCTTTCTCGGACATGACCATGGATTTGCGCTCGGCGCCCATCATGATCTTGTCTTTGGCCAGCTCGAATTCTTTCATTTCGACGATGCGCTTGCCGGTACGGGCAGCGAACAACGAAGCCTCGTTCACCAGGTTAGCCAAATCGGCACCGGAGAAACCAGGAGTACCACGTGCGATCACCGCCGGAGCGACATCGTCACCCATTGGTACTTTGCGCATGTGAACCTTGAGAATCTGCTCACGACCACGAATATCCGGCAGACCCACCACGACCTGACGGTCGAAACGGCCCGGACGCAGCAACGCAGGGTCCAATACGTCTGGACGGTTGGTTGCGGCGATGACGATGATGCCGTCATTCATTTCAAAGCCGTCCATCTCAACCAGCAATTGGTTGAGCGTCTGCTCGCGCTCGTCGTGACCGCCACCCATGCCGGCGCCACGGTGGCGACCGACGGCGTCGATTTCATCGATGAAGATGATGCATGGCGCGTGCTTCTTGGCCTGCTCGAACATGTCACGAACACGACTGGCACCGACACCGACGAACATCTCGACGAAATCGGAACCGGAAATGGTGAAAAACGGCACTTTGGCTTCGCCGGCAATCGCCTTGGCCAGCAAGGTTTTACCGGTACCCGGAGGACCCACCATCAGCACGCCGCGTGGAATGCGGCCGCCCAGACGCTGGAACTTGCCCGGATCACGCAGGAACTCGACCAACTCACCGACTTCCTCCTTGGCTTCGTCGCAACCGGCAACATCACCCAAGGTGGTTTTCACCTGATCTTCGGAGAGCAGGCGTGCCTTGCTCTTGCCGAAGCTCATCGGCCCGCCCTTGCCGCCCGCACCGCCCTGCATCTGCCGCATGAAAAACATGAACACGGCGATGATCACCAGGATCGGGAAGCTTGCAACCAGGAGTTGAGTCCAGATGCTTTGCTGCTCAGGCTGCTTGCCTTCGACCACAACGTGGTTATCCACGAGGTCGCCGATCAGACCGTTGTCCTGGATTGCAGGACGAATGGTCTTGAAGCTGTCGCCATCGTTGCGTTTGCCGGTAATCACATAGCCGTCAACTGCTACGCGCTCGACCTTGCCATCCTTGACCTGCTGGATGAAGTCGGAATAGTTGAGGGTCTGCGGCTCGTTAGGGCTGGAGAAGTTGTTCATCACCGTCACCAGGACAGCCGCGATGATCAACCACAGGATCAGATTCTTTGCCATATCGTTCAATTAACTACCCTCTGAAGCAAGCTCCGCTAATGGCGCGCGCTTCGCATGATATTCACCGGCCTAACTTACTACATTACCTACGGCTCTGGCAGGCGCCGTCTGTAACCCTTTGTGAAACACTTTCTACACAATATTCGCTATTTCCCACAGGGCGAAATACGAAAATCCTATCGACCCGCAAAAAAACCTCGATTTACTCACTACGGCCGCGGTAGCCCCAAGCCAGCATGTATTGCTCGCGGGAACTGCCACGGGAAGAGTCCGGCTTGATCATCTGGACCTTGTCGAATTTCTGACGAGCGTCCTTCACGTAAGCATCAAACCCTTCGCCCTGAAACACCTTGATCACGAAATTACCACCCGGTTTGAGTATCCGAGCCGCCAGATCAAGAGCCAGCTCACATAGAAACATGGCTTTTGGCATGTCCACCTCAGGCGTACCACTCATATTGGGGGCCATATCGGAAATCACAAGGTCCACCTGCGAATTACCCACGGCTTCAAGGATCTGAGCGAGCACTTCGTCCTGGGTAAAGTCACCCTGGATGAAAGTCACGTCCGGAATGCTGTCCATTTCCAGGATGTCCGAGGCGATCAGACGCCCCTGACCACCGATCAGCCGACTAGTGACCTGCGACCAACCGCCGGGCGCCGCCCCCAGGTCGACAACGCTCATACCCGGACGGATCAGCTTGTATTTCTCCTGAACCTCCAGAAGTTTATAACTCGCACGCGAGCGGTAACCATCCTTCTGCGCCTGCTTCACATAGGGATCATTGACATGTCTTTGCAGCCACTTAAGGCTTGTCTTGGAACGGGCCACGGGCCACCTCGAAAATAAAACGGGTCGTGATTAACTGGGCGGTCCCGGACTCGCTCGGGTAAACTGGCCGCCGCTTTTTACAAGATCAGACGCAGGGGTCAGATTATGCCGCTCACTCAAGAGCAGAAGAAACAGTACAAATCCATTGGCCACCATCTGAAACCAGTTTTGATTGTGGCTGACAACGGTTTGACTGAAGGTGTGTTAGCCGAACTTGAACGCGCTTTGGCGGATCACGAGCTGATTAAAATCAAGCTCAACATCCTCGATCGCGAGTCGCGCCTGGCGAACATTGCAGAACTGTGCAAGGTCGGTAAAGCGGACCTGGTTCAGGTCATCGGCAAGATGGCACTGATTTACCGCAAGAACTTCAGCGTCAACAAGCAGCTGTCGAACGTCCATCGCTTCAAGTGATCGCAAGGGTCAAGGGTGCGCTTCGCGCACCCTGCCACTCCATCCCGGCACCGGCTGCAGCACCAGCACCAGCCCGGAAAAGCCCAGAACAAGATAGCTGAACACCTGCCAGCGCACTGCATCCGGCCAACCGACGCGAACTGCGAAAAACATCGCACACGCATACAGCGCCATCAGCAGCAGTTGCCCACGAATATCGCGCCATAGACTGGCAAGACCCTCGGCCTGAATCAGCACCAAAGCCTGAAAAATCACACACGCTGCGGCGAAACCCGCCATCAGCGCATTCAGCACGCCTGCAATTTCGTCGATCAGCAGCGGCGCCAGACCTATCTGGCCCAGCACCGGCAGCAGACCGATGTGTAACAGCCACAGACCGCCAACCCACAACATCTGAGTCAGCTGCCAAAGCATGGCGCCCGCACGGAGCGGGCGCCTTCTTTCAGATGTGGCGGACTTCGACAATCTCGTACTCGATAACGCCACTCGGCGTTTTCACGGCAACCACGTCTCCCTCTTCCTTGGCAATCAAGGCGCGGGCCAGTGGTGAACCCACCGAAATCTTGCCGAGTTTGAAGTCAGCTTCATCCTCACCCACGATGTGGTAAGTGACGCTTTCATCAGTCTCGACGTTGGCGATTTCAACGGTGGTGCCGAAGATCACTTTGCCGGTGTGAGGAATGGACGTAACGTCGATGATGACCTGATTCTGAATCCGGCCTTCGATGTCACGAATCCGCGCCTCGACCATCCCCTGCTGCTCGCGGGCAGCGTGGTATTCGGCGTTTTCCTTCAAGTCACCCAACTCGCGGGCCGTCCCGATGTCCTGGCTGAGCTTCGGACGGACGACCTTGGTCAGGTGAGCGTGTTCTTCTTCCAGGGCTTTCGCGCCCTGGACGGTCATTGGGTACTTGATCATGCCTTCAATCCTGCGTGTAGATCCTGCAAGCGGCGCACGGTCTTCTCGGGACCGAACTTCAGCGCTTCGCAGATGGCTTCGCCAGCAGCAATGGTGGTGGTGCAGTAGATCTTGTGCTGCAAGGCATTACGACGAATGGAGTACGAGTCAGCGATCGACTGACGACCTTCGGTGGTGTTGATGATCAGGGTGACTTCGTCATTCTTGATCATGTCGACCACGTGCGGACGACCCTCAGTCACCTTGTTCACACGACGCACTTTCAGGCCTGCGGCTTCGATCAGCTTGGCAGTACCGGCAGTGGCAACCACATCGAAACCCAAGTTGATCAGATCACGGGCCACGCCTGCAACCAGTGGCTTGTCGTCGTCACGCACGCTGATGAACGCAGTACCACCGGTCGGCAGCACTTCGCTGGCGCCCATCTGGGCTTTGGCGAACGCTTCGCCGAAGGTGTCGCCCACGCCCATCACTTCACCGGTGGACTTCATCTCCGGGCCCAGGATCGGGTCCACGCCAGGGAATTTGGCGAATGGGAACACCGCCTCTTTCACGCTGTAGAAGTTCGGAATGATTTCTTTGGTAAAGCCGATTTCTTTCAGGGTTTTACCCGCCATGACGCGAGCCGCGATCATTGCCAGGGAAACACCGATACACTTGGACACGAACGGTACGGTACGGGAAGCGCGCGGGTTGACTTCGATGACGTAGATGTCTTCGCCTTGCAGCGCCAACTGAACGTTCATCAGGCCGACAACGCCCAGTTCCAGGGCCATTTTCTTGACCTGTTCGCGCATCTCGTCCTGGATGTGAGCCGGCAGCGAGTATGGCGGCAGGGAGCACGCGGAGTCACCGGAGTGAACGCCAGCCTGCTCGATGTGCTGCATGATCGCGCCGATCACCACGTCGGTGCCGTCGCAGACCGCATCCACGTCCATTTCGATGGCGCAGTTGAGGAAGTGGTCGAGCAGCACCGGGCTGTCGTTGGACACTTTCACCGCGTCACGCAGGTAGCGCTTGAGTTCTTCTTCTTCGTAGACGATTTCCATCGCGCGGCCGCCCAGTACGTAGGACGGACGAACCACCAGCGGATAACCGATCTTGGCAGCGGCACGAATCGCTTCGTCTTCGCTGCGCACGGTGGCGTTTGGCGGCTGACGCAGGTTCAGGCGCTCAACCATTTGCTGGAAGCGCTCACGGTCTTCGGCACGGTCGATGGCGTCAGGGCTGGTGCCGATGATCGGTACGCCAGCTTCTTCCAGGGCACGAGCCAGTTTCAGCGGGGTCTGGCCGCCGTACTGGACGATCACGCCTTTCGGCTTCTCGACGCGGACGATTTCCAGTACGTCTTCCAGGGTCACTGGTTCGAAGTACAGGCGATCGGAGGTGTCGTAGTCGGTGGAAACGGTTTCCGGGTTGCAGTTGACCATAATGGTCTCGTAACCGTCTTCGCGCAGCGCCAGTGCCGCGTGTACGCAGCAGTAGTCGAACTCGATACCCTGGCCGATACGGTTTGGACCGCCGCCGAGGATCATGATCTTGTCGCGACCCGAAGGCGCGGCTTCGCACTCTTCCTCGTAAGTTGAGTACATGTAGGCGGTGTCGGTGGCGAACTCGGCCGCGCAGGTGTCAACGCGCTTGTAGACCGGGAAGATCTCCAGCTTGTGACGGTGGCGACGCAACGCTTTTTCGGTCACGCCCAGCAGCTTGGCCAGACGCATGTCGGAGAAGCCTTTGCGCTTGAGCTTGAACATCAAGTCGCGGTCGATACTGGCCAGACCCAGGGTCTTGACCTTCTCTTCTTCCTTGATCAGATCTTCGATCTGTACCAGGAACCATGGGTCGATCATGTTCATGCCGAAGATGTCTTCGACCGACAGGCCGGCGCGGAAGGCGTCAGCCACGTACCAGATGCGCTCGGCGCCCGGCACGGTCAGTTCGCGCTTGAGCACGCTCATGCTTTCCGGATTGCTCAGGTCCAGTTTCTCGTCCAGGCCACAAACGCCCACTTCCAGACCACGCAGGGCTTTCTGCAGGGATTCCTGGAAGGTCCGGCCGATGGCCATGACTTCACCCACCGACTTCATTTGAGTGGTCAGGCGTGCGTCGGCTTTCGGGAATTTCTCGAAAGCGAAACGCGGCAGCTTGGTCACGACGTAGTCGATCGACGGCTCGAAGGACGCCGGAGTAGCGCCGCCGGTGATTTCGTTCTGCAGTTCGTCCAGGGTGTAGCCGATCGCCAGCTTGGCAGCGATACGCGCAATCGGGAAACCAGTGGCTTTCGAGGCCAGCGCCGAAGAGCGGGATACACGCGGGTTCATCTCGATCACGACCATACGACCAGTGTCCGGGCAGATGCCAAACTGAACGTTGGAGCCGCCGGTTTCCACGCCGATCTCACGCAGTACCGCCAACGAGGCGTTACGCATGATCTGGTATTCCTTGTCCGTCAGGGTTTGTGCCGGAGCAACAGTGATCGAGTCACCGGTGTGCACGCCCATTGGGTCAAAGTTTTCGATCGAGCAAACGATGATGCAGTTGTCCTTCTTATCGCGGACAACCTCCATCTCGTATTCTTTCCAGCCGATCAGGGATTCGTCGATCAGCAGCTCTTTGGTCGGCGACAGGTCGAGACCGCGAGCACAGATTTCTTCAAACTCTTCACGGTTGTAAGCGATACCGCCACCGGTACCGCCCATGGTGAAGGACGGACGAATGATGCACGGGAAGCCAAGCTTCTCGAGGACCACGTTGGCCTCTTCCATGCTGTGGGCGATACCCGAACGCGGGCAGTCCAGACCGATGGATTTCATCGCCTTGTCGAAGCGCGAACGGTCTTCAGCCTTGTCGATGGTGTCAGCGTTGGCGCCGATCATCTCTACGCCGAACTTCTCCAGAACGCCTTCGCGCTCGAGGTCCAGGGCGCAGTTCAGAGCGGTCTGGCCACCCATGGTCGGCAGCAGCGCGTCCGGACGCTCTTTCTCGATGATCTTGGCAACGGTCTGCCACTTGATCGGCTCGATGTAGGTGGCGTCGGCCATGTCCGGGTCGGTCATGATGGTCGCCGGATTGGAGTTCACCAGGATGACGCGATAACCCTCCTCGCGCAGGGCTTTGCAGGCCTGGGCGCCGGAGTAGTCGAATTCGCAGGCCTGGCCGATCACGATCGGGCCAGCGCCGAGAATCAGGATGCTTTTAATGTCTGTACGTTTTGGCATGGGTTTGTCACTCAAATCCGCAGGTCAGTCGGCAAGCCGTCTCGTTCAATCTTTGAAGCCTTGAGGGGGGCCGCCGGTTTTCGGGACCGCCCCTCAAGCTTTGCAACATCAAGGCGAGCGATTAGCGTCGCTTGGCCATTTCGTTGATGAAGCGATCGAACAATGGCGCTACGTCGTTCGGGCCAGGGCTGGCTTCAGGGTGACCCTGGAAGCTGAAGGCGCTCTTGTCGGTACGCTCGATGCCTTGCAGGGTGCCGTCGAAGAGCGATTTGTGGATCGCGCGCACGTTGGCTGGCAGGGTCGCTTCGTCTACCGCAAAACCGTGGTTCTGGCTGGTGATCATCACAACGCCTGTGTCCAGATCCTGGACCGGGTGGTTGGCACCGTGGTGGCCGTGACCCATTTTCAGGGTCTTGGCGCCGGAGGCCAGGGCCAGCAGCTGGTGACCGAGACAGATACCGAATACCGGAATCTCGGTTTCCAGCACGTCTTTGATCGCCTGGATCGCGTAGTCGCAAGGCTCCGGATCACCAGGGCCGTTGGACAGGAATACACCGTCAGGCTTCATCGCCAGAACATCGGCGGCTGGCGTTTGAGCCGGCACCACGGTCACGCGGCAACCGCGCTCGACCAGCATGCGCAGGATGTTTAGCTTGACGCCGTAGTCGTAGGCCACCACGTGGTATGGCAGCTCGGAGGCTGAGAGGGTCGCGTGGCTGTCGGTTTTCAGGTCCCAGACAGTCGAGCGCCACTCGTACTTCTCTTTGGTGCTGACGACTTTCGCCAGGTCCATGCCTTTGAGGCCAGGGAAGCCTTGGGCTGCAGCGATGGCGGCTTCTTCGGAGATGTTGTCACCGGCCATGATGCAGCCGTTCTGCGCGCCTTTCTCACGCAGGATGCGCGTCAGGCGGCGGGTGTCGATACCGGCGATGGCCACAACGTTGTTGGCTTTCAGGTAGTCGGACAGGGACATCGTGTTACGCCAGTTGCTCGCAACCAGTGGCAGGTCACGGATGACCAGGCCAGCGGACCATACGCGGTCGGACTCGGCGTCTTCCGGCGTGGTGCCGGTGTTGCCGATGTGCGGGTAAGTCAGGGTAACGATCTGTTGGGCGTAGGAAGGATCGGTAAGGATTTCCTGATAGCCGGTCATGGCGGTGTTGAACACCACCTCACCAACGGTCTGACCGTCGGTTCCAATTGCTTCGCCGCGAAAAATGCTGCCGTCAGCAAGGGCGAGTATGGCTGGCTTAGTCAAGAAGACCTCCCGTAAATAAAGCCTGAAAGGGCGATCGCAGGTGTAAAAAAGCGGAGTGACGTATGGACACGTCACCCCGCTCATTCACTGAATTATTCTGCGCGCTTTTAGTGAACACACTAAAGCTGTAGCTTACAGAAAAAGGCATTTTTGGTCTACCGCCAATGAGCCTTAAAGGCCGGAGAATGCGACAGGACGTCGCTTGGCGGAGTAAAACCGGGCTCAAACGCTGGGTTTGAACCCAATTTCGGGGACGTCTTAACGCAGGTCGAGCACGTCTTGCATGTCGTAAAGACCAGGTTCACGACCGTCCAGCCACAAAGCTGCACGAACGGCACCCTTGGCGAAGGTCATGCGACTGGACGCTTTGTGCGTGATTTCAACTCGCTCACCATCGGCGGCGAACAGCACGGTGTGATCACCCACGATGTCACCGGCACGCACAGTGGCAAAGCCGATTGTTTCCCGAGCACGAGCACCGGTTTGACCTTCACGGCCGTAAACCGCCACTTTCTTCAGATCACGCCCCAGCGCATCGGCAATCACTTCACCCATGCGAACGGCAGTACCGGACGGCGCATCGACTTTATGCCGATGGTGGGCTTCGGTGATTTCGATATCGACATCATCACCCAACACGCGAGCAGCGGTGTCGAGCAGCTTCAGGCAAAGATTGACGCCAACACTGAAGTTAGCCGCGAAGACAATCGGAATGTCCTTGCCCGCTTCCGCCAGCAACTGCTTCTCTTCAACGCTGAAACCGGTGGTGCCGATGATCATCGCCTTGTGATGCTTGCGGCAGAACGCGAGGTTTTTCAGGGTCACCGTCGGGTGCGTGAAGTCGATCAGCACGTCGAACTCGTCGACCACGCGATCCAGACCACCCGACAACGGCACTCCGATACGACCCAGCGCAGCCAACTCACCGGCATCCGCACCGACCAGCGAGCTGTCCGGACGATCAATGGCAGCCGTCAGACCCGCGCCCGGCTGTTGCTGCACGGCTTCGATCAGGGTTTTGCCCATGCGCCCGGCGGCGCCCATCACTGCAATACGTCGCATGCCTGTCTCCTTACAAATCGCCGAAGAAGCGCTTCACGCCTTCGAACCAACCGGTGGTTTTCGGCGAATGGCTGTTGTCGTCCGCCAGCGAACTGCGGAACTCTTCCAGCAATTCGCGCTGACGACGACCCAGATTAACCGGGGTTTCGACCGCCACACGGCACATCAAGTCACCGGCACCACCGCCACGCACGGGCGCAACGCCCTTGCCGCGAACACGGAACTGCTTGCCGGTCTGAGTCCCTTCAGGGATTTTCAGTTTGACTCGACCATCCAGGGTCGGAATCTCCAGTTCGCCGCCCAGCGCCGCATCAACAAAGCTGATTGGCACTTCGCAGAACAGGTGCTTGCCGTCGCGCTGGAAGATCGCGTGTTCACGCACATTGATGACCACGTACAGGTCGCCCGTCGGACCGCCCTGCGCACCCGCCTCGCCTTCGCCGGACAGACGAATGCGATCACCGGTATCAACACCGGCCGGCACTTTCACCGAGAGGGTCTTGTACTCTTCGACACGGCCTTCGCCATTGCAGGAGTTGCACGGGTCGGAAATGATCTTGCCTTGGCCATGGCAGCGCGGGCAGGTCTGCTGCACCGAGAAGAAGCCCTGCTGCATGCGCACCTGGCCAATACCGCCGCACGTCGGGCAGGTCACTGGCGAGGAGCCTTTCTTGGCACCCGAGCCGTCGCACGGTTTGCAGTTGACCAGTGTCGGAACGCGGATATTCACGGTCGTGCCGCGCACCGCTTCTTCCAGGTTCAGCTCAAGGGTGTAACGCAAGTCGCTGCCACGCTGAGCGCCGCCACGGGAACCGCCGCGACCGCCACCGAAGAAGTCACTGAAGACATCACCAAAGATGTCGGAGAAGTTCTGACCGCCAAATCCGGCACCGCCGCCACCCATGCTAGGGTCGACGCCGGCATGACCGTACTGGTCGTACGCCGCGCGCTTGCTGGAGTCGGACAGCACTTCGTAGGCCTCGTTGGCCTCTTTGAACATCTCTTCCGACGCTTTGTCATCGGGATTACGGTCCGGGTGGTGCTTCATCGCCAGGCGACGGTAGGCCTTTTTCAGGTCCGCTTCGCTTGAGCCGCGCTCAACACCCAATACTTCGTAATAGTCACGCTTTGCCATAAGTCTTTGCACTCTTAAGGACGTTCGGCAAACCTCTCCTGAGCCTCGCCAAACTCGTTGAGCCCCAATACAGGCCCGGACCCAACTCACGTCAATTCAACGATCCTGGTCTTTGATTCAATGCGGTACTTTCGGCTCGAAAAGCAGGAGCATTCCCGGCCATACCATCAGCACCCGAGCGTTGTCGCATGCTGTAAAAATTCGCTAACTCCAGACACGCCAACGCGGGAGCAAGCTCCCGCGCGGCGACATCCTACCAGTCACCGCCTGAAGGCAGTCAACCGGGCGACCAACAACTTACTTGTGGTCTTTGACTTCTTCAAACTCAGCGTCGACAACGTCGTCAGCCTTTTCAGCTTTTTCGTCATGCGGTGCAGCGCCTTCAGCTGGCTGAGCCTGTTCGGCATACATCTTCTGCGCCACTGGAGCGGAGACTTTCGACAGCTCTTCAACCTTGGCGTCGATTGCAGCCTTGTCGTCGCCTTTGACGGCGGCTTCCAGGGCAACTACTGCGGCTTCGATTGCAGTCTTCTCTTCAGCGGTCACTTTGTCGCCAGCGTCAGCGACCATTTTGCGCGTCGAGTGAACCAGCGCATCGCCCTGGTTACGGGCAGCGGCCAGCTCTTCGAACTGGCGATCTGCGTCGACGTTGGCTTCAGCATCGCGAATCATCTGCTGAATCTCTTCCTCGGACAGACCGGAGTTGGCCTTGATCACGATCGACTGAGTCTTGCCGGTAGCCTTGTCTTTGGCGCCTACGTGCAGAATGCCGTTGGCGTCGATGTCGAAGGTCACTTCAATTTGTGGCACGCCACGTGGTGCTGGTGGAATCTCGGCCAGGTCGAACTTGCCCAAGGACTTGTTCTGAGCGGCCTGCTTACGTTCACCTTGCAGCACGTGAATGGTCACAGCGCCCTGGTTGTCGTCGGCAGTCGAGAACACTTGCGATTTCTTGGTAGGAATCGTGGTGTTTTTCTCGATCAGCGCGGTCATCACGCCACCCATGGTTTCGATACCCAAAGTCAGCGGGCTGACGTCGAGCAGCAGAACGTCTTTCACGTCACCAGCCAATACGGCGCCCTGGATAGCAGCACCCATGGCAACGGCTTCGTCCGGGTTCACGTCTTTACGTGCTTCTTTACCGAAGAATTCGGTCACCAGCTTCTGAACCAGTGGCATACGGGTCTGACCGCCGACCAGGATCACGTCATTGATTGCGCCAATGTCGATGCCGGAGTCTTTCAGAGCGATGCGGCAAGGTTCGATGGTGCGTTGAACCAGGTCCTCTACCAGCGCTTCGAGCTTGGCGCGGGAGATTTTCACGTTCAAGTGCTTAGGACCGGTGGCGTCTGCAGTGATGTACGGCAGGTTCACGTCGGTCGAATTGCTCGAAGACAGTTCGATCTTGGCTTTTTCAGCGGCTTCTTTCAGGCGCTGCATGGCCAGCGGATCACCCTTAAGGTTCATGCCGCTTTCTTTCTTGAATTCGTCGACGAGGTAGTCGATCAGACGAATGTCAAAGTCTTCACCGCCCAGGAACGTGTCGCCGTTAGTGGCCAACACTTCGAACTGGTGCTCACCATCGACTTCAGCGATTTCGATCACGGAAACGTCGAAAGTACCGCCGCCCAAGTCATAAACGATCACGGTGTGATCGCCTTTCGCCTTGTCCATACCGTAAGCCAGAGCAGCTGCGGTTGGTTCGTTGATGATACGTTTTACGTCCAGACCAGCAATACGACCGGCGTCTTTGGTCGCTTGACGCTGACTGTCGTTGAAGTAGGCCGGAACGGTGATCACAGCTTCGGTCACTGGCTCGCCGAGGTAGTCTTCGGCGGTCTTCTTCATTTTCTTCAGAATTTCAGCCGAGATTTGTGGCGGCGACATTTTCTGGCCGTTCACTTCAACCCAAGCGTCACCGTTATCAGCCTTGGCGATTTTGTACGGGACCATCTTGATGTCTTTCTGTACGACTTCTTCGTCGAACTTACGACCGATCAAACGCTTCACCGCATACAGGGTGTTGTGCGGATTGGTCACTGCCTGACGCTTGGCCGATTGACCAACGAGGATCTCACCATCGTTGGCGTAAGCGATGATCGACGGCGTGGTACGCGTGCCTTCGGCGTTTTCAATAACTTTGGCTACGCCGTTTTCCATCACGGAGACACAGGAGTTGGTAGTCCCCAGGTCGATACCGATAATCTTGCCCATATTCACTCTCCCGAAACTTTGGATTTGGTTGCCGCAGCAGTGGTGGCTAACTGCGGTAGCACTTAAACGCTTGACTTATAAATGGGGGCCTTGCGGCCAATTTCAAGCCTGCTCGTCAATCGAAGGCGAAACCGGCGCAGGGGCCTTACTGACCACGACCATGGCCGGGCGCAGCAGACGACCGTTGAGCTGATAGCCCTTCTGGAACACCTTGAGCACGCTGTTTGGCTCGACGTCGGCGCTTTCCTGCATGGCCATTGCCTGATGCTGAACGGCGTTGAACGGTTCGCCATGCGGATCGATCGCTTCCAGCTGATAACGCTTCAGGGTGTCCTGGAACATTTTCAGGGTCAGCTCGATGCCTTCGCGCATTGGGCGGATGCTTTCATCATCCGGGTTGGACAACTCCAGACCACGCTCCAGGCTGTCGATGATCGGCAACAAATCGCCAGCAAATTTTTCCAGGGCGAATTTGTGAGCTTTTTCTACATCCTGCTCGGCGCGACGGCGGACGTTCTGCAGATCAGCTGCTACACGCAAAGCCTGATCATGAGCGCCAGCCAATTGCTCTTCGAGCACTTGAACACGAGCCGCCAGTTCATTACCCGAATCCTGGGCAGCCTGATCGGCGTCTAGATTTTGCGTATCCACTGTCTGTTCGTCAGCCATAGAATTCTCCTTTCAATAACGTCCGCGAGCTCAACTCGCGCTTCTGTCCCGGTATATGGGGCCGCAAAAATCAGCTTCAAGGGGCGGGTTGCGATTAACCCTACAAAAAACACTGCATTGCGATACTCGATGGACCAAGCATTTCGTCAGACCGAGTAAATCGAGCTAAGCAGGGGCATTGTCAGCCGCAAATAAAACACTGTATAAATAACCAGACCTAAAGCCTGGGAGCGGCCTTTATGCTGGTGCACCTGTCCGTACATAACTACGCCATCGTTGAACATCTCGATCTCGAGCTCGATCGCGGGATGAGCGTGATAACCGGGGAAACCGGCGCCGGCAAGTCGATCATGCTCGACGCCCTCGGCCTGACCCTGGGCGATCGCGCCGACAGCGGTGTGGTTCGCCCCGGCGCCGACAAGGCCGATATCCTGGCGACCTTCGACCTGATCGACATCCCTGAAGCCAGCGCCTGGCTGGCGGAGCGCGACCTGGAGAGCGATGGCCCGTGCATCCTGCGCCGGGTGATCACCGCGGAAGGACGCTCGCGCGGATATATCAACGGCACGCCCTGCCCTCTCGGCGATCTCAAAGCCCTCGGTGAATTGCTGATCGATATCCACAGCCAGCACGAACACCAATCCCTGCTGAAGACCGACACTCACCGCCGCCTGCTCGACGAATACGCCGGCGCCACCGACCTTGCCCGCCAGGTGCAACTGGCCGCCCAGCGCTGGCGCCAGACTCGCCAGGAACTGGAGCGACTCTCCAATTCCGGCGACGAGCAGCGCGCTCGTCATCAATTGCTCAGCTATCAACTCGAAGAGCTGGAAAATCTCGGCCTCGGCGAAAACGAGCTGGAACAGCTGGAACAGGAACACAAGAACCTCACCAACGCCGAAACCCTGCTGGGCATTTGCCGGCAGGTGGTCGAGCAATGCAGCGAAAGTGATTCAGGGAATGTCCTGAACGCCCTGACCGCCAGCCTTAACCGTCTTTCGAGTGTCAATAACTCGATAGGTGCGCTGGGTGAAGCCAGCAGCCTGCTGACCAGCGCCCAGATCCAGGTCGAAGAAGCCGTGGGGGAACTGAACCGCTTCCTTGATAACTTCGATGCCGATCCGGCGCGTCTTCAGTACCTGGAGGAACGCCTTGATGCGATCTACACCATGGCGCGCAAACACCGCATCCAGCCGACCGAAGTGGCGGAGATGCAGCAGAAGTTGCTCGATGAAATCGAGACCCTGAATGCCAACGACGAATCCATCGAGCGCCTGAGCGATGAATTGGCCTCCTATGCCCGTCATTATCAGGAAAAGGCTCGTGAACTGAGCGATTTACGCCATCAGGCGTCGAGCAGCCTGGCTAGCGCCGTGGAGCAGGAAATCCAGCGGCTGGGCATGCCCGGCGGACGCTTCACTATCGAATTACGCCCCAACAGCAGCGATGAACTGCTGCCCAATGGGCTTGAGCAGGTCGAGCTGCTCGTAAGCGCCAACCCTGGGCAACCATTAAAAGCCTTGGCCAAAGTGGCCTCGGGGGGTGAGCTGTCACGAATCAGCCTGGCTATACAGGTGATTACCGCGCAGACCTCGCGCGTACCGACGCTGGTATTCGATGAAGTGGACGTGGGCATCGGCGGCCCAACCGCCGAGATCGTGGGCCAATTGTTACGTCGGCTCGGGGAGCGCGGGCAGGTTCTGACGGTGACTCACTTGCCGCAAGTCGCTGCGCAGGGTCATCAACATCTATTTGTCCACAAGGTCCGCGGTGAAGAGGCGACCCACACCGCTGTTTCCAAGTTGAGCAAGAATGATCGAGTCGAAGAAGTGGCGCGGATGCTGGGTGGCATCGACCTGACCAAGGAATCACTGGCTCACGCGAAAAAAATGGTCGTTACCGCAAAAATTTAAGAACGGCAGACAGCACGAAGGCGACCCTGGGGTCGCCTTCGCTCGTTTCGCGAATGTGAAATTCGCGCGACATGCTTACTTTTTCTTGCGCACGTACAGCACCAGATTGTGATCAACCATCTCGAAGCCGTACTTGTCGACGATGGCTTTCTGCAGACGCTCGATTTCTTCGTCGAAGAATTCGATCACTTCGCTGGTTTCGACGTTGACCATATGGTCGTGATGCTTGCCGTCATCCAGCTCGAAGACCGCATGGCCTCCGTCGAAGTTGTGCCGCACCACAAGGCCAGCTGCCTCGAACTGAGTCAGTACACGGTAAACCGTGGCCAGACCGACGTCCTCACCAGCCTCCATCAGCGCCTTGTAAACATCCTCGGCACTCATGTGGCGTTGCTCGGCGGAATCGAGCATTTGCAGAATTTTGACCCGTGGAAGGGTCACTTTGAGGCCGGCTTTGCGTAGTTCGCTATTTTCAACCATGGTCAGCTTTCTCGCGATGCTGCTTCGCAGCTTCTCTTAATGCGGGTATGATCGGCGTTTACGTTGTCCCAGCCAAGATAGTGGAAGTCGCCCACCGATGCAAAACACCAAGCTCTTGCTAACCAGTTTCACCTTTGTGGGACTGCTCGCACTCGCCGGTTGTTCATTCCCCGGGGTTTACAAAATCGACATCCAGCAGGGCAATGTCGTCACGCAGGACATGATAAACCAGTTACGCCCGGGAATGACCCGAAAGCAAGTACGGTTTATCATGGGCAACCCCCTGCTGACCGACACGTTCCATGCCGATCGCTGGGATTATCTGTACAGCCTGCAACCGGGTGGCGGTGAACGCCAACAGGAACGCATTAGCGTTATCTTCAACCCAAATGATCAACTTGTCAGCCTCTCTGGTGATTTCATGCCAGGCGTGAGCCGCGACGAAGCCATTCTCGGCAAGGACAGTGGCACAACAGTCACTGCACCAGCAGAAAACGCCGAGAAGCCAAAACCGGAAAAACCGGTCAAGCCAGGTTCGTTGCTGGACCAGATCCAGAAGGACGTAGACGGTGTAGAAACCGTTCCGGTCCCGACGCCAGAACCTCTGGAAACCTCGCCGCAATAATTTGCGACGCAATAAAAAACCCGGCATGTCCGGGTTTTTTATTGTCTGGCGTTTGGGCGACTTACTGATTCCGGGCTTTAGCCTCGGCAGCCTTGGCGGCACGCAGCCGACGAACTTCTTTCGGATCCGCCAACAATCGCCGGTATATCTCGATGCGATCACCCGCCTGAACAGGACGAATGTCCGGGTCAGTGATCACTTTACCAAAGATCCCAACCGGGCAATGGGCCAGATCCAGCTCCGCAAAGGCCTCGCCGACGCCCGACTTCAGCAAAGCCGCCCGCACGGTCGTTCCTGCCGGCACCGTCACCGAGAGAAGCACCTGACGATCGACAGCGGCGTACACTACCTCGACATCAACCATCGACTCAACCATGCATTTGCTTGGCGCGCTGGCAAAACGCGTCCACCAGCGTATTCGCAGCCTGATTGAACAACGGCCCCAAGGTCGCGCGGACAATCGGCCCGGCGTAATCGAACGACAGATCGAGACTGATCTTGCAGGCCTTTTCGCCCAACGACTTGAACGTCCAGACGCCATGCAACTGATTGAACGGGCCTTCTTCAAGGTTCATCTCAATCGATTGCCCGGGCACCAGCGTGTTTCGCGTTACGAAATGCTGGCTGAGACCGCCTTTGGCCACGCCTACGCTAGCGCGCATATGCTCAGGCGTGCTTTCCAGCACTTCGGCGATCGAACACCACGGCAGAAATTCCGGGTATCGCGCCACGTCGTTGACCAGGTCATAAAGCGCTCGCGCCGGGTATGGCAGCAGAGCCGAACGTTGAATGTGTGTCGTCATGTCAGCGTCACTTCCACAGCTGTGCGGCAAACACTACGAGAATGCCGAGGGGCGCCACATAGCGCATCAAGAACAAGGACAGGGCGAACAACGCAGGGTTGCGGATCGACAATTCGTCGCGTACCGCTTCACGCCCCATCACCCAGCCCGCAAACACCACGAAACACAAACCACCGAGTGGCAACATGATCCGCGAAGTGAAGAAATCGATCACGCCAAAGAAATCCAGGCCACCGACCGCACCCCATTGATAGAGATGGAACAGCCCGTCTTCGCTCACGAAAAATTTGGCTTCCTTCCAGATATTGAAGGAAAACACCGTACCCAGCCCCACGAACCAGCAGATAAACGCCAGCCAGAAAGTCACCCAGGCGCGACTGACTTTTGTGCGCTCAACCAGGTAAGCCACCATCGGCTCAAGCAGGGAAATCGCCGAGCTCCAGGCAGCCACCGCGACCAGCACGAAGAACACTACGCCCATCAACTGGCCGAACGCTACGTTGCCGAAGGCAAATGGCAGGCTGACGAACATCAGGCCCGGGCCTTCGCTCGGGTTCAGGCCCGCAGCGAACACAATCGGAAACAATGCTAGACCGGCCACCAACGAAACGAAGGTGTCGAGCAGCGCCACGCCGACCACGGTGCCGGAGATCGACGAATGCTTGGGCATGTAAGCGCCGTAAATCATGATCGACCCAACGCCCACACTCAGGGAGAAAAAGGCGTGCCCCATGGCTGGTAACAAGCCGTCGAGGACTTTTTCCGGGTGGAAGTCGAACATAAAATGCACGCCTTCCATGAAATGGCCGGTGGTCATGCTGTAACCCAGCAGCACCAGAATCATCACGAAGAGCAGTGGCATCATGATCCGCAGGCTGCGTTCAAGCCCGGCAACCACGCCTTTAGCGATGACGACGGCAGACAGCAGCATGAAAATCGTGTGCCAAAGTGTCAGGCGCCATGGATCGGCGATCACATTGCCAAAGTACGCGCCAACCTGATCAGGCGTTGCACCCTGGAAGTCGCCACGACCCATGTCGATGATGTAATCCAGCGACCAGCCGCCGACCACACTATAGAAAGACAGTATCAGCAACGCCGTGATCATCCCGGCGAATGCACCCCAGGACCACTTGCCCGAATGCCCCGCCTCCACCGCCAGGACCTTCAAGGCGTTGGCCGGGCTCTGCCGTGCGCGGCGGCCGATCAGGGTTTCGGCCAGCATGACCGGCACACCGATCAACGCGATACAGGCCAGGAACATCAGCACGAAGGCGCCGCCGCCGTAGACGCCGACCATGTAGGGGAATTTCCAGATACTACCCAGGCCCACGGCCGAACCGGTCGCGGCGAGTATGAAGACCCAGCGGCTAGCCCAACTGCCGTGGACAGAAACCTTGTCTGTCGACATCGTTATCACGCCCAAGCGTTCAAAAAAGAGGGCGCATTGTCCGGGATTCAATCAACCTGCTCAAGCACGTAGCGATACCGTAGCCGACTCGCGTGCAACTCCCTATAATGCCGCCCCTATGGCTAAACAGAAGAAACACCCTACAGGGACCATCGCGCAGAATAAAAAGGCGCGACACGATTACTTCATCGAACATCGGTTCGAGGCTGGTCTGGTCCTGGCCGGCTGGGAAGTAAAAAGTCTGCGGGCAAGCAAGCTGCAACTGGTTGACAGTTACGTGCTGCTCAAGGATGGCGAAGCCTGGCTGCTCGGCAGCCACATTACGCCGCTGATGACTGCCAGCACCCACGTCATCGCTGACCCGACCCGCACCCGAAAATTGCTGCTCAACCGCCGCGAGCTGGAAAAACTCGCCGCCGCCGTGCAGCAAAAAGGTTACGCCTGCGTGTGCCTGTCCTGGTACTGGAGCAAGCACATGGTCAAGTGCGAGATCGCTCTGGGCAAGGGCAAGAAGGAATACGACAAGCGTGATACCGAACGCGAACGCGACGCCGGTCGTGAGTTGCAGCGTGCGGTGCGCAACAAGGGCAAGGAAGAGTAATTCTCTTTTTGCCTGAGGCCCCCATCGCGAGCAAGCTCGCTCCCACATTTGTATTGTGTCGTTCACAAATCCAATGTGGGAGCGAGCTTGCTCGCGATGGCGATAGCACAAATCACCACAAAACCGACTGACTAGATCCCCTTACGTCGCTCCGCCCGGGCCATGCGCTGCACTTCCTGACGCACCTCTTCCAGCACTTCCTGCACATACAAGATGTGTCGGCTGGAGACTTCCCGCGCCTGCTCGGCCCTTCCCTCGATAATCGCCATGTACAACTCCCGGTGCTGCGTGATCAGCATGTCGCGGGTTTCCGTGCGCTGTTTGTACATGCCGCCGATGTTAGTCACCACGTTACGCTTGAGCAGATCGAACAGCCCACGAATGGTGTGCAGCAACACGGCGTTATGACTGGCTTCGGCAATCGCCAGGTGAAATTTTGCATCCGCCGCGCCCTCTTCCGCCCGGCTCACTTCGTCATGACGCGTATAGCAGTCCTGCAATTCATTGAAGGCCGCGGTCAGCCGCTCGCGATCGACATCGGTGGCGCGCAGTGCCGCGTAATAGGCACAGGACGCTTCCAGCGTATGACGAAACTCCAGCAGATCGCGCTGGGCTTCGGGGTTACTTTCCAGCAGGTGCAACAGCGGATCGCTGAAAGTAGAACCCAGGGACTCCACCACATAATTACCGCCACCCTGGCGACTGACCAGCAAGCCCTTCGCCGCCAGTTTCTGGATTGCCTCGCGCAACGAAGGGCGTGACACGCCGAACTGCTCGGCCAACGCGCGTTCGGCCGGCAAGCGCTCGCCAGACTTCAACGTGCCTTCGAGGATCATCCCCTCGAGCTGCTCGACAATATCGTCAGACAAACGGCGCTGACGAATCTGATCAAACCCCATAACTCAATTCTCCACGGTCCCGACGGCTCGCCGGGCTCTCTATTCTGGCCTATCGGCGCTTTGCCAGCACCTACCAGACGACATTTGTTAAAGCGGATCAAACACGCGCCACAGCGCTTATTCGACAAAAGTTTTAGGGCGACAAATTGACACGCCGCCTACAAGGCTTTTACCCTAGCCAACAGCGATTGTAAATTGGTATTACCAATTACCCAATACGCTGACCAGTGCCTGACCAACAACAATTAGGGGCCACCCCATATGCAAACCTGGCAACAGCTCTATACCCCGCTCGGCAGCCTTGGCTTCTCCGCGCTCGCCGCCGTTATCCCCATCGTGTTTTTCTTCCTGGCATTGGCCGTGTTCCGGCTCAAAGGACATGTGGCCGGCAGCATCACGCTGGCGCTGTCGATTGCAGTAGCAATCTTTGCCTTCCAGATGCCGGTCGACATGGCCTTCGCCGCCGCAGGCTATGGCTTTGCCTATGGTCTTTGGCCAATTGCCTGGATCATCGTCGCCGCCGTGTTCCTCTACAAACTGACGGTCAAGAGTGGTCAGTTCGAAGTGATCCGAAGCTCGGTGTTGTCAATCACCGACGACCAGCGTTTGCAGGTTCTGCTGATCGGTTTCTGCTTCGGTGCATTCCTGGAAGGTGCCGCCGGTTTCGGTGCGCCGGTAGCGATTACCGCCGCCCTGCTTGTAGGGCTGGGCTTTAACCCGCTGTACGCCGCCGGTCTGTGCCTGATCGCCAACACCGCGCCGGTAGCTTTCGGTGCCCTGGGGATTCCGATCATCGTGGCCGGGCAAGTGACCGGCATCGACGCGTTCAAGATCGGCGCCATGACCGGTCGCCAACTGCCGCTGCTGTCGTTGTTCGTGCCGTTCTGGCTGGTGTTCATGATGGATGGCCTGCGCGGCGTGCGGGAAACCTGGCCGGCCGCACTGGTCGCCGGCTTGAGCTTTGCCGTCACCCAGTACTTCACCTCGAACTTCATCGGCCCGGAACTGCCGGACATCACCTCGGCCTTGGCCAGTCTGATTTCCCTGACGCTGTTCCTGAAGGTATGGCAGCCGAAACGCGCAGCGGGCCAACACATCGTCGGCGCCGTCTCGGCTTCCGTGGTCGGCGCCAGCGCCGGCGGTTTCGGTCAGCCGCGCAGCACCGTGGCTTCGCCCTACAGCTTCGGTGAAATCCTCAAAGCCTGGTCACCGTTCCTGATCCTCACCGTACTGGTCACTATCTGGACCCTGAAACCCTTCAAGGCAATGTTTGCTGCTGGCGGGTCGATGTACAGCTGGGTGTTCAACTTCGCGATCCCGCACCTGGACCAAATGGTGATCAAGGTCGCACCGATCGTGGCCACCCCGACCGCTATTCCGGCGGTGTTCAAACTCGACCCGATTTCCGCGACCGGCACGGCGATCTTCTTCTCCGCGCTGATCTCGATGCTGGTACTGAAGATCAATTTCAGAATTGGTCTGACCACTTTGAAAGAGACCTTCTACGAACTGCGCTGGCCGATTCTGTCCATCGGCATGGTGTTGGCGTTTGCCTTCGTCACCAACTTCTCGGGCATGTCGTCGACCATGGCCCTGGTGCTGGCAGGCACCGGCGCAGCGTTCCCGTTCTTCTCGCCGTTCCTTGGCTGGCTGGGCGTATTCCTGACCGGTTCCGATACATCGTCCAACGCGCTGTTCGGTTCATTGCAAGCGACCACTGCGCATCAGATCGGTGTCAGCGACACCTTGCTGGTCGCGGCAAACACCAGCGGCGGCGTCACCGGCAAAATGATCTCGCCTCAATCGATCGCCGTGGCCTGTGCCGCGACCGGGCTGGTGGGCAAGGAATCGGATCTGTTCCGCTTCACCCTCAAGCACAGCCTGTTCTTTGCAACGATCGTTGGCCTGATCACCTACATCCAGGCCTATTGGCTCACCGGGATGCTGGTGCACTAAGGACTACAGACAACGCCGAAAAAACCGACGCCGGACCACGAATCCGGCGTCAGCTATTCACCACCCGGTCTGTAAGGCTGCTGAAAGCTTGCCTCTCTATATTCAGCAGCCTCAACGGACGGATAACCGGCCGAGAGACACGCCTGATGAGCGAGCTTTTTTACAACGCTGTGCCGAACGCGACCCGTGTCGCCCCGCCACTGCCCGAGCCTCGGCAATACCCCAGCATAAAGCCGCCACGGGTTTACCTGTTCGGAACTTGCGTGGTGGATTTGTTCTACCCGGAAGCTGGGATGGATGCGATTCATCTGCTGGAACGCGAAGGCATTCGTGTCGAGTACCCGCAAGGGCAAAGCTGCTGCGGGCAACCGGCCTACACCTCGGGTTACACCGAGCAGGCAAGGACCGTGGCGCGCTCGCAACTGGCGCTGTTTGCCGGGGACTATCCAGTGGTGGTGCCGTCAGGATCGTGTGCCGGCATGTTGCGCGAACACTATGCCGACTTGTTCAAGGATGAGCCGCAAACGCTGAAACAGGTTCAGGCACTGGCCGCCCGGACCTACGAGTTGGCCGAGTTCCTGTTGTTTGTCTGCAAGGTGCAGCTCAAGGACAGCGGCACACCTGTGAAAGTGGCGCTGCACACCTCGTGTTCGGCACGTCGTGAGATGAACACCCACCTGCACGGCCGTGAGTTATTGGCGCAGCTGAGTAATGTGGAGCGAGTCGACCATAGCCATGAAAGTGAATGCTGTGGCTTCGGTGGGACTTTCAGCGTCCGTATGCCAGACATTTCCGGCGCGATGGTGGCTGACAAGACCCGATCGTTGAAGGAGTCCGGTGCGCACAAGGTACTGAGTGCCGACTGCGGTTGCCTGATGAACATCAACGGCTCGCTGGAGAAACAGAGGGAAGCGTTGCGCGGCCAACACCTGGCCAGTTTCCTTTGGCAGCGAACCGGAGGTGTTCTATGAACGCTTCCGCGATTATTCCTACGGTTGCCGTGGAAGAAGATTTTCGCACCCGGGCTCATAAGGCGTTGGGTGACAAGCAACTGCGAAATAACTTTCGCACTGCGATGGATTCACTGATGACAAAACGGGCAGCGTCCTTCAGCGATGCCCACGAAAGAGAACATTTGCGAGCGCTGGGCAACGCTGTCCGCGCCCGTGCGTTATCCAAGTTGCCCGATCTGCTCGAGCAGCTTGAACAGAACCTGACCCGCAACGGTGTGACAGTGCACTGGGCGGAAACGGTGGACGAGGCCAATGGCATCGTCCTCTCGATCATCCGCGCTCACGAGGGGCGGCAAGTGATCAAGGGCAAATCGATGGTCAGCGAAGAGATGGAGATGAATCACTTCCTCGCTGAACAGGGCATTGAATGCCTGGAATCGGACATGGGCGAGTACATCGTCCAGCTCGACCACGAGAAGCCTTCACACATTATTATGCCGGCGATCCACAAGAATGCCGGTCAGGTCGCGTCCTTGTTCCACGACAAACTTGGCGTGGAGTACACCAAGGACGTTGACCAACTCATTCAGATCGGTCGCAAAGTCTTGCGACAGAAATTCTTCGAAGCGGACATCGGCGTCTCCGGCGTCAACTTCGCCGTGGCCGAAACCGGCACCCTGCTGCTGGTGGAAAACGAAGGCAACGGGCGCATGACCACCACGGTGCCGCCAGTGCACATCGCCGTCACCGGCATCGAAAAAGTCGTGGAAAACCTGCGCGACGTGGTGCCCCTGTTGTCACTGCTGACTCGCTCGGCCCTCGGCCAGCCGATCACCACCTACGTCAACATGATCTCCGGCCCGCGCAAGGAACATGAACTCGACGGCCCCCAGGAAGTGCATCTGGTCCTGCTCGATAACGGTCGTAGCCAGGCCTTCGCCGACAGCGAATTGCGCCAGACCCTGAACTGCATTCGCTGCGGGGCTTGTATGAATCATTGCCCGGTCTACACCAGAATCGGCGGCCACGCCTATGGGGAGGTTTACCCCGGGCCTATCGGAAAAATCATCACCCCGCACATGGTCAGCCTGGCGAACGTCCCGGACCATCCGAGCGCGTCGTCGCTGTGTGGCGCTTGCGGTGAAGTCTGCCCGGTAAAAATTCCTATCCCCGCACTGCTGCGTCGCCTACGGGAAGAAAACGTCAAAGCGCCGGACAGCCCGCATCAAGTCATGCGCGGCCAGGGCAGCAAATACTCGCGCAAAGAACGTTTTATCTGGAACGCCTGGGCTAGGCTCAACAGTTCGCCGACGTTGTATCGACTGTTCGGCTTTTTCGCCACACGGCTGCGCGCCCTGGCACCAAATAATGTTGGCCCCTGGACGCAAAACCACAGCGCACCGAAACCCGCTGCCCGCTCACTGCACGACATGGCCCGCGAGCATCTGGCCAAACAGGGAGATCGTTGATGAGCGCCAAGCAAAACATCCTCGCCAAGTTACGGAAAAGTCTGACCGGCACCACACCGGTGCCTGACGAGTTCAACGTCGAACTGGTGACGGCGCCTTACACCTACACCGCCGAGCAACGCATCCCGCAACTGCGAAAGCTGATGGAAGCGGTGCACACCGAAATCCATCTGACGTCCGGCGAAGGTTGGCCGGCGCTGCTCGCGCAATTACTGCTGGATCGTCAATTGCCGAGCCTGTTGATCGCGCCGACTACACCTCACGGTCAACGAATCACTCAGCACTGGGCGAATAATCCTGGTCTGCCAACACTCAAGTCCTACGACCGCCCGGTTGAAGAATGGAAAACCGAGCTGTTCAACGACACCCCGGCCAGCCTGACCACTACCCTCGGGGCAATCGCTGCCACGGGGAGCCTGATTCTCTGGCCGACGCGGGAAGAGCCGCGCCTTATGAGCCTGGTACCGCCGGTGCATTTCGCCCTGCTCAAGGCCAGTGAAATCCGCGACAACTTCTATCAGGTGCAGCAGGAATTCGAGTGGGCCCAAGGCCTGCCAACCAACGCCTTGCTGGTGTCCGGCCCGTCGAAAACCGCTGACATCGAGCAAGTCCTGGCCTATGGCGCGCACGGTCCGAAAGACCTGGTGGTTTTGATCCTGGAGGACCAATGAGTCTACCGGCGGCTTTCCTGCGAGATGCGCAGCAACTGATTCCCCAAGAGCGACGTTTCGACGACCCGCTGTCGACTTTGGCCTTCGGCACCGACGCCAGTTTCTATCGGCTGATTCCGAAACTGGTGATCCGTGTCGAGTCCGAAGATGAAGTGGTCGCGCTGCTCAAACTGGCGCAACGGGATCAAGTCCCGGTGACCTTCCGCGCGGCCGGCACCAGCCTGTCTGGCCAGGCCATCAGCGATTCGGTGCTGATCGTGCTTGGGGATAACTGGAACGGTCGCGAGATTCGCGGCCAAGGCACACAAATCCGCCTGCAACCGGGGGTGATTGGCGCGCAGGCCAACGCCTGGCTGGCGCCGTTCGGACGCAAGATCGGTCCGGACCCGGCCTCGATCAACGCCTGCAAAATTGGCGGCATCGTTGCCAACAACGCCAGCGGCATGTGCTGCGGAACGGCGCAGAACACCTATCACACGCTGGCCGGCATTCGTCTGGTGCTGGCCGACGGCAGCCGTCTCGATACCGAGGATTCGGCGAGCGTCGCGGCGTTTCGCCAGAGTCATGCCTCACTGCTTGAGCGTCTGGCGACATTGGGTCGCGAGACCCGCGCCAATGCCGAACTGGCTGCCAGAATCCGCCACAAATACCGTCTGAAAAATACCACCGGCCTGTCACTCAATGCGCTGGTGGATTTCGACGAGCCTGTGGATATCTTGAGCCACTTGCTGGTGGGTTCCGAAGGCACCCTCGGCTTCATCAGCGCGGTGACCTACGACACCGTGATCGACCACCCGAATAAGGCCTCGGCGCTGATCGTGTTCCCGGATGTGGAAACCTGCTGCAACGCCGTCACCGTGCTGAAAAGCCAACCGGTATCGGCCGTGGAACTGCTGGACCGGCGCAGCCTGCGTTCGGTGCAGGACAAACCCGGCATGCCGGCTTTCGTACAGCAACTGTCGAACAATGCCTGCGCGCTTCTCATTGAATCCCGCGCTGCATCGACCACTTTGCTACAAGAACAGCTTGCGCAGATCATGACGTCGTTGACCTCGTTTCCGGTGGAGAAACAAGTCGACTTCACCGAAGACCCGCTAGAAAACGCCCGGCTCTGGGCGATCCGCAAGGACACCTTCCCCGCCGTCGGCGCGGTGCGCAAAACCGGCACCACGGTGATCATCGAAGACGTGACCTTTCCGGTGGAACAACTGGCCATCGGTGTGAACCGCCTGATCGAGCTGTTCGACAAACATCACTACGACGAAGCGATCCTTTTCGGTCACGCGCTGGAAGGCAATCTGCACTTCGTCTTCACCCAAGGCTTCAACAACCCGGAAGAAGTCGCACGCTACCAGGCGTTCATGGACGACGTGGCGCAGTTGGTGGCCGTGGAGTTCGGCGGTTCACTGAAGGCCGAACACGGCACCGGACGCAACATGGCGCCCTTCGTCGAGCTGGAATGGGGCAGCGATGCCTATCAGCTGATGTGGCAGCTCAAACGCCTGCTCGATCCCAATGGCATTCTCAACCCGGACGTGGTGCTCAGCGAAGATCCGCAGATCCACCTCAAGCACCTGAAACCGCTGCCAGCCGCCGACGAGATTGTGGATAAGTGCATCGAGTGCGGTTTCTGCGAACCGGTGTGCCCGTCGAAAGGCCTGACCCTGAGCCCGCGCCAGCGCATCGTGATCTGGCGGGATATCCAGGCGAAGAAACGCGCAGGCGTCGACACCTCCGAGCTTGAAGCCGCCTACGAATACCAGGGCATCGATACCTGCGCCGCCACAGGGTTGTGTGCGCAACGCTGTCCTGTAGGCATCAATACCGGCGAGCTGGTGAAAAAGCTCCGCAGCCGCAAAGCGACGCATACGAAAACCGCCAACTGGCTGGAAGGAAATTTCGCCACCGCGTTGCAAGGCGCGCGCTTCACCCTGCATGTGTCCAACGGCGCCCGAATGCTGCTCGGGGCGCCGCGTCTGGCCAAGCTGTCGGCGACGTTGACTAAATTGTCGAAAGGCCAGGTCCCGCAATGGACCAACGCCATGCCCCAGCCGGAAAAAGCCATTCGCTTCAGCCCGGTCGTATCGGACGAGCGCCCTCGCGTGGTGTATCTAGCGGCGTGTGTCTCGCGGGTCATGGGCCCGGCGGCGGGGGATAAAGAGCAGATGTCGCTGTACGACAAAACCCGTGGGCTGCTGGAAAAGGCCGGTTACCAGGTAGTCTTTCCGGACAACCAGGACAGCCTCTGCTGTGGCCAGCCGTTTGCCTCCAAGGGTTACGCCGAACAGGCCGAACACAAGCGTCAGGAATTGATTGGCGCGCTTTTACACGCCAGTCGCGGCGGGCTCGATCCGATTTATTGCGACACCAGTCCGTGTACGTTACGGCTGGTTCAGGATTTGGGCGAAGTTCGACTGGACCTGTACGACCCGGTGCGATTCATCCGTACGCATTTGATGGATCGCCTGGATTTCACACCGCAGGAAGCGCCAATTGCGGTGCATGTCACTTGCAGCACCCAGCACCTTGGCGAGAGCCAGGCACTGATCGATCTGGCGCGCAAATGCAGCAAAAACGTGGTCATTCCCGAGGGCATTCACTGCTGCGGATTTGCCGGGGACAAAGGCTTCACCACGCCGGAATTGAACGCTCACTCGTTGAGGACGCTCAAGGATGCGGTGCAGCAATGCAGCGAAGGGATTTCGACCAGTCGCACCTGTGAGATCGGGCTGACGCAACACGGCGGAATTGATTACCACGGACTGGTCTACTTGGTGGATCGGGTAACGCAGGCGAGGGTCATGCAAGAAAAATAGAACCCTGATGCGCTGCCGTAGTCCACAGAATAAGCCCGGACAAACCGGGCTTTACCCAAACTCGGCAGCCCGTCCTGACGGCCAGCGAAGCCTGGACCCTCAGTTCAAGGAGATATACATGAAACGTTCTGTACTGTTAGGTCTGTTCGTTACTGTCTCGCTGATGGCGTCCACCTCGTTTGCCGCCGAAGACCTCTGTGCGGTCAACTTGAAAACCATCGAAAATGCCAAGGCACAGATTCCTCCGGAGATGACTGAACAGGTGGCGGCCTCCGTCAAGAAAGCCAAAGCCGATCACGCATTGGGCACCAAGAAAGGGACTGAAGATTGCATCGCTGAGACTAACCAGACCATGCAGGAACTTCAGAAGTTAAGTGACGGTGGCAAACAATAGTCCCCGCAAAGGCCAACCTTCGGGTTGGCCTTCTACCCCCTCTGGCGCCACCCAACACGAACAAACCAAAACTCGCCAATTGCGGGTTTTGTTGCATCTGGAGATAGGTCATGTGTTAGCCGCCCGCATCGCTGGGAAAGAACTCGACACCATGCCTGAATCAGCGGGAGCCACGCGCCCCACAGAAGCGAGGCCCTGGAAAAGCCCACCAGCTAATAGAGACAATGGCGCACCTGTTTACTGCCATCACTTCTATAAGGCAGTTTTGTAATAGCCTTTTTTGCAAAAACCGAATTCTTGCGCAATGCCGCAGTCTTTTAAGTACGCCCCATAAATTGTGGCTTGCTTTCCGACCTCGGCCGAGCCGCCCACCCATACGGCAGCACCGAGACCATCAGTTCAAGGAGATACCCATGAAACGTACCGCACTCGCTGGTATTTTCATCTCTGCTGCAATGTTGGCCTCCCCCGTATTTGCTGCGGACAACGACCTTTGTACGAGCAAGCTGCAGGAACTCAAAAACAAAGTGAGTTCACTGCCAGCGAGCTCCAGCAACGCCACAATGGAGATCAAAAGATTGATGGCCAGCGCCGAAGCGTCCAAAGCCTCCGGGGACGACAAAAAATGCGTCACCGAGGCCACTCAGGCATCGTCACTCGCTGACCAACAGCGCAACCAACCCACCCCATAATCTGTGGTAGTCAACCTTCGGGTTGGCCTTCTCTCGCGTGTTGGCGTACACTGCACAGGCTTGTTGCTCACCATGATTCACAGAGCAACAGGCACGGGGCCGTTTAGGATTCGACGCCGGTCGCGAAACTTTAGGTGCATGCCGAGTTGGTAACAGAACTCGTAAATCCACTGTTGCAACTACTTATAGTTGCCAATGACGAAACCTACGGCCAGGAATTCTCTCTCGCTGCGTAAGCAGCTTTAGATCCTGAGCTTCTGGTACCTTCGGGTCCAGCAATCACCAGGGGATGTCTGTAAACCCAAAGTGATTGTCATATAGAACAGAATCGCCGTGCAGTACGTTGTGGACGAAGCGGCTAAAACTTACACAACTCGCCCAAAGCACCCTGCCCTTCGGGTCGCTGAGGGTTAACTTAATAGAAACGGCTACGCATGTAGTACCGACAGCGGAGTACTGGCGGACGGGGGTTCAAATCCCCCCGGCTCCACCACTTCAACGAAAAAAGACGTCCAAGGACGTCTTTTTTTGTGCCTGAAACTCAGTTCATTCAAGGGTCTCAGCGCCAAGCTTCCGCAGAAGAATTTTGAGTTCCGCTCGTTTTGGTATTCCAAATGGTATGCCAAGCATCCCTGATGCTGATTTGGAATAGCCATGCGCTGCCTGAGGTAGCTCTCATGTCCGCTCAAGCCCACTGCTATCCGACCGCCAGCGAAAGACAACCAAGGCAAAAGATAATCTTGAAGGGACTAGGGAGGAGCTGGCTTTTATCTTGATTTCGAAGACAAACTGGCTCAGCCAAGTTGCATCGCCTACCGTGTTGACATTTCACTTGACAGATGCCTATCCTTGTAAAGATTGTGGCGCTCGCGTTCGTTAAGAGCCGTCCAGGTGCAAAGGGCCGGCAGAGCCTGGCCCTTTGCACCTGGACGGCATGATGACTACACACTTCGTCGGTTAATGCCGTGCAATCACAGCCCTTCGCCTGTAAAAACGCCGACTGGATGTGCTAACCTCAAACTCAAGTCTATTTTCACCCTTATGGGTACTTCGCCATGATCAGCGGCCACCAGCATTCAAAAGACCTTAGCTTTGCGGAAATGATGAGCCTTAAAAGTAGCTCACGTGACCGCCAAGTTAATGCTGTCTATGCAGCTGACCCTCAGAAGCTTGAAATGGCTGCTGCCCGCGCCAAAGCTGCCCTTCGTGGCAATTCTGCTTCAATCGCTCGCCCACAACGATTCTCTGCGCTTAACAATTGATGCCCGAAGCGGTAAACGAAGATGCTCCGTTCGCCCTACTAGAACGATCAGATCTCTTCGCTTTCCTGCTCGATCTAATTCAGCGTGTCTACCGCCCCTCAATTCAATCAGCTGTCACCGATTACGGCCTTGTGATCGTTGGCGGGCAATCGCTTACGCTTTGGGCCCGGCAATACCTCATCGACGAAATGACAGGCGAAGATGTCGGATTCGTCACTAGCGATGACCTGGACTTTATCGGCAATCCCAACTCCATTGATTATTGCGCCCGCATGATCGGAGTCCCTTTTCGCAAAGCGAAAATGGAAGACAATACGATCAATATTGCCGCCGCGTACATTGACTGGGTTGACGGTAAAGAGGTCATCGTCGATATCCTGGAAATGGACAGCGTTGGGGGCGCGCCCAAAAAAGAGATTTTCAAGTATTTATCCGTCCTGGATATCGAAGGTGTGCAGGTCGCCGTCATCGACCCGATCACATGTCTGAAGTCTCGTTTATTCAATTTATTCGCTTACTGGCAGGATCGGCCACATCGGGAATCCGTGCGGGTGAAGATTGCACTTCGCGCGTCGAACCATTATCTGCGCGACTTGCTGGTAAATGATGGATATCGAGTCATATCAGAGCATATCCGCCGGATTAAGGCGTTGGCCCAGACACCGCTCGGCAAGCGTGTTTATGTCGAATATGGAATCGACGTGCTGGACGCCATCCCCTACGATCCGGCAATGTTTCCAGCGGCCTACTCGGATCGGGAGCGACCAAACATGCTCCGCCAAATTGGTGACTTACGCCGACGAAAGTTAATTCAGTACCAACGATTCGCCTGTGGACCTATTCACCCTAGCCATCTTCAGCTCGCTATTGAGAACGATCCCAGATAAAAGAATCTGGACGACGCGAAACAATCGCGCTGACATGACCTCGACTCATCTTGCTACAGCTTCAGTCACCAAAATCTGATCTTCCCCCGCGCCAGCATCAAACAAGGTACATTTGCGCCAATCGAGCACGATCAGCAGTGCCGGAATGGAGCGACCAGGCCGGTTTAAACGGGAATTGGGGTTATGGACAAAAAGTCACTTTCCGAGCGGGACATCTGCAGCAAGTACATCGCCCCAGCCATTCAACAAGCTGGGTGGGACATGCACAAGCAGGTGCGCGAGGAAGTCAGCTTTACCAAAGGCCGCATTATCGTTCGGGGCAAACTGCACAGCCGTGGTGAAGCACGCCGCGCAGACTTCATCCTCTACCACCAGGCCAACCTGCCTATCGCAGTAATCGAGGCAAAGGACAACAAGCACTCTATTGGCTCCGGCATGCAGCAAGCTCTGGGCTATGCAGAGGCGCTGGACGTACCGTTCGTGTTCTCCAGCAATGGCGATGGCTTCCTGTTTCACGACCGCAGTGGCACAGGCAGCCAAGTAGAAACCGAACTCACCCTCGATCAATTCCCCAGCCCCACCGAACTTTGGCACCGCTACTGCCAGTGGAAGGGGCTGGATACAACAGCCCAACACAAGATCGAAGCGCCCTACTACGACGACGGCTCCGGGCGCATGCCGCGCTATTACCAGATGAATGCCATCAACCGCACCGTCGAGGCTGTGGCGCGCGGCCAAGACCGTATCCTGCTGGTGATGGCTACGGGCACCGGTAAGACCTACACCGCTTTCCAAATCATCTGGCGTCTGTGGAAATCGAAACAGAAGAAACGCATCCTGTTTCTGGCCGACCGCAACATCTTGGTCGACCAGACCAAAAACAACGACTTCAAGCCCTTCGGCCAGGCGATGACCAAAATCGCCAAACGTCAGATCGATACCTCATACGAGATCTACCTGTCGCTCTATCAGGCCGTCACCGGCACTGATGAAGAGATGAACATCTACAAGCAGTTCTCCCGCGACTTCTTCGACCTGATCGTGATCGACGAATGTCACCGTGGCAGCGCCTCCGAGGATTCCGCATGGCGTGAAATCCTCGACTACTTCTCCAGCGCCACCCATGTGGGCCTCACTGCTACACCGAAGGAAACCAAAGAGGTATCCAGCATCACTTACTTCGGTGAGCCGATTTACAGCTACACCTTGAAGCAAGGCATCGAAGACGGCTTTCTCGCCCCCTACAAAGTGGTGCGAATCGACTTCGATAAAGACCTGCAAGGCTGGCGGCCACCCAAAGGTATGCTCGATAAAAATGGCGAGCTGATCGAAGACCGCATCTACAACCTCAAGGATATGGACCGCACTCTGGTTATCGAGGCGCGCACCCAACTGGTGGCCCAGAAGGTCACCGAACTCCTCAAGGCCACAGATCCATTTCAGAAAACCATCGTTTTCTGCGACGACATCAACCACGCTGAGCGCATGCGCCAGGCACTGGTCAACCTCAACCCCGAGCGTGTGGCTGAGAATCGCAAATACGTTATGCGTATCACCGGCGATGACCAGCAAGGCAAGGCCGAACTGGACAACTTCATCAACCCGGAAGAGCGTTACCCGGTGATTGCCACCACCAGCAAGCTGATGACCACTGGCGTCGATGCTCAGACCTGCAAGCTGATTGTGCTCGACCAGCACATCAAATCGATGACCGAGTTCAAGCAAATCATCGGTCGCGGCACTCGAATCAACGAGGACTACGGCAAGTACTGGTTCACCATCATGGACTTCAAAAAGGCCACCGAGCTGTTTGCCGACCCGGCCTTCGACGGTGACCCGGTGGTGATCTACGCCCCGGAAGGCGATGACTCCCCCGTACCGCCGGATGACCCGTTTGCCGATGAAGATGGCATCAGCGCAGGCAACGATAGCGAGGGCGATGACCTGGATTTTACCGGCGAAGATGACGAAAAAAAACGCATCAAGTATGTCATCGACAACGTCCCGATTTATGTCGTCGCCGAGCGTGTGCAGTACTACGGCCCGGATGGCCGACTAATCACCGAATCGCTGCACGACCACACCCGCACCTGTGTGCAAAAGCAGTTCGCCTCGCTGGATGATTTCCTCCGGCGCTGGAGTGATGCCGAGCAAAAGAAAGTCATCATCGAAGAAATGGCCGTTCAAGGCGTGATGTGGGAAGCCTTGGCTGAGGAAGTGGAAAAGAAACAGGGCAAACCACTTGATCCGTTCGACCTGATCTGCCACGTCGCCTTCGATCAGCCAGCCCTATCACGCCGCGAGCGGGCCGAGCAGGTGAAAAAGCGCAACTATTTCGCCAAATATTCTGGCGCAGCTCGCCAGGTACTGGAGGCGTTGCTGGATAAATACGCCGATACCGGCATCGAGCATATTGAGGACATCAAAATCCTGCAGCTTGACCCTTTCAGCCAGATCGGTGCGCCCATCGAGCTGGTCAAAGCATTTGGCGGCAAGGCTGGCTACAACAAGGCTATTCATGAGCTGGAAGACGAACTTTACGCAAGCTAAGGGCTAAACACCGACGACATGCCAAAGCAGTCGCCCCCACTATCCGGTAGAATTTCGCCCCCCTTGCGGTACGCGTTGAGAGAATTTCATGTCCATTAGCTCCACCATCAAGTCCATTCAGGACATCATGCGCAAAGACGTTGGCGTAGACGGCGACGCCCAGCGCATCGGTCAGTTGGTTTGGCTGTTGTTCCTGAAAATCTTCGATGACCGCGAGCTGGAATGGGAGCTGATGGACGACAACTACCGTTCGCCCATCCCCGACAGTTGCCGCTGGCGTAACTGGGCCGCCGATCCGGAAGGTATGACCGGTGATGGGCTGAAGGACTTTATCGACAACAACCTGTTCCCCCAGTTGCAGAACCTGAATGAGTACAGCAAGACGCCTTCGGCCTATGTGGTACGCAGCGTGTTTGAAGACGCGTACAACTACATGAAGTCGGGGCAGTTGCTGCGCCAGGTGATCAACAAGATTCAGGAAGGCGTGGACTTCAATAAAGCCCAGGAGCGCCACGAGTTCGGCAACCTCTATGAGCAACTGCTGCGAGACCTACAGAACGCGGGTAACGCTGGCGAGTTCTACACCCCGCGCCCAGTCACCGAGTTTATGGTGCGCATGGTCGATCCGAAGTTGGACGAAAAGGTCATGGACCCGGCCTGCGGGACAGGCGGCTTCCTAACCTGCACCATCGAACACAAACGCAGCCGCTATGTAAAAACCGCCGAAGACGAACGCACCCTGCAGGCCAGCATCTTCGGCGTGGAAAAAAAGCCGCTACCGCACCTGCTAGCCACCACCAACATGATCCTGCACGGCATCGAAGTACCCAGCCAGATCCGCCATGACAACACTCTGAGCAAACCGCTGATCAGTTGGGGCCCGAGCGAGCGCGTGCACTGCATCGTCGCTAACCCACCGTTCGGCGGCATGGAGGAAGATGGCATCGAAACCAACTTCCCCGCCGCTTTCCGCACCCGAGAAACCGCCGATTTGTTTTTGGTGCTGATCATGCAAATGCTGAAAGACGGTGGACGCGCAGCCGTGGTACTGCCCGACGGTTTTCTATTTGGCGAAGGAATTAAAAGCCGGATTAAGGAAAAACTGCTGACCGAGTGCAACCTACATACAATCGTTCGCCTGCCCAACGGCGTGTTCAATCCCTACACAGGCATCAAGACCAACCTGCTATTTTTCACCAAGGGCACACCGACCAAACAGGTTTGGTTCTACGAGCACCAGTATCCGGCCGGAGTGAAGAACTACTCCAAGACCCGCCCCATGCGTGTCGAAGAATTCGACGTGGAAGAAGCCTGGTGGGGCAGCGAGGCCGATGGCTTTGCCACACGGGTGGAGAACGAATTTACCTGGAAGGTAAGCGTCGAAGAACTGCAGGCGCGTAAGTGGAACCTAGACTGCAAGAACCCGCATATATGTGAGCAGACCAACCACAATCTTGACGAACTGCTGCGCAACTACTCCAGTCTGCAAGGCGAAATCGGCGACCTGCGCGACCAGCTTAAAGCGGTGCTGGCCGAAGCCCTGGAGCGCCAGGCATGACAGCATTGTTGACCGACAATCTGCCGCTCCTGGCCGGTGCGCCCAACGGCATTAAGAAACTACGTGGGTTAATCCTGGAACTGGCAGTACGCGGCAAGTTGGTGCTGCAAGACCCGAATGATGAACCGGCCAGCGAGTTGCTTAAGCGTATAGCCAAGGAAAAGGCGCAGCTTGTGGCTGATGGCCAAATCAAAAAGCAGAAATCACTGTCTGCGATGGCTGAAGAAAAGCAACTCTTTGAGTTGCCTGCAGGATGGGAATGGGCCAGTACAGCGACGCTGACCTTGCTCATCACTGATGGGACCCATCATACGCCCACGTATATAAGCTCGGGCATCCCATTCATTTCTGTGAAAGACATTAATGGGAAAACTATTTCTTTTGATAATTGCAAATACATTTCACAAGAAGAGCACATAGCAATAAATTCGCGCTGCAATCCTGAACAGGGAGACATTTTACTATGCCGGATTGGTACGCTTGGACGGCCAACTATTGTAGATACTGATGTTCCTTTCAGCTTATTCGTGAGTGTTGGCCTCTTGAAACTGCCAAAGAAAACGAAGTTTTCTCGGTATTTTCACTGCGTGCTATCAAGTCCCTTGATGTATCGCCAGTACGATCAGATAAAGGCTGGAGGCAGCCATACAAACAAATTAAATCTAGGTGACATTCCCCGCCTGTTTGTTCCAGTTCCGCCACTCAACGAGCAACACCGCATCGTCTCCAAAGTCGATGAATTGATGGCCATGTGCGACCGCCTGGAGGCCCAGCAGGCCGACGCCGGAACCGCCCACGCCCAACTCGTGCAAGCGCTGCTCGGCAGTCTGACCCAAGCCAGCGACTCCATCGACTTCGCCACCAACTGGCAACGCCTGGCCGAACAATTCCACATCCTGTTCACAACCGAACACAGCATTGATGCCCTCAAGCAAACAATGCTGCAACTGGCTGTGATGGGAAAACTAGTTCCACAAAAGCCCAGCGATGAGCCGGCCAGCAAGTTGCTGAAGCGGATTTCAGAAGAGAGAGCGCGGCTGATAGCGGAGGGCAAGCTCAAGAAACAGAGGCAGCCAGCACAGATCACTGAGACTGAAAAATCGTTTGAATTACCGGAAAACTGGGAGTGGGTACGCTTAGAGGAAATTGCGCAAGTAGGAACAGGCGCAACCCCACTCAGAACAAATCCTAAGTATTTTGCGCCAGCAACGATTAACTGGGTGACAAGCGGCGAGACATCGCAAGACTATATCCATGAGTCCGAGCAGAAGGTTGCGCCTCTTGCACTAACGGAGACAAACCTAACCGTTTACCCACCGCATACGCTGATCATCGCCATGTACGGTCAAGGAAAAACACGAGGGCAGATTTCTGAGCTTTTGATAGATGCTTGTACGAATCAGGCATGTGCCGCAATTCAGCTGTTTGATCAAAACGAGTCGCATCGGCGTTTTGTGAAATATTTCTTCGTTAAGAGCTATGACGATATTCGTTTGCTCGCGGCTGGGGGTGCGCAGCCGAATCTGAATTTGGGAAAAATTAAAGAGGCTGTTCTTCCTCTGCCGCCAGTTATTGAACAACACCGCATCGTCGCCAAAGTCGATCAACTGATGATCCTCTGCGACAAACTCAAAACCCGACTAACCCAGGCCCGACAGCTCAACGAACAGTTGGCCAGCACCCTCGTCGAACGAGCCCTTACCGAAGATGGCCAGCAGGCTCCAATTGCCACAGATCGGCAAGTATCTCGCACCCTACTCGCAGCAGAAATCACTCACCGGCTACATAGCCAACGTACCTTCGGCCAACGCAAGCTGCAGAAAGTGATTTACCTGGCCGAGCATGCAGCCAAGATTGCCGCTATCCAGGGCGCTTACCTGCGCGACGCCGCCGGTCCCCACGATCGCCAGTTGATGAATCAGATCGAAGGTGAATTGCAAAACCGACAGTGGTACGAGCGCATCGAACGCGAGACTGTTGGCCATGCTTACCGCCCACTTTCCCAAGCAGGGCAGCATCGGCTGGCGTATAGCAGCGCCTGGTCGGTCGCTGAGCGCGCCACCATTGAGCAGGTCATCGAGTTAATGCGGGACTGGGATACGGATCGTTGCGAAATGACTGTGACGCTCTATGCCGCCTGGAACGATATTATTCTCGAAGGCCGCCCTGTTTCCGATGGAGCCATCGTGGACGAAGTCATGCATAGCTGGAATGACACCAAGCTACGCTTTGGAAAAACCGAATGGTTAGCGGTACTCGCAGAGATGAAGAAGCACAAAATCCTCATGCCCAGCGGCTTTGGCAAACGCACCACAGGCGGCATGCTCAGCTTGCCCGGTTTCGATTAAATAAATGATCCTTTTGGCCGTCCTTTGCAAGATACGGAAACGAAGCATAATGCTCATCCCAGCTTCTCTCGGTATTCCAATCGGTATTCCAAAGAAATTTAAAAACTCACATTAAACAACTAAATCAAATACCTAAAAATACAATTCAAATTACCCCGGCCCACCAAATACGAAGCAAGACAAAACCCGCCAAGTGCGGGTTTTGTTGCATCTGGGGGGTGGGGATTTGTGGTTAAACACAACCAGACCTATGCTGGCGATCTACCCGCAAGGATGTCGCCATGAAATTCAAAGTACTGATTGCCGCGCTATCCCTTTCCCTGACGTCCGGTTGTGCGCACTACAACGACCGCACCACCGACACCAATAAAACCGGGCGGATTGCCTGTGATGCCGAGCCCAAGAATCAGGCTGGCTGCTATACGAAGCAGTCGAAGGACTGGAATTGGGGTGGGTTGAAGTTTGGGGTTGGGGCTTCGAACTAGGTTCGGAACTCGCAGAAACCGCTGATTTTGGAAGCCTCTTTTAAACAGAAATCTCGTTCTGATCCTACAGACGCCGTGATTCTTCGGGATGTTTCCGACAGGTTCCGGCGGTTGTCAGGTAGGAAGGCGAGTGGATAGGCTTTGTCGGTCGCTGCACATCAGCGACCGGGCCTGGAAACCCGAGGGAATAGAGCTAATCAGTAGTCCACATGACATACTGCGGCGTTTTTTTCAGCCTGCAGTTCAATGTTATGGCGGCTGTGTGCGGGAGACCTTCGGGTCTGCCAAGGGTTAGCTCCTACCTCGGTTTCCAGCCCTCGCACAGCTGCCACCCACTCGCCTGGAAATGAAAGTGGCAGCTCCAATTATTTAGGAGCTTTTACCATGATCAAAGAAACCCCAAACCCGCCTGCCGCGGACGACGTTTCCCCCTATGAATCCATCGATTCAAAAAAACTCCACGACGCCGCTGACCGCGCGCTCGATCACTACCTCAACCCCTCCGCCCTCAAATCACCCGTTGCCCGCAAACCAAGCACGATGTTTCTCGTTGCGCCGGATTTAAAGGACGAAGACCTGCTCGCCCACACCTGTGAATCGTTGGCCCAGGCCAGTGTAATGGCGAGTGATTTTGCCGGGTATCTGGAAGGCCCACATCGACATAGAGCGATGGCGATTCAGCAGGTGGTGATGCTGGCGGAACTGGCGGTGAATCGGATGCTGGATAATGTTGATGTGCCGAAATCTGCGCCACGCAGTTGATCCCCTGTGGGAGCGAGCTTGCTCGTGATTGCGGTGTGTCAGTCGACACCAATGTTGAATGAACAATCGCTATCGCGAGCAAGCCCGCTCCCACATTGGTTAGGGGTATGGCAGGGATTTTCTCAGTGCACTCAAAGCACTTTCAAATCCACCGACACATGCCCGCGCGTCATCCGAGAATACGGGCAGATCTGGTGCGCAGCCTCGGCCAGTTCCCGTTTCACCCCCTCCTCCAGCCCGGGAATGTTGACGTTCAACCTGACCGCCAACTGGAAGTCCCCGCTACCGACCTTGCCCAAGTCCACCTCGGCATCGACCGACGTGTCTTCCGGCAGTTTGATTTTCATCTTGCCCGCCACCACCTGTATCGCGCCGATGAAGCAGGCCGAATACCCGAGTGCAAACAGTTGCTCCGGATTGGTGCCAGGCTTGCCCGATCCCGGCGAGCTGAATTTGACATCGAGCTCCCCATCGCTGGATTTTCCAGTGCCTGTACGGCCGCCGACGGTGTGGGTTTTGGCGGTGTATAGAACGGTTTCCAGTGCAGTGCTCATGATCGTGACTCCTGATGGGAAGCAACAGATGATGGGGCCGGGAGTTCAAGCCTAGCAGCGCAATCAAGACTGACAAGTGACGTCAGTCGGACGAAAAAAAGGCACTGAGCGATAATCGCCACTGCCTATTTTCACGCCTGAAACAACGATCAGCGCGACAACATAAACGTGTCGTACTCCAAATCCTCCAGCGCCGTTGTAAGCCTGTGTAAACCCAGCAATACACAAATCAGCAACGACAGCGTAAACCCGTACCCGAAGAAGCTTGGCCCCAGGTACATGCTGAACAGCGTCAACATCGCGTTCAACACTGCAAATAGCACGCACAGTTCCAGCACCACCGTGCGCTTGTCGAGGTAGAAGAACACGTTGAGCAACGCCATAAACACCACTTGAATGCTCACACCGATCAGGTCGATGTAGAACAGCGGCAGGTAATAACTGGAGATGCCCAGCCAGTCCAGCAGGCGCGGTGCGAACAGGAACAACAGCACCGCCGTCAGCCCCTGCACCTTGCAGATTTCCAGCAGACCCTGGCGGATCGACAAGGTCATTTCAGTTTTCAGCTGGCCGATGTGTTGCAGGGTTTCGCCTTCGCGGATCGCCCGGAACAGGCGGTCGTACCACTCGGCAAAGTCGGTCTCGATGCGCACCAGAAACACCGCCATGCCGGGGATGATCGCCAGGTACGCGAGGAAGATCGGCAGGTCGTAAAGGATCGAGGCGCGCAGCGGGCCGACGATTTCGTTGGAGGTGCCGGGGTTGAACCAGAACAGGAATTTGTCGATCCAGATGCCCAGGTTGTAGAAGAAACCGGTGGCCAGCAGGCTGAGGAAAACGTTGCGCCGGTCGAGGAAGTCGAAGGCGATCAGTTTCTCGGCGCGGTACTCGCGCAGGATGTCGTAGAGGAACAGAAACAACAGCGTGCTGTGCCCGATCAACAGCGCCAGCAGCAAGCCCGGCATCTGCAAAAAGCTCAGTACGTAGGCACTCGCGACCATCAGCGTATAACCCACCAGCATCACCAGCAGAATGCGGTTATAGGCCTTCATCCCCGAGAGGAAGATGATCACCAGCCACAAGTTGCACAGCACCACGAAGTTCGCCAGTACCAGCACGCGGTAAATCAACGGCTCATCGAACAACAAGCCCAGCACGACGATTCCCAACAACCCGGCACCGAGCGTGACCAGCAACAACACGCCCAACAGGTTGGGCAGGATCTGATCGTACTTGTGCTCGAACAAGCGGTCGGACACAAAGCGCGTGAAAAACAACTGCAAGCCGCCGGTCAGGATCAACGAGGTGGCCATCAGGTACGTCACGGTCACGAGGAACTGCCCCACCAGCATGTTCGGCAGCAGCAGGCCGATGCTGATGATGCCCACCAGCATCACGCTGATGATTGACAACACCCACGGGCCGGAGCTGATCAGTCCCGCGTAGACGTAGGCGTGCAAGGTCGCGGTGTAGGAATCGCGCGAAAGGATTTTTCGCAGTTCAAAGCCAATACCGGCCATTTAGCTGTTCTCCATGGCGGCTTGATACAGGTCGCGGTAACGCTGCAGCATCAAGGCTTCGGTGTAATAACGAGTGACCCGCAACAAACCGCTGGCCTGGGCGGCCTGCCAGCGTCGCGGGCTGCGCAACAGTTCAAGGATCGCGGCGCTCGTGGTTTGTGGATCGGCAATCGCCACCACTTTGCCGGCGTGCCCCAGGTCTCGGTCTTCGGCGCTACCACCTTCGATCAATTCGCGGCATGAACCCACGTCGCTGCTGACCACCGGCGTACCGGCGGCCCAGGCTTCGAGGATCACCAACGGCTGCGCTTCACTGATCGAGGTCAGCACCATCAGGCCCAGTTTCGGCAAGATGTCCTGAATGCGCTGGAAGCCGAGGAAATGCACCTTGCCTTCCAGGCCCAGGCTGGCCATCAGGCTGCGGCATTCGCTGACGTATTCCGGGTCTTCCTCCTCGGGGCCGACGATCCAGCCTTCGGCTTGCGGCATGGCGCTGATCACGCCGCGCATCGCCCGCAGAAAGGTTTTCACGTCCTTGATCGGCACCACACGCCCGATCAAACCGACCACGGGCGCAATCCCGTGAGCGCGGGATTCCAGCGCCGCGGTCCACACCGGCAAGTCGATGCCGTTGGGAATGACTTGGGTGCGGGCCGCGAGGGCGCCGTCCTTGATCTGCCGCTGACGGTTGCCGTCGTAGAGCGCGATGATGTTGTCGGCGCTGTTGTACGTCAGCTGGCCGATGCGCTCAAAGAAACGCACCCACAACGTGCGGATATAACCCGAGCCGGCATCAAGGCTGCGGTTCAGCGCCTGACCGGAACTCTCGGCGATCCAGCTGGCCTGGGCCAGGTCAATCTTGCGTTCCTTGGTGTAGATCCCGTGTTCGCTGAGCAGATAGGTGCAGTTCCAGCGCTGCTTGAGGATGCAGCCGAGGAAGCCCGCATACCCGGTGGAAATCGAATGCAGCACCCGCGCTTTCGGCATCCGTTGCGCGGCTTCGGCGAGCATCAGCAACGGCGACTGCATCGCGCGCAGGGTCCAGAAATAATTGACGAAAGACGGGTCGGCGCAATGCTGACGATAGCCTTCGCTCAACGACTCCCAACTGGCGCGGCTGCGCAGCACATCGTCGAGGGTCATGCGGCCCTGAGCGATGCAGTCGAGCAAGCGTTCGCCCAGTGCAGGGTCCGGCGCATCCGGGTGATGCAGGAAGCGATACAAGTCCTGCAACTGCTGTTCGTCGGCCTCGCGGGGCACCACCAACCTGTCGGTCGGATGGGTTGCATCTTCGAGGAACACTTCTTCGATGTGCAGCACGTTCGCCGGCACTTCGTAGCGCCGGGCCGGATAGGCCTGACGCTGGCCGCCGATGAACATCACCGAAAAGGTCAGTTCCGGCAGGCCGAGGATCATCTGGTGAATCCAGCTGGAAACGCCGCCACGCACGTAAGGCCAGGTGCCTTCGAGCAGCAGACAGATGTCGGCAACCGATGCCTGTTCCTTTTGACTCATGTCCAGCTCCTGACCAATGCGGCGAACGGCGGCCGCTGACGGGTTTCCTCGGGAAGGCGTGCGAGCAGTGCGGGGATTTCGTGGTAACGGCCGGCCTCGAACGCCAGCTCGGCGCGAAACGGCAGCACTTGTGCCGCGCCCATGCCGTTTTCCTGAGCCTGACTCAGCAGCACCTCGGCACGCTCGACGTCACCTCGCTCCAGCGCGATGCGCCCGGCCAGCAGCACCAGTTCACCGCCCTCACCCGCGGCCAGGCCAAGCTCGGCATGTTCGCTGGCTTGATTGAGCACGTGGTCGAGCACGCTGCCTTGGGCCAGGCCCAGATACGCCAGCTCCCAATACCAACGCGCCAGCCTGCCGTGCAGCGCACCCGCCGCTTTGGCATTGGCGTCGACCAGTTCGCCGAGCGCGATCTGGATGTGCAGGTTGATGTCGCTTTCCTGCTTGTCGAGCATCGAATACGCCAGCAGCCGCACGTCGTCACTCGGGTCACCGAGGGCCAGTTTGAGGATCGGCACCGCTTCTTTGCCGGGCATGCGCCGAGTGGCCAACAGGGCTGCCAGACGCTGATCCGGATCCGGCGCGTGACGCAACACGTCCTGCAAACCGCCATCGGCATAGATCGGCGAGTGCAGTTGCACCTGCGCCCGAAACGGCAGTTTCGGGATGCCCACCGCTTGCCACGCTTGCTTGTCGCGTTTGCGCGGCAGGTACAGCGCCGGGAAGATCGCCGCCACCACGCCGACCGCGCCGAGCACCGGCACGAAGAACGCCAGGCTGAAGATAAACAGCGGGCTCCACGGCAGCGGCGACCGGTAGCGCGCCGGCAGCAACAGCCACACGGCCGCGCACAACATCACGCACGCCAGGCCATGGCTGAGGGTGAACACCAGCAATTGTTGTAACTCGGGCGCCGCGAGCCACAAACTGGCCCAACTGCCCGCCTCTAACAACAAGGCTCCGCTAAACAGCCACTTGCTGATCATTCAGGCCACACTCGTTGAACAGGAAATTACGCAGCCCGTTGCGTTCACAGCCAGGCTCCAGGTTGAACGGCAACACGCGCACGCCGAGGCTGTCGAGGCTGCTTTCAATGCCAAAGTGTTCGTGCAGCATCAGGTTCATCCGCGCCAGATAACCTTCGGTGCCTTGCGGACTGGTCAACGGCAACAGCACCAACAACAGCTGATGATCGCGGTTGTTACGCAGCGGCAACTGCAGATCGAGGCCACGCTGGCTGCGTTCGAACAGACGCGACAGCTCATCGTTGGGACGGGTGATTTCAAAGGCGAAAAGACCGGCCGCCAGTTTGTGCTGCTCGACGTCCACCAGCGAACGCTTGAGTTGCAGCGTGAACTGCTGCGCATCGGCGTCGGCCAATTGCAGCACTTGCGGGTCGCGGCGCAACAGGTCGGCGATGTGCCCGGCGAGCAACGACAACAGGCTCAGCGTGCGATCCTGGAAAGCGAAGAACGGCATCTGCCGCACCGCCAGAATCGCCAGCAAACGCCCCTCGGCATCAATCAACGGAATGCAGGCCTGCAACGACGAGAACTGCGCCGAGCTGCCGGCATCAATCAGTTCCTGACGCACGCTGACCAGTTCGCCACGCTCCAGGCACAACTTGACCAGACCGTCTTCGGTGCCCAAAGGCCCCATGACACCGATGGTCGCCAAGGCTTCGGGCAACACGTTCTCTTCACGCTCATCGACGCGGTACAACCCGGCCACGCGCAACGTGCCGTACTGTCCCAACATGGTCACGATCGGATCGGCCAGCGCGGCCAATGCATCGCCTTCGTCCGGCATCACTCGCAGTTTGTCGCGCAAGCCCAGCAACGAACTGCGCAAGCTTTGATCGCTGCCCGCCACGCGCTGCTCCAGCAGGTCGTGGGAGACCCGCAGAATCTGGTGCGCGCGGGTGAATTCGTCGAGTCGATACTGGCGGTAATCGTTGGCCATCTGCAGACGCTGCAAGCGCCGTTCCCACAGATCGCGAACCTCGCCCACCAGCATGCCGCTGACCAGTACGCCGACAATGAAGGACGGATCGAGCTGGGCGTAGGCTTCATGCCCGATGTAACGCAGTGCAAACAGTGCCGCCACCAACAGGCTGGCGCTGAGCAAGCCGCGCACGAAACCGTAGCGCACGCCTAACAACAACGGCGCCAGCACCGGCCAGGGAAAACCGGCGTGCATTTGCAGCGGGTCTTCGGGGGTCAGCCACAAGCCCAGGCCGATGGCTGCGCCGGTGACCAACAGCGTTTCCAGCCAAGACACCGGGCCGCTGGCACGCGGCGCGAGGCTGTAATCCATGTGAGGAGAATTCATTGCATTCACTCGAACCGAAGGGCGCCAACAAGTGTGTCGAGCACCGTTTGCGCGGTGCCGGCGAGGCTTTCACGGGACCAGCCCGCGCGTGCGCCGCTTTTGCTCCAGAGCACACGACCGCTGCTGGCTTCGAGCACGCGCAGGCTGATGCCCACCGCCGGTTCGCCGTCCAGACCGTTCTTGTACTGCCACTCTTCAACGCTGCCGGCGACCACGTAATCAAGCTTCTGATCCCGTGCCCAGTCGAGGGCGCCGGCCAGGCGCTCGTTGTCATCCATCAGCGCTTGTTCGCCCTGAGTGCTGACCGGGTAAACCCGTGGTTGCAGACCATGGCTGCTGAGCACGCTGAGCAGAATCTGCTCGGCGCGTTCACCGGCCTGCGGGGTTTGCGAATAGTTGATCATCGGCACGGTGCCCCACTTCGCAGTACGCGGAAGATTCGGGCTGGTATCGCCGCCAGTGAAGCTGGCGCAACCGGCGACAAACAGGACTGCCAGAGCCAGGCTCAGATTACGAATTGCTTGCATCAGTTTTTCTCCTGTAAACATTTCATGATCAGCGTCCGAATCGCACGCCGTAGCTCACACCCAGTGTTCCGCCCGCCTGACCGTCCCCGCCTTGTGGCGCGGATTGGTAGCCGACGGTAAGGGCCAATTCGTCACCGCCCAGCACTTCGACGCCAATCCCGGTGTTGATGCCGTAGTTGAAGGTTTGATCCAGCCATTGCCAGCCCGCCGTCACGTCCACCAGCCAGGTGTATTGCGGGCGAGTGCGCACCAGGGCGCCCGGCAAACCGCGACGCCATGAGCTGCCGACATACAGTTGGCCATAACGGCTTTGCAGCAAGTCGTCGGCCGTCACGATCGCGGGGTCGTCCGAGTCATCAACGCTTTTCACCGGGCCGTCGTTGGCGCTGGACAGGTAGTCCAGCGTGCGGTCCTTGACGTTGTTGTGCTGATAATCGACGCCGCTGCGTACGGTCCAGTTAGGCCCCGCAAATTCCAGCGTGTGGTTGTATTCCATCTTCAGCGCCTGGCCGTTGCCCAGGGCATCGCCCGCACGGGTGGAGAACGATTTCTGTGCGACTTCCCAGCTGATCTGATCCCGCGCCGAGAGCCCGTGACGACCGCCGACCCACACACTGTCGTGCTGGCCGAAAGCGCGCATCAGGCCGCTGTCTTCGCTTTTGCGATGCCAGTCCAGGCCGGTCTCGATCTGGTCACTGGCGCTCAACTGCCAGGTCCGGGACAGGCCCAGGCCGGTGCGGTCATCGTCATCGCGCTGACTGGTGTCGGCGAACAGTTTGTAGCCACCGTCCTCCACCGAACGTTGCAGGGTCAGCGCGGCGTTGCGCTCATCGCCCATGCGCGATTCGATCAGTTGATCGCTGTTGTAAGTGCCGTTCTCCAGCTCAAGGTTGGCGTACCACTGACTGCCGAGGTTGTGCGCGATTTGCAGGCGCGGTCCGTTGAATTCCAGACCGCCGAAATCCTGCTGATGCCAGGACAGCTGCGCACCTTGTGGCGTCAGTTCCTGTAGCTCAACAGCCTGGCGACGCAGTTGCTCGCGCACGGCAGCGGGTTGATCGTCACCCAGCGCGGACTCGCTTAGTTCGAGGGCTTCGTCGAATCGGCCCAGACGGCTGAGCGCCTGAGCACGTTGCGCCGGGTTCAGATCGCTACCGGCCAACAGCGTTTCGACTTGCGCCTTGTTACGGCTGCGCAAGGCTTGCTGAATTTCTTCGTAACGCTGGACCTTCAAGCCTTGGCTGCGCGCCCAATCAAGCCATTGGTCTTTCTGCGATTCCTGGTTGGTCGCGTCGAGACGTGCCAGCAAGCGTTCAAACCACAATTGCAGCATTGCTGGCGAGCCGTCCTTCCACTTCGCCACTTCCTGCTGCGCCTTGGCCGGCGAATAACTGCTGGCCATCAGGCGCAACCAGATCGCGTAACGCTGGGACGGTGGCTGAATGTTTTCGCCTTCGGGGCTGCGCAACAGCTTCAAGCGCAACCGTTGGGCCGCATCCTGATAACCGGCGCTTTCGAGGGCATCGGCATACGCCGCGCGCACCAGCCAATCCTGCGGACTGGTCTTGAGGTACAGGCGATACCAGGCCAACGCTTCGGCGTCGCGACCGAGCATCTGACTGGCACTGGCGAACGGCAGCCACAGGATTCGATCCTGACGCGCCTGGGGTTTCCATTCCGTCAGCAACGGCTTGAGCGCGGCGGTGTTGCCTTGATCGACGTACAGCCACATCAAGCGCTCGCGGAACAGGTTGTCATCCGGGAAACGCGACAAACCCAAGAGGTACAAGCGCTGCGCTTCGTCGATATTGCCCTGCTGCACCGCCAAGGCACCGCGTATCGCCAGCACTTGTGCTTGCTCGTTGGCGTCCGGGTATTGCTCGGCGTCTTTGAGCAGCGCGACCACTTGCGGCCAGTCCTGCAACTCCTGGGCTTGCTGCAAGGATTCAACCAAACGCTGCGGATCACGGGTGCGCTTCCAGCTGCCGACCATCATGGTCAGGGCGCGTTTCGGATCGCTGCTGCGATACATCGTGATCAGCTGACTTTCGTCGCCACTGTTGAGCGAACCCTTGAGCGCGAGGAGTCTTTCCAGGGAAACCTGCAGCTCATTGTCGAGCTCCAGATCCCACGCCAAAGCAGCGCGAAGGCGCCAGTAGCCCTCATCGGTGATTTTGCGGTTATCGATCTGCAAAACGTCCCACGCCGCCTGGTTATCAAACAGCTTCAGGTCGGTATTGGCCCAGTCGATGCGCTCGGTCGTGGTCAGTGCGAAGCGTTTCGAGTAGCGCTTGTAGACCTCGGTTTTCTGCGCGAACTGCCCAGTGTTTTCGAGGTTTTGCAGCAGGCGTGTCCAGGCCAGACGATGCGCCGGGTACTTGCGCAAGTAGGCGTGCAACCAGGCTTCGGCTTGCGTCGGTGTGCCTCGCGATTCGTGACCGTAGTTCAGCGCATCGAGTTCGACGTCAGTGAGTGCGCGCTGCTCCATGATCTCGGCGAGCAAAGGAATCGCCCGGTCAAAATCGTATTGCTGGCTTGCCAGACGCCAGGCGTGTTCGCGGGTTTGCGGGTCTTCGTGCAGTTTCAGCAGGCGAATCCAGTAGCCCAGAGCGGCCTGACTGTCGCCACGCCACTCGCCCAGATGCCCCATTTGCTCGAGCAAGGCCAGGTCATCCGGGTGTTCAGCCACGAGCTGCTGACCACCGTCCCACGCACCGGCAAGGTCGCCGAGGGCCAGGCGCATGCTGAATTCTTTGCGCAGAATTTGCGGGTTGTCCGGCTGCAACACTCGCCATTGATCCAGAAAACGCTGGGCCAGATCGAAGCGTTTGCTGCCGACGGCGACGTCGACGCCTTGCTCCAGCCACGGCGAATCGGTTTGCGGATCCTTGAGCTGATCCAGTTCATCGGCCAGTACGCGTGCGGCCTGATCACCACGGCCGGCGGCCAACAGACTGTTGAACGCCAGTTGCGCGTATTCACGACGCCCGGACGCTTGTTGGCTGTCCTGTTTGAGCAGCAGATAGATGTCGGCGGCGCGCCCAGGTTGTTCACCGGCCAAGTACCACTGCGCGGCGGACTTGAGCGAAGCAATGCGCTGAGCCGGATCGCGATCGGCGATTTCTTCGTAAACGCTGGCAGCGAACGCCGGCGCCTGTAACGTCAATGCCAACTTGGCCAGGCTCTGCAGTTGCGGCAGCGGCAGCGGCAGCATGCGGTGATCGAAGCTTTTCAGGCGTTCGATCAAGGCTTTCTGCGCGACCGGATCATCGGCCTTCGCCGCTTCCAGCGCATCCAGTTCCAAGCGGTAATAGGCCTGCAACTCGCGTTCCGGTTTCGGCCAGCTCTCAAGGTACTGGCGCGCCTTCGGGTAGTCGCCAAGACGGATCAACAGATCGACCAGCTGCAAGCGCAGGTGATCGTCATCCGGGTGCGCCGCCAACAGCAATTCGGCGTAATTGGCCGACACCGCATCTGGCTCGCGGCCATCGGGCTGGAACACTTCTTCGCGCTGGAACGTCACCCACAGCAGGCCACCCACGGCCACCGCCACCACCGCCAATGCCCAGGGATTGAGGAGGCGGCTGTTTTTAGTTGCTGATGAGTTAGATGCAGTAGAGCTGACCATGACTCACCTGCTTCATTGGTATTTGAAAAGTCCACAGGCCGGCGGATGCCTTGCCTGCAAAATGTTGCCCGTCCACTTCTACCCGGCAGCTGCTCGCCGAACGCACGGAGAAGGTCAGGTCGACCTGCCCGGCAAACGAAAAGCTCACGTGTTTTTCATCCACATACTTCCAGTCCAGCAACGGCAGATTGGCCTCCTCCAGCGCCGGCCGTTGATCCCGGTCGGGGCGCAACACCAGCAACGCCTGGTCACTGCTCAACGCCACATAGCGGCCTTGCGGCAGGTCGCGAACACCGGCGACGCCTTGCGAGCGCAGCAGGTCCGGCCAGCCCATTTGCGGGTCGAGTCGAAGGGTGCGCAGCGCGTCCATCCCGCGAACCTGCCAGTCACCCTCGGCGGTGCGCGCCAGACTGGCCTGATACAAACCGTGCACACGATCGAGGTAGTCGCTCATCCACAGCGACATCGGTTGCTGGTCCTTCATGTAGCCGTAGATCTCGTTCATCGCCTTGATCGAGGCCTGCTTGGTGCTCGAATAGAAGTGGTAATACAGGTGCAGTCCGCGCAAACGCCGTGGGCTGTCGGTGAGATCGAAGGTGTCGATCACATCGCGAAAGCCGTAATACGGCCCCTTCCACAGGTTGGTGTAGAGGTTTTCGTTGATGATCGGCGCGTAGTACTGCAAGCCGCCTTCGGTGGGGCGCAGTAATGGATTGAGGCCGGTCAGCGACGGATTGGCCTTGGTCAGCATGGTCTCGGCGCCGTTGACGTTTTTCAGACCCGCGTCGTAAGCCAGCTTCAGCGTGGCTGCCGAGGGCAAGGCATCGCCCGGCCAGAAGATCAGCTTCACCGGTTTTTCCGGGGTGGTGAGCTGCTGGTTGATGTAGTCGCGCGAGCCAAAAATCTCACGGCGGAAGTCGATTTTGTCGTAGCCCGGAATGGCCATTTTCAAGCCGTATTCCGGTTTGAAATTTTCACGCTTCTGCGCCACTTCCGGCTGCATGAAAAACGGATGGCTGAAGGTGTGGCTGGCGACTTCGACTTTCGGGTTGGCGAACAACTCACGGGCAATCGGCTCCAGCTCGCGCGCCAGGAACGGGAACATGCCGCGCGGTGAGATCTCGCCTTCGACGATCGACACCGAGGTCAGAAACGGGTTGGGCCGAATGAAATCATCGAGCACCTGCTTGCCGGCATATGGCGTGCCGCGCACTTCCGCACGCGACGGAAAACCATCGCCATCGATGTGCACGGTGGCGATGCGGCGGCCGTTTTCGGTAGTGGTGTCCGGGCGCGGCTGAACCGGTAGACGCAGGCTGGCCTGGAGGAAGGCGAACGGATCGAGAATCCAGCGGCTGCGTTCGTTATTCGTTTCGAGAACGTACGGCGCGAGGGCTACACCGCCCCACTCGGCGACTGCCACCGGGGCAAATGTCTGGCCGTCGGCAGCGGTCAGCAGCAACGCGGCTTTCGGACCGTTGGGCAGCAGGGAAATCGCGGTCAGGTCACGGGATCGGGGCTGCACCGGGGCTTCGAAAGCGCCGATCAGCGCCTTGTCCTGATAGCTGATGGTCAACGCTTGAGTGCCGATCGGCGCCGAGCGGTTCAGGCCCAGACGCTTGAGCAGCAGCGGGTCTTGAATCGGCAGGCCGGAAAAGAACACCACCGGGACGTGTTCGTCCAGACGCTGGCCGATCCAGCTATTGAAGGCCGGTGCGTCCTGCGGCGGGCCGCTGGTCATCCAGGTAATGATCCCGGCGTACAAGCCGCTGAAACGGTGCTCCGGTAAGGAGGCGTCGGCGGGCAGGTAATCCACGCGGTAGCCGAGGTATTCGAGCAAACCACCGAGCGATGTGTGCCCGGCGTTGCGCACCAGGTCGCCTTCGCGCGGATCGTAAAGCAGCGCGATTCGGCGCGGCTGAACTTCAATGCTGCTGATGCCCATCGAGTCCAGCTCAGGCGTGCCGATGTAGGGAATGAAGCCCTCGTCGCGCAGCCGCTTGGCCAGTTTGCGCGCTTCATCGCGACGTTCCGGCGGCAAGTAGTCGATGGCTACCAGCGGAATGCCTTTGGCACGCAACGGTTGGATCTGGGTTTCCAGCCACTGCCGATCGGCTTCAGGCACCGGGCGATAGCGCTTGGCGGAAGCGTCCCAGCCGGCGTGAATGGATTCGATCGCCACCGCGGCCGCTACGCCATCGAGCTCGGGCAACACTTCAAATCCACGGTTGAAAAACAGCTTCAGGTTCGGCTGACGCTGGTGCAATTCCCGCAGGAAACCGGCGAGTGCCAGACGCTGTGTTTCTCGCGCCGACTCCGGCAACAACTGGAAGCTGTCGAGGGTGTCGAGAAACAACCCGGCGTAGCCTTCTGCCTGCAACGCCTTGGCTCGGCCGAACAGGTGTTCACGCCAGGCAGGCGCCGCGAGGTCCATGACCTGACTGTCCCACGCGCCATTACGCACCGGGCTGACCGCCCCCGTGAGGGATGCCTTGTCGAGTTCGGCCTTGCCACCATGGAACTCGCCCACCGACAGATAGGCGAACGGCTGGCTGCCCAATTTGCGCAGGGTTTTAACATCGCCCGCTGTCAAATGTCCTGGTTCGACCACCGACCAGTCGAACTGAGCCAACTCGGAAATGGGCGGTTGATCGGCGTACCAAAAAACCACGCTGGCGGGTTGCGGCAATGCTGCGGCCTGGACGGCAGGCCCGCTCACGAACAACGCTAAAGCGGCGAGCAGCCGTTTAGCGGCCGCGCGGACACGCGTCCTGCGAAAAACGATTTCCATAACTCACTCTTGAATTGACTGAACCGATACTGCTTGGACGTCGGACAGTAGAACCGGCCGGGTTAGAGGCTGCGGATAAGCTGCGCCAGGCCTTTGCCGATGGCGGTCGGTTCCGGGAGCGTGAAACGCTCGAGCAGGCGGCTGTTGTTGGCGCGCGAATGGCGAATGTCGCCTTGACGTGGCGCGTGATGAATCACCTTCAGCGGGCTGCCGGTGACGGCGCACAATTCAGTGATCAGGTCGTTGAGGCTGGTGGAACGACTCAGGCCAACATTCACCGCGCCGGGGCTCGGTTCGCTGACTTCCAGGGACTGAACGAGGATGCTAACCAGGTCCTGGACATAGACGAAGTCGCGGGTCTGCGCACCGTCACCGAAAATCGCCACCGACTGCTCGGCCATGGCCAGCTTGGTAAAGATGCTGATCACGCCGGAGTACGGCGATGAAGGATCCTGGCGTGGGCCGAAGATGTTGAAGAACCGAAAGATCATCGGTTCCAGACCATGTTCGCGGCGATAGAAATCCAGGTATTGCTCACTCGCCAGTTTGTCGCTGGCATACGGCGTGAGCGGGGATTTTGGCGTGTCTTCGTGAATCGCCGTCCCTTCGCCATTGTTGCCGTAGATGGCCGCGCTGGAAGCGAATACCACGCGCTTGATCCCGGCCTTCACCATGCTTTCGCACACGTTGAGGGTGCCGACGAAGTTGCTTTGGTGGGTACTGACCGGATCATCCACCGACGCTTGCACCGAGGCCACCGCCGCCAGGTGAACGACAGCACCGCAATCGCGCATGGCCTGTGCTACCACGGCGCCGTCGGCGACATCACCGATGACCAGGCTCAGATTGGCATTATCCATCGGCAGATTGCTGACCTTGCCGGTCGACAAATTATCCAGCACGCGGACTTTGTAGCCTTTACCCAGCAACGCTTCCACGAGGTGCGACCCAATGAACCCTGCACCGCCAGTCACCAGTATTCGCTCAACAAACATGAAATCTCTCCCTGAACAGTAGAGCGGATACGAGTGGTTAAAGTCCGCCGATTTTATGGCGCAAGGCCACCAAAACGCGGCCGATAATGGGAGATCAAATGGGCACTGTCAATACTTTGTCTAATTTATCGCCGAGCGGTATTTCGCCCTATAAACCGTCACTTATTTGACGACATTTATTAACTACAGGCTGTCATACAATTGCCATTCCAGACCGTCAAACTGCGTCTAGACCGGAACTCTCGCCATGTCTCAAGTCCTCCTCATCATCGACGTCCAACCCAGCTTTTCCCCACCGCAATGGCTCATCGACGGCATCCGGAAAATCATCGGCAGCCTGCCTAGCGTCGCCACTGTTGAACGTCACGACGATCAAAAACACCCTTTGAGAAACAACTTGGATGGCACCCTGCTTCGGACGATGACAGCCTGATCGAGGCGGATCGCTTCTTTATCAAGCACGCTTATGCGCCTTCCCTTGAGTCCATTGAGTATTAAAAGACTGAAGGTCGATCGCGTGTTGGTGTGCGGGCTTCAGACCGAGACCTGGGGCCTTGCGACAGGGTTTGCATTGTTTAATGCGGGGTCGCAGCCGACGTTGATTACGGATTTGACGGTGGGGTCATCGCTGGATCGGACGGGGGCGTTGGGGGTGAGGCTTTAGGAGCATTTTAAGCACACGGTGAGATTAAATGAGGTGTCGCGCCTTTAGATTTTGTGGCGCCTGGTCCTGCGCTGCACAGATACAAAATACTGTATTTACATACAGCAGATCGAGAGCTAAGGTGACTCAAGTGACCGCTCAATTGACTTCACCCAAGTCAAGCGGATAATCGGCGACCGCTTAGCAATCGCTATGCTATACACGTTCATTTACAGGACTTTGACCAGGAGGTCATATGGCCAGCTCTATCGACGCAGCGAAATTTTTCCTCGCCCAAGCGAATGAAGATGCAGGCGATCTTGTGTCGAACCTGAAGCTTCAAAAACTTGTGTATTACGCACAAGGATTTCATCTCGCAGTCTTCGACAGACCTCTTTTTGACGATCAAATCGAGGCATGGACTCATGGCCCGGTTGTGCCATCTGTTTATCATCACTACAAGCAGCATGGCAGTGGCAGCATTCCTTTCCCGGCCGACTTCGATGCAAGCGTTTTCTCTGCGGAACAAATGGATCTGCTAAACGAAGTCCAGAAGATTTATGGTCAGTACTCTGCTTGGCGCCTGCGAGAGTTGACCCATGAAGAAACGCCATGGAAGAACAACTTCAAGCCTGGTGCTGTGAGCCTCGAGATTCCAGTGGAAGAGATGCGCACGTTCTTCAAGGGATTAGTCAAATAAGGAAGTGGGCTGATGGGGCATCTCAAGGATAGAGCACTAAAGCAAAGTCAGGTTTTGGGGTCGCTCGGAACCTGCCGACAATCCGGACTTGAAGCCTCCGGTTTTCTCGTTTGAGTATTTGCAACAAGGCTATTGCGTCAGTGACTGCTCATCTGAAGAGCGCGGCGGTGTGCTTGGCAAAATTCGCGTGCTAAGCCAGCTCACTTGGCAGCAGCTCAGACAAGCACCAAGACACGGCCTGGGCTACGAAACAATCGATCGATCCTCCCTCAAGTCTGCAGTTCCACTCGTCGTTACAGAGGATGTGCATCTCATCGCCTTTCGGGCAATTGGAAAGGCGCCGATGGTGGGGTTTCGGTTCGGTAGAATCTTCCATGTTCTTTGGGTAGATCGGGCATTTACGCTTTACGATCACGGCTGATTAGCTTTTCATCGGGTCAGGTATTACGCCAAAGTAACTCGCTCCTTTCTTTCGGGAAGATGAAATGAATATCGGGCTCATAGCCGTCTTGGCTGCCATGCTTTCTATGTCTGTACAGGCCGCCGCCGAGGTCTCCCCTCGTGTCGAGCAGGTCCCGTTCGACAAGGGCACCGATGCCGTCGAGATCAAACAGTCCATCCAGGGCCGGCTCACTGCGCAATACCGTGTGAGTGCGAAGGCAGGCCAGATGCTGACCGTCGACCTCAAGCCTTCCAACACGTCTGCCTACTTCAGTATCATCGCCAAAGGCGCGGACTATGCGCTGTTTAACGGCTCAATCATGGGCAACCATTTCATGGGGCCGTTGCCCGTCGACGGCGAATACACGGTTCAGGTGTACCTCATGCGCAATGCCGCACGGCGAAATGAGGTGGCGAACTACAGCCTTTCGTTGAACCTCAGCCCCTCTGATACCTCGGACAGCACTCAGCCGTTTGACCAGACGCTTGAATTGCAGGGCATTCGTTTTCATGTAACCGGGGAATGGGTCGACGGAAACCCTGCCGTGCGCATCTCGCCTCATGGGCTTGAGGTCGATAATTCGGATATCACCCGGTCGCTGACCGGCAACATCGTCCGGGCGGAAGTCGCGGACCTTGATCAGGATGGTTCGCCGGAGATTTACGTCTTCGTCAGATCCCCTGGGCGTGGGTTGCCGGGGGAGCTGGTTGCGTATGCGGCCAATCGCAAGAAATCGCTGAGCGAGATTTATCTTCCGGTCGTTAGTGAGAATGCGAAAGCAGCGGAGGGTTATCAGGGTGAGGATGAGTTTGCTGTGGTGGAGAATACGTTGGTGCGGCGGTTTCCGGTTTATGAGAGTGCGGATGCTGGGGCGGGAAGGACGGGGAAGATGCGGCAGGTTCGGTATCGGTTGGTGGCTGGGGAGGCTGGGTGGGTTTTGCGGGGGGATGGGGTTACGGAGTATTGAGGAAATCAGATCAGGCATAACACCAAAATCGATATGCCCCCTGAGCAGCTACTTATTTTTGTAGGACCGTAGTCCCTGTCCTAGGAAACTTCCCGCAACTCGTATCGACTTTCATGAACTGGCGGAAGCGGTTCTGCGTCGATAGCCTTCAGGTGTCGCTGCAAATCAGCGATCGGCTTTGACAGGCTGACAACCAGAAACTTTCACTCTTCCTGATAAAACGGCATCCTTGCGCGTGTGCAGTTTTTTCATGGCGGCTGTGCGTGGGGCATCTTCGGATGCACCGGTTTCTGGTTTGCCGGTCTGTCAACCCGCGTATGGCTGCCACCCTTCCCTGTTTGACAGCAGGGGCATGGCAGCTCCCTTTGCAAACCGGAGATACACCATGAAAAAACACAGCCCAAATCCGCCAGACTCGGCAACAGAGTCTCCTGATTTATCGGATCTCGCCAAAACCATCGAACGCATCATCAGCGCCCGCCTCCGTAACCCAAACCACCCCGATCCCATCAGCCACATCTTCACCATCCTCCCCGACGTCGACACGCCAACCCTGCTCACTCACGCCTGCGAAACCCTGGCCTCACTCAACGTCATGACCACCGACCTCGCCTGCGATCTCGAAGGCTCGCGCCGCAACGTGGCACTGGCGATTCAGCAGTTGGCGGTGCTGGCCGAACTGTTGGTAAACCGAGCGCTGGACAACCTCGACCCGCCCGATGGCGTGTCCGAAGTTCCGTCCGCCAGCCACCACTGAGTGGTTGCGCTCTTTTACCCAATGGAGGTTTTGTCATGGATCGATACATGCCTGTCACCGGCATCGACTGCACCATCGCGTCGCTGTTGATCGACACCCAAGCACCGCTGGACGTACTGCACGAAACTGCGGCTTACCGCATCCGCACCGCGACTCAATTGCTGGAGAGCTTTGCTGTGAGCGAGGGGGTTCACAGTGAATTGGCGCGAGTGTTGGTGACATCACTGCGCGATGGTTGCGATTTGATGGATGTCGTCGGCCGACGATTGCAGGCGCAGGTTTCGGCATAGAAAAAAAATGGGCGACCTCACTGAGATCGCCCATTTTTTATGACTGCTGGACTTTACATCTTGAAACCAAAACCCGGAACGCTCTCAGCTCCGGCCAACGCGTTCTCCGTTGTCACATACAACTCACGTATATGCCCAACCAAAAACGTCCAGAACGCCGGTTCATTAACGGTTTGCGCGGCCAGTTCTCCTGGCAGGAACCGACTCATCTCCTTGCGAAACTCGAGCACAACTTTCGGATCAGCGTCGAGCAGTTCCGAACGCTCCTTGAATAGCGTCAAGAACTCATCCTGTTCGCAGTGATGATCGCTCAGTTTCTTCCCAATCAAATTCAGTTGCGGCGTTACACCTTGCTGGCGCAGCCAGACCATGTCCCAGAGATCCCGGTTCTTGATTCGGTTAGGACGCAGAGCGAACGCCACAATTTTGTCGGCATAGATTTCTTCGCGTGTTTCTGCCTGCAAAATCAGGCCACTCGTGCCCATGTCGACGCCATATGGATTGAGCAGCAACATGGGTTGTGGCTGATAACTCGGAATGGAACACACATCGATGTTGATGCGCTGCGCCGGAAGGTCTTTGCGCCCGGGCCGGGTCTGAACCTTCAGCTTCCAGGTATCGACATTCCCCTCCTCACGGACAGGCTCACCGACTTCAACCTCAAGGCCATATTTGGTTTTCAGCGTTGAGACAAGAACGTGAGCGAGCGCAGTCAGACTCTCGCGATTGAAGTCAGCGCCACCGGTGAAATACAGATCCTCGCTCAAGCGGTTTGAGCCGTAGCAGGCACGCAAGCAGGTTCCGCCGATGAAGGTCAGTTTGGCGAGCATGCCGGCAGAACTCAGTGCGAGCATGATGTCGTGGTGCAGCAATTCCTTTTCCACCACGACGCGCAATGGCGCCAGATCCTGTTTGTTTTTAAGTGCTTCATCTACCAGCTCATCAAACAAACTCATTGGCGACGCTCCAATCGATCAAATCCATGTTTCGTTTCGCGGCCTTCATGTCCCGCAATGCTTGTTGCGGTGTTGCCCGCCATAGGCGGCAACGCGCGTCATAGTGAACCTGGCCAACCAGGTCCTGAGGTTTCTGGCGGGTGTGCACGAACTCGATGGTGCCCCAGCGCCCGCATGAAAGGGTGCTGCTGCGACCGGAAGACATCAGCGTGATCCAGTTGATGGGGATCTGAGAGATGACGCCGCTATCGCTCAATGCCGTTTCAAGGCTGATGTAGTTGAACTCCTTGGCACGTAGCCTGGCAGCGGCGTGAAACAGCACCAATCCGCTGGACGGTTTGGCCGCCTCAAACAGGTAAAGCCCTCTACACACTCGCGTCAGATGACCATCCGAGGCTGCGCGACTCAACAAGGTTTTGTAGGCACCTTCGGAAATATCGGGCACCACTCCCCGGAGATCGTTGGGAGTGAACAGGTAGCGTTCTTCGCTGGCCAGACGGGTCAGTTTTTGGAGAAGCCGCCCCATTGGCTGGGTGGATTTTGAGTGTGGATGCATACCCATGACTCTACAGAAGGTTTCACTTTGTGTAACTTACTGTTGAGTCGTTGAAAAAGCCATTATTCTTTTTTCGGCCGTAACCCGAAACAAGCATTACCCAAACGTCAGCGCAAACGGCGCCGCCGCTTGTTGAATGGCACTCACAACATGAGGTGCTCGCTCCCGATGCTGCGGGTAACGTTCAAGCACCACTTCAAGCGCAGTAAGCAAGTTCTGAATACGTTCATTGGGCTGTTCGATCTCACACGTACCTGCAAACTCCAGCAACCCTTGGCGAGACGCAAACAAAGACTTGTTACCCGCAAGATCCAGCGCCAATACATCCCCGGGGATATAGGCCGTAGTGTTGACGATGTCGTAAGCCGGTGCCAAGCGTGCATCGCGTTGCGTAGGTTCCGAGTAGAGCAAGCCAAAATTCTTCAGGTGAGCGTCACCGTTTCCGACGATGCAGCTCAAGGCAACGCTATCGAACAGTTGATCAAGGGAAGATCGCAGATGTTTAGCGGGGCAGAAGAGTCGTACCGCCTTGGCGATTGCCGCGTAGCTCTTGCTGTATTTCTGATCGGCCGAAAGCCCCATCAACGCGGCCATGTCTTCGAAACCGATCGGGTTTTGCTGATCATCTCGGTCAAAGCGCCGCATGACAAACAGCTGTGCATTATCGGACAGGAAAAACTCTGGAACGGGAATACCTGCTTCCTTGGCAATGGACATGCAAATGAACTCGTTGACCGCCAGACCCGGAAACTCATCTCGACCACTTTTGATGATCAAGTCCGGGGTTTTTGAGGTGATGGGGATTCCATGCGCACTTGGACACCCAGTCCACGAACACTTGGACAGCGATTCCACGCTGACTTGGACACTCATTCCACGAGCACTTGGACAGTGATCTCTCACTGATCCGACCCAAGCTCAGGCAGGCAGCAACGCAGGATTATTCACTACCATCGACCTCTTTTCTCGAAGCGAAGAGGTCGTCGTGGAGCGTATATCCATGCGTAAAATCCGAGAGGTACTACGCCTAAAGTTCGACGCCGGCCTGTCCGTGCGCAAAATTGCTACCAGCCTGCGCATTAGCAGCGGCAGTGCCGGCAATTACCTGCACCGCTTCAACGCTTGCGGGCTGACTTGGCCCACGCAGTTGTCGGACGCCGAACTGGAGCGACGTCTATTCCCGCCAGCGCCGACGGTGCCCAGTGATCAACGTCCGATACCGGACTGGGCTCATGTCCATGCCGAGTTACGTCGCCCCGGCGTCACCCTGGCCCTGCTTTGGCAAGAGTATCGGCTCAGCCACCCGCAAGGTTTCCAGTACAGCTGGTTCTGCGAGCACTACCGCCTCTGGGCCGCCAAGGTCGACGTGGTCATGCGCCAGGAACACCGTGCCGGCGAGAAGCTGTTCGTTGATTACGCCGGCCAGACCGTGCCGGTCATTGATCGGCGAACCGGCGAGATCCGCCAAACGCAGATCTTCGTCGCCGTCCTCGGCGCGTCCAGCTACACCTTCGCCGAGGCCACCTGGTCGCAGAAACTGCCCGACTGGCTGGGCTCGCACGTGCGCTGCTTCGCCTTTCTCGGCGGTACATCGCAGATCCTGGTACCGGACAATCTGCGCAGCGGCGTTACCAAAGCGCATCGTTACGAGCCCGACATCAACCCCAGTTACCGCGACCTCGCCGAGCATTACGGCGTGGCCGTGTTGCCTGCCAGATCTCGCAAACCTCGGGACAAAGCCAAGGTTGAAGTCGGCGTCCAGGTGGTCGAGCGCTGGATCCTGGCGGTGCTGCGCAACCGCCAGTTCTTCTCGCTGGGCGAACTCAACACAGCCATCGCGCTGCTGCTGGATCGCCTCAATCAGAAGCCCTTCAAGAAGCTGCCCGGCTCACGCCGCTCGGCCTTCGAGACCATCGACCAACCCGCACTGCAATCGCTGCCAGCGCATCCTTATGTCTACGCCGAATGGAAAAAGGTGCGGGTACACATCGACTACCACGTCGAGGTCGACGGCCATTACTACTCGGTGCCGTATCAGCTGGTGAAGCACCAACTCGAAGTGCGGCTGACTGCGCAAACCGTCGAGTGCTTCCACGCCAACCAGCGCGTGGCCAGCCATCTGCGCTCAGCACATAAAGGCCGCCACACCACCCAAACTGAGCACATGCCCAAAAGTCACCGCGAACACGCCGAATGGACGCCCCAGCGACTGATCCACTGGGCAGAGCAGACAGGCCCGAATACGGCCGGCGTCATCGCCTACATCCTCGAACGCCGGATCCATCCGCAGCACGGCTTCCGCGCCTGCCTGGGCATCCTGCGCCTGAGCAAACAGCACGGCGAAGAGCGGCTGGAAGCCGCTTGCCAGCGAGCGCTGGCACTGGGCGCGTGCAGCTACAAAAGCCTTGAATCGATCCTGCGCCAAGGGCTGGAACGGCTGCCGCTGGCCCAGCAAAACCTGCCGTTACTGCCTGAAGAACACATCAACCTGCGCGGCCCTGGCTACTACCACTGACCTGAAAAAGGAGCACCAAAATGCTGCCCAACCCGACACTCGACAAGCTGCAAACCCTGCGCCTGCACGGCATGATCAAGGCGCTTGGCGAACAACACGCAACGCCTGACATCAACGATCTCAGCTTCGACGAACGCTTCGGTCTGATGGTCGACCGCGAGCTGACCGAGCGCGAAGACGCCCGCCTGACTACTCGCCTCAAGGCCGCACGACTGCGCCATAACGCCTGCCTGGAAGACATCGACTATCGCAGTCCGCGTGGCTTGGACAAGGCCTTGATCCTGCAACTGGGCAGCGGCCAGTGGCTGCGCGACGGCCTGAACCTGATCATCGGCGGCCCAACTGGCGTAGGCAAAACCTGGCTCGCCTGCGCGCTGGCTCATAAGGCCTGCCGCGACGGTTACAGCGTGCGTTATCTGCGCTTGCCGCGCTTGATGGAAGAACTAGGCCTGGCCCACGGCGACGGCCGCTTCGCGAAACTGATGGCGGGTTATGCCAAGACCGACTTGCTGATCCTGGACGACTGGGGCCTGGCGCCGTTTACCGCTGCGCAACGGCGCGACATGCTTGAACTGCTGGACGACCGCTACGGCAACCGCTCGACGCTAGTGACCAGCCAGATGCCAGTGGACAAATGGCACGCACTGATCGGCGATCCGACCTTGGGCGATGCGATCCTCGACCGGCTGGTGCACAACGCTTATCGGATCGAACTGAAGGGCGAATCGATGCGCAGACGCGCAACGAAATTGACGGCGACAGAGACTTCAGACTAACAATGCAAGCCTGCGTCGCTGCGCTCCGACTGCCTGCCCAAGTGGACGTGGATCAGGTGTCCAAGTGAGCGTGGAACGAGTGTCCAAATGATCGTGGGCTGAGTGTCCAAGTGTCGTGGAATCCGCAATGTAACGATCGAGCAGGTCAGAGAAGATATCTTCGGTACCGTCCCACGTCAGAATCTCATCGAGCCTTTCCCCGGGAAACTGCTGTCCGGCAAGCAAAGAATCGACCGTTTCTGAATGCACCTGAACCCGACCGATTGGCGAACTGCTACCAGACAATGCCAACAACAGCATCGGATCGACGTTCACGGTTTTAGCCAAGCGATTGCGTAATTGCTCCAGGACATAACCTTCCGGCAGGTTCATCTGGAAAATCGGGTGCAGGTCTCGGCGGCGAAACTCGTCGGGGCGTACAGGCATCGACAAACTGATTGCCATGGGGGGCAATGCATCTTCGTCATAGCGAAACAGGAAATCCTCAGCGCTGGTGAGGATGCTGCCGCTGCTCCCCTCTGGCGTGCTGACTTTAAGAGAAGTCATTTTCATTCGAACAGCCCCCCAAGCTCTTCAAGCGTCGGCATAGCCGCCGGAATGACCGCTAATTCGCAATCCAGCGCTGCCAGAATTCGCGCATAGGCGATCATTCCTACAGAAAGGGTCCCCTTCTCTACGGCAATGATTTTGTGTCGTGTCAGTCCTGCAAGCTCGGCAAGCTGAGCTTGCGTCAGGCCACGATTCATACGCTTTTCGCGTATTTGGTTGCCGAGGCGGGAAATTAGCAGAGCGTAATCCATGTATAGTTACCGCAACATTGAAAGCCAAATGTAATGTATACCGCACATTAATGCCAACTCAACTTCTAGTTTCACGGATCCGCCCCCTCACCTGCTTCACACCAATCCCCACCAACATCCCCAATACAATCGCCCCCAACGGCACCGCGCCCACCCAAGTCATCGTCGGAAATACCAGCAAAATCTGCGAATCATTTCCACCCAGCATCATCGACGCACCAATCCCCATTAGCACCCCGGCCAGTAAATGCTCCCCCGCGACCCTCCATTCAAACCGCTGATAGTTGAACGTCCGTCGATGCAGCGTGTGACTGAGCATTCCCACCAAGAGCATGACGAACACCGCCACGCGCTGGCTGGTCAACGAGCTGTCGCCCGAGGCCCAGAACATCTGCGAGAGGTTGTAAAAGAACACGCTCGGGGTCCACAGCGGTTCGAAGGTGTAGAGGGCGCTGGTCAAGGCGCCCAGGAGCATGCTGGACAGCACCAGGTGTTTGTCGCCGTGAACGCGGATCAGGAAGAGTAGGGCCATCAGCACGATGACGATGGTCAGCCAGTATTGGTGGCTGGAGATCGTCGGCATTTGCAGGGTTTTGTGTTCGGTCAGCAGGTTCAGGTGATACCAGAGGACGATCCCCACCACCCAGCCAACAATCGTGAAGGCTTTGCTGAGGTTGCCGCTGGCGAGCTTGGTGAGGGTGCCGACGCTGCAACCGTCGTTGAGCACCGAGGCGATGCCGACCAGCGACCCGTAGCCGACGTCAGGAACGAACAACGGCAGACTGACACCAAACAACCGGTAAAACGGTGCCAGTAACAGGCCGAACAGACCGCAAGAGATGAGCGACACAAACAGTGTCGGCCGGCGCCTGAGCAATAACCCGGTGGCATTGACCAGACACATGCCCATGCGCTGGGATACCCAACCGATGAGGAAGGCCAGCAGCAGCGAAATCAGCAGTGAAAGCACAGGCCTCCTTGTTTCCGGACCCAGACATCGAACAGGTTCCTGAAGAATAGATCAGCCACAGACCAAACTTCGGGTGAACCCGCGAAGGCCTTCTACACTAAACCCGCATACGCCCCACCACCCAAAGAGCCCCCATGACCACCCTCAAAGACCGCTTGAAGCAAGGCAAGGATGCTCGCAAGAACTGCCCCCGCAATGCTCAAGCGTCAACGGGAAAGACAACCCGCGACCCGCTCCCGCTGATCAAAGCGTCGAGCGAAGGCCGGATCAAATCCCTGGTCGAATTACGCTACGGTCGAATGCTCGATTCCCCCTTCACCTTCTATCGCGGCAACGCACTTTTGCAGGCCCACGACCTGGCCACCACACCGAACATGGGGCTGACATCGCCCATCTGCGGCGACTCCCACCTGATGAACTTCGGCGGTTTCGCCACGCCCGAACGCAATCTGCTGTTCAGCGTCCACGACTTCGACGAGGCCCATCCCGGCCCATGGGAGTGGGACGTTAAACGGCTGGTGGCAAGTATCGTGGTGGCCGCCCGCGACTTGCGTCATAGCGAAACAGTCGTAGAAACGGTCTGCCGCGAAGCGGTCGGCGCCTATCAGGAAACGATGCTTGAGTGCGCCGAACAAAGCGCTCTGGAAACCTGGTACGAGTCCATCCGTTACGACGACCTGCGCAAGCAGGCGAACAAAAAAACGCTCGAGCATATCGAACGCGCCATCGAAAAAGCCGAAGGTCGCTCCCATGCTGAACTGCTGCCGAAAATCAGCGAGCGTGACGCGCATGGTCGTCTGACTATTCGTGATGATCTGCCGGAAATTTTCCACCTGCACAAAAGCACCACGCTGCTGGACGCCGACGATGACTGGCTGCGCCTCTCGGATTGGCGGCCGATCTACGACGCCTTCATGCGCGAGTATCCAGGCACGCTGCAGGCTGACCGACGAGCGTTGTTTTCACGTTTTCATATTCAGGACATGGCCTTCAAAGTGGTGGGTGTGGGCAGCGTCGGCACTCGTTGCCTGGTGGCTCTGCTGACTGACGATCAGGAATTCCCGCTGTTTCTCCAATTCAAGGAAGCACGGCGCTCGGTGCTGGCCAATTACGTGAAGACAAAATCAAAAGAGCGGCACAACGGTCAGCGGGTGGTCGATGGTCAACGGCTGATGCAGGCGGCCAGTGATCTGTTCCTCGGTTGGACCACCGGCCCCAGCGGTCGACACTTCTATGTGAGGCAGTTGCGCGACATGAAAATCTCGGCCGAACTCGAGACCTTCGATGCGGACACCTTCGCGGAGTATGGACGCGTCTGTGGTCGCGCCCTCGCCCGCGCACATGCCAAATCATCCGGGCAGGCCGCGCAGATCAGCGGATACATCGGTAAAAGCGATGCTCTGGCCGACGCGCTGTTCAAGTATGCGAATAGCTACGCCAAACAGAATGAGCGCGACTTCGAACGCTTCCAGCAGGCCTGCCGCAAGGGCCGGTTGCGGGCACGTTCGGAGGCTGATTTCGCGGCTGACCATTTGCCGTAGGCGCTAACCCGGAGGTCCCCCTCCACATAAATTTTTCTTCACCCCATCGCCCCTCTCCAACCGTTAAAGTGCGCTCGCTCATTCAAGAAACTACGGTTTGCCCGCCCTCCCGCGGGCTTTTTTTTTGCCTTTTGATTGATTACCTTCAGGTTGTCATTCAAAACCCTGCGCCCTGATGCAAATCACACCCGGCCGCTTTATTGGGTGTAGCATGGATGTCTGTCCATCAGATATCAGTTAGCCATGTCCACGCTAAGCGAAGAGAGCCGCCAGATCGTAGCTTCTCTGGCGCACCGTGTTGGCCCCAATGCTGACATCGCAAGGATCGCGCAGGCGATCATTTCAACCTTGCAGGATATGGATGTAGCCCTCACGCCCATCATCGGCCCGCAGGGAGTTGCCGCGCTTTATCGCCGCAGCCTCCACCTGTGCGCCTCTACTCATCCGCGTTTAGCCGGCACCTACGACAAAGTGCCAGCCGGCATGGAGCTGACTGCCCTCAAGTCCGTAATCGTTGAGCAAAACGACGCCGATGCGCTGTTTTTCGGTGAAGTGTTGCTGACTACGTTTTACGAGCTGCTGACCACGCTCATCGGGCCCTCGCTTACCGAACGCTTGCTTCGTGGCATGTGGGAACCTTCTTTGAGCGACACCCCTTCGCAGGAAAATTCGCCATGAGCACCAAAGTGACTATCAACCGCCTGGCCACCGGCGTGCCAGGACTGGACGAGGTGCTGGGCGGGGGATTACCGGAGTTTTCGTTCAACCTGATCGCCGGCCCGCCTGGCTGTGGCAAAACCACCCTTGCGCATCAGATGATGTTCGCCCTGGCGACACCTGAGCGCCCGGCGCTGTTTTTTACCGTGCTGGGAGAGCCGCCGCTGAAGATGCTGCGCTATCAGCAGCAATTCGATTTTTTCGACAGCGAAGCGATCAACCATTCGATTCGCTACATCAACCTGGCCGACGACACCCTGGCGGGGAATCTGGACGAGGTGTTGCGGCGCATCGTCAGCGAGGTGGAGGCTCACTCTCCGGGGCTGGTGTTCGTCGATTCGTTCCGCTCCGTGGTACTGGCCAGTCAGACCCAGGACAACCCCAACAACAACCTGCCGCAGTTCGTTCAGCAACTGGGCATGTTGATGACCACCTGGCAGGCGACGACCTTTCTGATCGGCGAATACTTCACCGAAACCGACACCAACCCGATATTCACCGTGGCCGATGGCCTGATCTGGCTGCGCCAGAGCGTTCAGCGCAATTCCATGGTGCGCAAGATGGAAATCATGAAGATGCGCGGCCAGCCGACGTTGCCGGGGCTGCATACCTTCCGTATTGCTACGTCCGGGATCAAGGTCTTTGCACCTGCCTCCGCCAACCCGGTTGAAGCACCGCTGGAATTCCCGAGAAAACGCCTGAAAATGGGCGTGCCGCAACTCGATGAAATGCTCGGCGGCGGCCTGCCCCGGGGTTATTCCTTGTTGGTGGCCGGACCGTCGGGCTCGGGCAAAAGCATTCTGGCGTCAACCTTCCTGGCCGAAGGCGCGCGCAATGGCGAAACCGGCGTGATCGCGGTGTTTGAACAGCGGCCGAATCACACCCAGAACACAACCCTGGCGGGACTGATTGAGAGCGGACAAGTCGGCCTGGTGGACAGCCGTGCGCCGGACCTGTCCATCGACGAAATCGTGCATTTACTGCTCAGCGAGATCAGCCGACTGAAAGCCACCCGTGTGGTGATCGATTCATTGTCGGGTTTCGAACTGGCGCTGGCACCCACCTTCCGCGAAGACTTTCGCGAATCGCTGTCGCGCATGGTCACTGCACTGACCAGCATCGGAGTCAGTGTGTTGCTGACCTCGGAACTGGAAGACCGCTACACCGACCTGCGCTTCAGCCCCTACGGCACGGCGTTTCTCACCGACGCAATTATCGTCCAGCGCTATATTGAAGTGCAGAGCCGTTTGTTGCGCATCATGGCGGTGGTCAAGGTTCGGGCCAGCGCCCACTCCGATGAGTTGCGCCTGTACCGCATCGACAATAACGGCCTGCAGATCGGCGAAATGTTACCGGATCAGGAAGGATTACTGGGAGGCCGGCCAACCCGGCAGGTCAGCAAGGACGAGGTGTAAACCAAGACTATGACTGAGGCCAATGGCACGAACGCGCAAACGATGGCCTCGGCCGCTCGCGAGTTGTTCCTGCTCGGCCAGAAAACCGTCGAAGCGCGCGCGGTGCTGGCGGCGCTGAAAAAAGAATTGAGCGATACCAACAACCGGCTGGTGGATGCCCAGCAAATCGAGCAATTGGTCGAGGCCAATCAGCAATTGGTGCTGGCCATTCTGCTGGCGCAATCGGATGCGGAAAAACCCCAACGCTCGCAAGAAGAGCAGCGGCTGTTTCTGGAAATGCGCGAGGCCAACGCGCAATTGGTGATTGCGGCCCTCAGCGCGCAAAACCTGCAAGCCTCGGCAGAACATATGCTGGCGCAGCAACGCAACCTCCTCACGCTGGTCGCCCATGAACTGCGCAACCCGCTGACGCCCATCAGCATGATCGCCGGCCGGCTGGTGCGAGTGCCCAGTGAAGAGCTGCCGCGCATGCAGGCGTTAATCGAGAGCCAGGTGCAGCACATGACGCGACTGGTGGATGACCTGCTCGACGTGTCCCGCGCCAGCACCGGCAAGCTGCGCCTCGATTGCCGGATCGTCGACATGGTGCAGATCATCCACGAGGCCATCGATGTGTGCCGCCCGGTGATGAACACCCGACACCTGCACTTCACCGCCGAACTGCCCATGTGCGCGCTGTCGGTGAACGGCGACCCGGTGCGGCTCACGCAGATCCTCGGCAACCTGCTGGGCAATGCGGCCAAGTACACACCCGCGCAAGGCCATGTCACGCTGTCGGTCACGACCAGGGACAACGTGCTGGAGATGAGCATTTGCGATGACGGCATCGGCATTTCGGCTCAAGCCCTGCCGTTTATCTTCGAACCGTTTGTGCAAGACGTTCACGCCGTCGGTTTCAACGGTGCAGGCCTTGGCATTGGCCTGACGGTCGTTCGCGAACTGGTGGAAGCCCATGGCGGCAGGGTGATCGGCAGGAGCGACGGCGACGGCAAAGGCAGCACCTTTATCGTGACGTTGCCGTTGGCGGTTTGAGTTTTCCTGTTGGCCACGTAATGCTTGCGCTACGATCCCCACGAACCGGAGCGCCCTATGCCGTTGTTGTCCCTGCCCTGTAAACGCTTGACGCTGGCGGTGCTCGAACCTGAACAGGCGGCACTGGAAAGCGACTTCTACCGACGCAACCAAAGGCACCTCGCCCGGTGGTCGCCGATTCGCCCTACCGATTACCACAGCCCTGAAAACATCCGTCCGCGCCTTGAGGTGCAAGCCAGCGCTTTGCTGGCGGGCCTGGCAGTGCATTTCGCGCTGCTGGACCCGGACAACGGCCAGATGATCGGCGCCTGCAACTTCAGCGGTATCACTCGCGGGGCGTTTCAGGCCTGCTATCTCGGTTACCACATCGACGAATCCCATCAGGGCCAGGGCCTGATGCAGGAAGCACTGGAAGCGGGCATCGGCTACATGTTCGATGAGCAGAAACTGCACCGGATCATGGCCAATTACATCCCCGGCAATGAGCGCAGTGCACGTTTGCTGGAGCGCCTGGGATTTGAACGTGAGGGCTATGCCAAGGCCTACCTGAGTATCGCCGGGCGCTGGCAGGATCATGTGTTGACGGCGTTGATCAATGACCGCTTTGAAGCCCCGGAGCAGCGCTGGTCCAGACGTCTCTCGTAATACTCGCAGGCCGTTCACAATTCGTTAAGCATTCGCCCCGTATGCTCGAGCTTCCCGGTCTACCTCCTCGGTTGCCAGAAGTCTATGTCGCGTCCCGCCACTTCACTGTTTCTGCTTGCCGCTGTGCTGTTTTTCTTTGCCTTGGGCAATCATCAACTGCAAGGTTCCACTGAAGCCAGGGTTGCCGGGATCGCCTTGCAAATGCACCTGGATAACGACTGGGTGACGCCACGTTTGTTCGGCGAACCTTTTCTGGAAAAACCACCCTTGAGCTTGTGGCTGGATGCCGGCGCCATCCGCGCATTCGGCGGTACGCCGTGGGCGGTGCGACTGGCATCGGCGTTCACCGGATTGTTCAGCGTGATGCTGTTGTACGCGATGCTGCGGCGGTTCGGCCGGCCCAAGGCGATTGCCTGGACGGCGGGCATCCTGCTAGCAACCATGGCCAGTTACTGGAGCAACGTGCGCGGCGTCGGTGAGGACGCGCTGCTTGCCCTCGGCGTGACCATGGCGCTGCTGTCGTTCTTTCAGGGGCAACGACTGTCGACGCTCGGCAACGCGCTGCTGTTTGCCTCGGGAATCGCCATCGCCACATTGAGCAAAAGCGTGCTGGGCCTGGCGATGCCGGGCGTGGTGATCTTCGCGTATCTGCTGGTCGAAACCTTGATCGACAAGCGCCTGAAGCTCTCGGACTGGCTTCGCCCCGGTTTACTGACGCTTGCGGGATTGATCCCGCTGATGATCTGGGTCGCCGTGCTGTATCAGCGCGGTGGCGCGCAGGCCGTGGGGGAAGTGCTGCTGACCAACAGCGTCGGGCGCTTCAGCGGATCCTTCGTCGAGGCCGGGCATTACGAACCGTTCTACTACTACCTGGCCAAGCTGCCCCAAGCGTTTCTGCCATGGAATATTCTGGTGTACTTGGGGTTGTGGCATTTCCGAAAAAGCCTGATGGCCAATCGTTACTTGCTGTTTTTCACGCTGTGGATCGTGGCGCAGTTTGTGATGCTGACGTTGGCGTCGAGCAAGCGCACGGTGTATCTCATGTCGATGACCCCAGCGGCGGCGGTGATAGCCGCGGAATATGCGAACGTCCTGTTCCACCGGTTGAAGGTAAGCGAAGGGGCTTCCAACTTTTGGGGGCGCATCGCACGGCATCGACGCGGCGTGGCGATTGGCGCCCTCGCGTTGGTGATCTGCAGTTACCTGCCCGCCGCTCAGTGGGCACTGCCCCATGCCGATCGCAAACTGTCGTTCCTGCCATTGACCGCGCAGATTCGGACGATGCAGGCCAACGGGCAACACGTCGCCCTGTTCCAGGCCAACGAGCGGGTGGGCGGCGCCAGCGTGTTCTACACCCAGCGCGTGCTCAAGGGCCTGGACACCGAGGCGCAACTGCATGAGTTTCTGACGGCGTCACCTTCCAACGTAGCGGTCATGTCCGGTGAAACCGAACCGGCCGCGCCATTGAAAATCCTCAAGACCATGAAGGTGGGGCGTCAGGCTTACTACTTTGTAAATCAGTAAGCGGCTCAGCGGTCGGCGCGTCAGCCTTTTGCAGCACCGGCACCTCCAGCCGCGCCCTGCCGTAAAACGCCAACGCCGTCAGCAAACACGCCAGCCACACGAAGATTCCGGCCCAGAAGGTGTGGGACATGTAGTGCCAGCCTTGCAGAACCCGCGTCGTGCCGTAGACGAAACCGAGCAGCAACGCGCCGTACATCAGCGCTTTGGAATAACGCCAGCGGTAGCGGCGAGCCACGAAGTACAGCGCGAGCATGGTGAAGCCGCCGGAAGCATGGCCGCCCGGCCAGCAACGGCCATCACCGGCTTCCTTGAACAGCTGGAAGTTGCTGTACCACTCCACATGGGCCATTTTCCCACCGTAGAGGGTCGTTTCAATCGGGCAGTACACGCTGGTGTGCGCCTTGAGGAAATGGATCACGCCGGTGCAAATGGCAAACGCGAAGACCACAAACAGAAAATCCCGACGATGCTCATAGGCAAATCGCAGCACCGCCGCCGCTTTGCTGCGTTCCAGAAAGCTGCCGAGACGCGGATGCTTTTGTGTGTTGGTCAGCGGCCAGACAAACGACAGCATCGCGCCGATCAACGCGATTTCAGCGGTCCAGTTCGGAATGATGCGCGCCCACTTGTGGGTGAGCTTCTCGAAGAAGTGAACCTTGTCGAGTGGAAAGATCTGGGCGACGGGATCAAACAGCAGATTACTGAAGGCGATGTCGATATTGGTCATGTCGAACATCAGGAAAACCACGGCCGCGCAGGCCAGCGGGATGCCGAAATTCACCCAATAAAACCGGTGGCGGGAAGACGTCAGCATGGTGTGTCCTGATCCAGAGGAAATACTCATTCGGAGGTCACCGAGCGCCAGTCAGAGGCTTCGATGAAACCCAGCATGCGCGGTGCTTGAGCGGTTTTGGCAGAGATAAACAGAGAAGCGCCGTAACCGAGCGTGGAGGTCGACACCTTGAGGTCTTTTTCGAGTTGCGCCATGCATTCGCTATGGGTCACCAGAATCAGATTGCGACCAGCCACTTTGTGCGCCAGGGCATCACGCAGCATCGTGCCCCTGCAGCTGATCAGCCAGTCCTCGCCCACACCGACCTTGTTGAACATGTAGCTGGCCGTCTGTGACGTACGAATCATGGGGCTGTTGTAGATATCGGCCTTTTCCAGCCCCAATTGCTCGAACTGCGCACCGACACTCACTGCGACGCTGCGCGAACGGTCGGTAATGCCATCGCTGCCGCTCAGGCAAGCGGCTTTCGAGTGATCGCAACGCTCGACGTGGCGTACCAGCACGATCACGTCGCCTTTGGCCCAACCCTTGGCCAATGCTCGTGCGCCCGCCACATTGCCATGCGCCAGGTCCGGCACTGCGGCCGGCTGCAACAGCCATACGGTCAATGGAATGACCAGCAGCGCCGAGGCCAGCACCACCGCGGTGTTTCGATATCGGGCCAAAACGCTCAGATTGATCGAGCGTTTTATCCCGAACAGATTCAGTCTCAATTCCACATCAAACGGCCTCACCCGCATGCATCACTGTCATTCGATGCCACGAGGGTAGAGAGGCGCGCGTCGGCGGCCGGTGAAACCCATGTGAAAAAAAGCTTAAGCCGCCCACAACAACCTTGTTACAGATCTGTCCGACAAAATCCTTTCAGCTCTCGCGATTGCTGCCGATAAAGACCTGCTACACACCCTTGCTGGCACCTAAAAACAACAATCTTCCAGCCAACCGACGATCGAAAGCGCAACGTTCCTGGAGGAATTTGATGAATAGCTGGTTCGGCAACATCAGCGTGAACATGAAACTGGGCCTGGGATTCGGCTTGGTCCTGGCACTCACCTGCGTACTGGCCCTGACCGGCTGGACGAGCCTGGGCGGGTTGATTGACCGCAGTAACTGGATGAGCGACATCACCCAGCTCAACTCCGGCTTGACCAAGCTTCGTGTGGTTCGCCTGCAATACATGCTGACCAACGGCGATGAAACCGCCGCTCAGAACGTACAGACCACCCTTGACGCCTTTTCCGCTCAGCAACAATCGTTGTTGTCGAAGTTCAAGAGCCCGGAAAACCTCAAGCTGCTCAAAGAGCAAGGCACCTACATCGACGCCTACAAGACGTCGCTGAACAAAATGCGCAGCGCTTACCGCACTGGCAACAGCGCCCGCGACGCCATGGCCGCCAATGCTGAAGCGGCCAGCACGCTGATCGACGCCATCAGCACCCGCGTGCAACAAATGCCCCTGAGCGATCAGCGTTTTGAACAATTCCAGGCCGTCACCGCCGCCAAGGAAGCGTTCATCCTGGCCCGCTACGAAGTGCGCGGCTACACCGCCACCACCAATGCCGAAACCGAGCAAAAGGCTGTTGTCCAACTGGATACGGCGATTGCCAGCCTGAAACCGCTCAACGTGCATTTTGCCGAGACCCAGCAAGACGCCCTGCGTCAACTGGAAACCGCGCTAGGCAACTACCGCAGTGCGTTGCACGCCTATAAAGCGGCCAACACCGATGCCGTGCAGGCCCGCAAGGAAATGACCGACCAGGGCGCTGCCATCGTAACCCTGAGCGATGAGATGTATCAGATCCAGCTCGATCGTCGTGACGTCGAAAGCGCCCAGGCACGTACGCTGCAGCTGATCAGCACGTTGCTGGCGTTGCTGGTGGGCATCATTGCTGCCGTGATCATCACCCGTCAGATCACCGGCCCGTTGCGCGACACTCTGGCCGTGGTCGAACGCATCGCCAGCGGCGACCTGTCCCAGGACGTCAAAGTGACGCGCCGCGATGAACTCGGCGTGTTGCAGCAAGGCATTGCGCGCATGGGCGTGACCCTGCGTGACTTGATCAGCGGCATCCGCGACGGTGTCACGCAGATCGCCAGCGCCGCTGAAGAATTGTCTGCCGTCACCGAGCAAACCAGCGCCGGCGTCAACAGCCAGAAGATCGAGACCGATCAAGTGGCCACCGCCATGCACGAGATGACTGCCACCGTTCAGGAAGTCGCACGCAACGCTGAAGAAGCCTCCCAGGCCGCAGCCGCCGCTGACGGCGAAGCTCGCGAAGGCGACAAAGTGGTCAACGAAGCCATCGCCCAGATCGAACGTCTGGCCACCGAAGTAGCACGCTCCACCGAAGCCATGAGCGTGCTGCAACAGGAAAGCGACAAGATCGGCAGCGTCATGGACGTGATCAAGGCCGTGGCCGAACAGACCAACCTGCTGGCCCTCAACGCTGCGATTGAAGCCGCGCGTGCCGGTGAAGCCGGTCGTGGTTTTGCCGTGGTTGCCGACGAAGTCCGCGGCCTGGCCCAGCGCACACAGAAGTCCACCGAAGAAATCGAAGGTCTGGTGGCCGGTCTGCAGAATGGCACCCAACAAGTGTCGACCGTGATGAACAACAGCCGCGCCCTGACCGACAGCAGCGTCGCCCTGACCCGCAAGGCTGGCGTGTCGCTGGAAAACATCACCCGCACGGTGTCCAACATCCAGTCGATGAACCAGCAGATCGCTGCCGCTGCCGAGCAACAAAGCGCCGTGGCCGAAGAAATCAGCCGCAGCATCATCAACGTGCGCGACGTGTCAGAACAGACCGCCGCCGCCAGCGACGAAACCGCTGCGTCCAGTGTTGAACTGGCGCGGTTGGGGAATCAGTTGCAGATGATGGTGAGCCACTTCAGGGTTTAATCCCGTCTGTTCATTCCCACGCTGGCGCGTGGGAATGATCAATTTGCGCCCACCGACGGCATCAGGCCTCCCAAGGATTGATCACCTCAATCCCGGGAAACGCGAAGTCGCGAACATTACAGGTGGCAATCGGGGCGCCATGACTTCGACAAATGGCGGCAATTTGCGCATCTGCCATCGACGCCGTTCTACCCTCTGCTTCACCGCCAGCGACTAGCGTCGCGTATTCAACGGCAGCATGGGCATCAAAAGGCAAAATCCGCCCGGCAAAGTCCTCTTCAAACATCGCCATCGCATGTGCTTCAAGCTTTTGTTTACGTTTGCCAAACGGAAGCCGGGCAATCCCATGGAGAATTTCTGCCACGGTGATAGCGCTGATCGCCAGGTCCATTGCCGGTTGCGCATCGACCCAGGCCAGGACCTGTGAATCGGGCTCGACGCGCATGAATTCCGAAAGAACGTTGGTATCGAGCACTATCATTCGGAGAAATCCACCGCTGTCGCTTTCTCGTCACGTGGAGGAAGAGCGAGCTCAACTCCACCGCTATCGCTGAACCTGTTGCGGATTCGACTACCAAGCCCTCCAGCACGATTAACCGTGACCAAGGCTCTACCTAGAATCAGGCGTGCCTCTTCCTCCATCGAGTGCCCGTTGTGAGCGGCAGCGATCCGCAGTTGCTCCTTTATCTGATCGTCCAGGTTTCTAATCGTAATACTGGCCATGTGGCCTCCTGCAATCAATGAAATCATTGATTTAGGCTAACACACTCAATGACTCTAAACGTCATGCAGATGCCAAACGGTCTTCTTTCATCGCCTTGGTTTACAACCAAGGCGACTTCGAAATAACGGGTCACGTCCCTGTCTTGGCTGCCCCACGGTGTAGTCCTACATACGTACAGCTCCAGTCCCCTGCCATGTGGCGAAACTTCCGATCCTCGTCAAACGAAAGCGCTGACAGCGCCTCCGCATGTCACTCCGTATTGTCGATGTCTCCACTGACTGGAGTCTCGTCGCCATGGACAACACCCCCTCGGAAAACAATCCCACCACCGAGCACAGCCATAAATCCATACTCGACACAATGATCGAGGCCTTCGCTCCCGAGGGCGAATCGTCAGCATTTGAAACACTCTTCAAAGAAAAGCTGAACATCACTTCGGTATTCGACATCGCCGGGATGACCGCGGCCGAGTTCAAGGATCGTCTGGATACCGCGATCAACAATGACGAGAGCCTCAAAACGCAGGCCGCCAGCATCGACACCGGGACACTCTACAAAGACGCCAGATGTTACGCCGCGCAGATCAACCACCTTTACCGGGAGCAGCGGACGTCGGACGGAACGGCGCAGGATCAGTGGCACCCGTTGGGCATTCGCGCCCTCGAGAAACAGGGCCCCACCTACACCCATCTGTTCAAAGAGAACTGGGACGACGCATGCAAGAACGATTCGATCGCCGCCATCGATTCACCGGTCGCCTACCTCAGAGCGCTGTACCGGTTTGCCCAGCAACTGGAATCCAGTGCCTCGTCAACGGCGGAAGAAAAAACCAACCGGATCACGCTGGGACAACGCCGCCCGGATCTCGCTGATCTGTCGATTGATCAGCAAAGCACCTTGACCGCGCAACCGATGCTCGGGATCGTCAATGCGATCCTCAACCAAAATATTCAGGACGCGCTGAAGACCACCGAGGACCAGGGAAAATCGACCTATGACGTTTTGGCGCAACGGTGTTACCCCTTTGCCCTTCCGTACGAGTTTTTCCATCATCAATGCCTGCTGGGACTGGGCGCGGACAAACCGACGCTCGGAGAGCTGAATTACCTCGCCAGCGAATACCTTCCTGTCACGCACTACTACGGCTCCCGGTTTGGCACGGTGCAGAACGCTTCCTCCAATCAAGTTCAGCGGCTGATGTCCGGGCTGGGCCCGCAACAACAGGCGCTGCTGACAGAACTTCCATGGGCGGAAAAAATCCTGACAGATACGGCGTTCGCCGAGTTCCCCCCCGAAGAACAGAGCAAGCAAAAAGACAATTACTGGAAAAAGATCTACGGCACAGCATCCATTTCCGATCTGAAAAAAATACACACCTTCCTTGAGCGAACCGAACTTAAAGCCGAGCAGCTGGAGGCATTGCTGGCGCAAGGCAAACATACGCCATACACATCTGTGCACTATTTATTATCGGCGCCTTACCCCCAGCCCTATGGCGCCCGTTATGTAAACGGTCCGCTCGTGGCCGCTGAAAAAAGCATGACGCTGGACAGAGAGAAAGGCCCCGGGAAAATCGCGAATGCGACCGAGGACCAACTCGAACGCCTGCATCGAATGATTCGCCTCCAGCGCTGGCTCAACCTCACTTTCTCCGAGCTGGACAGCCTGCTGTGCAGCGCATTTGAATCGAAGCGCCCACGCAATGCCCAGATGCAACTCGACGGTTATGCCATCCAGGCCCTCGGTGTTTATCGTTACCTGAATCGCAAGTACTCGATCACGGCGCAAGAGTTCGCCGCGCTGCTACACCAGGTATCGCCCTGCGCGACCGGCGACAACATCGCCCTGCTTGATAAGGTGTTCAATAAAACCCGAGTGTTCGACACACCGTTGAAGCTCGATGGTCGCGCCTTCCGGGCGGATAATTCAGACCCCGCCTCTCACACCATTCTCCAACACTTGAGCATCAGCCTTGGCTTGCCTTTGACAGAGGACTCGCTATTGCGGGTCGTCAGAAATACACAGAAACACCTGGGTTCGCTCAAGTGTGATTTGCTCACGCTGTCGTCCATTTATCGCCAGGCACGCATTGCGCGAATGTTCGGTGTCTCGATCAGCGAAAGTTCGACGCTGGCAAATGTACTGGGTGGGAAAAGCATTTCCAGAAGTCTGGCAACCGGCGACAACCTCCTCGACGTCCTGATGCAACTGGACTGGGTAACCCGCTGGATCAAAGAGTCCGCCTACGACATCCCCATGCTGCAACGTGTTCTTGAATTGCAGACCAGCGCCGATTATCCATTGGGGGATTTGCAGCAATACCTCACCAAATTCATGGCAGATACCCGCGAGCGTGTGGTCACCGTACAAGAGCTGGCGACGTTGGCATTGTCGGAAAAAGTTGATTGGCGAGCAAAGTTGGCCAGCACCCTGCTGGATGACAGAGGGCTGGTAAAAGATTTCGCCCCCACGATCAAACATAATGTGCCGCAGACGCTGACCGACGCATTGAACAAAGTCGTCGATGACGAAACAGTCAAACTGGACGAGGATCCCGGAAAGAATCTGAAACTCAAAGACGACAGCAAGCAAAAACTCAAGAACCTTCTCTTACTGGCCCATGATCGTCAGCAGCATCTGATCGAAGCGTTTTTGCAGGAAGTTTTCCTCCTGCCCATGAACTGTGCAAAGGACGTAGTGATATGGGCGAAAACCTCAGTTCATCAGATTCTTAACGCGGCCCTGGACTCAAAAGACTCACACGAGCTTGCGCGCACATTACATACGCTGCTGCGCCACACCGAAGCCGCTGTTAGGTTGCAGTTGAGCAACAAGGCTTTACGCGCACTTCTGAGCACCGCCCGCTGGCTGGACACTCCGGATGGACAACTGAGGCTATCGTTCAAAACCTTGTACTTGTTCGATCGCTTTAACCACTTCATGAGCACTTACCAGCAGCCAGAGGAAAACCTGCTGAGCTACTTGGAGTTCGCCAATTTCTATGGTCGCGAGACAAGCGCTGTCAACGAGCGTCTGGCCCAACTCCTGAACTGGGCAGCGGCAGAAGTTACCGTGCTCACCTCGTATCTGCCGTTCAGGAAGGCCCAAACCATAAAGGACATCGATTGGGTCATGCGCTGTCACAGCGTCTGTAAAGCCACCGGCCTTGGCACGACCGCGCTGCTCGGTGCCGCGGCGCTCGACAACAACAGTTCGGCCGCGCAATGGAAAACGGTCGGTGAAGCCATCATGGCGGCCAGTCAATAAATGTCGATACATGCTCAAGGAATGAACATGTCTGTTGCTATTGAAAAACAACTTAACGAAAGCCTGCGTGATGCGCAGCTCGGGCTCTATCTGTCTGCGATAGCGCCGCAAGACAAGACGCCGCAAGCCTTGAAGATCGCAGAGCACCTCAAGACGGCTGATGATCTTTACCACTATTGGCTGCTTGACGTGCTGGTCAGCCAAGACGTGCCGACCAGCCCGGTAGCCTGCGCGATTGCCAGTCTTCAGCAATACATCAATAGCATTCTGGCCAACATGGAGCCGGGTTATCACACCGCGCAGATTCCAACCGACCAGGTCGACACCTGGCGCACTGTCCTGCATCACTATCAGGCCTGGGCCACCAATCAGCGCCTGTACTATTTCCCGGCGGCTTACCTTGATCCGACTCTGCGCAAGACCCGCACCGCAAGCTTCGAGCAACTGGAAAACGACCTCAACCGCAACCAGCTCACGGCCGAATCCGCGCAAACTGCTGTGCTGGCCTATCTGAACAGACTGGAGGAAGTAGCCAACCTGCAAATCGTCAACGGTTACATCGACGGCAGCGATTTCGCCAACAGCACTTACTACTTCATTGCCAAATCCCGTGCGGCCAATACGTGGTATTGGCGCTCGCTGGACATGGCCTGTCGCCCCTTCGTGGCCGGCTCCCGGACTGCCAAATATGATGCGCCGGAACCGCAAGCATGGTCCGACTGGCACCGCATCAATCTACCGGTTTCCGACAGCACCCTTGAACACACCATTCGCCCGGTCATGTTCAACAATCGCTTGTATGTGATCTGGGCGGAATGCGTGTTTCAGGATCAGGCGAGCAGAGAAGAAAACAAGGGCAAAACCTATCCGTTGTTTCGTCTGAACCTGTGTTTCAAGAAATACGACGGGAGCTGGAGTACGCCGCAGACCTGTGTTCAAGGTTATTGTTCGGACGGAACAATTGGAGGTATGAACCTGAAGAAACTCAGGGAATACACACGAACCATAACCACCTGCGATCAATCGTCTTCGTCTCTCTGCATTGCTTTACATCTTGGTGAGTTTGAACGTGAAGATGTGAGTCTTCCCTTTGTTGATTTCTGCATGTGGGCCATGATCGATAAAGATGCCTTGATTGAGTCAAAAGTAATTCCACGCAGTGAATTGGACAGCGAGAAAGACAACACCCTTCTCAGGCTTCTTGGGTGCTGGCCTTACTCCAAGGCGAAAATGCTTCAATTCAGTTATCTATCAGGTTCGCCGACAGCTCCCAGTATTGAATTCCATCTGGACAACGCATTAGGTACAACAGAATTCATCGATTTCTCAAAGTCTGGAATCAAAAACAGCGAAGTTCAGACTTCCCTGCCTCGCCATCCCATCCGAATGAACATCACCTTCGCCCGACACCTGATCGAGCGCGCAGAAGACAGCATGGACACCTTGCTGAGCTGGTCCTCTCAGCACCTGCAAGAGCCTCCTTTCGAAAGCGGAAAACCGCCCGAGCAACTGGACTTTTACGACGCCTACGGTCGCTACTTCGTCGAGTTGTTTCTCTACCTGCCCTGGCTGGTGGCACACCGCTTTAACCAGGAGCGTCAATACGGCGAAGCCGAACGCTGGTTGCAGTACCTGTTCAATCCCGCCCGAAAAGCAGTCAGTGGCAGCAACCCTGACTACTGGAACGCAGTGCCTCTGATGACCGGCACGCCCAAGCCCGGCCAACCCAGCTACGCCCTCCAGGGACCACAGGATCCGCACCAGATTGCACTGAGCCATCCCGTGCACTTTCGCAAAGCCCTGTACATGCTCTACCTCGATATTCTGCTCAACCGTGGCGACACCGCTTACCGCCAGTTGTCTCCCGACAGCCTGACCGACGCGAAGCTCTGGTACCTGCGCGCACAGGACCTGTTGGGCCCGCGACCGGATGTCAGGCAAACCGATCTATGGACAACGATCAAATTGAGAGCGTTCAGCGAGGAGCCCAATACAAAACTGCGTGAGTTTGAAAAAGCCTTGGGAGAAGCAGGCAAACACCTATCGACAACCGTCGCCCCAGAGCAGACCCCTCAAGTGTGTGTTCGCCCTTACGTCCATTCACATTCTGCCCATGCGATTGACGCGCCGCATTCGCGCTTGCCCTTCAACCCCGTGTTGTTCCCCCGCTGGGAAAAGCTCGAAAGCCGCCTGCATAACCTGCGACATAACCTCGACATTGTGGGTCGCCCCTTGAGGCTTGCGTTGTTCGCGACTCCAGCCGCTTCAAACAAACAGCACGGCGCCAACCCTTCTCGCGCTGCGGAGCCCGGTCTGGCCCAGCGACTGGGCACAGAGATCCCGCCTTACCGTTTCAGTGCCCTGCATGCCCATGCCATGAGTGCGATAGACACGGTGATTCAGTTCGGCGAAACGCTCATGTCGTTTATCGAGCGCAGCGAGCAGGCCAGCTATCAGGAACTTCAGCAACAGCACATATGGGATATCGCCACCGTTGCGGTGGACCTGCAGACCCAGGCCCTGAAGATCGATCATAAAAACCGCGAAGCGTTACTGGCCAGTAAAGCCATCGTCGAAAGCCGCCGTGATTACTACAGTCAGCGGGTCAACGAGGTCGTCAATCTGGAAGAAGTGACGGCCGCCGCGTTCCATCTGGAGGGGCGTATCGCTGAAGCAGGCGCCCATGCGGCTCATGCCGGCGGTCAAAGCCTGAAAGTGGTTCCCAACATTTTTGGCCTGGCGGACGGCGGGGCTCGTCTGGAGGGCGGCCCCCTTGCCATGATGGCCATGGCGCAAGGGGTGGCAACCGCCGCCTATGGCGCGGGCGAAGCCCTCGAGCGTGCCGCGCAGTATCGACGCCGCCATCAGGATTGGACCCTCGCTCGCGATCAGGCAAAGCTCGAAATCGCCCAGATTGATGCACAGCTTGCACTGGAGGCTGAACGAGAGATCGCTTCACGACTGTTGTTACAACAGACTCAAACGTCGCTGGCTCAAGCCCGGGCCTCTTACGACTTTCTCAGCCAGCGCTTCACCAACTCACAGCTTTACCAGTGGTTCACCCATCAGCTCTCCAGCTTCTACTACCAGGTGTATGACTCGACGCTCTCCCTGTGCCAGTTCACCGAACGGAGCTGGCGATACGAGACGGCCGACACCACCACTCAACCGTTCTTCCAGAACCAGACCTGGAACAGCACCTACCGCGGACTCGGCCCTGGCGAGCGCATGAAGCTGGGCTTGATGAAGATGAAGAATGCCTGGCTGCTGGGCAACGAGCGCGAACTGGAAATCCGCAAGACCGTGTCGTTGAGCAAACTCCACCTAAAGGAAAATATCACGCCATCCATCAACAAACCCTGGAACGGTGCGCTAGCAGCTGACAACACGCTCATCAAAGGAATGAAGGCCATCCTGCTGGATACGGGCTCTTACGAGTTTGAATTGACGCAGGCCCTGTTTGATAACGACTACCCGGGGCATTGCCTGCGCCGGATCAAGAGCATCAGTATTTCACTGCCGGCCATCCTCGGTCCCTATGAAGATATCCGTGCCACGCTGACCCAGACCGGCAGCGAGGTCGTCCTGCCCGGCGCCGACAAGATCGTCATGAAAAGTCTGCGCGCCAATCAGCAAATTGCCCTGTCCACAGGCATCGACGACAGCGGTCTGTTCACCTTGAGCTTTCAGGACGAACGCTACCTGCCCTTCGAATACACCGGAGCGGTATCGAAATGGCAGTTGTCATTCCCCAATCATGCGGCTCAGAAAAGCGTGCTCGAATCCCTGACCGATATCATCGTGCACGTGCAGTACACCGCCAGGGCAAATGGTGGTGCGCAATGAGCGAACACGCCGCCCTCCCTGTCATTCCTCCTGCCTTGCCCAAGGGCGGGGGGGCGATTCAAAGCATCGGTAACGGCCTCGGTGCAATCGGCTCCAGCGGGAGCGCTTCCTGCGAGATTCCGCTGCCCATTTCACCCGGTCGCGGATATGCCCCGGCCCTTGCCTTGCGCTACAGCAGTGCTCAAGGCAACGGGGTGTTCGGCCTCGGTTGGAAACTGTCGCTGCCGACCGTCACACGACGCACCCACCTGGGCGTTCCGTCCTACACCCGTGATGATTTGTTCATCGGCCCCGACGGCGAGGTGTTGATGCCTGAGCGGAACCGGACCACCGGCGTGATCGAATCCAGCCAAAAGCTTTACAGCGACGGCACACGGCAGATGGAACACACAGTCGTGCGCTATCGACCGCGCATCGAAACCGCCTTCAACCTGATCGAGCATTGGTCCAGTTCAACAGACGAACCGGGCTTCTGGCTGATACACAACGCCGACGGCAGTCAGCATCTGTTTGGAAAAACGCCATCGGCACGCCGTGCGGATCCCGATGCGCTATCGCACGTGGGCGAGTGGTTGCTTGAAGAGAGCATGAACCCTCATGGCGAGCATATTGTGTATGAATACAACGCGGACCCGGTCTCGGCGCAGGACCCTGCCGACAGCCGTGCCCAGCGTTACCTCGGGCGGGTACGCTATGGCAATTTTGAAGCTGACGCTCAGTTGTACTCAGGCAAAGTCGGGGGGCTCAAGGACGTACGTTGGCATTTCGAAGTGTGCTTCGACTGCGGTGAGCGCAGCACTGCACTGGATGAAAAACCTGCTTATCGAGCAACAAAAGAGTCACCGCTACGGAGCGATCCCTTCTCGGATTTTTCCTATGGATTCGAGCTGAGAACCCGACGTTTATGCCGGCAGATTCTGATGTTTCATCACTTCCCCGATGAAACATCAATGGGCCCTGAGCCGGTACTGGTTCGCCGCAGCGTGATCGAGTATCAAACCAGCCCCCATTCCTATAGCTGCCTGAGCGCAGCACTGGACCAGGCTTACGACAAGAACACCGCTCAACTCCATCCCCCCCTCGAATTCACCTACACCGACTTCTCGCTTGAACCTGACGTGCAGCGCTTCAAACCGTTCGAGGCGCTGTCCGGGTTCAATCATCAACAGCGCTTTCAATTCGTCGATCTACTGGGGGAAGGACTGCCCGGCGTACTGCACCGAACCGACAAAAGTTGGCGGTATAGCCAACCGGTGCGCGATGACTTGGGAGGGGATCATGTCACGTACAAAGCGTTGAGCGATCTGCCACATATCCCGTCAGCCGACAGCCGCAAACCCACCCGACAGTTTCTCGGTAACCTCAATGCAAACGGACGCCCGGACTGGATCGTGGCGCAACCGGGGCTCAGTGGTTTCTTCACGCTGAAACCCAACGGCACCTGGTCGAACTTCACCCCGATGGACGCCGTTCCGACAGAGTTCTTCCATCCTCAAGGGCAACTGGCCAATCTGATGGGCGCCGGGCTCAATGATCTGGTCATGCTTGGCCCGCGCAGTGTTCGCCTGTATGCCAACCAGAAAGGCGCAGGCTTCGTCGCCGCAACCGAAGTCGATCGCGGGGCTGATGAGGATGACCTGCCTCTGCCCGGCAACTCATCCAGCGAACTGGTGGCCTTCAGCGACATTCTCGGCAGTGGACAACAGCATCTGATCCGTATCCGCCGCAACGAAGTGAAATGTTGGCCCAACCTCGGTCGGGGACGCTTCGGTAGAGGTCGGGTGATCGCCACACCGGAGCTTTCATTGGAAGAGTTCGATTCATCGCGTCTTTTGCTGGCCGACCTGGATGGCTCTGGAAGCGCAGACCTTATTTATCTGGAACCCCACTGCGCACGGATTTTCATGAATCTATGCGGCAATGGCCTGAGCCCGGCGATCGACATGCCATGGCCCGCAGGTGTCAGCTATGACCGGTTCTGCCAGGTCAGCGCCACCGACCTGCAAGGACTCGGCTGCTCCAACCTGGTTTTCAGCGTACCGGGGGCAACGCCGCGGCATTGGCGATGCGATTTCGTCAGCACCAAACCCTATTTGTTGCATTCGACAAACAACAACATGGGCGCCGACGGCAGCATCAATTACCGCAGTTCGGCACAAGAGTGGCTGGACGAAAAAAGACAGGTACGCAAAAACAAAAAAACGGCGATTTCGCGCTTGCCGATTCCGCTGTTTCTGGTCAAGCAGCAAACTCGACTCGACGAAACTACCGGGAATGTTCTAATCCAAAAATTCAAGTATCGGCGCGGTTTTTACGACGGCACCGAACGCGAATTTCGGGGCTTCGGCCTGCTCGTGCAAACCGACATGGGTGGTGATAAAGCAAGCAATCTGCACACCGTACCGACATTGACCAAAACCTGGTTCCATGTCGGCGATGAAGTTGATCTGATCATCCATGATCGAGATTACAGCGACGAAAAAGCCGTGCTTCTCAAACAAACCATCCAGAACCTGGGTGAAAGCTGGACGCCGCGCAGCGACCGGCATGTTCCGGCCAACACTTGGTCCAGAGCGCGCCGGCGTGAAATCGCCCGGGCGCTGAACGGGCGTCTCTTGCGGGTAGAGGTTTACGGCCAGAATCAGGGCAACCAGTCAAAGCGTCCGTATTCGGTGCAACAACATCGCTACAAGGTCAACGAACTCAAGGGCATGGGCAAGCACAGCCCTTATTCGATCCTGCACCCGGTGCTGGCGGAGTCAATTCACTATCAGTACGAACGCTTCCCGCAAGATCCGCGCTGCACCCACACGATCAATCTGAACTGGGACGCCTACGGTTACCTGATCCACCATCTGGAGATCAGCTATGCCCGGCGCACAACAGCGGACGATGCCTGTCCCTTTACCGATTCCTGGGAGAAAAAATGGTGGGCCGACGCCCATGACGAAGCCCAGCAGTTCTATTACGTGACCGAACATAAAGCCCAATTCATTCACATCAGCACCGTGCAGAACAGGCGGCTTGGCCTGCCTTATCTGCGACGTACGAATGCTCTGAAACTGCCAAAAGCACCGCTGGCCGAAGGCCTGGCGCCTTCAGGCATCAACCATGAGGCGCTGCTGATCCTGGGCGCTTCAGCTGCATGGAGAGCGCGACAGGTCATGACCGGTCTGTCTTTACAGCGTTATGGAAAACCTGATGCCAGTGGACCCTTTGCGGATGGGCAGGCCAGTGTCGAGGCGTTGGTCGATCACACGGAAACAGCCGAGCTTAATGAGTTGGCGTTGAAGGTTTACGACGTACTCAAATCGCAGGCTCCGTCTTTTGATTTGATCCGACGCCTCGAACACGCTGGCTACAAAAAAATGCCCATCGCCTTACCGGGCGATGCTGAGTGGGATAAGCGGGACAAACTTTGGTCGGTACGCCGACACTTCGTCACGTATAACAAACTGGATGGTTTTTTCAAACCGTCGAGTTTTAAACAGAGCCCGCAACAGGGGCAAACCACCTTCACCCATACCCCTTATTTCTGCCTGACCACCGACATCAAGCTGCCGGACAACTGCACGACCACAGCGTCCAACATCGACTACCGAATACTCCAACCCACTCGGCTCACCGACTCCAATAGCGTTGTCCAGGAATCGTCGTACGATGCATTCGGACATGTTCACGCCATCACCCATTTCAAAAGCAGCACCGATGGAAAAATCGGGTTCGCGCCACTTTCCACCTATATTCGTCGCTATCACGGTCGGCCTGACCTCGCTGTCGAAAACCCGCAACAGGCGTTACAGCAAGTCGCGAGCGCTTACTTCTACGATGCGTTCAGCTGGATGGGGCGCATTGAGGCCGCAACACCGCAGGACCAAGAATGGTGCAAAGGGGCAATTGCCAAAGGCGATCTGCTGCCCGGTGGGTACATCCGCGCAGGCGCCCGTACGCGTCTGGCCCGCAGGGACATCAATAAAACCCCTTACGAACAAGCACTCCAGACGAAGATCCAAAGCGTGCAGCGCGAACCGGTTCACTGCGCTACGTTGCAGGCAGATCGATACCTCAACGATTCCGAAAGCAAAGAAATTCGCATCGGAGTCGAGTGCTGGGATGGCTTTGGCCGGCCGTTGCAAAGCAAACACAACGCCGGCAGAGGAACAGCGTTAGCGGTCAACGATGACGGCACATTGACGTGGAAAAACGGTAACCCGCAAGAACACGAAGTCAGCCTTCGCTGGCGTGTCAGCGAGCGCATTGAATACGACAACAAGGGCCTGGTGACTCGTAAATATCGGCCGTACTTCAGTGACCGGCACCGCTACATCAATGATGAGTCCCTGCGCACATCAGGCCTTTGCGATCGATATTTCCATGACCCCATGGGCCGACTCATTCGCGTCATCAATGCCAAGGGTGATGAACGTCGTCATACCTGGCATCCCTGGTACTCCATCACCGAAGACGAAAACGACACCCAGCCCGAGCTGCCAGCGCAAGGAGGTGCGCAATGAGCGTCAATGTTCATCGCCACACTCCGACCCTGAACGTCATCGACGGCCGTGGTCTTGCGCTACGCGAAGTCCGTTACTTGTGCAACGAATCGATCAAGACGCCAGAAGCCCGTATCACGCGTTACCGGCATGACATCAGCGGACAGATCATTGAGCACTACTCGCCCGCAACCCCGGTTGGCTTGACCACCGCAGACTCAAGGCAAGTCAGCAGCCTGTCGGGGGCCACGTTTCTGATCGACAGCATCGATGCCGGCTGGCGTCTGACGCTTTTTGGCGAAGCCGGCCAGGCGCTGGACAACTGGGACTCGCGCGGTAGCCATTGGCAGACCGACTATGACAACCAGCTGCGTCCACTGGCCATCCACAAAGAATCCACACAGCAATCCCGTCAGGCCATCGAGCGCTTTACCTACGCAGCCAACTCAACCGACGATGCGAAAACCAACCGGTGTGGACGGTTGATTCGCCACGATGATCCGGCTGGCAGCGTGCTTTTTTCCGGGTATGACCTGACGGGAAAACTGCTCAGCCAAACGCGCCATCTACTGAAAGATCAACACGCCGCGCACTGGCCGGAAGATCTTGATGAGCGTGCAGTTTTGCTCGAAAGCGGTACCGGCCATCCCACCACCTGGCGCTACGCTCCGACCGGCGAAGTCCTCGAGCAAATTGACGCCAAAGGGCATATGCAACGCTTCTGGTTTGATGTTGCCGGCCAGTTGCACAAAGTCACCCTGCAACTCAGCGGCACGACGCAACAGAAGCTGCTGCTCGATCAAGTCAGCTATAGCGCGCAAGGTCAGATCGAATCACAGATCCTGGGCGGCAAGATCACCAGCACGGCGATGTATGCGCCTGAAAACGGCCGCATGATCCAGCGGTGCATTTCGCGCACAAACACCCACGTGCTTCAGAAACTGCATTACGCCTACGACGCGGTCGGCAACGTATTGAATGTCGAAGACCACAGCAAACCCGAGCAGCACAACGCCAATCAACGCGTAAGGCCGGTAAGCACTTATGCCTACGACAGCCTGTATCAACTGGTCAAGGCGACGGGCCGGGAAGAGCAGGCAGCAAGCATCCGCGCGGCGCTTCCTGCCTGGCTACCCAGCCCGGCAGACCGCAACCGACTGCTCAATTTCACTCAGCGTTACACCTACGACGAACGCGCCAACCTGACCACGCTGCAGCATCAGCGCGAAGGTAATAACTACACCCGCGAGATGCGCATCGCCCCCGACAGCAATCGTGGGTTGTCATGGAAAACAGGTGATCCGCCCCCCGACTTTGCAACCGGCTTCGATGCCAACGGCAATCTGCAGAAACTGCAATCCGGGCAACCGCTGGTGTGGAACGCGCGCAACCAATTGCAAAGCGTGACCCTGGTAGAGCGCGCCGAGCAGCAAGCGGATACAGAAAGTTACCTCTACGACGGCAGCGGCCAGCGAGTTCGTAAACGGCAAACCCAAAAGGCCCACGCCCTCGCCCACTGCCGCGACGTCCTGTATTTGCCTGGCCTGGAAATCCGGGAAAGCACGTCGGAAAAACTCGAGGTCATCACAGTTCAAGCGGGAACCTGCAACGTTCGGTGCCTGCACTGGAGCCTGGGAACACCGTCAGCCATCACCAATGACGCGTTGCGCTTCAGTTTCGACGATCACTTGGGTTCCAACACAATGGAACTGGATGGCGAAGGCCACCTGATCAGCGAGGAAGGTTATTACCCCTTTGGCGGCACGGCGTGGAGAGCGGCGCGTAACGTGCTGGAAGCGAAATACAGAACCCTTCGCTACTCGGGCAAGGAGCGTGATACCAGCGGGCTGTATTACTACGGCCAGCGGTATTACGCGCCATGGTTGCAACGATGGATCAGCCCGGACCCCACGGGCACGGCTGACGGCTTGAACCTGTATTGCATGGTGGGGAACAACCCGGTGCGATTTGCGGATTCGCGGGGGCTGGCGCGCGATGATCTGGTCAACGTTCCCAGCGTGCTCGACTACTACGACCGGTTTTCGGTGAAAACCGTTTCGATGACAGACGCTCCAAGGCTATTTGCAGAAGCAAAAAGCCAGAAACTGGCCGAACTGCAGACTCAATTTCCCAATCGGACGAATCCTCTGACACCCAAGGAAATCGCCGGGGTCGAAGCCACTCACCCAGCGTTCAAGGCCTATACGAAAAAGAAACTGAATGAGCACACCGCACACGCTGCGGTCACGACGGTGGACGGAAGCTTTTCGTCCTGGGGGCATTTCAACTTCCCGGAACTGCTGGGGGACAGGCCCTATCCAGGGATCGCCCTCTTTCGCAATCCTTTCCCCTCAACAAACGGGCCAGGGGACCTGGGGATCTTTGAAGTCACCCGTCCTGAGACCTACATGGCTCAAGTTGAACGCGATTACGCCAATCAGAATGACGTCACCCTCCACCCGGCGCTGGCCAGGGACATCCGCGACCATTCAGGTCACTCCGGACATTTATTCCCTATTCAGTCCGGCACCCCTGGGCGTCATGCGGAAGTGCGGAGCAGGAACGCGTTGCTCAATCACTCGCCGAGTGCAAGCGTCCCGCCTGAAAACATCTTTGTGATGACTCAACGACTCAAGGGCTTTTCCGATTCCCGGCAAGCCACCGATTTCCCTACCTGCATGAACTGCAATGCCTTGATCCCGAGGGACATCAACATCCCCACCGGCCGACTGGAGCCCATTGACTACGCCGCGCATGTGCAATCGATGCGGTCATCCAGAACCCAATACCTGCGCGCCGCCAATCCGTAAGTCAGTGTTGCTTTACATGCAGATCGCGTTGGTAAATACCAACCGGTTCCCGAACGGATCACTGATGGTCATGTCCTGGCTTCCCCAGGGCATGGCCTGAATCTGTGGGTGGGAAAACGGATATTCCTTCGCCAGCAGTTGCTGCTGAAACGCCTCAAGTTCGTCGGTCTCGATCCGCAAGGCCGAACCCGGCGTGCTGTCACCATGGTGTTCGGACAGGTGCAGCACGCATTCGCCACGGGAGACTTGCAGGTACAACGGGAAATTCGCTTCGAAGCGATGCTGCCAGTCGACGGTGAACCCCAGGAAGTCGACGTAGAACTCCAATGCCTTGGTCTCGTCGAAAATCCGCAGGATCGGGGTGGTTTTGCCGAAGCTCATTGGGTTGCTCCCTGACTGAAAAGACACCCATTGTAGTTGGGCTGGATGTCAGCGCTTCGGCTTGGCGATGGCTTTCTTTAATTGCAATGTGCTACTACGCGAAGCAGTTCAAAAAGATTTGTCGACTGGCTGATCGCTTTCGCCGGCAAGCCTGGCTCCTACAGGGGATTGTGGAGGCTCTGAAAACCCGCGCGCAGATCCCCTTCCCGCGCCAGAAACCGCCCTTCCCGTTTGCCGTTCGCCTGGCCTTCGCTGTAACTCAACACCCCGTTGACCCACACCCCCTCAATCCCCTCCGCCGCTCGTTGCGGGTCATTGAAGTCCGCCACGTCGCGAATGGTCAGCGGATCGAACAACACCAGATCCGCCCAATGTCCTTCACGAATTTCACCCCGTTCCTTCAAGCCGAAACGCGCCGCCGACAGCCCGGTCATTTTGTGTACGGCGGTGTGCAGCGCAAACAGCCCGACGTCACGACTGAAATGCCCAAGCACCCGTGGGAAAGCACCCCACAAGCGCGGATGCGGGAACGGGTCTTCCGGCAAGCCGTCAGACCCCACCATCGACAACGGATGGGCGAGGATTCTTCGTACATCGTCCTCGTCCATTCCGTAATACACCGCACCGGCCGGTTGAAGTCGGCGGGCCGCTTCGAGCAGCGGCACGTTCCATTCGGCGGCGATGTCCATCAGGTCGCGACCGCCCAGCTCAGGGTGCGGCGTGGACCAGGTGATGGTGATGCGATGGGCGTCGGTGACTTGCTTGAGGTCCAGCGTCGAAGAACTCGCCGCGTAGGGATAACAATCGCAACCCACCGGATGAGTTTTCGCAGCCTCCTCAAGCGAGGCCAGCAATTGCGGACTACGCCCCCAATTGCCGGCCCCTGCACATTTGAGGTGGGAAATGATCACCGGGGATTTCGCATGCCGGCCGATCTGGAACGCCTCGTCCATCGCCTCCAGCACCGGTTCGAATTCGCTGCGCAAATGGGTGGTGTACACCGCGCCGAATGCCGCCAGTTCTTCGGTCAGTTGCATCACTTCATCGGTGGACGCCGAGAACGCGCTGGCGTAGGCCAGACCGGTGGATAAGCCCAAGGCGCCGGCCTCGAGACTTTCGCGCAGTTGCTCGCGCATCGCGCTGATTTCATCCGCCGTGGCGGTGCGAAACAGGTCGTCGAGGTGGTTGCTGCGCAACGCGGTGTGACCCACCAGTGCGGCAACGTTCAGCGTGGTGTTCGCCGCTTCGACCGCTGCGCGGTAATCGCTGAATGTCGGATAAACAAAGGCTGCCGAGGTGCCGAGCAGGTTCATCGGGTCCGGCGGATCGCCGCGCAAACTCACCGGTGACGCGCTGATCCCGCAGTTGCCGACAATCACCGTAGTCACGCCCTGGCTGAGCTTGGGCAACATCTGCGGCTGGCGGATCACCACCGTGTCGTCGTGGGTGTGCACGTCGATAAAACCAGGCGCCAACACGCGGCCGGCGGCGTCGATTTCTTCGCTGGCAGTGGCATCGTGCAGGTCGCCGATACGCTCGATGCGGCCATTCAGAATCGCCACATCGGCGGGATAACCCGGGCTGTTGCTGCCGTCGATGATCAGGGCGTTGCGAATCAGCGTGTCGTACATCATGTCAGTCTCCCAACGGCAAGTGATCGTCGCCGCCGCGGTAATCGTCGAGGGTGAGTTTGATCCGCCGCAGACGTTCTTGATTGTCTTCAGGATTGGCCAGCGCCAGCTCGGTGGCAAGCACGTCGATGGCCAGCAGCATGCCGTAGCGCGCCGCGGTGGGTTTGTAGATGAACGAGGTCTCGACGCCTTGCAGCGGCAGCAGCACATCCGCCAATTGCGCCAGCGGCGAATCGGCGCGGGTGATGGCGATAATCCGTGCGCCGTAGTTGCGCGCCAGCTCGACGGCTTCGATGAGTTCGGGGGTGATGCCGGTCAGCGAGCAGGCAATCACGGCGCGTTCGGCATCGAGGCTGGCGGCGGTGACGCGCATCATCACCGGGTCGTGGCACGCCGCAATCGGGTAGCCGAATCGCACCAGCCGCACTTGCAATTCATCGCTGCACAAGGTCGAGCAGCCGCCCATGCCGAACGCATGAATCATCCGCGCCTTGCCCAGCAGTTTCACCGCATCGGCGAAACGCGACTCGTCGAACGCCGACAAGTGCTGGCGCAAGGTCGACTCGATATCACCGACGATTTGTCCGTAAAACGCCGACTGGTCAGGCGTGCCCGCCGGGTCGAGGAAACGGCTGCCGACGCCACTGGCCTGGGCCAGTTGCAGGCGCAGATCGCGCAGGTCGCGACAGCCCACCGTGCGGGCAAACCGCGACAGCGTGGCGGTGCTGACTTCAGCTCGCTGCGCCAGCTCATCGAGGCTGGCGGCGGAAGCAAAACCTACGTCGTCGAGCATCAGCCGCGCGATGCGTCCTTCACCGGCGCTGAAGGAATCCTGGCGGGCGCGGATCTGATAGAGGATGTCCATGGCAGGCGGCTCCGGTTAGATCAGGTAAGAAAGACCCACGGTCAGCGCGAAAGCGACCACCGAAATGATGGTCTCGAGCACGGTCCAAGTCTTAAAGGTCTGGGCAACGGTCATGTTGAAGTATTCCTTGATCAACCAGAAGCCGCCGTCGTTGACGTGGGAAAAGATAACCGACCCGGCACCGGTCGCCAGCACCAGCAACTCGGGGTGCGGATAACCCAGACCAATGGCCACCGGCGCCACAATCCCTGACGCCGTGGTCATCGCCACGGTGGCAGAACCGGTGGCGATCCTCATCAACGCCGCAAACAGCCAGCCCATGATCAGCGGCGACAGGTGAAACTCGTCGGCCAGGCTGACGATCTGGTTGGTCACGCCCGCATCGACCAGAATCCGGTTCAACCCGCCGCCGGCGCCGACCAGCAAGGTGATGCTGGCGGTCGGTGCCAGGCATTCGTTGGTGAATTTTAGGATCGATTCGCGGTTGAAACCCTGGGCAATGCCGAGGGTCCAGAAACTCAGCAGGGTCGCCAGCAGCAAGGCAATCACCGAGTTGCCGATGAACAGCAGGAACTGGTTGAAACCGCTGCCCGGCGTGGAGATCAGGTTGGCCCAGCCGCCGATCAGCATCAGCACCACCGGCAACAAAATGGTCGCCATGGTGATACCGAACCCCGGCAGGCTGTCGCGCGGTTCGCGGTCGAGGAACTGCCGCTCCAGCGGGTTTTCCGCCGGCAGTTGAATGCGCGGCACGATGAATTTGGCGTACAGCGGGCCGGCGATGATCGCGGTCGGAATGCCGATCAGAATCGCGTAGAGCAAGGTCTGCCCCACCGACGCCTGATACACCTGCACCGCCAGCATCGCCGCCGGGTGCGGCGGCACCAGCGCGTGCACCACCGACAGACCGGCGACCATCGGCAAGCCGACCATCAGAATCGACACGCCAACGCGGCGCGCCACGGTGAAGGCAATCGGCACCAACAATACAAAACCGACCTCGAAGAACAGCGGCAGCCCGACCAGGAAGGCGATGCACACCATGGCCCAGTGCGCGTTCTTCTCGCCGAAACGGTCGATCAAGGTCCGCGCCACCTGCTCGGCGCCGCCGGACTCGGCCATCATCTTGCCGAGCATCGTGCCCAGCGCCACGACCAGCGCAATGTGCCCCAGGGTTTTGCCGACCCCGGCCTCATACGCGCCGACCACCCCAGACGGCGGCATACCCGCCAGCAGCGCGAGGCCGATGGACACCAGGGTGATCACGATGAAGGGATTGAGTCGGTAGCGGGCGATCAGAACGATCAGAGCAATAATGGCGATGGCGGCATACACCAGCAGCCAATAGCCGAAGGACAGGGTCATGCGGTACTCCTCGAAAGGGTCACGTCGAAAGTTTTGTGAAACTCTTAAAACATTTCGAGAGGTGAAACTCAAACGAGGTGAAAGTTATTTTCGTAGAGGGATAAGGGATGTCGCACAGGGGTATGCGAGGTCGGTAGATATGAAAATCAGGCAGGCGGATTTACATCATCTTCGCGCTGATCGTTCCCACGCTCTGCGTGGGAATGCAGCCGGGGATGCTCTGCGTCCCCAAAAGCGGACGCGGAGCGTCCGGTGAGGCATTCCCACGCAGAGCATGGGAACGATCGGCTACCACTCTCAGTCGTGATTCACACGTGCACGCTTGAGCAATTTCTTGCAACGCTCGGACAAGTGCAGCACGCGCAAATGCTTGCCGGCCTTGGCATAGCGCTCACGCAGCGTCTTGAGCGCGGCGATGGCCGAATAGTCGACGAAGCTCAAATGGCGGCAGTCGATGGTCACGACAGGCGGGTCGTTGGCAGGATCAAATTGATTGAGAAAAGGCGTAGTCGAGGCGAAGAACAGCGTGCCATGCAGGTGATAGAGCTTGCTGCCATCGGCTTCGATATGAGCGTCGGCGTACAGCTCGCGGGCCTGCTGCCAGGCGAAGTTGAGCGCCGCAATGATGATCCCGCACAGCACGGCGATGGCCAGATCGGTGAACACCGTGATGACCGTGACCGCAACGATCACCAATACATCGTTCAGCGGCACCTTGTTCACCACCCGTAACGAAGCCCAAGCGAACGTCTGTTGCGACACCACAAACATCACCCCGACCAGTGCGGCCAACGGGATGCGCTCGATCAGCGGCGACAAAAACAGAATGAACAACAGAATCAGCACCCCGGCCACCACACCGGACAGCCGGCCACGACCACCGGAACTGAGGTTGATAACCGTCTGGCCGATCATCGCGCAGCCCCCCATGCCACCAAACACGCCGGAGACCATGTTGGCCGCGCCCAACGCTACGCACTCCCGATCCGGGAAGCCACGACTCTCGGTGATCTCGTCGGTGAGGTTCAGGGTCAGCAAAGTTTCCAGCAGCCCGACCAGCGCCATCAATATCGCGTAGGGCGCGATGATGCGCAGGGTGTCCAGACTCCACGCAATGTCTGGCAGCGCAAACGTCGGCAAGCCGCCAGCGATGTGAGCCATGTCGCCCAAGGTGCGCGTCGGCAGACCGAGCAGATACACCGCCAGCCCGACGCTCAGGATCGCCACCAGCGCCGGCGGCACGGCACGCGTCAGGCGCGGCAGCAGGTAAACGATCGCCATCGTCAGCACCACCAACCCGGTCATCAGGTACAACGGCATGCCGCTGAGCCAGGTTTCACCATTCTTGAAGTGTTCAAGTTGCGCCAGCGCAATGATGATCGCCAGGCCGTTGACGAAGCCGAGCATCACCGGATGCGGCACCATGCGCACCAGTTTGCCCAGCTTCAGCAGCCCAAACGCCAGCATGATCAGGCCACCAAGCAATACGGTCGCGAGCAGATACTGAACACCGTGCTGCACCACCAGCGCGACGATCACCACCGCCATCGAACCGGCCGCACCTGACACCATCCCCGGCCGACCGCCGAACAGCGCGGTCAGGGTGCAAATGATGAAAGCGCCGTAAAGCCCCATCAGCGGATTGAGGTGAGCCACCAGCGCGAAGGCAATGCATTCGGGTAGCAGGGCGAAAGACGTGGTGAGTCCGGCCAGGACATCGGCGCGCAGACGTTTTGGTTTCATGGGGGACCGGACACAGCAGGGAAAGAGGGAGCGGATGTTACGGAATTGAGGGCAGCCCGGCCAGTTGTTGGCACTTAGGAAACGCATTCGCGGGCAAGCCTCGCTCCTACAGGTTTTGCGTCGCTCGCTAATTCCGTGAACGACACAAAACCCCGTAGGAGCGAGGCTTGCCCGCGAAGAACGATGACGCGGTTTAAGGCGAACTCAAACCATCTCGTCCCGAATCCATTCGACCACCGACGTCCGCTTCGGCACCCAGCCCAGCAACTCACGCGCATGCTTGCCGCGCACCCGGCTGTTGGAGCCCAAACCATAGTTGGCCATTTCATAACCCCATTCGGCTTCGGCCTCTTTCAACGGCCAGTCTTGCGCCTTGCCGAGTTTCAGGGCTTCAGCCATGGCTGTGGTCATGTCGATGAACGACGCCTCACCACTCTCGACGAAGTAGAACGTACCCGGTACGTTTTTTGTCAGTGCCAGCAGGTACAGGGACACCACGTCTTCGATGTGTACGTTGGACCAGATGTTCTGACCCGTACCGACATGCCGGACCACGCCACTTCTACGCGCCTGCTTCAGCAAGCGCGGCAACTGCACGCTGTCGCGATTGACGCCCAGGCTGTGGCCGTAAATCAGGGTGTTGCAGATGACGCCCGAATTCACGCCGTCTTTCGCCGCTGCGAGGATCAGGTTGTCGATGGCTACGCGAGCAGCCTTGTCGACGGTCGGCTCCGGCAGGTTATCTTCGAAATAGATGACGTCGCTGGATTTGCCGCCCGACGCATCGCCGACGATGCTCGAACCGCTGGTGTGCAGGAAGACTTTGTTGGCGCCGCGCAAGGCATTGAGCAAGGCTTCCACCGCGCCACGATGGTCGCTGCTGGCGGCGTTGATCACGGCATCGGCAGCGCGGGCCTGTTCGGCCAATAGTGCGCTGTCGTCAAGAGTGCCGATTACCGGGGTGATGCCCAGGGCGCTCAGTTAAGTGGCTTGGTCGGCGTTGCGCACCAGACCGGTGACCTTGTGGCCCGCCCGGACGAGACCGGTGGCGATGGAGCCGCCGATGAAACCAGCGGCGCCTGTAACGAATACGTTCATGGAGAAACTCCCTGCGTGAATAAGTGATGCATTGAGTATCGAGGACCGTCCCGTGACGAAACAGACCCACTTACCCAAATCACTCTTGCGCAGGAGTCACGAATCAGCCTTTGAAGTCCGCATTCGCATAAGCCGCCAATTTGCCCTGGATGAAGTCCAGGAAGCACTGAATCCGTAGGGCAAGTTGCGAGTTTCGGTAGTACACCGCGTTGATCGGCTGGCGATAGCCGCTGTTGAAATCCGCCAGCAGCACCTGCAATCGCCCCGCACGAATGTCGTCGATCGTCATGAAGTGCGACAGACAGGCGATGCCTTGGCCTTCCAGCGCCAGGTGCCGGATCGTCTCGCCGCTGGAAGCGCTGATCGACGCCTGAATCGGCCAACGATCACCGTGCACATACCGCAGCGGCCACTGGTTGAGGCCTTCGTTCTGGGTAAAGCCCAACAACGCATGCCCGGTCAGGTCCGCAACAGCCGCCGGCGTGCCGTGTTGCTCAAGGTACGCCGGACTGGCGACGATGTGCAGCGGGCTGCAACCCAGCGAGCGCGCGTGCAACGTCGAGTCCGCCAGTGTGCCGATGCGGATGGCGATGTCGGTGCTTTGTTCGAGCAGGTCGATGATCAGGTCGTTGCTGTTGAGTTCGAGCTGGATGTCCGGGTAGAGGCCGCGGAACTCATCGATGTACGGCACGATGGCGTGCAGCATGAACGGCGAAGCGGCGTTGATCCGCAGACGCCCGGACGGGGTTTGCTGGCGTGAGGTCAGGCGTTCTTCGAGTTCGTCCATCTGATCGAGAATCAACTTGGCGTGTTCGAAGAAATACTTGCCCTCCTCCGTCAGGTCCATGCGCCGCGTGGTGCGATTGATCAGCGTGGTATCGAGTTTCGCCTCCAGCCGCGACAACGTACGGCTGACCGCCGAAGGCGTCTGCCCGACCTGTTCGGCCGCCGCGGAAATCGACCCGCACTCAATCACGCAGACGAAAATCTGCAACTCATCGGATCTGGCTTTCACGGATGCCCCTCATCGATCAATTCAGCGCCGGCCTTGTAGGAGCCAGGCTTGCCGGCGAAGGCGTCCGCTAAAAAGCCTTCGCCGGCAAGCCTGGCTCCTACAGGTTCTGGCTTCAGGTATCGATAGTAACCGAGCTCACGCCTTGAGGCCGAACACCTCGGTCAGGTGCTGTTCATAACGCGCCACATCACCCTCGATATTCGGACGCTTCATCACATCGACGGCCAGGAAGGTCGGCAAGCCGGTCATGCCGAGGAATTCGTTGGCCTTGTGAAACGGGAAGTACACCGCGTCCACGCCCTTGCCTTCGAAAAAGTCAGTCGGGTCGTCGAAGGCTTGCTGCGGCGCGTTCCAGGTCAACGACAACATGTATTGCTTGCCGTGCACCAATCCACCGCTGCCGTACTTTTGCGAGGCGTCGGAACGGGTGCGACCATCACTGGCATAGAGGCTGCCGTGGCCTTCGGTGAAGACTTCGTCGATGTACTTCTTCACGGTCCACGGCGCGCCCATCCACCAGCCGGGCATTTGATAAATGATCACGTCGGCCCAGAGGAATTTGGCGACTTCTTCGGCGACATCGTACCCCTCGTCGATGAAAGTGGCTTTCACGTCGACACCGCCACGGTCCAGCACGCTCAACGCGGCCTCATGCAGGGTGGTGTTATAGCGGCCATCGGAGTGGGCGAACTTTTTGCCGCCATTGAGCAACAGGACTTTTTTCATGAGAAATCTCGGAAGGTTCGAATTCGATGGCGGCAGAGTAACGACCTGCCTCGCGCGGAATAAGCGTTGAATTCGCACAATTCATTTGACCAATACGCACGAATCGATAGGCGATTGTTGCCATACACTTGCGCCGATTCTGAACTTGAGGAGATTTCTGATGAGTGAAATGCAAGGCTTCATCTTGCACGCCAAGACCCGCCCGGAAAAATCCGACGCCTTCGAAGCGTTTTTCAGCGGCTATGTAGAAGCCAGTCGCGCCGAGCCCGACTGCATCGAGTACCACATGCTGCGCGACAAACAGGACCCGACATTGTTTATCTTCCACGAGATCTGGCAGTCCCAGGCCCACCTCGACGTGCACTCGAACCTGCCGCACATGCAGCAGTTCCGTGACATGAGCATGGAATACCTGGAGCAGGACTTTGATATCCGCGCCATCGAGAAGCTGAGTCCGTCTTCCTCTACCCGCTGATCAGCAAGTGACCGCCGAGCACGCCGAGGCCGATGAAGAACACCCGCTTGAACAGCACAGCGCTGATCCGCTGGCGCAACCATTGGCCAAGCAACATCCCGAGCACTGCCGGGATCAACACCAGTAACGACGCACTTAACTCGCCACCGCCGAGGGCGCCGCGCCACAACAGGCCGGCGGCCAGGGCGAGGGTCGAGACGGTGAACGACAGGCCCTGCGCCTGCACCAGTTCATCCTTGCTCAAACCCAAGGCTTGCAGATAAGGCACAGCCGGAATCACGAAGACACCGGTGGCGGAAGTGATGACGCCCGTCAGCACGCCGCACAGCGGACCGAGCCAGCACTCGGTTCGACCTTCGACGCGCAAGGTCGGCAGGAATAAACCGCTCAGCGCGTAAAGCAACAGCGCCCCTCCCAACGCCCGCACCCCCCAATGACCTCCGGCCATGCCGATCCATACCGTGCCCGCCCCGGTGCCGATGAAGATCGCCAGGAGCATTGGCCACAACCGTTTGATCAAGCCGAGCAAATGCCCACCGAATGCCAGTTGCCAGACATTGGTGAGGGTTGCGGGAATGATCAACAGCGCCGCAGCCTGCGACGGCGCCATAGCCAGACCGAGCAGGCCCATGGCGATGCTGGGTAATCCGAGGCCGATCACGCCTTTGATCATGCCGGCCAGTAGAAAAGTGGCGATCACCAGCAAGGAAAGGGCCAGACCGAGGTTTTGATAGAACGCGGCGAGAGTATTCATGGGGCTATCGTGAGCCTGGATTGGCCGATTGAAAATCTGCCATATATTGAGGCTGCCTCTTGTTTTGGCAGAGGCTTAAGAATGTATCGATGCAACTGACGCCTTCGCGGGCAAGCCTCGCTCCTACAGGTTTGCTGTGTTCATCCGGACGCCATCAACCCCGTAGGAGCGAGGCTTGCCCGCGAAGGCGTCCGTCCAGACAACACACCTCCTGAGGCTGTACCGATGCACTTCGACCTGACCGACCTGCGCCTCTACCTCAACATCCTCGACACGGGCAACATCACCGCCGGCGCCGCCCGCAGCCATTTATCCCTGGCAGCCGCGAGCGCACGAATCCGCGCCATGGAAGCCTCGCTAGGCATCGACTTCCTGGACCGCGGTCGTCGCGGTGTCACGCCGACACCGGCAGGCAAAGCCCTGGCGAAACACGCCCGAGCCCTGCTGCAACAAGCCGAACGCATGCAACAGGACTTGGCCGAATACGCCAAGGGCGTCAAAGGTCAGGTGCGGTTGCTGTGCAACACCACCGCGATCACCGAATACCTGCCGGAGTTGCTCGCCGACTTTCTGCGCGAACATCCGAACCTCGACATCGACCTTCAAGAGCTGCCCAGCGCCCGCATCACCCATGCGTTGCGTCAGGGGGCGGCAGACCTCGGGATCGTGTCCGACGCGGTGGACACCGATGACTTGCAAACCCGGCCGTTTCGCGATGACCCGCTGGTGTTGATCCTGCCCCACAATCACCCGCTGGCCGATACCGAATCGCTGAGTTTCAGCGATACCTTGCACCACGACTACGTAGGACTTAACGCTAACAGCGCCCTGGCCGTATACCTCGAAGAACAAGCACTACACATCGGTTCACGCCTGCAAATCCGCATCCGCGCCGACGGTTTCGAGGGCGTGATGCGCATGGTCGCTCGCGGTGCCGGTCTGGCGATCGTGCCCTTGGCCGCCGTCGACCGCTGGCCAGGTGCGCTGCCCTTCAGAAGCCTCGCACTGCAAGAACCCTGGGCCCAACGCAAACTCCTGCTCTGTGCGCGGGACTTTGCGACGCTTCCCGGTTATGCGAAAGCGTTGCTGCATGCCTTGACTCTCCCCTGAGGGGCAGACTTTATCCTTGGGGTTTGATCTTCAAGGACTGAAACGATGGGCAAACGAATTCTGATCATCCTCGGTCATCCTTCCAGCAGCAGTTTCTGCGCCGCACTCGCGGAGCGTTACGCACAGTCAGCGTTGCGCGCCGGGCATGAGGTGCGCCAGTTATTTCTCGGCAACATGGATTTTGATCCAGTGCTGCGCGAAGGTTATCAGCAGGTTCAGCCGCTGGAGGCCGACTTGCGTCAGGCGCAGGCCGATATCCTGTGGGCCGAGCATCTGACACTGGTGTATCCGATCTGGTGGGGTGGAGTTCCGGCGTTGCTCAAGGGCTTTTTCGATCGGGTGTTCCTGCCCGGTTTCGCTTTCAAGTACCGCGAAGGCAAAGCCTTTCCCGACAAACTCCTGCACGGTCGCAGTGCGCACTTGTTGGTAACCATGGACACGCCGCCCTGGTATTACCGCTGGATCTATCGCATGCCCGGACTGCATCAGGTCCGCAAAACAACCCTGGCTTTTTGCGGAATAGAACCTCATCGAACGCTCACCTTTGGCCCGATTCTCGGCGCCAGCGCCGGGCAGCGTGAGGCTTGGTTGCTGCAAGCCCAGGCTATCGCCAGCCGCTGAGTCTGCCGATAATGTGCCCGGGCTTCACCACGGTAAAAAAGGACTTTTCATGTACATCGGCCAAGCCGCGCAGCGCTCCGGAACGACGATCAAAAGCATCCGCCATTACGAGTCGATCGGTCTGCTTCCTGCCGCTCAGCGGTTAGGCAAATACCGTGTCTATGACCAGCATAGCGTCGAGCTGCTGATCTTCATCAAGTGCGCTCAGCAACTGGGTTTCAGACTCAAGGAGTTGCAGGCGATCTTCGCCGGACATAAAGAGCCGCAAATGCCGTGGGATTTGGCCCGTCAGGTCATCGCTGTCAAGAAACAGGAAATCGGCGAGCGAATCGCGGCTCTATCGCTGCAACACTCGCAATTGGTCGAGTTCGAAGCCAGCCTCGAACAGGCCAGGGTCGATTGCCCACTGAACAGTCTATGAGGGCAATGCGCGTTTATGGACAGCTCAATGTCGAGCACAGACAACTGACCGGATGCGGGGCGCTATAGGGTGCGGCTTCAGTTCTCTTATCCACTGCCCCGGAGTCCACATGACCGCACCCATTACCGTCCTTCGCGACACTCACCCGCTGCCGGTGCTCGACGCCTGCAAATGGGAAAAACTCGAAGGCGACCCGCACACCGTCAACCTCAACGCCTACACCAGCGAAGACGGCAGCAAGATCATGGGCACCTGGATCTGCACGCCGGGCAAGTGGTATGTGGAATACGTGAAGTGGGAATACTGCGATTTCCGCGAGGGGTACTGCATCATCACCCCGGAAGGCAAAGAGCCGATCCATCTGCGCGCCGGTGATATTTTCGTGATTGAGCCGGGGATGAAAGGCACGTGGGAAGTGGTTGAAACCGTGCGCAAGTACTTCGTGTTTGCCTGATGCAAAAAAACCGGGAGATCACCCGACATGATTTCCCGGTAAATGTCGATGCGCAAACGCAGTACCTGTGGGAGCGAGCCTGCTCGCGATTGGGTCAGCACAGTCACCATTGGCGGTGACTGATCAAACGCTATCGCGAGCAGGCTCGCTCCCACAGGGTTTACTGGGGTTTGCGATAGCTGTTGATGATCGCCGAGAAGTCCTTGCCACCTTCCCCACGCTGGCTCATTGCCTGATACAACTGCTGGGCCACCGCGCCGAGCACCACCGGTTGGTGCGCCTGACGTGCCGCCTCAGTGGCCAGCCCCAAATCCTTGAGCATCAGTTCGGCACCGAAACCACCGGTATAGCCACGCGAGGCCGGCGCCGTTTCGACGATGCCCGGCCACGGGTTGTACATCTCCGAACTCCAGCAACGCCCGGTCGAACTGTTGATGATCCCGGCCAACACCGTTGTGTCGATCCCGAGTGCATCGCCCAGCGCCATGGCTTCGCTGACGCCGACCATGGAGATCGCCAGCAGCAGGTTGTTGCAGATCTTGGCGATTTGCCCGGTGCCGACTTCGCCGCAATGCACGATGTTGCGGCCCATCTGCGCTAGCACCGGTTGCAGGGTAGCGAACAATTCAGGGGTGGCGCCGACCATAAAAGTCAGGGTCCCGGCAGCTGCACCGCCGGTACCGCCGGAGACCGGTGCATCCGCCATGGCCACGCCTTGCTTGGCCGCCGCCGCGGCGACATCACGCGCCGTCTGCGGATCGATGGTGCTGCAATCCACTGCCGGCACGCCCTTGGCGATACCCGCCAGCACGCCGTCGTCACCCAACCATACGCTGCGCACATGCACAGCGGCTGGCAGCATGGTGATCACCAGCTCTGCACCTTGCGCGGCTTCACGTGCCGAAGCGCTAATGCTACCGCCCAGTTGCTCCAGCTCTGCCAGAACGGTTTTGTTCAGGTCAACCAGCCGCAGTGAGTGGCCAGCTTTGATCAGGTTGCGCGCCATCGGCGCGCCCATGTTGCCGAGACCGATAAAAGCGATTTTCATGCCTGGCTCCTTAACGCAAGTTGATGGTGGTGTTCACACCGTCGTTGACGCTGTCGTCATCGAACCAGCGACTGGTGACCGTCTTGGTCTGAGTGTAGAACTGCACCACTTGCTTGCCATACGGACCGAGGTCGCCGAGTTTGGAGCCGCGCGAACCGGTGAAGCTGAAGAACGGGACCGGCACTGGAATCGGAATGTTGATGCCGACCTGGCCAACGTCGATTTCCGTCTGGAACTTACGCGCCGCCGCACCACTTTGGGTGAACAGGCCCGTGCCGTTGCCAAACGGGTTGGCGTTGACCAGTGCGATGGCCTCGTCGAGGGTGTCGACTTCCAGCACGACCAGGACTGGACCGAAGATTTCCTGGGTGTAGATCTGCATCTCGGGCGTCACGCCGGAGAACAGGGTCGGGCCGACAAAGTTGCCTTTCTCGAAACCTGGAACGGTCACGTCGCGACCATCCAGCTCAAGCTTGGCGCCTTCCTTGATGCCGCTCTCGATCAGATCGAGAATCCGAGCTTTGGCGCGTTTGGAAATCACCGGCCCCACATCAGTGCCCGGCTCGCTGCCGGCGTTCACTTTGAGTTTCTGCGCCAGTGCTTTCAGGTCTGGCAGCCATTGTTTGGCCGCGCCCACCAGCACCACCACGGAAGTGGCCATGCAGCGTTGCCCGGCGGCACCGAAACCGGCACCGACCAGCGCATTGAGTGCTTGTACGCGATTGGCATCCGGCAGCACCACAGCGTGGTTCTTCGCGCCCATCATCGATTGCACGCGCTTGCCGTGCTTGCCGGCCAGGTCGTAGACGTGAGTGCCGACCGCGGTCGAGCCGACGAAGGAAACAGCCTTGATGTCCTTGTGGGTGCAGAGTGCATCCACCACGTCTTTACCACCGTGAACGACGTTGAGCACGCCCGCCGGAACGCCGGCCTCGATCGCCAGTTCCACCAGCAGCATGGTCGACATCGGGTCCTGTTCGGACGGCTTGAGCACGAAGGTGTTGCCGCAGGCGATGGCCATCGGGAACATCCACAGCGGAATCATCGCCGGGAAGTTGAACGGGGTGATGCCGGCGCAGACGCCGATGGGTTGACGCAGGGTGTAGGTATCGACTCCGCCAGCGACGTTCTCGGCGAACTCGCCCATTTGCAGGCTGCCGATGGAACAGGCGTGTTCGACCACTTCCAGGCCGCGGAAAATATCGCCTTCAGCGTCGGCGATGGTTTTGCCTTGCTCGTTGCTGAGCACCACGGCGATGCGCTTGGAGTGTTCGCGAATCAACGCCTGGAGCTTGAGCATGATGCGCATCCGCGCGCCGATCGGCGTCAGCTTCCAGGTCTGGAAGGCGCGATGGGCGGCGCTGATTGCGGCATCGACTTCCTGCGCGGTTGCGAACGGGACCTTGGCCAGCACTTGCTGGGTCGCCGGGTTGACGATGTCGTGCCACTCGGTGGTCTGGGACTCGACCCACTCGCCGTCGATCAACAGCTTGACCTTCTGGACGGTGGTTTCGTTGGGCGTGAGCGATGCGTTCATGCTGGTCTCCTGGACTTGTTGTTATGCAGGGAGCCAAGGCGGATAAGTCGCCTTGAGATGAGGCGTGTGTCGCGAATTGGTTGTCGGACTGTTTTTGGAGTATAGATGTGCAAACTTCTAATAAGAACGCACATAAAAGCCGGTCCATCATGCAAAAAAACATCACGTCGTTAGGCTCGTTGAACTGGGATGACCTCAAGTTTTTCCTCGAAGTCGCCCGCACCCGCAAGGCCAGCACTGCGGCCAAGCGCCTGGCGGTGGACTACACCACCGTGTCGCGGCGCATCAGCTCGCTGGAAGCGGCATTGGGCACTCTGCTGTTCGAGAAATCCCGGACCAGCGGTTTTGTCCTGACCGCCGAAGGTCAGCGGTTGCTGGGTTACGCCGAATCGATTGAAAGCACACTGCACATGGCCTGCGAGCAGGTTTCAGGTTCTGGCGTGGCGCTGTCCGGGCATGTGCGCATGGGTTGCACCGAAGGCTTCGGTAGCTTTTTCATCACCCCGCAGCTGAGCCATTTCGTCGACGCCTACCCGGCGATCTCGGTGGACATCCTGCCGCTGCCGCACTTCATCAGCCTGTCCAAGCGCGAGGCGGACATCGTCATCGCCCTGGAGCGCCCGGAGCATGGCCCGTACGTCTGCTGCAAACTCTGCGACTACAAACTCCAGCTGTACGCGACTCAGGATTATCTCGACAAGCACCCACCGATCCGCCGCCCGGCCGACTTGGGCAAGCATTCGTTCATCAGTTATGTAGACGATCTGGCGTTCAGCTCGGAGCTGTTGTACCTGGCGAACGTATTGCCCGGCGCCAGCGCCAACCTGCGCAGCACCAGTGTGATCGCGCAATTCGTGGCGGCGCAGCAAGGACGGTCATTGGCGATTCTGCCGTGCTTCCTGGCGGCTCAAGACCCGCGCTTGCTGCCGGTGTTGCCGGATGAGATCAACATCACCCGGCAATTCTGGATGTACTGCCGGGAGGACCTGCGCAAGCTCAAGCGGATTACCCTGTTGTGGGATTACATCCGCGCCGTCACTGAGCAGAATCAGGGTTTGTTGATGGGTGAAAGCCGGGAGATGCTGTTCGCCGATTAGTCGGCGCTCACCACGATCGATACTCGGCGGTTCTCGGTGCGGCCAGCCGCTGTGGTGTTCGACGTCACCGGCTGACTGCTGCCGAGACCGCGCTGCTGAATATTTTCTTCTTTCATTCCGACCGTGGTCAGGACCTTGCCGACGCTTTTCGCGCGACGCAGGGAGAGTTGTTCGTTGTAGGACTCTTTGCCCGAGGCATCGGTGTGACCGTCGACCCGCACTCGCTCGATGCCTACACCGAGCAATGCCTTGCCGATTTTTTGGACGATCTCGGTACTGGCGGTGTTGAGGCTGTCGTCGTCACTGCCAAACAACACTTTGCCGGATAAACCAAACGCCCAACCCTCATCGGTCAGTTCAAAACCTTGCTGTTTGAGTACAGCGATTTGCGCCGGGGTCAGGCCCTTTTGCGGTGCGGTCTGGCATCCGGTCAATGCCAGTACGGCCATGAACAAGGTGATCGAGAAAAATCGCAGGGAACGCTGGGTGATTAAGAACACAACTATTAGCTCCTGATTTGAACGTGGGCGATCGGGTGCTCCGACCCGGACGTGTGTTGTGCACCTCGGGAAAGGCGCTTGGCCTGGTACATCGCTGCGTCGGCGGCATTGAGCAATGCGCCCGGTGTGGCGCCATGATCCGGGTACACGGCAATACCGATACTGAGTGAAGTCGAGACCTGGGTATTACCCGGCAGCGGGATCGGCAGTTCCATGCTGGCGAGGATCTTGTCGGCAATCCGCTCGGCGTCTTCGGTTTTGTGCAGCGGCGTCAGCAGCACCGCAAATTCATCGCCGCCCAGACGGGCCACCAGATCCTCTTCGCGCAACTGCGCCCGAACCCTGCTGGCTACTGCGACCAGCACGGCATCGCCGGCGGCATGACCGTAGCTGTCATTGATTTCCTTGAATCGGTCGCTGTCGAGAAACAGCACGGCCACGCGCTCATTGAGCTTATGGGCATTGCGCAGCGCACGAATCAGACGGCCTTCGAAGAACGCCCGGTTTGGCAACCCGGTGAGGCTGTCGTGGCTGGCCTGGTGCGCCAGGGTTTCGTTTTCGCTTTGCAGGTGGGTTTGCCAGGACTCGAGCTCATCGAGCAAGGCATTGAAGTCGTTGCCAAAATTGTCGAGTTCGGCAATGTCGGCGGGCGGTACGCGCCGGTCGAATGCTCGATCGCTGCGAGCGGCGTGGGCTACGGCGGCCAGGCTGCGCAGAGGCCCCGTGATCCCGCGAAGTTGTCGGCGCGCCAGATAGAGTGCGACCCAGGCGCTGATGGCCGTGCACAGAATAATGCCTATCAGGCCACTGAGCAGAAAGCGCATCAAGCTGCCACCATGACCGGTGAGCTGGATGCTGCCGATTTCCCGCCCTTGATGGACGATCGGCATGTCGATGGGTTTTTCCAGAAAGGTTTTGGCAATCTGCACTTCAAGATCGGAGAACAGCCCGGTTTCCGGTCGCTGCCAACGCGCCAGTAACCGGCCTTTGTCATCCAGCACCTTAGCGTCCGCGACTTCTTCAGTGGAGGCGATCAATGCCAGCGCCTCAGTGGCCGCTGCTTTGTCGTTGAACACCACCGCGGCTTCCACCGTGTAGTTGATTGAACGCGCGATCAAGTGCAGGTTGTGGTCGGCATACACCCGCAACGCCAACACACCCAGCAGTGTCAGCGAGATGCTGGCCATGGCCACGCCTACCAGGGCAACGATCAAGTGCCCGCGGCCGATGACCGAGCGCAAGGTTGGGCGACTACCCGGTTTGAATAGACTCATGGTGCCGCCGACTTGCGGCGGGACAATTGCAGCACGCTGGGGTGAATGCGCACACCGCTACGGGCGACGGAGTCGAGGTTGACCTCGAAAGACACCTGATCATCAGTGACCCTGAGGCAAAACAGGCTACCGACGGTGCATTGATCATCGCTTTCGCTGATGCTCAGGACCGGACGCCCTGTCAGCGAAGCGAAGAGTTGGCTGCGCTCGTCGCCGGTCAATGTGCCGATGTACACCGCATCGCATTCAGTGACAATCGACGGGTTGTCGGCCAACAGCCGTCGCACGGTGACCGGCCGGCCAGTGGCCTGGGTCGTGCCCTTGACCAGGTCGTCGGTGTATTCGGTGGGGCCGACCACACACAAGCGCAGTTGCGCAGGCTCAACAGGCCAACGTGCATAACTGAGAATCCCGAGGACGACCTGGGTGACCGATCTGGCGCGTTGGTCGGCCATGCTCACCGGAGTTTCCGATTGAGCGAGCACAGCACCGTTCAGCAAGCAGAGAAGTCCCGCGAGCAGCACCTGCTTGCAGCCAACGACGCGCCCTGTCGTCCAGACAGCCACCTTCATGCAGGGATTCTCTTCGATGTTGCGAAATGATGCCGCAACGATAGCATAGCGTTGATACCCCAGCGAGGCCCCGCACTACGGCACTTCGGACAGTTTCCGTCGTCCCGCGCCACCCTTTCAATGGCTCGTATCATTCCCATCTTCCAACTCCAGCATCAACCCGCTCAAGCGCTTGACCTTACGCCGCACAGCCTCCTCAAACACCCCGGCACGAGGTTCGATCAGGGTGAACCAGTTCTTGGCCCGGGTGATCCCGGTGTAGATCAATTCCTTGGTGAGTACAGGGTTCAGGGCATCCGGCAGCATCAATGCCGTATGGGCAAACTCCGAGCCCTGGGACTTGTGGACGGTCATGGCGTAAACCGTTTCGACATCATTCAATCGACTGGGTAGAACGAATCGCACGCCACCCTGGCCATCGTTGCGCGGGAACGCGACACGCAGCACGTGCTTCCCTGCTAGAGGCCCGTCACGTTCCGGCAGTTTGAGAGCAATGCCGATGTCGCCGTTCATCAAACCGAGGCCATAGTCATTACGCGTCATCAATACGGGTCGGCCTTCGTACCACTGCTGGTCGCTGTCGATCAGTCGAGCCTTGAGCAAAGCGGCAGTCACCCGTTGATTCAACCCCTCCACGCCCCACGGCCCTTTGCGTACGGCGCATAACAATTGGAAGGCGTCGAAGGCTTGCAACACCTGACGCGCCCAATCGGCCCAGCGTGAATCTTCGAGCAGACTGTCGAGCGCTGGCCGTTGGCTGCGAAGAAGGCTCAAGTAGTGACGATAACCTTGCGGCCCGTCGCCATGGCCTTCGAGCAGCAAGCGTTCCAGCGCCCGGTCTTGCTCACCTTTGAGGGACAAGGAAAACACGTCGTCGTGACTTCGAGCAGCCAGCAGCTTGCGGGCTTCCTCCGGTTGTTGCTGGTTAACCCATCGGGCCAGTTGGCCAATACCGCTGCCCTCACCGAAACGACGTGAGTGACGCAGCATCACGACTTGTTGGGCCAAGGGGTGAGCTCCGTCAGCGTCCTCCTGCAAACCGCTGGCCTTCAGGCTTTCACCACTGACCGACTCCAGCCATTGGCGGGTCTGCGGGCTGTACCAACCGTCCTCGGCGTCGCGGCAAAGGTCACCCAGTACGGCACCGGCCTCCACCGATGCCAGTTGGTCCTTGTCACCGAGCAACACCAGCCGGGCATGGGCCGGCATCGCGTCGAGCAGGTTGGCCATCATTTCCAGGTCGATCATCGAGGCTTCGTCTATCACCAGTACATCCAGTGGCAAGCGATTACCGGCATGGTGACGGAAGTGCCGGGTGCCGGGCCGGCTACCAAGCAAGCGGTGCACGGTGGTGACGTCAGACGGGATCTTGTTTCTTACCTTTTCATCGACTTCCAGCGTCCGAACTTGCTGGCTGATGGACTCTGTCAACCGGGCCGCCGCTTTGCCGGTGGGTGCGGCAAGACGAATGCGCAGCGGTTTTCCAGCTTCCACCGCCGGCGCCTGGAGCAATGCCAGCAACCGCACGACCGTGGTGGTCTTGCCGGTCCCCGGGCCGCCGGTGACGATACTGAATGCACTACGGGTAGCCAGGGCACAAGCGAGCTTTTGCCAGTCGATCACCTCGCCGGATTGGGCTGGACCGAACAAACCTGTCAGGCGTTGGAGTAAATCATTCGGCGTTGTTTCCTGTTCAGCCAAGCGCAGGCGCAGGGCGTTGTCGATGCGTCGTTCGTAAACCCAATAGCGGCGCAGGTACAGGCGCTTGCCCGATAAAACCAACGGCCGGGATTGCGCATCCTCACGACCATCGACGGCCAGCGCCACGAGACGGCTGGACGCCAGGACCCTGCACCAATGGGCGCCGTCCAGCGCTTCAAGCAATTGCGACGGCAACAACATCGCGCCACTTAGCAGATCGCCTTCGGGTGGCAGCGACAGGGCGAAATCCGGCGCTTTGAGCGTCTCGAACAGGTCCAGGCAGACATGGCCGTGACCCAGTTGGTGACTGGTCAATGCGGCGGCGAGCAACACCAACGGATCATCGTCAGGAGCCAGTTCGTGGAGGAAGGCCACGAAGGCCTTGTCCAGCGCTCGCAGCCAGCCGCGCTCCACCCAGCGCGTCAGCAACAGCAACAAATCATCGGCGCGACTCAGGGGCGCCAGGTCCGCCAGGCTTTCGGCTGCCAATGGCGTGGGCAGCAAATCGGCAAAGGTGCGACTCATAGCAGTACTCCCTGTTCCCAGGCGGGTTCGGCCTTCGGTTCTGCTTTGCCTTGAAATAGACGATCCAGATGCTCGATCAGCTCTCTGGGTGGACGGGCGAAGTACACGCCTTGGGTGGATGCCCGCGTACCGCGCAAGAACAGGTACAGCGCGCCACCGACATGCTGGTCGTAATCGTAGTCGGCAAGCCGCGCCTTGAGCTGGCGATGCAGGGCCAGCAGGTACAACACGTATTGCAGGTCGTAACGATTGTCGAGAATCGACTGTTCCATGGCCTGTTCGGTGTAAGCCACGTCATCGGGCCCCAGCCAGTTGGATTTGTAATCGGCGACGTAATACTTGCCGTCGTGCTCGAACGTCAGGTCGATGAAGCCCTTGAACATCCCGTTGAGCAATACCGGTTCAGCGGCCACCCGGGCGACGCCGTTGTGGGTATGTTTGCGCACCAGTTCATCAAGTTTGAGCACGTCGACTTTATGACTGGCGAACCAGAATTCCATTTCGACGCGGTATTGGGTGAGCTGCTGGAATACGACCGGAGCTTGCCCCTCGCCGAGGTGCAACGAGGACTTGAGCAAGTGTTGCAGCCAATCGCTCAGCGTGGTGATCCAGCCTTCCCAGCCACGGCGATTGCAGCGACGGGCAATGGCGTCTTCCACGACTTGCGGAGCGGCAGAAAAACCTTCATCCCCAGCCCATTCCAGCAAACCATGAAGAAAGGTGCCGGGGTTAGGGCCGCGGGGGAATCGATGGATATCGGCACCACCGGCGGCCACTTCTCGTGGTGCCTCCGGATCGAGACGTTCGTCGTCAAAGAGCTTTTGCGCTTGCGGGTTCTCCGGGGCTTCGTCACTGCCAACGCTCAGACTGTCGCCGATGCGCAAGGCACTGTAAGAGGCGATCCACCAGTTTTCGCTGGCCTTGCGCTTGGGTATCAGCGGCGCAAGCAACCTCGCGTCATTGCGTGGGGGATGGTAATGCTCGGCCGTTGCTTGCGGCATATCACCGTATAGAAGTGCCGGGCAGTCCTGTTGGAGGTCTTCGAGCCAACGCTTCAGCCCTGCGGACTCGGCCAGTGAGGCTCCGCCGCCCAGCAAGTAACCCAACGCAGAAAGGTGCAGCACCGAGCTGCTGTTATTGCCGCGCTTGAGATCAGTTACACCGAGCCAGCAGGCATGTTGCGCCCGGGTCAGGGCGACATAGAGCAAACGCAGATCCTCGGCCAGACGTTCATCATCGGCCAGTGCGATCAACTCGACCGTCGGCTTCAAGGTCACCTGCGCCTTGCCGTTTGCATCGTGATAATGCAGCGGCAAACGGCTGCCATCCACGGGTTTTGCCGAGCAGATGAACGGCAGAAATACCAAGGGATACTCAAGCCCCTTGGACTTGTGAATGGTCACGACCTTGACCAGTTGCTCGTCGCTTTCCAGACGCAGGATCTGTTCTTCGCCAGCCTGACCGGACAACGCCAGATGCTCGGACAAATGACGAATCAACGCTTGCTCGCCATCGAGCTCGGCAGCGGCCTGTTGCAGCAATTCGGACAGGTGCAGCAAGTTGGTCAGTACACGTTCGCCGTCGCTGCGCACGATCAGTGATCGAGGTAACTGGAAGTCATGCAGCAAGCGCCGCAGCATTGGCAGCACGCCTTGCTTGCGCCACAGCTCGCGATAACCGCGGAACTGCATGACCCGCGCCTCCCAAGCCAGCTCGTCCTGGTTCAGCCGCTCCAGCTCCGCCAGGGACAGGTTCAGCGTGATGCTGGCCAGCGCGGCTCGCAGCGGCCGCTCGACATCCGGCTCGGCGCAAGCTTTGAGCCAGGTCAGCAGGTCGTGGGCTTCTTGAGCGGCGAACACCGAATCCTTGTCCGACAGGTAAACGCTACGCACACCGCGTGCAGACAGTTCGCCGCGTACGGCCTGGGCTTCTTTGCCGTCGCGAACCAGGATCGCGATGTCCGCTGGCAGCAGGCCTCTGAAGTCTTTGTCCTTCTCTGTGAAACCTACCCGACCTTCTTGGCCGCCATTGAGTAATGCTGTGATTTCACTGGCGCAAGCAGCGGCTAGTTTTTGTCGGTACTCCGCGCCGGACAGTGGCTGATCGGCAGACAGGTGCCAGATGTTCAGGGCGGGCACGACCTGGCCATCGATGTGCAGAACTTCTTTGCGCCCTTGGGATTCAACGGGCAGAAACGGCACCGGGTTCTCACCGTTCTTTTCACGGAAGAGGAACGCACCTCGTCCCTGCTCACGAGACTCGGCGCGCTCGAACACATGGTTAACCGCTCTGACCATGCCATGGCTGGAACGGAAATTCGTACCCAGGGTATGCAGACGGCCAGCGGTGGCCTGGCGGGCGCGCAGGTAGGTGTAGATGTCGGCGCCGCGGAACGCGTAGATCGCTTGCTTGGGGTCGCCGATCAGAAACAGCCCGCATTCGGGATTGTTGTCTTCGATACGATAAATGCTTTCGAAAATCCGGTACTGCACCGGATCGGTGTCCTGGAACTCATCGATCAGCGCCACCGGAAACTGCTCGCGAATCAGGGTCGCCAAGCGTTCACCGCCATCGGATTGCAAAGCCGCATCAAGGCGCAGCAGCATGTCATCGAAGCCCATCTCCGCACGGCGACGTTTTTCTTCCTCGAACCGTGCGCCAACCCACTGAGCGGCATGTTGCAGAACGGCAGCGTCGGGGGTCGGTAATCCGTCGAGACTGGTTTTGAGGCCGGGCATGGCGTCCAGCCCCGGATGACTGGGGGCGTCGCCCTTCCAGGCTTCGGCCATGCCGTCGGGAGTCAGACGAGTGAAGCCCGTGCCAATATCCAGCTGCTCGAGGGACTCATCTTCGGCCCAGGCTTTCAGTTTTTCGAACCAGGGTTCGAAGTAACGGGCCTGCATCTTTCGACCGTCGACGCTTTTGCTCGCAACACCTTGGTGACAGATGGCAAGCAGTTCATCCGCCCATTGGCGCCATGGCATCTTGAGTTCAAGCAAGGCTATTCGTCGTTCCTGCAAGCACTCGGTGATCAGCTCTGCAGGCTCTTTACCTTCAACGCTGTCACGCTCGCTGGCGAACAAACTGCGTACGCGCGGCAATAACGCCGCCGGCCCACCCCAATTACCCCGGACCCAGCTCAGCGCATCACCCTGCATCGGGTAGCAGAAGAGCCGCCAGTAATCGCGCAGGACCTCGCCCAGCAAATCACTGTGATCGGTTTCCAGGGTCTGGGTGAACAGGCTGCCACTGTCAAACGCGTGCTCGCGCAACATGCGCTGGCACCAACTGTGGATGGTCGAGACGGCGGCTTCATCCATCCACTGCGCGGCAATGTCCAGACGGTTTGCACAGCCGGACCACTGTTCGGGGAGGTACTGATCACGCAATTCAGCGATGAGGCTGTCGGGTGCCTCGGTCTCATCACGAAAGTATCGCGCCGCTTCGGCAAGACGGGTGCGAATACGCTCGCGCAGCTCTTTGGTCGCGGCATCAGTAAACGTTACAACGAGTATTTGCGGCGGCAACAGTTCACGTCCGAATCCACTCGATTCACCGCCGTGACCGAGGACCAGACGCAGGTACAACGCGGAAATGGTAAAGGTCTTGCCAGTACCGGCGCTGGCTTCGATCAGCTGGCTGCCGCTCAGGGGGAATGCCAGGGCCAGCGGCGTCTTCGTGGTCATGAGCGCGCCTCCTCGCTGGTCAATGAACGCCAGGGGGCTTCAAGCATCGGTTTGTACAATGCATTGCACCAATCGGGGAAGGTCTCGTCAGCAATCAGAGCATCGTAATCGGCGAACTGCCGGGCGAGTGCCGGGCTTTCGCGGCGCTCGCCGTCGGTGGTTTGACCGTCGCCTTCATAGGCCTTGCGGGCGGCGGCGTCGGCTTTGGCCGGGTCAGTTTGAGAGAGCCACGCGAAGGCGGTTTTCACGGCAATCGGAAGGGGTTGGCACATGCCCGTTTGCCAGGCTTGCAACAGGTTACTCAAGGCATGACGTGCTGGACCCTCCTCCAAAGGGGCTAGTAGCAGACTGTCGTCACTGGCCACTAACGCGGTGGTCATCGGCATGCCGCTGGCGCAAGCGACCAAGTGATTGACCCAAGGTCGCGTCAGGCGATGCCACTTGCGGGTCTTGATCGAACCGATGCTGTTGGGAATCGTGGTGATCGACAGCAAGCCCCCGTCCGCACGTTGATGCAGGCCACTGAGCCAGCCTTCCAGGCGCAGACCTTCCAGTTCCAGGTTGACTGGCACCGCACTGGTGAGCGGTGTCGGCCACAACGCCAGGAGCTGTTGGTAACGCTGCAACAGATCCGGTAATGGCTCGATCAACTCTCGCTGCAGGCACTCGCCGAAACCGGCCATGGGCAAGAGCCCGCTGTTTTGCAGACGTTTTGCTTGGGCCTCAAGCGCATGAGCGGCGTTATCCAGTTGCTCGAGTGCCGCTTCGAGCAAGCTGTCACTGAGGCTATAGCGTTGGAGCGCATCGAGTACAAACGGCTCTTCATCGGCCAAGGGTGCTTCAGCCGCTTCGAAGAACACCTTGAGTCGCTGACTGAAAAAATGTCGCACGGGATTGCGCAGGAAATCCTGCAATTGACCAAGGCTTAGCGGCTCATCTTGAACATAGGCATCAAGGGCCTGGATATCAGCCGATTGTTCACCGGCCTGATGAAGCACCTGCCACTCACTTGCGAAGCTGAACAGGTCATCACCTTCATGAAAATAGCGGGCGCTGAAGGGTTGCAGTGGGTGTTCCTGAGTCATGGCCTCAAGCAGCTTTTCACTGTCGGCTTGTAATCGCCAGCCGCCTGCGAGGTGATCGCGGAGTTGGCCAATCAGTACCGAAGCGGGACGCTCACTATTGTCCCGAATGCTGCGGCCAACCCAACTGATATAGAGTTGGTCACGTGCCGACAACAGGGCTTCCAACAAGAGATAGCGGTCATCTTCGCGCCGGGAACGATCTCCCGGGCGGTAATCGCTGCCCATAAGATCGAAGTCCAGCGGCGGTTGCGCTCGCGGGTAATCTCCGTCGTTCATCCCGAGCAGGCAGACCAGTTTGAACGGGATCGCTCGCATAGGCATCAAGGTGCAGAAGTTAACCGCTCCGGCCAGAAAGCGTTGGGACAGGCGACCCTGGTCGAGGCCTGCCAGCCAGGCTTCGCGGACCACGGTCAACGGCAGCTCATCAAGCAAGCCCACTGACTCGCAAGTCTCGAGCCAGGTTTCCCGCAGTTCTTCGAGTTGGGCCAGCAAGTAGTCGTCATGCTCATTACTGGCCTGGAAGAACAGCTGCACCAACGCTTGCAACCGAATGCCCCATTGCTTGGGCGCGGCAGGTTGAGTCAGTTCCTGGTGGGCAATCTCCAACGCATCCAGCAGTGCGACCAAAGGACCGATAAGCGCAGCATCCAGACCGCCGATCTCGTCGTAAGGCTCGATGCCTTCGCAGGCAGTGGCGCTGCCGACGGCATAACCGAGCAGCATACGGCGCAGACCGAAACGCCAACTGTTTTGCTCCAGTTCCTCAGGCAAGCCCAAACCCGCGCGCTGCTCGGCATTCATGCCCCAGCGAATACCAGCGCCTTCGATCCAACGGTGCAGGGTTGGCAGGTCACGTTCCTCGACACCGAAGCGAGCGCGCAGTGCAGGAACATCCAGCAGATCGAGGATCTCGCTGACGGGGAAGCGGCTGTCGGGCAGCTTGAGTAGATGTTCGACAGCAATCAGCAGTGGATCGCGACCGCGCTGGCCTTGATCCGCGAGTGTGAAGGGAATGAAGCGCGGATCGAAGCGATCAAGTTGACCGAATACTGCACGGATATGCGGTGCGTAGCTGTCGATGTCCGGGACCATCACGATCACGTCGCGTGGCTTCAAGTCTGGATCAGCACTGAAGCGTGCGAGCAACTGATCGTGGAGGATCTCCACTTCCCGCTGGGCGCTATGGGCGATGTGGAAACGAATCGACTCGTCCTGATGCAGATCGATAGCCGGCCAGCGCTCGCGAGTTTCGTTCAAGGGGCGCAGTTCAAGGATGTCGTCCTGCAGCTGGTTGAGCATGTTCTGTGGCTGGCTATCGCTGAACAAGTCGATGCGCCCATCGCGAAATGCCGAGCGGTAGCTGTTTGGATCGTCGTAGCTGTCGAGCAGATTGATGTAGTCCCGCCCCTGCTTGCCCCATGCCGCCAATAACGGGTGAGCATGTTGGTGAAGGGATTGCGGATCGAGCACAACAGGCATGCCGCTCTTGCGAGCCTGGCGCTTGTATTGATGCCGCAGCAGGTCTTTATCGGCGACGATGTCTGCCCAATGGTGACGACATGGGTTGTGTACGCAAAGCAGAACCTGGCTGAATCGCGCCAGTCCGGCGAGAGCTTCCAGAGCTTGTGCCGGGAGAGAGGAGATCCCGAAAACGATCACCCGAGAAGGTAAACCACTGGGTGCCACGTCGAGGCTGTTGATACGTTCGATGAACCGTTGATGAACACCGGCACGACTTTGCGCCATGCCTTGCTCACCCACATCCAGCAACAGAGCGCGCCATAACTCTGCCTGCCAGCAGTTGGCCGGGGTAAGGGGTTTGGCTTCGCCTCTGCCGTTTCGCAATTGATGACGACCTTCTGCCCAGTCTTCGAGCCAGTCGGCCCGGTATACCTGGTATTGGTCGAACAGGTCCGCCAGCCGCTCAGACAACTGATAGCGCTTGCGTAGATCGGTGTCGTTGGTAAGGAAGCGTTGCAGCGGTTCGAAATGTGGTTGATTGATCAGTTGCGGAAACAGACGCATCAGACGCCAGGTCAGAGGGGCCTTGTCGAGCAGGGATTTGACCGGGATTTCATCACGCCCAAGAACCATGCGATAGAGCTGCCACATGAAGCTGCCCGGGAGTTGAACGTCGATCGCTGCCGCAATTCCGCAGCCGCCCATGTCGTTGTCTTCCGGGTCTTCGGCCAGAGCCAGCTTCAGCCACTGGGCGATGCCGTTACTCTGTACCAGGGCGATTTCATTTTCCAAGGGAGCCAGTGGGTAGCGCCGCATCCAACTGACCACTAGGCTGCGCAACTCGTCCAGGCGATTACCGTGAACCACCATAAAACCAGCACTGAGGGACGTCGCGTCCGGCATAAGGGCTTCCTTGGGAAAATACAAAAGCTAGGGCCGAACCTTAGCATTGTCGGGAGACTGTGACAGCCGGGACCCGTCCGATGTTGCTGTACGAACTTTCCTGCGGACAAAACAAAACCCCAACTGCTTACGCAATTGGGGTTTCGGAATTTAATCTTGACGATGACCTACTCTCACATGGGGAAACCCCACACTACCATCGGCGATGCATCGTTTCACTGCTGAGTTCGGGATGGGATCAGGTGGTTCCAATGCTCTATGGTCGTCAAGAAATTCGGTAGCCAGGTCGTGGGCCTTTTCAGGTTCACGCTCCAGCGAATGGGTATGCGATAGTTTGGTGTTTTGTGAGCATCTCGAACTTTCGGTTCGTTTCGTCTTCACACACCGCAATCTGGCTTTTACGCTCAAATTGCTTGGGTGTTATATGGTCAAGCCTCACGGGCAATTAGTATTGGTTAGCTCAACGCCTCACAGCGCTTACACACCCAACCTATCAACGTCGTAGTCTTCGACGGCCCTTCAGGGGACTCAAGGTCCCAGTGAGATCTCATCTTGAGGCTAGTTTCCCGCTTAGATGCTTTCAGCGGTTATCTATTCCGAACATAGCTACCCGGCAATGCCACTGGCGTGACAACCGGAACACCAGAGGTTCGTCCACTCCGGTCCTCTCGTACTAGGAGCAGCCCCTCTCAAATCTCAAACGTCCACGGCAGATAGGGACCGAACTGTCTCACGACGTTCTAAACCCAGCTCGCGTACCACTTTAAATGGCGAACAGCCATACCCTTGGGACCGGCTTCAGCCCCAGGATGTGATGAGCCGACATCGAGGTGCCAAACACCGCCGTCGATATGAACTCTTGGGCGGTATCAGCCTGTTATCCCCGGAGTACCTTTTATCCGTTGAGCGATGGCCCTTCCATACAGAACCACCGGATCACTAAGACCTACTTTCGTACCTGCTCGACG
>NZ_CM142716.1:0-4042500 GCF_054898085.1 Pseudomonas sp. MDT2-39-1 | reverse complement strand
CCTTGGGGCTCGGCCTTCTACCCTTCTACTTACAAGCTAGGGAATGCGAATTGCGACGCTTCATGGCTCGCACGCTGCGGCCAGCGCTGGGTGATGGCCTTGCGACGGGTGTAGAAACGCACGCCATCCGGGCCATACGCATGCAGATCGCCGAACAGCGAACGCTTCCAGCCGCCAAAGCTGTGATAAGCCACCGGCACCGGCAACGGCACGTTGACGCCGACCATACCGACTTCGATCTCATCACAGAACAACCGCGCCGCTTCCCCATCACGGGTGAAGATGCAGGTGCCATTGCCATACTCGTGATCGTTGATCAGCTGCATCGCCTCTTCCAGGCTATTGACCCGAACGACACACAGCACCGGCCCAAAGATCTCTTCTTTATAGATGCGCATCTCTGGCGTGACGTTATCGAACAGGCAGCCACCCAGGAAGAAGCCTTCCTCATGACCGGCAACGCTCAGACCACGACCATCCACCACCAAGGTCGCACCAGAAGAAACGCCGTCTTCTATATAGCCACTGACTTTGTCGCGAGCCTGGCCGGAAACCAGCGGCCCCATGTCCAGACCACAGGTCGTACCGGCACCGATTTTCAGTGCTTTGACCTGCGGCACCAGTTTGGCCACCAACGCATCCGCCACCTGATCACCGACGCAAACGGCCACCGAAATCGCCATGCAACGCTCACCGCAAGAACCGTAGGCCGCGCCCATCAGTGCGCTGACCGCGTTATCCAGATCCGCATCCGGCATCAGCACCGCATGGTTCTTCGCGCCACCCAGTGCCTGAACGCGCTTGCCGCGCTTGGTGCCCTCGGCGTAGATGTATTCGGCTATCGGTGTCGAACCCACAAAGCTCAACGCTTTGACTTCCGGCGCTTCGATCAGCGCATCCACCGCAGCCTTATCGCCATGCACTACGCTCAGCACCCCTTTTGGTAGACCGGCTTCCAGCAGCAATTGAGCAATCAACAGCGTCGAACTTGGGTCACGCTCGGACGGTTTGAGGATGAAGCAGTTGCCGCAGACGATCGCCAGCGGATACATCCACAGCGGCACCATGGCCGGGAAGTTGAACGGGGTAATACCGGCCACCACGCCCAACGGCTGGAAGTCCGACCAGGCATCAATGTTCGGACCCACGTTACGGCTGTATTCGCCCTTGAGAATTTCCGGCGCTGCGCAAGCGAACTCAACGTTCTCGATACCGCGCTTCAATTCACCCGCCGCATCTTCCAGCGTCTTGCCGTGTTCTTCGCTGATCAGTTGAGCGATACGCCCTTCGTTCTGTTCCAGCAGCTGCTTGAAGCGGAACATCACCTGCGCACGTTTGGCCGGTGGCGTGTTACGCCAGGCCGGGAACGCAGCCTTGGCCGAGTCGATGGCTTTCTGAATGGTTTCGCGGCTGGCCAACGGCAGCTTGTGGATCGCCTGGCCGGTGGACGGGTTGAACACGTCAGCCGTGCGACCGTCTTCGGTCACCAGTTCGCCATTGATCAAATGCGGGATAAGGCTCATGCGGGGCTCCAGAAAAGTTGTCCACAGGCGCCCTTCAAAGGACGCCTCTATATAGAAAGGAATATCAGTCGATTTTGTTCAGCACTTCGCCGACCGCGTCGAACAGGCGATCAAGGTCTTGGGGCTTGCTGTTGAAGGTTGGGCCGAACTGCAGGGTATCGCCGCCAAAGCGCACGTAGAACCCGGCTTTCCACAACGCCATGCCCGCTTCAAACGGACGCACGATGGCGTCGCCGTCACGTGGTGCGATCTGGATCGCCCCGGCCAGACCGTAGTTACGAATGTCGATAATGTTTTTCGAGCCCCTCAGGCCATGCAGCGCATTTTCAAAATGCGGCGCGACTTCGGCCACGCTCTGCACCAGGTTTTCCTTTTGCAGAAGATCGAGTGCGGCCAGGCCAGCCGCGCAAGCAACAGGGTGTGCGGAGTAGGTATAACCGTGCGGGAATTCCACCGCGTACTCCGGCGTCGCCTGGTTCATGAACGTCTGATAAATCTCGGAACTGGCAACTACAGCGCCCATCGGGATCGCGCCGTTGGTGACTTGCTTGGCAATGCACATCAGGTCCGGGGTCACGCCAAAGCTGTCAGCACCAAACATCGAACCGGTACGGCCAAAACCTGTGATCACTTCGTCGAACACCAGCAGGATGTTGTGCTGATCGCAGATTTCACGCAGACGCTTTAAGTAGCCCTGCGGCGGAACGAGTACGCCAGCGGAACCGGCCATTGGCTCGACGAACACCGCAGCGATGTTCGAAGCATCATGCAGTTCGATCAGCTTGAGCAGTTCATCAGCCAGCGCGATTCCGCCCTCTGTCGGCATGCCACGGGAGTAGGCATTGCTCGCCAGTAACGTGTGCGGCAAGTGATCGACGTCCATCATCGCCTGACCGAACATCTTACGGTTGCCGTTCACACCGCCAAGGCTGGTGCCGGCGATGTTCACTCCGTGGTAGCCCCGGGCACGGCCGATCATTTTGGTCTTGGTGGCCTGGCCTTTCAGGCGCCAGTAAGCACGCACCATTTTCACTGCCGTGTCGGCGCACTCGGAACCCGAGTCGGTGAAGAACACGTGATTCAGATTGCCCGGCGTCAGATCAGTGATTTTCTCGGCCAGTTGAAACGACAACGGATGGCCGTACTGGAAACCTGGCGAGTAATCGAGCGTGCCGAGTTGCTTGGCGACGGCTTCCTGGATTTCCTTGCGAGTATGCCCGGCGCCACAGGTCCACAGACCCGACAACGAATCGTAGACCTTGCGACCCTTGTCGTCCGTCAGCCAACTGCCTTCAGCCGCCACGATCAGTCGCGGATCGCGCTGGAAATTGCGGTTGGCGGTGTAGGGCATCCAGTGAGCATCGAGCTTGAGCTGGCTGGCCAGGGAAGTCGGGGCGTTTTCGGGCAAGTTCATGGGCAAAACCTCGCAGGGCAATAAGCGGCATAGAGATCAAAAGCGTTCTTGCAGCTAAATTGCCACGGGGATAAAGTCGATGAAATCCAACTCTTCTAACGTTCAGTCAGGCCACCACTAAACTATGAGTAGCCGCCGTCCCGATCCACTCGCACAAGTCAGCGACTTTGATATCCGCTTATTGAGGATCTTCCGCAGCGTCGTTGAATGCGGCGGCTTCTCCGCGGCGGAATCGGTGCTGGGAATCGGTCGCTCGGCCATCAGCCAGCAAATGAGCGATCTGGAACAACGCCTCGGCCTGCGTTTATGCCAACGCGGTCGCGCCGGGTTTTCCCTGACCGAAGAAGGTCGCGAGGTTTACCAATCGGCGTTGCAACTATTAAGTGCGCTGGAAAGTTTCCGCACCGAGGTCAACGGTCTGCACCAGCATCTGCGCGGTGAATTGACTATCGGCCTGACCGACAACCTCGTCACCCTGCCCCACATGCGCATCACCCATGCCCTCGCGCAATTGAAGGAGCGCGGGCCGGACGTACAGATTCAGATCCGCATGATCGCGCCCAACGAAGTCGAACAAGGTGTGCTCGACGGACGCCTGCATGTCGGCGTGGTGCCACAGGCCAGTGCGCTGTCGGGGCTTGAATATCAGCCGCTCTACAGCGAACGCTCGCTGCTGTATTGCGCGGTCGGCCACCCCTTGTTTTATGTCGACGACAAGCAGCTGGACGACGAGCGCCTCAACAGTCAGGACGCCATCGCGCCGACCTTTCGTTTGCCGGCAGAAATCCAGGCGCACTACCAGGCACTCAATTGCACCGCCAGTGCCTCGGACCGCGAAGGCATGGCGTTCCTGATCCTCACCGGGCGCTACATCGGCTACCTGCCGGACCATTACGCCAGCCTCTGGGTGCAGCAAGGTCGATTGCGTGCGCTGAAACCCAAGGCGCGCTTTTATGACCTGAGCCTCGCATCGGTCACGCGCAAGGGCCGTCGCCCGCATTTGGTGCTGGAAAGCTTTCTGGAGAGTCTTGCCGCAACCCGCTAAGAACCAACATGCACTGTAGGAGCGAAGCTTGCTCCGGGCGGCGTTCCGACGAAGACGTCGGCTCAATCAACATCAATGCTGAATGTTAAGACGCCTTCGTCGGAACGCCGCCCGGAGCAAGCTTCGCTCCTACAGGGATCTGGGGTGTTCAGGTTTTATCGCGTCGGGACTTGTCTGAAGCCTGTGGGTGCGCTATCAACGCATTTGGTTGCACCCACCCATCCTGTTCGGAAGTGCCTATGACCTTTGAAGTCCCCGCTCACGGCGGCAAACCTGCCAGCCGCATTCGTCAGAAGAACGAAGAGACCATCATCAAAGCCGCCGAAGACGAATTTGCCCGTCACGGATTCAAAGGCACCAGCATGAACACCATCGCTCTGAATGCCGGGTTGCCGAAGGCGAACCTGCATTACTACTTCACCAACAAACTCGGTTTGTACGTGGCGGTGTTGAGCAACATCCTCCAGTTGTGGGACAGCACTTTCAACACCCTGACCGCCGAGGATGATCCGGCCGAAGCGCTGACGCGTTACATCCGCGCCAAAATGGAATTCTCCCGTCGCCAGCCGCAAGCCTCGCGGATCTTCGCCATGGAAGTGATCAGTGGCGGCGAATGCCTGACCGAGTATTTCAACCAGGACTATCGCGCCTGGTTTCAGGGTCGGGCGGCGGTGTTCCAGGCGTGGATCGACGACGGCAAGATGGACCCGGTCGATCCGGTTAACCTGATCTTCCTTCTGTGGGGCAGCACTCAGCATTACGCCGACTTCGCCACACAGATCTGCCGTGTCAGCGGTCGCACCAAGCTGACAAAACAAGACATGGAAGACGCCGGCAACAACCTGATCCGCATCATCCTCAAGGGCTGCGGCCTCACGCCAGTTATCTAAGACACTTATGCCTTTTACCCTCAGCGGTTTTTGCGAATACCGCGAAGAGATTCGCAAAAGCCGTTTCATCACCTTCGCCGCACCGATCTCCAGCCCCGCTGAAGCCCAGGCATTCATCGATCAGCACAGCGATTTGAACGCCTCGCACAACTGCTGGGCCTGGAAGCTCGGCGATCAATACCGCAGCAATGACGATGGCGAACCGGGCGGCACCGCAGGACGGCCGATTCTGGCGGCCATCGAAGCGCAGGATTGCGATCAGGTCGCGGTGCTGGTGATTCGTTGGTACGGCGGCATTCAACTGGGCACCGGTGGTCTCGCCCGGGCCTATGGCGGCGGCGCCAACAAGTGCCTGCAAGGCGCGGCAAAAGTCGAACTGATTAGCCGGGTGCCGGTGAGTTGTGCCTGTGCATTTGGCGAGTTGGCGCTGGTGAAACTTCGGGTCGCGGAATCGGGTGGTTTGGTGGTGGAAGAAACCTTCACCGCCGATGGCGTGGAATTGCAATTGGCGATCGGCAAAGAGCAGATCACGACCTTGCAAACGCAGCTCGCAGACTTGAGTCGCGGGCGCATTGTGTTAAAGCACTGATCGCACCAACAACGTTCACTGGCCTTTCGTCGAGCTTGTTCACTTGCCCACATCTGCTGTGCACCCGGCTGTGGATAACCTGCGCATATCCTGCTGTAACCCTTCTGTCATGCGGCTTTGCGGGCTTTGCTCGTTTTTCGTCCAATCTCCCACACTGAAGAGTAATTCCACGAAAAAACAAACGGTTAGCGTCGGTTATCACCTTTAGAAGATAGCCGCACAGTGCTTATGCCAGTGCTTTCGGCTTGCGCACAAATACTGTGGAACAACCTGTGGATAACCCGTTCATGGCTGGCGCAGCCCTATACCCGGCATAGGTCGCCGCGTGCTGCTCGTTTTTTGACCAATTCACAGCGAGCAAAATCAGAGCCTGATCAAAGACTTTGCCCCCAAGTAGTGCCTGATCGGTGTTCGAAAAATGACGAGGCCCTGTGCCCAATGCCTTTGCCACCAGGGATTTTCGGTTTTCCTGACTCAATGGCCAGGAAATTGCTTTATCCACAAGCATAACTCCTGTCGACCCGAGCCAGTCATGCCCAACCCCGTGCCGATCCCCGATCAAACGCCCCGCCTGCAATTGCGCAGCATCAGCAAACGTTACCCCGGTTGCCTGGCCAACGACGCCATCGACCTGAACATTGCTCCCGGTGAAATCCACGCCCTGCTCGGCGAAAACGGCGCGGGCAAAAGTACGTTGATGAAAATCATCTACGGCGTCACCCACGCCGATTCTGGCGAACTGATCTGGCAAGGCCAACGCGTGAACTTGCGCAACCCGGCGCAGGCTCGCGGACTGGGAATCGGCATGGTGTTCCAGCATTTCTCGCTGTTCGAAACCCTCAGCGTGGCGCAGAACATCGCCTTGGCGATGGGGGCGGCGGCCGGCACGCCGAAACAGCTTGAGCCAAAGATTCGTGAAGTCTCCCGGCGCTACGGCATGGCGCTGGAACCGGAGCGACTTGTCCACAGCCTGTCGATCGGCGAGCGGCAACGGGTGGAAATCATTCGCTGCCTGATGCAGGACATTCGTCTGTTGATTCTCGATGAGCCGACTTCGGTGCTCACACCGCAGGAGGCCGACGACCTCTTTGTCACCCTGCGCCGACTCGCGGCAGAGGGCTGCAGCATTCTGTTTATCAGCCACAAGCTCGGAGAAGTACGCGCGTTGTGTCACAGCGCCACGGTGCTGCGCGGAGGTCGAGTGGCCGGGCATTGCGTGCCGGCCGAGTGTTCGGATCAGCAATTGGCAACGCTGATGGTGGGCGAGGCGGCTGAACTGATGACCGATTATCCAAAGGTGATCGGCGGTGATGGATTTTTGAACGTAAGCGACTTGTCGTGGCACAACCCGGACCCGTTCGGCTGCTCCCTGTCGGACATTACCCTCGAAGTGCGCAGCGGCGAAATCGTCGGTATCGCCGACGTTGCAGGCAATGGTCAGGATGAGTTGCTGGCCCTGCTAAGCGGCGAAGAACGGCTGGCCCGAAACGACAACGCGACGATCCGTTTCGGCGAGCAACCGGTCGCCGATTTACGGCCCGATGCACGACGCAAACTCGGTCTCGCGTTCGTTCCTGCCGAGCGTCTTGGCCACGGTGCGGTGCCCGAATTGAGCCTCGCCGACAACGCCCTGCTCACCGCATTTCAACAAGGGCTGGTCAGCAATGGGCTGATCCAGCGCGCCAAGGTCGAAGCGTTGGCGCAAGAAATCATCAGCCGCTTTGGCGTGAAGACACCCGATACCCAGGCGCCAGCCCGCAGCTTGTCCGGGGGCAATTTGCAGAAATTCATCCTCGGCCGCGAGATCCTTCAGCAGCCGAAGTTGCTGGTGGCCGCGCACCCGACCTGGGGCGTGGATGTCGGCGCTGCCGCCACCATTCACCGTGCGCTGATTGCCCTGCGCGATGCCGGCGCGGCGATCCTGGTGATCAGCGAAGACCTGGACGAATTGTTCCAGATCAGCGACCGCCTCGGCGCCTTGTGCAGCGGACGTCTGTCGCCACTCAGGGCCACGGTCGACACGCGCCTGATCGATGTTGGCCGCTGGATGGCCGGCCAGTTCGACACCCCTCAATCACACGCATCCGCAACGGCTTAACGGAGTTTCACATGCTGCTTTCTCTCGAACCCCGTGGCCAGCAATCGCGCCTGATGCTGTGGTGCTCGCCGTTGCTGGCGGCCGTCCTGACATTGGGCTGCGGTTCGCTGCTGTTTATTGCGCTGGGCCATGACCCGCTGCTCACGTTGCACACCCTGCTGATCGCGCCGGTCAGCGACTTGTACGGGGTCTCCGAACTGTTGGTCAAAGCCTTGCCGATTCTGCTTTGCGCGCTGGGCCTGGCCGTGGCGTATCAGGCGCGGATCTGGAACATCGGCGCCGAAGGCCAATTGCTGCTCGGCGCCCTGGCCGGCAGTGCACTGGCGGTGAACATCATCGACATGCAAAGTCGCTGGGCGCTGGTGCTGATCCTGCTCGTCGGCACCCTCGCCGGTGCCGCGTGGGGCGGGCTGACAGCGTGGTTGCGCACGCGCTTCAATGCCAACGAAATCCTCACCAGCATCATGCTCAATTACATCGCGCTGAACCTGCTGCTGTTCTGCGTGCATGGGCCACTGAAGGACCCGGCCGGGTTCAACTTTCCGGAATCGGCGATGTTCGGCGATGCCAGCCGCTTGCCGCTGTTGATGGAGGACGGCCGGGCTCACGCCGGGGTGTATTTCGCCCTGCTCGCGTTGGTGGCGGTCTGGGTTTTATTGCAGAAAAGCTTTGTCGGGTTCCAGATCAAAGTGCTCGGGCTGGACAAGCGTGCGGCGGGTTTCGTCGGGTTTCGCGAGAAACGGCTGATCTGGCTGGCGTTGTTGATCAGCGGCGGACTGGCAGGGCTGGCCGGGGTTTGTGAAGTCACCGGACCCATCGGCCAACTGGTGCCGCAAGTCTCGCCGGGTTATGGCTATGCCGCGATCACTGTGGCGTTTCTCGGGCGACTCAACCCCATCGGCATTCTGTTTTCCAGCTTGCTGATGGCGTTGCTGTACATCGGCGGCGAGAGCGCGCAGATGAGCATGAATCTGCCGCAAGCGATCACCCAACTGTTCCAGGGCATGATGCTGTTTTTTCTGCTGGCCAGTGACGTGCTGATTCTCTACCGACCGCGTTTGAACCTGCGCTGGACTCGCCGCGCGCCAGCCACCGCCAGACACGCAGGAGCGCTGTGATGGACATCGATCTGCTGAGCAATATTTTCTACGCCATGGTCCGCTGCGGCACACCGTTGCTGTTGGTGGCTTTGGGTGAATTGGTCTGCGAGAAGAGCGGCGTACTGAATTTGGGTCAGGAAGGCATGATGCTGTTTGGCGCGGTGATCGGGTTTATCGTCGCGCTGAACAGCGGCAACCTGTGGCTCGGCGTGTGGCTGGCGATGCTCGCCGGGATGCTGTTGTCGTCGTTGTTTGCGCTGGTGGCGCTGGTGTTCAACGCCAATCAGGTGGCCACCGGATTGGCGCTGACGATTTTCGGCGTGGGCCTGTCGACGTTTGTCGGCGCGGCGTGGGTCGGTAAACCACTGGCGGGTTTTGAGCCGGTGGCGATTCCCTGGTTGAGTGAGATTCCGCTGATCGGGCGGATGCTGTTTGCGCAGGATCTGCTGGTGTATCTGTCGTTCGCACTGTTTGCGCTGGTGGCGTGGGTGATTCTGAAAAGTCGTGTCGGGCTGATCATTCAGGCCGTCGGGGAAAGCCCGGATGCCGCCAGTGCGATGGGCTTGCCGGTGTTGCGTGTGCGCACGTTGGCGGTCCTTTTTGGTGGGGCGATGGCCGGGCTGGCCGGGGCTTATTTGTCCCTGGCCTACACGCCGATGTGGGCGGAAAACATGAGCGCCGGGCGTGGCTGGATTGCCTTGGCGCTGGTGGTGTTTGCCAGTTGGCGAGTGTGGCGATTGCTGTTGGGGGCGTACCTGTTCGGGCTCGCCAGCATCCTGCACCTGGTGGCGCAGGGATTGGGGCTGGCGATTCCGTCGAGTCTGCTGGCGATGCTGCCGTACGTCGCGACGATTGTGGTGTTGGTGCTGCTGTCGCGGGATGCGGTGCGCACGCGGTTGTATGCGCCGGTGTCGTTGGGGCAGCCGTGGCAGGGCGGACATTAGTGATGGCCTGCACCGGCCTCATCCCGAGCAAGCTCGGTCCCACAGTAGACCGAGTTCCCCTGTGGGAGCGAGCCTGCTCGCGATGACACCCGCACTGGCAACACCTGAGCTACGCCCCACGCCAATTCAAAGAACAGGAAAATAGCCAATAGCGAACTCCCGCCGTGGGCCAAGGCATAAGCCTGCCAGGCCGCAAACAAAAACCGCCCCACCGCGTCATACCGCCCATACACTTGCTGCGGATCCCGAATCCGCAGCACCGCCCAGACGCAGACAATCGACCCCAACAGATTGGCCATCAGCATGTGCATCGGCTCAAACGGCGGCAGCTCGCCGGACAATTCGAAAGCCTGACTCACACTCAACAACATCCCATGCAATGCAGCAAAACTCCACGGCGTGACAAACGCCACCATGACGATCAAGTCATACCAGGCGCTGCCCCGCACCAACCGGCGATATTGCGTTGAAGTCCACATCGGCCTTGCTCCATAAATTCAGGGAGCAACTAGGCTAAAGCCTGGAGTATGCTCCAAGGTCAAGCCCCTCTCGAGACGTCATGATGCGCATCGGTGAATTAGCCCAGGCCAGCGCGGTCAGCCGCGACACACTGCGCTTCTACGAGCAGCGCGGACTGATCGCGGCGCAACGCAGTGCCAACGGCTATCGCGACTATCCGCCCGATATGGTGCAACTGGTGCTGTACATCAAGACGGCTCAGCGGTTGGGCTTTACGCTTGGCGAGATCGGCAACAGCGTCGCCGCGATATGGCAATCGCCCGACCCTGACAGCGCCGTCACGCAATTGCTGCAAGACAAGCTCAAGCTGATTGAAACCCGTATGGACGAACTCGGTGCATTGCGAAACGAGTTGCAACAACGGCTCGGGCAACGCTGTCCATTACGTCCATGATCCTCATTTATCAAGGAAGCCACTCATGTCCAAGGCAAAAACCGCACTCATCATCGGCGCCTCCCGGGGCTTGGGCCTCGGTCTGGTGAAAACCCTGCTGGGCGACGGCTGGCAAGTCACCGCCACCGTGCGCAACCCGCAGAACGCCGAAGCGCTGCAAGCGTTGGGCAAGGTACGGATCGAGAAACTCGACATGGATGATCAGCAGGCCGTCATCGCCCTGAGCCAACAGCTCAAGGGTGAAGTGTTTGATTTGCTGTTCGTCAATGCCGGGGTCAAGGGGCCGGAGGTGCAGACGCCGGGCGGCGCGACGTTGGCCGAAGTCGGTCAACTGTTCTTCACCAACGCCGTGGCGCCGATCAACCTGGCACAACGTTTTGCCGGGCAGATTCGCCCGGACACCGGCGTGCTGGCGTTCATGAGTTCAGTACTCGGTAGCGTGACCATGCCGGACGCGCCGGAGCTGGCGTTGTACAAGGCCAGTAAAGCGGCGCTGAACTCCATGACCAACAGCTTCGTGACTCAACTGGGCGAGCAGAAACTTACTGTGCTGTCGTTGCATCCGGGCTGGGTGAAGACCGACATGGGCGGTGAAGGCGCCGACATCGATGTGGAAACCAGTACGCGTGGGTTGGTTGATCAGGTGAATGCTTATGTCGGCAAGGGTGGGCATCATTTTGTGAACTACAGAGGCGAAACCATTCCCTGGTAATCACCGCAATTCGCCTGTGGGAGCGAGCCTGCTCCGGGATTTGCGTCGTCTGGTCGGTCCGGGCTTGCCCGCTGCGTGGTTTTGTTTGAAACTCCGCACCTCGCCCTAGCGGCGACCCTGGATCAGCAGACAGGGTAATCACTGAGCTGGCTAACCTGAACCCCACTTTCAGAGGAGCCGGCCAACATGCCTGCGACCCGTACCTGGTTAAAAACCCCCCTCGCGATCTTTACTGCCAATGACCTCGATGCCCGTGGCGGTCTGGTTGTGCAAGACAGCGTGATCGTCGAAGTGCTCGCCGCTGGCCAGCAACCGTCCGCGCCCTGTGGACAAGTCTTCGATGCCCGCGAGCATGTGATCCTGCCGGGGCTGATCAACACCCATCACCACTTCTATCAAACCCTGACCCGCGCCTGGGCGCCAGTGGTCAATCAGCCGTTGTTCCCCTGGCTGAAAACCCTCTACCCGGTCTGGGCACGCCTCACCCCTGAAAAACTCGCCCTCGCCACCAAAGTCGCGTTGGCTGAATTGCTGCTGTCCGGCTGCACCACTGCCGCCGATCACCACTATCTGTTTCCCGAAGGTCTGGAAAATGCGATCGACGTGCAAATCGAGAGCGTCCGCGAACTGGGCATGCGCGCCATGCTGACGCGCGGTTCCATGAGCCTTGGCGAAAAGGACGGCGGCCTGCCACCGCAGCAAACCGTCCAGGAAGGCGAAGTGATCCTCGACGACAGTCAGCGTTTGATCGCCGAATACCACGAGCGTGGCGATGGCGCGCAAATCCAGATCGCCCTGGCACCGTGTTCGCCGTTTTCAGTGACGCCGAAAATCATGTCCGCCAGTGCCGAACTGGCGAACAAACTCGACGTGCGCCTGCACACGCACCTGGCCGAAACCCTCGACGAAGAAGACTTCTGCCTGCAACGCTTTGGGTTGCGCACCGTGGATTATCTGGACAGCGTCGGCTGGCTCGGCCCACGTACCTGGCTGGCCCACGGCATCCACTTCAACCCGGACGAAATCGCCCGCCTCGGCGCCGCGGGCACCGGGATTTGCCATTGCCCGAGTTCGAACATGCGCCTGGCCTCTGGCATTTGCCCGACGCTGGACCTGACCGCTGCTGGCGCGTTGCTGGGGCTGGGCGTGGACGGCTCGGCGTCCAACGATGCGTCGAACATGATGCTCGAAACCCGCCAGGCGCTTTACATTCAGCGGCTGCGGTATGGCGCGGAGAAGATCACGCCTGAACTGGTTTTGGGTTGGGCGACCAAGGGCTCGGCGAGTTTGCTCGGGCGTACCGATATCGGTGAGCTGGCGGTGGGCAAGCAGGCGGACCTGGCGTTGTTCAAGCTTGATGAGCTGCGTTTCTCCGGTAGCCATGATCCGGTGTCGGCGTTGCTGCTGTGCGGCGCGGACCGGGCGGATCGGGTGATGATCGGTGGCAAGTGGCGAGTGATTGACGGGCAGGTTGAAGGGCTGGATCTCAAAGGTTTGATCGCCGATCACAGCCAGGCGGCCCGGCAGTTGATCGCCGGCACCTGACCGGACGCCTTCGCGGGCAAGCCTCGCTCCTACAGGGATGCGCATTTCCCTGTAGGAGCGAGGCTTGCCCGCGAAGCTTTTAGAGGCCCAGCAGCGACAACATGATGAACGTCGCAAACAATACGAAATGCGTCATGCCTTCGATGGCATTGGTTTCGCCGTCGTTGAGGTTGATTGCACTGACAATCAGGGTGAGGAAGATCATCACCGTTTGCACCGGGGTCATCGCCATCTGGAACGGCTGGCCGGTGTAGAGCGCCATCGCTTCCATCACCGGCACCGTCAGAATCACCGTCGACAGTGACGCGCCCATGGCGATGTTGACCACCGATTGCATGCGATTGGCCAACGCCGCGCGCAACGCGGTCAGAATCTCAGGTGCAGCGGAAATGGCCGCCACCAGAATCGCCGTTATCACCGGCGGTGCGCCCGTGCCTTCCAGGCCCAGGTCGAGGGTCTTGGACATCACTTCGGCCAAGGCGCCAATGACCACCACGCCAAACACCAACGTGCCGATACTCAGCGCCAGATTGACCGGTTCAGGCTCCTCCTCCGGGACTTTCCTGCGACGTTTTTCCGGGTAGCTGTAACTGAAGAAATAACTGTGCGGCCCGACCTGCATACGCAGGAACAGGGCATAGAGCACGACCATCGCGCCAATCGTGAACGCCGAATAAATCTTCCAGTTGGCCTCGGGGATGAACTCCGGCACCACCATGGAAACGCCCATGGCGGTGAGGATCATCACGCTGTAGCTGCGGGCCGAGTCGTCGTTGTAAGACTGTTCGCCATGCTTGATCCCGCCCATCAACGCGGCCAGGCCAAGTATGCCGTTGATGTCGAGCATCACCGCCGAATAAATCGTGTCCCGCACCAGGGTCGGCGAAGCTTCGTTGCTCATCATGATCGCCAGGATCACCACTTCCACCAGCACCGCGGCCAGGGTCAGGATCATCGTGCCGTAAGGGTCGCCGACTTTTTCAGCGAGCAGTTCGGCGTGATGGGCGACGCGCATGGAGGCGACGACGATGAACGCGATCAGCACCAGGCCGGCGGTCAGCGCAATGGGTTGGCCGCTGTGCAGCATCCAGTGTTCCATCGGGTAAGCGATGAATGCTGCGATCAGGGCAAGCAACAAAAACTTTTCTTGCTTGAGGAGTGTGAGCATTCCAGGCCTTTTTGCCGAGTGAAGCGAAACCAGTGTGATGAGCTACTGACTGCGAGGCGGCGCTAACGTTTCGTTACACCTTAGCGCACCAGTGGATGGCGGCTGTGATCGGCGATGCACTTTTATTGACCTTGCGGGCCTCTTCGCGGGCAAGTCGGATCGCCGCACCGCTCGCTCCTACAAGAGCGACGCCGACCTGTAGGAGCGAGGCTTGCCCGCGAAGGCCGTTACACGGTTTCGAATCGCTTGTTGTCCTGTTGGTCAGCAATTTGCATTGCCCCTGCCAACCTCACAACAACATGGAGTTCGAATTCATGCACAAACGTCCGTTGAAGAAGCTGCTTTGCGCCGTCGTCGCAGCCATCGGTCTGAGCGCCAGCCTGACCGCCAGTGCCGCCGACCCGCTGAAAGTCGGCTTCGTCTATATCGGTCCGATCGGTGACCACGGCTGGACGTATCAGCATGAACAGGGGCGAAAGGCGCTGGCCGACAAGTTCGGCAATCAGATCACCACTAACTACGTGGAAAACGTCGCCGAAGGGGCCGACGCCGAGCGGGTGATCCGCAACATGGCCAAGGACAACTACGACCTGATCTTCACCACGTCCTTCGGCTACATGAACCCGACCCTGAAAGTCGCCAAGCAGTTTCCCAAGGTGACCTTCGAACACGCCACCGGCTACAAGCAGGACAAGAACCTCGGCACCTACCTGGCGCGCACGTATGAAGGTCGCTACGTTGGCGGCTTCCTCGCGGCGAAGATGACCAAGACCAAAAAGATCGGCTACGTCGCGTCCTTCCCGATCCCGGAAGTGATCCGCGACATCAACGCCATTCAACTGGCCCTGAACAAGTACAACCCCGGCACCGAGATCAAGGTGGTGTGGGTCAATTCCTGGTTCGACCCGGGCAAGGAAGCCGATGCCGCCAATGCGCTGATCGACCAGGGCGTGGACGTGGTGTTCCAGCACACCGACAGCCCTGCGCCCATTCAGGCGGCTGAACGTCGCGGCGTGTACGCCGTCGGCTACGCTTCGGACATGGCGCACTTCGGGCCGAAAGCGGTGCTGACTTCAATCGTCAACGACTGGGGCCCGCATTACATTCAGGCGACCCAAAGCGTGCTCGACCACACGTGGAAGTCGCAGGACTACTGGGGCGGATTGAAAGAAGGCACGGTTGAGCTGCCAATCAGTGACCTGGTGCCAGCGGCAGTGAAAACCGAAGCCGAGCAGATCATTGCGGACATCAAGAGCGGCGCCTTCCACCCGTTCACAGGGCCGATCAAGGATCAGGTCGGCACCGAGAAAATCGCGGCGGGCGCGACGGCCAGCAATGCGCAACTGGCGTCGATGAACTACTACGTTGAAGGCATGAAGGCCGACATCCCGAAGTAACTCCCAAGGCGAACACAAATCCCTGTGGGAGCGGGCTTGCTCGCGAAATCGGCAGTACATTCAGCATTGATGTTGGCTGACACACCGCTTTCGCGAGCAAGCCCGCTCCCACATTGGATCTGTGGTGTTTGATGGATTGTGATCCAGCCAATACCTCTATCAGGACAGCCGCATGAATAGCCTTCCCATCATCGACATCACCCCGCTCTACAGCAAAGACCAGCACGCCTGGAAATGCGTTGCCGAAGAGATCGACCACGCCTGCCGCGAGTGGGGCTTTTTCTACATCAAGGGGCACCCGATCAGCCCTTCGCGCATCGACGCCGTGCTCGACCATGCCCAACGCTTCTTCGCCCTGCCCGTCGGCGAAAAGCTCAAGATCGACATCACCCAAACCCGTCACCATCGCGGCTACGGCGCCATCGCGACCGAGCAACTTGACCCGAGCAAACCCAGCGACCTGAAAGAAACCTTCGACATGGGCCTCCACCTGCCGGCCGATCACCCGCACGTGTTGGCGGAAAAACCGTTGCGCGGCCCCAACCGTCATCCATCAATCCCTGGATGGGAAGCCTTGATGGAGCAACACTACGTCGACATGCAGGCGCTCGCCCAAACCCTGTTGCGAGCCATGACGATGGCGCTGAACATTGAGCGCGACTTCTTCGACACCCGTTTCGTTGAGCCGGTCAGCGTCCTGCGGATGATTCATTACCCGCCGCGCCACACTGCCAGTTCCATCGATCAGCAAGGCGCCGGCGCTCATACCGATTATGGCTGCATCACCCTGTTGTACCAGGACGCCGCAGGTGGCCTGCAAGTGCGCAACGTCAAAGGCGAGTGGATCGACGCGCCGCCAATCGAAGGCACGTTCGTGGTCAATCTCGGCGACATGATGGCGCGCTGGAGTAACGACCGTTATGTGTCGACGCCGCACCGGGTGATCAGCCCGCTGGGTGTCGATCGATACTCGATGCCGTTCTTCGCCGAACCCCACCCCGACACACCCATTGAATGCTTGCCCGGTTGCCAGGACGAATCACACCCGGCGAAGTACCCGGCCACCACCTGCGCCGAATTCCTGCTCTCGCGCTTCGCCGAGACCTACGCCTATCGACGGGAACAGCCAGCGGTGTGATGAACCGGCTGGTCAGGTTTTGCTAATTGTTTCTACGGGCATCTGTAGAATGCTCGCCATCTGCACCTGATGAGAAAAGACTATGTACGACTGGCTGAACGCCCTGCCCAAGGCAGAACTGCACCTGCACCTCGAGGGTTCGCTGGAGCCTGAGTTGCTGTTCGCCCTGGCCGAACGCAACAAGATCGCCCTGCCGTGGAGCGATGTCGAAACCCTGCGCAAGGCGTACGCCTTCAACAACCTGCAAGAGTTTCTCGACCTGTATTACCAGGGCGCTGACGTGTTGCGCACCTCCCAGGATTTCTACGACCTGACCTGGGCCTACCTGTTGCGTTGCAAGGCGCAGAACGTGATTCACACCGAACCGTTCTTCGACCCGCAGACCCACACCGATCGTGGCGTGCCGTTCGAAGTGGTGCTTAACGGCATCGCGGCGGCGCTCAAGGATGGTGAGCAGCAACTGGGCATCACCAGCGGTTTGATTCTGAGCTTCTTGCGTCACCTGAGCGAAGAAGAAGCACAGAAAACCCTCGACCAGGCGCTGCCGTTTCGCGAGGCGTTTGTCGCAGTGGGCCTGGACAGTTCGGAAATGGGTCACCCTCCGAGCAAGTTCCAGCGCGTGTTCGATCGTGCCCGTCACGAAGGTTTCCTGACTGTCGCCCACGCCGGTGAAGAAGGCCCGCCCGAGTACATCTGGGAAGCCCTCGACCTGCTGAAAATCCAGCGCATCGACCATGGCGTGCGCGCCATCGAAGACGAGCGCTTGATGCAGCGAATCATCGACGAGCAGATCCCGCTGACCGTGTGCCCGTTGTCCAACACCAAGCTCTGCGTGTTCGACCACATGTCCCAGCACAACATTCTCGACATGCTTGAGCGTGGCGTGAAAGTGACGGTGAACTCGGATGACCCGGCGTACTTTGGCGGGTATGTGACAGAGAACTTCCATGCGCTATACACCGATCTGGGCATGACCCAGGATCAGGCCAAACGACTGGCGCAGAACAGCCTGGATGCCCGATTGGTGAAACCATAAGCCCCACCGCATAACCCCTGTAGGAGCGAGCCTTTGTGGTGAGGGGATTTATCCCCGTTGGGTCGCGCAGCGGCCCCAAACCTGCAATAACGCAGTATCAGATACACCGCATGCACTGATTTTGCGACTGCTTCGCAGCCGAACGGGGATAAATCCCCTCGCCACAAAGGCCCGCTCCCACAGGTTCTGTGTTCAGCCGGCTACCGGCTTAGTCCATCAATCGGTTCTAAAGCGCCATTTCCAGCTCGGTTTCCTTGGCAAAACGATGGATCTCCCGCTGCCCCGCGGCCGTGATCTGCAAGGCTCGCGAATCGTTGGGCAGGCTCAACCAGCCGGACTGCATGAACAGCTGCAACAACGCAGCGCCCAGCGAACCGCCCATGTGCGGGCGTCTTTCGCTCCAGTCGGGACACGGGCACGCAACTCTGCTGTTGCGATGGGCCAGGGCCTGGATGAACACTCCGCGCGAGGCCAGTTGAGTGGAACCCTTGTGGGTGATCATGACGCGCTGTTCGAACTGCTCGATCCAGCCCGCATCCAGCAGCCGCTGGTAAAGATCGGCGGCCAGGGTGCCTCCCAAATGGTCATCGCACAGTCGGGCCCGCAATAACGACGAAGGCGCTGCCTGAGGTTTGGCAATGGGGCTGGGGCGCTTGAAAACGTCCGGGACTGGCTGCGGGGTACTGGCCAGCGTCGCGCTGGCCAATGCTTCGATTGCCGCGCCGACTTCAGGCGCGGCCAGGCGGAAAAAGCGTTTGCGCCCACGGATTTCGACTTTCAACAGACCTCCGGCGGACAAACGCCCCAGGTGTGCACTGGCCGAAGACGGTGACAGACCGGTCAGTAGCGCCAGCTCTTCGGTCTGCCGCGCCGAGCCGTCCATCAAGGCCCACATCATTGCGCTGCGCTTGGGGTCAGCCAGTAACGTGGCGATCTGGCTGATGCAAGGTGCATGTTCCATGTATTCACTCCCTGTTGAATCGTTTCGTCTGCTGCTCAGAGACATCTTGACCAGTAATGTGTCATCGGCCAAGACGCGGAAACCGCCATAAGCCGGGCAAAGTCCCTCACTCACCTGTGCCATTGCCTCGCAGGTATCGCGAAGGTCTGATGCCTGGCCGAGGGTCCGTGCCGACTGGAACGCGGACTCGCCATCGCGAGATCGACGGTGCGTACATGAGGCGGGCGCTAGTATAAGCGGGTTAACCGCCGGTTCCTGCCCTTGGGAAAGCGCGGGTGGTGATAGTTCCTGACAGAAATTTCGCTATTTGCCTGCGACTAATGATCGATGCCCGATATCGTCGGAAATTGACTGCCTAAATGAGCGCATCGGCTGGCAAGCATTTCCCGCAAAAGGTTCACCGGCTTACTCAATTGTGCGCGATGGGCGCACAGCAGATTCAGCGGTGCGCGCTCGCAGAGCAACTCCGGCATCAGCACTTTCAATCGTCCGGCGAGCACATCGGCGGCGACATCGAGCCAGGACTTATAAGCAATCCCTGCCCCTGCGACCGCCCACAACCGCACGACATCGGCATCGTCACTGAAGCGATCACCACTGACGGTCAGGCCGACCTCGCGTTTGCCGTCGTGGAAACTCCAGTGGTCATGGACCCGGCTGCCGAGCATGAACAACAAACAATTGTGCTGCGCCAGTTGTTCCAGATGCCGCGGCTCGCCATGCCTGGCCAGATAACTCGGCGCCGCGCAGAGCACACGGCGGTTCTGCGCAGCGATGGGCAGTGCCACCAGGCTTGAGTCTTCCGGTTCGCCGTAACGCAGGGCAATGTCCACCGGCTGGCGGAACAGGTCGGCGATGCGATCACCCAGCAACAGGCGCACGGTCAGTTTGGGATGCTCACGCTGGAATTCGTCGAGCCATGGCAGCAACAGGTTGCGGCCGAAGTCCGACGGTGCCGACAACTGCAAAATCCCGCTGACCTGATCCTGACCGCTGGCCAGCAAACGGCGACCCTCATCGAGATTGCTCAGGGCAGCCCGGGCATATTCCAGAAAGCCCTCACCTTCGGCGGTCAAGCGCAAACTACGGGTGGAACGCGCCAGCAAACGCGCGCCGAGTTGCTGTTCGATGCGCTTCAACGCCGCACTGGCCACCGCCGCCGACATGTCCATCACCCGTGCAGCCGCCGACAAACTCCCCAGGTCCGCAGCCCGGACGAATAACTGCAAGTCATCGAAACGCAGCATTTCCAGCCCCGATTATCAAAAAAATACTGAAAGAGACTGCTCTTTTAGCGGGTTTTATCTTGCAGAGAAATAGCCAATCATCCGTCCCATCGAAATCATCCCGTTTCTGGAGCTGACCATGTCCCAGCCTTTCACCGCCATTGCCACCCTCATCGCCAAAGCCGGCCAGCAAGACGCCCTCGAACAGCACCTGCGTGCGCTGGTTGAACCGACCCGCGCCGAGGCCGGTTGCGGTCAATACGACCTGCACCAGGACCTGGCCAATCCGCTGGCTTTCTACATGATTGAACACTGGAGCAGCGACGAGGCCCTGCAAGCCCATGACGCCAGCGCCCATGTCCAGAGCTTCCGCGCCAAGGCCGACGACTTTCTCGAGCACTTCGAACTCAAGCGCCTGCGCACCGTGGCTTGATCCCTTCTTCTATGACTGTTCAGGAGCCCTACATGAAAGCCATCGCCTATTACGCGTCTTTGCCGATCAGCGACGCCAATTCCCTGCAAGACATCGAACTGCCAGAACCGGTTGCCGGTCCGCGGGATCTGCTGGTGGAAGTCAAAGCCATCTCGGTGAACCCGGTCGACACCAAGGTCCGTCAGAACGTCCAGCCTGAAGATGGCGCGGCGAAAGTGCTGGGTTGGGACGTGGCCGGTGTGGTCAAGGCTGTCGGCAGTGAAGTCACACTGTTCAAGGCGGGCGACAAGGTGTTTTACGCCGGTTCCATCGCCCGTGCGGGGGGCAATAGCGAATTGCACGTGGTGGACGAACGCATCGTCGGCCATATGCCGAAAACCCTCGGTTTCGCCGAAGCCGCCGCGTTGCCGCTGACCGCCATCACCGCCTGGGAATTGCTCTTCGAACGCCTGCAAGTGCGCGAAGGTCAAGACGATGAAGGCCAAAGCCTGCTGATCGTCGGCGCGGCGGGCGGTGTGGGGTCGATCCTCACGCAACTTGCCAGCCAGCTCACCGGGCTGAATGTCATCGGCACCGCTTCCCGTGCGCAAACCCAGAGCTGGGTGCGCGAGTTGGGCGCCGATCTGGTGATCGATCACAGCCAGCCGTTGAGTGAAGAACTCAAACGCGCAGGCGTCGGCCATGTGACCCACGTCGCCAGCCTGACCCAGACCGAGCACCACCTGGATCAACTGGTCGAGGCGTTAGCGCCACAGGGCAAACTGGCGTTGATCGATGATCCGAAAGCGCTGGACGTGACCAAGCTCAAGCGCAAGAGCCTGTCGCTGCACTGGGAGTTCATGTACACCCGCTCGCTGTTCGAAACGGCGGACATGATCGAGCAGCACAAACTGCTCAACCGCGTGGCCGGGCTGATCGACGCCGGTACGCTGAAGACCACGGTCGGCGAGCACTTCGGGACCATCAACGCGGCCAACCTGCGTCGCGCCCATGAGCTGCTGGAAAGTGGCAAGTCCAAGGGCAAGATTGTGCTCGAAGGGTTCTGAAACAAGATGAAACAGGTGTCGTCCATCTGGACGACACCGTCAGTCCGAGAGTTGACCTTTGTCATATTTGTGATCGTATACGGGTCTACAATCGAAACCTCTGCGATGCATTCTTTTACGTAACATCTTTTAAGAGAGGAGAGTTCAGCAATGAAGATCCTGATAAAAGAAGTGGCTAAATCCCAGTGGCAGGTCCGTCTGGACCAACACGCTGTAACGTTCCGCAGCGAAGCTGAAGCACTCGCCTTCACTAAAACCCTTGAAGCGCGATTGCTTGCGCCCCATCAATTCCCCGACCGCCAGCAGCGCGCTGCTGGCTGAGTCCGTCCTCAGACCTGGGCTTGCGCCAATGCCCGGGCATTTTGCAAACGCCGGGTGAGCATCGCCACGCTCACCACCAGAATCCCGCACAGGCTGATGACCATGGCCATCGGCACGGCGCTGCCATCGTGTAAAACACCGACCAACGCCGCAGCACCGGCGGCGACGCTGAATTGCAGGCAACCGAGCATCGCCGACGCACTGCCGGCGCGGGCGCCCTGCCCGTTCATGGCGCAGGCCGAGGCGTTGGGGAGGATGCAACCGAGGCTGGCGATGCAGATAAACAGCGGAATCAGCAGCGGCCATAACTGCTCGGTGTGCAGCGCACTGACGGCGAGCAGCGTCAGGCCCGCACCCAGGTAGATCCACACTGTACGCACCAGCAAGAATGCCGGGCCACGCTTGGCCAGCAGTCGCGCGTTGACCTGCGCCACCAGAATGAAACCCGCCGCGTTGGTCCCGAACAGCCAGCCGAAATGCTCGGCCGGTACGCCGTAGAGTTTGATGAAGACGAAGGGTGAACCGGCGATGTAGGCAAACATCCCGGCAATGGCGATACCGCCGGTCAAGGCGTGGCCGAGGTAGACCGGATCCGACAACAGCCGACCGTATTGACGCAACGCTCCCGACAGCGGCTGACGCGGTACATGGGCCGGAAGGCTTTCCGGCAACCCGATCGCCACGGCCAACCCCGCCAGGGCACTGAAACCGGTCAGCACCAGGAAGATCGACTGCCAGCCCGTCGTATTGACGAGCAGTCCACCCAGCATGGGCGCGAGAATCGGTGCCAGGCCCATCACCAGCATCAGCTGCGAAAAGACTTTCGCCGACCCCACCGCATCGCATTTGTCACTGACCACCGCTCGGGCGATCACCATCCCCGCGCAACCACCGAGCGCCTGAATGAACCGCGCACCGATCAACCATTCCAGATTCGGCGCAAACGCGCAGGCCAGGGAGGCGGCGGTGAACAACCCGACGCCCGTCAGCAATGGAATCCGCCGCCCGAAGCGATCCGCTACCGGTCCGTACGCCAGTTGACCGAGGGACAGGCCCAGGAAATACGCGGCCAGTGTCAGCTGAACGTGTTTCTCATCGGTGCCGAACGCGAGCGCCATCGCCGGGAACGCCGGCAGATAGAAATCGATCGCCAGCGGGCCGAAAGCGCTCAGGGCGCCAAGAATCAAAATGGTACGGAAGTTCATCAGGCATCCAGTTGGGCATAAGTCGGCAGCCCGACAGTCTAGCCGCGCATCGACGCCTTGAACATTCCGTTAGGTCGCTAACTATTAAAATCACTTAATGAATGCAAAACCTGTGGGAGCGGGCTTGCTCGCGAATGCGGTGTGTCATTCAACAGTAATGTCGCCTGATACTCCCTCTTCGCAAGCAAGCCCGCTCCCACAGGAGATTTATGTTGGGTCTTAAGCGAGTTTTACGTTGTAGCCTTCTTCAGTGATCGCAGCGATCACTTGCTCGGCCGACAGCGCGCTTTCAACGCCGACTTCCTTTGCCGCCAGATCAACCCGCACGCTGGCCGCAGGATCCTTGGCTTGCAGCGCCTGGGTAATGGCTTTGACGCAGTGACCGCAGGACATGCCTTGAACGTTGAACACTTGCATGGTGTGGCTCCTTTCATGAGGGTTGCGGGCAGTCTCGAGCTTGCCACCCTGGCAAGGTCAAGTTCTGGAGAGAGCTGCCGGGCTGGCAATCGGCGTCGTGCTCGGCCAAGCTGCGTGCATCAATGACTCGACTTCAGGAGATTCAGCCATGCGCTGGTCAGCTCTCAGCCTGTTTGGCTTCCTCAGCCTATTGGCCGCGACACCTTCGGTTCAAGCCGCCGGGGAGGACTATGGCGTACTGATCATTTCCCGCGAGCGCCTGGAAGTCGCGACCTCCTGCGAGATCGGCGTGTACATCCAGGATCAACTGTCGGCGCGGCTGTTCCAGGAACAAAGCACTTCGTTCAACCTGCCGCCGGGCAATGTGTCCCTGCGCCTCAAACTGTTGCCGGGCCAGGCACCGGGTTGCAACCCGGGCATGCTCGCACCGGGCTCGCAGAACATCACGCTCAAGGCCGGGGATGTGTTGAAATTCCGGATTGCGATGACGCAGGAAGGGATGTACCTCAAGCCCACTGTCCTGGACTACTGACCACCATCGACCCCTGTAGGAGCGAGGCTTGCCCGCGAAAGGGCCGTTGCATTCAGTATCAATGTTGAATGTTACGGCCCCTTCGCGGGCAAGCCTCGCTCCTACAGGGCGGGTTTGAGCACCTCGATCTTTGCGCTTGACCTTGCCAGCATGGCAAGGTTGATCCTGTAGGCATCTTCTACAGGGAGCGCGACCGATGTCCGAATCCACCACTTTCGATCTGCCGATTGCCGGCATGACCTGCGCCAGTTGCGCCGGGCGTGTCGAGCGTGCCTTGAGCAAAGTCATCGGCGCCTCTGCCGTCAGCGTCAACCTCGCCACCGAGCAGGCCCGGGTCCAGGCACCCCGCGACAGCCTGCCGGCCTTGATGGACGCGGTGCAACAGGCCGGATACAGCGTCCCGCAGCAAAGCCTGGAATTGAGCATCGACGGCATGACTTGCGCATCCTGCGTCGGCCGCGTCGAACGGGCGCTGGCCAAGGTGCCCGGGGTAAAAAGCGTCAGCGTCAACCTCGCCAACGAACGGGCACACTTGGAACTGCTCGGACAAATCGATCCGCAAGCCTTGATCGCCGCTGTGACCAAGGCCGGTTACAGCGCCAGCGTCTGGGAAGTCGAACACCCGCAAACCGACCAGCAACAACAGCGCCTGCACCGTGAGCGTTGGGCGTTGATCATGGCGACTGCCCTTGCCTTGCCGCTGGTGTTGCCGATGCTGCTGCAGCCGTTTGGCGTGCACTGGATGCTCCCGGCCTGGGCGCAATTCGCGCTGGCCACACCGGTGCAGTTCGTTTTCGGCGCACGTTTTTATGTGGCCGCCTGGAAAGCCGTGCGCGCCGGGGCCGGCAACATGGATTTGCTGGTCGCCCTGGGCACCAGCGCCGGCTATGGTTTGAGTCTTTATGAATGGGCCACGGCGGCCGGGCGCATGCCGCACTTGTATTTCGAAGCCTCGGCGGTGGTGATTGCCTTGGTGTTGCTGGGCAAATACCTGGAAAGCCGCGCCAAGCGCCAGACCGCCAGCGCTATCCGCGCCCTCGAAGCCTTGCGCCCGGAACGCGCGATTCAGGTGGTCGACGGCCGCGAGCAGGACGTCGCCATCAGCGCCTTGCGCCTCAATGACCTGGTCATGGTCAAGCCCGGCGAACGCTTCCCGGTGGACGGTGAAGTGGTCGAAGGCCAGAGCCACGCCGACGAAGCGCTGATCAGCGGCGAAAGCCTGCCGGTGCCCAAACAACCCGGTGACAAAGTCACTGGCGGCGCGATCAATGGCGAAGGCCGGTTGCTGGTTCGCACCCAGGCCCTGGGCGCAGAAACCGTGCTGGCGCGGATCATCCGTCTGGTCGAAGACGCCCAGGCCGCCAAGGCGCCGATCCAGAAACTTGTGGATAAAGTCAGCCAGGTGTTTGTGCCGACCGTTCTGTTGATCGCGTTGGCGACTTTGATCGGCTGGTGGTTGTACGGCGCACCGATGGAAACCGCGTTGATCAACGCCGTCGCCGTGCTGGTCATCGCCTGCCCTTGCGCACTCGGGCTGGCCACGCCGACCGCGATCATGGCGGGCACCGGCGTCGCCGCCCGCTACGGAATTCTGATCAAGGACGCCGAGGCACTGGAACGTGCGCATGAAGTCAGCGCCGTGGTGTTCGACAAAACCGGCACGCTGACCTCGGGCGCACCGCGTATCGCTCATTTGAGTGCCATCAACGCTGATGAAGCCGCCCTGCTGCAAATGGCCGGCGCTCTGCAACGCGGCAGTGAACACCCACTGGCCAAGGCGGTTCTGGACGCTTGCGCCGAACGCGGTTTGACCGTGGCCGATATCAGCGACAGCCAATCGCTGACCGGTCGTGGCATCGCCGGTACGCTCGACGGTCGTCGTTTGGCGTTGGGTAATCGCAGGCTGCTGGAAGAAAGTGGATTGAGCGCAGGCCTATTGGCTGAGTCCGCAACTGCGTGGGAAACCGAAGGCCGCACCCTCTCCTGGCTGATCGAACAAAGCCCCGAGCCCAACGTACTGGGTCTGTTCGCGTTCGGTGACACGCTCAAACCCGGCGCTTTGCACGCGGTGCAACAGCTCAGCGCACGCAACATCAGCAGCCACCTGCTGACCGGCGATAACCGTGGCAGTGCCAAAGTGGTTGCCGAAGCCCTGGGCATTACCGATGTCCACGCCGAAGTGTTGCCGGCAGACAAAGCCGCCACCGTCGCCGAATTGAAGAAAACCGGCGTGGTGGCGATGGTCGGTGACGGCATTAACGACGCCCCGGCCCTGGCGGCCGCCGACATCGGCATCGCCATGGGCGGTGGCACCGACGTAGCCATGCACGCGGCCGGTATCACACTGATGCGCGGCGATCCACGGCTGGTGCCCGCCGCGCTGGAAATCAGCCGCAAGACCTACGCGAAAATTCGGCAAAACCTGTTCTGGGCGTTCGTCTATAACCTGATCGGCATTCCTTTGGCAGCATTCGGTTTCCTCAATCCGGTGCTGGCCGGCGTGGCGATGGCGTTGTCGAGCGTCAGCGTGGTGAGCAATGCGCTACTGTTGAAAACCTGGAAACCCAAGGATCTGGAGGACAACCGATGAACATCGGCCAAGCAGCCCGCCATAGCGGCCTGAGCGCGAAGATGATTCGTTATTACGAATCCATCGGCTTGCTCAAGGCTGCCCATCGCACCGACAGCGGCTACCGCGTTTATGGCGATGACGACTTGCACACGCTGGCGTTCATCAAGCGCTCCCGGGATCTGGGGTTTTCACTCGAGGAGGTCGGCAAACTGTTGACCCTCTGGCAGGACCGCCAGCGAGCCAGCGCCGACGTGAAGGCCCTGGCCCGCCAACACATCGACGAACTGAACCAGAAAATCCGCGAACTCGGTCAGTTGCGCGACACCCTGCAGGACTTGGTCGAACACTGCCAGGGCGACCATCGCCCCGACTGCCCGATCCTCAAGAACCTGGAGTCGGGCTGCTGCGCGCAACCCGTTCGCCCCTGATCGCGAGTGCCTTCACCACCAGCAACGTGGTGACGGGAATGCCGTGGAACAGCAGCACCACGGCCCCCGGCGTCCACCACGAATAGAACGGCGCGGCGATCAACATGCCGACGCCGAAGCCGGTCATTTGCAGCAACGTCAACAAGCTGAAAATCGGCAGGCGCAGACTGTCCGGTTCACGTTGAAGGCGCGACATCAAGCCGACCTCGGAGAAGCCGTCGCCCAATCCCGCCGGTAACGAGAACAGCAGCAATCCGTAGAGGGTCTGCTGCTGAAACATCAGGATGAAGCCGCAGGACATCAGCAACACGCCGAAGAAAAACCGCCGCTCCAGGTGTGCATTGTCAGAACCTTTCAGGCGACTGGCGATGCGCGCGCCGATGAGTTTTCCACAGGCCCAGACCGCCAGCATCAAACCCAGCGTGGTGCTGGCCGACTCCGGGGTCAGCAGTCTGGAAATGATCGGGAAGCCAACGTTGTGCGCGGCGCTGCCCAGGGTGTCGGCCATGGTGACAGCGAGCATCGCGGCCACCACGGGTGTACTGCGCAGGCCTTGGCGCAGGGCGTGCCACTCACCACGCGCCGGGGTTAGCTCAGTACTGGGCGCAGGTCGGGAAAACCGCAACGGCAGGATAAACAACGCGGCCAGCAGATAAGTGACCACGTTCAATGCAAATACCGTTTCAAAGCCAAACGCCGCCACCAACAAGCCCGCCACCAGGCTTCCGCCGACCATGGCAGTGGACGATGCCGAAGTGATCCAGGCGTTGGTCTTGAGCAGGTGTTCGCCTTCGATCAGGTGCGGTAACTGGCTGTTGAGGCCGATAGCGAACATTGAGTTGCCGAACCCCAGGCCGAACGCGATCACCGGTAAAAGCAGTGCTTGCTGGGCGACCGGCAGCACCAGCAGCAGGCCCAACAACCCCGCGCGCAGCAGATCAAAGGCAATCAGCGGCATGCGCCCGGCACAGCGACGATAGAACGAAGTGCCAATCAGGCTGGCGAAAACCCCTCCGCCCACGCGGCTGGCGAGGAAGATCCCGACGCTCATGGCGCTGTTGCTGAGCAGATAAACGTAAGTGGCCAGGGCGACCATGTTGAGGAAGGCGCCGAAGTCCGAGACCAGACGGGCGGCGATAATCAACTGGGCGTTGCGGGTGGAGGTGTTCACATTCAGTCCTTGAGTGTGGTGGGTATGAAAATTCCGGGGCGCACAGACTGACGCCTTCGCGGGCAAGCCTCGCTCCTACAAAATATTGCTGCCACACAAATCCCTGTAGGAGCGAGACTTGCCCGCGAACCAGGCGACTCGGTCTTTTACCAGGTCATGAACCAAAAAACCCGGCCGAAGCCGGGTTTTCTTTAACCGATCACTGCATCCACGGTGGAGGCGGTTCTTCGGTTTTGCCCGGTGGTGCATCATCTGCCGCACGCACCGCTTGCTTACGCTCTTCATCCAGGCGTGCCGCCTCGATCTCGCGCATGATCCCGCCCACGTCAGCCAACTCTTCAGGCTCGTCGAACTCGCCGGTCAAGACACTGGCCGGGTGCAAGGTGCCGGCTTCGAACAAAGCCCACATTTCCTTGGCGTACTTGGTCTTTTTCAACTCTGGCGCAAACCGCCCGAAATAGGACGCCATGTTGCCAACATCCCGCTCCAGCATGCTGAACGCGTGGTTGTTGCCCGCCGCGTCCACCGCTTGCGGCAGGTCGATGATCACAGGGCCAGTCGGGGTCAGCAATACGTTGAACTCCGACAGGTCGCCGTGCACCAGACCGGTGCACAACATCAGCACGATCTGCGAAATCAGGAACGCGTGATATTCGCGCGCCTGATCCGGTTCCAGCACCACGTCGTTCAGACGCGGTGCGGCATCGCCGTACTCGTCGGCCACCAGTTCCATCAGCAGCACGCCTTCAAGGAAGTCGTAAGGCTGAGGGACCCGAACGCCAGCACCGGCCAGACGGAACAACGCCGCCACTTCGGCATTTTGCCAGGCGTCTTCGGTTTCTTTCTTGCCGAACTTGGAGCCCTTGGCCATCGCTCGAGCCTGACGGCTGTTGCGCACCTTGCGGCCTTCCTGATACTCGGCCGCTTGACGGAAACTGCGTTTATTCGCCTCCTTGTAGACCTTCGCGCAACGTAACTCGTTGCCGCAGCGCACCACATAAACAGCTGCTTCTTTACCACTCATGAGTGGGCGCAGCACCTCGTCGACCAGACCGTCCTCGATCAGGGGTTCAATGCGTTTTGGAGTCTTCATCAGCTTTTATTGGGGGTCCTTTATTACCAAACACGCGAAAGTCATTCGTTATACGGCAATCCGCTCATTCGGGGGAGGGGTTGCCGACCTATGAACGTTCCCATCGACATCAAGAAGCACACACTGTGCCGGATTAATCAGGCAAACCCGACCCTCGTCATCGGCCGCCCCAGATCATAGCTGAGCCAGCGTCACTTGGTGCTGTAAGGCTTGGAGGGTATTTGCGACAGAAGTTGACACCTCGACTCATACCCTTCGTAGGATTTTTCTTAATAGGCCTCAATTTCCGCCTCCATCAGCCGAATTCATCAGTGACAAAGTGATTTGTCCGACAATCGTTCTGCCAATAATCCGCGAGTCATCTGCACTGCGTGGGCCTACAAGAAAAATCTGGAGCGCGGATGAACATCAAACAAAAGTTGACCTGGGCGTTTGCAATCATCGCCTGCTTGCCGGTGGTGCTGGTCGCGACCCTCGTTGTGATGAACTTGCGCAGTGACGCCAAGGACAATTTCGTCGACGGCAGTGGTCGTGAAATTCGTCAGGTCAGCAACGCCATGCAGCTGTTCTTTGACGGCATCAGCCAGAACGTCGATTACCTGGCCAAACAACCCCTGATCAAGGAGTCCGACGACAGCCTCAAGACCTACATGAGCGCCAACGCCGAGAGCATTCCCCAGGGTGAGATGGACAAAAAGGTTTTCAGCCTTCTGCAGGACCTGGGCAACAGCCATCCGTCCTACGCCTATGCCATCCTCGGCACTGCGGCGGGGGGTTACGTTTCCTGGCCGGACGATGCGAAGCTGAGCAATTACGACCCGCGTCAGCGCCCGTGGTACAAGGCTGCCCAGGCCAAACCGGGCAAGCCGTTCCGTACTGAGGCCTATTACTGGGCCCAGGACGACGCGACCTACGTCAGCACCGTGCGCACCATCGACAACAAGTTGGGCACCCATGGCGGCGTGGTCAGCATCGACGTGACGCTCAAGCAGCTCACCGAAATCGTCAAACAGATCAAGCTCGGTGAAACCGGCTACCTGATGTTGCTGGAGAACACCGGCACCGTGCTGGTCGATCCGAAGCAACCGGAACACAACTTCAAGGCATTAAGCAGCCTGGGCGAGGGTTACGCGCAACTGGCCAAGGCCGGTAAAGGCCTGGTGGAAGTCGAGTTGAACGGCGAACGCTACATGGCCAACGTCTGGCCGTCGGAGCAGCTGGGCTGGACCTTTATCGGCCTGATCAAGCAAAACGACGTGATGAGCTCCGCGACCCAGCTGACTTGGCTAATCGCAATCATCGCCGCCGTACTGGCGGTGGTCTTCGCCATCCTCGGCGCCAGTTTCGCCAGTGTCATCGTGCGGCCGATCCGCAGCGTGGCCAGCGGCCTGGAAGGTATCGCCCAAGGTGAAGGTGACCTGACCAAGAACCTGGAAATCCGTGGCAGCGACGAAACCGCTCAGTTGGCCAACTGGTTCAACCAGTTTTTGACGGCGATTCGCAACCTGATCCAAAGCATCGGCGGCGCCGCGACGAAAATCCTCGCCACCTCCAAGAGTTCAACCCAGGTCTCCAGCGACATGGCTGAAGCCGCCGGGCGCCAGCGCGAAGCGGTGGACATGGTGTCCACCGCGTTTCACGAAATGGTTGCCACCGCCAACGAAGTTGCGCGCTCTTGCAGCCAAGCGGCGGAATCCGCCGACAGTGGGCAGCGCCAGGCGCGTCAAGGTCAGCAGCAGATTGATGCGGCAGTGACCAGCGTTGATCGCTTGAGCCAGGAAATCGAACAGTCGGCGCAATCGATGCAACAGCTTGAACGCGACAGCAACGACATTCAGTCGATCCTGGGGACCATTCGCTCGATTGCCGAACAAACCAACCTGCTGGCCCTGAACGCGGCCATTGAAGCGGCTCGGGCCGGTGAGCAAGGTCGCGGGTTTGCGGTGGTGGCGGATGAAGTCCGGGCCCTAGCCAAACGCACGGCGGATTCCACGGCGGAAATCGATGGCTTGCTCGGCAACCTGGCCAAGCGCACCAGCCAAGTGACTCAGCAAATGCATGCGAGCCTGGAAGTGTCGCAACAATCGGTGACCCGCATCGGCGAAGCGCGCAGCAGTTTCGGGCTGATTCGTGAATCGGTGGATGTGATCCGTGACATGAACACGCAGATCGCCACGGCGGCGGAAGAACAGCATCAGGTGGCTGAAGACATCAATCGGCACATCAGCCAGATCCATGGCGATGCGCAGTTGGTGGCGGAACTGGCGAACTCGGCGCGACTGGACTCCCAGAGCCTGGCCGGGTTGTCGAATGAGCTGGATGGGTTGGTTCGCCGTTTCAGGACCTGATCCTGAATCCCGGTGGCCGCTTCGCGGCCATTCGCGGGCAAGCCTCGCTCCTACAGGTTTCGTGTCGTACCTGATTTTGGTACAGACGCCATCCTTGTAGGAGCGAGGCTTGCCCTAATGCCAGTCAGTTAAGCCCTCCAGCCCTCTTTTTGGGGTATTTGACTGGTCTAGGCTTGACCACTCTTGGGTAACTTCGCTCTCGTCTGGCTGGCAGTATGAAGTGCTGAGCCTGGATTCTCAGTTCTGCCAGTCGTTTAGGGATCGTGCCTGGCGTTTCCAGCGGACAGAAGCGCAGCGCATTGCTGACCGCTTGAGACAACCAGAGAAAACTCAAGCGTTGCGGTACCACCTTTATTTCTTCAGCCATCAAGCGCATTTCCTGACGGATCAGGTTGTAGGCCAGCAGAGTTCCCCACAGTTCTTGACGCACCAGATCAGGTTGTTTACTGCGTAATTGCTCTCCTTTGAGCAGGTTTTGCTTGATCTCGCGGTAACCCAACTCGATTTCCCAGCGTTCGTTGTAGTGCCCCGCCACCTGATTGGCAGGGTAACGTTCGGCATCGATCAACGAGGTGAGATAGCGGCGGGGTTTGTCGTCTATCGAGTACTCAATCAGTCTTGCCTGCCAATGGCTAGGAAGGTCTGGACGTTGCTTGAGCGCATCTCTGGAAACCGTCAGTCGCACAAGCCAATCACCGGCGCCCAACTCTTCGATCACCTCGTACTTGAGCGGTTTGCGTGCCCGCATGAGCCAGTGCCGTTCGGTTCCACTGTGCTGCCAGTCGAGCAAGAGGGCCGCCGAGTAATAGGCGCGGTCAAAAATCGTCACCGAATGATCGCTTACCGCTTTCTCCAGACCTTTGGCATAGCGAAGTTCGCCGACAGCAAACTCGCCAAAACAGGCAGCCCGAATCAAGTGACTATAGGTATCCATCAGGCAAACACCGCGCACTTGTGGCCAGGCTCCGTCTCCCGAGTGAGTCCGCCCGCCACCAAAGGCTTGGCGGTTTTCTGGTGTGTCAGGGGTGGACCAAACCACGCCGTCTACCGCAAAGCTGCGTAACCCTAAAAAGCCAGCCGAAGCTGGCTGCTCAGCACCGCCCCATGACTCTGCCAATTGCTTAAACAGTGCGGCAAGGGGCTCTGCTCCCAGCCGTTGCCGGGCCTGGACTGCTGCGCTGGGCACAGGCACCTTTGCTTCGCCCAAAGCCAGTCCCAGCTGCTGCACGATGAGCCAAATCGGCTCGTTCTTGAACAAGGCCAACCCCACCACCAACCAGACAATACGCTCGGCCGGCAGGCGTCTACGGCGCAGAGAAACCGTTCCGGTCGAGGCCAGCGCTTGCTCGATCCACAGGGGATCGATCAGTTGCGCAAAGCGTTCGAAAGAGATCGGATTGAGTTTGGTAACTTCTTGAAGGGCGTTTTGTAGGGACATGAAGCGGGCTCATAAAAACATAAGCCCGTTTCTATTACTGCTGGGCGGGCAAGTCAATTTCTTAACTGACTGGCATTAAGGCTTGCCCGCGAAGGCGTCATCACTGCCGAAACAACTCCCCCGGCGTAAACCCGAATAACCCCTTGAACGCCGCAATAAACGCCGACGTCGAGTCATACCCGCAAGACAGCGCCGCATTGGTCACGCTGTCGCCCTCCTCCAGCAAACTCAACGACGACAGCAACCGCATCCGCTGCCGCCAGCCTCGAAAGCTCAACCCGGTCTCGCGCTGAAACAAGCGCATCAGCGTCTTCTCCGACATCCCCAGGCGCTGCGCCCATTCCTGCAATGTCACGGTGTGCTCCGGGCTTTCGATCAGCTCATTGCACAACCCGAGCAACCGCTCATGCCGCGGCAACGGCAGGGAAAACCCCACCTCCGGCAGATTCGCCAATTGATCGAGCAGCACATTCACCAACCGCGCTTCCTGGCTGTCGCCCTGTGGATATTCCACCGGCAGCAGGCAAAAACTCTTGATCAGCTCCCGGGCCAACGGCGTGACTTCCAGCACCCGGCAACGCCCGTCCGCCCATTCGCAATCCTCGCGGCGCACGTAGAGGCTGCGCATCTCGGCGCGCATCGAGGTCACCACCTGGTGCTCAAGATCCGCCGGAATCCAGATCCCCCACTGCGGTGGCGCAAAGAAGCTGCCCTCAGCAGTGTGCACACCGAGAACGCCGCTGATGGCGTAGGAAAATTGCACCCAGTCGTGGCGATGAGGCGGCGTCCACGACCCGGCATTCAGACTTTCCGCCCGCGCGAACAGCGGACGCGGCAACGCCTTCAGTGTCGGAATCGTTCGTTCGAGGGAAAGTTGTCCGTTAGTCGGCATTGATTGGCCTTGTGTCGCAAGACGGCAGATAGGGCCGACGTTAGGCTAAGTCATCAATTCTTACAAATGTATTCGGTGCCTGTTATGCATGCCTCTAAACACCTCAAACGTGTGGTCACCGACTGGTTCTTGTGCGGCATGCTGATCGCCACGCTGCTGTCCTATTTCTTCCCGGTCTTCGGCGCCACGGGCGGCGGGATGCATGCCGAGTACGTGATCAACATCGGCGTGTTCCTGGTGTTCTTCCTGCACGGGGTCAACCTGTCCAGCGAGCAGATCAGCCATGGCCTGAAAAACTGGAAGCTGCACGTGATGGTTCAGGGCTTCACCTTCGCGGTGTTCCCGTTGATCTGGTGGCTGAGCGACAAGTTGTTGGGTTCGCACATTCCGTCGCTGCTGATGCTCGGCTTCTTCTACCTGTGCGCCCTGCCTTCAACCATTTCTTCTTCCGTGGCCCTGACTGGCAGCGCAGGCGGCAACGTGCCGGCGGCGATTCTCAACGCGAGCCTGTCCAGCGTGCTGGGGATTTTTCTGACGCCGTTGCTGGTGAGTCTGGTGGTCGGCAGCGGTGCCGGCGGCATTGATCTGGGCTCAACCCTGCTCGACCTCTGCGCCATGTTGCTGTTGCCGCTGGTGCTCGGCCAACTGTTGCGACCGCTGTTGGGCAAATTCTTTGCCCGCCACAAGCGTTACACCAACATCGTCGACAAGCTGGTGATCCTGCTGCTGGTGTACTCGGCGTTCTGTAATTCAATGGTCTCGGGCATGTGGCAGCAACAGGGCAACAGCGTGATTCTCAGCGCGCTGATCGGCAGTGCAATCCTGCTGGCGATCATCCTGTGGATGACCACCCTCACCGCCCGCGCCTTGAAGTTCAGCCCCGCCGATGAGATCGCGGCGGTGTTCTGCGCCAGCAAAAAATCCCTGGCGGCAGGTGCGCCGATGGCCGCGTTGATCTTCGGCGCCAACCCGGGCCTCGGCTTGATCCTGCTGCCGATCATGATCTATCACCCGTTGCAGCTGATTGTCTGTTCGGTGATGGCCGAGAATTACGCCAACCGCAACCGCGAGCGCATAGCGCAGCAAAATGCCGAACCGATCAGCGCTCGATAATCGCCGTCACGCCCTGACCACCGGCGGCGCAGATCGAGATCAGGCCTCGGCCCTTGCCCGCCGCGTCGAGCAACTTCGCCAGGTTGGCGACGATGCGCCCGCCGGTCGCGGCAAACGGATGCCCGGCCGCCAGTGAACTGCCTTTGACGTTGAGGCGGCTGCGGTCGATGGAGCCCAGCGGCGCGTCGAGGCCGAGACGGGTTTTGCAATACTCCGGATCTTCCCAGGCCTTCAACGTGCAGAGCACCTGCGCGGCGAAGGCTTCGTGGATTTCGTAGTAGTCGAAGTCCTGCAAGGTCAGGCCGTTGCGCGCCAGCAAACGCGGCACCGCGTACACCGGGGCCATCAACAGCCCTTCGGCGCCGTTGACGAAATCCACCGCTGCGGCCTCGCCATCACGCAAATACGCGAGGATCGGCAAGCCGCGTTCCTTCGCCCATTCTTCACTGCCCAGCAGCACCAGCGACGCGCCATCGGTGAGCGGTGTGGAGTTGCCCGCCGTCATCGTGCCCTTGGCGCTTTTCTCGAAGGCCGGTTTCAGCGAGGCGAGTTTTTCCAGGGTCAGGTCCGGGCGCAGGTTGTTGTCGCGGGTCAGGCCGAGGAACGGCGTCATCAGGTCGTTGTGCCAGCCCTCGGTGTACGAGGCCGTGAGTTTCTGATGACTCTCCAGCGCCAGTTGATCCTGTTCTTCGCGGGGAATGTTCCAGGTCTGGGCCATCAATTCGCAGTGTTGGCCCATGGACAAACCTGTGCGCGGCTCGCCGTTGCGCGGGAACTCCGGGATCAGGTCCCGGGGACGCAGTTGCAGAAACGTTTTCAGTTTGTTGCCGGTGGTCTTGGCGCGATTGGCTTGCAGCAGCACCCTGCGCAAACCTTCACTGACGCTGATCGGCGCATCCGAGGTGGTATCGACGCCACCGGCAATGCCGCAATCGATCTGTCCCAGGGCAATCTTGTTCGCGACCAGCAACGCCGCCTCAAGACCCGTGCCGCAAGCCTGCTGGATGTCATAGGCCGGCGTATAAGGGGACAACCGTGAACCGAGCACACACTCGCGCGTCAGGTTCATGTCTCGTGACAGCTTGAGGACCGCCCCCGCGACCACTTCGCCGATGCGCAGGCCATGCAGGTTGTAGCGTTCGATCAGGCCTTCGAGCGCTGCGGTGAGCATCGCCTGGTTACTGGCGGTGGCGTATGGCCCGTTGGAGCGGGCGAAGGGAATACGGTTACCGCCAATAATCGCAACGCGGCGCAGCTGAGTCATGAAAAGCTCCTTACAAATATTTAATTGTGAACACCGAACCCTGTGGGAGCGGGCTTGCTCGCGAAGGGGCCGATACATCCAACATCTGCGGTGAATGACACACTGCTTTCGCGAGCAAGCCCGCTCCCACACTGACCGCATTTCCCCTGCGAAGCTTGCTGAACCCAGGTTCAACTAATCTGATGAATTCAAGCGTAGGCCTTATCTCGTGGATCGAACGACTGATTGCCATTCGTGGTCCACACTTTGAACCCCAGCTGCCGGAGTGCGTTCCATGTCTGACCGTTATATCGACTTCGCCAATTCGTCCATCGGCCATCGGCTGGTCGGGGCCATGGGACTGCCGTCTCCGGTGCGCCTGGAGCGCTGGCAAGCAGGCCGGCTGCGGCCTGTCGAAGGGGCGCTGTTGATTGGCGGCGGCCCATTGGCGGAGAAAGTCAGTGCCTTCGCCAATCGCCTGACCGACGCGATCTACAGCTACGGCGCCGAGCCGTCCCTGGCCACCGAGTGGATTCCCGGCCACGGCCCCAAGCTCAAAGCCGTGGTGTTCGACGCCAGCGACCTGGTGCAAACCGATCAGCTTAAACAGCTGCGCGAGTTCTTCCAGCCGCTGATGAAAAACCTCGATCACAGCGCGCACCTGGTGATTCTGGGGCGTGCGCCAGAGACATTGACCGACCCGTTCGCCGCCAGCGCTCAGCGTGCGGTGGAAGGTTTCAGCCGTTCGCTGGCCAAGGAACTGCGCAGTGGCGGCACTCTGCAACTGATCTATGTCGGTGAAGGCGCCGAGGATCAACTCGAAGGGCCGCTGCGGTTTTTCCTCTCGCCCAAAAGCGCGTTTGTGTCCGGGCAAGTCGTTCGCTTGAAGGCCTGCGATACGCAGGTGACGGACTGGACTCGCCCACTGACCGGGCGCAAGGCGCTGGTCACGGGTGCCGCCCGCGGCATTGGCGCCTCCATCGCCGAAACCCTGGCCCGTGACGGCGCCGAGGTGATTTTGCTTGACGTGCCTCCGGCCAAAACTGACCTCGATGCACTCGCCGCGCGCCTTGGCGGGCGCAGCATCACCCTGGACATTTGCGCCGAAGACGCCGCTGCGCAGTTGGTTGAACTGCTGCCCGACGGCGTCGACATCGTGGTCCACAACGCCGGCATCACCCGCGATAAAACCCTGGCCAACATGACCCCGGAATTCTGGGACGCGGTGCTCGCCGTCAACCTCAACGCGCCGCAAGTGCTGACCAAGGCACTGCTCGACAGCGGCGCCCTGCATGACAACGGTCGTGTGATTTTGCTGGCGTCCATCAGCGGCATCGCCGGCAATCGCGGGCAGACCAATTACGCCGCGAGCAAGGCCGGGCTGATCGGTCTGGCCCAGGCTTGGGCGCCGCTGCTGGATCAGCGCGGTATCAGCATCAACGCGGTGGCACCGGGGTTCATCGAAACCCAGATGACCGCGCACCTGCCCTTCGGCATCCGCGAGGCCGGGCGACGCATGAGTTCATTGGGCCAAGGCGGCCTGCCACAAGACGTTGCCGAAGCGGTCGCGTGGCTCGCTCAACCGGGGACCGGCGCGTTTACCGGGCAAGCGTTGCGAGTCTGCGGGCAAAGTGTCTTGGGGGCATAAAGATGATCACCGATTGGCACACACTCAACCGCGAACCGAGCCTGACGGGCCTCTACGTGCAGGCGGCGACACGGCGCAAAATCACCGGCACCACGTTGCCCGACACGGGTTTGCGCTGCTGGGTCGAGGTCGATCCGCAACGCCTGGCGGCGTATCGCACGGTCTGCGGTTTTGCCGACAACGGTTTGCTGCCACCGACCTATCCACACATCCTGGCGTTTGCTTTGCAGATGCAATTGCTCACGGCCAAGGCATTTCCGTTCCCGCTGCTGGGGCTGATTCACCTGAGTAATCGCATTCGTGTATTGCGCCCCATGGGCGGGGTGAACCGCGTGCGGGTCAGCGTGCAGGTGCAGAACCTGCAACCCCATGCCAAGGGTGCAACGTTCGATCTGGTGACGTCGCTCGACGATCAGTTGGGGCCGCTGTGGGAGGCTGAAAGTCAGATGCTGTGTCGCGGGGTCAAGCTGGAAGGCGAACCTGTCGAGGAAGTCCTGGCCTCCACCCTGGAGATGCTGGAAGTGGCGCGCTGGAAAGCCCCGGCGGACATTGGCCGGCAATACGCCAAGGTGTCCGGGGATTACAACCCGATTCACCTGAGTGCCGTCAGCGCCAAATTGTTCGAGCTCCCGACAGCCATCGCCCATGGCCTGTGGAACAAGGCCCGGACATTGGCGGCGTTGAGTGAGCATCTGCCCACGGCGAATGCCGAGATTTCGGTGCAATTCAGGAAACCGGTGCGGTTGCCGAGCGAGGTGACGTTGCTGGCCAGCGCGGCAGGGTCAAGCGGGGACTTTCGGCTGGTGGGGGCGGGTGATCTGGAGCACATGGCGGGGCATTGGCGGCCGATTGCCTGATTGATTTCAGGTGTCTGTCAGATTGACATCGCGAGCAGGCTCACTCCCACAACGGCTCACCTGCGTGCACAAAATCTGTGATCGCCAACTATCCAATGTGGGAGTGACGGTGCGACGATTCGACCTGCTCGCGATGACGGTGGCGCAGGCACCACCGAACCCGATCAGAACGCGTAACGCACTTTCGCAGTAAACGTATCGGCATTGAAATCGCTGCCGGTCACGTAGTTATACGAACCACCCACGCTCCAGGCGCCCAGTCGGTAGTTGGCACCGAGGCCTACTTCATAGGTGTCACGCACCGGGGTCGTGCCGCGCGTGGTGAACGAATCGCCCCCCAGCACGAACGCCGAGGTGGTGGCGGTTTTGTCGCCGATGAAGTCGTGCCAGGCCATAACCTTTGCCTCAGGTTCGAGACTGCCGGCGCCGACATCAAACGCAGCGGCCAGCCGCGCACCGACACCCATCTCGCCGACTTCATAACGCTGACTGCCGACATTCAGCGACGCCGAACTGCCCTTCTCGCGATAAGCATCCATGCCCACGTTGGCATAACGCGCGCCGACCTGAGGCTCCAGCAGAAGGCTGTGATTGAGGCGAAAACTGTAGCCGGCCAACGCACTCACACCAAAGATGTCGCTGTCGTAATCGGCCTTGGCGCGAGTGCCGGCGATGTAGCGTTTGGACTCGTTGTCGTTCCAGCCGTACATCAGCGATGAGTCCACGAACCAGTTGTCGTGGGTCCAGTTGCCGTACAGCGTCAGCGCATGGCCGGTTACGTCGGTTTTGCTGCCGGCGTCGGATTTCACATCGGTGTTGAGGTAGCTGTATGCCAGACCGAGGGTGGTATCGGCGTTCAACTGGCCGTCGGCACCCACCGCGATGCCCTGGCTGTCGGCGTCGTAGCCATCGACACCACGGCGAGCGTCCTGATCGGCATTGCTCGTCAGCGCTTGCAGCCACACGCCTTTTTCAGTGGATGAATTCAGTGTGCGCGCGCGGCTCGAACGATCGTTGATCACGCTCGACACCAGCGTCTGACTGTTCGTGGCGGCGTGCAGCACACCACGGCTCACGTCCGGGCTGAGTTTTTCGGCGAGCGCGGCCAGCTCGGCATCGGTGCTGGCATTGGCGAATGCCTGGAATACCGGGTCTTGTTCATCGAGTCCGGGCATGACCGCCGAAGAAAAACGTCCGACTGCCGTAGCGGCGTTACGGGTGCCGCCGGCAACCAGGGTGTTTTGCGCCAGCACCTCTTCCGACTTGGCGCTGACCAGCGCCTTCACGTCGTTTCCTTCGACCCCGAAGCTTTTGACGTCCAGTAAGGCCGAGGTCGAAGAAATGTTCAGGTTCTCGCCACCAATCAGTTCCCCCGAGCTGATCAGGGTGTAGCGATTACCGTCCGCGGTTGTGCGGAAATCGCTGGAACGGGCCTGTAGTTCAAGACGTGCGCCAGCGCCGATTTCCGTGGTGCCCGTGACCTTCAACACCGGTTGATTGACGTCGGTATCGTTGCCCAGGAACATCCCCAGTACCGAATTGGAATCCTGCATGTCCAGATCACCGATGATCGTCGTGTGCGGGCGCAACAGCGTCAGTTTGCCGTACTGCACATCCACATAACCGGACTGGATCGTCGTACCGTCAAAGGTCACATCATTGTCGATGAGCACCCCGGAAAGCCCCATCAGGTTGCCTTTCACATCACCGCCATTCCAGTAGAAATAACTGAAGCCATCGTCGACCTGAATGGCCACCGCACCGCCTTCGATCAGCCCCTGGTTTTGATAAATATTGAATGAGCCCTGACCCGCAGGTTGATGGCTGACATGAATACCAATGGACTGGCCGGAGATCGTGCCCGAGTTCCACACGTCGTAGCGATTGGTGACCGGAGAGATTACCCCGTAGAAGCTCAACGCTTCGGCATTGTTTCCAGTGGCGCGAATACTGCCGCTGTTATTGACGGTTGCGCGCAGGTTCGCGCGGTCCATAAGCACCGCCACGGCGTCATCACCACTGACACTGATCGTCCCTTGGTTGTCGATACCCGCCAGCGCCGTGTGCGAAAGCAAAATGCCGGACGCTTCCGTACCGCGGACTGAAATCTCACCGCGATTGATCAGGCTGCCGGTCACCTGGCTACCAATGTCGTACAGGCCCCTGAAGAGATTGCCTCCCGCTGCGCCGTTGATTTTGATTGAACCGTCATTGACCAGATTGCCGCCGATGACCGAGGCACTACCACCACTTGTCCCCACCTCGATCCCGACACCCGACGTGGCGCCGTCAATGCTGATCGAGCTTCTATTGATCAGGTCATTTTGCGTGGTCAGGCCGTTCAGGCGCACAGCAAAAGTAAGACCCGGGGAAGCAACGGTCACGACATTGGCATTGCCGGAAAACGTCAGGGTTTGCCAGTTATCCTGAAGTGTTGAATAAGGTCCATTGCCCACGTTGTAGTCGAGATTCGCGGCAACGACCGCCCAGGAATGAGAAGCGGCAGCAACAGACAGCGCCAGCAGGGAGCGGCGCAGGCAAGAAGTGTTCAATCGAGAATCCCTTCCGAAACGTAAATGTTCCAGCAGGGCTCGCAGTTTCAATCAGGCATCCCTACCGGCCCGTCAGCAGGCTGCTTGTTCGGGCGCGGCAAATGTACACGAGCCATCATTTAGACACTACAGAAATGTCAAAGTGATGGCGTCAATTTATCAAGCACTGCAAGCGGAGGAGAAAAAGCAGCGCACCCGATGTGGGAACGACGGTGCGGCGATCCGACCTGCTCGCGATGGCGATGCATCAGGCGATATCTGTATCGACTGAACGACCGTCATCGCGAGCAGGCTCACTCCCACAGGGGGCTTGTGGTGTTTGAGGGCTGGGTTTAGCGCGGTGGATAGTTGGCGAGGATTCGCCCGACGGTTTCACGTATCGCCGTGCTGCGATCGGACGGATTCGTTGTACGGCTGAGCATTTGCTCATCGCTGCCACGCCACACCAGTTTGCCGTCCTTGCCATCGAGCAGGTCGATCTGGATGGTCGCCACCTTATAGGTAACGTTGCGGGTTTCGTTGTACATCGGCCCGCCCCAGTAGCCGCTCCAGGGATTACCCCAACCGCCGCCATAGTTGGTGGTCACCTGTTGCTGGCGCTCTTCGACGATCAGGTAGGTCTGAACGTTCAATTCCCCTTTGCTGCCGGCTGCGGCCGGACGCAGGCCTCGCTGATCCAGTTGATCGGCAACCGATTGGCGGATGCGCTGTTCGGTCAGGTCGCTCTTGATCCGTGGGTCATCGGGGCGATATTGCAGGGCGGGTTCCTTCCAGGTCCAGCTGCGATAGGCGGCGAAGTCGCGGCTGGCATCGAAGTCATTATTGACCCGGTTGGCGGCACAGGCACTGAGCAACGCGGCCACAACCAGTAAAGCGAAACGGCGGATCATGATGATTCTCCGGTTGAAGACATGAACCTGTGAAAGGCTTCTCAACTAGAGAAGCTAACTAGGAGGATACGCCGACATGGCCTTTTCCACAGCCTCCCGTATTGCATCGGCACGCTCACTTTGACTACCCCGATTACCGGTTTCGGCGCTGGCACTCCACACCGGCTGACCGCTTTGAGCGTCGAACAAATCGACCCGCACAACCACGACCTGTTCCTGATAAGTGCGCACGATCGGCACCGTGTTGTACATGCCATACCCGTTGCCATAGCGGTTGTAACCACCGCCATAGTAGCCCCCGCCGTAATAACCATAGTCATCCTGAACCTGGCGCAAACGGGTTTCAAGATGCAGATTGGCGCTGACAAACAGGTCGGCCGGGCGGGCGTTATCGTGCAATGGGCGCAAGCCGCGCTGATCGAGGGCGTTGCTGACCGCTTCGGCGACCTGGGCCGAGTCCGCCCAGGCGCTGCCAGGTGGCAGCTGACCGTTGAGCCAGGCCCAGCTGCGGTAACGCCCATAGTCACGCGGCGGTGCCGGGTAGGCACTGCGGTCGATCGTGTTCGCCGCCTGAGGCGGTGCGGGCGGCAAGGGGTTGGAGGTCGCCACATAAGGGTTGCTGCCCTGGCAGGCCGCCAACCCGAGACAGATCACCAGTAACCCTGAACGACTTTTCATGTTGCGCTCCGATCAGACCGGCCGACAGATCCAGTGTAAATAGCGCCCAAGCCCGGCGAAGCTTGGGTGACGGCGGTGGGCCAGCTCCATTTCGAGCAAGTCCACAAGTTCGGCGCGTGCCTGAAATTCCACCGGCATGTAGTCGTGAAAAACCCGCACCCCGCTCTGGGTTTCGACCTGCCACAGCCCCTCAAGTTGCGCCGCCAGTTCACGCGGATCAAGGGGCTGCTGCGGGGTCAGGCTCTGCTTCTCGCCGGCCATGTCGTTCTTGCGCATCTTGCGGAAATGACCTTTGAGCAAGTTGCGGTAGATCAGCGCATCGCGGTTGTAGAAGGCCAGCGACAGCCACCCATCCTGCTTGGTCAACTGATGCAGGACCGGCAGGATCGCATGGGGTTCGGCCAGCCATTCCATCACGGCGTGGCACAGCACCAGGTCGTAAGGTTCGGTGAGCTGACCGAGCAACTCCTGCCACGGCGCCTGAATGAAAGTAGCGGTCTGCCCGGCGTCAGCGAAGCGCTGGCGGGCGCCTTCGAGCATCGGTTCGGCGGGTTCGGCCAGCGTGACGTCATGACCGCGCTGGGCCAGCCACAACGACATGTGCCCCAGGCCCGCGCCGATATCCAGCACGCGCAACGGCCGGTCCGGCAGGGTTTCGGCCAAGTCGGCCTGAAGTACCGCCAAACGGATCGCGCCTTTGGCACCGCCGTAGATTTTTTCGGCAAACCGGGTCGCCAGTTGATCGAAATGACGATCGCTCATCAGCTGAACCTCTTTTCGCTGTCCGCGAGTTTGCTGCGCACCACTTCATTCATGTCCAACCCCAACTCGCCGCACAGCAGCAGTAAATAGAGCACGATGTCGCCGATTTCCTGCCCGGCGTGAGCGAGCTTATCCGCCGGCAACTGGCGCGACTGGTCTTCAGTCAGCCACTGGAAAATCTCCACCAGCTCGGACATTTCCACGCTCGCGGCCATGGCCAGGTTTTTCGGGCTGTGAAATTGCCGCCAGTCATTGCGGTCACGGATGGCGTGCAGGCGTTCGGTCAGTTCAACAAGGTTCATCGGGCTCTCCTGAAGGCGTATAGCTTCGGGGGGATGGCCGGGGATGGCAAGTGGGCAGATTTAATGTGGGAGCCACGGTGCGGCGATCCGACTTGCTTGCGATAGCGGACTGAAATCCAACACCGATGTTGACTGACAGACCGCTATCGCGAGCAAGCCCGCTCCCACAGGGGCTATGCAACCCTCTATGCTTGTGGGGAACTCGGCACCGTGATCCATGGCCCAAGGCTCAAGTCCGGCAAGCACGCCACCACTTACATCAGGACGTTCACGACATGCAGGTAGAAAGTTTTTTTGAATGGCTCGGACAGGCACTCGGTTCGGTCATCCGGTTTATCGTTGATGGCCTCAGCGGCTTGTTCAACCTGTTGAGCCATGCCGGCAGCAATTTTGTCGAAGGCTTGTCCCGTGCGTTGGGGATGGATACTTCGATCATCAGCATCATTGCGCTGATTCTGGGGCTGATGCTGTTGTGGTCGGCGATCCGGGCATTCATGAACGCGTCGATCATCATGGGGATTATCTGGTTGTTGTTGGGGCTGTGGTTGCTGAGCTGGATCATTCACTGACACCACCAATCCCCCCTGTGGAAGTGAGCCTGCTCGCGAATGCGCAGTGTCAGACGACATCAATATCGACTGGACTGCCGCCATCACGCGAGCAGGCTCGCTCCAACAATGGATCGCTGTAGATCTCAAATGTGTCGCTACAATGCCCGCTCCCCAAGGAGCCTGCATGTCCAACCTGATTGCCGACTGGCGCGACCGTCCTACCCATCGTCGGGTCTGGGCGCTGGCCGCGCCGATGATTCTTTCGAACATTTCCGTTCCGCTGGTAGCACTGGTCGACAGTACCGTCATCGGTCACCTGCCCCACGCCCATCAGTTGGGCGCCGTCGCGGTAGGGGCCAGCCTGTATACCTTTCTGGCTTGGGGCATGGGCTTTCTGCGCATGGGCACGACGGGGTTCGCTGCCCAGGCTGCCGGACGCGGGGATGGCGCGGCGTTGCGGCAGATTTTGTTGCAGGGCTTGTTGCTGGCGATGGGGCTGGCCATTGTCCTGGGCGCACTGGGCGTGCCGTTGAGCGGCGTCGCGTTGCATTTCATGCAGCCTTCGGCCGAGCTCGATCAACTGACCCGCGAATTTTTCCACACCCGGCTATTCGGTCTGCCGGCGGCGCTGGCCAGTTATGCGCTGGTCGGCTGGTTCCTTGGCACCCAGAACGCCCGGGCACCGCTGGCGATTCTCTTGAGCACCAACCTGGTGAACATCGCGCTGAACCTGTGGTTCGTCCTCGGTCTGGACTGGGGCGTGGTCGGCGCGGCCAGGGCGTCGGTGATCGCCGAATGGACCGGCGCCGTGATCGGACTGCTGATGACCCGAAAAGCCCTGCGTGCCTATCCCGGCCACATTGCCTGGGCTGCATTGGCGTTGTGGCAAAGCTGGCGGCCACTGCTGGCCGTCAACCGCGATATTTTTATCCGCAGCCTGGCGCTGCAATCGGTGTTTTTTCTGATCACCGTACAGGGGGCACGGCTGGGTGATGCCACCGTCGCCGCCAACGCCCTGCTGCTCAATGGCTTGCTGCTGACCGCCCACGCGCTGGATGGTTTGGCCCATGCTGTGGAAGCCCTGTGCGGGCATGCCATCGGCGCGCGCGATCGAGAAGCGTTGCGTCGTTCATTGGTGGTTGCCTGCGGCTGGTCGTTGCTGGCGAGCCTGGGCTTTGCCGTGCTGTTCGCCTTCGCCGGGCACCTGTTCATCGAGATGCAGACCGACATCCAGAGCGTGCGCGACACTGCGTTTATCTACCTGCCCTACCTCGCCGTGCTACCGCTGATTGCTGTGTGGAGTTACTTGCTCGACGGGCTGTTCATCGGTGCCACGCGTGCCCGGGAAATGCGCAACGGCATGCTGCTGACGGTCATTGCGCTGCTGCCGTTCGCCTGGGCACTACAAGGCTTGGGCAACCACGGACTGTGGATAACGTTCCTGTTGTTCATGGCGTTGCGCAGCCTGACCCTCGGCGCGATTGCCTGGTTGCTGCGCAAGAATGACGGCTGGTTCACAGGCCGAGTTGATTGAGTCGGCATCCGCCGGATAGGGGCCGCCATCAACATCGAACCGTGTGTTCAGGGTTGATCGTTCTGCCACAGGTTGCGCAGGCTATCGAGACGTTCCTGCTGGGTAACGCCCGGCAATGGCTGAACGGGCGTAGCGCCAGGGTACTGCAAGCGCAGCCATAACCAGCCATCGAGCACCACGCGTTCGCTGAAACCCAGCGCCAGCCCTTCCTGCACGTGAGCCCACAGGTGGTGGTAATCGGTCCCGGTGGACCGGCTCCAATGCCAGGCATGCTGCTCAAGCAAGCAGGTTTGCAAGGAGTCCCGCTGACGAGGCGTCAGATTTTCCTCGATGGCTAACGGGCTGACGGCAAGCCCCGGATTGAACAACTGCTGCCAGCCCTGACTGCCGATTGCGCGGTCGGCCCAGGTTCCGCCGAACCAGCGCAACTGACTGATCGGCCCCAGCCAGCGACTCAGTTCCAGGGCATCGCAGGCATCGAAAAAGTAGCTCGCGGTGTGGGGGTTGTAGTAACTCAACAACGCGCGGTGGTGCAGGCCGAAGGTGACCGTGAGCATGCGGCGCAAATGCTCGAGCAGTTGCGCCGACGAAGCCTCACTGACCAGCAACAAACCGCTCCAGATGTGAGGTTCGCGCAGGCACAATTCGGCCAGTGCCGGGCAGCCCTTGAGATCGATCAACAGCGGCCCGTGCTCGCGTATCGGCTGCAATTCGGTGCCATCGAACAGCCAGAACCGTCGGACTTGCGCAAACTGCTGGCGCAGCACCGCACCGGCCCGGGGCTCCCCCGGGACATCGAGCAACAGCCATTGCGCGATGGAGTCGGGCGCCTGGGCTACGATCATGCCGCACCGCTCTGGCCAAACTGCGTTGCTGCCCGGCAGGTGCAGAAGGCTTGCGCACATTGGCTGAAACTGCCCCCGCCGGGCAGCAGACACAGCAGCACGATCGGTTCGCTGGATTGCAACAAACGCAACAGTCCGTCGACCGCAACGTGGTCATCTGTTGCAGCAGCGGGTGGAAGCTCAGGCAAGTCTGACGCTTGGGTGAAGGGTGGGCCGGGAAGAAAACCAGTGATTAAGGGTTGATCCGGATCACCTTCGATATAGCTCACCAGCACCTGCGCACCTTCACTCAACGGCATGACGTGCGCGCCGTCCAGCTCCGGTGCCAACGGCAGCCAGCAGTGGCTGGGCGCAGCGCCTTCGCCCTGATAGACCCAGTCAAATTGCACGGCAACGGGTCTGGATGAATCGGGTTGCGGCTCATCGACATCGACCACCCAGGCCCGCTGCAAGCTGTGTATCCGGGGTTTCATGGTCGAATGAGGCGCCGCGAAAGGAAACTCCCCGGCAACAGCGCGGATCTGGTTGCCATAAGCAAACCCCGGCGTCTGCCCGCCCTGATGCTCGACATGGGTCAGCAGCCAGAGACGATTCCAGTCGGCGCACGGATGGCTTGAAAGCAGAACGCGCTGACCGCTGCGCAGCGTCATCAGGTTCGTCTGACCTTCGCCAGCCTGCGTCTTGCCTTGAACCTTGAACTGCTGCACGCCGGGCTGTTCGGTGTCGGGTTCAAAGACCATCTCGGCTCCCCGCTGAAACTGTCCCTGCCCGTCACCAAAAACCAGACAGTGCCCGCGCCGGCGATGCTCGAAGTGGTAATGAAGCCCTTCCTGAGTACACAGACGCTGGAGAAACCGCAGATCCGATTCCCGGTATTGCGTGCAGAAATCACGGAGTGGGTAATCGCCGCTAAGGTCAAAGCGCCGATCCTTGCCGACAATGCCATGCTCCTTGAGCACCTGGGCGAGGATCTCGGGTACAGAACGGTTACTGAAGATACGCTGGCTGAAACGCTGGGCCAGGCAGGCCAGTTTCGGCCTCAGACGCACGCGACAAAGCCTCGGGGCAGCACCATGACCAGCCTGGACGAGCTCATGCAACTGCCCGTGAAAACCGGTCCCCGGCGGCCCGAGATGCAAAAAGGCCGGACGGTACAACAGGCTTGCCAGGTCCAATGTCGGGTCATCGATCAGCAGATCAACGTCGAACACGAAGGGTTCGTTGATCGCTTCACTGCCGGTAAAGGCCAAGACCTCAACGGGGTCGGGCAGACCCTCTACATCCAGACGAAATGACGGCTCGTTGACTGGATCGAACATCGGCGATTCTCTACAGGAGGGGCGGCCGGGGATTCTCTCTGAGAGAGTTGGCCGAGTAGAGTGCCGAAGTACAACTTAGGAAATGACCTACGCGAAAAGAGGACCACATCGCTTGGATAGCCGGGGATGTGAGTCATTTCGCTTGAAATCAGGGAAGCGTCCCACCAGGTCATCTGAAATTTCCGCAGCGTGCGGAACATTTTCTGACAACCTGATGAGAGCAGTGCCTTACCTCAAGAAGACAGGTAAGACGAACGGGTCAGGCCCAGACGCAAAGCATCGAGGAACTGGGTGCGCTCGGCAGCAGTGATGCGCGCACTCGCGCACTTGTCGCGGTAGTGGGTCATCAGCTCTTCCGGCGACAAGTGCACGTAGCGCAGCATGTCTTCGATGGTGTCGTGGGTTTCGATACCGGCGTGGTACACGCTGCCGTCGGCGTTCTGGTAGATGTTCACCGAATCGGTATCGCCGAACAGGTTGTGCATGTCGCCGAGGATTTCCTGATAGGCGCCGACCAGGAAGATCCCCAGCAGGTAATCTTCGCCTTCGTTCAAACCGTGAACCGGCAGGCTGGTTTCGATGCTCTGCTCGTCGACGTATTGCTTGATCTTGCCGTCGGAGTCGCAGGTCAAATCTTGCAGCACGGCGCGGCGCAGCGGCTCTTCGTCGAGGCGGTGCAGCGGCAGGATCGGCAGCACCTGACCGATGGCCCAGGTGTCCGGCAGGCTCTGGAATACCGAGAAGTTGCAGATGTACTTGTCGGCGAGCTTGTCGTTGAGTTCGTCGAGCACCTGACGGTGCGAACGCTGACGGGCCTTCAACGAGTTGTGCAGGCGACGGCACACGGCGAAGTAGCATTGCTCGGCCAGGGCTTTTTCAGCCAGGGTCATCTTGCCATCGGCGTACTGGGTGGCCACGTCGCTCATGTAGTGCGTCGCGCGCCAGTAGGTTTCGGTGACCATCTCGATGTCGGTCGGGCCCAGCAGGTCAACCAGCCACTGCACGGTTTCCGGCAGCTCTTCCTTGTTCTCGATCTGCGGCACGTCGTCGTTGTGTTTCTCGACGTCGGTCACTTGCACCACCAGCATGGCGTGGTGAGCGGTCAGGGAACGGCCGCTTTCGGAGAAGATGTTCGGGTGCGGCAGGTTCTGCGCGTCGCAGAATTCCTTGAGCATCCCGACCACGACACCGGCGTAATCGTCCATGTCGTAGTTGATCGAACTGGCGTTGCGCGAGTGCGTACCGTCGTAGTCCACGCCCAGACCGCCGCCGACGTCGATGTGGTCAACCGGCAAGCCGAGGTTGCGCAGTTCACCGTAGTAACGAATCGCTTCCTTGAAGCCGTGCTGGTAGTCCGCCAGGTTGGCGATCTGCGAGCCCATGTGGAAGTGCAGCAAGCGAATGCCTTGATCCAGGCCGGCCGCGCGGAAACGCTCGACCACCGACAGCAACTGCGCCGCCGACAGACCGAACTTGGATTTCTCGCCACCGGTGTCCGCCCACTTGCTCGACGCCAGGGAAGACAGACGCACGCGCAAACCAACCTGCGGCTTGACCTTGAGCGAGGCGGCTTCTTCGATCACCAGCGCGACTTCGGATTCTTTCTCGATCACGATGAACACGTTGTGGCCAAGCTTCTGGCCGATCAGCGCCAGACGAATGAACTCGCGGTCCTTGTAACCGTTGCAGACGATGGTGCCGCCCTTCGGCGCCAGGGCCAACACGGCCAGCAGCTCAGGCTTGGAGCCGGCTTCCAGGCCGATGGAAACGTCCTGGGTGGCGATGATGTTTTCGATCACCGCTTCTTGCTGGTTTACCTTGATCGGGTACAGCGCGGTGTACTTGCTCTGGTATTCCAGGCGCTCGATGTTGGCGTCGAACGCACCGGTCAACTGACGCACGCGGTCTTGCAGAATGTCAGGAAAACGCACCAGCAACGGCAAGGACAGGCCGCTTTGGCGCAGCTGGTCGACTTGCTCGAAGAGGTCGATAGGCGAACTGGTCGGACCGTTCGGACGAACTTCGACGCGACCGGCGTCATTGATCGCGAAGTACCCGGCCCCCCAATGGCGAATCCCGTAAACACTGCGGCTGTCCGCAACTGTCCATTGGCTGCCATCGTCTTTGCGTGTGCGTCGTACGGACATTGAAGTCCCCTATAAAGAAGTCATAGAGCGTCGCCTGGGTTCAGGCCGGCGCAGTCTAAAGAATGAAAATGACGATTAGCCTGCATGCAAGGGCCATAGACCTCACATTCAGCGCTGAGTTTAGAAACCGGTCAGAACAGGCTCTGTGAAAACCATGTAGACGACGCCAGGCCAGAGTAGAAACGGGACTGGATCAAGCCGGGGGTGGTTTTCACAGAGGCTGCTAGCCGCCGGATTTCTTCGCTTTGAAACCCAGCTTGATCAGTTCAGCCAAGAGTAGCTCGACATGATCGCCCTGGATTTCGATGATTGCGTCTTTCAACGCTCCCCCGGTCCCGCAACGTTTCTTCAACGTGGTGGCCAGGTCCTTGAGCGCTTCTTCCGCCAACGGCACGCCGGTAATGGTGGTCACCGTCTTGCCACCGCGACCCTTGCTTTCGCGACGCACGCGAGCGATGCCGTCGCCGGCCGGGATAACGGTCTGTTTGCAGATGCAGGCGTCCACCGGTTTACTGCAATCGGGGCAATGACGACCTGCGTCGGTGGAAAATACCAAGCCACCAAGGGCGGCGAAGGATGCGGCTTTTTTGGCCACCGGCAATCCTCTTGGGAGGACAAAGACTGGTCGCAGCAACTCGGGAAGCTGCCATCGACCGCGAAGCCCCACTCAGGCAGGGGCAGCGCTACTGATACGGTACAACCCTGTAGGAGCGAAGCTTGCTCGCGAAGAACGCAAGGACGATGCGTACATCCTGAATGTATGCGTTATCGTTGAAGACCTTCGCGAGCAAGCTTCGCTCCTACAAAAGGTCGCGCAGTGTAACGGCAAAAAGCCGACTTGCTAAGAGCCAATCGGTGCCAATTTATAGCTCTTTTGCGACGTTCTCGCCACGCGCGCGCAGATAGCGCTTCAACGCGGCCAAAGAGTCCGGGCAATAAGGCTTTTGCTGGATTTCCAGCAGGACCTGATCGATGGGGATGAAGCGCGCTTCCAGCACCTCTTCCGGCTGTAGGATCAACGGGCCGTCCCACACCGCCGAAAATGCCGAACACCAGAGGCGATTGCCGGTGTCCTCGAAGAAGAAGTGATCATGAGCGGTCAGTTCTACGCCGCTCACACCCAGCTCTTCTTCCAGTTCACGTGCAGCCGATTCGGCATACGTCTCGGTGGCGAGCACCATGCCGCCCGCCGCCACGTCCCAGTAACCGGGATAAATGGCCTTGCTCAGGGTTCGACGGTGAACGCACAGTTCACCGGCCGAATTGAACAGCATGATGTAGGTGCCGCGCCCGATCAGCCCGCGCTCGCGCAGGTCGGAACGGACCAAAGCGCCGAGCAGGTTGTCCTGCTCGTCGACCCAGGCGATCTGTTCGGCATCCGAGGCCGCGCGGTGGGCAGCCTCTTTGGCAGTATCGACCATGACTCAGCCCTGATTGAGCAATTGACGCAGATCGATCACTGCGGCGTTGGCCCGGGAGATGTAGTTGGCCATGACCAGCGAGTGGTTGGCCAGCACGCCAAAGCCGCTGCCGTTAAGGATCATCGGGCTCCAGACCGGTTCTTGCGAGGCTTCCAGCTCACGAATGATCTGGCGCACGCTGACCGTGGCGTTTTTCTTGGCCAGCACATCGGCGAAGTCGACTTCGATGGCGCGCAACAGATGGGACAAGGCCCAGGCCTGGCCGCGGGCTTCGTAGAACACATTGTCGATCTGCATCCACGGGGTTTCGACGATCTCTTCGTCAACCTGCGGTACCTGACCTGGAGCGACGACTTCAGTTTTCAATGCGGTGTTGAGCTTGACCCGGCCAACACTGGCCGACAGCCGTTGCGACAGCGAACCCAGACGGGTGCCGACATCGCCCAGCCAGTTGTTCAGGTTGTCGGCGCGGGCATAGAACAGCGCGTTTTTCTGCGACGGATCGGACAGGCGCGCCTGATAACGGCTCAGGGAACTAATGCCTTCCAGGTACTCGGACTCGCTGGACGGCAGCACCCAGCTCTTATTGTCGAAGTTGAAACGCGGCTCGGCCTTGGCCAGATCAGAGTCTTCGGCAGATTGCGATTGCGAGCGGGCGAAGTCTTTACGCAAGGCACGCGTCAAGTCACGGACCTGGACCAGCACGCCATATTCCCAGCTCGGCGTGTTGTCCATCCACAGGCCCGGCGGGAAACGGTCGTTGGAAATATAGCCACCCGGCTTGGTCAGCAAAGTACCGGCGACGGTCTTGAGGGTTTCGACCGTGGTGTAGCCGATGACCATTTGCTTGCCTTCTTTCTCGGCGGCCATCTGGGCATTCTGCTGAACCGGGAACAGTGCAGGTTCCTGGCTCCAGTACCAGCCCAGCGCAATAGCCACCAGCAGGTAAATGGCAATCAGAGTGGCCAGCGCCCGGCTGAACAACAGGCCACCCAAGTAACTGCGGGTGGCCGATTTCGGTTCAGCGGCACGTTCAGGCGCGCTGCCCGCGCGATTCTTCCAGTCCAGCATGGCGATATCCTTTCAATCACTTGAGTTCATCGGTTCGACCACAACCATACAACAACGTGCCTTTGGCCGGCACCTGCCGTTGGGTTAATCCAAAAAAATTACGGCCGAACCTGCGGCAATCGTTGCCGATAAACTCAAGCGTCCATCCATGCGCTATACGCCTATGACCTCCATTGAAATCTACCGCACCTCGGCCTGCGCAAAAAGATGGGCGATGCCTTCGCCGTCGGTTCTTCTCTGGGCAGCCTGCCCGTCCACGGTTGCGACGTAACGCTGCTGCGCCAGCGGCTCGGCCGTTATGCTGTCAACGAGGCGGAAAATCCTTGGCGATCGTGAGGTCTGGGCTGGCGCATTTTTCATCAATTCAATGATCTTCTGATCGAAGATCCGGACCGGTATTGGCCAGTCGCCGTAGTCGGCCTCAGCACGGATCAACCGCCACGATCCACGCTCAAGCTGTTCAAGCACCTCGCTGTCGATATCGATCAACAGGCCCGCACGCAACTCGTCAAGACCTTCGATGGGTTGCCGATCAAGCAACGCCTGGCGCACGTGATCCAGCGCTTGCTCACTGGAATAGGCATGTTGGCGCTCCCACGCGGACAGATGAAATTCATTGACCAGCCTCATACCTGCTCCTCGGCGCGCCATTCGTCGGAGCCCATGGTCCGGCTGATCTCATGCCGCCAATAGATCCGCCGGTAACTGAAGTGGACCTTTTCCAGCTGAGTCAGGTGAGCAGTACCGGGATCCTGGCAATGAGGCATGAGCACTTCAGCGCCGACGATCACCGCGTCTTCCAGCTCCATCGTGTAAAAATGTTCCTGGATTCCCTGAGCCGAGGTGCGATACCACTCGACGCGGCACTTGCTGAGCAGTTCCCCGGAACACAAGGCGATGTTGATCAGCGGCGACGACTTGTCGATTGCCTTGGTAATGACCAAGGGCTTGTGCATCCGGCGCCCCGCCCCCGACCCTTTGGGCACGAAAGTGCCATGGCTCAGGGCTTGAATCATGATCTGGTCTTCGCGGCCCAGTTGGTAGACGTTGCCAACCGACGCCTCGGTGAAGGCGCCGGCGCTGATCAAGCCTTGTCTCTCACCATGGAGTGTCATGAAGGCGGGGGTTGGCATGGTGGGGCTCCGTCAGATTTGGATGGGAATACGGGAGTGATCGAATGGTCTTGAATCCGCGCATGCTCGGCGTATTCGAAGGGTAACCAGGGTTCAGCAAGAGTGACGAAGATCAAATAGCGCTGGTCAGTTCGATGACGAGAACGATTGAACGGCTCAAGGTCCAGCATTAGCTGATACCTGTCACCAGCCAACCAGAAAGACATTGCGTACCCTGTCCCGTCCCGAAGCCAAGCTCGCCATTCAGGCGTATCGGCTATCACAGGGTCATCAAGAACTTTCGCCGCAACCCAGCCTTTTTTGCGCCATTGATCATGCAAGCCCAGTACGACTTTAAGAGCGTCATCAAGCGGTAGTGGCTCGATTTGTGGGGATAAACGCACCGTTCCAACCCGTCCGTTCTTGGACGAGATTGTGAAATAGCGGGCCAGTGGCGTGACAAAACCATAATCAGGGTCATTGAAACGCAGGCATACACCGGATCTGGATTTGTTGGACCATACCTTTCCCGAGGGTATGGGGCCGATTGCAGCGTTTGAACGCTGAAGCATATCCTCCCAAGGCTCATTGATAATCAGGGAGATTTCGAAGTCGTCCAGCGTAGAGTCAATACACCAGCGCAGCAACGTCACCGCCAGCACCATCAGCAGTATGAAGCGCCAACCATCGATCCATCGTCGGAAATTCATGGAGGTGCACCACCGGCTGCAATTTCCCGGATCGACTGCTCTAGAGCAGAACGGTTATCGTCGCGCAACAGATCATCGAAACGTTCGGCAGCCCTGAGTACAAATACCATGCGCTGTTCAACATCGGAGAGGTTGGCCAGAGGATTGTTGCCAAAACCAATAGTGCGCCCATCATCAAGTCGCTGACATTGACTGGTAAGTGTCAGCTCGATTGCTTGGGCTACGCCTGAAGGGAAACCCGTAACAAAAGACGCATGATTGCCCTGCAGCAAAGCGGCGAGATGCGAGTCCTCATAAATAGTCGGCTGCAGGATATTTCGCTGTTCATGCTCTGCCAAATGCTCCACGCTCAATGCCACATCGCCTATTTCAATCGCGTCGAAAGCTTTCAAGATTTCGTCGTGTTGCAACCCGAACTGGAGCTTTTCCTGCCCTACCGGCCAAATCACCGGAAATTCCGGATGCCCAAAAATCCCAACCCGCGCTTTCAGGCACGTTTTCAATTCCTTGAGGCCTCGCTTCGCGTAAAACGCATGTAGAGGAAAAATATCCAGAAACAGCGTGGTGTTACCCAATGCCATCATCTCGTGCACATATCGAAATTGCTGCTGCACCAGAGACAAGTCCTCCCCCGTTAAATGCAGGTCAACAAAGGGAACAGGATTGCGCGCGTCTGCTTCTTTATAGTCACGCAAGGCGTCTGCCTGTTCCGCCATTCGGTCGGGCCTCAACAATCCGAACTCTCGGCGGCTATCTCGCAATCGCTGCCTGGTTTCCCGCTCATCACGGATTCGCTCCTCACTGTGCGCCGCACGCAAAAGTCCGCAGCCGACCTGCTTAGAGGCAAACGCAGCCAGCCCAGCCCACTGAAACCGCGAGTCGTGTAACCACAGTCGGGCATACGCAGCGTTGATCGCGCGATTCCGCTCCACTGGATCAACGATCAAAAACCCATCAGGAGCGATGATGTCTTCGGCCTCGCGCTGGTAGATGCGCCATAGGCCTGCGCAAGTCAGAATCGGTACATCGGTAACAAGCGTCTCGCTGCCATAAAGCCGCACCTCCTTACATTCACACTCAGCAACCGGCGTGCTGTTGTGGTTCAGGCGCTGCTCATCGCAGGGGTGTTCTTTGAAACACTGGGTCATGGTTTGCGGACGGCTTTCAAGGGAATCCCTGAACCCTATCAGCCACAAATCCCGATCGGATCATCTGTGCGGAAAATCAGAAATACCTGACAGACGAAGCTTGCCGAGCCCTGGGAAGTTGCCTTGAAATGATCAGGAGACGTCCTGAAACGCGCGATTCATCAGGCTCTATCGGTCAGTGATGCCCCGACCGAGACTCATCGGTCATAAACTGAATAACGTCGCTTTGCAGTTTATTGACGTGCGACACTCATGCGATCGAAAAAGAGGTGCTAGCATAGAGCCACCAGTCGATCTCAGCATGCACCCTAACTAGTAGTCAGGATATGACCGAGCCAGAAGACCCCAGCCGTGAGCGCCTCAAGCACCACTTTACCCAGCGGGTAATTCATCAGGCACGTCAAATTCTTGAGATATGGCAGCGCCTGCAACGCAGCGAATGGTCCACCATCGATTTGTCGGAACTGAGCGAGGCCAACCTGCGCCTGCTGCGGTTTGCCGAGCGTTTCGAACAACCGGAACACACTCAACTGGCGCGCTACATCGGCCAGTCGCTGGAGGCTGTCGACGCCAATCGCGGACGCCTGAGCAGCGGACTGATCACCGACCTCAATCGCTTGATGCAGCGCCTGTCGCGAACCGGTCTGCGCCACGGCGATCAGCTCGATCAAACCTTTCTGCCGCCGCTGCGCAAGCCCATCTACGTGATGCTGCAGGATCATGACCGCGCCGAACGCCTGGCCAAGCAGCTGGAATTTTTCGGGCTCAGCGCCCAGTCCCTGGACAGCGTTGCTGCGTTTCGCTCCTCGATGGTCGAGCGCCTTCCTGCCGCGATCGTCATGGACGTGGACTTCAGTGGCCCCGGCATCGGCCTGAAACTGGCCGCCGAGGCCCAGGAAGGTCTCGACCATCGGCTGCCGCTTTTATTTTTCAGCTTGCTTGAAACCGACACCCCGACCCGCCTCGCCGCCGTGCGGGCCGGTGGCCAGGAATTCCTCACCGGCACCCTCGAAGCCTCGAGCCTGCTGGAGAAGATCGAAGTCCTGACCTGTGTCGCCCAGTACGAACCTTATAGAGTGTTGATCATCGACGACTCCCGCGCCCAGGCCTTGCACACCGAGCGCCTGCTCAACAGCGCCGGGATCGTCACGCGAACCTTGATCGACCCGATTCAGGCCATGGCTGAACTGGCGGACTTCCAGCCAGACCTGATCATCCTCGACATGTACATGCCGACCTGCACCGGCACGGAACTGGCCAAAGTGATCCGTCACAACGACCGTTACGTCAGCGTGCCGATCATTTACCTGTCGGCCGAAGACGATCTGGACAAGCAACTCGACGCCATGAGCGAAGGTGGTGACGACTTCCTGACCAAACCGATCAAGCCGCGACACCTGATCACCACCGTGCGCAACCGCGCGGCGCGGGCGCGCAATCTGAAAGCGCGGATGGTCCGCGACAGCCTGACCGGCTTGTACAACCACACCCACATCCTGCAATTGCTCGAAGACTGCAGCTTCCGCGCCCGCCGCGAGAGCAAGCCGCTGAGTTTTGCGATGCTCGACATCGACCACTTCAAACGGGTCAACGACAGCCACGGCCACCCCATGGGTGACCGGGTCATCAAGAGCCTGGCGCTGTTCCTCAAGCAGCGGTTGCGCAAGACCGACTTCATCGGCCGCTACGGCGGTGAAGAATTCGCCATCGTCATGCCGGACACCGATCTCGAATCGGCCCACAAAGTACTCGATGAAATCCGTCAGCGATTTGCCGAAATCCACTACCCGGCCCAGCCCCAGGATCTGTGGTGTACGTTCAGCGCGGGTGTGGTGGAGCTGTGCGAACACTCCGACAGCCTGATGATGGCCAGCCAGGCAGACGAAGCGCTGTACCGCGCCAAGGATGGCGGACGTAATCGCGTGCAAGCTGCGCGGACGTCAAAGCAAAGTGCCACTTTTTCATCGGAATGGACCCATTCGGTCATAACTCTGTAACAGAAACGCAATAACTTCAGGCGCTTACCATTCTGCCGTTGGTAGACCCGCGATGCGCCTGAAGCTGCTGACCAATCTCAACACCCTCCTTTTAGTCGCCGTGTGCGTGGCCCTTGGCGCGACGCTCTGGTGGTCGCAAAAAGCCCTCGAACGCCCTTATCTGCTGATGGAGCGTTACCTGAGTTTGTCCCAGCAATTTCAAAATGAAGTGGAGCGAAACGTCGACGACTACCTCGCCAGCGGCGATGCCCTGCGCCTGAGCAGCGCCAACCAGGCCATTGACGGCCTGCAAAAGGAACTCGGTGAACTGCCGCCGGCCCTGGCCGACACGTTGCGTCCGAGCCTGTCGAACCTGAATGAATTCAGCAAAACCGACCTGCTGGCCGCCGGCAAACTCGCCGGTGATCCTCAGGCGCTGTTGCTGCAAGCCGAACGCGAACTGGGCGCAAGTCTCGACCAACTCAGCCAGTACGCCAGTGGCAACGCGGCGTACCTTGCGCCCTTGCTCGCTGCGTCCCAGCACCTGGGCAAACTGTCGCTGACCCGGGACAAACTGGTCAGCAGCGGTCGCAGTGAACTGGCCGCTGATGTCGAGCGCGAAGTCGCCAGCATCCGCGCGCAGTCTGAGCTGATTGGCGCCTTGCCGTTGCTCGGCGTGGCGGCCAGCAGCGAATCCGGCACGGATGATTTCGCGGCGATGATGGGCCTGGAGAATACCGAAAAAGCCGTCGCCGAAGATGCCGGTGTCGGCCTCAAACGGGAACTCAACAGCCTGCTGACGCGCTACCCCGCAGAACTTTCACGCACTCGCGACCAGATCCAGAAGCGCACCGACCTCAGCACGGCGACGCACCTGAAAATCGCCGACGTGCAGCAGGCCATCGCCGCACTGGAGCCGGTGGTCCGCGCCCAGCACGGGCAGATTCAGGGCGAAGTGCGCTTGATGCAAGGCGTGATGATCGGCCTGATTCTGCTGATCGCCTTGTTGATCGACACCTTGCAACGGAAACTGGCCCGGACGCTGACCAACCTCGCCCCCGCCCTTTCGACCTGGGCCGAAGGCGACTTCAGCCAGGACATTCAATTGGGCAAAACCAATCGCGAACTGCACGACATTGAAGCGTCGCTCAATCGCATGCGTGCGTACCTGGTGGACCTGGTGGGGACCATTCGCCTGAATGCCGAGCAGGTCGCCGGCAGCAGTCGCACCCTGGCCGAGTTGAGCAACGACTTGCACAGCGGCGCCGAACACCAGGCCGGCGACACCGCGCTGATTCGTGATTCTCTCGGCGAACTGGAAGCAACGATTCAACAAGTCGCCGGCGATGCCAGCCAAGCCGCCGACGCCAGTCGCCATGCCGGATTGGCCGTTGAGCACGGCCAGAAAGTCATCGGCCTGAGCCTCACCGGCCTGCACGCGCTGGTGGGTGAAGTGCAAGGCAATGCGCAGATGATCGAGCACCTGGCTGAAGAATCGGCGACCATCGGCGGCGTGCTGACGGTGATCCGCTCGATTGCCGACCAGACCAACCTGCTGGCCCTGAACGCCGCCATCGAAGCCGCCCGCGCCGGGGAGATGGGGCGTGGGTTTGCGGTGGTGGCGGAAGAGGTTCGCTCACTGGCGCAACGCACGGCCGGGGCCACGGCAGAAATCCAGACCTTGATCGCCGGCCTGCAAACCGCCGCGCGGCAATCGGTCGAAGGCATGCGCGCCCAGGTCGAGCACGCCGAAGCCACGGCCAATCAGGCTCAGGCGGCCGACGGTGCACTCGATAAAATCGTCGGGGCGATCCAGACCATTTCCGACACCGCCGTGCGCATCGCCGATGTCACTGCGCAGCAGAGTGGGGCCGTCAGTGAGATCCGCGATCACAGCGAGCGGATTCACCAATTGGGCGGGGATAACTTGCTGCGCATCGGCGAGGGACGCGAGCAGGGGGAAAATCTGCTGGTGTTGGGCGGGCGATTGCATACAGCCGTTCAGGCCTTCCGCGTCTGACGGCTTACTGATGATCGTTCCCACGCTCTGCGTGGGAATGCCTCAATGGACGCTCTGCGTCCGCTTTTGGGACGCGGAGCGTCCCGGGCTGCATTCCCACGCGGAGCGTGGGAACGATCAAAAACGCCCCGCCCTGCACACCCCGCGACTGTCCGCTATCATGCCCCCAATTCCGACACGCGAGATTGTCATGCGCCGTTTGCTCTGCCTGCTGCTTTTAGTGCTCGCCCTGCCGGCCACCGCCGCCGGGTTGCTGGAGAGCCGGCCCAGTTCCACCCTGGGCTCGATCAACAACAGCGCCGACTTCCTGCCGGTGCGCGAGGCGTTTCAGCTGAGCCTGGTAGACAGCACGCCGCAATCGATCAAGCTGCGTTTTGTCGCGACGGAGGGTTACTACCTCTATCGTCATCGCTTTCAGTTTCGCGCCGATCCGGCCGAGGTCGGCCTTGGCGCGGCGCAATTGCCCAAGGGCGAACAGAAGCACGATGAGTACTTTGGCGACGTCGAGGTCTATCACGGCATTCTCGACATCGAAGTGCCGCGCACCGATCCCCGCGCCTTCACGCTGGCCGTGACCTATCAGGGCTGCGCCGACAAAGGCCTGTGTTATCCGCCCGAAACCGAGCGCCTGAACATTGATGGCATTGGCGCACCGACACCCGCCACGACACAGCGCTGGAGCTGGCGCGAGCTCGCCTTGTTCTTTCTCGCGGGTCTGGGTTTGACCTTCACCCCGTGTGTGCTGCCAATGCTGCCGATCCTTTCCGGCGTAGTTTTGCGTGGTCAGGTCGGCGGGTTGCGCGGCTTCAATCTGTCGCTTGCTTACGTCCTGCCAATGGCCGCCTGCTTCGCATTGCTGGGGGCGTTGATGGGGATGTTCGGTGCTCAGCTCAACCTTCAGGCGCGTCTGCAATCGGCGTGGGTGCTGGTGCCGTTCGCGATGTTTTTTGCGCTGTTTGCCCTCGCGATGTTCGGCGTGTTCGAACTCAAGTTGCCACAGGCCATCAGCAGTCGGCTGGACCGGATCGCCGGCCGCACCGAAGGCGGTTCGCTCTGGGGCGCCGCGGTGCTGGGCGTGGTTTCCAGCCTGCTGGTGTCGCCCTGCGTTTCGGCGCCGCTGGCCGGTGCGCTGCTTTACATCAGCGCCAGCGGCGATGCGCTGGGGGGCGGATTGAAACTGTTCATGCTCGGCCTCGGCATGGGCACACCGCTGCTGCTCGTGGCCACCGGTGGCGCGGCCTGGCTGCCGAAAAGCGGGCCGTGGCTGGTCTATGTGAAAAATGCGATTGGCGTGTTGTTGCTGGGATTGGCGATCGGGCTGGTCAGTCGCGTATTGCCGGGCCAGATCACCTTGCTGCTGATCGGTTTGCTGGCCGGTGGCGTCGGCCTGTTCATGGGCGCTCTGGAATTCGTCTACAAACCTCCTCGAAAACGCCTCGGCCAACTGCTCGGGGTGTTTCTGCTGTTTTACGCGCTGGCCTGTTGGTTCGGGGCGTTCAGCGGGCAGACCGACCCGCTCAACCCGATTGGTCAGCCGCGCATTGTTGCCGGCAATGAACAGCCGAAAAGCTCCAGCGCCTGGCAAACCATCAGCACCCCGGCGGACCTGGACCGCGTCCTCGCCGAAGCCAAATCTTCAGGCACCCCACTACTGCTCGACTGGTACGCCGACTGGTGCATCAGCTGCAAAGTCATCGAACGCGAAGTGCTCAACGACGCCACGGTCGTCGAACGCCTGAAAGACTATCGCCTGATCCGCTTCGACATCACTGCCAGTAATGCCGAGCAACGCGCACTGCTCGATCGCTACAAATTGTTCGGCCCTCCGGCCCTGATGTTTTTCGGCAAGGACGGTGTCGAACGCGCCGATGTGCGAGTGATCGGCGAGATCAACGCGCCAGACTTCGCCGAACGTGTTGCGAAAGCAAATGACCGGATTTAATCACCCGGTCACATATTTCGCGCAAACATCGGCCATCGTGCTGGCTATTGCATAGAACTGGACAGTCACAAAGGCTTTGCGGCATAGTCGCCGGGTTCTGACAACTGCACACAGATAACAAGGAACAGCAGATGGCGACGCTATTGGTTTTGCACGGACCCAACTTGAACTTGCTCGGCACCCGCGAGCCGGGCACCTATGGCGCTACGACACTGGCGCAGATCAACCAGGACCTGGAACGCCGTGCCCGTGAAGCCGGCCACCATCTGCTGCACCTGCAAAGCAACGCCGAGTACGAATTGATTGACCGCATCCACGCTGCCCGCAGTGAAGGTGTGGACTTCATTCTGATCAATCCAGCAGCTTTTACGCACACAAGCGTCGCATTACGTGACGCGTTGCTGGCGGTGAGCATCCCATTCATCGAAGTGCATTTGTCTAACGTGCACAAACGCGAACCTTTCCGCCATCACTCTTACTTCTCCGACGTAGCGGTGGGAGTGATCTGCGGCCTTGGCGCCAGCGGTTATCGACTGGCCCTGGAGGCCGCCCTGGAGCAGCTTGAAAGACCGGCAACAGCTTGAACAACAAGCGTAACGCCCCTGACCGACCCTTGGGAGTTGATGATTCATGGATATCCGTAAAGTTAAGAAACTGATCGAACTGCTGGAAGAGTCCGGCATCGACGAGCTCGAGATCAAGGAAGGCGAAGAGTCCGTACGCATCAGCCGTCATAGCAAGACCCCGGCTCAGCAGTACTACGCACCGGCTCCAATGCACGCTCCGGCACCTGCGCCTGTTGCTGCCGCTCCGGTTGCCGCTGCAGCACCTGCTGCTCCGGCCGCGCCAGTTCTGAACGGCACCGTTGCCCGTTCGCCGATGGTCGGCACCTTCTATCGCAAGTCTTCGCCAAGCTCGCCGTCCTTCGTTGAAGTCGGCCAGACCGTGAAGAAAGGCGACACCCTGTGCATCGTCGAAGCCATGAAGATGATGAACCACATCGAAGCTGAAACCAGCGGTGTGATCGAATCCATCCTCGTCGAAGACGGCCAGCCGGTTGAGTACGACCAACCGCTGTTCACCATCGTTTGAACCGCGGAGAGACTTTGATGACTGCGAAGTTGGAAAAAGTTCTGATCGCCAACCGCGGTGAGATCGCCCTGCGAATCCTGCGCGCCTGCAAAGAGATGGGCATCAAGACCGTCGCCGTTTATTCCACGGCTGACAAAGAGCTGATGCACCTGGGCCTGGCAGACGAATCCGTCTGCATCGGTCCGGCCTCGGCTGCAAAGTCTTACCTGCATATTCCGGCAATCATCGCTGCAGCCGAAGTGACCGGCGCTACCGCCATTCACCCAGGCTACGGTTTCCTTGCGGAAAACGCTGATTTCGCTGAACAGGTCGAGAACTCCGGCTTCGCGTTCATTGGTCCGAAAGCCGACACCATTCGCCTGATGGGCGACAAGGTTTCGGCCAAGCACGCCATGATCGCTGCGGGCGTTCCAACCGTTCCGGGTTCCGACGGCCCACTGCCTGAAGACGAAGAAACCGCTCTGCGCATCGGTCGCGAAGTCGGTTACCCGGTGATCATCAAAGCCGCTGGCGGCGGTGGTGGTCGTGGCATGCGCGTTGTGCATAAAGAAGAAGACCTGATCTCCTTCGCAAAGCTGACCCGCACCGAAGCAGGCGCGGCGTTCGGCAACCCGATGGTCTATCTGGAAAAATTCCTGACCAACCCACGTCACGTGGAAGTCCAGGTGCTTTCCGATGGCCAGGGCCACGCCATCCATCTGGGCGACCGCGATTGCTCGCTGCAACGTCGTCACCAGAAGGTTCTCGAAGAAGCGCCGGCACCGGGCATCGACGAGAAGGCTCGCGCTGAAGTCCTCGCCCGCTGCGTCAAGGCGTGCATCGACATCAACTACCGTGGTGCGGGTACTTTCGAGTTCCTGTACGAGAACGGCGCGTTCTATTTCATCGAAATGAACACCCGCGTTCAGGTTGAGCACCCGGTTTCGGAAATGGTCACCGGCATCGACATCGTCAAGGAGATGCTCAGCATCGCCGCTGGCAACAAGTTGTCGTACACCCAGGAAGACGTGGTTATCCGCGGTCATGCACTGGAATGCCGGATCAACGCCGAAGACCCGAAAACCTTCATGCCGAGCCCAGGCACGGTCAAGCATTTCCACGCCCCAGGCGGCAACGGCGTTCGCGTCGATTCGCACCTGTACAGCGGTTATGCTGTTCCGCCGAACTACGATTCGTTGATCGGCAAGCTGATCACCTACGGCGCAACTCGTGACGAAGCGTTGGCGCGCATGCGCAATGCGCTGGACGAAATCGTTGTCGACGGGATCAAGACCAACATCCCGCTGCACCGCGATCTGGTCCGCGACGAAGGCTTCTGCAAAGGTGGAATCAACATCCACTACCTGGAACACAAGCTGGCTGGCGACAAGCACTAGTCTGTGATCCGATCTAACAAAGCCGCTTTCGAGCGGCTTTGTTGTTTCTGGAGGTTTCATATCTCCCTCTGTTGGAGCGAGGCTTGCCCGCGACGAAGGCTTCTGCAAAGGTGGAATCAACATCCACTACCTGGAACACAAGCTGGCTGGCGACAAGCACTAGTCTGTGATCCGATCTAACAAAGCCGCTTTCGAGCGGCTTTGTTGTTTCTGGAGGTTTCATATCTCCCTCTGTTGGAGCGAGGCTTGCCCGCGAAGGGCGCGCATCAGTCGAACAGACATACCGCGGCGCCTGGTTCGCGGGCAAGCCTCGCTCCTACGAAGAACACGCATATGTCGGCCTTGTCGTCTTCTGCTCCGCGCTCGCGTAAACTTGCGCGCTTCTCGCAGCCCGCTAGGCTGCAATCAATATTTTTCAAAGGTGCCCGCCATGCCTTGGCTGCAAGTCCGTCTCGCCATCAGCCCAGAACAAGCCGAAACCTACGAAGACGCTTTCCTTGAAGTGGGCGCCGTGTCGGTGACCTTCATGGACGCCGAAGACCAGCCGATCTTCGAGCCAGAGCTCAACACCACGCCGTTGTGGTCGCACACGCACCTGCTGGCCCTGTTCGAAGGTGGCACCGAAGCCGCCAACGTGCTGGCCCATCTGGAGCTGCTGACCGGCAGCCCGCTGCCCGAGCATCACAACGAAGTCATCGAAGACCAGGATTGGGAACGGAGCTGGATGGACGATTTCCAGCCAATGCGCTTCGGTCAGCGCCTGTGGATCGTTCCAAGCTGGCACGCCGCCCCTGAACCCGACGCCGTGAACATTCTGCTGGACCCGGGCCTGGCGTTCGGCACCGGCACCCACCCGACCACCGCGCTGTGCCTGGAATGGCTCGACGGCCAGGATCTCAAAGACTGCAACGTCCTCGACTTCGGTTGCGGTTCGGGGATTCTGGCGATTGCCGCCCTGCTGCTGGGCGCCAAGGAAGCTGTCGGCACCGACATCGACGTGCAGGCGCTTGAAGCGTCCCGCGACAACGCCGGGCGCAACAACATTGCCGAAGCACTCTTCCCGCTGTACCTGCCAGAAGATCTGCCGCAGGTTCAGGCCGATGTGCTGGTGGCGAACATTCTTGCCGGACCGCTGGTTTCCCTGGCGCCGCAATTGTCCAGCCTGGTCAAACCCGGTGGTCGTCTGGCGCTGTCGGGCATCCTCGCCGAGCAAGGTGAAGAAGTCGCCAAAGCCTACGCTCAAGACTTCGATCTGGACCCGATCGCCAATCGCGATGGCTGGGTGCGCATCACTGGCCGTCGGCGCTAGAATGAGCGCCTGCATAAACCGGATCGCCGCATGACCGACAGCTTCGTCACCCAGTGCCCGCATTGCCAAACCAGTTTCCGCGTCAGCCATGCTCAATTGAGCGTGGCACGCGGAGTGGTTCGTTGCGGCTCGTGCTTGCAGGTGTTCAACGCCGCCAAGCAGCTGCTAGAGCAACGGGCCGACAAGGACGCGGTCAAACCGGTCGCCCCGGCCATTGTCGAACCGCCGGCCCAGCGCGCCATCAGCCAAAAGCAATGGTCCGCCACCGAACTGGATCTGGACAGCCTGGACCTGGACGAAGAACTCGCCCGGCTCGAACAACGGGAAATCCAGCCGACTACGGAATTCGGCCGGCAACGCGAAGACAGCCTCAGCGCTCGACGCGACTCTAACGATCATGACGAAGCCCCTTGGTCCGACAGCCTCTTCAGCGAATCGGCGGCTGATCGCGCCCAGGCGGTCGAAGCCGACCAACGGGAAACACAGACTGATCCGGGCAAGCACTCGCGCACTGAACCTTCGTTCTCGCTGGAACCGGTTGATCTGGACGACGAGCCCCAGGTGCCGCAATTGCGCCTGAATGATCCGCTCGACATGCCCCTGCACCATGATCGCCTGTCGGCAACCGATGCACCCGACGACGACTTGCCCCCGATTGTCCCCTTGCGCAAGCGACACGAACGCAGCGAGTCGACCGAACGTGCCGACGCCTTGCAAGACCTGACTGACGATCCGCTGCAACTCGATTGGCAAAAACGTCGCTCCCCCTGGGGCCGACGGCTTTTCTGGCTGCTGCTGGTGCTGCTCGGTGCCGCCGCGCTCGCCGGCCAATACGTCGCTTACCACTTTGACGAACTGGCGCGTCAGGACCAGTACCGTCCATGGTTCCAGCAACTGTGCCCGCAACTCGGTTGCACGGTGCCATCTAAAGTAGACATTGCGAAAATCAAAAGCAGCAACCTCGTGGTCCGCAGCCACCCGGAGTTCAACGGAGCCCTGGTGGTCGATGCGATCATCTACAACCGCGCACCCTTCTCCCAGCCCTTCCCGCTGCTGGAACTGCGCTTCGCCGACCTTAACGGTCACCTGATCGCCAGCCGTCGCTTCAAGCCCGGCGAGTACCTCAACGGCGATCTCGAAGGCATGGCGGAGATGCCACCGCAAACGCCGATCCACATCGCACTGGATATCCTCGATCCAGGCGCCAAAGCGGTGAATTACAGCCTGAGCTTCCATTCCCCCGAGTGAAACGGTTCAGTGTTACGGCTTTGACGGCATATTTCTGACTTCGACCGCTCATACCAAACCGCTGGCGATAACAGAATTACTGTTCAGATTTTGTTCAATTCAGCCTTTATCCAGTCATCGAGAGCGGGTATCATGCCAACCCTTTTTCGAACTCTCATGATCCGGCCCCACAACAGGGAAGTCCTATGTCGGCGGTACGCATCGGTCCATATACATTGCACAACGGCTTGATTCTCGCCCCCATGGCGGGCGTCACCGACCAGCCCTTTCGTCAGCTGTGCAAGCGACTGGGCGCAGGGCTTGTAGTCTCGGAAATGGTCACCAGCGACATGAGCTTGTGGAACACCCGCAAATCGCGGATGCGCATGATCCACGAAGGTGATCCCGAGCCACGCTCGGTACAGATCGCCGGGGGTGATGCACAGATGCTGGCGGATGCGGCCCGGGCCAACGTCAAACTGGGCGCACAGATTATTGACATCAACATGGGCTGTCCGGCGAAGAAGGTCTGCAACAAGGCCGCCGGTTCCGCACTGTTGAAGGATGAAGCATTGGTGACCGAGATCCTGCAAGCCGTCGTGGCTGCGGTTGATGTGCCGGTCACCTTGAAGATCCGTACCGGCTGGGACCGCGACAACAAGAACGGCCTGACGGTGGCGAAGATCGCCGAGCAGGCAGGCATTACGGCGCTGGCGGTGCATGGCCGCACCCGTGCCGATCTGTACACCGGTGAAGCCGAGTACGACACCATCGCCGCGATCAAGCAGGCGGTGTCGATCCCGGTCTTCGCCAATGGCGATATCGATTCACCCGAGAAGGCCCGGTACGTGCTCGACGCGACCGGTGCCGATGGCCTGTTGGTAGGCCGGGCTGCCCAGGGGCGGCCATGGATTTTTCGCGAGATCGATCATTTCCTGCGTACCGGCGAGAAACTCCCGGCGCTGGAACTGATCGAGGTGGAACGCATTCTGCTAGAGCATCTGGCTGCGCTGCATGTCTTCTATGGAGACGTCATGGGCGTACGCATTGCTCGAAAGCATGTGGGCTGGTATCTCGCAACCTTGCCGGGCGCCAGGGAGTTTCGCGCCCACTTCAATCGTTTGGAAGATACGGAAGCACAATGCGCCAACGTTCAGGGTTTCTTCGCCGAACGTAACAAGAGCCTGACAGGGGACGGAGACGAGGTGGCCGCATGACGATGATGACCGAGACTTTAGTGAGTGGAACAACACCCGTGAGCGACAATGTGAATTTGAAACAGCACCTCAATACGCCGAGCGAAGAAGGTCAGACCCTTCGCGGGAGTGTCGAGAAAGCGCTGCACAATTATTTCGCCCACCTTGAAGGCGCTGCCGTCACGGATGTGTACAACCTTGTGCTCTCCGAAGTCGAGGCTCCCCTGCTCGAGTGCGTGATGAACTACGTCAAGGGCAACCAGACCAAGGCCAGCGAGTTGCTCGGGCTGAACCGAGGCACGCTGCGCAAGAAACTCAAGCAGTACGATTTGCTGTAAGCATTCAATCAAACCAGAAAGGCGCCCGCGTAAAACCGGTCGCCTTTTTTGCTGACTCCTTTGCTTTTGATGGAAATTGAAATGACCGACCAGACTACCCGCCTGCCGATCCGCCGCGCCTTGATCAGCGTTTCCGACAAGACCGGGATCCTCGAATTCGCCAAAGAGCTTGAAGCCCTGGGCGTCGAGATCCTCTCCACCGGCGGAACGTTCAAGCTGCTGCGCGACAACGGTGTTGCCGCAGTGGAAGTCGCGGATTACACCGGTTTCGCAGAGATGATGGACGGTCGGGTCAAGACCCTGCACCCGAAAATCCACGGCGGGATCCTTGGTCGTCGCGGTATCGATGACGCCATCATGAACGAGCACGGCATCAAGCCGATCGACCTGGTCGCGGTCAACCTGTACCCGTTCGAAGCCACCATCAACAAGCCAGGCTGCGACCTGCCGACCGCCATCGAAAACATCGACATCGGCGGCCCGACCATGGTCCGTTCGGCAGCGAAAAACCACAAAGACGTGGCCATCGTGGTGAATGCCAGCGACTACGCCAGCGTCCTCGAAGGCCTGAAGGCCGGCGGCCTGACCTACGCCCAGCGTTTCGACCTGATGCTCAAGGCCTTCGAACACACCGCGGCCTATGACGGCATGATCGCCAACTACATGGGCTCCGTGAACCAGGCCGCTGACACCCTCAGCACCGAAGGTCGCAGCGAGTTCCCGCGCACCTTCAACAGCCAGTTCGTCAAGGCGCAGGAAATGCGCTACGGCGAGAACCCGCACCAGAGCGCGGCGTTCTACGTGGAAGCCAAGCCAGCCGAAGTCGGCATCGCCACCGCGACCCAACTGCAAGGCAAAGAGCTGTCGTACAACAACGTGGCCGACACCGACGCCGCGCTGGAATGCGTGAAGAGCTTCGTCAAACCGGCTTGCGTGATCGTCAAGCACGCCAACCCGTGCGGCGTTGCCGTCAGCCCGGACGCCGAAGGCGGTATCCGTCAGGCCTACGAACTGGCTTACGCCACCGACACCGAGTCGGCATTCGGCGGCATCATCGCGTTCAACCGCGAGCTGGATGCTGCAACCGCCAAGGCTATCGTCGAGCGTCAGTTCGTCGAAGTGATCATCGCGCCAAGCGTCAGCGAAGAAGCCCGCGCCATCGTGGCGGCAAAAGCCAACGTGCGCCTGCTGGCCTGCGGCGAGTGGTCGGCTGATCGCGCTGCTGCGTGGGACTACAAACGCGTCAACGGTGGTCTGCTGGTGCAGAGCCGCGACATCGGCATGATCGGTGCCGACGACTTGAAAGTCGTGACCAAGCGTGCTCCGACCGAACAGGAAATCAACGACCTGATCTTCGCCTGGAAAGTCGCCAAGTACGTTAAGTCTAACGCCATTGTCTACGCCAAGAATCGCCAGACCATCGGTGTCGGCGCGGGCCAGATGAGCCGCGTGAACTCCGCTCGTATTGCGGCGATCAAGGCTGAACACGCTGGTTTGCAGGTACAAGGTGCGGTCATGGCATCGGATGCGTTCTTCCCGTTCCGCGACGGCATCGACAACGCGGCCAAGGTCGGTATCACTGCGGTGATCCAGCCAGGCGGCTCGATGCGTGACAACGAAGTGATTGCAGCCGCTGATGAAGCCGGCATCGCCATGGTCTTCACCGGCATGCGCCACTTCCGTCACTGATTTTCGCTCTTTGCTTCTGTAGGAACGAGGCTTGCCCGCGAAGGGGACGCCGCGGTGTAACAGCAACATCGAGGTGAGGCCTTCGCGGGCAAGCCTCGCTCCTACAGGTTCGGTGTGGTGGCAGATGCCGCGCACTGGCAGCCAGGCAGCTGAGGCTGCTCCACAGAATTAGCGTCATCCGAGGTTTTTGAAATGAATGTTTTGATCATTGGCAGCGGTGGCCGTGAACACGCACTGGCCTGGAAAGTGGCTCAGGATCCGCGTGTGCAGAAAGTGTTTGTTGCCCCGGGCAACGCCGGCACCGCCATTGAAGCCAAGTGCGAGAACGTCGCCATCGACGTGCTGGCCCTTGAACAGCTGGCCGACTTTGCCGAGAAAAACGTTTCCCTGACCATCGTCGGCCCGGAAGTGCCGCTGGTTGCCGGTGTTGTCGATCTGTTCCGCTCCCGTGGCCTGGATTGCTTCGGTCCGACGGCCGGCGCTGCCCAGCTGGAAGGTTCGAAAGCCTTCACCAAGGATTTCCTGGCGCGCCACAAGATCCCGACGGCCGACTATCAGAACTTCACCGAGATCGAGCCTGCCCTGGCTTATCTGCGTGAAAAAGGCGCGCCGATCGTGATCAAGGCCGATGGCCTGGCTGCCGGTAAAGGCGTGATCGTTGCCATGACCTTGACCGAAGCCGAAGACGCTGTGCGCGACATGCTCGCGGGCAATGCGTTCGGCGACGCCGGTTCCCGTGTCGTGATCGAAGAATTCCTGGACGGGGAAGAAGCCAGCTTCATTGTCATGGTCGACGGCAAGAACGTGCTGCCAATGGCCACCAGCCAGGACCACAAACGCGTCGGTGACGGCGATACCGGTCCGAACACTGGCGGCATGGGTGCTTACTCCCCGGCCCCGGTCGTCACCGCCGAGGTCCATCAGCGGGTCATGGACCTGGTGATCTGGCCGACCGTGCGTGGCATGGCCGAGGAAGGCAACGTTTACACTGGCTTCCTGTACGCCGGTTTGATGATCGACAAAGCTGGTAACCCAAAAGTCATCGAATTCAACTGCCGTTTCGGCGACCCTGAGACCCAACCGGTGATGCTGCGTTTGCAGTCGAGCCTGGTGTTGCTGGTCGAAGCGGCCCTGGCGCAAGCCCTGGACAAGGTCGAAGCGCAATGGGATCCACGTCCGAGCGTCGGTATCGTGCTGGCCGCGGGCGGCTATCCTGGCGACTACGCTAAAGGCGTTGCCATCAACGGTCTGGATGCAGCCGCCACACTGGAAGGTAAAGTCTTCCACGCCGGCACTGCGCTCAAGGACGGTCAAGTGGTGACGGCCGGTGGTCGTGTGCTTTGTGCAACCGCCATGGGCGCCAGCGTTGATGCTGCCCAGCAGCAGGCTTACAAACTGGCGGCAAAGATTGACTGGGAAGGCTGTTTCTATCGCAAAGACATTGGCTACCGCGCCATTGCCCGCGAGCGTGGCGAAAATCAGGAATAAGCGATCCGTTCGGCAGGGCTTGAGCTTCAAGCCCTTGCCGGACTGTTCCGACGCCGCGCATAGTTATAATCTGGCATCAACCTACGAAGGGATTTCGCCGTGCGCTGGCTCAGGATTGCCATAGGTTTAACCGTCACGTTGCTGACCTTGCTCTGCATGCTTCCGGCCCAGGCCGCGCAAGGCAGTGGCTGGGCGGTATTGCTTGACGAACAGGGCGACCTGCAGCTGAGCGACATCCGTTCCGCTCGCTACACCAATCAATTCAGCCCCATCGAACTCGACCGCCTCTCCGCGGCCGAGCCCGAAGGTGCGTTGTGGCTGCGTTTCAGGCTCACGCCCGGCAAGCACGAGCAATTGCTGCGAGTGTTCGCCCCCGACCTGTCGCACCTCAATCTGTATGTGCTCGACGGCGACACGCTGATCGATCAATTGAACACCGGCACCGGCCAGCCCCAGACTGACCGCCCCCTGCCCAGCAGCGATTTCATGTTGCCGCTGCCGCAAAGCGACAAACCCCTGGACGTCTACCTGCGACTGGTGTCCGAACACCAGTTGCGGCCGTACATCACCCTGCAATCGGCGGTCATGACCGCAGCCAATCAGAACCAGATGCTGATTTACGGCCTGCTGTTCGGTTGCATCGGCATGCTGATCCTGCACAACCTCGTCCGCTATGCCTATACCCGCTCGCGCAGCAGCGTCTGGCTGGCCGGATGCGAAGCCCTGTTGATGCTCAGCCTGTTGCTGCTGCTGAATCTGGCAGGACCATGGCTACCCAACTGGCACGCGGTGCAGACGCCCGGCGCTTATCTCGCCTTGCTGCTGACGGCGCCCTGCGGCCTGATGTTCGCCTATCGCTTCTTCGCCCCGCTCGGGTCGCACCCGCTGAACAAGCTGTTGCTGGGGGACATTCTGTTCATCGTGGTCTGCGGCTTGCTGCTGTTGTTCGTCAACACACTGCCGCTGAACATTATTACCTACGCCCTGGTCGCCCTGGCAGGCCTGAGCATGTTGTTCGTCGGTGCCTATCACTGGCAAAAGGGGTATCGCCCGGCGCGCCTGTTCGTGGCGGCGATGGTGGTGTTCAACATTGGTACGCTGATCATGTTGCCCGCCCTGCTGGGGCTGACCCTGGTCGCCCCTCAAGGGCTGATCATCACGCTGTTGGTGTTCATCTGCATCAGTGGCCTTTTGATGAGCATTGCGCTGGGCGAACGTCAGCGTAGCATCACCGAAGATCGTTTCAGCGTCAGCCGCGACCTGGCGGCCAGCAACGCCGAGATTAACGCCAAGGCCGAGTTCCTGGCGAAGATCAGCCACGAAATCCGCACCCCGATGAACGGCGTGCTGGGCATGACCGAACTGCTGCTGGGCACACCGTTGTCGGTCAAGCAGCGTGACTACGTGCAGACCATCCACAGTGCCGGCAACGAACTGCTGACCCTGATCAACGAGATTCTCGACATCTCCAAGCTCGAATCCGGACAGATCGAACTGGACGACGTGCAGTTTGATCTCAACGCCTTGATCGAAGACTGCCTGAGCATCTTCCGCGCCAAGGCCGAACAGCAGAACGTCGAGTTGATCAGCTTTATCCAGCCGCAAGTGCCGCGCGTCATCAGCGGTGACCCGACGCGCCTGCGCCAGACCTTGCTGAGCCTGCTGGAAAACGCCCTGAAGAAAACCGACGAGGGCGAGATCCTGATCGTCGTCGCCCTCGACGAACGCAGCGCCAAACCGCGCCTGCGCATCGCCGTGCAGGACAGCGGCGTGCCGATGGAGGCCGAAGAACGCGACGCCCTGATGCACGCCGAACTGCACAGCAAACACTTCCTCTCGGCGACCAGCCTGGGCGGTAACCTGGGGCTGGTGATTGCCCGTCAGCTGATCCGCTTGATGCAAGGGGAATTCGGTATCAAGAGCGGTGCCAACCAGGGCAGCACCTTGTGGCTGACCTTGCCGCTGGACCCTGATCGTCTCGAGCACCCGACCTCCGACCTCGATGGACCACTGCAAGGTGCGCGCGTGCTGGTGGTGGACGATAACGACACCTGCCGCAAAGTGCTGGTGCAGCAATGCAGCGCCTGGGGCCTGAACGTCAGCGCCGTGCCATCCGGTAAAGAGGCTCTGGCGCTGCTGCGCACCAAGGCTCACCTGCGCGATTATTTCGACGTGGTCCTGCTGGACCAGAACATGCCTGGCATGACCGGCATGCAATTGGCGGCCAAGATCAAGGAAGACCCGAGCCTGAACCACGACATTCTGCTGATCATGCTCACCGGCATCAGCAACGCGCCGAGCAAGATCATCGCGCGCAACTCGGGGATCAAACGCATCCTCGCCAAACCGGTGGCCGGCTACACCCTCAAGACCACCCTGGCGGACGAGCTGAACCAGCGCAACAAAGGCCCGGCCGTCTCGCAGCATCTGCCCACCGGCCCGACGCTTCCGGTCAAGGTCCCGAGTGATTTCCGCATCCTGGTGGCCGAAGACAACAACATCTCGACCAAGGTGATTCGCGGCATGCTCGGCAAGCTCAACCTGCAACCGGACACCGCCAGCAATGGCGAAGAAGCCTTGCAGGCAATGAAAGCCCGGCGTTATGACCTGGTCCTGATGGACTGTGAAATGCCGATCCTCGATGGTTTCTCCGCCACCCAGCAGTTACGTGCCTGGGAAGTCGGCAACCAGCGGATTCGCACGCCAGTGGTGGCGCTGACCGCACATATCCTGGCCGAGCATAAAGAGCGCGCGCGCCAGGCCGGCATGGACGGGCATATGGCCAAACCGGTCGAGCTGTCGCAGTTGCGCGATTTGATCGAGCATTGGGTTGCGCAGCGGGATCAGCAGAACCGCACAGTGTCGACCATCTGAAATCCCTCGGGCTGGCGCTCGGTCAGATGTCCAGAGCGCTCAAGTATTTCAGGGACTGGGACACCACAGACTTCTTCACCTTCTCCCGAAACACGCCGTAATGAAGCGTGTTGAACGTGATCGTGGTTATCTGTTCGGTGCTTTTTTGCTCAAGCGAATCATTTTTGCTGAACAGGAAGCGAGAGATGCCTCCCACCATCGAAAACTTGCGGTGATAGACGGCCATATCCACCTTGTGCGCGCCGTTCATTACGCAAGGAATCATCTGAAAGTAGGCAATGTCTCCCTTCAGGGTCGTGGACTCAAACATTTCGAGCGCCAGCGAATTGCGCTCCAACGCTGTCAGGGCGCGGCTGATGGGTATTGAGAATTTATCACCGATGGATTCCCGGATACGTTGTATCGCTTTGCTGCCCATCGGAGCGGCAGGCGCGGGTGAAAACGTTTGAGGTGTGGGCACATCCCATCCCAGAAATCGGAGTTGGTTGCAGTAGTAGTCGAACCAATCACCCGATAATCCATCATTAACGGCATCGCGTGTGGCTCTTTGCGCAAAAGCCGTGCTCATGTAGACGTCTTCGCGGTGGGACGCAGGCAGACCGCTGGCGAACGACACGATACTGCCGCCGACCACCGCTGCCGGTGGTGCAATCAGATCCGTCATGACCGAACCTCCCCTGGCTCCGTGGTGCTGCAGGCATCGTCGTGCAGGGTCAGCTTTGCAACATTGGTTCCGATCCGGTCTTTGACCTTCAGAGCAATTTGATCCCGTACAGGTGCATATACCGCTTCCGACAGCTTCGCCCGGACGTAACGGCGGCTAATGATGCCCTGTACATCTTCGCCAAAATAGAGGTGCGCCAAAGGGTTGGAACTCAGCAATTGATTGGTTTTGAGCTCGATACATACGCTGCTGAACGACGTCGGTGTTGGCGCCACGATGACCAGTAAACGAATATCCATCGCAGGTGCCGGCACCTCGGAGGACTGCTCCTTGGACACTTTTTGCATATGGCTGCGCAACAAGTTGGCTGCCGGGTCGATGTCCGATTCGTTGGCAATTCGTGACAACACTTCGGCAGTCACATGCCCTTCATCTGCCCCCACTCTGGACATCGCTGCGGCCGCCCACTGAACCGCCGACTCAACACTCGCTGGAGGGAGACTCAAGTCTTCGCGCGCTTTAACGGGCCACATCCAGATACCATCCAAAACTTTCATATAGGTGTCATACCAACTCACACCTGACTCTAGTTCTGTTTTTTTATTGGCTGCCAACTGTGCATACAACACCGTATTGACCACATCATCATAAGTGGCCAGATCCTCTGATTCGGGCACTATCAAAACCGCAGCCCCGACAAACAGTACTGAATAATCACATCTCATTTAAACACCTCCACACAGAGAAGGGCAGTCGTTGTTTCGACCGCCCTTCCAGACCCTATCAAATATCGTAGTCGAGTTTATCAGTCGAGTACTTAACAAGTTTCGATGCAATCAACTCACGAGTAGCCGCAGCCTGCTGATCATTCTTTTCGAAAACTGATTCACCGCGATACAGATTTACATTACGAACATCCACATCGACGAACAGCACTTTTCTCGATGAATTCTCGCGTAGAAAACGTACTGTACCAATGGCAAAAACAGAAGTACCGTTAACATCGATACACGAGCCGGCCGATATGCCACCCACACCATGTTTCAGCAAGTTGCTCTCATAAAGCGTTAATGCGGTATCGCGTTTTTGCAGGGCGGAAATCGCATCCCCCGCGGTTTTCAGCATCAGAGCAGCAGCCGGGCCCGGTACGGCAAGGCCTGTGACTACCGAAGCAAGGATCTCCAGTACCAACTTGTCCATGCGGACACTGGTTCCCGACACGTCCAGATTATTGAAGTACTTGCTAGTCTCCGCCCAACCAATCTCACCCATGACTTTACGGAACTGCGCGTACCATTCCTTGCCCTGGTGCTCCAGTGGAAACTGTTTGTTTGCCACAAGCGTCGCATACTGATAAGCATTCTGTGCATCACTGCGGTTAATACCGGTGAGGTTACCGCTGAAACTAATAAGGCCTTCGCCTACGATCGACCCCTTCGACGGCACTTCAACTTCGTCACCCGACGCAAACAAACCGCGGGACCGAATAAATAGTTGTTCACCCAGGTCATAAGCCTGAAGACTTTTTAAACAGGCAGCAATATGACCTTCACTAGACAAATTATTCACGACTTCTTCCTTATCAACATTAATGCAAGCTCCTCATGAACTTGCTGGAAGAAACGATAAACAAACAAACTCACTCTGACAAACCCAAACTTGTAACATCATCCACAGAATCAATCACAAACAACTAACCAATCAAACTCAGCCGAACAGACTACACGTGAAGAAAAATAACTTTCAGTTCTTTTAAACTCGACACCCACAGACAATTGGCCGACTGATAGACTCCGACTCACCCCTCTCTGGATGCGAGCCAAAACCATGCTCCACGTGTTATTCAGCGTTTACCTGAAGATGCTGGTGCTCTACAGCCCGTTCTTCGTGTTGTCCTGCTTCATCAGTCTGACCCGCGGTTATTCACGCAAGGAACAGCGTCGACTGGCCTGGAAAGTGGCAACCGCCACGCTGGTGTCCAGCGTTTTGCTATACCTGTTCGGGCGGGTAATTTTCAATGTCTTCGGCATCACCGTGGACGCGTTCCGCATCGGTGCCGGCAGCGTGCTATTTATCTCGGCACTGGGCATGGCCCAAGGCAAGTCGGCGGTGCAGACCGACAATGTGCAGCAGGACGTGACCATCGTCCCGCTGACCATTCCATTGACGGTTGGCCCCGGCACCATCGGTGCCTTGCTGGTTATGGGCGTAAGCCAGCCGCATTGGGACGACAAACTCACGGCCATTCTCAGTATTGCCCTGGCCAGTTTTACGGTCGGCGTGGTGCTTTATCTGTCCAACCGCATCGAGCGGATTCTCGGTGATCAGGGGTTGCAGATCGTCAGCCGGCTGATGGGATTGTTTGTGTGCGCGCTGGCGGCACAGATTATCTTCACGGGCGTGAAAGGTTATCTGGTGCCGTAATCAGCCAGGGAGCGCTACGTTCTAAATAGCCGCTTCTGCGATCACCTCGACCTGATAATTCGACATCAGCTCCGTTAACGTTGCGCTGCCGGAAACGCCCTTTTGCCTCAACAACTCGGTGACTATTTCCGACACCGCACGTGATCGATAGCCATTGAGCGAAAGGAACACGTCACCCCGCAACGCCACATCCGCTGAGTAAACGCCGCGAAAAATCAGGCTGTGCCCGCTGTCCAGGCCGTTCATCACCAAGTGTTCATCGACCAGGCTGACCCATAACCGATCCATGATTGAAGCGTCCAGAATCAATTTCCCCGGAATCAAGGGTGGGCGCTCAAGCGGATAACGACAATCGACGATGACCGATTCAAGTTTCAACCACGCCGCCCGGGTCAGCCGGCCAGTCGTTGCCCCTTGACCCATTTTGAGCACCAGGATGCTGACATCATCGGCAATCAACGGGAGAAGGTCATGAGCCGTCTTCGGTCCCTCGACCACCAGGACTTCGGCGTTTCGCTGAACATAGTCGAGCGGCCCGACCGTGCTGTTTTGCGGATAGGTGTGCAACAAACCATCCCCGCGCTCGTGCAGCATCACATTGGTTTGATCCCGGGTGCCCACCAGCGCGTATTGCGCAGTAATGACGGCTTTCGGAACCCGGATCAATCGTCCGGTCCGGACCACATACCACTGAAGGCTATCAGGGTCTATTACGGACAGAAAATCGGCGCATCGATGTGCGTTCGCCAGCGCCGCCAGCCCCTCTCTCAATGGTCGTTTCAGTGCGGTGACCCAGCGGCTGTCCACACCCGTAATCCGTAACGGTTCGTTGTGCTGTAAGCCTACCTCCAGGCCATCGAGCGTCGTCGCCCTCAGGCCAGCACCTTCCACTTTCACGTCGGTAAAGATCCAGGGCGCCCATTCCTGCATCGGGGCGGGCAATGCCTCAGCTTGCAAAAGTCTGGTTCCTTGGCCGAATGCAGCGCCCAATAGTTTCGTATCGATAAAGCGCTGGCTGAAAACCTTGCCTGTTGAAAGATCGAACAACCAGGCGGCCTGATTGTCTGGAGCGATACTCAGCAACCGCACTTCTTTTCCATGGCCAAGATCCGCGAGCAACAGCCGATCGTCCAGGTACCAGGCGCACAAACCGGCGCCCCCGGTAAAGTTGGTCAACCCAAGGAGGGCGAAACTAGCCACCGGGTACCGCGTCGACACCGCTGGCAATGCTGACCACCATTGGGTTCGATCCTTTAACCAGGTTTCAGTCAATCCGCCCAAGTGCAGATACCCGTCCGGCGTCATATTGAAGAACAGGCCGGAGTCGGTCAGGGCGAGATGGCCCTGCTCAACAGCGACAACATTTTTCAGCCCTGTGGGGGCAATCTCTCTGGAGGACCATTGCACGCGCCCCTCCACCATTGACCTTTGCTGTCGCACGAGGCTTCCAACAGGCTTGTCGAAAGTGACGAACACCTCGCCCTCAGCACTGGCGGGAGCAATCAGTAAAAGGGTATTCAAGGCCTTGATCGAATCCTCCCATCCCCGCGCATGGTGACGCCGGGCAGCCGCACGGATGATCAACCCGTCAACATCGCGGACCCAGACCAGATCACGAGACGTGTCTTCGAACTGCCAACAAATCGAAACCAGCGCCCCAGGGCGCCAATTCACGGTATCGATGGACTCTGCGGGCAACACATAATCGCCCAGTACCTGCTTCCAGTCCGTGAGCGTGTCGACCTGTAAAACGGCCGGCAATGCTGGATCGTGACCGCGGGTGATTGAGCCAAGCAACACTGCCCCGTCATGGATCACATAGGTCAGCTCATCGTGCGGGCCTTCCTTGGGAGTGGACCGCTGAACGATCTGAATGCCACCGTTGACCACAGCCTCACAGCGGGCAATCGTCAAGCCATCTCTGAGCAGCAAACGATAGCGCTGAACCAGCGTGCCGGTGATCGCGTCGACCTGCCAGACATCAAAGTTCTCGGGGTGATAGAAGTAGGCCGAGCCCTCGACCACCGCTCCCAACACGACCTCATCGGCCAACAAGACATTCGGATCGCGGATATACAGAAAACGATCCTGAGCCGAGTCGTAATACGCGGCCACTGTCCTCGGCTCGTCCGGCTTTTCAAACGGCACCACAAAGTTGTGAACGGGGGTGTAAGGCATGGTCAGTCGATGTTCACGCGCCAGTGACTTGAAGTGGTCCAGCAACGCTTGCTCCCCGAGCGCCGGATCGGCCTCTTCTTCGACCACCTCCAACGTCAGGGCAACAAGATCAACGCGCATGATTGTGTTACTCGCAAGCTTGAGCAACACATCGTGAACGCCGCCACTGAACTTCACACCCAGCGTATCCGCAACGAGGCTACCCGCAGCGGCTATGCGGATGTCTGCTTCGGCCAGCCAGGGAGCCTGCAGCACCCAGCGCATGGCCGTGTGACCGGGCGCGTGGAGTTCAAGGTTGACCCCGGGATTGAGCAGTACGGAACAGCGGGCGCCTGCTCCTTCTATACGGTAGGAAACCATGCCATGCCACGCCTTTGGCAGTGCAGGCACCACCAGCGAGCGCTCAATGTTGTCGAGACGAACGTTGAACACCGTTGGTTTGTAGACAGGGTTCAGCCGGTTGACCACGTATTCGCCGGGAAACGAATAGAACGAAAACAGAAATTGCCATTGCCCCTGTGCATTCTTTTTCTCCAGCCGACGGGCCGTATCGAATCCGCCGGCATGACGAAACGAGACAAACGGCAGCAACTTGTACTCATAGCCGTACCAGGTTTTGGGTGTGCAGGGCAAAACGATCGCCTGCCCGGGCTGCGGCGAAAAAGACGCCGAGTCGGGCAACCCTAGGCCCACACGGATATCGGTGGCGCGGTTGTAATCCACATCGAAACCCGGAACCCCTAGATGGTCCCGAAGCGGGAACAACCTGGGGCTGTCGAAACGGATGCTGGATGCACGCAAATCAAGATCGGCGAATACCAGCAAAGGGTGCGCAATCCAGGCATTCGAGGCCTTGTCCAGATGATAGCCGTCCTGTAGATAAGCCTTTTCCAGCCCCTCAAAAAACCGGGCGACCTCTTTGGCTTCCTCGGCAATGGTGGCAAATCCTTCGGCCAGCGCAGCGACGCCCACCGCCAACCCGCCCAGAATCACCCCGGCACCGCCCAGCACCGCCGCCACGGTACCCGCGCCCACTAATGCCGCACCAAGCCCGGCTGCGCCCAACACGGCGCTCGCGGAGTCGAATGCCAGCTGCGTCCCGAACTGCGCCTTTTCAATGTCATTGGTGGCATGGCTCAACTGGTAGATATCAAACCCGACATTCACCATCCCCAACACCGTACCGACGCCTTCATTCGCCACATGACCCAATGCCTTTTGCACCAACGGCGCACTGGTACGGGCGATCAGCTTTTCATCGTCCAGCGCCTGACGCACCAGTGCCACAACGCCAATCACATCCACCACGTTGCCGTGGACCAGTTGGGCGTAGTTGACGTAGGCATGCAAACGAATGGCAGTGGTCAGTGCCTTGTCACCACCGCTGACCTCGCCTTCGTGATGGCGCAACGCGTTCATCAAGGCCTGTACGGTAAAACCGGCATTGAGCGTATGGACGCTACCGGCGTCCGTCGCGTCAGCCGAGCCGGCCGGCTCATGCGGTTGCGCTGCCAACGTATGGAAGGTTTCCGAGAGGTAGTTCTTGATCCTCAGGAATCGATGGTCAGCGGTGGTGACGCGCACAACGGTCTGAGCAGGATCGGTATCGACCAGACTGATTTTGTACTCGCCTGTCGGGGTGATCTCCAGTGACTCGAACAACGCAACGGCGCCCGACGACAGCCCGTGTTGCTCCTGCAACTGCCGTGTCGCCTGCGCGATCTGCCCGCCCCACCAGTGTGCGTCCAGTTCCAGTAACGAATTGCCCAGTACCCCATTTTTGACCAGCGACTGTCCTCGCGCGCTGGCCAGCCGCTGCCTGACCCGAGGCGCCTGCTCAGGCAGGCTGTCCGAATCGGAAAGACTGGACACCCGGACACCCGACGACAGCACCGTTGCATTGAGTCGACCCGCGTCGAGCTCAATCAAATCAAAGGTTGGACGAGCAAGCTCGCCATACGCGGCGTAAGGCCTGGCCATCTCTTGCCGAACAAAAAAATGGGTCAGCGCCGCGCTGAGCGCTTCAGCAGTATCGAACTCGAAAACACCGAAATTCGGATCGTAGAAATGATAGGTACTGCGCTCGTCAACGACACTTTTGGCCACCAGCATCGAGTGGTTATCCGAGTTGAGCATCAACGTGCTGCTGACGGTTTTCTCTTCAAGCATCGCAATCACCTGTGCCAGATCGGCGCGCTCCACCGGCCCACCCAGGTCATGAACGTCGACATCGCGAAGCTCTTCGAGAATGCTCACGAATGCCGTCGAATCGCGGGTACCGGGCTCGATGACCGCCAGGTAAAACCGCTCGCGAAGGATGTTGCCCGCTTCGTTCCCTTTGCTGATCGCAGCCGCCATGGCCAATGACAACGGATAACAGCGCCCGGCGATCCGGTCACCGGCGCCCTGGAGCAACAAGTCTTGTGGCACCAGTTTGAAAGTGCCGTGATTGAAGCTTTCGAGCACATCGGTCATACGCTCGCCAATCCGGTCACGGAACTCGAGTTTTGCGACCTGCTGAATACGGGCGACCTGGCGCCCCCATTGCAGCAGGGTCAGAGACTGCTCCAGCGCCTGTTTCTTCAACTCGATGCTGGTCTCGGACAACGCTACGAAGGGTGTCGAGGCGCTGGCCAAACCGGCAACGAAAGCAGGGTGATTTTCTTTGAACAGCTCCCGCTCAATGGCCCCGTAACGATGGGATACGCCCAACTCGGACACGTTGTTGGCGAGGTTTTCCAGCCGTGCACTGACGAGATCAAAGTTGCGTTTATCCATTGCCCGCGCGCCCAGCAACGAACCGATCAACAACCGCTGCCGGGGGTCAAGCTGTTCAACCTGCAAAGTGTCCCGGCCAATTCGATGAAGCAATTCGTCCAGAGGCAAATCCCCGGCCGCCGGCTCACCGACCAACGACGGCGGTAGCGCGATTTCCTGTGCGAGGATGGATTGACGCTCGTCAAAGCCCAGCTGCAACGGCTTGTCGAAAGTCTCCTCACCGGTGGTCCGCTGACTCATCGCTCGCAAAAAGGGTTCGCCAAAGTGTTGCGCCAGGGATTGCAGCAATTCGGTCGACAACACATGTCGACCTTCAATGACAGGCCAGCCATGGTCGAAATGGATCGTCCGGCTCTTAAGCAACTGATCCACTTTCCCCACGTAACGCGCCTTGAATTGCCCGGTCTCCCAACGTTGTTTTTCGTTTTTGAGCCAGTCGACGGTGTCACTTTCGTTTTCTTTCCAGGAGTGGTCCTGCTCCTCCTCGGTGTCCCGGTTCACCGCTGCGGCGGGGTCAATAGCCACATCGTTTCGCCAGACGCCCGCGGCACGAGGGGTGAAGTGCATTTTTGCGTAATCCGCGAGCGCATCGCGCACCGCAGCAGGCCCGGTCAAATAGATGGTCACTTCGCTTTGGGGGCGAATGCCGTCGCTGTAGTAAAAGGTTGCAGCCTTGGCCAGAAAATACAGCGCGAGTTCTACATCCGCCGGCAGAGCATGCAAAAGGCCGAACTGTTCTTCGACGACCTCCAGCGCAATACGACTGATGGCCTCAGCGTCGATAGCGGCGACCTGGTTCTCCATGGCCAAACGGGCCGTAGCATCAACGATCTCATAATTGAGTTTGAAACGATCGATCACGGCGCTCAACATGGCCGATCCGGGATGAGCCATTAGAAACGCATTACTGAGGCTGCCCCCCTCGGTAACCGCTCGCATTCCGTTCGGACGAACGAGACGTTCTTTGGGGGCGCGAAAAACACTGGTCAACTGCGGGCGACTTTTAGCGAAATTTTCCAGCGCCGGTCGATGCTCTTCAGGAATGTACTTAACGTAGCTTTTGTACTGACTCCTCGATGCTTCGCGACCAGGCATCCATTGCGGGTTTTGATCGAGCAACAACTGCATTACGCCCAGGCGTGCATCGCTGCTGAATTGACTGATGTCCACATCGCCCAGCCTCTCCACAAGAGATGGCAGGTTATCGACATCCGCATAATTTCCACCTTCAGCCATCAAGGCCTCAATGCGTACCACATCGGAGGCCGCTGCAAAATTTCCTCGCAGACTGATTTCCCGTTGGTAAATGTCCTGCAAGTGAAGCGGTGTTACATTCGCCGCAAGATCACGAAGTTCCACGCCGGCCTCGCCCAGTGCCGAAATACTCTGGCCATTTTTGTCACGCAAGGCCTTCAGGCTTGCTTCATTCTGGCCGTATCCACGAACCAGAAGATCAATACGTGCGTCATCCGGGTTAACACCGCGCCCTACCGCTTTATTGATATGGGCGAACATTTGTTGTTTGAGAACAATGGCCCGTTCCTCATATTTATCACCAAGATCATTATTGGATTCAGTGCTATGCCCACCATTAATCATCGCATCGGCCTTCGCGGCTTCGACAATGATCCGGTTGGTTTCATAGGCCAGTAATGCATCGCTGTCGTACCAGAGCTTCACGGCATAGCCCTGCCCGGCCAACACCTTGTTCCAGACATTAATGTAGTCACGCTGGATAGGTCCGAGGCCACCTCCAAGCCAGACGAAGTGCAGATTTTTCGGCACTTCGAAAGCCGCGACACTCAGCTGTTCAATGCTGTCGGACAGGCGCACCTGAAAGTCTTCGATTCTGTCGCGGATTTCAGTCAGGCCCGGAGCGGCAGCGCCCTGCTGTGCAGCTGGCGGTTCCATCCCCGCCGCACGTCGACGCCGGCGCTTGGGTTCAACAAAAGACCCGAGCGCCTCGCGCAGCAACCCAAGTGGGGCAAGCATTCTCGGAAAATCGAGCACGGCGATACAAGCGAAGTAATACCGAAACACCGCGTCGTATTCGTCTGTCCCTTTATGCTTCTGTAACGCCTGTTCAAGATCAGACAGTTTAAACAGATCAATAAAATTGACGTAGCCGTTCACACGACGAACAGTTTGCTCACCCATAAAGATACTTCCCTGTATGTAAGAGCGGCCTCAGGACGAGGCCGCCGACACTCACGAAGATTTCTTCTTCGTACTAACGAGGGCAGACACCCACTGGTCACCCCCTGTTTGTTTAGACCGAGTTCAACTTCTCGACGAGCGCCTTCAATTCAAGACTGCTTTCCTCCTGATCGAACAGGGTTTGCCACAGTTCATGGACGTTGACCTCAAGCGTACCGCCAAGGACTTTCACACTCAGTTTCAGCGACTGGGCCAATGCCCACTCCTCGGATTGCGCCGAACGAAAAACAAGGCTGCTGCCGTTGTCGGGGTCAGTGAACACCAGGTGTTTGTCCGCCCGGGCGACACGCCAGTTGTCCTGCGCTCCGGTGGCCAGAATCAGCTGCGTGGGCACAGCATCAACACCCGGCCAGGCAGTGCAATCGACCACAATGCAGTCGAAGTGCTGCCAGTCGGTTTCCGACACGTGATAAGTCGACCCCGTTTCAGCGCAGCCCAAAATCAATGTGCTGACACCGTCGGGCACCAGGGCCAGAAGATCTTTTACCTCTCCCGAAACTTCCAGCGTCATGACTTCACCCTCCCGGCTGGCCTTGTTCGCCGCGACCCACAGAACCTCACTGCTATTGCGGTTGAAAATCAAGCCGTCCACCGGATCAAACAACAGCGCAACGCGCCCTCGTTTCGTACCGAGGAAGTTCGCCCATTGCCCGTCAGCCCTACCGGAAATATCAAATACACGATTGAGTTCGGGTACGTAATAGGCGTAACGGTTGGTCGAATTCCCGATCGGCAGGTAAGGCGCATGTGCCTGACCGGACACTAAATCTTTCAGGCGACCCGCCAGTGCTTCAGTCGACTCCATGTAACGATAGGTCCAGGCGTACTCGACACTGATGATCCTTGCCGGTTCGTCTTCAATCAGTTCAAGATTGACCCCGTCACGGGTACGGCCACGCAAACCGGTGCCGTCGGACAGCACTTCAGAAAACGACCATGGGCTCCACACTTTTTCTGGTTGAGGGAGCGCCTCGGCATTGACCAGATGCAAGCCGTTGCCGAACGCGCGGCTCAACTGCTCAGGCTCGATAAACGCCTGACGAAAGAGCTGTCCAGCGGAAACATCCAACAGCCAGGCCGCCCGACCATCAGGTGTGGTTGCCACTAACCGCACTACCGATGCGGGCCCAAAATCTGCAATCAACCACTGACGGCCGGTATACCAGGCGCGCAACTTTCTATCCCTTGTACTGTTCTCTAAACCAAGAATGGCAACGCTCGACGCTAGATGGTCGTTGGCAACGGCTTCAACCGCTGTCCACCATTCAAAATCAAAGTCTATTGGCCCCTTGGCCTCATTCAGCCAGTCTGCGGTTATCGCAGCCAACTGCGATTGCCCTTGGTCATCGATATCGAAATAAAACCCCTCGAGGGTCAACGCGAGATAGCGACGCTCATTGGGCACGACCTCTATCACATTGTAGGGTTCGATAATCTCGGCCCGCACATTCACGGCGGTAGTGGCCGGGTCGATCTTCCGGCGATAAAGGGTACGATTGCGCTTGTCGAAAAACAGGAAGACATCGCCCGCACGTGTAGCGGGTGTCAGCAATGACGGACTCACCGCCGCCCCCGGCCCTTCGGTCTGCGGCACATCGGGCCCGATCAAAAGGCCATCTGCACCACGCACCCAAGTACTGACCGGATCCTTTTTACCCTCAAACAACGGGGTGATCGAGACAAACTCCGCCGGCTTGTAGTCCACGACCTTCACTTGGGTCAAAGGCCAAAGTTTCGAATCCGTGACCAATAACTCGTAATCCCAAAAGAAGTTTGACCACCCTTTCATCTCCTTCTTGAGCAACAGGCTTTGCTGACGCTCGGTCAGATGGCCGGCGATTGCCATCAACTTGACGTCCTCCTCACCTAACAGGTAGATCACCTCGGCTTCACGCCCTGTGCGCTGTGTCACCTGCTGAACGATGCGAATGACCCCGTGCCCTAGATCTTGAAACACCGAAATGTTCGAGCCGGGCACCGGATCCATCAGACGATAGAATCGATTGACCTGCCCCGTGACCACATCAGAACGCCAGACAAGCGCTTCGCGGGGACAAAAGAAATACGCCTGTCCTCCTATCACCTCGCCCAGGCTGACTTGATCCGCCAGCGCCGATGGCAGGTCTCGAGAGTAGATAAAGCGATCACGGGCCTGCTCATAAAAAGCCGTTGTGAGTTGTGGTTCTTGTGGGTCTGCGAACGGAACCGGGAAATTCTCTACCGCTGTGAACGGGCTGGCCAGACGATGGGTGCGGGCCAACTCCCTGACTCGGACCTGGACAGTCGCGATATCGACAGTCAGATCAGTCTCCAGCCGTTCGATCAACAACTTCCGATCCGTCCAGTCAACCCGATATGAATGATGCGAGGTCTGGATAACCAATTCAGGCGTATCCGTAACCTGGACGTTTATAGCCCCCAGCTTCAGCTGCCCCTCATCAACAACGACATCTGCTTCGTTTAACCAGAGCGCGCGCAAGGTCCAGGCCATGGGACGAGATTTTTGAACCTGGGACAGAGTCACCGATTGCACGCCCGGGTCAAGTGTCAACGCACAATAGCCACCCTCTCCTTCAATACTGTAAGACAACTTGCCGTGCAATGTTTTGGGCAGTTCGGGTACCAGCAACGAACGTGGCGCCTCATCGAGCAAGACCCTGATCGTTGTGTCGACCTCCACCGGATACAAGTTATGCAAAATGTATTCGGAGGGAAATTTGTAAAAGGTAAACCAGAACTGACGATTGCCTGCTGCGTCGTGTTCCAGTTTCAGGGCGGTTTCAAAATGCTCGGATCGCGTGGTCGATAACGGCAGCGCCGAGTAATCAAAGCCGAACCAGGTCTTGGCTACGCAGGGCAGGACGATGGTTTGAAAGGTCGACGGATCGGTGACCGTGGCATGCTCCGGCAACCCGAGACTTGTCCGGATATTAATGGCATTTGAACGATCAGGGTTCTGATCCGGCACATGCAACGTGGTGGTGGTGGCCGACAAAATCTCCTGGCTATCGAAGGTCATTCGCTTCCTGCGCAAATCGATCTCGCGAATGTCTGCGTATGGATTCGGATAAAACACACCCTCCCTGACCGAGTGCCCCCCCGTGCGATAGGCTTTGTCGACGCGGTTCAGGTACTGACCTACCCGCCGCCCTCGCTCCAACGTACCGTTGAACCCTTCTACCAGCGCGCCCACGCCAATGGCCAATCCGCCCAGAATCACTCCGGCGCCACCAAGAAATGCAGCCGTCGTAGTCGCACCGGCAAGTCCGGCGCCCACCCCGGCCACCGAAAGCCCCAGCCCTAGCGAATCGAACGCCAGTTGGGTAGCGTATTGAGCCCGTTGCAGATCGTCCCTGGCATTGGCCAGCAGATAGATATCGAAGCCCACCGTGGCGAGTTGCAACACGGTGGCCAGACCATCTCTGGCAATGTGTCCCAGCGCGTTGACCACCACCGAGGAGGTGGTCCGGGCCACCAGCTGTGCATCGCTCAACGCCACCTGGAACAACTTGACCAGCTCTACGACGTCGAGAAAATTACCGTGGACCAGTTGCGCGTAACTGAGGTAGCCATGCATTCGCACGGCAGTCGTCAGGCTCCGGTCTTCATTGATGTCGCCGACCTGCTCATGGGTTTTGAGCGCCAACAGCAACGCCTGAACTGTAAAGGCCGCATTCAAGGTATGCACGGCACTGACGTCAGTCGGGTCAACCTTGCCCGGAACGGACGGCTTTACTGAAAGGGTCTGGAAGGTTTCTGTCAGATAGGAACGGATTCGCGACAAAACGCCATCTGCGCTGGAGACCCGGACCGTGCGCGCAGGGTCCTTGATATTGACCAGGCTGATATCATATCGACCGCCTGGCACCTCTCGGACGCTGTCGAACACCGGAACGTATTCTTTCCCAAGGTTGCTTTCCGTGCGAAGACGATCAGTGCTCTGCTGAATTTGCTGCGCCCAGTGGCGGGTATCCAGCTCGTTCAAACCGCGCCCCAATCGGGCATTTTCCGACAACGAACGGGCCCTCAATGCGGCTTGATGTTCCCATGGCGTCACGGTCACACCGGCACTGATCGGGTCATGGCTCAGCAAGCCCGACACATTATTGCGCGACGGTAGCCGCTGATCTGCAATGAGCGGGCCATTGAGGTCAACGACGTTGAAAGCAGCGTCCTTCAGTTGACCGATGTCATACAGTCTGGCGAGCTCGGGATTGCCAAGAAACTGCTCTAGACCCAGTCGCAGGTTCTGAACCTGTTCAAACCCGAAGACACCGAAGTTCGGATCATAAAAGCGGTAGCCCATCGACGCCCCATCAACCACTTTTGCGACCAGCAGGGAATGGCTTTCGGTGTTAAGCATCAGTGTGCTGGTGGAAGTCCTGGCTTCCAGTGTTTGCAGGATCTGGTCCAGCCGGGACGCACCCAACAAAGTGCCGGAGCGCGCCATCGGTACCGTGCGCAGCTCATCGAGGGTTGTGAGAAATGCATGGGTTTCATTGGCGTCGGGCGAGAGGTTGGCATTGGCCAGTCTGCCGCTCAAAGCGTCCACGGCAGAGGTGCCCTTTTCGAGGGCCGCTGCCATGGCCAACACCAGTGGATAACAACGCCTTCCGGGATCGCCTTCACCCCTGATCAGCAATCCCTGAGGCATTAACCTCCCGCTGGAAGCGCCCTGTGCAATGAAGGTTTCCAGCACCGTGGCACTGCGCTCGAAAATAACGTGACGCAGCTCGTATTGGGCCTGGAGCTGGATCCCGGCAATGTGCTCACCCCATTGACGTATGCTCAATGGTTCAGCGAAGGCCAGACCTTTGAGCACCGCAGACTTTTCCGTGGTTCGCGTGTCAGGCACGGGTGTATTGAAGCCAGCCTCAAATGCCGCGCTGTTCTGCTCACGAAGGGTCTGCTCAATCTGTTCGTAGCGCGCACCGAGTCCACGATCCTGGGTGTTGCCGGCGAGGGAACGGGTTGCCTCCCAGGCATCAGCGAAGCCCTCGATGTCCAGAGTTGTCGCGCCAAACAGTCCACCGAACACCAAGCGGTGCAGGGGGCTCAATTGCTCAACAGGCAACTTGTTGCCGGCGATCCGTGTCAGCGCTTCATTCAGATTACCGAACAGCTCGGCGCCTACCGATGGCGGCAGCTCAAGGGCGGGCTGCGCCAGGATCATCTGACGCTGTTCGAAGCTGAGGGCGATACGTCTACCGACGGGGATGTCGCCACTCAATTTGTCATTCATCGCACGGATGAACGGCGCGCCCAAATCATCGAGCAATTGTTGCAGAACCGACGTCAACAATACCTGTTTGCCCTCAATGACCGGCCAGCCTTGTTTGAAGGTGAGCGTTTGCTCTTTCAGCAACTCCGTCACATTGCCGATGTAACGAGATTTGAGTTTGCCTGTCTTCCATTTTTCATTTTCTTTTGCCAGCCACTCGTCCTCAGAACCATTGACCGTCCAGCCAGAAACCATTTCTTCTTCGGTGTAGACGTTATAACCCTCGGTCAATTTCAGCCGTGTACGAACCGCCTCCAGATGATCGGGCTCAAGGTGCTTCAACATATAATTAAGCAACCCGCTCGAAGCGGCGCCAGGCCCGGTCAGGGTAATAGTGCCTCTAGCGCCAATGCGAATCCCGTCCTGGTAATACGTGCCAATGGCTTCGACAAGTTTGCTCGTAGAGAAATTAATTGATGCCGGGAACTTCCCTTCAGCCTGTTTTTTCTCAACGACACTCAGAATGACGTCATATAACCGATTTTTATCATCCGGGGTTATACCTTCCGTGCTGAGTTGGCGTTCAACCTCGTGCAGGCAGTCATAATTCAACCGAATCATTTGCATGATGGCTTGAGTCATTCCGCTGCCCGGATGAGCCAGAAAATGAGCGTTCATTTCACCCGCACTGGGTGACCCGAATGCAGTGCCCATGCGAAACCCGTCCCGCGGCACCAAACTTTCCTTCGGGGCAGTAAAGACTTCGCCAATATTAGGTTTGCTGCGGGCGAACGTAAGCAGTGCTTCTTTATGCTCGGCGGGAATTCTGCCAGTTCTATCAGCATAGCGTTGTTGATCGCGACCAGGCATCAAAGCGTCGTTATGATTTAGCAGAAGTTGCAGCACGCCGATTCGTGCTTGCTCGTCAAATCCACTGATATCAACTCCACCCGGCTTTTCGACCAAGGGTGGCAAATAGTCCATGTCACTGTAACGCCCCCCTTCCAGATACTCGGCCTGTAAACGGACAACATCGCTGGCCGCGGCAAAGTTGCCGCGCATGGCGACCTCACGCTGATAGACATCCCGTAGAAAGTGACCGGCAAATTCATGGCGAACATCGCGCAACTGCAGATCAGGCCCGATCATGGACGTATGACTGTCAAGACACCGCTGGCGGAAAGCCTCAAGAATCGCTCGATCCTTGCCATAGGCTTGAACCATCAGGTCAATTCGCGCCTCATCTGCCCGGCCAGCCCATTGTGCTTGATTGAGATGATCCGCCATCTGCAGCTTCAGCACCCGCGCACGATCTTCAATCATTTGCGACAGATTGGCGGGCCTCGTCACCCGATCCCCTCCTGACGCCATCGCATGAACTCTGGCACTGTCAAGAATCACCCGATTCATTTCAAAGGCCAATAATGCGTCGCTGTCGTACCAAAGATTGAATTTGTAATTCTGCGCCGCCAGCATTTCTCGCCAGATATTCATGTAGTCCCGCTGAATAGCGCCGACCTCACTGCCACCTACCCATACAAAGTGCATGATCCTGGGCACGGGATCAGCCACTGTTGAAAGCATGGCCACAGTATTTGCGAGTCTGGATGTATATCGTGTTAGCCCGGCATATGCCTGTTCGAGCAAAGGCAAAGGTTTCGACTTTTGACGAAGCAACGATTCAAATGTGCTTTGGAACAACTTAACCGGCATCAGCTTTTCATTGGGATCATTAATTTCAACGGCGGCCTGATAATACCTCTCTAACGCTTCATACTCTGCGCTCTCAAAAAACTCGCTGAAGCCGCCTTTAATTTTCGAAAACTCTGCGACCGAGGGGAAACCATGACCATGCGCAGCGCTTGTCCAATTCATTACATTCACATCCTTGCTCCAGTATTGGCAGAACTGCCATTCAAGCACGCGAACTCGCTCGCGCATTCAACATTGGCAAGCGCCGTAATCAAATAGAACCTCAGCTGGCTTATGACTCATCACCGTGAAGACGAGCCACTGGTCAACATTCTAAATACCACGCAACGCGCACAACTTGAGAGCAAGCTATTGCAAAAGAGACAGCCATTCAAACTCAACAAACTTCAAATAATGTCATATGAAACATCAAATAACATTCAACTACAGCATCCCGACGATGCTGTACCTATAAATCGTTAAAAAACGACCTATAAAAAAGGCCGTGAACTAGAGAGTCCACGACCTTCTGTAACGACACGACTTGAATGCAGTTCAGGTTCTCCACCTGTAAAACACTCGATCGTTAGACCGCATAGTCATCAGGACGGCGGCTTTGTACCGTACCACCGCGGGGTGTACACCCATTCGCCGCCTTCGGCGCGAGGGAAGGTGCAGGTAGTGGACGAGCCGATCAGCACCATGGTGCGCATGTCCACCTGATCCGCGGTCAACTGCCCCAAAGTGATAACGCGCAGGGTCTGGCCCGGACGACCGACATCTCGCCCCAACACCACCGGTGTTTCGCCATTGCGGTGCTGCGCGACAATCTCTAGTGCTCGCCCTAATTGCCAAGGTCGCGAACGCGAGATCGGGTTGTAGAACGCCAACGCCAGGTCGGCTTGAGACGCCAAATCCAGACGTTTCTCGATGATCGACCATGGCTTGAGGTTGTCCGACAGCGACATCACGCAGAAGTCATGTCCCAGTGGCGCGCCGGCCTGGGCCGCCGTTGCCAGGGACGCAGAGACGCCCGGTAAAATCTCCAGATCAAGGCTGTGCCAGCTCGGATCGCTCGACTCGTGCAATGCTTCGAGCACCGCCGCCGCCATGGCGAATACGCCCGGATCCCCCGACGAAACCACCACCACCGAACGCCCCTGAGCCGCCAGTTCAAAGGCGTGGCGAGCGCGCTGCATTTCCTCGCGGTTGTCAGTGCAATGCAGCACTTGATCATCGCGGAACGGCCCGGCCATGCGCACGTAGGTTTCATAACCCAGCACGTCATTGGCCCGCGCCAGTTCTGCCTTGACCGCCGGCACCATCAGTTCAGCGGCGCCAGGGCCCAGGCCGATCACGGCCAAACGACCGCGCGCGCGACCGATCTGTGCAAGCTCCAGCGGCTGACTGGTCACCGCGATGGCGATGCCGGTATCTGCCGACAGGACGGTAGCGTTCGGCACTGTGCGGGCCAGCTCACTGACGCCGCCGCTGACCGAGGCAAACCGCAGCGGCACGCCCAGTTCAAGCGCGGCTTCGCGCAACGCAGGACTGGCCATGAGCAGATCGCTGGCCAGCAGGCAGGCCAGCGACTGCGCAGCGATGTTCGCCTGATGCAGCGCTGCGCGAATCGCATTCGGCAAATCCGCCACTTCGGCGTTCACCGCCACCAGCACGCTACGCGGGTAGATCAACAATTCATTGGCCGACGGTGTGCGTTCGGCACTGCCGACGTGGATCGACAACTGCGCCTGCGGGTCTTCCGGTAACTGCGCTTGCGCAAGCCACGGCGCGGCGCCTTCGATGCGCACACTTTGGCCGGCGAGCAAATCCGAGACGAAGCGCTTGCCCAGTTCCAGATCACCGAGGGCGTAACCGCTGGGTGGATTGAGCAGGCAGGTGCCGAAGCGCAATTCACCGCTGGTGGTGATCGCCGCAGCGACCTCGAGACTGGCTGCAATCTCCCGCGCCATGACGTTCACGCCACCGAGGCCGCCGAGCAGCGGCACCACGGCGCTACCGTCTTCGGCTACGGCCAGCACCGGTGGCTCCGCGCCCTTCTCCAGCAGCAACGGCGCCAACGTGCGGATCACGATGCCCGCTGCGCACAAGGCAATAATGGGAGTGTCTTGCTGATAAAGCTCGCGCAAGGTCGCGCCGAACTCGTGATAGACACGATCCGCGCCTTCAACCCGTTCGGCCAGGCCGTGGATCAAGGCGCCGGGGTAGACCTGCTGGATCTTGCGCGCGGTCGCGAGGCTGCCATTGCCAAGAATGACAATCGCCGGAACTGGACGGGCCATCAGCCTTGCCACCGTTCGCCTGGAACAATGATCAACGAGAAGTACGGCGAGGACATCGGCTCGACCTGATCCAGCGCAACGATCTTCTGATTGGCCATGGTCGCGCGCTCGACGTACAGCGCACGCTCTGCCAGACCGAGTTCTTCGAGCACCTGACGGACCTTGGGAAAATTGCGCCCCAGCTTCATGATCACCGCCGCATCGGCATCGGCCAGCCGACGTTTGAGGTCCTCGTGAGGCAGCACGCCGGACAGCACCGACAGGCTCTGATTGCGATACACCAACGGCGCGCCCAGTACCGAAGCGCCGCCGAGCATCGAGCAAACACCTGGTACGACTTCGGCTTCGTAGCGTTCGGCCAGTCGATCGTGCAGGTACATGTAGGAACCATAGAAGAACGGATCGCCTTCGCAGATCACGGCCACGTCACGACCGGCATCCAGATGCGCGGCGAGTTCTTCGCCCGCCGCATCGTAGAAATCGCTGATCACTTGCTCGTACGACAGCGGGGCCGGCAGCGCTTCGGTGGTCACCGGGTACACCAGCGGCAACAGCGTTTGCGCGTCCTGCAAATGCGCTTCGATGATGCCGAAGGCGTTGCCCTTTTTTCCCTTCGCGACGAAGTACGCCACCACGGGCGATTCGCGCAGCAGGCGCAGGGCTTTGACGGTAATCAGTTCCGGATCACCGGGGCCGACGCCCAGGCCGATCAAGCGTCCAGGTGACTGCATCATTCGATCTCCGTGGCGAGGGCGTTGACGGCGGCGGCGGCCATGGCGCTACCGCCCAGCCGGCCTTGCATGATGACAAACGGCACGCCGCGACTGTCTGCCGCCAGCGCTGCCTTGGATTCGGCGGCGCCGACGAAGCCGACCGGGAAGCCGAGGATCAACGCCGGTTTCGGTGCGCCGGCATCGAGCATTTCCAAAAGATAGAACAGAGCGGTCGGTGCGTTGCCGATCACCACCACGCTGCCTTCCAGATGCGGGCGCCACAGTTCCAGCGCGGCGGCGGAACGGGTGTTGCCCAACTCACGTGCGAGTTCTGGAACGCTTTCATCGCGCAGGGTGCAGATCACCTGGTTGTTGGCCGGCAAACGCGTGCGGGTCACGCCTTCGCTGACCATTCGCGCATCGCACAGAATCGGCGCGCCGGCGGCCAGCGCCTCACGCCCGGCCTTGCCCGCGCCTGCGGAAAATTGCAGCCCGTCGATGGCATCGACCATGCCGCAGGCGTGGATCACCCGCACCGCGAGTTTTTCCAGATCGGCCGGGATTCGCTCGAGGTTGGCCTCGGCACGAATGATCGCGAAGGAGTTGCGATAGATCTCCTGACCGTCGCGGATGTAATCAAGCATCAAGGGGGCTCCGTGAGCGGGCGTCGAGCAAGGCCGCGACCGCTTCAATAGTAAGATTGCGTGCGTGCAGCGCGCCGAAACCCGGCTGCGCTGCATCGCGAAAATAGAGGTCGTAGTGACCGAGAGAAACCGCCAGCAAAGTGACCGGTGCGATGTGCGCGGCCGCGCAGGAACGCTGGCAGCCGGACAGGTGTACGTTCAGCGCCTGGCCGTGGCGTTGCAGCAGCGCCGCCAGTTGTCGGGCATCGACCTTGGTGTCGGCCAGGCCTTTGCCGCAGCCGGTCGAGCCGGTGCAGGCGATGAGGTGCGCCAGGGCATCATCGGTCGAACAACGCAGGTCGAGGTGTTCGAGGCTGTGGATAACGTGAGGCGCATCGTCGCCAAAGACACCGGGCAATAACAGGCTCTGCCAAGGCGTGAAACGCAACGTGCCGTCGCCCTGTTCGCGCGCCAGTTGTGCGGCGCCCCTGAGCATCGCCGGATTCAGGCGGCCCAGCGGAGGCACAGCACCGATGTAGAAACGCCCGGCGTCACGCTGTGGATGGGTGCCGATGTGCAGGGCGCCTGGAGTTGCCTCGCGCTGCCAAGCCTTGATGGACATCAACGGCACACGCTCGGCGAGGCGTGCGAGAAACGTGTCGAGCGAACACTCGGCGAGCAGGTGCCGCATGCGGGTCTGCTCGGGGCGTGCCAATTCCAGGAACAACTCCAGCACCGCGACCACCAATGCATGGCCCTGCTCCAGCAACACCGCGCCTACGGGCGCGTCGACAAGGCAACCCGCCAGACCGAATGCAAACACCCGCGTACCGTCTCGTTCAGCTGCGGACAACCAAAGATCATGGGGATGCTCGAGCATCACCAGACGTTCGCCGCCATCCAGTTGCACGGCGAACTTGGCGCTGAGGTCGTGGAAGCGTTCATCGCTTTGCAGCGTCGTGAGGATCTGCTCAGCCAGCGGGCGCGTATCGACCAGCATCTGTTGATCAATGCCGGCGCCGGGGCTGAGCATCAGATTGCGCACATCGTCGCCCGCCGCGCTGCTCGGGCCGAGACCCGCCAACATCAAACTGTCGATCAACGCGCCGTGCTCACGGCCTATCCCGCGGATTTGCAGGTTGGCGCGGTTGGTTGCCTCGATCACCCCGCCAGCGAATCGCTCGGCGGCATCGGCCACTGCTTCGGCCTGAGCCACGCTGATCGAACCGCCATTCAACTTGATTCGGCAGATGCCGCCATCCAGCGCCTGGACAATACGCAGCAATCCCGGGCAGGCCGAGGGGCGTAAGGCTGAGGACATCGGGCGTTCGTTCAAGGGGGCGACCGGCAATGGGGAAAGACGCTTCGCGGGCGAAGGCGCGGTATTATGCCTGCTTTGTTCGACGGCATGAAAAGCCTGCCCGTCGGAACAGCTCGTTTGAGACTATTTTTGAGGGCTACAGATGTCACCCTGGCTGACAGTAGTGGGAATCGGTGAAGACGGCTTCAAGGGCCTGGGCAAAAACGCCCGGCATGGCCTGTTGCGCGCTTCGCGGATCGTTGGCAGTCAGCGACAACTGGATTTGCTGCCGGCCTGCATCCGTGGCGAGCGGCAGTTGTGGCCCAGTCCGTTTTCCCTCGACCCTTTGCTCGCGCTTCGCGGCGAACCCGTCTGCGTGCTGGCCAGTGGTGATCCAATGTTCTTTGGCGTCGGTGCCAGCCTTGCGCGGCAAATGCCCAACGATGAAATGCTGATCCTGCCCGCGCCCTCCTCCTGCTCGCTTGCAGCGGCACGAATGGGCTGGCCGTTGCAGGAGGTGGTGACACTTTCGGTGGTTGCGCGGCCCATCACCGCACTGAACGCGCAGTTGTTCAGCGGCGTGCGTTTGCTGGTGCTGAGCAACGATGGCCAAAGCCCGGCCGCCATTGCGGCACTGCTGCGTGAAAGCGGTTTCGGTCCGAGCCGTCTCAGCGTGCTGGAGCATCTGGGCGGCACAGCCGAACGGCGCATCGATGGTGTGGCCAATGACTGGAACGCTCCATCGGTCGCCGATCTGAACCTGATCGCCATCGAGTGCATCGCCGAGCCGAACGCTCCACGCCTCTCGCGACTGGCCGGCCTGCCAGACTCGGCCTTCAAGCACGACGGTCAACTGACCAAACGCGATGTCCGTGCGATCACGCTTGCGCGCCTCGCCCCGGTCCCCGGCGAACTGCTGTGGGATGTCGGCGCCGGCAGCGGCTCGATCGGCATCGAATGGATGCGCGCTCACCCCAGTTGCCGAACGATGGCGATCGAAGCCGATGACGGTCGGCAACAGCTGATCGAACACAACCGCGATGCCCTCGGCGTGCCCGGTTTACAGCTGATTCGCGGCAGTGCACCACAGGCCCTGGCCGGGCTCGAACGTCCGGATGCGATTTTTATCGGCGGCGGGGTCACCCGTGACGGGGTGCTCGACACCTGTTGGGCTCAGCTCAAACCCGGCGGCCGACTGATCGCCAACGCCGTCACGCTGCAAAGCGAAGTAACCCTGATGGCCTGGCGCGAACGCCACGGTGGTGAGCTGACCCGCATTCACGTCGCCCAAGCCCAGCCCCTCGGAGAGTTCGACACTTGGCGTCAGGCGTTGCCGATTACCTTGCTGGACGTGACGAAGCCCTTCGATGCGTGACGAAACCGCCGAACAACCCGCCCCGCTGCGCAGCGGCCTGACCACGGGCAGCTGCGCCACCGCGACCAGTCTCGCGGCGGCGCGTTTGTTGTTGAGCGGGATGAGCGCGGACGCCGTGGAAATCGTTCTGCCCAAGGGCAAACAGGTACAGATGCGCCTGGAGTTCTGCCGATTGATCGACGACGGCGCCGAAGCCGGGACGATCAAGGATGCCGGGGATGACCCGGACGTGACCCATGGCGCCCTGTTGTATTCCCAAGTGCGACTGAGCCACGAGCCGGGCATCCGTTTCAGCGCCGGCCGTGGCGTCGGCACGGTCACCCGGCCAGGCCTGGTACTGGGTGTCGGCGAGCCGGCGATCAACCCGGTGCCGCGCAAAATGATCACTCAGCATCTGACGTTGCTGGCCGAAGAGCTCGGCTTCAGCGGCGGCTTTGAGGTCACGGTCAACGTCGAGGACGGCGAAGCGTTAGCCTTGAAAACCATGAACCCGCGACTCGGCATTCTTGGCGGGCTGTCGATCCTCGGCACCAGCGGCATCGTCCGGCCGTTTTCCTGCGCGGCCTACATCGCCTCGATTCACCAGGGCATCGATGTCGCCAAAACCAACGGTTACCTGCACATCGCCGCGTGTACCGGCAACGCCAGCGAAGACACCATGCGCCGCGTCTACGACCTGCCGGAAATCGCCCTGATCGAAATGGGCGACTTCGTCGGCGCCGTGCTCAAACACTTGCGCAAAGTGCCTGTGGATAAGCTCAGCCTGTGCGGCGGCTTCGGCAAGATCAGCAAACTGGCGGCCGGGCATATGGATTTACACAGCCGGCATTCCAGTATCGACCTGCCGCAACTGGCCGAATGGGCCGCCGCGATGGGTGCCGATGAGGCGTTGCAGCAAGGCATTCGCGAAGCCAATACCAGTCAGCAAGCCTTGGCGATGGCCAGCGCGGCGGGCATCGCCCTTGGTGACGCGGTCTGCCAGCACGCGTTGGATTTTGCCCGCAGCGTGGTGCCGGCACAGGTGCAAGTCGAGGTGTTTGCCATTGATCGCCAGGGCGGGATTGTCGGCCATGCGGGAGCTTTTCAATGAAACGAATCTTGCTGCTCGGCGGCGTGACGGAAGCCCTGGCCATCGCCCGCACGCTGGGGCCAGAACACATTTACAGCTTGGCCGGTGTCGGTCGAGTGCCGACGGACCTGACCTGTGAGGTTCGCGTCGGCGGCTACGGCGGTGCCGAAGGCCTGGCACAGTTCATTCGCGATGAAGGGATCGACCTGTTGCTGGACGCGACCCATCCCTACGCCGCACAAATCAGTCACAACGCCACGACTGCCGCGCAGCTGAGCGGCATTGCATGCTGGGCGTTGCGCCGCCCGGCCTGGCAGCCACAGACCGGGGATGACTGGCGGGACATCAGTGACTGGGCCGAACTGATCGAAGCCCTGAAACCCTTCCACCGACCGCTGTTCACCCTCGGCCGCGAACCGTTGCAGCACCTGCACGAAATCCCACCGGAGCAATTCTGGACCTTGCGTGCACTGGACGTTTACCCCGGTAATGAACGCTGCGAAGTCATCGGCGCACGCGGGCCGTTTCTGATCGAGGATGAACGGGAGCTGTTTGAACGTCGGCAGATTGATGTGTTGATCAGCAAGAACAGCGGCAGCACGGCGACCGAACCGAAGCTGGAAGTGGCACGAGAGCGTGGGGTGCCGGTGATTGTGTTGCAGCGGCCGATGTTGCCGGGGGTGGATCGGGAGCTACTGACGCTTCAAGAAACACTTGATGCGTTGGCCACCTTTGTTCAATAAGGCAGGATCGCTGGCTTGCATGATAAGTAACTTATTTGTTACCTTCAGGGCCGTCTGTGATCACACTCGAAGAATATTTGCAGGAAAACGAAACAAGCCCCTTTGGACGTTGGTTTTCCACCTTAAATAAGCAGGCAGCGTTTAAGGTATCTACTGCCTTGGTCCGACTGGAGCTGGGCAATACTTCCAATATCAAGTGGCTTGAAGGTCTCGGCGAATACCGAATAAATTGGGACCCAGGCTACAGAATCTATCTTATTCAAGAGGGAAAACGCCTGATCATCCTTTTTGGTGGCGGCGATAAGTCCACCCAAAAGGCCGACATCAAACAGGCAAAAACACTGATAGCTGAATTTAGAACCCGTAAGAAAGCTGAACGAACCCGGAGATAAAGTCATGGCGCTCACCCGAAGCTACAAACACACCATCGCCGAGCGTGCCCAGCGTGATCCCGAGTTCGCTCAGGCATTGTTGGATGAGGCTGCTACTCTGTTTCTTAATGGTGAACCTGAAATGGCCAGGATCACTTTGCGCGATCTCGTCAACGCCACCGTTGGTTTTGAAGAGCTGGCGAAGGAAACAGCAAAACCAAGCAAAAGTCTCCATCGAATGTTGTCTGCCAAGGGCAACCCGAGCATGGATAACCTGGCTGCGATATTTGCCGTAATTCGCGCTACGCTTGGGGTAGATATGCAAGTGCATGCGGTACGTGCGCACTGATGGAACGAAAAAAAACTGTTTTTCCTGCGACACCACACCGCACGCTGCTTTTTTACTTATCGGCCCTGATCAGGCTAAATAGCCGCGCCTGATCGCCCACCCAACGGATTTTGTCCCATGTCCCGACAACGGCTCGCAATTGCCTGGATCGCCTGCTTCGCAGTGCTGTTCAATATGCTCGCCATGCCGATGACCGGAGCCATGGCGCAGTCGGCGAAATCACCCGCCGAGCAATTGTTGTGGGGCAGTTTTTGTACGTCCAGCGGCACGAAGATGGTGGCGATTTCTCTGGGCGACCTCGAGCAGAAAGCTCCGCAGAACGACGATCATTCCAACATGCAGCATTGCTGGTGCTGCTCCGGTTCCGCACCGCTGGTGGCGTTACCCGGGCATGTGCCGCAGCTGTATTTCGCCCGTTTCGATGCCAATCGAAGCGTGCCTGCAACCTCTCTTGAAACACCCACCCCGCGCCAGCAATGGCCGTGCCTCAACCCCCGCGCGTCCCCTCTGGTGTGATTCTTTCTCGCAATTGACCTGCGTCTTGAATCGCTCTGGAGAACTGCCATGTTGAACAAACTCATCGTTCTGGCTGCGTTGCTGCTGCCTGCCTGCTTTGCCAATGCCCATGAATACAAGGCGGGCGAACTGGAGATCGCTCACCCGTGGTCGCAGGAGTTGCCGCCGAACGCGCCAACCGTAGCGGCCTATTTTGTCATTCAGAACCCAGGCAAAACCGCTGACCGCCTGCTCAGCGTCGACTCGCCGATTGCAGGTATTGCTCAATTGCATGAGCACATCATGCAAAACGATCTGATGAAAATGCAGCAAGTGCCGAACGTCGATGTTCCTGCCGGTGGCAATGTCACGTTTGCGCCGATGGCCTATCACGTGATGTTGCTGGAGTTGAAAGACCGCAGCCTGCTGAGCGACGGCAAACGCTTCCCGCTGACCCTGCACTTCGAAAAATCCGGTGACGTGACGGTCGAAGTCTCGGTGCAGAAGAAGCCGCCGGAAGACATGAAAATGCACGCCCACGCCCAGTAACCGACTGAGCAGAAAACGCCATGCGCCCGCTTAGCGCCAGGTCATCCGCACACCGTCGTCAGTCGTCAAGCCTGACGCACGGCAGCTGGATCAGCCTGTTCGCCATGCTGATGATCTTTATCGGCCCGCTGATTTCTCAGTCGATGCCGATGGATCAACGCGCCTCGTCGATGTCGATGAGCCTGTCGATGGACATGAGCATGGACATGTCGGCCATGGAGCACGCCGACCACGGCGCGCAACCCGCCGCCGAACACTGCCCGCCCAAAGCCTCGCACCATGTGCTCTGGGAAAAATGCGGCTATTGCAGCCTGTTGTTCAATTGCCCGGCGCTCACCGGCGGCCAGACCTTCGCCGCGTTCGACACGCCAGCAGCCACCACCTTCACCACACCCTCCCCTCGCCTGGGCCATGCCCGGCAAACCTTCTTCCCTGGCGCCCGAACCCGCGCGCCACCCATCGTCACGTAAACACGCACCTCCGATTTCACACGGTTTCGAAGACAGCCACAGGCTGCCGGCCGTGTCGTTTACGACTGTTCGATGGAAATTGTCATGTCCAGGTTTACTGCTGACACACGCTTGAGCCCTGCCCAAGCTACTTTTGCCCCGAACGAATCGAGTATTCGTTTCAGGCACGCCACCGCCGTTCTTTGCGGCGCATTGCTGACACCCACGGTGCTGGCCAACGAACACGCGGGCCACAGTGAAGATCTGAGCCCGACGGTGATCACCGCCATCGCGCCGAGTTCGCCGCTGACCATCGTCACCAACCCCAAGGACCCGCGCCAACCCGTTCCGGCCAGCGACGGTGGCGACTACCTGAAAACCATTCCCGGCTTCGCCCTGGTACGCAACGGCGGCACCAACGGTGATCCGGTGCTGCGCGGCATGTTCGGTTCGCGGCTGAACATCCTCACCAACGGCGGCCAATTGCTCGGCGCCTGCCCCGGCCGGATGGATGCGCCCACCTCCTACATCTCGCCGGAAACCTACGACAAACTCACCGTTATCAAAGGCCCGCAAACCGTGCTGTGGGGACCGGGAGCATCGGCCGGCACGATCCTCTTCGACCGTGAGCCGGAAAGCTTCGGCGAACTCGGTACGCGAGTGAACGCCAGTGTATTGGCCGGCTCCAACGGCCGCTTTGACAAAGTGGTGGACGCCGCTGCCGGCGGGCCGTTGGGTTACGTGCGCGTGATCGGCAACACCGCGCACGCCGATGACTACAAGGACGGCAACAACGACACCGTGCCGTCGCGCTATGACAAATGGAACGGCGATGTGGCAGTTGGCTGGACCCCGGACGCTGACACCCTGCTGGAACTGACCGCCGGCAAGGGCGATGGCGAAGCGCGTTACGCCGGGCGCGGCATGGACGGCTCGCAGTTCAAGCGTGAAAGCCTGGGCCTGCGGTTCGAGAAGTCCAACATCGGCGACGTGCTGGACAAGGTCGAAGCGCAGATCTACTACAACTACGCCGACCACGTGATGGACAACTACACCCTGCGCACGCCGTCCGGCACCGGGATGATGGCCGGCCCGATGGCCTCCAACGTCGACCGCCGGACGCTCGGCGCGCGGATCAAGGCCACTTGGCGCTGGGCCGATGTGCAATTGATCAGCGGCATCGACGCGCAGTCCAACGAACATCGCCAACGTGGCAGCATGGGCATCGATACCTACAAGGACCTGCCGTACACCAAGGATGCCGACTTCCATAACTACGGCGTGTTCAGCGAACTGACCTGGTACGCCGCCGACCGTGACCGGCTGATTACCGGCGCGCGCCTGGACCGCGCCTCGGCCAAGGATTATCGGCAGACCACCGGTTCCGGGATGATGACCCGCCCCAACCCGACCGCCGACGACACCCGCGCCGGCACCTTGCCGAGCGGCTTCATCCGTTACGAGCACGACCTGGCCGACAGCCCGACCACGCTGTATGCCGGCCTAGGTCACAGCCAGCGTTTCCCGGATTACTGGGAACTGTTTTCACCCAAGTCCGGGCCTGCAGGATCGGTGAATGCCTTCGATTCGATCAAGCCTGAAAAAACCACCCAGCTCGATTTCGGCCTGCAATACCAGACCGAAGACCTCGAAGCCTGGGCCTCGGGCTACGTCGGCCAGGTGCGCGATTACATCCTGTTCAACTACACCCCGACCATGATGGGCACCACCTCTCAGTCTCAGAACATTGACGCGCGAATCATGGGCGGCGAACTGGGAGCGGCTTACCCGTTGACCTCCAACTGGAAAGCCGACGCGACCCTGGCCTACGCCTGGGGCAAGAACAGCAGCGATGGCAACGCATTGCCGCAAATGCCGCCGCTGGATGCGCGTTTCGGCCTGACCTACAGCGAAGACAACTGGAGCGCCGGGGCCTTGTGGCGCGTGGTCGCGGCGCAAAACCGCATCGACCGGAACAAGGGCAACGTGGTGGGCAAGGACTTCGACAAGACCTCGGGTTTTGGCGTGTTCTCGCTCAATGGTGCCTATCGCATCAACAAGAACTGGAAGGTCAGCAGTGGCGTCGACAACTTGTTCGGCAAGGCGTACGCCGAGCATTTGAACCTGGCCGGCAACGCCGGTTTTGGCTACCCGGCCAATGACCCGCAGGCCATTAAAGAACCGGGGCGAACGCTCTGGACCAAGGTGGACATGAGCTTCTAAAAGCATCGCGGGCAAGTCGGATCGCCGCACCGCTCGCTCCTACAGGAACACCTCAATCTGTAGGAGCGAGGCTTGCCCGCGAATGACTGCGCAGCAGTCACCAGACAACAACAAAAGAACCAAGCCAAGCGGAGCACAACCGATGAAACAGCCCAAAGTGAATTTCTACAACCTGGCCTGGCGCTGGCATTTCTATGCCGGTCTGTTCGTCGCGCCTTTCATGGTGATGCTGGCCCTGACCGGTGTCATCTACCTGTTCAAGCCGCAACTCGATCCGTTGATGTACGGCAGCCTGATGAACGTCCCGGCCGGGCATCACAGCGTCCCGGCCGACGACCTGCTCAAGCGGGTGAAACAGGCGTACCCACAAGCCACGATCAAACAGTACCTGCCGCCGGTCAACGCCGAGCGCAGCGCGCAGTTTGTGGTGATCAATGGCGGTAACGAGCTTAACGTGTTCGTCGACCCCTACCAGGGCGACATCCTCGGTGAGCAAGACGCCAAGAAGAATCTGCAAGCGGTGGCGCGAGCAATTCACGGCGAATTGATGATCGGCACCGTCGGTGATCGTTTGGTCGAACTGGCCGCCGGTTGGGCCGTGGTGCTGGTGGTTTCCGGCGTATTTCTGTGGTGGCCCCGTGGCCAGGCCGCGGGTATTTTGTGGCCGCGCCTGACCAGTCGCGGTCGGGTGTTGTGGCGCGATTTGCATGCCGTCACCGGTTTCTGGGGCGCCGCGTTTTTGCTGGTGATGCTGCTTAGCGGCATGACCTGGACCGGGTTCTGGGGCCAGAAATACGCGCAGGTGTGGAACGTGTTCCCGGCGGCGATGTGGGACAACGTGCCCAAGTCCGACGTCGAGGCCCGCAGCCTCAACACCGCCACTCGCCAGACCGTGCCCTGGGCCATGGAAAACACGCCGATGCCGATGTCCGGCGCCCACGCCGAACACATGGCCCACGACGGCGCAAAAGCCGGCCCTGCCGCGCCGACCATCAGCCTGCAAGACGTGCAGAACATCGCCGTGCAGCGCAAGGTCGAGCCGGGTTACAGCATCACCTTCCCAACCACTGCAACGGGCGTGTTCACCATCGCCGTGTTTGCCGACGACCCGCGCAACGACGCCACGCTGCATGTCGATCAGTACACCGGCGTTGTCCTCGCCGACGTGCGCTACGAGCAATACGGCACCGTCGCCCGCGCCACGGAAATCGGCGTGATGTTGCACGAAGGCAAGATGTTCGGCGTGCTCAACCAGATCATCGTGTTGCTGATCTGCCTGATGATTCTGCTCAGCGCGGTCAGCGGCGTGGTGATCTGGTGGAAGCGTCGTCCGCAAGGCAAGATCGGTGTGCCGCCGTTGCGCCACGACCTGCCGAAATGGAAAACCGCGATGGTGATCATGTTCGCCCTGGCCGTGGCGTTTCCGCTGGTGGGTGCTTCGTTGGTGGTGGTGTGGCTGCTGGATCGCGTGCTGTTTTCGCGCTTCACCCGGCAAACTGAATCGGCCTCATCTTCATCATGAAACAGGCGAGATGCGTGGCTTAGAGGGATCTGTAGACTTTCCGCGCTTATCTCCCGGTAAATTTTAGTGTTACTGTATAACGCCAAATGCACCGCCTGACCCGCAGCCCTGGCTGCGGGTTTTCTTTTGAAGAAGTGATTCACAGGAAGGCGTTGCGTAACACGACGCTGGGGCTGCAGGTGAACAATCTGTTTGACCGGCAGTATGCGCAAAGCCAATACAATGAGGGGCAGCAGTGGATCCTTGGTGAGCCGCGGTCGTTCTTTGTCACCGCGGATTATATGTTTTAAGCATCCGGCCTCTTCGCGGGCAAGTCGGATCGCCGCCCGCACGCTCCTACAGAGTTGTGTCGTACGTAATATGTGTGACCGACATAAACCCTGTAGGAGCGTGCGGGCGGCGATCCGACTTGCCCGCGAAGAGGTCATGAGCAACACCGAATAATTCAGAGCAGATGCATGACCTCGCTGAACCTCACACACCTCGCCTGGACGCCCTTGGGCCACGGCCATTGTCATCACCAGTTCCAGCTGCGTGATACCTCCTTGCACGTGGCCGCCGGTGAGTTCGTCGGGTTGATCGGCCCCAACGGCAGCGGCAAGACCAGCCTGCTGCGTTGCGCTTATCGCTTCAGCAAACCGGAGAGCGGCGAGGTCCGACTCGACCACCACAATGTCTGGAAGCAATCCTCACGCTGGTGCGCACAACGCATCGCCGTGGTATTGCAGGAGTTCCCCGACGCCTTCGGCCTGACCGTCGACGAGGTGGTCGCCATGGGCCGCACGCCGCACAAGGGTCTGTTCGACGGCGACACCCTCGAAGACCGCAATCTCGCGACCCAGTCCCTCGAATCAGTCGGCCTCAAAGGCTTCGAAGACCACGCCTTCGCCACCCTCTCCGGCGGAGAAAAACAACGTGTGATTCTTGCCCGCGCCTTGGCTCAACAACCGCAATTGCTGGTTCTCGACGAGCCGACCAACCACCTCGACCCACGCTATCAGCTCGAACTGCTGCAACTGGTCAAACGCCTGAAAATCGGCACGTTAGCCAGCATCCACGACCTCAATCTGGCCGCCGCTTTCTGCGATCGTTTGTACGTGATCAATCACGGTCGCATTGTTGCCAGCGGCACACCGAAAGAAGTCCTGACCGCCCCGCTGCTGCGCGAAGTATTTGGCGTCGAAGCGCTGATCGATCAACACCCCTTGCACGGCTACCCTCGAATCACCTGGATAACCCAACCATGACTTTGCGTTCCCTGCTTTGTGTCACCCTGTTACTGGGCAGTGCCCAAGCGTTGGCCGAGACCACTAAATATCCATTGACGATCCAGAGCTGCAACCGCGAAGTGACGTTCAAGCAAGGGCCGAAACACGCGGTCAGCCACGACATCAACATGACCCAGATGATGCTCGCCCTCGGTCTAAAACCGAGCATGGCCGGCTACAGCGGCGTGACGGGCTGGAAGTCGGTCACGCCCCAGATGCAGACTATCCTCGACGGTCTGCCGGAGCTGGCAGCCAAATACCCGTCGGTGGAAACCCTGCTCAACGCCAACGTCGATTTCTTCTTCGCCGGCTGGGATTACGGCATGCGCGTGGGCGGCGACCTCACGCCGCAAACGCTCCAGCCATTGGGCATCAATGTCTATGAGCTGACCGAGTCCTGCGCCTTCGTCATGAAGCGCCCACCGGCCAGTCTGGAAGACACCTACAACGACCTGCGCAACCTCGGCAAAATCTTTGACGTGCAGGATCGCGCCAATGCCCTGATCGCCGACATGCAGGCGCAAGTCGCCGAGGTGCGCAAGGAGCTGCCCGCCGATAAACCGCGCGTGTTCCTCTACGACAGCGGCGAAGACCGCGCCATGACCTCCGGCCGCCTCGGCATGCCGCAGGCACTGATCGACGCAGCGGGCGGGCGCAACATTCTGGACGACGTCGAGGCGAGCTGGACGCGCGTGAACTGGGAAAACGTGGTCGAGCGCAATCCGCAGGTGATCGTGATCGTCGACTATGGCGAAGTCACCGCCGAGCAGAAGGAGCAATTTCTGCTCAATAACAAAGCGCTGCAATCGGTGGACGCGATCAAGAACCAGCGTTTCATCGTGATTCCGTATGTGCAGGCCACGCCGGGCATCGACAACGTGCTGGCGGTTGAAACCCTGGCCAAAGGGTTCCACGGCGAATGATTGATCGTCGCTATGCCTTGCTGCTGGTGATGCTCGGTGCGCTGTTGCTGGTGTCGTGCGTGGTGTCGCTGGGCTTCGGTCCGGCGCGGGTTCCGGTGGAGGTGGTGTGGCGGATATTGCTGCACAAGATGTTTGGTTTCGGCGTTCCGGACTGGGCCGCAGGACAGGAACATATCGTCTGGTTGATCCGTGTACCGCGCATGCTGTTGGGCGCGCTGGTGGGTGCCGGGTTGGCGCTGATCGGCGCGGTGTTGCAAGCGGTGACGCGCAATCCATTGGCCGACCCGCATCTGCTCGGGGTCACTTCCGGCGCGACCCTTGGCGCGGTGATTGTGGTGCTGCATGTCGGTGAAATCGTCGGCCTGCTGACCTTGCCGATTGCAGCGTTTATCGGCGCGCTGCTGAGCATGTTGATCGTACTGATGATCGCCAATCGCAACGGTCGGCTGGACAGTGACCGGCTTCTGCTGTGCGGCGTGGCGGTGTCGTTCGTGATGATGGCGATTGCCAATTTGCTGCTGTTTCTCGGTGACCATCGGGCGAGTTCCGCGGTGATGTTCTGGATGCTGGGCGGGCTCGGGCTGGCGCGTTGGGAGTTGCTTGCGGTGCCGGCCGCCAGTGTGTTGCTGGGACTGGTTTTGCTGCTGGGCATGGCCCGACCGCTGAACGCTTTGATGGCTGGTGAACAGACGGCAGTGACCCTTGGGCTCAACGCCCGCACCGTACGCCTGCGCGTGTTTTTGATTGCGTCGTTGATGACCGGAGTACTGGTGTCGATCAGTGGTTCCATCGGGTTTGTCGGGCTGATGGTGCCGCACATTGCCCGTCGACTGGTCGGGGCCGAACACCGACGATTGCTGCCGGTGTGTGTATTGCTGGGCAGTATTTTCCTCGTCTGGGTCGATGTGGCCGCCCGCACCCTGATCGCCCCGGAAGACCTGCCGATTGGCGTGGCCACGGCGGCGATTGGCGGGTTGTTTTTCATCGGCCTCATGCGCCGCCGCTGATCCACAAGCACACCACGGAACCTGTGGGAGCTAGCCTGCTGGCGATGACGGCGGCATATTCAGCATCACTTTGCCTGACACTCCGCTATCGCGAGCAGGCTCACTCCTACAGGGGTTTACGTCGTTCACAGGTTCCGTGTTCGACACAAATCCACCGTGGGAGCGGGCTTGCTCGCGAAGGCGGCGGCACGTCCAGCATCAATGAGACAGACATACCGCTTTCGCGAGCAAGCCCGCTCCCACAGGGGGATTGTGATTCTGGGGTTGTTTAGATGTGTTTATACGAATGCAAAAATGCCGGACGTTTCCCACGCTTTTTTCAGGTTGTTCGTCGGACGTGGGCTTTCTAGTCTGGGGCTGTCACTGAAGACTCAGTGATCGGGTGTGAGAACCTGGTAGACCTGTTAATCCAACATCAGTACCACCATAATTGCCGCCAGCTTATTCGCTGCCTGCAATGCACTATGGCGGCTGTGTGCGGGCGGACCTCGGTCCGGCCGGATTTGGGGTCACCGGTTTCTCACTCCGCACATAGCTGCCACCTCTTCGTCGCGTGAGAAACGACAAGGAGTGGCTCAAATTGAGTTGACTCCCCAAATGACTAAGAAAATCGTACCCGATCCACCCATCGACACCACCACTCCCGATCCCGAAACATCGCGCGACGACGAACTGCTCAGAGACCGCGAAGCCATAAAACGCGCCCTCGACTACTACCTCGATCCCCCGGCCCACTACGCCGAAAAACCCCGCCACCCCAGCACCATGTTCATGATTGCCCCGGACAACGACACCGAAAGCCTGTTGGTCAATGCCTGTGAATCCTTGGCATCCGCCAGCGTGATGGCCAGCGATTTCGCCGCCGACCTGATCGGCCCGCAACGCCATAAGGCGATGGCAATCCAGCAAATCATCATGCTCGCGGAACTGGCCGTGAACCGCGCGGTGGACAACGTCGCTCCCACCTAGAAACACAGCAACAAAACTGTGGGAGCGAGCCTGCTCGCTCCCACAGGAGATTACCGTTGCTCGCCCCAATGTGGCGCACCTCCTCGCACCAACGTGCCAGACGCGATCCTTCATGGTGCGTTGCCCAACCGGCGCAACCGCTCTAATACGACATTTCCCTGCCTTTTACCGACCGGGCACAGCCTTTGCACAACAGCCTTCAGTAGTCCGCATCTGCCAACCAAGAAAACTCATAAGTTCATGGAGATCGCACAATGAAGCGTCGCAGCTTGATCAAGGCTTTCACACTCACGGCAAGCATTGCCGCGATGGGCATGACCTGGCCTGTCCAGGCCGCCGAGACCATCAAGGTCGGTATTCTGCATTCGTTGTCCGGGACCATGGCGATCTCCGAAACCTCGCTCAAAGACATGGCGTTGATGACCATCGACGAGATCAACGCCAAGGGTGGCGTGAACGGCAAGATGCTGGAACCGGTGGTCGTCGACCCGGCGTCGAACTGGCCGCTGTTCGCGGAAAAGGGTCGTCAGCTGCTGACTCAGGACAAGGTTGCCGTGGTGTTCGGTTGCTGGACGTCGGTGTCGCGCAAATCGGTGTTGCCGGTGTTCGAAGAGCTCAACGGCTTGTTGTTCTACCCGGTGCAATACGAAGGCGAAGAGATGTCGCCGAACGTGTTCTACACCGGCGCGGCGCCGAACCAGCAGGCCATCCCGGCGGTGGAATACCTGATGAGCGAAGAAGGCGGCAGCGCCAAGCGTTACTTCCTGCTGGGCACTGACTACGTTTACCCGCGCACCACCAACAAGATTCTGCGCTCGTTCCTGCATTCCAAAGGCGTGGCGGACAAGGACATCGAAGAGGTCTACACCCCGTTCGGTCACAGCGACTATCAAACCATCGTGGCCAACATCAAGAAATTCTCGGCCGGCGGCAAGACAGCAGTCATCTCCACCGTCAACGGCGACTCCAACGTGCCGTTCTATAAAGAGCTGGCCAACCAGGGCCTGAAAGCCACCGACGTTCCAGTCGTGGCGTTCTCGGTCGGCGAAGAAGAACTGCGCGGCATCGACACCAAACCGCTGGTGGGCAACCTCGCGGCATGGAACTACTTCGAGTCGGTAGAGAACCCGGCGAACAAGAAGTTCGTGGCCGACTGGAAAGCCTACGCCAAGAAACACAACCTGCCGGGCGCCGACAAAGCGGTGACCAACGACCCGATGGAAGCCACGTACGTGGGCATCCACATGTGGGCGCAAGCGGTGGAAAAAGCCAAGTCCACCGACGTCGACAAAGTCCGCGAAGCCCTCGCCGGCCAGACCTTTGCCGCGCCGTCCGGGTACACCCTGACCATGGACAAGACCAACCACCACCTGCACAAACCCGTGATGATCGGCGAGATTCAGGCGGACGGTCAGTTCAACGTGGTGTGGCAGACTGAAGGGCCAATCCGTGCAGAGCCTTGGAGCCCGTATATCTCGGGTAACGACAAGAAGCCGGATTATGCGGTGAAGAGCAACTAAGCCACTGGGTGTCGGGCTTGAGTTCAAATCTCAGGGCCGACACAACTCCCTGTGGGAGCGGCGGTGCGACGATTCGACTTGCTCGCGAATGCGGACTCACATTCAACATCTGAGTCGCCTGACACACCGCATTCGCGAGCAAGCCCGCTCCCACATTTAGTCCGTGCAAGGCGACTTTCTATGCCCACCGCCCTTTACCGCTTGATCCTCGCCCTCGCGCTGTTACTGCCGATGGCCACTCATGCCGGCGACGCCGAAGATTTCATCGCCGCCAATCCCGTGCAGCAAGCCAAGCTTCTGGAAACCTGGGCGGCACAGCCCGACCAGGCTCGCATCGAGCTGATCAACGCCCTGCAGCAAGGCGAGTTGACCGTCGACGGCCAATCGAAAACCCTGCGCCTGAACAACCGCCTGCGCGGTCTGATCGACACCGCGCTGGCCAGCCACCAATTGCTCGCCACCGACGCCAAAATCCGTCTGGCCGCCGCCCAGCAATTGCAGAAAAGCGCCAAACCGGCGCAGCTGAAATTTCTCGACCAGCAACTGGCAGGCGAACAAGACGAAACCGTTCACGCCGCCCTGAGCCTGGCCCTGGCCAACCTGCAACTGGTCGACATCGCCCCGGCCGTGCGCCTCGCGGCGGTGCGTCTGCTTGGCGAAACCGGCGATCCACTGGCGCGCACTCGCCTCGAAAGCCTGCTGGAGCCGGGCATCGAAGCCGACGCCAACGTGCGCACCGCCGCCGAAACCAGCCTGGCGCAAGTCAAACGCAAACTGCTGATCGGCGAGATCCTCGGTCAAGCCTTCAGCGGCATGTCGCTGGGTTCGATTTTGCTGCTCGCGGCATTGGGTCTGGCGATCACCTTCGGCCTGCTCGGCGTGATCAACATGGCCCACGGCGAGATGCTGATGCTCGGCGCCTACTCGACCTACGTGGTGCAGCTGATGTTCCAGCGCTTCGCCCCGCAAGCCATCGAGTTCTACCCGCTGATCGCGTTGCCGGTGGCGTTTTTCGTCACCGCCGCGATCGGCATGGCGCTGGAACGCACGGTGATTCGTCACCTCTACGGCCGCCCGCTGGAAACCCTGCTGGCGACCTGGGGCATCAGTCTCATGCTTATTCAGCTTGTCCGGTTGCTGTTCGGCGCGCAGAACGTTGAAGTGGCCAACCCGGCGTGGCTCTCGGGCGGAATTCAAGTGCTGCCCAACCTCGTGCTGCCGTACAACCGCATCGTAATCATCGCCTTCGCCTTATTTGTGGTGGTGCTGACCTGGCTGCTGTTGAACAAGACGCGCCTCGGTTTGAACGTGCGCGCCGTCACCCAGAACCGCAACATGGCCGCCTGCTGCGGCGTGCCCACCGGGCGGGTCGACATGCTCGCCTTCGGCCTCGGCTCAGGCATCGCCGGCCTCGGCGGCGTGGCGCTCAGCCAGATCGGCAACGTCGGCCCGGACCTCGGCCAGAGCTACATCATCGACTCGTTCCTGGTGGTGGTGCTCGGTGGTGTCGGTCAGTTGGCCGGTAGCGTCCTGGCCGCGTTCGGCCTGGGCATCGCCAACAAAATTCTCGAACCGCAGATCGGTGCGGTGCTCGGCAAGATCCTGATCCTCGCGCTGATCATTCTGTTCATCCAGAAGCGTCCGCAAGGCCTCTTCGCACTGAAAGGACGGGTGATCGACTGATGAACCAGCCTCTGATGCTCACGGCCACGCAAAAGGCCGGCCCCAAAGTCACGATCGCTGTCGGTGCGGTGATCCTCGTTTTGCTGTTGGCGTTACCGCTGTTGTCGTTGCTATCACCCGACAGCGTGTTTCACGTCTCGGCCTACACGCTGACGTTGGTGGGCAAGATTCTCTGCTACGCGATTGTCGCCCTGGCCCTCGATCTGGTTTGGGGTTACGCCGGCCTGCTGTCCCTCGGCCACGGCCTGTTCTTCGCCCTCGGCGGTTATGCGATGGGCATGTACCTGATGCGCCAGGCGTCGGGCGATGGCTTGCCGGCGTTCATGACCTTCCTGTCGTGGACCGAAATGCCGTGGTACTGGACCGGCACCAGCAGCTTTCTGTGGTCGATGTGCCTGGTGGTGTTGGCGCCGGGTTTGCTGGCGTTGGTCTTCGGTTTTTTCGCCTTCCGTTCGCGGATCAAGGGCGTGTATTTCTCGATCATGACCCAGGCCCTGACCTTCGCCGGGATGCTGCTGTTTTTCCGCAACGAAACCGGATTTGGCGGCAACAACGGCTTCACCAACTTCCGCACCATTCTCGGGTTTGGCATCACCGAGCCGGGCACCCGTGCGGTGCTGTTTTTCGCCACGGTGGTGTTGCTGGTAGCAAGCCTGTTTATCGGCTGGCGCCTGGCGCAAAGCAAGTTTGGCCGGGTGTTGACCGCGCTGCGCGATGCGGAAAACCGCTTGATGTTCTGCGGCTACGACCCGCGGGGTTTCAAGCTGTTTGTCTGGGTGTTGAGCGCGGTGTTGTGTGGCTTGGCCGGGGCGTTGTACGTGCCGCAGGTCGGGATCATCAACCCGAGTGAGATGTCGCCGACCAACTCCATTGAAGCCGCCGTTTGGGTGGCGCTGGGAGGCCGCGGCACGCTGATCGGTCCGCTGCTCGGCGCGGGGGTGGTCAACGGGATGAAGAGCTGGTTCACCGTGGCGTTCCCCGAATACTGGCTGTTCTTCCTCGGCGCATTGTTCATTGTCGTGACTTTGTATTTACCCAAGGGTGTGATCGGTCTGCTGAAAAAGAGAGGTGAATCATGAGAGTCACTGCGACGGCCGAATTCATGCTCGAACCGGCGTTTTTTCCGCCACTGGAACCCAACCGCGATGCCGGCAGCAGCCGCGACGCCATCGGCCTCGGGCAACGCGTCGGCCCCGGCCTGAATACGCGCCACGGCACGATCCTGACCTTGGAAGACATCAGCGTCAGCTTCGATGGTTTCAAGGCGCTTAACGATCTGAACCTGTACATCGGCGTCGGCGAACTGCGCTGCATCATCGGTCCCAATGGCGCGGGCAAGACCACGCTGATGGACGTCATCACCGGCAAGACCCGCCCCAGTCACGGCAAAGCCTGGTTCGGTGAAACCCTGGACCTGACATCGATGAGCGAAGTGCAGATTGCCCAGGCCGGCATCGGTCGCAAGTTCCAGAAGCCGACGGTGTTTGAAGCCTTGAGCGTGTTCGAGAACCTGGAACTGGCGCAGAAAACCGACAAGTCGGTGTGGGCCAGCCTGCGGGCTCGCCTCAGTGGCGAACAGAAAGACCGCATCAGCGAGGTGCTGGAAACCATTCGCCTGACGGCCTCGGTCAATCGCCCCGCGGGATTGTTGTCCCACGGCCAGAAGCAGTTTCTGGAGATCGGCATGCTGCTCATGCAAGACCCGCAATTGCTGCTGCTCGACGAGCCAGTGGCGGGCATGACCGACGCCGAGACTGAGTTCACCGCCGAACTGTTCAAAAGCCTGGCCGGCAAGCATTCGCTGATGGTGGTGGAGCACGACATGGGCTTCGTCGGCTCCATCGCCGACCACGTCACCGTGTTGCACCAGGGCAGCGTGCTGGCCGAAGGCTCGCTGGAGCAGGTGCAGGAAAACGAGCGGGTGATCGAGGTCTACCTCGGCCGCTAGACCTGCAAACACCTATCCAATGTGGGAGCGGGCTTGCTCGCGAAAGCGGTGGGTCAGCATGCATCAATGTTGGATGACCCACCGCATTCGCGAGCAAGCCCGCTCCCACAGGGGATATGAGGAGAATTCGAACATGCTGCAAGTCGAAACGCTGCACCAGTATTACGGCGGTAGCCACATCCTGCGGGGCCTGACGTTTGAGGTGAAGGTCGGTGAAGTCACCTGCCTGCTCGGTCGCAATGGGGTGGGCAAGACCACCCTGCTCAAGTGTTTGATGGGTTTGTTGCCGGCCAAAGAAGGCGCGGTGAACTGGGAAGGCAAACCGATTACCACGTTCAAGCCACACCAGCGGGTGCATGCCGGGATCGCTTATGTGCCTCAGGGTCGGGAAATTTTCGGCCGGCTGACCGTGGAAGAAAACCTGCTGATGGGCCTGTCGAGATTTCCCGGCGCTGAGGCCAAGGAAGTCCCGGCGTTCATCTACGAGCTGTTTCCGGTGCTGCTGCAAATGAAGCAACGGCGCGGGGGTGATTTGTCCGGTGGCCAACAGCAGCAATTGGCGATTGGTCGCGCACTGGCGAGCCGTCCACGGTTGCTGATTCTCGATGAGCCCACCGAAGGCATCCAGCCGTCGGTGATCAAGGAGATCGGCGTGGTGATCAAGAAGCTTGCGGCCCAGGGTGACATGGCGATTCTGTTGGTGGAGCAATTCTACGATTTCGCCGCCGAACTGGCCGATCAATACCTGGTGATGTCCCGGGGCGAGATCGTGCAGCAAGGTCTCGGCGAAAACATGGAAGCCGAGGGTGTACGCGGTCTGGTTACGATCTAGTCTGCAACGTCCTGACGATAATTAGAAAATATGAATTTACCTGTACCCACTGTCCTGTTCACCCCCAGCTGGCACGCCGAGCTGGAACTGGGCTACGCCCGTTTCGGCGACAGCACACGCCCGGTCCTGCGCCGACACAAAGGTCCATTGCGGGTGCAAAAGCATTTGTATGCCGAAGGCCCCGAGGTGTGCCAACACATCATCGTCCATCCGCCCGGGGGTATTGCGGGCGGGGATCGACTGGATATCTCGGCCAGCGTCGGCACGCACGCCTGGGCGCAAATCACCAGCCCGGGTGCCGCCAAGTGGTATCGCGCGGCGGGGCCCGCCTATCAGCGGCTGACATTGAAAGTGGCGCCCGGTGCGACACTGGAATGGCTGCCACAAGAGACGATTATCTTCAGCGGCGCTCAGGCCGAGCTCAGCACCTCCATTGATCTGGAGGGCGACGCACGGTTGTTTTACTGGGACGTTGTGGCACTGGGCCGCCCGGCCAGTGGCGAGCGCTTCGACCTCGGTCACTTTCAGGCGCAACTGGATATCCGCCGCGACGGCCAGTTGCTCTGGCACGAACGCCAGCGCATTGTCGGGGATGACAGTCTGCTCGACTCGCCGATTGGCCTGGATGGGCAACCGGTGTTTGCGACGTTGCTGGTGACGGGGGAGATTGATCGCGAGCTGCTGGAAACCTGTCGCTCGCTGCCCAATGACGTGCGCGGGGATTTGACGCAATTGCCGGGGCTTTTGGTGGCGCGGTGCCTGGCCAGTGAAGCGCTGTTGGCGCGGGGCTGGTTGATTGATTTGTGGCGTTTGCTCCGGCCTGCATTGCTCGGCCGGGAAGCCTTGCCCCCAAGAATATGGAGCACCTGAAATACGATTCCTGTAGGAGCGAGGCTTGCCCGCGAAGAACGGTAACGCGGTCTCCCTGTTAAACCGAGGCGCACCCTTCGCGGGCAAGCCTCGCTCCTACAGAAAGCTTTTTTTAACTGCCGATTATGGATTCCAAACAATGGACCTGACCCCACGCGAAAAAGACAAGCTGCTGATCTTCACCGCCGGCCTCGTGGCCGAGCGGCGTTTGGCTCGCGGCGTGAAACTCAACTATCCGGAAGCCATGGCCTACATATCCGCAGCGCTGCTCGAAGGCGCCCGTGACGGCCGTACCGTGGCCGAACTGATGCACTACGGCACCACCCTGCTCAGTCGCGAACAAGTGATGGAAGGCATCCCGGAAATGATTCCGGAGATCCAGGTCGAAGCGACCTTTCCCGACGGCACCAAACTGGTCACCGTTCACCAACCGATCGCTTGAGGCCGCGCCATGAATTACTCCATTCGCGATGCAGCGCATGCCGACTTGCCGGCGATCCGCGACATCTACAACGACGCCGTGCTCAACACCACGGCCATCTGGAACGAACAGGCCGTGGACCTGGGCAACCGCCAGGCCTGGTTCAGCGCACGGCAAGCCCAGGGTTATCCGATCATGGTGATTGTCGACGGCGATAACAGCGTGCTGGGCTACGCTTCATTTGGCGACTGGCGGCCGTTCGACGGTTTCCGCCACACCGTCGAGCACTCGGTCTACGTACGCGGTGATCAGCGTGGCAACGGTCTCGGCCCGCAATTGATGACCGCATTGATCGAGCGTGCCAAAGGTTGCGACAAGCACGTCATGGTCGCCGCCATCGAAAGCGGCAATGCCGCCTCTATTCGCCTGCATGAACGAGCCGGTTTCGTGACGACCGGCCAGATGCCGCAGGTGGGCACCAAATTCGGCCGCTGGCTGGACCTGACTTTCATGCAACTGACCCTCAATCCTGGCGCGGAGCCGCCACCCGCCAACAAGGAGTAACTCCCGATGAACGCCGCTCAACTGCGCCGCGTCAATGTTGAAAGCTTTGCGCACTATCGTCAGGGTTTGATTGATCTGCTGCTCGACGCCGTCGGCTATGGCGCCAGTGTCGGGTTCATGGCCAATCTGGACGCCGCTGCGGCCCGCGCCTATTTCGATGACGTTCAGGACAACCTGAACAAGGGCAACGTGCTGCTGTGGGTGGTGGTCAAGGACGAGCAAGTGCAGGCCAGTGTGCAATTGACCCTGTGCCAGAAGGCCAATGGCCTGAACCGTGCCGAAGTGCAGAAGCTGCTGGTGCGTGAACATGCGCGCCGTCGGGGTCTGGGCCAACAGTTGATGAGCGCGCTGGAACAGGCCGCGCTCCAGCACAAGCGCGGCATGCTTTACCTCGACACCGAGGCCGGCTCCCCCGCTGAAGATTTCTACAAAGCCCTGGGTTACACCAAAGCCGGTGAAATCCCCGACTATGCCTGCGACCCGACCGGCCAGTACAAACCGACCGCCCTCTACTACAAGATTCTCCAGGGGGCCCACTGATGATTCCCGGTGAATACCAGATCCAGCCCGGCGACATCGAACTCAATGTGGGCCGCCGCACTGTCAGCCTGAAAGTGGCCAACAGCGGCGACCGGCCGATCCAGGTCGGCTCGCATTACCACTTCTTCGAAACCAACGACGCCCTGACCTTCGACCGCGCGGCCAGTCGCGGCATGCGCCTGAACATCCCCGCCGGCACCGCCGTGCGCTTCGAGCCGGGGCAGAGTCGTGAGGTTGAGTTGGTGGACCTGGCCGGGCATCGCCGGGTGTTCGGGTTTGCCGGACGGATCATGGGTGACCTCTAACAAAAGTGGTGTCTGTTCTGGCCCCTTCGCGGGCAAGCCTCGCTCCTACAATTGATCGCCTACCCCTGTAGGAGCGGGGCTTGCCCGCGATAGCGAGCTATGCGAGCGGTCTCAAATCCAATTGAATCTCAAGGCAAGCGCATGAAAATCTCTAGACAAGCCTACGCCGACATGTTCGGCCCCACCGTCGGTGACAAGGTCCGCCTGGCCGATACCGAGCTGTGGATCGAAGTGGAAAAAGACTTCACCACCTACGGCGAAGAAGTGAAATTCGGCGGCGGCAAAGTCATCCGCGACGGCCAGGGCCAAAGCCAACTCCTGGCCGCCGAAGTCGTCGACACCCTGATCACCAACGCGCTGATCATCGACCACTGGGGCATCGTCAAAGCCGATGTCGGCCTCAAGGACGGTCGCATTACCGGCATTGGCAAGGCCGGCAACCCGGACATCCAGCCGAACGTGACCATCGCGGTCGGCGCCAGCACCGAAGTCATTGCCGGTGAAGGCATGATCCTCACCGCTGGCGGTATCGACACGCACATCCACTTCATCTGCCCGCAACAGATCGAAGAAGCGCTGATGAGCGGCGTCACCACCATGATCGGCGGCGGCACCGGCCCTGCCACCGGCACCAACGCGACTACCTGCACGTCCGGTCCGTGGCATCTGGCGCGAATGCTTCAAGCGGCGGATGCGTTCCCGATGAACATCGGCCTCACCGGCAAGGGCAACGCCAGCCTGCCGGAGCCGTTGATCGAACAGGTCAAGGCCGGCGCCATCGGACTCAAGCTGCACGAAGACTGGGGCACCACCCCGGCGAGTATCGACAACTGCCTGACCGTCGCCGACCAATACGACGTGCAGGTCGCGATCCACACCGACACCCTCAACGAATCGGGCTTCGTCGAAACCACCCTCGCTGCCTTCAAGGGTCGCACCATCCACACCTATCACACCGAAGGCGCGGGGGGCGGTCATGCCCCGGACATTATCAAGGCCTGCGGCTTCGCCAACGTGCTGCCGAGTTCGACCAACCCGACCCGGCCGTTCACCCACAACACCATCGACGAACACCTCGACATGCTGATGGTCTGCCACCACCTGGACCCGAGCATTGCCGAAGACGTGGCCTTCGCCGAAAGCCGCATCCGCCGTGAAACCATTGCCGCCGAAGACATCCTGCACGACCTCGGCGCGTTCTCGATGATCAGCTCCGACAGCCAGGCCATGGGCCGCGTCGGTGAAGTGATTACGCGCACCTGGCAGACCGCCGACAAGATGAAAAAGCAGCGCGGCCCGCTTCCCGGTGATGGCGAGAGCAACGACAACTTCCGCGCCAAACGCTACATCGCCAAGTACACGATCAACCCGGCGATCACCCATGGCATCAGCCATGAAGTGGGCTCGGTCGAAGTGGGAAAATGGGCGGATCTGGTGCTGTGGCGTCCGGCGTTTTTTGGCGTCAAACCGACCTTGATCCTCAAGGGCGGCGCCATTGCAGCCAGCCTGATGGGCGATGCCAATGCGTCAATTCCGACACCGCAACCGGTGCATTACCGTCCTATGTTTGCCAGCTACGGCGGCTCGTTGCACGCCACCAGCCTGACCTTTATCAGTCAGGCAGCGCAGGCGGCCGGGTTGCCTGAAGCCCTGGATTTGAAGAAGAAAATCGCGGTGGTCAAAGGTTGCCGCGACGTGCAGAAAACCGACCTGATTCATAACGACTACCTGCCGAACATTGATGTCGACCCGCAGACTTATCAGGTCAAGGCTGATGGGGTTTTGTTGTGGTGTGAGCCAGCGGAGGTGCTGCCGATGGCTCAGCGTTACTTCCTGTTTTGATCATTCGAGGGGCCTGACACGCCAGGCCCCTGCGGAAAGCAACCGCGATCAGGTGTTCGGCTGCACGGCAAAAGGGATTTCTTCCCGTTGCAGTTTTGCCCGGTCGATCGCCTGCTGCGTGAGGGTTTTGACCAATGCCTTTTTGTCTTCATCGATGACATTCAACTCAGTGGCATATTCCGCTTCGGTCATGACCCGTCCCGGCGCAAACGCGCTTTCCGGTTTGTTCAGTTCAGCGCCGAGCACCCTGAGTTCTTCCTTCAACTGAGCCTTTTTTTCAAGGGAAAGCGTGGTGTCGGTCGCGCGCGCGTCCAACGCCATGTAGAACTCTGTCGTGGCATCGATCCGGCGCCTGAAGCCTTTGAAAGCACTTCGGCTGGAACCCTCGACGTAGGAAGACCAGAACGGCTGCTCGATGAGTAAATCACCGAGCAGCTCCCCCTCTTCAAGGTCCAGCACACGGCGGTACGCAGACTCGATCATCGCGGGCGTGACGCCGGCGATCTTTCTGAACTGCATTTTCCGAGACTGCCAGGGCAGATCCAGCTGATCGGCAAGATCCGTCATGAATGCCAGGTGAACTTCAACCTCATCAATCGTGCCCGTCACCTCGCCCGTCGCATCAAGGCGCCTGAACTGCTCGCCCTGCGCCTCGCGCTCGGCAATCGTTTTGCGGGCGATCCTGCTCAATTCATCCAGACGTGACTTGCCCCGCGCCAGCGACACCAGCTCACCCTCGACCAACGCGGGATTTGCCAGTTCATAGGCCTCATGAATCAGCACCTCCATCCCCATGGCGTTGAACAGCTGCGCGCCGGCATCGACGCACGCCGTGGGCACGGTGGACATCGTGAAGAGTTTTTGGCGCAGCTCGGTATTTTTGGCCATGGCCTCGAGCATTCGCCAGACCTTGGCAGTTACATCGACACGGAACCCAGGGTCGCGCTTGAAATGCCCCGACTCGGTGAGTTTACGAATTTCATTGAAAAACCCGACCGAGCCGATCTCATCCTCGACGCTGTTCCAGACCTTTTGTTTCGCCACCCACTCCGGCCGGGTCAAGCCGGCCTCCCAGTCGAGACTGTCGCGCACGCCACGAGGCGGATACGGACGGTCCGGGTCCATACCGACGGATTCGATGTACTCCCTGAGCAACTGCAGATTGGACTCCGCCAACCACTGCGGTTCCCGGTTCAACACCGTGCGGGCCAGCAGTTCTGCCTGGACGGACCCTCGGGGCACCGTCGGGATCTGCGTGATTTCGTTACCCTGCAAATCCAGGTAAAAATGCCGAAACCGCGGTTGTGCGAACAACCCATCCGGCCAGGTAGGAATGCCCGTGTCCGCCAGGATCAGCGTATGTAGCATCATCATGCTGCCAATATCCGGGACTTGCCCCAGAGGATTGCCGAGCAAATCCAGGCTCTCGAGCCGTATCAGGTTGCGCAGGTCAGCTATCCCTCGCGCATCCAGAACGATACGGTTTCCTCGCAGGGACAACTCTGTCAGTTTGCGCATCCAACTGACGGGACGAGGAAACCGGGTGAGCGCATTGCCGTTGACGTTGAGCGAACGCAAACGGGGGAAATGATCGAGGAAGGAAACATGCGCATCGGTCAGTTGAGTCCGGTTCAGATTGAGGCGGGTGACGTGATCGAAATTACCCTCCAGTGCGGGCAGGGTGCCCAGATGACGCCCCAGCGGAAAGTTTTCCAGGTCGAGCACAGCGCCTTGCAAATCGCCGAACGAATCCACATCGCGCAACCCGGTGTGCTGCCAGCACTCCCTGACCGCTTTGTATAACGCGTTTCTGGACTGCCATTCGGCGATGCCCGCAGGCGTGAAGCGAAACGCTGCGGTCGGCGAGTTCAGCCAGCGTTGAAAATTGGCGTTGAGCCGATCGAACTCCGCTTCGAGTGCGCTCGCCCTCTGCTCCAGACTGACGTCGCTTCCACCCGCCTGCAAATAAGCCAAGGCCTCGTCCTCCGTCCATCCGGGACGCACGACACGGACTCGCTCTTGCGGCGTCATTGCCCCGGTGACTTGACGCACCCCCTGCGAAACCCCGCGCATGCCGCCACGTAGACGCATCGTGGCAGGGTCGTACGTCGGCTTGCGTATAGGGTTATCCGCGAGAAGGGCACTGAACGTGTCTCGTGGCAACGGCGCTTTTTGAATGGCGTGCTTGAGCGTGGTGCCTTGATTGATGTGATACCCCAGCGCGTTTCGTTCGGCATCAGGCAGGGCATGCAACACCGAGGCGTAAAGATTATCGGCGCCGTGCAAATGAAGATCATCGGCATCGCGTGCCTGGTACTGACCGTCCTCGCTGACCAGGATTCTGCGCTGGGCAGCATCTGCCGGGCCGACGCTGTTGCGCAACGGTCCGTCGAATGAGTATTCGCGGATTTCGATCCGAACGTTTTCGGGCCAGTGGGGCAATGCTTGCAACGAGTGCAACGCCAGCCGTTCGGTGTCCACTCCGTACACCGAATCGAGGAACAGCCCTTCATAAGCGCGCGCGGTTCGTATCGCCTGTAAGGTGACTCTCACACGTTCCTTGAGCTGCAAAGGGATGCGTGACGGTTCGGTGATGTTCGCCAGGTCTTGCGGTTCGATGTCGGCCAGCAACTCCCGGGCAATCGCCGTGGGGAGTCCGCTGAACGCGTCCTGGAGCACCAGCACTTGCGGGTTGTTGGTCTGTTGCAGACGACGATTTAGCGCGTCAAACAGAGGCCCGCGCCGGATACCTGCCCGCCCGGCAAGCTGGTTTTTCAAGGCATCGATGCGGATTTTCGCGTCAGTTGAAATGCCCTGCCCGAGCATCGCGTGGATGTCGGTCTCGTTCGCAAACTTCACGGCAAGCTCTGGCAGTTTTCCTGCACGGACCTCGGCACGGCTTACCTTCAGCGTGTTGGCCGGCAACGCATCGATGTTGCCAAACTTTATTGAGCTTCCCCCGTGCCCGGCGCCATCAACGAGTTCGATACTTTTTTGCTCGGGCCATCTCGGTAGTTCAACCAGCAACCGGGGCACCTGCTCGATGAACGCTTCCGGCACCTCATTGAGCCTTATCTGCCCGGGCAGCTTTTGCACATCAGCCCAGATCCTGAAGCGCTCGATGGTGTCGTTCAGCAACGCTGGCGGCGGATCGCCGACGACATGCAACCTGCGCAATTCGTCCTCCTCCAGTCCACTGACCAGACGAATCTGCTCCAGCGTGTTATCGGGAAAACCCTCGACCGTCGGCCCCATGCGCCGCATGAGTGTGGTTTTGTCCCACTCGAGGGGGCGGTCGAGTTCTGTCTTCCACACGCCGGCACCGCTGTGCTCCAGTTTCGGTTGATAAGCCTGCGGCCGGTTCGGATGACGCAAACGTGGCTGGCCAGTGCCTGGATCACTTATGACTTCGAAGTGTTTGTCTTCATGCTTGAGGATGTCTTTTTCGCTGTGCCGGAACAGCCCCAGCTCGTTCGGCTTCGCCTCATTGGGCAACGCCACGTCGTGCGCGTAGGGCGAAAGGTCCGGGTTCCACAGACGCGTCTTGCCGTCAGGCCGCTCAACCTTTTTCAACTGGTCGATAAAAGCCGATGGTTTGACAGACGCAGCCGCACCGGAGGGCAAGACATGCCCGGCCGCCATGATTGCCAACTGCGCGAAATTGATCATGACACCGGTAAGGTGGGCCGCCGCTTCTTCCTTGTCGCCCTTGCTCCAGTCTTCGATGCCTTCCATGGTTTCGAAGAGCATCTGCCCGACCATAATGGCCAGCATCGCTTCGCCCAGGTAGGGAACCAACATGGCGCCAAAGTTGAACACGTTCCAGCCGATGTTCAGGTAACTGTTCAGGCGATTCCAGCGGGTGGTGGCGTCTTCATCGCCGGTCGGCACGGCGATTTGCCGCGCATCTGCAATCGCTTTTCCCCTGCGCCATAAGCCCATTTGCGGCCAGAGATCGCCGGGGATGATATTGGTGACAGGCTCTGGATCGGGGTTCTCGACCGCGGCTTCTCGCCACCACGGCCCCATGTCCAGGGGTACACGCTGTTGCCAAGTGTACGTCGAGAGGCGCTCGCGAACCCGGGCAAAAAATCTGCCCTTGTCTTTTTGCGCCACAAAACGGCTGAAAAACTCTTGATAGCTGGGTGAGCGCAACTGGCCCGTCAGTTCTTTCATGAAATCAGTGAAGGACGCGTACTCTTTGAAGGGATGCTCAGGATCATCGGGGACATACACAATCAACGTCCCGTCGAGACGACTTTGTTGATAAACATCATTCTTTTGCAACATGGCGTCGACGAGACCACTGGGGCCATTGGCGAAAAACGCCTCGAGCAACTTGAACTGTTCAAACTCCTGTCCCGGGAGCAGGGTCAGACGGCGCGACCAATCCAGCATTGTTCGTTGATGCTGTGGAATGAGATCGTCGTAAATTCTTTTGATTTTAGAAGGGTCTGCTACAGCGCTGAACAACACAATTCCGGCCAGCCTGAAACCCATGATCGAAAGCCGATGGCATTGCAAGGGACGGCGCCCCATCAAAATGCCTGGTTCATTGTCACGAATCTGCCGAAGCTTCCCGTAGCCATGGGAAGTGATGTCTTTTTTCAGATAAGCGATAAGCGCCGACTCATTGAAAGCGGCTTTTTCACTGACCGTACATTGCCGCACAACTGTCGCTTTGCCTGCGGCCTCTTCGGGTTCCAGTAATGCCTTGATGTGCTGCTGATATTGCGCACCGATATCGAGCGCCCGACACAGGGCAGCAAATCTTCCAACCGTCAGCGCATGTCGCTGAAGTTCATTTTCGTTACCCCTGATGAAGATGCCTGAACCCTCGCGAAACGCGCCCTCCTGCGTTTCGGGCTGTTCAAAATTATGCAATGCAGCTTCCAGTAATGAGGACTGTCTGAGTCGACTGGCATTGGTATCGATGCCAATAGCCAGTTTGGCCGGGATGTACAGTCGAATCAGCGTCGCGTTGACGTCCAGTTCCAGATTCAATTGCTCTTTCAATGCCTGAACAAGCAAGGGCTCGGCAAAGGCATGAATGTTTTGCTGCACATTCTCCAGCGTATCGTCCAATGAACCCTGGACGCGCCAGTGCTCGTCAATCAACGCCTTGAGGTACTGGCGATCAATGGCGCTTGAATTCAAATACCATTCAGGAAATTCCGGTTTCGAATGGGCCAATGCAACAAGGCGCGAGGCGGGTGCGTCTTTTATCGGCGAGGGCAGTTTGCTCAGAAGATAGTCACGATAAACATCGCGCGCGCCCTCTGCTCCTACATACCCGGTAATTATCTGTAACGCCGGAGTATCCGAATGTTCGTTCATTTCGCAAATCCTTATGCGATGAAAGGAGCGACCAGATTATTGATTGGCTGCAAAAACAAAAGATCAAAAAACAGTGCTGAAATCAGGAATACATCGAGAACGCATTCGATTTCAGAATCTGAAAAACAGGTAAATACCACCCGAACGCAGCCAAAAGAGCCCCACCGCGCAATGGTAGTTTTTAGCGGGCAGTAAAGGGGCTAAGATGCGCCAGACTTCCCATCAGGAAACCGGCCATGCGCCTACCCGAATTCATCAGGCAACACGTGGACCGTATCGTCGATGAATGGGAGCAGTTCGCCAGCACCATCACCCCGGCGGCCGAGCACATGGACAGGGTCGCCTTGCGCGATCACGCCAAGGCCATTTTGCTGGCCGCGGCGCGAGACATGACCACCGCGCAAACCTCCAGCGAACAGATGGCCAAGGCCAAGGGCGAAGGCCCGGAAAAAACCCCGAGCCTGGACGAGGCCGCCGCCAGTCATGGCGAGTTGCGGCATACCGCGGGGTTTGATCTGGTGCAGATGACGTCGGAGTTCCGTCATTTGCGCGCGTGTGTCATCCGTTTGTGGGTCGCCAGCCTGGAATCACCGGACCTGGCCTATTTCCAGGACATGATCCGTTTCAACGAAGCCATTGACGAAGCACTCGCCGAATCCACTGCGGCCTACGCCGAGCAGGTCAATCGTTCGCGGGATATCTTTCTGGCAATACTCGGGCATGACCTGCGGGCACCGTTGCAAGCGGTGAGCATGTCCACCGAATTGCTGATGCGCAAAGTAACGCTTGAAGGCGATGCACTGGCCTGCGCGATCAATATCAAGCAGGGCGCGCGGCACATGGCGGTGATGGTCAGCGATTTGCTGGAGCTGGTGCGCAGTCGCCTGGGTAAAAGCCTGCCGATCGAACCGGCGCCCATGGACCTGGCCGATGCCGCCCATGCGGCGATTGCCGAAGCCTGTGCCGGTAACCCGGAATGCGATCCGACCGTCAACGTAGTGGGAGATACCCGAGGTAACTGGGATGCCGGGCGGGTAGGTCAACTGTTGCAGAACTTGATCGGCAACGCGTTGCAGCATGGATTGAACAAACGTGACGTAACGGTGACCCTTACAGGCGAGCCAGACACGGTTCGCCTCACGGTGCATAACTACGGCGTTCCGATTTCCGAAGACGCGATTGGCACGATTTTCGATCCGATGGTGCGCAGCGTTGACGAAGAGCTCGGCCAGCCATCCACCAGCCTTGGCCTGGGGTTGTTTATCGTCAAGGAAGTGGTGGATGCGCACGGTGGGACGATTGAGGTCAGCTCCAGTGAGGCTGATGGCACGATGTTTACCGTGGTGTTGCCCCGGAAGGTATGACGGCTTGAGACCGCGTCATCGTTCTTCGTCGGAACGCCGCCCGGAGCAAGCCCGCTCCCACAATTAACCGAGTTCCTTCAGATGGAATACGGTCGAATGTGGGAGCGGGCTTGCTCGCGAAGGGGCCATATCAGGCAACGCAAAACCATCAGGTCAGCTACTCAACCACCAACCGCCCCAACCGCTGCTTGAGCATGCGATTCTCGGCCCGCAGTTGCTGGACCTCCTCAAGCAGGTCCAGCGCCAGGGCGACGCCTTCCCACTCCAGTTCCAGTTCGCGACGCAGCTTCGCGGCGCGCTTGGCCAGTGCCAGCTCATAATCGTTGAAACGCCAATCCTTGGGCTGCGTGCCCTGAGGTTCGAGGATGCCGTGCTCGACGATTTCGATCACGTAGACGTCCGACAGGTCGGTCGCCTCACAGAATTCTGCCATGTCCAGTTGAACGATCAGGGGGTTGCTCATGATCGGCTACTCCGTCTCTTGGATCAGAAATTTTCTCTCGGGTCGAAAGCGGCTTTTTTCGCCAGTTCCTGCCACAGCGCCTTGACCTCGTCGCTCGAGGTCTTGGGCATGACCGCCTTCAATTGCACGAACAGGTAGCCACGCTCGCCCGCCTTGTTCAGCAGACCGTGCCCCTTGGCGCGCATACGCTGGCCATTCTGGCTGCCGGCCGGCACCTTGAGGTTGATCTTGCCTGTCAGTGTAGGCACTGCCACTTCGGTACCCAGCGCCAACTCCCATGGAGCCAGCGGCAAGGTAATGATCAGGTTCTCGCCTTCGACGTCAAACTTGGGGTGCGGCGCAAAGCGAATGATCAGGAACAAGTCACCATTAGCGCCGCCACCGACACCCGGCGCACCCTGGCCCTTGAGGCGGATGCGCTCGCCGTCGGTCACGCCGGCGGGGATTTTAACGTTCAGGCTTTTGCTGGTGTTGCTGACGTGTTGGCCGGCAGCGTTGTACTGCGGCACCTGGAAGGTGACCTTCTTCGACTCGTTCGAGAGAGTTTCTTCCAGAAAAACCGCTAATTCCATTTCCACGTCTTGCCCTCGACGTCCGGCGCTGCGTCCCGACTGTCCACCACCAAAGCCCGGGCCACGGTTGCCGAAGATCGAACTGAAAAAGTCCGAAAAATCGCCCGTGTCCTGACCGCCACCACCAAAACCACCGCCACCACGACCCTGCCAACCCGGCGGCCCCTGGAACGGTTGGCCGTGCTGGCCATATTTGCGCAAGTCGTCGTATTCGGCGCGCTTGTCGGCGCTTTTCAGCGCTTCGTAGGCTTCCGAGGCGTCCTTGAACTTGGACTCGGCGTCCTTTTCCTTGCTGACGTCCGGGTGGTATTTGCGCGCCAGCTTGCGATAGGCGGCCTTGATCGCCTTATCGTCAGCCGTCGGCTCCACACCGAGAATCTTGTAATAGTCTTTGAAGTCCATCGAGGGAATCACCATCCGTTATCGATATCGCGCCGCCACCGGCAGTCTGCGCTCATTGCCAGCCGCCAGGTTGACCGATCTCAAGTTGTTGACCGGGCAGCGCATCAGAAATTTATCGGCAGCGGCGGGCGGTTCTTGCGACCGTCCTGTGGCTGCCAGGCCCAATGCAGACAAGTTTGGGGCAAAGGATAGTCTTTCAAGGCGTTAATAGCTGAGATTTAGCGGATAGTCGGCCTTCGAATATTCGCCGCACTGACATACACTGCGCGGCCGTTTTTTAACCGGAACTCGAAAGACATGAAAAACGCATCTCCAGCCCGTGCCTGTGGTATCGACTTCGGCACGTCCAACTCCACCGTCGGCTGGTTGCGCCCCGGCATGGAAACGCTGATCGCGCTGGAGGACGACAAGATCACTCTGCCCTCGGTGGTCTTCTTCAATATGGAAGAACGCCGCCCGGTGTACGGCCGGCTGGCGCTGCACGAGTACCTGGAAGGCTATGAAGGCCGGTTGATGCGCTCGCTCAAGAGCCTGCTGGGTTCCAAGCTGATCAAGCACGACACCAGCGTCCTCGGCACGGCGATGCCGTTCAAGGACCTGCTCGGTCTGTTTATCGGTCAGCTGAAAAAGCGTGCCGAGACCGCCGCCGGTCGGGAGTTCGATGAAGTGGTGCTGGGTCGTCCGGTGTTCTTCGTCGATGACGACGAAATGGCCGACCAGGAAGCCGAGAACACCTTGGTGGACGTGGCGCGAGCCATCGGCTTCAAGGATGTGTCGTTCCAGTACGAGCCGATTGCAGCGGCATTCGACTACGAGTCGACCATCGAAAAGGAAGAGCTGGTACTGATTGTCGACATCGGCGGTGGTACGTCCGACTTCTCGTTGGTGCGCCTGTCTCCCGAGCGTCGCACCCACGACAACCGTCACGATGACATCCTCGCCACCGGCGGCGTGCACATCGGCGGGACCGATTTCGACAAGCAGCTGAGCCTGCAAGGCCTGATGCCGCTGTTCGGTTACGGCAGCCGCATGAAGAGCGGCGCCTACATGCCGACCAGCCACCACATGAACCTGGCGACCTGGCACACCATCAACTCGGTCTACTCGCAGAAGTCGACCCTGGCCCTGGGCAGCATGCGTTACGACATCGAAGACACGGGTGGCATCGATCGTCTGTTCAAGCTGATCGACCAGCGCGCCGGCCACTGGCTGGCCATGGAAGTGGAAGAAACCAAGATCCAGCTGACCCACGCCGACAGCCGCCACGTGCCGCTGGACCGCATCGAGCCGGGTTTGAGCGTAGAGCTGAGCCGGGCGCTGTTCGAATCGGCCATCGACAACCTGCTGGAGCGCGTGCGCAACAGTGTCACGCAATTGCTGAACGACGCCAACGTGCGCGTCGATCAGGTCGACACGGTGTTCTTCACCGGCGGCTCCAGCGGGATTCCGGCGCTGCGCAACAGTGTGTCGGCGATGTTGCCGAATGCGCGGCATGTGGAAGGGAACATCTTTGGCAGCATCGGCAGCGGATTGGCGATCGAGGCGATGAAGCGTTACGGCACGATGGACTGATCCAAAAGTCCGCGGCGCCTGCTTCGCGAGCAAGCCCGCTCCCACATTTGACCGAGTTCCTCCAGATGGAATGCGGTCGAATGTGGGAGCGGGCTTGCTCGCGAAGAGGCCCTATCAGGCACTACAAATGCCGGATCAAACCATCCCCACCTGCTTCAACTCGCTCTTCAGATACGCGTAATAAATCGGCCCTGCCACCACTCCCGGCAGGCCGAACGCGGCCTCGAACACCAGCATCGCCAGCAGCAACTCCCACGACTTGGCACTGATCTGCCCGCCGACAATGCGCGCGTTGAGGAAGTATTCAAGCTTGTGGATGACAATCAAATAGCCCAGCGCCGCCACGGCCACCCAGATCGACAGCGACAGGCCGACGATGGTGATCAGGGTGTTCGATATCAGGTTGCCGATCACCGGCAGCAGCCCTAGCAGGAACGTCAGCACGATCAGGGTTTTGGTCAGCGGCAGCTTGATCCCGAACATCGGCAGGACCACCGCCAGGAAAATCCCGGTGAAGAAGGTGTTGAGCAGGGAAATCTTGATCTGGGCGAACACGATGTTGCGAAACGCCTGGACCAGCAGGTGCAAGCGGTCGAACAGCGCGGCGGCCAATGGCTTGCGCTTGGTCAAGTCCGGCACGCGCTGCAAGGCAATGATCGCCCCCAGCACCATGCCGATCAGCAGCGTCACAAACATGTGCGCCGCGTCCTTGCCGACCAGTTGCAAGTCGCTCAGGTGCTTGCTCATCCACTCGCCAATCGCCACGCGGAACTCGGCCGCGCTGGCGGGCAGATAGACGTCGATGAACGGCGGCAATTGCCCGCGCGCACGGTCGACCACAACCATGAATTTGTCGAGAGATGCGCCGGGGTTTTCCGCTTCGTGCAGCAAAAAGCTGATGGCACCGGCAAAGATCAGCGTCAACACACTGACCACTAGCGTCCCCAATAACGCCACCGCCAGCCAGCGCGCCCGCCGACCTTCGATCAGCCGCTGCAATTGCGGGGTGAGCATGTTGACCAATTCGAACACCAGCAACCCGGCCAGCAGGCTGGGCAGCAGCCGCAGCGGGATCACCAGCAGCAAACCACCAAAAATGATGACCCAACTGATCAGCAGCAAAACGTGGCGTTGAGAAAACGTTGGCATACAGCCTCAAAACGAACGACGTAAAAGGATTGGCAGTCTGCCAGCGTTCGGAGGCCAGCACTAGGGATTGTGTAGGTCGACCTTAGTGGGCATTGGCGACTTCTTGCAGCGTCCATGCCGCCCCCTTCGCGAGCAAGCCCGCTCTCATCCTCAGTCTAAATCCTGCGCAAGACACAAGCGGGCTTGCTCGCGAAGAGGCCTTCACAATCGCCACAAACTTCCCGGCCCCAACAAAGACCGCTCGGTTTACTTTTTCTTCAGGCAATCACTCATGAAGGCTTTACGCGCATCGCCTTTCAAAGCCTGGGTAGCCGCGGTGGCGTTGCAGGTTTTCATCTTCTCTTGCTGCGGGGTTAGGGCTTTGGCGTCATTGGCGGCCGGCGCCGCTTTGAGGCAGGTGCTCATGAAAGTTTTGCGCTCATCGCCCTTGAGGCTTTTTGCGGTAGCGTCAGCGTTGCAAGTGGTCATCTTGTTCTGTTGCTCAGTGGCGGCGAAGCCCTGGGCACAAAGCAGCAAACCGATCATCAACAAAGGGACACGCAACATCTTCATGGAGTTTTCTCCTTGTTGCCGCACCGAGGGGTGCGGCCTCATTCTGGAGTGTAGACAACCCCTGTTACACCTTCATCAATCGAAGCCTCATATGACCCTCAATCGGCATCCGCTTGCGCGTCCAGGATGTCCTTGAAAGCGTCCAGGTATCGATTGTAAGCATCAACCCGGTTTTCAATGACCGACGCGGGCATCCGTTCGAACGAAACCGGTGTGCCACCCTCGACAGCATAGGTTTGCCCAAGCTCACCCAATGACGTCCATTGGGCGTATGCCGCCGCTCCCTTCTTATACAGCTTGTCGATTTTTATCTGCCGGTACGTGTTCGCCTCGGAAACCGCAGGCAATGTCGCCGGGCCTGGCGGTACTTCATTGATAAAGTTGTAATCGGCCACGGCGGGGCCGGGTGGCAGTGTCATCAATGGCGTTCTGTCAAACTGGAAGTAGCCATTGCTGGCCAGGTGCGCAGCGGGGAATTCCGGCCAGGAGTCAGCAACGACCAGTCCATTGAGATTGTTCAAGTCATCACCAATCACCACATATTGATGATCAAAATCGGAGACTTTGACGATATGAATGCTGGACGTCCGGGGTTGGCTGGCGAGGATCGAAAACGTTACCTTCGAGTTCTCCGAGCAGTTGCCGCCCTTGATTTCGATGGCTTTGCGAGCGGCTTCGGCAGTGGTCAGTTTTGCGGTGAACCCGCCGTCCTCCAGGTCCAGCCCTCTGAGACCTTTTATTTTCGCGATTGCCGAACCGCCGTTTTCCCAGATGCTCGGCAACTGATTGCCCGACAAGGGCAAGAGTTCCTTGGCTCGATAGATCGCTTCCTGTGCCATTTTCAAGTTGGCCATGGTTTGAGCCGAAACCTGAATCGGCTGTTCGTTCGTGGCTACGGCTTGGGACAACCACTCTCCATAGCTACTGAAATCGGCTAGCTCCGGACTTGGCGTTACAGCGTTCTCCCGGACTGAGCGAAACAGCGCCTGGTATTCATTTGCGCGCCCGGTCTGTTCCAGATTCCGCGCATTCATGCCCAGGTTTCGTTCCGACTCCGTGAGCGGCACCAGGCCTTCTTCGGTAAATAGACGCCCGGTTAAAGAGTTGAACTGTTCAGGCAGCATCAGCTTCTGCAAATCAGGCAACGCCTCAATACTTTGAACGATTTCCAGGCCCGGCCCGGCCTCGCCGGTAGCATTGGCTGCGTTCAGTGCATCCCCCAGATCGTAGAAGTAATCCTGCGCAAAGCGCTCGTGCATCAGTTTCAGGCCACGCAGGTAATCGAACCGTTTGAACGTTGAAATGGAAGGGTGAAACGCAAGGTCAATCAGCTCCCCGTATAGATTGCCAATCTCTTCCAAGGCAACACGCTCGCCGCCAGCGTTCGGCACACCACCGCGCAGGCGCATGAATCGAGGATCGTAAGTGATGCGGTCAAGAACCGGGAGATCGTCCAGCACCTTCAGCAACTGATAGGGCCTCAACGCATTGTCCCGCAAGGCCAGCTTCAATTTTGGCCCTTGGCCGATATGGATCTTTAGCGCATTACGCTCGGCATCCGGCAACGCCTGCAAAATGGAGGAAAACAAATCCATGCCTGAATGCAGAGCGTTGCCGTCTTCGTCATACGCAACGAACGTCGAATCCTGAAGCTCGACGAGCGTGCGCTGAATCCCCGCGTCGCTCTTGCCGATACTGTCGAGCAGGCTACCACCGTACTCGAACCGCCGGACTTCAATGCGGACATCGGGATTCCATCCGCGAAGATTCTCAAGCGAGTGCAGCGCCAGTCTGTCCATGTCGGAACTGTCGACCGAGTCCAGGTAAAAACCCTCATAAGCGCGACTGATCCGCACATCTCGAAGGCCCCAACGTGCGAGGTTTTCGAGTCTCGCGGGCAACTGCCCGCGCTCAATCGCCTTAACTTCTGAACGTGTGGCGATTGACAGCAACTCGCGGGCGACAGTGCCAGGCAGGCCCGGCACTTTGGTCTGGATCGTTTTTGCGTTGCCACTCGTGGCGACCTCGATACGACGATAACGCGCGTCGAACAGGGATGTGCGCTTGCTCTTGGCCAGCTTTACCAATTCTGCTCGCAGATTTTTGGCGTTCATTTCGGGTGTGCTGACTTCAATGCGAAATTCGACGTTCAACAAGGTGTTCAGTTGCGCATCATCAAGGTGCGATAACAGCGTCTTGACCAGATCGACGCCGGACAGACGATTGCTGTTTATCCGGATACGTGACCCGCTCGCGCGACCAATGACTCGAAGTACTTCACCACTGGCGTCTACCAGTTCAATCGCCTTGCCGGGCCACACGCCGTCGAGCAGCTGAAATTGCATGTCGGGATCGGCGCTTGAATAGTCTTGCGCCTGTTCGCTGCCCAACTGCTCGATGAAGGTTTGAATGTCGCGGTCGATACGGAACCGGGTCACGGTATCGCTGAGTAGAGGCAGGGGCCGTTCATTGTCGGCATACATTCGGCGGATCGCATTGGCATCGGTCTGACTGACCACGCGGATGTCCCCGTAGGATTGGGCTAGTTCACCCATGTCCGGAGAGAGTCGCGCCATCAAGGTCGTGTCATCCCAGGTGTGAGGCTGCTCGCCTTCAATCACGAATGCACCTTCGCCGTTGCTGTTCAACTCGGGCTGATAGGCGTCTGGACGGTTCGGATGTTTAACCCTGTGTTTGCCGGTCTGCCGATCTTTCGTGAGCTCGAAGTGCTTGCTGTCCAGTTTGAGAATCGGCTTGCCTTCATGCTGGTGCAGCCAGGTTTCATCAGGCTTCGAATCCGCAGCGAGGGTCAGGTTATGTTTCTGATAGGGTTCGAGGTCCTGGCTCCACAGGCGTTTTGCACCGCTGGGAAGCGTGACCGGTTTTGTCGACTCGATGAACGATGACAGTTTGGGCAATACCACCTCCCCTCCGATTTTCATGCCGGCGGCGAATGCCACTAACTGGATGACGCTTTCGACAAAACCAATGATGTGCTCGGCCCCTTCCAGGTACAGACCTTCAGCCAGATCCACGATGCCTTCGACGACCTCATTGACCAACTGATAAACCATGTAACCCATCATTATCTCGCCCACACCGGGTATGAACGGACCCACAACCATCAACGCAACATTGAAGATATCGGAGAGCATTTTTTCCAGATTGTCGAACCACGCCCAGCGCTCCATGCGGTCTGCATCTTGCGTCGAGATGACCATCTCCCGGGCATCGTTGAGGATTTTGTTTTGCTGTTGCTGATAGAGATATAGCCAAGGGTCGCCAGTAAATATTGTATCGATGTCGTACTCGAACCGAACGTGGTCGAAGTACAGGCGCGGATTCTCCACGGGCGTTTCGCGCCATACTGGCTGATCGACGCCCGGGACTTTGTCGTGCTGGGTTATTTCTACCAGCGCGGCGTTGAGTGCTGCAAAAAAGTGGCCCCGTTGCTGATGGTCGACAAAACGGCTGAAGAACTGCTGATAGCTGGTAGTGGAATCCGCTGGGTCCTTTGCAGTGTCACGTAACTGGCGAGTGAGCTCGCGGGCGAATTCGGCTTTTGAAGCGTACTCTTTCAGTGGATGTTCCGGATCGTGCGGCACATAGGCAATGACTCGCCGGGCAGCGTCGTCGTTAATATAAAGATCGGGCGCGATCAGCACGATCCCTCTTAACTGAACATCGAGCATTTTCAGCTGATAGTAACGAACGGGAAGCCCCCCCAACTTCGACTCTTTAATATCCTTGAGCAGGCTTTTTATAGCCAGATAGCCCTCAAACGAGATATCTTTTTTCAGCATAGCCAGAGACAAGGCTGCGTTCAGGGCAGCTTTTTGGCTTCTGATAACTTTGCGTTGCAACATGCCACGCGCCACCCCATCGGCGGGACGCACATAGCTTTCAAGAAAAGCCTTATATTGGGCACCGATGTCCAGGCTGCGACAAAGCGCCTTGTACTGTTCAATACTCATTTTGTTGCGGACATCGGTTATGTCGAATCGATTCGCTTTGTCGGGCCGAGTAATGAATTGCGAGTCGGAAGTTAATACTTCCTTATCGGAAAAATTATGCAATGCCGCATCAAGCAGCGACACAACACGGGACGCTACCCCGTTATTGAAGTTGTTGGCCCAAGGAGATAAATGGACTGGCGAAAACACCTGTAAAAAAGTTTCTTTGACATTGACGTCAACGCCATATTGATTTTTCAGTGCCTGACGGAGCAGAGGTTCGGCAAAGGCGTGCACATCTTGCGCTTCGCGCAGTATGTGGTCGACATCATTTTGCGCACGCCAACTTTCCTCGATGGCACTTTTGAGAAGTCCATGCTCGATCGATGAGGCCGTTTTAGTCCATTCCGGAAGTGGGGCAATGGCGCCTTTTAATGCGCTTATTCTGTGTGGCGAAGCCTGGTTGATCCACTCTGGAATAGCATTTTTCATAAACTCGTGATGAACGCTTTTTTCTTGCGGCGCGGACATCAGCACTTCACGGATCGGAATAACAGTGGTCACATTCACACTCTGCACAAGTAAGTTAAACAGGAACAGCTTATGCAAACAGCGTACAACGTTAATCCTGCGACCCAATGAAGTGCTTTTCTGATTAATCTGTAAGAAACGTCTCCGCCACAACTTTTAAAACTGGTTTTACGAACTAACTCAGATAACTCGTTGTCGCCGATACTGCTCCGGCGTACACCCGGCCTGACGTTGAAACATCGCGATAAATGCCGAGCCCGTGCTGTAACCCATGTCGAAGGCAATGTTCTGAATGCTGCGCTGACTGTCCAGCGCTTCGATCGCCGCGAGAAATCGCAATCGTTGCCGCCATTCGCCGAAACTCATGCCCAACTCGCGGACAAACTGCCGGGCCAATGTGCGTTCGCTGACATGGATCTGCGCGGCCCAATGCGCCAATGGCCGATTGTCCCCAGGCTCGGCTTGCAGGGCCTCAAGTATCCCAAGCAATCCCGAACTGCTGGCGTATGGCAAATAACACTCGTGGACGGGCGCCTGTTGCAGTTGGTCCACCAGCACTTGCGCCAGACGTGTGTCCGCTTCCTGCTCGGGAATTTTCACGTCGCGGGCGGCGAAGTCCTTGAGGATCGCCTTGAGAATGTCGCTGATTGCCAGCGTGCAGGCTTCCTGGGGCAACGTGCGGCACAACCTCGGCACCAGGCAGACCGCGCGATAGTTGATCGGTTGATTGCTGTAGAAACTGTGCTCGGTCTCGGGCGGCACCCACACGGCGTATTGCGGCGGCGACATAAAGCGGCGGCTGCCGATTTCCATGTGCAGCACACCATTGGCCGAATACTCGAGGGTGCCCCACGGGTGACGATGGGTCGAAGCATATTCGTGGGTATCGAAGTCGGCATAACGGAAGTACACCGGGGACGGCAGTTCCGCGAAGTCGAGCAGGTCGATGTGTTTACTGTTCATGCTGTCCGTCATCAAGGGCAAGTTGTCTGGATCGAAGTATAGGCTTGTATCCAGACACGCGGATAATTGCCCCCTCACTTACGTTTCTGGTTTTTTCTGATGCAATACGCTTATCCCCTGCTGGCCATTTTCATTTGGGCTGGCAACACCGTGATTAACAAACTGGCGGTCGGCGCGATCTTCCCTGCGGAAATCGGCTTCTACCGCTGGCTGCTGGCCGGGATTCTGTTCACGCCGTTCATGCTCAAACCGGTAATCGCTCATTGGCCGCTGATTCGCCCGAACCTGGGCAAGATTTTCATCCTTGGCGTGCTCGGCATGGCGGTTTATCAGAGCCTGGCGTACTTCGCCGCGACGCTGACGTCGGCCACCAACATGGGGATCATTTTGTCGCTGATGCCATTGATGTCGCTGGCCATGGCGATTGTCAGCCTCGGCCAGCGTTTGACGGCAGGCGCACTGGCCGGCGCGGTGCTGTCGTTTGCCGGGGTGTTGGTGGTGGTGTCGTCCGGCAGCCTAGGCGCGCTGTTGGAGCATGGCGTGAACCTGGGTGATGCGATGATGCTGATCGCCACGCTGGCCTATGCGATTTACAGCACTCTGCTGAAGAAATGGCAGCTGCGCTTGCCGCCGCTGGTGTTGTTGTATTTGCAGGTGCTGGTGGCGGTGGTGGTGCTGTTTGCGCTGTTTGTCGCTTCACCGAAGGTTGGCCCGACCTTGCAGAATATTCCGCTGGTGCTTTATGCCTGCTTGCTGGCTTCGATGCTGGCGCCGTTGGCGTGGATGCAGGCCGTGGTGCGTCTGGGGCCGAGCCGGACCACGCTGTTTTTCAATTTGCTGCCGTTGATTACTGCGCTGATTGCGGCGGTGGTGCTGCATGAACAACTGGCGATGTACCACTTGGTGGGCGGGGTATTGACGTTGGGTGGGGTGGTGCTTTCGGAGCGGTGGACCACGGTGCTTGGCCGTAAGGTCAGTGTTGCCTGACCCGACGTCTTCGCGGGCAAGCCTCGCTCCTACAGGGTTGGCGTCGTGCCGATTACCGGCGACCGACACAAAACCTGTAGGAGCGAGGCTTGCCCGCGAAGAACGATGACTCGGTCTGACTGACGTTTACACGCCTGCCGCTTTCAACCGCGCCGCATGCTCGACAAACAAGCGCACCGGATCAGCCCCCTTCCCCACCAGCCCCAGCGACTGATTGACGATGTCGAAGTGATCCATCGGATACTCATCGCCAATCACCGTCCCAAGGTGCGAGCTGTAACGCCCGACCATCCCGTCGCAATGCCCGGTTTCGCGCACAAAGGTTCTGGCAAACAGCCGGCAACTGCGATTCGTCCCGTCGAACAGGTTGCCCCCGCGATCCGTCTTGCCCGGCTGCAACGTCCCGGACCAGGAGTAATAGCGCACGCCGTTGACCTCTTCAGGCCCGTGACCGCCCCAGGTTTCAGGCAGGCCCTGTGGATAACGCTGATTGAACAGCGCCACGCCTTGAGTCGTCAGCGAATGGTGCGAAGCCGGGATATCCACAGGCAATTTCGGCCCGCGATAGCCGGTTTCGAGCAGGCTCATCAATGCGCCGATCCAGCGCAGCAACACGCTGAGAACCCGCCCTTTAAACGTGTCGGCCGGGTAGTGTTTTTCCAGATAATCCGCCAGCTCAGAGCCATGATTCGGCCCTGCGACTGAAGTCACGGACGCCACGCGATCCGGGCGTTTGGCCGCCGCGTATCGGGCCGTGAGCGAACCCTGACTGTGGCCGATCAGGTTGACCTTCTCGGCCCCGGTTTCCCGCAGGATTTCTTCGATCCGCGCCAGCAACTGCTCGCCGCGCACTTCGCTGGAATTGAGCGGCGAGACCTGCACCGCAATCACTGTCGCCCCACCCCGGCGCAACGCTGAAATGATCCCGTACCAGTACGGATACAACACCAGACGGATAAACCCGAGCATTCCCGGGACAAGCACCAACGGGTAGCGCGTAGCGGAACCTTGCGACATGGGCGAACATCCTTGTGATCGGTGAGATGAAGCAAGGCGCGATGCAAGACATCAGCCAAGCATCGTCACCCAAGATGACAACTCGACGACCAGTCTATGACATCCACCCTACTTCAGCCCCACCACGCCCGCCACGATCAGCCCCACTGACACCAGTTTGATCGCCGTCAGGCTTTCACCCAGCAGCGCAAAGCCGAGAAACACCGTGCCCAATGAACCGATGGCAGTCCAGATCGGGTAGGCGATGCTCACCGGCAACTCGCGCATGGCCAGGGTCAGGAAGTAAATCCCGCCGACAGCGGCCACCACCGTGATCAGCGATGGCCAAAGCCGGGTGAAGCCTTCGGCGTACTTCATGCCCATGGCGAAGGTGACTTCGAACCCGGCGGCGATCAGCAGAAACAACCAGGCCATCTAGAACTCCCGGGCAAGCGTCAGCAAACGCTGCTCGGCCTCGGCCGCCGAAATCTCGAAAGTACGCGCGGCGGACTCTTCGCCTTCGGCGGCAACCACGGTGATGTCGGTGATACCGATGAATCCCAGCGCGGTGCGCAGCAACGGATCGGCATGGTTCATCGCCTCCAGCTCACCGCCCGGCCCGAAACCGAAGCCGCCGCGACTGGTGACGATCAGGGCTTTTTTGCCTCGCACCAGCGGCTCGTACTGGGCCACGCCATTGTCCAGCGTGTGATTGAACGTCAGCCCGAGCCGCACAATCTGATCGATCCAGGCCTTGAGGCCGCTGGGCACGCTGAAGTTGTGCATCGGCGTGGAAATCACCAGCAGATCGTGGCCGAGCAACTCGCCGACCAGTTCATCGCTGAACGCCAGGTCGGCCTGCATCGACAAGGGTCGCGCGTTAGGCTCGGGGTAAAACGCCGCGACCACAAAGGCTTCGTTGACCGGCGGTATCAAAGCCCGACCGACTTCCCGGCGAGTCAGCTGCGACTGCGGATGCCGCGCCTGCCAGGCAGACAGAAACACTTCGGCCAAACGCCGGGAGTGCGAACGCTCGCCGCGCGGGCTGGCGTGAACTGCAAGAATCTTACTCATCTGAATCTCCTTCAGGGCTAAACTCAAACTGCTTGTGGCTTGCAGCTTGAAGCGCGTAGCCGCCCATCTTCAACTGAGTAGAAATCAGTCTGGATGAATCCATTTCATCCATGGAGTGTTTGAATGTTTGCCTCGTTGCCGCTGACCGCCCTGCGCGCTTTCGAATCCGCCTCGCGCCTGCTGAGTTTCAAGGCTGCCGCCGAAGAACTCTCAGTGACGCCGACGGCGGTGTCCCATCAGATTCGCTCCCTGGAGAATTGGCTCGGCGTGCCGTTGTTCGAGCGGCTACCACGGCAAGTTCGCCTGACTGACTGCGGCGAACGGCTGTTCCGCAGCCTGCACGGCGCGTTGCTGGAGGTGGCACAGAGTGTCGACACCCTGCGCCCGCAACGCAGCGGCGCAAGCCTGACGATTTCCACCACGGCAGCCTTCGCGGCGCTGTGGCTGGTGCCGCGGCTGGGCCGGTTCTACGCCCGTCATCCGAACATCAGCCTGCGCCTGGATACTCATTGCGAGGTCATCGATCTGCATCAGGACGCCAGCGTCGATCTGGTGGTGCGCTACAGCCTGGGTGACTACCCGAATCTTTATGGGCTGTGCCTGTTCGACGAATCGTTCGGCGTCTATGGCTCGCCCGGGCAAGTGGCTCTGGCAGTTGATCGGGTGCCCACGCTGATCAGCGTGCGCTGGCACAACTCCAAACTGTACGCCCACGGCTGGGCGGCCTGGTGCGCGCAGTCCGGCGAGGCCTGGCTGACGGGACAACCGGCGGTCCGTGAGTACGATGAAGAGCATTACGCCCTGCAAGCGGCGATCGCCGGGCAAGGCCTGGTGCTGGCGAGCAACATTCTGGTGTCGGAAAGCGTGGCCAGCGGTTTGCTGGTGGCTTATCGGGGCGAGATTCAGGTGGATGGCGCCGGCTACAGCGCGCTTTGCGTGCCTGGACGCGAGCGACATCCGCCGGTGCGGGCGTTCTTTGCGTGGTTACGCGAGGAGGCGTTGCTGTCCGGGCATGCGCTGGCGTGATCGGCTCGGCCACTGTGGTCTGCGTGTTGCGCTACAAGCGTCACTACTTTATGGGCAGCGGCTTGAAAGCCAACGTCGCGGCCGATGAATTCCTCGAACACGCGACTCAAGAGGCGGAGCACGCCGACCGACTGGCCGAGCGTATCGTGCAGTTGAGCGGCGAACCGGAGTTCAACCCTGACCTGCTGTCGAAAAACTCCCACGCGCAATATGTGGCGGGCAATTCACTCAAGGAAATGGTCTACGAAGACCTGGTTGCCGAACGAATCGCCATCGACAGCTACCGCGAGATCATTCAGTACATTGGCGAGAACGACCCGACGACGCGGCGCATCTTTGAAGACATCCTGGCTCAGGAAGAAGAGCATGCGGATGACATGGCTGACATTCTGAAAGACCTGTAGCGCCTATTAATCAGCCTTCGCGGGCAAGCCTCGCTCCTACGGGCTACATCGTCCCTGTAGGAGGCGAGGCTTGCCCGCGAAGGCGTCTTCACAGACGCTGCAAATCACTTCGTGGGTTTGACGGTCACTGGCGCCTTGCCCGCCTTCATCTGCTCCAGCAACGGCGCACACTGATTCGGCTCGCCCCCGCTCGGTGCCACCAACGCCAGCAACCCCGCCGCAGGCGCCGCAATCAGACCCAACGCAACCATCCCCGCTCCACGCAAAATCAGCGGCACAGCCTTCACGCCCGCATCAGGCTTGATGAACTTGCCCCGCACATACAGCGGCGACCGTAGCGAAATCAACCGCCAGCCCTTGGATTCCGGAGTAATCGTCAGGTCCAGCTGCTCCGTCGCCATGTTCGCCGTGCCATCGACATAGATGATCGCGTTCTCGGTATCGAAGACAAACAATCGCGTGGTGGCCAAACCGGTCTTGATGTCGAAGTCCGCCGCCGCGCAATTGATCTTCACTTCCTTGTCGCCAAAGATCTTGCCCACCACGTAGTTGCCGACGTTGAGCCCGGCCAGTTCCATCAACTCGCGGCTGATGGCACCGTCGTTGATCAGCATTTTCAGATTGCCATTGGCGCTGCCCAACAGCTTGGCGACCGAGTTGCCACGGCCGGTGATGTCGGCGTCGCCATTGAGCTCGCCGAAACTGGTTTTCATCGGCTCAAAGGTCGGGAACAGCTGCTTGAGCTTGAACTTGCGCGCGGTAAGTTTGGCCCGGCCTTCCAAGGGTTCGGTACGGCCATTAAGGCGTATCTGCGCATCCAGGGTGCCGCCCGCCACGCCGAAACGCAGGGGCTCGAGGCTGAGGACACCGTCGGTCAGCACCAGGTGCGTGTAAAGATCCTTGAACGGCAGTTTTTCGCTGTGGACGATGCGCTTGCCGGTGAATTCGACATCGGCGTCCATGTCGCGCCAGCGTTCGGTCTTGAACTCCTCGACTGGCAACACCTTGTCCGTCGGCTGCTTGCTTTCACCACCCCGGGCCTTTTGCTTGGCGTTGGAATCGGCGCCGATCAGCGGGGCGAGGTCGGCGAACAGCAGTTGATTGGAAACCAGCGACCCAGTGAGTTTCGGCCGAGGCTGGCTGGCGACATAGGCCAGGCTGCCGTGGATGTCGCTCTCGCCGATCTTGCCGTTGAACGCTTCATAGCGGAACACCGCGCCGCCAGACTCATGCAGTTTGGCGATCAAATGCCCGTCGGTCGCGTACGGCGGTGTATCCGGCAGCGTCACACCGGTCAGCGGATAGAGATTGCCCAGGCTGGTGCCGGCCAGTTTCAGGCGCAAGTCCAGAGCGCCGAGGTTCAGCGGATCGGTCAGCGTGCCGGCCAGCTCGACACTGGTGTCGGCGATTTTCACTTGCGCCTGAAGCGGGAACGGCCTGGTCGCATCCTGGAACGCCAACAACCCGCCGATCTTGCCTTCGCCCGCGAGTTTCTGATTGTGGTATTGGCCTTTGAACTTCAGCGCGAACGCGTAATCCTGCGGGGCTGCGCCTTTCTCCTGCGCGGTTTTCGCTGCTTTGTCGCCGACGATATCACTGAACGGAATCGGTTTGCCCAGCGGATCAATCAGTACATCGAGCTGAGTCTTGAGGTTCTGGTCGTCGAGAGTGACGTGGCCCCTGTCGAAGCCGATGGCACCGATGTCCACCACCCAGCTTGAAGGCTCGGCATTCGGATCTTTGGGGTCGAATTTGAACGTCCAGTTGGCGCGGCCGTCGGCCAAGCGCTGCAAATCTGCATTCGGCTCAGACAGGTCAATGCGCGGGATAACCACCCGCTGCGCCAGCAAAGCCAAGGGTGAAATGCGCAGCTCGACCCGCTTGAGGGTGACCATCTGCGGTTTCTTCGACCAGTCCGGGTTACCCAGGCTCAGGTCTTCGGCCACTACGTGCGGCCACGGCACCCACGCCCGCCAACCGCCTTCGTCGGGCTCGCGCTGCCAGACCACCGCCAGGTTGCCATTGATGGCGAACGGACGATGCAGCTCTTCAGAGACCTTGGCATTAAGGGGCGGTTTGATCCGGTTCCAATCGAAGAACACGATGATCAGAACCAATACCGCCAGCAAGACAATCAGGCTGGCGAAGGTCCAGGTAACAATTTTACGAGTGCGCGTCATTGCACAGGGCTCCTGATACGACTGAGCGCCCTGACTGCGACGCACGTGTGAAACGTTAGGCCAGAACCGGCCGGCCATGGAATTTAGGACTTGGAAATGGCGCTCAGGTTTAACCGAATAGCCTTTTAACGCTCAAATAATCGGTCGGGGGCACATTGCCCCCGAATCCGGCGTTACCGGCCCCGCACTTTTGTGCGGCACGAGTGGGTTGAAAATACCCACCGCAGGGCAAAAACGTTCGCCGGAAACGCCCGTTCTAGAGCGCCGCGGCAGAACAATCAATTCCGTTGATTATTACCATTGCGTTTATGAACTTTTATATCGACTTATCGAGAGTAGCATTGCCCTCGTACCCACATTATCGCCCCCCAAGGAGCAAACCATCATGAAACGCCAATTACTGCTTAGCCTTACCCTCTCAATGCTGGCCAGCACCGCTTTTGCTCTGCCCGCTGCTGACCAAGCCACTCCGCAAGTCAAAACCAACTACTCGGTGTTTAGCCAAACCGTCGCTGCCGATGGTTCCGACCGCACTCCACAAGGCCAGACCCTTGCCGAAGGTGGTAATGATCGCCTGAAAGAAAAAGGCTTGATCACCCAGGATGGCTCAGATCGTACCCCACAAGGCCAAACCCTTGCCGCTGATGGCTCCGATCGCACCCCACAAGGTCAAACCCTGGCTGCCGACGGTTCCGATCGCACTCCACAAGGCCAAACCCTTGCCGAAGGTGGTGGTGACCGTGTAATCGAACGCAACAGCTCTGTGAGCTGAGCCCATGGTGGCCCTGAAAAAAAGCCCAATCCCCGGATTGGGCTTTTGACTTTATAGGGTTTGACCGTTTTGAAGCTGCACATCCCCGCTTGATCTCCCGATAGTCGTTCGACGCCAGCGAAGCCGATTTGATAGAGTGCGCCGCTGTCCCTGTCCAGAAAACACCCTTGCGATGCTGCCCCGCGCCGAACAGAAACAACAAACCCGCAACGCCCTGATGGACGCTGCCCGTCACCTGATGGAATGTGGCCGAGGATTCGGCAGCCTGAGCCTGCGCGAAGTCGCAAAAACCGCCGGGATCGTGCCCACCGGTTTCTACCGGCATTTCGCCGACATGGATGAACTGGGCCTGGTGCTGGTAAGCGAGGTCGGCCAGACCTTTCGCGAAACCATTCGCCTGGTGCGCCATAACGAGTTCGTCATGGGCGGCATCATCGACGCTTCGGTACGGATCTTTCTCGACGTGGTCTCGGCCAATCGTTCGCAGTTCCTGTTCCTGGCCCGCGAGCAGTACGGCGGATCGCTACCGGTGCGTCAGGCTATCGGACGTTTGCGTGAAGACATCAGCTCGGACCTGGCAGCTGACTTATCCTTAATGCCGAAACTGCAGCACCTGGATATCGCCGGTTTGAGCGTGATGGCTGATCTGATCGTCAAAAGCGTGTTCGCGACCTTGCCGGACATCATCGACCCGCCGGCCGAGGCTCTACCCGAGCACCTGACGCCCCAGGCAAAAATCACTCAGCAGCTGCGCTTCATCTTCATCGGGCTCAAGCATTGGCAAGGTCTGGGCAGCACCGAATAACCCCTGTAGGAGAGAGCCTGCTCGCGATGCGGCGTGTCAGAGAACTATGTGTTGGCTGACACTCCTTCATCGCGAGCAGGCTCACTCCCACAAAAACCACTCAAGGCATCAATTTGGTGCCACTGAAATATCCTCGCACCATTCCAGCTCAAAATTCTGCAACATCCTGAAACACCCGCTACGCTCCGACAGGTATTTCCTACGTATCGCCCGATTGGCAAGCCCCTTGCTCTAGCCTGAGCATTGTCCATTGCTGGAAGCCTCCCGATGCTGGTGATTCATCGCAGAATCGACCCTCAACCCGTCTGGGCCGCCGAGTTGCACCTGACTTTCGAAGCCCGGAGCAAAAGCCGTTTGCGCTGTTTCAGTGCCGAAGGCGAGGACGTCGGGTTGTTTTTGGAGCGCGGTCAGCCGCCGCTGCATGACGGCGAATGCCTGCAAGCCGAGGACGGACGCATCGTCCGTGTCTACGCCCGACCAGAGCAACTGCTGCACGTCACGTGCGCCAATGCTTTCGAACTGACTCGCGCGGCGTATCACCTTGGCAACCGCCACGTCGCCCTGCAAGTCGGCGATGGCTGGTTGCGCCTGCTCGACGATTACGTGCTCAAGGCCATGCTCGAACAGTTGGATGCCCGTGTCGAAAACATCGAAGCCCCGTTCCAGCCGGAACACGGCGCCTATGGCGGCGGCCACCACCATTCGCGCCACGGTGATGAAGACTTCAACTACCCGCCGAAACTGCACCAGTTCGGCGTCCGTTTATGAACCCGGCCTGGGCGCTGCTGCGCCTGGCCAGCCCACAACTGCCAATTGGCGGCTACAGCTATTCGCAAGGCCTGGAAATGGCAGTGGATAACGACCGGGTGAAGGATGCAGACAGCGCGCGACGCTGGATCAGTGATCAGTTACTGCTCAATCTGGCACGTTTCGAAGCGCCGCTGCTGCTCGCCCATTGCATCGCAGCCGCCGAAGAAAACTGGGCTGAGTTGCTGCAACGCTGCGAAGAACACCGCGCCAGTCGGGAAACCCGCGAGCTGCATCAGGAAAGCCGGCAGATGGGCTATTCGTTGCAGCAACTGCTCAATGGCTTGCCGGAATTCGATGCGCCGGCCCGCGCCTTTCTAGAACAGCGCCCGGAACCGCACCTGGCCCTCGGCTGGGCGCTGGCCGCTCGCGCCTGGAAAATCAGCCCGCAAGATGCGCTGGCGGCGTGGCTCTGGAGCTGGCTGGAAAATCAATTGGCGGTGCTGATGAAAACCTTGCCGCTCGGCCAGCAAGCGGCTCAACGCCTGACCAGCGAACTGCTGCCGTTACTGCAACAAGCCCAGCAGGACGCCACCCGAATCAACCCCGAACACTATGGCAGCGCCGCGTTCGGCCTGTCCCTGGCATGCATGGCCCATGAGCGCCAGTACAGCCGTCTGTTCCGTTCCTAGGGCCTTTAAATTTGGAGAATCACATGAACACACAACCCCTGCGTGTCGGTATTGGTGGCCCGGTCGGTTCCGGCAAAACCGCTCTGACATTGGCGCTTTGCCTGGCCCTGCGCGACCGCTACAACCTGGCCGTCGTTACCAACGACATCTACACCCGCGAAGACGCCGATTTCCTGGTGCGCAACGAAGCCCTGGCGCCCGAGCGCATCATCGGTGTGGAAACCGGCGGCTGCCCACACACGGCGATCCGCGAAGACGCCTCGATCAACCTCGAAGCGGTGGATCAACTGAACCGCCGCTTTCCGGGGTTGGATCTGATTCTGGTGGAGTCCGGCGGCGATAACCTCTCGGCGACCTTCAGCCCGGAACTGTCCGACCTGACCATCTATGTGATCGACGTCTCGGCCGGCGACAAGCTACCGCGCAAGGGCGGGCCGGGAATCTGCAAATCCGACCTGCTGGTGATCAACAAGGTCGACCTCGCGCCACTGGTGGGCGCGTCGCTGGAGATGATGGACAGCGACACCCAACGCATGCGCAACGGCAAGCCGTTTGTCTTCAGCAACCAGAAAACCGGTTTGGGCCTGGAAGAAATCATCGCCTTCATCGAACGCCAGGGCTTGCTGACCGCAGCCTGATCACGACTTATCAACAAGGAAGCTTATCCATGACACTTAAACGCATTCTGGGCGCCATGGCCCTGCTGCTGACCCCGGCCATCGCCTTCGCCCACCCGGGCCATGGCGACAACGGTTTGCTCGCCGGCATCAGCCACCCGATTGGCGGCCTCGATCACTTGCTGGCGATGATTGCAGTCGGTCTGTGGGCAGCGCAACAGAAAGGCGCCGCGCGCTGGGCGCTGCCGTGCACGTTCGTTGGCACCATGCTGATCGGCGGGCTGTTGGGTTTTGAAGGTCTGAACCTGCCGGCACTGGAAAGCGGAATTGCGGCATCGGTGCTGGCGTTGGGCTTGGCGGTCGCCTTGGCGGTGCGTCCGCCGTTGAGCGTGGCGGTGGGCGCGACTGCTTTGTTCGCGCTGTTCCATGGTGTGGCGCATGGGCTGGAGTTGCCGGACATGTCGAGCCCTTGGGCTTATGCGGCAGGGTTTGTGGCGGCGACGGCGGCGTTACATGCCGCGGGTTATGGTGTGGTGCGCGTATTGCCGCAAGCGGCGGCGCCGTTGGTTCGATTGGCTGGGGCGGCTTCGGCGGCGACCGGGGTTTGGTTGTTGGCGGGCTGATTTTTTATCGCCTGTCATGGCCTCTTCGCGGGCAAGTCGGAACGCCGAACCGCTCGCTCCTACAGGGGTCATATGTCCTTCTGTAGGAGCGAGGCTTGCCCGCGAAGACGGCCTGACAGACACCGCATCTCTCAGGCCTGCTAACATGTCGCGCAATCAACCTGCCGTGACGACGCCAGCCAATGCCGCTTGTTTCCCGCTCCGCCTCCCAGCCTGAATTGACCGCCCTGTTCGCCTCGGTGCAACAGCATTTCCAGGACGTGATCGTGCCGCTCTGGCAAGGTCCCGGCTGGAATGCCGACATGGCGTTGCCTTATGAAGCGCTGGACGCCGGGCATCAGTCGTTGCCACCCCAGCGCTACCGGGCGATGGCCTGCGCGCGGCAGCTGTATCTGTTTTCCAGCCTGATCGGCCAGGTGCCAGCCGCCGAGGAGCGTGCAGCGGCGCTGTTCCGTTCCTTGCAACAGCATTTCCACGACGCCGAACACGGCGGCTGGTTCTACAGCATCGACCCGCAAGGCGCGCCACTGGATCAGCGCAAAGACCTCTACACCCATGCCTTCATCCTGTTCGCGTGCGCCCATTATTGGGGCAAGGTTCGCGAACCGTTGGTGGAATCGGTCCTCAATGCCACGCTCGAAGTGCTGGCGCGGCGCTTTGCCACGGGCGACGGCCTGTATGAAGCCAGCCTCGACCGTGACTGGTCCTCGCTCAACTCCGGCCCGCTGCAAAATCCCCTGATGCACCTGGCCGAAGCCTTCCTCGCGACCCTGTCAGTGCGCGAAGACATCGCCGTGCAGCGCGCGCTTGTCGAGTTATGCACAGCCATGCAGAAGCGTTTTATCGACCCGCAACACAGCGTGTTGATGGAGAAACCGCTGGGGGCTGTGGATAACTGGTTTGAACCGGGGCATCAGTTTGAGTGGTATTTCCTGCTGGAGTCTTCGCCGTTACTGCGCGGTTCAAAACTGCATACTTCGCTTGAGCGTGCATTTGCGCTCACCGAGCAACTGGGCGTCGATCCGCAAACCGCTGCGGTGCGGGCGTCGCTCGATCTGGACGGCCACCCCAAGGACGCCACCCAACGCATCTGGGCCCAGGCTGAATACCTGCGCGCCCTGACCTTGCGTCCGGACAGCGAAGCATCGGTGCATCGCCAATTGCAGGCGCTGCAGCAACGCTTTCTGCATGTGGATGGATGGTATGAATGTCGCGATGAGCAGGGCGAAGTCAGCCGCAAGGACATGCCTTCGACGACGCCTTATCACTTGGCGACCTGCTATCGCGGGTTGGTCGATTATCTCGGATGACTGGTCGACCGCCTTCGCGGGCAAGCCTCGCTCCTACAGGTTTAACGTGAATCGCAAAGTGGCGTACGACACAAAACCCGTAGGAGCGAGGCTTGCCCGCGAATGGCCATTACTCGGCCTTAAGCATTGCCACCATTGCGCTCAATGGAAAACCCGGCCCACGTCTGGCTCACCGGCATCAGCTCAAGGCTGTTGATGTTGATGTGCGCCGGCGCATTGAGCACCCAGAAAATGGTCTCGGCGATGTCCTGCGGCTGGATCGGCTCGGCACCGGCGTAGGTCGCGTTGTAACGCTCCTGGTCACCCGCAAAACGCACCAGCGAGAACTCACTCTCGCACAGGCCCGGCTCAATATTGCTGACGCGCACACCAGTGCCTTGCAGGTCGCAGCGCAGGTTCAGCGAGAACTGTCTAACGAAAGCCTTGCTCGCGCCATACACGTGGCTGCCCGGGTACGGGTAGTTGCCGGCGATGGAGCCGAGGTTGACGATACCGGCACCGCGACCGTGGGCGATCAGGCGTGGCAACAGCAGGCGAGTGCTGTATATCAGGCCTTTGATGTTGGTGTCGACCATGGTGTCCCAATCGTCGAGGTCGCACTTCGGCGCCGGGTCAACGCCCAGCGCCAGACCGGCGTTGTTGATCAGCCCGCGCAACTTGGCAAAGGACGGCGGCAGGTTGGCGATCGCCTCCTCCATGGCCTTGCGATCACGCACGTCGAGCACCAGGCCATGAACCTCGGTCTGCTTCGACAACTCGGCGCACAGGGCGTTGAGGCGCTCTTCACGACGGCCAGTCAGCACCAGTTTCCAGCCGGCATCGGCAAAACGACGGGCACAGGCTTCACCAAAACCGGAGGTCGCTCCGGTAATAAACAGGGTGTTGGACATCGTGTTCTCCTTGCTTCGGCCGATCGACAGCCATTGGAATAGAAAGTCAGCAGGCAGCATGCCCGGCCTTGCCCACAGCGGCAACCACCGTAAAAGCTGTACGAAAAACGATCAACTCCACCAACACCATAGCCGCCGTGGCTTGTAGGCATGTACACGCACCTTATCCACAGACCGCTCCACAGTTTCCGGGGGCAAGTGATAAAGCTGGAAGCCGCTATCCACAAGGCTTTGCGGGCAGATTACAAAGTTTTTCGCTTGACCCTCGGGTGCCAGCTGTGTAGCTCAAAGCATTTTGCACGATAGGTCGATCAAACCGACGATGGCGCCAAGCCAGTAACTACGGCCCTCAACCGAGTCTTTCCAGAGTTTAACCACAGACTTATCCACAGGCTTGCCCTTCTCATTTCGAGTCAGTTTGGTCGCCAACAAAAAGGTTGACAAAGCCTGTTCAGGGTCCAGCAAAAACGCCTGGTCAAAAAACAACCACATCGCTGCAAGCCACGGAATCAAAGGCTCTCAGACAGCTACTCCCACGTTATTCACAGCCAGTTCCACAGCAAACGGGGACAAGTCAAAACCGTGACAAAACAACTATTTGCAGCGGCTTTATGTCGCGCTTTGAGAGCTTGTGAATATTGTTTTCCACAATTTCCAGAAAGCCTATGCGGCCCTGTGGGGGTGAGCCTGCTCGCGATAGCGGTGGATCAGTAAAAAGCTTGTCGACTGACACTCGGCTATCGTGAGCAGGCTCGCTCCCACAGGGAGGTTAGGGATGTATTGATGGCGTAAAAAAACCCCGGCGATTGCTCGCCGGGGCTGTGGATATTTCGGCAGCGTGTCAGTGCCCGCCGAGATAAGCGTTACGCACTTCCTCGTTGACCAGGAGCTCCTTGCCGGTGCCAGTGAGGCGAATCTCACCGTTGACCATCACGTACGCCCGGTCCGACAATTTGAGGGCATGGTTGGCGTTCTGCTCGACCAGGAAGATGGTCATGCCGGTACTCGCCAGTTCCCGAAGGGTCGCGAAGATCTGCTTCACCACGATCGGCGCCAGCCCCAGGCTTGGTTCATCGAGCAACAACAGCTTGGGCCGACTCATCAGCGCACGGGCGATGGCGAGCATCTGCTGCTCGCCGCCGGACATGGTCATGGCCCGCTGGGTACGCCGTTCTTCGAGCCGCGGAAACAGCTCGAACATGCGCTGCATGTCTTCCTTGGCGTACTTGTCACCAATAGGGATGGTGCCCATCAGCAGGTTTTCCTCGACGGTCATGTCGGGGAACACGCGCCGGCCTTCAGGCGACTGAGCAATGCCGTTGGACGCGATGTAGTGCGACGACTTGTGGGTGATGTCCACGCCCTGATAGATGATCTGCCCGTCAGCCGCTCGCGGCTGGCCGAAGATCGACATCAGCAGGGTCGATTTACCGGCGCCGTTGGAGCCGATCAGGCTGACGGTTTCACCTTCGTTGATATGCAGCGAGACTTTTTTCAGGGCCTGAATCGGCCCGTAAAACACATCCAGATCCTTGAGTTCGAGGATGGGTTGGCTCATAGCACCACTTCCTCTTCATCAGCGCCCAGGTAGGCCGCAATCACTTTCGGGTCGTTACGAATCGCTTCAGGTCCACCCTCGGCGATGACGATGCCGTGGTCCAGCACCACGATGTGGTCGGAAATGCTCATTACCATGCCCATGTCGTGTTCGATCAGCACCACGGTCAGATCGTGCTCGTCGCGCAGCAGACGGATCATCGCGCTCAGCGCTTCGGTTTCCTGAGGGTTGAGGCCCGCAGCCGGTTCGTCGAGGCAGATGATCTGCGGCCGGGTGCACATCGCCCGGGCGATTTCCAGACGGCGCTGTTGGCCGTAGGACAACTCACCGGCCAGACGGTTGGCGCAGTCCACCAGGTCCACGACTTCCAGCCAGTAGAAGGCATGGTCCAGCGCATCGCTTTCGGCCTTGCGGTAGCCCTTGGTGTTTAGGATGCCGGCCAACATGTTGCGATTGACCCACATGTGCTGGGCCACCAGCAGGTTTTCCAGCACCGACATTTCCTTGAACAGGCGAATGTTCTGGAATGTCCGCGCCAGGCCGGCGCGGTTCACCAGGTGGGTGCCGCCGAACATCTTGTAGCGGAGCCGGGTGATGAAGCTTTTCGGCGAAACGAAATCGGTAGCTTTGAACGATTCACCCAGCAGCTGGATGACATCGGTGCGCTGGCCACGTGTATTGAGTTCGATCTTGCCGCCGGACGCCTTGTAGAACCCGGTCAGGCAGTTGAACACGGTGGTCTTGCCGGCGCCGTTGGGGCCGATCAGGGCGAAGATCGAGTTGCGATGCACCTTGAGGCTGACATCACTCAATGCCTTGATGCCGCCGAAGTGCATCATCAGCTTCTCGACCGAGAGTACGACTTCGCTCATGGCGCTACTCCTTTACGCGGGGTCACACCGGTACGGCTGATCCGAATCAGGCCGCGCGGTCGCCAGATCATCATCAACACCATCAGGATGCCGAACAGCAGCACGCGGTATTCCGCGAAGCCACGCAGCAGCTCCGGGGCCACGGTCAGCACGAACGCCGCGATGACCACGCCGATGGTCGAGCCCATGCCGCCGAGTACCACGATGGCGAGGATCAGGGCCGACTCGAAGAAGGTGAACGAGGTCGGGTTGACGAAGCCTTGATAGGTGGCGAAGAACACCCCGGCCAGGCCGGCCGTCGATGCACCGATGGTGAACGCCGAGAGCTTGACCAGTACGTGGTTCAGGCCCATGGAGCGACAGGCGATTTCGTCTTCGCGCAGGGCTTCCCAGGCGCGGCCGACCGGCATCTTGACCAGACGATGCTTGATGTACAGCACGGCCAGCACCACCAGAAACAACACCGCGTAGATGAAGTAATACTTTACGTCCGGGTTATAGGCGATGCCGAAGAACTCATGGAACGGGACACCGCCCTCCTTCGCGCGCTTGCCGAATTCGAGGCCGAAGAAGGTCGGCAACGGAGCCGCCATGCCATTCGGGCCACCGGTCAGGGACAGCCAGTTGTTAAGGATCAAGCGAATGATTTCGCCGAAACCCAGAGTCACGATCGCCAGGTAGTCACCGTGCAGCCGCAACACCGGAAACCCGAGGATGCAACCGGCAAGGCCCGCGGTAATGGCCGCCAGCGGCAGCACCGTCCAGAAACCCAGTCCGAGGTATTGATACCCCAGCGCCAGTCCGTAGGCACCGATGGCGTAGAACGCTACATAACCCAGGTCGAGCAGGCCGGCCAGGCCAACCACGATGTTCAGGCCCAGGCCCAGCAATACGTAGATCAGCCCCAGGATAACCACGCCCAGCAGGTAGGAGTTGGAGAAAAACGGGAACACCACGGCAACGACGATCACCAGCGGGATGATCCAGCGTAACCGGGATTTGTAATCTGGCGGCAGTACATGAACCCCGGAGCCGGTGCTTTCAAAGCCTTCAAGAATTTTCAGGCCCTTGGGGGTTTGCAGAAACAGGCTCAGAGCAAATCGGCCAGCCATGACGATGGCGACAATCCATGCCACCCGGGTCGTTTCCAGATTGAAGCCGTAGCCGTCGAGGACCACGCCGACAATCGGGCCGAACACAATCAGGGCGACAAGGCCGGCAAGAATCGCGTCAACCAGGCTTCTTTTGAGATCAATGGTTTTTTTAGTGGTTGAAGACATCGCTTACACCTTCGACACAAGAGGACGGCCGAGCAGGCCTTGGGGCCGAAAGACCAGAACGATAACGAGCAGCGAGAAGCTGAAAACGTCTTTGTAGTCCGAGTTGACCAAACCTGAGAACAGCGACTCGGAGATCCCGAGAATGATCCCGCCAAGCATCGCGCCAGGCAGCGAGCCAATACCGCCGAGTACTGCGGCGGTGAACGCCTTGATGCCGATGATGAAGCCGGCATAGAAGTCGAACGTGCCGTAGTTCATGGTGATCAGCACGCCGGCCAGGGCCGCCATCGCTGCACCGATGATGAACACGTAGGAAATCACGCGGTCGGTGTTGATCCCCAGAATCGAGGCCATCTTGCGGTCTTGCTGGGTGGCACGGCACATGCGACCGAGCTTGGTGTACTTGATGATGTAGGTCAGCAGGGCCATACCGGCGAATGCGGCAATCAGGATAAACACCTTGGTGTAGGTCAACTGCACGAAGCCGGTGCCGATTTCGACGCGCCACGCTCCCGTCAGCAAGGTCGGAACACCTTGTTGCTTGGCGCCTTGGGCGATCTGGGCATAGTTTTGCAAGATCAGCGAAATCCCGATGGCGCTGATCAGCGGTGCCAGTCGGGTGGAGTTGCGCAGGGGTTTGTAGGCGACACGCTCGATGACCCAGCCATACACCGCCGTAACCACGATGGTGAAGATCAAGGTGCCGAGCATCAGCAGCGGGAAGGATTCAATACCGAAGTATGCCAGCAGAGCCAGACTGATTGCCGCGAGGTAAGCGGAAATCATATAAACCTCGCCGTGGGCGAAGTTGATCATGCCGATGATGCCATAGACCATTGTGTAGCCGATGGCGATCAGGCCATAGACAGACCCGAGGGTCAGGCCGTTGACCAGTTGCTGCAGGAAAATACCATCCATAACGCAATCTCACGCATTTGAGAGACTGCACAGAAGCCGGGTGCAACGGACCGGGGTTCAGCCGCCGGCGCAACTCGGTTGTGTGCAGCTCTACGAGAAAAGACAGGTACTGCACGGACATGTTCTTTGATCTGCCCGGCGCACAAGGCACCGGGCAAATCAGCAGTTCATATCACTTCTGTTTTTCCAGCTGGTGGTATTTGCCGTCCTTGTCCCACTGGTAAACCACGTAGTCGGAGACTTTCAGGTCGCCCTTGGCGTCCCAAGTCTTCTCGCCCATCACGGTTTTGACCGGATTTTTCTTCAGCCACTCGGCGGCTTTCTCGCCACTGTTGGACTTGGCGCCGTTGAAGGCTGCGGCCAGAGTCTGGACCGAAGCGTACGCGTAGAGGGTGTAGCCTTCAGGCTCGGTACCGGCCTTGCGGAACGCGTCTACCACGGTTTTGCTGTCTGGCAGCATGCGTGGGTCGGCGCCGAAGGTCATCAGCACGCCGTCTACGAATTGCGGGCCGCCAGCGGTGGTCACCAGTTCGTCGGTCACGATGCCGTCATCGGACATGAACTTGACGTCTTTGAGACCTTGCTCACGCAGTTGACGAACCAGGGGACCGGCTTCCGGGTGCAGACCGCCGAAGTAGACGACATCGGCGCCAGCGCCGCGGATTTTGGTGACGATGGTGCTGAAGTCTTTCTCGCCACGGGTCAGGCCTTCATACAGCACCGGCTTCACGCCGCGTTTTTCCAGCTGGGCCTTGGTTGCATCCGCCAGGCCCTGACCGTAGGTGTCCTTGTCGTGCAGGACGACAACTTTTTTGCCCTTGAGCACGTCGACGATGTAGTCACCGGCCACGATGCCTTGCTGATCGTCACGCCCGCACATACGGAACATGGCGCTCAGGCCGCGTTCGGTAACCGCCGGGTTGGTGGAACCAGGGGTGATTGCAATGATGCCCGCTTCGTCGTAGATCTCGGAGGCCGGGATGGTCGACGAGGAGCAGAAGTGACCGACCACGCCGGCGACTTTCTGGTTGGTCAGGTCCTTGGCGACCGTCACAGCCTGTTTCGGTTCGCAGGCGTCATCGCCCTTCACCAGTACGATTTTTTCCCCGTTGACGCCGCCCGCCGCGTTGATCGCGTCGGCTGCAGCCTGTGCACCCTTCATGTACTGCTCGCCAAATGCCGCGTTGGCACCTGTCATCGGACCCGCCACACCGATTTTCACATCAGCCTGTGCAAACGCAGAAACACCCAAAGCAGTTGCCACTGCGAGGGCCAGAAAGCCTTTCTTGTAAAACGTCTGGGACATGAGGTGGTGCTCCAAGGTTTTTTTTTAGTTGGCACTGCGACTTCTCTAAATGCTCAGAGCAAGGGCCGTGCCATCGGTTTTTTATTCTGAAAAAAGTCGCTGCTTTATTGTTATTTCGACTGTTTCGATCCCATTTTCATTGGGCGTGCAACCGTCTAAACCGCGGAAGGTGAAACCATTTATTTTTAAAGGCGCAACCCGCACGCGCCATCATTGCAACCGCGGCGCCAAACGACGTGCAACCAGCCTGTAACAACGTGCGTCACCGAAGTGCACACTGCTGGTGCGGTACTGCTACAACCCGCACCTTTTACAGGCTAGTCGCTGCGCGAAAAAGCGCCGCTTCCAGCAACAAATTTCAACAATCAAATAACGATCCGCAAGCACTGGCCTGCGTGATACAGCGAGAAACCTGCCTCGTACAGACAACTGCGCAAACCCACCCCCGCCAGTGGCTGCATAGGGGCGAAGGGTATCGGCAGCGCCTGAGGATTTCCGTTACACAGATAATCGGCAAAGGCTTTACCGACCACCGTCCCCGTCGTCACGCCCCGACCGTTATAACCTGTGACTGCCACTAAACCGGGCGCCGGTTCGAACAAACGCATCAAGTGGTCAGGGGTAAACGCAATGCAACCGGTCCAGGTGCATTCCCATTCCACGGGTTTGAGATAGGGAAAATAGTGCTGCTGAACCCGATCCGCCCAGGCCTTGAGAAACCAGGCCGGTTTCTGATTGCCATTGCCGAGACTGCCGAGTAACAGGCGACCGTCCTTATCGCGACGAATACTGCTGAGTACCTGGCGAGTGTCCCAGGAACCCTGGCCGCCGGGCAGGATTTGCTGCGCGGCGTCTTCGGTCAGCGGGACCGAAGCCACCTGATAGTAATAACCGGGGAAGAAATTGCGCCGCAGCTCGGTCCAGTCGCCTTCGGTGTAAGCGTTGGAGGCGATGACCACTTGCTCGGCGAGCACCGAGCCCTGAGCGGTTTGTACCGACCAGCGTTGGCCCTGACGTTCGAGTCGGGAGACCGCAGAATGATCGAACAGTTGACCGCCGAGGCTGATGGCCGCGATGGCCAGCCCCGTGGTGTAAGCCATCGGGTTGATCGTGCCGGCACGCTTGTCGAGCAACGCGGCAGCGATCTTTTTGGTGCCCGTCGCTTGCTCGCAAGCTTGTCCGGTCAGCAGTTCGACCGGCGCCCCGCGACGTTTCCATTGTTCTTCACGACTGCGCAGATCGGCTTCGCCACGAGCGTTGTGCGCCATGTGCAGCGTGCCCTCGCGGCGCAACTGGCAATCGATGTTGTATTTGTCCACAAGGCTGAACACCAGGGACGGCGCCGCACCCAGCATGCGATTGAGCTGACTGCCGACCACTTCGCCGAACCCGGCTTCGATCTCGTCCGGTGGAATCCACATCCCGGCGTTGACCAGCCCGACATTGCGTCCCGAACCGCCATGACCAGCGCGATGGGCTTCCAGCACGCAGACCGTTTTACCTTTTTCCAGCAGATGCACCGCCGCCGACAGACCGGTGAAGCCGGCGCCGATGACGCAGACATCGACCTTCACTTCGCCTTTGAGCGCCGCGTTGTCAGGCCTTTGCGGCGTCAGTTTTTCCCACAGACACTCTTCGCGTAACGGCATTGCCAGACTCCAACAGAAACCTAACAAACAACAAAGCAAAAGCTTCGCGGGCAAGTCGGATCGCCGCCCGCTCGCCCCTACAGGTGTTGAGTGATCCTGTAGGAGCGAGCGGGCGGCGATCCGACTTGCCCGCGAAGGGGCCCGTCAGTCGAACGTAATGCCCTGAGCCAACGGCAACTCCAGCGAATAGTTCACGGTGTTGGTCTGACGGCGCATGTAGCCGCGCCATGCATCGGAACCGGACTCACGACCACCGCCCGTTTCTTTCTCACCCCCAAACGCGCCGCCAATTTCCGCGCCGCTCGGGCCAATGTTGACGTTGGCGATGCCGCAGTCACTGCCCACAGCCGACATGAACTGCTCGGCTTCACGCACGTCGGTGGTGAAGATGCACGAGGACAGGCCTTGTGGCACCGAGTTGTTTAGGCGCAGGGCTTCGTCGAAGTCCTTGTAACCGACTACGTACAGAATCGGCGCGAAGGTTTCGTTGCAGACCACATCGCTCTGCTCCGGCATTTCAACGATGGCCGGCGAGACGTAGTAAGCGTTAGGGAATTTGTCTTCCAGCTGACGCTTGCCGCCAAACACCCGGCCGCCTTCGCTCAAGGCTTGTTCCAGCGCGTCCTGCATGTTGTCGAAGCTGTGTTTGTCGATCAGCGGACCGATCAGGTTGCCCTCAAGCGGATTGCCGATGCGCACTTTGGAGTAGGCAGCCTTGAGGCGGGTGACGATTTCTTCCTTCACCGACTCATGGGCAATCAGACGACGCAGGGTGGTGCAACGCTGACCGGCGGTGCCGACAGCGCTGAACAGGATGGCGCGAACGGCCATGTCGAGGTCGGCGCTTGGGGCGAGGATCATGGCATTGTTGCCGCCCAGCTCCAGAATGCTGCGGGCGAAACGTGCGGCAATTTTCGGCGCTACTTCACGGCCCATGCGGGTGCTGCCGGTGGCGCTGATCAGCGCGACACGCGGGTCATCGACCAGGGCCTCACCGGCATCGCGGCCGCCAATGATCACCTGGCTCAGGTGTGGAGGGGCGTCGCTGAAGTTCTTCAGTACGCGGTCGAACAGCGCCTGGCAGGCCAGTGCGGTCAGCGGGGTTTTCTCGGACGGTTTCCAGATCACCGGGTTGCCGCAGACCAGCGCCAGCGTGGTGTTCCAGGCCCAGACCGCGACCGGGAAGTTGAACGCACTGATCACACCGACGATGCCCAGCGGGTGCCAGGTTTCGCGCATGTGGTGGCCAGGACGCTCGGAAGCGATGGTCAAACCGTACAGTTGACGGGACAGGCCGACGGCGAAATCGCAGATGTCGATCATTTCCTGAACTTCACCCAGGCCTTCCTGAGTGATCTTGCCCGCTTCCCAGGACACCAGCTCGCCGAGGTCGGCCTTGTATTCGCGCAGGATGTCACCCAGCTGGCGCACCAGTTCGCCACGGCGCGGGGCCGGGACCTTGCGCCACAACTCGAACGCATGATCTGCACGACTGATGTGCTGCTCGACTTCAGCGGCGCCTTCCCAGTTCACGGCAGCGATCTGGCTGCCATCGATCGGCGAATGCACCGGCACTTTGCCGTTCTGGTACAGGGCCGGGTTCACACCAAGACGATCAAGCAATGCGGCAACCATGGGTCACTCCTCAAGCAAAAAACAGAAAACGTGCAGCCGGATATTCACGGCTGATCAGACCTGTAGTTTTAGCTCCCCGGAGGTTACCCAACAAACGACCTTTAAGAGAGATATCATTCCGTTTATTCATGCTTTGAATTGCTGGCAGTAAAAGAAACAAGAAAAAGGACCGTCCATGCTGAATAAACGCTACTTGCCATCGATCACCGCACTGCAGTGTTTCGAGGCCGTCACCCGGCATTTGAGCTTCACCCGGGCCGCCGAAGAGCTGAACCTGACCCAGAGCGCCGTCAGCAAACAGGTCGCGCAACTTGAAGAGTTGCTGCAGCACCTGTTGTTTCGCCGGGTGCGCCGACGCCTGCAAATGACTCCGGCCGGTGATTTGTACCTGGTGGAGGTACGAAAAATCCTCACACAGGTCGAGATGTCGACCCACTACCTGCGTTCCTACGGCGGCGAGACCGAAGTCTTGCGCGTTTCAACGCCTCCGACCTTCGGCGCGCGTTGGCTGGTGCCGCGCTTGAAAGGTTGGCGCCTGCGCCATCCCTCAATCCATCTGGACCTGTGCAGCGAGCAGGAAGCCGATGACTTGCTGCAAGGTCGCAGCGACCTGGCGTTCTACTTCGGCCAGGGCTCGCGGCCCGGCACCGAATGCCTGAAGCTGTTTGGCGAGGAGCTGGTGCCGGTCTGCGCCCCCGGCAGTCTGCCGGACACGCCATTCACCGATCCTACCCAGCTCACCGACCTCGTCCTGCTACAGAACGCCTCGCGACCCCAGGCTTGGCACGACTGGTTCGACAGTCAGGGCTACCACACCGAACACAGCTACCACGGCCCGCGCTTCGAAACCTTTTACATGTGCATCCGCGCAGCCCAGGTCGGCTGCGGCGTGGCATTGTTGCCGCGCTTCCTGGTGGAAGAGGAATTGGCCGACGGCAAACTGGTCATACCCTGGCAGCACGCGATGCCCAGCACTGATGCCTATTACCTGGCGTATCCAGAGCATTCGGCGGAAGTGCCCAAAGTGCGGGATTTTGTGAAATGGATGCTGGAGCAGATTGATAGCCCGGACGCGCCACCCATTTGAAGCTTCACACAACTCCCTGTGGGAGCGGGCTTGCTCGCGATATAGGTAGTCCGTTCCTTTCTCTTCCATACTGATATCGCTGGAAGTCAGTTGTCGGCGAGGAAGGAACATGCACCTGTGGGCTACGAATATGCTCGCGCAGCACTCGATGATTACGCCTTCACCTTCGAGTCCACAGGTGCGCTTGCGCCCTCTAACGAATTCTCAGGGAAAGCCCGACACGGCTCTCTATATCGCCTTCGCTGGACGCAAGCATGCATGTCCCTGCATGTACTTTAGCGCCTGTTGAGGTGTTCCATGCAAACGCTCCTGTCTCAGAGTTTCACTGCTTATATCGGAATTGATTGGGCAGACGCCAAGCACGACATCTGTTTGCAGATAGCTGGAGAGGCTCAGCGCAGTTTCGAGGTCATCGACCACAAGCCCGAGTCGATTGATCGCTGGGCCAAGTCGCTGCATCAACGTTACGGTGGCCCTATCGCGATCGCCGTGGAGTTGAACAAAGGCCCACTGATAGCGGCTCTGCAAAAATATGAGTTTTTTTGTATCTTTCCGATCAATCCGAGCACCTTGGCCCGGCACCGTAAAACCTTCGTCCCCAGTGGCGCCAAGGATGATCCAACGGATGCTCAATGGGCGCTTGAGCTGTTGCTGAATCACCCCGAACGGTTTCCTCAACTGGTCCAGCAAAGCTCCGCCATGCGTTCGCTCGCCAGCCTGACCGAACATCGGCGCGGGCTGGTCGATGACCGGGTCAAGCTCAGCAACCGTCTGGTCTGCATGCTCAAACAGTATTATCCGTTGGCTCTTGAGCTGTTTCATGACCATGACACGCTGGTTTTCTGTGATTTTTTGGCGCGCTGGTCGACCTTTGAAGTGCTTAAGCACGCTCGGCCGGCCAGCGTTTTGAAGTTCCTTCACGCGCACAATGTTCGCCATGCTGAGCTCAATCAGCAGCGTTTGGCGTTGATCGCCAAAGCCATGCCGTTGACTGAAGATCCAGGCGTGGTCAGTCCTTCAGCGCTGTATGTGGTGGCCCTGGTCTCGCAACTGAAAGGGGTTGTCACGGCGATCAAAGACTTTGATCGGGAGATCGAAAAAACTGCCAACACCCTGGCCGACTACCGACTCTTCAAGGCCTTGCCCGGCGCGGGACAGCAGCTTGCCCCACGGTTGATGGTCGCCTTTGGTGAGCAGCGTGATCGCTTCAAGGATGCCAGTGCGGTGCAGCGATATGCCGGAATTGCCCCGGTCACCGAACGCAGTGGCAAGAAAAAAGTCGTCCACTGGCGCTATCAATGCGCAACTTTTTTGCGCCAGACCTTTGTTGAGTGGGCTGCCCACAGCATCAATCAATCGGTGTGGGCAGAGGCGTATTATCGCCAGCAAAGGGCCAAAGGCAGCTCTTACCAAGCGGCCCTCAGGGCCTTGGCGTTCAAGTGGATCCGGATCGTTTATCGGTGCTGGAAGACCAGTACCGTGTACGACGAAAAGGTTTATTTACAGGCCTTGCTCCGGCACGGCTCACCGTTGACCAGCGAGCTGGACACAGCAAAACCGCGTTGACGGAAAGGCTCAGGGCGTGAAGGCGCCAGTACATTCAACATCAATGTTGGCTGGCATTACGCTTTCGCGAGCAAGCCCGATCCCACAGGAATGTGCACCGTCCAAAAAATCGCTGGCAATAACTCGACAGCTACAAAAGCCGATTTGCAGGATTGCGCAGCGTTCCCAAACAACATCCGTCACGCAATAACAAACAGCCCATGGACAACCATGGCTTGAGCGAGTCGTGCACGCAGGTCTTCATCGATAGCCGGGTCATTAACGTCATACAGACGCACCCGTCGATAGGCATCGCTCCGGTTGATTTCCTGCCCCAGATACTCCCAAACAACTCTCGAGCATGCGGGGGCTCGATGATCTGCGGCCGAAACGCCCATCTTCAGGCCATTAAGCCGTGTGATGCAGCTTTTGAAGCTCGGTATGAGAATGGTTTGGCTGATTTCGTTTGAGGTCAGTGACTCGTAATCGATGAGAAACAGGCGATCTCGCAGATAATAAGCAGTGCCGACGTATCGATACCGCTCAAATTCGCCTTCCACCCCGGCAATCTGCAAGCGCTCGTTTCGCTCGTAGACCACGTCCGGTCCGTCTACACGGACATGCACCAACGAGCACAAGATGGAGCCAGGCTCCGTCATTGCGTGATAGTACTCATAGTAATAACCGATGTGGGCCTTAAGTTCTGGAGAGGATTTTCGACGCAGGTGTTCGAGCATTTTCTGTGATTCCGTGCCCTCACCAGAGTGGCTGGTATTCCTCGATTTCACACCAATCAACGTGATGAATTGCTCGGTTGGAAGTGTTATTTCAAACGCCTCAACCCCAAAGAAATCACAGATACGTTTCAGATTAAAAGGTGTAGGAACGCTATTCCCACAAAGGTACTTATTAAATTGACCACGATTAATTCGAATCTTCCTACAGACTTCTGCGACAGATCTGTAGTGACTACACAGAAGCTTTAAGTTGGCAGGAAGAAACTCCCCCATAAATATCCTTGAAACAGGTTGAGAAGGCGCAACCATAGCAGCAACTCGCATCACTTTTAAGCAACTAGCGAAATTGCGCTCAGGGAAATATGGCTGGATATTACGGGTCCCGAAAGGCTTCGGGATTTGGCTATGCCAACAACTCGCCAGCACTTAGCAAGGAGCTTTGAATGCTAGACGTCATCAACGACTTTCTCTCGGGAAAGGTTTTGATTCCTGTAGTCCTCGGACTGGGTAGCTACTTCACCATACGATCAAGATTCGTCCAGTTCAGATACTTCCTGCATGCGTTCTCTGTCCTGCAGGGCAGTTGGCGCACCGGTGGCCATCATGTGAGCGCGTTTCAGGCATTGACCCTCAGTCTTGCCGGGCGGGTGGGTACCGGCAATATCGTCGGGGTCGGGATTGCCGTGAGCATGGGCGGGCCCGGCGCGGTGTTCTGGATGTGGATGACAGCCTTGCTAGGCATGTCGAGCAGCTTCTTCGAATGTACGCTGGGCCAGCTCTACAAACGCAGCGATGGAAATGGCCTGTATCGAGGTGGACCCTCCTGGTACATCCAGCACGGGCTAAACAAACGCGGGCTCGGAATCATTGCAGCGCTTCTACTGTTGGTGACGTTTGGATTTGCAATCAATGGTCTTGAATCTCATGCAGTATCGCACTCCCTCAAAGACGCTTTCGGCTTGGCGCCCATGTGGTCGGGGCTCGCGTTGTCGTTGCTGCTCGGAGCAGTTTTTATTGGAGGGATAAAGCGAATAGCTTCGGTGGCCGACTTGTTAGTCCCCCTGAAGGTGCTCGCTTACATCGGAGTGACGGGGTACGTGATCGTGCTGCAGTTTGATCAGGTTCCCGCAATGCTGATGACTATCATAAGAAGCGCATTCGGTCTGGATCAGGTTTTTGGTGGATTGCTCGGGAGCGCAATCATCATGGGTGTAAGGCGTGGTGTGTTTTCCAACGAGGCGGGACTAGGTAGCGCTCCCAATGTTGCTTCGGTGGCGAAAATCGACCATCCGGCAGCACAAGGTGTGGTGCAAGCATTCAGCGTGTTCGTCGACACATTCGTGATCTGCACCTGCACTGCATTACTCATTTTGCTTTCAGGTTTCTACTCACCGGGATTTGAAGGCGACGGAGTCGCGCTGGCACAAAATTCGTTGGCTGCAGTGGTCGGTGAATGGGGGCGCATGTTCATCAGCGTGGTGCTGGCATTGTTCGTATTCACGGCAATGCTTTACAACTATTACCTAGGGGAGAACAGCCTCCGGTTTATGTTTGGCACCCCTCGAAAAACATTGTTGTTATATCGCTCGATGGTGTTGGTCTTGGTGTTCTGGGGATCGGTCGAAGATCTTTCGACCGTACTCGCTTTCGCCGACATCACCATGACTTTGCTGGCGCTGGTCAATCTTGTAGCCATGGCGCTGCTGTTTAAAATTTGCATGCGGATCTTGCGAGATTACGACAATCAGCGTCGCGCCGGGATAAAGACGCCGATCTTCGATTCCAGCAAGTTTCTTGATCTGGACCTCGATCCTCTGGCGTGGCCCCCGCAGTCAGGAGCTCCACACATGGCAAATCGCAGTGCAACGCCGGTTTCCAGCGGAGCAAGCACGCAATCTGCTTGAGTTAGCCGACTGCTGAGCCATTCGTTTCAGTAATGGCTCAGCAACTTAGTAAATGCCCCCTATCAACTCTTATTGAAGAACAAACCGTTCTTTGATTTATGACGTCAAAAAGAATCTTGAGGATGTCTCGACATGAATCGCTATTTCCCACTTAAAACCAATGCGACCGATACACCCACTTACTTCATAGACTCACATGCCGCACCCAACCAGTTATTCGAAGATGCCTTTTTCAGAATTCGCGCGGCTGTCGGCCTTCTGGACACGTTGACGTCCGTAACCATCAAGCACACCAACGACTCGGATCTGTATCGCCTGATACTTCCCGTTTATGTGTTACTTCAGGATGGAGTGGACGCAATGGAGCAAATCACCTTCAAGGGGAAGTTCACCCCTGCCTGAAACAGCAACTTATGAAATGCTCAGGGCAGCAATGATCAAAGCGGTTGAAACAAACCTCGTTCCTCGCCATTCCCTGCTCGCAGAGTATTTGAACAGCTGGGAGCGTCTTGAGGCCGTCATTCAAGCCGCGCTTGATGGGTATACCGAAACGGACGAGGCTTCTGGCAGCAAAGCATAGAAGGCGTCAGAGGCAAGAGCCGGTGCAAAACAAAAAATCGCTGGCAATCTTCACGTGGGATATGCGCCACTAGCGCCATTGATTGATACCGCGCAACGCGCGGCCCGTCTGGAGAACCGCGTTATGAGCGAGAGCGTGTTTGGCGATCGCATCGTGCAGAACCTGCTCGACACCGACTTCTACAAACTGACGATGATGCAGGCGGTGCTGCACAACTACCCGAACGTGGACGTCGAATGGGAGTTTCGTTGCCGCAACAGTGAGGATCTGCGTCCGTATCTGGCGGAGATCCGCTTCCAGATCGAGCGGCTGGCCGAGTTGAGCCTGAGCGCCGACCAGTTGAGTTTCATGGAGCGCATCAGCTTCATGAAGCCGGACTTCCTGCGTTTTCTCGGGCTGTTCCGCTTCAACCTGCGCTACGTTCACACCGGGATTGAAAACGGCGAGCTGTTCATCCGTCTGCGCGGGCCATGGCTGCATGTGATCCTGTTTGAAGTGCCGCTGCTGTCCATCGTCAGCGAAGTGCGCAACCGCTATCGCTACCGCGAAATCGTTCTGGAACAGGCCCGCGAGCAGCTCTACCGCAAGTTCGACTGGCTCACCGCCAACGCCAGTGCGGACGAATTATCCGAATTGCAGGTAGCCGATTTCGGCACCCGTCGGCGCTTTTCGTACCGCGTGCAGGAAGAAGTGGTGAACGTGCTCAAGCATGATTTCCCCGGGCGTTTCGTCGGCACCAGCAACGTGCATCTGTCACGGGAGCTGGACATGAAGCCTTTGGGCACCATGGCCCACGAATGGATCATGGCGCACCAGCAACTCGGCCCTCGGCTGATCGACAGCCAGATTGCCGCCCTCGATTGCTGGGTCCGCGAGTACCGCGGCCTGCTGGGGATCGCCCTCACCGACTGCATTACCACGGATGCTTTCCTCAACGATTTCGACCTGTATTTCGCCAAGCTTTTTGACGGTTTGCGCCACGATTCCGGCGACCCGGTGATCTGGGCGGAAAAGGCCATCGCTCACTACCACAAGCTCGGCATCGACCCGATGAGCAAGACGCTGGTGTTCTCCGACAGCCTGACACTGCCCAAATCTCTGGATATATTCCGGGCGTTGCGCGGGCGAATCAATGTCAGTTTCGGTATCGGGACTAACCTGACGTGCGATATTCCGGGTGTCGAACCGATGAGCATCGTGCTTAAAATGGCGGCCTGCAACGGCCAGCCCGTGGCAAAGATTTCCGATGAGCCTGGCAAGACTCACTGCAAAGACCCGAATTTCGTCGCCTATTTGCGACACGTTTTCAAAGTACCTGCCGCCCTTTCCAGCACATTTGGCACAACTAGCAAGGAGTGAATTCATGCAAGCCGTACAGCGTGAGATTGCTGAGCAGCTTAACGTTCAACCGCCGTTCGCCGACCATGCCGCCCTCGAGGCCGAAGTCGCCCGGCGTATCAGCTTCATTCAGGATTGCCTGGTCAATTCCGGGCTCAAGACCCTGGTCCTCGGCATCAGCGGCGGCGTCGACTCCCTGACCGCCGGCCTGCTGGCCCAACGCGCCATGCGTGAACTGCGCGAGCAAACCAGCGACAAAAGCTACAAATTCATCGCCGTGCGTCTGCCGTACGAAACCCAGTTCGACGAACACGACGCCCAGGCCTCGGTGGATTTCATCGCCCCGGACGAACGTCACACCGTGAACATCGGCCCGGCAGTGAAATACCTGGCCAATGAAGTGGCGGCCTTCGAAGGCAAGCACGCGGTCTCGGTGGATTTCGTACTCGGCAACACCAAGGCGCGGATGCGCATGGTCGCCCAGTACACCATCGCCGGCGCGGCACAGGGCCTGGTGATCGGAACCGACCACGCGGCGGAAGCGGTGATGGGTTTCTTCACCAAGTTCGGTGATGGTGCCTGCGACCTGGCCCCGTTGAGCGGTCTGGTGAAAAACCAGGTTCGAGACATCGCCCGCAGTTTCGGCGCGCCGGAATCGCTAGTGGAAAAAATCCCGACGGCCGACCTTGAAGACCTTTCACCGGGCAAACCGGACGAAGCGTCCCACGGCGTGACCTACGCCGAGATCGACGCATTCCTGCACGGCCAGCCGGTGCGGGAGGAAGCGTTCAAGATTATTTGTGATACGTATAAAAAGACGCATCACAAGCGGGTGATGCCGTTCGCGCCATAAGGGCGGTGGCGTCTGTACCGACGCCTTCGCGGGCAAGCCTCGCTCCTACAGGTACAGCGCTGTCCTTGTAGGAGCGAGGCTTGCCCGCGAAGAACAATGACACGGTCAAATATCAGGCACAAAAAAAGCGTCCCGATCGGGACGCTTTTTTATGAGCTCGAATCGATTATTTCAGGGTAACCGTACCTTTCATCATCGAGATGTGGCCCGGGAATGAGCAGAAGAAGCCGTACTTCTCGTTGGCATCGAGCTTCGACACGTCGAAGGTCACCGAATCGGTTTCCTTGGCACCAATGATTTTGGTGTGGGCGATGATGCGAGCATCACCTTCCGGCAAGTATTGCTTGTCGATACCAGCAGCCAGGCCAGCGGTGGCGATCGGCTGCATATCAGCTTCTTTGCTCAGCACCCAGTTATGGCCCATGACGTTTTTCGGCAAGCTGCCGGAGTGAGTCAGTTCAACGGTGAACGTCTTGCAGCTTTTGTCGATTTCGATGGCCTTGGTGTTGAAGGACATCTGATCGGTGGAGTCGACAGTGACCTTGCATTCGGCAGCCATCAGTTGGCTGCTGGCCAGTGTCAGCAGGGATACCGCAACAAGTTTGGCAAACATGGTGAATCTCCAAGGCAGGGTTAACAAAAGTGCGAATGGACAGAAGACTGCCTGAAAACTTCGCAAGTTCCTATGACCTGAATCAAAAATTGTATACAACTTTCGGGCTATGACACCTATCGAAACAATCTACCAGCCAGACGTCTGGCCCGGCCCTATCATCAGGGCGTCATCCCTGATCTGGAGCGCCTGTCATGTCCTTTAACAGCCTGTTACGCAGTTTGCTCGCCGCTTATGCCTGTGGCGCCAGCGGCACGTACGAAACACCTGAACGCGAAGTTTAGACCTTGGAGCGCCGCGCGCCTGCCTTTACTCTGTGGCCATCCTGACCATGGAGTAAGGCATGTCTTTAGCGTCCGTTTGTGTATTTTGCGGTGCCAGCACCGGCACCAACCCGGCTTATCGTGAAGCGGCTGTCGCCCTGGGGCGAGCACTGGCTGAACGCAAGCTGACACTGGTCTATGGCGGCGGCGCCGTCGGGCTGATGGGCATCGTCGCCGATGCGGCACTGGCGGCCGGCGGTGAAGTGATCGGGATCATCCCGCAAAGCCTCAAAGACAAGGAAATCGGCCACAGTGGCCTGACTCGCCTGGAAGTGGTCGACGGCATGCATGCGCGCAAGGCGCGGATGGCCGAGCTCAGCGACGCATTCATCGCGCTGCCCGGCGGCCTGGGCACACTGGAAGAACTGTTCGAAGTCTGGACCTGGGGCCAGCTCGGCTACCACGGCAAACCGCTCGGTCTGCTGGAAGTGAACGGTTTCTACAGCAAATTGACCGGTTTTCTTGATCATATCGTCGGCGAAGGCTTCGTTCGCGAAGCGCACCGTGACATGCTGCAAGTGAGCGAATCGCCGCAAACCCTGATCGATACCCTGGACGCTTGGCAGCCGACAGTGGCGCCGAAGTGGACAGAGCAAAAACCCAGCTAACGGCTCGGCACCGATACAGGGCAGAATATGCGCCGCTCAACCTCACCTTCGACCCCAGAGGATCGCCCATGGCTAAACCTAATTATTCCTTCGCCAAACGTCAGAGAGACTTGGCCAAGGAGCAGAAGAAAGAGGAAAAGCTTCAGCGCAAGAAAGCTACAGCTGAAGAAGAAGCAGCAGCACTGAACCCGGATGCCGAAGGCGAAGTGGCTACAGAAGAAACTGAAGCACCGAAAGATCAGGCGCCCGACGCCTGAGACCCTCAGGGCCCGATGATCTGATCAGGCCCACCGGATCTGTGTCCAGGGTCAGCAGTTCCTTGCTGACCCTCACAGGCCAATCTGAAATACCCATCCCGAACTGACTCGCACAGCCTCCTGTGGGAGCGTAATGCTGTTCACTTAAGCGCGGGCACTCATTTGTGGCGAGGGGATTCAGCGAAACGTCGCACCGCCCCGTTCGGCTGCGAAGCAGTCGTAAATCCACACAACTCGGTCTGTCTGAACGGGCGCAGGGGGCCGCTTCGCAGCCGAACGGGGCGGTGCGACGTTTCGCTGAATCCCCTCGCCACAGGTTCTCGCTCGACTGATGATTGTCTTAAGTGAACAGCATTACCTGTGGGAGCGAGCCTGCTCGCGAAAGCAGTGCTCCATTCAACATTGATGTCGACTGTTAGACCGCTTTCGCGAGCAGGCTCGCTCCTACAGTGGATGTTTGTTAGTCCAGTGGCATCACGGTGACGCGGACCTCGGGGTCGTGATTGCCGCCCCCCAGAATCACCCCACGCAACGGCGAAACATCGGAGAAATCCCGGCCCCAGGCCAGGGTGATGTGTTCCAGCGCCGGTTGCACATTGTTGGTCGGATCGAAATCGACCCAGCCCAGTACCGGGCAAAACACTGAAACCCAGGCATGCGACGCATCGGCGCCGATCAGTCGCGGCTGGCCGGGTGGTGGCTGGGTCAGCAGATAGCCGCTGATGTAACGCGCCGCCAGTCCACGGGAGCGCACGCAAGCGAGCATCAGATGGGCAAAGTCCTGACAAACCCCGCGCCGACGTTCCAGCACCTCCACCAGCGGCGTTGCCACTTGGGTCGCTTCTGCGTCGAAGGTGAATTCGCTGAAAATCTTCTCCATCAACGCCTGGACGCCCAGCAACAACGGCCGCCCCGATGGAAAACAGCTTTCAGAAAACTCGACGAAGTTGCGTTTCAAATGCACGTAGGGCGATTCAAACCGGTAACGGCACGCTTCCAGCAACTCAGGGGAAAGCGGCTGACTGCTGTAGGTCAGCGCGTTGCGGGTTTCTTCCCACGCAGGGGATTGAGTGAAATCCAGCGTTGGACGGGCCAGCACCTCAACGGTGAGACACGCATTGACCAGCAATTCATCGTGCGGCCGCTCAAACGCCAACCGGGTGAGCGGATTGCCAAACACATCCAGCTCATCCCGGCGCGAGGTCGGGTCGGGACTGATCTGCAATTGCTGCTCGGTGCAGCGCTGCCAGGCACAGGTCCGTGGCCACAGGTGCGCGAGCTGCTGGGCCAGGGACACCGGGCTGTCGTAGTGATAATGGGTGTCGTGGAGTATCTGGTAATGGGCGCTCATCAGACGGACACCGTGCGCTGGCTGACATCATCGACATGGGCGAAATGGCGCAAGGCCAGACGATCCGACACTTGTCCGCTGGCATCGGCGATCTCTTGCAGCAAATCCGCCAGACCGTTGATGGCGGCGCGAACGCTGGCTTCGCCGAACAGCGAATTCTCCAGGCACCCCAGATCGAAGCGCGCCAAGCGGTCCACCAGTTGCGGCAGACCCGCTTCGCGAGGCGCACCAAAATCATCGTTCAAGCGTTTCAGGGTGCGGGTCACCAGTTTCAACTGGAACAGCACCGCGTGAGGGTTCTGCTCGTCGAGCAGCAAAAGGTCGAGCACCGGGATCAACTGCGCCACCGCCAGATACCGCGAGCGGTAAGTGATGCTGCTGTTGCCCAGTTCCAGCAGCCATTCCAGCCCGGCCTGATCGAAAGCGCCAGCACCGCGCAGAAACGCCGCCAGGCTGGCGCTGAGAAATTGCAATCGCTCGATCCGCCGGCCAATCATCAAGAAACGCCAGCCTTCATCCCGTGTCATGTCGTCCAAGGCAAAACCGGACAGCGCCGCCAGGGACATCACCAGCCGGTTGAGGAAATCCAGCAACTCGCCGAAATCCGGCTCTTCGGTTTCCAGCTCCATAGCTTCGCGCTGCAATTCCACCAGCGCCTGCCAGTTTTCCCGCGAAAGCTTGCCGCGCACTTGCGAGGCGGCCCATTGCAGGCGCTGCAGATTGGAGCGCAGGCTGAAGGGCCAATCATCGCCGAGTAGTGCCGCCAACAGTCGCTCAGGCAACTCGCCTTCGTCGGGCAACAGATTCAGGCGCTCGCCGAGATCGACCGCCGCTTCCAGGGCTTGCGGATCATCACCATCGACGTAGCGCGCCAGCATGATCCGCAGCAGTCGCGCGCTGTCATCACAACGCTCGCAATAACGGCCAAACCAGAACAGGTTCTCCACCACCCGCGACGGCAGGTACGGATCGCGTCGAACCAGGTCATGCACACCTATCGTGCGCTGGGTTTTCCATTGTTCGCCGCTGGGAGGACGATCCCCCAACACCCAGGTGTCCTTGCTCGCACCGCCGCGCTGCATCGACACCACTTCGGCATCCGCTTCGGCGGCCACACGGGTCAAACCGCCGGGCAGCACCCGATAGCCGTCGCGACTGGCTACCGCATAAACACGCATTCCGATGGCCCGTGGTTGCAGTTGACCGTCCTCGGCCTGCCAGATCGGTGCCTGGGACAATTGCGCCAATTCTTGCGCAACATAGGCATAAGGCCGTGCTTGCATGCGCTCGGCCAAGGCCTGACGCTGTTTTTCACTCAGATCGCGGCCAAATATAGGTGCGAAGCTCTGTGACGGAAACGCGGGTTTGATCAGCAATTCCGGCAGTTTTTCCAATGCCTGGGCCAGCACCGGCGCTTCGCCACACCACCACGTCGCAATGGACGGAAGGATCAGTTCTTCGCCGAACAGGAATTGATTGATCTTCGGCAGAAAGCCCAGCAGCCCCGGCGACTCCAACACACCGCTACCGAGGGCATTGGCCACCAACACCCGCCCCTGCCGCACAGCTTCGAGCAAGCCCGGTACGCCGAGGGCCGAGTCGGTCCGCAGCTCCAGCGGATCGCAGAAGTCATCGTCGAGCCGACGCATGATCGCGTGAACCCGACGCAGGCCACTGAGGGTTTTCAGGTACACCGTGGCATCGCGCACCGTGAGGTCGCCGCCTTCCACCAGCGGATAACCGAGCTGGCGCGCCAGATAGAGATGTTCGAAATAGCTTTCGTTGAAACGCCCCGGCGTCAGCAGCACGATCAGCGGCACGTCATCATCGCTTGGCGCCTGACGAGCGAGGGTTTCCTGAAGCGTGCGGAAGAACCCGGCCAGATGCTGCACCTTCAGGTCGCGGTACAACTCGGGAAAGGCCCGGGACACAATGGTGCGGTTTTCCAGCGCATATCCGGCACCGGATGGCGCTTGAGTTCGGTCCGCCGTCACCCACCAGCGGCCGTCCGGTGTGCGCGCCAGATCGACGGCATACAAATGCAGAAAGGCCCCGTCCGGCGGCGTAATGCCCTGACAGGGCCAGAGGAAATTGTTGTGACCGAACACCAGTTCCACCGGCAGCAGTCCTTCGGCAATCAACCGCTGCGGGCCATAAAGGTCAGCCAGCACGGCGTTCAACAACCGAGCTCGCTGAGCGATCCCGGCCGATAAATGCTGCCATTCATCCGCAGCAATCACATGCGGCAGCAGGTCCAGTTCCCACGGCCGATCGGCCCCCTTGGGGTCGGCGTAGACGTTGTAGGTCACGCCGTTTTCCTGGATCTGCCGGGTCAACAGGGCCTGACGCTGCACCAATTGCGCTGGCGTGCTGCGTTGCAATTGGTCGAACAACCGGCGCCAGTGCGGGCGCACGGCGCCGCTGTCGTCGAGCAGTTCGTGATAAGTGCCCGCCGTCAGCGGGTAGCGGTCAAGCAGGTCAGGCATGGAAAGCTCGGCAGACAGCAAAGAACGGTCAGACTAACGCAGGCTCATGACGCCCGGATATACGAAAAATCCGAGCGTCGCGTACGGTTTAGAAACGTCGCAAATCGAGTGTCATTGGCAGCTCGTCGTTAACTTCCAGAATCGGTACAGGAAGTTTCCCCGGGCTGTGTCCGATGCGGAAGAAACGCGCCATCCGCCGGCTCTCGGCCTCATTGGCATTCACCGGCAAACTGTCGTAGTTGCGCCCGCCCGGATGGGCGACGTGGTACTGACAGCCACCCAGCGAGCGCTGCATCCAGGTGTCGAGCAGGTCGAACACCAGTGGTGCGTGGACCGGGATGGTCGGTTGCAGGCAGTTGGCCGGTTGCCACGCACGGAAGCGCACGCCAGCGACGTACTCGCCGACCCGTCCGGTCGGCTGCAAGGGCACCGGAACGCCATTGCACGTCAGTAAATAACGCTGCGGCGCCAGGCCGTTGAGTTTCACTTGCAAGCGCTCCAGGGACGAATCCACATAGCGCACCGTACCGCCGACCGCGCCCTCTTCACCCAGCACATGCCAAGGCTCCAGCGCCTGACGCACTTCCAGTTCGATGCCGCTGACGGCGTAATCGCCGACCTTGGGAAAACGAAACTCCAGGTGCGCGGCAAACCATTCCGCTCGCACGGGATAGCCGGCGACATTCAGATCGACGATTACATCCGCGAAATCCTGCTCGATAAAGTGCGGCAACAGGAATCGGTCATGCAGCTCAGTGCCCCAGCGCGCCAGTTTCGGCGGCGCATAAGGCTCGCGCCAGAACCGCGCCACCAGTGCCCGCAGCAACAACTGCTGCGCCAGGCTCATACGCGCATGCGGCGGCATTTCAAAGGCGCGCAACTCAAGCAATCCAAGACGTCCGGTCGCGCCGTCAGGCGAATAAAGCTTGTCGATGCAGAACTCGGCGCGGTGCGTGTTGCCGGTCACGTCGATCAGCAAGTTGCGCAGTAATCGGTCGACCAGCCATGGCGCGCACTCCTCGCCCGGTTTCGGCATTTGGGCGAAGGCGATTTCCAACTCGTACAGCGCATCGTTGCGCGCTTCATCGACACGTGGCGCCTGGGACGTCGGGCCAATGAACAATCCGGAAAACAGGTAGGACAAGGACGGATGGTTATGCCAGTAGCTGATCAGGCTGCGCAGCAGATCGGGACGTCGCAGAAATGGTGAGTCAGCCGGCGTCGCGCCACCCAGTACGAAATGGTTACCGCCGCCGGTGCCGGTGTGCCGGCCGTCGATCATGAATTTCTCGGTGGTCAGCCGCGTCTGGCGTGCTTCTTCGTACAAAAACTCGGTGCGCTCGACCAGCTCATCCCACGTGGCGGACGGCTGAACGTTGACCTCGATCACGCCTGGATCGGGGGTGATGCGGAAGTTGCTCAGGCGAGGATCGCTCGGCGGCTCGTAGCCTTCCAGCAACACCGGGCAATGCAGTTCCTGCGCCGTGGCCTCGATCGCGGTGACCAGTTCCAAATAGTCCTCGACCCGTTCCAGCGGCGGCATGAACAGGTACAGCCGGCCCTCCCGAGCCTCGGCGCAGAACGCGGTGCGGGTCAGCCAATCGGCGGATTCATCGACCTCCAGATCCCGCTCGACCGCTTCGGCCGGCGCGCCCGGACTGTTCAACTGCTGAGTGTCTGGAAGCGCGGGGAATTCCTGGTTCGGGTCGTTCGGGTAGATGAACGGATACTCGGCCGCCTTCACCCAAGGCTGCGATCCCAGCGGCAATCGATAACCCAGCGGCGAATCCCCCGGCACCAATCGACAATGCTCGTCACGCAGATACCAGCGACCGCTTTGCCATTGATCACCCTTGGCGGTGCGCGCAAGCGGCAGGACCTGGCCGATCACCTTGTCCAGGCCCTGGCTGAAGACTTTACGCAGGCGCGCCCTCTCCAACGGTTCTTCAAGACGTGAGTCTTCGGCGCTGACGTTCTGCGGCAACGTGCCTTCGCGCCAGAGGTAATAGAAATTGTCTTCGTAGGCAGGGAAAACAAAACGTATCGGAATTTTCAGGCGTTCGGCGACACTCGACAGAAAACGCCCGGCCAGCTCGCCATCGGCGCCGTAGTCTTCCTGCTCATCGGCGATCAGCGCGCTGTTGTGCCAGATCGGCACACCATCGCGGCGCCAGTAGCAATTGAGCGACCAGCGTGGCAGTTGCTCGCCGGGGTACCACTTGCCCTGACCGAAATGCACCAGGCCTTTGGGCGCGTAGCGTTTGCGCATGCGCTGGAACAGCTCAGCGGATAACCGACGCTTGTCCGGCCCGAGCGCGGCGGTGTTCCACTCGGCGCCGTCCGGGTCATCGATGGAAACGAAGGTCGGCTCGCCGCCCATGGTCAGGCGCACGTCGCCTTCCAGCAAGTCGGCATCGATTTGCCGGCCCAGCGCCTGGATCGCCAGCCACTGATCTTCGGAATAGGGCTTGGTGACCCGTGGTGCTTCCCAAATCCGCTCCACATACATTTCGTGGGTGAATTCGCACTCGCACGGTTCCACCAGGCCACTGATCGGTGCCGCAGAGCCCGGATCGGGACTGCACGCCAACGGAATGTGTCCTTCACCGGCAAACAGCCCCGAGGTCGCGTCCAGGCCGATCCAGCCGGCACCGGGCAAATAGACCTCGCACCAGGCGTGCAGGTCGGTGAAATCCACTTCCGTGCCCGATGGGCCGTCGAGGCTTTTGACGTCGGCGGTCAATTGGATCAGGTAGCCGGAGACGAAACGCGCCGCCAGCCCGAGGTTGCGCAGCAGCTGCACCAGCAACCAAGCTGAATCGCGGCAGGAACCGGAAGCCTGTTCAAGGGTGTGCTCGGGCGTTTGCACCCCCGGCTCCATGCGGATCAGGTAGCCGATGTCTTCGCTCAGGCGCTGATTGAGTGCCACCAGGAAATCCACGCTCGGCAGCGGTGTGCGGTCGATACCGTCCAGATAGGCCTTGAACGTCGGCGTCAGCGGCAAGGTTTCCAGGTACGGCGCCAGTTCCTTGCGCTCGTCCGCGGCGTAGGCGAAAGGGATCTTTTCCGCGTAGGGCTCAAGGAAAAAGTCGAACGGATTGAAGACCGCCATCTCCGCCAGCAAATCGACCTCGATCCGCAGCTCATCGGTTTTCTCCGGGAACACCAACCGCGCCAGGTAATTGCCCTGGGGGTCTTGCTGCCAGTTGATGAAATGCTGCTCGGGGAAAACTTTCAGCGCATAGGACAGAATCCGCGTGCGACTGTGGGCGGCCGGGCGCAGGCGAACGATCTGCGGACCGAGCTCGACGGCGCGGTCGTAGCGGTAATGCGTGACGTGGTGCAATGCGACATGAATCGACACGGCGTGCCTCCTGCGAGCCCTAAGCGTATTGGAAAGCGCGCAAGACTTATGCCATCCAGCGGCGCTGGCGCTTTCTTCGGTTGCTTGAGGCAGTACAGCACCAAAATCGGGCGATGCGCGAAATTGGATGGGAGGAGTTGCACGGAAATGTTGCGGCCAGTGGCCTGTCAGCTGAATTTGCTGCGACTGTACCGGCCTCTTCGCGAGCAAGCCCGCTCCCACAGGATTTGCTGAGGACACTAAGTTTGGGCACACCACGAAACACTGTGGGAGCGGGCTTGCTCGCGAAGAGGCCAGTTGCCCCAACATAGCTTCCGACCCGGCGCCTCCAGTTTCCTGGCCCAGAAACGCAAAACGCCAACCCGAAGGTTGGCGTTCTGTTCAGCTCAAGCGAGGCTTAGCGCGGCACAACCGGCTTGCGCGCAGGCTTGGGCCCTTTGCCTTTGGCCGCATCCTTGCGCTCCTTGGCCGCCTGCTGGTTGCGGGCAAACGCCGCAGCCTTGGCCTGTTCACGCTTGTCCCAGGGGTTGCCGCCATCGCTGGCGCGCGGTGGCAAGCCAGTGTGCTGGGTCAGGATCTTGGTGGTCTTCTCGCCTGCCACTTTATGGCTGCCAGCCGGCGTCGAGTTCTTGCGACGGGCGCTCTGGTAGCTGTCGGTCGCCGGCTGGTGCAGCGGGATCAACTGATTCTTGCCCGGCCCGATCAGGTCGGCGCGGCCCATGCGAGTCAGCGCTTCACGCAGCATCGGCCAGCCTTTCGGGTCGTGATATCGCAAGAACGCCTTGTGCAGGCGACGCTGCTCTTCGCTCTTGACGATGGTCACGGCGTCGCTCTTGTAAGTGACCTTACGCAGCGGGTTCTTGCCCGAGTGGTACATCGCGGTGGCGGTGGCCATTGGCGACGGGTAGAACGCCTGCACCTGGTCGGCACGGAAGCCGTTGCCCTTGAGCCACAAGGCCAGGTTCATCATGTCTTCGTCGGTGGTGCCCGGGTGCGCGGCGATGAAGTACGGAATCAGGTACTGCTCTTTCCCGGCTTCCTTGGAGTACTTCTCGAACATGCGCTTGAACTTGTCATAGCTGCCAATGCCCGGCTTCATCATCTGGTTGAGCGGACCTTCCTCGGTATGTTCCGGGGCGATCTTCAGGTAACCACCGACGTGGTGAGTCACCAGTTCCTTAACGTATTCCGGCGACTCGACCGCGAGGTCGTAACGCAGGCCGGACGCGATCAGGATCTTCTTCACACCCGGCAACGCACGGGCGCTGCGATACAGCTGGATCAGCGACGAGTGGTCGGTATTCAGGTTCGGGCAAATGCCAGGGAATACGCACGAAGGCTTGCGGCACGCGGATTCGATTTCCGGGGTCTTGCAGGCGATGCGGTACATGTTCGCGGTCGGACCGCCGAGGTCGGAAATGACGCCGGTAAAGCCTGGAACCTTGTCGCGGATCTCTTCGATTTCGCGAATGATCGACTCTTCGGAACGGTTCTGGATGATCCGGCCTTCGTGCTCAGTGATCGAGCAGAACGTGCAGCCACCGAAGCAGCCACGCATGATGTTCACCGAGAAACGGATCATGTCGTAGGCAGGGATCTTTTCCTTGCCGTACGCCGGGTGCGGAATGCGCGCATAGGGCATGCCAAACACGTAGTCCATTTCTTCGGTGGTCATCGGAATCGGAGGCGGGTTGAACCATACATCGACTTCGCCGTGCTTCTGAACCAATGCACGGGCGTTGCCCGGGTTGGTTTCCAGGTGAAGCACGCGGTTGGCGTGAGCATAAAGCACCGCGTCGCCACGGACTTTCTCAACCGACGGCAGACGAATGACGGTCTTGTCGCGGGTCATCCGTGGGCTGGCCAGGATCTGCACGACCTTGGCTTCGCTCGGGTCTTCAACCGGACCCTTCTCCTGCTCGATGGCGCAGGCCTGGGTGTCTTGAGTATTCACGTACGGGTTGATGATCTTGTCGACCTTGCCCGGACGGTCGATACGCGTGGAATCGACTTCGTACCAGTCTTTCGGCGTATCGCGACGGATGAACGCGGTGCCACGCACATCGGTGATGTCTTCGATCTTGTGACCGTAGGACAGACGCTGGGCGACTTCGACGATCGCACGCTCGGCGTTGCCGTAGAGCAGGATGTCGGCGCAGGCGTCGATCAGGATCGAGTTGCGAACCCGGTCCTGCCAGTAATCGTAGTGGGCGATGCGGCGCAGGGAGGCTTCGATGCCACCAAGCACGATCGGCACGTCCTTGTAGGCTTCCTTGCAGCGCTGGCTGTAAACCAGGCTCGCGCGGTCCGGACGTTTGCCCGCCATGCCACCGGGGGTGTAGGCGTCGTCGGAACGGATTTTCTTGTCGGCGGTGTAGCGGTTGATCATCGAATCCATGTTGCCGGCCGCGACGCCGAAAAACAGGTTCGGCTCGCCGAGCTTCATGAAGTCGTCTTTGGACTGCCAGTTTGGCTGGGCAATGATCCCGACGCGGAAGCCTTGCGACTCTAGCAGCCGGCCAATGATTGCCATACCGAAAGACGGGTGGTCGACGTACGCATCACCGGTGACGATGATGATGTCGCAGGAATCCCAGCCAAGCTGATCCATCTCCTCCCTGCTCATCGGCAGGAATGGCGCTGGACCGAAACATTCGGCCCAGTACTTGGGATAGTCAAATAACGGCTTGGCTGTTTGCATGACGATGACCGGTGTTGAGATGAAAAATCGCGGGCGCGGAATATAGCACAAAAAACAACCAATTCCGACGGCTATGGTCGGAAATTGGTGTCGCACCATTCGCGGGCAAGCCTCGCTCCTACAGATTCTACGCAACCTGTAGGAGCGAGGCTTGCCCGCGAAGAGGCCCGACCAGACACCAACTAACTATTCGTCGTCGAAGTTGTAGCTGCCCGGCGCGAGGTTTTCGAAGCGGGTGTACTTACCGATGAACGCCAGCCGCGACGTGCCGATCGGGCCGTTCCGCTGTTTGCCGATGATGATCTCGGCGATGCCTTTGTGTTCGGTTTCCGGGTGGTACACCTCGTCCCGGTACACGAACATGATCACGTCGGCATCCTGCTCGATCGCTCCGGATTCCCGGAGGTCGGAGTTGATCGGGCGTTTGTTCGGACGTTGCTCCAGGGAGCGGTTGAGCTGGGACAGCGCCACCACCGGGCAGTTGAATTCCTTGGCCAGGGCTTTCAAGGAACGGGAGATCTCGGAAATTTCGTTGGTCCGGTTGTCACCGCCCGAACCCGGGATCTGCATCAACTGCAGGTAGTCGATCATGATCAGGCCGACATCGCCGTGCTCACGGACCAGACGCCGGGTCCGCGCGCGCATTTCCGAAGGGCTGATACCCGCCGTATCGTCGATGAACAACTTGCGATCATTCAGCAGATTGACCGCCGAGGTCAGGCGTGGCCAATCGTCATCCTCCAGGCGACCGGCACGGACCTTGGTCTGGTCGATACGGCCGAGAGACGACAACATACGCATGATCAGCGATTCGCCTGGCATCTCCAGCGAGTAGACCAGCACGCACTTGTCGCTGCGCAACACGGCGTTTTCCACCAGGTTCATCGCAAAAGTGGTTTTACCCATCGAAGGACGACCGGCGACGATGATCAGGTCGGACGGCTGCAGGCCGCTGGTCATCCCGTCGAGGTCAGTGTAACCGGTCGACAGGCCAGTGATGGCGTTGTCGGTGTTGAACAAGGTGTCGATGCGGTCGATGGCCTTGGTCAGCAGGTCGTTCACGCTCACCGGGCCGCCGGTTTTTGGCCGGGCCTCGGCGATCTGGAAGATCTGCCGTTCGGCTTCGTCGAGAATCTCTTCAGCCGTGCGGCCTTCCGGGTTGAACGCGCTGTCGGCGATTTCGGTGGCGATGCCGATCAACTGCCGCAACGTTGCCCGTGCACGGACGATCTGCGCATAGGCCTTGATGTTGGCGACGGACGGCGTGTTTTTCGCCAGCTCACCAAGGTAACCAAGGCCGCCGACCTGCGAGGTCTGACCTTCCTTGTCCAATTGCTCGGCAAGGGTCACGACGTCGATGGGGGAGTTCTGGTCGGCGAGCTTGGCGATCGCGCGGAAGATCAAACGGTGGTCATGTCGATAGAAATCGCCGTCCGACACTTGATCCAGCACGCGTTCCCAGGCGTTGTTGTCCAGCATCAGACCACCGAGCACGGCCTGTTCGGCCTCGATGGAATGCGGAGGCACCTTCAGGGAAGCGGTTTGCAGATCGTATTGCTCGGGAGCGGAGATATCGTTCATGGCCACTTGGTTATATTAGAAAAGCAGGGTGTGAAAAACAGGAACTGCAGAAAGACAAAGGGCACGACCTGTAAACAGGATCGTGCCCGATGTTACCGGCAAGCACCCAAGGGTGCCAGCCGATCAAGTGCTGCTTAAGCTGCTACCACGACAACGCGTACGGTGGCTTCAACTTCGGCGTGCAGGTGCACGGCTACGTCGAATTCGCCTACGTTGCGGATGGTGCCGTTCGGCAGACGAACTTCGCTTTTTGCAACTTCAACGCCAGAGGCGGTCAGTGCATCAGCGATGTCGTGAGTACCGATCGAACCGAACAGCTTGCCTTCGTCACCAGCGGTGGCAGTGATAGTCACTTCCAGCTCAGCCAGTTGGGCGGCACGGCTTTCAGCCGAAGTTTTACGGTCTGCTGCGGCTTTTTCCAGCTCAGCGCGACGCTCTTCGAACGCAGCCAGGTTGGCAGCGGTCGCAGCGGTAGCTTTGCCGTAAGGCAGCAGGTAGTTACGACCGTAACCAGCCTTAACGTTTACTTTGTCACCCAGGTTGCCCAGGTTGGTGACTTTTTCCAGAAGGATCAGTTGCATGTGAAAATCCTCTTAACTTTTAACCTTCACCGTTCGCGCTATCGGCGTCTTTCGGCGCCGAACGACCGCGAAAATCAATCAGGCTGTCGACGATGGCCAAGACCACCAGCAACGGATAGATCAGCTGCATGAACAGCAACAGCGTGACATACAACCCCACCAGCCAGAATCTGGCCAGTCGCTTTTGCGCCACTAGCCCGTGAATCAGGGCCAGCCCGGCGAACACCAGCGGCACGCTGCACAACGGCGTCAACATGGCCATCTGTGGACCGATGTTCGGCCCCAGAAGCATGAACGCCAGCAGCAACATCGCTGGTAAAAGCGGGAATCGGATGGCGCGAAACTCGCGACCAAAACCACCCGGGTTGTACAACAACGCCTGCCAGTAGCGCCCGACAATCAGGCTCAGCACACTGACGATTTGCAACAAGGCCGCAATCAGGCCGGTCAGGACCGGTGCAATCAGGGACGCAAAATGCGCTTGCTCGTCTACCGACAACTTCTGGTAGACATCACCGAGTAGCGACGGCATGACCTTTATCAAGGCCTGCGCCAGCATCTCGATTTGGGGAGCAAAAACTGTCCCCAGCACCACTGCAAACACCACTCCCATCGCTATGCTGACCAGCAGCACGCGGTTCCAGGACTCGCTTGCGCGCAAAACCAACGCAAGGCTCCAAGACCCCAGCAGCACCAGAAGTGCGCGTGGGTCATCGGAGTAAAACCACCAGATCAACGCTGGCAGCAGTCCGAGAGCAAGTACGCCAATGGCGTCCTTCAATCCGCGCCGCAGGAGCACAAAGCATCCAGCGGCAGCACCCAACCAATACAACAACGGCAATGCAGCGCATCCAGCCACTACCAGAGTGGCCTGCATACGGCCGCGCATGATGAACTCAGCTATGGCTCGCATGCATTCAATCCTTTGCTACGTGTCGACTGCCCGGTCTCAGCGGCCGTGGCTGTCGGTGTAGGCCAGCAGGGCCAGGAAGCGGGCGCGCTTGATAGCGGTGGCCAGCTGACGCTGATAACGTGCTTTGGTACCGGTGATACGGCTTGGAACGATTTTGCCGGTCTCGGATACATAAGCTTTCAGAGTGTTGAGATCTTTGTAATCGATCTCTTTCACGTCTTCAGCGGTGAAGCGGCAGAATTTACGACGACGGAAGAAACGTGCCATTTGATAGGCTCCTTAAAAGGTCCGTGGATTACTCGTCAGCGTTATCGCTGTTGTCGCTGTCATCACTATCAGCGCTTTCAGCGCCTTCGTGCTCAGGACGGTCGCGACGCTCACGGCGCTCACTGCGGTTTTCTTCAGCCTTGAGCATCTCGGATTGGCCGGTAACGGCTTCTTCGCGACGGATGACCAGGTTACGGATCACTGCATCGTTGTAGCGGAAGTTGTCTTCCAGCTCGGCCAGGGCCTTGCCAGTGCACTCAACGTTCAGCATCACGTAGTGAGCCTTGTGAACATTGTTGATTGCATAGGCCAGTTGACGACGGCCCCAATCTTCCAGACGGTGGATTTTGCCGCCGTCTTCTTCGATCAGCTTGGTGTAACGCTCTACCATGCCGCCGACTTGCTCGCTTTGATCCGGGTGGACCAAAAAGATGATTTCGTAATGACGCATGAATGCTCCTTACGGGTTGTAGCCTGCCGCTCAAAAGCGGTCAGACAAGGAGTGAATGACACTTATGGACTTGCTTGCGATAGACACATGCGTGCCTGCCGTCACAGCAAGGGGCGCAATTGTAGAGAAGGGACAGGAGAGGTGCAAGGCAATTGGTGATTATTTGAACAACCACCGCATCATCCCTGTAGGAGCGAGGCTTGCCCGCGATCGGAGCTCCGCGATCTTTCAGGAATACCGCCTTATCGTTCTTCGCGGGCGAGCCTCGCTCCTACAGAAGCAAGGCTGCCGCGATGATTCAGGACTTCTTGGCGGTTCCGGCGGCTTTGACGCTGCGCTGGCGCTGGGCCTCAAACAGGCAGACGCCGGTCGCCACTGAGACGTTGAGACTGCTGACGCTGCCGGTCATCGGCAGGTGCACCAGGTAGTCGCAAAGATCGCGGGTCAGGCGACGCATGCCGCTGCCTTCCGCGCCCATGATCAGGATGGTCGGGCCGGTCATGTCCTGCTGATACAGACTCTGTTCAGCCTCGCCCGCCGTACCGACGACCCACAAGCCACGCTGCTTGAGTTTTTCCAGGGTGCGCGCCAGGTTGGTCACGGCGACCAACGGAATCACTTCCGCCGCGCCACAAGCGACCTTTCGTACCGTCGGGGTCAGGGTGGCTGACTTGTCCTTCGGCACGATCACCGCCAGCGCGCCGGCCGCATCGGCCGAACGCAGGCAAGCGCCAAGGTTGTGCGGATCGGTCACGCCGTCGAGCACCAGCAGCAACGGTGCGCCTTCGGTGCGATCGAGCAGTTCGTCGAGCATTGCCTCGCCCCAGACCTGGCTCGGACTCACTTCCGCCACCACGCCCTGGTGCACGCCCTCAACCCAGGCATCCAGCTCACGACGCTCTGCCTGGCCGACGGCTACGCGATTTTCCGCCGCCAGCGCGATCAGCGTCTGAACGCGTGGATCACTGCGGCCTTCAGCCAGCCAGATCTGCTTGACGCGTTTCGGGTGGTGACGCAGCAACGCTTCTACCGCGTGCACGCCGTAGATCTTTTCCAACTGACTCATGACTTGGCCTTAGGTTTACGCGCCCCGCCGCTTTTGGCTGGAGCCGAACCCGCTTTCGGCGGGCCTTTACGGTGTTTGCTTGGCTTGCTGCCGGGAGCCTTGTCAGGCGCCGACCGTCCGGCCTTTCCCCCAGACGCCGCTTTACCGCCGCTTTTCGCTTCAGACAGCAACGCCTGTTTCAATTCACGGCTTTTACGCAGTTCGGCATTTTTCGCCGCGGCATCGCTTGGGCGATAGGCTTCGACAGCCTTTTCCTTGGCAGGACGACGACCGGTTTTCGCCGGTGCCGGCTCGGCAGCGGTTTTCGCAGCAGTCTTGGCGGCTGGTTCAGCCTTTTCAGTGCCGCGCTTCTTGCGACCGATCGGTGCGCTGATGGTTTTTTCCGCCATCTCGAAGTCGATCTTGCGTTCGTCGAGGTCAACGCGCATCACGCGCACTTCAACGGTGTCGCCAAGACGGAAGCTGCGACCTGTACGCTCACCGGCGAGGCGGTGGTGCACTGGATCGAAGTGGTAGTAATCGCCTGGCAGCGCGGTGACGTGCACCAGGCCTTCGACGTAGATATCGGTCAGCTCGACGAACAGGCCAAAACCGGTCACGGCGGTGATCACACCCGGGAACGATTCGCCCACGCGGTCTTTCATGAACTCGCACTTGAGCCAGTTCACCACGTCGCGGGTCGCTTCGTCGGCACGGCGCTCGCTCATCGAGCATTGCTCGCCGAGCTGTTCCAGCGCCGCTTCGTCGTACGGATAGATGCGCGCTTTCGGAATGGTCATCGCGCCGGCACGGCGAACGTGCGGCGTGTCCTGCTTGGAATGGATGACACTGCGGATCGCCCGGTGCGTGAGCAAGTCCGGGTAGCGGCGGATCGGCGAGGTGAAGTGGGTATAGGCTTCGTAATTCAGGCCGAAGTGGCCCTGGTTATCGGCGCTGTACACCGCCTGGCTCAACGAGCGCAGCATGACGGTCTGGATCAGATGGAAATCCGGACGGTCCTTGATGCTGGCCAGCAATGCCTGGTAATCCTTCGGCGACGGGCCGTCCTTGCCTTTGTGCAGGGACAGGCCGAGCTCGCCGAGGAAGGCGCGCAGTTTTTCCAGACGCTCCGGTGGCGGGCCGTTGTGAACGCGATACAAAGCGGGTATTTCGTGTTTCTTCAGGAATTCAGCGGTGGCCACGTTGGCCGCCAGCATGCATTCCTCGATTAGTTTGTGCGCATCGTTACGAACAGTCGGACGGATTTCGGCAATCTTGCGCTCGGTGCCGAAGATGATCCGGGTTTCCTGAGTTTCGAAATCGATCGCGCCACGCACGTGACGAGCGCCCAGCAGCACTTTGTACAGTGCGTAAAGCTGCTTCAGGTGCGGCAGAACATCGTTGTACTCGCCGCGAAGCTGACGCGCCTCGGTGAGTTTCGGCGTCTCCAGCATCGAGCTGACCTTGTTGTAGGTCAGGCGCGCGTGGGAGTGGATCACCGCTTCGTAGAAGCAGTAATCAGTCATCTCGCCGGTTTTCGAGATGGTCATCTCGCAGACCATGGCCAGGCGATCGACGTGCGGGTTCAACGAGCACAGTCCGTTGGACAGCTGCTCCGGCAGCATCGGCACTACGCGCTCAGGGAAGTACACCGAGTTGCCGCGAACCTGGGATTCGTTGTCCAGGGCCGAACCGATTTTCACGTAGCTGGAGACGTCGGCGATCGCCACGTACAACTTCCAACCGCCGGAGAACAGGCGCAGCTTGCCCGGTTTGGCTTCACAGTAAACGGCGTCATCGAAGTCACGCGCGTCTTCACCGTCAATGGTTACGAACGGCAGGTGACGCAGGTCAATGCGCTTCTCTTTGTCTTTCTCTTCGACTTCAGGCTTGAGCTTGGCGGCTTCTTTCAAGACCGCTTCAGGCCAGACGTGCGGGATATCGTACGCGCGCAGGGCGACATCGATTTCCATGCCCGGCGCCATGTAGTTGCCCACGACTTCGACCACGTCGCCTTGCGGCTGGAAGCGTGGCGTCGGCCAGTGAGTGATCTTCACTTCGACGAACTGACCGACCTTGGCATTGGCGTTGCGACCCGGGGTGACCAGCACTTCTTGCTGGATCTTCGGATTGTCCGCAACCACGAAGCCGATACCGCCTTCTTCAAAGTAGCGGCCGACGATGGTCTCGTGGGCACGGGAGACCACTTCGACGATCATGCCTTCGCGGCGACCACGACGGTCGAGGCCGGAAACACGGGCCAAGGCACGGTCGCCATCGAACACCAGACGCATTTGCGCAGGGCTCATGAACAGGTCGTCACTGCCGTCGTCCGGGACCAGGAAGCCGAAGCCGTCACGGTGACCGCTGATGCGGCCGAGGATCAGGTCGAGCTTGTCCACCGGCGCATACGTGCCGCGACGAGTGTAAATCAGCTGAGCATCGCGCTCCATGGCGCGCAGACGGCGGCGCAGGGCTTCGATCTGGTCTTCTGTGGTCAGACCAAACTCTTCGACCAGTTGCTCGCGGTTAGCAGGCGAACCCCGATCAGCAAGATGCTGAAGGATCAGTTCGCGGCTAGGAATAGGGTTTTCATATTTTTCCGCTTCACGAGCGGCCTCGGGATCGAGGGACTGCCAATCGGCCATTAGAGAGTTTTCACCTTGTCTATATGCGGGTTAGTTTGGCATAGGCGTAATGAAACGGGAAATTTCAAGCTGTGACAGCCCATCTAAAGCCTTATATCGACAGCGCAAAGCTGATTTAAATGCCGCTGGTGAAATTTTCCAGGTTTTTTTGATGCTGGGGGTTTACAGTTAAAAAGACGCTCCGTATAGTGCGCGCCATCGACGACGCGCTAGCGTTGCCGATACTGCCCAGATGGTGAAATTGGTAGACACGCCAGCTTCAGGTGCTGGTGACCGCAAGGTCGTGGAAGTTCGAGTCTTCTTCTGGGCACCAATTTAGAGCTTGAGATTAGATCAATTTCAAGGCTCAAACAAAAACCCGCGAAAGCGGGTTTTTTGCATTCCAGGGTCCTGATTTATTAAAACCAAATCAGGGGTTTACAGATCAAAATGCTCTCCGTATAGTGCGCCACATCAACAGCGGCAACGCTGATGATTATGCCCAGATGGTGAAATTGGTAGACACGCCAGCTTCAGGTGCTGGTGACCGCAAGGTCGTGGAAGTTCGAGTCTTCTTCTGGGCACCAATTAAAATTCAAGGTCACGATCTTGAATTTCACAAAAACCCGCGAAAGCGGGTTTTTGCGTTTTTGCCTTCCTGAAAGACAACCCCCCTTTGCAAAAGGGTTCTTGTGGCGAGGGGATTTATCCCCGTTCGGCTGCGCAGCAGTCGTAAACCAGTGCATGTGTGTGTGTGTGTTGTGTCCTGTCACATTGGCGGTGCAGGTTTCGGGGCTGCTTCGCAACCCAACGGGGATAAATCCCCTCGCCACGGAGATCGCCACCAGCCCTCCAGCAAAACCCTCTCCGCCTCGCAAGGCGCACTTGAGAAACAATATCGTTTATTATTGTTTCAAGTTTTTGCAATGCGACAGCGAGGAACCCTGCGAATGATGTTTAGAAATACCCTGCGCCGCGGCTTGACCTTCACCCTGCTCGGCCTGGCACTCGCCACCCCCCTCACCCAGGCTGCTGACCCAGTTTCCCTGACTCTCTACAACGGCCAACACAAGGAAGTCGGCGACGCCATCGCCAAAGCCTTCGAAGCCAAGACCGGCATTCACGTCAACGTGCGCAAAGGCAGCAGCAACCAGCTCGCCAGCCAGGTCGTTGAAGAAGGTGATCGCTCCCCTGCCGATGTGATCTACACCGAAGAGTCGCCACCGCTGAACAAACTCGGCGAACAAGGCCTGTTGGCGCTTACCGATACCGCCACCCTTTCCGTTCTGCCGAAAGACTACGTCGCCGGCAATGGCACCTGGATCGGCATCACCGCTCGAGTCCGCGTAGTCGCCTACAACCCGAAACTGATCGATGAGAAAAACCTGCCCAAGTCGATCATGGAATTCTCCGATCCGAAATGGCAAGGCAAGGTCGGCTTCGTGCCTACCAGCGGCGCGTTCCAGGAGCAGGCTGTGGCAATCATCAAAGTGCATGGAATGGACGCGGCCGAAGAATGGCTGACCGGCCTGCGCGCGTTCGGCAAGACTTACAGCAACAACATGGTTGCACTGAAGGCCGTTGAAAACGGCGAAGTCGCCACCGTGCTGGTCAACAACTACTACTGGTTCGCCTTGCAGCGTGAAAAAGGCCAGCTCGATTCGAAACTGCATTACTTCACTGGCGGTGACGTTGGCGGATTGATCACCGTTTCCAGCGCCGCCGTGCTGAAATCCAGCAGGCATCCGAAAGAAGCCCAACAATTCCTCGCCTACATGGCGAGCGAAGAAGGTCAGCGCGTGATCACCCAGACCACCGCCGAATACCCGCTGCACAAAGGCATGCAATCCGATCGCGGGCTCAAGCCGTTCAGCGAACTCGAGGCACCGAAAGTCACCCCGGCTGACCTCGGCAACGCCGAAGAAGCCCTGGACCTGGAACGTGACGTTGGCTTGAACTGATGAGCGCATCGTTATCCGCCCCCGCCTCGCGCGGGGGTTACGTGCCCCGGCGCAGGCGGCCGTCAATCTGGCTGCTGCTGCCGGTTTTGCTGTTGGTGGTGCTCAGCCTTTTGCCGCTGGTGTATGTCGGGCTCAAGACCTGGCAGGCCGGCTGGGCCGAGGCGCTGCATCTGCTGTGGCGGCCTTATGTGTTCGGGCTGCTGCGCAATACGCTGGCGCTGATGGTCGGCGTGACAGTCGCTTGCGGCGTGATCGGCTTGTCCCTTGCCTGGCTGCTGGAACGCAGCAATCTGCCGGGACGACGTTTGTGGGGTGTGATCCTGTGCTTGCCGTTCGCCGTGCCGGCGTTCGTCAGCAGTTTTACCTGGGTGTCCCTGAGCGCGCATTTCGAAGGTTTGGGTGGGGCGATCCTGGTGATGACCCTGTCGAAGTACCCACTGATATTTCTCCCAGTCGCAGCGACCCTGCGCAATCTCGACCCTTCTCTTGAGGAGTCCGCACGGACCCTTGGGCAGAATCGCTGGGGCGTGTTTTTCAGAATCACCCTGCCGCTGCTCTGGCCGTCATTGCTGGCCGGCTCGCTGCTGATCGCGCTGCACATGCTTGTGGAGTTTGGCGCCCTGTCGATCATCGGCCTGCAAACTTTCACCACCGCAATCTATCAGCAGTTCGAACTGGAGTTCAGCAACGCCAACGCGGCGATGCTGTCGGCGGTGCTTCTGGCGCTTTGCCTGGTGCTGTTGTGGCTGGAGCTGCGCGTCCGCGGCAAAGGTCGGCACGTGCGTACCGGACAGGGCGCAGCACGGCAGGCAGAACAGGTTCGACTGGGGCCGTGGACGATTGCCGGACAGGTTTACTGCCTGGCACTGGCGATTATCGGCAGCGGCATTCCGCTGGGGATGCTTGCGTATTGGCTGGCGGTAGGTTCGTCGGCGGCATTCCCGGTGGCGGCGATCAGCGAGGCGCTGCTGTCTTCCTTGGCGCTGTCCCTGGGCGGCGCTGCGCTGTGCCTGGTGCTGGCGGTGCCGGTGGGACTGCTGGTGGTGCGTCATAAAGGCCGATTGGCGATCTGGGCCGAGCGCTTGCCCTATCTGCTGCACGCGCTGCCAGGCTTGGTAATTGCGCTGACGCTGGTGTATTTCGCCCTGCATTACGTGCCGGTGCTGTACCAGACTTCGGCACTGTTGCTGATCGCTTATGCTCTGCTGTTTTTGCCACTGGCTCAGGCACCGATTCGCACGGCGCTGAACAAGGCCGCGCCGCAACTGGAAGAGGCGGCACGCACGCTGGGGGCGTCGTCTTTCAGTGCGTTTTGTCGGGTGACGCTGCCGATCATCTTCCCGGCGCTGGGCGCGGCGTTCGCGCTGGTGTTTCTGGATGCGATGAAGGAACTGACGGCGACGCTGTTGTTGAGTCCGACCGGGCTCAATACGTTGGCGACTGAGGTGTGGGCGCATACCGCGAATGTGGAGTTTGCGGCGGCGGCGCCTTATGCGGCGTTATTGATTTTGGTGTCGGGGTTACCCGTGTACCTGTTAACAACCCGGATGTATTTGAGCCGCTGAAAAGCTTCGCGGGCAAGCCTCGCTCCTACAGGGAATGCGCGATCCCTTGTAGGAGCGAGCGGTGCGGCGATCCGACTTGCCCGCGAAGGCGTCAGACCAGGCAATACAAATCCTACGCCCTGAACTGCCCCAGGCTAGCCTTCAATTGCGCCGCCAATCCATCCAGCACTTTGCCACTGGCCGTGGTTTCCACCACCGCCTGAGCCGCTTTCTCAGCCTGTGCATGAATGGTCTCAACCCGACCCCGCACCGCTTGCGCGCCTTGCGCCTGATGGGCTGCCGCCTGAGTCGCCAGACCAATCGCCGCATGCACCTGCTCGACCGACGCCTGCACCGACTGCTGCAACCGCGCACTGTCACGCAACACCAGCAAACCTTCATTGGCCTGACGCCCGGCCTGGCCAATCGCTGCCACCGCCTCACGCGCACCTTGCTGCAAGGCGACGATGTGCGCCTGGATGTCGCCGGTAGAGCTCTGGGTCTTGCTTGCCAGCGCCCGGACTTCGTCCGCCACCACCGCAAAGCCGCGACCGGTCTCGCCGGCACGCGCCGCTTCGATGGCGGCGTTCAGTGCCAGCAGGTTGGTCTGTTCGGCGATCCCGTGAATCACCGTCAGCACCACTTCAATCTGTTCACTCTGCTGCGCCAGCCGTTCGATGACTTTCGACCCGGTATCGACCTGCCCGGCCAACGCCTCGATCAGGCTACCGACTTTTGCCGAGGTCCGGGTGTTTTCATCGGTGGCCGAACGAATGTCCACCACCTGCTGCAACGCTGCCTGCATGGCGTGGCTTTCTGACTGCGCTTCATCCGCCATCTGCGACAACGCGCGCAGGCTCTCGGCCACTTCATCGCGCTGCATGCCCGCCGCTTTATCGGCTCCAGCATTGCGCAGGGTCATGGCGCCGATTTCCACACCGGTGCGCTGAGCCACATCGCCCGCTTCGCGCACGATTGGCTGCAACTTATCCACAAAGCGGTTGACCGCCGCGGCCATGTCGCCGATTTCGTCTTTGCTGTTGATCTGCACACGCTTGGTCAGGTCACCCTCGCCCGCCGCCAGGTCATCCATCGCGGCGATGAGCAATTTCAAGCGATTGACCACTCGACGGCCCAACACCACAGCGAGCAACAGCAGCACACCGCAACCGACCAACGCCAGGAACATCCCGATGCGCCAGCGCAATGTCGACGCCGCTTCCTGCACGGTGCTGGTGGTGTTGGCCTTCATTTCCGACGCCGTGGCCTGCGCGGACGTCAGACGCGCACGCATCGCGGTGGCGCTGTCGGCAGCCGCGCCTTTGAGGCTGTCGCCGACCAGTTGATCACCACTGGCGATCAGCGCCGCAAAACGTTTATCCAAAGCCGCCAGATCGGTTTCCACCGAAGCGGTGGAAACGCCCATCAAGACCTTACCGATTTCCACGCCGTTGGGGTTGATCGAGGCTTCGAGGTAGTAGACCGACGGATCGTTCTTCGCCGCATCCAGCACCTTGTCCAGCGCACGCTCGCCCTGGCCTTTCTCCAGAAGCGCCTTGTTGATCGGGTTTTCGCGGTTGAGGTAGCGCGTCAGGTGCTGACCTGTGGCGTCGTCGTAAACCACGAACAACACGTTGGGATTGCGCTGCGCCCGGCGGGCGAATTCGGACAGGGTTGGAACGTCGCTGTCCCACATCGCGCGAGGGGCGACCGAGGCCAACAGTTGCGCCATGTCGTTGGCCGAATCTTTCAGATCCTTCTCCAACGTTGCACGCAGTTGCACCTGCTCGTCTTTCAATCGCGTAGACAGGCCGGCGGTGAGTCGCTGACGGGTACTGGTGGAGAGATTGTCCAGGCTCGACGTGACTTCACGCCCGGCCTGCTCAAGCTCGCCAGAGAGTTTTTGACTGTCGGCACCCAGGCGCACACCGAGTTCGGCCTCAAGCGCAGTCACTGTGCTCCGAGTCAGGGCGACAGCCACCAGCACCTGCACCAAAAGGGCGATACCAAGGGTAACGAACACAGGCCGCAACAAACGGCTTTGTAACAATGAGAGAACGGCCGACACTTGGAATCCCTCTGCTTTGGCGCCATTAAATTGATGGCGCGCTGGAAGCGATGCTTTTATTCAACATCACAGCAAAGGTCATGCCGTCCGGCAGGCATAAACGACAAAGGGTCCAATTAAGGACCCTTTGCTTTTTACATCAACGACTTATTAAGCGAACGGGTGACGCAAAACGATAGTTTCGTTGCGGTCCGGGCCCGTCGAAATAATGTCAATCGGCGCACCGACCAACTCTTCGACGCGTTTGATGTAGTTGCGAGCAGCTTGCGGCAGCTCTTCCAGCGTCTTGGCGCCGACGGTGGATTCGGTCCAGCCTGGCATCTCTTCGTACACCGGCTCCAGGCCGATGTAGCTGTCGGCGTCAGTCGGTGCGTCGATCACTGCACCATCCTGGTTCTTGTAGCCAACACAGATGTTGATGGTTTCCAGACCGTCCAGCACGTCCAGCTTGGTCAGGCACAGGCCCGAAATGCTGTTGACGTCGATAGCGCGACGCAGGATGACGGCATCGAACCAGCCGCAACGACGGGCACGGCCGGTGGTAGCACCGAACTCGTGGCCACGCTTGGCCAGGAAGGCGCCAACGTCGTCGAACAGCTCAGTCGGGAACGGACCCGAACCGACGCGAGTGGTGTAAGCCTTGGTGATGCCGAGGATGTAATCCAGGTACATCGGGCCAAAACCCGAACCGGTGGCAATGCCGCCCGCGGTGGTGTTGGAGCTGGTGACGTACGGGTAGGTACCGTGGTCGATGTCCAGCAAGGAGCCTTGGGCGCCTTCGAACATGATGTCTTTGCCAGCGCGGCGCAGCTCGTGCAGCTCGGCGGTGACGTCGAGCATCATCGGCTTCAGCAGCTCGGCGTATTCCATGCACTCGTCCAGAGTCTTCTGGAAGTCGATAGCCGGCTCTTTGTAGTAATTGACCAGGACGAAGTTGTGGTAATCCAGCAACTCGCCCAGCTTGGCGGCGAAACGCTCACGGTGGAACAGGTCACCGATGCGCAGACCACGACGTGCAACCTTGTCTTCGTAAGCCGGGCCGATGCCGCGACCGGTAGTACCGATCTTCAGCTCGCCACGGGCCTTTTCACGGGCCTGGTCCAGCGCTACGTGGTAGGACAGGATCAGCGGGCAGGACGGGCTGATACGCAGGCGCTCACGCACCGGTACGCCTTTCTCTTCCAGCTTGATGATTTCCCGCAGCAGAGCGTCGGGTGCAACCACCACGCCGTTGCCAATCAGGCACTGCACGCCTTCGCGCAGCACGCCCGAAGGGATCAGGTGCAAGACAGTTTTTTCGCCATCGATCACCAAGGTGTGACCAGCGTTGTGGCCACCTTGGTAGCGCACTACGGCGGCAGCATGTTCGGTCAGCAGATCAACGATCTTGCCTTTGCCCTCATCACCCCATTGGGTGCCCAGGACTACGACATTCTTACCCATAACACTTGTCCTCATTCGCGCAAACTTGGTGCCGGCCGCGGCCGGCGGGAAAACTCAAGAAGCCAGTGGCGATACTTGCCAAAGCCCGTTCTGCTGAATCAATTGCCGGTCGCAGTCCGCTTCACGGGCGGCGGCCAAAGGTTGTCCAGGCAACGCCTGAACGACACGCTGACCCTCACTGCGCAACTGACAAACCTGCTGCCAGAGTGCCGCATCCGTACTGTCAGGCATCCAGATACCGCCAGACGGTAGCTCGATTTCAGCACGCCCCAGGGTCACCAGGGTTTTCAAATCGGTAGAGAAGCCGGTTGCCGGACGTGCGCGACCGAAGTCGGCGCCGATGTCGTCGTAACGACCGCCCTGGGCAATGGACTGACCAACACCCGGCACGAACACCGCGAACACTACACCGGTGTGGTAGTGGTAGCCGCGCAACTCGCCCAGATCGAAGTAAAGCGGTAATTCCGGGAAACGCGTGGACAGACGCTCGGCAATCGCCAGCAAATCGTCCAGCGCTGCCAGAACAGGTGCCGGTGCTTTCGCCAGACGCTCGCGGGCAGCGCTCAAAACTTCACGACCGCCACACAAATCGACCAACGCTCGCAGCATGCCCGACAGATCGGCAGGCAAGCCTTCGGTCAAGGTAATGACCTCGTCGATCGCCTTGCGTTGCAATGCATCGAACAACTGCTGCTCAACTTCACCGGACAGACCGGCCGCACGGGCCAGGCCGCGGTAGATGCCGACATGACCGAGGTCCATGTGCACATCCGGCACATCGGCCAGTTGCAGCATAGCCAGCATCAGGCTGATGACTTCCACGTCGCTGCTCGGGCTGGCATCGCCGTACAACTCGGCGCCCAGCTGGATCGGGCTGCGCGAGGACGACAAGGCGCGTGGCTGGGCATGCAGCACGCTGCCGGCATAGCACAGACGGCTCGGGCCTTCGCGACGCAGGGTGTGCGCATCGATGCGCGCCACTTGCGGCGTGATATCAGCACGAAAGCCCATCTGCCGGCCCGATTGCGGGTCGATGACCTTGAAGGTACGCAGATCGAGGTCCGAGCCCGCGCCGGTCAGCAGGGATTCCAGGTACTCGATATGGGGAGTCACGACAAACTCGTAACCCCAGCTCTGGAACAGATCCAACACCTGACGACGCGCGACTTCAATGCGCGCCGCCTCTGGTGGCAGTACTTCTTCGATGCCATCTGGCAGCAGCCAGCGGTCTACCGTTGCCATTACGCCATTCCCCTATGATCCGGGCGGCCAGCCGTTGGGCGAGCCTTGAGTGAAGCAGAAAATGATCGGCTCATGTGCAAACCACGCGCATAAACAACGTGGCGAAAAGCCTGAAACCGGCTTCGCCAACCACTTTCCTCGAAAAACCTGTCGAGCCATTCAACTCGGGCGCCTGCATAAAAACAGCAATCAAACGTGCAGACGCAAAAAAGCCGGGAATTTCCCGGCTGCCGCATCATACACACGTTTTCCCAAAGGATCACCCCGCCCGAGGCTTTAGCCGCCAGGCGGGGGATGATTCAGGTCAACGTCGTATCAAGGCTTGGCTTTTTCCAGGTAACGGAAGAAGTCGCTGCTTGGGTCGAGGACCATGACGTCGGATTTGTTCGCGAAGCTTTCACGGTAGGCGCGCAGGCTACGATAGAAACCGTAGAACTCCTGGTCCTGGCCGTAGGCCTTGGAGTAGATCGCAGCAGCCTGGGCATCACCGTCACCGCGAACCTCTTCAGATTCACGATAGGCTTCAGCCAGCAGCACGCGGCGTTGACGATCGGCGTCGGCACGGATGCCTTCTGCCAGCTCGTTACCCTTGGCGCGGTGCTCGCGAGCTTCACGCTCACGCTCGGAGCTCATACGCTCGAACACACTGCGGTTCACTTCTTTCGGCAGATCGATGGCCTTGACCCGAACATCGACCACTTCGATGCCCAGCTCTTTTTCCGCCATCTTGTTCAGCGAAGCAGTGATATCGGTCATCAGCGCATCGCGCTCACCGGATACCACTTCGTGCAGCGTGCGCTTACCGAACTGGTCACGCAGGCCCGATTCCAGACGACGGGAAAGACGCTCGTCAGCAATCTGCTTGAGGCCGGAGGTCGCGGTGTAGTAACGCTCAGCGTCCTTCACGCGCCACTTGGCGTAGGCATCGACCATCACGGCTTTCTTTTCCAGCGTCAGGAAGCGTTGCGTCGGTGCATCCAGCGTCATCAGGCGTGCGTCGAATTTGCGCACCTGGTTAACGTAAGGCACTTTCACATGCAGGCCTGGCTGGACATCAGCCTGAACCACGCGACCGAACTGCAGCAGCACCGCACGCTCGGTCTGAGCCACGATGTAGAAGCAGTTCCAGGCAGCGATGGCCACGACGACGCCGACAATAAGGGCAATCAGCGATTTATTGCTCATCAGCGACTCTCCCTGGTACGTGCTGGCTGTTGCTGCAGATCAGCTGCCGCACGCGCGCTCGCTTCATTGCTGGTGGCTGCCGCGCCGGTCACAGAAGTGCCGGTGCTACGACCACTCTCGACCATTTTGTCCAGCGGCAAGTACAGCAGATTGCTCTGGCCATTCTTGTTGCCGGTCACGAGAACCTTGCTGGTGTTGCTGAAGACTTCCTGCATGGTGTCCAGGTACAGACGCTCGCGGGTGACTTCAGGTGCCTTGCGGTACTCGGCGACCAGCTTGGTGAAGCGATCGGCCTCACCCTTGGCGCGCGAGACGGTTTCGTCACGGTAACCATTGGCATCTTCGATGATGCGCTGGGCCTGACCACGGGCTTCCGGCACGACGCCGTTGGCATAGGTTTCAGCCTGGTTGCGCGAACGCTGCTCGTCTTCACGGGCGCGGATCACGTCATCGAAGGCTTCCTGTACTTCACGCGGTGCCGCTGCGCTCTGTACGTTGACCTGAGTGACGGTGATACCGGTGCGATAGGTATCCATGAAGCGTTGCAGACGCTCCTTGATTTCGCTGGCCATCAATTCACGACCTTCGGTCAGCACCTGATCCATCGCGGTGGATCCCACCACATGGCGCAAGGCACTTTCGGTCGCGTGCTGCAGGCTGATTTCCGGCTGGTCGACGCTCAGCACGAAGTCCTGCAGGTTGCTGATCTTGTACTGCACGGTCAGCGGCACTTCGACGATGTTCTCGTCTTCAGTCAGCATTTGACCCTGCTTGGTATAGGCACGCTCACGCGTGACGTTTTCCAGGTACTTGCGATCAAGCGGCGGAAAATAGATGTTCAGGCCCGGGCCGACGGTTTCGTAGTACTTGCCGAAGCGCAGCACCACGGCTTGCTCCTGCTCGTCGACTACGTAGACCGCGCTGTACAGCCAAACAGCTGCCAGCACGACGAGGCCGATGCCAAGAATGCCGCCGAAGCCGCCACTCTTGCCCGAACCACCGCCGTCATCCCCACGTTTCTTACCACCACCGAACAACCCGTTCAGGCTTTCCTGCAGCTTTCGGAAGGCCTCGTCGAGATCCGGTGGTCCCTTGCGGTCGCCGTTATTGCGGCGCTTGCCACCCCAAGGATCCTGATTATTCGAGTTGCCACCCGGCTCATTCCAAGCCATAGCGCTCTCCATCTGATAAAGCAAAGACGCACCCACGGCGCGCCGACCAATGCTACAGAATGCCTGTCACCGCGGCACAACCGCTTTCTCAGGCTTTTATTGCAAAGTGTGTTGCTCGATAAACTCCGTCGGCACAACGCCTTCACGGCTGACCAGTCGATTGAGCTCCGAGCGCGGCAATCTAACGGCCAGCAAGCTGACACCTTCTTCGTCGTGTTCTTCTTTCTGCACCACGCCCAGTTCGAAAAACTGTGCACGCAGTCGCGCAAAACGCTGAGGCAAGCGCAAGGTACCGATAAACAAATCACCGCCCAGCAACTCGGCAATGGCTTGCTCAAGCAATTCCAGACCGCTGCCATCACGCGCCGACAACCAGACCCGCTGAGGCTTGCCGTTTTCATCGCGCTGGATTTGTGGCTCAACGCCTTCAAGCAAATCGAGTTTGTTATAGACCTCGAGGATCGGCAAGTCCTGGGCACCGATCTCGCCCAGCACCACCATTACCTGCTCGATCTGCAACATGCGATCCGGTTCGGCTGCATCAATCACGTGCAACAGCAGGTCGGAGTTGCTCGACTCTTCGAGCGTAGACCGAAATGCCTCAACCAGTTTGTGGGGCAAGTGGCGTATGAAACCCACCGTGTCGGCCAGGACAATCGGCCCCAGGTCGTCCAGTTCCAGACGGCGCAAGGTCGGGTCCAGCGTGGCAAACAACTGGTCAGCCGCGTACACGTCGGATTTCGTCACGTTATTGAAGAGCGTGGATTTACCGGCGTTGGTATACCCCACCAAAGACACGGTAGGGATATCCGCACGCGAACGGCCACGTCGCGACTGTTCGCGCTGGCTGCGCACTTTTTCCAACCGGCCCTTGATCTGTCGCAGGCGAACCCGCAGCAAACGGCGGTCAGTTTCCAGTTGGGTTTCACCCGGGCCACGCATGCCGATACCGCCACCTTGACGCTCAAGGTGAGTCCAGCCACGAACCAGCCGGGTGCTCATGTGGTCAAGCTGGGCCAGTTCGACCTGGAGCTTGCCTTCATGGGTACGGGCACGCTGGGCGAAAATATCGAGAATCAGACCGGTGCGGTCGATCACGCGACACTCGAAAACACGTTCGAGGTTACGTTCCTGACTGGGCGTGAGGATGTGATTGAAAATCACCAGATCGGCCTCTTCGGCATGGACCAGGTCGCGTAGTTCCTCGACCTTGCCGCTGCCGATCAGGAATTTGGCGGTTGGCCGATGACGCGGCACGTTAAAAAACGCAACGGTCTCGGCGCCGGCCGAATTAGCCAACTCCTGAAACTCCTGCGGATCTTCGCGCGCCTCAGGGTCCTGTCCATCCAAGTGAACGAGGATTACTCGCTCACCACCACCGTGGCGCTCAAAGAACAAAGGAGACTCCTATCAGGCGTTACCTGGCTCAGCGTCACCTGCTTCGGATTCGGTTGCGCTAGGCAGACGAATTGGACGAACCGGCACCACTGTAGAGATAGCGTGTTTGTAAACCATCTGGCTGACGGTGTTTTTCAGCAGGATAACGAACTGGTCGAAAGACTCGATCGTGCCTTGCAGTTTGATCCCGTTGACCAGGTAGATGGACACCCCAACTTTCTCTTTACGTAAAGTATTCAAGTAAGGGTCTTGTAGCGAATGCCCTTTTGACATGTGCCGCACTCCTTTAAGGATTCAATATAAAAAATAGGTAAACAGATGGCTTGTGGCCGTCACACCCCCAAGGATAGACGGCAATTGCAAGGACTCAGCTCAATATGGAGATGGTCCTCAGGTATTTCAAGGCGCGCGGCAGATTGTCGCAATCCAGGCTGTCCAGCCAGTGTAAATCAGCCCAACTGCGCAGCCAGGTGAACTGACGCTTTGCCAATTGGCGCGTGGCAATGATTCCACGCTCCTGCATCTCGGCTTGTGTCAGCTTGCCATCCAGGTAGTCCCAGACTTGTCGGTAGCCTACCGCACGTATAGACGGCAACCCTGAATGCAGGTCACTCCGTTTACGCAGGGCTACGACCTCGTCAATGAATCCCTGTTCCAACATAACTGTGAATCTTTGTTTAATTCGTTCGTGCAGTACCTGGCGATTTGCCGGAGCAATGGCCAAGTTCGCGACAGTATAGGGCAATTGTTGCAGTCCCGAAGCGGCTGCTTCAGTACTTTGCGCACTTTGTCTCAGTCGCAGCTCGGTCATGCTCTGACCGCTGACGCGATAAACTTCCAGCGCTCGACTGAGTCGCTGCGGATCGTTCGGATGAATCCGCGCCGCAGAAACCGGATCGATGACCGCTAACTGTTCATGCAGGGCTTGCCAGCCAAGGCGTGCAGCCTCTTCTTCGATCTGCGCGCGAACCTCGGGATCGGCCGCCGGCATTTCTGCCAGCCCTTCGACCAAAGCCTTGTAGTAGAGCATCGTGCCGCCTACAAGCAGCGGAATTTTGCCTCTAGAAGTGATCTCGGCCATGGCTTCCAGCGCATCGCGACGGAAATCGGCGGCCGAATAGCTCTCGGCCGGGTCGAGAATATCGATCAACCGGTGCGGGAATTCGGCCAGAATCTCTTTCGAAGGCTTGGCGGTGCCGATGTCCATGCCGCGGTAGACCAGCGCCGAATCGACACTGATCAGTTCGCAAGGCAGGACCTTGGTCAGCTCGATGGCCAGATCGGTCTTGCCCGCTGCGGTCGGGCCCATCAGAAAAATCGCAGGAGGGAGCTGGCTCATCAGCGACCGCGCAAGAACAGTTTGTCCAGATCGTCCAGACCCAGCTGGGTCCAGGTCGGTCGGCCATGGTTGCATTGACCGCTGCGCTCGGTGTTTTCCATGTCCCGCAGCAGACCGTTCATTTCCGGCAGCGCCAGACGCCGATTCGCCCGGATCGCGCCGTGACAGGCCATGGTGCCGAGCAATTCGTTGAGATGAGCCTGAATGCGGTCACTGGTGCCGTATTCCATCAGATCGGCCAGAACATCACTGACCAAGCGATTGGCTTCTGCCTGCTTGAGCAAGGCCGGAATTTGCCGGATCGCCAGCGTTTCCGGGCCGAGACGTTGCAGTTCAAAGCCCAGACGCTGGAACCATGCGACGTTCTCTTCGGCGCAATCGCCTTCGCGCTCGCTCACCGCCAACGATTCCGGGACCAACAACGGCTGACCGCTCAAGCCTTCGCTGGCCATGGCGACTTTCAAGCGTTCGTACATGATCCGCTCGTGGGCGGCGTGCATGTCGACCAGCACCAGGCCCTGGGCGTTTTCCGAAAGAATGTAGATGCCTTTGAGTTGCGCCAAGGCGTAACCCAGCGGTGGAATATCGTCCTGCCCGGCCGGAAGTGAAGCAGCATTAGCTTCTGGCAGCGGTGCAAAAAACTCCTTGTAAGCAGCCTGAGCCTCAGCCGCCGGCACGCCAGACTGAGGACGCGGCGTGTATTGATACTGATAACCGGCGCCTGCGCCCGAGCCCGCCGCGGTGTTGAACGACGGTTGCGCTTGAGGCTGTTCCAGCAACGCATTGGCCGCCAGGCGCATTTCGCCCTGTGGACCGAACTCGCCGGCATCGATACCGGACGGGCGAACAATCGCCGTCGCAACAGGCGCAGCCAAATGATCATCCGGTCGAACATCACCCAAGGCGCGGTGCAACGTGCCGTAGAGGAAATCGTGAACCATACGCCCGTCACGGAAGCGCACTTCGTGCTTGGTCGGGTGGACGTTGACGTCGACACCGGCCGGATCGACTTCGAAAAACAGCACGAACGTCGGGTGCCGACCGTTGAACAGCACGTCGCGATACGCCTGGCGCACCGCGTGGGCCACCAGTTTGTCGCGCACGGCTCGGCCGTTCACAAAGAAATACTGCAAGTCCGCCTGGCTACGGTTGAACGTCGGCAACCCGACCCAACCCCACAAATGCAGGCCATTGCGCTCGATTTCGATCGGCAGCGCCTGCTCGAGGAAACCCGAGCCGCAAATGGCCGCCACTCGCCGCGCGCGGGCCGCGTCGTCATGGGCTTCGTGCAGGCTGAGGATAGTTTTGCCGTTGTGACGCAAATGGAACGCCACGTCGAAACGCGCCAACGCCAGACGCTTGATCACTTCTTGCAGGTGATCGAATTCGGTTTTTTCGGTTTTGAGGAATTTGCGCCGCGCCGGGGTGTTGAAGAACAGGTCGCGCACTTCCACCGAAGTGCCCACCGGATGGGCCGCGGGTTGAACCCGAGGCGCCATGTCCCGGCCTTCGGTCTCGACCTGCCAGGCCTGGTCGGCATCCTTGGTGCGGGATGTCAGGGTCAGGCGCGCCACGGAGCTGATCGAGGCGAGGGCTTCACCGCGGAACCCGAGGCTCATGACCTGTTCGAGGTCTTCGAGGTTGCGAATCTTGCTGGTGGCGTGTCGCGCCAGGGCCAGCGGCAGGTCATCGGCAGAAATGCCGCTGCCGTCGTCGCGCACCCGCAGCAACTTGACGCCACCCTGCTCCACATCGACATCGATACGCCTGGCGCCGGAGTCGAGGCTGTTTTCCAGCAACTCCTTGATCACCGAGGCCGGACGTTCAACCACCTCACCGGCAGCAATCTGGTTCGCCAGTCGCGGGCTGAGCAGCTCGATGCGAGCCGTATTGGTCAGCACCTGGTTCATTCTTTGGACGCCAGTTCGGTGCCGGGAATGGTCAGGGTCTGACCGATTTTCAGCTCGTCACTTTTCAGGTTATTGGCGCTGCGCAAGGTGGCCGGAGACACTTGATAACGCACGGCAATCATCGCCAGCGTCTCGCCCGGGTTTACCCGGTGATCACGCGGACCCTGGGCAATTTTGCCGGAATCACGCAGCCAGGCGATGTAGGTGCCCGGCGGTGGGTTCTGCTGGAAGAACTGGCGCACGCCGCTGCTGATCGAACGCGCCAGCGCCTGCTGGTGGTTTGCTGCAGCCAGCTTGGACGCTTCGTTGGCGTTAGAGATGAACCCGGTTTCCACCAGGATCGATGGAATGTCCGGCGACTTCAGCACCATGAACCCGGCCTGCTCCACACGCTGTTTGTGCAGCGGCGTGACGCGCCCGATGTTGCTCAAGACCTTTTGGCCAACGTTCAGGCTGGACGTCAGGGAGGCGGTCATCGACAAATCGAGGAGCACGCCCGCGAGCATGCGGTCCTTGTCGTCGAGGCTGACGTTGCCAGCACCGCCGATCAAGTCGGAACGGTTTTCGCTGTCGGCCAGCCAACGGGCCGTCTCCGAGGTGGCGCCGCGATCAGACAGGGCGAACACCGACGCACCGAACGCAGCAGCCGAAGGCGCAGCATCGGCGTGGATCGAGACGAACAGGTCGGCGCCTTTTTTGCGGGCGATTTCGGTACGGCCGCGCAACGGAATGAAGTAGTCGCCGGTGCGGGTCAGTTCGGCGCGGAAGCCTTTCATGCCGTTGACCTGGCGTTGCAATTCGCGGGCGATGGCCAGCACCACGTCTTTTTCACGCTGACCGCGAGAGCCCGAGGCACCCGGGTCTTCGCCGCCGTGGCCGGCGTCGATCACGACGATGATGTCACGCTTGCCGGCCGGCGCGGGCGGCAGTTTGACCGGGGGATCGATCGGGGTGACCGGCACCGGCGCCACTGTCGCGACGTTGGTCGGCGCCGGTATTGGCGCGGCATCGGCGGCGTTATCGAACAAATCGACCACCAGGCGATTGCCGTACTGGGCGTTTGGCGCCAGGGTAAAACTTTTTGGCGTGACGGCTTTTTTCAGGTCGATGACCACCCGCAGATCGGTCGGCGTGCGTTGAGCCGAGCGCATGGCAGTGATCGGGCTATTGGCGCTGTTGACGTTCAACGGCGCACCAAGGGTGGCGCCATTGATGTCGATCACCAGCCGATCCGGTGCGGTCAGGGTGAACACGCTGTGTTGCACCGGCCCGGACAAGTCGAACACCAGCCGTGTGTTGTCCGGCGCCCGCCACAGGCGAACGCTGTTGACCTTAGTCTCGGCCACAGCGTCGACGGTCACCGCCAAAAACAACATCCCTACGGCAGCTACCATCGCGCGAAAGCGCATACCTGACCCCATCATTTAATTGGTTTCCAATGCCAAAGCGGCACACCAGGACTCGCCGCGCGAGCCTTGGGACAAAATTTTCAGCGAACGCCCGCTGTCTTGCGGGCTAATGGTAATGGTCAGGTCGGGCTTTGGCAAAAAGCCTGCACCCTTGCGGGGCCATTCGATCAGGCATAACGCGTCGTCTTCGAAGTAGTCGCGGATGCCGAGGTACTCCAGCTCTTCAGGATCGACCAGTCGATACAGGTCGAAATGGAAAGCCCGAATGTCGCCGATCTCGTAAGGTTCGACCAGGGTAAACGTCGGGCTCTTTACCGCCCCGACATGCCCCAGGCCACGGATGATGCCCCGTGACAGCGTGGTTTTCCCCGCTCCCAGATCACCTTCAAGAAAAATCAGACCGTGCCCTTGGGTGGTTTGTGCGATACGTGCGCCAAATGCGGTCATCGCCTCTTCATCGGCCAGGTACAGGGTTACTTCAGACACGGTGCTTGCTCCTCCAACAACTGACGAATGGCTGGGATCAGATCACTGGCCGCCAGCCCACGGCCCGATTTACCTTCTTGCGCGCCAGCATTGGCGTGCAGCCAGACCGCCAGGCAGGCCGCGTCGAACGCGTCCATGCCCTGGGCCAGCAACGCGCCGACCAGGCCGGCCAACACATCACCCAAACCGGCGGTGGCCATGGCCGGATGGCCCTGATGACACAACGAGAGGCGCCCATCGGGGCTGGCGATGAGACTGCCGGCGCCCTTGAGAATCACAATAGCTGTATATTTTTTGCTCAATGCGTGAGCGGCGGCCGGACGGTCAGCCTGAACTTCGGCAGTGCTTATCCCCAGCAACCGCGCCGCTTCACCCGGATGCGGCGTGATCACGCAGTCCTTGGGCAAGCTCACGTGCCTTGAAGCCAGCAAATTCAGCGCATCGGCGTCCCACACTTGTGGCAGCGGCGCATTGGCCGCCGCCGACAACAGACTGCGACCCCAGGAAGCCTGACCCAGGCCCGGGCCGACCACCAGTACGGAAACCTTTTGAAGCAGTTCCATCAGTTGATTGGCCGACGAAGTCCCCAACACCATCGCTTCAGGAATTCTCGCCAACGCCGCCGGAACATGTTCACTGCGCGTGGCCACCGATACCATGCCCGCACCACTGCGCAGGGCACTTTGAGCACTCAGCAGAATGGCACCGCCAAACCCCCGATCACCGCCAATCAGCAATACATGGCCGAATTTGCCTTTATGGGCGGTTGGCGCTCGACCCGCCAGACGCGGCAAATTGCCGGCCGTCAGGCGACGTACATCAACGGCGACCCCGTTAAACGACTCGGCGCTGGCTTGCAGATCGTTGAACACCAGCTCGCCGACCACATCCGCAGCGTCGCCCGTGAACAATCCCACCTTCAAGCCAATGAAAGTCACTGTCAGATCAGCGCGAACAGCCGTGCCGAGCAAGCGCCCCGTATCGGCGCACAAACCCGAAGGGATATCCACCGCCGCCACCGGCAGGCCACTGGCATTGATCGCGGTGATCACGCTGGCGTAGGGCTCTCGTACCTCCCCCGTCAAACCGGTGCCGAGCAGGGCGTCCAGTACGATACCGCGCAACTCTGACTGCATCGTGAAGGTTTGAACCGCGACGCCTTCGGACACCGCCTCGGCATGGGCCAGTGCCGCATCCCCCCGCAAATGCAGGGGATCACCGGCCGCCAGCACCCGCACATGCCAACCGGCACGCCGGGCCAGCACCGCCACCAGATAACCGTCGCCAGCGTTATTGCCGTGACCGGCCACCACGCTCAATTCATTCGCCGACGGCCACTGACGGACCAGCGCACGCAAGGTCGCCCGCGCTGCGCGCTGCATCAATTCGAAGCCCGGCGTACCGGCCGCGATCAGGTTCGCATCGAGGGCTCGCACGTGCGCGGCGCTGTACAGCGCGTCGGGTAAATCATCTTTAGTGTGCGTCATGCGTCTTCGGGCTCCGATGTCTGGCAGAATTATACGCACCTCAGCTCCGGTTTCTCTCGCCTCATGCCCGCTATTACCACAGACCTGCCCGCCCTCGCCCAATCCATCAAGGACTGGGGCCGCGAGCTGGGCTTTCAGCAAGTCGGCATCAGCGGCCTGGACCTGGCCGAGCATGAGCAGCACCTGGAGCGCTGGCTGGCGGCCGGCTACCACGGCGAAATGGACTACATGGGCGCCCACGGCAGCAAACGCTCACACCCGGAAGAACTCGTCCCCGGTACCTTGCGCGTGGTTTCCCTGCGCATGGACTACCTGCCCGGCGATACCCAAATGGCGCAGTTGCTGGCCCAACCGGAAAAAGCCTACGTATCGCGTTATGCCTTGGGCCGCGATTACCACAAATTGATCCGAAAGCGCGTGCAACACCTGGCAGAAAAAATTCAGGCGGTCATCGGGCCGTTCGGTTACCGCGCCTTCGTCGACAGTGCACCGGTGCTGGAAAAGGCCATTGCGGAAAAGGCCGGCCTGGGCTGGATCGGCAAAAACACCCTGGTCTTGAATCGCAAGGCCGGCAGTTACTTCTTCCTCAGCGAACTCTTTGTTGATCTGCCGCTGCCCGTAGACCCGCCGCATAGCACCGAACATTGCGGCCGCTGCACCGCGTGCCTCGACATCTGTCCGACCAACGCCTTCGTCGGCCCGTATGTACTGGACGCCCGGCGCTGCATTTCTTACCTGACCATCGAACTGAAAAGCGCGATCCCCGAAAACTTGCGCCCGCTGATCGGCAATCGGGTGTTCGGCTGCGATGACTGCCAGATTGTCTGCCCGTGGAACCGCTTCGCCCGCCCGTCCGGCGAAAGCGACTTCAAGCCCCGGCACAACCTGGACAACGCCGAACTGGCTGAATTGTTCATGTGGGATGAGGACAAGTTCCTCAGCAGCACCGAAGGTTCACCGCTGCGTCGCGCGGGGTACGAACGCTGGCTGAGAAACCTGGCGGTAGGCCTGGGCAATGCGCCGTCGAGCATTCCTGTGCTGGAAGCGTTGAAGGCGCGCCGCGACTATCCGTCAGAGCTGGTTCGCGAACACGTCGAGTGGGCCCTGAAACAACACGGACTTCTGTAGCAGCTGCCGAAGGCTGCGTTCGAGGCCGCAGGACTCGCTTTGCAGGATTACGACTGCTGCGCAGCCGAACGCCGCCTCGCGCTGCTCGGCAACTGCTACAGGGACCGTGTATCGATCAGGCTTCGTCGTTATAGACGAACTTCGGCATTTCCCAATGGAAACGAATTGCCAGCAACCGCAGCAGAAAACCGCCAAACAGCGTGATCAAAATCGCCTGTTCACCGGGTAATTGCAGGTAAATGCAAAGCATGTAGCACCACGCCGCTGCGAACGAGACGCTGGCGTAGAGCTCGCGACGGAAGATCAGCGGGATGTCGTTGCAGAAGATGTCGCGCAGGATGCCGCCGAAAACCCCGGTGATCACGCCGCTGACCGACGCCACCAACATGCCGTGGCCCATTTCCAGGGCGGTCATGCAGCCGATCAGGGTGAATGCCACCAGACCCACGGCGTCGAGCACCAGAAACAGCGAGCGCAGGTGGCGCATCCAGCGTGCAGCGAAGACGGTGAACATCGCCGCGATCGAGGTCAGCACCAGGTATTCCGGGTGTTTGACCCACGTCAGCGGGTAGTGACCGAGCAGCACGTCACGCACCGAACCACCGCCGAGCGCCGTAATGCACGCGATCAGCACCACACCAAACCAGTCCATCCCGCGACGGCCGGCGGACAGGGCACCGGTCATGGCTTCGGCGGTGATGGCGATCAGGTAAAGCATCAACAACATGGTGGCGGTCCTTGCAGAAAGGCGCGCAGTCTAGCCATTTCGGTGCGGCACCAAAAGAGGGCGTTCAAGCAGATAGACCGCATCGCGCCCTTCGCGGGCAAGCCTCGCTCCTACGGGTACTCGACTAACTGTAGGAGCGAGGCTTGCCCGCGAAGGGGCCAGAGCAGGCACCACGGAATCAGAACTTGATGAAATGCTTGCGGTAGTGCTGCAGCTCGGCGATGGATTCGCGGATGTCGTCCAGGGCCAGGTGGGTGCTGCCCTTCTTGAAGCTGTCGCGCACGTCCGGCGCCCAGCGTGCGGCCAGCTCTTTAAGCGTCGAGACGTCGAGGTTGCGGTAGTGGAAGAAGCTTTCCAGGGATTTCATGTGGGTATAAAGGAAGCGACGGTCCTGGCAGATGCTGTTGCCACAGATCGGCGACTTGCCCTTCGGCACCCATTTTTCCAGGAAGGCGATGGTTTCGGCTTCAGCTTCGGCCATGCTGATACGGCTGTCGCGAACGCGCTGGGTCAGCCCGGAGCCGCCGTGTTGACGGGTGTTCCATTCGTCCATGCCGGCGAGGATCTCGTCGCTGTGGTGGATAGCGATCACCGGACCTTCGGCCAAGGTGTTCAGGTCACTGTCGGTGACGATGGTGGCCATCTCGATGATGACGTCGGTATCAGGGTTCAGACCGGTCATTTCCAGGTCGATCCAGATCAGATTCTGCGGGTTTTGCATGTGTCGGCTCCTAGGCAATGCTGCGCAGTTTAGCCTAGGCCGGTGGCCGGGCGTGCTAAACTCGCGGCCGTTTTACCTAATCGCTGCATTCTTGATACGGAACACCCATGGCCAAACGCCAACTCAATCGTCGTCAAAACTGGCGCATCGAAAAGATTCAGGGCGAGCGCGCTGCCCGCGCCGCCAAACGCGAGTCCTCGGCTGTCGAGGCACTTGAGGGCGGCGACCTGGGTCCGGAACAGACCGGCCTGGTGATCGCGCACTTCGGTGTGCAGGTCGAAGTCGAAGCCCTTGAGGGCGAACTGGCCGGCCAGGTGTTCCGCTGCCACTTGCGCGCCAACCTGCCTGCGCTGGTGACAGGTGATCAGGTGGTCTGGCGTGCCGGCAACCAGGGCATCGGCGTGATCGTGGCGCAACTGCCGCGCAAAACCGAACTCTGCCGGCCGGACAGCCGTGGCCAGCTCAAGCCTGTAGCCGCCAACGTCGACATGATCGTCATCGTCTTCGCGCCACTGCCCGAGCCTCACGCTAACTTGATCGACCGTTACCTGGTCGCCGCTGAACACGCGGGCATCCGGCCGCTGCTGTTGCTCAACAAGTTCGACCTGATCGACGAGCAGAACGCCCCAGCGTTGAATGCCTTGCTGGCGGTTTACCGCACGCTGGGTTACCCAGTGCTGGAAGTGTCGGCGCACCACGGCAACGGCATGGAGCAACTGCAAGAACAGCTGGACGGGCGCATCAGCGTGTTCGTCGGCCAGTCCGGTGTCGGCAAATCTTCGTTGGTCAACAGCCTGTTGCCTGAAGTCGAAGCCCGTGTCGGCCCGCTGTCCGAGTTGTCCGGCCAGGGCACTCACACCACCACCACCGCGCGGTTGTTCCACTTCCCCGGTGGCGGTGAGTTGATCGACTCCCCGGGTATTCGCGAATTCGGTCTGGGCCACGTCAGCCGTGCCGATGTCGAAGCCGGCTTCATCGAGTTCAACGACCTGATCGGCACCTGCCGCTTCCGCGACTGCAAGCACGACCGCGAGCCGGGTTGCGCCCTGCTCAAGGCCTTGGAAGAAGGCCGCGTGCAGCAGCAACGGATGAACAGTTATCGCTCGATCATCGCCAGTTTGCCCGAAACCAGTTACTAGACCGCCACAAAACCTGTGGGAGCGAGCTTGCTCGCGAAGGGGCCATCAGCTTCAACATCACTGTTGACTGACATACCGCTTTCGCGAGCAAGCTCGCTCCCACAGGGTTTAAGTTCCACACAAAAAAGCCGCGATCATCTCGCGGCTTTTTCGTTTTCAGCGTGCGGCTTTTTCCAGCTTCCAGCCCAACGCATCCAAGGCGTCACAACCATCCTGAATCAACATATGCGCAGCATTGGCGAAATGCTCCAGATCGTGACCTTCGGCGTCTTTGACGCACAGGCAAGTGACGCTGTTGAGCAGATTTCGCGCGGCTTTGAGTCGGTGGACGGCGGTCTCAAGAAGATCGGAAGCGCGAGCTTCGGTGTCGATGTACAGCGTCGGGCCGACGCTGAAGTTGCCTTGGAGCGGGTGGTATCTGGACATGGTATGAATTCCTTCTGAAAGATGAAACTCCCACCCTTTTCGCGGCTAATCGAATGGAGTGGCAGCTGTACGTGGGTTAGCCGACCGGTCAGAGGAACCCGGCACACCCGAAGGTGTCCCACGCACAGCCACCATAGACAGATATGTCAGGCAGCAAATTGCGCCGCGATTATACGGGCGCTCGTGCATTCCTCTCAAACGACCGGCTAAGGTCCGTCACCGATTCGTCGGCGACGGACAAACTATAGGTGAGCCTTAAGCGAAGAAAAACCCGGTTTATACGTCTCGGAGACGTCCTACACCTTTCTCAGAAATGCCTCTTTCTTCGATTTTTTACCGCTCGCGGGGGATAGATCAACCTTCTTTCGATACGCCATAACCCTGCTCGTGTTCCAGATCGACAAGCCGAGTGGTAGGGCCATTGGCTTGAAGGCGGTCAGTGACAATCTTTGGCCACAGGTTGCGGGAGCGGCGTTTGGCGATGCGATAGGTGAGTTCTTGAACGCGACAGGTGGGGTAGAAGCAGAGATCGAGTACCAAGCCCAGAACATCGTTACTGCGTAAATAGTTCTTACCTCCGCTCTCTTGCTTTGCCTGTTTTATCCGTTCCAGTGTCTGCTTGAAGCTGTCGCTCATTCTGGGCCGAACGGATAACTGACTTTTTACAAATGCATCCGACTCACTGTGGTTACCGTGTTCATCGAAATAGGGGCCATTGTTCATGTAGGAACGGATGTACTCCCAAAAGCCTTTTTGCATCGCCAGTGATTTACCGAAGTGCGCACCGAGGCTCACCATCAACGCCGTTTCCGGTTTTTCGAATCTGTACACGCGAATTTCCAGCGATGCGCTTTGCATGCCACCAATGTGAGTGCCAACTAGTTGAAATTCATTAGCCACGGCTGAAATGCCATCCCATGGAGTGTGGAATAGTTCGCCTTCGTGATCGAAGTACACTTCGCGAGTGCGGCGGTTAAACAGGATAGGTAGCGGTAGCGGGCGTAGCGTTTCCCATAGGAATGGCATAACAAATAGCGGAGTACATATCGAAAGCATTATGAAAAGGCCCTCGGCTTCACCGCTGTGCATAAGACTGACAAGTCCAAGCCCGATTCCTGCGACCCCACCAATACCGCCCAACACGCCCGTCATCAGTCCTCGATAAGAGTCGCCACCTGCTTGCAAAGCCAAGTAATGCTCGGTGTGTTCATCGGTAATAAACAGCTCCATCGGCTGTTCACCCGCGGGCTTGTCCGCTTCAAGCATGACCGTGGGTTTAGCGCTGTACCGGAGCTGTTCGGGCGTATTCATATCCATGCTCGTTCCATGATTTTTACTGCTGGCAGCGTCAGCCCTTCAAGCGGATGAAAGATCAACTCTCCTTCGATACGCGACAACCCCGATCACGCTCCAGATCGACAAGTCGCGTGGTGGGACCGCCGGCTTTCAGGCGCTCATTGACAACCTTCGGCCACAAGTTGCGGGAGCGGCGCTTGGCGACGCTGTAGGTGAATTCCTGGATTCGAAAACATGGATAAAAAAGAAACGTAAATACGAGCATGACTACATCGCTAGAGGGTGTCCCTGATTTTGTGTAAACGGGATTTCTATTAAACCGTTAACAGCCGATCTTCAAACTGGATACTGAAGCGATTCAAAGCCGCTTTCCAGTCCCGGATCGGCATTGTCCACTTTTTGCTGATGTTGTTCAGCGCCAGATAAAACAGCTTCATCACCGCCTCGTCGGTCGGAAATGACGCACGCGTTTTGATCACTTTACGCAGACTCATGTTGATCGATTCGATGGCATTGGTGGTGTAGATCACCTTGCGAATTTCGGCTGGATAGTCAAAAAACGGAATCACCCGAGCCCAGTTTCGTCGCCATGACAGGCTGATCGATTGGTACTCGGCGTCCCATTTGGCTTCAAATTCGCAGAGCCGTTGCTCAGCCAGCTCGGCGGTGGCCGAGGTGTAAATCAGCTTGAGGTCAGCCGCGACTTCCTTCTGCCGTTTCCACGATACGAAGTTCAAACTGTTGCGCACCATGTGCACGATGCACAGCTGAACGACGGCTTTTGGGTAAACCGTTTCAATCGCCTCAGGGAAGCCTTTGAGGCCGTCCACGCAGGCGATGAAGATGTCCTGCACGCCCCGATTCTTGAGTTCGGTCACCACTTGCAGCCAGAATTTTGCGCCTTCGGTTTGAGCGATCCACAAGCCCAGCACCTCTTTGTGACCCGCCATGTTGACGCCGATGGCCAGATAAACCGCCTTGTTGCGCACGGCGCCGGCATCGCGCACTTTGACGTGAATGCAGTCCAGATAGAGGATCGGGTACAGCGCGTCCAGCGGCCGCGCCTGCCAGAGTTTGACCTCATCACTCACCGCGTCGGTAATCGCCGAGATCAGGCTGGGAGAGACCTCGGTGCCGTACATTTCCTGCAAGTGCGCCTGAATTTCTCTGACACTCAAACCGCGAGCGTACAGCGAGATGACTTTGTCATCGAAGCCCGTCCAGCGGGTTTGATGCTTGGCCACCAACTGCGGCTCGAAGGACGCCTGCCGGTCGCGAGGGATGTCGAGCGGCAGTTCGCCGAAGTCGCCCTTCAGGGTTTTACCGCTGTGACCGTTGCGCGCATTGGCGGCGGTGTTGGTGATCGTCGCGCTTTTGTCGTGCCCCAGGTGTTCGGTCATCTCGGCTTCAAGGGCCCGCTCGACCAGCATCTTGGTGAGCTGTTTGAGCAGGCCGTTTTCGCCGATGAGATCTTCGGGCTTTTTGTAATTGGCCAACAGACTGTCGGCCAGTTTAACCAGCTCAGGATCAGGCTTGACTCGTTTGGCTCGCTTGGGTTTTGACTCGGTCATTGGATTTCCTTGGGGTAGGCAGTCTCCTGCCAAATGACCGTTTACACAAAACTAATTACACCCTCCATCGCTACCACCCAAGTAGTTTTTTCCGGCATTTTCGGCTTTTGTTTTTTTTACGCCATTGAAAGTGTCCTTAAACCAACCGCTCATATTCGGTTTCACGGCCAACTGACTTTTTACAAAAGCATCCGATTTGCTGTGATTACCGTGTTCGTCGAACCAAGGGCCGTTGTTCATGTAGGCACGGATGTATTCCCAAAACCCTTTTTGCATCGCCAGTGATTTGCCGAACGGTGAACCAAGGCTGATCATGAGTGCCGTATCCGGCTTTTCAAAACTCCACACGCGAATTTCCAGTGCGGCGCTTTGCATGCCACCAATATGGGGGCCCACCAGTTGGAACTCATTGGCTACAGCCGAGATACCATCCCACGGAGTGTGGAACAGGTCGCCTTCATGGTCGAAATACACTTCGCGTGTTCGGCGGTTAAACAGGATGGGCAGAGGTAAAGGGCGCAGGACCTCCCAAAGGAAGGGCACCACAAACAAAGACAGACCAAGGCCAAGCATCATGTAGTCAAAAACACCTTGCATCGCCAGCATTAGGGTAAGCCCTACCGACGCACAGCCACCAATTCCACCTAACACCCCCGTCCATAATCCTCGATCCGAACCGCCGCCTGCTTGCAACGCCAAGTATTGCTCGGTGTGTTCATCGGTAATGAACAACTCCATCGGCTGTTCACCTGTCGATTTGTCCGCCTCAAGCATAATCGTGGTTGCAGCACTGCCTCGGGGTTGCTCCGATGTATTCATATCCATGCTAGTTCCATGATTTTTAATGCTGGCAGCGTCAGCCCTTCTTGTGGGGAATAGATCAACTCACCCTCGATACGCTTCAAGTCCCGTACTCCGTCCTCACGGTACACACGGCGATAAGGGGTAACGCCAACTGGTACAGGAATGCGGCTGCCGCTATGTAGTGAAAAGTCTTTGCCCGTCCATTCGACCTTTTTTATCTTCTCGGGATGGTAGCCGAGTGTATCGCCCCACACTTCAATGCCCTTGAAGTGAATCATCGCATCGGTCAACGATACATTTTTCCCTGGCAGGTTGAGCATCAGGTAGGTGGAAGTAACTTGCCCTTGATAAGGGTGCATTTCTGACAACCGACGAGCATCAAAGCTGATGGGAAACAAAATGGGATACAGCTTATCCATGGAGAGGGTGTAGCTCTTTGACCAAACGTCGTCCGGGCGGATACCAAAATGGCTATTTTTTATCCACTGTTCCAGCGGCGAGTCCGCTGTATAGAGTCGGGTAATGACTCCCGCGACAATCACCACGGTGAGGCCAAGTATTTTTATGGCTAGATGCGGTGCGACATTCATCCCCCCTGCAATGGCCGCAGCTTCACCCACCATCACAGCCGCTTGTGCAGCACGGTACGCCCGGAATAGTTTTACATAAAGCACTATGCCGGCCGACTCGACGCTGACGATAGCCAAATCCGTCCCCATGGTGTCGAGGTCGCCCGCCTGATACGCCTCATAGGCTTCGATCCCGTAGATCACCACATCAAAACTAAGGACAACAGCCTGTAACGATGCAGCAACCGCGGCAATGCCCATTGCTCTGACCAGCATGAGCCTTGCTGGAATAGAAGTCCTCCCACTCTGGCGAACTGCCGAAGCCCAATCAACCTCTGCCACTCGCTGAACGACAGCTGCCCCTGCTGCACCAACGCCAAACACAGCCCCGGCAGCACCAAATCTGCTTTGGGCGGTTTGTTTCTCAGAAAGCTGACCCGTCGCCCAAACAAAATTCACCCCCGCCACCAGCGTCACAATCGACTTGATCGGCGCCTTGCTCAGCGCACTTTTCAAATCAAACACACTGCTCAATTCAACACTCGCAGCCAGATTCACTGGCAACGGTGGCAGCTTGGTGCTGGCAGGGACCAAATGCATGAAAGGGATACCGTCAGCCACACCGCTGGCCAGCGGTGCGACGCTCAAATGCGCAGGCAATGTCTGGCGCGTACCCATCAAGTCGCTATACCACTCGCCCAACTGCCGCGGTGTGACGCCCGAGGTCTGGATGCGCTGATCGCTGCGGGCTAGTGCTGCCGCCATGTACAAATACCCGGCTGTGCCGGTGGCCCTTTCACCCTGATGCAATTGCAGCCCAGCCACCGGGGCAATGGACAGAAATAGAGCCTCTATGCTTGAGGCCGGTTTGTGTTGCTTCAGTTTGTCGGCGGTTTTGTTCAACGCATCGGCATAACCAAAGGCTCTGGCAAGTTTGCTGGCGCCCTCTTGAACAGCAGCCTGGTTATCTCGGGCCACATCACTGAAGTCCACAAGGTATTTGATTTCGCCAACACCCAGCCGTGACGGCAACCCAAGCAATGCCCAAAGCAACCATGGCTTACCGGCCTTGTCACCTTCAAGACTGAGGGTAATGGCCTCGGCCCCGACACTGGTGCTGGCCGGCCCCAGGCAGGCTTCGGCGAAATGCAATTCCAGTGCCTCACGCGCCATCGACTGAGTGATGTCGAAATGGCCGCAAGCCGTGTCCATGCTCGACGGTCCAGCCAATTGCAGGGTGTTGAACCACGCCACCCAGAGTTGGGCCAGACGCCGCGTGTCGGCGGTATACCGGTCGTTCTGGGTTTCTTGATCTTTCCACGCCCGCTGAAGTTCGTCATAGCGAGTGATGGACGGCAACTGTGCCTTCAGTTGGCGGTCGCCTTCGCTCAGTGACTTGATGACACTGGCCATCGCCCACGTTTCAGCGTGATGTTCCTGGTAACTGTCGAATGCTTCTTTACGGACACGCATCAATGCGGCGAGGTCGAGCAGCACGCCCCATGCATCATCTATGACGGCGAAGGTCTGCTGTTCGCAACGCCCCATCTGTTTGAGCACTTTCAACCAATCGGGTGCGTGCTCCGTCTCGGGCTCCGCGCTCCAGCTATAGCTCGTCGCATCGTTGTATTCGCCAATCTGCTTGGCGACCGCGTCAACCTTGCCGCTGAACGGCGCAACCCCCGGTACAAAACTGCGCATGATGCGCTGACGTACGGCTGGGTCTTTTTTGGCGGCCTGGTATTGCGCTTCACTCCAGCGAACGGGCGACCAGACCAATCCGGCAGGGTCGCCCGCCCTCAATACCAGATGGGGTTTGACCCGGGTGTCGATTACCCTGCCCGCACGCGGGGTTTGGGTGAGCTGAGCTTTTTCGACCTGATACTCCACCAACTTGGGTGGACTGCTCTCCCAGACATAGAGCCAACCGTCGCGCAACAAACGTAAGGTGTAATTGAGCACATGCCCGGTCAAGTCAGGATGACGAGACCCCAACTCGGGAATCGAGCCGCTCAACGCCGGCAAGTCGTAGGCATCGGTATCGACAGCGACGGTAGGGCCGAGGGCGTATCGCAGGGGCAAAACGGCAGCGAACAGCGGGCACGTTCCAACGCGGATTTTATTTTGGGCACTCATGCGTTTTTCTCCGGGTTGGCTGGAAGACTCAGTGCATGCAGAAGCGGCTCAGGCAGGGTGATTTGCGCGGCCAGACCTTTATTGGCCGGTGCTGAGTCGAATTCCGGTGCCTGGTTTTCCCAAGCGCACACTGTCGCGTTGCCATGGCGTAGCCAGACGCTTTCCACACCAAACCAAAAGCCTGTTGGCCATTGCACGTCGGCCAACCAGGCGCGGCGCAGAACCGAGCCGTCCGCCAGGCGCAACCACAGTTCTCGCTGGTGTTCATCAAAAATGCGCAACCGACGTTGCAGGATCGGTAGCCATTGTTGGGCGCTCTGTGGAGAAGCCAGCCAAACACCGTCCTGCAAGTCAGAGCCGCCCCACCACGCGGCATAGGCTGCGCTGCCAAGCGAGGCATTCAGCAGAAATGGCCCCGCTGCGCCAATCGGCTCGTAGGCGGCCCCCTTGAAAAGCGATTGAGGAGCGTCTGCGCCATAGTGCTCGTGAAGCCAATCGATAGCGTCCTCATACTGGGCACCGTCAAGCAGGAGCAGGCCTTTGTTCGGGGTGATCGGGGTCATACTTCAGCCCTCTCTGTTACCTGATGTTCCTGGGCGGCATCGCATACCGGGCAAATGCCGGAATCGGCCTCACGAAAGACGATGTTCTGTTTGAGCAGGGCTTCCATGGGGAGGGTGTCGATAACCACTGCCTCGGCAGCTTGGGGAACTACTGACAGTGCCGCCTGCCCGGGCAGGCCAGCTAGCGGTGAACCACCCTCGACAATGGCCACGCTGCTGAAGATCCCGCCGGCGTTGATAACGATGTGGTGACCGCCAGCCTTGAGCGTCAGGCTCATCCCCGCATCGATTACCACGTTCGCAGCGGTGACGTGGGCCTGTGAACCGGCCTGAATCACCAGCGTGCCGCCTGCCGTGGTGCTGCTATTACCGGTGATGGTGATCAGTTCATTGCCGCCGATCACCGTGTTGCGCACGCCTTGGGTGGTGTGCAACTCGTCGCCCTTGATCAGGCTGGCGCTGTGGTTGTCCACCTGTTCGAAACGGTCGTTGCTGATCAGGCTGTGGCTGTCCCGAGTGATCTGTTCGCGGCGGTCGTTGCCGATCTTGGTGTCGCTGTCGTTGAGGATCAGCTGTTCGAGGTCGCGCTGCGCCCGCAGATAGATTTGCTCTTGCCCGGCACGGTCTTCAAGCGACAGCTCGTTGTAACCACCGGTGTGTGGGGAGCTGTGGCTGCGCAATACGGTTTTGGTTTTGTGCTCGGGCAAGGTGTACGGCACGGACGTGACCTTGTTAGCCACGCAACCGGTGATCAATGGTTGGTCGGGGTTCCCTTCCAGATAAGTCACTACCACTTCCATGCCGATGCGCGGAATGGTCACCGCCCCAAAGCTTTCACCCGCCCAGCTGGATGACACCCGCAGCCAGCAACTGCTTTTTTCGCTGTCGAGTTCCGCTCGATCCCAAGGCAGCTCGACACGGACACGGCCATATTCATCGCAATAGATCTCCTCGCCGACCGGCCCGGTGACACGCGCGGTCTGGCTGACCAGCACGGTTTTGCGTGAACGCATCGGTGGGCGGTAAAACACATCCCACGGAATGGCGCTAAAGCTGTTGCGGTAGCCTTGGGTAAAGCCATCTTCAGGTTTGACGTCGCTGGTAATGGCCTCTTCCAGTGACTGAGGCTGCTTTCCAGCGTGCGTCACGCTGAGCAACAACCACAAATCGTTACAGGTTTTGCGCGGGTGTTCGGTCAGGTCGAAGTAGTGACCGCAGCGCAGCGTCGGCTGATCACTTTTGCCCTCGGTCAACTGGTAATCGGTGCGGTGCCGCTCCAGAGCCTGACGAGCGAGCTGCTTGCCGAGGTTTTCAGATTTCATCAACACCGGGTAACGATAGTCTTCAAGCTCTGGGCTGAACTCGGCGGTGAAGCGGCTCTCCAGCAGCAGACTCGGCCGTTTCAGGTCATAACCCCGGCGCGTGACCGTGCTGGTCCGGGTGCTGAAACGCATGGAAAACTGGCTGACCACCGGGTGGTCCGCCACCATGCCAGAGTCTTGTAGATAAGGCGTTTCGCCCAGTTTGGGGAACCAGGTCTGGTCGTCGGTGAACACCAACAGATGACCGTCTGCCGAATGCTGGTGATGCCACGCGATGCCGTCCTCGGCGCATAAACGTTGGACGAACTCGAAGTCATTTTCCCCATATTGCGTGCAGTATTTGCGCTCGGGGCTGGTGCTGACATGGAAGGTAAACGCATCGGCCTGAACGCCGTGACCTTTGAGCACCTGAGCAATGATTTGCGGCACCGTCAGGTTCTGGAAAATCCGCTGATTGTGGCTGAACTGCAAGTAGTGCAGCGCCGGTACGAGGGTCAGGTGATAACGGGTCAGGCGTTTGCCGGCCTCACCCACGAATACGTCTTCGATACGGCCATGAAGACCTTCGCCGTTAAAACCGAACTGGAGAAACGCAGGTTGACTGAGCAGACTTTCGAGATCGAAATCCGGATGCTCGCTGACCAGTTCAACCTGGATCGCGTACAAGGCGCTGATGGCCTCAACACCGTCAAAGGCGAGGACTTTGAAATCGTTACGAACAGCGGGGATGTGCAGCGCGAAGTGCGCCGTATTGGCCGATCCGAACATACGCTTATCCTTAAGCAAAGAGGAAATGAAGCGCGATGTCCAAACCCTCCATGGTCTGTGCACGCGAAATTGGCGGGCACGCTAACAAGGCAGGCAAAGGATAGATGTAGGACTAATCTTTAAACCCAGAAGGAAGCTTCGCTATCGAAGGTCAGCCTCTCAATGAACGACAAAATACCGATTGGTAGGATCCCCCCAGCAGGCACAAAAAAGCCGACATCGCTGTCGGCTTTTTTGTGGGTTACTGCTTCGGTGGCTCACCCGGTTTCGGTGCCGGGCTGTCGAAGAGGTTCAAGCGCTCGCGAAGTTCGTGTGCCGGCAACGGTTCTTTATCCGCCGGCAACGCGTTCGGGTCGGCCGGTGTGGCGGGCACTTCGCCCGGGCCACCCTGCCCTTGCGTCGGCTCTGGAGCCGGTTCCGCACCTTGCGAACCTTCGATGGCGCGCTGGGCTTTCTTGGTCAGCACCACGATGTCGATACGGCGATTGACCGGATTGAACGGGTTCTCGCGATCGAACAACGCCGACGAGGCATAACCGACGACCCGCGCCACCTGCGCATCCGGATAGCTGCCGGCGATCAGCGCACGACGCGCAGCGTTGGCACGGTTGGCCGAGAGCTCCCAGTTACCAAAGTCACCGGTGCCCGTGTACGGTTTGGCATCGGTGTGGCCGCTGATGCTGATCTTGTTCGGCACCGCTTTGATGGTGTCGGCCATGGCCAGCAGGATGTCTTCGAAGTACGGCTTCAGACGAGCACTGCCGGAGTCGAACATCGGCCGGTTTTCGGCGTCCACGATCTGGATGCGCAAACCGTCCGGCGTGATCTCGAACAGGATCTGGTCTTTAAATTTCTTGAGTTGCGGGTTCTCTTCGACTTTGTTCTGCAGTTCTTGCAGCAACAGCTCGAGACGCTCCTTCTCGACCTGCTCGGCCATGCCTTCAACCTGCTCGGTGTCGATAGTCACCTTGTCTGGCTGCGGCTGAGATTTCACCTCGGGGTTGAGGGTGTTCTCCGGCGCCAGGGTCGGCGAGCCGCCCAAGTCAATGATGTACGGCGTGCCGCTTTCGGTAAAGCCGACCGGGTCCTTGAAGTAACCGGCGATGGCGATCTTCTGTTCCGGTGTTGCGGTGGACAGCAGCCACAGCACCAGGAAGAACGCCATCATCGCCGTCGCGAAGTCCGCGAAGGCGATTTTCCAGGCGCCCCCGTGATGCCCGCCGGCGATGCGCTTGACGCGCTTGATGATTATCGGCTGGTTATTTTCCATGACTTAGCGACCGCGAACCGCTTGTTCCAGCTCAGCAAAGCTAGGACGGTGCGCCGGGTACAGCACCTTGCGGCCGAACTCTACCGCCAGCGACGGCGGCATGCCGGAAGCAGAAGCGACCAGCGAGGCCTTGATGGCTTCGTAGACGTTCAGTTCTTCCTTGGCATCGTGGGCCAGGGAAGTGGCCAATGGGCCGAAGAAGCCGTATGCCGCGAGAATACCGAAGAAGGTACCGACGAGTGCCGCGCCCACGTGCAGACCGATTGAGGCCTGGTCGCCCTCACCCAGGGAAGCCATGGTCACCACGATACCGAGTACCGCCGCGACGATACCGAAACCGGGCATGGCGTCGGCAATACCATTCACCGCGTGGGACGGATGCTCGAGGTCTTCCTTGAGGCTGTAAAGTTCCATGTCGAACAGGCCTTCAAGCTCATGGGGAGCCATGTTGCCGGAGGACATGATGCGCAGGTAATCGCAGATGAACGCGGTCATGCGTTCATCTTTGAGCACGACCGGGTACTTGGCAAAAATCGGGCTCGCAGCGGCATCTTCGATGTCGCCTTCGATGGCCATCATGCCTTCGCGGCGGCTCTTGTTGAGGATCTCGTAGACCAGGCCCAGCACTTCCAGATAGAACGTGTGGCTGAAGCGCGAACTGAACATGCCCAAGGATTTCTTGAGCACGTGCATCGTCATGTAACCGGGGTTGGCCTGCAGGAATGCGCCAAGGGCCGCGCCACCGATAATCATCACCTCAAAAGGCTGGATGAGGGCGGCAATTTTGCCGTGGGAAAGCACGTATCCGCCGAGCACGCTCGCGAATACGACGATGATGCCGATAATTTTAGCCATAGGTAGGAGAGCACTTACTGAGTCGGGTTCAAGGTCATATTCGGAAGTTAAAAAATCTCTTCTTCTACTTATCGGCAAAACTGCGCCAGACTATAGCCAGTTCAGGCGAAAAGCCAATTTGGCCCGCTCCGGGCATAGGTAATGCAGACGATGATCGCGTCCAACCATGGCTAACGAAACGAACGTTCCAATTCCAAAACCGACCACTCTCGAAGGCTGGGTCAAGCTGCTCGATGGCGTGCGCCTGCCCGTTCCGCAAGCCAGTCACGACCGTGTCTGCAAGGCCCTCGCCGATAACCGCAGTTCACTTCGCGACATTGCCGAACTGTTGCAAGACAGCCCGGCCCTGGCCTTGAGCGTGATTCGCGAAGCCAATCGCCACACCCACGGCAGCATGACCGAACCGGCTGAAAACCTTGAGGTGGCCATCAATCGCCTCGGGTTGAAACGCACCGAAGAATTGCTCGCCCGGTTGCCAGCCGAACCCCAATCACACATACCAGTGGCGTTGCGTCAGTTGCAGTTGATCAGCCAGCATGCGACCCAACAGGCCAACGGCTTTTTCGCCGGTCGCCTAGCGCGGCTCTGGCAGGACATCCACTGGGGCAGCCTGCTGTTTCTCTCGCCGCTGTGGCCGATGGCGTTGACTCATCCGCAGTTGCTCGAAGAGTGGGAGCTGCGGGTCATTTATAAAGGCGAGTCAGCGCGCAAAGTCGAAAAGCAATTGTTCGGCGTTCGCCTGCTGGACATCTGTCAGGCACTGGTGGACATCTGGCGTCTGCCGATCTGGGTGCAGCAAGGTTATCGACTGCTACTCAACGAGCAGCGAGAACTGGTCAAAGTCCTGCGCATCGCCCGCGACAGCGAGCACCCTTTGCGCCAGCAAAACCGTCTCGATGACGATCCGACCCTGCGTCGCTGGCTCAATCAGCCGGCCAATACCGTGCTGCTGGCCAATGGTCTGGCCCTGTCGGCGCAACAAGCCTGGGACAGTCCGCACAGCGAGCGCTGGCAATACCTGACCAGCCTTTACCTGCAAATGCCGATGAACGACGTGCAGCAGCAATTGCATCAACAGGCCGTCAACAGCGCGCACCAGCACGCCATGCCGGACCTCTGGCACCCCGCTATATCGCTGATCTGGCCATCGGGCGTGAATCGCATTCACGCAGGTTTGCTGCCGGCGCCAGCGCCGACCACCGAAGACCTGATGGCGTGGCGTAAACAATGTGCCGAATTGCTGGTCGAGCCGAGCCGCTTCACCAATGCGATGCACTTGACCACCTCTGCCCGGGACGCGCTGGTCGCGTGCGGCATGCGTCGAGTGATGATTTTGATGGCCGACCGCACCCACGCCAATTTGCGTGCGCATCAAACGGCCGGGCTGGAGAAAGAAGCGGCAGGCCTGAACCTGGCGGTCAGCCAGAGCACCGTGCTGCAGCGTCTGCTCTCGCAACAGGCCCAAGTGCGATTAACCCCGGCCAACAACGCCCAGTTCACGGCCCTGTTACCTGCCAACCTGCGCGCGCAATTTCGCGGCGAACATTTGCTGCTGCGCTCACTGGTCAATAATGGCCGGGTGATCATGGTCGTTGTAGCGGATCAGGGCGGCGGGCCATTTTCGGAAATCACCGTGCAAGCTTTCGGTAAAACCGCGCAGTGCATTGAAAAGGCACTCCATAGCTTTAGCCAGCGCGGTCAATGAATGCTGCGCTACAATCCTCCCCTTTGTGCTCTGGAGACCTCACATGTCTGACTTCTCTGGCTTGGCGCTGGTCATCGAGCCGAGCGACTTGCTCCCGCGTCTCGAGTCCCGCGAACTGATTCTGGTGGACCTGACCAGCAGCGCCCGCTATGCCGAAGGGCATATTCCCGGCGCGCGCTTTGTCGACCCCAAACGAACGCAACTCGGTCAGGCACCTGCGCCGGGGCTGATGCCGCCGCAAGCGGCGCTCGAAGCGTTGTTCGGTGAGCTGGGACACAACCCCGATGCGGTCTACGTGGTGTACGACGACGAAGGTGGCGGTTGGGCCGGGCGCTTTATCTGGCTGCTCGATGTCATCGGCCACCGCAATTACCACTATATAGACGGTGGCCTGACGGCGTGGCTGGCAGAAGGCATGCCCATGTCGATCCAGATCCCGGCCCACGTTGGCGGCCCGGTTGCGCTGACCCTGCACGACGAACCCACCGCCACCCGCGAGTACCTGCAAAGCCGTCTCGGCGCCGCCGACCTGGCGGTATGGGACGCGCGCGGCCCGCTGGAGTATTCCGGCGAGAAGGTCCTGGCAGCCAAGGCCGGGCACATTCCCGGCGCGGTGAATTTCGAATGGACGGCCGGCATGGATAAGTCGCGCAACTTGCGCATCCGCACGGACATGCCGCAGATTCTCGACCAACTCGGCATCACCAAAGACAAAGAAATCATCACCCACTGCCAGACTCACCATCGCTCTGGCTTCACTTATCTGGTGGCCAAATCCCTCGGTTATCCGCGGGTCAAAGGCTACGCCGGCTCCTGGGGCGAATGGGGCAACCACCCCGATACGCCCGTAGAGATTTAAGGTTTTTAAGGACAGTTAATGAATAAGCGTTTGTTTATCCTCAGCCAATACCTGCTGCCTCACCACTTGCTCTCGCGACTGGCCGGCTGCATTGCCGAATGCCGCGTGCGCTGGTTCAAGAACGCCTTTACCGCCTGGTTCGCCAAGCGTTATCAGGTGGACATGTCCCAGGCGCTGGTCGAAGACCTGACGGCTTACGAGCACTTCAACGCATTCTTCACCCGAGCACTGAAAGACGGCGCTCGCCCGCTCGATGAAACTCCGGGCGCGATCCTCAGCCCGGCCGACGGTGCGGTCAGCCAACTCGGCCCGATCGAACACGGTCGCGTGTTCCAGGCCAAGGGGCACAGCTTCAGCGTGCTGGAATTGCTGGGCGGTGATGCCGCGAATGCTGCGCCGTTCATGGGTGGCGATTTCGCGACGATTTACCTGTCGCCGAAAGACTACCACCGCGTGCACATGCCTCTGGCTGGCACCCTGCGCGAGATGGTCTACATCCCGGGCCGGATTTTCTCGGTCAACCAGACCACCGCCGAAAACGTGCCGGAACTGTTTGCCCGCAACGAGCGTGTGGCGTGCATTTTCGACACCGAGCGCGGGCCGATGGCCGTGGTGCTGGTGGGCGCGATGATCGTGGCCTCGATTGAAACCGTGTGGGCCGGGCTGGTGACGCCGCCGAAACGCGAGCTGAAAACCTTCCGTTACGACGAAGCCGCCCGTGCGCCGATCCATCTGGAAAAAGGTGCGGAACTGGGTCGCTTCAAGCTGGGTTCGACCGCTGTCGTGCTGTTCGGGCCGGATCAAGTGAAATGGGCTGAAGAGTTGGCGGCCGGTTCTCCGGTACAGATGGGCCAGGGCATGGGCCTGCCAAACGCCTGATTTGGCTGATCCGCCCCGTCGAACGTCTTCGAAGGGGCGGACATTTCGGTAGCGCCGTTACTCTATCTGTCCACGAAAGCCGATCGGCCCCTCGTTGGCGTAGGTATTGGTGCCACTGAGGTTTTTCCCTCCGTCATTGGAGGTGAAGCTCAACGCCACAACGTTCTGATTATCACGGCCGCCGATGACCCACTTGCCACCCGGATGCCATGGAGCGTCGTTGCCGCCCCACTGATTTTCCACGTTGTACTGGTTCTGGCCCGTGCGTTGAGCCTTGAAGCCAATGGGACCTTCACCCGCGTAAGTCATGGTGCCGGTGAAGCTCTTCCCGCCATCGCCCGATTTGATCTCGATCGCGACCACGTTCTGGTTATCCCGCGCGCCTAACACCCAGTCTCCGCCCGGATGCCAGGGTGCCGAACTGCCGCCCCATTGATTTGCCACTACGTATTTAGACATGAACCTCATCTCCTTGAAGTTACAAGAGACCTGCCCTGCGTAGGCAGCAGGCCGTACGACTGTGCGTATCCAGTCGCACGTGTGTCAGATTAGTAGTACACCCGAGCAGCACTCGGCTGACAGACAAACGGTAGACATCCGTAGGTGCTACAGTCAGGTCATTCACGCCCATTTCCCGGTTGGAGTTTTCCACGGCATGAATGAGACCAGTCCCCACCTGCTGCTACGTGCACCGATCCCGACGCAACTGCGCCTGTCGTTCTGTGAACCGACGCCACGCGACCTCAAGCGCTGGATCGCCAACCTGCCCAAAGCCAACATCGGCGAAACCGCCCGCTTGCTCTATCAAGGCTTGAGCGAACTCAACCAACTGCTCACCCCCAGCGACAATCGCCTGCAACTGCTCGAACTGTTGCGCCCCGAGGTGTATTACGTCTGCAAACACCTGGAACGGCATTTCCTGCATCAAGCGATTGTGCTCGACGAGCGTTCGCGCAAGATCGCCAACCTTTGCCAGGCACTGCAAAGTCACCTGGCGATTGGCTACAAACAGATCGTCGTGCGCATCACCCCGCGCTTCAGCAAGGATCGAGCCCCTCTGCTGACCCAGGCGCTGCAGCGGGCGATCCATTGCCTGAACGGCCCGCTGATTCGCTCTACTCAGTTGTATTGCCCGGTGCCGGAAGGCCTGTGGCTGGAGCTGCATCAGCTGTATCGGATCGCCTGCGCACACAAACTCCAGCATCTGAGCCTGCGCGATGAACTGGCCAGCCAGACGAAAACCCTGAGCATCGAACAGACTTACGTGACGGCCCTGCTGCTGGGCGCTTCCCGCTGCAATCAACTGCGCCAGAATCAGATTGCACGGCTCGCCGAGGTGCTGGAGCCCTGGAGCCAATGGATCAAGTTGCAATCCGGCCAACCTGCTGACGGATTGTTTGCCGTCGCGCCGGACCTCGACACCGGTCCGCGCTACCGTTCGAAGTTCAGGGCCGAGCAGCAGGCCGGTTTGCTGGGGATTGATCCGCAGCCACTGGTCGCCGCCATCGAAGCGCATTTGCAAGGCAATATCGGCACTCCGCCGCTGCCGGTACCGACCGGGCTCAGCCTGGATACACTGCAACACCTGCACGCCGCGTGGGGCCAGGCTGCCGAGCGCAGTTTTCAACGCACCGCTGGCCAAGGCACGCTGACCCTGTGCGTGGGCATGAGCGCGCTGCACTTCTATCTGGGCGGGCAACGTTCGTTCAGCGATATTCTGAAAAACCCCGGCACCCGCCTAGCGCAGTTTTCGGCAACGTCCCCGGCAGGCCGGGAGAGCGACCAATGGGGCCAGGCGTTCGACACCGCTCCCCACGGCAGCGCCGATGCCTTGCTGCCCTACGAAGAGATTGAATACCCGCAACTTCAGAACAACGACGGCCACGAGGCGGCTGATAGCAATCGGCATTTTCCGACATACGCCCTGCCGGTCATCAATCACAGCCCCGGCGGCTATTGCCTTGCATGGCCTGGCGCAGTGCCGGCCGAGCTACAAGCTGGTGAAATGGTCGGAATCGAGGACTCCGCCAATCAGGGCTGGAGTATTGCAGTGGTGCGCTGGATTCGTCAGGTACGTGGCGGTGGTACGCAAATGGGGATCGAACAGGTCGCGCCTTACGCCGAGCCGTGCGGGCTGCAACTGGTGCGAACGCGGGACGACCACAGTCAATATTTGCGTGGCCTGTTGCTGCCGGAAATCAGCGCCATCGACCTGCCCGCTACGTTGCTCGCACCGCGCCTGCCCTTTCAGGAAGGCAGCAAAGTGCTGATCAACACCAACGGCCAGGAGCGCCGCGCCGGGCTGGATCGACGGGTGGCGAGTACCAACAGTTTTAATCAGTTTGCTTATCGCTCGCTGGAGGCGGCCAGAAACGACAACGCCGCAGTGAGCGGCGTTGAGGAGGATTTTGATTCGTTGTGGAAGTTGCTTTGAGGGTGAATCTGTAAGACCGTGGCGCCCCTTTCGCGGGCAAGCCTCGCTCCTACAGGTTCTGCGTCGTTCGCGCGATAGGTGTACGACACCAAACCTGTAGGAGCGAGGCTTGCCCGCGAAGAGGCTAGTTTAGTCAATACAAGACTCAGAGCTGCCCGTCACGATCCCGGAAGCCCAGCAGATACAGCACGCCATCCAGCCCAAGGGTGGAAATCGCCTGTTTGGCCGACTGTTTCACCAGCGGTTTGGCGCGGAACGCCACGCCCAGACCGGCAATCGCCAGCATCGGCAAATCGTTGGCACCGTCGCCGACCGCGATGGTCTGTTCCAGACGCAAGCCTTCCTTATGCGCCAGTTCTTTCAGCAGATCCGCCTTGCGCTGTGCATCAACAATCGGCTCGACCGCCACGCCGGTAACCTTGCCGTCGACCACTTCCAGTTCGTTGGCAAACACGTAGTCGATGCCCAACTTGGCCTGTAGTTGCTTGGCGAAGTAGGTGAAGCCGCCCGACAGGATCGCCGTTTTGTAGCCCAGACGCTTGAGTTCGGCGAACAGGGTTTCGGCGCCTTCGGTCAGACGCAATGAAGCACCGATCGAGTCCAGCACACTGACGTCCAGCCCCTTGAGCAAGGCCAGGCGTTCCTTGAAGCTCGCGCGGAAATCCAGTTCACCGGCCATCGCTCGCTCGGTGATTTCAGACACTTGGTCGCCCACGCCCGCTGCCTTGGCCAGTTCGTCGATGACTTCGGCCTCGATCAGCGTTGAGTCCATGTCAAACACCGCCAGGCGGCGGTTACGGCGGAACAGCGAATCTTCCTGGAAGGCGATGTCGACGTTCAGTTCCTGGGCGACGCTGAGGAACTCGGCCCGCAGCGCCTGCGGATCAGCCGCTTCGCCACGCACGGAAAACTCGATGCAGCCCTTGCCTTTGTCGGCCGGGGTGTCCAGCGGCATACGCCCGGACAAGCGATCGATGTGATCGATGTTCAGGCCATATTTGGCGGTGATCGAACTCACGGCCTGCAATTGCCCGGCGGTCACTTTGCGGGTCAACAGCGTCACGATGTGGCGTTTTTTACCCTGGTTACCGACCCACTGCTGGTAATCCTGTTCGGATACCGGCGTGAAACGCACCTGCTGATCGAGCTCGTAACCCTTGAACAGGATGTCCTTGAGCACCGACTTGCCTTGCTCGGTATCAGGAATTTCAACCAGGATGCCGAACGACAGGGTGTCGTGGATCACCGCCTGACCGATGTCGAGAATGTTCACACCACCCTGGGCCAGAACGCCGGTAATGGCCGCAGTCAGACCCGGACGGTCGACTCCCGTGATGTTTATCAGGACGATTTCGCGCAAGGCGCACCCCCGCAAGTGGAAAAAAACCGCATTCTACCCACTTTCAGTGACCATCGGGCACCGTCAGCGCTTTGCCGGTCTAGGGCCTGTCGCTATACTGCGCGTCAACTTCACGGACAAAAGAGCCGAGCTCAAGTGAACCGGCCCACGCCAGTAAAAACCGATAACTTCTTTCTGCTGATCTTCCGTGCACTGCGCCATCGCCGTGTACCGATTGCATTGCGCATCGCCAGCCATAACGTGATCCTGGTCGCTCTGGCCCTGGTGATCTACGCCTGCGTGATGGGTTTGCAGTTCAAGCAGGCCATGCACGAGCAGGCCGATGCGCTGGGCGAAAGCCTGACCACGCAGACCGCCACCTCCGCCACGGAGCTGTTGGTGTCCAACGACATCCTCAGCCTCAACGTGCTGCTCAACAACCTGACCAAAAACAAGTTGGTGGCCCACGCCGCCATCTATAGCGTGGATAACCGCATCCTCGCCGAAGCCGGTCAGCGTCCCAAGCACAGCCTGTTGGGCGAAGCCGAAGGCATGTACCAGAGCAAAATCACGTTCCAGGACGTGACGGCCGGGCAACTGCGCATCAGCCTGGACATGGATCAGTTCCAGCAGCCGATGACCATCAGCCTGCAAAGCATGGGCATTTTGAGTGCGATTCTGCTGGCCCTGTCCCTGGCCTTGAGCCTGCGCCTGGGTCGGCATATCTCCACGCCGCTGCTGCAACTGCGCGTGTGGCTGCGCAATATCGACGAATACACTCCGGCCACCGAGCGCCAGGATGAGATCGGCGACCTGGCCCGCCAGCTGCACGCCAATTTCGCGCCGGAGCCGGCCGAACCGGAACCTGTGCCCGAGCCGGAATACGACGAAAGCGAATACGAAGACGCCGACGATAAAGAGCCGACCTTCGAAGTGCGCAACCTGCGTGATCCGAGCTTTGACGAAACCAAGCCTGTGGCCGGCCTCAAGCCTGCGCTGCGGCGCAGTGTCAGCACCGTTGAAGACGACGATGACGATGATGCGTTTGCCGATTTGCGTGATGAATCGGCCGACGCTGCGCCTAAACCGGTAGCAAAACAGGTGATCTCGAACGTGCCACAGCACAGCGCGGTGCTGGCCGTGCAACTGGGCGCTCAGGATCAACTGCGTCGTCTGCCCCGAGCGCGCCTGGAAGAACTGCTGAAACGCTATCGCGATTGCCTCGACCAGGCCGCGTCGCTCTATGAGGGCGAACTGCATAGCCTCAACGATGGCAGCACGCTGATGGTGTTCCACACCGAAGACAGCGGCGACGACTACCTGACCAACGCGATCTGCTGTGGTGAGCTGTTGCGTGCGCTGGGCCATCAATTGCAGATCGAAGTCGCGGACAGCGGCATCACCCTGCAATTGCAGTTGGGCCTGACACTGGGGGACGAGTTGTTCGGTATGAGCCAGATCGACCTGCTGCTGACCGAAGCCGCTCAGGACGCCCTGGCCTTGTCGCAACACAGCCGCAACCTGCTGCTGGTGGAGCGCAAGATCAGTGACGACGCGCTGATCCGCCAGCGTGCGCGGATCCGGCCGATTGCCAGCCCTGAGGGTGCTTGCTGTGTTGAGCGGTTGATGGAGCCTTATCCGTCGATGCTTGAGCGGCAACTGGCGCGGATGCATGAGCGTCGGGCCTAAATCTTAGCCCCGCAATAACGAAGCCCGCAGATGAGTGATTGTCTGCGGGCTTTTTGTTGCCTGGCCTGACGCCTTCGCGGGCAAGCCTCGCTCCTACAGGTCCTGCGTCGTTCGCGCGATAGGTGTACGACACAAAACCTGTAGGAGCGAGGCTTGCCCGCGAAGACGTCGGGACAAACAATGGAGATACAACCCGCAGAAACAACAAAGCCCGCATCACTGCGGGCTTTGCTTTGGATCAATCCAGGCTTAGAACCTGAACACTTCCATATCGGTCCGGATCGGCGAAGCCATCGGGATCTTCGGTTGCTTTTCCGCTTCCGCCGCTGGTGCCGCCGGCTTGGCTGCCGGCTTTTTCGGCGCTGCGGCGATCGGTGGTTGATTGGCCAGTGGCTTGAGCGCCGTCGACAGTTGCTCGGCCAGACGCTGCAGCAACACACCCTGAGCCTGAACCTGAGCCGCCGTGCCACCGGCATGCTGCTCTTGCAGGTGAATGATGCGGTTATCGCGAACCTGGCCACGACGGTCGATCAAACGCCATTGCGCATCCAGGATCGCCGGTTGCGATTCGCCCGAGTCCAGGCGAGTAATCGTCATCAGCACCTGGACATCCGGTGTAAAGCCAGTGGTCGCAGGCGCCAGCACAACGCGCTGGCTGTCCAGATGACCCGCTACCTGACGCAGCAATAGCTGATCGATGTCGGAAGACAAGCTACCCGCCCAACGACCGTCCAGCGATGCCAGCAGGCTGCCATCGGGCTGTCGCTGCAACAAGGTTTCGCGTTGCAGGTAATCCGCAACCGTTACCGGGCCCAGCAAAACCGCCATGCCCGCGCTTTGCGCAGGCTGAGCCGGACTTCCGCTGTCCAGCTGGTACAGCGACACCGGTTGGTGAACGCTGCAACCCGCCAGGCCAAGAACGCCGGCGAGCATCAAAATAAAAGGAAGGCGCAGAGCAGTCATCGTCCCATCCAGGTGGTTGCCACAAGGCTAACCACAGTGAAAATACTCAATAAATATGAAGAACGCTCGGCCACGCCGGCGCTTGAAAGGCCATATCATCCGTGAATATGCGTTCCGACTCCAGCGCCAATGCGTCGATCTACGCGTTAAATCGTAGATCGAGGCCTCTAGGGGCGTTATCGACTACTTTCCCCACCGCGTTGTCGCCTTAAAGCGGGCCAGGCAAGGCGGAGGCCGCTGGGAATGGTTTTTCCCTTTCCAAGGCCTCCAACGCAGCCTGGCCCGCTTTAAGGCACAACCCGAAGGGCCGGGCCTGCTGTTGTGCAGGGCTGCGTTGCTCGAAGCTTATTTGGAATGACCAAACCTCGCTTCTCACGCCTTGCCCTGTACAACAGCAGACCCGGCGCGGTGGGGAAAGTAGCCGATAACGCCCCCTAGCCGCTTAATTGAGGTTTTCGACGAGCAGCGCATCAACCCGCTGGAAGCCACGTGGCAGTTTGTTACCACGACGCCCACGCTCACCTTTGTAGTGTTCGAGGTCGTCCGCTTTCAGCGACAACGTACGTTTTCCGGCCTGCAGCACCAACGTGGCGCCATCCGGCAGTACGGCGATGTCTGTGACATATTCTTCGCGACTGGCCACACGCTCACCGTTGATCCCGATGATCTTGTTGCCTTTGCCCTTACCTAATTGTGGCAGATCACTGATCTTGAAGATCAGCAGGCGACCTTCGGTGGTCACCGAAGCCAGCCAATTGTTCTCGCGGTCCGTTACCGGGCGCGGAAGAATGACCTTCGAGTTGTTCGGCAAGCTCAACAGCGCCTTGCCGGCCTTGTTCTTGGCTTGCAGGTCTTCACCCTTGACCACGAAGCCGTAGCCGGCGTCGGAGGCGATCACGTACAGCGAATCGTCTTCCGGCATCAGCACGCATTCGAAGGTCGCCCCTGGCGGCGGCGTCAGACGGCCGGTCAGCGGTTCGCCTTGGCCACGGGCCGATGGCAGCGTGTGCGAAGGCACCGAATAGCTGCGGCCGGTGGAGTCGATGAACACCGCGAACTGGTTGGAGCGACCCGGCGCCAAGGCCTTGAAACCATCCCCGGCTTTGTAGGAAAGCCCGGTGGCGTCGATTTCGTGCCCTTTGGCAGAACGAACCCAGCCTTTTTCCGACAGTACGACGGTCACTTTCTCGTTCGGCAGCAGGTCGTGCTCGGTCAGGGCCTTGGCTTCGGTGCGCTCGACGATGGGTGAACGACGGTCGTCACCGTAGGTTTCGGCGTCCTTGATCAGCTCGGTACGCACCAGTTTTTTCAGCTTGGCTTCACTGCCCAGCAGGGCTTGCAGCTTGGCCTGTTCCTTGAGCAGTTCATCCTGCTCGGCGCGCAGCTTCATTTCTTCCAGTCGCGCCAACTGACGCAAACGGGTGTCGAGAATGTAGTCGGCCTGGATTTCGCTCAGGGCAAAACGCGCGATCAGTGCGGCTTTCGGGTGTTCCTCGGTACGGATGATGTGAATCACTTCATCCAGGTTGAGGTAGGCAATCAACAAACCGTCCAACAGGTGCAGGCGGCGCTCGACCTTGTCCAGGCGGAATTGCAGGCGGCGGCGCACGGTGTTGACGCGAAACTCCAGCCATTCCACCAGCAACGCACGCAGGTTTTTCAACTGCGGCTTGCCGTCCAGACCGATGATGTTGATGTTGACCCGGTAGCTCGACTCCAGCTCGGTGCTGGCGAACAGGTGTTGCATCAGCGCGTCGTGGTCGAAGTTTTTCCGCGCGCCCGGAATGATCACGATCCGGCACGGGTTTTCGTGGTCGGATTCGTCGCGCAAGTCAGCGATCTGCGGGGCCTTGGACGGCTTGGCCTGCATCATTGCAGCGATCTGCTCCAGCACTTTGGCACCGGAAACCTGATGCGGCAGTGCGGTGACGATGATGTCGCCGTCTTCAATGTGGTACACGGCGCGCATGCGCACCGAACCCTTGCCGGTTTCGTACATTTTCAGCAGATCGGCGCGGGGCGTGATGATTTCTGCTTCGGTCGGGTAATCCGGGCCCTGAATGTGTTCGCAGAGCTGTTCGACCGTGGCTTTGGGCTCATCGAGCAAACGCACGCACGCTGTCGCGACTTCGCGCAGGTTGTGCGGCGGTACGTCGGTGGCCATGCCCACGGCGATGCCGGTGGTGCCGTTGAGCAGGATGTTCGGCAAACGCGCCGGCAACACCAGCGGCTCGTCGAGCGTACCGTCGAAGTTCGGGCCCCAGTCCGCGGTGCCCTGGCCCAGTTCGCTGAGCAGCACTTCGGAATAACGCGACAGCCGCGCCTCGGTGTAACGCATGGCGGCGAAGGACTTGGGATCATCCGGCGCACCCCAGTTACCCTGGCCGTCGACCAGCGTGTAGCGGTAGCTGAACGGCTGGGCCATCAGGACCATGGCTTCGTAGCAGGCCGAATCGCCATGCGGGTGGAATTTACCGAGCACGTCACCGACGGTACGCGCCGATTTCTTGTGCTTGGAATCGGCGTCCAGCCCCAACTCGCTCATCGCATAGATAATGCGCCGCTGTACCGGTTTCAGGCCGTCGCCGATATGCGGCAAGGCACGGTCCATGATCACGTACATGGAGTAGTTGAGGTAGGCATTTTCGGTGAAGTCAGCCAGTGACCGGCGTTCTACACCGTCCAGGCTGAGATCAAGGGAGTCGCTCATGCGGGCCTCATCGGTTCGTTGTCTGGCGCAGCAGCATGGTGCCACCGCGCTGGGTAAATTCAAGTTTGTTCAGCGCGCTCATACCGAGCAGCACTTGCTTGCCATCCAGGCCTGGCACGACGATGGCGCGCACGTCACGCAGCACAATGTCGCCCAGTTGCAGCCGGTCGACGCGGGTTCGATAACCCTCGGTGCGACCGTTGGCGGTGCTCAGGGTCACCCCGAAGCCTTTTTCCAGTTTCAGCCGTTCGGCCATTTGGGCCGGGATCGCCACATCGGTCGCCCCGGTATCCAGCATGAAATCCACCGGCTGGCCGTTGATCTGGCCGCTGGCGACAAAGTGCCCCTGGGTATTACTGGCCAGTTTCACTTCAACAAAACCTTCGCCCTGCTCCGAGGTGACGGCCACATTGGGATTCTGCTGTCGATCCTCCCACTGGCCGAAAAACCGCGTTGCCAGGAACAGCGCCGCGCACCAGGCCAGCACCATAAACACCCGGCCGGCGCGTTTCCCCGGCGTTTGCTGGCTCACGGCTTGGCACTCCAGCCACCTTCAGGCGCGGCGAAGCGCCAGACAACCGGGCGAGCCTCGCCATCGGCGCGGGCATCGTTGTTGTTGTCGGTGCCGACCCAGGCCCCCTCGGCGTCGACAATCAATGCTTCGGTCAGACCAAACGGATTTTGATAGCGGCGGTGTTCCTGCAAGGCTTCATCGGCAAACGACCAGCAGCGTTCGACCTTGGCCGTCACCGGGTCGCGGCGGCAGATCTGGTAAGCGTTGCGTTCAAGGGTAAACAGCTTGCCGTTGAACAGCGACAGGTCGGCAAAGTCCCGAGTAACGGCTTTGGCCCGTGGAAACTGTGCCGGCTGCATTTCTTTACCCGCTTCGCTCAGCAATACGCAGCCACCGTCGCAATCCCACACCGTCTGTTTGCGCTTGATCAGCAGCAAGCCACGGCTTTGACGCTCGGCGGCGAGCCACAATTGATCGCCCGAAGGGTTGATCGCCAGGCCCTCGAACAGCGCATTGAATTGCAACAGCATGCCACTGGCCCGCGCTTCGCGAACCAGCATCGGCGAGATCTTCAGCCAGGACGAAGGCCCAACAGGCGGCACTTGCAGGATCGCCGCATGGGACTCGCTGACGATGTAGCGATTACCGGCGCTGTCGCAACTGATGCCTTCAAAATCCAGGTCCCCGCCCCGTACAAACGATGCGACCCAGGCCCGCGAACGCAACCCCCAGGGCAAACCGCTGTCAGGCACCGGAGGGACGCCGATGCCAACGGTTTCGGCCTGCCAGACCGTGTCGCGGGTATCGAGGCGGTAGATCTGATCATCGTCGCGGTCGGAGATCGTCCACAGGTCCTTGCCACATTGGGCCAGCCCCGACAGGTTGCCGCCGCGCATGCCATCGACTGGATGCTCGGACAACAGGCGCAACTCCGGTGCCGGTTCGGCAAACGCCGAAACGGAGGTCAGAAGTAACGCACACGCCAGGGCAAAGCCAACCCGCATCAGCCAAGAACCTCGGCGAGGTTGCCTTTGGATTCCAGCCAGGACTTGCGATCACCGGCGCGTTTCTTCGCCAGCAACATGTCCATCATTTCTGCGGTTGCGTCGTAATCTTCCAGCGTCAGTTGCACCAGACGCCGAGTGTTCGGGTCCATGGTGGTTTCGCGCAGCTGCGGCGGGTTCATTTCACCCAGGCCTTTGAATCGCGTGACCTGCGGCTTGCCGCGTTTTTTCTCGGCCACCAGACGATCCAGAATGCCATCGCGCTCGGCGTCGTCCAGGGCGTAGTAAATCTCTTTGCCAAGGTCGATGCGGTACAGCGGCGGCATCGCGACGTAGACGTGACCGGCATCCACCAACGGGCGGAAATGCTGGACGAACAAGGCGCAGAGCAAGGTGGCGATGTGCAGACCGTCGGAGTCGGCGTCGGCGAGGATGCAGATCTTGCCGTAGCGCAGCTGGGCGATGTCCGCCGAGCCCGGATCGACACCGATCGCCACGGCGATGTTGTGCACTTCCTGGCTGGCCAGCACTTCGCCGCCGTCGACTTCCCAGGTGTTCAGAATCTTGCCGCGCAACGGCAGGATCGCCTGGAACTCTTTGTCCCGCGCTTGTTTGGCCGAACCGCCTGCGGAATCACCTTCCACCAGGAACAGCTCTGAACGCATCGGGTCCTGCCCGGCGCAGTCGGCAAGCTTGCCTGGCAGTGCCGGCCCCGCTGTGATGCGCTTGCGCTCGACCTTCTTGCTGGCCTTGAGACGACGGCCGGCGTTGTTGATCGCCAGTTCCGCGAGCTGCATGCCCAGCTCAGGGTGAGCGTTGAGCCACAGGCTGAACGCGTCCTTGACCACCCCGGAAACGAACGCGGCCGCTTCACGGGACGACAGACGCTCTTTGGTCTGGCCGGAGAATTGCGGTTCCTGCATCTTCATCGACAAAACGAAAGCGATGCGTTCCCAGACGTCTTCCGGCGCCAGCTTCACTCCGCGTGGCAGCAAGCTGCGGAATTCGCAGAACTCGCGCATCGCGTCGAGCAAGCCCTGACGCAGACCGTTGACGTGGGTACCGCCCTGAGCCGTCGGGATCAGGTTGACGTAGCTTTCCTGCACGCTGTCGCCACCTTCCGGCAACCACAACAGCGCCCAATCGGCCGCTTCTTTGTTACCGGCCAGGCTGCCGCAGAACGGTTCGTTGGGCAGGCGCTCAAATTCGCTGACCGCATCTTCCAGGTAGGAGCGCAGACCATCTTCGTAATGCCATTCGACTTTCTCGCCGGTGGCCTTGTCTTCAAAACTGACCAGCAGCCCCGGGCACAGGACGGCCTTGGCCTTGAGCACGTGCTTGAGGCGGCTGATGGAGAATTTTGGCGAATCGAAGTACTTCGGGTCCGGTGCGAAGAACACGCTGGTACCGGTGTTGCGCTTGCCGACGGTGCCGATCACTTCCAGCTCGGTTTTCTTGTAACCATTGGCGAAGGTCATCTGGTATTCGTTGCCGTCACGCTTGACGCGCACCCGGACTTCGTTCGACAGCGCGTTGACCACGGAAATACCCACCCCGTGCAGACCGCCGGAGAACTGGTAGTTCTTGTTGGAAAACTTGCCGCCCGCGTGGAGCTTGGTGAGGATCAGCTCGACACCCGACACGCCTTCTTCGGCGTGAATATCCACCGGCATGCCGCGGCCGTCATCGCTGACTTCCAGGGAATGATCGGCGTGCAGGATGACCTGCACCGAGGTCGCATGCCCGGCCAAGGCTTCGTCGACGCTGTTGTCGATGACTTCCTGGGCGAGGTGGTTCGGCCGACTGGTGTCGGTGTACATGCCGGGGCGTTTGCGCACCGGGTCGAGGCCCGAGAGGACTTCGATGGCGTCTGCGTTATAAGAGCTAGCGCTGGGAGTGGCCATGGGGTCTCGTCGTCCGCCTGTAAAAAGTGTTCTGTGAAAAAGAGTATTCTGTGAAAAAGAGGCGACGACTCACAGTGCTGTGAAATCGATCGCCTGATACAAATCTGCGCCGATGCCGGCAAAACTCAGCATTGCCGGAAGTTGCGCGGCAAAACCCTGGAAACTATGGTCGCCGCCGGCCTGGATGCGCAAGGCACAGGCGCGGTAATACTGCTGGGCGAGGCGATAGTCCAGCGTTTCGTCGCCGGTCTGCAACCACACCTGATACCGCTGCGGATCCCGGGGCGCCGGCACTTCCAGCTCGGCCAGGGCCGTCACATGGTCGTGGGTCAATTCCCAGGCCTCATCGGTATACAGGTTTTTCTGCGTCCCCAGGAACCCGTCGAACATCCGGTGCGGACTGACAGCTGGGTTGATCAACAGGGCCTTGAGGCCATGGCGCTCAGCCAAGTGAGTCGCATAGTAGCCGCCGAGTGAGCTGCCGACCAGCAGTGGCCGCCCCAGCTCTTCAATCGCCTGCTCCAGCTGACCGATGGCTTCGCGCGGATGATGATGCAAGGCCGGGACGCGCAATTGATCGCTCAAACCCAGCCGCTCCATCACGTGCACCAGCTGCGTGGCCTTTTTCGACGAAGGCGCGCTGTTGAAACCGTGGATATAAAGGATCGAACCGGACATTTGAACTCCCTGTGCGTCGGGTAAAGAGGCGCAGTTTACAGGGAGTCGGGGGGATCGGGGATAAAGGCAAGAATCAGGTTGCCCAAACGGACGTCATATCGCGAGCAAGCTCACTCCCACAAGTGACCGAGATGTCCAAGCGGACGCGGCCCTATGTGGGAGCGAGTTTGCTTGCGATGAACGATAACGCGGTTTATCTGAAAAAATTATGCTGGATCAACATTATCCAGCGCCCGATTTACCGCCCGTTCGGCCAGCATGACTATCTGTTGAATCGCCATCGCTGTATGCCGGTCCGGCCCATGCAGGCGCGCGGCAAAATCACTGGCCATGACACTCGCCGACGCCAGGGACTCACAGGAATGGGCCAAAAGGCTTTCCGTGTCCATTTCGGGGACGATCATGTACATCGTGCTGGGTTTGCGGGCGGGGGGATTGGGGGTTGGTTTGAACATAGTAGTACTCCAGAGGAAGAGTGGAGCCACTTACAAATTACCGCGACGCAATTTGGGTGGCAGCTGTACGCAGGTTCGCGGACCGATCCTCTGGCAACTCGGCATACCCGAAGGTATCCCGCGCACAGCCGCCATGACACGAAACGACAGACAGCCGAAAGCGCTGTCGTTAGGCGGGGGGCGATTATGCCTGAGAAAACGGGCCGCGAAGCCAGAACGCTGAATGTGTCAGCGACAGGCAAAAGGCTAGAGAAGCCGCGTCTGACGGGCAACCTGAAAACTTCGTGGGAAGGTTCTGAAATTTTTACTGACCATTAAACAGCGTCGTCGGCGAAGCCGCCTTCGCGGGCAAGCCTCGCTCCTTGTATGTTGACCCTGATTCCAACGAGAGAGGTTACGCTTAAGGATTCATACAACAGCAAGTGCGTTTCTGGGGGAGGCCGATCGCTCCTGAAGGCAGGATTTGCTCCTGACCTTGTCTGTAGAGAGGCCCCCCCGCCTCATTGCCCACCACGAAGAGTATCGAGAAGCCGACAAGTCGGACTTCGCATTACAAGGTTGCAGTGGCATGAAGTTCGAGGTCGGGGGAACCAGGAGCAATCTTACCGAAAATCAGGGAAGTGAAAACCATGAATACTCATGTCGGCATAGACATTGGTGCCCGCACGTCTGCTATGGGATGGCGGCAGAACGGTAAAACATCAGGCCAGTGGGACATTCAGCACACCCCCAAGGGGCGTAAGGCTGCCGTGACCAAGATGTTGGGCCTCAAACCGCTGAGCGTGGTCATGGAGGCCACCGGCATTTACTACCTGGACCTGGCGATAGAGTTGCATGCCGCCGGCTTACCGGTCTCGGTGATCAACCCCAAAAGCTTCCATAACTTTGCCAAGCTGATGCTGCAAAACAGCAAAACTGACCAGATTGATGCTCAGTTGCTGGCCGAGTATGGCGAACGCATGGCGCCAAGACTGTGGGTGCCACCTACCGCAGATCAACTGATGCTGCGTGCGATTGGGCGCCATATCAACCGGCTGATTGGCCATCGGACCCGAGCCAAGAACGAGTTGCACGCACTACAAGCGACGCAAACGAGCGTTGAGCTGCTGATCGAGGATGAAAAAGATGCGATTGCAGCGCTAGACACACGGATTGATCGTTTGAAGAAGGCTGCACGCGAGGCCATCGCCAAATGCCCGGATCTGAGTTTGCAGTTTCGCTGCATGATGGCTGCACCCGGCGTGGGAGAGGCCTCGGCCATCGCAGCACTGGCTGAGTTGACGACACTTCCTGTGACGCTTAAATCGGCGCAGGTAAGCCGTTATGCAGGACTCGATGTAAGGCTGACCCAGTCAGGCACCAGCGTGAACCGGCCAGGGCGAATGTCCAAATGCGGCAACGCGTATTTACGGGCAGCGATGTTCATGCCGGCAATGACGGCAATTCGCTGTGATGAGAATGTGAAAGCCTTTTACGAGGCGCTGGTAGCCCGCGGCAAGAAGAAAATGCAGGCCATCGGAGCAGTGATGCGTAAATACCTGACCGGGTTATGGGCATGCATGCGTTCTGGAGAAGAATTTAATACGGCCAAGCTTTTTAGCGAAAAACATCTCGCGAAAGCTTGACCGTGAACAGAGTATCTACAGGGGATAGGGTACATCCACAAACTGCAGGTCGGCTGTCAGGCCGCCATCGCAGGAAAGCCAGCTCCAACAGGGGATGGGGTATATCCGCAAATTGCAGGTCGGCTGTCAGGCCGCCATCGCGTGCAAGTCGGATCGCCGCACCGCTCGCTCCTACAAGGGGTCGACGTACTCGCTTCGCTTCTCACCACTCAACAGGCCGAGCGTTAGCTCGCCTGCAGCTCTTGATCTTGATCCACCCGCCCCTTCGGGAGGCTGAGTGGAGGTGTTCATCCGGGGAGTGGCGCGCAGCGCCGTTCGACGCAGTCGAACACGCTGCATGTAGGTCGTCGCGAAGCAGACCGGAGGGCAGTGTCCCCGGATGGATACCGGAGCGAAGGAACGCCGAGCCTAAGCGAGGGGCCGGACGCTTGGGGCGAGCCTTTTTTTGCTTACTTTTTTTTGGCGTTTGAAAAAAAAGTGAGTTGCCGTAAGGGCGAAACCGCCAGCCGCCGTTACCGCAGGAATGGATATGTACTCGGCCAGCAAGAGCTTGGTCGGCCCGTAGGCCGCCAAGATCGCAACCGTCAGTAACCGTTGGAACCGTAGTCGATCTGAAAGTCGAACCCAGTGACGCGTTCCACACCGGTTTCCAGTTGACCATCAGCCAACAACCGCAACCACCGATACCCAGGCGCCTGCTCCCCAACCTTGAAATCATCACTCCCCGGCTCAAACTGAATGCAAGTCGAAGGCGAAGCAATCAACCGCACCCCATTGCGATCCTGATCAATCTCCTGATGCACATGCCCCCACAACACCGCACGCACCTGCGGAAAGCGATCCAGCACGGCAAACAAGGCCTCAGGATTACGCAACCCGATCGGCTCCATCCACAAGCAGCCGATCGACACCGGATGATGGTGAAAACACACCAGATGATGCCGCTCAGGCGCCTCACTCAGCGAACGCGCCAGCAACTGCAACTGCTCATCCTGCAAAAACCCCGGCACCGACCCCGGCACCGCCGAATCCAGCAAAGTGACCCGCCAGTTACCGACATCCACGACCGGCTCCAGCAACGCGCTTTGCACAGCCGCCTCGGCCATAATCTGCGGTTCATCGTGATTGCCCGGAATCCAGCGCGCCGGCGCATCGAGCTGTCGAGTCAAGTCGCGAAACAACTGATAAGACTCCAGCGTCCCGTCCTGAGACAGATCACCGCTGGCAACGATCAGATCAATCTGCGGCTGCTGAAGGCGCACCAACTCAATGACCTTTTGCAGGCTGTCCCGGGTATTCATGCCCAGCAACGTCCCGTCCGCTTCGGCAAACAGATGACTGTCGGACAGTTGCACCAGCAACGCCGAATCGGCGGTGGTCAATGTGGATACGCTCGGCAAGGCGTTCTCCCAGGCTGAATCACGGGATTGGATGAGTGCCGCAATTATGCTGGGGGACGATCAAAAGGGGAAACCTGTGAACCTGACGCAGTTCACATCTATCGAACGACGGCGTACTCATGCCCACACGCCAGACAATGGCTCAGCCATTCACCCAGGAACATGTTCAACTGGGCCTTTTCATCCGGCTGATGCATTGAGGCATTCGGATAAGGATAGACGCCGCGAAAGCGTCGCGCATGTTCGGCGCTGACCACTTCGGCCATGCACGCATCGTGATAGACCTGCACTTCCAGCTGCGGCACCGGCAGCCACGGCAGGCTGTGTTCCTGGCGCACTTGCAGGGTCGTGGTATACGGACAGACCTGCAGCACCTCAAGGGCCAGCACGCCAAGCATCTGATCGCCGTGGGTCACGGCAATGCGCCGTGCCTCCGGTTCGTTGCGCATGTCCGGCAACAGTCGCATCAGGCGCGCGTAGTTGGCCTCGCAAGCGGCTTGCAGCCCGACGAGGTCCACCCGATAGCGATCGCGCAACTTGTTTACGACCATAGCCCCCTCACTTCAGCGCGGTTCAAAGCTAACCATTGCAAGGCAATGATGCTGGCCGCGTTGGCAATTCGTCCGTCGCGTACGGCCTGCAGGGCATCTTCGAACGCCCAGACCGTGACGCGGATATCTTCTGCTTCTTCCTCCAGCCCATGCAGGCCGCCGACTCCGGTGCTGTCGCAACGCCCCAGGTACAAATGTACAAATTCGTTGCTGCCGCCCGGCGATGGAAAGTATTTGGTCATCGGCCAGAGCGCCCCGAACACAAGCCCAGCTTCCTCCTGCGCTTCGCGGTGAGCAACTTCTTCCGGTACTTCATCCTTGTCGATCAGACCGGCGACCAGCTCGATCAGCCACGGATTGTCGGTCTTGCCCATGGCGCCGACGCGAAACTGCTCGATCAGCACCACTTCATCGCGCTGCGGGTCGTACGGCAGCACGCACACCGCATCGTGACGGACAAACACTTCACGATTGATCTCGCGACTCATGCCACCGGCAAACAATTCATGACGCAAGTGCACACGATCGAGCTTGTAGAAGCCCTCGTAGCACTTTTCGCGCCGAACGATATCAACGGCGGTCGGAATGGCGTTGGCAAAATCAGTCATGACAATCCTCTTTACTGCAAATCCGTTATGAGGCTCCTTTTTGTTACTTGCAACCTCGACTTCGCGCCATCCTAACGCGCTCGCGGCGTTTGATGCAGCCCCTTTCCCGTCAGCGAGATAGACGGTGAGGGCGAAACCAACTCTAATTAGCTTAGTGGCGAACTGACTGCTTCGTTGAGAGTCGAAGCGGATAACTTTTTGCCTTTCCCAGTTTTATGAAGGACACCCATGTCACTTTTTAAAATCGCCTCCGTGGCCGCAATCGCCCTGACCCTGGGCGCCTGCCAGAGTTTGTTTCAACCCAACTTCCGGGCACCGCTGGAAACCACCCGCGACGCCACCGAAACACTGAAACCGGGTTGCACGACACCTGAATGCCCGCTGGTGAACATCGATACGCTGCGCTTCCCCGCCGAGCCTCAGCTCGACGGCATTATCGAAAAACGCCTGCTGCAAATGACCCGCACCTCGCCCGACGCCCCAGCGGCACCGACGCTGGCGGCCTATCGCGATGAGTTTTTGCGCACCGCCGGTCCGCGCAATAGCAGCTACCTGCAAGCCAAAGTACGTGAGCAGCATGACGGCTTGGTGATCGTCGAGTTTTCCAGCTACCTGGACACCGGCGGCGCGCATGGCACACCGGGCCGCAGCTTCATCAACTATTCGCGCCAGCAGCATAAAGTGCTGACCCTGCCGGACATGTTGGTGCCGGGGCAGGAAGAAGCATTCTGGAAAGCCGCGCAAGTGGCGCACAACAGCTGGCTGATCAGCACCAAGCTCGATCAGGAACCGGAGTTCCTGAAGAACTGGCAGTTCCAGAAAACCCAGAACGTGGCGCTGACCTACGGCGGGGTGATCCTCAAGTACGAAGTGAGCACCATCGCGCCTTACGCGCTGGGTCACGTCGAACTGAAGATCCCTTACCCTCGTTTGAACGGCATTCTCAAGCCCGAGCTGTTTCCTGGCCGTAACTGAAGGCCCGGCCCAGCACCAGCTGGAGCAACCCTGCCAGAATCAACGACGGCAGGGTTGCGCCGATGTCCGGATACAGATTGGCCAGCAAGTGATAAGTGCTCACCCCGCCCAACCAGGCGAGCAACGCCGGCCAGCGCAATGCGGCTGACGCCACCTGGCTACTGCGTTTGCGCAGGATGAAGTGATCCACCAGCACCACGCCGAACAGCGGCGCAAACACCGAACCGATCAACAGCAGAAAGTTTTGATACTGGGCCAACGGCGCCAGGCACGCGATCAGGGTGCAGATCACGCCGATGGCCAGCGCCAGGTGCTCTACTTTCAAGCGCAACAGAATCCCGCTGGAAACCGCCGCCGAGTGAATGTCGGCGAAGGCGTTTTCCGACTCGTCCAACAAAATCAGCAACAGCGGAATCCCCAGACCGGCACCCGCCAATGCCAACAGCAAGGCATTCACTTCACCGCTCGGCGCGAACGCCAGGGTGTACGCCACGCCCAGGCTCATCAGCCAAAAGTTGCCGATAAAGAAGCCAATCGCTGTACCGCCAAAGACGTTTTTCGCACGCTTGCCGAAGCGTGAGTAGTCGGCAATCAGTGGCAGCCACGACAGCGGCATCGCAATCGCAATGTCGAAGCCCACGGCGAACGGCATCGAACCGTCACCGGCCTGCGCCCACAATGCTGCCAGATCCGCTTTGGCGAACAGGTTCCAGGTCAGCCAGATGCACGCGGCCAGCAGCACCCAGATGCCCCATTTGCGCAGGATCTGCCGCACGAACGTCAACGGACCGCTGACGGCCAGCAAGGTCGCCAATGCACCGAAGAACAAGGTCCAGAGCAGCGGATTCGACAGCAGGCTGCCTTCGCTGAAGGCACGTGTACCGAGCAGGCTGGCCGCGTCGCGCATCACGATGATTTCGAACGAACCCCAACCGATCAGTTGCAGCAGGTTCAGCACGGCCGGCAGGCTCGCGCCGCGTTTGCCGAGGCTCAGTTTTAGCGCGGCCATCGACGACAGGCCGGTGTCGCTGCCAATCACGCCGACAGCGGCCAGCAGCAGAACGCCGACCAGCGTGCCGAGGAAGATGGCCAACAGCGAGCCCGACAGGCCCAGGCCTGGCGCGAGCAATGCACCGGTCTGCAGCACCATCAGGCCGATGCCGAGGGAGAACCACAGGGAAAACAGATCGCGACCGCCGAAGACACGTTTGTCGGTGGGCACCGCGATATCAGGGGAATAAGTGCTGGGTTGGATGCTCAAGGTGTTATCTCAGAGGGACATTATTTTTGTACCCGCCCCCTGTAGGAGCGAGGCTTGCCCGCGAAAGCGGTGTGTCAGACAAAACACCTTCGCGGGCAAGCCTCGCTCCTACAGGGACTTCGCCAGCCTTGAGAGACTGGCGTTGCAGGTCAGATCAAACCTTTTTGTACAGCTGACTGCCCTCCTGCTTGAACCGCTCCGCCTGTTCCGCCAATCCCTGGGCGACTTCGGCATCGACGGTTTCGATGCGTTGGTTGGCCGCGTACTCGCGAACTTCCTGAGTGATTTTCATCGAGCAGAATTTCGGCCCGCACATGGAGCAGAAGTGCGCGACCTTGGCCGAATCCTTCGGCAGGGTTTCATCGTGATACGAACGCGCGGTGTCCGGATCAAGGCCCAGGTTGAACTGGTCTTCCCAACGGAATTCAAAGCGCGCCTTGCTCAAGGCATTGTCGCGAATCTGCGCGCCCGGATGCCCCTTGGCCAGATCGGCGGCATGCGCGGCGATCTTGTACGTGATGATCCCGGTCTTCACGTCATCCTTGTTCGGCAGGCCCAGGTGTTCCTTCGGCGTGACGTAGCAGAGCATGGCGCAACCGAACCAGCCGATCATCGCCGCACCGATACCGGAGGTGATGTGATCGTAGCCCGGCGCGATGTCGGTGGTCAGCGGGCCGAGGGTGTAAAACGGCGCCTCGTCACAGCATTCCAGCTGCTTGTCCATGTTCTCTTTGATCAACTGCATCGGCACGTGGCCCGGGCCTTCGATCATGCATTGCACGTCGTGCTTCCAGGCGATCTTGGTCAGCTCGCCGAGGGTTTCCAGCTCACCGAATTGTGCCGCGTCGTTGGCGTCGGCAATCGAGCCCGGACGCAGACCATCGCCCAGCGAGAAGCTGACGTCGTAGGCCTTCATGATTTCGCAGATGTCTTCGAAATGGGTGTAGAGGAAGTTCTCTTTGTGGTGCGCCAGGCACCACTTGGCCATGATCGAACCGCCACGGGAGACGATGCCGGTCACGCGTTTGGCGGTCAGCGGCACGTAGCGCAGCAAAACGCCGGCGTGGATGGTGAAGTAATCGACGCCCTGCTCGGCCTGTTCGATCAGCGTGTCGCGGAACAGCTCCCAGGTAAGGTCTTCGGCAGCGCCGCCGACTTTTTCCAGGGCCTGGTAGATCGGCACCGTACCGATCGGCACCGGCGAGTTGCGGATGATCCACTCGCGGGTTTCGTGAATGTGCTTGCCGGTGGACAAGTCCATGACCGTGTCCGAACCCCAGCGAATGCCCCAGGTCAGTTTCGCCACTTCTTCTTCGATGGACGAACCCAAGGCGCTGTTGCCGATGTTGCCGTTGATCTTCACCAGGAAGTTACGGCCGATGATCATCGGTTCCAGTTCGGTGTGGTTGATGTTGGCCGGAATGATCGCGCGACCGCGGGCGATCTCGTCACGGACAAATTCGGGGGTGATGATTTTCGGCACGCTGGCGCCGAAGCTGTGACCGGCGTGTTGCTGGTCCAGCAGCCCGGCGGCACGGGCCACTTCGAGCTTCATGTTTTCGCGGATGGCGACGTATTCCATCTCGGCGGTGATGATGCCTTTGCGGGCGTAGTGCATCTGGCTGACGTTGGCACCGGCCTTGGCCCGGCGCGGGTTGTTCACGTGGGCAAAACGCAGCTTGGTCAGCTCGGCATCGGCGAGGCGTTCCTGGCCGAAGTTCGAACTCAGGCCGGGCAGGCGTTCGGTGTCGCCACGGGATTCGATCCACGGCGAGCGCACATCGGCCAGGCCTTTGCGCACGTCGATGATGACGTTGGGGTCGGTGTAAGGGCCGGAGGTGTCGTACACAACGACCGGCGCGTTGATCTCGCCGCCGAAGTCGGTCGGGGTCACGTCGAGGCTGATTTCGCGCATCGGCACGAGAATGTCCGGACGGGAGCCCTGAACATAGACTTTTTGCGAGCGGGTAAACGGCTGAACCGATTGTTGATCGACTTGGGCCGAGTCACTCAGGTTCGTAGTGTTTTTTAGTTTTATCGTCATCACGGGCTCTCCAGACAGCATCCAGGCAGTGGAATTTTGTCGGAGCGAACCTGTAACGAATGGACGCGACCAATCAGCCGTAACGAAGCCGTTGGTGCTGTGCTCAGTGCTCGAGGGGTGTTCGATTGTCGAACAACATCCCGGACGAAGCACAAGAGGACTCGCCGGGTGACGAGAAATCTTGTTCCCTACGCAGGCGCTAACCTGATCAGGTTCAACGGGATCCGAAATTATTCGATCTCAGCCTCATAGCAAGGCACCCCGACAAGAACCCGACCAGTCTAGACACAACTGGCAAAGAACGCCAACACTGCGGTAAACACATGATGAATGGCGCAATTACAGGATTGTTGCCGCGCGTGGGCGCCACTACACTCGCCAAGCCATGCTGCGCCTTGACGCTGTATGGGCCGCGCCGTAGCCTTGGCGCTCAAATTATCAGCGTAATTTTTTAGGGATGGCCACATGCTGCGCAAACTCTCACTGGCCCTTGCCGTGTCTTGTGCGTCCAATGGAATGGCCTGGGCAGCAGAAGCGCCCTTATCGACCAAAACCGATCTGGTCAGCGTCTACCAGGAAGCGGTGGACAACAACGCCGACCTGGCGGCTGCCCGCGCTCAATATGGCGCCCAGAAAGAAGTGGTGCCTCAGGCCCGCGCCGGGCTGCTGCCCAATCTCTCGGGCGGCGCTGAGCTGGCCAACGTGCGCACTGCAATCGATCAGCCATCGGCCACCGCCAACCGTAATGCTCACTCCTATCAAGCGACGTTGGCTCAACCCTTGTTCCGTGCCGATCGCTGGTTCCAGTTCCAGGCCGCCAAAGACGTCAACGAGCAGGCCGCACTGCAACTCTCGGCGACCGAGCAAAACCTGATCCTGCAAACCGCCGACAGCTACTTCAACGTCTTGCGTACCCAGGACAACCTGGCCTCGACCAAGGCTGAGGAAGCCGCCTTCAAACGCCAGCTCGATCAGTCCAACGAACGCTTCGACGTCGGCCTCTCGGACAAGACCGACGTGCTGCAGTCGCAAGCCAGTTACGACACCGCACGGGCCAATCGCATCGTCGCGCAGCGCCAGGTGGATGATGCTTTCGAAGCCCTGATCACCCTGACCAACCGTCAGTACAATTCGATCTGGGGCATTTCCCATACCTTGCCGATCCTGCCCCCCGCCCCGAACGACGCCAAGGCCTGGGTCGATACGGCCGCCAGACAGAACCTCAATCTGCTGGCCAGCAACTACGCCGTCAGCGCCGCCGAAGAAACCCTCAAGCAACGCAAGGCCGGCCATGCGCCGACCATCGATGCCGTGGCGAAGTACGAGAAAGGTGACAACGATGCGCTGGGGTTCAGCAACCCGAACGCGTTCGGTCAACCGTACAAAGGCAACGTCGAGCAGACGACGGTTGGGCTGCAACTGAACATCCCGATCTACAGTGGCGGCCTGATCAACTCCCAGGTGCGCCAATCGTATGCACAACTGGACCAGTCCGAGCAGCAACGTGAATCCCTGCGCCGCCAAATCGTCGAGAGCACGCGCAACCTGCACCGCGCGGTGAACACCGACGTCGAGCAGGTACAGGCGCGCAAGCAATCGATCATCTCCAACCAGAGCGCAGTGGAAGCGACCGAAATCGGTTATCAGGTGGGGACGCGCAATATCGTCGACGTGCTGGATGCGCAGCGCCAGCTGTACACCTCGGTGCGCGACTACAACAACACTCGCTACGACTACATCCTCGACAACCTGCGCTTGAAGCAGGCCGCCGGCACCTTGAACCCGGGGGATTTGCAGGACCTGGCGCGTTATCTCAAGGCTGACTACAACCCGGATAAAGACTTCCTGCCGCCGGATCTGGCCAAGGCTGCGGCGGCGCAGTTGAAGGCGAATCCACCCCAATAAAAAGCAAAAGCTTCGCGAGCAAGCCCGCTCCCACATTTGATCTCCGTCGCGCACAAGTTTTGTGTTCACAGGAGATCAAATGTGGGAGCGGGCTTGCTCGCGAATGCAGACGACGCGATCTAACGATCGATCAACCGCCCCAACCCATCCAGCAACCGCTGCAACGCGCCCTGATTGGTGCGCATCACTTTCAATCCCGCTTCCGCCATCCGTTGCGCATCACGCGGCAATTCGAACAGCCGCTGCACCGCCTGCGCCAGGCCTTCGGCATTTTCCACTTCCTGCAACGCCCCGGCGCTGCGCAATTGCGCGGCGATTTCGAGGAAGTTAAACAGGTGCGGCCCGCTCAGTACCGGTTTGGCCAGCGCCGCCGGTTCCAGTAGGTTATGCCCGCCGTTCGGCACCAGGCTGCCACCGACAAACGCGCTGTCCGCCAAGGCATACAGAAACAGCAACTCACCCATGGTGTCGCCCACCAGCACCGAAGTCTGCGCAGTGACCGGGTTGCCAGTGGACCGACGCACCGTGGCGAAACCCTGTTGCTGACACAACTCGAACACCGAATTGAATCGCTCCGGATGACGCGGTACCACAATCAGCAACGCATCAGGATGATTGGCCAGCAACTGGCGATGAGCCGCCAGCACTACCTCGTCTTCGCCTTCGTGGGTACTGGCAGCGATCCACACCGGACGTTCCTGAGCCTGCCATTGCGTACGCAACTCAGCGGCACGCTGCAGCAGTGCCGGGTCGATGGTCAGGTCGAATTTGATCGAACCAGTCACATCCACCGTTTCCGGACGCGCACCCAAATCGCGGAAGCGCTGGGCCTCGGCCTCGGTCTGCACCGCGAACAGGCTCATTTCGGCGAGCATCGGCTGAGTCAGTTTGCCGAAGCGGCCATAGCCCTTGGCCGAACGTTCGGACAGTCGCGCATTGGCCAGTGCCACGGGAATCCCGCGCCTGGCGCATTGATGGATATGGTTCGGCCAGAGCTCGGTCTCCATGATCACTGCCAGTTTCGGCTGGACCCGATCAAGGAATCGCGCCGCAGCGCAAGGCAAGTCGTAAGGCAAATAGCAGTGCTGGATTCGCGGCTCGTTGGCGAACAACGCTTGGATTCGCTCGGACCCGGTCGGGGTCATGCAGGTCACGGTAATGGGCAACTGTGGATAACGTTGCAGCAAGGCGCGAATCATCGGCGCCGCGGCAATGCTTTCACCCACGGACACCGCGTGCACCCAAATGCCGCCCGGCTTCATCGCCGGCAAGCCAAGGGAAAAACGTTCGCCAATGCGTTTGGCATATGCCGGTGCCTTGCGCGAACGCAGCCACAGCCGAATCGCTACCAATGGCAGCCCCAGGTAAAACAGCGCGGTGTAGAGAGTTCTATTCATGGCGGCGGAGTTTATCGGTTTTTTCGCCGATCGCCTGCAAGTGCACGGCAAAACGTTCTGCCAGCCAGCGAGCCGCCGGGCCGAGGGGCTCGTCGCGGCGCCAGACCAGTTCCACGACCAGCGCCGGCGGGGTCCATTCGCTGTCCAGTTCGACCATCAGATCCTGATACGCCGGGTATTGCACCACGTGTCGCGGCAGCCAGGCCCAACCAAGACCGCGCACCAGCCACTCAGCCATCACGTAGAAACTGTCGGCACGCCAGACCTGCGGGCTGGCCGGCTCGCTGCCGGGGTAGACGCTGGACTGGGTCGACATCAGCAACTGGCGATGCCGCGCCAGTTGCTGACAATCGACCTGCGCCTGTTTCGCCAGTGGATGATTGACGCCGCACACGGTGACCATTTCGACGCTCCCGAGTACCCGACGCTCCAGCGCTTCGGAAATCTGGTCGTGATAAAACAGCAGCCCCAGATCGGCACGGCGCTCCACCAGTTTGCGCGCCACATCACCTTGGGCAGCACTGGTCAGCTGCACTTCAAGGCTGGGAAATTTTTCGGCCAGGGCTGCAAAGCTTTCGATGATCGGCTGATAAGGCATCGCCTCATCCTGAGCCACCCGCAAACGCGCCTCCTGACCACGCATCATCGCCAGCGCCCGACCGTTCAGGCGTTCGCACTGACGCAAGACTTCGCGCGCTTCTTCCAGCAAGGCATTGCCGGCCTCGGTGAGTTTCGGCTGACGACCGCTGCTGCGGTCGAACAGGCTGACGCCGAGGTCCTCTTCGAGCAGCGCAATCGAACTGCTGACCGCCGACTGCGCCTTGCGCTGATCCCGCGCCACAGCCGAAAACGAACGCTGCTCCGCTACGCTGACAAACAAGCGCAGTTGCTCCAGATTCCATTGCATATTCATGGATCAACCCATCTTAAGAACAGATAGGTAATGACTTTACCGCATCTGGAGAATCTCTAAAATGCCGAACTCAGACAGCAACACTTCACACGAGGATGCACCTATGACCGCTTACTACTACCTGGCCATCGCCATCTGCGCCGAAGTGATCGCGACCGTTTCGATGAAAGCCGTCAAAGGCTTCAGCACCCCGCTGCCGCTGATTCTGGTGATTGTGGGTTACGGCATTGCCTTCTGGATGCTGACCCTGGTGGTGCGCAGCGTTCCCGTGGGCGTGGCTTACGCGGTGTGGGCCGGCATGGGGATCGTGATGGTCAGCATTGCGGCGCTGTTTATCTACGGGCAGAAACTGGATGTGCCGGCAATGCTGGGGATGGCGCTGATTGTGTTGGGAGTGGTGGTGATTCAACTGTTCTCCAAAACCGCCGGCCACTAAGACCTGAAACACGATTCATTGTGGGAGCGGGCTTGCTCGCGAATGCGGTGTGCCAGTCGACACAAAAGTTGCCTGACACACCGCTTTCGCGAGCAAGCCCGCTCCCACAGGGTTTTGCATCCGCCCTATTGATCACCAACAAATCGCCTCTTCTTCGAGTCTGTATACTGCGCCCTCGTCTTGAACACTGAGGTCGCTGCATGCCATCCGTTATTTCCACCGACGTTCTGATTGTCGGCGCTGGTGTCGCCGGCCTCTGGCTGAATGCGCGCCTGCGCCGCCAGGGTTTTTCGACCGTGCTGGTGGAAAGCGCCAGCCTCGGCGGCGGGCAGAGTGTGAAGTCCCAGGGCATCATCCACGGCGGCGCCAAGTACGCGTTGCATGGCGCCCTGACCGGTGCTTCGGAAGCCATCGCCGACATGCCGCGCCGCTGGCGTGAAGCCTTGGCCGGCGACGGCGAGCTGGATCTGTCCGGCGTGCGCCTGCTGTCCGAGGCCCATTACCTCTGGTCCCCTGGCACCCTCGCCGGCAACCTCACCAGCTTCTTCGCCAGCAAAGCGGTGCGCGGCCGTGTCGATCAGGTCAAGGGCGACCAACTGCCGCCGGCCCTGCAAGACAAGCGCTTCAAGGGCAAGGTGTACCGATTGGCGGAACTGGTGATCGACGTGCCGAGCCTGATCCAGCGCCTGGCCGATCTGGCCGGTGATGGCCTGCTCGCCGGTCAGAAGATCGAACCGTTGCTGGAAGGCGGTGTTCTGGTGGGCCTGAAGGTCGACGAGCGCGAGATCCGCGCCCAGCGCATCGTGCTCAGCGCCGGTGCCGGCACAGCGGCGCTGCTTGAAGCACTGGGGCTGAGCCAGCCCGCCATGCAGCGCCGGCCATTGCACATGATCATCGCCAAAGGCCCAAGCCTCAAACCGCTGTATGCCCATTGCCTGGGCGGCGGCACCAAACCGCGCATCACCGTGACCACCCATCCGGCCAGCGATGGCCAATGGGTCTGGTACATGGGCGGCGACATCGCCGAAGCCGAAGGGGTTGCTCGCGAACCTGCCGAGCAAATCGCCACCGCGCAGAAAGAGCTTGGGCAGTTGCTGCCATGGATCGACCTGAGCACGGCGCAATGGGCCACCTTGCGCGTGGACCGCGCCGAACCGCTGCAATCGGGGCTGACTCGCCCTGACAATGCATTCCTTGCCGAAGAAGGCCGACTGCTGGTCGGCTGGCCGACAAAACTGGCGCTGGCACCGGACTTCGCCGACCGGGTCATCACGTCTTTGCAGCGCGATGGCATCCAGCCGAGCCATCCGGCGCCGCTGCCCGACCTGCCAAAACCACCGATTTGCATTCCAGCCTGGGAGCAACTGCTGCCATGAGCCAACCGACCCTGCATGAACTGCATCGCCCCTTGGGCAGCACCGGCCTGCTGGTGTCGCCGCTGGGCCTGGGCACGGTCAAGCTTGGCCGCGATCAAGGGGTGAAATACCCCAACGGTTTCCAGATTCCCGGTGATGACGAAGCGCGCATGTTGCTTAAGCTCGCGCGCAGCATGGGCATCAACCTGATCGACACCGCCCCGGCCTATGGCCGCAGCGAAGAACGCCTCGGGCCGTTGCTGCGGGGTCAGCGTCAGGATTGGGTGATCGTCAGCAAGGTCGGCGAAGAGTTTGCCGACGGCCAGTCGAGCCACGACTTCAGCGCCGCCCACACCCGCGCGTCAGTGGAGCGCAGCCTGCAACGCCTGGAAACGGATTTTATCGACCTGGTGCTGGTGCACTCCGACGGCAACGACCTGGCGATCCTCAATGACAGCGAGGTCTACGCGACCCTCGCCGCGCTCAAGGCAGAAGGCAAGATTCGCGGCTTCGGTTTTTCCGGCAAAACCGTTGAGGGTGGCTTGAAGGCTCTGGAACAAGGTGATTGCGCCATGGTCACCTACAATCTGAACGAACAGAGCGAGAAGCCAGTCATTGACTATGCTGCTGCTCACGGTAAAGCCATTCTGGTCAAAAAAGCCCTCGCCAGCGGTCACGTCTGCCTGAGTCCGGGCGTGGACCCGGTGCGTGCCAGCTTTGAGTTGTTGTTTGGGCACCCGGGTGTTGCCAGTGCTATTGTCGGGACCATCAATCCGCTGCACCTCGCCCACAACGTCGCGACCGTTGCCCAGGTCCTACGTAGAAACTGATGCCGCCCACGCGGCCTTAAGCAGGAGCCGACATGCCGCGTACGCTCATAAGAAAGAACCCGAGCAACTTCAAAACCCTGCCGTTGTACGTCGAAGCGACTCCCGAAGGCTTGAGCTATCTGAGCGTCGGGATGCCGCTCAATTTCTCCCAGACCCTGCAACGTCGCCGCCCGGTGACGGTGCCTGACACCGAGCGGTTCGCTCTGGAACTGGCCAACCTCGGGGTCTCGGTGCGCCTGACCCTGCATTGGCAGAATCGCGATTACTGGGTGTTGGTGCGTCAGCGCCGGCAAGACCGTGGCGATGTGGTGCTCAAGTTGATCTCCGGTTACGTGCCGGCCCATGAGCTGAACCTGCCCCTGCACACGGCGATCCAGGAGATTGCCGAAGAGTGCCTGCTGGAAACCCCGGAAGGCTGGCTCGGTGGGAAGTTCAATGAAACCTGGCTGCCGGCGCCCTACTCTTCCGCGCTGCATTATCGCGAGGCTTTGCCCTTTCGCCTTACGCCGTTTTCCGGCTCGGCTCGGCCAGTGCGCTGCGCCAAAATGCAGTTGATCGAACGTCCACGGGCTTACGTGCACTTGCCGACAGCCTCATTGCAATTGATTTATGACTTGCGCCTGGACGTGCCCAAGGAAGCCAAATCCCTGAGCCTGTTCCATGTCGACGAACGATTGGAAGGCGATCAACTGGTCGCCCGGCTTGATCGCAAGCGCCCCGATTTGTATTTGATGCCCCTGCAGGACGGCCAGCCGATGGCCGAGTTGTATACCTTGAAAAAGGATCAGCTGTACCCGGCGAGTACGCGCGGGTTGTACCTGGCAGAGAGTTTTGCCCGACAGGAAGGCTGGCTGGTGCGCGATGAGCGGATTCGCTGGAAGGACTGGGTGCGGCAGCAGGGGTTGAGCCCGCCAGGGAAGGACTCGGGCCTGGCCCGGTTACGCGGCAAGGCAAAGCAATTACTGAAGAAGATCGTGCCGCGCAAGAAGGTCAGCTCTTAAAAGCAAAAGATCGCAGCCTCGTTTCACTCGACAGTTCCTACATTGAAATGCGATTCCCTGTAGGAGCTGTCGAGTGAAACGAGGCTGCGATCTTTTATGGCATCACTCGGACTTGCGGATCTTCTCGACAATCGCGGTAGTCGAGCTGTTTGCCACCAGCCCCAAGACTTTCACGGTCCCGCCGTAAGCGGTCACGATGTCCGCGCCGACCACCTGGTCGATCCCGTAATCCCCGCCCTTGACCAACACGTCTGGCTTGACCTCACGCAGCAGGTTTTCCGGGGTGCCTTCAGGGAAGCTGATGACCCAATCCACTGCGCCCAGACCGGCCAATACAGCCATGCGACGGTCGACGCTGTTGATCGGCCGACCCGGCCCTTTCAAGCGGCTGACCGATGCATCGTCGTTGACCGCAACGATCAGACGATCGCCTTGGGCGCGCGCCTGCTCGAGGTAGGTCACGTGGCCGGCGTGCAGGATGTCGAAGCAGCCGTTGGTGAAAACGATCTTCTCTTTGTGCGCACGCGCATCGTCGACCGCCAGCAACAACTGCTCAAGGCCCAGCACACCGCGCTCGGAACCTTCCTCACGCTGGATGGCGCGACGCAGTTCCGGGGCGCTGATCGCCGCCGTACCGAGTTTGCCGACGACGATGCCCGCCGCCAGGTTGGCCAGGGCCACCGCGTGTGGCAGTTCTTCGCCCGCGGCAATCGCGGCCGCCAGCGTGGAAATCACCGTGTCACCGGCACCGGTCACGTCGAATACTTCACGGGCACGGGCAGGCAAGTGCAGCGCCGGATGATCAGGGCGCAGCAAGGTCATGCCGTGCTCACCACGGGTCACCAGCAGCGCACCGAGGTCCAGGTCGTGCATCAGCTGCGCGCCTTTGCTCACCAGCTCATGCTCATCGGCGCAGCCGCCGACGATGGTTTCGAATTCGCTGAGGTTCGGCGTGATCAGGCTCGCACCCCGGTAGATCGAGAAATCCTTGCCCTTGGGATCGGCCAGCACCGGTATGCCACGGGCACGGGCGGCCTGGATCAGCACCTGATGGTTTTTCAGTGCGCCTTTGCCGTAGTCGGACAGCACCAGCACCTTGATGCCTTCGAGCAACTCGTCGACTTGCTCGCCAAGCGCCAGGGCGTCGGTGGCGAAGGGTTCTTCGAAGTCGATACGCAGCAGTTGCTGGTGACGGCTCATGACCCGCAGCTTGACGATGGTCGGCTGGTGCGCGATGCGCTGGAACAACGCGCGCACGCCAGCGCCCTTGAGGCTATTGGCCAGGCTGTCGGCCGCTTCGTCATCGCCGGTCACGCCGACCAGCGAGGCCGGTGCGCCGAGGGCGGCAATGTTCAACGCAACGTTGGCGGCACCGCCCGGGCGGTCCTCGATTTGCTCGACCTTGACTACCGGTACCGGCGCCTCAGGGGAAATCCGTGAGGTACCACCATGCCAGTAACGGTCGAGCATGACATCGCCGACCACCAAGACAGGGGCTTGATCGAATCGCGGCATGGACAACTTCATGGAGCAACCCACATACAAAATGAACAGGGGCGCGATATTACCACAGGGTTGACGCTGGCTTGTGCGACGGCTGCAACGGGATGATTCGACAATCAAAACTGGCCGTTTTTTGAGCAGAAATGCCGACAACTGATACAAATCACCGGGCGCATTGCACGCCCGGTGAACAAGGGTCAGGCGATGTCTTCCGCCGGTGCATCAAGGCCCATGGCATTCAGTCGGGCGTAGTAACCGTTGTGCGCCAGGAGTTCGGCATGGGTACCGCGCTCGACGATCCGGCCCTGATCCATCACCAGAATCAGGTCAGCCTTCTCGATGGTCGACAACCGGTGAGCGATCACCAGGGTGGTCCTGCCTTTCATGACCTGGTCCAGCGCCGCCTGAATATGCCGCTCGGACTCGGTATCGAGGGCCGACGTGGCTTCGTCGAGAATCAGCAACGGAGCGTTCTTCAATAGCGCACGGGCAATCGCCAGGCGCTGGCGCTGACCGCCGGACAGCAACACCCCGTTCTCGCCGACCTGGGTGTCCAGGCCTTCGGGCAACTGCGCGATGAAGTCCATCGCATAGGCGTCTCTCGCCGCTTTTTCGATGTCTTCACGGGGCGCCCCCGCCAGATCGCCATAGGCAATGTTGTTGGCCACGGTGTCGCTGAACAGGGTCACGTGCTGGGTCACCTGGGCGATGTGCTTGCGCAGGTTCAGCAGCTTGTACTGCTCCACTTCAACGCCATCGATCAGGATCTCGCCCTTGTCGTGGTGATAGAAGCGTGGGATCAGGTTGGCCAGCGTCGACTTGCCGCTGCCCGAACGCCCGACCAGCGCCACCATTTGCCCCGGCTCTACCGAGAAACTGATGTCGTCGAGTACCTGGCGATCGGTATCGGGGTAGGTGAAGCTGAGGTGGCGCACGTCCAGACGACCGCTGACGGCATCGCGTTCGACGGTGCCCGTATCGATTTCAGGCGCGACGTCCAGTTGCTCGAAAATGCTCTCGGCACCGGCCACGCCTTTCTGGATGGTCGAGCTGACTTCGGACAATTGACGGATCGGCTTGGGCAGCAGGCCGGCCAGGGTGATGTAGGCGACCATGTCACCGGCCGACGCATCGCCGCGCAGGTACAGCACCAGGAACATCAGCACCGCCATGGCGCTGTAGATCACCAGTTGCAGCAACGGCGTGTAGATGGCGCCGGTACGGGTCATGCGCAGTTGCTTGTCGGTGTTGCCTTGACTGGCTTCGTGGAAGCGTTTTTCTTCGTAGATTTCGCCGCCGAAGCTGCGCACCACGCGATAGCCCTGGATGGTTTCCGACGCCACGTGCGTCACGTCACCCATCGCCGCCTGGATCTTCTTGCTCTGCTTGCGGAATTTCTTGCTCGCGGTACTGACCATTACCGCAATCAGCGGCAGGATCGCGACCATGACCAGTGTCAGTTTCCAGTTCATGAACAGCAGCGAGGCAAACAGGAAGATCACCGTCATGCCTTCACGGATTACGACCTTGATCGCATCCGTGGCCGCCCCGGTGACCATCGTCACGTTGAAGGTGATACGCGAAATCAGATGACCCGAGTTATGCTTGTCGAAATACCGATTAGGCAAAACCAGCAGGTTATTAAACAGTTGCACACGTAAATCATGGACCAGCCCGAGGGAAACCTTGGCCAGAAAGTAGTTGCCCAGATAAGATCCCAGCCCCTGCCATGCGGCGATCAGGATGATCAGCAACGGTACCGCCTGCAGCAGTTGCAGGTCGCGCAGGTAAGGCACGGTTGGAAACAGCACCGCCTCGGGGTTGGACAGGCCGTCGACGAAGTATTTGAGGATGTAGCCGAGCATTGGCTGCGTCGAAGCGAAAATCAGAAAACCGACGATGCTGATCAGAAACAGACTGATGTACGGCCGGACATAGCCGAGCAGGCGGAAGTAGATTTTCAAGCTCGATGGGCTTGCGGAGAGACTGGAGTCGGTCATATCACGCGAATGTCGATAAAAAGGACGCTGACTTTAGCACAGCTTCCTCAGTGTTCTGGCAATCGCATAAAGGCTGTTATTGTTAGGCATCAAATTCAGCATCAAATAGCCATCAACCCGAAATGGCCGATCAACTTCAGGATTGAATCTCTCAGCATGCAACTCAGCGGTTTCAATAGCGTGTCCAATCGAGTCTTCGATTTTATCTGCCTCTGGATTCTTCCAGTCGGCTACCTCCTGCTCCTCTGTGCGCTGTTTTTCCTGCCGGGCCGAAGTTTGCATCACAAGCTTTTTTATGGACTGTTCAGCATTCCAGCACTGATTGCCCTTTGCTTGCGGCCTCGCGAATTCAAGGAGTTGCTCCGAGAGCCGATCTTCATTGCGGTGCTGCTGTTTGCCGCCTGGGCGCTGATCAGTTTGTGCTGGGGGCCTGGCAGTGATCGCATCGCCGCCCAGTTCAAACCGCCACTACATACCTTGCTGCTGTTCGCCGGCTGCTACTTGCTGGTGCGTTATCGCAGCGAAATCGTCCAGCCTTTGTTGTTCACCGCCGCGATGGTCGGGCTGATCGGAACGGTCTATAACCTGTTCATGTACGCTTGCATCTACGAGCCAGGCTTGCGCCTTATCGGCGGCGGTGCGTTCGATAACCCGCTGCTTGCCTCCCACATGTACGGCTTTTTTTGTGCTTACTGGCTGAGTCTGAGCATGATTTGCAAGCGCCGGCAGATGCTCTGGCTAAGCATCCCTGCGATGGCAATAATGTTCGCCGCAGTAATCTCCACCGGCTCCAGAACCCCTCTGGTTGCTCTGACAATGGCCGCGCTGTGGCTGGCTTTCATCTGCTGGAACCGCCGCTCCGTTGTCTTGCTCGGCGCCCTGTTCGTCAGCGGTGCATCTGTGACCGTATTGTTTTCACAGATGATCATCGAACGCGGCGACTCCTATCGCCTGGAAATCTGGCAGTTGGCCCTGCACAAAATTGCCGATCACCCTTGGATCGGCCATGGTTACAACGCTGACCTGACCCTCGACCCCGGCGTTGGCTACTCCTTGCAGGAGCCCCACAGTTTTGCCCTTGGCGTGCTCTATTACGTGGGTATCTTCGGTTTGTTGCCGTGGTTGTTTTTCCAGGTTTGGGGATTATTGAGCAGTTGGCGTAATCGCCTTCAACCGCTGTTCATCATTGCCTCGACCTGGCTGATATTTGGTATCGGTGCCGGTTTGACCGAAGGTGGCGGAATCATTTCCCGACCGAAAGAACACTGGTTCCTTCTGTGGATTCCTTTGGCGTTCATCGCCGCGCTGAGCATCAATCAGCGCGCCAAACGTTTATTGGCGATACCGGTCAAGTCACTAAAATCGACCGTCATGCACCAAATGACCGCCAATGCGCAGGTGATAGAAGAGGATGGTCTGGGCCCCAAAGTCCTGCGTCTGGTCGATGGCAGCTTCCTCAAGCTGTTCCGTCGCCGCCGCTGGTACACCTCGGGCAGTTTCAACCCCTATTCCGAGCGTTTCGCCACCAACAGCATTCAACTGCGCAACCTGGGTATTCCAACGCCGCAGATCCTTGATCTGTACCGGCACGAAGACGGCAGTAGCGCCGTCCATTATTCGCCGCTGCCGGGCAACACGCTGCGTCAGGTCCTGCAAGGCATTACCGCGCCAGCGGTGCGTCAGGCACTGGTGGAGCGTTTCGGCAAATTCATGGCTCAACTGCACGAGCAAGGTGTCTATTTCCGCTCGCTGCACCTGGGTAACGTGCTGGTGCTGGAGGATGGCGAGTTCGGCCTGATCGATGTGGCCGACATGCGCATCTATCCTTCGTCGCTGAGCCTGTCCCTGCGGCAGCGGAATCTGCGCCATATGCAGCGCTACACGGTGGATAAGCGCTGGTTGTTCGAAGAACACTTCGAAGCGTTGCTCCAGGGATACGCCATGACGGCGTCGAAATCCGCTGTTGATAACCTGCACAGGCAAGTGCTGTCCGGGAGTTCCCCGGTCCGGACTCATTGATGACTGAAACCAACCCACTCATTGCGCTGGCAGCCTATCTGCTGGCCATCGTAACCGCCGCCCTGTTGCTGCGCGCAGTTCCGAAAATCGCCCGCCACCTGAAACATTCGGGCGAAAGCCGGAATGCCAGCATTGATGGGCTACGCGGCTATCTGGCGTTCGGTGTGTTCGTGCACCATTCGGTGATTACCTGGATCTTCCTGCGCACCGGCGTTATTGAGTTCCCGCCGAGCAACTTTTACTTGCAGCTTGGCCAAGGCAGCGTCGCGCTGTTTTTCATGATCACCGGTTTTCTGTTCTGGAACCGATTGCTCACCCAGGGACGTCAACACGACTGGCTGGCCTTCGCAGTCTCTCGGGTATTTCGCCTATACCCGTTGTACTTGCCGCTGATGCTGATTGTATTTATCACAGTGTTCTACCTGCAGAACTGGGAGCTCAAAGAGCCCGGCATCCGACTCGTAGGGCAGATCCTGGCCTGGCTGACCTTCGACCGACCGGACGTCAATCAGTACCACCAAACCGGCATGCTGATCTCCAATGTCACCTGGACCCTGGGCTACGAGGTATTTTTCTATCTGGCGCTGCCATTGGCCGGTATGGTCTTCATTTATCGTGGTAGCTGGCTGCAAGTGGTGCTGTGCCTGATCGGCATTTATGCCCTGTACCAATTGGTCGGCTGGGAGCACTCACTGAAGAAGCACTTTCTGGCGAGCTTCCTTGGCGGCATTGGTGCGGCGTACTGGATACGCCGGCCACACTTGATGGCCTGGGGTCAGACGCGACTGGCGGGAATTATCGCGTTGCTGGCGCTGGCGATTGCCTTTACGGCATTCAACCGCGCGTTCAACCTGCTGCCGCTGCTGCTGCTTTCCTTGTTTTTTGTGATCGTGGCCTCAGGAAACACCCTGTTCGGCGCTCTCAAACCGCGCAGCATCCGCTGGCTCGGGGAAATCAGTTACAGCACTTATTTGCTGCACGGCTTCGTGCTTTGGGTGATGGTCCAGCGCCTGCCGCTGGTGCTGCACCTGGACGCTCGTGACACCTGGACCTATCTGTCGCTGCTGGCCGTATGCAGTTGCCTGCTGATCGTCATCAGCAGCTTTACGTTCCTGTACGTAGAGAAACCGGGCATGACGGCCGGCAAGAACGTCTTGCAGTGGCTGCGCCAGGGCAAGATGGCTGACAAGAGCCTGGCGGAGAAGATCGCTCGCTGAAGCTTTCAACCCTCCCCTGTCGCAGCTGGCGCAGCCTGCGTCCGGCTCGGGCCGCGTTCGGACGAAGCAGTCGTAAAACCAGAGCACGCGGTGTATCAGGTAGACCGTGCATTCAGGTTTTACGACTGCTTCGCAGCCGGACGCAGGCTGCTACAGAGATCGCGTTACGGCCTTAGTCTTTTTCCAGCGGCGAGAAGTACAGTCGCCCCAGACCGCGCCAGGTCTTCTTGTTCCAGGCCTTGAACGGGATCTGCGCCAGCAGCTCGCGGGCCAGCTTGCGATCTCGGTTGGCGGTCTTGAGGAACATCGAACTGAGGAACTTGTAACGCACCTCGTCGTACAGCGGATGATCGCTGAACAGCGCGTAGGAGCGCAGGATGTTGTCGACCATGAAGCGGTGGTTCTTGTAAGAGTTGGTGGGGTGCTTGCGATAGCGCGCCATCAGCACATTCAGGCCATCGATAAAGTATCCGGCACGGGTCACCTTCAGCTCGATCAGCAAGTCTTCCAGTCGGATGCTCGGATCGAACCCACCCACCTTGTCCAACGCTTCCCGGCGGATCATCAGGGTTGGCGCGGGTGGATAAGGTTTGCGCTCCAGGAACATGTCATCGAAATCCAGACGACGGAACGGCACATCACGGCGTTGACGCTTCTCCGGATAAAGATTGCCGTCGGCGTCGATCAGCTCGATGTTGCCCGCGCAGATACCCACCTCGGGCTTGCCATCCATGTACGCCACCTGCGTCGCGATGCGCTCCGGCAGCATGATGTCGTCAGAACCGAACGGCACGATCAGGCTACCCTTGGAGCGCGCGATAGCGCCATTGAGCGTGTTGGTCAGCCCCTGATTCTGCTGAACCCGGAAATCGAAACCGTGCTGCGCCTGCAAGACCTTGATCCGCTCGACGCTGTCATCCTTTGAACCGTCGTCGACCACCAGGAACTCGATGTTCTTATAGGTCTGGTTGAGGACGCTGAGAATGCTTTCTTCGATGTAGCGAGCGTGGTTATACGACGCGATGATGACGGTTACTAGAGGTTGCGCGTCGCTCATGGTTGTTCCTTGCGGGCCTGATCCAGGCCGGATTCGATCAAGTTCAGGTACTCCTGGCGGAACACCTCGATGTCATGTTCTTGCTGTAGATAACGGTAGGACTGTTCGCCCTTGGCCTTGAGCTCGTCATCTGACAGCCCGAGGTAGTTATCCAGCGCCGCGACCAGGCTCGGCACGTCCTTTGGTGTAATCGCCAGCCCTCCTGCGCCTTCGATCAGCGGCAGCATGGCCGGCACGTTGGAGGCGATCACCGGCAGATGCCCGCTCATGCCTTCGAGCAATGCCAGCCCCAGGCCTTCAGCCAGGGATGGCATGGTCCAGACGTCGAACGCGCGAATGTACTGCAAGGCGATTTCCTTGAAGCCCAGCAGGTGCGCACGACCGGTCAGGCCCAGGCTTTCGATTTCGGCTTTCAGGCGCGACTCTTCGCGACCGGCACCGATGATCGCCAATTGGGTGTTCGGGTACTTGTCCTTGAGCGCAGCAAACGCCTGCAACAGATAAGTATGGCCCTTGACCGGCACCAGGCGACCCAGCGCCCCGATCAAGCGCACCGACGGATCGATGCCCAACAATTCGCGGGCACGCTCACGACTGTGCTGCAAGCCTTCAGCCTGCTCGATGTCGATAGCGTTGGTAATGGCGTAGGTATTCTGGTCGGTGAAACCGCAGTCACAGTCCAGCAGGTACTGTTTGACCGCCGGCGACACACCGACGAAGCGCCAGTGACGATCGATCAGGCGCTGGGTCTGGCGGCGTCGGTAAAACCGGTCGTACTCGCCAAAACCGTGGGAAATGCCGATGCACAGGGGGACCTTCAACCAGCGGTTGAGTGTCAGCATCATGTTCACCGGTTTGAAGCGGTTACAGATCACCACGTCGAACTTTTCCGCGCGGCAAAACTTGTACAGCTGCCACATCGCGCGCAGGCGCATGCCCTTGAGGGACTTGTCGGAAAACTCGAAATACACCGAACGGTCGGCCCGGCTCACAGCCTCGCCTGGCCCAGGCTTGCCACGCAGGAATGCCGCAGTGACCTCATAGCGATCACTCGGCAGCGCCTTGACGATCTGCTCCGCGAGGTCGGCAAAATCATGGGCTTTGACGTTGTAGTCAGGCTGCAATTGCAGAACCTTTGACCGTTGACTCATAACTCTCCCCGGTGGAAACCTGTCGCATCGATGACCCAGTCCGGTTCGGCGGCAATACGCCTGACCTCGGCTGGATCGGGTGGAGGCAACCGTGACCACTCGTTGCGTTTCCAGCAAACGAAGTGGAAATACGGAAACCGGCGATCGCCATCGCGATCATTACTCAAACAGCCATTGCGCCAATACCAGCGATGCGGAAAATCATCCGTGCCGTCGTGCCACTTGATGCAGCCACCCGGGGTGCTGAACGCCTCGGTGAACTCACTGCGACGACGCCACGGATTGAACTTGCCCACCAAGGTGAACAAAGGCTCGGGGAAATTCTTGCGCCAGAGGAAGATCCGACTGAATGCGCCCTCGTCCAGCGCGTGATGCGCCTGATCGGTAAAGCGTTTGCGCCAGTCCTTCATCTGCATGAACAACTCACGCTTGCGGGCGTTGTTGCGCATCAGGCAAAGATGCCCTGCGACCCGTCGCTCGTGAGTCGAGAACAGGTCATAACCGGCCAGCCGATCAGGGGTGAAGTAACTTCGCAGGTCACCGTACACCAGATCAATATCGCCGAACGCCCAGAAATCATAGCCTTGCAGGCGGTCGACATGAATATGCCCCAGCGCCGGCTTGATGTCACAGAGCTTGTAAGCCGCCTCCGGTGCAAAGTCGATATCCAACCGTTGCGACACAAGCGCGCAGTAATCACTGAACGTCATGCACTCGACGGTGACGTTGGGTGGCAGGTTCTCGGGCGTGCCGCAGTCGCTGAACAGCAACCAGTCGATATCGGCGTTGCGACGACAACTCTCCAGGAAAAACGGCATCCAGAACGGCCATTGGCCGAAATATGGAATCAGGAAAACAATACGCGGGCGTGGGTTGATCACAGAAAAATCACTGCAGTTGTTTAAGACGCGGCCATGCTAGGCCCCGAAGTGCTTCATTTCTGCTGTCGAGATGTTTCACCATGCTTCAACAGCCATAACAATTCATGACGCCTGACCGCTTTGCGAAAAAATTCGTTCTCGCCATAAAGGGGCGGCACTCTACGGGCCAACAGCCGCTGTATCGACCGACGCAAACGTCGCTTGAACGGCATGCGCGGTTGCAGGTCGTGCATCATGCCCAGCGCCATGGCCTTATCACGCTGAAGGTCCAGCGACAGCGGCAGGCAGCAAGGCTGCATCGGCGTCGCCGGGTCAAAGGCCGGCGGCAGTGCGATGCCATGCCCCGCATCGCCCATCGGCCAGCGATCGTTATCGTGCAGATGATTGGCGTAGCCGAGCAAGGTGGTCGGCTGCCACTCAAGGCCTTTCAAGGCTTCGAGGACCGCTTGCTGGGCGCAGAGATGATCCGGATGCGGATCGAGCGTCGGATGCGGCAGCACGATCACTTCAGGGCGCGCGCGCAACAACAGTTCACGCAGATCGGCCAGCAGGTTGTTCCAGGTCGGCGCGCCGTCGATGTCGCCCGGCAGAGTAAATGGATTCAATTGGCGATAGGCGCGGGTGTCGCTCAACTCGGCTTCACGCGAACCCATCGGCTGCGCCGGTGCGGCCTGCATCGCCGCCAGTTGCAGGCAGAAATACCCCAGTTGCACGCAATGCGCTTCGGGCACACCCGCCCAACGCGGCACAGCGATGCTGTCCCAGGCGCGCAAACGGCCTTTGAGTCGGGCGGCCTCGACCTTGTTCAGGCCGATCTGCTGATAATGTTCGGCTTCGATTTCGCCAGCCGTCAGGGTGACGATCCAGGCTTCATCGGCCTGGCTGTACAAACCATAGGCGGCCAGTTCGGCGTCGTCGGCGTGAGGCGCGATCACCATCACTCGCTGGCGGCGATAATCCGGTTGCTCGAACGCCCACAGCACGGGCTCACCGAGCAGCCGGCAGAAACGCCCGCGCAGCCGCAACTCACCCCGCGACAGCACTTGCGACTGACCACTGAGGTTCAGATAACGAAGGCCGTTTACGCCACGCTCGAACGTTTGCCTGTCGGGATTCTCGCCACCCGCCAACTCGACCACCGGGTCGATAAAGCGTCCCAGCCACGTGCTTTTTATCCGCAGCGCCAATACCAGCGTGGCGTCGTCGACCAGCATGACCCCCTCGTCCAGCCGCAAACGCTCCCCGTCCAGGTGAACCTTGGGCTTTTGGGTGTACGGCGGAAAACTGTATTGGTAATCGTCTTTCGTCGAATAGAACAAATGGTCGGCAAACCATGCCTCGTGGGCAATCCAGCCCAGCACCGCGAGCATCAGCGGCAACCACCAGGCCACCAGCACGCCGATGGCAATCAACAGCACCAGCGCGATCAACAGGCCGATCCGTTTGTTGCGCCGATGGCGCTTGAGCAGTTGCTGTTTGCGGCTCATGGGTTCACTCACACGGTGAAGACCGGCACGGGATTGCACCAGCGGTCCTTGTATTCTCGATCGGCGCGGCCGAAGGAAAAACGCAAGGGTTTATCCAGGGCTCGCGCATGCTCCCAGGCACTTTGTGTGTTGAGAAAACTCAGCACGCTACCGGGGCTGAACGCGCGCGTTTCAGGATCGACGCCGCCGTTGATGTACTCGACGCTGATCCACTCAGGCGCCTCGACGCGGTACACCAGTTGAATCGCAATAGGTGCATCGTTGAGGAAAATAACTGAGCCGATCAGCAAGTCCCGCAGCAGTTCGATCACCTCGTCCATGCGTTCGGCCCCAGTGGCCGGGAAACCCCAGCGGCGCTGAAAGAGGTCGCAATAGATCGCGGCCAGCTCAGTGCTGGAGAACTCGGCGACCGACCGCACCACCCCGCCGGCCTCTTCCAGCAGACGCAATTCACGGCGCTGGTTGTAGCGAAACTTCTTCGACAACTCTTCGGGCGTGCGGGCCATGGCCAGTTGTTCGGTCTGCAACTTGATGTCGATGAAACGACCTTCACTGAGCGCCGACAAATAACGTCCGCGATGGCGCAGTGGTGCTTGTGCATCAGCGGCGGCCGGCAGGATCAACTCGGCATTGCCGAGGTCGAACAAGCCCTTTTTGCCGCGGCGTTTGAGCACGTCCTTGGACAGTGCCAGGTCGCGTCCCCAGGTCGGAATAGCGGCTTTCACTTCACCGTTTTGCTCCCAGGCCAGGTAACGCACCGGGATCCCGGCCAGCTGTGCCAGACGTTCAACCACCAGAGGATGTGTCGCGACGCTGCCGCCAAATCGTTGCCAGGCCTGTGCATAAGTCGAGGCGTCGACCACCGCCCAGCCCCGTTCGCGCCAGCCTTGAAATCGGTTGAGCATCAGCCCCTCGGTGCCAGTTCGGTGACGTGCGGCAAATGCCAGAAAGCATCGCGTACCGCGCGGTCGGAGAAACGCTCACGCAGGCGATCGAGCATCAGCTCGGCACACTGGTGACGTTGCTGGTCGTCCATCGCGGCCAGATGTTTGAGCCCTTGGGCCAAGTGTTCGGCATCGCCCAGCGGGAACAGAATGCCCACGCCCTCAACGACTTCCTTCGCCCCACCGCACGCGGTGGCGAGCAACGGTACACCGGCAGCCATGGCTTCCAGCAGCACCATGCCGAAGGGTTCGTGATCAGAACTCAGGGCAAACACATCGAAGGCACGGAAGTAGCGACGGGCATCCGGCACTTGACCGAGAAACAGCACGCGATCGCCGATCCCCAATTCCCGGGCCAGGGCCTTGAGGTCCTGTTCCAGTCGACCGCTGCCGAGGATCACCAATTGGCTGTTGGCCGGCAAGCCCGGCAATGCTTCGGCAAAACCGTGCAACAGCGTGGTCTGGTCTTTGTCCGGATGCAGCCGCCCGACGTTGCCGACAATCCAGGCATCCGCCGACAGACCGAGGGTTTCCCGAGCCTCACGCACTGACACCTGACTGGTCTGCAACGCCGGCACATCAACACGGTTATAAAGCGTCTGAATCCGTCCGGCCGGCCATTTCGGCAGGCAACGGCGCATGTCGTCTCGCACCGCATCGGAGACCCCGAGCAGGCTAAGGCGCTTGCGGAAAAGATGGGCGAAGAGTTTACGGGTGCCGCGCTTGTAATCGTCAAACGCGTGATGCACACCGATCACCGGCAGCGAGGTGCCGAGCAAGGCGATGTAGATCGGCTTGAAACGGTGCGCAATGCAGAAACTGAAGTTGCGCGAGGCGGCGATTTTGCGCAGATCGCTGATGGCGCCCAGCTTTAGGCCACGAATGGCCTTGGAGCTGTATTCCATGAACAGCACTTCATCGGAAGCGCAGTTCGCGGCCACCTCGCTATCGGCGGCCCCGGTCAAAAAGACCGTGGTCACCCGATAGCCAGTGCCCGCGAACAGGCTGGCGTACTGCCGCGCGCAGTCCAGAAACGGCCCGTCATAGCCGTGGCAGAACTGCAACACATGGCGTTCAGCCGAGCGTGTCATAAGCGTTGGCGCCCTCTTTGACCACCAGGATGTCTTCCATGATCAGATACTGTAGATCGGAACCGAAGAACATGTTCAGCGCGTCGGTCGGCGAGCAGATCATGGGTTCGCCACGACGGTTGAGCGAGGTGTTCAGCGACACGCCGTTTCCGGTCAGCACTTCCAGTGCCTTCATCATGTCGTAGTAGCGCGGGTTGTATTCGCGCTTGAGCACCTGGGCCCGGGACGTGCCGTCTTCGTGGACGACTTCCGGCACGCGGGTTTTCCACTCTTCCGCCACTTCGAAGGTGAAGGTCATGAACGGCGCCGGGTGATCGATCTTGATCATCTGCGGGGCCACGGTGTCGAGCATCGACGGGCAGAAAGGCCTCCAGCGCTCGCGGAACTTGATCTGGTGGTTGATCCGGTCAGCCACGCCGACAGCGCTTGGGCAACCGATGATCGAACGACCGCCCAAGGCACGCGGACCGAACTCCATGCGCCCCTGAAACCACGCTACCGGGTTGCCATCGACCATGATCTTGGCGATGTTTTCCGGCATGTTTTCGAGCTTGCGCCATACCGGCTTGCTCGGGTGACGAGCGCAGGCAGCGACGACGTCTTCGTTGCTGTACGAAGGGCCGAGGTAGACGTGCTCCATCTTCTCGACCGGTACACCACGGGCGTGGGACACATAGGCCGCAGCGCCGACCGCCGTACCGGCATCACCGGAAGCAGGCTGTACAAACAGCTCTTTGACGTCATCGCGAGCGATGATTTTCTGGTTGAGCTTGACGTTCAACGCACAGCCGCCGGCATAGGCCAGCTTGCCGGTTTCCTTGAGCACGTCGCCCAGGTAGTAGTCGATCATCTGCAGCGAAATTTTTTCGAACAGCGCTTGAATGCTCGCGGCGTAGTGGATGTAAGGCTCGTCGGCGATATCACCTTCGCGCTTCGGACCCAGCCACTCGATCAGCTTCGGCGAGAAGTAGTAGCCTTTGCCCTTCTCTTTATAACGACGCAGGCCGATGACGTTGGCGTAGTCGGTGTTGATCACCAACTCGCCGTTTTCGAACGAGGCCAGGCGCGAGAAATCGTATTTGCTGGCGTCGCCGTACGGCGCCATGCCCATGACCTTGAACTCACCGTCGAGCATATCGAAACCGAGGAACTCGGTGATCGCGCCGTACAGGCCGCCGAGGGAGTCCGGGTCGAAGAATTCCTTGATCTTGTGGATCTTGCCGTTTTCGCCGTAACCGAAGAAGGTCGTGGCGTACTCACCCTTGCCGTCGATCCCGAGGATCGCGGTTTTCTCTTTGAAACCAGAGCAGTGGTAAGCACTGGAGGCGTGGGCCAGGTGATGTTCGACGGGTTCGATCTTGATTTTCTTCGGATCGAAGCCCAGTTGCTCGAGGCACCAGACAATCTTGTTGCGATAGCGCTTGTAGCGACGGTTGCCCATCAGGATCGCATCGAGGGCGCGGTCCGGGGCGTACCAGTAACGCTTGGCGTACTGCCACCGAGCCTTGCCGAACAGGCTGATCGGGGCGAATGGGATCGCGACCACGTCAACGTCGGACGGCTTGATGCCCGCCTGCTCGAGGCAGAACTTCGCCGATTCGTAAGGCATGCGGTTCTTTGCATGTTTATCGCGCACAAAGCGCTCTTCTTCAGCTGCCGCGACCAGCTTGCCGTCGATGTACAAGGCTGCGGAAGGATCATGGCTAAGGGCGCCGGACAGGCCAAGAATCGTCAATGCCACAGGGGTCTAGCCTCTTTAGTCTGCATGCAGGCGACAAGCGCCTCAAAAATTGATGTGCCCCTCGCAAGGGGCGAGAGACAGCTAAAGGGCGGGATTATAGCGTAAACATGGCGGGAATGACCCAGCGCTTATGACCCCTCTTGGACGAAAGCGTGGCGCCCTGCTTATCCGCGGCCTGCCCGCCAGTAAATACCGAGATTGCCGTCTGTAGCCTGGCGGTAAATCGTGTAGGGCAAGGAAACGGTGTCCATGACCCCTGACAGGGTCAGGTCCAGCAATACGAAGGGGACGAGGAAGCCGGTGGGATCAGGCGGGGCATTCAAGATGCAGAAGTCGTAGGCCAGGCCGCTGTAAATGCGGGGAATGGACTGGCAGTAGGTTTTTTGCTTTCGCAGGCCGCGAGCGGCGTCTTCGTCATCTTGCAGCACCGTCAGCGCGGTCCCGCAGCCCGATAAAGCCAGTGAGAAGGTACCGATCGCAACAGCCGTTTTTATGGTCAAAATCTGCCCTCCGTGAACGTCAGGCAAACTAGCATCGTGGCTATTCAGGGCACAGTTCATGGGGTCTGTGGATCATGTAGGACGATTCACAAGAACTTGTCCCCTTAATCGCGGGTGACTGTTCTGGCCCCTTCGCGAGCAAGCCCGCTCCCACATTTGATCTGCTGTGAACACAGAGCCAGTGTGGGAGCGGGCTTGCTCCGGGCGGCGTTCCGACGAAAGGGTCGAAGACCCGATTCAGGCCGCGCCAGAGATGTCTTTGGGAAGCCGCTGATCAATGACCTGATACAGCGCACTGCTCTCGGGCCAGTTACGCATGAATCGCGCCCGGTCCCGCGCATACGCCGGGGCAAAGCTGCTCGTCGAGCCATGCTGACACATTGAATCCAGATCGATCAGCGCCCAGCGATCCTGCTGCCAGAACAGGTTGTGGCCTTTGAAATCCCCATGACTGATCCGCTCACGAATCAGCTCGGCAAACAAATGATCCAGCGCCACCAGTTCAGCCTCGGGCGCATCACCCCGTTCAACGTATGGCGCAAAGCGCTCGATGATGTCCGGCCCCGGCAGAAACTCGGTCACCAGATACGCCCGACTGCGCAGCCACAGAAAACGCTTCTCCAGCAACGCCAACGGTTTGGGCGTGGCGATGCCGAGGAAGGCGAGGCGATTGCCTTCGCGCCACGAGTGCCAGGCACGGCTCGGGCGCCAGAAGCGTTTGAGCCAGTGTGCAAAGCCTTTGATGTTGTAGCGTTTGATTACCAGCGTCCGACCATTAACCTCGACTTTTCCTACGCTCGCCGCACCGCCGGTCTTGTACAGATGGCCCTGGTCGAGCAAGGCATCGGCCTGTTCCAGCACCGGCACCATCGCCGCTTCTTCTTCACGGCGAATCGCACGCAAACCGAACGCCCCGCGCTGAACGCTGAACAACGAACACTCGCGGCCGACCTTGATCAGGTAATCCTTCAAGCGCCAGCTGCGAACCTTGTCGATCTGCTTCTGCAACGCTTCCATCGGCAATGCGTGCTCGCCGTTGCTCAACAGGTAATACACCAGCAATTCTTCGGTGAACGGTTCCAGCGACTTGGGCAACTGGGCAAAAAATACGCCGAGGTTTTCCAGGACCTTCTGCCGTGACAGCGGCTGGCCCGGCGTTTCAGCACAGACGCCGCCGCCATCGATCAGGTACAACCGGCCTCGCTGACGCAACAGGTTGTCCAGATGCAGGTCTTCCTGCCAGAGCCCCTTGCGATGCATTTGGCCAATGGCGCCCAACGCCTCGGCCAGCACGGCCCCTTGCATATCCGCCAACACCGGCAAGTGTTCGACTTTTTTCCAGGTATCCCCCAGGCTTTCGGCGCTTTCGAGGAAGTCGAACAACAGCCAGCCACCCTCGCCCTCTTTCAGGCCGTCCACCAGCAGCTGCGGCGTGGTCAGCCCCTGATCGGCGAGCAAACGCACGCCGTCCAGTTCACGCTGGAAATGCCGCGCCGCCTTGCTGCCGACCAACAACTTGGCCAGCACCGGCCGGCCGCGCCACACGCCGGCACCCACGTAACGCTGTCCCGGCAAAACCCGCAGCAGACTCAGCAGCTGCAACTCGGCGGGACCCGCGGCATCGGCCAGGGAAATGCTCATCGGCAGGCTCGGGCTGCGGCCGGCGTTTTTCAGTTCGGACAACCGCATCAGCGCGTCTCCTTGTGACTGCGCCGCGCGGTCAGGCGCGAAACCCAACTGTCCACCAGCGAACTGTCCTGCGGCTGATCCACGTACACCGCCAGCAACTCGCGCAACTGCGCTTCAGTCCACTCCGGCGCGCGACGCAGCAACGGCTCCAGGTCCTTGATCCGGTCACGCTGACCGAACAGCAACGGCCGGGTCTTTTCCAGGTCGATCAACTGCGCCTGATAACCGTCGCCCGTGGCCTGCAGAAAAATGTGTTTAGGGTAAAAACAACCGTGAAGCTGGTGTACGCCGTGCAGGCGCCGCGCCAGTTCACCACAGGCTTTCATGACGGCCGAATGTTGCGCTTCGCTGAGGTCCGACCAGCGCTGCAACAGCGAATCCAGGTCATCCCAACCATCCAGCGCACGCGTCAGCAGAACCGCCCGCACTTCCCCGTCTACTTTGCGCTCACCGAAAAACGCCGCCTGCAGCGCCGGAATGCCCAGCTTCTGATAACGACTGATGTTGCGAAACTCGCGGGCAAAACTCGGCTCCCCAAACGGCGCATGGAAGGTGCGCGTCAGGTAGTTGCTCTGGCGCTTGAGGTAGTAGCCATGACCTTCCAGATCCAGCCGAAACACGCTGCTCCAGCCGCCACCGACGGTGTTGGGTTCATCCACCGCGTCGAGCTGCTTGGCCCAGAGTGCGTCGAACGTGCCGAGGCCATGACGCTCAAGCAGCGCACGGTCTTCAGCGGCCAGAAAATCAGTCATTCGCGTCCCTCGAAAAATCTCACCACGTGCCGGATCCGTTTTTTGTCGTCGGCATTCAGCCGGTCACGCTGGCGGTATTGCAGGTAAAAGCGCAGGCGCTGGGTGGCCGACAGGTGATATTTGGCCACCTTGTCGAGACACGCCAGGTCCTTGGTGATCCGGTACTTGAGCCAGAAGCCGCGCCAGAAATCGCCATTGGGGCAATCGATCAGGAACAGCTTGGCCTCATCGTCGACCAGCAGGTTGCGCCACTTCAAATCGTTATGGGTGAAACGGTGGTCGTGCATGGTCCGGGTGTAACCGGCCAATTGACGACTGACGGTATCGACCCAGGCGCGGTCCGCCAGCTTCGGATCGTGCCGGTCCGCGAGGGCCGACAAGTCTTCTGTGTTCGGCAGTTCGCGGGTAATCATCGCGCCACGGGCATACGCGGCGCCGCGCCGCTCCAGGCCCCAGGCAACCACTTCAGCGGTGGGAATACCCCACTTGGCGAAGCGCTTGAGGTTCTGCCATTCGGCCTTGACCCGAGGCTTGCCCAGATAACGGCGCAGGCCTTTGCCGGCGCCGCTGTAGCGCTTGACGTAGTAATTGACGCCGTTGCGATTGACGCGGATGACCTCGGACAACGGGTCGCGGGTCAGGCGCTCGCCCTGAAGTGCGAACACCGCTTCCAGGCAGCCAAAATCTTCCGCCAGATCGCTGTAAGCAGGTTCCAGTTTCCAACCCGGCATCAGAGCGCATCCCCGTATCGCTGTTTACGGTCGTAGAGTTTGTTGGCCTTGCCTTCGAGCCAGGCAAGCAATCCGGCTTCCTCGCCCAGAATCTGACGCAAGGGCCGCTGGAAGTAGCCTTTGAGGAATCGCAGTTTGTCGCGTTTGGTCAGGCCGATGTCCAGTGCCGAAAAGTACAGCGCCGCCAGATCCTTGTTGCGCCAGCGTTGAGTGATCGTCGGACGGGTCTGGGCGCGGTGCAGGTCGATCACCGAGAGTTTGAAGTCGTCGGCAGTCACCGGTTTATCGGTGTGCAGCAGGAAGTGGCAGATGTAGCAGTCACGATGGTTGACTCCGGCGCGGTGCATCATGCCGGTCATGCGTGCGACTTCGGCGATCAGTGCGCGCTTGAGTTTGGGCTCGGGCGGGTTCTTGATCCAGTCGATGCTGAAGTCTTCGAGGCTGACGGTGGGCGCCAGTTCTTCGGTGACGATGAACGAATGCTGATCCGCCGGGTTGCTGCCCTTCTCGCCGTAGGCAACCGCCGTCATGGTCGGCACGCCGACTTCTTTCAGGCGCTGAATGGCCTTCCACTCCTGGCCCGCGCCGAGTACCGGCAGCTTGGCCGTCAGCAGGTTCTTGAAGATCTCGCCCCAGCCGATGCCACGGTGGATCTTCACGAAAAAACCATTGCCGTTCACTTCAGTGCGCAACGTCCGGCGCGCTTCCAGTTCACGGTAAACCTCGCCCTGCAAGCCTTCGACTTCGGTGAACGCATCGCGCCCGGCCCAAAGGCTCTTGAACGGTTCAGCCAGCATCAACTTCATTAAGCGTGCTCCGCCAGAATCACATCGGCCGCGTGTTGCGGCATGCTGTAGAGGTCGGCCGTCTCAGCGAAGGCCAGACCGTTGCGGCTCCAGGCCGCCCGTGCTTGAGCGTCGTTCAACATGCCGGTCAGGTACTGAGTCAGTTGAGCCTGATCGAACGGTTCGTCCAACACCAGGCCAGCGTCGGCCTCGGCGATGTAATGGGCGTAACCACAGACCGCGCTCACCAATACCGGCAACCCGGCGACCAATGCTTCGAGCAGCACGGTCCCGGTGTTTTCGTTATACGCCGGGTGGATCAACAGGTCGGCCCCCAGCAGGAAACGCGGGATATCGCTGCGCCCCTTGAGAAACGTCACGTTGTCGCCGAGCCCCGAGGTGGCGCTCTGCATCTGGAATAATTTGGGGTCATCCTGGCCAATTACAAACAGCCGGGTGCGTTTCTTCAGATCAGCGGGCAATGCGGCCAGCGCCTTGAGGCTGCGATCCACGCCCTTGGTCTTGAACCCGGAGCCGATCTGCACCAGCAGCAGATCATCGTCCTTGAGGTTGAACTCGCGACGGAAATCGGCCCGAATCTCGGCGGCATTTGGCGGCGCGCGACGATCCTGTGAGATACCCGGCGGCAGCAAATGGAAGCGTTCCAGCGGCGTGTCGTAATGCTTGATGAACAGCGGCTGCTGGACCTCGGAAATCATCAGCACTTCGGTCTTTGCATCCTTGGCGAACACCGCGCGCTCGTACTCGGCGAAGTGCCGGTAGCGGCCCCAGCGGCGGTACAGCGAATTGCGCAGGTTCTGTGCCTTGTCTTCGAAACAGCCGTCGGCGGCGTAGTAAACGTCCAGGCCCGGCATCTTGTTGAAACCGATCAGACGGTCCACGGGACGCTTGGCCAGGTCCGCTTCCATCCACTCGCTGAGCTTCTCGTTACGCCGATGATTGAAGAACGCTTTGACAGGCGCCACCAGCACTTCGAAACCCGGCGGGACATCGCCTTCCCAGATCAGCGTGTAGACGCGAATCTGATGACCGCGCTGCTGACATTCCAGGGCGATGCGCATGAAGTCGCGCTGCAAGCCCCCGAACGGAAAGTACTTGTACAAGACGAATGCCAATTGCATCAGCGCAGCTCCTCAGCCAGTAACAACGTGCTCAGTCGGGTCGCGACACGCTCGGGATTCAGACGCGTGAAGCACAGGGGCCACTCGCGTTTCAGGTCGAACTGACGGGCATCTTCGGCCGTCGGTTGATAGGTGCATTTCTTTTGCAGGCACGGCGCGCAGGGGAAGTCGCTGGCGATGTGAATCTGTGCCTTGCCGTAGGCGCCGGTCAGGCCCGGGTTGGTCGGGCCGAACAGCGACAGGGTCGGCACGTCGAGCGCGGCGGCCAGATGACCGAGTCCCGTGTCGACTGCCACGCAGGCTTGAGCGCCGGCCAGCACTTTGCCGACACCGGCCAGGTTCAGTTTGGGCAGCACTTCGACATGCCTGAACCCGGCGGCAATGCGCTCGGCCCGGGCTTTTTCGACTGGATTGCCCCACGGTAGCTTCACGGCGACGCCGAGATAGCCCACGCGCTCGGCCAGTTCGCGCCAGTAGGCTTCCGGCCAGTGTTTGGTGTCCCACGTGGTGCCGTGCAGGAACAGCACGTACGGATTCTTGCGCGGCAATTCCACCAGGCGTTCGACGTTCAGGCCGTAATCGCCCAAGCCTTTGGGCAGGTCGTAGCCCAACGCCAGGGCGAACAATTGGCGGACCCGCTCTACCGCATGTTGCCCACGGCCCACCGCCAGACGACGGGAATAAAAGCGCGAGGCGATTGGCTCGCGCGCCGAGTCCTTGTCGAGTCCGGCGACCGGCGCTTTGACATAGCGCGTCAACCAGGCGCTTTTCAGCAGGCCCTGGGCATCAATCACCAGATCATATTGAGTGGCGCGAACGCTTTGCTTGAAGCGCTTCCACTCGCCACTTTTAATGGTTTGCCAGAGGTTTTTGCGCCAGCGACGGATCGCCACCGGAATCACCTTGCCCACGGCCGGGTGCCAGGTCGGGATTTCGGCGAAGCCTTCTTCCACCACCCAGTCGAACGTGATGCCGGGAATCGCCCGCGCCGCGTCGGTCAACGCTGGCAATGCGTGAATCACGTCACCCAGCGAAGAAGTCTTGATCAACAGAACGCGCAAACTATTTGACCTCGACCACAGTGCCCTGCAACCGCTGCAAGGCTTCGTTCACCGCTTGCGGCATGAGCTGGCGCAGGCAGTTGTAATGTCCGAAGCGGCAGGTGCGATCGAAGCAAGGGCTGCATTCGAGGCCCAGGCGCACGATCTCGACGTGCTCGGCCAAGGGTGGCGTGAAGCCCGGCGACGTCGAGCCGTAAACCGCCACCAGCGGGCGGTTGAGCGCGGCGGCGACGTGCATCAGGCCGGAGTCGTTGGACACCACCGCATCGGCGCAGGACATCAGGTCGATGGCTTCGGCCAGAGAGGTGCCGCCGCTGAGGTTCACCGACTCTTCACGCAGGCCGGGAATCAGCCGCGCGCGGATGTCTTCGCCGACCGCGTGATCGTTTTTCGAACCGAACAACCAGACTTGCCAGCCTTCGCGGATCTTCGCTTCGGCGACCTTGGCGTAGTGCTCGGACGGCCAGCGTTTGGATTCGCCGAACTCGGCGCCGGGGCACAGGACCAACACAGGGCGGTCGAGGGCCAGACCGAACTTGGCCAGCGCCGCCTCGCGGGTGACCGGGTCGATCTGCAGGCTCGGCCGTGGATACGGTGTCGGCAGCTCTGTACCGCGCTCATAAGCCAGCGCCATGAAGCGCTCGATCATCAGCGGATAACGTTCTTTATCCAGGGTGCGCACGTCATTGAGCAGGCCGTAGCGGAACTCGCCACGCCAGCCGGTGCGTTTCGGGATGCCGGCGAAGAACGGCACCAGCGCCGATTTCAAGGAGTTAGGCAGCAGGATCGCCTGGTCGTACTGGCCGGCCAGGGATTTGCCGATACGCCGACGCGTCGCCAGCTCCAAGGCACCGTGGCCGAGCGGAAAGCTCAAGGCCTGACGGACTTCGGGCATGCGCTCCAGGATCGGCCGGCTCCACTCGGGGGCCAGGACGTCGATTTCGCATTGCGGGTGGCGTTGCTTGAGACACTGAAACAGTGTCTGCGCCATCACCATGTCACCGACCCAACTGGGCCCAACGATCAGAATTTTCATGTGGTTTCCAAAAACGAACCGGGGAGGCATACGCCTCCCCGCCTCGAGAATTCTACAAAACACTGCAGATCTACTGTGGGAGCAAGCTTGCTCCCACATTGGGTATTGGTGCACATCCAGTGCGGTGCAGCTTAGCTGCCAAAATCTACAAAACAACGCAGATCACCTGTAGGAGCGAGCCTGCTCGCGATAAGGCCATCACTCCAGCATCGAGGGTGACTGACACTCTGCTATCGCGAGCAGGCTCACTCCTACAGGGGTATTCGGTGCTGCCACTGTCCGGTTTCAGCTTAGCCCCAGCTCGCGCCAGATCCGTAATACCTGCCGCCGTTCGTCCGCGAACTGGTCGCCCGGTATCACCCCCGCGTCCTTCTGCAAGGCCTGCCGGTGCGCGGCGGAGCGGTAGGCTTTATAGGCCTCGCGCAGCAAGCTGGCGTCTTCGGCAGGCATCAGCCCTTCGTTCTCCAGCTCTTCCAGAATGCGGATGTTGTCCGTCCAGCGCAGCAATGGCGGGTGTGTTTCGGACCACGCCAGGGCCGCGTATTGCACCATAAATTCAATATCGACGATACCTCCGGCGTCCTGCTTGAGATCGAACGGCGCCGAGGCCTCGAAGGCGTTTGCCGCGGTGCCGGCCGCGGTGCTCTTGCTACCGAGGTTATCGCGCATCTTGGCGCGCATCTCGCTCACCTCCTGGCGCAAGGTCGCGAGGTCGCGCGACTTGCCCAATATCGCCGCGCGGACCTTCTCGAACGCCAGGCCGACATCCTGACTGCCGACCAGCACCCGCGCCCGTACCAGCGCCTGGTGTTCCCAGGTCCAGGCTTCGTTTTCCTGATACCGGGCAAACGCCCCCACCGAACTCACCAGCAACCCCGAGGCACCGGAAGGTCGCAGGCGCATATCAACTTCATAGAGCTGGCCGGAGTTGGTCTGGGTCGTAATCAAATGAATGATCCGCTGCCCTAATCGGGTGAAAAATTGCGCACCGTCGATAGGTTTCGGTCCGTCGGTTTCCGCCTGCGGATCGCCGTCATGGATGAACACCAGGTCCAGGTCCGAACCATGCCCCAGTTCCAGCCCGCCGACTTTCCCGTAACCGACAATGATGAAGCCGGGATCGCACAAGGTGCCGTCGGTGCGCAGTGGCGTGCCGTATTTGGTCACGGTCTGGCGCCAGGCCAGCGCCAGCACTTGTTCGAGAATCGCTTCGGCGAGCCAGGTCAGGTAATCGCTGACTTTCATCAACGGCAGGCTGCCGGCGATTTCCGAAGCGGCGACCCGCAAGCGGTGCGCCAGTTTGAAATGGCGCAGGGCTTCCATTTGTTGCTCGAGGTCGTCTTCGGGAATCCGCGTCAGACGCTCGCGCAATTCGGCGGCCAGTTCCGGCGCCAGGGGCGGCTTGAACAACCGGCCTTCGTTGAGCAATTCGTCGAGCAGCAGCGGGAAGCGGGTGATCTGTTCAGCGATCCACGGGCTCGCGGCGCACAAGGTCAGCAACCGCCGCAGCGCGCCGGGGTTTTCGGTCAGCAACACCAGATACGCGGAGCGACGGGCCACCGCTTCAACCAGCGGCAGCACACGTTCCAGCACCAGATCCGGATTGGCGTGCTCGACTGCCTGAGCCAGCAACCGCGGAATAAACGCATCGAGGCGTTCGCGCCCCAAACGTTGCATCGCGCGCAATTGCGGGCTGCTGCGCAAACCGGCTAACGCTTTCAGCGCCTTGGTGGCATCGGCAAACCCGCCCTCTTCCAACTGGCGGCAAGCGGCCTCTTCATCCTGGGCTTCTTCCCACAGTGGCAGCCATTCACCGCCGACCACCACTTCGCTTTCAGTGCCTTCCTCTTCATCGGGATCGGCAATCACCTGACCGAAGTGCCAGGCCACGCGACCACGCCAATACATCAGCTGCTCATGGAAAGCCTCCCAGTCAGCGAAGCCCAACATAAAGGCAATGCGCGCCTGATCCTGCGCGCCGTCCGGCAGCATTTGGGTCTGACGATCAGCAATCGCCTGGATCGCATGCTCGGTGTAACGCAGGAATTCGTAGCCTTCGCGCAACTCGCTGACCACCGCCGGCGGCAGGTAGCCCTGACCTTCCAGGGTGTTCAGTACTTTTAATAGAGGGCGTTGCTGCAGGCTCAGGTCGCGGCCGCCGTGGATCAGCTGAAACGCCTGGGCGATAAATTCCACTTCGCGGATGCCACCCGATCCAAGCTTGATGTTGTCGGCCATGCCTTTGCGCCGCACTTCCTGCTGGATCAGCTGCTTCATGGTGCGCAGCGCCTCGATCGCCGAGAAGTCGAGGTAACGCCGGTAAACGAACGGGCGCAGCATCTCTTGCAGTTGCGCGCCGGCCACTTGATCGCCAGCCACCACCCGCGACTTGATCATCGCGTAGCGTTCCCAGTCGCGGCCCTGATCCTGGTAATACTGCTCCAGCGCGTTGAAGCTCAGCACCAAGGCACCGGCCGAGCCGTAAGGTCGCAGGCGCATGTCGACGCGAAACACAAAACCGTCGACGGTCATCGGGTCCAGCGCCTTGATCAGGCGCTGGCCGAGCCGGATGAAAAATTCCTGGTTATCCAGCGAGCGCTTCACGCCGACGGTCTCCCCGCCTTCGGGGTAGGCAAAGATCAGGTCGATGTCCGACGACAGATTGAGTTCCACTGCGCCGAGCTTGCCCATGCCGAGGATGACCATCTGCTGCGGCTCGCCGCTGCGCCGGCTGGTCGGCACACCGAACTGCTGGCAATGCCGCGCGTACAACCACTGATAGGCCTGATCGATGCTGGCATCGGCCATGTCCGAGAGGTCGCGACATGTCTGAACCAGATCAGCCTGGCGGGTCAGGTCGCGCCAGATGATGCGCACTTGTTGGCGGGTTCGCTGACGGCGCAAGGCACGACCGAGCTCGTCTTCGGTTTCGGCCGCATTCACTGCCGCCGCGATCTGCCCGCACAACTCGCCGGGGGCAAAGCTGCGATCCAGTTCGCCGGACTGCACCAGTGCCAGCAACATCAAAGGGTCACGCACACTCTGTTCAGTCACGAAGTCGCTGGCGGCGGTGACGCGGGCAAAGCGCGCCCAGCGTTCAGGCGTCCAGGCAGACAGGCCATGGTCGTCTTCCAACTCGCCAACGGCGGTGCGGAATGACTGCTCGGCGCGGGTGACAAACGGCAGGAGAATGCCGGGCAGTTCGGCAAGCGGAGGAAGGCTCATGGTCTATCCTTGATCGGCGTGTAGAGGGCGGCATGTAGTGAATTCTCAAATCGCACTACGTGATCGACTGTCGAACAAAGGTTAGAAATAGCTGAAATCTGTTTCTTTTTGGCAGACAGCATCAAGCTTTCACCTTTTTCGGTTGGCAAAAGACCAACCTTAACGATTATTCTCACAACGCAGCCGGAGGCCACAAGCCGCTCATCTGTAGTTTTACTACTCGTATATACATTCGAAAGGCTGAAATGCCCGATGATTTGTAGTAAAACTACACGCCGCCGGAACAACCTCTCGGCAATCCAAGAATTTATATCGTCTGCCCACAAGGCCAGTCGCAAACTCAGGCAACCGATTCTGGAAGCCTTTCCGCCCTGGAGCAAGCCATGCAAGACCTCGATCCCGTCGAAACCCAGGAATGGCTGGACGCCCTGGAATCGGTTCTCGACAAAGAAGGCGAAGACCGCGCTCACTATCTGATGACCCGTATGGGTGAACTCGCAACCCGCAGCGGTTCGCAGTTGCCTTACGCCATCACCACGCCATACCGCAACACCATCCCCGTTACCCACGAAGCACGCATGCCTGGCGACCTGTTCATGGAACGCCGCATTCGCTCGTTGGTACGCTGGAACGCGATGGCCATGGTGATGCGTACGAACCTGAAAGATTCGGACCTGGGCGGTCACATCTCCAGCTTCGCCTCCAGCGCCACCCTCTATGACATTGGCTTCAACTATTTCTTCCAGGCCCCGACCGACGAACACGGCGGCGACCTGATCTACTTCCAGGGTCACACCTCGCCAGGCGTTTACGCCCGTGCGTTCATGGAAGGCCGCATCACCGAAGACCAGATGAACAACTTCCGCCAGGAAGTCGACGGCCAGGGCTTGTCGTCCTATCCGCACCCGTGGCTGATGCCCGATTTCTGGCAGTTCCCGACCGTATCCATGGGTCTGGGCCCGATCCAGGCGATCTACCAGGCACGCTTCATGAAGTACCTGGAAGCCCGTGGCTTCATCCCTGAAGGTAAGCAAAAAGTCTGGTGCTTCCTGGGCGACGGCGAGTGCGACGAGCCGGAATCCCTGGGCGCGATCTCGCTGGCTGGCCGCGAGAAGCTCGACAACCTGATCTTCGTCATTAACTGCAACCTGCAGCGCCTCGACGGCCCGGTTCGCGGCAACGGCAAGATCATTCAGGAACTCGAAGGCGTGTTCCGCGGTGCTCAGTGGAACGTGACCAAAGTCATCTGGGGCCGTTTCTGGGACCCACTGCTGGCCAAAGACGTCGACGGCATCCTGCAACGTCGCATGGACGAAGTCATCGACGGCGAGTACCAGAACTACAAAGCCAAAGACGGCGCGTTCGTGCGTGAACACTTCTTCAACTCGCCAGAACTCAAGGCGATGGTTGCAGACTTGTCCGACGACGAGATCTGGAAGCTCAACCGTGGCGGCCACGACCCGTACAAGGTCTACGCGGCGTACCACGAAGCGGTCAACCACAAAGAACAACCGACCGTCATCCTGGCCAAGACCATCAAAGGTTATGGCACTGGTGCCGGCGAAGCGAAAAACACCGCGCACAACACCAAGAAGGTTGATGTTGAAAGCCTGAAGTTGTTCCGCGATCGTTTCGACATTCCGGTTAAAGACTCCGAGCTGGAAAACCTGCCGTTCTTCAAACCCGAAGAAGGCAGCGCCGAAGCCCGCTATCTGAGCGAGCGTCGCACTGCACTGGGCGGTTTCGTGCCACAGCGTCGTGCCAAAAGCTTCGACATTCCGACCCCGCCACTGGATACCCTCAAGGCAATCCTGGATGGTTCGGGCGACCGTGAAATCTCCACCACCATGGCCTTCGTGCGGATCCTGGCGCAGCTGGTCAAGGACAAGGAAATCGGCTCGCGCATCGTCCCGATCATCCCGGACGAAGCCCGTACCTTCGGTATGGAAGGCATGTTCCGTCAGTTGGGCATCTACTCGTCCGTCGGCCAGCTCTACGAGCCAGTCGATAAAGACCAGGTGATGTTCTACAAGGAAGACAAGAAGGGCCAGATCCTCGAAGAAGGCATCAACGAAGCGGGCGCCATGAGCTCCTTCATCGCTGCCGGTACGTCGTACTCCAGCCACAACCAGCCAATGCTGCCGTTCTACATCTTCTACTCGATGTTCGGCTTCCAGCGTATCGGCGACCTCGCCTGGGCCGCTGGCGACAGCCGCACCCGTGGCTTCCTGATAGGCGGCACCGCCGGCAGAACCACACTGAACGGCGAAGGCCTGCAACACGAAGACGGTCACAGCCACATCCTGGCTGGCACCATCCCGAACTGCCGCACCTTTGATCCAACCTACGGCTACGAGCTGGCGGTGATCATCCAGGACGGCATGAAGAAGATGACCGAAGAGCAGCAGGACGTTTTCTACTACATCACCGTGATGAACGAGTCCTACCAGCAGCCAGCCATGCCGGCCGGTGTCGAGGAAGGCATCATCAAGGGCATGTACCTGCTCGAAGAAGACACCCGCGAAGCGGCGCACCACGTTCAGCTGATGGGCTCCGGCACCATCCTGCGTGAAGTCCGTGAAGCGGCGAAGATCCTGCGTGAAGAGTTCAACGTTGCCGCCGACGTCTGGAGCGTTACCAGCTTCAACGAACTGCGTCGCGATGGCCTGGCCGTCGAGCGCACCAACCGTCTGCACCCGGGTCAGAAGCCTAAACTGAGCTATGTCGAAGAGTGCCTGAATGGCCGTAAAGGTCCGGTCATCGCCTCTACCGACTACATGAAGCTGTTCGCTGAGCAAATTCGTCAGTGGGTCCCGTCCAAGGAATTCAAAGTCCTGGGCACCGACGGTTTCGGCCGCAGTGACAGCCGCAAGAAGCTGCGTCACTTCTTCGAAGTCGATCGTCAATTCGTGGTGTTGGCAGCCCTGGAAGCACTGGCTGACCGTGGTGATATCGAACCTAAAGTGGTGTCTGAAGCCATCGCCAAGTTCGGGATCAACCCGGAAAAACGCAACCCACTGGACTGCTGAGGAGACACTCTGTGAGCGAACTCATTCGCGTACCTGACATCGGCAGCGGTGAAGGTGAAGTAATTGAACTGTTTGTGAAGGTCGGCGACCGTATCGAAGCCGACCAGAGCATCCTGACGCTTGAGTCGGACAAGGCGAGCATGGAAGTGCCTGCGCCGAAGGCCGGCACCATCAAGAGTCTGAAAGTGAAGCTGGGCGATCGCCTGAAAGAAGGCGACGAACTGCTGGAGCTGGAAGTCGAAGGTGCCGCTACTGCGGCCCCTGCGGCTGCCGCTGCGCCGGCTGCAAAAGCTGAAGCCAAACCGGCTGCTGCTCCTGCCGCCGCTCCAGCGCCTGCTGCCGCACCTGCTGCTGCCGCTTCCCAGCAAGTGAACGTGCCGGACATCGGTTCGGCGGGCAAGGCTCAGATCATCGAGATCCAGGTCAAGGTCGGCGACACGGTCGAGGCTGATCAGTCGCTGATCACTCTGGAATCCGACAAGGCCAGCATGGAAATCCCTTCGCCCGCCGCTGGCGTGGTCGAAAGCATCAGCGTCAAGCTCAACGACGAAGTCGGCACCGGCGACCTGATTCTGGTCCTGAAAGTGGCGGGGGCTGCGGCCCCTGCTGCTGCCGCGCCAGCTCAGGCCGCTGCGCCTGCTGCCGCTGCTCCGGCGCCAGCCGCTGCGGCCCCGGCGGCTGCACCGGTTGCGGACAGCGTTCAGGACATTCATGTCCCGGACATCGGTTCGTCGGGCAAGGCCAAGATCATCGAAGTGCTGGTCAAGGCTGGCGACACCGTCACCGCCGATCAGTCGCTGATTACCCTGGAATCCGACAAGGCGAGCATGGAAATTCCATCGCCTGCCGCTGGCGTGGTGGAAAGCGTTTCCGTCAAGCTGGATGACGAAGTCGGTACTGGCGACCTGATCCTGAAGCTGAAAGTCAAAGGTGCTGCGCCTGCTGCGGCACCGGCTCCGGCCGCCGCTCCTGCTGCTGCACCCGCGGCGGCCAAGGCTGAAGCTGCTCCAGCTGCCGCTGCGCCTGCCGCATCGGCGGCGGCTCCGGCCAAGCCGGGCGCGAAGGTTCACGCCGGCCCGGCTGTACGCCAACTGGCCCGTGAATTCGGCGTCGAGCTGAGCGCGGTCGGCGCAAGCGGCCCGCACGGTCGTGTGCTGAAAGAAGACGTGCAGGTTTACGTCAAAGCCATGATGCAGAAGGCCAAGGAAGCACCGGCCGCTGCTGCTGGCGCAACCGGCGGCGCGGGCATCCCGCCGATTCCGGTCGTGGACTTCAGCCGCTTCGGTGAAACCGAAGAAGTGCCGATGACCCGCCTGATGCAAATCGGCGCGTCGAGCCTGCATCGCAGCTGGCTGAACATTCCGCACGTGACTCAGTTCGATTCGGCTGATATCACCGACCTGGAAGCGTTCCGTATCGCTCAGAAAGCCGTTGCAGAGAAGGCTGGCGTCAAGCTGACCATCCTGCCGCTGCTGCTCAAATCCTGCGCGCACCTGCTCAAGGAACTGCCGGACTTCAACAGTTCGCTGGCACCCAGCGGCAAGGCGATCATCCGCAAGAAGTACGTGAACATCGGCTTCGCGGTCGACACGCCCGATGGCCTGCTGGTACCGGTCATCAAGAACGTCGACCAGAAGAGCCTGTTGCAACTGGCAGCCGAAGCCGCCGTACTGGCCGCCAAAGCCCGCGACAAAAAGCTCACCGCTGACGACATGCAAGGCGCCTGCTTCACCATTTCCAGCCTCGGCCACATTGGCGGTACCGGCTTCACGCCGATCGTCAACGCGCCGGAAGTGGCGATCCTCGGTGTTTCTAAGGCAACCATCCAGCCAGTCTGGGACGGCAAAGCCTTCCAGCCGAAACTGATGCTGCCCCTGTCGCTGTCCTACGATCACCGTGTGATCAACGGCGCCGCTGCTGCACGCTTCACCAAGCGTCTGAGCGACCTGCTGGCAGACATCCGCACCATCTTGCTGTAACACCGACCGGCCCTCCTTCTCCGGAGGGCCTGTCGCGCTCCACGTTTTCCGAGCGCCACGCTCGTACCTCAACCCCGCCAATTTGGCGGGGCTTTTTTTGCCTTGAATAAAGCATCTTCCTACAGCCGTGGCTTACATCGCCCACAACTCAAGTCCACTTCCGCTCGATATTTTTTGCTGCTCAATAACTAGGCTTAGTTCGACAGCATTTTCTTATGAAGACTGCGAACCTCTTTTGCTTAGTTAGCGTTATTTCGAATGGATTCGAACATGTTCAAACCGACTGTCGGCCCTATTATTGGCCACACTACAACTAACCACGTGCGCATTTTTCTGCGCGGCGAACTTCAAGACAACTCATTGGCCTTTGCCGGTATTCGCTACCGGCGTTATGGAGAAGAGCGTTGGTCCAATGGCGTATTTGCCAAATTGTCCTTCTTGCGCGACATGGCCGATGTGATTGCACTCAACGACCTCGCCATCGACACTGAGTACGAATACCAGGCCGGATGGTTCAGCCCCATGAGTCCGGTGCATACCGTGGAGACCGTTCAGGAGCTGCCGCTGCAATGGCCACGGGAGGTTTATCGCTTTCGCACCCAGTCCGGCAAAGCCAACACGCCGCGGGCGTATATCGTTGGCTCATGCCGCTACCTGCGCCTTACTGCAGGTGTGGCCATCGCACCAAAGGCCGGTGACCGGATTTTTGCGTCGATCATCGATCTTGCGCAGCACGCCGAACCGCGCATCAGCGCGATGCTGATGACGGGCGATCAAATTTATGTGGACGACCTGAACGTTATTGCGCCTGACCGGGAATACAAGGAAATACTCATTAAGTACCGCGCGGCTTTTTCCCAACCGAACATCGCCAGGTTAATGGCCAACCAGTCGACTTACATGATCCTCGACGATCATGAAATAGAAGATAACTGGCCAGCCAACGAAAGCAAGGACGATGCTTATTTATATAAGAACGCGATGACAGCCTATGAGATATACCAGGCCAGCCACAGCCCGGCGCATCATTTATTGGCCAACGGTCAAGTAAGCCGAAAGCTGGAACAGTATTGGTATCAGTTCGCCGAAGGCGATATTGAATGGTTTATCACCGACAGCCGCACCCGCCGTAACTTGTCGGCCGATGATCGACGCATCCTCGACGATGAGCAGGAACAGGCGCTGTGTAAATGGCTGATCCACAGCCCGGCCCGGGTCAAGTTCGTGGTCACCAGCGTGATGTTCTACCCCGACCGCAAACTCAACGGGGATGACGCCTGGAAAGCCTTTCCAGAACAACGCCTACGGTTGTTGGAGACGATTCGTACGCATCGCATCAAGAATGTCGTCTTCGTTTCCGGCGATGTCCACGGTTCCATGACCAGTCGCCTGACCCACAGCGAGGATACGGACTTCGAAGTGCACACTATCGTGTCGTCACCCCTGTGCAACAGCAAGCTGCTGCCGTACGCCTCCGCGTCCACCTTCATTCTCGATCAGGCACTGGCGCTAACCGCAGCGGGAGATTACCGGCATGAATTGACCAGCAAGGTGGTCAGCGAAGACAACTTCGCCCATCTGGTGGTTGATCGGGAGCAGATTCAGGTCAATTACCACGACCGGGACGGCAAGCCTTTGCAATCGATCAACATCCCGTTGCGCTAAGGCGATGAAGGCCAAATGCATTAGTTTTCGGCCCTTGCTGGAGAAATCTTCGCCCCTGCCGACATATTCTTATAGCACTTGGCCTTCATGTCTCTTGTCAGTCAGTGTCGCAATGATGCAACCTTGCCGAAGGCAACAGTAAAGAGGGCGAGAGCCCGGCGCGATCAGCACATTCGAAGCGAGTTTCCCTCAATGAAAAGCCAACCCGATGCCGCCAGCCGTATGGTGGCCGAGGTAGTGACGCAATTGCCTGTGCCCTCGCGGCTCGGCATGCTGCGTTTCGAACGGCTGAATGAAGCTAGCTGGGCGCTCCTGTTTCTCGATCCCAATTGCGAACGACAGTTTGGTCTGCCGGCCGTGGAACTTTGTGCCCTGATCGATTCACCTTACGCCAGCCTGATGGAGCCCGAAGCGCGCTATCAACTGCACGACGCGATTCAGCAGCAACTCAGCGACAGCCCGCATTACCTGATCCGCTACAACCTGCACACCGCCAAAGGCTCCCTGAGCCTGCTCGAATTGGGCGAAGCCTACCGCCAACACAATCGACACCTGCTGCGCGGCTACCTGATGGTCGTGGACGGTTTGTTCGAGGGTGAACCGCTGCTGCCGTCGCTGGACCTGGAAACCCAGAACTCGCGCCTGCAAATTGCCCTGGAACTCAACCAGCGCGCCCAGCTGGAACAACTGCAGCATCTGGACCGAGTACGGGCCCAGCAAGATTTGATCCTGCTGCTGACCCGACAGCGCTACAGCACCAACAATTCCCTGCAAGAAGCCGCTGAACTGATCACCCGCAGCGCCTGCGATATCTACGAAATCGACTGCGCCAGCCTGTGGAACCTCGAAAATTCGATGCTGGTGCCGATTTCGGCCTATCACCGCGCCTCCCGGGAATACCTACTGCCGGATCCGATCGACGTCAGCGGCTTCCCGGATTACCTCGACGCCTTGCACTGCAGCCGCGCCATCGACGCCCACAACGCGATGCGCGACCCGCGCACCCGGGAAATGGCCGAGAGCCTGCGCCCGCGCGATGTGAACGCGATGCTCGACGCCAGTATCCGCATCGACGGCCAGGTGGTCGGCGTCCTCTGCCTGGAACAGACCGGCGCAACCCGCGCCTGGCAGTCGGACGAAATCGCCTTTGCCGGCGAGTTGGCAGACCAGTTCGCCCAAGTCATCAACAACCACAATCGCCGCACCGCCACCAGCGCCTTGCACTTGTTCCAGCGTGCGGTCGAGCAAAGTGCCAACGCCTTTTTGCTGGTCAACTGCGATGGCGTGGTGGAATACGTCAACCCGAGCTTCACGGCGATCACTCAATACAGCACCGAAGAAGTCCACGGCCAGCGGCTGTCGGAACTGCCGGCGCTGGAAAACCTCAGCGAGCTGCTGTTCGACGCGCCCTCGGCGCTGGCCAAGAGCAACAGCTGGCAGGGCGAGTTCAAGAGCCGCCGTAAAAACCTCGAACCCTACTGGGGCCAGTTGTCGATTTCCAAGGTGTATGGCGACAACCGTGAGCTGACGCATTACATCGGCATCTACGAAGACATCACCCAGACCAAACTTGCCCAGCAGCGCATCGAGCGCCTGGCCTACACCGACAACCTGACCAACCTCGGCAACCGCCCGGCGTTCATCCGTAACCTCGACGAACGCTTCGCCCGAGACAGCGACACGCCGATCAGCCTGCTGCTGGTGGACATCGACAACTTCAAGCGCATCAACGACAGCCTCGGCCACCAGACCGGCGACAAACTGCTGATCAGTCTGGCCCGCCGTCTGCGTAACAGCTTGAGCCCGAGCGGCAGCCTGGCGCGTTTCGCCAGTAACGAATTCGCCGTGCTGCTGGACAACACCGACCTCGCGATGGGTCAGCAAGTCGCCAACCAGTTGCTGGCGACCCTCGACAAGCCGATGTTCGTCGATAACCAGTTGATCAGCGTCACCGGCTCCGTGGGCCTGGCCTGCGCGCCGCTGCACGGTCGCGACCCACAGACCCTGATGCGCAACGCCGGCCTGGCGCTGCACAAGGCCAAGGCCAACGGCAAACATCAGGTTCAGGTGTTTACCGAAGCGCTAAATGCCGAGGCCAGTTACAAACTGTTCGTCGAGAACAACCTGCGCCGCGCCCTGACCCAGAACGAGCTGGACGTGTTCTATCAGCCCAAACTGTGCCTGCGCAGCGGTCGCCTGCTGGGCATGGAAGCGCTGCTGCGCTGGAACCATCCGGAAAAAGGCATGATCCGTCCGGACCAGTTCATCAGCGTCGCCGAAGAAACCGGGTTGATCATCCCGATCGGCAAATGGATCGCCCGCCAGGCCTGCCGCATGAGCAAAGACCTGACCGCCGCTGGCCTGGGCAATCTCCAGGTGGCGATCAACTTGTCGCCCAAGCAGTTCTCCGACCCGGACCTGGTGGCGTCCATCGCCAACATCCTCAAGGAAGAAGCGTTGCCGGCGAACCTGCTGGAGCTTGAGCTGACCGAAGGCCTGCTGCTGGAAGCCACCGAAGACACCCACTTGCAGCTCGATCAGCTCAAGCGCCTGGGCCTGACCCTGGCCATGGATGACTTTGGCACCGGTTACTCGTCGCTCAGCTACCTGAAAAAATTCCCGATCGACATCATCAAGATCGATCGAAGCTTCATCCACGAAATCCCGGACAACCAGGACGACATGGAAATCACCTCCGCGGTGATCGCCATGGCCCACAACCTGAAACTCAAGGTCGTGGCTGAAGGCATCGAGACCGCCGAGCAACTGGCCTTCCTTCGTCGTCACCGCTGTGATGTCGGCCAGGGCTACCTGTTCGACCGACCGATCCCGGGCGCCGAGCTGATCGAAAAGCTCAAACGCTACCCACGCGGCCCGCTCGTCTGACATAACACCGCGATCCCCTGTAGGAGTGAGCCTGCTCGCGATTGCGGTGTGTCTGTCGCCATCAATGTTAAATGTCCCGCCGCTATCGCGAGCAGGCTCACTCCTACAGGGGTAGTGCGTAACCGGGCAGCATTGGGCAAACTGGCGGTCTGATCCTACATCCCAACCTGACTGAGAGGACTGATCATGGTTCTGCGCTCGGAAATCCTGGTGAACAAAAACGTGCTCCCTACCAAAGAACAAGCTCTGCCTGGCCGCGAATCCCCAATGACCGTGCCGGAAAAACACTTCGTCCACGACGCCCCGCTGCTGGGCCCGTTTGCGATGGACGTGGATTTCGCGATCTTCGGCCTGGGCTGTTTCTGGGGCGCGGAACGCAAGTTCTGGCAACGTGAAGGGGTGGTGAGTACCGCGGTGGGTTACGCCGGCGGCTTTACACCGAACCCGACGTACGAAGAAGTCTGCTCCGGCCTGACCGGCCACAGCGAAGTGGTACTGGTGGTCTACGAGCCGGCAAAAGTCAGCTACGAAGAGCTGCTGAAAATGTTCTGGGAATTGCATAACCCGACGCAAGGCATGCGCCAGGGCAACGACATCGGCACTCAGTATCGCTCGGTGATCTACGCGACCAACCCGACTCAGCTCGATGCGGCCAAGGCCAGCGAGAAAGTGTTCCAGGCTGAATTGACCAAGGCAGGGAAAGGCGAAATCACCACTGAAATCGACGAAGCGCCGACGTTCTACTTCGCCGAGGCGTATCACCAGCAGTACCTGGCGAAGAATCCTGAAGGGTATTGCGGTATTGGCGGTACAGGCGTTACCTGCCCGATCTAACCCCGCACTGATCGTTCCCACGCTCTGCGTGGGAATGCCTCAATGGACGCTCCGCGTCCGCTTCGGCAGGGACTCGGAGCGTCCCGGGCTGCATTCCCACGCGGAGCGTGGGAACGATCACTGGTCAACTCTCAGCAATCAACCAATCCATCTGCCACCCACCCTGGGTCTGCCCAAGCTTCTTGGACAACCACGGCAGCAACTCACGCAATTCCTCTTCCAGCCCCCACGGCGGATTCGCAATCGCCAACCCCGACCCGTTCAGACTGTTCGGCGTATCCAGCGGATGCACCAACAACTCCACCCGCAACAACTTCGGCGCGCCCGAGCCCGCCAAATCCTGATAAAACCGCCGCAACATGCGCTGGTCCTTCACCGGGTACCAGATCGCCGCCACGGTTTGGCGCATCCGGCCAATCGCCTCTTTCAGCGACGCCGCACAGCGCTGCATCTCATCGAGCTGCTCGAACGGCGGATCAATCAACATCACCGCCCGCTTCTCCTGCACCGGCAACATCGCACGCGGCACATGCCAGCCTTCGCCCAGATGCACCTTCACCCGACGATCACCAGCCATATTGTCCTTGAGCAACACACCATCTTCCGGGTGCTTCTCATTGAGCATCACCCGATCCTGCGGCCGCGTCAGACGCCGCGCCAGCTCCGGCGAACCCGGGTAATAGCGCAACTGGCCATCCGGGTTCATGTCGTGCAGCACCTTCATGTAATCGGCGGTCAGCGCCGGCAGATCCGGCTGATCCCACAACCGCGCAATGCCTTCCAGGTACTCACCGGTACGGCTCGCCTGATCGCCCTGCAAGTCATACAGACCAATGCCGGCGTGAGTGTCGAGATAGGCAAACGGCTGCTCCTTGCGCGACATCAGGGCGATGAGGCGGGTCAAAGTCAGGTGTTTGAACACATCGGCGTGATTGCCGGCATGGAAGGCGTGACGATAATTCATGATTGCTCCTGCGAAGGGCGGGAAGTTTACCTTGTACCGAGGCGGACGTCAGGGGTTGGTGGCTGAGCGGGCAGTTGCAGCACATCAACCCAAAAAACCTGTGGTGAGGGTGGCTTGCCCCCGTTGGGCTGCGAAGCAGCCCCAAAACCTGCCATCCGACGATTCCTGACACCCCCGAATCCTCGGTCGACCACAAAAAACACTTACCAATGCCCTAGCGCTACACTGATCCAAACGTCCGACAGGAAGTCGAAAAACCGATGCGTATTCCAGCCATTTTTTTTCTTTGTCTGCTGTATTCAGGCTTCGTCTTTTCTAACGAACAACACACCGAAGAAGCACGTCAATCGCTAAAGAACTATGGCCTAAGTCACTGCATCTTGAAGCCATTCAAAGAAAAGTCAGCATTAGAGAAAGACATCGGACTGTCCGCGGGCGCCTTCTCATTCATAGGCAAAGGAATGCACACCATTCTTCAAAATGAAGACACGCTTCAGGTACTGCACGACCCTTACAAAGAAACAACTGACTACGTGTTAACGGCCTACAAACAGACATCCTCGACGAGCAAGCACTCGAGCCAAAAAATGGTGTTTTATGGGTGTTTGGAAGTTTACAACTCAGTGGCATTCGACCGTTTCATCAAGACTCAAGACCGGTTTATCTACGAATAACGTCTGCGGCGAGGGAGCCTCCGTCGCCACAGAAGCAACTAGACGCTACTCAGAAGGCCGCGCTTTTAACCGCCGCCCAACCACATCGAGCACATCACACCCATCCCGCAACGGAATGGCACACAGCAAAGCGAAATCACTAAGAATGAACGACTCACACTCGACCGAACCACGCATCGACAGGTTCTCAAGCACCTGCGTGACAGCGCGAATTCGATAGTTGGCGGCGTCATATAAAACATCGAGTGGCGCCTGGGTATCGACGAACAGCGTGGGCATGTCGGTGCAGTTGCCGGTGAGGGCCATGAAACGGTTTTTGGGGTGGGGGATTGGTTTTTCGTAGGGTGGATCTGGCGTTAGCGTCGTCATTTGTAAATTCCATGAGTATGAAAATGAGCTGCCAAACGCCCCCTCCTACAGGTTTGGGTGGCAGCCATGCGCAGGAGTAGGAGTACCGATCACTCATGAACCTCGGCCACGCTGAAGCGTGTCCCGCGCACAGCCGCCGCAAACGATCATATGGACACGAGTTAAGTGCCGCAATCAAACGACAGAGCTGTTGCATCATGAGAGAGGGCTCCTACACCCTGCCACCACTTGCGCAGTGACAGCCAAAGACTATCCCTGCAACCCATCGCCCACCAGTTCATGGAAGCCGCCACAACTTGAAGGAAACTTCCGATGAACTTGCCCGGAAATTTCGCAATAGTTACGTGAACTTTAAACAATACTTAAACATTCCGTAGTGTTGGCAATTGGTATTGAGAATACCGACACGTGGAATTCCAGAATGACAGGCACCACCTTTTCCATCACCAGTTGGCCCGATCTTCAAGGCTCGCTAAAAGAAGATCTTCCTTCCAGGTCTCCTGAGCCAAAACATAGACATCTTGAAGAAACCCACGGGGATCTTCCAATGCATACCACTCACCACGCGGCCAACTCCCTGCATCTTCTTCATCTATATCAAACAAACTCCGAAAATCATAAGACGTATCGCTTAGCTTTTCCGCTAGAAAATCCAGCAGCACGAGCTTATGTCGATAGGACAGATAACCTAGATTCAAGCTGTATCTTTTGATCAGCTCCGCTCTGTCAAAGCGATCATTAGGATTAAATATTTCCAGTTCCGCACCCCGAGTTTCCTCGCGATCATAAACATCAAAGACGCCAATAAACCACATCAAATCGGGTTGAAATTCTTCATTTGAAAATGGATCTCGCAACATCATTTTTTCTCCGAGCATAAAGCATAAAGGGGACGGATTTATTTGTTACTCAAGAACCCCTTAATACTGTGACAAATCTCGAAAAGTGGACAGAAATAAATCCGCCCCCTTTGATCTCGACAAATTTATCTACACCATTATTTATCACCACCCTCAGACTTATAACGCTGCAAACAGTTAAGAAGAACCATCATAAACCCTCTCTGATCCTTAACATCCTCATCAAAATAAGTGTCAATTTTTGAAAAGACCCCATCGAAATTGTCACCACAACCTAAAAAATACTCCAAAGTATCAACAAGTAATTGCCGCTCTTTTTGGCTATAGATAAAAAACTCCGGACGAAGCAAGAGATCAAATAGCTCAGTGAGCTCATTTTCATCATTTACGTCCTTCGAAACTATTATTTCTTCCCTTTTCAAGTCACGTGCATTTTCTATATCAAAAACGAAAAGCAAACTACGTATATCCCAAATATCGTAAGAATTTTTCATTAGTCAAAATCCGTAAAAGCTGTAATAGGCTGACCCATTGAATTCAAGTAAACTATTGCTCTAGTTTGTTCACCGTACTGCAAGCCGTCTCTCTTAAATCCCTCGCCTACTTTTTTACCCATTTCAATTGGACGCTTGGAAGCATTCAAACCACTCTGCCTAAAAATCAATTGCGCACGCTGTATTGCATTCATCTGATCACGATGACTGAGAAAGTGTGTCGCCGCAGAGGGTATTACGGGCTCGCCCCTTCGCCTTCCTCTCTCGTACCTTTCTATTTCACCGGTCCCAGGGTTCCTACCTTCTTGCACTCGCTGAAGCTGGGACTGCAGAGGGGTTTGAGCACCATGTTTCTGTAGAAAGTGGGCCTCATCAATTGAATCTTCCATTTCTTTCAATCGCCTATGAACAACCGCCTCCGCTAGCTCATCAATCCGCGCCCTACGCTGATCACCCGTCAGCTTCGGCAGCGCCGGCTCACCCTCATCAACCCTAGCGCCAGTCGTATCATCCGGCGCCTCACACCCAGCCTTACCCGACTGCGGACAATTCCCGCTCAACCCCAACGGATCAATCCATCCCGTCGGATTCGGCGTGTACCGGTACGGGTTCAGCCCACCCGCCAACTTCACCGGGTCCGGCGTCAGATACCGTCCGACCTCCGGATCATAGTACCGATGCCGGTTGTAGTGCAGGCCGCTCTCGGCATCAAAGTATTGCCCCTGAAACCGCAACGGTTGCTCGAGCTGCTCGCCCCCGCCAAACGCCAGACGCGTGATTTTGCCGTAGGCGTTGTACTTCACCGACCACACAATCTCGCCACCAAAATCGGTCAGTTCCTGCGGCGTGCCGAGGTGGTCGAGTTGGTAGTAGAACGGGCAAGCCTTGCGCGGGCCTTTGCCGTCGAGCAGGGCGAGTGGGCGGAAGCTGCCGGGTTCGTAGAGGTAGCTGCGGTAGTGTTCGCGGCTGCTTTCGGCGACTAGGTTGTCGCCTTGCCAGAAGAACTCGGTGGTTTTGCCGTCGACGGTTTTGGCGATGCGGCGGCCGAAGGCGTCGTAGCGATAACTGGTGCAACTTCCGTCCGGCAACGTCACGCCGACCAATCGGTGCTGGCAGTCGTAGCGGTAATCGGTGACGAGTTTTTGCGCGGTGCCGCGCCGTTCGCGGATGAGGTTGCCGAAGGCGTCGTAGACGTAATGCCGGTCGCCCTGCATCAGCAGGCGATTACCTTTAACGGTCGCCAAACCGGGACGATTCTGCATCAGCAGGTTGCCGGCGGGGTCGTGGGCGAAGGTTTCCGGTGGGTCGTCGCGGGTGTGGCGGACGCGGGTCAGACGGTTGAGCGGGTCGTAGTAATAGCTGCGTTGGCCGTGGCGGCTGTCGGCGATGGTCGCGAGGTTGCCGTTGACCGCGTAGCCGTAATGGCGCATGTACAGCGGACGGGTTTGCTGGTTGATCGCGTGGGCTTGCAGCCGGCCCTGTTCGTCGTAGTGGTAGTGGCTGGTGAGCTGGCCTTGCTGGCGTTGTTGTTCGCGACCGAAGGCAAACTGGTGAGTGGTGAGCCGCGCGCCGTTGAGGTCGATGGCGGCCAGCGCGCCGCCCTTGGCGTGGTGGTAGTCGAGTTTGCTGCCGTCCGGCAGGCGCAGGCGGTTGAGTTGGCCGCAAACGTCATAGCCATACCGCAGCGTGCCCCAACCTTGATGCTCGGTGATCAGTCGGTCTTGTTGGTCGTACTCGAATTCCAGCGGATGGTCGTGGCCATCGTCGACGCCGATCAGTCGACCGAGACTGTCGTAGCGGTATTCGACCTTGATGCCGTCGGGCAGGGTCTTGATCAGCAGTCGGCCGGCGGTATCGCGCTCGTATTGCGTGACGAGCTGCGAACCGTCATCGCCGAACTCGGTTTTCTCCAGCAGGTGACCGTTGAGGTCGTAGGTGTACGCCGTGCGTTGGCCATCGAAGCCGGTTTCCTGTCGGATCAATCCGCCGGGCGTGTAGTCCAGGCGATATTTTTCGCCGGATTCGTTTTCGATCTCGGTAAGAAGCAGCTGCGCGTTGTCGTAGCGATACTTGAGCTGGGTGCCGTCGGCATTGAGTCGGCGGCTGACCAGGTGCAGATCGTCGAGGTATTCGTAGCGGGTGACCCGGCCCAGTTCGTCGCGTTCGGCGGTGATTTTTCCGTAGGCGTTGTAGCTGAAGGCGCGAATGGCACCGGTAGGAAGTGTCGTCTGGATCAGTCGGCCGACGGCATCCCATTGGGACTTGGTGACTGCTCCGTGTTCGTCCTGCCGGGTAATCTGCCGCCCCAGCGCATCGTAGGAAAACCGCCGCTGACCGCCGTCCGGCAGCGTCTCTTCGACCAGTTGCCCCAAGCCATTCCAGACGAACACATGCCGACTGGTGTCCGGGTAGCGGATCGACAGCAGCTGACCTTTTTCGTCGTAGTGATAGTGGCTGACGTGACCGTCGGGGTCGGTCGCTTCGGTGATGTCACCCTGGGCATTACGCTGATACTTCCACACAGCTTTGCCGCGATAGCGCGCGTGCAGGAAACCGTTGCGGTACTCGTAGGAGGTTGGTTCGTCTTCGGGCGGAAGCAGCGCCACCAGCCGTCCGACTTCGTCGTAGCGGTATTCGGTGACAGCGCCGAGCGGGTCTTGCTCGGCAATCAATCGCCCCTGGTCGTCATAGGCCTTGAGGTGTTCACCGCCGTCCAGCTCGACCTTGCGCACCAAACGCGCACTATCGTCGTGGACGTAAACCTCTTCGCTGCCGTCGATGTTGTGGACGGTGACGCTGCCCTCGTCATCCCAGGCATAACGGGCGTCCATCTGCGAAAACGACGCCCAGTGACGGATGCATCGGGCCGCCTTGCCGGACCTTTCCCACTCCCAGAAGAAACTCGCCCCACCGGCCAGTTGCCGCTGGAGAATGACGTGCTGATCGTCGTAGTCGTAGCGCTCGCTTTCGTTGGCAGCGTTGGTGACTTCGATGAGTCGAGCGCGTTCGTCGTAGCGGTATGAGACCAGTGTTTGCTCGGTCTGCCAGGCTTCCTCGAGGGACTGGGCCGGGACGAAAACCTGATAATCGACGGCGGCCAGATGGCTGCGGTCATAGCGCAACAGCAAGGCGCGGCCGGCGCCGTTGTCGAGGCGCTGGATGCGGTCCTGGCGGTCGCGGGTGATGCGCAGGCGGTTGTCGTAACCGTCGCTAATGGTTGTGAGAAAACCATTATGAAAATGGTAGAAACGTGCCTCGTCGCCGGCCTGGGCGAGGATCAGTTCTTCGGGTTCATTGCCGAGGTAAATCGCGGCGCGCGAGAGGCTGTTGTGGATCGCCGGGCGTTCGCTGCTCGGCAGCGGGAAGGTGGTGCGACGGTTTTCGTGGTCGATCCAAATGACGGTGTCGCCGTCGATGTCCAGCCGATGAGATAACGAATGGCTCCAGCCGAATCCGAGGCCGGCGTCGACCTCAGCGGCGCTGGTGCGGTAGAGCCGGGTGAAGGCGAACGGCAGGAGGCCGTCCAGCGAACCGTCGGTGAGGGTCAGCAGTTCTTCGCCGGTGACCATCGATACCGGGCATTTATTGGTGGCGGTTTTATCGACGGAGTCGGCGCTGTCGCCGTTGGGGTTCGTGGCCTGCTTTGAGACGTTGTCGTGGTGTTCATTTTGCTTAAGCGTGGTGTTGCGCTTGGCATCCCAACGCAGTTGCATGCGGCCTTTTTTCAGGCCTGCCGCCACACCGCGTGCGGCAACTTTTTTGTAGCGATCAACGTAAGTAATGAAGCTGTTGATGATGTTGAAGATCGCTTTGACGAAACCCACGACAGCGTCGACGATCCGGGCGCCGTAGTTGGCAAGGCGCATACCCAAATAGGCAATGCCCGCACCTGCACCCGCAAAAGTCAGGACAACCCCGATCAGAATGTCGATGAGTAGCTGCACTACCACGGCTGAAACAGCTTCGGCAGTTTTACCGGCGATCTCGCTGGGCGGCAGCATCTCCAACCAGAGGCTGGCCGTGCGCAGCAACAGACAGAGGGCCGCTTCATCACTGGCCAGCAGTTGGACCTTTTCCATCGTTGCCGGAAATTTTTCTGCCAGGTCGGCCAGTTGGGCAGCGCCACTCCCCAGGCGGTCAACGAACTTTCGTGGATCCTGGAGAATGTCCGAGAGCAGGCTGATGCTGTCCCACACACCAGTAATCGAGGCCCAACTTCCCGCGAGCATGCCGTTACCCGCGGCTGCATAAGTCGATTGCGACCATTGCGGCTTGAACCCTTCCCACTCGTTTCGCAGCCAACCTTCCAGCTCTGAGGTCAGGCCATCGTAAGAGGAGAAAAGATCGTCAATTTGAGCCGGGGTCACTTCACTCTGGACATGAACACGGTAGAACTTGCCAGGCACGCCTTTGAACTGTCCCTTGCCGTTCTCGCCGAGCGCGACAGGCGTGCTTTCACCGCCATCAACGGCAATCACATCAACCGAAATATTCCCCAACGGAATGTCATAGACCGATTCAAACTTGCTCTCGATCTCCAGAACTCCGCTTTCCGGACACTGCGCAACACTGGAGAAAAAATCATCGTCACCACTGCTAACCGCCGTCGTGGTGTTGCCGAGTTTTACAAGCCGCTCCATGTCCATCAGCGACGGCATGTCCGTAGCCCGACTGACCCTGTCCGCATTCCGACTCAAGAAGCCGCCAAGTTGCTGACGATACAAACTCAGCGTGTCTTTAAAACCGTCGAGTTCCTGCTCGATCCGTACGATCTGATCCATCAGTTCAGCTCCGCCATCAGGTAATCCACCAAGTCTTGTTTCGGTGCTTGAGGCAGGTCCGGCGTCTGCAGAAAGATCGCGACTTTGTGCCGCAAAACGGGCTCAGAAAACGCCTCAAAAAGATCAGGACGGTCCTCGCTCAACCACTTCACCAAGTTGTTGATGCGAGTTGTCGCGGACTCGGCGGCGAGGTCTTCGAGCAGCGATTCGGAAACTTCCCACCACGGAAAAACCCTGGAGGTTTTCAACGCACTGCCGCCAATATCGAGCGACTGCCCATTGATCAAACAACGATCAATCACCGGCAGTAACTGCGCGGCGCTAACGTCGGAAGAATGAAGAATGGGCAGCAAATAACGCCCATCCCAGAAGCGGAAAAACACCGCATTACCGTTGGGCAAAAGCACTTGAGTGAGGCTGCGCAGATGCTCCCCCAGCGCTTCTTGAGAGGCAGAAGAAACTGCCAACCAACCCCAGTCACGGGACTCGGTCGTGGCGACCCATTCCAGAAACTCACTGCCAGAAGCGACGATTCCGACATAGGGCATCACCGGTTCCCACTCGGCATAGGCGGTGTCGGCCCAGATCGCGCTCGGCGCTTGCGCCGTGGTCGTGTGTTGCCAGGTGCACAAAGGCTGCGCAGCACTGGCGCTGCCGAAAATCGCAAACAACTGCTCGCCAGGTTTGAGCGGTTGGCGTTCCAGCCAGGCGTGAGGTGATAAGCGATCAGGCTGCACAGACACCGTCCTTACAACGCTCGCATTCCTCACAAAACGGTGCGTCGCTTTGCAGGCTCATGATCTGTGCCGCGCTCAGCAGGGCGGCCGGGGCGGCGACGAGTTTCAACGGTGTATTCGGCGACACGGGCGCTGCAGCCATCGCTGGCATCAGCGCGCCGCCGACCTGAATCGGCACACTGCTGAAAATCCCGCCAGGACCAATGTTGATCCACTGCCCGCCCGCCTGGATCGTCGCGCTGGCGCCACCGTCGATCACCACTTGCTGGCCGGCGCTGACATGGAATTGCTGACTGGCATTGAGCGCCTGACTGGTCACGCGGATGTGCCGATCGCCAATCACTACCAGATGATCGTCAAGCTTCACTTCGGCCTGACGCTGACCATGGGTGATGCGTTGTTCATCAGCCTTCAGCTCATGGCGAGCCGTACCCGTGACGACGATGCTGCGCTGGTTATCGACCTGCACCTGTTGATCGTGCAGCACGTGCTGCGTCCAGTTTCGCTGGGCGCGCAGGTAGATTTCCTCGGCACCTTTACGATCCTCGATGCGCAATTCGTTGTAACCGCCGCCTCCTGGACTACTCTGGCTGCGGAAAATGCTGCGGGTCTTGTCGGCGGGCAGATCCAGCGGCACCGGTGTTGCTGCGTTTGGCAGGCAACTCATCACCAGCGGTTTGTCGGCATCGGCGTCGATGAAACCCACCAGCACTTCCATGCCGACTCGCGGGATCAGCACGCTGCCGTAATGGTCGTGGGCCCAGCCCGTGGCGACCCGCAACCAGCAACTGGAATGTTCGTTGAGCTGACCGTCGCGATCCCAGGCGAGCTGAACCTTGACCCGACCGTACTCGTCGCAATGGATTTCGCTGTCGACCGGACCGGTGACCACGGCAGGTTGGTAGCCGAGCATGCGTGGCTTTTCCGGCCCCAGGGGAGGACGAAACGAAACGTCCCACGGCGTCGCCAGAAAGGTATTGCGATAGCCCTGGAAATCATCCGGGTCGTCGCTGGTGGCCGACTCTTCCAGCACTTGCGGCTGTCGGCCACGGTGTTCGATGCCGGTGATCAGCCACAGATCGTTCCATGCCTGACGCGGGTGCTCGGCGAGGTGCAGGAAATGTCCGCTGACCAAGGCAGAATCGTCGCCACGACCTTCAGCTTGGCGGAAGTCCGCGTTGTGCCTCTCCAGCGCTCGTTGCGTCAGCTGTTTGCCATGCTCGCGATCAGTGAATTGACCGGGAAAGTGGTAGTCCTCCAGCACTGGGCGCTGTTCGCTGTCGACCCGACTTTCAAGGGAAAGACGCGGTTTCTGGAAGTCGTAATCACGCCGGGTGACCGCCGTGGTCCGGATCTCCAGCCGTACGTTGAATCGCTTGATGGCCGGCGCATTCGCCGCCATGCCGCTGCCCGGCAGGTACAGCGTCGACTCGGGCAGACGCGGGAACACCGTTTGATCATCGCCGAACACCAGCAGATGCCCGGCGGGGCTGTGCTGGAAGTGGTAATGAATGCCGATCTCGGCACACAGCCGCTGGATAAACGCGAGGTCGCTTTCGGCGTACTGCACGCAGTACTCGCGCGGTGAGTAGTCGCTGCCGAGTTGAAATTCGAACGCATCGCGCTGGATGCCATGGTCTTTGAGGACCTGCGCGATGATCGCCGGCACGCTTTTGTGCTGGAAGATCCGCTGGTTGATGCGCTGACCGAGGTAGGCCAGCCGCGGTACGAGACTGATTTGGTAGCCCGTCAGACGTTTCCCGGAGTCGCTTTGACCGACGCGAAAGATCTGACCGTGTATGCCGCAATCTTGTGCATCGAAACTCAGAAAGGCCTGACAATGCAGCAGGCTTTCGAGCTCGATGTCCGGCCGTTCGCTGACCAGTTCCAGGTCAAAACGGTAGGGTTGGCTGATGGCTTCCTTGCCCGTGAACTCAAGCACTTTGAGCTCACTCTGGACGCCGTCGAGGGTCAACGTGAAACGCGGTTGATTGGCAGGAGCGAACATCCGATGTGTCTCTGCAGAATGAAGGCGGGCGATTCTGCATGAGCGACAAGGGGTGTTGAGTGAGGGACAGGAAAATCAGATTTGCCCTACTTTTTTAGAGATTTATCCTTCAATAATCTGTGTGTTTGGCTACAGACATTTCCCTCAAACCCACCACCAATCCCCTTGTGGGAGCGGGCTTGCTCGCGAATGCGATTCCACATTCAGCATTGATGCAAGCTGACCCACCGCTTTCGCGAGCAAGCCCGCTCCCACAAGGATCTTCAACATCTCGGGATTTGCGTAACCAAAAAAAACGGCCCGCCTCCAAAGGAAGCGGGCCGTTTTCATGTTCGGCGAAAGGTCAGAGCCTCAGCTCATTCCCATCACTTGTTCAGGCGGAAATCAGCCTCGGCAGCAGCGAAGCGCTGAAGCATGCCGGAAGTCGGCGAGCCCAGTTTGCTGACGAAGTAGATCGCCAGGCTGGCGAAGATGAAACCAGGGATGATTTCGTACAGACCCAGCAACTCGAAGTGTTTCCACACGATCACGGTGATCGCGCCGACCAGGATGCCGGCCAGTGCGCCGTTGCGGGTCATGTCTTTCCAGATCACGGAGATCAGGACAACCGGACCAAAGGCAGCACCGAAACCGGCCCAGGCATAGCTGACCAGACCCAGAACGCGGTTTTCCGGGTTAGCGGCCATCGCGATGGCGATCAGGGCAACCAGCAGCACCATGGCGCGACCAACCCAGACCAGTTCAACCTGAGAAGCAGTTTTACGCAGGAAGGTTTTGTAGAAGTCTTCGGTCAGGGCGCTCGAGCACACCAGCAACTGGCAGCTCAGGGTGCTCATGACGGCAGCCAGAATGGCCGACAGCAGTACACCGGCAATCCATGGGTTGAACAGGATTTTGGCCAGTTCGATGAACACGCGCTCTGGGTTTTCGGTCACAGGACCGGCCAGCTCCGGGTGCGCCGAGAAGTAAGCGATACCGAAGAAACCTACAGCGACGGTGCCGCCCAGGCACAGGATCATCCAGGTCATGGAGATACGACGAGCGTTAGCGATCGACTTGACCGAATCCGCCGCCATGAAACGCGCCAGAATGTGCGGCTGGCCGAAGTAGCCCAGGCCCCAGCCCATCAGCGAGATCACGCCGATGAAGGTGGTGTTTTTCAGCATGTCGAAGTTGCTTGGATCTTGCGCTTCGATGGCCAGGAACGTGGTGTCGACGCCGCCGGTGGCCAGCAGCACGATGATCGGCGTCAGCAACAGGGCGAAGATCATCAGCGTGGCTTGTACGGTGTCAGTCCAGCTGACTGCCAGGAAACCGCCGACGAAGGTGTAGGCAATCGTCGCCGCAGCACCGGCCCACAGCGCTGTCTCGTAGGACATGCCGAAGGTGCTTTCGAACAGACGGGCGCCGGCCACGATGCCGGATGCGCAGTAGATGGTGAAGAACACCAGGATCACGACGGCAGAGATAATCCGCAGCAGACCGCTTTTGTCTTCGAAACGGCTGGAGAAGTAATCCGGCAGGGTCAATGCATCGCCGTTGTGTTCGGTCTGCACACGCAGACGGCCGGCGACGAACAGCCAGTTCAGGTAAGCACCGACGATCAGGCCGATGGCGATCCAGCTTTCGGACAGGCCGGACATATAGATGGCGCCCGGCAGGCCCATCAACAACCAGCCGCTCATGTCGGAGGCGCCGGCGGACAATGCAGTCACGACGCTGCCCAGGCTGCGGCCACCCAGAATGTAGTCAGAAAGGTTGTTGGTGGAGCGATAGGCCATGAAGCCGATCAGCACCATTGCTGCGATGTAGATCACGAACGTGATCAGTGTTGGATTGCTTACGCTCATTAAGTTACGCCCTGGCTTTGTTTTTATGTAGCGGCGGCTGGTGAACCGCGCGCAAACGACGACGTTTGACAGACGATTTCAGGTCCCGCGCATTTATGACTGATGTTTCCCCAGGAAAGCCATCAGCCGGTACACCTGTCTTTTATGACCGGTTGCACCTTGGCCGCGAATGCTATTCAACAAAGCAAATAAGGTGCAACCTGTTTCGTGAGAATAAGTTGCACCTAGTCGGATTTATCTGAAAAAACCCTGTTTTTGCTCCCTTTTAGGGCAGTCCTAACGGTTTTCTAGAATTAAAAGCACCTAGCAGGTGCGGTACGTTCGTACCGGAATTTATTTCCTGACGAGCTGCTTATTATTCCGACAAAAAAAGGGTTGCACCCGGTTGCACCTCGACGGTTGCGCGGCTAATCTTGCCGCCAGCTGATGCCACGCGGTCGTGGCAAACATGAGGATAAAAATATGGCTACCACCACCCTTGGGGTCAAACTTGACGACCCGACCCGCGAGCGCCTCAAGGCTGCCGCGACCTCAATTGATCGCACGCCGCACTGGCTGATCAAGCAGGCAATTTTCAATTACCTGGAAAAACTCGAGGGTGGTGCAACCCTGACCGAGCTGAACGGTTTGACCAAGGATTCCGACGACATCGTCGATGCGCCTCTGGATCACGCCCACCAGTGCTTCCTCGAATTCGCCGAAAGCATCCTGCCGCAATCGGTACTGCGCGCCTCGATCACCGCCGCCTACCGTCGCCCGGAACCTGAAGTGGTGCCGATGCTGATCGAACAGGCGCGCCTGCCTGCTGCGATGGCCGAAGCCACCAACAAGCTCGCCTCCTCGATTGCCGAGAAGCTGCGCAATCAGAAGAGCGCCGGCGGCCGTGCCGGAATTGTTCAGGGCCTGTTGCAGGAATTTTCCCTGTCGTCCCAGGAAGGCGTAGCGCTGATGTGCCTCGCCGAAGCGCTGCTGCGCATTCCGGACAAGGGCACCCGTGACGCGCTGATCCGCGACAAGATCAGCACGGGCAACTGGCACCCGCACTTGGGCAACAGCCCGTCGCTGTTCGTCAACGCCGCGACCTGGGGCTTGTTGCTGACCGGCAAATTGGTTGCCACCCATAATGAAGCAGGCCTGACGTCGTCCCTGAGCCGCATCATCGGCAAGAGCGGCGAGCCGATGATCCGCAAGGGCGTCGACATGGCCATGCGCCTGATGGGCGAGCAGTTCGTCACCGGCGAAACCATCGCCGAAGCATTGGCCAACGCCAGCAAGTTCGAAGCCAAGGGCTTCCGCTATTCCTACGACATGCTGGGTGAAGCCGCACTCACCGAGCACGACGCCCAGAAATACCTGGCCTCGTACGAACAAGCCATCCACTCGATCGGCAAAGCGTCCCACGGTCGTGGGATTTATGAAGGCCCGGGCATTTCCATCAAGCTCTCGGCACTGCACCCGCGTTACAGCCGTGCACAGTACGAACGTGTGATGGACGAGTTGTACCCGCGCCTGTTGTCGCTGACCCTGCTGGCCAAGCAATACGACATCGGCCTGAACATCGACGCCGAAGAAGCCGACCGCCTCGAGCTGTCGCTGGATCTGCTGGAGCGCCTGTGCTTTGAGCCGCAATTGACCGGCTGGAACGGCATCGGCTTCGTGATCCAGGCTTATCAAAAGCGTTGCCCGTACGTGATCGACTATGTGATCGACCTGGCTCGCCGCAGCCGTCATCGCCTGATGATCCGTCTGGTGAAAGGCGCGTACTGGGACAGCGAAATCAAGCGCGCCCAAGTCGAAGGCCTGGAAGGCTATCCGGTCTACACCCGCAAGGTGTACACCGACGTTTCCTACATCGCGTGTGCTAGAAAACTGCTATCGGTCCCGGAAGTCATCTATCCGCAGTTTGCCACGCACAACGCCCACACCCTGTCGGCCATTTACCACATCGCCGGTCAGAACTATTACCCCGGTCAGTACGAGTTCCAGTGCCTGCACGGCATGGGTGAACCACTGTACGAACAGGTTGTAGGCAAAGTTTCCGAAGGCAAATTGAACCGTCCGTGCCGCGTGTACGCACCGGTCGGCACTCACGAAACGCTGCTGGCGTATCTGGTGCGTCGCCTGCTGGAAAACGGTGCGAACACTTCGTTCGTCAACCAGATAGCCGATCAGTCCATCTCGATTCAGGCGCTGGTGGCCGATCCAGTGGCCAGCATCGAGCAGATGGCGACGCTGGAAGGCGGCTTCGGCCTGCCGCACCCGCGTATCCCGCTGCCGCGTGATCTTTATGGTGCCGAGCGCGCCAACTCCAGCGGCATCGACATGGCCAACGAACATCGCCTGGCTTCCTTGTCCTGCGCTTTGCTGGCCACTGCTCACAACCACTGGAAAGCTGCGCCGATGCTCGGTTGCGCGTCCAGCTCCGAAACCCCTGCGCCAGTCCTCAACCCGTCCGATCTGCGTGACGTGGTTGGTCACGTGCAGGAAGCGACCGTCGAAGACGTCGACAACGCGATCCAGTGCGCCCTGAACGCCGCACCGATCTGGCAGGCCACCCCGCCCGCCGAACGCGCCGCGATTCTGGAACGTGCCGCCGATCTGATGGAAGGCGAGATCCAGCCGCTGATGGGCCTGCTGGCTCGCGAAGCCGGCAAGACCTTCGCCAACGCCATCGCTGAAGTGCGTGAAGCCGTGGACTTCCTGCGTTACTACGCAGTGCAGGCTCGCAACGATTTCACCAACGACGCCCACCGTCCATTGGGTCCGGTGGTGTGCATCAGCCCTTGGAACTTCCCGCTGGCGATTTTCAGTGGCCAGGTTGCTGCTGCCCTCGCCGCCGGTAACCCGGTGCTGGCCAAGCCTGCGGAACAAACCCCGCTGGTGGCGGCTCAAGCCGTGCGCTTGCTGCTCGAAGCCGGGATTCCGGAAGGCGTGCTGCAACTGCTGCCGGGCCGAGGCGAAACCGTCGGTGCCCGCCTGGTCGGCGACGATCGGGTCAAAGGCGTGATGTTCACCGGTTCCACCGAAGTTGCGCGTCTGTTGCAACGCAACGTCGCCGGCCGCCTGGATGCACAGGGTCGTCCGATTCCGCTGGTCGCTGAAACCGGCGGCCAGAACGCGATGATCGTCGACTCCTCGGCACTGACTGAACAGGTTGTGATCGACGTGGTGTCCTCGGCCTTCGACAGCGCCGGTCAACGTTGCTCGGCACTGCGTGTGCTGTGCTTGCAGGAAGATTCCGCTGACCGTGTCATCGAAATGCTCAAGGGCGCCATGGCTGAATGCCGTCTCGGCAACCCAGAGCGCCTGTCCGTGGACATCGGCCCGGTGATCGACGCCGAAGCCAAGGCCGGCATCGAGAAGCACATCCAGGCCATGCGCGACAAAGGTCGCAACGTGTACCAGGTGGCGATCGCCAACGGCGAAGAAGTCAAACGCGGCACCTTCGTGATGCCGACCCTGATCGAACTGGAAAGCTTCGACGAACTGCAACGGGAGATTTTCGGTCCGGTGCTGCACGTGGTTCGTTACAAGCGCAAAGACATCGATCAACTGATCGGTCAGATCAACGCTTCCGGCTACGGCCTGACGCTGGGTGTGCACACCCGGATCGACGAGACCATCGCCAAGGTGATCGACAACGTCAACGCCGGTAACGTCTACGTGAACCGCAACATCGTGGGTGCCGTGGTTGGCGTGCAGCCGTTCGGCGGCGAAGGTTTATCGGGCACGGGGCCTAAGGCGGGTGGTCCGCTGTACCTGTACCGTCTGCTGTCGACACGTCCTACGGATGCAATCGAACAATCCTTCGCTCGCGGTGATGCCATCGCTGCCCCGGACGTTCGTCTGCGTGATGCCATGAGCAAACCGCTGACCGCACTGAAAGCCTGGGCCGACAGCAACAAGTTTGCCGACCTGAGCACCCTGTGCGTGCAGTTCGCGGCGCAATCGCAAAGCGGCATCACCCGTGTACTGGCTGGCCCGACCGGTGAGCGCAACAGCTACGCCATCCTGCCGCGCGAACACGTGCTGTGCCTGGCAGAAGTCGAAGGCGATCTGCTGACTCAACTGGCGGCGGTGTTGGCCGTCGGCGGTTCGGCGGTGTGGCCGGAAGCTGAATTGACCAAGGCACTGTTCGCACGTCTGCCGAAGGACATTCAGGCGAAGATCAAACTGGTTGCCGACTGGGGCAAGGACGAAGTGGTGTTTGATGCGGTTCTGCATCATGGCCATTCCGATCAGCTGCGTGCGGTGTGCCATCAAGTGGCCAAACGTGCCGGAGCGATTGTTGGTGTACACGGCCTATCGCAGGGCGAAACCAGCATTGCGCTGGAGCGTCTGGTGATCGAGCGGGCGTTGAGCGTTAACACCGCTGCGGCGGGTGGTAATGCCAGCTTGATGACGATCGGCTAAACGCAATAAGGCCGGGCATCCGCAATGGGCGCCCGGTACGCAACCCCCCTGTGGGAGCGGGCTTGCTCGCGAAAGCGGAGTGTCAGTCGACATCAACATCGACTGTTACACCGCATTCGCGAGCAAGCCCGCTCCCACAGTTGTTTTGTGGTGTCTGCTAAGTCGCTGCGCGGCTCCACCATCACGCTCATCAATCATCCTGTTCAGCCTTTATTCCCACGCCTAGACTCGGTCCATTCCAAAAAAGGTAGGCCGCCATGTCCGAGACGTTGCTCAGTTCCCGCAATCTGGCTTTCGAGCTGTATGAAGTCCTCGATGCCGAAGGTCTGACCCAGCGTGAGCGTTTCGCCGAGCACAACCGCGAAACCTTCGATGCCGCCATCGGCACTGCCCGCAACATCGCCGAGAAGTTCTTCGCCCCGCACAACCGCAAGGGTGACGAAAACGAGCCGCGCTATGAAGACGGCCAGGCGATTCTGATTCCGGAGGTGAAACCGGCGGTGGATGCCTTCCTTGAAGCCGGTTTCCTCAACGCCGCGCGCAGTTTCGACGCCGGCGGCATGCAACTTCCTACGCTGTTGTCCCAAGCCTGCTTCGCGCACTTTCAGTCGGCCAACGCAGCGTCGACCTCTTATCCGTTCCTAACCATGGGCGCGGCGAACCTGATCGAAAGCTTCGGCACCGAGGAGCAGAAACAGCGCTTCCTGCAACCGATGATCGATGGCCGCTTCTTCGGCACCATGGCCCTGACCGAGCCGCATGCTGGCTCGTCGCTGTCGGATATTCGTACCCGCGCAGAGCCTGCGTCTGACGGCACGTATCGACTCAAGGGCAACAAGATCTTCATCTCCGGCGGCGATCACCCGTTGTCGGAAAACATCGTGCACATGGTGCTGGCGAAATTGCCGGACGCACCGGCCGGGGTGAAGGGTATTTCGCTGTTCATCGTGCCCAAGTTCCTAGTTAACGACGACGGTAGCCTGGGCAAACGTAACGACGTGCTGCTGGCCGGCTTGTTCCACAAGATGGGCTGGCGTGGCACTACCTCCACCGCGCTGAACTTCGGCGATAACGGCGAGTGTGTCGGCTACCTTGTGGGCAAACCGCACCACGGCCTGAGCTACATGTTCCAGATGATGAACGAAGCGCGGATCGGCGTCGGCATGGGCGCGGTGATGCTCGGTTACGCCGGTTATCTGTATTCCCTGGAGTACGCCCGCGAGCGTCCGCAGGGTCGCGTGCCGGACAGCAAGGACCCGAACACTGCGCCGGTGGCGATCATTCAGCACGCCGACGTCAAACGCATGTTGCTGACCCAGAAAGCCTACGTCGAAGGCTCGTTCGATCTTGGGCTGTACGCGGCACGGTTATTCGATGACACCACGACCCTTGAGACTGAAGCCGAGCGCAAACAGGCCCAAGAGCTGCTGGATTTGCTGACACCGATCGTCAAATCCTGGCCGTCGGAGTTTTGCCTGAAGGCCAATGAACTGGCGATCCAGATTCTTGGCGGCCACGGTTACACCCGCGAATATCCGGTGGAGCAGTACTACCGCGACAACCGTTTGAACCCGATTCATGAAGGCACTCATGGCATTCAGTCGCTGGACTTGCTGGGACGTAAACTGGCGCAGAACGGTGGTTCTGGGCTCAAGCAACTGATTCGACTGATCGCCGACACTGCTGAGCGAGCGCAGGCGCATGAGTCGTTGACCGCGCTGCGTGAACCGCTGGAGAAACTGGTGGCACGCCTGCAAACAGTGACGATTGGTTTGCTGACGGATCTGGGGCAAGGCAAGGTCAACAGCAGCCTGGCGAACTCGGCGCTGTACCTGAAGGTGTTCGGGCACACGGTGATTGGCTGGCGCTGGCTGGAACAGGCGATTCGCGCCGAGGAAGGGTTGGCCAAGGGTAATGCGGCTGATGCGAGCTTCTATAAAGGCAAGCTGCAGGCGGCGCGGTATTTCCTGACGTGGGAAGTGCCGGGTTGCCACCATGAGCTGGCGATTCTTGAGGCGCGGGATGATGTTTGTTTGAACATGCAGGATGAGTGGTTTTAACCAAAGCCTTGTGGTGCTGCTGCAATCCTTTCGCGAGCAAGCCCGCTCCCGAGGGTGTAATTAGTTTTGTGTAAACGGTCATTTGGCAGGAGACTGCCTACCCCAAGGAAATCCAATGACCGAGTCAAAACCCAAGCGAGCCAAACGAGTCAAGCCTGATCCTGAGCTGGTTAAACTGGCCGACAGTCTGTTGGCCAATTACAAAAAGCCCGAAGATCTCATCGGCGAAAACGGCCTGCTCAAACAGCTCACCAAGATGCTGGTCGAGCGGGCCCTTGAAGCCGAGATGACCGAACACCTGGGGCACGACAAAAGCGCGACGATCACCAACACCGCCGCCAATGCGCGCAACGGTCACAGCGGTAAAACCCTGAAGGGCGACTTCGGCGAACTGCCGCTCGACATCCCTCGCGACCGGCAGGCGTCCTTCGAGCCGCAGTTGGTGGCCAAGCATCAAACCCGCTGGACGGGCTTCGATGACAAAGTCATCTCGCTGTACGCTCGCGGTTTGAGTGTCAGAGAAATTCAGGCGCACTTGCAGGAAATGTACGGCACCGAGGTCTCTCCCAGCCTGATCTCGGCGATTACCGACGCGGTGAGTGATGAGGTCAAACTCTGGCAGGCGCGGCCGCTGGACGCGCTGTACCCGATCCTCTATCTGGACTGCATTCACGTCAAAGTGCGCGATGCCGGCGCCGTGCGCAACAAGGCGGTTTATCTGGCCATCGGCGTCAACATGGCGGGTCACAAAGAGGTGCTGGGCTTGTGGATCGCTCAAACCGAAGGCGCAAAATTCTGGCTGCAAGTGGTGACCGAACTCAAGAATCGGGGCGTGCAGGACATCTTCATCGCCTGCGTGGACGGCCTCAAAGGCTTCCCTGAGGCGATTGAAACGGTTTACCCAAAAGCCGTCGTTCAGCTGTGCATCGTGCACATGGTGCGCAACAGTTTGAACTTCGTATCGTGGAAACGGCAGAAGGAAGTCGCGGCTGACCTCAAGCTGATTTACACCTCGGCCACCGCCGAGCTGGCTGAGCAACGGCTCTGCGAATTTGAAGCCAAATGGGACGCCGAGTACCAATCGATCAGCCTGTCATGGCGACGAAACTGGGCTCGGGTGATTCCGTTTTTTGACTATCCAGCCGAAATTCGCAAGGTGATCTACACCACCAATGCCATCGAATCGATCAACATGAGTCTGCGTAAAGTGATCAAAACGCGTGCGTCATTTCCGACCGACGAGGCGGTGATGAAGCTGTTTTATCTGGCGCTGAACAACATCAGCAAAAAGTGGACAATGCCGATCCGGGACTGGAAAGCGGCTTTGAATCGCTTCAGTATCCAGTTTGAAGATCGGCTGTTAACGGTTTAATAGAAATCCCGTTTACACAAAATCAGGGACACCCTCCCGCTCCCACACTTGATCTGCGGTGAACACATAATTTGTGGACACCAGAAATCAAATGTGGGAGCGGGCTTGCTCGCGAAGAGGCCCGCACCGACAACACATCAACTCAATTTGAAACTGCCCATCTGCCGCGCCAAATCATCCGCCAACCGCTGCAAAGTCTTACAATCCTCTCTGCAAGCCCTGACTTCACCCGCCGTCGCCCGAGCCAAATCCGAAATCCCCTGCACATTGCGATTGATCTCTTCCGTCACCGCCGACTGCTCTTCCGTGGCCGTCGCCACCTGATGGTTCATGTCGCTGATGCGCTCGACCTGCCCGGTAATCGCTGTCAGTGACGCTCCGGTGCGCTGGCTCGACTCGACGCCGGTGCCCGTCGCTGCTTGCCCGGAATGCATGGAGGAAACGGCATTCTCAGCGCCCTGCTTGAGGCTGCCGATCATCTGCTGAATCTCGTCGGTGGACGCCTGAGTCCGCCGCGCCAATGTCCGCACTTCATCCGCCACCACTGCAAAACCACGTCCCATGTCGCCGGCCCGCGCGGCTTCGATGGCCGCGTTCAGTGCCAGTAAATTGGTCTGCTCGGAGATCCCTCGAATCACCGCCAACACCTGATCAATCGACGCCACCTGATTGGCCAGCTCGCCCACGGCGCCCGCCGCGATGCCGATTTCATCGGACATGCTTTCTATATGCCGGATCGAACCACCGACCACTTCCCGTGCCTGCATGGCTTCATCGCGAGCATTCTGCGAAGCGACGGCGGCATTGCCCGCGTTCTGGGCGATTTCCTGCACCGTCAGGCCCATTTCGTGGACTGCCGTGGCAACCATGTCGGTCATTTCCTGCTGACGACCAGAACGTTCCGCAGTGTTATCCACCACCCGCGCTACCTGCCCGACGGCGGTGCGCAATCTCTCGCTCGTGGTCAGCACATCGCCAATCATTTCGCGCTGACTGTCGAGGAATCGATTGAAGCCGCGCGCCAGGTCACCCAGCTCATCGGCGCGGCTGGAATCTAACCGGTGGGTCAAATCTCCCCCACCGCTACCGATGGCTACCAGCGCGGCTGTTACCTGACGGATCGGCCGCACCAACCCACGGGCCAGCAAGACCACCAACATCAGACACACCAGTGCCACCGCCAGGCCAATGCCGCTGCTCATCCACATGGCGCGACGGGCTTCGGCGTAGATCTGCGACTGTGGCACTTCGGCCACCAGGGTCCAGCCCAGATCCCGCAATGGCAGGCTCAATGCCAGAAAATCTTCGCCTTCGCGGGTAAAACCGCTGCTGATGGCGGACGCTTTGGAGGTAGAGAGCTGACCCATGACCGTTTGCGCCGCCGCGGCACCGATTTGCTCGGCCAACGTGCGTTTACCACTGAATTGCGCCTCGGGATGAACCTGGATCAAACCGTCGGAACGCACGAGATAGACCTTGCCGCGCTCACCGAAGTTGAAGTTGTGGATCAACTCCGACAGCTCTTTCATGCTCAGGCCAAGCCCGGCAACGCCCACGACTTTGCCGGCCTGCTCGACTTTGAGGTCGATGAACAGCGCCAGTTCTCCGGTCGCGGTGTCATTGTCGATATTGAGGGTGCGCGGCTGGTTGCTGTCGAGGAATGCGTAGAACCAGGTGTCTTTGGGGTTGGAACGACTGAGGGTCCGGTCCAGGCCTTTTTCAGTGAAGTAATGGTTTGAAGCCGTGCCGACGATTAGCGCGGTGAACGCCTTGTGTTCAGCGCGGATGCCTTCCAGATACTGCACGAACGCAGCGGTCTGGGTACTGCTTTCACCCCCGGCCAACCAGTCGCGCACCATGCTGTTGCTGGCGATGTCCTTGGCGGCGGTGAGGGGTTGGACGAGGATTCGTTCGATGTCGTTGCGCATCGCTTTGATGCTCGACGGCAGTGCCTGTTCGACCAGATAGCTCTGGGCGAGACGGTTGACCACGAGGGTATAAATGCCAACCACGATCAGGATGCTGACCAGCAGGGCAGTGCCCATACTGAGGATCAACTGCCATTGAATACTGCGTCGCCAGAACTGCATGGAACACCCCCAAAGAATAAGAGGCTGAAACACTGCAACAGCCGTGCCGATTGTATACAACTAAACCGACAATCTATTCTTTGGTTGTGCGCAAAGCCGATCAGGCCTGATTGATCGTCTTGGAGATCACTTCAACCGTGGCGCTGACTTGCTCTTGGTAACGGTCGAGTTCCTGCTGGTGCTGTTTTTGCATTTCGATCTGCTGGGAACACAGATTCATCGCGGCCAGCACCAGCAAGCGGTCACCGATCAGCGTCGGGTACTTCCTTTTGGTGTCGGCCAAGGCAGCTTTCAACATCATCGCGGCGTCCAGCAGGGTTTGCTCTTCCCCGGCCGGCGCCTTGATCGAATAGTCCTCCCCCAGGATCGAGACGACTTTTACCCCTGCGGCGCCGTGATTCATGCGCTGACCGGGCCGGCGCTGACGCGCTCAACCAGGGCCTGGATGCGAGCCGCGGTGGCGCCTTGTTTCTCTTCCTGTTCCATCAGGCTCAGCTGCAGGCTTTCGCTTTCATCCTTGGCCTGGGCCAGTTCTGCACTCAGGGTCTGGTTAGTGCCGAGCAGCGTCTGGTTCTGTTGCACCAGGTCGTTGACCAGCTGTTCCAATTGGCTAAGGGATGCTTCCAACATTTTGATTTTCCAAGCATTTTCAAAGGGCGCGTACGATAAAGAAAAGTCACCACGGATGCCAGGGTTATTCAGGCGCAGCCCTTGATTTTCCTGGCGGGTGACCGTCCTCGCGAGCTCTAAAGACTGTGATTGGCGAATCTGGTTCCTTCACTTCGTCGCCCGATTTTGTAGGAGCGAAGCTTGCTCGCGAAGGACGTTAACGATTACGCGGGCTGTCTGGATGAACCCGCTGCCTGGATATTTTTCGCGAGCAAGCTTCGCTCCTACAGAAAACAGCCTTTCTGCGACAAAAACGCGCAGGCGCTCAAGACTTTAGTCGCATGACCGATAAGTCACTCATACGTCAGCTTCAGCGCCGCACGGGTGCGCTCACTTTGGTAAACAGCATGTCCCTTCGTAATATGAATATCGCACCGCGGGCGTTCCTCGGTTTCGCCCTGATTGGCGGTTTGATGCTGGTTTTGGGTGTGTTTGCCCTGAACCAGATGAGCAAGATTCGCGGCGCAGGCGAGAACATCGTCCAGAGCAGCGTGCCGAGCATCAAGGCGCTGGATGAGTTCACCCAACTGACGCTGCGTCTGCGGGTCCTGTCCTATCGCCTGTTGACCAACCGCGAACCGGACGTTCAGCAAAAGACCATCGAGCTGTTCGACCAGCGCAATCAACAGATCCGTGCCGCTCAGACTGAGTATGAAAAGTTCATCTCCAGCCCTGACGAGCGTGCGGCTTACGACCAGTACGTGCAGTTGCTTGGCCAGTATCGTCAGCTTGAAGACCGGATGAAGAGCCTGTCGCGCAACAATCAGATGGAAGAACTGCGCACCTTGCTTAACACCGATCTGCTGAACAACTCTGAAGCCGTCAACGCCGTGCTCAACCGCCTGATGCTGATCAACAACCAACAAGCGGTCGACCTTAACCAGCAGGCAGCTGATCAGTATTCCTCGGCGTTCAACCTGGTCGTCACCCTGCTGGTGATCGCCTCCGGGCTGACCGTGCTGTTCGCCTGGCTGCTGACCAACAGCATCACCAAGCCGATCGCCAATGCCCTGAGCGCTGCCGAAGAAATCGCCGAGGGCAACCTGACTCGCCCGATCACCGTTGATGGCGAAGACGAAGCCGGCCGCTTGCTGCTGGCCATGTCGAAGATGCAGGACAAGCTGCGCGACACCCTGCAACGAATTTCCGGTTCGGCCACGCAATTGGCGTCCGCTGCGGAAGAGTTGAACAGTGTCACCGACGAAAGCGCCCGTGGCCTGACCCAACAGAACAACGAAATCGAACAGGCCGCCACCGCGGTCAATGAAATGACCAGCGCCGTGGAAGAAGTCGCACGCAATGCCGTCAGCACTTCCGAAGCCTCGAAAAACGCCACCACCTCGGCCGGTGACGGTCGTGACTTGGTGCAGGAAACCGTCAGCGCCATTGAACGCATGAGCGCCGATGTGCAGAGCACCGCGACCTTGATTGGCGATCTGGCCAATGAATCCCGTGACATCGGCAAGGTGCTGGACGTGATACGCGGCCTGGCTGACCAGACCAACCTGCTGGCATTGAACGCAGCGATCGAAGCTGCGCGTGCCGGTGAAGCCGGGCGTGGTTTCGCGGTGGTGGCGGATGAGGTTCGTGCACTGGCGCATCGCACTCAGCAGTCGACCAGCGAAATCGAACGCATGATTGGCAGCATCCAGAGCGGTACCGAACACGCGGTGGATTCGATGCGTAACAGCACCGAACGCGCCGAATCGACCTTGAACATCGCTCGCGGTGCAGGTCTGTCGCTGGACACGATCAACAGCGCCATCGTCGAGATCAACGAGCGCAACCTGGTGATCGCCAGTGCGGCGGAAGAACAGGCGCAGGTCGCCCGTGAAGTGGATCGCAACCTGGTGAACATTCGTGATTTGTCGGTTCAATCGGCGACCGGGGCGAATCAGACGAGTGCGGCGAGCAATGAATTGTCGCGATTGGCGCTGGACCTGAACAACATGGTTGGGCGGTTTAGCCTCTAAAGAGTCCCCCCAACTCTGTGGCCAGGCGATTTATCTGTGGTGAAGGGATCTTCTGTGGCGAGGGGATTTATCCCCGCTGGACTGCGAAGCGGCCCCCTGCGTTCTTCCAGGCATACCCCGCAAACAGGCCTTGCGACGGCGTCGCCGCCGAACGGGGATAAATCCCCTCGCCACAGATAAAACCCTCGCCACGGTGATTTCAACCGGCTCTGTAGATGTTGTCAGAATTCTATAAAAGCTTTTTGACAGCATCACATTTCAACAGGTTAGAATCGCTGGCACGCAGACTGCATGGTCAGTTTGTGCCCGCCTTTCAGCTTTCTGGAGTACTGCCTTTGAATGCGACGACCATCAACAGCCTGTTCTTGATCGGCGCGTTGCTGGTAGGTGCGAGCATTCTGGTGAGCTCACTTTCTTCCCGCCTCGGCATCCCGATTCTGGTGATCATCCTGGCGGTGGGCATGGCCGCTGGCGTCGACGGCGGCGGCATTATATTTGATAACTACCCAACGGCTTATCTGGTAGGCAACCTCGCACTCGCGGTGATCCTGCTCGATGGCGGCTTGCGCACCCGAGTCTCGAGTTTCCGCGTAGCGCTTTGGCCCGCGCTGTCGCTGGCCACGGTCGGGGTGTTGATCACGACCGCACTGACCGGTTTCGTCGCTGCCTGGCTATTCAACCTGAACGTCATCCAGGGTTTGCTGATCGGCGCCATCGTCGGCTCCACCGATGCCGCTGCGGTGTTCTCGCTGCTGGGTGGCAAAGGCCTGAACGAACGGGTCACCGCCAGCCTCGAAATCGAATCCGGCAGCAACGACCCAATGGCGGTGTTCCTCACCGTTACCCTGATCGACATGCTCGCCAGCGGCCAGACCGGCCTGCACTGGAGTCTGCTTGCCCACTTCGTGCGTGAGTTCGGCATCGGTGCCGTCATCGGCCTCGGCGGTGGCTGGGTCATGCTGCAATTGGTCAATCGCATCAACCTGGCCAACGGCCTCTACCCGATTCTGGTGATTGCCGGCGGCCTGGCGGTCTTCGCCCTGACCAACGCCCTGCACGGCAGCGGTTTCCTGGCCGTCTACCTCTGCGGCTTGGTGATCGGCAATCGTCCGGTGCGCAGCCGCCACGGCATTCTGCACATGCTTGACGGCATGGCCTGGCTGGCGCAGATCGGCATGTTCCTGGTGCTGGGGCTGCTGGTGACGCCTCACGACCTGCTGCCTATCGCCCTGCCCGCTCTGGGCCTGGCGCTGTGGATGATTCTGTTTGCACGGCCGCTGTCGGTGCTGGTCGGCCTGCTGCCGTTCAAAGCGTTCCACGGCCGCGAAAAGGCGTTTATCTCATGGGTCGGATTACGCGGCGCGGTCCCGATCATTCTGGCGGTGTTCCCGCTGATGGCCGGCCTGCCGAATGCCCAGCTCTACTTCAACCTCGCCTTCTTTATTGTGCTGGTGTCGCTGTTGGTGCAGGGCACGAGCCTGCCGTGGGTGGCGAAGCTTTTGAAGGTGACCGTTCCGCCGGAGCCTGCACCGATCTCGCGCTCAGCGCTGGAAGTGCACGTCACCAGCGAGTGGGAACTGTTCGTTTATCGCCTCGGTGCCGAAAAATGGTGCATCGGCTCGCCCCTTCGCGAACTGAAAATGCCCGAAGGCACGCGTATCGCCGCACTGTTTCGGGGCCAGCAACTGCTCCATCCGTCGGGTAGTACGGTGCTCGAAGTCGATGATTTGCTGTGTGTTATCGGCCATGAACACAACCTTCCAGCCCTCGGAAAACTCTTCAGTCAGGCACCGCAACGCGGCCTCGATTTGCGCTTCTTCGGCGACTTCGTTCTCGAAGGAGACGCCCAGCTGGCTGCGGTTGCAGCGCTGTACGGGTTGAAGGTCGAAGGCATCGATCCGGACATGTCCCTGGGCCATTTCATTGCCCAGAAAGTCGGCGGTGCTCCAGTAGTCGGCGACCAGGTGGAGTGGAACAACACCATCTGGACCGTTGCGGTCATGGAGGGGAACAAGATCGGCAAAGTGGGCGTCAGATTCCCCGAAGGAAGTCGCCCGGGTCCGGGACTCTTCCTCTAAACTCCACACTTCGTCTCGTTTTCGATCGGTCTCTATGTCAACCCTGCGCACCTTTTTCATCATCGCCCTGCTGGGCTTGAGTCTTTCTGTCGGTACGTTGCAAGCGGCCGAACCGCCGTCCAGCGAAGCCGTGCAGGCGAGTCTGGACAAAATCGCCGATCGCAAACTGCCGGAAGCGGATCAGAAAGCCTTGCAGAGCATTCTGCAAAGCACGCTGACACAGCTCGGCAACCAGCGTGATTACCAACAAAAGCTGGTCGCACTCAAACAGCAACTGGCCACAGCGCCCAAGCAGAACATCGAGAACCAGCGTGAGCTGACCAAGCTCAAAGCCACCCGTATGCCGCCGGTGCCGCAACGCTACGCCAACCAGTCAATCCAGCAGCTTGAGCAAATGCTCACCGAGCGCTCGACCCAGCAAAGCGACCAGCAGAAGGCGCTGGCGGACGCCAACAGCCTGGTGATTACCGCCCAGACCCGCCCCGAGCGCGCACAGGCCGAAATTTCCGCCAGCCAGACTCGCATTCAACAGATCAACAACATCCTCAAGGCCGGCAAGGACGCCGGCAAAACCTTGAGCGGTGAACAGCGTGACCTGCTGAATGCCGAGCTCGCGGCACTGAATGCGCTGATTCCGCTGCGTCGCCAGGAACTGGCCGGCAACAACCAGTTGCAGGATCTGGGCAATAGCCAGCACGACTTGCTGACCGAAAAGTCCGATCGCCTGGATCAGGAAATCCAGGAGCTGCAAACCCTGATCAACCAGAAGCGCCTGGCCCAGTCCCAGGAGACGGTGACGCAGCAGTCCATCGAAGCGCAGAAGTCCGGCGGCAGCGCGCTGCTGGCCACCGAAAGCGCGGCCAACCTGAAGCTCTCGGACTACCTGCTCAAAAGCACTGACCGCCTCAATGAGGTCACCCAGCAGAACCTGCAGACCAAACAGCAGCTGGACAATGTGACCCAGAGCGATTCGGCGCTGGACGAACAGATCAACGTGCTCAAGGGCAGCCTGCTGCTGTCCAAGATTCTCTATAAACAGAAACAGGCTCTGCCGCGTCTCAAGCTCGACCGCGACCTGGCCGACCAGATCGCCGATATTCGCCTGTACCAGTTTGAAGTGAGCCAGCAACGGGAATTGCTCAGCAACCCGGCGACGTACGTCGATAACCTGCTGTCCACTCAACCGCCTGAGCAAGTCACCCCGCAGCTGCGCAAAAGCCTGCTGGAACTGGCCACGACCCGCGCCGATCTGCTTGAACGCCTGAACCGCGAACTGAGCGCGGTACTCAATGAATCCATCACCCTGCAACTCAATCAGAAACAACTGCTCAGCACCGCGCAAAGCCTGCGGGCGACCCTCGATGAGCAAATGTTCTGGATTCCCAGCAACAAGCCGCTGGACCTGGAATGGATGCGCGCCGTACCGGAGCGCCTGCAACGCCAGGTCACCACACTGCCATGGGCTTCCAGCCTGAGCGAACTGAGTGATGGCCTGACCCAACGGCCGCTGCTGTTCCTGCCGTTGGCGCTGTTGATCGGTGCCCTGCTGTGGCGGCGTAAAAGCCTGTACGCCCGACTAAGCAAAGTTCACCAGGACATCGGCCACTTCAAGCGTGACAGCCAGTGGCACACGCCGCAGGCCATCCTGATCAATATTCTGCTGGCAATGCCGGTCTCGCTGGGCCTGGCCTTGTGCGGCCTGGCCTTGCAGATCGACGCCCGCGGGCAGAACGCCAACATGGGCGCGGCACTGCTGCAAATGGCCCAGGCCTGGCTGGTGTTCTACACCGCTTACCGGATCCTCGCGCCGGGCGGCGTGGCTGAACTGCATTTCCGCTGGGAAAAGCCCCAAGTCGAATTCCTTCAGGGCTGGGTCCGCCGACTCGGGCTGGTGGTGATGGCATTGGTCGCCGTGGTGGCGGTTGCCGAACTGCAACCCGCGACCCTGGCTGATGACGTGCTCGGCCTGCCAGTGGTGCTGACCTGCTACGCCTTGATGGCCTGGCTGCTCAGCCGCCTGCTGATCGCCAGCCCGACGCACCAGAACGCTTCGCTGTTTCGCAAGGCCGTCGGGATCATGTTCACCGTCCTGCCCGTCGCGCTGTTCGTTGCCGTGTGTTTCGGCTACTACTACACCGCGCTGAAGCTCAGTGACCGGTTGATCAACACCCTTTATCTGCTGATGTTCTGGCTGGTGATCGAAGCCACTTTCGTCCGCGGCCTCAGTGTTGCGGCACGGCGCCTGGCCTACCAACGCGCCCTGGCCAAACGCCAGGCCGCCAAAGAGGCTGGCGACGGCGAAGCGGTAATCGAAGAGCCGACGCTGGACATCGAGAAGGTTAACGAACAGTCCCTGCGCCTTATCCGTCTGGCATTGCTTGGCGGTTTCATCGCGGCGCTGTATTGGGTCTGGTCCGATCTGATCTCGGTGTTCTCGTACCTCGACAACATCACCCTTTACGAATACACCAGCGGCACTGGCGCCAACATGAGCATGGTGCCGATCAGCATCGGCGACATGCTCGGTGCGCTGATCATCATCGGCATCACCTTCGCCCTCGCGCGCAACTTGCCAGGCTTGCTGGAAGTGCTGGTGCTGTCGAAGTTGAACCTGGCGCAGGGCAGCGCTTATGCCACAACCACATTGCTGTCCTACGTGATCGCCGGGGTCGGTTTCGTCTCGACCCTGTCGACCCTCGGCGTGAGCTGGGACAAGTTGCAATGGCTGGTGGCAGCGCTGTCGGTCGGTCTCGGTTTCGGGATGCAGGAGATCTTCGCGAACTTCATCTCCGGCATCATGATTCTGTTCGAACGTCCGGTGAGGATCGGCGACACGATCACCATCGGCAACCTGTCGGGCACGGTCAGCAAGATCCGCATCCGCGCCACGACCATCACCGACTTCGACCGCAAGGACATCATTGTCCCGAACAAGACGTTCATCACCGGGCAACTGATCAACTGGTCCCTGACCGACACCATCACCCGGGTGACCCTCAAGCTCGGCGTCGATTACGGCTCGGACCTGGACCTGGTGAAAGAGCTTCTGCTCAAAGCCGCTCGTGACAACCCGCGCGTCCTGAAAGACCCGGAACCCCACGTGTACTTCCTGAACTTCGGCGAAAGCACCCTCGACCACGAGTTGCGCATGCACGTGCGCGATCTCGGTGACCGCAATCCGGTACTCGACGAGGTCAACCGCTTCATCAACCGCGAGTTCAAGAAGCAGCACATCAACATTTCGTTCCGGCAGATGGAGGTTTACCTCAAGAACCTTCACGGCCAGGAATACAAAATGGTGCCGATCGAGCCGGAAGCCAAAACCATCGTGCCGCTGCTGGATGGCAAGTCGCCCCTTGAGCCGCCGCCCGCCAAGCTCGACTAACCGCCCTATCCCTAGCAGAATGCTCGGACATTCTGCTGGAGATGGCCGTTGAAAGCCCTCGACGAACTGACCTTCGATAATCGCTTCGCCCGCCTGGGCGATACGTTCTCCGCCCATGTGCTGCCCGAGCCCATCGACAACCCGCGTTTGGTGGTGGCCAGCCCTGCCGCCATGGCGCTGCTCGACCTCGACCCGGCCGTGGCGCAAACCCCGGAGTTTGCCGAGCTGTTCAGCGGCCACAAACTCTGGGCCGACGCGGTGCCTCGGGCGATGGTCTATTCCGGGCATCAGTTCGGTTCCTACAACCCACAGCTGGGCGATGGTCGCGGCTTGTTGCTGGGCGAGGTCTACAACGAGGCCGGCGAACACTGGGACCTGCACCTCAAAGGCGCCGGCCAGACACCTTTCTCTCGCATGGGCGATGGACGCGCGGTACTGCGTTCGTCAATCCGCGAGTTTCTCGCCTCCGAAACGCTGAATGCACTGAACATCCCGACTACCCGCGCCCTGTGCGTGATCGGCTCCGATACTCCGGTGTGGCGCGAAAAGCAGGAACGCGCAGCCATGGTCCTGCGCCTGGCGCCGAGTCATGTGCGATTCGGGCATTTCGAATATTTCTACTACACCAAGCGCCCCGAGAAGCAGAAAGAGCTCGGTGAACACGTGCTGGCCATGCATTTCCCCGAGTGCCTGGAACAACCGGAACCCTATCTGGCGATGTTCCGCGAAATCGTCGAGCGCAATGCCGAGCTGATCGCTAAATGGCAGGCGTACGGCTTCTGCCACGGCGTGATGAACACCGACAACATGTCGATCCTGGGCATCACCTTCGACTTCGGCCCGTTCGCTTTCCTCGATGACTTCGACGCCCACTTCATCTGTAACCACTCCGATGACCAGGGCCGCTACTCTTTCAGCAACCAGGTGCCGATTGGTCAGTGGAACCTCAGCGCCCTCGCCCAGGCACTGACGCCGTTTATCAGCGTCGACGCCCTGCGCGAAACCCTCGGCCTGTACTTGCCGCTGTATCAGGCCCACTACCTGGACCTGATGCGCCGCCGCCTCGGTTTCACCACGGCCGAAGACGATGACCAGAAACTGCTGGAGCACCTGCTGCAACTGATGCAGAACAGCGGCGTCGATTACACGCTGTTCTTCCGCCGACTGGGGGATGAATCACCGGAACTGGCCGTCACCCGCTTGCGCGATGACTTCGTCGACATCAAGGGCTTCGATGCCTGGGCCGAACTGTACGTCGCCCGTGTGGTTCGTGATGGCGAGGTTAATCAGGAGCAGCGACGCAAGCGGATGCACGCAGTCAATCCGCTGTACATCCTGCGCAACTACCTGGCGCAAAAAGCCATCGATGCAGCGGAAAGTGGCGACTATTCAGAGGTTCGGCGACTGCATACGGTGCTGAGCACTCCGTTCGACGAGCAAACGGGGATGGAGAGCTATGCCGAGCGGCCGCCGGAGTGGGGGAAGCATTTGGAGATCAGTTGTTCGTCGTGAGGCGGGTCAGATAAAGACTGCTACCGGCACATTGAATCGCTCGGCCAACCAGCGAATCTGCCGCAGGTTGAGCTGGCGCTTTCCGCTCAGGATCTCGGAAATGACTGACTGTGTGCCGACACCAGGCAGGTCGCTTTGAGTCAATCCATGTTCACGCATCATGTAACCAAGCACTTCGGCACCTGTGGCTTCGGGCATTGGGCGATGCTTGTGATCCCATTCCTCAATCCAGTCACCGATGATGTCCACCAGACTCATCAGAGGATGCGACTCGTCAACTCCGGTCATCTCGAGTAACTCGTCGAGTGCCTGCACCAGCGTGTCATAGTCGTCTTCGTTTTTGGGTTTGCGTAGCAATGGCGATACGAACTCCCAGTGCTCGGCCGCATTTTTGATCAGAACGCTCATGTTCTTCCCTCCTTCCAATTACCGCGGTCATATTCGCGGTGATCCAGCACATGCTTGATGTAGATTTTTTGATGCTGATATCGAACATAGGCGATCAGCCGTAATTTGTTACCGCCAATATCGAAAACGTGAAACTCACCGACCTTGTCGGTTGCGGGAAATGAAGATTTCATTGCCGCAAAATCACTTGGCTTGACACGCTTTACCATTCGATACCACTGGTCCAGTGCACTGGCCGCCTGCGGCCACTTTTCCTTGGCGTCCCATATTCGTTTTTCGGAAAACACTCGCATGCAATATCCTTATCGCATTTTGCTATGGATGAGTTAATCACAGGGATTTTTTATCGCAAGTTGCGATACCCCTAAGCAGACCAACGGTCTCAATCGGATCCTTCTCTCAGCCTAGTTTCACCACCAGACGCTGCACGATTGAAAATATGAGCAAACGTCTCCACATAGCAGTGATCGGCTTCTTTACAGGACCATCCTCATGACCGACCCACTCCTCATCCCCTGCCCCCACTGCAACGGCCTCAACCGCATCCCCGCCGAACGCCTCGACGATCACCCAAAGTGCGGCCGTTGCAAGGCCGAGGTGTTGTTGAACAAGCCGTTCGAATTGAAGCAAGGTGATTACGCCAGCCAGATCAAGGGCGATCTGCCGCTGCTGGTGGACGTGTGGGCGGAGTGGTGCGGGCCGTGCAAGTCGTTTGCGCCGGTGTTTGAGCAGGCGGCGGGTCAATTGGCGGGTAAATGTCGGCTGGCGAAACTGGACAGTGAGGCGAATCAGCAATTGTCGGCGCAGTTGGGGATTCGCTCGATTCCGAGTCTGATTCTGTTCAGGAACGGCCGGGAAGTGGCGCGCCAGAGCGGGGCGTTTCCGTTACCGCAGTTGATGAGCTGGTTGCGTAGCCAGGGGATTTAAGAACACCGCGATTTCAATGTGGGAGCGGGCTTGCTCGCGAATGCGGAGTGTCAGTCAACATTGATATCGACTGATACTCAGCATTCGCGAGCAAGTCGAATCGTCGCACCGCCGCTCCCACATTTGGTGCGGTGACGTTGGCAGATTCAGGCGTTTTCGAGCAGGTTATGCAGCTCGACGAATTGCTGGGTCAATTTGTGCCGTGGATCGAGGTGGATCAGCGGTGTATTGGCCTGATGGGATTCGCGCATGCGCACCGAGCTGGTCAGGTACACCGGCAGCACCGGTAAACCTTCGGCGATCAACTCGTCGAGAATTTGCTGCGGCAGGCTGGCGCGAGCCTGGAACTGATTGACCACGATGCCTTCGACTTCCAGGCCTTCGTTGTGGTCATCCTTCAATTCTTCGATTTCCGCCAACAGACCGTACAGCGCCTGGCGCGAGAAGCTGTCGCAGTCGAAGGGGATCAGCACCCGGTCCGCGGCAATCAATGCTGATACCGCGTAGAAGTTCAGCGCTGGCGGGGTATCAAGGTAGATGCGGTCGTAATCTTCCCCCAGCTCCTCAAGCAATTTGCGCAGCTTGTTGATCTTGTGTTTGGCCTCAAGCTTGGGCTGCAGGTCAGCCAACTCGGCGGTCGCGGTGATGACGTGAAGGTTGTCGAACGGCGTTTCGTAGATATCGACCTGGTTTTTCTTCGCGAACGGTCCAGAGGAAAGGGTTTGCTTGAAGAAGTCGGCGATGCCCATCGGGATATCATTCCCGGTGAGGCCCGTCAGGTACTGAGTGGAGTTGGCCTGGGCATCGAGATCCACCAACAGGGTGCGATAACCCTCGCTGGCGCTGACCGCCGCCAGATTGCAGGCAATGCTGGATTTGCCCACGCCACCTTTCTGATTGAACACCACGCGCCGCATGTCAAAACCTCCGTGTATCAAAGAATGACCGAGTGTAGTAGTCCACGGCGCTGCTTTGCTACCTCGTCGGCATGGGGACTACACAGTCAGCGGCAATCTCTCAGTAAAAAACCGCCGAACCTGCCATTGATCACGGACAGAGCCGACAGACGTGCCCACCACGCCTGGGGATAATGGCCAAACGACAGCTTTCCCCGGACCAACCAGTACATTTCATTGAGCAAAATGTAACCATCATTTGCTACACGCCCGCCGCGACGGGATAATGCGCGCCATTCGGCGCCAAGCGCCAAGCGCCACGTAAGGTCGTCGCTTTTTTTGCGACTCGCCGCGTCAAGAAAGCCCGCAGGGGCGGGAAGAATGCCTGTGATCAATTTCAACATCGCCCAATGGCGCGCGTGGGCCCCTGGGCTCGAAAGCGTGGACGATTGGCAGGCCTGGAGCCGACAACCGGTCGTTCTTCAGAGCAGCGATGCCGCCCCCGACGTGTCTTTTCTGCCGGCCATGCAACGCAGGCGGCTCAGCCGTCTGGCGCGGATGGCATTCAGCGTCGGCTGGCCCCTGGCCGATGGTCGCCAGGACCTACCGTTGGTCTTTATTTCCCGTCATGGCGAAACACCCCGCACGTTCGAAATCCTGAGCGATCTGGCAGCGGACCAACCGTTGTCACCGACTCAATTCAGCTTGTCGGTACATAACGCGGTCATTGGCCTGTGGTCGATCATGCGCGGAGAAACCAGCGAAATGACCGCCCTTGCCGCCGCAGGCGATGGCCTTGAACACGGCATGCTAGAGGCCGCGGCGCTGCTTGCCGAAGGCGCGCCTGCGGTACTGCTGATCGTCACCGAAGAACAACCGCCCGAAGCCTATTCGGCCTGGATCGAAGACGTGCCGTTTCCCTATGCCGTCGGTCTGCTACTGACACCGGGTACCGGCTGGCAGCTGTCCCTGAACAGCGGTCCGGATACGTTGTCCAAAGCCCAGTGGCCCCATGCCCTGAATCTCTTGCGTACCCTGCTTGGCCAGCAGACCACCTGCCAACATGCCTGGAAAAATCGTGTATGGACCTGGCAACGCAACCTGTAACCGGAAAAAACCGCGACGCCTACTATTGGCGTTTGCTGGCCACCGCCGCAAGCTTCACCCTGTTCGGGTTGGGTGGGCTGTGCCTGCGGCTGGTGGTTTTCCCGTTGCTGAACTGCCTGCCCGGCGATGCGCAGACCCATCGATTGCGGGCACGGCAAACCGTCAGTCGCTGCTTTTGGTTTTTTGTCCGGTTCATGGCCCGCACCGGCGTACTGACCTACGACATCCAGGGTGCGGAAAAGCTCGGTCGCCCGGGCCAGATGATCATGGCCAACCACCCGTCGCTGATCGATGTGGTGTTCCTGATCGGACTGGTGCGTCACGCCAACTGCGTGGTCAAAAAAAGCCTCTGGGAGAACCCCTTCACCCGCGGTCCGCTGCGCCGCACCGACTACATCAGCAACGACGGCAGCATGGACATGCTCGACGCCGCGGCTGACGCACTGAAAAGCGGCCAGACCCTGATCATCTTTCCCGAAGGCACCCGCACCCAGCCAGGCGAACCGCCGGCCTTTCATCGGGGTGGCGCGGCAATCGCCCTGCGTGGTGCGAAAATTCTGACCCCGGTGATCATCAAGGTCAGCCCGACCACATTGACCAAGGCCGAACCCTGGTATCGCATCCCGAAACGTCGCGTGCACTTCAGTTTCCGCGTTGGGGCCGATATAGACCCACAAGCCTTTGCCGCGTGCGGCCCTGCGCCTCAAGCTTCGCGCAAGCTCAACGATTATTTGCATTCTTACTTTATTAAGGAGCTCGCCGAAGATGAGCGATCTGCACCGTGAAATCAAAGAACTGATCATCGAATCCCTCGGCCTCGAAGACATCAGCGCACAAGACATCGGCGATGACCAGACGCTATTCGGCGAAGGCCTGGGCCTGGACTCGGTAGACGCCCTGGAACTCGGCCTGGCAATCCAGAAAAAGTACGGCATCAAAATCGACGCCGACGCCAAAGACACTCGTAATCACTTCAGCAACGTGGCGAGCCTTGCGGCGTTCGTCACCGCAAAACAGGCAGCTTGAGACCGGACCATGCAAACTCGTGACGACATTTTCAACACCCTGCGCGATGCCTTGGTCGAACTCTTCGAGCTGGACCCTGAGCGCGTGAGCCTCGAATCCAATCTGTATCAGGATCTGGAAATCGACAGCATCGACGCCGTCGACCTGATCGACCACATCAAGCGTCAGACCGGCAAGAAAATCGCCGCCGAAGAATTCAAATCGGTGCGCACCGTCAGCGACGTGGTCGAGGCGGTCTACCGTCTGGTTCAACCGGCCGCATGAGTCGACTGATCGGCCTTGGCCTGCTGCTGGCGGGCCTGCTGTACCCCTTTGCGGTGTATTTCGGCATGGAACACTTTGCTCCGTGGCAGTTCGGTCTGCTGCTGGGCAGCCTGTGGCTGGCCCGGGCGCTGCTCGGTGCGCGTCGCCCCGGCAGCCTGTGGATGGCGCTCACCGCGATTGGCTTTTGCCTGTTGCTCGCGCTGTTCGACAGCCCGTTGTTGCTGCGTTGGTACCCGGTGCTGATCAGCGCGTTCATGCTTGGGCTGTTTGGCCTGAGCCTGAAAATCGGACCGCCGATGGTAGAGCGCTTGGCACGCCTGCGTGAACCGCAGTTGCCGGCCAGGGCGATTGTTTATACCCGCCAGGTGACGATCGTCTGGTGTGTGTTTTTCCTCTGTAACGGTTTGCTCGCCGCCGCCCTGACCCTATGGGCGCCGCTGAGTTGGTGGATGTTGTACACCGGCCTGATTTCCTATGGATTGATGGGCCTGCTGTTTGCCATTGAATGGCTCATACGACAACGGGTACGAGGCCACCCATGAATTGGATAACACTTGAGCAGCTGTTGCTCAAGGCTCAGCCGGAGCGTGCCGTAACGGCCGAACCGGCGTTGAATCACGCACACCTGTGCGAACAGGCGTTGAGCCTCGCGGCCGGCCTGCAATCCCAGGGCGTGCAGCGCATTGCCGTGCACCTTGAAGACGCCGCTGACCTGGCGATCGCCCTGTTCGGTGCCTGGCGTGCCGGGGTCAGCGTGCTGTTGCCTGCCGACCTGCAACCGCAGACTCGCCAACGCTGGTCGAGCGAAGTCGATCTGTGGCTGACCGATCTGGCCGATGACGCGCACCTCATCGATTATCGGCATGCGCCAATGTCCCCAGCGGCACTGGATCTGGATGCCTGTCAGCTAAGCCTGTGTACGTCCGGCTCCAGCGGCGAACCCAAGCGCATCGACAAAACCCTGCGCCAGATAGCCAATGAAGTTCAGGCGCTGGAACAGCTCTGGGGCGCCGATCTGGGCCAGGCGTGCATCATCGGCAGCGTCGCCACCCAGCACATCTACGGTCTGCTGTTTCGGGTGCTGTGGCCGTTGTGCGCCGGGCGCCCGTTCGTGCGCAAGCAACTGGCCTTCCCGGAAGACTTGCAGCGCGCCAGCCGCGAACATCCGGCGTTCGCCTGGGTCGCCAGCCCAGCGCTGCTCAAGCGCATGGGCGACAACCTCGACTGGCCTGCCTTGAGTGCGGTTCGCCGAGTGTTCTCCTCCGGTGGCGCGTTACCGGCCGAGGCCGCGCTAAGCCTTCACGAGCGCCTGCAGCAATGGCCGACGGAAATCCTCGGCAGCTCGGAAACCGGTGGCATCGCCTGGCGTCAGGGGCACGATCTCTGGCGGCCGTTCGCTGACGTTGAGCTGAGTCAGGACAGCGATGGCGCGCTGCTGATCACCTCTCCTTACTTGCCGGCCGGCCACATCGAACACAGCGCTGATGCCGCCAGAATCGCTGCCGACGGCAGATTCGAACTGCTCGGACGGCTGGACCGGATCGTCAAACTGGAAGAAAAACGTATCTCGCTGCCGATGCTGGAAAACGCGCTGATGGACCATGACTGGGTCGCAGAAGCCCGCCTCGGTGTGGTCCAGGAAAACCGTGCCTCGCTGGGTGCGCTGCTGGTGCTGACGGACGCAGGCCTGCATGCCTTGCGCAATCAGGGCCGACGCACCCTTACGCAAGAATTGCGTCAGCACCTGAGCCAGCATTGCGAAGCCCTGGCCCTGCCACGACGTTGGCGATTGCTGCGGCAGCTGCCCTTGAATACTCAAGGCAAACTGCCTCAAGCCGACGTCGAAGCCTTGCTGCTGGCCCCCCGCCCCAAGGCGCCGGAAGTGTTGGAACAGGTCGAATTCGAAGGTGAGTGGAGCCTGCAACTGACGGTGCCGCCGGACTTGGCCTACTTCAGCGGACACTTCCCCCAAACGCCGGTGCTGCCTGGTGTGGTGCAGGTGGATTGGGCGCTGAGCCTTGGCCAGCAATTGATGGACCTGCCGGCCAAATTCGCCGGCATGGAAGTGCTGAAGTTCCAGCAACTGGTGCGCCCGGGCGATGAAGTCCAGCTGCACCTGCGCTTTGACCCGGAGCGCGGCAAACTGTATTTCGCCTATCGCAATGAAACCGCGACGTGCTCCAGTGGGCGGATTTTGCTGGAGGCGTCGCGTGATGCATAACCTTGGTGAGTGCTGCGCACTCAATCGCGAGCAGGCTCACTCCCACATTGGATATGTAAACAACGCGGCCCTACTGTGGGAGCGAGCCTGCTCGCGATGCAGTCACCTCGGTTTTTCAGGCGTGCGCCGACATGCATAACCCCTGCGCAATCATCCCGGTCTACAACCACGAAACCGCGATTACCACGGTGGTCGACGCGTTGATCGCCAGCGGCCTGCCGTGCATTCTGGTAGACGACGCCAGCGACCAACCCTGCGCCAGAGTGCTCGACCGACTGGCCCAGCGTGAAATGGTCAACCTGATCCGCCTCGCCGCCAACCAGGGCAAGGGCGGTGCGGTCATGACCGGCCTGCGTGAAGCCTCGCGCCTGGGCTTCAGCCACGCCTTGCAGGTGGACGCCGATGGCCAACACGACCTGCAAGACGTCGCGACCTTCATCCAACAATCACGCGCTCATCCCAATGCGGTGATCTGCGGTTATCCCCAATACGACGCCAGCGTGCCGAAAGGCCGTTTGTACGCCCGCTACCTGACGCACGTGATGGTGTGGATCAACACGCTTTCATTGCAGATCCGCGACTCCATGTGCGGTTTCCGCGTCTACCCATTACCCCCGACCCTGGCGCTGATCGACTCGGCGAAGATCGGCAAGCGCATGGACTTCGACTCGGACATCCTCGTGCGGCTGGCCTGGCGCAATCTGCCGATGCAGTGGCTGCCGACCAAGGTCCATTACCCGCAGGACGGTGTCTCGCATTTCCGTATGTTCCACGACAATGTGCTGATTTCGATCATGCACACCCGGCTGTTCTTCGGCATGTTGCTGCGGGCGCCGGTGATCCTCTGGCGACGGTGGCGAGCATGAGCAGCAACGCAGACAAACAGCACTGGGCCGACCGTCAGGAGCGCGGCAGTTTCTGGCTGATGAAGCTCACCGCATTCGGCGCCAAAGTGCTGGGCCGGCGGCTGCTGAGTCCGCTGCTGTACGGCATCGTTTTGTACTTTTTCCTGTTCGGTCGCAGCGCCCGCCGCAGCGCCTGGCAATACCAGCAGCGCCTCGCGGACTGGAGCGGTCGCAGCGAATTGCGTCCAACCCACTGGCGAGTGTTCAGCCAGTTCATGGCCTTCGCCGATTCGATGCTCGACAAACTCGACGTGTGGAACGGCAAGCTGAGCATCGAGCAGATCGAAATCGTCGACCCGGCGCTGCTGCGCACTCAGCTGCGCGGCACTCGCGGGCAGATGCTGGTGGGCGCGCACCTGGGCAATCTCGAAGTCTGTCGCGCCCTGGCGGAAATCGGTGAGAAGGTCACCATGAACGTGCTGGTGCACACCAAGCACGCCGAGCAGTTCAACCGTTTGCTGGGCGAAGCCGGCGCGACCAATTTGCGGCTGATTCAGGTCAGTGAGCTGGACCCGGTGATCATGCTGCAACTGCATGAACGCCTGGAACGTGGCGAGTGGCTGGCGATTGCCGGCGACCGCGTCCCCTTGCATGGTGGGCGTAGCGTGACCGTGGACTTCCTCGGTCATCAGGCCGCGTTCCCTCAAGGACCGTGGCTGCTGGCCGGCTTGCTGAAATGCCCGATCCATCTGCTGATGTGCCTGAAGAAACCGACGGGCCAATATCGAGTGACCCTCGAACCGTTTGCCGAGACCGTGGTGTGGAAACGCAGCGACCGCGAACAGGTCATTCATCAGTGGGCTTCCCGCTACGCCGAACGCCTGGGTCACTATTGCCTCGAAGCGCCCCGACAATGGTTCAACTTTTACCCTTTCTGGAAGACCGATGACGACGCCAACGCTTGAGCCGGTAACCTTCGGCGAACTCCCTTTGCGCATCGAAGACGTGCTGGCCGCGGCCAACCGTCAGGTGCCGACGCAGTTGCAAAGCGACCCTGCGTACCGTGAGCGCATTGCCAAGGGCGCACGATTCCTCGATTCCCTGCTGGACAAGGAAGGCGTGATCTATGGCGTGACCACCGGTTACGGCGACTCCTGCGTGGTCGCGGTGCCGCTGCACCACGTCGAGGCGTTGCCCCGTCATCTGTACACGTTCCACGGCTGCGGCCTGGGCAAACTGCTCGACGCCCAAGCCACGCGCGCGGTGCTGGCGGCGCGTTTGCAGTCGCTGTGCCACGGCGTGTCCGGGGTGCGCGTGGAACTGCTGGAACGCCTTCAGGCGTTTCTCGAACACGACATCCTGCCGCTGATCCCGGAAGAAGGTTCGGTGGGCGCCAGCGGTGATCTGACGCCACTGTCCTACGTCGCCGCGACCTTGTCCGGCGAGCGCGAAGTGATGTTCCGTGGTGAGCGCTGGCAAGCCGCCGACGTCCATCGCGAACTCGGCTGGACACCGCTGGTGCTGCGCCCGAAAGAAGCGCTGGCATTGATGAACGGCACCGCCGTGATGACCGGCCTCGCCTGCCTGGCCTACGCCCGCGCCGATTACCTGCTGCAACTCGCCACGCGCATCACTGCGCTGAACGTGGTCGCGCTGCAAGGCAATCCAGAGCATTTCGACGAACGCCTGTTCGCCGCCAAACCGCATCCGGGGCAGATGCAAGTGGCCGCGTGGCTGCGCAAGGATCTGGCGATCGACGCGCCGACCGCACCGCTGCATCGCCTGCAAGACCGCTACTCCCTGCGTTGCGCGCCGCACGTCCTCGGCGTGCTCGCCGACAGCCTGAACTGGCTGCGCTCCTTCATCGAAATCGAGCTCAACAGCGCCAACGACAACCCGATCATCGATGCCGAAGCCGAACGCGTGCTGCACGGCGGGCACTTCTACGGTGGCCACATTGCGTTCGCCATGGACAGCCTGAAAAACCTGGTGGCCAACGTGGCCGATCTGCTGGATCGCCAACTCGCGCTGCTGGTGGACGAGCGCTACAACCATGGCTTGCCGAGCAATCTGTCCGGCGCCACCGCTGACCGGGCGATGCTCAACCACGGCTTCAAAGCCGTGCAGATCGGCACCAGCGCCTGGACCGCCGAAGCGTTGAAAAACACCATGCCGGCCAGCGTTTTCTCGCGTTCCACTGAATGCCACAACCAGGACAAGGTGAGCATGGGCACCATCGCCGCCCGCGATGCGATCCGCGTACTGGAGCTGACCGAACAGGTCGCCGCCGCCACCTTGCTCGCCGCCAACCAAGGCGTGTGGCTGCGCAGCAAGGCCGAGGACGCGCGTCCGTTACCGCCAGCCCTGGCCGCCATGCACGAAGAGCTGGCAAAAGACTTCCCGCCGGTCATAGAAGACCGCGCCCTGGAAGGCGAATTGCGTCTGTGCCTCAAGCGTATCGCCGAGCAACACTGGAGGCTGCATGCGTAGCAAGGGAGTGCTTCACGCCGATACGGAAATCCTCGTGCCGTTCTTTGACGTCGACACCATGAACGTCGTTTGGCACGGCCATTACGTCAAATACCTGGAAGTCGCCCGTTGTGCGCTGCTGGACAAGATCGGCCACAACTACACCGCCATGGTCGAGTCGGGTTACGCCTGGCCGGTGATCGACCTGCAATTGCGCTATGTGCGCGGCGCCGTGTTCGGACAGAAGCTGAACGTACGCGCCAATTTGGTGGAGTGGGAGAACCGTTTGAAGATCAATTACCTGATCAGCGACCTGGAAACCGGTGAGCGTTTGACCCGCGCCAGCTCGGTGCAGGTCGCCGTCGACATGGGCAGCCGCGAAATGCAGTTGGCCTCACCGAAGATCTTCACCGATGCCGTTGAAAGGATGCTCGCATGAACCCGTTTTTCAAATGCCTCGGCGCGTTGGCACTGCTCGGGCTGTCATCGATTGCTCACGCCTTCGATTTGCAACAGCTCAGCGATCAGTTGGCCAAGCCTGATGTGATACACGGCAATTTCATTCAGGAAAAACACCTGCGCGCGTTGCCCAAGCCGCTGACCAGCAAGGGCACGTTCGTCCTCGCTAAAAACCACGGATTGCTGTGGTTGCTGAAAACCCCGCTGCAACAGGATTACCGCATCAGCGCCAAAGGCATCGCCCGACGTGACGCCAGCGGCTGGCAAATGCTCCCGAGCAAGAGCGCTGGCGCCGAGCAGAACCGTTTGTTCCTCGCCGTATTGCAAGGTGACAGCAGCGGACTGCAACGGGACTTTGAATTGTCCCTTAGCGGCGACGCGCAGAACTGGAAGCTGACACTGATCCCGCGTTCATTGCTGCTCAAGCAAGTGTTCAACCAGATCAACATCACCGGCAGCGAATTGGTGCACAGCATCGAACTGCTGGAAACCCAGGGCGACAGCACCCTTTTGCGCATGCAGGACAGCACCAGCGCCCAACCGTTGAGCGACACGGAGCAACATGACTTTGCCGAGTGAACGCAGGCTTCCGTGGCTGTTTCTGATCCTGCTGCTGGCGGTGCTCGCGCTCGCCGGTTGGCAATGGCGTGACGGCGCACCGCTGTCGGCCAACCTGATGGACCTGGTGCCGGGCACGGCGCCAGACGCGCTGGAACTGCGCGCCGAACAACGCATGCAAGAACCGCTGAACCGCGAAATGCTGGTGCTGGTTGGCCATAAGGATCGACCGCAAGCCGTCGCCATGGCGCAGAAACTGGGCGAGCAGTGGCAGGCCAGTGGTTTGTTCGAGAAGGTTCAGTGGAACCTGCAAGCCGACTTACCCGCGCTGCGCACGCAACTGCTGCAGGGCCGATTGGCGATGCTCTCGGCGATGGACCGGCAGCAACTGATCGAACATCCCGACGCCTTTATCCAGCAACGCGTGCAAGCGCTGTTCGATCCGTTTACCGGTTTCAGCCTGGTGCCGAGCCAGGATGACTGGCTGGGCCTGACCGGGCGCATCCAGAACAGCCAGCCGCAACACGGCGCCGTGCAACTGGACATCGGCAGCGGTGCACTGGTCGCCGATGCCGACGGCAAGAGCTGGGTGTTGCTGCGGGCAAAAACCACCGGCAACGCCTTCGACATGAGCCTGCCGCTGCAAGTGGCGGACTTGCTCGAACACAGCCGCGAAGAAGCGGCTCAGGCCGACGTGCAATTGCTCGCCGCCAGCGGTCTGCTGTACGCGGCCAACGGTCAGCGACAGGCCACCCGCGAGATGACATGGGTCGGAGGCGGCGCCACTGTCGGTATTCTGTTGCTGCTGTTGCTGGCCTTCCGCCGCTGGCGTGTCTTGCTCGCTTTCGTTCCGGTACTGGTGGGCATGCTGTTTGGTGCGGTGGCGTGCGTGGCGCTGTTCGGTCACATGCATGTGATGACGTTGGTGCTGGGTTCGAGCCTGATCGGCGTGGCCGTCGATTACCCGCTGCATTACCTGTCGAAAAGCTGGAGCATGAGACCCTGGAACAGCTGGCCGGCATTACGCCTGACCCTGCCGGGCCTGACGCTGAGCCTGATCACCAGTTGCATCGGCTACCTGGCCCTGGCCTGGACACCGTTCCCGGCCCTGACCCAGATTGCGGTGTTCTCCGCCGCCGGCCTGCTCGGCGCCTACCTGTCTGCGGTGTGCCTGTTGCCAGCGCTGCTCAAGGGCGTGAACCTGCGACCGGCGCACTGGCCGCTGAGTGTCTGCGAGTGCTTGCTGAACCTGCGCGAAGCGCTGCTCAAACACGTGAGTACGCCGGTGTTGCTGGCGCTGCTGATTGCCTTCTGCGTCGGCGGTCTGTTGCAGCTCGAGAGCAAAAACGATATCCGTCAGTGGATCGGCGCTCCCCAGCAATTGACCGACGAAGCCCAGGCCATTGCGCGCATCACCGGTTATCAGCCGACCAGCCAGTTCTTCCTGGTGCGCGCGGCCAATCAGCAGGAATTGCTCGAACGCCAGACCGCGCTCAGCGAGCGGCTGGATCAGTTGGTCAACCTGGAAAAACTCAAGGGTTACCTGTCACTGAATCAACTGGTCAGCCAACCGAGCGATCAGCACAAAGTGCGCGACGCATTGAGCAAGTTGCCGCAGTTCTGGCAGCCCTTGCTCGACCTCGGCGTACCGGCAGAAGCACTGCAGGCCGAGCTTGCAACGTTGCAGGCGCTGCCCGTCGAAGACATCGACGCATCGCTGGTCGGTCCGCTGGCGGAACCTTATCGCACTCTGTGGCTGGGGCCGACCGATGACGGCGTGGCGGCAATGGTCAGCCTGCAAGGCCTGAACAATCCTGCGCTGTTGCGGGTTCAGGCGCTGGACTTGCCGGGCGTCGAACTGGTCGACCGTCTTGGTGAATTGAACAGCGTTTTCGCCGCGACACAGATCAGCGCGGCGGAGCTGAAACTCGCCTCCTGCGTGTTGATCGTGCTGGTGCTGATCCTGCCCTTTGGTTTCGGTGGTGCGTTGCGCATCGTCTCGCTGCCCTTGCTCGCCGCCCTGTGCAGCCTCGCCAGCCTTGGCTGGATGGGGCAACCGCTGACGCTGTTCAGCCTGTTTGGCCTGTTGCTGGTGACGGCGATCAGCGTCGATTACGCGATCCTCATGCGCGAACAGGTCGGCGGCGCCGCCGTAAGCCTGCTGGGCACCTTGCTGGCCGCGGTGACCACGTGGCTGTCGTTCGGTTTGTTGGCGGTGTCCAGCACGCCGGCGGTGAGCAACTTCGGTCTGTCGGTGAGCCTCGGCCTGGCCTTCAGCTTCATCCTTGCGCCGTGGGCCGGCCGCCGGGTGCATGCCGCCGCCGTCGTGGAGCCAGCAGCATGATGATTGCCCTGTTTTGGCTGATGGCCCTGGCGATGTTTGCCGTAGCCACCCGCGTGGGTCGGCACTTTGGCCTGATCCCGATCGTCAGCCAGTTGCTGCTGGCGACCTTCGGCCTGCCGTTGCTGATGTACTTCTGGATCGAGCCGGGCTGGCAGCTCAGTGGCGCCGAACTGATCTCGCCAGTGTGGCTGAAAAACCTCTACAGCCTCGCTTTTGCCTTGTTGCTGGGGCACATTCTCAGCGACGTGATTGACCTGCGGCTGGATCGCCAGAGCCTGAAAATCGCCCTGCCGAGTTTCTCCATTCCGTTCACCTGCGGGCTCGTCACGTCGGTCTGGCTGTTGCCGCCGCAACCGTGGATCAGTTCGCTGGCGGTCGGTCTAGTGTTCGCCATTACCGCCATTCCGGTGTTGTTTTTGTACCTGCGACACATCAACTACCCACCCGACGCCACCCGGCGCCTGGTGCAAACCGCGATTCTCATCGACCTGACGTGCTGGACGCTGTTCGGCTTCGCTCAGGGCAGCCTGCACCTGAGCAGTCTGTTGCTGCCGCTGGTTGGCGCCTGTCTGCCGGTGCTGTTGCGCCTGTTGGGTATGCGTCAACGGTTGCTGCACAGCGGCTGCTTCTTCGCGCTGCTGGTGGTCGCTGAACACTTCAAGCTCAACGCACTGATTTTCGGCATCGGTTATCTGCTGTGCATGGCCGCGCTGAAAGTGCCGCTGGTGTTGCCGTTGCCGGCGATCTGGATGAGCCGTCTACAGACGTGGATCGCCATTCCGCTGATCCTCACCTTCGGCATCGTGCAGATCAATGTCCACGCCGCCATGGCCAGTCTCGGCTGGGTACAATTGGCAGCGCTGCTGCTGTTGCCGATTGCCAGCAAACTGCTGGGCAACTGGCTCGGTCTCGGCTGGGCTGGCGCCTCGTTTGAAGGCGCCAGTCGCTGGCGCGAAAGCCTGCTGCTGAACATTCGCGGCTTGAGTGAGATCGTCTTTCTCAACCTGTTGCTGCAACAACAACTCATCAGCCCGGCGCTGTACTTCGCGCTGATGGTGATGGGCCTGATCGCCACACTGCTGCCGGCACTCGCTGGCATGCACCAAACCCCTTTGAATCTCGCCGCCCCGGCAAGGAGCCCCCGTGCCAACAGTTGAAATGGAACGTCGCCAGGTCGTCGTCATTGGCGCGGGTCCTTCGGGCGCCATTGCCGCCGCGCTGCTCAAGCGCAAAGGTCACGACGTGCTGATGATCGAACGCCAGCACTTCCCACGGTTTTCCATCGGTGAAAGCCTGTTGTCGCACTGCCTGGATTTCGTCGAAGAAGCCGGCATGCTCGACGCAGTGAACGCCGCCGGGTTCCAGTTGAAAAACGGCGCCGCGTTCGCCTGGGGCGAGCACTACAGCGCCTTTGATTTCGGCGACACGTTCAGCAACGGCAAGCCGACCACCTTCCAGGTCCAGCGCGCCGATTTCGACAAACTGCTGGCCGATCAGGCTGCGCTGCAAGGCGTCGACGTTCGTTATGGCGAAGCCATCGTCAGCGCCGATTTCGACCTGCCGAAGCCGCAGCTCGATGTGCTTCGCGAGGATGGCAGCCAGTACCGCGTCGAAGCTGATTTCGTGCTCGATGCCAGCGGCTACGGTCGCGTGCTGCCACGTCTGCTGGACCTTGAAGCACCGTCGAATTTCCCGGTGCGCCAGGCCGTGTTTACCCACATCGAAGACCATATCGACAGCCCGACCTTCGAGCGCGAAAAAATCCTCATTACCACCCATCCGACCCACCGCGACATCTGGTTCTGGACCATCCCGTTCAGTAATGGCCGGTGCTCGGTGGGCGTGGTTGCGGCCGCCGAACACTTCGAAGGCCGCATGGAGAATCTTGACGAGTGCCTGCGCGGCTTCATCGCTGAAACCCCAAGCCTGGCCGGCGTCCTGAAAAACGCCGTGTGGGACACGCCGGCACGCACCATCGGCGGCTACTCGGCCAACGTCAAAACCTTGCACGGCCCGGGCTTTGCGCTGCTCGGCAACGCCGCAGAATTCCTCGACCCAGTGTTCTCCTCCGGCGTGACCATCGCCATGCGCTCCGCCAGCATGGCCGCCGGCGTTTTGCATCGACAACTGCAAGGTGAAAGCGTCGACTGGCAGACCGAGTTCGCCGCACCGCTCAAGCGCGGCGTCGACACCTTTCGCTGCTACGTCGAAGGCTGGTACGCCGGGACCTTCCAGGATGTGATTTACCATCCGGACAGCTCAGCGGATATCCGCCGTATGATCAGTGCAATTCTCGCCGGTTATGCCTGGGACGAGCGCAATCCGTTCGTCAGCGAACCCAAGCGTCGGCTGCGCGTGCTGTCGGAACTCTGTGCAAGGGATGTCACATGAGTGACTTAAGCGCTTGTTCGCGACGCACCCCCCTTGAAGGTAATGCCTGATGATCCGTTTCCTGCTCCTGGGTTGCCTGCTGTTGCTGAGCGCTTGCGCCAGCCAGGCGCCGCTGCCCGAGCACACCCCGAACCTGTCGTTGCCCCTGCAATTGCACATCCAGCGCCTGGTGGCCGAGCAACGTCAGGACTGGGTGCTGGTGATCCAGCGCGAAGGCCCTGGCATTCGCTGGTCGATGATGGACTTGCTGGGCATTCCGCAGGCACGCCAAAAACTGATCGATGGCCAGTGGCAGGCCGACGGCCTGTTACCGCCCAACCCGGAAGCCCGGGAGCTGTTCGCGGCCTTGCTGTTCGCACTGACGCCCAAGGATGAGCTGTCGGGCAACTACCCCACCGCTTGGCAGCATGGCAAACAACGAACCTTGCCCTCGCACTGGGAAGTCCGTTACTCACAACCGATGAGCTTTGAATTAAACCTGCCCAAAGGTCCCCGGTATCAAGTCACGCCCTTGAGCGGGGACACGCCATGACCGCCTATCTGAACGCCCTCGGGGTGATTTGCGCCCTGGGTCGCGACAAACAGGAAGTCGCCCGCAACCTGTTTGCCGGCGATTGTTCAGGCATGCGCAGCGAGTCCGGCTGGGTGCCGGAGCGGTCGTTGCCGGTGGCGGCGGTGCGTGGCGAACTGGCGCCGATCCCACCGGAACTGGCCGAGCAAAGCAGCCGCAACAACCAATTGCTGCTGGAAGCCGCACTGCAAATTCGCGACGACATCGATTCGGCGATCCAGGCTTACGGCCGTGATCGAATCGGTGTGATTCTGGGCACCAGCACTTCGGGCATCGATGAGGCCAGCCGTGGTCTGGCCCATTACATCCGCGAACATGAATTCCCTGCCGACTACGACTATCAGCAGCAGGAACTCGGCGCGCCGGCCAACTTCCTCGCCGACTGGCTGCAATTGAGCGGCCCGGCGTACGTGATCTCGACCGCTTGCACCTCCAGTGCCCGGGCGCTGATGAGTGCCCAGCGCCTGCTGGATCTGGGCTTGTGCGATGCCGTGCTGTGCGGTGGTGTCGACAGTTTGTGCAAACTGACGCTCAACGGCTTTTCGGCGCTGGAAGCGGTGTCCGAGCAGCGCTGCAATCCTTTTTCAGTCAACCGTAACGGCATCAATATCGGCGAAGCCGCCGTGCTGTTTCTGATGAGCAAAAAGGCCGGCGACAGCCAACCGATTGCCCTGCTCGGCAGCGGCGCCAGTTCCGATGCGCACCATATCTCGGCGCCGGAACCGACCGGCCGTGGCGCCCTGCAAGCGATGAGCAAAGCCCTGAAACGTGCGGATTTGCAGCCCGGACAAATCGGCTACCTGAACCTGCACGGCACCGCGACCCAACACAACGACGCGATGGAAAGCCTGGCGGTCTCGGCCCTGTTCCCGCACGGCGTGCCTTGCTCTTCCACCAAGCCAATGACCGGTCATACGCTCGGCGCGGCCGGCGCCCTGGAAGCGGCGTTCTGCTGGTTGAGCCTGAGCGCGAACAACCGGGAAAACCACTTGCCGCCCCACGTCTGGGACGGCCAGCCCGACCCCGAGTTGCCGGCGTTGCAATGGGTGACCCCGGCCGACCGCCTGACGTCCATTGCACCTCGCTATCTGATGAGCAATTCCTTTGCCTTCGGTGGCAACAACGTCAGCCTGATTATCGGAGACGCCCCATGATTGACTGGCCGCTCGCCGAACTGCTGCCGCACGCTGGCGACATGATCCTCATCGATCAGATCCTGGCGTTCGATGACGAGCAGATTCACACCCGCCTTACCGTCAAGCCCGGGGGCCTGTTCAACCGTCCCGACGGCAGCCTGCCGGCGTGGGTCGGTATCGAGCTGATGGCCCAGAGTGTCGCCGCCTACGCCGGTTGCCATGCGCGCCAGCGGGGCGATGCGGTGGCGCTGGGCTTTCTGCTCGGCACCCGTAAATTCGAATGCAACGTAGAACACTTCCCCGCAGGCACCGAGCTGACCATCCACGGACTGCGCTCGCTGGAAGACGACAACGGCATGGGCGTGTTCGAATGCCACATCAACGCCCCCGGCATTCACGCCACCGCCCGCCTGAACGTGTTCCGTCCGCCTCAGGCCGCGCAATATCTTCATGAATCTCAAGGAGCCAGCCATGACTGAATCCGTATTGGTCACCGGTTCCAGCCGTGGCATCGGCCGCGCCATCGCGTTGCGTCTGGCCCAGGCCGGGCATGACATCGTGCTGCATTGCCGCAGCGGTCTGGCCGACGCCATCGCCGTTCAAGGCGAAATTCAGGCGTTGGGGCGCAATGCTCGAATTTTGCAATTCGACGTCTCCGACCGCGCCAGCTGCAAAGCCATCCTCGAAGCCGACGTTGAAACGCACGGCGCCTATTACGGCGTGGTGCTGAACGCCGGCCTGACGCGCGACGGTGCTTTTCCGGCGCTGAGCGAGGATGATTGGGATGTGGTGATGCGCACCAACCTCGACGGTTTCTACAACGTGCTGCACCCGGTGATGATGCCGATGATTCGGCGCCGTGCAGCCGGGCGGATTGTCTGCATCACTTCGGTTTCCGGGTTGATCGGTAATCGTGGCCAGGTCAACTACAGCGCCTCCAAGGCCGGTTTGATCGGCGCGGCGAAAGCGTTGGCGATCGAACTGGGCAAGCGCAAAATCACCGTCAACTGTGTCGCACCCGGCCTGATCGACACAGCAATGCTCGACGAAAACGTGCCAGTGGAAGAACTGATGAAAATGATCCCCGCACAGCGCATGGGCACCCCGCAAGAGGTGGCCAGCGCGGTGAATTTCCTGATGTCGGCGGAAGCGTCGTACATCACCCGGCAGGTTCTGGCCGTCAACGGAGGCCTGTGCTGATGAAGCGCGTCGTCGTCACCGGCATGGCCGGCATCACCTCACTGGGCAGCGACTGGGACACCATCGCCGGCCACTTCGCGGCCAACCGCAGCGGCATCCGCCGGATGGACGAGTGGGATCGGTTCACCGAACTCAACACGCGCCTGGCCGGGCCTATCGACGACTTCAAGGTCCCGAGCCACTGGACCCGCAAGCAACTGCGCAGCATGGGCCGGGTCTCGCGCCTGGCCGTCGGCGCGTCGGAACAGGCACTGGCCGACGCCGGACTGTTGGGTGACCCATCGATCAAGGACGGGCGCATGGGCGTCGCCTGCGGCTCGTCCACCGGCAGCACCGACGAGATCAAGGCGTTCGGCAACATGCTGCTCAACTCGGTGGCCGAGGGGCTGAATGCCAACTCCTACGTGCGGATGATGCCGCACACGACCGCGGCGAATATCAGCATCTTCTTCGGCCTCACCGGCCGGCTGATCCCGACGTCCAGCGCCTGCACCAGCGGCAGCCAGGGCATCGGCTACGCCTACGAATCCATCAAGTTCGGCCGCTTGCCGTTGATGCTCGCTGGCGGTGCCGAGGAGCTGTGCCCGACCGAAGCCATGGTGTTCGACGCGCTCTACGCCACCAGCCTGAAAAACGATGCCCCGCAAACCAGTCCGCGCCCTTACGACAAAGGACGCGATGGTCTGGTGATTGGTGAGGGCGGCGGCATGCTGGTGCTCGAAGAGCTCGAACATGCGTTAGCACGCGGCGCGCACATCCATGCCGAACTCGTCGGTTTCGGCAGCAACGCCGACGGCCAGCACACCACCCGCCCAGAGCAGGCCACCATGCGCCGAGCCATGGAACTGGCGCTGGAAGACGCCGGGCTGCAGCCGTCAGACATCGGCTACGTAAATGGTCACGGCACGGCTACAGAACAGGGCGACATTGCCGAAACACTGGCGACCAGCGCGTTGTTCGGCGAGCACATGCCCATCAGCTCGCAGAAGAGCTTCCTCGGTCACACCCTGGGTGCCTGCGGTGCGCTGGAGTCCTGGTTCAGCATCGAAATGATGAATCGTGACCTGTACGTGCACACGTTCAACCTTGACGAGGTCGATCCGCATTGCGGCAAGCTCGACTACCTGCGCGGCGAGTTCCGCCAGATGAGCAACGAGTACGTGATGAACAACAATTTTGCGTTTGGTGGCGTCAACACCTCGTTGATTTTCCGTCGCTGGTCGTAACCGAATTAATCAGGGTCAAGGAGACCTTCATGCACTTCAAGAAACTCGCCGCTGCCGCCACCCTGCTGATCTGCGCCCTGCCGGCCGTCAGCCAGGCCCGCGACACACCGGTGTACCTGCCGTTCGACAAAGCCGTGGCCGAAGCCACCCGCACCGGCAAAATCGACGGCAGCGTGAAGTTCTACCTCGCCGGCAACGCGCCTGCCGGTAACGTCACCGTCGTCAGCCCCGGCGCCGTGACCAACAAGAAAACCAACGCCTTCAACAAGACCGACGCCGTGGCCTGTGAATGGGTCGCGCAATCGGCAATTATCAGCCTGCACCAGGCGGCGAAAAGCGTCGGCGCGAATGCGGTGACCAACATTGTCAGCTTCTACAAGAGCAATGAGCGCAAAGACGCCACGACCTATGAATGCCACGCAGGGGCGATCATGGCGGGTGTCGCGCTGAAAGGGGATTTGGCGAAGGTTCAGTAACGCCAGAATCGACAAAGGGCGCCTTACGAGGCGCCCTTTTTTGTTCCCGCACTTTGATCATCCCCACGCTTTGCGCTCGCTTTGCGTGGGAATGCAGCCCGGGACTCTCCCCCCCCCAGCAAAGCCCTGAGCGCCCTCCGGCAACAATATGAAATAGGAAATTTCAGCGCCTCATTTCGGAAACGTCCTAACGCCAGCACCTGTGCCTCCCAAGTAGGTTCGAGGCTCCTCAGCCTCATACAGAAAAGCATCAATGGCGCGCGACAAGGACATCCCCCAAGTCTGGGAAGTTGGAACTGGTGGCGGCGGTAGTGGAATCGGAATTCGCTACCTGCGAGACATGACCCCAACCGAACTGGCCGAACGTGACGCCAGACAAAAATCCTACGAAGCCATGCTCGCCCGACAACAGGCGTATGAAGACCGCCTGCTCGGGCAATCCGAAAAGCGCAAAGACGCCGCGACTAAAGGTTGCGTGTTCGCCAAAAGCTGCGACCTCCCCGACGGCGTCATCAACTACAACAATCCTGCCGGTTTTGTCCCGCTCGAAAGACTCGCCAACTACGGATCATGGGCCGTGCTGGGCACAGACGCGGCGATTACAGCAGAAGGTCTACCGCTCAAATGGTTGGCCGGTTCGGCAACGGGCAGCGCCATTGCCCAACGCCTCGGCGGTTCTCTTGCGCTGTGTTTGCTGGAAGGCTCAGCCGTCGTGGCGGCGAGCGCAGCCGTCGGAACCGTTGCGCTACTGATACCGAATACCAGCCTTTCCCCCGACAGCGCCTTTTACAAAAACGAGCAATACGCCGAACTGGACATGGGGCGAACCCGCGTCCGCCTCAACGCGAAAACACTGCCTGATGGTTCAGTCAACGCTTACGGTTTCTACACGGGCGGGAAGAAAGAATGGGAATTTGTCCGGGTCATTGGAGCCGACAAGAAAGGCGAAAAGTTTGTTGCCGACATCGGCAACGGGATTGGCCTGACCTGGACGCCAGCGGCAAACCCTGATGAGGTCTTGGGCATTCCCGCACTGGAAGGCGCCCCGTCATTGCCGACCGTGTGGGTGTATCCGCCCACTGACCAAGCCAACAAGATACTGGTGAATCCGGAGCCCCCACCCGAGTATCAGGATGCGATTATCTGGTTTCCGGGTACGAGGATTGAGCCGATTTACATTGCGCTCAGTGCCCGGCATGAATCCGGTGTCGTCACGGGTGTGGGGGAAGATGTGTCGGGGACTTGGCTTGCTGGGGCAAATATCGGGCTAGGTGCACCAATCCCAATACGAATAGCAGATGAACTGCGAGGACGTGAATTCAAAAACTTCACAACATTCAGAACCGCATTTTGGACAGCGGTAAAAAATGATCCTGAGCTTTTAAGCCAGTTCAATGAGGACGCACAGGACCGTCTAATGTCAGGCAACGCCCCTGCTGTTCGAGAGCGAGAAGCGGTAGGCAACAGAACTACTTTCGAGCTACACCACCTCGAGCGAATTGCCGATGGTGGAGCTGTCTACGACATAGATAACCTACGTGTGAACACCCCCAAAAACCATATTAATCAACACAGAAAAATGTAGGTGCAAAATGGCAGCCATTAGCGATTACACCGAAAAAGAGTTCATCAAGTTCATTCAACAAATTCGTGCCATCAACAAAGAGGGATCTGATGAAGAGCTCGGCGAGGTACTGGCACAATTCAGGAGCCTATCTGGCCACCCGGATGGTAGCGACCTGATTTTTTATCCAGAGCCAGGTGCAGATAATTCTGCCGAAGGCGTCACAAAAACAGTAAAGGAATGGCGTGCTGCTCAAGGGTTGCCTGGGTTCAAAGAAGGATGACCTGTTGGCAAGAACTGAACATAGGAAAGCGGGGTACCCAATTTCGGAAACGTCCCACAGCCATAATTTGAGCTTCGCGCTAGGGTCAATGCCCCCGTGACACATCGGGGGAATCCCAAGGAAGAACGAACCATGACTAAAAAGGCCGTTATCGTTTTCAGCGGTGGACAGGACTCCACAACCTGCTTGATCCACGCGTTGCCGCTCTACGATGAAATTCACTGTATTACGTTTGACTATGGCCAGCGTCACCGTGCAGAAATTGAAGTGGCGCAGCAGCTTTCGAGAGAGCTCGGTGTGACGGCCCATAAGGTACTCGACACTTCAATGTTGAATGATCTGGCCATTAGTAGTCTGACGCGCACTAACATCCCTATTCCAAGCGTCAACAGTTCCGAAGAAAATGTACCTAACACCTTCGTACCGGGTAGAAATATTTTATTTTTAACATTGGCTTCTATTTATGCATATCAGGTTCGCGCTGAAACTGTAATCACAGGAGTTTGTGAGACAGAGAGCTCTGGCTATCCTGACTGTGGCGATGCGTTTGTAAAATCTTTAAACAGGTCCGTCGAACTGGGCATGGATTATAAAGTACGCATTGATACTCCGCTTATGCGCTTGAATAAGGCTGAGACGTGGGCCTTGGCAGACCATCATGGAAAACTTGAACTAATTAAACACCACACACTGACTTGCTATAACGGAATAAAAGGCAATGGATGCGGCGACTGTGATGCGTGCAATCTTCGGACAAAAGGTATGAATGAGTTTCTGGAGAACAAATTAGCAGTAATGGAAAGCCTGAAAGAAAAACTGCAATTGGAATAATTTTACACCTCCGCCTTATACGACCTCTGCTCCAGTCATATATTTTTTAAATAATGACCTTGCTCCATAAGCAGGTAAAACGTTAAAAACTGCAAAACACATTTTTATGGCGATCTGAATATAAATGATATTTAGAATTTCTGCATTTGCCATTGCCCCGTAGAACGCGACGAAGCAAAAAATGAAGCTATCTATTATCACTGCAAAAAACGAACTTAAAAACACTCGAAAAAATAAAAATCTGGAATTCGTTAGTTCTTTTATTTTGCACAACAAATACGAATTCACATATTCAGAAAAAAGAAAAGAAATTGAGGAAGCTACTAACACAGACGAGAAATAATTGATTACCTCACCATAAGGCGTATCTAGCCTCCAGCCAGGCAGGCCCGGGAGAAAGCTAGTGAAAGTTAGCAAAACAACAATAAAGGCGTTACTTGAAAAAGCAAACAATATTGCTTTTCTTGCGAGTCTAAACCCATAGAATTCGTTTAGCAAATCAACTATTAAAAACGTCAATGGATAGATAAACACACCGGGAGTAACAACAACATCGAACTGTTCCAAATAAACTAGCTTTGCAGCAGCTACATTTGAAAAAATAAAAAGTGTGAAAAGCAACAGATTGAGCACTACATATATAATCCATGAAGCTTCGTGGCGATCAGCCATATCATAAGCAGTCAACACAGTACCTCGAGAATAGAATTTCCTGCATATATCCTTTATTTCCGCCCTACTCAAATCGTCAACAATTTCACTTTTCAAAAGCTGACTTAATTTTATTTTAACAATTTTTCCTGTGGATATAACCATAATCACAGCGAGACTTCTGCTATTCTCAAACCCCAATAGTTTGTATTTCCTATTCTCAACCCCAACGTCGCCACCCATTAAAATCTTTCCTCCATTATTTCCCCAATAATACAAACCACATCAGAATCGATTGAGAGATCATTAACTATAGATAATTCTCTTGTGTTTTTATCGTACACCAGCATCTCTCCACCGCTACTCGATACGCCTTTTTTAACTATTAATAAATCTCCAGAATCATTCGCGCCTCTGATTTCATTCTCCAGAAGTACACCTATCAAATTACAGGCAACGCCAAAATAATAGGTTAGAGGGTGAATTGTGGACAGCTCTCCTATTCTCTTATCTAGACTCTGAATCAGCTGGCTTTCATTGACTATGGGGACCGCAGCAGGATTCATATTCCCTTGCAAGGAGATACTGCTTTCTATTAACTCTTTCTCTTCAAAATCCACACTTTCTATTTCTTTATAAGAAACACCGAAAAAATTAGAAATCTTAATAATTGTAGACTGCTGTACGTTAACGACCCTACCTTCCAGAATGTTATATATCGTAGTTCTAGTCAATCCACTGGAATTACATAGCGACAGCTGTGTCTCCCCACGACTCTTTATTAGATACTTAATATTATTTTTCAGTTTTTCTGCTTTTTCTTTTTTATGCACCATATTGTTACCATCTGATTACTTCATAAACGCACTGACTGAAAAGCGTCGGTTAATTTTTCCACTATCCGCACCCTATATATAGACGACACATAAAAAACAACATTAAATTTATTCAAAATAAGCGTTAGATAATATTTCAGCACAGGGAAAACTCGTTGACGCAAAGAAATATCCTACGGAAACAAGGAAGTCCTTTAGACTCATGACCTCAGCAGTTCACGCCGATGAGCGCCGCCTATGCTTAGGATTGATGAATTTCGTGAAGAAAATCCAACACGTAGAACTATTAATCATTTAACAATGCAAATGTTCAATAACTTGATTAATACAATAAAATTTATAGATTGGTTATTTCCCTGCTCTTGCAACCGACGTACAGTGTTAAAACAAGTCTAGAAAAAACAATGGACTTGCACTTCTTAAACTTTGCTGGGAGATACACTATGAAAAAGAACACCCCTGACTCTCCACAATCAGCCGACGATCTTGATTCACCCAAACTATCCGATATCACTGAACACCGCGTCAGTGCTCGACTGCGCAAACCCGGCCAACCCGATCCTGTCAGCTACTTCTTCACGCTCCAGCCCGGCATCGACACGCTTTCGCTGCTCGCCCATGCCTGTGAAACGTTGGCCTCGCTCAATGTCATGAGCACGGACCTAGCCCGTAATCTCGAAAGCTCCCATCGCAACATTGCACTGGCAATCCAACAGTTGGCGGTGCTGGCCGAACTGTTGATAAATCGGGCACTGGACAACCTGGACCCACCTGGTGGGATGTCTGAGGCTCCAGTCAATAATGCCCACTGAGTCGTCGCGTTTTTTACCGAGTGGAGGTTTGTCATGGATCGATATATGCCTATCACCGGCACCGATAGCACCATCGCATCGCTGCTGATCGACACCGAAGCACCGCTGGACGTGTTGCATGAAACGGCGGCCTACCGGATCCGCACGGCAACTCAACTGCTGGAGAGTCTCGCCTTTAGCGAGGGGGTCTACAGTGAGTTGGCGCGCGTATTAGTCACGTCACTGCGCGACGGCTGCGACTTGCTGGATGTCGTCGGACGACGATTACAGATGCAGCTCTCGGCGTAAAAAAGAAGGTCGACCTCATTGAGGTCGACCCGCGCTGACGCGTTCGGGCAAAATGCGCACCGAACACGTGATGAACAACACATTCGCTTTGGGTGGCGTCAACACCTCGTTGATTTTCCGTCGCTGGCACTGATCTGAAAAACGTTTGGAGTGAAGGGAATGACTCGGTTTCAGCGCATCGGCGCAATGTTCACCATGGCCGTTGTGCTGAGCGGCTGCATCGGCAGCCCGGTGTACACCGCCAAGGAAAACTTTCCCGGCGACAAGGACATGACCGACAACCGCATGAGCCGCGCCATCGTTACTGCGCTGATTGAACGCCAATGGGTCGTGCAGTCGGCCCGACCGGGCATGATCAAAGCGGCAATCACGGTGCGCGACCGACACCACGCCGAAATCGACATCCCTTACACATCCACCTCGTTTGAAATGGACTACCGCGACAGCCGCGGCCTGGACTACAAGAACGGCAGGATCCACGACACCTACAACCGCTGGATCAACTACCTGCGCGACGACGTGGTCATGCAACTGTCCTCCGACCCGGACGTGGATCAGGTCATCGCGTTGCAAGGTGCCTACGAACCGACCTACCAGGATTTCCAGGAAGGCATAAAACGCGCCACAAAAATCGGCCTGCTGGATGGCAGCGTCAAGTTCTACCTGGCGGGAGAAGCGCTGCCAACGCAGGTGCGCAAGCTGAATGCGGTGAGCAGCAGCCGAAAGACCGACGCCGAAGACAAATCCGCCGAAGACGCCTGTTTCTGGGCCCTGCAATCGACCTTGGCGACCTTGCAAAGCAAGGCCAAGAAGGCCGGCGCCAATGCGGTGATCAACATCGCCGGCATCAACAAACGCGACCTCAGCCAGGACACCGGGAACTACCAGTGCAGTGACGACGGGGAGAGACCTGGGCTGGAGGCGCTGAAGGCGGTGGTGTCCGGGGTGGCATTGCGTGGGAATCTGGTACGCGTTGACTGAGGCTGGCACCTCGAGAACGACAAAGGACGCCTTTCGGCGCCCTTCACAAACAGGTCGGCTTGTCATCGCCCTGTACCTGTCCGGCTCTGCGATGGCTGGTTGCCCAGGATCCTCAGAGTCTCACAAGCCCCTTTCGGGAACGCGCGGAGTATTGCTTAGACACCACCAGTCGTCTTTTTTCTTTTGGTTTGACTCAGGTACTGGCGTGTAACTTCAGTCCTAAAGCCTTCATAACTTTAAGAATGGTTCCGAATTCCGGATTGCCTTCACCCGAAAGTGCACGGTAAAGGCTTTCCCGAGAGAGCCCCGCATCCCGTGCGACCTGGGTCATGCCCCGAGCACGCGCAATAGTCCCAAGTGCTCTGGCGATAAATGCTGGGTCATCTCCCGCTTCTTCCATGCTAGCGTCAAGATAATTGGCCATGTCCTCTTCGGTCTTGAGGTACTCGGCAGAGTCCCAGCGAGTGAATTGTTCGGTCATGGGTTTTGCTCCTGCCAGGATTTTGCAATGAGCCTGGCTTGTTTGATGTCACGTGTTTGGCTGCTTTTGTCACCTCCGCAAAGGAGGATGACTAACTGACGACCTTGCTGCTTGAAGTAGACCCGATAACCGGGGCCGTAATCGATGCGGATTTCACTCAACCCTTCCCCAATGGCTTTGACATCACCAAATTGCCCATCGGCCATACGATCGATTCGCACCTGAATACGCATCCTGGCGCGGCTGTCGGCCAGCTTCAATAGCCAGGCAGAAAATGTTGAGCTTCGAAGGATCTCGGTCATGCAGCGAGTGTAGCTCTTGAGCCACACCTGCTCAACCAAGAATTTTAATCAACCGAAATTCCATGATCGCAAAACAGTTACGACTTCAACGGCTCAACCTTCCTCGTCAACAACTCCACAAACGCCTTGGCCATCGGCGACTTCTGGTCCTTGCGCTGCACCAGCCACACCGCCGACACCGCTGCCGGATCGAGCAACGGCCGGTACACCACACCGTCAATGCGCATCCGCTGATAAGACGCCGGCAGCACCGACACACCCAAGCCCGCCGCCACCAACCCGATAATGGTCATTGCCTCGCCCGCCTCTTGTGCAAAGTGCGGGCTGAAGCCGGCATCACGGGCGAGGCTGAGCAACTGTGCGTACAGACCACTGCCATAACTGCGCGGGAAAAACACGAACGGTTCGAGGGCCAATGCCGACAGGAACAATCCTTCTTCACTGTCGTTCACCAGCGGATGTTTGGAGCTGAGCACCGCCACCAGCGGCTCTCGCATCAGTTCCACGACACTGAGGGAATCCGGCAACCCGAGCGGTCGCATGATGCCGACCTCGATCGACTCATCCACCAGCGCTTCGGCCACTTGGGTGCTGCTCATCTCCCGCAAATTCAAATGCACCGCCGGGAAGCGCTGGCGGAACGAGAAAATCGCCTGGGGAATGGTCGAGTTGAAGGGCGCCGATGAGGTGAAGCCGATCTTCAGCTCGCCTAACTCACCCAGCTGCGCACGCCGGGCTACATCCGCCGCTTTGTCGACCTGCGCCAGCACCAGCCGCGCCTCTTCCAGAAACAGCCGACCGGCTTCGCTGAGCTCGACCCGACGATTGGTGCGTTCGAACAGCCGGGCGCCTACCTCTTGCTCCAGCGCCTGAATCTGCTGGCTCAGCGGCGGTTGCGAGATGCCCAGTACCTGAGCGGCACGGCCGAAGTGCAGTTCTTCGGCGACGGCGATGAAGTAGCGCAGGTGACGCAATTCCATGAAAACTCCATTAGGTCGTTAAACCTATCAAATAGGTCGAACAATATATTGGATTGAATCATTAGGCAGCTATATGCTTTTTTCATTGCCTGACCGGCTGCGCCCTCCGAGGTCCGAAGTGAAAACTGCTGTCGCCCCCCTTGCCCATGAAGTTTCGCCCGCAGCGGTGGACGATGTTGTCGCCGAATTGAAAGAGATCTACATCGAAAAAGGCACGCCGATGTTCATGCGCACGGTATTGGCGCTGTTCTCCGGCGGCTTCGCTACCTTCGCTCTGCTTTACTGTGTGCAACCGATGATGCCGCTGTTGTCCCACGAATACTCGATCAACGCGGCGCAGAGCAGCCTGATCCTGTCGGTGGCCACCGGGATGCTCGCCATCGGTCTGCTGATCACTGGCCCGATTTCTGATCGCGTCGGACGAAAGCCAGTGATGGTGACCGCGTTGTTCGCGGCGGCCTTGTGCACCATGGCCAGCGCGATGATGCCTAGCTGGGAAGGCGTATTGATCATGCGGGCGCTGATAGGATTATCGTTGAGCGGTCTGGCAGCGGTCGCCATGACGTACCTGAGCGAAGAGATCCACCCGCAGCACATCGGTCTGGCAATGGGTTTGTACATCGGTGGTAACGCGATTGGCGGGATGAGTGGCCGCTTGATCACGGGCGTATTGATCGACTTCGTCAGCTGGCACACCGCGATGCTGGTGATTGGCGGTGTGGCGCTGATCGCGGCAACGGTGTTCTGGAAAATACTCCCCGAGTCCCGCAACTTCCGCGCTCGCTCGCTGCACCCGCGCAGCCTGCTCGACGGCTTCACCATGCACTTTCGCGACGCCGGTCTGCCACTGCTGTTCCTTGAAGCTTTCGTGCTGATGGGCGCGTTCGTCACGCTGTTCAACTACATCGGCTATCGCTTGCTGGCCGAGCCGTACCACATGGACCAGGTCTTCGTCGGTCTGATGTCCGTGGTGTACCTGTCGGGCATCTACAGTTCGGCAAAAATCGGCTCTTTGGCCGACAAGCTGGGCCGGCGAAAAGTGCTGTGGGCGACAATCGTGCTGATGCTTGCCGGCCTTGCCCTCACCATGTTCACGCCATTGCCGGTGGTGATTATCGGCATGTTGATCTTCACGTTCGGCTTCTTTGGCGCGCATTCGGTGGCCAGCAGTTGGATCGGTCGTCGGGCGATCAAGGCCAAGGGGCAAGCGTCTTCGCTGTACCTGTTCAGCTACTACGCCGGGTCGAGCATCGCCGGTACGGCGGGCGGGGTGTTCTGGCACTTGGGCGGATGGAACGGGATCGGGTTGTTCATCGCTGCGTTGCTGGTGATTGCGCTGTGGGTGGCGTTAAAACTGGCGAAGCTGCCAACCCTGCCTGGCAATCAACCCGCCTGAGTCAGAAAGTCATACGCTTCAGGACTCTGCGTCCGCATAGTTCGTGTTTAATGACGGCTGAAATGTGCAATGCCACTAATATCAACAACAGCGCGCACGTCCAGACATGGATAGCAAAAAACCTGTCGGTCCACAATGAACTTTCCAAGGGCTGCGGAACTAAAAACAAGTTGAACACATTAATGTCGCGATCCATCATTAAAACCCCGGTAATCAGAACAATTCCGGTAACTATATAAATAGCTTTGTGCATCAGACACGCCACGTGATCTATCAGTGTTTTGTTGCGCTCGTCATCGGCGCATGACATTAAAACCAGATACAACCTTAAGGCGAATACTGGAATAAACAACGCGGTCACAGAAACGTTGACGAAGCCTACCCAATCCTTTGTTTGCGGAGCCACCTCAACGACAGAAACATAGAAGCCAGACAACAACGCCCATAAAATCACTGCTGCTGAAAGCCAGTGCAACACTACCTGTACACGTGAATAACCATTTATCTTCATCATACCCACCAACTCTAAGTTAAGGGCATGATTAAAGTTAGTTATAAACAGACGGTCAAGATGAGCACTAATGAGCAAATACTGCACAATGTAAGCAACTATAAAAAGCAGCCAGAAAAAGCAGGAAAGCAAACAATAATTGCCACTGAAAAGTCAGCACCCAGTCAATATAGAAACAACTAGAAGAACTTTAATTTGTGATTGCCACCCGGCTTTATCGCGCGGGCAGCAATCAAGATGAGAATTACTCGTGATATTGCGCCGACAGCTCATGCACCGCACGCAGGAAAGCGCCCGCATGTTCCGGATCTACTTCCGGCGTAATGCCATGACCAAGGTTGAACACGTGGCCACTGCCTTTCCCGTAGCTGGCGAGGATCCGGCCGACTTCGGTGCGAATGGCTTCTGGCTTGGCGTAGAGCACGGTCGGGTCCATGTTGCCTTGCAGGGCGACTTTGTTGCCGACGCGATCACGGGCGTTGCCGATGTCGCAGGTCCAGTCCAGGCCGAGGGCATCGGCGCCAGCGTCGGCGATGCTTTCCAGCCACAGGCCGCCATTCTTGGTGAACAGGATGACCGGCACTTTGCGGCCTTCGTGCTCGCGGATCAGGCCGCTGACGATTTTTTTCATGTAGGCCAGGGAGAACTCCTGGTACGCCGCCGCCGAAAGGCTGCCGCCCCAACTATCGAAGATCTGTACCGCTTGCGCCCCGGCCATGATCTGGCCGTTGAGGTAGCTGGTGACTGTCTGCGCGAGCTTGTCCAGTAGCAGGTGCAAGGCTTGCGGGTTGTCGTAGAGCATGGTTTTGGTCTTGCGGTAGTCTTTCGACGAGCCGCCTTCGACCATGTAGGTGGCCAGGGTCCATGGGCTGCCGGCGAAGCCGATCAGCGGCACGCGGCCGTTCAGTTCGCGGCGGATGGTGCTGACCGCGTCCATGACGTAGCCGAGGTCTTTGTGCGGATCAGGAATCGGCAGGGCTTCGATGTCGGCCATCGTGCTGACGACTTTCTTGAAGCGCGGACCTTCACCGGTTTCGAAGTACAGGCCTTGGCCCATGGCATCCGGGATGGTGAGGATGTCGGAGAACAGGATCGCCGCGTCCAGTTGTGGATAGCGGTCGAGCGGCTGCATCGTGACTTCGCAAGCGAACTCCGGGTTCATGCACAGGCTCATGAAGTCGCCGGCCTTGGCACGGCTGGCGCGGTATTCCGGCAGGTAGCGACCGGCCTGACGCATCATCCAGACAGGCGTGACGTCTACGGGTTGCTTGAGCAGGGCGCGAAGGAAACGGTCGTTCTTCAGGGCAGTCATGTCGGCATCCGGAAAAAAAGTGCGGGCATTTTCTCAGAGCGCGACGCAAAAGGCACGGCAAGAGCCGTGCCTTTTGTCTATCGGGTCAATTTGTCGCGGGGTTCATCGGCTAGATTTGCGCTGATGCGACGGGCCTCTTCGCGGGCAAGCCTCGCTCCTACAGGGTTTACGCGATCCCTGTAGGAGCGAGGCTTGCCCGCGAATGGAGCGACGCCGATCTAGCAGATTTACACGCCCAGGTAATCCAGGATCCCTTCAGCCGCATTACGGCCTTCGAAGATCGCCGTTACCACCAGATCGGAACCGCGAACCATATCGCCACCGGCGAAGATTTTCGGGTTGCTGGTCTGGTGCTTGTACTGGCCTTGTTCCGGGGCTACAACGCGGCCCTGGCTGTCGGTCTGGATGCTGTGCTGTTCGAACCACGACGCCGGGCTCGGGCGGAAACCGAACGCGATGACCACGGCGTCGGCCGGGATGATCTCTTCAGAACCCGGGATCGGCTCGGGGCTGCGGCGGCCACGGGCGTCCGGTTCGCCGAGACGAGTTTCGACCACCTTCACGCCTTCGACCTTGTCTTCACCAACAATGGCAATCGGCTGGCGGTTGTAGAGGAATTTCACGCCTTCTTCCTTGGCGTTTTTCACCTCTTTGCGCGAGCCCGGCATGTTCGCTTCGTCACGACGATAGGCGCAGGTCACCGACTTGGCGCCCTGGCGAATCGACGTACGGTTGCAGTCCATCGCCGTGTCGCCGCCGCCCAGCACCACAACCTTCTTGCCTTTCATGTCGACGAAATCTTCCGGCGACTTTTCAAAGCCCAGGTTGCGGTTGACGTTGGCGATCAGGAAGTCGAGCGCGTCATGCACGCCCGGCAGGTCCTCACCGGCAAAGCCGCCCTTCATGTAGGTGTAGGTGCCCATGCCCATGAACACGGCATCGTATTCTTCGAGCAGTTGCTCGACGGTCACGTCCTTACCCACTTCGGTGTTCAGGCGGAACTCGATGCCCATGCCGGTGAAGACTTCGCGGCGATTGCTCAGCACGGTCTTTTCCAGCTTGAACTCCGGGATGCCGAAGGTCAGCAGACCGCCAATTTCCGGGTTCTTGTCGAACACCACCGGGGTCACGCCACCGCGAACCAACACGTCGGCACAACCCAGGCCCGCCGGGCCTGCACCGATGATCGCGACACGCTTGCCGGTCGGCTTGACCTTGGACATGTCCGGGCGCCAGCCCATGGCGAATGCGGTGTCGGTGATGTACTTCTCGACCGAACCGATGGTCACCGCGCCGAAGCCGTCGTTGAGGGTGCAGGCACCCTCACACAGACGATCCTGCGGGCACACCCGGCCGCACACTTCCGGCAGGGTGTTGGTTTGGTGCGACAACTCGGCGGCCTGAAGGATGTTGCCCTCGGCTACCAGCTTGAGCCAATTCGGAATGAAGTTGTGCACCGGGCACTTCCATTCGCAATACGGGTTACCGCAACCCAGGCAGCGGTGGGCCTGATCGGCCGAATGCTGGGGTTTGAAGGGTTCGTAGATCTCCACGAACTCTTTCTTGCGTTGACGCAACAGTTTCTTCTTCGGATCCTTGCGCCCGACATCGATGAACTGGAAGTCGTTATTCAGACGTTCAGCCATTGTTAAAACCTCATCAAACTCTTCAGGCGCATATCACTGCGGGTTGGCACGGGTGCTGGAAAGCAACGATTTCAGGTTGGCAGCCTTGGGCTTGACCAGCCAGAAACGGCGCAGATAGTCATCGAGGTTTTCAGCGAGGTTACGACCCCATTCGCTGTCGGTTTCCGCGACGTATTCGTCCAGCACGCGCTGCAGGTGGCTGCGATAGGCTTCCATCGCTTCGCCGCTGATCCGCTGGATTTCCACCAGTTCGTGGTTGACCCGGTCAACGAAAGTGTTGTCCTGGTCGAGCACGTAGGCGAAACCGCCGGTCATGCCTGAGCCGAAGTTGTAACCGGTCTTGCCCAGGACGCAGACGAAACCACCGGTCATGTACTCGCAGCAGTGATCGCCAGTGCCTTCCACCACGGTGTGAGCACCGGAGTTACGCACCGCAAAACGCTCGCCCGCGGTCCCGGCGGCGAACAGCTTGCCGCCGGTGGCGCCGTACAGGCAGGTGTTGCCGATGATGGCACTGTCCTGAGTCTTGTAGACGCTGCCCTTCGGCGGAACGATGACCAGCTTGCCGCCGGTCATGCCCTTGCCGACGTAGTCGTTGGCGTCGCCTTCCAGGTACATGTGCAGGCCACCAGCGTTCCACACGCCGAAGCTCTGACCGGCCGTCCCGTTGAAGCGGAAGGTGATCGGCGCATTCGCCATGCCTTGGTTGCCGTGTTTGCGAGCGATTTCACCGGAGATGCGCGCGCCGATAGAGCGGTCGCAGTTGCAGATATCCAGGGCGAAATCAGCGCCGCTCATGTCGTTGATAGCCGAGGTGGCCATATTGACCATTTTTTCGGCCAGCAGGCCTTTGTCGAACGGCGGGTTGCGCTCAACCTGGCAGAACTGAGGTTTGTCTGCCGGGATGTGATCGCTGCCGAGCAACGGGGTCAGGTCCAGGTGTTGCTGCTTGGCGGTCTGGCCTTCGAGGATGTCCAGCAGATCGGTACGACCGATCAGCTCTTCGAGGGAGCGCACGCCCAGTTTGGCCAGCCACTCACGGGTTTCTTCAGCGACGTAGGTGAAGAAATTCACCACCATGTCGACGGTCCCGATGTAGTGATCCTTGCGCAGCTTTTCGTTCTGAGTTGCGACGCCGGTGGCGCAGTTGTTCAGGTGGCAGATGCGCAGGTATTTGCAGCCCAGCGCGATCATTGGCGCGGTGCCGAAGCCGAAGCTTTCAGCGCCGAGGATCGCCGCCTTGATCACGTCGAGGCCGGTTTTCAGGCCGCCGTCGGTCTGCACCCGGACTTTGCCGCGCAGGTCGTTGCCGCGCAGGGTCTGGTGGGTTTCGGCCAGGCCGAGTTCCCACGGAGCGCCCGCGTATTTGATCGACGTCAGCGGCGATGCACCGGTGCCGCCGTCGTAGCCGGAGATGGTGATCAAGTCCGCATAGGCCTTGGCCACACCGGCAGCGATGGTGCCGACGCCTGCTTCTGCTACCAGCTTCACCGAGACCAGCGCCTTCGGGTTGACTTGTTTCAGGTCGAAAATCAGCTGCGACAAGTCTTCGATCGAGTAGATGTCGTGGTGCGGCGGCGGCGAAATTAGGGTCACGCCCGGCACTGCGTAACGCAGCTTGGCGATCAGACCGTTGACCTTGCCGCCTGGCAGCTGACCACCTTCGCCGGGCTTGGCGCCCTGAGCGACTTTGATCTGCAGCACTTCAGCGTTGACCAGGTATTCCGGGGTCACACCGAAACGGCCAGTCGCAACCTGTTTGATTTTCGAGCTCTTGATGGTGCCGTAGCGCGCAGGGTCTTCGCCGCCTTCGCCGGAGTTGGAACGCGCACCGAGGCGGTTCATGGCTTCGGCCAAGGCTTCGTGAGCTTCCGGCGACAGTGCACCAAGGGAGATGCCCGCGGAGTCGAAGCGTTTGAGCACCGATTCCAGCGGTTCGATCTCGCTGATGTCCAGCGGCGTGTCCAGGGTTTTGACCTTGAACAGGTCGCGGATCATCGACACCGGACGGTTGTCGACCAGCGCCGTGTATTCCTTGAACTTGCTGTAGTCGCCTTGCTGCACAGCGGCTCGCAGGGTGTTGACCACGTCCGGGTTGTACGCGTGATATTCGCCACCGTGGACGAACTTCAGCAAACCGCCCTGCTGGATTGGCTTGCGCGGGCTCCAGGCTTCGGCAGCCAAAGCTTTCTGCTCGGCTTCGATGTCGACGAAACGCGCACCTTTGATGCGGCTCGGTACGCCACGGAAGCTCAGTTCGCAGACTTCTTCAGACAGGCCGATGGCTTCGAACAACTGCGCACCGCGGTACGACGTAATGGTCGAGATGCCCATCTTCGACAGGATCTTCAGCAGGCCTTTGGTGATGCCTTTGCGGTAGTTCTTGAACACCTCGTAGAGGTCGCCCAGTACTTCACCGGTACGGATCAGGTCGCCCAGTACTTCGTAAGCCAGGAACGGATAGACCGCCGAGGCGCCGAAACCGATCAACACCGCGAAGTGGTGCGGGTCGCGAGCCGTCGCGGTTTCTACCAGGATGTTGGAGTCGCAACGCAGGCCTTTTTCGGTCAGGCGGTGGTGCACCGCGCCGGTGGCCAGGGAAGCGTGGATCGGCAACTTGCCCGGGGCAATGTGACGGTCACTCAACACGACTTGGGTACGACCGGAGCGCACAGCCTCTTCAGCCTGATCGGCGACGTTGCGGATCGCCGCTTCGAGGCCGACGCTTTCGTCGTAGTTGAGGTCGATGATCGCGCGCTCGAAGCCCGGACGATCGAGGTTCATCAGCGAGCGCCACTTGGCCGGGGAAATGACCGGCGAGCTGAGGATCACGCGCGAGGCGTGTTCCGGCGACTCCTGGAAGATGTTGCGCTCGGCACCGAGGCAGATCTCCAGCGACATGACGATGGCTTCACGCAGCGGGTCGATGGGCGGGTTGGTGACCTGCGCGAACTGCTGGCGGAAATAGTCGTACGGCGTGCGCACACGCTGGGACAGCACGGCCATCGGCGTATCGTCGCCCATCGAGCCGACGGCTTCGTAGCCTTGCTCGCCGAGCGGACGCAGCACTTGGTCACGTTCTTCGAAAGTGACCTGGTACATCTTCATGTATTGCTTGAGCTGGTCGACGTCGTAGAACGCCGAACCGTGGTCGTTGTCTTCCATGGTCGCCTGAATGCGCAGGGCATTCTTGCGCAGCCATTGCTTGTACGGATGACGCGACTTCAAGCGGTTGTCGATGGCGTCGGTGTCGAGGATCTGACCGGTTTCGGTGTCCACGGCAAAGATCTGGCCCGGCCCGACGCGGCCCTTGGCGATCACGTCTTCAGGCTGGTAGTTCCAGACACCGATTTCAGACGCCAGGGTGATGAACCCGTTTTTGGTGGTGACCCAACGCGCCGGACGCAGACCGTTACGGTCGAGCAGGCACACCGCGTAACGACCGTCGGTCATTACCACGCCGGCCGGGCCGTCCCAGGGTTCCATGTGCATCGAGTTGTATTCGTAGAATGCACGCAGATCCGGGTCCATGGTTTCGACGTTCTGCCACGCAGGCGGAATGATCATCCGTACGCCACGGAACAGGTCGATGCCACCGGTAACCATCAGCTCAAGCATGTTGTCCATGCTGGAGGAGTCGGAACCAACGCGGTTGACCAGCGGGCCGAGTTCTTCCAGGTCCATCAAGTCGTTGGTGAACTTGGTGCGACGCGCCACGGCCCAGTTGCGGTTGCCGGTGATGGTGTTGATTTCGCCGTTGTGCGCCAGGAAGCGGAACGGTTGAGCCAGCGGCCATTTCGGCAAGGTGTTGGTGGAGAAACGCTGGTGGAACACGCAAATCGAGGTTTGCAGGCGCTGGTCGCTGAGGTCTGGATAGAAGGCGGACAAATCCGCCGGCATCATCAGGCCTTTATAAATAATGGTCTTGTGCGAAAAGCTGCAGATGTAGTGATCGGTGTCGGCGGCGTTGGCCACGGACGAACGACGACGAGAGGTGAACAGCTTGATCGCCATGTCCTGATCGCTCAGGCCTTCACCGCCGATGTACACCTGTTCGATCTGCGGCAGGCGCTCCAGGGCCAGACGGCCGAGGACGCTGGTGTCGATCGGGACTTTGCGCCAGCCGACGAGTTGCAGGCCGGCGGCCAGGATCTCGCGGTTCATGTTCTCGCGAGCGGCTTCGGCTTTGACCGGGTCCTGGTTGAAGAAGACCATGCCCACAGCGTATTGCTTGGGCAGTTCAACGCCGAAGGTTTCCTGGGCGATGGCTCGCAGGAACACATCCGGCTTTTGAATCAGCAGACCGCAACCGTCACCGGTCTTGCCGTCGGCGTTGATCCCACCGCGGTGGGTCATGCAGGTCAGGGCCTCGATGGCCGTTTGCAAAAGGGTATGACTGGGCTCGCCCTGCATATGGGCTATCAGGCCGAAACCGCAGTTATCCTTGAATTCATCTGGTTGGTACAGACCTGCTTTCATAGACACTTTCTCACCAGGCTGCCTCTTTTCGAGGCAAATTTCTTTTCAATTCAACCACTTGCGATCCGCGCCGAACGTACGCCGGCTTAGCGGGGGCAAAAGGGTGGTCATTGTACACAGCGACACAGAGGCTCACAAATTTGACGACGAACTGTCGCAAATCTATGTCGCATTTGTGAAAGGTTTAAAGCGATCTGCTGTGCTAGTCAAAACTTTTTTAATTCTGACTGCAACGACTCAAAGACTACTGTGACGCAGACACCACAAGGCACGCGGTCTGTAGAGACGGCATGCACTTGCAGAAATTTTGAGGTGCTTGGAGAGGCGGCCTGGGTAAGGCCGCCGAATCTTCAGCGAGTTGTTGCCAGTTCCTGTTGGACGCTGGCGACAGTGCGAGGCCAAGGTTTACCAGCCTGAACCTTCGCTGGCAAGGCCTTGATGGCGGTAAGGGCTGCATCGCGGTTGGCGAAGTTGCCGTAGGTGATGACGTAAAGCGGCTTGCCGTTGAGTACTTTCTTGAAATAACGGTACTCGCCGCCCTGCTCTTTCACGAAGGTTTGCGCGGTCGCTTCGGAGCTGGTGCCGAGGATCTGCACCACGTAGTTGCTCGTCGGCTGCCCGGCATACCAGGTGCCACCGGCGCCTTTCGCAGCGGCGGCAGGAGCTGGTTTCTCGGCAGGCTTGACGCTGGCCACGACGGCTGGCTTGGCGGGCGCTGGAGCCGGCTTCACGGCTGGTGCAGTCGGGACTGGCTTGGCTGTAGCGACCTGAGTCGGCTCTGGCACCGGCTTGGCGGCAGGCGTCGGCGCAGGGCCAGGCTGGATGCCCGCAGGCGGCGCGGTGGTGGTCACGGTTGGCGGTGTAGCGCTGGAACCTTCGACCGGTACACCGTCGTCGCCTTCGGTGATGCCACCGGCCGCTTCGGCCAGTGGACCGCGCATGACCGGTTGCGAGTTGCCGACCAGCGGCAATGGCATCGGTTGCGAATTACCGGCGAATTCGACGGCAGGAGCGCCGCCACTGTTAGGTTGTGGCGTGCCTTGGCCGAGCGGCAGTTGCGCCTGTTCGTTGGCAGGTGCGCCGGTGGTCGGTGCTTTGCTGCGACCCGGCATCAACCAGGCGGCGGCTACCGCGACCACGACGACGGCGGAAATCGCCAATACGTGTTTCTTCGGCATGTTGAACCCCATACTTGGACGCTTGACCGCTGAGCGGCTGGCAATCATGGCTTCGATCATTGCATCGCGGGCAACCTGGTTAATGGTGCCAGGCCAGCCGTCGGAGCTTTCGTGAATATCAGAGATCTGATCTGCGGTGAAAAGTTCGATACCCCGGCCTGCGCCTTCAAGCCGCTGGTCCAGGTATTCGCGGGTTTCTTCTTCGGTGTAGGGCTGCAATTCGATGACGTGGAAACGCTCTTCCTCGAGGCTCAGCGCGTCCAGTTGCGCAATCAGCGAGGATTCACCGAACAGAAACACATGCGGACGACCTTCCGGAGCGCCGGCGGCCAGGGCCAGCAAAGCCTCCAGCGCGGATTCGTCGAGCTGTTCGGCGTCGTCCACCAGCAAATAGACTTCCTGCCCGGTCAGCGCCAGTTGCACGACCTGCGACAGAATCGCGTTGACCTCCGCCTGGGCGACGTTCAGCGCCTGAGCCACCTGACGCAGTACGCCGGCAGCATCGCCAGCGCCACGGGCGGAAACCACCACGCTCTGCACCGACTGCTTGTTCGTGCTGGCCACCAGGGCCTGGCGCAACAGCGTCTTGCCACTGCCTTGCGGACCGGTGACCACCAACAGCAACTGGCTGTAGCGGGCCAGGTGATGCAGTTGCCCCAGCACCGGTTTGCGCTGGGCCGGGAAGAATTTGAAGCCAGGCACCCGTGGAGCAAAAGGGTCATGACTCAACTGGTAATGGCCGAGGAAAGCCTCGTCGGCATGCAAACTAGTCATCGGGATCTTATTAACCTTTAAGCTGAGCCAGGGCGCGGTAATCCGCTCCCAGCGTGGCCTGTAAAACTTCTTTCGGATAATCGTCGGTCACCACCGCTTCGCCCATGTGGCGCAGCAGCACCAGGCGCAAACGACCGTCGATCACTTTCTTGTCAATTGCCATGTGTTCGAGAAAATCGGCTTCGCTCATCTCTTCAGGCGGGATGACCGGTAAGCCGGCACGCTGAAACAGACGAATGCCGCGATCGCGCTCTTGCTCGCTGATCCAGCCCAGTCGCGCGGACATTTCCAAAGCCATTACGGTACCAGCAGCGACGGCTTCACCATGAAGCCAGACACCATAGCCCATATGAGTTTCGATAGCGTGACCGAAGGTGTGACCCAGGTTCAACGTGGCACGAACACCGGTCTCCTTCTCGTCGGCACCGACTACCGCCGCCTTGGCCGAGCAGGAACGCTCGATGGCGTAGGTCAGGGCGACCTGATCCAGGGCGCGCAGGCGATCAACGTTTTCTTCGAGCCAGGTCAGGAACGGCTCGTCGCAGATCAGCCCGTACTTGATGACTTCCGCCAGCCCCGCAGAGAGCTCGCGGGCCGGCAGGGTATTGAGGGTCGCGGTATCGATCAGCACCACATTCGGCTGATAGAAGGCGCCGACCATGTTCTTGCCCAACGGGTGATTGATCCCGGTCTTGCCGCCCACCGAGGAGTCGACTTGCGACAACAACGTGGTCGGGACCTGAATGAAATCGACACCGCGCTGATAGCAGGCAGCCGCAAAACCGGCCATGTCACCAATCACGCCGCCGCCGAGGGCGATAACGGTGGTGCGGCGGTCGTGGCGTGCAGTCAGCAGACCGTCGAAAATCAGTTGCAGGGTTTCCCAGGTCTTGAAGGCTTCGCCGTCGGGCAGCACCACGGAAATCACCGAAAACTGCGCGAGGCTGCGGGTCAGACGTTCGAGATAGAGCGGCGCAACGGTCTCGTTGGAGATGATCGCCACTTGCCGTCCGCGAATGTGCGGGGCCAGCAGCTCAGGCTGATCCAACAAACCTTCGCCAATGTGAATCGGGTAGCTGCGCTCGCCTAGATCGACCTTGAGTGTCTGCATGTGTCCCCACAGTGAAGATGGAATCAGGCGTCCTGCCTTGAATTAACGAATGTCCACGGCGTCTGCTGGTGTGACGCCGTTCGGTAGCCATCCGCCACAACCTTGAGCAGTCGTGACAGGACGCCGAGGATAGCGCATTTCGCGCATCGCTTTAACGGGGAGGTAGCTGCTGCAAGCGTTCGAGAATATCGAGCACGACCATTCGCGGCGGCCGCTCATCGGTTTCAACCACCAGGTCGGCGATTTCCCGATACAGCGGATCGCGAATCGCCAGCAGATCCCGCAGGGTCTTGGCCGGATCGGCGGTGCGCAACAAGGGTCGATTTCGATCGCGGGACGTGCGACCGACCTGCTGCTCGACAGAGGCATGCAGATAAACCACCCGACCGCCGGCGTGCAGCGCCCGACGATTGGCTTCGCGCATCACCGCGCCGCCACCGGTTGCAAGCACCACGCCATCGCAGCCGCACAGCTCGGCAATCATCGCCTGCTCGCGATCACGAAAGCCCGGCTCGCCTTCCTTATCGAAAATCCACGGGATATTGGCGCCCGTGCGCAATTCAATTTCCTTATCGGAATCTTTGAACGGCAGGCGCAGCTCTTTGGCCAGCAACCGGCCGATGGTGCTTTTTCCAGCGCCCATCGGTCCAACAAGAATCAAATTTCGCACAGAATCAATGACTCACAGCAATCGCCTGGTTATTCATGATACGCGGAGTGAGAAACACCAGCAGCTCGGATTTTTTCTCCGAAACCACGTCACGCCGGAAAAGGCGGCCAAGATACGGCACATCACCGAGAAATGGCACCTTATCTACAACCTTGCTCTGAGTATTTGAGAAAACCCCGCCTATCACGATGGTCTCGCCATCATTGACCAGGACCTTGGCATTGACCTCGTTTTTCTTGATCGGCGGTACATCCTGGACCTTGTTCAGGTAGTCAGGTTCGTCCTTGGTGACCTTGACCTCCATGATGATCCGATTGTCCGGGGTGATCTGCGGCGTGACTTCAAGGGACAGCGACGCCTCTTTGAACGACACCGAAGTGGCACCGCTGGAGCTGGCTTCCTGATAGGGAATCTCGGTGCCCTTGAGGATTTTCGCGGTTTCCTTGTCGGACGTGACCACCTTGGGCTGCGAGACGATTTCGCCGTTACCGGTCTTCTCCATCGCGGTCAGCTCCAGGTCCAGCAGCACGTTATCGGTGATGAAGGCGATGCCGATCCCCGAGGTATTGCCCGCAGCGCCCAGGTCGACAAACGGCGAGTTGGTACTGGTGCTGCCCGGGGTTCCAATGGTGGTCGACGAACCATTGCTGACCCCCGATGTGTTCCAGTTGCCCTTGTTCTGCACCGAACCTCCCCAGCGCACGCCGAGGCTTTTGTCGTAGTCGACGTTGGCTTCGACGATTCGTGCCTCGATCATCACCTGGCGCACCGGGATATCCAGTTGCGCAACGATGCGACGAAGTTCGTCGAGTCGGTCCTGGGTCTGGTAGGCAATGATGTTGTTGGTCCGCTCATCAACCGTGATCGAACCCCGTTCGTCGATTTTCGATTCGGCACTGGTCACCGACGTGAACAGCTTGGCGATGTCGGCAGCCTTGGCGTAGTTGACCTGCAACAGCTCTCGACGCAGGGGCGCGAGTTCGGAGATCTGCTTCTGCGATTCCAGTTCCTGACGCTCGCGCGCGGCGATTTCATCGGCCGGCGCCACCAGCAGGACGTTGCCGATCTTGCGCTTGTCCAGGCCTTTGGTTTTCAGCACCAGGTCCAGCGCCTGGTCCCATGGCACATTCTGCAAACGCAACGTGATACCGCCTTGCACCGTGTCGCTGGCCACCAGATTGAGGTTGGTGAAATCGGCGATCAGTTGCAGCACCGAGCGCACATCGATGTCCTGGAAATTCAGCGAGAGCTTTTCACCGGTATAGGCAAAACGCTCGGCATTACGCTTTTGCAGATCATCGACGGTCATTGGCCGGATGCTGACCGTCAGCTTGTTGTCGGTCTGGTAGGTCGAATAATCGAAGGCGCCGCTGGGCTCGATGCTGATCGTGGCCCGGTCGCCTGTGGCACTGGCGTTGACGAACTGCACCGGGGTGGCGAAATCCTTGACGTCCAGACGTACGCGCAATGGCTCAGGCAATTGGGTTTTGGCAAAACCGAGGATGATCTTGCCGTCGCGTTCCTGAATGTCCGGGACGATGGAAGGATCCGACAGATCAATCACCACATTGCCTTCACCCTGCGTACCGCGCTGGAAATCTACACCACGGATGGCCTTGCCCACGGGTGCGTAGGCTTTCGTCGGGGCTGGCGTTGCAGTCGCGGCGCGAGGTGCACTGGTTGCCGGCCGGGACGCCTTGCTGTTGGCGCCTTGCCCCACCACCACGATCAGATTGTTGCCCTCAACTCGTGCGTTGTACGGGGCCAACTGGGTCAGATTGATGATAAGCCGCGTACGGTCCTTGGCTTCCACCACTGTGGCGGTACGGGCATTTCCGCCGCCCAGTTCACGATTTTTACTTTTTAGCTGACTGACCACGCCTGGCAGATCCAGCGCAATGCGTGCGGGCGATTCGGTCGTGTAACCGTGGGGCTGCGGTGGCGGGCCATCGAAAGATAACTTCAACTCGACACGATCACCCGGCAGCGCGGCGACATCCAGCGCTTTGAGGTTGGCCGCTTGTACCATCGGCGACAGCAACGCTATCCATAGCGAGATACCGAGGGTTGAGAAAATCCTGTTCATTATTCGAGTTCCACTATGAGTGCTCTTTCAAAGGGATGGTCCGCGGCCGTTCCAGCCAGGCACCTTCGCCGTCGGGAACGATTTCGACCACATCGACTTGCGAGCCGCTGATGGCGACGATCCGCCCTTCGTTACGCCCCAGGTAATCGCCGACTTTCAGCCGATGCACCCCGCCTGCTCCGCGCAACAGCGCGAAGGAGCCGGTCGCATTGGAGATCGTGCCGACCATTTCAAACTGCTCGATGTTGAAACCTTCGAGGTATTGCCTGGCCCGATTGGGATCGGGCTTGACGTTGCGCGAGCCGCGCTTCTGACCCGCCAGATCGACCCTGACCTGCCGGGAAAACGGGCTGCGCAGGTTGGCAGCGTTGTAGGTGAACGTTGGGTAAGACCGGAAGGTCGGCGTTGGTTCAATCTTGCCCGGTGGCCTGAGGCGCACTTCGTTCATGTAGGCGTCGAGGTCACCGACGTCATTACCGTTGCCGCAACCAGCCAGGCCGGCGAACAGTAAAACCATCAACAAGTAACGAATCGGGCTCATTTCTGCAGCCCCTTGTCGTTGTAGCGGTAGGTCTTGGCCAGGATGCTCATGCGCAGTTTCGGACCACCTTCAGGGTCGGCCGGCGCGAGGTCGAAATCATGCAGCGTAACGATCCGCGGCAACCCGGCCACGCCACTGACGAAGGTCGCCAGGTCGTGATAGGCACCGGTCACGGTGATCTGGATCGGCAGTTCGATGTAGAACTGTTGGGTAACCTCCGGCAGCAACTTGATTTCTTCGAACTCCAGCCCGCTACCGAGCCCGGTGCGGGTGATGTCTTCCAGCAGTCCGGGCACTTCAGTGTCGCTGGGCAACTGGCGCAGGAGCACGCCGAAAGAGTTCTCCATCTCCTTCATCTGCTGGGTGTACAGCTCCAGGTTTGCCGCCATGTGCGCTTTGGTTGCGAATTGCTCCTTGAGTGTCGACTCCTCTTCACGCTTGAGTTCGAGGTGATCTTCCTGATCACTGATGAAAAAGGTGTACCCGAGGGCCAACACCAGAACCATGAGCAAGCCGCCCGCCAGGGCCTTGATGGCCGGCGGCCAGGACCCCATGTTGTTGGTGTCCAGATCGTTGATGTCGATCTTGCGCAGGCCTTCGAACCATTCGGAGGGGCTCATTTAGCAGCCTCCACAACGGCGGGCTGAGTCTGACGGACGGTCAACTGAAAGACGTTGGCCTGATCCAGCTGACCGGCGGTGGTGGCTTTGACTTCCGTGAGGCTCGGCGCATCGAACCAGTCGGACGCATCCAGATTGCGCATCAAGTCCGAGACACGATTGTTCGATTCCGCCGCGCCGGCAATGGACAGGGTTTTGCCGGCCATTTTTACTTCGGTGAAATACACTCCGTCCGGCAGGGTACGCGCCAACTGGTCGAAAATACGCCCGCTGATCGGACGGTTGCCTTGCAGGTCCTGGATGATGCGCATGCGCTCGACGAGCTGCTGGCGACGGGACTTCAGTTCGCTGATCTGCTTGATGCGCTCGTCGACCACGGCAATCTGTTTGCCGATGTAATTGTTGCGGGTCACTTGCCGGTCAATGGCGCCGTTGATGACCTGGTCCGCGATAATAATCGCGCCCACCGAGCACACCAACACACCGACCAGCGCCAGCAAAAAGCGTTTGCGACGCTCTTCACGCAGCTCTTCGCGCCAGGGTAGAAGATTGATCCGCGCCATCAGTCGAAACTCCGCAGAGCAAGCCCGCAGGCGATCATCAGTGCCGGCGCATCGCCTGCCAGGGCTCCGGCGTTGACCTTGCTGCTCAATGCCATGTCGGAGAACGGGTTGGCCACCTGGGTCGGCGTGCCCAACCGCTGTTCGATCAGACGATCAAGCCCCGGGACCGACGCAGTACCGCCCGCCAGCAGGATGTGATCGACCGCGTTGTACTGGCCGGAGGCGAAGAAGAACTGCAACGATCGGGAAACCTGCTGCACCAGCGCATCGCGAAAAGGCTGCAAGACTTCACTGACGTAGTCGTCCGGCAATCCGCCCTGCTTCTTCGCCAGCCCCGCCTGCTCGATGGTCAGGCCATAACGACGCTGGATTTCCTCTGTCAGCTGACGCCCACCGAACAATTGTTCGCGGGTGTAGATGATCCGCCCGTTGTACAACACGCTCAGGGTGGTCATGGTCGCGCCGATGTCGACCACCGCCACGGTCAACCCTTCCTGCGAGACCGCCAACTGAGCCGCCAGCAAACTGAACGATCGCTCCAGCGCGTAAGCCTCGACGTCAACCACTCGCGCCGTCAGGCCGGCCAGTGCCAGGGCGGCTTCACGCACTTCGACGTTTTCCTTGCGACAGGCTGCCAGCAGCACATTGACCCGCTCGGGGTTACGCGCTGACGCGCCCTGGACTTCGAAGTCGATGGCGACTTCATCCAATGGGTAGGGGATGTACTGATCGGCCTCGATCTTCAGCTGGTTTTCCATCTCGTCGTCGGAAAGACCGGCGTCCATTTCGATGGTTTTGGTAATGACTGCCGAACCGGCGACGGCCACGGCGACATTCCTGAGGCTGGTTTTGGCCTTGAGCAGCACGCGCGAGAGTGCCTGGCCCACGCCTTCGAGCTCGGCAATATTTTTTTCGACCACCGCGTTGGCGGGCAAGGGTTCGACCGCATAGGCCTCGACCCGATAACGCTCGCCTTGGCGACTTAGCTCAAGCAGCTTTACCGACGTGGAGCTGATGTCGATCCCCAGAAGCGTGTTGGCTTTTTTATTGAAGAGTCCTAGCACTACCAATTCCCTATGACTATCCGTGTCTTACGGACTCTGTAATACCCGTTGCGTTCAAACCACCCGTCTTGACAGCAGCGCAAATGACGCCCTCGACGGAAAAATGCTTATAATGCCCAGCGTTTTTTTCCGGTTTTTACTGCAAGCGCGGGTCGTTCCCTGTTATCTGGACCCTGTTGCCCAATTCATTCTTTGCCCTGGATATCCCAAAGCCTTGATTCGTCTGCTGAAATTTTTCGGTTGGTCCATCGTCGCCGTTTTCTGCGGACTGCTCCTTGGTCTGAGCGGCGCGTTTCTTTACCTTAGTCCCGGATTGCCATCTGTGGAGGCCCTGCGAAGCATCCAGTTGCAGATTCCATTGCGGGTGTACAGCAGCGACAACAAGTTGATCGCAGAATTTGGCGAAATGCGCCGCACACCGATCCGTTTCGCCGACATTCCCCCCAATTTCATCAATGCGTTACTAAGTGCTGAAGACGACAATTTCGCCAATCACTACGGCGTCGATCCCAGCAGCCTGATGCGCGCAGCGACCCAGCTGGTAAAAAGCGGGCACATTCAGTCCGGCGGCAGCACCATCACCATGCAGGTGGCGAAGAACTTCTTCCTGACCAGCGAACGCAGCTTCTCGCGCAAAACCACCGAAATCCTCCTGGCCCTGCAGATCGAACGGCAGCTGACCAAGGACGAGATCCTCGAGCTGTACGTCAACAAGATCTATCTGGGTAACCGCGCCTACGGCATCGAAGCCGCCGCGCAGGTCTACTACGGCAAATCGATTCGTGACGTCAGCCTGGCGCAGATGGCGATGATCGCCGGCCTGCCAAAAGCCCCTTCGCGCTTTAACCCGCTGGCCAACCCGGCCCGCAGCAAGGAACGTCGCGACTGGATCCTTGGGCGCATGTACAAGCTCGGCAAGATCACCGAGGCCGACTACACCACCGCGATCAACGAGCCGCTGAATGCCAGCTACCACGTGCCGACGCCGGAAGTGAACGCGCCGTACATTGCTGAAATGGCCCGCGCCGAAATGGTCGGCCGCTATGGCAGCGATGCGTACACCGAAGGTTTCCGCGTGACCACGACGGTACCGAGCAATTTGCAGGAAATGGCCAACACCGCGGTCCACGAAGGCTTGATGACCTACGATCAGCGGCACGGCTATCGCGGTCCCGAGTCGCGCCTGCCGGGCAAGACTCGCGAGGCCTGGGCCACCGAGCTGACCAAACAGCGAGCCATCAGCGGCCTTGAGCCTGCCATCGTCACTCAAGTTGACAAGAACGGCCTGCAAGTGATCACCCGCACCGGTGAAGAACACATCGCCTGGGAGACGATGAAATGGGCACGTCCATTCCTGAACACCAACAGCATGGGCGCCAACCCGAAGCAGCCGTCGGACGTGGCTCAGGTCGGTGACCTGATTCGCGTGCAGCGCCAACCGGACAATTCGCTGAAATTCAGCCAGATCCCGCAAGCGCAAGGCGCGCTGGTGTCCCTTGATCCGCAGAACGGCGCCATTCGCTCGCTGGTCGGTGGTTTTGCCTTCGAGCAGAGCAACTACAACCGCGCCATGCAGGCCAAGCGTCAGCCGGGTTCGAGCTTCAAGCCCTTCGTGTACAGCGCCGCGCTGGATAACGGCTACACCGCCGCCAGCCTGGTGAACGATGCGCCGATCGTGTTCGTCGATGAATACCTCGACAAGGTCTGGCGTCCGAAGAACGACACCAACACCTTCCTCGGCCCGATTCGTCTGCGTGAAGGGCTGTACAAGTCGCGCAACCTGGTATCGATCCGACTGGTGCAGGCGCTGGGCGTCGATCGCACCATCGATTACATCAGCAAGTTCGGCTTCAACAAGCAGGACCTGCCGCGCAACTTGTCCCTGGCCTTGGGCACCGCGACCCTGACGCCAATGGAAATCGCCACTGGCTGGAGCACCTTCGCCAACGGTGGCTACAAAATCAGCCCGTACATCATCGACAAGATCGAAAGCCGCAATGGCGACACGCTGTTCGTCGCCAACCCACCTAGCGTTCCTCAGGGCGACGTAACGACCAATGGCATCGCCGCACCGACCGACGCCCAGGCGTTCACGGTTAATGCGACCCCGGGCGAGGCTCCGGCCGCACCCGGCACCGCACCGCAAACGCCAGCCGTGGCCGAGCGCATTGTCGACGGTCGCACCACCTTCATCCTCAACAGCATGCTTGAAGACGTGATCAAACTCGGCACCGGCCGCCGCGCACTCGCCTTGGGCCGCAGTGACATTGCGGGCAAGACCGGCACCACCAACGAATCCAAGGACGCCTGGTTCTCCGGCTACAACGCCGATTACGTGACCACCGTCTGGACGGGTTTCGATCAGCCTGAAAGCCTGGGCAAACGCGAGTTTGGTGGCACCGTCGCGCTGCCGATCTGGATGAACTACATGGCTGCTGCCCTTAAAGACAAGCCGCCTCACACCCAGGCAGAGCCGGAAGGCCTCCTCAGCCTGCGGGTTGACCCGGTCAGCGGTCGCGCGGCCAGCCCGGGTACGCCAGGCGCGTACTTCGAGCTGTTCAAGGCTGAAGATACGCCACCGTCGGCGAATGAGCTGGGTAACGGCAATGCGCCGGGCAGCCCGCTGCCAGCGGATGAAGCGGCGCCGATCGATTTGTTCTGATCGCGTAAAGCAACGCAAAAGCCCCGCCTTCGAGAGAAGTGCGGGGCTTTTTATTGTGGCGCCTGTCAGGGCCTCTTCGCGGGCAAGCCTCGCTCCTACGGATATGAATCGTTCCCAGCGTTTGCGGACAACCCGCCCCTTGTAGGAGCGAGGCTTGCCCGCGAAGAGGCCATTACAACTACTGCAAAACCCTCAGACATAAAAAAGCCCCAACTCAAATGAGCCAGGGCTTTTTGTTTGAAGCGCTACAACGGCTTAGCCGTTGAACACGTCATCCACGCTTTTCAGCGGGTAGTTCTTCGGATACGGCAGGGTCGCTACGCCGGTCTCGATGGCAGCCTTGGCCACGGCATCGGAGATCAGGGTGATCAGACGGGCATCCATTGGCTTCGGAATGATGTACTCACGACCGAATTCCAGCTTGATGCCGCCGTAGGCGTCGCACACTTCCTGAGGAACCGGCAGTTTGGCCAGTTCACGCAGGGCGTTGGCTGCGGCTACTTTCATTTCTTCGTTGATGCGCTTGGCGCGAACGTCCAGTGCACCGCGGAAGATGAACGGGAAGCCCAGTACGTTGTTGACCTGGTTCGGGTAGTCCGAACGGCCGGTGGCCATGATCACGTCGTCACGGGTGGCGTGCGCCAGTTCCGGGGAGATTTCCGGATCCGGGTTGGAGCATGCGAAGACGATCGGGTTGGCCGCCATGGACTTCAGGCCTTCAGCGCTCAGCAGGTTCGGGCCGGACAGGCCCACGAATACGTCAGCACCGGTCAGGGCGTCAGCCAGGGTGCGCTTGTCGGTCGCGTGAGCGAAGACAGCCTTGTACTGGTTCAGGTCGTCACGGCCAGAGTGGATCACGCCGGTACGGTCAACCATGTAGATGTTTTCGATGTTGGCACCCATGCTCACCAGCAATTTCATGCAGGAGATGGCGGCCGCACCGGCGCCCAGGCAGACGATCTTGGCGTCAGCCAGGGTTTTGCCAGCGATTTCCAGGGCGTTGATCATGCCGGCCGCAGTAACGATCGCGGTGCCGTGCTGGTCATCGTGGAACACTGGAATGTCGCACTGTTCGATCAGAGCGCGTTCGATCTCAAAGCACTCAGGTGCCTTGATGTCTTCCAGGTTGATGCCACCGAAGGTGATGGAGATACGCTTGACGGTGTCGATGAAGGCTTGCGGGCTTTCGGAGTCGACTTCGATGTCGAAAACGTCGATGCCGGCGAAGCGCTTGAACAGCACGCCTTTACCTTCCATGACTGGCTTGGAAGCCAATGGGCCGAGGTTACCCAGGCCGAGAATCGCGGTGCCATCGGAAATGACTGCAACCAGGTTGCCTTTGCCGGTGTATTTGTAGGCCAGTTCAGGATCGCGGGCGATTTCGCGTACTGGTTCGGCTACGCCGGGGCTGTAGGCCAGCGACAGATCGCGGGCGGTAGCGGTGGCCTTGGTGAGCTCGACACTCAGCTTCCCTGGACGAGGATGGGCGTGATATTCGAGAGCGGCAGTTTTCAAATCAGACATGTGGGCATTCCGCTTTTACTGTTGGACAGACGGATCGCCGAGGATACGCGTGTCGCAAAGTCCCCACAAGACTGACCAGTCACCCCTGTCAAGCGCCCTGCCCTACGACTTTGGGCCAAGAGCCACGGAACACAAGGGATAGACTGTTCACAATCAACTGAAAAAATGTCTACAATTCTTCCCAAGGCGCCGCTTGCAGCATCGCCGGGGCGGTCAGTGGCAGAAGCCAGCGAGCCTGCCCGGGTTTCAAACCACCGCGGCGCGAACGATCCAGTACCCAGCCACGCGCCTCAATCTGCTTGCCCTTCAGTCGCTCAAGCGATGCCACATCGAATTGCCCGAGCAAATTGGGTGCAACGCGCAATACAACCGAGTCCTGTAACTCAATCCAAACCCCGCCGCGATTGCGCTGAACCTTGCTCACACGACCGCTGAGCACGGCAAAACCGGAAGCGGTGATTTGCTCCGCTTTCAGTACAGGTGATTGCCGCCACACGCCAAGTCCGGCCTGACGGGCGCTACGTTCGGCGGCTTGCTGGCAGCCGACCAAATCGACATTCGGCGCGACCGCCACTTGAAAACCGAGGCCCTCGGCGAGCATCTGCGCTTCGAGGTTGGCGCCATCGGCACCGTAGACATGCGCCAACGTGCGACCGTAATGGTCTTTGCTTTCTTTGCCGGGCAGCAAACCCACGCGCCCGTCGCTGGACGTCACCAGCGCTTCCAGCCGTTTGCGCGCGACCACGGCAAACGGCTCGTCGGAACGGCCCTGTTTGCCCAGCTCAGGCGTATTCAAGCCGATCATGCGCACGCTGCGGCCATCGCGCAGGCGCAAGGTGTCGCCATCCACCACGCGTTGCACGACGACGGGTGTCAGACCGCTCGGCACCGGGCAAAAGGCCTGGGCGCCGGACAACCAAATCGCGGACACAAAAAAGGCGCCCGCAAGGGACGCCTTTTTCAATAGCAAGGTAAAGCCCATGAGGCCTTCGAACCTTACTCTGCAGCAGCAGGTTTCTTGCCGAAAGCACCGAAACGGTCTGCGAAGCGCTGAACGCGGCCGCCAGTGTCCAGAGTCTTCTGCTTACCGGTGTAGAACGGGTGGCACTCGTTGCAAACGTCGATCGGCAGAGCTTTGCCGAAGGTCGAACGAGTTTCGAACTTGTTGCCACAGCTGCAAGTAACAGCAATGACTGGATAATCTGGATGGATTTCAGCTTTCATGGTGTCTTCCTCGGGCTGCGTGCCGCCACCCAACACTATTGTTGAATACCGCACGTAATTAGGCCGCGGATTCTAACAGACATTGCCAATCACGCAAGCTGTCGCTCACACCAGTCGTCTGCTAGGCTCCCGACCCAAAGCGCCATCCCTGTGGGAGCGCGCCTGCTCCCACAGGTTGTTCGTTCAGCCTTCATTTACTGCCCCGCCCAAAGAGAATCCCCCGCGTGCCCGAAGCCATTTTGCGCCTCGCCCTGCCTTCGCCACTGCGCCGTCTGTTCGATTACCGTGCCCCGGCCGGGGTCCTGCGCGCCCAGTTGCAACCGGGCATGCGCCTGCGGGTGCCGTTCGGCCGCCGGGAGATGATCGGGATTCTTGTGGAGGTCACCGACACCAGCGAAGTGCCGGTAGAAAAGCTCAAACCGGCCCTGGCGTTGCTCGACGCCACGCCGCCGTTGCCGCCGGCACTGTTCAAGCTGTGCCTGTGGACCTCGCAGTATTACCAGCACAGCCTCGGCGACACCTTGAGTTGGGCGCTGCCTGTGTTGTTGCGCCAAGGCGAACTGGCCGAGGCGCGCCAGGAACGCTTCTGGTCCGCCGCGCCCGGCGCCAGCCTTGATGACCCGCGCATCGCCCGGGCGCCGCGCCAGCGCGAAGCCCTGGCCACGCTGGCTCAACACCCCCACGGCGTCGCCCATCAATTGCTGAGCAAACTGATGCTGAGCAAGGACAGCCTGGATTTGTTGCTGGCCAAGGGTCTGGTGCAGGTGGAAATCCGCAAGCACGCCCCCGGCGCTCGCCACGAGCACTGGCTGGCGCAACCGGAGTTGCCGCTCAACCCCGAGCAGCGCGCCGCCTATGAGGCGATTCGCGCCGGGTTCGACAGTTATCACGCGTTCCTGCTGGCCGGTGTCACCGGCAGCGGCAAGACCGAAGTCTATTTGCAGCTGATTCGCGAAACCCTCGAAGCCGGCAAGCAAGCGCTGGTGTTGATTCCGGAGATCAACCTCGGCCCGCAAACCCTGGCGCGCTTCGAGCAGCGTTTCAATGCGCGCATCGCCCTGATTCACTCGGCGGTCAATGATCGCGAGCGCCTCGAAGCCTGGCTCGCCGCCCGGGACGGTGACGCCGACATCATTATCGGCACCCGTTCGGCGTTGTTCACGCCGATGAAAAACCCCGGCCTGATCATCATCGATGAAGAGCACGACGGCTCCTATAAACAGCAGGAAGGCCTGCGTTATCACGCCCGCGATCTGGCGCTGGTGCGCGCGCGGCAGGAAAACATCCCGATTGTCCTCGGCTCCGCCACGCCTTCGCTGGAAAGCTTGCACAACGCCTACACCGGTCGGTACGGCCTCCTACGCCTGAACGAGCGTGCTGGCGGCGCCAAGCAACCGCGATTCCTGCGCCTGGATGTCAAAAGCCGTCCACTGGACAGCGGTATTTCCGGGCCGATGCAGCAAGCGATCGGCCAGACCCTTGCGGCCGGTCAGCAAGTGTTGGTTTTTCTCAATCGTCGCGGGTTTGCGCCGACGCTGCTGTGCCACGACTGCGGCTGGATGTCCGAGTGTCAGCGCTGCGATGCGCGGATGACCGTGCACCAGCGCTCCGGCGAACTGCGCTGCCACCATTGCGGCTACGTCGAGCGCGTGCCACGGCACTGCCCGAAATGCGGCAAGGTCGATTTACGGCCGGTGGGTGCCGGCACCGAACGCGCAGAAGAACGCTTGGCGATTCTATTTCCGGACGTCCCGGTGCTGCGGGTCGACCGCGACAGCACCTCGCGCAAAGACGCGATGAATCAGCTGTTCGCAACCATCCAGAAAGGCCAGCCGTGCATTCTGGTCGGCACGCAAATGCTCGCCAAAGGGCACCACTTTCCACGGGTGACGCTGGTGTCGATCCTCGATGCCGATGGCGGGCTGTTCTCCGGCGACTTTCGCGCCAGCGAACGCATGGCGCAGTTGATCGTCCAGGTTGCAGGCCGTGCCGGGCGAGCCGAAGAGCCGGGCAAGGTGATTATCCAGACGCACCTGGCCGATCATCCGCTGCTGGTGCAATTGACCGAGCAAGGCTATTTCGCCTTTGCCGAACAGGCCTTGAGTGAGCGTCGCTCTGCGGGACTGCCGCCGTTTGCGCATTTGGCGTTGCTGCGGGCCGAAGCGCACAAACCGGGACAGGCCGAAGGGTTTCTCGATGAGGCGTGCAGCGAGGCCGAGCGTTTGTTGGCTGAGCAGAACTTGACCGGGATTGAGTTGCTTGGCCCGGTGCCGGCGCCGATGGAGCGTCGAGCCGGGCGTTATCGTGCGCAGTTATTGCTGCAGGCGACAGCTCGGGCACCGCTGCATCGGTTGCTGGCCAGCTGGTTGCTGGCGCTGGAGCAGATGCCGAGCGGACGGGCGGTGCGTTGGTCATTGGACGTCGATCCCGTCGATTTGTATTGATTGGGCGATCGCCTTCGCGGGCAAGTCGGATCGCCGCCCGCTCGCTCCTACAGGTTTGTGTCGTTCACAATATTGGCGAACGACACAAACCTGTAGGAGCGAGCTTTGCCCGCGAAGGGGCCCGATTTTTCACCACATATCCATAACCTGCCCGCTATAGTTGGCAAGCCCGTCTTCGCAACGGATAATGTCCAGTTTTTCCACTAGCGCATCCAGGCGCCGCCGCGCTTGCGGTCGAAAGAGAACACCATGAAAGACACCATTCGCCAGCTGATCCAACAAGCCATCACCCAACTCGTCAACGAAGGTGTGTTGCCTGAAGGCCTGTCGCCGGCGATCCAGGTGGAAAACTCCCGTGACAAGAAGAACGGCGATTTCGCCAGCAACATCGCCATGATGCTGGCCAAACCGGCCGGCATGAAGCCGCGCGATCTGGCGGAGAAAATCATCGCTGCGCTGCCGACTGACGAAAACGTCACCAAGACCGAAATCGCCGGCCCGGGCTTCCTGAACTTCTTCCAGAATACTGATGCCCTGGCCTCTCGCCTGGACGCCGCCCTGGCCGATGAGCACATCGGCGTGCGCAAGGCCGGTCCAGTACAACGCACTGTCGTCGACCTGTCGGCACCGAACCTGGCCAAAGAGATGCACGTCGGCCACTTGCGTTCGACCATCATCGGCGACGGCGTGGCGCGCGTTCTGGAGTTCCTCGGCGACGAAGTCGTCCGTCAGAACCACGTCGGCGACTGGGGCACCCAGTTCGGCATGCTGATGGCCTATCTGCAGGAAAACCCGATCACCAGCGACGAGCTGTCGGACCTGGAAAACTTCTACCGCGCCGCCAAGCAACGCTTCGACGAATCCGAAGAGTTCGCTGACCGCGCCCGTGGCCTGGTGGTCAAGCTGCAAGCCGGCGACCCGGACTGCCTGGCGCTGTGGACCAAGTTCAAAGACATCTCACTGTCGCACTGCCAGAAAATCTACGAACTGCTGAACGTCAAACTGACCATGGCCGACGTGATGGGCGAAAGCGCCTACAACGACGACCTGATCAACGTGGTCAACGACCTCAAGACCGCCGGCCTGCTGGTCGAGAGCAACGGCGCCCAGTGCGTGTTCCTCGACGAATTCAAGAATGCCGACGGCGACCCGCTGCCAGTGATCATCGTCAAGGCTGACGGCGGCTACCTCTACGCCACCACCGACCTGGCGGCCGTGCGTTACCGCAGCGGCCAGTTGAAGGCGGATCGCGCGCTGTACTTCGTCGACCAGCGTCAGGCCCTGCACTTCCAACAAGTGTTCCAGGTCGCGCGCCTGGCCGGTTTCGTGACGCACCCGATGGAAATGGAACACATGGGCTTCGGCACCATGAACGGTAAAGATGGCCGCCCATTCAAAACCCGTGATGGCGGCACCGTGAAGCTGATCGACTTGCTGACCGAAGCCCAGGAACGCGCCTACACCCTGGTGAAGGACAAGAACCCGGAGTTGGCCGAAGACGAATTGCGCAACATCGCCAGGGTCGTGGGCATTGGCGCGGTGAAATACGCCGACCTGTCCAAGCATCGCACCAGCGACTACAGCTTCAACTTCGACCTGATGCTGAACTTCGAAGGCAACACCGCACCGTACCTGCTGTACGCCTACACCCGCGTGGCCGGCGTGTTCCGCAAACTCGGCAAGGACTTCAGCGAAGTCGAAGGCCAGATCGTCCTCGAAGCGGCGCACGAACACGAGCTGGCGGCGAAGCTCGCGCAGTTCGGCGAAGTGCTGAACAGCGTTTGCGACAAGGGCACGCCGCACATCCTCTGCACGTACCTGTACGATGTCGCCGGCCTGTTCTCCAGTTTCTACGAGAACTGCCCGATCCTCAGTGCCGACACTCCGGCGCAAATGCAGAGCCGTCTGCGCCTCGCCGCGCTGACCGGCCGCACTCTCAAGCAAGGCCTGGAACTCTTGGGTCTGGAAACTCTGGAGCGTATGTAAGTTGGCTGCCAAGAAAAAACCTGCACCCAAGCGTGGCGCCAGCCGTTACCAAGCTCCTGCAAAGCAACCGATCCCGGGTTGGCTGTGGATGGCCATCGGCCTGACGGTCGGCGCATTCATTGTGTTCCTGATGAAGCTGGAGCCAGGCAAGGGCAGCGAGAGTGTCAAGCGCGAGAGGATCGAGCAACAGAAGGCCAAAATCGCCGAGGCTAACAAGACCCCGCCGAGCCCGACGCAACCGGTGAAGCCGAAGTACGACTTCTACACCCTGCTGCCGGAATCGGAAGTCATCGTACCGCCGGATGCCGTGCCGGAGAAAACCCTGCCGACGCCGCAAGTGCCAGCCATTCCGACGACGCCGGTCACGCCAGAGCAAGCGGCGAAGATCGATACCGCGCGGGCTCAGGCCGCACTGGCCGGGATCACTCCGCCGCCAGCGCCACCGGTGTCCAAAGCGGCCCCGGTGACCAAGTTCTTCCTGCAGGCCGGTTCTTTCCGCAAGGAGACTGACGCGGACAAGGTTCGGGCCCAGATCATCCTGCTGGGCCAGGCGGTGGCGGTTGAATCCGGAACCGTTAAGGACGAGACCTGGTATCGGGTTTTGGTCGGACCGTTCAGCAACCGCGAACAGCTGACCACGGCGCAGAAACAACTGTCCGGCGCCGGCTTCAGCAACCTGCTGTTACAACAACGCCAGAACCGCTGATTTCCTCAGCGGCACCGCGTTATCGTTCTTCGCGGGCAAGCCTCGCTCCTACAGATAACGCATCGCTCGCATTATTGTGAACGCCGTAAAATGCACCGTTCGCCGTATGTGTGAACGGTGCATTACCTGTAGGAGCGAGGCTTGCCCGCGAAGGCGCCAGAACAGACAACACACCTTCCCCCGCTATTACACCGCTCGTCCCCCGCCAAGTCCTACAGTTGAAAAACGCATCACCACCCCCATATGAGTTTGCATAAGGCATTTTCGCCCCGCTGCGTGGAGACTCTCCCTTGACCACCATCGTTTCAGTTCGCCGCCACGGCAAAGTCGTCATGGGCGGCGACGGCCAGGTTTCTCTCGGCAATACCGTGATGAAAGGCAACGCGAAGAAAGTTCGTCGCCTGTACCACGGCCAGGTGATCGCCGGTTTTGCCGGGGCCACCGCTGACGCCTTCACCCTCTTCGAGCGTTTCGAAGGCCAGCTTGAGAAACATCAAGGCCACCTGGTTCGCGCTGCCGTCGAACTCGCCAAAGAATGGCGCACCGACCGCTCCCTCAGCCGTCTCGAAGCCATGCTCGCGGTCGCCAACAAAGACGCCTCCCTGATCATCACCGGCAACGGCGACGTGGTCGAACCTGAAGAAGGCTTGATCGCCATGGGTTCCGGTGGCGGTTACGCCCAGGCCGCCGCCAGCGCGCTGCTGAAGAAAACCGATCTGTCGGCTCGCGAAATCGTCGAAACCGCGCTCGGTATCGCCGGCGACATCTGCGTATTCACCAACCACACCTTCACCATTGAGGAGCAGGACCTCGCTGAGTAAGCCTGTTTTGGCCACCACGCCACGGCTTACTTTTGCTTGAGGACCGCCAATTATTATGTCCATGACTCCCCGTGAAATCGTCCACGAACTCAATCGCCACATCATCGGCCAGGACGATGCCAAGCGCGCCGTCGCCATCGCGCTGCGTAACCGCTGGCGCCGGATGCAACTGCCCGAAGAGCTGCGCGTTGAAGTAACTCCCAAGAACATCCTGATGATCGGCCCGACCGGTGTCGGTAAAACCGAGATCGCCCGTCGCCTGGCCAAACTCGCCAACGCGCCGTTCATCAAAGTCGAAGCGACCAAGTTCACCGAAGTCGGTTATGTCGGCCGCGACGTTGAATCGATCATTCGTGACCTGGCTGACGCGGCGATCAAGCTGCTGCGCGAACAGGAAATGACCAAGGTTCGTCACCGCGCCGAAGACGCCGCCGAAGAACGCATCCTTGACGCGCTGCTGCCACCGGCACGCATGGGCTTCAACAATGACGACGCGCCATCGGCCGACTCCAACACCCGTCAGCTGTTCCGCAAGCGCCTGCGTGAAGGTCAGCTGGATGACAAGGAGATCGAAATCGAAGTCGCCGAAATGGCCGGTGTCGATATCTCCGCGCCACCGGGCATGGAAGAAATGACCAACCAGTTGCAGAGCCTGTTCGCCAACATGGGCAAGGGCAAAAAGAAGAACCGCAAGATCAAGGTCAAGGAAGCGCTGAAACTGGTGCGTGACGAAGAAGCCGGTCGCCTGGTCAACGAAGAAGAGTTGAAGGCCAAGGCGCTGGAAGCCGTCGAGCAGCACGGTATCGTGTTCATCGACGAAATCGACAAGGTCGCCAAGCGCGGCAACACCGGTGGCGTCGACGTGTCCCGTGAAGGCGTACAGCGCGACCTGCTGCCGCTGATCGAAGGCTGCACCGTCAACACCAAGCTGGGCATGGTCAAGACCGACCACATCCTGTTCATCGCCTCCGGTGCGTTCCACTTGAGCAAGCCAAGCGACCTGGTGCCGGAGCTGCAAGGTCGTCTGCCAATTCGTGTCGAGCTGAAGGCGCTGACGCCGGAAGACTTCGAACGCATCCTCAGCGAGCCGCACGCGTCGCTCACCGAGCAGTACTGCGCCTTGCTGAAAACCGAAGGCCTGGTCATCGAGTTCCAGCCGGACGGCATCAAGCGCATCGCCGAGATCGCCTGGCAGGTCAACGAGAAGACCGAGAACATCGGTGCCCGTCGCCTGCACACTTTGCTCGAGCGCCTGCTTGAAGAAGTGTCGTTCAGCGCCGGCGACCTGGCCAGCGCCCACGACGACAAGGTGATCCTGATCGACGCCGAGTACGTCAACAGCCACCTCGGTGAATTGGCACAGAACGAAGACCTGTCCCGTTATATTCTGTAAGCCAAACTTGTAGGAGCGAAGCTTGCTCGCGAAATCGGTCATTCATTCAACATACATGTCGACTGAACTGACGCTTTCGCGAGCAAGCTTCGCTCCTACAGGGTTCCATCCATAACGGAACTCAGGCCATGACCCAACTCCCCACCGACATCAAACTGCACAAAGCCTCGAAAACCCTGTCGCTGAAATACGCGTCCGGCGAGGAACATCACCTGTCCGCCGAGTTCTTGCGCGTGCATTCTCCTTCCGCGGAAGTCCAGGGCCACGGCAAACCTATCCTGCAATTTGGCAAGATCGGCGTAGGCCTGATCAAGGTAGAACCGGCCGGTCAGTACGCACTGAAATTGACCTTCGACGACGGCCACGACAGCGGCCTGTTCACCTGGGAATATCTGTACCAGTTGGGCGTGCGTCAGGAGGACCTTTGGAACGATTATCTTGGCGAACTGAAAGCCGCCGGAAAAACCCGCGATCCGAATGAATCCATCGTCAAGCTGATGCTCTAGGTCAAGCCTCTTGCTCTTTAGAGGGCATTTTCTAATTCCATCTGTTTGAATGCTCCGCTTCTGGGTCAATGATTGGCCCGCTTGCGAAAAAAATTAAACTCGGGTAACCAATGGAGCTGGCAAGTTCCCTGCAGTGCTCTCTGCCGTAAAAAGCAGCGATGCAGAATTAACGGTCACCCGAGCAGAAGTACCTGGCCTTGGCTGTGTCACTACACAGCTGGACCCAGGTACTCGTCTCAGGACAATGGAGCGTCGTAGATGAGTAACAAGAATAACGATGACTTGAAGTATCAAGCCTCGGAAAACACCTTGGGGCTGAATCCTGTCGTTGGGCTGCGTGGAAAGGATTTATTGGCGTCAGCTCGAATGGTGCTCAGGCAGGCCATCAAACAACCGATTCACAGTGCCAGGCATGTTGCCCATTTCGGCCTTGAACTGAAGAACGTGTTGTTCGGTAAATCGGAGCTTCTACCCACAAGCGATGACCGTCGCTTTGCCGATCCGGCCTGGAGCCAGAACCCGCTCTACAAACGTTATTTGCAAACTTACCTGGCGTGGCGCAAGGAACTCCACGACTGGATCGACGACAGCAATCTGCCGCCCAAAGACGTCAGCCGCGGGCATTTCGTGATCAACCTCATGACCGAAGCCATGGCGCCGACCAACAGTGCGGCCAACCCGGCGGCGGTCAAACGCTTCTTCGAAACGGGTGGTAAAAGCCTGCTCGACGGCCTCTCGCACTTGGCCAAGGATCTGGTGCACAACGGCGGCATGCCGAGCCAGGTCAACATGGGTGCGTTCGAAGTCGGCAAGAGCCTGGGCGTGACCGAAGGCGCGGTGGTGTTCCGCAACGACGTGCTGGAGCTGATCCAGTACCGCCCGATCACCGAGCAGGTGCACGAGCGTCCGCTGCTGGTGGTGCCGCCGCAGATCAACAAGTTCTATGTATTCGACTTGAGCCCGGACAAAAGCCTGGCGCGTTTCTGTCTGCGCAACAACGTGCAGACGTTTATCGTCAGCTGGCGCAACCCGACCAAGGAGCAGCGCGAGTGGGGTCTGTCGACCTACATCGAGGCGCTCAAGGAAGCGGTCGACGTGGTCACCGCGATCACCGGCAGCAAAGACGTGAACATGCTCGGCGCCTGCTCCGGCGGCATCACCTGCACCGCGCTGCTGGGCCACTACGCCGCGATCGGCGAGAAGAAGGTCAACGCCCTGACGTTGCTGGTCAGCGTGCTGGACACCACCCTGGACAGCGACGTGGCCTTGTTCGTCGACGAACAGACCCTCGAAGCCGCCAAGCGCCATTCCTATCAGGCCGGTGTGCTGGAGGGCCGCGACATGGCGAAAGTCTTCGCCTGGATGCGCCCCAACGATTTGATCTGGAACTACTGGGTCAACAACTACCTGCTGGGCAACGAGCCGCCGGTGTTCGACATCCTGTTCTGGAACAACGACACCACACGGTTAACCGCCGCATTCCACGGCGACCTGATCGAAATGTTCAAAAGCAATCCACTGATCCGTCCCGATGCACTGGAAGTGTGCGGTACGCCGATCGATCTGAAGCAGGTCACGGCCGACATCTTTTCCCTGGCCGGCACCAACGACCACATCACTCCGTGGAAGTCCTGCTACAAGTCGGCGCAGTTGTTCGGCGGCAAGGTGGAATTCGTGCTGTCCAGCAGCGGGCATATCCAGAGCATTCTTAACCCGCCGGGCAACCCGAAATCGCGCTACATGACCAGCACGGACATGCCGGTCAAAGCCGAAGAATGGCAAGAAAATTCCACCAAGCACACTGACTCCTGGTGGCTGCACTGGCAGGCCTGGCAGGCCGAGCGTTCGGGCAAGCTGAAGAAATCCCCGGCGAGCCTGGGCAACAAGGTTTACCCGGCAGGCGAGGCGGCGCCAGGCACTTACGTACACGAGCGGTAACCGACACCCCGCCCTCTGTAGGAGCGAAGCTTGCTCGCGAAAGCGGTCATTCATCCAACATGGATGTCGAATGACTTGACGCCTTCGCGAGCAAGCTTCGCTCCTACAGGGGACCGGGATAATTAACCCACAGGGCCTGAAGCATGCCGCAACCGTTCATATTCCGTACTGTCGACCTGGATGGCCAGACCCTCCGCACGGCAGTACGCCCCGGCAAGCCTCACTTGACGCCCTTGCTGATTTTCAACGGCATCGGCGCCAACCTGGAGCTGGTGTTTCCGTTCGTCGCGGCGCTGGACCCGGACCTGGAAGTCATCGCTTTCGATGTACCCGGTGTCGGCGGTTCGTCGACGCCCAATCGGCCGTATCGCTTTCCGGGCCTGGCGAAACTCACGACGCGGATGCTCGACTATCTCGACTACGGGCAAGTCAACGTCATCGGTGTTTCCTGGGGCGGCGCCCTCGCCCAGCAATTCGCGTACGACTATCCCGAGCGCTGCAAGAAACTCGTGCTGGCGGCCACGGCGGCCGGTGCGGTAATGGTGCCGGGCAAACCGAAAGTGTTGTGGATGATGGCCAGCCCACGGCGCTACATCCAGCCGTCTCACGTGATCCGTATTGCGCCAATGATTTATGGCGGTTCGTTCCGTCGCGATCCGACCCTGGCCGCCAGCCATGCCGCCAAGGTTCGCTCGGCAGGCAAACTCGGTTACTACTGGCAGCTGTTCGCCGGACTTGGCTGGACCAGCATTCACTGGCTGCACAAGATCCATCAGCCGACCCTGGTCCTGGCCGGCGACGACGATCCCCTGATTCCGCTGATCAACATGCGTTTGCTCGCCTGGCGAATCCCCAATGCTCAGTTACACATCATCGATGACGGGCACCTGTTCCTGATTACGCGCGCCGAAGCCGTGGCACCGATCATCATGAAATTCCTCGAGGAGGAACGTCAGCGTGCCGTGATGCATCCGCATCCGTCGCCATTGGGCGGTTAACCGGCCCATTGTCGGTCGGCAGGACGCCGCACCGCGCAACAACCCGTAACAGCGTCTATGGTGTTCTGGTTCGATGTGTTTGTATTTGGCCTGAAAGACGAAGGAGTGTTGACACATGCGCGACAAACCAGCGAGGGACTTTTTGCCCACACCCGCCGCGTTCATCAATGCACAGAGTGCGATCACCGGCCTGCGTGGCCGGGATCTGCTGTCGACCCTGCGCAGCGTTGCCGCCCATGGCCTGCGCAACCCGGTGAACAGCGCACGACATGCCTTGAAACTGGGCGGCCAACTGGGCCGTGTACTGCTGGGCGAAACCCTGCACCCGACCAACCCGCAGGACAATCGTTTTGCCGACCCTGCGTGGAGTCTCAACCCGTTTTATCGCCGCAGCTTGCAGGCCTACCTGAGCTGGCAGAAGCAGGTCAAAAGCTGGATCGACGAGAGCAACATGAGCCCCGACGATCGCGCTCGTGCCCACTTTGCGTTCGCCTTGCTCAATGACGCCGTGGCGCCGTCCAACACCCTGCTCAATCCGCTGGCGATCAAGGAGATCTTCAACTCCGGCGGCAACAGCCTGGTGCGCGGCATCAGCCATCTGTTCGACGACTTCCTGCACAACGATGGCTTGCCCAGACAAGTCACCAAGCACTCTTTCGAGGTCGGCAAAACGGTCGCCACCACCACCGGTTCCGTGGTGTTTCGCAATGAGCTGCTGGAGCTGATCCAGTACAAGCCGATGAGCGAAAAGCAGTATTCAAAGCCGCTGCTGGTGGTGCCGCCGCAGATCAACAAGTACTACATTTTCGACCTGAGCCCGCACAACAGCTTCGTCCAGTTCGCCCTGAAAAACGGCCTGCAGACGTTCATGATCAGCTGGCGCAATCCGGACGTGCGGCACCGCGAATGGGGCCTGTCGTCCTACGTCGAAGCGGTGGAGGAAGCGATGAACGTCTGCCGGGCGATCACCGGCGCTCGCGAGGTCAACCTGATGGGCGCTTGCGCCGGCGGGATGACCATCGCCGCGCTGCAAGGCCACTTGCAGGCGAAGCGGCAACTGCGGCGGGTGTCCAGCGCGACGTACCTGGTGAGCCTGCTCGACAGCCAGATGGACAGCCCGGCCACGCTTTTCGCCGATGAACAGACCCTGGAAGCGGCCAAGCGTCGTTCGTATCAGAAAGGTGTGCTGGACGGCCGCGACATGGCCAAGGTATTTGCCTGGATGCGCCCCAACGATTTGATCTGGAGCTATTTCGTCAACAATTACCTGCTGGGCAAAGAGCCGCCAGCGTTCGACATTCTCTACTGGAACAACGACAACACGCGCCTGCCGGCAGCCTTGCATGGCGACCTCCTGGACTTCTTCAAGCACAACCCGCTGGGTCATCCGGGCGGTCTGGAAGTGTGCGGCACGCCGATCGACTTGCAGAAAGTCAACGTCGACAGCTTCAGCGTAGCCGGCATCAACGACCACATCACGCCGTGGGATGCGGTGTATCGCTCGACGCTGCTGCTGGGTGGCGAACGACGCTTCGTGCTGTCCAACAGCGGTCATGTGCAGAGCATCCTCAACCCGCCATCGAACCCGAAAGCCAACTTCGTCGAGGGCACGAAACTGAGCAGCGACCCTCGGGCCTGGTATTACGACGCCAAGCAAGTCGACGGTAGCTGGTGGACACAGTGGCTGGGCTGGATTCAGGAGCGCTCGGGGGCGCAAAAAGAAACCCACATGACCCTCGGCAACCAGAACTATCCACCGCTGGAGGCGGCACCCGGCACTTACGTACGCGTGCGCTGACTGACAACGAACCACGGCACACGTCTGCCGTGGCATGACTCGACCATTAAGAAGACTGGATGAAAACCCGCGACCGGATCCTCGAATGTGCCCTGCAATTGTTCAATCAGAAGGGTGAACCGAACGTTTCGACCATGGAAGTTGCCAACGAAATGGGCATCAGCCCAGGCAACCTCTACTACCACTTCCACGGCAAGGAACCGTTGATTCTCGGATTGTTCGAGCGTTTCCAGTCCGAGCTTGCGCCACTGCTTGATCCTCCGGCCGATGTGGAGTTGGCACCAGAGGACTACTGGCTGTTCCTGCACTTAATCGTCGAACGGCTGGCCCATTACCGGTTTCTGTTTCAGGACCTGTCGAACCTGGCCGGGCGCTTGCCGAAACTGGCCAAGGGCATCCGCAATCTGCTCAATGCACTGAAGCGCACGCTGGCTTCATTGTTGGCACGATTGAAGGCTCAGGGGCAGTTGGTCAGCGATACGCAAGCGCTGGGGCAGTTGGTGGAGCAGATCACCATGACGCTGCTGTTCTCGCTGGACTATCAGCGGATTCTTGATCGCGAGGGGGAAGTCAGGTTGGTGGTGTATCAGATCATGATGCTGGTGGCGCCGCATTTGCTGCCGCCGATCAAGGTGGCGACGGAGCAGTTGGCCCTCCAATACCTGGAAGAACACGAATAACCCCTGAACACCGTCGCCCCCTGTGGGAGCTAGCCTGCTAGCGATAGCGATTTATCCGTCGACATTGTTGTTTACTGATGAACCGCTATCGCTAGCAGGCTAGCTCCCACAGGGGGCCGCCGTGTGTGCAGAACCGTGCACAAACAAAAAACGCCCGACCTTTGCAGGCCGGGCGTTTTCTTGAGCCCTGAAAATCAGGACTGACTGGTTGGCGTCGATGGAGCTGGCGCGGCAGTCGGGGTTACAGCAGGAGTCGGCGCAGTAGCAGAGTTCGATGTGCTGACCGGAGTCGACGAGGTTGCCGGTTTGGCGGCAGCCACTGCTGGTTTTGGTGCGGCAGCTTTAGGCGCGGCCGGCTTTTTCACTGCTGGCTTCTTCGCTGCGGCCGGTTTGGCTGCGGCTTTGGCGGCGACCGATTTGACCGCTGCCTTGGCTGCTGCAGGTTTAGCGGCGGCAGTTTTAGTAGCGGACTTGGCTGCGGACGCGACTTTCGACGCGGCTTTAGCTACCGGTTTAGCGGCAGCTTTTGCCAGCGGCTTGGCAGCAGTTTTTGCCGCTGCGGTTTTCGCTACGACAGGCGCCACCTTGGCACCGGTGAGTTTTTCGATTTGCTTGGTCAGGGTATCGACCTTGCTGTGCAGCGCTTTCACTTCATTGCGGCTCGGTACACCCAGGCGCGAAATGGCGCTGTTCAGGCGCTTGTCGAAAGCCCCTTCCAGCTCATCCCACTTGCCCAGCGCACGATCTTTCACGCCGCTGATGCGCGACTTGGCCGACGAAGCGGAATCCTTGACGTCATCGACTTTCTTGCCGACAGCGCTCTTGGTGAGCTTCTCGGCTTTCTCGCCGTCTTTAACCAATGTATCGAAGAGCTTGCTGCCGTCAGTGTCGATCTTCGAGTACACGCCTAAACCAGCCAGCCAGATTTTGCGGGAGTAGTCTTCGACTTTCCCGATCCAAGAGCTGCCTTCTTTTTCGGTGTTCTTTTTACCAGCCATCCCGTTCTCCTTAAGATTTACGCGCGACGCGTTCGAGCAATGCCGTCAGCTCATCGAGCTTAGCAGAGAGTGTCTCAACGTCATGTTTAGACGGAATGCCGATACGATTCAAGGCACTTGCGACACGCGAGTCAAAAGCCTTCTCGACCTTGTCGAGTTGAAGTTCGACCTTGGCTTTGAATGTGCTCACTTCACTCTTGGCTTCATCAATCTCTGTGTTAGCGGCTTCAAGTTTCTCGGCAACTACTTCTTTGCCTTTTTTTTCAACAGCTTGACCCGCGACGATCAACTCTTGAAAGTACTCGTTGCCCTCTTGGCCGACCCTGGTGTAGGCCCCCAGGCCTGCCAGCCAGATCTTGCGGGCGTAAGATTTAACGTCGCTCAGAGCAGTCGTCGAAGCGTCGATTTTTTTCTTCAAAATAACTTTGGCCATGGTGCACCTCACGCGCAGAAGGTTTGAGGAACTGCCCGCGAAAGTGTCGGGCTCAGGCACAAAGTAGGGAGAAAAATTAGAAACAGCACCCTAACAACTGACATAAACGTTTGGGTACAACGCTCCCACAGGAATTGCATTCACAAATCCACTGCCGGTCAAGCCAACGCTTTATCGAGGGCCTTCTCGATTTCCGATTTGATGGTGCCGCTCATGGCCGACATCAACAGGCCCAGTTCGACATCGACCTTGATCGAGTCCTCGCTCACATGCACTGCGCCTTTAACGCCGGAACGTTTGAGATTCAGGGTGTCACCGGACCACTGCGGTTCCAGACCATATTGATCGGACAGCTTTTGCGCCAACTTGTCGGCCTTCTCGCGGGCCGCTTCCTTGCCCAGGCCGTGGGCACGCTCAACACTAATACGGGCCATCGAATGACTCCTGCTTTATGAATACTTTCCTGAAGCATCTTGACCGCTGCTGCGGCAAAACGTCCCGGTGGTTACCTATCTTACCTGCAGCCTTGCCAAGACAAAGCAGGCCACCGGGATTAGAATGTCCCGCATTCTCTTTTGGTGACAGCGATATGACTGATCAGCGCAAAGGCAGCGATGCCGAACCCACCACTCACTTCGGCTTCAAAAACGTTCCGGAAAGCCAGAAAGCGGAAAAAGTCGCTGAGGTTTTCCACTCGGTAGCCGCCAAGTACGACTTGATGAACGACCTCCTGTCGGGCGGCATGCACCGTTTGTGGAAGCGTTTCGCGATCGAGCTGTCGGGCGTTCGCACCGGTAACCGCGTGCTGGACATCGCCGGCGGTACCGGTGACCTGACCAAGAAGTTCTCGCACCTCGTTGGCCCGACCGGCCAGGTGGTGTTGGCCGACATCAACGAATCCATGCTCAAGGTCGGTCGTGACCGCCTGCTGGATCTGGGTGTGGCCGGCAACGTCGAGTTCGTTCAGGCCGACGCTGAAAAACTGCCGTTCCCGGACAACCATTTCGACTGCGTGACCATCGCCTTCGGCCTGCGCAACGTGACGCATAAAGAAGACGCCCTGCGTTCGATGCTGCGCGTGCTGAAACCGGGCGGTCGTTTGCTGGTGCTGGAATTCTCCAAGCCGACCAACGCGCTGATGTCCAAAGCCTATGACGCCTACTCGTTCGCCTTCATGCCGTTGATGGGCAAGCTGATCACCAACGACTCGGAAAGCTATCGATACCTGGCCGAATCGATCCGCATGCACCCGAATCAGGAAACCCTGAAGTCGATGATGGTCGAGGCCGGTTTCGACCGCGTGACCTACCACAACATGACCGCAGGCATCGTCGCCCTGCACCGCGGTATCAAACCCTGATGTTGCTGGCCGGCCTGCTCGCCAGCGTTGAACTCGGTCTGAACCGGGTGCTGCGTCTCGACAGCACGGCGCTGCCGAGGCTGGCGCATTTGAGCGGCAAGGTGATTGCCGTCGACTGCCGCAGCCCGGCGTTGCAGCTATTCATCCTGCCCAGCGACGAAGGCCTGATGCTGGCGTCTCACTGGGAAACCGGCGCCGACTGCACCTTGCGGGCACCGGCCTCCAGCCTGCTGAAACTGGCCATGAGCAAGGACAAGACTTCGGTCCTGCATGCTCCCGAAGTCGAACTCGACGGCGACAGCGGCGTGCTGCTGGAACTGGCGGCGATCCTTCAGGACCTTGAGCTGGACTGGGAGTACGAACTCTCGCGCTGGCTGGGACCGGTCGCCACGCAACTGGTCGGCGGTCACCTGCGCAGCCGCGCACGCTGGTATCAGCAAGGGTTCGCCAGCCTCAATCAGAATCTTGGCGAATACCTGGCCGAAGAATCGCGCACCCTCGTCGGTCAGCGCGAAGCTGAAGCCCGTTTCAATGAACTGGACCAGATCAAACTCGATCTGGACCGTCTCGAGGCGCGCTTCGAGCGCCTTTCCCGATCCCTCGACCCAAGCGATAACGCATGAAGCTGCTTGCCGCCCGCCGTTTGTTGCGCATACAGCGCGTTGTGATTCGCTACCGCCTCGATGACCTGCTGTTCGCCCTGCCATTGCCCTGGTTTCTGCTGGCGCTGCGCTACGCCTTACCGTGGCGCTGGTTCCCACGCAAGACGCTGGACCTGAGCCGTGGCGCACGATTGCGTCTGGCGTTGCAGGACCTGGGACCGATTTTCATCAAGTTCGGCCAAATCCTGTCCACCCGCCGCGACTTGTTGCCTGAAGACATCGCTGATGAGCTGATGAAGCTGCAGGACCGCGTGCCGCCGTTCGACTCGCAAGTGTCGATCAAGCTGATTGAAGAGCAGCTCGGCAAAAAGATCAGTGAAGTGTTCAGCCGCTTCGACGTCGAGCCACTGGCCTCGGCCTCCGTGGCGCAGGTGCATGCCGCGCAGCTGAAAACCGGTGAAGAAGTGGTGGTCAAGGTCATCCGCCCGGGCCTCAAACCGATCATCGCGCAGGATCTCGCGTGGCTGTTCATCCTCGCCCGCGCCGCCGAAAAGCTCTCGGCCGACGCGCGCCTGCTGCACCCGGTGGACGTGGTACTGGACTACGAAAAAACCATCTACGACGAACTCGACCTGCTGCGCGAAGCGGCCAACGCCAGCCAGTTGAAGCGCAACTTCGACGGCTCGGAGCTGCTCTACGTGCCGCAAGTCTATTGGGACTGGTGCCGACCGAAAGTGCTGGTGATGGAGCGCATCTACGGGATTCAGGTCACCGACCTCGCGACCCTGGCCGACCAGCGCACCGACATGAAAATGCTCGCCGAACGCGGGGTGGAAATCTTCTTCACCCAAGTGTTCCGCGATAGCTTCTTCCACGCCGACATGCACCCCGGCAACATTTTCGTCAGCACCGTGAACCCGTGGAGCCCGCAGTACATTGCGATCGACTGCGGCATCGTCGGCAGCCTGACCCCGGAAGATCAGGATTACCTGGCGCGCAACCTGTTCGCGTTCTTCAAGCGTGATTACCGTCGTGTCGCGCAGCTGCACATCGATTCGGGCTGGGTGCCGGCGGAAACCAAACTCAACGAATTCGAAGCGGCGATCCGCACCGTGTGCGAGCCAATCTTCGAAAAACCGTTAAAAGATATTTCCTTCGGCCAGGTGCTGATGCGCCTGTTCCAGACCGCTCGACGCTTCAACATGGAAGTGCAACCCCAGCTGGTTCTGCTGCAAAAAACCCTGTTGAACATCGAAGGCCTGGGCCGTCAGCTGTACCCGGACCTCGATTTGTGGAACACCGCCCAGCCGTTCCTCGAACGCTGGATGCGCGAACGCGTCAGCCCCAAAGCCTTGATCGGCAACGTGCAGAGCCAATTCGAACAACTGCCGCACCTGGCCAACATGGCCCGCGACCTGCTTGAGCGCATGTCCCAACCGCACGCTTACGACCCACCGCCGCCGTGGCACCGGCGCAAGGACGACTGGTTCATGCGCTTGCTCGGCTCTGCGCACCTGGCAGGCGGCACGATACTCGCGGCCGGTGGGCCGTTGAACGAACTGGGCCATTGGCCGGCCGGCATCATGGTGGCCGTCGGTTTGTATCTGGTCGTTCGCCGATAGCCAGCGCCCCCGCACGCTGGCACACTGTTTCAACGCTTGGGTTCTACTCATGTAGTGTGGAACCCGCTGTCGGAGTCGAAGATGAAAAACTGGCTGGACGAGATCAAGTGGGACGCTGATGGCCTGGTGCCGGCGATTGCCCAGGATCACAAGACCGGGCGCGTCCTGATGATGGCCTGGATGAACCGCGAAGCACTGGAACTGAGCGCTGCCGAAAACCGTGCCATTTACTGGTCACGTTCCCGTGGCAAGCTGTGGCGCAAGGGCGAAGAGTCCGGCCACGTGCAAACACTGCATGAGATGCGCCTGGACTGTGACGCCGACGTGATCATCCTGATGGTCGAGCAGATCGGCGATATCGCCTGCCATACCGGCCGTCAGAGCTGCTTCTACCGCGTCTTCGAGAACGGCGACTGGAAAACCGTCGACCCGGTTCTGAAAGACCCGCACGCTATCTATTCCGCAGGACACACCCATGAGTGACACTCTGACCCGTCTGGCCGAGGTGCTGGAAGAGCGCAAAGGCGCCGCCGCCGACAGCTCGTATGTCGCCAGCCTGTACCACAAGGGCTTGAACAAGATTCTGGAAAAAGTCGGCGAAGAGTCGGTCGAAACCATTATTGCCGCCAAGGATGCCGCCATCAGCGGTGACTGCAGCGATGTGATCTACGAGACCGCCGATTTGTGGTTCCACAGCATGGTCATGCTCGCCCAACTGGGACAGCATCCGCAGGCTGTGCTCGATGAACTGGACCGTCGTTTCGGTCTGTCCGGACACGCCGAGAAAGCCTCGCGCCCGTCCGCCTGAACAACTATTAGAGAGGAGCAGCAACATGGGCATTTTTGACTGGAAACACTGGATCGTCATCCTGGTTGTTGTCGTTTTGGTGTTCGGCACCAAGAAACTGAAAAACCTCGGCACTGACGTGGGCGAATCGATCAAGGGCTTCAAGAAAGCCATGAACGACGACGAAAAACCGGCTGATCCGACTGTTACCCCGGCACAACCGGTGCCACCGGTTCAGCCACAGACCACGCAGTCCGTGAACCAGCCGCACACCATCGACGTGCAGGCGCAAAAGGTCGAAGAGCCGATCCGCAAAGACGTGTGAGCACTGACTAATGTTTGGTATCAGCTTCTCTGAACTGCTGCTCGTCGGCCTCGTCGCCCTGCTGGTGCTGGGTCCCGAGCGTCTGCCGGGTGCTGCGCGCACCGCCGGCCTGTGGGTCGGTCGTCTGAAGCGCAGCTTCAACGCGATCAAACAGGAAGTTGAACGTGAAATCGGTGCCGACGAGATTCGTCGGCAACTGCACAACGAGCACATTCTGTCGCTGGAGCAGGAGGCGCGGAAGATTTTCACGCCGACACAGCAGGAAGCCACACCGGTTCAGCCGGTTGAGCCGGTCGCGGAGCAGACGATTCATGCTCCTGCCGCCGTGCCTGCACCGGCGGCCACAGAGCCTGCGCCCGTCGTTGCAGCGCCACCGGTTGAACCTGCCACGCCTGCGGCTGCGCCTGTTGCGCCGGCCCCTCATGACCCAACACTGGCGCCGCGAGCCCCATGAGCGATCTTCCTGAAAATGACCAGCACATGCCGCTGGTTTCGCACCTCACCGAGTTGCGTACCCGCCTGCTGCGCTGTGTAGCGGCGATCTTCATTATCTTCGCCGGGTTGTTCGCCTTCACCCAGCAGATCTACACCTTCGTCTCGACGCCGCTTCGCCAGTATCTGCCCGTGGGCGCGACGATGATCGCCACTGACGTGTCGTCGCCGTTCCTGACACCGTTAAAGCTGACCATGATGGTGTCGCTGTTCCTGGCGATCCCGGTGATCCTGCATCAGATCTGGGGCTTCATCGCGCCGGGTCTGTACAAGCATGAAAAACGCATCGCCGTGCCTTTGCTGGTATCGAGCATCATGCTGTTCTACGCCGGCATGGCCTTCGCCTATTACCTGGTGTTCCCGCTGATCTTCAAATTCTTCGCCGCCGCCACCCCGGCCGGCGTGGAAATGATGACCGACATCAGCAGCTACCTCGACTTCGTCATGACGCTGTTCTTCGCCTTCGGCGTGGCGTTCGAGATCCCGGTGGCCGTGGTGCTGCTGGTGTGGATCGGCGTGGTCGACGTCAAATACCTGAAGAAAATCCGCCCGTACGTGATCATCGGCTGCTTCGTGGTCGGCATGATCCTGACGCCGCCGGACATCTTCTCGCAGACGCTGTTGGCGGTACCGATGTGGCTGTTGTTCGAGATCGGCATCCTGTTCGGCGGCCTGATCAGCAAGCGCGGCGAACATCCCGACGACCAGCCGGCTGACGACCACAACGACCAGCCGCCAGCGACCCAGCCGTGAACCTGCTGCTCCTCGAAGAGGCCGACTTCATTGCGGCCGACCGGGTGATCCTGCGGGATCGCCGGCTGACTCACATGCAGGAAGTTCATCGATCCGTGGTCGGCGACAGTTTGCGGGTCGGGCGTATCGGTGGGCTGATGGGCTCGGCCGAGTTGCTGCGTCTGGACGCCGATGAAGCCGAATTGCGCGTCACGCTCGACCAGCCGCCACCGGCCAAGCTGCCACTGACGCTGGTGCTGGCCCTGCCACGGCCGAAAATGCTGCGCAGGGTGTTTCAGACCGTGGCGGCCATGGGTGTGCCACGAATCATTCTGGTGAACAGCTATCGCGTCGAGAAGAGCTTCTGGCAGACGCCGTTTCTGGAGCCAGAGGCGATTCGCGAGCAACTGATCCTCGGCCTGGAACAGGCCCGGGACAGCGTACTGCCGGAAATCGTCATCGAGAAACGCTTCAAGCCGTTCGTCGAAGACCGTCTGCCGGCCGTTACCGAAGGCACTCTCGGCCTCGTCGGCCACCCTGGTAACTACCCGCCCTGCCCCCGGGGTCTGGACGAACCGGTAACCCTGGCCATCGGCCCCGAAGGCGGCTGGATCCCTTACGAAATCGACCTGCTGGCCAAGTCCGGTCTGCAACCGGTACAACTCGGCGAACGCATCTTACGCGTCGAAACCGCCGTCACTGCGTTGCTCGCCCGCCTCTTTTAAGGTCAAACACGGTCCACTGTGGCGAGGGGGCTTGTCGGAACGCCGCATCGCCCCGTTTGGGCGCTAAGCGGCCACCGCTTTTTCCTGCAAAACCGTATCTGCCTATTTGCGACTGCTTCGCAGCCGAACGGGGCGGTGCGGCGGTCCGACAAGTCCCCTCGCCACAGGTATTTACTCGCCTGAACATTGCGTTGCGCCTACAGATTAGTCGTCGCCTGCCGATACAGTTCCCATAAAACCAATGAGTGTCCGAGGGAGTAGCAGCATGTACCGTTGGCTAGCCGAGAATCTGGGAAACGTAAGCGTCAATCGCAAACTGGGGATCGGCTTCGGTCTGGTGCTGCTGCTAACCTTGCTGATCACCTTTACAGGCTGGACCGGCCTGACGGGCGTGATGAGCCGTGGTGACAAGCTCGGGTTCATCGCCAGTCTCAATGACCTGACCAAAGACCTGCGCCTGGCCCGCATGGACTACGACATGCGCCGCGGAGAACAAGGCCCGGCCGCCGTCAACGACCTGCTGAGCCGACTCGACGCCGGCCTGCAAACCGCGCGCAAATTGATCGAACAGCCTTCTGACGTGGCGATGATCGAGCAGCAACTCGCCGCCGTCGGCCAGTACAAGCAAGCCTTCATCGCGATGACCCAGGCCGGCGCCACCCGCGAAGACGCCCGCAGCAAACTGGGCGCGACCGCCGACAACGCAGTGGCCCGCGTCGCCGAGGTCGAAAAATCCATGCTGCAAGGCGACAGCGTCGCCGATTTCAACAGTGTGATCGACCTGAGCAAGCTGATTCAGCAGGCCCGCTTCCAGGTTCGCGGCTACACCTACAGCGGCAAGACCGAGGCCGAGCAACCGGCGCTGGACGCCATCGACAACGCCCTGAAGAACCTCGAAAGCCTGCCGTCCAAACTGCCGGAGCAGCACATCGCCAACCTGCAACAGGCCACCGATTCGCTCAAAGCCTACCGCGCCGCCGTCAGCCAGTTCCGCGACTCCCAGGTTGCCAGCGCCGCCGCCCTCAAACGCATGGCCGAGCAAGGCGAGATCCTGCTCGACGTCAGCAAAAAACTCACCGTTTCGCAAACCATCGTCCGGGACACCGACGCTGCGCACGCCAAGAACCTGCTGCTGATGGCCACCGTTCTGGCCGTGGCGTTTGGCTTGCTGGCGGCATGGGCAATCACTCGCCAGATCGTGGTTCCGTTGAACCAGACCCTCAAAGTGGCCGAGCGCGTGGCCGCTGGCGATCTTACGCAAAACCTTGTTTCCGAGCGTCGCGACGAATTGGGCCAGCTCCAGCGCGCCATGCAGAGCATGACCCTGGGCCTGCGCGAACTGATCGGTGGCATCAGCGATGGCGTCACGCAAATCGCCAGCGCCGCCGAAGAGTTGTCGGCCGTGACCGAGCAGACCAGCGCCGGGGTCAACAGCCAGAAGGTCGAGACCGACCAGGTGGCGACCGCAATGAACGAAATGACCGCCACCGTGCAGGAAGTCGCGCGTAACGCCGAAGAAGCCTCTGAAGCCGCCGTTGCCGCCGATCAACAGGCTCGCGAAGGCGACAAAGTGGTCGGCGAAGCCATCGCCCAGATCGAGCGCCTGGCCCTCGAAGTCGGTAATTCCACCGCGGCCATGGGCGATCTCAAACGCGAGAGCGACAAAATCGGCAGCGTGCTCGACGTGATCAAATCCGTGGCCCAACAAACCAACCTGTTGGCACTCAACGCTGCGATTGAGGCCGCCCGTGCCGGTGAAGCCGGACGCGGTTTCGCGGTGGTCGCCGACGAAGTCCGCAGCCTGGCCCAGCGCACCCAGAAGTCCACCGAGGAAATCGAAGAGCTGATCGTCGGCCTGCAAACCGGCACCCAGCAAGTGGCAACCATCATGGACAACAGCCGCAGCCTGACCGACAGCAGCGTCGAACTGACCCGCCGCGCCGGCAGCTCGCTGGAAAGCATCACCCGCACCGTGTCGGCGATTCAGTCGATGAACCAGCAGATCGCTGCGGCGGCCGAGCAGCAAACCGCGGTGGCCGAGGAGATCAACCGTAGCGTGCTGAACGTGCGCGACGTGTCTGAGCAGACCTCGGCAGCCAGTGAAGAGACCGCGGCCTCCAGCGTTGAACTGGCACGGTTGGGGACGCATCTTCAGATGCTGGTTGGGCGGTTCAAGGTTTGAAACCGAGGTGATGCTTTCGCGGGCAAGCCTCGCTCCTACAGTAATGCTGTTCACTTAAGACAATCATCAGTCGAGCGAGAACCTGTGGCGAGGGGATTCAGCGAAACGTCGCACCGCCCCGTTCGGCTGCGAAGCGGCCCCCTGCGCCCGTTCAGACAGACCGAGTTGTGTGGATTTACGACTGCTTCGCAGCCGAACGGGGCGGTGCGACGTTTCGATGAATCCCCTCGCCACAAATGAGTGCCCGCGCTTAAGTGAACAGCATTACGCTCCTACAGGGCTTTGTGTACCGCTCGATTGAGCCACGACACAATACCGTAGGAGCGAGGCTTGCCCGCGAAGGCGTCAGGACAGGCGCTGAAGTCAGAGAACCTGGCGCAAGAAGGCCTGCGCCCGCGGATCCTTCGGCGCATCGAAGAACTCGGCCGGCGAGGCATCTTCCAGCAATTTTCCGTGATCGAAGAACAGCACCCGATCCGCCACTTCCCGCGCAAACCCCATTTCGTGGGTGACGCAGACCATGGTCATGCCTTCCACGGCCAGGGTTTTCATCACGTCCAGCACTTCGCCGACCATTTCCGGATCAAGCGCCGAGGTCGGTTCGTCGAACAGCATGACCTTGGGTTCCATGGCCAATGCCCGGGCGATGGCGACACGCTGTTGCTGACCGCCGGACAGGCGCGACGGGTACTCGTTGGCCTTCTGCGCAATTCCAACCTTCTCCAGCAATGCCAACGCCTTGGCCTCGCGTTCTTTCTTTCCGCGCTTGCGCACGACTTTCTGGGCCAGACAGAGGTTTTCCAGCACGGTCATGTGCGGGAACAGGTTGAAATGCTGGAACACCATGCCGACTTCGCGGCGGTAGGCATTCACGTCGGTTTTCGGGTCGGCCAGTTGCAGGCCGTCGATGCTCACCGAACCGGAATCGAATTCTTCCAGGCCGTTGAGGCAACGCAGGAAGGTCGACTTGCCGGAACCGGACGGGCCGATCACCACCAGCACTTCGCCCTTGGCCACGTGCGTGGTGACGTTATCCACCGCGCGCACCACCTGGCCACGGGTGTCGAAGACTTTTACCAGATCGCGGACTTCAATCACTTTGTGCGAGCCTCCGCTCAAGCCGGCTGGCGATTTTCGACAGCGGCAGGTTGATCAACAAGTACAGACCGGCCACGCAGAACAGGATTTCGAACGGCGAGAACGAGGTGGTGATGACTTCCCGGCCGCTTTTCAGTAGCTCGGTAATCGCGATCACCGACACCAGCGAGGTGTCCTTTACCAGACTGATGAACTGCCCGGCCAGGGGCGGCAAAACGCGTTTCAAGGCTTGCGGCAGCACCACATGGCGCATCGACTGGCCAGCGCTCAAGCCCAGGGAGCGCGCGGCTTCGTTCTGGCCTCGGGCGATCGACTGCACGCCGGAGCGGATGATTTCCGCAACATAGGCCCCCGTGAACAGCGACAGCGCGGCGATCCCGGCAAATTCCCGCGACAGGTTCATCACGGTGCCGATGAAGAAGTAGAAAATGAAAATCTGCACCAGCAATGGCGTACCGCGCACCAGTTCGACGTATATCGTCGACAGATCACGCAGGGTCGGGTTGTTCGACAGACGGCACAGGCCGGTAGCCAGACCGATCAGCAAGCCGAGCACGCCCGACACCACGGACAGCCACAAGGTGGTCCAAAGACCCCACATCAGCGGTCCGGCAGCCCAATGACGAGTCACGCCAATCACGTCGCCTTCGGCCACATCATCGCCCTGGGCGACTTGCAGGCTGTTGTCGTCGACGATCAGATGCTGCTCGGCACCGGCGTCGTTGCGCAGGGTCACTTCAGCCTGGTCGCCCTTGCGCACCAGTTCGCTGACGGTGGAGATGTCGGCGGCGCGCTGGGATTCTTCGGCGTGGTAGGCGAAGTACTGCGGCACGCGGTTCCAGCGCCATTCGTAGGACATCAGCGAGGTGGCGTAATACAAAGCGCCGGCCAGGCCGATCAGCACCAGCACGGTCAACACGTGCCAGGGCCATTGGGCTTTTTTCTGTTTCATTGAGTCTGAAGGTTCCGAATTCTGTGTCGCTAGGAAAGCCGTCTTCGCGGGCAAGCCTCGCGCCTACATTGGAATGCCTTCCCCTGTAGGAGTGAGCCTGCTCGCGATTGAAGCGACGCGGTCAGTCTGACCGCCGCTTATTCCATGTCCTTCTGCCAAGCGGTGTCTTTGAACCACTTGTCATGGATGCGATCGTAGGTGCCGTCTTTGTGGATCTGGTGCAGGAAGTTGTTGATGAAGTTGATGCTGTCGTAATCACCCTTCTTCAGGCCGAAAGCCAGAGGCTCATAGGTGAACGGCTTGTCGAGGAACACCAGTTTGCCGGCGCCGACCTTGTTCACGGCCACGACGTTGTACGGCGCGTCGTAGATGAAGGCGTCGGCCTTGCCGTTGACCACGTCGAGCACGGCTTCCTGCTCGTTGTCGTAGCCGTGGTACTTGGCTTTGGAGATCAGCTTCTTGGCGACCATCTCTCCGGTGGTGCCGAGCTTGGAGGTGATGCGGTAGTCGGCGGTGTTCAAGTCTTTATAGGACTTGATGGTGCCTTCCAGTTCCTTGCGGATCAGCAGGGTCTGACCCACCACGATGAACGGTTCGCTGAAGTTCAGGCGCAGGTTGCGCTCCTGGGTCAGCGTCATGCCGCTGCCGATCATGTCGAACTTGTCAGTCAGCAGGGCCGGAATGATGCCGTCGTAACCGGTGGACACCAGCTCCAGCTTGACGCCCATGGCCTTGGTCATGGCCTTGAGGATATCGACTTCGAAACCGATGATCTCGCCGCGCTTGTTGGTCATTTCGAATGGCATATAGGTCGGGTCCATGCCGACTTTCAGCGTGCCGCGCTTGACCGCGTCATCGATGGCACCGGCCTGCGCCGCGCTGACTGCAACCAATGCCGTGACGCCGACCAGCAGCATCGACAGATACTTCTTCATCATCAAGTCCCCAAAACCATTGCGTTGTGAGGCGCGCAAACGGCGGGTTTCCTTTGGGAAACCGGCAGATACGAACAGAAAATAGTCCGGGCGCACCAATTCGGGGACGGATGCTAACGCACTCGTCCGTTTGCACAAGGGTTTAAGCAGGAATTGTTGCTCTAACGCTGATCGTTCCCACGCTCTGCGCGCAGAGCGTGGGAACGATCAGCAGCGCAAAAAAACCCCGCTTTCGCGGGGCTTTTCGTTATGCCAACTGAGGCTGCGCACTCAGTGGTTTGAGCGGTAGCAGCGGCGCATGGGGATCGGCTTTCACCGATTTGCGCCAGGCGGCGAGCCACTCGGGGTGGCTTTCATTCCAGATCTGCTCATGCAAGCGAGCCAATGCCACCGGATCGCTCAGCAGCTGCACACGCTCATTGTTGTTCAGACCGTCAGGCCCGACTTTCAATGCGTGGCGCACCCGCTCGATCCGCAACCACTCGATCGGCTCGGCCTGACCGTGACGCGACGTCGCCAGCGAGCACGCCAAGGCGTTCTGCTGTGGATCCACCACCGCGCGGGTGAAGCCGTCGTTCAGCGCATGCCAACGGTTTTCGTGGGTGTACTGGTCGGTTGCCAGCAATGCCTGTGGCGGATTGTATTCCTCAGGGATCAGGAACAGGCTTTCGTCACGGGACTTGAGGCCCAGGCCGACTCGACTGGAGATCACCGACACCGGAATCGACAGCATCAACGAACCGACGATCGGCACCAGCCACCAGAGAAAGCTCGGGTTCAGCCAGATCACCAGCAGGGCCCAGAAGAAGCCCAGCAAAGTTTGCGGGCCATGGCGTTTGACCGCTTCGCTCCATGGTGTGGAGTCGTCGTCACGTTGCGGTGAGTTCCAGGTCGCGGCCCAGCCGAGGAACGCGGCGAGCACGAAACGGGTGTGGAAAATCATCCGCACTGGCGCCAGCAGCATGGAGAACAGCATCTCCAGCAGCATCGACAAGGTCACCTTGAACTTGCCACCGAACTCTTTCGCGCCCTTGGCCCAGATCAGGATGATGCTCAACAGCTTCGGCAGGAACAGCAGCACGATCGTCGTCGAGAACAGTGCAATCGCCTTGTCCGGGTGCCATTGCGGCCACAGCGGATAGAGCTGACGGGGCTCAAGGAAGTACTGCGGCTCCATCAGCGTGTTGACCGCCAGCAGCGCCGTCGATAGCACGAGAAAGAAGAACCACAACGGCGCCGACAAGTAAGACATCACGCCCGTCAGGAACACCGCACGGTGAACCGGGTGCATGCCCTTGACCAGGAACAGCCGGAAGTTCATCAGGTTGCCGTGACACCAGCGACGGTCACGCTTGAGTTCGTCCAGCAGGTTCGGCGGCAGTTCTTCATAGCTGCCCGGCAAATCGTAGGCAATCCACACGCCCCAGCCGGCACGGCGCATCAGCGCAGCTTCAACGAAGTCGTGGGACAGAATCGCACCGGCGAAAGCACCTTTACCGGGCAGCGGCGCCAGGGCGCAGTGCTCGATGAACGGCTTCATGCGGATGATCGCGTTGTGGCCCCAGTAGTGGGATTCACCCAACTGCCAGAAGTGCAGACCGGCGGTAAACAGCGGACCGTACACACGGGTCGCAAACTGCTGCATACGCGCATACAGCGTGTCCATGCCCGACGCACGCGGCGCGGTCTGGATGATCCCGGCGTCCGGCGTGGCTTCCATCAAGCGCACCAGACTGGTCAGGCAGTCGCCACTCATCACGGAGTCAGCGTCGAGCACGACCATGTACTTGTAGTCACCGCCCCAACGACGGCAGAAGTCGTCGAGGTTGCCGCTTTTACGTTTAACGCGACGGCGACGGCGGCGATAGAAAATCTTGCCGAAGCCCTTGGCTTCACGGCAGACGTCCAGCCAGGCTTGTTGCTCGGCAACGCAGATATCGGCATCGTTGCTGTCGCTGAGGACAAAGAAGTCGAAGCGATCCAGGTTACCCGTGGCCGCAACCGACTCGAAGGTCGCCCGCAAACCGGCAAACACCCGTGGCACGTCTTCGTTGCAGATCGGCATCACCAGTGCGGTGCGAGCGTCCCTGGGAATCGGCTCGTCGCCGGCGCTTTTACCGGAAATGCGGTATTTGTCGTGTCCGGTGAGCAACTCGAGGAAGCCCATCAGCGCGGTCCAGAAACCGGCCGATACCCAGCAAAACAGAATCCCGAACAGAATCAGGATGCTGGTTTGCAGTGCATATGGCAGGACTTGCGTGACAGTTTGCAGGAACGGCTGATGCAGGACTTCGTTCAGGTCGACGAACGACCAGCCCTGGTACGGCATGATGCCTTTCATGTACCAGCCGGCAACGATGGTCTGACCGAGCATCAGTACCAGCAGAATGTAGCGGCGGATCGAACCGACGGTGCGCCAGCGAGCCGCCGGCAGCACGTTTTCGTCCTTCGGCGGAGCCGGCGGATTGGTGCGACCGGTCAGACGACGCCAGCCACGCACCAGAATGTTGGTGCGCCACGGCTCCGGCACGACTTTGGTCCGACGGATCGGCGGGGTGGCCTTGAGGCAAACCCGACCACTGGCGTCGAGCACCAGCATTTCCGCTTCTTCCAGCTCTTCAGCGGTGTTCAGGGTCAGGCGACGGCCCACCGAGGCTTGAGCAGCCTCGGCCGGTGCGTCAAACGTCGAAGACGACAGACGCTGGTGCAACTCGCTGAAGGACTGGCAGCCCGCGAGTTCCGCGCGCTGCTGGTCGGTCATCGGTAGATGCGCCAGATACTCGGCAAGAGTCTCTGGCTGAACTTGAGAATTACTCATCGGCAGGCAACTGGTAGCTCCAGGTCTCGGTCAGGACTTCTTCAGTCGAGGCCGATTCCGGTGTGGCTGGGGCCGCGTCCGCAGCAACAGGCTGCTTGGCGTCTTTGTTGTCCTTGTCCTTGGTATCGGCAACTGGCTTGGCGTCGGCCTGCTTGGCTTCGGCTTGCTTGGCGTCCTTGGCTTCCTTGGCTTCCTTGTCCGCCTTCTCTTGTTGCTTGGCGGCCACTTTGTCGGCCTTGGCAACCGAAGAGTTGGAGACTGGAAGCGATGTCTTGGAGAGGTCGCCCGGCACGATGTTCTCGACCAGTGCTGCACGCATCTCGGTAGGCTTGCCCGGATCCTTGATTTTCATCCGCAGGGTCAGGCGCCAGCCCTTGGTTTCAGGGTTGTAGCGCACGCTGTTCTCGACCAGCTCGGCATTCTCGCCAACGCTGACCTGGCTGCGAACGTCCGCAGTTTCCGGCAGTGCTGCAAGGGACGGACCTTCGAAGTCCACCAGATAGGCAACGCTGCCGTCCGGCTGACGGATCAGGTTGGACTGTTTCACGTCACCTGTGGAGCGCAGGGTTTGTTGGACCCAGGCGCTGTCCGGTGCGTGAAGTGCGGCTTCGTCGATGGTCCAGTGCATGCGATAAGCGACGTCCAGCGGCTGGCCAGGCTCAGGCAGTTTTTCCGGACTCCAGAACGCAACGATATTGTCGTTGGTTTCGTCGGCAGTCGGAATCTCGACCAGATCGACGGAGCCCTTACCCCAATCGCCTTCTGGTTCGATCCAGGCACTTGGACGCTTGTCGTAGCGGTCGTCGAGGTCTTCGTAGTGGCTGAAGTCGCGGCCACGTTGCAGCAAGCCGAAGCCACGCGGGTTCTCGATGGCGAAGTTGCTCACCGACAGGTGTTTCGGGTTATTCAGTGGACGCCAGATCCACTCGCCATTGCCGGCATGGATCGACAGACCGCTGGAGTCGTGCAGTTCGCGACGGTAGTTCAGCACTTTCGACGGCTGATTGGCGCCGAACAGGAACATGCTGGTCAGCGGCGCAACGCCAAGCTTGGTGACCTTGTCACGCAGGTACATCTTGGCCTTGACGTCGACAACGGTGTCGCTCCCCGGACGCAGGGTCAGGCGATAGGCACCGGTAGCGCGTGGCGAATCCAGCAGGGCGAAGATCACCAGGTGCTTGTCACCCGGTTTCGGCTGTTGAATCCAGAACTCGGTGAAACGCGGGAATTCTTCGCCGGACGGCAACGCGGTATCGATGGCCATGCCGCGAGCGGACAAGCCATAGACGTGACCCTTGCCAACAACGCGGAAGTAACTCGCGCCGAGCATGGTCATGATTTCGTCTTGTTTGTCAGCCTTGTTGACCGGGTACAGCACACGGAAACCGGCATAACCCAGTTGTTCGGTGGCTTTAGGATCGAACTTCACGTCGCCGAAATCGAAACGACTTGGGTCGTATTTGATCTCTTCGACGGTGTTGGCCGTGATTTCGTTGATTTTCACCGGCGTATCGAAATGCATGCCCTGGTGATAGAACGAAAGCTTGAACGGGGTCTTCTGATCGGCCCATTCGGCTTTTTCAGTGCGGAAACGAATTTTTTGATAGTCCGCGAATTTCATTTCGCGGAATTCGTTCGGCAGGTTACTGCGCGGGGCTTCGTATTTTTGACCGGCCAGCTCTTTTGCCTTGACCGATACATCATCCAGATTGAATGCCCAAAGCTGGCCGGCGCTGAGCAGGCAGAGCAGTGCAGAGCCCGCTACCAGAGCGCTTCGGAACCGTTTGGCAGTCATATTTGGTGCATTACAGGGACTAACAATCACGAGCAACCCTCGCCGAAAACAGATCAAAAAACCAACGGCCAGCTATCTATATGCCAGGTTGGCGAGCATTGTTCCGACTCCCATGGGGCTAAATGATTCCCCAACAGGTCCCGGACAAGTCTCTACCTAAGTCAAAATGGACCAACGAACGCTGATCCCCGTAGCGCGCGATTATCTAGTAGGCCGCGTTACAACGCATCAGGGGTAACAAAGTATTTATCGCGAAAAACCCCTGTTTTCAGTCGAAAAGCCCTGAAAAACATGTTTCAAGGGCTTTCACGTCTGTAACAGGAAGGTGACCGGGCCATCATTGACCAGGTGCACCTGCATATCCGCGCCGAATCTACCTGATGCCACAGTGCCATGCACCTGTTTCGCTTTGCCTAATAGATAGTCGAAAAGTTCCTCGCCCAGGGCCGGAGGGGCAGCGGTCGAAAAACTCGGGCGCAACCCGCTCTTGGTATCGGCGGCCAGGGTGAACTGTGAGACCAGCAGCAACCCACCGCCTACATCCGCCAGGGACAGATTCATCTTGCCCTCGGCGTCACTGAATACTCGATAGTTAAGCAGTTTATGCAGAAGTTTGTCGGCGCTGGCGCGAGTATCCTCGGGTTCGACCGCCACTAGCACCAACAACCCCTGATCCACCGCCCCCACCACCTCTCCCGCTACCTCGACTCGCGCGCCACGCACGCGTTGCAGCAGGCCCTTCATGCTTCTTCGGGCGGCAGGTCGAGCAAGCGGCGAGCCATCTGGCTGGCGGCCCGTACCAGCGCATCGGTGATACCCGGCTCGGACGCAGCGTGGCCAGCGTCGCGGATCACCTGGAGTTCGCTGTTCGGCCAGGCTTGATGCAGTTCCCAGGCATTATCCAGTGGGCAGATCACGTCATAACGACCGTGGACGATCACGCCTGGCAAATGGGCGATCTTGTCCATGTCGCGAATCAGCTGGTTCGGCTCAAGGAAGGCATTGTTGGTGAAGTAGTGACATTCGATGCGTGCGATGGACAACGCGCGTTGCGGCTCGGAGAAGCGATCGACCACCAGCGGGTTCGGACGCAAGGTCGCGGTCCGGCCTTCCCAGGTGGACCAGGCCTTGGCCACGTGCATCTGGGCGATCTGATCGTTGCCGGTCAGACGCTTGTGGAAAGCGCTGAGCAAGTCGCCGCGCTCGTCCAGTGGAATGGGCGCGACGTAGTCCTGCCAGTAATCGGGGAACAGACGGCTGGCGCCACACTGGTAGAACCACTCGATTTCCTGTGGGCGGCAGAGAAAAATCCCGCGCAGAATAAGACCGTGTACGCGCTCCGGATGGGTTTGCGCGTAGGCCAGCGCCAGGGTCGAGCCCCAGGAGCCGCCAAACAACACCCATTTTTCGATGCCCAGGTGTTTGCGAATCCGCTCAAGGTCGGCGACCAGATCCCAGGTGGTGTTGTTTTCGAGGCTGGCATGGGGCGTGGAGCGACCGCAACCGCGCTGGTCGAAGGTCACGATGCGGTACAGGTTCGGATCGAAGTACCGGCGACTCTGGGCATCACACCCGGCGCCGGGGCCGCCGTGGATGAACACCACCGGCAAACCTTCCGGTGAACCGCTTTCGTCGACATACAGGGTGTGAGTGTCATCGACGGCCAGATCGTGCCGGGCGTGGGGTTTGATCTGCGGGTACAAAGTCTGCATTGCGCGCTCCGTAAGGGGTCGAGGTCATCCCTGGGGGGACTTCTATTATTCTGCCGTCCGGCATCATAAACCCGAATTACGCCAATGAGCATGCCCTTGCGGAGTCAGAGTTTTTCAGCCCGTTTTTTCAGACTCGTTCTTGCCAACATTTCGGAAGTCAAACACCGCTAGACAGCATTTGTTTAAAACGCCTCAAGGTTACTTCCTGCAAGCTACAACACCTTGCGTCGTTGCCTACGGCTACGCCAGAATCCGCCGGCTTGTGCGCCTTGGGGGCGGTCGGTAACTTGGTTCCTGTCACTGCCCATCAATGATCGGGTTTAGCAGCCCGTCTTGACGAAGCGCATCTGCATCCAGACAGTCAGGCCATTTCATGCCTGCACTTCTTGGTAGCTGTGCGCAGGGCGCCCTCGGGCGCGCCGGATTCGTCTCCACCGGTCTGCTAACCTGCGCACAGCTGCCACCCTGCGTTTAGCAGCGATTCGGTGACGGCTCCACGTTGTTGGAGAATTGAATATGTTCAAGGTCACACCCAACCCACCAGACACCGATCCAGCTTCTCCCTACGAAAGCCCCGATTCAAACAAACTCAACGAAGCCGCCGAGCGCGCCCTCGACCATCACTTCCCGCCAGCCGACCCCAAACCACCGAAACGCAACGGCCAGCTCTTCAGCGTCTGCCCGGGCATCAACCCTGAAACCCTTCTCGCCAATGCCTCGGAAGATTTGCTGTCCATCAGCGCCATCGCCGCCAACCTCGCCGACGATGTGGACGGTTCCCGCCGCTCCGTAGCCCTGGCGCTCAGCCGGATGACCGACGGGGTGCATTTGATGGTGGAGCGAGCGCTGGATCATCTGGATGAGCCGGAAATGGCAGCGATACTCGCCAAGCAACAAAATCGAGTCAGCTGATTCGTCAGGCATAAAAAATGGGCACCCAACCTCGTTGGTGTGCCCATTTTTTTATCCCGCTCACCCGCTACGCGGGAAGTCGGTGCGTGTTACGGACAGCTCATGCGCGACGTTTGTCCGTCGGATACAAGCGCTGCACTTCGGCAAAAATCTCGGTGATCGGGCGTCGCGGTTGGCGTTTGTGCAGGGCGCGGACCTGTGCGCTCAGGCGCAACAGTTCTTCGCTTGGCTTGGCCCATTGCTCTTTCGGCAGCGGTTCGGACCATTGGCGCATCACTTCGGGCATGGCCTGAGGGCCCAGTTTCTGGAGGCGACGGATTTCCCATTCGGTCAGGTGGTTGGGAATCGTCCACAGCGTCATGACGTGATACAGGTACCAGAAGAAGCTGGACACTCGACCCCGTTGGCCGTCGCGGATTTGCTGATGCATACGCGCCCGGGCGTTGTGGAAGGTGTGCAGGCCTTCGTGGGGCGGTCATTCGGACCTTGCAGGTCTAGCGGGTCCTGGATGGATTTGAGGTCGTGGATTTCGTATTCCATGTAGCCGCGGATGGCTTCCCAGTGGCTGATGGCGATGGCAGGCCGAAGCAGGGGTGATGGCCGAGCGCTAATTGTGGTTGAGGCGCCAGACACCAGGCCCGATGAGTAGGACTAAAAAGCTGGTTAGTAGGTTGCAGAAAGATTCGGAAACAACCTACATGAAAAGTGGAGTCCCCCTGCATCTTTAACTTGGCTGGCTTGCCAAAGTCGCCGTTTTTAAGAGTGATGACCGGCATGAGCAATCCCAACACACCAACGCCAATTTACTTGTCAGCACCTACAGGAAAGAGTGTAAGACTCTCTGTTTTATTGATTTCCTCTTTTGTACTAGCTGGATGCGGGGACGACAAAGCACCGACAGTTGAATGGTTTGTCGATAATCCATCCGAGATATATCGAACGCTAAGAAGCTGTAACAACTCAACAAGATACAACCCTATGCCGCACCACACATGGTGCGCTAATGCACGATTTGCATCTGAAACCAGGAGTATGAGGCTAAGCATACGTGAAGAAGAAAAAAACTTGGAGGATGCAATAAATACGCCTGAGAACCTCAGAACTATCCAATGGTATGAGCGCAATCGTCATGCACGACAAGCGAAACTCAAGGAGTGCAAAATAAGTATAGGGAATGGAGATGTAGAGTTTGACCCCGCCTGTTTTAAAGCTACTCGAGCCGGAATGAACCTGTATGTGAGGGGCGGGGCTGACGCATTCAGTGGCGAGACCATGTCTGAGTTGACGCGGATCCTGCGCGCTATATCTCCACTGCCAACGCCGGTGCCGCCCGACATACGCCAGCATCGTGAAGCCCGCGGCATTGCGCTTGAGCAAGCGGTTCCGGCGGGCAAGTCTCTCCCTGGACTGGAGCCAGTCGTGCTCCATAAACGAGTGGTCAAAGAAGTCGCTCCCCCCCCGCTGGCCATTGAACACAAACCTCTAACTCCATAATGCGCCGGCTGTACTCATTGCCGACTTCGATCCGCGTTTAGATAAGCCGGCTAACGAGCCGCGTTGCTTACTTAATATAGAGATACGACCCTCACTGCAGGGACTTAGGCGAATGACGTGAGTTCGGGAAACACACGCACCATTGGTGTTTAAGGTCTGCGCGTATACACGTAGCCAAAACACTTCATGCGTGGCGTTTGTCCGTCGGATTCAAGCGCTGCACTTCAGCAAAGATCTCGGTAATTGGTCGGCGAGGTTGGCGTTTATGCAGCTGTCGGACCTGATCGCTCAGGCGCAGCAGTTCTTCGCTCGGCTTGGCCCATTGTTCCTTCGGTAATGGCTCGGACCATTGGCGCATCACTTCGGGCAAGGCGTGCGGGGCCTTTTTCTGGAGGCGGCGGACTTCCCATTCGGTCAGGTGGTTGGGAATCGTCCACAGCGTCATGACGTGGTACAGGTACCAGAAGAAGCCGGACACTCGACCACGTTGGCCGTCGCGGATCTGCTGATGCATACGCGCGCGGGCGTTGTGGAAGGTGTGCAGGCCTTCGTGGGGTGGATCGTCGGGGCCTTGCAGGTCTAGCGGGTCCTGAATGGATTTGAGATCGTGGATTTCGTATTCCATGTAGCCGCGAATCGCTTCCCAGTGGCTGATGGCCAGGGAAAGACCGAAACAGGGGAACTCAACGCTGGTCAGGGTCTCGCCGTGCTGGAAACCGATGCCCATGCCGTATTGGCGGTGGATGCCGTACTGGGTGGCGCCTTGGGCTTCGATGACCCAGGCGGAGAGGGATTCCCAGGGGACGAACACGGGTTCGGTGGTGTCTTCGGGCATGAAGCAGACTTCACGGCGTTGGCGGTTGAAGCGGGTGGGGATGATGTGGAGGCGTTTTTTGTGGTTGTGGTGCCAGACGCCGAGGCCGATGAGTAGAGAGCAAAAGCCACCTACTAGCGCGTAGCCATAGCTTTCATCAAACACGCCGAGTATCGAGTCCCAGATTTCTACTTGGTTGTAACCGAACACAACCCCGAGGAACGCAGCAAGCATTGGAGGTAGAAAAGCGAGCATTAAAGTGCCGCTAAATGGCCCACCTAATATGACCTGCCATGAAAATATCTGCGGCGAACCCAACCCGAAGTCCATGTACACCTCATTTAATTCCCCGATATGAGGGCCAAGCGGCGGCAGCGATGTCGGCAATGGCAATGGCGCCAGATAGGTGATTCTCCCACTGGGAAACGGTTCGACATCGCCAGCCTTGCGGGATTGCTCAAGGTGCGGGGAAGGCAGAGGTATATCAATCTTGGTGGGCATGGTCGGCCAGCTCCAGCAGATGGGTTTCAACCAGCAACAGCGGTGGATGCTTGGTAACGGATTGACGGGGCAACGAAGGAAAATGGCCCTTACCGCGCGGGTTGAGGTGAATAACGTCAGTCAGCGATTCCCACACCCCCTTGGCGTTCAAGGTCTGTATGCAGACGGCCAGCTCCAACGTTTCGGACGCCGGGGTAAATTCAGAGTCAGGATCCACGGGATATTGCAGGCACAGCACCAGCCGATCGGGTCCTGTTTGTACGATGCGCAGGCTGTTTGCGACTTCCTGACTAATGACGTCCTTGCGCTCTCGCGGCGTGCCACGGCTGTGGAGAGGAATGGCAATGCTGTGGGCGCCGATCCCCAGGCGATGAGCCGGTTGTCCACTCAACGGTGGCTGGAAATCGCTGAGCTTGAGCCTTGGCAGCACCAAGTGAATATCGCTGGGCTTGGCTTTTAGCAGCAAGTTTTTCAGCCACGAATCATGCTCGTTCAGGCCCAGTTGCGTATACGGAGCGTTCAGCAAATAGGCCAGATAACGCTGATATTCATCCAGGGTATGGTCGCCGCGATGATCGGTGTCCAAGCTCCAGGGTGTGGTTTTCAGCCATTTATCATGGGCACTGATGTTGTAACGGTTGTACAGCCAGGTTCCGCCCAACTCCAAAATGGTAAACAGGGCGCCGGCCAGATTGAAGCGGAAGAACACCGTGGAGAGACGTGTACCTGCCGCGCCCCAGGCCGCTGTTCTTGCTGCCGCACCCCGTGCTGTCAGTACTTTGAAAGTAGCGCGGACAGTATGGTTTAGGCCATAGGCATTAGCAGCCGTCATGCCGCCTGCACCCAGTGTGGCAAGCGCCGCACTAGTTTGTGCCGAGCGATCTCCGGTACGCGTCGCCTGCTGCCATTTCTGCTGTTGGGAATTGAAGCTGGACAGAGATGACACAAAACCAAAAAGGTAGGTAAAGAAACCCAGTCCAACATGCATCTTGCCCATCTGCACCTGCACATTCTGCAAAGCATGGTGTTGAAGTCCGGCAACGAGTTCCGTGCTACGCGCCTTCAGAGCGGTATCTGCCAGACTTTGCGCCGCCGTAAATCCCGCGGCACCCGTAGCGGCAAACGCGGCAAAGAACTCGGCCCGTTTCTTGGGATTTTTGGTCTGATTCATCATCTCTCGATACACCGAAACCAAATTCACCCCCTGCACCAAAAACACCAACAACCCCATCCCCTCGCTCCGAATCAACTTCGCATTCGGCACACTCTGAACCCCCAGCCGAATGTCCTTCAACAAACTCCGCACCTCCAACTGCTGCGCCGGTGGAAACACCACCGTCACCCCCGCCCGAGCCGGCGTCGCGCCGTACAGGCGCACCGACTGATCCGGCAACTCCGCAATCGGGCTCAGCGCCCCGGCCAATCGGCCTTCAAGTTGCGTCAACTGCCCGCGCACCCGCACGATCTCACCCTGCAACTCCACCGCCCGTGGCGTCTTGTGCCCCTGGCGGTTTTTGTTGTGGGTGAGCTGGTTACGTTCACGGGTCAGGGTTTTCAGGTAGTCGCGCTCCCTGAGCAGTTCCTTGAGGTTGGTTTGCAGCGCCGCGTGTTCCGCCGGGCTGGCGACAGTAAAGGTCACCCCGGTGGTTTTCGCCGCATCGAGTATGCGTGGCAACAAGGCTTTGGGCAGGCGCAGGAACAGTTCGTCGAGGTCGGGGATTTTCTCTCCCGCCAGATCGAAGCCTTCCAGCGCCCGACTCAGACCCAGGTTCAGCGCCGGGCTGAGGCTGTGCTGGGCCGCGTCAGCGACGGCGCGGGTGTGCTCGGGCAGATCGTCGAGGGCCGGCAAGTGCGGTTGTTCGATTTTCTGCAACTCGCCCAGCCAGTGCGGCAGGTTGTTAAACACCCCCATGCCGGCGTTGAACAACGTGGCGTATTGCGCGGCCCGTTCCGGCAGGAGGCGCAGGGGCAAGGTGTAGAACAGTGGTCGGGTCAGTTCCGGGTGTTTCTCCAGATAACCGAGGAGGATTTCGCTGGCGTGATCGCTGCGGCAGATGTCCTTGAGGCAGGCGTATTCGGTGGTGAAGGCCTGGTGGAGTTGCTGTTGATCCTGCGCGTCGTAATACCAGGCCGAGCGATGGAAGCGTCCGGCACCCACCAGCATGGTGCGGTCAGCGGTGATGCGCTCGAGCAAGCGGTTCCAGCGGCCAAGGTCGTCGCGATGCTGAAACAGCGCCGCGTCCATGGCCGGGCGGTCGATCAAATCGTTGACCCCGCGTTTGCCACTGAAACTGGAGCCTTCGAGCACATCGATGATGCGTTTGTTTTGCTCTCGGCCGAGTTTTACCAAGGTATCGAGGTGACGTTCGACGAAATCGTCGGGGGCGACCTTGAAATGTTGGCGCGTGTAGTAACGGCGGTCTGCCTCGTCACTGGCGCGGCGATGGGCGGTGAAGTCGGGTGTGGCGCCCTGGTACTTGGCGAGTTTGAACGCTTCGGCATGCGCCTCTTTGCGTGCTTGCTCCAGCGCCGGGGGCACGGGAGCGTCCAGCGACTCGACCTTGCCGCCCTTGTTCAGGTAATCCAGCAAGGCTTTGCGGGTGTGCTCCCGATCCGGTTCGGGCAACTGCTCCAGATCGCCAAAAAGCGCCTGGACTCGCGGATCGTCGCTGGCGTCGACCAGATTGCCGATATCCCCGGGACTGAGCCGGCTCAAGGATTCGATGTAGCAAGCCAACAGGTAATCGCGTTCGTTGTGGTCGGTATTGCTCCAGTCGTCGACCCAGCCGACCACAGTGTCCTGATAGTCGGCCAGATCGCGCAGCACGCCGAGGTCATCCTGCACCACAAGGAACAGCGTGTCGTCCTGATAGGCCGGGCGCACCCGTCCGAGCAACTCGCCGATGTGCGCCTCGCGAAAGCGCCGCGGCTGCTCCCACAAATAGAGTTCACGTTCGTGCGCGGGGGCATCGCTGACCTGCACGGTCGGCAATAGAACGGCGTCCGATGGCGACTCGGCTTCCTGTTCCGTACGGTCTTGTGCGGCTTGCGCCTGCCGGGCCGGATCGGTCGCAATCTCCGCCAGCCACTGTTTGCCTTGCGCGACCGTCAGTAGGTGTTCGCCGCCAGTTTGGCAATGCACCGGGCCGAGATCGACGGCTTGCATGAAGTGTTCGCGTTCCTCACGGCTGTCGAGCACTTGCGTGCATTTGGCCGCCGTCCACTGCACTTCGGCGAAGGTCACATGCAGGGTGCTGCGTCTTGAAAACACCAGTGCAGGACGCTCTTCGATGGGCGTGCGCTGATCGCCGGCAACCTTGGCGCCCTTGTGCAGCAAGGCGCTGACCAGTCCGTTGAGTACTTGATACTCGTGGAGATGGCCGGTCACGCTGTCGATGACGTACAACCAGCCATCGCGCAGCATGCGAATGCCCAGCGGGCGGGTCGTCAGGGCATACGGCAGCTTCAGTTCGGCACTCGGGTCGACGGGCTTTTCCACCAGCCCATAACGCAAAGGCAGCAGTTGCACGTGGGTTTGGCGCAAGGGGCAGGCACCCAAAGAGCCAATGGGCGATTTGGATGCCGCAGCTGCGGCGAGGTTGGCGGGTGAAGTCATGGGTGGCCTCGTTGGCTGGCCCACTGGTGGGCGAGGTCAGCGGCCAGCGCCACGCGCTCGCCGGGGGATTGCAGCGACGGCGTATGCAGCAATCGGTTGATGTGCGGGTGCTGATCGAGCGATGAGCCATCCAGCGAGGCCATGACGTTGGCGTAATAAAACAATTCGGACTGGCTGCTCAAACCCAGCGCGCTGGCCTCAGCCTCCAGTTGTTCCAGCATTGGCCAACGTTCAGACACGCTTTCGCCGCGAAGGCGTTCGGGGAAATGCGTGAGCAGATGAGCGTCGAGTTCGAGCAATACGCGGCGCCGATCAGCGTGGTCCAGCGCAGAATTCTGTTCAGCGCTCAGGCGATAGGGCGTTAGCAATTCAGGGCACTCGGCCAGCCGAGGTTGGTGCTGTTGCCAATTAACCTCGACACCGTCGGCGGTTACCACACAGGACAGAGACCCAAACAATCGCTGATCGCCGCTACCGAACAGGATTCGCGCTACGGCGGCGTCTGCCAGTCGCAGCAAGACCGGCAACCCCTCTGGCAATTCAACTGTCAGCAGTTTGCGCAAATGCTGAGCGACGTCATGCGCAGGCGCGGTGCTAAACAACAGCACGCCCCACTCTTCATGCGCCTGCTGCAGATAGAACTGAACGAGTGGCTCGTCAGGTTGTTGAACGGCCACCAACAGCGGTGATATATCCCGCAGCGCAGTGAACGACGGGCAGTCATACAGCGCGACGGTGGTGGCGCCGGGACTCAGTTGTTTCAAGCGTTCCGGCAAATCGCTCAAGGTCGCACCGTCCAGCAACAGGAAAGCCTGTTGCTCGTTCCATGGCAGGTTTTCAGGCAGAGAGGTCGAGAGGTTCATGCTTGGGCTGCCTCACAAATCAGGCAGCGCGAGGCGCGGGTTGAAATCAACGCATGGCGCTGCTGGACCGCATCGAACGTCACTTTCAGCAGGGGCAAGGCGCCCGGCATCAGAGGCTCGGCGGGTAGACCCACGGCCGGGGCACCGCCCACTAGAATTGGCACGCTGCTGAAAATGCCTTCCGGCCCCAGCGTCAGCCAGTGACCGCCCGCCTGAACTGACAGGCGCGCGCCGCCATCGATGACGACTTGTTGCCCGGCGCTCAGGTGAATGTGCTGGGTGGCATTGAGCAGGTGATTGGTGGTTCGGACGTGGCGGTCGCCGTGAACCAACAGATGATCGTCCTGCTTGAGTTCTGTTAGGCGGTTGCCGTGGGTCAGGTGATGTTCTTCACCGCGCAGGTCGTGGCTGGCAACCCCGCCGATGACCACGGTGCGCTGGTTGTCGACTTGAAGGCGTTCGTCGTTGAGCACGAGCTGGACGAAATCGCGCTGGGCACGCAGGGCAATTTCCTCGGCGCCCTTTTTGTCCTCGATGCGCAACTCGTTGTAACCGCCGCCACCGGGACTGCTCTGGCTGCGGAAAATGCTGCGGGTGTGCTCAGCCGGCAGATCCAGTGGCACCGGGGTTGAGGCGTTGGGCATGCAGCCAAGGACGAAGGGTTTGTCGGGATCGCCGTCGGTGAATCCCACCAGCACTTCCATGCCGACCCGCGGGATCAGCACGCTGCCATAACGGTCATGGGCCCAACCAGTAGCGACCCGAAGCCAGCAGCTCGATTGTTCGTTGTGCTGACCTTCTCGGTCCCACGGCAGTTGAACCTTGACCCGACCGTATTCGTCGCAGTAGATCTCTTCGCCGGGCGGGCCTGTGACGATGGCATGCTGGTTGCCCGTTATTCGCGGCTTGGCGTGTTCAAGAGCCGGCCTGAACAGGACGTCCCAAGGTGTCGCGACGAAGTGGTTACGGTAGCCCTGACTGAAACCGTCCTGCGGACTGGCATCGGTGATCGACTCCTCAAGCACTTGGGGTTGCATGCCAACATGTTCGACTTCAGTCAGAAGCCACAGGCCATTCCAGTCAGCGCGGGGGTGTTCGGACATGTCGACGAAATGGCCGCAGCGCATGGCGCACTGATCGCTGCGCCCTTCGGCTAGCTGGTAATCGGCACGGTGGCGTTCCAGGGCTCGATCAGACAGATGTTTACCGCGTTCACGATGGGTGAACTGCCCTGGGAAGGCATAATCCTCAAGGTGTGGCAGCAGCGGACTTTTAGTCTCGCTGTCGAGTTGCAGGCGCGGTTTCTCGAAGTCGTAATCTCGACGGCTGACATGGGTCGGGCGGGTTTCCAGTCGCAACTTGAAACGGTCGATCACCGGCGCTTCGGCGACCATGCCACTGCCTGGCATGTACGCGGTTGACTGGGAGGGTTTCGAGAAGCTGGTTTGATCGTCGCCGAACACCAGCACATGTCCGTCGGGGCTGTGCTCGAAATGAAAGTGCAGGCCTTCTTCCTCACACAACCTTTGGAGGAAATGCAGTCCGGTCTCGTACTGCACGCAATAGAGCCGTGGCCGATACTCGGCGCTTAGTTGGAAGCGCCAGGCATCGGACTGCATTCCCTGGTCTTTCAGTACTTTTGCAATGATCTGCGGCGCGCTCTGGTGCTGAAAAATACGCTGATTGTGGCTGTGGGTGAGGTAGGCGAGTTGGGGCACCAGGGTCATCTGATAGCGGGTCAGTCGTTTGCCTGAATCACCTTGGGCGATTCGATAGACCTGCCCGTGAATGCCGGAACCGTCAGGACCGAAGCTCAGAAAAGCCGAGCGATGCAGCAGAGACTCGAGGTCCAGGTCAGGGCGTTCGCTGACCAGTTCGAGTTTGACTTCGTAGGGCTGGTTAAGCGCTTCCTTGGCGCGGAATTCGAGTACCTGAAGGTCGTGGGAAAAACCGTCAATGTCGAGTTTGAAAGCGACCTGCTTGGCATCGCTGAGCATCCACATGTCCCTGTGTCTATTTGAAGGCACGGGACTTTGCGTGGATCTACCAATCGGCGCAGTCAGACGAATCGATATTTAGCGTAGGACGCTTCCGTTAAGCCGAATGGTTGTCGAATATCGTTTTCAAATAGCCGAGCAGCATTTCATAGAGCGCCTCGACCTCGGCGACCTGCCCCCGAGCCCGCAGACAGCCGTGAACCAACCCATCCCCGTAATAAAGCGTCGCTGCCACACCTGCTGCGTTCAGTCGCTCGGCGTAGAGCACACCGTCATCGCGCAGCGGGTCGAATTGAGCCACAGCGATCAAGGTCGGCGGCAAACCACTGAAATCCTCGGCGAGCAACGGCATCGCATAGGCACCCGATTGTCGGGTGCCACGCAAGTACAGGGCGTGATAACAATCGACATCGCTGCTGGCGAGCAACGGCGCGTCGATGCATTCGCTGCGCGATGGCAATCGCTGATCACCACCCAGCCCCGGATAAATCAGGACCTGCGCAGCCGGCAATGGCTCGTCCGCATCGCGCAACGCCAGACACAACGCCGCAGCAAGGTTGCCACCGGCACTGTCCCCCGCCACCAGCGTACGCTCGGGATCGAGCTTGAATGGCCCGGTCCGCAGCGCGCGCCAGACACGCAGGCAATCATCGAACGCCGCTGGAAACGGATGTTCCGGCGCCAATCGGTAATCGACAGCGATCACCAGCACGCCGAGTGTCGACGCCAGTTCGGCGCAGATGAAGTCGTGGGAATCCAGATCCCCTACCACCCAACCGCCGCCATGCAGATACACGATGCACGGCGCACCGCCGGTCAGTGGTGAAACCGGCGGCTGATAGGACCGCACCGGTACACCGGCCAACTCGAAATCGACCACGTAAAGCCCGGCGGGACGTGGCGGGGTGAACGCCCGGCACATTTCGCTATAAGCCTGACGCAGGCCTTTGAGGCTGCTGTCGGTGCTGTCGGTGCTGTCGGTGCTGTCGGTGCTGTCGGTGCTGTTGAAGCTGACGGTTTTCTCGACGAACGCCGTCATCTGTTTGGAGAGTGGGTAAGGGGCCATGGGTTTGCTGCCGGTCCATCAAGAAATTTGTGAATGGGGCCTTTGTGGCGAGGGGGCTTGCCCCCGTTCGAGTGCGCAGCACTCGCAAGATCCAGGTTCAATCCGACATTCTGGGGCCGCTTCGCAGCCCAACGGGGCGATGCGGCGTTCCGACAAGCCCCTCGCCACAGGATGCGCACTCACCCTTACGGGTTCATCAGTTTTTTAAACTGGCCTGAACGGTAGCCGCGCCATCCTTGCCTTCAAAACTGCTGACACCCGCCAGCCAGCGCTGAAGGTCTTCCGGATGATCACGTAGCCATTGTTTGGCAACGTCCTGAGGTGTTTTGCGCGCCATGATCGGCACCATCAACTGGCTTTCTTGGGCGGCGGTGAAGGTCAGGTTTTCCAGCAGGCGGTTTACGTTCGGACAGCGCTGGGCGTAGTCCGGGGCGGTCACCGTGGAAACGGTTGCGGCGCCCTCGTTCGGGCCGTAAACGTCTTCGCTGCCGGTCAGGTAGGCGACTTTCATGTTGATGTTCATCGGGTGCGGGGTCCAGCCGACGAACACCACGAATTCCTTGCGATTCACCGCCCGTTGTACGGCGGCAAGCATGCCGGCCTCACCGGACTCGATCAGCTTGAAGTCCTTCAGGCCAAAGCGATTGGTCTCGATCATGGTTTTGAGGGTGGTGTTGGCGCCACTGCCCGGCTCGATGCCGTAGATCTTGCCGCCGAGCTGATCCTTGAATTTGGCAATGTCGGCGAAGGTTTTCAGGCCCGCTTCGGCGACGTACTCAGGTACGGCGAGGGTTGCCTGAGCGTCGGCCAGGCTCGGCTTGTCCATGACCTTCACTTGATTGGCGGCCACGAACGGCGCGATGTTTTTGTCCATCGCCGGTTTCCAGTAACCGAGGTAGATGTCCAGACGCTTGTCGCGGATGCCGGCGAAGATGATTTGCTGCACGGCGCTGGTTTGCTTGCTTTCGTAGCCGAGGCCGTTGAGCAGCACATCCGCCATGCCACTGGTGGCGATGACGTCGGTCCAGTTGACCACGCCCATGCGCACAGCCTTGCAGGAAGCGTCGTCACCGGCCAAGACGCTGGTGCTCAGAAGAGCGGTGCCGCAGAGGATTGAGAGACAGCGGGTGAACAGTCTTTTCATTGGGAGGGTCTCGTGCGGCAGCGGATTATTATGGGCCCGGTGTCTTCATGCACCGTGCCCAGAACAATACGCAGCGTCGAGAGGGTAAAAGCGACCTGTAGCGACCGTGTTTTGCACGGTGGCGACAGTTTTTGCACGTTGATCGTTCCCACGCTCTGCGTGGGAATGCAGCCCGTGAGGCATTCCCACGCGGGAGCGTGGGAACGATCAGTCACCGGTAGTGCTTTTGGCCCCAGGCCAGCAGCCCTTGCAGCAATTCCTTGAGCACCACCTGGGTCGGTGCCGACAGATCCGGGCGGTAACGGAACGGCTCGAACTCTTCCATGTACGTGCACTGGCCCAACTCCAGTTGTACCGCATGGATGTTCTCGGCCGGATTGCCGTAATGGCGAGTGATGTGACCGCCCTTGAAACGACCGTTCAGCACATGGCTGTAGTCGCCGTGGCGCGCGCAGATGGCTGCCAGCTGAGTGGCCAACTGTGGATCGCAACTGGCGCCGTTAAAGGTGCCGAGGTTGAAGTCCGGCAGCTTGCCGTCGAACAGGTGCGGGATCACCGAACGGATCGAGTGCGCATCGAACAGCAATGCGTAGCCAAACTCGGCTTTCAGTCTTGCCAGTTCCTGCTGCAAGGTGGTGTGGTATGGCGTCCAGATCTGCTCCAGATAAGTCGCTCGTTCTGCGGCCGATGGCTCATGCCCTTCGCGGAACAACGGAATACCGTCGAACAGCGTCGCCGGGTACAGGCCGGTGGTGGCGCCGACATACAAAGGCTTGTCGTCAGACGGTCGGTTCAGGTCGATGACAAACCGCGAGTACTCGGCGGCCAAGGTGCTAGCACCCAGGTCGGCAGCAAATTCGTACAACTGCGGGATATGCCAGTCAGTGTCCGGCAGGCTTTTGGCGTCGGGGATCAACCCCGCTTCCACCGCAGGGGTCAGACGTAGACCCGCGTGGGGCATGCTGATCAGCAACGGCACGCGGCCTTGTTTGAAGTTCAGAACCTTATCCACAACTGCTCTCCTAAACGCTTGTTTCGACGCCGTGACGCACGACGCGTTTTTCCAGGTCACCGCCCAGCCAGTACGACAGATCGGCCGGACGATCGATTTGCCAGGCGACGAAATCCGCGACCTTACCGACCTCCAGCGAACCATGAGTTTCAGCCATCCCCAACGCGGTGGCGGCATAAATTGTCGCGCCCGCCAGGGCTTCTTCCGGGGTCATGCGGAAACAAGTGCACGCCATGTTCAGCATCAAGCGCAACGACAGCCCCGGTGAGGTTCCAGGATTGAGGTCGCTGGCGATGGCGATTTTCACCCCGTGTTTGCGCAAGGCGTCCATCGGCGGCAACTGGGTCTCGCGCAGGAAGTAGAAGGCGCCGGGTAGCAACACCGCGACGGTGCCGGACTTGGCCATGGCGATGGAGTCGTCTTCGGTCATGAATTCCAGGTGATCGGCCGACAATGCGTGGTAACGCGCCGCCAGACTCGAACCGTGCAGGGACGACAACTGTTCGGCGTGCAGCTTCACCGGCAACCCGAGTTGTTGTGCGGTGACGAATACGCGCTCGACCTGGGCCGGCGAAAACGCCAGGTACTCGCAGAACGCATCCACCGCATCCACCAGACCTTCGGCGGCCAGGGCCGGGAGCATCTCGGCACAGATGTGATCGATGTAGTCGTCGGCACGGTCCGCGTATTCCGGCGGCAAGGCGTGAGCAGCCAGGCAGGTGCTGCGCACGCTGACCGGCAGTTCGGTGCCGAGACGGCGAATGACCCGCAAGATCTTGCGTTCGCTGGCCAGGTCGAGACCGTAGCCGGATTTCATCTCGACCGTGGTCACGCCGTCACGCATCAGGCTCTTCAGGCGTTTGGCGGCGCTGGCGAACAGTTCGTCTTCAGTGGCCGCGCGGGTGGCGCGTACGGTGCTGGCAATGCCACCACCGGCCGCTGCGATTTCGGCATAGCTGACGCCTTGCAGACGCTGTTCGAATTCACCGCTGCGGTTACCGCCGAACACCGTGTGGGTGTGGCAATCGATCAGACCCGGCGTCACCCAGGCCCCTTTTAGGTCATAGACCGCCGGGTATTCGCCCGCCGGCAGCTCACTGCGCGGGCCCACCCACTCAATGTGCGCTCCTGACGTCACGATGGCCGCATCCTCGATGATCGAGTAGACGCCTTGCGCCATGGTTGCGACGTGGCAGTGTTGCCAGAGAGTTTTCATCCGTGGCCTCCGTTAGGTTATCGATGAGAAAAAGAAGGTTCCTGCTCCACCGGTACTGCCTTCCCTGCCGCCGGTTTCACCCACGTCAGGTAGGCCAGCACCAGCAACACAATCCAGACCACGCCTACGATCAGAGCTGCCTGGGTGTCCGGGAAATAGCCCAGCACGCCGAAGATGAACAACATGAAGGCAATCGCCGCCATCGGTGCATAGGGCCAGAACGGCACCGGGAATTTCAACTGTGCGACCTGCTTCGCGCTCATGGAACGACGCATGGCCACTTGGGTGAACAGAATCATCAACCAGACCCACACCGTCGCAAAAGTTGCGATGGAGGCGATCAACAGAAATACGTTTTCCGGAATCAGGTAGTTCAGCAACACGCCCAGCAGCAGCGCACTGCTCATCACCACTACCGTCAGCCACGGCACGCCATTGCGCGACAACCGGGCGAAGCCCTTGGGCGCGTGCCCTTGCAGGGCCAGGCCGTACATCATGCGGCCAGCGCCGAAAATGTCGCTGTTGATCGCCGATATCGCCGCCGAAATCACCACGATATTAAGAACAGTCGCCGCCGAACTGATCCCCAGATTGTCGAAAATCTGCACAAACGGGCTGCCCTGGCTGCCGATCTGCTGCCATGGGAAGATCGACATCAGCACGAACATGGTCAGCACGTAGAACAGCAAAATACGCAGCGGTACGGCATTGATCGCCCGGGGCAGCACGTGCTGCGGGTCTTTGGCTTCACCGGCGGTCACGCCGATGATTTCAATGCCGCCAAATGCAAACATCACCACCGCGAACGAAGCAATCAGGCCGCCCACGCCATTGGGCATGAAGCCGCCATGGCTCCAGAGATTGCTGATGTCGGTCGCCTGGGCGCCGGGCGCAGTGCTGATGCCGAACAGCATGATACCGAAGCCACCCAGGATCATCGCGACGATGGCCGCGACCTTGAGCAGCGACAGCCAGAACTCCATTTCACCGAAGACTTTGACGTTGCACAGGTTCAAGCCGCCGACCACCGAAACGATGCCCAGTACCCAGATCCAGCGGTCGACTTCCGGAAACCAGAAGCCCATGTAAATACCGAACGCGGTGACGTCGGCCATACCGACGATGACCATTTCAAACGCGTAGGTCCAACCGAGGATGAAGCCCGCCATCGGTCCAAGGTAAGTGCTGGCGTACTGGCCGAAAGACCCGGTCACCGGATTGTGCACCGCCATCTCGCCGAGGGCGCGCATGACCATGAACACCGCCGCGCCACCGATAAGGTAAGCCAGCAGTACCGCAGGCCCGGCCATTTGAATGGCCGAGGCAGAACCGTAAAACAGCCCGGTGCCGATCGCCGACCCCAGTGCCATGAAGCGAATATGTCGGGCAGAGAGCCCGCGTTTCAAACCCTTTTCTGGCTGTTGCATTGCTCGTCCCTAATTATTCTTATTGGCGGAAATGATCGTTCCCACGCTCCCGCGTGGGAACGATCAGCAGACTTACAGGCTAGGCAGCAATTTCGCCGGTACCAGCGCGTTCAGGCAACGGGTCGCCAACAACTCGCTCGCCGCGTTGATGTCCGGCGCAAAGAACCGGTCCTTCTCATAGAACGGCACTTCTTTACGGAGAATCGCCCGGGCCTCTTCCAGCTTCGAAGAAGTCTTCAAACCATCACGCAGATCCAGACCCTGGCACGCCGCCAGCCACTCAACCGCCAAAACGCCGCGAGTGTTTTCGGCCATTTCCCACAGACGCTTGCCGGCAGCCGGGGCCATCGACACGTGGTCTTCCTGGTTCGCCGACGTCGGCAGGCTGTCCACCGAATGCGGATGGGACAACGCCTTGTTCTCGCTGGCCAGTGCCGCCGCTGTCACCTGGGCGATCATGAAGCCGGAGTTCACGCCGCCATTGGCCACCAGGAACGGCGGCAGTTGCGACATGTGCTTGTCCATCATCAGCGAGATACGACGCTCGCTCAGGGAGCCGATTTCAGCGATGGCCAGGGCCATGTTGTCAGCGGCCATGGCCACTGGTTCGGCGTGGAAGTTACCGCCGGAGATCACGTCGCCTTCAGCAGCGAAGACCAGCGGGTTGTCAGAAACCGCGTTAGCTTCGACGACCAACACTTCGGCGGCTTGACGGAACTGAGTCAGGCAGGCGCCCATGACTTGCGGCTGGCAGCGCAGGGAGTACGGGTCCTGAACCTTTTCGCAGTTCTGGTGCGAGTCGGACACTTCGCTGCGCTCACCCAACAAATCGCGGTAAGCGGCAGCGGCGTCGATTTGGCCTTTCTGACCGCGAGCGGCATGGATCCGTGCGTCGAACGGCGAGCGCGAGCCCAGCACGGCTTCGACGGTCAGGGCGCCAAGCGCCACAGCGCCAGCGAACAGGTCTTCACCTTCGAACAGACCACGCAGCGCGTAAGCGGTGGAAACCTGAGTGCCGTTGAGCAGCGCCAGACCTTCTTTCGCCGCCAGGGTCAGCGGGGTCAGACCGGCGACTTTCAGCGCTTCGGTCGCTTCCAGCCATTCGCCTTTGTAGCGAGCCTTGCCCTCACCCAGCAGCACCAGCGACATGTGGGCCAAAGGCGCCAGGTCGCCGGATGCACCGACCGAACCTTTCAATGGGATGTGTGGGTAAACCTCGGCGTTGATCAGGGCGATCAGCGCGTCAATGACCTTACGACGAATGCCCGAGAAACCACGGCTCAGGCTGTTGACCTTCAGTACCATGACCAGCCGAACCAGCGCGTCGCTGATCGGCTCGCCGACACCGGCGGCGTGGGACAGCACCAGCGAGCGCTGCAGGTTTTCCAGGTCTTCACTGGCGATACGGGTCGAAGCCAGCAGGCCGAAACCGGTGTTGATGCCATAAGCGGTGCGGTTCTCGGCGAGGATCTGTTCCACGCAGGCAACGCTGGCTTCAATCTGTTGCGAAGCGCTGTTGTCGAGGGTGATTTTGACCGGCTGCTGATAGATATCACGCAGTTGGGCAAGGCTCAGTTGGCCGGGAATAAGGTTTAACGCAGTCATTTTCGTGCTCCTTTTGAGAGTTTGTCTTCTTCTTAGGTGAAGAGTACTCACCAGACGCTCCGGAGATGTCCGTTGTCCGTCGCTTCCCACCTTTTGGGGGGCTGCGCCTTGGCACGCTGGTGTTTTGTGGAAATCAGTTCAGGTTCGGTAAAGCCTTGTGCAGCAAAATCGGGTCTTTCAACACGCTGGCAGCCGCCGCAATATCTGGAGCCAACCAACGGTCCTGATCGTAGGCCGGGACGCGTTCACGCAGCAGACGCCACGCGGCATCTGTGCCTGCGCCAAAACGTTGTTCTTTCAAAAATTCAAATGCCTGAGCCGCCAGCAAATATTCGATCGCAAGAATCTGCGTGCAGTTTTCCAGGGCGCGATGCAGCTTCAGCGCGGCGTTGGTGCCCATGCTCAAGTGGTCTTCCTGCAGGCCCGAGGTGACGTAGTTGTCGAGCACGGCCGGCTGCGCCAACTGGCGATTTTCCGCGCACAGCGAAGCGGCGACGTACTGGACGATCATCATCCCGGAATTCACCCCCGGGTTGGCCACCAAAAAGGCCGGCAGGCCGCTGACGTGCGGGTTGATCAAACGGTCCAGGCGACGCTCGGCGATGGAGCCGATTTCGGCCATGGCGATGGCCAGCAAGTCAGCCGCCAAGGCCACTGACTGGCCGTGCGGATTGGCCTGGGACATGATGCGGAAATTATCCGGCGTGCCCAGCAGCATCGGGTTATCGGTGACCGCGTTGAGTTCGGTTTCGATCTGCGTTTTGGCGTGCTCAAGCTGATCGCGCGCGGCGCCGTGAACCTGTGGAATCGAACGGATGCTCAGCGCATCTTGAGTGCGAATGCCAAGGCTTGAAGCAATCACTTCACTGCCATCCAGCAGCGCCCGCAGATTGATGCCGACCTGCTGCATGCCCGGATGCGGCTTGAGCGCGATGATCTCGGCGTCGAACGCCGCGATCTGGCCACGCTGGGCCTCGAAGCTCATCGCGCCGATCACGTCAGCCCATTGCAGCAGGCGAGTGGCATCAGCAATCGCCAGGCAGCTGAGGCCGGTCATGCACGGTGTGCCGTTGACCAGGCACAAACCATCTTTGGCGCCGAGCTGGACCGGTTGCAGACCTTCTTCGGCCAAGGCTTGCTGCGCGGACACGATCTGCCCGCGATAGCTGACATTGCCAACGCCCAGCAGCGCGATGCCGACGTGCGCCATGTGGGTCAGGTAACCGACCGAACCCTGGGACGGCACTTGCGGGGTGATGCCGCGATTGAGCAGCGCCAGCAGCGCTTCGACCACCCGACGATGAATGCCGGATTTGCCGTGGCTGTAATTGCGGATTGCCGCGCACATGATCGCGCGGGTCTGTTCGTCGCCCAGTGGAGCGCCAACGCCACAGGCGTGACTGAGCAACGTGTTACGCGACAGTTGGCTGAGTTGCTCGTCTTTGAGCGAGACATTGCACAACGCGCCAAGACCGGTGTTGACGCCATAGGCGCGCTCGCCGCTGGCGACGATGCGCTGGACGATGGCTTGGGCATTCTCGATCCGCGCCCAGGTCTGTGGCGACAGCTCAAGCTGTGCGCCATGGCGGGCTACGGCGACCACATCCTGCCAACGCAGGTGGTCGCCTGCGATAACGATTTTTTCAGCCTGGGACATCATTAACCTCTTACCTGAATATTGATGCAGCTTTGCCGGCCTCTTCGCGGGCAAGCCTCGCTCCTACAGGATTTAGGTTTGCCGTCCAATGTAGGAACGACACAAAACCTGTAGGAGCGAGGCTTGCCCGCGAAGGCGTCCGAACAGCCTCCGCAAACCTTTAAACCACCGCAGTCCGCCGCTGGACAAAGCGGTCGACATACTCATCCGCCGGCGAATGCAGGATCTCTCGCGGCGTACCCACCTGAATCAGGCGCCCGTCCTTGAGAATCGCAATCCGGTTACCAATCCGCACCGCCTCATCAAGGTCGTGGGTGATGAAGACGATGGTCTTGTGCAGGGTCTTTTGCAGCTCCAGCAACTGGTCCTGCATCTCCGCGCGAATCAGCGGGTCGAGCGCACTGAAGGCTTCGTCCATCAGGATGATGTCGGTGTCTGCCGCCAGGGCACGGGCCAGGCCCACACGCTGACGCATGCCGCCCGAAAGCTGGTGCGGGTATTTGTTTTCGTAGCCCTTGAGGCCCACGGTGTTGATCCAGTGCAGCGCGCGCTCGGAGCACAGTTGCTTAGTCTCGCCACGCACTTTCAGACCATAGGCGACGTTATCCACCACGGTCTTGTGCGGCAGCAGGCCGAAGCTCTGGAACACCATGCTGATCTTGTGCCGACGAAATTCGCGCAGGGCTTCCATGTCGTATTGCAGGATGTCCACGCCATCCACCAGGATCGCGCCGCTGGTCGGGTCGATCAGGCGGTTGAAGTGGCGCACCAGCGTCGATTTGCCGGAACCTGACAGGCCCATGATCACGAAGATCTCGCCGGTGCCGATGCTCAACGACAAGTCGTTCACGCCGACCACGCAGCCGGTTTCGGCCAGCACCTGATCCTTGGTTTTGCCCTGGCCAATCATGCCCAGCGCTTCCTTGGAACGGTTGCCGAAAATCTTGAAGACGTTTTTGACTTCGATTTTACTGATGGCTTCGTTGGTCATTTGCTCACCTCATGCCGTGGCCGACCATACGCCTGAGTAATGCGGTCGATAACCACTGCCAGAATCACGATCGCCAGACCGGCTTCAAGGCCACGTCCGACGTTGAGGGTCTGAATCCCCACCAACACGTCTTCACCCAGGCCACGGGCACCGATCATCGAGGCGATGACCACCATCGACAGGGCCATCATGGTGGTCTGGTTAATCCCGGCCATGATGCTCGGCAGGGCCAGCGGCAGTTGCACGCCAAACAGTTGCTGCCAACGGTTGGCACCGAAGGCATTGATCGCTTCCATCACTTCACCGTCGACCTGGCGAATGCCCAGATCGGTCAAGCGGATCAGCGGTGGCGCGGCGTAGATCACGGTGGCGAAAATCGCCGGAACCTTGCCCAGACCGAACAGCATCAGCACCGGAATCAGGTACACGAAACTCGGCATGGTCTGCATGATGTCCAGCAGCGGCATCAGCACCGAACGCAAGCGATTGCTGCGCGCCGAGAGAATGCCCAGCGGAATGCCGATCAGCACCGAAATGACCGTCGCGACCATCATCAGCGCCAGCGTCTGCATCAGCTTGTCCCAGAGGCCAACCGCGCCTACCAGGAACAGCAAACCGACGATCACGGCGGTGGTCACGACCTTGCGGGTCGCGTGCCAGGCAACGCCCGCCACGATCGCCAGCATCAGCCACCAGGGCGCCGCACGCAGCAGGCCTTCAAGATTGACGATGGCCCACAAGAGGGTGTCGGAGATGCTGCGGAACACGTCGCCGTAGTTGGTGACCAGCGAATCGACCCAACCGTTGACCCAGTCGGCGATGGAAAAGGTAAAGCTTTCGGGAAACATAAGAGACTCTCAATCAAGGGGTTGCGATCAAGCGTCCGACTGCCGCTCAGGGCAGTCGGAGAGGCTCAACCTACAAGGCCGCGTCGATCTTTTTGGCTGCGTCTTCGCTCACCCATGCATGCCAGACTTCAGGATGTTCCTTGAGGAAGATTTTCGCCAGTTTTGGTGACTCGATCCGCTCTTTGGCCATACGCCCGAGATTCTGGTTGAGCAGGTCGATTGGCAGGTTGACCTTTTCCAGCACAGCCACCAGTTCCGGGGCTTGCTCGTGGAAGGTCTTGGACAGGCCGACCTTGATGGTCACGCGCTTGTCCACGCCTGGCTTCTCTTCGAGTTTAACCAGGTCCACCTGGCCCATCAGCGGGGTTGGCGACCAGTAGTAGAACAGGATCGGCTCGCCACGCTTGTAGCTCGACAGCACCGCGGCATCCAGCGCCGGACCGGTGCCCGGACGGAAGTTGGTGTAGGTGCTTTCCAGACCGTAGCTTTTCAGCATTTCGCTGTTGTCCAGCTCACAGGTCCAGCCGGCCGGGCAGTTGTAGAAACGGCCCTTGGATGGCTCTTCCTGATCCTTGAACACGGCGGCGTATTTGGCCAGGTCGGCGATGTTTTTCAGGTCCGGCGCCTTGGGTTCCAGCTTGCGCTTGGCGTCGCCTTCGATCACGTAACGCGGCACGTACCAACCTTCGACCGCACCCACCACCGGAGCACCGACACCGACCACCTTGCCGGCCTTCTCGGCCTTGTTCCAGACCTCGCTGCGCCCGACCCACTCTTCGGCGAACACTTGAATGTCGTTGCTGCTCAGGGCGTTTTCCATGGTGATGGAGTTCCCTGGCAGGCTGTCGACCTTGCAGTCGTAACCTTTCTCCAGCACGACCTGCATCACGTCGGTCAACAGCATGCCGCTTTCCCAGTTCAGGCCGGCGAATTTCACCGGTTTGCCCGACTCGCACCAACCGGCTGCCTGAGTAGCGCCGGCACTGGCCAGCAGGCCCATGGAAAGCAATGTGGTCAGCAGGGTCTGATTCGATTTCATTGTGTGACGCTCCTAATCATGAATTGGCTTACGGCAGTCAAGAGGCATCCAGCCCTGTCCACGTCCAATCAGGCCTGCGCCGCAGCGCGACCGGCCCCGCTTTTTTTAGGTTGTACAACGCTGTCCTGCTCGACCGGCAGAATCAGTTGATTGGGTACGGCGCCATGCCATTTTTTTGCGCACACGTAATACAGGGCTGCGGGAAGCACCAGACCGATGATCCAGGAAATATCCACACCACCCAGGGCGTCTACCAGCGGACCGGTATAGAACTTGGTGGAGATGAACGGCAGTTGCACCAATACACCGAAGACATAGACGCTGATACCGAGGGGGTTCCAACGGCCGTAGCGACCGTTCGGATCGGCCAACGCCGGCACGTCATAGCGCTCGCGGGTGATGCAGTAGTAGTCCACCAGGTTGATCGCGCTCCATGGCGTAAAGAACGCCAGCAAGAACAGGATGAACGACTTGAACGCACCGAGGAACGAGTGCTGACCGAGCAGCGCGATCAGGGTCGCAGTACCGACGATGACCAGCACGAAGACCAGACGCTGCAAGCGCGTGACCTGCAGGTGACCACGGAAACCGCTGATGATGGTCGCGATGCACATGAAGCTGCCGTAGGAATTCAGCGTGGAGATGGTGACCTTGCCGAACGCGATGCTGAAGTACAGCAGCGCAGCGGTGGCACCGGTACCGCCCAAACCAACGATGTAGGCTACTTCGTGGCCGGCGAATTGCCCATTGGCCGTGGCGGCGGCAAACACGCCGAGGATCATCGCCACCTGTGCGCCAATGACCGAACCCGCGCCAGCGGCGAAAAAGGTTTTCACCGAGGACGTCTTGCTCGGCAGGTAGCGTGAATAGTCAGCCACATAAGGACCGAAGGCGATCTGCCAGGACGCCGCAAGCGACACCGCCAGCAGGAAGCTGCTCCAGCTGAAGTGGCGGATTTGCAGGAGTGCGCCAACGTCGGTCTGGCTCATCAGACGGCTGAACAGGTAAACGAAGGCGATCACACCAATGACACTGGCAACACGGCCAATCCAATGGATCACCCGATAACCGAGCACCGTGACCAGCACGATGACACTGGCGAAAATCAGGATGCCGACGCTGTCGCTGACGCCAAACAACTGGCCCAGCGCCTGACCGGAAAGCACGGTTCCCGTTGCCGTGAAGCCGAGGTACATCAAACAGACCAGCACGATCGGGATGGCCGCGCCATAAACCCCGAACTGTACCCGGCTGGAGATCATCTGCGGCAGGCCAAGCTTAGGCCCTTGCGCTGCGTGCAACGCCATCACCCCACCGCCCAGCAGTTGACCGATCAACAGACCGATCAACGACCAGAACACATCACCACCGAGCACCACCGCCAGCGCACCCGTCACAATCGCGGTGATTTGCAGGTTGGCACCCAGCCACAGGGTGAATTGGCTTAACAGACGACCGTGTCTTTCCGCTTCCGGGATGTAGTCGATCGAGCGTGTCTCGATCAACGGTTTACTGCCTGCACGATCGTCATTAACAGCCATTGTTCAACCTCTGTGGATTGTTATTAGGGGTTCAACGTGGAAACCGCTTTATGTGGGAGCGGGCTTGCTCGCGAAAGCGGTGGGTCAGCCAGCACAGATGTTGAATGTGCCGGCCTCTTCGCGAGCAAGCCCGCTCCCACATAAAGCAGCTCCACAGGTACTGCGTTATTTGCCGGTGATCATCGGCAGGTTCAGCCCTTGTTCCTTGGCGCAGTCGATCGCGATCTGGTAACCCGCATCGGCGTGACGCATGACACCGGTAGCCGGATCGTTGTGCAGTACGCGAGCGATACGCTCGGCCGCTTCGTCAGTACCGTCGCAGACAATCACCATGCCCGAGTGCTGGGAGAAGCCCATGCCGACGCCGCCGCCGTGGTGCAGGGAAACCCAGGTCGCGCCGCTCGCGGTGTTGAGCAGCGCGTTGAGCAGTGGCCAGTCGGACACGGCATCGGAACCGTCCTGCATCGATTCGGTTTCGCGGTTTGGGCTGGCGACAGAACCGGAGTCCAGGTGGTCGCGACCAATCACGATTGGCGCGGACAATTCACCGCTACGAACCATTTCGTTGAACGCCAGACCGAGCTTGGCGCGCAGGCCCAGGCCAACCCAGCAGATACGTGCCGGCAGACCCTGGAAGCTGATGCGCTCGCGCGCCATGTCCAGCCAGTTGTGCAGATGGGCGTCGTCCGGGATCAGTTCTTTTACTTTGGCGTCGGTTTTGTAGATGTCCTGCGGATCGCCCGACAGTGCAGCCCAACGGAATGGACCGATGCCGCGGCAGAACAGCGGACGGATGTAAGCCGGTACGAAGCCTGGGAAGTCGAATGCGTTTTCCACGCCTTCTTCTTGCGCCATCTGACGGATGTTGTTGCCGTAGTCGAAGGTCGGAATACCCATTTTCTGGAAGTCGAGCATCGCTTTAACGTGCACGGCCATCGATTGCTTGGCGGCTTTGACCACGGCAGCAGGCTCGGTCTTGGCGCGAGCGCGGTACTCGTCCCAGGTCCAGCCGGCTGGCAGGTAACCGTTGAGCGGGTCGTGGGCGCTGGTCTGGTCGGTAACCATGTCCGGGCGCACGCCGCGCTTGACCAGTTCTGGAAGGATTTCAGCCGCGTTGCCGAGCAGCGCGATGGAAATCGCTTTGCCTTCCTTGGTGTATTTAGCGATGCGCGCCAGCGCGTCGTCGAGGTCAGTTGCTTGCTCATCGACATAACGGCTGTTCAAACGGAAATCGATACTGACTTGTTGGCATTCGATGTTCAGCGAGCAAGCGCCGGCCAGGGTGGCGGCCAGTGGCTGAGCGCCGCCCATGCCACCGAGGCCTGCGGTCAGGACCCAACGACCTTTCAGGTCATCGTTGTAGTGTTGGCGACCGGCTTCGACGAAGGTTTCGTAGGTGCCTTGAACGATGCCCTGGCTGCCGATGTAGATCCAGCTGCCGGCGGTCATCTGGCCGTACATGGCCAGGCCTTTGGCGTCGAGTTCGTTGAAGTGTTCCCAGCTCGCCCAGTGTGGCACCAGGTTGGAGTTGGCGATCAGTACGCGCGGGGCGTTGCTGTGTGTCTTGAACACGCCGACCGGCTTGCCGGATTGCACCAGCAGGGTCTCGTCGTCGTTCAGGTTGGTCAGGCTTTCGACGATCTTGTCGTAGCATTCCCAGTTACGCGCCGCACGACCGATACCACCGTAAACCACCAGTTCTTTAGGGTTCTCGGCGACTTCCGGGTCGAGGTTGTTCATCAACATGCGCAGCGGCGCTTCGGTCAGCCAGCTCTTGGCGGTCAGCTTGTTGCCACGGGCAGCGCGGATTTCGACATTGCGGTATTTAGTAGGTTTCTGGGTATTGTCAGTCACGAAAAAGACTCCTCAGCGATCAATCCAAACCAACCCTGACGGTGGGTAAGCCAGCTTGTGCGCATCGTTGCGCCACAAGCGAATCAGTGGACGCTGCGGAGAGTCTCAGTCGACTCATACGCATACGTCTTTACTTGTACATACAAGCATATGCAATCAAGCGGCCAACTTGCTGGAAGGCTGTTCAAGAAAAGTTTTGAAAGGGCTGGAAAGCGCATGGATCAAGGGTTTTGGCAAAGATGAAATTTTTCGGGGGGATTTTGCGAGAGGGATTACAGCTGTTACTTGAGCGGGGGTTTGCGCCACGCTGGGGCGTTCGGTAACAAGTTGGTGCGCATTTGGGAACGGATTTGCTCGGTGAAAAAGCTTCGCGGGCAAGCCTCGCTCCAGGTTTTGCGTCGATCACCAATAGTTGGATCGACATCAATCCTGTAGGAGCGAGGCTTGCCCGCGAAAGGGATTTTGAATCAGCGTGTGATCAGCTCAATCACACAGCACGAGCCGTTAATGGAGACTTCCAAAAGCCCGGTATTACCGTCAAGTTGCAGGCAATCATGGCGGCCAAGATGTGAGGCGCTGTTACCGACCTTCACTTCAAGCTCGTCGGTGACACTGAACACGAGCACAGTGCCCGCCGAGGTGAAAAACCGCTGCTCGCCGTCCAGCCACTGCAACCGCGCGTTGTAACGCTGCGGCGCATAAATCAGGTTGAAATCGCGGATCGGCCCGCCGAGCAATGTGCAGGACACCTGGCTCTCGCCACTAAAGGCAAATGGATCGAGCGGTAACAATGAACGCGTGATCTGACCATCAACCGATAAGGTCATACCGTCGCCTTGCAGCACGGTGATGATCCGCTCGTAACCGGCGAACATTGAAAAGCCGCCCGACTCACCAATATCGGCAATCGACAGGCGCCAGCCGAAACCGTCGAGGCCTGTACCTGCATCACGGGTGATTTCTTCAGTGCTGCCGCCGCCGTTTTTCCACGGCATGCGCGGGTAATCTTTTGCGCGTAGAACCTTTACTTGACTCATTTATGAAAGCGTCCTTCCAGACGATGACGGGAACCAGGGTGGATCAAACGGGCGGCGGTCACCGGCTGACGACCGGACCAGGTGCGGCGACGAATCAGCAGGCACGGCTCGCCTTTCTCAATCTGCAGCAACTTGCATTCGCTGGCCTCGGCCAGAATCGCCTCGACCACATGCTCGCCTTCAGTCAGCGGCGCGACCTGGTTCAGATAGGCGTATGGCGTTTGCAGGGTGAAGTCCTGCTTGAGGTAGTCCGGCGCCACCAGCGCGTTGACGAAACGGTCTTCGATTTGTACCGGGATATCGTTTTCGAAATGCACGATCAGCGAGTGGAAAACTTTCTGGCCTTCGCGCATGTCCAGCGCCAAGGCGCGCTCGGAACCGGCGGCCTCTTCTTCGAGGGTGATGACCTTGCAGGTATGACGATGGCCACGGGAGGCGATTTCGTCGGCGATGTTGTGCACTTCAAACAGCGCGGACTGACTTTTCGGCTCGGCGACAAAAGTCCCGACACCTTGCATGCGCACCAACAGACCGTCGGCGGTCATCTCGCGCAGGGCACGGTTGATAGTCATGCGGCTGAAACCCAGTTGGTTGACCAGCTCGCTTTCCGACGGAACGCGGTAGTGCGGCGGCCAGTTTCCACTGTCGATTTGCTGGGTGATCATCTGTTTGACGCGGGCGTACAAGGGCGCCGGACTGTCGCCCATGTGTGCGGCCAACGGTGACACTGGGGGCGGAGTCGGCACGGTTAATCCTTGTTCGTTGAAAAGAGATTGCTAGCTTGCCGGAGTTTACCGAGCAGGCAAACGTCTGTATATGTATATACAAATAACACACGATGGGGTGCTGAACCATGTCCGCCTTCTTTGCCGAACGCGCGCTGCTGCCTAGTGGATGGGCCAATAATGTACGTCTTGAGGTCAGCGCCGATGGCGTGTTGACCCATATCCAGGCCGATTCCCACGCAGATGGCGCCGAACGGCTGAGCGGTCCGCTGCTGCCGGGCATGCCGAATCTGCACTCCCACGCCTTCCAGCGGGCCATGGCCGGGCTGGCGGAAGTGGCAGGTAATCCGAACGACAGTTTCTGGACCTGGCGCGATTTGATGTATCGCCTCGTCGGAAAAATCAGCCCGGAGCAGCTCGGCGTCATCGCTCGTCAGCTGTACATCGAAATGCTCAAGGCCGGTTTCACCTCGGTCGCAGAATTTCACTACGTACACCACGACACCAACGGTCAGCCGTACGCCGACCCGGCCGAACTGGCGCTGCGCATCAGCCAGGCCGCCAGTTCCGCCGGGATCGGCCTGACCCTGCTGCCGGTGCTCTACAGCCATTCCGGTTTCGGTGGCCAGACCCCGAACGAAGGCCAGCGCCGCTTTATCAACAGCACCGAAAACTACCTCAAGCTTCAGTCGCGCTTGCAGCCGATCCTGGCGCAGCAACCGGCGCAGTCGCTGGGTTTGTGTTTCCACTCGTTGCGTGCGGTAACACCGCAGCAAATCAGCGAAGTGCTGGCCGCCAGCGACAAGCAGTGCCCAATACACATTCACATTGCCGAACAGCAGAAGGAAGTCGATGACTGCCTGAGCTGGAGCGGCCGTCGCCCGCTGCAATGGCTGTACGAAAACACCGAGGTCGACCAGCGCTGGTGCCTGGTCCACGCGACCCACGCCAACCCGGAAGAAGTCGCGCTGATGGCCAAGAGTCGCGCCATCGCCGGTCTGTGCCTGACCACCGAAGCGAACCTTGGCGACGGAATTTTTCCGGCGGTGGATTTCCTCGCGCAGGGCGGACGCATGGGTATCGGGTCCGACAGCCATGTGTCATTAAGTGTGGTGGAAGAATTGCGTTGGCTGGAGTACGGCCAGCGCCTGCGCGATCAGCGGCGCAATCGCTTGTATGGCGCGGATCAGCCGATGGTTGGCCGCACACTGTATGACGCAGCACTGGATGGCGGCGCTCAGGCGCTGGGCCAGCCGATTGGTGCATTGGAAGTCGGCAAGCGTGCGGACTGGCTGGTGCTGGACGGCAACGATCCGTACTTGGCAACAGCCAGTGGTGACGGGATTCTCAATCGTTGGCTGTTCGCCGGTGGCGATCGCCAGGTGCGGGATGTGCTGGTCAATGGCGAGTGGGTCGTGCGGGACGGGCGGCATGCCGCAGAAGAAGAAAGTAACCGCGCGTTCACCCAAGTCCTGCGCGACCTTCTGAGCTAACTCCCCCACTGATCGTTCCCACGCTCTGCGTGGGAATGCCTCAATGGACGCTCTGCGTCCGCTTTGGGACGCGGAGCGTCCCGGGCTGCATTCCCACGCGGAGCGTGGGAACGATCATTAGCGGAGTAATCAGTTCGAGGTCTTGGCCATCTGCGTATCCGACGCGCGCCAGATCAGCCGCGTGGTGTCGTAGCCCTGCTGACGCGCCTTGCTCAGCAGTTCTTCACGCACTACACCGTTAACCGACGGAGTTCGCGACAGCAGCCACAGATACTTGCGGCTCGGGTCGCCGACGATGGCGGTCTTGTAATCTTCGCTGACGTACAACACCCAGTATTCCCCCTTCGCCACACCCGGCAGCAATCGCGAGAACCAGGTATCGAACTCGACCCACAATTTGTCGGTCTTGCCCGGCACTTGCGGATAAGCCACGCCCTTGGCTTCTTCCCATTGCCAATCCGCCGTCAGGCAGCGGTTCAGCACCAACACGTTGCCGTCAGGCTTGAGCGTGTAATGGGCTTCAGATTGCGCGCAGTTGCGCTGGAAATACATCGGCAGACGGGCCAACTCGTACCAGGTCCCTTGGTACTTCTTAAGATTGACGCTGTTGTCAGTTTTCGGTGCCAACGGATCTACGCCGGAAGTGGCGCAGCCAGCCAAAACCAGGCCGGCTAAAAGGACTATCAGTAACCGTTTCATTGTTTTTCTCCCGTGGGCGCTTAGCCCCGGATTACTTCAGGCCTTGGCCGGAAAACATCAGCACTTGGTCACCGGCGTACTGCACGCTGATAAAACTGTTCTTGTCACCCCAGGTACAACTGGACATGCCGAGCGCGCCCGAGCAGTCGGTGGGTTTGCCCAGCAAGGTTTCTACCTCGGCCTTTGGCATGCCTGACGACAGCTTCGAGTAGTTTTCCTGATTGACCTTGCTGCACGCGGCCAACAACACGCAAAACGAAAGCAGGGCGATAGAACGCAGCGACATTGTGTAGCTCCTGGGGCGAAGGGGAATGGCATGACTGCCAAGCTGAAGCTTAGAAGAGAAAACCCCTGTCTGGTTCCGTGGCTGGCCGGCTATTTGTGGGCCGCTCGTCTGTCTTTCGTGAAATATCAGGAACTTTCGTTGGTTGTTGAGTGTTTCGTCGGTTTTCGTAAAAGCCGCCTAATCTTTGCCGCCGCTCAGTCGACATATAAGCAGCGCAAGCCCACGACTGTGGCAAATTGACGCCCCTTCGCTGACCAGCCCCTCCGCGGTAGTGCATTTAATGACCAGAAACATGAAATTCAGCCACAAGATCCTGCTGGCAGCCGCCCTCGTGGTCGCCGTTGCGTTCGCCTGCTTTATCCTGTTCAACGACTACCGCCAGCGCCAGACATTGCGCAGCAGTACCGAATCATCGATGCAGGAACTCGGCAGCCTGACCACCAGTAACATCCAGACCTGGCTGGAAAGCCGCATCCAGTTGCTGCAATCGTTGTCCCAGCAGATCGCCGTGGACGGCAGCGTCCCGGCCAACCTCAAGCGCGCCATCGACTTGCCGGCCTACACCGGCAACTTCCAGTTGAGCTACTTCGGTGGCACTGACGGCGTGATGTTCTCGGTCCCGGCCGGCAATCGTGCGGCGGATTACGACCCCCGCGCCCGCGGCTGGTACAAGGCGGCCAACAGCGCGCAGCAGACCATCGTCACCGAACCGTATATCGCCGCATCGTCGGGCAAACTGGTGATCACCGTCGCCACGCCGGTCAAACATCAGAATCAAATGATCGGCGTCGCCGGTGCGGACATCGACCTGTCGAGCGTCAGCGCGATCATCAACTCGCTCAACTTCGGCGGTCACGGCCACGCGTTCATCGTCAGCGCCGACGGCAAGATCCTGATCCACCCGGACAGCAAACTGGTGCTCAAGAGTCTCGCCGAGGCCTACCCGAACGGCGCGCCGAAAGTCAGCCCAGGCATGAAAGAAGTCGATCTCGACGGCAAGACCCAGTTCATCTCCTTTACCCACGTCAACGGTGTGCCGTCGGCAGACTGGTACGTGGCGCTGGTGCTGGACAAGGAAACCGCGTTCTCGATGCTCAACGAATTCCGCACTTCGGCGATCATTGCCATGGTCATCGCCGTGGTGATCATCATCGCGCTGCTGGGCATGCTGATCAGCTTCTTGATGCAACCGCTGCTGACCATGGGCCGCGCCATGCATGACATCGCCGAAGGCGAAGGTGACCTGACCAAACGCCTGACCATTCATGGCCAGGACGAGTTCGGTGCGCTGGGCACCTCGTTCAACCGCTTCGTGGAACGTATTCACACGTCGATTCGCGAAGTGTCCTCGGCCACCGGCCAGGTCAACGAAGTGGCGCTGCGTGTGGTGGCGGCCTCTAACTCATCGATGTTCAACTCCGATCAGCAAGCCTCGCGCACCAGCAGCGTCGCTGCAGCGATCAACGAACTGGGCGCCGCCGCCCAGGAAATCGCCCAGAACGCCGCCCTCGCCTCCCAGCACTCGAGCGATGCCCGAGCGTTGGCCGAAGACGGTCAGCAAGTGGTAGATAAAACCATCGCAGCGATGCAACAGCTCTCGGCGAAGATCAGCGATTCGTGCGGCAACATCGAAACGCTCAACAGCAACACCGTGAACATCGGGCAGATTCTGGAAGTGATCACCAGCATCTCGCAACAGACCAATTTGCTGGCATTGAACGCAGCGATCGAAGCAGCGCGTGCCGGTGAAGCCGGCCGTGGTTTTGCCGTGGTCGCGGACGAAGTGCGCAACCTCGCCCACCGCACTCAGGATTCGGCGCAGCAAGTGCAGAAGATGATCGAGGAACTGCAAGTCGGCGCCCGTGAAGCGGTGAGCACCATGACCGACAGCCAGCGCCAGAGCGAAAGCAGCGTCGGCATCGCCAACCAGGCAGGCGAACGCCTGGGCAGCGTAACCCAGCGCATTGGTGAGATCGACGGGATGAACCAGTCCGTGGCGACAGCGACTGAAGAGCAGACCGCTGTGGTGGAGTCGATCAACGTCGACATTACCGAGATCAACACGCTGAACCAGGAAGGTGTGGAGAACTTGCAGTCGACCTTGCGTGCGTGTGCGGATCTTGAGCAGCAGGCGGCGCGGTTGAAGCAGTTGGTGGGCAGCTTCAGAATCTAAGGCGCTCTCACTGGCCCTTTCGCGGGCAAGCCTCGCTCCTACAGGATTGGTGCAGCATTGAGACTGTGCATAACCTGTAGGAGCGAGGCTTGCCCGCGAAGGCGGCGTCTGCAACAACGAAGAGTTAGAACCGAGACCCAGGCCCGCTCAGAAACTCCATTTCCTCAGCTGTCGACTCCCTTCCCAACACCGCATTCCTGTGCGGAAACCGTCCAAACCGCGCAATCACCCGCTGATGCTTCTCGGCATAACTTAGGTAATCGGTAAACAGCTTCTGATCCGCCTCCGGCTGCTGCGCAACCAGATCGATATAGCGGGAAATCGCCTCGTTCTGCATCGCCAGATTCTCGCAGTGCTCAAACACCAAGTAGATAAACACCCGCTGGATCGGCCGCAACTGCCGATCGAAATCCGCAGCAATGCCTTGCGCCACCAGTGCCTGAGCCCTGAGATCGCCTGAAAAGGATTTTGGAGAGTCGCGATAGATCATTCGCGGGAGTTGATCGAGTAGCAGCACCAGGGCCAGCCAACCGTCGGGGCGTTGCGCCCAGTCGGTCAATCCGCCGGCCAGTGCCTGCTCGACCCAGTCCCCGAAACGCGTCTGCGCTTCGAGGTCCTGGCTGTCGCGCTTGCCGAACCATAACTTGCCCTTGTCAGCCGCTATTTCGTTGGGGGATTCGAGCGTTCCGAACCACCATTCGAGCAACGGCTGCCAGGGCGCGGTCATGGTTTATTCCTTGTGGTAAGCCGTGACGCGTGCGACTTCTTCTTTCGAGCCGAGGTACACCGCTACGCGTTGGTGCAGGCCTTCAGGCTGAATGTCGAGGATGCGCTGGTGACCGTCGGTGGAGGCGCCGCCGGCCTGCTCAACCAGGAACGACATCGGGTTGGCTTCGTACATCAGACGCAGCTTGCCCGGCTTCGACGGCTCGCGGCTGTCGCGTGGGTACATGAACAGACCACCACGGGTCAGGATGCGGTGCACGTCCGCGACCATCGCCGCGACCCAACGCATGTTGTAGTTCTTTTTCAGCGGGCCTTCATCGCCCGCCAGCAATTCGCCGACATAGCGTTGTACCGGTGCTTCCCAGTGACGCTGGTTGGACGCGTTGATCGCGAATTCCTGAGTGGACTCCGGGATCGTGATGTCTTCATGGGTCAGTACGAAGCTGCCCATTTCACGGTCCAGCGTAAAGCCTTTCACGCCATCACCCAGGGTCAGCACCAGCATGGTCTGCGGGCCGTAGATCGCATAACCGGCAGCGACCTGCTGGGTGCCTGGCTGCAAGAAGGCCTTTTCGTTCAAGGCTTCGTTCTGGCTCAGGTATTCGCTCGGGCAACGCAGCACCGAGAAGATCGTGCCGACCGGTGCGTTGATGTCGATGTTCGACGAGCCGTCCAGCGGGTCGAATACCAGCAGGTACGCGCCTTTCGGGTATTTGCCCGGGATCTGGTAGGCATTGTCCATTTCTTCGGACGCCATGCCGGCCAGGTGACCGCCCCATTCGTTGGCTTCGAGCAGGATCTCGTTTGAGATCACGTCGAGTTTCTTCTGCACTTCGCCTTGGACGTTTTCAGTGCCCATGCTGCCCAGAACGCCACCCAGGGCGCCTTTGGACACGGCGTGGCTGATTTCCTTGCAAGCACGCGCCACCACTTCGATCAGGAAACGCAGATCGGCAGGGGTGTTGTTGCTACGGGTCTGCTCAATCAAATAGCGACTCAGGGTAACGCGAGACATGGAAGGCTCCGGTGGAATGGGGGGCTAAAAACCCGCGCAGTTTAACGCGAGTCGAGGCGCATTTCCTCCTATCAGACGTGATACGCCCAAGAGAGTTCATGCACCGGGTTGAGCGTAGTTCGAAACGGACATTTTTACCGACCGAAGAACCGCATTCGCGAGCAAGTTCGCTCCCACAGGTTTGCGCATTCCACTGTAGGAGCGAGGCTTGCCCGCGAATGGCGCGCAGCGCCAGCCATTCTCAGGATTTGACCGGCGGTTTACGCAGCAAGCTGAACGCCATCGCCGCCAGGAATAAAACGCTCAACAACAACACCGCCCACAACCCGAACTTCTTCCAGTTCGCGTCCGTTGCCGCTGCTGCGGTCACCGTGGATGTGCTGCTCACCACCGCCGCACCTTCCACCGAAGCCTTGCCCAGCGCCGCCCACTTCGCCGCGCTGTAATCCGGAATCAGCGTCGACAACGACAGGTTCGCCGCCTTCACCGTCGCACTCCCGAGCGCCAGCGTATAAGGCCCCGCCCCGCGCGCCAGGAACACCAATTGCGTCGAGCGCACGGCAAACTTCACCGTCGGCGCTTCAGCGCCCAAGCCACCGCCGCGCTCATCCACGACAAGCTTCAACTGCTGCACGGTCTGCCCCGACAGCTGCAATTCGTTTTGCACCACGTCCTGGCCACTCTGGGTCAGGCGATAGAGCAAACCGCTGGTCAGCGGCTGCCACGGCAGACTGCTTTCGCGACGACCGGACAACGTCACCGGCGCCAGGCTGTTGGGCTGACTCAGCTCAATCTGCACCCGTTCGACATTCAGCCCCATCGGCAACTGCCACGTGTACTCCCCCGCCTTCACGCTGTTGCCCGCCAGCGGTTGCGACCAGACCAACGGCAGCGGCAGGCTGCGGGGGCTCGCGCTTTGCAACTGCGCGGACGTCAGCGCCGGCGCCGATTGCGGTGAATTCCACAGCAAACGCAGGTAACGCGCCGATTGCCCGGGCAAGCCAACTTCATGCTGCTCGACCCGCTCGTCAGCAAACGTAAGCCGCGCCACCTGCCCTTCGCCCCACGACTGCCAATGCTGTAAGTCGTCGCTGGCCTCGATGGTGAAACGCTGAAAGCCATCGCGCTCGCTGGTCCAGTCAAGGATCAACTGCTGCAACGGCGCCTTGATGCCGCTGGCGTCGAGCAACCAGCCGCGCAGCACTTCTTCACCCGCCTCCAGCTGACTGGAAGGCTGCACTTCGACCAACGTGCCGTTCGCGCTCGATTGCACGCGTATGCCCGGCACGCGTTCCGTGGCGTCCGCCGAGGTGTACAGCGGGAACCATTTCACATCGGTCAACGTTCGATTTTCACGGGTTGACGCTGCTTCGCGAGCCAAGGCGTAGGCCTGCGCTTCGCCGACAGCGTTGAAGACCCGAACATCGCTGAGATCCGTTTGCCGCGCATTCAGTTGCACGGCCAAGGGCAATTCGAGACGATACCAAGGTCCCTCGCCGCTCAGCGACAACGGCACCTGTGTGGCGAAGTCCGCCGGTTTTTCCTGAGCGCTGGCGGACAGCGCCACACCCAGCGCAACAGCGCCCAACCAGCCCAGGTTCAGCTTCTGACTCAAGACGACACTCCTTCGGTTTCTGGGGCCGGCCTATCAGCATCCGGCGCAGCCTCGGCACGCTTGGGTGGCAGCGGAGCGAAATAGCCCACCACCAGCAGCAACACGCCGACGCCGATAAACGACACGATCCGCGCAAGTCCGCCGCGGTTACTCAATTCGACAAAGAACAGTTTTGCCACCACCACGCCGATCAGCGCGGCACCGATCAGCCACACTTCGCGGCGATGGCGCAGATGGCCGCCGATCATCAGACTCAGCGCCATCAACGTCCAGACGATGGACAGACCGGCCTGCACCAGCATCGACTCAAGCAACGCATCCATCTCGAACGGCACACCGCCCCAATGGTGCGCGGTGCGCATCACCAACGCAGTGAAGAAAACAAACAGCGAACCCCCGGCGATCAGTTGGGTGGCGTGATCCACGTAGTCCTTGCGAATCGTCAGTTGCGCCACGGCGCTGCGGGACCAGACGTAGACGCCGAACAGCGCAAACAGCAGGCCCAGTTCCAACGGATTGATCAGCGGAACATACGGCAGAGGCTCGGCCGTGCCGTCGCTGACTATATTCGCCAGCCAGAACCAGCCGAGCATCAGCACTGCCAACGGAGCCGCCGCGTAGAAGCGGTATTCGCGAGGATAGGCCGCCACTGGCCAAGGCCAATTGCGCGGCACCGCCATAAGCACCAGATACAGGCTCGGCAGGATCGCCCAACCCAGCCAGCGCCAGGCGTTGTACTGCTCGGACAACAGCAGCAAACCGTAACGCAGCTCCAGCGCCAGCACGCCGATCAACAGCCAGCAGCCGAGCACATGGGCGGTGCTCAGGGCGCGTGCCGGCAACATCGGCGCCAAGCGGCGCAGGGAGATGAAGTGCACGACGACCACCGCCGTCCACACCAGCCAGCCGAAGTTGGCCGCAGGATGATAACGCGAGTGCCACGCAGCCAGCAGTACCAGACCGGCAGCAGGAATCAGCAATGTGCAGAGCAGGCCCAGCGCTGACCATTTCAAACGCAACGCCAACACCGTCCACAGCGCCACGCTCACCGCGGCAACAGCCAGCAGCAAGGTCGCTTGCAGATTCAGCGGTGCAAAGCGCAACACTTCGCTGATCCACGCCACCGCCCACCAACCCGCGCCCCACACCAGCAACACTTCGGACAAACGCTTCAAGCTCAGCACATCGAACGCCGAGGCATGGTTGCCAAGCTGCAAGCGCCACGCCCCGACCATGGCGGCCAGGCCCAATACCAGCGGTGTCCAGAAGCCGCTATGGGCCAGCGGTTTCAAACCTTCGCTGGCCAGCGGCCCGAGCAGGTCCGGCCCGGCGAACAGGAATGCCGCGCCGCCAATCACCTGCAACAGCAGGCCGAAGACAAAACTCACACGCTGCTTGAGGTACAGACTGAGCCAAATGATAAACAGGCCACTGGCCGCCCACACCGCACTCGCGGTTTGCCATGGCAGCACGAACAGCACCGCCAGATTGATCAGCACCAGTCCGGCCAGCAACACCACCGACAAGCCGCGCAGCAGTCGAATGTCGTTGCGCACCATCTCATCGCGAGCAGCGAGCAACATGCCGGCGATCAACGCCAGGCCAATTAACGACGCGCTGAGCAAACCGCTCCAGCCCGCGCTGAACACGGCAGCCGATTCACCACTGGAACCTTGCAAGCGCAGCAGGAACAACGCACCACCGAGCAACTGCACGGCGAACGCGGTGAACAGGAACGTGCGCGATTGCAGACGCAGGCCGACAAACAACGTCGCCAACCCCGCCAGCGCCCAACTGATCGCGGTGCCGTGAGTCAGGAAGAACAACGGAGCCAGCAGATAGAGGAAGATCAGGCCGAGGCAGGCCAATACCGGCAGCCCTTTGCGTTCCCATGCCGATGTTTGTTCGGGCAAAGCTTTGCGCAATTGATAGAAGCTGAACAACAAGGCTGCGCCGAGCATCAACGCGCCCAGTGGAGCGCCGTCGAGCAAACTGCCGTCGCCGATCCGCAATTCGCTGACAAACGCCAGCGCCGAGCCCAGTTGCAGCAGCAAGGCAAACGCGCGAGCCAGCGGTCGTTGCTGACGCAGGCCAAGCCAGAAAATACCAGCGCCTTCGACGGCCCAAGCGGCAGCCGTCCAGCGAGCATCGAGCCCCAACGGAATCGCGAGGCTGGCGAAGATTACGCCCAGCGCCAGGCAGGTTTCCGCGAGCAGCAATGCACGGCCGCCCATCAGCAACCGGGCCAGTCCCATGTAGATCATGCCCAACGCCAATGCGCTGAACGCCGCGGCAAACTCCAGGTGTTGGACCAACGCAAACTGCAAACCGAAACCCACCAGCGGCGGGCCGAACAGCATCGTGCCGTCGACGTAATCACCCTTACGCGCGGACCAGCGCAGCAGTGCCTCGCGACTGCCGTCCTCGGGGGCGTCGCTCATCTCCAGCAGCTTGCGTCGGGCGAACAGCAGGCCGATGGCCAGGTACATCAGGAAGAACAGGATCAGGAAGGGCTCGGTGCTCCACAGCAATTCAGGTGTGTAGGAGCGCAGGCCCCAGGCGAAACCGATGCCGAAGGTGCCGACGAAACCGATCAGGTTCAGCAGTCGCCAGGCCTTGAACCAGGCGATGGCGAGGATGCCGGCGTTGAGCAAGGCGAAATAACTGAACAGCGCGACGTGGTTGCCGGCGCCGGTCGAAGTCAGGATCGGTGCGGCGAAACCGCCGAGTGCCGCGGCAACCGCCAGGCCCAACGCATCCTGAGTGATGGCGAGAATCGCCGAGAACACTGTCACCGCGACCAGCAGACCCAGCGCGGCTGTAGGATCGAGCAATGGATGCAGGCGCATCGCGGCAAACACCGTCAGGTACAACACGGCAATCCCGGTGCCTTGCAGCATCAGCGCGTAATTGCTGTTGCGTGTTCTGAGCCACCAACCCAGACCAAGCAAGCCCAATGCAGCCGCCGCAACCCCGGCGTAACGCAGTTCGATCGGCACCACCATGCCTTCGGTGGCATAACGCAGCAGGAACGCCAGACCGAGGAACAACAGCACCACGCCGACCCGCAGCACGGTGTTGCCACCGAACAGCCAGTTGCGCGCGCCACTGATGGCCCGCTCGATGAAATTCGGGCCGCGAGGGATCGCAGGTTGTTGCGGTTCGCGGGCGACCGGTTCGGGTGTCCAGACATCGTCGGGCAGCGGACGGCTGGGTTGCGACGCCGTTGCGGCCATCGGTTCGAGTTCGGGTGGGAGCTCCCAGATCATCTCCGGGGATTCGAGAGGAATTTCATCGAGTGTGAATTCTGGAGACGGGGCGGCTTCGCTGGCAATCGGTTCGCTGATTTGCGGCGCTGTGGCGCCAGACACCTCCAGCAATGCCAGGCGTTGCTGCACCCCATTCAGCGCAACCTGCGCCTGCTCCAGCAGGCGGCGCTGCTCGGCCGCTTCTGAATCCAGGCGGCCGAGGCGAATGGCCTGGCCAATAACCAGCCCGAGCAACGCGCCCAACAGCGCATCGCTGAACGACTCATCGAGTGTCCAGCCCAGCACCAGCCCAATCAGCATGAACATCCATTGCATGGTCGATATCCCTAAGCAGCCCCGCTGCGGGGCGAATCCGGGCGAAGCAGCCTCTGCTCCAGTCTAGTGACCAGACACCCGGAATCCAGTGTGAAAGCAGATTGCATCTGCACCACAAATCCAATGTGGGAGCGGGCTTGCTCGCGAAGGGGCCATCACATTCAATATTGATGTTGAATGTGATGGCCCCTTCGCGAGCAAGCCCGCTCCCACAAGGGTCAAGTTGGCGCCTAGTATATCGATCAGGCCCAACGGACGTTGGGCCTTGCGCACATTTGTCGCCAAAGTTACTCCAACGCCTTCCAAATCTCCGTGGCGTACTCGCGAATGGTCCGGTCGGACGAGAACCAGCCCATCCGGGAAGTGCTCAACACCGCCGACCGCCACCAGGCTTCAGAATCGTGCCAATGGGCTTCCACGCGCATCTGCGCGTCCCAGTAGGAATCGAAATCGGCGCAGACCAGGAAGCGGTCGTAGTCGATCAACGAATCGATCAAACCTGCGTAACGGGACGGATCATCCGGCGAGAACACCCCGCCGCGAATCGCTTGCAGCACGTCGTTAAGCCGATGGGACGCGGCAATGTCCGGCGTCGCATTGAACTCATGGTTCTGCTTGCGCGCTTCAACCTGCTGGGCGCTGAGGCCGAAGATGAACATGTGCTCGACGCCGATGCGCTCGCTCATTTCGACATTGGCACCGTCCAGCGTACCGATGGTCAGCGCGCCGTTGAGGCCGAATTTCATGTTGCTGGTGCCCGAGGCCTCGAAGCCTGCAGTGGAAATCTGCTCCGACAAATCCGCCGCCGGAATAATGCTCTCCGCCAGGCTGACGTTGTAGTTGGGCAGGAACACCACTTTGAGCAGGCCGCGCACCGTCGGGTCGTTGTTCACCACCCGGGCGATGTCGTTGGTCAACTTGATGATCAACTTCGCCTGGTGATAACTGGCTGCGGCCTTGCCGGCGAAGATCTTCACCCGCGGCACCCAATCGATTTCCGGCTCGGCACGAATCGCCTGGTACAGCGCGACGGTGTGCATCAGGTTGAGCAACTGGCGTTTGTATTCGTGGATCCGTTTGACCTGCACGTCGAACATCGCCGCCGGGTTGACCGCGATCCCCAATCGTTCATGAATCAGGTAGGCCAAGGCTTTTTTGCTGTGCAGACGCTGCTCGGCGAAGGCTTTGCGGAACGCACTTTTCTCGGCGAAGGGCTCCAGTTCCAGCAGGCGTTCTTCTGCGTTGTCCAACAGATCCGGGCCGAGGGCATCGACCATCATCGACGTCAGTTCAGGGTTGGCCTGATAGAGCCAGCGGCGGAAGGTGATGCCGTTGGTCTTGTTGTTGATCCGCTCCGGGTAGAGCTTGTGCAGTTCGGAGAACACAGTTTTGCGCATCAGTTGCGTGTGCAGACCGGACACGCCGTTGACGCTGTGGGAACCGAGGAACGCCAGGTTGCCCATGCGCACGCGGCGGCCGTTGTCTTCTTCGATCAGCGACACCGCGCGCAGCACGTCGAAGTCGTGAATGCCTTTGGCGCGCAACGAGTCGATGTGCTGAGCGTTGATCAGGTAAATGATCTGCATGTGCCGAGGCAACATCCGCTCCATCAAACCGACTGGCCAGGTTTCCAGCGCTTCCGGCAACAGCGTGTGGTTGGTGTACGAGAGCGTGTCGACGGTGACCTGCCACGCGGCGTCCCACGCCACGTCGTAGACGTCGACCAATTGCCGCATCAGCTCAGCCACGGCAATAGAAGGGTGCGTGTCGTTGAGCTGGATCGCCGCGTGGTCACCCAGGGTCAGGACCGAGGTGTGCATGTTGCGATGGCGGCGCAGCAAATCCTGCAAGGACGCGGCGACAAAGAAGTATTCCTGGCGCAGACGCAATTCCTGACCGGCTTCGGTGCTGTCCGCCGGGTAGAGCACGCGGGAGATACTTTCCGCCCGGGCGACTTCTGCCACGGCGCCCAAGTGGTCACCGGCGTTGAAGCGTTCCAGGTGCAAATCTTCCATGGCACGGGCACGCCACAGGCGCAGCGTATTGACGCTCGCCCCGCGCCAGCCGACCACCGGCGTGTCGTAAGCAATCGCCCGTACGGTTTCCCCCGGGGACCAGACTTGCTTGGACTTGCCGGCCTCATCGGTCACGGTTTCGACACTGCCGCCAAAGCCGATCGGGTAAACAACTTCAGGCCGCTCAAATTCCCACGGGTTGCCGAAATCCAGCCAGTGTTCGGTCTGCTCCTGCTGCCAGCCGTCGACGATGGCCTGACGGAACAAGCCGTGTTCATAACGAATGCCGTAGCCATGGCCTGCGATGCCAAGGGTCGACATGCTTTCCATGAAACACGCCGCCAGACGACCAAGGCCACCGTTGCCCAAGGCCGCGTCGGGCTCCAGCAGGCGGATGCGCTCAATATCGACGCCGAGTTCGGTCATGGCTTCGCGGGCGACGTCGAGCAGGCCGAGGTTGCTCAGGCTGTCGTAGAGCAGCCGGCCGATGAGAAATTCCAGGGAGAGGTAGTAAACCCGTTTCTGACCTTTGCGGTAAATCTGCCGGGTGTGATCCATCCAGTGCTCGACCATGTGATCGCGCGCTGCCAGGGCGATGGCTTCGAACCAGTCGTGGTCGAAGGCGTGATCCGGGTCTTTGCCCACCGCGTAGGTGAGTTTGGTCAAGACGGCATCGCGAAATGCGGCCACCTCTGCTTCGCGAACAAGTGGTTCTTGAGTCATCGATAGGACCTCGAGCGAGCGTTGAGTTGTCTGAGCCTAGACGGTCTGACAGGCGGTCGGGGCTCTGGTTCGGCAGTTTTTCCTGATAGTGCGAGATAGGCCGGCATTACATTGTCATGTACTTGAATCAATGCAGGGGCCGTGCCGGATTAACGGTGTTATTTGGGTGACAGAGAAAAAATCTGGCGAAAGGTTGTTCAAAAATCCACCAGTCCCGGTATGATCGCGCGCCCTGATGCACACGCTGGTAACAACCGATGATGAAGTCCAACCTGATCGCTGCCGCAGAGATCGATCGCCTCGATACCTGGGCCAAATATTCTGCGCCGATGTGCGGCTCGTGTGTATCCAGCTGCTGCACGCTGCCGGTCGAGGTCAAGATCAAGGACCTGATCCGCATCGGCATCGTCGACGAGTTCGAGCGCGGCGAGCCAGCGAAGAACATTGCCAAGCGCCTGCAGAAGGAAGGGATCGTCGAGCGCTACAGCCAGAAAACCGAGATCTTCACCCTCCAGCGCATGAGCAACAACGATTGCCTGTACCTGGATCGTAAGAGCCGTCTGTGCACTATTTATGAAAAGCGTCCGGACACCTGCCGCAATCACCCGAAAATCGGGCCACGGCCGGGGTATTGCGCTTACAAGCCGAAAGAAGTGGCGCGTGAGACCAGCGAAAGCCGTCGCACCCTCGAAAAATTCTAAAGCCCCCTACATGATCATTCCCACGCTCCGCGTGGGAATGCAGCCCGGGACGCTCCGCGTCCCAAAGCGGACGCAGAGCGTCCATTGAGGCATTCCCACGCAGAGCGTGGGAACGATCAACAAACACCGCACAAACCCCAGACAAACAAAAACGCCCCCGACCTTGCGGTCGGGGGCGTTTTTTTAAGCGCTAACTAAGTCGAGACTCAGTTACCGGCTTTCTTGGCAGCGCGGGTACGCTCGCTTTCGCCCAGGATCTTCTTGCGAAGACGGATGGACTTAGGAGTGACTTCGCACAATTCGTCTTCTTGAACGAATTCCAGAGCCTGCTCCAGGGTGAAGCGGATAGGCGGAACCAGAGCGATGGTTTCGTCTTTACCCGAAGCACGCATGTTGTCGAGCTTCTTGCCTTTGGTTGGGTTGACGCCCAGGTCGTTGTCGCGGCTGTTGATGCCGACGATTTGACCTTCGTACACGTCTTCACCGTGACCCAGGAACAGTTTGCCGCGAGCTTGCAGGGTTTCCAGCGAGTAAGTCAGAGCCTTACCGGTAGCAACCGAAACCAGCACGCCGTTCTGACGGCCGGACATGTCGCCGGACTTCATCACGTCGTAACGGTCGAAGATCGAGGTCAGGATGCCTGCACCGGAGGTCAGGGTCAGGAACTCGTTACGGAAACCGATCAAGCCACGAGCCGGGATGTTGTACTCAAGGCGCACACGGCCCTTGCCATCCGGAACCATGTTGGTCAGGTCGCCTTTACGGATACCGATCTGTTCCATGATCGCGCCCTGGGATTCTTCCGGCAGGTCGATGGTCACGTTTTCGTACGGTTCGTGCTTGACGCCGTCAACCAGACGGATGATCACTTCCGGACGACCAACACCCATTTCGAAGCCTTCGCGACGCATGGTTTCGATCAGTACCGAGAGGTGCAGCTCACCACGGCCGGAGACTTTGAACTTGTCGGCGGTGTCGCCTTCTTCAACGCGCAGAGCAACGTTGAACAGCAGTTCCTTGTCCAGACGTTCCTTGATGTTACGGCTGGTGACGAACTTGCCTTCTTTACCGCAGAAAGGCGAGTCGTTTACCTGGAACGTCATGGAAACGGTTGGTTCGTCAACGGTCAGCGGCTTCATCGCTTCGACGTTCAGTGGGTCGCACAGAGTGTCGGAGATGAACAGCTGGTCAAAGCCGCTGATGCAGACGATGTCGCCGGCAGCTGCTTCGTCAACGTCGATGCGGTGCAGACCGTGGTGACCCATCAACTTCAGGATACGACCGTTACGCTTCTTGCCGTCAATGTCGATAGCCACAACTTGAGTGTTCGGCTTGACGCGACCACGAGCGATACGACCAACGCCGATAACACCCAGGAAGCTGTTGTAGTCCAGTGCCGAGATTTGCATCTGGAACGGACCGTCACGGTCAACTTTTGGAGCTGGAACGTGGTCAACGATCGCCTGGTACAGCGGGGTCATGTCTTCCGCCATGGCGGTGTGTTCCAGACCGGCAATACCGTTCAGGGCCGAAGCGTAAACAACCTGGAAGTCCAGTTGTTCTTCGGTAGCACCCAGGTTGTCGAACAGGTCGAAGATCTGGTCCAGAACCCAGTCCGGACGTGCGCCTGGACGGTCAACCTTGTTGATGACCACGATTGGACGCAGGCCGGCTTCGAAAGCCTTCTTGGTCACGAAACGGGTTTGCGGCATAGGGCCGTCTTGAGCGTCAACCAGCAGCAGAACGGAGTCAACCATCGACATTACGCGTTCAACTTCGCCGCCGAAGTCGGCGTGGCCCGGGGTGTCCACGATGTTGATGTGGTAGCCGTTCCAGTTGATGGCGGTGTTTTTCGCCAGAATGGTAATACCGCGCTCTTTCTCCTGGTCGTTGGAGTCCATCACGCGCTCGTCGTTGAGCTCGTTGCGCTCCAGGGTGCCGGATTGACGCAAGAGTTTGTCTACCAGGGTGGTCTTACCATGGTCAACGTGAGCAATGATGGCGATGTTGCGTAGATTTTCGATCACTTGTGTATCTCGATCAGAGGATTCGGTGTGCTGACAGGTCGTGGCAGCGATTAACAGTAGAGTCAGGCCTTGCCGTTACAGCTTGACGGCAGAGTCGGGGGGCCGGTGACGCAGGCCACAGGCAAACAGCCCCGGGCTCTTAGCTCGGTCGATAAACGCGCACATTGGCATGCCCCTCACTGAGCAAATGGTGGGCATGCAGGCGACTCATCACGCCTTTGTCGCAATACAGCAGGTACTGGCGAGTAGGGTCCAGTTCCTTGAAACGAGCGTTCAATGCATAAAACGGCATCGTTTGTATGTCGATGCCAGCCAAGTCCAGCGGGTCGTCTTCAGCGGCGTCCGGGTGACGGATGTCGATGACGATCTGACCGGCCAGCGCTTCGCTGACTTCTTCAATCTGCACATCCTGGCCCAATTCGTCGATCACGCGATCGATCGGCACCAGTTTGGCGTTCTCGAGCGCACGCTCAAGTACTGCCATGTCGAACTGTTGTTCTTCGTACTCCACGCGCGGACGCTTGGCGTGGGTCTTGGGGTTCACCGAGATGACCCCGCAGTATTCCGGCATGTGCTTGGCGAAGTCGGCAGTACCGATTTCGTTGGCCAAGTCGATGATGTCCTGCTTGTGACTGGCGATCAGCGGACGCAAGACCAGCTTGTCGGTCACGCAGTCGATCACGGACAGGTTCGGCAGTGTCTGGCTCGACACTTGGGAAATCGCCTCTCCGGTAACCAGCGCATCGATGTCCAGCCGATCGGCAATACGGGAAGCAGCGCGCAACATCATACGCTTCAAAACTACACCCATATGACTGTTATCGACTTTCCCGAGAATTTCTCCCAGTACTTCCTCGAACGGCACACTCACAAATAACACGCGTTGGGAGCTGCCGTACTTCTTCCAGATGAAGTGCGCGACTTCCATAACGCCCAGTTCATGGGCCCGTCCGCCCAGATTGAAGAAGCAAAAATGGCTCATCAGCCCGCGGCGCATGATCTGGTAAGCGGCGACGGTGGAATCGAAACCGCCAGACATCAGCACAAGTGTCTGTTCCAGGGCACCCAGCGGATAACCGCCGATGCTGTTGTGCTGGCTGTGGATCACAAACAACCGTTTGTCGCGAATTTCGATACGAACTTCGATTTCCGGCTCTTTCAGCGAAATTCCGGCGGCGCCGCACTGACGACGCAGTTGGCTGCCGACGTATTTCTCGACGTCCATCGAGCTGAATTCGTGCTTGCCGGCACGCTTGCAGCGCACCGAAAAGATCTTCCCGGCCAACGCATCACCGAAGTGCTGCTTGCACTTGGCGACGATGTCGTCGAAGTCGCCCAGCGGGTATTCGTCGACCTGCAGAAAATGCGCGATGCCCGGCATGCAGCTCAGGCGCTCGGTCATCTCCTTCAGGGCTTTGGGCTCGCTGACGCGCGTTTCCAGCTCGAGATTGTCCCACACACCGTTCACCACCACAGCCGGGTCCAGGTCGCGGAGCACGGTACGGATGTTTTTGGCCAACTGGCGGATGAAACGCATCCGTACCGGGCGGCTCTTGATGGTGATCTCGGGGAAGACTTTTACGATTAGTTTCATGAAAACAGCGCGCGCTGGGCCAGCCGAAAAAGGGGGGCGCGGATTATAGCGGAAATTGCTCAAGGTTTAACCAGTTAATGTGCAGAAGGTTTTGCGCGCACCAAAACGGGTCATTTATTGATTCTGACGCTACATTGTAGGGCGAGATTTTCAGCTTACAGGCGCTTTGTACCTTTATAAGCGTGTTATTGGGGCAAAAAACCCATGGTGGGGCACTGGCATGCAATTTGCTCCCTTGTGAGGCAGGTTGCCTTGGCAGAGTATTCGCGCCGGCATCACCCATATTCCAAGGGCATCCACTACTAAGCCCGAAGCCACCCGGAGGACACTATGTCGAAGTCGGTTCAACTCATCAAAGATCATGACGTCAAGTGGATTGATCTGCGCTTCACGGACACCAAAGGCACTCAGCACCACGTGACCATGCCGGCTCGCGACGCGCTGGATGAAGCTTTCTTCGAAGAAGGCAAAATGTTCGACGGTTCCTCCATCGCTGGCTGGAAAGGCATCGAAGCTTCCGACATGATCCTGCTGCCGGACGACAGCACTGCCGTTCTCGACCCGTTCACCGAAGACCCAACGCTGATCATCGTGTGCGACGTCATCGAGCCGTCGACCATGCAAGGTTACGATCGCGACCCACGTGCGATCGCCAAGCGTGCCGAGGAATACCTGAAGTCGACCGGTATCGGCGATACCGTATTCGTTGGCCCGGAGCCTGAGTTCTTCATCTTCGATCAGGTGAAGTTCAAGTCCGACATCTCCGGCTCGATGTTTAAGATTTTCTCCGAACAAGGTTCCTGGATGTCCGACCAGGACATCGAAGGCGGCAACCATGGCCACCGTCCAGGTATCAAAGGCGGTTACTTCCCGGTTCCACCGTTCGACCACGACCACGAAATCCGTACCTCCATGTGCAACGCCATGGAAGAAATGGGTCTGGTCATCGAAGTTCACCACCACGAAGTGGCAACTGCCGGCCAGAACGAAATCGGTGTGAAGTTCAACACCCTGGTCGCCAAGGCTGACGAAGTTCAAACCTTGAAGTACTGCGTGCACAACGTTGCTGTCGCTTACGGCCGCACCGCGACCTTCATGCCTAAGCCTCTGTACGGCGATAACGGCTCGGGTATGCACGTTCACTTGTCCATCGCCAAAGATGGCAAGAACACCTTCGCTGGCGAAGGCTATGCCGGCCTGTCCGACACCGCTCTGTACTTCATCGGCGGCATCATCAAGCACGGTAAGGCCCTGAACGGCTTCACCAACCCGTCGACCAACTCCTACAAGCGTCTGGTCCCAGGTTTCGAAGCGCCGGTCATGCTGGCCTACTCGGCTCGCAACCGTTCCGCTTCGATCCGTATTCCTTACGTGTCCAGCCCTCGCGCTCGCCGTATCGAAGCCCGCTTCCCGGATCCGGCAGCCAACCCGTACCTGGCCTTCGCTGCCCTGGTAATGGCTGGCCTGGACGGCATCCAGAACAAGATCCACCCTGGCGACGCAGCTGACAAAAACCTGTACGACCTGCCGCCTGAAGAGGCGAAAGAGATCCCACAAGTTTGCGGCAGCCTGAAAGAAGCCCTGGAAGAGCTGGACAAAGGTCGTGCGTTCCTGACCAAAGGCGGCGTGTTCTCCGATGACTTCATCGACGCTTACATCGCTCTGAAAAGCGAAGAAGAAATCAAGGTACGTACCTTCGTACACCCACTGGAATATGAGCTGTACTACAGCTGCTGATCCGGTAGCGCTGCGGCACGCGGCGTGACAAAAAAGAGGCCTCCTTCGGGAGGCCTTTTTTGTGGCTGCGATTCTATGGCTGACAAAAATCCAATGTGGGAGCGGGCTTGCTCGCGAATGCGGTGTGTCAGTTACATAAATGCTGACTGATACACCGCATTCGCGAGCAAGCCCGCTCCCACAGGGGGTTTTGTGGCGTTTGAGGGTTTTTGGCAGTTCATGCCCAAATGTTTACAACTTGGGCCAACCGCCCCCTCTGACCTATGCTGCAATCCAACGCGTTCGTTTCTGGTCGATTTTATGGGTCGTGGTTTTCTATTCATCTTGCTGCTGATCGCCCTGCCCGCCGCAGCGCAGATCTATAAGTACACCGACGCCTCCGGCAACACCGCCTACAGCAATCAACCGCCCGATGGCGTCAAGGCGCAGCCGGTCGAGTTGCCACCGCTCAACAGCGTTGAGCGCCAGGCGCCTCCAGCTCCGTCTGCCGAAGCCAGCAACAGCGAACAACCGCGCAGCGCCTATGAGGTGCTGGAGTTGACCGGTTTACCCACCGACGAAGCCCTGCGCGCCAACAACGGCACGTTCACGGTCAGCGTCAAGATCAAACCGCGCCTTCAAGCGCCGCACCTGTTCAGGTTGCTGCTTGATGATCAGCCGTATGGGCAGTCGAGCAACGTACCAATCCTGCAACTGGTGAACATTGACCGTGGCGAACACAGCCTGGCGGTGCAGGTGATCGATGGCGAGAACATCGTTCAGCAGAGTCCGGCGGTGACGTTCACCGTGCAACGGGTGCATAAGCCATGAGGTTGTGGCTGCTGATCGCCTGCCTGATCGCGCTGCCGGTAACGGCCGAGGTCTTTACCTACGTCGACGCCCAGGGCAACCGGGTCTACACCGACCAGCCGGGCTCGGGTAATGCCAAGCGCGTGCCGCTGGCGACGAGCAATCGCATGACCGCCAACCCTACGAGCGCGCGCCCCGTTATTGCCGAGCAGAAGAATGAAGAACGGCCGCTGTTCCATTACGACATGCTCCGCGTGCTGGTCCCGGAACCGGACGCTACGGTCCGTAGCAATGCTGGCGAGTTGATCGTCAGCGTTACCAACGAACCCGGCCTGCAACGGGGTCATCGCTACCGATTGCTGCTCGACGGCCAACCCACCGCTGAGCCCGGCCTCAGCCCGGTATTTGCCCTGAGCAACATCGATCGAGGCAGCCACAACCTGTCCGTGGAAATCCTCGACGAACAAGGCCGCACCGTTGAGCGCACGGCCAATCAACCTTTCCAGATGCTGCGCATTTCCCTCGCGCAGAAACGCAAGGTCAAACCTTGCGTCCTCACCGACTACGGCCAACGGCCGGAATGTCCGCTCAAAGACAAACCCGCAGAAGAAAAAAATCCGTTCCTGCGTTTCTTCTAACCTCGCTCAGGTTTGCGCACTATATTGGTGCAATAGGTTGCACCGTTCCCACATCTCAACCCATTTTGGTTCGAAAGTACCCGCGAAAGCTGGCAGAACGCCACGCAAACGAGCGTCAAACGCCCGTTTCAGGCTTTAAACGCTTCTTTTCGGAGCCTTGGTTTGGTTTTTGCATTTTCCTCGTATCGGCGCGTTATCCACGCGCATGCCCTGCTCCAAAAGAGGTCCTAATGACCATCAGTGACGCACTGCATCGTCTGCTTCTCGACAATCTGACCACCGCCACCATTCTGCTCGACGCCGAACTGCGCCTCGAGTACATGAACCCGGCGGCGGAGATGCTCCTGGCCATCAGCGGTCAGCGTAGCCATGGGCAGTTCATCAGCGAGTTGTTCACCGAATCCACCGAGGCGCTGAACTCCCTGCGCCAGGCGGTCGAGCAGGCGCATCCGTTTACCAAACGCGAAGCGATGCTCACCGCCCTCACCGGCCAGACCCTGACCGTCGACTACGCGGTCACGCCGATCCTCGCCAACGGCGCCACCATGCTGCTGTTGGAAGTCCACCCTCGCGACCGCTTGCTGCGCATCACCAAGGAAGAAGCGCAGCTGTCGAAGCAGGAAACCAGCAAGATGCTGGTGCGCGGCCTCGCTCACGAAATCAAGAATCCTCTCGGCGGGATACGCGGCGCGGCGCAATTGCTGGCTCGCGAGCTGCCGGAGGAAAGCCTGCGCGACTACACCAACGTAATCATTGAAGAGGCCGACCGCCTGCGCAACCTGGTCGATCGCATGCTCGGCTCCAACAAACTGCCGTCGCTGGCGATGTGCAACGTCCACGAAGTGCTCGAACGCGTCTGTCATCTGGTGGAAGCCGAAAGTCAGGGCTGCATCACGTTGGTACGCGACTACGACCCCAGCATTCCCGACGTGTTGATCGACCGCGAACAAATGATTCAGGCGGTGCTGAACATTGTGCGCAATGCGATGCAGGCCATCAGCAGCCAGAACGAGCTGCGCCTTGGCCGTATCAGCCTGCGTACCCGCGCCATGCGCCAGTTCACCATCGGTCACGTGCGTCATCGCCTGGTGACCAAGATCGAAATCATCGACAACGGCCCGGGTATTCCCGCGGAGTTGCAGGAAACCATCTTCTTTCCCATGGTCAGCGGCCGCCCGGACGGTACCGGGCTGGGCCTGGCCATAACCCAGAACATCATCAGCCAGCACCAGGGCCTGATCGAATGTGACAGCCACCCAGGCCACACCACGTTCTCGATCTTTCTGCCCCTGGAACAAGGAGCCACATCGACATGAGCCGTAGTGAAACCGTGTGGATCGTCGATGACGACCGTTCTATCCGTTGGGTCCTGGAAAAAGCCTTGCAACAGGAAGGCATGACCACGCAAAGCTTCGACAGCGCCGATGGAGTGATGAGCCGCCTGGCGCGCCAGCAACCGGACGTGATCATCTCCGACATCCGCATGCCGGGTGCCAGCGGTCTGGACCTTCTGGCGCGGATTCGCGAGCAACACCCACGGTTGCCAGTGATCATCATGACTGCGCACTCCGATCTGGACAGCGCTGTCGCGTCCTATCAGGGCGGCGCGTTTGAATACCTGCCAAAACCGTTCGACGTTGATGAAGCGGTGTCACTGGTCAAACGTGCAAACCAGCACGCTCAGGAACAGCAAGGCCTGGAAGTCCCGGTCGCCCTGACCCGTACCCCGGAAATCATCGGCGAAGCGCCGGCGATGCAGGAAGTGTTTCGCGCCATCGGGCGCTTGAGCCATTCCAACATCACCGTGCTGATCAACGGCGAATCCGGGACCGGTAAAGAACTGGTGGCCCACGCTCTGCACCGTCACAGCCCGCGCGCGGCTTCGCCGTTCATTGCGCTGAACATGGCGGCGATCCCGAAAGACCTGATGGAATCCGAGCTGTTCGGCCATGAGAAAGGCGCTTTCACCGGCGCGGCCAACCTGCGTCGCGGGCGCTTTGAACAGGCTGACGGCGGCACGCTGTTTCTCGATGAAATCGGTGACATGCCGGCAGATACCCAGACCCGTTTGCTGCGGGTATTGGCCGACGGCGAGTTCTACCGTGTCGGCGGCCATGTGCCGGTGAAGGTCGATGTGCGAATCATCGCCGCGACTCACCAGAATCTGGAAACCCTGGTGCACGCCGGGAAGTTCCGTGAGGACTTGTTCCACCGCCTCAACGTCATCCGCATCCATATTCCACGGCTGTCGGACCGTCGCGAAGACATCCCGACCCTGGCCAAGCACTTCCTCGCCCGCGCCGCGCAAGAACTGGCGGTGGAGCCGAAGCTACTGAAAAGCGAAACCGAGGAATACCTGAAAAACCTGCCGTGGGGCGGGAACGTGCGTCAGCTGGAAAACACCTGCCGCTGGATCACGGTGATGGCTTCGGGTCGCGAAGTGCACATCAGCGACCTGCCGCCAGAGCTGCTGAGCCTGCCGCAGGACTCGGCACCGGTGACCAACTGGGAGCAAGCGTTGCGTCAATGGGCTGATCAGGCGTTGGCGCGTGGTCAGTCGAGCCTGCTCGACAGCGCCGTGCCGGCCTTCGAACGAATCATGATCGAGACCGCCCTGAAACACACCGCCGGCCGGCGTCGCGATGCCGCGGTGTTGCTGGGCTGGGGGCGTAACACCCTGACGCGCAAGATCAAGGAGTTGGGGATGAAGGTTGATGGTGGGGATGATGATGAGGCAGATGAGGGTTAAGCACTCGGTCTAATGTGGGAGCGGGCTTGCTCGCGAAGGCGTCATCACACTCAACATCGATGTTGAATGAAACACCGCTTTCGCGAGCAAGCCCGCTCCCACATTTAGGGCTCAGTGCACCGCACCAATGCACCGTGACCCGCAATCGCGCACGACAACTGATTCGAAACCCCGCCTGCTTCTGCAATAGAACCCATTCTTTAAAAACACGAAAGCCCCGGAATACGGGGCTTTCGACGTTTCAGCGCGACATTCTGTTTCAACTTGTTAAAACCTGGCACGCCCCCTGCAATAGTCCATTCAGTGATTCAGTTCACCACCCGGTTTCGGGGACCTTGGTACAGGCAGGCCGGGGATTCCCCTCTTTACATCGGGCTCACACCGCACTTGCGACGAGCCCACGCAGTTTTGGGGCCCTTGATACAGGCAGGTCAGGGGTTCCTTCTTTACACCGGGCTCGACGCAATGCGCGAGCCCTGCCGTTTTGGGAACCTTGGTACAGGCAGGCCGGGGATTCCCTCTTTTATTGCTCCCGGAGATGGATCTCCAGCCGCCAGCGGTCATCGACCTCGCTACCGGTCCACTCGCCCTGCAGTGGCCGGGCCGCCACTACCGTCAGCAACAACCCTCCATCACTCAAGCGCGTCCGCCAGTTCACGACCTTGTCGTTGAGCTTGAGCTGACCTTTCTGCGCCTTGCCTTGCGCCTCGAACAGCAACGCGAGGCTGCCGTCGACGAACTCGCCATGGGTCCTGGGTTCGTTGTTGAACCACACCACCAGCCCATCGTTCGTCACCTCGACCTGTTGCAATTCGCTGGGGTCAGGCGTGGTCAGGCGACCGATCATCAGCCCCACCATCAGTCCGACAATCGCCAGCGAAGCCATTACGCGCGGTAATAGTTTCGAACGTGGATCGACGGGCGGCGTAGAATGCCCGCCATCATTACCTTCGGAGCCGTGCATGTTTCACGTCATCCTCTTTCAACCAGAAATTCCGCCGAATACCGGCAACGTTATCAGGCTGTGCGCCAACAGTGGCTGCCACCTGCATTTGATCGAACCGCTGGGCTTCGAGATGGACGACAAGCGCCTGCGCCGGGCCGGCCTCGACTACCACGAGTATGCCACCCTGCAACGCCACGCGGACCTCGCCAGTTGCCTGGAGAGTCTCGGTCATCCACGGCTGTTCGCCTTTACCACCAAGGGCTCGCGACCGTTTCACGATGCCAGTTTTGCGGAGGGCGACGCGTTCCTGTTCGGCCCGGAAAGCCGTGGCTTGCCGGCCGAGGTGCTCGATGCACTGCCCGGCGAACAACGCCTGCGCTTGCCGATGCGTGAAGGCTGCCGCAGCCTGAACCTGTCGAACACCGTGGCGGTTGCCGTCTACGAAGGCTGGCGCCAGCTCGGTTTCAAATAACACCGCATAACAAATGTGGGAGCGGGCTTGCTCGCGAAGGGGTCATAACATTCAACATCATCGTTGACTGTTACACCGCATTCGCGAGCAAGCCCGCTCCCACATTGGACTTGCTTTGACTCAGGACCGCTTACTGAACGGTCGGAGTCTCGCCAGCCGCCTGCATGCGTTGCAGTTCTTGTGCGTACAGCGCGTCGAAGTTCACCGGAGCCAGCATCAGGGCCGGGAACGAGCCGCGGGTCACCAGGCTGTCCAGGGTTTCGCGAGCGTACGGGAACAGGATGTTCGGGCAGAACGCGCCGAGGGTGTGGCTCATCGAAGCGTCGTCCAGGTTCTTGATCAGGAAGATCCCGGCCTGTTGCACTTCAGCGATGAACGCCACTTCGTCGCCGTTTTTCACGGTGACGGACAAGGTCAGCACGACTTCGTGGAAGTCGCCTTCCAGCGCCTTTTGACGAGTGTTCAGATCCAGACCGACGCTCGGTTCCCACTGCTGGCGGAAGATCGCCGGGCTTTTCGGGGCTTCGAACGACAAGTCACGTACGTAGATGCGCTGCAAGGAGAATTGCGGTGCGGTGTCTTCTTCGCTAGCTGCAGTGTTCTGTTGGTCAGTCATCTCAGATCCTTTCTGATCTTGGGGTCTTACAGGGAAGGCGTTCAGGCCTGGAGCATGGCGTCGAGCTTGCCGGCGCGCTCAAGGGCAAACAAATCATCACAGCCACCGATGTGGCGCTCGCCGATCCAGATCTGCGGCACGGACGTACGTCCGGCCTTCTGGGCCATGGCGGCACGCACCTGTGGCTTGCCATCGACCTTGATCTCTTCGAAGGCCACGCCTTTGTTCTCGAGCAGGTACTTGGCTCGCGAACAGTAAGGGCAGTAATCGCTGGAATAGACGACGACGTTGCTCATATCACTTCACCAGCGGCAGGTTGTCGCCTTTCCAGCTGGAAATACCGCCGGACAGCTTGGCGGCGGTGAAGCCGGATTTCATCAGTTCGCGGGCATGGGTGCCGGCGGTCTGGCCCATGGCGTCGACCAGAATGATGGTCTTGGCCTTGTGCTTTTCCAGTTCGGCAACGCGAGCAGCCAATTTGTCGTGGGGAATATTCAACGCGCCAACAATGTGACCGGCGGCGAAATCCTTGACCGAACGAATATCGATCACAACGCCGGCGTCCTTGTTGACCAGCCCGGTCAGTTCACCGGTGCTCAGGCTGCGGCCGCCGCCTTGCATCTGATAAGCGATCAGCAACGCCAGCAGTACGACGAAGATACCGACGAGCAGATAGTGGTTAGTGGCAAATTCAATCAGGTGAGCAACCATCGAAGGAGGTTCCAGGGCGTTAAAATGTCGGCCAGTATACACAGCCACTATGGCGGGCCAAACCCCGTCCGGCGGTGACGTGGATTGAACTTGCCTTTAAACTGCCACTCCCTTTTCCATCGCCCTCTTAATTCAGCCACGAGTGGAATCCATGACTACCACGCCTAAACCTTTGGTCCTGATTATTCTCGACGGCTTCGGTCACAGTGAGAGCCCTGAATCCAATGCCATCTATGCGGCCAGGAAGCCCGTGCTGGACCGCCTGACCGCTACCGTGCCGAACGGCCTGATCTCGGGCAGCGGCATGGACGTCGGCCTGCCGGATGGCCAGATGGGCAACTCCGAAGTCGGCCACATGAACCTCGGGGCCGGCCGCGTGGTGTATCAAGACTTCACGCGCGTGACCAAATCGATCCGCGATGGCGAGTTTTTCGAAAACCCGACTATTTGCGCCGCTGTGGATAAAGCCGTTGCTGCCGGCAAAGCCGTGCACTTCATGGGCCTGCTGTCCGATGGCGGCGTTCACAGCCACCAGGATCACCTGGTTGCCATGGCCGAACTGGCCTTCAAGCGCGGCGCCGAAAAAATCTACCTGCACGCGTTCCTTGATGGCCGCGACACGCCACCGAAAAGCGCCCAGTCGTCCATCGAACTGCTCGACGCGACCTTCCAGGCCCTCGGCAAAGGCCGGATCGCCAGCATTGTCGGCCGTTACTTCGCCATGGACCGCGACAACCGTTGGGACCGCGTGTCCCAGGCCTACAACCTGATTGTCGACGGCAACGGCGAATTCAACGCCGCCACCGCACAGGAAGGCCTGCAAGCCGCTTACGAGCGAGGCGAGAGCGACGAATTTGTCAAAGCCACCTCCATCGGCGAGCCCGTTAAAGTCGAAGACGGCGACGCAGTGGTCTTCATGAACTTCCGCGCCGACCGCGCCCGCGAACTGACCCGCGTGTTCGTCGAAGACGGTTTCAAGGAATTCGAACGTGCACGCCAGCCAAAACTGGCCGGTTTCGTGATGCTGACCCAATACGCCGCCAGCATTCCCGCGCCATCGGCCTTCGCCGCCGGCAGCCTGGACAACGTGCTGGGCGATTACCTGGCGAAAAACGGCAAGACCCAACTGCGCATCGCTGAAACCGAGAAGTACGCCCACGTGACCTTCTTCTTCTCCGGCGGTCGTGAAGAACCGTTCCCGGGCGAAGAGCGCATCCTGATCCCGTCGCCGAAAGTCGCCACCTATGACTTGCAGCCCGAGATGAGCGCCCCGGAAGTCACCGACCGCATCGTCGACGCCATCGAAAACCAGCGTTACGACGTGATCGTGGTCAATTACGCCAACGGCGACATGGTCGGCCACAGCGGCGTGTTTGATGCCGCGGTGAAAGCCGTTGAATGCCTGGACCTGTGCGTTGGCCGTATTGTTGATGCGCTGGACAAGGTGGGTGGCGAAGCACTGATCACGGCCGACCACGGTAACGTAGAGCAGATGGCCGACGAGTCCACCGGCCAGGCGCATACCGCCCACACCACCGAACCGGTGCCGTTTATCTATGTCGGCAAGCGTGACTTCAAGATTCGCGACGGCGGCGTGCTGGCGGATGTGGCCCCGACCATGCTGATGTTGATGGGCCTGGAAAAACCGGCGGAAATGACTGGCACTTCGATTCTGGTGTAATCGGTATCTCAGACACCACTAAACCCTGTGGGAGCGGGCTTGCTCGCGAATGCGGAGTATCAGTCAACGTTGATGTCGACTGACACTCCGCATTCGCGAGCAAGCCCGCTCCCACATTGGTTTGGCGGTGTTTTCACCCCCGAACCTACTCCAGTCATCACACAGCCCCAATTGGGCGTTTTTTTTGCGGCGCTTGGCGGGCATACTAGGCCGTCCCTTTCCTTGGTGTCGCCCGCCTCTATGCTTCGCGTCCTGATAGCCCTTGCTCTGACTTGCCTGCTCCAACCGGCCTTCGCTGACGAGCGCGCGCAAACCCAACAACAGCTGGACGCCACGCGTCAGGACATTGCCGAGCTGAAAAAACTGCTGGGCAAGCTGCAGGAAGAAAAATCCGGTGTGCAGAAAGACCTCAAAGGCACCGAGACCGAGATGGGCAAGCTCGAGAAGCAGGTCGATGCCCTGCAAAAAGAGCTGAAGAAAAGCGAATCCGAGCTGCAGCGTCTCGATGGTGAGAAAAAAAAACTCCAGAGCGCGCGCACTGAACAGCAACGACTGATCGCCATTCAGGCTCGTGCGGCCTATCAGAACGGCCGTCAGGAGTACTTGAAGCTCCTGCTGAACCAGCAGAATCCGGAAAAATTCGCCCGCACCCTCACCTATTACGACTACCTGAGCCAGGCCCGCCTGGAGCAGCTGAAGAATTTCAACGAAACCCTGCGCCAACTGGCCAATGTCGAAAAAGACATCGCCTTGCAGCAGGCGCAGTTGCTGGTGCAGAAAAGCAGCCTCGACAGCCAGCGCGATGAACTCGACAAGGTTCGCAAGGAGCGCCAGCAGGTCCTGGCCAAGCTGAGCGACGACGTGAAGGCTCGCGATCAGAAGCTGGCTGCCCGCGAGCAGGATCAGGCCGACCTGTCTAAAGTCCTTAAAACCATCGAAGAAACCCTGGCCCGCCAGGCTCGAGAGGCTGAAGAAGCGCGCCAAAAAGCGCTCATCGCCCAGCAGGAAGCCGAAAAAAAGCGATTACGTGAGGCTCAGGAACAGGCCGATGCCACGACTGATGCCCCACGCAAACCCGTTAAATCGACACCCGGCGCAATGGTTTCAAGTTCAGGCGAGACCTTCGGCGGTGCTTTTGCTTCAACTCGCGGCAAACTTCCATGGCCCGTCGATGGTCGACTGCTTGCGCGCTTCGGTGAATCCCGTGGCGACGACGCCCGTACCAAGTGGGACGGCGTGATGATCAGCGCCTCCTCCGGCAGCCAGGTGCACGCCGTGCATGGCGGTCGCGTGGTGTTTGCCGACTGGCTGCGTGGCGCCGGGCTGCTGGTGATTCTCGACCACGGCAACGGTTTTTTGAGTCTTTATGGTCACAACCAGACGCTGCTCAAGTCTGCGGGTGACGTGGTAAAAGCCGGTGAGTCCATCTCCACTGTCGGTAGCAGTGGCGGGCAGGACACACCAGCGCTGTATTTCGCTATTCGTCAGCAGGGTCACCCGAGTGATCCGGCGCAATGGTGCCGCGCGCAAGGATAGGCGTTGAGTCACCTACATTAGGAGTTCGTTCGACATGCTGCATTTGTCCCGCCTTACCTCGCTGGCTCTGACGATCGCCCTGGTGATCGGCGCGCCTCTGGCGTTCGCCGCTCAACCTGCCCCGGCTGTCGCGCCTGCGGGCACTGCTGCGACCACCAAGGCGCCGTTGCCTCTGGAAGAGTTGCGCACCTTTGCCGAGGTCATGGATCGGATCAAGGCAGCCTATGTCGAGCCGGTGGACGACAAGACCCTGCTGGAAAATGCCATCAAAGGCATGCTCAGCAACCTCGATCCGCATTCCGCCTACCTGGGCCCGGAAGACTTCGCTGAGTTGCAGGAAAGCACCAGCGGCGAATTCGGCGGCCTGGGCATCGAAGTCGGCGCCGAAGACGGATTCATCAAAGTGGTTTCGCCCATCGATGACACGCCGGCGTCCAAGGCTGGCATTCAAGCGGGCGATTTCATCGTCAAGATCAACGGCCAGCCGACTCGCGGCCAGAGCATGACCGAAGCCGTGGACAAGATGCGCGGCAAGATCGGCCAGAAAATCACCCTGACCCTGGTGCGCGACGGCGGTACGCCGTTCGACGTGACCCTGTCCCGCGCGATCATTCAAGTGAAGAGCGTCAAGGCGCAGCTGCTTGAATCGGGCTACGGCTACATCCGCATCACCCAGTTCCAGGTCAAGACCGGCGAAGAAGTTTCCAAGGCTCTGGCCAAGCTGCGCAAGGACAACGGCAAGAAGCTCAACGGCATCATTCTCGACCTGCGCAACAACCCGGGCGGCGTACTGCAATCGGCGGTGGAAGTGGTCGACCACTTCATCACCAAGGGCCTGATCGTTTACACCAAGGGCCGCATCGCCAACTCTGAGCTGCGCTTCTCCGCCACCGGCAAAGACGAAAGCGAAGCCGTGCCAATGGTTGCTCTGATCAACGGCGGCAGCGCCTCGGCTTCGGAAATTGTCGCCGGCGCCTTGCAGGATCAGAAACGCGCTGTGGTCATGGGCACCACCAGTTTCGGCAAAGGCTCGGTACAAACCGTGCTGCCGCTGAACAACGAACGCGCACTGAAGATCACCACGGCGCTGTACTACACGCCGAACGGCCGCTCGATCCAGGCCCAGGGCATCGTCCCGGACATCGAAGTGCGCAAGGCCAAGATCACCAACGAGCAAGACGGCGAGTACTTCAAGGAAGCCGATCTTCAGGGCCACCTGGGCAATGGCAATGGCGGCGCCGACAAACCGACCCGTTCCGGCGGCAAAGCCAAGGCCATGCCACAAGATGACGATTACCAACTGGCCCAGGCGCTGAGCCTGCTTAAAGGGCTGAGCATCACCTCTGGTCGCTGAGGTGCGCCTGCGGTTCTTGATCGGCCTGCTGTGCTGTCTGGCGGGTGTTGCTCATGCAGCGCCCGCCCCTCAAAAGGCCTACATCACTCTGATCATCGATGACCTGGGGCAGAACCTGCCCCGGGATCGTCGCGTGCTCGCCCTGCCCGGCCCGGTGACCGCGGCGATCATGCCCGACACGCCCCACGCCACCGAATTCGCCCGCGAGGCTCATCGCGCCGGCAAGATCGTCATCCTGCACATGCCCATGGACCCGGCCACCGGCCCCTTCGCCTGGCATCCCGATTTGCCCATCGACGAACTTGAGAAACGCCTGAGCGCGGCGTTCAAGGTCGTGCCTTATACCGCCGGCATCAACAACCATATGGGCAGCCGCATGACCGCTCAACAACCGGCCATGGCCTGGTTGATGGCGGACTTGCAGCGCCGGCACAAGCTCTTCGTCGATAGCCGCACCAGCGCGCAGACGGTTGCGGCGGCCGAGGCGCAGAAGATCGGGTTGGCGAGCGTTTCGCGGGATGTGTTTCTGGATGATGAGCGTACTGAGGCGGCGATTTTTACGCAGCTGCAGACGGCGATCAGCTTGGCGAGAAAGCAGGGCTCGGCGGTGATGATCGGGCATCCGTATCCGCAGACGTTGGCGGTGCTGGAGCGGGAGTTGCCGAAGCTCAAGGCTCAGGGGATTGAGTGGATTGATATCAAGCAGATGATCAGTGTGCGCAGCAATCGAGCGACGGCTGCGCATGGAAAGGACGGCGTGTACCGTTAACCGCCAAACACCACTTTAGATTGTGCATGGCACAGGATTCAGTGTTGGGCTTTAGAGATACCGCGCCATGATGTCGTCCACCACGCCTTCCTTGCGCAGCTGATCCAGCGCGGCCTGAAGCTTGGCCACCACTTCATCCGGTACATCTTTGTTCAACGCCAGATAGAGCTCGGCGCTGTTGAAGCGCAGTACCGTTTTGAGGCCGTTAACGCCCTCTTGCCGCGCCAGATACCGTCCGGCCGGATCACCCGTCGCCCACAAATCAATCTGACCGCTGACCAGCTTCTTCGCATTGTCCTGATCGCGCAGCACAACAATCGGCTTCAACCCCTGCTTGGCCAGCGTCTCGGCAATCGCATCGCCCTTGTACGCACCAATCTTGTATTTGCGCGCCTGTTCCAGCGACTCAAGGCTGATCTTGCTGTCCGCCTTGGCCAGCATGATCCAGTCATCCGGGCCAATCGGACCGACCCATTTGAACAGCTTCTCGCGGTCCGGCAAGCGCGCCATCACGAATACGCCGTAACCGGGTTTCTCGAGGGCGAGTTTGTAGATTCGCTCCCAAGGGAAGCGCAGCGTCAGGCTGTAGGTGACGTCCGCACGCTTGAACATCTCGCGGACGATGTCCACGGCGATACCGTTGATGTTCTCGTCCTGAGCGAAGTTCTTGCCGTTCTTCGCCATGTTGTACGGCGGGAAATTTTCCGTCAGCAGCACCAGGTCGGTGTCGGGACTTTCTTCAGCGTGGACTCCATTGATGAGCAACAGAGAAGCGCTGGCGAGGACAAGAAGAAGGCGTTTGATCATGTCGGGCTACCGAAATCCATGGCGTGCCCAAGAGTGCCTTGAGCCCGCCATGCTGTCCACTGGCCTGCATTGATTTGTTTAGCGCATTACGATCCCGCGATGCGCCATGTAAGCCTTGGCTTCCTGCACGGTGTATTCGCCGAAGTGGAAAATACTCGCCGCCAACACTGCGCTGGCGTGGCCTTCGATGATGCCGTCGGCCAAATGCTGCAAGTTGCCGACGCCGCCGGAGGCAATCACCGGGATACCCAGTGCATCGCTGATGGCGCGGGTGACGCCCAGGTCGAAGCCGTTTTTCATGCCGTCCTGGTCCATGCTGGTCAGCAGGATTTCGCCGGCACCGAGGCCTTCCATTTTCTTCGCCCACTCAACGGCGTCGAGACCGGTGGGTTTGCGTCCGCCGTGAGTGAAGATTTCCCAGCGCGGGGTTTCACCCGGCAAAGAAACCTTCTTCGCGTCGATGGCGACGACGATGCACTGCGAACCGAAATGCTGCGCCGCTTCGCCAACAAACTCCGGGTTGAACACCGCTGCGGTGTTGATCGAGACCTTGTCCGCACCGGCATTCAGCAGGTTGCGAATGTCCTGCACAGTGCGCACGCCGCCGCCCACGGTCAGCGGGATAAACACCTGGCTGGCCATGCGCTCAACGGTATGCAGCGTGGTGTCGCGGCCGTCGACGCTGGCGGTGATGTCGAGAAAGGTAATCTCGTCGGCGCCTTGTTCGTCGTAGCGACGGGCGATCTCCACCGGGTCGCCGGCATCACGAATGTTCTCGAACTTCACACCTTTGACGACCCGGCCGTTATCCACGTCCAGGCAAGGGATGATGCGTTTGGCCAGCGCCATGGTCAGTCCTCAGCCTTTGTACGAATCGCAGAAAGCTTGCGCTTCAGCGACGTCGAGGGTGCCTTCGTAGATCGCCCGGCCGGTGATCGCGCCGATGATGCCGGGCGCCTTGGCGTCGAGCAGCGACTTGATGTCACCGAGGTTGTGAATACCGCCGGAAGCGATGACCGGAATGCGCGTAGCAGCGGCCAGCGCAGCGGTGAACGGTACGTTGCAGCCCTGCATCATGCCGTCTTTGGCGATGTCGGTATAAACGATCGCGGACACGCCATCAGCTTCGAATTGCTTGGCCAGGTCAATCACCTGAATGGTGCTGATTTCAGCCCAACCGTCAGTGGCGACAAAACCGTCTTTGGCATCCAGACCGACGATCACTTTGCCCGGGAACGCGCGGCAAGCTTCAGCAACGAAGGCCGGATCTTTCACGGCTTTGGTGCCGATGATCACGTAGCTCACGCCCGCTTTCACGTAGTGTTCGATGGTTTCCAGGGAACGGATACCGCCGCCGATCTGGATCGGCAGGTTCGGGTAGCGCTTGGCGATGGCGGTAACCACTTCGCCGTTGACCGGCTGGCCTTCAAAAGCGCCGTTCAGGTCGACCAGATGCAGACGGCGGCAACCGCCCTCCACCCACTTGGCAGCCATGCTCACCGGATCATCGGAGAACACTGTGGAATCTTCCATGCGGCCCTGGCGCAGACGAACACAGGCACCGTCCTTGAGATCGATAGCGGGAATAATCAGCATCTGGCAAACCTTCAAATTCGAGTGTTCAGCTTCGCTCGGAAATCAGTTTTTCTCGAGCGCCCACAAGTCGCTTTCGATGCTTTCGAACCTCTCTTTGAGGTGCGTCTGCACATCGAAAATCGCCCTGTTGTAATAGTGCGGCGCAATTTCACGGGTAAACAGCTCAAGGATTTCAGCCGCTTCGAACGAACCCAGGTCCAGTTCGAAGCGATCCTCCATGAAGCGTTTGATCTTGTGATTGGCCTCGTTCTCCTGCTCGGGAGTGAGGGTCAGGATCGGCGGCTTCTTCTTGACGGCCATTTACCAGCGACCGTCCCACGCAGCGAAGTTCTGCAGCAATTGCAGGCCATGGGTATGGCTCTTCTCCGGGTGGAACTGCACGGCGAAACGCGAGCCGTCGGCCAGCGCCGCAGCGAAATCGACACCGTAGTGACCGCCACCCACCACCTGCCGCGCATTGCCGGCAGCGATGTAGTAGCTGTGCACGAAGTAGAACCGCGCCAGGTCCGGAATGTTGTGCCACAGCGGGTGACTCACCGTCTGCTTCACTTCGTTCCAGCCCATGTGCGGGACTTTCAGGTGTTCGCCGTCTTCGTGCAGGTCTTTGCCAAAGAACCTCACCGCGCCCGGGAACAGGCCGATGCAGTCGACGCCGTCGTTCTCTTCACTGCTGTCGAGCAAGGCTTGCATGCCAACGCAGATGCCGAGGAACGGACGGTCCTGGCTGACTTCACGCACCAGCGAATCGAAGCCCAGACGACGGATCTCCGCCATGCAATCGCGAATCGCACCGACACCGGGGAAAACCACCCGGTCGGCTTCACGAATCACGTCGGCATCGCTGGTAATCAGGACCTTGCCGGCACCGACGTGCTCGAGGGCCTTGGCCACCGAGTGCAGGTTGCCCATGCCGTAATCGATAACCGCGACCGTCTGCATTACAGAACGCCCTTGGTCGACGGCATCTGACCGGCCATGCGGTCATCCAGCTCTACGGCCATGCGCAGGGCGCGGCCGAAAGCCTTGAACACGGTTTCGATCTGGTGGTGGGTGTTGGTGCCACGCAGGTTGTCGATGTGCAGGCTGACGAGGGCATGGTTGACGAAGCCCTGGAAGAACTCCTGGAACAGGTCAACGTCGAAGCCGCCAACGGTGGCGCGAGTATAGGGAACATGCATCTGCAGGCCCGGACGGCCGGAGAAGTCGATCACCACGCGCGACAGCGCTTCATCGAGCGGCACGTAGGCATGGCCGTAGCGACGGATGCCTTTCTTGTCGCCGATGGCTTTGGCGAAGGCCTGACCCAGGGTGATACCGACGTCTTCCACCGTGTGGTGGTCGTCGATATGCAGGTCGCCCTTGCTGACAATATCCATGTCGATCAGCCCGTGACGGGCGATCTGGTCCAGCATGTGCTCAAGAAAAGGAACACCGATATCAAATCGGGCCTTTCCGGTGCCATCCAGGTTGATCGAGGCTTTGATCTGGGTTTCCAGAGTGTCGCGCTCGACTGACGCCTTACGTTCGGCCATCACCAGCTCCGCAAAATCATTGGGCGAAAAAGGCAACCATTATAGGGGCGCGGGCCGGAAACAGAAACACGAGAGGTGATATCCCTGACGGACAGGACCCCGTGTTTTCGGGGATATACATGTCAGTACAAGCGGACGAACACAAAAATTCGTGTTCATGAAGATCAAATAATGTGGGAGCGGGCTTGCTCGCGAAAGCGGAGTGTCAGGCAACATTGATGTCGACTGACACTCCGCTTTCGCGAGCAAGCCCGCTCCCACAGGGTGTTGCGCTTACTTAGTGGAAGAGGACTGCAGTTTTCTGCAGCGTCACCCAAACACCCCACGCCAACGGAATGCCCACCACCAGCCACGCGGCAATCGCCAGCGGCTTGGTGCCTGCATCCGCTTTCCACTCCAGCACGGTGCTGGCATCAGCACCCTTGTCGTGGCCCAGCGCCTGTTCGGCGGCCAGTTCAGCGTCGGTCATGAAGTACTTGTCGGCCACCGGTCGAACCATGAGGTTGCACAGGAAGCCCAGCACCAGCAGGCCCGCGAGGATGTACAGGGTGATGTCGTAAGCCGCGGCGCGTTCAACGCCGATGCTCAGCTGATATTCACGCAGGTAGTTCACCAACACCGGCCCCAACACACCCGCCGCCGCCCACGCCGTCAGCAGACGACCGTGGATCGCGCCGACCATTTGCGTACCGAACAGGTCCGCCAGGTAAGCCGGCACCGTCGCAAAACCACCGCCGTACATCGACAGGATGATGCAGAAGGCCGCCACGAACAGCGCAACGTTGCCCAAGTGACCGAGGTTTGGAATCAACGCGTACAGAGCAAAGCCCAGGGCGAAGAACACGAAGTAGGTGTTTTTGCGACCCAGGTAGTCGGAGAACGACGCCCAGAAGAACCGGCCACCAATGTTGAACAGACTCAGCAAACCGGTGAAACCGGCCGCAATTGCCGCGATCGAAGCCAGTTGCCCGGCGTCCAGTTGACCGAATGGCAAGTCAACACCGATCAATTTACCGCCAAACACTTCCTGCAACAGCGGCGAGGCCATGCCCAGGATGCCGATACCGGCCGACACGTTCAGGCACAGCACCAGCCACACCAGACGGAATTGCGGAGTTTTCCACGCCACATTCACGTGAACGTGACGGTGAGTGATCATCGCGTTCGACGCTTTCTTCGCCGGAGCGGTCCAGCCTTCAAGCTTCCAGCCGGTTGGCGGCACGCGGTAGGACAGTGCGCCACCGATCATGAACACGAAGTAGATCGCGGCCATCACCAGGAAGCTCTGCCATACGCCGACGCTGTCTGCCGAAGCGAAATGCCCCATCAAGGCTGCGGCCAGCGGAGCACCGACCATCGCGCCACCACCGAAACCCATGATCGCCATGCCGGTCGCCATGCCGCGCTTGTCCGGGAACCACTTGATCAAGGTCGACACCGGCGAGATGTAACCCAACCCCAGGCCGATACCACCAATGACCCCGGAGCCGATCCACATCAGCCAGATCTGGTGGGTATAGACCCCCAGCGCTGAAATCAGCAGACCACCACACCAGCACAGCGCCGATACGACGCCAGCCTTGCGCGGCCCGGCGTGTTCCAGCCAGCCGCCCCAGATCGCTGCCGAGCAACCGAGGAAGATGAAGAACAGGGTGTAGATCCAGCCGAGCATAGAGATCGGCCAGTCACATTGCGACGAGAACACTTGCGAGATGAAGCTCATGTCCGGCGCGCAAGCCACTGCCTTGGTCACGCCCAAGGCTTTGGACAGCGGCAACCAGAACACCGAGAAGCCGTAGGCCATGCCGATGCAAAGGTGGATGGCCAAAGCGGCCGGTGGTACCAGCCAACGGTTGAAACCGGGCTTGGCGATGATGCGTTCCTTTGACAGGAACGCGGGCTGATCGGCTTTAAGGCCGTCCGCCGTGATGCTCGTGGTCATTGTGTATCCCCCAATTATTAGTATGGTTCGCCAGCCACTCTTCGACCCCAGCCTTATGCGCACGCATGACTGTCTTTTTCAGGTGAAGCTCCATTTTGGTGCGACATCACGTCGCAGAAGGACGGACGAACTGGCAGAGGTTACCATCTGTACGTGACAGAAAAACCAAAGTGATATCACCTTTATGTAAGTCGTCCGTTCTCGTACCACTGAAGGAACCGCCATGCCGATCATTGTCGAGCTGCTGCACGAAGCCACTTACCAGGATCAGCAAGACCTGCAAAAAATTTACCGCGACGCCCCGGACTGGCTGTTCGCCCCGTATTCAGGGGATGTACAGCTGATTGAAGGCTGCCTGGGCGATGGCACTATGATCGCCGGACGCTTCAATGATCGGCTGCTTGGGGCGGCTCGCTTGCAGCGCCAGTCTGATATTTGGCACTTGTCCCAAATATGCGTACGAAAAATTACCCGTCGTCGTGGCGTTGCCGAGCGCCTGGTGAACGAAGCGCAGAAAATGGCGTCGCAGTCGGGCGCGACATTGCGCTTGCTGGCGCCTGCCGGGCATCTCCAAGCACAGGCCCTGGCCGCCAAGCTGAAAGTGCCGCTGGATGTACTGCCGGCGTGATCGCTGACCGGTCGTCCGCTTCGGAGCGCTATACTCCCCGGCTAAATTTCGAATTCGACTAACTACAAGGACTCGCCCATGAAAGCGTTCGGCAAAATCCTGGGTCTGGTACTTCTCGGGCTGTTGCTGATCATTGTGGCGCTGGGCTTTGCCCTGACCCACCTCTTTGATCCCAACGACTATAAAAACGAGATTCGCCAGATTGCCCGCGACAAGGCCCACATCGAGCTGACGCTCAATGGCGATATCGGCTGGAGCCTGTTCCCGTGGCTGGGCCTGGAATTGCACGATGCCAGTGTCGCGACCCTGGCCAAGCCCACCGAGCCGTTCGCCGACTTGCAGATGCTCGGCCTGTCAGTGCGCGTGCTGCCGCTGCTGCGCCGCGAAGTGCAGATGAGTGATGTGCGCGTCGAAGGCCTGAACCTGCGCCTGAACCGCGACAAGGATGGCCACGGCAACTGGGAAGACATTGGCAAAGTCCCGGCGCCAGCCACCCCGGCCACCCCTCCAGCCACTCCTGGCGAACCTGCACCCGCGCCGGAAACCACCGCTCAGGTGGAAAAACCGGCCCAGCCGATTCGCCTGGACATCGACAGCCTGACCGTCAACAACGCCCGCGTTGAATACAGCGACGAGAAGACCGGCAAGCAGTTCAGCGCCGAAAGCATCCAGCTGAGCACCGGCCCGGTCCACGATTCGACCAACATTCCGGTCAAACTCACTGCGTTCCTCGGCACCAACCAACCGGTCCTGCGGGTGCGCACCGAGCTGAATGGCGAGTTGCGTTTTGAACGCGCATTGCAGCGCTACAAATTCGAAGACATGAAACTCTCCGGTGAAGTCGCCGGCGATCCGCTGCAAGGCAAAACCATGACCTTCGCCGCCCAAGGCCAGTTGCTGCTGGATAAAGCCGCGAACGTCGCCGAATGGACCGGCATCAAGATCTCCGCCAACCAACTGCGCGCACTGGGCGAACTGAAGGTCAACGACCTCGACAAGACGCCGCAAATCAGCGGCGGTATTTCGATTGCTCAGTTTGACCTGGCGAAATTCGTCGACAGCATCGGCCAGAAACTCCCGGCCATGGCGGAAGGCAGCCTGAGCAAAGTCGAGCTGGTCAGCCGTCTAGCGGGCACGCCGACCAGCGTGTCGTTCGACAACATCAACCTGAAAGTCGATGACAGCAGCTTCAGCGGCCGCATCGCCGTCGAGGACTTCGCCAAGCAATCGCTGCGCGCGACCCTCAAGGCTGACACCTTCAACGCCGATCGTTATCTGCCACCAAAATCCGCCGAGGCCAATAGCGCGACACAAGTGCGTCAGGCCGAAGTCGCCAGCACCGAAGCCGATGCCATGGCGGGCGCCGGCAGTACACCGCTGCCGAACGCACCGACCAAAACCGCGTGGAGCACTGAACGCCTGTTGCCGGTAGAACGCCTGAGCAAACTCGACGTGGACGCGGACCTGACCTTCGGCCTGCTGACCCTCGACAAACTGCCGATCCAGAACGCAGCACTCAAGGCCAACGGCCAGGGCGGCCTGCTGACCCTCCAGAACCTGCGCGGCGACCTCTACGGCGGCAACTTCGAAGCCAAGGGCATCCTGGACGTGCGCCAGGAAGTGCCGGCGCTGAGCATGCAGACGAGCATCACCAAAGTGCCTGTGGAAAAAATCCTCGAAAGCCAAGGGAAGAATCCACCGGTCAAAGGTCTGGTGACACTCAACAGTGCGCTGGCCGGGAGCGGCAATAGCCAACAAGCACTGATCGACACCCTCAACGGCAACGCCAGTATCGTCATCAACAACGGCGTGCTGCTAAATGCCAATCTCGAGCAACAGCTGTGCAAAGGCATCGCCACCCTGAACCGCAAATCCCTTAGCGGCGAGCCACGGGGCAAGGACACGCCATTCCAGGAGCTCAAGGGCAACCTGACCTTCCGTAACGGCGTGGCCAGCAACCCGGACCTGAAAGTGCGCATCCCTGGCATGACCGTCAACGGTGACGGCGACGTCGACTTGCGGGTGCTGGGCATGGATTACCGCGTGGGCGTGATCGTCGAAGGCGACAAGAGCGACATGCCGGACCCGGCCTGCCAGGTAGGCGAGAAGTTCATCGGCATCGAGTGGCCGCTGCGCTGCCGTGGCCCGCTGGAACTGGGCGCCAAGGCTTGCCGCCTCGATAACGAACGCATGGGCCAGGTCGCCACCAAACTGGCGGGCGAAAAAATCAGTGAAAAAATCGACGAGAAGCTTGGCGACAAGGTCAGCCCTGAACTGAAAAACGCGCTGAAGGGGCTGTTCAAGCGATGAGAGCCGAGCAGTTTTCATCGGCGGTGCTGGACTGGTACGACCGCCACGGCCGCCACGATTTGCCTTGGCAACAAGGCATCACGCCGTATCGGGTGTGGGTCTCGGAAATCATGTTGCAGCAAACCCAGGTCAGCACCGTGCTGAATTACTTCGACCGCTTTATGGCCTCGCTACCGACGGTCGAAGCCCTGGCCGCTGCGCCGGAAGACGAAGTGCTGCACCTGTGGACCGGCCTCGGTTACTACACCCGCGCGCGCAATCTGCAGAAGACCGCGAAGATTGTCGTGGCCGAGTACGGCGGCGAGTTTCCGCGGGATGTCGAGAAGCTTGTCGACTTACCGGGCATCGGCCTGTCCACGGCCGGCGCCATCGCCAGCCTGAGCATGGGCCTGCGGGCGCCGATCCTCGACGGCAACGTCAAACGGGTCCTGGCGCGCTTTACTGCGCAAGAGGGTTATCCGGGGGAGCCGAAAGTCGCCAAACAGCTGTGGGCGAACGCTGAGCGCTTTACGCCCCATGATCGGGTCAACGCCTACACCCAGGCGATGATGGATCTGGGCGCCACACTTTGTACCCGCAGCAAACCGAGCTGCCTGCTGTGTCCGCTGGAAAAGGGCTGCGAAGCCCACATGCTCGGCCTGGAAACCCGCTACCCGATCCCAAAGCCGCGCAAAGCCGTGCCACAGAAGCGCACGTTGATGCCGATGCTCGCCAACGGCGAAGGCGCGATTCTGCTTTACCGCCGCCCTTCCACGGGCTTGTGGGGCGGTCTCTGGAGCCTGCCGGAACTCGACGACCTCGACGACCTGCAACACCTGGCCACGCAGCACTCCCTGGAACTGGGCACGCAACAAGCGCTGCCGAGCTTGGTGCACACCTTCAGCCATTTTCAGTTGTCCATCGAACCCTGGCTGGTTCAGGTCCAGGAGGCCGGCCATCACGTGGCCGAGGCCGACTGGCTCTGGTATAACCTCGCCACCCCGCCGCGCCTGGGCCTTGCCGCCCCGGTCAAAACCTTGCTCGAACGCGCGGCCGCCGTATTGAACGCAGGAGAGTTGTCATGACCCGCACCATCATGTGCCGCAAGTACAAAGAAGAATTGCCCGCCCTGGAGCGCGCTCCATTCCCGGGCGCAAAAGGTCAGGACATTTTTGACCACGTCTCGGCCAAGGCCTGGGCCGACTGGCAAAAACACCAGACCCTGCTGATCAACGAAAAACGCCTGAACATGATGAACGCCGAAGACCGCAAATACCTTCAGGGCGAGATGGACAAGTTCTTTTCCGGCGAGGAATACGCCAAGGCTGACGGCTACGTTCCGCCAGCTGAATAATCCTGCTTTCTCGGGGGTCGGATCGTAAGCGACGGTAATAATTAAATATTTTTTGAAGACTTGCTTGACGACCCCCTGAAAAACCCGTTTAATGCGCCCCGTTGCCCAGATAGCTCAGTCGGTAGAGCAGGGGATTGAAAATCCCCGTGTCGGCGGTTCGATTCCGTCTCTGGGCACCAAATACCGAAAACCCTGAATCGCAAGATTCAGGGTTTTTTTATGCCTGGGATTTGATAACGACAGCCCACCGCAGCGCAGATGCCGAAAAACAATCACGCTTTACTACTCGGGCACGATGATGGCACCGTGCTATGATTTTGCGCGTGCATGGAATAAAGCCAACATTGATCCCGATGCTCCCGCATCCGAATCAGTCGATACAGGATAGAGACAGCGCAAGGAGTGCGTGCTTTTTACCCCTCCCCGCAAAACACTGCCCTCCCCCTGCTCGACGACAGCTTTCCAGGCACGCCCCCTTCTCGAAAGCCCTGAACATGGAACAGTTATGTCCGACATCAATGAACTGAAAGACAAGATCAACACCAAAACCTTGAACATGGTCCTGCTGTCGATTGCGACCGCCGGCATCTACTTGCTGTTGTGGTTGTACAAGAGCAACCAGAAGATCAACGAAACGACGAAAATCAAAGTGGTCGACGACACTTACGTTGTTTGGATCGCCGTCTGCCTTGGCTGGAGCGGCATGTTGTCGAACCTGGGCGACGTGTTGTTCGACTCACTTTCCGGCATTCTGCTGATCGCATTGAACGCGCTGTACGTCGTATGGGCCTTCAAGGCAAAAAATGCGCTGTCGGAATACGCCCTCAACGAGCACAAAATCGACCTGCGCATGAACGGGTTCTATACCTTCTTCCTGAACATTTTCTACGTAAATTACTGCATCAACGACTTGCCTGAAGAGCAGCGCAAACAACTGATCCTGCGCGGCCAGACGACGCAAGCCTGATCAACTGGCGAGGGGCAGTCTCGACAGACTGCCACTGTCACTCATCACCCTTCCAGTTGAACACCAGATTACGCACGCCAGCGCTGCCGACATCTGTCGTGTCGCGCTTTTCCTCACCATTACGAGTGGCGACCACGGTGTACTTGCCAGCCGGTAACTGGACATACACCAGAGGCCCGGCCTGACTGAGTGTCAGCACTGATCGACCTTGAACACTCTGAATCACCAATTCAACATCCGGTACATATTTGCCCTCCGGCCCAATGGAAAAGGTCATGTGCAGGTTGTAGCCGGCCGTTTGCTGAATGGCCTTCGCCTCATCCTCGCCAATACCGCCGGACAAGTAGGAAATCCCGTTCTGTTCCTGCCGCTGAATCTGCACGCCTGAACTGTCGACGGGCTCGAGGCTGGCGGCAACTGACATTGCAGAAAACATCAGCACACCGACGGTGGCGATGGGCATCATTAGGAAATGGATGGACTTCATGATGACGACTCCTGGGCTCCACAGCGCCCTCCTGGTCCTTCACTTTTGATTTCCCGGGCGACGGCCAAGTTTTAGATTGATTCGGTCTTGAGCTCACCGCGAAATGGACTACGCCTTGTATTCTCCTGTCTGTGCTGCCGTCGGCATGCTCCTGCAAAACGAATCCGGCATTTCCTTCTGGCTTCCCAGACGCGCCCTGCATCTTCGCCCTGCCCTCTCTTGTCATTCTCTTTCGCCTGTTCCTCCAGCCGCGGAAGACTTCATGAGCATTGTCAAAACCGAAAACACTCAAGACCCACAACTCGCCTCTCTCGTAGGCAACCTTGGCGAACTGATTCGTCAGGCGCGCCAGAAGGTGCTGCGAGCGGTCGATACCGTTCAGGTGCAAACGTGCTGGCAGATTGGACGGCACATTGTCGAGTTTGAGCAGGAGGGGGCACGACGGGCGGCATATGGGAAGCAATTGCTCGCAACGCTGGCGATGGTGCTGACATCGGAGTTTGGGAAGGGGTTCGATGAAACCAACTTACGGAAAATGCGACTGTTTTATCAGGCGTTTCCAATTCGAGACGCACTGCGTCTCGAATTGAGCTGGACCCACTATCGCAGGTTGCTACGAGTCGACAGTGACATGGCACGCAAGTGGTACATGGACGAAGCTGCCAACCAAAACTGGTCAAGCCGCGCTCTGGAACGCCAGATCAGCACTCTCTACTACGAACGCCTGCTTATGAGTCAGGACAAATCTGCCGTCATGACGGAAGCCATTACGAATATCCAGGCGATGAACGACAATCCCAGAGAGTTCGTCAGAGATCCCGTGATGCTGGAGTTTCTTGGTTTGCCCGATACCGGGGTGATACTGGAGACCGAGCTTGAACAAGCACTCATCGAGCAACATCAGGGCTTCCTGCTTGAGCTGGGAAAGGGTTTTGCCTTTATCGCTCGACAACAGCGAATAAGCACCGAAGGGCAGAGACTTCTATATTGATCTGGTGTTCTACAACTACTTGCTGAATTGCTTTGTCATCTTCGACCTGAAGCGCGGCGAATTAACCCATCAGGATGTCGGACAGATGGACATGTATGTACGCATGTACGACGACCTTAAGCGCAAAGACACAGACGGTCCGACCGTTGGCATCATTCTTTGCGCTCAAAAAAACGAGTCAGTGGTGCGTTACTCAGTATTACAGGGGAACGAACAACTGTTCGCCAGCAAATACAAACTAGTGCTGCCAAGCGAAGACGAACTTCGCGCTGAACTGGACCGGGAACGGGCGGCAATAGAAGAGCGCCTGCTCGATCAAATCCGCCTATAAACACAGATGGATTGTCCACTGGCCGCACGAAGACTATCGTCGGCAACTACCCGAAAAGGCCAAACGTCGATGAATCTGCAGGACATGCCTTCACTGGCACCGACTCAAATCGAATTGTCGCTGACCACCGACACTGCTGGCGAACCGTTCAAGGAGCCCGCCGCAGACGGCTTCATCCTCGGCGGCTTCACTTGGAAGCACGCCTCTCAGGACAGCGCGCGCCCGGTGGTTATCATCAACGCGGCCACCTCGGTTCGTTGCCGGCACTATTCGCGCTTCGCCGACTACCTGTTCGCCAACGATTTCGATGTCATCACCTATGACTACCGCGGCATCGGCGAGTCGCGCCCGACGTCGCTGAAAGGGTTGGAGGCTTCATGGTCCGATTGGGGCGCGCTGGACTTCGAGGCGATGCTGAACCGCGCTCAGCGCGAATTCCCCGGCCAACCCATCGACGTAGTCGGCCATAGCTTTGGAGGCTGTGCAGCGGGCCTGGGAGCGTCGGGGCATTTGATTCGGCACTTGGTGACGGTCGGCGCGCAATTCGCTTACTGGCGCGACTATGCGCCCGCCCATCGCTGGCGGATGTTTGGCAAATGGCATGTGGTGATGCCGTTGATGACCCTGCTGTACGGCTACTTCCCCGGGAAACGTCTCGGCTGGCTGGAGGACACGCCCGCCGGTGTGGTTCGCGACTGGAGCACGCCCACTGCGCGCTACGAAACACGGCCCAGCGGTCGCCTCATGCACGCAAAAAACGGTCAGCTTCCCTTTTCCTCAGTCACCGCAAAAACCCTGGCCATCAGCATCAGCGATGATCCTTACGGTACGATCGCGGCCATTGAACGCCTGCTTGGCTACTTCACCGGCAGCACAAACACCCATCTGCGAATCGCCCCCGAAGACATCGGCGAAGAAGAAGTCGGACATTTCGCCTTTTTTCGTAGCGCATACCAAGCCACACTATGGCCCATTGCATTGTCCTGGTTGCAGACCGGCGAACTGGCCCCCGATACACCCGGGTGGCGAGTGCCACGCAACTGATCGACCCGCCCCTCTCATCGAATTACGGAACGACACCCATGGCATCCGCCAACAAGCAGAACAAACGCGCCACCCGCGCGAAAGCCAAGGCCAAGCAGAACCGCACCCAGCGGGCCGCCGCGCCGGTCGAGCTGGACCCGAACGACGATCGCATCGATTTTGAATCGGTTGACCTCACCGACCTGTTCAAAGAAATGATCGATGCCGAAAAAATCAGCCAACAAGCCATGTGTGCAGCTTTCCTCGAACACCCGCTGCTCGCGCTGGTGCTGGTGCAAGAAGGCGAAGAAACAGCTACAGACTTCATCATTGGCGCGCTGATCGAATATCGCCAATGGTCCACCGAAGTCGACGAAGCCGGCGCCTTGGCCTGGATCGAGTCCCCAGCCTTCCAGGTTGATTACGTGGCGGCTTCCGAAGCCATCGCAGCCCAAAACCAACAGAAACCGAACTGAGTTCCCATGGCATCCCTGAACAAGCAGCAAAAACGCGCCAAACGCGCCAAGATCAAAGCCAAGCAAATCAACATTCACGGCCGAAAACCCGCCGCGCTGGACGATGACTTGGGCGAAATCGGCGAGCCGATCCCTGAGTACACCCTGGCGATGTTCAGCAAAATGCGCGACGCGGAAGCCACCAGCCGTAACGACATGCTGCTGACCCTGCTGTCGAACCTCGCCGAAATCATCAGCGACCATCCAGAACTGCTGGACATGGAAAACGCCGACAACGAAGCCATGGCCGCTACTCACCTGGCCGCCGACATGCTGATCGACTACCGCATGTGGGCCGACGGCATGGACCGCGATGCCGCACAGGCCTGGCTGACCGATCCGCAGTTCATCACTGATTTTGGCGATGCGCTGGATAGCTATCGTCAGTCGCTGGATGCGCAGGAAGAAAAGGGCGAATAACCACTCGCCCTCGAATGCAAAAACGGCCGCTTGTCATCACTGACAGCGGCCGTTTTTTGCAAGCCTGAAAAACAACAATCAGGCAGCAGCACCTTCCAGACGCGGAATTTCAAAGCCGATCTTGGCGCTGGCATAGCTCAGTTCGCCTTTGGCGATGGATTGAGCCTTGTAACCGGCAGCGATCAGGTCCTGCACGTACAGCTTGTTGTAGATGAACATGAAGACCAGGTTGCTGAGGCTGAACGTGAAGCAGGCCACGACGAACATGATCGCAGCCCACTTGAAATCACCACGGAACAATGCCGGGAAAAAGCCAAAGAAAAACACGGTCCACGAGAAGCCGATCGGCGCTTCTTTCATGGCACCGGTGTTAGGGTTTTTGAACACAACCGATGTAAACGCCATGCCTGTCTCCTTGATGCCCCAATGGGTTGGCTGAATGGCCGGGCTATCTCCATGCAGCTCTTTTAAACGGCAAGCACACGCAAACGCATCCGTGACTGACGTCAGATGAGGGAACAGGCAAGAAAGGGTCGGGGGGCTTTAGCCAGGAAGGCTGGGGGCGTCGAACAATCCATGTCCTGAAACTCCATCGCATCTCGCAACAGCGAGATACATATTCGACAAGAAGGCTACTATCTCGCCATCATCGTGTCCATCAGATAGCGGCTCGATCACTCGCCTGAATGAAAGCAAAAACGACCGCGATCATTTCTGATGGCGGTCGTTTCTGTGTTTCAACAGCGTTTGAGCTGGAGTCAGAAGACTCAGCGCGCTGCGGCTGCGATCAACTTCTCGTTGCGACGACGGCGCGCCACAAACAAGCCAGCAGCCACGACCAACAAGCTCAGCAGACCGGTCGCGAGGATTTCCACGCGATGGGCGTCCTGGAACAGCATGATGGTCAGGGCCACGACAATGAAGATGATCACCGCGTAGGTCAGGCCCGGAAACAGCCACATGCTGAAGGCGATTTTTTCACCGCGAGCCATACGCTGTTTGCGCATACGCAGTTGCGAAATTGCGATCACCAGGTACACCAGCAGCGCGATGGCGCCGGAGCTGGCCAGCAGGAAGTCGAACACCGCGGCCGGAGCCACGTAGTTGGCGAACACGGCGAGGAAGGCTGCGCCAGTGGACAACATGACGGCCCAGTACGGCGTGCCGCTTTTGTTGGTGCGCTGGGAAACGGCCGGTGCATCGCCGCGTTTGCCCAGGGAGAACATCATGCGCGATGCGGTGTACAGCGCCGAGTTCAAGCAACTGGTCACAGCAACGAGTACCACGATGTCGACGATCAGCTTGGCATTCGGGATGCCCATGCGCTCAAGCACGGTCTGGTAGGAGCCGACTGCGGCCAATACCGGGTCGTTCCATGGCACCAGGGCCACAACGATGAAGATCGACACGAGGTAGAACAAGCCAATCCGCCAGATCACCGAGTTGGTGGCCTTGGAGATTTGCTGGCCTGGGTTCTTCGATTCGGCGGCCGCGATGGTCACGATCTCGGTGCCCATGAAGGAAAACATGGTAGTCAGAATGGCGCCCAGTACCGCGCCCATGCCGTTTGGCAGGAAGCCCTGGGTGTCGAACAGATGCGAAACGCCGCTGACCTGGCTGTTCGGCAGAAAGCCGAAGATCGCCATGATGCCGAGGCCAATGAAGCCGATGATCGCGATGACTTTGACCAGGGCGAACCAGAACTCGAACTCACCGTAGTTCTTTACGCTGAACAGGTTGGTCACTGTCAGCAGCAAAGTAATGACCAGGGTGAAGGCCCAGATAGCGATGTTGGGAAACCAGGCATGCAGGATGGTCGCGGCGGCGTTGGCCTCCAGCGGGATCACCAACACCCAGAACCACCAGTACAACCAGCCGATGGTGAAACCGGCCCAGTGACCGATCGCGCGATCGGCGTATGTCGAGAAGGAACCTGTATCTGGCGACGCGACGGCCATCTCGCCAAGCATGCGCATGACCAGCACCACCAGAGCACCGGCGGCGGCGTAAGCCAGCAGAACAGCCGGACCTGCGGCGGCGATGGCGTGGCCGGAGCCGACGAACAGGCCGGCGCCGATAACCCCGGCGATCGACAACATGGTCACATGACGCGGTTTGAGCCCCTGTTCGAGGCCATTGGAGCTTGGGGTACTGCTCATTGAAACTACCTTTGTAAGGGAAAGCGATTTGCATCCATCCCGTCTGGCGTTCCTTCTCGTAAAAAGAAACCAACAGGGCGTTCCGAATTCTGCACGCAATAATTGCGCCAAAATGTTTCAGCCTCCTCAAGCACGGGGCCTGTGGCGTGACCGGACAGTCATCGCAAGTCATTGAGATTAATGGCAATTCGCCAGAGCGTTACCCTGCGACCCACTTCAGGAACGAAACAGCGCACCGGAAACACCCCCATAAATGAGCCGATGCACAATAAAAGTGCAGATCAGGAACGTTTGGCCGGTTAGCGCTTCCAACACCCCGTCAAAGCTGGCAACATCGCGCCCTTTTTTACACGACACCCGCGGGGCAGCTGGTTCAAACGGCTGTTCGGTTGATAGCAGCGCGACAGTCTGCTGCACCGATGCGACAACCTGCCACATGCCACCCGTTTACCGCCCGTAGTGCTGTTGGCTGCCGTTCGAACGCTATGCTAGCTTGGCCGCCTCGCCAGGAAGGCCGCCAACAGCAGGAGCGAAATACTATGAGGAATGCACATGGCTGAGGCCACACCCGCGCTTGAAATCCGCAACTTGCACAAACGCTACGGCCAGCTTGAGGTGCTCAAAGGCATCTCGCTGACCGCCCGCGACGGCGACGTGATCTCGATCCTGGGTTCTTCCGGTTCCGGCAAGTCCACATTCCTTCGTTGCATCAACCTGTTGGAAAACCCGCATAAGGGTCAGATCCTGGTGGCCGGCGAAGAACTCAAGCTCAAAGCCGCGAAAAACGGCGAACTGGTCGCAGCCGACGGCAAGCAGATCAATCGCCTGCGCAGCGAGATCGGTTTTGTGTTTCAAAACTTTAATCTGTGGCCGCACATGAGCGTGCTCGACAACATCATCGAGGCCCCGCGCCGGGTGCTCGGTCAAAGCAAAGCCGAAGCCATCGAAGTCGCCGAAGCCCTGCTGGCCAAGGTCGGCATCGCTGACAAACGCCACGCCTACCCCGCGCAACTCTCCGGCGGTCAGCAACAGCGCGCGGCCATCGCTCGCACGTTGGCGATGCAGCCCAAGGTGATCCTGTTCGACGAACCCACCTCCGCCCTTGACCCGGAAATGGTTCAGGAAGTACTTAATGTCATCCGAGCATTGGCCGAAGAAGGCCGCACCATGCTGCTGGTCACCCATGAGATGGGCTTCGCCCGTCAGGTTTCCAGCGAAGTGGTGTTCCTCCACCAGGGCCTGGTAGAAGAGCAAGGATCGCCACAGCAGGTGTTCGAAAACCCGCTTTCGGCGCGCTGCAAACAATTCATGTCCAGCAACCGCTAACGGAGCTACCCGCATGCAGAACTACAAAAAGGTCTTCCTGGCAGCCGCCGTCACCCTGGCCTTCAGCGCCGGTGCCATGGCCGAAACCCTGAAGATGGGCATCGAAGCGGCCTACCCGCCGTTCAACAACAAAGATGCCAGTGGCAATGTCGTCGGCTTCGACAAGGAAATCGGCGATGCCCTGTGCGCCAAGATGAAAGTCGACTGCACCGTGGTCACGTCCGACTGGGACGGTATCATCCCGGCCCTGAACGCCAAGAAATTCGACTTCCTGATCTCCTCAATGTCGATCACCGACGAGCGCAAGCAAGCGGTGGACTTCACCGACCCGTACTACTCCAACAAACTGCAATTCATCGCCAAGAAAGACGTCGACTTCAAAACCGACAAGGCTTCCCTGCAAGGCAAAGTGATCGGCGCACAACGTGCGACCCTCGCCGGCACCTGGATGGAAGACAACATGGAAGGCGTTGAAGTCAAACTCTACGACACCCAGGAAAACGCTTATCTGGACCTGACCTCCGGTCGTCTGGACGGCATCCTGGCGGACAAGTACGTCAACTACGAGTGGCTGAAAAGCGACGCCGGTCGTTCGTATGAATTCAAGGGCGACCCGGTGGAAGAAAGCGACAAGATCGGTATCGCTGTACGTAAAGGCGACACCCTGCGCGCGAAGCTGAACCTTGCCCTGAAGGAAATCGTCGAGGACGGTACTTACAAGAAGATCAACGACAAGTACTTCCCGTTCAGCATCTATTGATTCTGACTTGCCTGACTGGCGCCGTTCCCTGATGGCGCCAGTCCCTGGCATTGCCTGCTGCAAATTGAAAAGAAATCCATGACTATCGATCTCTACGGATTCGGCCCGGCGCTCGCCGCTGGCGCGCTGATGACTGTGAAACTGGCACTCTCGGCCCTGTGCCTGGGGCTGGTGCTCGGTCTGCTCGGCGCCTTGGCCAAGACTTCCCCGTACAAGCCGTTGCAATGGCTTGGCGGCACTTATTCGACGCTGGTTCGCGGCATCCCGGAATTGCTCTGGGTGCTGTTGATCTACTTCGGTACGGTCAACCTGATGCGTGCCCTGGGTGAGTTCTTCGGCAATCCCGACCTCGAACTGAATGCCTTCGCCGCCGGCGTGATCGCGCTGGGGTTGTGCTTCGGCGCCTACGCCACGGAAGTGTTTCGTGGTGCGATTCTGGCGATCCCCAAAGGTCATCGTGAAGCCGGCGTGGCGCTGGGCCTGTCGAAGTTTCGCATCTTCACCCGGTTGATCATGCCGCAGATGTGGCGCATCGCCCTGCCCGGCCTGGGCAACCTGTTCATGATCCTGATGAAGGACACGGCCTTGGTGTCGGTGATCGGCCTGGAAGAAATCATGCGACACGCGCAAATCGGCGTGACCGTGTCCAAACAGCCGTTCACCTTCTATATGGTGGCCGCGTTCATGTACCTGGGCCTGACGATTCTCGCCATGACCGGCATGTACTTCATGGAAAAACGCGCCGCTCGCGGCTTCGCGAGGAGCACGCAATGAACTGGGAAGTCATCATCAAGTGGCTGCCGAAACTGGCTCAGGGCGCAACACTGACCCTTGAGCTGGTGGCCATCGCCGTCATCGCCGGGTTGCTGCTGGCAATTCCGCTGGGCATCGCTCGCTCGTCGCGCCTCTGGTACGTGCGGGCATTCCCCTACGGCTACATCTTCTTTTTCCGTGGCACGCCGTTGCTGGTTCAGCTGTTCCTGGTCTACTACGGCCTGGCGCAGTTCGACGCGGTCCGTAACAGCGCGATGTGGCCGTACCTGCGCGATCCGTTCTGGTGTGCCACGGCGACCATGACGTTGCACACAGCGGCCTACATCGCCGAGATCCTGCGCGGCGCGATTCAGGCGATTCCGCCGGGCGAGATCGAAGCGGCGCGCGCGCTGGGCATGTCCAAGCCAAAAGCGCTGTTCTACATCATCCTGCCCCGTGCTGCGCGAATCGGCCTGCCGGCCTACAGCAACGAAGTGATCCTGATGCTCAAGGCCAGTGCCCTGGCCAGCACCGTGACCCTGCTGGAACTGACCGGCATGGCTCGCACCATCATTGCCCGGACCTACCTGCCGGTGGAGATCTTCTTCGCCGCGGGCATGTTCTACCTGCTGATGGCTTACGTGCTGGTTCGTGGCTTCAAGCTGCTGGAGCGCTGGCTGCGCGTCGATGCCTGCCAAGGACGCTGATTCCTGCGTGTTGACGGGCGACGCCTTGCTCGCCCGTTTCGCGACGCTGGATGCTTTTCTGATTGAGCATCAGGCGTTGTGGAAACCTCGTCCGTTTACTCATCTGCAGCTTCCTTGGGAAGCGTCCTACCCGGAACTGGCGATTTGGCTACGCGGACGGTCGCTAGAGGAAGCGGAAAGCAGTCATAACCAACCTGGTTTGCTGGATGCGCCGGAGCCGTTTGCTTCGTTGGCGGCGCGGTCCTTTGAGCTGAGTTCGGTGGGTGAGTTGCCCGTGCATGCGCTGGAAGCGGCAGGGCATCGTTTGAATGTCGACGTGCCCGGGCGCAAGTGGCAGCAGATTGAAGCGTTCGCCAGTTGCTTGTCGTTTGCCTCGCCGTCCAAGCATTGGCTGGATTGGTGCTCAGGCAAAGGCCACTTGGGTCGGCGTTTGCTGCAACACGGACAACAAGTGATGTGCCTGGAATACGACCCGGCGCTGGTTGCCAGCGGCCAGGCGCTCAGCCAGCGTCATCACATGCATGCGCTGTATGTCGAACAGGATGTGCTTGCGCCTGACGCAGCTTCTTTATTGAACGCCGATCACACACCCGTCGCGCTGCATGCTTGCGGTGATTTACATGTGCGGTTGATGCAGCTCGCCAGTGCGGCAGGCTGTGAACAACTGGCCATTGCACCGTGCTGCTATAACCGGACCAGCCTTCCTGCGTATCAGCCGCTTTCCTCCGACGGTATGCGATCCGACCTACAACTCTCACTCGATGATCTCTCGCTGCCAATGAGCGAAACCGTCACCGCCGGTGCTCGCGTCCGGCGTCAGCGTGACACCTCGATGGCCCGGCGTCTTGGTTTCGATTTGCTGCAACGGCAACTGCGCGGTGTTGACGACTACCTGCCAACTCCTTCCCTGCCGAGTGCCTGGCTGGACAAATCCTTCGCCGATTACTGCCATCATTTGGCCGCACTGAAAGAGTTATCCACAATAGGCCCGCAAGATTGGTCCGCACTCGAAGCCGCCAGCTGGCAGCGACTCGCCGAAGTACGCAATCTGGAGCTGCTGCGCGGCCTTTTCCGACGCCCGCTGGAGCTTTGGCTGGTACTCGATCGGGCACTTTTCCTTGCCGATCAGGGCTACAGCGTTCGCCTAGGCACCTTCTGCGAAACCCCGCTCACGCCGCGCAATTTGCTGCTCCTGGCGGAACGCCCCTAAAAACCCTCAGCCTGTGGATAACTCTGTTGATGAAATTATCGTGGATCCAATATAAGCGCCTGTTTCAGGGGTGAAAGGCTACTGTTCGATTTTCGTACACATGATAAAAAACCGAGAAAAACAGGCATTTGCGTACAAATGAGAACGGGTCCGCAAAAAAGTCATGAGCGTCACTTCCGAGTACGCCCGTTGTGCATAAGCATTCGATCAAAAGACATAACCGCCGGATCCCGGTCGCGTTCGGCGGAAAATTGCGCGTTGCGATCACCCTTGATATACAGGCAGACAAGAGCGCCGACAGTGCGCCCACGAACAAGAAATCTCCGACAGACAGGAAGCCACAGTGACGTTCATTTCTTACGCACAGAATTTCGAAGACATACGCCTGTGGCGCGCCCTCAAAACCGTTGAAAACGGCTTCTACATCGACGTCGGCGCCAACCACCCCTCACACGACTCCGTGACCAAAGCCTTCTATGACCTTGGCTGGACCGGCATCAACGTCGAACCGATGCCCAATTATTACGACGCCTTGTCCCAAGAGCGCCCCAAAGACACCAACCTGCAATGCGTGGCCGGTGAAAGCGCCGACGACCTGACCTTCTATGGCATCGCCGGCACCGGCCTCTCCACCCTCGACCCCGCCATGGCGCAAATGCACAAAGACGCCGGCATGGATGTGCGCAGCCAAACCGTCAAATCCCGCACCCTGACCTCCATCTGCGAAGAACACGCCCAGGGCCGCGAGATTCACTTTCTGAAAATCGACGTCGAAGGCCACGAAGAAACCGTCCTGCGCGCCATGGACTTCACCCAATGGCGGCCGTGGGTGATCCTCATCGAAACCCCATGGGACCGCGACCAGGCCTGGGAAACCCTCGTCACCGACGCCGGCTACCACTCCATCCTGTTCGACGGCATCAACACCTATTACCTCGCCAACGAACATTTGAACCTCAAACCCGCCTTCGACATCCCACCCTGCAACCTGGACGAGTTCCAGTTCTGCAAAGGCCACAACTTCAGCCACCCCGTCAGCGACGCCGAACACCAGCTCGCCGCCGCCCTGCAACGCGCCGAACAGGCCGAAGCGCAGTTGCGCGCGATGCAAAACAGCCGAACCTGGAAAGCCCTTCAGAAACTCAAGAAAACCCTCCTTCGCGCCTGACTTGAAGCCTGCGTAAAAATAGTCTGAATTCAGGGGTTTACAGAACCATCCCAATCGCTATAATCGTCGCCCTAACACGCCGGTATAGCTCAGTTGGTAGAGCAACTGACTTGTAATCAGTAGGTCCCGGGTTCGACTCCTGGTGCCGGCACCATACAAGGTTTCAGAGAAGGCTTTCAAAATCTCTGGAACCCCGAAAAACCCGCCTTCTGGCGGGTTTTTTCGTTTTAGCGCTCCGTCAGACTCCGGTGAATCCTGGTGGATTCCAACCGGTTTAAGGGTAGAGTTTGGGGTAAAGGTCACTTCGATAAAAGGGAGTACCCTTATGTCGCGCACCACTGCCCCACTCTCTGATTCGGCTTGCCGCTCAACCAAGCCCACCGACCGCGCCTGAAAGCTTTTCGACGGCGACGGCCTCTACCTTCTAGTCCAACCCAATGGCCACAAAGGCTGGCGGCTCCGTTACGTCGAACCTGACGGACGGGAAGGACCGACCTCGTTCGGCAGCTACCCCGTCATTGGCCTCGCCGATGCGCGCCGCAAGCGCTTGGAGATCAAGCAAATGCAGATGGAGGTTGTATCGTGCGGGGCACTTCTATAAATTTTTTGAAGCCGTACTCTTTTTTGATTAAGTCTGGATCTGAACAGAAAGTTTAAAAGCTTCTATCTTTGAATGAGAGAAATGAGTTTCGCCTAAGGTAATCCTCTGGAAAATCTCAAGTGCGGGGTTTCGGTCGCGACTCAGCCAACAGTGTATGGGGTGCACTGCAATGGGATAATCCCGCGTTCGGTGCGACTCAACACTCGCACAGTACAACGATAAAAAATCCAATAAGTAGAAAATTTTCAGCACTTAATAAACTCTTTCATTCGATTTAGCAGTGCCCCTCCTCCAATTGTAACTATAAGCAATTACTTTCAACCCATCACATCAATTCGCCTTTCCGATCGTCCACAGGAGCCTTATGAACAACTCAGTCAAGAATCGTACCTTCAATAGCAGGATCAACGAACAAGTAGAACAACATACTTGGAACATCGTATACCCTTAACTTATTCGTCTTAAGGTCAATGGCTCAAAGCCTCTCGATTCATGTTTATATTCTGATCGCGCCATTCCGGGGACCATTCAGATTACGCAGTGACATAGCCGCCTCACCAGGGGAAGCAAAGCCCACGTCACACTACGCTAGCGTGGATCTCGGTCGAATATACAACCCAAAAACATGCCGCAAGAGGCAGAATACCGGACGTTTCTGTCCTGTATGATCCGACATTCCCGGTACACATCGACCACGCGCAAAGACCTAAGATCACGACGGACTCCAGCCTGCTCATTGGATGCGAATCGATGCTTAGATATCGCTGAGCTTCATTGGATAATTACTATGGGTCGGCTGCTTTCAGCGGTCTAGGGTTTTTACCGTTGCTATTTAAATAGGGAATACTAAATGTCGCTGGCAACCAGGAATAGAACTGCTTCGAATGCTGAGCCTGCCATCTTTAGCCAGAGCGCACCCCATTTTAACTGGGAAGATCTTCGCTACTTCGTGACGTTTTCACAAGTTAGCTCCTTGAGCGGTGCGGCGCGAATTTTGGGCGTTGAGCACGCAACAGTGTCTCGACGTATCGCGTCCCTTGAGAAATCCCTGAACGTAAAATTAGTTGATCGACGGAAGCGACTCTACGAACTTACGGCCGACGGACGCAAACTCGCAGAAATCGGATCACAAATAGAAACTCAGACGGAAGCTATTGAGCGACTGGCCGCCGCCGCCGCCCAGACCCTACAAATTGCCGAAGTTACGATTAGTGCCCCACCGTCCGTGACTTCTGAAAAGCTTATACCAAACCTTGGGCGCTTCCGAGCTAAACACCCGAGCATAGTTTTGCGCCTGCTAGGGGATAATCAGTATTCGTCGCTATCAACTTGCCAAACACATTTGTGCATCCGCTTTGCGAAGCCCCGCCAGATAGGCATTGTTGCCCGGCGAATAGGTTCTGCATCATTTTCATTCTACGGTGCAAAGACCTATCTTCAGGACCGCCGTCCAGAGCAATACGAGTTTATCGGTTATGAAACCGAAGCTATGACACTTCCTCAGAACGACTGGCTCAAAAAAATTGTCGGACATCGCCCATGCGTCCTCAAGGCGAAAACGGTTGATCTGCAGGTTCGGGCAGCAGAGGCGGGTGTAGGGATTGCGCTGCTGCCCAGCTTCGCAGTAGGACATCACTCACAGCTGTGCAAGCTTGAGCTTGCGGACCCGCTGATGGTGGATGTTTGGCTAGGTGTTCACGAGGACTTCCGTGCGATCCCTTCAATCCAGGCCGCCATGGATTACGTTGAGACCTGCTTCCTCAGCCGTGACTGAAAGCAATCACCTGAAGGCGCGCAAATTTGCAGGTGAATCGGCTCCGGCATGGGAAAAAATTCACAGGTACCGGTGATTATCGCGAATTTACAAACCTGCTTGTATTGACGAGGATCAATGGAGAGCACCTTAAAAGGTGTTTCGAAAAACCGAAGCGCAATCAGATCCGCTCGGACACGCTGATGAAGGCCATCTCTTACAAAAACAACAACTAGGATTTCGTGGCCTTTCTTCAAATTGTGCACACCTCGTTACTGCCATCAAAAGCAGGAGATTATCATGGGGAAAGTAAAAGTTCTCGACGTCACGCTACGTGACGGTGGGTATCGCAATAATTTCAACTTCACGGATGAACAGGCCCTGGTAATAACATCAAGCTTGGCAGAGGCCGGCGTTGATTTGTGTGAAGTTGGTTACTGCAGAGGGTCGTTCGCGCCCAAAGCGGAGCATGGACTCACTAGCAATATAAGCGCTGAGTTTATCGAGAAAGTTCGCCATGCTGGAGGTGGTCGAATTGAGCTTGCGGTGATGGTCCACCCAAAGAACGTTGGTGATCAGGATTTCGCCATGCTAAAGGAGCAAGGCGTCTCTATGATTCGAGTCTGCTTGCGCCGAGAGCAGTTGGCTGAAGGGCTTGCCACTCTTTCACTCGCTCGCGATTACGGCTTCAGTGTCAGCGCCAATGTCACTCATGTGACGACACAGACTCTCAGCGCCGTGATTGACACTTCCGTCCGAGCCGAAGGTGCTGGAGCAGACATCATTTGTTTTGCTGACTCTAACGGGCATATGCTCCCGAGCGATGTCGAGCGATTGATCAGTCGCCTCTCTAATCGACTTGCAGTGCCATTGGGTTTCCACGCTCATAACAATCTTTCGATGGCCTTGGCCAATGCTGCCGCCGCCATCGAATCAGGTGCCGAATATATCGACACCTCCATTTGTGGAATGGGGAAAGGTGCCGGCAACTTACATCTAAGTATGCTGGTCGCTTATCTCGAACGCATCGGCACTAGCCATGGGTTTGACCTCGTCAAAATTCTAGAACTGTCAAACCTGACAGCGGCTTCGATCCCATTCAATAACATTCCAAGTCCTCTCCTGGACATCATTATGGGGGCGTACAACTTCCCGTTCGACAGTGCAAAACGTATGCAGGAAACGCTCGAGCGCTTTCAGCTAACGTCCGAGTATCGTGCCCTCGAGATCATGCATCAGCAGGATCAGGTCGCACGCCTTGCTCCGAGAGCCATCGCGAACATCTACGGCAGCGCTACCAAGATTGCACAGGAGATAGCGGGATGAGCGACTTCCACACTCGCAAGCGTATTTGTGTCCTTCCCGGTGACGGTATCGGCATTGAAGTCATGAATGCCGCACTGCCCGTCCTTCAGGCTTTGAATCTGCCCTTCGATCTAGAGTTTGGGGACATTGGTTGGGAATGCTGGAAGCGAGAAGGCAATACCGTCCCGGATGAAACCTGGAAGAAAATCAGTGATTGTGACGCCACATTGTTGGGCGCTATCACGAGCAAACCCCTTGCCGAAACGGAAGCCGAGCTGCCCCCTCACCTTCAGGGGCAAAACCGCCGTTATGTCAGCCCTGTGATCCAACTCAGGCAGAACCTGGACCTTTACGCAAACGTGCGGCCAGTCACTGACATGACAGGCGAAAACCGATTCCGCTTCGTCGTCATCCGGGAAAACACTGAGGGGCTGTACGCCGGCCTGGATTTTGGCCGGATACCTGATGCGTTCTTGCCATTACTGGAAGAACGGGAGGCATTGGGTGCGCCATGGCACCGGGATGGCCAGGAGGACGCGACGATTTCAGTGCGTTTACAGACACGCAGCGGGCTTGAGCGCATCTTCGAATACGCTTTCGAATATGCGGCTAACCAAGGATTCGAGCGGGTCACGTTCGTAGACAAACCCATGGTACTTCGTCACAGCAGTGCCTTCGCCCGACGTGTATTTGAAGGTGTAGCTCAGAGATATCCCGGCATTGAGGGTGTGATCGAAAATGTGGATGCCGTAGCGCTGTGGATGGTGCAGCGCCCAGAGCGTTTCTCCGTTGTAGTGGCCGAGAATATGTTCGGAGACATCCTCTCCGATCTCGGTGCAGGCGTTATGGGTGGTCTGGGTTTCGCACCGAGTGGGAACTTCGGAAAGCTGGGGGCATATTTCGAGCCGGTTCACGGGAGCGCCCCTGCGCATGCAGGGCTCAACAAGGCCAATCCTAGCGCGATGTTCATGGCCATCGCGCTCATGCTTGAGCATTTGGGTTATCCGCAGGAAGCCCGGTACGTCACGGCTGCGGTCAGCCGGGTCTCGCGTTCAACTGTGCGCACCTATGACATGGGTGGCTCACACACCACGGCACAGGTTGGCGAGGCAATTATCGGCGAGTGCGTTTCTATGGCCGCGCTAACCTCGACGGAACGTCCCATCTCAAATTCACACCTGGGAGCAACACATGTTGAAGCCCTTTGAGTCGACCGAAATCTCTCAAACCTTGCTGGACGAATGCGAAAGATTGGACACCGCGTCTCTGTCCGACGCTTTGGATAGCCTGGAGGTTCCTGGTGGCCTGCTGGGTATCGGCACGCAAGTGCCTGGAACTCGCTGCGTGGGCATCGCTTTTACCGTGCAGTATGAACCGGTCGGGAATTCACACGGGTTCAAAAATGCTGCTAATTACATCGATCAGGTCCCGCGCGGAGCAGTGATCGTTAGCTCCAACGCGGGGCGCCAGGACTGCACTGTCTGGGGCGATATCATGACGCATTTCGCGGTGGCGAGAGGCATCAAAGGGACGGTGATCGATGGAGTGGCCAGGGATATCGATACGGTCGTCAAGCTCGGTTATCCCCTGTTCAGTCGCGGACGGTTCATGCAGTCAGCAAAAAACCGAACACAGCTAAAAGCAGTGCAGGTCCCGATTGAGATCGGTGACGTCACTGTCAATCCAGGAGACCTGATGGTCTGCGATGGCAGCGGCTGTCTTGTTATTCCGCAGCAGATAGCTGCCGAGGTCATTCGCCGTGCGTGCGCCGTAGAGCACACCGAACGGCAGATCATCGGGGCGATAACAACCGGGTCTTCACTTGAGGACGCTCGGAAGACCTACCGCTATGACCAGCCTTGGCTGGGTGCTGCTGAAAAGGTTGAAACGGAGCTGAGCCAATGAGCCTTTCAAGTGAGTACTTAGCCAGTGCCAGCGCCTTAAGCGCGCCCCTGCAACAGCATTCCTTCACAGATAAGGGTTCGATCACTGACGCCTTCAAGAAAGCGATGCGTCGCCTGACCTCCACGGTCACCCTCATTGCGACTGAACATCAGGGCGTTCCTTTTGGAATGGCTGCAACCGCCGTAACGTCGGTATGCACCGACCCTTCGTCCATCCTTGTCTGTATCAACCACGGCGCAAGCATGTACTGGCCTCTCATTGACCATGGAAGGTTCTCGGTGAATCTGTTGCGGGTTGGCCAAGAGGATCTGGTGAAAGTCTTCGGTGGGGCAGTCAACGGCCCGGCCCGATTCGAAACTGCCGACTGGCAGCATTCCAACGGCCTGCCGTTTCTGCGAAGTGCACAAGCCTCACTTTTTTGCACCGTTGCTCAACGCATGAGCTACGGGACCCACGAAATAATCATCGGTCAAGTTGACGACGTTGTGGTGGCCGAAGCCATCACGCCATTGCTTTGGCAGGACGGAATGCCAACGGGATCAGTTCCCGTCTTCTCTTAAAACGCTCGTAACTCACTATTGGAAGATAAACCATGAAAATGGAATTGTTTGACCCTCAATCTGTTTCGGACGACACCGCGGTTTACCTCGTGAATGTGGTGCATGTCCAAGAAGGCGCGCAGGACCTCGCCGTGAAAATTCTGGAAGACACGGTCAACTACGTCGCAAGAACGTACAGCGCTTTCCAGTGGAGCCGTTTGATGAAGAGTACGGACGGTAAGACGGTCATCAACCAAGCTCAGTGGAGTGATCGCGGGCAGTTCGAATCGCTCTTCACCGACGAGGAATTTCTATCGCGTTACTCGCGCTTGAAAGAAACGGGTACTTGGGAATACCACCTGTACACCGTCGCCACCTACATCACCCCCGCCACCGCCACCGCCCTCGAAACTGTTGGCTAGCTGCAACCGCGTGCGCAGCGCTTGGCGCTGCGTACCGCCCAAGCCTATCAATATTCGATCAAGGAAGAAGTTATGGTCGCAATTCATTCAGCGTTAACAACATTCCTGGGCATCCAGCACCCACTGGTTCTCGCACCCATGGGGGGAGCGTCCGGAGGACGGTTGGCGGCAGCAGTTTCAAACGCAGGTGGCCTTGGCCTGGTGGGAGCAAGCTACGGGGACCCTGACTGGATGGCTCAGCAGTTGCCGCTCATGCAAAATTTGGACAAGCCGTGGGGCATCGGGCTTGTCATGTTCACTGTCGCGAAACGTTTCGAGTTACTGCATTTGGCGTTGGATTATGGCCCGGACGTGGTAGCCCTGTCCTTTGGCGATGTCCGTCCATTTATCGAACCCATTCATCAAGCGAACGCGAAAGTGATCGTTCAGGTGCATGACGTTGACCAGGCGCTCTACGCCCTCGACGCCGGCGCCGATGCATTGATAGTGCAGGGTGCGGAAGCAGGGGGGCATAGCTTGCGCAGATCCTCCATGCCTTTATTCCCGGCAGTCCGGGATGCTGTGGGCGAGGATGTAATCCTGATCGGAACCGGTGGGATAGCTGACGGCCGGGGAATGGCCGCGGCGATGGCGCTCGGAATGGACGGGGTCATGATGGGAACGCGGTTCTTGGCGTCCGACGAAGCGCTCCCCTCAGAACGGGTGAAAAGCAGACTGGTCCACGCCGTCGCAAGCGATACCGTCAGAACCCGCATCTTTGATGACGTGCGCGGAATATCCTGGCCCGCGGAGTACAGCGGGCGAGCAATTGCGAACCACTTTTCCGAGTCATGGGTAGGCAATGAAAAGGCGTTCTCGGCCGCAATTGATCAGTTGCGGCCTCAGTACGAACAGGCCCTGGCAGAGGATGACATCGGTACTAAGGCTATTTGGGCAGGCGAGGTGGCAGATCTAATCAAAGACGTACAGCCAGCGCACTCAATAGTCGAGGCCACTATGAAAGGCTATGCCGACGTCGTAGCAAAGCTCGGTCTCACCCTCTAACCGGATCCACTGATCACAATCGGCCCGCTTGTAAAAGTGGGCTTCGTTATTTCTGCAGGAGCAAAGCAATGAACCAGGACGTGCAATTCAAAGAGTATGGGGAAGGGAAATTGTCCGTTTTTGTTCTTTCCCCGGTCATGCCTGTGTGGGATGAAGGAGCATTTATCCAGCCCCTGATAGGCCACTTTCTCAGCGCAGGCTATCGGGTGGTGGTGTTTGATTCGCTCTCGATACCGGTTGTCGCAGGTGAGACTTTGAAAGCCTTTAGCGAGCGTTGGGCTGAGGTACTGCAACCTTGGGGCGTACCCAACGTACTTGTCGGCGTCGCGTTAGGCGGCGCGCTTGCCCTGGAACTGGTTAGCTCCTCTTCTCTTGCGTCCACGGCGGCTCTGCTGCTGCTCTCATCCCCGGCCAAAGCCAACGCGTTACTGGATGCCAGACTCGGGCGAATGGCAGAGCTTGCAAAGCTTGGCCAAGTTGAAGAAGCCAAGCGCCTATTGGATGCGCTCGTTTTACCCGAGGGCGGGGTTCCTCAGCAGACCGCAGAGAGTCAAAGTAACGTTCCCCTCGTGGTACAGGGGCAACGGCTAGTGCGTGGTTTTGGATTTTTGGCCGGTATCGATCTCAGTCACAGCCTGCAGAAATATCAAGGAAGGGTCCTGAGTATTTTTGGCGAGCGATCTCAACTTGTTACGCAGACGCACGCGATAGAAACCACCGGAAACAATCAACGCACACTCTGCATCAAGGGGGGAGGTATGCGACCTTTGGCTGACGACCTCGATTCGGTGCTGAGCGACGTCGACACTTTTCTAATACCCCTGTCGGAACGCGCGGCATGAACGATCTCAAAGGTAATAGCCACTCCCCAAGGTTTATAGACCTGCACTACCACGCGAATCCGGACGCGTTCATTCGCCGCCACGGAGCGATAGATGCCGGGAAGCTGTACGCAGCAGCAAAAGGCTGGGTCGTACTGAAAAATCACATGGGGTGCACTGCCGGGCAAGCCTGGGAGGCGCGCTCGCAGGGTTTTCCCGTCAGCGGCTCTTTGGTTTTGAACGAGATTGCAGGAGGTGTGGACTTCAGGGTCGTGGAGCGAAGCCTGTGTGTGCGCGGCGACGAACCGGGACGCTTCATTGTCCACTTTCCTACAGTGACAGGACGCAAGCACACCAGCACCCTCGCGCGTAATGTCAGCCATCCGCTCTTGCTAAGCAAACCGATCAAGCCCCTCCGCGTGACAACAGACGCAGGGCGACTAACGCCCCAGGCGTTGGATGTACTCAAGATGGCGTGTGACTACCCTCTTGTGATATCAACCGGCCACGCTGACGCGCGCGAGGTTCGTGCTTTAGTTGATGAATCCGTTCGGTTGGGCGTGCCACGTTTGATGCTCAACCAACCCGCTAATCCGCTGACTGATTTGAAGGCTGCCGAACTTTTAGAGATCGCCGCGGCCCCAAATGTGTATATCGAGCAGACAGCGCTGACCTATCTTTTAGGGTATCAACAAGAAGAGGATTTTCGCGAGGTGTTGTCGTCTGTCCCCAATGTTGTCTATAGCTCAGACTTGGGGCAAACGAGCCAGATGGACGTCAACGGCTGGCTCGAGCGAAGCCAACAGTGGTTTGATACGTTTGAACTCGATGTCTCTCGCCGCGCGGAAGTGACCCTTTCTAATCCGCAAAAGATGTTGGAAATCTAAGTTAGAGTTGGGCCCCTAGGCTAATTCGCCGGGGCCCCAACAGTTATGCCACTTCCACAGCCGCCCGCTCCTCTTTTGGCGCTGGTAGAGCATCTTTAAGGAATGGCTCGCGCAAACCTGCAGCCTCCATGAGTGGTTGAACGCCCGCCACGAAGTCCTTGATCCCTTGGTGGTAGTCCAACCATGTAAGCGCGATGCCGTCGATTCCCCAGTCTGAATATTTCCGGAAGAGCTCTACAATCTGTTCTGGCGTTCCTACCAACGGTACGCCAGCAAAGCCAGCCTTGAAGTGAAAACGGAACCGGACCGCATCTTCCGGCGTGAAGATTCCGGTCTGAATGCCCAGTTCGGTCGTGATGATGTCGCACCCTTCGTCGTCGCCCACTTGGTTTGCGTAATAATCAAGGTACGCTTCGGCTTCTTCCTGCGTGTCTTTCTGAACAACGTAGCCATAGCACCAAATTTTGAGGTCTCTGCCGAACTCGTTCTTGGCGAGATCCTTGTAGGAGGCGATCTGTTCACGCACAGCCGCTTCGCCATCCAAGTGCTTGATGATTAAGAACGCCGCATCACAATGCTCTGCACAGAACCGCTTCCCGCGAGGGGAGCCGCCAGCGTTGATAAGGTAAGGCTTGTTGATTGGCTGCGGTTGAGAGATCGCGTCGCAGATCGTGAAATACTCCCCTTTGAAGTTAAAAGGGGTCTGCTGCTGCCAGGCGTTTTGCGCGATGTGCAACCACTCCTCAGCGTAGTCATATCGCTTGTCGTGTTCCATCATCTCGCCGCTGAACATCCTCATCTCAGCGCCATACCAGCCACACAAAATGTTTAGACCGAAACGCCCGCCGCTGATGTGATCGATTGTAACCGCCTGTTTAGCGGCGAACAGAGGGTGCACAGTCGGCAAATGCGACGTCGTGAACACCGCGATTTGATCAGTCAGTGCAGCGATACCCGCCGCCCACGTGTAGGTCTCGTAACACACACCACCGGTGTTATTGGCGCCACCAAATCCCTTCCAACGGCCGACCGGGATGAACGCTTCAAAACCTGCCCGGTCCGCATCCTTCGCGATCTCCAGATTGCCTGCCCAGTCATCCCCTCGAATCCGCTCTGGCGCATTCGTCACCGTACAACCACCCTCCGTGTTAGTGGAAAAAACCCCTAATTGCATCTTGTTGCGGCTGACACGCATTGGATTAGGTTTAGCAGGGTTGGACTTTGTAGAGCGCATGATGACCTCCTAGGTCGTCAGTAGTAGTGAACTTCTTCCTTGTTTCTTGCGACGAACCAGGCTGCGAGTAGCGCACAGCTAGCGAGCAGACCTGCCAATGTGTAAGCACCGACGGCCAAGTTAGTTCGGTCGATCAAGAAACCAGTGGCTACAGGCAGTAGGCCAGCGGGCACATAGCCGCCCATGTTGAGCAATGCATTTGCCTGCGCCCGCTTGTTGTCCGATACCCTCAAGGCTATTAACGTCAGCCCCCCCAGTTGCCCCAATCCCTGACCGGCACCGGCCAGCAACGCGGCGATAATCAGAACCGCGGGAGAGGAGATCGCTATCGCAGTGGAGATACCCAGCATCGAGGCGAAGGTCGCGGCAGCACTGAAATAGAAAATGTGTTCAACGGTTCGCCGACGCAGCACAATCTGTACGGCGAAAGCCGAGATAAACATTAGAAACGCAGTGGCACCTGCCATCAGCGGAGTTTTAATGTGGAGCAGACTTGCCAGTAGAGACGGTCCCAACGACAAGACAAAGGAAGTAGCTGTGATTCCCGGACCGAACAGCGCGACACCTAGCAGTATGTGAAGGCGATGATGTCGCTCTACCGAAGGGAACCTCCATCTGGCGCTGCCTGTTCGTTGGGTGTCATTCGCTCCGTTTGGCATCGTCCAGGCGATCAGAAAAGCGAGTGCAAGTATCCCCAACTCCAGGGTAAACACTTTTTCGATCGGCCGGCTGGCAAACGTGGCGAGGCTTCCAGCCAGCAAAGGCCCGAGGCCTGCACCCAGCACCATCGACATTGAGGCCACTAACGAAGATAGTCTTCGCCTCTGCACACCCCCCTGATCAACAACACTTGCCATCCCCGCGGAGACGATAATCCCCACGGCAATGCCTGTCAGTAGGCGTGCGAAAAGCAAGCCTTCAACCGATTCGGCGGACCTGAACAGCAATGCAGCCGACATAGCGCAGACTAGACCGGGCAGCAGTACCACCCTGCGACCATAGCGATCAGATACTTGTCCAGCAATCAGCAAACTGAGCAACAGCCCCAAGATATAAGCCGCGAATATCAACGTGAGGGTTGACGATGCGAAACCGAGTTGCCCCTGCCACAAAACGTATAGCGGGGTCGCAGTATTGGACAAGATAAACACCGACACTACCATCCAACCAGCGAACCACATACGTATGGGGCTCCGGGGCAGGTCGGTACTTTGGTTCAACAAATCTTGAGCAGACGGAGCGTTTCGATCAGACAAGGCTCACTCCCTGTGCCGGAAAAAACGGCAGCACGTATTCTGCAAGTTCCTGCAATACTTCCCTTGCAGGCCGTCGTAATGGCTTCAGGTTCAATGCGACATGTGAAACACCTTGCGCTTGTTGTCGCTGCCACAAGTCAATGAGCGCATTGCGGCCGGTGCTTATCCCTCGTCCAACCTTCAAGGGGGCGTCGGGGTTTTCTTCCAGGTTGAAGAATGTCGCATAGCCGTAGGGTTTGAACGTGTCAGGCTCAGTACAGGACTGCCATTGCTCAATCAAGTTGGGCAGGCTGCCAAAGTCGCTTTGGTGCCAAAGCCATCCATCCATATGCGATGCCAACCACTTCATGTCTTGCCCGCAACGGCCAACAGCGAGCATTGGCATTTGCGTGGACCATGGCTTTGGAAGCAAATCCAGCGTCCCGTCGAGCCTGCCATAGTGACAAAACTCATATTTGGGAAAAGACTGTTGGGTAGCGATACGCAAAATTTCGCAACCTTCTCTGAATCGCTCCGCTCGGTTGTCGAAGTCCTGGCCGAATGCTGGATACTCGCTGGGCCGATCTCCCGTTGAGAGTCCGAGTAGAAAGCGGCCCTGCAGTAGCACATCAAGGGTTGCGGCTTGCTTGGCGACCATCAAGGGATCGCGTAGCGTCAGTACCACCCCGGCAGTACCGATACAGATTCTTTGAGTGACCGCCCCTAAGTGAGCTGCGTACACCAAGGGATCAAACATCTGGCCCGCGTCTCCAAACTCCGGATCCAGCAGAGGCACGTCGCGTAGCCAGATCGCTGAGAAACCAGCGACGTCAGCTTGTCGGGCCAGATCAACATGATCTTGCATAGTCGGAGCCATGAGGTTGGGATATCCCTCCAGCGGCGCGATTAGGCCAAACGTAAGATGGCCTGGTGCGAACACACGGGAAAACGCAGGGTGAGCCTCATTGGATTCGCCGCTCGTTCGTATCCGCCCGATCACTCGCGGTCACCCACGATCACGGGACGGACTGCTTCTACTGGTTGATGATCATGCGCGCTAACTCGACCGAGCGTTGCGAACACAGCAACTGCCGTGAGCACGCTGCCAGCACCCAAGATGAAAAGCAGATGACGAAACGCGTTCGCGTACTCGTGGCGCAAAAGCTCTGACTGCCCTGGCAGTTGATTGCCGGCATTCTGCAGATCGCCGAGCGCAGCCCGGCTGGATGCCTCCATTATCTGATGCGGTGCAAAATTCGTGGCGGCGTCGAATAACCCCCATTGAATGAAGGTCGCCAGCAACGCCCCGGCGACGGCGATGGCTATACCGTCGGCGGAAACGCGAACAGCGTTAAAAATCCCTGTGGCCATGCCAGCGCGTTCTTTTTCCACCACGCTAACGGCCATGCCATCCATCAAACCCCAAGGCAGGCCAATGCCGATGCCGATCAGCGCCATAGGCATTACCGCATTACTTACTCCGCTATCTAGCACGACGCCGAGCCAAAACAGCCCGACAGCCACCAACATCAGCCCGACCGCCGAGAGCATCCCTGAGGTGTAGTGTCGCGCGAGCTGAGCAGCCAGAAACGGCACGAGCAGCAACGGTGCGGCCAGCGCGATCATCATCTGTCCGGTCTGCAAAGCACTCAGCCCATCGACTCCGATGAATCGCGCCGGGAGCATGATGATGAGGACGACAAAAAAGAATGCAGGGCTCGCTGCAAGAATCTGCACACCTACAAACTTGGATTGCTTGAACAGCGACAGGTCAAGCATAGGACTACTGGTTCGGCGCTCTATCATCACGAAGATGATAAACAGCAGGATCGCGCCGGCCACACTCCCCAAAACGATTGGGCTGGCCCAACCGTCCTCAGGCGCGAGGAGAATGCCATAGGTGAACAAGGTCAGTGCGGCCGTGAAGCTGAGAGCACCAGGCCAGTCCATACCATTGTTAGCCGGGTCTTTAGAATCAGTCGCGCTCACGCAGACAAGTATGAAGCCCGCTACGCCTATCAATGCCGTAGCGTGGAACGTCCATTTCCAGCCTGCGGAGTCGACCAGTAGCCCCGCTGCCAATGGGCCGAAGGCTAATCCAATGCCGAAAGTCGTCCCAAGGAGACTGAAAACCTTGGTGCGCTCAGCACCGTGGAATACCTGAGCTAGAGACGACATGGCGCCAGCGAAAGCAGCTGCTCCGCCCAACCCCTGTACAAGCCTCAGGATATCGATCTGCAAGACAGTGGAAGAGAAGGGAATAGCGATGGTAGACAACACAAAGATGACTAGACCAATCAGCCATACCCGCTTGCGTCCATAGATATCCGTCAGACTCCCTGCCGCCATCATGGCGCTGCCATAAGTCAGGATATAGGCGTTGACAACCCAACTGAGCTCGACGGCAGATCCTCCCATGGCAGCGCTGATGGAAGAGAGGACAACTGCGGGCCCTGTGAAGCAAAGCGGGATGAGAACGCCTGTCAGGCAAGCTGCGAATAGCTGTATCCACTTCAATAACGGGGGAGCCGTCTGAACGCTGCGTGTTGAATTCATCTGAATGTTTCCCTGATTGGTGTGCGGAGGTGTTGGTCCTCGGCGCACGGTTGTCTGCGGTGATCGGCCCACCAAGAGGTTAGGGCTTGCGTCCGCAAACAAAAACAGGCCTATAATCCGAACATATCGGACATTGGTGTCCGTAGTGAGGACAGCCCTTGGAATCGCTTGGCAGCATTTCACTATTCGTATTGGTGGCTGAGACTCGAAGCTTTACAGAGGCAGGAAAACGACTAGGTATTTCATCCTCTGGCGTCGGCAAAAGTATTGGTCGGCTGGAGGACAAACTCGGTGTACGCCTATTCCAGCGCAACACCCGCAGTATTGCCCTGACGTTAGAAGGGTCACTGTTTCTCGAGCGGTGCCGACGGATACTGTCGGAGCTTGAAGCCGCAGAAATGGAGCTAAGCAATGCGCGTGAACAACCGAGGGGCAAATTGCGAATCAGCTTGCCTCTAGTCAGCGATCTTGTGATGCCAGCAATCATTCAATTCATGCGCACATACCCCGAAATAGAACTCGACATCGATTTTACTGATCGAATGGTCGACGTTATCGAGGAGGGCTTTGATGCTGTATTGCGGACAGGCGAGCCTAGTGACTCTCGGTTGATTTCTAAAAGACTGGGGGGGTTTCAGCTCCAGATTGTGGCGTCTGCGGACTATCTCGCACAGTACGGTGTACCCCAACGGCCAGCGGATCTTGCTACGCATTCATGTTTGTTACACAAGTTTCCTTCGACAGGGAAGATTGAACCGTGGCCGCTACGCGTTGAGACCGGAGAGCCGGATTTCGAGCTACCTCAGACCATGGTGTGCAACACGACTGAAGTGATTGTCGATGTGGCACGTTCAGGTTTGGGAATTGCTTGCCTACCTGACTTCATGACTTCCAAGTCCATCAAAAACGGCGAACTGGTTCGGGTGTTAGCAGACTATACGGTTCACACTGGGGTGTTCAGGCTTCTATGGCCATCGAGCAAACATCTTTCTCTAAGACTACGGGCCTTCATAGATTTTATGCACAGTCATCTATTCACTAGCGACCTGCATGGATAGCTCCTTTATCTGCTTGCCGACGCAGCTCACCTTCACCTTCATAAAATCATTAATGGCAAATCGTTAAATATCCATTCGACTCCTGATGCCGCACCATACAAAACAAAGCCCTCGGAGAAATACGAGGGCTTTGTTGTTTTTGGCGTTTGGAAAAGCGGTCTTAGTGCCCCGCGCTCTGCCCACCATCCACATGCAGAATCTCCCCAGTAACAAAGTTCGCGCTATCCAGATAAACAACAGCCTGCGCAATGTCACTGATCTCACCCATATGCCCAACCGGATGCAGATTCCCCAGCGCCTCATGAGTTTCTTCACCATGCATCGGCGTCTTGATGATGCCAGGTGAAACCGCGTTCACCCGAATCCCACGCTTGGCGTACTCAATAGCCAGGGACTTGGTCGCAGCGTTCAAACCACCCTTAGTCAGCGAAGCCAGCACCGACGGCACACCATCAATCGCGTGGTCGACCAGGCTGGTGGTAATGTTGACGACGTGGCCTTGGCCTTGTTTCTCCATCTCGGTGATCGCGAGTTGGGTGATGTAGAAGAAACCATTCAGGTTCACCGACAACACCGCCGCGTAGTCTTCAGGGGTGTAAGCGGTGAACGGCTTGGCAACGAAGATCCCGGCGTTGTTGACCAAGGTATCGATGCGGCCAAAACGTGCGATGGCTTCGCGGATCACTTGCTGGGCGACCGCCGGGTCGCCGATGTCACCCGCCACGGTGAGGATATCCGGGTCGGTGGACGGTTTGATCGAACGCGATGTGGCGACAACTTTGTAATCCAGATCACGGAACGCCTTGACCATGCCGGCGCCGAGGCCTTGGGATGCGCCGGTAATAACGATGACTTTTTTCGAATTGCTCATGATGAACCTCTACAAATAAATGATGGTTTGAAAAAGTAAGTAATCAGGCTTCGGCGGGGGCCTTGGCCATTTGTCTCAACATCTGTTCGTAGTACTCGACCGACTGCGAGCCGGACACCAGGTGTCGACCGTTATGCACCATGGCCGGGACCGAGTTGATGCCGTGCTGGCGGTAAAACGCTTCAAGCTCACGCACTTCTTCGGCAAACGCGCCGGACGCCAACACCTCTTGAGCAGCCGCCGCATCCAGTCCCGCTTCAGCCGCCAGACGAACCAGCGTCTCGCGATTACTCGGGTTCTCGCCGTCGGCGAAATAGGCGCGCAGCAGGATCTTCTTCAGTGCGACCTGCCGCCCTTCCTGCAACGCCCACAACAGCAGCCGATGCGCATCAAACGTGTTGTAGAAGTGAGTGCGCTTCTCCAGATCAAACTTGAAACCCAGGGCCGCGCCACGTTCGATTTGCATCGCTTTGCCGGCGGCGACGTCTTCGGCAGTCCTTCCATATTTGCGCATCAATGCTCGACCGCTTTTTCGCCGACTGCCGGCATGTCCGGGTTCAACTCGAAGGGCTTGTAGGTCAGCTCCACCGAAATCTCACCGGCCACGTTCTCTATCGCTTGCTCCAGCGCCGTCGCACCCAACGCACACCACGGGCACACCACGTCGGAGATGAAATCGATGGAGACGGACGCGGTCATGACTGGCCCTCCGCCTCAGCCAGTTGCTTTCGGTACTGGGTGGTGGTGATGCCGGCGTAGCCCCAGTTATCGGTGTCGACTTCTTCGATCACGATGTGGGTCAGGTGCGGATCCTTCTTCAGGACGCGTTCCAGGGTTTCAGTGATTTCGGCGATCACCTGAGCTTTCTGCTCAGAGGTAACGCCATCGCGGGTGATGCGTACGCTTACGAAAGGCATGAGGACTCTCCAGTGACCTTCCCTTCGGAATGAATGGGTAGGCGTTGGAGCTCAATGTATGGAGTTAGCTGGAGGGGATAAAGGTGGGGGCGGGAACATCATTAATTACGTAGTGTAATAGGTGCGCGATTTCACGCCTGCTAGGCGTCGAAACTCCCTTTTCAGCTCAATCATTCGTATGTCGTTGCCAAGCGACATGTCAGTCAGCATTCCTTCTTCGCTCAAAAAACCCTCAGAAACAGCGATCACACTGGCTTCAGGCTGTATTTGAACCTTTATGCTAAATTATGGCTGGCCAATAATTATGGCGTATCCATAAAAAGAGGTAATTGCATGAGCAGTATTTTTCAGCGCCCTGAATTGGCCGAAGAGATGGCGAACCAGCTTCTCAATCCAGGCGTTCTCGATGAAGGTTTGCGCTCAGGTCTGTTTTTATCCGGCCTGCGCAGGACTGGGAAAACGACATTCCTGAGGAGCGACCTGATCCCTGCGCTGAAAGATGCGGGGGCTCTGGTCATTTACGTCGACCTATGGAGTGACACGCTGGCCAATCCAGCGACACTGGTGCATGACGCCATCCGTAAAACCCTGCAGGAGCTCCAAACACCGGGCTCCGATTTGCTCGAAATGCTCAAGCGTGTCAGCGGTGCTGATGTAGGCGTTGCAGGATTCAAGTTTGGTTTCAAACTCGACAGCATCGGGAACTCAGGTGGGCCAACCCTGGCGCAGGCGCTGACAGAGGTTGTTGATCAAGCGAACACCAACTTGGTGCTGATCATCGACGAAGTGCAGCATGCCATTTCTTCCGACGATGGTAATCAGCTGCTTCTGGCACTCAAAGCTGCTCGTGATGCGATCAATCCTCGACCAGATACACCGGGTTACTTTCTATTTATTGGAACGGGATCGCACAGGGCGCAAGTCAGCGAACTCACGGCAAAGAGGAACCAAGCGTTTTCTGGTGCGACATCGACAGCGTATCCGGTACTGAAAGGGGATTACGTTGAATACTTGCTTAACCGGCTCGCTGCGACGGTGAAGAAAGAAAAGCTACCTTCACTCGAAGTCGCCATCGAAGCATTCAATACCTTGGGAAACCGGCCCGAGGAAATGCTCAAAGCGTTGCGACAACTCATGCAGCAAGAAGGTGACCCTGATCTTTTCCTACCGGTTATTGCCAGCACATTGCGCTCGGCGGCGGCCAGCATCGAACTTGAAAAAGTGGAGCTGTTAGGCAGCCTGGCTCAGGCTATTTTCAACAAAATCGCGTCTACGCAAGGCGATGCTCGGGGTATTTTCTCCATCGATGCTGCAGCTGAGTATTCGAAGACTGTGGGCCGGGAGGTGCGTGTAGAAGAGATTCAGCCGGTGGTGATTGCGCTGGTTTCTGAGAACATCATCATGCGGCGCGGGCATGGAATTTATGCGATTACGGACCAGTTTGTTCAGGAGATTTGGTTGGAAGAACGAGCGTTGATTGAAGCTAGCTAGCCGATTGGAGCGCCGATACCGTTGCTTGAAGACCAGGTGGTTTCACGCCCACGCCACCACCTAGCCACGATTGCGCATCCTTCCCCCTCAAGCCAACTTCAAACCGTCGCTGCCAATTCAGCGACCGGGCCTGAGAACTCGAATTCGATGTAGCCCCCGGTGTCAGGATAGTTGTCGCCTCTCCGAATTTTCCTGAAAAAGCATATCGGGGGCGGAAAGAGACTGGTCGTGCCGTACTATTCACCTGAACGCAAAGCCGCATTACTCAAGATGCTGCTTCCCCCGCTGAACCTGACGATGGCCGAGGTTTCCCGGCGTGAAGGGGTTAGCGAAATGTCTTTGTCCAACTGGCGCAAGAAGGTCAGTTCTGAAGGAAGCGCAGTGCCTGAAGACAAGCCACTCCCCGAGAACTGGTCTGCTGAAGCCCGGTTCGCTGTCGTCCTTGAAACCGCCGGTCTGTCGCAGCTCGAACTGGGTGAGTACTGCCGACGAAAAGGTCTGTACCCCGAACATGTCAGCGCCTGGCGCCAAGCCTGTATCACGGGGCAGCAGAGTGTTCAGAACCAACAAAAGGTCGACCGCGAACAGTCTCGCAAGGACAAGAAACGTATTCAGCAACTTGAGCGCGAACTGCTGCGTAAAGACAAGGCGCTGGCCGAGACCGCCGCGTTGTTGGTGCTGCGAAAAAAGCTCAACGATTACTGGGGGATCGACAACGAGGACACCTGACCTCTTTGCCGGAACGGCAGTTGTTGGTGGCTTGGTTGATCGAAGCCATCGTGGCCGGTGCTCGAAAAATCAGAGCGTGCCAGGAGGTGGGGCTGTCGCTCAGAACCTTGCAGCGATGGACGCAGAGTGAGGATGTTTAAGCCGATGCCCGCACAACCACCGTGCGGCCCACGCCACGTAATGCGTTGAGCGAGATCGAACGACAAGCGATCGTGACCCTGTGTAACAGCCCGGCGTATGCCCATTTGCCGCCGAGTCAGATCGTACCGAGGCTGGCTGACGAGGGGCGTTATCTGGCGTCGGAAGCGACGTTTTATCGCATCCTGCGTGCAGCCGGTCAGCAACATCATCGGGGCCGTAGCCAGCGACCCAGACGGCATGCGGCACCGACGACGCATGTCGCCAAAGCGCCCAATCAGGTGTGGTCGTGGGACATCACGTATTTGCCGTCGCCGATACGCGGCAAGTACTACTACCTGTATTTGATCGAAGATATTTACAGCCGCAAGGCCGTGGGCTGGGAAGTTTACGAAGAAGAAAGCGGCGAAAAAGCGGCTGCGCTGCTGCAACGCAGCGTGATCGGCGAGCAGTGTTTACACGAGCCGCTGGTGCTGCACTCGGACAATGGTGCGCCGATGAAATCGCTGACGCTGTTGAGCAAGATGTACGACCTGGGCATCACGCCGTCCCGTGGCCGACCGCGAGTGAGCAACGACAATCCGTACTCGGAGTCGCTGTTTAGAACGCTGAAATATTGCCCGCAATGGCCGCCGGAGGGTTTTGCCGGCTTGGACGCCGCACGCGCTTGGGTGAGAGATTTTATGCGTTGGTACAACAACGAGCACCGGCATAGCCGGATCCGCATCGTGACACCGGCTGAGCGGCATCGAGGGCTGGACCACCAGATCCTGGCGCGGCGGCATGAACTGTACCAGCGAGCGCGCAAGAAAAGCCCGGAACGTTGGTCAGGCCAGACGCGGAACTGGGAGCCGATAGGAGCGGTGATGCTGAATCCGGATCGGGAGCAGCAGGACGAGAAAAGAGCGGCATAGTTGAACGGTTGACGCGACAACTACCTTGAAAAATGCTGCCGCCGTTGAATTGGGGCACCGTCGAACTGACCCCAAACGCATAAAAACGATTTTACTTGCTCAAAAACGATCATAAATCTGGCTTTTTGCACAAAAACGTTTCGAAACCGGACAATCTCACTGAGCCCTCACAACTGAACCCCCGCAATGCCGTCCCTTCCAACCAAAAAAATGCCCAAACCTCTCGGTCCGAGCATTTTTTTGACCCTGATCACCCATTCCTCCCCAAAAACCTCGACTCTATGTAAGCCTCCAGCCATCGGACGCAGCATCATTTCGCTACTAAACTCGGGACAAGCGTGTTCATGTGCAGGATTATAGCCAGCACGTATCGCCCAACCGGCCAGGTACTCAACAATAGCCAGCCCACTTTAGAGGGCATTACCCAATGGATAGCAGAACCTTACGCAACCTGATGCGCATTGTGCAGACCGGCTCTTTGTCGGCGGCGGCAGAGCATTCCTGTTTAACGGTGCAGGCGTTGGCCGCGCAGTTGAACAAGGTCGAAGAGCAGTTCGGTTTTCGGTTGTTTCGTCGCTCCAACAAGGGGTTGACCCTGACCCCGCAAGGCACGGAACTCACGCCTTACATGGACAAGGTGTTGGTCGCCACGCGGCAACTGGAAGAAAAAGTGGCCGCGCTGAAGGTGCCTGGGCAGCGCACGCTCAAGGTGGCGCTGAACACGACGCTGTCGGCTGACTTCAACCGGCGAATGATCGGACGCCTGATTGAGGTGTTTCCCGACTATCAGCTGGAGTTCAGCTACGCCGAGTCGATGGAAAATCTCAGCAAGCTGAAGAATGAAGACTTCGACCTGGCGGTGCTGATCGGCCCGCAGAAGCCGGGGTTGCCCAGCATCATCCTGCCGGAGGTCCAGGTACAGGTGGTCGGTGCGCATTGCGGTCAGGAACATGATCCGCTGGTGTTGCTCGGCAACAAGTTTCAGGTGCGTCCGGCGGACGATTGTCCGTATTCCCACAGCTTCCTGCGCTTTCTCGACGCCGGTCTGGGCAACTACGAGTCGGGCAAGCGGATGGTGTATTCGTGCAGCGAAACCCTGACGTTGTCGTTGATCACGCAAATGGACGGCCTCGGCATGGTCTCGCGGGATGCCGCCCAGCGTAACGGCTTGACCATTTTCCCCGGTTTCGAGGATGCCCTCGAAGTGCGGTTGGCGATCAACAATCCGGAGTTGTCGGGTCAGGCCTTGCACGATGTGGTCGACCTCCCGCTACATGAACGAGCCGAGCGCAATGTACGCAGCCGTTCCCACCGCAACGGAGAGAAAGAGGTTTTTGCTGAAATACGCACATAACAACGTCGGAATCGCGGCGTAAAATTCCGGGCGATCGAGCTGCACGTGCTGATCCTTGATCAACAACGGCGTAAGGCTGATTGCAGCGACGATCGCCACCGGCAGGTATTCCAGCGCCCGGGCGACGAAGGGCGGCCAATGGTCAGTGTTCACTTGCAGCGGCAACGCGCGCGGCAGGAAGGTCACGGCCATCATCAGCGCGACGACCAGAATCAGGAACGTTTGGTCAGGCATACGCCCACCCCGCAGCCCACGAATGTGGCGATAAATACGTTGAAAGGCGAGCTGCCGACCAGGCTCAGCGCGCCCATGCAGGCGACGGCGGCCAGTGCGGCGATGAGCTTGTTACGTGTGTTGCACAGCGACACCAGCACGTAGAGCATCATCGCGGTCAGCGCGTAGTCGAGCTGATACTTGATCAAGTGCGCCGCGTACTGCGCACAAATCGCCCCCAGCAAACCGCCGAGCACCCACGAGGTGTGGCAATACAGATTGAAACCGATCAGGTAACGCACGTTGACGGGCGAGCCCTTGCCCAACTTGACGCTGTGAAAGGCGAACGACTCATCGGTCAGCCCGCCCGCGTAACACCAACGCTCAAACCGACTGAGCCCCATCGCCTGCAACGCTTTGGCCATATAGACCGACATCAGCATGTGCCGCGCATTGATCAGAAACGTGGTGAGGATGATGGTGGTCAGCGAAGCGCCGCTGGAAATCAGCGCCAGGGCGGCAAACTGTGAAGCGCCGGCATAGACGAACAGGCACATGGCGACCGGCAGCCACACGGGCAACCCGGCGTTCACCGCCATCAAACCGAACACAAACGACACCGTGAAGTAACCCGCAACTACCGGACTGGCCTCGGCGAAGGTGCGCGACGCGTGCGGTTCGACCATCAGCGGCTGGCTGCTGGAGGTCTCATTCATAGGTCCCTCTCAAATGTTCTTTCGCCGCGCGGTTCGCAAAAACCCTGGGCACTCCAAAAGCGTTGGCCGGCAAGGTTAGCATCGTCGACAAACAGGAACATCCGCAGCACGCCCACGCGTTTCATATCGGCCGACGCGGATTCAACCAGTCGTTGACCGACACCCTGGCTGCGATACAACGGGCTCACTGCCAAATGGTTGATCGTGCCGCGACTGCCGAGCATTCCGCCCAACACCGCGCCGACGATTTCGCCGCTGGCATCCAGTGCGATAAACGCGGTGGTGGTCTTCTGCACCAGCACACTGCGCAGGCATTTGGCGTCCTGCCATTCACAGAAAGACACTTCTTCGAATTGCCGAAAGAAGCGTTCCAGGCGCTGTGCATCCTTGGCCGTGGTGCGCCGCAGCATCACCGGTGCAGGGCACTCGGCGAGGCTGGCCACGGTGTTGTACTGTTCAGCGAACAATGTCGAAAGCGGTCCCGGGCCGCGAGAAAGAGATCGCCAGAATCTGCCGGTACGCCATGGCGTGAGAATGGGTATTGCGTGCCGGTGTCACGTAGTGACGCATGTCGCGATCGAGAAAGTAGGTGGTGTCGAGGATTTCCTCGTAGGTCGTCGATGCCACTTGCTCTTGATTTTGAGCTTCGTACAAACGGCTCTCCGCCCCCTCAACGTTATTGCGGCCCCAGAAGTGCACCCCACTGAACGGATAACCGTCGCAGTGAATACCTTCCGGGGTGATTTCCAGTTGTTTGCCGGGCTTGATCTCGATGCGGATCTGATGAATCTGGCATTGCCAGATTTCCTCGTGCAATTCGGTCGGCAGCACGTTTTTATACACTTCAAAATCGATGTCGATCAGGCTGCGCATCACTGGCGAATTGATGACCTCATCGGAAAAGTCCTGGAAGTGCCGCACAACCCCGCCCACATAACTGTTGTTGGCCTTGGACTGAACATAGGCGCGATGCGCCAGCTGCTTCAGGTCGCGGGTGACCGGGTTGTACTCAAAATCGCTGTAGCGACGGTACCGCATGCCCGCCTCGGCCTGACCGTAGTAACTGTCCGGCTCCATGCTTTCCCAGCTTTTAGTCAGTCGAACAAAATCGGCGAAATGACCGTAGAGATTGAAGTCAGCACCTTGGACGTTGGCGTATTTGTTACGCCGTAGCGATTCGCCCACTTCTCTGTTCAAAACGATCATTTTCAGAAATCTCCGTACATTTAGCAGCCTAATCTAGAGAGCGCAGGATTTACGTCCATGAGAAAGAATTTGAGGCATATCAAGCGCTGCTTGAAACGAAGCATGACGTTGCTTTAATTCGACTTTTTATGATCGAAAATGGCCGTTTCATGCTTTTTTCAATGATTGTCAGGCGAAAAAAAACCCCGAACCAGTCGGGGTTTTTATCGAGTGTTGAACACTCAATCGATCATCAGAAGATGTTGATCGGATAATCCACAAACACTCGCACTTCGTTACCGCTGACGTTGTACTCGCTGGATTTCTGCGAGACACGCAGGATCGAGCTGCGCAGTTTCACGCTCAGGTCTTTGGCCGGACCGCTTTGCACGACGTACTTGAACTGGTTGAAGATTTCGCGCTCGGTGCCGCCTTCGCTGGTGGACGTGGTGATGTTGTCACCGCGCACGTAGGCGAAGTTGTAGCTCAACCCTGGAATACCGAAGGTGCTGAAGTCCAGGCCGTAGCCCAACTGCCAGCTGCGTTCGTCTTCGGCGTTAAAGTCGGACCAGTAGGAGTTTGCCAGGTAGATGGTATTGCCACCGTCGCCGACACGACCTTGATCTTTCTGGTAACCGCCGTAGGCGTAGCCCAGGTTGCTGTCGCCGGTGCTGCGCTGGTGAGCGAGGGTGAACGAGTGCGGGCCGGTGGCGAAGGTCGCTGCCAGGCTCCAGATCTTGTTGTCGTCGCCGGTGAGACCGTTTTCGCGGACGTAGGAATCATCCAGCTTGGTGCGATAGCCGTTGAAGTCCAGGGTCAGGGACTGATCCTTGTCGATCGGGAACACGTAGTTGGCGTTCACGTATTGCTTCTTCAGCACGTCTTCGACGTCGGATGCGTAGACCGCAGCCTTGAATTGTTCGGTGAACTGGTAGCTACCACCCAACACGTTGATCGACTTCAGGCCACCACTGTCACGGCCTTCAGCGCTTTTGCGCGATTCGGCGGTGAAGCGACCGGCGTTCAGCTCCAGGCCTTTGATCTCCTTGGAGGTGATCAAGGTGCCGGTGTAGCTTTCTGGCAGCAGGCGCCCGTTGTCGTAGCTCAGAACCGGCAGGGCCGGCATCTGGTCACCGTAGGTCAGCGTGGTGCTGGAGAGACGGAATTTGACCGCTGCGCCGCCCTTGGACAGGTCGTCAGCCGCGTTGCCGCTGTCGCCCTTTTTAAAGAAGTCGATGCCTTGAGCGCCGGTGCGACCCTTGCCGCCATCCAGACGCAATGCATATAGACCGAAAGCATCCACCCCGACACCGACGGTGCCTTGGGTAAAGCCGGACGAGAACGTACCGATGGCCGCTTGGCCCCACTCGGCTTTGTCCGGGTTGCCATCTTTGTAATCACGATTGATGTAGGCGTTGCGCATCAGCACTTTGAGGCTGCTGTCTTCAACAAATCCCTTGGATTCGGCCTGGTCGTTAGCCATGGCCTGTGTAGCGCTCAACATCCCCAGAGCGATCAGGCTGATTCGCTTATTCAACATTTTGTTCTTTTCCTTATTACCGGTTGATACGCGCTGTGTCGAACGGCTGAAATGGCGCTATCGCACTCTTTTTTCACCCCAAAACAAAAAGGCCCGCCCACGAGAAAATCGTGGCGGGCCTTTTTATTATTTTGTGAGTCATGGCGGTTAGCCACAGGCGTTGGGCGAATGCTAGCCGCGCCCTTAACGACGTGTCAATTTCATGAATCGTCTATGAAAAGCTGACAATCGTCTAAGCAATTACTTGCCAGCGATCGCCAGTTGTACCGTATGGCTGTCGACGAACTGTTCGAAGTGCGTGACTTTGCCATCGGCCAGGGTCCACAAATGCGCAACGCGAGCGTTCATCGGAAGGCCGGTTGCCTTGTAGATTCCGCTGTAATTGCCGTACGCAAACACCTTGTCGCCCTGTGCTACGTAGTCCTCGATCTTCAACTGAAAATCGTCCCATTCAGTGGCCAGACGCTTGAACACGTTCTCGACGATGGCATCGAAACCGACGTAGGTGCCGGCGTAAGGAAAGCCTGCCGCCTCGGTCCAGCGGGCATCAGCGGCCAGGGCCGCAGCGGTGTTGCGTGCGTTTTCCTGGGCGTTGGCGCCTTCGTAGGTGCTTTTGATCAGGCTCAGATTGTCCATGGTGACTCCGGATGAATTCAAGGGGCACAGCCGTCGATGCCACAAGCTTGTACGGGGGCTGACGAGGTTTGTGCGGGAAGCGATTGGCATAACCATTGCGCGAACGCTTGAGGCTTGCCGAGCCAGGGTCCGATATCGACCAGGGTGAATTGGCCATCCTGTTCAAGGGCGAAGGTCGGAAAACCCTGTCCGCCGACCTTGGCCAAGAGTGCGCGGCTCTCTTTTATATGGCGATCGGTTTCGGCTTCTTTGAATGCCATCTGGAAGGCTTGAGATTCGAGGCCGATATCGTTGGCAAGCTCCAACAACACCGCTTCATCGGCGATGCGCCTACCTTCCACGTAATGAGCCGTCTGCAAACGCCCCAGCAACTCAAGTCCACGGCCCGCAATCTGTTCGGCTGCCAACACCGCAGCAATCGGCGGCGTGGAATCGAACACGGCAGTCTCATCGCGTAACAGACCTTCGAAATACGCTTCGCCAAATGGCTGGCCGGTGTACTCGGCGATACGTCGGTCGTGGGGCATCACGTAGTTGCGCAGTTTTGGGGAAACGGTTTGGCGGCTGGCGCCGCTCATCATCCCGCCACCGTGGGCGATTACCGCCAGCACGCCTTGGGCGGCTTGTACCAGCGGTTTGGCGCCGTAGCACCAGCCGCATAAAGGGTCGTAAATGTAGTGAAGGGTCATAGGAGACTCCGGCAACCATCAGGAAAACTCAGTGCCGGCAGACTAATCCTCGGACCGTTGCGGAAAAACGCTGAAATAGCTTTCAGACTGTTTCAGGAATCGGGCGAATGATCTCACCGAGATTCTGTAGAAATTTCGACACAACTCGAAACAATCAAACAACGGAACTTTTCAAGAATAATTAACTAAAGCAAATAACAAGCATTACCATTCGCGCCCTCGAATTCTTCCACCCTTTCGGATGCGCTTCAGATGCCTGCCCCCTTCCGCCTTACGCCCGTAACCCTTGGGCTTTCTGCCTTCCTGTCTGCCGGTTTCACCTGCGCCGCGACCACCGTTTTACCCGAAACCTCGATCAGTGCCGAAGCTGAAGCCGAAGACCCGCGTGTGAAGGAAACCAGCACCGCGACCCGCACCGCAACACCGGTACGCTACGTGCCTCAAGCCATCGATTCGATTAAAACCGCGAACGTCGTGGATTACGGCACCAATGATCTGGGCACTGCATTGAGCGGCATCCCCAACGTCAGCAGCGGCGCCGACACCCGTTTCGACAGCCTGCGCATCCGGGGTTTCGACGCCAGCAACGACTTCTATCTCGATGGCATTCGTGACGACAGCCAATACGTGCGCGACTTGCACAACATCGAGCGTATCGAAGTCCTCAAGGGCCCGGCCGCCGTGTTATACGGCCGTGGCAGCCAGGGCGGGATCGTCAACCGGGTCAGCAAACTGCCCGAGTTCGGCCGTCGTTCGACCGTCGAAGCCCAAGGCGGCAGCGATGATTTGCGCAGCCTTTATGCCGACCTCAGCACCGATCCGTCGGAGAACATCAGCCTGCGCTTGAACATGGGCAACATGGATCAGAACAGCTTCCGCGATGGCGTCAGCGGCAACCGCCAACTGTTCGCGCCGTCGATGAGCTGGCAACTGACGCCGGACCTGAACTGGCTGGTGCAGTACGAATACAGCCGCTACAACCGTACACCGGATCGCGGCATCCCTAGGGTCAACGGGCGCCCGGCAGACGTAGGACGCGATACGACCTACGGCAGCGAGCACGATTTCATCGACGACAAGTCGCAATCCCTGCGCTCCAAACTCAGCTATGAACTCAGCGACAACTGGCAGCTGCGCCACACCCTGGGCGTGTTCAAGCTCGACAGCGATTTCGACAACACTTACCTGACCGGTTACACCCCGGCCACCAAGGTCACGCGTCAGCACTGGCAGCAGGATCTGACCACCCGCAATGTCTATAACAACGTCGAACTGGAAGGGGGTTTCAATACCTTCGGCCTGGAGCATCGCCTGCTGACCGGCATCGAGACTGGCAGCCAGCGCCGCGATCCGACCTTGTACAACGCGGCCACTTCCGGACCGGGCAGCTCACCAGTGCCGGCGCTGGACTTGTACAACCCGAATCGCGATTTGCGCCATACCGGGCGCATGCAGGTGTCCAGCGACAACCACACCGAAGTCGAAAGCCGTGCGGTGTATGTACAGGATCAATTGCGCCTGAACGATCAATGGCAACTGCTGGCCGGTTTGCGCTACGACACCTTCGACATCGAATCGACCAACAAGCTGCGCAACATTTCCGAAGATCGTGACAGCCACAGCACCAGCCCGCGTGTAGGCCTGGTCTGGACGCCGCTGCAGAATCACTCCTTCTATGCGTCCTGGACCAAGACGTTCTCGCCAGTGGGTGGCGGTTTGATTGGCATCACGCCGGGCGTTGCCGGCAACAGCAACGATTTGAGCCCGGAGCTGACCAAGCAAAAGGAAATCGGCGTGAAGAGCGACTGGCTCGACGACCGTCTGAGCACCACCCTGGCGATCTACGAACTGGAACTCTACAACCGCCGCACCAGCGATCCGCTCAACCCGACCATCACGTTGCTCTCGGGCCTGCAACGTTCCCGTGGCATCGAGCTGACCGGCACCGGCAAAATCGCCGGTAACTGGTACGTGCGCGGCGGCGTGGGCGTACAGGACGCGACGGTCGAGAAGGACAACAACGGCTTTGAAGGCAAACGCATCAGCAACGTAGCCAAGCACAACGGCAGCCTGTTCCTGACTTGGAAACCGGAAATGGGCTGGTATGCGGAAACCGGGTTGACCCTGGTGGGCCAGCGTTATGCCGATAACCTCAACACCGTTGTGCTGCCGGGTTATGGCCGTTGGGATGCACTGGCCGGGTTCCGGCAGAAGGATTGGGACTTGCGCGCGGCACTGAACAACATCAGCGACAAGACCTATTACTCGTCGGCCACCAGCGCAGCACAGATTCAACCCGGCGAACCGCGCAGCCTGGTGGTGACTGGGACCTACAGCTTCTAATACCGTTTAACCGGTGTGGAGCACAAACAATGTGTCCACACCGATCACCTGTGGGAGCGGGCTTGCTCGCGAAAGCGGTAGTTCAGTCGACATCGATGCTGAATGATCCACCGCCTTCACGCCCTGAGCCTTTCCGTCAACGCGGTTTTGCTGTGTCCAGCTCGCTGGTCAACGGTGAGCCGTGCCGGAGCAAGGCCTGTAAATAAACCTTTTCGTCGTACACGGTACTGGTCTTCCAGCACCGATAAACGATCCGGATCCACTTGAACGCCAAGGCCCTGAGGGCCGCTTGGTAAGAGCTGCCTTTGGCCCTTTGCTGGCGATAATACGCCTCTGCCCACACCGATTGATTGATGCTGTGGGCAGCCCACTCAACAAAGGTCTGGCGCAAAAAAGTTGCGCATTGATAGCGCCAGTGGACGACTTTTTTCTTGCCACTGCGTTCGGTGACCGGGGCAATTCCGGCATATCGCTGCACCGCACTGGCATCCTTGAAGCGATCACGCTGCTCACCAAAGGCGACCATCAACCGTGGGGCAAGCTGCTGTCCCGCGCCGGGCAAGGCCTTGAAGAGTCGGTAGTCGGCCAGGGTGTTGGCAGTTTTTTCGATCTCCCGATCAAAGTCTTTGATCGCCGTGACAACCCCTTTCAGTTGCGAGACCAGGGCCACCACATACAGCGCTGAAGGACTGACCACGCCTGGATCTTCAGTCAACGGCATGGCTTTGGCGATCAACGCCAAACGCTGCTGATTGAGCTCAGCATGGCGAACATTGTGCGCGTGAAGGAACTTCAAAACGCTGGCCGGCCGAGCGTGCTTAAGCACTTCAAAGGTCGACCAGCGCGCCAAAAAATCACAGAAAACCAGCGTGTCATGGTCATGAAACAGCTCAAGAGCCAACGGATAATACTGTTTGAGCATGCAGACCAGACGGTTGCTGAGCTTGACCCGGTCATCGACCAGCCCGCGCCGATGTTCGGTCAGGCTGGCGAGCGAACGCATGGCGGAGCTTTGCTGGACCAGTTGAGGAAACCGTTCGGGGTGATTCAGCAACAGCTCAAGCGCCCATTGAGCATCCGTTGGATCATCCTTGGCGCCACTGGGGACGAAGGTTTTACGGTGCCGGGCCAAGGTGCTCGGATTGATCGGAAAGATACAAAAAAACTCATATTTTTGCAGAGCCGCTATCAGTGGGCCTTTGTTCAACTCCACGGCGATCGCGATAGGGCCACCGTAACGTTGATGCAGCGACTTGGCCCAGCGATCAATCGACTCGGGCTTGTGGTCGATGACCTCGAAACTGCGCTGAGCCTCTCCAGCTATCTGCAAACAGATGTCGTGCTTGGCGTCTGCCCAATCAATTCCGATATAAGCAGTGAAACTCTGAGACAGGAGCGTTTGCATGGAACACCTCAACAGGCGCTAAAGTACATGCAGGGACATGCATGCTTGCGTCCAGCGAAGGCGATATAGAGAGCCGTGTCGGGCTTTCCCTGAGAATTCGTTAGAGGGCGCAAGCGCACCTGTGGACTCGAAGGTGAAGGCGTAATCATCGAGTGCTGCGCGAGCATATTCGTAGCCCACAGGTGCATGTTCCTTCCTCGCCGACAACTGACTTCCAGCGATATCAGTATGGAAGAGAAAGGAACGGACTACCTATATCGCGAGCAAGCCCGCTCCCACAGGGTTCAATCGTGATGATGAGCCCGTATTCCACACAAAAACCATCACCCATAAAAAAGCGCCGCCATCCCGGCAGCGCTTTTATCAATCCTTTGTTTTTTCTTCTTATCCTTCCATCACATCCCACAACGCTTCCAGTTCCGCCTCGCTGAACAAACCAGCGGGGTAACGCTCGATCATCATCCGGCGCGGATCAGGTTCTCTGATCTGACGCGTTCCATTGGACTTCAACCAGTGCGCCAGGACCTGGAGCGATTCGCTATTGACTGCCAGGGGATGCAACGCCCGCTCGCTCACTACGTTCACTTCGGCGATCATTTCAGCGCTCTCTCCTGGTTCGTGAGCGGCTAACTTATCCAAGGTTTATGACAGAACATCGCAGTCCTCCCCCTCCCTGTTTTACACCTTGAGAGATACAAGAGCTGTGCCAATGTTTCTCAAGTGTCGACAAGCGGATACAAAGAAGCCCGCAGTCCTTTGGGGCTGCGGGCTTCTTGATTAACGGCGGGGATAAACTTGAGCCTCAGTGATTTTTCAACCGGTTCAGGCTGTTACAACCCCACTCACTCCTTGTGCGGCGCCGGTTGCTGTTGGGTAAGGCAGTGGATGTTGCCGCCTCCCAGTAACAGTTCGCGGCCCGGCACCATCACCACTTCGTGCTGCGGGAACAGACCCTGCAAAATCTCTTTCGCCGGACCGTCCAGCGGGTCGTCGAAACTCGGCGCGATAATGCCGCCATTGACGATCAGGAAGTTCACGTAGGAGCCGGCCAGACGAACGGTCGGATTACGCTCCTGAGTACCGTCCACCGGATCCACGCCAGCGCACTCTTCCTCGGTCGCATACAGCGGCCCCGGGATCGGCATCTTGTGCACCGTGAATGGGCGACCCTTGGCATCGGTGCTGATTTCCAGCACCTTCATTGCCGCCTGGCAGCGCGGGTAGTTCGGGTCCTGCGGATCATCGGTCCAGGCCAGCAATACTTCACCCGGACGCACATAGCAGCAGAAGTTATCCACATGGCCGTCGGTTTCGTCGTTGAACAATCCGTCCGGCAGCCAGATGATTTTATCCACCGCCAGGTTGGCGCTGAGCACCGCTTCGATTTCCCCACGGTTCATGTGTGGGTTGCGATTGCGGTTGAGCAGGCATTCTTCGGTGGTGATCAGGGTGCCTTCACCATCGACGTGGATCGAACCGCCCTCGAGCACGAAACCTTCGGTGCGGTAGCGCTGGTTGCGCTCGATCTCGAGGATCTTGCCGCCGACTTGTGAGTCGCGATTCCACGGCGAATACAGACCACCGTCGAAACCGCCCCACGAATTGAAGTCCCAGTTCACACCACGGACTTCGCCGCTGTTATTGATGACGAACGTCGGACCCGTGTCGCGAACCCAGGCGTCATCGCTGGACATCTCGACCACCCGAATATTCGGCACGTCGAGACGGGCACGGGCGTTTTCGTATTGGCCGGCGGAGACCGCCACGGTCACCGGTTCAAAACGGGCGATGGCTTTTGCCACGGCCACGTGCGCGGCTTGCGCGGGTTTGCCGCCCAGGCGCCAGTTGTCCGGGCGCTCTGGCCAGATCATCCAGGTTTGGGTTTGTGGCGCCCACTCGGCGGGCATGTAGAAGCCGTCGGCGCGCGGGGTGCTGTTTAAAGTGGTCATGCGATCAGGACTCCAGGGAACCGTCGAGGGTTTTGATCGCATTGTATAGGTTCGGGCGACGATCGCGGAACGAACCCCACGCGCTGCGAATGTGCTCCAGTTCGTCGAGGTCGAAGCTCTGCACCAGCACACCTTCTTCGGTTTTATCGAGTTCCTGGACCTTCTCGCCGAACTGGTTGGCGATGAACGACGAGCCGTAGAACGTGATGTCGTAGCCGTCCTGTTCTTCGTTGCCGATGCGGTTGCTGGCAATCAGCGGCATCAGGTTGGCGCCGGCATGGCCTTGTTGCACACGTTGCCAGTGGTTACGGGACGAAATGGTTTTGTCGTGCGGCTCGCTGCCGATGGCGGTCGGGTAGAACAGGATTTCCGCACCCAGCAACGCCATGCTGCGGGCGCACTCCGGGAACCACTGGTCCCAGCAGATGCCCACGCCGATTTTCGCGTAGCGGGTGTTCCAGACTTTGAAGCCGGTGTCGCCCGGGTTGAAGTAATACTTTTCGTGGTAGCCAGGGCCGTCCGGGATGTGGCTTTTACGATAAATCCCGAGGTTGCTGCCGTCGGCATCGATGATCGCGATGCTGTTGAAACGCGCGCGGCCGGCCAGCTCATAGAAGCTGATCGGCAGCACCACTTGCAGTTCCTTGGCGACTTTCTGGAAGTGCTTGATGGCGACGTTGTCTTCGACCGTCGTGGCCAGTTGCAGGTAATCCGCGTTCGGCTTCTGGCAGAAGTACGGTGCCTCGAACAGTTCCTGGATCAGGATGATCTGCGCGCCTTTGGCCGCGGCCTCACGGACCAGTTTCTCAGCGGTCTCGAGGTTGGCTTCAAGGTCCCAGGAACAGGCCATCTGGGTGGCGGCGACGGTAACGATACGACTCATGAATCATCTCCGGGCAAGTGCTGTGGGTCGAGGGTGGAATCGACCGATGACAGAAACGGGAAGCACGGGCGCAGTGATTAACGCCGTGAGCAATGGCGACTTTATAGCCGATAAAAATCGGCTTTAAAAGCTATTAATCTTCCATCTGTCTATTTTTAAGCAATTAAACCCGATAACAATCGACATTCTTGAGGACGCCTTCGCGGGCAAGCCTCGCTCCTACAGGTGATGCGACAACGTTTAAATCGCGCAATTTCTGTAGGAGCGAGGCTTGCCCGCGAAGGCGATCTCAAGCCTTACAACCCTTCATCCAACACCTTCGCCAGCATGTCGACAAAGAAATCCACACTCCGCCGCGAGGTCACCATCGGCGGTTTGATCTTGAGCACGTTCAAATAATCCCCCGTCGGCTGCATGAAAATCCCCAACTCCCGCAACCGATCACACAGCGCCGTGGTTTCTTCGGTCGCCGGTTCAAGGGTGTCCCGGTTGCGGATCAGCTCGACACCCAGGTAGAAGCCGGAACCATGCACCGCGCCCAACAGCGGATGAATATCGATCAGCGCTTCAAGCCGCTCCTTGAAATAGCCACCCACGACCTGGGCGTTTTCCCAGAGCTTTTCTTCTTCCATCACATCCAGCACCGCCATGCCGATCTGGCAACTCACCGGGCTGCCCCCCGCCGACGAGAAGAAATAACCCTCGGCCTCCAGCGCTTCGGCGATTTCCCGGCGGGTGATCACCGCGCCCAGCGGCTGGCCGTTGCCCATGCCTTTGGCCATGGTGATGATGTCCGGCACCACGCCCTGCTCTTCGAAACCCCAGAAAAAGTTGCCCATGCGCCCGTAACCGACCTGAACTTCGTCGGCGATACACACGCCGCCCTGCGCGCGAACCAGCGCATAGACCTGTTTCAGATAACCCGGTGGCAGCGAGATCCCGCCGGCATTGCCGTACACCGGTTCGCAGATGAAACCGGCCAACTGGCGTTTCTGTTCAGCGATTTTCGCCAGGTTGTGTTCGACGCTGCGCACGTAGTCCGGCGCGCTGTCGAGCCCACGGAATTCGCCGCGATAGATATTCGGCGCGGTCACCGGATGCACCCAATCGGGACGGCTGCTCAAGGCTTTCGGATTATCGGCAATCGACGTCGAGACCGCGTCCGCGCCCACCGTCCAGCCGTGATAGGCCTCCAGCACGCTGAGCATGTCGCGACCGCCGCTGTAAGCCCATGCCAGACGAATCGCCAAGTCATTGGCCTCGCTGCCGCTGTTGACCAGGAACACCCGGTCCATGCCCTTCGGCGACAACTTCAGCAAGCGCTCGGAAAACTCGGCCACCGCGGCGTAGTTGAAACGCGAGTTGGTGTTGAGCAACGACCACTGACGGCTGGCCACCGCCGACATGCGCGGATGACCGTGGCCAAGCACCGCGACGTTGTTGAGCATGTCGAGGTAGGAACGGCCCTGCATGTCGATCAGGTGATTGCGCCAGCCGCGCTCGATGCGCGGCGGGTCGACGTAATAGTGCTTCTGGGTCCGCGCGAAACTGGCGTCGCGGCGCGCCAGCAATGTCTGCGAATCGAGTTCTGCTTCAGCATCGCAAGCCAGCCCCAGCAACGCCGCCGGTGATGGGCACAACGCTTGCCAGGCCAGTGCGCGAGACGGCGTGCAAAACAACGGCGCATTGAACGAAGCGCCTCGGCACAACTGCACAATCAACGGCCCGCTGACCGCACCCAGCACCTGACCTTTGACCAACGCTGCGCCGGTGTGCAGCGACGGCGTCACGCCCCACAACCGCACGCTCAATTGCGGACCGTCCAGTTGCAGAACCCCCACCGCCGGCTGATGAACCACACCGGCAAACGGCGATTCGACCGCCGTGCCGTTTGGCACGCGCAACTCCACGTGCAACGGGCACGTGTCGGGCTCGGCGGCGCGGTCCGGTCGGGTGCGGGACAAACGATATTGGCCATACCGACTGGCCGCCAGACCGTGAGCCGCCGCTGCTTCAGTCAGCAAGCGCTGATCAACGCCCTCCTGCTCCCAGTTACCGACTTCAAAATGCGGGCTCAGCACGCCCAGATCGATCAAGGCAAATTCACGCCCCACCAGGCTCGGCAGCAACGGCGCGAAACCTTCGCTACCAATGCTCGGCAGTGTCTGGCCGACGCACGTCAAAATCGCCGCTTCCATCAATTCCAGCGGCAGCGACGTAGCAACGCGGAAGATCTCCCACTCGTGGGTCAGGTTGTCGCGGCTGTATTCATTACCCGGATCAATGCTGACTTGCTGTTCGCCACTGAGCACCAGCACCGCCGCACGCGCGACGATCAGCGGCCACAGCGCCAGCAGCTCTTCGTGGGTTAGCGGATTGACGGCGTGATAAGCCTGAACCGCCGGCAAGATATAGAACGGATCGCCACCGGCGTGATGCAGCAACGCCGCGCAGGTGACCGAAAGATCGGTAATGCGCCAGGTGCGGATCAAGTCGCCGAAATCGATCACGCCCTGCAACTGCCACTGGCGCTGCGAGTCCCGCTGCCAGACCACGTTGTCGTCGGTGATGTCCATGTGAATCGCCTGCACCGGCAATTTATCCACCAGCGGCTGCAAATGCCGCTCGGCCCGTTCGGCCGCCTCGGCGATCGACCGGCGTTGCGCGTCATCCTTGATGACTGGCAGCAAATGGCCAATCAGCGCGTTGGCGTGGCGGGCGTCCCATTGCAGTGTGCGCTCAAGGCCCGGATGCTCGAATGCGGCCAGCGCCAGGTCCATTTCGCCGCAGAGCCGACCGAAACCGGCCACCACCGAACCGGGCAGATGATCGAGGTGCGTCAGCGACTGGCCTTCGATGTAATCGAGCAGGCGCACATGCAGGGCCTGCCCACCGACTTCCAGCGTGAGCAGGTCTGCACCACTCTTGGAGGGAATCACTCGCGGCACATGCACGCCGGAGTGTTCCCCCAACTGCTTGAGCCCGGCATGCTGGGCTTGCAGCTCCAGCGCCGAATAGTCGCCCCGGCAGATTTTCAGGACGAAACGCCCCCGGTCGCTGTCGACCCGAAAGTTGAGGTCCTGCTGGCTGCCCAGAGCGTGTAATTTTCCACTCAGCCCGTAATGCCCCTCCAGCAGCTCTAGTGCTTGCTCCGCAGACACTTGCGGGCTGGGCAAACTGGCGCGGTGAATCAACGTGGCAAGTGGCATACAACGACCCCTGAAATTTTATTAGGCGCTTATATCGCCACTGCATCGGCCGATAATCAACCCCCGTCGGCGCGGCAAAAGCCAAATACGACCAACAACCCTCTTGCACCGCCCTGCTCCTGCCGACAAGCTATGCTCATTCGCTTTATCGTCTTACAGAAAAAGGCTGGCCAACATGCGTATTCTCATCACCGGCGGTGCCGGTTTCATTGGCTCTGCCCTGATTCGCCACCTGATTCGGCATACTGAGCATGAAGTGCTCAATCTGGACAAACTGACCTACGCCGGTAATCTCGAGTCGCTGACCAGCATTGCCACCGACACCCGCTACGAGTTCGTCCAGGCCGATATCGTCGACCAGGCAGCCGTGAGCGCGGTACTGGCACGTTTTCAGCCTCACGCGATCATGCACCTGGCGGCGGAATCCCACGTCGACCGTTCCATCGACGGTCCGTCGGATTTCATTCAGACCAATATTGTCGGCACCTACAGCCTGCTGGAGGCCACTCGCGCTTACTGGCAGACGCTGGCCGAGCCGGAAAAAAGCGCTTTCCGCTTCCATCACATCTCCACCGACGAGGTCTATGGCGACCTGCACGGCGTCGATGATCTGTTTACCGAAACCACGCCCTACGCGCCGAGCTCACCGTATTCCGCGAGCAAAGCGGCGTCCGACCATCTGGTCCGCGCCTGGCAGCGTACTTATGGCCTGCCGGTGCTGCTGACCAATTGCTCGAACAATTACGGGCCGTTCCACTTCCCCGAAAAATTGATCCCGCTGGTGATCCTCAACGCCTTGGCCAGCAAGCCGCTGCCTGTTTACGGAAATGGCTTGCAAGTGCGCGACTGGCTGTTTGTCGAAGATCACGCCCGGGCGTTGCTCAAAGTGGTCACCGAAGGCGTGGTCGGCGAGACCTACAACATTGGCGGTCACAACGAGCAAAAGAACATCGACGTGGTGCGTGGCATCTGCGCACTGCTTGAAGAACTGGCGCCGAACAAGCCTGAAGGCGTGGCGCAATTCGCTGACCTCATTACCTTCGTCCAGGACCGTCCGGGCCACGACCTGCGTTACGCGATCGACGCCAGCAAGATCGAGCGCGAACTGGGTTGGGTGCCTGAAGAAACGTTCGAAACCGGCCTGCGCAGAACCGTTCAGTGGTACCTGGACAACCTTGAGTGGTGCCGCCGTGTTCAGGACGGCAGCTATCAGGGCGAACGCCTGGGCGCCATCAATACCAAGGAGCTGCTCGCATGATGAAAGGCATTGTTTTGGCCGGTGGCTCCGGCACGCGCCTGCACCCGATCACCCTCGGCGTCTCCAAACAGCTGTTGCCGGTGTACGACAAACCGATGATCTACTACCCGATTTCGGTCCTGATGCTGGCCGGCATCAAAGATATTTTGCTGATCTCCACGCCTCAGGATCTGCCGCAGTACCGCAACCTGCTGGGTGACGGCAGCCAGTTCGGCGTCACCTTCAGCTACGCCGAACAGCCGTCGCCAGACGGTTTGGCGCAGGCCTTTCTGATTGGCGAAGAGTTTGTTGGTGATGACCCGGTGTGCCTGATCCTTGGCGACAATATCTTCCATGGTCAGCACTTTGGCGAGCAGTTGAAGAACGCCGCAAAACGCCCCTCCGGCGCTACCGTGTTCGGCTATTGGGTCAAGGATCCGGAGCGCTTCGGCGTGATCGATTTCGACAGCGAAGGCCGTGCCTTGTCGATCGAAGAGAAGCCGAAAAAACCGAAATCCAGCTATGCCGTGACCGGCCTGTATTTCTACGACAACGATGTGATCGACATCGCCAAAGCCGTGAAGCCCTCACCACGCGGCGAGCTGGAAATCACCGACGTCAACAACGCTTACCTCAAGCGCGGTGACCTGCAGGTCGAGCGCTTCGGTCGCGGTTTTGCCTGGCTCGACACCGGCACCCACGACAGCTTGCTTGAAGCCTCGCAGTACGTGCAGACCATCGAGCATCGCCAAGGCCTGAAAGTCGCCTGCCTCGAAGAAATTGCCTACGAAAATGGCTGGATCAGCCGCGAGCTGTTGCTGGAGCGCGCCAGCTATTTCGGCAAGACCGGTTATGGTCAGTACCTGTTTAAGCTGGCCGGGGAAGAACAATGAATGTGATTGAAACCGCTCTGCCCGGCGTGCTGATCATCGAGCCCAAGGTCTTCGGCGACGAGCGCGGTTTTTTCTACGAAAGCTTCAATGCCAAGGCGTTTGAAGAAGCGACAGGCCTGGACACGCAATTCGTTCAGGACAACCACTCCCGCTCGCAGAAAGGCGTGCTGCGGGGCCTGCACTATCAGCTGGAAAATACCCAAGGGAAACTGGTGCGGGTGACCGTCGGTGAAGTGCTCGACGTCGCGGTGGACATCCGTCGCAGCTCGCCGAATTTCGGTCAGTGGGAAGCGGTGCGCCTGTCCGCAGAAAACTGCCGCCAACTCTGGGTGCCGGAAGGGTTTGCCCATGGGTTCGTGGTGCTAAGCGATTTCGCCGAGTTTCTCTACAAGACCACCGACTATTACGCGCCGTCCGCCGAGCGTTGCATTCGCTGGGACGATCCGACGCTCGCCATCGACTGGCAACTGGATGAAGCGCCCAAGCTGTCGGCCAAGGATCAAAACGGCAAACGCCTTAAAGAGGCTGATCTGTTTCCATGAGAATTCTTATCAGCGGTCAGAACGGTCAGGTTTCGCGTGAATTGCAGCGCCGCTTGGCCTCCCTTGGCGAGTTGGTGGTATTGGGGCGCGATCGACTCGATCTGGCTCAACCGCAGCAGATTCGCCAGCAAGTGCAACGAGTTCGCCCGGACCTGATCATCAACGCGGCGGCTCACACAGCGGTCGATCAAGCTGAAAGCGAGCCGGAGCTGGCGTTTGCCATCAACGCGACCGGCCCGGGCGTTTTGGCCGGAGAAGCGTTGGCGCTGGGTATCCCGCTGATTCACTACTCCACCGATTACGTGTTCGACGGCAGCAAGAACGAGCCGTACAACGAAGCCGACGCGCCGAACCCGCTTGGCGTTTACGGCAAAAGCAAACTGGCCGGCGAGCAAGCGATTACCGAGGTACAAGACCAGCATCTGATCCTGCGCACCAGTTGGGTCTACTCGACCCACGGCCGTAATTTCCTGCTGACCATGCAACGCCTGCTGCAAGAAAAACCGGAGATGCGCATTGTCGCAGACCAGATTGGCGCGCCAACCTGGGCCGGCACGATTGCCAGCAGCACCCTGGCACTGATCGAGCGGTGGCAAGCGGGACAGGCCGGTGCCTGGGGCATTTATCACCTGACCGCTCAGGGCGAAACCTCCTGGTTCGGTTTCGCCCAGGCCATCGGCGAAGCGCTGCGGGAACAGGGCAAGCCTTGCGCAAACCTGCTGCCGATCCCCTCCAGCGACTATCCGACACCGGCCGTTCGGCCACTGAACTCGCGCCTGGATTGCAGTCGCCTGCAACGCGAATGGGGCGTCAGTCAGCCTGACTGGCAAACCGCGCTGCGCGAGTGTCTTGCCGAGCAAGCCTAGGCATAATGCGCCTGTACCCACAGGCGCCCGATGCTCATGACTCCGACCCTCCCCCGCAGACCCCGCTGGCGCAGCCTCGCACTGCTTGCGCTGTGCCTGGCGCCGTTGCTGTGGCCGCTGGAGCATCTGGCTGAGCGTTATTACCGCAGCGAGCTGGCCGGGCAGAACCGTCAGACCCTCGACCTTTACGTCGCCAACCTGCTGGGCACGCTGCACCGTTATGAAGTGCTGCCGCAGATCCTCGGCGATCTGCCAGCCCTTCGCGCGGTACTCGGGGCACCGGACGACAGCGTCACCCAGGGCAATGCCAATCGCCTGCTGAAGAACATCAGCGCCCAGACCGGCGCCGAAGTCATGTACCTGATGGACACCACGGGCAAGACCCTCGCAGCATCCAACTGGGACAAACACGACAGTTTTGTCGGCCGCAATTTTTCCTTCCGGCCGTATTTCAGCGAAGCCATGGCCGGGCGGCTCGGACGCTTTTTCGGCTTGGGGACGACCTCGGCCAAACGCGGCTATTTCTTCGCCGCCGCCGTGCGCAACGGCGAGAAAATCATCGGCGTGCTGGTGGTCAAGGTCGACCTGGACCACACCGAAAGCCTCTGGGGCAAAACCCCGGAACAATTGCTGCTGACGGACCATAACGGCGTGGTCATCCTCACTTCGCGACCTGAGTGGCGGTTCCGTTCGACCCGCCCCTTGAGCGAAGCCGAAAGCACAGCGATCACCGCGATTCAGCCGTATCCGACCCGCGATCCGAAACCGTTGAAGCTCAATCCCAACGCCTGGCTGACCCAAACTCAGCAGATCGCGGAAACCGGCTGGAACGTCAGCATCCTCGCCCCACGCACCCTGATCGACCGCCCGGTGCGCACCGTCGTCGCCATTGGCGGCGCGACGTTGCTGGTCTTGATGCTGCTGCTCGGCCTGATGATGCAGCGCCGCCGCCACTACCTCGAACGCATCGCCTTCGAGGCCAAGGCCAGGCGCGAGCTGGAAGGCCGGGTCGCCGAACGGACCAGCGACCTCGAAGGCCTCAACCGTCGACTGAAACAGGAAGTGCTGGAGCGCGAACACGCCCAGCAGGAACTGGTGCGCGCCCAGGACGACCTGGTGCAGGCCGGCAAGTTATCGGCGCTGGGGACGATGTCCGCGAGCATCAGCCACGAATTGAATCAACCGCTCGCCGCCATTCGCAGCTACGCGGAAAACGCCGAAGTGCTGCTCGATCATCAGCGCACCGACGACGCCCGCGGCAACCTCAAATTGATCAGCGAGCTGACCGGGCGCATGGCGTCGATCATCGCCCACCTGCGCGCCTTCGCCCGGCGCGATCGCCATGCGCCGGAAAGCGTCGCCCTGCAACCGGCGCTGGATGACGCGTTGGCGTTGCTGGCCAAGCGGCGGCGCAGCATGGAAGTCGAGTTGATCCGCGATTTACCGGCTGCCACGTTGTGGGTAGAGGCGGGGGAAACCCGTCTGCGTCAGGTGCTCGGCAACCTGCTGGCCAACGCCCTCGACGCGCTGACCGAAAAAGGCCCGCCGCGTAAACTCTGGTTAAGTGCCCAATCCACGGCGGACGGCGTCACTCTGTACATTCGCGACAACGGCCCCGGCTTTTGCATGGAAGCCCTTGGTCGCGCCAGCGAGCCCTTCTACACCACCAAGACCCGCACCCAGGGGCTTGGCCTGGGGCTGGCGATTTGCGAAACCCTGATGCGCGCCTTCGGGGGTGAACTGTCGTTCGCCAACCACAAGGAAGGCGGCGCCCTGATTACCCTGAAGCTGCGCGCAGGCGCACCGGGTGTGAGCCTGCAACCGTCCGAGGACCGAAGTGCATGACCATCGACAACCGCATCCAGGTCGTGCTGATCGACGACGATCCCCATCTGCGCCAGGCCTTGAGCCAGACGCTGGACCTGGCGGGCCTGAAAATCCTGCCACTGGCCGAAGCCAAGGGCCTGGCCGGGCAACTGGAACGCGACTGGCCGGGCGTGGTCGTCAGCGATATCCGTATGCCAGGCATGGACGGCCTCGAACTGCTGACCGAACTGCATGCCCAGGACTCGGATCTGCCGGTGCTGCTGATCACCGGCCACGGCGATGTGCCGCTGGCCGTCCAGGCCATGCGTGCCGGGGCTTATGACTTTCTGGAAAAGCCCTTCGCCAGTGACGCGCTGCTCGACAGCGTGCGCCGCGCCTTGGCCTTGCGCCGCTTGGTGCTGGACAACCGCAGCCTGCGTCTGGCCCTGAGCGATCGCAATGAACTGAGCACCCGACTGGTCGGCCAATCGGCGCCAATGCTGCGCTTGCGCGAGCAAATTGGCGCGCTGGCGGCGACCAAGGCCGACGTGCTGATCCTCGGCGAAACCGGTGCCGGCAAAGAAGTCGTGGCCCGGGCGCTGCACGATTTGTCGAGCCGCCGCAGCGGTCCGTTCGTGGCGATCAACGCCGGGGCATTGGCCGAGTCGGTGGTGGAAAGCGAGTTGTTCGGTCACGAGCCGGGGGCGTTCACCGGCGCGCAAAAGCGCCGCATCGGCAAGTTCGAATTCGCCAACGGCGGCACCTTGTTCCTCGATGAAATCGAAAGCATGAGCCTGGACGTGCAGGTAAAACTGCTGCGGTTGCTGCAAGAGCGCGTCGTCGAGCGTTTGGGCGGCAATCAGCTGATCCCGCTGGACATCCGCATCATCGCCGCAACCAAGGAAGACCTGCGCCAGTCCGCCGATCAGGGGCGCTTCCGTGCCGACTTGTATTACCGCCTGAACGTCGCGCCGCTGCGCATTCCGCCGCTGCGTGAGCGCGGCGAAGATGCGCTGATGCTGTTCCAGCATTTTGCCGACGAAGCCAGCGCCCGCCACGGCTTGCCGCCCCATGTACTGCAACCGGGGCAGCGCGCCCTGCTGCTGCGCCACACCTGGCCGGGCAACGTGCGGGAACTGCAAAACGCTGCCGAACGCTTTGCCCTGGGCCTGGAACTGGCCCTGGATAACAACACCCCTGAGGGCGCTGCCGGCATGACGGTCGATGTGTTCAGCGGCGGCCTGAGCGAGCAAGTGGAAAACTTCGAGAAGAGCCTGATCGCTGCCGAACTGACGCGCCCTCACAGCTCCGTGCGCAGCCTCGCCGAAGCCCTCGGCATTCCGCGCAAGACCTTGCACGACAAACTGCGAAAACATGGCCTGAACTTCGCCGACGGTGGCGCCAGCAGCCACACCGACGAACTCGATTGAGCTACTGTCCAATCAACATCTTCAAAAAAGAGACCCGTGAATGAGCCGCGACCGTCGCCACCTGGAATCAGTCCTCCATCACGATATTCCGCTGACGCGGGACATGGGCCTCAAAGTACTCGACTGGCACGACCAGCAACTGCGCCTGCACTTGCCGCTGGAAGCCAACGTCAATCACAAAAGCACCATGTTCGGCGGCAGCCTGTATTGCGGCGCTGTGCTGGCCGGTTGGGGCTGGCTGCATTTGCGTTTGCGTGAAGAAGGGGTGGAAGGCGGGCACATCGTTATTCATGAAGGGCACATCACTTACCCGCTGCCGGTGACCATGGACGCGATCGCGATATGTCAGGCGCCAAGCGCGGTGGTGTGGAAGAAGTTTTTGGCGACGTATCAGCGGTATGGACGGGCGAGGCTGGCGTTGCACTCGCGGATCGTCAATGCCGATAGCGATGACGATGCGGTGAGGTTTACCGGGCAGTACGTCCTCCACCGCTAAACCTGCGTAGCCACAAAACCTGTGGGAGCGGGCTTGCTCGCGAAGGGGTCATCAGCTTCAACATCAATGTTGACTGATACACCGCTTTCGCGAGCAAGCCCGCTCCCACATTGGTTTCACTCAGCTGGTTTGTTTTGGGGAAAGTTATCTCGTCCCGATCAGAAACGCGCAAGTTCCAGCAGTTTTTCGCGCCATGCAGCCTTCGCCGGCAGCGCCAGGAAGAACTCATTCAACAACGACTCCCGCGCCGGATAACAAAACAGCGCACCGCTCAAATCCAGCACCTCGCCACCCGCCCCTTCCAGCACACCTTGGGCCGCCGCCGTGTCCCACTGCGAAGTCGGCGCCAGGCGCGGATAACAATCCGCCGCGCCTTCCGCCAACAGGCAAAACTTCAATGAACTGCCGATGTTCGCCAGTTGCAGTTCACCCAGACTGGCGCTCAACCCGGCCAGCAAGCGTTCCTGCTCGGGGCTTGAATGCCGACGGCTGGCAACAACGGTGAACGCTTCGCCCGGCGCGGGAACCTCGCGAACCTGAATCGGCAGCGCCTCGGCACCTTTATCACCACGCCACGCGCCCAGGCCGGCACCACCGACATAAAAGCGCCCGTTGGTCGGCATCGACACCACGCCAAACACCACCCGGCCTTGCTCGATCAGCGCGATGTTGACGGTGAACTCCTCGCTGCCAGAGATGAACTCCTTGGTCCCGTCCAACGGATCGACCAGCCACCAGCGCTGCCAGCCGGCACGCACGCTCAGGGGAATGTTGGCGTCTTCTTCGGACAGCACCGGAATGCTCGGGTCCAGCGCCGTCAGCCCATCCAGAATCAAATGATGAGCGGCCAGGTCTGCTGCAGTGACCGGAGAATCATCAGACTTTGCAGTAACCACCACGCCTGAGCGCCAGAACGGCAGAATCGCTTCGCCAGCCTTCAACGCCAGTTCAACCACCGGCGCCATCAACGGATGCGGGAAATTCATGGCAGAAATACCCCGCGCTGAGTCAGCAGATCACGGGCCAGGTACAGCGCCGCCAAGGCACGGCCCTCAGTGAATCGCGGGTTCTGCGCCAGGGCCGACAACTCGCGCAGGTTGATCTTGTCCACGCCCATCGGCTCGGGCTCATCGCCCTCCAGGCTTTCTTCGTACAGATCGGTGGCCAGCACCACCTGGATCTTCTGGCTCATGTAACCGGGCGACAACGACAACTCGGTCAGGTGCTCCAGCTGCCGCGCGCCATACCCGGCTTCTTCCTTGAGCTCACGCTCGGCCGCCGCCAGCACGTCCTCGCCCGGCTCGATCAAGCCTTTGGGCAACGACAACTCATAGGCATCGGTGCCGCCGCAATACTCTTCGACCAGTACGGCGTGATCCGCATCGAGCATCGCCACGATCATCACCGCGCCATACCCGGCGCCTTTGCCGACCAAACGCTCGTAGGTGCGCTCCACGCCATTGGAAAAGCGCAGCTTCAGCTCCTCGACGCAGAACAAACGGCTGGTGGCGACGATCTCGCGGGCAAGTACGGTGGGTTTCTGGCGCATAAAAGGCTCCTTGGCGATAGCGGGTTACTATACCCGGCCTATCCTGATTGTTGACCTCGGATATCCTTTTACCGCTGGAGAAGTTTTTTATGTCCCTGCTGCCCTGGCGCGACATCGACACCGTTCTGCTGGATATGGACGGCACGCTGCTGGACCTGCACTACGACAACCATTTCTGGATGGAGCACCTGCCTCAGCGTTACGCCGAGTTGCACGGAGTAAGCCGAGCCATGGCCGAGATGGAATTGCAGCCGCTGTTCGAGCGCAACGCCGGTCAGTTGCAGTGGTATTGCCTGGATTTCTGGAGCGCCGAGCTGAAGCTGTCGGTGCGTGAACTGAAGCTGGAAACTGCTCACCTGATCGCCCTGCGCCCGGATGCAGACACGTTTCTGGCGGCGATCAAACAGGCGGGCAAGCGCGTGGTGATGATCACCAATGCGCACCGTGATTCGCTGTCATTGAAACTGGAAAGGATTGAACTGGCGCCCTACTTCGAGCGGTTGATCAGCTCGCATGACTACGGTTTTCCCAAGGAGAATCCGCAGTTCTGGGAGGCGTTGCAGGCCGACATCGGTTTCGACCCGGCGCGTAGCCTGTTTATCGACGATACGTTGCCGATCCTGCGCAGTGCGCGCAGTTTTGGGGTGGCGCATTTGTTGGCGGTGAGTGAGCCGGACAGTCGCAAGGGGCCGAAGGACACGGCGGAGTTTGCGGCAGTGGGGGATTATCGGGAGCTTATTGCAGGGCTTTAGACCTTATCGCCTGCTTCGCGGGCAAGTCGGATCGCCGCACCGCTCGCTCCTACAGGTTCAGTGTGTACGCAATATTCGCGCACGACATGGACCTGTAGGAGCGAGCGGTGCGGCGATCCAACTTGCCCGCGAAGGCCATTACACGGTGTCGAGGGTTACACAGGAATCCGCAACGACTGACCCGGATAGATCTTGTCCGGATGCTTGAGCATCGGTTTGTTAGCCTCGAAGATTTTGTTGTACTTGTTGGCATCGCCATACACACGCTTGGAAATGGCACTCAGCGTGTCGCCCTTCTCAACCGTGACAAACTTCGCGGGTGTGGCCACCGGTCCGGTCACCGTGATCTGGTCATCAACACCACTGATACCGGCCACGTTACCCAGTGCAAGAAGGATTTTTTCCTTCTCTTCCTGGCTGGCGGCTTCGCCGGTGGCAATGATTTTTTCACCCTCGACCTTCACCTGGATCTTGGAAGTGTCGATCCCCGTCAGGGCGTCCTTTATGTGCTTGGTCAGCGCCTCGCTGTTGGCTTCGGCCTTGTCCGGCGTCAGCGCATCGAGAATTTTTTCACCGGCTTCTTTTAGAAAACTGAAAAGGCTCATCGTTTGCTCTCCTTGGGTTTTAGGTTCCAGACGCAAAAGACTAGACCAAGCTGGTAACCCCCGGTTCCAACCCGACCAATGACGTTGATCTGGCGCAAGCGCTAGAATCCCCTCCTTCACCGCGCCCTGGAGCGAAGATGGACATCAAGCAGCTGAAATTCCTCATCGCCCTCGACGAAACACGGCACTTCGGCCAGGCCGCGGCGCGCTGTCACATCACCCAGCCGACCCTGTCCATGCGCTTGCGCAGCCTCGAACAAGAACTGGATCTTCCACTGGTCAATCGCGGCCAGCGCTTTGAGGGCTTCACCGCGCCGGGCGAGCGTGTGTTGGCGTGGGCGCGTACGGTGCTGGCGGCCTACGACGGCTTGCAGGCCGAGGCTGCCGCCTGTCGCGGCAATCTGGTCGGCACACTCAGGCTGGGCGTGGTGCCGCTGTCGAGTTTCGACCCGCTGCCTTTAATGCAACGCCTGCATGCCGAGCACCCGAACCTGCGTTTTGAACTCTCGGCCCTGAGTTCCGAACAAATCCTCGAACAGCTGGCGAACAATCGCCTGGACCTCGGCGTGTCATATCTAGAGCGTCTGGACGGCGAGCGCTTCGACTCCCTGGCCTTCAGCGAAACCCGCATGGGCTTGCTTTACGATCAGCGCTTCTTCAGCTTCGGCGAGGCACCGTTGAGTTGGGAGTCATTGATCGAATTGCCGCTGGGCATGCTCACCAGCGGCATGCATTTTCGCCAGTCCATTGACCACAACTTCCACAGCCGTGGCCTGACGCCACAACCGCTTCTGCAAACCGATGCCGTCCACCAATTGTTACAAGCGGTACACGGCGGTCTCTGCTGCGCAGTGATGCCGCTGGAGGGCGGCCTGGAAAACCTGACCGATCACTTGCGCCTGCAACCCATCGAAAACGCCCAGACCCTTGCCCGGCTGGGGCTGATCATGCGCCGCAGTGCCCCTAGATCAGCATTGGCAGAAGCCTGTTTTGCGATTTATCAACAATCGCTAATGGCCTCTTGATCGACGCCATCTATCAACGGATCAGTAATAGCGATTAGACGTGACAACTTGACGCGCATAGGCTTAAAGCTGACTAAACCGTCGGTGATGCCTCATGAACACCAAGCGCCCTGTTTGCGCGGCGCCAGCCCTCGACACGCCCGCGCCCGCTGCCAGCCAGACGTACAGTTACAGCGATCTTCAATACACCGAATCGGCCAGCACCGCGCTCGCCGAAGAAGTCGCGTTGGCGATCGCTTATAACGGCATCAGTCAGGCTGTGATGCTGGTGACCCCGACGGACCTGGAAGACTTCATCGTCGGGTTCAGCCTCGGCAGCGGCATCATCGAAGACGTATCCGACATCTATGACCTGCAACTCAGCGGCTCTGGCTCGGCGCAATTCGCGCAAGTGACCATCGCCAACCGCGCGTTCTGGAACCTCAAGCAGCAGCGTCGGCAAATGGCCGGCACCAGCGGCTGCGGGCTCTGTGGCGTGGAGGCGGTTGAGCAGGCGTTGCCAGACCTCAAGGTGTTGGCCGGCGCACCCTTGCCGCCCGCCGAATGGCTCGATGGTTTGCGTCAGCGCATCGGCGCGTTCCAACCTCTTGGCCAGTACTCCGGCGCGGTGCACGCGGCAGTGTTCATGAACGGTCAGGGCGAATTGCTGCTGGGCCGCGAAGACATCGGTCGGCATAACGCCCTCGACAAACTGATTGGCGGGCTGATCCGCCAGAAGATCCCGACTGAGGGTGGCCTGGCGATTGTCACCAGCCGTTGCAGCCTCGAATTGATCCAGAAAGTGTTGCGCGCAGGCATCCAGACCCTCGTCAGCCTGTCGTCGCCCACGGGCCTTGCCGTGCAATGGGCCCGCCGCCACAACTTAAACCTTATCCATCTGCCCCAGAAGAATGCGCCGCGGGTCTACAGCCCGGCATTGGAGAATCAAGCGTGAGTCAACACCGTCAAGCCGACCAGAAACCCGTCCCTCGCTACAAGCCCTACAAAGGCCCGGCCGGTGGCTGGGGCGCACTGGCCAGCGTTGCCCGGGCCTGGTTGACCAGTGACAATGCGCTGAAAAACCTGCGCATGATGCTCAAAACCAACAAGAACGGCGGCTTCGACTGCCCCGGCTGCGCCTGGGGCGATTCCAACGAAGCCGGCATGGTGGCGTTCTGCGAGAACGGCGCCAAAGCGGTGAACTGGGAAGCGACCAAACGGCGTGTCGACGGCGCGTTCTTCGCCAAGCACAGCGTCAGCTCGTTGCTGGAACAGAGCGACTATTGGCTCGAGTATCAGGGCCGCTTGACCGAGCCGATGAGCTACGACGCCGAAACCGATCGCTACAAGCCGATCAGCTGGGAAGCGGCGTTCGCGCTGATCGGTAAGCACTTGCAAGGGCTGTCGAGCCCGAATCAAGCCGAGTTCTACACCTCGGGCCGCGCCAGCAACGAAGCGGCGTACTTGTATCAGCTGTTCGTGCGCGCCTACGGCACCAACAATTTCCCCGACTGCTCGAACATGTGCCACGAGGCCAGCGGCGTGGCGCTGGCGCAAAGTGTCGGCGTCGGCAAAGGCACCGTGACCTTCGACGACTTCGAACACGCCGATGCGATTTTTGTCTGGGGCCAGAACCCGGGTACCAACCACCCGCGGATGCTCGAACCGCTGCGCGAAGCGGTGAAACGCGGTGCTCAAGTGGTGTGCGTCAACCCGCTGAAAGAGCGTGGCCTGGAACGCTTCCAGCACCCGCAGCACCCGATCGAAATGCTCACCAATGGCGACAAGCCGACCAACACGGCGTATTTCCGTCCAGCGCTGGGCGGTGACATGGCGCTGCTACGCGGCATGGCGAAATTCCTGCTGCATTGGGAGCGCGAAGCGCAGCAGACTGGCCAGCCTTCGGTCTTCGATCACGACTTCCTCAATGAACACAGCGCCAACGTCCTGGAATACCTGGGCGCCATCGACGACACACCGTGGGCGCAGATCGTCGAGCAGTCCGGCCTGACCCTGGTGGAAATCGAGCAAGCGGCGCGCATGTACGCCAAAGGCAAGAACGTGATCATGTGCTGGGCCATGGGCATTACCCAACATCGCCATTCGGTAGCGACCATCCAGGAAATCGCCAACCTGATGCTGCTGCGCGGCAACATCGGCCGGCCGGGCGCCGGTCTGTGCCCAGTGCGTGGCCACAGTAACGTGCAGGGCGACCGCACAATGGGCATCAACGAACGCCCGCCGGTGGCGTTCCTCGATTCCCTGGAGCGGCGCTTCCAGTTCAAGGTGCCGCGTGAAAACGGTCACAACGTGGTCGAGGCGATCCACGCCATGGCCGATGGTCGTGCGAAAGTCTTCATCGGCCTGGGCGGCAACTTCGCCCAAGCGACCCCGGACAGCACACGCACCTTCCAGGCCCTGAGCAATTGCGACCTGACCGTGCAGATCAGCACCAAGCTCAACCGCAGCCATTTGGCCCACGGGAAAGACGCGCTGATCCTGCCGTGCCTGGGTCGAACCGACATCGACATCCAGACCGAAGGCGCGCAAGCGGTGACCGTCGAAGACTCGTTCAGCATGGTCCACGCCTCCAACGGCCAGTTGCAGCCGCTGTCGAACCAGATGCGTTCCGAGCCGTCGATCATCGCCGGCATCGCTGCCGCCACCCTGGGCAGCAAACCGGTGGACTGGAACTGGCTGGTGGCCGATTACAGCCGCATCCGCGACCTGATCGCCGATACCATTGCGGGCTTCCGTGACTTCAACGAGAGGGTCAAAAACCCTGGCGGTTTCTACCTCGGCAACAGCGCCGGTGCGCGCAAGTGGAACACCCCGTCAGGGCGCGCCAACTTCCGGGCGAACGTGCTGCCTAAAGACCTGGTACACGAACGCACCCGCGCCACGGGCGTTTTGCCGGATCTGATCATGCAGTCGATGCGTTCTCACGATCAGTACAACACCACGATATATGGGCTTGATGACCGTTATCGTGGGGTGAAAGGTCAGCGGGATGTGTTGTTCGTCAATGAAGCCGACATCATTCGCCTGGGGTTCAAGCCTGGGCAGAAGGCTGACATCGTTTCGATCTGGGATGATGGGCGTGAGCGTCGGGTGAAGGGCTTTACGTTGCTGGCGTTTGATATTCCTGCCGGGCAGGCGGCGGCTTATTATCCGGAAGTAAATCCGCTGGTGCCGCTGGAAAGCACCGGGGATGGCAGCCATACGCCGACGTCGAAGTTTGTGGCGATCCGGCTGGAAATGGCGAGTGAGACTGGATTGATTTTGGCCAAGTCGGCTTAAAGCGACTGCAGGTCTAGTCTCTTCGCGGGCAAGCCTCGCTCCTACAGAATCCGTGTCATGTACGAAAATGCGTACGACACAGAACCTGTAGGAGCGAGGCTTGCCCGCGAAGGCGTCCGACATGGCAATACATGATCGGAACCATTCGGCAACTTTCCAATCGCCCACAAAAAAGGCCGTTTTTTCACAAAAACGGCCTGTCCGAAGTAGCTAAAGACCGGCGAAAAACACTTAAGTTCCGCCCAAAAAACAGCAACTTATAGAAATGTGCTCAAGTCGTGTTACTCGTCGGATTTCGATTGTCACGACCATGACACAGCCTCAGGATCGCGCCGTCATCCCCTTGAGGTTCCTCTATGAAGTTCTCCTCGATTCTCTTGTTGTCCCTTGGCCTGGTCAGTGGCTTCGCTTCTGCCGGCGGCACCACCGAAGCAGGTGTGGGCGGCGCATTGGGCGGGGTTCTGGGCTCGGTCGTCGGTCAGTCATTAGGCGGCAATACAGGTTCCACCATTGGCGCGGCCCTGGGCGGCGCGGGTGGTAGTGCTGTTGGCGCAGACAAACGCAGCCGTGGCGAAGCAGCCATTGGCGGTGCGTTGGGCGCAGCAGGCGGTAACGTGGTCGGCCGCAGCATGGGCGGCACCACCGGCAGCCTGATCGGCTCCGCAGCAGGCGGCGGCGCCGGTGGCGCGCTGGGTAACTACATGGGCAACAAGAGCGATGACGACGATGATCGTCGCTCCTATCGTCGTGGTCATGATGATCGTCGCTACTACCGTGACGGCCATCGGGGTCGCGGCCATGCCTACGGCCATCGCAAGAATAAACATCGCCATGACGACTGAGGCTTGAATCGCCTCGTGGACCGGTAAATCAAATAATCGCAGCCCTCGGGCTGCGATTTTTTTTGCCTGTCAAACTACCAAGCGCTCCATTGCATCGCGCAACCCGGCGGGAATCGCCACGGGTAGATTCGACACCCTATCCACAAACACATGCACGAAGCGCCCCGCCGCGCAGGCTTCGTCTTCCCCGGCCTTGAACACGGCCAGCTCGTATTGCACCGAGCTGTTGCCCAGCTTGCCCACACGCAGACCGATCTCGATCCGGTCCGGAAAGGCGATGGAAGCAAAGTAATCGCAAGACGAACTCACCACAAAACCCACCACCTCGCCGTCATGGATATCCAGGTCACCGACTTCGATCAGGTAGGTGTTCACTGCCGTGTCGAAGAAGCTGTAGTAAGTGACATTGTTGACGTGACCGTAGGCGTCGTTGTCGTGCCAGCGGGTGGTGATGGGCTGGAAGTGCGGGTAGTCGGTGCGCTGGGGCATCGGGTTGGACATCAGTGTCGATTCCTGGAGTTGGATTGCCAGTCTAAGGCGAAAACCGCGTTATCGTTCTTCGCGAGCAGGCTCGCTCCCACCTCTAATCTTCAGTGAGCACAGATTTGTGTATCACCGGGGTTCAATGTGGGAGCGAGCCTGCTCGCGAAAGCGCCGGCACAGGCGCTGCATCAATTACCTGTCAGCAAACCCCTTACCCACCGCCTCCAACTCGCCAATCAAGCGCGCCGGTTTCCAGTGATCACCCTGCCGGGTCTCCAGCGCCATCAAACGCTGATGAATATCCGCCAGCCCTTGCTGATCCGCCCACGCCATCGGCCCGCCCTTGTCCGCCGGGAAACCATAACCGTTGAGGTACACCAGATCGATGTCGTGCGCCGACCCCGCAATACCTTCCTGAAGGATTTTCGCCCCTTCATTGACCAGCGCCAGCAGACAACGCTCGAGAATTTCCTCAGGGCTAATCTCACGACGCTGGAAGCCCAACCCTTCGCTGACCTGCAACACCAGCGCATCGACTTCCGGATCGTACTCAGCCTGTCGGCTGCCCGGTTCGTAGTGGTAATAGCCGTCGCCACTCTTCTGACCAAAACGCCCCAGTTCGCACAGACGGTTATCTACCTGTACCTCGGGTGCATCCTGCCCTGTTCCAGCCAATTCCCGAGCGCGCCATCCCAGGTCGACGCCAACCACGTCGTACATGCGGAACGGCCCCATGGCAAAACCGAATCCTTGCAGCGCCGCATCCACCTGATAGGGATAAGCCCCCTCAAGCAGCATCTTGCGCGCTTCGAGCACGTAGGTATTGAGCATGCGGTTCCCGATGAAACCATTGCAGTTGCCCGCCACCACGCTGACCTTGCCCATGCGCTTGCCCAGCTCCAGCGCCGCATCGAGCACTGCCGGCGAAGTCTGCGCACCGCGGACGATTTCCAGCAACTTCATGATATGGGCCGGGCTGAAGAAGTGCAGGCCCAGGACCTGAACCGGACGGCGAGTCGCCGCAGCGATGGCGTCGATATCCAGCGCTGAAGTGTTGCTGGCCAGAATGGCTTCAGGTTTGAGCAGCCCGTCCAGTTCGCGGAAGATCTTTTGCTTGAGCTCCAGATTTTCGTAAACCGCCTCGATCACCAGATCAACATCGCGGATCGCCGCATAATCAGCCGCCGCCGTGACCCGTGCGATACGTGCGTCCGCCTCGGCCTGATCGATCCGGCCCTGTCGCACATTGTGCGCGTAGGTATCCGCCACGTTGGCCAGCGCCTGTTCCAGCATCTGCGGGTTGTTATCGACCCACTGCACCGGAACGCCGGCATTGGCCAGGCACATGACAATGCCACGACCCATGGTGCCCGCACCGATGACGGCGGCGCGCTGAATGTTGAACGGTGTCTGGCTCATGTTTGTTCTCTTGTTGGCGATCCGAAGACAGCCCTCACCATAGTCAGCCGCAGGGCATTTTTGAAATTTATTCCTGTGATGAGCAACATTCAGCGGATGGATCTACCCGCGAATACACCAAAGATCCCTGTGGGAGCGGGCTTGCTCGCGAAAGCGATGTGACAGTCAGCGATGATGTCGACTGACACTCCGCTTTCGCGAGCAAGCCCGCTCCCACATTGGTCCGCGTTTCAACTGGGCAGATGCGCTTCAGCCCATTCCCGCACGTCGGCGTAAGGATAATTTTCCAGCGCAGCAAACCCCGGAATCGAACGCGCCTTCAGCTTGGTAAACAACGGCACGCTGATCCCGCACAAAAACCGGGTTACCCGCTCAGCCGACGGGACATTGCCGGTGTGCTGTTCATGCCTGTGGATAAAATCACCGCACAGTGCTTCGAAGTTTTTATCCACAAGCGCGGGCAATTCCGGTGGCGTTGGCAACCGCGCCACGTGCCCATGACACACCGAACAATGCCCGCACTGTCGCGGCGCGTTTTCGTCGCCGAAGTACTCGGCCAGGCGATAACCCAGGCAGTGGTCGGTGGCGAACAGATCCAGCATGGCGTGAATCCGCGCGATCTCGGTGCGTTCGTGCTGGGTGAAATAGGCGTGCAGTTCGGCGCTCAGTGCCTGACTGTCGACATTCGATTGCAGCAGGCTGTAGACCTCGGTCATCTGCTTGCTTTCCAGTTCGACCCAGCCTTTCTCCTGGAAATAATCCAGCGCCTTGACCACCCGGTTGCGCTCGGCTTGATGCTGCTCATACAGCGCATCGAAATTCACCGTGGCCCAGGTCCGCGCGCGGCTGGAGGTCTGGATGATTGCGGCGACAAAGTCTTTGCGCTCGCCCTCGAAGCGGGCCAGCAAGGCTTCCGGTTCTTGCAAATACTTGAAGCGGTATTCGGCGTAATAGGCGTAACGCGGGGCAATCAAACCACGCAGTTCGAGTTGCACCAGCAAGGTCTTGAGCGGCAATTGGCGAATGTTGCTCTGGTCCGCCAAAGGTCCCAACAGAAACTCCCACTGCCCCTCGGGCGCAGCAGCTTGCAACTCGTCGAGCACGCAGCGAATGCCATCCAGCTCCGGCGTGTCGCCGTAGACGAAGTTTTCCAGCACGTTGAGGCTGTCGCGGTTGGCCAGTACCAGGCAGTCGGAGGGCTGCCCGTCACGCCCGGCGCGGCCGATTTCCTGGCTGTAGTTTTCGATGGATTTGGGCAGGTCGAAATGCACGACGTTGCGGATGTCGCTCTTGTCTATACCCATGCCGAAGGCGATGGTCGCGACGATGCAATTGGACTGCCCGCCCATGAAACGTTTTTGAATGGCTTCGCGTTGTTCGTGGGGTAAACCGGCGTGATAGGCCTCAGCCTGAATGCCATTGCGACCCAAGTGTTCGGCGATGTGTTCCGCGGTTTTTTGTAGGGTGACGTAGACGATGCTCGGCTGGCCCGGACGTTCGCTCATCCATTCGACCAAGCGTCGGCGCTTGTCCTGACCGCGTACCGGCTCGACCAGCAGATTCAGGTTCGGCCTGTAGAAACCTGTGGTCACTACATCTTCCGGGGCGATGGCGAATTTGGCCTCCATGTCCGCGATTACTTTGGGCGTCGCGGTGGCCGTCAGCAGCAACGCCTGCGGAATGTTGAACTGACGTTGATAGTCGGGAAGCTTGAGGTAGTCGGGGCGGAAGTTGTGGCCCCACTCCGAGATGCAGTGCGCCTCGTCCACCACCAACAACGATATCGGCACCTGCTGCAAGAAATTGCGGAAACGCTCGTTCTTCAAGCGCTCCACAGAGATCATCAAAATCTTCAGCTCGCCGGACTTGGCCCGGGCCATCACATCGCTTGCGTCGTCACGACTCTGGGCCGAATCAATACTGCCCGCCGCTATGCCGTGGCGTTGCAGGAAGGCCAACTGATCCTGCATCAATGCCAACAGCGGCGAGACCACCAGCGTCAGGTGCGGCAGCAACAGCGCCGGCAATTGATAACAAAGGGACTTGCCCGAGCCTGTGGGGAAAATCGCCGCTGCCGAGCGCCCGGCCAACACCGCGCTGACCGCCGCCTCCTGGCCGGGCCGGAACTGTGGATAACCGAAAACCTGTTCCAGGGTGTTGTGCATAAGCTGTCACTCCGTTGACCGCTGCGAAGCCCAAAGCCTAGCCGGCAAACGCAGCGAGTCGAGAAAAGGTCGGGGAACAAAACGATACGGGATAATACAGCGGATGCAGCGAGGACAAGGTAAGGCTTGAGGGATTGGATGGCTGGCAGAATGCATTCGCGAGCAGGCACGCTCTCACAGGGAAATGCATTTCAAAATGTGAGAGCGAGCTTGCTCGCGAAGAGGCCAGCAAAGTCACCACAAACAATTGAATAAGCTCAGGGCACCAACACCGCCACACGCAATTGCTCATTCAGCGCCTGCTCATGAAATGTCTGGCTTTTGCTCGCCCAAACCGCATGAGCCGGGGTGATTTCGCCCGTGAAGGCCGCTGCCAACTGACGCAAGTCGGCGACGTTTCGCACACGGGGGCAGAAGGGTTCGCCGTCGCAGTTCTGACTGGCGCTGCGGTAGGTGGACAGCAACCGATCCCACAGCCCGTCACGCACTTGCCTGACCGACTTGAGCTTCACTTCCTGCACGCCCAGCCGTTGTTTCAGACTTTGCTCGTCGAGCCTCTCGCTGGCCAGCAGTGCCTTGCCGAACATCAACACTTCGGCGCGGGACGCGGTGTCCACGTTCGCCTGGCTGTTCAGGGCATCCGGCCAACCGGTGCGATCCATATTGGCGAGGACCACCGAGTTGCTCGCGTCAGCCGCGCCCGTCAAACGACAAACACCCGCCCACAGCAACAAAATCGCGGCCATACGTTGCCATTGCATACTTAATTCCCTTTAAGCGTTGGACAGACGTTTTCGAAACGCCCTACAGATTCTGGCGCGCACCATACAGAGGATTGATGCGCTGCGCCTGACAAACACGTAGGAAATTCGACCTCTAGGGGTATTGCTGAAAAAAGCCTCGGGGTACACGTAGGCAAAAGGCGACAGCGCAGGTAAATCCCCTACAAACCCCGTCCATTTGCGCGGTATTGCGACGGCTGAACGCACGCCTCTATAGTTTGCCGCGCCGTTGAACACAGGGACTGACCTCATGCAAGACCGCTATCGCCCGCTCAAAACCAGCTACAGCGAAACGCCCGTGCTGGTCATCGACACCGCCGCCAGCACCGGCGCCGTCCTCGACGCCGCTCACCAACGCCTGCGCGCCGCCAGCGACCTGCTCGAAACACTTTATTGCCTGTGCTTCAAACAGGCTGACGTGAAAGACATTCCACATATAGTAAATGCGCTTTATTTATTAACGCAGGACGGATGCGAACTTCTCGACGTAGCAAGACAACGAATAGAACACTGACTGCAAGAATAGACCCCTCACAAACATCGAAACAACTAACCACTTCATTATTCAAATAACAAATACTAGTCTGCAAGCTCTTAAACCAATCAAGAGCACTACAGTGACTACATTAACTATTTTCTTTTGCGGCACCGGTTCGACCAAGTTCGACGACACTCATGAAAATTTTTGGGACGGTGAACTGGTTTCCACACTTGCCTCTCACCATACCGGACGCGAGTTCGCCGAATGGATTGTGGTCGACGGTCCCGGCAGCGGTAACCTGCAAGCCGATGACCTCTTTACCAAGTCCAAGGACTACGGCCTCAGTGGCTCACTGTTCGGCAAAGGCTGGGCGGAGAACGTTCAACACGCGATCAACATCATCAAAGGCCGATGCGACTGGCAGCGCGAGCAACTGACCGAAGCAGAATATAACCGCCTGAAAGCTGCCGGCATTCCCATCGAAGACGTGAAAGTTGAAGGCTCGTGGTTCTGGCGCAAATACAACTATGGCGACCGCAGCGTGACCCAACAAAAATTACAGGAACAAATTATCAAGACGTTCCGCAAAGACGGTGTTATTCCCACCCAAGTCAATCTGGTGGGTTGGAGCCGCGGCGGCGTAAGTTGCCACATGTTGGCCAATGCCATGCTCAATGACAATGAACTTAAAAACATTCCGGTGAACATCTTTGCCCTTGATCCAGTGCCGGGCACCGGTAACTTTCAGGAGGACAAAGTCAAACTCGGCGCCAACGTCAAAGAGTATGTAGGTTTCTATGCCCAGGACGAACGCTCGAAAGGCTTCTGCTGCGTCATCCCGCAAACTGCCACAGGCACCAAAACCCATATCTACCCCATGGCCGGCCGCCACGCCACCCTGGCGGGCAACGCGTCCCCTACTGGCACTAACGGCCCGAAAACCCTGGCCGAGCCAGGCCGGATCGTCCGCCACCTCGCCGAAGTCTGCCTCAAGCGTTGGGGCGTGCAGTTGGACAAACCGTTGAACCTGACCCAGGCCGACCTGGAAAACCTCAGCAACGCCGTGGCCCGCGACGAAGCGAAGTACCAGCTGATGCACAAATACTCCTACACCTACTTCACCGAACTGGATCAAGGCGAACGCTACGTTTCGCTGGGCAGCAAAGGGGTCAGCTTCTCGACGGTGAAAGGCACGATCTACGCGCCAGAGACCGGGTTGAGCACTAGCCTGCTGGATGTTTCGGCGTATCAGCACATTGGTTGAGTGATGGGTGCGGGGGTCGGCAGCTCAACTGTAAACAATTAGAGATGAAACCGATGAAGGAAAAAACACCATGCAAATGCTGTGGGGCTCCCATCGACAAGGCTGCCTACGAGGCGTGGTTCATCAGGCAGGTTCAAGCCAGCATTGATGATCCACGGCCGAGCATTTCTGATGAGGACGCAAGGAAGCTGATGGCGGAAAAACGCGAGAAAATACGTCGCGGAAAATTCCTATAGAAACGGCCTAACGAAGGTTCGGCCCGTTCCTACAAGCGGGGACTCTTTGTCGTCTATCGCTGGCTGGTGGCTCGTATCTATAGTCGTGACTGTCGCTGCTGATTCAGCGGCTCGGGCTTGGTCACCCGAATGGAGCACAGATACGCTTCCGTTGTATGCTGCCGACACCTCAAGTGTCTGCATATTTTATGGTGGCTGTGTTTGGGACGCCTTCGGGCGTGCCGGCAAATGTGTGCTCTCTCACCGGTTGACCAACCCGAACACAGTCCGCCTCCCATCGCTTGGTCACGATGGTGGCGACACCTTTTTTGATTCATTTGAGAGTTTGCACAATGAACGCATTTAATGAGCTCACCGAACGCTACCGTCCACTCAAAACCAACCTCACCGATTCCCCGCCCCTGGTCATCGACACAGAGGCCAACCCTCAGGACATCCTCGAAGCCGCCCTCCAGCGCATCCGAGCCTCCAGTGACCTTCTCAAAACCCTGCACTGCGTTTGCTTCAAACACGGCGACGTCGAAGACATCCCGCACATCACCCACGCGCTCTTCCTCTTAGCCCAGGACGGCTGCGACCTGCTCCAAGTCGCCCAACAACGCATGATGGACTGGAAAGCACCTGCCTGACGCCGAGTGAAGATCGTTCCCACGCTCTGCGTGGGAATGCCTCTACGGACGCTCCGCGTTCGACCCTTGGAACGTCGAACGTCAAAAGTCGTCATCGAACACCGGAGATAACCATGAGCAAATTTTTCGATGAGCTAATGGAAAGCGTGCAACAGATGAACGAAATCATATGCGGTGAGCGTGAGCCTTCCCGCGAATTCCATGTTGATGCGTTGCAAGTCAAAAAAACCGTGGATCGATCGGATGTCTGTGTGGAAGCGATCAACAGATCCTCCCTTCCCCCCAAGCCAGACGCCCAATAAGATCCGCGTAAGCCCAACCGGACACCTCCACCATGAACCTCGCCCCCAACTTCCCCGACGATCACACCATGCACCTGCTCATGCAGTTGCTACACGAAGAGCTCGGCCTGCCCGAACGCAAAACCATTAACCTCACCACCTCGATCAACTTCGACCTAGGCTGCAACGGTGCCGATGCGCGACACCTGATGGAAGCGCTGGAAGAACAGTTCGGGATCGACTTCGTGGACTACGACGCCTATCGCTACTTTCAGCCGGAAGGGTTTGATGTGCATCTCAAGCGAAGAGCAAAGGGTCGCGGTGACAAAGTCCCGCTGACCATCGGCATGCTTTATCAAGCGGTCAAGACGCAACGCTGGGATACACAGGAAATGGAAAGCAAAAACAGCAGAAGCGGCGACTGAAAAAGCCCATAACTGCAATTATTCTGGCGCTATCACCTCAGAAGTGAAGGAATATTAGCTGCATGGCTAGAAAAACAGCGCCACTGCTTCCTCGTACTAAACGACTGCTTACCGAGTTCGGCGGACGCCTGAAACTGGCTCGTTTACGTCGAAGGCTGACCGCCAAAATGGTGGCAGAGCGAGCGGGTATGTCTGTCATGACTTTACGCTCACTGGAGTCGGGTGCTGCTGGGGTGACAATGGGGGCGTATCTGTCAGTGATGCAGGTATTGAGTCTGGAGCAAGACTTGAACAAGCTTGGCGAATCCGATGAGATGGGACGTCGATTACAGGACGCTCAGTTAAGTCGAGCCCCAAGTCCAAAGATCAAAAAAACCAGACACGAACAAAGCACCACTACCGCCAAGGTAAGCAAACCATTCGGCTCTCAGACAGGTGGTGTTGTTCGTGGGTCAGATTACAGCGGGTTTGACCCGGACGACTTCCCACTGAATGCCCACGCTTTCTCCGCTTTATCTACGGAAAAAAAGAAGCCTGAATCCAACACATAACGAGGCATGTAGATTGGGGCGCGTGCGAGGATTTAATACTGGGAAACCGCTCTCCTCGATTTCACCAGCTATCGCCACTTCCAACCCAAGGTTACGATGCGCTCCCCAAACACACCTAAAAGGACATAGCGTGGACGTATTGATGGGTTTGCTCGCTGCCTTGCTTTGGGGCGGCACGGATTTTCTGGTGGGTTTGAACGCCCGCGCGGTCGGCGTCAAGCGCGCGGTGTATTTCGGTCAGGCGCTGGGCTTCAGCATCATGAGCCTGTTGCTGATCGCTTTTCCTGCCTTCATTCTCAAATCGATGTCGGCATCGCTCGATGTCTGGCTGATCGGCATTGTCGCCGCTGTGTTGACCGTGTCCGGTGCCCTGGCCTTGTCCAAGGCGTTCGCCCTCGGCAAGGCCTCTATTGTGGCGCCGCTGGTAACGTCTTACGGTGTGGTCACCACGTTGCTGTCCTGGGCGGGCGGTGAACAGATCAGCCTGGTCCAGTTGCTGTGCATCGCGCTGTGCGTGGTCGGAGTTGTCCTTTCCAGCATCCACTCTGACTCGAAACTTCCACACACCACTCAGGCCAGCAGTTCGATTGCCTATGCGCTGTTGGCGGCTGTTTTTTATGGCACCAGTTTTTGGCTGCAAGGCCGCTTCGTTCTGCCGGTGCTGGGTCCGGTGACGATGCTTTGGCTGGCCTATCTGATCGGGCTGATCGTGCTGGTTGTCATGGTGTTGAAGATCAAGGATGGCTTGAAAATTCCGCCGTTGAAAAACTGCATGACGTTAACAGGTGCCAGTCTGATGAACCTCGGTGGGTTCTCTTCATTTGCCTGGGGCGCGGTGGCGGGATCGGTTTCCGTGGTGACCGTGATCAGCACGCTGTCCGGAGGAATTGCGGCGATTCTGGGATACGTGTTCTTCAAGGAGAGGCTGGCGAAAACACAGGGGCTTGGCGTGGTTTTGGTCTTGGTCGGCGCGTTCGTTTTACACCTGAAAACCTGACCCGAACGCCCACAAAAAAGCCGCCCTCAAAGGGCGGCTTTTTCATTCACTAAATCCAAGCCTTACAACTTAGGCCCAGCAGCCTTGATCGCGTCGCTCACTTCAAACTTCTTGAAGTTCTCAACAAACAACCCGGCCAATGCCTTGGCAGCTTCATCATAAGCAGCCTTGTCAGCCCAGGTGTTGCGCGGGTTCAACAGGCCAGTCTCAACGCCCGGCACAACCAACGGCACGTCCAGGTTGATGGTGTCGAGGTGCTCGGTTTCAGCACCGATCAACGCGCCGCTCTGGATCGCTGCGATCACGCCACGAGTGGTCGGAATGTTGAAACGCTTACCAACGCCGTAGCCGCCGCCGGTCCAGCCGGTGTTGACCAGGTAGACCTTGGAGCCGAAGCCGCGGATGCGCTTGATCAGCAGCTCAGCGTATACGCCAGCCGGACGCGGGAAGAACGGTGCGCCGAAGCAGGTGGAGAAGGTCGATTTGATGCCGCTGCCGGAACCCATTTCGGTCGAGCCCACCAGTGCGGTGTAGCCGGACAGGAAGTGGTAGGCCGCTTGTTCTTCGCTGAGGATCGACACGGGCGGCAGTACGCCGGTCAGGTCGCAGGTCAGGAAGATCACAGCGTTTGGCTCGCCACCGAGGTTTTTCTCGGAACGCTTGGCAACGTGCTCCAGCGGGTACGCGGCGCGGCTGTTCTGGGTCAGGCTGACATCAGTGTAATCGGCGTGCTTGGCGTCATCGATAACGACGTTTTCCAGGACTGCGCCGTGCTTGATGGCTTTCCAGATGACTGGCTCGTTCTTCTCGGACAGGTCGATGCACTTGGCATAGCAACCGCCTTCGATGTTGAAGACAACGCCTTCGCCCCAACCGTGTTCGTCGTCACCGATCAGGTAACGGCTTTCGTCGGCGGACAGGGTGGTTTTACCGGTGCCGGACAGACCGAAGAACAGGGTCACGTCGCCCTCTTCACCGATGTTGGCTGCGCAGTGCATTGGCAGCACGTCGGCGGCCGGCAGCAGGAAGTTTTGCACCGAGAACATGGCTTTTTTCATTTCACCGGCGTAGCGCATGCCGGCGATCAGCACTTTCTTCTGAGCGAAGTTGAGGATCACACAACCATCGGAGTTGGTGCCGTCACGCTCTGGAACGCATTCGAAGTTGGCGACGTTGAGCACCTGCCACTCTTCACGGCCAGCCGGGTTGTACTGGGCCGGGTTGATGAACAGGCAACGACCGAACAGGTTCTGCCAGGCAGTCTGCGTGGTCATTTTCACGGCCAGGTAGTGATCGGCAGACGCACCTACATGGACGTGGGAAACGAAATGCTCTTGCGCGTTGTTGAAGGCCTCGACGCGGTCCCACAGGGCATCGAACTTGTCGGCCGGGAACTTGCGGTTGATCGGGCCCCAGGCAATGGCGGCCTGAGTGGACGGCTCTTCAACGATAAAACGATCGACTGGCGAGCGGCCGGTACGGTGACCGGTGCGAACAACCAGCGCGCCAGTGTCGGCAAGCTCGCCTTCACCGCGATTCAGGGCTTCTTTAACCAGATCATCAACACTCAGATCGGTGTACACGGCGTTATTGGCTTGCGTCATGAGGTTCCCCGTCGGCCAGTGGCCGAGTGCTCCAAACGTTTTGTAGTAGAAAGTCGTGCACTACTACCGCGAAAAAAGTGGGCCGGATTATGCCAGAAAAGCCCAAAAATAGTAGGGCCCTCCCGTCAGAACGGCGTTATTCCGGCGCTGAGCAGTGAATTTACCTGCGCTGAACCGGTTTAGTGCCGGGTATCTGACGGCGTATCGACCCCCGCGCCAGCGAACAATTGGCTGATATCGGCCGCATCAAACAGGTAACGCTGGTTACAGAATTGACAATCGATCTCGATGTTGCCGCCGTGCTCGATGACCAGCGCTTGCGCGTCTTCCATACCCAGACTGACCAGAGCATTACCCGAACGTTCTCGCGAGCAACTGCAACGGAAACGCAGTTTCTGCACGTCGAACAGACGCACCTGCTCCTCGTGGTAGAGGCGATGGAGCACGGTTTCGTTGTCCAGGCTCAGCAATTCGTCGGCGGTCAGCGTCCCACCCAGCGCGGTGATGTGCTGCCAGCTGGCGGCGCGCTCTTCCTCGTCTTTCAAACGATCGGCAGGCAGTTGCTGCAGCAACAGGCCACGGGCGCGACGGCCATCGGCGTACAGCCAGAAACGGGTGCCGACTTGTTGCGACATGACGAAGTAATTAGTGAAGCACTCCGATAGGGTTTCGCCATCCAGATCGACAATACCTTGGTAACGCTGGCCTTGTGTCGGGTCGATGGTCAACGCCAGCACGCCGTTGGGCATCAGGTCGGCAAGCGTCGCGTCGGGGGCAATCCGGTCGGCTTCATAACGGGCCAGACCACGGATTTCGCGCTCACTGGAGCATTCGATCATCAGCAGCGGAATCGGGCCCTCGGAACGGGCCTGAAGAATCAGCAAGCCGTCGAACTTCAGGGTGCCGACCAACAACGACGCGGCTGCCATCAGCTCACCGAGCAATTGCGCGACCGGCTCCGGATACGGGTGTTTGGCGAGGACTTCGGCGTAACTCCGTTCCAACGAAACCAGCTCGCCGCGGGTGTCGCTGTCATCGAAGATGAAGCGTTGGGTGTAGTCGGTATCCGGTAGATCGGTCATAGGTCTGGGTTCTGAAGTAATGACAAAAGGTTACAAAACGTGAAAATTGCGCCTTTGCAGCACCCCACTGGGTGCGCGATGTTCAGCCATGGGAGGCATTTTATGAACAATCCGGGTTAGTTCCAAGCAAGGTGGAACTTGCGCCGGTTGGTTCTAGCAATTTTGTGCCTCTGACGCTGCTGGCCTTTTGGTTATGGCCTACAGGTCAGATGCTGTGTGCGATTTTCGACGAGTGGCTATTTCAGCTGCTGAATGCGCCGCGGGCTAGTTACCCGATATGGCTACACATCTGGGTGATTGCAAGTCAGCGCCCGTTCGATGTGTAGGGCGGGGGTGCGGATGAGTGTGGTGAGTAGCGGTTGATTCTGTGGTGCTGCCGGCGAGTGCTGCGCACTCGATCGCGAGCAGGCTCACTCCCACAAAGGACTGCGCAATACCTGTGGGAGCGAGCCTGCTCGCGATAGCGTCAGCCCAGACGACACAGAAGCAACATCCTCATTCGTCGTTGCTACTGCCACGAAACTTGAACAAATCCCGCCGCTGTTTCTTGCTCGGTTTGCCATCGGTGCTCACGCCCAACGCACCCGCCTTGCGCATGGCCGCGGCCGCTTCGCGCTTGGCGACGCTGGCATCGGTTTCCGCATACAAGGCCTGAGCCTCTGGCGCGCCGCGGCGCACAATCGATAGCGCCTGAACCACCACCGTGCGCTCCTCGAACCCTGTACGAATCTGAAATTCGTCGCCGACCCTCGGCTCCTTGCCCGGTTTGCAGCGTTCACCCCGGCAATGCACCTTGCCGCTTTCAATCGCCGCCTTGGCCAAGGCACGTGTTTTATAAAAACGCGCAGCCCACAACCACTTATCGAGACGGACCTTGTCGTCCTCTTCCTGTTTTTGTGCCATATGAATTCCTCTTTCAACCAATAGTCGGAACTGTACTACCGTTTCTGTCGGGCGCAAGAACTCGGCCCTCCGGATAGACTGTGATCTTGGCCGGCTCACCGGCATGGAGTGATCGAGTGACTATATTCCCGTCTTCATTGACCTCGCCGCAGGGCGGTTGCCAAGGCTGTCAGCAAAGCGAGCCGCTGGGCTTCGATTTTTCTTTTGCCTACCAACCGATCGTCGATCTGCGTGACCGGTCGATTTTTGCTCATGAAGCGTTGGTACGCGGCATTGCCGGGGAAGGTGCGCTGTCGGTGCTCGACCAGGTCAACGAGAAGAACCGCTACCGTTTCGACCAGCTCTGCCGGATGCGAGCGATTGAGGGTGCGGCCAATCTAAACATGCAGACACACTTGTCGATCAACTTCATGCCCAACGCCGTGTACCGCCCGGAGCTATGCATTCGCAGCACCCTGGAGGCCGCGAAAAAACACAATTTCCCGATCAACCGTCTGATTTTCGAAACACTGGAAAGCCAGCACGTAGATAACTATCGCCATTTGACTAATATTCTGCGTGAATACCGCGAATTCGGCTTCAAGACCGCTATCGACGATTTCGGCGCGGGCTACTCGGGGCTCAATCTGCTGGCTGATTTCCAACCGGACCTGATCAAACTCGACATGGCACTGATCCGCGATGTCGACCGCGATCGTGTTCGTCAGGCTATCGTTCGAGGGATTGTCACAATCTGTGCGGAGTTGAACGTTACAGTCATCGCCGAAGGCATCGAAAGCGCCGGAGAACGGGATTTCCTGGCGGACTGTGGAATATTTCTGATGCAGGGTTACTGGTTCGCCAAGCCTGCATTCAAAGCGCTGGCCCAGGTAACGCCTGAGGCCTGGACGCGTTAATCGCCGGTTTTTTCCTATTGAAGACATTTGACCATTTGACCGTTATCGGTCTGCGCGAGTGGGTGGCGCTCCCGGATTTGGGAGTCGCGGGCCTGCGCGCAAAAATCGATACCGGTGCCAGTACCTCAAGCCTGCATGCCACCGACATCGAGCCGTTCGAGCGCGACGGTGAAAGCTGGGTGCGCTTCACCGCGCACCTGGGCACGGTGGTGCAGTTGCGTCATCGACGCTGTGAGGCGCCACTGGTGACGCGCAAAACCATTAAAAGCTCCAACGGTCACGCGCAGATGCGTTACGTGGTCAGCACTACACTGGCCCTGGGTGATCGGGTATGGCGGGTCGAATTCACCCTCGCCTGCCGCAAGTCCATGCGTTATCGCCTGCTCCTCGGTTCCAAAGCCCTGATCGACGGCCAACTGGTGGTCAATCCGGGCATCAAATATGTACAAGACAAGCCGGTGTTCCCGGTATCTACCTCTTCCACAGGTGTTGCATGAAGATCGCTGTGCTGTCGCGGAACCCGCGTCTGTATTCCACTCGTCGTCTGGTCGAAGCCGGTACCGAGCGTGGCCATGAAATGGTGGTGATCGACACCCTGCGCGCCTATATGAACATTGCCAGCCACAAGCCGCAGATCCACTACCGCGGCAAGCCGCTGGAGGGTTTCGACGCGGTGATCCCGCGGATCGGTGCGTCTGTGACATTTTATGGCTGCGCGGTGTTGCGCCAGTTCGAAATGATGGGGGTTTTCCCGCTCAACGAATCGGTGGCCATCGCCCGTTCGCGGGACAAGTTGCGGTCGCTGCAACTGTTGTCGCGCCGGGGGATCGGTTTGCCGGTGACCGGGTTTGCGCACTCCCCGGATGACATTCCCGACTTGATCGACATGGTCAACGGCGCACCGCTGGTGATCAAGGTGCTGGAAGGTACGCAAGGCATCGGTGTGGTGTTGTGTGAAACGGCGACGGCGGCAGAGTCGGTGATTGAAGCCTTCATGGGCCTGAAGCAGAACATCATGGTTCAGGAATACATCAAGGAAGCCGGTGGCGCGGACATTCGCTGCTTCGTGGTCGGTGACAAAGTGATCGCGGCGATGAAGCGCCAGGCCAAGCCTGGTGAGTTCCGCTCCAACCTGCATCGGGGTGGCAGCGCTAGCCTGATCAAGATCACCCCGGAAGAACGCATGACCGCGTTGCGTGCAGCGAAGGTCATGGGGTTGGCGGTGGCGGGTGTGGATATCCTGCGTTCCAATCACGGGCCGCTGGTGATGGAAGTGAACTCGTCGCCAGGGCTGGAAGGGATTGAGACCACCACCGGAAAGAACGTGGCGGGGATCATCATTGATCATCTTGAGAAGAATGGCGGGCCGAATATGACTCGGACCAAAGGCAAGGGTTAACTCCGGAATCATGTGGCGGCAGGGAGGGCGCCTTCGCGAGCAAGTCGAATCGTCGCAGCGCCGCTCCCACACTGGGTCGTGTCGGACACAGATTTTGTGTTCACAGCAGATCAAATGTGGGAGCGGGCTTGCTCGCGAAGGGGCCATCAGCTCCACCAAAAATGCCAGCTCTTAAACCGCATCCCGAGGAAGCATCAACCCAAGCGGCAACCGCACCCGAGCCTCAAGCCCGCCACCCGACCGATTGCGCAACTCAACATTCCCGCCATGCATCGAAGCAATCCGCTTCACGATCGCCAGGCCCAACCCTGTCCCCTTCCCGCCCCGAGCACGATCACCCCGAGTGAAAGGGTTGAAGATCGCTTCCAATTCAGAAGGATCAATCCCCGCCCCACGGTCCATGACGCTCAGCACCACATACGGCGCGCTGGTATCGCCAGACACATAAGCCGCCACCTCAACCCCGCTGCCAGCGTGATGCAAAGCGTTACCGATCAAATTGTTCAGCAGCCGCTTCATCGACACCCGACGCAGGGGAAACGGCTGGATCGGTTCCAGGCGCAGCCGCACTTTTTCTTCGTTCTGGTTGTACGGCGCAGCGACTTCACGCACCAGGTCGCTCAGGTCCACTTCCTCGACAGACTCGTCACGACCATCGCGAATAAACGCCAGGAACTGGTCGAGGATTGCGTCCATGTCTTCGATGTCGCGCACCATCGCGTCGGTCAGGTCGTTGTGGTCGCCCATCAACTCCAGGGACAACCGCAGACGGGTCAAAGGCGTACGCAGGTCGTGTGACACCCCGGCCAGCATCAGCTCGCGCTCGCGACCCGCCTGCTCAACGTCTTCCGCCATCTGGTTGAAAGCCCGGTACACCTCGGTCATCTCGCTCGGTGTGTCGCTGATCGGCAGACGTATGCTACGCCCCTGGCCGAGTTGCCTTGCGGCATAGACCAGACGTTTCAACGGTTGATTGAGCTGGCTGACGAAGATCCACGCCGATGCGGTGGACAGCAGGCCGATAGCGAGGAACCAGCCGAGCACGTTCCAGATTTTCTGGCCGCGCAACGGATGCGGATAGAGCGGCACTTTCAGCCAGCCATCGCCCAGGCTAGGCGCCCGAACCCACAGGGCCGGCGGCGAGTGCATGCGCAATCGAACTTCAGTGTCGGCACCCAGTTCGGCCTGCATCTGCCGCTGATAAATCTCGCTGTAAGGCCAGTGTTGCTCACCTTCCGGCACACCCGCGCCCACTACCCGGATCAGGGTCGCGGCATCAGCAATTTTTTCACGGTTTTTTTCATCGGCAGCCCAATAGGCACGCAGCGTCAGGGCGACGCCGTGGCTGTATTGGCGGTCCACCAGCACGTCTTCGTTCATCAACAGATAAACCAGGGTCAGTGCCTTGGAGAACAGGACGACGATCAGCACCAGCCACAGGGTGCGGGAGAAGAAACTCTGGGGGAACCAAACGGGGGTTTTCATGAATAACCGCTACACACTTGCAGGAGCGAGCGATGCTCGCATATTGCGGATCGCGAGTCTGCGAACAATCGTGCGCAAGACCCGCTCCTACAAATCGCCGATCACTTGGTGGCGGCGCCATCCGGAACAAACACGTAACCCACGCCCCAGACCGTCTGGATGTAACGCGGTTTGGATGGATCGGGTTCGATCATCCGGCGCAGACGGGAGATCTGCACGTCGATGGAACGCTCCAGGGCATCCCATTCTCGGCCACGGGCCAGGTTCATCAGTTTGTCGCGAGTCAGCGGCTGACGCGCGTTCATGACCAAGGCCTTGAGCACCGCGAACTCACCGGTGGTGAGCATGTGCACTTCGTCACCGCGCTTGAGTTCGCGGGTGGCCAGGGACAGCTCGTAGTCACCGAAGGTCACGCTTTCGTCTTCGCTGCCCGGTGCGCCCGGCACCGGCGTCGACTGACGGCGCAGGACCGCTTTGACACGGGCCATCAGCTCATCCGGGTTGAAGGGCTTGGCCAGGTAATCGTCGGCGCCCAGTTCCAGGCCCTTGATGCGACTCAGTTCATCGCCCTTGGCGGTCAGCATGATGATCGGGATCTGATTGTTCGCCGTGCGCAGGCGGCGGCAGGCGGTCAGACCGTCTTCGCCGGGCAGCATCAGGTCGAGAACGACCAGGTTGAACACTTCACGGGCCAGCAGGCGATCCATTTGTTCGGTGTTCGGCACGGCGCGGGCACGGTAGCCCTTGCTGACGAAAAAACGTTCCAGCAGGCTGCTCAGCCCCGGATCGTCGTCAACAATAAGAATTTTTTCGCCTTCAGCATTGTTTGCAGTGCTGCTCATTAGATGCTCCTTTGATCTCGGCGCGCATTATGGCGTAGCTGCCGTTATACGCACCGTGTGCATTGTTAGCAGATTTTTCCTTCACCGCCAGAAATCCGGCCTTCGCGCTACCGCCAGTGATGCCCCTGAATGATAGAACGCTGGTTATAATGCGCGGCCTTTTGTGTCAGGCAACGTCTGATCATGGCTGCAGGTGGCCGCTTTTTATTTTCATGGTGCCGGCAGTCATTGTTCGATTTCACGGGTCAACGGGATACCTGTTGATCCAGGTAGCGGCGCACGCCAGGCCGCTCAACCAGACTCGCCGAGCCTTTATCTCTGCGCCTGCGAGCCTGCTTTCACAATTTGTCAGGTGGTTTTATGGACAGCATCAACAGCCGCATCGCCGAGGAACTCGGTGTACGCCCACAACAGGTCGAAGCGGCCGTCGCGCTACTCGATGAAGGCTCTACCGTTCCCTTCATCGCCCGCTACCGGAAAGAAGTGACCGGCAGCCTCGATGACATTCAGTTGCGTCATCTGGAAGAACGTCTGCGCTACCTGCGAGAACTCGACGAACGGCGCATCAGCATCCTTGCCAGCATCGAAGAGCAAGGCAAGCTGACCCCGCAACTCGAACGCGACATCAAACTCGCCGACACCAAGACCCGCCTCGAAGACTTGTACCTGCCGTACAAGCAGAAGCGTCGCACCAAGGGCCAGATCGCCCTGGAAGCCGGCCTCGGCGAGCTGGCCGACGGCCTGTTCAACGACCCGAGCCTGACGCCGGACGCTGAAGCCGCACGCTTCATAAACGCTGAAAAAGGCGTGGCAGATGTGAAGGCCGCCCTCGAAGGCGCCAAATACATCCTGATGGAACGCTTCGCCGAAGACGCCGGTTTGCTGGACAAACTGCGCAGCTACCTCAAGCAGGAAGCGACCCTCAGTGCCCGCGTCATCGCCGGTAAGGAAGAGGAAGGCGCCAAATTCCGCGACTACTTCGAACACGACGAACCGCTGAAAAGCATGCCGTCGCACCGTGCGCTCGCCATTTTCCGCGGACGCAACGAAGGCATTCTGAGTTCCGCGCTGAATGTCGGCGACGAGCTGCCAGGCACCATGCACCCGTGCGAAGGCATGATCGGCCAGCAATTCGGTATCCAGAACCAGAATCGCGCTGCCGACAAATGGCTGGGCGAAGTGGTGCGCTGGACCTGGAAGGTCAAGCTCTACACCCACCTGGAAACCGACCTGCTGGGCGAACTGCGCGATGGCGCGGAAACCGAAGCGATCAACGTGTTCGCCCACAACCTGCACGACCTGCTGCTGTCGGCCCCGGCCGGCCCGCGCGCCACGCTGGGTCTCGACCCGGGCCTGCGCACCGGTTGCAAGGTCGCCGTGGTCGATTCCACCGGCAAGCTGCTGGATCACGCCACGGTTTACCCGCACGTACCGCACAACAAGTGGGATCAGACCCTCGCCGTGCTCGCCGCCCTGTGCGCCAAGCATGCGGTGGACCTGATCGCCATCGGCAACGGCACCGCCAGCCGTGAAACCGACAAGCTCGCCGCTGAGCTGATCAAAAAATACCCAGCGATGAAGATGACCAAGGTCATGGTTTCCGAGGCTGGTGCATCGGTTTACTCGGCATCGGAACTGGCTTCCAAGGAATTCCCGGACCTCGACGTGTCGATCCGTGGCGCGGTGTCGATTGCCCGCCGCCTGCAGGATCCATTGGCCGAGCTGGTGAAGATCGATCCGAAATCCATCGGTGTCGGCCAGTACCAGCACGACGTGTCACAGCTGAAACTGGCGCGCGGCCTGGACGCTGTGGTCGAAGACTGCGTGAACGCCGTGGGCGTCGACGTCAACACCGCTTCCGTGGCGCTGCTGGCCCGCATCTCCGGCCTCAACGCGACCCTGGCGCAGAACATCGTCAGCCACCGTGACGAGCACGGCGCGTTCAAAACCCGCGCGGCACTGAAGAAAGTCGCGCGTCTGGGCGAAAAAACCTTCGAACAGGCGGCCGGTTTCCTGCGCGTCATGAACGGCGACAACCCGCTGGATTCGTCGGCGGTTCACCCGGAAGCCTATCCGCTGGTACAGCGCATCGCCGCTGAAACCGACCGCGACATTCGCTCGCTGATCGGCGATGCGAGCTTCCTCAAGCGTCTCGACCCGAAGAAGTACACCGACGAAACGTTCGGTCTGCCAACGGTCACCGACATCCTGCAAGAGCTGGAAAAACCTGGCCGCGACCCGCGTCCGGAGTTCAAGACCGCCGAGTTCCAGGAAGGCGTCGAAGAGCTCAAGGACCTGCAACTGGGGATGATCCTCGAAGGCGTCGTCACCAACGTGACCAACTTCGGCGCGTTTGTTGATATCGGAGTGCATCAGGACGGTTTGGTGCACATCTCTGCGCTTTCGGAGAAGTTCATCAAGGATCCGCGCGAAGCGGTGAAGGCTGGTGACGTGGTGAAAGTGAAAGTCATGGAAATCGACATTCCGCGCAAACGCGTTGGCCTGTCGATGCGCATGAGCGACACCCCGGGCGAGAAAATCGACGGTGCCCGTGGTGCACGTCCGGGTTCGGCTCCGCGCCAGTCCCAGAACACCGCACCGCGTAAAGAAACCACGGCGGCGGCCCCGGCCAACAACGCCATGGCTTCGCTGTTCGCCAACGCCAAGCAGTTGAAGAAACGCTGATGGACTTCCCTGCCGGGCTGACCGAAAGCGCGTTTTTCAAGCTGCTGGGGTGTCGCTTGCACAGCCTGGAATCCGGGGTGGCGCAAGTCGCCCTGGCGCTTGAGCCAGAACTGCGTAATCGCGGCGGCAAGCTGCACGGCGGGGCCTTGTTCAGTCTGGTGGACATTGCCATGGGGCTGGCGTGTTCCAGCACCCACGGCTTTGACCAGCAGAGCGCGACCATCGAATGCAAGATCAATTACATTCGCGCCGTTTCTGACGGTGAAGTGATGTGCACGGCGCGGGTGATTCACCCGGGGCGCCGCACGCTGGTGGTCGAAGCTGACGTGATGCAAGGCGACAAACTGGTCGCAAAAGCACAAGGCACGTTCGCTGTCCTGTAGCTAGTGGTCATCAATTTGAGTTAATTTCGGCGCTGTAACCGCAGCGCCGGAGTTCCCTGTGGGAGCGGGCTTGCTCGCGAATGCGGTGGGTCAGATGACTTTAATGTTGCCTGACCCACCGCTTTCGCGAGCAAGCCCGCTCCCACAGGGGATTGCGGCGATCAATCATTGGCTGGCTGCCAGCCGCCGTGTGCGATCCAAAACCAGGCGAAAACGCCAGTTTTAACTTCACCCTTGTAGACCGTCTTGCCCACCCCCATATTGGGGCGACTGACGCGTGAAGGAATCCAACTTGAGCGAACTTCTCAACCGCCGCCTGGCTCTGCTCGGCGAGCGCGCTAACCTCTCTCTGCTCGAACAGTGCCTTCACGGCATCGAACGTGAATGCCTGCGCGTGACAGGCGAAGGGCGCCTGGCGCAAACGCCGCACCCCGAAGAATTGGGTTCCGCGCTGACCAACGAACAAATCACCACCGACTATTCCGAGTCGCTGCTGGAGTTCATCACGCCCGCCCTGCCCGATCCGGCAGACACCCTGGCGAGCCTGGACAGCATTCACCGTTTTGCCTACAGCAAGCTCGGCAATGAGTACCTGTGGAGTCCATCGATGCCGTGCCCGTTGCCGGCCGAGGAAGACATCCCGATTGCCTATTACGGCACGTCCAACATCGGTCAGCTCAAGTACGTCTATCGCAAGGGCCTGGCCCTGCGTTACGGCAAGACCATGCAGTGCATCGCCGGGATCCACTACAACTTTTCCCTGCCGGAAAAGCTCTGGCCGCTGCTTAAAGAGGCTGAAGGCTTTGTCGGCACCGACCGCGACTATCAGTCGTCGGCCTACATCGCCCTGATCCGTAACTTCCGTCGCTACAGCTGGCTGTTGATGTACCTGTTCGGTGCTTCGCCAGCGCTGGACGCCGGGTTCTTGCGCGGTCGCTCGCATCAGTTGGAACAGCTGGACCCGGACACGTTGTACCTGCCGTACGCCACCAGCCTGCGCATGAGCGATCTGGGTTACCAGAGTAACGCCCAGGCCGGTCTGACGCCGTGCTACAACGATCTGACCAGCTACACCGACAGCCTGCGCAAAGCGGTTGCCACGCCGTATCCGGCGTACGTCGAAGTCGGTACGCACCAGGACGGTGAGTGGGTTCAGCTCAACACCAACATCCTGCAGATCGAAAACGAGTACTACTCCAACATCCGTCCAAAACGCGTGACTTACACCGGTGAGCGGCCGATCCAGGCGCTGGTGGCCCGCGGCATTCAGTACGTCGAAGTGCGTTGCCTAGACATCAACCCGTTCCTGCCGATGGGCATCGACCTGCCGGAGTCGCGCTTCCTCGACGCGTTCATCCTGTATTGCGCGCTGAACGACAGCCCGCTGCTGACCAATACCTCGTGCAGCAATGCGACCTCAAACTTCCTCAGTGTGGTCAAGGAAGGTCGTCGTCCGGGCCTGCAATTGCAGCGCGACGGTCAACCGGTCGACCTGAAGGAATGGGCCGCCGAGTTGCTGGAAAAAATAGCTCCCCTCGCGGCGCTGCTTGATCAAAGCCACGGCGGCGATGCCCACAGCAAGGCATTGGATGCGCAGCTGGCCAAGGTCAAGGACCCGTCCCTGACGCCGTCGGCCCAAGTGCTGGCAGCGATGGCCGCGCACAAGGAGAGCTTTGCCCAGTTCTCCCTGCGTCAGAGCCAGGCGCATGCGGAGTTTTTCCGCAGTGAGCCGTTGAGCGGCGAAGATCAGGCGAAGTTTGAAGCACGCGCGCGTTCCTCGCTGGCTGAGCAAGTGGAGCTGGAGCAGAACGAAGTCGGCGATTTCGATGTGTTTGTCGGGTCGTACCAGGCGAGCATTCTGGCGATCAGCAACTAACCTGCCAGTACAAGTCCCCTGTGGCGAGGGGGCTTGCCCCCGCTGGACTGCGCAGCAGTCCCCTGCATTTTTCCGATAAACCGAGTTGATCAAATTACGACTGCTTCGCAGCCGAACGGGGGCAAGCCCCCTCGCCACAAAAGCCCCTGCTTAGAATTTTCCGCTCATAAGCTCATTCGAAAAAGTTATTTATTTTCGGATTCTTAGATCATTTAGTCTCCTTTCACGCCGACTCTCGGTCGCCTGACAAGGAGCTTCCCAATGAAACTGAATTTCCCTCTTCGCCTCCTGGCGGCCGCGTCTCTGGCTGCGGCGAGTTTCCTGGCCCAGGCGGCCGACGTGACCGTCGCCTACCAGACCACCGTTGACCCGGCGAAAGTCGCCCAGGCTGACGGCGCCTACGAAAAAGCCACCAACGCCAAGATCGACTGGCGCAAATTCGACAATGGCGCCGACATCATCGCGGCCATCGCTTCCGGCGACGTGCAGATCGGCTACCTCGGCTCCAGCCCTCTGACAGCAGCGATCACCCGCAAAGTCCCGGTTGAAACCTTCCTCATCGCCACGCAGATCGGTGCCGCTGAAGCCCTGGTCGCCCGCGACGGTTCCGGGATCAAGACCCCGCAGGACCTGATCGGCAAGAAAATCGCCGTGCCGTTCGTTTCCACCGGCCACTACAGCCTGCTGGCCGCGCTGAAACACTGGAACATCGACCCGTCGAAAGTCACCGTGCTCAACCTCGCACCGCCCGCGATCATCGCTGCGTGGAAACGCGGTGACATCGACGCCACTTACGTGTGGGATCCAGCGCTCGGTGTGGCCAAGGAAAACGGCAAAGTGCTGATCACCTCCGGCGAACTGGCCAAGTTCGGCGCGCCGACCTTCGATGCCTGGATCGTGCGTAAAGACTTCGCCGAGAAGCACCCGGAAATCGTCACCGCGTTCGCCAAAGTGACCCTAGGTGCCTACGCCGATTACCGCAAAGACCCGAAAGCCTGGCTCGCCAACCAAAGCAACGTCGACAAGCTGGTGAAACTCTCCGGCGCCAAGGCCAGCGACATTCCGTTGTTGCTGCAAGGCAACGTCTACCCGCTGGCGGCTGATCAGGTGATCACCCTCGGCGCGCCGACCACCAAGGCCATCACCGACACCGCCGCGTTCCTCAAGGAACAAGGCAAGGTCGAGGCCGTGCTGCCGGATTACGCCCCCTACGTCAGCGCCAAGTACATCACCAACTGACCGGGAGTTAACTGCGATGGCTTTGCTACAGCTGGAGCGCATCAGCGCACAGTACCCCGGCAGTCCGGAACCGGTACTGACGGATATTTCCCTGAGCCTTGGGCCCCAGCAGTTGCTGGTGGCCCTCGGCCCGTCCGGCAGTGGCAAGACTTCGCTGTTGAACCTGATTGCCGGTTTCGTCGAGCCCAGCGCCGGGCGCATCACCCTTGACGGCGTGCCGGTCAAAGGCCCGAGCGCCGAACGCGGCGTGGTGTTCCAGGACGACGCCTTGCTGCCTTGGCAGGACGTGTTGGCCAACGTCGGGTTCGGTCTGGAACTGGCCGGTGTGTCCCGGGACAAACGCGAAATCCGTGCTCGGGAAATGCTCGCGCTGGTGGACCTTTCAGGTTTTGAAAATCGCCGAATCTGGCAGCTCTCGGGCGGCCAGAAGCAGCGTGTCGGTCTGGCCCGCGCCCTGGCAGCCGACCCTCGGGTTTTGCTGATGGACGAACCCTTCGGCGCCCTCGATGCTTTCACCCGTGAACAAATGCAGGAGCTGCTGCTGCAAGTCTGGCAGCGCACCGCCAAGCCGGTATTTCTGATTACCCATGACATTGAAGAAGCGGTGTTCCTCGCCACTGACCTGATTCTGTTGGCGCCAAACCCTGGGCAAATCGTCGAGCGCCTGAGCCTGGATTTCGGTCAGCGTTACGCCGCTGGTGAGTCGGCACGCTCGATCAAGTCCGACCCGCGCTTTATCGAAACCCGCGAACACGTGCTCGCGAAAGTGTTCTCCCAACGCAGCACCGCCCAGCGGCAGGAGCGCGCATGAGCAGCTATGAAATTCCGGCCGCGACGGTAAAAACCAACGGCCAATCGGTGGTCATTCCGGTACGTCGCAGCCTCAGCACTCGGTGGATCAGCGTGCTGACGTTGGTCGCGCTCGTGGTCGTTTGGTGGGCCGTCACCGCCACGGGGATGATCGAACCGCTGTTCCTGCCACCACCCTCCGCCGTGCTGCAAAAAGGCTGGCTGCTGGCGACCACCGGCTACATGGATTCGACCTTGTGGCAGCACTTGGGCGCGAGTCTCAGCCGAATCGGTTTGGGTCTGGGTTTCGCGGTGCTGACCGCCGTGCCGGTCGGCATCGCCATCGGCCACAACCGCATCGCTCGCGGCATTCTCGATCCGCTGATCGAGTTTTACCGCCCTATCCCTCCATTGGCTTATCTGCCGCTGATCGTGATTTGGTGCGGCATCGGTGAGCTGTCGAAAGTTTTGCTGATCTACCTCGCGATCTTCGCCCCGATTGCCATCGCTACCGCCACCGGTGTGCGCACGGTCGACCCGGCCAAATTGCGCGCGGCGCAATCGTTAGGTGCAACCCGGGCGCAGTTGATTCGCCACGTGATTCTGCCCAGCGCCTTGCCGGACATTTTGACCGGTGTGCGCATTGGCTTGGGTGTGGGTTGGTCGACGCTGGTCGCCGCCGAATTGATCGCCGCCACCAGCGGGCTGGGCTTCATGGTGCAGTCGGCCGCGCAGTTCCTGGTCACCGATGTGGTGGTGCTGGGGATTCTGGTGATCGCGTTGATCGCCTTCGCCATGGAGATGGGCTTGCGCGCCCTGCAACGTAAATTGGTGCCGTGGCATGGCCAGGCTCACTAAACATTTTTAATGTGGGAGCGGCGGTGAGACGATTCGACTTGCTCGCGAATGCAATCTGTCAGTCGATATCCATGTGACTGATACACCGCTTTCGCGAGCAAGCCCGCTCCCACAGTCGGCGCCCCGGATTGAAGAGAAAGACCATGAGCATCCTGACAATCGTCCCCCTTAGCTCGGCCCTCGGCGCGCAAATCAGCGGCGTCGACATCAGCCAGCCGCTGAACCTGGAACATCGCGACGCCATCGAGCAGGCATTGCTCAAGTATCAGGTGCTGTTCTTCCGCGAGCAGCCAATCGAGCCACAGCAACAAGCGCGATTCGCCGCCAATTTCGGCGACCTGCATATTCACCCGATCTACCCGAATGTGCCGGAACAGCCCGAAGTGCTGATCCTCGACACCGCCGTCACCGACGTGCGCGACAACGCCATCTGGCACACCGACGTGACCTTCCTGCCGACCCCGGCCATGGGCGCAGTACTCAGCGCCAAGCTGCTGCCGGAGTTCGGTGGCGACACACTGTGGGCCAGCGGCATCGCGGCGTATGAAGCGTTGTCCACGCCGATGAAAACCTTGCTCGAAGGGTTGACGGCTACCCACGACTTCACCCGCTCGTTTCCGCTGGAACGTTATGGCAACACGCCTGAAGCGTTGGCCCAGTGGGAAGAGGCGCGCAGGAAGAATCCGCCGTTGTCACACCCGGTGATCCGCACACACCCCGTGAGCGGGCGCCGCTCATTGTTCGTCAATGAAGGCTTCACGTCGAAGATCAATGAGCTGTCGGAGACCGAAAGCGAAGTGATTCTGAAGTTGTTGTTTGCTCATGCGACGCGACCGGAATTTACCATTCGCTGGTGTTGGCAGAAGGATGACGTGGCGTTCTGGGATAACCGCGTGACACAGCATTACGCCGTGGATGATTACCGGCCGGCGCGGCGGGTGATGCAACGGGCGACGGTGCTGGGGGATGTGCCTTTCTTTCGGTGATCCGCGGATTTTATGCTGAATGACAGGGCCCCTTCGCGAGCAGGCTCGCTCCCACAGGGTCTGTGCCTGACGCAAATCCACTGTGGGAGCGAGCCTTGCTCGCGAAGAGGCCGGAACAGGCGCCGGAAGACCCGGCGCCGAGCGCTTATTCAGCCGTCGAAGGTTTCTCCCAAAGATTGACCCCACCCTCTTGGGCAAACCGGTCAATCTCCGCCAATTCCTCCGCGCTAAAGCTCAAATTCTTCAACGCCCCGACGTTCTCGACAATCTGCTCCGGACGGCTCGCACCGATCAATGCCGAAGTCACCCGCGGATCGCGCAACGTCCAGGCCAATGCCAGCTGCGCCAGACTCTGACCGCGACGCTTGGCGATCTCATTCAGCGCACGCACATGAGCGATGTTGGCTTCGGACAGGTGCGATGTCTGCAACGAACCACCGCCCGGACGATTGACCCGCGCATCCGCCGGCACACCGTTGAGGTACTTGTCAGTCAACAAACCCTGAGCCAGCGGCGTGAACGCAATCACACCCGTACCGAGTTCGTCCGTCGTATCGAGCAGGTCTTTTTCCACCCAACGATTGAGCAGGTTGTAAGCCGGTTGGTGAATCAGCAACGGGACTTTCCACTCTTTCAACAACGCAGCCATTTCACGGGTTTTAACCCCCGAGTAGGACGAGATGCCGATGTACAGCGCCTTGCCCTGTTGCACGGCGGTGGCCAGTGCGCTGGCGGTTTCTTCCAGCGGCGTGTCCGGGTCGAAGCGATGGGAGTAGAAGATGTCCACGTAGTCCAGACCCAGGCGTTGCAGGCTTTGATCAAGGCTGGCCAGCACGTATTTGCGCGAACCGCCGCCCTGTCCATAAGGGCCGGCCCACATGTCCCAACCGGCCTTGCTCGAGATAATCAGCTCGTCGCGATGCTGCTTGAAGTCTTCGCGCAGCAAACGACCGAAATTGATCTCGGCGCTACCGTACGGAGGGCCGTAGTTGTTGGCCAGGTCGAAATGATTGATGCCCAGATCAAACGCGGTGCGCAGCAATGAACGCTGGGTGTCGATCGGCGTGCTGTCGCCAAAGTTGTGCCACAGGCCCAGAGACAGTGCCGGCAGCACCAGCCCGCTTCGCCCCACGCGGCGGTAAGGGATGGAGTCATAGCGGTTTTCGGCAGCGGTGTAGGTCATCGAATCCTCTCTTGTCTGTTTTGAATGTGGTATCGACTGCTTCGCAAGTTGCCCAGCATACGCCCAGACAAACGCCGATAAACCTCTGACTCGAGAAAATGCTGAAACGTTTCATAGATGATCGTTCCCATGCTCTGGTCAATGGCGGGCTGTTTTAACTAAGCTCACACTGACACCGCAGTGCCGACTCAAAGGCAACACACACCTGAAGGGCGGAACACACCATGCACACCACCATCATCATCACCTTCGGCCTGATCCTGCTGGCGCTGATGCTGTTTATCGGCGAGAAAATCGGTTTCAGCCGCCAGACCCTGACCTACAGCTTTGTCATGCTGTGGTTCGCGCTGACGTTGATCAACGGTGCAGTCGGCATGGTCAGTGCTGGCCAGCCCTTTAGCACGGAGCTGGTAGTCGGCAGCGCCGTATTCGGCGTGCCGGTGGCGGCGATGGTGCTGTTCATGGTGTTGAGCGCCGAGACCTGAAAAGGGCCCGGCGCCACCGGTTCTCGATCAACGCACTAAATGCAAAAACTGCAAATGCCGTTCGTACTGATCAAGGATGTCGTTGATGATCTGCTCCTTGGTGTAACCCACCAGATCGTAGTCCTGACTGCCCTCGCTCAAATGCACTTCTGCCCGGTAGTAACGACGGTTGTTGAGTTCCTTGGAACCCATGCCGCCACGGGCAAACGATGGCGTGAAGTAGCCACGCATCTGCACCTGATAGATAAACGGATGCTCCTCGCCGTGACCGATTTCCAGGCTGACGTTGTCGTTGGCCGGATCCGGCTGAGTGACCACGTTCAAACCCTTTTCGACGAACACCGCCGAGACTTCTTCAATCGCCGGGCGCACCGTCGTATCGAGGAAGCGATAAACCTCATCGCGAGACGGGAAATGCACGGCCTGGGTCAAGCGTTGACGCCAGCCGCCACGCCGCGAGCCGGACACCGGCGCCAGGGAATGCAGCTGCGCGATCTGCTTCTGCGACTCCAGATAGAACGCCTTGTGCAGCCCCCACATCATCAGCAGCAAGATCAGCGAGAACGGCAACGAGGTCAGCACCACCGCTGATTTCAGCGCATCAATGCTGCCGGAGAACAGCAGCGCACTGGTCACCAGCGCCGTCATCGCACCCCAGAACACTCGCAGCCATTTCGGCCCGTCTTCATCCGGATTACCGCCCTTGGCGGACAGCGTCGACAGCACCACGGTGCCGGAGTCGGCCGATGTGACGAAGAACACGAAGCTGATGAACACCGTCACCGCGATGACCGTTTTGCTCCACGGATAGGTTTCCAGCAGCAGGTAGAGGGTCATCGACGGGTTGTCGATGGCCGACATGCCGAGCGCGCTCATGCCGTGGTTGAGCACCTGGTCGATGGCGCTGTTGCCGAAGATCGACATCCACGCCAGGGTGAAGCCGAGCGGAATCAACAGCACGCCGAAGACGAATTCGCGGATGGTCCGGCCACGGGAAATCCGTGCGATGAACAGGCCCACGAACGGCGACCATGCAATCCACCAGGCCCAATAAAACACGGTCCAGCCGCCCAGCCAGTCGCTGGGTTTGTCGTAGGCGTACAGGTCGAAACTCTTCATCGGCAAGGCGCCGAGGTAGTCGCCGATGTTCTGGATCAAGGTGTTGAGCAAGTGCTGCGTGGGCCCGGCAAACAACACAAACAGCAGCAGCGCACAGGCCAGCAGCATGTTGATGTCGGACATCACGCGCACGCCCTTGTCGACGCCGGACACCGCCACGAGGATCGCCGCGCCCATCATCAGCGTGATCAGCCCGACCTGAATCCACTGGGTGTGAGCGATGCCGAACAGGTAGTCCAGACCCGAGTTGAGGTGCAACACGCCAAAGCCCATGTCGGCGCCGAGGCCGAACACCGTGGCGATGATGCCAAAGCCGTCCACCGCGTAACCGATCGGGCCGTTGATGCGCTTGCCAATCAGCGGATAGAGCGCCGAGCGCAAGGCCAGCGGCAGGTTGTGACGGTAGGCGAAATAGGCCAGGGCCATGCCGACGAAAGCGAACACCCCCCAGCCGTGCAGGCCCCAGTGCAGAAACAGAATCTGCATCGCCTGACGCGCCGCATCTGCCGTGCCGGCTTCGCCTTGAGGCGGTTGCGCCAAGTGGGTCAGCGGTTCGGACACGCAAAAGAAGAACAGCGTGATGCTGATCCCGGCGGCGAACAGCATGCCGGCCCAGGACAGGTAACTGAATTCGGGCTCGTCGTGGTCGGCACCGAGCTTGATCTTGCCGTAGCCGGACAAGGCGGTGACCACCACGAAGACCAGGTACAAGGTCATCGCGAGCATGTAATACCAGCCGACCGTGTTGGCCGCCCAGTTTTGCGCTTCCAGCAGCCAGGCACCGGCCTGTTCAGGCATGGCGATGACGACGATGCCGAACAGCAAAATAAACGTCGCCGAGAAGTAAAACACCGGCGGATTCATGCGGACCTGGCCGCTTGGAGGGAGGGACGATGCACTCATGAAAGGTGCACCTCGAAAGGGTGAAACAGGTCAATCAATAACGGACTCGGCAAGGCAAGCCTCCTGTTGTGAACGGGCAGCAAACCGGCGGTTTAACTTGAATGAGCGTTCAAGTTAAACATGAATAGGGTGCTAAGGACTAATCGCAGGGCTCGGCGGTCACTTTCCTACGCTAGCTCAAGGATGGGTATGACGGGGGATTTGGAGGATTCGTTCAGAGGGAAATTATCTAAATGCCAGTATTTGGGTTCGGCTTAAAACCATTCGCGGGCAAGCCTCGCTCCTACAGGTTTTGTGTCGTTCACAAAATTGTCGTTCGACACAGACCCTGTAGGAGCGAGGCTTGCCCGCGAAGAGGCCGGGTCAATCAGCCGAGATTTCAGGGCTTACTTCTGCGTCCCATCATCATGCTGCAAATTCGCCTGCGTCAGGTTGCACCCGGCCGGCACGCTGCGGGTCAGCCAGACGTTGCCGCCAATGGTCGATCCCTTGCCGATGGTGATCCGCCCCAAAATCGTCGCGCCGGCATAGATCACCACATCATCCTCAACAATCGGATGCCGTGGATGGCCCTTCTGCAACTGGCCGTCCTCATCCGACGGGAAGCGCTTGGCGCCCAGCGTCACGGCCTGATAAATCCGCACGCGTTCACCAATGATCGCCGTCTCGCCGATCACCACACCGGTCCCGTGATCAATGAAGAAGCTGCGACCGATCTGCGCGCCTGGATGAATGTCGATACCGGTGGCCGAGTGGGCGATTTCCGCGCTGATCCGTGCCAACAGCGGCAGCCCCGCGCGGTACAAATGGTGTGCCAGACGATGGTGGATCACCGCCAGAATGCCCGGATAGCAGAGCAACACTTCATCGACGCTACGGGCCGCCGGGTCGCCGTGATAGGCCGCCAGCACATCGGTGTCCAGCAAGCTGCGCAGCCCCGGCAATGCGAGGGCGAAGTCCTGAATGATCGAAATGGTCTTGGCCTCGACTTCGGTGTCGGCCTCGGCACTGTGGCGAGCGGCGTAACGCAGTTCGAGTCGCGCCTGCGCCAGCAACGCATTCAAGGCGACGTCCAGCGTGTGGCCGACGTAGAAGTCTTCACTCTCCTCACGCAAATCCACCGGTCCCAGACGCATCGGGAACAGGGCACCGCACAGCGCTTCAAGAATCTCCGCCATGGCTGCCCGCGAAGGCAACTCGCGACCGCCCTGCTCGCCGCTGGCACGGCCGTTTTGTGCGCGCCACTGGTCGCGCGCTGTACGCAGTTGGCTGACGATGGTCTGCAATTGCCAATGGCTTGAACGTTCGCTCACGGTAAAAACTCCTCACGGGCGGGCGGCCGGACTGCCTGGCCACGCTGACGGCGATTACTTTACGGCAAGGTCTTGAAGCCGAATTAAGAACCAATTGTGCTGTGTTCTTCACTTTCGGATATAAGCGATTGGCGGTTGCCCACGCATATTGGCGTGCCTATAGTCCTGACATCTTCCTTGGCCAGTACGGACCCATGATCAAACAACAGCTTGCCCGCTTTAACCGCCTCGACCTTCTCGGCCACCCTACCGCACTTGAAAAACTCGAACGCCTGTCGACCTGGCTCGGCCGCGATGTGTACGTCAAACGCGATGACCTGACACCGCTGGCCATGGGCGGCAACAAGCTGCGCAAACTTGAATACCTGGCGGCCGATGCCTTGGCACAGGGCGCCGACACGTTGATCACCGCTGGCGCGCTTCAGTCCAACCACGTGCGTCAGACCGCCGCCATTGCAGCCAAACTTGGCCTGGGTTGCATAGCGCTGCTGGAAAACCCGCTGGGCACCGACGACCCCAACTATCTCGGCAACGGCAATCGGCTGTTGCTCGACCTGTTCGATGCCAAGGTCGAGCTGGTGGAAAACCTCGACAACGCCGACGAGCAACTGCAAGCCTTGGCCGATCGTCTACGCAACAACGGCAAGAAACCGTACCTGGTGCCAATTGGTGGCTCCAACGCACTGGGCGCCTTGGGTTATGTGCGCGCCGGTTTGGAACTGGCCGAACAGATCAAGGACACCGGCCTGGAATTTGCCGCCGTGGTTCTGGCCTCGGGCAGTGCCGGCACCCACAGTGGTCTGGCGCTGGCACTGAGTGAAGTACTGCCGGATTTGCCAGTGATTGGTGTCACGGTTTCCCGTAGCGATGAAGATCAGCGCCCGAAAGTCCAGGGCCTGGCCGAGCGCACGGCCGAGTTGCTGGGCGTGAGCCTGCCGGCGAGTTTCAAGATCGAACTGTGGGACGAGTATTTCGGTCCACGCTACGGCGAGCCGAATGCCGGGACGCTCGCGGCGGTGAAGCTGCTGGCGGGTCAGGAAGGTTTGTTGCTGGATCCTGTGTACACCGGCAAGGCCATGGCCGGGTTGCTCGACGGCATCGGTCGTCAGCGCTTCAATGACGGCCCGATCATCTTCCTGCACACCGGTGGGGCGCCGGCGTTGTTTGCCTACAAAGAATTCCTGTAGTGATCAGCGATCGTTCCCACGCTCTGCGCTCATCGTTCTACATAACTCTGTTTTCAAGTATTTTGGAAACTCGGAAAAATGGAGAGCGATGAGCGCAGAGCGTGGGAACGATCTCGAACACGAGATCGCGTGAATCTAATATGCAAATAAAGAATAACAAACTGAATATTTATTATTTTCCTATCTAAAGGCGCCATCATATAGTCACGCCGCAGGCGAATTTGCAGCGAGACGCATACGCTGCTTTAGGGCAGGATATTGCAGTCGTCCAAATCCCGATTTTGCCAACATTCCTAAAAAGCGTCTTCATAAGAAAACACAGGGGCTTGTCATGAATTTTTCCGCACTACGTCGAAATCTGCTGGTCGGTTCGCTGGGCCTGGCACTGAGCGCCGGTCTGCTGGGGCAAGCGGTTGCTGGTGAGCAGCTGCAAAAAATCAAAGACGCGGGCGTGATCAACGTCGGTCTGGAAGGCACTTACCCACCGTTCAGTTTCGTCGATGCCGACGGCAAACTGGCCGGTTTCGAAGTCGAGTTCTCCGAAGCCCTGGCCAAAGAGCTGGGTGTGAAGGTCAAACTGCAACCGACCAAATGGGACGGCATCCTCGCGGCGCTGGAATCCAGACGTCTGGACGCGGTGATCAACCAGGTCACCATCTCCGAAGAGCGCAAGAAGAAGTATGACTTCTCCGAGCCGTACACTGTTTCCGGGATTCAGGCGCTGGTTCTGACCAAGAACAAAGACACCATCAAGACCGCCGCCGATCTGGACGGCAAGAAAGTCGGTGTAGGCTTGGGCACCAACTACGAACAATGGCTCAAGGACAATCAGCCGAAAGCCATTATCAAGACCTATGACGATGATCCGACCAAGTTCCAGGATCTGCGCGTCGGCCGCATCGACGCCATTCTGATCGACCGCCTCGCTGCACTGGAATACGCCAGGAAGGCCAAGGACACTGTCGCCGCCGGCGAAGCGTTCTCCCGTCAGGAAGCCGGTATTGCCCTGCGCAAAGGCGAGCCTGAGTTGCTGGCTGCGGTGAACAAAGCCATCGACAAGCTGCGTGCCGACGGTACGCTGAAAAAGCTTTCGGAAAAATACTTCAGCGCTGACGTCACTCAATAATGGAAGAAGCTTTCCAACTCGCACTGGACTCCCTGCCCTTCCTGCTCAAGGGGGCCTACTTCACGGTCATCTTGAGCCTGGGCGGGATGTTCTTCGGCCTCATGCTGGGCTTCGGCCTGGCACTGATGCGCCTGTCGCGCTTCAAGCTGGTGAGCTGGATCGCCCGTATCTACGTGTCGTTCTTTCGCGGCACGCCGTTGCTGGTGCAACTGTTCGTAATCTATTACGGCTTGCCGCAATTGGGCATGGAGCTCGATCCGCTGCCCGCGGCCCTGATCGGCTTCTCGCTGAACATGGCCGCTTACGCCTGTGAAATCCTGCGTTCCGCGATCAGCTCCATCGAGCGCGGTCAGTGGGAAGCTGCCGCCAGCATCGGCATGACCCGTGCGCAGACCCTGCGCCGGGCCATCATCCCGCAAGCGATGCGTACCGCATTGCCGCCGCTGGGCAACAGCTTCATTTCGCTGGTCAAAGACACTGCGCTGGCCGCCACCATCCAGGTGCCGGAGCTGTTCCGCCAGGCGCAGCTGATCACAGCACGCACCTTCGAAGTGTTCACCATGTACCTTGCCGCCGCGCTGATCTACTGGATTCTGGCCACGGTGCTCTCGCACCTGCAGAACAAGTTGGAAGAGCGGGTCAATCGGCACGATCAGGAGTCCTGACCCAATGATTGTCGTGGAAAAACTGACAAAGCAGTTCAAGGGTCAAGTAGTGCTTAACGGCATCGATCTGGAAGTGAAGGAAGGCGAGGTAGTGGCGATTATCGGGCCTAGCGGCTCGGGTAAAACCACCTTCCTGCGATGCCTGAATTTTCTGGAAGAACCCACCAGCGGCCGGATCAAGGTCGGCGACATCGAGATCGATGGCAGCCGCCCGTTGAACCAGCAGCAGAGCCTGGTGCGGCGCTTGCGTCAGCACGTCGGCTTCGTGTTCCAGAGCTTCAACCTGTTCCCCCATCGCACCGCCCTGGAAAACGTCATCGAAGGCCCGATCATCGTGAAGAAGATCCCGCACGCCGACGCCGTTGCCTTGGGTAAAAAACTCTTGGCCAGGGTTGGCCTGGCGGGCAAGGAAGACGCCTACCCGCGACGCCTTTCCGGTGGTCAGCAACAGCGTGTGGCGATTGCCCGTGCACTGGCGATGGAACCGGAAGTGATCCTGTTCGATGAACCTACCTCGGCGCTCGATCCGGAGCTAGTCGGTGAAGTGCTGGCGACCATCCGCAGCCTGGCCGAAGAGAAGCGCACCATGGTCATCGTCACCCACGAAATGGGCTTTGCCCGGGACGTGGCCAACCGTGTGGTGTTTTTCGACAAAGGTGTGATCGTCGAGCAAGGCGAAGCCAAGGCGCTGTTTGCCAACCCGAAAGAAGAGCGCACGAAGCAGTTTCTCAGCAAGTTCCTGAATAACGCCAGCCACTAATATCGCTTCATTACTTGTTAACTTCCATGGATGGAAGTGACAACTATCCCCGCTGCAAAAATCTTCCAACACTCTCTCATCGTTCATTCGAACAATGGATTATTCTCTACAGCCACGTGCGGTACATATATATGTCCTGCAACAGATTTACCTCGGCTAAAATTCGCCAAATCCAACGCCATCTTCGAGCACAGGGTCGCCGCCACCCACCTATGAAAATCGATAAATACGCGGCCAAATTCGACAGAGCGATGCGGCTTATTAACTTCAAAGCGTAGGATTTTTCTGAATAACACTGAATACACTACTTAACTAGCCGGCTCTATTGACACCTATTCAAGCGCACTCTTATCTAGTCGCCAGCAGGCGTCAGCCATCGTTCCAAGTCATTATTTAAACTTGCAAATAGTGATCAACTTTGTTGCTCGGTAATTCACGCCTTTTGATCTTTCAGAAACGGACTTCGCTGCAAGGCTTCAAGGAGAAACCCATGACAAGCATCTCGAATAAATCCGGACTTGCGGCCCCTACCCTGGCGCAATCTCACAAGACCGGCATCAATGTCACGTCGGCGGCCCATCTGCTGATCGACGTGGCGCCCTACCCCGGCATGGACGAAGGCGACCTGATCGAACTGTTCTGGGACAACTGCTACGTCGCCTCCCGCGTCCTCACGGCCGATGACGTCGGCGAAGTTGTCAGCCTGCGTGTGCCGCAAAGCTTCATCGCCAATGGCGCCTCCTGCATTCACTACCGCGTCATGCAGGTCGGACAAGGGCCGGCGCTGTCGCTCGCCACCCGGTTACAGATCAAGCTCGATTGCCCGGGCGGCCAGCCGCTGACGCTGTGCGGTCACGAAAACGAACACCTGGCACTGGTAGGCATCCCCGAAACCATTCGCCGTCAGGGGGTCAATCCGAACCAGATCAAGCGCGGCGTGCCGTTGACCATCGAGCCTTACCTGAACATGGCCGTCGACGACGAAATCACTCTGCGCTGGGGCGACATGCGCATGGACCTGCCGAAGCTCAAGGCTGGGGATATCGGCGAGCCGATTCAGGTCTGGGTGCCGCCGGCGATCATCCTCGAAGCCGGCGAAGACCTTCGGCTGGAAGTGACTTACTGCATCCTCGATCGAGTGGGCAACAACTCCGGCTGGGCACCGCCGCGCAGGTTGAAGATCGGTTGCGCCAATCCTTATCTGAAAGTGCCGATCAAAGAGGAATTGAAAGCCGCCGAACCGCGCAAGCGCTGAGATCCCATAGCAGCTGGCGAAGCCTGTGGGAGCGAGTTGTGGCGAGGGGATTTATCCCCGTTGGACTGCGAAGCAGGCCCAAGATTTTGGGGCGGCTGCGCCACCCAACGGGGATAAATCCCCTCGCCACAACTCGCTCCCACAGGGCTTCGCCAGCGACCACAAGGACAGGTGTTGCCCTACGAACGGCGGCCGACGACACCCTTCTATGCATATTCCTAAAAGTTAGTTTATTAATTTTTTATACACGCTTAGGGTATATGCACCGGACCACCGGACATTCTTGATTTTCGTTCGCCGCATCCATCGCGGCGACTCCATGAGATGTGAGGTAGGTATGGTCCGGAACACAATCACCCCAGTGCAGATCGCCAGGGCATTGCGTGCAGCCAAGGAGCGGCACTGATGTCCAGTCTGGCAGATGCAATCGTTCAGAGTGATCTGGACATCGCCCCGTTGTTGTTGCCCGCGCAAGTCTTGCGCAACGACGCACAAGCCATCAAGGCCGCCCATGAGCTGGCGCAAGTCGCCCGCCTGCAAGCAGCCAAACGTGACCGGCAGCGCAAGTTGCCGTGGTCGGAAATCGAACAGTTCACCTGTAGCGGATTAGGCAGCATTGCCATCCCGCGCGAGTACGGCGGCCCACAGGTTTCGTTCGTCACCCTCGCTGAGGTCTTCGCGATCATTTCCGCGGCGGACCCGGCACTGGGACAGATCCCGCAGAACCAGTTCGGCATCCTCAATCTGGTGCTCGGCAGCGCCACCGAGGCGCAGAAAAAGCAGCTGTTCAAAAGCGTGCTCGAAGGCTGGCGCATCGGCAATGCCGGGCCAGAACGCGGCACCAAAAACACCCTTGAACTCAAGGCACGGATCACCGCTGACGGCGACGGTTTTGTCATCAGCGGCCAGAAGTTTTACTCAACCGGCGCACTGTTCGCCCATTGGGTGGCGGTCAAAGCGCTGAACGACGACGGCAAGCAAGTGCTGGCCTTCGTCCGCCGTGGCACACCGGGCCTGCGCATCGTTGATGACTGGTCGGGCTTCGGTCAGCGCACCACCGCCAGCGGCACCATTTTGCTCAACAACGTGCGAGTCGACGCCGAGCTGGTGGTGGACAACTGGAAGATCAACGACAGCCCGAACATCCAGGGCGCCGTGTCGCAGCTGATTCAAGCGGCCATCGACGCCGGCATCGCTCGCGGCGCCATCGACGACGCCATCGAGTTCGTGAAAACCCGCGCCCGGCCGTGGATCGACGCCAAGGTCGAACGGGCCAGCGACGACCTCTACGTAATCGCCGACATCGGCAAACTGAAAATCGAGCTGCATGCCGCCGAAGCGCTGTTGCGCAAGGCCGGGCAAGTACTCGACCAGGTCAACGCCGCGCCACTCACTGCCGAGTCCGCCGCGTGCGCCTCGATTGCCGTGGCCGAAGCCAAAGTGCTGACCACCGAAATCTCGCTGCTCGCCAGCGAAAAGCTCTTCGAGCTGGCTGGCAGCCGCGCCACCCTCGCCGAATTCAACCTCGACCGCCACTGGCGCAACGCCCGCGTGCACACGCTGCACGACCCGGTGCGCTGGAAATACCACGCTGTTGGCGCTTATTACCTCAACGGCACGCTGCCCGCACGGCATTCCTGGATCTAACGACCAGAACACTTTTGACCAGATCTCTGGAGAAACACATGACTCTTTCTCACCACATCGCGGTCATAACCAGCGATGAGCAAGCCCTGATCGTCGCGACCGATCTGGCCGAAGACTTCAAACGCGACAGCGCCCTGCGCGACCGCGAACGCCGTCTGCCGCACCCGGAGCTGGAAGTGTTTTCCCGCTCGGGTCTGTGGGGCATCAGCGTGCCCAAAGAGTACGGCGGCGCTGGCGTTTCCAACGTCACCCTGGCCAAAGTGATCGCGTTGATTGCCCAGGCTGACGGCTCACTCGGACAGATCCCGCAGAACCATTTCTACGCCCTCGAAGTGCTGCGCGTGAACGGCAGCGAAGCGCAGAAAAAACGCCTGTACGCCGAAGTGCTCGCCGGCCAGCGCTTCGGTAATGCCTTGGCGGAACTGGGCACCAAAACCGCCCACGACCGCGTCACCAGCCTGACCCCCGATTTGCATGGAGAGCGCAACGGCTACCGCATCAACGGTCGCAAGTTCTACGCAACCGGCGCGATCTACGCGCAACGCATTCCGACCTCGGTCGTGGATGAAAACGGCGTGCAGCAACTGGCGTTCGTCCCCCACAACAGCAAAGGCCTGACCGTCATCGACGACTGGAGCGGTTTCGGCCAGCGCACTACCGGCAGCGGTTCGGTGGTGTTCGAAGACGTCTACGTCGCCGCCGAAGACGTCATCCCGTTTCAAAGTGCCTTCGAGCGCCCGACTCCAGTCGGCCCGTTGGCGCAGATTCTTCACGCCGCCATCGACACCGGCATCGCCCGCGCTGCTTACGAAGATGCGCTGCACTTCGTGCGCACAAAAACCCGGCCGTGGATTGACGCCACCCATGAAAAAGCCACTGACGACCCGCTGACCATCAAGAGCTTCGGCCACCTGAGCATCCGTTTGCACGCGGCTGAAGCACTGTTGGAACGCTCCGGCGAATTCCTCGACAAGGCCCAGGCCAACTCCAACGCCGAGACCGTCGCCGCCGCCTCGATTGCCGTCGCCGAAGCCCGCGCCATCAGCACCGAAATTTCCCTCGCCGCTGGCAGCACGCTGTTTGAACTGGCCGGGAGCCAGGCGACGCTGATCGAACATGGCCTGGATCGCCACTGGCGCAACGCTCGGGTGCATACGCTGCATGACCCGGTGCGCTGGAAGTATCACGCCGTCGGCAATTACTACCTCAACGATGAAAACCCTCCGTTGCGAGGGACCATCTGATGGCCAACGCCAAAAAGAAGATCCTGCTCAACGCCTTCAACATGAACTGCATCGGGCACATCAACCATGGCCTGTGGACGCATCCACGGGACACCTCCACCCAATATAAAACCATCGAATACTGGACCGAACTGGCGCAGTTGCTGGAACGCGGGTTGTTCGACGGCTTGTTCATCGCTGACATCGTCGGCGTGTACGACGTCTACCAAAACTCCGTCGACGTGCCGCTGAAAGAGTCGATCCAGCTGCCGGTCAACGACCCGCTGTTGCTGGTTTCGGCCATGGCCGCGGTGACGAAAAACCTCGGCTTCGGCCTCACCGCCAACCTGACGTACGAGCCGCCGTATCTGTTCGCCCGCCGCATGTCGACGCTCGATCACCTGAGTCGCGGCCGGGTCGGCTGGAACATCGTCACCGGCTACCTCGACAGCGCCGCCAAAGCCATGGGCCTGAGCGAACAGGTGGAACACGACCGCCGCTACGACCAGGCCGATGAATACCTCGAAGTGCTCTACAAACTCTGGGAAGGCAGCTGGGAAAACGGCGCGGTGCTGAATGACCCGCAGCAACGGATCTACGCCTTACCTGCGAAAGTGCACAAGGTCGAGCACAAGGGCGAGTTTTATCAGGTCGAGGGTTATCACCTCTGCGAGCCGTCGCCGCAGCGCACGCCGGTGCTGTTTCAGGCCGGCAGTTCCGATCGCGGTTTGCTGTTCGCCGGGCGTCATGCTGAGTGTGTATTTATCAGCGGGCAGAACAAACCGTCGACCAAGGTTCAGGTGGACAAGGTCCGCGCCAGCGCCATCGAAGCCGGGCGTAATCCCGAAGACATCAAGGTTTTCATGGGCTTGAACGTGATTGTCGGCGCCACCGAAGAACTGGCCTGGGCCAAGCATGCCGAGTACCTGAGCTATGCAAGTGCCGAGGCCGGTGTCGCGCATTTTTCGGCGTCGACCGGGATCGATTTCTCTGAATACGAGATCGACGAACCGATCCAGTACGTGAAGAGCAATGCGATCCAGTCAGCGACCAAAAACCTGCAAAACAACGACTGGACCCGGCGCAAATTGCTCGAGCAGCACGCCCTCGGCGGCCGCTACATCACGGTGGTGGGTTCGCCTGAACAAGTGGCGGATGAACTGGAATCGTGGATCGCCGAGACCGGGCTGGATGGCTTCAACCTGACACGGATTGTCACGCCGGAAAGCTATGTGGATTTCATTGAACTGGTGATTCCAGAGTTGCAGCGGCGTGGGTCGTACAAGACGGCTTATGACGACGGCAGCTTGCGAGAAAAGCTGTTTCACGGTGAAGCGTATTTGCCTGAGCAACATACCGGATCCGCGTTCCGCCGCTAAAAGCATCGCGGGCAAGCCTCGCTCCTACAGGTTCAGAGTGTACCGGTCATTTGTGAACGACCAATACCTGTAGGAGCGAGGCTTGCCCGCGAAGAGGCCCGCCCAAACACCCAAAATTTATGCACTGACTGGAAAACCCATCATGAAAAAGACCCACCTCTCCCACCCAGTCAAAGCACTGGCCCTGGCCCTCGGCCTCTTCAGCTCCATCACCTTCGCTGCCGACGCGCCGCTGAAGGTCGGCACCACCGCCGCCTTCGCCATCCCGCTGGAAGCCGCCGTCGAGGAAGCGAAAAAACAAGGCCTGCAAGTCGACCTGGTGGAGTTCAGCGACTGGATCGCCCCCAACGTCAGCCTCGCGGCCGGCGACATTGATGTGAACTACTTCCAGCACGTCCCGTTCCTGGAAAACGCCAAGGCCGCCGCCGGTTTTGACCTGGTGCCGTTCGCGCCGGGGATCATCAACAACGTCGGCCTCTACTCGAAGAAATACAAAAGCTTCGACGAGTTGCCGCAAGGCGCCAGCGTCGCGATTGCCAACGACCCGATCAACAGCGGTCGTGGCCTGCAACTGCTGGCCAAGGCCGGGCTGATCACCCTCAAACCGGGTGTCGGCTACAAGGCCACCGAAGAAGACATCATCGCCAACCCGAAGAAAATCAAAATCCTTCAGGTCGAAGCCGTGCAACTGGTGCGCGCCTATGACGACGCCGATCTGGTCCAGGGCTACCCGGCCTACATCCGTCTGTCGAAGACCTTCGATGCCGGTTCGGCCCTGCTGTTCGACGGCCTCGATCACAAGGAATACGTGATCCAGTTCGTGATCCAGCCGAAAAGCAAAACCGACCCGCGCCTGATCAAATTCGTCGATATCTATCAGCACTCGCCGGCCGTTCGTGCAGCCTTGGATAAAGCCCACGGCAAGCTCTATCAAGCTGGCTGGGAAAGCTGAGGATGACGGCCGCCACTCAACGGCGACTGGAAATTCCAGAGCCCCACAACGCGATACACACTGAACTGCATCCGGCCCTTAACCGTGCTCACGTGCGCTTCATTGGCCTGGGCAAAACCTACACCGGCCAGCAAGGCCCGGTGGCGGCGTTGCACGGCATCGACCTGGCGATCCAGCGCGGCGAGGTGTTCGGCATCATCGGTCGCAGCGGCGCCGGCAAGTCGTCGCTGATCCGCACCATCAACCGTCTCGAACAACCGAGCACCGGCCGGGTGCTGATCGATCAAGTGGACATCGGCGAGTTCGATGAAGACCGCCTGGTGGCGCTGCGCCGACGGATCGGCATGATCTTCCAGCACTTCAATCTGATGTCGGCCAAGACGGTGTGGCAGAACGTCGAGTTGCCGCTGAAAGTCGCCGGTGTGCCCAAGGACAAACGCGAACAGAAAGTCCGCGAACTGTTGGAACTGGTAGGCCTGCAAGGCAAGCACAAGGCCTATCCGGCGCAGCTGTCCGGCGGGCAGAAACAACGCGTCGGCATCGCCCGCGCCTTGGTGCACGACCCGGAAATCCTGCTGTGCGACGAAGCCACTTCGGCGCTGGACCCGGAGACCACGCAATCGATTCTCGGCCTGCTGCGCGAGATCAATCAGCGCCTGGGTTTGACCATTGTGCTGATTACCCATGAGATGGCGGTGATTCGCGATATCTGTGATCGGGTCGTGGTGCTGGAACACGGGCAGATTGTCGAGCAAGGCCCCGTGTGGGAAGTGTTCGGCAACCCGCAACATGAGGTCAGCAAGACCTTACTCGCGCCGCTGCAACACGCTCTGCCGGAAGAACTGCAAAGCCGCTTGCGCCCGCAACCGCAGTCCTCGGATGCCGCGGTGGTGTTGCGTTTGCAATTCACCGGCAGCGCCACGGACGAACCGGATCTGGCGGCGCTGTTCAGCGCCCTCGGTGGCCGCGTGCGCTTGCTGCAAGGTGGCGTGGAACGGATTCAGGGTCATGCGCTGGGGCAATTGCTGCTGGCGGTAACAGGTTCGTCGCTTGGCGCTGAAGAATTGCGTCAGCGCGCTGGCCACTGGGCGCAACAGGCGGAGGTGCTGGGTTATGTGGTTTGATCGCTTGCTGCAAGGCTTCATCGACACATTCTTGATGGTCGGTGTGTCGTCGCTGATTGCGCTGCTGGCGGGCATTCCGTTGGCGGTGATTCTGGTCACCAGTTCCAAGGGCGGCATCTACGAAGCACCGGCGTTGAACCGCGCACTGGGCGCGTTCGTGAACCTGTTCCGCTCGATTCCGTTTCTGATTCTGATGGTGGCGCTGATTCCGTTTACCCGGTTGATCGTCGGCACCACTTACGGCGTCTGGGCCGCCGTGGTGCCGCTGACGATCGCGGCCACGCCGTTCTTTGCGCGCATTGCGGAAGTCAGCTTGCGCGAGGTGGATCACGGCTTGATCGAAGCCGCGCAGGCGATGGGTTGCCGGCGCTGGCACATCGTCTGGCATGTGCTGTTGCCTGAAGCGTTGCCGGGGATTGTCGGGGGGTTCACGATTACGCTGGTGACCATGATCAACTCGTCGGCCATGGCCGGGGCGATTGGCGCGGGCGGGTTGGGGGACATTGCGTATCGGTACGGGTATCAGCGGTTTGATAGCCAGATCATGTTGACGGTGATTGTGTTGCTGGTGGTGTTGGTGGCGGTGATTCAACTGGGCGGGGATCGGTTGGCTCGGGGCCTAAACAAGCGCTAGACCTGTTGCGAACACTTTTTGTTGGTGAAGGGGCTTTTGTGGCGAGGGGATTTATCCCCGTTGGGCTGCGAAGCAGCCCCAAAACCTGACGACTTGGTTTGCCTGACACACCTCTTTGAATGGCTTGAGGGGCTGCTGCGCAGCCCAACGGGGGTAAACCCCCTCGCCACAAAAGCGTCCTCGGCACAGGCAATTGTAGTGGTCTAATTTCCCCGGACACCTCGATAGGTGGAAAATGCATCTATCGAGGAGTTTTTCATGACCGACAAACGCAGAACATTCGACGACAGCTTCAAGCTGGAAGTCGTGAAGATGATCAAGGATCAGGGCCTGAGCGTTTCACAGGTTTGTCGTGATCTTAATATCGGTGATACGGCCGTTCGGCGCTGGGTACAGCAGTACGAGGCCGAGCAGTTGGGACAGGCCGGGATGGGCAAACCGCTGACGTCCGAGCAGCAGCGTATTCGGCAGTTGGAGCAAGAAAACCGCCAGCTCAAGATGGATAACGATGTATTAAAAAAAGCTACTGCCTTCTTTGCCCGCGAGCTGAAGTAACGTACCGATTGGTTCGGCAACTGCAACAGAAGGCTTATTCGGTGGCGCATGTCTGTCGGCTACTGGGTATTAGTCGATCCGGTTTCTACGAGGCCAACAAGCGCGCTGAAGTTCCGGCATCGGTTTGTCCGATCACGGTTCAGCTCAAGGCGTCGTTTGCCAAGAGTGGCGGCTGCTATGGCAGTCGCCCGTTGCGTAAAGCTTTACGCGCCAAGGGCATAGAAATAGGCCTTTATAAGATCCGCCGCTTGATGCGTACCAATGGCCTGCGTTCGGCCTGGAAGCGTAAGTTTGTGCACACGACCGATAGCAAACACAACCTGCCGATTGCCGAGAATGTGCTGAATCGCCAATTTGAACCCGAGGCAGCGAACAAGGCCTGGGTGGCAGACATTACCTACATCCGGACCCGTAGCGGCTGGTTGTACCTGGCCGTGGTGCTGGACTTGTTCTCACGCAAGATAGTGGGCTGGTCCATGGCCCCGAACATGCCGGCTGAGCTGGTGTGCAGTGCAATGCAGTTGGCGGTTGCTCAGCGTCAACCGCCACCGGGCCTGATCGCGCACTCGGATCGTGGCAGCCAGTACGCGAGCGCGAGCTACAGATCCCTGCTGGCAAGAAATGACATGCAGCAAAGCATGAGCCGTAAAGGTAACTGCTGGGACAACTCAGTGATGGAGCGCTTCTTCCTGAGCTTGAAAATGGAGCGGGTATGGCGGCGCGATTACGCCAACCACGCCGAAGCGATACGTGACATTACTGAATACATCGTTGGGTTTTACAACAACGAGCGGCTGCACTCGAAACTCGGGTATCTGCCACCGACCGTTTACGAACGGGAGATGGCGTCGAAATCACCTATCGAGGTGTCCGGAATTAGTTGACCACGACACAATTTCCCTCGCTATGGAGGGAACATTTCCCACAGGAAAATCAGCGTGCCTACAGGCCTGTTCCCTTTCATTTGCAGGACGTTTCCTAGATCATTCAGCTCGCTTGCGCCGGTGGATTCTCGCGGCTAGTCTCCGTCCGTCACTGCTCATCAGTGATCGGGTTTAGTCGCCCGGACCGGACGCATAGCGCCACCCATTCTCAGGCATTTCCTTTGCCTGAAATCTATGGTGGCTGTGCGTAGGGCACCTTCGGGTGCGCCGGTTCCCGGTGTCCGGTCGACTAACCTGCGTGCAGCCGCCACCCCTAATTCGTTTAGTCGCGAGATCGGTTGGCTCCAACTAATCACCGGAGTTTTACCAATGAAAAGATCTGTTCCCGATCCACCTCCCGAAACCTCCACCAAAAATAAACCCGCCGACGACCCGCCAAGAGACCGTTCCGCCCTTTATCGCGCCATCGATTTCTACCTCACCGGAGAACAGCCTTCGGCACCCGATGAGCTGCGGTTCTACAACGTCAGCGACGACGTGAGTTTCGAAGACACCCAACTCTATGTCGCGGATCTGCTGCGCTGCGCGTCCGTCACGGCGTATCAATGTGGTGACCACCTGAAAGGCGCGGACCGGGCCATGGTGTTCTCCATTTGGCATCTGCTGGAGATAGCCAAAGCCATGGTTGATCGTTCCATTGATTGTTTGGGGATGAAGCAGGGCTGAGTCATCGGTCGTCAGTGAAATTGCCTTCGCGGGCAAGCCTCGCTCCTACAGGGAAATGCGATCAACTGTAGGAGCGAGGCTTGCCCGCGAATGGCTGCGCAGCAGCCACCGGCCTCATGGCGTATATTCGGCAAACCCCAATTGCCTGCGCAGCCCACCATGAAACAAACCCCCGACGACCTCAAACAGATCACCTCCACCACCCTGGGCCATTACAACTCGGTGGCCGAAGGTTTTCGCGAGGGCACTCGCGATCATGATGTCAGCCAGAACATCGATGCCCTGCTGCGGCATATCCAGGGCGAGGCGCCGTTCGACATTCTCGATTTTGGCTGTGGGCCGGGGCGTGATCTGCAGACGTTCACGCGCATGGGCCACACGGCTGTCGGGCTGGATGGGTCGGAGAAGTTTGCGCAGATGGCGCGTGAAGATAGTGGTTGCGAGGTGTGGCAACAGGACTTTCTGAAGCTGGATCTGCCAGATGAACGCTTCGATGGGATTTTTGCCAATGCCGTGCTGTTTCATATCCCGCGCCAGGAATTACCTCGGGTGTTGAAGGCGTTGCGCGGGGCGTTGAAGCCAGGTGGTGTGTTATTCAGTTCCAATCCGCGGGGTGAGAATCAGGAAGGGTGGAATGGGCCGCGGTATGGGGCGTATCACGATCTTGCGGCTTGGCAGCAATTGCTGACTGAGGCGGGGTTTGTGGAGTTGGAGCATTACTACCGGCCGGCGGGGCTGCCGCGGGAGCAGCAGCCTTGGTTGGCGAGTGTTTGGCGTAAGGTGTAAGGCCTTAAGACTTGCGGTGTCTGTACTTGCGTCTTCGCGAGCAAGCCCGCTCCCACAGTTGACCGAGTTGTCCAGACTGACGCGGTCAAATGTGGGAGCGGGCTTGCTCGCGAATAGAGTGCGAAGCGCTCGCCTTACTGCACCTCTTTTTTCGGTTCGCGGATTTTGTACCAGGCGACGTACAGCGCCGGCAAAAACAGCAGCGTCAGCAACGTCGCAATAATGATCCCGCCAATCATCGCGTAGGCCATCGGCCCCCAGAACACTTCCCGGGCAATCGGGATCATCCCCAGGCTGGCCGCCGCAGCAGTCAGCAGAATCGGTCGGCGCCGATGCTCCGTGGCCTGCGCCACGGCATCCCAAGGTGCAACGCCCTCTTTCTCCAAGGCATCGATCTGCGTCACCAGAATCACCGAGTTGCGGATGATGATGCCGATCAGCGCCAGAATCCCCAGGATCGCCACAAAGCCCATCGGCGTGCCCGTCGGGATCAACGCCAGCACCACGCCAATCAAGCCGAGCGGCGCGACGCTGGCCACCAGGAACAGCTTCTGCACGCTGTGCAGCTGGATCATCAGGAAGGTCGCCATCAGAAACAGCATCAACGGCACCACTTTGGCAATCGGCCCCTGAGCCTTGCCGCTTTCCTCCACCGTGCCGCCCGTGGCGACCGAGTAACCCACCGGCAAGCTGGCGGCGAATTTATCGATGTCGGGTTTGAGCTGTTTCACCAGGTCGGTCGGCTGAATCTCGTCGCGCACTGCGGCTTTGATGGTAATCGTCGGTTTGCGGTCGCGGCGCCAGACCAGCGGTTGCTCCAGTTCATAGCGCACCGTGGCGAAGGCCAGCAGCGGAATCGAGGTGCCGCTCGGCGTCACGATCTGCAAGTTCTGCAGGGTTTCCGGCGTGCCGCGTTCCGCGTCCACCGCGCGGCCCACGACATTGATCAGGTAGATATCGTCATCGACCTGAGTGACCGGCGAACCGACCACGATGCTGTTCATCAGGTTGGCCACATCTTCCGACGACAACCCCAATTGACGCGCCTTGTCCTGAGCGATGTCGATGCGCAGGACTTTGCCCGGTTCGTTCCAGTCGTAAATGATCTCGCCGATGTGCGAGTTCTTGTCCAGCTCGGTGGCCAGGGCAATCGCGTGCTTGCGCACCTGATCGATGTCCTTGCCGCTGACCCGATACTGAATCGGGCGACCCACCGGCGGGCCCATTTCCAGCGCCTGGACGTAGCTGCCGATACCGACAAAATCTTTGCGCAGCCGCTCGCGCAAGCGCTGGCTGAGGACGTTACGCGATTCCAGGCCTTTGCTGACGATCACCAATTGCGCGTAGTACGGGTTCTGCAATTGCTGGTCGAGGGGCAGGTAGAAACGGATCGCACCCTCGCCGATGTATGTGCTCCAGCGCACGATGTCCGGATCGTCCTTGAGCGTCGCTTCTAGCTTATCCACCGCTTTGCGGGTTTCGGCGATCGAGGCGTTTTGCGGCAGGTTCAGGTCGACGAGGATTTCCGGGCGGTCCGAGGACGGGAAGAACTGGTTCTGCACGAACTGCATGGAAAACACTGACGCCACGAACAGCGCAATTGTGATGCCGATGGCCCACCAGCGGTTGCGCATCGCCCAGAGCATGCCGTAATTGAACGTCCGACCGATGCGCCCCGGTTCTGCGTCGTGAGGTTTCACGTTGACGCTGAGAATGTGCACGCCGATCACCGGGGCGAACAGCACCGCGACAATCCACGACACGATCATGGCCACCGCGATCACCGCGAACAGCGTGAAAGTGTACTCGCCGGCCGAGCTGGCGTTCAGGCCGATGGGCACGAAACCGGCCACCGTCACCAACGTACCGGTGAGCATCGGGAACGCCGTCGAGGTGTAAGCGAACGTGGCCGCTTGCTCCTTGGTCTCGCCCATTTCCAGGCGCGTGACCATCATCTCGACGGTGATCATCGCGTCGTCCACCAACAAGCCGAGAGCGATGATCAGGGCGCCGAGGGAAATCCGTTGCATGGTGATGCCGCTGTATTCCATGAAGACGAAGACCATCGCCAGCACCAGCGGAATCGAGCAGGCCACCACCAGTCCGGCGCGCACGCCGAGGCTGATGAAGCTGACGATCAGCACGATAACCACCGCTTCGAACAGTGCGCTGGTGAAACCGCCGACGGCTTTTTCCACCACTTCGGCCTGGTCGGAAACCGTGTGCACACCGACGCCCACCGGCAAGTCCGCAGTCAGGTCGGTCATGCGCTGGTGCAACGCCTTGCCGAACTCCTGGATGTTGCCGCCCTTCTTCATGGCGATGGCGAGGCCGATGCCCGGATGGCCGTTGAAACGGAACTCCGGTGTCGCCGGGTCAACGTAGCCACGGCTGATGTCGGCGATGTCGGCCAAACGGTAGAAGCGATCATTGAGCCGCAGGTTGACGTTGGCCAGGTCTTTCTCGGAAGCGAACTGCCCCGAGGTGCGTACCGAGATGCGCTCGGGACCGGCCTCGATCACCCCGGCCGGGGTCACCGCGTTTTGGGTTTGCAGGCTCTGCACCACCTGGCGCTGATCGATGCCCAGCGCCGCCAGTTTGCGGGTGGAGAAATTCAGGTAGAGGACTTCGTCCTGCTCACCGACCATCTCGACTTTGCCCAGCCCCGGCACTTCCCGAATTTCGGCGCGGACCTGTTCCACGTAATCGCGCAACTGGCGCATCGACAAGCCGTCGGCGGTAAAGGCGTAGACGGAACCGAACACATCACCGAACTCGTCGTTGAACCCCGGCCCTTGCAGGCCCTGAGGGAAGTCGCCGCGAATGTCGTTGATCTTCTTGCGCACCTGGTACCAGATTTCCGGAATATCTTTGGCGCTGGTGGTGTCGCGCAGGTTGACGAACACCGTCGATTCGCCGGGCCGCGTATAGCTTTTCACGTAGTCGAGCGAATCAAGTTCTTCGAGCTTTTTCTCGATGCGGTCCGTAACCTGCTTGAGGGTTTCTTCCTGGGTCGCGCCCGGCCAGCGGGTCTGGATGACCATGGTTTTGATGGTGAACGACGGGTCTTCTTCGCGGCCCAGGTTCATGTACGAGAACACGCCCATCAGCAGCGCGACGAACATCAAATACCAGACAAACGACTGATGCTTGAGGGCCCATTCGGATAAGTTGAAACTCCCTTTCATTGTGGGCTGTCCTCATCGATTTTCACTTTTTGCCCAGGTTTCAGGCTGTTCACACCGGCGCTGACCACCCGCTCACCGGACTTCACGCCACTGGCCAGGATCATCGTTGAATCCGTGCGGCTGACCAGGCTGACGTCTCGTGGGGCAACGGTCTGAGTCTGCGTATCGATGACCCAGATGCGGGTTTTGCCATCGACCTCCTGAAGCGCACTCAAGGGCAGTTCGATGCGTGGTTTGATCGCGGAGCTGAGGGTCACGCTGATCGCGGTGCCCAGGCGAAAACCGGGCGGTGTGTCGGTCAGGGTCAGGCGGGCTCGACGGGTACGGGTCGCACTCTGGGCCTGGGGCTCGATTTCACGAACGATGGCGGTGGTGGTGATGCTCGGGTCCAATTGGGCCGTAACTTGAAACACGACGTCGGTCGGCAGCTGGTCGACCAAGGTGTCCGGCAGGTCGATCACGGCTTCCTTGATGTCTGGCTGCGCCAGGGTCACCACTTGCTGGCCGGCGGTGACGACTTGCCCGGCTTCGGCATTCCACGCGGTGACCACGGCTTTGTGGTCGGCGCGCAGTTCGACGTAGTTGAGCTGGTCCTTGGCCTGATCGACCGCCGCCTGCGCTTGATCGAGGGAGGCCTGGGTGGTTTTGAGGTCGGTCTGCGCGATGTCGAGTTGCGCCTGGGCGCCGACGCCGCGATCGAACAATTCCTTTTGGCGCCGGGCGTTGGCCTGGGTGTTGATGAGTTGCGCCTGGATGCTGGCCAAATTGCCTTGGGCGGAACGCAGTTGGTTCTGTTGATCGGTGGGGTCCAGCGTGGCGAGCAGAGCGCCCTTTTCGACTTCGGCACCGACATCGACGCTCCGGCTGGCGATGCGTCCCGGCACGCGGAACCCGGTATTGCTTTCATAGCGGGCCTGGATGCTGCCGGCGAAGCGGCCGAGATTTTCCTCATCCAAAGCCTGGACTTTGACCGATAGCACCGGGCGTACCGGCTCCGGCGGTGCATCTTTTTCCGAGCAGGCCGCCAGCATCAGCGCGGTGCACACCAGTAACAGACGCTTCATGGCTGGGGTTCCACTGCTAAATCCTTGTAGGTGTTTTCGGCGATTTCGACTTTCACGCCGGGGTGCAGTAACTGGCCACCCGCGATGACGACTTTTTCGCCACCCTGCAGACCGGCGCTGATGATCACTTTGCCGGTCAGGTAACGACCGACCGTGATGGTGTGCAGTTGCGCCTTGCCCTCACCGTCCACCAGCCATACCGCCGGATCGCTGAGGTTTTTGGTCAGCGCCGACCACGGCAGTTCCACGGCGAACTTGCCCGGCGTCTTCGCCGTGGCGCTCACCACCGAGCCCAATTGCATGCCTTCGGGCAGACCGTCGAGGGTGACTTTGACTTGCACGGTGCCGGTCTGCGCGGACACGGCCGGGGTGATTTCCCGAACGGTGCCGGTGGTTTTGATCGCCGGGTTGTCGAGCAGGCTGACCACGATGGTTTTATCCTCCGGCGCCTCGGCCAGCAGCGATTCGTAAACGTTGAACACCGCGTCGCGCTCACCATCGCGCGCCAGGCTGAAAATCGGCACCGTCGCCTGCACCACCTGGCCGACCTCGGCCTGACGCGCAGTAATCACCCCCGGCGCATCGGCAATCAGCGCGGTGTAGCGCAGTTGATCGCGAGCGTTGGCGAGTTGCGCCTGGGCAGCGGTCAACGCGCTCTGACTGCTGCGCAACGCGGCTTGGGCGGAATCGTATTCGCTTTGGCTGGTGTAGCCCTTGGGCAGGAGTTTTTGCTGGCGAACGAAAGCGGCGGCGGTCTGTGTGACCCGGGCCTGCTCGGCGACGACCTGGGCCTGGGCCGAGTCGACGTTGGTCTGCAGATCCTTGGGATCGAGTTTGGCCAGCACTTGCTTGGCCGACACCCGGTCACCGACATCGACCCTGCGCTGAATGATCTTGCCGCCCACGCGGAACGACAATTCGGTCTGGACCCGGGCCTGAACATCGCCGGTGAGCGTCACCGACGCGGCGTAATCCTTGGGTTTGACCTCCTGGACGAACACCCGTGGGCGGTCCTTCTCGACCGGCTTCTTATCGCCGCACGCGGTCAGCAGGGCGAGGAGGCTCAGGCCAACCATTATTTTCAATCCGGGACCAGCCATGCAGACTCCTTTGCGTTGTACGGACGTGCCAATGGCGATAGGACTGTGAGCTTAGAACAGGGTTCCACGGGTGCACCTGACGGCTTCAAATAAAGCGATCACGCCACAATTTCTTGTAGTAGCTGGCGGAGCCCCTGTGGGAGTGAGCCTGCTCGCGATAGCGGTGTATCAGCCAACATTGATGCCGACTGAAACGCCGCTATCGCGAGCAGGCTCACTCCCACAGGGGCTTCGCCAGCTGCTACAGGGGATCACGGTGCTACTGACAATAAGGCAAACTGGCGGCCTCTGCTGCAGGAAGCGCTTATGCTCAAAACCCTCGCGGTGGCCAATTACCGCTCGATCAATAAATTGGTGATTCCGCTGGGCCGGTTGAACCTGATCACCGGCCCCAACGGCAGCGGCAAATCCAACCTCTACCGCGCGTTGCGGCTGCTGGCGGAAACCGCTCAGGGCGGCGTCGTCAATGCCTTGGCCCGTGAGGGCGGGCTGGATTCGACGTTTTGGGCCGGGCCGGAAACCATCACCCGACGCATGCGTAATGGTGAAGTCCCGATTGAGGCGACCGTGCGCCACGGCGCCAAGCGTCTGCGTCTGGGGTTTGCCGGTGAGGATTTCAGCTATGCGATCGCGCTGGGTTTGCCGGAGCCGAGCCTGTCCGCGTTTTCCCTGGACCCGGAGATCAAAAAGGAATGCATCTGGAACGGCCCGTTTTACCGCCCGGCCAGCCTCATGGTGGAACGTAACGGCCCGATGATCCGCGCCCGGGTCGGTCGCGACTGGGACGTGCTGGCCCAGCACACGCCGAATTTCGACAGCCTGTTCGATCAGGTCGGCAGCTTCCGCACCTCGCCGGAAGTCATGCAATTGCGTGAGTTCATCCGCCGCTGGCGCTTCTACGATCACTTTCGCAGCGATGCCGATGCACCGGTGCGCCAACCACAACTGGGCACCCGCACGCCGGTATTGCATCACGATGGTCGTGACCTCGCCGCCGCGTTGCAGACGATTCGTGAAATCGGCGACCCCGAGGCGTTGCAGTCGGCGATCAGTGACGCGTTCCCTGGTGCGCGATTGAATATCGCGCCGTTGCAGGGCGGGCGGTTTGCGATTGAGTTTTTTCAGGAAGGGCTGCTGCGGCCGTTGTCCGCGGCTGAACTGTCGGACGGGACGTTGCGTTATTTGCTGCTGGTGGCGGCGTTGCTGACGCCCCGGCCACCGTCGCTGATGGTGCTGAACGAGCCGGAAACCAGTTTGCACCCGGACCTGTTGCCGGCGTTGGCACGGTTGATTATCCGGGCGTCGGAACAGTGCCAGGTGTGGGTGGTGTCCCATGCGCGGCGGTTGATCTCGGCGTTGCAGGAAGATCCGGAATGCAATTGCATTGTGCTGGAGAAGAACCTCGGCCAGACCGGGATTGTCGGGCAGCGGTTGCTGGATGAGCCGGCGTGGCATTGGCCGGATTAGTCGGCGCCTGAACCACCGCTATCGCGAGCAGGCTCACTCCCACATTTAGACCGCGTCCGCCGGTGCAACTCGGTCAAATGTAGGAGCAAGCCTGCTCGCGAAGGCGTCCGAAAGATCACTGCAAAGGTTGAAGACTACTAATCGTTCCCACGCTCCGCGCTCATCGTTCTACATAACTCTGTTTTCAAGTATTTTTGAAACTCGGAGAAATGGAGAGCGATGATTGAATTGGGCACAGGACGAAATGAAAACCGCCGACTTGGGTGATGGCCGTTTAAATGCCAGGCTCGCCAGCTTTTTAGGACGCCTAGCCGATCATCCCGGCAACAGCATCCCAACTGCTTGTCGAGGGCTGGCAGAAACGACGGCGGCTTATCGATTTCTTGATAATGAGAAAGTCACGTTCCAGAAGGTGTTGCGGCCCCATCAGGACGCGACCCTGCAACGGATGCAAAACAGTCCCGTGGTGCTGTTGGCGCAAGACACGACCGAGATGGACAAATGGGTCAATCTCGGTCCCAAAGGGATGGGCACGATCAAGGCGCAGAAGAAGTTTTCTCGACGTCTGCACCCAACTATTGCCTTTACCCCCGAACGTATTTGTCTGGGCGTCGTCGATGCTCAGTGGTGGAGCCGCGATAAACCAAGCCCCCGCCATGAGCGCCGAGATAAAGGGATTGATGAGAAAGAGAGTCAGCGCTGGATTGACAGTTATCAAACCAGTTGCGCGATTCAGGGGCAGCTACCGCAGACCTTGGTGGTCAACCTCGCCGATGCTGAGGGTGATCTGTACGAATGGTTTATTGATTATCAGCAATTCGCTCCAGACACGCAGGCCCAATGGATCGTGCGGGCGGCTCAAGACAGGCGCTTGTCAGGGCCTGACAACGGGAAGTTGTGGTCGGTACTGGATCAGGCACCCTCTTTGGGAACACTCAAGGTTGAAGTCAAAGCGCGCGTCCAACGCCCCGCCCGGCTGGCTGATGTCACATTGCGCGCAGCAACCGTGACCCTGCGCGCCCCCGACAGGTCGGGTTATAAATTGCCCAGTGTCTCGATCAATGCTGTTTTGGCCCGTGAAGAAAACGCCATAGACGGCGTTGAGCCTCTGGAGTGGATGCTGTTGACCAGTCTACCGGTCACCCGCCTGGAACAGGCGAGCACCGTGGTTGAATGGTACGGGGTACGCTGGTCTATCGAAGTGTTTTTCAATGTGCTGAAGAATGGCTGTCAGGTCAGTCGATTGCAGCTGGAAACCGAGGAACGGTTGTTACCCTGCATTGGTTTGTACTTGATCACGACATGGCGCGTGCTTTACGGCCTGATGCTGGGACGTGCTTGTCCGGATTTAAGCTGCGAGATGGTGTTTGAGGCTTCGGAGTGGAAAGCGGCCTATATCGTGGTCAAACGGTGTCAACCGCCCTCTGCACCTCCTTCTTTGGGCGAGATGGTTTTACTGGTCACAAGCCTGGGAGGTTACTTAGGGCGCAAAAATGACGGACCTCCCGGTCCTAAAGCCATGTGGATAGGGATGCAACGAATACGTGAGTTTGTTATCGCATTAGAAGCCCAGCGTGCGCTCATCGAGAGTTGTGTAGAACGATGAGCGCTCCGCGTGGGAATGCAGCCCGTGACGCTCCGCGTCACTGGACGCGGAGCGTCCCTAGAGGCATTCCCACGCGGAGCGTGGGAACGATCATCACCCCTGCCACTTCCCACCCTCGACAATCACGCTCTCAGGCTTGGTGTCATCGCTCAGCTCTTTACGCACATATTGGTCGTAAAGCTTCAGCAAATACTTCTCCTCACCCAGTTTCGCCAACTCGGCATTCACCCAGTCACGCAGTTCGATATTGCCCTTCTTCACCGCCGGCGCAATCGGTGCTTCTGCGCCCAGCGTCTGGGTCAGCACGCGGTAGCCAGGGTTCTGCTTGGCCCAGCTGAACAGCACCAGATTGTCCTGTGCATAAGCATCGCCGCGCCCATTGGCCAGCGCTTGCAGAGACTCGGAGTTTTTCTCGAACTTCAGCAGTTTCCAGTCCGGGTGATTCTTGGTCAGCCAGATATCGGCCGTGGTGCCCGTGGTCACGATGGTGGTGCGAGTCGCCAGGTCATCGAGGTTTTTCACCGTGCTGGCTTGGGGAACCAGTGCCTGCACCGCGACCTTGAGGTTCGGGTTGGTGAATTCCACCGCTTCCTTGCGCTCCGGGGTAACGGTCATGTTGGCCAGGATCAGGTCGACCTTGTCGCTTTGCAGGAACGGAATCCGACTGGCAGGTTCTACCGCGACGAACTCGACTTTGTTCTCGTCGCCCAGCAGGTCCTTGGCGAATTGACGGCCGATGTCGGTATCGAAACCCACATAACGCCCGGCCTCATTGACGAAGCCAAACGGCGGTTTGTCGGTGAAGACGCCGACGATCAGCTTGTCCCGTGCCTTGATTTTTTCCAGATAGCTGGCGGTGGTCGCAGGCTTGGCGGGTTCTTCGGCTTTGTTGCAACCGGCCAGCAACGCGAGGCCGAGCAGCGGGAGTAGCAGCAGTGAAGTCTTGGCAGTTTTCATAGCGGTTCCAGTTCCTTTGTTTGAGTCGTTTTGGGTAAAGCGGCGACGTAGAAGAACTTCTCCAGGAACTGCTGCGCTCGTGCGGTTTGCGGGTTCGTAAAGAAAATCTCGGGTGGGTTTTGTTCGAGGATTCGCCCGGCATCCATGAACACAATTCGGTCCGCCACGGCACGGGCAAAGGCCATTTCGTGGGTGACGATCAACAGGGTCATGCCCTCGCGGGCCAGGCCCTGAATGACTTCCAGCACTTCCTTGACCATTTCCGGATCGAGGGCGGCGGTGACTTCGTCGAAGAGCATGACTTTGGGGTTCATGCACAGCGAACGGACGATGGCGATGCGTTGCTGCTGGCCACCGGAGAGCTGACGCGGATAAGCGTCGCGCTTGTCCAGCAAGCCAACGCGCGCCAACAAGGCTTCGGCCTGATCCCGGGCTTCGCGGCGGTCGCGTTTCTGCACTTTGACCGGGCCGAGCACCAGGTTGTCGAGCACGCTCATGTGCGGGAACAGGTGATAACTCTGGAACACCATGCCGATCAGCTGCCGCACTTCGCGCCAGTCGGTGCCCTTGTCCAGCAGCTCGCGCCCGGCGAAATTCAGGCTGCCGCTGTGGGCGACTTCCAGTCCGTTGAGGCAGCGCAGCAAGGTGCTTTTGCCACAGCCGCTGGGGCCGAGGATGACAATCACTTCGCCTGACTTCACGTGCAAGTCGATACCGTCCAGCACTTGCTGCTCGCCGAAAAACTTGTTGAAACCCTTGAACTCGATCAATGCGCTCATGCTTGCGTCCAGCGCCGCTCCAGCACGCGCGAGGCAGCCGACAGCGGGTAGCAGATGAAAAAGAAAAACAGGAACAGCGCACCGTAGATCAGCACTGATTCATAGGTGCGTTCGATGATTTGCTGGCCGACCTTGATCACGTCCACCACGCCGATCAGCACCGCGAGGGAGCTGGTCTTGATGATTCGCGTGTAGACGTTGATGGTCGGCGGCGTCATGCGTTTCAGCGCCTGGGGCAGCAGCACGTAGCCGTAGAGTTGCGGGCCGTCCAAACCAATCGACAACCCCGCTTCACGCTGCCCGCGCGGCAACGAATGCAACGCGCCACGCACCACTTCGCCAACTTCGCTGGCGCCCCACAGCGACAGCACCAGCACTGCGCACCAGAAGCTCGGAATGCTCAGGCCAAAAAAAATCGGCAAGCCAAAAAACAGCAGGTACAGCCACACCAGCACCGGGATAGCCCGAAACAATTCCAGGTAGATCCGCAGGATCACGTTCAGCCATTTCACGTTCAGCGTGCGCAAAACGCCGTACAGAACGCCGCCAACGGTGCTGATGGCGATGCTCAAGAATGAAATCGACAAGGTTTGCGCCGCGCCCTTGCCCAGTTGCGGCAAAGACACCCAGAGCAATTCAAGACCCGAACTGGCCATGCTGGAGCCTCCTTTCCAGACGGCTGAGCAGCAGCGACAGCGGCAAGAACAGCAGCACGCAAATCAGCGTCAGCACGGCGAGCATTTCGTAGGTTTTGTAGTAGAGCGCGATGTAGCTTTTGGTGGTGTAGAGAATTTCCGGCACCGCCACCGCCGAGACCACGGTGGTCTCCTTGAGCAGGAAGATGAAATTGGCGAACAGCGACGGCAGGCTGAGAATCCCGGCTTGCGGCAGGATCACGTAGCGCAGCAATTGCCCGTGGGACAAGCCGATGGAGCGGCCGGATTCGAGTTGCGCCTGTGGCACCGCATCCACGCCAGCGCGCAGCACTTCGGTCAGGTAAGCACCGCCGAGAAAGGTCATGGTGACGATCGCCGCGGCAAACCCCGAGACCTTGATGCCCAATGCCGGCAAGGCGAAGTACACGAAGAACAGCTGAATGAGCAGCGGCGTATTGCGCGCCAACTCGACGTAGAGGCCGACCAGCCGCTGCAGGTAGGGCGTGCGAAACACCAGGATCGTTGCGTTGATCAGGGCCACCAGCAACGATGTGCCGATGGCGATCAAGCCGACCTGCAGCGTCACGCCCACGGCTTTGAGAAACGCCGGCAGGGTGCTGAGGATAAAAGCGTAATCGAAGTTCATTGACCATCCTGGACGTCGCGGGGGTAAGCGACGGTGGTGCAGTCCATGGGCAGTGGTAACCACCCGGCAGGAACCGACTCTAAAGGTATAAAAAGAAGAATTTAAATACCGTTAAAGCATATTGATATCACGCAAAAAACTATCCGCCGGATTTGCCCAGGCGAAGGAAGACGACTATTTTCCTTCCAGCTGTCGGAGGGATCCTTTTTTCAAAAAGCCCCTCCAAGGACGCACAGCTTTTGGTCAGACTCCCTGGCCGAACTATCACAAGGAAGAGAAAATGGCTGAGGTGAAAGTGCCACAGCGGTTGGATCCGCAAGAAATCGTGAAATTGTTGGTGGCGTTGCGCAGGGCGCTAGAGGCCAGGGTGGCCTGACCCGGTTCTTGGGGCTGATCACCCCCCTGTGGGAGCGGGCTTGCTCGCGAAGGCGGCGTGTCAGCAACATCAATGTCGACTGACACTCCCTCTTCGCGAGCAAGCCCGCTCCCACATGGAATGTGCAGGCACAAAAAAACGCCGACGCTATTCCAGCCGTCGGCGCTCGAAACCTTGAAGGGGTTTATCTCGCGAATCAGAACGCCGGCAGTACCGCGCCGCTGTACTTCTTCTCGATGAATGCTTTCACTTCCGGGCTGGTCAAGGCTTTGGCCAGTTTCTGGATGGCAACGCTGTCCTTGTTGTCCGGACGAGCCACCAGGAAGTTCACGTAAGGCGAATCGGCACCTTCGATCACCAGCGCGTCTTTAGCCGGGTTCAGGCCTGCTTCCAGCGCGTAGTTGGTGTTGATCATGTCCAGGTCGACCTGGTCCAGAACACGCGGCAACATCGCGGACTCAAGCTCCTTGAACTTGAAGTTGTGCGGGTTCTTGGCGATGTCTTTCGGGGTGGCCAGGGCGTTTTTCGGGTCTTTCAACTCGATCAGGCCAGCCTTCTGCAGCAGGATCAGGGCACGGCCGCTGTTGCTGCCTTCGTTCGGGATGGCAATGGTCGCGCCGTCCTTCAGCTCAGCCAGGGATTTGACTTTCTTCGAGTAGCCGCCGAACGGTTCGACGTGTACGCCGATCACGGTCACCAGGTTAGTGCCTTTGCCATCGTTGAAGCTTTTCAGGTACGGCAGGGTCTGGAAGTAGTTGGCGTCCAGACGCTTCTGATCGACCTGTACGTTGGGTTGAACGTAGTCGGTGAAGACTTTGATTTCCAGGTCCACGCCTTCTTTGGCGAGGGTTGGCTTGATCAGTTCAAGAATCTCGGCGTGTGGAACAGGGGTTGCCGCAACCACCAGTTTCTCGCCAGCCTGGGCCAGGCCCGCAGTCAGGGCAGCCGCCAGTGCGGTGAACAACAGAACCTTTTTCATGCAGTGTCCTTATCGAAAATCACGGTCGTCATCGACGACGGCTATTAGTACGTGTGCCAGCGAAGTGCTATCGCTGGTGTGAAGCGGACAATACCGGGATTTTTTATTCCCGAATAATATCTTTTATTCACTTTGATATTCCATTTTGTTCATACAGCTCTAGCTTGCGTGCTTTACCTGTAGGAGCGAAGCTTGCTCGCGAAAGCGTCTTCCCTGACACACCGCATCGCCTGGTTCGCGAGCAAGCTTCGCTCCTACACGGAACGCGTTTTTTCCGATAGATCGCGTCGTCTGCTTCGCTCCTACAGAAGCCCGGTCTGCTTGAGCAGTTGTTTCAAGGCGACTTTCTCGGCGGCGGAACCGCTTCCGATAATCTGCCGAAGTTGCTGTTCGATCTGCACCAACGACACAGGCACTTCAGGCAGATTCAAATGCTCCGGCAAAATCTCGTCACCGGTGCTGACCAGCAGCGCAAAGTGAATGACGTTTTCCAGCTCCCGAGTGTTGCCCGGCCAACTGTGCCGCTCCAGCACAAGTTGCGCAGCCTCGCTGATCAGCGGCACCGGCAGGTCGAGGCGCTGGCTGTAGATGCCGAGGAAATATTCGGACAGCGAAAGAATATCGCCGACCCGCTCGCGCAACGCGGGCAGTTCGAGCTGGCCTTCGCTGAGGTAGTGATAAAGCCGTTCATGGAATTTTCCAGCCGCCACCGCTTGTGCCAGATCGATGCTGGTGGCGGCGACGAGACGCACATCCACCGGGCTAGGCTGAGGCGCGCCAACGCGGGTGACTTCGTGGTTTTCGAGGGCGGCGAGCAATTTGATCTGGATCGGCAGCGGCAAGTCGCCGATCTCATCCAGGTAGAGCGTTCCACCGTTGGCCGAACCGAACCAGCCCGCGCGGCTGCTGGCCGCGCCGCTGTAACTGCCGGCGGCATAACCGAACAGTTCGGCGTCGGCATAGGTCGGGCTGATGGCACCGCAATTGACCGAGACGAATAACCCGCCGCGATCACTCGCGCGATGAATGTGCCGCGCGAGTAATTCCTTGCCGCTGCCGGTCTCGCCACGGATCAACACCGAGATCGAGCGCGGCGCCAGTTGCTCCAGCTCCTGGCGCAATTGCCGGGAGCGTGGATCGACAAACACCAGCGCCTTGGCGCGAATGCTGAGGGGGCTTTTTTCTGCGTCGGGGAAGGTCAGCAGTGGCTGACCGAAAGCTTCAAAACTCATGGCAGACTCCCGCCCAAAACCGCCGGGAGACGGGGGGCGTTTTTACAAAAAGGTTTAAGCGCGTCGCAGGGCGTGGTGTTCCATTCGGTTTTGCAGGCGATAGAGATAAGCAAAACCCTGCTCCCAGCGTTGATGACCGGACTTCACATTGATGTGCCCGGCACCCGACAAAATCCCCGCCTCGGCGCCCCAGTTGCGTGCCAGTTCCAACGCACGCGGTGTGCTCACGGCGCTGTCGTTGTCGGAGCTGACGACTTGGCTCGCAAAGGGCAAAAGGGTTGTTGGAATCGGTGCGAAGTTGCGCAGGGCCGGTGCGCAGGCCGGGCGCTCGACGTCCGCAGGGGCGACCAGCAAGGCGCCGCGGACCTGACGCAAAAACTGCACGGGCGCAGTGGCAGCCCAATGCGCGACAGTGATGCAACCCAGGCTATGGGCGATCAGGATCACTGGCGTGCTGTCGGCGGCAATCGCCTCGGCCAGTGCCGCCACCCAGTCTTCACGACGCGGCGTCAACCAGTCGGCCTGCTCCACCCGCGCGCTGTTCGGCAGGCTGTTCTGCCAATGGCTTTGCCAATGATCTTCTGGCGATCCTTGCCAGCCCGGCACAATCAGATAGCGAATTGATTCGTTGCGCATGGGGGGAGTTCTCCTGCTGCGTGTCTGTTCCTGAGCAAGTATAGGGAGGAGAGTTATATCCGTTAAGGAATAAGAAGCTATTTATTAAGATCTATAAAGCATATGCTCCAGTTTGGAGCAGGCAAAAAAAGGGACCGCACCCTGCCAAGGAGACGGCCCCGGAAACTCAAAATCTGCTAGCGCTGATCAACATCATTGGATCGATGATTAGCTGAAACGGTTATCTAATAAAGGAATATTTAATTACTTTATTAGGCCGAAATTGCATATGGCAATCACTCCTTGCTGCACAGCTTAGCGTCCCTTTGGGTCAAATTGATGACCAGCGTTTGAGTGTCCGAGCGCATCGATCAAGCCTGAGCGGCACGAACCTCCTGCGCCTCTGTTGTTTCTTTGCGCACAAACCGGTTCGCCCGCCAAAACGTCCCGAAATCATTGAACCGCACTCCCATCTCGCGCATGACCTTATGCGCCACCGGCACGGTCATCTGACGGATGTAAAACGGTTCCTTCACCACAAAATGATGGATGCCGTGGCTGCTGCCAAAGTTGAAGCAGAACGCCTGCAACGGCCACATCCACCACGGATTCAGCACCTGGGTCTGCTGGATCACGTTGCCCGGCTCAATATCACCGTAGTAGTGCATGTTCGAGCTGACGAAATGCAGGCAAAAGGTACGCAACACGTTCGGCCCGATGATCACGACCGCCGCGATATCGATGACATGCATCACCGACAACGTGGTCGCCGACCATTCGATCGGCGTGCCCAGCAGGTGAGCGATGCCCTTAGTCGCATGGAAGCCCAGGAACAGGTACCAAGCGCCCCAATGCACCAGCGCCAGTGGCGCGTAGACCTTCAGCGCGCGCTTGATGATGCTGATCTTGTGAGCCCAGGTCTTGGCCCGCAGCATACGGATGAACGCCGACATTACGTTGTCGCCGACCATCAACAGCCGCGCGAACCCCCACGGCTCGCCGTTGGTGATGGCGCGCTCTTCCATGTCGGATTCTGTGCCGGAGACTTTGTGGTGATTGAGGTGCAGATGCCGGCGAATGCACGGATTGATCGTGCTCGGCCGCGCCAGCCACACCATGCCCATCATCAGGTTGTGCGGCACGCGCTGTTTGCGAAAGTACATGCTATGAATCAGGTCGTGTTCCAGCTCATGAGTCAACGAGGCGAAAAACGCATTGAGTGCGCATTCCACGCCATCCGGCCACTCAGTCCACCAACATCCGGCCACCTATTCCACGGTCATCCGGCCGGGCAGTCGGAGCGCAGCGACGCAGGTTTGCATTGTTAGTCTGAAGTCTCTGTCGCCGTCAATTTCGTTGCGCGTCTGCGCATCGATTCGCCCTTCAGTTCGATCCGATAAGCGTTGTGCACCAGCCGGTCGAGGATCGCATCGCCCAAGGTTGGATCGCCGATCAGCGCATGCCATTTGTCCACCGGCATTTGGCTGGTCACCAGCGTCGAGCGGTTGCCGTAACGGTCGTCCAGCAGTTCAAGCATGTCGCGCCGTTGCGCAGCGGTAAACGGCGCCAGGCCCCAGTCGTCCAGGATCAGCAAGTCGGTCTTGGCATAGCCCGCCATCAGTTTCGCGAAGCGGCCGTCGCCGTGGGCCAGGCCCAGTTCTTCCATCAGGCGCGGCAAGCGCAGATAACGCACGCTGTAACCGTCGCGGCAGGCCTTATGAGCCAGCGCGCAGGCGAGCCAGGTTTTGCCTACGCCAGTTGGGCCGCCGATGATCAGGTTCAGGCCGTCGCGCAGCCACTGGCCGCTACCCAGTTGCAGGATCAGAGATTTGTCCAGGCCGCGCGGGCTGCGGTAGTCGATGTCTTCCAGGCAGGCGTTATGGCGCAGTCGTGCGGCCTTGAGGCGAGTAGTCAGGCGGGCGTCTTCGCGCTCGGTCAGCTCGCGGTCGACCATCAGACCGAGGCGTTCGTCGAAGCTGAGATCGTTGATGTCAGGCGTTGCGTGTTGTTCGCCAAGCGCCTTGATCATGCCGTGCAGGCGCAGGGTTTGTAGCTTGTCGAGTGTCGGGTTGGGCAGCATTTTGGTGCTCCTTTTTCAGGTCAGTGGTAGTAACCAGGGCCGCGCAGGTTGATGTGTTCTTCGGGCAGTAACGGCAGGTTTTGCTGGGCAAGCGGCAGCCGTTCCAGCCCTTGGCGCAGGATCGATTCAAGGCTTTTGTAGCTGCACGCGCCCAGTGCCAGCGCTCGCTGGCAAGCGGCTTCCAGCCGCTCTTCGCCGTGCTGTTTGCTCAGACGCAGGATCCCCAGGCAGGCGCGGAAGCCGTGCTGCGGATGGATCCGGCGTTCGAGGATGTAGGCGATGACGCCGGCCGTATTCGGGCCTGTCTGCTCTGCCCAGTGGATCAGTCGCTGCGGCGTCCATTCGGCATGTTCGCGGTGATTTTTGGGCATGTGCTCGGTTTGGGTGGTGTGGCGGCCTTTGTGCGGCGAGCGCAGATGGCTGGCCACCCGCTGGTTGGCGTGGAAGCACTCGACGGTCTTAGCGGTTAGCCGCACTTCGAGTTGGTGCTTCACCAGCTGGTACGGCACCGAGTAGTAATGGCCGTCGACCTCGACGTGGTAGTCGATGTGTACGCGTACCTTTTTCCATTCGGCGTAGACGTAAGGGTGTTCCGGCAGCGGTTGCAACGCAGGTTGGTCGATGGTCTCGAAGGCTGACCGGCGTGAGCCGGGCAGCTTCTTGAAGGGCTTCTGATTGAGGCGATCCAGCAGCAGCGCGATGGCTGTGTTGAGTTCGCCCAAGGAGAAGAACTGGCGGTTGCGCAGCACCGCCAGGATCCACCGCTCGACGACCTGTACGCCGACTTCAACCTTGGCTTTGTCCTTGGGTTTACGCGAACGCGCGGGCAGTACGGCTACGCCGTAATGCTCGGCGAGATCGCGGTAACTGGGGTTGATGTCCGGCTCGTAGCGATGCGCCTTGGTGACGCCGCTGCGCAGATTGTCGGGCACCAAGATCTGCGATGTGCCGCCAAGAAAAGCGAAGCAGCGGGCGTGCGAGCCCAGCCAGTCGGGCAGTTTCTGCGACCAGGTGGCCTCGGCGAAGGTGTAGCTGGATGCGCCGAGGACGGCGACGAAGATCTGCGTTTGGCGGATCTCGCCGGTTCGCTGATCAATGACTGGCACGGTCTGGCCGGCGTAATCAACGAACAGCTTCTCGCCGGCACGGTGTTCCTGGCGCATGACCACGTCGACCTTGGCGGCCCAGAGGCGGTAGTGCTCGCAGAACCAGCTGTACTGGAAACCTTGCGGGTGGCTGAGCCGATACTCTTGCCAAAGCAGGGCCAGGGTGACGCCGGGGCGACGTAACTCGGCATGAGCCCATGCCCAGTCGGGCATCGGACGCTGATCGCTGGGAACGGCGGGCGGCGGTGGAAAAAGCCGCCGTTGCAACTCGGCGTCCGTTAGCGCAGACGGCCAAGTCAGGCCGCTGGCAGCAAAGCGATTGAGGTACTCACCGACGCTGGCTCGACCCACTTGCAAGCTGACAGCGACCTGGCGGGCAGATAGGCCGACCTCGAATTTGAGACGTAGTACTTCTCGAATCTTACGCATGGATAACCGCTCCACGACGACCTCTCCGCTTCGATAAAAGAGGTCGATGGTAGTGAATTAATCCTGCGTTGCTGCCTGCTTTAAGGGTGGCCGGATGAGCGTGGAACGGGTGGCCGGATCACCGTGGAATCAGTGGCCGTATGTTCATGGAATAGGTGGCCGGATGGCCGTGGAATCCGCACATTGAGCAACAAACACGCCCACCACGCCATGTGCCCAGTCATGTAGAGCGTCGCCGAGCCGATCATCCCAACTAGAGCGAAGGCCAGAATGCCCGCGCCCAAGGCGTCCTGATGGTTGAGAATCGGATAGCGCTGACGCAATTCAACACCCTTGGCCAGCACCACTTCACGAATATGCGCTGATCGTTGAGCTGCATTCAGTTGCTGGGGACTTGCAGAAGTACCGTGCATGCTTCCATCCTCTGGTTATTGATGTTCGCATCCTGCCTTGTGAACCCTCGCAAAGCGGTAGCCGTGAACGCCAACCTGTTGACCGGAAGCGCCAATCAGCATGACTGAACCGACCTCCCTCGCCAGCTGGACCCGCGCCCTGCGTAAGCAACTCGATGCGCTGGGCCTCGACAGCACCGCCCTGTGCCAACAGGCGGGGCTCGACCCGCAATTGATGGACGACCCGAACGCCCGTTACCCGTTGTCGGGCACCACGCGCCTGTGGGAAATCGCCGTGCAGGTCAGCGGCGATCCGGCGATTGGCCTGCGGGTGTCGCGCTTTGTCAGCCCGACCACTTTTCATGCCCTCGGTTATGCACTGGTTGCCAGCGGCAGTCTGCGCGAAGTGTTCGAGCGCATCGTGCGTTATCACCAGGTGGTCAGCGATGCGCTGGAACTGGAGCTGACCCGCGCCGAGGATCGCTACCGTTTCCGCCTGAAAATTCCCCTAGGCAACCCCGCACCAGCGCTGGAGGCCATCGACGCGTTCGCAGCGATCTACGTGCGCACCTGCCGCAATCGCCTGGGCCGCGATTACGCACCGCTGGCGGTGTACTTGCGCCGGCCGGAACCTGCCGACCCGCATCAATGGCACAAAGTCTTTCGTTCACCGGTGTATTTCGCCGCCGACGAAGACCGACTGGAATTTGCGCTCGTGGACTTCGACAGTCACTTGGACGACGCCAACCCGGAACTGGCCGAACACAACGAAGCAGTGCTTAAGCGCACCCTGGCGCAACTCAAACCGCTGACCTGGGAGCGCAAGGTCCGCGATGCCATTGAAGAACAACTGCCCGAAGGTGAACCCAGCGCCGAGCACATCGCCAAGGCCCTGCACCTGAGCTTGCGCAGCCTGCAACGGCATCTGGCGGACGAAGGCTATCGATTCGACACGCTGCTCAATGAAAGCCGCGAAAACCTGGCGCTGCTGCACCTGCGCGACCCGCAATGCTCGTTGAGCGAAATCAGTTATTTGCTGGGGTTCGCCGATACCAGCAGCTTCAGCCGCGCATTCAAACGCTGGACCGGGATGACGCCGGGGCAGTTTCGGGATGGGTTGCGGTGACAGGATCCGGAAGGTGGGCTGGATATACCGGCCTCATCGTCGGAACGCCGCCCGGAGCCGGCTCGCTCCCACAGTTGATCTCAGCTTTTGACCAGACTTCGTGCAACACCTGATGTCCACTGCTCCATCATCGCGTCGCCAACCTCGGCAAAACCGTTGTTGACCCGAATGTAGTGAGCCATCTCACCCATCGCCACATCCATCCCATGAGCAACCTGTTGCAGCAGCTCATTGCAGCGCCCTTCCGTCAGGTTGCAGGCCGACCGACCAAACCGCATCAGCATTTTGTACTTGGGCCATGCTTTTGATCCGCCTAACAGCAATGCCATGCTGTCGGACTTGATGTAGACCGACGTCGTAACGATGTCGTAGGCCGGAGCAAGGCTGATCTGCGCATCGTTGGCGCATTGTTCATACAGCACGCCAAAGTTCTTTAGGTGAGCGTCGCCATTCTTCACACCGGACGAGAGCGCGACGATCTTGAAAAAAGATTCAAGTGCCTGGTTGAGCAATGGCGGGGAGATGAATTCTTTGATTTGCTTCGCGGCACCTTCATACGAGCCATCGTATTTGGCTTTCGACGGCCAGGCATTGAGGACACAGAAATCCTCGAATCCCAAATAACCGTTGTCATTCAGATCAAAGCGTTCGACGACCAGAAATTTGCCGTGCTCGCTGAGTTCAAATGTCGGCACTTCAAGTCCGCAATGCAACGCGGCACGCATGCAGAAATATTCGTTGGCTGCGAGTTCAGGGTATTCCTCTGGACGAAAGGATTTGACCAGATGGGTCGCGCCTCGATGGGTCAGCCGGTCGACCGTTGTCGCACTGTCCCGGACAAGCACTTTCGGCTGCACACCCGAAACACCCGAATACTGGCCATACGTGTGTAACAGATCATCGAACAAACCTTGCGCACCGTCATGCACCAGAAGATCCGCGAGGCTGGTTTCAGGGGGCCGTTCACTCGCATCTGGCGCGTTCGCAATAGCCACTCGCCCAAGCTGATACGGGCCGACGATCGCCAGCATCGCGAAATCATCAAACCCGCGGACCGCTTTGCTGAAACGACGAACCAATGCATCGCGCAGAGCGCCCTCTGGCAGGTTCATTTCGAAAATGGGCGGCACACCTTGCTCCCACGTGTAACTCTCAAGACGAGTCGGCATGGTCAGCGAGACTGCGTTTTCCTCCTGCGCGTTTTCGGTGTAGGTAAAAACCGAATCGCCGCGAGACTGACCACGACCGAGAGTGCCGACTACCGTTTCAGAAACACTGATGTGCAGCCTGTCCTTTTCCTGCTGCTCACTCATGGAAGTTAACCTTCTTCAGAGAGTCCAGAGTTGGACGCTTCGACTGACGAGGTACGGCGGTTAGCTCGTACCCAAAACCGTTCAGGATCGCCTCAACCTTGCGCAGACCGATTTCCGAGATAGTGTTGTTCTCGATACCTGAAATCGTGGAACGGCTCATGCCGTACTGTTCTGCCAGTGCCTGCTGAGAAAGCTTTCGCTCTTTGCGTAAAGACCGGATGAGTTGGCCTAGGTTTTCCATTACTTAACCTGCATCGTATACCGTGCAATTTTTTACAAAATATGGATATGCATTGTATTTAGTGCAGATTTGAGAAGATGTCCAGCTCATTTTTTAACCAGTCTCGAAACACTACCGCCCTCGATCCCGCCGCAACAACTTGCGCACCCGCGCCACCAGCTCGCTCACGGTAAACGGCTTGAGTAAGTAGTCATCGTCATGCAGCTCCAACCCGCGCAGACGATCTTCGATGCCATCCTTTGTCGTCAGGAACAGCACCGGCGTATCGCCGAGCTTGCGGATCTGTTGCTGCAACTGCCAGCCGTTGAGCCCCGGCAGCATCACGTCGAGGATGATCAGTTCGTATTCGCCGGACTCGATAAAGCGACGGCCGTCCATTCCGTTGAGCGCCACGTCGACCGAATAACTCGCCTCGTTCAGGCCGTTGGCCAGGAGTTTGGCGGTCTCCGGTTCGTCTTCTACTAACAGCACACCCATGGCACACCTCGATTGTCGTCATCACAGGCTAGGCGTGTTCGCAGCGGTTGCCCATCACAATATCTCTTTTCACCCTAATCAATTGTGGGAGCGAGCCTGCTCGCGATTGAGGCCATGTCAGCCGCCATCAATGCCATCTGACACTCCGCTATCGCGAGCAGGCTCGCTCCCACAGAGAATGTGTTCAACACGTCAGATTGTCGCCAGTGCCCGCAACCGCTCGGCATCGACAATCTCGATCTCGCCATACTTCAAATTCAGAATGCCCTGCCCCTGCAAGTCCTTGAGGATCTGGTTGGTGGTCTGGCGCGACAGCGACAACATCGACGCCAATTGTTCCTGAGGCAATTGCAGCACCCGGCGCGGCGGATCGTATTCGCCGTAACCCTTGGCAATCATCAGCAGGCGATGAGCCAAGCGTGCCGGGGCGGGCATCAGACTCAGCTGTTCGAGGCTGATGAAGGTCAGGCGCAGTTTGTGGCTCATCAGCAGCGCCAGTTGTCGCCAGTACACCGGTTGTTCATCAAGCAACGCCAGCAGCGCAGCCTGCGGGATGTGCAACAGGGTGCACTGGCCCACGCCGAACGCATCGTGGGTGCGTGGCTGGCCGTCGAACAGACAGATTTCGCCGAACCAATGGGGCGATTCCACGAGGCTCAGCAACGCTTCCTTGCCCTGCTCGCTGACCGCGCCGATGCGCACCGAACCTTCGAGCACCGCGTACAACCCGCACGGCGGATCACCGCGCTTGAACAACAGCTGCCCCGTCGATAACCGCCTCACCCGCGCCGCAGCCAGCAGACTATTCTGTAAGGGAACAGGCAAATGACTGAACCACTGCCCCGACTCCAGGCGCGCACGCCAAACCTGCATGTCCATGAAAACTCCTGGAGATTGTCGCCTGCCTGACAGAGCGAAAGGTGAACCCGAGGCATGATCAATCACCCTACAGGAGGAATAACAATGAAAAGCCTCGTTGACCATCTCAGTCAATACGCCGCTTACCACCGTGACTCGCGCAATATTGCCAGCCACTTTATCGGTATTCCGCTGATTGTAGTGGCGGTGGCAGTGTTGCTGTCGCGGCCGCAATGGACCGGGGGCTGGGTTTCGCCGGCGGTGCTGGTGGCATTGGCGACGGCGTGGTTTTACCTGCGCCTGGAAGTGCGGCTCGGCGTTCTGATGACCGTGTTGCTGGCGCTGTGCGTTTGGGCGGGTCAGGTTCTCGCGCAGCAAAGTACGCTGGTGTGGCTGGCGAGCGGTATCGGGATGTTTGTGGTGGGGTGGGCGATTCAGTTTGTCGGTCATCATTACGAAGGGCGCAAACCGGCGTTTGTCGACGATGTGACGGGGTTGATTGTCGGGCCGTTGTTTGTGGTGGTTGAGTTGGCGTTTTTGCTGGGGTTGCGGCGGGATTTGAAAGAGCAGATCGAGGCGCGGGTTGGAGGAGTGCGGATCAATCCGAATCGCGCTGCGGCATAAGACGCCTTCGCGGGCAAGCCTCGCTCCTACAGGGGATCGATGTACGCCATAGATTCCCTGTAGGAGCGAAGCTTGCTCGCGAAGCTTTTGCTCTTAGATGTTGGCGAGTTTCTGCCAGACCTTAGGTTTGAAGAACAAAGTCTCGCCCTTCGCCAGGCCGATCAGGCTGTCGTGATCCTTCACCACTTCAGCTTCGATCAACTCGCTCTGGCCTTCGACCTTCAGCGTTACTCGAGTCGTCGCGCCCAACGGACGAATATCCCGCACTTCTGCTGCGTGATGGTCTTCCAGTTCATGCCGCGACAGCGACACTTCGTGCGGACGGAACAGGACGTGGTTGTCTTCACCCAAATGCAGACGGTTCGAATCCCCGAGGAAGTGATAAACGAAATCGCTGGCCGGGTTTTCGTAGACATCACCCGGTGAACCGATCTGCTCGATCACGCCTTTGTTCATCACCACGATACGGTCGGCGACTTCCATGGCTTCTTCCTGGTCGTGGGTCACGAATACCGAGGTCAGGTTGATGTCTTCGTGCAACCGCGCCAACCAGCGACGCAGTTCCTTACGGACCTTGGCGTCGAGGGCACCAAACGGTTCGTCGAGCAGCAGGACTTTCGGCTCGACCGCCAGGGCACGGGCCAGCGCGATGCGCTGACGCTGGCCACCGGAGAGTTGTTCCGGGTAGCGATCCGACAGCCAATCGAGTTGCACCATGTTCAGCAGCTCGTGGACTTTCACCGCGATCTGGCTTTCGCTCGGGCGCTGGTTTTTCGGCTTCATGCGCAGGCCGAAGGCGACGTTGTCGAACACGGTCATGTGGCGGAACAGCGCGTAGTGCTGGAACACGAAACCGACGTTGCGATCACGCACGTCATGTCCGGAAACGTCTTCCCCGTGGAACACGATGTTGCCCTTATCCGGGGTTTCCAGGCCGGCAATGATCCGCAGCAGCGTGGTTTTACCGCAACCCGACGGGCCAAGCAGCGCCACGAGCTCGCCGCTTTGAATGTCCAGGCTGATGTTGTCCAGCGCCTTGAACGCATTGAAATTCTTGCTGACGTTACGCACTTCGATCGACATGAATTATTCCTCCGCGGCGCTGGCGCGCAGGCGGTTAATACGGTTTTCGCTCCACTGCTTAAGCAGCAGGATGAAGAGCGCCATGATCAGCAACAGGCTCGCTACCGCGAACGCGGCCACGTGGTTGTATTCGTTGTAGAGGATCTCGACGTGCAGCGGCAAGGTGTTGGTCACCCCGCGAATGTGCCCGGAAACCACCGACACCGCACCGAATTCACCCATCGCCCGCGCAGTACACAACACCACGCCGTAGATCAGGCCCCATTTGATATTGGGAACGGTGACGTGCCAGAACATCTGCCAGCCATTGGCCCCGAGCAAGCGCGCGGCCTCTTCTTCCTGGGTGCCTTGCTCCTGCATCAGCGGGATCAGCTCACGCGCCACGAACGGTACGGTGACGAAAATAGTCGCCAGCACGATGCCCGGCAAGGCGAAGACGATCTGGATGTCGTGATCCTGCAGCCACGGCCCGAACAGGCCTTGGGCGCCGAACATCAGCACGTAGACCAGACCGGCGATCACCGGCGAGACCGAGAACGGCAGGTCGATCAGCGTCACCAAAATGCTTTTACCCCGGAACGAGTACTTGCTCACGCACCACGCGGCGCTGACGCCGAACACGAGGTTCAGCGGGACCGAAATCAACACGGCGATGACCGTGAGTTTCAGCGCCGACAGCGCGTCGGGTTCAAGGATCGCGGTGAAGAACGAACCCAGACCATTCTTCAAACCCTGGGACACCACGATCACTAGCGGCAGCAACAGGAAAAGGGCAAACACCAGCCAGCCAAGACCGATCAGGATTCGCCGTGAATTGGCACTGCCACGGCGGGCAGCGTTCGAGGAAGCAGCAGCAATAGATGATTGGGACATTTCTGCGCCTCCTTATGGGGTTTCAATACGGCGTTGCAGCAAGTTGATCAGCAGCAACAGGACGAAGGAAACCACCAGCATCAGAACACCAATGGACGTGGCGCCGGTGTAATCGTACTGGTCAAGCTTGACCATGATCAGCAGCGGCAGAATCTCGGTTTTCATCGGCATGTTGCCAGCGATGAAAATCACCGAACCGTACTCGCCGACCCCGCGGGCAAAGGCCAACGCGAAACCGGTCAACCACGCAGGCAGCAGCGCGGGCACCAGAATATGGCGGAAAACCTGCAAGGGTTTGGCACCCAGGCACGCCGCCGCTTCTTCGACTTCACGGGGTATATCGGCCAATACTGGCTGTACCGTACGTACTACGAATGGAAGCGTTACGAAAGTCAGCGCCAGCGTGATACCGAGGGGGGTATACGCGATCTTGAAACCCAGGTCCGCAGCAAACTGACCCACCCAACCATTCGGCGCGTACAGCGCAGTCAGCGCGATACCGGCCACGGCAGTAGGCAAAGCGAAGGGCAAATCGATCATTGCGTCGATGATCTTGCGGCCAGGGAAGCTATAGCGCACCAGCACCCAGGCCAGCAGCGTGCCGATGATGCCGTTGATGATCGCGGCATAGAGCGCGGTGCCGAAGCTCAGCTTCAACGCTGCCAGCACCCGCGGCGCCGAGATAATCGCCCAGAACTGATCCCAGGTGAGTTGAGCGGCATGCACGAACATCGCCGCCAGGGGAATGAGCACAATCAGGCTGAGGTACACCAAGGTGTAGCCCAGCGTCAGCCCGAAGCCGGGTATGACGGGGGAGATACGACGCGACATAAAAGTCCTTGGTTGAGAACGCGCAAAGCCCCGAATGTAAATCCGGGGCTCGTTGATGGCTATTTAAAACTATTGCGCCTGGTAGATCTGGTCGAACACGCCTCCATCGTTGAAGAATTTCGGCTGAGCGGATTTCCAGCCGCCGAAGTCCTTGTCGATGGTCACCAGGTCCAGCGTCGGGAACTGCTTGCTGTATTTGGCGGCCACATCCTTGTCACGTGGACGATAGAAGTTTTTCGCGGCAATTTCCTGGCCGGCCGGGCTGTACAGATGCTTGAGGTACGCTTCGGCGATCTGCTCGTTGCCCTTCTTCTCGGCGTTTTTGTCGACCACAGCCACTGGTGGCTCTGCGAGAATCGACAGCGAAGGCACGACGATTTCGAACTTGTCAGCACCGCCGTCTTCTTTCAGCGCCAGGAACGCTTCGTTTTCCCAGGCCAGCAACACGTCGCCCTGACCGTTGTTGACGAAGGTGATGGTCGAACCGCGAGCGCCGGTGTCCAGAACCGGAACGTGTTTGAACAGGGTCTGCACGTATTCCTTGGCCTTGGCTTCATCACCGCCGTTGGCTTTGAGGCCGTAGGCCCAGGCCGCGAGGAAGTTCCAGCGCGCACCGCCGGAGGTTTTAGGGTTCGGAGTGATCACCGACACGTCATTCTTGACCAGATCGCCCCAGTCCTTGATGCCTTTAGGGTTGCCCTTGCGCACCAGGAACACGATGGTCGAGGTGTAAGGCGTGCTCGCCTCGGGAAGACGCTTCTGCCAGTCGGCTGGCAGGGTCTTGCCGAGTTTGGCGATTTCGTCGATGTCACCGGCCAGGGCCAGGGTCACCACGTCGGCCCGCAGACCGTCGATCACGGCACGGCCTTGTTTGCCCGAACCACCGTGGGATTGCTGGATTTTCACGTTGTCGCCAGCGTGGTCTTTTTTCCAGAAGTTAACGAACTCGGCGTTGTAATCCTGATACAGCTCGCGAGTCGGGTCATACGACACGTTGAGCAGCTCGTAATCCTTGGCAACCGCGGAACCAGCAAAAAGGGCACTGGCCAGGGCGGCCAAAGCGAAATGACGAATCGACGACATGGTGAAAGCTCCTGGAATTCTTGGTGTGTTGGCTTTTTTTATGGTGTGCTGGAATCGGGTTGCCGGTTTTTAGCTCGGTTTGTTGCTCGGGTTCTGCAAACGGAATTTCTCTTTGCGTTCGATCTGGACCACCTGGGCGTTGTGCACGGTGATTTCCACGGCGCCAAAACGCAGGTCGCGCAATGCGCTCTGGATCTCACGCAAGATGGTGGCTTCGTCTTGACCGTCAACGCTACGTAGGGATGCGCTCATGGTGCTGCTCCTTCAACTGAGAGGTCGCCTGGCAGTGGCGGCACTGCTTGCGGCGTGAGAGCAATAGTAGAGACGTGCGGATATTCTTAAAAAGACTATTTAAGAATGTTTATATAACCAGAAAACCGATCGTTCCCGCGCTCTGCGTGGGAATGCATCCGGTGACGCTCTGCGTCACGGTTTTTATGGAGACGCAGGCTTAGCGGATTTCCGGCGTGTACGCCCACCCCAGCAGCTCGGCCGGAACCGGTCGCCCAAACCAGTAGCCCTGCCCCAGATCACAGTCCTGTTCGAGCAGGAAACGCGCCTGCTCGACCTGCTCGATACCTTCGGCATGCACTTGCATCCCCATGCTTTGCGCCAGCGCGATAATCACTCGCACGATCGCCGCGTCATCCTCGTCCCACGGCAAGCCTGCGACAAAACCCTGATCGATCTTGAGCTTCTGCACCGGTAAACGCTTGAGTCGCAGCAGCGACGAATAACCGGTGCCGAAATCATCGATGGCCAGCCTTACACCCAGCTCACGCAGGCGATGCATCTGCTCCAACGCCACTTCAGGGTCTTCCATCACCGCGCTTTCAGTGACTTCCAACTCCAGATACGCCGGATCCAGGCCGGTTTCGTGCAGCACCTGAGCCACCTGCTGATACAGCTCACGGCGGGCAAACAACCGCGACGAAACATTCACCGCGACGAATGACAACGCCACGCCGGCGGCTCGCCACTGACACATCTGCTGGCAGGCATGGCGCATGACCCAGGCATCGATCTCGGCAATCAGCCCGGTGCGTTCGGCGATGGGAATGAACTCTGCCGGCGACACCAACCCGCGCTGCGGATGCTGCCAACGCACCAGCGCCTCGACGCCGATCAAGCGGCTGGTCTTGAGGTCATGCACGGGCTGGTAATGAACCCGCAACTCCTGCTTTTCCAGAGCGCGGCGCAGTTCGAACCCGATCTCTACCCGTTGCTGGGCATGTGCAGTCAATTCTTCGGTGTAAAGGGCGTAGCCGTCGCGGCCGGCGCTCTTCGCCTTGAACAGTGCCGAATCGGCGTTGCGCAACAATTGCTCGGCGCTCAAGGCATCGCTGGGAAACAGGCTGATGCCGATACTGGCGTTGATAAAAAGCCGATGCCCTTCGATATGCAGCGGCTCGCGCAGGCCATCGATGATCCGCTGAGCCAGCGCCCCGGCGTGCACCAGTTGCGGACAGCTCTCAGCGAGCACCGCAAATTCGTCACCGCCCAGACGCGCCAACGTGATACCCGGGCCGAACATGGCGTTCAATCGCTCGGCCACGGCTTTGAGCAATTGATCGCCGATCGTGTGCCCGAGGCCGTCGTTGATCATCTTGAAGTGATCCAGATCGACCAGCAGCAACGCGCAGCCGCGTTTGTGGAGTTGCGCCGACGCCAGTGCCTGCTCGGCGCGGTCGGTGAAGAGCAGCCTGTTTGGCAACGTGGTCAGCGGATCGTGGTGGGCCAGGTGCTTGAGCTCATGCTCCGAGTTCTTGATCGCACTGATGTCGGAAAACACTGCGACGTATTGGCTGACCTGCCTCTCGTCGTCGCGAATGATCCGGATGGTCTGCCACTGCGGGTAGATCTCGCCGCTTTTACGCCGGTTCCAGATTTCCCCACTCCACTCGCCGGTATTGTCCAGCGTGGCGAACATCGTCTGATAGAACGCCGGCGGATGATGCCCGGACTTGAACAGGTTCGGCCGCTGCCCCAGCACTTCCTCGCACTGGTAGCCGGTAATTTCCATAAAGGCCCGGTTCACATGAACGATCAGCCCTTCGCTGTCAGTGACCAGCACGCCTTCACGGGTGCAATCGAACACCGCGGCCGCCTGACGCAAACGCTCCCGGTCTTCACTGCGCTCGCGCAACTTGGCGCCGATCCCCAGACACCGGAACAATCGCGCTCGGGCGATGAAAATCAGCCCGGCACTAAACGCGACCCAGACGTAACCGTTGATCAGTTGCCATCGCAGTAACTCAGGAGAGTTATCGAAGAAACTGTTCAATAAGTAGCCGCTAAACTGCAGCCACACTGCGGAAAGCAACAGGTAAAGCAGCGCTGCGCGCAAGGCATCGCGATAGGTGGCAGACATTCGGCCGTCCATGTCCCTACAAAATGGTTGGGATTATAGGTTAAAGAAACATCCGGCCACTCTTATCTGAAAGGGCGACTGGTTTTATCTGTGGGCTTAGTGATAATGCAACGGCTGTTTTTTTCTTTATCGAGGGCCCTATAGCCTATGTGGTACGAAGGTTTTCTCGGCTTGTCGCCCTGGTCACTGGTGGCAGTCACCCTGCTGATGACCCACGTGACGATTGTCGGCGTCACGGTCTATCTGCACCGTTATTCAGCCCATCGCTCGCTTGAGCTCAATGCAGGCCTGAAACATTTCTTCCGCTTCTGGCTGTGGCTGACCACGGCGCAGAACACCCGCGAGTGGACCGCTATCCACCGCAAGCATCACGCCAAATGCGAAACCGTCGATGACCCGCACAGCCCGGTCATCAAGGGCCTGTCCACCGTTCTGCGCAAAGGTGCCGAGCTGTACCGCGCCGAAGCGGAAAACCCGGAAACCCTGCGCATCTACGGCAAGAACTGCCCCGAAGACTGGATCGAGCGCAACCTCTACAGCCGCTACCCGCTGCTGGGTGTGGCGATCATGGCGGTCATCGACCTTCTGCTGTTCGGCACCATCGGCATCACCATCTGGGCCATCCAGATGATGTGGATCCCGGTGTGGGCCGCCGGCGTGGTCAATGGCCTGGGCCATGCCATCGGTTACCGCAACTTCGAGTGCCGCGACGCGGCAACCAATCTGGTGCCTTGGGGCATCCTGATCGGCGGTGAAGAACTGCACAACAACCATCACACCTACCCGAACTCGGCAAAATTGTCGGTGAAGAAGTGGGAGTTCGACCTCGGCTGGGCCTGGATCCAGGTCTTCAGTTTCTTCCGCCTGGCCAAGGTCCAACGGGTTGCGCCGATCGCTCACCGCGTCGAAGGCAAAGGCAGCCTGGACATGGACACCGCCATGGCGATCCTCAACAACCGCTTCCAGATCATGGCCCAGTACCGCAAATTGGTGATCGCGCCGCTGGTCAAGCAAGAGCTGGAAAAAGTCGATCACTCGGTCCGTCACCAGTTTCACCGGGCCAAGCGTCTGCTTTCGCGGGAAACCAGCCTGCTGGACGAAAAACACCACCTGCGCATCCAGACCATGCTCGAGCACAGCCAGGCGCTGAAGGTAATTTACGAGAAACGCCTGGCCTTGCAGCAGATCTGGGTCAAGACCAGCTCAAATGGTCACGACATGCTGGCCGCCATCAAGGATTGGGTTCACGAAGCCGAAGCCAGCGGGATTCAATCCCTGCGCGACTTCGCCGACCAGCTGAAAACCTACTCCCTGCGCCCTGCCGCGGTCTGACCCTGCTGATCGGCGTCCCTGCGGCAATGGGGCTTGTTTGTGGTGAGGGGATTTATCGGAACGCCGCATCGCCCCGTTCGGCGACGAAGTCGCCGTAAGTCGCCGTAAGTCCTGCGACGCGTTTTAACTGAAAAAACGCGTCGCCAGTACCGCCCGGCGGGAGCAAGCTCCCGCGCCCCAAAGGGCGGGAACCAATCTCCAAATCCTCTATCTCAAAGACACTTCGCCACCCGGCGGGCTTTGCTGTAGCCGCTTTCGAATTTCGAGCGGCGTACGCCCTTTGAGATTTGTCCCGATGGTCCCCAAAAACCCACAAGACTCATCCCCTCCTCAGTGGCCGGACGCCGCTCAAACCCTGATGGCGCTCATGCATGCACAGGGCGAAGTGGCGCGCCTGAGCGAACGCGAGCAGCTGTTCAGCTCCCTGCTGGTGAGCGTGAACGCGGTGCTTTGGGCATTCAATTGGGAAACCCGTCAGGTGCTCTACGTCAGCCCGGCCTATGAGCGGATTTTTGGCCGTTCCGCAGGCCTGTTGCTGTCCGACTACAACGAATGGCGCGACAGTATTTACCCCGATGACCTGGATTACGCCGAGCGCAGCCTGGCTGAAGTACTGGTCAAAGGCGCCGTTGAAGACCGCGAATACCGCATCATCGCCGCCGACGACCAGGTCCGCTGGCTCAGCGACAAATGCTTCATCAACCGTCAAGCCGAGCCGGGCCAACCGGTGATCATCGTCGGTATTGCCGAAGACATCACCGAAAAGAAACGGATGGAAGCCGAGCTGCAGCGCCTGGCGACCACCGACGTGCTGACGCAAAGCAGCAATCGCCGACACTTCTTCGAATGCGCCCAGCGCGAGTTTGCACAGGCGCGCAAGCAAGGCGCGCCGATGGCGTTCCTGTTGCTGGACATCGATGACTTCAAAGTGGTCAACGACACTTACGGCCATCAAGCCGGCGACAACGTATTGCAACGAATCGCCGAGAGCGGTCGTGCCGCCTTACGCCGGGGGGATTTTTTCGGGCGGATCGGTGGCGAGGAATTCGCAGCGGTGTTCCCGGGATGCGCACCCGACATGGCCATGCAAGTCGCCGAACGCCTGCAACGGCAGATTCAGCAATTGAGCTTCAGCCATGACGACCAGACGTTCGGCATCACCGTCAGCCAAGGCTTGACCAGCCTGACCGCGGAGGACGATTCCCTCGACAGCGTGTTCGCTCGCGCGGATTCCGCGATGTATGAAGCCAAACGCCAGGGCAAGAACCGCATCATCTCTGGTTGATCCAAAATCCAGATTCAACACAAAACCCCTGTGGGAGCGAGCTTGCTCGCGATAGCGGTGTATCAGGCAACCTCTACGCTGGCTGACACACCGCTATCGCGAGCAGGCTCACTCCCACAGGGGTTTTGTGTGAAGTTTATTTTTTGCGCAGGCGCATCAATTCCGGCAAGCCTATCTTGAGCAACCGCACGGTCCGGCTCTTGGCCAATACCTCAATGCCCTCATGCTCGGTCAAACGCGCCAATTGAGCAGCGATGTTCATCACCAGCGCTTCGCGGGAGTAAACCCCGCCACCGAGCTGGTAGACCGCTGCAATCAGCTCTCGCAACTCCAGCGGCAGACGCCAACGGGTGCGCAGCGCCGAACCGTAAGCCGCGCCGAAGTCGGCCAAGGCCTTTCCCACCTCCTCCCATTCATCCAGCTCGCCACCGGCCTGCTTCCATTCCTGCAAACACCTCTTAGTCAACACTCGCGGCTCGATACAGAACAAATGCCCTCAATGTGTTTCAAGAGGCGAAAAAAAACCCGCCGAAGCGGGTTTTTGTCGATCAGGTCACACTTGGCAATCAGAGCTCGGAGAAACACTCTTCGATGATTGCCAGACCTTGGTCCAGTTGCTCGTCCGGCGAAGTCAGCGGAACCAAGACGCGCAGAACGTTGCCGTAAGTGCCGCAAGACAGCAGGATCAGACCCTTGTCGCGAGCCTTGGCCACAACCGATGCCACAGCGGCAGCGTTTGGCTTGTGGCTGTCGCCGTCGACGAACAGCTCAACCGCGATCATCGCGCCCAGGGCACGGACTTCGCCGATCACCGGGTATTTCGCCTGGATGGCTTTGAGGCCAGTGACCAGACGCTCGCCGACAGCCTTGCAGCGATCCAGCAGGTGCTCTTCTTCGAACACTTCCATCACGGCCAGGGCCGCGGCGCAAGCGATCGGGCTACCGGCGTAGGTGCCGCCCAAGCCGCCTGGAGCAATGGCGTCCATGTATTCGGTTTTGCCGCACACACCGGCCAACGGGAAACCGCCGGCGATGGATTTGGCAAAAGTGGTCAGGTCGGCGGAAACGCCCATCTGCTCCATGGCGAAGAAGGTGCCAGTACGGCCAGCGCCAGTTTGTACTTCGTCAGCGATCAGCAGGATGCCGTGTTGGTCGCACAGGGCACGCAGGCGCTTCATGAACTCTTTAGGCGCGACGTAGAAACCACCTTCGCCCTGAACCGGCTCGATGATGATGGCAGCGATGTCACGCGGCTCAGCGTCGTTCTTGAAGATACGTTCGATGCTGGCGATCGAGTCGTCGACGCTCACACCGTGCAATTCGTTCGGGTACAGCGCGCGGAACACGCCGCCTGGCATCAGGCCCATGCCGGCCGAGTAAGGCACGACTTTGCCGGTCAGGCCCAGGGTCATCATGGTGCGACCGTGGTAAGCGCCGGTGAACGCGATCACGCCGGCACGGCCAGTGGCGGCACGGGCGATTTTCACGGCGTTTTCAACGGCTTCGGAACCGGTGGTCACCAGCAGGGTTTTCTTGGCGAAATCACCTGGCACCTTGGCGTTGATTTTTTCGCACAGCTCTACGTACGGTTCGTAGGCCAGTACCTGGAAGCAGGTGTGGGTCAGCTTGTTCAGCTGCGCGGTCACGGCGGCGATGATTTTCGGGTGCAGGTGACCGGTGTTCAGCACGGCGATGCCGCCGGCGAAGTCGATGAACTCGCGACCTTCAACATCGGTCACGGTGGCGTTCTTCGCGGACTCGGCGAAGATCGGGTGAATCTGGCCAACACCGCGTGGTACAGCGGCTTCGCGGCGTTTCATCAGGGATGCGTTAGTCTTGCTCATAAAGTCCTCATTCACCGCTCATCGGGCGGTGTGGTTCAAGGAAAATGCGGCGGGGAGGCAACTACGGCAGCATGCGATGATCGACTGCCACAGCGTTCCCGGCCACAGAGAAAATTCCGTTTGAAGCACGCAAAGGGTCAGCGCTCTCGTGCCCTTTGCGTTTGAAGCAATGCCTTGCCGGGCTTATCCCTTCGAGCTTAGATGCCCAGGCAGAGGTATTTGATTTCCAGGTAATCTTCGATGCCGTACTTAGAGCCTTCACGGCCCAGGCCCGACGCCTTGATGCCGCCGAACGGCGCGACTTCGTTGGAGATCAACCCGGTGTTGACGCCGACCATGCCGTATTCCAGGGCTTCCGCCACACGGAACACACGACCCAGGTCGCGAGCATAGAAGTACGAAGCCAGACCGAACTCGGTGTCGTTGGACATCGCGATCACTTCGGCTTCGTCTTTGAAGCGGAACAGCGGCGCCAATGGACCGAAGGTTTCTTCCTTGGCCACGGCAGCGTTCTTCGGCACGTTGGTCAGGATGGTCGGTTCGAAGAAGTTGCCTTCCATGACCTTGCCACCCGCCAGAACGGTTGCGCCTTTGCTGATCGCGTCAGCAATGTGTTCTTGAACCTTGGCCACGGCTTTTTCGTCGATCAGCGGACCCGTGGTGGTGCCTTCTTCCAGACCGTTGCCGATCTTGAGTTTGGCCACGGCCACTTTCAGCTTCTCGGCGAACGCGTCGTAGACCGAATCCTGAATGTACAGACGGTTGGCGCAGACGCAGGTCTGGCCGTTGTTGCGGTACTTGGAAATGATCGCGCCTTCGACGGCCTTATCCAGGTCCGCGTCGTCGAACACGATGAACGGCGCGTTGCCGCCCAGTTCCAAGGACACTTTCTTGATGTCCTTGGCGCATTCAGCCATCAACTGACGACCGATTTCGGTCGAGCCAGTGAAGGACAATTTACGCACGATCGGGTTGCTGGTCAGCTCGCTGCCGATGTCGCCGGCGCTGCCGGTCACAACGCTGAACACACCGGCAGGAATGCCGGCACGCTGGGCCAGTTCAGCCAGAGCGAATGCGGAGAATGGGGTTTGCGAAGCAGGCTTGAGCACCATGGTGCAACCGGCGGCCAGGGCCGGGCCGGCTTTACGGGTGATCATCGCGGCCGGGAAGTTCCACGGGGTGATTGCAGCGGTCACGCCGATTGGCTGCTTGATGACGATCAGGCGCTTGTCTGGTTGGTGGCCCGGAATCACATCACCGTAGATGCGCTTGGCTTCTTCGGCGAACCACTCGATAAAGGAAGCGGCGTAAACGATTTCGCCCTTGGCTTCGGCCAATGGCTTGCCCTGTTCCATTGTCATCAGGCGAGCCAGGTCGTCCTGGTTTTCGATGATCAGTTCGAACCAGCGACGCAGTTTGTTCGCACGGTCCTTGGCGGTCAGTGCACGCCAGGCCGGCAGCGCTTTGTCAGCGGCTTCGATTGCACGGCGGGTTTCGGCAGCACCCATTTTCGGCACAGTGCCCAGAATTTCGCCCGTTGCCGGGTTGTTGACCTTGATCGTCAGACCATTGTCCGCATCAACCCAAGCGCCATCGATAAAGGCTTGCTGGCGGAACAACTGGGTGTCTTTAAGCTGCATGTCGGCTTTCCTTAACAGCACCGCGGCAAGCGCGGAGCGAATTATGATTGTAGAAAGGCGCCTTAAAGGCTGCCGTCAGGGAAATCATTCACCGGGCTGAAGCACATAAATAGCGCACTGTTCGAAACTCGTGCGGTTCAGCACCCAGACAAGAGCGTTTGAAATCTCAAACGGATCGTAGGATCAAAGCGCCTAAAGGACAAGACTCTGTTCGAAAAAAAGAACGAAAACGGCGCATTTGCCTAATTTTTCTGATCAACGTAGCAAACGGTTGTTACGGTTGCGAAAACCACAGTCGATTCAGCAGCATGGACGCCCGCGGTGCATATGAGTATCATGGCGCCCGCTTGCACCAGTAGCTCAGCTGGATAGAGTACTGCCCTCCGAAGGCAGTGGTCGTGGGTTCGAATCCCGCCTGGTGCACCATATTAGTAGAAGCGAGAAAGCCTCAGACCGTAGGGTCTGGGGCTTTTTTGTGGGTCACCCACACTCCAATGCTACCAGCGCTGCTTGGAACCACTGGTAGCTGACGTACTCCTGCTCCAACCGCAAGCCATTCTGGATTCGGTTATCCCTCAGCTCATCGAAAAGAGCCCTTTCTTTTTCGGTGAGGTTCGGCAGGTCATGTACAACCTGATCGGCCTCCTCTCCCCATAGATCTTTATGGGCCAACAGCGTGTTGTGGTCCATCAGAAAAGACTCAACATGATCAAAGCGGCGGCGCAGTTGGTCCAGAATAGCGAACCCATGCGTGTCGATGTCCCCCCAATAATGAATGGAGCAGCGCGAGAGCCAACGGGCTCGCCCCAGTGATTGCCAGCCATAACCCGCTCCAAAAATCACAATGGAGTTCGATATGGGAGGGAAAGCGAGAAAGTTGGTTTCGTTCTCAGTAATGAACACATGTTCCACGGATAAATCCAGCCTGGCAAAATTATCCGAGTCCAACGTAATGTCGGGCAATATTAAGACGTGCATTAAAGCAACCCGATCGTCCAGCACTCGAAAGCGTATTCGTACCGGTTTACCTAGAAAGCCATAGCGAGCGGAAAATTTCCCGACACCCGCTTGCTCAAGAGAGACGGCTTCCTCCGGCAACACCAAATCGAATAGCTCACAAAGCACTCCCCTGTACCTTTCGATGAATTTGCTGTGAATACCCGGAATGTCCACCTGCCTCAGGTAAATTCCCGGACGTGGATGCTCGGTGATCCAGTTAACTACTTTCAGAAAATTGGGCCATTGCGCTGCAAGCTCGATAGCGAGTAACGGCCGCGCACTCAGCCAATTGACCAATGAAGGTTGTTCGTGGCGCGTAAGAGCGAGCACCTCCACAAAACGCCTCAAATCTCCGCGCCTTCCAATCAGCGAAGTTGCAGCTTCTAGAGTGTCCACCCAGATGGTATTGGGAAGACGTTGAGCACCTAAAACCCGGTGATTGACGTCACGCCATTCAATTCGGATATAGGGAATGGTGGTGATACTAGTAAGCCATGACCTTACCGAGTCGAATTGTCCGCTCAACTCCCCAGAGCTTGGGGCTGTCAGCTTTAATCGTCGAGGTGTCCATGCATCACCCATCACAAGGGGACGCAGCAAATCGCCACGCTCCCAAAGACGTCGAAGTTGATCCTCAAAATCCTTTGCTGTTGACCAGCTCATGATGAGAAGTCTGCCTTGTTCAACCGATACTCTTCGATTGATAAGTTGCGCAACTTGGACGCCCGACCACCGTCGTTCTGAACAAAACCCACACTGGAGACGAAAGGTTCGATGATGTGGATTTTCTGCAAGGGGGTGACGATGAGTAGTTGCAAGTTGAGCTGCTGAAAGAGCCTCAAGCCGTACTGTGCAGACTCGTCAGAACCACGCCCAAAGGCTTCGTCGATAACGACAAAGCGGAACGAACGCGAGGGTGTCCCTGATTTTGTGTAAACGGGATTTCTATTAAACCGTTAACAGCCGATCTTCAAACTGGATACTGAAGCGATTCAAAGCCGCTTTCCAGTCCCGGATCGGCATTGTCCACTTTTTGCTGATGTTGTTCAGCGCCAGATAAAACAGCTTCATCACCGCCTCGTCGGTCGGAAATGACGCACGCGTTTTGATCACTTTACGCAGACTCATGTTGATCGATTCGATGGCATTGGTGGTGTAGATCACCTTGCGAATTTCGGCTGGATAGTCAAAAAACGGAATCACCCGAGCCCAGTTTCGTCGCCATGACAGGCTGATCGATTGGTACTCGGCGTCCCATTTGGCTTCAAATTCGCAGAGCCGTTGCTCAGCCAGCTCGGCGGTGGCCGAGGTGTAAATCAGCTTGAGGTCAGCCGCGACTTCCTTCTGCCGTTTCCACGATACGAAGTTCAAACTGTTGCGCACCATGTGCACGATGCACAGCTGAACGACGGCTTTTGGGTAAACCGTTTCAATCGCCTCAGGGAAGCCTTTGAGGCCGTCCACGCAGGCGATGAAGATGTCCTGCACGCCCCGATTCTTGAGTTCGGTCACCACTTGCAGCCAGAATTTTGCGCCTTCGGTTTGAGCGATCCACAAGCCCAGCACCTCTTTGTGACCCGCCATGTTGACGCCGATGGCCAGATAAACCGCCTTGTTGCGCACGGCGCCGGCATCGCGCACTTTGACGTGAATGCAGTCCAGATAGAGGATCGGGTACAGCGCGTCCAGCGGCCGCGCCTGCCAGAGTTTGACCTCATCACTCACCGCGTCGGTAATCGCCGAGATCAGGCTGGGAGAGACCTCGGTGCCGTACATTTCCTGCAAGTGCGCCTGAATTTCTCTGACACTCAAACCGCGAGCGTACAGCGAGATGACTTTGTCATCGAAGCCCGTCCAGCGGGTTTGATGCTTGGCCACCAACTGCGGCTCGAAGGACGCCTGCCGGTCGCGAGGGATGTCGAGCGGCAGTTCGCCGAAGTCGCCCTTCAGGGTTTTACCGCTGTGACCGTTGCGCGCATTGGCGGCGGTGTTGGTGATCGTCGCGCTTTTGTCGTGCCCCAGGTGTTCGGTCATCTCGGCTTCAAGGGCCCGCTCGACCAGCATCTTGGTGAGCTGTTTGAGCAGGCCGTTTTCGCCGATGAGATCTTCGGGCTTTTTGTAATTGGCCAACAGACTGTCGGCCAGTTTAACCAGCTCAGGATCAGGCTTGACTCGTTTGGCTCGCTTGGGTTTTGACTCGGTCATTGGATTTCCTTGGGGTAGGCAGTCTCCTGCCAAATGACCGTTTACACAAAACTAATTACACCCTCACGAACGCGAACGCACCGCTCCCCACTCCAAACCGAACTGATACGCAAGGCTTGCCGCTAGGATGGTATAGGCAAGCTTTTCCTTTTGACCTCCGGACTTGCCGCCAGAATCGGAGTAATGCTCGTGCTCTCGGTGGTCCTCGCGCCAACGTTCGCTGGCGGCAAACAGAAACCAATTCCGCACGTCAGTAACTTTGGTCGTCCAGCGCCGATCCTGCTCAGAAAGACCCTCTCGACCACGAAATCGATCGATGATGGTTTTGACCTGCCGAAATTTAACCTCTGAGTACTGGGCGTCGTCGGAACCCGTTAGTGCCCCTTCGGTGCAGGCACGCAGCTCGGTCTGAAAATCTCGAATCTCGGCATCTGGACTGACCTGCGACTCTAGTACGATATAGCGTCCTGGGTTGTAGTCGATCTGCCCTAAAGACTCGTTGATTCTCGCAATGCGCTCTTTGATGGTTTCACGTTCGCGCGCGAGCTGACCATTGAAATTAGCGATTTCGTTTATTGTATTGACGTTAAGCAATTCCTTGAAACGCAACTCAAAGCGCGGCAGATCGTCTCGGTTCAGTTGATCAAGAAGATCTCGATATTCAGGAGCAGCGCTCAAGTCTGCATCAAACTCACTCGTCTCAAGTTTGTAGGCCTCTTTGAAGGCCGCCATCGCCTTGATGATCTTATCTCTAAGCCGCTCCAGCACCTTTGCTTCGGCATCTATCCTTTCCTGCAGTGCCTTGCGTATCTCGCTTTCACGGTTGTCACAGGACTCAACAGATAGCTGGTGATCGCCCAGTACGTCCGCACGCAACTCATCTAAGCGAGAACGGGTTTCGGTCAAGATGTCAGTCAGTAGGTTGCTCGTTTCGAGGTGCAGTGCCGTAGCAGACTCATGTTTCGACCCGACGCTACCGATCTCCTTGTCCAGATTCGACAAGTCGCTCTCGATGACACTCAACTCAGCCTGCACCTTTACGAGTTGGGCACTAAGTTGCAACAAGGTGTCACTGGCGGCTTCCAGCTGCGCCTTCTCATCCTCTAATCGCGCGACGGCAGCAGCGCAGCTAGCCCAGTCGAGATCCCGGTAATCATTGAACTCGTTGAGCGCGGCCAATGCTTCCAGTTGCTGACGCCATTGCCCTCGACGCTTTTCGCCCTCAGCTATTTCTGAGCCGATTTTGCCCAACCGTAGTTCAAGAGTGCCTTTCGTAGTCTCCAGCGCGGCTATTTTGGCGGCGTTGCTCCAACCCAGGACGAAGCGACTACGGTCATCCAGTCGATGACGGTCATCTTTTTCATGACGTTCACCAGGCATCTTGATCTGGCCAGACTTGGAGATAGCGCGAGTTTCTCGGCGAAATTGCTCTGATGTCTCACAGCAGGCATAGTTGAAGCGATAAGCGAGTTCACGCTCCAACCAGTGATAAAAAGTCGAATCGGGTTTGACGCTTAATTTCCTGACCAATGATTCCGGGTGTAAATCTGGCGTATCAGCCTGACGTGGCGACCGAACCCGAAAGTACACCAGCCGACCCGCCAAATGAGTTCGGTCGACCCATTCCGCTACTTGGGCGTAGTACTCGTCCGGGACTAATAAGGCCAAACCGAAATTATGCAGGACGCGCTCAATAGCACCCTCCCAGCCAAAATGCTCCTCTCGAACCTGAAGCAATTCACCGACGAAGGGCATAGATTCTTCGTCGAATCCCAGCGTATTGCACATGGATGCGCGCATGTTAATCTGGGCCGACGGAATATTGCTGCGCCGTGCCTTGAGACTGTTGATTTCGCGGAGCAACAGATCATGCTCACGCTTGCCTTCACGAAGTGATACGCCCCATTCAGTGATCTGATTCTGTAGATCGGCTTCCTGCTGGCCGATCTCTTCGCGGTGAACCGATGTACGCAGCCTCAGTCGGATGAATTCATTTTCATCATTGCCGGGAGACTCGCCCAATGCGGAAAGTAATTGTGCATAACGCTTTGCACGTTGTTGTCGCCGACCACGTTCGCTTTCCTACTCGTGTATTTCCGCAGCTAACTCCTCCAGCCGCGCACCGCCGTGATCTGCCACCGCACGCTTGAGAGACTCTACCTCTTTACGCCGCCCGTCTCGTTGTTCAGTGCCGCGCTCTTTTTTCTTGGCCAACCGCACCAAATCCTCCGCCAACGATTGCAACCGCTTATCCAACAAACTGAGCTTGAGCTCCGAGAACCATGGCTTAAGGGCCTCGCGGCAATTACGTAAGCTTTCATGCTCCGCTGCTTGTATTCGGTGTCGGTCGCAATCATTCACCACAGGCACGAGCAGCTCCACTTGATGCTTAGCTTTAAGCACGGCCTCATGGGCCCGGCTCAAGTCATCGAAGTGAGTGATCAAGGCACTGATACGTTGCGCCGCATCGAAGGGTTCAAGCATATGACTACGTACGAAGTCGGTAAGATTGCCTACTGACTTCATCGACACCGTTTGATGGAAGAGCTCTAACGCCTGATCATTGTCTATACCAAGGCGGCGCCGAAACCAGGCGCCATACTTGGGGAAACTGTCCTCGATATCGGCGCCCAGAGTTCGAAGTCTTTTACGTAGCAGCGCGAAATCCGAATCGAAGTTGGCAAAGTCCTTGGCGATTGAAAGATCTCTTTCGACTCCAACAAAGAAGCGAGCTGGCTGGCCTTGGGCTTCCTTCATCCAAAATACTTGAGCTAAGGTGACCGTCTGGTCATACCCAGCGTTGTGGAATACGCCAAGAATCACCGAATAGTTATTGTGATTGCGCAAGGCAACAGGTTTGGCCGTACCCGTCACCTCATTGCGTTCTGACTTGTAATGCCCAAGGACGTACGAGCGTAGCGTTCGCTCCTTGTTATCGGCACCTGCAGCTTTGTTGTAGGCGATACGATGGGCAGGTACCAGCAATGTGGTGATCGCATCCACCAGGGTGGATTTTCCGGAACCTATATCACCTGTGAGCAAACTGTTTTTGCCGTCGGGCGATAACGTCCAGACCCGGTTGTCGAAAGTGCCCCAGTTGAACACTTCCAGCCGCTGCAGACGAAAGCCTGACAACGTGTCATCGCCGACAAAGTCCAACCCTAACGGTTGCGGTTCATTCATTGTGTATCTCCTTAAGTATGCACAGCTATCGGCAGATGCACTTCCATGTCCTTCTGCACTCCCGCTTTTCTAATCCTTACCACCCTCCAGCCCCACGAACTCACTCGCGAGGCGGGCTTGATACTGCGCCAACCGAGCGTCGAATTCCGCCAACCATTGAGCATCGACGAAAGCCTTGAGAATGCGTCGTACCTCATAGCTGACCGATCCACTTGCCGTCTTAAGACGACGCAAAAAGCCCAGTTCAACAATCTTGGTGATGTGAGTGTCAATCTGGTCGATAAGCTTTGCTTCGTTACTGCTCTCAGGCAGGAATACTCGTATCAGCTCGACAATGTCGTCACGCGTCAGGACTAGCCGTGTATCACCGCCACTGGCATCGAACTCGGCAAGCTTCTTGCGTAGAAGGGCCAACAGCAGGCTGACAGGGAAAGACAAGGGGCGACGGGCGACCAGTCGGGGAATCTTCAGAGCAACGTCTTCTTCGCAGAGTTCGGGTCGGCTCTTGAGGAAAGCGTAGCCCTCAGCCTCATCGAGCATCAGGTCAAGTCCCAAAATAGCTACGTAATCACGAATCCGAGCCTGCAATTCGAGAAGCGTCCCCCACAAACGCTCATCGCCTTCACGGTAAATAACTCCCTTTAGCAGCGAAACTACCAGTGTAGAAAGGTCCATCTGGGCAGGATATATGGGAGCACCAAGCGCGGTTTGCTCTTCGCTCATTCTCACCTCACAAAAATAATGCGTGGCAGCAGAGCCTGCTTGCTCACTAATGCGCCATCGCGGGCCGTCGCATGCCAATCAATAGACTCAGGTGTAGTTTCGTCCACTACCATTTTGAACGAATCGGTGCCTAACTGGAGATAAGCAATCAGCTCTGCCAACCCCTCCTGTAAGGGCTGTAACTCGGTCAGCTCACGCAGTGTGATTTGTGAACGATTCTGCAATGCGTGACGGATATGGCTTGCCAGCCGTGCAGTATCAACCACCTTTTGTGAATACAATGCATCCGCATCTACGTCCTCTTCTCCAGCTTGCAAAGCAATTTCTGCAAACACCGGTTTGAGGGATGGCGTATACAGGGGCCGCTCCATGGTCAGCTCAATATCCGCAGCCAATTCGGCGATGTTCATGAACTCGCCCAAGGGTGGGTCAGCACGTGCATTCAAGGCTTTGGCTTCAATGCCATGCAGGATGTCCATAATCCGACGGTTCTCCAACCAAACCTGATCGTCCAGAAAACGTCGCAATTGTTGTGAAAGTTGAGCGACCGTTCGTTGCGTGTGCTCGCCCGCCTCTAGCCAGTCGTAATGTACTCGTCGAGTGCGGATGTCTGGCTTTAGCTCGGCTACGGGCGCCAACGCAAGTACACGATCAAGCAGTTCAGTCAATTCCTCCTGACGACGGCTTGACATCAGAAACCCCCAAAAAGCTCTAAAACTGCGTCCTTGATCAGAGTCCGAGATCGCATCTCGCTCACCCATTATTTCTTCCAACAGGGCACCCTTGGCTCCATCCCACAGTGCTATCCGCTCGCGCACATGCCGATCAAGCAAACGGAAGTTATGCTCGACCTCTCGGAAATCGGAAAGTAACTCTCGTGCCAACTGAGTGAACTGCTGAAACCGATCCTTTAATGCAGTGTCATCCAGCAACGGGATGTTGCCTGCCAGGATTTGTGCAATTTCTACATCGAGGTCATCACGCCGCTTTTGCAATTCGGTGATGCGTTTGCCAGGATCGGCTTCACTGCCTTCGCTCATTTGCTTCAGCAGCTCGAACAAGGTTAATAGTCGTGACTCCGTGCCGACGAAGCCACGCTCAGTCAGGGTGTCCAACCACGAAATTGCTTTCTCGGTTGAGGGTGTCAGATCGAATTGCGGCTCGTCAGACCCCTGACGATAGAATTTGCGTAACCAACCCTTCTCTGGGCTAGCCCATTCATTCAGGTAGTACAGTGCCGGCTTGGGAAAGGCATCGTCGTCCAACCGTCGACGCAATACGTACAGCTCATCCTCCAACGCTTCAGCCAAGTCGGTAGCGGATATGACACGTACATTAGTAGTTACAAACACTCTATGCAGAAAGCTGACCACCAGCGGCGCATGATCCGAACGCAATAACCGCCACGCTGGATGGTGCGCTCGCATGGCATCTAGGGTGGCGTAATCGATCACTGATTGATTCCTGAGCGGCAGTCGGCGACTCGACAATGTCCCCCCTCTGCTGAATTTACCAGCGCTGAATTGTTTCACCATCCGTATAGACAATTACAGAATGGTGAACAGATTTATGTCGGTTATCTTTGATCCTAGGCCATCCCAAACACCTTTCAACAAGCGCCAGTAGCGGAAGATGGAATACTTCTGAAACCTGGCAATAAGGATGATGACCACATGACGCACGGCTATCCCAAACCGTGGCAGAGCTATAAAGAGCAACTCGAATTGCTACTGGCTCGCGGGATGGTGGTGACGGATCAACCCAAAGCGCTGGAATATCTGGAGCGTATTGGTTACTACCGCCTCAGTGGCTATTGGTTTGCCTTTCGCGAGCGGACTGAACTCTGCTGTCCACTCGATCCGCAGGGCAGTAAAAAGCCATCCAAAACGAAGCCGACTCGCCTACCGCTCGATGATTTCAAGCCTGGGACTACCTTCCAGAATGCGGTCGACCTGTACGTGTTCGATAAGAAGCTGCGGCTATTGATACTGGATGCCCTGGAGCGCATCGAAATTGCATTACGAGTGGACATTTCCCACGGGCTTGGCAAACACGAAAAGTTTGCCTACCTGCGGCCTGAGTTGTTCCATGAAAGCTTTTCAACCCGCCTGGATAGCCAAGCAGGCCTGACTAAACATCATGTCTGGCTCGGTAAACACGCCGCGTTGATCAATCGCTCGAACGAAGACTTTATTCGCCACAACAAGGAAAAGTACGGACTTCCGTTGGCGGTCTGGGTGGCGTGTGAGGTTTGGGATTTCGGTACGCTTTCGACCCTTTATGCCGGCATGACAGAGGCTGATCAAGACGCTATTTCGCAGGAATACGGCGTCAGCAACGGCAGGATCTTCGCCAGTTGGCTCCGAAGCCTGAACTATCTACGCAACGTGTGCGCCCATCACAGTCGCCTGTGGAATCGAAACATCGTAGATCAACCGAAACTGCCCCCAGCAGAGCAGGCCCCGGCATTGTCTACCTTCCATGACGACGCACATCGTCGAGCTCGTCCGTTCATGCTTTTGTGCATCACCCAGCACCTGATGAAGGTCATAAACCCATCATCGAGCTGGGGTAAACGCTTGAAAGCACTGCTAGAAAATGATTTCCCGGATCTGACTCATCTGGATCTCAGCCTGGACGGCATGGGGATCGATCAAGACTGGCAGCAACGCGACTGGTAAGGCGGAAAAATTCAGGCAAAAAAAAACCCCTGAGCAGTCTCAGCGCCGAAACGCATCAACCGACAGGGGCCGTGTTGTGGGCGATTATAAGGGTTGAATAGGTCTCGTCAACTACAGATAAGCAGTGGTGCCCCTATGAACGCAGAGGCAACTATCAAGGAATACTTGACAGTTCAGTTCGACGGCTCGTGCCAAGTTCGCCCCATTTCTTGGGTAGTTCCAGGGTGGTTCTAGGGTAGTTTTCTTGGGTGGTTTCTTGGGTAGTGCGCAAGAATTGCTGCTGAAATTCTTAAATTCGACCTCCACCCAGCGCAATTTCGAATCGATGGAGATCTCTACGTAACGTTTTGCTCAGCTTCGATGCCATCAATGAGCGCATAAAGCTCCGCAAACACTATTTCGGCAGCAAAATCTGGGCGCGGATCACTACGGCAAGCTGCAATGGCCTCAGCTTGAACCCGATCAAGCACCTTCTGCGAGTCCGTGTATGACGCGCGCTTAGCCGCCAAGCCGCCATGATCGGGAAGGTGCATAATGCGGCTTTTCATTCCGTCGTCCAATCAAACTCGTCGTACTCATCATCCTCTTCGTCCTCAACCTCTTCATCATCAAGAACGTCTTCCTCCAGCGCCTCCTCTGCCTGCTTCGCCAGAAGAAACTCCTTACGACTCTCAGTCACAGCACGCCGCAATTCCTCGCCCTTGACCGGGCAGTTGAGCATTTGGGCGATGCGGTCGATTTTTTTTGCCACGGCATCCTCCAACGCATCGGCTATAGGCCGATAGTGCGCGCTTTCGGGTGTTGATGCCAAATCGCTGTCCGCTTTGCCTCTCAGTTTTTCTGCAGATTCTTAAGCCGGAGCACGAGATTCTCCTTGGGAAAGCGTTTGTGCAAGGTCGCCATCAGGTCGTCGGCCGCTTTAGTCTGACCGGCATTTTGCAGGCGTATCACTTCGCGTAATTGATCGTCGAGGAACTTCGGCGGGGCCGCGAAGCGTTTACTGACCTTCGCTTCTTCAGCCATGTCAGCGCTGATCGATTCGCTCTGCGCGGGTGCGGCAAAATCGGCCATTGGCGCCACAGGCGCAGGCGCTGGCGCGGACATCGCGCCAGCCGGGGCAGCCGGGGCAGCCATTGAGCGGGCAACCGATGCAGGCGCTTCTGCGGCTTCTTTCTTGGCCGCAAAAGATGAGATTTTGGGTGCAGGGCTGGAATCGAACGCTGGCACTTGCTCGGGCGTACGTTGCACCAGCGCCAACATCAGCGCGACACCAACAAGGCTGGCAAACGCGACTTGCCAACGGGGTTTCTGGCAGGCCTCGACCCAGCGTTGCCACAGGTTCGGTTTCGGCGCAGGCGCTTCACGGTGTGCAGCGGTGAGAATGAACGCGTCGAGATGGGCCGGTGGTTCACCGGTCGCGTGCTCACGAAAATGCTTCACCACATCGTCTTCCGGTGTTTTGCGGGCGTCAGTCATGTCAGTACCTCCTCGGTCAGCAGCCGACGCAGTTTCTGCTGGGCGTAGCGCAAGCGACTCTTGACGGTTTCCAGGGGTGTTTCGGTGAGGGTGGCGATCTGCGGCAGGTCGAGATCGCCGTGGGCGCGCAGCAGGAAGACTTCGCGCTGGTCGGCGGGCAGGTTTTGCAGGGCGGCTTCGAGGCGCTGGCTGTCGCGGCTCAGGCTCAGCAGTTGCTCCGGGTCGGTCGACTCATCAATCACGGCGTGGGTTTGTTCGTCATAGGTGTCGTGCAAAGGGTTGTGGATTCCATGTTTGCGCCAGTGATCGATCAATCGGTTGCGGGCAATCTGAAACAGCCACGTACGAAAATTCGCCCGGCCTTGTGGTTGACTGGTGCTGCGGATCAGGCTCAGCCAGGTTTCCTGGTAAACCTCTTCGGCGAGTTCGGGCTTGCCGCTCAAGCCGAAGAGGAATCGGTAGAGGCCCTGGCGATGACGGGCGTAGAGAATCTCGAACGCTGGCCCGTCGCCTGCGCGATACCGGACCAGCAGCGATTCGTCGCTCGGTTCAGGCGCAGACATGTCAGTTGTACTCTCCTTTATGCGACTCACTGTTGGAGGCGGAGGTGGTCCGCAGGCTCTGCGCCAACTCCACCAATTGCACGAATTCTGCCCGCAGACCGAATCGGTCGTCACCCCGTGCACCGCGAGCCAAAGCCTCGGTGTCCTTCATGTTGAAATCACCGGTATAGCGCCCGTCCTTGAGCTGCTGGGAAAACGCTGCCACGGCCGCCGCAAATCGCAGGTCATCACTGGCTTTGCCGATCGAAGCACCCGCAATCGGCCGCTCGATCAAGCGACTGTTCCCACCTTCAGGCAGCTGATAACGCACACGCAGCATCGCCAATTCCCCGGTTGCAACAGAAGCAGCCGACTCAGACTTGCCATACCGCAGCGGCTCCAACCAGCCCTTCTCACCCTTGGGCACAATTTCATACAACGCCGTCACCGTGTGTCCTGCACCGATTTCACCGGCATCGACTTTGTCATTGCTGAAATCCTCACGCTTCAACGCCCGATTCTCATAACCCAGCAGCCGATATTCGCTGACCTGCGCCGGGTTGAACTCCACTTGCAGCTTCACGTTCTTCGCCACCACCGCGAGGGTAGAACCGAGTTGATCCACCAGCACCTTGCGCGCCTCGCGCAGGTTGTCGATGTAGGCGTAGTTGCCATCGCCGGCGTCGGCCAGTTGCTCCATCAGGTGTTCATTGTAGTTATCCACACCAAAACCCAGTGTGGTCAGGGAAACACCGGTCTTGCGTTTATCCACAGCCATTTGCTTGAGGCTGTCGAAATCACTGATGCCGACGTTGAAGTCACCGTCTGTGGCCAACAGGATGCGGTTGATGCCTTTGGCAATGAAAGCCTGCTGCGCCATCTGATAAGCCAGTTCGATGCCCGAGGCTCCCGCCGTCGAGCCACCGGCGGTCAATTGATCGATCGCTGTACGAATTTTCGCTTTTTCCCGTCCGGAAGTTGGCTCCAGTACCACACGCGAATCGCCGGCATAGACCACCAGCGACACCCGGTCCTGCTCGCGCAGTTGATCGACCAGCAGCTTCAGCGTGCTTTTGACCAGTGGCAGACCTTCGCGCCGGTCCATCGAGCCGGACACGTCCACCAGAAACACCAGGTTAGCCGGGGCCAGTTCCGCTACCGCACGGTCCGAGGCCTTGATGCCGATGCGCAACAAACGGGTATGCGAGTTCCACGGCGACGGTGCCAGTTCGGTGGTCACGCCGAAGGGCGAGCCATCGGTGGGCAACGCGTAGTCGTAGGGAAAATAATTGACCATTTCCTCCAGCCGCACCGCGCCTTCGGGCGGCAGGCGTCCCTGATTCAGCAAGCGGCGAACATTGGCGTACGCGCCGGTATCGACGTCAGCACTGAAGGTCGAGACCGGTGCCTCGGCCACGCTGTGAATCGGATTATCCGCCAGCGCTTGATATTGCTCGCGCTGCTCATCCCGATAACCCGGCGCAGCCATCTCTGGCGCAAAGCCCGCCATGGGGGCCGGACGAATGCTGCGTTTGGCCATCGAGGCATCTGCCGCAACGGACTCGTTGCGCACCAGCGCCTCAGTCGTCATTGCACCTTGAGCCGGTGGCGACACCACAGCGGAGTCAGGTTCAGAGGAAACGCCGCAACCGGCAACGGCCAGCAGCAACCCGACGGCGAAACCCTGGGCGGCCGGGCGGAGGAAATGCAGAGGGAGGGACATGGGGGCTGACCTCAGGAGGAAATTGATCCATTCATCCTCTGAGACGAGCCCCCGTTCAGGTTCGGGTTAAACCGGCAGAAAAATTATCTTCAGCGGTGATAACGCCGCACCACGCTGCTGTTTTTCAGCACATGGCCTTTGATTTTCTCCAGCAACTGCGCCCGCGTCAGGCCGGAGGGCAAGGCGTCCGGAGCGAGGTCCAGGGCGTAGAGCTGAATAATGTAGTGATGCGCACTGTCGCCAACCGGCGGGCAAGGACCGACATAACCGGTGGTGCCTTTGCTGTTGGTGCCGCCGACGCCTTCAAGGGCGGATTTTGCGCCAACACCGGCCGCAATCTGGTGCGTTGTGGCTTTGATGCCGTAATGCACTCAGTGATCGACACCCTGACCTTTCTGGCCGTCGGGATCGTGCATGACGATGGCATAGCTCAAGGTGCCCGCCGGGCCAGTGTTCCAGTTCAGCGCCGGTGACGCGTTGTGCCCGCCGCAACCCGGGGCATCGCTGGCGGCGGCCGAGGTGAACAGCCGGTCATCCGTGACACCCGGGATATTCAGGGTGAAACGCTCCTGGGCCTGCGCCGGAAATTGCACACATAGGGCGACTGCAACGGCCGCCAGCCAAGGGTTCAGAGAGGTCAATCGGGTCATTCCGGAGCACCTTGTGCGGATGGGGCCTTCTTCGGCTTGCGAACTATAGCGGTACCGTTCATGCGGTGGCAGTGGGAATTGGCTGAACCTCGGGTTAAGCGCCAAACTCTTAAGTGAATCGCCTGCCTGGAGAGTGATCATGGCCCTGCACCGCGTCGCCCGTTTCGCCGATGTGCCCGAAAACCGAGGCCTGGAAGTACGGATCGCGGACACCAAAATCGTTTTGCTGCGGGTCGGCGATCAATTGCGCGCCTATCAAGGCGAATGCCCCCACGCTGGGGCGCCGTTGGCCGAGGGTGCGCTGTGTCATGGGCGCCTGATCTGCCCGTGGCACAAGGCCGCGTATCGGATCGAGGACGGCGGGTTGTGCGAACCGCCGGCCCTGGACAGTCTCAAGCGCTATCCCCTGGAAATGCGCGATGACGAGGTCTGGGTCGACGATCAGCCGCTATCGGATCCCCACACACCGCCGGCCGATGATGAGCGCACGTTTGTGATCGTCGGTGCCGGGGCCGCCGGTACGGCCGGTGCGGCGGCATTGCGCGAGAAAGGCTTCGGCGGCCGCGTCGTGTTGATCGACCGTGAAGCCGAGGCCGGTTACGACCGGACGGTACTGAGCAAATTCGTGATTGCCGGGGAGATGCCGCCAGAAGAAGTCCCGCCGCTACGAGACGAAAGCTTTTACCGCGAGAAGCGGATCGAGCGAATCAACGGTGAAGTGGCGAGTCTGGATGCAGTAAACAAAACACTGCGACTCGCTGACGGTCAGTCGCTGACCTATGACGCTGCGTTGCTCGCTACCGGCGGCACACCCAACCCCCTCGCGCTGCCCGGCGCCGACTTGCCGCAAGTTTTCCTGCTGCGCTCCAAGGATCAGGCGACGCAGATTCTGAGCGCCGCGAAACCAGGCCAAAGGGCGGTGATCATCGGCGACAGCTTCATTGCCTTGGAATCGGCGTCAGCCCTGCGCGAATACGGTCTGCAAGTCACCGTTCTGGCCCGCCACACGGTGCCGTTCGCCAAGCAGTTCGGCGAAGCGGTCGGCAAGGCGATTCGTGCCCTGCACGAGGCCAACGGCGTGGTGTTTCATACCGACAGCGAAGCCGCGCAGATCGAAGGCACGGACAAGGTCGAAGCGGTGAAACTGGAAAACGGTCAACGTTTGCCAGCAGACCTGGTGCTGGTCGGCATCGGTGTCAGCCCGGCAACGGAACCGTTTGCCGATCTGCCCAAAGAAAAGGATCGTTCACTGCAGGCCGACGACGGCATGCGCGTGGCCGAAGGGCTCTGGGCGGCGGGTGATATCGCGACCTTCCCGCTCAACGGCCAGCCGCAACGGATCGAGCACTGGCGCCTGGCCCAGCAACAGGCACGCATCGCCGCGACAAACATGCTGGGCGGCGACGAACACTACCTCGACGTTCCGTATTTCTGGACCTGGCACTTCGGTAAAAACTACGACTACCTCGGCCATGCCGAAACCTGGGACGAAGTCGAGTTCAAGGGCAACCCTGACCATCCTCCTTTTATCGGTTTGTTCAGCAGGAACGGCGTGGTCGCGGCAGCAGTTGCCTGCGACAAAGAGCGCGCGATGGCGATGCTCGCTGAACGGATGAAACAACCGTTGCCGGTGGATGAAGCGTGGCGGCTGATTCGGGACGTGGATTAGCGTTAAACACCACACAGCAAAACGCCCGGCGTCTGCGTGTCGCAGAGGCCGGGCGTTTCGTTGAAGCGAGCGGTTTTACTGAATCGGTGCAACGCCGCCGAGCTTGCTCATCACGAAGCCGACAAATTGCTCAACGGTCATATTCTGGCCATTGAACTCCACCTGATTGTTGGCGTAGTGCAATTGGGTGACGATGTCGTTGCCTTCCAGTTTGGCCAATTGCGTACCGACCGCCATGCTGCTGAACATGTCCGCGGTCGCCGTCGCCTGATCGGCAACGAGCTTGACGTCGGTCTGACCGTCGATTTCCGATTGCACGGTGAGAAGGTCAACGAGCATTGGCTTGGACACTTTCAGATTGAAATCCAGCAGCGCAATCAGCTGTTGGGTCAGTTGGTCTGGCGGCAGGTCCATGGACTGCGGCTTGGTCAGGTCGAGCACCAGGTTGGCGCGGCTTTCACCATTGGTGGACTTGAACGACAGATTCTCCAAAGCCACCTGCGGGCCAGCGGCGAGCAGTTTTTCCAGATTGGTTTTGACCTGCGCCTCTTCGGCCGGGGTCAAGACCAGTTCTGGAGCCGGTTCACCGGCGGCAGCAGCCTCAGCGGCAGCCTTTTCGTACGGCTGCAGCTTGGTCTGGTAGATCTGCATCAGCGCCATGGTCGCCGGCATATCGAGGTTCTTCAGGCTCATGGCCATCTGCGCAGAGCCGACAGTCTTGCCATTCAACGACACTTCGCCAACCTTGTAATCGGCACGTCCCGAACCACTGGTGCCCGATTCTTCGGTCAGGTTCTTCATTTCAAATTTCTTGAGACCCAACACAGACTGCTTGGCACCGAAGGTAGTTTTGCTATTGGTCAGCTCCAAGGTGTTGTCGCCGATGTAATAGCCGTAGCTGCTTTTGGTCAGGTTGCTGGCCACGGTCAGGCCGTTCAGCTCGACCTTCACCGGCGTCTGGTCTTCAGCCACCGTGGTCAACGTCATGCTGTCCATGTAGCCGTTGGCCTTGACCTTTTGGGCCTGGGCGCTGGCGGCGACGTCGAGGTTCAGGCCGGAAAATTTCAGGTTGGACTTGGCATCCAATGCGATGTCCAGCGGCAGGAATTCAAGGGTGCCGTTGGTGGATTCGTCGTAACCGATATTGACCAGGCCCTTGAGTGGAGACTGGTCCTTGGCAGCGGCGAACCATTTTTCGGTGGCCGGGGTTCTTTCCAGTTCGTAGTGACTGGTGGCCATGACCGGCAGCCATTTCAGCGACACCAGACGCGAGAACGGCAGCGGACCGTGTTCGATGTGGTCGACGAACAACAACTCGACCGGCGCTTCACCAAACATTTCACCTTCGCCCTTGAGGCGGTAGTGCGCGGTGCTGCTGAACACATGGCGCTCCAGCGACACCAGTTCCAGCGACGCCGTGCCGTTGGAACCGACCAGCGCGGCATTCAGCTCTTTGTTGGCGTCGGCGATCGAGGTGTTCAGCACGCCTTCGATTTTGGTGCCGGTGTACCAGGCACCACCGGCGCTGATTGCACCGATGGCAACGACGATTCCAAGAAGCACGCCTGCTGATTTATTCATGAATTACCCGATCAATGTCCGTTGTTGAAAATGTGGTCGTCTTCCCTGAACCCATGACGGGTTGCGGTCGCGACTGCGCTGAAAGTGCGATGCAGATTAGCATCAGGCGCACCGGGCGGCCCAATGTTTAAAGGTTAAAGAGTGTCTATTGACTGCGCATGAGGGTTGAGAGTTCGGCGGGCATGAAATCGCCTTCGCGGGCAAGCCTCACTCCTACAAGGATTATGCAATACCTGTAGGAGCGAGGCTTGCCCGCGAAGGCGTCGGTACCGACAACATCAATTCAGGAGTATTGGACCTCCATCTCATCCAGCTGATGATCAAAGCTCTTGAGCCGCGCCGTCCACGTATACACCAGCACTTCAAAATCGCGATTGATCACCGCCCCGCCCGTCACTTCCGCACGCGGATCGCAGAAGTCCAGCTGATAGCGTTCACGGGCCATGGCAGTGGCAACATCGGAGAGTTCACGGGCATTGTTGAGCCAGTGCCTGCCGTCGTCGCAGACTTGCTTGTCCAGCTCAAGGCATTGCTTCTTCAAGGTCTCGAGGCTTTTTTCCAGCGGCGTGCCGGTGAGTTCGCCCATGACTTCCTGGAACGTGCGCCCCGGTTGCCAATAGCTGCCCCAGAAATACCGGTCAAACACTGTTTCGACCCGACGCAACGCCACCTTGGTGTCCCAGATCAGCACCAGGGTCTTGCCTTGTTCAAGTTGTCTTTTTTTGATCCGCTGGCCCTGGACTGAAGCCCAGGCCACCACGACGATTGCCATCACCGCAATCAGCGCCGCGGCGCTGTCCAGGAACACCAAGGCCTTGTCGATCTGGTGGGCCAGCATGATGCCGTAGAAATAGGTGGCCGACAGCAGAACCAATGCTGCAATAGCGCACCAGAAGCCGGGAGCATAAGGGTTTTTCATTATTAGAGTCCCCATGACCAACGCGAGCCTTGATCGAAGAGGTCAACGCGTGACCTCATCAAATCAAAGCATAGCAATGGCCTCAGGGTTTGCCGGGCTGTGACGCTTGCGTTCGTCCGCTTTCCCAACCACCGCCCAAGGCGAGGAACAAATCAATCTGGCTCATGGCAACCTGGGTGTTGGCGGCAGCCAATTGGGCCCGCACATCGGTGTAAGTGCGGGTGGCTTGCAGGTCCGCCAGGAACGACGCGCGGCCGGCCTGGAAGAAGCGGTGGGTCTGGTCTGCAGCCAGTTGCGCCGATTGTTCGGCGTCGGCCAACGCATCGCGGCGTTGCAGCAGTGCGGAGTACTGCGCCAGGCTGGTCTGGGTCTCACGGATGGCGTTGAGCACCACGCCATCGAAGTGCGCCAGCGTGCCTTGGGTCGTCGCTTCAGCCTCGCGGATTCGCGCCCGGGAGCCGTTGGACGGCACGGTCCAGGTCAGCAAAGGGCCGAAGCCCCAGCGATTGGTCGCCGGTTTGCCGAGATTTTCGAGGATACCGACAGTACCGACGGTCGCGCCGATGCTGATGTCCGGGTACAACTCGCCCGTGGCGATGCCGATGCCGGCGGTCGCGGCAGCCAGTCGGCGCTCGGCCTGGCGCACATCGGGTCGGCGTTTAAGCAAGGTTGCGCCGTCACCGACCGGCAACAATTGGGTGATTTTCGGCAGTTCGGTGCAGGTGGCGGTTCCGGCAGGCAACTGCTCGACCGGTTTGGCCAACAGCATCGACAAGCGGAACAACCCGGCCTGACGCGCGGCTTCATAACGCGGCATGTCGGCACGCAAGGATTTGAATTGGGTTTGCGAGCGAGTGACCTGGGTTTCATCGCCGCGCCCGGCGTCGCGCAGACGCTGGATCAGGGTGGTGCCTTGGGCTTGCAGGTCGAGCGAATGCTGGGCAATTTCCCGCTCCTCGTTGGCCGCGCACACCTGGGTGTACGCCCGGACCACATCGGCCACCAAGGTGATGCGTGCGGTATCGGCGGCGGCCTGGGTCGCATCGGCATTGGCCTTGGCCGCTTCGATACCGCGCTGCAAGGTGCCGAACAAATCGAACTGATACGAAGTGGTAATGCCGATCTCGCCGACGTTGGCCACCGGCACTTTCTCCGGTAGCAAGAAGGCTTCGCCGGACTCCTGCAAACGCTGGGCGCCAAGCTTCACACCGGCGCTCCAGCCGCCCGCCGCCTGCGCTTCGTCGACCTGCGCGCGGGCACGGGCCAGGCTCGCCGCCGCCACGCGCAAATCGGTATTGGTGACCATGGCTTGCTGCACCAATTGATCGAGGCGTGGGTCCTGATACAAGCGCCACCAATCGGCGGGCACTGGGGCCGAAACGACGTTTTTACCGTTCACCGCCAGGTCGCCCTGCAAGTCTTCACGGTGAATGGCGGCCTCGTCCGGCAAGTGATAATCCGGTCCGACCACCTGACAGGCCGACAGCAACAAGCCTAATCCGGCGACGGCCAAACCCGAGGCCCTGCTCATTTCGCGGGCTCCTGCGGTTGGTCATCCATGATCGACACTGTCGCGGTGCGCCCGGCGATCATGCGGAAGTCCGCCGGTACGTCATCGAAGGCAATCCGCACCGGAATCCGCTGGGCCAGTCGCACCCAGCTGAAGGCCGGATTGACGTTGGGCAGCAGGTTGCTGCCGCTGCTGCGGTCGCGGTCTTCGATGCCGGCGACGATGCTTTCCACATGGCCGCGCAAACGCGCGCGGTCGCCGACCACTCGAATGTCGACCGATTGGCCGACATGAATGCCGTCGAGCTTGGTTTCTTCGAAATAGCCATCAATGTGGAACGAATTGCTGTCCACCACCGACAACACCGGCCGCCCGGCAGTGACGAATTCCTGTGCACGCGGCGCGCGGTCGTTGACGTAGCCGTCCACGGGGCTGCGGATGGTCGAACGGTCGAGGTTGAGCTGGGCGCTGTCCACCGCCACCTGAGCTTCCATCAAGGCCACTTCGGCACGGGCCACCCGCGACTGGCTTTCTTCCAGTTGCTCGCCCGGCACCAGATTGCCGAGGCCACGGTTCCGCTTGGCTTCGCGTTGCGCCTGGGCCAAGGTTTCCTGACGGTCGGCGACCGCTGCCTTGGCCTGACGCAAGGCCAGTTTGAAACGGTCCTGGTCGATGCTGAACAGCACCTGGCCGCGTTTCACCAACTGGTTGTCGCGCACTTCCACTTGCTGGATCAGCCCGGACACGTCCGGGGCGATCTGCACGATGTCGGCACGGATGTGCCCATCCCGTGTCCAGGGCGCGAACATGTAATACATCACCATGCGCCAGACCACGACGACGGCGAAGGTCACGATCAGCAGGGTCAGGACCACGCGACCGAGGGTCAAAAAAGGCTTTTTCATGTCATCAGGTATCGACTGAGTGAGTCCACGGCGCCGAGCAGCAAGGCGTAGAGAGCCACGTTGAACAATGCCCGGTGCCAGACCAGACGGTAAAAGTGCAGACGCGTCAGCAACCCGTGCACCAACAGGAACAGCACGTACGTAATGCCCATCAGCACCAGCAGCGTGGGCAGGAACACCCCGCTGATATCCAGATCACCGATCATAAAGGCGCTCCATCGATGCCATGGGGAAGCGGTTCTTCAAGTTCGCCCGAGGCGACGAATTCCACCCCGGGCAGCAGCGACAGACGCAGACCGCTCAAGGCATGCAACAGGTGCAGACGCGCGCCTTCATCGCACTCGGTGTTGAGGGCGCGGCGGGTGCGGTCGAGGGTCATCAGCAGCGGGCTCGGTGCCGGCAATCGCTCGCCGGCCTTGAGGCAGGCTTTGAAATACTCGCCAACTTCGGCCACCACTTGCTGCAGCAGCACTTGCGGTGCGCCGAGCACCCGCGGCGTGTAAGCAAGCAGGTCGAGCAAGTTCAGCGCCACGCGCACTTCCCGCAGTGCAATGCCGGTGTCTTGCCCGGTCATGGCCAGACGTGGCAGATGCTGCATCAAGCGGTCGAGCATCTGCACACCCAAATGCCGGTGTTCGGCCAATGTAGCCGGCTCAGTCAGGCTGACAATGTCGCGCCAGCTGAATCGGGTCAGGCGCTTGGCCGCCAGTTCCGCACCGAACGGCCGGGCGATCAGCGTCCAGACAAAGGCAAACAGCAAGCCAACGGGGCCGGCCAGGTTGGAGTTGGCGAAGCTGAGGAAATCCGCGTCGTAAGCGCCCTGAATGCTGATGAACGACGAGGTGTTGACCAGGGTCAGCAGCATGCCCAGGTAAAACTGCGGCTTGACCGTCAGGGTGCCGATGCAAATGAACGGCACGGCAAACGCCAGCACCAGCATCGGGAAGTCATGCAGATTCGGCAGCACAAGGAACAGATAAAGACTGGCAAACAACACCGACATCGCGGTCCAGAAAAAGAACCGGAATATCTGCGGTGCCGGGTCGTCCATCGAGGCGAAGAAGCTGCACGCCACCGCTGCCAGAATCACTGCGGCACCGCCGTCGGTCCAGCCGAGCAGAATCCACAGCACCGACGCGACAATGATCGCGGTCACCGTGGACGCCGCCGAATAGAACATCAGCCCACGGTCAAGAAACGGCGACAGGCGACCCAGACGCCAATGCCTATACACCGCGCGCCAGCTGTCCTGGCTTTCGCACTGAATGGCGTATTGCAGGCTGCGGCAGTCTTGCCACACATCGATCCACTCGCCGAGGCGATACAGGGCGTTGGAGAACAGCAGCTGTTTGCGGTCATCCAGCGCTTCGGCGGACGGTTGCAGGGCTTCTAGTTGATCTTTCAGCGCCTGCCAGCGGCCGAGGTCGGCATCTTTGTGGCCAAGCCATTCGGTGGTCGCGGCCAACAGCGGCGCGAACTTATCCACAAGCTCGGGGGTTCTTCGTTCAAGGGCATAGAGTGCGTCGTCGAGCGCGTCGATCACCGGCAACAGGTGAATCATTCGCCCGCGCAGTTCTTTGGTGTTGCGCACCGTCTGCGGCCGCGCACCCTCGTGTGGCAACTGACCGATCATCAGTTCCAGGCTGTTGAAGGTCGCCACCATCGCCGAGCGCAGGGCACTGACTTCGTCCGGCTGCACGTTGCGGCTGAGGAAACGCAGGCTGTAAGTCGAAGCATCGGCGAACCATTTGTTCACCGAATCGTTGAACACCGGCGCCAGCCGCCGTGGCCAGAACATGGCACCGACCACGGCCGCAGCGGCGATGCCGAGGAAGATTTCTTCGGTCCGCGCTTCCGCTACATCCCACACCGCCAGCGGGTTATCCACCACCGGCAAGGCAATCAGCGGCAACGTGTAACCGGCGAGCATCAGCGCGTAACTGTTGGCCGTGCGCAAATGCAGGGACAGAAACAGCAACGTCCCGGTCCACAGCGCGATCACCACCACCAGCACATACGGGCTCTGGACAAACATCGGCACGAAAAAAACCGCTGCCGCCGCACCGAGCAAGGTGCCGACCGCGCGGTATAAAGCCTTGGAACTGGTAGGGCCGACGAAAGGGCTGGAAACGATGTACACCGTGGCCATCGCCCAATACGGACGCGGCATTTGCATGAGCATGGCGATGTACAGCGCAATCATCGACGCCGCGAACGTGCGCACCCCGTAGAACCAGTCCCGCGCCGGAGGAACGCCGGTGAAAAATCCGCTCAAGGGTTCGCCACCGACGGCGGGGTGGCCGCTTCAAAGGCTCTCAGTACCCGCAGCGTCGCTTCCAGATCACTGCGGTCAATGCCTTCGAGCACTTCATTGCGCAACCGCACCAGCTCGGTCTCGACAGCCTGCACCAACTCCCGACCGGTTTCCGTCAGGCTCAGGCATTTGGCGCGTCGGTCATGGGCGTCTTCGGTGCGACGGACGTAACCGGCATGGCACAGCTGATCGAGCAGACGCACCAGCGAAGGACTCTCCATCCCCGCCGCCTGCGCCACCGTCACCTGCCGCACCCCCTCGCCCAGTCGCCCGATCATCAACAACGGGACGGCACAGGCTTCGGAAATTCCATAATTGACCAGCGTGGTCTGGCAGATCTTCCGCCAATGCCTGGCGGCCACCACCATGGAGCTGCTGATGTTCATCTGGAGAGCGTCGAGGTTTTTCGGCACGAGGGGAAACACACACTGTTAGTTTGCTAACTATCAATATGGCATTGGAGGGGAAAGCTGGTCAAGTTTTGAAACAATTCTGGGACCGGAGGGATGCCTCTCCTTAGCCATCACCCAACAATCTTCCCGCTTCTCCCTCTATAAAATCCAAAACCTCCTCCGACACGCTGTACTGAAATTGCTTGCGTCGGTGTTTTGAAACCTTGCCGTCGTTGTCCAGGCACATCATCACCAGCTTCGACAGATCGCTACCCCGTACATCGAAACGCTGATTAACCGCTTTGACCACACGGTCGTAACGGTCCAGAAACTCAGTCTCCTCTCGCAGTTCAATTTCCAGCGCGCGGCGTGCCATCTGCAACGTAAATTCGACGCAGCGAGTGGCGTCCCAGAAACGATAGATGGAGGGGTGGCCAATGAATTCGAAGGCCATTTGATCGGCGTCCAACCAGGTGACGTTCCAGAAGTCGCGAGCAGGTTTTGAGAAATCCTTCAGCGTTTCCAGGTAGTTCGCCTCCTCGTGTTTCATCGCCACGGAGACGGGCAACAGCAAACCATTTTCCAAGGCGCCGGAATGGCAAAGGGTCTGGTGAATCAAGAAGCGCGAAAGTCGACCATTGCCGTCCATGAACGGATGAAGGAAGACAAATCCGAAAGCGGTTACGGCAGCCGCTACCAGCGGGTCGACTTGCCTTGAAGACTGATTGGCGAAGGTCATCAACTCCTCCATCAGTTCACGGCACAGATCCGGTGCGGGTGGGACATAGCTGACCCCAGCAGCGCCCCGCAAACCGTTATGCAAGTGGTTCTGTTCATGACGAAACAGGACAGCTTTGTCGAAAGGATTGGAAACGGTGCTGTTCTGCAACTCGACCAGATAGTCTTCACTCAGCTCACGCCCTTCATGGGCCTGGCGCAGTAGTTGAACAAAGCGGCGTGATTTTTCTTCGCTGGGTTCTTCTTTCTCGATGGCGAAGGAATCGCGGGTTTCGTGCAGGTAAGCCCAGTTGATGGCTCGGTCCATCATTTCGGGCGGTAATGTCGCCATAAAGGCTTTAGCTCGGCCGAGAATGTCGAGACTGAGCAAGGCTTCGAGTTCAGGCGTTCGTTCTACGGTGGCGCAGTAACGCAGAGAGCCAAGCCCATTGAACTCAATACGCCAACGCGTGTTTCTAACAATCGGGCCAGTTACATAACGTGCGGGGTCGAAAAGCGGCGCAAACCTGCTGTTTATCGGGATTGCATAATCGAGTCGCCGATTCGTCAACTCTTCCCAGAGAAAGCAGGCCTTTCGAACAAAGACGCCATTCGGTGCTTTTGCCAGTTCTTGAAGCAATTGCCCGGCAGCAACAGCTTCAAGCGCGGCGGCCAGAATTCCGAGATTGATGCCTTCATGTTTAAGCGCAAAAAAAATGTGTTCAAGAGTTGAATCGGTTGACGGTGCTACCGATTGAGGAACAGCCAGGCAATCCCCAATCATCGAGATGCGCGTGACAGGTTTGACCATAGCCACACGCGTCGGCGCGATAACTTTGAGTTTTAAAGCATCATGGAGGTGTGCGTATCCAACCAGGGGCATTGTGCGTGTCCACAGAAAAAGTTCACAAACGCGATTAAAGCCCAGATTTCTGCAACGCCTGTAAGTTTTTTGCACATTTCGGTCGTTTCGCTAAGATTTTTACACCCCGCCAGCGTTTTTTGGCACGCGTAAATGGTTCGATCTTAGAGATCATCCAGATTTACTGAAATCGGTTTTTCATGCCGGCGTGAACGAATAATTTCCAACAACTCACGGTCATCGAGGCGTTCCATCGCGCACTCGAAAACATCGGCCGGAACCAATGTCACAGGCTCGCCAGGTGAACATTTCAGTACCGCTGATGGATTTTTCTTCACTTCAGACATTATTTTTTAACCCCCGATGCTGACCGGTTCGGTGCCTAGGCCAAATTGGTTATGAACAGAAAAGGCAGGCTGCGGGCACCGCGCGTCGCGTCGATTTCCCCTCAGGCCATGGTTTGTACTGACGACGTATATACTTTGTCAGTACATCAGTCGAGGATGCAGACCATGTCAAAACAAGCCGTCTTTACAATGAAACTCGAACCGGAATTGCGCGAGCAGTTCATGGCCGAAGCCGAAGCGTCGCATCGCCCTGCTTCGCAGATTGTTCGTGACATGATGCGGCAATTCGTTCAAAAACAGCGCGAGTCGCGTGAGTACGAAGCGTTTTTACAACGCAAAGTAGACCGCGCGCGATTGTCCATGAATGCAGGTGAAGGCCTGCCGAATGATGAAGTTGAGGCAGAATTCGCCGCCAGGCGTGCGAGGGCTGCTAAAGGATGAGGATTATTTGGACGCCTGCAGCAGCACAGGATCGTGCAGAAATTTGGGATTATCTCCATGCCGTCAATCCAAAAGCAGCCATCGACATGGACACCCGTTTCACTCACTCAATATCTCAGCTGTCCCAATACCCTGAAAGCGGCCCCGCCGGAATCATTGCCGGCACACGAGAGCTGATTCCGCACCAGAGTTATCGCATCGTCTATGAACTGGGACGGGACGCGATCTGGATACTCGCGCTGGTTCACACTTCTCGACAGTGGCCGCTGGAGAGTTGAAGTACTCCTCAGATTTACACCCCCCGCCCCTTCCTCATCAGCACATCCAGTTGATCCACCACCTCCGCCCAATCCGCGTCATCCAGAATCTCCTCCCGCAATAACTGCGCTTGGCCCTCGCTCCAGAAAAATGCATCGGCCAAATGCAATTCAGGCTTGAGCGGTGAATGGGTGGCGATGAATTTATCGATGCTTTCGGCGTCGTCCGGCAGGCCGAGTTGTTTGAACAGGGAAGGGAGGCTGTGGGTTGGGGATTCCATGTCGGGCTCCTTTTTTATGGCAGATGATTGGGTGATTGCTTTGCAGTCAATCGCGGGCAAGCCTCGCTCCTACAATGGACAGCGTGACCCTGTAGGAGCGAGGCTTGCCCGCGAAGGCGATGTAACTGGCGCCGCAAAACTCACTGGCTCAACTCTCGCACCTCCGCATGCGGCACCATTTTCAGAAACTCCGGCATGTTCATGTGCACCAGATTGTTGTGGTTGCCGGCTTCGAGGTAGATGTCTTTCTGCCGGGTCAGCAGTGGGTCGATGACCATGTCCAGGCCATAGGATTCACCGAGCGCGGGCACGGCGCCCCGTTCGCAATCTTCGAACAGATGCGCCAGGGTGCTTTCCCGGGTGATCTGCCATTCGCCGCTGGCGCGAACTTTACTCAGGTCAAGGTGACGGCTGGCGGGCAGCACAGCCATCAGAAAATGACCGTGGTGGTCGTCGAGGATCACCGATTTGGCCACCCGTTCGGCAGGAATGCCCGCGACCCGCGCCGTTTCAAGGCTGCTGGCCGAGTGTGGGTGGGTGACAACGTCATATTCGCAGTGCGCCTTGTCCAGGCTGCTCTGCAGGGTTTTTGCCATACGCATGATGCACCTCGGTGTCCGCAAACACTGTTTGGCGGACGATGGTTAACACTTTTCTTCGTACTGAAAGTCTAGGCCTGCTGGCGCGTTTCAGAGTGAAATCCGCCCGCCGGGCCAACGTCAACAACTGGTCAAAATTCGTACAATCCACAGCTCAGCTAGACTGTATAAAGAACCATCAATGACTCTCCCGGAGGGTCACGTGAACACTCGTTGCTGGGCAATTGCGCTGTTGTTGGCCTTGAGCGGATCGGTCTTCGCCGCGGACACCGTCGTCCTGCTGGCGCCCAACCCCATGGGGATCTGGCTGATCACGTTCGGCATCGCGTTTCTGATCGCCGAGGCGGCACTGCCCAATTACGGCGTGATCGGGCTCGGCGGCATTGTGATGTTCGTGATCGGGGCGGTGATCATGACCAACACCGAAGTGCCTGTGCCGTTGATGATCGGCCTGGGACTGATCAGTGCGCTGCTGTTGATCTTCCTTTTGGTCCACGCGCTGAAAACCCGACCGCGCGAAAACGTCAGTGGCGATGCAGGACTGGTGGGTAGCGTGGCCCCGGTGTTGTCGCTGGCCGGCAATGCCTACAACGGTTGGGTGCACCTGCAAGGAGAAAAGTGGCAAGTCCTCAGCGTCACGCCGCTGCAACCCGGGCAAAGGGTCCGGGTGGTGGCGCGCAAGGGATTACTGCTGGAAGTGGCCGCGGCTGATGCGGCGTCGAATGGAGAATAGACATGGGCCTGCAACTGGGTTTTGCCGCGCTGCTGTTACTGCTGATCGCGCTGGCGGGGTCGACCTTCCGCATCCTGCGCGAATACGAGCGCGGGGTGGTGTTCCAGCTCGGGCGTTTCTGGCAGGTCAAGGGCCCTGGCCTGATCCTGTTGATTCCGGTGGTCCAGCAAATGGTCCGCGTCGACCTGCGCACCGTGGTACTCGACGTACCGCCGCAAGATGTGATTACCCGCGACAACGTCTCGGTCAAGGTCAACGCGGTGCTGTATTTCCGCGTGCTCGATCCACAGAAAGCCATCATCCAGGTCGAAGACTTCCTCATGGCCACCAGCCAACTGGCCCAAACCACGCTGCGGGCGGTGCTCGGTAAACATGAACTCGATGAACTGCTGGCCGAACGGGAACGGCTGAACATCGACATCCAGCAAGTGCTCGACGCCCAGACCGATGCCTGGGGCATCAAGGTGGCGAACGTCGAGATCAAGCACGTGGACCTCAACGAGTCGATGGTTCGCGCCATCGCCAAACAGGCTGAAGCCGAGCGGGAACGCCGGGCCAAGGTGATTCACGCCGAAGGTGAGTTGCAGGCCTCGGAAAAACTCATGCAAGCAGCCGAGATGCTGGGGCGTCAGCCTGGGGCCATGCAGTTGCGGTACATGCAGACGCTGAGTTCGATTGCCGGTGACAAGACCTCGACGATCGTCTTTCCGCTGCCGATCGAATTGCTCAAGGGGATGGCGGATTTGTCGTCCAAATCTTGACCTTCTGCAAAAACACCAACGTCTGGTAACTCCGTCGGAGATTTCCTTCAAGTTGTAGTGGTGTTGGTGAACTTGTTCCGGCCTGAACCCAGGTCTAGTCTGGGTTTGTCACTGAATAAACGGTGACACGGACGTGCAAGTCCGACGAAACTGTTTAGGTCGCAATTGCCATATCTCTCATTGAGCATTTAAGTGTTCACTGCTTTATGGCGGCTGCGCGCAGGAGATCCTCGGATCTGCTGGGTGTCCTAAACAGTCCCGGTCTTGCACACCTGCGCACGGCCGCCACCCCATTCGCGTGCAAGCGAACGGTGACGGCTCCAACTTACTGTTTAGGATATTCCATATGATCAAGATAACGCCCAATCCTCCAGAGAACTCTGACGCCCCGTCAGAAGAATCTCTCGAGGCTGAAAAACTCAAAGAAGCCGCTGACCGCGCCTTCGCCCACTACTTCCCCCCGGCTGACGGAAAACCAGCCAGGCGCCGCAAAGGCGCGCTCTTCTCAGTTTCTCCCGACATCGACACCGAAGCCCTGCTGGCCAACGCCTCCGAAGATTTGCTGTCCATCAGTGCCATTGCGGCCGATCTTGCGGACGACGTGGACGGGACACGGCGCTCGGTAGCCCTGGCACTCAGCCGCATGGCCGATGGCGTGCAGTTGCTCGTAGAGCGGGCGCTGGATCATTGGGAGGCGTTGCAAATGGCGAAGGCTCAAACCAAGGTTTAGCCGGGTACATTTGTGGTGAATTGACCACCGCCATCGCGAGCAGGCTCACTCCCACATTGGATCTCCGTCGTACACATAATATGTGTTCACTGAAGATCAACTGTAGGAGTGAGCCTGCTCGCGATGGCGTCAGTACTGTCAATGCATGACTTGGCAACTAGCGCGTCATAAGGCACCCGCGCCCAACGCTCCACCCGCTCACGCAAAAGCGCCGAAGCCTCACGACGCTTCTCATCACCGTCCCCGCCAAACACCGCTGAAGGCTGTTTGGCATGCCGCCCCACCGCTGCAAACACTTGCCCACGCTGCAAATCATCCAATCCGAAAAACCCAGCCAACCGCCCCGCCATCGCACCGGGCAACTCACTGTAATTCACCGCCAACCCACCAAATTCCCTGCATCGCGCCAACCCCGATTCCAGCAACCGCCCCAACCGCCGCGCAATGAAATCCTCACGACTGTCGAACGGCAATTCGTCATCCAGCCCACTCGCGCCAATCATCCCCGGCACCATGTGCATGCCCGGGCGGCGTACATGAGAAACAGCGATTTCCAGAGGATCGCGGTACACAAACAACCAAGGCGTTTCGGGAAAACATTCGCGCAACAGGGGCAATTCAGCGATGTTCCAGGCATCGAGCTTGATCACCAACCGTTGCTCCTTACCGAGCCGACGCTGACCATAGGCGGACAACAACCCTTCGACGGCGGCACGCCGTTCGACGGCTGGCAAACCACTGCGCAACAAGGCATCCAGCGGCGGCGGTTCGCTGATGACGATGTGGTTATCGAGTTGCGCGAGCATCTGACTGATCAGGGTCGAGCCGCAGCGCGAAGCATGAAAGATAAACGTACTCGGCGCCAAACCGGGACTGAGGGCCTGCCAGTCGCCGAGAACAGCCAACGGCGTTTGCCGACGAAACGCCTGATCGAACGGCAACCGCAGCGCCTCTTCCACGGCATCGCGAAAAAATGGCTGATGCAACGACGTGTCGCCGAACCAGCACCAATCGACCTGCCACTCGCCAGCCGGCTGCCAGACCCGAATCGGCAGCCAGCCTTCCAGGCTCAGGCGTTCCATTGTTCATTCCAGCGGCGACGGCCGTTGCGCATCGCAGCACGCAGTTCTTCCCGAGAGAAGACCAAGCCTCTCTCAGTGGCCAATTCCAGCGTCCGGGTGATGAAAACCTCAGTGTCCTGTAAGCCCTGTAACGTCTTCGAAAGCTGCGGATCGCTCGCCACTAACCGCTGAAATTGCAGTAAAGCTCCGTCCCCGATATCAGGTGAAGGCGTGGTGCGTAAACCCTCGAAAATCGCCTGCTCCAACCCAACACCAGGACGGCAATCGAGCACCAGATGAACCCGTGCCGAACTGTCGCGATTGTCCACGCGATGGGGCCGCGACAAATCGAGAAACCAGCATTCCCCCGCCGTCATCGGCATGCGCTGGCCATCGAGCATAAAGTCGACGAGAGGTGGGCTGAGCAAAGGAATGTGCAGTCGCAGATCAGCGTCTGGCTCGCCAAGATCGTAATCACAATGTTCGTGAATCTGCCCGCCCGGACCGAGCCGCAACAGACGCGCGCTGACGATTTCCAGCGGCAAATCGCGCAAGCCCTGCTGCCATCGCAGATCCCGCAACCACGGCGCGCGCAACAGCGGTTCGCCACACCCCGGCGACAGTTCCGTCAGCGCATCCACCGCCGAAACCAGCGCCACACCACTCCAGTCTTCGGCGTAGTAATCACTGTTGAAATGCGCATGCCACGCGTCCTCGCCAATCGCCGCCAACGCTTGCAACAACAGCGGCAAATCCAACGTCACCGGCAGGCGGGAAAATGCCGGTCGATTCATCGCTTCGGCAGCACCGCACATTCGCCGAGCCAGGTCAGCAACCGGTCGAGGCAGGCCTCGACCGACTGCACGCCGGTGTCGAGCACCAAGGAGGCGGACGACGGCGGTACATAGGGCGCGGAAACACCGGTAAACCCTGCCAGGTCAACGCGACGGGCCCGAGCGTAATGACCTTTAGGATCGCGTTGCTCGCACACCGCCAACGAAGCGCTGCACCAGACTTCGCGGTAGTCCTCACCCAGTCGCCGAGCAAATACTTCACGCAGCTCCACCAGCGGCGCGATCATCGCGAGGATGACAATCTGCCCGTTCTCCACCAGCAGCGCCGCAAGCTCGCTGGCGCGGCGGATGTTCTCCAGGCGATCGTTGTCGGAAAATCCGAGGTCGCGATTGAGCCCGACCCGCAACCCGTCGCCATCGAGCACCACGCTCTGCACGCCGCGCTCGAACAGCTCGGCGTTCAGCGCCTGGGCCAGCGTCGATTTGCCCGCCGCCGGCAAACCGGTCAGCAGGATCGCGGTGCCGTGATGACCGTTGCGGGTCTCCCGTTGTTCGCGATTGATGCTCGCGGTCGGCACCCGCAGATTATTGGACCGGAACATGGGCCACCGGCACTGTGATGTTGCCCGACGCCCAAGCGGCTTCACGATTCGCCAGCGCGGTGGCGATGGACTGGACTTCGGTGGACTGAATCTCATCCGGCATCGGGTCGAGGCCGGCGCTGGCGAAGATTTGGCCGTAGGCGTTACGCAGATCGGCGTAGGACAGGTCCCGGCGCAAATCCGTTTGCGCTGGCGGCCTGCGCCGCATTGAGCTGGGCCTGATAAGCGGAACAGTCGAAACGCGCCAGCGTATCGCCCTTCTTGAACGACTCGCCCTCACTGAACGGCAACTCGACAATGCGCCCGGACAACTCACTGGCAAGCACCGCCTGATCCCGGGCACGCAACACGCCACGGGCTTCGCTGCTGGCCGTCGCATTGCTGCCAGTGGCGCTGTTTCCCAACAGCGGATCGTCTGGCGCCGGCGTTTGCGCCTGAACGGCGCATGTCACCAAGGTCAATCCAATAACCCAAACACGAACACGCCGCATAACCGTATCTCCCTGACGGATGAGCGGAGTCTATGACAGGGTGGGTGGGCGTCAAGTGGATAGCCGACACTTGTTGGAAAAGCGAAAGAGCGGGAAAGGCACCGTTGGCTAAAATGGCATCAACCTATCGAAAATATAACCTTGATGGAATATTCCATAGGGTGCATATTCCGCCCCATGAATTGGGATATTGAATACACCGACGAGTTCGGCGACTGGTGGACGGATCTGAGCGAAAGCGAGCAGAGCTCTGTGGCTGCAAGCGTCAAGCTGCTAGGCCAATTCGGCCCAGGCCTGAGGTTTCCCCACAGCTCAGGCATAAATGGCTCACGCCACGGCCATCTCAGGGAACTACGAATTCAGCATGCAGGGCGTCCGTATCGCATCCTGTACGCATTCGATCCCAAGCGGTGTGCCTTGCTGTTGATTGGCGGTGATAAAACCGGTCAGGATCGAGGGTATGAAGTCAATGTACCGCTGGCCGATCAGCTGTACGATGAGCATCTCGACACATTGCGCAAAGAGGGTCACAACGATGGCTAAGAAATTTGCCGAGCTCGAAGCGCGGATGACACCCGAATCCCGGGCACGCGCCGAGTCGATTTATGAACAACATATCAAGGAAATGCCGTTACACGAATTGCGTCAGGCCAAAGCGCTTAGCCAGGCCACGCTTGCAGAAACGCTGCATATCAATCAGGCAGCGATTTCAAAGATGGAACGTCGTACGGATATGTACATCAGCACTTTACGCAACTACATCCGCGCGATGGGCGGCGAACTTGAAATCATCGCTACTTTTCCGGATGGCCAGGTAAAGATCGAAAATTTCGCTGGTTGAGCAGCCAACTGGCTGCTCTATCGCGTCCTGCCAGAAACATTACGATAACCCCGCCAAAATGAGGCTGGCCAACGATCCCCACCAGCATAATCCCAAGACAACCCACATCCAGTTTATTGGGCTGAGTGTTGAATTTTGTCTACCCGAAGCATCGTCCGCCAGATAATTTATCGCCATTTGCACACGCATCAAGCAACTGACTTGAAGGGTCAGAAGCAACATCAGCATCGCAAGACTTAGATGCAGATCCAGATGCGCGTGGACTCAAGGGCACACAGCAGAATGAACGTTAAAGCCAGAAACCTTGGATACCATTTGTATCGAAAACCCGTGGCATTTATGCGCCGATCGATAGCTCTGACCAGGGCATAGGTGAACCACACACTCATGACCGCGCGTATTGATGGCATGACCCGCACCGCAGTAGCCGCTCGATAGTTTTTCCAGTTTCGATACGACCAATACATGAAGTACAAGCCAGAGGTTGCGACAAACAGGACTGCGAGCTTGCGTTTAGACACGACATAGAAGGGACAAAACATGTCGTTGTCCATGGCGCAGTCTGCAGCCGGTGGCGAGTAAGGGTTAGAAGGCATGACGGCGCTTGTTAGGCATAGGGGCCGCAATATTAACGCCGGTTCAGGTGGACCAAATCCCACATAAAAAATCAGGACATTTCCTACGAGATAGTCCGTTGGTCAATCATTGCTTTCAAAATCATTTGGCCCTAACTTCAGCATAACTGAACCTTGTACGCAGCGATTAAGTTCGCTGGCCGTTAGGGTGAGAAAACCGGCCTCGGCCGGTTTTTTCGATTTACCCCCCACGAATTAGCGCTGTGCCGTCTCTGCCAGCGGATACACCGACTCCCATCCCCCGCCCAACGCCTTATACAAACCCACCATCGCCAGCGACACCCCGGTCGAGCTCTCCACAAACTGCTCCTGAGTCGCCAACAACGCGCCTTGAACGGTCAGCACGTTGACGAAATCCACCACCCCTTCCACATATTGCTGCTGCGCGGTGCGCAGGGCGATCTGGTTTTGGCGGACGGCTTCGGCGAGGCTGTCGCGGCGCAGTTGGCTGGCGTTGTAGGCGCTCAGTTGGTCGTCGATTTCATGCCACGCGCGTAGTACGGTTTGCTGGTAGGCGATGGCGGCTTCCTGTTGCTGGGCCTCGCGCAGATTCAGGACCCCGCGCAGGCGGCCGCCGTCGAACAGCGGCAGACTGAATTGCGGGCCGATACCGAACGAGCGCGAGCCCCAGGAACCGAAATCGCTCAGCTGCATGGCTTGTGAACCGATGTTGCCCGACAGGGTGATCCGCGGATAGAAATCACCCTTGGCCACGCCGATGCTCGCGGTGGCGGCATGCAGGCGGGCTTCGGCCTGACGGATATCCGGGCGGCGTTCGGCCAGCTGCGACGGCAGGCCAATGGCGACCTGACGTGGGGTTTGCGGTACGGGCACGTCGCTGGATAACTCGGCGTGCAGCGCTTGAGGCGGTTCGCCCATCAGCAAGCTCAAGGCGTTGATCAGCTGTGATTGGCGCTGTTCCAGCGCGGGCAGGCGCGACTCGATGGCGGCGACTTGGGCGGCCGCTTCGGCGACGTCCAGGTCAGTGGCAACACCATCGGCCAGACGCAGTTGCGAGAGTCTCAGGCTGTGGCGGGCGACATCGAGGTTTTGTTCGGTAACAGCCCGAGTGCTTTGTGCGCCGCGCAGTTGGATGTAGTCCTGAGCGGTTTCGGCGAGCACCGACAGCAGCACACCGCGGCGATCGTTTTCCGCGACTTCCAGCGTCGCGTCGGCGGCTTCGGTTTCGCGGCGCACACGGCCCCAGAAATCCAGTTCCCATGACGCGGAGAAGCCTGCGTCCCAGAGGTTGAACGCCGAGTCGCCGTTGTTGCCTGATGGATCGTTCAGGCCTTCGCCGCTGTTACGTTTGCGCCCGTAGCTGCCGGTGACAGCGGTGTTCGGATAACGGTCGGCGGTGATCGCCTGGCGTGCGGCGCGACTTTGCTGCAAGCGGCTGCTGGCGAGTTTCAGGTCGAGGTTGTCGGTCAGGGCGCGCTGGGTCAGGGCCGAGAGTTTCGGGTCGTTGAAGACGTCCCACCAGCGCTCGTTCATGTCGGTGGGTACGGCTTCACTGGCGGCGGCTTTGGACGGTTTCGACCACTCGGTGATTTGTTGTGCTTGAGGTTTCTGGAAGTCGGGGCCGACGGTGCAGGCTGTAAGGCTCATGATCAGCAAGGCGCAAAAGGTGAGTTGAAGCCACCGGCCTCTTCGCGAGCAAGCCCGCTCCCACAGGGGATCTCTTTTTGCGCACAAAACTTGGGCACCCCGCAGATTAAATGTGGGAGCGGGCTTGCTCGCGAAGGCGTCAGTCCGGTCAACAAAGCTCTTCATCGCTGAACCACCTCAGACGCCGTCGCCGCACCGGCCGTATCAATCCTCGCCTCCACCGACATCCCCACCCGCAACCGGCCGGCCAATGCCTGACCCGGTTCCAGAACAATCTTCACCGGAATCCGCTGCACAACCTTGGTGAAGTTGCCGGTGGCGTTGTCCGGTTTGATCGAAGCAAACGTCACACCGGTGGCCGGCGCGATGCTCTCGACGCGCCCCGTCAAAACCTCGCCACCGAGGCTGTCGACACGCACTTGCACGTCCTGCCCCGGCTTCACGTCGATCAGTTGGGTTTCCTGGAAATTGGCGACCACGTAAGCCTGCGCCAGCGGCACCACCGCCAGAATCTTGCTGCCCGGCGTCACGTAAGCACCGACCCGCACCGCCCGCTCGCCCACCATGCCGTCCTGAGGGGCAACGATGCGCGTGTAAGACAGCTCGTAGCTGGCCATTTCCAGCGCCGCTTGCGCGCGCTTCAATCCACCGTCTGCCGCGTCGCGCTGAGCCGTGAGGATCTCCACCTGCTTACGCTCCGCCGCCAGCACCGCCGTGACGTTGGCCAACTGCGCCGCGGCCTGATCGATGCGCGTGCGCGCTTGCTGAGCATTCTGCACCGTGCCGGCACCGACCCCGGCGAGGTGGTTGTAGCGGTTCAATTCGTGCTCGGCGAAGGCCATTTCAGCCTTGGCCGACACCACCGTGGCCTGGGCCTGAGCGATCACCGAAGTCTGGCGCTCAAGGGTTGCCCGAGCGTTTTGCAGTTGCGCCCTGGCTACCAACGTCTCGGCGTCGGCGGCTTGGGCGGCGGCACGCAGGTCCCTGTCATCGATCAATGCCAGTAACTGTCCGGCCTTGACCTGCTGGTTGTCTTCCACCAGCACGTCCTTGATGAACCCGGCCACCCGAGGCACCACCAGGGTGAAGTCCGCCGAGACAAAGGCATCGTTGGTGTTCTGCTGCGTGCGTTTACCGAAAAGACCTGGCGTCAGCAGGTAAATCAGCACGCCGACCGCCACCACTGCGGCGACGCCGACAACCACTTTTTGCTTTGTTTGAGTCGTCATAAAAACCTTCTGTTTCAGTGAAGCGTTCATGTCGGTGCGCGCGGTGGATAAATCCGCGTCGGCAGCCAGAAAATCAGCAGGATCAGCACCAACGCGACGCCGGTCATGCACAGATAAAGATCCGATGACGTCAGCACCACGGCCTGCTCATGCAGACGATGGGCAAGGCCAGCGCTGTCGCTGTCGGCCAGAGGGGAGTTGCCGAGGTTGTCCACCAGCATGGTCGAATGGAAATGCAGCCTTGCCGTGGTCAACGCCTCGATCACACCGGTGGCGACCACCGCTGACAGGCCTTTCACGGTGTTGAACCAGGCTGAGGCGTACGGGCCTTCCATCGGCGTGATGCTGCCGGTGGAGAGCATCAGCAGCGGCAGTACCGCCATGGGCTGACCGAAGATTTGCAGCCATTGCAGCACGTAAAAGTCGTCACGAATCCACACCGACGTCAGCTGCGAACCACCGATGCAGGACAGCGCCAACATGCTCAGACCGAGCCCCAGTACCCAGCGGCAATCGACCCAACGCAGGTTGCACAGCGCCGCCACCAGCGGCAGCGCGATCAACTGTGGCAGGGCCGCCAACAACATGATCGGTGCGGTCTGAACCGGGCGATAACCCTGGACCTGCGCCAGATAGCTGGACGGAATAATGATCACCGCCAGCAGCACCACCAGCACCCCGGCCAGGGTCAGCAAGGCGAACGCCAGGTTGCGGATCCCGAGCATCTGCATCTTGAAAAACGGGATGGGCTGCGACCACTCGTTGATCAGGAAAAGCACCAGCATCAACAGCCCACCGCCGAGCAATCCACAGATCAGGCTCGACTCGAACCAGTCCAGCCGATTGCCCTGCAAAATGCCGATCACCAGCATGCAGATCGCCGGAAACCCCAGCAGCAAGCCGCGCCAGTTGAATTGTTTGAAGCGCTCCAGACGCAGCGGATCCTGCGGCAAGCCGTAGGCCACGGCCGCCATGGCAATCAGACACGGCGCGATGATTTGCCAGAAGGTCCATTGCCAGCCGACGTATTCGGTCCACAAGCCGGCCAGTGGTGTGCCGAGCCCAGGGCCGAAGGTGGCCGTCAGCGCGTAACCCGCCAGACCGTAAAGCTTCACGTTGGCCGGCAAAAAGCGCAGCGCGACGGTCATCAGCATCGGTGGAAGCGCGCCCCCAGCCAGGCCTTGCAAAGTACGCATCAGCAGCAGGCTTTCGTAGTTCGGGGCGAACGGGCACAACACGCCCAACAGGGTGAAGGCGCTGATGGCGCAGAGGGTGAAGCGCCGCAACGAGAACGTCACCGAGCACCACGGCGCGAAGGCCATGGCGGCTACGGAGGTCGCCGTGTAGCTGGCGACCAGCCAGGTGCCTTCGTCATAGCCGATGGCCAATGCGCCGCGAATGTCGGCCAGAGCGACCTTGGTCACCATCTCGTTGAGGCCCGACACCAGCACCGCCAGCAACACGCCCACCAGACCGATGATGATCCGCGGGCCGAAGACCGGGGGCGTAACGGCGGCCGGACTGGCCGCGGCGAAAGGTGCCGTGACCGTGAGGGAAGTCATTTACTGCAAGCTCCGGGGTTTGAATACCGAAGCAGTTTAAGAAGCGCGGGACGTTACGAAAACTGACTTATTGACAGGTAATAAGTGCGTTTCATGCAGCAATAATAAACCCTGTGGGAGTGAGCCTGCTCGCGATAGCGGTGGATCAGTCAACATCTGTAGTGAATGTGATGGCCCTATCGCGAGCAGGCTCACTCCCACAGGGGTTGGGGGTGAACTTCAAGAGGGTTGCGCGGCCAGCCAGGTCTCGTCGCAACAGGCCTTGAGCGTTTCACGCAGCCAGCGATGCGCCGGGTCCTTGTCGAAACGCGGATGCCATGCCTGGGTCAGCATCAGGGTGGGCAAGGGAATCGGCAGGGTAAACGAGCGCAGCTTCAAACCCAGGCGTCGTACGCTCAGTAACGCTTCCTTGGGCACCGGCAAAATCAGATCGGAATCCGGCAGCGCAAACATCGCCGCGTGGAAACTCGGCGCAATCATCGCCACCCGCCGCTCCAGCCCAAGGGCATTGAGTGCGGCATCAATCGGCCCGCGAGCAATGCCGCGACGGGACATGCTGATATGGGAGAAACCCGCAAAACGCTCGGCCGTAATCTCTTCGTCGAACAGCGGATGGTCCTCGCGAACCAGGCCAACGAAATGAGTGGAAAACAGATTCTGAACCTTCACTTCCGGGGTCAGCGGCCGGGTATTGCTGATGCTCAGGTCGATCCGCCCTTCGCGCAGCGCTTCATCGTCGCCGTCGCCTTCGGGGACGAAGCGCAACTCGCAATGCGGCGCCTGACGGTCCAGGGTGTCGAACAGCTTGCCGCCGTAGACACCGACGAAAAAGTCATTGGCGCGGATGCTGAACCGCCGACGCAACGAACCCAACTCCACCGCATCGGCCGAGCGAAACAGCAAAGCGGCCTGCTCCACGACATCGCGTACTTGCTCGCGAAGCTCCAACGCCTTGGGCGTTGGCACCAAACCACGACCGGCGCGCACCAGAATCGGGTCGCCGATGGCCTCGCGGATACGCGTGAGTGTTCGGCTCATAGCCGCCGGGCTGAGGTTCATCCTCCGCGCAGCGCCCACCACACTGCCCTCGTCGAGCAAGGCGTCGAGGGCGACCAACAGGTTCATGTCCGGGAGTTGCATGCTGAGCACTCGTGTCTGGGCTGGATTGATTCAGACGCAATGCTAGCAAACATCGCCAATTATTGTGTTGGCTGGACCGGCCTCATCGCGAGCAGGCTCACTCCTACAGGGGTTTTGTGTTGAATACAAAATCTGCATCCAATGAAGATCCACTGTAGGAGCGAGCCTGCTCGCGAAGAGGCCGGATCAGACACCGCAAATCTTAGCGCTGCATCCCCCACCGCTTCACCGTGACCCGCTCCAGCGTGTCAAACACCAGGTTCTCCACCAGCAACCCAATCAAGATCACCACCGCCAACCCAGCAAACACTTTGTCGGTGTACAGCTCATTACGATTCTGAAAGATGTACCACCCCAACCCGCCCTTGCCGCTGGTGGCGCCAAACACCAATTCCGCTGCGATCAGCGTTCGCCAGGCAAACGCCCAGCCGATTTTCAACCCGGCAAGGATCGACGGCAGCGCCGCCGGGATCAGGATGAACAGCACGAAGCGCATACCCTTGAGGCCGTAATTGCGCCCGGCCATGCGCAGGGTTTCCGAGACGCCAAGAAACCCGGCATAGGTATTCAGCGCCAAGGCCCAAAGTACTGAATGCACCAGCACAAAAATCAGGCTGTTCTGCCCCAGACCAAACCACAGCAGCGCCAACGGCAATAGCGCAATCGCCGGCAGTGGATTGAACATCGAGGTCAAGGTGCTCAGCAGATCGCGGCCGAACTGCGTCGACACCGCCAACGTGGTCAGGCCAAACGCCAGGACGATGCCGATCAAGTAACCCTTGAGCAGCACCACCAGCGAAATCCAGACTTTGCCCAGCAGTTCACCGCTGAGCAAGCCGTCATACAGCGCGCTGCCGGTTTGCAGAAAACTCGGCAGCAGCAGGTCGTTGTTCTGAACGCGGGCAACCACCTCCCACAGCACTGCGAGCAAAATCAGGATCAGGCTTTTACGTAGCCAAGCCTGTTGCCAGAGGCGCTGACCGAGCGGCAATTCCCGCTCCACCGGCACGCTCGTCAATGGCTGCAAAACGGTTTCGAATTCTTCACGCGCAGATGATAAATGGCTCATCGGGCACTCCTCTCAATGGCTCAATAAGCGATGCGAATGTCGGAAAAATCCAGCTCACGCTCGGTTTCCGGCGACTGACCTTCATCGAACAGCAACCAATGAATCCTTCGCGCCGACTCCTGAAACGCTACGCCACCGAGGCTGTGCAAATCGTATTGATGGCTGTGGACTTCGGCCCGCACCCGACCCGGATGCGGCGACAGCAACAGAATGCGATTGCCCACCACCAGCGCTTCTTCGATGGAGTGCGTGACGAACAGCAGCGTGAAGCGCACCTCTTCCCAGAGCAGCAGCAATTCTTCCTGCATCTTGCGGCGAGTCAGCGCATCGAGGGCGGCGAAGGGTTCGTCCATCAGGAGGATTTTCGGCTGCATCGCCAACGCCCGGGCGATCGCCACTCGCGCCTTCATGCCGCCGGACAATGTGTGAGGATACGCATCGGCAAACGCCGCCAGACCGACCTTTTCCAGATAGTGCAACGCCCGTTCTTCGGCCTCTTTGCGCTTGAGGGTTTTCGAGGCCAGCAGCGGAAACATGACGTTCTGTTTGACGGTTTTCCACGGCGGCAGTTGATCGAATTCCTGGAACACTACAATCCGGTCCGGCCCCGGCGCATGAACGGTTTGTCCTTGCAGCCGGATCTCGCCCTCGCACGGTTGAATGATTCCGGCGACCGCTTTGAGCAGCGTCGATTTACCGCAACCGGACGGACCGAGCAACACAAAGCGGTCAGCCGGATCGATTTCAAAACTGACTTGATGCGTTGCCCGAACCACACGCTGCGGCGTGCGGTACTCCAGGCTGACATTGTCGACGGACAGCAGCGCCTGGGCTGCTGAGATCGGGTTGCTGGCCGTGTGGCCTTGCAAAGGGGCGTTCATCTCGATCAGCTCCCTTGCAGCGGTTTGGCGTCCTGGAAGAAGTAATCCTTCCACGAATCCGGTTTGGTTTTGATCGCGCCGACGCGATATAGGAATTCGGCCAATGGGTAGGTGTTTTTCGGCGTGACGCTGAATTCAAACTGCGGGTTATCGATGATTTTCAGCAACGCGGCACGGTCGATTTTGGCTTTGGTGACACGGATGTAAGTGTCGGCGGCCGCGCCTTTGTCGTTCTGGGCAAACTGCGCCGCTTCGGTCAGCGCCTCGACGAAGGCCTTGTAGGTTTTCGGGTTCTCGTCGCGGAATTTCTCGGTGGCGAACAGCACCGTCGGTGAGTTCGGGCCGAGCAGGTCATAGGTATTCAGCACCACGTGCACGTTCGGGTTTTCCAGCGCCTGGTCCTGGAACGGCGGGTTGGAGAAATGCCCGGTCAATTCGGTGCCACCCGCGATCAGCGCGGCGGTGGCGTCCGGGTGCGGCAACGCGATGGTGTACTTGTCGAGGCGATTGAAGTCCTTGTCACCCCATTGCTTGGCGGCCGCGTATTGCAGGAAGCGCGACTGCACCGACACCCCGACCGCCGGCACCGCGATGCGGTCCTTTTCGGTGAAGTCCGCGATGGTTTTGACCTTGGGATTGTTGCTCACCAGGTAATACGGGAAATTGCCGAGGGAGGCCACGGCTTTGACGTTTTGCTTGCCGTGGGTACGGTCCCAGATGGTCAGCAAGGGACCGACGCCCGCACCGGCAATATCAATCGAGCCCGAGAGCAGCGCATCGTTGACCGCCGCGCCACCGGACAACTGGGTCCAGTCGACTTTGATGTCGATGCCTTCCTGCTTGCCGTACTTCTCGATCAGGTTCTGATCGCGCACCACGTTGAGCAACAGATAAACGATGCCGAACTGCTCGGCGATGCGGATTTCACCTTCGGCGTGGGCCACGGTCGGCGCCACCAGACTGCCGGCGATCAGGCTCAATCCCAAACCGATGGCAGCGGCCAGCGGCGCGAAAGGAAGACGTTTGGACATGGAAGTTCTCCGACAAATCAGAAAGGCGCGTCGCCCTGGATGGTGGTGCGATACAGCTTGCGGCGCAGATGGCTTGGGCATCCGGCGGCGAGGTGGATCAGCGAGCGGTTGTCCCAGAACACCAGGTCGTGGGCCTGCCATTGATGGCGGTAGATGTTTTGCGGCAGCACGCTGTGAGCGTAGAGCTCATCAAGCAGTTGCTTGCTCTCGTCCTCCGGCAAACCGACGATGCGGGTGGTGAAACCTTCGCTGACGAACAACGCCTTGCGACCATTTTCCGGGTGCGTGCGCACGATCGGGTGGACCACTTCGGCCACTTGAGCCAGTTGCTCCGGCGTCAGGGTCGGGCGCCAGTTGCCTTCGAATTTGGTCTCGCTGTAGCGCGCCGTGTAGGAATGCGCCGCCGGACGACCTTCGACCGCTTTGCGCAGCGCCTCGGGCAGGTTGTCCCAGGCTTTGTGCATGTCGGCGAAGAGCGTGTCGCCGCCTTCGGACGGCAGCTCCTGGGCGTGCAGCATCGAGCCCAGGCTCGGCAATTCTTTATAGGAAAGGTCGGAATGCCAGAACTTGCCGGCGTCGCCGAGGCCGATGGATTCGCCATTTTCGATGATGTTGGAAACGATGAGAATTTCCGGATGCCCGGCCAGCAGAAATTGCTTGAGCACGTGGATCTGCAACACGCCGAAACGGCGGCTGAAAGCGATCTGCTGCTCGTGGGTAATGCGCTGGTCGCGGAACACCACGACGTGATGATCAAGGTGCGCGCGGTGGATGCGGGCGAAATCCTGATCATTGATCGGGCGGGACAGGTCCAGACCGATGATTTCGGCACCGACAGCGCCGCTGAACGGGCGAACATCGAAGGTTTGTGGCGCGATTGCGGATGACGCAGAGACGGCTGACATAAAAATCACTCCCACGCACGGCACGCTTCAAAGCGCGCACGTCGATCAAGAAACTCACGGAGGTCCCGTGTTGGTTCGTGTCGTGCGGCGCGCCGATGGGTCGGCAGGTACGCAGGAGAGTGACTTTATAGGTATAAAAATTTAAATTTAAATACCGTTAGCGAATAACGATATGGCTTTTGGATTGTGGCGTTTTTGAGGCCGCCTTCGCGGGCAAGCCTCGCTCCTACAGAGGTTTGTGTCGTATGCCAAATATGTGAACGATACAAATCCTGTAGGAGCGAGGCTTGCCCGCGAAGAGGCCATCAGCCGCGCTCAAGAACTACCGCTCGTGCAACGCCTCAGCCCGAGCCCGAATAATCGGTTTCAGCAGATAGCTTAGAACGGTCTTCTTGCCGGTAATGATATCCACCGAAGCCACCATCCCCGGGATGATCAGCAACGGCTTTTCATCCGTCCCCAGGTGGCTGCGATCAGTGCGCAGCTTGATGATGTAGTACGTGGTCTTCTTGTCTTCATCGGTGATGGTATCGGCACCGATCTGTTCAAGCCTGGCCTTCAGCCCACCGTAAATGGTGTAGTCGTACGCCGTGAACTTCACCGTCGCTTCCTGCCCCGGGTGCAGGAACGCGATGTCTTGCGGGCGGATCTTCGCTTCCACCAGCAAGGTGTCGTCCAGCGGTACGATTTCCACCAGGTCGCTGCCCGGCTGAATCACGCCACCAATGGTGTTCACCAGAAGCTTGTTGACGATGCCGCGCACCGGCGATGTCACCAGGGTCCGGCTGACCCGGTCTTCCAGCGCTTTGCCGGTGGCCTGGGCCTTGTTCAGGTCCGTGCGGGCTTCGTTGAGCTGGGTCAGGGCTTCGCTGCGGAACTTGCCGCGTGTCTCGTCGATCTTGCGCTGCACTTCCTTGATCGCCGATTCGGCGCGCGGGATCGCCAGCGTCGTGGCATCCAGTTGCCCACGGGTTTCGACCTCGGCACGCTTGAGTCGCAACACCTCGACCGGCGACACCGCGCCCTGGGCCACCAGCGGCTCGGACATGTTGATTTCCTGACGCTGCAACGACAATCCATTGCGGTACTGGGACTGTTTGGAAGTGAATTCGCGCAGCTCTTGCTGACGCTGGATCAACTGCTCCTGCAAACCACCGATCTCATCGTGCAGTTGCTGACGACGGCTGATGTACAGCGACTCCTCACTGGCCGCCTGACCGGGAACAGCCTTCAGCACATCGGCGGGGAAGTTCAGCGGACGGTCATCGACCTCGGCGCTCAAGCGCTCCACGCGCAGCAGCATCGACAGCCGATCGGCTTCGGTCTCGCCCACGTTGGAGGCAAACCGTGTGTCGTCCAAGCGAATCAGCGGCGCACCGGCGTCGACAATCTGCCCTTCGGTGACGTACAGCTCGGAAACGATGCCGCCCTCAAGGTTTTGGATTTTCTGGATCTTCGACGACGGAATCGCCTTGCCGTCGCCCTTGGTGACTTCGTCGATCACCGCGTAATTGGCCCAGAGCATCAGGAACACGAAGAAACCGATGATCGCCCAGATCGTCAGCCGCACCACCCGCGGGGCGTCTTCGATGAGGGCTTTGTTGACCTCGGGAAGTGGCTGGCCATGCAGCGACTCGGAGCCTTTGAAGTAACGGCGAATCGAATCCTTGAAACCCGACTTAAGCAACACTGATCTGCCCCTTTTTCAACGCTTCCATCACGGCGGCTTTCGGGCCATCGGCGAGAATTTGTCCACGGTCGATGACGATCAAGCGATCCACCAGCGACAACAGCGATGCCCGGTGCGTCACCAGCACCACGGTCTTGTTTTCAATCACCGCGGCGAGGCGTTGCTTGAGGCGTTCTTCACCGGTGTTATCCATGGCGCTGGTCGGTTCGTCGAGCAGCAGGATCGGCGGATTGAGCAGCAACGCACGGGCCAGGGCCACATTCTGGCGCTGACCGCCGGACAGGTTCTGCCCGCGCTCACCGACTTGCAGTTCATAACCTTGCGGGTGCAGACGGGCGAACTCGTGCACGCCGGCCAGTTCGGCGGCTTGCAGCACCATTTCGTCTTCTACATAGCGCGCACCCGAGACCAGGTTGTCGCGCAGGGTGCCGGCCAGCAGCTGGATGTCCTGCGCCACATAGCCGATGTTGTGGCGCAATTCGCTGACGTCGATCTGACGAATGTCGACGCCGTCCACCAACAGCGCGCCGTCGTCCGGTTGATAGAGACCCACCAGCAGTTTGGCCAGGGAGCTTTTGCCCGAGCCGCTGCGACCGATGATGCCGATCTTCTCGCCCGGCTTGATGACCAGGTTGATGTTGTTCAGCGCCGCGTTCTGTTGGTTCGGGTAGGTGAAATTCATCTGCCGGCATTCGATGGCGCCTTGCAGCACCTTGCGGCTCAACGGGCGCTCTTCGAAGTTGCGTTCTTGCGGCAGCTCCATCATTTGATCGACCGAGGTCATGGTCACCCGCGCTTGCTGGTAACGGGTCAGCAGGCCGGACAACGAAGCCAGCGGGCTGAGCGCGCGACCACTGAGCATGTAGCAGGCGATCAGACCGCCCATGCTCAGGTTGCCGGCGATGATCTGGTACACGCCGAAGACGATCATGATCACCCCGGCCAGTTGCTGGATCAGCAGGGTGATGTTCATTGCCAGACCCGAGAGCATTTTCACTCGTAGCTCGAGGCGGCTGAGGGTGCCGATGGTCTGTTCCCACTGATACTGGCGTTCGCTTTCGGCGTTGTTGACCTTCACCGCATCAAGGCCGGCGAGGGTTTCGATCAGGCTCGACTGTCGCTCGGCGCCCAGGGCCATGGTTCGTTCCATGGTCGCCACCAGCGGTTTCTGCAGCGCATAGCCGATCAGCAAGGCAATCGGGAACGCCAGCACCGGAATCCACACCAAGTGCCCGCCGAGAATGGCGATGACCATGAAGATCAACAGCGTAAACGGCAGGTCGATGAGGCTGGTCAGGGTCAGCGAGGCGAGGAAGTCGCGCAGGCTCTGAAACTCATGGATGTTCTGGGCGAAGCTGCCGACCCGGGCCGGGCGGTACTTCATGGCCATGCCGACGATGCGCTCGAACAATGTCGCCGAGATGATCAAGTCGGTTTTCTTCCCGGCCAGGTCCAGACACAAGCTGCGCAGGCTCTTGAGGATCAGGTCGAACAAATATGCCCCGGTGATGCCGATGGCCAGCACCCAAAGCGTCGATTCAGCCTGGTTCGGCACCACGCGGTCGTAGACGTTCATCACGAACAGCGGCGCGGCCATGGCGATGATGTTGATCAGGAAACTGGCGGCGATGGCGTCGGCGTACAGCCAGCGCGAACGCTTGAGGGTGTCGCGAAACCACGAGCGCGCGCGCGGGATCAGCGTGCCGTGATTGACGTCGAATTTGTGCTGGGGTTGAGCGAAGAACACCTTGCCAATGTAATCGTCGGCCAGCAGTTCACGGCTGACGAGGCTTTCGCCACCGTCGCTTTCACTGATCAGCAGGCGGGCCTGGTCTTCACCGTGCCAGCCGAGCAGGACGGCACTGCGGCCATCCTTGAGCAGCAACAGCGCCGGCATCGCAATCGCCGGAATCTGCTCCAGCTTGCGCACCAGCACGCGCCCTTGCAGGCCGGCGCGAGCGGCAGCGCGGGGCAGCAGCTCAACGCTCAGGCGCTGCTTGGGCAAGGGCAGGCCGGTGGTCAACATCGCGGCGCTGGCCGGCTTTTGATGCAGGGTGCAAAGGGCTAGCAGACCATCCAGTAACGGATCGTCGTGCAGCGCGCGTGGATCATGAATGAGTTGAACTCGACTGACTTCTGATTCCACGCTCGGCACTCTTGGCTAACAGTAAAAAGGGAAGACTCAATTCATCCCGGGTAGCTGGACCCTGGGCTTCACGTCGTTCTGCACAACGGATGCCAATGGTGCGACCACTCCCTGGCTCTTGAGCAACTCGCCCATGGTCGCCTTGATTCGGTACTGAGTAAATAACTGAATGTTTTTGATCTCCGCCAGGCGACGGGCAGCGGTGAACAGTTCGTTTTCACTGTCGAGCAGGTCGAGCAAGGTGCGCTCGCCCAGGCTGAACTGCTTCTGATACGCGGTGCGCACGCTGGTGCTGTGATCGACATATTGCTGGGCGATCGGCACTTGGGCGTTGGCGTTGTTCAACGCATTCCAGGCCAGGCCCAACTCTTCGTTCAATACGCGCAGCGCGTTATTGCGGATATCCAGCGCCTGATTGGACAGGTACGACTTGGATTCCAGATCAGCCTTGTTACTGCCGCCGGCATACAGGTTGAAGCGCATGCGCAACATGGCCTGCCATTCGTTGCTGTGACCGTTCTGACCGTCGAGATCGTTGTCGGCGGAGCGACCCAGTTCGGCATCGAAGCGCGGGTAGAAGGACGATTTGGCGGCGTCGTACTGTTTCTCGGCAGCGGCGATGTCGGACTCGGCAGAGCGCAGGATCGGGCTGTTTTCCAGCATCTGCGCGCGGGCTTCATTCAAGTTGGCCGGCAACAGCGCGAGGAAATCGGCAGGCCGCTCCAGTTGATCGGGCATCTGGCCCACGGCACTGAGGAAGTTGGTCTCGGCGTCAGCCAGGTTGGTCTGTTCGGTGATCAGGTTGTTGCGGGCCTGGGCCATACGCGCTTCGGCCTGATCAAGGTCGGCACCGCTGCCGACGCCGCGCTGGGTGCGCAACTTGATCTGGTCAAAAATGCGTTCGTGGCTTTTCAGGTTGTCTGTGGCCAGGCGCACGAATTCGCGGCGGGTCAGTACATCCAGATAAACCTGAGCCACGGTCAGCGCGGTGCGTTCGGATGTGCCCAGCAAGGAATAAGCACGGGAATTAACGGTGGCTTGTTGACGCCCCACTTCACTGGACGTCGCAAAACCGTCAAAGACCATTTGCGACAGACGCAAACTTGACTCGCTGCGGTTCAGGGTTTCCCAGTGATTGTCGTTACCGGCAGCGCGCGTGGTGACGCTGTCCGTGCCTTCGCGACCATAACCGCCCAGCAAATCGACCCGGGGAAGGTATCCACCTTTTGCTGCCTTTAACTGATAATCCGCGGCCAATCGACTATTAACACCTGCCTGGATCTCCGGATGGACATCCAACGCCTGTTGCATGGCCTCCGGAAGTGATTGCGCCTGAACAAAACTGGCGGCAAGGGCGAAGGGTAAAGCCTTGAACAGGTGCAAACGCATGGTTGGAATTTCCCGGAATTACTTGTCTTGAATCACTGCAGAACGTGCCGCTGCATCGGATGATGACCATCGGAATGACCGTGTGTCGGAAAGTTGGAATTTGGAACTGAGCCACACTCTTGGGGCAGGTAGTTACCTAAATATCAATGTGACATTACGGGGGCGAGTGTTTAGGATGACAGCACTAAGGTCAATAGTTTGGCATATAGTTTATAGCGAAAAAATATAGCCAATTTGCTGACGCTTAAGCGCGTCAACGTTGTGCCTCGAATACCTTGAAAGTACGTCCAGACTGATTTGGCGAACACGCCATCAGGTTTATGGAAGTCAACTGAACGTGACACCCGGAGAGTCTTCAATGAGCAGTGTTGTTGCCATCGTCAAAAGCATTGTCGGTCAGGTTTTCGCGGTGTCCCCAGAGGGCATTCGCCGCGTACTCGTTGAAGGCGACCGGTTGTTTGTCGGCGATCAGGTAGACACGGGTGCCGCTGGCGCCGTTACGCTCGAACTGGCTGACGGCCGGACCCTGGACCTGGGCCGCGACACTCAATGGAGCGCCAGCGACCCGGATTCCAGCACTGACTTGTCAGAAGCCACTGCACAAGCCGCGCCATCGGTTGAAGAACTGCAGCAAGCCATCGCTGCGGGTGCCGACCCGACCACTGAACTCGAAGCCACCGCAGCCGGCCCGACAGCTGCGGGCTCGGGCGGTGCGGCAGGTGGCGGTCACAGCTTCGTGATGCTGGATGCAACCGCTGGCCGGGTCGACCCGACCATTGGTTTCCCGACTGCGGGCCTCAGCACTGCGGCACTGGCCGCCCAGAACACCCTTGGCGGCCAGACGGCAAACACCAGCGCCAACGTGCAGCGCGAATCGACCCTGAGCCTGAGCGCCACGCCGACCATTACCGAAGCGGGCGGCGTACTGGTTTACACCGCGAACCTGACCCAGGCACCGCTGACCGACCTGACCATCACGCTGTCCAATGGCTCGGTGATCGTGATCCCGGCTGGCCAGTTGACCGGCACCGTCAATGTCCCGCTCGCGCCGAACGACACGGTTTATAACGACTCGACCCAGATCAATGTGAGCGTCACCGGCACCACGGGCGGCAACGGCATCACCGTTACTCCGCCGACGACCCCGGCTGTGACCCAGGTTACCGACACCGTCGACACCACCACGGTCACCTTGACCGCCGGCGCCAACGTCACCGAAGGCGGCCAGATTACTTACACCGCCACACTGACCAACCCGGCGCAGACACCGGTCACCATCACCCTGTCCAACGGTTCGACCATCACCATCGAAGCCGGCAAAACCACTGGCAGCGTTGACGTGTCTACACCGGCCAATGACGTCTATCAGAACGGAAGCACCGTTAGCACCACGATCACTGGCGCCAACGGCGGCAACTTCGAGAATCTGGTGCCGAGCACCACGCCAGCGGTCACCACCATTACCGACTCGCCGGACACCACCTCCGTCACACTGACGGCGGGTTCGACGGTCACCGAAGGCGGCCAGATCACGTACACCGCCACCCTGACCAACCCGGCTCAAACCCCGGTCACTGTCACCCTGTCCAACGGTTCGACCATCACCATCGAAGCCGGCAAAACCACCGGCACCGTGAACGTCGACACCGCAGCCAATGACGTTTATCAGAACAGCAGCACCGTCAGCACCACGATCACTGGCGCCACCGGCGGCAACTTCGAGAATCTGGTGCCGAGCACCACGCCAGCAGTCACTACCATTACCGACTCGGTCGACAACACCGGCCTGAGCCTCACCGCCACTGGCACCGTCGTCGAAGGTGGCCAGATCACTTACACCGCAACACTGACCAACCCGGCCGGCACGCCGATGAGCGTGACCTTGAGCAATGGCTCGGTCATCACCATCGAAGCGGGCAAGACCACCGGCAGCGTGATCGTCGATACGGCGGCCAATGACGTCTACAACAATGGCAGCACCGTCAGCACCACCATCACCGGGACCACCGGCGGCAATTTCGAGCAGCTGACCCCGAGCACCACGCCAGCCGTCACCACCATCGCCGACTCGGTCGACAACACCGGTCTGAGCCTCACCGCCACTGGCACCGTCGTCGAAGGCGGTCAGATCACCTACATCGCGACACTGACCAACCCGGCCGGCACGCCGATGACCGTGACCTTGAGCAATGGCTCGGTCATTACCATCGAAGCGGGCAAGACCACCGGCAGTGTGACTGTCGATACCGCCGCGAATGACGTCTACAACAATGGCAGCACCGTCAGCACCACCATCACCGGGACCACCGGCGGCAATTTCGAGCAGTTGACCCCGAGCACCGAGCCGGCGCTGACCACCATTACCGACTCCAGGGACGACACTGGCCTGAGCCTGTCGGCGTCCGCCGAAGTGGCCGAGGGCGGTCAGATTCTGTACACCGCGACCCTGACCAATCCGGCTGGCACGCCAGTGACCGTCACCCTGAGCAACGGTGCGGTGATCACCATCGCGGCCGGCGCCACCAGCGGTTCCGTCAGCGTTGCGGCGCCTACCGATGACGTCTACAAAGATGCCGGCAAGGTCGAAGCGACCATCAAGGACGCTACGGGCGGCAACTTCGAGAACCTGGTGCCGAGCACTGTTGCGGCGGTGACTGACGTTACGGACACCCTCGATACCTCGACCGTCAACCTGACCGCGACTTCTTCCGTGGCCGAAGGCGGTACCGTGGTGTACACCGCGTCCGTCAACGCTCCGGTCACCGGTTCGCCGGTTGTGGTGACGCTGTCCAACGGCCAGACGATCACCATCCCGGTCGGTTCGAGCTCCGGCAGCGTGAATTTCGTTGCGCCGAACGATGCCCTGGCGGGCGGCGCTTCGTTGAGCGTCAAAATCGACGATGCGAAGGGTGGCAATTACGAGAAGCTGGATGTCGACGGCAAGTCGGCGGATACCTCGGTTACCGATACGGCTGACATTACGACTCTTAGCCTGAGCGCGACGGATTCTGTGGCTGAAGGCGGTTCGATCGTTTACACCGCCAACCTGACCAATGCGGCCGGCACGCCAGTGACCGTCACCCTGAGCAACGGCGCCGTGATCAACATCGCTGCTGGTGCCACCAGCGGTTCCGTGACCGTCAAGGCACCTGCCGATGACGTCTACAAAGATGCCGGCAAAGTCGAAGTCACTGTCAAAGATGCCGCCGGCGGAAACTTTGAAAATCTGATCACCAATCCGGCAGCAGCGGTGACTGACGTTACCGACACCGTCGATACCTCGACGGTCAGCCTGACCGCGACTTCTTCCGTGGCTGAAGGCGGCACCGTGGTTTACACCGCATCCGTCACTGCTCCAGTGACCGGTTCGCCGGTCGTAGTGACCCTTTCGAATGGCCAGACCATCTCCATTCCAGTTGGCGCCAGCAGCGCCAGCGTGAACTACTCCGCACCGAATGATGCCTTGGCTGGCGGCGGCTCCCTGAGCGTGAAAATCGACGATGCGAAGGGCGGCAATTACGAGAAACTGGATGTCGATGGCAAGTCGGCCGATACCTCGGTGACTGACACTGCCGACACCACCACCCTCAACCTGAGCGCAACCGATACGGTTGCTGAAGGTGGTTCGATTGTTTACACCGCCACGCTGACTAATGCTGCCGGCACACCAGTGATCGTCACACTGAGCAACGGCGCCGTGATTAACATCGCTGCTGGCGCAACTGTCGGTTCAGTTACCGTCAAAGCGCCTGCCGATGACGTTTACAAAGACGCCGGCAAAGTCGAAGCGACCATCAAGGACGCGACTGGCGGCAACTTCGAAAGCCTGGTCAAAGACCCGGCAGCCGCCGTGACCAGCGTCACCGACACCCTCGACACGTCGACCGTCACCCTGACGGCCACCAGCACGGTGGCTGAAGGCGGCACCGTGGTTTACACCGCCTCGGTCGGCGCACCTGTCACCGGTTCGCCTGTGATCGTGACGCTGGCCAACGGTCAGACCATCACCATTGCGGTCGGCGCCAGCAGCGGCACCGTCAACGCCGTGGTCTCCAACGATGTGCTGAGCGGCCACGCGCCGGTAAGTAATTCGATCACCAACGTCAGCGGTGGCAACTACGAAAACCTGGTCGCCGATAAAACCCCGGTCAGCACCAGCGTGACCGACACCGTCGACACCACCACTCTTTCGCTGACTGCCACTGGCAACGTCAATGAGGGTGGCTCGATCGTTTACACCGCGACCCTGACCAATCCAGCCGGCACTCCGGTCACTGTGACCCTGAGCAATGGCGCCGTGATCACCATTGCGGCCGGCAAAACCACCGGCACCGTGACCGTTGACGCACCGAAAGACGACGTCTACAAGGACGCCGGCAAAGTCGAAGTCACCATCAAGGACGCCGCCGGCGGCAACTTTGAAAACCTGGTCACCAGCCCGAATCCGGCCGTGACCAACGTCGCCGACACCACCAACACCACACAGCTGACCCTCAGCGCTGACAAGTCTGTGCTCGAAGGTTCGAACATCACCTACACCGCGACCCTGACCAACGCCGCGCAAACCCCGGTGACCGTCAAGCTGAGCAACGGCGAGACCATCACCATCGCGGCCGGCAAGACCAGCGGTTCGGTCACCATCGCGGCGCCAAGCGACGACGTCTATAAGGATGCCGGCAAGCTCACCGTCAAGATGACTGACGCCAGCGGTGGTAACTTCGAAAAACTTGACATCAGCAAGGCGTCGGTAAGCACCACCGTCAAAGACACGGTGGACACGACGTCCCTGTCCCTGTCGGCCAGCCATACCGTCGTCGAAGGTGGCCAGATCACCTACACCGCCACCCTGAGCAACCCGACGGACACGGCGATGACCGTGAAGTTGAGCAACGGCGCAGTGATCAGCATCGCCGCCGGCGCCACCACCGGTTCGGTGAACTTCGCCGCACCGGCCAACACGCCGTACATCGACGGCGGCAAAGTCCAGGCGACGATCGCCAGCCAGAGCGGCGGCAACTTCGAAAAAGTTGTCACCGATCATTCGCCAGCGGTCACCACCGTCACCGATTCGGCTGACACTACCGACCTGAGCCTGAGCGCCACCGGTTCGGTCGCCGAGGGCGGCTCAATTGTCTACACCGCAACCCTGACCAACGCCGCTGGCACCGCCATGACCGTGACGTTGAGCAACGGTGCGGTGATCAACATTGCCAAGGGCGCCACCACAGGGTCGGTGAACTTCGCCGCGCCAAAGGATGACGTCTACAAAGACGCGGGCAAAGTCGACGCCAGCATCACCAAGACCACCGGTGGCAACTTCGAAAATCTGGTAGCCGACAAGACGCCAGCGGTCACCGACGTGACCGACACCATCAACAACAGCACCGTGGCCCTGACTGCTACAGCCAGCACGGTCGAAGGCGGCACGGTGATTTACACCGCTTCGGTCAATGCGCCAGTGACCGGTTCGCCGGTAGTGGTGGCTTTGTCCAACGGCCAGTTCATCACCATCCCGGTTGGCGCCAGTTCAGCTAGCGTGAACTTCGTTGCACCGAACGATGCTCTGGCCGGCGGCAGTTCGCTGAGCGTGAAAATCGACGGCACCACCGGCGGCAACTACGAAAACCTGGTGGCGAATCAAACCCCGGCGGTCACTTCGGTGAGCGACGTCAAAGACACCACCACCCTGAGCCTGAGCGCTTCGGATTCGGTGGCTGAAGGCGGTTCGATTGTCTACACCGCGACCCTGACCAACGCCGCCGGCACCCCGGTCACCGTGAACCTGTCGAACGGCGCGGTGATTACCATCGCGGCTGGTGCGACTGTCGGCTCTGTGACGGTCAAGGCGCCTGCCGATGACGTCTACAAAGACGCTGGCAAGGTCGAAGCGACTATCAAAGATGCTAGTGGCGGCAACTTCGAAAACCTGGTCTCCAGCCCTGCGGCTGCGATCACTGATGTAACTGACACCGTCGATACGTCGACCGTCAGCTTGACAGCCAATAGCAGCGTAGCGGAAGGCGGCACCGTGGTTTACACCGCGTCCGTCACTGCTCCAGTGACCGGTTCGCCGGTTGTTGTGACCCTGTCCAACGGCCAGTCCATCACCATTCCAGTTGGCGCCAGCAGCGCCAGTGTGAACTTCACCGCGCCGAACGATGCATTGGCCGGCGGCGGATCCCTGAGCGTCAAAATCGACGACGCCAAGGGCGGCAACTACGAGAAGCTGGATGTCGACGGCAAGTCGGCGAACACCTCGGTTACCGATACGGCTGACACTACGACCCTTAGCCTGAGCGCAACGGATTCCGTGGCTGAAGGCGGTTCGATCGTTTACACCGCCAACCTGACCAATGCGGCCGGCACGCCAGTGACCGTCACCCTGAGCAACGGCGCCGTGATCAACATCGCTGCTGGTGCCACCAGCGGTTCCGTGACCGTCAAGGCACCTGCCGATGACGTCTACAAAGATGCCGGCAAAGTCGAAGTCACTGTCAAAGATGCCGCCGGCGGAAACTTTGAAAATCTGATCACCAATCCGGCAGCAGCGGTGACTGACGTTACCGACACCGTCGACACATCGACCGTCAACCTGACGGCCACGTCCACCGTGGCTGAAGGCGGCACCGTGGTTTACACCGCATCCGTCACCGCGCCAGTAACCGGTTCGCCGGTCGTAGTGACCCTTTCGAATGGCCAGACCATCTCCATTCCAGTTGGCGCCAGCAGCGCCAGCGTGAACTACTCCGCACCGAATGATGCCTTGGCTGGCGGCGGCTCCCTGAGCGTGAAAATCGACGATGCGAAGGGCGGCAACTACGAGAAGCTGGATGTCGACGGCAAGTCGGCGGATACCTCAGTGACTGACACTGCCGACACCACCACCCTCAGCCTGAGTGCAACCGATACGGTTGCTGAAGGCGGTTCGATTGTCTACACGGCGAGCCTGACCAATGCTGCCGGCACACCAGTGATCGTCACACTGAGCAACGGCGCCGTGATTAACATCGCTGCTGGCGCAACTGTCGGTTCGGTTACCGTCAAAGCGCCTGCCGATGACGTTTACAAAGACGCCGGCAAAGTCGAAGCGACCATCAAGGACGCGACTGGCGGCAACTTCGAAAACCTGGTCAAAGACCCGGCGGCGGCGGTTACCGATGTGACCGACACCATCAACACTTCGACCGTCAACCTGACCGCGACATCCTCCGCGGCTGAAGGTGGCACTGTCACCTACACCGCCACTGTCGGTGCACCGGTAACCGGTTCGCCAGTGACCGTTTCCTTGGCCAACGGCCAAACGATCACCATCGACATCGGCAAAACCACCGGTTTCGTGACCACCCTCGCGCCAAACGACGCACTGAGCGGCCACACGCCACTGACCAACGCCATCACCAACGTCAGCGGCGGTAACTACGAAAATCTGGTTGCCGACAAAACCCCGGTCAGCACCACCGTGACCGACACCCCCGACACGACCACCCTGTCGCTGAGTGCGAGCAATTCGGTGGCCGAAGGCGGCCAGATCATCTACACCGCCACCCTGACCAACGCCGCCGGCACACCTGTGACGGTGACGCTGAGCAACGGCGCGGTGATCACCATCGACGCCGGCAAAACCACCGGCACCGTGAGCTTTGATGCGCCGAAAGACGATGTTTACAAAGACGCGGGCACGGTCCAGGCGACCATCAGCAACGCCACCGGTGGCAACTTCGAGAACCTGGTCAAAAGCCCGGCGGCAGCCGTCACCAACGTCACCGACACCCTCGACAGAACCGAAGTCAGCATCACCGGCAGCACCTCGGTGACCGAAGGCCAGACGGCCAGTTACACCGTCAGCCTGACGAACCCGGCACAGACCGAAGTCACCCTGAAGATCACCTACAGCGGCACCGCCGCCGACGGTTCGGACTTCACCGGCGTGTACACCGTGAAAATTCCGGCGGGTGGCAGCACGGCGAGCTTCAACATCGCGACCCTGGACGACAGGATCACCGAAGGCACCGAAAACTTCGTAGTCAAGATCGACTCGGCCACCGGCGGCAACTTCGAGAACCTGGCGATCAGCGCGTCCAATGGCAGCGTCAGCACCTCGATCGTCGACAACGATGCACCGCCTGTGCTCGACCTGGATGCCAACAACTCCAGCGGTGCCACGGGAGCCAACTACAACGTGACCTTCACCGAAGGCACCACGGGCCAAGGCGTATCAATCGGCGACACCGACCTGAAAATCACCGACCCGGACAGCACAATGCTGACCGGCGCGACCATCGTGCTGACCAACCGTCAGCCGGGTGATGCGCTGAACCTGGGCAACAACGTCAACGGCATCACCATCAATGCCAACAGCAAGGAGGGCACCGTCACGCTGACGTTGTCCGGCAACGCGACGCTGGCCGACTACATGCAACAGATCAAAAACATCAGCTTTACTAACAGCAGCGAAGACCCGAGCACCGTGCCGCGGATCATCACTGTGACGGTGACCGATGGCAGCAACTACTCCAACACCGCGACCACCACCGTCAACGTCGTGGCCGTGAACGATGCACCGACCGCCGCGCCGGTTAACGTCACCGGCACCGAGGACACCCCGCTGATCCTCGGCTGGTCGACCTTCGGCGTCAGCGACGTCGACAGCCCTGCCGCCAGCCTCGGCGTGAAAATCACCGGCCTGCCGGGCGAAGGCAAATTGCAGTACCTGAACGGTTCGACCTGGACCGACGTGACGACTAACCAGACCCTGTCCAAGGCTGACATCGACGCGGGTAAAGTGCGCTTCCTGCCGGATGCCAACGAATCCGGCGCCAATGGCTACGGCGGCACCGGCGTGGGCAACAATCTGGCGGACTACGCACAGATCAAGTTCCAGCCAACCGACGGTTCGCTGCTGGGCAACACCGGCACGATCAAAATCGACATCACGCCCGTTGCCGATGCTCCGTCCCTAAGCGTTGCGGACAACGGCGTCAAATCCACCGGGCTGATCAAGGAAGTCTGGACCGGCCTGTCGGGCCTCGGCACCGATGGCAGCGGCGCCTCTTCGGGCACGCTGAAAAGCGTCATCGATGGCGCGGGCAAACCGAACACCAGTGGCACGGTGACCAATGTGCAGTCCGACGGCAGCGTCGCGGCCGGCACGGCGTCGAAAACCTCCGGCCTGATCTACCTCGAAGCGGGCAAGACTTACACCTTCAGCGGTACCGGCGATGACAGCCTGCTCGTGACCATCGGCGGCAAAAACGTCGCGGCGATCACGTGGGGTGCGGGCGGCAAACTGAGCGGTTCGTTTATCCCGACCACCAGCGGTTACTACACGCTGGACATCTACCACCACAACCAGAGCGGCCCGGGCAGCTATGACGTCAACCTGTCGGTCAACGGCGCTGCAGCAGTCGACCTGAGCAGCGCCGGCGTGCCGCTGTACACCGGCGTGGCAGACCTGGCCGCTTCCGGCGTGACAGTTTCCGACCTGCACGGCACTAACGGCGAAGGCTACTACGACGGCTACAAGCTCAACGAAGCGGCCGAAGGCACCAGCGTTCACCTGTCTGCGATCAAGACTGCACTCACCGATACCGACGGCTCCGAAAGCCTCATCGTTAAGATCAGCGGCATCCCGGCGGGCTCGGTGCTCACCGATGGCGCCGGCCACACCTTCACCGCCAGCACCACGTCGGGCGAAGCCAACGTCACCGGCTGGAACCTCGGCACCCTGACCGTGACCCCGCCGCCGTACTACAACGGCCAGTTCAACCTGACTGTGACCTCAACCTCCACCGAGGCACTGGGCGGTTCGGCGCTGAGCACCACGACGATCCCGGTCAAGGTTTACCCGGCGGTCTACAACGCCGTCACCGCCACTGCGGCCGATGACACCATCACCGGCACCGATGGTAACGACATCATGGTCGCCGACATCGGCGGGCTGACCGTGGTGCCGGGCACCAACTACAACATCGCCTTCATGGTCGACAGCTCGGGCAGCATGAGCGCGTCGTCGATCAACGCCGCCAAGGACTCGCTGACCTCGGTGTTCAACACCCTCAAACAGAGCATGGGTGGCAACTCCGGCACCGTGAACATCTTCCTCGCGGACTTCGACAACCAGGTCAACAAGTCTGTCTCGGTGAACCTGAACGACCCGAATGCGCTGATCCTGCTCAAAGCGGTGCTTGATTCCATGGTTTCCGGCGGCGGCACCAACTATGAGGACGTGTTCAAAACCACGGCGAACTGGTTCCAGAGTGCCGACGCCATGGCGAACACCGGGGCGAAGAACCTCACGTACTTCATCACTGATGGCAAGCCGACCTACTACCAGAGCGGTGAGCAGACCAACCCGACCCTGTTCGGCAACGTGAAGCTCGATGACGTCATCACCACCACCAATTACAAGTTGGGTCAGACCTATTCCGGCTATCTGGACAGCACTCACTACTTGACCATCGATAACTCCGGCACCGTCACGCTGCAGACGTACAAGAACTCGAAGGGCGGCTACTGGAGCAGTGACGAGCTGGGCACTATTCGCGCCGAGGGTAACGGCACGTACGAGCTGTCTTATCGCGACGGCAACGGCAGCAGCACCGGCTCCAGCGCCATCGACAACTCCACCGACAGCTTCGCGCTGCTGGGCAAGGTGTCGACGGTAGAAGCCATCGGCCTGAACAAAGACGTCACCCTCAACGACCTCAAGCCGTACGACACGGACAAGACGCCGCAAACCAACATCGATCCGAAAGACTTGGCCAACTCGATCATCGGCCACACCGAAGCGACAATGCCGGGTTCCGACACGGTCAATGGCGGCAATGGTAACGACATCCTGTTCGGTGACCTGGTGAGCTTCAACGGCATTGCCGGCGAGGGTTATCAGGCGATCCAGGCGTTCGTCGCCAAAGAGACCGGCGTGGACGTCAGCAAAGTCACGACCAGCAACGTGCACCAGTACATCACTGAGCACTCCAGCGCATTCGATGTGTCCGGTGCCCATGACGGCAACGACACGCTGTTGGGCGGTGCGGGCAACGACATTCTCTTTGGCTCGGGGGGCAATGACCTGCTCGACGGCGGCAAGGGCAATGACATCCTGCTCGGTGGCACGGGTAACGACTCGCTGATGGGCGGTCAGGGCAACGACATCCTGATTGGCGGTTTGGGCGCCGACACCTTCGTCTGGAAGGCTGGCGATACCGGGAACGACGTGATCAAGGACTTCAAGGCCAGCGAAGGTGACCGCATCGACCTGCGCGATTTGCTGCAAGGCGAAACCGGCAGCACCATCGACAACTTCCTGAAGATCAGCACCGTGGATGGCGTGTCATCGCTGCAAGTCAGTTCCGGCGGCAAGTTCAACGGCGCCGACGCTGCAGCGGCCGCGCCGGATGTGACGATCAAACTGGAAGGCAACAACTGGTCCAGCGCCAACATTCACACGTTGATTGCCGGCAGTGACCCGACCATCAAAGTCGACCACAACAACAGCTGATCCAACGAAAAACGGCCGCCCTTATGGGGCGGCCGTTGCGTTTGTGCCCATCCCCCCGGTGACGATTTCGTCGCCGCACCGCATACTCGCGTCCAGTTGGCCTATGCTGCTGACAGCATGACGCTGGTTCATTTCTGAGGGATGCTCAATGTTCTACGTGCAACGCGATGCGCAAGGTCAGTTAGTGCGCGTGGAAGCCGCGGCCTACGCCGAGGCCACGGAAACGCTGCCGGCTGACAATCACGAGATCCAGGCCTGGTACGCCAACGAAGTGATGGAAACCAGCCTCAAACAGCTCAAGCAAAGCGACCTGGAAATGATCCGGGTACTCGACGACTTGATTCAGGTGCTGACCAGCAAAGGAGTGATCCGCGTTACCGACTTGCCGGCCGCTGCTCAGGCCAAACTGATGGACCGGAACCAGGCCCGTGAGGCGTTGGGTGGGTTGAGTCATTTGATTGATGATGACGAGACGGGGTTGATTTAAGGTCTCGTCATTGTTGTGTCTGTACAGACGCCTTCGCGGGCAAGCCTCGCTCCTACAGGTTTACGCCAACGCACGACCTTGTAGGAGCGAGGCTTGCCCGCGAAGGCGGACGGACTGACGACTCAGCTATCAAAGCCTCACTGCCAGGGCTTCGGCTCACCAAACAACTGCCCCTGAACCCCGTACAGCCCCATCTCCCGAATCACCACCAACTCCCCTTCGGTCTCCACCCGCTCGGCAATCAATGGCAGATCAATGCTGTGCGCCGCCCGCTGGATCGCTTCGATGAACAGGCGCTTGTCGCTTTCCTGATCAATCGCCCGGATGTAACTGCCGTCGATCTTCAGATACGCCAACCCCAGCCGCGCCAGGTTGCCGATCATGCTGAAGCGCCCGCCAAACCGTTGCAGGCTCAAGGAGAACCCGAGCTCACGCAGACGCCGCGTCAGTTCTTCCAGCATCGATTGCTCGGGCAATTGCTCCTCGCCGATTTCCAGGGTCAGCCGTGGTCCGAGGTCGGAGTGAACACGCAAAATCTCGAAGACTTTATTCAGCGCCTGCGGATCGGCCAACGTCGCCGAAGACAGGTTCAGCGCCAGCGACTCTTCATGCTCGGCCATCTGCTCAAGCACCAGCTCCAACATCAGCCGATCCAGGCGCGCGGTCCAGCCAAAGCGCTCGAGCCACGGCAGGAAGCGTCCGGCGGGAATGGTCTGGCCGTCGTCGTCGATCAACCGTGACAGCACCTTGTAATGCAGGACCAGTTGCGTGTCCTGGCTGGCCACCACCGGCTGGAAATACAACTGGAAACGCCGCTGATTCAGCGCCTGATCCAGCAAGTTATTCCAGGCGTGATGGTCATCCCCGACACTGGCCGAGGCGCTGTGATCGAGGCACGCCCAACTCTGTTCACCCTGCCCTTCAGCCTGAGCCAACGCCTGATCGCCCAACCCGAGTACCGCTTGCGGTGAATCGCCATGAATAAACGGCGCTAGCCCGATCGACGCCACCGAAGCCACGTCAGTGGCGCCGGTCGCATGCAGGCTTGCCAAGGCACTGTCGAGGTTCTGCGCCAATTGCAGCGCTTCTTCGCGCACCAGCCCCGGCGCCAGCACGGCGAACTCACCGCCACGGATCCGCGTGACGAGGTTTTGCGTTTCCGGGTACTTGGCGCACTCGCGGGACAGCTGCTCGCCCACCGCTTGCAACAATTGGTCGGTGCGTTGACCGCCCAGCCGCTGGTTCAAACCGGCCAGGTCCTTGACCCGCAACAACAGCAGATAACCAGAGCTCGCCTGTTCCGGATTGCTTACCCGGGCGTTCAGTTGCATCTCGAAATAGCGACGGTTCGCCAGGCCCGTGAGGTTGTCCTGATAGGACTCGACCCGCAGCTTTTCACTGCGCTCGGCCTGTTCCTGAAACAGCGCCTTGAGCTTCTCGACCATCTGATTCATGGCCTGCACCACACGGCGCAGTTCCGGTGTGCGCGGCAGCTCCGGCAGGCTGAGGAATTCGCGGCGAGCAATGGCGTGGGATTGTTTGACCATGTAGTCCAGCGGTTTCAGTTGTCGGCGCAGCAACAGCGCGCCCAACACCGCGCTCACGGCGCCGCAGATCAGCAACCAGCCGAGGCTGCCCAACGCGCTCTGCCACAGTTTGGCCAACGCGAACATCGGATGGCTGACCACCTCGACCCGCGCCGCCTGTTCCCAACCACGGCTGACCAGCGCATCGCCACCGGCCGGCTCCAGGCCGATCATTTTGACGAACCAGTCCGGCACGTTGTTCACCGCTGGGATGCCGCTGCGCTCGACGATGGTCTGGTCAGTCTTGAGGTCGACCACACGGATGCTCGCGTAATAACCGCTGTCGAAGATCGAACTGACCAGCAGCTCGACCATTGCCGGATCGTCGATGTTCGGCGTCAGGGACAGCGCCAATGCTGTCGCAGCGTCCTGGGCGTGGGAGCGCAACTGGTTGACGTACTGGGTGCGCGAGCTTTCCAGGCTGACCATGAAGCTGCCGGTGAAGGCGACCACCAGAAACAGACAGATAGCGATCAACAGCTGTTTGAACAAAGACATCTGAGCGCGTGCTCCTAGTTAGTCGTCTCGACCGGGAAACCTTCGGCCTGCATTTTCTTCAACACGTCCTGCCAACGGGACAGGCGTTTGGTGTCACCGACTTTCTTGTTGCCCTTGGCGCCCGGCAACCACAACCCTTCGGCATTGAAAGAGTAGACCGGCAGCAGATCGGTTCGTTGGCTGGCCGGTTTAATCGCATCGATCAGGCTGTCGAGTACCAGCGGCATGGCCTCGGGGCTCGAGTAGTAAGTCAGCACCATGTGCGCCCGATTCAGCCGCAGAGCCTTGACGTAGGTGATGCGCAGTTTGTCACTGGAAACGCCGAGATGGCGCAGGCTGAAGTACTTGGCGATCGCGTAGTCTTCGCAGTCGCCGGCACCCTTCCACAGGGCTTCGATGGGGGTTTCCCAATAATCGACCTCGTGCCACAGGTCGATGTCCTCGACGTAACGCATCTGTTTGTTGAAGAACTGATTGACCATCTTGAGCTGTTCCAGCTCGTTGACCTGTTTTTGCGTGGACAGCAAATGCTGCCAGGCATCGATGCGCGACTGCCCTTCACCCAACGGTCCGTACAAGGCCTGCGCCTTGCGGCTGATCAGCGAAAAATCCCAATCGGCATGCAGCCCGCCCAGCATGACGCCGGCCAGCATTAACGCGCAGCACAGCCAGCGCAAAGTCCGAGGGATCGCGAAACGTACCGCCAATGCGAGGCATCCAGGTCAGGCAGGTGGAATTCGGTTGATGGTGCAGGTTAGCCCGGTAAAAGACAATGGCACGGTGCAATCACTGGCGACGGGCTAGACTTTGAATGGTGGATGACATGAAAAGTCGCGGATGGTGATCTTCAGTCCGTTTGACAAGCTGCATGGCAGTCACTAGTGTCCATTTGGATCCAAATATTTCAGCCAAACAGGGTGCGTAGTAGTGACACAGAAGCCCAACCCCCTCAGCAGTATCAAGGTCAACGGGCCGATTCCCGCTCACCTGGCACGTTCGGTGATCGAAGAAACCCTGCGTTCGGCCATTCTCGACGGGCGTATTCCCTGCGGCACCGCGTTGCGCCAGCAAGATCTGGCCGACCTGTTCGGCGTCAGCCGCATGCCGGTGCGCGAAGCCTTGCGCCAGCTTGAAGCCCAGGCGCTGCTCAACGTTATCGCCCACAAAGGCGCAGTGGTTGCACCGCTGGTTCAGGGCGATGCCGTCGAAACCTATGCGTTGCGAATCCTGCTGGAATCCGAGGCACTGCGCCTGTCGATTCCCTTGCTGGAGAAGGAAGACTTCGAACAGGCCGCCAAGCATATCGACGACATGGAAACGGAACACGATTACAGCGAGATCGGCCGCCTCAATCGTCTCTTCCACATGGCGCTTTACTGCAAGGCGCCTAACCGCCGGCTGTTGCTGCTGGTCGAGGACGGGTTGAACGAAGAAGAACGCTTCCTGCGCTTCAACCTGGAAGCCATGGGCCTGGGCAAATTATCCCAGGAAGACCACCGAGCGCTGTTGTTGGCGGTCGAGGACCGCGACGTTGAGCGCTCGGTGAAGCTGCTCGACAATCACCTCAATCGCGGTGTCGAGGTGATCACGCGCTACCTCAACAGCCCTGAAGTGCTGAACAAGAAAACCTCCAGGTAACCCTCCGCAAAAAACCTGGGCGCGCAGTTCGAACTGCGCGCCGCGTTTGCCGTGAATAATCTCCTTACACATCCCCTGCGCTAACACCGAGCTATTCGGCGACCGTACTTCCCTTCCCCAAAGCCTTGCCATCGATAGACCTCCCTCAGTTCCATCAATACGCCAGCAAAGATGACGTCCGCGGCGATAGCGGCGGCCGTGATTTACGCCCACTCTTGGGCTGCCAACGAATAATGAACGGGCGACGCACCGCATTGGCGGCGCAGTCCTCGCACCAAGAACCTACGGAAGGAGTCTTGTCACGGGAAAGGAAGCACCGGCGTCAATCCCAGCCAACTTCCACCCCTTGAAGCATTCAACGGAACAACTTTGAAAGTTGCTTTGAGTGAGGCATTCACTCTTTATTTGAATTTTGACGATACTTCGTCGAAAGGAGCAACTACGCCCACATAAAACTGCCGCTTAAAGTTTTATCGGAACGTGTCGCGCGCAAGAAAACACAACTTGCAAATAATATAAAAATAACTTGCTCGACACTTTACTCGTGTATTAGTTTTTCTCCGCCGCCAGCAAACACGGCACCCAAACGACTTTATCGCACTCGATGACATCAATTTAATTGAGGCATCCGCTCGCCAACAAAAAACGTTAAACGACCGTCACTTATAGATCACAACACCCTTAACGGCATTTCAGATCACTTATAGGCTCGCTCATGAAAACGAATAAAGACCGCCTCATCCAAAAGAAAGCAGAACTTAGTGCGCACCCGATCTTCTCTGAAATACATTCACTGTCGGTACTTCAACGTTTCATGGAAAGCCATGTTTTTGCGGTGTGGGATTTCATGTCGCTGACCAAGCGTCTGCAACAGGAACTGACCTGCGTTCAACTGCCCTGGCTGCCGCCGCGAGATCCGCAGGCCGCGCGTCTTATCAATGAGATTGTGCTGGGTGAAGAGTCCGATGATCGTCCGGCCCAGGGTCATTACAGTCATTTTGAGTTGTACCTGGATGCGATGCGCGAAGTCGGTGCCAGCACGGTCGCTGTCGAACGCTTCGTGGCGTTGCAACAAGAAGGTGTGAGTTACGACGTGGCGTTGCAAAGCGTTGATGTCGATCCGGCGGCCGCGCAGTTCGTGCGGCACACCTTGCACACCGCGCTGCATGCGCCGGGACACAGTGTTGCCGCTGCGTTTCTGCATGGTCGTGAGAGCGTTATTCCGCAGATGTTCCAGCGGATTCTCGACGACTGGGGCATTGGCATCGAGCAAGCGCCGACCTTCCGGTACTACCTGGAACGGCACATCGAAGTCGACTCTGAGGACCACGGCCCGGCAGCAGAAAAACTCCTCGCACGGCTGGTCGATGGCGATTCGCAACGCGAAGAAGACGTCTACGCCAGCGCCATCGCCGCCGTGGAAAGCCGCATCGCCCTGTGGGACGGCTTGCGCCTGAGCATGAGCGAACCTATGCCTGAGGTGAGCGCATGAACGCCGCCGACTACCAGTCCTTCGCCGACGCCTGGGAGAGCCGCGCCACCATCCGCACGCGGCCCCGGCGGGTGCTGGAGAACGATGACAAGCTGATCTATCCGTTGAGCCGCCAGCCACTGGTGTTGAGTGAAACCTTCCTGCGCGAATGCCCGGAACAACGGGACTTTGCGCTGGTGCAGACGCTCTACAAATTCATCAACGACGTGGTGATTTTCGAAACCGAGATCGTCGACAAGACCGCCCGCAGCATCGCCAAGAATCGCTTCGCCGTGGCGTTCCCGTTTGCCTGTCGGTATGACGCCATGACCGTGGTGGTGGACGAGGATTACCACGCGCTGGTGGCGATGGATTTCATGCAGCAGACCGTCGCCATGACCGGCATCACGCCGATCCAGCTGCCGGATGAAATCGAGCTGAGCCGGGCAATTCCGGCGGCCGTGGCCCTCGCACCGGAACACCTGCGCAGCGCCGTGGAACTGATCTGCGTGGCCATCGCCGAGAACACCGTGACCGGCGATGTGGCAGCGTTCGCCAAGGACGACACGGTCAAGCAATCGATCAAGGGCCTGATGGCCGACCACTTGCTGGACGAGGGCCGCCACTCCGGGTTCTGGTCGCGGATGGTGCGCATCTACTGGCACACCGCGAGCGAAGACGACCGCCAGCGGATCGCACAGATTCTGCCGGTGTTCATCGGCCATTACCTGACCAACGACATCCAGAAGTCCTTCGACTTCCGCTTGATCGAATCCTTGCAGATCAGCGACTCGGCACGCCAGGCACTCAAGAACGAAATCTCGGGGATGGCCTTCCCGATCAATCGTCATCACCCGCTGGTCGCCAACATCGTGCGGTTTTTCCGCAGCAGTTCGCTGCTCGATTCGCCGTGCGTGCAAGACGCCCTCAGCGACTACCTGGTTTAACGAGGAGAACATCATGAGACGTCTCGACATTCTGCTCATTGGGCAAAGCCAGGCCTTGACCGACCTGGCGCTGGAACTTGAACAGCATGGTCATTCGCTGGTGCGGCTTGGGGCATTCGACGAGCTGCCGTCATTTGATCTGCTGATCGACGACGCTAGCCAAGCGTTTTCAGTCCTGAGTGATGCGCCGCAACTGACATTGCAACTGGACGTCGGCGAGTCAGGCATCTGCGGGCTGCCGCCGATAGACCTGCTGTGCATGCACGGATCAAGACTGTTCACTCGCGTGCCGATTGCCGATGAAACCTCGGGAAACGGCCAGGCATTGCGCCTGCGAGCTGTGGCGGAACTGGTGGATCACGTCGCGCTGCTGGTCAGCCGCTTCTCCCGGGATGAAGGGTATTTTCTGCACGCCGAGCCGGCAGCGGCGGCTCACTTCGAGCGGCTGGAAAACCTGCAATTTCTAGAGGGTCTGGCGTTCGTCCATCAACTCAACAACACAGCTCAACCGTGGCTGCAGCACCTCGCCCGGATCCCGATGATCGAGCGCCTCGAACAGCGCTTCATCGAGTCCGCCGAACGTCCCGCGCTCAACATCGACGGCACCTCGGTCAGCTATCGGCAATTGCACGCCCACAGCCGCGCGATCCAGCAGCGTTTGCTGCCATTGCTCGCTCAGCATCAAGGACCGTTGGTGGTCGGGATTTGCATGCCGAAATGCAGTGCGCTGTATGCGGGGATCCTGGCGATTCTGGGCAGTGGCGCGGTGTACTTGCCGCTGGAGCCGAGCCATCCGCTGCAACGTCAGCAGTACATCCTTTCGAATGCCGGAGCGGTGTTGTTGTTACATGACGGCCAACATCCCCTCGCCGACGAAATGCAGGGCCTGGACATCAGCCGTATCGACTGCGCTGACATCGACCTCGGCCAACCCTTGATGCGCCAGCGACCCGACCTCGATGCGCCCTGCATGGCGCTCTACACCTCGGGCACCACCGGGCATCCCAAAGGGGTATTGCTCAGCCAGGCCAACCTCGCGCACTTCACCGCGTGGTACGCCGACTATGTACAGCTGACCGAGCACAGTCGGGCCTTGCAGTTTTCGTCGTTGAGTTTCGACTCGTCGCTGATCGATATTTTCCCGACCCTGCTTCAGGGCGCCGAGCTTATCGTGCCGAGCGACGACCAGCGCCGCGATCCCTTGCAACTGGTCGAGCTGATCCGCCATCAACGCCTCAGTCACGCGTTTTTACCGCCGGCACTGTTAAGCATTCTGCCGCTGGATCAGCTGCAGGTTCTGGATCATGTGATGACCGGCGGCGACGTCTGCGAGCCCTATGTCATCGAGCAGCTCACCCGTCAGGGCAACCTCTACAACCTCTATGGCCCGACCGAAGCCACGGTGCTGATCACCGCGCGTCAGCTACGCGCCGGCGACAGCAACCGCACACTCGGGGCACCGATTGCCAACAGCCAGGTGCTGATTCTCGACGAGGGGTTTCAACCGGTGACCGAGCAGACCGTCGGTGAGTTGTACATCGCCGGGCCAGGGGTGTGCCTGGGTTATCTGAACAACCCGCAGCAGACTGCCGAGCGTTACCTGGACTTGAATCTGCCGGACGGCCAGAGCCTGCGCGCCTACCGTACCGGCGACATGGCGAAATGGACCGCCGACGGAGTCGAGCTGTGCGGACGGCGGGACAATCAGGTGAAGATCCGCGGCTTTCGGGTCGAGCCGGAAGAGATCGAACGCTGCCTGCGTGACAGTCAGTTGTACCGTCAGGTGGCGGTGGTCATCGACAGTCAGCGACGAATTCTGGCCTTTCTCGCACAACCTCAGGAGGAACAACCGGGCGTCGCTCGCGAAGCCTTGAAGGCTCACTCGACGCAGTTTTTACCGGACTACATGCAACCCATTGCCTGGACCGAACTGCCGAGCATGCCGTTCGCCAGCAACGGCAAAGTCGACCGCAAAGCCCTGCTGGCAATGCCGGTGAATGTTGCCGAAAACACCACGCGGCGCTTGCCCACCAGTGCCGATGAAACGCTGTTGCTGGTGATCTGGGCCGAGCTGCTGGAGCTGCCGGCCAGCGATATTTCGACCGACGAAAGCTTCTTCAATCTGGGCGGCCATTCGATTCTGTTGTCGCGGATGCTGCTGCGATTGCGTGAAGAATTCGGCCGCAGCATCTCGATCAACCGCTTCATTGAATTGCCGACGATTACGAAGTTGGCAACGTTGGTGCGAGGCTCCGGTACCGAGGAAGTCCTGAGCGCGCAGGCACTGGCGGATGCCTTCCGCGAGCTGGATATTCAGCCGCTGCCCATCAGCCGCATGGGCGATGTGCACAAGGTGATCGTCACCGGCGCCAACAGTTTTGTCGGGGTGCACATCGTCGAGGCGTTGCTGGCGTGGGGCGTCAGTGAAGTCGCCTGCCTGGTGCGCGATGGTGGCGGGCAATCGGCGGCAGAGCGCTTCGCTCATGCACTACGGGAAAACCGTCTGGAGCATCTGGACCTGAGTCGGGTGCAGGTTTACGCGGCGGATATTGCGCACCCGGCATTGGGTCTCGATGCGGACGTTTACGAACGCCTCGACCGGGAGTTCGGCGCGTTGGTGCACAACGCCGCCAACGTCAACCACGTGCTCGATTACGAGTCGCTGGCGCGGGACAACGTCGAGCCGATTTTCGAATGCCTTCGGCTGTGCGAGGGGCGCAGCAAGAAGATCTTCAATTTCGTCTCCACGCTGTCGGCGTCCAGCACGATTGCCGACGATGGCCGGGTGCTGGAGTTGCCCGCCGCGCAGACTCCGCCGATCTACATCAAGAACGGCTACAACCTGTCCAAATGGGTCGGCGAACGAATCCTCGAACGGGCGCGCGAGCGCGGGGTGCGGGTCAATCTTTATCGACCCGGCAACATCAGTTTCAACAGCCTGACCGGCGTCTGTCAGCCGCATAAAAATCGCTTGATGCTGATGCTCAAGGGCTCGATCCAGCTCGGCCAGGTGCCGGAGTTCGCGCTGAACTTCGACCTGATGCCGGTGGACTTTCTCGCCCGCTTCATCGCCTTCCACGCCAGCCGTTATTCGCCTGAAAAAGCGGTGTTCAACCTGCACAACCCCGAACCTTTGAGCTGGGACGATTACGTCGCGTCATTCCGTGAGGCTGGCCGGGAGTTTGCCATGGTCAGCGTGTCCGACTGGCAGCAGCAACTGGGCCGGGTCGACAGCGACAACGCGCTGTTCGGCGTGCTCGGTTTCTACCTCAACGGGTTCGAGGAAGACATCGGCGACATCTCGATGATCGGCCACGACAACGCCCAGGCGGGCGTTCGGCAGATGGGCGCGCACTACCCGGAAAAATCCCCAGCGCTGCTGCGTCGCGGCTGCGACTACCTCAAAGAAATCAATTTCATCTGATTCACTCAAACCCAATGGAGCAAGACCATGAGCACTCTGCAACCCGATACCCTGATCAAAAACCCTCAAGGCTGCCACGTCGTGTCTTCAGTAGAAGTGCCGGCTGACTCAGCGAAGGTCTGGGCGGTGGTCGGCAACTTTGCCGGCTTCGATCAATTCATTCCGGCGCTGTCGCACATCGAGATGACGGGCGAAGGCGTGTCGTCGCTGCGCAAGAAATTTTTCAAGGACGGTAACCTGGTGGTCGAGCAACTCAACTCGCGGGATGACCAGGCGTTGAACATGACGTGGACCACGATTTACAACACGCTGGGCGTGGCCAATTTGTGGGCGGCGATGAGTGTTGAGCCGCTGGGTGCGGGCCAGTCGCGGGCGACCTGGACCATCATTGCCGAACCGGCGCAGGGGGGTGATGAGGCGTTGCCGGGGTTCAAAGATTTTGTGCAGGGGTTTGCGGATGATGCGATGAATAATGTGTTGAAGCTGTTTGCGTAGGGCTTTGGTTTGGCGGTGACTTTTCTACCGCTTTCGCGAGCAAGCCCGCTACCACATTTTGACCGGTTTGCCTCGGAAGGAATGCGGTCGAATGTGGGAGCGGGCTTGCTCGCGAAGAACCATAACGCAGTAGAACTGACCTGAATCAGATCTTGAAGCTATCCACCAACTGCTTCAACCGGTTCGCCTGCAACGACAACGCATCGCAATCCTTCAACGTTTCATTGAGGTTGGCCACGCTCTGCTGGTTCAGCAAGTTGATCTGGTTGACGTCGACGTTGAGGGTTTCCACCACGGCGGTCTGCTCTTCGGTCGCCGCGGCCACCGACTGGTTCATGCCGTCGATTTCGCCGATACGCTGGGTCACGCTGACCAGTCGCAGACCTGCCTGGTTTGCCACTTCGACAGTCTCTTCGCTGGAGACCTGACTGGCGTTCATGGTCGTCACGGCCTCGCGAGAACCGATCTGCAGCGAAGTGATCATCTTGTGGATCTCTTCCGCCGACTCCTGCGTGCGATGCGCCAGGTTGCGCACTTCGTCCGCCACCACCGCAAAACCACGGCCGGCCTCACCGGCACGCGCCGCTTCGATGGCGGCGTTGAGCGCGAGCAAGTTGGTCTGCTGAGAGATGCCTTTGATCACATCCAGAATATGCCCAATGTTGTCAGTGCTGGCGTTCAGGGTTTCGATCTGGGTGCAGGACAGGCTGATTTTCTGCGACAGTTCGGTCATGGCCAGGATGGTTTTCTCCACCACCTGACGACCGTCGTCCGCCTGCTCGCTCGCGCCGCTGGCATGCTGCGAAGCATCGGCAGCATTGCGGGCGATTTCCTGAGTAGCGGCGCCCAGTTGGTTGATCGCCGCCGCCACGCTGTTGGTACGCGCGCTTTGTTCGTCGGAACCGACGATCGAGGCGTTGGACGATGCCATCACCCGTTGCGACAAATCGTGCACCTGACGGGTCGCCGAAGACACTTCAGAAATCGATGCGTGAATCCGCTCCACGAATTGGTTGAACGAACCGCCCAACTCGCCGAATTCGTCTTTGCTTTCCACGGCCAGACGACGGGTCAGGTCACCTTCACCCTGGGCGATGTCCTGCATCGCGCGGCCCATGGTGGTCAGCGGACGCATCAGCACGTTGATCAGCAAACTCAGCAGCACTGCAATAACGCTGACGGCGATGAACATTGCGATCAGCGCCGAGGTGCGGAATTGGCTCAGTGGTGCGTAGGCCTTGTCCTTGTCGATCGACAGACCGATGTACCACTCGGCATTCGGCAAACCGCTCACCGGGGTGAACGAGAGGATGCGGTCCTGCTTGTTCAGGGTGACGTCCTGATTGCCCTTCTCGATGCGCACGCCCGAATTTGGATAAATGTCCTTCAGGTTTTTCATCACCTGGTCTTTGTCCGGGCTGACGATCACCTGACCGTCAGCGCTGACCAGGAACGCGTGGCCGATGCCACCGAAGTCCACCGAGTTGATGATCTTCACCAGGGTTTCCAGGCTCAGGTCACCGCCGACCACACCGAGCAATTCGCCGTTCTTCTTCACCGGCATCGCGATGGTCACCACCAAACCACCGACGGCGGCCATATACGGCGGCGTCAGCATGGTCTTGTCGGCAGCCACGGCTTGTTTGTACCAGGGACGCTGACGCGGATCGTAACCGTCCGGCATCTTCGCGTCGGGGCGTTGCGTGAACACGCCATTGGCCTGGCCAACGTAGGTGAACTGGAAGTTCGAGGTGAAGGCTGGTTGATCAACCAGACCTGGCAGGTCCGCGTTGGCGCCTTGATGAGCGACGTTCTGTGCGAGGTTTTCCAGCACCAGCACACGGCCGCTCATCCAGTTAAGCACGCTGCTGGCGGTCAGATCGCCGGCTTGCTGGACGGAGGATTCGAGGTTTTGCCGGATGGTGTTTCGCTGCAGATAGTCGTTGTACAAAGTGAACAACGCAAAAGCCAGCACCACGACGCCAGAGGCGGCCAGAAGGATTTTATGGCTGAATTTGAGATTCATTTCATGGGACTTCTTATGCAAAAAGTGGGGATGCGTTCCAGGTGCAACATTCCATGTAACAGCGCAGGCGGCATTCTTCGTCCGCTCTACTTTGGTGCACGCATGTCTCACCAGTCTGTCGGCACGAGTCGGAGAAATCTTAGGGGTTTGTAAGAAAAGCCCGGCATTCCCGCCGAACGGCATGCTAGAGCGGTTGAATAGCATTTTTGTGATGACGGTTGTTCGCCCGGCAGTTGCAAATTCCGTGACCCTTGATGACAATGCGACTAATTATCATTTGTGACGTTCGGGCTGTCGCGTTCATGTCCTCACCTGAGTTTGCAGTACAGACGCTTTACAGTAGCCATCACGGTTGGCTCAACGCGTGGCTGCGCGCTCGATTAGGCAATGCAGCCGATGCGGCAGACCTGGCGCAGGACACCTTCGTGCGCCTGTTGCAAAGAACCGAACGCCTGGAACTCAAGGCGCCCCGCGCCTTTTTGCGAACCATCGCCCGTGGCTTGGTCATCGACCATTGGCGCCGTGAGGAAATCGAGCGCGCCTACCTGGAAACCATCGCTCGCTTGCCCGAAGCCCACACCCCGAGTGCCGAGGCGCGGGCGCTGGTGCTCGAATTGCTGGAAAGCATCGCCCGCATGCTTGAAGGCCTGAAGCCGAAAGTGCGTCAGGCATTTCTGCTGGCGCAGTGCGAAGGACTTACCCACAAGCAGATTGCCGGGCAGATGGGCTTGTCCATGCGTTCGGTGGAGCGTTATGTCGCTGATGCGCTGTATCACTGCTACGTCTTGCGGTATGAAGCGTGATGTCTGTGGATAACTCGTCACTTCACCGGCGCGGCGAACCTCATCAGCAGGTGGTCAAACAGGCCATCAATTGGCTGCTGCGGCTGCGCAACAACGCGGCCAATCCGAGGTTGCGCCAGCAATGCGATGTCTGGCGCGCAGAGCATTTTGAACACGAACTGGCTTGGCAGCGGGCGCAGTCCCTGCAAGCAGAGTTGAGCAGCAATCTGCGCGCGGTGCCCGGCGCCCAAGTCGCGTTCAACACGCTGGAAAACAGCGCTCAGGGATTGGGACGACGACAGGCTCTGAAGTTGCTGTCGGGCGCATTACTGATGGGTTCTGCGGCATGGCTGGGCAAGGATGCGGTAGGTTGGCAGCAGTGGACCGCCGACTTCGCAACCGCCACCGGCGAGCGACGTGGTTTCCAATTGCCCGACGGCACCCGCCTGGAGCTCAACACCGCCAGCGCGGTGGATCTCGATTACACCGCGCAGCAACGGCTGATCAAACTGACGCGCGGCGAAATCATCGTGACCTGCGGCGGGATCGACGAAGCGTCTTCATTTGATCGACCGTTGCGGGTGCACAGTCGTCACGGCGTGTATGAAGGTGTGGGGGCGCGGTTCATCCTGCGTCAGGAGGATGACTGCACACGCCTCAGTGTCACCAGCGGCATGGTCGCGATTCATTCGCCACGGGCCGCCGACGGTGAGCCGATTCGGGTACAGGCCGGACAGAGTTATTTGATCGATGACCACCAGGCGAAGCTGGCTGCGCCTCTGGATATGGATGCCGGTGCGTGGGTCGATGGCCTGATCGTCACTCGCAACATGCGCCTGGGGGATTTTCTCAATGAAGTCGCACGTTACCGACACGGTTATTTGACGTGCTCAGCGGACATTGCGGACTTGCGGCTGTCCGGAGTCTTCCGTCTGGAGAACTCCGATAAGCTGCTGGCCATACTCCCGCAAACCCTGCCGGTGCAGTTGCGCTACCGCACTCGTTGGTGGGTGACGCTGGAGCGGCAAGTCTGAATTATTTTTGGCGGGTTTTCCGTGCAAGCCCGGCTTAGTCAGTAAGCACTTCAACTCTGACTTCAGCGACTTCCTACGGAAACCTACAATGACTGTGCGCGCCATCGGTAAGAACCTTCCTTGTTTCACTGCGGACACCTGCATTTTGCACGGTGCCGTTCGCGCGGCGCTGTTCTCTACCGTGCTGGGGGTCGGCTGGTTGCCAACACTTTCGGTTGCGGCGCAGAACAGTGAAGTCAGCAGCCATCGCTAAAACATCGGTGCCGGTCCATTGAGCGATGTGCTCAACCAGTTTGCGCGTCAGGCCGGCATCACGTTGTCGACTACGCCTGCGCAAACCAGCGGGCGCCATTCACCGGGTGTGCAGGGAGACCATTCAGTCGATCAGGCGCTGAATCATTTGCTCGATGGTTCGGGCCTTGAGGCCTTGCGCCAGGATGGCAGCAGCTATGTGCTGCGTCCTGCCGCTGAAACTGGATCACTGGCATTGCCCACCACCGACATCAAAGGCTTTGCCCTCGGTAACGCACTGGGCAGCATGGACGGCTACAACGCGACGCACAGCCAGATCGCCACCAAGACCAGTACCGCGTTGCTGGAAACGTCGCAAAGCGTGTCGGTGGTCACCCGCGAGCAAATGGACGACCAGGGCTCGCAAACCGTCTCCCAGGCCATGCGCTACACCCCGGGCGTGCTGACCAATCCATATGGCGCAACCCACCGTTATGACTACGTGGCGATGCGCGGCTTCAACGACGGCTCGGTGGATAACATCTACCTCGACGGCCTCAAATCCATGGGCGATAGCGGCACCTACAGCACCATGCAGGTGGACCCGTACTTCCTGGAGCGTGTCGACATTCTCAAAGGGCCTTCATCGGTACTTTACGGTCGCAGTTCGCCGGGTGGCCTGGTGGCATTGACCAGCAAGAAACCGCTGTATGAGCCCTATCATCAGATCCAGGCCACCGTGGGCAGCCAAGGCCAGCGTGGCATGGGTTTCGACTTCAGCGGCCCGGTGGATGACGACAAGCGCATTGCCTATCGTCTGACAGGGTTGGCGGATCAGTCCGACACGCAGTTCGATTACAACAAGGAAAAGCGTTTCGCCCTGGCGCCTACGGTGAGCCTCGACTTCACCGAAGATACCTCGCTGACCCTGCAGGCCTATCTGCAACACGATCCCGACGGCGGCTATCACGGCGGCATGCCGGCCAATGGGACAATTCATCAGCGCAACGGCAATCGCATCTCACCGCACTTCTTCGAGGGAGAGCCGGGCATTGATGGTTTTCAGCGTGATCAGCAATCCTTCGGTTATCAGTTTGAGCATCGCTTCAACGACGTCTTAACTGCACGGCAGAACTTCCGTTATCTCGATTCCAAGGTGAAGCTGGATCAGGTCTACGCCTATGGCTGGACCACACCGAGCAGTCATGAGTTGAATCGTTACTACACCGGTGGCGACGAGAAACTTCATGCCTCCATTGTCGATAACATGCTGCAAGCGGAGTTCTTCACCGGCGCAACCAAACACACGGTACTGTTGGGTGCGGACTACCAACGGCGCAAGACTGTCGTCGACTGGACCAGCGGCGCCCTTGCACCGATTGATGTGTTCAACCCGGTGTATGGCAACTCGAATATCGACTTCTATGGCACGACCAGCTACCTGCGTCGCCTGGAACAGACTGGCGTCTACCTGCAAGACCTGATCGAAATGGACAAGTGGCGCTTCTCCCTGGGCCTGCGTCAGGACTGGGTCGAGACCTCCGATGAAAACCGACTGGCCGAAGCGCAGCGCCCCGTCGGCACAGAAATCAGCGACAAAAGAACCAAGCTGACCGGTCGTGCAGGCGCGTTGTACCTGTTCGATAACGGCATTGCGCCTTACATCAGCTACTCCGAGTCCTTCAACCCGAACTCCTACTCGGACAGTGCCGGCAATCCTCTGGCACCGACCGATGGGACGCAGTGGGAAGTGGGCGTGAAGTATCAGCCATCGGGCACCGACAACTTGTTCACCGCGTCACTGTTTCGCATCGATCAGGAAAACCTTGCGACCAAACTGCCGCAAGAAAACTTCTACCGCGCTGTAGGCGCCGTCCGCTCCCAAGGCCTGGAACTGGAAGCGCACATGCAACTGACCGACAATTTGAAAGTACTCGGCAGCTACACCTTCACTGACATTGAATACTCGAAGTCTATGGTCAGCACCCTGAGTACGCCCACCGACGTCATCGAGAACAAGGGCCACTCGCCGACCCAGGCGCCGCGTCATATGGCGTCGGTCTGGGCAGATTACAAATTCGACAGCGCGGTACTCGATGGCCTACGTCTGGGCGGTGGTGTGCGGTATGTCGGCTATAGCTGGGCCGATGCGGAGAACACCATGAAGGTGCCGTCCTACACGTTGTTTGACGCCTCTGTCGGTTATGACTTGGGCAAGATTGGGTTGAAGGACGTGGACGTACGCCTCAATGCGAACAATCTGACAAACGAGTCGTACGTGGCGTCCTGTGCCAGCCTGAACTTCTGCTATCTGGGCGAAGAACGCAACGTCGCCGCCACGGTGAGTTACCAGTTCTAATCACTCGTTATTCCTACAAAGCCAGCGCCTGACTCCAGGGGCTGGCTTTGTCGTCTCTGCAGGAAAATTCCATGCGCACACTTCTGGTTTTACTTCATCGCCACATCGGCTTGGCCACAGCGTTGTTTCTGCTGATGGCAGGGATCACATGCAGCATTCTGGCGTTCAATCATGAACTGGATGAATGGCTCAACCCAGTGTTCTATCTGGCGACATCCGAGGGTGAGCGTCTGCCTCCTGGGGATCTGGTCGACAAGCTGCAAAACGAGCATCCGCGCCTTCAGGTCTGGTACATGAAGTACCCGGACGATGTGGGGCATACGGCCTTACTCGCAGCCGTTGCACGTACCGATCCATCGACTGGAAAACCTTTCGCCGAGCCCAACCAGGTGTTCTATCTGGACCCAGTAAATGGTGAGCAGAAGGGGCTGAATCCCGTGGGCTCATAGCCGCTGAGGAATGGGGCCTGACTCGACTGAGTTATCAACAGGCTTATGAGCGTGCGCTGAAGCAAGGTCAAAGACTGGAGTTGACGGCGTCGATCGGGGAGTTGTATTACAGCTTTGAGTACAACTTCTATGGGGCGGGTTTTGGGCAACATGATACTGAGGCCCATTGTAAATCCTGGCTGTTCTTCCATGGCGCAGACGGGCGTTTATTAGGACAGGAGATCGCGGGGCAGGGCACTTTGGGAGAACGTTTTTACAGGCTGCAATTGCCGATACACGGAGGGCGAATCATTGGATTCACCGGGCAAGTCAAGTTGCCGTGTTGGGTATTTTGATTGCAGTGCTGTCGGTGACCGGGAACTATATCTGGTGGCGCAAGTTGGTGGCTCGCAGAAGCAGTAAGGCGCGCAAAGAGTAGTCTGGAGTGAAGTTTTTAGGGCTCCAGAACGACAAAACCCCTGTCTGCGTTAGCAGACAGGGGTTTCGGAATTCAATCTTGACGATGACCTACTCTCACATGGGGAAACCCCACACTACCATCGGCGATGCATCGTTTCACTGCTGAGTTCGGGATGGGATCAGGTGGTTCCAATGCTCTATGGTCGTCAAGAAATTCGGTGACCAGCCCGTTACAGCCGTAACGTGCCAGCAAAATTGGTGACTTCTACTAAAACAAAACCCCTACCTGCATACGCAGATAGGGGTTTCGGAATTTAATCTTGACGATGACCTACTCTCACATGGGGAAACCCCACACTACCATCGGCGATGCATCGTTTCACTGCTGAGTTCGGGATGGGATCAGGTGGTTCCAATGCTCTATGGTCGTCAAGAAATTCGGTAGCCAGGTCGTGGGCCTTTTCAGGTTCACGCTCCAGCGAATGGGTATGCGATAGTTTGGTGTTTTGTGAGTATCTCGAACTTTCGGTTCGTTTCGTCTTCACACACCGCAATCTGGCTTTTACGCTCAAATTGCTTGGGTGTTATATGGTCAAGCCTCACGGGCAATTAGTATTGGTTAGCTCAACGCCTCACAGCGCTTACACACCCAACCTATCAACGTCGTAGTCTTCGACGGCCCTTCAGGGGACTCAAGGTCCCAGTGAGATCTCATCTTGAGGCTAGTTTCCCGCTTAGATGCTTTCAGCGGTTATCTATTCCGAACATAGCTACCCGGCAATGCCACTGGCGTGACAACCGGAACACCAGAGGTTCGTCCACTCCGGTCCTCTCGTACTAGGAGCAGCCCCTCTCAAATCTCAAACGTCCACGGCAGATAGGGACCGAACTGTCTCACGACGTTCTAAACCCAGCTCGCGTACCACTTTAAATGGCGAACAGCCATACCCTTGGGACCGGCTTCAGCCCCAGGATGTGATGAGCCGACATCGAGGTGCCAAACACCGCCGTCGATATGAACTCTTGGGCGGTATCAGCCTGTTATCCCCGGAGTACCTTTTATCCGTTGAGCGATGGCCCTTCCATACAGAACCACCGGATCACTAAGACCTACTTTCGTACCTGCTCGACGTGTCTGTCTCGCAGTCAAGCGCGCTTTTGCCTTTATACTCTACGACCGATTTCCGACCGGTCTGAGCGCACCTTCGTACTCCTCCGTTACTCTTTAGGAGGAGACCGCCCCAGTCAAACTACCCACCATACACTGTCCTCGATCCGGATAACGGACCTGAGTTAGAACCTCAAAGTTGCCAGGGTGGTATTTCAAGGTTGGCTCCACGCGAACTGGCGTCCACGCTTCAAAGCCTCCCACCTATCCTACACAAGCAAATTCAAAGTCCAGTGCAAAGCTATAGTAAAGGTTCACGGGGTCTTTCCGTCTAGCCGCGGATACACTGCATCTTCACAGCGATTTCAATTTCACTGAGTCTCGGGTGGAGACAGCGCCGCCATCGTTACGCCATTCGTGCAGGTCGGAACTTACCCGACAAGGAATTTCGCTACCTTAGGACCGTTATAGTTACGGCCGCCGTTTACCGGGGCTTCGATCAAGAGCTTCGCGTTAGCTAACCCCATCAATTAACCTTCCGGCACCGGGCAGGCGTCACACCCTATACGTCCACTTTCGTGTTTGCAGAGTGCTGTGTTTTTAATAAACAGTCGCAGCGGCCTGGTATCTTCGACCGGCATGGGCTTACGCAGTAAATGCTTCACCCTCACCGGCGCACCTTCTCCCGAAGTTACGGTGCCATTTTGCCTAGTTCCTTCACCCGAGTTCTCTCAAGCGCCTTGGTATTCTCTACCCAACCACCTGTGTCGGTTTGGGGTACGGTTCCTGGTTACCTGAAGCTTAGAAGCTTTTCTTGGAAGCATGGCATCAACCACTTCGTGTTCTAAAAGAACACTCGTCATCAGCTCTCGGCCTTAGAATCCCGGATTTACCTAAGATTCCAGCCTACCACCTTAAACTTGGACAACCAACGCCAAGCTGGCCTAGCCTTCTCCGTCCCTCCATCGCAATAACCAGAAGTACAGGAATATTAACCTGTTTTCCATCGACTACGCTTTTCAGCCTCGCCTTAGGGACCGACTAACCCTGCGTCGATTAACGTTGCGCAGGAAACCTTGGTCTTTCGGCGTGGGTGTTTTTCACACCCATTGTCGTTACTCATGTCAGCATTCGCACTTCTGATACCTCCAGCAAGCTTCTCAACTCACCTTCACAGGCTTACAGAACGCTCCTCTACCGCATCACCTAAGTGATACCCGTAGCTTCGGTGTATGGTTTGAGCCCCGTTACATCTTCCGCGCAGGCCGACTCGACTAGTGAGCTATTACGCTTTCTTTAAAGGGTGGCTGCTTCTAAGCCAACCTCCTAGCTGTCTAAGCCTTCCCACATCGTTTCCCACTTAACCATAACTTTGGGACCTTAGCTGACGGTCTGGGTTGTTTCCCTTTTCACGACGGACGTTAGCACCCGCCGTGTGTCTCCCATGCTCGGCACTTGTAGGTATTCGGAGTTTGCATCGGTTTGGTAAGTCGGGATGACCCCCTAGCCGAAACAGTGCTCTACCCCCTACAGTGATACATGAGGCGCTACCTAAATAGCTTTCGAGGAGAACCAGCTATCTCCGAGCTTGATTAGCCTTTCACTCCGATCCACAGGTCATCCGCTAACTTTTCAACGGTAGTCGGTTCGGTCCTCCAGTTAGTGTTACCCAACCTTCAACCTGCCCATGGATAGATCGCCCGGTTTCGGGTCTATTCCCAGCGACTAGACGCCCTATTAAGACTCGCTTTCGCTACGCCTCCCCTATTCGGTTAAGCTCGCCACTGAAAATAAGTCGCTGACCCATTATACAAAAGGTACGCAGTCACCCAACAAAGTGGGCTCCCACTGCTTGTACGCATACGGTTTCAGGATCTATTTCACTCCCCTCTCCGGGGTTCTTTTCGCCTTTCCCTCACGGTACTAGTTCACTATCGGTCAGTCAGTAGTATTTAGCCTTGGAGGATGGTCCCCCCATATTCAGACAAAGTTTCTCGTGCTCCGTCCTACTCGATTTCATGACTAAGAGATTTTCGCGTACAGGGCTATCACCCACTATGGCCGCACTTTCCAGAGCGTTCCGCTAATCTCAAAGCCACTTAAGGGCTAGTCCCCGTTCGCTCGCCACTACTAAGGGAATCTCGGTTGATTTCTTTTCCTCAGGGTACTTAGATGTTTCAGTTCCCCTGGTTCGCCTCTTAAGCCTATGTATTCAGCTTAAGATAACCATCTTATGATGGCTGGGTTCCCCCATTCAGACATCTCCGGATCAAAGTCTGTTTGCCAACTCCCCGAAGCTTTTCGCAGGCTACCACGTCTTTCATCGCCTCTGACTGCCAAGGCATCCACCGTATGCGCTTCTTCACTTGACCATATAACCCCAAGCAATCTGGTTATACTGTGAAGACGACATTCGCCGAAAATTCGATAATACTCAATTAAGAGCAACTCACAAATTTTACCTTAGCCTGATCCGTTACCAGTGAAAGTAACGTTCAGTCTATCTTTCTATCACATACCCAAATTTTTAAAGAACGATCTAATCAAAGACTAGAAATCAATATTCACTTCAGAATATTCATTTCTAAACTCTAACAGCAGAAGCAGTTAATGGTGGAGCCAAACGGGATCGAACCGTTGACCTCCTGCGTGCAAGGCAGGCGCTCTCCCAGCTGAGCTATGGCCCCATACAAAATTGGTGGGTCTGGGCAGATTCGAACTGCCGACCTCACCCTTATCAGGGGTGCGCTCTAACCAACTGAGCTACAGACCCAATTTCGAGCGCGTAACTGTTAGCTGTGAGCTATCAGCTTGGAGCTTAAAGCTGCTTCTATCGTCTTCTTCAATGAATCAAGCAATTCGTGTGGGAACTTATGGAGCAGCTGATGTCGTCGATTAAGGAGGTGATCCAGCCGCAGGTTCCCCTACGGCTACCTTGTTACGACTTCACCCCAGTCATGAATCACACCGTGGTAACCGTCCTCCCGAAGGTTAGACTAGCTACTTCTGGTGCAACCCACTCCCATGGTGTGACGGGCGGTGTGTACAAGGCCCGGGAACGTATTCACCGCGACATTCTGATTCGCGATTACTAGCGATTCCGACTTCACGCAGTCGAGTTGCAGACTGCGATCCGGACTACGATCGGTTTTCTGGGATTAGCTCCACCTCGCGGCTTGGCAACCCTCTGTACCGACCATTGTAGCACGTGTGTAGCCCAGGCCGTAAGGGCCATGATGACTTGACGTCATCCCCACCTTCCTCCGGTTTGTCACCGGCAGTCTCCTTAGAGTGCCCACCATTACGTGCTGGTAACTAAGGACAAGGGTTGCGCTCGTTACGGGACTTAACCCAACATCTCACGACACGAGCTGACGACAGCCATGCAGCACCTGTCTCAATGTTCCCGAAGGCACCAATCCATCTCTGGAAAGTTCATTGGATGTCAAGGCCTGGTAAGGTTCTTCGCGTTGCTTCGAATTAAACCACATGCTCCACCGCTTGTGCGGGCCCCCGTCAATTCATTTGAGTTTTAACCTTGCGGCCGTACTCCCCAGGCGGTCAACTTAATGCGTTAGCTGCGCCACTAAGAGCTCAAGGCTCCCAACGGCTAGTTGACATCGTTTACGGCGTGGACTACCAGGGTATCTAATCCTGTTTGCTCCCCACGCTTTCGCACCTCAGTGTCAGTATCAGTCCAGGTGGTCGCCTTCGCCACTGGTGTTCCTTCCTATATCTACGCATTTCACCGCTACACAGGAAATTCCACCACCCTCTACCATACTCTAGCTTGTCAGTTTTGAATGCAGTTCCCAGGTTGAGCCCGGGGATTTCACATCCAACTTAACAAACCACCTACGCGCGCTTTACGCCCAGTAATTCCGATTAACGCTTGCACCCTCTGTATTACCGCGGCTGCTGGCACAGAGTTAGCCGGTGCTTATTCTGTCGGTAACGTCAAAACACTAACGTATTAGGTTAATGCCCTTCCTCCCAACTTAAAGTGCTTTACAATCCGAAGACCTTCTTCACACACGCGGCATGGCTGGATCAGGCTTTCGCCCATTGTCCAATATTCCCCACTGCTGCCTCCCGTAGGAGTCTGGACCGTGTCTCAGTTCCAGTGTGACTGATCATCCTCTCAGACCAGTTACGGATCGTCGCCTTGGTGAGCCATTACCTCACCAACTAGCTAATCCGACCTAGGCTCATCTGATAGCGCAAGGCCCGAAGGTCCCCTGCTTTCTCCCGTAGGACGTATGCGGTATTAGCGTCCGTTTCCGAGCGTTATCCCCCACTACCAGGCAGATTCCTAGGCATTACTCACCCGTCCGCCGCTCGCCACCAGGTACAAGTACCCGTGCTGCCGCTCGACTTGCATGTGTTAGGCCTGCCGCCAGCGTTCAATCTGAGCCATGATCAAACTCTTCAGTTCAAACATCTTTGGGTTTTTAAGAAACCCTAAACTTGGCTCAGCAATCGTTGGTTACATCTTTGATTTCTCGCTGAGTAACTTGTGATGCTGATAATCTTGTTGACTACCAGTCTGACTCCACAAGCACCCACACGAATTGCTTGATTCAGTTGTTAAAGAGCGGTTGGTTAAGATCTTTCGTCTCAACCGAGGCGCGCATTCTACAGCAGCCTCTGTTGCTGTCAAGCGGTTATTTTCAGAAGTTTTCAAAGTTTCCTTTGCAACTTCAACCACTTGCGCTTCCGATCTCTCGTTAGCGGGAGGCGAATTCTACAGCGTTACTCGCTGCTGTCAACACCTCTTTTACACCGCTTTCGACCGAGAAGATCGAACCGTCAATCAAGCCAAACCCACCTGCTTGATCAACTCCTTCTGCGCTTCGATAACCTGAAGCAACTCGCTGTCGAAAACTGCGTAACTCTTTGTTTACCAAGGAGTTTTCCGTTTCGACTGCGCCGGAAGTGGGGCGAATTATAGACGTCCAGAATCTGCCGTCAACACCTAATTCAGCTTTTCTATCAATAACTTGCAGAAAGCCAAAAAACAGGCTGATTCCCTTCTATATAGGAGAGCAAAACCACTCTCTCTATATAGAAGGAGTCTTCAGAGTACCCCCGCCACTTTAAAAGCGGCGACCGCATCAGCATCCAGACCCAACACCCGCTGCAGAACCTCCAGCGTGTGCTCACCCAATAAAGGAGGCGCATTACGATATTCCACCGGTGTCTCCGACAGGCGAATCGGGCTCGCTACCTGCGGCACCATCCCGGCCAGTACATGGGGCAGCTCGATAGCCAACCCACGCGCCTTGACCTGAGGATCGGCAAACATCTGAGCCAGGTCATTGATAGGTCCACAGGGCACACCCGCCTGCTCCAGCTGCAGCACCCATTCAGCCGTGGTCTTGAAGACCGTCGCCTGACGGATCAGCGGAATCAACGCCGCACGATTCGCCACCCGCAGCTTGTTAGTCGCGAAACGCAGGTCATCCGCCCACTGAGGCTGCCCAGCCACCTCCGCAAACTTGCGGAATTGCCCGTCATTACCCACGGTGAGGATGAAGTCGCCATCCGCCGTAGGAAAATCCTGATATGGCACGATGTTCGGATGAGCATTACCCAGGCGCTTGGGCGCATTGCCCGTAGTCAGATAGTTCATCGCCTGGTTGGCCAGGCACGCCACCTGAACATCCAGTAACGCCATGTCGATATGCTGACCGCCACCGTCATGATCCCTATGAGCCAGCGCTGCAAGGATCGCCACAGTCGAATAAAGCCCGGTCAGGATGTCTGTCAGTGCCACACCGACTTTCACCGGCCCTGCGCCCTCATCGCCTTCAGGTCGACCTGTCAGGCTCATCAGCCCACCCAAGCCCTGGATCATGAAGTCATAACCCGCACGCTTGGCGTAAGGCCCGGTCTGGCCAAAGCCGGTAATGGAGCAATAAATCAGATTCGGATTGATGGCCTTAAGCGACTCATAGTCCAGCCCATAGGCTGCCAGGCCACCGACCTTGAAGTTCTCGATCAGGATGTCCGACTTGGCCGCCAGGTCACGCACCAGCTTTTGCCCCTCCGGACGCGTGAAGTCGATGGTCACCGATTGCTTGTTGCGATTGGCCGACAAGTAATAGGCGGCCTCGCTGGTGTTCTCGCCATAGGCGTCTTTCAGGAAGGGAGGCCCCCAGGCGCGCGTATCGTCGCCATTGCCCGGGCGCTCAACCTTGATCACTTCGGCGCCAAGGTCCGCAAGGATCTGCCCGGCCCAAGGCCCGGCCAGCACTCGCGATAAATCCAGTACCCGCAGATGCGAAAGCGCGCCCATGGACGTTCTCCTATTAATAGAACGCCTGGATGCCGGTCTGCGCGCGACCGAGGATCAGTGCGTGGACGTCATGCGTACCTTCATAGGTATTCACCACTTCCAGGTTGACCAGGTGACGAGCAACACCAAACTCATCGGAAATGCCGTTGCCGCCCAACATGTCACGCGCCATGCGCGCGATGTCCAGGGACTTGCCGCAGGAGTTGCGCTTCATCATCGAGGTGATCTCGACTGCCGCTGTGCCTTCATCTTTCATACGACCCAGACGCAGGCAGCCTTGCAGTGCGAGGGTAATTTCGGTCTGCATGTCGGCCAGTTTCTTCTGGATCAGTTGAGTAGCGGCCAATGGACGACCGAACTGCTGACGATCCAGGGTGTACTGGCGAGCGGTGTGCCAGCAGAACTCGGCTGCGCCGAGGGCGCCCCAGGAAATGCCGTAGCGTGCGGAGTTAAGGCAAGTAAAAGGGCCTTTCAAACCACGGACATCCGGGAAGATGTTTTCTTCAGGAACAAACACGTTGTCCATGACGATCTCGCCGGTAATAGATGCGCGCAAGCCAACCTTGCCGTGAATCGCCGGAGCGCTCAGGCCTTTCCAGCCTTTCTCCAGAACGAATCCACGAATGTCGCCCGCATCATCCTTACCCCAGACCACGAACACATCGGCGATCGGGCTGTTGGTGATCCACATCTTGCTGCCGGTCAGGCTGTAACCGCCTTCGACTTTGCGTGCACGAGTAATCATCGCGCCCGGGTCGGAACCGTGGTTAGGCTCTGTCAGACCGAAGCAGCCAATCCATTCGCCCGATGCCAGTTTCGGCAGGTACTTCTGTTTCTGGGCTTCAGTGCCGAATTCATTGATCGGCACCATGACCAGCGAGGACTGCACACTCATCATCGAGCGGTAGCCGGAGTCGACGCGCTCGACTTCACGAGCGATCAGCCCGTAGCTGACGTAGTTCAGGCCGCTGCCACCGTACTGCTCGGGAATGGTCGCACCCAACAGGCCCACTTCACCCATCTCGCGGAAGATCGCCGGATCAGTCTTCTCATGGCGGAAAGCTTCAAGAACACGCGGTGCAAGCTTCTGCTGAGCGAATTGCTCTGCAGTGTCGCGGATCATGCGTTCTTCTTCGGTGAGCTGTTGATCCAGCAGCAGGGGATCGATCCAGTTGAAGCTAGCTTTACCGCCCATGAGTGTGTCCTCTCGAATCGGGTCAAATAACGTGGACTGATCCTAGGCCGGGTTTAGCGCTACGGCAAACGAGGATTTTGCATACTGTTGTGCTAATTTCTCACTCCGTAACGTCGCAAGATAGCCTACATGCGATGTATTAGTGAGGTTGAAGTACATGCGCCGGAAAATCCCTAGCACTACCGCCCTGATCAGCTTTGAAGCGGCAGCGCGCCACGAAAGCTTTACCAAAGCGGCGCAGGAGCTTTCGCTCACCCAAGGCGCTATTTGCCGACAGATCGCCAGCCTGGAAGAGTTCCTCAGCGTCGAACTGTTCCGACGCTCGCGACGCGGAGTGAAGCTGACGGAGGCCGGACTTTCCTACAGCCGCCGCGTAGCCACCCAACTCGACGCGGTTGAACGGGACACCTTGTCGGTGATGGGGCAACAAGGCGCGAACGTGATCGAGCTGGCCGTCGTGCCGACCTTTGGCACCCAATGGCTGCTTCCACGGCTCAAGGATTTCCAGCACAAACACCCGGAAGTGACGGTCAACCTCACCAACCGCACACGCCCCTTCCTGTTTGCCGACACCGACTTCGATGCCGCGATTTATTTCGGCGATGCGGATTGGTCGGGTACTGAATCCCACAGGCTGATGGGCGAAAATCCGATGCCGGTGTGCAGCCCAACGCTACTGGGCAAAAAAGCCAACCTGACTCCCGATCAAATCGCCGAATTGCCCCTGCTGCAACAGACCACGCGGCCTTATGCCTGGCGCCAATGGTTCAACTCCCAGCACCTTAATGTTCCGCGAGACATGACAGGACCGCGCTACGAGCTATTCTCCATGCTTGCCCAAGCGGCGATGCACGACATGGGGATTGCGCTGATACCGCCATTCCTGATTCAACGCGAACTGACCGAGAAACGCCTGGTGATAGCCAACACCCAAGCACTGTCGAGCATCAAGGCCTATTACCTGATGATTCCAGAGCGAAAGGTCGAATCGGCCTCCTTACGGGCCTTTCGCGATTGGCTGGTCACCCAGGCACATAGCTACAGCCTAGAAGGATAAAGGCTTACACCCACTAGCTGACCCGGTAGTCAATAAAATCAAAGCCCTACAGATGTACGTATTTGTCGCATATTCGTAGACTGTATCTGCAAGCAGTACAAACGTCCCACAAGCGCCTGAATACGTGGCTTTTAGCCTGCATTTCCCAGATATGACACCTCATTCACCGTAACGATTTGTAATTTCCTAAAACTTGCCAAAAACCCTTACAAGTCACGGTTTACAAGGGATCGAACCGGTAAGTTGCGACATTCGGTCACGGGGTGACTTGTAGTTAATTTTCCGTCACCCGTCATAATCCCTTGAAGGGCACAAAGTTCGCCTGCAAAATGCCGCGCCCCGCCGAGATTTGGCGGGATCGTGCTGATCGGCCGCCCCAGCCGTACCATCCGAAGTGCCTGGGTTTACTCAATAAGATCACGCAGGAGATTTGACGTGCACATTGGTGTTCCTCTCGAAACCCAGACGGGTGAAACCCGGGTTGCTGCAACCCCGGAAACCATCAAAAAGCTGATCGGCCAGGGTCACAAGGTCACTGTGCAAAGCGGCGCCGGCATTAACGCCAGCGTTGTCGACAGTGCTTATGAAGCGGCAGGCGCAATGATTGGCAGCGCCAACGATGCGTTTGGTGCCGAGCTGATTCTCAAGGTGGTCGCCCCCAGCGACAGCGAACTGACGCTGATCAAGAGCGGCACCGTTGTGGTGGGCATGCTCAACCCGTTCAGCAATGAAACCATTGCCAAGCTGGCTGAGTGCGGCATTACCGCGTTCGCGCTGGAAGCGGCTCCCCGCACCTCCCGCGCTCAAAGCCTGGATGTGCTGTCCTCCCAAGCGAACATCGCCGGCTATAAAGCCGTGTTGCTGGCCGCTCACCACTACCCCCGCTTCATGCCAATGCTAATGACGGCTGCGGGCACCGTGAAAGCGGCACGCGTGCTGATTCTGGGTGCCGGCGTTGCGGGCTTGCAGGCGATCGCCACGGCGAAACGTCTGGGTGCAGTGATCGAAGCGTCCGACGTGCGTCCTGCGGTAAAAGAACAAATCGAATCCCTCGGCGCCAAGTTCGTCGACGTACCGTATGAGACCGATGAAGAGCGCGAATGCGCTGTCGGTGTCGGCGGTTACGCCCGGCCAATGCCCGCCAGCTGGATGCAACGTCAGGCCCTGGCCGTGCACGAGCGCGCCAAGCAGGCTGACATCGTCATCACTACCGCACTGATCCCGGGCCGCAAGGCACCGACGCTGTTGAGCGCGGAAACCGTGGCGCAGATGAAACCAGGCTCGGTGGTCATCGACCTCGCGGCAGCCCAGGGAGGCAACTGCCCGCTCACCGTGGCCGACCAGGTCGTGGTCGAGAATGGCGTGACCATTTGCGGCCCGACCAACCTGGCCGGCGCAGTCGCGGCAGATGCTTCGGCCCTGTACGCACGCAACCTGCTGGACTTCCTGAAGCTGGTCTTCAACAAAGAAGGCCAGTTCGAGATCAACCTCGAAGACGACATCGTCGCCGCGTGCCTGATGTGCCGCGACGGCCAAGTCATCCGCAAAAACGCCTAAGCAGGGATTCAGACGATGGAAGAGTTTATCTCCCCCGGTATCTACAACCTGATCATCTTCGTGCTGGCGATTTATGTCGGTTATCACGTGGTCTGGAACGTAACACCAGCACTTCACACGCCTCTGATGGCGGTGACCAACGCCATTTCGGCGATCGTAATCGTTGGCGCCATGCTGGCGGCGGCTTTGACCGTGACGCCACTGGGCAAGACCATGGGCACCCTCGCGGTGGCTCTGGCGGCAGTGAACGTGTTTGGTGGCTTCCTGGTGACTCGCAGGATGCTTGAGATGTTCAAGAAAAAAGCCCCGAAAGTCGTAAAAGAAGAGGCGCCGAAGTAATGAGCATGAATCTTGTAACGACGCTCTACTTGATCGCGTCGATCTGCTTTATCCAGGCCCTCAAAGGCTTGTCCCACCCGACAACCTCCCGACGCGGCAACGTGTACGGCATGCTTGGCATGGCGCTGGCGATCCTCACCACCGTGGGCCTCATCTATAAGCTGGGCGCTGAGCTGGCCACTGCCGGCATCGGTTACGTCATCGTCGGTCTGTTGGTCGGCGGCACTGCCGGTTCGATCATGGCCAAGCGCGTTGAAATGACCAAGATGCCGGAACTGGTCGCCTTCATGCACAGCATGATCGGTATGGCTGCAGTGTTCATCGCGATCGCGGCGGTCGTTGAGCCGCAATCGCTGGGCATCGTTAAACAGCTGGGTGATTCGATTCCTGCCGGTAACCGCCTGGAGCTGTTCCTCGGCGCCGCCATCGGTGCAATCACCTTCTCCGGTTCGGTGATCGCGTTCGGTAAGCTATCGGGCAAGTACAAGTTCCGACTGTTCCAGGGCGCACCGGTACAGTTCGGTGGTCAGCACAAACTGAACCTGGTGCTGGGCCTCGCAACACTGGCGCTGGGCATCACCTTCATGCTGACCGGCAACCTCAGCGCCTTCGCACTGATGCTGGCCTTGGCCTTCGTACTGGGTGTGCTGATCATCATCCCGATCGGCGGCGCAGACATGCCGGTGGTTGTGTCGATGCTCAACAGCTACTCCGGCTGGGCAGCGGCAGGTATCGGCTTCTCGCTGAACAACTCGATGCTGATCATCGCCGGTTCGCTGGTGGGTTCGTCCGGTGCGATCCTCTCGTACATCATGTGCAAGGCGATGAACCGTTCGTTCTTCAACGTATTGCTCGGCGGTTTCGGCAACACGGTAGATGAAACTGGCCCGGCAGGCTCGAAAGAGGCCCGTCCGGTGAAATCCGGTTCGGCTGACGATGCGACCTTCCTGCTGACCAACGCCGACACCGTGATCATCGTTCCGGGTTATGGCCTGGCGGTGGCACGCGCCCAACACTCACTGATGGAGCTGGCGGAGAAGCTGACTCACCGGGGAGTCACCGTGAAGTTTGCAATCCACCCCGTCGCCGGTCGGATGCCAGGGCACATGAACGTCCTGCTGGCCGAAGCCGAAGTGCCTTACGAGCAGGTGTTCGAGATGGATGACATCAACTCCGAGTTCGGTCAGGCCGACGTGGTGCTGGTGCTCGGCGCCAACGACGTGGTCAATCCGGCGGCGAAGAACGATCCGAAATCGCCGATTGCCGGCATGCCGATTCTCGAGGCTTATAAAGCCAAGACCGTGATCGTCAACAAGCGCTCGATGGCCAGCGGCTATGCCGGTCTGGACAACGAACTGTTCTACCTGGACAAAACCATGATGGTCTTCGGCGACGCCAAGAAAGTTATCGAAGACATGGTCAAAGCCATCGAGTAAAACCTGCGGAAGCAGCAATACCCAAAACCTCAGCCTTTAGTAGGCTGGGGTTTTTTTATTCCCCGCGAAACCCGACCAAAGGCTCTAAATCAGGCCTCTGCATTCGACCATGGTAGCGGGACGGATTTTTTTCAAATCACTAGACTGCACACCTTGCTTCCGTTACCCGAGATAACAATCCATGTACCGTGATCGTATTCGCTTGCCTTCGTTGTTGGATAAGGTGATGAGCGCCGCTGACGCTGCCGCTCTGATTGAGGACGGCATGACCGTCGGCATGAGTGGTTTCACTCGCGCTGGCGAGGCCAAAGCCGTGCCCCACGCATTGGCCGAACGCGCCAAAATCACCCCGCTGAAAATCACCTTGATGACCGGCGCCAGCCTGGGCAACGACCTTGATAAACAGCTCACCGAAGCCGGCGTACTGTCACGGCGCATGCCCTTCCAGGTCGACAGCACCTTGCGCAAGGCCATTAACGCCGGTGAAGTGATGTTCATCGACCAGCATCTCTCGGAAACCGTGGAGCAACTGCGCAACCAGCAGCTCAAGCTGCCGGACATCGCCGTGATTGAAGCCGTAGCGATCACCGAGCAGGGCCATATCGTGCCGACCACTTCGGTGGGTAACTCGGCCAGCTTCGCGATTTTCGCCAAACAGGTGATCGTCGAGATCAACCTGGCGCACAACCCGAATCTCGAGGGTTTGCACGACATCTATATCCCGACTTACCGCCCGACCCGCACACCTATTCCACTGGTCAAGGTCGACGATCGCATTGGCAGCACCGCCATCCCGATTCCGCCGGAAAAGATTGTCGCGATCGTGATCACCAATCAGTCCGACTCGCCCTCCACTGTGCTGCCGCCGGACGTCGATACCCAGGCCATCGCGGATCACCTGATCGACTTCTTCAAGCAAGAGGTGGCCGCAGAGCGCATGACCAACAAGCTCGGCCCGTTGCAGGCCGGTATCGGCACCATCGCCAACTCCGTGATGTGCGGCATGATCGACTCGCCGTTCGAAGACCTGACCATGTACTCCGAAGTACTTCAGGACTCGACCTTTGACCTGATCGACGCCGGCAAGCTGAGCTTTGCTTCAGGCAGTTCGATCACCCTGTCGAGCCGGCGCAATGCCGACGTTTTCGGCAACCTGGAGCACTATAAGGACAAATTGGTTCTGCGGCCGCAGGAGATTTCCAATCACCCCGAGGTGGTCCGGCGGCTGGGCATCATTGCCATTAACACCGCGCTGGAATTCGACCTGTACGGCAACGTCAACTCCACCCATATCTGCGGCACGCGGATGATGAATGGCATCGGCGGCTCCGGGGACTTTGCGCGCAATGCGCACCTGGCAATCTTCGTCACCAAATCGATCGCCAAGGGTGGCGCGATTTCCAGCGTGGTGCCCATGGTCAGCCACGTCGACCATACCGAGCATGACGTCGATATCCTTGTGACGGAGATTGGTCTGGCGGACTTGCGGGGCCTGGCGCCGCGTGAGCGGGCACGGGTGATCATCGATAACTGTGTGCACCCGGATTATCGCCCGGCACTGGATGACTACTTTACGGCGGCTTGCGCATTGGGCGGACACACCCCGCATATCCTGCGCGATGCCCTGCGTTGGCACATGAACCTGGAAGAAACCGGGCGAATGCTGGCGGTCTGATCCAGAGAAAAAACAGCTGACGCAAACACAGTTGCGTCAGCTGTTCCTTGCCACATGCGATTCTGTTTAAAACTGTACTGCTGTACCGGTCTTTTCCTACCGTACTTGCCTACCAATTCAAACCAAACCATCAATAATGCACCACTTTAGAGCGGACAGATACAGTTGCCTCAATTTCGACCAGTACACCGCCTATTAACAGTTAACTGGTCCCTCACAATACAGGTGAACTGTATCTAGAGAGACTCGCCAAACGAGAGGATCATTGGCATCAGTTAAACCACTACCTAATCCCGCCACAAGCGGAAGGATGTCAATCATGGAACGTACACTCAGTTCCGAACTGTTCTTCGAAGATACCGCTGCAAAAACCCAGGCTTCCATGCCTCTTCGCGTTATTGCCAACCTGATGCTGTGGCAGCGCCGCATCTCCAGCCGCCATCAATTGGCTCGCCTGGATTCGCGTCTGCTGGCTGATGCCGGGATTAGCGAAGCACAACGCTACGAAGAGCTGAGCAAGCCGTTCTGGCGCTAACCTAGCGTCGCTGGCTCTGACCCACCGGGTCCACCGCCAGCACTCCAAATTGAAAAAACAAAGCCCGTCGTGGGAAACCTCGACGGGCTTTGTCGTTTTCGGCCTTTGTAAGTGCCGGTACAAAAGGAATAGTTGGAGACAGGTACAGTTCTAACAATTATTACATTGCATCAGTACAATTTCATGACGGTGTATCTGTCGGTCCAAACGTGAAGGGCTCAACATGGAAGGCATCACCCACCGGCAAAAGGATTGCGCCATGAATAACCTACTGAATGTTTCCGCTTCAGCCCCTCAAACGAAGCGTCGATTCCACAGGTTTCAACAGTTGCTGAAAGTACTCGCCGCCAACCTTGAGAGGGCTCGAACCCGGCGTTTGCTGGGTCAGTTCGATGATCGTCAACTATCAGACCTAGGCATCAGCCACGCAGATCGGCTCAATGAATTGGATAAACCGTTCTGGCGCTAAGGTCAGCTTTAACAGAAGGGACTGTTCGAACCGATAAAAGCAGGCCTAATATCAAACCAGAACGTGGCGAGCGCTGTACGACAGGCGTCTGACTCAACAGCTGCCTCATCACTTTTCAATCGGTTATCCAAAGGAGTTACACCATGTCCCGTCTTCGTCTGCTCAGCGCTGCAGCCCTGCTTGCCGTGGCTGCCAATTCCCACGCGACCAGCTTTATCGTGACCACGGACGCCGTTGTCGGCGCGCTGAAGTCCAGTTCCGATGCAACCTCCGATGTCACTTCTTCCTTTCGCGATGACAAGATCGTGCGCGCAGCCCGTGACGACGCCGCCAGCTTCGTCGCCAGCGAAGGCGCCATTCGTGGTGTGAAACTGGAAAGCGCACTCGACCACATTCGCCACCAGGCGCCTCAGCTGAACGCTACCGATGCACAGCTGGCACAGGCCATCCTGACGATCTAAGCGACACAGTTACGTGGGACACGCTTGTCGTGTCCCAATGTTTCGGCGCTGGCTCTAGCCCGGGCATTGCGCTAGCCTCTGGACTCGCTTTCAGCAGTCGAGTCTCATGCGTTTTCTTTCAAAGCGGTTTTTCACTTCAGTATTTCTCGCGGCTTTTTGGTCGGGCGCGACCTATGCCTACGACGCGTTCAACCTGTCGACACAAGGCATTGTGGTCACCGGTTACGCCACAAGCATGGTGACCGCCGCCCCCTTCGACCGTAAGCTGCTGATCGCGGCACACGATGACGCTGCGGCGTTCATCGCCAGTGACGGCCAACTACGCGGGGCGCAACTGGAATCCGCGCTGGTTTACCTGCGCCAGACCCAGCCAAAACTTCATGCAAGCGACCTTGAACTGGCGCAGGCAATTCTCGTCCAATAGTTATCCTTTGTCCTTGCGGAGTCGTTCCATGCGTAGCCCTCTGATTGCTGTTGCCCTTAGCCTGCTTTTAATGGCCGATGTGACCCAGGCGCATACCCTGGTCGCCACCAGTAACATCATCATCAATGCCACCCAGCGCACCCTTGATTTCACGTCCGATACCACCACGTCGATCCGCGATTCGAAGATCATCCGTGAAGCCCACGACGATGCGGCCAGTTTCGTTGCCAGCGATGGCGACATACGCGGCGCGCACCTTGAAGCGGCCATCAACACGCTGCGCACCCGTGTGCCGGAAGCCCGGTACGCCAGTGATCAGGTGCTCGCCGAAGCCATCCTCGCACTGTGAAGTCGACAAGCGCCTGGCTGCTGGCCGGGCTGATGTTGCTGCTCTGCAACGCGGCCCAGGCTGACCTGGAATTACGGCTCAAGACCTTGGGTCTGAGCCCCGAACAACAGCAAGCCAGTCAAGCTTTGCTCGATGAAGCCATGCAGGCCTTGCCGCCACGCTTCATTGAGCGACTGGACCGGCGCATTGATGTCGGCTGGACGGATGACATGCCGAGCAATGCCTATGGCCAGGCATCGCTGGTGTCCGAACTCGATCTGAACCGCAACTTGCTCGCCAGCCTCACGGACGGCAGCGCCGCGACAAAGAAAACCTATCGCCCCCATGGCACCGTCCGCCGCGAAATGCTCGCAACGGTGTTGCATGAACTCACCCACATTTACGACCGTTCGCGCCTGTGGCCGGACACGGAGCGCACGCTGATCCAGCGCTGCACCCGGCGCAACAGCAGTTCCGGCCTGGTCGGCATCCCGGATGAATGCCGTGGTCAATCCGACCGCCGCTTTACCCTCAGCGATGACCCGCGCCTGCTCGACCTGGCCGGCTGGCCGCAGTACGTCGGTCGCCGTGGCGAGCGCGAACAGCACAACCGGCAAATCGCCCGCAGCCCCGACATCTACGAAACGAGTAGTCCCAAAGAGTTCGTCGCGGTCAACATGGAGTATTTCCTCCTGGACCCGAGCTATGCCTGCCGGCGCCCCGCGCTGTATCGCTACTACAAAAAACATTTCGATTGGGCACCCGCCGCCAAAGATGCTTGCGGAAAATCCTTTGCCTTCCTCAATGCCGGCAACGACTTCGCCAAACAACCGCTGGGCCAGGTCGACCCGGAACGGGTGTACGCCGTCGACTACCTGCTGGCCGAAGCCAACCAGAACTGGGTCAGCCGCTGGGGGCACAGCATGTTGCGCCTGGTGATCTGCGCGCCGGGTCGGCCACGGGGACCGGACTGTCGACTCGATCTCGACCAGCATCTGGTCTTGTCCTACCGCGCCTTCGTCGGCGACGTACAGCTGTCGAGCTGGGATGGACTGGTGGGCAAATACCCGTCGCGGCTGTTTGTCTTGCCGTTGGCCCAGGTGATCGACGAATACACCAAGACTGAACTGCGCAGCCTGGCCTCGGTGCCGCTGAACCTGTCGCGCAACGAAATTGAAGACGTGGTGGAACACGCTGCCGAGATGCATTGGAGTTACGACGGCAACTATTATTTCCTCTCAAACAATTGCGCGGTGGAAGGCCTGAAATTGCTGCGTAGCGGCAGCAATAACGCGAAACTGGTCGGGCTCGACAGCATCATGCCTAACGGTTTGCTGGAAGTGATGAAGGGTCGCGGACTGGCGAATACCAGCGTGTTGGATGATCCACGCGAAGCGCTACGCCTGGGCTATCGCTTCGACTCCTTCCGTGATCGTTATCAAGCGATGTTCGAAGTGTTGAAGAAGCACCTGCCGATCAAACAGGACAAAGTCGAAGACTGGCTGGCCTTGAAAGCTGAAGAACGTCGGCAATGGTTTGAGCAGGCTGACTTGCGCACCAGTGCCGCATTGCTGTTGCTGGAGCAGGCGAGCTTCCGTCAACAGTTGGTGTTAGCCCAGGATGAAGTGAAACAGCGTTATCTGGGCGCTCGGGAGTTGAAGAACGGCGGCATGGACAAGGCGAACGCGACCTTGCAGCAGATTCTCGCCAACAGCGGCTTCCTCAGCCGTCCCGCGGAGCTGCTCGGCACCGGCGGCTATGGATTGCCCCAACCGAATGAATGGCAGCGCCTGGAATCGGAAAGCAACCTGCGGCAGAAACAGCTTCAAGTGCTGACCGGCGATCTGGACAAGGAAGTCAGAGCGCTGCTCGAACCGAGCCGGGCGGCTGAGATGGCCGCCAATGAAGCCAACCTGAAACAGGTTGGCGAACATTTGCGCAAATTGCATAAAGCCGCGGGCGGACTGGAGTTGCCATAAACAAGAAGGCTTCGTGGATGATCCACGAAGCCTTCTTTTTGCCCGTACGTTAAATCAAAGCACGCCTTCCAGTATTTCATAGACGATCCCGGTGCCCACGGCGATCAGCACAATGGTCTTTCCTCACTGCACATACAGCAAAAAGGGCTTCAGAACGTAGTACTGAAGCCCTCGGTCTTGCTGTTTAGTCTGTGCCGCGAGGCTCTAATTCCTCTGTACCAGGAACTTTACCTTCAGCTGACGCGGGCCTTACGCACGCCTTCAGCCAACGCCGAGCAAAGACTAAGCACGCCATCAACCGCCTGTTCCGGCGTGGTGGCATTGGCGATGTGATCGATCAACGCCGAACCCACCACGACACCATCGGCCAGACGCGCGATGGACGCCGCTTGCTCCGGTGTACGAATACCGAAACCGATGCTGATCGGCAGATCGGTGTGGCGACGCAGGCGAGCAACGGCCTCTTCAACATGCTCCAGGGTCGCTGCGCCCGCACCGGTCACACCGGCAACAGAGACGTAGTAGACGAAGCCGGAGCTGCCATTCAGAACGGTCGGCAGACGCACATCATCAGTCGTCGGCGTGGTCAGGCGGATGAAGTCCAGTCCCGCTGCCTGAGCCGGGTCGCACAGCTCGCCGTTATGCTCCGGCGGCAGGTCGACCACGATCAAGCCATCAACACCGGCTTCGACGGCGTCGGCAATGAAACGCGGCACGCCGTACATGTGAATCGGGTTGAAGTAACCCATCAACACCAGCGGCGTCTCGGTATTGCCTGCACGGAACTCGCGAACCATTTGCAGGGTTTTAGCCAGGTTCTGCTTGGCGCCCAAGGCGCGGATGTTCGCCAACTGGATCGCCGGGCCGTCAGCCATCGGATCGGTGAAGGGCATGCCCAGCTCGATCACATCGGCGCCAGCACCGGGCAAGCCTTTGAGGATCGCCAAGGAAGTGTCATAGCTCGGGTCGCCAGCAGTGACGAAAGTCACCAGGGCGGCGCGATTCTGTTCCTTGAGTTCGGCAAAACGCGTTTGCAGGCGGCTCATCAGTGTTTCTCCTGCTTGGACTGCTCTTGTTGAGAGTTTTCCATGTGGTGCATCACGGTTTGCATGTCTTTGTCGCCACGACCGGACAGGTTGACCACCATCAGGTGATCTTTCGGCAGGGTCGGTGCGCGCTTGAATACTTCGGCCAACGCGTGGGCGCTTTCCAGTGCAGGAATAATCCCTTCCAGACGGCAGCATTTGTGGAACGCATCGAGGGCTTCGTCGTCGGTTACCGAGGTGTACTGAACGCGACCGATGTCATGCAACCAGGCGTGTTCCGGGCCGATACCTGGATAGTCGAGGCCGGCGGAAATCGAGTGAGCGTCGATGATCTGGCCATCGTCGTCCTGCAACAGGAAGGTACGGTTGCCGTGCAGCACTCCCGGGACGCCACCATTCAGACTGGCGGCATGCTTGCCGGTTTCGATGCCGTAACCGGCGGCTTCCACACCAATGATTTCGACGCTTTTGTCATCGAGGAACGGGTGGAACAGGCCCATGGCGTTGGAACCGCCACCGATGCACGCCACCAGGCTGTCCGGCAGGCGACCTTCCTGGGCTTGCAGTTGATCGCGGGTTTCCTTGCCGATAACGGCCTGGAAGTCGCGAACCATGGCGGGATAAGGGTGCGGGCCGGCCACGGTGCCGATCAGGTAAAAGGTGTTGTCGACGTTGGTCACCCAGTCACGCAGCGCTTCGTTCATCGCATCTTTAAGTGTGCCGGTCCCGGCCACAACCGGGATCACTTCGGCGCCCAGCAATTTCATGCGAAATACGTTGGCTTGCTGACGTTCGATGTCAGTGGTGCCCATGTAGATCACGCAATCGAGGCCAAAACGTGCAGCCACGGTGGCAGTCGCCACGCCGTGCATACCAGCGCCGGTCTCGGCGATGATGCGTTTCTTGCCCATGCGCCGCGCCAGCAGAATCTGGCCGATGCAGTTGTTGATCTTGTGCGCGCCAGTGTGGTTCAGCTCTTCGCGCTTGAGGTAAATCTTCGCGCCGCCGCAAAATTCGGTAAGACGCTCAGCGAAATACAGCGGGCTTGGACGTCCGACGTAGTCGCGCTGGAAGTAGGCCAATTCTTCTTTGAACGCCGGATCTTCCTTGGCCAATTCGTATTCACGGGCCAGGTCGAGGACCAAAGGCATCAAGGTTTCCGCAACATAGCGGCCACCGAACGAGCCAAACAGGCCGTTGGCGTCGGGGCCGTTGCGCAGATCAGTCTGGGTCATGGGTCGCTCCAGTGGGATTCGTGAGATGACAATGACGGTCACTCTACCCCTGACGCCCCAGCCTGAAAACCGATAAGATCGCCACAACCTGTCAGGAAAACTCACAGATCCCATGAGCCACGACCTTCCCCCGCTGAACGCCCTTCGCGCCTTCGAAGCCACGGCACGGCTGAACAGCGTCAGCCAGGCTGCCGAACAGCTGCACGTTACTCATGGCGCGGTCAGCCGGCAACTCAAGGTGCTTGAAGAGCACTTGGGCGTGAGCCTGTTCATCAAGGATGGACGCGGCCTGAAACTCACAGATGCCGGCGTCCGATTGCGCGATGCCAGCGGTGAAGCCTTTGAGCGTCTGCGCACTGTTTGCGCAGAGCTGACCCAAACCACCGCCGACGCACCGTTCGTACTGGGTTGCTCGGGAAGTTTGCTGGCGCGCTGGTTTATTCCACGCCTGGGACGATTGAATGCGGACCTGCCGGACCTTCGCCTGCACCTGTCGGCCGGGGAAGGCGATCTCGATCCGCGTCGACCGGGGCTCGACGCCTTGCTGGTGTTTGCCGAGCCCCCATGGCCGGCGGACATGCAAGTCTATGAGTTGGCCAGCGAACGAATCGGACCGGTCATGAGCCCACGCTTTGCGGGTTATGAAAGGCTGCAAGGTGCGCCGGCCACAGCGCTATTGAATGAGCCATTGCTGCACACCACCTCGCGCCCACAAGCCTGGCCGAGCTGGGCACAGCAAAGTGGCCTCGACGCCAAGGCGTTGAAGTACGGTCAGGGTTTCGAGCATTTGTATTATTTGCTGGAGGCTGCAGTGGCAGGCCTGGGGGTGGCGATTGCACCTGAGCCGTTGGTGGCCGAGGACTTGAAGGCGGGTCGCCTGGTTGCGCCCTGGGGATTCAGTGAAACCCCGGCGCAACTGGCTTTGTGGCTACCCAAGCGCGCCGCGGACGGGCGCGCTCAGCAGTTGGCGCAGTGGCTCAAGGCTGAACTGCGCCAGACAGATTAGTCGCCGCGTTTGAACAGCAGGTACGCCGCGAGCAGGCCCAGTGCACCCACAGCGACACCCGCTGTAGTCCAAGGGTGTTCCTGGGCGTAGTCCCGAGTGGCAATTCCGGTTTCGCGGGTTTTGACTTTGACTTCTTCATACGCATCACTGAGCAGATGGCGCGAATGCTTCAGCGCGTTCTCGGCGTTGCCTTTCAATGCTTTCAGGGTTTTACGCGACTCGTCCGAGGCGTCGTCTTTCAGGTTTTCCAAAGATTTCAGCAGACTCTCGATCTCGGCTTCCATGCTTTGCAATGAGGCTTTACGTAAAGAGGTGTTGGCCATGGTGGCTCTCCTTCATTGGTGATGAGTAGCGTGTGTTGGTTGGGACTTCAGGGGTTCGAGAAAGTGCAGTAAATCTGAACTTCCGCGTCGCATGAGCCGACAGAAGTAATACGAAAAATCACTGCTAGGCTGTATTTCACACCTTGAGGAGAACGCCATGACCGATCATCACACCTACAAAAAAGTCGAACTCGTTGGCTCGTCCACCAGCAGCATTGAAGATGCAATCAACAACGCGTTGGCCGAAGCTAATAAAAGCATCAAGCATCTGGAATGGTTTGAAGTGACCGAAACCCGCGGGCACATCAAGGACGGCAAGGCTGCCCACTTTCAGGTGACGCTCAAAGTCGGGTTCCGGATTGCCAGCAGCTGAGTTTGAGCTAGTGTTCTGAACTTGCGCGCTGGCCGCGTGCCATAGGGAATGGCAAAGCGCTATATGAGTGCCTCCAGCTGATGGCTGGATGCTCCCTTTGATCCGACCAGGGAATGCGACCGATGAAGCATTTTATTTTTGCGGTAGGTTTGTTGAGCCTTGCCGGAACAGCGTTTGCTGAAGGCAAGTCGTGCGAAGAGCTGAAAGCCGAAATCGCAGTGAAACTTGATGCCAAGGGCGTTGCCGGCTATTCACTGGAAATCGTCGATAAAGACGCTGCTGCCGTCGGTAAAGTCGTCGGCACCTGTGAAAAGGGCACCAAGGTCATCGTCTACACGAAGTAGGCTGATTCCCGCACAAATCAAAAAGCCGACGCACCGCGTCGGCTTTTTTATGGGCGTCGTCCGAGCCTCAGCCCTTCATGACCTTCGCCAGCAGCTCATAGGAGTGCACGCGATCGGAATGTTCGTACAGGTCGCAGGTGAAAATCAGCTCGTCTGCCTGGGTCTGCTCGATCAGCACCTCAAGTTTGGCGCGGATTTTCTGCGGACTGCCCACCATCGCAAGACCGAGAAAATCACCTACGGCTTCTTTCTCATGGGGCAGCCACAGGCCATCCATGGTTTTCACGGGCGGACGTTGCACCAGGCTTTGGCCGCGCATCAACGCCAGGATGCGCTGATAGACCGACGTCGCCAGGTAATCCGCTTGTTCGTCAGTGTCAGCGGCCACCAGCGGCACGCCAAGCATCACGTAGGGCTTATCCAACACCGCTGAAGGCTTGAAGTGATTGCGGTAGACGCGAATCGCCTCATGCATGAAGCGCGGTGCGAAATGGGAAGCGAAGGCGTAGGGCAAACCGCGCTCACCGGCCAGTTGAGCACTGAACAGGCTAGAGCCCAGCAGCCAGACAGGGACGTTGGTGCCGGTGCCCGGCATCGCGATGATCCGCTGGTCCGGCGTACGCGGGCCGAGGTAACGCATCAGCTCGGCGACGTCTTCCGGAAACTCGTCGGCACTGCCGGAACGTTCACGACGCAAGGCACGGGCGGTCATTTGATCGGAACCGGGGGCGCGGCCCAGCCCCAGATCGATCCGCCCTGGATACAGACTTTCGAGGGTGCCGAATTGCTCCGCGATCACCAGCGGCGCGTGGTTGGGCAGCATTACGCCACCCGACCCGACACGAATGGTCGAAGTGCCACCAGCCAGGTAGCCGAGCAGTACCGAGGTTGCCGAACTGGCGATGCCATCCATGTTGTGGTGTTCGGCAACCCAGAAGCGGTTATAGCCGAGTTTTTCGACGTGCTGCGCCAGGTCCAGGGAGTTGCGCAGCGACTGGGCCGCGCTGCCGTTCTCTCGCACGGGCACCAGATCAAGGGTCGAGAACTTGATATCGGACAGTCGTTTCATATGCCTGCTTCTCCAATTGAGGGCGCAGGTTTTTTCTCGCGAACGAAAACCTGCCGAATCTATAAGCGTGCTTCATGCAATGAGGGCATATACCCGAGTTTCAATAGCCAGGACTAAATTTCCTACGGAAATGGTAGGACTAATGAGATCAGGTGAACTTTGCACCACCGTCTATCCTCAGAACCCTAGCAACCGAAAACCACGAAGGTGCGACGTTCGCACCGGATCTTGAGGAGGCAGACATGGCTATTACGAAGAAAGCATCGGCTCATTGGGAAGGTGACCTGAAAACCGGTATCGGCTCGATCTCCACTGAAACCGGTGTACTCAGAGAAGCGCCCTACGGCTTCAAGGCACGTTTCGAAGGCGGCAAAGGCACCAATCCGGAAGAACTGATCGGCGCAGCCCATGCGGGCTGCTTCTCCATGGCGTTTTCGATGATCCTGGGCGATGCCGGTCTCAAGGCTGACAGCATCGATACCAACGCTGAAGTCACCCTGGATCAGGTCGACGGTGGTTTTTCGATCACTGCGGTGAAATTGATCCTCAAGGCGAAAATCCCCGGGGCCACACAGGCGCAGTTCGAGGAACTGAGCAACAAGGCCAAAGAAGGCTGCCCGGTGTCCAAAGTGCTGAACGCGAAGATCAGTCTGGATGCGACGTTGGTCAGCTGATAATCAGGCGCTGAATGCACTGACGCTTTCGCGAGCTCGCTCCCACCTTTGAAACAAGTACCAAATGTGGGGGCGGGCCTGCTCGCGAAAGCGATCTTGTAAACGACTCAATACCTACGGCAAAAAACATAAGCTTTGTGAGCGATGTCAGAACTCGCCTCGCAAAATTGTGGTCGAATAAATGACAGCAGCCGAAATGCAGTACCCTGCGCGCTGCCTCAATGGAGCTTCAACCATGAAACGTTTTGCCTTGGCGATTATCTGTTGCGCACTGGCCACTTCGGCCCTGGCGGCACCGAAATCCTGTGAAGAGCTCAAGGCCGAGATCGAGGCCAAGATCCAGGCCAATAACGTCTCGTCCTACACCCTGGAAATCGTCACCAATGACGAAGTGCACGATCAGAACATGGTCGTCGGCAGCTGCGAAAACGGCACCAGGAAAATCATCTACCAGAAAAACGACCGCTGATTCACCTCACGGGACGCAATAGGCCTGCCGATCTTCAGCGACGATCTCCCGCTTGGCGTTGAACAATCGGGCGCCGGGGGTGAATGCCATTGAACGGCCCTCCAGCACATAGCGCTGGCCGGCTTCGAAATGATCGTAGTTGACGGTCAGGTAGCACAGCCGTTCCACGGGGGAGCTCATCATGCCCATGCCCCCACCACCGGGCACTTCAAAGTCGAATCTGACCACCAGCTCATGGCTGCCGGGCGTGACCTGGAAAAAACGCCCGTCGCGCATTCGTTGCTTGTCCAGTCGCTCAGCCATCAGCAATTTATCGTTGGGGAATGGCGTCGAGAACTCGACCCAGGCCATCTGCGGATTTAACGCCGGTAACGGGCTCTGGCAGCCTGCAACCACACTTGCAGCGAGCAACAGCATCAACCTGCGCATGATGAATGTCCCAAAGGATGGTCATTCAGCATAGCGCTGATCAGCTGCGTTGGCAGCCCGCCGGTGTACCCTGGCCAATCACTTTCCGTTGCTGATCATAGAGCTTTGCCCACGGCCGGAAACCGATATTCCCCGCTTGCAGCTGATACCGCTCACCGGCGTTGAAGTCGTTGAATTTCACATTCAACTGGCAGTCACGCCATAGAGGCTGCGCGTCGGGGCCGATGTTGGTGGGCTGGACCGGGAACTGGTAACGAACCGTCAGCTCATGACTGCCCGGATGAACCTCGAAATAGCGCTTGTCGGTGGATCTCTTGTCATCGACTTCCAGCGCTTGCAACGCGGTGTCTTCTTGCTGTGATTCCAGGTCGATCCACGCTTGAGCCGGATCATGGTGGGGTAATCCAAATCCGGCACAGCCGGTCAGCATCAACAAGCCTCCCGTTAGCATCAACTTGCGCATGGCGGAGCTCCAGTCAGGCGGGATAGTCTTGCGGGCAGACTCTCCAGGGATGATTTTATTTTGATCAGGCCGCTTCCAAGCCTTGGGTTACTTGATCGCGTTTTGCGCGTTTTGTTTCCGGGTGTGTTGCTTTTATTGCTCAGCGGTTGCGCGGGCGTCAGCTATTACAGCCAATTGGCCAGTGGTCAGTTGCAACTGCTGCGAGCCAGGGAGCCGGTGGCCGAGGTGCTTGCCGATCCGTCTCGCGATCCGATGCTGCGTGCGCATCTGACCCAGTCGCAAAAGGCCCGGACATTCGCTAGCCAGCAGCTGCATCTGCCGGATAACCAGAGCTACCGCCTATACGCCGACATTGGCCGGCCGTTCGTGGTCTGGAACGTCTTTGCCACGTCGGAATTTTCCCTGACACCGCAAAACCATTGTTTCCCCGTCGCTGGCTGTGTCGCCTACCGCGGTTATTACAGCCAGAGTGCCGCCCGCGGCGAGGCTGCCTTGCAGCGTTTGCAAGGTATGGACGTGTCGATTGGCGGCGTCGAGGCCTATTCGACGCTCGGCTGGTTCAATGATCCGATTATCAGCTCAATGATGGGTTGGGGCGACGAGCGGCTGGCGACGTTGATCTTCCACGAGCTCGCCCATCAGCGCTTCTATGTAAAAGACGACACGCAGTTCAACGAGTCTTTCGCCACCTTCGTCGAACAGGAAGGCACCCGGCAATGGCGTGCATCGCGCGGTCTGGCACCCGACAACGGTGCGCAGGCGCAGCAACGGGACCAGTTCATTCAATTGGTTCTGGATACTCGCACACGGCTTGAAAAGCTCTACGCCCTGCCGATACCCGTCGACCAGATGCGCCAACGCAAAGCGGCGGAGTTCGAACAGCTGCGCCATGAGTATCGACAACTGCGCGACAGCCGATGGGCCGGCGACAAGCGCTACGACGGGTGGATCAATGCACCGATGAACAATGCCCGGTTGTTGCCGTTTGGTTTGTACGACCAATGGGTACCGGCGTTTGCGGCGCTGTTCAAGCAGGTCGGTGGGGACTGGTTGAAGTTTTATGCGGCCGTCGAGCAGCTTGGTGCGTTTCCGGTGATTGAGCGCAAGGTAGCTTTGAAGGCATTGGCTGGACCATTAAACTTCGGTGGCTGAGCGGGCCTCTTCGCGGGCAAGCCTCGCTCCTACAGGAGCTGGGTGAGGCTACATAAATCCTGTAGAAGCGAGGCTTGCCCGCGAAGGCGTCTTCAAACTTCACAACCAGATCGCATCCCACAGCGGATAATCCCCCACCTTCTCGACCAAGCCCGCTCGCAACGGATTGGCGACGATGTAGCGAGCAACCGCCTGTAGATCTTCTTCCTTACGAACGGCTCGATCGTGATAACCATGTTGCCAAACCGGACCTTGGCGTCCTGACGAGCGATTTAGCGTCACTGCGATGCGTGATTTGGTTCGAGCCATCAACTTGGGTAACTGAGTATTATGCAACTCGATCAGCCAATGGAAATGATCGGGCATGACGACCCAGGCCAGTGACGTCGCAAACCCTTCTCGCTCGGCAGTTCTCAGAGCGTCTACTACCAATCGCCCACTCTTGAAGTCGCGGAATAACGGTTCCCGATTCAAAACCACGGCGGTCAGCAGGTAGATCTGTCCGGACTCCGAATATCGTCCAGTGCGCAATCGATGAGCATTTTTTAACTCTGGCAAAGATGATCCTCCTTGATCGTGGCCTTAGTCTTTGAGGCTAGGACGATTAGAAGGAATTTGAGTGATAACTGTTGCTCAGGATGTGTCTGGAAGGACGCCTTCGCGGGCAAGCCTTAATGCCAGTCAGTTAAGCCCTCCAGCCCTCTTTTTGGGGTATTTGACTGGTCTAGGCTTGACCACTCTTGGGTAACTTCGCTCTCGTCTGGCTGGCAGTATGAAGTGCTGAGCCTGGATTCTCAGTTCTGCCAGTCGTTTAGGGATCGTGCCTGGCGTTTCCAGCGGACAGAAGCGCAGCGCATTGCTGACCGCTTGAGACAACCAGAGAAAACTCAAGCGTTGCGGTACCACCTTTATTTCTTCAGCCATCAAGCGCATTTCCTGACGGATCAGGTTGTAGGCCAGCAGAGTTCCCCACAGTTCTTGACGCACCAGATCAGGTTGTTTACTGCGTAATTGCTCTCCTTTGAGCAGGTTTTGCTTGATCTCGCGGTAACCCAACTCGATTTCCCAGCGTTCGTTGTAGTGCCCCGCCACCTGATTGGCAGGGTAACGTTCGGCATCGATCAACGAGGTGAGATAGCGGCGGGGTTTGTCGTCTATCGAGTACTCAATCAGTCTTGCCTGCCAATGGCTAGGAAGGTCTGGACGTTGCTTGAGCGCATCTCTGGAAACCGTCAGTCGCACAAGCCAATCACCGGCGCCCAACTCTTCGATCACCTCGTACTTGAGCGGTTTGCGTGCCCGCATGAGCCAGTGCCGTTCGGTTCCACTGTGCTGCCAGTCGAGCAAGAGGGCCGCCGAGTAATAGGCGCGGTCAAAAATCGTCACCGAATGATCGCTTACCGCTTTCTCCAGACCTTTGGCATAGCGAAGTTCGCCGACAGCAAACTCGCCAAAACAGGCAGCCCGAATCAAGTGACTATAGGTATCCATCAGGCAAACACCGCGCACTTGTGGCCAGGCTCCGTCTCCCGAGTGAGTCCGCCCGCCACCAAAGGCTTGGCGGTTTTCTGGTGTGTCAGGGGTGGACCAAACCACGCCGTCTACCGCAAAGCTGCGTAACCCTAAAAAGCCAGCCGAAGCTGGCTGCTCAGCACCGCCCCATGACTCTGCCAATTGCTTAAACAGTGCGGCAAGGGGCTCTGCTCCCAGCCGTTGCCGGGCCTGGACTGCTGCGCTGGGCACAGGCACCTTTGCTTCGCCCAAAGCCAGTCCCAGCTGCTGCACGATGAGCCAAATCGGCTCGTTCTTGAACAAGGCCAACCCCACCACCAACCAGACAATACGCTCGGCCGGCAGGCGTCTACGGCGCAGAGAAACCGTTCCGGTCGAGGCCAGCGCTTGCTCGATCCACAGGGGATCGATCAGTTGCGCAAAGCGTTCGAAAGAGATCGGATTGAGTTTGGTAACTTCTTGAAGGGCGTTTTGTAGGGACATGAAGCGGGCTCATAAAAACATAAGCCCGTTTCTATTACTGCTGGGCGGGCAAGTCAATTTCTTAACTGACTGGCATTAGGGCAAGCCTCGCTCCTACAGATCACATCGACCTGAGCGAGGCTTGCCCGCGAAGGCGATCTAATTAGCGTTGCAAAAACGCCTGATGCATCTCGTCCAGCGTTTCGAAGTGAAAGGCCGGCGCTTCTGCGCTCAATTCTTCCCGGCTGCCAAAACCGTAACCAACCGCCGCCGCATCCAGCCCATTACTGCGCGCGCCGATCAGGTCGTGTTTTCGGTCGCCGATCATCAGGGTGTTGGCCGGGTCCAGACCTTCTTCGGCGATCAGGTGAGCAATCAACTCAACCTTGTTGGTGCGTGTCCCGTCCAGTTCGCTGCCGTAAATCACTTTGAAGTGCTGGGCAAAGTCGAAGTGCCGGGCGATTTCGCGGGCGAAAACCCATGGTTTAGAGGTTGCGATGTACAACTGCCGACCTTGCCCGCTGAGGGTTTCCAGCAGCGGTGTGACGCCGTCGAACACACGGTTCTCGTACAGGCCGGTGACCTTGAAGCGTTCGCGGTAGAGGTTCACCGCTTCCCAGGCCTTGGGCTCGTCGAAGTCGTAGAACTGCATGAACGCTTGCAACAATGGCGGGCCGATGAAGTGTTCGAGCCTGGTCAGGTCGGGTTCATCAATGCCCAGTTTGCTCAGGGCGAACTGGATCGAACGGGTAATTCCTTCGCGCGGGTCGGTCAGGGTGCCGTCGAGGTCAAACAAAACGGTTTGGTAATGCATGTTGAATCCTGAATAAGGGCGCGGGTCAGAGCTGGTCGTAGCCTTCAGCCAGGTGCAAATTCTTGAGCTTCACGTAGTTCGCCGCGCTGTAGGTGAAAAAGGCATTTTCCTTGTCTGTCAGCGGACGGATCTGCTTCACCGGGCTGCCGACATACAGAAAGCCGCTTTCGAGACGCTTGCCCGGCGGCACCAGGCTGCCGGCGCCGACAATTACATCATCCTCGATCACCGCGCCGTCCATGACGATGCTGCCCATGCCGATCAGAACCCGGTTGCCGACGCTGCAGCCATGCAGCATGACTTTATGGGCAATGGTCACGTCGTCTCCGATCAAGCAGGGAAAGCCATCGGGATTGAACGGCCCGGCGTGGGTGATGTGCAGCACGCAGCCATCCTGGACACTGGTGCGCGCACCGATTCGGATGCGGTGCATGTCGCCACGAATTACCGTCAGCGGCCATACGGAGCTGTCTTCACCGATTTCGACGTCGCCGATCACCACCGCCGAGCCGTCGACAAAAGCGCCTTTGCCCAGCAGTGGCGTGTGGTTCTGATACTTGCGAAGGGTCACGATAGGGTTTCTCTCTGTTGCCGATTGCTGCGGTGAGCGTCGATTGTAATTAAGATGGCCGCATGTTTCTTCCAGCCAAGGTGCCAACCGTGAGCGTGAACAACCCTCTTTTGCAGTCCTACGACCTGCCGCCGTTCTCGGCGATCCGTGCCGAACACGTGCAACCGGCCATTGAACAGATCCTGGCTGACAACCGCGCCGCCATTATCGAGATCCTCGACACCCAGGGCAAACAACCGACCTGGACCGGACTGGTGCTGGCGATGGACGAACTGAACGATCGTCTGGGCGCGGCCTGGAGCCCGGTCAGCCACCTGAATGCCGTGTGCAACAGCGCTGAATTGCGCGAAGCCTACGAGTCCTGCCTGCCAGCGTTGAGCGCCTACTCCACCGAGTTGGGCCAGAACCGTGAGTTGTTCGAAGCCTTCGAAGCCTTGGCTAACAGCCCGCAAGCCGCCGGTTTCGACGTGGCGCAGAAAACTATCCTGGAACACTCGCTGCGTGACTTCCGTCTGTCGGGTATCGACCTGCCGAAAGCAGAGCAAAAGCGCTACGCCGAAGTGCAGAGCAAATTGTCGGAGCTGGGCAGCCGCTTCTCCAACCAGCTGCTCGACGCGACGCAAGCCTGGACCAGGCACGTGACCGACGAAGCCACCCTCGCCGGCCTTACCGACTCGGCCAAGGCGCAAATGGCCGCCGCGGCCCAGGCCAAAGATCTGGACGGTTTCCTGATCACCCTGGAATTCCCGAGCTATTACGCGGTGATGACCTACGCCCAGGACCGTGCCCTGCGCGAGGAAGTCTACGCCGCCTACTGCACCCGCGCGTCGGACCAAGGCCCGAACGCCGGTCAGAACGATAACGGCCCGGTCATGGAAGAAATCCTCGACCTGCGCCAGGAGCTTGCAAAACTGTTGGGCTTCGCCAGTTTCTCGGAACTGAGCCTGGCCACCAAAATGGCCGAATCCAGCGATCAGGTGCTGAGTTTCCTGCGCGACCTGGCCAAACGCAGCAAACCGTTCGCTGCTCAGGACCTGGAACAGCTCAAGGCCTACGCCGCCGAACAAGGCTGCCCGGACCTGCAAAGCTGGGACAGCGGTTTCTACGGCGAAAAGCTTCGCGAACAACGTTACAGCGTTGCCCAGGAAGCACTGCGCGCTTACTTCCCGATCGACAAAGTGCTGGGCGGCCTGTTCGCGATCGTTCAGCGCCTGTACGGCATCGAGATTGCCGAACTCAAAGGCTTCGACGCCTGGCACCCGGATGTTCGCCTGTTTGAAATCAAGGAAAACGGCCAGCACGTCGGCCGCTTCTTCTTCGATCTCTATGCCCGCGCCAACAAGCGTGGCGGTGCCTGGATGGACGGCGCCCGTGACCGTCGCCGCACGATCAGCGGCGAGCTGCAAAGCCCGGTGGCCAATCTGGTGTGCAACTTCACCCCGGCCGACAGTGGCAAACCGGCCCTGCTGACTCACGATGAAGTCACCACGCTGTTCCACGAATTCGGTCATGGCCTGCATCACCTGCTGACCCGTGTTGAACACGCTGGCGTATCGGGCATCAACGGCGTGGCCTGGGATGCGGTCGAGCTGCCAAGCCAGTTCATGGAAAACTGGTGCTGGGAGCCGGAAGGTCTGGCGCTGATTTCCGGTCACTACGAAACCGGCGAACCGCTGCCGCAGGACCTGCTGGGCAAGATGCTCGCGGCGAAGAACTTCCAGTCCGGCCTGATGATGGTCCGTCAGCTGGAATTCTCGTTGTTCGACTTCGAACTGCACGCCACCCACGGCGACGGCCGCAGCGTGCTGCAACTGCTCGAAGGTGTGCGTGACGAGGTGTCGGTGATGCGTCCTCCGGCCTACAACCGTTTCCCGAACAGCTTCGCCCACATTTTCGCCGGCGGTTACGCGGCGGGTTACTACAGCTACAAGTGGGCTGAAGTGCTGTCGGCCGACGCCTTCTCGAAGTTCGAAGAAGACGGCGTACTGAATGCCGAAACAGGTCGTGCGTTCCGCGAAGCAATCCTGGCGCGCGGTGGTTCTCAGGAGCCGATGGTGCTGTTCGTCGACTTCCGGGGCCGTGCGCCATCGATTGACGCACTCTTGCGCCATAGCGGCCTGAGTGAGGACGCGGCAGCATGAGTGAGGGGCCTGTGATCACGAAAAAGCGCTTTATCGCCGGCGCGGTCTGTCCGGCATGCAGCGAGCCGGACAAGTTGATGATGTGGAACGAAGACGAGGTCCCGCATCGCGAATGCGTGGCCTGCGGTTATTCGGACACGCTCAATGAACAAGGCCTGTCGGTGCCCAAGGAATTGGGCACGCGGGTCAATACGTCGGCGCTGAAGGTGCCGGACGCCAAGGTTCAGGCCGTGCAGTTCTTCCCGAACCCGAAGCTAAAGAAAAAGCCTGACGAGCAACAGTGAGTCAACGCCACCTTCCACCCTTTGACGGGGTGGAAGGTGGTATCTATTTACCACCCTTCCCCTGCGCTTCCTCCTTAGGCTGATTCCTTCAGCCCTATTCAAGGAAGACGCCATGCCTGATACCAATCCGCTGCTGCAGCACTGGGACCTGCCGCCTTGGACGGACATCCATGCCGAGCATCTGGTGCCCGCCATCGACACCCTCATTGCTGACAATCGCCAGGCCATTGCCGAGATTGTCGCGAGCCAATCCGCAATCCCGAACTGGGACGATCTGGTATTGGCCGTTGATGAAACCGATGCGCGCCTCGATGAGATCATGAGCGTGATCGAAACCCTCTCAATGGTGAAACGCGAGGGCAAGGCTTGGGACCTGGCCAGCGCGACTTGCAGCGATGCCGCCGCGCAGTACAAGTCTGAAAAGATGAGCAATCAGGCACTGTTCCGGGTTTATCAGCGGCTGGCGCAGAGTCCGGCCGCGGTGAATTACGATGAGCCGCGCAAAGCGGTTTTGCACAAAGTTCTGCGCCGGTTTCGCTTGTCCGGCATCCACTTGCCCATCGAACAACAGCAGAAGCTGGGTCGGCTGAATCGCGACATCGGTGTGCTGCAAAGCATGTTCCTGAGCAACCTGGAACGCGCCAGCGCAGCCTGGAGCAAGCGCATCGACGACGTCACGCAATTGAACGGTTTGTCCGCGGCGACACTGGAGCGTCTGGCTTTCAACGCACAACAGGCAGGGCATGAAGGCTGGCTGATGCGCTTGGACCAAGACACCTACACTCGAGTCATGGCGTATGCCGAAGACCGATCCCTGCGCGAAGAATACTTTGTCGCCTACTCCACCCGGGCTTCCGATCAAGGCCCCCACGCCGGGCAATTCGATAATGGTCCGGTGCTGGAGTTCCTGTTGTCGCTGCGTCACCAGAAAGCCAGGTTGCTGGGGTATGAGAACTTCGCGCAACTCAGCCTTGTAACGGAAATGGCAGAATCCACCGAGCAAGTGACCGGTTTCCTGCGGCGGCAAATCATGCAGGTGACACCCGACTTCGAACAGGAGGTACAGGCGCTCAAGGCGTTAGCTCTTGAGCGCGGTATGACTGAGGTCCACCCTTGGGACCATGAATTTCTCGCCGAGCAATTGCGCCAGCAACGTCTCGGCGGGGCGCTGAAAAACCTGCGAACGTACTTCCCGCTGGACGGGACATTGCAACGGCTCTGTCTGTTCAGCGAGCGCATGTTTGGCATACAGATCGTCGAGCAGTCGGTATTCAGCCACTGGCATGACAGCGTGCGCCTGTTCGAGATCAGCGAGCATGGCCAAGTCGTCGGGCACATTTACCTCGACCCTTTTCATCGGGATGAAGCGCCGGACTTCGCCTGGACCGCCACACCACGCAATCGGCGGTTGGACGCCGAAGGTCGATTGACGCTGCCGATCACTGTGCTTCATGGCAACTTCACGCCCGGGAATGTTGAGCATCCTTGCCTTCTCGCCCATCAGGACCTGCGCGTCTTGTTCCATGAGTTCGGCCATTGCTTGCAGCACATTCTTACCCGCTCACCTCACCATCGTCTGTCGGGTATTACCCAGCTGGGACGCGACACCGCAGAGTTCACGGGGCAATTGTTCGAGCTTTGGTGCCTGTCGGGTGAGTTTCTGCTGTGGCTGGCCGCTCATTACCAGACCGGCGAGCGCCTGAGCGAAGCGCGAGTCGACGCAGCGCTGACCGCCATTCACACCCAGACCACTCGGCAAACCGCCGAGCTGTTAATGACCGCATTATTCGACTTCGAATTGCACCGCAGCCAAGGTGATGGACGCAGCGTTGAGCAAATCTTCGACGACGTGCTGCGCGAGATTCCCCACCTGCAACTGCCGCCCTACTGTCGATTCGCCAACAGCTTCGATTACATGGTGACCGGATACGCGGCGTCGGTTTACGCCTACAAATGGTCGGGTGTACTGGCGACCGAGGCGTTCAAACGGTTTCAGCACGAGTGGGTGTTCAACCCGCAAACAGGCAGGGCCTTTCGCGAAGCCTTTTTTTCACCGGGCGATTCGCGCTCACTGCTGGTCGCCCTGGAAGAATTCCTCGGACGGCCGATCGCCGACAATTTTTTCGTGTCTGTGCCAGCCACCGCTGCCAGTTGAGCCAATGCTTATTCAACGTGGGCAGATTTGAACCAACTCTTCATCGAGCAGGCCGCAAACGGACTGGTGCTGCAATCGCCGTTGGCTAGCGCGGTCCGAAGTTTTTCGGCATCGGCCTGCATCATGTAACGCACGCCATCCTTGAAATGGATGCTGTCACCGAAGCCACCCTGGGTCATTTCGTTCAGAGCGTCTTCCTTGCTCCAGCCTTGCACCACCACCCGATACATCGCCGCCATCAGGCCGGTGCGGTCCGAACCGTGTTTGCAGTGCATCAGCACCGGGCCATTGGATTCAGCGGTGTGGATGGCGCGAAGGGCCTTGAGTACTTGTGCGTCGTCCACGTGATTGGTGCGATAAGGCAGCTGCACCTGAGCAATGCCTGGCGTGGACAACCAGCTTGAATCCGACTCGGGCAGAAAAGTGATCACGGTGGCAACGTTGAGTTTCTTCAACAACGGTACGGCACCGGCGTCGGGCAAAGCGCTGCGGTAAAGCGTCGGGGACATTTGATAGAGGTTGTATTGCACCTCGACCGATTGAGCCCATTCCGCCGGGCGGGGTGGGCCGGTTTCATCTGCGCAGGCCAGTGTCAGATTGAAAAGGGCGGCCAGCGACAACAGGAATGTCGCAGGTAAAAGGCGCAATCGGGACATGCTCGGACGACCGTATGGGGAGAAGGTGGTTAGATGCCACATAGTTTCGACACTAAACAGTCAAAGTCCTGTGAGTCAGCTGTCAAAGAATCGTGAACTGGGCCGTTTACACCTTGTTTTTTCAGGGGCAAGTAACGAGCAACAAAAAAGCGATACGGATTTCCGTACCGCTTAATTCAACCCAAGTCAGGCACACTCATACCCATACTTCAAAGTTGCATGTGCTCGATAGTCATCAAGGATTGGTGATTTTCGAATACGCTTTCGCCAGCGCAATCAGAACAGTCTTGTCCTGCGCGTCGATATCACCATCACCGTCCACATCAGGGGTGTTTCCCATTGTGAAGGTCACGCCGCCGTCATTCGACACAGCCTCGCGGAAGGTCGAATCCAGCAGGGAGTGAGTGGCGCTGCGGTTTTCCGGGTCGTAACCCTCTTCCTTCAAAGCAAACTGCATGGAAACCCGAACCTCTTTCGGACTAACGATAGACGGGGGCAACCGTTGAAGAAAGATACCGCGCTGATTGTAATTCGACATTGATTAAATCCTTTTAATAGTTAGAACACGACAACTTCGTGTGCAGCGCATACTACCGACTGATAACAACTAAGCGACTGTCTATCTGTTTCTCATAATTACAAGGAGCTCACCAGTAACGAACAACTAGACAATAATTAACAATTTTCAGGCGCCGAACGGCACTGGCCTATCCGGCTGCGCCCCTATACTGTATGAACATACAGCTCAAGGATCCTGTCGATGGCTATCCCTCTGCCCCCTCGCGGCCGCGGCACCGCAACCAACCCGCACAACCGCTTCGCCCCGAATCGCTCGGTGGCCGAGGATGACGGCTGGTATCAGGAAGCGCCGGTCACGCAGGGCACGGAAGTGCGCATCGAAACGGCGAAAACTATCATCACCCGCAACAACTCCCCGGACTTGCCTTTTGATCGCTCGATCAATCCCTACCGCGGCTGCGAGCACGGTTGCATCTACTGCTATGCGCGCCCCAGCCACGCCTATTGGGACATGTCACCCGGGCTCGATTTCGAAACCAAGCTTATCGCCAAGACCAACGCCGCCGATGTGCTGGAAGAACAGCTGTCCAAACGCGGCTATCAATGCGCGCCAATCAACCTGGGTTCCAACACCGATCCCTATCAGCCGATCGAGCGCGAACACAAAATCACCCGCAAGACCCTTGAAGTGCTGCTGCGTTACCGCCATCCAGTGACCATCATCACCAAGGGCTCGCTGATTCTTCGGGATCTGGACCTGCTGGCCGAACTCGCCGAGCAAAGGCTGGTGGCGGTGATGATCAGCCTCACCACCCTCGACGATGAACTCAAACGCATTCTCGAACCGCGCGCGGCTGCGCCCAAGGCCCGGCTGCGAGCCATTCGTGTGATGCGCGAAGCCGGGATCCCGGTGGGCGTGCTGTGTTCGCCGATGATTCCGATGATCAACGACAGCGAACTCGAAAGCCTGCTCGCCGAGGCGCATGCCGCCGGCGCCCAGAGTGCGGCCTACATGATGTTGCGCCTGCCGCTGGAAGTGGCGCCGCTGTTCGAAGAATGGCTGGCCGCCCACTATCCGCAGCGGGCCGCCCATGTGTTGAGCCTGATCCGCCAGAGCCGTGGCGGGGAGCTCTACGACAGTCGGTTCGGCGCCCGGATGCGCGGTGAAGGGCCGTTTGCTGATCTGTTGGCGCAACGTTTTGCCAAAGCCATTAAACGCTTGGGGCTTAATCGTCGGGAAGGATTCGACCTGGACTGTGACGCCTTCTGTCCGCCGGGTCGCCAGATGTCTTTGATTTGAAGACAATTGGCCTATTGTTGAGTAGTGGGAAAGCGCTTGGCCATTAGGCTGGTCACGTTTTTCGTGACCTGGAACACATGTCCTAGAGCGCTTGATTCAGTTTGAGTTAAGTTTCGGCAGATACCTTGTTCATCGAGTGACTGATGGGTCGAGATGTTCGGCCTGGATGTTTTTTAAACAGCCACTGGCTTCACACCGGACAAAACGGGACAATTCCCTGACTCCGCCAAAGAGGATGAATCATGAGTGACAAGGATAAACAGCCGTTGGCTGCGTCGGCTTCAGCCCAACCCGAGGCGGAAACCGCCGATGCAGCGCTGAAGCATATCGTTGACGGCTTTTTGCATTTTCATCACGAGGTTTTCCCCCAGCAGGAAGAACTCTTCAAAAAACTCGCCACGGCCCAGAGCCCCCGAGCGATGTTCATCGCCTGCGCCGATTCGCGCATCGTTCCTGAACTGATCACTCAAAGCGCCCCCGGCGACCTGTTCGTGACCCGCAACGTCGGCAACGTTGTGCCGCCTTACGGGCAAATGAACGGCGGTGTTTCCACGGCCATCGAATACGCGGTCCTGGCCCTCGGCGTTCAGCACATCATCATTTGCGGGCACTCCGACTGTGGCGCGATGCGCGCCGTGCTCAACCCGCAAAGCCTGGAAAAAATGCCCACGGTCAAAGCCTGGCTGCGTCATGCCGAAGTGGCAAAAACCATGGTCCAGGAAAACTGCCATTGCGCTGACGAAAGCGAAAGCATGCACGTCCTCACCGAAGAGAATGTGATCGCCCAGCTTCAGCATTTGCGCACCCACCCTTCCGTGGCCTCGCGCATGGCCAACGGTCAGCTGTTTATCCATGGTTGGGTCTACAGCATCGAAACCAGCGAAATCAAAGCTTACGACGCCGACAAAGGGTGTTTCCTGCCGCTCGATGGCAGCCATCCGATTCCGGTGGCGACGCCTAAAGCGCGCTTCTAAATCCTCCTAAATCCTTGTGTGGTTTAGCCGGGGCTGCTGATCAAGCAGCCTGGCTTTGCCACGCCTGAAGAAAACTTCGGGAGAGTCACCATGCGTGCTGCTCAACTTAAAGCTGTTCTGCCACGGGAGCTGCTGGCGTCCGTGGTTGTGTTTCTGGTCGCCCTGCCCTTGTGCATGGGCATCGCCATTGCCTCGGGCCTGCCGCCGGCCAAGGGTTTGATCACCGGGATCATCGGTGGTCTGGTGGTGGGCTGGCTTGCCGGCTCACCGCTGCAAGTCAGTGGCCCGGCGGCGGGTCTGGCAGTTCTGGTGTTCGAACTGGTGCGCCAGCATGGCATTGCCATGCTCGGGCCCATTTTGCTGCTGGCGGGTTTTCTGCAACTGGTGGCCGGGCGCTTGAAGCTGGGCTGCTGGTTTCGGGTCACGGCGCCTGCGGTGGTGTACGGCATGCTCGCCGGGATTGGCGTGTTGATCGTGCTCTCACAAGTGCATGTGATGCTCGACGCCGTGCCCAAACCCTCGGGACTGGATAACCTGGCAACCTTCCCGGCGGCCGTGATTCAGGCCTTGCCCTCCCTGGGCTGGCAAGCCGGTTTGCTGGGGCTGTCGACGATTGCGGTGATGTGGCTGTGGGAGAAATTCCGCCCTCATTCCCTGCGTTTCATTCCCGGCGCGCTGCTTGGCGTAGGCTTGGCGACCGTCGCCAGCCTGATGCTCGCCTTGCAGGTCAAACGCGTGGAAGTCCCGGCCAATCTGGCGGAGGCCATCGACTGGCTGAAGCCTGCCGACTTGCTCAATCTCGCCGACCCGACCTTGCTGATCGCTGCTTTCGCTGTAGCCTTCATCGCCAGCGCTGAAACTTTGCTCTCAGCAGCAGCGGTGGACCGCATGCACAGTGGCCAGCGTTCCGACTTTGATCGGGAATTGTCAGCACAGGGCGTCGGCAACATGCTTTGCGGTCTGCTCGGTGCGCTGCCCATGACCGGCGTGATCGTGCGCAGTTCGGCCAACGTCCAGGCCGGCGCCACCACACGAATGTCGGCGATCTTCCACGGCCTGTGGTTGCTGGCTTTCGTATTGCTGCTGTCCAGCGTGCTGCAAAGCATTCCTGTGGCGAGCCTGGCGGGTGTTCTGGTGTACACCGGTTTCAAACTGGTCGACCTCAAGGCCTTTCGCGGCCTGGGCCGTTATGGCCGGATGCCGATGTTCACTTACGCGGCGACTGCTCTGGCAATCATCTTCACCGACCTGCTGACCGGCGTGCTGATCGGCTTCGGGCTGACCTTGGCCAAACTGGCCTGGAAGGCTTCACGGCTGAAAATCAGCCTGATCGACCTGCCCAAGGACGGTGAAATGGAACTGCGATTGATGGGTGCAGCTACGTTCCTCAAAGTCCCGGCGCTGACTCAAGTGCTGGGGACTATTCCACCGGGCGCGACGGTGCATGTGCCGCTCAACAACCTGAGCTACATCGATCACTCGTGTCTGGAGTTGCTGGAGGAATGGGGTCGGGCCAATGCGGCGAAGGGTTCGAAGCTGTTGATTGAAGCGCGGGGGTTGAAGCGCAGGTTGGAAGGCCGATTACGTACGACCACCGGAGTCGGTTCAGCCGCGTAGGTAACAATGTGGGAGCGGGCTTGCTCGCGAAGGCGGTGTGTCAGTCGACATTAATGTTGAATGATTGACCGCATTCGCGAGCAAGCCCGCTCCCACAGGGATTGTGTCGGACTAGAGATCAAGCGGCTGGTTGATCCAGCTCCAGGCCCACGCCCAACTGTCGCGACAGGCACGGCCAGCGTTTCCACGCGGCGCCGGTGTCCGGGCTGTTGAGTTTTTCGCGGTAAGCCTCAACAGACTCCAGCGCGAAACTGTCTTCATTAAGCATCTCGTCCACGGCGTGATGCACCGCCTCATCCAGTTGATTGGCGAATTCCTCGCCGATCAGTTGATGGGCAATCAGGTTGGCGACAGTCATGTCCAAGGGGATCAATGGCTGGCCAAAATGCTTGATGTACAGGTCATTCACCTCTTCAACCAACCGATGCGCCAGATAGGCTTCGTCGAGCAGGCTGTCCAGACCGACATGACCGGTCATGATTGCCGGAGGCTGGAGGAAGAACTGCTCGGCGATTTTCAGCACCGGTTTGATCTGTGATTCGATGCCCGCTTCCCTGGCGACTTCATTGGCTGCGTCCAGCAGGTCTGGCACTTGCTCTATATACGCGGCCACAAAACGCGTCATCACGCCGTTGGCGTCGACATCCGGCAATTGGATGGCGGAGTGAAGGTGTGGCAATTGAGTTTCCAGCTGACGAGTCAGCAGGCCGGTCTCGGCCTCGTGTTGTTGGGCTTTTTGGATCTGCTCGCGCAATGCGGCGGTGTTCATGAAAACTCCAGGAAACAAAGGCAATGAAATAGGGAAGACATAACTTAGCTTGCTTATGAAAAATGCTAAGACGCATTTGTCATAATTGTTTCATCCTTGAGACGCCTCCGTTATATCGATTTGCCGCCACTCGTCTGCATCCTTCTCCATTCTTGACCTTGAACACAAGTCCCAGCTGTTTCAGATCATTTACGCCATCACGTTGCGAGGTAGCAGTCGCTGTCTATACTCGGGTGGGAATGGAGTTAGCTGATGACGCCCGACTGCACACGCAGCAAGGCTCGGCGATTCAAGTTCGTAGTCTGAAAAAGCCGCTCCCTTGCCGCAGGTGAAAGCCGGCGGGATAACAAGAACGATAAGGGGAACCCGCAATGATGCGACATCCACACGTCTGGATGGGCCTCCTGTTGTGGTCGATTTTCAGTCCGGCACACGCCGAATGGGCTGTGAATATGGCGCCGGGAGCGACTGAAATCAGTCACGCAGTATTTGACCTGCACATGACCATTTTCTGGATCTGTGTAGTGATCGGCATCATCGTCTTCGGCGCCATGTTCTGGTCGATGATGGTCCACCGCCGCTCCACAGGGCAGGTGGCCGCAAAATTTCATGAAAGCACCACCGTTGAAATCCTCTGGACCATCGTGCCCTTCCTGATCCTGGTGGCCATGGCGGTTCCTGCGACGGCAACCCTGATCAAGATGTACGACGCCAGTGAGCCGGATATCGATATCCAGGTCACCGGTTATCAGTGGAAGTGGCATTACAAATACCTGGGCCAGGACGTCGAGTTCTTCAGCAACCTGACGACCCCCGCCGACCAGATCCACAACAAGGAAACCAAGGGCGAGCATTACTTGCTCGAGGTCGACAAGCCGCTGGTGCTGCCGATTGGTGCCAAGGTGCGCTTCCTCGTGACTTCCGCCGACGTCATCCACTCCTGGTGGGTGCCGGCCTTTGCGGTCAAGCGTGATGCGATTCCGGGGTTCGTCAACGAAGCCTGGACCCGCGTCGACAAGCCCGGCATCTACCGCGGGCAATGCGCCGAATTGTGCGGCAAGGATCACGGCTTCATGCCAATCGTGGTCGAGGTCAAGGAAAAGGCCGATTACGAAAAATGGCTGGGCGAGCGCAAGGCCGAAGCCCTGCAACTTAAAGAGCTGACCAGCAAGGAATGGACCCTCGACGAGCTCAAAGAGCGCGGCGACAAGGTCTATCACACCAGCTGCGTCGCCTGTCACCAGGCCGAAGGTCAGGGCCTGCCGCCGATGTTCCCGGCACTCAAAGGCTCGAAAATCGCCACCGGACCGATCAAGGATCACTTGAACATTGTCTTCCACGGCAAGCCCGGCACCTCAATGGCGGCGTTCGGCAAGCAGCTCTCGGAAGTCGATATCGCGGCGGTCGTGACCTACGAACGTAACGCCTGGGGCAACAACAAAGGCGACATGGTCACTCCTAAAGAAGTGCTGGAGCTGAAACAGGCGGAAAGCAAATGACCCGGTCTATTGCGCACGTAAGGAACCGGTCGGGGCTACGCGCCCTGGCCTGCCCAGCCCATCTGTTTGCAGGAGACAGGACATGACTGCTGTCGTCGATGACCATGTTCATACCGGCACCACCCACGCCCACGGCCCCGCCAAAGGCCTGATGCGCTGGGTGCTGACCACCAACCACAAAGACATCGGCACGCTGTACCTGTGGTTTGCGTTCTCCATGTTCCTGTTGGGCGGTTCGTTCGCGATGGTGATTCGCGCCGAGCTGTTCCAGCCTGGGTTGCAGATCGTCCAGCCGGAATTCTTCAACCAGATGACCACCATGCACGGTCTGGTGATGGTCTTCGGTGCGGTGATGCCGGCGTTCGTCGGCCTCGCCAACTGGATGATCCCGCTGATGATCGGCGCGCCGGACATGGCCCTGCCGCGGATGAACAACTTCAGCTTCTGGCTGTTACCGGCGGCGTTCATTCTGCTGGTGTCGACCCTGTTCACCCCCGGCGGCGGTCCGAACTTCGGCTGGACGTTCTACGCTCCGCTGTCGACGACCTACGCACCGGAAAGCGTGACGTTCTTCATCTTCGCCATCCACTTGATGGGGATCAGTTCGATCATGGGCGCGATCAACGTGATCGCCACCATCCTCAACCTGCGCGCACCCGGCATGACGTTGATGAAAATGCCGCTGTTCGTCTGGACCTGGCTGATCACCGCATTCCTGCTGATCGCGGTGATGCCGGTGCTGGCCGGTTGCGTGACGATGATGCTGATGGACATCCACTTTGGCACCAGTTTCTTCAGTGCCGCGGGTGGTGGTGATCCGGTGCTGTTCCAGCACGTGTTCTGGTTCTTCGGTCACCCCGAGGTGTACATCATGATCCTGCCGGCCTTCGGTGCCGTCAGCTCGATCATCCCGACCTTCTCGCGCAAGCCGCTGTTCGGCTACACCTCGATGGTCTATGCGACGGCGAGCATTGCGTTCCTGTCGTTCATCGTCTGGGCGCACCACATGTTCGTGGTCGGCATCCCGCTGGTGGGCGAGTTGTTCTTCATGTACGCCACGCTGCTGATCGCGGTACCGACCGGGGTCAAGGTGTTCAACTGGGCCAGCACCATGTGGCAGGGCTCGCTGACTTTCGAGACGCCGATGCTGTTCGCGGTGGCGTTTGTGATTCTGTTCTCCATCGGTGGCTTCTCCGGGCTGATGCTGGCCATCGCCCCGGCGGACTTCCAGTACCAGGACACGTATTTCGTGGTCGCGCATTTCCACTACGTGCTGGTGCCGGGGGCGATCTTCGGGATCTTCGCTTCGGCCTATTACTGGCTGCCGAAATGGACCGGCCACATGTACGACGAAACCCTCGGCAAGCTGCACTTCTGGCTCTCGTTCATCGGCATGAACATGGCGTTCTTCCCGATGCACTTCGTGGGGCTGGCGGGCATGCCGCGGCGGATTCCGGACTACAACCTGCAATTCGCCGACTTCAACATGGTGTCGTCGATTGGCGCATTCATGTTCGGCGCCACGCAGATCTTCTTCCTGTTCATCGTGATCAAGACCATCCGCGGCGGCGCGCCAGCACCGGCCAAACCGTGGGATGGAGCGGAAGGCCTTGAATGGAGCATTCCGTCACCAGCGCCGTATCACACCTTCACCACACCGCCGGAAGTGAAATGAAACACCTCTCGGCTGGCGCGATCCCTGTGGCGAGGGGATTTATCCCCGTTGGGCTGCGAAGCGGCCCCAAAACCTGCAACCCTGGTGTATCAGGCACACCGTGTTGGATGGATTTACGACTGCTGCGCAGCCGAACGGGGATAAATCCCCTCGCCACAGGGCAGTGTTCTTCCTTGTCAGGATTCGGGGTGGAGGGTTCGTGCGATGGCTGACTCGATTTCGATGAAGAAGCTGGTCACCCGACTGCTGCTGGTGGTGGTGGCGATGTTTGTCTTCGGGTTTGCCCTGGTGCCGATCTACGACGTGATGTGCAAGGCGTTCGGCATCAATGGCAAGACCGGCGGGCAGTACGATGGCGAACAAACGGTCGACACTTCGCGGCAGGTTCGCGTGCAGTTTCTGACGACCAATGCCGCCGGCATGTCCTGGGATTTCTATCCCAAAAGTGACGAACTGACGGCCAACCCGGGAGCCGTGAGCGAGATGATTTTCATCGCGCATAACCCGACCGATCGCCCGATGAGCGCTCAAGCGGTGCCGAGCATCGCGCCGAGCAATGCAGCGGCGTATTTCCACAAGACGGAATGTTTCTGCTTTACCCAGCAAGTGCTGCAGCCCGGTCAACGGATCGAGATGCCGGTACGTTTCATCGTTGACCGCGACATGCCCAAGGAAGTGAAGCACCTGACGCTGTCCTACACGCTGTTCGATATCACCGCCCGACATCCACCGGTGGCTGTAAACACTGGCGGCTGAGCGTGCCCGATAAGGAGAACAATAAATGGCAACTCATGAACACTATTACGTACCGGCCCAAAGCAAATGGCCGATCATCGCCACCGTCGGTATGTTCGTCACGGTGTTGGGCCTGGCCACCTGGTTCAACGACCTGAAGGCTGCGCGGCCGGAATCCCACGGCCCGCTGATCTTTTTCGTCGGCAGCCTGCTGCTGGCGTACATGCTGTTCGGCTGGTTCGGAACGGTGATCAAGGAAAGTCGCCAAGGGTTGTACAGCGCGCAGATGGATCGCTCGTTTCGCTGGGGCATGAGCTGGTTCATCTTCTCGGAGGTGATGTTTTTTATCGCGTTCTTCGGCGCCCTGTTTTATGTGCGGCACGTGTCCGGTCCGGCGCTCGGCGGTGAAGGCGCGAAAGGCCTGGCGCACATGCTCTGGCCGAACTTCCAGTTCGCCTGGCCGCTGCTGAATAACCCGGACCCGAAACTCTTTCCGGCGCCCAAGGACGTTATCAGCCCGTGGGGCCTGCCGCTGCTCAATACCGTGCTGCTGGTCAGTTCCAGCGTCACCGTGACCATCGCTCACCACGCTTTGAAAAAGGGCCATCGCGGCGCGCTGAAAATCTGGCTGGCGCTGACCGTATTGCTCGGTTGCGCATTTCTTGGTTTCCAGGCCGAAGAATACATCCACGCCTATCAAGAACTGGGCCTGACCCTGGGTTCCGGCATTTACGGCGCAACGTTCTTCATGCTCACCGGATTCCACGGCGCCCACGTCACCATCGGCACCATCATTCTGTTTGTGATGCTGATGCGGATCATGCGCGGGCACTTCGATAACGAGCACCAGTTCGGGTTTGAAGCGGCGAGTTGGTATTGGCACTTCGTGGACGTGGTGTGGATCGGGTTGTTCGTTTTCGTCTACGTACTCTGAGGCTTTACCAAGGCGCAGTAGAAACCAGCTGGCCGCTGAAAAAACCCCAGGCGATCAAGCCGACGGTGATGGCGGCCAGCGCAACACGAACACTCAAGGCAATGACGAGGCGGTTCGAGCTGCTGTCGTCCTTGACCAGAAAAAACAGGCCGCTGAACAGGCTGACAACCGTGGCAATCAGCATCAGGACGATGGCTGCTTTGAGCATGGTGAGACTCCGGGGGAAAGGCGATGCACTTGAGTATAGCTATCGCGATTACTGACTTTCTGGCGACGCCATGAAGCGCTTTCGGCCGGGCATCGTGCCGACCCTGGTGGTCGCGTTGTTGCTGCCCATGCTGGTGTCACTCGGGTTCTGGCAATTGAGCCGGGGTGCGGAGAAAAGTGCGCTGTTGCAAAGCTACACCGAGCGCCGGGCGGCGGAGCCGATGGCCAGCACCGAGCTGCCACACACCGAGGATCCGGCCTTTCGCCGGGTCCGACTGCACGGCCAGTTCGATGCCGCGCACAGCCTGTTGCTGGATAACCGTCAGCGTGACGGCAAAGTCGGCGTCGAGCTGCTGCAACCGTTTCAGGATCAGGCGACCGGGCTCTGGCTGCTGGTCAATCGCGGCTGGCTGCCGTGGCCGGATCGGCGCAACCCGCCGCAATTCACTACACCCAAAGAGGCGTTGAGTCTCGATGCCTGGGTCTACGTCTCCCCCGGCGCCACCTTCCAATTGCACGCCGACCCCAGCTCCACCAGCTGGCCACAACTGATCACTGCCGTCGAACCGGCCAAGCTATGGAAGTCCCTCGATCGCGAAGGTTTCGCCTACGAATTACGCGCAGAAACCGGCCCCGCGTCCTACCAGGCCGATTGGCCGGTGGTGGCCATGGGGCCGGAAAAACACATCGCTTATGCCGTGCAGTGGTTCGCCATGTCGATCGCCCTGTTCGGCCTTTATCTCTATCTCGGCTGGCACAACGCAAAGGAGAAACACCATGGGAGCGGCCATGAATCCACCCAGCATGTCTGAGGCGAAAACGCCGGCAAGTCGGCGCAAAGGCCGCTTGCAGTTAATGCTGATCCTGCTTGGGGTGATCGGTCCGATGATCCTCGCCACCGGCATGTACAAATTGCAGTTCTGGGTGCCGGAGGGCCGCAGTTATCACGGAGAACTGATCGGCAACGGCCAGACCCGTGCGGACCTTGGCGTGCAGGCGCAAGAGGAGCGTTGGCAATTGCTGGTCACGGCGCCCAAGGAATGTTCGGTGGACTGCCAGCAGCTGGTTTATCTGGCGCGGCAGATCCAGATCGGTCTCGGCCGCGATGCCGGGCGTGCCAGTCACGCCCTGGCCGCGGCCCAACCGCTGACGGCCGATTACGACGCCAAGCTGACCCGCGAATACCCGCAATTGCAGCGCTATCCCATGGACCTGACCCCCTTCACCAAAACATCGGGGGACAAGACCGCGCCGCAACTGTGGATCATCGACCCCCACGGCAATCTGGTGCTGCGCTACGACCCGACCGTCAAGGGTAAGGACCTGCTCAACGACCTGCGTCACCTGCTGAAACTGTCGAACATCGGATAAGGGCATCGTCATGGCCAAACCTGGATTTCGCCTCGCGCTGTTTGCCACCTTGCTGGCACTGATTGTGGTGTTGCTCGGCGCCTACACCCGCCTGACCCATGCCGGCCTCGGTTGCCCGGACTGGCCGGGGTGCTACGGTTTTATCAGCGTGCCGAAAAGTGAAGCCCAGTTGGCCCATGCCGAATTGCACTTTCCCGATGCGCCCGTCGAAACCCACAAAGGCTGGAACGAAATGGTCCACCGCTACTTTGCCGGCACGCTGGGGTTGTTGATTTCGGTGCTGGCCGGTCGCGCCTGGGTGCATCGTCGTCATCCGGGCCAACCGGTGAAGTTGCCGTTGTTTCTGCTGGCGGTGGTGATCGCCCAAGCGGCGTTCGGCATGTGGACGGTAACGCTCAAGCTCTGGCCGCAAGTCGTGACCGGTCATTTACTCGGCGGTTTTGCGACCTTGAGCCTGCTGTTTTTGCTGACCTTGCGCCTGTCCGGCGTACTGCCGGCGCTGACCGTGCCACGGCGCTTGCAGCACTGGGCGACGGCCGGATTGCTGCTGGTGATCCTGCAAGTCGCCCTCGGTGGCTGGGTCAGTTCCAACTACGCGGCGGTGGCCTGCATTGACTTCCCGACCTGCCACGGGGAATGGCTGCCACCGGCTGATTTCGCCAACGGTTTTCACCTGACGCAACACATCGGCCCCAATTACCTCGGCGGGCAACTGGACAGCGATGCCCGCACGGCCATTCATCTGACTCACCGTATCGGGGCATTGCTGGTGACGCTCGTGCTGCTGGGTCTGGCCTGGCAACTGAAAATGGTCGGCATGACGCGCCTGGCAGGGTTGGTGCTGATTGCCCTCGCGACGCAGATCACGCTGGGCATCAGCAACGTTCTCTTTCACCTGCCGCTGCCAGTCGCCGTCGCGCACAACGCCGGCGGCGCAGCGCTGCTACTGACAATGGTGCTGGTCAATTATCACGCGCGGACCAGCCTGGTTCGGGTCAAACAGCAACACCCTGCACGCTGGCGGTTCAGCCCGCGTCTACATTCAGCCGGGCCCATAACAATAAAAGGAGAGATGCCATGGCGACTCTGATCGGCGAACGTCACAGCCAGGCGATCTGGCGTGACTACCTGGAGCTGACCAAGCCGAAAGTGGTGGTGCTGATGCTCATCACCTCGCTGGTGGGGATGTTTCTCGCGACCCGCGCCGGGGTGCCGTGGACGGTGCTGGTGTTCGGCAATCTGGGAATTGCCTTGTGTGCGGGCGGTGCGGCGGCGGTGAACCATGTGGTGGACCGGCGTATCGATGCGGTCATGGCCAGAACTCACAAACGTCCCTTGGCAGAAGGTCGAGTCTCGCCGACGGCGGCACTGACATTTGCCCTGGTATTGGCGGTGCTTGGGCAAGCCATACTGCTGGCCTTCACCAATCCGCTGACGGCGTGGCTGACCCTGGCCTCGCTGCTCGGCTATGCGGTGGTCTACACCGGTTTCCTGAAACGCGCGACGCCGCAAAACATCGTCATCGGTGGCCTGGCTGGCGCTGCGCCGCCGCTGCTCGGCTGGACCGCCGCCACCGGCCACGTCAGCGCCGAACCACTGTTGCTGGTGCTGATCATCTTCGCCTGGACCCCGCCGCACTTCTGGGCCCTGGCCATTCACCGCAAAGAGGAATACGCCAAGGCCGACATTCCGATGTTGCCGGTGACCCATGGCGAGCACTACACCAAGGTTCACATCCTGCTGTATACCTTCGCGCTGTTGGCTGTGAGCCTGATGCCTTACGTGATCCACATGAGCGGCATCCTCTACCTGATTTGCGCGCTGGGACTGGGCGCGAGGTTTCTGCAATGGGCCGTGGTGCTGTACCGTGGCACTCGGCCGCACGCGGCGATCAACACCTTCAAGTACTCTATCTACTACTTGTTCCTGCTGTTTATCGCGCTGCTCGTAGACCACTACTTACTGTTGAACCTATGACTCGAACTCAGAAAACCGTCTTTATCCTCGTCGCCCTGATCGCGCTGGTTCTGGGCCTGACCATCAATAAAGTGCTGTCCGGCAAAGGCCAGGGCGATCCGACGGCGCTGATCGACGCCGGGATCATTTTGCTGCCGCAAAGCCGCAACTTGCCGAACGTGACGATGACCGATCAGGACGGCAAGCCTGTGGCGGTCAACGCGCTGAAAGACAAATGGTCATTGCTGTTCTTCGGCTACACCTTCTGCCCGGACATCTGCCCGACCACCCTCGCCCAGCTGCGCCAGATCAAAAGCGAACTGCCGCCAGAGGCTGTGGACAAGTTGCAGATCATCCTGGTCAGCGTCGACCCGAATCGCGACACGCCCAAGCAGCTCAAGCAGTACCTGGGTTACTTCGATCCGCAGTTCCAGGGGCTGACGGCGGCGTCGGTTGAAGACATCCAGAAACTGGCCAACGCGGTGAGCATTCCGTTCATTCCGGCGGACACCAGCAAGCCGAACTACACCGTCGATCACAGCGGCAACCTGGCGGTAATCGGACCGGACGGGACACAGCGTGGGTTCATTCGCGCACCGTTGAACAACCAGAAACTGGTGGCGCAGTTGCCGGTGATGCTCAAACGCAAATAGGCACCCCGCTTTCCCGTAGGAGCCAGGCTTGCCGGCGAAGGCGATTTCATGGACGCCTTCGCCGGCAAGCCTGGCTCCTACAGGGTCGGTGTTTCAAGGCACAAAAAAAGGGGGCGCATTCGATGCGCCCCATTTTTCGTTCAAGCGGCAGATCAGAACGCCGGCAGTACCGCGCCTTTGTACTTCTCGAGGATGAAGGCTTTCACTTCCGGGCTGTGCAGCGCAGCAACCAGTTTCTTCATGTCTTCGCTATCCTTGTCGTCCGGACGGGCAACGAGGATGTTCACGTAAGGCGAGTCGTTGCCTTCGATGACCAGCGCGTCCTTGGACGGGTCGAGTTTGGCTTCCAGCGCGTAGTTGGTGTTGATCAGCGCCAGGTCGACCTGGGTCAGCACGCGCGGGATGGTCGCGGCTTCCAGTTCACGGAACTTCAGGTCCTTGGAGTTCTCGGTGATGTCCTTCACGGTCGTCAGGATGTTGTTCGAATCCTTCAACTTGATCAGGCCAGCCTTGGCCAGCAGCAACAGCGCACGGCCGCCGTTGGTGGCGTCGTTCGGGATCACCACGTTGGCGCCGCCTGGCAGCTCGGTCAGCGCTTTGTACTTGCTGGAGTAAGCGCCCAGCGGTTCCAGATGCACGCCGGCAACGGCAACCAGATTAGTGCTCTTGGCCTTGTTGAATTCATCGAGGTACGGCTGGTGCTGGAAGAAGTTGGCGTCCAGACGTTTTTCGGCCACTTGCACGTTCGGCTGAATGTAGTCGGTGAAGACTTTGACCTTCAGGTCCACGCCTTCTTTGGCCAGGGCAGGTTTAACGAATTCGAGGATTTCGGCGTGCGGAACCGGGGTGGCTGCGACGGTCAGGGTATCCGCGTGAGCGGAAAACGCTGCAACGGCTACGAACGCGACGAGTAGTTTTTTCATTCAGCTAACTCCATGTGAGGCGCCTGTCTTCGGCGCCTGCCAGCGAATGGCCGGCTCAGTCTTATTTACGTGAGAAATGGACAACCAGCTTGTCGCCAACGGTTTGCAGCACTTGCACCAGCACCAGCAGCAACATCACGGTCACGACCATCACATCAGGCTGGAAACGCTGGTAACCGAAACGGATCGCCAGGTCACCCAGACCACCCGCGCCGACCACACCGGCCATTGCCGTGTAGGACACCAGTGTAATCGCTGTCACCGTAATCGCCGCGAAGATGCCCGGGCGGGCTTCCGGCAGCAAGGCATTGGTGATGATCTGCCGTGTCGTGGCGCCCATGGCCTGGGTGGCCTCGATGATGCCGCGATCCACTTCACGCAGGGCAGTTTCCACCAGTCGCGCGAAGAACGGCGTAGCGCCAATCACCAGCGGTGGAATGGCACCGGCAACCCCGAGGGACGTGCCGGTGATCAACACGGTGAACGGGATCATCACGATCAGCAGAATAATGAACGGCAGTGAACGCAGGATGTTCACCATCAGCGACAGCATCGCGTAGACGCCTCTGGCTTCCAGCAACTGACGCGGGCTGCACAGGAACAACAGCACGCCCAACGGCAGGCCGAGCAAAACGGTGAACAACAACGAACCGAAGAGCATCAGCAGGGTGTCGCCGGTGGCCAGCCAGATTTCGAACCAGTCGATGTTGACGAAGAAACTTGTCAGGACTTCCATCAGCGCAGGACCTCCATGTGGACATCAGCCGCGGTGAAGTGGGCGAACGCCGCCTCCATGTCGCCACCGGTGACGGCCAGGGTCAACTGCCCATAGGGGATGTCTTTGATGCGGTCGATACGACCGGCCAGGATGCTGTAGTCCACACCCGTTTCACGAGCGACGGTACCCAGCAACGGCGCGTAGGTCGCTTCGCCCTGGAAGGTCAGACGCACAATACGGCCCGGCACGTGAGAGAAGTCGTCACGCTGTTCGCTTTCATCGATCTGTTCGTCTTCTTGCACGAAACGTTTGGTGGTCGGGTGCTTGGGATGCAGGAACACCTCGGCGACCGAACCTTGCTCGACGATCACACCGGCATCCATTACCGCCACCTGGTCGCAGACCCGGCGGATCACGTCCATCTCGTGGGTGATCAGGACGATGGTCAGTTTCAGCTCGCGATTGATCTCGGCCAGCAATTGCAGGACCGACGCAGTGGTCTGCGGGTCCAGGGCGCTGGTGGCTTCGTCGCACAACAGGATTTTTGGCTTGGTCGCCAGGGCGCGGGCAATGCCGACACGCTGCTTCTGGCCGCCGGACAGCTGCGCCGGATACTTCTTGGCGTGGTCGGACAAGCCCACCCGCGCCAGCAACTCGGCGACACGCTGGTCGATCTCGCTGCGCGACAGTTCACCGGCCAGGGTCAGTGGCAGCGCGACGTTGTCGGCCACGGTCTTGGACGCCAGCAGGTTGAAGTGCTGGAAAATCATCCCGACCTGCTGGCGGAAGCGTCGCAGGCTGTTGGCGTCGAGCGCCGTGACTTCTTCGCCGTCGACGAAGATCTTGCCGCCACTGGACTCTTCCAGGCGATTGATCAGACGCAGCAGGGTACTTTTTCCCGCACCGGAATGACCGATCAGGCCGAAGACCTGACCGTTCTCAATCGTCAGACTGGTCGGGTGCAGGGCGGGGATATCCTTACCGGCGACGCGGTAGGTTTTGTGGACGTTTTGAAACTCGATCACGTAGCGAACCTTGTGGGGCGCGTTGGAATAGGGTCAGCGGTTAGCCGGGCGCGCATTTTAGCCTGTCCGTATAGAGGTTATTAGCATTTATTCCGCATTCAACCTTCCATTTGGCAATAACGCGATCAAAGGTTAGAAAAAAGGAACGGCTAAAAAGCTCATCAGTCACTAATAAGGCAACTCGAAAACGCCCCCCGGTGCCGTGCCTGGGGAATGCATATGAGTCCTGGCTACGGGATCGCAACGAGGAGTTTACGACTGATGAGTACTAAAAAGCCTGCAGCCCCCAAAAGCGCAATGGCCGGGACCGATTCCCTGGACCGCGGCAACACCAATGCCAAGCTCGATAGCCTGGAAAAATTCCGCTCCGATGCCACCGAACAGGCCCTGCGCACCAATCAGGGCGTGAAGGTGTCGGACAACCAGAACACCTTGAAGGTCGGCGCCCGCGGACCGTCGCTGCTGGAAGACTTCATCATGCGTGAAAAGATCACGCACTTTGACCATGAACGCATTCCAGAGCGCATCGTTCACGCCCGCGGCACGGGCGCCCATGGCTACTTCCAGACCTATGAAAATCATTCGGTCCTGACCAAGGCCGGATTCCTACAGGATCCGGGCAAGAAAACCCCGGTGTTCGTGCGCTTTTCCACGGTGCAAGGACCTCGCGGGTCGGGCGATACCGTGCGGGACGTACGCGGTTTCGCCGTAAAGTTCTTCACCGACGAAGGCAACTTCGACCTGGTGGGCAACAACATGCCGGTGTTTTTCATTCAGGATGCGATCAAGTTTCCCGACTTCGTGCACGCCGTGAAGCCCGAGCCGCATAACGAGATTCCTACCGGTGGCTCGGCCCACGATACGTTCTGGGACTTCGTTTCACTGGTGCCGGAATCAGCGCACATGGTGATCTGGGCCATGTCCGACCGGGCGATCCCTAAAAGCCTGCGCAGCATGCAAGGCTTTGGTGTGCATACGTTCCGGTTGATCAATGCCGAAGGGAAATCACGCTTCGTCAAATTCCACTGGCGCCCTACCGCCGGTACTTGCTCGCTGGTGTGGGATGAAGCGCAGAAGCTCGCCGGTAAAGACACCGACTATCACCGTCGTGATCTCTGGGAGTCGATCGAGATGGGCGACTACCCGGAATGGGAACTGGGCGTGCAGGTCATCGAGGAAGAAAACGAACATAAATTCGACTTCGATATCCTCGACCCGACCAAGCTGATCCCGGAAGAACTGGTGCCGATTACTCCGTTGGGCAAAATGACCCTCAACCGTAACCCCGACAACTTCTTTGCGGAAACCGAGCAGGTTGCGTTCTGCCCAGGCCATATCGTGCCGGGAATCGACTTCTCCAACGATCCTTTGCTGCAAGGTCGACTGTTTTCCTACACCGATACGCAAATCAGCCGACTCGGCGGGCCGAACTTTCACGAGATTCCGATCAACCGTCCGGTGGCGCCGTTCCATAACGGCCAACGGGATGCGTTGCATCGCACCACCATCGACAAGGGGCGCGCGGCCTACGAACCGAACTCCATCGATGGCGGCTGGCCAAAAGAAACGCCGCCCGCCGCGCAGGACGGTGGGTTCGAGAGCTACCCTGAGCGCATTGACGCCAACAAGATTCGCCAACGCAGCGAGTCGTTCAGCGACCATTTCTCCCAGGCACGCCTGTTTTTCCACAGCATGAGCAAGCACGAGCAGGAACACATCATCTCGGCTTACAGCTTTGAGCTGGGCAAGGTCGAGCGTGAGTTCATCCGGGCGCGTCAGGTGAATGAGATCCTGGCCAATATCGATCTGGAACTGGCCAAGCGCGTGGCACAGAACCTCGGCTTGCCGGCGCCAAAGGCTGGCACCGTCGAAGTGCGTAAAACCTCGCCGGACCGCTCACCGGCCTTGAGCCAGGCCAACCTGCTGCCGGCGGATATCAAAACCCGCAAAGTGGCGATTCTTGCGGCCAACGGTGTCGATGGTGCTGCGATTGATGCGATGAAGAAGGCGTTGAAAGCCGAAGGGGCACACGCCAAGTTGCTCGGCCCGACCTCCGCACCTGTGACTACCGCCGATGGCAAAACACTACCGGTAGATGCGTCCATGGAAGGGTTGCCGTCAGTGGCGTTCGACGCAGTGTTCGTGCCCGGTGGCGCGGCGTCGATCAAGGCGTTGAGCGGTGATGGCGTAGCGCTGCATTACCTGTTGGAGGCGTACAAGCACTTGAAGGCGATTGCGTTGCATGGCGAGGCGAAGCAGTTGCTGGATGTGTTGAAGCTTGAGGTGGATGCGGGGTTGATCGTGGGAGCGGATGCCAAGTTGATCAAACCTTTTTTTGCGGCGATCGGGCAGCATCGGGTTTGGGATCGGGAGCCGAAGGCCAAGGCGATTCCGGCTTAAGGATTTGAGTATTTAGAGAGGACGCCTTCGCGGGCAAGTCGGACCGCCGCACCGCTCGCTCCTACAAGTATCGAGTCGTTCGCTTGTGTGATGAACGACGCGACCCTGTAGGAGCGAGGCTTGCCCGCGAAGCTTTTAGGGTTTACGCGGGCTCAAGACCATCTGCGCCGGAACGTTTCGCAGGATCTGTCTTTCCAGATTCAACTCAAAATTCGAATCCAGCTTCTTCACCCGCTTGGTCAGTAACGTGGCCAACCAAGGATAATCCTGGGTGCGCGGCGCCTGAATGCTCACGTCGCACTGATAATTCACCACATCGGCGGCAATCGCATCCAGTTGGCGGCGAAGCTTAGTCATATCGGTGAGGTTTAAAGCAACTGTGGTGCTTTCAGCAGTCGGATCGATCACTTTCGCCTGCGGTTTAGCCTCAGCAGCCAACAGCGCCGCTTCCGCTCTATCCAGCTCGGCTTTACGCGCATTAACGATGGCGTTGTTGACCCCACCGGTCAGCGCCGGAGCCTTGGGCATCAACGCCCGAGCTCGAGCCAGCGCCGTGGCGGCCGCATTAACATCGCCCTTTTGCAGCACGATCTGGCTGCGGCGCAGATAGGCTTCGGCCAATTGCCGCTGATATTGCACAAGGGATGGGTCGTCGGGCGACTGGGCCTGCAAGGTCGCCAGTTGATCTTCGGCGGTGGCCAGCTCGCTGCTGGCCAGGTTTTGTTCCAGCTGCGCGATCGCCGTGGCGCGAGCATCGGCCGCCTCAGTGGTGGCCGATGGCGTGCTTTGGCAAGCGCCCAGTAGCAGCGAAAATGCGACAAGGAGCAGATAACGGGAGGCTAACAGCTTCATTCCTGCGACTCTCTATTTGCGCAAAAAACGAGCAAGTCTACACCCCTCGACGGGGCAGGACAAAACTCAGCAGAAACAGTGCGGCGGCCGTCACAACAATCGATGGGCCCGCCGGTGTGTCCTTGAACCACGACAGCGCCAACCCGCCACAGACCGCGAGCATGCCCAGCAGGCTCGCGCCCAGTGCCATCTGCTCCGGCGAGCGGGCGTGACGTTGTGCCGCAGCCGCCGGGATGATCAACAACGAAGTAATCAGCAACACACCGACGATTTTCATCGCCACAGCGATCACCACAGCGATCAGCAACATCAGGGTCAGGCGCAGCGCCGGCACCGGCAAACCTTCCACTCTGGCCAATTCTTCGTGCACCGTGATTGCCAGCAATGGCCGCCACAATGTCACCAGCAAGGCTAGAACGGCCGCGCTGCCGCCGAGAATCCAGGCCAGATCGGTCGGGCTGATCGCCAGCAAGTCGCCGAACAGATAAGCCATCAGGTCGATCCGCACTTCGTGCATGAAGCTTAGTACGACCAGGCCCAGAGAGAGCGTGCTCGGTGCGAGAATTCCCAAGAGCGTGTCGGACGCCAGCGGCTGACGCTGTTGCAACGTCACCAGCAGCACCGCCAACAGCAAACAGCCGACGGTGACTGCCACGGTCGGGCTGACATCCAGCAAAAAGCCCAACGCCACGCCGAGCAAGGCCGCGTGGGACAGGGTGTCGCCGAAATAGGCCATGCGCCGCCAGACCACAAACGAACCCAGCGGTCCTGCGACCAGTGCCAAAGCCAGACCTGCAAGCAGGGCGTAGAGCAGAAAATCAGCCATGCTTGCAGCTATCTCCATGGACATGGGTGTGGGCCGCCGGGGCCGCGCTGACTACCGAGCCATGCAGGTCATGGGCGTGGTCGTGGTGATGGTGATAAATCGCCAGGCTTTGTGCGTTCTTCCCGAACAGCTCGACGAACGCCGGATCGCCGCTGACCTGTTCCGGGTGCCCGGAGCAGCAAACATGACGATTCAGGCACACCACTTGGTCGGTGGTGCTCATGACCAGGTGCAAATCGTGGGAGACCATCAACACGCCGCAGCCGTGACGGTCGCGCAGGCGTGTGATCAGGCTGTAGAGCTCGGCCTGACCGGCCACGTCGACACCTTGCACCGGTTCGTCGAGCACCAGCAATTCCGGCTCACGCAACAAGGCCCGAGCCAGCAGCACGCGCTGCATTTCGCCACCGGAAACGCTTTGCACCGGACTGTCGATCACCTGCTCGGCGCCGACTTCCTTGAGTGCTGCCAAGGCCCTGGCCCGGTCCACGCCCGGCACCAGACGCAAGAAGCGAAGCACGGACAGCGGCAGCGTCGGATCGACGTGAAGTTTTTGCGGCATGTAACCGACCCGCAGTTTCGGCTTGCGCCAGACGCTGCCGCTGTCCGGCTTCAACAGACCGAGCACGGCGCGCACCAGCGTGGTTTTGCCCGCACCATTCGGGCCGATCAGGGTGACGATCTGCCCCGGCTCGACGCTCAGCTCGATGTTATCCAGCACGTTTTGCCCGGCAAAGGTGACGGCAACCTGCTCGAGGCGGATCAGCGCGTTGCTCATCAAGCCCCCTGGCAACCCGAGCAGAGACCGACGACTTCAACGGTCTGGCCTTCGACGACAAACCCGACATCCTTGGCGCTGCTGATGATCGCGTCGCTGATGGATTTCTGTTCGAGCTCGATGGCGGCGTGGCATTCGCGGCAAATGAGGAACTGGCCCTGGTGGGCATGCTCAGGGTAATTGCAGCCAATGAAGGCGTTCAACGAGGAGATGCGGTGGACAAGGCCGTTTTCCAGCAGGAAATCCAGCGCGCGGTACACAGTTGGCGGCGCGGCGCGACGGCCATCCTGTTCGCTGAGCACCGCGAGGATGTCGTAGGCACCCAGCGGTTTGTGGCTTTGCCACACCAGTTCCAGCACCCGCCGACGCAACGCGGTCAGGCGCAAGCCTTGACGTGCGCACAAGGCATCGGCCTCCGACAGAGCGCTATGCACGCAATGAGAGTGATCGTGGGGACGGCTGGCAATCGGTGTTTTAGGCATGAGCGGCGACGAGTTTTGTGAGAGACGTTATTATGTTACCCGTTCTCACCTCTTCGAGTGGTCATCGTGTCCCGACTTTTTTCTATCTTTGTCGCATTTGTCGCAAGTTTTCTGCTGATTGGTTCGGTCCAGGCCAACGTCAAAGTCCTTACCAGCATCAAGCCTCTACAGCTGATTGCCGCTGCGGTGCAGGACGGCGTGGCGATTCCGGAAGTGCTACTGCCGCCCGGTGCTTCGCCGCATAACTATGCCTTGCGCCCGTCCGACGTACGGAAGGTGCAATCGGTGGATCTGGTTTACTGGATCGGTCCGGACATGGAAGGTTTCCTGCCTCGTGTGCTGAACGGTCGTACGCTGCCGAGCGTCGCCATCCAGGATTTGCCGGGGCTGAAACTGCGCCGTTTCGCCGAAGACAGCCATTCCCACGCCGAAGAAGCCGACGAGCATGACCACGATCATCGCCCAGGCAGCCTGGACTCGCATTTGTGGTTGTCACCGGTGAACGCCCGCGTAATCGCCAGCAAAATGGCTGCTGACCTGAGTGTGGCCGATCCGGCCAATGCGGCGCGTTATCAGAGCAACCTCAAGGCGTTCGATGAGCGTCTGGATGCGTTGGACCTGCGACTGAAGGCGCGTCTGGCCGGCATCGCCGGCAAACCTTACTTCGTGTTCCACGAGGCGTTCGACTATTTCGAAGACGCTTACGGCCTCAAGCACACCGGCGTATTCAGCGTCGCTGCGGAAGTGCAGCCGGGTGCTCAACATGTCGCGGCCATGCGCACACGCCTGCAGGAAGTTGGCAAGACTTGCGTGTTCAGTGAGCCTCCGTTGCGTCCGCGCCTAGCGGAAACGCTGGTAGCCGGCCTACCGGTGAAACTGGCGGAGCTGGATGCGCTGGGCGGGTACACGCCGGCGACTGCTCAGGGATATGAGCAGGTGCTGGAGAAGTTGGGGAATGATTTGGCGGGGTGTCTGGAGTCGTTGTAATTCCAGAATTGCGGCGCCCCATTCGCGGGCAAGCCTCGCTCCTACAGATCACACCAACCTGTAGGAGCGAGGCTTGCCCGCGAAGCTTTTAGAGGGCGAACGGCAGCGGCGTGCTGACCTTCTGCCGCTGCGCCAACCGCTGCTGGAACTCCATCGGATCGTGAATCAACACGTCCTGCCCGGCGAAAGATTCCGCGGCGATCAACCGTGACAACCAAAACCGCACACACGCCACGCGCAGCATGGTCGGCCACAGCTCGGCTTCGGCTGCCGTGAACGGCCGCAACGCCGCATAAGCCCCGAGCAATGCTCGCGCTCGCGGTCCGTCGATCAGACCGTCATCGCCTGAACACCAGTCATTCAAGGCAATCGCCACGTCGTAGAGCATCGGCCCCGAACACGCGTTGTAGAAGTCGATCAGCCCGGTCAGGTGCGTGCCTTCGAACATCGCGTTGTCGCGGAACAGGTCGGCGTGGATGTTGGCCCGTGGCAACGCCAGAATTTTCGTTTTCTGCTGAGTGATTTCGTCCAGCGCCCGTTGCAGCAGATTGCTTTGCTCGGCATTCAGGTGGGACAGCAACTGCGTGCCCTCCTCCAGCATCCAGTCCAGGCCACGATCGGTTTTGCGCTTGATCATGTTGGCCTGGGTCGCCAGGTGCAGATGGCCCAGCAGCTCGCCGACTTGAGCGCAATGCTGCGCGTTGGCGACCTTGATGTGCTTGCCGGCCAGACGTGGCTGCAACAGCGCAGGCTTGCCGGCCAGTTCGCGCAAGGCAACGCCGTCGGTGGTTCGCAACGCGTACGGCACCGGCAGATCGGCTTCGTGCAGCACGTCGAGCAGTTCGATGAAGAACGGCATCTCCTGAACCGGACCGCGCTCAACCAGAGTCAGGACAAATTCGCCCTGCTCCAGGCTGATGAAGAAATTGGTGTTCTCACTACCGGCGGCAATCCCCTGGAAATCAAGCAGGCGGCCGAGCCCGTATGGGGCGAGAAAGGTTTCCAGCTCGGGCCGAGCCAGCGGGGTGAACACAGACATGTTTAAACTGCCAGTACGGGCGCCGCTGCTTGAGCCAGCGCCGATTGAAATTAAGAAACTACTTCCACTCAAAAATTTTCCATGACGGAATCAGCATATCCGGCTGATCCGAGCGGATGAAGTTTGCATCGGTACCGTCCGCACGCACCAGAAAATAGGGCGGTGCACCCTTCGGCGTGACTTTGATCGCGTACAGGAAACCGTTTTGGCGGTACTCCTGAATGACCTTGTCCCCTTCCGTGCGGATCGTGACTTCCGGCTCCGGTGTCGGCGCATCGTCCGCCGCCATGACAGCCAGGGGAACGGTTGCAAACAAGCCAGCCAGCAACAGGCGATTTAGTGTGCGCATGATAACCTTGTCCCTTTGTCGTCAACGGTCCCGCTATTCTAGCGCCGGACCCGCCGAAAAGGTTGATCCTGCTCATGAGCCAAGCCCCCCTCGTCCTGGTGGACGGTTCTTCTTACCTGTACCGCGCCTTTCACGCCCTCCCACCACTGACCACGTCCAAAGGCCTGCCGACCGGTGCGGTCAAAGGCGTGTTGAACATGCTCAAGAGTCTGCGTAAGCAGTACCCGGACAGTCCGTTCGCCGTGGTGTTCGACGCCAAGGGTGGGACGTTTCGCGATGACATGTACGCCGAATACAAGGCCAACCGTCCGAGCATGCCAGATGACATGCGCGTGCAGATCGAGCCACTGCACCAGAGCGTGATCGCGCTGGGCTTCCCGCTGCTGTGCGTCGAAGGCGTCGAGGCCGATGACGTGATCGGCACACTGGCCCGCAGCAGCGCGGCGGCTGACCGCCCGGTGGTGATCTCCACCGGCGACAAGGACATGGCGCAACTGGTCGATGGCCACATTACCTTGGTCAACACCATGACCGGTAGCGCGCTGGACGTGGAGGGCGTGAAGGAGAAATTCGGCGTCGCTCCCGAGCAGATCATCGATTATCTGGCACTGATGGGCGACTCTTCCGACAACATTCCGGGCGTTCCGGGCATTGGTCCGAAGACCGCTTCGGGCCTGCTGGTCGGTGTGAACGGCGGCCTGACCGAGCTGTACGCACAGCTCGACATCGTCCCGACCCTGCCGATTCGCGGCGCCAAGACACTGCCGGCCAAGCTCGAAGAGCACAAGGAGATGGCGTTCCTCTCCTATCAACTGGCGACCATCAAGATCGACGTACCGCTGGATATCGGCCTCGACGACTTGCAAATGGGTCAGCCAGATCACGACAAACTCGCCGATCTCTACACCCTGCTGGAATTCAAGAGTTGGTTCGACGACAACCAGCGCGACGCCAAGCGTTCCGGCCAGGAAGTCACCGCTCCGGTGGCTGAAGAAGCCGCTGTCGAGACTGAACTCAAGTACACCACGATTCTCACCCAGGCCGATTTCGACCTGTGGCTGAAGAAGCTCAACGACGCCAAGCTGATCGCCTTCGATACTGAAACCACTGGCATCGACGCGCAGCAAGCGCAGCTGGTCGGCCTGTCGTTTGCTGTACAGGCCAACGAAGCGGCCTACATCCCGCTGACCCATTCCTACATGGGCGTGCCGGATCAGCTCGATCGCGACACCGTGCTGCGCGCGCTGAAACCGATTCTGGAAGACCCGAACAAACTCAAGGTCGGCCAGCACGCCAAGTTCGACATGAACATCCTGGCCAACTGCGCCATCGGTGGTGACCAGAGCTGCGGCATCACCGTGCAAGGCATTGCCTTCGACACCATGCTCGAATCCTACGTGCTGGATTCCACTGCGACCCGCCACGACATGGACAGCCTGGCGCTGAAGTACCTGAACCACACCACTACCAGCTTCCAGGACATTGCCGGCAAGGGCGCCAAGCAGCTGACGTTCGACCAGATCTCGCTGGAACTGGCCGGGCCTTACGCCGCCGAAGACGCCGACGTAACGCTGCGCCTGCATCAAACCTTGCAGGAAAAGCTCAATGCCATCCCGAGCCTGAGCAAAGTCCTGAGCGAAATCGAAATGCCGCTGGTGCCGGTACTCGCGCGAATCGAACGCCAGGGCGCATTGGTCGATGCCAACCTGCTGGGCATTCAAAGCGTTGAACTGGGCGAAAAAATGGTCGCTCTGGAGCGTGAGGCATTCGCCATCGCCGGCGAAGAATTCAACCTCGGCTCGCCGAAGCAATTGGGCGTGATCCTGTACGAAAAGCTCGGGCTGCCGATCCTCAGCAAAACTGCCAAGGGCCAGGCATCCACCGCCGAAGCCGTCCTCGCGGAATTGGCCGAGCAGGATTACCCGCTGCCCAAAGTGCTAATGCAGTACCGCTCCATGAGCAAGCTGAAAAGCACTTACACCGATCGCTTGCCGGAGCAGATCAACCCGCGCACCGGGCGGATTCACACGTCTTATCATCAGGCTGTCGCAGCGACAGGGCGTTTGTCGTCCAGTGATCCGAACTTGCAGAACATTCCGATCCGCACGGCTGAAGGGCGTCGGATTCGTCAGGCGTTCGTCGCGCCTAAAGGCTACAAGCTGCTGGCGGCGGACTATTCGCAGATCGAACTGCGGATCATGGCTCACCTGGCCAAGGACGAAGGTTTGCTGCACGCGTTCCGCAATGACCTGGACGTGCACAGGGCCACCGCCGCCGAAGTGTTCGGCGTGGAACTGGCCGACGTCACCATCGATCAGCGTCGCAGCGCCAAGGCGATCAACTTCGGTTTGATCTACGGCATGAGCGCGTTTGGCCTGGCCAAGCAGATCGGCGTTGATCGCAAGCAATCCCAGGCGTACATCGACCGTTATTTCGCCCGCTACCCGGGTGTTCTGGAATATATGGAACGCACCCGCGCCCAGGCGGCCGAGCAAGGTTTTGTCGAGACGATCTTCGGTCGTCGCCTGTACCTGCCGGAAATCAACGCGAAAAACCCGGCCCTGCGCAAAGGTGCCGAGCGCACGGCGATCAACGCCCCGATGCAGGGCACGGCGGCGGACATCATCAAGAAAGCCATGGTGGCGGTGGATAACTGGCTGACCTCATCGGGCCTGGACGCCAAAGTCATCCTGCAGGTGCACGATGAATTGGTGCTTGAGGTGCGTGAAGATCTGGTCGACCAGGTCCGCGATGAAATTCGCGCGCACATGAGCGACGCCGTGAAGCTGGATGTGCCGCTTCTGGTCGAGGTTGGCGTAGGCAATAACTGGGATGAGGCTCACTGAGCCGTCTGAAAGGCGTTTTCTGCTGCGGCATAGCGCCGCGGCAGAAAGGTCGAAGGGCTGTTATTTCGAAAAATGCTTGGGCTTATTCCGAATGGATTTTGACCCACTCAGGAACTAAACCCGTGAACCGCCACTCAGAGTTACTGAATGGCTGGTGAAGCCCTTCGATGCTCCTATGTTGTGTTAAGTGTTGGCAGATATCTGGACCCCGCCCTAACGGTCCGGAACTTGAACCCCGGAACTTCCCCCTCCCCATAAGAAGTCCGGGGTTTTTTTTGCCTGCGATTTATTGCTCGGCAATCTCGGAGCCTTTGTCCGCCAGTTCCATCCAGCCTGCCAGTACAGTGTAGGCGTCTTCCAGGCCCATGCGTTTTGGCGCCGAAAACAGCTGAATACTGATCGCATCGCCCCACCCTTTGCGGATGTCTGTCTGGACCTTGAGCAGGACGTTTTTCGCCGCGCCGTAGGTCAGCTTGTCGGCTTTGGTCAGCAAAATGTGCATCGGCATGCCGCTGGCCACGGCCCAGTCGAGCATCAACAGGTCGAAGTCGGTCATTGGATGACGGATGTCCATCATCAGAATCAGACCCTTCAAACTCTCGCGACCACCCAGATAAGCTTCCAGGTGACGCTGCCAGTGCAGCTTCAACGGGATAGGTACTTTCGCGTAACCGTAACCCGGGAGGTCGACCAGACGACGATCATCGTCTAGCTTGAAGAAGTTCAAAAGCTGCGTGCGACCCGGAGTTTTCGAGGTCCGCGCCAGGCTGGCGTGCGTCAAAGTGTTCAGCGCGCTGGATTTACCGGCGTTGGAACGCCCGGCGAAGGCCACTTCAAAGCCTTCGTCGTCGGGACATTGGTCGACTTTGGCAGCGCTGAGCATGAAGGTGGACTGTTGGCACAGGCCGAGGATGGGGTTCTTGAGTTGCATGGGATTTCCGATGTGGGCGGCGCCGGGGATGGACGCGGTAAGCGGTGTCGTTTCCGTTTCAGTGACGCCAGTATATAATGCCGCAGATTTTGTGTGCGCTTTGTCCCAGCGTAGGATGAAGTTCACGAGAGCGATTGACCTTGATTGCGCATTAGAACGCAGAACGCTCTCAACCCTGAAAAGGTCGTTTTATGACGAAATGGCTGCTAGCTGCCGGTGTCTTGATGCCGCTTTACAGCGCTCAGGCTACACAGGATCCGGAAGCTGTGTACAACCGTGTTTGTGGTGCCTGTCATTCCGGCCAACTACCCATGGCGCCCAAAAAGGGCGATCAGGAAGCTTGGACGCCGAGGTTGGCGAAAGGTATGGAGACGCTGGTGCAACACGTGACCCAGGGTTTCAAGGCGATGCCGCCGCGTGGTTTGTGCATGGACTGCAGTGCCGAGGATTACCGAGCCATCATCCAGTGGATGAGCGAGTGATCCCGGCCCATAACTCTTTAACCCTTAGCCGTAGTTGGATTAGCTGATGAACAAATTGATCGTGAGTCTGCTGTTGACCGTGGGGATCTCCGGCATAGCCCATGCTGCAGGTGATGCAACTGCTGGTCAGGCGAAAGCCGCAGTATGTGGCGCCTGTCATGGCCCGGATGGCAACAGCATGGCGCCTAACTTTCCGAAACTGGCAGGCCAGGGCGAGCGTTATCTGAACAAGCAGCTGCACGACATCAAGTCCGGCAAGCGTACCGTTCTGGAAATGACCGGCCTGCTCACCAACCTGAGCGATCAGGACCTGGCCGATATGTCCGCTTACTTCGCCAGCCAGAAAGGCAGTGTTGGCGCCGCCGACCCGAAAGTCGTGTCTCGCGGTGAAGCACTGTTCCGTGGTGGCGACCTGGCCAAAGGCCTGCCAGCCTGCACCGGCTGCCACTCGCCGGACGGCAAGGGTAACGCGGCTGCCGGTTTCCCGCATCTGGGCGGCCAGCATGCTCAGTATGTTGCCAAGCAATTGACCGACTTCCGCAAAGAGGAAGGCGGTCGTGCCAACGATGGCGATACCAAACCGATGCAGAGCATTGCCAAAAAGCTGAGCGACGAAGATATCGCCGCGGTGTCCAGCTACATTCAGGGCCTGCACTAAGACCGACGAATAGGGCGTCGCGCGGGGCGTACATCTCCTGCAACGTTAACGCTCTATTAATCCGTCGCAGCAAGTATAAAAAGGGTGGCTTAGGCCGCCCTTTTTTGTGGCCGCTGCCGTTACACTACAGAACTCAAGCCCGCCAGGACCTGTCTGAAAACAGGTCGCGCGAGGCGACCCAAATTGTCCAGGAGTAAAGCATGCGTAATCTGATCATCAGCGCCGCACTCGTCGCTGCCAGCCTGTTCGGCCTGACTGCCCAAGCCGCCGAAGCACCCGCCGCCCCTTACGTCGAACTGACCAATCCGGTTCCGGTCGCCGTGCCTGGCAAGATCGAAGTCGTGGAGCTGTTCTGGTACGGCTGCCCGCATTGCTACGCTTTTGAACCGGTGATCAATCCTTGGGTCGAGAAGCTGCCTTCCGACGTGAACTTCGTACGTATTCCGGCCATGTTCGGCGGCCCATGGGACGCACACGGCCAGATGTTCCTGACCCTTGAAGCCATGGGCGTCGAGAACAAGGTTCACGCTGCGGTGTTCGAAGCGATTCAGAAAGAACACAAGAAGCTGGTCGACAAAAATGAAATGGCCGACTTCCTGGCGACTCAAGGCGTAGACAAGGACAAGTTCCTGGCGACCTTCGACTCTTTCGCTATCAAGGGCCAGATCACCAAGGCTCGCGAGCTTGCCAAGAAATATGAAATTACCGGCGTTCCAACCATGATCGTCAACGGCAAGTATCGCTTTGACGTGGGCTCTGCCGGCGGCGCCGAACAAGCTTTGCAACTGGCCGACAAACTGGTCGACAAAGAGCGAGCGGCTAACAAGGCTGCCGCCAACTAAGCGCGGCGGCTGCCATGCGCCGCTGGGGTACTGAACGCGTCGTTGGCCGGCATGATCCGCGGGTCAACGAGCATCATCTGGAATCGACGGGCTTGCCCGCAGACAGCCGTTTGCGTTTGCTCAGTTTCAATATCCAGGTCGGCATCAGTACCGAGCGCTATCGGCACTACCTGACCCGAGGCTGGCAGCATCTGTTGCCGCACACCGGGCGTGCCGACAACCTGCAAAAGATCGGCAATCTGTTGGGCGACTTCGATCTGGTCGCCTTGCAGGAAGCCGATGGCGGAAGCCTGCGATCAGGCTACGTCAATCAGGTTGAGCACTTGGCGCAGCTCGGCGCCTTCCCCTACTGGTATCAACAACTCAATCGCAACCTCGGTCGTCTCGGCCAGCACAGCAATGGCGTGCTCAGCCGCCTGCGCCCGTGGGCGATTGAAGATCATCCGCTGCCGGGGCCCAAGGGTCGCGGGGCGATTCTGGTGCGCTTCGGCGAGGGTCCAGAGGCGCTGGTAGTGGTAATGATGCACCTGGCTTTGGGCGCTCGGGCCCGCACCATGCAACTGGCTTACATCCGCGAGTTGATTGGCGGTTACAAACACCAGGTGCTGATGGGCGACATGAATACCCACGCCAGTGACTTGCTGCAAACCTCCCCGTTGCGTGACCTCGGCCTGCTCGCGCCGCAAATGGAAGCGACCTTTCCAAGCTGGCGCCCGCAGCGCTGCCTGGACCATATTCTGCTCAGCCCCACCCTGACCCTTGAAAAGGTCGAGGTGCTGGCACAACCGATTTCAGATCACCTGCCCGTCGCGGTAGAGATTCGTCTGCCGGGTTCGCTCACGGCCGATGCATTCCCCGCGTTGATTCCTGCCCCTTCGCGGATCCCATGAATGAGCGACGAAACACAGCGCTGGAAAGAGAAATACCTTAAAAGCATCGAACAACAGGAAAAGCTCGAACGCCGATGGGATGCCCGTCTCGACTTGCTGCGTCGTGGGTTGGTGCGCAGTACGCTGGCCGCAGAAGGCACCGATCGCGCCGTTGACCAGTGCATGAAGGAAATGCGCGAAGTCGTGCGCACCGATGACATGGACGCCGGCCTGGCCGCCCTGCTTCCGCGCCTGGAAAAAGCCGTACTCGATTCCGAGCAGCGCCGGGAAACCCGGATCAATCAGACCAGCGCCGCACTGACAGCACTGGTGACTCAGCTACAAACACTGCCGCTGCCTCGCGAAGTCAGCCGACCGCTCAAGAACTTTGCCAAACAACTGGATGGCCGAGTCAGTCAGGCGCGCGAGATTCCGCTGCTACTCAGCGAACTCAGTGGCCTGCAAGGCAAAGCCTTGCGTCAACTGGACACCCCGCCAGAGCCTGATCGTCCTGGTTTTCTGCAGCGACTGTTCGGTAACCGGGAAACGGATGAGGCCGCGCCGCAGATCGCCGCTCCTGCGGTGCAAGCGGCGACTGTCGAACCCGTTGCCGCGCCGCTGGCCGCAACCCCGAATGAAACGGTCGATCTCGCCTCTGTGGTCGAGCAGCCGTCAGTCGTACCGCCAACGGTACTCGACGCCCAACCCGCCGCAGCCATTCCTGAAACCCTGGAGACGCAGGCACCAGCCGCAGAGGCACCCACTCCTGAAGTGGTGGCCTTTGTCCCGCCTGTGCTACAGCCAAAAACTGCATCTGCGCAAACTGTAGAGCCACACGTACAGCCGAACATTGAACAACTGCAGGAGCCAGCGCTTCCGGACATCGTGCCAGCCGAGCCAATTCAACAGGCAATCAACCCTGATGAACTGACCCCGGCATTGGCGACCATCGATGCAGAGCACTTCGAGCCAGAGCATATTCTCTACGCCCTGCCCGACTCGCCCGAGCCGTCCTACAGTTCGGTTGCCAAGCACATCGAAGACACGCTCCTGGGCCTGCTCGACGACCTGACGCTGCCCGAACGCCATCGACCGCAAGCAGAAGCAATGCGTGATCGCCTGCAAAACGGTCTGAACTGGTATGAATTAATCCCGATCCTCGACGATCTGGCGACTTTGATGCTGGCGATCACCGACAGCGGTCAGCATGAATTCGAAGCTTATCTGCAGCAACTCAACGAACGCCTCGAGTCATTCCAGAGCAACTTGCAGGCGGCCAGCGACGGCCATGCCGACAACCGATCTGCTGCGCGCGAGATGGATACACAGATCCGCGAGCAAGTTGATGGCCTGCAGAGCAGCATGCAGGAAGCGGCGGACCTGGACGACCTCAAGCACGTCCTGGAAAACCATCTCGAAGGCCTGCTCGGCACCATGGATCAACACCAGAAGCAGCGCGACGAACGTGAGCAGGAAGTCGCGGCACGCTTGCATAGCTTGGCCGAACGTGTGGCGCACATGGAACAGGAAGCGCTGGGCTACCGTGAGCACCTTGAAGAACAGCGCCAGAAAGCCCTGATCGATCCACTCACCAGCCTGCCCAATCGAGCAGCCTGGAGTGAACGACTGGAACACGAAGTCCACCAATGGCAGCAACACGGCGACACCCTGTTGCTGGCGATGCTCGATCTCGACCATTTCAAACGCATCAACGATAACTACGGCCACCTGGCAGGCGACAAGGTGCTGAAAATCATCGCCAGCGTGCTGCGCAAACGCCTGCGGGGGACGGATTTCATTGCGCGGTTTGGCGGTGAGGAATTTGTCCTGTTGATGCCCGCTACGCCATTGGCTGCCGGAGCGAAACTGCTGGAATCCTTGCGCGCATCAATCGAAGCCTGCCCTTTTCACTTCAAGGGCGAGCGGGTGACGATCACCATTTCCATGGGTGTGACTGCGTTTAAAGCCGGCGAACACAGCGATCTGGTACTGAAAAGAGCCGATCAGGCGCTATACCGTGCAAAAAACGCCGGTCGCAATCGACTGGAGGCAGGCTGACAGCCAATTGTTCCATTTTATTTAAAACAGCGCTTTTGCCCTCGGCTCGCAAGGCAGTACGTTACACTGTTGCATTACTGTCTTGCGTGTATTCCTTCTAGCCATGAAATGTCTTGCCCTTATCGTGTCGCTGCTTCTGCTGGCAGGCTGTGCCAGCGGTCCCCGGATCGACACCAGCCACCCTTCAGCCAATCACGACAGTCGTATTCAGTTCGTGGTGGTGCATTACACCTCCGCCTCGCTCGAAAGCTCGCTGCAATTGCTGACCCACGGCGAAGTCAGCAGCCACTACCTGATCGGTGACGACAAGGGCGCCACCATCTATAAGCTGATGGGTGAAAATCTTCGCGCCTGGCATGCAGGCGAAAGCGAATGGCAAGGCCGGACGTGGCTGAATTCGAGCTCCATCGGCATCGAGATCGTCAATCCTGGCTTCAAAGACACGCCGACCGGCCGACTCTGGTACCCCTACAGTGAAGATCAGGTTCAGTCGTTGATCTTTCTACTTAAGGACATCAGCAAGCGTTACAACATCAATCCTCACTCCATCATCGGCCATAGCGACATCGCGCCGCTGCGCAAGCTCGATCCCGGCCCGCTGTTCCCCTGGAAGCGCCTGGCCGCCGAAGGCCTCGGCGTCTGGCCAAACGAGCAGGCCGTCGTACGCCAACAAGCCCGGTTCGTAACAGAACTGCCGAGCATCAGTTGGTATCAGGGACAGCTGGCTCGCCTGGGTTATGCCACACCACAAACGGGCGAGCTAGATGTGGCCACGCGTCACGTACTGGCGGCCTTCCAGATGCATTTTCGCCCCTCCCGATTCGACGGCACACCGGACGCTCAGACTGCGGCGCTCCTGCAAGTCTTGAATCAGACAAAATAATGACGCCCGCCCGACGGTAAGGGCTTTTTCTCAATCAGCAGCTATAACTCATTGGTAATTCTTCGGATATCCATAATGGCTGTAGCTCGAGAGACGCTCCGTAGCTGGTTTTATCGCCCCTGGTTTTTGGCGATGCTGGCTGCTGCCTTGAGCGCAACGCTATTGATGGCTGCCAGCCTGTTTTTAGCGATGAATCAGGTCGAGCAGAGGGAAAGTCAGGAAATGAACGCCCAGGGCGAGCGCTTCCTCGCCCGGCTGGAGCAGCTGTTCGGGCAGCTACGCGAAAGCCTCGACGATCTGGAAGCCCAGCCGCTGCGAGGCTGCGATGATGAAATGATCGCGACCTTGCAACAGGTCAGCTTCAACTACCGATTCGTTTATGAAGCCACTTACATGGATGCATCGCGGATCTGTTCAAATCGCCCTCGCCAGGGAGGGCTGTCGATGATTCGCCCCCCGGACATCAAGGGCCCCACCTACAGTTTCTGGCTGAACACTACCACCGAACCCGATGAAAACCGTGCGGCGCTGATGCTGGGACGCGGCAATTTTCGGGTCGCAACCTCTCGCGGCCATTTGACCGACATGGTCGATCTGTCGCCGGAAAGCAGCCTGCTGGTGGTACTCGATAATGGCACCCGCGCGATTCCTGTGCTGGGTGTGCCACAGGCCTGGCCACCCAAAGAGTCCTTGCCCCTGACAAGCCGCGACGCCTTGCAAGTGACACAAACCCGCTTGATTTACCGTATGCCCACCAACAATCCCGAATACCAATTAGTGCTGATCACCCCGCGCACGGGCATGCATGTGCCAGGAGTGTGGTGGTGGCTGCTGCCGGCCAGTCTGGCGCTGGGTGTTTTAGTCGGTTTCATGGTGTTTCTGCTGGTGCGCCAGCGTCAGTCACTGGACGCCGAACTGAACGGCGCCATACGGCGAGGCGAATTACAGGTGCTGTATCAACCGATCTTCGATCTCGACAGCCGCAACTGTGTCGGGGCCGAAGCCTTGCTGCGCTGGCGAAGGCCGGACGGCACGCTGACCAGCCCCGACCTGTTCATTCCGATGGCCGAGAACACCGGCCAGATCCGCCAGATGACCGACTTCGTATTACAGCGACTTCTCGAACAACTAGGGCAACTGCTACGCGCCAATCCGCAGTTGTACATCTCCGTCAACCTTGCAGCTTGCGACGTCATGGTGCCGCGTATCGGCCAGGTGATGGCACGCCTGCTGACCTTGCACCGGGTCGCGGCGAAGCAGATTGCCTTTGAGGTGACTGAGCGTGGCTTGATCGATGTGGTGGTGGCCAGGGAAAACCTGCAAGCCTTGCGCGATGTCGGGCATCAGGTGTTGATCGATGATTTCGGCACGGGCTATTGCAGCCTCGCCTACCTGCAAACCCTGCCGGTGGACTGCCTGAAAATCGACAAGGCGTTCATTGATGCGCTGGGCCATGACGCCGCCAGCAGCGGCGTGGCACCACACATCATTCACATGGCCCAGGCCCTGCAACTCAGGGTGATTGCCGAGGGCATCGAACATGAAGCCCAAGCGGCATTTCTGAGCAGCGAAGGAGTGAAGTACGGTCAGGGCTGGCTGTTTGCTCATGCACTGAGCGCCGTGCAGTTCATCGAACTGATTACCCGTGGTCGCCGACTGAGCAATCGACGCCTGGATGATGAAGCCTGAGGAGACTGCCGGGGTTAAACCGCCAGCGCCATGTAGAACTGCGTACCCTGCCCCGGCCGCGAATAAACGCCCATCCGCCCGCCATGCAACTGCACGATTTCCTTGCACAACGCCAAACCAAGCCCGGCACCGCCCTTCTTGCGACCAACCTGAACAAAGGGTTCGAAGATCCTCCCCTGTTGACCATAGGCAATGCCTTCGCCGTTGTCTTCGACGCTGATAATCACCCGCTCCCCATGGCGTCGCGCCTGCAGACGTATCAGTCCATCCTGGGCGGTATGGCGCAAAGCGTTATCGATCAAGTTATCGAGCACCCGGTCCAATTGCGCTTGGTCAGCCTGCAATCTGGGTAACGGGCCCTGCACTTCCACCCGCATCTCGATGCCCTTCTGCGCCGCAGCCCCGGCAAAACGCGCCTGAGCCTCACCCAGTAGATCTTCGATTGAACACGGCGCCAGCGTGAGCTTCTGCAATCCGTTCTGGTAGCGAGAGAAATTCAGCAGGTCGTTGATCAACTGCATCAAGCGCTGCATTTCTTCGTTCACGGTGTCCAGCAAGTCGGCTTCGCGGGAGTCCTCAGGAAATTTCGCCCGCTCGCGGAACAGGCCGAAGGCCATATGCATTCCGGTCACCGGTGTGCGCAGCTCATGGGAGGCGCGCAAGACAAACTCGCTGCGCACCCTCTCGAAGGCACGCTGTTCGGTGACGTCATGCAACACCATCACGGCGCCGAGTATATGGCCCTGTGTGTGGCTGACCGGGGTCAGGCTGTAAGTCAGTAACCTCGATTCACCATCGACCTCAACGCTCAGGTCTTCCGGCGCCCGCTCCAGGGTCCCGCCGCGCAGTACCAGTTGCAGCTGCTCATCGAGTTCGGGACGATCGAGCGCTGTGCCCAGCCCTTGGCCGAGACGATCGGAGTCCCAACCCAACTGCCGCTGGGCCACTGGATTGAGGTGCTCCAAATGGCCTTCGCGGTCGATCATCAACAACCCATCGTCGATGCTGTCGAGTACCGCCTGCAAACGTTGCTGACCGGCGAGCAGCTCGTCGATATTCATCGCCTGGTGCTCACGCAGCGCCTGCGCCATGATGCCGAAGCGCTTGGTCAGTTGGTTCATTTCCTCGGCGGAGGAAACCGGCAGGGTCACTTCGAAATTGCCCTGGCCGATGTTGTCGGCGGCCTGGACCAACGCTTCGATCGGAGCGCCAAACCGCCGGGCGATCGCGTGAGCAGTCACGAAACCGATGATCAGCACCGCCAACCCCACCAACCCGAGCAGACCGGCAATCAGCAACGCGCGTTCACGGGCCTTACGCTCGGTATCGTTGATGTTATCCAGTGCGCGCTTTTGTTCAGTGACCAGACCGTTGCGCAAAATATTGAATTTTTCCGTCAGCGCCTCATTGCCGCTCAACGCAGGCGTCGGCGCTTGTGTCTGATCGTAGACCTGAAGAAAGTCGAGGTAGTCAGCCTTGGACTGTATGAAACCGTAGCTGCCGTTGCCGGATTGCTGAAGGGTGATGCCTTCTTCGAGCAACTCGAGGTAGTGCTTCCTGGCAGCCTCGAATGCCGCGGGATCAGGCTTGTCGTTGATCATGATCATGAGCTGATCGCCCAGGGTCTGACGCAATTTCAACCCCAGGTCCAGCGTGACGAAGTTGTTACGAACCTGGACTTCCTGGGTGCCGGCCATCTGCATCACGCTGACCAGCCCGAGCAAGAGCCCGAGCAGCGCCACGGTGATCAGCGCCGAAATACTCAGGAACAGCCGAGTCCGCAGCTTCATCGCCAGTTTCATCGCAGGCTCACAAGTTGTACTGCTTGCGTTTGCGGTAGAGGGTCGAGGCATCGATGCCGAGAGTCTTGGCCGCCTGGTCCAGCGTGTCGGCGGTGGCGAGGACGGCACCGATGTGGGCTTTCTCCAACTCATCCAGACTCAACGCCGCACCAATACGCGGCGCGTTGTTGGTCGGAGTCTCGGCCATGCCCAAGTGACTGATCTCGACCCGTTCCTGGGGACAGATAATGCTCGCCCGCTCCACCACGTTACGCAGTTCGCGAATGTTGCCGGGCCAGCGGTAACCCAGCAACGCTTCACGGGCCTCATCGCTAAAGCCACGGGCAGGGCGCGCGTACTCCTTGACGAAGCGAGCGAGGAAACGGTCGGCCAGGTTCAGGATGTCTTCCCGGCGTTCGCGCAGTGGCGGCAAGTGCAGAGTGATGACGTTCAAGCGATAGAGCAGGTCTTCTCGGAAACGACCGTCGCGCACCATGTCTTCGAGGTTCAGGTTAGTCGCCGCGAGAATTCGCACATCGGCGCGCCGGGTCACTGGATCGCCCACACGCTCGTATTCCTTGTCCTGGATGAAACGCAGCAACTTGGGTTGCAACGTCAGAGGAAAATCGCCGATCTCGTCAAGAAACAACGTGCCGCCATCGGCCTGATTGACTCGCCCCAAGGTACTTTCGCTGGCACCGGTGAACGCGCCTCGGCTGTGGCCGAAGAGTTCACTTTCCATCAATTCCGCCGTCAGCGACGGGCAGTTGATGGTGACGCACGATTTCTTCTGGCGCTTGCTCCAGCCGTGAATGGCTTGTGACAGTTCACCTTTACCGGTGCCGGACTCGCCAAGGATCAGAATGTTGGCGTCGGTGCTGGCGACCTGGCGTGCGGTTTCGAGTACCACTTTCATGGCCGGGCTATGGGAATCCAGACCGTCCTTGGGTTTACGCACTTCGCCTTCAAGTGCTTCCAGGCGGGCCGAGAGCTGCCGCACTTCCAGCTGCTTGGCGGTGGCCAGTCGCAACTGGTCGGGGCTGCAAGGTTTGACGAGGTAGTCGGCAGCACCGGCCTGAATCGCATCCACGGCGGTGTCCACGGCCGAGTGAGCGGTGACGATCACCACCCGCATCCATGGCGCCTGGATGCGCATCTGAGCCAGAACATCCAGACCATTGTCTTCACCCAGACGCAGATCGAGGAAACACAGATCGAACACCTGCCGTTGCAGCAAAGCATCGGCCTGCGCCGCGCTGTTCGCGGTGGCCACGCTATAGCCTTCATCTTCGAGGCAATAACGGAAGGTTCGCAGAATAGCGGATTCGTCATCCACCAGCAGAATGCGGCCTTGATGCTCAGTGGCTGATTCCATGTTCCTGCGCTCCTTTAATGAATGATCTTGGTTAGTCCCGGAAAAATCGGGCAAGTTGCATGGTTGATTCTGATCCTTTCCAGCCATGGCAGGGTAGCTGTCTACTCATCCATTAGCTAATGGGCTGATTTCTTTGGTTTTTTACCAGAAGAATAGTTTTACGGCGACTTCCCACGTCCTTTTCTGACACCTACGCCCTCCTCTCAATTCAAAAATAATCAAAGTCCCCGGGAATTGATCGTGCAATACGCACGACCTTGCGCGGTCCATCGTGCAGGATGCGTCCGCCGTGATTTCTGAGCTAAAACTAACTTATTGATTTATAACAGTTTTTTTCTATTGAAAAGCTGGCATGCAGGCTGCAATAGTCTGGGTAATCAGGGCCATTTTGAATCGACGCCCACTAACAGGATCACCACCAGAGTGGGAGGAGTTTCAGGATGAATCGCCAACGTGTCGCCCCATTGCGCATCTCGCCTTTGCATATTCAACAAGGACTGTTTGGCATTCTGGCGCTGTTGATCACGCTGATCGCCGGCCAGCGGTTCCTTCTGTGGGAACAGAGCCAGCAACCCGAGGCGCCGCACGTATCGATTCAACGCGCAACCCAGACCCACTTCAGCGCCGTCAGCAGCCACCAGGCTGATCTCGCCCCGATGCGAATGATGGACGTCGACCAGGCTCAGCCAGTGGATGAAATGCCTCGTCAGGAACGTTGGGTGTTCTGAGCAAACGAACTTGGCGCGCTCGATGCGCCGGGAAAAGCACCACAAGCTACATCTCTAATATAGAAGCGTAAGGAGAATCACCATGTTGAGCTGGGCAATCACATTCTTGATCATTGCCATCATCGCCGCAGTGCTGGGCTTCGGTGGTATCGCGGGCACCGCCACGGGTATCGCCAAGATTCTCTTTGTCGTGTTCTTGGTGATGTTCATTGCTTCGTTCTTCTTTGGCCGTCGCGGTCGAGGCTGAATATGAGCGTTTTGTTAAAGACTCTGGCAGCCGCCCTATTTCTGGGCGGCAGTGCCATGGCGATGGCGGCCAATGATGGCCAGACGCGGGCCAGCGAATTGCTGAATTCGGACCCGCAGTACCGTGAAACCTGGACTAAAGTCGTTAAAAAGGAAGAGCGACTGCCGGAATGGGTGATGAACCTGTCCGGCGATGCCGAGCAAATGAATGCTGTTGAAGAGGATGGCGACAAGTACTTGGTCGGGCCGCTTTGCGAAACGCAACCGACGTGCCTGAACAAGCGCCTGATCGTGGCCTTCAGCTTCGACAAAAAGGATGCCTATGCGATGCTGGTCGAGGTGCCTGCAGGACTGCCGGCCGACAAGTCGCCAACGCGACATGCCGATTACCGCTTCCTCGGCAAGCCTGATCAGGGCATGCAGGACCTGTTGATGGAGCAACTCAAGAAAGATCCGAACTGGTACTGAGTTTGTAACACGAGAGGAGCAGCATGCTCCTTTCCAGTGCGCCACCCGAGGAAGGCAGGCGCATGACCAAGGGGTCGGGACGTTCTGCCTGTTTCAGGGGCGGAGTGACCTACGGGCACATGGAGTGTCTGCGCAAGGGCCAGGTCAGGTATAAAGCTGCGACGCAGGTTCGCCAGCCCCGAGGGGCTCGACGGACTTGCGGAGAGCTTCAACGTGCAAAACGTTGATCTAGAGCACTGCGCTCATTCCCCTCTGTGTTGCATATTCCCCGCAAAACCGTTTCGCGGTGTTTCTTTACGACCGTATATCGAGAAACCTTCGACATTCGGCGTATGAGTTTTCGCTGCCAAACGTAGGCTTTTTCGTAAATTTCGCCATGAATTCAACTGTTTAAAAAACAACCAACCTCCTCTGAAATGGCCGGTTCACGGCACTTATGCCTGCCGAAATGTCGTATTCGAACCGGTTGGGACGCGAGTTTCAATTAAAAAAGCTCATGCCGATTCGGCATAGGGTAGGCGTTTACGGCATTAGACGTTGCTTCCTTGCATCGGAATAGTTGCGCCTTTTTTCGCCTGCCAGAGAGCCGTAATAAAGCGCTCCGGGGCACCTTATACGGGGGCAGATGCACAGACTTTTTCGCCACGAGCGTTCCAGTTCTTGCATTCGCCTGAGTCAAACGCAAGTAAGGGTAAAGATATGAAGAAGGCAAAGCTCAGCCTCGCCTGGCAGATCCTCATCGGTCTGGTTCTGGGGATAGCAATCGGTGCACTGCTCAACCATTTCAGTGCCGAAAAAGCCTGGTGGATCAGCAACGTCCTGCAACCGGCAGGCGATATCTTTATCCGTCTGATCAAGATGATCGTGATTCCGATCGTCATCTCCTCGCTGATCGTCGGCATCGCGGGCGTAGGCGATGCGAAGAAACTCGGGCGTATCGGCCTCAAGACCATCATTTACTTCGAGATCGTCACCACCATCGCCATCGTGGTCGGTCTGGTGCTGGCCAACGTGTTCCATCCGGGCACCGGCATCGACATGAGCACCTTGGGTACCGTGGATATTTCCAAGTACCAGGCGACGGCTGCCGAGGTTCAGCATGAACACGCGTTCATCGAAACCATCCTCAACCTGATCCCGTCGAACATCTTCGCGGCCATGGCCCGCGGCGAGATGCTGCCGATCATCTTCTTCTCCGTGTTGTTCGGTCTCGGCTTGTCGAGCCTGCAATCGGACCTGCGCGATCCGCTGGTGAAGATGTTCCAGGGCGTGTCGGAAAGCATGTTCAAAGTCACCCACATGATCATGAACTACGCCCCGATCGGCGTTTTCGCACTGATCGCAGTGACTGTGGCCAACTTTGGTTTCGCGTCCCTGGTACCGCTGGCCAAACTGGTGATCCTGGTTTACGTCGCCATCGCCTTCTTCGCCTTCGTGGTGCTGGGCCTGATCGCCAGGCTGTTCGGCTTCTCGGTGATCAAGCTGATGCGCATCTTCAAGGATGAGCTGGTGCTGGCTTACTCCACCGCCAGCTCCGAAACCGTGCTGCCGCGCGTGATCGAGAAGATGGAAGCCTACGGCGCGCCGAAAGCCATTTGCAGTTTCGTGGTGCCGACCGGTTACTCATTCAACCTCGACGGTTCGACCCTGTACCAGAGCATCGCGGCGATCTTCATTGCCCAGCTCTACGGCATCGACCTGTCGATCAGCCAGCAATTGCTGCTGGTGCTGACCCTGATGGTGACGTCCAAAGGCATCGCCGGCGTACCGGGCGTGTCCTTCGTGGTGTTGCTGGCCACTCTCGGCAGCGTGGGTATTCCGCTCGAAGGCCTGGCGTTCATCGCCGGTGTCGACCGCATCATGGACATGGCGCGTACCGCGTTGAACGTGATCGGCAATGCCTTGGCCGTGCTGGTCATCTCCCGTTGGGAAGGCATGTACGACGATGCCAAGGGCCAGCGTTACTGGAACTCGTTGCCGCACTGGCGCAGCAAGGAAAAACTGCCGGCTGGCGAGATTTCCAGCAACTGACGCAGGTCCCTGTAGGAGCGAGGCTTGCCCGCGAAGAACGATAACGCGGTTGATCAGATACACGCAGTGTCCCGTTCGCGGGCAAGCCTCGCTCCTACAGATAGATAGCGTTAATACAAACCCCGGAGAAATCCGGGGTTTGTCGTTTCTGGCTACCCCGCTATCATTCGCGGCATTCTTCGGGGGATTTAACTGATGCTCAATGGCCTGTGGCTTGGCTTCTTCATCGTGGCGGCCGTTTCGGCGCTGGCGCAATGGCTGATCGGCGGTAATGCCGGAATCTTCGCGGCGATGGTGGAAAGCATTTTCGCCATGGCCAAGTTATCGGTCGAGGTCATGGTCCTGCTGTTCGGTACCCTGACCCTCTGGCTGGGCTTTCTGCGAATCGCCGAGAAGGCCGGGATCGTCGAATGGCTGGCCAGGGCGCTGGGCCCCTTGTTCCTGCGCCTGATGCCGGAAGTGCCGGCCGGTCACCCGGCCATCGGCCTGATCACGCTGAACTTTGCCGCCAATGGCCTGGGCCTGGACAATGCCGCCACGCCGATCGGCCTTAAAGCCATGAAGTCGCTGCAAGAGCTCAACCCCAGCGACACTATCGCCAGCAACGCGCAGATCCTGTTCCTGGTGCTCAACGCCTCCTCCCTGACCCTGCTGCCGGTGACGATCTTCATGTACCGCGCCCAGCAAGGTGCGCCCGATCCGACGCTGGTGTTTCTGCCCATCCTGCTGGCAACAAGCTGCTCGACACTGGTCGGCCTGCTGTCGGTGGCGTTCATGCAGCGTCTGCGGCTGTGGGACCCGGTGGTGCTCGCGTATCTGATTCCCGGTGCCCTGGCTCTCGGTGGCTTCATGGCGCTGCTGGCGACGCTCTCGGCGACCGCTCTGGCCGGGTTGTCATCGATCCTCGGCAACCTGACGCTGTTCGGGTTGATCATGCTGTTTCTGGTGATCGGGGCATTGCGCAAAGTGAAGGTCTACGAAGCGTTCGTCGAAGGTGCCAAGGAAGGCTTCGACGTGGCCAAGAACCTGCTGCCGTATCTGGTGGCGATGCTGTGTGCCGTCGGCGTATTGCGGGCGTCCGGGGCGCTGGATTTTGGTCTCGACGGGATTCGGCATCTGGTGGAATGGGCCGGTTGGGACACGCGCTTCGTCGATGCTTTGCCGACAGCGATGGTCAAACCATTCTCCGGCAGCGCCGCGCGGGCGATGTTGATCGAGACCATGAAGACCTCCGGGGTGGACAGCTTCCCGGCGCTGGTGGCGGCGACGATTCAGGGCAGTACTGAAACGACGTTCTATGTACTGGCGGTGTACTTCGGTGCGGTGGGCATTCAGCGGGCACGGCATGCGGTGGGGTGTGCGTTGCTGGCGGAGCTTGCCGGCGTTCTAGGCGCCATCGGCGTCTGCTACTGGTTCTTCGGTTAACCACAAAAACCACTGTGGAGAAAAACCCTGTGGGAGCGGGCTTGCTCGCGAAAGCGGTGTGTCAGTCGACATCACTGTTGAATGACACACCGCTTTCGCGAGCAAGCCCGCTCCCACATTGGGGTTGTGTTGGCTTTAAGGGTGGGGAGGCGGAGCGACTTTCTGCCCTTGCCCAACCGCCCAACGCACCACCTGCACCGTCAACTGATCACTGGCCTGGCCAAACCCGGCCACCACCGCCGGCACCTTCACATCGTTCAATGGCTGACGCACTTCAAAGCGTCGGCTGGCGAGGATTCGCTGGTCATACCCGCGCACCAGCAACGCATCCAGCCGCACGACCACGCTCGCCGCGGTGCCTTGGTATTCAGTCTGGAACGCCTGCAGACTCCCGCCCAATTCCAGGTCTGCCTGGAAGTTGCTGTCATCCGTACTCAGCAACGGCACCCGACCGTCCCGCTGAAAACCATCAAGCAATCGATTACGCAGCAACACCGGTGCCGGATCGCTCCAGCGCGAGGCGGTGTAGCTGCTGATCAAATCACCTTGCGGGATCACCGCAATTTTCGGGCTGTTCAACGCTTCGCTGGCCTGAGGTTTGTTCAGGCGCAGCGACCAGCGTTGCGGCCCGCCGGGGCTGGCCGAGACGTTGCTCTGGGCCGACGGCAAGCGATAGACATCGGACGGCTCGGACTTGGGCAAGATCGAGCAGGCACTGACTAACGTGAAGCTGGCGAGGAGGGCGAGGGGCGCAAGCTTCATGGCGTGAACTCCTTGTTCTTGTCATTGCCCAGCAAATAACCGCTGGGGTTGGCTTCCAGGCGTTGGGAGATGGCCCGCAACGACGTCAGGGTGTCGCGCAGTTCACGCACCGCCGGCGCCAGGCCATTGAGGCCCTGCATGCCGCTGTTCAGAGAATCCTGATTGGTCGTCATCAACGTGTTGATGGTCGCGGTGCTTTGTTCCAGCGATTTCATCGCCTGCTCGGCGCTGCCAAACATCTGCTTGCCCTGATCGTTGAGCAGGCCGTTGGCGTTGCGCATCAACGCCGACGTTTGCTCCAGCATGGCGCCAGCCTGCTTGCCGACCGACGCCAGTTGCTGCATTGCCTGACGAATATCGCCGCGCTGGTCGGCGATGGTGCCGGTGGTTTGTTCCAGATGTTCCAGCGTCTTGCTGATGCGCTCGACGTTCTCTGTGGAAAACATCAGGTTGGCGTTATGCATCAGCGTGTTCACGCCGGCCATCAGGTCGCCGCTGTCGTTCAGCAGACGGGCGATGGGCGAGGGCGACGCGATAATCACCGGCAGATAGCCGTCCTTGCCTTTGAGGTTCGGACTTTGCGGCGTACCGCCGCTGAGCTGAATGATCGACGTGCCGGTAATCCCGGTCAGCGCCAATATGGCCCGGGTGTCTTCCTTGATTGGCGTATCGCCGCCCAGGCGAATCCGTGCCAGCACCCGGCGCGGGTCTTTCGGGTCCAGGCGCAACGTCACCACGTCGCCGACCTTGATCCCGCTGTATTGCACGGCGCTGCCCTTGGACAAACCGCTGACGGCCTCGTTGAAGACGACTTCGTAATCCTTGAACTCGGTGTCGACGCTGGACTTGGCCAGCCATAGACCGAAGAGCAGGGCGCCTGCCACCACAATCACGGTGAACAGGCCGATCAATACATGATGGGCTCGGGTTTCCATGTCAGACCTCGTTCAACTGTTTAGCGGCCGTCAGCGCCGCGCGGCCGCGAGGGCCATGGAAGTATTCGTGAATCCACGCATCGTCGGTTTCCGAAACCTTGTCAATGGCATCCGCCACCAGCACTTTTTTCTGCGCCAGCACCGCCACCCGGTCGGTGATGGTGTAGAGCGTGTCGAGGTCGTGGGTCACCAGAAACACACTCAGGCCCAAGGCATCGCGCAGCGTCAGGATCAATTGATCAAAAGCCGCGGCACCAATCGGATCGAGGCCGGCAGTGGGTTCGTCGAGAAACAGAATGTCCGGGTCCAGCGCCAAGGCCCGGGCCAGCGCCGCACGTTTGATCATGCCGCCCGACAGCGAAGCCGGGTATTTGTCCGCCGCCGACAGCGGCAGCCCGGCCAACGCCAGTTTCACCGCCGCCAGGTGCTCGGCGTCTTCACGGCTCAGGCCGGCGTGCTCGATCAGGGGCAGGGCGACGTTCTCGGTGACCGTCAGTGAGGAGAACAGGGCGCCTTTCTGAAACAGCACGCCGAAGCGCCGTTCGACCATCGAGCGCTCGTGCTCGGACAGGGTCGGCAGGTTCTTGCCGAAAACCTTCACCCTCCCTTCGCTGGGCTGGCGCAAGCCGACGATGCTGCGCAGCAACACCGATTTACCGCTGCCGGAACCGCCCACCACGGCGAGGATTTCACCTTTGTACAAATCCAGATCGAGGTTCTCGTGCACGCTCTGGCTACCGAAGCGATTGCACAGCCCACGGACTTCGATCACCGCCTCGGAAGGCGCTCGGGGTACACGACTCACCAGCCCATCTCCATGAAAAACAGCGCGGCCACGGCGTCGAGCACGATCACCACGAAAATCGACTGCACCACGCTCGACGTGGTGTGCGCGCCAACGGATTCGGCGCTGCCACTGACCTTGAAGCCTTCAAGGCAACCGATCGCAGCGATCAGGAAGGCGAAAATCGGCGCTTTGACAATCCCCACCAGAAAGTGCTGAACGCCGATATCGGTTTGCAGCAGCGACAGGAACATAGCGGGCGAAATATCCAGCGACACCGCGCACACCACGCCACCGCCGATAATGCCCGAGAGCATCGCCAGAAAGGTCAGCATCGGCAGCGCCACCAGCAACGCCAATACCCGCGGCACCACCAGCAACTCCATCGGGTCGAGGCCCAACGTGCGGATGGCGTCAATTTCTTCGTTGGCCTTCATCGAGCCGATCTGCGCGGTGAACGCACTGGCGGTGCGCCCGGCCATGAGGATTGCAGTCAACAACACGCCGAATTCGCGCAGAAAGGAGAACGCCACCAGGTCCACGGTAAAAATACTCGCGCCGAAACTCGCCAACACCGTCGCCCCGAGAAACGCCACCACGGCGCCGACCAGAAAGGTCAGCAGGGCAACGATGGGCGCGGCGTCGAGGCCGGTCTGTTCGATGTGCGCAACCATTGGCGTGATGCGCCAGCGCTTGGGGCGAAACAGCCCGTGCGCGATGGTTTCGAGGATCAGACCGACAAAGCCCAGCAGTTGCAGGGTGTCCTGCCAGACTGTGTCGACTGCGCGACCAATGCGGGTCAGCAGCTGAATGCCGACGCTGATTTCCGGTTCCTTGATCGGCACGCAGAAGTCACTGAGCGAGCAATAAACCGTCTGCAACAAGGCGCGGTCGGGCGGGGACAGTGTGCAATCGGGATGTTCGGCGGATCGGCCCAAACGCTCGGACCCGAGCAACTCAACCAGCAGCGAAGCACCGGCGGTGTCGAGCGCACCGAGGCCATTGAGGTCAATGTGCGTGCTGTCGTCGTATTGGCCGCGGAGCTTTTCGCTCAGGTTCTTGAGATCGGCGTAATGGGCGAGCGTCCAGTCACCCGTGACCCGCAGTTGTGCGGGTGAGTGAGAGGCGTCTAGCTGGGCATTGCCGGCCATTGTGCTGCTGGTCATAAGCTCCGTGCTTGTTCGGCTATTTACGCAGATCTACGTAATAGCACGAACCGGATTACTTTTCTTTGATCGGTGTGCTGTCCATGATTTTGAAGCGCAACACACCGATCAACTGGCCGTCTTCAGTCAACACCCGGACCTGCCATTTACCCGCAGGATTGCCCGGGAAATTCCGCTTGTGGGTCCAGGCGCGGTAGCCCTCCTTGCGCCCGCCGTGGATGTCCAGCGGGATGCGATCGACCTCTTTGCCGTTGAACTGCCAGACGTGATAAATCCGCTCATCGAGACCGCGCGGAGCGTTGATCGCCGTGTAGGCGTACAAGCCGTCGCCACGGATCTGCTCGACGCTGACTTCTTCCAGGCTTTTGCCGGGTGTGCGGTCCTGCATCTGAGTGCTGATCGCCACATCGGTCATCCACAGGGTTGCCGGCGGCACCCACGAACGCAGCACCCAACCCACGCCGCCGATGCCGACCGTGATACTCAGAATTGCCAACGCGTTGCGCACCGTGCGGATCGGGAAGATGGACGCCAGGCTCGGGAACGACAGGACAACGGCCGTACCCAGCGCCAGTTTGAAGCTCTGGGAGGTGCTCAGGTGCAGGATGACGGGCAGGGCGGTCAGCAGCGCCGCGAACAAGGTCAGCGTGTGCAACGCCAGGAACGCCCAGCGCCGCGGTGCCAGCCATTTGTAGTAGAGCGGATCAGTGATGGAAATCAGCGCGGCGATGCCCAGCAGCCCGGTGAAAAATAACTGGCCGCTGTTCCAGGTGGTGGTGATGAAAAAGAACGGCAGGACGAAGAACAGGCTTTCCTGGTGAATCATCTGCGTGGCGTAGCGCAGCAACGGCTGGGGAATTTCGCGTTTGAAGATTCGGGTAAAGAGCTTGGTAAGGCTGTTTTCCAGCATCAGCCAGATCCAGCTGAGCACCATGATGATGGTGATCCAGGTCGCCAGGCCCTGTTGGCGATCCACCAGAATGAAGCTGCCGACCCCGGAGACAAAACCACCAAGCGCAATGACCCCGGGATAGCGCTTGATCAATTCCAGGATGCGCTGCACGTACAGGGTCAGAGTAGGCATTCGGCGGTTCGCAATAGTCGTGGGAAAAATCCTCGACAGAGTACCGCCCGGGCGCAGGCGTGGCGAGGGTGCCGGTCACTTTGTCGAACACAAAACCCGGATTGGAAATCTACTGTGGCGAGGGGATTTATCCCCGTTGGGCTGCGAAGCGGCCCCTATCCCGCGATTAAGTTAATCAGACATACCGCATTCGCCAGTTTTGCGACTGCTTCGCAGCCGAACGGGGATAAATCCCCTCGCCACAAAAGCTCCCTCACCACAAAGCGTCTTAGCCACAGGGATCGGTTATCTGCTGCGATGGACTCGCCAAGCTAAAACGCCAAGGACCATCAGGCCAAACACCCCGGCCATCGCCCACATCAACTGGTCATAACTCATGACCGGCTTCTCGATCCGCAGATACCCCGGCTGCATGAGCAACTCGCGCATGGCTTTGTTCGCTTCCGCCAGCGTCACGCCTTGCAGTTCCTTCGCCGGGTCGGCGAAGCGCCCGTCCTGGTAGTCCCCAAGCGCGCTCCAGTAGTAATCGGCCAGCGCGCTGTTGCCTTGCACGGCCCACGCCTGGCGGGCGATGGCGGCCTGTTTGAGACGGTTGAAGGTGTCTGCGTTGAGACCATCCTTGAGCAAGCCGGCCCTCAAATCCTCCAACACCTGTTCGGCCTCAGGCATGTCGTCGCGCTCGAGGTCTGCGTTCAGGCTCATGAAACCGACCCCGCCAAACACCTCGCGCTCGGCCGAGGGACCGTAGGACAAACTGTGGGACAGGCGCAATTGGCGATAGAGCGCCCAGTCCAGATAGTCCTTGAGCAGGTCGAAGGTTTCGTCGTGCTGATCCTGCAGCACCGGTTCCGGCACCAGCCAGTGCAACTTGGCACTACCGCCGACGAATCCGTGACTCAACGTGCGCTCATGGGCGGCACTGGCCTGGATTTCCGGCAAGGACAGGTGATCGCTGGGGTCGACGGCTTCAAGTGCGCCATACGAGCGTTCCAGATACGCCGGCAACAGCTTGTCGAGCTCGCCGACCACGATCAGCGTCATGTTGTTGGGCGCGTACCAGGCCTCGCGCACCGTATCCAGTTGCTCGCGGGTCAGGTGATCGACCTCGGCCCGCTCGGGGCATTTGAGGCCCAGTTCCACCGCCAGCTGATTGCTCGCCGTGTGGCCCAGGTCCTGACGATCCAGCCAACGCTGCAAATGAGAGTAATGGCCGCCGTCTTCGCGCTCGACCACTTGTTTGGCCGCGTTAATGGCGTTGTCGTCGATTCGGGTCTGCGTCAGCAACGCCAGCAGCAGGTCGAGCACCTTGCGCTGGTTTTTCGCCGGGGCTTCGATGACGAACGTGGTGTCGGCATTGCTGGTGTAGGCGTTCCACTCACCGCCCAAGGCCTGCATCCTCTCTTCCAGGCCACCTTCGCCGGTGGCATCGATGCCGCTGAACAATAAATGCTCAAGCAAATGCGGCAGCTCCTTGTCGGCGCAGCTGAAATCATCCAGACCCACGCCGACCACCAGACGAATCGCCACATGCCCGCGCTCCGTGCCGGGTTTGAGCAGCAATTGCAGGCCGTTGGGCAGCGTATAACCCTCGACCTGAAAGCGATCCAGGGCAAACGAAGGAAATGAACCAAGCAACAGACAGGCGAACAGCAGACAACGCATAGCAAGCTTCCAGGCAACCAATCGGAGATCCGTGTCGTCAGTCATGCCGCCTTCGCGAGCAAGCCCGCTCCCACAGTGGATCTTTGGTGCACTTGGAAACAGTGTCCGACTCAGATCACCTGTGGGAGCGGGCTTGCTCGCGAAGACGGCGTTGAGGCTGAGTACATGTTACTGACTGACCCCACCGCCAGACGTTCAAGGCGAATGCGTGATGTCAGCCAAATCGTCAACCGCCAAGGCACCAGTGTCCGACGTTTCCAGCACCACATAAGCGCTGCTGCAGAACAGCGAATTCAAGCGCTTCATGTCGGCGATCAGCTCCAGGTGCAGTGAACTGGTCTCGATACTCTGCACGATCTTACGTTGCAACCGGCTGACGTGAGCATGGGCCAGGCGGCGTTCCTGTGCGCGAAAGCGACGTTTCTCACGCAGTAACTGGCGGGCACTTTCCTTGTCGGCACTGAGAAATACCGACAACCCGAGACGCAGGTTGGAGATCAACTGGCTGTGCAACCCGGCCAACTCTTCCAGGCCAACCTCTGAAAATGACCGGCGCTGCGAGGTTTTCTGCTGCTGCACCTTGCGCAGCATGCGTTCGATCAGGTCGCTGGCGAGTTTGAGATTGATCGCCAGCTCGATGATTTCCGCCCAACGCCGACTGTCTTGATCGCTCAAGTCTTCCCGGGGCATTTGCGCCAGATAGAGCTTGATCGCGCTGTAGAGCGCTTCGACATCATCCGTCAGTTTGCGCATTTCCTGGGTGATGGCGGATTGATTCCCGCGCAGCACGTCGAGCATCGCTTCGAGCATATTGTCGATCAGGTCGCCCATGCGTAGCGTTTCCCGAGCAGCGTTGGCCAGCGCCAGGCTGGGTGTCACCAGCGCTGTCGGGTCAAGGTGCCGGGGTTTCGCCATGCCGTTAAGCTCCGGCCGCTCCGGCAGCAGCCACGCGCAGAGCCTGGCCATCGGGCCGACGCTCGGCAACAGGACCAGGCAGCGCGCGGTGTTGTAGAGCAGGTGGAAGCCGATGACCATTTCCTGAGGACTGAAGTCGAGGCTGTCGATCCAGTGCACCAACGGGTCCAGCACCGGAATGATCAGCAACAGGCCGATCAGCTTGTACAGCAGGCTGCCGAGCGCCACCTGGCGCCCGGCGGCGTTTTGCATGCTGGTGCTGAGGAAAGCGAGGACGCCGCTGCCGATGTTGGCACCGATCACCAGGCCGATGGCCACCGGCAGACTGATCACGCCAGCGCCAGCCAGGGTCGCGGTCAGCAGGACGGCGGCCAGGCTGGAGTAGGAAATCATCGCGAACAACGCGCCAACCAGGGCATCGAGCAGGATGTCGCCGGTCAGTGAGGCGAAAATCACCTTCACGCCCTGCGCCTGGGTAATCGGCGCGGCGGATTCGACGATCAGCTGCAGCGCCAGAATGATCAGCCCAAGGCCGATGCTGACGCGGCCCATCTGGCCCAGTCGGGTCTGCTTGCGGGACAGGAAGAAAATCACCCCGAGAAAGATCAGCAGCGGCGACAGCCAAGACAAATCGAGCGTCAGCACCCGCGCCATCAGCGCGGTCCCGACATCCGCGCCGAGCATGGTCGCGAGAGCGGGAGTCAGCGCCATCAGGCCCTGACCGACGAAAGAGGTGACAAGCATGGCGGTGGCGTTGCTGCTCTGGACCATCGCGGTGACGACGATCCCCGAGATGAACGCGAGCCAGCGTTTGGACATGTTCTGGCCGATCACATGGCGCAGATTGGAACCGTAGACCCGCAAGATGCCGGTTCGGACGATGTGCGTGCCCCAGATCAACAAGGCCACGGCAGATAACAAATTGAGCAGGGTGAGCATGCAGGCCCCCTGTGGTGGTAGCGCCCCAAAGGGGCAAATTGACGGTGCCGCGACGTTCTACGTTCTGTTACTTAAGCTGTAGTTGGCTAACGGTCTAGGCGCCAGCATCGCATAGCTAAAGAAGTGATTGAAACAAAACTGTCATGAAAACAGGTTCATGCAGAAATGAAGAAAGGGACCCGAAGGTCTCAGCCACTCAGTTGAAAAAGTGCGCGAACACAAACCCTGTGGCGAGGGAGCTTGCTCCCGCTGGGCTGCGCAGCAGCCCTAAAATCGGGGCGAGAACTCAATCGCTGAAATGATCCCTGCTCAGCCCTATGTCGATCAGATACCTGGCTGTTTCGGCGTCTCGCTCATCACAGCGGGCGTAGCATTTGATGTGCAGTAACAGACTGTACTTGTTGGGAATCAGAAGAATGACTCCATCAGCCTGATCAAACAGCTTGGCTTGTAGCTTTCGTTTTTCTTCGTCGCTCGAGACTTTTATCCAGTCGTTACCTTCAACCGTCTCCGGTGTCCAACCGGTCTTTTTGAACATGGATTGCAGGTCGTCCAAGAGTTTTGCTGTTTGGGGGAAAGGTAGCGTCTCCACCATCGGAGATGTAGTGATGCCATCCACTTTTCCCTTGCTGTACCCCACAGTCCCGTAGATGGTTTCCGGCAAGGTAAAGCCGTGCTCAGGATCATCAAAAGTGATGACGACCGGGCTGCTTATCCAGGTGGAGTCAACTTCGGGGGGGTCGCTTGGGTAAACGGCGGTTTGGCGTTCGATGGGGAAAGTATAGTCTTCAACGAGTTCTGCGTACGGCTTACCGATATGAAGGATCAACCTATCAATCGGGAAGTGAAAAGAGGTTAGGCAAATGAAAAGCATAAAAAACGTTGCTTTGTGCAGATAATCGCTCCGCCTAAGGTGACTCCTCATTTCTCGATGCGATCCCGACCAACGCTTATATCGATCAAGTACTTTGCTGTCGTCAAATCACGCTTATCGCAGCGTGCATAGCACTTAATCAAAAGCAGCAGGTTGTACTTTCCCGGCACATACAAGTCTATGCCCACGGCCTGATCGAAGAGCTTGGTCTGTAATTGATCACGCTCTGCGACAGACTCGGTTCTGAACCAATCATTATTCTCTAAAGGCGCGAGCTGCCACCCTCGGGATTTGAGGGTGTTTTGTATCTCCACCAATCGAATCACTGCCTCTCCAAATGGAATTGTTTTCGACATGGGCGACGTAGTCAGTGTCGTGACTTTCTGGGCTGCATACGTAACTGCTCCAAATACCGTGGGAGGGAGTTTGAATCCGTAAGCGGGATCATCAAACTCAATGACTGTCGGGCTGCTGATCCACGTAGAGCCAGGCCTAGGAGGGTCTTCTGCGCCGGTAGGATCGCCTGGATAGATTGCCGTGTTGTCCTCGACAGAGAATGTCGAATCTTGGACAACCTGCTCGTAGGGTTTTCCTATGTGCAGTGAAAACGTCTTGGTGCTCCAGTGTGAATACATCAAGCTGCCCGCTACCAGAAGTGCAACGAAAGATAAAATTAACCAACGATTATTTGCCCTGCTCACTCGCATACTCCGTTCCATTGGCGGGGTGTTCAATCGCTAAAGTGATCTTCTCCCAGTCCTACATCGATCAGATACCTGGCTGTCTCGGGGTTTCTTTCGTCGCAGCGGGCATAGCATTTAATGTGAAGGATCAAGCTGTACTTGTGCGGAATCAACAGAATGAGGCCATCCAGTTGATCAAACAGCTTTGCCTGAAGTCGTTGTTTGTCTTCTGTGCTTTCTGTTCTTAGCCAATCGTTGCCTTCCACCGCCTCCGGACTCCAACCGGCTTGTTTAAACATATTTTGCAGGTTTTGAAAAAGCTCTACAGCTTGCCCAAAAGGCAAGGTTTCAAGCATCGGAGAAGTGGATAGGGTTATCGCTTTGAATTCGGACCAGCCAATCGCGCCAAACTTTGTCGCAGGCAATGTGAATCCATGTTGCTTATCATCAAACGTGATAATTACTGGCTTGCTGATCCAGGTCGAGCTTGGGTGGGGTGGGTCACTGGGATAGATGGCGGTTTCGTCCTTTACAGGAAATGTCGAATCGCGCACCACATCATCGTAACTTTTACCAATATGGAAGGAAATTTGTTCCGGACCACGGCTGAAATAAAAAGCCACAGTGACCGTCGCCAACGTAACAGCGGCAGAAAATAAGTAGATATTTCGCTTCCGCATCACTTGATGCCCCCGCCGCGTGCGATGTCAGCAATGGACTGTTTTAACTTTGCTCGAGAGGCTGGCTCATTAAGCAACATGTCAAACTGAGTGGCGGCGCGCAGGACAAACTCCATCCTTTGGTTCTTGTCGGCAAGGTTGGCAAGCGGATTACTACCGAAAGCAACTTTCCTGTTGTCAGGCGCTTTGCATTGGCTAGCAAGGGTAAGCTGGATTTCCTCGGCTGCCCCAGGCAACAAACCTGTTACGACCGAAATGACATCACCTCCATGGGTGCCCCGCATGAGCATCGCAAAATGATTTTCGTCGTACATCGCTGGTTGAAGGATGTTTACCTGTTCATGAGTCGCCATTCGCTCGACGCTATCCTTGATTTTTCCCTCGTCGATGGCCTTGAACGTTGCGTAAATCTCCGGGGTATCTGCGCCAAACTCCACCTTCCCTGCAATCGGCCACATCACGTCTTTCACAATGCCACGACGGCTCTTCAAGCACTTATCCATTTCCTGATAACCCCGCACCATAAAAAACCGATGCAACGGATAAACATCCAGAAACAGCGAGGTATTACCGAGGGCAAGCATTTCATACACATAGTCCAACTGCTGCTGGACCCCGGAACGAGAGTTGTCGCCGAACGTAATATCTTCAGTAGGAAGAGGATTGGCCGCTTTAGCGTTCGCTAATTCTTTCTCGATTTCCGGATCAGTCTTGCTGAGCTTGAACCCAAATCCTTCGAAAAGGGTTTCCGACTTCCCCGTCCGCAGTTTCTCTTGCGCAGCCTTTTGCGCCGCAATTGCCGTTTGCAACTTAGTGGCATGAATCAACCCACACCCCACCTGCTTAGAAGCAAACGCCGCCAACCCCGCCCACTGAAACCGGTTATCCGCCAGCCACAACTGTGCGTAGGCCGCGTTGATCTTGCGGTTACGAGCTTGCGGGTCGGCAATCAACACGCCGCCCGGTGCCACCCATTCTTCGGCTTCTTTCTGAAACCTGCGCCACAGGCAGTTACAGGTCAGCAACGGCACTTCGACGCGGGTTTTCGGGTTGGGGCCGGCCTTGGTAGTTTCGCGCTTGCAGGCGGGGAGTTCGCAGGTGCTGTCCCAGAGTTTCTTCATGTCCAGATCGTCTGGCGCGATGCATTGTCCAGTCATTTCATTCTTCCTTGAGGCGTCAGACAGTCCAGCTGACTACGGCGAGGTCGGGCTGTAGGGTAGCGACGCTTTGGGTCATGCCCTCGGCGTTGGTCTGGCCTTTGACGATGCGGCCTTCGGCGGTTTCGATTTCGTAGTCCTGTTGGGCAATCGGCTCGCCGTTGCCGGCGCTGACAGCTTTGAATTCGACCAAGGGCTGACCAATGATTGGCAGGGGCTGAATGAATGGCGTGGGGGTATGAGAGCTGCCGATGATGACGTTGCCGGAGCCGCCAATCACCACACCGCCATGGCTGGTGGTGCTATCGAGCGTCATGGCGTTCAGGCCGTTGATGAACACGGTTGAAGAGAATCCGCCGTTCAGGGTCTGACCGCAGGTGCATGTGTCGCTGACCCGAGCAGCCGCAAGACCGTTGAAAAACACGTCGGGAGAACCGCTGGCAATCGGGTTGGTGCCGTGGCCGGGGAGGGGACAGGTGGTGGGGTCCGTGAGGCGTGCAGCCGGTTTTCCTGACATATGCATTCCTTGTCATTGTCGGTTGAAGCGAGCGAGGGACGCTAACCACCAGAGCTCGGTGCGTCAACCTTGGGAAAAAAGCAGTCGGCTGTTTTGATGTGATTCACGCGTTTTTGCAGTGCGTGTTTAAAGACACCCGGCGTTACTTCTCGGAGGCTACAACGCCTTGCGTCGTTGCCTACGGCTACGCCAGAATCCGCCGGCTTGTGCGCCTTGACCCTGCTCTCTATCGTTTCTCCGTCGCTAATAACAGCGATCGGGTTTGGTAGCCCGGAGTCTGGCGCATAGCCACTTTTTGCGGACGCTTTTTCAGGTCGCAGTTTATGGTGGCCATGCGCAGGGTCCCTTCGGGGGCGCCGGTTCCAGTACTCCGGTCTACCAACCTGTGTATGGCCACCACCCATCGTTTGGTAGCGAGAGTGAAGGCTCCAAGTAACCAGTACTGGAGTTATATCTATGTTCAAGGCAACGCCCAACCCACCGGACACCGATCCGGTCGCTCACGACTTCCCACCACGCAAACCCAGCACCATCTTTCTCATAGACCCCAAGGTCGACAACGAAACCCTGCTCGCTCATGCCTGCGAGTCGTTGGCGTCGGCCAGTGTCATGGCCAGTGAACTCGCCGCACGAATGGAAGGCACACACCGCAACACCCTGCTGGGGATTCAGCAAAACATCATGTTGGGGGAGTTGGCGGTGAATCGAGTGCTGGATAACCTCGATCCGCCTGGGTAACCACTGAGCAAAAAAAATGTGGGAGCGGGCTTGCTCGCGAAAGCGGTGTATCAGGCAACATTGATGTCGACTGACACTCCTTTTCGCGAGCAAGCTCGCTCCCACAGGTTTTGTGCACTGACTGACACCAGCCAGTGCACAGGTTCGGGTTACTGCCCCGGAATGTCCTTGCGCAGTTTCACCGGATCTTGCTGTTTGCGTTTTTTCGCAATCGCGGTGCGCATCTTGATGTTGATCGCTTCCACCGCCAGCGAGAACGCCATGGCGAAGTAGACGTAGCCTTTTGGCAAATGCACTTCGAAGGACTCGGCAATCAACACGGTACCGACCAGCAACAGGAACGACAGCGCCAGCATTTTCAGCGACGGGTGCTTGTCGATGAATTCGCTGATGGTGCCAGCCGCCAGCATCATCACCAGTACGGCGACGATGATCGCTGCGACCATGACCGGCACATGGGAAACCATACCCACGGCGGTGATCACCGAATCCAGCGAGAACACGATGTCGATAATCGCAATCTGGATGATGGTGTACAGGAAGCTGCCACCCTTGGCGGTCGGTTCCTCGTGGGTCTCATCCTCGCCTTCCAGTGCGTGGTACATCTCTTGCGAGCTCTTCCACAGCAGGAACAGACCACCGAAGAACAGGATCAGGTCTCGCCCGGAAATACCCTGGCCGAACATTTCGAACAGGTCGGCGGTGAGGCGCATGACCCAGGTGATCGACAGCAACAACAGGATCCGCGTGACCATGGCCAGCGCCAGGCCGAAGATCCGGGTGCGCTGCTGCATGTGCTTGGGCATGCGGCTGACCAGGATCGAAATCATGATGATGTTATCGATACCCAGGACGATTTCCAGGGCGGTCAGGGTAAAGAAGGCAACCCAGATTTCAGGGTTGGTCAGCCATTCCATGTGTATTCCTTTGAGCGAGTGTTAAACCACAAAAGGCCCAGGCTTCGAACAGCGAAGCCTGGACCCGTTGTGGTGAGTCTTGGGCTTATAGAGTGCTGAACAGCGGAAAAATCCCCATCAGCAACGCGGCAACCAGTATGCACATGCACACCAGCACTGCCCATTTCAGGGTAAAGCGCTGATGGTCACCGAAATCAATACCGGCCAGGGCCACCAACAAGTAAGTCGATGGTACCAGCGGGCTCAGCAAGTGGACGGGCTGACCGACGATCGAGGCACGTGCCATTTCAACCGCGGTTATACCGTAATGACTGGCTGCTTCGGCAAGTACTGGTAACACGCCGTAATAAAATGCATCGTTCGACATGAAGAACGTGAACGGCATGCTCACCAGCGCAGTGATTACGGCCAGGTACGGACCGAGGAAATCAGGGATCACCGCCAGCAGGCTTTTCGACATCGCATCGACCATGCCGGTGCCCGTCAGGATACCGGTGAAAATGCCCGCGGCAAAGATCAGACCGACCACCGCCAGCACGCTACCGGCGTGAGCCGCGACGCGATCCTTCTGCTGTTGCAGGCAAGGATAGTTGACGATCATGGCAATACTGAACGCCACCATGAACAACACCGGCAGTGGCAACAGACCGGCAATCAGAGTGCACATCAGGCCCAGGGTCAGGGCGCCGTTGAACCAAATGAGCTTCGGACGACGGGCATCCGGGAACTGCGAAACGCTGATTTCACTGTGGTCGACTTCATCGCCCACCAGGTGCAGCTCCCCCAGACGCGCACGTTCACGTTTGCCGTAGAAGTAAGCAATCAACAGGATTGCCACCACGCCGGCCGCCATCGCTGGAATCATTGGTACGAAGATGTCCGACGGGTCCACGTGCAGTGCACTGGCCGCACGGGCAGTCGGGCCGCCCCACGGGGTCATGTTCATCACGCCACCGGCGAGGATGATCAGGCCGGCCATAATCCGCGGGCTCATGCCGATGCGGCTGTAAAGCGGCAGCATGGCGGCCACGCAGATCATATAAGTGGTCGCGCCGTCACCATCAAGGGAAACGACGAGCGCCAGTACGGCGGTGCCGACCGAAACTTTCAACGGGTCGCCCTTGACCAGTTTGAGGATCTTGCGCACGGCCGGGTCAAACAGGCCGGAATCGATCATCAGGGCGAAATACAGAATGGCGAACATCAGCATCACGCCGGTCGGCGCCAGCTTGGTGATGCCTTCGAGCATCATCGGGCCGATCTTCGGCGCAAAACCACCGAACAGGGCAAAGACGATTGGAATGATGATCAGGGCGATCAGCGCAGACAGGCGCTTGGTCATGATCAAGAACATGAACGTGATGACCATGGCGAAGCCAAGGAAAGTCAGCATGGGAATACTCCAGGCGTAGCGCGGCTAGGGAATGGGCGAACCGGGTGCGGTCAGCGCAGAACGGGAAGCACGAGGCGTACGGGCGGAGTTGCAGCGAAGCGGCGGGTAATAGAGGACATCAGAATCACCATTGTTGTTGTTAAATGGGCTGTGCGAGCGATAAAACACTGGCATTGGCCGACCGGTCTGTTGCCGGTAGTGGGGCGATCCTAATCGGGGAAGCTTTCAGCCAGCTTTCGCTGGTGAAAGCATTGACCGGATGTGTGACCGGTCGTCGGACTAGGGCAGGGTGTTAAACCGAGTTGAGGCCATCGCGAGCAAGCTCGCTCCCACAGGTGATTTGTGTACGACGTATATCCAGTGTGGGAGCGAGACCGGCTTGCCGGCGAAGGCGTCGGTACATACGCATCAGGAGGAAAGGTCATGAGCGAACTTCACACAGGCGGCTGCCACTGCGGAAATCTGCGCTATCAATTCAGCGGTCTATTACACGATATCGCCCACTGCCACTGCTCAATCTGCCGACGGGTCAGCGGCGGGATCGTGACGACCTGGATCACCGTGCCTACGTCAGCCTTCAAATGGCTGAAAGGGAAACCGGCGCAGTACGATTCTTCGACAACCTGCGTGCGCTATTTCTGCTCGAACTGTGGGGCGCAACTGGCGCTGACGACGCATCTCAGCCCCGAGAGCATCGACGTGACCATCGCCACCCTCGATCACCCGGAGCAGGCCCCGGCCGAGCGGCATATCTGGACCGACAACCGTTTACCCTGGCTGCACCTGGACGAGCACTTGCCGGGTGAAGCCGAAGAAAACCTCTGATCAAAAAATAGACAGGTCCAGCGGCCGGATCGCGCCCATCCAGATCGCGTGCTCGGTGTGGTCCAGCAAATCGTCGCCGGTAACCGGGTGCAGGAACACCACCAAACCCTTGCGGTTGAGCGCCAGCCACGGCAGCACGTCACCGATCAGCTCCGGCCCGAACGCCAACTGGCAACTCCAGTCCGGGTGCGGACCCACCGGGCGTTCGTGCACGCGGCCCATTTTCAGCGGGAACACGTGCGCGGCTTGCTCACACAGCGCTCGCGCCTGATCAATGCTGCTGGCGTCGAAATAGACATGGGCGTGGTAGCCCTTGATCTGTTGCATCTGAAACCCTCTAAATCCCAGTCGAACCCTCACCGATTCCTACAGGTCACACGACATATACGTCGGAAACAAGGAATCTCAGCCATGAAAAATGCCGAAACCCCTGTGGTGAAAGTGGTGCTTTATGGTGCCATGAGTAGCCTGGGCAGTGCGCTGATGGCTGAAATGCTGCGGCGCCAACATGAAGTGATCGCGATTCTGGATGACCTGACGGCGCTCCCACCGCGCCCGGGATTGCGGACCAAGACCGGCGATGTGTTCGACGCCGAGCGGGTCAAGCAGAGTGTCGCCGGTTGTTCGGCGGTGATCTGCCTGCTGGATGCACCAGGGTTGCCGATGAACAGCGAGCACGTGGAAAAATCCATCGTCCCCGGCCCGGTCGAGCAAGTGCTGGCGGTGGATGCTCTGATCGATGGCATGCAGGCCTCGGGGATTGTCCGGTTGTTTCTGGTGGGCGATTTCGAGGCATTGGACGATCCGGAAATAGAAGATCGACTGCAACGCCACGCCGCCGAAGAAATTCGAGAAGCCCTGCAAAGCAGCTCCTTGCACTGGACGCTGGTGAATGCGCCGCGCGGGGTGGCCGGGCTGACCATTGAGCATTTCAGCCAGGTCAGCAGCAGCCTGGAGCCGGGCCTCGCTGAACCACTTGAGCGGTTGAGCCGGGTGGCTGTCGGGATTGCCGATGAGTTGCGGTTGAACCTGCATGTCGGCGAACACGTGACCTTCGTCGCGACCGAGGCTATACAGCGATAGACGGCAGCGGAAGCCCGTTCAACGATTGCGCACTGCTGGCCTGCTCAGCCATCAGCCAGTCCACAAACTGTTGAATCAGTGCGCCACGCCGTTTTCGCTGGGGCAGGACCACGTAATAGCCGAGCCTGGAAATGACCGTTTGCGCAATCGGTCGGCACAACAATCCCTGCGCCAGCAAGTTATCCACAAGGTGTCGCCAGCCAATGGCCACGCCTTGGCCGCCAATCGCCGCTTGAATCAGCAACGTGTAATTGTCGAAGCGCAATTGCCCCGGCGCGGGTGCCGAAGCAATCCCCAACTCACGAAACACGCCGCTCCAGTCGAACCAGTTGCTGCTGTTCTCACCTCGAAGGTGCAGCAGCGGGAATTCCAGAAGTGACTGGACCGGCAAGGGCAGGGCGCGGTCCTTTAGCAACAGCGGGCTGCACACCGGAAACACTTCTTCGCTGAACAGCCAGTGGCTTTCGCCCTGCTTGAATCGACCATCACCAAACAACACCGCCACATCGATATCGGTGCGCAGCATGTTGAGGCTACGTTCGCTGGTGACCAGGCTGACGTCTACTTGAGGATTGGCGGCATGAAAGCGGTGCAGGCGCGGCATCAGCCAATAGGCGGCGAAGGCGAAATCGGTCGCAACCTGCAAGACCTCATGTTGATGCTGTGCGCTGATCGCGCTCAATCCTGCATCGATATTCTGCAAACCGAGCTGAACCTGCTCGAAAAGTATGGCTCCAGCCTCCGTCAGTTCAATGCCGCGATAGATGCGATCAAACAGACGCGTGGAGAGTTGCTCTTCCAGTCGCTTGATCTGCTGACTGATCGCCGGCTGCGTGGTGCCGAGTTCGACCGCAGCGGCGGTAAAGCTGCGCTGACGGGCCGCCGCTTCAAAGGCGCGAAGCAAATCCAGAGACAGATCACCAAGGGCGTCATACATAAGCTGTGCTTATCCTAGTCATTGCCGCGCATGGGCTTTACCACAAATTGCTTGGGCTACATGCTCGATCGCAGCACTCTCGCATAAATATTCACTATGGAATGCCGCGATCACATGAAGCGCAAGAATATTCTTTTCATCATGGCCGATCAGATGGCCGCGCCAATGTTGCCGTTCTACGGCCCTTCGCCCATCAAACTGCCCAATCTCAGCCGCCTCGCCGCTGAAGGCGTGGTGTTCGACGCCGCTTATTGCAACAGCCCACTGTGCGCGCCCTCGCGTTTCACCCTGGTCAGCGGACAGTTGCCGAGCAAGATCGGCGCCTACGACAACGCGGCCGATTTTCCTGCCGATGTACCGACTTATGCCCACTACCTGCGTCGACTCGGCTACCGCACCGCGTTGTCGGGCAAGATGCATTTCTGTGGTCCGGATCAGCTCCACGGCTATGAAGAACGCCTGACCAGCGACATCTACCCGGCCGATTACGGCTGGTCTGTGAACTGGGATGAGCCGGACGTGCGTCCGACCTGGTTCCACAACATGTCTTCGGTGCTGCAAGCCGGGCCGTGCGTGCGCACCAATCAGCTGGATTTCGACGAAGAGGTGGTGTTCAAGGCCCAGCAATACCTGTTCGATCATATCCGCGAGGACGGCGATCAGCCGTTCTGTCTGACCGTGTCGATGACTCACCCACACGATCCGTACACGATTCCCAAGGCTTTTTGGGATATGTACGACGACGCCGACATCCCTTTGCCCGAAACCCCGGCGCAAACCGAACTCGATCCGCACTCCCAGCGTTTGCTCAAGGTGTATGACCTGTGGGACAAGCCGCTGCCTGTGAATAAGATTCGCGACGCTCGACGCGCGTATTTCGGTGCGTGCAGCTATATCGACAGCAACGTCGGCAAACTCCTGCAAACACTCGAAGAAACCGGGCTGATCGACGACACCATCATTGTCTTCTCCGGCGACCACGGCGACATGCTCGGCGAGCGTGGCCTCTGGTACAAAATGCACTGGTTCGAAATGGCCGCCCGCGTACCGCTGTTGATCAGTGCACCGGGGCAATTCGGGGCTGGCCGAGTCAGCGCTGCCGTGTCCACCGCCGACCTGCTGCCCACCTTCGTGGAACTGGCCGGTGGTTCACTGGAGCCGGGGTTGCCGCTGGACGGCCGCTCGCTGGTCTCGCACCTGCAAGGGCAGGGCGGTCACGACGAAGTCTTCGGCGAATACATGGCCGAAGGCACCATCAGTCCTTTGATGATGATCCGGCGCGGCGCTTACAAATTCATCTACAGCGAAGACGACCCTTGCCTACTCTTCGATGTACACAATGATCCGCGCGAACAGGAAGAACTCAGTCAATCGCCGCAACATCGGCCATTGTTCGAAGATTTTCTGGCCGAAGCACGGGCCAAATGGGACATTCCGACGATTCACCAACAAGTGCTCGCCAGTCAGCGGCGCCGGCGTTTCGTCGCCGATGCGCTGACCATCGGCAAGTTGAAGAGCTGGGATCACCAGCCGCTGGTGGACGCCAGTCAGCAGTACATGCGCAACCACATCGACCTCGACGATCTGGAACGTAAAGCACGTTATCCACAACCCTGCCAAAACCAATAATGTTAAGGGGAAGTTCATGCAAAAGTTATCCACAGTACTGACGGTCGGGCTATTGGCTCTGGGCAGTGCCTCGGCGTTCGCCGATCAGAGTTGCGACACGGTGAAAATGGCCGACCCAGGCTGGAGCGACATCGCCGCGACCAACGCCATTACCGGGTTTCTGCTGGACGGCATGGGCTACAAGGCCAAGGTCGACACCCTCGCGGTGCCGATCACCTTTGGCGGGTTGAAGGATGGCCGGGTCGACGTGTTCCTGGGTAACTGGATGCCGGCGCAGCAGGGCTTCTACGACAAGTTCGTCGCCACGGGCGATGTCACTCAACTGGCGAAGAACCTCGACGGCACCGAATTCACGCTGGCCGTCCCGGATTATGTGTGGGACGCGGGTGTGCATAACTTTGCCGACCTGAACAAATATGCCGACAAGTTCGATAAAAAAATTTACGGCATCGGCTCCGGTGCGCCTGCCAACATTTCCTTGCAGGAAATCATCAAGAAGAACGACTTTGACATGGGTCAGTGGAAACTGGTCGAGTCCAGCGAGCAGGCCATGCTGGCTGAAGTGTCCCGCGCGGTGAAGAAACAGAAGTTCGTGACCTTCCTCGGCTGGACGCCGCACCCGATGAACGTGCAATTGAAAATGCATTACCTGAAGGGCGGTGAGAAGTACTTCGGTGACACCGGCAGCGTTTATACACTCACCCGCAAAGGTTATGCACAGGCCTGTCCGAACGTTGGCAAGCTGCTCACCAACCTGAGTTTCACCCAGGAGATGGAGAACAGCATCATGGCCGAGGTGGTGAACAAGAAAGTCAGCAATGCCGATGCGGCCAAGGCGTGGATCAAGGCGAATCCCGCCGTACTGGATAAATGGCTGGATGGCGTGAAGACCGTGGATGGGAAGGATGCGTTGCCGGCAGTAAAAGCCAAACTTTAACCAACCCTGTAGGAGCGAGGCTTGCCCGCGAAGAACGATAACGCGGTTCTTTAGAAAAACCGCGTTATCGTTCTTCGCGGGCAAGCCTCGCTCCTACAGAGGCAAGGATCGTCGTCTGTCCTGTTACCCTTGCACAAAATTCTCACCGAGAGGACCCATGGCCTTCCCCAGCCGCCATTCACTCTTCCCCTTCCTTTCCTGGTTGCCCCGGCAAACCCGTGCCAGCGTCGGTCGTGACCTGATCGTTGGCCTCAGCGGCGCCATTCTTGCGCTGCCACAATCCATTGCCTACGCCCTGATCGCCGGTCTCCCGCCGGAATACGGCCTGTACGCCGCAATCATCCCGGTGCTGATCGCTTGCCTATGGGGTTCGTCGTGGCATTTGATCTGCGGTCCTACGGCGGCGATTTCCATCGTCCTGTACGCGAGTGTCAGCCCTCTGGCCGTTCCCGCGTCCGAGGACTACGTCACCCTGATCCTGCTGCTGACGCTGCTCGCCGGGATTTTCCAGTGGCTGCTTGGTTTGCTGCGCTTTGGCGCCTTGGTGAATTTCGTTTCGCATTCGGTGGTGCTGGGCTTCACCCTCGGTGCGGCGGTGGTGATCGCCATCGGCCAACTGCCGAACCTGCTGGGGCTGGACCTGCCCAATCAGTCCACCGCCCTGGACAGCTTTTTAATGGTGTTCAAACACCTCGGAGAAGTGGATAAACCTTCGCTGGGGCTGGGGCTGGCCACCGTCGGGGTGGGGGTGATCCTGAAATTACTGCTGCCACGCTGGCCGACGTTATTGATCACGTTGGCGCTGAGCGGATTGCTGGTGTGGTTGTGGCCCTCGATGTTCGGCCATGTGAAGTTGGTCAGCGCGTTTGTCGGACGGCTGCCGCCTTTCAGCCCGCTGCCGCTGGACCTGGATCTGATCCTGCGCCTGCTGCCCAGCGCCGTGGCGGTGGGGATGCTCGGACTGGTGACCAGTCTGTCGATTGCCCGCTCCTTGTCGACTCGCTCTCAGCAATTGCTCGACGCCAATCAGGAAGTCCGTGCCCAGGGTTTTTCGAACATGGTCGGGGCGTTTTTCTCTGGCTCGCTGTCAGCCGGTTCGTTCACCCGCTCGGGCCTGAGCTACGAAGCGGGCGCCTGCTCACCGATGGCCGGCGTTTTTTCGGCGGTGTGGGTGGCGTTGTTTGCGATCTTCGGCGCGAAGTTGATTGCGCACATTCCGATCCCGGCCATGGCCGGCAGCATTTTGTTGATCGCTTGGGGATTGGTGGACCATCGGGGTATTCGCGCGTTGTGGAGAGTCAGTCGCGCCGAGTTCCTGGTCATGGCGCTGACCTGCGTCGCCACGCTGTTGCTGGAGTTGCAGACCGCGATCTATGCCGGGGTCTTGGCTTCGCTGTTCTTTTACCTCAAGCGAACTTCGCAACCGCGGGTGCAGCATTGGCGCGAAGGCGATGAAGACATTCTGCGGGTCGGCGGTTCGATTTTTTTCGGCGCCAGCCATTACCTGCAAGTGCGCCTGCAACGGATGCACGGCGCGCGCGTGGTGATCGAGGCGCAGCAGATCAACTTTATCGACTATTCAGGTGTGGAAATGCTGCATCAGGAAGCGCGGCGGTTGCTCAAACAGGATCGCAGCCTGACCTTGCGGCGCGCACGGCCGCAGGTGGTGGAAGAGTTGCGCAAGCTTGAAGGCGCGGAGAAATGCCCGATCCGGTTTGAGGATTGAGGATTGAACCCTGTGGGAGCGAGGCTTGCCCGCGAAGCTTTTGGCGTACTTGAGGACGCCTTCGCGGGCAAGTCGGACCGCCGCACCGCTCGCTCCTACAGTTTATGCGGCGAGCTGGCGGCGGAGTTCTGCCAATACCGGCGCCGTGTCCGGCCGCACACCGCGCCACAGGAAGAATGCTTCCGCCGCTTGTTCAGCGAGCATTCCCAACCCATCCATCGACAACGCCGCGCCGTGCTCACTGGCCCAACGGCAGAACGAGGTCGGCTCCTTGCCGTACATCATGTCGTAGCACACCGTCTTGCCCGGTTCGATCAGGCTGCTGGCAATCGGCGGTACATCGCCTGACAAGCTCGCCGACGTCGCGTTGATGATCAGGTCTACCGATTCCCGCAGCCAGTCGAAACCGCTGGCCGACACCGGCCCGAGGTCAGCGAACAACTCCGCCAGCAGTTCGGCTTTCTCCACCGTGCGGTTGGCAATGATCACCGATTCCGGCAACTCGGCCAGCAACGGTTCCAGCGCACCACGGACCGCGCCGCCGGCACCCAGCAGCAAGATACGTTTGCCCTTGAGGCTGAAACCGGCGTTGACCGTCAGGTCCCGCACCAGCCCTGCGCCGTCGGTGTTGTCACCCAGCAAACTGCCATCGGCGAGTTTGCTCAAGGTGTTGACCGCACCGGCCCGCTGCGCACGCTCTGTCAGACTGTCAGCCAGGCGATAGGCTTCTTCCTTGAACGGCACCGTCACATTCGCCCCGCGACCTTCGGAGAAAAACGCTCGGGCGAAGTCGGAAAAGCCGTCGAGTGGCGCCAGCGAGGTGCTGTAGTCCAGTTGCTGAGCGGTCTGCTCGGCGAACAAGCGATGGATCAGCGGCGATTTGCTGTGGCCAATCGGGTTACCGAATACGACGTAACGATCCATCAGGATTCCTCTCAGGCCTTGGCCAACCAATCGCGGTCTTGCAGGAAGTATTCAGTCAGGCGTGCTTCTTCGCTGCCCGGCTCGACCTTCCAGTCGTAGCCCCAGCGGACTTGCGGGGGCAGGGACATGAGGATCGACTCGGTACGCCCGCCCGATTGCAGGCCGAACAACGTGCCGCGGTCGTAAACCAGGTTGAACTCAACGTAGCGACCACGGCGGAATTCCTGGAACTCACGCTGTTTGGCGGTGAACGCGTCATTCTTGCGACGCTGCACGATCGGCAGGTACGCCTCGATGTAGGCGTCACCGATGGCGCGCATGAAAGCGAAGCTGGTGTCGAAGTCCCACTCATTCAAGTCATCAAAAAACAGACCGCCGATGCCCCGCGGTTCGTGGCGATGCTTGATATGGAAGTAAGTGTCGCACCAGGCTTTGTAACGCGGGTAGACATCCGGTCCGAACGGCGCGCAGGCCTGTTCGGCGACGCGGTGCCAGTGCACGCAGTCTTCTTCATTGCCGTAATAAGGGGTCAGGTCGAAACCGCCGCCGAACCACCAGACCGGTTCTTCGCCTTCTTTTTCAGCGATGAAAAAGCGCACATTGGCGTGGGAAGTCGGCACCTGCGGGTTGTGTGGGTGAATCACCAGCGACACGCCCAGGGCTTCGAAACCACGGCCAGCCAATTCGGGGCGGTGAGCGCTGGCGGACGGTGGGAGACCGCTGCCAAAGACGTGGGAAAAGTTGACGCCACCCTTTTCGATCACAGAGCCGTTTTCGATCACTCGCGTGCGACCGCCACCACCGGCAGGCCGGGTCCAGGCGTCTTCGACGAATTGCGTGCCACCGTCTTCAGCTTCCAGGGCAGCGCAAATACGGTCTTGCAGGTCGAGCAGGTAGGCTTTTACGGCCTCGGTGCGGGTCGTCATGTCATCACCTTGAATCGGGCAAAGCTGCGCGGCGTTTAACGGCCGGCGGCAAATTGCTGCGTAGGATAACACTGCACCTTGCCCCGCCGCAGTTGACGAAGATCAAGCTTAGGAGTCCGATAGGGAGCTTCGCAAATTGACCTAAGGAGAGTTCTGATGGCAAAGCGTATCCAGTTCCGCGCCCATGGCGGCCCCGAAGTACTTGAGCATGTCGACTATCAACCCGCCGAGCCCGGCCCGCAGCAAGTTCGCGTGACCAACAAGGCCATCGGCCTCAACTTCATCGACACCTACTACCGAAGCGGTCTCTATCCGCCGCCCGCCCTGCCATCGGGCGTTGGTTCGGAAGGTGCGGGCGTGGTCGAGGCAGTGGGCAGCCAAGTCACCCGCTTCAAGGTCGGTGATCGCGTGGCTTACGGCAGTGGTCCGTTGGGCGCCTACAGTGACGTTCACGTTTTGCCAGAAGCCAATCTGGTGCACCTGCCGGACGCCATCAGCTTCGAACAGGCTGCCGGGGTGATGCTCAAGGGCCTGACCGTGCAGTACCTGCTGCGTCAGACGTATGAACTCAAGGGTGGCGAAACCATCCTGTTCCACGCTGCCGCAGGCGGTGTCGGATCCCTGGCCTGCCAATGGGCCAAGGCCTTGGGCGTGAAGTTGATCGGCACGGTCAGTTCACCGGAGAAAGCCGCGCTGGCCAAGGCCAACGGTGCCTGGGCGACCATCGACTACAGCCACGAAAACGTCGCACAACGCGTACTGGAATTGACTGACGGCAAAAAAGTCCCGGTGGTGTACGACGGGGTTGGCAAAGACACCTGGCTGACGTCGCTCGATAGCGCGGCACCACGGGGGCTGGTGGTGAGCTTCGGCAATGCCTCTGGCGCAGTGGACGGGGTGAACCTGGGGATATTGTCGGCGAAGGGTTCGTTGTACGTGACCCGGCCGACACTCGCGACTTATGCGAACAATGCGGAAAACCTGCAGCGTATGGCGGATGAGCTGTTTGAGATGATCATCAGCGGCAAGCTTACGGTGGACATCAGCCAGAAGTACCCATTGGCTGAAGCGGCGAAGGCGCAGACCGAGTTGTCGGCGCGGCGTACTACGGGTTCGACTGTTTTGTTGCCTTGAGAACGCCTTCGCGGGCAAGCCTCGCTCCTACAGAACCACGGTTGTTCACATAATTTGTGTCCGACCGTGGTTCTGTAGGAGCGAGGCTTGCCCGCGAAGAACGATGACGCGGTCTCAATCCGGGCGAATGACATTCCCGGTCGCCAGATCGCGAATCACACTCGGATTTTTGCGCCCGCCAAGGTTACCGCCGAGGATAAAATCCACCTGCCCACGGAAATACTGCTCGACGCGAATCCGCGTCCTTGCCGCCGGCCGCCCTTGAGGATTAGCCGAGGTCGACACCAACGGCCCCACCATCGCACACAAATCCCGCACCTGCGGGTGGTCGCTAACGCGCAGCGCCACCGTTTCATGCACACCCGTAATCCACAGGGGCAACAAATTCTGATGCGGCACCAGCCAGGTATTCGGCCCCGGCCAAGTGCTGGCCATGCGGTCCATCCACAGTTCGGGAAAGTCTTCGAACAGGAAGTCGAACTGACGAATATTGTCGGCCACCAGAATCAGGCCCTTTTCCATGGACCGGCCCTTGATCATCAGCAGACGAGAAACCGCGCCTTCGTCCCACGGATCGCAACCCAGGCCCCAGACCGCTTCGGTTGGATAGGCAATCACCGCCCCTGAGCGAACGGCTTGTGCGGCTTGTTGCACACGCCAATTGTTGACCATGAAAAACTCTCCGGAATAAGGCTCTGCGCAGTTTACCGATCTTCCTTATAAAACCTAGCTCACCCGCGCAAACCAGCGCCCGCTTTCGCACACGGCCTGACCCCCCATTTCCAGTTCCGTCAGCGCTGCCAGGACTTTGGACAAGGCCCAGCCACTGCTGACCGACAGTGCTTCACTGGTGTGGGGCGCGGCGTGAAGCAACATGAGGAGTGGATGAGTGGGTGCTTGCAGCGTTTCTGTGGATAACGGCAGCCGTTGCCAGCCGCGCAAGGCTTCGAGGATATGCTCGATGGTTTCCACCAGCATTGCCCCGTCGCGGATCAATTGATGACACCCCTTGGCGCCTGGGTGATGGATCGACCCTGGAATCGCGTAGACCTCGCGCCCTTGTTCCGCCGCCAGTCTCGCCGTGATCAAAGACCCGCTGGCGACACTCGCCTCGACCACCAGCACGCCGAGGGATAAACCGCTAATGATCCGGTTACGCCGAGGAAAGTTGCCTGCGCTGGGGCCGGCGTCCAGCGGGAACTCGGAAAGCACCGCGCTGCCCGTCGCGATCATGGCATCGGCCAGCCGCCGATTGCGCTGTGGATAAAACTTTTCAAGTCCCGTGCCAAGTACCCCCACCGTTCGCCCGCCGACGTCCAGCGCAGCTTGATGCGCAGCTGCATCGATGCCCAGCGCCAGACCGCTGGTGATGACGAAACCGGCGCTGGCCAGGCTGCGCGAAAACGCAGCTGCGGTGTCCATGCCCGGCCGCGAGGCGCGACGACTGCCGACCATCGCCAATTGCGGTTTTTCCAGGATGCCGGGATCGCCTGCCACAAATAACAGCGGCGGCGCATCACTGATTTCCGCCAGCAGCGCCGGGTACTCAGGTTGGTCCCACATCAGTAAATGCTGGCCCGGACGCTCTAGCCAGGCCAATGCGTGGCTCGCGCCATCGCGCACTTCATTGGTGCGTCGGGCCTCGGCGCACGCCAGCGGCAAACCCAGCGAACGCCAGGCGCTGGCGGGGGCGCTGATGGCTTTTGACGCCGAGCCGAAGGCCTCGAGCAATTTCTTGAAACGCGCCGGGCCGAGTTCCGGCAACCGATGCAGACGTAGACGAGCTTCCAGTTCCGCAGGGGAAACCGGTGTGACAGCAGACAGCGACATGGATCATCCTTGATCGTTATGAGCCCCGTTCAAACGGGAATAAGCTGTGGATAACTCTGTTGGTAACTTGTGGAGCAGGCTAAGGGTTTCGCACCTTGTCCATGACGGCCAGCGAGCGCGAAGCGTGGAGTACCAACCCGTAACTGAGTTTGTCGTAGGTGCGAAAAACCATCAGCAAACCGGCACGCTCATCGGGAATCTTCAGCGGTTGGCCGGTGATCCGGTCACGCACGGTTTCACCGGTTTTCATCACCACCAGCACGTTGCCTTCAGCCAGGCCATCGCGTTGACCCTTGTTCAGGGTGACGACGTCCAGCGCGCCGATCTGGGTGACCCCGCGCGGCACATCGATGATCAAGCCGTTGATCTGGGTTTTTGGCGCACTGGGCATGAAGGTCGAGTTGATGGATCGCTCTTCACCGCTGAACAAACGGTCGCCGAGACGGACTTCCTGAGTCGTGCGTTGCAGCGCCAACGTGGCGACGTCGCCTTCGGTGGCCACAATCTCGCCACCGCCGATGTCATCGGCATTGATGCCCAAAAACTCTTTGCTGTCAGGATCGGTATAAACCTTGCCCTGACGGAAGATCCCGTACACCGGCTGGTTCGGATCGAAATGGCCACGGGCGAAAATACGGTCACCGGTGCCGCTGAGCACGCGTTCGGCATCGCCAGCGACAATGTAAGGCGCCTTGTCGAAGTCCTCGACCTTGTCGACGATGCGGTTGCTCAGCAAAAAGCTGTTGATCGATTGCAGCGGAATGCTCGGGATCGCATCGGCCACCGGACTACTACGCACCCCTGGCGAGAGCTTGATGGTGCCGCGCGAAGCCCCGCGATTGAGGGTCAGGCGCGGCTGGCCGTTGACGTAGACCAGCGACAACGAGTCGCCAGGGTAGATGAGATTGGGGTTTTCAATCTGTGGATTGGCCTGCCAAAGCTCTGGCCACTTCCACGGCTCCCGGAGGAATTTTCCCGAAATGTCCCAGAGTGTGTCACCCGCCACCACTGTGTATTGCTGTGGAAAACCTTCCTTGAGTTGCACTTGCCCGTGCGCCAAACCGGCCGAGGCCAGAAGGAGCAAGGCGAGTAGTGATTTCCTCATGCGGTGAATCCCTTTATTATGTGCGTTCGCGTGAAACGCCAGAGCCCTCGTGGCTCGCTTCCGACTCTTTACCGAAAAGAAAAGGAAGCTACGCTTCACAACGGTAGCCTGCATCTTCGGACCCGCCAGGCCATCGACCCGACTTTACCTCACACGTGCAGCAATTAAGCTTATGGCCATTTTAGACATCCTCGAATTCCCCGACTCGCGCCTGCGCACTATCGCCAAACCTGTGGCCGTAGTGGACGACGAAGTGCGTCAGTTGGTCGATGACATGTTTGAAACAATGTATGAAGCGCCAGGCATCGGCCTCGCCGCGACCCAGGTCAACGTGCATAAACGTATCGTCGTGATGGACCTCTCCGAAGACCGCAGCGAACCACGGGTGTTCATCAACCCGGAGTTTGAATCCCTGACCGACGAGATGGAGCAATACCAGGAAGGCTGCCTCTCGGTGCCGGGCTTCTACGAAAACGTCGATCGCCCGCAGAAGGTCAAGGTCAAGGCTCTGGACCGCGACGGCAAGCCCTACGAACTGATCGCCGAAGGCTTGCTCGCCGTGTGCATCCAGCACGAATGCGACCACCTCAACGGCAAATTGTTCGTCGACTACCTGTCCAGCCTCAAACGCGACCGAATCAAGAAGAAACTGGAAAAGCTCCATCGCCAGAACGCTTGATGCCCTTCTTTCAAAGGCTTGCTGCGGCAAGCCTTTTTCTTTTCAGAGATTGCTCCCATGACTGAGCCACTGCGCATCGTCTTTGCCGGCACCCCGGAATTCGCCGCCGAACACCTAAAGGCCCTGCTCGACAGCCCTTACGAGATCGTCGCGGTTTACACCCAGCCGGACCGTCCGGCGGGCCGTGGGCAAAAGCTGATGCCGAGCCCGGTCAAGCAACTGGCGTTGGAAAACTCCATTGCGGTGCTGCAACCGTCGACGCTGCGCAACGAAGACGCTCAGGCTGAACTGGCCGCGCTCAAGCCGGATTTGTTGGTGGTGGTCGCGTACGGCCTGATCCTGCCGCAAGTGGTGCTGGATATTCCGCGCCTGGGCTGCATCAACAGCCACGCCTCGTTGCTGCCACGCTGGCGCGGCGCGGCGCCGATTCAGCGTGCCGTTGAAGCGGGCGACAGCGAAAGCGGCGTGACCGTGATGCGCATGGAACTGGGCCTCGACACCGGGCCGATGCTGCTGAAAGTCACCACGCCGATTACCGGCGAAGACACCGGCGGCAGCCTCCACGACCGTCTCGCCGAAATGGGCCCACCGGCCGTGATTCAGGCGATTGCCGGCCTCGCCGCCGGAACGCTGGAAGGCGAGGTGCAGGACGACAGCCTCGCCACGTATGCTCACAAATTGAACAAAGACGAAGCGCGCATCGACTGGAGCCGTCCGGCGATAGAGCTGGAACGCCTGGTCCGCGCCTTCAATCCGTGGCCGATCTGCCACAGCACGCTGACCGGTGAAGCGCTGAAAGTGCTGGCCGCGAGCCTCGCCGAAGGGCAGGGCGCACCGGGGCAAATCCTCAGCGCCAGCAAGGACGGCTTGATCGTCGCCTGTGGTGCGCAAGCCCTGTGCCTGACTCGTCTGCAATTGCCCGGCGGCAAGGCGCTGAACTTCAGCGACTTGTTCAACAGCCGTCGTGAGAAATTCGCCGTCGGCACCGTGCTTGGTCAAGCGGTGGACGCTCAATGAATCCACGTCTGGCCGCCGCCAAGGCACTCGCTGCTGTTCTTAACGGAAAAGCCTCACTCAACAGTTCTCTGCCGACACAAATGGACAAGGTTGAAGACCGTGACCGCGGCTTCACCCAAGACCTGGCGTTCGGCACGGCGCGCTGGCAACCCCGTTTGTCGGCACTGGCGGCCAAGTTGCTGCAGAAGCCATTCAAGGCAGCGGACGCCGATGTCGAGGCGCTGCTGCTGGTAGGCCTCTACCAACTGCTTTACACCCGCGTCCCGGCCCACGCCGCCATCGGCGAAACCGTCGGTTGCGCTGACAAGCTGAAAAAGCCCTGGGCCAAGGCATTGTTGAATGCTGTTTTGCGCCGCGCCCAGCGTGAAAGCGAAGCACTGCTGACCGAGCTGGAACACGACCCGGTGGTGCGCACCGCGCATCCGCGCTGGCTGCAAAAATCCCTCAAGGCGTTCTGGCCTGAGCAGTGGGAAGCCATTTGCGCGGCGAACAACGCGCACCCGCCGATGATTCTGCGGGTCAACCGTCGCCATCACACCCGTGATGCTTACCTCGGGTTACTGACTGAGGCCGGCATCGCCGCCACGCCATGCGTTTACAGTCAGGACGGCATCATCCTCGAAGCGCCGGCCGACGTGCGCAGCCTGCCGGGTTTCGCCGAAGGCTGGATCAGCGTTCAGGACGAAGCGGCGCAACTGGCCGCCGACCTGCTCGACCTGGCGCCGGGCCAACGGGTGCTGGACGCCTGCTGTGCACCGGGCGGCAAGACCTGCCACATCCTCGAAGCCGAGCCAAAACTGGCGGGCGTCGTGGCGGTGGATCTGGAAGCCAAGCGTCTGGTGCGAGTGCGCGAGAACCTTGCACGCCTGGGCCTGAGCGCCGATCTGATCGCCGCCGACGGCCGCGACACCGCGACTTGGTGGGACGGCAAACCGTTCCAGCGCATTCTGCTCGACGCGCCGTGCTCGGCCACCGGCGTGATCCGTCGTCACCCGGACATCAAGCTGACTCGCCAACCGGACGACATCGCCGCACTCGCGGTGCTTCAGGGCGAATTGCTCGATGCCCTGTGGATAACGCTGGAGGTGGGCGGGATTCTGCTTTACGCCACCTGCTCCACGCTGCCGACCGAGAACACCGAAGTCATCGAAGCCTTCCTCGCTCGCACGCCGGGCGCTCGTGAACTGGACCTCGCCACGGCAGCCGGCATCAAGCAGCCTCACGGTCGCCAGTTGCTGGCCCAGGAAGGCGGCCACGACGGGTTCTACTACGCCAAGCTGATCAAGATCGCCGCCGCGCGCGGTTAACCGGTTTTAAGGGAGTGACTGGATGAAAATCATCATCCTCGGTGCGGGGCAGGTCGGCGGTTCGCTGGCGGAACATCTGGCCAGCGAGGCCAACGACATTACCGTGGTCGACACCGACGGCGAACGCCTGCGCGATCTCGGCGATCGGCTGGACATCCGCACCGTGCAAGGCCGCGGCTCACTGCCGACGGTGCTGCGTCAGGCCGGCGCGGACGATGCCGACATGCTGGTGGCGGTGACTAACAGCGACGAAACCAACATGGTGGCCTGTCAGGTTGCCCACACCCTGTTTCACACCCCGACCAAGATCGCCCGGGTCCGCGAAGCTGCGTACCTGACGCGTTCCGAGCTGTTTGATAACGACGCGATTCCGGTAGACGTGCTGATCAGCCCGGAACAAGTGGTCACCAATTACATCAAGCGCCTGATCCAGCATCCCGGCGCGTTGCAGGTGATCGACTTCGCCGAAGGCAAAGCGCAACTGGTGGCGGTGAAGGCGTACTACGGCGGACCGTTGGTGGGTCAGCAACTGCGCCAGTTGCGTGAACACATGCCGAATGTCGAAACCCGCGTGGCGGCTATTTTCCGTCGCGATCGGCCGATCCTGCCCCAGGGCGATACGGTGATCGAAGCCGACGACGAAGTGTTTTTCATCGCTGCCAAGGCGAATATTCGCGCAGTGATGAGCGAAATGCGCCGACTGGATGAAACCTACAAGCGCATCGTCATCGCCGGTGGCGGGCAGATCGGTGAGCGTCTGGCCGAGGCGATCGAAAGCCGTTATCAGGTGAAGATCATCGAGATGAACCCGGCCCGCTGCCGCCATCTGTCGGACACCCTCGACAGCACCGTGGTATTGCAGGGCAGTGCCTCCGACCGCGACTTGCTGATGGAAGAGAACATCGCCGACGCGGATATCTTCCTGGCCCTGACCAACGATGACGAAGCCAACATCATGTCCTCGCTGCTGGCCAAGCGCCTGGGCGCGAAGAAGGTGATGACGATCATCAACAACCCGGCTTACGTTGATTTGATCCAGGGCGGCGATATCGACATCGCCATCAGCCCGCAACTGGCGACCATCGGCACGCTGCTGGCCCACGTGCGACGCGGCGATATCGTCAGCGTGCACTCATTGCGGCGCGGGGCGGCGGAGGCCATCGAGGCGATTGCCCATGGCGATGAGAAGTCGAGCAAGGTGATTGGCAAGGCCATCGAGAACATCGGCTTGCCGCCGGGCACCACGATTGGCGCGATCATTCGTGATGAAGAAGTGATCATCGCCCACGACGACACGGTGATCGCGGCGGGCGACCATGTGATTCTGTTCCTTGTGGATAAGAAGCATATTCGGGATGTGGAGAAGCTGTTTCATGTGGGGCTCAGCTTCTTCTGATCTCGCAACCAGATCGTTCCCACGCTCTGCGTGGGAATGCCTCAACGGACGCTCCGCGTTCGGCTTTAGATGGGGCGCAGAGCGTCCCGGGCTGCATTCCCACGCAGAGCGTGGGAACGATCACTGACTGAGGGGAAACACCGATGCTCGAATCCCTGGAAAAAATGCTCGCCAAGGGTGTGGATAACTCATTGCTGCGCTTCGGCCTGGGCAAGGGCTATCTGGACCTTGGGGAAAACGCCAAGGCTGCCGAGCATTTCCAGCGCTGCGTCGAATTCGATCCAAAGTATTCGGCGGCCTGGAAGCTGTTAGGCAAGGCCCATCTGGGGCTCGCAGACTTTGCGGCTGCGCGTCAGGCGTGGGAGCAGGGCCTGGAAGCCGCCCGCGCCCATGGTGACAAGCAAGCAGAGAAGGAGATGACGGTGTTTTTGAAAAAGCTTGAGCGTCAGGCGCACTGATCAGAGGTAGCGCAGGCCAATGCCGTCGGCATCTACCAGCACCACTTCCATGCGCACTCGCGGCGCGCCTGTGGGCAAGTCCTGCACCTGTCCATAAACCACCGCGCCTTTAGGCAACGACGACAAGCCCGGATGCTTGACGTAGACGCCCGTGGTGGAGAGGTTGCGGGTCTGGCCGAGGCATTCGCCGAAGCTTTCGTGAGTGATCTTGATGCGAAACGATTTGTGGTGTTCGGACATCTTTTGCGCCCTTGTATGAACCGTTGTGGATAACCTGAACCTGTAGGAGCGAAGCTTGCTCGCGAAGGCGATATCACATCCAATCAATGTTGACTGTAATGGCCTCTTCGCGAGCAAGCTTCGCTCCTACAGGTTTGAGTTATCCACAGATCATGCCAATCAACTCAATACCAGCGTTCTTCGCCCGGCGGCCGCTTCTTGAAGCGCTTCATGCTCCACATGTACTGGCTCGGATAAGCGCGCACATAACGCTCGACCACCTGGCTCATGGCCGCGCAGGACGTTTGCGTATCGGTGCTGTACATGGCCTCTGGCGCGGCTTCCAGGATCACTTTGTACCCCGAACCATCCGGCAGCCGCAGCGCATGCAGGAACACGCCGACCGCTTTGCCGCCGGCGAGCATATTCGGTACGAACTTGCTGGTCAGCGCCTGCGTGGCGAAGAACGGCACGAAAATCCCGGCGGATTCGGCCGGTTCCGGGTCAGCGGGAATACCCACTGCACCACCTTTGCGCACTTCCTTGATGACGCTGAGGATGCCTTCCTTGGTGGAAGCGGCCACGCGGTTGCCCAGTTGTACGCGCTGTTTGCGCAGCAAATCGTCCACCGCTTTCAACTTGGGCGGGCGATAAAAAATGATCGGTTTGCACTGGTTGCAATAGAAGTGGTTTAACACTTCCCAATTGCCCAAGTGGCTGGTGATGCCGACGACACCTTTGCCCGAGGCGAGGGCGTCCTTCAACACGTCGAGCCCTTCGACTTCACGCACCAGGTCGATGGAACGCTGGGCGGGCCAGATCCAGGCGCAGGCGCTTTCGGTCAGGGACTTGCCGATGTCTCTCAGGCTCTGGCCGACAAGACGCTCGCGTTCAACCGGGTCCATCTGCGGAAAGCATTTGGCGAGGTTGATCCGCACCACATCGCGGGAACGGTTGGGGGTTTTCCACATCACCCAGCCAATGGCCGAGCCCACTGCTTGCACTGCCCACCACGGGAGCAGGGCAAACAGCCGCAGAGCGCCTACCAGCAAGGCGCCTTTAAACTTATCCACAGGTCACTCCTGATCTTGTGCTGTGCGCGAGGCGGCTATTCTAACCGCCGTTCGCCAGCGTCGCGTAACGATCGCAATCCTGGGTGTGGTCCATGACCATTCCCGAGGCCTGCATCAGCGCGTAGCAAATGGTCGGGCCGACGAAGGTGAAACCGGCCTTTTTCAGGCCTTTGCTCATCTCCACGGCCGTTGGGGTCACGGCCGGCACTTCACTGCGATCCTTGAAATGATTGATCACAGGCGTGCCGCCGACGAAGGACCAGAGAAACGCTACCGGGTCCTCCAGCGTCAGCCAGGCCTGGGCGTTGCGGCGGGCTGCATTGAGTTTGAGGCGATTGCGAATGATCCCCGGATCAAGCATCAATTCATCGATTTCCGCGTCGCTCATCTGCGCCACCCGTTGCACGTCGAAGCCGAACAACACCTCGCGATATCGCTCACGTTTACGCAGCACGGTGATCCAGGCAAGGCCGGCCTGGAACCCTTCGAGCAAAAGCAACTCGAACAATCCCTGCGCATCGCGTAGCGGCGTACCCCACTCCTGATCGTGATAAGCCATGTACAGCGGATCTTCGGAACACCAAAAGCAGCGTGGCATAAGGCTCCAGGGGGCGTGCGCAGGACCGAATCGGGTATACTCCCGCTCTTTAAATCGCAGCCCAAGAAACAGGTGAATTTCGTGAGCCAGCCTACGCCAGCCGTGCGTACCTTCCAAGACTTGATCCTCGCCCTCCAGCAATACTGGGCCGAGCAAGGTTGTGTGGTACTTCAGCCCTACGATATGGAAGTAGGCGCCGGCACTTTCCACACCGCTACATTCTTGCGCGCCATTGGCCCGGAAACCTGGAACGCCGCCTATGTGCAGCCCAGTCGTCGCCCGACTGACGGCCGCTACGGCGAAAACCCGAACCGTCTGCAGCACTACTACCAGTTCCAGGTAGTCCTGAAGCCGAACCCGGACAACTTCCAGGAACTGTACCTGGGCTCCCTCAAGCACGTCGGTCTGGACCCGTTGGTCCACGACATTCGCTTTGTTGAAGACAACTGGGAATCGCCGACACTGGGCGCCTGGGGTCTGGGCTGGGAAGTCTGGCTCAACGGCATGGAGGTGACGCAGTTCACTTACTTCCAGCAAGCGGGCGGCATCGAGTGCTACCCGGTGACCGGCGAGATCACCTACGGTCTTGAGCGTCTGGCCATGTACCTGCAAGGCGTGGACTCGGTCTACGACCTGGTCTGGGCTGACGGTCCGATGGGCAAGGTCACCTACGGCGACGTGTTCCACCAGAACGAAGTGGAGCAGTCGACCTATAACTTCGAACACGCCAACGTCGAGAAGCTGTTCGAGCTGTTCGATTTCTATGAAAGCGAAGCCAAGCGCCTGATCGAACTCGACCAGCCGCTGCCATTGCCGAGCTACGAAATGGTGTTGAAGGCCTCCCATACCTTCAACCTGCTGGATGCGCGCCGGGCGATCTCGGTGACCGCGCGTCAGCAATACATTCTGCGTGTCCGCACCCTGGCGCGTTCCGTTGCGCAAGCCTACCTGCTGGCTCGCGCCAAGCTGGGCTTCCCGATGGCGACCCCGGACCTGCGTGATGAAGTGTTGGCTAAGCTGGAGGCTGCACAATGAGTGCTCAAGATTTTCTGGTTGAACTGGGCACCGAAGAACTGCCACCCAAAGCCCTGAACACCCTGGCCGATGCGTTCCTGGCCGGTATCGACAAGGGCCTGCAAGCCGCTGGCCTGAACTACGAGACCAAAACCGTCTACGCTGCGCCACGTCGCCTGGCGGTGCTGATCACCTCGCTGGCGACCCATCAGCCGGATCGCAGCATCAACCTCGATGGCCCGCCACGTCAGGCCGCGTTCGATGCCGAAGGCAATCCGACTCAAGCGGCACTGGGCTTCGCCAAGAAGTGCGGCGTCGACCTGAGCGAAATCGATCAGAGCGGCCCGAAACTGCGCTACAGCCAAAGCATCGCCGGCAAGCCGACCGCGAGCCTGTTGCCAACTATCGTCGAAGACTCCCTGAACGACCTGCCGATCCCCAAGCGCATGCGCTGGGGTGCTCGCAAGGAAGAATTCGTTCGCCCGACCCAGTGGCTGGTGATGCTGCTCGGTGACCAGGTCATCGATTGCACGATCCTCGCCCAGACGGCCGGCCGCGATTCCCGTGGTCACCGCTTCCATCACCCGGAAAGCGTGCGCATCACCTCGCCGGCCAATTACCTGAGCGACCTGCGTGCCGCCTACGTACTGGCCGACGCCAACGAGCGTCGCGAGCTGATCAGCAAGCGCACCGAAGAGCTGGCGACGATGCAGGAAGGTACTGCGATCGTTCCACCTGCCTTGCTCGACGAAGTGACCGCGCTGGTTGAATGGCCGGTGCCGCTGGTGTGCTCGTTCGAGGAACGCTTCCTCGACGTGCCGCAAGAAGCCCTGATCACCACCATGCAGGACAACCAGAAGTACTTCTGCCTGCTGGATGCCGACGGCAAGTTGCTGCCACGCTTCATTACCGTGGCCAACATCGAAAGCAAGGACCCGCAACAAATCATCGCCGGTAACGAGAAAGTGGTCCGTCCACGCCTGACCGACGCCGAGTTCTTCTTCAAGCAAGACAAGAAGCAGAAACTCGAAGACTTCAACCTGCGTCTGCAAAACGTGGTGTTCCAGGAAAAACTCGGCAGCGTCTACGACAAGGCCGAGCGTGTTTCCAAACTCGCCGCGTTCATCGCGCAACGCATTGGCGGCAACGCAGCCTGGGCTTCCCGTGCCGGCCTGCTGTCCAAGTGCGACCTGGCGACCGAGATGGTCGGTGAGTTCCCGGAGATGCAAGGTGTCGCCGGTTACTACTACGCGCTCAACGACGGCGAGCCGGAAGAAGTCGCACTGGCACTGAACGAGCAGTACATGCCGCGTGGTGCCGGTGCTGAACTGCCGACCACCCTGACCGGCGCAGCCGTGGCCATCGCCGATAAACTCGACACGCTGGTGGGCATTTTCGGCATCGGCATGTTGCCTACCGGCAGCAAAGACCCGTATGCCTTGCGCCGTGCTGCACTCGGCGTGTTGCGCATCCTGATCGACAAGAAGCTCGACCTCGACCTGAACGACGCCGTGGCGTTCGCCGTGAATGCGTTCGGTGCCAAGGTCAAGGCTGCCGGCCTGAACGATTCGGTGCTGGAGTTTATCTTCGACCGTCTGCGTGCCCGTTACGAAGACGAAGGCGTGGATGTCGGGACTTACCTGTCGGTCCGTGCCCTGAAGCCGGGTTCGGCGCTGGACTTCGATCAGCGCGTACAAGCGGTGGAAGCGTTCCGCAAATTGCCGGAAGCCGCTGCACTGGCCGCGGTGAACAAACGCGTTTCGAACTTGCTGAGCAAGGTCGAAGGCTCTGTTCCTTCGGTCGTGGAAGCCAAGTACTTCGACAACGCCAACGAGTTCTCCCTGTACTCGGCGATCCAGCAGGCTGACCAGGCTGTCCAGCCGATGGCCGCTGCGCGTCAGTACAGCGAATCGCTGGCACGTCTGGCCGCCTTGCGCGAGCCAGTGGATGCGTTTTTCGAAGCGGTAATGGTCAACGCTGAAGACGCCAAGGTCCGCGCCAACCGTTATGCGTTGCTGGCGCGCCTGCGTGGGCTGTTCCTCGGCGTTGCCGATATTTCGATGCTGGGCTGAGGGACTGCTGTTGAAACTGCTGATTCTCGATCGTGACGGGGTGATCAATTACGACTCCGACGCGTACATCAAGTCGGTGGAGGAGTGGATTCCGCTCCCCGGTTCGATCGAAGCCATCGCGCAGTTGAGCAAGGCCGGCTGGACGGTGGCGGTCGCCACCAACCAGTCGGGCATCGCTCGCGGCTATTACGACATCGCAACCCTGGACGCCATGCACGAGCGCTTGCGCGCATTGGTGGCGGAGCAGGGCGGCGAGGTCGGGCTGATCGTCTACTGCCCGCACGGGCCGGACGACGGCTGCGACTGCCGCAAGCCAAAACCCGGGATGTTGAAAACCATCGCCGCACATTACAACGTATCGCTGAACCATCTATGGTTCGTCGGCGATACCCTTGGTGACCTGGAAGCCGCCAAAGCCGTCGATTCTCAGCCAGTTTTGGTTAAGACCGGGAAAGGTGAAAAGACTCTGGGCAAGACCCTACCGGTGGGGACCTTGATTTTTGACGATCTTGCGGCGATTGCCGCAGAACTTATCCACAATTAGAGTGCTTCTGATATTCCTGGCCAAGGATTGATCGGGGGTGCGCTTTATACAGACGGGCAGAGCCCGCACGGTAAACGTCACCATGTCGATACTGCAGGCCATCAGAACGTTCCTCTTTTATCTGTTGCTGGGCACCAGCTCTTTGCTTTGGTGCAGCCTGAGCTTTTTTATCGCGCCGTTTCTGCCATTCAAGGCACGCTATCGCTTCATCAACGTGTACTGGTGTCGCTGCGCCTTGTGGCTGAGCAAAGTGTTCCTGGGCATCCGCTACGAAGTGAAGGGCGCCGAGAACGTGCCTGAGCAGCCTTGCGTGATTCAGTCGAACCACCAGAGCACCTGGGAGACATTCTTCCTCTCTGCTTACTTCGAGCCGTTGAGCCAGGTGCTCAAGCGCTCATTGCTGTTTGTCCCGTTCTTCGGCTGGGCCATGGCCATGCTACGACCGATCGCCATCGACCGCGGCAATCCAAAAGCTGCGCTCAAGCATGTGGCGAAGAAGGGCGATGAACTGCTGAAGGATGGCGTCTGGGTGCTGATCTTCCCTGAAGGGACGCGAGTTCCTTATGGCACCATCGGCAAGTTCTCACGCGGTGGCACCGCGTTGGCGGTCAACGCCGCACTTCCAGTGCTGCCGATTGCGCACAATGCCGGCAAGTTCTGGCCGAAAACCGGTTGGGCGAAGAAACAGGGCGTCATCACCGTGATCATCGGAGAGCCGATGTACGCCGTGGGAAGTGGGCCGCGCGCCATTGCCGATCTGAATGACCGCGTGCAGAGCTGGAACGAGCAGATGCAACAGGAAATGGGCTCGATTCCGCCCGCTCCGCAAACGCCGACTGCCAGTGATCAGATAGCTGTCTGAAATTCTGTGGATAACCTGTGTACCGTTTTGCTGAAAACTAACGATTTTTGATTTTATCTTTATGATTTATATACATATTTCTTAAACACATAAAACTTGGAAAATGGTGCATAAGTTTTTTTCGGGCGCAAAAAAACCGGCTGATATAGCCGGTTTTTTTATGCCCGTGATTGCTGTTTCATAAGTTAAACAACAGCACGGTTTAACTGCTTCCAGAGCTATTACACGGACAATAAAAAAGGCCAACGCTGAGCGTTGGCCTTTTTCATTTGGGCAGGTTTTCTGGATCAGAAGTCCAGGTTGGATACCGCCAGGGCGTTGCTTTCGATGAAGTCACGGCGAGGTTCGACCGCATCACCCATCAGGGTGTTGAAGATCTGGTCTGCGCCAATGGCGTCTTCGATGGTCACTTTGAGCATCCGGCGCTGGCTTGGGTCCATGGTGGTTTCCCACAGCTGATCCGGGTTCATTTCGCCCAGACCTTTGTATCGCTGGATGGTGTGACGCTTGGTGCTTTCAGCCATCAGCCATTCAAGGGCTTCCTTGAACTCGGTCACCGGCTTTTTGCGCTCGCCACGCTGGATGTACGCGCCGTCGTCCAGCAAGGTGCTTAGTTGAGCGCCCAGGGATACAACGGTTTTGTAATCGTTGCTGCCGAAGAAGTCGCGGTTGAAGGTGACGTAGTTCGACAGGCCGTGGGAGATCAGTTCGACCTCTGGCAGCCAGACGTTACGTTCACGGTCTTCACGCAGGCTGGCTTTGTAGACCAGGCCGGACTTCTCGACGGTGCGCAGGCGAACTTCGTACTGGGCCATCCAGGCCTGCATCGCTGCGTGATCGGACAATTGCTCCAGGCTGACGGCTGGCAGGTAGATGAAGTGCTCGGTCAGTTCCTGTGGGTACAGACGCGACAGACGCTTGAGGGTCTTCATCACCAGACGGAAGTCGTTCACCAGACGCTCGAGCGCTTCACCGGAGATACCCGGGGCTTCTTCGTTCAGGTGCAGGCTCGCGTCTTCCAGGGCCGATTGCGTCATGTACTCTTCCATGGCGTCGTCGTCTTTGATGTATTGCTCTTGCTTGCCTTTCTTGACCTTGTACAGCGGCGGCTGAGCGATGTAGATGTAACCGCGCTCGATCAGCTCCGGCAACTGACGGAAGAAGAAGGTCAGCAGCAGGGTACGGATGTGCGAACCGTCGACGTCAGCATCGGTCATGATGATGATGTTGTGATAACGCAGCTTGTCGATGTTGTACTCGTCGCGGCCGATGCCGCAGCCCAGCGCGGTGATCAAGGTGCCCACTTCCTGGGAAGAGATCATCTTGTCGAAGCGCGCCTTCTCGACGTTCAGGATCTTGCCCTTGAGCGGCAGGATGGCCTGGGTGCGGCGGTTACGTCCCTGCTTGGCGGAGCCGCCAGCAGAGTCACCTTCCACGAGGTACAGTTCGGACAGGGCAGGGTCTTTTTCCTGGCAGTCAGCCAGTTTGCCCGGCAGGCCGGCGATATCCAGCGCGCCTTTGCGACGGGTCATCTCACGCGCTTTACGCGCCGCTTCACGAGCGCGGGCCGCGTCGATCATTTTGCCGACGACCAGTTTGGCTTCGTTCGGGTTTTCCAACAGGAAGTCGGAGAAATACTTGCCCATTTCCTGTTCGACCGCGGTCTTCACTTCGGAAGAAACCAACTTGTCTTTAGTCTGGGAGCTGAACTTCGGATCCGGCACTTTTACCGAGATGATCGCGGTCAGGCCTTCACGGGCATCGTCACCGGTGGTGGCGACTTTATGCTTCTTCGCCAGACCTTCAGCTTCAATGTAGGTGTTCAGGTTACGCGTCAGTGCGGAACGGAAACCCACCAGGTGAGTACCGCCATCGCGCTGCGGAATGTTGTTGGTGAAGCACAACAGGTTCTCGTTGAAACTGTCGTTCCACTGCAGGGCGATTTCCACGCCGATGCCGTCTTCGCGCTGGATGTTGAAGTGGAACACTTGGTTGACCGGAGTCTTGTTGGTGTTCAGGTATTCAACGAACGCACGCAGGCCACCTTCGTACTTGAACAGCTCTTCCTTGCCGCTGCGTTCATCCTTGAGGACGATACCGACACCAGAGTTGAGGAAGGACAGTTCACGAATACGCTTGGCCAGGATGTCCCAGCTGAAGTGGATGTTCTTGAAGGTCAGATCGGATGGTTTGAAGTGGATCTGGGTGCCGGTGGTTTCGCTCTCGCCGACGATTTTCATCGGTTCTTTCGGAACACCGTGAATGTAGGTCTGTTCCCAGATCTTGCCGCTGCGGCGCACCGTGAGAACAAGCTCTTCGGACAGGGCGTTCACCACCGACACACCTACACCGTGCAGGCCGCCGGATACTTTGTAGGAGTTGTCGTCGAACTTACCGCCGGCGTGCAGCACGGTCATGATGACCTCGGCTGCCGAAACGCCTTCTTCTTTGTGCACGTCTACCGGGATGCCACGACCGTTGTCGCGAACGGTGATGGACTCATCCGGGTGGATAATGATGCTGATGTCGTCGCAGTGGCCAGCGAGTGCTTCATCGATGGAGTTGTCGACTACCTCGAAGACCATGTGGTGCAGACCGCTACCATCGTCGGTGTCACCAATGTACATACCGGGACGTTTGCGTACGGCATCCAGGCCTTTCAGCACCTTAATGCTCGTTGAGTCGTAGGTATTCGTATTTTCTTCGCTCAATGCCTTCACTCCCGATGGTCGTGGGTCTGGGTGATACGGCCCTGTTCCACGTGGAACAGAGCGACTGGCGTTTCCGTCTGCCAGCCTTCCCTCAATAATTCTTGATCTACACAGGTGATAAACACCTGGCAGCGTAAGTCTTCCAACAAGCGGCAAAGCGCGCGACGGTGGTGCTCGTCCAGTTCGGACGGCAGGTCATCCACCAGATAAATACACTGGCCGCGTCGGGCCTGGCTCACCAAGTGCCCTTGGGCAATCCGCAATGCACAGACCACCAACTTTTGCTGACCACGGGACAAGATGTCCGCGGCGTTATGTGCGCCCAATCTAAGACGCAAATCAGCACGTTGTGGTCCGGCCTGGGTATGACCCATTTGCTGATCCCGCTGAAGGGACCCAGCGAGCACTGCACTCAGTTCGCGGTCTTTGTCCCAACCTCGGTAATAGCTGAGCGTTAAGCCCTCGAGCTCAACCAGTTCGCTCAAGGTCTGTTCAAAGACTGGTTTCAAGGCTTTGATGTAAGCGCGGCGGTATTCATCTATTTCAGCGCTGGCCTGGCACAGTTCCCTGTCCCAAACCGCTTGCGAAACGGCGTCAAGTGTACCATGCCGCAGCCAAGAGTTTCTCTGGCGCAGGGCCTTCTGCAAGCGCTGCCACGTGGACATGAATCGCGGTTCCACGTGGAACACGCCCCAGTCGAGAAACTGCCGACGAATCTTCGGTGCGCCCTCCAGCAAGCGGAAGCTATCCGGGTTAATCAACTGAAGTGGCAGGATCTCTGCCAGCTGCGCGGCGCTGCGGGCGTTCTGGCCGTCGATGCGGATCTGGAACTCACCCTGCCGGTCGCGAGATATCCCCAAAGCACTGTGGCCACCCTCGGCCAACTCAACCTGCCCAAACACCGTGCATGCCAATTGCTCGTACTGAATGACGGGCAACAGACGGGTGCTACGAAACGAACGGGCAAGCCCCAGCAGGTGAATGGCTTCCAGAACACTGGTTTTGCCGCTGCCGTTGGCGCCGTAAAGAATATTGATTCGGGGGGAGGGGGAGATGGTCACCGGGTGCAGATTGCGCACCGCGGTGACCGAGACGCGACTTAAGGACATCTAGCTTCTGCTGAGCATGATTACAAACGCATCGGCATAACAACGTAGGCCGAGTCATCGTTGTCGGACTCTTGCACCAGCGCGCTGCTGTTGGAGTCGGACAGGATCAGGCGAACCTGCTCGGTGGTCATCACACCCAGCACGTCGAGCAGATAACTCACGTTGAAGCCGATTTCCAGATTGCCGCCGTTGTATTCAACGCCCACTTCTTCTTCCGCTTCCTCCTGCTCCGGGTTGTTCGCCTGAATTTTCAACTGGCCGTTAGCCAGTTGCAGACGGATGCCGCGGTACTTCTCGTTGGACAGAATCGCGGTGCGGCTGAAGGCTTCACGCAGGGCCTGACGATCGCCAAGTACCAGTTTGTCGCCGCCTTTTGGCAGAACGCGCTCGTAATCAGGGAATTTGCCGTCGACCAGCTTCGAAGTGAAGGTGAACTCGCCGGTAGTGGCACGGATGTGGTGTTGACCCAGCACGATGCTGACGATGCCGTCCGGCTCGGTCAGCAGGCGCGCTAGCTCAAGGATACCCTTGCGCGGCACGATGACCTGGTGGCGATCCGGCTGACCGATGTCGGCCTGCATCGAGCACATGGCCAGACGGTGACCGTCGGTGGCCACGGCGCGGATGATCCCGGCCGAGACTTCCAGCAGCATGCCGTTCAGGTAGTAACGCACGTCCTGCTGGGCCATGGCGAAGCTGGTGCGTTCGATCAGACGACGCAGTTTGCTCTGCTCCAGGCTGCAAGTCAGCGAGCCTGGGCCTTCTTCAACTGTCGGGAAATCGTTGGCCGGCAGAGTCGACAGGGTGAAGCGGCTACGACCGGCCTTCACCACGAGCTTTTGCTCGTCGACCTTGATGTCGATCAGCGCGTCATTCGGCAAGCTCTTGCAGATGTCCATCAGCTTGCGCGCAGGCACGGTGATGGAACCCGGATCCGCAGGCTCTTCAAGTTGCACACGACCGACCAGCTCGACTTCCAGGTCGGTACCGGTCAGCGACAGTTGCTGGCCTTCGACAACCAGCAGCACGTTGGAGAGCACCGGCAAGGTCTGTCGGCGCTCGACGACGCCTGCGACCAGTTGCAGGGGTTTCAACAGGGCTTCGCGTTGAATGGTGAAATGCATGGTCTCGTCCCTTGCCTTAATAAGCTGCGCTGGTGTTCATCAAGTGGTCAGTGTACGCAGCAGGTTCTTGTAGTCCTCGCGGATGTCCGCGTCGGATTCCTTGAGTTCGTTGATCTTGCGGCAGGCGTGCAAAACAGTCGTGTGGTCTCGGCCGCCAAACACGTCACCGATTTCCGGCAGACTGTGGTTAGTCAACTCTTTGGACAACGCCATTGCAACCTGACGCGGACGAGCTACCGAGCGTGAACGACGCTTGGACAGCAGATCGGAGATCTTGATCTTGTAGTACTCGGCGACCGTGCGCTGAATGTTATCCACAGAGACTAGTTTGTCTTGCAGCGCCAACAGGTCTTTCAGGGATTCGCGAATCAGCTCGATGGTGATGTCGCGGCCCATGAAGTGAGAGTGGGCGATGACGCGTTTGAGCGCGCCTTCCAGCTCACGGACGTTGGAGCGAATGCGCTGGGCAATAAAGAACGCCGCATCGTGTGGCAGATCGACTTTGGCCTGGTCGGCCTTTTTCATCAAGATGGCGACGCGGGTTTCCAGCTCCGGCGGCTCGACGGCGACCGTCAGGCCCCAACCGAAACGGGATTTGAGCCGCTCTTCAAGGCCTTCGATTTCTTTCGGGTAGCGGTCACTGGTGAGAATGACCTGCTGGCCACCTTCAAGCAGGGCGTTGAAGGTATGGAAAAACTCTTCCTGGGAACGTTCCTTGCGGGCGAAGAACTGAATGTCATCGATCAGCAATGCATCCACCGAACGGTAGAAGCGCTTGAACTCGTTGATCGCGTTCAGTTGCAGCGCCTTGACCATATCGGCCACGAAGCGCTCGGAATGCAGGTACACGACCTTGGCATTCGGGTTCTTCTTTAATAGATGGTTACCCACCGCGTGCATCAAGTGGGTTTTACCCAAGCCAACGCCACCATAAAGGAAGAGCGGGTTGTAACCGTGCTTGGGGTTGTCCGCCACTTGCCAGGCCGCAGCCCGTGCCAGTTGGTTGGACTTGCCCTCGACGAAGTTTTCAAAGGTGAAGGTGCGGTTCAGGTAGCTGGTGTGCTTGAGCGCACCTTCGACCTGCACCGTGCGCTGTTCGGCGCGAATCGGGGCCTGTTGCGAACTGGCACCGGCCATCGGGTCGAAGCTGTCACGAGAAGGCTCTTCATTAACCTCGGCAATTTTTTGCGTCGAACGCTTGGCCGGGGCGGCTACCGAGGATGGCACCGGAGCGCTGGCAGGTGCATGAGCGGCCTGAGCCTGTGAGGCAGCGGCGGCCAACGGTGCATTCGGCGCCGCACGGGGTGCCGAACTGCGTTTGCTGCCTATTAATAAGGAGAGCGCAGGCGCCATGCCATTGCCATGCTCATCCAGCAGCTCAAGGACGCGGCCCAGGTACTTTTCGTTGACCCAGTCGAGAACAAAACGATTCGGTGCGTAGACACGCAACTCGTCGCCTTCGGCTTCGACCTGTAGTGGACGGATCCAAGTGTTGAATTGTTGGGCAGGCAGCTCATCGCGCAAAAGCTCCACGCACTGCTGCCAAAGTTCCACTGACACGGATATCCCCTAAGTTGAAAGCCGGTGAGGCAAAAACAAGCGGCCATTGTAGCGGCCAGACGTCCACTTATCCACATGCAGGTTGCGCACAGGGCATGAATTATCAAGGCGTTAACCACAAAAAAGACGACCAATGGTATGTGCATAAGCTCTGTGGATAACCCCCCATGAGGGCACTGGACAAGTGGGGGTGAAACTCGGTGGATAACCTGCCTGTGGATAACTACCCATTCCACACACAGCTTATCCGACAGCGCAGCACAGGCTGACCACCGTTTTCCACCGTAGTTGTCATTCTCTGTACAGCACGAGATAGAAGGGCTAAAGGTAGTTATCCACAGATGATCGCGTCCCTAGCTTTTATAAGCATTACAGAAAAGCTTTAAATAACTTCCTTCTTTATTTCTATATCTAGCGAAGGACCTGCGGACAGGAAAACGCTTGGAGATCTATTTATAAGGAAACGCTGGTTGGAAATTGACCTAGAGGCTTGCTTTCTCTAGAATCCCCGGTCTCTTAAAACGGGGGCCATTCCGGCCCGTTGTGGACGAACCAGGTAACACGACAATGAAACGTACTTTCCAACCAAGCACTATCAAACGCGCTCGTACCCACGGTTTCCGTGCTCGCATGGCTACCAAAAACGGTCGTGCCGTCCTGTCGCGTCGTCGCGCCAAAGGTCGTGCGCGTCTGGCAGTTTGATAATCCGGCACTGGAGGTGAGTCAGGACTTCAGTCGGGAAAAGCGTCTGCTTACTCCCCGGCATTTCAAGGCAGTCTTTGACTCCCCTACCGGCAAGGTTCCGGGGAAAAATCTCCTGCTCCTTGCGCGCAATAACGATCTTGATCACCCCCGTCTCGGGCTGGTTATCGGGAAAAAGAGCGTAAAGCTCTCCGTCGAGCGCAATCGCCTCAAACGTCTGATGCGCGAATCGTTCCGTCTGCACCAGGATTCACTGGTCGGCTGGGATATTGTTATCGTCGCGCGCAAAGGTTTGGGGGACGTAGAAAACCCCGAATTGATTCAGCATTTCGGCAAACTCTGGAAGCGTCTGGCACGCAGCACGCCAGTACCAGCAGTCAAAACCGAAACTGTAGGGGTAGACAGTCCCGATGCGTAAACTGGCACTCGTTCCGATCCAGTTTTATCGCTATGCCATTAGTCCTCTGATGGCCAGTCACTGTCGCTTCTACCCCAGTTGTTCCTGCTACGCGTATGAAGCCATAGAAAATCATGGCCTTCTGCGCGGTGGCTGGCTGGCCTTTCGTCGTTTAGGTCGCTGTCATCCGTGGAATCCCGGTGGTTATGACCCGGTTCCATCTATCCCTACCTCCCGTTCTTCTTCGATGGCCGAGTAATCATGGATATCAAACGCACGATCCTGATCGTCGCCCTGGCAATCGTGTCCTACGTTATGGTTCTTAAATGGAACCAGGACTATGGCCAGGCTGCCCTGCCGACTCAGAATGTTGCTTCCAGCACTACCGCACCGGGTCTACCGGATACGGCGACTGGCAATAATGCTTCTGTCAGTGACGACATTCCACGCGCCGCAAGCGAAACCAGTGCCGTTGCACCTGCTGATGCCCCAGTGGCTGCAAGCAAAGACCTCATCCAGATCAAAACGGATGTGCTCAACCTGGCTGTCGATCCACAAGGAGGTGATGTTGCCCAGTTGACGCTGCCGCTGTATCCACGTCGCCAGGACCATCCGGACATTCCATTCCAGCTGTTCGATAACGGCAACGAACGGACTTATCTGGCTCAGAGCGGTTTGATCGGCACCAACGGTCCGGACGCAAATCCTGCCGGTCGTCCGGTTTACTCCTCGGAGAAGAAGGTTTACCAGCTGGCTGACGGTCAGGACCAATTGGTCGTAGACCTGAAGTTCAGCAAGGACGGCGTCAACTACATCAAGCGTTTCACCGTGAAACGTGGCCTGTATGACGTAACCGTTTCCTACCTGATCGATAACCAGAGCGCTCAGCCCTGGTCCGGTGCAATGTTTGCGCAGTTGAAGCGTGACGCCAGCTCCGATCCTTCTTCCAGCACTGCCACCGGCACCGCGACTTATTTGGGCGCCGCCCTGTGGACAAGTAACGAGCCGTACAAGAAAGTGTCGATGAGCGACATGGACAAGGCTCAGTTGAAAGAAACCGTGAACGGTGGTTGGGTTGCCTGGTTGCAGCACTACTTCGTGACCGCGTGGATTCCAGCGAAGGGCGAAAACAACGTCGTCCAGACCCGTAAAGACAGCAAAGGCAACTACATCATTGGCTACACCGCCCCGGCGATGACTGTCGCGCCAGGTGCAAAAGCCGAGACCAGCGCCGTTCTGTACGCCGGTCCGAAAAGCCAGGCTGTGTTGAAAGAGTTGTCCCCAGGTCTGGAACTGACCGTCGACTACGGCATTCTGTGGTTCATTGCCCAGCCAATTTTCTGGCTGCTGCAACATATCCACGCGCTGATCGGCAACTGGGGCTGGTCAATCATCTTCCTGACCATGCTGATCAAAGGGATCTTCTTCCCGCTGTCGGCAGCCAGCTACAAATCCATGGCTCGTATGCGTGCAGTGGCACCGAAACTGGCCGCGCTGAAAGAGCAACACGGCGACGATCGGCAGAAAATGTCGCAAGCCATGATGGAGCTGTACAAGAAAGAGAAGATCAATCCGCTGGGTGGTTGCTTGCCAATCCTCGTGCAGATGCCGGTTTTCCTTTCGCTGTACTGGGTTCTGCTGGAAAGCGTTGAAATGCGCCAAGCGCCGTTCATGCTGTGGATTACTGACCTGTCGATCAAGGATCCGTTCTTCATTCTGCCGATCATCATGGGTGCAACCATGTTCATCCAGCAGCAGTTGAACCCGACTCCTCCGGATCCGATGCAGGCCAAGGTGATGAAGTTGATGCCAATCATCTTCACCTTCTTCTTCCTGTGGTTCCCGGCTGGTCTGGTGCTGTACTGGGTTGTGAACAACGTTTTGTCGATCGCCCAACAGTGGTACATCACTCGTAAAGTCGAAGCGGCTACCAAAGCAGCTGCCTGATTTACACTGTGAATAACCACTCAGAACGCCCCCTAGTGGGGCGTTTTGCTATCTGTCACTTTTGTCTGGATACCGGTTTATGAGCGTTCCTCGTGAAACCATCGCAGCTGTCGCCACCGCTCAAGGTCGCGGCGGTGTGGGCATCGTCCGTATTTCCGGGCCATTGGCGAGCATTGCCGCCAAGGCGATCAGCGGTCGCGAGCTGAAACCCAGATTTGCCCACTACGGCCCGTTTCTCAATGAAAACGAAGAGGTGCTGGACGAAGGCATCGCGCTGTATTTCCCGGGACCGAACTCCTTCACCGGCGAAGACGTGCTTGAACTGCAGGGTCACGGCGGGCCAATCGTTTTGGACATGCTGCTCAAACGTTGCCTGGAACTGGGCTGCCGTCTGGCACGGCCAGGTGAATTCAGTGAGCGTGCTTTCCTCAATGACAAGCTCGATCTGGCCCAGGCGGAGGCCATCGCCGACTTGATCGAGGCAAGTTCTGCACAGGCTGCTCGAAACGCGCTGCGTTCGTTGCAGGGCGCCTTCTCCCAGCGTGTGCATAACCTCACCGAGCAGTTGATTGGCCTGCGCATCTACGTCGAGGCAGCCATCGATTTCCCGGAAGAAGAAATCGACTTCCTGGCCGACGGCCACGTACTGGCGATGCTCGACAAAGTTCGCGATGAATTATCCACAGTGCTTCGTGAAGCCGGGCAAGGTGCCTTGCTGCGCGATGGGATGACCGTGGTCATTGCCGGCCGGCCGAATGCCGGCAAGTCCAGCCTGCTGAATGCCTTGGCCGGTCGGGAAGCCGCGATCGTGACTGAGATTGCCGGCACCACCCGAGACATTCTTCGCGAACATATCCACATCGATGGCATGCCGTTGCACGTGGTCGACACTGCCGGTCTGCGGGATACCGATGACCAGGTGGAAAAAATCGGAGTCGAGCGGGCGTTGAAAGCCATCGGCGAGGCAGATCGCGTTCTGTTGGTTGTCGATGCGACCGCTCCTGAGGCACTTGATCCGTTCGCGTTATGGCCGGAATTCCTCGAAATCCGCCCGGATCCGGCCAAAGTCACGCTGATTCGTAACAAGGCAGACCTGACCGGTGAAGCCATTGCCCTGGAGGTCAGTGATGATGGCCACGTCACCATCAGCCTGAGTGCCAAGTCTGCAGGCGATGGCCTGGAATTGCTGCGCGATCACCTCAAGGCCTGCATGGGCTACGAGCAGACCTCGGAAAGCAGCTTCAGTGCACGCAGGCGTCACCTTGAGGCGTTGCGTCATGCCAGCGCATCCCTTGAGCATGGCCGTGCACAGCTGACATTGGCGGGGGCTGGTGAGTTGTTGGCCGAAGATTTACGTCAGGCTCAGCACTCTTTGGGTGAAATCACCGGTGCATTCAGCTCCGATGACCTGTTGGGACGCATCTTTTCCAGCTTCTGTATTGGTAAATAGTCCTTCCGTTGTCCACAGACAGGCCATTCGCGCCTGTCTGTTCCCTCCCTTCTCTTAAATCTTTCTCCAGTGCCGAGCAGATTCTTTCTGCTTGAGCGGATTTTCCGTGTGCGGAATTTGCTCGATCAGCGCTTTTCTGTGGATTAAGCCCTGTGAGTAACTGCCACTAAGGGCAGTTGATAACAGGGCCTGAAAACTGAAGATAACCACCACTGTGGATAACCACCACTTTAATCCACAGGCTTAAACCGGTTATCCAAGGGACTCCTTGGCACATGACCACAGGGTTTTGAATCTCTGTACACATTGAATATAAAGGTCCGTAGAGATCTATCCACAGAAATGTTCCTCAGTAGAAATAAACATAAAAACAAAGATTTAATAAATTTCTCTCTTTTTAATTTCTATAACCTCGACTTCTCCACAGCTGGTTAAATTTTGTGCAAAGGGTTCTTTAGGAAGGGCGAAGTCCCTATACTTGCCGACCAGGTATAGAAACCTGAGCTCAAACTATTCTTGATTACCTAACTGAAGCAGGCACGAGGTGCGTGGTGGATTTCCCTTCCCGTTTTGAAGTGATCGTCATCGGCGGCGGTCATGCCGGTACCGAGGCAGCACTGGCCTCAGCACGTATGGGTGCAAAAACCCTGTTGCTGACGCATAACGTGGAAACCCTCGGTGCCATGAGCTGCAACCCCGCCATTGGCGGGATCGGTAAAAGCCATCTGGTCAAGGAAATCGATGCCCTTGGCGGCGCGATGGCCATGGCCACCGACAAAGGTGGTATTCAATTTCGCGTGTTGAACAGCCGCAAAGGCCCGGCCGTGCGAGCCACTCGCGCTCAGGCCGACCGGGTTCTGTACAAGGCTGCTGTCCGCGAAGCATTGGAAAACCAGCCGAACCTGTGGATATTTCAACAAGCCGCTGATGACCTGATCGTCGAACAGGAACAAGTGCGCGGTGTTGTCACCCAAATGGGCCTGCGTTTCTTCGCGGATTCAGTGGTGTTGACCACCGGCACCTTCCTCGGTGGACTTATCCACATCGGCATGCAGAATTATTCCGGCGGCCGCGCCGGCGATCCGCCATCGATCGCCCTGGCTCACCGTTTGCGTGAATTGCCGCTGCGCGTTGGTCGTTTGAAAACCGGTACACCACCGCGTATCGACGGTCGTACTGTGGATTTCTCGGTCATGACCGAGCAGGCCGGCGATACACCGATCCCGGTGATGTCGTTCATGGGTTCCAAAGAGCAGCACCCGAAACAGGTCAGCTGCTGGATTACCCACACCAACGCCCGCACCCACGAAATCATTGCCGCCAACCTTGATCGTTCGCCGATGTATTCCGATGCAGGGTTGATCGAAGGCATCGGCCCGCGTTATTGCCCGTCGATCGAAGACAAGATCCACCGCTTTGCCGACAAGGAAAGCCACCAGGTCTTCATCGAACCGGAAGGCTTGACCACTCACGAGCTGTACCCGAACGGGATATCCACATCCTTGCCGTTCGACGTGCAATTGCAGATCGTGCAATCGATCCGTGGCATGGAAAACGCCCACATTGTTCGTCCGGGCTACGCCATCGAGTACGACTACTTCGACCCGCGTGACCTGAAGTACAGCCTCGAAACCAAAGTCATCGGCGGTCTGTTTTTCGCCGGGCAAATCAACGGCACCACCGGTTACGAAGAAGCCGGCGCCCAGGGTTTGCTGGCCGGTGCCAACGCTGCACTGCGTGCGCAGGGCAAAGACGCCTGGTGTCCGCGTCGCGATGAGGCGTACATCGGTGTGTTGGTCGACGACTTGATTACCCTCGGTACTCAAGAGCCGTACCGAATGTTCACATCCCGCGCCGAGTACCGCCTGATCCTGCGTGAAGACAACGCCGACCTGCGCCTGACCGAAAAAGGTCGCGAGCTGGGTCTGGTGGATGACGCGCGTTGGGCGGCGTTCTGCACCAAACGTGAAAGCATCACCCTGGAAGAACAACGCCTGAAAAGTACCTGGGTCCGCCCGGGCACCGAGCAGGGCGATGCGATTTCCGAGAAGTTCGGCACGCCGCTGACCCATGAATACAATTTGCTCAATCTGCTGAGCCGTCCGGAAATCGACTACGCTGGTCTGATCGCCGTGACCGGTGGCGGCGCTGAAGATCCACAAGTCGCCGAGCAGGTCGAAATCAAGACCAAATACGCGGGTTATATCGATCGTCAACAGGATGAAATCGCCCGTCTGCGGGCCAGCGAAGACACAAAACTGCCTGTGGATATCGATTACACGAACATTTCCGGTCTCTCCAAAGAGATCCAGAGCAAGCTCGGTGCGACCCGTCCAGAGACCTTGGGCCAGGCGTCGCGTATCCCGGGCGTAACGCCGGCAGCGATTTCGCTGTTGATGATTCATTTGAAAAAACGCGGCGCGGGCCGTCAGTTGGAGCAAAGCGCTTGAGTTCGTTGGTCACCTCGCAACATGCAGAAGAGTTATCCACAGGTGCTCGCCAGCTCGGTGTCACGCTGACAGAAGCCCAGCACGCGCAGCTGCTGGGTTACCTGGCCCTGTTGATCAAATGGAACAAGGCTTACAACCTAACCGCAGTGCGCGATCCGGATGAAATGGTTTCCCGTCACTTGCTCGATAGTTTGAGCGTGATGTCGTTCGTCGAAAACGGTCGCTGGCTGGACGTTGGCAGCGGCGGTGGCATGCCGGGAATTCCGTTGGCCATTCTGTTTCCAGAGTCGCAAGTGACCTGTCTGGACAGCAACGGCAAGAAAACCCGCTTCCTGACCCAGGTCAAACTCGAACTCAAACTGGATAACCTGCAAGTTCTCCACAGCCGTGTCGAAGCGTTCCAGCCTGCCCAGCCATTCAATGGGATCATTTCCCGGGCGTTCAGCAGCATGGAAAACTTCAGTAACTGGACTCGCCACCTCGGCGACGCCGATACACGCTGGCTGGCAATGAAGGGCGTTCATCCGGCCGATGAGCTGGTAGCATTGCCGGCAGACTTCCACCTCGATAGCGAACACGCCCTGGCCGTACCTGGTTGCCAAGGCCAACGCCATCTGCTGATACTGCGCCGCACGGCATGATTGGGAACACAAGCAAGAATGGCTAAGGTATTCGCGATAGCGAACCAGAAAGGTGGTGTGGGTAAAACCACCACCTGCATCAACCTCGCAGCTTCCCTGGTCGCTACCAAGCGCCGGGTGCTGTTGATCGATCTCGATCCACAGGGCAACGCCACCATGGGTAGCGGTGTGGATAAACACGGGCTGGAAAACTCGGTCTACGACTTGCTGATTGGCGAGTGCGACCTGGCCCAGGCCATGCACTACTCCGAGCACGGTGGTTACCAGCTGTTGCCGGCCAACCGCGACCTGACCGCGGCCGAAGTGGTTCTGCTGGAAATGCAGATGAAGGAAAGCCGTCTGCGCAGTGCGCTGGCGCCGATCCGTGAAAACTACGATTACATTTTGATCGACTGCCCGCCGTCGCTGTCGATGCTCACATTGAACGCATTGGTCGCGGCTGACGGGGTAATTATCCCCATGCAGTGCGAGTACTTCGCGCTCGAAGGTTTGAGCGACCTTGTGGATAACATCAAGCGCATCGCTGAATTGCTCAACCCGAACCTGAAAGTCGAAGGCCTGTTGCGGACCATGTATGACCCGCGCCTGAGCCTGATGAACGACGTATCGGCGCAGCTCAAGGAACACTTCGGCGAGCAGCTGTACGACACCGTCATCCCGCGCAACATCCGCTTGGCCGAAGCGCCAAGCTATGGCATGCCGGCGCTGGCGTACGACAAATCATCGCGGGGCGCCATTGCCTATCTGGCATTGGCCGGCGAGATGGTTCGCCGTCAACGCAAAAACTCACGCACCGCCGCTGCTCAGGCAACTTAAGGAATCCCCATGGCCGTCAAGAAACGAGGTCTCGGACGTGGACTGGATGCACTGCTGAGTGGTTCGACTGTCAGCTCGCTGGAAGAACAAGCGGTGCAGGCCGATCAGCGTGAGCTGCAGCACCTGCCCCTGGACCTGATCCAGCGCGGCAAGTACCAGCCGCGTCGGGACATGGACCCACAGGCGCTGGAAGAGCTGGCACAGTCGATCAAGGCTCAGGGTGTGATGCAGCCGATCGTGGTTCGTCCGATCGGCAACGGTCGCTTCGAAATCATCGCTGGCGAACGCCGTTGGCGCGCCAGCCAGCAGGCTGGTCAGGAGACCATCCCGGCGATGGTTCGCGATGTGCCGGATGAAACCGCGATCGCCATGGCGCTGATCGAGAACATCCAGCGTGAAGACCTCAATCCGATCGAAGAAGCCGTGGCCTTGCAGCGTTTGCAGCAGGAATTCCAGCTGACACAGCAACAAGTGGCCGAAGCCGTGGGCAAATCACGCGTCACCGTGGCCAACCTGCTACGCTTGATCGCGTTGCCGGAAGTCATCAAAACCATGCTGTCGCACGGCGACCTGGAAATGGGTCATGCCCGTGCTTTGCTCGGTTTACCGGAGAATCAACAGGTTGAAGGGGCGCGACATGTTGTCGCACGGGGGCTGACAGTGCGCCAGACTGAGGCACTGGTTCGCCAGTGGTTGAGTGGCAAACAGGAGCCTGCTGAACCGGTTAAACCGGACCCGGATATTGCTCGACTCGAACAGCGCCTGGCTGAGCGCCTAGGCTCTGCGGTGCAGATCCGCCACGGGAAAAAGGGGAAGGGGCAGCTGGTGATCGGTTACAACTCCCTCGATGAGCTTCAAGGTGTGCTTGCACACATCCGCTGAAACATTTCCTCATGTAGCGAGCAGGTGGAAATCACTACCTGACAGTTGAATAGGGGCAGAACCGCCCCTATACTCTGCGCGCATTTTGTCGGCACAAATTATGCCAAGTTATTGAATTCTGGCAGCCGATCATTGGGGAGCAAAAACGATGGAGAGCCGCACGCCAAACCGCTTGCCGTTCCATCGCCTGGCAGTTTTTCCGGTCTTACTGGCTCAATTTGTCGTTTTGGTACTGGCCGCTTTGGCGCTCTGGTACTGGCATGGAGTCGTAGCCGGGTACTCAGGACTCTGCGGAGGCCTGATAGCCTTGCTGCCCAATGTTTATTTCGCTCACAGGGCATTTCGGTTTTCCGGCGCCCGAGCAGCTCAAGCCATCGTCCGGTCTTTTTATGCCGGCGAGGCGGGCAAACTGATTTTGACGGCAGTGCTCTTTGCATTGACGTTCGCAGGTGTGAAGCCATTGGCGCCGCTAGCTGTATTCGGCGTCTTCGTGTTGACCCAACTGGTCAGCTGGTTCGCGCCCCTGCTGATGAGAACAAGACTTTCGAGACCTTAGGGCGTTTGAGGCAACCATGGCAGAAACAACCGCTTCGGGCTATATCCAGCACCACTTGCAGAACCTGACCTTCGGGCAGCACCCAACTGGCGGGTGGGGTTTTGCCCACACCGCAGCAGAAGCCAAAGAAATGGGCTTCTGGGCTTTCCACGTCGATACGCTCGGCTGGTCGGTCGCGTTGGGTCTGATCTTCGTTCTTCTTTTCCGCATGGCGGCAAAGAAGGCGACTACGGGTGTACCTGGTGCTTTGCAGAACTTCGTTGAAGTATTGGTCGAATTCGTCGATGGCAGCGTGAAAGACAGCTTCCATGGCCGTAGCCCGGTGATTGCACCGCTGGCACTGACCATCTTCGTCTGGGTCTTCCTGATGAACGCCGTCGACCTGATCCCGGTCGACTGGATTCCTCAGCTGGCCATCCTGATCACTGGCGATGCGCACATTCCGTTCCGTGCCGTATCGACCACTGACCCGAACGCTACCCTGGGCATGGCCCTGTCGGTGTTCGCGTTGATCATTTTCTACAGCATCAAGGTCAAGGGCATCGGCGGCTTCATCGGCGAACTGACCCTGCACCCGTTCGGCAGCAAGAATATCTTTCTTCAAGCCCTGCTGATTCCGGTGAACTTCCTGCTGGAGTTCGTGACGCTGATCGCCAAGCCTATCTCCCTGGCACTGCGTCTGTTCGGCAATATGTACGCCGGCGAACTGGTCTTCATTCTGATTGCTGTGATGTTCGGCAGCGGTCTGCTCTGGCTTAGCGGCCTGGGCGTAGTTCTGCAGTGGGCGTGGGCTGTGTTCCACATCCTGATCATCACCCTGCAGGCGTTTATCTTCATGATGCTGACCATCGTTTACCTGTCGATGGCGCACGAAGAAAACCATTAAGACCAGTCTCGACTGGTCTGATGTCCCACTCGGTGAAACGAGTGGGTGCCCGAACAGGGCTATGAAACGATTTGTTTTACCGCTTTAAAATCTAAAAAACCTAAACCATACGACGTAAAAGTCGGGAGGAAAGATGGAAACTGTAGTTGGTCTAACCGCTATCGCTGTTGCACTGTTGATCGGCCTGGGCGCACTGGGTACCGCAATTGGTTTCGGCCTCTTGGGCGGCAAGTTCCTGGAAGGCGCAGCGCGTCAGCCAGAAATGGTTCCAATGCTGCAAGTTAAAATGTTCATCGTTGCCGGTCTGCTCGACGCCGTGACCATGATCGGTGTTGGTATCGCTCTGTTCTTCACCTTCGCGAACCCATTCGTTGGTCAACTCGCTGGCTAATTACTCGAACCTTCGAGTAATTGGTGTGATGTGCAACGAACGAGCGAGGTGTTGGCGTGAACATTAATGCAACCCTGATTGGCCAGTCCGTTGCGTTCTTCATTTTTGTACTGTTTTGCATGAAGTTCGTGTGGCCTCCGGTCATCGCGGCTTTGCACGAACGTCAGAAGAAGATCGCGGATGGACTGGACGCTGCCGCCCGAGCAGCTCGCGACCTGGAGCTGGCCCAAGATAAAGCGGGTCAGCAACTGCGCGAAGCAAAAGCTCAGGCAGCCGAAATCATTGAGCAAGCCAAGAAACGCGGTAACCAGATCGTTGAAGAGGCTGTTGAAAAAGCCCGTATCGACGCTGACCGTGTGAAGGTTCAGGCTCAGGCCGAGATCGAGCAGGAACTGAACAGTGTCAAAGACGCGCTGCGTACCCAACTGGGTAGCCTGGCAGTCTCCGGCGCCGAGAAGATCCTGGGTTCCACAATCGATCAAAACGCGCACGCGGAGCTGGTAAACAAACTGGCTGCTGAAATTTAAGCGAGGGCGATCATGGCAGAATTGACCACGTTGGCCCGACCTTACGCTAAGGCAGCCTTCGAGCACGCCCAGGCCCACCAGCAACTGGCCTCTTGGTCAGCCATGCTCGGCCTGGCTGCAGCAGTGTCGCAAGACGACACTATGCAGCGCGTGCTCAAGGCCCCGCGACTGACGAGCGCAGACAAGGCCGCCACGTTTATTGACGTGTGCGGCGACAAGTTTGATGCCAAGGCACAGAACTTCATTCACGTCGTTGCCGAAAACGACCGTCTCCCGCTGTTGCCGGAGATTGCCGCTCTGTTTGACCTGTACAAGGCCGAACAAGAGAAATCGGTAGACGTTGAAGTGACCAGTGCTTTTGCATTGAACCAAGAACAGCAAGACAAACTCGCCAAGGTTCTCAGTGCACGACTCAACCGGGAAGTGCGCCTGCAAGTCGAGGAAGACAAATCCCTTATTGGGGGCATTGTCATCCGCGCCGGCGACCTGGTTATCGATGGCTCGGTTCGCGGCAAACTCGCGAGCCTTGCCGAAGCATTGAAATCTTGAGTTTGAAGGGGCAGCAGAGCAATGCAGCAACTCAATCCTTCCGAAATAAGTGAAATTATCAAGGGCCGCATCGACAAGCTCGATGTGACCTCCCAAGCCCGTAACGAAGGCACTGTCGTCAGCGTATCTGACGGTATCGTGCGGATTCACGGTCTGGCCGACGTCATGTACGGCGAGATGATCGAGTTTCCGGGCGGCGTCTTCGGTATGGCTCTCAACCTGGAGCAAGACTCTGTAGGTGCCGTTGTATTGGGCTCTTACCAGACTCTGGCTGAAGGCATGAGCGCCAAGTGCACTGGCCGCATCCTCGAAGTTCCGGTTGGTAAGGAACTGCTGGGTCGCGTAGTCGACGCACTGGGTAACCCTGTTGACGGCAAAGGTCCGCTGAACAACACCGAGACCGATGCGGTCGAGAAAGTTGCTCCAGGCGTGATCTGGCGTAAGTCGGTAGACCAGCCTGTACAGACTGGCTACAAGGCTGTCGATGCCATGATCCCTGTCGGCCGTGGCCAGCGTGAGCTGATCATCGGTGACCGTCAGATCGGTAAAACCGCTCTGGCGATCGACGCGATCATCAACCAGAAAGACAGCGGCATTTTCTGCGTCTACGTAGCAATCGGTCAGAAACAATCGACCATCGCTAACGTTGTTCGCAAGCTGGAAGAAAACGGCGCACTGGCTAACACCATCGTCGTGGCCGCGAGCGCTTCGGAATCTGCAGCACTGCAATTCCTGGCACCGTACTCCGGTTGCACCATGGGTGAATTCTTCCGCGACCGCGGTGAAGACGCGCTGATCGTTTATGACGATCTGTCCAAGCAAGCAGTGGCTTACCGCCAGATTTCCCTGCTGCTGCGCCGTCCACCAGGCCGTGAAGCTTACCCAGGCGACGTGTTCTATCTCCACTCCCGTCTGCTGGAGCGCGCATCCCGCGTTTCGGAAGAGTACGTAGAGAAGTTCACCAACGGCGCAGTGACCGGCAAAACCGGTTCCCTGACCGCACTGCCGATCATCGAAACCCAGGCTGGCGACGTTTCCGCGTTCGTTCCGACCAACGTGATTTCCATCACCGACGGTCAGATCTTCCTGGAATCGGCCATGTTCAACTCCGGGATCCGTCCTGCTGTGAACGCCGGTGTTTCGGTATCCCGTGTGGGTGGTGCCGCTCAGACCAAGATCATCAAGAAGCTCTCCGGTGGTATCCGTACCGCTCTGGCTCAGTACCGTGAACTGGCGGCATTCGCCCAGTTCGCTTCTGACCTGGACGAAGCGACCCGTAAGCAACTTGAGCATGGTCAGCGCGTTACCGAGCTGATGAAGCAGAAGCAATACGCACCAATGTCGATCGCTGACATGGCGCTGTCGCTGTATGCCGCTGAGCGTGGGTTCCTGACTGACGTCGAAATCGCCAAGATCGGCAGCTTTGAACAAGCGCTGATTGCTTTCTTCAACCGCGATCACGCCGATTTGATGGCGAAGATCAACGTGAAGGGTGACTTCAATGACGAAATCGACGCTGGCCTGAAAGCCGGTATCGAGAAGTTCAAGGCCACCCAAACCTGGTAAGCCGCAGCGGGAGCCGCAAGGCTCCCGCTTGCTAACCTGATAGGTGTTACATGGCAGGCGCAAAAGAGATTCGCAGTAAGATTGCGAGCATCAAAAGCACGCAAAAGATTACCAGCGCCATGGAAAAAGTGGCGGTCAGCAAAATGCGCAAGGCACAAATGCGCATGTCGGCTAGCCGTCCTTATGCGGAGCGCATCCGCCAGGTTATTGGCCATCTGGCCAACGCCAACCCGGAATATCGCCACCCGTTCATGATCGACCGTGAAGTAAAGCGCGTCGGTTACGTCGTGGTGAGCAGTGACCGTGGTCTGTGTGGTGGCTTGAACACCAACCTGTTCAAGGCCTTGGTCAAGGACATGGCGGTAAACCGCGATAACGGCGTCGAGATCGATCTGTGTGTTGTTGGTAGCAAGGGTGCGGCTTTCTTCCGCAACTTCGGCGGTAACGTCGTAGCAGCTATCAGCCACTTGGGTGAAGAGCCGTCGATCAATGACCTGATCGGCAGCGTCAAGGTGATGCTGGATGCCTACCTGGACGGCCGTATTGACCGCCTGTCCGTGGTGTCCAACAAGTTCATCAACACCATGACGCAATCGCCTACCGTGGAGCAGTTGATTCCACTGGTGGCAACCCCGGAACAGGAACTCAAGCACCACTGGGATTATCTGTACGAACCGGACGCCAAAGAGCTGCTTGACGGCTTGATGGTCCGTTACGTGGAGTCGCAGGTCTACCAGGCGGTGGTCGAGAACAACGCGGCTGAACAGGCTGCGCGGATGATCGCGATGAAGAACGCTACCGACAACGCCGGTGATTTGATCAGCGATTTGCAGCTGGTCTACAACAAGGCGCGTCAGGCTGCGATCACCCAAGAGATCTCGGAAATCGTCGGCGGCGCTGCCGCGGTTTAACGGTTCAAATATTCAGAGGATCCAGCTATGAGTAGCGGACGTATCGTTCAAATCATCGGCGCCGTTATCGACGTGGAATTTCCACGCGACAGCGTACCGAGCATCTACAACGCGCTGAAAGTAGTGAGCGCGGCTGAAACCACCCTCGAAGTTCAGCAACAGCTGGGCGACGGCGTGGTTCGTACCATTGCGATGGGTTCCACCGAAGGCTTGAAGCGCGGTCTGGAAGTCACCGACTCTGGCGCTGCCATTTCCGTACCGGTCGGTAAAGCGACGCTGGGCCGGATCATGGACGTACTCGGCAACCCGATCGACGAAGCTGGCCCGATCGACACCGAAGAGCGCTGGGGCATTCACCGTCCTGCGCCAACCTTCGCTGAACAAGCGGGCGGCAACGACCTGCTGGAAACCGGCATCAAGGTTATCGACCTGGTTTGCCCGTTCGCCAAGGGTGGTAAAGTCGGTCTGTTCGGTGGTGCCGGTGTAGGCAAAACCGTAAACATGATGGAACTGATCCGTAACATCGCCATCGAGCACAGCGGTTATTCCGTGTTCGCCGGTGTGGGTGAGCGTACTCGTGAGGGTAACGACTTCTACCACGAGATGAAGGATTCCAACGTTCTGGACAAAGTGGCACTGGTTTACGGTCAGATGAACGAGCCGCCGGGTAACCGTCTGCGCGTAGCACTGACCGGCCTGACCATGGCCGAGAAGTTCCGTGACGAAGGTAACGACGTTCTGCTGTTCGTCGACAACATCTATCGTTACACCTTGGCCGGTACTGAAGTATCCGCACTGCTGGGCCGTATGCCTTCCGCAGTAGGTTACCAGCCGACCCTGGCCGAAGAGATGGGTACTCTGCAAGAGCGTATCACTTCGACCAAAAACGGTTCGATCACCTCGATCCAGGCGGTATACGTACCGGCGGATGACTTGACTGACCCGTCGCCAGCGACCACCTTCGCCCACTTGGACGCCACCGTCGTTCTGTCCCGTGACATCGCTTCCCTGGGTATCTACCCAGCGGTCGATCCACTCGACTCGACTTCGCGCCAGCTGGACCCGAACGTAATCGGCCAGGACCACTACGACACCGCTCGCGGCGTACAGTATGTTCTGCAACGTTACAAAGAACTGAAGGACATCATTGCGATCCTGGGTATGGACGAGCTGTCGGAAGCCGACAAGCAGTTGGTAAACCGTGCTCGTAAGATCCAGCGTTTCTTGTCGCAGCCGTTCTTCGTGGCTGAAGTCTTCACTGGTGCATCGGGTAAATACGTTTCCCTGAAAGACACCATTGCTGGCTTCAAAGGCATCCTCAACGGTGACTACGACCACCTGCCAGAACAAGCGTTCTACATGGTCGGCGGCATCGAAGAAGCGATCGAGAAAGCCAAGAAACTGTAATCCCGGCGCCCGGCAACGGGCGCTAATTTAGGTTGAGGCAATCAGATGGCTATGACAGTCCATTGCGATATCGTCAGCGCGGAAGGAGAAATCTTCTCCGGCCTGGTCGAGATGGTGGTTGCGCACGGTGCACTGGGTGATCTTGGTATCGCCCTGGGTCACGCGCCGCTGATCACTAATCTCAAGCCGGGCCCGATCCGCCTGATCAAGCAGGGCGGGGAAGAGGAGGTGTATTACATCTCTGGTGGTTTCCTCGAGGTTCAGCCGAACATGGTCAAGGTTCTTGCCGACACCGTGCAACGTGCTGCCGACCTGGACGAAGCCTCCGCTCAGGAAGCCGTTAAGGCTGCCGAGAAGGCCTTGCATGAGCGGGGCGCGGAATTCGATTACGGTTCTGCTGCCGCACGTCTGGCCGAGGCTGCAGCTCAGCTGCGCACCGTCCAGCAGATCCGCAAGAAGTTTGGCCACTAATAGGCCATTGTTTGTTGCGCGATTGATTAAAAAGGGTAGCCTCGGCTACCCTTTTTTCTTTTCCGATTTTCATAACTTGGTCGCAGCCGCTGACCACCCAGGATTGGTAGCCAGTCATGTCTCTTGAAATCGTTATCCTCGCTGCCGGCCAAGGCACTCGCATGCGTTCGGCGTTGCCAAAAGTCCTGCACCCGATTGCCGGCAATTCGATGCTTGGCCATGTTATCCACAGCGCCCGGCAACTCGATCCACAGCGCATCCACGTGGTGATTGGTCATGGCGCCGAAGCGGTGCGCGAGCGCCTGGCGGCAGACGATCTGAATTTCGTCCTGCAGGACAAACAGCTGGGTACCGGTCATGCGGTGGCTCAGGCCGTACCGTTCATCGAGTCCGACACCGTGTTGATCCTGTACGGTGACGTACCGTTGATTGAAGTCGAAACCCTGCAACGTTTGCTCAAGAAAGTCGCACCGCAGCAACTGGGCTTGCTCACCGTTGAGCTTGAAGACCCGACCGGTTACGGCCGCATCGTCCGCGATGCCGCGGGCAAGGTCACGGCGATCGTCGAGCAGAAAGATGCCAACGAAACCGAGCGCGCAATCACCGAAGGCAACACCGGCATTCTGGCGCTGCCTTTTGCGCAACTGGGCGGCTGGATGAGCCGTCTCTCCAACAACAATGCCCAGGGCGAGTACTACCTGACCGACGTGATTGCTATGGCGGTCAGCGATGGTCTGGTAGTGGCCACCGAGCAACCCCATGACGCCATGGAAGTGCAGGGCGCCAACGATCGCAAGCAGCTTTCCGAACTCGAACGTCACTATCAATTGCGTGCCGGTCGCCGTTTGATGGCTCAAGGCGTGACCTTGCGTGACCCGGCACGCTTCGACGTGCGTGGTGAAGTCACCGTCGGCCGCGACGTGCTGATCGATATCAACGTGATCCTCGAAGGCAACGTCGTCATTGAAGATGACGTGGTGATCGGCCCGAACTGTGTGATCAAGGACAGCACCCTGCGCAAAGGCGTGGTGATCAAGGCCAACAGCCATATCGAAGGCGCGATCCTGGGTGAAGGCAGCGATGCCGGTCCATTCGCACGCCTTCGCCCGGGTACGGTGCTTGAGGCGCGCGCGCATGTGGGTAACTTTGTCGAGCTGAAAAACGCTCATCTGGGTGAAGGCGCCAAGGCCGGTCACCTGACTTACCTGGGTGACGCTGAAATCGGCGCGCGTACCAACATTGGCGCGGGCACCATCACCTGCAACTACGACGGTGCCAACAAATGGAAAACCGTGCTGGGTGAAGATGTGTTCATCGGTTCCAACAACTCGTTGGTGGCGCCTGTGGATATCTCTTCCGGTGCGACGACGGCAGCTGGTTCGACCATCACCCAGAATGTGGATAACGCACAGTTGGCGGTGGGTCGGGCACGTCAGAAGAACATTGATGGCTGGAAACGGCCGGTGAAGATCAAAAAGAGCTGAGTTATCCACAGCGCTTTCGGCGGTCTTGAGATCGCCTTCGCGGGCAAGTCGGATCGCCGCCCGCTCGCTCCTACAAGTTTTCAGGTGTTCACATAATGTGTGAACGACGCTGAACCGTAGGAGCGAGCGGGCGGCGATCCGACTTGCCCGCGAAGCTTTTTATCTACAGATATTTTTTCGCATCCTGCTTGACGAAGTTTCGCCAATAGGTTTTGATTGCTTCCGTTATCTTTCGAATCGAAACTTACCCGCTCATGTCGAAACGCAATACACCTCAGCGTCGCCACAATATCCTCGCCTTGCTCACTGAACAGGGCGAAGTCAGTGTGGATGAGCTGGCCAAGCGCTTCGAAACTTCGGAAGTTACGGTTCGCAAGGATTTGGCCGCGCTCGAAAGTAATGGCCTATTGCTGCGCCGTTATGGCGGAGCGATCACCATGCCTCAGGAACTGGTCGCCGACATCGGCCAACCGGTCTCCAAATACAAGCAAGCCATTGCCCGCGCCGCCGTTACGCGGATTCGCGAGCATGCGCGGATCATCATTGACAGCGGCAGCACCACCGCTGCCATGATTCCGGAACTCGGCCAGCAGCCGGGGCTGGTGGTGATGACCAATTCCCTGCACGTTGCCAATGCATTGAGCGAACTCGAACACGAACCGGTGCTGTTGATGACCGGTGGCACCTGGGACCCGCATTCCGAGTCCTTTCAGGGGCAGGTCGCCGAGCAGGTACTACGTTCTTACGATTTCGACCAGTTGTTCATCGGTGCCGATGGCATCGATCTGGTTCGCGGTACCACCACCTTCAATGAATTGCTGGGTCTGAGCCGAGTCATGGCTGACGTCACCCGTGAAGTGATCGTGATGGTGGAGGCCGACAAGATCGGCCGCAAGATTCCCAACCTGGAACTGCCCTGGAGCAGCGTCCATACCCTTATTACCGATGAACGCCTGCCGGTTGCGGCACGCGATCAGATTCAAGCCCGCGGCATCAATTTGATTTGCGCGGCTGTCAGTCAGGAGAAATAGCATGTGTGGAATTGTCGGGGCAGTCGCAGAACGTAACATCACCGCCATCCTGCTCGAAGGCCTCAAGCGCCTGGAATACCGTGGCTATGACAGCGCCGGTGTGGCGGTCTTCACCAACGACGAAAAGCTTGAGCGCATGCGTCGTCCGGGCAAGGTCAGCGAGCTGGAAATCGCCCTTGAAGCCGAACCGCTGGTCGGTCGCCTCGGCATCGCCCACACCCGTTGGGCCACTCACGGTGCGCCGTGCGAGCGCAATGCGCACCCGCATTTCTCCGGCGACCTGGCCGTGGTGCACAACGGCATCATCGAAAACCACGAAGCCCTGCGCGAACAGCTGAAAGCTCTGGGTTACGTGTTCACTTCGGACACCGACACTGAAGTCATCGCTCACCTGCTGAACCACAAACTCAAGGATCTGCGCGATCTGACCGTGGCCCTCAAAGCCACTGTTAAAGAGCTGCACGGCGCTTATGGTCTGGCCGTTATCAGCGCCGATCAACCGGATCGCCTGGTGGCAGCTCGCAGCGGCAGCCCATTGGTTATCGGTCTGGGCCTGGGTGAAAACTTCCTCGCTTCCGATCAGTTGGCCCTGCGTCAGGTCACCGACCGCTTCATGTACCTGGAAGAAGGCGATATTGCCGAAATTCGCCGCGACAGCGTGCACATCTGGGACGTGAAAGGCCAAGCCGTCGAGCGTGAAACCGTGCAGTATCGTGACGGCGCCGAAGCGGCCGATAAAGGCGAATACCGCCACTTCATGCTCAAGGAAATCCACGAGCAACCGGCCGTGGTTCAACGCACCCTCGAAGGTCGTCTGAGCCCGAATGGTGTGCTGGTACAAGCTTTCGGCCCACAGGCCGCGGAGCTGTTCGCCAAAGTACGCAACGTGCAGATCGTCGCCTGCGGCACCAGCTACCACGCCGGTATGGTTGCTCGTTACTGGTTGGAAGAATTGGCCGGTATCCCGTGCCAGGTCGAAGTGGCCAGCGAATTCCGCTACCGCAAAGTCGTGGTGCAGCCAGACACCCTGTTCGTGACCATCTCCCAGTCCGGCGAAACCGCCGACACCCTGGCCGCCCTGCGCAACGCCAAGGAATTGGGCTACCTCGCCAGCCTGGCAATCTGCAACGTCGGCATCAGCTCGCTGGTGCGTGAATCCGACCTGACCCTGCTGACCCAGGCCGGTCGCGAAATCGGCGTGGCCTCGACCAAAGCGTTCACTACCCAATTGGTCGGCCTGTTGTTGCTGACCTTGTCCCTGGGCCAGGTTCGCGGCACGTTGGCCAAAGGCGTCGAAGCCACCCTGGTTGAAGAACTGCGTCGTCTGCCAACCCGCCTGGGCGAAGCCCTGGCCATGGACAGCACCGTGGAGAAAATCGCCGAGCTGTTCGCCGAGAAGAACCACACCCTGTTCCTCGGTCGTGGCGCGCAATTCCCGGTAGCGATGGAAGGGGCCCTGAAACTCAAGGAAATCTCCTACATCCACGCTGAAGCCTACCCGGCGGGCGAACTGAAGCACGGCCCGTTGGCGCTTGTGGATAACGACATGCCCGTGGTCACCGTGGCGCCGAACAACGAACTGCTGGAGAAGCTGAAGTCCAACCTCCAGGAAGTCCGCGCCCGTGGCGGCCAGTTGATCGTCTTCGCAGACGAAAAGGCTGGAATGACCAATGGCGAAGGCACCCACGTTGTCCACATGCCGCACATCCACGACATCCTGTCGCCGATCCTCTACACCATCCCGCTGCAGTTGCTGTCGTATTACGTGGCGGTGTTGAAAGGGACTGACGTTGACCAGCCGCGGAACCTGGCGAAGTCTGTGACGGTGGAATAAGTTATCCACAGCTGACTGAACACTAAAAATCGCAGCCTTTGGTTGCGATTTTTTTTATCCGAATGAAGGACATTGCCCCATGGACAGATTCCAGGAAATGCAGGTCTTCGCCGCCGTCGCCCAAGACCAAGGCTTCTCCGCGGCGGCGCGGCGTTTGGGGATGTCGGCGGCCAGTGTTACCCGGGCGGTGGCGGCGCTGGAGAAGCGCATTGGCACGCAGTTGCTGACGCGTACCACCCGCAGCGTGCATTTGAGTGAGGCGGGGCAGCGTTTTCTGGAAGATTGTCGGAGGATTCTCGCCGAGGTGCAGGAAGCGGAAGATTCGGCTGCCGGCAGTCACGCCCAGCCCCGTGGGCAACTGACAATCACCGCGCCGGTGTTGTTCGGTGAGTTATTCGTTACGCCGCTCACGGTGGGTTACCTCAATCAGTTTCCTGAAGTCACCATCAATGCGCTGCTCGTCGACCGGGTTGTCAGCATGGTCGAGGAGGGCATCGATGTGGCGGTGCGCATCGGTGAGTTGCCGGACAGCAACCAACATGCGATTCGTGTGGGCGAGGTGCGGCGGGTGATTTGCGCTTCTCCGGCGTTTCTGGCGAGCCGTGGCAAGCCTCGCCACCCTAATGATTTGAATGGGGCGCCGATTATCGCCACCTCATCCATTGGCCAACTGAGAACCTGGCCGTTCCTTGAGACGGGGGAGCCATTGAGCGTACGCCCGGAGCCGCGACTCGTGGTCACGGCCAATCAAGCAGCCATTACCGCCGCGTGCATGGGACTGGGCCTGACCCGAGTCTTGTCGTATCAAGTGGCGAGCAAGGTGGCTTCCGGTGAGCTGGAAGTTGTTCTGGCTGACTACGAACTGCCGCCATTGCCCATTCATGTGGTTTACCAGGGAGGTCGCAAGGCTCCGGTACGGGTCCGCAGTTTTGTCGACTTCGCGGTGAGGGCGTTGCGTGAGCACCCGGCTCTGAATGGCTGACGGTTTATTGCGCTGGTTGAAATAATGGATTGCGTTTGCTGGTTATTCTGTTGTTTTGGTTGATGGCGGAAGATAGCTCCCATCGGCGCTGATCTTTCCTGAACGGCGCCATCACTGTGCGGAGTCGACCATGCAAGCCATCAAACTCTACAACTTCCCGCGTTCCGGCCATGCTCACCGTGTGGAGCTGATGTTGTCCCTGCTGCAACTGCCGACCGAGCTGATCTTTGTCGATCTGGCCAAAGGCGCGCACAAGCAGCCGGATTATCTGGCACTCAATCCGTTAGGTCAGGTGCCGGCGATTGATGATCAAGGCGTTGTGCTGGCCGATTCCAACGCGATCCTGGTTTATCTGGCGCAGAAATACGGCAACGGTCGCTGGCTGCCCACCGATCCGGTCGGTGCGGCCAGGGTTCAGCGCTGGTTGTCGATCGCCGCCGGGCCGATTGCCTTTGGCCCGGCAAGAGCAAGGCTGATCACAGTGTTTGGTGCGCCTTACAACGCTGAAGAGATAATCGCCTACTCCCACACCTGGCTCAAACTAATCGATCAGGAACTGGCCGCGACCCACTACCTTGTCGGCAACGAGCCGACCATCGCCGATGTCTCGGCCTACAGCTACATCGCCCATGCTCCCGAAGGTAACGTGTCGCTGGACGACTACGCCAACATCCGCGCCTGGCTGGCGCGCATCGAAGCCTTGTCAGGGTTTGTCGGCATGCCGCGCACCGTCGCCGGCTTGCAAAAAACTGCCTGATGCTCACGGCCCGACTCAGTCGGGCCGTTTTGGTTGCGCGATGAGCGCAGGGGAGAAGCCGTTATGGACCGTTCACCTTGGCACGCAGGTGAGAAACAGTTGCAGGCTCACGTGGGTGTGGCCGAGCGAATGGACACATTAGGCCGTAGGGTGATTCGCGGCGAGATGCCGGATCAGCACCGCCAGTTCTATCAGCAATTGCCGTTCATGCTGTACGGCGCGGTGGATGCTGACGGCAACCCTTGGGCCAGTATTCTGGAAGGGACGCCGGGTTTTGCTCATTCTCCAGCGCCTGCGCTGTTGCAGTTCGCCAGCCTGCCCGGCAGCGACGACCCTGCGCAGTTGCAAGAAGGCGCGGCAATCGGACTGCTCGGTATCGAGCTGCACACCCGTCGTCGCAACCGTATGAATGGCCGAGTCGGCGCTGTCACCGCGGACGGCTTCGGGGTGACGGTGGAGCAGTCTTTCGGCAATTGCCCGCAATACATTCAACTGCGCCAGTTTCGCTCGGTGCCCTTGGCGGATCCGGGGACCCGTGTCGCGCAGCACCTCAATGTGTTGGATGACGCGGCCCAAGCGATGATCGCCGGCGCCGATACCTTCTTTGTCGCCAGTTATGTGGACGTCGATGGCCAACGCTCGGTGGACGTTTCCCATCGGGGAGGCCAGGCCGGTTTCGTACAAGTGGAAGGCAATCGCCTGACCATCCCGGACTTCGCCGGCAACCTGTTCTTCAATACTTTGGGCAACCTGCTGATCAACCCTCGAGCCGGTTTGTTGTTCATCGATTTCAATACGGGCGACCTGCTGCACCTCAGCGGCCGCACGCAAGTCATCCTCGAAGGCCCGCAGGTCGAAGCCTTTCAAGGGGCCGAGCGCTTGTGGACCTTCGAAGTGGAGCGCGTGGTGCGCCGGCCTGCGGCACTGGCCTTGCGCTGGCGCTTTGACGGCGTGTCACCCACCAGTTTGATGACTGGCACCTGGGCGCAGGCGAATGCACGCCTGCAAGCCAAGGCCCTGGGCGATCACTGGAGGCCGCTGCGGGTGACGCGCATCGAACAGGAAAGCCACAACATCCGTTCGATCTATCTGGAGCCTGCCGATGACGCCGGGTTGCCGGTGTTTCAGGCCGGGCAGCATTTGCCCCTGCGATTCAACATTGCGGGCGATGTGCATATCCGCACGTACAGCCTGTCGAGCGCGCCGTCCGATGACTTTTTCCGTATCAGTGTGAAGCGTGAAGGATTGGTGTCTTCGCATCTGCATGAGCAGATCGGTGTCGGCGATGTGCTGGAAGCCCGGGCGCCTCAGGGGCATTTCACCGTGGCGGCCAATGAGCGTCGGCCGCTGGTGCTGCTGGCTGCCGGTGTCGGCATCACACCGCTGCTGTCGATGGTGCGTGAGGTGGTTTATCAAGGCCTGCGCACGCGGAGCATTCGGCCCACCTGGTTTTTCCAGAGTTCGCGAACCTTGGCCGATCAACCGTTTCGTCCTGAACTGGACCGCTTGCTTCATGGGTTGGGTGACGCGGTGCGCGTGCTGCGGTTGCTCAGTCAGCCGGAACCAGACGCCCTCGAGGGTGAAGATTTTGACCTGACCGGGCGCATCGACGCCGACCTGCTCAAGACGATTCTTGAGGTGGAAGACTACGACCAGGTGGACTTTGTCCTCTGCGGCCCGGGCAGTTTTACCCAGGGTCTGTACGACAAACTGCGGGATCTGGACATTCGCGACGCAAGGATTCATGCCGAAACCTTTGGCCCGTCGACGCTGCGGCGCACGCCGGACCCGGACGCCATGGTCATCGAGCAACCACCGGCCGCTACCGTTTCAGTGCCCGTCGTGTTCCAGCGCTCCGCGAAAGAGGCGCGCTGGCAGCCCGATGGCGGCAGTTTGCTGGAGTTGGCGGAAAGCCGCGGATTGCGCCCGGAATTCAGCTGCCGCGGCGGTTCCTGCGGGACCTGCAAGACCCGGCTGATCAGCGGGGAGGTGAGTTATCCACAGCCCCCGACGGAGGTGCCTGATGCTGGAGAGGTGCTGATTTGTTGCGCGGTGCCGGCGCAAGGGTCGCAGCCGTTAGTGCTGGATCTGTAACCAATCCGGAAAGCACAGGCGACCCCCTGTAGGAGCGAGGCTTGCCCGCGAAGGCGGTGTGTCAGACAACCTCCATGTTGAATGTTAAACAGCCTTCGCGAGCAAGCCCGCTCCCACATTTGATCTCCGTCGACCTGAAAATATGTGCGAACGTCCTACAAACTTGAGCGTTCCGGGGACGATTCCGACACGTTCTATCGGTTGTCGTGTCGGAAGCCGGGGGGATAGGCTTTGGGGGTCGCTGCACATCAGCGACCGGGCGTCGCAGTCCGTTCAGTTCATTTGGTGCATAATCGCCGGCCCAAACCACAGCGCTTCGGTGCTAGTTGTTTGCTTGATGGTGGCTGTGCGCGGGATACCTTCGGGTATGCCGAGTTTCCGAATGGCTCGGTCTGCGACCCCGCGTACAGCTGCCTCCTTCACATCGCGTCGCAGCGATCAGGGCAGCCAAACCTTTCATTCGGAGTGTCACCATGTTCAAAGAAACACCCAATCCCCCGGAAACCGACGACGTTTCCCCCTACGAATCCATCGATTCCAAAAAACTCAACGAAGCCGCCGAGCGCGCGTTGGATCACTACCTCAACCCGTCCGCCCTCAAGTCCCCCGTGGCCCGCAAGGCAAGCACGATGTTCATGATCGCGCCGGATATCAAAGACGAAGACCTGTTGGCCCACACCTGTGAATCGTTGGCCCAGGCCAGTGTGATGGCGAGTGATTTTGCGGGGTATCTGGAAGGGCCGCACCGGCACACGGCGATGGCGATTCAACAGATCGTCATGCTGGCGGAACTGGCGGTGAACCGGATGCTGGATAACGTTGCCGTACCAAAACCCGCGCCACACAGCTGAACTACTGTGGGAGCGGGCTTGCTCGCGAAGGCGGTGTGTCATTCAGCATTGATGTTGACTGAACCACCGCTTTCGCGAGCAAGCCCGCTCCCACAAAAAAGCAATCAGGCGTAGGACAGGGATTTTTCTTCCAGCAGTTCTTCGTACAGCTCGGTCCACTTGCGGCCCATTTCATCGGCTGTGAATAACTGGCGATAACGCGCCTCAGCCTTCACGCCCATTTCCGCCGCACGCGTCGGGTTTTCCCACAACGTGCGCATGGCTTCACGGAACGCCTGTGGATTACTGGGCGGCACCACCAGCCCGGTTTCGTTGTGGATGTTGATGTAGCTGGTGCCGGTGCCGATTTCGCTGGAGATCATCGGTTTGCCGTACATCGCGCCTTCGAGTAGCGAGATGCCGAACGCTTCCGAGCGTAGATGCGACGGAAACACGACCGCGTAACTCAGCTCAAGCAAGGCAACCTTGTCCTCGTCACCCAAACGCCCCAGGAAGTGCAGATTCTGCAAACCCAATGCCTTGGCTTGAGCATGCAGTTCGGCTTCCAGCGGTCCGGCGCCGACGATCACCACTGGATAATTCAGCCCTTGCATCGCTTCGAGCAGAATATGCAGCCCCTTGTAGTAGCGCATGACGCCGACGAACAGGAAGAACCGGTCACCCACCTGTTTACGCCAGCGTTCAGTACGTTCAGCTTCGGGCTGTGGATAACCTGACTTGTCCAGCCCGTAGGTGATGACTCGGGTTTTCTCGCGGTAGTCCTGGAGCACGTCACTGGTGTGAAAGTAGTTGGGGGAGGCCGCGACGATTCGATCGGCACTGTCCAGAAAACGACGCATCAATGGACGGTAGAGTCTGAGCAAATGGCGCTGGCGAATGATGTCCGAGTGGTAACTCACCACGCAGGGTTTTTGGGTGGCGCTGAAAAAATGCACCAGGTCCATGAAGGGCCAGGGGAAGTGGTAGTTGATCACGTCGGCCTCAGCCGCCAGCTCACGAAACTGCTTGAAGACGCTGTAGGAAAAACCGGTGGAGGCCAGTTGAAAATCCATCCTGGCCTGATGAACCTGGTGCTGGCGGATCTGCAACGCACCAGGCGCCGGGTCGTTGCTCAAGGTCAGTACCGTGCTGTCGATCGCGTGCCGCGCACCACTCTCGCACAGCTGAAAAATGACCTGTTCGATGCCACCCATCGAGTCCGGAAGGTAGGTCTTGTAAAAGTGCAGTACGCGCATATCAGTCTCCCATAGCCTGGCGGTAAGCGCGGGCCGTGACCTTCGCGCAACGCTCCCAGGAAAAAAGCTTCGCTTGTTGCAAACCGGCTTCGCGACATGCCTGCCAATGCAGCGGGTCGTCAATGAGCCGGCTCATGGCATCGCGCAAGGTGTGTGGATCGTCCGGCGTGACGTAGTTGCCTGCGGCGCCCGCGACTTCCGGCATGGCCGAATGCTGGGTCAGAATCACCGGGGTGCCGCTGGCCATGGCTTCCAGAACGGGCAGGCCGAACCCTTCGTACAACGAAGGAAAAATCAATGCCCGGGCTCCGGCGAGCAGCTGTGCCAGAGCCTCATCGGGTAGATACCCGAGCAGGCACACATCGCCGGTGGCCAGGGCTGCGCGCAATTCATCACTGAACTGCTCGCCCTGCCAACCGGCCATGCCGGCGATCAGCAGTGGAAAACGCTGGCGTACGGCTTCCGGTAATCGGGCATGGGCGCGCAGGGCAAGCGTCAGGTTCTTGCGCGGCTCGAGGGTGCCGACGCACAGGAAGTATTCCCGCGCCTCAACGCCATGGGCCTTGAGCACCGCGTCGATGGCTTCAGGTTCCCGTGGATGGAAACGTGCGGCCACGCCCAGCGGCGCGACGACAAAACGCTCGGCGGGCAATGCGAAATACGCCTGGGCTTCGTCGGCAATGTACTGCGAGTCGGTGAGAATCAGACGCGCCCGCTGCACGCCGTCGGCCAGCCGCCGCTCGATTTCTCGCAAGCGCGCGGGTGGTTGCGTTTCGGGGTAGTGCAGGTGCGTCAGGTCATGCAGGGTGATGACCGTCGGGCCGTCGAACGACAGCGGCCACAGGCTCGGTTCGTGATAGAGGTCGATGGTCTGCGAGCGACCCTGATCGAAGCGTTTCTGCTCCAGCCAGCGCCGGGCCTGATAGGCCCCTGGAACCTGTCGCAGCAACGGCGTCAGTCGCGAATAACCAGGCATGGCGGCTTCCGGCAAGTCCGAACTCCAGCCCCAACCGTGGAACAGCGTCAGTTCGACATCGGGCTCGCCAGCAAGGGCGTTCGCCAGTTCGGCAACATAATGGCCGATGCCGGTGCGCGGGGCTTGAAGGATCCGGGCGTTAAGGGCAATTCGCATGTTGCCTCTCTTGCACGGCCGGCGCTTCTACAAGATTGCGCAGGGTTCGTTCGGCCAGTTGCGCACTGGCTTCCTGCCAGCCGATCCACTGCCAGTCCGCCACATTGCGAGCGGCCGGAAATTGCCCGGAACGTTCGAAACCGGTAACCAGGTCCGCCAGGCTTTGCGGCTCGGCCAGGTCAAAGTACGCCATGAACTCGCCACCGATTTCACGGAAGACCGGAATGTCGCTGCCCATGGCCGGCAAACCGCGCTGCATCGCTTCGACCAAGGGCAGACCGAAGCCTTCGACCCAGGACGGAAACACCAACGCGCTGGCGTGGGAATAGGCGTGTTCGAGGCTGGTGTCGCTCAGGTCGTTGAACATGAACAGGCGTTGGTTCAACTGCGGGTGATTGCGCACGCGGGCGAGCAGGGCGTCGCACTTCCAGCCGACTCGGCCGGCGATACATAGCCGGGCTTGCGAACCCGAGGCCCAGGCCCGTTCGAAAGCGTCGAGCAGGTAATCGTGGTTTTTACGCGGCTCGATGGTGCTGACCATCAAAAACACCGGTTCCGGTGTTTTGAATACACGGGCCAGGCGCGGCTCGATGACGGCGGTGGCTTCGCTCAGGTCCAGCTCGGAGCCAAGGTGAAAATAATCGAACCACAACGTATTGGCTTTGGCCGGACCCAGCCGACGCTGCAATTCCTCACGCACCTGATCACGGACCGTGGCGGAAATTGCCACGTAGCCGTCGGCGGTTTGGGTGACCCAGTTGAACCACTCGTTGAAAATCTGCACCAGCCGCGTGTCGTAGAACTGCGGATGCGTCAGCGGGATAAGGTCATAGATCACTGAAACGATGCCCACGCCTTCACGCTTGAGCTGTTCGACCACCGGGAACAGATCGGAATGCCAGGACGAGTCCAGCAGCACCAATTGATCCCCCGGTTGATGCTGCAACGGCGAGCAACGCTTGGGCAGTTGATACTGGTTGATGCCATCGATCAGACGCAACGGAATGCTGAAACAGCTGATCGCCGTGAGGCGGTAGGCCACGTGCAGCAGGCGCTTGACCACTCGCGAGTGGCTGCGGTTGTGCAAGCGTTGGTGCAGTTGCCAAAAACGGTGAGCCAGCCGCCCCAGGCGCCCGCCCAAGGTCATCAAGCCATCGAAAAACGGTATGTTCAACGCGCCGAGTTTCAGCACCCGATAGAGTTTGCCGTTGAGCATCACGACCGGGATGCACTCGACACCGTCGACACTGTCCGGCAGCTGATTGATGACGTTACGCACCACCCGCTGAATGCCCGAATTGACCTTGGGGTGCTGGAACACGTGGGTGCATTCCACCAGAAGACGCGTCACGGCGTGCGCTCCGAAACAATCGACCCGGAGCGGGTAATGGTGGTTTTCGCCGCCAGCCACGAGCAGCCGACGAAGTCTTCATGCCGGTTGTTGATCACATGGAACACCAGCCCGTAATCGCGCCATTCGTAGTTGCGATCCAGGTGCGAATCCAGTCGCGACAGGCTTAGGGACACGGAATAGTTGCCCTTGCCCAGGCCCATGACGAAGGCAAAACGGTACGTGTAGCGTTCCCCGGCGTGCAGGTCGGTCAGGGCCTTGTCCTGGCGATGGGTGTTGATGCCATACATCATCTGACCCAGACGGTCCTTGAGGATGAAGCCGAGCACCAATCGCTCGATGTCCTGACGGACTTCGACCTGGACTTCCAGCACCACGGGCTGACCGACCTCGGCGGCGTCGATGGAACGTTCATTCTCGTCCAGCAACCGCACGCTGAGGATGCCCGCTTCACCGGTACCGGAAACCGTTTGCACTTCCCCGTCCGCGAGCATTTCCTGACGCACGATCTGGCCTTCACGTTCGGCCATCATGGCGTTGTAATAATCCAGGACCGCTTCGGGTTTGCCGTGCATGGCCATGCGGCCGTCCTTGAGCAGGATTGCCGAATCGCAAATCGCCTGGATGGCTGAACGGTCGTGGGACACGATCAGCAAGGTGGTGCCGGCCTTGCGGAAGCTGCGGATGCGTTCGAAGCTCTTGTGCTGGAAGTAGGCATCGCCCACGGACAGGGCTTCGTCGACGATCAGGATGTCCGGACGTCGTGCGGTGGCCACGCTGAACGCCAGGCGCATCTGCATGCCGCTGGAGTAGGTACGCACCGGATGGTCGATGGCTTCGCCGATTTCCGCGAAATGTTCGATCTCGGGCATCAGCGCTTCAATCTCATCGACCTGCATGCCCAGTAATTGCCCGGCCATGATTGCATTCTGTCGGCCGGTAAAGTCCGGGTGAAACCCCATGCCCAGTTCCAGCAGCGCCGCTACCCGGCCTTCGAGCTCGATCTTGCCGCACGTCGGTTGGGTGGTGCCGGTGATCATCTTCAACAAGGTACTTTTGCCCGCACCGTTGACCCCGACGATGCCCACCGCTTCACCGGGGGCAATCTCGAACTCGACGTCTTGCAGCACCCAGTGCTGGTGATGACGCAGGGGCGAAAACGGGATCAGCCACTCGGCCAGTCGGCTCCAGCGGGTCGGGTATTGCTTGTAGGCCTTGCCCAGGCCGGTGACGCGTATATGCCCCATCAGAGTTCATCCACCATTTCGCCGACGCGCTGGCGAAACAGACGCAGCCCGATCAGACAGAACACCACGCCGGTGACAAAAATCGGCAGCAGCGAACTCCAGACCGGCCATTGCCCATAAAGAAACATGTTTTGATAGCTGACGATCAGGTTGGTCAGGGGGTTGAGTTGCAGCAGGCGCTGAACCCAATCCGGCAGGATGCTCATCGGGTACACAATGGGCGTCAGCCAGAACCAGAATTGCAGGCAGATGCCGAAGAGTTGTCCGACATCACGGAAGAATACGTTCAGCACGCCGAGCATCATCCCCAGCCCGGCACAGAACATCATTTGCAAGGCCATCAGCGGTATCAACGCCAGCAGCGCCATGCCCGGCCAACGTCCAGTGAACAGCAGGAAAACCAGGAAAAGGCCGATGATGATCGCGAAGTTGATGCCGGCGTTGATCAATACAATCACCGGCAGGCAGACCCGCGGGAAGCTGATTTTCTTCAACAGGTTGGCGTTTTCCAGAAACATGTTCTGGCTGCGCAGGGTGATTTCCGCAAACAGTCCCCACGCGAGCAAACCGGCACACAGGTACACGCTGTAGGCCATGCTGTCATCCACACCCGGCAGACGGGCGCGCATGATGTGCGAAAAAACCACGGTGTAGACGATGATCATCGACAGTGGGTTGAGCACCGGCCACAGGGCACCGAACAGCGAATTGCGATAACGCGCCTGAAACTCTCGCTGGACGCTACCGAGGATGAACCCTCGATGGCTGCACAGTGAGCGGTATAGGGAAAGCAGCATTCAAACCGTCCTGCCGTATTGGTCTTCGAAGCGAACGATATCGTCCTCTCCCAGGTATTCGCCGCTTTGCACTTCAATGATCACCAGGTCGATCACGCCCGGGTTTTCCAGACGATGCTTGTGACCGGCGGCAATAAAGGTCGATTCATTCTTGGCCACCAGGTGGGTGCCGCTACCGTTGTTGGTCACCTTGGCCATGCCTTCGACGACCACCCAGTGTTCATTGCGGTGGTGGTGCATTTGCAGCGACAACTTGGCGCCGGGCTTGACCACGATGCGCTTGATCTTGAAGCGCGGGCCTTCCTCGAGCACGGTGTAGGTGCCCCACGGCCGGCTGACCGTACGGTGCAGGCGATAGGCCTCGTGCTTTTTATCTTTGAGCTGCTTGGCCACCCGGCGCACATCCTGCGCGCGATCGGCGTGGGCCACCAGCACCGCGTCGGCGGTGTCGATGATGATCAAGTTATCCACACCCACCGTCGCCACCAGCCGGTCTTCGCTCTGGACAAAGTTGTTGTGGCTGTCGATGAACACCGCGTCACCGCTGGCACGGTTATTTTGCGCGTCTGCGGGCACCAGCGCGGCCACCGCGCTCCAGGAGCCGATGTCGCTCCAGTCGAAACCGGCGGGCACCACGACCACTTTGTCGGAGCGTTCCATCAAGGCGTAGTCGATGGAAATGTCGGTGATCTCGGCAAACAATGCGGGGGACAGTTCCTGTTGCAGGCACCCGGCCGTTTCCACGGGGGCGCTTTGCGCCATGCAGGTTTGCGTCTGCTCCAGCAGCTCGGGGGCATGAACCTGCAATTCGGCCAGCAGGGTCGCGACCGAGAAGCAGAACATCCCCGAGTTCCACAGGAATTTGCCGCTTTCCAGGTAATGCGTGGCGGTTTGCAGATCCGGTTTTTCAACGAAGCGCTGCACTTTCGTGGCGCCTTTTCCATCCAGCGCCGCGCCGGTTTCGATATAGCCGAAACCGGTTTCCGGGGCGGTCGGTACCACGCCGAATGTCACCAGGAATCCATCTTTGGCCAGTGCCACGGCGTGTTCAACCGCCGACTTCAAGGCGTCTTCGTTGAGGATCAAATGGTCGGCGGGCATCACCACCATGATCGCGTCATCGCCGTGCAAGGCTTGCAGCGACAGGGCGGCGGCCGCGATGGCCGGGGCCGTATTGCGGCCCGTCGGCTCAAGCAGAAAGTGCCCGCGATGGCGATTTAGCTGCGCCTCCTGATAGTGATCCTTGCTCTGGAAGTAGTAGTCGCGGTTGGTCACCGTGACGATATCGCCCCCGCTATCGAGCAAACCGGCCGCACGCCGATAGGTCTTGCCCAGCAGCGACTGACCGTCGGGCAGGGTCATGAACGGCTTGGGATGGCCCTCGCGGGACACCGGCCACAAGCGAGTACCGGCACCGCCGGAGAGAATCACAGGAATCAGCATGGCCTACTCCTTGGCAACGCGTTTCATGTCCGCATCCATCATCATGCGGATCAAGGTATCCAGGTCGGTTTTTGGCTTCCAGCCCAATACACGCTGGGCTTTTGCGGGGTTGCCCAGCAGCACTTCAACCTCGGCCGGGCGGAAGAATGCTGGGTCGATCTTCACGAAGTCGCGGTAGTTGAGGCCCACGTGATCGAAGGCAATGCGGCACATCTCGCGCACGGTGGTGGTCACGCCGGTGGCGACCACAAAATCGTCAGGCTTGTCCTGTTGCAGCATCAGCCACATGGCTTCGACGTAGTCGCCGGCAAAGCCCCAGTCGCGTTTGGCGTCGATGTTGCCCAGGCGCAGTTCCTGCTGTTTGCCCTGCTTGATACGGGCGGCGGCGTCGGTCACTTTGCGGGTCACGAATTCGATGCCGCGCAGGGGTGATTCGTGGTTGAACAGGATGCCGCTGCTGGCGTGCAGGTTGAAGCTTTCGCGGTAGTTCACGGTGATCCAGTGGCCGTACAGCTTGGCCACGCCGTAAGGGCTGCGCGGGTAGAACGGCGTGTTCTCGTCCTGCTGCTCGGCCTGGATCAGGCCAAACATTTCGCTGGTCGACGCCTGATAAAAACGCGTGTGCGGACTGAACTGGCGGATCGCTTCGAGCAGGTGAGTCACGCCCAGCCCATCGACGATGCCGGTGGTGACCGGTTGATCCCAGGAGGCCGCAACAAAGCTTTGCGCCGCCAGGTTGTAGATTTCGTCCGGGGCGGACTTGATCACCGCGCGCTGCACCGAGCAGGCATCGGCCATGTCGCCGTCCAGGTAAACGATGTCGCCCTCGACCCCCATCTCACGCAGGCGCCAGCGCGCATCGCTGCTGCGCCGTGCCACCAGGCCGTGGACTTTATAACCCTTGTCGAGCAGCAATTTGGCCAGATACGCGCCGTCCTGACCGGTGATCCCCGTGATCAATGCACTTTTTGTCATTCTTCTTTTACTCGCTTCTCCCAGTCGGACAGGATCGCCCGCAGGGATTGTTGTGTTGTGATTTCAGGCGTCCATCCTGTGGTCTGGGCAAGCTTGGCAGAGCTGCCGCAAACGCGACGCTGATCCGCGCGCCGAAGACGCGCAGGGTCCTGGATCAATTGCATGTCGACCTGGGCGAGGTCCCCCAGTTGTTCGATCAGACTGCGAATGCTCTGCTCGCGCCCCGAGCAAATGTTGTAGACCTGCCCCGGCGTGCCCTTTTCCAGCAGCGCCAGATAGGCCGACACCACATCGCCCACATCCAGGAAGTCGCGCGTGACGTCGATGTCACCGACTTCCAGTTGCGGGGCTTGCAGGCCTTGTTTGATGCGGTTGATTTGCCGCGCGGCGCTGGCGATGACGAAGCTCTCTTTCTGACCGATGCCGATGTGGTTGAACGGGCGCGCGACCAGTACCGGCCAGCCTTCGCTCAGGCCCCATTGCAGGCTCAGAAACTCGGCCGACAGTTTGCTCACGGCATAGGGATTGCGCGGGCAGGGTGGCTGAAGTTCGGTAATCGGCAGGTGTGATTCGATCACCTGGCCGTAGACGTCGCCGGAGCTGACGTACAGGAAAGTCCCGCTGAACCCCCGGGCCTTGAGTGCCTGAAGCAGGTTCAAGGTGCCGAGCAGGTTGATATTCAGCGTGCGTGCCGGATCGCGGAAGGCTTCGGGAACGAAGGTCTGGCCGGCGAGGTGAATGACCGCGTCGGGCAACTCGGGCCAGAGGCCGTCGAGGGTGCCGGGCTCAGCGAGATCGTAACGGGAGGCGACAGGCAGAAGCTCCCATTCCGAGGCATCAGCCTTCAGGCGAGATTGGATGTGTTGTCCTACGAATCCACTGAGACCCGTAACGAACAGACGCTTTTTCAAACAGCGGCCCCTTGGTCATGCATTTCGTCCATTCCCCACAGGCTATATGGAGATGTCTGACAGACCGGGTGGATTCCTTGGTCGAAAGACAGGCGAAACGTTTGTTGTAGTTGTTTGGTAGCCAATCTGTGCCAATTGCTCGGTAATTTCAACAGGTCCCACCGTGACCAGTCAGTTCTCATTAGCGTAGCCCGATTTATTCTCGCCGGGCGGTTCACGAATCCTTAACGGATGTGTTTAGAATGCCCCTCGTCACGATTACCCAGGGTTCGGCCGGGTGGTATTCACACCCCGCGAAGCTGACCATTAAAACAAGAACGTAGACGGGCAAAAAGACGATGGACGACGACCGGCAAACCCCGGATCTCCGTTGCTTTGCCGTCATAGAGTGAGGCTGCCGGGATGGCGGTTTCATCGTGGGATGCCATGAATTTCATTCTTTACTCGGACGTCAACGACAACTCCATCAGCCAGAGCCTCGGTCGTCCTGAATACAGTTATTACTTCGTGCTCAAGGCTTATCGCCCGGTGCTCGAAAGCCTCGGGCGGGTGCATGTGGTGTCCTCCACCGCCGAGGTCGATCCTCTCTATCGACAATTGCTGGCCGCCGGCGAAGACAGCCTGTTCCTGTCCTTTACGCCGCCGCAGAAAACCCCGAACGACCTTGAATGCCCGACGATCTGCGTGGTGGCCTGGGAATTCGACTCCATTCCTGATGAGCAGTGGGACAACGACCCGCGCCAGGACTGGACGCAGATGCTGGCGCGTCAAGGCCGGGTCATCACGCTTTCCAGCCACACGGCCCGGGCGATTCGGCGGGCCATGGGTGACGATTTCCCTGTGCTGGTTTTGCCCACGCCCTTATGGGAGAACTTCGCGGCCATTCGCAACAACCACACCAGCGTCCCGGTCAATGCCGGTTCGACACTGGAGATCAAGGGCTGCATTTTCGATACCCATACCCTCGGGCTTAGCGCCGACGCATTGATTCCTGTCGTGCCCACGGCTGAAGAAATCGCCGCGCGAGAGGCTGAAGCGGAAGCCGCGAAGCCACCGCCGCTGACCTTGAAACGCCGTTTCGTCATTGCTCGCCATTACCTGCATATGTGGCGCCGGGACATGGGCAAAACCCTGCCCGTCCCGATGCATCGCACGCACTTTCTGAGCCAGTGGTACTGGGAAGGTGTTCGCGATCTTCTTTCAGATGCCGTTCATGCACGGCTTGCCGGATTTTTGCCGGCCATCGCAGGCCCGCAGACGATGGCCGTGCATGAGCCTGAACCGCGTCAATGGCCGGACACCACCGCGCAGGTCGATACTCAGGTCGGCGGCGTGGTTTACGTCACGGTGTTCAACCCCCGGGACGGTCGCAAGAACTGGCATCAATTGATCACCGCTTTCTGCTGGGCCTTCCGCGAAACGGATGACGCCACGCTGGTGCTGAAGATTACCCAAAGCGATCTTTCGTCCTACTACGACGAGCTGATGACCTTGCTCGCGCAACTCTCGCCGTTCGCCTGTCGGGTGGTGGTGATGCACGGTTACCTGGACGATCCGCAATACGCCCGGCTGTACGCAGCGGCCAGTTATTACGTCAACGCATCGCGCTGCGAGGGGCTGTGCCTGCCGCTGATGGAGTTCATGGCCAGCGGCAAACCGGTGATCGCCCCGGACCACACCGCCATGGAGGACTACATCGATGAGCGTGTGGCGTTTGTGGTCAAGTCCAGCGAAGAGCTGACCATCTGGCCGCAGGACACCCGGATCATCTACCGGACCCTGCGTTATCGACCGGACTGGGGTTCGCTGAAAACTGCCTACGAAAACAGCTACCGGATGGCCAAGGAGCAACCGCTGGAGTACCAGCGCATGTCTCGCGACGCGGTCGAGCGCATGCACGACTACTGCGCTTTCGCCCCGGTGCAAAAGCGCCTGGCGGATTTTTTCGGGCTGACACCGCAGGCATTGCCGGCAGCGGCCGTGACGGATAACGCCTCATGCTGATCATCATTCATTCGGAAACCAACCAGCACACCATTGCCCAGAACCTCGGCCGTTCGGAGTACAGCTATTACTTCGTGCTCAAGGAGTATCGGCCGGTGCTGGAGCGTCTGGGGCGCGTGGTGGAAGTCAGCGACCCGCAGACCGAAGTCGATGCCTTGTACCTCGACGCGCTGTCCCGTGGTGAAGACTGCGTGTTCCTGTCGTTCTCGCCACCTCATCGCACGCCAGTGCACTTCGCGTGTCCGACCTTGCCGGTGTTCGCGTGGGAATTCAGCACCATTCCCAATGAACCCTTTGCCGGTGAACCGCGCAATGACTGGCGCACTGTTTTGCGCGCCTCAGGAGCGGCGATTACCCATTCCGGCTACACCGTTGACGCCGTGCGCGAGGCGATGGGCGCCGACTATCCGATCGTCGCGGTGCCGGCGCCGGTATGGGACCGATTCTCGGCGCGTGGCGCGCAGTTGCAGCGTCAGCCCCTGGCCAGTCAGGTGCATCTGAAGATCAAAGGCTTGGTGGCGGACAGCCGCACGCTCGATTTGCGAGCCTTTGGGCCGCCGCAGTTGCGTGAGGGTGAAGGTATCGATTTTGCGGCGCCGCCCCGTGAGCACGAGCTGGTGCTCGACGGCGTGATCTACACCTCGGTGTTCAACCCGGGTGACGGGCGCAAGAATTGGGAAGACATGCTCAGTGCCTTCTGCGTGACGTTCCGCGAGGTGGATGACGCGACGCTGGTGCTCAAACTGACCCACCACGACGCCGAAGACGCGCTGACTGACATCCTTCACCATTTGTACAAAAACCAGTCTTATCGCTGCCGCATCGTGCTGATTTACGGCTACCTCGCGGATGCGGACTACGAGCAGTTGGTGCAAGCAACCAGCTACGTGGTCAACACGTCCTACGGCGAAGGCCAGTGCCTGCCGCTGATGGAATTCATGTCCTGCGGCAAACCGGCGGTGGCGCCACGCACTACGGCAATGATCGATTACCTGGATGCTGATAACGCATTCCTGATCGACTCTACCGACGAGCTGACGGCCTGGCCCCACGACCCGCGCCGGGCGTTCCGAACCCTGCGTTACGTCACGAACTGGGCGTCGTTGTGCCGCGCTTATCAGGCCAGCTATGAGGTCGCCAAAAACGACGCCGAGCGTTACGCGCAGATGTCCAGGCATTCGGTGGCCAGCCTCGAAAAATTCTGCAGCCAGGCCACCGCCGAGCAACGATTGGAAGCCTTCTTCGCGCAGCTCCTTGAAACCCGGGTCGCTTTGGAGACCCCCGAAGCATGATCCGCGCAGTGTTGAATAGGGTGGATAACGGAGCAGCGTCCAGGAGGACGACATGAGTAACGACAGACGGATCATGGACATCGAGTTGCTGCGCGGCATTGCGGTGCTCGGTGTGTTGTTCCATCACCTGAAAGACAGCCTGTTTGCGGCCCCGGTGCCACTGTTGCAAGGCATTACCGCGTGGGGTCAGCCGTGGTGGGGCGTGGATCTGTTTTTTGCGATCTCCGGATTCGTCATCGCGCGCAGCCTGATCCCGGCGTTGCAGGGTTGCAGCACGCGTCAGGAATACTGGCAGCAGACGCGCAATTTCTGGCTGCGCCGAGCCTTTCGATTGCTGCCGTCGGCGTGGTTGTGGTTGGCGCTGATGCTGCTGGCGTGTATTTTCCTCAATCGCTCCGGGGCGTTCGGGACGCTGCATGCCAACCTGCAAGCGACGCTGGCCGGGGTCGCGCAGTACGCCAACTTCCGCTTCGCCGACAGTTTCTATAACTATGAGTACGGCACCAGTTTCGTTTACTGGAGCCTGTCGCTGGAGGAACAGTTTTATTTGCTGTTTCCGCTGTTGATCCTGATCTGTCGCAAGCACCTGGTCTGGGCCTTGCTGGCGCTGGTCGCGGTGCAATTGTTCACATTGCGCACGCCGATCCTGATGGTGGTTCGCACCGATGCGCTGGCACTCGGCATCTTGCTGGCGATGTGGAGTGTGCAACCCTCGTATCTGCGCTGGGACCCGACGTTTTTGCGCCGTCCATGGACCGGTGTGGCGGCGCTGGTCGCGCTGTTGCTGGTGATCAGTTTCATGGCAACGGATCGCTTCACCCTCACCAACTACCGCATCGGCGCGATTGCCGTGTTGTGCGCGGTGCTGGTGTGGATCGCTTCCTACAATCGCAATTACCTGATGCCACGGGGCGTGTTCAAGAACCTGATGACGTGGGTCGGCAGTCGCTCCTACGGGATCTACCTGATCCACATTCCGGCGTATTTGCTGGTGCGTGAATTCACTTTCCGTTTGCAGGCTGCCGGTTTGCCCAATCCCGGCGGTCATCCAATTCTGACGCTGATGATTGCTGGCGGGTTGATTGCCTTGTTGAGCGAACTCAACTATCGCTTTATCGAAATGCCCATGCGTAACCGCGGTGCCTCGCTGGTCAAACGCCTGGGCACGTCCCGAACAGCCGCTCAAACCTCTGGAGCTACCTCATGCTGAGCCTTTTGAAGAAACTCACGGCGGGTACGCCCGCTCCCGCGCAGCCGGTAGCGGACAAGGTCGAGAAGGTCGATCCGTACATGCTCGGCCTGCACGACGCGATGCTCAGTGGCTGGTTCAATCAGCAAACCGGCGAGCTGTTCACGGGGTTCCCGGTGACCGCCGAGGACACGTTGCTGGACGTAGGCTGTGGTGACGGCGGCAACGTGCATTTCTGCGGCATGCGCGGGGCGAAGATCATCATCGCCGACATCGACGCGGTTAAGGTCGAAGCCACCCGTCAGCGCCTGAGCGACACGCCGGCGCGTGACGTCGAATGCCACGTCACCGACTGCAATCCGCTGCCGATTGCCGATGCAACGGCCACCCGCGTGGTGTCCACCGAAGTCATCGAACACGTGGACGATCCGGCGCAGTTCCTCGCTGAACTGGTGCGGGTTGGCAAACCGGGCGCGTTGTATTTGCTCAGCGTCCCGCACCCAAGTTCCGAAGACCTGCAAAAAGACATTGCGGCGCCCGAGTATTTCCAGAAGCCCAACCACATTCGCATCATCAGCGAAGAGCAGTTCAAGGCGATGGTCAGCGACGCCGGCCTGGAAGTGCTCAGCCACAGCCAGTACGGGTTTTACTGGTCGATGTGGATGCTGTTGTTCTGGGAAGCCAAAGTCGACTTCAGCAATCCCGACCACCCGTTGCTCAACCACTGGGCCGACACGTGGCAGGCCATCCTGGCGTCGCCCCGTGGCGCGCAGATCAAGCAGGCGCTGGACGCGGTCGTGGCGAAAAGTCAGGTGATCATTGCCCGCAAGCCACTGGTGTAGGCACTCTCCCACAGGTTTTGTGTACCCTGTAGCCCTGTGTTTTCAGGTCAGGGATTTCATGTTTTTAGTTCGTCTTTCGCTCCTGCTTATCGCGCTGGTGCAGGTCAACGGTTGCGAGCAACACGGCGCGCCGCCGCTTGATCAGCAACTCTACGTCTGGCAACGGCAATGGACGTCGGCGCATGACGCCGCACTGCGGGACAGTCGCGCTGACTTTTCAACATTACGAGTGCTGGCCTTGCAGGCGTTCCCGCAGGCGGGCTGGAGCCGGACGCGAATAGATCCGGCGCTGCTCAAACGTGATGGTCGGCCGCTGATTGCGGTGATTCGTCTTGATGGCCAGCTCAAGGCGCTGGATCAGGACGAGGTCACGGCGCAGATTCAGCAAGTGCTCAGCGATTGGCAAGGGCAGGGGCTGACGCTCTCCGGCGTGGAAATCGACCACGACGCGGGCAGCGCTCGGCTACCGGCTTACCGCGAATTTCTCACGCACCTGCGCGCGGTTGTACCCACCTTGTTGCCGTTAAGCATCACCGCATTGCCGGCCTGGCTCGACAGCCCCGAGTTGCCGGCACTCTTGGCGACCGTCGACAGCAGCGTATTGCAGGTCCACGCGGTGAGTGATCCGCGTCGTGGTTTGTTTGACCCGGACCAAGCCAGGCAATGGGCCAAGGCCTGGAGCCGAATCACCTCGAAACCCTTCTACCTGGCGCTACCCGCCTATGGCGTTGCCCTGTTGCCGGGTGCCAGTGGAGCGCCAGTCGTTGAAAGCGAAGTGCCTATCGAGCGCACCGGCAAACGTCGGGAATTGCTGGCGGACCCCTTGCAGCTGAGCACGCTCGCCGCCGAACTGCGCGCCGACCCACCGGCGCATCTGGCCGGCCTGATCTGGTTTCGCCTGCCGCTGGCGGGTGATCGCCGGGCCTGGAGTCTGGCCACGCTGAGTGCTGTCGCTCGCGGAGATTCGCTCGACAGTCGTTTGAGTTTGAAACTCATCGCGCAAGACGACCTCTATGACATCAGCGTCAGCAATCAAGGCAACCTCGACAGCGCCTGGCCCGAACGCGTGACGCTGGCGGTTCGCGGCTGCGATGGCGCCGATGCGCTGGCCGGATATGCGTTGCAACAAAGCCCGGATCTGCTTACCTTCACCCGCCTGCGCGACGGCCGGATACCGGCCGGCGAGCAGCGCGCCATCGGTTGGGCTCGCTGCGCACACCTTGATCAAGGAGGTTCAAATGTTCACCCGTAACTGGCCCCGTCATTTGCTTTGCCTGAGCCTCAGCCTGCCGCTGGGTTCGGCGCTGGCCTGCGGGCCGGACTTCCCGATGCGCTTGCTGGACAACCGTGCGCAGTCGCTGGCGGAACTGCCGGAAGGCAACTTCCAGTTCGAGATCAATCGCCTCGGGCATGTGATCGCAGGGCTCAAGAACGTTGAGGCGTCCCCTTACAGCATGGAGGCGACCGACTACGCAGCGCAGCGGGACAAGGCCGAGCAGGCTGGTTTGACGCTGGAGCAGCAAGCACTGGTCAAACAACTTCGCGCGCTGACCGATGCCCATCAAGTCGACACCGAGGGCGCGAGCTTGCCGGCCGAGCTTCGGTTCTATCTGGCGGGTGCAGTGGCGTTCAACGCCGGTGATCACGCACTGGCCGCCGAGTACTTCCAGAGAGTGCTGGCGCTGCCAGCGGATCAACGCGCTTTGCGCAGCACGTGGGCAGCGTATTCGCTAGGTCGGGCGCTATTTGCCATGAGCACCGAAGCGGACGCAACGCCCGACCTGTTGGCGCAGGCGCGAAAGGCTTTCGAGCAGACCCGTCAGTTGAGCATCGACGGCTTCAGCGAACCGCTGGAACTGGGTGTCGCCAGCCTCGGCGAAGAAGCCCGCGTGGCGCGCACCGCTGGCGACTGGAACAGCGCCATCAACCTGTACGCCACGCAAAATCGTCACGGTTCGGCGGTGGGTTACACCTCGCTGAAGCTGTTGATGGCGGATCTGCTGGCGATGCCTGACGATCAGTTGGCCGAGTTGCTCAAGGGCAAACCGGTGCAACAACTGGTGACGGCGTCGCTGATCAGTCGCTTGGGCTGGTCATTCGGTGATCAGCCGCCGAACGAGTTGAAACTGATCAAGCTGCTGCAAAGCAGCACGCGGGGCAGTCTGGACAACGCTGACAGACTGGCGGCGATGAATTATCAACAGGGCGATTACGCCAGCGCCAAAGCGTTCCTCGAACATGCCGGGGACGGTGGTCTGGCGTGGTGGCTGCGGGCGAAACTGGCGCTGCGTGATGGCGACAAAACCGCAGCGACTGCGGCGTATGCCAAGGCTGCCCAGGCTTTCCCGCAGAACGAGTCATGGGGCGAGCGACGCACGCCCGACTACGATTTCGAAAGCCTCCAGCCCAAGTGCCGGGTCGAGGGTGAAAGCGCGATTCTGGCGTTGCAACGCGGGGATTATCTGCAAGCGTTCGATCAGCTTTATCGCAGCCAAAGCATCTATTGGTTCGATGCCGCGACCGTTGCCGAGCGCGTATTGACGGTCGATGAACTCAAGCACTACGTCGACACCCAAGTGCCGGCGCCGCCAGCGCTCAGCCAGCAGGATCGCGACAACTACGTGCCGTTGCCGGTGGCGGCGCAACTGCGCAATCTGCTCGGGCGTCGGTTGCTGCGCGAAGAGCGCTACGACGAAGCACTGGTGTACTTCGACAATCCCGATCTACAGAAAAAGGCCCGGTTGTATGCGCAACAACGGCAGCTTGCCGATGCTGCGTGGTGGCCGACCAAGCGCGCCGCCGCCCTGTTCAATGCCGCCTGGACCGCACGCGAGTGGGGCATGGACATTCTCGGTTATGAAGTGGCCCCGGACTACGCCACGTTTGGCGGCAATTACAGCCTGGAGACGGCTGAACTCAAGGTCGGCCCATTGGTGGCCGAAGGTGAAGTCCAGCGCCAGCAAGCCAGCGCCGCGCAGCCCGACGAGCGCTATCACTATCGATTCGTCGCAACAGCCTTGGCCAGTCGCGCCGCCGATAACCTGCCTCACACCAGCCAGGCCTTCGCGGCGGTGTTGTGTGCGGCGGCGGGGTGGAACAGCAGCCTTGAAGACCAGAGTGCGCTTTACCAGCGCTACGTCAAAGAAGGGCCCTACGTGGATTGGGCGGTGGATTTCGGCCACCAGTGCCCGTATCCCGACTTCGAGAATGCCAGCAAACGTTATGTGACCCAGGCGACTGACGCCACCCGTTCGGTGCTGCGACCGTACAAGTGGCCATTGCAGATCGGCGGCGTTATTGCCGTAACGGCAGCGGCGCTGTTGTTGATCAACCGGCGCCGCCGTCGTAAAGCGCAGTAAGGCTCAGGCCTGTTGAACAAAGGTCAGCCGCACGGCGAAGCCGATCAACAGGCTGCCGAATAACCACTGTTGCAGGCGTTGGGCCGAGGGACTGCGTTGCAGCCACCGGCCCAGTGCGGCGCCGGTCAAGGCGTAGGCGCTGTCGAAGAGCAAACCGACGCCGACCAGCAGCACGCCCAATACCGCAAATTGCGCGAGCACCGGTCCGGTGTGGGGGGTGATGAACTGCGGCAGCAACACCGAGCAGAACAGCAACGCCTTGGGCGTTGAGCAGGTTGGTCAGCAAACCGCGCAGGATCGCGTCCTGCCAGCGAGGTTTTTCGAGAGGGGCGTTGCTGCCATTCAGGTTCGGCAACATCGTGGTTCGCAGGCACTGAATGCCGATCCACAGCAGGTAAGCGGCCCCCGCCAGGCGCACTACGTCGAAGGTCCACGGCGCGGCTTTGAACAGCGCCGCGAGCCCTAACGCGGCTAACGCCACATGGCAACCTCGAGCAATGCCCAGACCCACCGCCGTCGCCAATGCTGCGCCTTTGCCTTGGCGGGCGCCGGTTTGCAGCAGCAGAATCATGTCCGGGCCGGGCAACAGATACACCACCGCCAGCGCCATGAAAAACAGCCAGAGTCCTTCCACGTTGCACCCCATTCGTTGTCGATTCGGTAGCGCCAGTCTAGGGCTGAAGGGAGGGGCAGGTGCTTGCGTAGTCAGCTTCTAAAGCATCGATAATTGGCATAACCTGCCACTTCGTCGCGATCAAACCATCAGGATCTGCCAAACCATGAAACTGGACGCCTACGACCGGAAAATCCTCGCAGCCCTGCAACGGGATGGTCGCCTGAGCAATGTGCAATTGGCCGATGAGATCGGTTTGTCCGCTTCGCCATGTTTGCGCCGGGTGCGGATGCTGGAGGAAGCCGGTGTGATTCGCGGTTATCAGGCCAATCTTGATCGTGACGAAGTGGGGCTTGGGCTGACGGTGTTCGTCGGGGTCAAGGTGGAGCGCCACAACGATGAACAGGCCGAAGCCTTTCGCCAGGCCGTGACGGCACTGCCCGAGGTGATTTCGGCGTTTCTGGTGTCAGGGGAATCGGATTTTCTGCTGCAAGTGGTGGTGCCGGATTTGCGCGGGTATGACCGCTTTCTTACGGAGCGATTGCTGAAATTGCCGGGCGTGAGCGACATCCGCAGCAACTTTGCGATTCACACGGTGAAGACGCCGGGGGCGTTGCCGTTGGGGCATTTACCGCTCTAGACCGAGTCGATCCCTTCGCGAGCAAGCCCGCTCCCACAGGGTGATTTGTGATGTTCACACAACCCATGTGGGAGCGGGCTTGCTCGCGAAGGCGGCCTAACTTACGGCATCAATCTGACAGGCTCACTCACATCTGTGTCGCCATCCCCTCCACATTCATCGCCGCCTGACGCAACGCCTCGGACCGCGTCGGATGCGGATGGCATGTCAGCGCAATGTCTTCAGCCGAAGCGCTGAACTCCATCGCCACGCAATACTCGCCAATCATTTCACTGACACTCGGCCCCACAAGGTGCACGCCGAGTATCTCGTCGGTGCGCTCATCGGCCAGCACTTTGGCGAAGCCTTCGGTCTCGTGGTTGATCTTCGCCCGGCTGTTGGCGGTGAAGGGGAATTTACCGACTTTGTACGCGCGACCTTCAGCCTTTAGCTGCTCTTCAGTCTTGCCGACGCTGGCCAGTTCAGGCCTGGTGTAAATGACGTTGGGGATCAGGTCGTAGTTGACCTCGCCCGCCTTGCCGACGATCTGTTCGATGCAGGCCATGGCTTCATCTTCGGCCTTGTGGGCGAGCATGGGCCCGGACGTGACGTCGCCGATCACCCATACGCCAGCGGCTTCGGTGCGGTGGCCCTTGTTGGCGAGCATGCCGCGCTTGTCGGTGGTGAGGCTGACGTTTTCCAGACCCAGACCCTCGGTGTAAGGCCGACGCCCGATAGAAACCAGCACGTAATCGGCTTCGAGCAGCTCGGCGGTGCCGCCAGCCGCCGGCTCCACGCTGAGCTGAACGCCGTTTGCCGAGGGGGTGGCGCTGGTCACTTTCGAGCTCAACTTGAAGCTGATGCCCTGTTTGCTCAGCGAGCGTTGCAGGGTTTTACCTGCTTCACCGTCCACGCCGGGGCAGATCCGGTCGAGAAATTCGACCACGGTCACCTGAGCGCCCAAGCGCCGCCATACCGAGCCCAGTTCCAGGCCGATCACGCCGGCACCGATCACCACCAGGTGCTTCGGCACTTCGGTCAGTGACAGCGCGCCGGTGGAGTCGAGAATGCGTTTGTTATCGATCTCGACGCCGGGCAGGGGAGTGGGCTCGGAGCCGGTGGCGATGATGATGTCCTTGGCGCTCAGTTCGGTCTTGCCACCCTGGTTGTCGGTCACCGTCACTTTGCCCGGTCCGTCGATGTGGCCCCAGCCTTTGATCCAGTCGACTTTGTTTTTGCGGAACAGAAATTCGATGCCCTTGGTCAGCCCGGTCACGCTTTCATCTTTCTGCTTCATCATCTGGGCGAGGTTGAGGGTGGGCTTGACCTCGATCCCCAGGTTGGCGAATTCCGTGCCCATGGCCGCGTCGTAGAGTTCCGAGGCATGCAGAAGTGCTTTGGAGGGCATGCAACCGACGTTAAGGCAGGTCCCGCCGAGCGTCGCGCGACCTTCCACGCACGCCGCTTTCAGGCCCAGCTGACCTGCGCGGATCGCTGCGTTGTAACCACCGGGGCCACCGCCCAGTATCACGACGTCATAAGTGCTCATGGATGTACTCCTGGACTGAAAGGGAAATGGGTTGGGTAACCGTAGCCTTTGATGAAAAATTACGGACGTAATATGTGCGTTGGTGGCTGTTTCGGTCAAGGCTTCAGCAAGGCGACAGGTTGGGCGTCTTTAGATAAAGCGAATTAGTACAAAAATTTCACCAACTTCGTTATATCGTAACGAATTGCGATACAGCTAAATGATGAGCACTGGGGTGGTATGCAAGTCGATCTCGAAGTCGATGGAACGCAGGTAGCAGGGCTGCCGCGCTTTCAGCAAGCGGTCTTTCAAGGGCGGCGATTGCGTCAGTTCGCCATCGGCCTGAGCGCCTTGGCGGCGGTCGGTCTGGTGTTGGCGTTTTTCGTCGGGCTGTTTGCGCCGCTGTCGCTGTGGGCTCCGTTGCTGGTCAGTCAGAGCGCCGGTTTGCTGGTGCTGATTGCCGGTCTGCAATCGGCGTGGTGGGTGACTCAATGGCGTGCGCAGGCGATGAGCCCGACGCTGCCGGTGGTGGTCGCGGACGACACCGTTGCGCCGGAAGGCTGGTATGAGCGATTGCTGGAGCGACTCAGTCAGCGCTGGGTGAGCATGCTCGGGCAGATCGGCGCACCGACCCTCTGGCTCGCCGCTTGGGCGCTGTTGACGATCTTCAGCATCAGTCAGTTCTGGAACCTCGCGTTGCCGCCCGCTGCACTGGGGTTATGGGCGAGCGTCGGTGCCGCGCTGTCGTTATTGCTGGCCTTCGGTTTGCTGGTGCTTGAGCGTCAGCTCGCCCAGGAAAACGTCGCCCAATGGCCAGAAGCGGGGCAGTTGGCGCAGATGAGCCGGGTGGCGATCATTTGCCTGGTGCTCAGCGCTTTGTGTTTGTTGTTCGGCAGCGAAACTTCGGTGTGGCCGGTACGCCTCGCCGTGTTGATCGGCTTGCTGCCAGGGCTGGTCGCGGTCGAGTTGATGCTACGCGCCGTGCTGTCGCTGTTCAGTCCTCGCCGTGAACAACTTGAGCCGACGTTGCTGGCACGCAGCTTCGTCGCCGACATGCTGCGCTGGCCGCCACAACCGTTGCTGGCGTTGCAGCATGAACTGCACAACCGCTTCGGCATCGACTTGCGGCAAATTTGGGCTTTCACCTATATGCGCCGTGCATTTTTGCCGGTGATGGCGGTGGTGGCGATCGTGGGATGGTCGCTTACCGGTATTCACGAAATTCCGCTGCAAGCGCGGGGTATCTACGAACGTTTCGGCAAACCGGTGGAAGTGTTCGGCCCGGGGTTGCACGCTGGTTTGCCGTGGCCGTTGGGCCGGGTGTTGAGCGTTGAAAACGGCGTGGTTCACGAGTTGGCGACCAGCGTTGGCGAAACGTCGGCGCCGGTCGTCTTGGAGCCTGCGGAAGGGCCGGCACCGGCGATTGCCAATCGCTTGTGGGACGCCAGCCATGTGAACGATAAATCCCAGGTCATCGCCAGCAGTCGTGCCGACAAGCAGAGCTTTCAGATCGTCAACATGGACGTGCGTTTTGTCTATCGCATCGGCCTGACCGATCAATCCGCGTTGGCCGCGACGTACAACAGCGCCGATGTACCGACGTTGATTCGCAGCACCGCCAGCCGGATTCTGGTTCACGATTTTGCCTCGCGGACCCTCGATGGTTTGCTCGGCGAAGACAGGGTAGGGCTGGCCGAAGAGATCGGTCGCGCCGTGCAGGCTGATTTGCAGAAACTCGATAGTGGCGTGGAAATTCTCGCCACGGTGGTTGAAGCCATTCACCCGCCGGCCGGTGCGGCTAACGCCTATCACGGTGTTCAAGCTGCGCAGATTGGTGCCCAGGCATTGATCTCCCGCGAGCGCGGTGCGGCAGCGGAGGCGACCAACCAGGCGCAGTTGCAAGCCAGCATCGCTCGCGATCAAGCGACAGCCAGTGCGCATGAAATCAACTCCACCGCTCAGGCGGCGGATCTGAAATTCACGGCCGAACAAAAAGCGTATGCCAGTGCCGGTCAAGCGTTCGTGCTGGAACAGTATTTCAGCCAACTGACCCAAGGCTTGGCCAACGCCAAGTTGTTGGTTCTCGATCATCGTCTGGGCGGCAGCAACAATGCACCGACCATCGACCTACGTACTTTCACGCTGCCGGCCGATCCTGCGTCGCCGCGCAATAGCGCTCAGCCAGGAGCTGCCAATTGAGCCAGTCGCATACTCACGATCACGATGACCACGCCGGCCACGATCACGGTCATGGCGGACATCACCACGGTCACCACCATCATCACGGTGATCCACAAGAAGCCGGCCCGTTCCCGTGGCGGCGCATGGGCTGGGCAGCGTTGCTCGTGGCATTCGCCATCGCGGCAGCGAGTCTGGTGCAAGTGCGCTCGGGGGAGGCTACGGTGATCACTCGCTTTGGCAATCCGTCGCGGGTGTTGCTGGAACCGGGCCTTGGCTGGCGTTGGCCGGCACCGTTTGAAGCGGCCATTCCTGTCGACTTGCGGCTGCGTACCACCTCCAGCGGTTTGCAGGATGTGGGTACGCGCGACGGTTTGCGCATCATTGTTCAGGCGTACGTGGCGTGGCAGGTGCAGGGCGATCCGGACAACGTGCAGCGTTTTATGCGGGCCGTGCAGAATCAGCCGGACGAAGCGGCGCGGCAGATTCGCACGTTTGTGGGGTCTGCACTGGAGACCACCGCGAGCAGTTTCGATCTGGCCAACCTGGTAAACACCGACGCCAATCAGGTTCACATCGCAGATTTCGAGGCACAGCTGCGTCAACAGATCGATCAGCAGTTGCTGACCACGTATGGCGTTCGGGTGCTGCAAGTGGGCATCGAGCGTTTGACCCTGCCGTCGGTGACGCTCACCGCTACAGTTGACCGCATGCGCGCCGAGCGTGAAACAATCGCCACCGAACGCACCGCCATCGGCAAGCGAGAAGCCGCGCAAATCCGCTCGGCTGCCGAACGTGATGCGCGCATCGTACAAGCCGATGCGACGGTAAAAGCCGCTGATATCGAAGCCCAATCCCGCGTCGAAGCTGCGCAGATTTATGGCCGTGCCTACGCCGGTTCGCCGCAGCTTTATAACTTGCTGCGCTCCCTCGATACCTTGGGCACGATCGTCACCCCGGGCACCAAACTGATATTGCGCACCGATGCCGCGCCTTTCCGGGTGTTGGTCGATGGTCCGCCGACCCTCGAAAACAAGTCCGGGTCACAGCCATGAATTTAGTTCCACGTGGAACACATGAGTTAAGTAGTCCCTGGATTCAAGCCGGGCGATTGGCTTTTCTGGCGCTATACGCGGTGACAGTTCTTGCCGCGTTGGCCTGGGCATTCTCCAATGTGCGGCAGATTGATCCGCAGAATCGAGCGGTGGTTTTGCACTTCGGCGCGCTGGATCGCATCCAGAATGCCGGGTTGCTGCTGGCTTGGCCGCGTCCTTTTGAGCAGGTAATTTTGTTACCCGCAGCCGACCGGGTGATCGAGCGTCGGGTGGTGAATCTGCTTCGCAGCGATGCTGCGTTACAGGCCGATCGGTTGGCCTCTTTCGCGACACCGCTGAGCGATGCGCTTGCGGGCTCGGGCTATTTGCTGACCGGTGATGCGGGCGTGGTGCAACTGGATGTGCGGGTTTTCTATAAGGTCACCGAACCTTACGCCTTCGTGCTTCAAGGTGAACATGTGCTGCCGGCACTCGATCGGTTGGTCACTCGCAGCGCCGTTGCACTGACTGCCGCGCGAGACCTGGACACCATTCTGGTGGCGCGCCCCGAGCTGATCGGCACCGACAATCAGGCGGCCGAACGCCGCGAACGCCTGCGGGGTGATTTGGTGCAAGGCATCAATCAGCGCCTGGCAGAGCTGACCGCGACGGGGCAGGGACTGGGTATCGAAGTGTCGCGAGTCGACGTGCAATCGAGCCTGCCCGGCCCAGCGGTGAATGCGTTCAATGCGGTGCTGACCGCCAGCCAACAAGCGGACAAAGCCGTCGCCAATGCGCGTACCGAGGCCGAGAAACTGACCCAGGCTGCGAATGAGCAAGGCGACCGAACGCTGCAAGTCGCTCACGCCCAGGCAAGTGAACGGCTGGCCAAAGCCTCGGCCGATACGGCCACGGTGTTGAGTCTGGCCAAGGCGCAACAACAGGGCACCGACCCGCAAATGTTGCTGCGCATTTACCGCGAACGGATGCCGAAGATTCTCGGCCAGGCCGGATCGGTGACGACGGTCAACCCGAAAGACGATTCCCGCCTGATCATTCAGGGAGCAGCACAATGACCGCCCAAACCGCCGCCGCACCGAGCATGTTGTCCTCGGCTGAACAACGCAGCGCTGCACGCCAGTTGACTCTGGCCATGCTCGCACTGGGCTTGCTCAGCCTCGGGTTGATCTGGCGTTGGCTGTCGCCGGAGCAGACCGGCGTCAGCCAATTGCTGTTGGGTTTTGCTTCGTTACTGGTGGCCGTGCCGGTGATGCGTTCGGCGTGGTACAGCCTGCGGTATCCGAGCCTGCACGGGATCACCGATCAGCTGATCGCCCTCGCCATGCTCGGCGCCTGGGCCACGGGTGACCTGCTGACCGCCGCGCTGCTGCCGATCATCATGATCTTCGGCCACGTACTGGAAGAGCGCAGCGTGATCGGTTCCCAGGAAGCGATTCGTGCCCTCGGCAAACTGACCCGCAGTCACGCGCGCAAGGTTCAGGCTGACGGGGCCATCGTTGAAGTCGACAACGGCACACTCAAGCCCGGCGACATTGTGGAGGTGCGCGCGGGTGATCGGGTGCCGGCCGACGGTCGAGTGTTGTCCGGTCAGGCGAGCCTCGACACGGCATCGATTACCGGTGAGTCGGTGCCGATCGAGGCAGGCGTCGGCATGCAGGTCTTCGGCGGGGCAATCAACCTCGACGGTCTGCTGCGCATCGCAGTGACGCGCACCGGTAATGAGTCGACCCTCGGTAAAGTCATCGCCCTGATGCAAAGCGCCGAGCGCTCCAAGCCACCGATCACGCGTTTGCTCGAACGTTACGCCGGCAGCTACATGGTGCTGGTGTTGCTGTTGGCCGCGGTGACCTGGTTTGTCACCAACGATGCCCAGGCGATGCTCGCGGTGCTGGTGGCGGCGTGTCCTTGCGCGTTGGTGTTATCGGCTCCGGCCACGGCGATTGCCGGCGTGGCGGTGGCGGCGCGGCACGGGATTCTGATCCGCAGTTCGGCGTTTCTTGAAGAGCTGGCGGACCTGACTTCGCTGGTGGTCGACAAGACCGGAACCCTGACGTTTGGCACCCTGCGGTTGCAGTCGATCGACAGCCCGCTGGAGGACCGCAGCCACGTGCTGAAACTCGCCGCGAGTCTCGGCTCGGCCAGCAGTCATCCGGTCAGCCGTGCGCTCGCCGGGTTGGTCACTCAAGAACATTTTCTGCTGCTCTCGGACATCCATGAGCGCCAGGGTCTGGGCGTGGTGGCGATGACGGAACAGGGCGAGGCAGCGCTAGGTCGTCCTGAGTTGTTTGCGCAACTGGGCATCGCCACTTCAGCCGTTCCCGAACACGACGGCCCGATTGCCGGGCTTGCACTCAACGGTGAATTCCTTGCCTGGCTGCTGCTGGCCGACAGCGTCAAACCTGAGGCGCGATTTGCCTTGAGCGAATTACGTGAGCTGGGTTTGGGTCGCCAGTTGCTGCTCACTGGAGATCGGCAAAGCGTGGCGCACACACTGGCGCGCGATGTCGGCATCAGCGATGTTGAAGCGCAGGCGTTGCCTGAGGACAAACTCAACCGCGTGCTGACGGAAATCGACAACGGTTTCCGGCCGATGGTGGTGGGGGATGGCATCAACGATTCGCTGGCACTCAAGGCCGGCGTCGTGGGTGTGGCCATGGGTGCGGGAGGTGCGGACATCGCACTGGCGTCGGCGGACATTGTGCTGATTGGCAGCGACCTGCGTCGTCTTGGAACCTGTGTACGGTTGAGTCGCCAATGCCGTCAGACCTTGCAGGTCAACGTGATCATCGGCCTGGGCTGGACCCTCGCGATTGTTGCCTTCGCCGCATTCGGCTGGCTCGGTGCTGCGGGGGCGATGATTGCGGCGTTGCTGCATAACCTCAGTACGTTGCTGGTGCTCGGAAACGCGGGGCGTCTGCTGCGTTTTCAGGAGCCATTATTGAAAATCAAAGACGAGGCTTGAAAGGCTCTAAACCAAGGAGATGAAGGCAACACTAACTTTTTAGAACTGCACTTCAAGTTCGTAGTCATCTAGGGTAAGGACCATCGCCCCCGACAGCTGGTTACAGCGCCGCGAGTTATACAAAAACGCTATTAAATCGATAGCCAGCTATTTTTCAAGGATGGTCTACCCTCAAATCAGACGTCTGAAACAAGGGGTGATTCTCTATGCTCGCGCAACTTCCACCGGCCCTACAGAATCTGCAGTTACCGTTACGCCTGCGACTCTGGGACGGCCATGAATTCAATCTGGGGCCGACGCCCAGCGTCACGATTGTGGTCAAGGACCCACAAATGGTTTCCCAGTTCACCCATCCAAGCCTGGACGCGCTTGGCGCGGCGTTCGTCGAAGGTAAACTTGAGCTCGAAGGTTCCATCAGCGACGTGATACGTATCTGTGATGAGTGGAGCCAGAAATTGCTCGGTGACCAAGACAGTCAGCCAGTGCGCACCGCCCATGACAAGGAAACCGACGCGAAGGCGATTTCCTACCACTACGACCTTTCCAATGCGTTTTATCAGCTGTGGCTCGACAGTGACATGGCGTATTCCTGCGCGTATTTCGAGACCGGCAGCGAAACGCTGGAGCAAGCCCAACAAGCCAAATTCCGTCACCTGTGTCGCAAGCTGCGGCTGCAACCGGGTGAATACCTGCTGGATGTCGGTTGCGGTTGGGGTGGGCTGGCCCGGTTTGCGGCCCGTGAGTTCGGCGCGAAAGTGTTCGGAATTACCCTGAGTAAAGAGCAACTGGCCCTGGCCCGTGAGAGGGTGAGCGCCGAAGGCCTGGACGATCTGGTCGAACTGCAACTGCTCGACTACCGCGATCTGCCCCAGGACGGGCGCTTCCACAAAGTGGTCAGCGTCGGCATGTTTGAACACGTCGGCCACGCCAACCTGGCCGAGTACTGCAAAACCTTGTTCGGCGCGGTGAAAGAGGGCGGCCTGGTGATGAACCACGGCATTACCGCCAAACACACTGATGGCCGTCCAGTGGGACGCGGTGTCGGTGATTTCATCGAGAAGTATGTGTTCCCCAACGGCGAGTTGCCGCACCTGTCGATGATCTCCGCTGAGATCAGCGAAGCCGGGCTGGAGATCGTCGACGTCGAGAGTCTGCGCCTGCACTACGCGCGTACCCTCGATCATTGGAGCGAACGCCTGGAGGACAATCTGGAAGCGGCTTCCAAACTGGTTCCCGAACAGGCGCTGCGGATCTGGCGGTTGTACCTTGCCGGATGCGCTTATGCGTTCGCCAGAGGCTGGATCAATCTGCACCAGATCCTCGCGGTAAAAGCCCACGCCGATGGCAGCCATGAACTGCCATGGACGCGAGACGACATCTACCTTTAGAGAATCGGTGAAATAAGCCGGGCGATCCGCATGCCGACCTGTTGCAGGCGGCGGGTCTCCCTGCTTTCTTCTTTGGCGATCTCGTGGGCCTGGGCGAAGTCATCGTTGAGCATCTGTTCCACCTCGGCGGCAAATGCGCTGTCGACGGTCAGCAACATCACTTCGAAATTGAGCCGGAACGAACGGTTATCCATATTGGCGCTGCCGATGGCGCTGATTTCGCTGTCGATCAACACCACTTTCTGATGCAGGAACCCCGGCTGGTACCGGAACACTCGCACCCCTGCGCGTACGGCTTCGAACGCATAGAGGCTCGAGGCGGCGTAGACGATTCGGTGGTCCGGTCGTGAAGGCAGCAGCAACCGCACATCCACGCCTCGCAGAACCGCCAGTCTCAACGCTGCGAACACGGCTTCGTCGGGGATGAAGTATGGGCTGGTGATCCATACCCGTTCTGTCGCCGCATGGATGGATTCGACGAAGAATAACGAACAGGTTTCGTAGGAATCGGCCGGGCCGCTGGCGAGTAATTGGCAGAGCACACCGTCGTCCGGATACTCGTCCGGCAGGATCAGCGGTGGCAACGATCGCGCCGCCCAGAACCAGTCTTCGGCAAACGATTCCTGCATGCAGGCAACCACCGGCCCGCGCACGCGAACGTGAGTGTCGCGCCAGGGCGCCAACGGTGGTTTCTCGCCCATGTATTCGTCGCCGACATTATGCCCGCCGACGAAGCCCAGAATGCCGTCGACCACGACGATCTTGCGGTGATTACGGAAGTTGACCTGGAAGCGGTTGAGCCAGCCGCTGCGGGAGGCGAAGGCTTTGACCTCGACGCCGGCATCGCGCAACGGTTGCACGTAACTGTGGGGCAGGGAATGACTGCCGATGCGGTCGTACAGCAAGTGTATCGCCACGCCTTCGGCGGCTTTCTTCAGCAGCAGGCTTTGCAGGCGTTGGCCGAGGCGGTCGTCATGGATGATGAAGAATTGAATCAGCACGGCCTCTTTCGCGCTGTCGATGGCTTCGAAAATTGCTTCGAAGGTGGCTTGGCCATTAATCAGCAAGCTCACTTCGTTGTTCGCCAGGCACGGCATGCGCCCCAGTTTCGGCATTGCCCTCAGGGACGCGTAAGCGTTGGAGGCGCGTGCGGTCAGCGCTTCTTCCACCCAGGGGCGCCAGTTGAGCTCGGAGATTGCCTTGCGCATCTCTTCGTTGGCCTGGCGCCGCGCCATGATGTAACCATCGAAAGTGCTGCGGCCGAAGACCAGGTACGGAATGAGCGTGAGGTAAGGCATGAAGATCAACGAGAGGGCCCAGGCGATAGATCCCTGAGCGGTGCGGACGGTGAGCACGGCGTGGATGGCTGCGATCAGGCCCAGCGTATGTAGTAGTGCGATCGTGTAGCCGAAAATGTGCGGTCCAAAGTAATCCATGGGGCAGCCTTGCTCCTGAAGATTCAATGCTTAACAGACCATGTTCCGTGCAGAATGTCGCTATTTAATTGGCCCATGAACTGAAGCCAATGGCTGACGTCTAACGGCCACTACTGATCAGGAGTTACTCGATGAACGTTCGTCTGCTGGGTTTGGCCGTGGCTTTTGGTTTAGCACTTCCTGTGGCCGCTCAGGCACAGATGCTGCAGCCAGGTTTGTGGGAATTGACCACCAGCAACATGAAGGTCGATGACCAGAACCTGCCGGACTTGCAGTTGATCCTGGGCCAGTTGCAGGGCCAGATGACCCCGGAACAGCGCGCGCAGTTGGAGAAGCAGGGCATCACCATAGGCGGAAAGGGGATTCGGGCGTGTCTGACGCCGGAGCAAGTGAAGTCAGACAATATTCCGCTGACGGATCCGCAATCGGACTGCAAACAGGAAATCACTGACCGCAGTGGTAATCAGTGGAAATTCCGTTTCAGCTGTCCGAAAGCGCAGGGTGCGGGTGTCGCCACCTTCCTCAGTGATCGTGAGTTCACGACCAAGGTCAACGGTACGTTCAACGCGACCGGCATTCAGCAGAAGGGTAGCCTCGATACCCGCGCCGTGTGGTTGGGGCAGGATTGCGGGACCGTTAAGCCGAGAGCCTAAAGGCTTCGTGGGCAAGTCGGCGATCCGACTTGCCCACGAAGGCACCAGTTCAGATACCCGCTACACCTGTTGACCTCAACCAGTCACACACCGCATCAACGTCCATCCTGCCGAAATCCTCCCCGGTACGGCTGCGCACACTGACAAACCCACCCGCTTTTTCTTTCTCTCCGATCACCACCAGATACGGCACGTGCTGACTGTGCTCGCGGATCTTGTAGCGGACTTTCTCGCTGCGCAGATCCGCGCGAGCGCGTACGCCGCTTCGGCGCAAAACCTCGGTTACCGACTGTGCGTAATCCGCCTGACGCTCGTCCATGCTGATGATGATCACGTGCGGCGGCGCCCGCCAGTCTTCCAGTTCCTGTTCGCAGGACCAGCAGGTGCCATAGATCCGCTGTGGCGCAGCGCCGCTGATGTGATCGAGCGCGAATGCCTGCAACACTCGGGTTGCGGGAACATGCGGTCCCGCTGACACACACTCGAAACCCGCAAGGACGTAGGGCAATAACTTCTCCGCGGGCGTCGATGCGGATATCGGTTTGCGGCGCCGTATCGAATGATTGGTTGCCGCTAACGTCTTCATGCGTGCTTCGATGCCAGCGAGGTCGGCCAGGTTTAACAGACGCTCAAACGCAAACTCGTAAAAGAAGCCATCACCCAGTGCCGATCCGGTCTGCAATTGCGCTTTTGGATAGAGTTGTTTAATGGCCACCGCCAGCATCAATGCGCAGGAGCGTCGCAAGATCTCCAGCCCATCGGGCTCTTGAGGCGTGACGATGCTGACCCGGGCGTCGGCCTCGATCATGAACTCACAGTCCACCAGAACGCCGTCCACCCGGCCGGCCACGGCTGCTTTGGCCAGCCCGGCGCCGATGCTCGCGGCGAACTCAAACACCGACAACGGTTGGTCGTATTCACGCAATGAACCATCGCTCAGGGTGATGTGAATCATGTCGGTGCTCTCGAGTGCTTATAAACGCGCGTTAGCGCATAAACCGTAGGGGTAAACCTTGGCAGTTGTCATTAAGACGTTTGTCGTGCCAGGCAATTTGCCCCGATACGATCGTGGTGCTGACGCTGTGGCGAAAACGCTGCCGGGCAAAGGGCGTCCAGCCGCATTGCGACAAGACCGGCTCCCTGGATACGGCAACACCGCCAGGCTCGGGTTTGATCAGAACGAGATCGGCCCAGTAGCCTTCGCGCAGATAACCGCGGTCGGGAATGGCGAACAGATCAGCCACGCGGTGACTGGTCTTGGCCACGAGGGTAGTTATCGGCAGCACTTCATCAACCACCAGTTCCAGCAGCGCGGGCAGGGCGTGTTGCACCAATGGCAAACCGGAAGGGGCCTGGTGGTAGGGCCGTTTTTTTTCCGCCCAGGTGTGCGGCGCGTGATCGCTGCCGATAACGTCCAGTCGATTACTCAGCAAGGCATGACGCAAGGCATCGCGATCAGCCTGGCTCTTGATCGCCGGATTGCACTTGATCAGGTTTCCGAGGCTCAGGTAGTCGCGATCATCGAACAGCAAATGATGCAGGCAGACTTCAGCGGTAATGCGTTTCTGTGTCAGCGGTTTGTCTTCGAACAGCGCCAGTTCCCGCGCGGTGGTCAAATGCAAAACATGCAGTCGGGTGCCATGCCGCTTGGCCAGGTCCACGGCCATTGAGGAGGAGCGAAAGCACGCTTCGGCGTCACGAATCTGTGGGTGGACGGCGGCGGGAATGTGTTCCCCAACCAGCTCAAGCACCTTCGCGGCATTGGCTTCGATGCTCGGCGTGTGTTCGCAATGGGCGAGCAGAATGGTTGGCACTTCGGCGAACAGTCGTTCAAGCGTCTGCGGATCGTCCACCAGCATGTTGCCGGTCGAGGCCCCCATGAACACTTTCACCCCGGCCACTTCGCAGGGATTGAGCGCCGCAACGGTGTCGAGGTTGTCGTTGCTCACGCCGAAGTGAAAACCGTAGTTGGCGACAGAGTTGATCGCCGCTCGACGCTTCTTGTCCGCGAGTGACGCGAGTGTCAGGGTTGCCGGATTTGTATTGGGCATGTCCATGAAACTGGTGATGCCGCCGGCCACGGCCGCCCGCGACTCGGTGTAAAAGCTACCCTTGTGAGGCGCCCCGGGATCTCGGAAATGCACTTGGTCGTCGATCATTCCGGGCACTAGCCACTGCCCGTTTGCATCGATTTCGACGTCGGTATTTTCTCCGTCGATGCTTGCGGCTATCTTCACGATCCGGCCGTTGCTCACCAGCAGATCGCCATCGAATTCCCGACCTTCATTTACCAATCTGGCATTGCGAATCAGCACGCTGCTCATGGTCAGAACTCGTTCTGCAGGGCTTTGTAGCCGCGCACCAGATCGACGTTGGTGCGCGCTACGTCCTCGGAAAACTCCGAGGCGCTGACGCTCACCGGTGGGAACTGCGACAGATCGGTGTTGGGGCCGATGCGGGTAGTGGAGGGCACATAGAAGTCCTCGGGCAAGTCCCGACCGTCGACCACCGAGTTGTGCCGCACCACGCAGCCATCGCCAACTGCGCAGTTGAACAGCACGCTGTTGAAACCGATGAACACCCGGTCGCCAACCGTGCACGGGCCATGAACGATGGAGCGGTGGGCGATCGAACTGAACTCGCCGATGGTCACCGCCGCGCCGGACTTGGAGTGAATGACCACGCCATCCTGGATGTTCGAATTGGCGCCGATGGTGATCGGTTCCATCTCGCCTGATGTATCCACTTCGTCGGCCCGAATGACTGCGTAGGGACCGACGAACACGTTTTCGCCGATCACCACTTTGCCGCAGATGATTGCAGTTTTATCCACATACGCGGACTCCGCAATCCGTGGCAAATCACCTGAGGGGTTCTTGCGGATCATGGCTTGCCCAACGCGTCGTAGAGGGTGTTGAGGTTGTATTCGAACAGCCCGGCAAAGGTACTCGCCGGACCGTTTGCGGCGAGGGCATCGGAGTACAGCGTGCCACCGATGTGCGCGCCGCTTTCGTCGGCAATCTGCTTGAGCAGGCGCGCGTCCTTGATGTTTTCCATGAACACCGCTTTGACCTTGGCCTGGCGAATCTGGGTGATCAACGCCGCTACTTCGGCGGCTGAAGGTTCGCGCTCGGTGGACAGACCTTGCGGCGCCATGAAGTCGATGCCGTAGGCCTGGCCCAGATAACCGAACGCATCATGGGAGGTGACGATCTTGCGGTTGCCCGGTGGCAGTGAACCGAGCTTGGCCTTGGCTTCGGCGAGCAGTGCGTAGATCTGTTTCAGGTAGGCCTGGCTGTTGCGTTCGTAGTCGGCTTTGTTCGCCGGGTCGGCGGCAATCAGCGCCTTGGTGATGTTGCTGATGTACAGCTCGGTGTTAGCCAGGTTGTGCCAGGCGTGAGGGTCGGGCACGGTCTCGCCGTCCTCATCCAGGGAGCGCGGGATGACACCGTGGCTCGCGCTGATGACAGGGGCTTTGGTCTCGGTGCTGGTCACCAGACGGTCCAGCCATGGTTCGAAACCCAAACCGTTTTTGATGATGAGTCTGGCCTTGAGCAAGGCCTTGGCATCGTCCGGGGTTGGCTCGTACGTGTGGGCATCGGCGTCGGGACCGACCATGTTGGTGATCTGGATATGGTCGCCGCCGACCTGATGGGTCATGTCGGCGAGGATGCTGAAACTGGTGACCACCTGAAGTTTTTCCGCCGCCGACAGCGACATCGACAGCATCAAACTGAACAGCACGAGTAAAGCGCGCATCGGAACGTACCTCATTGGGATGTGAGCAAAGGCGGGCGGCGCAGCAAACCGTGCACCGGACCGAACACCACGGACAGCACATAGAAACCGCCCGCCACCAGTACGATCGCCGGGCCGCTGGGCAGCGAGTAGTAGAACGAGAGCAATAAACCGAGCCACACCGAGAGACAGCCGAGCAGGGCTGCGATCGCGATCAACGCCGGCAAACGACGACTCCAGAAGCGCGACGCGGCGGCGGGCAACATCATCAAACCGACCACCATCAACGCGCCGATGGCCTGGAAGCCGATCACCAGGTTCAGCACCACCAGGGTCAGGAATACGCCGTGTGCAAGCGGACCGAGGCGGCTGACGGTTTGCAGAAAGAGCGGGTCGAGGGTATCCAGCAACAACGGCTTGTAGATGAGCGCCATGGCGATCAGGCTGAACCCGGAGACCCACAGCATGCCGGTCAGCGTCGGCCCATCGACTGCCAGTGCCGAGCCGAACAACAGATGAAGCAGGTCCAGACGTTTGCCGGCGATGCCAAGGATCAGCACGCCGCTGGCGAGGGAGATCGGGTAGATCGCGGCGAGGCTCGCGTCTTCGCGCAGTCCCGTCCGGCGGGTAATCCAGGCCGCGAGTCCGGCCATGCTCAGGCCTGCGCCGAGGCCACCGAGGGTCAGTGCCGGCAGACTCAAACCGGCGAACCAGAAACCAAGTGCAGCGCCAGGCAGGATCCCGTGAGCCACCGCGTCGCCGATCAGGCTCATGCGACGAAGGATCAGAAACACGCCCAGCGGAGCCGTGCTGCAAGCCAGGACCAATCCGCCAAGGAGTGCCCGGCGCATGAACACGAACTCGTGGAAGGGTTGCCAAAGATGAGCGGCTGCGAGCATCAAGCCACCTGCGTTTGCGGTTGTTGGTGGATCAGTTCGGTACTGGACCCGAGGACGCAGCCGCTGCTTTTGATGAGCAAGCTTTGAGGAATGTGTTGGCGAACCGCGACCAGGTCATGACACACGACCACCAGGGTTCGACCTTCGGCGTGCCAGGCATGGAGGTGTTTCCAGAGCAGTGCCTGACCGAGCTCATCGAGCGCGGCGTGGGGTTCGTCGAGCAACAGCAACGGCGCTTCGGCGAGACTCAGGCGGGCGAGCAGTGCGCGCTGCAATTCGCCGCCGGAGAGGGCCATCAACGGGCGCTGTTCCAAACCCGTGAGGCACCAGTTTTCCAGCACGGCTTTGAGGCGTTGGCTGCGTACCTCAGGGGATAGTTTGCTGCCCCAGAAACCGGCAGCTACCAACTCCTGGAGGCTGATGGGGAATTGCCGGTCCAAGTGTTGTTGCTGGGGGAGAAAGGAAAGCGAGCCCTTGCGTGGAACATCAAGGATGATTTTTCCAGTCAGTGGTTTTTGTAGCCCCGCGATGACTTTCAGCAGACTGCTTTTACCCGAGCCATTGGCCCCGATCACGGCAGTCAGACTGCCTTTGGGTAATTCGAAATCAACGGGCGGTGTGAGCGGTTGCCCGAGTGCGCCCCAGCGCAAAGCGTGGCATCGGATCATGCATCCACCCAGTTCCATCGGCTCTCGGCGACGGCATCGTGGGCATGGAGGCTTTCGGCGTGGACGACGCGTATGTGGAAGGCGTTGATACCGGGCGAGCGTTTCAGGGCCAGATTCAAGCGGCGGGCGGCGTCCTCGCAGAACATCAAATTTTGACCATTGGCCAGAGCGAAGGCTTGCTCATCGGCGCGCTTTACCGCGGTTTGCACGGCGGTCCCCAGTGCGGCTTCGGCGTCATTGATGAACGCAATCAGCGGCAGGTCATCCAGATATTCGTCCAGTCTCAGGTGTAAAAGTGCATGGCTCCGTTGGCTGTGAGGTGTTGCAACGATGCCTTTCGTAGAGCCAAGCCACGCCAATACATCGGCGTGTTGCAGGGACTTGTTGGCGAAGTCGTCGACGAATTGTTGCTGAATCAACTGCCGAGAAAGTGCGGCTGAACAGGGGCAGGTTGAGGAATAAGGAACGTCGATTTTTAGTTCCACGTGGAACATCGCGTTTTTCAAACGCGCTTCGATGCTCACTGGATAGGTTTTCCAGCCAGCCAAAGGGCTGATCAGCGCCGGTCTTTTGAGCAGTAAATCCGCATCAATTTTTAAGTAGGCGCTGTGGGACAGTCCTTCATGACTATTGAGAAAGCTTTGCAGCACTCGCCGTAACAGGGCGGGTGTCAGGATTTCCCGCTCAAGCATTTCCAACGCCAAATACAGCCGGGACATGTGAATGCCGCGTGCTTCTCCATCATCGAGGCTCACGCCTGCGTCAGCCTTTGCGCTCAGCCGTTGACCATCGAATAAAACAGGAAGAGCAATGCCGCACATGCCCACCCATTCGAGTGGCAGGGCTTGGCGTGAAGCCTGCGCGGCGATATCCGGCAGAGTCAGCGCATTCATGAGCAGGTCCATCGTGGGAGTTTATATCGCATGTTATGTTATTACATTAAAATCGACTACGCCTTTTTCACGAGCGGCTTTCAAAATGCACAGACGTCACTTGCTCAACTGGATGCTGGCCAGCGCAGCCTTCGCTTTACCCTTCGGTGTTTCGGCCACGCAGATTCGCAACGCGCGGCTCTGGCGTTCGGATGACAAGCTACGTCTGGTGTTCCATTTGAGTGGGCCGGTGCAGTACAAGACCTTTTCACTGAGCGCTCCCGAACGACTGATCATCGATCTGAGTGGTGCCACCCTCAGTGGCGACTTCAGTCAGCTGGCGCTTGGCAATACGGTCATTCGGTCGATTCGCTCCGGGCATTTTGGCCAGGGCGATACGCGGATCGTCCTCGACCTCTGCGCCGCGGTGCAGCTCAACAGCTTTCTCCTGCCGCCACAGGATGGCCAAGGCGATCGGCTGGTGCTTGATCTGAGGTCGGCGGCGCCTATGCACATCGCAGTGGCACCCGAGGCGAGCATCGACGAGCCTCACCCCAAGCGCGACATCATCGTGGTGGTCGACCCTGGTCACGGCGGCAAAGACCCCGGCGCGGTGGGCGCCAAAGGGGAGCGAGAGAAAGACGTCGTCCTATCGATCGCTCAGCTTTTGGCCAAGCGACTGAAACGTGAGAAGGGCTTCGACGTGAAACTGGTGCGCAACGACGACTTCTTCGTTCCGCTGCGCAAACGTGTCGAGATTGCCCGCAAGCACAATGCGGATATGTTCATCTCGGTGCATGCGGACGCGGCGCCGCGTCTCACCGCTTCAGGTGCGTCGGTGTATTGCTTGTCTGAGGGCGGCGCCACTTCGGCCACGGCGCGTTTCATGGCGCAACGTGAAAACGGCGCAGACTTGTTGGGCGCCACCAGTCTGCTCAACCTCAAGGACAAGGACCCGATGCTCGCCGGGGTGATTCTCGACATGTCGATGAACGCCACCATCGCCGCGAGTTTGCAGCTGGGCAGCACAGTCCTCGGCAGTCTGGCGGGTATCACCACGCTGCATCAAAAGCGCGTGGAGCAAGCGGGATTCGCAGTGCTGAAGTCGCCGGACGTGCCGTCGATCCTGGTGGAAACCGGCTTCATGTCCAACGCCCGTGACAGCCAGCGACTCGTGACCGCGCGCCACCAGCAGGCTGTGGCTGACGGATTATTCGACGGATTGCAGCGCTATTTTCAGAAGAATCCACCGCTCAACAGTTACATCGCCTGGCAACAGCAGCAGAAAAATGCGAAGGCCTAGCAGCCGGTGATCCGGCTGCAGGTGAATTTGGCGCTGCTGCCGCCGGAGCTGGAGAACCGGTTGATCGTGGTCCAGCCGACCCGACGGTTGTAACCGACCCAGGCTTCGCCGTCGGAGGCGATACCGGTGAAGAAGGTGAGTTGTCCGTAGCGGCTGTTGGTCTGCGCCCAATAGCGTTTGCCCGCCAGTTCGAAGCCGCGCAAATAAATCGTACTGCCGACGGTGTTGACGCTATAGGCGTTGCCGTCGGCATCCGCACAGGCGAGCAGATTGGCGCTTCGGGTGCATTTGGCCAGGCTCGGGATTTGCGCCCATGCGTCTACGGAGAGCAACAGCGAAAAGCTTATCAACGCTGATTTCAGGGCAATACGCATGAGATTTCTCACGGACCGGACAGGGTTTAGCATCGTGCCCTTTGCTGTTGTGGGCAAGCGTGGGCTGGCTTGATTGTATCGTTATACTATAACATTGAAATCAGCCCGACATTGCGATCGGGCATCTCTGTGAGGAATTCCTGATGCCCAATCGTCTCCCCGTGACCGTCCTGTCAGGCTTTCTCGGCGCCGGTAAAAGCACGCTGCTCAACTACGTGCTGCGTAACCGCGAGAACCTGCGTGTCGCCGTAATCGTCAACGATATGAGCGAGATCAACATCGATGGCAGCGAAGTCCAGCGCGATGTCAGCCTGAACCGCGCCGAAGAAAAACTCGTGGAGATGAGCAATGGCTGCATTTGCTGCACCTTGCGCGAAGACCTGCTCGAAGAAGTCAGCAAACTCGCCAGGGACGGGCGTTTTGATTACCTGTTGATCGAATCCACCGGCATCTCCGAGCCATTGCCGGTGGCGGAAACCTTCACCTTCCGTGATGAAGACGGGCAGAGCCTGGCCGACATCGCTCGGCTCGACACCATGGTCACGGTGGTCGACGGCATGAACTTCCTGCTCGACTATCAGGCCGCCGAAAGCCTCGCTTCCCGCGGTGAAACATTGGGCGAGGAGGACGAGCGCTCGATCACCGACCTGTTGATCGAGCAGATCGAATTTGCCGATGTGATCCTCATCAGCAAGATCGATTTGATCAGCAGCCGTGAGCGCCAGGAACTGATCGCGATCCTTGAACGCCTCAACTCACAGGCAGAAATCATCCCGATGGTCATGGGTGAGATTCCTCTGAAAAAGATCCTCAACACCGGTCGATTCGACTTTGAAAAGGCTGCTCAGGCTCCGGGGTGGTTGCAGGAATTGCGTGGGGAACACGTGCCGGAAACCGAGGAGTACGGCATCGCCTCGACGGCCTACCGAGCCCGCCGACCGTTTCACCCGCAGCGTTTCTTCAGCTTCATCGATCGGCCATGGGTGAACGGCAAACTGCTACGTTCCAAAGGCTTCTTCTGGCTAGCCAGCAAGCATATGGACGCCGGGAGTTGGTCCCAGGCCGGCGGCTTGATGCGCCACGGTTTCGCCGGGCGCTGGTGGCGCTTCGTGCCGAAAACCCAGTGGCCGCAGGACGAAGAAAGCACCGCCGGAATCATGGAAAACTGGACTGCTACCACCGGTGATTGCCGTCAGGAACTGGTGTTCATCGGTCAGAACATCGACTTCGCGCAACTCACCGCCGAACTCGACAATTGCCTGCTGACCGATGATGAAATGGCGTTGGGTGCCGAGGGCTGGCGCTTGCTGTCAGATCCGTTCGGCCCTTGGCACGAAGAGGTCGCCGCCTGATGTTGGCGCCCAGTCTGAAGCGGCAGCCGGTCGTTCATCAGGTTCAAGGTGACACGCCGAAAACCCTGGCCCGAATTCTTGATGACGGGGTAAACCTCGCCATTTGGCAGCGCCAGCTCCCGGCGCACATTGATGATTTCGGGCGCTTGCTGCTGTCTCTGAACGAACCGCTGGCCGAGTCACTGGTCTTGGAGTTGCCTGAGGATGACGCCGAACCCAACCTGCATGGATTGGCCTCGGGATTCAGCGATCTTGAAGGGTATGCCGCTTTCATTGCCGATGTGTCCTGGCTGGTCAGCGCCTTCGCCTGTCTGGTGGGCGCCAAGCGCATCGGCCTGCGCGTGCGGGTTCTGGACAAGGCTATGTGCCCGCGCTTTCACGTCGATCATGTGCCTGTGCGGTTGATCACTACGTATTCCGGCATCGGCAGTCAGTGGTTGAAAGAAGGGGTGATGGATCGCCGGCAACTGGGCAAGCCTGAGGCCGAACCCACAGACGATTCGCTGATCGAGAATATCGCCAGCGGCGAAGTGGCACTGCTCAAAGGCGAAAAATGGCACGGCAACGAAGGTTTCGGCCTGATCCACCGTTCGCCGCAACCCGCGCCGGGCGAACGCCGTTTGATTCTGACCCTGGACTGGCTGGCTTAAGGCTTGAGCCAGTTGCCCTGACTCTGGCCTTCGCAAAACGGCTTCAGGTACGCAGCATCGGTTGTCACGCCGAAATAGTGAATATCCTGCCGGTAAGGCATATTGGCGACTTGGGCGTTGCTGCACACACCGAACGCGCCGGTGGGACATTGGTCGACGTATTGCACCTCGACTTTCTGCCCGGGAAGGTTCGGTTGGCAGAACCCGTCGGCGAAGAGCTTTTCCGGGATGTTGCGGTTCTGCTGGCAGACTTTCACGTCGAGTCGCTCGGCTGTGCTATGTACCACGCAAGCCTGGGCCAGCGCCTCGCCGGAACACAGCGCCAAGAGCAATGACAATCCCATCAACCGCATCCATTACCTCCTCAGAAAACATCGACCATGTTGCAGAACATTCCCACTCACGTCATTGCCGGTCCGTTGGGCGCGGGCAAGACCAGTTTGATCAAGCACCTGCTGGCGCAACGGCCCGCGAATGAGCGCTGGGCGGTGCTGATCAACGAGTTCGGCCAGATCGGCCTCGATGCAGCGCTGCTGACCCAGGACGCCGATGGTATCGCACTGGGAGAAGTGGCCGGGGGCTGTTTGTGTTGCGTGAACGGTGCGCCGTTTCAGATCGGCCTTGGGCGGTTGCTGCGCAAGGCGCGGCCGGATCGGCTGTTCATCGAACCCTCAGGATTGGGTCACCCGGCGCAGTTGCTCAGGCAATTGAGTGAGGCACCGTGGCAAGGTGTACTGGCGGTACAGCCTTGTGTGCTGGTTTTGGATGCCCAGGCACTCGCCGCTGGCAAACCATTGCCCGAGGCGCAACAGGAGGCGTTGAGCAGCGCTGGTTTGTTGCTGCTGAACAAGGCGGAAGGTCTCGACGACAATGATCGCCAGCGAATTGCCGCGCAGCTGCCTTCTCGTCCCCTGTTCTGGACGCAGCAAGCCCTCTTGCCGTTGAACAAACTACCGGGACTAAGTGCTCAGGCGGTGGCAGGTGTGGATAACTTCATCGTGCCCAAGGGATTGGCGCAGATGCCGGCCATCTGGACCGATCCTGCGCTGCCGATTTGCTTGAGTCAGGCACAGGAGGGCGGTTGGAGCATAGGCTGGCGTTGGCATCCGACGCAGACCTTCGATGTGGTGCGTGTTGGCCAGTGGCTTGAAAGCATCGCCTGGCGGCGGGCGAAGCTGGTTATCCACAGCGTCGACGGTTGGGTGTCGGCGAATGCGCTGGATAACTCGGAACTGGAATGGCAGCCCAGCGAATGGCGCCGGGATTCGAGGATCGAGCTGATTTTCAGTGAGCCGCAGGATGTTGCTGTGCTGCAGAAAAGCTTGGCCGCGTGCCGGGTTTCATCCAGTTAGCGAGTTTTTGTGCTGCTTTTGAGGCCTCTTCGCGAGCAAGCCCGCTTGTGTCTTGCGCAGGATTTAGACTGAGGATGAGAGCTTGCTCGCGAATGGATTTAACTGACGACATCAATCATCAAGGACGCCACTTGGTGTGTTCTTGCCGCCACTGACTCAGTTCGATCACTTCGGCGCGGGGTTTTGCGACATCGACCGCCACCGGCGTGTCGTCGAACGGCATCGGGTAGGGCGCCAGCTCGATCTGCGCGCTGTGGGCGCCGAACTGGGTGATGGTGCCGTTATGCCGGGTTTCGCCGGTCACGGTGAACTCGAAGTTATACACACGGGCCAGGCGCCGCCGGTTGTTGGCGTCTTTGATGAACGCGATCTTTTTCAACGCCACGTTGCCGTCCAGCAGCTCGATCCCGAGCTTGGTGCAATGCAGCTTGACCCGCTCCAGCGCGCGCTCGCGCAAGCCGTGGTTGTGCCACAGCCACGCGCCGCCAGTGGCGAGCAGCATCAGCACGAAGATATTTCCGAGGGTCAGCATCAACAGGTTGCTCCAACAAGATAGTGCCAGCTTAACTGTGTCGCCGGTCTGTCGTACAGGCCGTGTTTCGTCGCATACTGCGCGGCTCGAATTTCAATCGTTTGACGGAAAACACACCGCATGAAACGTACGCCCCATCTGCTCGCCATCCAGTCCCACGTGGTGTTCGGCCACGCTGGCAACAGCGCCGCGGTTTTCCCGATGCAGCGGGTCGGGGTGAATGTCTGGCCGCTCAACACCGTGCAGTTCTCCAACCACACGCAGTACGGCCAGTGGACTGGCGAAGTGCTGGCACCACATCAGATTCCCGAGTTGGTCGAAGGGATCGCGGCGATAGGCGAGCTGGGCAACTGCGATGCGGTACTGTCCGGTTACCTCGGCAGTGCGGCGCAGGGCCGGGCGATCCTGACCGGCGTGGCACGGATCAAATCGATGAATCCCAAGGCGTTGTACTTGTGCGACCCGGTGATGGGGCATCCGGAGAAGGGTTGCAGCGTGCCGGCCGAAGTCAGCGATTTCCTGCTGGAAGAGGCAGCTTCGGTGGCGGATTTCATGTGCCCGAACCAGTTGGAGCTGGACAGCTTCTCGGGGCGCAAACCGCAGTCACTGTTCGATTGCCTGGCGATGGCGCGGGCGCTGCTGGCTCGCGGGCCGAAAGCGGTGTTGGTCAAGCATCTGGCCTATCCCGGCAAGCCGGCGGATGGCTTCGAGATGTTGCTGGTGACCGCTGAAGGCAGCTGGCACTTGCGTCGGCCGCTGCTGGCGTTTCCGCGTCAGCCGGTGGGCGTTGGCGACCTGACGTCGGGTCTGTTTCTGGCGCGTGTGCTGTTGGGGGACAGCCTGGTGGCGGCCTTCGAGTTTACGGCGGCTGCGGTGCATGAAGTGCTGCTGGAAACCCAGGCATGTGCAAGCTATGAGCTGGAACTGGTGCGGGCTCAGGACCGGATTGCGCATCCGCGAGTGAAGTTCGAAGCGACTGCGATCAGTCTTTAAAAGCTTCGCGGGCAAGTCGGATCGCCGCATCGCTCGCTCCTACAGGTCTGTGCCGTACACAAAATGTGCGGGCGACTCGGAACTGTAGGAGCGAGGCTTGCCCGCGAAAGCGATCTAAAGCCCGAGCACGTCAGGCATCACCCTTGATTTCCTGATACCGCTTTTCCAGTTCCTGACGAATCTGCCGACGCTGCTGGGCCTGGATGAAGCGGCGCTTGTCTTCGCTGTTCTGCGGTTGCAGCGGCGGGACGGCAGCCGGCTTGCGGGCGTCATCCACCGCCACCATGGTGAAGAAGCAGCTGTTGGTGTGGCGCACCGAGCGCTCGCGGATGTTCTCGGTCACCACCTTGATGCCCACCTCCATGGAGGTGTTGCCGGTGTAGTTGACTGAGGCCAGGAAGGTCACCAGCTCGCCAACATGGATCGGCTCGCGGAAAATCACCTGGTCCACCGACAGGGTCACCACGTAGCGGCCGGCGTAACGGCTGGCGCAGGCGTAGGCCACTTCGTCGAGGTATTTGAGCAGGGTACCGCCGTGAACATTGCCAGAGAAGTTGGCCATGTCGGGGGTCATCAATACCGTCATCGACAGCTGGGCGTTTCCGGGTTCCATAGCGTTCTCACGGGTCAAGGCAGAATGTCGGAAGGGCGGCACCTCTGCGGGTGCCTGGTCGGTTTTTTTCAAACCACAGTTATCGGGACGCCGGGCGGGTGGTCGCCGTCACGCCGGATCGATCTGTTTCCATATATTGCACCGCCTTTCTGGCGGAAGTCGCGGTGTTAACCTCCGAAAGTCCGCCTTAAGGAGCCCCACACCATGCATGCCATCAGTTTTATTCAGGACTTGGCAGTGATCATGTTGGTCGCAGGTGTGGTGACGGTGCTCTTCCACCGCTTCAAGCAGCCGGTGGTGCTGGGTTATATCGTCGCCGGTTTCATCATCGGCCCGCACACGCCGCCGTTCAGCCTGATCCACGACGAAGAAGCCATCAAGACGCTCGCTGAGCTCGGGGTGATTTTCCTGATGTTCTGCCTAGGCCTCGAATTCAGCCTGCGCAAGCTCTTCAAGGTCGGCGCAACGGCCTTCATCGCGGCGTTCCTGGAAATCGTGCTGATGATCTGGATCGGCTACGAAATCGGCCAATGGTTCGACTGGAACACCATGGATTCATTGTTCCTCGGCGCGATCCTGGCGATTTCCTCGACCACCATCATCGTCAAGGCGCTCAACGACCTGAAGATGAAGAACGAGCGCTTTGCCCAGCTGATCTTTGGCGTTCTGATCGTCGAGGACATCCTCGGTATCGGCATCATCGCCTTGCTGTCGAGCATCGCGGTCAGCGGCACCGTCAGTTCCGGCGAAGTGTTTTCCACGGTGGGCAAGCTCTCGCTGTTCATGATCGTTGCGCTGGTCATTGGCATCTTGCTGGTGCCGCGATTGCTGGCCTACGTAGCAAAGTTCGAGAGCAACGAAATGCTGCTGATCACCGTGCTGGGCCTGTGTTTCGGCTTCTGCCTGCTGGTGGTCAAACTTGAATACAGCATGGTTCTGGGCGCGTTCCTGATTGGTGCAATCATGGCCGAGTCGCGGCAATTGCTGAAGATCGAGCGCCTGATCGAGCCGGTTCGCGACCTGTTCAGTGCAATCTTCTTCGTCGCCATCGGCTTGATGCTTGATCCGCTGATCCTGCTGCAATACGCCTGGCCGATCGCGGTGATCACCGTCGCCGTTGTACTCGGCAAAATGCTTTCCTGCGGCCTCGGGGCCTTTATCGCCGGCAATGACGGACGCACCTCACTGCGTGTGGGGATGGGGCTTTCGCAGATCGGCGAATTCTCCTTCATCATCGCCGCGCTGGGCATGACGCTGCAGGTCACCAGCAACTTTCTCTACCCGGTCGCCGTGGCGGTCTCGGTGATCACCACGTTGCTGACGCCGTATCTGATCCGCGCGGCGGATCCGCTGTCGATCAAACTTGCCGCCGTGATGCCGAAGCGACTGGGTCGGGTACTGGGGATGTACGGCGAGTGGCTGCGCAGCATCCAGCCTCAGGGCGAGGGCGCGTTGCTGGCGTCGATGATCCGGCGGATCCTGTTGCAGGTCGGGGTCAATCTGGCGTTGGTGATTGCGATCTTCTTTTCCGGCGCGTACTTCGCCAAACGCATGTCCGTTTACCTGCAAGACTGGATCACCGATCCGAGCTGGCAGAAAGCGTTGATCTGGGGTGGGGCGTTGCTGTTGTCGCTGCCGTTCCTGATCGCCGCCTATCGCAAGCTCAAGGCGCTGTCGATGCTGTTGGCGGAGATGGGCGTGAAGCCGGAGATGGCGGGGCGGCACACGCAGAGAGTGCGCCGGGTGATCGCCGAAGTGATCCCGATTCTCTCGCTGCTGGTGATCTTCCTGCTGCTGGCAGCCTTGTCGGCCAGTATCTTGCCGACCAACAAGTTGCTGGTACTGATAGCCGTGGTAGCGGCCGCTGTGGCGGCGTTGCTCTGGCGCTGGTTCATCCGCGTGCACACGCGGATGCAAGTGGCCTTGCTCGAAACCCTGGACAACCATAAGGAAACGTCCGGACATTGACCACGCGGCGCGTCAGTCGGCTCAGCTTTCCAGCCAGACGTCCCGCGCCCAGTGCCACACCGATTCCCAGGTTTCTTCGGCAATCAGTTCTTCTTCGGCCTGCCACAGCACCACGGTGCCATCTTCTTCGACGAGGTAGTAATCGTCACCGTCCTGGCAGATCGGGATCATGCTGCGGTCGACGCCAGCGTCCCAGGCGTTGGCAGCAACGTCCGGCAGGTAGGTGTGAGATTGCGGGTCGGTGACGGTCACCGGCTCTAGGCTGCCGTAGACGACGTCACTGACGGTCAGCAAAAACTCTCTGAAGACGAAGGGAATGTCGATGAACAGTTGTTCCTCGATTTCCACGATCTGGTCTTCGTCAGGCAACTCCAAGGGGACCGGTACCGGTTCGTTGGCTTCACGCAGTTGTTCGATGATTTCTTCCACGTCCGGGATCCTCTTGCTTGATGGCGCGGTTTAGTTGGGGCGGTTTATACAGTAGCTCGCTATAGATGCAACTGCGAAATAGAAAAACCCCGGCTAGCCGGGGTTTTCATTACAGCATGCTAGGTTCTGTCTGGAACGTGCCTGCGCGTCGATCATACTGCGTTAAAAACAAGCTCGGAATGCTCATTGACTAACGTCAACTCCGCTTCCTCGCTTGTTTTTGCCTTGTCTGATCTTAGCTCGGCACCTTCCAAACAGAACCGGGCGGTTATCAGCCGTTCTGGCGGATACCGGCCACCAGCCAAGGCTGGTTTTCGCCCTGTGGACGTTCCATGTTCCAGCTTTCGCTGAACACTTCGCCCTGGTCGAAACGCGAAGTCTTCGACACGCCGCTGAAGGTCAGGGTGGCGATGGTCTTGTCGGCACGATCATCCACGCCGTCCAGTTGAACATTGAGGTTATCAATGTAGGTGGACTGGAAAGCTTCACCCAGGTCGGCACGTTCGCGTTTGAGGAACTCCAACAGCTGCGGGGTTACGAACTCGGCGATCTTGTCCATTTCGTTGGCGTCCCAGTGTTGCTGCAGGGACTGGAAGTGGTTACGGGCGGCTTCAACGAAGTTCTGTTCATTGAACCAGGCCGGAGCGTTGATCACCGGACGAGCGGCAGCAGGTGCAGCCGAGCCGCCGAAGATCGAACCCATGGCTGTTGGCTTCTGCTCGAACACTTCACGCTGCATCGGCGCGCCAGCTGGAGACAGATGCTCCTGTTGCTTGCGACGACGAGCGGCGATGAAGCGGAAGACCAGGAAGGCAATGACGGCCATGATCAGGATGTCGAAGATCTGCATGCCCTGGAAGCCGCCGCCCATGAACATGGAGGCCAGCAGGCCGCCGGCAGCGATGCCGGCCAGAGGGCCGAGCCAGCGCGAAGCACCACCGGCCTTGGCGGCAGCGCCAGCGGCACCGGCCGCACCCGCAGTGGCAGCAGCGCCACCTGCGGCAGAAGAAGGAGCCATTTGGCTGGTCTGATGAGTCGGCGCAGCGCCGGAGCTCTTGCCGCCACCAAAGCGCTTGGCGGCATTGGCGTCGAGGCTCATCGTCAGGCCAATGCACAACGCCATGGCGATGCTAAGAAAACGTTTCATAAAGGGAATTCCCATTTGTGGAAGGCACGCGCGCCATGTTGCACAGCTGAAGTGTTACTGGCTAGCGGCAGAGTGTTTCGGGCTTTTGCCTGACAGGTTGCGTTCAGCTTCAGTCAGCGCAATAAGGCCTGTTAACTTTGGTCTGTAGGATTAGGGATTTAGTTCGGTAGGAATGAAATCCTGTGGGAGCGGGCTTGCTCGCGAAAGCGGCGTGTCATTCGATATCAACGTTGACTGACACACCGCTTTCGCGAGCAAGCCCGCTCCCACATAAGCCCTCTGGTGGGCTTCAGATCGCTTCCAGCTTGGCGTAACCGAGCATCAGCCACTTGCTGCCTTCGCCGAAGTTCACCTGCACCCGGGCCTGAGCACCGGCACCTTCGAAATTCAGGATCACGCCATCACCAAACACCGAATGCCGTACGGCCTGGCCCAGGCTGAACCCGGTGTCCGGAATCTCGCTGCCGCCAAACAGACTGCTGGAACTTTGCTGCTGGCCACCGCCGAACGGGCGGCTGACGCTGTTGGACAGCCGCACTTCCTGGATCAGGCCTTTCGGCACTTCCCGTACGAAACGCGACACCTTGTTGTAGGTCTCGCTGCCGTACAGGCGTCGGGTTTCCGCGTAGGTCATCACCAGGTTCTGCATGGCCCGGGTGATACCCACGTAGGCCAAACGGCGCTCCTCTTCAAGCCGCCCCGGCTCCTCGAGGCTCATCTTGTGCGGGAACAGGCCTTCTTCCATACCCACCAGGAACACGTAAGGGAATTCCAGGCCCTTGGCGCTGTGCAAGGTCATCAGCTGAATACTGTCTTCGTGCTCATCGGCCTGGGTATCCCCGGCCTCCAGCGACGCATGACCGAGGAACGCCGCCAATGGCGTCAGATCTTCATCTTCTTCAGCGTTTTCGAAGTTACGCGCGGCGCTGACCAGTTCCTCAAGGTTTTCTACCCGGGCCTGGCCTTTTTCGCCTTTTTCCGCTTCGTGGTAGGCAATCAGCCCCGACTGCTCGATAACCGTCTGGGTCATCAGGTGAAGCGGCATTTCCATGCACTTGGCGGCGAGGTTCTCGATCAGCTCGATAAATGCGCCAAGGGCGCCAGCTGCGCGACCGGTCAGGCCTTTATTGGCGACCAGCAAGCGCATGGCTTCCCACATCGATACATCACTGTGGCGCGCATGGTCGCGAATCGCTTCGACGGTTTTCTCGCCGATACCACGGGCCGGAACGTTGATCACCCGCTCCAGCGCCGCATCGTTGCCGCGACCTTCCAGCAAACGCAGGTACGCCATAGCGTTCTTGATTTCTGCCCGTTCGAAGAAGCGCTGACCGCCATAGATGCGGTACGGAATGCGCTCGCGCAGCAACGCTTCTTCCAGAACGCGCGATTGGGCGTTGGAGCGGTACAAAATCGCGATATCGCTGCGGGCCAAGCCGGTTTTCAGCGCGCTTTCGATGGTTTCCACCACGTAGCGTGCTTCATCGTGTTCGTTGAACGCTGCGTACAGATTGATCGCTTCGCCTTCGCCGCCATCGGTCCAGAGCTCTTTGCCCATGCGCCCTGTGTTGTTGGCGATCAGAGCGTTGGCAGCCTTGAGAATCCCGGCGGTGGAGCGATAGTTCTGCTCCAGACGAATGGTCTCGGCATCCGGGAAATCGTCGGAATACTGATAAATGTTCTCAATTTTCGCGCCGCGCCAGCCGTAGATCGACTGATCGTCGTCGCCCACCACCATCAGACTGTCGCCGCCCTTGGCCAGCAGACGCAACCAGGCGTACTGCACGGCGTTGGTGTCCTGGAACTCGTCCACCAGAATGTGCCGGAAGCGCTTCTGATAATGGGCCAGCAAGCCCGGGTGATCGCGCCACAGGTCCAGGGCACGCAGCAGCAATTCGGAGAAGTCGATGACGCCGGCGCGCAGGCAAGCGGCCTCGTAGGCCTCATAAATGCTGCGCATGGTCGCCAGGAACAGGTCGCCGCTGGCTTGAATGTGTTGCGGGCGCAGACCTTCGTCTTTCTGCCCGTTGATAAACCACTGGGCCTGACGGGCCGGCCAGCGTTGCTCGTCCAGCCCCAGCTCGCGGATAACCCGCTTGACCAGCCGTTGCTGGTCGTCGCTGTCGAGAATCTGGAAGGTCTGGCTCAGGCCGGCTTCCTGCCAGTGCGCCCGCAGCAAGCGGTGCGCCAGGCCGTGGAAGGTGCCGACCCACATGCCGGCAGGGTTGAGACCCATCAGCTGCTCGATGCGATGACGCATCTCGGCAGCGGCCTTATTGGTGAAGGTCACCGACAGGATCGAGTGGGGCGAAGCGTTCTCGACCTGGATCAACCAGGCGATACGGTGCACCAGCACTCGGGTTTTACCGGAACCAGCACCGGCCAGGACCAACTGACGACCCACGGAGGCAGCTACGGCCTGGCGTTGGGCATCGTTGAGGGAGTTCAGCAGAAGGGAGAGATCATCGCGCATCGGGGCATTCTAGGGTGCGCCGTCACACCGGGCAAACCGAGCTTTGCATTAGCCGATGAAAGAAGCACGAATGACGACCGGTCAGTCACTGGCTATAAGCGTTGGCGGGGCTCGCCCGAAGGGTTTTCAGGGGGCGGCGGGGGCCGGAAATTTTGCCGAATTTATGATTCGGAGCAGTGTGGTAAGGGCATTGGCTTGTGTATGCTCAGTCGACGTTTCGGGCTCATGCTCATCATTATAAGAACAAGAACATTGCCTATGACCCTCAGCTCCGACCTGTCGGGCCCCTCTGTGGAGCCTCGGGTTATCCGCAAACAGTACGCCATGGAAATGGCGGTCGAGCGTACGCGTCTGCTCTACCAGGGCTCGCTGCTGCCTACGCTGTTCATGCTGACCAACGGTCTGGTCTGCGCCGGATTGCTCTGGAGTCCGCAGCGCTACTTCCTCGTCAGCGTCTGGCTGATCTGGCTATTGTCGCTGGTGGCCTTGCGGGTGATTCAAGTCGCAGCCTTCGATTCGGCCATTCCTAACCGCCAGGCCCATCCGGTCTGGCGTCGTATGTTCCTGCTGGGCTCTGCCATGACTGGCCTGACCCTTGCTGGTGCCGGTATCGCTTTGGTGCCCGCTGACAATTTCATGCAACAAGCCTGGGTGTTCGGCCTGATCGGCGCCGCCGCCTTGTCGGCCAGCGTTGCGTACGCGGTCAGTCTTCCGGCGTTCCTGTCCTTTACCTTGCCCTGCCTGTTGCCGGCCATCGCCTATCTATTTTGGGGCGGCGATCAACAAGGCCAGGGTTGGGGTTGGTTCGGGCTGATTTTGTTGGGGGCGTTGAGCGTGGTGGCTTGGCAGGTCAATCGGCTGATCGACAACGGTTTGCTGCGGCGCTTTCAGAATCAGGCCCTGATCGAACACTTGCAGCAGGCGCAGAGCTGCGGCGACCAACTCAATCACGAGTTGGCCAAAGAAATTGATCACCGGCGGTGCGCCGAAGGCAAATTGCGTGAAGCCCAGGTCGGGCTGGAAAACCGTGTGGCCCAACGCAGCCTTGAACTGGACGCGGCCAACCAGGCCCTGAGCAAGAGTGAGGCGCGGCTGGCGCTGGCGTTGAAGGCCAGTGAGCTCGGGCTGTGGGACTGGAACCTGCAAACCGACGAAGTCCACCACACCCAGCTTCAGGAGTTGTTCGGCCTGGAGCCGGAATTCGTGACCGCGATGCTCAGCCACCTCAAGCCGCGCCTTCACCCTGAAGACTTGCCGTCGCTGCGCCGTGCCCTGGTCGAGCATTTGAAAGGCCGTAGCGAGGATTACCAGATCGAATACCGTGTGCGGCATGGCGACGGTCACTGGGTCTGGATCGAGGACCGTGGGCGGGCGGTCGAGCGTAGCGCAAATGGTCGGGTGATCCGCATGGTCGGCACCCGCCGCGACATCAGCGCGAGCAAAGGCCAGGAAGAGCAGCGCCAACTGGCGGCGACGGTGTTCGAGGCGGCCAGCGAAGGCATCGTGATTTTCGACCCGAATTACGCACTGATTGCAATCAATCAGGCTTTTAGCCGGGTCACGGGCTACGACATTGAAGACATGCTGGGGCGCAACGTCGTCGAGTTGCCATGCAGCCGCGATGCGCGCCGGCACTACGGCGTGATCCATCAAGCGCTGGAACAGCATGGCACCTGGCAGGGCGAACTGGTGGAAACCCGCAAGAACGGTGAGCTTTATCCACAGTGGCTGCAACTGAACGCTGTTCGAGATGCTCGGGGAAATGTCAGCCATATTGTCGGTTTCTTCGCCGATCTGTCGGCGCGACGGGAATCTGAAGAGCGCATGCGTTATCTGACCCATTACGACGAGCTCACTGGCCTGGCCAACCGTTCGTTGTTTCGCGAACGGCTGCGTGAGGCACATCAGCGAGTGCGTCAGGGCGGGCGTCGGAGCCTGGCGCTGCTGCATATCAACCTGGATCGCTTCAAGCTGCTCAATGACAGCCTTGGTCATGAAGTCGCCGACCAGTTACTGCAGAAAATGGCCCGGCGGCTGGTCAACGCACTGCCAGAAGCGGACACCATCGCGCGGCTTTCCGGTGACGAGTTTGCGGTGATCTTCGATGCTTACGGCAACCTGTCGAGCCTGGCGCGAGTGGCGACCCGATTGTCGACCAAACTGCGTTTGCCAATCACCGTCGATGGCCATGAACTGGTGGTCAGCGCCTCGATGGGCATCAGCATGCTGCCGGACACCGCCCGGGAAATTTCCGCGCTGGTCAGCCAGTCGAACATTGCCATGCAGCACGCCAAGCATTTGGGCGGCAACAACTTCCAGTTCTACACCGAGAGCTTGCAAGCGAGCACCCTTGAGCGATTGCAGCTCGAGAATCAGCTGCGCAAAGCCATCGAAGAAAAGCAGCTGCAAGTCTATTACCAACCCAAACTCTGCCTCGCCACCGGACGCCTGAACGCTGCCGAAGCCCTGGTGCGTTGGGATCATCCGACCATGGGGCGTGTGCCGCCCGGGGACTTTATCGGTCTGGCCGAGGAAACCGGGCTGATCGGTCCGATTGGCGAGTTCGTGTTGCGCCAAGCCTGTTGGCAGGCCTGCGAATGGCAGCGCCAGGGGCTCGATCCGATTCGCGTGTCGGTCAATTTGTCGGTGCATCAATTGCGCCAGGGCAAGCTCGTCAGTCTGGTGCGTCAGGTGCTGGAAGAAACCGGTCTGGCGCCGCACTATCTGGAACTCGAACTCACCGAAAGCCAGTTACTGGACAGCGTCGAGCACATCATCGCGACCTTTCAGCAGTTGCGGGATCTGGGCGTGAAGCTGGCGATCGACGATTTCGGCACGGGCTATTCGTCCCTGAGCTATCTCAAGCGCATTCCCGTGGATTACGTGAAGATCGATCAGGCGTTTATCCGCGGTCTGGGGCAGGGCAGCGAGGACGCGGCGATCACCCGGGCAATCATCGCCATGGCGCATGGCTTGTCGCTGAAAGTGGTGGCTGAGGGAGTGGAGCGGCCGGAGCAGCTGGAATTTCTGAAAGCCGAGCGTTGCGATGAAGTGCAGGGCTATCTGATCAGCCGCCCAGTCGAGGCCGACGACCTTGCTGCACTTTTACAACTCGACATGAAACCCCTGTAGCAGCTGCCGAGCAACGCGAGGCTGCGTTCGAGGAAGAATTCCTCGCCAATCCTGTGCACGCGGTTTACCTGAAAGACCGCGCTCTCTGAATTTACGATTGCTGCGCAACCGAAGGCAGCCTTCGCCTGCTGCTACAAGGGCCGCAGTGCTACATGGAGCGCATGTGGCGTGGAATGGGGACATCGAGTTACGCATTGAGCAGGCAAAAAGCCGATTCATGTAGTATAACTACAAGCTTGCTACATCTCCGGCACCTGCCAATAACAAAGAGTCCAGCCCTTTGAATCTGCTGCAACACATCGCCCAGTCACGCCACCTCTTACGCAAGTCGGAGCTCAAGGTCGCCGACCACGTGCTGCTTGATCCTGCGGCGGTGATGCACAGCTCCATGGCCGACCTGGCCCATAGCGTGGGCATCAGTGAGCCGACCATCGTGCGCTTCTGCCGTGCCATCGGTTGTTCCGGTTTCCAGGACTTGAAGCTGAAGCTGGCGCAGAGCCTCGCGGCAGGCGCGAGCTTCGGCCAGTTTGCGATTCATGAAGACGATTCGGTCGCCGACTACAGTCTGAAAATCTTCGATACCACCCTGCACACCTTGATGGAGGTTCGCGAGAAGCTCGATCCGGTGGAGTTGCAAAGGGCTGTGTCGCTCATGTCCCAGGCCCAGCGCGTCGAGTTCTATGGCTTTGGTGCCTCGGGCGCGGTGGCGGCGGATGCCCAGCACAAGTTCTTCCGTTTGCTGCTGACCGCGGCGGCGTATTCTGACCCGCACATGCAGGCGATGTCGGCGGTCACCTTGAAACCGACCGATGTGGCGATCTGCATTTCCCAGTCCGGGCGCTCCAAGGATTTGCTGATCACGGCTAACCTTGTTCGCGAGAGTGGCGCCTCGCTGATCACCTTGTGCCCGAGCCAGACGCCGTTGGCCGAACTGTCGACCGTCAACCTGGCGATCGATGTGCACGAAGACACTGAAATCTACACTCCGCTGACCTCGCGTATCGCTCACCTGGTGGTGATCGACGTGTTGGCGATGGGCGTGGCCATGGCGCGCGGGCCGAGCCTGGTCAACCACCTCAAGAGCGTCAAACGCAGCCTGCGCAGCTTGCGGCTGTCGCCCAAGTCGGTGAAAGCCCTCGACGACTGACGTCGTCGTAAGGTCGTTCCGACCTTAATCGCCGGCAAGCCGGTCTCGCTCCCACACTTGACCGCGATCCAATGTGGGAGCGAGCCTGCTCGCGCCCTCAAATACGGCAACATTCATCTCTCTGTAACGCACAAGCCGCCAAACCGTCATCCCTCGCGCCTATCTTGAAACTCCCGTAATCGCCTTGGGAGACTCGAAATGGCCCAGCCCTACGAAGAACGCAACAGCGCCGCCAAAACCCGTCGTCAGCAAGAAGATCAGCGCCGCATGGAATTTCGCCGCGCCATCGAAGATCGCTGCGAACGCCGCCAGCTGCAGGCCGAGATCGGTGATTTCCCTGAGCTCGAGCTCAACTACTGGCAGGCAGCTCCCGCAACTTCCCGTCGAAACGCTCAACCAGCGCGCTGATCTGCACCCGCTCGCTGCGGATAAACGCAAGGAATGCGTGGGCCACCGGCGACAGCCGTTTCGCCTTGGCTTGCACCAGGCACCAGCTGCGATACAGCGGCAGTTCTTCGACCGGTAACTCGATCAATCCACCGGTCGCCAACTCAAGGTTCAGGGCGTGGCGCGTCAGGAGCGCGACGCCCAGACCCGCCAGTACACATTCACGCTGGGCTTCGGCCGAGGCAACCTCCTGGGTCTGGTTGAAGTGCACGCGCTTCTCTTTAAAATACTCCTCACAAGCCATTCGCGTACCGGAACCGGGCTCGCGCAGCAGCAGTGTGTACGGTTCAAGGTCCTGCAAGCGCAGCGGCCCCATGTGGCACAGCGGATGGTCCGGCGGCGCGACGGCAACGATCGGGTTGTTCAGGAATGGCAGGAATTCCAGGCCCATGTCCTGCGGCACCATCGACATGATCACCAAGTCGTCGCGGTTATCAGACAGTCGACGGATCACCTGCCCTCGGTTGACCACCGTCAGTTGTAAATTCACCTCTGGATGCTGACGCTTGAACGCAGCGAACAGGTGCGGGACGAAATATTTGGCACTGGATTCCACCGCCAGTTTCAGCTGGCCCTGCAACGATCCCTGCATGTCCGAGAGCTGCATGTCGAGGTTTTCCAGGCGCCCGAAGATATCTCGACTGGCACGCTGTAGTGCTTCGGCAGCCTCGGTCATGTAGAGTTTTTTGCCGACGTAATCGAACAAAGGCTGACCAATCAGCTCTTCAAGTTGACGAATCTGTAGGCTCACGGCAGGTTGTGTGAGAGACATTTCATCGGCTGCGCGGCTGTAGGACCGCAAATCACAGACCTCATTGAAGATCTGTAATTGACGCAATGTCATACGCATCAAGGACTTACGCATTTTATAGACGCTCTCACCGCGGGCTGATGCGTCAACTATAAGTCTTTACTTATGGCTGGCCCAATAATTAATCATTTTTGTTAATCCCTTGTGAGGGCTAGTGTGGGGCTGCGACTGAATCGAAACATTTGGTCACGCGTCGACCTGGTCTAGCAGGTCGTGGGTACCACCGGCTCAAGGGAACCTCCAAGTGATAAAAAAGATCCTGATCGCCAACCGTGGTGAGATTGCCGTACGAATCGTACGTGCCTGCGCCGAGATGGGCATTCGCTCGGTCGCGATCTATTCCGACGCCGACCGCCATGCGCTGCATGTGAAGCGTGCGGACGAGGCCCACAGCATCGGTGCCGAGCCACTGGCCGGCTACCTGAATGCGCGCAAGCTGGTGAATCTGGCGGTAGAAACCGGTTGTGATGCGTTGCATCCCGGCTACGGTTTCCTCTCGGAAAACGCCGAGCTGGCAGATATCTGCGCTGAACGCGGCATCAAATTCATTGGTCCATCGGCTGAAGTCATCCGCCGCATGGGCGACAAGACTGAAGCACGTCGCAGCATGATCAAGGCCGGCGTGCCGGTCACGCCAGGGACCGAAGGCAACGTGGCGGACATCGCTGAAGCCTTGATTGAAGGCGACCGCATCGGTTATCCGGTCATGCTCAAGGCCACCTCCGGTGGTGGCGGCCGGGGTATCCGTCGCTGCGACAGCCGAGAAGAACTCGAACAAGCCTTCCCGCGAGTCATTTCCGAAGCCACCAAGGCCTTCGGTTCCGCGGAAGTGTTCCTGGAAAAATGCATCGTCAATCCAAAACACATCGAAGCGCAGATCCTCGGCGACAGCTTTGGCAACGTGGTGCACCTGTTCGAGCGTGACTGCTCGATCCAGCGCCGTAACCAGAAGCTCATCGAAATTGCACCGAGCCCGCAACTGACCCCGGAACAGCGCGCCTACATCGGCGACCTGTCGGTGCGCGCAGCCAAAGCCGTGGGTTACGAGAACGCCGGCACCGTGGAGTTCCTGCTCGCCGAGGGCGAGGTGTACTTCATGGAGATGAACACCCGGGTGCAGGTGGAACACACCATCACCGAAGAAATCACTGGCATCGACATCGTTCGCGAGCAGATTCGCATCGCCTCCGGTCTGCCGCTTTCGGTGAAACAGGAAGACATCCAGCACCGCGGTTTCGCGCTGCAATTCCGGATCAACGCCGAAGACCCGAAAAACAACTTCCTGCCGAGCTTTGGCAAGATCACCCGTTATTACGCGCCCGGCGGCCCCGGCGTGCGCACCGACACGGCGATCTACACCGGCTACACCATTCCGCCGTTCTACGACTCCATGTGCCTGAAACTGGTGGTCTGGGCGCTGACCTGGGAAGAGGCAATGGACCGTGGCTTGCGCGCCCTCGACGACATGCGTCTGCAAGGGGTCAAGACCACCGCCGCGTACTACCAGGAAATCCTGCGTAACCCGGAATTCCGTAGCGGTCAGTTCAACACCAGCTTCGTTGAAAGCCACCCTGAACTGACCAACTACTCGATCAAGCGCAAACCCGAAGAGCTGGCCCTGGCCATCGCCGCCGCCATCGCCGCCCACGCAGGCCTGTGAGGAATAGAACAATGAGCAAAAAAATCCACGTTACCGACACAATCCTGCGCGACGCCCACCAATCGCTGCTCGCCACCCGCATGCGCACCGAAGACATGCTGCCGATCTGCGACAAGCTCGACAAAGTCGGCTACTGGTCGCTGGAAGTCTGGGGCGGCGCGACCTTCGACGCCTGCGTACGCTTTCTGAAAGAGGACCCGTGGGAGCGCTTGCGCCAGCTGCGCGCGGCGCTGCCTAACACACGCCTGCAAATGCTCCTGCGTGGCCAGAACCTGCTGGGCTACCGCCACTATAGCGATGACGTGGTCAGAGCTTTCGTCGCCAAGGCTGCGGTCAACGGCATCGACGTGTTCCGCATCTTCGATGCCATGAACGACGTGCGTAACCTGCGTACGGCCATCGAAGCGGTGAAAGCGGCGGGCAAACACGCCCAAGGCACCATCGCGTACACCACCAGCCCGGTGCACACCATCGACGCATTCGTCGCGCAAGCCAAGCAAATGGAAGCTATGGGTTGCGACTCGGTGGCGATCAAGGACATGGCTGGCCTGCTGACGCCATACGCCACTGGCGAACTGGTGAGGGCATTGAAAGCCGAGCAGTCGCTGCCCGTGTTCATTCACTCCCACGATACCTCTGGCATGGCGACCATGTGCCAGCTCAAGGCCATCGAAAACGGCGCTGATCACATCGACACCGCGATCTCCAGCTTCGCCTCGGGCACCAGCCACCCTGGCACCGAGTCGATGGTCGCCGCCCTTAAAGGCAGTGAATTCGACACCGGCCTGAACCTGGAATTGCTGCAAGAGATCGGCCTGTATTTCTACGCCGTGCGCAAGAAGTACCACCAGTTCGAAAGCGAATTCACCGCCGTTGACACCCGCGTGCAAGTCAACCAGGTGCCGGGCGGGATGATTTCCAACCTGGCTAACCAGCTGAAAGAGCAGGGTGCACTGAACCGCATGGCGGAAGTGCTGGCCGAAATCCCGCGGGTTCGTGAAGACCTCGGTTTCCCGCCGCTGGTGACCCCTACCTCGCAAATCGTCGGCACCCAGGCGTTTTTTAACGTGCTGGCCGGCGAGCGCTACAAGACCATCACCAACGAAGTGAAGCTCTACCTGCAAGGTGGCTACGGCAAAGCACCGGGCACCGTGAACGAGAAACTGCGCCGTCAGGCGATCGGCAGCGAAGAAGTGATCGACGTCCGCCCGGCCGACTTGCTCAAGCCGGAAATGACCAAGTTGCGTGCCGAAATCGGCGCTGTGGCCAAGTCTGAAGAAGACGTGCTGACCTACGCCATGTTCCCGGACATCGGCCGCAAATTCCTAGAAGAACGCGCTGCCGGCACCCTGACGCCAGAAGTGCTGCTGCCGATTCCCGAGGCGGGCGGTGTAGCCTCGGCCGGTGGCGAAGGCGTACCAACCGAATTCGTCATCGACGTCCACGGTGAAACCTACCGCGTCGACATCACCGGTGTCGGCGTCAAGGCGGAAGGCAAACGCCACTTCTACCTGTCCATCGACGGCATGCCGGAAGAAGTGGTGTTCGAACCGCTCAACGAGTTCGTCAGCGGCGGCAGCAGCAAGCGCAAGCAAGCCACGGCGCCAGGCCACGTCAGCACCACCATGCCGGGCAACATCGTCGACGTGCTGGTCAAGGAAGGCGACACCGTGAAAGCAGGGCAAGCCGTGCTGATCACCGAAGCGATGAAGATGGAAACCGAAGTCCAGGCAGCCATCGCCGGCAAAGTCACCGCCATCCATGTGGCCAAGGGCGACCGGGTGAACCCGGGCGAAATCCTGATCGAGATCGAAGGCTGAATTAACAGCCTCGATACACCGCTTTAAACCTCGGGGGGGCATGTGCTCCCCTTTTTTTTGTCCCGAGTTCCGCATGGCAAATGTGGGAGCGAGCCTGCTCGCGATTGCGGTGTGACATTCGGCATCAATGTTGATTAATGCTCCGCAATCGCGAGCAGGCTCGCTCCCACAGGGACTGCGCCGTTTCAGTCAGTGATCAGAACGCCATTCGCCACTGACCCGTTACTCCATGGTTTCGACTGTCAGTGCCGATCTCACCATTCAGGCCGACACCCAGCGTATGTTTCGCTGACAAGCCAAGGTCCAGCCCTGCATCAACCAGCAGGCTGTCTCGATCCAGCGGCGCACCGGAAACGGTAAAGTTTTTCCCGCCCGTTACCAATCGCTGACGGGTGTCGCTGTCGATATCCCCGTAGGTGTGTTTCCAGCCGGCACTGAACCGTGGCGTCAGTTGCATGCCGTTATTCAGCGTATTGATCTTCGCCAGTCGCAGACCGAATGTGCTGTTGAGGTTGTTTTGGGTTTGGCCGTGGATTTTCAGCGCAGCCGCGCCACCTTTTTCCGTGTACCCGTCGCGCTGATAGCGTTGGTAGCCAAGGCTGGCAAACGGTTCGATGCTGACATTGGCTCGCCCGAAGTTGTAACCCACTTCTGCAAAGGCTTGCTGGGTGCTGGCATCGTAACGGCCTTGGGGACGGTCGCTGAAACCGTTGAAGGCAACTCGACGTTTAGTGCTGCCGTCGTGATTGCTGTAGGTCGCGCCCAGACGCAACGACATGGGGCCGCTCTGGCGCAGGGCGTAGGCGCCCAAGTGCCAACTGTCGAGATCGCCGTCGAGTTCGCGGCTGTCCAGCCGAGTGTCTGACTTGCCGCCCATCACACCTATGCGCCATTGATCATCGACGCTCCAATCCGCACCCAGAACGAGACCCTTTGTGGACGTTTGCAGAGCGTCGTGGTGGCGATCCAGCGTTCCGCCGTGCCCCAAGGCTTGCAGCCAGACCCTGCCATTGTCTTCGCTGCCGGCGGCCAGGCGTGGTGCGTTGGTTCGGTTACCGCGTTTGTTGTAGCCGCTGGCGCTGTCCAGTTGGCGCATGGCCGAGAGCAGGGTGGCGCTGACCGGGCTGTCGCTATTCAGGGTTGCCTTGGCGAGGTTGGCGTTGTTGCCGCCGGCAAGCTGTTCGATTGCGTAGGAGGCAGTCACTTTGTCACTACCGAGCAGGGCTTTGACAGCGGCATTTGCGGAGGTTGTTGGTTTTGGTGCTGTGGCGACGGGATTGGTCGCTGTTGAGGGAATTGAGGTGGTGGCGGGCGCGGGCGCGTCAGTGGTGGTGGATGGAATAGAGGCTGTCGAGGGTGTATCGGCGGGAGCTGCTGGTATGGAGGCGGTGGCGGGCTCCGGCGAATCGGCGGTGGTGGATGGAACAGAAGCTGTCAGGGGTATATCGGCAGAAGCGGTTGGCGTGGTGGAGGTAGCGGAAGTGTCGGTACCTGTCGTTTGATTCAGGTTTTCAGGGGCAGGTAGCGAGTTTGCAGCTGAGGTCAGTTCCTGTGGTATGTCCTTCGGCTCTTCGATGTTTTGAGCGAATTGCTTTCCGTTCTCGCTGATCGCGACACTCTCGATAGGCACATCGTTACGGATGAAGATCAGGTCAACTTTCTTATCTGAGTAGTCGAGCTTAGGCGTTAAAAAGGCAAGGTTGTTGAGAACTTTCCCAAATTCACCTTCGACGTTATTGGCAATAAGGATGGTGTTTTCGCTGATCACCGGGTAGTCACCGGGGGCTGCAACGATGTTCAGCGTGGCGTTACCAAGACTGGCGGTGCCACTGACTAATATCGCTTCACTTTTGCGATCGGCATCGACCTCGTAGGTCAGTACGGCAGTTTTCGAAAGCGTTAAGTCACCTGATACTTTTGGGGCACCGTGCAGAGGGTGTAATTAGTTTTGTGTAAACGGTCATTTGGCAGGAGACTGCCTACCCCAAGGAAATCCAATGACCGAGTCAAAACCCAAGCGAGCCAAACGAGTCAAGCCTGATCCTGAGCTGGTTAAACTGGCCGACAGTCTGTTGGCCAATTACAAAAAGCCCGAAGATCTCATCGGCGAAAACGGCCTGCTCAAACAGCTCACCAAGATGCTGGTCGAGCGGGCCCTTGAAGCCGAGATGACCGAACACCTGGGGCACGACAAAAGCGCGACGATCACCAACACCGCCGCCAATGCGCGCAACGGTCACAGCGGTAAAACCCTGAAGGGCGACTTCGGCGAACTGCCGCTCGACATCCCTCGCGACCGGCAGGCGTCCTTCGAGCCGCAGTTGGTGGCCAAGCATCAAACCCGCTGGACGGGCTTCGATGACAAAGTCATCTCGCTGTACGCTCGCGGTTTGAGTGTCAGAGAAATTCAGGCGCACTTGCAGGAAATGTACGGCACCGAGGTCTCTCCCAGCCTGATCTCGGCGATTACCGACGCGGTGAGTGATGAGGTCAAACTCTGGCAGGCGCGGCCGCTGGACGCGCTGTACCCGATCCTCTATCTGGACTGCATTCACGTCAAAGTGCGCGATGCCGGCGCCGTGCGCAACAAGGCGGTTTATCTGGCCATCGGCGTCAACATGGCGGGTCACAAAGAGGTGCTGGGCTTGTGGATCGCTCAAACCGAAGGCGCAAAATTCTGGCTGCAAGTGGTGACCGAACTCAAGAATCGGGGCGTGCAGGACATCTTCATCGCCTGCGTGGACGGCCTCAAAGGCTTCCCTGAGGCGATTGAAACGGTTTACCCAAAAGCCGTCGTTCAGCTGTGCATCGTGCACATGGTGCGCAACAGTTTGAACTTCGTATCGTGGAAACGGCAGAAGGAAGTCGCGGCTGACCTCAAGCTGATTTACACCTCGGCCACCGCCGAGCTGGCTGAGCAACGGCTCTGCGAATTTGAAGCCAAATGGGACGCCGAGTACCAATCGATCAGCCTGTCATGGCGACGAAACTGGGCTCGGGTGATTCCGTTTTTTGACTATCCAGCCGAAATTCGCAAGGTGATCTACACCACCAATGCCATCGAATCGATCAACATGAGTCTGCGTAAAGTGATCAAAACGCGTGCGTCATTTCCGACCGACGAGGCGGTGATGAAGCTGTTTTATCTGGCGCTGAACAACATCAGCAAAAAGTGGACAATGCCGATCCGGGACTGGAAAGCGGCTTTGAATCGCTTCAGTATCCAGTTTGAAGATCGGCTGTTAACGGTTTAATAGAAATCCCGTTTACACAAAATCAGGGACACCCTCACCGTGCATTTTGTCTGCGGAGAACTTCCCGTTTACCTGTAGAGCACCGACTAAACCATTGCCAGCCAATACGCCATTTTCATCAATAACAACGTCACCTCGAATATCCCCCGAGTTTTTCAGGATGCCTCCTGATTGCACAGTCACACCGCCGCCAATCTGACCAGTGTTGACAAGAGTACCTTGGGCCAGCGCGCCTCCCTCGATATGTCCATCATTGATTAGCGTTGCATTGGGGCGGATCAGGACACCGATATCGAAGTCACCGGAACCATTCAAGGTCCAAATACTTCGTTTGAGCTCCAAACCTGCGAAGCGGTGGCTCTTGCCTAACGTGCCACCACTCGGAGTGTCGAGTTGCATGAAGTTGGTACCGTCACCACCGTCAATTATTCCGGTGATTCTTCCGCGACCAGAGACAATGACCAGATCATTCCCATCACCAAGTTTCCGATTAACACCATCCGCTACCTTGCTGATCGGGATCTCGATGGTGTCGGGGTCGATAATGAATGCTTCAAGAGCCGCTATGAGCTGATCCGGTGTTTCAGCCGCAGGCGCGATGGTCTCGGCAGAGATCTGTTGGGCAAGTGAGATTTCGGTGCAACCTATCGCAAGCGCAACGGCCAGCGCCAGGTGTTGTGGGCGGAATTTGTGTTGAACGGGCATCAGGTTTGACCTCATTTAACTGAAGGTCAAACTCTAAAGTGCGCGTTTCTGTGCCGATGTCAGCCGGTTCCGACGCGTTTGCGGGCGGTGTCAGATAGTTGTGTAGAAAATAGCCGCTCGCTTGATTGAGAGGATTTTTGGCCGCCCAAGCGAAAGACCTTTCTTACAACTATTCTAGACGCCGCCTGCTATCAAAAACTCAAAAACTCATCTGCCACTGCCCAATCACCCCATGATTGCGGCTGTTACTCCCAATCTCCCCGCTGTAACCCACCCCCACCGAATGCCGCGCCGAAATGCCCAGATCCAGCCCGGCCTCCAGCACCAGACTGTCACGATCCAGCGAACTGCCGTCGACGCTGAACGCCGTGCCGCCGACCACAAATGCCTGACGCGTCGAGCTGCTGACATCGCCATACGCGTGCTTCCAGCCAGCGGTCATACGCGGCGTCAGGCTCATGCTGTTCTCCAGCGAATTCAGGTGCGCCAGACGCAGGCCGAAGGTGCTGCTGAAGTTGTCCTGGGTTTGTTTGTCGACCTGAAGGGCTGCGGCGCCCCCTTTTTCCTGGTAGCTGTCGCGGTGATAACGCTGGTAGCCGAGGTTGGCAAACGGTTCGGCGCTGAGACGGCCGCTACCCATTGCGTAGCCCAATTCGGCGAAGGCCTGTTGGCTGTCGGCGTCGTAATCGCCTTTTGGTCGGTCGCTGAAACCGTTGAAGGCGACGGTGCGTTTGCTTTCACCTTGGTGGCCGCTGTACGCGGCGCCGAGACGCAAAGCGAAGGGGCCGCTTTGGCGCAAGGCATAAACGCCGACGTGCCAGCTCTCGACGTTGCCATCGACCCCCGTGGCATCCAGATCCGTCTTCGAGTAACCGCCGAGCACGCCCAGGCGCCATTGCGGGTTGAGCGCCCAGTCGGCCCCGAGCACGCTGCCCTTGGTGCGCTGTTCCAGACCGCTGCTGCCATGCTCGCCATCGAGCTTGCCGTAGCCGCCGATGGCTTGCAGCCAGAGTCGACCCTGGGCGTTCGGGTCGTTGAGGTTGCGCGCTGCGGACGGAACGCCAGTGGCGGCGAGCACCGGGGTGTCCCGCTGATCCAGGCCAACCAGCAATCCTGAACCGCCACCCATTTGTTGCATCGCCGACAGCATGCTGCCGCCAATCTGGCTGCTGGCGCCGAGGGTGGCGCTGGTCAGATTGGCGTTGCTGGCGCCGGCGAGTTGCTCGATTGCATTGCCGGCCGTGGCGCTGGTGGTGTTGAGCAGTGCGTTGTAGAGCGCGTTGTTTTTGCCCATCGAGGCCAGGCTGTTGGCGGCGCTGCTGCCGTTACCTGTGACCGCGAATTGGTTGAAAGCGACATCGTTGCGTGTGTAGGTCAGGTCGATTTGGGTCGGGCTGTACGCGAGGGTCGGCGTGAGGAACGCGTAGTCGCTGATGACCTTGCCGAAGGTGCCGCTGATGCTCGCGGCTTGCAGCACCGTGTAATGGCTCTGCCATGGATAGGTGCCGCTGCCGGGGTTCACCGCCAGGGTCGAGCCGTTCAGGCTGGCAACGCCACCGACCTTGATCGGCGCGCTGCTGCCATCGGCGTTGACGCCATACGCCAGGGTCGCGCCGCTGCCCAGGGTCAAATCACGGGTGATGGTCGCCGTGCCGAGTTGAGCGTTGGTCCGCAAAGTCCCGTTGACCAGCAAATTGCCTACCGAACCGCCTCCGGCATACACACCACCCGCATCGACGGTCAGATTCCCGGCAATACCACCCTGGTTGATCAGCGTCGCACCGTTACGCACCGCGCCGCCGTCGCTGAAATCACCGTTGCCGGTCAACGTCCAGGCACCTTGCTTGACCTCCAGCCATTCGAAGTTGCGACTCGCGCCGAAACGGCCGCCCGCCGTGTCGTCCATCACCACGCGATCGTAGCCGCTGCCGCCGTCGACCACACCGACGAAGCGACTACCGTTGCGCAAGGTCAGGTTGTCGTTGCCGCCGCCCAAATCCAGTGCCAGGCCGTTGCTGCCGCTGATCGTGCCGCCGTTGAACACGCTGTCATCGAACCCGCCGACGAACTTCACGCCGAAACCGTCGAGGCCTTGAATGGTGCCGAAGTTTTCCAGCGTAGTCGCGGCCACGCCTGCTCCGCCGCTGCCGTCGTCCACCAAAATGGCACTGTTGGCGCCGCTGATCAGCGCTCCGCTGGCGTTCAACACATAGCCGCCGCCCAACGCGATGCCTTCACTGCTGTTGGCGAAACCACCCCTGTCGACACCGCCAGCGCCGACACCCTGAATGGTGCCGTAGTTTTCGATGTGGGCGAGCTTGTCGATGTCCACGCCATCGCCGTCGCCGTTGGGTTGCAGGCCCGAATAGGCACCCGTAATCGTGCCGTGGTTGATCACTGTGCCGTCGCCATCGGAGCCGAACCCCGAGCCATTGCGACCGGTGATTTGACCGTAGTTGGTCAGTGTCGCGCCAAGGTCGGTGGTAATGCCGTGGCGGCCGCCGGAAATGCTGCCGTAGTTAGTCACCGTCACGCCGGTCGCGGTGTCGATGTCGATACCGTCGAACTTCTCATCGGCGTTGTGAGAATCGCCGGTAGAGATCTCGCCATAATTGGTGATCGTCGCGTTGGCGCCGGTCTTCATGCCATCGCTGGCGTCCCCGCGAATCAACCCGCCCGCGCGGTTGATGATCGTGGTTTTGACTCCCGCACTGCGCAGCGCATCCAGGTCCAGCCCTTGGCCGGTGGTGGAGCGGATGATGCCGCTGTTGTCGATCAGCAGACTGCCGCTGGCGAAGTTGCTGTCGATGCGCAACGCGTCATTAAAGCCAAGAATCTGCCCGCCCGCGCGGTTATAAATGCTGTAGTTGCGAGCCTGAGTCAGGTCGCCGCTGCTGTCGATCGCCCGGCCGCCGGTCGAGATGATCTTGCCCGAGTTATCGATTACCACCCCGGCACCGCTGGTGCTGTCTTTCAGGCTCACTGTCTTGCCAGCGTTGGTGATGCTGCCTGGCGCCGAGATCGTCAGAGTGTCACCACCGCCGAGGGTTTGCGCGGTGGTGGTCGGCGTCGTGATTTGCACATTTTTGAACGGGGCGGCATGGGCGCCGGTGCTGATCAATAACGCGATGCTGAGTGCCAGGCGCTGGGGCGAGGAGGGCATGTGGACGGCCTTTTTGTTATAAGCGGGCCGTCTTGTATAGCGGAGGGTTTTTACAGAATGATGTATTTGGACTATGTGCAATCTTTTGCGTTTGTTCGTTAATCCAACACATTTTTACGCAGTTTAATGCGCATACGGGGCGTTTTCTGGGGTCAGGATGCACTATTTTGCACATCGAGATGCTCATTGAATGTGTGGAGTGACGGATAACGATGACAGTTCAGGAAAGGACGCTTCTGCTCGAAAGCATCCTCGAAGATCTTGCCAATGGCTCGCTTACTACTCATCAAGCGGTTCGTCGTTTGCGAGTAGAGGTAACGGGATTGAAGCAGAGCCCATTCGCGAAAATGTGCAAAATTTCAGTGCGCGCGTTGGTACACACTTTTTACGTCTATGGCGGCTGTGCGTGGGACACCTCCGGGTGTGCCGGAATTCTCTTGTCCGGTCGGCTAACCCGCGTACAGCTGCCACCTAAATTTGCTTACCCGCGAACGGTGGGAGCTCTTAATTCAAGAGAGAAACCCCATGTCCAAATACCACCCGCTTCAAGGCAACTTCAGTGTCGCCCCGACGTTGTTCATCGACACGGAGGCCAAAGCCTCTGACCTTCTTGAAACCGCTACACACCGAATCAAAGCTGCGCGCAATCTGCTCAACAGCATCACGTGTTTGTGTGTAAAGGATGTGGAAGGCCATGACTTGGAACACTTCGCCAACGCTGCTCATATTTTGGTTCAGGACGGCTGCGACGCGTTGGATGCGTGGGGCTGGAGTCTTGATCGAAAATCTGGGCCTGATGCGCCCCCCCTCTAGCCGCTCCACTTAAATATTGGTGGATCAATCGGCATAACCGCTTAGCCGAAGCGCTAGCATTGAGTTAACAAGGCTGTATATTCATACAGCTTTGTTGCTTTCTATTTGTGCTCATTTTTGTGGTCCGATCAATTGCCAATTGTTGAATATATTTTTTTAACGCAACATCGCGTAACAGCGATGGGCGGGACGCCTAGACCTTCAAAGCAAGGTAGAATCGCGACCCGCAATGGGGGGTGTATGGCAAAAGAGGCGCAAATCACATTTGCTGAGCAGGCTAGTCCTTTCTCTTTGGAGGCTCCTGTTCAGTCATTGAAGGCGGTTCGGGCAATGGCCCGAGCGATGGCGAACACCATCCCCGCAGAAAATCAGCTTGTCTTTGCCAGAACCTTTGGTGTTCGGGTAATCGAAGCTTGGTGGCGAGGTCTCACCGAGCAAGAGGCAGTTCCTCAAGAGCTTCGAGCACCCATCTCTGCATTTGAGACTTCGACACTCATTAACTCCGCCAGTTTTCTTGCGGAGCAGATTGGTTCGGCAGCAGCTAAGTTCGATTCAGAGACTGCTGCTTACCAAATCGGTCTTACGTATACCAGCATGCTTCCTGTGGAGCATCGTGGTGAGTATGGAATTTTTTATACTCCGCCCGCTTTGACTGCCAGGCTCATCGATCAAGCTACATCGGCTAACGTTGATTGGGCGAAATGTCGTGTTCTGGACCCGGCGTGCGGCGGTGGTGCGTTCCTTGCGCCAATCGCGCAGCGAATCATGAAAACGCTTGCGCATTGCAGTCCAAAGCTTCTGATGCAGAGCATCGGAAACCGTTTGCATGGTTTTGAGATTGATCCATTCGGTGCCTGGTTGAGCCAAGTTGCACTAGACGCTGTGTTGTTGCCAATTAGCAGCCCCTCAGGTCTGCGGCTCCCAGTAATGGTGACCGTTTGTGATTCTTTGCGACATAGCCCAATCAAAGATGGGTTTGATTTGGTCATTGGGAATCCCCCATATGGTAGAGCCAAGCTAGATGTCGAGACTCGAGAGCTATACAAGCGCTCACTGTATGGACATGCCAATTTGTATGGCTTGTTCACTGATTTTGCTATTCGCCAGACCAAGCCCGGTGGATTGATCGCTTATGTCACTCCGACTTCTTTCCTCGCCGGAGGGTATTTCAAAAACCTCCGTGCGTTGATAGGCCGTGAAGCACCTCCAATTGCGATCGACTTTGTTGCAGCGCGCAAAGGTGTTTTTGATGATGTGCTTCAGGAAATGGCGCTAACCACCTATCGCAGAGCAGGTGAGGCAGTTCCGGTAGCGATTTCTGAAATTACCTCGTCCGGTGGTGTTGTCGAAGCCATAAAAACGGGCTCGATCACACTTCCGAAAGATCTCACCCTGCCATGGTTGCTGCCCAGAAACTCAAACCAAACTGAGCTCGTAGCGACGCTTGTTGATATGCCTTTCCGTCTTGCTGACTGGGGTTACGGCGTCAGCACTGGTCCATTGGTCTGGAATCGTCATAAATCACAATTGACCTATCAGCCGGGCAGCAACCGACTGCCGCTAATTTGGGCTGAAGCCATTACGGCTGATGGCGAATTCATTTTCAGGGCAGAAAAAAAGAACCACGCTCCGTATTTTGAGCTGAAACCATCTGATCAGTGGTTAGTAACAACCAAACCATGTGTTCTCTTGCAGCGAACCACTGCAAAAGAGCAGAACCGTCGCCTTATTGCGACAGCTTTGCCCCTTGCGTTTTTGCAGTCACACGGTGGAGTTGTTATCGAGAACCACATCAATATGGTTAGACCCATCACTGACGCTCCGAAAATTAAGGCTTCAGTGCTTGCTGCTTTTCTTAATAGTGGCGCGGCTGATCGTGCGTTTCGCTGCGTTAGTGGCTCAGTGGCTGTTTCAGCTTACGAGCTAGAGTCATTGCCATTGCCCGCACCCACGGCCTTGAAGGAGTTAACGAGGCTGGTTGAATCCGGTGGTTCAAAAGAGTCCATCGAAGCCGCCTGCTCCATGCTTTTCTAAGGAAGAAATAGTGTTACCACCTTATGTCTCACGGGCGTTGATATCTGAAAGGCTACCTCTGATTTTTCCAGAGGGAACGCCTAACCGTTCTTATTGCACACGTGAGTTGGCGGCAAGTACAGTTTTCGCCATGCTTTACATCGGAGCAGTCGAAGGTGCGGATGTCTGGCTTGGACCTGTACACGTCTACCGAATGACAGATATGCAGGCAGAAGACTGCTGCGAGACTGCTCGGTTGAATTACCGCACGAATTTGCGGAAGAAATCTTTCCAGGTCCCTGGTAGGCGTTGGTATGCAGACAATACCCGTGAGCCTATTCGTGACGAAACTTTGCGGGAAGGTTTATTAGTCGTTGGCGCGGTACTTGAATTAGCAGATGTACCTACGACATCGGGTGTTCCTCGCTATGCACTCAAGGCTGAGCTTGCGGCTCTTCTCGATCCTGCCCTGGTAGGAGAGGACTTGAACGCCGCTATCTTGATGTGGCAGGAAAAACACCTCTCACGCAGCGCTAGAGCACGTGTATCCCTTATGCGGGCAGGTACTGCGGGAAAGGAAGGAGTCTTTGTAAGTTTCCCGAATGGAGAAACTCGTCGGCTAGCGTCAGGGCCTAGTTCCGACATCTCAAAAGCGGTTGTTGAAGTGTTTGCAGCCAAGTTTCTAGAGCGTCCAGGCGTTATTTGGCTAAGTGAGTCAGGAAATAAGGTTGCCCATCCTGATCTCAAACTCTCATCAATGATCGGTCTCGACATAGAAACACAGAAAAATCTTCCAGACTTGATTCTGGTTGACCTTGCTCCGGTCGAACCATTGATTGTATTTGTTGAAGTTGTCGCAACTGACGGCGCGATTACGCCTCGTAGGCAGGAAGCGTTGTACGCGATTACTGACAAAGGCGGGTTTAGTCGCTCACAAATTGCTTTTGTGACCGCTTATGCAGACAGAGAAGGAGCGGGATTCAAAAAAACAGTAACAGGCTTGGCTTGGGGATCCTTTACATGGTTCATGTCTGAACCCGAAAATCTTGTGTTGCTACAAAACGGTGTGAGTCGACTTTCGAGTCTGAACGTACTTGTTGAGCCAACGTAACCTTTAGGCCATCATTTTTTATTTGATGGCTGTAACGCATTGGATGCGTTGAGTTTCTGGGTTTAGCGGTGCGTCAACGCATTAAATGCCTCGCGGGAAAGCCTCGCCCCTACGGATTTATAGGCGTTCACAAGAATTGTGTCTTGCCACAATCCTGTAGGAGAGAGCGGTGCGGCGATCCAACTTGCCCGCGAAGGCGTCCTTTCAAACATCGAAGATCACCCGCGGCACTCCGCCAACGTTTTCACCTGCCCCGACCCCGTCTGATTCTCATCACGCAACCACCGCTCAAACCCCGCACCAATCGCCGGCCATTCCGAATCCAGAATCGAGTACCAAGCCGTATCCCGGTTCTGCCCCTTCACCACCATGTGCTGGCGGAACACGCCTTCAAAACTGAAGCCCAAGCGCTCTGCCGCGTACTTGGAGCGGGCGTTGCCGTTGTTGCATTTCCACTCCAGACGCCGGTAACCCAGAGCAAAGGATTCCTTGGCCAGCAAGTAGACCGCCTCGGTACTTTTCGGCGAGCGCTGCATCGGCGCGCCGAAAGTCACGTGGCCGATTTCGATGCGACCTTGCGCCGGGACAATCGACATCAGACTGAGAATGCCCTGCACCTCACCACTGGCACGGTCGATCACGCTGAAGAAATACGGGTCGCTATTGGCCGCATGGTTGTTCAGCCAATCGTTGAAAGCACTGCGCTCCGGGAAAGGACCGTACGGCAAATAGTCCCAGAGTTTCGGGTCCGATCCCGGGCCTTGCAGGGCTTTCCACAAACCATCGGCGTGACGCGCGGGGTCGAGTTTTTCCAGACGAATGAAGCGCCCTTCGATGGTTTGAACCGTCGGCGCCGGGACGCCTTTCCAGTCTGCGAGTGAAGTCGACATGTTGTTCTCCTTGAACTTTAAAGGGCTTTGCGAAACTGGATGAAACCGGGGCGTTCGGCGATGCGCTCGTAGAGCTGGATCGCGGTGGCGTTGGTTTCGTGGGTCAGCCAGTGGACCTTGCAGCAACCGTCCGCTTTGGCGGTGGCATACACAAATTCGATGAGCTTGCGGCCGATGCCGGTGCCCCGAGTCTGCGGCGTTACCAGCAAGTCTTGAAGGTAGCAGGAGTTTTCGATGCTCCAGTTCGAACGATGGTAGATGAAGTTCACCATGCCGACCGCTTTGCCATCGACCCACGCCAACGCCGAATGAGTTGGCTCATTGCGGTCGAGCATGCGCTGCCAGGTGCTGTCAGTGACAGCCTCGGGCAACTCGGTGTTGTAGAAGCGCAGGTAGGCTTGCCACAGTGGCAGCCAGGCCGCGTGATCGTCGGCGGTGACCTGGCGGATTTCAATCAGACTCATGTTCATTCCTTAACGCATCAAGTGGGCGAGGGCCTGGTCGTGCACATCAGGGCTGGCGGCGAGCCCCTCGCGCACACCAGCGATATCTGCAACGCTGCGGTTCTGGCTAAGCTTGCGTTTGCCTTCCAGGCGCTGGATCGGCAGGGCGAATCCGACGATGGCTTTGAGCATGCCGTCGATGTAGTCGGCGGGCGCATCAGTCACTTTCCACGGTTGCGCGCGGCCGGCTTCATGGCGATTGGTCAAATCGCTGACGAGGTTGAGCAGGCGATCGGCATCGGTGAACACTTCGGCTGTTCCGTAAGCGTGCACCGCGACGTAGTTCCAGGTCGGCACTACGTTGCCGTGCTCGGTTTTGCTTGGATAAAACCCAGGGCTGACGTACGCATCGGCACCGGCAAAAATCACCAGGGCTTCGGCACCGTTTTGCAGTTCCTTCCACTGGGGATTGCCCCGGGCGAAGTGGCCGTAGAGGGTGCCATTCTGGCCCTGCTCAGGATTGAACAGCAACGGCAGATGACTGGCTTGCAGGCCTTGCTCGCCGTGGGTGACCACCATGGCGAGACGGGTGCCTCTTATCTGCTGCTGCAGTTCATGTAAATCTTTGATGGCAAAGCCGTTGGGGTTGTACATGGAAAAACTCCTTGGCGAATGCCTCCATCCTAGGCAGGCTATTGGTCTGTTGTAAGAGCCATTAATGACCAATTTCATAGGTCCATTGCCATGAGCGAAGCGCCGCTGTCCCTGTCATTCAACCCAGCCGGTATCGAACTCGACCGTCGCCAAGGCCTGAGCCGTCAGCTGTACCAGGCATTGCGCCTGCGGGTGCTCGACGGTCGGCTGGCCAGCGGCATGCGGTTACCAGCCAGCCGGGATCTGGCAGCAGCGTTGGCGATTTCACGTAACAGCGTGGTGCGAGCCTACGATCAGCTTTACGCCGAAGGGTTTATCGAGGGGCGTGTCGGCGACGGGACTTACGTTGCGCAATTACCCCAAGAAGCTCTGCCGGCGAAAAAATTATCCACAAAAGTATCCACAGGGTTGCCAACAGGGTTACCCACAACCTTATCCACAAATTGGCTCGATTTACCTGTGGTTCCATCCAGTAAAGTTATCCACAGGGGGGCGTTGGGGCGGGTTGAGAATAACCATTTACCCACCCCGCCGAGTGGTCCGCCGCGAGCGTTTCGGGTGGGTGTTCCGGCGTTCGATTTATTCCCCTTTGAGGTCTGGGCCAAGCTGAATGCGGCTTTCTGGCGTAAACCGGATTTACAGCAGCTGTGTTATGGCGATCCGGCGGGTGATGAGCGCTTGCGCGGCATGATCGCCGCGTATTTGCGCAGTTCGCGAGGGATGCAGTGTTCGGCTGAGCAAATAGTGATCACCAGTGGCGCGCAGCAAGGGATTAGCCTTTGTGCACAGCTGCTGGTAGAGCCGGGAGATGGGGTGGCGATTGAAAATCCGGGGTATCGGGCGGCAGGTCATGCATTCGCCGTGGCCGGTGCGCAATTGCATGGCGTGGCAGTGGACAGTGAGGGCATCAATTGCAACGAACTGAACGGCCTCAGCGATTGTCGGCTGGCGTATGTCACGCCGTCGCATCAATACCCGACCGGGGCGGTGATGAGCCTGGCTCGTCGCCTCGAATTGCTGGCCTGGGCCGAACGCACCCAGGGATGGATCGTCGAGGACGACTACGACGGCGAATACCGCTACAGCGGCGCGCCCTTGGCCCCGTTGGCCGCACTCGACCGGCAGGGTCGGGTTTTGTACGTCGGGACGTTTGGCAAAGTTGCTTTCCCGGCGCTGCGACTGGGTTACCTGGTGTTGCCGCCAACGCTGGTGCAGGCGTTCTCGCAACGTCGAGCAGTGGACGTTCGGCATTCCGAAGTGAGCACCCAAGCGGTCATGGCCGAGTTCATGGCTGCCGGGCATTTCCAGCGGCATATCCGTCGCATGCGCCGCGCAGCCCTGAGCCGACGCAATACCTTGCTGGCCGGTTGGCCGCAGAACGTTCCCGGCGTTGGCAGCCTGCCAAGTGTAGCGGCAGGGCTGCATCTGACGGTGGCGGTCGACTCACAGGCCCGCGAGCGCGAACTGGTGGAGCAGGCGGCTAGCGTCGATGTCGAGATCAATGCGCTGAGCAGCTACTGGTTGCCGGATTCGGCAAAACCTGTGGACGAGCGCGCCGGGCTGGTCCTGGGTTTCGCGGCGGTGCCCGAGGCGGCCATCAGCGCCGCACTCGGGCGACTGGAAAAGGTCTGGCGTCGTTAAGGGATTACGATGCAGTTTTTGCCTGTGGTTCCAGGTCCAGAAACAATTTGCGTAGCCCAGGATCTTCTATCTTTCTGAACACCCCATCGATGGGCTCGAAGGTCGTCAACGCCTGTTGCAGTTCAGGTGTCAGCGTTTTCAGATAGTCATCTGAAACTTTCAAATGGGCCGCGGTGGGCGCGTTCGCAGGGCTTGTCAGGGTTTCGTAGTGGAAATGCGCAACCCATAACGGCTTATTCTGGGGCTTGTCGAAAATCCGGTATTCTTGAAAAAGGTCGCCGAGCCCTTTGGTCTGGATACGCCCTCGCTTGTCGCGGCTGATGTCGAGCTGCCCGTTTTCATGCATCCATTTGAAAATGCTCTGGGTCGGTTTCCGCCGCGTGTACAGGTCGGCTCGAACGCTGACACCTTCTTTGCGCAGACGGCTGGCTCCATCACGTAGATCGCGGCTCAGCGTGGCGACAGGGATTGGGTCACCTCCGGCCTTCCTGCTGTTGGCCACGGCTTGATCAACGCTGCTGGCAGCCTGCTCCAGTTTCAGTGCCTGCTGATCAAATACATCCTGGATATCGGCAGGGATGCGTCTTGGGAGCAGAGCGTCTTTACGGGTGCGTTCGATGAATGTGTTCGTGTCCAGGTCCAGCTCTATGCCGGCCTCGACCGTTTCCGCATCATCCAGCACCGGAACGGGTTGCTTATAAACGGCGGGGGTAAACGGCTTGAGCGGATCCTCCGTGGTTTTTTCGGTTTCATTCTTGCTGGAGTCGCGTGGCCGGGTCTTGCGCACTTTGATCGGTTGTCGTGACGTGCCCGGTTGCACTCGCTCTACAGGAGGCTGCACAGCAATGGGCTCTGGCAGCAACGCCTGTAATCGGTTGTGTGCCAGTTGCGAGAACTCATCGATGAGTGATTGCAGATGTTCGAGTTTGGACGGTTTGACCAGTCCGGCGTACGTGCCCGGTAATTCCTGAATGCGCTGGTCGGCGTCGGCAAATGTCTCCACGAGACTGTTCAGATCCTCGACATGCTCCTTTACACCGGAATGTTCGCCTTCGACTTTCATCAGGTCCGCCACTTGAATCGCGGCCTTCGCTGCGCTCACAACGATATTTGCCACCGCAGTACGAGCCTGCTGCATCAGGGGGCTGGCCTGCTCATTGAGGCACAGCTCCTGCGCCATGCCGATCTCGTTGGCCTTGATATCCAGCACGGTAAACGAAGGCGCCAGTTTTTTGATTTCCATCGCGCGTTCAATGCCAGGTCGTCCGGCTGCGTGCATGCCCTCGAGTGTCAACGCCGACAGGGTCAGCTTTTCACTCATCTCCTGACCGAGGTCGGACGCTTTCTGGGCACTGTCGACGAAAGTTTGCCTGGGGACTGGTTCGTTTTGTCCGGCCTTGGTCATGACACTCGTGGCCTGCGCATACTCGGATCGTTTCAGGACAAACCACAAAGACAGGTTCTTCTGCAGCACCACGCTCATGCGAAGCAAGTCTTCTCGGTAGTTTTCCGTCCCGCCGAGGGTGCGCCATTCGCGCAGTTGTTCCAGCGCCCGGCGATACTCGCCGATCGTTGCATCCAGTTTTTCCATGTACGCCGCCGTGCGCTGATCGTAGTTTTCAGCGCTGGCTTGCCGGATGCCGTCATGTAACTTTGTCAGTTCGGTTTCCTTCGCCTTTTCGAGGCTTTTGAAGGATCTCAGTGCTTCACCCAGATTGACTCTGCGCTGTTCGTTAGCCGCCTCCTGGTGGCGACTGAACGCATTTCCGGCGCCCCCTCGCAAACGCAGACGCAGGTCGAGCACCCATTGCCCTTTGCCGTTATCCATCAGCATCGGACCGTTTCGCTCAGGTTGATCCGGGTAAACGATATGAACCTCTTCGTCGCCTTTCACGTCGACGTAGAACCACCGATCACCCACCTGTGCGTAGTTTCTGAGTTTATGTTGGTAAAAATGCGGAGGAGCTTCCTTTACCTTCGTCACGCTTGCGCTGGAAATATCGGGGGCCGTGACTTTTAGCGTGTCCAGGTAGGCGCCCAGCGCGGTCGGTGCTCGGCGTGGGACCGAGCCGGCCAACTCCAGCGAGGAAAGGTGATTGGGCGGAAGATCCGGAGCCAGCGGGGTGGGATTGAGCGTGACGGTCACGGGCTCGGCGACGAGTTTTGCAGCTTTCTCCTTCGACACCTGCTCAATTCGGGGTTTGCTCGAAACCCTCTTGCGTCGCATCACGGCGTGGTGGCTGAGGATAATGCCGATCGCCAGCAGAATGTCCGACACCGACGTCCATTCGATGAAACGGTCATCCTTGTCATGGGCATCGAGGGCCTGCTGAATCTGGTTGATGGTTTGCCAGACCCAGACGGCTGTACCGACCGCACCGCTGAGGAAATTTGAGGCGACATTGAAGAGCGCCCAGCCACTGTCTTTCAAAACACTCCAGCGCCGTTCGGCATTGGATCGCGATTTCCGGTCGGCGAGGTTGACCAGCATCTGCGCGTTGCTTTTGAACAGCGCAGACAGAATGTCGCCGGTGATCTCGACGCTTTCGAAAACCACGCGCCCGAACTTGTCTGCCCGCTGCAATGGATTGACGACTTGTTCCGCGATCAGCCACGGAGAGGGCAGTCCGGTGGGGAAAACATACTGGGCGTATTCAAAGCTCAGATTTTTACCGGGCAGCCAGGCCAGTACCGAATCCCTGAGGTCACCGGGTTGATGCAACGCGTACAAAAGGTTTTGCCTTGAGGGGTATTGCAGCAGGGGCTCATCGAGCATCGGCCGATAGAGCAGGCAAGGCCCGCCGTGTGCCTCTCGAGGGCTGATGATGAACATGTTGTCGACTGTGTCGCTGCTGTTGATCAAGCGATGTTGTGGTGTCATCGTCAGCGGGTAGAGGGCAATGGTTTTGGCTGAGACATCGGGATCGAGCAGCTCGCAGACGTATTGATAACCGCGTTCGTCCACACCGGTTTCAGGCTTGAATCTGGCCTCTAATGCCTGGAGTGGCAGCAAAGAACGCAGCTGGTCGCGATAGAAGTTTTCCTGACGTCGGGAGGCGACCGGATCCTCCAGGAGCTTGGGCTTGATCAGTTCTGGATAAGCTTTGCCGACGTCCACTCGCGCTGACACGGTGGTAAGAAGTTCAGCAGTCAGCCAATCAGGCACCGCCTCTCCGCCCTTGAAAAACAATGTCGCCATATAGGGCGCTTCATTCTCAAGAGCGAAGTCGGCCAGCGTTTCAATACGCTGATCGAGGGGGTTGGGGAGCGTGAAATTGTCGGCGGAAAAACTGTTGGTGATTTTGATCCGCAGATCGTCCAGCGCAAGATTCGCGCTGCCGACCGCCAGTGGATCCGCGATGATCGCTTCACGCATCAACTGCTGAGCGTAATCGGTGATGGACGGGATCTCGGCTTTGGCCAGTTTGCTGTTCGGTTGCCTGTACAGCTTGCCCAGTGCGCTGATGTAACGGCTGTAGTCTTGAACATCGTTGTACGAGGCGTTGCGCAGCCAATCGGGAATCGCTTTGTTCAGTTGCAGGAGTTGCGCTTTTTCGGTGGGGTCGAGCCCGGTTTCGGGCTCGACATCGACTGCCGGTGCTTCAAGAAACTGCAATGAGTTGATGGCATCCAATTGTGACGACACCAACGCCCACGCCATGTGATCGAAGACGTTGCCTTCCGGCTCGTAAAGCCGCCACGTCAGACCACGTCCTGACTGTTGTTCCTCCAAGCGTGCGGGAAGCGAGCTACCCAGTTCTTCCAGCGAACTGAACGACTCGTAGGCGCGCTCGATGGTGTACATCACCAGCAGTTCGCGCTTGCGATACGTGGCCTTAAGCACCAGCGCGCCGCCAATCAACAGATGGCGGGCGATGTCATTCTCGACGGTATCGACATCGAGAAGGCACGCCTGAATGGCAGAAAATTCGCTTTTTACATTTTTACGGGTGGTTTTGTCCGGGGCGTTGAAGACCTCTCGCGCCATCGCGCATTCATCGGCGTCCCAGCCTTTGACCGTCTGCACGTTCAACGCCTTGCGCAACGTATCCGAAAGCTCCTGCCAGCGGGGGATCACATGCCCCTTTGCATTCCAGAACTCCAGCTGCCGTACTTGAGCCTCGACGAACAGTATCGACGCCGAGTCATTGAGTATTCTTGCAATGTCTTCAATGCTGACGGCGAGGTGAACCGGGTTTTCGCTGTCCGGTTCGAGGGTCAGGAAATGCTCGCCTTCGAGATAGTTGGCCACCGTCCCATACAGACCCTGGCGCATCAGCGCCAAGGTCAGTGATTCGAACTCGGTCGGGCCAGCCTCGACGTGGTCGTCCACGATGAGCCATCGAGGCGTGGCGACGAAGGCTTTGTCTGGGTCGACTTGCAATTCTGGCCAGGACTTTTCCAACATCTGGCGCAGGAGGTTTGATGCCACTTCGCTGAGCATCGGACCATGGCTGGTCAGGCTCACCAGGTCACTGGTTTCCACCAAGGGCGTCGATTCAGTTTGGGGCGATGAAGTGTTGTTGCTCATGGTGATACCTGGGGCAAAGCGAGGCAGGGAAAGCCTCTTGATGCATCGAAGGTACTCAGGCGTCGGCCCTCCGGGGTGGTAGATATATATATCGGAGGGAAAAAAGACCCGCTAATGCGGGTCTCGGGTTCAGCACAACGTACGCCTTACGATCCTCAGGCCGAAGACGGCTCTTTTGTGAAGAACAGTGTGGTCGCCAGTTGCGGGCTGATCTCGCTGCGGTAGATCGAAATCGCCCGGAGATCGTCGTTCGCGTTGCGGGACTCGGATGCGCCCCCTAGCAGCCGTTGCTGCACGGTTTTCAGGTGCGCCGCCGTGAAGGTTTGTGCAGGCGACGCGGGCTCTGAATAGTGGAAGTGGGCATACCACAGAGCTTCTTTGGTGCTGCGATCACGGATCTCATACTCCTCGAGGTAGTCTCTTTTACGGCTTTTGAGCAAGCGTCGGCCGGGGTTCTTGACGATGTCGACCTGACCTTCGGTTTGCAGCCACCGGACGCGCTCCGCCGTCGGCGGCTGCAGTTTGGTCATGCTGATGCGCGTCACGCGTCCCTGGTTGTAGAGTCTGGTTGCCCCATCATTCAACTGCTTGACCAGTGTGACGGCGGAACCCGGACCGCCTTCAGTGGAATTAGTGGCAGTCAGCGCTTCTTCGATTGCGCTGGCGGCTTCCTGCAATCGATGGGCCTGCTGATGAAAAATTTCCTCTATTTCCACGGGTATTCGCCGCGTCCCTTTTGAGTGGGCCTCTGTTCGACGAATGAACCCATCCAACCCGTCCAGCAAGGCCTGGCCAAGCACATTGCTTGCACTCAAGTCGGGTTGGACGACGGGGGAAACCGGTTTCGGCGCCACTCTTTCAACCCAGACACCCGGAGTCTTCTCATGAAAGGTCGAGATGACTTTGCCGGTCAACGCCGAGGTCACGTCAATCAGTTCTGACCCATGCGCCACGGAATCGGCGCTTATCTGGCCGACCACCGTACCTTTGTAGCGGGTCTTGATGATTCGCTTGGCGGGAGCGGTCGGCAGGCGGGAAGGGCCCGGTTGCGGCTCGAGTGCCTGGCGTTCCCGCAGCAGCATCGCCAGATGCTTCACGGTGCGCTGTTGAAAACCGTCGATACGTCGGCGCATCAAGTCGAGCGATGGTTGCAGGAGCTGACCGGGAAACTCGGTGGGCAGATCGACGATGCGCTGGTCGGTGATCGAGAGCTGCTCCACCAGATCGCTCAGCCCATCGATCCGCTCCGGTAGGCGCCGCACCTCTTCGTCAGCGGCCAGGTCCAGTGATGCCTGAATGGCGAGGGCTGCGTTTTCGACAACGTTCTCCAGTGCCTGGCGCGCTTCAGGCGCGGTCGTAACACTGTCGTCGAGGCACAACTCTTGCCCCAGTGTGATCTGGAACAGTTTGAGGTCTTGTAAATTGAATGTCGGCAAGTTGGCTTTGACGTCGCGGATCACTTCGACGGCTTCTTTGCCAAGCAGGTTCAGTTGCTCGAAGCGCGAATGCGCGAACTCGATTTTGTTGATGTAGCTTGCGGTCAGATCGCTCATGAGTTGATGGGTTTGCCGGGCGGTCTGTATGTCTTCCGTTGGCTGTTTGTCGAGTAGGTCGAGGGAAAGAAGCATTTGACTGCCGAAACGCGGACGCTGGTGATCGAACCATTTTTGCAGCAGCGAAAGCTGGAAATCCAGGCGACTGATCATCGCTTTTCGGTAATTGGGAATGGCCTCGCGAGCATTGAAGGCTTTCATCTGTTCCATGTTGGCGCTGATGAACGACATCTGCGCGTCGAGCATTTCAAGGTACAAGCGGCGATGGGTGTCGGTGGCTGTAGGCGCCTGCGCGTTTTTTTGAGCTTCCTTGAGTTCGGTCTCGCGGCTTTTGGTTTGGCTTTCGAACGCAATCATTTGCTGTTTCAGTTCAGCCTGGCGTTGCTGGTTTTGTTGTTCCAGCCGTTGCTTCTCCTTGCCCCCGGCCTTCAGCCGCAGCCGTGTATCGATGAACCATTCGCCTCTGGTGTTCTTGATCAGCAACGGACCGGTGCGCATAGGAGACTGGCGTGAGTCAATGATCTGCACATCGTTGTTGTCGTTGAGGGTGACTTCGAACCATCGCTGACCGACCTTCGCGTACCTTTTCCCGTTGAGCGAACTGAGGTGTTGATAAGGACCGGGCTCGCTGGAGGCGGCTGCCATTCCTTTGGGCTCGGAGATGGCCAGTTCATCCAGCAAGACGCCCAAGGATGAAGTAGGCAGCGTTGCGATGGCGTGCAGAGATGACTCATGGGAGGGTGGAAGCTGATTGAGTTCGGGCAGATGGGTGATCGCGATTTTGCGGGCGGGCTTGCTTTCGTGTGTCACGGGTGTCGGCTCGACCTTCTCGGGTAACCGCGAAACGGGTTTATGGCGAGTGGCAGCCCGATGGGCCAGCACCATGCCAAGCGTCAACAGGAGATCCGTCACGGCGGACCAGGCGAGTTGACTGTCGTCGTTCTCAGCGGCGTCGGTAATGTCCTGCAAGTCGTCCATGATCTGCCAGATCCACGCGGCAACACCGGCAGTGCGACCGAGGAAGGGCAACGCGACATTGAACAGCATCCATGTGCCTTGCTTGAGCGTCGCCCAGCGAGCTTGCGCATTGGACACCGATTGACGGTCAGCCAGAGTAATCATCGCGTTGGCGTTGGCTTTGAACAGGGTCGCCAGCGGCGCGTCATCGAGGGCTGCCGCACTGAGCGAAACCGCGCCCATCTTGCCCAGGGCTGAAGTGGGATCTACCAGCAATTGGGTCAGCGTCCAGACCGAAGGTAACTCACCCGAAAACACATACTGGGAGTAGTTGAAGCGCACATCGTCGGACAGCCAGGCCAGGATCGATTGGCGAAGGGGTTTTTCGTGCTTGATCGCATACAGCAGATTGGCCTCGCTTGGGTGCTGCGTCAGCGAGGGGGAGAGCAATGGCCGGTAGAGCAGACACGGTCCTTTGTCGGTGAGCCGAGGACCGATGACGAACATGTTGGCGACTTCATCGCCTTTGCTGTCGGCGGAATCACCGGTAATAAAGGCCAACGGTCGAATGACAATCTCCTGTCCGTTCACCCAGCGATCGGCAGCGTTTTCCTGCATGGCCGCATTGACGTATTGATACCCGCGTTCATCAATCCCGGCCTCACTGCGCATCTTGTGCTGCAACGCCTGCAAGGGCAGCTGGATGCGCAGATGGCGAGTGTAGAGAGCCTGGCGTCGCAACGTTTCTGGTGGGTCTTCAAGCAGCTTGCGCTTGATCAGTGCCGGGTAAACCGCACCGATATCGACCTGCGTGACGAGCTTTTCCAGATAGGCCGGGGTCATCCACGCAGGCGCCGCGTTGCCGTTTTTGTAGCGCACCGTCTTGTTGCCCAGCGGAACGGCAATCAGGTTTTGCAGCGCCAGTTCGACCAGCGACAGCGTGGTGGTTTGCGTCTTGCCGGGTACCACGACGGCGCCCAGCACTACGACGCTGGTGATGTTGATTTCAATGTCTTTCAGGTCCAGGTCCGCTGCCGCTGGATGATCCTTGATCATCTGCTCTCGCAGGGTTTGCAGCGCAAATTGCGGCAGTGACGAGATGCCTTCGTCGAAGGTTTTTCCAGCGTCCTGTTCCCGCAGCTGCGCCAGGTCCATCAAATGTCGGCTGTACCGAGTGAGGTCCGCTGACGAAGCGTTTTTCAACCAGCCTGTCAGTAACCCTTGAACCTTGCTGAAGCGCGACGACGGCAGGGCTTCAAACTCAGTGAAGCTTTTTGCCGCGGCACTGATTTGTGGTGAAAGACTCGTAAAAGAAGCACGCTGAAACGTATTGAATTGACCGATGGCTTCAGCTTCGAGTGCGATCAGCGCGCAGGCCTGGTGGTGAAAGAAATTGCCATCGGGTTCATACAGACGCCATTGCAGTGTCAGCTCAATGCTTGACGTTCCAGGCTGGGCGAACAATGTTTTACCCAGTGCCTCAACAGAGTCGTAACACCTGAACCCTTCGGCAATCGAGTGCGTCAGCACCAGGGTTCGCGTGCCCAACGTGCCCACGAACACGGCGATATCCAGGACACGCAGATGTTCGCTCACCGCGTTTTCAACCCGGTCGGTGTCGATCAGGCAGGCCTTGGTCAGGTACTTGTCCTGTGACCGCCGTGTTGCGCGATCCGGATGGTTGAATACTGCTCGGGCCATCGCTTTGTGATCCGCATCCCAGTCAGTGACCCCATCCAGGTTCCAGATGTCCTGCAGCGATTGCGAAAGCGAATGCCAGCGCGGGGTCGAAGGGCTTGTCTCCTGATTCCAGTAATCAAGCTGCTGTTGCTGATAGGCGATGAACAGCTGCGGTGCGAGCGTGTTGAGCAGGCATCCGATGGCGTCGATTTTCACCGGCAGTTGAGCCAGCGGTTCAGCGCCCGGTTGCAGGGTCAGGAAATGTTCGCCATCGATGAGCGTCACCGTTGTTCCCGACCAACCAAGTCGCACCAGCACATCGGTGAGCGATTCATACAAGTTGTGGCCGGACACGACATCGGTGCCGGTATCGACCCAGGTCGGGGTGACGACCGTGGCGAGCGTCGGATCAATCTTCAACTGCGGATAAAGCGCATTGAGCGCAGGACTCAACGCGCTCGCGGCGACCTCTCTGATCGAGGGGCCGGTGACCAGTTGGGTCAGTACCTCTTCTGCACTCGGGGCAACGGTTTCGGGCATGGTCGTCTCCTGATTGAGCGCGCGCCGCTGTTGAGTGCGCAGCGCTGGATCAGGGCAAGGTATCGGGCGGCCCGAAGTGAATGGCGGTACATAAATATCGCAGGCAAAAAAAGACCCGCGTCACGGCGTAATGCTGTTCACTTAAGACAATCATCAGTCGAGCGAGAACCTGTGGCGAGGGGATTTATCCCCGTTGGGCTGCGAAGCGGTCCCCTGCGCCCGTTCAGACAGACCGAGTTGTCTGGATTTACGACTGCTTCGCAGCCGAACGGGGATAAATCCCCTCGCCACAAATGAGTGCCCGCGCTTAAGTGAACAGCATTACGCGTCACGGCGGGTCTTCGGTTCTCAGGCGTGGTTTTCAGATCCCGGACTTGATCTTGGTCCAGGCCCGGGTCCGCGCGCGTTCGGCATCGCGTGGCAACGGTTGCAGGGTGTATAGCGTGCCCATGGCCGTTTCGGTCGGGTACAGGTTCGGGTTGTTGCGGATCGCCGGGTCGACCAATTCCGTGGCGTCCTTATTCGGGTTCGGGTAGCCGACGAAGTCGCTGACCGGCGCAATCACTTGCGGTTGCAACAGGTAGTTGATGAAGGTGTAGGCGTCTTCCGTGTTCTTCGCGCCTTTCGGAATTGCGAGCATGTCGAACCAGATCGGCGCGCCTTCTTTCGGCAGGCGCATGTCGACGATCACACCGTTCTTGGCTTCCTTGGCGCGGTTGGCGGCCTGGGAGAAGCTGCCGGAATAACCGACCGCGACGCAGATATCGCCGTTGGCAATGTCGGCCATGTATTTGGAGGAGTGAAAGTAGGTGATGTGCGGACGGATTTTCATCAGCAGCGCTTCAGCTTTTTCGTAATCCGCAGGCTTCTTGCTGTTGGGGTCCAGACCGAGGTATTGCAAGGCCAGCGGCAGGATCTCCGACGGCGAATCGAGCAGGGCGACGCCGCACTGCTTGAGCTTGCTGATGTTCTCTTCCTTGAAGATCAAATCCCAACTGTCCACCGGCGCGTTGTCGCCCAGCGCGGCTTTGACCTTGTCCGGGTTGAAGCCGATCAGGATGGTTCCGTACATGTACGGCACGGCGAATTTGTTGCCCGGATCGTTGCCTTCGAGCAGCTTCATCAGCTTCGGATCAAGGTGATTCCAGTTCGGCAGTTTGCTGCGGTCCAGCGGCTGGAACACGCCAGCCTCGATCTGTTTGGCGAGGAACACGTTGGAGGGCACCACCACGTCGTAGCCAGAGTTGCCGGTCAGCAGCTTGGCCTCCAGTGCTTCGTTGGTGTCGAAGATGTCGTAGACCAGTTTGGTCTGGGTGTTCTGTGCCTTGAAGTCTTCCAGCGCTTTGGGTGTGATGTAATCGAACCAGTTGTAGACGCGCAACGTTCGCTCTTCAGCGTGGGCGGCGCCACCGAGCACCGTGGCGCATAGCGCCGGTGCGATAAAACGCTTGAGTCTGTTCATTGTTTTAATTCCTCATTGGGCGCTTTCAAAACCTTCGAGAACGTTCACGGCATTGATGCCGATTTCTTCTACCGCGTAACCGCCTTCCATCACGAACAGCGTCGGTTTGCCGAGCTTCGCAATGCGCTCGCCCATGGCCAGGTAATCCGGGCTGTCGAGCTTGAACTGGGAGATGGGATCGTCCTTGAACGTATCCACGCCCAGGGAGACGACGATGAGGTCGGCGCCGTACTGTTCGATCTCTTTGCAGGCTTGCTCCAGCGCGGCACTCCAACTGTCCCAGCCGCTGCCGGCCGGCAAAGGGTAGTTGAAGTTGAAGCCTTCGCCGGCCCCTTCGCCGAACTCGTCTTCATAACCGAGGAAGAACGGGAACTCGGCTTCCGGATGGCCGTGGATCGAGGTGAACAGCACGTCGCTGCGTTCATAGAAAATCGACTGAGTGCCGTTACCGTGGTGGTAATCGACGTCGAGGATCGCGACCTTTTTGTGGCCCTGATCAAGGAACGCCTGAGCGGCAATGGCGGCATTATTGAGGTAGCAATAGCCTCCCATCAAATCGCTGGCGGCGTGGTGTCCCGGTGGACGGCACAAGGCGAAGGCACTGCGGGCGCCGCGCTGGATGGCGGCTTGCGCGGTGAGGGCCACTTGCGCTGCGCTGTACGCCGCTTGCCAGGTGCCGGCGGTGATCGGTGCGCCGCCGTCGAAGCTGTAATAGCCGAGCTGGCCGTGCAGGCTGGTGGGGATGATCCGGCGCAGGGTGCGGGCCGGCCAGGTGTAGGGCAGCAAGTCGCCGTCGGTATTGAATTCGGTCCAGCGTGCCCAGGCGCCTTTAAAGAAGTCGAGGTAGTCGCGGCTGTGGATGCGCGCGATCGGGTCCAGGCCAAAATCCTGGGGCGCTTCGACCGGGCCGAGATTCTGCTTTTGCACACGTTGCAACACATGGTCGGCTCGCGAGGGCATTTCGAAGCAGGGCATCAATTGCCCGTCCATCAATTCACAACGGCCGTGGTGCAGGTGGTGATCGTCCGAGTAGATCGTCAGCATTTCTTGTTCTCCGTAGGCTGATTCGGTTGAACACAGTCTTGCGGGAGGCGGCGTTTGGGAGAACGGCAGGAAAGGCCAAAAGGGGATCGATATGGCCAAAAGGTTTGACCGGAATTCGCCCTTTATTGGCGCGGGTGTGCCCAGGTGTTGGGCACCCACCCCTGTAGGAGCGAGCGGTGCGGCGACCCGACTTGCCCGCGAAGCTTTTGGCGTACTTGAAGACGCCTTCGCGGGCAAGTCGGGTCGCTGCACCGCTCGCTCCTACAGAGGGTGGGGGTCAGGGCCGAAACTGGCTGGGCGTCACACCGCTCCAGCGCACAAACGCATGGCGGAAACTCGCGGTTTCGCTGAAGCCCAACGCTTCGGCGATCCGGTAAATCGGCAGATGATCCTCACAAAGCATCAGCTTGGCCTGCTCGAAGCGCAGTTCATCGAGCAATTCCTGATAGCTGCACCCCAGGTCCTTGAGATGGCGACGCAACGTCCGCGCCGAGCAGTTCATCTGTAACGCCAAACCGTCCAGCCCCGGCGCTGCATTCAGTTGCGCACGGAGTAACTCTCGAATCCGCCCCAACCACGCCTGACACCCGGTAAATTCGGTGTTCTGCTTGCGGCAGCGTTCGACCATGGCCTGATGGGTGATGACATCGGCAAGCGGCAAGGGTTGGTCGAGCCAGCGCTTGTCGAAGGCAAAGGCGTTATCCCGCGCGTCGAAGTGCAATGGGCAGTTGAAGTGTTCGGCGTAGGTCGCCTGGTAGTCCGGCGCCGCATGTTCCAGACGCGCTGCGAGTAATGGCAGCGGGTGCCCGAGCAGGTCATCGCAAATGACTTTCAACGACACCAGACAGAACTCAGCGTTGAACACCGCCAGCGCCGGGTTCTCCCGGTAATCGGCAGCCACGAACCAGATGCGCTCGCCGTCATTTTCCAGACTCAACTCGAAAAGTGTTCCCAACAGCGCCGGATAACGCATCGCCAATCGCAAAGCGTCACCGAAGGTGGCACAGGTGAGCAATGCATAACCGAGCATTCCGTACGACGAAACGTGCATCCGACGCCCCAGTTCCAGGCCGATATCACGCTTGAGCGCGACCGCGTTGGCGCAGACCTGCATCTCCTGGTTGGTGGTGATGCGCGTGTCCGCCCGGCTCAGATCCGCCGCGCTGATGCCACTTCCCGCCAGCAGCGCTTCGCTCGACAAGCCTTCGGCCTTGAAGGTGTTGAGCACCAGGGAGACGGCGTTGAGGGTGGTGAGGTGGGAGTGGAGCATGGGATGTTCCAGCGGTTGGATGCTGGAACGGAGCAAGTTGTATGCCGCTTACAAGTCATATGTAGGAGCGAGGCTTGCCCGCGAAGCTTTTGGCGTTATCGAAAACGCCTTCGCGGGCAAGCCTCGCTCCTACAGGTCCTGCAGTGTGTCAGACCAGTTCGCCGCAGAGGTCGAGCTCGACCAGGCGCCGCACTTCAGTGGTGTCGAGTCCAGCCCCCAACAACCCATGCAACTTGCCGAACGCCGCCTCACGGGTCATGCCGCCACCCGAAAGCACGCCAGCACCACGCAACCGGCTGCCGGCCTCGTACACATCCAGCTCCACACCACCTTCATGGCACTGCGTAACCGCCACAACCACAACACCCTTGTCCCGTGCCCGTTCCAGGCTGGCGAGAAACTCAGGGTTGTCGCTCGGCCCGGTGCCGCTGCCGTAGCACTCGAGGACTAGGCCTTGAATGCCGCTGTTCAGCACGCCATCAAGTTGCTCGGCGCCGATGCCGGGGAACAACGGCAACACCGCGACTTTCGCCAGTTGCTTACTCTGGTTGTAATTCAATTGAGCTGGCAGCGAAGTGGCTTTCGCACCACCGCCCTGACGCTCCAGCCGCTTGAACGGATGACGACCGAAGCTACGAACTTTCGCGCAACGGGTCGGGTCCAGTAGTTCGCCGTGAAAGTACAGGTGCACGCCCGGCGCCAGGCCTTGGCCCAGAGCAACCAGCGCACCGCTGAGGTTTTCCCAGGCATCGCTGTCGGTCACGCCGGCTGGCAGCATGGACCCGGTGAACACCACGCGGGCGTGCAGGCCGAGCAGTTGAAAACTCATGGCTGCCGCGCTGTAGGCGAGGGTGTCTGTGCCGTGCAGGATCAGCACGCTGTCGCAGCCCTGGACATCAACGGCGTCGACCACCGCCTCACGCAGTTGCTGCCAGTACGCCGGGCTCATGTTGGCGCTGTCGATCAGCGGCGACATTTCGCGAAAGCGCCACTGCGGCACAATGAGATCAGGTTGGCTGTGCAAATACTCGCGCATCCGCGCTTCGAAACCGGACGCCGGGGCCAGGCCGTGGGCGCTGGCTTGCATACCGATGGTGCCGCCGGTGTAGAGCACCATGACGTGCTGGGCGGCAGGATAGGTCGAGGAATTCATGGGGGTTCTCCGAGAACGATGACAGCATGCGGTCGAGCATGACGCTGACCGCACGGTGTGTCACGTCGGGCGCAGGGGATGCGCCCGGTTTTTTACCGATCAGCGTTGCGCTGCGGGTACGCCTTGCGGTTCAGCTTCGGCCTTAGGGGCGACGGCTGGCGGATTGGCGGGCCAGGCTTTCAAGTCCAGGTCCAGATCCGGGAATTTGCTCGAATCGAACACTGGCGTCTTGATACCGGCCGCGCGCTGGTCATCGTAGTCACGCAGGATGCGCATGCCGACTTTGAACAGCAGGAACAGCGCGATCAGGTTCACGAACGCCAGCAGGGTCATGGTGATGTCAGCGAAGGCGAACACCGTACCCAGGTTCTCGATCGCACCCCAGTAGATCAACACCAGTACCAGTGCGCGGTAGCCGATCAGCGCCTTGCGGTTTTCACCGATCAGGAAGCGCAGGTTGCTCTCGCCCAGGTAGTAGTTGTAGAGGATCGAGGTGAACACGAACAACGACAGAGCCACGGAGATGAAACTGCGGCCCCAGTCACCGACTACGGCGGCCAGCGAGTTTTGGGTCAGGGCAATGCCGTCGCCTTCGAAGCCTGGTGTGTAGAAGCCCGAGAGCAGGATCAGCAACGCGGTGCAGGTGCAGATCACAAAGGTGTCGAGGAACACGCTGAACGCCTGAACCACGCCTTGTGCCACCGGGTGCTCGACCGAAGCCACGGCGGCTACGTTCGGCGCACTGCCAAGGCCCGCTTCGTTGGCGAACACGCCACGCTTCACGCCCATGACAATAGCGCTGCCGATCAGGCCACCAAAGGCTTGATCCAGACCGAAGGCGCTTTTGACGATGGTCATCAACATGCCCGGAACGTGGTCGAATTGCAGCACGATCACGTAGATGGTCACGCCGATGTACACCAGGGTTTTGACCGGCACTAACAGGTCAGCGACCTTGGCGATCCGCTTGATCCCGCCGATGAACACCAGACCCAGCAACACCGCCAACGCCAGCCCGGTGTAAGTAGGGTCGAGGTCGAAAGCGTTTTTCAGCGAATGGGTCACGGCGTGGGATTGCAGACCGTTAAAGGCGAAGCCGAAGGTGATCAGCAGCAGGAATGCCATGATCATGCCCAACCAGCGCTTCTGCAGACCGTGCTGGATGTAGTAGGACGGGCCGCCACGGTAGGTGCCGTCGGCATCCGTACGTTTGTAGAGCTGGCCGAGGGAGCATTCGAAGAAGCTGCTGGACATGCCGACCAGCGCGGTCACCCACATCCAGAACACCGCCCCTGGGCCACCCAGGGTCACGGCGATGCCGACACCGGCGATGTTACCCGCGCCGACACGGCCGGCGAGGCTGAGCATCAAGGCCTGGAACGAACTGAGTTGCCCGGCACTGCTTTTCAGGCTGTCGCGGAACACCGCGAACATGTGGAAGAAGTGGCGCAATTGTACGAAACGCGAGCGGATCGTGAAGTAGCTACCGAGCCCGACAATGAGCACGATCAGTACTTTCCCTGAGAGGAAGTCGTTAATGACTTCGAGCATGGATTATTCCTCGCTGTTTTTTGTGTAGGCAAATGCTGGGCAGGTAGAAACATCGCGTTACACCGACGTGCGCGTGGCACAACAGTGAGGCGAGTGTTCGTCCCGGGCCCATATCGCAGGTTTGTTATTAGTTCGGGTTTCGCATGGGTTTGGGCCTCGTTACCGACGACCGCTCACGCGAAGAGGGGCGGCACTATACCTATGAGCGTGCCATCCGTCTGCACGGTTGTGGTGCAAGCGACGAAACGAAGCCTTTGAAACACCTGACTTTTTTGAAGTCAGGCTCGTGTGGGAGGGCGAGAGCCCCATTTCCACAGAAGTCTTTTTCCTGCCAATGAGTTAAAAAAAAGGGCTTGGGGAATAAATCCCCAAGCCCTCAAAAGGTGAGAGGTGTCTAGTCCCTCGACCTGGTGAGCGTGGCGCTTCGTGCTCTTCGTTAAAAGAGCAAGCGCCGGCGTTGCGTTCGGTTAAGCCTTCAGAGGCACCAGACGCGGAGCAATCATGTTTTCCGGGCGCAGAATGTCGGCGAGCATTTCGTCGTCGAGCAAGCCTTCTTCACGCACCAGTTCCAGCACGCCGCGGCCGCTTTCCAGCGCGATACGGGCGATGCGAGTGGCGTTTTCGTAGCCGATGTACGGGTTCAGCGCGGTGACCAGGCCAATCGAGTGTTCGACCAGTTCGCGGCAACGCTCTTCGTTGGCGGTGATGCCGACGATGCAGTGCTCGCGCAGCATGTCCATGGCGCGTTGCAGCAAGCGGATCGAGTCGAAGATCTTGAACGCGATCAGCGGCTCCATCACGTTCAATTGCAACTGGCCGCCTTCGGCCGCGATGGTCAGGGCCAGGTCGTTGCCGATGATCTGGAACGCTACCTGGTTCACGGCTTCCGGGATAACCGGGTTGACCTTGCCGGGCATGATCGAGCTGCCTGGCTGACGCGCCGGCAGGTTGATTTCGTTGATGCCTGTGCGTGGGCCGCTGGACAGCAGGCGCAGGTCGTTGCAGATCTTCGACAGCTTGACCGCGGTGCGCTTGAGCATGCCGGAGAACAGCACGAAGGCGCCCATGTCAGAGGTGGCTTCGATCAGGTCAGCCGCCGGAACCAGCGGTTGACCGCTGATCAGTGCCAGACGCTGAACGGCCAGGAGTTGGTAGCGTGGGTCGGCGTTGATGCCGGTGCCAATCGCGGTGCCGCCCAGGTTCACTTCGGTCAGCAGCTCAGGAGCCAGTGTCTTCAGACGCGCCAGGTCTTCGCCCAGCGTGGTGGCGAAGGCGCGGAATTCTTGACCCAGGGTCATCGGCACGGCGTCTTGCAGCTGGGTACGACCCATCTTCAATACGTGGCTGAACTCTACACCTTTGGCCGCGAACGACTGGATCAGGCTGTCGAGACTGGCCAGCAACGCATCGTGACCCAGCAGCAGACCCAGACGGATCGCGGTCGGGTAGGCGTCGTTGGTCGACTGCGCCATGTTCACGTCGTTGTTCGGGTGCAGGTATTGGTATTCGCCTTTCTGATGACCCATGGCCTCCAGTGCGATGTTGGCGATGACTTCGTTGGCATTCATGTTGGTCGAAGTGCCAGCGCCGCCTTGAATCATGTCCACCACGAACTCTTCGTGGAAATCGCCGCGGATCAAACGTGCACAGGCTTCGCTGATGGCAGCGTGCTTGGCTTCGCTCAGGTGACCCAGCTCGCGGTTGGCGTCAGCGGCGGCCTGCTTGACCATCGCCAGACCGACAACCAGCTTCGGGTAATGCGAAATCGGAACGCCGGAGAGACGGAAGTTGTTCACCGCTCGCAGGGTCTGGATGCCGTAATACGCTTGCGCAGGTACTTCGAGTACGCCAAGCAGGTCTTTTTCTATGCGGAAAGATGCAGCGGAGGACATGATAGAAATCATCTCGATATGGACCCGGTCTGTGCCGGAACACTGCAAATGCTAGGCTTGTGCAGAATTTTCGGCCAATGCTGTTAAACACTGGCCTATGCACATTCGGCATAATGCCCATGTGACGCCGCGTGTGCGGCGAGCGTGTGACCTAAATTGGTGCGTGTCCGGGAGGACGTGATGAATCTGGAAAGTAAATGGCTCGAGGACTTTAGCGCCTTGGCCGCCACCCGAAGCTTCTCCCAGGCTGCCGAACGACGGTTCGTAACGCAGCCAGCGTTCAGCCGCCGAATCCGCAGCCTGGAAGCGGCGCTGGGGCTGCAGCTGGTCAATCGCTCGCGCACGCCGATCGAGTTGACGGCGGCGGGGCAGCTGTTCCTGGTGACCGCGCGAACCGTGGTCGAACAGCTCGGCGAAGTGCTGCGCCACCTTCATCACCTGGAGGGCGGACAGGGCGAGGTGATGCAGGTTGCTGCCGCTCACTCGTTGGCATTGGGTTTCTTTCCACGGTGGATCGCGCAATTGCGTAATGAAGGCCTGAACATTGCCACGCGGTTGGTGGCAACTAACGTCGGCGACGCGGTGCATGCGCTGCGTGAAGGTGGTTGCGACTTGATGCTGGCCTTCTATGACCCGGACGCGGCATTGCAGATGGACCCGGAAATCTTCCCGTCGCTGCACCTCGGCCACACCGAGATGCTGCCGGTGTGCGCGGCGGATGCCGACGGCAAGCCGTTGTTCGACCTGGAGGGCGAAGGCAGTGTGCCGCTGCTCGCCTACAGCGCCGGTGCGTTTCTCGGACGTTCGGTGAACATGTTGCTGCGCCAGCGTGCGCTGCGATTCACCACCATCTATGAGACCGCCATGGCCGACAGCCTGAAAAGCATGGCGCTGGAGGGATTGGGAATTGCCTGGGTGCCGCAACTCAGCGTTCGCGCCGAACTGGCGCGCGGTGAACTGGTGGTCTGCGGCGGCCCGCAATGGCATGTGCCGCTGGAGATTCGCCTGTATCGCTGCGCGTTGGTGCGCAAGGCGAATGTGCGGTTGTTGTGGCGCAAGCTTGAAGGCGGCGCAGCCCAGGGCACAACCGGGCAATAAGGTTTTGTAGGAGCCAGGCTTGCCGGCGAAGGCGTCCGTAAGATCGCCTTCGCCGGCAAGCCTGGCTCCTACAGGTTAGGTCGATTTAAGATGTTTTTGCCTGACCTGCGAGTCAATAAAACCGGGACTTTGCGCCGTATGACAGATGGTCGTTTCGGGGGCTGTTTATCTGCTTCATTGAGGTATACTGCGCGGCCTTCGGCCGGTTCGACTGGCCATAATTCGTACAATCAAGCCACGCATTTGCGTGGCTTGTTGTTTTTTGACGCGCCTGCGGGCGCCCAGAGAGAAGAGGCACGACGATGAGTGCACTGGTTGGCGTGATCATGGGCTCCAAGTCCGATTGGTCCACCCTTAGCCACACCGCCGATATGCTGGAAAAGCTCGGCATTCCTTACGAGGTGAAAGTGGTCTCTGCCCACCGCACCCCGGACCTGCTGTTCCAGTACGCCGAAGAGGCCGAGGCGCGTGGCATCGAGGTGATCATCGCCGGTGCCGGTGGCGCGGCCCACCTGCCTGGCATGTGTGCGGCCAAGACCCACCTGCCGGTGCTGGGCGTTCCGGTGCAGTCGTCGATGCTGTCTGGCGTCGATTCGCTGCTCTCAATCGTGCAGATGCCAGCAGGCATCCCGGTTGCCACCCTGGCCATCGGCAAGGCCGGCGCGATCAACGCAGCGCTGCTCTCGGCGAGCATCCTCGGCGCCAAGCACCCGCAGTTCCACGCGGTGCTGAAAAAATTCCGCGCTGAGCAGACAGACAGCGTCCTGGAAAATCCAGACCCACGCATCGCCTGAGGTTGTTGACGATGAAGATCGGTGTAATCGGTGGCGGCCAGTTGGGTCGCATGTTGGCGCTGGCGGGCACTCCGCTGGGCATGAACTTCGCTTTCCTGGACCCGGCGCCGGATGCTTGCGCAGCCGCACTGGGCGAACACCTGCGGGCCGATTACGGCGATCAGGATCACCTGCGTCAGTTGGCCGATGAAGTCGATCTGGTGACCTTCGAGTTCGAAAGCGTCCCGGCTGAAACCGTGGCGTTCCTGTCGCAATTCGTCCCGGTCTACCCAAGCGCCGAAGCCCTGCGCATCGCCCGTGATCGCTGGTTCGAGAAGAGCATGTTCAAGGACCTGGGGATTCCCACCCCGGCGTTCGCCGACATTCAATCGCAAGCCGATCTGGATGCCGCCGTCGCTTCTATCGGTCTGCCAGCCGTGCTGAAAACCCGCACTTTGGGTTACGACGGCAAGGGCCAGAAAGTCCTGCGCAAACCGGAAGATGTGGTCGGCACCTTCGCCGAACTGGGCAGCGTGGCCTGCCTGCTGGAAGGTTTCGTGCCGTTCACCGGTGAAGTTTCGTTGATCGCCGTGCGCGCTCGCGATGGCGAAACAAAGTTCTATCCGCTGGTTCACAACACCCACGACAGCGGCATCCTCAAGCTGTCCGTGGCCAGCACCGATCACCCGCTGCAAGCACTGGCCGAAGACTACGCCAGCCGCGTACTTAAACAGCTGAAATACGTCGGCGTGATGGCGTTTGAGTTCTTCGAAGTCGACGGTGGCCTCAAGGCCAACGAAATCGCCCCGCGTGTGCACAACTCCGGGCACTGGACCACCGAAGGCGCCGAATGCAGCCAGTTCGAAAACCACCTGCGGGCCGTTGCGGGCCTGCCGCTGGGCTCGACGGCCAAGGTCGGCGAGAGCGCAATGCTCAACTTCATCGGTAAAGTGCCGGAGACCGACAAAGTCCTGGCCATCGCCGATTGCCATTTGCACCACTATGGCAAGGCGTTCAAGGTCGGCCGCAAGGTCGGTCACGCCAACCTGCGCTGTGCTGACAAGGCCACGCTGGAGCAGCAGATCCTCAAGGTCGAAGCGCTCATCGCCGAATAAATAGTTTCATGTGGCAGCGGCGGAACCATTAAGGCTCGCCGTTCTCTCATGGCAGGATGCCAAAGTCTGACTAGGCTTGGGGCTAGGTATCCTGTCTCACCAATACTGTTCCTTTTTGACGGCGTCTGTTGCCGTCATGCTGCGTTGCCGCTCCTCGCCATAGCAGGCTATGACTCGTCGCGGCGCCTTGCCTGACGACAACAGCCACTCGCCAAAAGAGGAACGTATTGGTGAGACAGGACACACAAAACCATTCAGAGGGAAATGCCATGGGAATTATCGGAACCATCTTTATCGGCTTGATCGTCGGCCTGCTGGCTCGGTTCCTGAAACCGGGCGATGACAGCATGGGCTGGATCATGACCATCCTGCTCGGTATCGGCGGTTCGCTGGCGGCCACTTACGGCGGTCAGGCTCTGGGCATCTATCGCGCGGGCGAAGGTGCAGGCTTCATCGGTGCGCTGGTCGGCGCGGTGGTGTTGCTGGTGATCTACGGCTTGATCAGAAAGAACTGATTCAAGCGACAAAGTCCTCTCTGCGGCGCACGCGGGGAGGGCTAGAATGCTCGGCGTTATACAGTCCTTTCCTTACCGAGCAACTCCATGCGCCGTCTTTTTTTGACTCTCCTCCTTTTGGGCAGTGGTTTGGCCCATGCCGGCGAACTGCCGGAAACCGACTGGCTCGAACTGATGCCCAAGTCGGACCAGAAGGCCCTCGAGGCCATGCCCGAAATCGACCACAACTCCCCCGAAGCCACTGGCACCTTTACCGAAAAGGGTGGCATGAAGCAGAGCAAGGGCTTGCCGGCGGTGATGTATTCGACCAAAACCGTGCCGTCGATGAACGACAAGAACATCCGCATCGGTGGTTATCCGGTGCCGCTGGAGTCCGACGCCAAGGGCCGCAGCACACTGTTCTTCCTCGTACCGTACCCGGGCGCCTGCATCCACGTGCCGCCACCGCCGCCGAATCAGTTGGTGCTGGTGCGTTATCCGAAAGGTTTGAAGCTGGATGATATCTACACGCCGCTGTGGGTGATCGGCACGCTGAAGATCGAGAAGGTCAACAATGATTTGGCAGATGCGGCGTATGCGCTGGATGCGGCGAAGGTGCGGGTAGTCAAAGAGTCGGATTTGTAGGAGATCAAATGTGGGAGCGAGCCTGCTCGCGATGGCGGTTTAACAGTCAACATTGATGTTGGATGTTATGGCCTCATCGCGAGCAGGCGAGGGTGTAATTAGTTTTGTGTAAACGGTCATTTGGCAGGAGACTGCCTACCCCAAGGAAATCCAATGACCGAGTCAAAACCCAAGCGAGCCAAACGAGTCAAGCCTGATCCTGAGCTGGTTAAACTGGCCGACAGTCTGTTGGCCAATTACAAAAAGCCCGAAGATCTCATCGGCGAAAACGGCCTGCTCAAACAGCTCACCAAGATGCTGGTCGAGCGGGCCCTTGAAGCCGAGATGACCGAACACCTGGGGCACGACAAAAGCGCGACGATCACCAACACCGCCGCCAATGCGCGCAACGGTCACAGCGGTAAAACCCTGAAGGGCGACTTCGGCGAACTGCCGCTCGACATCCCTCGCGACCGGCAGGCGTCCTTCGAGCCGCAGTTGGTGGCCAAGCATCAAACCCGCTGGACGGGCTTCGATGACAAAGTCATCTCGCTGTACGCTCGCGGTTTGAGTGTCAGAGAAATTCAGGCGCACTTGCAGGAAATGTACGGCACCGAGGTCTCTCCCAGCCTGATCTCGGCGATTACCGACGCGGTGAGTGATGAGGTCAAACTCTGGCAGGCGCGGCCGCTGGACGCGCTGTACCCGATCCTCTATCTGGACTGCATTCACGTCAAAGTGCGCGATGCCGGCGCCGTGCGCAACAAGGCGGTTTATCTGGCCATCGGCGTCAACATGGCGGGTCACAAAGAGGTGCTGGGCTTGTGGATCGCTCAAACCGAAGGCGCAAAATTCTGGCTGCAAGTGGTGACCGAACTCAAGAATCGGGGCGTGCAGGACATCTTCATCGCCTGCGTGGACGGCCTCAAAGGCTTCCCTGAGGCGATTGAAACGGTTTACCCAAAAGCCGTCGTTCAGCTGTGCATCGTGCACATGGTGCGCAACAGTTTGAACTTCGTATCGTGGAAACGGCAGAAGGAAGTCGCGGCTGACCTCAAGCTGATTTACACCTCGGCCACCGCCGAGCTGGCTGAGCAACGGCTCTGCGAATTTGAAGCCAAATGGGACGCCGAGTACCAATCGATCAGCCTGTCATGGCGACGAAACTGGGCTCGGGTGATTCCGTTTTTTGACTATCCAGCCGAAATTCGCAAGGTGATCTACACCACCAATGCCATCGAATCGATCAACATGAGTCTGCGTAAAGTGATCAAAACGCGTGCGTCATTTCCGACCGACGAGGCGGTGATGAAGCTGTTTTATCTGGCGCTGAACAACATCAGCAAAAAGTGGACAATGCCGATCCGGGACTGGAAAGCGGCTTTGAATCGCTTCAGTATCCAGTTTGAAGATCGGCTGTTAACGGTTTAATAGAAATCCCGTTTACACAAAATCAGGGACACCCTCGAGCTGGCTCGCTCTCACATTGGTTTTGCGGTGTTACAGCGGTTTGCTGCCGATGCTCACGCCCAGTGTATGGCTCGCCCCCGGCGCCAGTGTCACCACGTCATCCATCACATTCGCCGTCTCGATGCATAGCATCTTCTGCCAGCCATCGTCTGCCATGTCGCTGAACGCCGCCGCGCGTTCGATCCACGGGTTCCAGATCACCGCCGTGCGCGAACCACTGCTGGTCAGCTCGATGCGTCGTTCCCACGCCGGGTCGACAATGCTCAGCTTCGCCGGGGTATTGAGGTAGATGCGATCAGTCTCGCCGGTAAAACGCAGCTCACCGGTCTGAGCCTTGGTTTTCCAGTCATCCAGCGTCTCGATGTAACTCAAGCCATCCAGCCCTTCGACCTGCACATTACGCACATCACTGACCGCGAAATAGCTGTGCAGCGCCTGGCTGATGGTGACTTTGTCAGTGCCGCGATTGTGGCTGGTCAGGCTGATGTGCAGTTGCTCATCCAGACGAATGCTCAGCTTCAGATCCACCTGATGTTGCCAGCCAGGGAAGCCGCCTTCAGGGTAGGGCAGGATGAATTGCACGTTCAGGCTCTCGCCCTCGGCTTCGATACCGCCCAGTTCCCAATCCATCGCCCGGACAAAACCGTGGGCGGTTGGCGGTTCGTTGCTCACGCGCATCGCCTGGACGCTTTGCGGGTTGCGCGGGAAATTGCCAAACCACGGCCAGCACACCGGAACGCCGGCACGGATGCTCTTGCCGGTCTTGAACACAGCCTCGTCGTTCAGCCAGATCAGCGGCGGTTGGCCGGCCAATTGATAACTGAGGATGTGCGCGCCTTGCTGGGCAACCAGCAATTCGGCCTGACCGTGGCGGATGCGCCAACAGTTCAGTTCATCCAGTTTCACGGCTTCAACGTTGGGCGTGCTCATGGGGCAACTCTCGATCAGGAACAATGACTGCAATGGACCGCAGAAACGTTGCGGTGTTTAACGCGCGCGCGGAGGAACCGAACGGGTACGGCCGCTGCCATCGATTGCGACAAACACAAACACGGCTTCAGTCACTTTACGCCACTCGCTGGACAGCGGATCGTCGCTCCAGACTTCGACCATCATCTGAATCGAGCTGCGGCCGATTTCCAGCGCCTGGGTATAGAAGGAGAGCTGAGCGCCCACCGCTACCGGAACCAGGAACGCCATGCGATCAATTGCAACGGTCGCCACGCGTCCGCCAGCGACTTTGCTGGCCATTGCGGTGCCGGCCAGATCCATCTGTGCGACCAGCCAGCCGCCGAAGATATCGCCGAATCCGTTGGTTTCACGCGGAAGCGCGGTGATTTGCAGGGCCAGGTCGCCTTGCGGAATTGGATCTTCTTGTTCGAGCTCTATCATGCCGGGGGTGCCTCTGACCCGTGACTCTTCATAAGTACTTCACGTGAATAGCCGTCTCAAGGAAAAACGATTCAGCCCGAACATACTACGTCCGTCACGTTTTTCGTAAGGCGCCTAAAGGGAAACTCTGCGAAAGCGACTGAACCAAGCAATTACCTTGCCTGACAGCCAGCGCGTTTTCGCACAGCAACCCCTTACAAATGCTGCAACGCAGCGAGTATATCGGTCGGTAGACTCCGAGACGACCGTCCGGTTCTCATTTTGACCGTCAAATATGCACCTCTATGTGCTTTTTCGAACAATTTGCTATCGTGCCGGACCTGCCCAAGCCCCCGCCAGCGTTGTTGGGGTTGCAGATCCGACTATAAGAGAAGCCCTTGCCATGACCACAGCGCCCTCTAGCATCGCGCAGCCGACCCAGCCTGCACGACCGTTAACCCGTAGCGACTACAAGACTTTATCGCTGTCTGCCTTGGGTGGCGCGCTGGAGTTTTACGACTTCATCATCTTTGTGTTCTTCGCCACAGTGGTGGGCAAACTGTTCTTCCCGGCGGACATGCCCGAGTGGCTGCGCCTGATGCAGACGTTCGGCATCTTCGCCGCCGGCTACCTTGCTCGTCCGCTGGGCGGCATTGTCATGGCGCACTTCGGCGATCTGCTGGGCCGCAAGAAGATGTTCACCCTGAGCATTTTCATGATGGCGGTACCGACCCTGATCATGGGCTTGCTGCCGACCTATGCGCAGATCGGCATGTGGGCGCCGATCCTGTTGCTGCTGATGCGGGTGATTCAAGGCGCGGCAATTGGGGGGGAAGTGCCGGGCGCGTGGGTATTCGTTTCCGAACACGTCCCGGCGCGTCATATCGGTTATGCCTGCGGCACTCTGACGAGCGGTCTGACGGCTGGCATCCTCCTGGGTTCATTGGTCGCCACCGCGATCAACAGCATTTACACCCCGCTGGAAGTGTCCGATTACGCCTGGCGGATCCCATTCCTGCTGGGCGGCGTGTTCGGGCTGTTCTCGGTCTACCTGCGCCGCTGGTTGCACGAGACCCCGGTATTCGCCGAGCTGCAACTGCGCAAAGCCCTGGCCGAAGAAGTGCCGCTGCGCGCTGTGTTGCGCGACCATCGCGGTGCGATCCTGATTTCCATGCTGCTGACCTGGCTGCTGTCCGCCGGCATCATCGTGGTCATTCTGATGACCCCGACCGTGCTGCAGACCGTTTACCACTTCTCGCCGACCACGGCGTTGCAGGCTAACAGCCTGGCGATTGTGTTCCTGAGCTTTGGCTGCGTGGCGTCCGGTGCTTTGGCTGATCGATTCGGTGCTGGTCGAGTGTTCGTGTTTGGCAGTGCTGCGCTGTTGTTCAGCTCGTGGACTTTCTATCACAGCCTGTTCAATCACCCGGACTGGCTGTACCCGATGTACGCGTTGACAGGCTTCCTGGTCGGCACCATCGGTGCAGTGCCGTACGTGATGGTAAAAGCCTTTCCGGCGGTGGTGCGCTTTAGCGGGTTGTCGTTCTCCTACAACATGGCTTACGCCATCTTCGGCGGCCTGACCCCGATGGTCGTCACTTTGCTGCTCAAGGAAAGCCCGATGGGGCCTGCCTACTATGTGGCGATCATTTGTGGGGTCGGGATTCTGGTAGGCGCTTACCTCTGGAAGAAGGGCCGCTAAGCCGACTGACGCCTTCGCGGGCAAGCCTCGCTCCTACAGGATATGCATTAATTCCAACATGGCGTATTTCCTGTAGGAGCGAGGCTTGCCCGCGAAGAACGATGACGCGGTATCCCTTCAAAACATCGAATGCTGGCCTTTCATCTAATTGTCATATTTCAGCCATAGAGTGTTCACACGGCCTGCTGATACTTGGCCCCGACTTAACACACCTATCTGCTAGGAGTAAGGCATGAAACTGAAGCGTTTGATGGCGGCAATGACTTTTGTCGCTGCTGGCGTTGCGACTGCCAACGCGGTTGCCGCTGTTGACCCTGCTATCCCGAGCTACACCAAAACCACTGGTGTGTCGGGCAACCTGTCCAGCGTCGGCTCCGATACCCTGGCCAACCTCATGACCCTGTGGGCTGAGAACTACAAAAAAGAATACCCGAACGTAAATATCCAGATTCAGGCCGCCGGTTCCTCGACCGCGCCACCTGCGCTGACTGAAGGCACCGCTAACCTGGGTCCGATGAGCCGCAAGATGAAGGACAACGAGCTGCAGGCCTTCGAAACTAAATATGGCTACAAGCCAACCGCTATTCCGGTTGCCGTGGATGCCCTGGCTGTGTTCGTGCACAAAGACAACCCGATCCAGCACATGACCATGGAACAAGTCGACGCGATCTTCTCGTCCACTCGTCTGTGCGGCGCTAAAACCGACGTGAAAACCTGGGGTGACCTGGGTGTGACCGGCGACCTGGCGAACAAGCCGGTTCAACTGTTCGGTCGTAACTCGGTATCGGGCACCTATGGCTACTTCAAAGAAGAAGCCTTGTGCAAAGGCGACTACAAGCCAAACGTCAACGAACAACCAGGTTCGGCTTCGGTCGTGCAGTCGATCAGCTCCTCGCTGAACGGCGTTGGTTACTCGGGCATCGGCTACAAAACCGCTAGCGTGAAGACGGTAGCTTTGGCCAAGAAAGGCAGCACCGAGTTCGTCGAAGACACCGAAGAAAACGCCCTGAACGGCAAGTACCCGCTGTCGCGTTTCCTCTACGTTTACGTCAACAAAGCCCCGAACAAGCCTCTGGCCCCGCTGGAAGCCGAGTTCGTGAAGCTGATTCTGTCCAAACAGGGTCAGGAAGTTGTAGTGAAAGACGGCTACATCCCACTGCCGGCCAAGGTTGCTGCAAAAGCACTGGCTGACCTGGGTCTGCAAGAAGGCGGCAACGTCGTAAAGAAGTAAAACCTTGAGTCCGGGATGATTTCCGGGCTCCAGTGGGAGCGGGTACGCCCGCTCCTACACCCCCAAATTTTTGATCCACTGCCAGTTCCCACTGGCGGCGGATTTGTTGCGTCACTGCATTGTCATCTTTCTGTCATATAGGACCGCTAGGGTGTGCGCATGAATGATCTGGCCAATTCCACCATGACTACTAATCCTCCCAAGCGAATTGATTTCAATACGCCTGAGCTGCAACGCAAGCGCCGCATCCGCGCGCTCAAAGATCGCCTGACCCGCTGGTACGTCCTCGTGGGCGGCCTTGCCGTTCTCGGCGCGATCACGCTGATCTTCTTCTTCCTCGCCTACATCGTCTTCCCTCTGTTCCAGGGTGCCGACCTGACGACCAAGGACGCCATCACGCCGGCCTGGATGCAAGACGCCGGCAAGCCGTTGATGATCTCCCTGGAAGAACAGAACCAGGTCGTCATGCGGGTTTCCGACAAAGGGCAGGCGCTGTTCTTCGACATCGACAGTGGCGCCGAACTCAAGCGCGTCGATCTGCCGGTTCCGGCGGGTGCCAGCGTCACGTCCATCGGTGAAGACCAGCCCGGTCATCCGCTGGTAGCGATGGGTTTCTCCAACGGCCAGGCCTTGGTGTTCCGTCACACCTATAAAGTCAGCTACCCGGATGGCAAGAAGACGATCACGCCAGCCATCGAGTACCCGTACGGCGAAACCCCGATAGCGCTGAACGAGGCGGGCGGTGCGCTGGAGCATGTCAGCCTCAACGCCACCGACACCACGCTGATGCTTGTCGGCTCGACCGGTGCGCAACTCAATGTTCTATCGCTGACCAGCGAAGAAAACATGATGACCGGCGAAATCACCAACGAGCAGAAGCGCATCGATCTGCCGCAGATGACCGAGCCGGTGAAGAACATCTTCGTCGACCCGCGCCAGCAATGGCTGTACGTGATTAACGGTCGCGCCCAGGCCGACGTATTCAGCCTGCGTGACAAGAGCCTCAACGGTCGTTACAAGCTGCTCGAAAATGGCGATGCCGAGATTACCGCCAGTACTCAATTGGTCGGCGGTATCTCGCTGATCCTGGGTGATTCGAAGGGCGGTCTGGCCCAGTGGTTCATGGCCCGCGACCCGGATGGCGAGCAGCGTCTGAAGCAGATCCGCACCTTCCAGATGGGCACTACGCCAATCATTGAAATCACCGCCGAAGAACGTCGCAAAGGCTTTGTTGCTCTTGACGCTGCGGGCAAGCTCGGCGTGTTCCACAGCACCGCTCACCGCACCTTGCTGGTGGATCAGGTGGTCGATGGCCAAGGCCTTTTCGGTCTGTCGCCACGGGCCAACCGCATCATTGTGGAGCAGGGCGGCAAGCTGCAACCGCTGCTTCTCGACAACCCGCACCCGGAGGTTTCCTGGAGCGCGTTGTGGAGCAAGGTCTGGTACGAGAACTACGACGAGCCTAAATACGTCTGGCAATCGACCGCCGCCAACACCGACTTCGAACCGAAGCTGAGCCTGTCGCCACTGACCTTCGGCACCCTGAAGGCCGCGTTCTACGCCATGCTGCTGGCCGCACCACTGGCCGTCGCCGCTGCGATTTACACCGCGTACTTCATGGCCCCGGGCATGCGCCGCAAGGTCAAACCGGTGATCGAATTGATGGAAGCGATGCCGACGGTGATCCTCGGTTTCTTCGCCGGCCTGTTCCTCGCTCCGTATGTGGAAGGGCATTTGCCGGGCATCTTCAGCCTGCTGATGCTTCTGCCGATCGGCATTCTGGTGGCCGGTTTCGTCTTCAGCCGCCTGCCTGAGTCCATCCGCCTGAAAGTGCCGGACGGCTGGGAAAGCGCGATTCTGATTCCGGTGATCCTGTTCGTGGGCTGGCTGTCGCTGTACATGAGCCCGTACATGGAAACCTGGTTCTTCGGCGGCGACATGCGCATGTGGATCTCCCACGACCTGGGCATCACCTACGACCAGCGCAACGCTCTGGTGGTCGGTCTGGCCATGGGCTTCGCGGTGATCCCGAACATCTACTCCATCGCCGAAGACGCCGTGTTCAGCGTGCCTCGCGGATTGACTCTCGGCTCCCTGGCCCTCGGTGCCACGCCGTGGCAGACGATGACGCGGGTGGTGATCCTCACCGCCAGCCCGGGCATCTTCTCGGCACTGATGATCGGCATGGGCCGTGCGGTCGGTGAAACCATGATCGTGCTGATGGCCACCGGTAACACCCCGGTCATGGAAATGAACCTGTTCGAAGGTCTGCGAACGCTGGCCGCCAACGTCGCGGTGGAAATGCCCGAATCGGAAGTCGGCGGCAGCCACTACCGCGTGCTATTCCTCTCGGCGCTGGTGCTGCTGTTGTTCACCTTCGTCATGAACACCCTCGCGGAACTGATTCGTCAGCGTCTGCGCAAGAAATACTCGTCGCTTTAAGAAAGGTAGAAGTCTGTGAAACAGAACTCCCTGAACGGATGGTTCAAGAGCGGCGCCCCAGGCGTCTGGATCAGCGGTGGCGCGGTGTCCATCGCGGTCATCATGACGATTGGCCTGCTCGCGGTGATTGCCGTGCGCGGTCTGGGTCATTTTTGGCCGGCGGACTTGATTCACGCCAGCTACGACGTGCCGGGCCAGGCCAATCACCTGGTCATCGGCGAGATCGTGCAGAAAGAAGAAGTGCCGCGCGAGCGCCTGAAAAGCGCTGGCCTGCCAGTGCCCGATCAGGGCCCGGAGTTCATGACCCGCGAGCTGATCAAGGTCGGCAACCGTGACTTGAACGGCAACGACTTCACCTGGATCGTCGGCGAGTGGCTGACCAACCAGAAGACGCCGCCGGAGCTGATGGCCATCGAGCGCCGCGAGTGGGGCAATTTCTACGGCTACCTGGTCAACGTCAAACAGGAAGGCAAGGTTATTGCTGAAGGCGAAGCCGCGTGGCCTGAGTTGCAGGCTCGTGTTGACCGCGTCAACGAGCTCGCCGCACAGCTCAAGACCCTTGAAAAAGTAGACATCGGCGCGATCAACGCCGGCCTCGAACGCATCCGCCTGCACGGTCGCAAGCTGGAACTGGCCGGCACCCTCGACGCCGCCGCACAAGCGGACATGGAATCCGAGCGCGCCGAGCTGAACGCACGTTATCAGGACATCGAAGCACGTCTTGCCGATCTGCACGCCCAGTTCAACCGCGACAGCCTGACGGCCCGCGATGCCAACGGCAAAGAAGTCGTCATCGACATCGGCAAAGTGGTTCATGCCTACCAGCCGAACGCGATGGGCACCTTCACCAAGATCGGTTTCTACTTCAGCAAGATGTGGGAATTCCTCAGCGACGACCCGCGTGAAGCGAACACCGAAGGCGGGATCTTCCCGGCGATTTTCGGCACTGTGATGATGACCCTGATCATGGCGATGGTCGTGACGCCGTTCGGCGTGCTGGCAGCGGTCTACCTGCGTGAGTATGCGAAACAGAACACCATGACTCGTCTGATCCGCATCGCGGTGAACAACCTGGCGGGCGTTCCGGCTATCGTCTACGGCGTGTTCGGTCTGGGCTTCTTCGTCTACGTACTCGGCGGCTCGGTCGACCGGCTGTTCTTCCCTGAAGCACTGCCGGCACCGACCTTCGGTACGCCGGGCCTGCTCTGGGCCTCCCTGACCCTGGCGCTGCTGGCGGTGCCGGTGGTGATCGTGGCCACCGAAGAAGGCCTGGCGCGGATTCCTCGCACCGTGCGTGAAGGCTCGTTGGCCCTCGGCGCGACCAAGGCTGAAACCTTGTGGAAGATCGTGCTGCCAATGGCCAGCCCGGCGATGATGACCGGCATGATCCTCGCCGTGGCTCGCGCCGCCGGTGAAGTGGCGCCGCTGATGCTAGTGGGTGTGGTGAAACTGGCACCGTCGCTGCCACTGGACGGTAACTACCCGTACCTTCACCTTGACCAGAAGATCATGCACTTGGGCTTCCACATTTATGACGTCGGCTTCCAGAGCCCGAACGTCGAAGCTGCGCGGCCGTTGGTGTACGCCACGGCGCTGCTGCTGGTGCTGGTGATCGCCACGCTCAACTTGTCGGCCGTCTATATCCGTAACCACCTGCGCGAGAAGTACAAAGCGCTGGATAGCTAATACCGCCGCTCCCTGTAGGAGCCAGGCTTGCCGGCGAAGGCGATTTCAAGGACGCCTTCGCCGGCAAGCCTGGCTCCTACAGAACGGCAACACCGCTGGCCCATTTTGTGAGGCCAGCGGACAACCGAACCGAATTTGTTAGCACAGGGAGCCTCCCATGCAGCACGAAGCACATACCCACGGCATCAACATGTCGGCCTTGGGCCGCGATAAACAGAGCTTGAGCCTCGAGCAGGAAACCGTCGCCATCGAAGTGCCAGGCCTGAGCCTGTTCTACGGCGACAAACAAGCGCTGTTCGACGTCAGCTTGAACATTCCGAAACAGCGCGTGACCGCCTTCATCGGCCCGTCCGGCTGCGGTAAGTCCACGCTGCTGCGTACGTTCAACCGCATGAACGACCTGGTGGATGACTGCCGTGTCGAAGGCGCGATCAACCTCTACGGCAACAACATCTACCGTAAGGGCGAAGACGTGGCCGAGCTGCGTCGTCGTGTTGGCATGGTGTTCCAGAAGCCCAACCCGTTCCCGAAAACCATCTACGAAAACGTGGTTTACGGCCTGCGCATTCAAGGCATCAACAAGAAGCGCATCCTCGACGAAGCCGTCGAGTGGGCGTTGAAAGGCGCTGCGCTGTGGGACGAAGTCAAAGACCGTCTGCATGAATCGGCACTCGGCCTGTCCGGTGGTCAGCAACAACGTCTGGTGATCGCTCGCACCATCGCCGTGGAGCCAGAAGTGCTGCTGCTCGACGAACCGTGCTCGGCACTCGACCCGATCTCCACGCTGAAAGTCGAAGAGCTGATCTACGAACTGAAATCGAAGTTCACCATCGTCATCGTGACCCACAACATGCAACAGGCCGCGCGGGTTTCCGACTACACGGCGTTCATGTACATGGGCAAACTGGTGGAATTCGGCGACACCGACACCCTGTTCACCAATCCGGCTAAGAAGCAGACCGAGGACTACATCACCGGTCGTTACGGCTAGGAAGCTGTTGTTGCTCACTGAACTGACGCTGCGGTCCACCGCACCTTACCGGACGCTCCAAGGACGCCAACATGATTAGTAAAGAAGGCCTTACCCATCACATCTCCGCGCAGTTCAACGCTGAGCTGGAGGAAGTTCGCAGCCACCTCCTGGCCATGGGCGGTTTGGTGGAAAAGCAGGTTAATGACGCGGTGACCGCGCTGATCGAGGCCGACTCCGGCCTGGCCCAGCAGGTTCGTGAGATCGACGACCAGATCAACCAGATGGAACGCAACATCGACGAAGAATGCCTGCGCATTCTGGCCCGCCGTCAGCCGGCTGCATCTGACTTGCGTCTGATCATCAGCATCTCCAAATCGGTGATCGACCTGGAGCGCATCGGTGACGAAGCGACCAAGATCGCCCGCCGCGCCATTCAGTTGTGCGAAGAAGGCGAGGCGCCGCGTGGTTACGTCGAGGTTCGCCACATCGGTGACCAGGTGCGCAACATGGTGCGTGACGCACTGGACGCGTTTGCCCGCTTCGACGCCGACCTGGCGTTGTCGGTGGCCCAGTACGACAAGATCATCGACCGCGAATACAAGACCGCGCTGCGCGAGCTCGCGACCTACATGATGGAAGACCCGCGCTCTATCTCGCGGGTCTTGAGCATTATTTGGGTGCTGCGTTCGCTGGAACGGATCGGCGACCATGCGCGCAATATCTCGGAATTGGTGATTTACCTGGTGCGCGGCACCGACGTGCGTCACCTGGGCCTCAAGCGCATGAAGGAAGAAGTTGAAGGCACAAGTGCCGAAACCGCTAATGTTCCGGGCAAAGCTGACGATAAGTAAGACTGCCCAAGAAAAACGCCCGGTCCTTTGGCCGGGCGTTTTTTTGTGTGGTTTTCGACTTCAAAAGCAGCACCCGCGAACGAAAAGTCCCGGCGTGACTGAAGGTTTTTGGCAATGTGCCATCAGCAAAACGGTATGCTTGCCGGGATTTTTTCGAGGGGTGATGGATGAGCAAGATCAGTGTGTTGGTGGTGGACGATGCGGCGTTCATTCGTGACCTGGTAAAGAAGTGCCTGCGTAACTACTTCCCGGGTATCCGGACAGAAGATGCCATCAACGGCAAAAAGGCTCAGGCCATGCTGGCCAAGGAAGCTTTTGACCTGGTGCTGTGCGACTGGGAAATGCCGGAAATGTCTGGCCTGGAATTGCTGACCTGGTGCCGCGAGCAGGACAACCTCAAGACCATGCCCTTCGTGATGGTGACCAGCCGTGGCGACAAAGAGAACGTGGTCCAGGCGATTCAGGCCGGCGTTTCCGGCTACGTCAGCAAGCCGTTCACCAACGAACAACTGCTGACCAAGGTCAAACAAGCGCTGAACAAGGTCGGTAAGCTCGACGCCTTGATGAACGGTGCACCGACCAAAATGAACTCGGCCTTCGGCAACGATTCCCTGAGCGCATTGACCGGCGGCAAGGCTGCCGTGGTCGCGGCTCCGGCACCGGCGGCTGCACCTTCACGCGGCTTGCTCAGTAGCCCGCCGGTCAAGGCACCGGTCGCTGCTTCCGCACCGGCCAGCGGTCGTGGCCAAGGCCAGTTGCGTTTGCCAAGCGGCATTCAGCAATGCGTGATCAAAGCCTTGAGCATCAAGGAAGCACTGCTGGTGGTGAAACGCACCGACACGCTGCCACAAGTCCTCGACAGCGCCGTGCTCGATCTGGAGCAGGGCGACAACGCTGAAGTCGCGCGCCTCAATGGCTACTTGCACGCCATCGTCGCGTTTGAACCGAAACCCGACAGCGACTGGCTGCAACTGACCTTCCGCTTTGTGGATCAGGATGCGCAGAAGCTCGACTACATCTCCCGCCTGATTGCTCGTGGTACTGCGCAGAAGCATTTCGTACCCGGCGCGTAACGTGTACCGCTGATCGTTCCCACGCTCTGCGTGGGAATGCCTCCCCGGACGCTCTGCGTCCGCTTCGGTGGGACGCAGAGCGTCCCTTGCTGCATTCCCACGCAGAGCGTGGGAACGATCATTTGAAACATCTGCCGACTACCCGGGTCCATTGCAGCTGCTAGGCTCCTCCCCAGGCCTTACTCGACAGAATCTTGCCAATGCTCGCGCGCCTGTTGTTTTTCTGTGGTCTTTTCATGGCCTCCACCTCGGCTGTGGCCATGACTATCTACAAGTCCAAAGACGCCAACGGCGTGGTCTCCTACAGCGACCGCCCCACCAAAGGCTCCCAGGTGTTCGTTTTTCGTGATCGCATGGTTGAGCACCTTGAGCGCCAGGTGTACCTCGAGATCAAGAAGCAGAAGGGCGTGGACAACGTGTACGTGCGCAACGACCTGTATGCGCCGGTCGAGATCGAGCTGAGTTTTGCCGGGCTGAACAATGTCAGTGGCGCGCCGAGCCGACCGATCCGCCGGGTGATGCCGGCGCGCAGCAACATCCGTCTGGCGCTGCTCACGGCGACGAAACCCGGAAAGCCGCTGGCGTACACCCCAAGGTTCGAATATTCCCTGGGCGACCCTTCAGGGGCCGCCTTGGCCTATCGGTATCCGCTGCCCTGGCGTGGCGGGCCGTTTCGTTTGAGTCAGGGCGCCAACGGCCAGTACAGCCACTTCGGCGCCAAGAACCGCTACGCCATGGACATCGCCATGCCCGAAGGCACGCCGATCATCGCGGCGCGAGGCGGGGTGGTGGTGAAAGCCGAAAATGCTCAGACCGGACGCGGCACCGATCCGTCGGGCAATTTCGTGCGGGTGCTGCACGATGACGGAACCATGGGTGTGTACCTGCACCTCAAGCAAGGTTCAGTCAGCGTTCGCGAGGGGCAACGGGTCGCGGTGGGGAGTGCGCTGGCACTGTCGGGCAATACCGGCAACAGCAGCGGGCCACACTTGCACTTCGTGGTGCAGCGCAATACGGGGTTGGGGCTGGTGTCGATTCCGTATCAGTTCAATCAACCGGTGGGGAGTCTGCCGAACTTTGCGCTCGGCAAACAGTGAAGGTGATGGAGATTAATTGTGGCGAGGGGATTTATCCCCGTTGGACGGCGAAGCCGTCCCAATTCCTCTAAATACGACGGGGTCGCTTCGCGACCCAACGGGGATAAATCCCCTCACCACAAAAGCCCGCCAGCTCCTGATCAATCGAGCATCAACACCTTGGCCAGAATAATCTTCGGCCCTTTCATCTTCTTGATGATGATCCGCAAGCCTTCGACTTCCAGCACTTCTTCCTCTTCCGGCACCCGTTTCAGGGTTTCGTAGACCAGCCCGGCGAGGGTTTCGGCTTCGATGTGGTCCAAGTCGATGCCCAGCAGTCGTTCGACCTTGAACAGCGGCGTATCACCCCGTACCAGCAACTTGCCCGGTTGGTACGCGAGGATGCCGCGCTCAGCCTTGCGGTGTTCGTCCTGAATGTCGCCCACCAGCACCTCAAGTACGTCTTCCATGGTCAGGTAGCCGATGATGTTGCCATCGGCCTCTTCAACCAGGGCGAAGTGCGAGCCGCCCTTGCGGAACTGCTCCAGCAACTGAGACAGCGGCATGTGCCGCGACACACGCTCCAGCGGCCGGGTTAGTTCGGCGAGGTTGAACGACTCGGGGATGTGGTCCAGGGCCGCCAATTCGAGCAGCAGATCCTTGATGTGCAGCAGGCCGACGAACTCCTGGCTTTCGCTGTCGTACACCGGATAACGGCTGAACTTGTGGCGACGGAACATCGCCAGGATTTCCTTGAGCGGCGCGTTGAACTCCAGCGTCACCAGGTCTTCACGGGAGTTCGCCCAGTCGACCACTTCCAGCTCGCCCATTTCCACGGCGGAAGCCAAAACACGCATGCCCTGGTCGCTTGGGTCCTGGCCACGGCTGGAGTGCAGGATCAGTTTCAGTTCTTCACGGCTGTAATGATGCTCGTGATGCGGGCCGGGTTCACCCTGACCGGCGATCCGCAGGATCGTGTTGGCGCTGGCGTTGAGCAGGTAAATCGCCGGGTACATGGCCCAGTAAAACAGGTACAGCGGCACCGCGGTCCAGAGCGACAGCAGCTCGGGTTTGCGGATGGCCCAGGATTTCGGGGCCAACTCGCCGACCACAATGTGCAGGTACGAAATGATGAAGAACGCCGTGAAGAACGACACGCCTTTGACCACTTCGGCCGACTCTACGCCAACGGCGCTCAGCACTGGCTCGAGGATGTGCGCGAACGCCGGTTCACCGACCCAGCCAAGGCCCAGGGAGGCGAGGGTGATGCCCAATTGGCACGCCGAGAGGTACGCATCGAGCTGACTGTGAACGGTGCGCAGGATGTGTCCGCGCCAGCCGTTTTTCTCAGCGATGGCCTCGACCCGGGTCGAGCGCAATTTGACCATGGCAAATTCCGCCGCAACGAAAAAGCCGTTGAGCAAAACCAGGATCAGAGCAAAAAGAATCATGCCGAAATCGGCGAAGAGTGTCGCGAGGGTCAAGCCAGGGGAAGGGTCCATGATGGAGTTTTGCGGGTTCCGTGTATTCGAAAAGGGGGTCGATGCGGTGCCTGAAGGGCAGGCACAAGTCAGCCAATGTAGCGGCTGACTTGATGATTGCCTAGTGGCGAGTGCTGGCCGGTATCAGTCAGCCGTGCTGATGACCCGGGTTTTTGAGACCTGGGCCGGCGCGAAATGGCAGGTAAAGGTGCTGCCATGCCCCGGCACACTGCTGATTTCCATCCGCGCGCGATGCCGTAACAGTACGTGTTTGACGATCGCCAGGCCGAGGCCAGTGCCACCGGTGTTGGAGTTACGGCTGGAGTCGACGCGGTAGAAACGTTCGGTCAGGCGCGGCAGGTGTTTGCTGTCGATGCCAATCCCGGAGTCCTGCACGCTCAAATGTGCGCCTTGCTCATCGCCCCACCAGCGAATGCGGATATTGCCTTCGGCCGGGGTGTATTTCACCGCGTTGAACACCAGATTGGAAAACGCGCTGCGCAACTCGGCTTCGCTGCCCTTGAGCAGAATCGTCGGATCGGCTTCCAGGGTGATGCGTTGGTTTTTCTGGCCGGACAACTGCTGGGCATCGCCAGTGATCGATTGCAGCAAGCCGTCGATGACCACCGGCTGGTTGTCCGACGGGTAATCGGTGGCTTCCAGTTTGGCCAACAGCAGCAAGTCGTTGAGCAAGGTCTGCATGCGCCCGCCTTGCTGCTGCATTTGCTGCAAGGCACGGGTCCAGCGCGGGTTCACCTCCTCGACGTTGTCGAGCAGGGTTTCCAGGTAGCCGCAGATCACCGTCAGCGGTGTGCGCAATTCGTGGGACACGTTGGCGATGAAGTCTTTGCGCATCTGTTCCAGCTGATGAATGCGCGTCACGTCGCGCACCAGCATCAGGTGTTCGTTGTTGCCGTAGCGGGTGATGTACAGCTGAATGCGTACGCGATCATTGGTCGGCGAAGGAATTTCCAGCGGTTCGGCGTAGCTGTTCTGCTCGAAATATTCCTTGAAGCGCGGATGGCGTACCAGGTTGGCGACCGGCTGACCGCTGTCTTGCGGTGTCTTGAGGCCGAGCAGGGTCTCGGCGGCGCGGTTCCACCATTCCAGGTTGCCGTCGCTGTCGAGCATGATGACGGCGTCTTTCAGCGCGGCGGTGGATTCCTGAACCCGGTCGATCACCGCTTGCAGACGTCCGCGCACACGTTGGTCACGGCGTTGCAGGTGATAGATGCTGTCGAACACCTCACCCCACAGGCCATAGCCGTCGGGGGGGGCTTCGTCGGCTTTGTGCAGCCGCAGCCATTCGTGCAGCCGCAGCAATTGCTTGAGGGTCCAGGCCAGGTAAAGGCCCAGGCCCGCGGCGAGGCTCCAGCCGTAGTAGCCGGTAATCAGGCCGATCACCAAACAGCCGGTCACCAGCAACAACATGTGGCGAATCAGGGTGCCATGCCAGTTTTGGTTCAATTGAACACGCGTCCTTGTCAGCGAGTCTGGCGGTCAGCTCAGGCCTTGGTGGAAAACCGGTAGCCGGTTCCGCGCACGGTTTGTACCAGATTTTCGTAGGCGTCGCCGAGGGCTTTGCGCAGGCGACGGATGTGCACGTCGACGGTGCGCTCTTCGACATACACGTTGCCGCCCCAGACCTGATCCAGCAACTGGCCACGGGTGTAGGCACGCTCCTGGTGGGTCATGAAGAATTGCAGCAGACGGTATTCAGTCGGGCCCATCTCAGCGGGTTTGCCGTCGATGGTCACACGATGGCTGATCGGGTCCAGCAGCAGGCCACCGACTTCGATCGGCGTCTCGCCATCGGTAGGGCCCGCGCGGCGCAGCACAGCCTTCAGGCGCGCCACCAGCTCACGTGGGGAAAAAGGCTTAGTGATGTAGTCATCGGCGCCGACTTCCAGGCCCTGGATCTTGTTGTCCTCTTCGCCCTTGGCGGTGAGCATGATGATCGGGATGTCCCCGGTCAGCTCATCACGCTTGAGGCGTCGGGCCAACTCGATACCGGAGGTGCCGGGTAGCATCCAGTCCAGCAGGATCAGGTCCGGCTTGCGGTCAACGATGATGGCGTGGGCCTGCTGGGAGTTTTCAGCCTCCAGGCAGTCATAGCCGGCCATTTCCAACGCAACGGCGATCATTTCGCGAATGGGCGCTTCGTCGTCGACGATCAGAATGCTCCTGCCAACCATGCCTTTAATCCTCTTGTCATTTAACTGTCTTGCGCCGCATTAGATAACGGAATTATTGCAGTCGTGTGACAGTATTCTAGTCGCCCTGCGATTGTTGTGATCCTGAACTAAGCTCTAATTCCGAATCCTGACAACCACAAAAGGAAGGTTTCCATGAAGCAATACTCGCAATCCATCAAGGCTCTGATGCTGACCGCGGCCCTGGCGTTGCCATCGATGGCCTTCGCGGCTGAGCCAGCAATGATGAAAGACGGGATGATGGTCGATCATAAGGGTATGACGGTGTACACGTTCGACAAGGATGCTGGCGGCAAGTCAATGTGTAACGATGATTGTGCCAAGAACTGGCCGCCAATGATGGCACCGGCAGGCGCCAAGGCCGAAGGCAAGTGGAGCGTTATCAAGCGCGATGACGGCACGAGTCAATATGCCTACGACGGTAAACCGCTTTACACGTTCGTGAATGACAAAAAACCCGGTGACATGGTAGGCGACAAAATGAAGGACGTCTGGCACGTCATCACCAATACCGGACCGAAGAAGTAAGCGAGTCCAGAAACCACAAACCTGCCCCCATGCCGGGAGCAGGTTTGATTCAACGCAACCCGTAATCCAGCACAATCCCGACAAAAATCGCCAACCCGGCCCAGTGGTTGTGCAAAAAAGCCTTGAAGCAACGCATCCGGTCCTTGCCGCGGGTGTGCCAGAACTCCCACGCAAAACAGCCCGCTGCCGCCAGCAATCCCAAGTGGAACCAGCCGCCGAGCTCAAATTTCGACCCGGCCAGCAGCAGGCAACCCAGCGCCAGCCCTTGCAGGGTCAGAATGATCACCCGGTCCGCTTCGCCAAACAGAATCGCTGTGGATTTCACGCCTATCTTCAGGTCGTCGTCGCGGTCAGTCATGGCGTAATAGGTGTCGTAGCCCACCGTCCACAGCAGGTTGGCGATCCACAGCAGCCAGGCGGCCGCTGGCAGTTCACCAGTCTCGGCGGTGAATGCCATCGGCATGCCCCAAGAGAACGCCGCGCCCAGCACCACTTGTGGGTAATAGGTGTAGCGCTTCATGAACGGGTAAGTGAAGGCCAGAGCCAAACCACCGAACGACAGCCAGACCGTCGTGGCATTGGTGCACAGCACCAGCAAAAAGCTCACGCCCATCAGCAGCGCGAAGAACACCAGGGCTTCTTTGGAACTGATCTTGCCGCTCACCAATGGCCGCTGTTCGGTGCGCTTCACGTGGCCGTCGACTTTGCGGTCCGCCCAGTCATTAATTACGCAGCCGCCGGCGCGGGTCAGCACCACACCGAGGACGAAAATGACGATGTTGGCCAGTGACGGTGAACCTTTACCGGCAATCCACAGTGCCCATAGCGTCGGCCACAGCAGCAGATAAATGCCGATCGGCTTGTCCATGCGGGTCAGCTGAACGAAATCCCAGGCCCGAGGGTTCAAGCGATTCAGGGACTTGAGCAGGCTCTGGTACATCAGCAATTCTCCGGATGGGCGCGGGTAGCGTTCCACAGGGTCGGCAAGAAAATTTCGGCCACCAGCACGCTCAAGGCGCCACGGTCGAAACGCGAGCGCCGGCCCCACAGTTCAGGTGCCCGGGACTCCATCGGCAGCCACTGTTGAGGATAATGACAAACCTCGATAGCGCGGCGCTGGAACGCTTGATCGCAAAACAGCAATTCGCCCAGGGAACGGCTGCCCAATTCGTCCATGTGCAAACCGTCGCCCTGCAATGCGCTGCGCGCCGCCACGCTGCGTGCAAACACCCAGGCCTCGCCGTGGCCGCGCAGATACACCTCGCGAACCCAGCCCTCGCTGCCTTCGGCCAGATCCAGTGCGGCGCATTCATCGGCGCGCAGGGGCTGCCAGCCTTCGAAGAGTGGCGTGACGCTGAAGCCGTCATTCGACAAACGGATCAGCCGTCGGGTCAGAGAGCCTTCGTCGAACAACCAGTCGAGGGTAGACGTGTCAGGAAGGGGCGTCAGTTGGCTTTCAGGGAGCCAGAACGGGGTCGCGGTGGGGAATTTTGAGTGCGGCACAGTGAGTCATTATTGGCAGCAAATGAGGCGGCGAGCTTACCATGTCAGCCAGCGATTTTGATTGATCCGGGCCGTCGTCGCGCCGAACAGGCTTGCATCTGCCTTGCCCGATCAGTACAAAACGCCCCTGAGCCGGACGGCATCGCTCCACCTATCGACCGTTCGCGCCGGCAATAAGCCTGAATCCTGAGGAAGTACCTGAATGAAAAAGTGGCAATGTGTGGTCTGCGGCCTGATCTATAACGAAGCCGACGGCTGGCCGGACGACGGCATTGCGCCGGGCACGCTGTGGCAAGACGTACCGGAAGACTGGCTGTGCCCGGACTGCGGCGTCGGCAAGATGGATTTCGAAATGATTGAAATCAACTAATAAAAAACCGAGGAGTAAGGAATGAACGCACCTGTCGTGATCGTCGGCACTGGGCTGGCCGGCTACAACCTGGCCCGCGAGTTTCGCAAGCTCGATGGCGAAACCCCGCTGCTGCTGATTACCGCCGATGACGGACGCTCCTACTCCAAGCCGATGCTCTCCACCGGTTTTGGCAAGAACAAAGACGCCGACGGCCTGAGCATGGCCGAGCCGGGCGCCATGGCCGACCAATTGAAGGCTGAAGTGCGCACTCATACGCGTATCAGCGGCATCGATCCGGGCCACAAACGCCTTTGGATCGGTGAGGAAGCGGTGATTTATCGCGACCTGATCCTCGCCTGGGGGGCGGAAACCGTGCGGGTGCCCATCGAAGGCGACGCGGCTGATGCGGTGTTTCCGATCAACGACCTGGAAGATTACGCTCGCTTCCGTGCCGCCGCGGCGGGCAAACGCCGGGTGCTGCTGCTCGGTGCCGGCCTGATCGGTTGCGAGTTCGCCAACGACTTGATCCTCGGCGGCTACGAGGTGCAACTGGTTGCACCATGCGAACAGATCATGCCGACCCTGTTGCACCCGGCCGCAGCCGCTGCGGTTCAGGCCGGGCTGGAAAGCCTGGGCGCGCGCTTCCACCTTGGGCCGGTACTCAACCGCTTGCAGCGCGTCGCGGACGGCCTGGAAGCGCATCTGTCCGATGGGCAGGTGATTCCGTGCGACGTGGTGGTCTCGGCCATTGGCCTGCGTCCACGTATCGATCTGGCGGCTGCGGCCGGTGTGCAGGTCAATCGCGGCGTGGTGGTCGACCGCCACCTGAAAACCTCCCACGCCAATATCTACGCGCTGGGGGATTGTGCCGAGGTCGATGGGCTGAGCTTGTTGTACGTCATGCCCCTGATGAGCTGTGCGAGAGCGCTGGCACAAACCCTCGCTGGCAACCCTACGGCCGTGAGTTATGGCCCGATGCCGATCACCGTGAAAACCCCGGTCTGTCCGTTGGTGGTTTCGCCGCCACCACGGGGCGCCGAGGGCGTCTGGACCGTCGAAGGGCAGGGCGCGGACATCAAAGTATTGTGTCGCGATACCAGCGGAAAACTGCTCGGTTATGCCCTGACAGGCGCGGCGGTGATGGAAAAACTGGCCCTGAACAAAGAGCTTCCGGCACTGCTGGCGTAAATACCGGTCGTTCTGTCGGAATCACCCCTCTTTTGCCCCTACAAAGGTCGCGCCGAGACTGGCGCGGGTCTTCCGTGCATGCCATTCTCACTCCCGTCTGCCGCAGAGTAGAGCACCTGCGGCGCTTTGGGCGCTGTTCCAACGAGAACAGCACGGACATAACAACAAAAAACCGTCAAAGGGGCTTCACTAACATGCGTAAACCAGAACTCGCCGCAGCAATTGCTGAAAAAGCAGACCTCACCAAAGAGCAGGCCAACCGCGTTCTCAACGCCGTTCTCGAAGAAATCACCGGCGCTCTGCACCGCAAGGACAGCGTCACGCTGGTGGGTTTCGGTACCTTCCTGCAACGCCATCGCGGTGCCCGCACCGGCAAAAACCCGCAAACCGGTGAGCCCGTCAAAATCAAGGCCAGCAACACCGTTGCGTTCAAGCCAGGCAAATCGTTGAAAGACAGCGTTAATCCGTAATCCGCATCCAAATCTCGCGTAGCAGGGGAGCGGAATAAAGATGGGCACGCCAACCAGGTTGGGTGCCCATTTTTTTATGGGTCGCGAGGTAATGCCGATCAGTCAAGGCAAGACGCGGCCCGAACCGAACGCAGGCCTCGCCAGCTGCTATAGGATGCGTTGCTTCTGAACTACTTAACGGATCAGATAACTCGGTTTTGTTGCTTGGCGAATATCGCTGCCATTTCCGGTTCATCCAGATGATCCAATACTCGCTCCACCAACAAATGCACCCCATCGGCCAGCCACCATCAAATGCAGGTAGGAAATACCTGTCTGACGGACGCTTGTGCTACTTCAATTTCCAGCGAGCGACTAAACCCGATCACTGACGATCAGTGACAGGAATGAAGGTACCGACCGGCCCCAAGGCGCACAAGCCGGCGGATTCTGGCGCAGCCGTAGGCAACGGCGCAAGGTGTTGTAGCTTGCAGGAAGTAACCTTGAGGTGTTTTAAACAGGCGCTGTCATCGGTTTTAGCTACCGGAAGTTTTTGCACTCCTTACCAGCTTCCATAGGGCATTCCGAATTTGTCGATGCAGGCTCTGGACTCTTCTGTAAGCGGTCGATGTTTGCCCACTTCCCTCTGCTACGAAGACTTGTGCCAAATAGTCCGCACCCGACCGCAGACAGCGACTTAACGGATCCGTCCTACACAAAACATCGATTTGCCTGACTTCACCAATTCGTAGATCCACGCAAAGTCCCGTGTCTTTAATAGACACAGGGATATGTGGATGCACAGTGCTGCCAACCAAGTCATTTTCAGACACGACGCTGATTTTTCCTGCGACATTCAGGTACTCAATCAGCCCGAGCGCATCCCCCCAACGCTCCATACTCAATCGCTGCAATCCCCCGGCGAGCGCATGTCGCTGGCCGCTGATCTGGCCCGCCGCTCGGCCAGCCAACGGGGGCGCCCATGACCCATCCAGCCAACCTCGCCGCAGCTGCGGCATCCAAATCCCCCATTGGCTCTCTGGGTGCCTGCCCCTTGCGCCAAACCCATGTGCAGTTGTTGCCCTTGCGTTATGGACTGGTGGAAAAACCCCTCGATCCGAGTGCCGAACTGAAGCTGCCGTATGCCCTGACGACCCGCCCGCTGGGCATTCGCATGCTGCGCGATGGCTGGTTGTACGTTATCGACAGCGTCACCGGTCACCTGCATGAATACCGCGTACTCAACGGACTGGTCAGTGCCTTGCTGCACAAGGGCGCCAAGGTCGTTGATGATCGGCGTACACCCATCGAAGAGCGTCCGGCGCTGGTGTTTTCAAGACGCAGCACCCTGCATGTGACCTTCGCCGAAGTGCAGTGGACGGCGACCAAATGCATGCAAGTGCTCGACAGCCGCGAGGAACGCGAACACTTCATGCAGGCCGTCGATCTCGGCCCGGTGCATTGCCAAACCGGTGGCGAGCATCTGCTGACGGTCGCGCAAGGCAAGCAGTGGCTGGCAGAGATTGCTACGGTACCGGTCCAGCAGGCCCAAGCCGCCCAAGACCGCGCCGACCTGGAAGCCGAGTCGCCACCGGACGCCGTTCTATTGCCGACGCTGCAGGTCTGCGACGCTCCCGCGCACGAACGTGAACCCTATTTGTGGGAGCAGCCGCGGCGCTTTCGCGAGGCGCACATTGGCGAGTTTCTCGGGCGGGTCCGCCCGGCTTATCAGGACGACACGCTGTTCCTCGTGGTGCAGGACGACCTCGGCGTGCTGCGTGATCTGGCCGAGTATCAAAACACCGCGGTCGGTTGGGTCGACGACTGGAGCAACGCCGACCACAACGAACGCGATTACTTGCTGGCTTGCTACATCGAGTCCTTGAGCCTGCTCAGTCCCGCGGATGTCGGCAACCTGGCCAATGCCAGCGACGACCCGGCGGTCAATGCGCTGCTCGTCGATCTGCAACAGTTGCCCGAACCGGATCGGGAACAGACCCGCAAAGCCTTGCTGGATTACCTGAACAAGGGCGGCAAGGTCGAGCCTGTCGACGTACCACCCTCCCCGGAGCTGGTGCAGATGCGCAAGGAAGCCCAAGCCGAAGTCCAGGAGATGCTCAAGTATCAGGGGGGCAATCCAGACATCACTGCACACAGGCGCGCCATTGACGACGCGGACCGCAGTTACTACACCCGCCAGCACTTTGCGATGGCCCCCACCGACTTCGTTGAGCAGCACCTCAAAACGCTGATTAAGCTCGGCAAGGAGCAAAACAAACGCATTGAGGACGTGATCGCGGGCTCCAATATCACGGGCAAACGCGGGATCAACGATTTCATCGACCGCCCCGCCATGGACGACGCGTTGTTTCAGCACCGCGCAGACCTCGGGCGCTGGAACCGCTTGCTCGAACGCATCACCGCTGACCGTACGATGCTGGTATGTGCCGGGCGTTACCATCGTTCGGCCTGGTACTACGACGCGCACGAGCCGCAGCAATTGGCCGAGGTTTTCGCTGCTGAATACGCCTGTATCAAAGACATCTGCCGCAGCGACCATGCCAGTGAAGAGATGCTGGGTTACCTGGAAAAACACCCGGAGTTGACCCGATCCGCGTTTTACACCTTGCCGCTACGCGTTCGGCCTGAGCTGCTGGTGCAATACAGCGTGCTATCCAATGCTGGGACCGGCCTGTTCAGCAAGCTGCCCGATTGGTTGGAAACCCTGCGAAAAATCGAACAAGCGCACCTGCCGGCCCTCGACGATTTGCCCGAACACACCCGCGCCATGGCCGACGCGGTGCAACACAGCTACAGCCCAGCGTTGAACCTGGGCCTGAGTCGCGCGCTGGAGGGCTTCGATCTGGCGGGTGGAAAAGTCCCCGACCTCGACGAACTGTTCCGCCATCTGCCCAAAGCGCTGCCGGCACGGATCCTCGATGCGGCGAAAAGCACCGGAGTAACGTTCACCGTCGCCACCCCGGCCGAACACGCGGCGCTGCAAACCGACATCAAGGACGTGCTCAGGGAGCGCGCTTACCAAAAGAGTTTGACCCGTGAGCGCAACCGGCTTACCCACAACAAAAACCTGCCGGGACACAAGACCCAACGGGCGGTTGAGTTGCAGACCGAGATCGATCGGGTGCGTGCGCAATTGACTCAACTCGAAGGCCGACTGGCGGGCGCACTGAGTCCGATTGCTGAACTGCCGGATCAGTCGGTGCGCACCTACGGCGCCACCCCGGCTCGGGCGGGGGTGACGGTGGTGTTTCCACCGGCGCAGCAGCAGGAGGTGAGGAGTTTGCTGAAGAACATTCGGCTGGGGATTCAGAGTGTGCCGAAGGCAGACTTGATCAAGAGCGAAGGGGTTGGGTTGTTGGTGTTTTTGGCGCAGGCGGTGAATTTGGTTGTGGCTTATCGAGAGATGACGAAACAGACGAAAGACAAACAGAAACTAGGACCGTTGATGAATGCAGTAACCGCTACCGGCGCTGCTGGGTTCGCCGCAGCTCAAAGCTTGGCAGACACCGCACTGAAGGCGCGCAGCGATAAGTTAGTCGAGGCTCTTCAACATCACGCCTTGCAGAATGTGCATGTGCAGATGGGAAAAATGCATGTTGGACTGGGTTACTTTACCTATTTATTCGGTTTCGGGGCCTCTGTAATCAGCCTGAATACCCAACAGCAGAATTGGCAGCAAGCGACGCGCAGTGGCAACCGCGCGGCCCAAAGAAGCGCTGCTCTTGGCACAGTGGGTGCTGCCGGCATGACGGCTGTTAATGCCAATGGCCTTAGCCATACCGTGCACGCCACTTTTAAAGTCCTGACTGCAAGGAGTGCCGCGGCACGAACAGCCGCGTGGGCCGCCGCCGGCACACGTCTTTCAACAGTCTTTTTCCGGGTCAACCTGGCCGGCTTCTTGTTTACCGTTTTGGAGTTTGGCGGCACCTGGCTGTTCAACCGCTACAACATCAGCGCCCACGATAAATGGCTCAAAACCACACCATGGAGCCTGGACACCGATGAACGCGGTAACCACACCCTGGATGAGTACCAACGTTACCTCGGCGATTTACTTCACGCCCCTACTGCACAACTTGGCTTGAACAAACATGACTCATTGCTGAAGAACCTGTTTTTGCGCGCCAAACCCAGCGATATCCATCTGGAGCTACCGAGGGTGAAACTAAGCGACTTCCAGCCCCCATTAAGTGGGAAACCCTCCCACCGCTTGGGCATTGGCGCCCATCGGCTTTACCGCCCACTCGACAGCCGCGGTACCGCCCGCGAACGCAAGGATGTGATCAGTAATGAAGTGACGGACAGCCTGGAAGTCGTGCAAGCAGACCCGCTGATTGTATGCCTGCAATATCCGCTGAATCGTAATGCCCCAATGGCGCCCGTGGTCGAGACACTGGAACTGGGGGTATGCGTGCAAGTGTTGAATGCCAAAGGACAGTGGATCTCCCGCACCCACGTCATCCACCTTAATCCTCGTGGCGAAGGGCATTTTCCTTCGCTGCCGCCCAATACAGTTATCGAGCATCCGCCCCTGTTGCTGGTTGAAACCCATTTGCTGGAGTTGGCCGACCATGCCCAACAACCTGGATAGCCCCATGCCGGTACCGCACCTTGAGCAATCGCGCAAAGCCGGAGATGTCGAGCCCTTTCCAAGCGGGAAGATTACCTATCTCGCGCCGCTGCCGCTTCCAACACCGTTGCCGCCTCATGGCCCTCACATCGGGGAATTAAATGAGGTGTACATGGACTTCGGGTTGGGATCGCCAGAGGTGTTCTCATGGCAAGTCATATTAGGCGGACCATTCAGTGGTGCATTTATGATTGCATTTTTGATACCTCTGTTCAGCGGCTTCATGTTTTTTCTGTTCGGCCAAAGCTGGGAGGATATACAAGACATCACAACTCGTATGTTCATAGAGGAGGCGTATGAGCTCGCCCTAGTAACCGGTTTTCTCACCCTATTCATCGGCCTCTGCGTCTGGCTCCACAACCACAACAAACGCGCCGAAATCATCCCCACCCGCTTGAACCGCCAACGCCGCGAAGTCTGTTTCATGCCCGAAGACGCCACCGAACCGGTCTTCGTCCCCTGGGAGTCCCTCTCGGCCTGGGTCATCGAAGCCCAAAGCGCCACCCAATACGGCATCCGCCGCCAATACGGCATGGGCATCGGTTTCCAGCATGGCGAAATCCTCACCAGCGTCGAATTCCCCTGCACCGGCCTGCCCATCGCCATCAGCTACTGGGAAGCGATCCGTGGCTACATGGAATACGAAGTCAACGACCTCAAATCCATCCAGGACTTGCAAGACCTGCAAGGCCCCGACGACCCGCCCCACGAAGGCCTACACACCTTCCACAACGCGCGCGCGCGCATGCATCAGCAAATCCGCGACGGTTCCCGCAATCGAGTCTCGGGGTTTTTCTGGTACCTGTACCACGTCATGACACTGTGGACGATTCCCAACCACCTGACCGAATGGGAAATCCGCCGCCTTCAGAAAATGGCCCCGCACGTCTTGCCCGAGGTGATGCGCCAATGGTCCGAGCCGCTGCCCAAGGAGCAATGGGCCAAGCCGAGCGAAGAACTCGTGCGGATGAGTGAGCTGGTTCGGCAGCTACACAAACGTCAACCTCGCCGGACAATCACCGAGATTTTTGCCGAGGTGTATCGGGGCGACAGCACGGGCAAACGACGCGCATGAAGCGTTCTGACTGGACGAACCGCGTCGCTCACACCGCCGTCATCGCGGGTAAGCCTTGCTCCTACAAATCGGTGCACGTCTTGGTGGACAACGGCCAGTGGATCTCTCGCACCCACGTCATTCACCTCAACCCTCGTGGCGAAGGCCGTTTTCCTTCGCTGCCGCCCAACACAGTCATCGAGCATCCGCCCCTGTTGCTGGTTGAAACCCATTTGCTGGAGTTGGCCGACCATGCCCAACAACCTGGATAGCCCCATGCCGGTACCGCACCTTGAGCAATCGCGCAAAGCCGGAGATGTCGAGCCCTTTCCAAGCGGGAAGATTACCTATCTCGCGCCGCTGCCGCTTCCAACACCGTTGCCGCCTCATGGCCCTCACATCGGGGAATTAAATGAGGTGTACATGGACTTCGGGTTGGGATCGCCAGAGGTGTTCTCATGGCAAGTCATATTAGGCGGACCATTTACCCTTGCCTGTATGTTTGCTTTCCTATTCCCGTTGTTCAGCTTTTTTTTCGGTCTCGTTTTGGGATACGAGTGGCTTTACTCATGGGAGTTCGCGATAGATGTTTTTTTTGCTGCCTCTGAACTCGGGCTGGTAACCGCTTCTTTTACCCTATTCATCGGCCTCTGCGTCTGGCTCCACAACCACAACAAACGCGCCGAAATCATCCCCGCCCGCTTCAACCGCCAACGCCGCGAAGTCTGTTTCATGCCCGAAGACGCCACCGAACCGGTCTTCGTCCCCTGTGAGTCCCTCTCGGCCTGGGTCATCGAAGCCCAAAGCGCCACCCAGTACGGCATCCGCCGCCAATACGGCATGGGCATCGGTTTCCAGCATGGCGAAATCCTCACCAGCGTCGAATTCCCCTGCACCGGCCTGCCCATCGCCATCAGCTACTGGGAAGCGATCCGTGGCTACATGGAATACGAAGTCAACGACCTCAAATCCATCCAGGACTTGCAAGACCTGCAAGGCCCCGACGACCCGCCTCACGAAGGCCTGCACACCTTCCGCAACGCCCGCGCACACATGCACGAGCAAATCCGCGACGGTTCCCGCAATCGAGTCTCGGGTTTTTTCTGGTACCTGTACCACGTCATGACGCTGTGGACGATTCCCAACTACCTGACCGAATGGGAAATCCGCCGCCTTCAGAAAATGGCCCCGCACGTCTTGCCCGAGGTGATGCGCCAATGGTCCGAGCCGTTACCGAAGGAACAATGGGCCACGCCGAGTGAAGAACTGCTGCGCATGAGCGCACAGGTCCGCGCCCTGCACAAACGTCAGCCGCGACGCCCGATCACCGAGATCTTTGCCGAGGTACAGCGTTTAAATCCGACCGACAAACGTCGCGCATGAGGTGTTATTCCAAAGTAATCGGCTCGGACAATTAGCCGACAACAGTGGGAACATTTAATGTCGTTCCAGACTTGTTGCTTGAAATGTCTTCAGTGCCGCTTCGCAAGCGCTTTGGCGGAACCGAAAACCGCCGATTTGAATCAGCGGAGTAGCGAGAACCGGTTACAGCCTCCAATTGCCCGCCTTCACGCACAAAATCATTTACCTCTTTCACCCGGCGACTGCGCAGCCAGGTAATCCACCGGATCAACTCGGTGTGCCCCTGCTGTTCTAGCATCTGCGTAATACGCACTTGCCAGCGCTTGCAGGCTGGTCCGCAAAGTCCTGTACGGCGTTGCAAATCAACCACGCTTTCGCCATTGATCACCCCCTGAGCAAAACCCAGCCAGTGTTCCGGATAACCCAATCGGGACAGCACCGTGCCACGCAGTAAGCTCAACGTGCTTGAGCAGCCAGAACAGTAGAAATTAGGACGCCGCTCATCGACACGCTTCATGTCAAGTGATCCACACCTTGAGCAAACAGCCTGTTGAGTCGTCAGCAAATGCTCTAACCCGCTCAGGAACACCTGGGCCTGGGCCGCAATATGCGGCGGCGGTTCCAGGTCGGTTCGATCTTGTCGCGCAGACCACCAGTGGTACAACGCGGGAAATTCTTTAGCCATTACCGCACGGCAGGGTTTAATCCAGCGCCACGTGGTGCTGGGAGAAATGCCCATCGCTTTGGCAACATTGGGCATAGGCCAGCCCGCTAAGAGGTACTGTCCGTAGGCGGACCACAGGTGCATAAGCCCATACCCCGAAAATGGATTTTTCGACAGGCAGTTAAAGCCTTTATTGCAAACCGCACAGCGGTAAAACGGAAGACGCAGGTTTGGCATGGCCTCCAGTCTGAAGCGTGGATGACCACACTGCGGGCACTCGACCGGTGATTTACTGGGTAGCTCGTGCAGATAACGGATAAATGCATCCGCCTGACTGTGCAGCTCGATGGGCAGGCATCTATGGTAGTCAGGTGAGATTGCCAAGTGGGCAGCATTGGCCGGTGCGAACATGCGCATATCCTTTTGCTTCTTTAGCTCGTCCTTGAGCTGAGAGAAAAATATCGCGATGCCGGAGCCGCTTGGCCTGAACAAGTCGCAAAGTGCGCGGCACGCTAACAATGTATCTAAAGGATTGATGTAGGAGGGATCTTGCAACCCGGTATGAATTTTCCGCGATACTGAAAGTTCCATTTTGGAACTTTGTTAGAAATACAAATGGCCATCATGATGATGGCACTTTTCTTATTGGATGTTGTCTCTTGTCGATTTATTCATTGATATTGGCAACATTTCGGAATGCTCCTACATTCATAATATTTTATTTTTGGCATGCTTCACGTCCGCCTCAGGGGGCGAATCGGCAATGAATACAAGGTTTATTAAGGTGGCAGCGTCGGATGGCTCTATCTCAATGGTTTCCGGCCGGCTGGTCGAGAGATAAGCAATTAACCCGATCTCAGGGATTCCCCTGCTACATATAGGGCGATCTCCTACAGGAAATAAACACGCATCGTCTTGTTGTTTAATCGGATGCTTGCTAGTGGCCATCATTGTGATTACGATGCGCCCACTTGAAAGAGCACGAACTCAATTGGATGAGACTCATCGCAGCTCTTTGATACTGTCCCGCGCCGCTGCAACTGCAATTGGCGATCGACCGTAATCCTAATTAAAGGCCATGGATGTCCTACTCAAGCAAACTTTCTGCTCATTACCTTGAACTCGCAAAAGCCTCTGTTTCCAAAGAGAATTTCGCGGGCGAGGACGTTCGCTTTTCGAGCGAATATGAAGCACTTGAAAGCGAGCTGGCGAAAGCCTCGTCCATGCACGAAAGCGGTCAGATCGACTGGCTGAAAATCCGTGAAAACAGCGAAAACCTGCTGCGCACCCAGTCCAAGGATTTGCGCGTTGGCGCCTGGCTGACGTGGGCCTTGTACCAGCGTGAATCCTTTCAAGGCCTGTTGGCCGGCCTCGGTTTGTTGCACCACCTGTGCGAAAACCACTGGGCCGAAGTCCATCCGAACAAGGCCCGTACTCGCTCCGCTGCGATCAGCTGGCTGGTGCCGCGCCTCGAGCAGGTGCTGACCGAAAACGTCGCGATCAAAGAGCAGTTGCCGATGTTCCGGCGACTGGTCGAACACCTGGAAGGCCTCGATGCCGCTTGCACCGAGCACCTGGGTGACGACGCGCCGCTGCTGCTGCCGATCTCCCGCCGCCTGAAAAACATGGTGCAACGCGCCGCCGACAACCAGCCGGAACCCGGTGTGGTGGGCGCCGCAGTAGCCCAGGTCAAACAGGCCGCCACGCAACTGTTCACTCCCGGCGCGCCGATCGACAACGAAAAAGAAGCCCACAAGGCCCTGCGCGCCCAGCAGGAAAGCGCTCGTCCGTTGTGTGCCTGGTGGCTCAAGCAGAAAGCCACCGACCTGCGCGCCTTGCGCCTCAATCGCACGTTGCTGTGGTTGCCCATCGACGCGGTGCCTGAGCGCAACGCCGAGCAAATCACCGTGCTGCGCGGCTTGCCCGCCGACAAGCTCAAGGCCTATCAGGACCGTTACGATCAGGCCAAATACGCCGACCTGTTGGTGGAACTGGAGGCGAGCCTGGCGAAGGCGCCGTTCTGGTTCGATGGCCAGCGAATGGTCTGGGAATGCCTTCAGGGCCTGAACGCCGAGATGGCGATGCGCGAAGTGGAAATCCACTTCGCGCTTTTGATTCAGCGTCTGCCCGGCATCGTCGAATTGCGTTTCCACGACGGTGCGCCGTTCGCCGATCCGGCCACCCGCGCCTGGATCAGCGCCAACGTCATGCCGCACCTGCAAAGCGCCAGTGCGCCGCGCAAGGTCGAAGTCGCCGACACCCAGCCGGCCTGGGAAGTGGCGTTGGAAGAAGTCCTGCCGATCCTGCGCAAGGACGGCCTCAAGGCTGCCGTGCAGGTGCTCAAGCAGGGCCTGCAAAGTGCCCACGGCGGACGCGTGCGGTTCTTCTGGCAGTTCGCCCTCGCGCGGCTGTGCTTCATGGCCAAGAAATACGAACTGGCCAAGACCCAACTCGAAACGCTGGACCAAACATTACAGGACTCAGGCCTGAACGCCTGGGAGCCCGATCTTGCGCTGGAAGTGCTGCATTTGCTGCATAGCTGCTGCGAGTTGTTACCGCAGAACCATGCCGTACGTGAACGCAAGGAAGAGATTTATCGCAGGCTGTGCCACCTCGATCTCGAAGTGGTACTCGAATAGGCCCCAGGGCCACAACCGCAAGGAGAAAAGCCATGGCCAAAGAAGGCTCGGTAGCCCCCAAGGAACGCATCAACGTCACTTTCAAACCTGCCACCGGTGGTGCACAGGAAGAGATTGAACTGCCGTTGAAACTACTGGCAATCGGTGACTACACCCACCGCAAGGACGAACGCAAAGTCGAAGATCGCAAGCCGATCAGCATCGACAAGATGACGTTTGACGAAGTGCTGGCCAAGCAAGAGCTGAGCCTGACACTGAGCGTGCCGAACCGTCTTCAGGAAGATGGCGAAGCCGACGAACTGGCCGTGCAATTGCGCGTCAACTCGATGAAGGACTTCAACCCGGCCAGCCTGGTCGAGCAAGTGCCTGAGCTGAAAAAACTGATGGAACTGCGCGACGCGCTGGTGGCCCTCAAAGGCCCGCTGGGTAACGCGCCTGCGTTCCGCAAAGCCATCGAAGGCGTTCTCGCCGACGACGAATCCCGCGGTCGCGTACTGGGTGAGCTGGGCCTGAACGCCGCAGCCCAGGACGCCTGAGTCTCTATCAGCCAAGGAAGCCAACACAATGAGCACTAGCGCAGCACAGCAAAAGAGCAAAGAGAACGGCGAATACAGCATTCTCGACAGCATCATCGCCGAAACCCGCCTGACGCCGGACGACGAAGCCTACGACATCGCCAAGCGCGGTGTATCGGCGTTCATCGAAGAGCTGCTCAAGCCGCAGAACAACGGTGAGCCGGTCAAGAAAGCCATGGTTGACCGCATGATCGCCGAGATCGATGCCAAGCTCAGCCGTCAGATGGACGAAATCCTGCACCACCCTGACTTCCAGTCCCTGGAATCGTCGTGGCGTGGCCTGCAGTTGCTAGTCGATCGCACCAACTTCCGCGAAAACATCAAGATTGAAATCCTCAACGTCTCCAAAGAAGACCTGCTGGACGATTTCGACGATTCGCCGGAAGTGATGCAATCGGGTCTGTACAAGCACATCTACACCGCTGAATACGGCCAGTTCGGTGGTCAGCCTGTGGGCGCGATCATCGCCAACTACTTCATGTCCCCAAGCTCGCCGGACGTGAAACTGATGCAGTACGTGTCCAGCGTTGCCTGCATGTCCCACGCGCCGTTCATCGCTGCGGCCGGCCCGAAATTTTTCGGCCTGGAAAGCTTCACCGGTCTGCCGGACCTGAAGGATCTGAAAGATCACTTCGAAGGCCCGCAATTCGCCAAATGGCAGAGCTTCCGCCAGTCGGAAGACTCCCGTTACGTTGGCCTGACCGTGCCGCGTTTCCTGCTGCGTAACCCGTACGACCCGGAAGAAAACCCGGTCAAATCGTTCGTGTACAAAGAAACCGTCGCCAACAGCCACGAGCACTACCTGTGGGGCAACACCGCCTACGCGTTCGGCACCAAGCTGACCGACAGTTTCGCCAAATTCCGCTGGTGCCCGAACATCATCGGCCCGCAGAGCGGTGGCGCGGTTGAAGACCTGCCGTTGCACCACTTCGAAAGCATGGGCGAAATCGAAACCAAGATTCCTACCGAGGTATTGGTTAGCGACCGTCGTGAATACGAACTGGCCGAGGAAGGCTTCATCTCCCTGACCATGCGCAAAGGCTCCGACAACGCGGCGTTCTTCTCCGCAAGCTCGGTGCAGAAGCCGAAGTTCTTCGGCATTAGCGCAGAAGGCAAGGCGGCAGAGCTGAACTACAAGCTCGGCACCCAACTGCCGTACATGATGATCGTCAACCGCCTGGCTCACTACTTGAAAGTGCTGCAGCGCGAGCAACTCGGTTCGTGGAAAGAACGTACCGACCTCGAGCTGGAACTCAACAAGTGGATCCGCCAGTACGTGGCCGACCAGGAAAACCCGAGCGCCGAAGTCCGTGGCCGTCGTCCACTGCGCGCTGCCCAGATCATCGTCAGCGATGTCGAAGGCGAGCCTGGCTGGTACCGCGTCAGCCTGAACGTGCGCCCGCACTTCAAGTACATGGGTGCCGATTTCACCCTGTCGCTGGTTGGCAAGCTGGACAAAGAGTAAGCGGAGCCTAACTCATGACTGGATACGGCAGCCTTTTCGAACGCCTGGGTGGCGACGCGGACAAACGCGTCGGCTGGAGCCGCGAGGTCTCCGCCATGGCGTCCGTGGCTGCCCATCTGGCCAAGATGCTCAGCACCCGTGCGGGCAGCGTGCAAACGCTGTCCGATTACGGGCTACCCGATCTCAATGACATGCGTCTGAGCCTGCACGACTCCCTGAGTCAGGCCCGTCTGGCCATCGAAAATTTCATCGAAGCCTACGAGCCACGCCTGAGCAATGTGCGTGTCATCTCCCTGCCGCGTGATCACGATCAGCTTCGCCTGTCCTTCAGCATTGAAGGCTTGCTGGAAGTTGATGGTTTCAAGCGTCAGGTCAGTTTCGCCGCGCGCCTGGATGGCAGCGGTCAAGTCAAGGTCAACTAAGGAGATTCGTATGTCCGGCAAACCAGCAGCCCGCGTATCCGACCCCACCGCTTGCCCGCTCCCCGGCCACGGCACCAACCCGATCGCCGCCGGTTCCGGCGACGTCTTCTTCGACGGCCTCGCGGCCGCCCGCCAAGGCGATGCCTCGGCGTGTGGTGGTGCGATGTCGGGCGGGTTGGCGACGACGGTTTTGATCAACGGCAAACCGGCTGCGACGGTGGATTCCGTTGGGACCCATGGCAACAAGGTTACGGCCGGGTCCGGGACGGTGATTATCGGGAATTCGCATTCGCCGGTGCCGTTTGTTCCGCCGTTGCCGGTGGACATTCAGTGGCCGTTTAACGAGCACTTTGTGATCAATGATCAGGACACCGGGAAACCGTTGGCTGGGGTTGAGTACACCCTTAAGACAGCCTCGGGAAAGATCATCAACGGTGTGACTGGCGCAGATGGCAAGACTCAAACCGTTTTCTCTGCAACGCCAGAGGCGGTGGAACTGGTCATTGAACCCCAAACCAAGGTCGTGCTTGCTTAAACCCTTGAGTTACAAGGGCAGTTGCTAACGGTCTGAACGGTTATCAAGAAGGATTTTGAAATGGCAGCAACAACAGTGACATCATCGATGACTCCGGCGAGTAATAAAACCGGACAATCTACGGCTGTGCGTCAGTTCAAGATCACTGATATCCCAGACACCATGATCAAAATAAAGTGGCCGGTTGCTGCTGCTTTGATGAAGCATTGGTTCAATGGTAAGCCCTGGCCGACAAAAGACGGCGGTATGGATGATGCAGTGAAGAGGCATGATGTTTTTGCTCCTCAGGAATACATCGAAGAATCCATTGTCAAGATGAGTTGGATCAGCGGGTTTGATCGGGCGAATGCAGCTATTAAGCATTTGAGAGGAACTTGGAACAGTAAACTGGGGCTGGCGCAAATTAAGAAGAATGTGGGGCGAGCGTTTTCCGCTAAAGCACCTGGGTGTTATCCATTGGCGTTCAATGGTGTGGCCAGTGCTGCTGAAAAATTTGGCTATTTTAATAATAAAACAGTTGAGTTCGAACAAGCTGGATCTGATGACGTCAATGAGTTGCGTGGAGCGCTTGCGAATTTCAATCTTCGTGTTATTGCTGAAGGTTTGGTGGTTGTAACGAATAAAAATATTGTCTTTACACCTTCTCGTTTGGGCTTTTATATCGAAGATGCCTATGATTTCAATGACGGTGTTGTTCTTTTTAGTCAGATTCTAGGGTATTGGAATTTTGACAAGTTGATCACTGATCCCGTTGAAGGTGCTTCGGCAAATATGAAGCTGAACTATGAGATGAATACCATTGATTTTAATTCAAAAGCTGAGGCGACTAAAGAGCAAGTTGAGAAGCATAGAGCGGACTCGTTGCGTCGCTATCGAGAACTGGATAGTAAGCATTATATGTTAGTGCAGAATAGCGATTTTCGAGAGTTTAGAGAGATTAACAAAAAAGGCGGAGATTTTCGCGTTTATTCGGATGTTCTGTACGAGAGTGTGACAGCAGCTCCCATTGAGATACTTGTGAAATGAAGATTGCAAATAAATACTTCATGTGCGCTGTTGCATTAGTTGTTGGCTTGGTAGTTGCAATTGCGGTCATCGTAAATGGTATTTTGACCCGTGCCCCGGACGTGTCAAAACAAAGCCCGTCTGGGCAGTATTTGATCGAGTCGGTACCCGCCAGTTCGCTTCTAACTCCTCGAGACTCCGTATATTTGCGCTTCACTGATCGTGATCACCCCGATCAGACATACCGTACTCCGCTGTTCTCCGAGTTATCGCTGGATATGCGTGCAGATGAAGACGCAAAAACAGTTGGCGTTATATTTATCGAACTTGATAAGGAGAGTAAAAAATTCACACTAGGACTTTCCAATCCCAAAAGGCACTGGCTGGATTTTTTTATTAGCAATACCCCTTACGAGATAATAGACAATTAATGTTGATTTCAAGTCAAATACCGTCAATGTGGAGTAAGCGATCTCTCGCCGGTCGTACCTGCGCATTATTTTTTCTCTGTGCGTTTTTCGTGCTTGTTTGTTTTTTTTCTGTTTCCTTGAATGATATTTTTAAAAATAGAGCCAGCAGCTTTGTGATAAGCGAATCGGGGCATTACTTAATCGAGAATGTACCGGTGAGAGGTGCGCTTGTACCATTCGATGATTTGGCGTACCTGCGAATCACCGACAAAAGAGATTCGAACACAGTGTTTCGATCTCCTTTGTATTCGCGCAGCACTGTAGACATGAGTTCTCACGAGGATGATGTGATTGTCGGAGTCGTCTGGATCGATTTTTACAAACGCGATCAGAATTTTGGTATCAGGGCTCTGGACTGGAAAGCACATTGGCTCAACAGTTTTATCAGCAATACCTCATATGAAATTGTTGGGGGTAATTGAGGTGAGTGTCAGAGCGCTGGGAACGAAAAAGGGGACTGTCCCTAATATTCTACAAAGGGAAGTTTTTGCATGAGCGAAATTGAGGGGGTTTCGATGGGGCTGGTTGAGACCGATTGGTTTTTTATTTTAGCCAGTTTCTCTTTGCTCTTGGCATTGATCGGTCTGCGAAGCACAAGCCTCAACTCAAAATTGTACCGAACTCTGACGTTTCTCATGTTGATGATCTTTCCAGTTGTCGAAATATTAGGAATATATCTCCATATTTTGAGTGTGCCAGCTGCATGATAATTGCCGTACTCACATCGGCCACAAGCTCACCCGAATTCAATACCAGGCAGCTAACCAATGTCCTTTAACCACTACTACCAAAGCGAACTCACCGCACTTCGCCAGTTAGGTCGTCGATTCGCCGAGCGTAGCCCGGCGTTGGCGCCTTTCCTGGGTCAGGCCGGGCGGGATCCGGACGTGGAGCGGTTGCTGGAAGGTTTTGCGTTCCTGACCGGGCGCCTGCGCCAGAAGCTCGACGACGAGCTGCCGGAACTCAGCCATTCCCTGATGCATCTGCTGTGGCCGAACTACATGCGGCCGCTGCCGGCGTTCAGCATTCTGCAGTTCGATCCGTTGAAGCGTTCGGGGCCTGCGTTGATGGTCGAGCGCGATACGCCGGTCGAGAGCGTGCCAATCGACGACGTGCGTTGCCGCTTCCGCACCTGCTACCCGACCGAAGTCTTGCCCCTGGACCTGGCCGCGCTGAATTACTCGGTGAAGGGCGACGGTTCGCTGTTGAGCCTGCGTCTGGAGATGAGCGCTGACGGTCACCTCGGTGAACTTGAGTTGAGCCGTTTGCGTCTGCACTTCGCGGGCGAGCGTTACATCAGTCAGATGCTGTACCTCAGCCTGCTGCGCAATCTGGAAGGCATTGAGCTGATCCCGCTGGATGGCGCCGGCAAGCCTATCAACGGCGTCAACGGCATGCCGATGGCGTTCAAGATGCCCGGCGACCGTGTGCAGCCGGTGGGTTTTGCTGAAGAAGAAGCGTTGATCCCGTATCCGCTGAACACCTTCCGTGGCTATCGCTACCTTCAGGAATATTTCGCCTTCCAGGACAAATTCCTGTTCGTCGACGTCAACGGTCTGGACATGCTCAAGGCATTGCCGGAAGACACGTTGAAGCAGATGCGCGGTCTCGAATTGCGCTTCGATATTCGCAAGAGCGGCATCATGCGGATGCGTCCGACGCTGGACAACGTGAAGCTCTACTGCACGCCGATCGTCAACCTGTTCAAGCACGACGCCTTGCCGATTCGCCTCGATGGCAAGCAAGACGAATACCTGCTGCTGCCGGCCGAATTCGATCTGCAAAACTGCGGCGTGTTCTCGGTGGAAACCGTGACGGGATGGAAGCCCGGCGGCCTCGGTTATCAGGAGTACGTGCCGTTCGAATCCTTCGAGCACGACCCGAGTTTCGACGTACCCAACAGCCGTCCGCATTACAGCATTCGCCAGCGTTCGTCCCTGTTGCACGACGGCCTCGACACGTACCTGAGCTTTGGCATCCGCCACACCGAAGCCCACGAAACCCTGTCGATCGAGCTGATGTGCACCAACCAGAACCTGCCCAAAAAGCTCAAGCTCGGCGACATCAGCCAGGCCTGCGAAGAGACGCCGGAGTTCCTGAGTTTCCGCAACATCACCCCGGCCACGCCCAGTTATGCGCCGCCGCTGAATCGCGACTTCCTCTGGAAGCTGATCAGCAACATGTCGCTTAACTATTTGTCGCTGGCCGACGTCAATGCGTTGAAGGTGATTCTGGAAACCTACGACCTGCCGCGCTACTACGACCAACACGCGGAAAAAGTCAGCAAACGCCTGCTGGGCGGGCTCAAGTCGATCAAGCACCAACACGTCGACCGGTTGCACCGAGGGTTGCCGGTACGCGGGTTGCGCACCGAACTGACCATCGACCCGGAAGGGTATATCGGCGAGGGCGACCTGTTCGTTTTCGCCTCGGTTCTTAACGAGTTTTTCGCGCTTTACGCCAGTCTCAATTCGTACCACGAGCTGCGGGTAAAAAGCACACAGGGAGAGGTGTACCAATGGACACCACGTATGGGCCTTCAGCCGCTGCTTTAAGCGGACTGACCCGAGGAATACGCGAGTACTCGCTGTTTCAGGCCGTGCTGCTGGTGGTTGACCGGCTGCGCGAGGCCCACCCGCACCTGAGCCAGGACGATCTGTACGACCAGCTCGAATTCCAGGCCAACCCGAGCCTGGGTTTCCCGGGCAGTGACGTCGATCGCGTGGAGTTTTTCCACGAGCAAGGGCAGATGCGCGCGCGCCTGCGTTTCAACCTGATCGGCCTGGTAGGTTCCGGTTCGCCGCTGCCGGCGTTCTACGGTGAGCAGGCCCTGGGCGACAGCGAAGACGGCAACCCGACCCGTAACTTCCTCGACCTGTTCCACCATCGCCTGCAACGGCTGATGCTGCCGATCTGGCGCAAGTACCGCTACCGCGCCAGTTTCGAAAGCGGTGCCCTCGACCCGTTCTCGGCGCAGCTGTTTGCCTTGATCGGCCTCGGCGGCGAAGAGATCCGCAAGGCTCAGGAACTGAACTGGAAACGCCTGTTGCCGTACCTCGGCCTGCTCAGCCTGCGGGCGCACTCGGCGGCGCTGATTGAAGCGGTGCTGCGTTACTACTTCAAGCACGCCGAACTGACCATCGAGCAGTGCATCGAGCGCCGCGTGGAAATTCTCGAAGAACAGCGCAATCGTTTGGGCCGCGCCAACAGCCTGCTCGGCGAAGACCTGGTGCTGGGCGAACACGTGCGCGACCGCAGCGGCAAATTCCGCATTCATATCCGCGAACTCGACTGGCAACGCTTCCACGAATTCCTGCCGATCGGTTTCGGCTACCAGCCGCTGTGTGCGCTGGTGCGGTTCACCCTGCGTGACCCGCTCGATTACGACATTCGCCTGGTGTTGCGCCAGGAAGAAATCCGCGAACTGCGCATCGGTGAGCAAAACGCCTGTCGCCTGGGATGGACCAGTTGGCTGGGCCGCGAAAAAGCGGACGGCGTGGTGACCCTGGGCAGCAAAATTCATTAAGGACAGATGACCAATGATCAACGTAGACCTGCAACAACTTATCCAGGCGCTGGACGCCGAAACCCGTCGTGATCTGGAAAGTTCTGCCGAGCGTTGCGTCGCCCGTGGCGGCAGCAAGATCCTCGTCGAAGACTTGCTGCTCGGCCTGCTGGAGCGCCCGCAAGGCCTGCTCGCACGCGCGCTGCAAGACGCCGAAGTGGATGCCGGTGAACTGAGCGCCGCGTTGCAATCGCGGGTCGAGCACAGCGCCTCGCGCAACCCGGTGTTCGCCCCGGAACTGGTGCAGTGGCTGCAAGATGCGTTGCTGGTGGCCAACCTTGAACTGGGTCAGAGCCAGGTCGAACAGGCCGCGTTGATCCTCGCGCTGCTGCGCAACCCGATGCGCTACGCCGGCAGCCGCTACCAGTCATTGCTGGCCAAGCTGAACATCGAACGCCTGAAAGAATTCGCCCTGTCGCAGAAAGAGCAACCGGCCACCGGCAAACCGGCTGTACCGGGGGAGTCGCTGCTGGAGCGCTTCACGCATAACCTCACTCAACAGGCCCGCGACGGCAAACTCGACCCGGTGCTGTGCCGCGATGGCGCGATCCGGCAGATGGTCGACATCCTCGCCCGTCGCCGCAAGAACAACCCGATTGTGGTCGGTGAAGCCGGCGTCGGTAAAACCGCGATCGTCGAAGGCCTGGCCTCGCGCATCGCCGCTGGTGAAGTGCCGCAAGTCCTGAAAGGCGTGGAGCTGCTGTCGCTGGACATGGGCCTGTTGCAGGCGGGCGCCAGCGTCAAAGGTGAATTTGAACGCCGCCTCAAAGGCGTGATCGACGAAGTCAAAGCGTCGCCGAAACCGATCATCCTGTTTATCGACGAAGCGCACACGCTGATCGGCGCGGGCGGCAATGCTGGCGGTTCCGACGCGGCCAACCTGCTCAAGCCAGCCCTGGCCCGTGGCGAGTTGCGCACCATCGCCGCCACCACCTGGGCGGAGTACAAAAAATACTTCGAAAAAGACCCGGCCCTGGCCCGTCGCTTCCAGCCGGTGCAACTGCACGAACCGACCGTCAGCGAAGCGGTGACCATCCTTCGTGGGCTGGCTCAGGTCTACGAGAAGAGCCACGGCATCTACCTGCGCGATGACGCGGTGGTGGCGGCGGCCGAGTTGTCTGCGCGTTACCTCGCGGGCCGTCAACTGCCGGACAAAGCCGTCGATGTCCTCGACACCGCCTGCGCTCGCGTACGCATCAGCCTCGCCGCCGCCCCGGAAAGCCTCGAACGCCTGCGTGGCGAACTGGCTGAAGGTGGCCGTCAGCGTCAGGCCCTGCGCCGTGATGCCGAAGCCGGTTTGCTGATCGATCACGAAGCGCTGGACGCTTTGGAAGATCGCCTGGGCGCCGCCGAAGACGAAAGGATCGCGCTGGAAACCCTGTGGACCGAACAGAAAGAACTCGCCGAACGCCTGCTGGACTTGCGCCAGCAATTGGCCAAGGCCCGCGAAGCGGCTGCCGTAGAGCCGACCATCACGGTCGAAGAAGACGCCGAAGGCACCGTGATCGAAACGCTGCCGGTGGACGAAGCGCAAAGCGTCGAAACGCTGGAAGCCGCACTCAACGAAACTCACAAAGCGCTGACCGAACTTCAGGTCAAAGAACGTCTGGTGAGCTTCGAAGTCTGCCCGCGTCTGGTGGCTGAAGTGATCAGCGCCTGGACCGGTGTGCCATTGGCGCAACTGGCCCGCGAACACAATGCCAAGGTCGCCAGCTTCGCCACCGACCTGCGTACGCGCATTCGTGGTCAGGAGCAAGCTGTCCACGCCCTGGACCGCTCGATGCGCGCCACCGCTGCCGGCCTGAACAAACCTGACGCACCGGTCGGCGTGTTCCTGCTGGTCGGCCCGAGCGGCGTCGGCAAGACCGAAACCGCGCTGGCCCTGGCGGACTTGCTGTATGGCGGTGACCGTTTCATCACCACCATCAACATGTCCGAGTTCCAGGAGAAGCACACCGTCTCGCGCCTGATCGGTGCGCCACCGGGCTACGTGGGTTACGGCGAAGGCGGCATGCTCACCGAAGCGGTGCGCCAGAAGCCGTACTCGGTCGTGTTGCTCGATGAAGTCGAGAAAGCCGATCCGGACGTGCTCAACCTCTTCTACCAAATCTTCGACAAAGGCGTGGCCAACGACGGCGAAGGGCGCGAGATCGACTTCCGCAACACGTTGATCCTGATGACCTCGAACCTGGGCAGCGACCGCATCAGCGAACTCTGTGAAAATGGCGCACGCCCATCTGCCGAAGTCCTCGAAGAAACCATTCGCCCGGTCCTCAGCAAGCACTTCAAACCGGCGTTGTTGGCGCGGATGCGCGTCGTGCCTTACTACCCGGTCGGTGGCCCGGTGCTGCGCGAGCTGATCGAAATCAAACTCGGCCGTCTGGGCGAGCGTCTGAACCGTCGTCAGCTGGACTTCACTTACTCCCAGGACCTCGTTGATCACCTGGCCGAACGCTGTACCCAAAGCGACAGCGGCGCACGTTTGATCGACCACTTGCTCGACCTGCACGTGCTGCCGCTCGTGGCCGACCGCTTGCTCGACGCGATGGCTACTGGTGAAAACCTCAAGCGTGTCCACGCGACGCTCGACGGCGGCGCCAGTGTGACTTGCGAGTTCGCCTGAGGTGGGTGTGATGTTCACTCAAGTGCCGCAACCGCTGGTCTATGCCGAAGCCTTGCTGGCGCAGTTCGCCAGCCTGTCGCGCGCGGCAGACGGTGCTGCGCTGCTGGGTGACTTCGTGCGCGGGCTGGCCGAGCTCAGTGGTTGCGAATTGACTCAGCTGTACCTGCTGGACGCGACTCACACCTGCCTGGGGATGAACGCCGAGTGCCTCAACGGCATTCTGCAACCTCGGGAAGCGGCGAGCCTGCCGGCGGATTACAACGGTGAACAACTGCTGCAATTCGCCCTGTGCCAGAACCGCGTAGTGAGCCTCAGCGAGTTGAGCGGCAGCCTGCATGAAACCAGTTTCCTGCCACCGCAGGCCACGCCCTGGCAGTCGCTGTTGTGCGTGCCGATGGTCAATCAGCAGAAGGCCGTTGAAGGCTTATTGCTGTGCGCCAGTCGCCGGCACATCGACCTGCAAGGCTTCGCCGAATCCCTTGGGCAGCTGGGTTCGTTTGTACTCGGCCAACTGCATTTGCTGCAGCGTTTGCGTCAGCCGAGCGGTGACGTACGACCGATGAAGGTCAGTGTCCCAAGCGCCAGCGGTTACGGCCTGATCGGCAAGAGCAAGGCCATGCGCGAGACCTACTCGCTAATCAGCAAAGTCCTGCACAGCCCGTACACCGTGCTGCTGCGCGGCGAAACCGGCACCGGCAAGGAAGTGGTCGCACGGGCGATTCACGACTGCGGCCCGCGTCGGTCCCAGGCGTTCATCGTGCAGAACTGCGCGGCATTCCCCGAGAACCTGCTGGAAAGCGAACTGTTCGGCTATCGCAAAGGCGCGTTCACCGGCGCGGATCGCGACCGTGCCGGGCTGTTCGACGCGGCCAATGGCGGCACCTTGTTGCTCGATGAAATCGGCGACATGCCGTTGTCCCTGCAAGCCAAGCTGTTGCGCGTGTTGCAGGAAGGCGAGATTCGGCCGCTGGGTTCCAACGACACCCACAAGATCGACGTACGCATCATCGCCGCGACCCACCGGGATTTGTCGGTGCTGGTCAGCGAAGGCAAATTCCGCGAGGACTTGTACTACCGCCTCGCGCAATTCCCGATCGAGTTGCCGGCCCTGCGTCAGCGCGAAGGCGACATCCTCGACCTCGCCCGGCACTTCGCCGACAAGGCATGCTCGTTCTTGCAACGGGACGCGGTGCGCTGGTCCGATGCGGCGCTGGATCATCTGTCTGGTTATGCCTTCCCCGGCAACGTGCGTGAACTCAAAGGCCTGGTCGAACGGGCGGTGCTGCTGTGCGAGGGCGGCGAGTTGCTGGCCGAACATTTCTCCCTGCGCATGGAAGTCATGCCGGAAGACAACAGCCTGAACCTGCGCGAACGCCTGGAGCAGGTCGAACGCAGCCTGCTGCTCGACTGCCTGCGCAAAAACGACGGCAACCAGACCCTCGCCGCCCGCGAACTCGGGCTGCCACGCCGCACGCTGCTGTACCGCCTCGGGCGTTTGAATATCAACCTGGGTGATTTCGATGGCTGATCTCAGTTGCCGCTTCCCGGTTGGAATGCTACCTGTGGCCAGCGAATTTCCTGTGATGAGGAAGTTTTCTTTAGTGAGCGAGCTTCCTGTGGCGAGGGGATTTATCCCCGTTCGGCTGCGCAGCAGACGCAGTCCGGGAAATGCGGTTTGCCTGAATAAACGGTGCAATCAGCTTTGGGGCCGCTTCGCGACCCAACGGGGTGGTGCGGCATTCCGACAAGTCCCCTCGCCACAGGGGATCACCATCTCCCCGGTGATTGGCTATAGGCCCTGGAATAGAGCCTTCCAATCAACCTCATTCGTTTCTAACAGCGCCGCCCCAACGGGTCGGCGCTTTGTGCTTTGTCTACCCATGGAGACCCTCTGATGCCTGTTCGTCACTGGCAAGCCGTCCTGCTGACCCTCGTCGTTCTATGCGGCCTCGGCGGTTGCAGCGGCAATTACAAATTCAACGACAACACCTATCGCCCCTTGGGTGATCCGCAGGCGGTCAATCGCGGCAAGTGACCGCAAGGAGTATCACCATGGAACTGGTTTTCGAAATGCTGAACACCAAGCAGTTCGTGCCCACGGATTTGTGCCAGAAGACCTTCAAGCAGGCCGGTGGCGTGATTGGCCGGGGCGAGGATTGCGACTGGATCATTCCCGACCGCAAGCGTCATCTGTCCAACCACCACGCGGTGATCAGCTACCGCGAAGGCACGTTTTTCCTGACCGATACCAGCAGCAACGGTATCCAGGACAGCGAAAGCGGCGCGCGCCTGCGCAAGGGCGAAGCGATGCGTATCGAGCACGGCAGCGTGTACGTGCTGGGTGATTTCGAGATCCGTGCACGACTGGTGCGCGACCCGGCGACCTTCGACGTGGAAGTCGGCCGTCCGCAAGCGGCGGGCAGCATCATTCCGGATGATGCGTTTCTCGACCTCGATCCGCTGAACGCCCTGGATCAGCAAGAGCGCGTGTATTCGGAAATCGAAGAGTTGATCACCCCGAGCACCACCATCGAGGACACCCGTCAGCGCGCCGACTACGCGCGCATCGACATGGAAAGCCTGATGGTCCCAGAGCTGATCAACGCCCCGGCAGAGCCCGAGCCAGCCCCGGCGCCGAAAGCTGTCGTGCGGCAGAGCGAAGGTTTCTGGGAACACTTCGGCGCGGCACTGGGCGTGGACCTCAAAGGCCTCGACCACGACGCCCGCGAAGCCCTGGCACTGAACGCGGCACGCCTGCTCAAGCAGAGCGTTGGCGGTTTGCAGCAGAGCCTGCGCACCCGCAGCGAACTGAAAAATGAATTGCGCCTGGCCCAGACCACCGTGCAAGGCACCCACAAGAACCCGCTGAAATTCGCCGTCGATGCCGGTGAAGCGCTGGGCATTCTGTTGCAGCCGAACAAGCCGGGTCAGTTGCCGGCCGAGCAGGCGATCTCTCGTGCGTTCCGTGATTTGCAAGCGCACCAGGTGGCCTTGCTGACCGCCAGCCGCGCCGCCGTTCGCGGCACGCTGGAGCACTTCTCGCCACAGCAACTGACCCTGCGTTTCGAGCGCGACAACAAGCCGTTGCTGGCCACATCCGGCAGCCGCTGGAGAGCGTACGGCCGTTATCACCAGGCCCTGCGCCAGGACGATGACTGGAGCGAACGCCTGCTGGCCCGCGACTTCGCTCAGGCCTATGAAGAACAGATCCGTCTGATTTCCACCCTTCACACCGACCACCAAGGATGATGCGCATGTCTCGCTGCTCGACCGCTTTTTTCAAGACGCTGACGGCGTTCGCGGCCCTGGTGCTGCTGGCCGGCTGTTCGTCGCTGTCGCCGTATTCCCACGTCACTAAACTCAACCTGAAGCTCACCGCCAGCGATCAGCTGAACCCGGACCTCAACGGGCGTCCGTCGCCGATCGTCGTGCGTCTGTTCGAGCTCAAGCACCCGGTGACCTTCGAGAACGCTGACTTCTTCAGCCTGTACGAGCGCGCCAAGGAATCCCTGGCCCCGGACCTGGTGGCCAGCGAAGAACTCGAGCTGCGCCCGGGCGAAACCGTGGAAATGAAACTCAGCGTGGAGGAGGGCAGTCGCTACGTCGGCATTCTCGCCGCCTACCGTGACCTGCCCGAAACCAAATGGCGTTACACGGTGCAAGTTACCCCGGTGGAAGTCACCGACGCGGACCTGATCCTCGATCAGGCCGGCATTCGCAACAGCAACGAAACGCTCGCCAAGGCGGATGACTGAACATGAATTCCCATAAAGTCATTTGGCAGGAAGGCATGCTGCTGCGTCCGCAGCACTTCCAGCATAACGATCGCTATTACGACCACCAGATGAAGACCCGCACCCAGTTGCTGGGCAGCTACACCTGGGGCTTCCTGAACCTGGACATCGACTTGCAGTTCCTCAACATGGGCAAACTGGTGATCAGCCAGGCCTCGGGGATTCTGCCGGACGGCAGCCTGTTCGAACTCGGCGGCAACACTGAGCCGCTGGCCCTCGACGTGCCGCCGAACACCGGCAACACGCCAATTTACCTGGCACTGCCTCTGGTTACCGGCAACCACATCGAGGCCCGTCGCCCGGAGCAATCCGACGTGTTGGCGCGCTACACCGCGTACGAAGCGGAAGTGGCTGACTCCAACGCCGGCGACGATTCCGCCAGCCAGGTCAGCTGCGGCCGCCCGGACTTCAAACTGTTGCTCGGCGAGCAGCAGAGCGACCAGGCCTACGTGAAACTGAAGATCTGCGAAGTGCTCGACACCACGCCCGACGGCGTGATCAGCCTCGACCCGGATTTCGTGCCGACCTACATTCAGGCGCATTCGTCCAGTTACCTGCTGTCGTGCTTAAAAGAAGTGATCAGCATGCTCGGCCACCGTGGCGACACCATCGCCGAGCGGATTCGCTCCAACGGCAAAGTCGGTGGCGCGGAAGTCGGCGACTTCATGATGCTGCAACTGATCAACCGCACCGAATTGCTGCTGCGTCACTACCTCGGCCTGGAGCAGGTTCACCCAGAAGAGTTGTACCGCACGCTGCTGACCATGCTTGGCGACCTGGCGACGTTCTCCAGCGACAGCAAACGCCCGCGTCTGGACAGCCGTTATCAGCACAGCGACCAGGGCGCAAGCTTCCGCAAACTGATGGAAGCGATTCGTCAGGTGCTGTCGATGGTGCTCGAACAGCACGCCATCGAACTGGTCCTGCAAGCGCGTCAGTACGGGATCATCGTCTCGCCGTTGCACGACCACAAACTACTGGGCTCGGCCTCGTTCGTGCTCGCAGCCAGTGCCAACTGCGACTCCGAAGAACTGCGCCACCGCTTGCCGGCGCACCTCAAGGTCGGTCCGGTGGAGCGCATCCGCCAACTGGTCAACCTGCATCTGCCGGGCATCAAGGTCAAACCGTTGCCGGTGGCCCCACGGCAGATCGCGTTCCACTCCAACAAAACCTATTTCATTCTCGAACTCAGTTCCGAAGACCTGGCACAACTCGAGCGCTCCGGCGGTTTCGCGTTCCACGTGTCCGGCGAATTCGCCGAGCTTGAACTGAAATTCTGGGCCATCAGGAACTGACCGACATGATCAAGGACATGGAACATAACCAGGACGACAAAACCGTCCTGCTCGACCGCCAGGGCCACGGCCCTGCTTCGAGCCCGCTGACAGATTTCGCCGCACCGCCACGTTTCGAGCAGCTTGAAGAACGGATGATTTACGCCGCACGCTTGCGCCCGGCGGAATCCTTCAACATCAGCCTCAATTCGCTGGTGGCCGCTGCGTCCGATCTGTTGTCGGAAGTGGTGCGGCTCAAGCACAGCGATACCCGCGAAGACATGTACGCGCTCAACGAGCGACTGACCGCCGGGCTGAAACTGTTTGAAGTGCGGGCGCTGCACAACGGCGCCGAAAGCAGCCAGGTGATGGCCGCGCGTTACGTGCTCTGCACCGTGGTCGATGAAGCCGTCGTGACCACGCCGTGGGGCAACGAAAGCGAGTGGTCGCAGATGAGCCTGCTCAGCAGCTTCCACAACGAAACCTTCGGTGGCGAGAAGTTCTTCCAGCTGCTGGATCGTCTGTCGAAAAACCCGGTCAAGCACCTGCCGATGCTGGAGCTGATGTACCTGTGCCTGTCGCTGGGCTTCGAAGGCAAGTACCGGGTTCAAGCCCGCGGCATGCTCGAGCTCGAAGGCATCCGCGACGCCTTGTATCGCCAGATTCGTCAGTTGCGCGGCGACGTGCCTCGCGAGCTTTCGCCGCACTGGGAAGGCTTGAACGATCAGCGCCGCAGCCTGGTGCGCATCGTGCCGGCGTGGATGGTGGTGCTGTTCACCGTGGTCTGCCTGGTGGTGATGTATTCGGGTTTCGCCTGGGTCTTGGGCGAGCAACGCGAAACCGTTCTGCAACCTTTTCAGCAGCTAGATCCGGCCGCGGTCCAGCCGCCGTCGCAGCCGTAAACAGGGACGTGTGATGAAAAAGTTTTTCAAGAAAGTCGGCGCATTCTTGCGCAAGACCTGGGTCTGGACCTTGCTGGTGGTGCTGTTTGTCGCGCTGCTGGTGTGGTTCGCCGGGCCGCTGCTGGCCGTTGATGACTACAAGTTCTGGGAAGGTTCGACCTCCCGCTTGCTGACCATCAGTGTGCTGTTCCTGATCTGGGGCCTGACCATGGTCTTCGTCAGCTGGCGCGCTGGCGTACGCAAGAAAGCCATCGAAGACACGGAAGACGGCCAGGACCGCATTCGCCGTGAAGAGCTGATCGACGAAGAGCAGAAAGAACTTCGCGTACGTTTCAAGGATGCGTTGAAAACCCTGAAGACCTCGAGCCTGTATCGCGGTCGCAGCGAGCGCTGGCGCAGCGACTTGCCGTGGTACTTGCTGATCGGCCCGCAGGGCAGCGGCAAGACCAGCCTGCTGGACTTCTCGGGCCTTGAGTTTCCGATCAACAAGATCGACCGCAAGCTGACCCGCGACACCCTCGGCACCCGTCATTGCGACTGGTATTTCGCCGACCACGGTGTGCTGATCGACACCGCCGGGCGCTACCTGACCCAGCCGGACGCCGAAGTCGATGGCAGCGCCTGGAGCACCTTGCTTGACCTGCTGCGCAAGCGTCGTCGCAACCGTCCGTTGAACGGCGTGCTGGTGACCATCCCGGTTGAATTACTGCTGGGCAACAATGAACAAGACCTCGACACCCTGGCTCGCCAGGTGCGCGCGCGTCTGCAAGATGTGCATCAAAAACTGCACGTCGATGTGCCGATTTATCTGGTGCTGAGCAAGGCTGACAAGCTGCTCGGGTTCGACGAGTTCTTCGATCAACTGACCCGCGAAGAAAGCGATCAGGTGCTCGGCACCAGCTTCCGCAAAGAGCAGAGCGGCACCGACGTCGCCGTCCTGCGCGCCGAGTTCGAGGAGCTGCTGCGCCGCCTGAACAGCCAGGTCATCATGCGCATGCACCAGGAGCGCGACACCCAGCGCCGTGGCCGCATCCTCGACTTCCCGCATCAACTGGGACAGATCGGCGAGCGCCTGTGCCTGTTCGTGGACATGGCGTTCACCGGCAACCGCTACCAGCGTGTCAGCCAGTTGCGCGGTTTCTACCTGACCAGCGCACCGCACCTGACTCAAGAGATGGACCAGACCACCGCCAACATTGGTGCCAATCTGGGCATGAACGCCGGCATGCTGCCGACCTTGCGCAGCGGGCGTTCGCGCTTCATTCACCACTTGCTCAGTCGCGTGATCTTCCCGGAAGCCGATCTGGCCGGTCTGGACAAGCGCGAACGCAGCCGCATCCATTGGGGCCAGCGCGCCTTGTACGTCGGCGCTTTGGCGGCACTGGCGCTGTTCGGCATGCTGTGGGCGGGCGGTTTCTCCGCCAACTACGAGCGTCTGGAAAACCTGCGCAACCTGGCCACCAACTGGACGCAGCAACGCTCGGCCCTGACCGCGCGTGATGATTCCATGGCGGTGCTCAAGACCCTCGACACCAGCTACGCGGCGACTCAAGTCTTCCCGAAAAAAGGTGACGTGTCGTACCACGAACGTGGCGGCCTGTACCAGGGCGAAGAGGTCAATCCGGTGGTCAAGGACGCATACGAGCGTGAGCTCGAAGCGCAACTGCTGCCGAAGGTCGCAACGCTGCTGGAAGGACAGATCCGCGCCAACATGAAGGACCGCGAACGCCTGCTCAACAGCCTGCGCGCGTACCTGATGCTGAACATGAAGGATCGTCGCGATGCGGCGTGGCTCAAGGATTGGGTCGCCACTGACTGGTCCCAGCGTTACGCCGGCAACACCGCGGTGCAGAACGGTTTGAACACGCACTTCGAGCGCTTGCTCAAGCAGCCATTTATCTACCCGCTGAACGATCAACTGGTGGCGCAGGCGCGTCAGGTGCTGCGCAGCGAGTCGCTGGCCAACGTGGTTTACCGCATGCTGCGCGAGCAGGCCCGCAACCTGCCGGAATACCGTTTGAGCCAACACATGGGCCCACAGGCTTCGTTGTTTGTCGGCACCGATTACGTGATCCCAGGCTTCTACACCCAACAGGGCTATCAGCAGTATTTCTCGGTCCAGGGCAGTGCGCTGGTCACCGACATCCTGCGTGACAACTGGGTGCTGGGCGAGGGCGCGGGCATCAGCGGCATGGACTTGCGTCGCCTGATGGTCGAACTGGAGCAACTGTACTTCCGCGACTACGCCAACTTCTGGAGTGAAGCGGTCGGCCAGGTTGCCTTGCCACCGATCAACGATGCGGGCGAGGGTGCCGAGCAACTGGCGGGCCTGACTTCCGCCAATTCCCCGGTGCTGCAACTGCTGGTCGAAGTGCGCGAGAACACCCGTTTCCCGGCAGAAGCCGAACCGGTTGACCAAGCGGCTGATGCTGCTGGAGCGCTGGCAGACCAGAAAGGCAAGTTGGGCAAGCTGGGCAAACTGGCGTCTGCCGCAGCGGACCAGGCCTCGAACATGGCCGCGACCAAGAACCTGCCAGACACCGCGAAGAAATCCCTGCAACGTCGTTTCGAGCCGCTGCACCGTCTGCTGGATGACAACAACGGCCCGGCCGCTGATTTGACCCCGGCACTCGCGGCGCTCAATGACCTGCAACTGCAACTGGCGAGCCTGGCGCGTGCCAGTTCCCCGGATCAGGCCGCGTTCGAAATGGCCAAGACCCGAATGAGCGGCCAGCGTGATGCGCTGAGCGCCCTGCGCAATGCCTCCAACCGTCTGCCACGTCCGGTCAGCGTGTGGTTCAACGTCTTGGCCGAAGACACCTGGCGTCTGGTGCTGAACGATTCCTACCAGTACCTGAACCAGCGTTATCAGAGCGAGTTGTACAGCTTCTACGGCAAGGCGATCAACAAGCGTTACCCGTTCAGCGCCCACAGCACCAGCGACGTCGCGATCAGCGACTTCCGCGAGTTCTTCAAGGCGCAGGGCATCAACGATCGCTTCTTCGAGACCTACATGCGTCCGTTCGTCAGTGGCGATCCAGGCAACTACCGCCTGCGCACCATTGACGGTCACAGCATGCCGATCTCCAAGGTCTACCTCGACCAGATGGCCGCCGCCCAAGTGATCCGCCAGAGCTTCTTCTCGATCAACCCGGCCGAGCCGCAAGTGCAGTTCAAACTGGAGCCGTACACCCTCGACCCGGCCGTCAGCCGTTCCGAGTTCAAGTTTGGCGACAAAACAATCGAATACCGTCACGGCCCGATCGTGCCGGTGTCGTTCAAATGGCCGACCGATGCTGAAGACGGTCGCACCAGCCTGGTCCTCGACAAAATGGCCGGCCGCCCGATCGGTATCGAAAAGAACACCGGCCCTTGGTCGCTGTTCCGTCTGTTCGACCTGATGCAGACCGAGTACCTGAGCGGTCGCGACGTGCTGGTGCTGAAAGCTGACGTAGGCGGCCTGCGCGCCAATTACCTGCTCAGCAGCCAGCGCACGCCGAACCCGTTCGACATGGGCGTGCTGCGCACCTTCCGTATGCCGGTGCAGCTCTGATGCTGGTAGCCAGTCCTTGGCGCAGCGCTGCGCGTACCGATCCGGGCAAGGTTCGGGCGCGCAACGAAGATGCTTTTCTCGACTGTCCACAGCAGGGGCTGTGGGTGGTCGCGGACGGCATGGGCGGTCATCAGGGTGGCGACATCGCCAGCCAGTTGATCGTCGCCAGCCTGGCGGAATTGCCGGTGCAGGACGGCTTCGACGAACGACTTAAGGGTATTCGCCAGTGCCTGCACTGGTTGAATCGCCGCTTGGGTCAGGAGTTGACCGTCACCGCCGGGCGCCACGACAGCATCATGGGCAGCACCGTGGTGGCGCTGCTGGTGGAGGGCAATCGCGCGGCCTGCATCTGGGCCGGCGACAGCCGTTGCTACCTGTGGCGTGGCCAGCGTTTGTATCAGCTGTCCAAGGACCATTCGCTGCAACAGCAACTGATCGACGAGCAAAACATGAGCATCGAAGACGCCCGTGCGCATCCGTCGGCCCATGCCCTGACCCGTGCGGTCGGGGCCGCCGATGTGCTGACGCTGGACGTGCTCGAACTCGAGGTTTACCCCGGCGATACGTTTCTGTTGTGCAGCGACGGTTTGTACCAAGGGCTCAGCAGCGATGCCTTGGGCAATGCCCTGAGCCTGACCGCGCCGCACGTTGCGTTGGAGCGTCTGTTCGACGGCGCCCTGCGTGGCTCGGCCCGGGACAACCTGACTGCCGTGGTGATCCGACAATGACCCAACTCATGCCGCCGCTCGACGACCTGCTGGTGACCGACGAAGAGGCCAGTAACCTGACTTACTTTGCGTTTGCCCCGTCTCTAAACGGAAAGCCGCATAAAGCAGAACCCGCGCTGGCGCCGACCAAGGCCAGCGTCGGCGAAATGCCCGACGTGCTCGCAGGCCGTTACCGCATCGAGCGTCTGCTCGGTGCCGGCGGCATGGGCGCGGTTTACCGAGCACGGGACTTGCTGAGCGAACAGTTCGGCGATCCCGACCCTTACATCGCGCTGAAAATCCTCAGCGAAGAATTTGCCGAATCGCCGGATGCCAGCGCCTTGCTCTACAGCGAGTTCGCCCTGACCCGACGACTGCGCCACGACAACGTGCTGCGACCGCACACCTTTGAAGTGGACACCGACTGCCAGCGCGCCTTCATCACCATGGAACTCATGCGTGGGCTGACCCTGGACAAACTGCTCTGCGAGCGGCCCCTGGGCCTGCCGTGGAAAGAATTGCGCGACATCGCGCTGCCGCTGCTCGATGCGCTGGCTTACGCCCACGCTCGCGGCGTGCTGCACGGTGACATGAAGCCGAGCAACGTGATGCTCAGCGAAGAAGGCGTGCGCCTGTTCGACTTCGGCCTAGGTCAAGCCGAAGAGGGCATCCTTCCCGGCCTGCCACACCTGAGCCGCGACCGCTTCAACGCCTGGACCCCGGGCTACGCCGCCGCGGAACTGCTCGAAGGCCAACCGCTGTCGGCCAGCGCCGATGTGTATGGCGTGGCCTGCGTGCTCTACGAACTGGCGGGCGGCAAACACCCGTTCCGCCGCTTGTCGTCGATTGAGGCCCGCGACGCGCACCTCGACCGCGAACTGCACGCACCCCCGAATCTACCGAAACACTGCTGGCCAGCCCTGCGAACGGCGCTGGCTTTCGATGCGGCCAAGCGCACCATCACCGCCGCCCAACTGCGTGACGCCTTGGGCGCCACTTCGTCTTTGCTGCAACGCCTGCGACTGCGGGCGTAACGGATGACTACCGAACAGGGAGCAAGCAATGTTCAACCCGTCTAACGAAACCCACTTCAGCCTCACCGTCGAAGACTACGTGGGCGACCTGCAAGTGCTGTCGTTCACCGGCACCGAAGGCATCAGCCAGCCGTATCGCTTCGACCTCGAACTGGTCAGCGAAAACCCCGATCTGGACCTGGAAAAACTCCTGCACAAACAGGCGTTCCTGGCGTTCGATCCGCAAGGCTCCGGCATCCACGGCCAGATCTACCGCGTCGCCCAAGGCGATGCCGGCAAGCGCCTGACCCGCTACAAAGTCTCCCTGGTGCCGCAACTGCAATACCTGCATCACCGCACCAACCAGCGCATCTACCAGCAGATGTCGGCGCCGAAAATCATCGCGTTGATCCTCGAAGAACACGGCATCAAAGGCAACGCCTACCGCTTCCAGCTGAGCACCCCGTGCCCGGACCGCGACTACTGCGTGCAATACGACGAAACCGACCTGCATTTCGTCCAGCGCCTGTGCGAAGAGGAAGGCATTCACTACCACTTCCAGCACAGCGAAAAAGCCCACCTGCTAGTGTTCGGCGACGACCAGACCGTGTTCCCGAAGCTCGGCCAGCCGACGGCCTACGTGCAAGGTAGCGGCATGGTCGCCGACGAACCGGTGATCAAGGGCTTCAAACTGCGCCTCGAAACCCGCACCGGCCGCGTCACCCGCCGCGACTACGACTTCGAAAAACCACGTCTGCAACTCGAAGCCGCCTACAAACCCGACGGCGAAAGCACCGAACCGGATCTGGAAGACTACGACTACCCCGGTCGCTTCCTCGACCGCGCGCGCGGCAAATTCCTCAGCCAACGCGCCCTCGAACGCCACCGCGCCGACTACCAGCAAGCCGAAGGCCACGGCGACCAGACCAAGCTGATCAGCGGCCACTTCCTGGAAATGTCCGACCACCCGCGCACCGAGTGGAACGACCTCTGGCTGCTCACCGAAATCGTCCACGAAGGCAAACAACCGCAAGTCCTCGAAGAGTCCGTGACCAGCGACACCACCGACAACAAAGACGACTTCCACCAGGGCTACCGCAACCGCTTCCTCGCCACCCCGTGGAACGTGTTCTACCGCCCCGCGCTGCAACACCCCAAACCCCGCGTCCTCGGCAGCCAGACCGCCATGGTCACCGGCCCCAAAGGCGAAGAGATTCACTGCGACCAATACGGCCGCATCAAAGTGCAATTCCACTGGGACCGCGAAGGGCAGGCCGACGATAAAACCAGCTGCTGGATGCGCGTGTCTTCGAGTTGGGCCGGGGATCGGTATGGCGCAATCGTCATTCCGCGTATCGGGATGGAAGTGCTGGTCACGTTCCTTGAAGGGGATCCCGATCAGCCGTTGGTGACCGGGTGCCTGTATCACAAGGAAAACCAGGTTCCCTACGAATTGCCGGCGAACAAGACTCGCACCGTGTTCAAAACCCTCAGCTCACCGGGGGGCGGGGGGTTTAATGAACTGCGGATTGAAGACAAGAAGGGTGCGGAGCAGATCTTTATTCATGCCCAGCGGGATTGGGATGAAAACATTGAGCATGATCAGAAGATTCGCGTGGGTAATGAACGCCACGATACGGTGGTGAAGAACACCTACACCGAGCTGAAGGCGGAAGAGCATCGCACCACGATTGCCGACCGCAAGGTTGAAACGCGGCTGGATGATCACCTGACGATTGGGCAGAACCAGCATGTGAAGCTGGGGACTGCTCAGCTGACGAGTGTCGGGAAAGAGATTCATCTGAAAGCTGGGGCGAAGATTGTTATTGAGGCTGGCACCGAGTTGACCATTTTGGGGGGTGGGAGCTTTATCAAGCTGGATGGCGGTGGGGTGACGGTTGTTGGGCCGGTGGTGAAGATTAATGCGGGTGGTTCGGCGGGCTCGGGGACAGGGATAGGTATCAAGCCGCCAGTGTTGCCGGGGGCTGCGGATAAGGATAAGGCGGGGAGTTTGATGGATCAGGCGTTGGGGAATGTGGTGCCTGGGAAGGTTAAACCGAAGGCCTTTTTTGTGTTTTCTGAGTGATTAGTAATTCAACTAAAGGATCTGCTTATGAACTGTCAATTGCGCATCACTCTCGCACTTGTTATATCCGCGCTAGGGCTTTTTTCAAGCAGTGCGATTGCAGGCGGAGCTGATGTAAGTTCATGCCCATCGAAGGACTTTTCAGCTTTTTTAGCTGCTTATTTGGAGAGCTCTTCGGTGCAGCGGGAGTTTACTCATACCCCCTTGAAAAAATTAATAACGGTAGACGCCGAGCCTGAGCCAGAGCAAAAAATAGTTTTTTTGGAAAAAGAAAATCTGAAGTTCCCTATAGTTCCTGGGAAAGAGAAACGAACTGCTGACGGTCTTGAAGTCAAAGTTCTAGAGGCGTCCAACGGTATTGCAAAAATAAAAATTGAAAAGCCAGATACCGATTACCAGGTTTTCTATACATTTAAGTTGGAATTGTGTTGGTTTTTGGATGAAGTTCAAGATTACTCGCTTTGATAGAAATTTAAAAAGGAAGTTATATGTCTTTCAATGAAGTGATGCTCCGTGTTCTGCCCCCGGTTGATGGCCACCAGCCTCATATAACGGGTGTCTATGGCGAGCAACGTGCGAGTGGCCCTCATGGAGGGACAGACTTTAATTATATTGGTGGCCAAAATGGCATCAATTTGCAGAATCCAAAAGTTTATGCGCCAATTGCAGGCACAGTCACATTTACTGGTGGGAACTATGGCACGATAAAAATAAAAGATGCGGACGGCAACAGTCATGAGATTTTGCATACAAGCAGTCACATGGTAAGTCAGGGAGCAACCGTTGCTGCAGGTGACGAGATCGGAACAATGGGGGGGAAAGGGCCGAATGGTGTGACCCAATATCCACGTCATGTCCATTATCAAATGAAGGGTCCCAATGGGAACCTCATTAGCCCTGAAGTGTGGTGGAGCCAACAGGAAGCAGCCGCAAGTCCTGCTGCGGCTCCGGCCTCTTCACCTAATGAAGGGCCTTCACCACTCATGAACTTTCAATACCCATTCCGAAGGGCTGATGGTAAGCAGTTCACTGATGCAGAAGATGTTTACAAAGCGCTTGAGAGCGAAAAATCAGGGCATTACCTATTGGGTAGCAATAGATTCTGGCATGGCGGCATTCACATCAGCGATGCAAGTGCCCCACAATGCGTCCTAAATGAGCCGATACGCTGCATGGCCGATGGCGAAGTCGTTGCTTATCGCCTGAATGAGGATTATCTGGAATCGACCTTCGGAGACAACGAGATAAAACTGAAGTACTCCAACTCCTTCTGCCTAGTGCGCCATGAATATAAGTCGGCGCCAAACCCGGAAGAAGGGCCGAATAAAGGTAAGCAAAACAAGCTGAATTTCTACAGTCTGTATATGCATTTGCTACCTTATAAACGCTATCCGCTATCCCCGGATGAAACGCCAAAACCGAAGGTGACCATGAAGGTCGGGGATTTCAAGGCTTATGACGAGGCGCCTTTATCGAGCGACATAACCTCTCCCGGTAAAGTGACTAACGGCACCAAGCTTGAAGTCCTAGAGCAGAAGGACGTCAACAACATCACCTACGCTAAAGGCAAAATTCTTTCCGGCAGCGTGAAGGCTGGTTCGCAAAAAGTTCGCGCCGTAGGAACTGAAATTTGGTTCGCCTATTTGAAGGATGGCGAGCCATACAAAAACTCCCAACATCATCGTATTTGGTCGGCAGACGCCATACCAGAACGCGCAAGGCCAAATTACTGGCAAGGAAAGGTTAAAGCTAGGGCGTCAAAACGGCTGCCACTACATCAGAATCCTGCGAATCCAACAAACGGACAGCCTGCCGGTGCACCCGTCGATGGTGGCCTGGAGTTGGCAGTTAATAGTGTTATCGAGTTCAATAGCAAAGAAGTCGTTAACCTTGTGGTTGGCAACAAATTGCGGCGCATGGCCTTATGCACACTGGTGTCTGGCGGCGTATGGCAGCCAACAGGGAATGCACCACCGACATTCTGGACGATCGTCGAAAACGATCCAGCAAGTCAGTATGTGCAGTGGGAGACGGTGACTCCTACGGACTTTGATAACGTTGTATCAACCAGTACTGGCATCAAGGCTGGCGATCCGATTGGATACCTGGGGCAGACGGATAATCTCACTAGCGAGCAAGGAGCGTCGGACAGCAAGTTTCAGGTTCACGTCGAAATATTCACCGCCGAGTCGGAAGTGAAAGATTTCCTCAAAAACCTCGCTGGCCTTAAAACAGGTAAGCAGTACCTTCAATTGCCGACCGGAACAGAGCTCAAGAAAGTAGCCCCGGCGACCGGCACGACTCCGCTAAAGCTTGACCACGCCGTCGACGTAGGGAAGGCCCAAGTGATCAAGGTCGGTACAGAAGACTGGTACAGCGTTAGCATCACCGACGACGGTCAACCCGTCAGCGGACTGGTAAAAAAAGCAGGGGCGAAAATCATCACCCAGCACGACTGGGAAAAACTGGGGTTCCAGATTGTTGAAGAAACAAACGCTACGGCGGATGGTTTCCTTGATCCCCAAGACATGCCGCAGTTCTTCAAAGATTTGTTCGCCAAAATTGACACAAACCACGACGGTCAAGTCGATTCGGCGGAGCTCGCGAATGCGTTAAAAAATGCTGAAACGCGTTCACGGTGGTCGAAGCTGATCGCTCATCATCCGACCGAGTGGAAGGACAAAGCGGACTCTGCAAAGTGGAGCAAGCTGGATCAGCTATTGGAAACCTCCCCGAAGACGTTGAAGCACGAAAAAGAGCGTATTACCAAGTATGTTTTTTGGGATGAGCTCGCGGGAAAGGCGGCTATCAGTTCTAGCTTGATTTGGCATTTTCATCCGATAGCGTTGCTTGATAATTTCATGAGTCAATCCGTATACATCGATGTAGAGCGATTCGTTGCAATGTATGCCGAACAGCACGCGTCTTTCCAAGCTGAATCTCCCGCACTTTCAGCAAAATCGAAGGATAATCTCAGGGAAATTGTAAAAAATATAAATATATACGTTGATAAAAATAGAGAAATGCTGACGATATATGAATTGTCATATATGTTCGCAACGGCTAGGCATGAAGCATATAACTACACTATTGCCGAGTACTTTAGCGCTGCCCCGGAGATCGGGCCGGTTAGTTATTTCGACAAATATGATCCCGTTCTTGCAACTAGTGCTGCGCATAGGGAGAGAGCGGTAGGTAATGGAAACACCGTCCAGGGTGACGGTTTTAAATACCGCGGACGTGGCTTGGTGCATTTGACATGGAAAAACAACTATCAGAAAGCCAAAGATTATTTCGGGATAGATTTTGTTGGAAGTCCTGAAGAGGCCGCTGGGTTTAAAAATTCAGTACCCATTATGATTTGGGGCATGAAAGAGGGCATTTTTACCAATCAAAAATTGGGCACCTATGTAAATAACACCACCAAAGATTATCAAGGCGCTCGTAAAGTTATCAACGGTTCTGATCAGAAAGTTCTGATCGCGAGTTATGCCACTAAATTTGAAGCTATTTTGAGAGCTACATCCGTAGCGCCGGAGACTCGATAAGAATGAAAAAGAAAAACCTGTTTGCGTTGTTGTTCATTGGCCTCTCGTTTACCGTATCTGCTGCTGAAAAAGCAAAAGTCCCTGCGGGCGATGTTTATGAAGTAGATAAAGCGACTCAGAGCCTGAAAGTTAGCTGGTCGGGCGGAAGCAAAACTATTGAAGGTGTCATTGGTGATAAAGGAGAAGTTACCAGGGACTTCGTTGACTTTAATGGCGCTAAAGCTTTGCACTATGAAAACCTGGCGTCAAGCACCCCGTTTGAAGCGTACTTTACACTGAGTAGGCAAGGAGACAATGTCGTTGTCGATTGCATATATGCAAATATTCGTAATGACAGAAACGGTGTTCTCATCAACAAAGCTGTTTGTGACCTTAACAGACCGCTCGTCGAGGATTATGAGGAGTCGATTTATGAGTTCTCTGACGAGTGGAAGAATGCTGCGGGAAAAGTTTCAATAGAGTCTTTGACTAAGACTCCAGCGGTGGCTTTGAATGTGGATGAGGCTCAGTACAAGGACATCCATTTGGTGAGAACCTATAAATCTCAGGACGATTTGGTGTCTAAATCTCCATCAGTTGCTGTTACGCAAGGCAGCATCCGTCATCAGTTCAACTCTGGCACAATATTTTCTGTATATAAGGCGAGTGATTTGAAGTCTCCTCAGTATTTAGAAGTGGCGGCGAAGGGAATTGAAAAAGCGTTTACACGCTATGATCATGAAGGTTTGAAAGCTTTGTTGAAATAACCTTGATATTAGATAGAAAAGGGGCGCCTATTTTTTTTGGTGAGTGATGTTCAGCAAAAATAAATTCACCCCCTTTCCTTTACTCAACGCGATTTTATATCGCGCTAATTTCGTAAAATGGACAGATTTATTTATGAGGTAGTTAGCTATCGATAAATAAATCCTTGCTCTTTTCACCTCATGCTGTTGTTTTATCCCTGGTATTTCACCCGATTAAATTGAGGATTGAAGACAGTGAATCGCTTTTTCTTGTGCTTTGTTAGCGCGTTAGCGTGCTATGTCACTCTGCCGCTTTCGTCTGCGCTCGCTACTCCGCAGGTTATCAAGAGGATTCCGGTCAATTTAATGAGTGATGCATCACGTCAAAATGTGTTTGTGCTGACCGGTGATACCGATGAGGCTTATCGCCGCCTGCTGATCGCGCCTGAGCAAGGGGCCAGTGACGACATTTTGCTGGATACTTCCAACGCTTTACCGTTAATCAAAAGCCGATATTCAGCGGCCATGAGTGAAGGTTTCAGCGTCAACGTGATCAACAGTCCGGCGGGCGTGCTTACGGTTGTCGATGTGCAAGGGGAGCCCGTATCAGTCAAGCAGTCTTCCGCTGAAGCTGGGGACGCGCTTGTGCTTGTCAGTAACGAAGAAGATAACGGCGTTTACAACTTCAATCTGGTGTTTCGCTACAACAAAAACTCAAAACAGTTTGAGCTGAGGAGCGTGGCGCAGGTAACCAACAACGAGTCCTGTGATCGCTCGGTAGTCAGTGTTGAGGAAGTACCGATAAGCATGATCGGTGAAGCCTCGTTGAGGTCTTTCGATGGGCGCAAGGTGTTTGAGCAGTTGCATGACCTTCACGTTAAGCGACCCGCCGAGGGCTACAAAAAACTGATGATGTCGGATATCGCGTACCAGTTCGACCAGGCGCTGGCGCTGTATCGAAGAGGGGAGACTGAGGCCGTTTCGAGGGTTATGGCGAATTTTTTGATGGATGGCGGCGAAGGCCATTGCTATCCGTACAGCTACATCGCGCAGAAGTATGACTTCGCTCAATCGCCAGGCTGGTCTAACGACGTCGGTTTTCTATTGGGTGAGTCCGGCTATTACGATGAGTCCATTGTGTTGTTGAGCGCGGTTATTGCCAGAAACCCCGGCAGAACAGTGACCTATCTGAACCTCGCGGATAGTTACTGGGGCGTGAAAGATAAAGTGCGGGCGGCGCAGGCTTACAAGCGGTATGCCTCGTTGATGACCGGCGCGGGCAAGGGATCGAAGATTCCTGATCGAGTGGCTGAGCGCAGTAAAGGAGCGGTGGACTAATGGGCGGGCAGGCTGTGACGAATAAAAAATTGGAGCTTCGCAGTAGCGTGGAGGCCCAGCAATGAGCACAACACTTAAGAGGCTTGTAATCGCGTTGACGGGCATCGTTTGGGCGGCGTCGATGATCTCGGCGAAAGCCCAGGAAACCTGCAAACCCGACAGTTTCGCCAATCCCGATTTGATCATTTGCGGTCAGCAAAGCCTCGAGAGAGTCGATGCCGTGTTGAATGACCAATACAAGAAAGTCCTGGTCAGCTTGTCTCCCGCAGACAAGAAGCAACTGACCAATGTGCAAAGAAAGTGGGTGCGTTTCAAGGAAACGTATTGTGAGGATATCTATCAGTCCGCTTTGCCGGGAGCGGAGGCGCCCATCGAGAGGCTTGCGTGTTTGGCGCGTGCAACCAATGCCCGGTTGGGTGAGCTCATTTATCTACAGACAGGGCTGCCGAATGATGGCTTTTACAAAGCGGCATCGCTGATGGCAGGGCAGGATCGCGAAAACGGCTTGAAGGCCTCGATCAATCTGCTGGGAGGGGTTGAGTTCGACGATCCGGTTTGGAAGCAATATGCGGACGGGCAATGCGACATGAATTTCCGTCTGTTTCGTGAAGACCTCGCCTATTGCGCTGTACGGATGCGCTTTCAGTTACCCATGAACCGCTAAAGGAATGACCGGTTTGAAATCTTTGTCTTCGTTTTTTTTAGCTCTGCTTATCCTCTGTCCGCTGGCGGCCCGCAGTGAGATCACAACACAGGTTTCTTGTTTCCGTTCGCTGGAAGGCAAAAACATCAATTTCGAATTCAGAACCTATTACGACTCGGTCACTAAATGGAGCGGCGCGGGGGTGAGGTATAGCAAGTTGTCGTGGTCAACTAATTCCGGACACCTCGATAGGTGATTTCGACGCCATCTCCCGTTCGTAAACGGTCGGTGGCAGATACCCGAGTTTCGAGTGCAGCCGCTCGTTGTTGTAAAACCCAACGATGTATTCAGTAATGTCACGTATCGCTTCGGCGTGGTTGGCGTAATCGCGCCGCCATACCCGCTCCATTTTCAAGCTCAGGAAGAAGCGCTCCATCACTGAGTTGTCCCAGCAGTTACCTTTACGGCTCATGCTTTGCTGCATGTCATTTCTTGCCAGCAGAGATCTGTAGCTCGCGCTCGCGTACTGGCTGCCACGATCCGAGTGCGCGATCAGGCCCGGTGGCGGTTGACGCTGAGCAACCGCCAACTGCATTGCACTGCACACCAGCTCAGCCGGCATGTTCGGGGCCATGGACCAGCCCACTATCTTGCGTGAGAACAAGTCCAGCACCACGGCCAGGTACAACCAGCCGCTACGGGTCCGGATGTAGGTAATGTCTGCCACCCAGGCCTTGTTCGCTGCCTCGGGTTCAAATTGGCGATTCAGCACATTCTCGGCAATCGGCAGGTTGTGTTTGCTATCGGTCGTGTGCACAAACTTACGCTTCCAGGCCGAACGCAGGCCATTGGTACGCATCAAGCGGCGGATCTTATAAAGGCCTATTTCTATGCCCTTGGCGCGTAAAGCTTTACGCAACGGGCGACTGCCATAGCAGCCGCCACTCTTGGCAAACGACGCCTTGAGCTGAACCGTGATCGGACAAACCGATGCCGGAACTTCAGCGCGCTTGTTGGCCTCGTAGAAACCGGATCGACTAATACCCAGTAGCCGACAGACATGCGCCACCGAATAAGCCTTCTGTTGCAGCTGCCGAACCAATCGGTACGTTACTTCAGCTCGCGGGCAAAGAAGGCAGTAGCTTTTTTTAATACATCGTTATCCATCTTGAGCTGGCGGTTTTCTTGCTCCAACTGCCGAATACGCTGCTGCTCGGACGTCAGCGGTTTGCCCATCCCGGCCTGTCCCAACTGCTCGGCCTCGTACTGCTGTACCCAGCGCCGAACGGCCGTATCACCGATATTAAGATCACGACAAACCTGTGAAACGCTCAGGCCCTGATCCTTGATCATCTTCACGACTTCCAGCTTGAAGCTGTCGTCGAATGTTCTGCGTTTGTCGGTCATGAAAAACTCCTCGATAGATGCATTTTCCACCTATCGAGGTGTCCGGGGAAATTAGACCACTACAAGTCGAAGAAGGCCATTTCTCTCGTCTATCGGAACACTGAGGAGGAAGTCATGACGGAGGGCGGGCCTTATCAGTTCACGACGACTTGGGTGGAGGTTTCTGACGGTGTGGTGACGGGGGAGTATGAAAGGGCGACTCAGGGGGCTCGGGTAAACTCGATGTACTACTCGAATTACAAATCCGGTAAGAAGTATTCGTTTGATCAAGATATCAGCATGGAGGCGTCACCAGAGACAGGCTGTCAGTGGTGAGTTGAGATCATCAAGAAAGGGGACTCAACGTCCCCTTTTATTCCAGTGGCTCCGCTACACCTTCGCCCGATGCTCCGCCGGATTCGGCGAATCGATGTGATCCAGCGCTCGCTCCACCAACAACCGAACCCCATCCGCCAATCTGCTAAGCGCCAAGGCCAAAGAGCGTCGTGCACCGTCCACGTCGTCGGCCAGGTTGGCGGCGATGGCGCTGATGGATAGCAGGTCTTCCGAGGCGTTGGCCAGGAGGGCTTCGGTGTCGATGTCGGGGGAGACGGCGAAGAGGTTGCCTTTGCGAGGCTTGGGTTTATCGCCGGGTGGTGGGGCGAAATGGTGGTCGAGGGCGCGTTCGGCGGCTTCGTGGAGTTTCTTCGAATCGAGGGATTCGTAGGGGGAGGTGGCTTCGTTTTCTGGTGGATTGGGTGTTGGCTTGATCATATGAGTAGTACCGATATTAGGAGCTAATCACCGTTTCGCTTGCGCTTCGAATGAGGTGGCAGCTGTGTATAGGTGTGCAAGACCGGAATCGGCAAACCGGCAGACCCGAAGGCCTCCCACACACAGCCGCCATAACAATTCGCGAGCATAAGAAAACGCTCGATGAATAGCCATAACCGATTGTGTGCCGATCCCGGACTTGCACGTCCGTGTCACCGATTTTGCGGCGACGAACAAAGCCTATCGACGAAACCCAAGACTGCCTAGTTCACGAACAGCACCACGTATTGAAGGAAATATCCGAGGGAGTCGAGTGTAGAAAGATCAAAATCTTCACGCTTTTAAACAACCTCGTTTCGTCAATGACTTGGTAGTCATCAGCGTCAAAAACCACGGCATCTTCTTCTATCGCTGCACAACAGTGGCGTTCTCGCTTGAAGCCGCTACACTGCGCCGGCCGTTCACTTTTCTCTTGAGGCTGTGCGCATGAAATTTCGTTTTCTTCTGTGGATGCTGGGTTTGTTGATGGGTAAGGCCAGTCGGACTAATCCTGCGTTTCAGCAGCAGTTGGGTGACAAGGAATTGGTGTTTCAGCTACAGACCCTGGACGGGAAAGTGGCGCGGCATTTCTTTGTGAAGGATCAGCGCATTACCAGCAAGTCGGGCGTGTATGCCGAGCCGGCGTTTGCGATTGCGTTCAAGGATGCGGCGTATGGCTTTGCCACGATGCAGGCGAAGAACAAGCAGTTGGCGTTTATGACGGGGATTCAGGACAAGTCGATTCAGATCAAGGGGAACCCGGCGTTGGTGATCTGGTTTCAGGGGTTGACCAAGTATTTGAAGCCTAGGAAGGCGAAGGCTAAAGCCAAGGTATGAAGTCTTTCAGATAGACCGGGTTGGATTCATCGCGAGCAGGCTCGCTCCCACAGGGTTTAGGTGATCCCCTGTGAAACCTCTTCAGCCATCCGACTCAGGAGGCACGCAGGCGTCGAGTGGCTGGGCCCGGTAGGTCTTGTAGATCTGCTGGACTTGCGGGTTGTCCAGGTTCTCGTAGGTGATGTCTTCCTTGTCCAGGCCATCCAGGCCTCTGATTCCACCGATTGTCTCTGGCCACTCGTCACGACTGGATATATCGATTACGAACGGGTTGAGGTAGCTATCTAGATGCCTCTCGCGAGGTTCTCGGATCTCGTCGCTGAGTGCCCTCAGGTAGTCGTCCTTGCTTGTCCTTGACCAGTCGATGGCGAACCCGGCTCGATAACAGAGCTCCATGAAGACTAATAGAATCGTGCGCCCGTTGCCGTCCAGGAAGGGGTGGGCGAAAGCCAGCTGACCCATCACCCCGCCGGGATGGTCTCTGAAGCGCTTCTTGTCAGCTGCTAGCTTGAGCGCATAGTCGACAGACATTTTGATGGAGTCCGGGCGCTCGAAGACGGTGCTGCGGGGATCGTCGAGCGAGCCCTTGAAGACTGCCAGGTGAGGGACAAGCTCGTTCCGGTCTTTGCCTGCCCAGTGATAGAAACCGGAGAACAGGATTTCGTGAACGTTGAGTACAGCCTTGTAATCGATTGGTTTTTTTTTGGCCAAATAGGCAAGCGCATCTTCGATGCTCAATTCGAACGAAAGATGCTCTGACTCTTTTACTTCAGTGGGATCTTTCAGTTGCAGCGAGTTTTGAAGATATCCAGCCGTTTCGAAGTCGCCGAACGGATCGAAAGTCATGCGCTACGTTTCTGTGCGCGCCTTTCCTGAAGATAGCGCCCTTGGAGCGCCAAGATTTCAGACTTGCTCAGAACGCCCTTTCTCTTGAGATTGACGAGCAATTGCTCGATGCCATCCAACTCGACGACATCGCCAGCCAAACGGGTAATGCTCACGGCCATACGGCTCATGCCGTCACGTCCAGCAGTGACCTTGTTTTCTTTCGCAAGCTTACGGACTTGGCTTGCAACACTGACAGCAGCTGTTTGGGTCATCGGAAAGCCCTCTATTTGCTGTCAAATCATAGCAGGGCGCCTGCTTATTGTCCTCGCTGGCTCATAGCCAACCATCAGGTGAAAGGCGTGCCTTCCATACCGCCGATTGCGCGCAAGGATGCGGCGTATGGCTTTGCCACGATGCAGGCGAAGAACAAGCAGTTGGCGTTTATGACGGGGATTCAGGACAAGTCGATTCAGATCAAGGGCAATCCGGCGCTGGTGATCTGGTTTCAGGGGTTGACCAAGTATTTGAAGCCGCGGAAGGCCAAAGCTAAGGCAAAGGCTTGAGTCGAGTGACTGACTTTGTGGCGAGGGAGCTTGCTCCCGCTGGGCTGCGAAGCGGCCCTAAAGCTTGAGACCTCGGTTGTATCTGAAACATCGCGTTGGCTGGATTGCGACTGCTGCGCAGTCGAGCGGGAGCAAGCTCCCTCGCCACAGGGGTGTGGTGATTCAGAGATAGCGAGTTGGATTCATCGCGAGCAGGCTCGCTCCCACAAGGGGTTGTGGTGATTCAGGTGGATCGGCGGGGGATTCTTCGCGGGCAAGCCTGCTCCCACAGGGATTGCGTAAATCCTGTGGGGGTGGGCTTGCCCGTCGTGCTTTAGGCCTGACTGAATTGCGAAGCCAGTTCCCGCAGCAGCACCTCAGCCTCAAGCACTTTGCTGACGACGTCGTTGGCCTTGTCGCGGGTCAGGCCTACGCGTTCCAGCAAGGCATCAGGGATGTCCTCGTCCGGGCCGGAGCCGATGCCGCGTCCACGCAGCAATCGCACAGCCAGGCACACGAGGTTCGGGTATTCAGCGTAGGCACCGTCATAGCTCGGATCGTGCTGAAAGCGCAGCGCGGTGGCGAGTTCGTCGGGCATGTCCCAGTAGCGCATCAGCCAGGAGCCGATCTGTTCGCGGCTGATGCCGAGCAGGTGTTGCTCGACGTAGCTGTGGCATAGGTGCGGGTTGACTTCCAAATGGCGGCAGATCAGCGAGAAGTGCGGCGGGAAGACGTGGGCCAGCAGCAGGTAACCGAAGTTGTGCAGCAGGCCGGCGAGGTAGGTCAGGCCGGCTTCCGGGCGCTGGGCGCGGGGCATGGCGCGGGTCAGGCCTTCGATGACGGCGGCGGTGTAGATCGATTGCTGCCAGTACGGCGTGGTGTGTTGCGGATGGTCTTTGGGCAGGCTCAGGGTTTTGCCCAGGGCCAGGCCCAGCGCGAGGTTGATCACGAGGTCGAAACCCAGCACGCGCACAATCGCGTCTTCCACTGAACGAATCTTGCCCGGCGAGGCGTAGTACGGTGACGCGGCCCAGCTGACGACTTGGGCGGCCAGCGCCGGGTCGGTTTCGACCACGCCGGTGATGTCGTCGATGGTGGCGTTGGGGTCGACGCGCAGTTTGATGATTTTCTGCGCGGTCTCGGCCAGCGGCGGAATCTCGATGGTCGCTTCCAGGCGTTGCTGGATGCGTCGCGCGGTGAACGCCTGGACGGCCTGGGTGATTTCCTCGCGGTCATCGTCGGGGCGGTCGAGGTTCGGGCGGATACTGGTCAGGTTCTCGCCGAAATTGGCGGCGCTGGCCTTGGTCAGCATGGTCTTGAAGTCTTCGCTGGTGATTTCCAGCAGCAGGCCCGGCTCGCCCGAGTTGATCAGCAACTTCGGTACGCGCAGCAGGCTTTCTTCGTAGAGGCACGGCGAACTGGTCAGCGCCGGCAGGCCTGGCAGCAGGCTAAGGTTGTGTTTGCCGAGCATTTTTACCAAACGCTCGGTGGGCACGGCGGTGAGGCGGCGACCGGTTAATTCGGCGAGGCGATTGAGGTCCAGCAACTGGCTTTGCGGGAACAGCACCATCAGGGCACCGACCGCGTCGTCCACCAGAACCGCCTGCACTTTGCGCGAGGCGTTGAGGCCGTGGTGGTCGAGTACTTCTTCGTAGGCAATGCCCAATTTGCCCAGCAGCAGCCGAATAACAGACGGAGCGTGCAGGGTGTCGGGGGCGAGGGCAGCTTCTGTCATGGTCTGTATCCGAATTCAAACAATTGCGGGAGTATAACCAGCTTGTTTAAAAGCATCGTCCACAAACTGCGACGGTGCTCACACTTGGCCGTATTGCTGCCCATGGCGCAGCCAGCGGTCAAGCAGCGGGCTGACATGGTCCGGCCAGCGCTCCAGCAAGGCTTGGGCGGCGTCACGCACGGCGGGCAACAGGTCGGCATCGCGCATCAGGTCGGCGACCTTGAATTGCAGCAGGCCGGTCTGGCGTGTGCCGAGCATTTCGCCGGGGCCGCGCAGTTCAAGGTCTTTTTCGGCGATGACAAAACCGTCGTTGGTTTCGCGCATGATGCCCAGGCGCTGACGGCCGATCTGCGACAGCGGCGGATGGTAGAGCAGCACGCAATGGCTGGCGGCGCTGCCTCGACCGACGCGGCCGCGTAGCTGGTGCAACTGCGCGAGGCCGAGGCGTTCGGGGTTTTCGATGATCATCAGGCTGGCGTTCGGGACGTCGACGCCGACTTCGATCACGGTGGTGGCGACCAGCAGTTGCAGGTTGCCGGCTTTGAACTCGGCCATGACGGCGGCTTTTTCGGCGGGCTTCATGCGGCCGTGGATCAGGCCGACCTTCAATTCGCCGAGTGCAGCGGTCAAATCTTCGTAAGTGGTTTCGGCGGCCTGACAGGTCAGCTCTTCCGATTCTTCAATCAGCGTGCACACCCAATAGGCTTGGCGCCCTTCGGCACAGGCACCGCGTACGCGTTCGATGACTTCCACGCGCCGTGTATCGGTGACCAATACAGTGTTGACCGGGGTTCGGCCGGGCGGCAGTTCGTCGAGGATCGAGGTGTCGAGGTCGGCGTAGGCGCTCATGGCCAGCGTCCGCGGAATCGGCGTGGCGGTCATGATCAGCTGATGCGGACACATCCGCCCGCCGACGCCTTTCTGCCGCAATGCCAACCGCTGCTGCACACCGAAACGGTGCTGTTCGTCGATGATCGCCAGCGCTAGGTTCTTGAACTGCACTTCGTCCTGGAACAGCGCGTGCGTACCGACCACCATCGGTGCGCCGTTGGCGATCTGCTCCAGCGCCGCCACGCGGTTCTTGCCTTTGAGCTTGCCGGCCAGCCACGCGACTTCGATGCCCAGCGGTTCGAGCCAGCGCTTGAAGGTGATGAAGTGCTGTTCGGCGAGGATTTCGGTGGGCGCCATCAGCGCGACTTGATAACCGGCCTCCAGCGCCTGAAGCGCGGCGAGGGCGGCGACCACGGTTTTGCCCGCGCCGACGTCGCCCTGGATCAGGCGCAGCATCGGTTCGTGCTGGCTTAGGTCGTAGGCGATTTCGTTGCCGACCCGTTGCTGTGCGCCGGTTGGCGTAAAGCCGAGATTGGCCAGGTATTGCGCCGGCAGCCTGGTGGCTTTCGGCATGGCGGGTGCGCGCAAGGAACGCATGCTCTCGCGCAGGCGCTGCTGGGACAGTTGATGAGTCAGCAGTTCTTCGAAGGCCAGACGGTGTTGCGCCCAATGATGACCGAGGGCGAGTTCGTCGACGTCGGCGTCGGCGGGCGGGTGATGCAGGTAGCGGATCGCATCGGCCAGTGGCGCGAGTTGATAGTCCCGGGCCAGTTCGGTCGGCAGCCAGTCGGGCAGGCTGGTCGGGCCGAGCATCGTCAGGGTTTGCATGCACAGTTGGCGCAAACGCTGCTGGGTCAGGCCTTCGGTGAGCGGGTAGACCGGGGTCAGGGTTTCATCCACTGGCGGCGGCTCGTCGCCGGTGATGGCGCGGTATTCCGGGTGATAGATTTCCAGCCCCGACGCACCGGGCCGCGCTTCGCCGTAGCAGCGAATCCGCGTGCCGCGTTTTAGGCCTTCTTTCTGGGCGTTGCTGAAATGGTAGAAGCGCAGGCTGAGCCCGCCAGTGCCGTCCTGCAGACGCACAACGAGACTGCGGCGACGGCCCATGACCACGTCGGCGCCGCTGACGGTGCCTTCGATCACAGCGTCTTGCCCCGGTCGCAAATGGCCGATCGGGACCACGCGAGTGCGGTCCTGATAACGCAGCGGCAGGTGGAACAGCACGTCCTGGAGATTCTCCAGGCCGACCTTGGCCAGTTTCTCGGCCATGGCTTCACCGACACCCTTGAGTGCCGTCACCGACACTTGCGACAACTCGGTCATGGCAGCGACTTAGGCCGCAACCACCGGTGCTTGCGGCTTGGCCACCGAGCACAGGCGAATGGAGTCAGCGAGGATCTCGATCGCTTTCGGACGCGGGAAACTCGCGCGCCAGGCGATGGCCACGGTGCGGAACGGCACCGGTGGCGACAGCGGGCGCACTTCGATAATGCCGGGGGCGTAGTGATGGCTGTCGACTGCCGACAGCGGCAGGATCGAGATACCGAGGCCGGACGCGACCATGTGGCGGATGGTTTCCAGGGAGCTGGATTCCACCGTGGTGTGCTTGGCGCCGTCATTGCCTTTGGCCAGGGTTGGGCAGGCTTCCAGCACTTGATCGCGGAAGCAGTGGCCTTCGCCGAGCAGCAGCAGGCTCTTGTCGTTGAGCAGGCTGGCGTCGATGGATTCTTTTTGCGTCCACGGGTGCTGGGCCGGCATCAGGACGTAGAACGGCTCGTCGTAGAGCTGCAGGGTCAGGACGTCGGCTTCGTTGAACGGCAGGGCGATGATGATCGCGTCGAGCTCGCCGTTGCGCAGTTTGTCGCGCAGCACGTGGGTGAAGTTTTCTTCGATGTACAACGGCATCTGCGGGGCGACCCGGTGCAGTTGTGGAATCAGGTGCGGAAACAGGTACGGGCCGACGGTGTAGATCGCGCCGACTTTCAGCGGGGCAGTCAGCTGGTTCTTGCCAGCCTGGGCCAGTTCGCGAATGCCTTGGGCCTGTTCCAGGACTTTCTGTGCCTGGGCAACGATGCCTTCGCCGACTGGGGTCAGGCGCACGGCACTCTTGCTGCGCTCGAAAATCAGCACACCGAGTTCGTCTTCAAGCTTTTTCACGCCCACCGACAGGGTCGGCTGGCTGACATGGCAACGCTCGGCCGCATGGCCGAAATGCTGCTCTTGGGCGAGGGTAACGATGTAGCGTAATTCTGTAAGAGTCATAGCAAGCGTCCATGAAGTTGCGAGCCAAGCATACCGGCTGCAATCGATAGACGCACGTTATCAGACTGAGTGTGCTGAGTGACACCGGGTAATGCCGTTTTGCCGCAGGCCGATACGCAAAAGGCACCTTTCGGTGCCTTTATGGCTGGGGTCTTCTGGCTGGCAGATAACCCTGTGGGAGCGGGCTTGCTCGCGAAGAGGCCATAACATCCAACATCTTCGTTGTCTGTTGTTCCGCTTTCGCGAGCAAGCCCGCTCCCACATTGGTTCAGTGTTGCTTTTAGCGGCGGCGTTTTTCCAGCGAGTAAAGGAACGGCGCCGTGATTTCGATGGTGCCATTGGTCAGCATGTCGGCCGGCGGCTTGGGCAGCGGTTGGGCGAGGCGGATCATTTCCAGGGTGGCCCGGTCCAGATCGGCAGTGCCTGAACGGCCCACCAGTTCGTACGACAACACATTACCTTCGCCATCAACGATGAAGCGCAGACGGTTGGTGCCTTGCTTGCCCCGATTCTGTGCGCTCGCCGGGTACTTTTTGTACTTGCCCAAGTGCGCAAGCAAAGTGCCTTCCCAACTGGCCTTGGCAGCCTGTTGCGCCGGCGATGGACCCGGTGCCGGTTGCGCGGATTTCTCCGTCGGTGCCTGGGTTGGTTGCGCGTCGCTAGGCTTCTCCTCGGACGGCTTCTCCTTCGGCGGCTCCGGTTTTTTCTCCACAGGCTTGGGCGGTTGAGGCTTCGGCTTGGGCTTGACCGGTTTCGGCACCACGATCTCGGCCTTCGGCACTTCAGCCAGTTTCGGGATCGGCAGTTCTTCCACCGGGGCCGGTGGCTGTGGCGGCGTTATCACCTTCGGCGGTGCCGGCGGTGGCGGGGCGGGAACCGGTGCCAACTCGACCATCATCGCCTGCGGAGGCAGCTCAATGGGTGGGCGCGCGGTCCAGTTCATCGCCAGCGCAATGGCCAGCGCATGGACGCCCAGCACCACGGCCAAGCTCCCGCTGTAACGCGTCAGCTTATGGCGCGTCGTGATCATTTCTTGACTGCCGTCTCGAGCCCGACCAGACCGACCTTCAGGTAACCGGCGGAGCGCAGGTTATCCATCACGCTCATCAGGTCGCCGTAATCCACGCCTTTATCGGCCTGGAAGAAGATCGTCGTGTCTTTCTTGCCTTGGGTCCTGGCGTCGAGGGTGGCGCCGAGTGCTTCGGCCTTCACTTCGTCTTCACCGAGGAACAGGCGCTGGTCAGCCTTGACGCTGAGGAACACCGGTTTCTCCGGCCGCGGCGCCGGTTTGGCGCTGGAAGCCGGCAGGTCGACCTTGATGTCCACGGTGGCCAGCGGAGCCGCCACCATGAAGATGATCAACAGCACCAGCATCACGTCGATGAACGGCGTGACGTTGATTTCGTGGTTCTCGGCCAGATCGTCGTCTGCGCCTTCTTTCAAATGCAAGCCCATGGCTGATTACCCTACTTTGACCATGTGGGGTTGCGCGGAGCGCTCGGTGGTCGGCAGGTGATCGAGGTCACGGCTGACCAGCAGCAGGACTTCGGCCGAGGCATCGGACACTTGCGCTTTGTAACCGGCGATGGAGCGGGCGAAGACGTTGTAGATCACGACCGCAGGAATCGCGGCAACCAGACCCAGCGCGGTAGCCAGCAAGGCTTCGGCGATGCCGGGGGCCACGACGGCGAGGTTGGTGGTCTGGGTCTTGGCGATACCGATGAAGCTGTTCATGATGCCCCACACGGTGCCGAACAGGCCCACGAACGGCGCGGTGGAACCGATGGTAGCGAGCACACCAGTGCCGCTGCTCATGTTGCGACCGCACGCAGCCACCAGACGCTCGAGACGGAAGGCAACACGTTCCTTGATGCCTTCTTTCTCACGGCTGTTGACCGACAAACGCATCTCTTCAAGAGCGTCATGCACCAGCAGGTTGGCGAGGGTGCCTTGCTTGGTCGCGGTCACGCTGGCTTCTTTAAGGGTGGTGGCTTTTTTCAGGTGGACGATTTCGCTGCGCAGACGACGCTTGGCGCCCATCAGCTCGAAGCCCTTGGCGATCCAGATGGTCCAGGTGATGATCGAAGCGATGGCCAGACCGATCATCACGATTTTCACGATGATGTCGGCGTTCTGGTACATGCCCCAAGGCGACAGATCGTGGGCCATGCCCAGGGTGTTGTCGGCTTCGAGGACTTCTGGAACGTCTTTGGCGTCTACTGCCTGGGCCGGGTCGGTTGCAACTGGCGCCACGGCGGGGGCAGCATGATCAGCCGGGGCTGGTGCAGCGGCGGCGGCTGGAGTGGCGGGTGCTTGTGCGTCAGCGAAAGCGGCGGTCGGTGCTAGCATCAGGCTGAGCAGCAGGGCGGCCACTGCGCTCCAGGCGCGAGGTCGTTTGGTTGGCGAAGCGGGGAATTGATTGCGTGTCATGCTGGCCGGACCTGAAAGGAAAAGACGGTAAATGTTCTTCCAGGCCTCGTAAGGCCGAGAACAAAAGTGGCGTGCATTATTGCAAGTAATTCTTGTTAACAGAAGTAATAGAGTATCTTTTTTTCCTTCATTGCTAGCCGCTCGTCCTGTGCCGGCGCTAGTCTGTGCCTTTCTGATGGGAGTTTTCTGATGTCTGCGCCTTCTGTTTTGATCGCCGGTTGTGGTGATGTCGGCAGTCGCCTGGCCACGCAATTGGTAGCCTCCGGGTGGGAGGTCCATGGCCTGAGGCGTGATGTCTCGCGTCTGCCCGAGGGAGTCATTGGCGTCGCTGGCGACTTGTTTAATGAAGACTGCCCGCAGACCTGGCCGGTCGGTGCGGTGGACTACCTGGTGTATTGCGCGGCCGCCACCGATCACGATGAAGCCGGTTACCGGGCAGCCTATGTCCAGGGTTTGAAGCATGTGCTGGAGTGGCTGGACGACTATGGGCAGGTGCCCGATCGCTTGCTGTTCGTTTCCAGCAGCAGCGTCTATGGCCAGCAGAATGGCGAGTGGGTCGACGAGACTTCGCCGGCCCTTGCAGAAGGCTATTCGGGTCGATTGATGCTGGAGGCTGAGCAAGTGGCACTGCAAAGCGGCATCCCGGCGAGCATCGTGCGCTTGACCGGCATTTACGGCCCCGGCCGCGAATGGCTGCTGACTCAGGTACGTCGGGGTTATCGCGTGGCCGTTGACCCGCCGCTGTACGGCAACCGCATTCACGCCGACGACGCGGCGGGGCTTTTGGCTTACCTGCTTGAAGCGGATCGACGCGGTGTGGCCCTGGATGACGTCTATATCGGCGTTGATGATGCACCTGCGCCGCTGGCCGAAGTGGTGGGCTGGTTGCGTGAGTATCTGGGCGTGACCGAGTGGTCTGAAGATGAGAGCGTACGGCGTACGGGCAGCAAGCGGTGCAGCAATGCCCGGGCGAAGGCCTTGGGTTGGGCACCGAAGTACCCAAGCTATCGCGAAGGCTACGCTGCCATCCTCGAAGGCCGCTGCTGACTCCCATACACCCCAAACCAAATGTGGGAGCGGGCTTGCTCGCGAAGGGGTCATAACATTCAACACTTCTGTTGTCTGTCACACCGCTTTCGCGAGCAAGCCCGCTCCCACAGGGTTTCTTCTTTGCTGTTAGAGCCGGGTCACTGCTTTTCCAGCAACCACTTGCGATCACCCGGCGTGAACTGAGGCATTTCATCCGCCTGCGCCGTGTTCACCGCCTGCACAATCTCCAGCTCCTTGCCCTTGCGCGCAAAGATCCAGGTATTGCCCTGGCCGTTCACTTGCAGCCACATATTGTCATTGCCACCGCTCATCGACGCGCAATCGCCCGCCAGGCACAGGGCATAACGATCGGCGCCCGGTAGGCCGGCAACCTGGCCATCAGCCTGGAATTGCACGGTATTGCCTTCGCCCGGACCGCTGACGATTTTCCAGCTGCCGCCCATGTAGGCGGTGTACAGCGCGCGTTCGAAGCTCGCGCCAATCGGTGCGCCATCCGGCACCGGAATCAGCGCACGGTCAAAGACCTGCTCCGGCTCGTTCTCGCTGGCGGCCTGGCTCAGTTGCTTGCCGTCACGCTTCAACTCGCTGGCGGAGCTGCCATAAAAGTCGACTTTCCAGGCCGCGGACTCTTCGCCCAGCAGCTTGCCATCGACATTTTCAAAACCGTTGGTGTAGCGGGCCTGACCGGCCTTGGTGTTGACGTCCCATTCAAGGTTCGGGCCATAAGCCTGGAGCGCTTCGCGCAGGGGGCCGCCTGTGGATGCAGCGTCGATCGCCACCTGATTGATCCAGGTGCCACTGATGTCACGGTCGGCAGGGTTGCTGGCACAACCGCCCAAGAGTAGGGCGACCAGCGAGAGAGCTAGCGCTTGGCGCATGGTGGAATCCTTTCAGAACGAAGACGACGCAGCCTATGAAGGCTGCGCCGGACGCATTACTCGATGACCAGAATGGCATCCATTTCAACCTGCGAACCCTTTGGCAGGGCGGCTACGCCGATGGCGGCGCGGGCAGGGTATGGCTGGTCAAAGTACTTGCCCATGATCTCGTTGACCTTGGCAAAGTGGCTCAGGTCGGTGAGGAAGATGTTCAGTTTGACGATGTCCTTGAACGAACCACCGGCAGCTTCGGCGACGGCTTTGAGGTTCTCGAACACCTGGACGGTCTGGGCTTCGAAGCCTTCAACCAGTTCCATGGTTTTTGGGTCCAGAGGAATTTGACCCGACATGTAAACGGTGTTGCCAGCCTTGATCGCCTGGGAGTAAGTACCGATGGCGGCCGGGGCCTTGTCGCTGGTGATAACTGTTTTGGTCATGAATGACTCCTTGTAATGGGTGGTGGCTTACGCACGCATGCGGGTGATACGAATCACCCCGGTCAGGGCGCGCAGTTTCTTGATTACGCGGGCCAAGTGCACGCGGTCGTGCACGCTGACCACCAGTTGGACCACGCTGATGCGACCATCGCGTTCATCCATGCTGATTTTCTCGATATTGCCGTCGGCCGCGTTGACGCTGCTGGCCAGCAGGGCGATCAGGCCGCGCTGGTGTTCCAGTTCGACGCGCAGCTCGACGTTGAATTCGCCAGTGACATCCTTGGCCCACGAGAGCTGGATGCATTTTTCCGGGTTGTGACGGATTTCGCTGATGTTGCGGCAGTTGTCCAGGTGCACGACCATGCCTTTGCCGGCCGACAAGTGACCGACAATCGGGTCTCCCGGAATCGGTGTGCAGCACTTGGCGTAGCTGAGGACCAGGCCTTCGGTGCCGCGAATTGCCAGCGGGCCTTCCGGACTTGGCAACTGTTCGCCTTCACCGAGCAGGCGGCGCGCGACCACGTAGGCCATGCGATTGCCCAGGCCGATGTCTTCCAGCAAGTCTTCGATCAGTTCGAGACGGTATTCGGCGAGCATCGCCTTGAGGCGGTCGGCCGGTACTTTTTCCAGCGAGCTGTCGAAACCGTTGAGCACCTTGTTCAGCAGGCGTTCGCCGAGGCTGATGGATTCGGAACGGCGTTGCAGTTTCAGCGCGTGGCGGATATGAGTCCGCGCCTTGCCGGTGACCACGAAGTTGAGCCACGCCGGGTTTGGCCGCGCACCGGGAGCGCTGACGATTTCGACTGTGGAGCCGCTTTGCAGCGGTTCGGACAGCGGTGCAAGACGACGATTGATCCGGCAGGCGATGCAGCTGTTGCCCACGTCGGTGTGCACCGCGTAAGCGAAGTCGACCGCCGTGGAGCCCTTGGGCAGCTCCATGATCCGGCCTTTGGGCGTGAACACGTAGACCTCGTCCGGGAACAGGTCGATCTTCACACTCTCGATGAATTCCAGCGAGTTGCCGGCCCGTTGCTGCATTTCCAGCACGCCTTTGACCCACTGGCGAGCACGGGCATGAGTGCCTTTTGGCTGCTCGTCGCCGCTTGATTTGTAAAGCCAATGGGCGGCGATGCCGTTGTTGGCCATCTCTTCCATTTCACGGGTGCGGATCTGGATCTCGATCGGAACACCGTGCATGCCGAACAGCGTGGTATGCAGCGACTGGTAGCCGTTGGCCTTGGGGATCGCGATGTAGTCCTTGAAGCGCCCCGGCAACGGCTTGTACAAATTATGCACAGCACCCAACACGCGGTAGCAGGTATCGACCTTGTCGACGATGATCCGGAACGCATACACGTCCATGATTTCATTGAAGGCCCGACGCTTGCCGCGCATTTTCTTGTAGATGCCGTAGAGGTGTTTCTGACGACCGCTGACTTCGCCCTGGATCTCGTCGATCGCCAGGCAATGGCTCAGCGACTCTTCGATCTTGTTGACGATTTCCTTGCGGTTGCCCCGGGCGCGTTTGACCGCCTGGTTGATCCGTGCGGAGCGCATCGGGTGCATCGCCTTGAAGCCGAGGTCTTCGAATTCTATGCGGATGGCGTGCATGCCCAGCCGGTTGGCAATGGGCGCATAGATTTCCAGGGTTTCCTTGGCGATCCGCCGGCGTTTTTCACCGGACAGGACTTCCAGCGTGCGCATGTTGTGCAGGCGGTCGGCGAGCTTGACCAGGATCACGCGAATGTCGCGGGCCATGGCCATGGCCATTTTCTGGAAGTTTTCGGCCTGGGCTTCAGCTTTGGTCTCGAAGTTCATCTGGGTCAGTTTGCTGACCCCGTCGACCAGTTCGGCCACGGTTTCGCCGAACTGCGCTTGCAGCGCTTCCTTGGCAATACCGGTGTCTTCGATCACGTCATGCAGCATCGCAGCCATCAGGCTCTGATGGTCCATGTGCATTTCGGCAAGAATATTCGCAACCGCGAGTGGGTGCGTGACGTACGCCTCGCCGCTACGGCGGCGTTGGCCATCGTGGGCTTGTTCGGCGTAGAAGTACGCTCGGCGGACCAGATTGACCTGGTCCTTGCCGAGGTAGGTCGATAAGCGATCGGCGAGGGCGTCTATGCTCGGCATGATAAATCCTGCCGTTCGCTGTGACCCCGCGCCGTGCTACGTCGACCAGGCATGGCTTACACGGCCTCGTTGGACTCGTCCTCGAACGCTGCGAACAGCGGTTCGTCTTCGACGATTTCAGCATTGGCGATGAACTCGTAGCTCATCAGGCCTTCAGCGATTTCACGCAAGGCTACAACGGTAGGCTTGTCGTTTTCCCACTGGACCAGTGGCTCTTTGCCGCCGGTGGCCAGTTGACGGGCACGCTTGGTGGACAGCATGACCAGTTCAAAACGGTTTTCCACGTGGTTCAGGCAGTCTTCAACGGTTACGCGGGCCATGGTATTCCTCGGAGCGAATGCAATATGCGCGCTGCCCGGGTGGGCGAGCGGACTCAACAGTTTAAAAAATCACCAGCGATTAGGGAAGCGCTGATTTTTTGACCAAGCCCTTCAACGCGCTGCAAGTGCCAATGTAAAGCCCTTGCAACGGTTTTGGGAAGTGCTGATTAGCCGAGCAATTCAGCCAAAAGTTTTCCGTTACGCTGCTGCTGACGCTTCTGATGCAGCTGATTGGCACGGAAAATCGCCTGCAAATCCTTCAGGGCGTGGGCGAAATCGTCGTTGATGATCAGGTAGTCGTAGTCGACGTAGTGGCTCATTTCGCTGACGGCTTCGCGCATCCGGCCTTCAATGACCTCGTCACTGTCCTGGCCGCGATTGTTCAGGCGCTGATGCAACGCTTGCAACGACGGCGGCAGAATGAAGATCGAGCGGGCCTGGGGCATCAACTTGCGCACTTGCTCGGCGCCCTGCCAGTCGATTTCCAGAATCAGGTCGTGGCCTTCGTCCAGGGTCTGCTGCAAGTGGCTTTGCGAAGTGCCGTAGAGGTTGCCGAACACTTCGGCGCGCTCGAGGAAATCCCCGTGCTCGATCATTTTCACGAACTCGCCGCGTTCGACGAAGTGATAGTTCACGCCGTTCACTTCACCTGGGCGCATGGCGCGGGTGGTGTGGGAGACCGAGACGCGGATCTCCTGGTCAGCGTCGGTCAGGGCCTTGACCAGGCTGCTCTTGCCCGCGCCCGAAGGGGCGGAAATGATGTACAGGGTGCCGGTGCTGTGGGTCATGTCAGGTTTGCCTTACTCAATATTCTGCACTTGTTCGCGCATCTGCTCGATCAACACCTTGAGGTTGACCGCCGCCTGGGTGCTGCGCGGGTCGAAGGCTTTGGAGCCCAGTGTGTTGGCTTCGCGGTTGAGCTCCTGCATCAGGAAGTCCAGGCGCCGACCGGCAGCGCCACCGGATTTGAGCACCCGGCGAACTTCGATGATGTGAGTGCTCAGGCGATCCAGTTCTTCGGCGACGTCGCTCTTTTGCGCGAGCATGACCATTTCCTGCTCCAGTCGCTGCGGGTCCATCTCGGCCTTCATGTCGGCAAAGCGGTCGAGCACTTTCTGGCGCTGAGTGGCGAGCATCTGCGGGACCAGTTCACGCAGGGTCACCACGTCTTCTTCAATGGAGGTCAGGCGATCATTGATCAACCGTGCCAGCTCCGCGCCTTCGCGCTCGCGGCCGGCCTTGAGTTCTTTCAGACCTTCGTTGAACAGCGCCAGTGCTTCGGCATTCAAGGCTTGCGGGTCGGTCGCATCGCCCACCAGCACGCCGGGCCAGGCCAGGACTTCCAGCGGGTTCAGCGCGGCCGGATTCTTGATCAGGCCGGCGATGGTCTCGGCGGCAGCGACCAATTGCGCGGCGCGCTCGCGGTCCACTTGCAGGTGTTTTTCGGTGTTTTCTTCGGTAAAGCGCAGAGTGCATTCGAGCTTGCCCCGGGAGATTCCCTGGCGCAGCGCTTCGCGGATCGCACCTTCGAGGTCGCGAAAGGACTCCGGCAGACGCAAGTGCGGCTCCAGGTAGCGGCTGTTGACCGAGCGCAGTTCCCAGCTAAGGGTGCCTTGGGCGCCGGCTTTTTCGACGCGGGCGAAGGCGGTCATGCTGTGCACCATGGAGTTACCTCGCAATGCAGGTTCATGCGTTACCAAAGGTTTCGCAGGCCTGATCTATATGAATTTAAGCCGAGAGGCAGCAAAGGCGCAGGATTGTAGCGCAATGGGGCGAATGCGCCCAAACAGACGGCGTGACAAAGGGCTGCAGGCCGTCGGTAAAGCGCTATTCAGGGCCTTCAGTCGTCGGGGGATTTTTTTAGAAGTGCCCACTCACGGCCCTGCGGCTCTATAATGCTCCGCAGTTTTCCGTCCCCCGTACAGGTACTCCCTATGAAACGTCCAAGTGGTCGCGCTGCCGATCAGCTCCGCTCGATCCGCATTACCCGCAACTACACCAAACACGCCGAGGGATCTGTACTGGTCGAGTTCGGTGATACCAAAGTCATCTGCACCGTCAGCGTCGAGAACGGCGTGCCGCGTTTCCTTAAAGGTCAGGGCCAAGGCTGGTTGACCGCCGAATACGGCATGCTGCCGCGCGCCACTGGCGAGCGTAACCAGCGCGAAGCGAGCCGCGGCAAGCAAGGTGGCCGTACTCTGGAAATCCAGCGTCTGATCGGTCGTTCCCTGCGTGCTTCGCTGGACATGTCCAAGCTGGGCGACGTCACCCTGTACGTCGACTGCGACGTGATCCAGGCTGACGGTGGCACCCGCACTGCGTCCATCACCGGCGCCATGGTTGCACTGGTCGATGCCTTGAAAGTGATCAAGAAGCGCGGCGGCCTGAAAGGCGGCGACCCACTCAAGCAAATGATCGCTGCCGTTTCTGTGGGCATGTACCAGGGCGAGCCTGTGCTCGACCTCGACTACCTGGAAGACTCGGCTGCCGAGACTGACCTGAACGTGGTGATGACCAGCACTGGCGGCTTCATCGAGGTTCAGGGCACTGCCGAAGGCGCACCGTTCCAGCCGGAAGAGCTGAACGCGATGCTGGAACTGGCGAAGAAAGGCATGACCGAAATCTTCGAACTGCAGAAGGCCGCACTGGCCGACTGATCGGATGTTCCACGCAAGGAGGACACCATGAGTGACGAGCAGCAGCTACTTCCCATCCCGAGCAAAGAAGTTCGGCAGTGGGCAATGTTTTGTCACTTGTCCGCCTTGCTGGGGATCTGGATTCCGTTCGGTACGTTGATCGGCCCGCTGATCCTCTGGCAGATGAAGCGCGAGATGGACCCGTTTGTCGATGCCCAGGGCAAGGAGGCGCTGAACTTTCAGATCACCGTCGCCATTGCTTCTGCCATCTGCTTCCTGCTGATGGTGGTGATAGTCGGTTTCTTCCTGTTGGGGTTGGTGGCGATTGGTGCGCTGGTGCTGACGATCATTGCCGGCGTCAAAGCCAATGAAGGGGTGCCGTATCGGTATCCGTTCACGTGGCGGTTGATTAAATAAACACCGCGTCCCCTGTAGGAGCGAGCGGTGCGGCGATCCGACTTGCCCGCGAAGAGGCCGTCACATCCGGCATAAATGTCGACTGTTAAATCGCTTTCGCGGGCAAGCCTCGCTCCTACAGGGTCGAGTCATTGCCCACAAAAAAGCCGACAGCGATGTCGGCTTTTTTGTATCTGCGAAAAAACGCTTAGATGGTCAGCGTCCAGTCGTAGTCCACGATCAGCGGTGCATGCTGCGAGAACCGTGGCTGACGTGGCAGGCGTGCGCTGCGAACAAAGCGGCGCAGACCCGGCGTCAGCAACTGATAGTCGAAACGCCAACCGAGGTTGAGCATTTCAGCCTGTTCGTTGTCCGGCCACCAACTGTACTGGTCACCTTCACGGCTGACTTCGCGCAGGGCATCGACATAACCCATGTTGCCGACAATCTCGTCCATCCAGGCACGTTCAGGTGCCAGGAATCCCGGGGATTGCTGGCTGTCGCGCCAGTTCTTGATATCCAGCTTCTGTTGCGCCACGTACAACGAGCCACAGTAAATGTACTCGCGACGTTTGCGTCGCTGTTTATCCAGATAACGGGCGAAATCGTCCATTAGCTTGAACTTCTGGTTCAAGTCTTCATCGCCGTTCTGCCCCGAAGGAAGCAGCAAGGTCGCGATGCTGACCTTGTCGAAATCGGCTTGCAGGTAGCGCCCGTAGCGGTCGGCCGTCTCGAAGCCGAGACCGCTGATGACTGCCTTCGGTTGCAGCCGCGAATACAAAGCCACGCCACCTTGGGCGGGAACTTCGGCTTCGCAGGCATAAAGGAAGTAGCCATCCAGTTGGAAGGCTGGATCGTCCAGTTCAAAGGCGGAGGCGCGGGTGTCCTGCAGGCAGATGACGTCGGCATTCTGAGCTTGCAGCCAACTGAGCAAACCTCGCTCCACTGCAGCCTGAATACCATTGACGTTCACACTGATGATCCGCATAAATGGCCCCAAAAATCGCGTGCGTGTATGATACACGGCGTCAACCTAATTAGCTAAATCCGTGGTATTTGGGGTTTTTTTCATGCAAACGTATCAGCGCGATTTCATTCGTTTTGCCATTGATCGCGGCGTTTTGCGCTTCGGCGAGTTCACCCTGAAGTCCGGGCGCACCAGTCCTTACTTCTTTAATGCAGGGCTGTTCAACTCAGGGCAGGCCCTTGCGCAGCTGGGTCGTTTCTACGCGTCAGCCATCGTCGAGAGCGGCATTTCGTTCGACGTACTGTTCGGCCCAGCGTACAAAGGCATCCCGTTGGCGGCGACCACCGCTGTGGCCCTGGCCGAACATCATGGTCGTGATCTGCCATGGTGCTTCAACCGCAAGGAAGCCAAGGCCCACGGCGAAGGCGGCAGTCTGGTCGGCGCACCGTTAACCGGCGAAGTGCTGATCATCGACGACGTGATCACCGCCGGCACCGCCATCCGCGAAGTGATGCAGATCATCGCTTCCCAGGACGGCGCCAAGGCTGCGGGCGTGCTGATTGCGCTGAACCGTCAGGAGCGTGGCAACGGCGAGTTGTCGGCAATCCAGGAAGTGGAGCGTGACTTCGGCATTCCGGTGATCAGCATTGTTTCGTTGAACCAGGTACTGGAGTTCTTGGCGGATGATCCGCAGCTCAAGCAGCATCTGCCAGCTGTTGAAGCCTATCGGGCGCAGTTCGGCGTCTAAAGAAAAGGCCCTGTTAAAACAGGGCCTTTTTGCTTTGGGGCCGTTTCAGACTCCAATGGGATCGCTATTTGGTCGGGTAGGGGTCGCGGACAGCATCGCCCCGTCCTGACAGAATGTTCCAGCCTTTAAGCGAATGAGTACTCGGCTGGTAATTCGGGCAGGGCGGAAGCGAAGTCTTCGACTGGTTGGAATATTTATGGCCGCAGTCTGCGCAGGCATAGCTGCCCGCAGAAACGTCACTGCCGTAGGGAACGTGTTTTTTCTGCATGGGTAAATCTCCTTTAGATGCAGGGAAGATCCTATGCAGATTGATTCCTTCGCGATGTCAGACGTTTCGCTGAGTCAGGTAAGGCATTTCCTGCGCACAAAAAAAGATCGCAGACTTCGTCAGCTCCTACAGAATATTCGTACATCCGTGGGTGCTGCCGAAGGCTGCGATCTTTTGATGTACTTGAATCAGGGACGCTTGCGATTGCTGATCAAAGTACCCACACCGGTATCGGTGAAGATCTCAAGCAGAATTGCATTCGGAACCCGACCATCGATGATCAGCGAGCTGCCCACGCCGCCTTGCACTGCTTCCAGCGCGCAACGGATCTTCGGCAGCATGCCGCCGTAGATGGTGCCGTCGGCGATCAGATCGTCGACTTGCTGGGTGGTCAGGCCGGTCAGGACCGTGCCCGACTTGTCCATCAGGCCGGCGATGTTGGTCAGCAGCATCAGCTTTTCAGCTTTCAGCGCTTCGGCGACTTTACCGGCCACCAGGTCGGCGTTGATGTTGTACGACTCACCGTTGGCGCCAACGCCGATCGGCGCGATCACTGGAATAAAATCGCCTTTAACCAGCAGATTCAGCAGATCGGTGTTGATGCCGACTACTTCACCCACCTGGCCGATGTCGATGATTTCCGGTTGGGTCATCTCCGGCGTCTGGCGGGTCACGGTGAGCTTCTTCGCACGAATCAGCTCGGCGTCTTTACCGGTCAGGCCGATGGCGCTGCCGCCATGACGATTGATCAGGTTGACGATGTCTTTGTTCACCTGGCCGCCGAGGACCATTTCCACCACGTCCATGGTTTGCGCGTCAGTCACGCGCATGCCATCGATGAAGTGGCTCTCGATCGACAGACGCTTGAGCAGGTCGCCGATTTGCGGGCCGCCGCCGTGAACCACCACCGGGTTAATGCCGACAGCTTTCATCAGCACGATGTCGCGGGCGAAGCCGGTTTTCAGCTCCTCGCTTTCCATCGCGTTGCCGCCGTATTTGATCACCAGCGTCTTGCCGACGTAGCGGCGAATGTAAGGCAGCGCTTCGGACAGGACCTTGGCGGTGTTGGCGGCGGCTTCGCGTTCGAGGGTCATTCAGGGCTCCGGCACTTCAAATAAGGGCGCTTCAGAAGGTCAAAACGGTAGTTGGAGATCAGGTGCAACACGCTTCAGTTGGACGTGGAAAACATCCTTGATGCGCTGCAGTTCAGCCTCGTCATCGGCCTCGAAGCGCAGCACCAGCACCGGTGTGGTGTTGGACGCGCGCACCAGGCCCCAGCCTTTGGCGTAGTCGACTCGCACGCCGTCAATGGTGGTCAGGTTGGCGCCTTCGCCCCATTTCGCGTCGTGCAGTGCATCAATGATGCTGAATTTGCTCTCTTCGGTCACATGGATATTGATTTCCGGCGTAGAAATATCGTTCGGGAAGGTCGCAAACAGCTCTTCCGCAGTGGATTTTTCTTTGCTGAGGATCTCCAGCAGGCGCGCTGCGCTGTAAATGCCGTCGTCAAAACCGAACCAGCGTTCCTTGAAGAAGATGTGCCCGCTCATTTCGCCGGCCAACAGGGCGCCGGTTTGTTTCATTTTCTTTTTGATCAACGAGTGACCGGTCTTCCACATTAACGGACGACCGCCGTATTCCTTGATCAGTGGCGTCAGGCGACGGGTGCATTTGACGTCGAAGATGATCTCCGCGTCAGCGTTACGCGCCAGTACGTCGCGGGCGAACAGCATCAGCAGGCGGTCCGGATAGACGATGCTGCCGGTGTTGGTTACTACGCCAACACGGTCGCCGTCGCCGTCGAAAGCCAGGCCGAGGTCAGCGTTGGTTTCCTTGACCTTGGCGATCAGGTCCACGAGGTTTTCAGGCTTGCCCGGATCCGGGTGGTGGTTCGGGAAGTTGCCGTCGACCTCGCAGAACAGCGGGATGACTTCGCAGTTCAGCGCTTCGATCAGTTGCGGGGCAATCACGCCGGCCGCGCCGTTGCCGCAGTCGACCACGACTTTCAGGCGACGAGCCAGTTTGATGTCCTGGACGATTTCGGTGTTGTAGCGGTCGAGAATCTCGACCTGGGTGACGCTGCCCTTGCCGCTGCTCAGGTTGTTGGTCTTGAGGCGGTCGTGCAGGGCCTGGATCTGTTCGTTGGCCAGGGTGTCGCCGGCGATCACGATCTTGAAACCGTTGTAGTTCGACGGGTTGTGGCTGCCGGTCAACATGACACCGGATTTGCCGGCCAGTACGTTGGCGGCGTAATACAGCGCCGGTGTTGGCACCAGGCCAACGTCGCTGACGTGGCAACCGCTGTCGGCCAGGCCCTTGATCAATTGCTCGACCAGTTCCGGGCCGGAGAGTCGACCGTCGCGGCCAACGGAAACGTTCGGTTCGTCCTGGGCCAGGCTCTGGGCACCGATGGCGCGACCGAGCCAATAAGCGGTCTCAGCGTTCAGGAATTCCGGGACGGTGCCGCGAATGTCGTAGGCGCGGAAGATGCTGTCGGGGAACTTGGGTGCGACTTGGGCTGGGCTGCTCATTACTGGAAATGCTCCATCTCGAAGGTGGCTGGACCTGTCTGCGAAGAACTCGTCGGCAGGTGCAAACTGAAGGGTATGACGGCGTTTTCCACTGAGAGTTCGTGGTGTGTAAAGGCCATGCCACCTGCGTTTGTGGGGTAATGACCGGTCAATGCCTTGATTTTGGGCGGTAAAACTTCCAGCTGAGCTTTGTGCAAATTTCAGCAGGCCCCATACCTGTGGCGAGGGAGCTTGCTCCCGCTTGAGTGCGTAGCACTCACAAAAATCCGTAAAACTTATAGGTTTTTGGGGATGCTACGCAGCCCAACGGGGTCAAGCCCCCTCACCACAAGGTAGCCATCTATCCGATCAATGGCTGCCCGAATGCCCGAAGCCACCAGCGCCGCGCTCGGTTTCAACGAACTCTTCGACCATCTCGAAGTGCGCTTGAACCACCGGCACAAGTACCAGCTGCGCCAGACGTTCACCGACGACCATGTTGAAGTCGGTCTGGCCACGGTTCCAGCACGAAACCATCAGCGGACCCTGGTAATCGGAGTCGATCAAACCGACCAGATTGCCCAGCACGATGCCGTGTTTATGGCCCAGACCGGAGCGCGGCAGAATCAGCGCCGCCAGGCCTGGATCGCCAATGTAGACGGACAGGCCGGTCGGGATCAGCAGGGTTTCGCCCGGCTTGATCACGGTGTCTTTTTCCAGCATGGCGCGCAGGTCGAGGCCAGCGGAGCCTGGCGTGGCGTACTGCGGCAGCGGGAATTCGGTACCGATGCGGGGGTCGAGGATCTTGGCTTGCAAAGCGTGCATGTAAATTAAACCTGGTTCAGACGTTCGGCGATAAAAGTGATCAGCTGGCGAGCGATTTTGCTCTTGCTGGTCTGGGCGAAAAGTGTGGCGTGCAGCTCACGATCGATCACGCTGCAGGCGTTTTCTTCGCTGTTGAAGCCAATGCTCGGGTTGGCGACGTCGTTGGCGACGATCAAATCGAGGTTCTTGTCTTTCAACTTGCGCGCAGCGTAATCGAGCAGGTGTTCGGTTTCGGCGGCGAAACCGACACTGAACGGACGGTCGGGGCGCGTGGCGATGGTGGCCAGAATGTCCGGGTTACGCACCATCTGTAGCAACAAGCCGTCGCCGTTCGTGGGATCTTTCTTGAGTTTCTGTGGGGCAACGACTTCCGGGCGATAATCCGCGACCGCTGCCGAGGCAATAAACAGGTCGCAGGGGATTGCGGCTTCGCAGGCAGCGAGCATGTCGCGGGCGCTGACCACGTCGATGCGGGTAACGCGATCCGGGGTCGGCAGGTGCACCGGGCCGGTGATCAGTGTCACGCGGGCGCCAGCTTCCACCGCGGCTTCGGCCAGGGCGAAGCCCATTTTTCCGGAGCTGTGGTTGGTGATGTAGCGCACCGGGTCGATGTTTTCCTGGGTTGGGCCAGCGGTGATCAGCACGTGTTTGCCGGTCAATGCCTGACGCTTGAAGCAGTCCGCCGCGCATTGGGCGAGTTCGACGGCTTCGAGCATGCGGCCCAGGCCGACGTCCCCACAGGCCTGGCTGCCGGAGGCCGGACCGAAGGCTTTGATGTCGCGGCTTTCGAGGGTTTGCAGGTTGGCTTGGGTCGCGGGGTCGCGCCACATGGCCTGGTTCATCGCCGGGGCAACGGCGACCACGGCGTCGGTGGCCAGCACCAGCGTGGTCAGCAGGTCGTCGGCAATGCCTTGGGCCAGACGGGCGATCAGGTCCGCAGTAGCGGGGGCAATCAGCACCATGTCGGCCCACTTGGCCAGTTCGATGTGGCCCATCGCAGCTTCAGCCGCCGGGTCCAGCAGGTCCAGATGAACCGGGTGGCCGGACAAGGCCTGCATGGTCAGCGGGGTGATGAACTCGCTGCCGCCACGGGTCATGACCACGCGCACTTCGGCGCCTTGGTCGATCAGGCGGCGAACCAGGTCGGCGCTCTTGTAGGCAGCAATACCGCCGCCGACGCCCAGAACGATGCGTTTCCGATACAGCCGCTGCATAGGTCTGCCTTTCATTTCGTTGATGACTGCGTGGCGATACCCCCTCCCCAGGAGTGAAATCGCTCGCAAAAAAGATGGGCTACGATATCACAGCGACCGCAATGGAACAGCGGCGCCCAAACACACATGGAGGTGCTATGAGCATTCGCGATTGGCCGGCGGCGGAGCGCCCGCGGGAGAGGTTACTTGAGTTGGGTTCTGGGAGTCTTTCGGACGCCGAACTGCTGGCGATTTTTTTACGAACTGGCGTGGCGGGTAAAAGCGCGGTGGATTTGGCGCGACACCTGTTGCAGCAATTTGGCAGCCTGCGCACGTTGCTCGAGGCCGACCTTCGGACCTTCAGCGGTGAGCTCGGGCTTGGACCGGCAAAGTTTGCGCAGTTGCAGGCGGTACTGGAAATGGCCCGCCGGCATCTGGCAGAACGGCTGCGGCGTGATTCGGTGATGGAGAGCCCGCTGGCGGTGCGTGACTATCTCAAGTCGATGCTGCGTCACGAGCCGCATGAGGTCTTCGGCTGCCTGTTTCTGGATTCCAAACACCGGGTGCTGACATTTGAGGTGCTGTTTCGCGGCTCCATCGACAACACCAGCGTGTACCCGCGACAGGTGGTCAAGCGCGCATTGGCCCACAACGCCGCCGCATTGATCCTCTGCCATAACCACCCGTCGGGCAATCCCGATCCCAGTCAGGCCGATCGGCTGCTGACCAAGCGTCTGCAAGAGGCGCTCGAGCTGGTTGATGTGCGGGTGCTCGACCATTTCATCATCGGCGACGGCGATCCGCTGTCGATGGCTGAGTATGGGTGGATGTAGCGGGGTAGCCAAAATCCCTGTGGGAGCGAGCTTGCTCGCGATTGCATTCTTTCAGTCACTGAATAGGTTGACTGACAGGACGCCTTCTCGCGAGCAAGCTCGCTCCCACAGTTTTTTGTGGTGTGGCTGTTATTTGAGGTTGACCTTCGAGTAATCCTGGCGGCCGAACGGGCTGACTGCATAACCCTCGACGTCCTTGCGCGTCAGGGCGAAAGCGGTTGGGTGCGCCAGCGGCAGCCACAGCGCCTGTTGCTGGATCTGCGCCTGAGCCTGTTCGTAAAGCTTGGTACGCACACCCTGCTCGCCGGTGGTCTTGCCGGCGCTGATCAGCTTGTCCAGGTCCTGGTTGCAGTAACGGGCGAAGTTGGTGCCGGATTTGACCGCGGCGCAGGAAAACTGCGGCGTGAGGAAGTTGTCCGGGTCACCGTTGTCGCCGGCCCAGCCCATGAACAGCAGGTCATGTTCACCTGCCTTGGCGCGGCGAATCAGTTCGCCCCATTCGATTACCCGAATCTCGGCCTGAATACCGATCTCAGCAAGGTCGGATTGCAGCATTTGAGCGCTGAGGCTCGGGTTCGGGTTGAGCAGGCTGCCGGAAGGTCGGGTCCAGATGGTGGTCTGGAAGCCATCCTTCAACCCGGCCTTGGCCATCAATGCCCGGGCCTTTTCGATGTCATGCGGGTAACCCGGCAAGCCTTTGGCGTAGCTCCAGGTGTTGGGCGGGTACGGGCCGTTTGCGCGCTCGGCGGTGTCTTCGAACACGGCTTTGACGTAGTTGGCCTTGTCGAACGCGAGGTTGATTGCCTGACGCACTTCAGGTTTATCCAGCGGTGGATGCTGGCTGTTGATGCCGACAAACGCGGTCATGAAGGCGTCAGTCTTTTCCACTTTCAATGTCGGTTCTTTCAGCGCGGCCTGTACGTCCAGTGGCTTGGGCGACAGGGCGATCTGGCACTCGTTGCGGCGCAGTTTCTGCAATCGCACGTTGGCATCCGGTGTGATGGCGAAGATCAGCGGGTCCACCGAAGGCTTGCCACGGAAGTAGTCCGGGTTGGCTTTGTAGCGAATCGAGGCATCTTTCTGAAAGCGCGTGAAGACGAATGGGCCGCTGCCGATCGGTTGGCTGTTGAGCTTCTCGGGCGTGCCGGCCTTCAGCAGTTTGTCGGCGTATTCGGCGGAATAGATCGAGGCAAAGCCCATGCTCAGGGTCGCGAGAAAGGTCGAGTCCGGGTGATCGAGGGTAAAACGCACGGTCAACGGGTCGAGTGCATCGATCTTCTTGATCAGCGCTGGCAACTGCATCGACTGGGCGTGCGGGAAGCCGCTCTGGGCAACTTTGTGCCAAGGGTTTGCCGGGTCGAGCATGCGGTCGAAGCTGAATTTCACGTCTTCGGCGGTCAGCTCGCGTGTCGGGCTGAAGTACTCGGTGCGGTGGAATTTCACCTGCGGGTGCAGTTTGAACACATACGTCAGGCCATCGGGGGTGACTTCCCAACTGTCCGCGAGGCTGGCGACCACTTTGCCGCTGGCGGTGTCGAAGTCCACCAGGCGGTTCATCAGTACGTCGGCCGAGGCATTGGTGGTGGTCAGCGAGTTGTATTGCACCACGTCGAACCCTTCCGGGCTTGCCTCGGTACACACGCTCAGGGCGGCGGCATGGGCCAATGGGCTCAGCAGAAGAGGGGCGAGCAGCAGCGGTAGGGCAGCGAGGCGCATGGTCGGATTCCTTTACAGATCGAAGGCCCATCTGCAAGTGCAGTCTGGAAAAGGCTTACCCTAGTGGGCTCTTTTGCAAATGACTATCCCCTTTTTCATTTTAAGGGGACTATGTGCGCTTGTTTTCGGTGCGTACTGCCTGTGCGATACCCTGAATTGGCCGGTTGGTCGATGTTCTGCGACGAGCGGTCTTTATCGACGATAGCCTTTATCCAAGGCGCTCGCAGCCTGAAAAACGGGGTTTTTATCAAGTCTGTTCACACGGAATGTTGTTGCACCTCAGTCTATCTGGTATAAAGCAGCGCTCTTTTCTAGGGGCCCGGTTCCTTCACTGTAGGTGTAGCCGGTAAGACCTCTAAAGAAACGCGGCGCCTGGCGCCAAATGACTGAGAGATTAAGCGGCCAACCCATGCCGGGTTGGGCATGTGGTTTTAGAGGGCTGAGGCATGTCGAGAGTATGTCAAGTTACCGGTAAGGGTCCGGTGACTGGGAATAACATTTCCCACGCAAACAACAAAACCCGTCGTCGTTTCCTGCCGAACCTGCAGCATCACCGCTTCTGGGTTGAAGAAGAGAAACGTTTCGTGCGTCTGCGCGTATCTGCCAAAGGCATGCGTATCATCGACAAGCGTGGCATCACTGTCGTGCTGGCCGAAATCCGCAAAGCTGGCAAGATCTAAGGGAGCTAATCATGCGTGAATTGATTCGTTTGATTTCGAGCGCCGGTACTGGTCACTTCTACACTACCGACAAGAACAAGCGCACTACTCCGGACAAAATCGAGATCAAGAAATTTGATCCGGTTGTTCGCAAGCACGTGATCTACAAAGAAGGCAAAATCAAGTAATTGATTTTTCCCTCTTACGAAAAAGGCCCGTATCGCGAGATACGGGCCTTTTTTGTTGCCTAAGGGTTTTGCGTTGGCTGTCAGGGCCTCTTCGCGAGCAAGCCCGCTCCCACATTAGATCTGCGCCGCTCACAAATCCAGTGTGGGAGCGGGCTTGCTCGCGAAGGCGTCAGCCCAGACAGCGCAAATCCTCAGGCCTTCTGTTCAAACGCCACGTAGATCTTGCGGCACGTTTCCAGCACTTCCCAAGTGCCGCGGAACCCGGCCGGGATCACAAAACGATCCCCCGCACGCACGGTTTTGCTGTTGCCGTCGTTGTCGCGCAGCACTGAAACGCCCTGAACGATCTCGCAGTATTCATGCTCGGTGAAGTTCACATGCCACTGGCCGACTGCGCCTTCCCAAACACCCGCATTCAACTGGCCGCAAGGGCTGTTGTAATGGTTGTAGACCGACTGCTCGGGGTCGCCCTTGAGGACTTTTGCCGGGTCGGGCCGGTAGCGTTCGGGTTGGGTGGTGGCCTGGCTGAAGTCGACGACATCCTGGATATTCATTGTTGTAATTCCCCGTGATTGCGGCGCGATGCCTGAAAAGACCCAAAGTCTATGTTTATTAAAATGAACATCGCAAGGCCGTTTGCCGGCCTTATGTCAAATATATTGAAACTTCACCTGCCGCTGGTTTAGGGTGGCGGTTGCCTTGGGCCGAAAAGCAGGCTGGCTGGGCAGAATTCCTGACAGCACCCGCGAAGACCGCGGGGCGCTCGTATTCAATAAGAGGAGGACACTCGTATGACCACCCTGACTCGTGCCGATTGGGAACAACGGGCTCGCGATCTGAAGATCGAAGGCCGCGCCTACATCAATGGCGAATACACCGATGCTGTCTCCGCCGAGACCTTCGAGTGCATCAGCCCGGTCGATGGCCGTCTGCTGGGCAAGATTGCCAGCTGTGACGCCGCCGATGCCCAGCGCGCTGTTGAAAATGCCCGCGCCACCTTCAATTCCGGCGTCTGGTCGCGTCTGGCGCCGACCAAACGCAAAGCCACCATGATTCGTTTTGCCGGCCTGCTGAAACAGCACGCCGAAGAGCTGGCCCTGCTTGAAACCCTGGACATGGGCAAGCCAATCAGCGATTCCCTGTACATCGACGTTCCCGGCGCGGCGCAAGCCCTGAGCTGGAGCGGTGAAGCCATCGACAAGATCTACGACGAAGTGGCCGCGACTCCCCATGACCAACTGGGTCTGGTGACTCGCGAACCCATCGGCGTCGTCGGCGCGATCGTGCCGTGGAACTTCCCGCTGATGATGGCCTGCTGGAAACTCGGCCCGGCGCTGTCCACCGGTAACTCGGTGATCCTCAAACCGTCCGAAAAATCGCCGCTGACGGCTATCCGCATTGCCGCGCTGGCCGTTGAAGCCGGTATCCCGAAAGGCGTGCTGAACGTCCTGCCAGGCTACGGTCACACCGTCGGCAAGGCCTTGGCCCTGCACAACGATGTCGACACCCTGGTGTTCACCGGTTCGACCAAGATCGCCAAGCAATTGCTGATCTACTCCGGCGAATCGAACATGAAGCGCGTCTGGCTCGAAGCCGGCGGCAAGAGCCCGAACATCGTGTTCGCCGATGCCCCGGACCTGCAAGCCGCAGCCGAGGCGGCGGCCGGTGCCATCGCCTTCAACCAGGGTGAAGTCTGCACCGCCGGTTCGCGTCTGCTGGTCGAACGTTCGATCAAGGACACCTTCCTGCCGCTGGTGATCGAAGCGCTGAAGACCTGGAAACCGGGCAACCCGCTGGACCCGGCGACCAACGTAGGCGCGCTGGTGGATACCCAGCAGATGAACACCGTGCTGTCCTACATCGAATCCGGCCACGCCGATGGCGCCAAACTGGTGGCTGGCGGTAAGCGCACGCTTCAGGAAAGCGGTGGCACCTACGTTGAACCAACGATTTTCGACGGTGTGAACAACGCGATGAAAATCGCTCAGGAAGAAATCTTTGGCCCAGTGTTGTCGGTGATCGCTTTCGATACCGCCGAAGAAGCCGTTGCGATTGCCAACGACACACCTTACGGCCTCGCCGCAGCGGTGTGGACCAAGGACATCTCCAAGGCTCACCTGACCGCCAAAGCGCTGCGTGCCGGTAGCGTTTGGGTCAATCAGTACGATGGCGGCGACATGACTGCCCCGTTTGGTGGCTTCAAGCAGTCGGGTAACGGCCGCGACAAGTCGCTGCACGCGTTCGACAAGTACACCGAGCTGAAGGCGACCTGGATCAAGTTGTAAGCCAGCGATGGAGCCCGATAGTCGATCGGGCTCCTGAGCGACGCAGATCCCTTGTGGGAGCGGGCTTGCTCGCGAAGGCGCCGTAACAGCCAACGATGATGTTGGATGTGATGGCCTCTTCGCGAGCAAGCCCGCTCCCACATTTGTTTTGTGTCGTCTGTGAAAAATAATATCCACAGGAGCGTGGGAAATGCGTTGGGCGACTTATTTCGCCGTGTTGGCGTCTGTCTTGAGTGTCGGCCTGGCCCTGGGTGTCAGCATGCCGCTGGTGTCGTTTCGCCTGGAAAGCTGGGGCTACGGCTCGTTCGCTATCGGCGTAATGGCGGCGATGCCGGCCATTGGCGTGCTGCTGGGGGCGAAGATCTCCAGCCATCTGGCCTCGCGCCTTGGCACTGCCAATCTGATGCGCCTGTGCCTGTGGGCCGGGGCGGTGTCCATCGGTTTGCTGGCGCTGTTGCCGAGTTATCCGGTCTGGTTGGTGTTGCGCCTGATGATCGGGGTGATCCTGACCCTGGTCTTCATCCTCGGTGAAAGCTGGATCAATCAACTGGTGGTCGAACAATGGCGCGGGCGATTGGTGGCGCTGTATGGCAGCAGCTATGCGCTGAGTCAGTTGGCCGGGCCTTTGCTGCTGGGCGTTCTGGGCACCGAACACGATTACGGATTCTGGGTCGGCGTCGGTTTGCTCACGGCGGCGCCGTTCCTGCTGCTGGGCCGCAGCGGCGCACCGACCAGCGAAGCCTGCAGCGTGACCTTCAGCGACTTGTGGGGCTTCTGCCGAGGTCTGCCGGCGATTGCCTGGGGAGTGGCGCTGTTCGCCGCGTTCGAAGCGATGATCCTGACCTTGCTGCCGGTTTATTGCCTGCGTCAGGGCTTCACCACGGAAATCGCGCTGGCGATGGTCAGCACCGTGGTGGTGGGTGATGCCTTGCTGCAACTGCCGATTGGCGCACTGGCGGATCGCCTGTCGCGACGCACGTTGTTCACCGGTTGCGCGGTGGTGCTGATGCTCTCGAGCCTGGCGATCCCGTTGCTGATCGACACGCTGCTGATCTGGCCGTTGTGGGTGCTGTTTGGCGCCAGCGCCGGGGGATTGTTCACGTTGTCGCTGATCTTGATCGGCGAACGCTATCGCGACGATGCGCTGGTGCGAGCCAATGCGCATATTGCGCAGCTGTGGGGCATTGGTTGCCTGATCGGACCGTTGGCCGCTGGTGCGGGCAGCCAGTGGATCAGCGGTCACGCCTTGCCGTTGTTGATGGCGGCGGGCGCGTTCGGGTTGGTGATTTTGCTGAGGCGCCAAGGCGCGTTTGGCACAGTTGCCGAGCCTGCCTGACGCCGAATTGCCAGGCAGCCACATCCCCATGTGGGAGCGGGCTTGCTCGCGAAAGCGGTGGGTCATCCGACGATGATGTCGACTGACCCACCGCTTTCGCGAGCAAGCCCGCTCCCACAGGGATGTTTATCGTCTGTCAGAGCATCCGCTCCAGGCCGACCGCCGTGCTGAACCAGGAATTGAACCGGCGCCACAGGCTCCCGGGTTCCTTGGTCAGCGTGTGCATCTTGCCGTCGTCTTCCGTCTCCCAGACGATCCGGTCGTTCTCCAGATTGACCTGATAACTCAAGGGCGGCGCCATACCCTCCATGGCTGCTTTGCGCACATGCGCGGCGAGTTCGGGGCTGTCCACCAACACCCCGACCTCGGTGTTCCACAGCACCGAGCGCGGGTCGAAGTTGAACGAGCCGATAAAGGATTTCTGCTGGTCGAAGATCATCGCCTTGCTGTGCAGGCTCGAATCGGAACCACGAAAGGATTTGCCGTAGAAAATATGCGGCCCGCTACCGCCACCTTCGCCGGGCTGACGGCGCAATTCGTACAACTTCACACCATGTTCCAGCAGCGCCCTGCGATAAGGCGCATAACCGCCGTGCACGGCCGGCACGTCCGTGGCTTCCAGCGAGTTGGTCAGCAAGCTGACGGAGACTCCGGCGTCGGCCCGACCGGTAAGGTAAACCAGCCCCGGCTGCCCCGGCACGAAGTAAGCCGAGATCATGATCAGTTCTTTGCTGACGCCTGTCAGCTCGGGCGCCAGTTGCGTGGTCAGCAGCAAATGCGGGTCAGGCTCGCCGTCTGACAGCACCTTGCTCGGTGCATCCCACAACGCCTGGTTCCACGCCCAGATCAGCTCCCGGCGCCAGATGTCCATGCGTGGCTGTGTGGTGTAAGTCATCAGCTGCTGATACAGCGCGTGATTCTGCTTGCGGGTTTCTTCCAGCGATTCTTCCAGGCGCGTGCGGGTATTTTGCAGGTCCTTTTGCGTCGGTTTGCTTGACAGGAATTCATCGATCGGTTTGCTCAGTGCGCTGTTCCAGTACTGGTCGAAGCTGTGGCCAAGCTGCTCGGCCACCGGTCCGACGCCGAGCATGTCGATGTCGGTGAAATTCAGGTTGGGCTTGGCGTCGAAGTATTCGTCTCCGAGGTTGCGCCCGCCGACGATGGCCGCGCTGTTGTCCGCCAGCCACAACTTGTTGTGCATGCGCCGGTGTTGCAGCGACAGGTTGAACAACCGGCCCATGGTTCGCGTCACGCCCGTGGCACGGCCCAGATGCAGCGGGTTGAACAGGCGGATCTGGATCTGCGGGTGCGCGGCAAGCGTGGCGATGATCCAGTCCAGGCCGTCGCTGGTGGTGTCATCGAGCAGGATTCTCACCCGCACGCCGCGGTCCGCCGCCTTGAGCAACTCGTCCACCAGCATCCGCGTGCTGATGCCGTCATGCACGATGTAGTACTGCAAGTCGAGGCTGCTTTGGGCGTTGCGAATCAGCTCGGCACGGGCCATGAAGGCTTCGCCGCTATTGGACAGCAAACGAAAACCGGACTTGCCCTCATGGGGCGCGGCCTGGGCCTGAATTGAACGGCCGAATGCCGAATCGCTGGCGGGCAGGGCCTGGCTCGGTTCGCGTTGAACGTCGAAGCTGGCGCAACCGCCCAGGAACGAGGCGAGTAACAGAAGAGCGAGCAGGGGCTGTCTGACTCTCACGTGGGATCGTTCCGATTGGCGGCAAATGTCGGCATATGGACGCCGGTTTCCTCAGAAAGGTCAGTCGGTGATGCGATCCGTTTCCGCCAGCAGTTTGATCGCTGCGGCGCCGACCTTTCGCACGGCCTCTTCGATCAGCGGTGTTGGCTTGGCAGCGTAGTTCATCCGCAGGCAATTGCGGTACTTGCCCGAGGCGGAAAAGATGCTGCCGACGGCAATCTGTACGCCTTGATCGTGCAGGGCGCGATTCAGTTTCAGGGTGTCGAAGCCTTCCGGCAGCTCAACCCACAACATGAAGCTGCCTTGCGGGCGACTGGCGCGGGTGCCGGCGGGAAAGTAACGTGTGACCCAGTCGATCATCATGTCGCGATTGCGCTGGTATTGCGTGCGCATCCGCCGCAAATGCGGTTCGAAGTGACCGGCCTTGAGGAATTCGGCGATGGCAATCTGCGGTTGCGGCGCAGTGGAGCCAGTGCTGATGTATTTCATGTGCAGCACCCGTTCCAGATAGCGGCCCGGCGCTACCCAGCCGATACGCAGACCGGGCGCCAGGGTCTTGGAAAAGGAACTGCACAGGAGGACGCGGCCGTCTTCGTCGAAGGATTTGATCGTGCGTGGACGCGGGTAGCTGTAGGAAAGCTCGCCATACACATCGTCTTCGATAATCGCCACATCGAAACGCTGTGCAAGCGTCAACAACGCGCGTTTGCGCGACTCCGGCATGATGTAGCCCAGTGGGTTGTTGCAGTTGGGGGTCAACTGTATGGCCTTGATCGGCCACTGCTCCAGGGCCAGTTCGAGCGCATCGAGGCTGATCCCGGTGAGCGGGTCGGTGGGGATTTCCAGGGCTTTCATGCCCAGGCCCTTGAGGGTCTGCATGGCGCCGTGAAAGCTCGGCGAGTCCACCGCCACAATATCCCCCGGCTCGCAGATGGCGCGAATGCTGGTGGACAGCGCTTCGTGGCAACCGGTGGTCACCACCAGGTCGTGGGCCGTCAATTGGCAACCGGAATCGAGCATCAGGCGGGCGATCTGTTCGCGCAGTTCGAGGGTGCCGTAGATGTTGTCGTAATACAGGCCGGGCATGTCCTGCCGACGGCTGATTCGCGCCAGGTTGCGCAGCAGCGGTTTCATAGTCGGCGTGGCGATGTCCGGCATGCCGCGACCCAGTTGCACGACATCCTTGCGGGGGACGGCGCGGATCAGTTCCAGCACCTGATCCCACTGCGAAATATCCACCGGGCGCTGGGCCGGGCGGCCAATGGCCGGCAGCTCCGGCAGTTCGCGACCCACCGGTACGAAGTAGCCGGACTTGGGTTTGGGTGTCGCCAGCCCGCTGTCTTCCAGCACGCGATAGGCCTGCTGCACCGTGCTCAGGCTGACCCCGTGCTCGACACTCAACGCCCGCACCGAGGGCAGCCGGTCACCGGGGCGATAGAAACCCTGTTCGATACGCATGCCGAGTAATTCGGCGAGGTTGACGTAAAGGGTCATGGCGCAGTCTCGGAGTGGGTGATTCGGTTAACCAATACAGATCGGGCGCAAATATAGGATTCAGACGCTAAATCGGTAAATCTGTATGGAGTTAATACAGATACTTTGAATCTGTAATGCTTTTCGCCGTCCGCGCATCATGAAAGCTCTGGCTACCCAAGTAAACAGGAGCAATCAAAATGAACGGCTTGAGCGATGTGCGGCTGACGATACACAGTCAGGAACTGGCGGCAGGGCAAATAAACGGTGCACGCGAGGCAGTGATGCGCAACGCACCGTCCGGCCTGAGTCGCTGGGGCCTGTTCTGGCATCGTCTGCACACGCGCAAGGCGTTGCTGGAGCTAACGCCGCCGCAGCTCAGGGATGTCGGGTTGAGTCGGGAGCAGGCGCGGGAGGAGGGGCTTAAGCCTTTCTGGCGGATCTGAGTTTTGTGGTGTTCGTTAGATCCATTCGCGAGCAAGCCCGCTCCCACATTAGGTCTTCAGCGAGCACAGATTTTGTGTTCGACGACGATCTAATGTGGGAGCGGGCTTGCTCGCGAAGGCGTCGTCACTGACGCCACAAATCTCTCAGACCAACTCTTTAAGCCGATGCCACAACATCCCCAACGCCAACAACGGCGAGCGCAAATGCTTCCCGCCCGGGAAGGTGATATGCGGCACCTTGGCAAACAAATCAAACCCACCACCCTGCTGCCCACTGATCGCCTCGGCCAACAACTTGCCCGCCAAATGCGTGGCATTCAACCCATGCCCGGAATACGCCTGGGCGTAATACACATTCGGCTGGTCCTTGAGTCGCCCGATCTGCGGCAGGCGGTTGGCGCCGATGCCGATCATCCCGCCCCATTGATAGTCGATCTTCACCCCGCCCAGTTGCGGGAAGACTTCCAGCATCTTCGGCCGCATGTACGCGCCGATGTCCTTCGGATCGCGACCTGAATAGTGGCAGGCACCGCCAAACAGCAAGCGGCGATCCGCCGAGAGTCGGTAGTAATCCAGCGCCACCCGTTGATCGCAGACCGCCATGTTCTGCGGCAGCAGTGAGTGCGCCAGTTCTTCACTCAATGGCTCGGTGGCAATGATGTAGCTGCCGGCGGGCAGCACTTTGCCGCTGAGCTCGGGATTGAGTTCGTTGAGGTAAGCGTTGCAGCCCAGCACCAGCGTCTTGGCGCGAACCGAGCCTTGGGCGGTATGGACCTTGACCTCGGGGCCGTAATCGATGCGGGTCACCGCCGATAGTTCGAACAGCTTCGCGCCCAACTGCTGCGCGGCGGCGGCTTCGCCCAGCGCCAGGTTAAGCGGGTGAAGATGGCCCGACCCCATGTCGATCAGGCCCCCGACGTAGCGATCCGAACCTACGACCGTGTGCATTTCATCGGCTTGCAGCAGCCGTGTTGCGTATCGGTAGCCGAGGCTGCGAAGCTCTTCGGCGTCTTCGGCGAACCCTTCGAGGTCGCGGGGTTTGTTCGCCAGGTCGCAGTAACCCCAGGTCAGGTCGCAAGGGATCTGAAAACGCTCGACGCGCTGGCGGACGATCTCCACCGCTTCCAGGCCCATGAGTTTCATCTGGCGCACGCCGTCCGCACCGATCACGTTGGTGAACTGCTCGAGGCCATGGCCGACGCCACGAATCAACTGCCCGCCATTGCGTCCACTGGCGCCCCAGCCGATCTTGTGCGCTTCCAGCAGCACCACACTGAACCCGCGTTCGGCCAGTTCGAGCGCCGTGTTCAGCCCGGAAAACCCGCCACCGACCACGCACACGTCCGCCACCAGGTCGCCTTGCAGTACCGGATGATCGGGTTGCGACAGGCTGCTGGCGGCGTAGTAAGAGGCGGTGTGCTGGGCACGGGCATTCATGTGAGCGTCCCTGATTCAGTGTCTAGAAAATTTGACGGAGCATAAGCCGGACCTTTCGGCACGGGCAACACTGGTCGCTTGTTGCTGTCTGGATCGCGACTTTTGCGTCAGAATCGCGCTCTATTCCGCTTTGGGTCACCGCTTCGATGAGTTGCAACACTCAGAAAATTCGCACGCTTCGGCAGCAGATTCCCTCGTTCGAGTGCGTGCCCGGCTGCCATGACTGCTGTGGGCCAGTGACGACCTCACCGGAAGAAATGTCTCGCCTGCCGCGCAAGACCCGGGCCGAGCAGGATTCGGCGATGGATGAACTCAACTGCGTGCACCTGGGGCCCAATGGCTGCACGGTGTATGACGAGCGACCGCTGATTTGCCGGTTGTTTGGCACCACCAAGACCTTGCCATGCCCGAATGGGCGGCGGCCGGTGGAGCTGATTCATCCGCGGGTCGAGAAGCAGATTCATGAGTACATGGCTTCTACCCGGCAGGTGTTGGTCTAGCCAGTTGAACCGAGTTGCGGCCTTCGCGAGCAAGCCCGCTCCCACATTGGATTTGTGAACGACACCAATCCAATGTGGGAGCGGGCTTGCTCGCGAAGGCGTCCGGACAGGCGCCAAAAAGTCTCAATCCGGGATCGGCAGGCTCAAACTCTCTTTCACCTCTTCCATCACGATATAGCTCTTCGACTCCCGCACATGCGGCAGCTTGAGCAGGATATCGCCCAGCAATTTGCGGTACGAAGCCATCTCGGAGATCCGCGCCTTCACCAGGTAGTCGAAATCCCCTGACACCAAATGGCACTCCAGCACGTGGGGCAGTTTCAGCACCGCACGTCTGAACTCTTCGAAAGTATCGCCGGATTTGTAGTCGAGGCTGATCTCGACGAACACCAGGAGACTACCCTTGAGGTGCTGCGGATTGAGCCGGGCGTTGTAGCCCATGATGATCCCTTCGCGCTCCAGCCGCCGGACGCGCTCTGTACACGGCGTGGTTGAGAGCCCGACCTTTTCCCCCAGCTCGGTGAAGGAGATGCGCCCGTCCGCTTGCAGGATCCGCAGAATGTTGCGGTCGATCTTGTCCAGCTCACGTTTCGTTTGAGTGTTGGTACGCATAGGGGATGCGCCTCCGTGAAAAGGGTTTTTGCCGAGAATTCTCGCCAAATATAGGCAGTTATATAGTGAAAAGCACTGCCTAATCTTTTTTACACTGCGCACATCAATGCTCTACAACTACGAACGTCAGCGGCGAGCCGCGATGAGGGATATGAAAATGCGCGTTATGGTCTTGGGTAGCGGCGTCATCGGTACCACCAGTGCTTATTATCTGGCGCGTGCCGGGTTCGAAGTGGTGGTGGTGGACCGTCAGCCGGCCGCTGCCATGGAGACCAGTTTCGCCAACGCCGGGCAGGTCTCGCCGGGTTATGCCTCGCCGTGGGCGGCGCCGGGCGTACCGCTCAAGGCCATCAAGTGGCTGTTGCAGCGCCACGCGCCGCTGGCGATCAAAGCCACTGCCGATATCGACCAATACCTGTGGATGGCGCAGATGCTGCGCAACTGCACCGCCAGCCGTTACGCGGTGAACAAAGAGCGCATGGTCCGTCTGTCCGAGTACAGCCGTGACTGCCTCGACGAATTGCGCGCTGAAACCGGTATTGCCTACGAAGGCCGCAGCCTTGGTACTACACAACTGTTCCGCACCCAGGCTCAGCTCGACGGCGCCGCGAAAGACATCGCCGTACTGAAAGAGTCCGGCGTGCCGTTCGAATTGCTCGACCGCGCCGGCATTGCCCGCGTTGAGCCGGCCCTGGCCAGCGTGACCGATATCCTCGCCGGTGCCCTGCGCCTGCCGAACGACCAGACCGGCGACTGCCAGATGTTCACCGTTCGACTGGCCGAAATGGCCGTGAAACTGGGCGTGGAATTCCGCTTCGGTCAGGACATTCAGAAGCTCGACTACGCCGGTGATCGCATCAACGGCGTGTGGATCGACGGCAAGCTGGAAACTGCTGACCGCTACGTGCTGGCACTCGGCAGCTACTCGCCGCAACTGCTCAAGCCTCTGGGCATCAAGGCCCCGGTGTATCCGCTCAAGGGTTACTCCCTGACCGTGCCGATCACCAACCCGGCGATGGCCCCGACGTCGACCATTCTCGACGAGACCTACAAGGTCGCGATCACCCGTTTCGACAACCGTATCCGCGTCGGCGGCATGGCTGAGATAGCCGGTTTTGACCTGTCCCTGAACCCGCGTCGGCGCGAAACCCTGGAGATGATTGTCAACGACCTTTATCCTCAGGGCGGTGATCTGGCCCAGGCGAGTTTCTGGACCGGTCTGCGTCCGACCACCCCGGACGGCACGCCAATCGTTGGCGCCACGCCGTTCAGCAACCTGTTCCTGAACACCGGCCACGGCACGCTCGGCTGGACCATGGCGTGCGGTTCCGGCCGTTTGCTGGCTGACCTGATGGCGAAGAAATCGCCGCAGATCAGCGCCGAAGGCCTCGATATTTCCCGTTACGGCACCAAACTTCAGGAGTCCGCAAAACATGTCAATCCAGCGCCAGCTCACCAATGAGCGCATGAGCCAGATCGTTGTCCACAGCGGCACCGTTTATCTGGCAGGGCAAGTCGGCGACGACATGAGTGCCGGGATTGAACAGCAGACCCGTGAAACCCTGGCCAATATCGAGCGTTTGCTCGATCTGGCAGGCACCGACAAGAGCCGTTTGCTGTCGGTGACGATTTTTCTGAAAGACATCGACGCGCATTTCGAAGGCATGAACGCAGTCTGGGACAAGTGGCTGCCAAAAGGCGTTGCCCCGGCCCGCGCGACTGTTGAATCGAAGCTGTGCGAACCGGAAATCCTGGTTGAGCTGTCGGTTGTTGCCGCTCTGCCGTAAGCCTGTCAGAAAGATCCCTCTCCCGGTGCTGTTTGGCGGTTTACGCCGTCAGCCAGCGCCGGTTTTTATTCCCATGACCGCCTAGAAGCCTGCCGCCATGCGTCCAGCCCGTGCCCTGATCGACCTTCAAGCCCTGCGCCACAACTTCCAGATCGCCCGTGAACTCACCGGGGCCAAGGCCCTCGCGGTGATCAAGGCCGATGCCTACGGCCATGGCGCGGTGCGTTGCGCCCAGGCGCTGGAAGCCGACGCGGACGGGTTTGCCGTGGCCTGCATCGAAGAAGCGTTGGAGCTGCGCGCGGCGGGCATTCGTGCGCCGGTATTGTTGCTGGAAGGTTTTTTCGAAACCGATGAGCTGTCGCTGATCGTCGAGCATGATTTCTGGTGCGTGGTGCATTCGTTGTGGCAGCTTGAAGCCATCGAGAACGCCGCGTTGAGCAAGCCGATCACGGTCTGGCTCAAACTCGATTCGGGCATGCACCGGGTTGGCCTGCATCCAAAGGATTATCAGGCGGGTTATCAACGGCTGCTGGCCAGCGGCAAGGTGGCGAAGATTGTCTTGATGAGCCACTTCGCCCGTGCCGATGAGTTGCATGAGCAGGCCAGCGCCGAACAGGTTGCGGTGTTTGAAGCGGCGCGTCAGGGGTTGTCCGCCGAGGTCAGCCTGCGCAATTCGCCGGCGGTGCTGGGTTGGCCGCAGATTCCGAGTGACTGGGTGCGCCCGGGCATCATGCTCTACGGCGCCACGCCGTTTGAAGAAGCCAACGCCGTGGCCTCCCGTCTGCAACCGGTGATGACCCTGGAATCGAAAGTGATTTGCGTGCGTGAACTGCCGGCCGGCGAGCCGATTGGTTACGGCGCCAAATTCATTACCCCCAAGCCAATGCGTGTTGGCGTGGTGGCCATGGGTTATGCCGATGGTTACCCGCGCCACGCACCGACCGGCACGCCGGTGATGGTCGCCGGGCAGCGCAGCCAGTTGATTGGCCGGGTGTCGATGGACATGCTTTGCATCGATCTGACCGATGTGCCGCAAGCCGGCCTGGGTTCGACCGTCGAGTTGTGGGGCAAAAACATCCTCGCCAGCGAAGTGGCCGCAGCCGCTGACACGATTCCCTATCAGATCTTCTGCAACCTGCGCCGCGTGCCAAAGCTCTATTCCGAGGGTTAGCGGTCAGCGGTCCGTACCGGAAGTCAACTGGCTGAACAGGATTCAGGCCAAAGTGTTGTAAATACTGAACGCTGTCGCCATGATAACGCTCAATATTTCTACAACCTGAATCTTGGAGGCGCAAGCTTGGACGTCGGTGAACGACTGCAATCCATCCGTAAGCTCAAAGGTCTTTCTCAGCGTGAGCTCGCCAAGCGCGCGGGTGTCACCAACAGCACGATTTCCATGATCGAGAAGAACAGCGTCAGTCCCTCGATCAGTTCGCTGAGGAAGGTACTGGGCGGGATTCCCATGTCCATGGTCGAGTTCTTTTCCGAAGAGATCCTGCAGGAAAAACCGACGCAGATCGTCTATAAAGCCAACGAGCTGATCGATATTTCCGATGGCGCAGTGACCATGAAGCTGGTCGGTCGGGCGCATCCGAGCCGGGCTATCGCATTCCTCAATGAAATCTACCCGCCTGGCGCCGACACCGGTGACGAGATGCTCACCCATGAGGGCGAGGAAACCGGCATTTTGGTGGAAGGGCGACTGGAGCTGGTGGTCGGTCTCGAAACTTTTGTGCTCGAAGCCGGCGACAGCTATTACTTTGAAAGTACCAAGCCGCACCGTTTCCGTAATCCGTTCGATGCGCCGGCGCGACTAATCAGCGCAGCTACTCCAGCGAATTTCTAAGAAAAGAGGCGTCCCGCCAGCATTGCGGAGGTGCCCGAGTTGTTTTTCCGCCACGCATAAGACCCCTTCGACTTTAGGGTTGTTTCAGTGCGGCGGGCTTACCGCTATACTTGCGCCCGCCTGCGAACCGTGGCCGTGGGCGTGACTAGCCACCATTGAGGGTGAACGCGTGAACCTAATTATGAAAATGCTGGCTGCACCAGCAACCGTATTGGCCCTATGGGCTGTCAGCGCTCAAGCTGCGACGAACGACGATATTGCAAAACGCCTTGAGCCCGTCGGCCAGGTTTGTGTGACGGGCAAAGAGTGCAAGGGGATGGAAGTCGCTGCTTCGGCGGGCGGCGGTGATCCCAAAACCCCTGACTCTGTGATTGCGAAACATTGCAACGCTTGCCACGGTACCGGCCTGTTGGGCGCGCCGAAAGTCGGTGATGCGACAGCCTGGGGCGACCGCGCCAAGAAAGAAGGCGGCCTTGACGGCTTGCTGGCGAAGGCGATCTCCGGCGTCAACGCGATGCCGCCTAAAGGTACCTGCGCCGACTGCTCTGATGCAGATCTCAAGGGCGCCATCCAGAAGATGTCCGGCTTGAAATAAGCCTCCGTCTTGAGCGAAAAAGCCGCTTGCGAGCGGCTTTTTTGTGCCTGCGATTTGTGTTCGGGGACTATTCTTTGCAGCAAAGGCCCGGCAAGCTCGGTCCAACCCCAATTCACGGAATGTTAGGGAGGATCAGATGGTGCAGCTGTGTTCTATCGAGCAGGCGGTCGATGATGTGTTGGCACGGTTGCCGGCGCATATTCACATGGGCCTGCCCCTCGGTCTGGGCAAACCCAACCACTTCGTCAACGCGCTGTTTCAGCGCATCGCGCAACTGCCAGAACGGCAGCTGACGATCTACACCGCCCTGTGCCTGGGCCGCCCGTCCTTGGGTGACGGTTTGCAAAAGCGCTTTCTCGAACCCTTCATCGAGCGAGTGTTCGGCGATTATCCGGAGCTGGATTTCCTCGCCGGCCTGCACAAAGACAGTCTGCCGGCGAATATCCATGTTCAGCAATTCTTCATGCAGCCCGGCAGCCTGCTCCATAGCGCGTCGGCCCAGCAGGATTACGTCAGCAGCAACTACAGCCACGCCGCGCGGGACATCAACGCGGCCGGTTTGAACCTGGTCGCGCAACTGGTGGCCAGCCATTGCGAGCATCCCGATCGCCTCAGCCTGAGCTGCAACCCGGACATCACCCTCGACCTGTTTCCGATGATCGCCAAACGCCGGGCGGCAGGGGAGACGATTCTGTTGGTGGGGCAAGTCCACAACGACTTGCCCTATATGCCCGGAGACGCCGAAATCGGCATCGACGCCTTCGACCTGCTGATCGACGAGAAGGACAACACCACGCTGTTCTCCACGCCGAACATGCCGGTGGGTTTCCAGGATCACTTCATCGGCCTGCACGCCAGTACGCTGGTGCGCGACGGCGGCACCTTGCAGATCGGCATCGGTGCCATGGGCGATGCCCTGACCGCTGCGTTGCTGGCGCGCCAGGCCGACAGTGACGGTTACAAGGCGTTGCTGGCGGATATCAATCTCAGCCAATGGGCGCAGTTGATCGAGCGCGAAGGCGGAATCGAACCTTTCGCCAAGGGCCTTTACGGTTGCAGCGAAATGTTTGTTAACGGCTTGCTGGTGCTGGCCGATGCCGGGATCGTGCGGCGCAAGGTCTACCCGGACGTGCCGACCCAGCAACAAGCCAATGCCGGCACCCTGGACGAGGCCGCGCAAACTGACGGCATCAGCGTGCATGGCGGGTTTTTCCTCGGGCCGCGCAGTTTCTACGAGCGCTTGCGCGAGCTACCGCAAAGCAAGCGGCTCGAATTCAATATGACCCGCATCAGCTACATCAACGAGCTTTACGGTCAGGAAGAGCTCAAGCGCCTGCAGCGCCTTGATGCGCGATTTATCAACACCGTGTTCACCATGACCTTGCTGGGTGCCGGTGTGGCGGATCAGCTCGAAGACGGGCGGGTGCTCAGCGGTGTTGGCGGGCAGTACAACTTCGTTGTCCAAGGTCATGCGCTGGAAGGCGCACGTTCGGTATTGCTCCTGCGCAGCTGGCGCGAATCGGGCGGTGAGGTGAGTTCGAACATCGTCTGGGAGTACGGCCATTGCACGATCCCGCGGCATTTGCGGGACATCGTGGTCACCGAGTACGGCATCGCCGATCTGCGGGGCAAGACCGACGCGGCAGTGATCGAGGCGTTGCTGAACATCAGCGACTCACGCTTCCAGTCGGGGTTGATCGAGCAGGCGCAAAACGTTGGCAAGTTGCCGAAGAATTTCCGTATCGATCCGCGATTTGCCGACAACAGCCCGGAGCGCTTGCAGGCAATTCAGGCGCAGCATCCGCAGCTGTTTCCGGAGTATCCGTTGGGCTGTGATTTCACGGCGCAGGAGAAGGATCTGTTGCGGGCGCTGAACTGGTTGAAGAGCAAGTTCAAGCTCACGGAGATTCTGGAGTTGGGCAAGGCTGCGCTGGATGCGCCGCAGGCGTCGGAGTTTCCCGAGCATCTGGAGCGGATGCAGCTGACCAATCCGGAAGGGCTGAAGGAGGATTTGTTTCAGCGGCTGCTGCTCACGGGCCTTAAAGCCACCGCGCAGTAACGGTTAACCGAAATCAAAATGTGGGAGCGGGCTTGCTCGCGAAGGGGTCGCGACAGTCGACATCATAGGTGACTGACACGGCCCCTTCGCGAGCAAGCCCGCTCCCACATTGGTTTTGAGGTGTTGCGGGTTACTCGATGAAGGTTACAACGCCGCCAGCCAGGGACTGAACCCGAGCCAACGACTCAACCCGATAACCCTGCGCATCAAGCTCCGCACGACCACCCTGGAACGACTTCTCGATCACGATCCCCAAACCCGCCACGGTCGCACCGGCCTGTTTGATGATCGAGATCAGCGCCTGGGACGCCTTACCGTTGGCCAGAAAGTCATCGATGATCAGCACGCGGTCGCTGCTGGTCAGGTGGCGCGGGGAGATGGCCACGGTGCTTTCGGTCTGCTTGGTGAACGAGTAAACGGTCGCCGACAGCAGGTTTTCGGTCAGGGTCAGGGATTGGTGCTTTCGAGCAAAAATCACCGGCACGCCAAGGTTCAGGCCAGTCATGATCGCCGGGGCAATGCCCGAGGCTTCGATGGTGACGATCTTGGTGATGCCCGAGTCCTTGAACAGCGCAGCGAACTCGTCGCCGATCAGCTTCATCAGGGCCGGGTCGATCTGGTGGTTCAAAAAGGCGTCGACCTTCAGGACCTGATCGGAAAGCACGATGCCTTGTTCGCGAATTTTCTGGTGCAGTGCTTCCATGAAGCGTTCCTCTACTGGCGCCGGGTGCGCCTAGCTTGTAAAAAGTGTTTGGTTAAAAAGTAGGCAATTCTAGCGCTTTAACATCGCGCGTATATCAGCCAATGCGGTATTTCCGCGAACCGCTTTGACTTCGACCGGCGTGTCATCGTTGCCTTCCCACGCCAGGTCGTCCGGCGGCAGTTCATCGAGGAAGCGGCTCGGCGCGCAATCGATGATCTCGCCGTATTGCTTGCGCTTGGCGGCGAAGGTGAACGCCAGGGTCTGACGGGCGCGGGTGATGCCCACGTAAGCCAGGCGGCGCTCTTCTTCGATGGTGTCGGCTTCGATGCTGGAACGGTGCGGGAGGATTTCCTCTTCCATGCCCATGATGAACACGTAAGGAAATTCCAGACCCTTGGAAGCGTGCAGGGTCATCATCTGCACACCTTCGGCGCCGTCTTCCTCTTCCTGCTGACGTTCCAGCATGTCGCGCAGGACGAGTTTGCCGATGGCGTCCTCGACGGTCATTTCGCCTTCTTCGTCTTTCTCCAGCGTGTTCTTCAGTGCCTCGATCAGGAACCAGACGTTACCCATGCGGTAATCGGCGGCCTTGTCGCTGGAGCTGTTGGTGCGCAGCCAGTTCTCGTAATCGATGTCCATGACCATGCTGCGCAGCGCCGAGATCGGGTCTTCACCGGCGCACTGCTCGCGGACCTTGTCCATGAAGCGCTTGAAGCGCGACAGGCGATCGGTGAAGCGCGCATCCAGGTGCTCGCCCAAACCGATTTCGTCGGTGGCGGTGTACATCGAGATTTTTCGCCCGGTGGCGTAGTTGCCAAGCTTCTCCAGCGTGGTCGAACCGATCTCCCGGCGTGGGACGTTGATCACTCGCAGGAAGGCGTTGTCGTCGTCCGGGTTCACGATCAGGCGGAAGTAGGCCATCAGGTCTTTCACTTCCTGACGTCCGAAAAAGCTGTTGCCGCCGGACAGGCGATACGGAATCTGGTGATGCTGCAGCTTCAGCTCGATCAGCTTGGCCTGGTAGTTGCCGCGATACAGAATCGCGAAATCGCTGTACGGCCGGTCCGTTCGCAAGTGCAGGGTCAGCAGTTCCACGGCCACGCGCTCGGCTTCGGCGTCTTCGTTGCGGCAGCGGATCACGCGGATCTCGTCGCCGTGGCCCATCTCGCTCCACAGCTGCTTTTCGAATTCGTGCGGGTTGTTCGAGATCAGCACGTTGGCGCAGCGCAGGATGCGGCTGGTGGAGCGGTAGTTTTGCTCCAGCATCACCACTTTCAGGGACGGGTAGTCGTCTTTGAGCAGCATCAGGTTTTCCGGGCGGGCGCCGCGCCAGGCGTAGATCGACTGGTCATCGTCGCCCACCACGGTGAACTGGTTGCGCGTGCCGATCAGCAGCTTCACCAGCAAATACTGGCTGGCGTTGGTGTCCTGGTATTCGTCCACCAGCAGGTAGCGGACCTTGTTCTGCCACTTTTCGAGAATGTCGGGGTGTTCCTGGAACAGCTTCACCGGTTGCAGGATCAGGTCGTCGAAGTCCACCGCGTTGAACGCCTTGAGCGTGCGCTGATAGTGGGTGTAGACGATGGCAGCGGTCTGCTCCTTGGGATTGCGCGCGTTTTCCAGGGCTTCGGGCGGCAGGATCAGGTCGTTCTTCCACGAGCCGATCATGTTCTTGATCTCGTCGACGCCGTCGTCGCCCGAGTATTCCTTCTGCATGATGTCGGTCATCAGGGCTTTGACGTCGGTTTCGTCAAAGATCGAAAAGCCCGGCTTATAGCCCAGGCGAACATGTTCCTTGCGGATGATGTTCAAGCCCAGGTTGTGGAAGGTGCACACCGTCAGGCCACGGCCTTCGCCGCCCTTGAGCAGGGTGCCGACCCGTTCCTTCATCTCGCGCGCGGCCTTGTTGGTGAAGGTCATGGCGACGATGTACTGGGCGCGGATGCCGCAGTTCTGGATCAGGTGCGCAATTTTGCGGGTGATCACGCTGGTCTTGCCGGAGCCTGCACCGGCGAGCACCAAAAGAGGGCCGCCGACGTAGCTCACGGCTTCTTGCTGCCGGGGATTGAGTCGGGACATACGAAATCAGGGAGTCATTTGCGAAATGGGCCGGCATTTTAACAGGCTCAGCGAATTGTGCTGCTCTCTCCGACTTGTGACGCAATACGCTATCTCTAATTGCCGGTTTTGATACTTTCAAGCAGGATGCGCGGTGTATTTGCGGCTAATGTTCGTATTCCAGCCACAAAGCCACGTTTGATAACTGATGTCATTTGGTCATTGGTTACCGGCGCGGCATAATGCCCGCCGCCTACATCTTTGCAGAGTCTAGGGAGCTAGCTTGTCTACGCCTGTCGAACCCTTGCGTTTGCTGTTACTGGCCGAAGAGCCGGCGTGGGCAGCGTTGTTGCGCGAGTGTCTGGCTCCGATGGGGAGCTCGGCCGTGCTCATCAGCGCGCCAAGCTGGGAGTCGGTCAGCAGTCTGTTCGATGACAACCGCAGCGCGGTGTTGTTGACGATTCCTGCGCTCCAGCCTCTTCCTGGCCGGTGCAGCTTGCCGACGGTGTTGCTGCTTGAGCACGAGCCACTGGCGCCGCCCGACGGTGTGAGCGACTGGCTGGTGCGCGATCATCTCGATCCCGGCATGCTGCGCCGCTGCCTGCGCCATGTGCGCGAACGCGGCTTGCTGGAAAACACCCTGCAACGCCTGGCCGAGCAAGACCCGCTGACCGGCATCGCCAACCGCCAGGGTTTCCAGACCTTGCTGGCCGCGCGTCTGGCGGAAAACGACGGCCGCGGCCTGGCCCTCGGTCACCTTGACCTCGACAACTTCCGTCACGCCAACGACGCCCTCGGCCACCAGGCCGGCGATAGGTTGATCCTGCAAGTGGTCGCGCGGCTGAAAAGCCAGCTTGAGGCCGGCGATCAACTGGCGCGGCTCGGCAGCGATGAATTCGCCTTGCTGATCGACACCCGCCGCGCGCCTCAGCGTGCCGAGTGGATGGCCGAGCGCATCACCGAAGCACTGGCCGAGCCTTACTGGGTCGACGGCGAAAGCCTGTTGATCGGTTCCAGCCTGGGCATCGCCCACGCCCGGGCCCAGGCCGGCGCCGACCCGCTGATGTGGCACGCGCACATCGCCATGCAGCAAGCCAAGAGCACTCAAGGCTGCACCTTTCATATTTTCAACGAACGCATCAACCGCAATGCCCGCAGCATGGCCGACCTCGAAAGCGAGCTGCGCCGGGCCTTGCGCCGTGACGAGCTGGAGTTGCATTACCAGCCACGCATGAACCTTGAGGACGGCCAGATCGTCGGCCTCGAAGCCCTGGTGCGCTGGCGGCATGCCGAGCGCGGGTTGCTGGCGCCCAGCGAGTTCGTGCCGCTGGCCGAGCAAAGCGGTTTGATCGTGCCGCTGGGTTACTGGGTGATTTCCCGGGCCCTGCGGGACATGCAGGCGCTGCGCGAACGTGGTTTGCCGGCGCTGCACATGGCGATCAACCTGTCGTTCCGGCAGTTTCAGGACAGCCAATTGCTGTCGACCCTGAGCCGGCTGATCGCCGAGCGCGGCGTCGAGGCGCAATGGCTGGAATTCGAGCTGACCGAAACCGCGGTCATGCGCCGCAGCGATCTGGTCAAGCAGACCATGGATGCGCTCGGGCGCCTGGGCGTGCGCTTCTCGCTGGATGACTTCGGCACCGGGTTCTCATCCTTCGTACACCTCAACAGCCTGCCGATTGCCTTGCTGAAGGTCGACAAGAGCTTTGTCGGCGGCATGGAGGAGCGCGAAGAGAATCGCAAACTGGTCCACGCCATGATCAACCTGGCGCACAACCTCAATCTTGAAGTGGTTGCCGAAGGCGTGGAAACGGCGGAGCAACTGGATTTGTTGCGCGGGTTTGGGTGCGATCAGGTGCAGGGGTATTTGATCAGCAAGCCGTTGCCGTTGGCTGAGCTCGTTGAATATCTGACGTTTGGCTCCAGCCAGCAGCTCGCCCTGGAAGTCGTGGTTTAAACACGGACCCAATGTGGGAGCGAGCCTGCTCGCGATAGCGGTGTGTCAGTCGACATCAATGTTTACTGACACTCCGCTATCGCGAGAAGGCTCGCTCCCACCAGGGATCTTCATTCAGTCTGAACGGCCTCGAAACGCTCTGACGACGGCTCGCGCCGAATCATCCGCTTCATCTTCCACTCAAACGCCAGCGTCAAACTCACCGCCGCGCACGCCAATCCCAGCGCCAACCCCCACCAGACGCCCGTCGGGCCCCAGTTCAGGTTGAACGCCATCCACCACGCTGCGGGCGCACCAATCAGCCAATAGCAGCCCAGCCCGACCAGGAACGTGGTCTTGGCGTCCTTGAGCCCGCGAATGCAGCCCATGGCGATGGTTTGCGTACCGTCGAACAGCTCGAACCACGCCGCCACAGCCAGCAGGCTTACAGCCAGATTGATGACGTCTCGGAACGCCGGGTCGTTGTGGTCCAGGAACAAGCCGATCAACTGATTCGGCAGAAACCAGAAGACCATGGCAAAACCGAGCATCGAAGCCGCGCCAAAGGCGATCCCGACCCGTCCGGCGAGCCGTGCATCCAGCAACTGCCCGGCGCCGTAATGCTGGCCGATGCGCATGGTGATCGCATAGGAAATGCCCGCCGGGATCATGAACGCCACCGAAACGATTTGCAGGGCGATCTGGTGCGCCGCCAATTGCGTGCTGCCCATGGTGCCCATGCACAGCGCGGCGAACGCGAACAAGCCTACTTCTACCGCGTAGGTGCCACCGATGGGCAGGCCGAGGCGCCACAGCTCTTTCAGATACTGCCGGTTAGGTCGCGACAGCCCCTGACGCAGCGGATACGCGTCGTAAGCCGGATGCCGACGGATGTGCAGCGCCAGCGCCACGGCCATCAGGTTGGCGACAATCGCGGTAACAAGCCCGATGCCCACCAGGCCCATTTTCGGCAGACCGAACATCCCGGTGATCAACGCATAGTTGAGCAGGAAGTTGGCCACGGTGCCGCCGAGGCTGATGACCATCACCGGCGTTGCCCGGCCGATGGCGCTGGTGAAACCGCGCAGGGCCATGAAACTCAGGTAGCCGGGCAGGGCGAACGGCAGTATCAGCAGAAACTGCCCGGCGGCCTGGACGTTGGTTTCGGTCTGGCCGAACAGCAGCAGCACCGGTTTTAGGTTCCACAGCAGCAGACCCGCCACCAACGCCATCAACCACGCCAGCCACAATCCGGCCTGGGTCAGTCGCGCGGCGCCGACGATGTCGCCCGCGCCCTGACGGATCGCCACCAATGTGCCGACCGCCGCGATCACGCCGATGCAGAAGATCGACACAAACGAATAGGTCGCCGCGCCTAAACCGCCACCGGCTAGCGCTTCCGGACTCATGCGCGCCATCATCAAGGTGTCGGTGAGGACCATCAGCATGTGCGCCAACTGCGAGGCAATCAACGGCCCCGCCAGCCGCAGGATGGCCCAGAGTTCGGTACGTGCTGGATGCTGCATGGTCATCACGCCTCGATTATCAGAGAGAACAGGAGAGAGCCGATTCTCGGCGCTCTACGGGCTTTTCACAAAGGGATAAAAAGGATGGGTGGCATGAGTCAGACTCATGCTGACAAGTTTCTGCTAACGTGGCCTAACCGCGCTATAGGAGCTTTCCGAATGTCCCGTCGTCTTCCTCCCTTGTATGCCCTGCGCGCATTCGAAGCGGCGGCGCGGCATAGCTCGTTTACCCGCGCCGCGGAAGAACTGTCGATCACCCAAAGCGCGGTCAGTCGACACATTCGTACACTCGAAGAGCATTTTGCCTGCCGGCTGTTTCATCGCAGCGGACGCAACCTGCAACTGACCGAGTCGGCGCGGCTGATCCTGCCCGGCATTCGTGAAGGTTTTACCGCGCTTGAACGCGCCTGCAATACCTTGCGCGCCGAGGATGACATCCTGCGCATGAAGGCCCCGTCGACGTTGACCATGCGCTGGCTGTTGGCGCGCCTGAGTCGCTTCCGGCACTTGCAACCGGGCAACGAAGTGCAATTGACCAGCGCCTGGATGGACATCGACACCGTGGACTTCAACCACGAACCCTTCGACTGCGCCGTCATCCTCAGCACCGGGAATTTCCCACCGGACTGGGAGGCGACGCTGCTGTTCCCGGAAGAATTGATCCCGGTCGGTGCGCCGAACCTGATGGACGATCAGCCGTGGGATGTCGCACGTCTGGCCAGCACTGAACTGCTGCACCCCGCTCCGGACCGGCGTGACTGGCGCACATGGCTTTCGCGCATGGGCCTGGCCGATCAGGTGTCGCTCAAGGGCGGGCAGGTGTTCGACACGCTGGAGCTGGGCATGATTGCTGCGGCGCGGGGTTACGGCGTGTCCATGGGCGATTTGCTGATGGTGGCGGAGGATGTCGCGCAGGGTCGTCTGAGTTTGCCGTGGCCGACGGCCGTCGCCAGCGGTGAGAATTATTATCTTGTCTGGCCGAAAACCCGTCCTGGAGGTGAACGTTTGCGCAGGCTCAGCGATTTCCTCCAAGGCGAGGTCCGGGCCATGGATTTACCGGATGTCGAGCGCTTGAGCTGAATCGATAGAGCCCCTGCAATAGAGGCCTTGCGCCATATCCCGGCTAATTACTCAAGTATTCAGGTTTGCCGCCGAAAATCTGCAGGTTGGACCTTCGTGCAGGTTCGCCGTAATTCCCCCAATTAGAATTTTGCCGAGCGCGCGTCGTGATCAGGATGATCCAGTCACTCGGCCAGGAGCTGTCATGTCTCAACCTCGTGCCCGGATCGCCTCACAGCTTGGTCTTGCGCTTGCCGTGATACTGGCGATTGTCATCACTGGCAGTACCGTGTTCGCCCTGCGTTCGCTGGACACCGCCAACCTCGCCACCCGCGAAGAGCACCTGGCCAGTGAAGCCCGATTGCTGGCCGATCAGTTGAGTACCTTTCACGGCACGTTGCGTGAGAGCACCCAGCGTCTGGCCGGTCTGTTCGAGAAGCGCTTCAGCGCGGGTCTGAGCGTGCACCCGGACGAACCGGTGGCTGTGGCGGGCACCCAGACCCCGGGCCTGCACCTGGGCAGCGAAGTGTTGAACAACAACTTCAAGGAAGTGGACGAGTTCAAGCAAATGACGGCGGGTGTCGCGACAGTGTTCGTGCGCAGTGGCGAAGACTTCGTCCGGGTCAGTACCTCCCTGACCAAGCAGGACGGCAACCGGGCCATCGGCACCTTGCTGGATCACGCTAACCCGGCCTATGCGCGCTTGATGGCAGGGCAGAGCTATGTTGGTCGCGCCTTGCTCTTCGATCGCTCCTACATGACGCAATACACGCCCGTGCGCGACAGCGCCGGCAAGGTGATTGCCGTGCTGTTCGTAGGATTCGATTACACCGACGCGCAGAACGCGCAGTTCGAGAATCTCAAACGCTTCCGCATCGGCCAGACCGGCTCACTTGCGCTGCTCGATGAGCAGAAAAAGTGGCTGGTGCCGATCGCTGGCGTGCAAGCGCTGGATCAGGCAGTCCCGGCCATCGTCGACCTGGCGAAAACCCCGGGCAAGGCCGATTTCTGGAGCGACAAGTCCGAGGAATTCTACAGCGTGGCCGTGCCGTTTGAAGGCGGTCCGTGGTCGGTCGTGGCGAGCATGCCGCAGGACGAAATCAGCGCCGTGACCTGGAATGTCGGCATTCAATTGGCGATTGGCAGTCTGCTGGCGATGTTGATCGCAGTCGGCTCGGCGGTCTGGCTGCTGCGCAGCAAACTCGCGCCGCTGGGTGATCTGGTGCGTCAGGCAGAAGCCCTGGGCGCCGGTGATTTGAGCGTGCGCCTGAGCGTGTCGAGCAATGACGAAATCGGTCAGTTGGCCCGTGCCTTCAACCAGATGAGCCAGGCCTTGTCGACCATGGTCGAGCACATCCGCAAGGCTTCCGGCGAGGTCAACAGCCGTGCCCAGGCCTTGTCCGGCCTGTCCGGTGGTGCCTATGAAGGGATGGAGCAGCAGTCGGGCGAAATCACCAGCATGGCCGGCGCCGTGGAAGAGTTCAGCGCGACGTCCCTGAACATCGCCGACAACATGGGCAACACCCAGCGTCTGGCGCAGGAAAACGCACAACAAACGCAGATCGGTCGTACGTCGATGGATGAAGCGTCTTCGTCGCTGGAGCAAATCGCTGGCGCGTTGAACAGTACCGCGACGGTGATCAACACCCTCGGCCAGCGCTCCCAGGAAATCGGCGGCATCGTCGGGGTGATTACCTCGATTGCTGATCAAACCAACCTGCTGGCGCTGAACGCGGCCATCGAAGCGGCCCGTGCCGGTGAGCAGGGTCGCGGTTTTGCGGTGGTGGCCGACGAGGTGCGCAACCTGGCTTCGCGTACGCGCCAGGCTACTGATGAAATTTCCGGGATGATTCAAAGCATCCAGCAGGAAACCGGCAACGCGATCAGCACCATGGAGCAAGGCAATGTGCTGATGCAGGAAGGCCTGTCACGTAACGCCAATGTGGCCTCGGCCCTGGCGCGGATCGATGAGCAAAGCCGCTCGGCGGGCCAGCAGTTTGCGGCGATCACCACTGCGACCCAGGAGCAGAGCAGCACGGCGACGTTGCTCAGCAGCAACCTGCAAAGCATTGCGCTGGCGAACAGTGAGCAGCGCGAAGTGGTGTCGAACCTTGCCGTGACCGCCAAAGAGCTGGAGAAGCTGGCGGCGGACTTGCGTCATGAGGTTGACCGGTTTCGTTGAATTCAGCCAGGGTGTCGGTCCCAGACAGGCACCCTTTGCGGCTTTTCAATTGGATGTTTCAGGATGCCGCTTCGGCGGCTTAACTGATTGGATCTTGTCAGCGTAAATGAGGGGCGTCACGTTCAAGTACTTCCTCGGCAACGCTTCCAAAAAACTTGCGCGTGAGACTGAAAAACGGACTTAGATTTCCTCTGATAGGTACCAAGTCGATCCCGGCGAGACAATGCAGGTTCATATCCTGATCAATATGCTCTTCGAAAAGCGATTCCAGCTCGCTCCACCAGCGCTGACGCAGAACCTGAAGGTAAGGGCTGTTCAGATTAAGCAAGTCGATGGTATACCGGGCGCGGTCATCATCCTGCGGTGACAGTCTATCAGCAGGTACCACACGTCCATCGGACAGGTAAGCGAAGTAGCGCGGACTATCAGGCTGATGGCACGAGACGAAGCGGGCAATGTCGACCCCTTTCGATTTGCCGAGCGCGTGGCCACCAAATATTTCAGCTTGCTGCGCCTTGAATGCCTTCAAGTCTGTTTCGCTGTCCAGTGCGCAGGCCGCCAGGTTGCTGTAGTCAAAGGTGCGTCGAGGATGCTGGCTTTTGTTTTCGACATGCTCGATGTGGAAGCCTACGCCGACCTGGTCCGGTCTGATTTCGCTGTAGCAACACAAGCCGTATTGTTCTTCCAATAAATAGTCGAAAACCCGCGTCTTATGGACAAAGCTCTTCCATCTGCTGGTGGCGGTACCGTCTGTGGTTGGTGGATTTTCATGTGCGTTGGCCAGCTGAAAAGGACCTTCTCCGCGCTTGCGAACAGCCTTCATCTTTTAAGCGCCTCTTGCCGCTTGATGCTGCGTTGCAGGCGTTGAAGCTGAGGATGCTGTTCACCCAGCATTTCGGTCAAATGCTCCATCAGATCAATGGCTGACCGTTCGGCATAGCGGCCCTTGTCCACCCACTCGGTAAGTTGCAGCAAGTCCGGTTTCTCATCAACAGGAGGCTGCGGATCGACCTGCATTACGCTGTGGAGCACGCTGTTGCTCGGTTCGCCGTAGGTCATGGCAAGGGGCTGCGAGGCAACTATCTGGCCCTGTGCATCCCTGCCGATTACCCGGATATTCTCGCGCCGCACTGTGCTGAGCACCTGTGGGCTATGGGTAGTGACAATGAATTGCATGGCAGGAAAAGCTGCTCGTAATCCCCCGATGATTGTCTGCTGCCAGTGGGGGTGCAGGAACATGTCCACTTCATCGATCAATGCAATACCCGGGGTTTCCAGCGCTGCTCGCTCACCGAGATGCGGGTTGAGTTTGCAAGCACGAAAGGCGAGATCGGCAACCATTGCAATGGTGTTTCTCAGTCCATCGCTGAGCATATCTACAGGCAACACTCCCTGTTCAGGGTGGTGCATGACTAGCTGTTGGTGATGGCTGGCGCTGTACTCCAGGCTGTGCCAGCCAGTGGGCGCTTTTATCAATAGATCGATGGCATTTTTAATGGCTGCGATGACCCGCTCAAAGCGTTGCCCGATATCAGATACCTCAATGCTGCGCTCCAGAGCTATCAGTTGCGCTTCACGATAGCTGCGATAGATCCAGCCGTACCAAACAGTGAAAGTTTTGAAGCTGGACGAATAGGACAGGCAATTCAGGTATCCGGAGGTTCGGGAATACTCGCTTTTGTCGAGCGTGGTCTGGGCGGCCACCGAGGTGAAACGCCCTTCGAACCAAAGCCGGGAGGTCCCGAGGTAGGTCACCATTGGTAGCGTCACTGGCGTATCGCCACGAACCTGCTCCTGAAGCGATTTGCCGTATAAAGTCAGAGCCTTGGACCCCGCGTCGCCGAGGGTATTGGTGGACTTTTTCAAGCTCACGCGCTGTTGCAACCAGCGATCTGAGTCGGGTATGTCGCCCCAGACGCCATAGGCTTCGATAGCGCTGGGGGACTGAGGCTCCATGTTCCCACTGCTGAACTGCGCGAGTCGCACATCTTCGATCTGGATGGTGGCAGATTTGCCGGTCTGGCTGCCAAGATCGAACCCTCTTACAAAAGGCCATAACGCCACCCGGGCAGCATCCAGAATGGTTGTTTTACCACCGCCATTGGAAGCAATCAGTACGGTCAGATGCGGATCGAAATCGATTTCGAATTCTGCGAAGCAGCGATAGTTCTGCACACGCAACTTCTCAAGCCTCACAGGATTTTCTCCGATTTCGTTATCTGGCCAAGCATAGGGTGTACACCTTTGCGTTGCGGTTGGAACAGCATACTAATGCAAACCATGAGAACGCTAAACAAAGCTTGTCCGCAAATATGACCGCTTAGTTATCGGGGCGCCGAAGCGGCCCCGCTTGAAGTGCCTGAGGTCGCCGCGTTGTTACTGAGCTTCGCCCCGGCAGACGATCAATCGCACTTGGCGTTGCTCGACACTTCCTTGCTCGCCAGTTTCAACTGCTTGCCCAGTTCAGCCGCGTTGGTGCTGCTGTAAACCCGGCCTCCGGTGTTTTCAGCGATGCAACGTGACGGGCCACCGGCTCCGATTTTCACCACGTTGACCCGCAGGCGCGGTTGTTCCCTGGCGATTTGGCGGGAGACCGCGCAAACGTCTTTCTGGCAACCGTCCTCACCGTCGACGAACATCACGATCACGGCATCGTTATTGCGCCCGTCCACGGTGTTTGCTGCGTGGGCCAGGCTGTCGGCCAGCGGTGTGCCGTCGTTGGGCACCAGGCCTCGAATCCCGTTGATCAGCCGCTGGCGGTCGCCAAACTTGAACACGCCCTGGTCCGGTGTGCTTTCGCAGCCGGCGAAGGTGATGAGGCGCGTGTCGATCTTCGGGTCCAGCCCGTTGATCATGCCGGCCAGCGAGTCCTTGGCGACGTCCATGCGGCTGGGCTTGGCGAAAATCTGCGTGGTGCGGTTCACATCCAGGTACTTGTTCAGCTCATTGCCGAAGAACCAGTCCTCGTCGGCTTTCACGGACTTGATGTTCAGGTCCATCGAGCCCGAGGTGTCGAGCACCACCACGAATTGCGGAATCTCTGCGTTTGGCGCTTTTTTGCGGCAAGCGAAGTTGTCCAGCGTCGGTGCCGGTGGCGGGGCGACCACCACAGGTTTTGGGGGCGGAACGGGCTTGGGTACCGGTACCGGTTCTGGCACGGGTGCGGGTTCGGGCTCGGGTTCCGGAACAGGTTCCGGCTCCACGACAGGCTCGGGAACAGGCTCAACCGGTTTCTCGACCGGTGTCACCACGGGCGCTACAGGTGGGACCACGACGACGGGTTCACGGTGCATAAACCACCAGTAAGCCCAGAGCGCCAGGAGCAGCAACAGCAGCGCCAGCAAGGCCGCCGCGATCCACCAGCCACGGCGCGACGGCGGCACGACCGGCACCACCGGAACAACCGGCGGCACAATTGGTTTGGGCGGACGCTGGTTCCAGCGCACCACCAGCGGCTCGCCGTTGAGGCTGTAGAGTTTGTCCAGCTCGGGCGTGCCGAGCAGGCTGCGCAGGTCATCCGCTACCGTGGGCTGACCGCGTTTTTGCAGTTCGTCCGCCAGCTGTCCAAGGGACGTCTGACGCACTTCATAGGTTTCCAGCAATCGTCGTTGCGCGTCCTCGTTGAGGTCGGCATAGGGTGTGGGTTGGCCACCTAGTTCGGTCCACCATTCCAGCGCCTCGCCGCTGCCCATTCGCGGGATGGCGAAGAGGCTGGCGACGGTCGGCGGAAAGTGTTTCTGGATGAGGGCGACTTTGGCTTGCAGCGCACTCATCCCCTCCGGTGTGGCTTGCGCATCCCTGATGACCCGCTGCATGACGACGATTCCTGAAAAGGGTGCAGGCCTCCATCGGGAGGCCTGCGGGGCAAAAAGTTACTCTTCGTAACCGAGGCTGAATTGCAGCTGATTCACTTTCTTCTGCAAGGCCTTCAGTTGTTCCTGCTTGGCGGCCAGCGTCGCGGGTGAGGCCTTGGTCACGGGCGCCGCCTGCGAGGCCTTGAGCTGCTGCTCAAGCCCGGCAATCTGCTTCTGCACCTGGCTTTTATTGCCATGCCGGGCCTTGAGCGAGGTCAGCAACTGGCCCAGCGACTGGTTCAGCGCCGCCTGGGATTTCTGCTGGCTGGTCAGGTCGGTCTTGGTGCTGAGCTGCTGGGCCTGAATGTTCTCGTACACCTGGCGGAACATCGCGTTTTCCTGACGGGACGCGGTCAGGGCCTGTTCCTTCTGCGTGACCTGATCGCTGTAACCACCAGAGTAGTCGCAGTTCATCTTGGTCAGCATGCTGCTGTCGCCATTGGTCGCGTCGCATTCGCCCGGCTTGGTCGCGCAACCGCTCAAGGCCAGGACGGCGGTGAGGACCGCCAGCTGTCGTAGAGTCATGTCATTAGCCCAGGGTGATTGCGGAGCGCTGGTTGTAAAGACCGTCGACTTCCTTTTGCAGGGCGGCGACTTTCTGGTTCATTTTCATAATGCTCACGTCCACCTGCTTGATCTCGGTGCTGGCGCCTTGTGCACGCTCGGCGTCTGCCACTTTGGTGTACTCGGTGACTTTGTTGCGCATGTTGCCGAGGTCTTTACGCAGACGCGCGATGTTCTGGTCGATCTCGGCGATCTGCGCCTGAGCCTTGGTCTTGTCGACCTTCTTGCTGGCGATGTCTTTTTTGATCTGGGCGATGCGCGCCTGGTCATCCTGGATCACTTGCTGAGCGGTCGCGGTACGGGCGATCACGTTCTGGGTGTCTTGTTCGACGTCGCTGTTCATCTTCGCCAGACGGGTGGTGGTGTCGGAGTATTCGCTACGACGCTGATCCAGGTAGTAGTTCGCGCCCATGGCCACGCCACACGCGGTAATACCGGCGGCGATGGCGCAGACCGCTTTGTTGCTGCTATTGGACAGTGCGCAACCGAGGATGCCGACACCGGCGCCGACCGCGCAGGCCTGGTAGCCGGACTTGCTGAAGAACTGTGCGTCGTTGCCCTGGGTCAGGCGTGGGTCTGCGCCTTCGCTGCCACCGAGCATCGAGCTGCCGGTGTTGGCGCAACCGGTCAACAGCAGGCTGCCGGTGAGGACGAAAGCGATCTGAAGCTTGAAGCGAGTCCAAAGGCTGCGCGACATGGTGAAACTCCTTGGTGCCGGTGTTGGCTGTTTTTGTTGAGGTTAGTTATTGAGGTGAGTTATTGAGTGACGGTTTTGCAGCTGGTCAGCCAGGCTTCAGTGTCGATCTTCTGCTTTTGCAGGAAGGTCTTCTGATTGGCCCAGTGGGTGCGCAAATAGGGTTTGAGTTCTTGCAGCTGTTTGTTGCGGGTGATGATTTCTTCCATTACCGGCACCTGTGCTTCCAGCAGCGGCTGGCCGTACAAGGTCGCCGATTCCACCAGGCTGCTGGCGTAGTAACGGCTGAGTTTGTGTAGGCGATCCTTCTGCTCGTCGAGTTTGCCTTTGCGCATGTCGCAACTGGCATCTTTGTCCGCGGATTCGCAATTGAGCTTGTAGTTCTTTTGCAGGAAGTCCACGTACTGGCCGTCGTCGAGCATCTTGGTGCAGAGGAACGCACCGAGGTTGAGACTGGCGCGGATCGCCTGGTCGCGGGTTTCTTCCTGCTGCTGATTGCTGGCGCGCAATTGGTTTTCCAACGCCTGAAGCTTTTCCTTGAGCGCCTTGTCTTCCACGCCCGAGGCCAGGCTGTTCAGGGATTGAACCGTGCCTTTGTCGGCGGATTCGGTTTCCTTGCTGCCGGTACCGAGTTTCTTCCAGCTGCTTTCAATGCTGGCGACACGCTCGCGGGAAGTCAGGGTTGGCGAGACCAATACCAGGCGCATACCGGTGGTTTTGTTTTTCACCTGACCTTCGGCGTTGTAGTACGGCTCTTCCTTGCGCAACCCGGTGCGCAGGTCGGCCTGAGCGGTCAGGTAGTTGCCGCCACGGACCACGTAGCCGCCGGCCTGACCGTGCTGGCGGTCGAGTTTGTTCAGGCGAAACGGCTCGAACATCATCTCGTCGACGTTGCCGAGCATGTCGTGCAGGCCCAATGGATTGGGTTTTTGCAGACCCGACAATTGCAGTTTGCCGTTGGACGATTGCGCCCCGGCGAACCACTCGTAAGCGTTGATGCCGTCGGGCATCGGGTAACGCGTGTCGCGAAATTCCGCCGCGCCGACCTCCAGGCCACCGCGCGCCGCGAACTCCCACTCGACTTCCGTCGGCAGGCGCAGGAAGCCCAGCACGCCGTCTTCTTTGGGCAGCTTGTCAGCGGCGTTTTTGCGCAGCCACAGGTTGTATTTGTCCGACGCTTCGACGGCTTGCACCCAGCTCACGGACACTTGCGGCAGGCGCATTTTGGTGGCGGCGGTGGGGCAGGTTGCGTCGGTCAATGCCGCGTATTGGAGCTGACTCATCTCGTACTTGGCCATCAGGTAGTAGCGGGATTTATCGTTTTTCGCGCCGGTGAAACTGCCCGCGATGAAGGTCGGTCGAGTCTGTTCGACATAGCCGTATTCCGCGCCGTCCTGACCGATGTTGATCGGGTAGTCGTCAAGCGGTCCGGCAACCGGAATGAACACCTTGCGAAACACCATCGAACCTTCGCACGGCATCGGCAACACGACGTCGCTGGCCTCGGGCATCGGGTTGTAATACTTCTCTTCCCAGCCAGCCGCCGAAGCATCGAGCAGGTAGCCGAGGCTCAGGGGCAACAGCAAGCCCAAACGTTTATAGCTCACGCAGACTCTCCGCAGGTTGGATGTTGATCGCTCGCACGGCGCCGATCAGGGCCACCAGTGCAGCGACCAGAAAGGTCAGGAGCAGGGCGGCGAGGCCGTGCCAGAGTGTGATGTGACAGACAAAGGTGCCGGTGGCCTGGCTGCTGCCGAGCAAGGTGTCGAACAAATGGCTGCCGACGGCGTAAAACCCCAATCCGCCGAGGTAGCCGGCAAGGCTCAGCACCAGCGCTTGCAGGACCACGAAACCGCCTACAGCCGTGCGTTTGAAACCCAGCAGGCGCAAGACCGCGAGGCTTTTGCGCTTGCGGTCGATGTTGGCCAGAAAAGCGCCGACCATCGACGCCACACAACCGATCAACGCCGCCAGAGCGATAACCCCGAAGATCAACCCCAGCACATGATTGATGGCTTTGACGTTGTCGATGTCGGCCAGTCGGCTCGAGGTTTCGATGTGTTGTTCGTTGAGCCAGCGTTCCAGCGGCGCAACCTGGTCGATGTCACGGGCGTAGAGGCGGGCGCGGGCGTACAGCGGTTGCAGATCGCCCAGAGGTTTGCCGGTTTCGATGCCGAATGCGCTGACCTGATATCCATCGCGAAAGCGCTCCAGATTCAGCAACAACGGCGGGGCGACGAATCCGGCCGCGCGGCCGAACCGAGCACCGTCGAGCACCGCCAGCACCGTCAGCGTCATCTCTCCGCGCTCGTTGACGCCTTCCAGACGGCGCAATACGCGCAGTTGCACGCGGTCGCCGACCTTGGCCTGCAAGCGTTGCGCGGCGCGGGCGCTGAGGATCACTTGATCGCCAGTTGGGTTGAGTTGCGGCAGGTTCAGCTGCGGGTCGCCGGGTTCGGTGGCGATGATTTCCGCGCCTTCGACAAACCGTTGCATGCCGATCAGCAAGTCCGCCTGGGTGTTGAGCGAGCGGGTCTGGCCGAGGGCAAAACCGGTCTCGGGACGCTGGCGCACACGCTCGATCCAGGCGCTGTCGTAGTTGCCGTTGCTGAGCATTTTTACTTCAAGGTTGCGCGGGTCGCGCAGCAATTCGTCCTGCAACTGGCTGACCACGCCGTGTTTGAGGCCGAACAGCAGCAACAGCGGCGCGATCACCGCCACCAATGACGCGGCGATGCACAGCGACACCTTGCGGTCATGCCACAGGTCTTGCAGGGCCAGCGTGCCCAGCAGGCGCAGTCGGTCAGTCCATCGGTTCAAACAGTGTTTCTCCCTGACGGCTGGTAGCGCCGAGTCGCGGCAAACCGAAATCCTTCAGCAAGGCCCAGTCATGGGAAACCACCAGGGCACTCAGGCCCATGCTCGATACCAGACTCAGCAGCAATTCGAACAAACGCCGGGCGCTGTGCGGGTCGAGCGCGGCGGTCGGCTCGTCGGCCAACAGCAGCAGCGGTTCATGGGCAATCGCACGAACGCAGGCAACGCGCTGGCGTTCACCGATCGATAGCGCCTGCGGCTGTTTATCCAGCAACCCTTGCAGACGCAATACCTCAACCGCGTGATCGATGTGCGCGCTCTTTACCGACATACCGAGCAAGCGGCGCGGCAGGCTGATGTTGTCGCGCACGCTAAGAAATGGCAGCAAGCCGCCGTTCTGCAAAATGAATCCCAGATGACGCGAACGCACGGCCGCCAAGGCTGGCTGGTCGTCGCTGGCCAGCAAATGGGCGATGTCCTGATCGTGTGCTGCACCCAGCCGAAAGCGCTCGAGCTCGACCGGCGCCAGCAACAGGCCGATGGCTTCAAGCAATGTGCTTTTACCACTGCCGCTCTCGCCGGTGATGGCGAGGATTTCCCCGGCACCGACCTGCAAGTGCGGCAGGCGCACGTGATGGGCCAGCGCGCCTTCACCACGGCGCACCAGCAGGTTCTTGATATCGAGCATCGGCGTCTCGTTAAGGCATCATTTCCAGGGGCACGGGGTACACGTTGTCCCGTGCATCGCTGTCCTTGGCTAACGCCACCCAACGGTCGACGTCAGCGTTGTAACGCTGGTAGTGCCGCAGTTTGGTATTGAGCGTGCGGATGAATTTCTCCTGCGCCAGACCATCCCAGCTCTTCCAGGTTTCTTCGTCCAGGTTCAGCACTTCGCTCTGGTACGGCAGGTCTTCGAGGTACTCGCCGAGGACGCCCATGTCCGCCAGTTTGGCGTTGCTGTTCTGCTTGAGCTGGTTCGGGTCGGCGCCCATGGTTGCGGCCACCGAGCGCAGGCGATCGAACATTTCCGTCGGCGAAATCAGGCCTTCGTTGGCGGCGTCGAGGATCTGCTTCATCACGTCGCTCAAGTCACTGAGCTGGGACTTGGTCAGCAACACCCGCACGTCGGTGGTGGGGATGTTCTGCTTGATCAAGTCGCGGTCAGTGATCCACGCCTTGAATACCGGAGGCGCCTTGCTGTTGGTCTTTTCGCCGAGATAGGCGAGCTGCATGGCGTGGCCGATCAGCGCCGCGTCCTCGAGCATTTTCTTCTCGGCCGGGTCCTGCTTGGCGTTCACCGCGCTACCGATGGCGTCTTCGCCCATGTAGGCGGCTTTCACCTGGGAGGTAATCGCGGTGGCCAGTGCGTCGACCTTGCGGCCGAACTCCTGAATGTCGCCGGCGTTCACCGGGTAGTACAGCGAGGTGTTGGTGCCCGGGTAAGTCGACAGATTCTGGTACTGCGCCTCGGCCTTGGCGTGATCCTTGATCCCGGCCGGGGTTTTCAGGTGCAGCGTGTAGATCGCCACGCCCGGGTTGGCCGCTTCGAGGCGAACCTGGGAAGCGCTCAAACCGGTTTTCGACAGTTTGTCGTCGCCTTCGATGGCGCCCGCGTCGGTGATCAACACCACGTAGCGCGCACCGAACTGGCTCCAGTCGACCTTGTCGATGCTGTGCATGACACCCGCGAAGGAGTCTTCGTCGTAACTGCTGCTCGACACCTTGGCTTGCTTGAGGTCGGCGACTTTGGCGAGGAAGTCGGAACTGTCCTTCACCTGAGTCGGGTCGGCGTACATCTTGGTGGTGTATTCCAGGCCTGGCACCGCTTGGGTGTTGGAGCGGAACGCGACCAGACCGAACTTGACCTGCTTACCGAGGTTCTGCGCTTCGATCTGCTGGTAGACCTTGCGGATCGCCTCGCGGGTGCGGTCGATGTACGGGTCCATCGAGATCGTCGAGTCGATGACAAACACCACCGCCGCGCTGAATTCCTTCAGTTGGCTGGCCGCTTTGTCCTCAGCTTCCTTGCCACCGGCCGCGCTGTTGGCAGCACCACCCTTGGCGTCTTTCTCATCGGGCTTGCTGACCGACGCCACATTAAGCAGGCGCGTGCGGAAACCGCCTTCGGTCATGACTTCTTCGCCGCTGAGTACCGGCAGCAGGTAGAACTGCTTTTGCAGGTCGACGAAGTATTCAGGTTCTTCAGCCAGCACGCCCGGGGCTTGCTTGCCCTTTTTCAGCGTGGCCCGCAGCGGGGCGACTTTGCTTACCGGGTCCGGCGCATCGAGGATGCCTTCGACGGTGGCGCGTTCTTTGAAGAACAGCAGCCGGTCGCGATTGGCCGGGTTGGTGAAGGCCAGTGTCAGCTGCATTTTCCAGTCGGTGGTGCAACTCGCCGGCAACCAGCCAATGGTTTTGCCATAGCTGTCGGGGCCGACTTTCAGCCATTCGGCGTTGGCCGCTTGCGCACGTTCGTACACATAGAAACGGCTGAACACCGGTTGCTCATCGCCCGCAGCACCGCCCGCCGTCGGGCTGATTTTGCAGCCCGGGGTGGTCAGCACGCGCTGGAACAAGGTCTTTTTACCGGTCTGGATCAGCGGTTTGTCATCGGCCTGGGACAACGGGCTGATGCAGAGTGCCAACAGCGCGGCGCTGCTCAGCAGGAAACGACTCAGGGGCGAACGGATCACTTCTGCAACTCCTCGAAACGCTGCTTGGCTTCGGCGTTGTTCGGGTCCTGGGTCAGGATCGTTTCATACCAATAGGCGGCGGTGGCGTTGTCCGCGGCCGGGAAGCACTCGCTGGCCTTCAGGTATTTCGGGTCGTATTCGCGGGCATAGGCGTTGGCAATCAAAGAGTCGCCGGCCTGGGCACGGTTGGCGTACAGACGCTGGGCAACGCCGCAGTGTTTGCCGGCCTTGGCTTCGTTGATGATCTGCAGCAACTTGGCGCTGTCGGGCGCAGCCTTGATGCAGGTCTGGACGAAGGTCAGCTCGGGCAGGCTGTTCATGCTGTCCAGGGTGCAGGCTTGTACGTCGGCACCGGCCGGTGCGGCGGCTGCGATGGCAGGGGCGGGTGCCGGAGTGCGTTTGTAAAACCAGAATCCGGCCGCTGCGGCCACCAGCAACAGCACGACGAGCGCGAGGCCGATAAGGCCTTTGTTGCTTTTCTTCACCGGGGGCGGAGGAGGGGTGTAGGCGGGTTCGTTGGGCACCGATTCCAGTTCGATTTCTGGCTCGGCGGTGAGCAGGACCAGTTCCGGCAGCTCCGGAACTTCCGGTTCTGGCGCACTTGGCGCTGTCAGGTCTGCGCCGCCATAAGTCGAGCGTGTCTGGCCACCCGCAGTAGACGGCAACAGGCCCACGCCGGGGCGAACCACGCCTTTATCGCTATGATCGAGGCTTTGCTCACGCAGTTCGATCTGGAATTGCGAGTGGGCGCCGCCTTCGAGCAGCGGATCGACCACTTCCGGGCCGACTTGGGCTTCAAGGACTTCGCCACTGGCCGTAACGCTGAAGCGCGAGACCTTGAACCAGAACGGATTGTTGCTCCAGGCCTTCTGATCCTGGAGGTAGAAACCGTCCTGGTTACGCTGAATGGAGAACTCCAGCTGTTCTTCGCCACCCTGCCATTTCTTCACAGTGAGGCACGCCTGGCCAGGCACGTTGGGTTCTAAGGCGAGCAGGTCGACACGAATTGGCATTGCTTATCTCGCTGTGAAGGCTGTGAGCACATGGCCCAGCCGTTCATTCTGTTCAGGGGTGATTTCGCGACCGGCACCATGGCCGGCGTTGTCCTGTGTGATGTAGGCCAGGCCCGAGAGCCAGTCGCCCAGATACCGCTGCGCCTGGTTTGCCGGTTGTGGCGGCAGCACCGGCACTTGTCCCGGACCGATGTCGGTGTAGAACGAGAACAACGGCGCCTTGGCACCGGCGCGGCTGTTCGGGCGTTCGTTGACCGGTTTCTGCAGGTAGCCGAACCAGGACACGAAATCGCGCAGCACGCGTTGCACTTCCAGCACTTGGCGCTCGACCAGTTGATCGCGCCGTGCGCCGCTTTGCGCACGCTTGAGCACCGCACGGCTCAGTTGCCCCGGCAAGTCCTGGCGGTAACCGGCGGTGATCAGTTCGTCGACCACGGCTTCGATCAAGGCCTTTTCCAGCCCCAACAGGTTGAGCAGGCTTTGTCGGGTGGTCAGCTCGCGCAGGTGCGCAATCCAGGCCTTGAACGCGGCTTTGGCAAAACGGTGTTCGTTGCTTTGCAGTTCCGGCGTCGGGGTGTTGGTTTTGCTGCTGACCGGCGCTTCGTGACTCAGGTCGTCGCCGAAATCGAAGTCGAAACCGGCGTCGTTGCCGTACAGGCTCTGGCTCGGTGTCGGGGCGGCCGGCTCATCGCTGGCGGTGGGCGCGTCATCGGTTTCGTACACACCGCTGAGGTACAGGTCGCGCACCTCTTCGCTTGGCATGTCGAGTTCTTCGATCAACTCGCCGAGCACGGCAGGGCGACGGCCCAGGCCCGACAGAATCATCTGTGCCTGGGCTTTCTTGGCGGCTGCGGCGCCGTCGCCATCGGCGTGATACCAGGTGCTCAGGCCGTGAGTGGTCAGGCCTTCGAGGCATTCGTTCAGCTGCTCGCGGATGCGTTGCAGTTTGAATTCGATGTTGGCCACGCCCTTGAAACTGCCGCTGAAGTGGCTGATGCCACCGTCATCGTTGCGCAGCATTTCTTTCCAGGCGTTGGCAGGATTGTTGATGTGTTTGCACACCAGCTCGTTGCCGGCAAAGCTTGTGCCCAGAGCGTCGACGCGTTCCTGGTAGCTGGCATTGAGGCCTGTTTCGGCGCCGCTGGCGTCCTGGACGATGAACGCCGCATCCATGCGCGGTTTGCGCACCAGGAAGGTGTTCTGGAACGGCGTGCCGGCCCAGTCGTTCATCCAGCTCAGGCTGCCGAAGCGCTCGAGCATGGTCAGCTTGACCATGCCATTCCAGCTCTCGTCGTACTGATCAGGCGTCAGGCTCAGGGAGTTGGTGATGCGAAGGTCGAGCATGGTCAGCGCCCAGATCAGGCCGGTGTCGCGTTTGCTGCGGGCGGCCGCGTCGGCGCCCTGGGTTTTCTCGATCCAGCGCGTCAGCACCGGGCCGACGTCGTTGACGTCGCTCTGTTTGGTCGAGCCGGTGCAGACCACCAGCGCGTTCATTTCCTGGTTGTCGGTGTAGCGTTCGAACAGGTAAGCAACCTTGCCGCGCAGGATCAGCTGCGAGACGGAATTGTCCTTGGTGGCGGACTCCGGGTCGTTGGAGTTGGCGATCTCGTGCAGCTTCTTGCGCCCGCGATAACCGGGGAAGTCCAGCAGATCGACCTGGTTGACGATGTCGTCCGCCGGGGCTTCGATCAGGCCGAAGGTCATCTCGGCGGTCAGTGCCGCCAGTTGCGCGACCGGGATGCCCTGGCTGTTTTGCAGTCGTCCGTCGACCAGGGGCCGCACGTCGATCGGCAAGTCCAGTGAGCTGCCGAAGCGCTCGAGGATGTCGACGTTCATGATGCTGTCGCGCTGGCTGTAGGTGTCGTTTTCGAAACTCACCAAGGCCTTTAATGGCGCGAACACAGTCTCGGGCAGGCCCAGCTTGTGCAGCGCGCCGGCCAGTTGCTGGTACACGCGCGTCAGTTCGCTTTGCTCACCCCACAGGATCGAAAACAGCTCGGCGCGTTCCTGGAAATTCAGGCGTGGCGCCAGTTGCAACGCCGTGGGCCAATACAGGTGCTCAAGCTTCTTCACCGAGTTGCGGAAGTTGTCCCGCAGGTAATCCCACAGCGACACCAGATCATCGGCGCTGACGCCCGGTTGCATCGGCCCGGTCTCGCGGCCTTCAAACGGTTTCAGCACGCGCTGGATGCGCTCTTCGTCGATCTCGTAGGAGATCCGCTCAAGGTCGAAGTCCTTGAACCATGAGTTGGCGAGAATCTTCGCCAGCTCGATTTCCTTGAACAGCGTCAGCTCGACCGGGAATTGCGGATCCTGGCTCGGCGTGGCGCGGCGGCTGAAGCGTGTCACCAGGCCGGTGGCTTCCTTACCGCCACCCACCGGGTTGATGTGCTTGATGAAGTCCAGGCGCTGGCCACCGAAATCGGTTTCCAGTTTGCCGTTCTGACCGGCCGCAAGCGCCGAAATCAGGTAGGACTTGCCGGCCTGGGACAAGCCGAAAAAGCCAATGGTCATCGGCGTGCAGGCCACGCGACCGAGGCTGTGAGCCAGGTTGCGGGCGCGGTGCAGGCGGATGTTCAGGTTGTCGGCTTCGCTGTCCAGACGTGGCGCGTTGCCGCGCGTCTGGCCAATCCATTCCAGCGCCTGACCGGCACCTTCATAAACAGCGGCCCAACTGGCAGAGAGCTGATGTTGATCGGGGGTCAGGTCATTCATTTGCGTTTCACACTTCCACTGTCGAGCCAGTACTTGGTCTCGCTCAGGCCGGCGTCGAGCATGGTGTTGAGTTCCAGCTCGAGGTCGCTGCGCGGGTTGAAGTTGACGTTGTTACTGTTGGATTCGATGTCGCGGACCGAGAGGCGGTCGCTGACCAGGTCCTGCTTGCGCGTGTACTTGTCGGCCGCTTTGACCTCGAAGCGCACCTTGAGCAGCGGCGCGCTGCCGTTCTCACCGATCGCGCGGGAGAACTTCTCCCGACCGGCCTTGGTGAAACGCAAGGTGTACAGCGGCGAAGCGGCCCAGCGATCGGCGGCCAACTGGCGGAAACCGAGGCGCAGATCGCCGCGCATTTCCAGCTGCGGCGTGTCGGCGTCATCGCCCGTGCCGATTTCCGGCAACTTGATTTTGTAGTCTTCGGACTGGATGTCGCGGTACAGCACGTCGGCATCCTTGATCACGTTGTTCAGGTCGATGACGCCGATGTGCTTGACCGTCGAATACGGCTTGAGCGCCGAAGAACGGAAGTAGAAGTTCGGCACGCTGTGGTTGGCGCACAACAGGCACAGCATCGCGCCCACCGAAGCGGTACTTTTCGGGTCGTCGATGCGGCCGTTCTTGTGGAACGGATACCAGCCGCCAGTGCGGTAGTTTTGCAGCGCCAAAATGCGCCCCGGTGGCAGCGGCAGCACCTTGCGAATAAAGGCCTGGATGCCGGGCAGACGCGAAGGGCGGCCGGTCAGCAGCAGGACGTCGCACGGGTAATGCGCGACCACTTCACAGAGCGCGCCGAGGATCTTGGTGATGTTGATTTGATCGTTGAGGAACGCGGCGTGGAGCTTTTGCAGGTCGAAGCCGATCAGCGATTCGTACAGGTCGAAACCGCTCTGGCCACCGACATCGCGGCGCACGGCGGCGTTGACATAGTCGAGCACGGTCTGGCTGATCGCGTTGTCGCCGAGCAACTGGCGGTAACTTTGCGGGCTGACTTCCTGCGGAACTTGCGGGTCGTAATGCTCGTAAGCCTTGAGCAACGCCAGGCCCAGCGGCGCGAACACCTGCAGGTTCAATTGCTGGCGCAGGATCATGTCCTGGGCGCTGACCGATTCATCACCGCACAGCCGTGACATCAGCGAATCCGGGGCTCTGACGCCGGCATTCTGCAAAGCCTTCTCGAAGCTCGGCAGGATGAAGTCCTGAATCACGTCCAGCAGGATGTCGTCGCCAGCCACTTTGAAACCATCGCGAAAACGCTGCTCGGGCACGATGTGCACGTTGCTGCCGCTGCCCGTGTTGCCGGCGCGGTCGAGGCGATAGTCGGTGATGACCAGGTCGGTGGTGCCGCCGCCGATGTCGATGGTCGCCAGGGTGATGCGTTCACGGTCGGTCTTGTCCGGCCGGGCGATGGTGTCGAAAAACTCTTCCGGGTGACCGGCGAAGTTCTCGTTGACCTCGGTGTACAGGTACACCAACTGGCCGCAGGAGGCTTCGTCCCATTCCACGCGGATGCTCGGGATCGGCGTGCGCGGGCTGACGGCCTGATCCTGATGCGGGTCTTCCTCGCCGGCATGCCAGCCGAGGCTTTTCCACACCAGGCCGATGGCTTGCTGCATGCGTTCGTTGAGAATGCTGCGCTCGGCCTGGGGCATGCCCGGCGGCACGGTCAGGGTGATGCTGTTGAGCTGGCGCGGTACGCGGGTGTGACCCTGGCGCGAGCGCTGGGCCGGGCTGTTGATTTGCGACAGCGCCTGGGCCAGCACTTCGGCGAGCATGAACGTCATCAGCGAGCTGCGCGAGTAACGTGGCATGAACACCGGCAGGCGATCGTCTTCTTCGAGGCTGTAAAGCGCCTCGCCGGTTTCGTTGATCAGGTGCGAGAACGGCGCGGCCGTGGCGTACGGCTCGTTGTCGGTCTTGATGTACGAGCAGTTGAAACGCCAGCCGTGGCCGTAGGCGTTTTCGTCCCACAGGTAACGTTTCGGGCTGGACAGGCCTGTCGAGCCTTCGGTGCCGCGACGGCGGCTGGCCAGACGGCTGGCCTCATTGCCGACGCGGGCGATCGTCGCCCACTGGAACGCATCGTGACGGCCGCTCTTGACCGAGCAGTGGTCCTTGCCGAAATACGCCTGGGCGAACTCGACGCGGCTTTCGAACGGTAGGTTATAGGTGTGTTCGGGGGTGATCAGGTCGCGCAGTTCCAGCACGTAATTCTGCTTCAGCCCGGAACCGGCCTGGCCGTGATTCTCGATCAGGATGCCGCAGGTGCGCGAGTTGCCGACGTCTAGCACCAGGTCCACCGGAATCGGTTTGACCAGACCATTGCTGTCGTTGGCGACCACTTTCAGTTCAGGGATTTCCAGCTTCGGCCTGGCGGTCGATTGCGCCGCCGCTGACGGCGTGCTCAACAGGCTCAGCAGGTTGAGGTAGTGCGCCAGGTGATGGTTGGCGCGGATGTCGATGTCGAGCTCTTCGCGCGAACGATGGGCGTTGCCCTCGTTGAACACTTCCAGCAGCCATTCGTTGACCCACGGCTGGGCCAGGAACCAACGGGTTTCGCTGGCCTTGGTCGCCAGTTTGAAGGACACGCCGGAGCTGATGTCTTCTTCGTTCGGCGCCAGGTAGGCGGTGCCGTCACGCTTGGGCATGACGCGGCTGTCGAACGCCATCGTCAGGCGGTGGGTGTTGCCGTCGATGTCTGGCGTGGCCAATTTCACCAGGCGCATCCGCGACCAGTTGGTCGGGCCTTCGTCAAAGCGGTGCGGCGGCATGAAACGGAAAAACGGCGTCGGCAGCCAGACACCGTCCAGCAGATCGAGGCTGCTTTTCATGTCGACGCTGAACGCCGGTTTGGCCTTCTCGACCTTCTCCGGTTCAGGCTCGTAGAAGTAGAAGTCTTTCTCTTCGTTGTACATCAGGCGGCAGATCAGCCCGCTGATCATCGGCGCGAACTCGCCCGCCGGTTCCTTGCGAGGATCCAGGCGCAAAGCGAAATCCATGAACTGGATACCGGTGTCACTGACGAGCGTGACGGTGTCTTCGAATTGTGTGACTTCAGGCAACATGTCGGGTTATTCCAGTCTTATTCGCCCATCTGCCGCATGGACATGGGGAATTGATCTTTTCCGTAACCGCCGGTGCAGTCCGCGACCGTGGTCGCCCCTTTGCGGCAGTTGACCTTGGGCATGTCGTAAGTGCTGCCATCGCCGCACACGGCCTGGCCCTGGCTGTCGATGGCGAGGCTGCCACCCTTCATGGTGGCGGTGACCGGGCCGCTGCATTTCGAGCCGTCGGCCTGATGCACAGTGACTTCGCCTTTACCGTCCTTTAACTGGTATTCCAGACGCAGCGGCTTGCCGGTCCGGCGATCCTGAATGCCGGCACCGGCGCGGTACTGACCGTCGAGGAACTTGGCAGCGCCGTCGGCGGCGTCAGGCGGAATGCTCAGGGCCGGACCCGGTTTTGTGGTTGCGGCTGCGGCGGCGGATTTTTGCGCGTCGGGCGGAGTGACGGCAGACGGCGCCTCGGTTTTGGCTTCGGGTGGCGCGGTTGGCGTGGTTGGTGATTCGGCGGCCGGGTCTTGGGTTGCGTCGGCGGTCGCGGCGTCAGCTTCATTACCCGCGACGGCTGGAGCTTCTACGCCATGAGTGCCGGTCACGGCTGTGCCTGTGGTGGAGCCCGCGACGGTGCCGGTTACCGGAACGCCATTCAGCGTTGTCACGTTGCCGGTCAGTTGCGGCTCTTCCAGCTGTTTTTCCACCGGCACGATGCCCTCAGGCAGCAAGTCCACCGCCACCAACGGAATCGGCACGCAACCGCGCAAGCCGAGCAACAGCCACAACAGCAGCAACAAGAACGGTAGCAGCAACAGCCACCACCAGCGACGCCACCACGGACGAGGCACTACCGCCACGACAGGCGCCACAACCGGTTCTTCAACCACGGGTGGCAGCGTGAAAACGGGTGGAACCTGATAAAGGCAGTGCAGGGGATCGCGATTGCCGGTACCGGCATGCTCGAAACCCCAGAAGGTCAGCACCGGTTTGCCTTGCACCAGGTAGACGAAGTTTTCGTCAGGGAAATGAATGACACGCTTGAGCAACTTGCCGAACACGGCTTTGTCGCCTTGCTGCTGTTCGGCCGGATCTGTGCCCAGGAAACGCTGGCTCAATTCATCGAGCGCAGTCTTTAGAGCTTCAAGTTGGCGGCGGGCCGGTGCGCGTTCTTCTTCGGTCGCGCTGCTCCACGGGATTACATCGCCGTCGAGGCCGCTGTACCAATCGATCTGGTTGCCGAGTTCGTCGCTTTGAGGGATGGCCAGGTGATCGACCATGTCGGGGTTCTTGCGGCGAATAGCTTCGCGCAGTTGCAGGGCTGCCCGGTAGACCGGTTGACCTGTTTCGCCGAGGGCTGTGAATGACCCGCTCTTACCGCTGCGTAATAGTGCCCCGCGCATTCAAACTCCATATGTTCCGTTGCGCAAAAATGACAGACAAAGGTGCCTGTTCTTGCTCCTGCAATTAGCTGGCGACCTTAATGTCATAATGATGTCGCCGTCAATCAGAGGAGGTCCAAAACCGTATGAGACTAGCGTAAGTGTGCGGAGGTTGCATGAGGTCAATGTGAATTGATTTTGTAAGGCTCGGACGTTCGCTTTTTTAAGCTGGCTGAAACGTTTCATCAGCGCTATAAAAATGCACACCTCCAAGAAAGGCTTTCCTCATGACCCCGCTCAAACTCGTCGTCGCCCTCGGCGCGCTGACCACTGCCTCCCACGCCTTCGCCTGGGATTACGTGCTGCTCGACACCGACAAGGCTGCCCAAAACTGGCAGATCACCAGCCAGCAACTCGGCGTAAAAACCGACAAACCGTTCTCCGTGACCCTGCGCACCTTGCACGGCGGCCGGCAGGAGGGCGTCAGCATCGTCGACATCGATAACGGCACGATGAAACTCTCGGTGGTGCCGACTCGCGGGATGAACGTCTTGCAGGCGTCGGTCGGTGATGTGCGCATGGGTTGGGATTCGCCGGTCAAGGACGTGGTCAATCCGTCCTTCATCGAACTCAACGGCCGCGGCGGACTGGGCTGGCTCGAAGGCTTCAACGAACTGGTCGCCCGCTGCGGCTACGAATGGGTCGGCCATCCCGGTATGGACAACGGTAAACTGCTGACCCTGCATGGCAGAGCAGCCAACATTCCGGCCAGCAAAGTTTCCCTGCATATAGATGAAAAACCGCCGTACGCCATCAGCCTGCGCGGCGAGCTTAAAGAGCAGGCGTTCAAGAAAGTCGACTTTTCGGTGACGACCGAGCTGGTCACTGAGCCCGGCAGCGTAGCGTTTGCCCTGAACGATACATTGACCAATAACGGTGATTATCCGAAGGAATACCAGGCGCTGTACCACAGCAACTTCAGTACGCCATTCCTGGAACAGGGCGCGCGGTTTGCTGCGCCGGTTAAACAGGTGTCGCCGTTTAACGACAAGGCCAAAGGGGATTTGCCGGATTGGCAGACTTACCGTGCGCCGACCAAGGACTATGACGAGACGGTTTACAACGTTGTGCCGTATGGCGATGCCGAGGGTGACACGCTGACCGTTTTGCATAACAAGGCGGGCAGTCTGGGTGTTTCGGTCGGCTTTAACACTCAGCAGTTGCCGGTATTTTCGTTGTGGAAAAACACCGATACGCAAGGGCAGGGGTATGTGACCGGGTTGGAGCCGGGGACGAGTTTTTCCTACAACCGTCGGTATCAGCGGCCGATTGGTTTGGTGCCGATGATTGGGGTTAAAGAGCAGAAGCAGTTCCAGATCCATTACAGCTTGTTGGCGGATAAAGGGGCTGTGGATAAAGCGTTGGAGCGGGTGAATGAGATTCAGGGTGGGCGGGCGACTGAGGTAAGGCAGGCGCCGTTGGTGGATTTGACCAAAGAGTAAGCGGCCTTGCGAGATGAGCAGTGGAAGTCTGTGTTCACCGCTCATCAAAAGGCTAAAAAGGAAGTCTCATTTCTGACGCTTGTGCCGCATCAAACAGACGCCGGATGAAATCGAAGTCGTTCCAGGTTTGGTTGGTATAAAACCGATGCTCCTTATTTCCGATCTCATCGATGTAATAGATAACGTACTCCGCATATTTCTCGTCGGCGTTGAAGCTGTAACGCAATGAAAGAGAAAAGTCATTTTCCTTGAGTTTCACAAACGAGTTGTTGTCGTCATAACTCCAGGAGAATTCGCCTCTCTCCGTTCTCGTGGTGAGGGCTTTGATGAAATCGAGAAATCTAGGCGGTAGCATATTGACGCCCTCTGGCCGGGTTAACCTTTTCGAGGTTTTCTTTGATGTTTTCAAGATTGTGGTGAAGAAGGTTTCTGATCGGCTTTTCGAGCGGAGCGTTTGCCGTCGCGAAAACCCCTTTTCTGATGGTGATTTCAGTTTCTCCAAGGATATTGTCAATCCTTTCGAACTCCTGACCTGTACCGGGTATTTTGGCAAACAGAATCCTGAAATGCTGATAGCACTTCAACGCCAATGGATAGTTTTCGGTGTCCACATAACCTGCTGCTTCATTGCGCGTCGCAATGCATTCACTGACGGCTGAGGCGCCCTCTACAGCTTTTGCGTCCTTGAGTATTCTGTTGGCTTCTGCACTGATGCTGCGTGAGTAACGAACACTGTGCAGAACTTCGGATATTGAAATGATGAGCGCTACAATGGTTATTACCGTGCCGACGTAGGAAAAGTTGTTCAGGGATGTCGGAGAGCCGACAACAATTTCCTGCTGCAATAGCGCCGCCCATACGATAGCAATGCTTATCAGGCAATAGACGAATCTGATCCAATGACTTCTTAGTAACTTCATGTATTACTGACGCTCTCTCTGAATATTATCTGAATGATTTGCTGTGATGGCCATCGATTACGCTGAGGCAGGTCGGTATTGCAGCGCTTCCGCCAAATGCTCGCGTGTAATTGCATTTACCTGTTCAAGGTCTGCCAATGTACGGGCTACCTTGAGCAGGCGGTGGGCCGACCGGAGTGACAAGGTCAAACGTTCGCAAGCAGTTTCCAGCCAGGCTTCATCGGTTGCGGATAAGTTGCAGTGTTTGCGCAGGCCTGGCAGATCGAGGAATGCATTGGCGCAGCCTTGGCGCTTGTTTTGACGCTCCCGGGCGTCGGCGACCAGCTCCGCAGCAGTGGCAGTGTCATCACCAGGTTTGAGCGCAGGATTCAACGCCGTGGCTTCGCGCGCGACGGTCAGGTGCAGGTCGATCCGATCCAGCAGCGGCCCCGACAATTTGTTGCGGTAGCGCTGAACCATGTCCGGCGTACAACTGCATTTGCCGCTGGGTTCGCCAAGATATCCACAGGGGCATGGATTCATCGCGGCCACCAATTGAAAGCGTGCCGGAAACCTCACGCGATCCTTGGCGCGGGAAATCACGATATGACCGGATTCCAGCGGCTCCCTTAAAACCTCCAACACCTTACGATCGAATTCCGGAAGTTCGTCGAGGAACAGCACACCGTGGTGGGCGAGGGTGATTTCGCCGGGTTGTGGCTTCGATCCGCCACCCACCAATGCAGGGCCGGAAGCCGAGTGATGGGGCTGGCGGAACGGTCGTTGCGGCCAATGGCTCAAGGGCACGCAACTGGTGACGGATTGAATGGCTGCGACTTCCAGCGCCTCGTTTTCGGCGAGCGGTGGAAGCAAACCCGGCAAACGACTCGCCAACAACGTTTTCCCAGTCCCCGGCGGTCCGCTAAACAGCAGGTTATGAGCCCCAGCCGCCGCAATCAGCAATGCGCGCTTGGCCGAAAGTTGTCCCTGCACCTCATTCAGGTCCGGATAGGGTTTACTTGCGTAGAGCAACCCGTTGGAAACGTAGGGCTCGACAGGCGTATGTCCATTGAAGTGCGCAACGGCTTCCAGTAGGTGATCCACGGCAAACACCTTCAACCCCGACGCGAGGCACGCTTCCTCGGCGTTCGCCCTTGGCACCATCAACGAGCGTCCGGCCTTGCGTGCAGCTAACGCAGCCGGCAACACACCTCTCACGGCACGTACCGCGCCTGACAGCGCCAATTCTCCCAAGCATTCAATGTCATCCAGCGTCAACGTCGGTACCTGTACGCTGGCGGACAGAATCCCCAACGCAATCGCCAGATCAAACCGTCCGCCATCCTTCGGTAAGTCCGCAGGCGCGAGATTCAGCGTGATGCGCCGCGCCGGAAATTGCAGGCCTGAATTGATGATCGCGCTGCGTACCCGGTCCTTGCTTTCCTTTACGGCAGCTTCGGCTAAAACCGACCATCGTCAGCGACGGCAAACCGTTGGCCAGATGGACTTCTACGGTTACAGCGGGCGCATCTACACCAATCTGGGCGCGGCTGTGGACGATGGAGAGGGACATGGTCGTTCCTTGATCTTTACGGGAACCGCTTCCTGCGGTTTTTGAAGGGTAGTCGGGGTGTTGTTCTTCGGCGTTACGAATGAGGCGACAAACTTTCACTGGATGTTGCGAGTGTCTTTCTGGTGATGAAGCGTAAGCGAGCGTGGAGTGCCAACGTAATCAGTCGCGGGATGATGTTTTTGTAGGACCTTGCCTAGATCAATGACGGACGTCGGTGAAAGTGTGTGAGCGCTCTTCTCTGTTTGGCAGGGCTGCTTATGATCATCAATTGATCACTGACTTCGGAGAGAAATATGAACAGTAATGGAATGCGGCCGGTTCATCCTGGCTTAATTCTTCAGGACGAATTTCTTGAACCGTTGGGCATTTCAGAGTCAGCTTTCGCCAGTTCGTTGAACGAACCGTTAAAAGTGGTTAACGAAATCGTGATGCAGCAGCGTTGTGTCAGTGCTGATCTAGCGAGGAAGCTATCTGGCTACTTGAACACCACGCCCGAGTTCTGGCTTAACTTGCAATTGACTTACGATCTGCGTAAAGCCGAAATCGAACGTGGATGCGCTTTAAGTACTTAAAGCGATTGCAGCATCCGCGAAGCACGCCTCCACCACGATACATTGACCGCACGTCGCGGCCGTTCACCATCCGCCAGCATGTGCGGAACATCCTGCAACCGAATCCACGGCTGATTATTCCAGTGCAGCAGGCTCAGCGACATTTCTGGCCAGTTCAGCAGGCTAAGAATCGGGCGTTCGATGGAAGTTGCTTGTTGGGCATCTCTGAGGGCTGGCACTACGTCGTGGGTCAGCCATTCGCGCAGGCCTCGGTATTCGGGGCAGTAGTGGTAGACGAGCAGGGCGTAGACGCCGGATTCGCTGATTAGCAGGGTGTTTTCGAGGGTGCCGTGGATGACGACTCGCGCGGATTGGTGTTGATCGGGATCGAGCTTTCGGACGGCGCGTTCGTCGAGGAAAAGGCGAAGCAGACGGCCGAGGTCTCGGGCGCTGAACCAAGGCTGGTTTTCGATCAAAAGCGCGTGGAGGTGAAGTTTGTGGCGGATGAAGACGTGGGGAATTAGATAAGAGTCATCGCTATTCATTGATACAGCTCCTTTTGCTAAAGGGGCTGCCGTCAATCGTCGCCAAACGATTGGGTGGCAGCTGTACGCGGGTTGGCGAACCGGAGCAAAAGGAACCCGGCAGACCCGAAGGTCTCCCACGCACAGCCGCCATGACTCGAGAGATGGTCGCCGTGCGCCTTAAGCTTCCGGGTCGCCAAACCCAGTGCTGAATATTCAGCTGAGAATGAGCTTAGGAACCTGGGCTTCGCGGCGCTATCGGACGGCGGTGGTGATCTTTGTAGGATGTTGCCGAGATTGTGGCGGGGCGGAAGATCAAAAGATCGCAGCCCTTGGCAACTCCTACAGATAAATCTGAAGGTCGTTCCGACCTTATCGCGAGCAGGTTCGCTCCCACAGTGGATTGGGTTTCAAAGTGGATCGGGCTTCACGGTGGGCGCGGTGGGGTTACTCGGCCGGCGGACTCAGCTTCGCTTCCATCTCCGCAACCTTCGCCTCAAGGCTCTCCAACCGTGCCCGGGTCCGTGCGAGCACGACCATCTGGCTATCAAACTCTTCCCGGCTCACCAGGTCCAGCTTGCTGAAGCCGCTCTGCAACAGTGCCTTGAACTGGCTTTCGATTTCGCTTTTCGGCAACGGGGTTTCGCCGCTGAAGAGGCGCGAAGCGGTGCCGGTCAGGGCGTCGAGGAAGTCTTTGGGTGCGAGCATGGGAAATGTCCTGTCAACAATGGCGGGCAGTGTATCACGCAGTGTCTATAGTCAATTCCGACCGCAGGGATGCACGCTTTTCGCGCATGCGGACGGGCGGCCGCGCACTGTTGTTGTGCGTATCCGCCGGGCTGTTTGGGTGAAGCGGCGGTCGGAAGCTGTCAAGGGATTGAATTCAGTGGGTTTTGGCGAGATGGCAAGCTTTCTGCTTAGTCGGTAGTGACCCATGCACTGATGCAGTCGCTGTGACGAATGCAGTGCGCCAAGCGGAACGGGGGAAGTGTTTCGCGCGGAGTGGTTAGCAGGCGTCGGACGGGCAATCAAAGGCCGACGATGCGTTACAAAGCCAGGCACTGCGCTTAGACTTGAGTCGGGTTTGTTTTCCTGGGGCAAGTCCACCAATTCGGGAGAGAGTTTTCATGAAGCTAGTCACTGCCATCATCAAGCCGTTCAAGTTGGACGACGTGCGCGAGTCGCTGTCCGAGATCGGCGTGCAGGGCATTACCGTTACTGAAGTCAAAGGCTTCGGTCGGCAGAAGGGACACACCGAGCTGTATCGCGGCGCGGAATATGTGGTCGATTTTCTGCCCAAGGTGAAGATCGATGTCGCCATTGACGACAAGGACCTGGACCGGGTTATCGAGGCGATAACCAAGGCTGCCAACACCGGCAAGATCGGTGACGGCAAGATCTTCGTGGTCAATCTGGAACAGGCGATTCGCATCCGTACCGGCGAAACCGATACCGACGCGATTTAAACGCCGCCACACACCCAACGCCCCAGGAGAAAACAATATGACTCTGCGTAAATTCGCAGGGCTAGGAGCCCTGTTGTCCCTCGTAATGCCCGGCCTGGCTATGGCGGCAGACGAAGTGGCGGCCCCAGTCCTCAACTCCGGCGACACCGCCTGGATGATGACCTCGACAGCCCTCGTGCTGTTCATGACCATTCCCGGCCTCGCGCTGTTCTACGGCGGCATGGTTCGGTCGAAAAATATTCTTTCCGTGATGATGCAGTGCTTCGCCATTACCGGTCTGATCAGCATTCTGTGGGTCATTTATGGCTACAGCATCGCGTTCGATACCACCGGCATGGAACAGGGCGTCGTCAACTTCAACTCGTTCTTCGGCGGCATGGGCAAGGCATTCCTTGCCGGTGTCACGCCATCGAGCCTGACCGGTCCTGCGGCGTTGTTCCCTGAGGCGGTGTTCATCACCTTCCAGATGACCTTCGCCATCATCACCCCTGCGCTGATCGTCGGTGCCTTCGCCGAGCGGATGAAGTTCTCCGCCATGCTGATCTTCATGGGCGTGTGGTTCACCCTGGTTTACGCACCGATTGCGCACATGGTCTGGTCCGGCAACGGCGGCCTGATGTGGGACTGGGGCGTGCTCGACTTCGCCGGCGGCACCGTGGTGCACATCAACGCCGGTGTGGCCGGTCTGATTGCCTGCCTGGTACTGGGCAAGCGCAAAGGCTTCCCGACCACTCCGATGGCGCCGCACAACCTTGGTTACACCCTGATGGGCGCCGCCATGCTATGGGTCGGCTGGTTCGGCTTCAACGCCGGTTCCGCTGCTGCGGCCAACGGCACTGCCGGTATGGCGATGCTGGTGACCCAGATCGCAACCGCCGCTGCTGCATTGGGTTGGATGTTCGCCGAGTGGGTCACTCACGGCAAACCAAGTGCGCTGGGTATCGCTTCGGGTGTTGTGGCCGGTCTGGTTGCCATCACCCCGGCCGCTGGCACCGTGGGCCCGATGGGCGCTCTGGTCATCGGCCTGGCAGCGGGCGTGGTGTGCTTCTTCTGTGCAACCACCCTGAAACGCAAACTCGGCTATGACGATTCCCTGGACGCCTTCGGTGTGCACGGTATCGGCGGTATCCTCGGTGCGATCCTGACCGGTGTCTTCGCTGCACCGGCCCTGGGTGGCTTCGGCACTGTCACCGACATCGGTGCACAAGTCTGGATTCAGTTGAAAGGCGTGGGCTTCACGGTGATCTACACCGCGATCGTCACCTACATCATTCTCAAAGTCCTGGACGCTGTCATGGGCCTGCGTATCACTGAAGAAGAAGAGGCTGTCGGCATCGACCTGGCACTCCACAACGAACGCGGCTACAACTTGTAGTACGCGCATAAAAAATTGCCCGGCTTGCCGGGCATTTTTTTGTCTGGAGTTTGTCAGTGAAGGAACTGCTGAAAGGTTTTTTCGTACACGTTTAGTGGCGTTTACGACGAGCGTTTTTCTGCGGCCAATGGCTTACATGATTGAAGGAATATTAGGGCCTTTGTTTTTTCCCAGAGCGCGCTAGAATGCGCCCCGAACGAGCGGAGAACTGTATGTGGCAACAGACTCTGATTACCCTGCGGGCACGGCCCCGGGGCTTTCATCTGGTAACGGACGAGTTACTCGCCGGCCTGCCTGAAATCAAGGCGTGTCGGGTCGGTCTGTTGCACTTGTTGCTGCAGCATACCTCGGCGTCGTTGACTATCAACGAGAACGCCGATCCGGCGGTACGTCTCGACTTCGAACGATTTTTCAATCGTCTGATCCCACAAGGAGCAGACGGCTATGAGCATAACGACGAAGGCCTGGACGACCTCCCGGCGCACTTCAAGGCCAGTGTGCTTGGCTGTCAGCTCAGTTTGCCGATTTCGGCAGGCCGACTGGCGCTGGGGACCTGGCAAGGCGTTTATCTGGGCGAGCACCGTGATTTTGGCGGTGCCCGTAAAGTCCTCGCCACCGTGCACGGTGAAGAGGCATGAACCGCTGGTCACCAGTGGTTATTGAATTTTTCCGGCGGCTGTCGACAGACGGTGAAGCTGGGCTATAACTAATCTGCTTTTCGCAAGTCATGAGGTAGAACATGAGCGACGATGATCTGGAAAACGACGACCTGGAAGTAGGCGACGAAGACGAAACCGAAGAAGGTCTGGAAGCAGCGGCGGAAGACGTCGCTGAAGACGACGGTGGCGAAGATACGCCGGCCCCTACTGCCAAAGGCAAAGCCAAGGCTGCGGTATCGGTCGATGAACTGCCGAGCGTTGAAGCCAAGAACAAGGAACGCGATGCTCTCGCGCGGGCCATGGAAGAGTTTTTGGCCAAAGGCGGCAAGGTGCAGGAAGTGGAGGCCAATGTGGTCGCCGATCCTCCCAAGAAGCCTGACAACAAGTACGGCAGCCGGCCTATCTAAGCGTCTGCCCTTGCTTGCTGAAAAAGCCCGCCGTCGCTGCGGGCTTTTTCATGGGTGACCGTCAGGTAGACCGCGTTATCGTTCTTCGCGGGCAAGCCTCGCTCCTACAGGATTTGTGTCGCTTGCCAATTATGTGAGCGACGCAAAACCTGTAGGAGCGAGGCTTGCCCGCGAAGGCGATCTTGAAGGTACTACTAAGCCACATTCCACCGAGCCAACAACGCCGGCAACTCGGTCAGGCTGCCAATCTCCGCATCCGGGGCCTTCTCGGCTTCCCATGCCTTACCCGCCGGGTTAAACCAGATCGCTCGCAACCCCGCCTGCTGCGCTCCGGCAATGTCGTCCCCCGGATGATCGCCGATATGCACCGCCGTCTTCGCCGTTGCACCACCACGCTGCAACGCCTCATGGAACAGTCGCGCATCGGGCTTGGCGATGCCGATGTCTTCGGCGCACAACGCAAACTTGAAGTAATCCGCCAGCCCTAACCGGCGCACATCGGCGTTGCCGTTGGTGACTACGCCCAAGGCGTAATGCCTGGCCAGCGTCTCCAGCGTCGGCTCGACGTCGGGGAACACCTCAATCTGATGCCGGGCATGCAGAAACACTTCAAAACCCTTGTCAGCCAGGTCCGAAGCCTCACCGTGGTCGTAACCGGCCTCTTCCAGCGCATGGAACAGCACCCGGCGCCGCAGCGCACTGATGCGGTGTTTGAGGCTCGGTTCGCTGCTCAGGATCCGCTCACGAATCGCCCACAAGTGTTCCACCGGCACTGCGCCCAGATTCGGTGCGTGCTCGGTCAGCCATTCACGCAGTACGGCTTCGGCGCTGACGATCACCGGGGCGGTGTCCCACAGGGTGTCGTCGAGGTCGAAGGTGATCAATTGGATGGTCATGAATCATCGCCCTTAATGCGTTTTGCCCGTGGATGGGCGCTGTCGTAAACCGTGGCCAGGTGCTGGAAGTCCAGGTGGGTGTAGATCTGGGTGGTCTTGATGTCTGAGTGGCCGAGCAATTCCTGTACGGCGCGCAAGTCCTGCGAGGACTCGAGCAAGTGGCTGGCAAAGGAGTGCCGCAGCATGTGCGGGTGCAGGTTCTGCCCCAGTTCGCGCTCGCCGGCCGCCTTGACCCGGACCTGAATCGCCCGAGGGCCAAGGCGCCGGCCTTGCTGGCTGACAAACACCGCGTCGTCCGCCGGGTTGGTCATCGCCCGCAAGGGCAGCCACAGTTCGAGGGCTTCGCGGGCTTTTTTGCCCACCGGAAGCAGTCGAGTCTTGCTGCCCTTGCCAAGCACCTGGACCATGCCGTCTGCGAGATCCAGCTGATCCAGATTGAGTCCGGTCAGCTCTGATAGCCGCAAACCGGAGGAATAGAACAGCTCCAGAATCGCCTGATCCCGACGTGCCAGGAAATCATCCTCCACCGCGCCTTCAAGCAACTGCAATGCGCGGTCGGTATCGAGGGTTTTCGGCAGGCGTCTTTCACCCTTGGGCGGCGACAGACCGTTGGCCGGGTCGTGATCGCAGAGGCCTTCGCGGTTCAGGTAATGATAGAGCCCACGCACTGCCGACAGCAGCCGCGCCAGGCTGCGGGACGATTGACCCTGTGAATGCAGGCGCGCGATCAGGCTGCGCAGACGCTGAATATCCAGGGCGGCCCAGCTGCTGATGTTCTGTTTGACGCACCAGCCCAGCACTTTGTCGAGGTCGCGGCGGTAGGCGTACAGCGTATGGGGCGACACCTGGCGCTCACTGCGCAAGTGTTCGCAGTAAGCGTCCAGTTGCCGTTCCATGGTCAGCGTACCGAGCGCAGGGAGCTGTTGACCCGCGGCAGCACGCGGCCCATCACTTCGGCGATATAGCTTAGGAACAGCGTGCCCACCGAGCTCTTGTAATGCTGCGGGTCGCGGCTGGCGATGGCCAGGACGCCGTGGATGCCTTGATAGCTGATGGCGACGACGGCGGTGGAACCAATCTGCTTGCGCTGTTCTTCGCCAAACAGGAAGTCCAGCTCGTGTTCACGCAGGCTGCCGCTGACGCTTTTGTCTTCCGAGAGCAAGCCGCCGATGGCCGTTTGCGCGTCGGCATGGGTCACCCAGCGGCCCACCGGCATGGGATTGTCACCCAGCAGAATCAGGCTGACAAAGGGCACCTGGAAGTCCTGGCGCAGACTGTCTTCGACGCTGATCACCACATCCTCCAGGCTGGTGGCGTCCATCAGCGCGAGAATCAGGCGGCGGGTCTTGTCGAAGAGGCGGTCGTTGTCGCGGGCCACGTCCATCAAGTGCGAGAGGCGATGACGCAACTCGATATTGCGGTCGCGCAGGATGGTCATCTGGCGTTCGACCAGCGAGATGGTGTCGCCGCGCTGGTGCGGAATGCGCAAGGCCGGGAGCAGTTCTTCGTGCTCGACGAAGAAATCCGGATGAGCCTCCAGGTACGCGGCAATCGCCGCCGCCTCAAGGCTTTCGGAAGAGGATTCGTCGGGCTGTTGGGCGGGAACCTGGGGCTTATCTTTCATGGATTCAACTCTCTCAAAGACGCACTTGTCCTTCATAAACGCGCACTGCCGGGCCGGTCATCATGACCGGTTGGCCAGGGCCTGCCCATTCAATGGACAGACGCCCGCCGGGCAAGTCGATCAATAGCGGCGAATCCATCCACCCCTGGCTGATCGCGGCCACTGCGGCAGCGCACGCGCCGGTTCCGCAGGCCTGGGTTTCCCCGGCGCCACGTTCCCAGACGCGCAACTGCGCACGGTTCCGGTCGATGACCTGGAGAAAACCGACATTGACCCGCGCCGGGAAGCGCGGGTGGTGTTCGATTTTCGGCCCCAGTTCATGCACCGGTGCGTTGTTGATGTCGCTGACCCGGAGCACGGCATGGGGATTGCCCATGGACACAGCGGCCAGTTCGACCGGGGTGCCATCGATGTCGAACTTATAGCTCAGGGCCTGTTCTGGCGCCTCGAATGGAATCTCGGCCGGCACCAGGCGTGGTGCGCCCATGTTGACACCGATCTGGCCGTCGCTGCGAATATCCAGTTCGATGATGCCGCTTTTGGTCTCGACGCGGATCTGCCGTTTGGCGGTCAGGCGCTTGTCGAGCACGAAGCGGGCGAAACAGCGCGCACCGTTGCCGCACTGTTCCACTTCGGAACCGTCGGAGTTGAAGATCCGGTAACGGAAATCCACGTCCGGGTTGCTCGGCGCTTCGACGATCAGCAACTGGTCGAAACCGATGCCAGTGTGCCGATCGCCCCATTGCTTGGCATGCTTGGGCAGAATGTGCGCGTGTTGGCTGACCAGGTCGAGGACCATGAAGTCATTGCCCAGGCCGTGCATCTTGGTAAAACGCAGCAGCATGGTTTTACTCCGGCAGCAGGCTTTCGCCAGCAAACAACTCGGCTACCGTCTCACGGCGACGCACTTCAAATGCCTGATCACCGTCCACCAACACTTCAGCGGCACGGCCGCGGGTGTTGTAGTTGGAACTCATGACAAACCCGTAGGCACCGGCCGAATGCACGGCCAGCAGGTCGCCTTCTTCCAGGGCCAATTCACGATCCTTGGCCAGGAAGTCGCCGGTTTCGCAGATCGGGCCGACGATGTCGTAGGCGCGAGCCGCAGTAGCGCGAGGGCGCACGGCGGTGACGTCCATCCAGGCCTGGTACAGCGCCGGACGGATCAAGTCGTTCATGGCCGCGTCGACGATGGCGAAGTCTTTGTGTTCGGTGTGCTTGAGGTACTCGACCTGAGTCAGCAGCACGCCGGCGTTGGCCACAATGAAGCGGCCCGGCTCAAACACCAGCGCCAGGTCACGACCGTCGAGGCGCTCGCGCACGGCTTTGATGTAGTCGGCAGCCAATGGCGGCTCTTCATCGCGATAACGCACGCCCAAACCACCACCGAGATCGATGTGGCGCAGGTAAATGCCGCAATCGCCGAGGCGGTCGACCAGGCCCAGCAGGCGGTCGAGGGCGTCGATGAAGGGTGGCAGGGTGGTCAGTTGCGAACCGATGTGGCAATCGACACCGACCACTTCCAGGTTTGGCAGTTGGGCTGCGCGGATGTACACATCTTCGGCGTCGGCGATGGCGATGCCGAATTTGTTCTCTTTAAGACCGGTGGAAATGTACGGGTGGGTGCCAGCGTCGACATCCGGGTTCACGCGCAGCGAGATCGGCGCACGAACGCCCAACTCGGCGGCGACGACTTGCAGACGCTCCAGCTCATCGGTGGATTCGACGTTGAAGCAATGGACGCCAACTTCCAGGGCGCGACGCATGTCGTCACGGGTCTTGCCGACACCGGAGAACACAATCTTGTCGGCGCTGCCGCCAGCGGCCAGTACGCGTTCCAGCTCGCCACGGGAAACGATGTCAAAACCGGCGCCCAATCGCGCCAGGACATTCAATACACCCAGGTTGGAGTTGGCCTTGACCGCAAAGCAGACCAGGTGCGGCATGCCGGCCAGCGCATCGGCGTAAGCCAGGTACTGGGCTTCGATGTGGGCGCGGGAGTAGACGTAGGTCGGTGTGCCAAAGCGCTCGGCGATGGCGGACAGGGCAACACCTTCCGCGAACAGCTCACCGTCACGGTAGTTAAAAGCGTCCATGGCGTTCCCTTATTGGTAGACGTCGTGCTTGTGTGCTTTGGAAGCAGGCTGCTTTTGCGACGACTTGGCCTGCTCGGCAGGATCCTGGGAATCGTCAGGCAGGTACAGCGGGCCTTTTTGACCACAGGCCGACACAAGGCAGGCAACCGCGACGAGCGCGGCAAGGGAAGAGATCAGGCGCTTCATGGCGAAATCCTTGAAAATGCGTTAATTGCGCCAGAGTATACCGGCCACCCGGCAGCTTGCCTATGCGACGGGGCTCCCGTCCGGCGGGGCTTGGCCTGAGGCCGGCCAGCCAGGTGCAATCCCTGTGGGAGCGGGCCGGTGGTGAGGGGATTTATCCCCGTTCGGCTGCGAAGCAGTTGCAAAACCGGTGAATGCGGTTTTTCTGATACACACCGTAGTTCCAAAATCAGGGCCGCTTCGCGACCCAACGGGGGGGTGCGACGTTTCGCTAAATCCCCTCGCCACAGGCTCGCTCCCACAGGTACAACGCTTAACATATCGATATCGGCCCTTGGTCGTTATCCTTTGCAATCACCGGGGCTCGCCCGTATCTTGCGGCGCTTGAGCATGAGTAGACACTTTTTGAGGTTGCCGTAATGAGTTTGACCGAAGCCCGTTTCCACGATCTGGTCGATGCCACCCAGCAGACGCTGGAGGATGTTTTCGATGAGAGTGACCTGGATATCGATCTGGAGAGCTCCGCCGGTGTGCTCACCGTCAAGTTCGAAAACGGCAGCCAGTTGATCTTCAGCCGCCAGGAACCGCTGCGTCAGCTGTGGCTCGCGGCCGTGTCCGGTGGTTTCCACTTCGATTACGACGCCGAGAGCGAGCGCTGGATGTGCGACAAGAGCGAAGAGCAGCTGGGCGAGATGCTTGAGCGCATCGTCAAGCAGCAGGCTGGCGTCGAACTCGATTTCGAAGGCCTGTGAGATCGTGACGCAGCCGGCACCCGTTCGTCCGCCCAAGCCGCTCTACAGCAATGTCAGCCCGGCGGTGCCTTCGCCGTGCAGCGGTGTGTGCCGGCTGGACGAGCAGAAGGTCTGCCTGGGGTGTTTTCGCCATGTCGAAGACATCCGTGAATGGCGCTCGGCGGATGATGATCGCCGGCGGGTTATCTGCGCCCAGGCAGTCCGGCGCAATTCCTGCACCTGACCCAAAACCTTGTGGGAGCAACTGTCTTAATGTCTTTTATTTTGAAGATGGATCAGAGGGCAGCCGAACTCCCACAAGGTCTCCTCTGACTCAGCTTGCAATGTCCATATCGGGGCTTGGTCGCCCTGACTTGTATATTTATTGAGCTGTGATAGTGTCCAGAAACGCCTCAACCCATCGAGGCTCGTGAAAACCCCGCCTTTTTCTGGCGGGGTTTTGCTTTTTCTGTGCAGAAGAAAGGAGTCTGCCTCTATCATGACCGCACCTTCCATCACCCTTACCCGTCTGGACGTGCAACGTCTGGAGCGTCTGATCGACAGCCTGGATGACACGCTGCCGGGCGTTATCGCGCTGCAAACCGAACTGGATCGTGCCGATACCCTGGTCGGTCACGATGAAGTGCCCGCCGATGTCGTCACCATGAATTCCCGTGTGCATTGCCGCGAAGAAGGCAGTGGCAAGGACTATCACCTGACGTTGGTTTACCCGAAGGATGCCAACGCCGACGAAGGTAAGATTTCGATTCTGGCGCCAGTTGGCAGCGCGCTGCTCGGCCTCAAGGTTGGCCAGCACATCGACTGGCCGGCACCGGGTGGCAAGACGTTGAAACTGACCCTGCTGGAAGTTGAATCGCAGCCGGCCGAGGGCGGCCACTTTCCAGAATAAATCGCTTAGACCTGCTCGAGCGCCTCATTCAACGCGCGCTCCAGGTCGGCCTTGTAGCGCAAGTACAGATTGCTTGAACTCTGACCATCACCGAGCAGGCCCGACAAATCCAGGTCGGTGATGTAGCAGCGATAGCGCTCGGTTTCCCGGCGCTGCTCGACGATCTCCTGGGCGACCACGCTGAACAATTGGTCGCCATATTCCAGCTCTGAAAACTCCCGTTGATTGCAATACAACGTGACCTGCACCTGTCCCGGCGCGGCTTTGCCGATGATCGCCTGTACGTCGTAGAACGGTTTATCGATCGGGGTTTGCGGCGCCGGCCGGGCTTCGACGCGACGCGCCCGGCCGGGGCCGGACGGCAATAGCTGGTAATACAACGTGTCCAGATTGAGTGGCTGGGCGGCGTTCATCGGCAGCAAGGCGTCGCGTCGGTACTGGATCGATTGCAGGAACCGTTGCAGCGGCACCAGCAGGCTTTGCTCGTCGTGATAGGGCAAACGCTGTTGCCACAGGGCATTGAACTCATCCAATACGTACAGATCAGCCTGCTGTTCGTTGATGCGGTAGAACACCTGAATGCACTCGGGCTGGCCCATGGGCAGGAGCAGCGCCAGGTCGTGATCTTCCAGTGCCATCGGGTCCAGGTGCAGCGGGCTGTAACTCGCCAGCTCTTCACCCAGGTAATCGAACAGCGCTGGCAGCGTGGCGAGGGCGACGTGATTGACGTGGCCGGGCACCAGTTCCAGAACGTGATAATGCTGCTGGACCTGAACCAGGTAACGATGATTGAGCTTGCTCAGCAGCAGGTTCTGCGCGGTATCGAGGACCTCTTCGACCCGCCGGGCGATGAATTGCGCGCGGTTGTGGCAGAAGCAACGAACCCTCAATCTCGGTTGTTGTGGTCCGTCAGGCAGGTTGTTGAGGTAATCACGCAGGCAGTCGAGCAGGGCGTGAGGGCCGTCGTAGCGGTTGACCAACACTTCGTTCCAGCTGTTGAGCGTGACCTGGTCCAGGGTCAGCACCAGGTTTTCACGGACACCGGCATAGCTCAGGGAGTCGGTGCGTTCGGTGGTCATCAGGATATTCAGGTCGCGATGGTGCTTGAGCGGATCGACGCCAACGTTCACCAGAATGAGCACTTCACTCGGCACACTGGCACGCAACAACGGCTCTTCGGCGACCGTTGCCAACGGCAGGGCGATGCTTTGTTGCAGGCTGCCGAGCAGGTTGAACAGTTCAAATTCGCTCAAGTCGCTGGTGCCGGGGTGCAAGGCGAGACGGGTGCTGCTGTCGATCACGCCGTTGCGGTGGCACCAGGTCAGCAGTTCCAGCAGTTGGCGGCTGCGTTTGATCGGCGCGAAATGCTCCCACTCGTGAGCGGTCAGGCTGCCGTTATACAAACCCCACTGGGTTTGCCCGGGTTCTTTTTTGTTAGGCGCTTGCACCAGGGTCAGGGTGTCTTCGGCCAGGTCCGGAGCGATGCCGGGGTTGATGAACTCGACTTTGTCCGCTTTGCGCTCAAAGGCTGCATACAGCCGCCGACCCAGCACGTTGAGGTCGCGTTTGTTGATCAGGCTGACGGTTTGCTCGTTGCGGGCGAACTGGGTCAGGAAGCGGTAGCTGTAGTTGAGCTCGTTGACCAAGGCTCGGCGTTCGGTGCTGACCTGACGGACTTTCCATTGGCTGCGGCTATCGAGCAGCGCCAGTTGCCGCTGATCCCAATTCCATTCGTGAGCCAGCCGCTCAAGCAGTGAACGTTGCCAGCTTTGGGTGCGACTGCTGCCGGTGAGCTTGCGGTTGACCTTCAGGTACAACGCGCGGCGCACCAGTTCCAGGCGCTCCGGCTCAGCACGCGCAGTCAGGTATTCCTCAATGCGTCGGTAAACGACCATGTAGGGGTCGAGTTCGTCCAGGTCCAGTTGATTGGCGAATACCGCCTGCTTGAAACGCAGGCTCAGGCAGTGAACCTTCGGGTGTTCGCTGGCGTAAACCTCGGTCAGCAGAAGTTTGAGCACTGACTTGTAGGGCGACTCGATGCCCTTGAACAACTGCCAGAGCCCGGCGCCGATGAATTCGCCTGGAGGGATATAGGCCAGATGCCCCAGGTCCAGCGCCTCGTCGGCGCGGATGAAACGCTTGGACAGCAGCGTGTGGGTGTAACGGTCGTAGGCGGCTTCTTCGTAGACCGGCACCAGCCACCAGATCGGCGTGCGACCGGCCAGCCAGATCGCGGTGCGGTAGAACTCATCCAGCAGCAGGTAATGCTGGGTCGTGCCGCAGTCTTCCGAGCTCAATTGCGTATCGCGCTCGCCGAGCACGAAGCGGGCCGGGTCGATCAGAAAGAAATGCGCCTCGGCGCCCTGGCTGGCGGCCCAGACCTCGAGCAATTGGCACTTTTTACGCAGCTCGGCGAGTTCGGTCTCGCTCAAGTCCGGTCTATGACAGACCCACACGTCCATGTCGCTCTGATCGGCCTGGGCCAGGGTGCCCAGGCTGCCCATCAGGAACAGCCCGTGAATCGGTCGCGGCGGGTTACTGCCATGGCGAGGCTTATAGGAGAACGATCGGGTCAGGCGCTGGGCTTCAGCAAGGGCGTTGGCGTCAGGCTCGAAATTCGACAGCCCGGCGGGCGTGCTGCCCGATACATAGCCTGGCAACAGCGGGTGATTAACGTGGAAAAACAGCGGCAGTAGCGTCAGCACCGTTTGCTGGCGGGTCGACAGCCCTTCCATGGCACGGGCCATGCGGCCTTCGTTGAGCTTCAGAAAACGTGCGCGCAGCTGGCTGAGAACCTTACGGTCGATTCCCTCGTCCAGATCGGGGCGGATTTCATGGGTGCGGGTCATGTCAGCTCAAACCGGCTCGCGAGGCTCGGACGTGGGTGTCTGCGGATGAGGGGCAGTTTAGCGCCTCGGGCCTGGGACTTTTGCGCTGATTTTGTATTTTTGACGTCAGATTTCTATGGTGCGACGACCGCAGGTTACAAAGTGTGCCCGCGGAAATCCCGTAGCAGGGGTTTCCGTGGGCGATGCGGTAAAACTCAGGCTGTTTCCTGGACGCTCAGAATCGTCAGAACGGTTTGTACATTTTGCGCGGCGTCACGACCCAGACTGGTCAGATAACCACCATCAGGCTGGTCGATCAGCTCTTTTTCGTACAGGCGTTGAGCGGCAGCAATGGCTTTCGGTGCAGCGGTCTGATGAATTTTCAAACCTTCCTGGGAACTGTCCAGGTTGAAGAGGGCGAGGATTTCCAGTTCGGCAACCAACTCAGGGGTAAGCGACATAAGGACTCCAGACTTTCTAGGAATTGGACGACAGCGCCCCTAAGGTGAGCCCACTCGTGCGGCATGTCCAGTGCCTGCATCAGGGTTTTTTCGCCTCGGGAAGCATTCCCCGGTGGGTGGTGCGGCAGCGGGGTGCGTAGGAGCGAGGCTTGCCCGCGAAGAACGATGACACGGTTTGTCTGGAAAAACCTCAGTGCACCCTTCGCGGGCAAGCCTCGCTCCTACGGAATCGGGGTTACTTCTTTTCCGGCGGCAGCTCTGGCAGCGCACGCAACGCTGTTTCGTACCATTCGGTATTGAACGCGCGGTCTTCTTCTAGGATCGCGTCGATTTCCACCGCCAACACGTGGGCCATCAGGTTGAGGATTTCTTCACGCTCGTAACCTACCAGGGTCAGCTTGTTGAAAGTGGCCTTGGCCGCTGGCGGGTTGTCGCTTTCGATCTGGTTTTCGATGGCTTCGATCAGGGTGGTTTCGGTGAATTCTTCTTCGTCGCTATCGATGTCGGTTGGCTCGCTCATGGCAGGCTCCTCAAGTTTAAGGCGGCCAGTTTACCTGCATTCAGCGCTGTGATGCTGCTGGCAGAAATCGCCTCGGCGTTCTATAAACAGGCACTGCCAACCCCGCACGGCCTGGAGGCTATGTGATGCTCAAGCTTTATGGATTCTCAGTCAGTAACTACTACAACATGGTCAAGCTGGCGCTGCTGGAGAAGGGCGTGCCGTTCGAAGAAGTACCGTTTTACGCGGGCACGAGTTCGGAAGCGTTGGCCATCAGCCCGCGCGGAAAGGTGCCGGTCTTGCGCACCGAGCAAGGTTTCATCAACGAAACTGCGGTGATCCTCGAGTACATCGAACAAAGCCAGAAAGGCACTCCACTGTTGCCGAGCGACCCGTTTGAGCGGGCGCAGGTGTTGGCGCTGGCCAAGGAAATCGAGCTGTATATCGAGTTGCCGGGTCGCGCCTGTTACCCCGCGGCGTTTTTCGGCATGCAGGTGCCGGAGGCGATCAAAGACAAGACCAAGGCCGAGCTGTTGGCGGGCTTTGCCGCGTTGGGCAGGCATGGCAAGTTCGCCCCTTATGTGGCGGGCGACAATCTGAGCATTGCAGATCTGTATTTCTTGTACAGCGTGCCGTTGGCCTGTGCGGTAGGGAAGAAGCTGTTCGATATCGATTTGTTGGCTGAGATACCGGCGGCCAAGGCGCTGCTGGAACGTCTGGAGCAGAGCCCGAACGTGCAGCGGATTGCGGCGGACAAGGAGGCGGCGATGCCAGCGTTTATGGCGATGATCGCGTCCAAGAAGTAGGTTTTGTAGCGTTCTGAAGTCAGTCTTCGCGGGCAAGCCTCGCTCCTACGGGATTTGTGTCGTCCTGCAATTTCGCGAACGATACAAAACCTGTAGGAGCGAGGCTTGCCCGCGAAGCTTTTAGCGGCTGGCGAGCAGTGCCTGACCGCGAGCCACAGCCTTCTTGACCTGCGCCGGCGCAGTGCCGCCGATATGGTCACGGGCGTTCACCGAGCCTTCCAGGGTCAGTACGGCAAACACGTCCTGATCGATCTGGTCGCTGAACTTGCGCAGCTCCTCCAGGCTCATTTCCGCCAGGTCTTTACCGCTTTCCACGCCGTACTTCACGGCATGGCCGACGATTTCGTGGCAGTCACGGAACGGCAGGCCACGGCGTACCAGGTAGTCAGCCAGGTCGGTCGCGGTGGAGAAACCACGCAGCGCCGCTTCGCGCATCATCGCGTGCTTGGGCTTGATCGCCGGGATCATGTCGGCGAAGGCCCGCAGCGAGTCGCGCAAGGTGTCGGCGGCGTCGAACAGCGGTTCCTTGTCTTCCTGGTTATCCTTGTTGTAGGCCAATGGCTGGCCTTTCATCAAGGTCAGCAGGCCCATCAGCGCGCCGAAGACGCGGCCGGTCTTGCCACGCACCAGCTCTGGCACGTCCGGGTTTTTCTTTTGCGGCATGATCGAGCTGCCGGTGCAGAAACGGTCCGGCAGATCGATGAACTGGAACTGCGCGCTGGTCCACAGCACCAGCTCTTCGGAGAAGCGCGACAAGTGCATCATCGCGATGCTCGCGGCCGAGCAGAATTCAATGGCGAAGTCGCGATCGGAAACGTTGTCCAGCGAGTTTCCGCCGACCGCATCGAAGCCCAGCAGTTGAGCGGTGTATTCGCGGTCGATCGGGTAAGTGGTGCCAGCCAGCGCGGCGCTGCCCAGGGGCATGCGGTTAGTGCGCTTGCGGCAGTCCACCAAGCGCTCGTAGTCGCGGCTGAGCATTTCGAACCAAGCCAGCATGTGGTGCCCGAAGGTCACCGGCTGTGCGGTTTGCAGGTGGGTGAAACCCGGCATGATGCTGCCGGCTTCGCGCTCGGCCTGCTCCAGCAAGCCTTTTTGCAGGCGGGTTATTTCTGCAAGGATCAGGTCGATCTCGTCACGCAGCCACAGGCGGATGTCGGTAGCGACCTGGTCGTTGCGGCTGCGACCGGTGTGCAGCTTTTTACCGGTCACGCCGATGCGGTCGGTCAGGCGCGCCTCGATGTTCATGTGCACGTCTTCGAGGTCGATGCGCCAGTCGAACTGACCGGCCTCGATTTCACCCTGGATGGTCTTCAGGCCATCAGTGATGTTGTCGCGCTCGGCATCGGTCAGCACGCCGACCTTGGCCAGCATCGTGGCGTGGGCGATCGAGCCCATGATGTCGTGGCGATACAGGCGCTGGTCGAAAGTGACGGAGGCGGTGAAGCGGGCGACGAAGGCGTCGACGGGTTCACTGAAGCGGCCGCCCCAGGACTGATTGGTCTTGTCAGTGCTCATGAATTCGCTCGTATCGGCTGGAGAAAAAATGACGGTGGAAGCTGTCGCGGATAATAACAGGGTTGCCAATCCTGTCGCTGACGCTGGTCGACAGGTTTTTTCCCCGGGGCGCGGTCCATACTCAGGACACGCCTTGTGGGAAATTGCGCAACGATATTTTTCAATTGAGCAATATCATCCCGGCAACCGTCTACAGTTGGACAATAGGATCAGCGCACTTCCCGGCGCTGCGGCTGACTATAAGAGGGGGTGTTCATATTGTGTATCGGCAAACCCTACGGCGATACCTCGCTCACGCGGGCCAGAGCCTCCAATCACTCGACAGATGAAAATTTAGCCGCCGGTCTCGCGGCACTTTTTGGCCCTCGCGCTAGTCTTAGCGTGGATCGCGGTGACGGACGTCACTTCACCTGTCTACGCTATCCTTGTGCGAGACTCACGCAGGAATCCAGCGCAATATGAATGTCCTGATCGTTGATGACGAACCCCTAGCCCGCGAGCGCCTGAGCCGAATGGTTGGCGAACTCGAGGGATACAGTGTCCTGGAGCCCAGCGCCACGAACGGCGAAGAAGCGTTGGCACTGATCGACAGCCACAAGCCGGATATCGTGTTGCTCGATATCGGCATGCCAGGCCTTGATGGCCTGCAAGTGGCTGCCCGGTTGTGCGAACGCGAAACCCCGCCTGCCGTGGTGTTTTGCACAGGGCCCGATGAATTTGCCGTAGAGGCCTTACAGGCCAGCGCCGTAGGCTATCTGGTGAAACCTGTGCGTACAGAACAATTGCATGAATCGTTGAAAAAAGCCGAGCGGCCCAATCGTGTCCAGCTTGCGGCTTTGACCCGTCCCGCCGCCGAAACCGGCAGCGGCCCGCGCAGCCATATCAGCGCACGAACCCGTAAAGGAATCGAGCTGATCCCGTTGGGTCAGGTGGTTTACTTTATCGCCGACCATAAATACGTGACCTTGCGCCACGAAGGCGGCGAAGTGCTGCTGGATGAGCCGCTCAAGGCGCTGGAAGATGAGTTTGGCGATCGTTTCGTGCGCATCCACCGCAACGCTCTGGTCGCCCGGGAACGCATCGAACGCCTGCAACGCACGCCGCTGGGGCATTTTCAGCTTTTCCTCAAAGGCCTCAATGGCGACGCCCTGATCGTCAGCCGTCGCCACGTGGCCGGCGTGCGCAAAATGATGCAACAGCTTTAATTTCGCTGTTCACAGGCGAACTTCACCCCCGTTTGCTGGATGTCCGAGGCCAGGGAGGCCGCGCAGTTTCTGATACAAGTCAAAGTGGATTTGGCTGAGCTGTTATTATCCGCCGTATCTATTCAGTACGGATTGATCCATGTCCTCTCGCGAAATCCGCATCGCCACCCGCAAAAGTGCTCTCGCCCTGTGGCAGGCCGAATACGTCAAGACCCGTCTGGAAGAGGCCCATCCGGGTCTGCTCGTGACGCTGGTGCCGATGGTCAGTCGTGGCGATAAGCTGCTCGACTCGCCGCTGTCGAAAATCGGCGGCAAGGGTCTGTTCGTCAAGGAACTGGAAACTGCGCTGCTGGAAAACGAAGCCGACATCGCCGTGCACTCCATGAAAGACGTGCCGATGGACTTCCCCGAAGGCCTTGGTCTGTTCTGCATCTGCGAGCGCGAAGACCCGCGTGATGCGTTTGTTTCCAATACCTACGCCAGCCTGGATCAGTTGCCGCAAGGCAGCATCGTCGGCACTTCCAGCCTGCGCCGTCAGGCTCAGTTGCTGACCCGCCGCCCGGACCTTGAAATCCGCTTCCTGCGCGGCAATGTCAATACGCGCCTGGCCAAGCTCGATGCTGGCGAATACGACGCCATCATCCTCGCGGCGGCCGGCCTGATTCGCCTGGGCTTTGAAGATCGCATCACCTCGGCGATCAGTGTCGACGAAAGCCTGCCGGCCGGTGGCCAAGGCGCGGTCGGCATCGAATGCCGCAGCGCTGACAGTGAAATTCACGCGTTGCTGACGCCATTGCATCACCAGGACACCGCCACCCGCGTCACCGCGGAACGCTCCCTAAATAAACATCTGAATGGCGGCTGCCAAGTGCCGATCGCCTGCTACGCCGTGCTTGAAGGCGAGCAGATCTGGTTGCGAGGCCTGGTGGGCGCTCCGAGCGGCGGCCTGCTGCTCAGCGCCGAGGCCCGTGCGCCACGTGGCGATGCAGAAGCCTTGGGCGTGCAAGTGGCTGAAGACCTGCTGAGCCAAGGCGCTGACGACATTTTGAAGGCAGTCTATGGCGAGGCAGGTCACGAGTGACCGGTTGGCGCCTGCTGCTGACGCGCCCTGCGGATGAGTCGACGGCGCTGACCAGCGTTTTGTCGCAAGTGGGGATTTTCAGCAGCAGCTTGCCGCTTCTGGAGATCGAGCCGATCCCTGCCTCTGACACAATGCGTGAGGTGATTCAGGGGTTGGATCGTTACTGTGCGGTGATCGTGGTCAGTAAACCGGCCGCCAGAATCGGCGTTGACCTGCTCAATCAGTATTGGCCCCAGCCTCCGTCCCCGCGTTGGTTCAGCGTGGGCGCGGCGACTGCGCAGATTCTCGCGGATAACGGGCTGGACGTGAGTTTCCCCGCCGAGGGCGATGACAGCGAAGCCTTGCTTGAGCTTCCCTCGTTGCGCGAGGCTGTTGCCCGGCCAGATCCGCGGGTGCTGATCCTGCGCGGGGAGGGCGGGCGCGAGTTGCTGGCTGAGCGTTTGCGCGAGCTTGGTGCTAGTGTCGAGTATCTGGAGTTATACCGTCGCGGTCTGCCTCAATACCCGTCGACGGTGCTGCCTGACCGGATCGTAGCGGAACGCTTGAACGGGCTGGTGGTCAGCAGTGGACAGGGTTTTGAGCACCTGCGCCAATTGGCGGGCGATGCCTGGCCTGCTCTTGCGCAGTTGCCGTTGTTTGTTCCAAGCCCCAGGGTCGCCGACCTGGCACGTGCCGCCGGGGCCCAAACAGTTGTGGATTGTCGTGGCGCCAGTGCCGCGGCTTTGCTGACGGCGTTGCGGGAGCATCCCGAACCCGTTCTCTAATGCAAAGGATGGATACGTGAGCGAAACAGCCTTGCCTAAAGATGACGTGCTGCCGGTGCTTGAAGCGCCGGTTGAAACTCCACCCGCTGCTGAAGTGCAGCGTCGAGGCAATGGGCTGGCAATCGTCGCGCTGCTGCTGGGCGCCGCCGGAGTTGCCGTCGGTGGTTGGGGTGTCTGGCAGGTGCGTCACCTGCAAGCCACCCATCAGCAGCAGTTGAGCCAGGTCCAGGCGTTGAACGATCAGGCGCAAAGTCTGAAGCTCAACGAACAGCGTCTGAGCGCGCGCCTTGAGCAAATGCCGGCGGCCGAAGAGCTGGACGCTCGCAGCCGTCTGGTGACGCAGTTGCAAGGCGATCAGCAACGCTTGAATCAGCGTCTGGAAACCGTTCTCGGTGCGAGCCGCAAGGACTGGCGTCTGGCCGAAGCCGAGCACTTGTTGCGTCTGGCCAGCCTGCGTCTTTCTGCGTTGCAGGACATCAGCAGTGCTCAGGCCTTGGTGCAGGGCGCCGATGAAATTCTGCGTGAACAGAACGATCCGGGGTCCTACGCCGCTCGCGAGCAAGTGGCCAAAACCCTGGTGGCACTGCGTAGCACTGCACAGCCGGATCGCACCGGGTTGTTCCTGCGTCTGGGCGCGTTGCGCGATCAGGTCATCGACCTCACCGAACTGGCGCCGGAGTACAAGGACCGTGGCGAATCGTTGCTGGGCCTGACGGCCGACGGTGACGGTGCCAGTCGTTGGGCGCAATGGTGGGATCAGATTTCGCGTTACATCCGCATCGATTTCAACGCGGACAAGAATGTACGTCCATTGCTGGCTGGGCAGAGCCTGAGTCAGGTGCGTCTGGCGCTGAGCCTGGCGCTGGGCCAGGCGCAGTGGGCCGCGCTCAATGGTCAGGCTGCGGTTTACACCCAGGCGCTGGCGGAAGCGCGGGATGTGCTGACGGGTAACTTCAACCAGGATAACCCTCAGAGCAAAGTCATGCTTGAGCAGGTGGGCGAGTTGAGCAAGCAGCCGGTCACCGTGGTCACCCCGGACCTGACCGGCACACTGAGTGCGGTTCAGGGGTATCTGGAGCGGCGTAACGTCAACGCCGAAGACTCGATCAAACCGATGGCAAAACCGGCTGCGAACACTGCGCAGGAGGCCACGCCATGAAACGCCTCTATGTGATCGTGTTCCTGGTCATCGCCGCGGCCGCCGCACTGGGCCTGGCGATTGCCGAGCATTCCGGTTACGTGTTGATCGCCTACAAAACCTTCCGCTATGAAGCGAGTTTATGGGCCACCCTGGCGTTGGTCGCGGTGCTCTGGCTGGTGTTCTGGGGCATCAAGGCGTTGGTCGAGCTGGTGACGACGTCCAGTGGCGTGGTCAACCCGTGGTCGCGGCGCAATCGCAGCCGCCGGGTGCAAGTGGCGATCGAGCACGGTCAGCTGGATCTGGCGGAAGGTCGCTGGGCCAGTGCGCAGCGCCATCTGCATCGCGCCGCCGAAGCCGAGCGCCAGCCGCTGCTCTACTACCTCGGTGCTGCGCGCGCCGCCAATGAACAAGGTCGCTACGAGGAATGCGACAACTTGCTGGAGCGCGCCCTTGAGCGTCAGCCCCAGGCCGAGCTGGCGATTGCCTTGAATCACGCCCAATTGCAGAACGACCGTGGCGACACTGAAGGCGCTCTGGTGACGCTGCAGGCCATGCACGAGCGTCATCCTCATAACGGCCAGACCCTGCGCCAGTTGCAGCGCCTGCATCAGCAGCGCGGTGACTGGTCGGCAGTGATTCGCCTGCTGCCGGAGCTGCGCAAGGATAAAGTCCTGCCTCCCGCCGAGCTGGCCGATCTGGAGCGCCGTGCGTGGGGTGAAAACCTTTCCCTGGCGGCGCATCAGGAAGCGGATGGCACGTTCGGTCTGCAGTCGCTCAATCGCGCCTGGCAGCAACTCACCTCGGCTCAGCGCCAGGAACCTCAACTGGTGCTGGCCTACGCCGAGCAACTGCGGCAGCTGGGCGCACAGGTCGAAGCGGAAGAGGTGCTGCGCACGGCCCTCAAGCGCAAGTACGACAGTCATCTGGCTCGTCTCTACGGACTGGTTCGCGGTAGCGATCCGGCTCGTCAACTGCAAACCGCCGAGGGTTGGCTTAAGGATCATCCGGCCGACCCAAGTCTTCTACTGACACTGGGCCGCTTGTGCCTGCAAAGCAGTTTGTGGGGCAAGGCGCGGGACTATCTGGAAAGCAGCTTGCGGGTGCAGCGCCATCCGGAAGCCTGTGCGGAACTGGCGCGGTTGCTCGCGCAGCTCGGCGACACAGAGCGCAGTAATCAGTTGTTCCAGGAAGGTCTGGGTCTGCTGGACGAACGCCTTCTGGCGGCACCACTGCCAGCTCCCGTTTACGCCTGAAACTGTCCCCCTATAGCAGCTGGCGCAGCCTGCGTCCGGCTGCGAGGCAGCCGTAAAACGAGCGCTATGGTTTCATCAGGCAGATCGTGTTTAAGTTTATGACGACTGCTTCGCAGCCGGACGCCAGCTTCTACAGGGGCGGGAGCCGTTGTTTGTCGGGTGAATGTTTAGCTTTGTAGTCCTTGATCGGCATCGTCCTACAGAGGACTACATCAAGTCCTATCGACGCTGTCGGGAATTCCCTACACTTCTGGTGAAGTGTCCGTGCTGGTCTGCCTTGAAAGGCTGGCGCGCTTTCCTCTACCGTAACCGCCTGTCTCTTCTGTTACGGATAAGCCATGTTTTTGGCCTGCTCACGCTCATTGTTTTTCATGGCTTTTATTGCAGGTGCCCTGGCCCTGGGCGTTTCCTATTACCTGGAATATGCAATCGGCCTCAAGCCTTGCGGGTTATGCCTGCTGCAGCGAGTCTGCCTGGCATTGCTTACCGGTTCCTGTCTGGCTGCTTCGGTGCATGGTCCCGGCCGCTTCGGGACTTTTCTTTATTGGCTGCTCGGTCTGTCATGCAGCCTCGCGGGGATGGTCACGGCGTCGCGGCAGGTGTTGTTGCAAAGCGATCCAGCGCATCAGCTATCGACTTGCTCAGCCCATCCAGAAGCGCTGTATGAGAACTTGCCTTGGCTGTGTCAGGTGACGCGGATGTTCAAAGGGGAGGAAGATTGCGCAGAAATTTCCTGGACGCTGTTCGACCTGAGTATCCCGGAGTGGAGTCTGCTGCTCTTCGTGGCGATGTCGATTCTGGGTGTTTATCAGCTGCTGCGCGTGGTCTGGCTTGCCTGCGAGCGACCGCTCAGCGGCATGTCGTCGCACCGGGGATTGGCGGGTGATTAAACACTTGTATGAACTTTATCTCCTGCGTACCTTGAAGCCATTGTCGCGCGGGCATAATCTGGCCCGCACGTGTCATTGGAATTATGTTGCTCGATGACGCTCTGCCTGGCCGATTCTTGATTTTCAAGTCTGCGACAGGTGTAGGGCAGCATGACCCACAAGGGAAGAGAGATCACCATGCTCGAAAGTTGTCAGAATGCTCAGGAACGTTGGGGTGGAGTGCATCTGCTGATCGATCGCTGGTTGCAGGAGCGTCACGAACTGGTTCGGGCCTACGATGCTCTCGGTGCCAAGCCCGAGTCTCTGGGCGAGAACCGCAAGCCGTTGCAGGAATTCTGCGGCGTGCTGGTCGATTACGTGTCGGCCGGGCACTTCGAGATCTACGAACAGCTGACCGGCGAAGCCAAGGCGTTTGGCGACACTCGCGGGCTGGAGTTGGCCGAGACGATTTACCCGCGCATCGACGTCATCACCGAGAAGCTGCTGGCGTTCAATGACCTGTGTGATGCAGGCAAGTGCGTCGCGGAGAAATTCAAAGAGCTGGGCGGGCTGCTGCACGAACGCTTCGAACTGGAAGATTGCCTGATCGAAGTGCTGCACACGGCTCACAAGGAAGAGGACTCGGTTCAGGCCTGAACCTCTCCCAGCAAGACTCTCGCCTCCAGCGAGAAACTAAAAAACGGTGCGCTATGCGCGCCGTTTTTCGTTTCCGGTTTTTAGCTTGTGGCACCGCGCAATTCAATTTCGAACACCAGCGGCGTGAACGGGGCGATCAGGTCGCCGGCACCGTCCGCGCCATAGGCTTGAGACGATGGAATCACCAGGCGCCATTTCGCACCGACCGGCATATTTTGCAATGCGCTGCGCCAGCCGCTGATCACGCTATCGAGACTGAACCACTGCGGCTTGCTGTTCTGATCGAACACTGTGCCGTCGGGAAGGCGCCCGATATATAAAACTTCGACCTTGCCGTTGGGGCCAGCCTTGGCGCCCGTACCCGGTGCCAACTCGGTCAGCAAAATTCCATCCGCCAACTCACGAACACCCGGTTTGGCTTTTTCTTCGGTGAGAAAGCGTTGCTCTTTTTCCAGCGCGACTTCACTTTGCGGGAGGGCGGGTTGCTCGGCGATCTGGGCCTCGTGCTCGGCCAGAATCTGTTGGATCTGCTCGTCTTTCAATGCCAGTGGCTTGCCTTGATAGGCTTGTTGCAGACCTTCAAGCAATGCCTGAAGTTGCAGATCCGGCACCTCTTGGCGCAAGCGCTCACCCAGGCTCGCACCCAGGCTGTAAGCAAGATCGTGAGCCTCATTTGGGGTGGTTTTTTCGGCGGCCTGAGCCACGGAAAAACACACACACAACGATAAAAAAAAGTAGCGCGACATGGGCACACTCCGATCTGAGATGCGGTGGATTATGCCAGTGTGAATGCGCTCGAAGGTGAACTGGTTTTGCACCAGTGCAGAAGAATTTCAATCTGTTGCAACGCAGCGCTTTCGATACTGTCAACATGCCCTAGCGGCGGTGTCATCAGAGGTCTAGTATGAGCCGCACCCACGTCAGCCAGGAGGTAAACCATGTCGGCCACCAAGAAGCCTGTAAATACCCCGTTGCACTTACTCCAACAACTCTCGGGCAGCCTGCTCGAGCATTTGGAAAACGCTTGTTCCCAAGCCTTGGCTGATGCTGAAAAACTGCTCGCCAAACTGGAAAAGCAGCGCGGAAAAGCGCAGGAAAAATTGCACAAGTCCCGTACCAAATTGCAGGACGCCGCGGCAGCCGGTAAAGCCAAGGCACAAACCAAAGCGAAGGGTGCGGTGAAAGAACTTGAGGACCTGCTTGATGCCCTCAAGGATCGTCAATCCGAAACTCGCAGCTACATTCTGCAACTCAAACGCGATGCTCAAGAAAGCCTGAAACTGGCCCAGGGTGTCGGTCGTGTACAAGAGGCTGTCGGCAAGGCGTTGTCCCTGCGTTCGGCCAAGCCTGCTACGGCACCTGCCAAGAAAGCCGCGGCCAAACCGACTGCTGCAAAAGCACCGGCCAAGCCTGCTGCCAAGGCTCCGGTGAAAGCCGCAGCCAAACCAGTCGCAAAACCTGCGGCGAAAAAACCAGTCGCTGCCAGTGCTGCAAAACCGGCTGCTAAAACCTCGGCTGCCAAACCGGGCGCCAAGCCAGTCGCTGCAAAAACAGCAGCCGCTAAACCAGCTGCAAGAACAGCTGCTGCGAAACCGGCTGTGGCGAAAACCGCAGCTGCAAAACCAGCTGCAAAATCGGTCGCAAAACCAGCTGCAAAAACTGCCGCTGCCAAACCTGCTGCCAAGGCTGCAGCAAAACCTGTCGCGGCTAAAACTGCTGCAGCCAAGCCTGCCGTAAAACCAGCGGCGAAACCTGCGGCAAAAGCTGCGGCAAAACCGGCTGCGAAACCCGCTGTAAAAGCTGCAGCGAAACCGGCAGCCAAACCGGCAGCCAAACCTGCTGCGGCTAAACCTGCCGCTGCTGCCAAACCGGCCACCGCCAAACCCACCGCCAAACCCGCTGCCAAGCCAGCGGCGGCGAAGCCAGCTGCACAACCAGCAGTGAAAAAACCTGTTGCCGCCAAGCCGGCCGCCGCGCCAGTTGCCAAGCCAGCCAACCCGGCTCCGGCAGCGACGTCTGCTTTAGCAGCAGCCACCTCGACAGCTACGCCAGCGCCAACGCCGGCCGCCGCATCGATCGCAGCAACCACCCCAACCAGCGCTTCCTAAGCGCCGGTTACCGCGACGCGCAGATGATGCAGCGCGTCGCGGTCCAGGTGGGCGGCGCCCGCCGTCACACCTTCCAGCCAGGCCGTTAGATCGGTCGCCTCACACTGCGGCCAACTCTGCGCCAAACGTTCCAGTCGCAACAACAAATGCCGCTCTGCTTCCATCTCCAGTGACTTCACTTCTTCGCGCAAATCATTCAGCCCGGCATCCTCGCTAGCGGCGGCTTTCCATTGCAGACGCAATGCGCGCAATGGTTGCACGACCTCCGCGTCCCAAGGCCCGGCTAAATCGCGAAGCAGCTGCAAGCGTTGTTCGTTGCAGGCAACGCCACGCTCTCCCAGCCACAACCCGCTCAGCAGCAAGCACACGTTTACGCCCGTCGACTGCAAGTGCAGGCACGCACGTTCTACTCCGCGACGGGAGTAAGTAGTAACGGAAAAGCTCCACAGGTCAGAGGACATAGTGCTACTCGCGCCAGTTGCGAGCGAAGCTGGTAGACTCCGCCGCCATTATGATTCGACTTCAGAACCTGACTTTACAGCGTGGCCCGCAACGTCTGCTAGAAGACGCCGAGCTGACCCTGCACGCCGGCCACAAAGCCGGCCTCATCGGTGCCAACGGCGCCGGCAAATCGAGCCTGTTCGCCTTGCTTCTGGGTGACCTGCACCCGGACTCGGGTGATTGCTTCTTGCCGGCGGACTGGCGCATCGCCCACATGCGCCAGGAGATCGACACCCTCGATCGCGTGGCGGTCGACTATGTGCTCGATGGCGACCTGCGACTGCGCGAGGTGCAACGCGACCTCGCCGCAGCCGAAGCGGCCCATGACGGTGCCGCTCAGGCCCGCCTGCACTCCGAGCTCGACAGCGCCGACGGTTACACCGCCGACGCCCGAGCGCGCAAGTTGCTGGCGGGGCTTGGGTTCACCAACGAGCAAATGGATCGCCAGGTAGGAGATTTCTCTGGTGGTTGGCGGATGCGTCTGAACTTGGCGCAGGCTTTGATGTGCCCATCGGACCTGCTGCTACTCGACGAACCAACCAACCACTTGGACCTCGACGCCATCATCTGGCTCGAAGAATGGCTCAAAAGCTATCCCGGCACCTTGCTGCTGATTTCCCACGACCGGGACTTCCTCGATGCCGTGGTCGATCACGTGGCCCATGTCGATCAGCGCAAGATCACCCTGTATCGCGGTGGTTACAGCGCGTTTGAACGCGCCCGTGCCGAACGTCTGGCCCAGCAACAGCAGGCCTACGAGAAGCAGCAGGCGCAACGTGCGCACATGGAAAGTTACATCGCCCGCTTCAAGGCCCAGGCCACCAAGGCCCGTCAGGCCCAGAGCCGGATCAAGGCGCTGGAGCGGATGGAAGAGTTGTCCGCCGCCCACGTCGACTCGCCGTTTGACTTCGTCTTCCGCGAATCTCAGAAAATCTCCAGCCCGTTGATTGATCTGTCGGATGCTCGTCTGGGTTATGGCGACAAAGCCGTGCTGGAGAAGGTCAAGCTGCAACTGACCCCCGGCGCGCGGATCGGTTTGCTCGGCCCGAACGGCGCCGGTAAATCGACCCTGATCAAAAACCTTGCCGGTGAACTCTCGCCGTTGGCCGGTCGCCTGACCCGTGGCGAGAACACCGTCGTGGGCTACTTCGCCCAGCATCAGCTGGATTCGCTGGATGCCAAGGCCAGCCCGTTGCTGCACTTGCAGCGTCTGGCGCCGACCGAACGCGAACAGACTCTGCGCGACTTCCTCGGTGGTTTCGACTTCCGTGGCGCGCGCATCGATGAGCCGGTGCTGAACTTCTCCGGCGGGGAAAAGGCTCGGCTGGCCCTGGCATTGATCGCCTGGGATCGGCCGAACCTGTTGCTGCTCGACGAACCGACCAACCACCTGGACCTGGAAATGCGCCTGGCGCTGACCATGGCCCTGCAGGAATTCAGTGGCGCAGTGCTGGTGGTCTCCCACGATCGTCATCTGCTCAAAAGCACCACCGACAATTTCTATCTGGTGGCCGACGGCAAGGTCGAGGAGTTCGACGGTGACCTGGAAGACTATGCCCGTTGGCTGGTCGACTACCGTCAGCGCAATGCCCCGGTCAGCAACACCCCGGTCAATCCGGACAAGACCGACAAGAAAGCCCAGCGCCAGGCCGCTGCTGCGTTGCGTCAGCAACTGGCACCGCATAAGCGTGAGGCTGACAAGCTCGAAGCCGAGTTGGGCAAGCTGCACGAGAAACTGGCGAAGATCGATACCAGCCTCGGCGACAGCGATATTTACGAACCGGCGCGCAAGAACGATTTGCGTGATCTGCTGGTTGAACAGGCCAAGCTGAAGGTGCGTGAAGCCGAACTCGAAGAAGCGTGGATGGAAGCCCTGGAACTGCTCGAAAGCATGCAGGCGGAGCTGGAGGCGCTGTCCTGATGGAAGCCTTCAAGCTACCGCTGCCGGCTGGGTGGGGCGAGCCAATCTGGTTCGCCACGCAAATCCTGCTGATCCTGTTGGCGGGTTACTTCGCCCAACGCTTCGTCGCCAAATGCCTGACTGGCCTGGGCGAGCGCTACCCGTTCCCGCCGCAGTTGCTGATGCCGCTGCGCGGCGGTTTGCGCTGGCTGATCATGGGCAGTGCGCTGATTTTCGTGCTGGAACGCCTCGGGGTCTCGGCCACCGTGCTCTGGACTGCGTTGTCCGGTTTCGTCGCAGTGGCGGCGGTGGCGTTCTTCGCGATGTGGAGCGTGCTCTCCAACTTGCTCTGCGCGATCCTGATCTTCACCGTCGGCCCGTTCCGCATCGGTGACGTCGTCGAACTGGTGGACACCACCGACAAGCCCGGCGTCAAAGGTCGGGTGGTGGCGATCAATCTGCTCTACACCACGTTGATCGAAGCGGAAGAACTCGGGACCGGCAGTGCGATGGTGCAGGTGCCCAACAGCCTGTTCTTCCAGCGTTCGGTTCGACGCTGGCGTGGTACGGATGTGTTCTCGTCCGGCGGTTTCGAAAAGTAAGCCTTCGTTGCCTGACCTACCGCTTTCGCGAGCAAGCCCGCTCCCACAGGTGACCGCGTTGACGGAAAGGCTCAGGGCGTGAAGGGGGCCTAAAGCCGTAAACACTGGTCGGCGACCGCAACATCCTGCAAAAAAAACGGTAGTCATCAGCCCAAAGCCGCATTAGCTTAGACGTCTGTCACGAGTCTGAGTCGAGGTGTGCGATGGAGCTTCAAACATGGCTGGCGTTTTTTGCCGCCTGCTGGGTGATCAGCCTATCTCCCGGTGCCGGCGCCATTGCGTCGATGTCCAGCGGCCTGCAATACGGTTTCTGGCGCGGTTACTGGAACGCCCTTGGCCTGCAATTGGGCCTGGCGGTACAGATCGCGATTGTCGGCGCCGGGGTTGGCGCGATTCTCACGGCATCGGCCACGGCTTTCTATGCAATCAAATGGTTCGGCGTTGCGTACCTGGTTTACCTCGCGATCAAGCAATGGCGCGCCCTGCCCAGCGACATGAGCGACGACGCCGCAGTGCGTCAGATCGGCAAGCCGCTGGCTTTGGTGTTCCGTGGATTCCTGGTCAACATCAGCAACCCCAAGGCGCTGGTGTTCATGCTGGCGGTGTTGCCGCAGTTCATTGATCCACACGCGCCGCTGCTGGCTCAGTACCTGATCATCGGCGTGACCATGGTCTGCGTCGACCTGATCGTCATGGCCGGTTACACCGGGTTGGCATCGAAGGTGCTGCGCCTGTTGCGTACGCCCAAGCAGCAAAAACGCATGAACCGGACCTTTGCGGGGCTGTTCATCGGTGCTGCGGCGTTTATGGCGACGCTGCGCAAAGCCGCGGTGTAAAACGCTTAGGTACAAAAAAGGCGACCCTCGAGGTCGCCTTTTTCATGTCCAGAACTCACGCACAAACGCCGGTATTCGTTAACAAAGCTTGAGTGAAAGTCATTGGAAGTGAACAATGTGTTACTTCGTATTTCCAATTGAGATTCATTCATGACTGCCCCGTCCCGTTTCCTGGCCTGGCTGGTGTTGCCGCTGTTTGCCTTGTGCAGTTTCAATCTGTTGGCCGACACCGTGGAAGGCGCGCCGCAAGCCCTGCATTTGCTCGATTACATTGGCGCGGACTACCCGCAGACGGTGCAAGGGGGCAAGGTCACCGACGAGTCCGAATACCGCGAGCAGCTGGAATTCATCAAGGTGCTGCAAGGCTTGATCGCCGCGTTGCCGGCCAAACCCGAAAAAGCCGGGCTGGAGCAGGGCGTCAGCGCGCTGCGCAATGCCATTGCTGCCCGTCAGGACGGCGCGGACGTGGCCCGTCAGGCTCGGCAACTCGGCGCGAAACTGGCCGTGACCTATGAAGTCAGTCAGGCGCCGATCATTACCCCGGACCCGACCCGTGGTGCGCCGCTGTACGCCCAGCATTGCTCGGTCTGCCATGGCGATACGGGTGCCGGCGACGGTCCGGCGGGTGTCGGTCTGACGCCGCCGCCAGCCAATCTGCGTGACACGGCGCGCCTGGATCACCTGAGCCTCTACGCGATCTACAGCACCTTGGGCCTGGGTGTCGAAGGCACGGACATGCCGGCCTTCGCCGATCAGTTGGACGATCGTCAACGCTGGGACTTGGCGACTTACATCGCCAGTTTCAGCGCCGATCCGGCCGCAGCAAAATCCGAAAAGGCCTACAACATTGCCGACCTGGCACGTCAGACGCCGGCCGAAGTGCAGGCCGCCGATGGCCCGCAAGCCGCCGCGACGTTCCGTGCCCAGCGGGCGCAACCGCCGCAGGTCAAGCGGGGACCGGCGCAGTTGCTCGACTACACCGCTGCAACCCTGGACAAGAGCCTCTTGGCCTACCGTGCCGGTGACCACGATCAAGCCTATGACTTGTCGGTAGCGGCCTACCTGGAAGGCTTCGAACTGGTCGAGAGCTCGCTGGACAACGTCGACGCCAACGTGCGCAAGGACACCGAAAAATCCCTGATGGCTTACCGTCAGTCGTTGCAGGACGGGTTGCCGGTGGTCCAGGCCCAGGAGCGTCTGGACGCGGCGAAGGCCAAGTTAAAGGAGTCCGCCGGGTTGCTGGGCAGCGACGGTTTGAGCTGGTCGCTGAGCTACATCTCCGGTTTGCTGATTTTGCTGCGCGAAGGTCTGGAAGCGATTCTGGTGCTGGCGGCGATTCTGGCGTTCCTGCGCAATACCGGCCAGCAGTCGGCGGTGCGTAGCGTCAACGTCGGTTGGGGCCTGGCGTTGCTGGCGGGTCTGGCAACTTGGGCGCTGGCGGCGTACGTGATCGATGTCAGCGGTTCGCAGCGCGAGTTGCTGGAAGGTGCGACGGCGTTGTTCGCCGCCGTCATGGTGCTCTGGCTCGGTGTGTGGATGCACGACCGTCGCCACGCAGCGGCGTGGCAGGATTACATCAAGAGCAGCCTGGTCGGCGGCGGCGGTCGCTTCGGCTTTGCGACGCTGGCGTTTTTCTCGGTGTACCGCGAGCTGTTTGAAGTGATTCTGTTCTACGAGACCTTGTGGCTGCAGGCAGGTCCCGCCGGGCATAACGCGGTGCTGGCCGGTGGTGCCACAGCGCTGGTGTTGCTGGTCGGGCTGGCGTGGGTGATCCTGCGCGGTTCGCAGAAACTGCCGCTGTCGTTGTTCTTCAGCATCAACGCCGGACTGCTGTGCACGCTGTCGGTGGTGTTTGCCGGGCATGGCGTGAAGGCGTTGCAGGAAGCCGGGATCTTCGGCACGCGTCCGGTGCCGTTCTTTGACTTCGATTGGCTGGGCATCCACGCGGATGCGTATTCGCTGAGTGCTCAGCTTGTGGCGATCGTTGCGATCATTGTGCTGTATGGCCGTAGCTGGGTGGCGGAGAAGCGGCGGGTGCCGGTTTCTTAAAAGGCATTCGCTTCGCTCATATTCGCGGGCAAGCCTCGCTCCTACGGATTGTGATATCTGTAGGAGCGAGGCTTGCCCGCGAAGCTTTTAGAAGAGGAAAAAGTCTATGCGTGTCTGGATCGATGCCGACGCCTGCCCACGGGCGGCCAAGGATCTGGTGGTGAAGTTCGCCCTCAAGCGCCAGTTCGAAGTGGTGCTGGTGGCCGGGCAGCCGCAGATCAAACCGGGGCTGGCCCTGGTGAAGCTGATCGTGGTGCCGAGCGGTCCGGACGCCGCCGATGACTATCTGGTGGAACACGCGGTGCCGGGTGAATTGGTGATTTGCAGCGATGTGCCGCTGGCCGATCGGCTGGTGAAAAAAGGCGTTGCCGCCCTAGACCCACGGGGCAAGGAATTCGATGCGCAGAACATGGGTGATCGGCTGGCGGTGCGTAACCTGTTCACCGATTTGCGTGAACAGGGCCAGATGAGCGGCGGGCCGGCGCCGTTTGGTGAGCGCGAGAAGCAGGCATTTGCCAATGCGCTGGACCGGATCCTAACGCGGCTTTCCCGTTCACAATGATCGTTCCCACGCTCTGCGTGGGAATGCCTCACTGGACGCTCTGCGTCCGCTTTGGGACGCGGAGCGTCCCCGACTGCATTCCCACGCGGAGCGTGGGAACGATTATCGAACCGGGGTCAGGCGTCGTTTTCGTGGGTCAGTTCGAGGACGCGGTCGACCAGTTTGTTGATCCCCGATGCCGCTTCACTGATGCTCTGCGCCAGCATGTACGCCGGGGTGCACACCAGTTTGCGGGCCTTGTCTTCGACGATGTCGCTCACCGCGCATTCCTGGTGGGTGGCGCCCATCTTGTTCATGGCGGCTGCCGTTTCGGCGTCGTTGCCGATGGTGCAGGTCACGCCCGGTCCATAGATTTTCGCCGCCAGCGCAGGCGAAATGCAGATCAACCCCACCGGTTTGCCCGCTTCTGCAAACGCTTCGGTCAACGCCAGGACGTCCGGTTGAACCGTGCAGCCGGCGCCTTCGATGGCGAAGTTCGACAGGTTCTTGGCCGCGCCGAAACCCCCGGGCACGATCAGCGCGTCGAAGTCTTCGACGTCTGCTTCGCGAATATCCTTGATGTTGCCCCGGGCGATCCGCGCCGATTCCACCAGCACATTGCGCGACTCGGGCATTTCGTCGCCGGTCAGGTGATTGATCACCTGCAATTGCGAGATATTGGGGGCAAAGCACTGCACCTGAGCGCCACGCTGGTCCAGGCGCAGCAAGGTAATCACACTTTCGTGGATCTCGGCGCCGTCGTACACGCCACAGCCGGAAAGGATCACTGCAATTTTTTTGCTCATGGGTTTTTCTCCAGATTCATGGCGTTAAATGTCCACTAATTTGTCACTCGTTGCCATAGGGTTAATTCGCGGCTACACCTAGCATCTGTCCTCAAGATTCCGATCAGGGCGCGTCAATGGACTTCATTCTGTATGCGGTGCCGTTTTTCTTTGTGCTGATTGCCGTCGAGCTGCTGGCGGACCGTTGGCGCGGGGTGAGCAATTATCGGCTGGCGGATGCGATCAACAGCATCAGCACCGGGGTGTTGTCGACCACCACGGGCCTGTTGACCAAAGGCGTCGGCCTGGTGACTTATGCGTTTGCCCTCAAACATCTGGCGCTGTTCGAACTCGCGGCCGACAGCGTCCGGGTCTGGGTGTTTGCCTTCGTCCTCTATGACTTCTGCTACTACTGGCTGCATCGCATGGGCCACGAGCGCAACATCCTCTGGGCCGCGCATTCGGTGCATCACCAGAGCGAGGACTACAACCTCTCCACGGCCCTGCGCCAGACCAGTACCGGCTTCCTGCTGAGCTGGATTTTCTACCTGCCGATGGCGGTGCTCGGCGTGCCGCTGCTGGTGTTCATCAGCGTCGCCGCGCTGAACCTGCTGTATCAATTCTGGGTGCATACCAAACACATTCCCAAGCTTGGCTGGTTCGAGTGGTTCTTTGTCACGCCGTCCAATCATCGGGCTCACCATGCGCAGAACGCTCTCTACATGGATCGCAACTACGGCGGGGTGTTCATTATTTGGGACCGTCTATTTGGCTCGTTCCAGGAAGAGGACGACAACGAACCGGTGATTTTCGGCGTGACCACGCCGCTGGCGAGCTGGAATCCGCTGTGGGCGAACGTGCAGTTTTACGCGCAGCTTTGGGATGACGCGCGGCGGGCTGAAAGCACATGGGACAAGCTGCGGATCTGGTTCATGCGCACCGGTTGGCGACCGGCGGATGTGGCGGCCAGGTACCCGATGAACAAACCGGACCTGAGCCAGTTCCGCAAATTCGAAGTGCCGCTGGACGGGCGTCAGCAGCTGTATGTGGCGTTGCAGTTCTGTGTCTACATTGCGCTGGGCAGCTACTTGATGAACCTGGAGCCGCGTTTGCCGACCGCAGCGCTGGTGTTGGGCTGGAGCGCGGTGGCATTGGGCTTGTTTACGTTGGGCATGGCCCTGGAGAATCGCCCGCAGGCATTGAAGCTTGAGCTGCTGCGGCTGGCATCGAATGTGCCGCTGGTGTGGCTGGCGCCGGTGGTCGGGCTGTGGCCGGCCAGCGCGCTGGGCTGGATCGGCCTGCTCAGCTACAGCCTGCTCAGCGGCATCGGTCTCTACTGTTGGAGGGACCGTTTCACTCGATTGGCGTCTTAGTCTCGGCGGCCTTGGCCAGCTCGGCTTGCTCGTCGGCGTAGATCTTCTTCGCCAGACGGGCATTCTTGAAGCGCCGCCGTAGCCACAGGCCCAGGCCCAGTAACAGCAGGGCGCCGAGCACCCACAGCTCGTACTTCTTGACGCTGCCCAGCATGCCCTCGAGCACCGCGCCGAAGTGATACGCCGCTGCGGCCAGTGCGGCCGCCCAGATCGCGGCACCAATCCCGTTAAGCAGCAAATAACGTCCCGGCGGATAACCCGACAGGCCGATCGCCACCGGCATGACTGTGCGCAATCCATAGACAAAGCGGAAGCTCAGCACCCAGATGTCCGGGTGTTTGCGGATGTGTTCCAGCGCCCGATCACCCATCATTTGCCAGCGCGGTTTGCGCGCGAGCAATTTGCGGCCGTGTTTGCGCCCGAGGAAATACCACAGCTGATCGCCGGCATAACTGCCACAGAACGCCACGATCGTGACGATCTTGATGTCCATGTATCCGCGGAACGCGAGGAAGCCTGCGAGCACCAGGATGGTTTCGCCTTCGAAGAACGTGCCGAGAAAAAGGGCGAAGTAGCCGAATTCCTGAAGAAATTGTTGGAGCATTGTCTGGATGCTGGCGAAATGAACGCGCAGCCTAACCCTTCGTGCACATTCATGAAAGTGTCCAAATGTGTCTCGACGTGAACATTTCCTACAAGGACAATGGAATGCGGCTACGTGTCACAGGGCTAAGCACAACTGTCATCTGTTCGTCATAATGGCCGCTTATAACTGTCACGCTCGCCTGCCAGCGCGGGCTCAGGAGTCTGCCGTGAGCTTTACCCCCGCCAACCGTTTGTTTCCAGCAACCCGCCTGCGTCGCAACCGTCGTGATGATTTCTCGCGTCGACTGGTCCGTGAAAACGTTTTGACCGTCGATGACCTGATCCTGCCGGTGTTCGTGCTGGACGGTGAAAACCGTCGCGAAGCAGTGGCGTCGATGCCGGGCGTCGAGCGCCTGACCATCGATCTGTTGCTCGAAGAAGCGGCCAAGTGGGTCGAGCTGGGGATTCCCGCGTTGGCGCTGTTCCCGGTCACGCCGCCGGAGCTCAAGTCGCTGGACGCCGCCGAAGCCTGGAACCCGAACGGCATCGCCCAGCGCGCCACCCGCGCCTTGCGTGCGCAGTTCCCGGAGCTGGGGGTTATCACCGACGTTGCGCTCGACCCGTTTACCACCCACGGTCAGGATGGCATCCTCGACGAAGAAGGCTATGTGCAGAACGACATTACCGTCGACGCACTGGTCAAGCAGGCCCTGTCTCACGCCGAGGCCGGCGCTCAAGTGGTGGCGCCGTCGGACATGATGGACGGTCGCATCCAGGCGATTCGCGAAGCACTGGAGCTGGCCGATCACGTTAACGTGCGGATCATGGCCTACTCGGCCAAATACGCCAGCGCCTATTACGGCCCGTTCCGCGACGCGGTGGGTTCGGCGCTGAACCTGGGCAAGGCCAACAAGGCCTCTTATCAGATGGACCCGGCCAACAGCAACGAAGCCCTGCACGAAGTGGCGGCCGACTTGTCAGAAGGCGCGGACATGGTCATGGTCAAGCCAGGCATGCCGTATCTGGACATCCTTTACCGGGTCAAAGAAGAATTTAAAGTGCCGACCTTTGTGTATCAGGTCAGCGGTGAATACGCCATGCACATGGCGGCAATCCAGAATGGCTGGTTGAGCGAAGGGGTTATCCTCGAATCCCTGACCGCTTTCAAACGTGCAGGGGCTGATGGCATCCTGACTTACTTTGCCGTGCGTGCCGCTCAATTGTTACGAGAGCAGAAATAGCCCTCCCAGGAACATTCCATGAATACCGAAGGACTCACTGAAGTTGCCGTAAAAGAAGCTCAACCCGTGGTCGAGCAAATCGCCGAGACACCGCCGGAACTGGAGCCCGCTCCCCCTGCGGCGGTGACCGAAACCGCGACGGCGGCACCGGCGATTGCCATTCCCGGTCTGGATGACAGCAGCCTGTATATCCATCGCGAGCTCTCGCAACTGCAGTTCAACATCCGCGTGCTGGAACAGGCGCTGGATGAGTCCTACCCGTTGCTGGAGCGGCTGAAGTTTCTGCTGATCTTCTCCAGCAACCTGGACGAGTTCTTCGAGATTCGCGTCGCCGGCCTGAAGAAGCAGATCACCTTCGCCCGTGAACAGGCCGGTGCCGATGGCCTGCAACCGCATCAGGCCCTGGCCCGCATCAGCGAGCTGGTACACGGTCACGTCGACCGCCAGTACGCGATCCTCAATGACATTCTATTGCCGGAACTGGAAAAACATCAGGTCCGCTTCATCCGTCGGCGTCACTGGACCACCAAGATCAAAACCTGGGTGCGCCGCTATTTCCGCGACGAGATCGCGCCGATCATTACCCCGATCGGCCTCGACCCGACGCACCCGTTCCCGTTGCTGGTGAACAAGAGCCTGAACTTCATCGTCGAACTCGAAGGTATCGACGCCTTCGGTCGCGATTCCGGTCTGGCGATCATCCCGGCGCCACGCCTGTTGCCGCGCGTCATCAAGTTGCCGGAAGAAGTCGGCGGCGCGGGCGACAACTATGTGTTCCTGTCGTCGATGATCCACGCGCACGCCGATGACCTGTTCCAGGGCATGAAGGTCAAGGGCTGCTACCAGTTCCGCCTGACCCGTAACGCCGACCTTTCCGTCGACACCGAAGATGTAGAAGACCTGGCCCGCGCGCTGCGCGGCGAGTTGTTCTCCCGTCGCTACGGTGACGCGGTGCGTCTTGAAGTTGCCGACACCTGCCCGAAACAGTTGTCCGACTACTTGCTCAAACAGTTCAACCTGCACGAGACCGAGCTGTATCAGGTCAACGGTCCGGTCAACCTGACCCGCCTGTTCAGCATCACCGGTCTGGACAGTCAGCGTGAGCTGCAATACATGCCGTTCACCCCGCAGATCCCGAAACTGCTGCAGAACAGCGAGAACATTTTCAGTGTGATCAGCAAGCAGGACATCCTGTTGCTGCACCCGTTCGAGTCGTTCACGCCGGTGGTCGACCTGCTGCGTCAGGCGGCCAAGGACCCGCATGTCTTGGCGGTCCGTCAGACCCTGTACCGCTCTGGCGCCAACTCGGAAATCGTGGATGCGCTGGTGGATGCTGCGCGTAACGGCAAAGAGGTCACCGCGGTGATCGAATTGCGCGCGCGGTTCGATGAAGAGTCCAACCTGCAACTGGCCAGCCGCCTGCAAGCGGCCGGTGCGGTTGTGATTTACGGCGTGGTCGGCTTCAAGACCCACGCCAAGATGATGCTGATTCTGCGTCGCGAGGCCGGCGAAATCGTGCGTTATGCGCATTTGGGCACGGGTAACTACCACGCGGCCAACGCCCGTCTGTACACCGACTACAGCTTGCTGACCTCCGACGATGCCTTGTGCGAAGACGTTGGCAAACTGTTCAGCCAGCTGATCGGCATGGGTAAAACCCTGCGCATGAAGAAGCTGCTGCACGCGCCGTTCACGTTGAAGAAGGGCATGCTCGACATGATTGCCCGCGAAACCCAGTTCGCCCTCGACGGCAAACCGGCGCACATCATCGCCAAGTTCAACTCGCTGACCGATCCGAAGATCATTCGCGCGTTGTACAAGGCCAGTCAGTCCGGAGTGCGAATCGATCTGGTGGTGCGCGGCATGTGCTGCCTGCGGCCGGGCATCGCCGGGGTATCGCACAACATCCACGTGCGCTCGATCATCGGTCGTTTCCTGGAACACACCCGGGTCTTCTACTTCCTCAATGGCGGTGAAGAGCAGATGTTCCTGTCCAGCGCCGACTGGATGGAGCGCAACCTCGACAAGCGCGTCGAGACTTGCTTCCCGGTCGAGGGCAAGAAGCTGATCATGCGGGTCAAGAAAGAGCTGGAGCTTTATCTGACCGACAACACCCACAGCTGGAGCCTGCAGGCGGATGGTCGCTACATCCGCAACACGCCGACCGGCAACCAGAACCCGCGCAGTGCGCAGGCAACGCTGCTGGAGCGCTTGGGTAGTCCAATCCTGACCGTTCGATAACACGCAAAACCTGTGGGAGCGAGCTCTTGTGGCGAGGGGATTTATCCCCGTTGGACTGCGCAGCAGTCCCTTTTTTGGGGCCGCTTCGCGACCCAGCGGGGATAAATCCCCTCGCCACAAAGGCTCGCTCCCACATGTGAATGGTGTCGCCTGTTGAATTGCGGGCACAAAAAAGGCCTTCCGAAGAAGGCCTTTTTCAATTTCAGGTTTAGCGGACGTTCAGCGTAAAGCTGACCCGGGTCAGCCATTCCGCTTCGAGGGCGAAGTCGGCCTGGGTCAGCTGGTTTTCGTCCAGCCAGTTTTCCGGGAACAACACATCGAGGCTGTCGCGCTTGGCGTGCAATACGACCTGTGGCATTTCCTGGGTGCCGCGAATGTGATGGAACAGGATCGCAAAGCGCAGCAGCACGCACAGGCGAATCAGCTTGATGCCGTCATCGCCAAAATCGGCAAACCGGTCCCGGGGAATGTTGCGGCGGTGACCACGCACCAATAGCGCGAGCATCAGTTGGTCCTCTCGGGAGAACCCGGCCAGGTCCGAGTGCTCGATCAGGTAGGCGCCGTGCTTGTGGTACTGATAGTGAGCGATGTCCAGGCCCACTTCATGGACCTTGGCGGCCCAGCCGAGCAGTTCGCGCCAGACGCCGTCATCCAGATCCCAATCCTTGGCCACTTGATCGAAGGCATGCAGGGCTTTGCGTTCGACCCGCGCCGCTTGTTCGAGATCGACGTGATAACGCTCCATCAACGAACTGAGCGTGCGCTCACGGACGTCTTCGTGGTGATGACGGCCTAGCAGGTCATAGAGCACGCCTTCACGCAGGGCGCCTTCACAGTGGTCCATGCGTTGCAGTTCGAGGGCGTCGAAGATTGCTTCGAGAATCGCCAGGCCCGCAGGAAAAATCGCGCGGCGGTCCGGCTTGATGCCTTCGAAATCGATTTTCTCGACATCGCCCAGCTTGATCAGTTTGCGCTTGAGCCAGGCCAAACCTTCGGCATTGACCTCGCCCGTGCCATGACCGCCGGCCTTCAGCGCCAAACCGATAGCGCGGATGGTGCCTGAGGAGCCGATGGCTTCATCCCAGGTCAGGCGGTGCAGGGCGTGTTCGATGCTCATGATCTCCAGCCGCGCTGCGGTGTACGCCTGGGCGTAGCGGGCCGGGGTGATCTTGCCGTCCTTGAAGTAGCGCTGGGTATAACTGACGCAGCCCATTTGCAGGCTTTCGCGCAGCAGCGGTTCGAAGCGCTGGCCGATAATGAACTCGGTACTGCCGCCGCCGATGTCGGCAACCAGGCGTTTACCCGGGGTGTCGGCGAGGGTGTGGGACACGCCAAGGTAGATCAGGCGTGCTTCTTCACGACCGGAGATGACCTCCACCGAATGCCCGAGGATTTCTTCGGCGCGGCGGATGAATTCGCCGCGGTTGCGCGCTTCACGCAGGGCGTTGGTGCCGACGATCCGCACGGCGCCAGGGGGCATACCGTTGATCAGTTGGGCAAAACGCTTCAGGCAATCGAGCCCGCGCTGCATGGATTCTTCGTTGAGGTGGCGCTCTTCGTCGATGCCGGCGGCCAGCTGAACCTTCTCCCCGAGACGCTCGAGAATACGGATTTCGCCGTTCTGGGCCTTGGCCACGACCATGTGAAAGCTGTTGGAGCCCAGGTCGATTGCGGCGATCAGGGACAGATTCTTGGCTTGGGATTGCGGCATGGTCATGGGGTCTCGGTCGATAACCCAGACATCGTGCCACGATCAAAGGCTGACGCCAACGCGCAGGAGTTGTGGAAGGCTGCGTTCTTTTGGCGCGGGGACATTTGCAGTGCTGCTGATGGCCTCTTCGCGAGCAAGCCCGCTCCCACCTTTAACCGGGTTGCTCAGCCACAACGCGGTCAACTGTGGGAGCGGGCTTGCTCGCGAAGGCGGCATCGCTGACTCCAGAGATCTTTCAGCCCGCCGCTTCAACCGTCCCGATAAAGTTCGCCAACTCCGCGGTCTGCGGGTTCGCAAACAAAATCTTCGGATCCCCCACCTCATGCACCTTGCCCTGATGCATGAACACCAACTTATCCCCCACCTCCCGGGCAAAGCGCATTTCATGGGTGACCATGATCAGCGTCATTCCTTCTTTGGCCAGTCGCCGAACCACGCTCAGCACCTCATTAACCAATTCCGGATCCAGCGCCGAGGTGATCTCGTCGCACAGCAACACCTTCGGCGACATCGCCAGCGCCCGGGCAATCGCCACGCGCTGTTGCTGCCCACCCGACAGGCGATCCGGGAAGGCATCAAACTTCTCGCCCAACCCGACCCGTTCCAGCATCTCCCGCGCCAGCTCGACAGCCTTGGCCTTGGGTACTTTTTGCACCACTTGCGGCGCGAGCATCACGTTTTCGCCCACGGTCAGGTGCGGGAACAGGTTGAACTGCTGAAACACCATCCCGACTTTCTGCCGCAAGCTGCGCAGATCGGCGCGGGCGGCGTCTAGGTATTCGCCATCGACTTCGATCACGCCGTCGTTGATCGATTCCAGGCCATTGAGCGTGCGCAGCAAGGTCGATTTGCCCGAGCCGCTACGGCCGATGATCGCCACCACCTGGCCTTCCTCGACGCTCAGGTCGATGCCTTTGAGCACATGGTGGTCGCCGTAGTATTTATGCAGGGCGGAAATTCTAAGCAGAGGCATGCAGTCTCCTTTCCAGGTAGCGCGCACTGAGGGACAAGGGGTAGCAAAGCAGGAAGTAACCGAGGGCCACGAGGCCGTAGACCATGAAGGGTTCGAAGGTCGCGTTGGCGAGCATGCCGCCGGTCTTGGTCAGTTCGGTGAAGCCGATGATCGAGGTCACGGCGGTGCCTTTGACCACTTGCACCGAGAAGCCCACGGTCGGCGCCACAGCAATCCGCAGCGCTTGCGGCAGAATCACGTAGCGCAGTTGCTCAAGCGGATTGAGCGCCAGGCTCGACGAGGCTTCCCACTGGCCATTGGGGATCGATTCGACGCAGCCACGCCAGATTTCCGCCAAGTAGGCGCTGGTGAACAGCGTCAGGGCCAGCGCCGCCGCCATCCACGGCGAAATCTCCACGCCGGCCAGCGCCACGCCGAAAAACACCAAAAACAACTGCATTAACAGCGGCGTGCCCTGGAACAGCTCGATGTAGGTGCGGGCAACGTTGTGCGGCAGGGGGGGTTTCGAGATGCGCATGACCATGATCAGCAAGCCGATCAGTCCGCCGCCGATAAACGCCACCAGCGACAGCGCCAGAGTCCATTGCAGGCCAGTGAGCAGGTTGCGCACGACGTCCCAGAACGTGAAATCGCTCATTGGCTGCTCCTCGATAGGTAGCGACGGCCGATCCAGTTCAGCAACTGGCGGATCAACAGCGCCATGCACAGGTACAGCAGCGTGGTCAGGGCATAGGTTTCAAAGGCGCGGAAGTTGCGTGATTGAATGAAGTTGGCGGCGAAGCTCAACTCCTCGGTTGCGATCTGCGAGCAGACCGCCGAGCCGAGCATGACGATGATGATCTGGCTGCTCAGGGCCGGCCAGACTTTGCCTAACGCCGGCAGCAGGATCACGTGGCGGAACGCTTCGAATCGGCTCATCGCCAAGGCAGCAGCGGCTTCCAGCTGTCCCCGGGGGATCGCCTGAATGCCGGCGCGGATGATCTCGGTCGAGTAAGCCCCGAGGTTGATTACCATCGCCAGCACCGCTGCCTGCCATTCTGAGATCTGCACGCCCAGCGACGGCAAGCCGAAGAAGATGAAAAACAGCTGCACCAGAAACGGCGTGTTGCGGATCAACTCGACGTAGACCCCGAAGATCGTCGAGAACGGGCGGATATTCCACGCCCGCACCAACGCTCCGACAATGCCCAGACCCACGCCGAGCACTGCGCCGATGGCCGTCAACTCAAGGGTGAACAGCGCGCCGCGCAGCAGCAGGTCGGTGTTTTGCACCACCGGCAGAAAGTCGAACTGATAGGCCATATCAAGTCTCCCGAGCGACGATCAGAGATCGGCCGGCAACGGCTCTTTCAGCCAGGTCCGGGAGTTTTTCTCCAGCGCGCCGTCGGTCTTGGCGGTGGCGAGGATCTGATTGACCTTGCCCAGCAACGCCGGCTCGTTCTTGTTCACGCCGACATAGACCGGCGAGTCCTTGAGCTTCACTTTCAGCGCAGGCACGCGTTTCGGGTTTTTCTCGCTGATCGCCACCATCACCACATTGCCGCTGGCGATCAGGTCGACTTGCCCGGCGAGGTAAGCGGCGATGGTCGAGTTGTTGTCTTCAAAGCGCTTGATGGTCACGCCTTCGGGAGCGACTTTGGTCAGTTCGATGTCTTCGATGGCGCCTCGGGTAACGCTGACGGTTTTGCCCTTGAGGTCGTCCAGGCCTTTGATGTCGGCGTCTGGTGGACCGAATACGGCGAGGTAGAACGGCGCATAGGCGCTGGAGAAATCGATGACTTTCTCGCGCTCGGGGTTCTTGCCGAGGCTGGAGATCACCAGATCGACCTTGCCGGTGGTCAGGAACGGGATGCGGTTGGTGCTGTTGACCGGGGTCAGTTCGAGTTTGACCTTGAGTTGATCGGCCAGCAGTTTGGCGGTGTCGATATCGAGGCCGCGAGGTTTCATGTCGGGGCCGACCGAGCCGAACGGCGGAAAGTCCTGAGGCACGGCCACCTTGAGGACGCCGCGTTTGACCACATCCTCCAGACCGTCGGCGTGAGCGGGTGCCTGGCCCAGCATCAGGCTGGCAAACAGGGCGGTGAGCAGGGCGCTGTAACGCAGGGTCATGGCAAATCTCCGGATCGGCGAGAAGTGATTTCTGCGGATCGACAGAGCATGGGCCATGCCAAGAAGCGGTTTTGGGTGCCCCAGGCCACGGTTTTGCTGGATTCGTTCGGTCTTACTGGTCTGAACAGTGGTGGGTTTTTTCGCACCCTCATAGCGCATCCATGAAACCTGCCGAACTCCCATGGGGCACGACTTGCCGGGCGCTGCGAATAGCTTTACAACTAGCCGCTCATTGTCCTGGTTCGCCTGAAAAACCATGAATTCGATTTCCCGAGCCGTACCTGAAGTGGCGCTGCAAGCCATCCGGAAACTGATCACCGAACAGGGTTTCGCGCCGGGCGATGCTTTGCCCTCGCAGCGGGATCTGGCGGTGCAATTGGGGGTCAGTCGGGCGTCGCTACGTGAGGCGTTATCGTCGTTGAGTGCGCTGGGCGTGATCAGCATCCAGCCGGGCAAGGGCGTGTTCGTGCAGTCACCGGTCGATTTGCCGCGAGGCGATGCGGCGCTGAGTTGGCCATTCGCGGCCCTGGCGTCGCCGTTGGATATTTTCCAGTTGCGCTATGCCCTGGAAGGCTTTGCCGCCGGTTTGGCCGCGGTGACCCTGAGCACTCAGGAACTCGATACGCTGGAAGACAACGTTGCCGCCATGCGTAACGAATTGAAGGCCGGCGACTTCGAAGCGGCGGCGCGACTTGATTTCGATTTTCACCGACGCATTCTGCTGGCCAGCGGCAATCAGGCGATGCTGAGCATCCTCACGGCCAGCGCCGACATTTTTCTGGAGAGTCAGAAGCTACCGTTCATCCGAGCCGAACGGGCCATGGAAACCTGGCAGGAGCACCGCAAAATCCTCCGCGCACTGGCCAGGCGCTCGTCCGGCGCGGCGCAGAAGGCCATGCAGGAACATGTGCGCAATGCAGCCCTGCGTACTGGAATTGCCTTCGTCGCTCCCGCCACCTCATGACTTGAGCTATACCCAAACTCATGCGGCACCATAGCGAGACTCAATCAACTGCACCTTCCTGAACGGGGGAAGGGCGGCTATGATGGGCCACGTTTTTTTGCTTACAACCTGGAGACTTCCATGAGCAGCGATCTTATCAAACACGTCACCGACGCTAGCTTCGACGTCGACGTCCTCAAGGCCGAAGGCGCTGTACTGGTCGACTACTGGGCTGAATGGTGCGGCCCTTGCAAAATGATCGCTCCTGTTCTGGACGAAATTGCTGAAACCTACAAAGGCAAGCTGACCATTGCCAAGCTGAACATCGACGAGAACCAGGAAACCCCGGCCAAGCATGGCGTGCGTGGTATCCCGACTCTGATGCTGTTCAAGAACGGCACCGTTGAAGCGACCAAGGTCGGCGCACTGTCGAAGTCGCAACTGGCTGCCTTCCTCGACGCCAACATCTAAGCGTTGTTATAAAGCGTCATGAAAAGGCCCCGCATATTGCGGGGCCTTTTCGTTATTGAGGGCTAGACGCTCCGAAACTCAGGTGGTACATTCGGCCCCGCACTGGTTTCTCCATTGCCCCCTGCTAGCCGTCGCCGACGCACTCCTTTTCGAATAAGTACGCGATCCTGTCGCCTTCTCTGCGGCGCGGCCTCATTAAGCCAAAAGCTTAATTTCCCCCCCTCCATAAATGATTACGTCATTCCTATATGAATCTGACTGAACTCAAGCAAAAGCCGATTACCGAACTGCTCGAATTGGCCGAACAGATGGGCATAGAAAATATGGCCCGTTCGCGCAAGCAGGACGTGATTTTCTCCCTGCTCAAAAAGCACGCTAAAAGCGGCGAGGAAATCTCCGGTGATGGCGTGCTGGAGATTCTCCAGGACGGCTTCGGCTTCCTGCGCTCCGCTGACGCGTCCTATCTTGCCGGCCCAGACGATATCTACGTCTCGCCGAGCCAGATCCGTCGTTTCAACTTGCGCACCGGTGACACCATCGTTGGCAAGATCCGCCCTCCGAAGGAAGGCGAGCGTTATTTCGCGCTGCTCAAGGTCGACACGATCAACTATGATCGTCCTGAGAACGCGAAAAACAAGATTCTCTTCGAGAACCTGACCCCGCTGTTCCCGACCGTGCGCATGAAGATGGAAGCCGGCAACGGTTCCACCGAAGACTTGACCGGTCGTGTCATCGACCTGTGCGCCCCGATCGGCAAAGGCCAGCGCGGTCTGATCGTTGCACCGCCGAAAGCCGGTAAAACGATCATGCTGCAGAACATCGCGGCGAACATCGCTCGTAACAACCCTGAAGTTCATCTGATCGTATTGCTGATCGATGAGCGTCCGGAAGAAGTAACCGAAATGCAGCGCACCGTGCGCGGCGAAGTGGTTGCCTCGACGTTCGACGAGCCGCCAACCCGCCACGTGCAGGTTGCCGAAATGGTGATCGAGAAGGCCAAGCGCCTGGTCGAACACAAGAAAGACGTGGTGATCCTGCTCGACTCCATCACCCGTCTGGCTCGCGCCTACAACACCGTGATCCCGAGCTCCGGCAAAGTGCTCACTGGTGGTGTCGATGCCCACGCCCTGGAGAAACCGAAACGTTTCTTCGGCGCCGCACGGAACATCGAAGAAGGCGGTTCGCTGACCATCATCGCCACCGCGCTGGTTGAAACCGGCTCGAAGATGGACGAAGTGATCTACGAAGAATTCAAAGGCACCGGCAACATGGAACTGCCTCTGGACCGTCGTATCGCTGAAAAACGCGTCTTCCCGGCCATCAACATCAACCGATCCGGTACCCGCCGCGAAGAGTTGCTGACCGCCGACGACGAGTTGCAGCGCATGTGGATCCTGCGCAAGCTGCTGCACCCGATGGACGAAATCGCTGCCATCGAGTTCCTGGTCGACAAGCTGAAAACGACCAAGACCAACGACGAGTTCTTCTTGTCGATGAAGCGCAAGTAAGACGGTTTTTTAACCGCTAAAAATGGCGTCCTTCGGGGCGCCATTTTTTTTGGTGCGCCAGGCATGGCGCGTTGCGCGAAGCGCAACCAGCTTGGCTGTGGTGGCCACGCTGGTGACTTGGAGGTGAAAGTCCTCTACACACCCGGCAAGGGGAAGTGTTAGCCAGAGGCAAGGGTGTCGCGGGTGACTGCGAATCTGAAGGAAGCCCGAGGCAAAATGCTGGCCTGACGAACAGGAAGCGGATTAGGCGGTGCAGCGGGGTAAGGTAGCCAAAATTGCCAAAGCCCAATACTTGCACGCAACGCTGTGACGTAGATCCGACAGGCATAAGCAGGAAGGTCGCGCGAATTACCCTGGGAGATCTGTTTAGCCTGCCATGTGCTACCGGCGTCGCGAGATGACGGGATGGGCGACAGAAGTCAGCAGAGGCCGTAGTAGTCGCTCGAAACCGGAACGATGAAGGGCTGAACCTGCCATGAGTGGATAGTCGGGTGTGATCTCTGTTGGAGCGTAAAGCAGAAACTCCGCGTAGCGGGGGTCGAGACCATCGGGAGGTAGGAGCCGGAAGCTCCGAGGGCCGGTCTGGGCGCTTAGATACCGCAGGCGACACATCAACGGAACCAAGCTCGCTGACGTTGTTTGGCAGTAGGCAGGAACCGCCGTATACGGAACCGTACGTACGGTGGTGTGAGAGGACGGCGGATGTAAATCCGCCTCCTACTCGATCTCGAAAAAAGGGAGGCTTGTGATTAACTCCGGTCAGTTAGAAAACAAAAAATGATCGTAAAAACAATCAACTGACTGGCCTTACTGTTTATGAGCACGCTTGCTTATCGAAGGGATATCGACGGCTTACGCGCAATCGCCGTGATTGCCGTGGTGTTGTTCCATTTTGGTGCCCCAGGGTTTACCGGCGGATTCGTCGGTGTCGACGTCTTCTTCGTGATTTCCGGCTATCTGATCACCTCTATCATCTGGAACCAGCGTCAGGCCGGGCGCTTCAGCTTTGTCGACTTCTGGGCCCGTCGTGCCCGACGAATCCTCCCTGCGCTGTTTGCGATGATCATTGCCGTGCTGGCGGTGGGCTGGTTTCTGCTGGCCCCCAAGGATTATGAAGAGCTGGGGCGTTCGGTGCGCTACCAGGTGATGTTCGTTTCCAACATCCTGTTCATGCGTCAGGACGGCTACTTCGACGTCGCTTCCGATCTCAAGCCGTTGCTGCATACGTGGTCTCTGGCGGTTGAAGAGCAGTTCTATATTGTCTTCCCGCTGTTGCTGACGCTGTTGTCGAGTCGCCTTAAGCATTGGCGCCTGGCGCTGTTCGCCGTGTTGATGGTGTCCTTCGGGCTCAGTGTCTGGGCTGTGGCGCATCACCCCGAAAAAGCGTTTTTCCTGTTGCCGATGCGTGCCTGGGAGTTATTGGCCGGCGCCATGCTGGCCGTTGCGCCCAGAAGCCAATGGCGCCTGACAACCGTCGGGGCTCAAGTGGTCAGCCTGACCGGGTTCGGGCTGATTCTGCTGGCGGTAGTGGGCTACGACAGAAGCACGCCATTCCCTGGTATAGCGGCGTTGCTGCCGACCCTTGGCGTGGTTGCGTTGATCTGGGCCAACGGCCATCGGCAGACCCTGGTCGGTGGGCTGCTGGCCAGTCGGGTGCTGGTCGGCCTCGGGCTGATTTCCTATTCCTGGTACCTGTGGCATTGGCCGGTGTTCGTGTTCTCCAGCTACGCCAGTGTCGACGAGCCCGGTCCGTTTGATGTTGCCGGATTGATATTGCTTAGCCTGGTGCTGGGTTACTCGTCGTGGCGTTTCGTCGAGACGCCGTTCCGTGAGCGACGGCTGTTGGCGGGGCGTCGGCAGATTCTGCTGGCGGCGGGCGTCGGTGTGCTGGTGTTGGGCCTGGCCGGTCAAGCGTTGCGCTGGACCGACGGCTTGCCTTCGCGCCTGTCCGATGAAGCGTTGCAGTACGCCAAAGCGAAGGAATGGCGACCGGAACTGATGCGGTGCCTGGCCGACGACAACACCCCTGACGACAAGCTTTTCTGTCATTACGGGACGTCAGCGCTGTCCTCGCGGGTGCTGGTCTGGGGCGACAGTCACGCCACCGCGCTGATTCCGGTGTTCGATGACGGGGCGCAAAAGCATGGCGCCAGCGTGATTCTCGCCAGTTCCACGGGTTGTATCCCGGTTGAAGGGCTTGAGCACGATCAACGGTGTGCCCGTTTCAATCGCCGGGTCGAGCAGGCCTTAAAGCCGCAATCAGTGAGCGACGTGGTGCTGGTCGCGCGCTGGAGCCTGTATCTCTACGGCGACGCGAAAGGCGATCTCGGGCATGTTCTGAGAGATTCCCGTGGTCGTTACGACCGGGCCAGTGCCGAGCAGCAACTGGCCGAAGGATTACAGGCGACAGTCCGGCAACTGCGCAGTGGAGGGCATCGTGTCTGGCTGATCAAGGAAGCGCCGCTGCAGCCGTTCAGCCCGCCTTACCGCCTCAGCCGCCTGGCCATGTTGCATCGTCCGACCGAGGGCGTCGGGCAGGCAGTGGCGGAGCACTTCAAGCGTCAAGCATTCATCAGCCAACTGTTCGCGCAAATAGCGGCTGCCAACCCGGGCGTTACCGTGGTCGATCCGGCGCCGTTGTTGTGTGATCAAGCGGGTCTTTGCCGCGCCGAGCTCGACGGTCATTCGCTGTACACCGACGACAATCACCTGTCGGAGGTCGGTGCGCGCTTCATCGCGCCGGTGCTGGAGCCGCTGTTCAAGCGGTTGCAAGCTCGGACACCACTGGGCAACGGCAACGCAAATGCGGCCAAGTAAGCAGCGATAAGCTGCCAGCGGACGGCAGAGCAGGTAGGATGTACGCCTATTTTAGGGGTGCCATCGTCAATGAAATTCAAGGATCTTCGGGATTTCGTGCAGCAGCTTGAGCAGCGCGGAGAGTTGAAACGCATCCAGATCCCCGTCTCTCCAGTGCTGGAGATGACCGAAGTCTGTGATCGCACGCTGCGGGCAAAAGGCCCGGCGCTGTTGTTCGAAAACCCGACCGGCTACGACATTCCGGTGCTCGGCAACCTGTTCGGCACCCCCGAGCGGGTCGCCATGGGCATGGGCGCCGAAGCGGTCAGCGAACTGCGCGAGATCGGCAAGCTGCTGGCCTTCCTCAAAGAGCCTGAGCCACCGAAGGGCCTGAAGGACGCGTGGTCCAAGCTGCCGATCTTCCGCAAGATCATTGCGATGGCGCCCAAAGTCGTCAAGGACGCGGTGTGCCAGGAAGTGGTCATCGAAGGCGACGACGTCGACCTGGCGATGCTGCCGGTGCAGACCTGCTGGCCCGGTGACGTCGGCCCGCTGATCACTTGGGGCCTGACGGTCACCAAAGGTCCGAACAAGGACCGCCAGAACCTCGGTATCTACCGCCAGCAAGTCATTGGCCGCAACAAAGTCATCATGCGCTGGCTGAGCCACCGTGGCGGCGCGCTGGATTACCGTGAGTGGTGCGAGAAGCATCCCGGCCAGCCATTCCCGGTCTCCGTGGCATTGGGCGCTGACCCGGCGACCATCCTCGGCGCCGTGACGCCGGTACCGGACAGCCTCTCCGAATACGCCTTCGCCGGTCTGCTGCGGGGCAACCGTACCGAACTGGTGAAATGCCGCGGCAACGACCTGCAAGTGCCGGCCACCGCCGAGATCATCCTCGAAGGCGTAATCCATCCGGGCGAGATGGCCGACGAAGGCCCGTACGGCGACCACACCGGTTACTACAACGAAGTCGACAGCTTCCCGGTGTTCACCGTCGAGCGCATCACCCACCGGATCAAACCGATCTACCACAGCACCTACACCGGCCGTCCACCGGATGAGCCGGCGATTCTCGGCGTGGCGTTGAACGAAGTGTTCGTGCCGATCCTGCAGAAGCAGTTCCCGGAAATCACCGACTTCTACCTGCCGCCGGAAGGTTGCTCGTACCGCATGGCCATCGTGACCATGAAGAAGTCGTATCCGGGCCACGCCAAGCGGGTAATGCTCGGTGTCTGGTCGTTTTTGCGACAGTTTATGTACACCAAGTTCGTTATCGTCACTGACGACGACATCAATGCGCGGGACTGGAACGACGTGATCTGGGCCATCACCACGCGCATGGACCCCAAGCGCGACACGGTGATGATCGACAACACGCCGATCGACTACCTCGACTTCGCCTCGCCGGTCTCCGGTCTGGGCTCGAAGATGGGGCTCGATGCCACGCATAAGTGGCCGGGCGAAACCACTCGCGAGTGGGGCCGGGTGATCGTCAAGGACGACGCCGTAACCCAGCGGATCGATGCCATCTGGAATCAGTTAGGAATAGATTGATGCGTGTAACTTTGCAGCCCTCCGGAGCAGTGCTACAGATTCTGCCCGGCGAGCGGATTCTCGATGGCGCGCGGCGCCTGGGCTATGAATGCCCGCAAAGCTGCCGCAACGGTAATTGCCACGTGTGCGCCGCACTGCTGGTGGAAGGGCGGGTCGAACAGGAAGGCGGTGTGCGCGACCATGGCGAGTTCTACACTTGCATAGCAGAGCCGCTGGAAGACTGCATCGTGCTGTGGGATGGCGTGCTCGCGCTGGGAGAATTACCGGTGCGCAGCTTGTCGTGTCAGGTCATTGAGTGCAGGGATGTCGGCGGCGATACCTTTCGCGTACATCTGCGAGCGCCGGCCGGCAAGCCGCCGCGCTATCACGCTGGCCAGTATTTGATGGTCGAGCGTGAGAACGGCGAGAAATCCGCCTTCTCCCTGGCCTCGGCACCCCATGCCGGGCGAGACCTGGAAATCCATGTGCTGGCGCGCGAAAGCAGTGCGCAGAACCTGATCGAACAACTGCAACGCAACCCGCTGGTGCGGGTCGAGATGCCGTTCGGCGATACCCATCTGGCGGAATTGCCTGACGGTCCGCTGGTGCTGATCGCCGCTGGCACCGGCATGGGTCAGATCCACAGCCTGATCGAACATTGCCGGGCCGCGGGCTTCAAGCACCCGGTGCATCTGTATTGGGGCGTGCGCCGGCCAGAAGACTTTTATGAAATCGAACATTGGGATGAATGGCTGAAGTTGCCCAATCTGTTCCTGCATAAAGTCGTCAGCGACCAGTGCGGCTGGCAGGGGCGCTGCGGGATGCTGCATGAGGCGGTGTGTGAAGATTTCCCTGATCTGAAATCCTTGCATGTGTATGCCAGTGGCTCTCCGGCCATGGTCTACGGCACGCTGGATGCTTTGGTTGAAGCCGGGATGGATGCTCATCAGATGCGCGCGGATGTGTTTGCGTACGCGCCTCGATCTTGATCCACGCTCTTGAGCCGCGATCTTGATCCGCGATCTTGATCCGCGATCTTGATCCTCGGACTTGATCGTTATAACTCTCCATATAGCCGATCGGTATTTATACATTGATATAAATGCCGGTAGGTTATATCTCAACGAGGCGATTATTTAAGAACTGTGCCATGGCACTTAAATTGCCTTAAAACATATGTGCCTTATTGTTACAGCGGTGCGTTCTATTAAGTAATTCTTCACTCGCGGGGAGCTGAACGCTATTCGCCATGAGCGCCATTGAATCTTCATTTTTGAATCTGGCTTACCCTCCGCGGCTCGATCTGGGGCCGCAGCTTACGCACGAACAATTGCTCAGCTCGATGCAGTCGACCATGGCGCGCCACAAGGGCGGGCCGGTCTGGCTGTTCGCCTACGGCTCGCTGATCTGGCGCCCTGAATGCGCGGCGGTGGAGCGAGTGCGCGGTCGAGTGCATGGCTACCATCGCGGCTTGTACCTGTGGTCCCACGAACATCGCGGTACACCGGAAGTTCCTGGTTTGGTCTTTGGTCTGGATCGCGGCGGCTCGTGCAGCGGCTTCGCTTATCGTTTGCCCGAAGAACAATTGGAAGCATCCCTTTATGCGCTTTGGCAGCGCGAAATGCCGTTCCCGTCCTATCGCCCACACTGGCTCAACTGCCGTCTCGAAGACGGCAGCCAGGTTCAGGCATTGGGATTTGTTTTGGAGCGACACCTGCCCAGCTATGCCGGCAACTTGCCGGATCATGTGCTGAGCCACGTGTTCGAAAACGCTTGCGGGCGTTACGGCACCACTCGCGATTATGTCGAGCAGACCGCTAACGCCCTGCGCAGTCACGCCATGCCAGACCGGAATCTGGAGGCGCGACTCAAGCGCTGCAAATCAAAAGCCGATCAGGCGATCGCTTCGCGGCTTTGACTGGCGACTTGCTTGTGCCACAGCGTCGGTGCCAGGAAGGCCATCGCCAGCAGGCACGCGCCGATCAGTAGTACAAAACCGCCGTCCCAGCCAAAGTGGTCCACGGTGTAGCCCATCGCTGCACTGGCCGCGACCGAACCACCCAGATACCCGAACAGACCCGTGAAACCCGCTGCCGTACCGGCGGCTTTTTTCGGTGCCAGTTCCAGCGCTTGCAGGCCAATCAGCATCACCGGACCGTAGATCAGGAAACCAATCGAGATCAGCGCGATCATGTCGACAGTCGGGTTGCCGGCCGGGTTGAGCCAATAGACCAGCGTCGCCACGGTCACCAACGCCATGAACACCATGCCGGTCAGGCCGCGGTTGCCACGGAAGATCTTGTCCGACATCCAGCCGCACAACAGTGTCCCGGGAATACCTGCCCACTCGTAGAGGAAATACGCCCACGACGTTTTGTCCACGCTGAAGCCTTTGGCTTCCTTGAGGTAGGTCGGTGCCCAGTCCAGCACGCCGTAGCGCAGCAGGTAGACAAAGACGTTGGCCATTGCGATGTACCAGAGCATTTTGTTGCGCAGCACGTATTTGACGAAGATTTCCTTGGCGCTGAATTCTTCTTCGTGACTGGCGTCGTAGCCTTCCGGGTAGTCGTTCTTGTATTTCTCGATCGGCGGCAGGCCAACCGATTGCGGTGTGTCGCGCATGGTGACGAAGGCAAACACCGCCACCGCCATGGCAACGGCCGCCGGCACATAGAACGCCGCGTGCCAGTCATTGAACAAGCCCATGCCCAGGAGGAACAGCGGGCCGATCAGGCCACCGCCGACGTTATGCGCGACGTTCCACAGGGACACTACGCCGCCGCGTTCCTTTTGCGACCACCAGTGGACCATGGTCCGTCCACTTGGCGGCCAACCCATGCCCTGAGCCCAGCCATTGATAAACAGCAGGATGAACATGATGGTCACGCTGGACGTCGCCCAAGGCGCAAATCCGAAAATGAACATCACGCCGGCCGATACCAGCAGGCCGAATGGCAGAAAGAAGCGCGGGTTGGAGCGGTCGGACACAATGCCCATCAGGAACTTGGACAAACCGTAGGCGATGGCAATCGCCGACAACGCCAGGCCCAGCTCGCCGCGGGTATAGCCCTCTTCGATCAGGTAGGGCATGGCCAGGGAGAAGTTTTTGCGCAGCAGGTAGTAACCCGCGTAGCCAATGAAAATACCGGCGAAGATCTGCCAACGAAGGCGCTTGTACGTGTCATCGATTTTTTCTTCAGGCAATGGAGCCTGATGTGCGGCAGGACGAAAGAAAGCAAACATTCAAGAGCTCCAGATTTCTTGTTTTGACTGCGGATGCGAATGTTACAGTTTCGTTACCGAAAATAGCACTGGTTCGCATCGACCAAACAGAGGAAATGTGGGGGATCGTGTGTTCCTTTATGAACATGTCGCACAGGTATAAGTGAAGGACGTTGTGGGAAACGTCCCGAGCGGCCGTTGATGACGCATTTCGGTCTTGGGTAGGACGGGGCTTTGGGAAATGTCCTGCGACCGAACAGGAAGTCGCGGCGTTCTGTTTCGGGTCAGCGAGCCCTAACCTTTGTGCTGGTGCCGGGATTGGCATTTCAGTGGTGAAGGGGAGGGGTTATGCGGTGGCTGGGGTTTTTGCTGTTGTTAGTTGGGGCTGCGGGTGTTTGGGCTGGGGAGGTGTTTTTGATCCCTGAAAACAATCCGAAGCCGATTTACCCGAGAGAGCTGTTCAGAGCCGGGATCACGGGTGAAGTCAGGATCAGATTCACGGTGTATGCCGATGGCTCGGTCAACAAATTGAGCATTTTGCAAAGCAACCATCCCGATCTGGCTGAAGCGGCCAGGAAGGCGATCACGCAGTGGCGCTTCAAGCCGTGGGCGGTCGAAGGCGATACACCTGCCGAGCAGGAAGTAACCGCCCCAATGGTGTTCAGGCTGGATTTGGACACGCCCATTCACACTAACCAGTGGCTCAAGCAGTTGAGGTGCCGTGACATCAATGAGGCATTGGTCAATTTTCCGGAGTACGCGTGGGTTGATTCAGCAGTGCTTGATTACACGCGTGCCTATTTGTCGAACGTGATTTATACGACTCAGCTACAGAATGAGGAGCGCCTGGCATTGATTGCCAAGCTGAACAAATGCGTGCCGAAAATCGTTCGGGAGTGCCGGAACAGCCCGGTTCGCAAATACATGAGCTTGCTGCCGGAAGATATCCGGAAGTTGCTTTAGCCTCCGACAATAAAAAAGCGGCCTGGATAATCCAGACCGCTTTTTTCAGGCTCAGCGAACCTGAACCACCACTTTTCCGACCGCCTTGCGCTGGCCAAGATCATTGATCGCCTGCGCCGCATAGCTCAGCGAATACACCTGCGATACCAACGGCTTCAACTTGCCCTCGGCAAACCAGCCAAACAATTGCTGGAAGTTCGCGGCGTTGTCCTGCGGCTGCCGTTGGGCAAACGAACCCCAGAACACGCCAACCACTGCCGCACCCTTGAGCAGCGCCAGGTTTACCGGCAGCTCAGGAATGCGTCCACTGGCGAAACCCACCACCAGAAGCCGACCATTCCAGGCAATGGCGCGGATGGCCTGGTCGAACAGGTCACCGCCGACCGGGTCGTAGATCACATCAGCGCCTTGGCCGTCGGTCAGGCGTTTGATTTCGTCCTTGAGGCTGGTTTCGCTGTAGTTGATCAGCTCATCGGCGCCGGCAGCCTTGGCCACCGCAAGTTTCTCGGCGCTGCTGGCGGCGGCGATCACGCGGGCGCCCATGGCTTTACCGATTTCCACGGCGGCCAGGCCGACACCGCCAGAGGCGCCCAGCACCAGCAAGGTTTCACCCGGTTGCAGGTTGCCCCGTTGCTTGAGGGCGTGCATCGATGTGCCGTAGGTCATGCTGAAAGCGGCGGCGGTGTTGAAATCCATCGAAGGCGGGATCGGCAGCACGTTGTAGCCCGGCACGGCGACCTGTTCGGCGAAACTGCCCCAGCCGGTCAGGGCCATGACCCGGTCACCGACCTTGAGGTGGCTGACGTTTTCGCCCACCGCGCTGACCACACCGGCCGCTTCACCGCCCGGGGAAAACGGGAAGGGCGGTTTGAACTGGTATTTGCCCTCGATGATCAGCGTGTCCGGGAAATTCACCCCGGCGGCATGCACGTCCAGCAGGATTTCATTCTTCTTCGCGACAGGACTGGCGACGTCTTCCAGCACCAGCGATTCGGCAGGGCCGAAGGCTTTGCACAGCACGGCTTTCATCAGGGCTATTCCTTTGGGAGTGATGGCCGATAAGTGTAGGTGTGTGAGTCGATGGGTCAACGAGCATGCCCGACCCTGATAGCCAGCCATAAGCTTGTGCTTGAGCGGCGGGTCGTTATGCTAGGCCGCAAACCGGATAAGGAGCGAATTGTGAAAGCGTGGATCATGTTGTTGCTGGCCCTGTCTCTGCCCGTGGCAGCGATGGCCGAAGAAGCCAAAGAAGGTGAAGCTCCGAAGGTCAATTACATCACCCTGAGCCCGCCATTCGTCGGCAACTACGGGCTGGACGGTACGCCGAAGCTCAAGGTCTACAAGGCCGATGTGGCACTGCGGGTGACCGGTGACGAGGCGACCAAAGCGGTAAAGGCCAACGAGCCATTGATCCGTAATCAGCTGGTGGCGTTGTTTGCTCAGCAGACAACCGAAGCGATGAGTAACGTTGAAGCCAAGGAAAAGCTTCGTCAGGAAGCGCTGAAACAGACCCAGCAAGTGATGAATGACGAGACCGGTAAGCCGGTGGTTGAGGATTTGTTGTTCAACAACCTCATCATTCAGTAAGTCTCTCGCTGCCCGGGCTGGCCCCATCGTCGGAACGCCGCCCGGAGCAAGCTCGCTCCCACAGGATTTGTGGTGAGGCACAATCATGTGTTCACTGCAGATCACTGCGGGAGCGAGCCTGCTCGCGATAGCATTCTTTCAGTCTCTGCAGTGCTCAAGCCCGTAATGCAATCACCGCAGCCCACTGCTCTGCAGTAACAGGCATCACCGACAGTCGCGAGCCTTTCTGCACCAGCGGCATCTCGGCCAACGCTGTCTGCTGTTTCAGATAATCCAGCTTCAGCACCTTGGGAAACGTCTTGACGTGAGCGACATCGATCGCGCTCCAGGCGTTTTTCTCGGATGAAGATTTCGGGTCGAAGTAAACGCTCTCCGGTTCCAGCGCCGTCGGGTCCGGATACGCGGCTTCGACAATCTTTCCGATCCCGGCAATTCCCGGTTCGGGGCAGCTGGAGTGATAGAAGAAAAACTCGTCGCCAACGGCCATGGCCCGCAGAAAATTACGCGCCTGGTAGTTGCGAACTCCGTCCCAGCGCGCTTTGCCAAGCGTCTCCAGGCCCTTGATCGAGAGCTCGTCGGGCTCGGATTTCATCAGCCAATAGGCCATGGTTTTTGCTCCTTGCGAGGTGAGTGGGCAAGTTGTCGGGCAATTTTATGACAAACCGACGGTCGGTTGACGCCAGCGTTTGCGTGTCGGTTCACGTTGTCGCAGAATGCCGGCCTTCTAAGCTTGACGCTGCTGCACGGCCTACACCTACAACGGAAACCGCTGCTGTCATCGTGTTGATGTGCCTTTGGGGGGCAATCGATGAAACGCAAACCGGATTTACTATGGATTTTGGTTATTTTGTTCGGCCTCGGCGTCGTGACCACTGGCTATGCCCAAAGCCTGTGGAACAACAAGACCGACGCTCCGATCGAAATCGCGCAGCAACAGCAACAGCAACAGCAACAGCAGCCGTCGGCGTTCAAACGCTGAACCTGTCTTGGGACGCCGCTGATTCCTGCGGCGTCTAGCCTGCGAAATACCACGCCTTGTCTGTCACCGTTCCCTGTAACGGCACATCCCAGCTCGCTTGAGCCAATCGTTCGACCTTCTGACATTCATGGGCCAGCCCCAATAGCGTCGGCTTGCGCCAGTTTTTACGTCGTGCCAGGTACGCCAGGCTTCGATCATAGAAACCACCGCCCATGCCCAGGCGTCCGCCGACATCGTCAAATCCCACCAAAGGCAACAGCACCAGATCGAGCGCCCAGACTTTGCGTTGCCGGGCAAGATTGTGCCGGGGTTCGAGAATACGAAAGCGGTTGGGTTTCAGCTTGTCACCGGGACGAATCCGCTGGAACACCATTTTGGTTCGCGGCCAGGCACTGAGCACCGGTAGATAAGTCGCCTTGCCCCGACGTTGAGCGGCACGCAGCACAACACGCGGATCGATTTCACCGTCGGTGGGCAGATAAAGAGAGATGTGTTTTGCGCGGCGGAACAGCGGTTGCTGGGCCAATTGCTTGTACAGCCCGCGAGCAGCCTGGCGCTGCTGACTGGATGTCAGTGCGCGGCGGGCCTTGCGCAGCATGCGTCGAAGTTGCGGGCGGGGCAGCAGCGCAGGTTCGGTCATGGATTCAGGCTTCGACAGGACGGATACATAAAGCGTACCCGTAAAAAAGCCGATGCCGGTATTTAAACCGGCATCGGACTGGAATCAGGCTCCCCGGATGAACCGCTGCTGACTTAGCCCTTGAACCCGAAAGTTCAAGGTGGAAGATGCAGTAGGCTTTAAGGCTTTCCGTCTAGCGGACATGCACACCAGCCCAACGTGCAGCCTCCAGGGTAGTGCGAATCGGCTCAGGGACGTGGTCAACTGGCAAGCACCCCAGGGAGTGTTGCGAGTATACCCCAAGCGGTTTCGTGTTTCAGCCCTTGGTGACGTCCGGATCGGTGGCGAGCACCAGATCGACGCGATCCAGCAGGTCGCGAACCTGCTCACGGGTCGAGCCGCTGGCCTGTACATCCGGGCGTTCTTCCTTGTGCAGAAGATCGTGCGTAATGTTCAGCGCGGCCATCACGGCAATGCGGTCGGCACCGATGACTTTGCCGCTGCTGCGGATTTCACGCATCTTCCCGTCCAGGTAACGGGCGGCGCTCACCAGGTTGCTGCGCTCTTCCTGGGGGCAAATGATCGAATACTCTTTATCGAGGATCTGCACGGTAACGCTATTGCTTGAACTCATGAGTCTTGCTCCAGGGCCTTGAGGCGCGAAATCATTGATTCGACCTTACGCCGGGCGATTTCGTTCTTTTCAATGAGGTGAGCGCGTTCCTCGCGCCAGGTTTTTTCCTGAGCTAATAGGAGTCCGTTTTGAATCTTAAGTTGCTCGACCCGATCAATTAGCAGTTCGAGTCTGGCCATCAGCGCTTGCAGGTCGGTGTCTTCCATATTGTCCACTGTGTCTGACGGGGTAGCTGGCGGACAGCCTTTAATAGTCTTGGCGAGTCTGTCGATGTAGGATACAAGGCCTTCATTCTAGACATAGCGCCGTCTGGCGCCTAGCTGCCCATGCCCATTCAGAATTCCCCGTACCAAGCCTTCGCCACACTGCTGACTTCCAGCGGTCATAACGTCTCGCCTGCCGAACTGCATGGCCTGCTGCTCGGCCGCAGTTGCGCCGGTGCCGGCTTCGATGCCGAAGGTTGGCTGATTGATGCCGCCGAGCTGCTCGAAACCGAGCCACAGGATAATGTCCGCAACGCCCTGATCGGCTTGCAGGAAATGGTCAAGGGCGAGCTCACTGGCGACGACGTGACTGTTGTTCTGCTGCTGCCGACCGATGACGCACCATTGGCCGACCGCGCCGCTGCATTGGGCGAATGGTGCCAGGGCTTCCTCAGTGGTTTCGGCCTGAACTGCCGTGACAGCAGCATGCTGAGCACCGAAGCCACCGAAGTGTTGCAAGATCTGGCCGCCATTTCTCAGGTGCAAGACGCCCTGGAAGAGTCCGAAGATGGCGAAAGCGACTACATGGAAGTCATGGAATACCTGCGGGTCGCACCGCTGCTGCTGTTCTCCGAAACCAAAAAAGCAGATGCGCCGGCTGCGGCCAAGCCGTCGTTGCATTAATCGCGAGCCAGGGAAAGCCATCTGCCCATGATTCATATCCCGAAATCGGAATACAGCCGTCGCCGCAAGGCCCTGATGGCGCAGATGGAACCCAACAGCATCGCCATCCTGCCCGCCGCCGCGGTGGCCATTCGCAACCGTGACGTCGAGCACGTTTACCGTCAGGACAGCGACTTCCAGTACCTCAGCGGCTTCCCCGAGCCTCAGGCCGTCATCGTGCTGATGCCCGGTCGCGAACATGGCGAATACATTCTGTTCTGCCGTGAACGCAACGCCGAGCGAGAGCTGTGGGACGGCCTGCGCGCCGGCCAGGAAGGCGCGATCCGCGATTTCGGCGCCGACGATGCGTTTCCCATCACCGACATCGACGACATCCTGCCGGGCCTGATCGAAGGGCGCGACCGGGTGTATTCGGCCATGGGCAGCAACCCGGAATTCGACCGGCACCTGATGGAGTGGATCAACGTGATCCGCTCTAAAGCACACCTCGGCGCCCAGCCGCCGAACGAATACGTTGCCCTGGATCATCTACTGCACGACATGCGCCTGTATAAATCGGCAGCAGAAGTGAAGGTGATGCGCGAAGCCGCACGGATTTCCGCCCAGGCGCATATCCGTGCGATGCAGGCCAGCCGGGCCGGGCTGCACGAGTTCAGCCTCGAAGCCGAACTCGATTACGAGTTCCGCAAGGGCGGGGCGAAGATGCCGGCTTACGGCTCGATCGTCGCCGCCGGGCGCAACAGCTGCATCCTGCATTACCAGCAGAATGACGCGGTGCTCAAGGATGGCGACCTGGTGTTGATCGACGCCGGTTGCGAGATCGACTGCTACGCCAGCGACATCACCCGCACCTGGCCGGTCAACGGCAAGTATTCAGCGGAGCAGAAAGCGATTTACGAGTTGGTGCTGGCGTCGCAAGAAGCCGCATTCGCCGAAATCGCCCCGAACAAACACTGGAATCAGGCGCACGAAGCCACGGTCCGGGTGATTACCACCGGTCTGGTGACGTTGGGCTTGTTGCAGGGCGACGTCGACGAGTTGATCGCCAGCGAAGCCTATAAGGCGTTTTACATGCACCGCGCCGGCCATTGGCTAGGCATGGATGTGCATGACGTCGGCGAATACAAGGTTGGCGGCGAGTGGCGTGTGCTGGAAGTCGGCATGGCGCTGACCGTGGAACCGGGCATCTACATTGCCCCGGACAACCAGAACGTAGCGAAGAAATGGCGCGGCATTGGCGTGCGCATCGAGGACGACGTGGTGGTCACCAAAAACGGCTGTGAAATCCTGACCCAGGGCGTACCGAAAACGGTCGCCGAGATCGAGGCCCTGATGGCCGCCGCGCGGACGCAAGCCGCATGAGTCGAGTCAATCTGGCAATCATCGGTGGCGGTCTGGTTGGCGCCAGTCTCGCATTGGCGTTGCAGGCCGGGGCCAAGGCCCGTGGCTGGAAGATCGTGCTGATCGAGCCATTCGCGCCGGGCCACACCTATCAACCGAGCTACGACGCCCGTTCTTCGGCGTTGTCCTACGGTGCCAAGCAGATTTATCAACGGTTGGGCGTGTGGCAGGAAATCTCCCGCCGCGCCGAGCCGATCAAGCAGATTCATGTCTCCGACCGTGGTCGTTTCTCCACCGCGCGATTGTCAGCGATGGAAGAGGGCGTTCCGGCGCTGGGTTATGTGGTGGAAAACGCCTGGCTCGGCCAATGCCTCTGGCAAGGTCTGGACAAGGACGTGATCACCTGGCGTTGCCCGGCGGAAGTCACGCGCATGGAGCCGCTGACCGATGGCTATCGCCTGATCCTCAACGATGAAACCACGCTGGAATGCGACCTTGCGGTGCTTGCTGATGGCGGCCGTTCGGGCCTGCGCGAGCAACTGGGGATCGGCATCAAGAAGCGTCCGTACAACCAGAGCGCACTGATCGCCAACATCACGCCAAGCGAAGCGCACAACGGCATGGCTTTCGAGCGTTTCACCGACGATGGCCCGATGGCGTTGCTGCCGCTGCCGGAAAACCGCTGCGCCCTGGTCTGGACCCGATTGGGGATGGACGCGCAACGACTGGCGGCCCTCGATGAAAAGAGCTTCCTCAGCGAATTGCAGGGCGTGTTCGGTTATCGCCTTGGCACCCTGAAGCAGGTGGGCGCACGGCATCTTTACCCGTTGACGCTGATCGAAGCCGAAGAGCAGGTGCGTCCGCATCTGGCGATCCTCGGCAACGCCGCCCACAGCTTGCACCCGATTGCCGGTCAGGGTTTCAACTTGTCGCTGCGTGATGCTCAGGCTCTGGCCGATGCCCTGCTGGCGAGCGAAACATCCCCCGGCGACTTCGCGACCTTGCAGGCCTATCGCGAGCGTCAGCGCATGGATCAGAACCTGACCGTGGGCTTCTCCGATCAGGTGACCCGTTTGTTCGGCAGCACGCAGCCACTGGTTTCGTTGGGCCGTAACATCGGCCTGCTCGGCCTTGATCTGCTGCCGCCGGCCAAGCGCTGGTTTGCCCGGCAAGCCATGGGCCTGGGTACGCGTCCTGATGCTTAAGTGGCTGGTTGGCAAGTTCGGCAAGGCGCGGTTGATGCGTTGGTTCATGAGCTTCTACCCGCCGTACCTGGGTGCCGGGGTTCGGGTGCGGCACATCAGCGATGACTTCCGGGACATTCAAGTGTCCATGGACCTGAGCTGGTACAACCGCAATTACGTCGGCACCCAGTTTGGCGGCAGTCTGTATTCGATGGTCGATCCGTTTTTCATGCTGATGCTGCTGGAAAACCTCGGTCACCGGTACATTGTCTGGGACAAAGCCGCCGACATCGATTTCATCGCGCCGGGCAAAGGCCCGGTGTTCGCCCGTTTCAGCATCGACGAGACCTTGCTCGACGAGATCCGCCGGCAGACGGCGGATGGCGAAAAGTACCTGCCGCAATTGCAGGTCGATATTCATGACGGCGCCGGCCACCTGGTGGCGCGGGTCGGAAAAACCCTTTACGTGCGGCTCAAGCCGCAAGCGAGACAGGCTTAAAGCATGGAAATGCGCGCAGATCTGCTGATTGTCGGGGCCGGAATGGTCGGTAGCACCCTGGCGCTGGCGTTGCAGGACAGCGGGCTGGAAGTCCTGCTGCTGGACGGTAGCCCGATGAGCGTTAAGCCCTTCGACGAGCAATCGCCGTTCGAACCGCGAGTGAGCGCCTTGTCGACGGCCAGCCATAGGATTCTCGATCGCCTCGGTGTCTGGGACGGTATCGCCAGCCGGCGCAGCAGCCCGTATACCGACATGCACGTCTGGGACGGCAGCGGCACCGGGCAAATTCATTTTTCGGCGACCAGTGTGCATGCCGAGGTGCTCGGGCATATCGTCGAGAACCGCGTGGTTCAGGATGCCTTGCTCGATCGTTTGCATGACTGCGACCTCGGGATGATGGCCAATGCGCGCCTGGAGCAGATGCGCCGCTCCGGCGATGACTGGCTGCTGACTCTGGCTGATGGCCGCACCTTGCGTGCGCCGCTGGTGATTGCGGCGGATGGCGCCAACTCCGCAGTGCGGCGGCTGACCGGCGTGGCCACGCGCGAGTGGGATTATCTGCACCACGCGATCGTCACCAGCGTGCGCAGCGCAAAACCCCATCAAATGACGGCCTGGCAGCGTTTTACCGACAACGGTCCGCTGGCGTTTCTGCCATTGGAGCGAGACGGTCAGCAGGATTGGTGTTCGATCGTCTGGTCGACCACACCGAGCGAAGCCGAACGGCTGATGGCGCTGGGTGACGCAGAGTTCTGTCTCGAATTGGAACGCGCCTTTGAAGGCCGACTCGGCACAGTGCTCAGCGCCGACCCGCGTCTGTGCGTACCGCTGCGTCAGCGTCATGCCAAGCGATATGTGGCGGAAGGCCTGGCGCTGATCGGCGACGCGGCGCACACCATTCACCCATTGGCCGGGCAGGGCGTGAACCTCGGTTTCCTCGATGCCGCCGTGCTGGCCGAAGTGCTGCTGCAAGCGACCACGCGTGGCGAGCGTTTGGCGGATGTGAAAGTGCTCAGTCGCTACGAGCGTCGACGCATGCCTCACAACCTGGCATTGATGGCGGCGATGGAGGGTTTCGAGCGCCTGTTCCAGGCTGATCCATTGCCGGTGCGCTGGTTGCGTAATGCCGGGTTGAAGATGGTCGACCAGATGCCTGAAGCCAAAGCGTTGTTCGTGCGCGAAGCGCTGGGTTTGATCGGGGATTTGCCGGCACTGGCCAAGGCCTGAGATCTTCGTTGTGGCTGATGGCCTCATCGCGAGCAGGCTCGCTCCCACAAGGGTTCAGTTCATCACACATTATTTGTGAACACTGGAGATCCCTGTGGGAGCGAGCCTGCTCGCGATGGGGCAAGAACATTCACCGCAAATTCCAACGGTGCAACATCTGGTAACGCCTCCGCAAACTGTTCGATTGAGAAGCTAAATGTGAGTCCATATCATTTGGCTTCAATTTTTCAACCGAGAGATCGCTCCCATGTTGATACCGAAGCGTCTACTGACCGCACTCGCCCTGACCCTGATTGGCAGCACCGCTGCCCAGGCCGCCGATGAAGTGGTGGTTTACTCCTCGCGGATCGACGAGCTGATCAAGCCGGTCTTCGACGCTTACACCGCGAAAACCGGTGTACAGGTGAAGTTCATCACCGACAAGGAAGCGCCGCTGATGCAGCGGATCAAGGCCGAGGGCGAGAACGCCACCGCCGACCTGCTGCTGACCGTCGATGCCGGCAACCTCTGGCAGGCCGAGCAAATGGGCATCCTGCAACCGTTCACCTCCAAGGTGATCGACGCCAATATCCCGCTGCAATATCGCTCTTCCGCCCATGCCTGGACCGGTTTGAGCCTGCGGGCGCGGACAATCGCTTACTCCACTGAGCGGGTGAAGCCGGGCGAGCTGACCACTTACGAAGGTCTGGCCGACAAAAATTGGGAAGGCCGCCTGTGCCTGCGCTCGGCGAAGAAGGTCTACAACCAGTCCCTGACCGCCACCATGATCGAAGTCCACGGCGCTGACAAAACCGAGAAAATTCTCAAGGGTTGGGTAAGTAACCTGTCCACCGACGTGTTCTCGGATGACATCGCGGTGTTGGAGGCCATCAACGCTGGCCAATGCGACGTCGGCATCGTCAACACCTATTACTACGGTCGTCTGCACAAGCAGAAGCCTGATCTGGCGGTAAAGCTGTTCTGGCCAAACCAGGGCGACCGTGGCGTGCACGTGAACCTGTCGGGCATCGGCCTGACCAAACACGCCCCGCACCCGGAAGCGGCCAAAGCCTTGGTGGAATGGATGACCACACCTGAAGCGCAGAAGATCTTTGCTGACGTGAACCAGGAATTCCCGGCTAACCCTGCGGTTCAGCCTTCCGCAGAAGTGGCGAGCTGGGGCAAGTTTGTCGCTGATACGTTGCCTGTGGAAATTGCCGGCAAGCGTCAGGCTGAAGCGATTCGGATGATGGACCGGGCTGGCTGGAACTGACACCACACTCGCGAGAGTGCTTCCCTGTTGTGAAGGGGGTTACCTGTGGCGAGGGGGTTTACCCCCGTTCGGCTGCGAAGCAGTCGTAAAATCGGTCAGTGCATTAATAGCTGATTCAATTTGATTGAATGGTTTGGGGCTGCTTCGCAGCCCAACGGGGGCGAGCCCCCTCGCCACAGAGGGGCGCAGGGATTATCTTGCGCCGCCCAACATTTTCTAGAGAACTTCCTTGGCCCACCCCGCCCAACGCCGCTGGTATCCCCTGGTCTTCGCCATCGCCGCGCTGGTCCTGCTGCCCCTGAGCGTCCTGTTTTTCTCCTGGCAAACCATCGATCATCAAATCTGGTCCCACCTCTGGGACACCCAGATGCCGCGCCTGCTGGGCAACACCCTGACCCTGGTACTTGGCGTCGGTATCGGCGTGACGGTCTTGGGCGTCAGCCTCGCCTGGCTGACCAGCCTCTGCGAGTTCCCCGGTCGGCGTTGGCTGGACTGGGCGCTGATGCTGCCTTTTGCGATACCGGCTTATGTGCTGGCATTCGTTTTCGTCGGCCTGTTGGATTTCGCCGGCCCCGTGCAAACCCTGTTGCGCGAATGGTTTGGCACGGGCTTGAGGTTGCCGCGGGTGCGATCCACCGGCGGGGTGATTCTGGTCCTGGTGCTGGTCTTCTATCCCTACGTTTACCTGTTGGCGCGAACCGCGTTCCTGGCTCAAGGCAAAGGCTTGATGGAAGCGGCGCGAGTCTTGGGGCAATCCCCGTGGCAGGCGTTCTGGCGAGTCGCGTTGCCCATGGCGCGCCCGGCCATCGGTGCTGGCGTGGCGCTTGCGCTGATGGAAACCCTGGCGGATTTCGGCGCGGTGTCGGTGTTCAACTTCGACACGTTCACGACCGCCATCTACAAGACCTGGTACGGATTCTTCAGCCTTTCCACTGCCGCGCAACTGGCCAGCCTTTTGCTGCTGGTGGTGATGGTCGTGCTGTACGGCGAGCGTCGTGCTCGCGGGGCCAACCGGGCGAGCAACGAACGACCTCGGGTCAAGGCGCTGTATCACCTGCGCGGTTTCAAAGCGCTGGCGGCCATGAGTTGGTGCGGTCTGGTGTTCGCGTGTGCCTTCGTCATTCCGATGCTGCAACTGATGGTGTGGTTCTGGCAGCGCGGGCGCTTCGATTTGGATGAGCGTTACGCGGGCCTGATCGTTCATACCTTGTACCTGGGCGGCATGGCGGCGCTGATCACCGTCAGTGTTGCTTTGGTGCTGGCGTTTGCTCGACGCCTGGCGCCGACCCGAGCAATCCGCTCCGGCGTCAGTCTGGCCAATCTCGGCTACGCCTTACCGGGTTCGGTACTGGCGGTGTCGATCATGCTGGCGTTCAGTTACCTGGACCGCGAACTGGTGGTTCCGTTATCGGGTTGGTTGGGTGGCGCCGGCAAGCCATTGCTGCTGGGCAGTCTGTCGGCGTTATTGCTGGCCTATCTGGTGCGTTTCATCGCGGTGGCGTATGGGCCGCTGGAAAGCAGTCTGGCGCGAATACGGCCATCTTTGCCCGAAGCAGCACGTAGCCTTGGCGTCAGTGGGCCACGACTGTTTTTCAAAGTGTATCTGCCGTTATTGCTCCCGGGAACGTTGAGCGCTGGGTTGCTGGTGTTCGTCGATGTGCTCAAGGAAATGCCCGCGACCCTGCTGATGCGCCCGTTTGGCTGGGACACGCTGGCAGTTCGGATCTTCGAGATGACCAGCGAAGGGGAGTGGGCGAGGGCCTCGTTGCCGGCCCTGACCCTGGTTTTGGTCGGACTGTTACCGGTCATCGGATTGATTCGACGTTCGGCGCATCGAAACACCTAGGTGCCAGTCCTACACCTTGAGGCTACAATGCGCGGCATTCGGTGCGGTCTGTCCTACAGATCAGGTAGCTGAAATCGGCTGAAAGCCATATATTTCAAGGCTTTCACCCCGTGCAGCACCTGCCCGCACCTTCGCCACGCCCGGAAGGAGAAACCCATGGGACAGCGTACGCCTCTGTATGACCTTCATCTCGCCCTCGGCGCGAAGATGGTCGATTTTGGCGGTTGGGATATGCCTTTGCATTACGGCTCGCAGGTCGAGGAACACCATCAGGTGCGTCGCGATTGCGGGGTTTTCGATGTATCCCACATGACCGTGATCGATGTCAGCGGCCGTCAGGCCAAGGCCTGGCTCCAGCATTTGCTGGCCAATGACGTCGAACGTCTGCACAGCCCTGGCCGTGCCTTGTACAGCACCATGCTCAACGAGCGCGGCGGCATCGTCGACGACATGATCGTCTACCGTCTCGAGGACGGTTATCGGCTGGTGGTCAACGCCTCCACCCGCAACCAGGACCTCGCCTGGATGCAGGCCCATCTCGATGGTTTCAAGGTGCGGCTCAACGAGCGCTCCGAGTTGGCGATGCTGGCCATTCAAGGGCCTCAGGCCCGGCACAAAATCTCCGAACTGGTGACCCAGTCCCGCGGCAACCTGATTCAGATGCTCAAGCCCTTCGAAGGCCAGGCCGATGGTGACTGGTTCATCGCGCGCACGGGTTACACCGGCGAAGATGGCCTGGAAATCGTTCTGCCCGCCAATCAAGCCCCGGGATTTTTCAACGATCTGGTGGGCGCGGGCATCTCGCCGATCGGCCTCGGGGCGCGCGATACTCTGCGGGTCGAAGCCGGCATGAACCTCTACGGTCAGGACATTCATCAAGACGTTTCACCACTGGCCTCCAACATGGCCTGGAGCATTGCGTGGGAACCGGCCACTCGCCAGTTCATCGGTCGCAGCGCTCTTGAAGCCGAACGGGCGGGTGGCGTGCAGCACAAACTGGTCGGGCTGGTCCTTGAGGAGCGTGGGGTTTTGCGCGCTCATCAAGTGGTCCGCATCGCCAATGTTGGCGAAGGGGAGATCACCAGTGGTAGTTTCTCTCCTACGCTTAGCAAATCGATAGCACTGGCGCGCGTGCCGATGGCAACTGCCGACCGCGCAGAAGTGGAAATCCGTGGCAAGTGGTACCCGGTCCGAGTGGTCAAACCGACCTTCGTACGCCATGGCAAAACCTTGATCTAACCTTTTTGGCGGGCAACGACCGCTGACAATTCTCTTGAGGACACAGAACATGAGCGATATTCCTGCCGACCTGCGTTTTGCCGAAAGTCACGAATGGGCCCGTCTCGAAGCCGATGGCACCGTCACCGTGGGCATCAGCGATCACGCTCAGGAAGCCTTGGGCGATGTGGTGTTCGTTGAGCTGACCGAAGTCGGAAAAGTCTTCGCTGCCGAAGATCAAGCCGGTGTCGTTGAATCGGTTAAAGCCGCATCCGACATCTACTCCCCGGTATCCGGTGAAGTGATCGCGATCAACGAGGAACTGAGCGCTAATCCGGAATTGCTCAACTCCGACCCATACGGTGCCTGGATCTTCAAGCTCAAGCCAAGCAACGCTGGCGATCTCGACAAGCTGCTCGATGCAGCCGGCTACAAGGCCGCCATCGGCGAGTAAGCCTTCAGCGTCATTCCCGAAGCCCCGACTTGTCGGGGCTTTTTTTCGCCTGACGATAATCCCTGTAGGAGCGAGGCTTGCCCGCGAAGGCGGTGCGTCAGCCACTCAGCTATCGACTGGCACTCAGCCTTCGCGGGCAAGCCTCGCTCCTACAGGGTTCGCTGTCGGCAGCGGCTGCTATGCTGGTTTGACCGTGTTGCATCGACGTTGAGCGCCAGTCAAGAGAGAGCCCGTCATGTCCCAGTTGCCGTCCTTGAGCCAGTTACGCGACCCCAATGCCTTCCTTCGCCGCCACCTCGGGCCCGATGCCGCCGAGCAACAGGCGATGCTCGACAGCCTCGGCCTCGGCAGCCGGGTCGAGCTGATCGAGCAGACGGTGCCACCGGGAATCCGCCTGAACCGGCCGCTCGATTTGCCGCCCGCCCTCGACGAAGAGGCCGCGCTGGCCAAACTGCGCGGGTACGCCGAGCAGAACCAGGTCTGGACCAGCCTGATCGGCATGGGCTACCACGGCACCCTCACGCCGACCGTCATTGTGCGTAACGTGCTGGAAAATCCTGGTTGGTACACCGCCTACACGCCTTATCAACCGGAGATCGCCCAAGGCCGGCTCGAAGCGCTGCTGAATTTCCAGCAATTGACCATCGACCTCACGGGCCTCGAACTGGCCAACGCTTCGCTGCTCGATGAAGCGACGGCGGCGGCGGAAGCCATGGCGCTGGCCAAGCGGGTCGCCAAATCCAGTAGTAATCTGTTTTTCGTCGATGAGAACTGCCATCCGCAAACCATCTCCGTGGTGCAGACCCGAGCCGAAGGGTTCGGTTTCGAGCTGATCATCGACGCTGTGGATAACTTGAAACAGCACCAGGTGTTTGGCGCGTTGCTGCAATACCCCGACACCCATGGCGAGATCCGCGATCTGCGTCCATTGATCGATCATCTGCATGCCCAGCAGGCGCTGGCCTGTGTCGCGACGGATCTGCTGAGCCTGCTGTTGCTGACCCCTCCGGGGGAGTTGGGCGCCGACGTGGTGTTTGGCTCCTCCCAGCGTTTTGGCGTGCCGATGGGATACGGCGGACCGCACGCGGCGTTCTTTGCCAGCCGCGATGAGTACAAACGGGCGATTCCCGGGCGGATCATCGGCGTCTCGAAAGATGCTCGCGGCAATGTCGCCTTGCGCATGGCCCTGCAAACCCGCGAGCAGCATATCCGTCGGGAGAAGGCCAACTCGAACATCTGCACCGCCCAGGTGCTGCTGGCCAACATTGCCAGTTTTTATGCGGTCTACCACGGGCCGGAAGGGTTGAAGCAGATTGCCCAGCGCGTCCATCGGCTGACCTGCATCCTTGCCGCCGGCCTTGAGCGTCACGGCATCACCCGCCTCAACACACACTTTTTCGACACGCTGACGCTGGAGGTCGGTGGCACACAGACGGCAATCATCGAAAGTGCCCAGGCCGCACAGATCAATCTGCGCATTCTCGGGCGCGGACAGTTGGGATTGAGCCTCGACGAAACCTCTGACGAAACCACGGTAGCGAAACTGTTTGATGTATTCCTCGGTGCCGATCATGGGCTGAACGTCGACGAACTGGATGCTGAAGTCCTTGCTTCCGGTATTCCCGCAGGTCTGCTGCGCACCTCGCCTTATTTGCGTCATCCGGTGTTCAGCGCTCATCACAGTGAAACCGAGATGCTGCGCTACCTCAAACAGTTGGAGAACAAGGACCTGGCGCTCAATCAGTCGATGATCCCGCTGGGGTCCTGCACCATGAAACTCAATGCCACCAGCGAGATGATCCCCATCACCTGGCCGCAGTTCGCCAACCTGCACCCGTTTGCGCCGAAAGAGCAGGCGGTGGGTTATTCGCTGATGATCGAAGAGCTGGAGCGCTGGCTCTGCGCGATTACCGGTTTCGACGCGATCTGTATGCAACCCAACTCCGGCGCCCAAGGCGAGTACGCCGGGCTGCTGGCGATCCGCAAATACCACGAGAGTCGTCATCAAGGAGCGCGCGACATCTGCCTGATTCCGTCCTCGGCCCACGGCACCAACCCGGCGTCGGCGCAGATGGCCGGGATGCGCGTGGTGATCGTCGAGTGCGACGAGGCGGGTAACGTCGATCTGGATGACCTCAAAAGCAAGGCCGCGGAGGCGGGCGACAAGCTCGCCTGCCTGATGGCGACATATCCCTCGACCCACGGCGTGTACGAGGAAGGCATCAGCGAAATCTGTGAAGTTATCCACAGCCACGGCGGCCAGGTGTACATGGATGGCGCCAACCTCAACGCTCAGGTTGGATTGGCGCGGCCGGCGGACATTGGCGCCGACGTGTCCCATATGAACCTGCACAAGACCTTCTGCATTCCCCATGGCGGCGGCGGGCCGGGCATGGGGCCGATTGGTGTGCGCGCGCACCTGGCGCCATTCGTTGCCAATCACCCGGTGGTGCCGATCGAAGGACCGCTGCCACAGAACGGCGCGGTCAGCGCGGCACCTTGGGGCAGTGCGAGTATTTTGCCGATCAGCTGGATGTACATCGCGATGATGGGGCCGCAATTAGCGGATGCCAGTGAGGTGGCGATCCTCGCCGCGAATTACCTGGCGCAGCATTTGTCCGGGGCATTTCCGGTGCTCTACACCGGGCGCAACGAGCGTGTGGCCCACGAATGTATCCTGGATTTGCGGCCACTGAAGGCGCTGACCGGGATCAGCGAAGAGGACGTGGCCAAGCGTCTGATGGATTACGGTTTCCATGCGCCGACTATGTCGTTTCCGGTGCCGGGAACGCTGATGGTCGAGCCGACCGAGAGTGAGTCAAAGGCCGAACTTGACCGGTTTATCGGGGCGATGCTGAGCATTCGCGCGGAAATCACCGAGGTGCAGAACGGTAACTGGCCAGCCGAGGACAATCCGCTGAAGCGCGCGCCGCACACCTTGGCCGATATCACCGGGGTTTGGGAGCGGCCTTACAGCATCGAGCAAGCGGTGACGCCGGATGCGCACACCAAGGCGCACAAGTATTGGCCGGTGGTGAATCGGGTGGACAACGTGTACGGCGACCGTAATCTGTTTTGTGCGTGCGTCCCTGTCGACGATTACCGCTAATAGCCCCGTACCCTGTAGATACTCTGTTCACGGTCAAGCTTTCGCGAGATGTTTTTCGCTAAAAAGCTTGGCCGTATTAAATTCTTCTCCAGAACGCATGCATGCCCATAACCCGGTCAGGTATTTACGCATCACTGCTCCGATGGCCTGCATTTTCTTCTTGCCGCGGGCTACCAGCGCCTCGTAAAAGGCTTTCACATTCTCATCACAGCGAATTGCCGTCATTGCCGGCATGAACATCGCTGCCCGTAAATACGCGTTGCCGCATTTGGACATTCGCCCTGGCCGGTTCACGCTGGTGCCTGACTGGGTCAGCCTTACATCGAGTCCTGCATAACGGCTTACCTGCGCCGATTTAAGCGTCACAGGAAGTGTCGTCAACTCAGCCAGTGCTGCGATGGCCGAGGCCTCTCCCACGCCGGGTGCAGCCATCATGCAGCGAAACTGCAAACTCAGATCCGGGCATTTGGCGATGGCCTCGCGTGCAGCCTTCTTCAAACGATCAATCCGTGTGTCTAGCGCTGCAATCGCATCTTTTTCATCCTCGATCAGCAGCTCAACGCTCGTTTGCGTCGCTTGTAGTGCGTGCAACTCGTTCTTGGCTCGGGTCCGATGGCCAATCAGCCGGTTGATATGGCGCCCAATCGCACGCAGCATCAGTTGATCTGCGGTAGGTGGCACCCACAGTCTTGGCGCCATGCGTTCGCCATACTCGGCCAGCAACTGAGCATCAATCTGGTCAGTTTTGCTGTTTTGCAGCATCAGCTTGGCAAAGTTATGGAAGCTTTTGGGGTTGATCACCGAGACCGGTAAGCCGGCGGCATGCAACTCTATCGCCAGGTCCAGGTAGTAAATGCCGGTGGCCTCCATGACCACGCTCAGCGGTTTGAGGCCCAACATCTTGGTCACGGCAGCCTTACGCCCCTTGGGGGTGTGCTGAATGTCCCACTGGCCTGATGTTTTACCGTTCTGCCGCCATCCCATAGCAGACGTGCGGGCACCAATGTCTATGCCGACATGAGTATTCATGGTTTTCACTTCCCTGATTTTCGGTAAGATTGCTCCTGGTTCCCCCGACCTCGAACTTCATGCCACTGCAACCTTGTAATGCGAAGTCCGACTTGTCGGCTTCTCGATACTCTTCGTGGTGGGCAATGAGGCGGGGGGGCCTCTCTACAGACAAGGTCAGGAGCAAATCCTGCCTTCAGGAGCGATCGGCCTCCCCCAGAAACGCACTTGCTGTTGTATGAATCCTTAAGCGTAACCTCTCTCGTTGGAATCAGGGTCAACATACAAGGAGCGAGCGGGCGGCGATCCGACTTGCCCGCGAAGGCGATATGTCAGTTGACGTAAATGTTGAATGTTATATCGCTTTCGCGGGCAAGTCGGATCGCCGCCCGCTCGCTCCTACAGGGGTTTGTGTCGGGCAAAAAAATGCCGCTCATGTGAGCGGCATTTTCATTCAGCTGAGAAGCTTATTCCGAAGCAACGGCATTCTTCGCCAGGATCGCGTTCGCCAGTTCCATATCCGTCGCCTGCAGGCCCGGATTGTCGGCACGGACTTTCTGCATCGCAGCCTCCAGGTATGGACCGCGGATGCCGCCGTCACTGGCGACGAAGCTGCCGGCATCGTCCTGCGCGGCCACGATCAGCTTGTGATCCTTGAAGGTCAGGTAAGTCGAGCCGGTGGTCGCACCGGAAGAAATGACGTTACGCCAAAAGCTATCGGCCATCGCCGAACCAACAGGAAGGGACAACAAGGCGATGGTAGCGACAGCAAGTTTGAGACGCATAATGGGTGACTCCACTGGTTAACTACGGGCTTTGATCGCCGTTTCCCCAATCCAGTTCCGTGATGGCCGCGCCTACTTTTGTTCACTCTGCGGCGTCACCCGCAACACTTCCTCAATGGTCGTCAAACCGGCCGCCACTTTCTGCGCCCCCGACAGCCGCAAACTGCGCATGCCTTCCTTGAACGCCTGACGCCGCACCGCCAGCAAATCGGTGTCGGGATTGATCAGCGCTTTGACACCGTCAGTCAACTGCATGATTTCGTACACCCCGGCGCGGCCGCGATAGCCGGTGTCGCGGCATTCCAGACAGCCGATAGCGCGCTGGGCGTTGGTTGGTAGAGGCGCTTGCCAGGGTTTGGTCAGGGTTTGCCAGTCTTCTTCACCCAATGTCAGCGGTGCCTTGCAGTGCGGGCACAACGTGCGCACCAGTCGTTGAGCCATGACGCCTAGCACCGTGGCTTTGATCAGGTAATGCGGCACGCCGAGTTCGAGCAGGCGGCTGATGGCGCTGGGCGCATCGTTGGTGTGCAAGGTCGAAAGTACCAAGTGGCCAGTGAGCGCGGCCTGGATCGCCATTTCCGCGGTTTCGAGGTCGCGGATCTCGCCGATCATGATGATGTCCGGATCCTGTCGCATCAGCGCGCGGACACCGGCGGCGAAGGTCAGGTCGATGTTGTGCTGGACCTGCATCTGGTTGAACGCCGGCTCGACCATTTCTATCGGGTCCTCGATGGTGCAGAGGTTGATCTCAGGTGTCGCCAGTTTCTTGAGCGTGGTGTAAAGCGTGGTGGTTTTCCCCGAACCCGTGGGCCCGGTCACCAGAATGATGCCATTGGGCTGGCTCGTCATGTCCTGCCAGCGGCGCAGGTCTTCGGCGGAGAATCCCAGCTGATCGAAATCCTTGAGCAGCACCTCCGGGTCGAAGATCCGCATGACCATTTTTTCGCCGAACGCTGTCGGCAAAGTCGACAGCCGCAGCTCGACTTCGCCGCCGTCCGGGGTCTTGGTTTTCACCCGGCCGTCCTGGGGTTTGCGCTTTTCCGCGACGTTCATCCGCCCGAGGCTTTTCAGGCGGCTGACGATGGCCATGGTCACCTGCGGCGGGAATTGATAGACATTGTGCAGCACGCCGTCGATGCGAAAACGCACCGTGCCTTGCTCGCGCCGGGGTTCGATGTGGATATCACTGGCGCGCTGCTGGAAAGCGTACTGGAACAGCCAGTCGACGATATTGACGATGTGCGCGTCGTTGGCGTCCGGTTCCTGATCGCTGGCGCCTAGGTTGAGCAGTTGTTCGAAGTTGCCCAGCGTATTGGTTTGCTGATCGGCATTGGTCGCACCGCTGACCGATTTGGCCAGGCGGAAAAACTCGACGCTGAAGCGCTGGATGTCCACCGGGTTGGCCACGACGCGTTTGATGGGTAGCTTCAACACGTGGGTCAGGTCAGCTTCCCAACCGTTGACGTATGGCTGGGCGCTGGCCACGGTCACTGCGTCGCGGTCGACGGACACCGCCAGAATCTTGTGGCGCTGGGCGAAGGCGTAGGACATCAGCGGCGTAATCGCCGCAACGTTGATTTTCAGTGGATCGATACGCAGGTAAGGCTGACCGGCCTGTTGCGACAGCCACAGGGTCAGGCTTTCCAGATCGAGATGTTTACCGGGACGGCTGAGGTCGTCCAGGTGTTGGCTGGCGATGAATTCCAGGGGATGCATCTGGCCATTGGCGGCATGCCGGCGACGGGCATTGAGCGCGTGTTCGGCCGAGTCCTGGCTGATGAAGCCCTGGGCGACCAGCTCACGCAGCAAATCATTGAGATCCAGCCAGCGGTCCTGAATGGCAAGTTGAACGGACATGCGGGCTCCTCATGAACAACAGTTCGCAAAGGATAGTCGCGGACCCACCGACCGTTGGGCCACTACCCGACGAAGCCGTGTCGAGGTTTTTCAGCCTGCCGCTTGAGCCGGCGCTTCCCGCATGGAATCAGCCGCTTGCAGCTCCACCGAACACACGCTGATCAGGTTACGTAATTTTTCCGCAATCACTTCGGCTCGATGCCAGCTCAGTCCGTCCATGACGATGTCGATCGACATCAAATCGTCCATCCGCTGCGCATTGACCCATTGCGGCGTCAGAAACTGTAAAGCGAAAAAGTTGAGCGCCCGGCACAGCAGGTCTGGCTCGGCTTCGGCCAGCAGTTGGTAATGAACGCGGCAGTGAGCGTTGCCGGCGTTCCAGACATCGGCGCGGATGGGTGAGGTGTTCACAGCTTCCAGGTGCGGCATCGTCGGTCTCCAAATCAATGGAGGAATTTTTACATTCGGCACGGGGCATTTCTTATCTATGATTGGGCTTATTGCCTGGTTTTCGAATGGTTTGATTCGGCTGGCTATCAATCACGGGTTTATTTATGCAAAACGAGCTGGATGGCTACGACCGCAAGATTCTGGCGTTGCTGCAAGAGGACGCTTCGCTCTCCAGTGCGCAGATCGCCGAACAGGTGGGGCTTTCGCAGTCGCCGTGCTGGCGGCGTATTCAGCGGATGAAGGAGGAGGGGATCATTCGCGGTCAGGTGACGTTGCTTGACCGGAAGAAGATCGGGCTTAACACGCAGATCTTCGCCGAGATCAAACTCAACGCGCACGGGCGCTCGAACTTCACCGAGTTCACCGAGGCGATTCGCGGCTTTCCCGAAGTGCTGGAGTGTTATGTGTTGATGGGGTCGGTGGATTTCTTGCTGCGGATTGTCACGGCGGACATCGAGGCGTATGAGCGGTTTTTCTTTGAGAAGCTGTCGATGGTGCCGGGGATTCAGGAAGTGAATTCGATTGTGGCGTTGTCGGAAATCAAGTCGACGACGAGTTTGCCGGTCTGAGATTTTGTGGTGAATGTTTGGGCCTCTTCGCGGGCAAGCCTCGCTCCTACAGGGGGTTGCGTAAATCCTGTAGGAGCGAGGCTTGCCCGCGAAGGCGATCTTACATACGCAGCAGCATTTTCCAGGCACGATTCTGATAAACCGCAATCGCCTGCTGCTTACGCGCATCCAGCGATTCATCGGTGATCGGTTCGTTAGCCAGTTGCGCCAACAGTTTCAGCTCACCGTACAAGCGATCCATTTCCGGGATGTCCAGCACGCCACGGGCATGGTGCAGCCAGGCCTGAATGCGCTCGATGCGCGGCAGTTGCTCGGCCAGATCTTCCGGCTGTTGCTGATAACGCTGCAATTGCAGGGACGTCGCTTCTTCACCCAGCAAACGCGGCAACCAGCTACCCAATTGCGCAGCGCCCTGGCGATTGCCACGCACGTTACGATCAGCCGCCCAGGTGCGAGCCAGCAACCAACGCGAAGTGTTCAGCGAGAAAACGCCCCAACGCGGGTCTTCCAGTTCTTCGAGGAACTGCTCCGGCGCGGCTTTGCGCACGTCTTCGTCGTCGATACCGGCTTGCACCAGTGGACGCCAGTCTTCAAGCAAGGCATCCAGTGCCACGCGCAGATCGTGGGTCGACTGACGCGGCGCGGCTTGACCCAGGCTACTGAGCAATGCGCGCAATTCCGCCAGGTTCTCGACCCAGTCCAGCAACAACCGCCAGTGGCCGTTGAAACGATACTGCTCAGCCAGGCGCTGGCTGCTGCTCAGCAAATGCCAGCTCAGCGCTGCGAACGCATCATCCAGCGGCGTTTCGGCAGTGATTTGCGGCGCCGGCAGGCTCAACGAATAGCTGTTGGCGTCGTACAAACGATAACCACGCTCGGCCTTGCTGATGTCACACGGCATCAGGGCCAGGGTCGCGGCCAGTTCGGCGGCCAGTTCCAGCAGGGCAGCCGGCTCGCCTTCGCGCAGTTCCAGTTCCAGCTCGCAGATTTCTTCTTTCTGCTTGCCGACCACCACGTGGCCCAGGTCCAGCGCAGCCTCGATGACCACCTTGGTCTTGCCGCGGCCCCAAGCGATTTCGGCGCGTTCGCGAACAAAATCGGTAGTGAAGATCGGTTTCAGGGTTTTCTTGTCCAGCTCGGCCAATTCTTCTGGCCAGCATTCGCCGTCGAGTTTTTTCACGTCGAGCTTGGCTTTGGGCAAGTTCCAGTCGTATTCGTTACGCTCGGACAGACCGGCGACGCTCTGGCCACGGGTCTTGAGGGTTTGAATCACTTCCTCGCCATCCTTGCGCAGGCGCAGGGCAACCTTGGCGCGGGCCAGGTCGCGCTCAGGCGTGTCGAAGTACTGGTTCATCAACTCACGGCGTTCCCAGCCACTTTTGTTGCGTTTTTTCAGGAGCGGGTGCTCGCGCAGAGCAGCGAGGGTTTCGCGGCTGACGCGGAGTTTGATTTCGGTTTCTTTCTGCATGGCCGGAAAATCCAGGATCGGGAGCGCAGCCGGGGGAATGTGTGGCTGCCAAGGTCGTGCAGTGTACAGGACTCATCAGTCCTACGTGCCGCGGCGGTTTATTCCTGTCACTGGATGGCTCTATGATGGTCTTCAATTCGCGAGTTGGAGTCAGCGATGCCTTTGCCGTCCATGAAAGATCAGTTCGCTGCGCTGATTGCCGCGCCGTCGGTCAGTTGTACCCAGCCCAGCCTTGATCAATCCAATCGTCCGGTCATTGACTTGTTGGCGACGTGGCTCGGTGACCTGGGTTTCGCCTGCGACATCCAGCAAGTCAGCCCCGGCAAGTTCAACTTGCTGGCCAGTTTCGGTTCCGGCCCCGGTGGCCTGGTGCTGGCCGGTCATAGCGATACGGTGCCGTTCGATGGCGCGTTGTGGCAGACCGACCCGCTGAAGCTGACTGAAGTCGATGGCCGCTGGGTGGGCTTGGGCAGTTGCGACATGAAGGGTTTTTTCGCCCTGGCCATCGAAGCCGTCATTCCTCTGCTCGACCAACCGTTCAAACAACCGCTGCTGATCCTCGCTACCTGTGATGAAGAAAGCTCGATGTCCGGCGCTCGCGCCTTGGCCGAAGCCGGACGTCCGCTGGGGCGCGCGGCGGTGATTGGCGAGCCGACCGGGTTAAAGCCGATCCGCATGCACAAAGGCATCATGATGGAGCGCATCGACATACTCGGTCAGAGCGGCCACTCCTCGGACCCGCGCCTTGGCCACAGTGCCCTCGAAGCCATGCACGATGCCATCGGCGAACTGCGCGGTTTGCGCCTGCAGTGGCAGCGCGAGTTTCGCAATCCGCAGTTCGGCGTACCGACGCCGACCCTGAATTTCGGCTGCATCCATGGTGGCGATAACCCCAACCGCATTTGCGGCCAGTGTTCGCTGGAGTTTGATCTGCGCCCGTTGCCAGGCATGGACCCCAATGTTCTGCGCGCGCAGATTCTGCAGAAGCTCAAACCCATTGCCGAGTGGCATCAGGTGAAGATCGATTACGCGCCGCTGTTCCCCGAAGTGCCGCCGTTTGAGCAAGCCGAGGACGCCGAATTGGTCCGGGTCGCGGAAAAGCTCACTGGTCATCGCGCCGAAGCAGTGGCGTTCGGCACCGAAGCGCCTTATCTTCAGCGTCTTGGCTGTGAAACACTGGTGCTGGGCCCGGGCGATATCGCCTGTGCGCACCAACCGGGGGAATACCTCGAAATGTCACGTTTGCAGCCTACGGTGCATCTATTACGACAACTGATTGAGCATTACTGCCTGACGCCGGCCAAAATGCCAATGTCAGAAAGTTGAGCACAGTCCATGTGGGAGCGGGCTTGCTCGCGAATGCGTTGTATCAGTCACCATCAGCGTCGACTGTCACACCGCCTTCGCGAGCAAGCCCGCTCCCACAGGTTCAGTGGCGTAGCTGAGTAAACCGTATAAATTGCCAGTGTCCCAACCCGTATTCATGAGGAGAGCGCGCGTGTCGCCAAGCCTGTTCCGACGATAACCATCAGCCCGCTGTGCGTTTTCAGTTTCGCCCATTTTTTGGCTGCTATTTATTACAGGCCCAGGTTCATGCCCGAATACGTTAATTGGCTTCGCCACGCTTCGCCTTACATCAACGCCCACCGTGATTGCACCTTTGTCGTCATGCTGCCCGGCGACGGCGTGGAGCATCCGAACTTCGGCAATATCGTCCACGACCTGGTGCTGTTGCACAGCCTCGGTGTGCGACTGGTGCTGGTTCACGGTTCGCGTCCGCAAATCGAGACTCGTCTCGCCGCGCGCGGCCTGACGCCGCATTACCACCACGGGATGCGCATTACCGATGCCGCGACCCTTGAGTGTGTGATCGATGCGGTCGGCCAGTTGCGCATCGCCATCGAAGCGCGGCTGTCCATGGACATGGCCTCATCGCCGATGCAGGGCTCGCGTCTGCGGGTCGCCGGCGGCAATTTGGTAACGGCGCGGCCGATCGGCGTGCTGGAAGGCGTCGACTATCACCACACCGGCGAAGTGCGCCGGGTCGACCGCAAGGGCATCAACCGTCTGCTGGATGAGCGCTCCATCGTGCTGCTGTCGCCGTTGGGCTACTCGCCGACCGGTGAGATCTTCAACCTTGCCTGCGAAGACGTCGCCACGCGCGCGGCCATCGACCTGGGTGCAGACAAGCTTCTTCTGTTTGGCGCTGACCTTGGCTTGATCGATGAAAACGGTCGGCTGGTTCGTGAGTTGCGCCCGCAACAAGTACCGGCGCATTTGCAACGCTTGGGCAGCAACTATCAGGCGGAACTGCTGGATGCGGCGGCCGAAGCTTGCCGCGGCGGTGTTGCACGCAGCCATATCGTCAGCTACGCCGAAGACGGCGCGCTGTTGACCGAACTGTTCACACGGGACGGTGGCGGTACGCTGGTGGCCCAGGAGCAATTCGAGATTGTGCGCGAAGCGGCCATTGAAGATGTCGGTGGTTTGCTGGATTTGATCAGCCCGCTGGAAGAGCAGGGCATTCTGGTGCGGCGTTCCCGTGAGGTGCTGGAGCGTGAGATCGAACAGTTCAGTGTGGTCGAACGCGAAGGCATGATCATCGCCTGTGCGGCGCTGTATCAGATTGCTGATTCGGATGCTGGGGAGTTGGCGTGTCTGGCGGTGAACCCGGACTACCGCCATGGCGGTCGTGGTGATGAGCTGCTGGAGCGCATCGAAACCCGCGCCCGGGCCCAGGGCTTGAAAACCTTGTTCGTGCTGACGACCCGGACCGCTCACTGGTTCCGTGAGCGTGGGTTTGTGCCGAGCAGCGTTGAGCGCCTGCCGTCGGCGCGGGCGTCGCTGTACAACTATCAGCGTAATTCGAAGATCTTCGAAAAAACCCTCTGAACACACGGACCCTGTAGGAGCGAGGCTTGCCCGCGAAGAGGCCATCACATCCAACACTGATGGTGGCTGTGACGACGCCTTCGCGGGCAAGCCTCGCTCCTACAAAGAATGGCGGTGTTATTCAGTGACGAATTTCGCGCTGACATACGCCGAATAATCCGGCAGCACTGTCTCCACCTTCCCTTGCTCCTTCAAGAACTTCGCCGTCTCGCCAATCGCCTTGGCCGTGCCGCCGTCCAGCAGCGCGGTGGTCTGTTGGGCTTTGGCATCCGGGAACGCTGAGCCGGTCAGCAGTTCGGGCACATCAGCCGCATTGGCACCGGTCAATTTGGCGATTTTCTGTACCGGCACCGAGTCAGCGGTCCAGCTGTCTTTATGCGCGGCATAGTCGGCGAACGAGTCCAGGGTGACCTTGGCGAATTTGGCCACAACGTCCGGATGCTTCTCGGCGTAATCCTTACGTGCAACCCATACCTCGAACGTCGGCGCGCCCCACTGACCCACCTGTGCCGCGTCGGTCAAGGTCTTGCCTGTCTTGCGAACTTCCCCAAGTGCCGGCGACCAGACAAACGCGCCATCGATGTCGCCACGCTTCCAGGCGGCAGCAATTTCCGCCGGTTGCAGGTTCACCACTTTGACTTTCGAGGCGTCCAGGCCCCAGTGCTTCAGCGCGCCGAGCAGACTGTAATGGGAGGTTGAAACGAACGGAGTGGCGATCGTCTTGCCGATCAGATCTTCCGGTTTGTCGATGCCGCTGCCGTTACGCACCACCAGCGCTTCGGCGGCGTTGATCTGTGCGGAAACGATGAACGCAACAATCGGCAGATTGCGCGAAGCGGCCGCCGCGAGCGGGCTTGAACCAAGGTTGCCGATCTGCACGTCGCCTGACGCAATGGCGGTCACCACTTCCGGGCCGCTGTTGAAACGACGCCAGTCGATTTTCTCGCCGATGGTCTTTTCGTAAACACCGTCGGCCTGGGGGACTTTGCTCGGATCGATCCCGGTTTGATAACCGACGGTGAGGTTCGCCGCGTGAGCGGAAACAGAAAGTACAAGCGATACACAAACTGTAACAAATGGTCTGGATAGTGCGCGTTTGGTCGTCATGGCATCGCCTTTGGGTAGGGGATTGTTTCCGATTTGCGTCAACGCTAATCGATCTAAAAAAAGGCTAACAAATACCTTTTAGGAATTAGCTTGTGAGGCGACCGCTCTGGCGCGGGACGATGAGCGTATTCCTGAAAGGTTTGGAAAAAGAACTGACCCATTCTTTTTGGGTTTATGACGAACTCATGACCCCGCAAGGACCAAAAAACCGGGGATTAGACCATGGTCGTAGACACACATAGTTACGATTGACTTGTGAGTCACGGTCTGGCGCTAATCGCGCATCTTAGGATCTGGGGCATTGACTCCGGGCCAGGAATACAAGAATTAGAATCGAGAGGAGTGAAGCAATGAACAAGTCGACCTTGGCCTTGGCCGTGGCTGTAGGGGTTTTGGCGCAGCAGGCAGGCGCCGCCGGTTTCATCGAAGACAGCAAGGCTTCCGTAAGCTCGCGCACCTATTATTTCGACGCCGATGTCCGTGAAGGCGCCAAGACGCCAGCTAACCGGCAGCGAGAGACTGCTGAGGGTCTGAAGTTCGATTACCGGTCGGGCTTCACTCAAGGTGTCGTAGGTTTCGGTTTCGACGCCCAGGCAATGGTCGGTATCCATCTGGACGGTGGCAAGGGCCATCACCCGGACAATAACTCCTTCAACCCTAGCGATTCCGATGGTTCGGCAGAGAGTTCATGGAGCCGTGTGGCGGGCAACGTCAAGGCACGATTCTCGAAGACAGAGGCCCACTACGGTGGCGCTCTGCAACCAAACATGCCGATCCTGATTGCGAACGACAGCCGCGTGCTGCCACAGACCTTTGAAGGTGGCACCATCACCTCGAAGGAAATCGACAACTTCACCTTTAACGTAGGTCAGTTGGAGCACGCGACAGGTCGGGCATCCTCCAACAGCACTGGCCTGGCCGTGGCGGGTGGCACAGAGGACAGTAACCAGTTCCGCTACGCCGGTGCAGACTGGGCGGTCACCAAAGAGCTGACGCTGCAGTACTACTACGCGAACCTGGAAAACTACTACAAGCAGAACTTCCTCGGCCTGGTGCACGTCTACCCGATCGCTCCCAACCAGTCGTTCAAGACCGATCTTCGTTACTTTGACAGCAGCTCCGACGGCAAGAACGGCGACGCCGGCTACCAGTTCAACAACAACAGCGGCTACGCCAAGGAAAGGGGCGTGGTCGATAACAAGACCTGGAGCGCCACATTCACCTATACCCTGGGTGGCAGCGCGTTTCTGCTCGGGCATCAGCGTGTCAGCGATGACGGCGGCTTCGTTTTCCTGAACCAGGGCAACGTGGTTGACGGTAGAGGGCGAAACGAAGGTGCTGGCGGCGCCAGCTTCTACTCGTTCACCGACGCCACGGTCGGCAGCTTTATCCGTGCCGGTGAAAATACCTCGTATGGCCAGTATTCCTATGACTTCGCTTCGTTGGGTGTGCCAGGCTTGAAAGCTTCGGCTGCTTACTTGTATGGCCAGGACATCAAGGCCACCAACGGTGTGGGTAAGGACCTGAACGAGCGGGAAACCGACCTGCGTGTGGATTACGTGATTCAAGCGGGTCCGCTTAAAGGGTTTGGCACGACGCTGCGTCACGGTATGTATCGCGGCAACACCAGCACCCTTGATCAGGATCAGACCCGTCTGATCTTCAACTACACCTACAGCTTCATGTAACAAATGTCGTCAGAAAAAGCCTTGCCGGTCGGCAAGGCTTTTTTTTGTTTCTGTATATTCCAAAAACAACACTAATGCGTATTTATTATTCTTTTTGGTTTTTTTTGCGAGCGCCTAAAGTAGGCCCCGTCCGGTATTCATCAAAAGACCCGGCGCTAAGCAAAATAATCACCGTTAGAAGAACAGGTTCAGGAATCGGATTTGTAGCCGATACCTCGGATCTGCGCTGCGCAGGCATATTCCGAAACGCTATGAAAAAGAATGACAAAATTCTTTTTGGCTTTATGAAGATGTATCCTGCGCGGCCAAAGCGACCGGGCTAGAGAGTTCGGCAAAAATTGCGCGTCTTAGGATCCAGGGCATTCGACCCAGGACCAGGAACACAAGTATTAGAAACGATAGGAGCGAAACAAATGAACAAGTCCACCTTGGCCCTGGCTGTGGCCGTAGGGGTTTTGGCGCAGCAGGCAAGCGCCGCCGGTTTCATCGAAGACAGCAAGGCCACTCTGGGTCTGCGTAACTTCTACATCAACACCGATAACCGTGATGGTCCGGGCGCGAACAAGAACGAAGAATGGGGCCAAGGCTTCGATCTGCGCTTCATCTCCGGTTACACCCAAGGCACTGTCGGTTTCGGTATCGATGCGATCGGCCTGCTGGGCGTGCGTCTGGATTCGGGCGGCGGTACCAACGGTGCCAGCAATAACTCGTACGGCGGCACTGTTTTCCCAAGCAAATCCAACGGCGAAGCAGTTGATAACTTCTCCAGCCTGGGCCTGACTGCAAAAGCCAAGATCTCCCAGACCGAGCTGAAACTGGGCACGTTGCAGCCAAAAAACCCGGTTATCGTGACCAACGACGGTCGTCTGCTGCCACAAACCTGGCAGGGTGGTCAGATCACTTCCGGCGAGATCAAGGACCTGACTCTGGTCGGCGGTCAGATCGAAGCCGTGAAAGGGCGAAACTCCAGCAACAATGAACAGCTGAGCATCGGCGGTGCCAACGCTCGTACCGCCAGCGGTCGCGACAGCAACAAGTTCATCTATGCCGGTGGTGACTACAAAATCACTAAAGACCTGACCGCGCAGTATTACTACGGCAACCTGGAAGACTTCTACAAGCAACACTTCCTGGGTCTGGTGCACAACTGGGCAATCGGCCCGGGCGTGTTGAAGTCTGACTTGCGCTACTTCAACAGCTCTGATGACGGCGCTAACGGGCACGACCCGCTGTACTACAGCTCCGGCAACTACAGCAGCACCTCCAATGGTAAAGGCAAGGTCGACAACAACCTGTACAGCGGCCTGTTCCTGTACTCCGTTGCCGGTCACACCTTTGGTGGTGGTTATCAGGTCAGCAACGGTAGCAGCGACTTCCCTTGGCTGAACCAGGGCGATGGCTCGTCGAACTACACCATCACCGACATGCAAATCCAGAAGTTCGGCCGTGCCGGCGAACGTACCTGGCAAGCTCGCTACTCGTTCGACTTCGCCAAAGTCGGCGTGCCTGGCTTGACCGCCGGTATGGTTTATCTGCGTGGCGACGATATCGACACCAACCGCACCGCTACCGCTGCAGCCGGTAATAACAGCACCGAGTGGGAACGCGACCTGACTGTCGGTTACGTCGTACCAGAAGGCCCGCTGAAAAACGTTGGCTTCATGTGGAAGAACGCTACCTGGCGCACCAACATCCCGGGTGTTCGCTCCCAGGACGAAAACCGCCTGATCCTCAGCTACTCGATCCCGCTGTTGTAATAGCGCTCGCGTAACCGAAGAAAAAAAGCCCCGCCCGGCATCTCGCCGGGCGGGGCTTTTGCGTTTTCAAGGCGAGGTCACCCCCGTAATCCCGCCTTGAAAGTTTCCCTCTTTGCAGCAACTCAAGGCCTTCTCGAACCTTGTGGGCGATGTTGTTCGGGATGCGCCCGCAGGTCCAGTGAACAGATTTTTAATATTCATTTATGATCTAAACAAATCGATATTTATTCTTTTTAATTCATAAGGAACGCAGGCACAGTTGAGCTCAACAAGCACTCACCAGGAGCAGCACCATGAGCCTCAGACTGGGCGATATCGCCCCCGACTTCGAACAGGATTCCAGCGCCGGCACCATCCGTTTCCACGAATGGCTGGGCGATAGCTGGGGCGTGCTGTTTTCCCATCCGGCGGACTTCACCCCGGTGTGCACCACCGAGTTGGGCTTCACCGCCAGGCTCAAGGATGAATTTGCCAATCGCGGTGTGAAAGCCATTGCCCTGTCCGTGGACCCGGTGGACTCGCACCACAAGTGGATCGAAGACATCAATGAAACCCAGAACGCAGTCGTCAACTTCCCGATCCTGGCGGATGCCGATCGCAAAGTTTCGGACCTCTACGACCTGATTCACCCGAACGCCAATGACACCCTGACCGTGCGCTCGCTGTTTGTGATCGACCCGAACAAAAAGGTTCGGCTGACCATCACCTACCCGGCGAGCACCGGCCGTAACTTCCATGAAATTCTGCGGGTGATCGACTCGTTGCAACTCACCGACAACTACAAGGTGGCCACGCCGGCCAACTGGCAGGACGGTGATGAAGTGGTGATCGTGCCGTCGCTCAAGGACGAAGACGAAATCAAGAAACGCTTTCCCAAGGGCTATCGCGCGGTGAAGCCGTACCTGCGCCTGACGCCGCAGCCGAATCGTTAATTGGTAATACACCCCTGTAGGAGCGAGGCTTGCCCGCGAAGAGGCCATAACTTCCGACATTGATGGTGGCTTTAACGACGCCTTCGCGGGCAAGCCTCGCTCCTACAGGACAGCGATGCACATTCTATAAAGCAGGGGATTTCGGGTCGTTTCTACGGCCCATTTTTTTGCCTGGTCAAAGCCGTTTTGCATAGATCTACAACGCATAACCAAATGAATAAATATGATTTATGGATATAACAATCACCTGTTAAGGTCATTTCCATCACAGTGAGATCGCAAACCGCGAATCGCCAACACCGTTCAAGGAATCGCCTGAATGCTGGTCGTCTCACTCGGTGGCAGTCCCAGCCAACGCTCCCGTTCCGGGGTGCTGCTGGAGCGCTCTCAGCGCTGGTTGCAAGCGCAGGGTGTGGAAGTGGTGAGTTACCAGGTACGGGACTTCCCGGCCGAAGACTTGCTGCACGCACGCTTCGACAGCCCGAAGGTAATCGACCTGCTGCAACAGATTGAAAACGCCGACGGCCTGCTGATCGCCACCCCGGTTTACAAGGCGTCGTTTTCCGGCGCGCTGAAAACCGTGCTGGACCTGCTGCCCGAGCGCGCGTTGGACCACAAGGTGGTTTTGCCCATGGCCACCGGCGGCAGCATCGCCCACATGCTGGCGGTGGATTACGCGCTCAAGCCCGTGCTGTCGGCGTTGAAAGCCCAGGAAATGCTCCATGGGATTTTCGCGGTGGACAGTCAGATCGCTTACGGCGAAGGCAGCATCCAGGCGCAGTTGGCGCCGGAGCTGGAACAACGATTGAACGAGTCGCTGGAGTTGTTTTTCAGCGCCATGGCGCGACGGCCCAAGCCGCTCGATCCGAACCTGTTGAATGAACGTTTGTTGAGTGCTCGCTGGAGCATTTGAGGTTCACCCGAATTTGCTTCACTCCACCTTACTCAGCCGCCAACGGCCAAGCAGGTGCAGCCAAAACCCAACTGCAAAAAGGAGAGCGCCATGCGCACTGTCATTTTGCGTCGTGGTCTGGTCGCTCTGTTTGCAGCGGCTTTAACCTTCGGCGCCATTACTCAAGCTCAAGCGCTTTCTACCCAGGAAGGCGTTCTACGAATCGGTTATCAAAAGTACGGCACCCTGGTGCTGCTCAAAGCTAAAGGCACCCTCGAAAAACGCCTCGCCGCCCAAGGTGTGGACGTGCAATGGACTGAATTCCCCGGCGGCCCGCAACTGCTCGAAGGCCTGAACGTTGGCTCCATCGACTTCGGCGTCACCGGCGAAACCCCGCCAGTATTCGCTCAAGCGGCCGGCGCCGATCTGCTCTACGTCGCCTACGAACCGCCAGCGCCACACAGCGAAGCGATCCTGGTGCCGAAGGACTCGCCGATTAAATCGGTGCAGGACCTCAAGGGCAAGAAAGTCGTGCTCAACAAAGGCTCCAACGTCCACTACTTGCTGGTCCGCGCGCTGGAAGACGCCGGCCTCAAATACACCGACATCCAGACCGTTTTTCTGCCGCCAGCCGATGCCCGCGCCGCATTCGAGCGTGGCAGCGTCGATGCCTGGGTTATCTGGGACCCGTATCAGGCCGCCGCCGAACAGCAGCTGCAAGCGCGCACCCTGCGCGATGGCCAGGGCATCGTCGACAACCATCAGTTCTACCTCGCCACCAAGCCTTACGCACAGAAAAATCCTGAGGTGATCAAGACCCTCGTGGAAGAAGTGCGCGCCGTCGGTGAATGGTCCAAGGCCAACCCGGAAGACGTGACCAAACAGGTGTCGCCACTGCTCGGCCTGCCAGCAGACATCACTTTGACCTCGGTGAAACGCCAAGGCTACGGCGCGCTGTTCCTCACGCCTGAAGCGGTCGCCGCCCAACAGAAAATCGCCGACAGCTTCTACCAGCTCAAGCTGATCCCGAAACAGTTGAGCATCAAAGACGTGATCTGGACGCCACCGGCAGCCGTTGCCAAAGCGCAGTAATTCGATTCCCCAAGGAGACCACTCCATGAGCCTCAGTATTTTCTGGTTCCTGCCTACCCACGGCGACGGCCATTACCTTGGCACCGCCGAAGGCGCTCGCGCCGTCGACCACGGTTACCTGCAACAAATCGCCCAAGCGGCGGATCGCCTAGGCTTCGGCGGGGTTTTGATTCCTACCGGCCGCTCGTGCGAAGACTCGTGGCTGGTAGCCGCCTCGCTGATCCCGGTGACAAAGCGGTTGAAATTTCTTGTCGCGCTGCGCCCCGGGATCATTTCCCCGACGGTGGCCGCGCGTCAGGCGGCGACACTGGATCGCTTGTCCGGCGGCCGTGCGCTGTTCAACCTGGTTACTGGTGGTGATCCGGAAGAGTTGGCTGGCGATGGTTTGTTTCTCAGTCACGAAGAGCGCTATCAGGCATCGGTGGAGTTCACCCGCATCTGGCGCCGCGTGCTGGAAGGCGAAACCGTTGATTACGACGGTCAGCACATCAGCGTGAAGGGTGCCAAGTTGCTCTATCCGCCGATCCAGCAACCGCGTCCGCCGCTGTACTTCGGCGGCTCGTCGGAAGCGGCGCAAGACCTCGCCGCCGAGCAGGTGGAAATGGTCCTGACCTGGGGCGAGCCACCAGCCGCCGTTGCCGAGAAGATTGAACAGGTGCGCGCCAAAGCCGCGAAGCTGGGTCGCACCGTGCGCTTCGGCATTCGCTTGCATGTGATCGTCCGCGAAACCAACGCCGAAGCCTGGCAAGCGGCGGATCGGCTGATCTCCCATCTCGACGATGAAACCATCGCCCGCGCCCAGGCTTCTCTGGCGCGATTCGATTCGGTCGGCCAGCAACGCATGGCCGCGCTGCATGGCGGCAGCCGTGACAACCTGGAAGTCAGCCCCAACCTGTGGGCCGGTGTCGGCCTGGTGCGTGGCGGTGCCGGTACGGCGCTGGTGGGCGATGGTCCAACTGTGGCTGCCCGCGTGAAGGAATACGCCGACCTGGGCATCGACACCTTCATTTTCTCCGGTTATCCGCACCTGGAAGAGTCTTACCGGGTCGCCGAGTTGCTGTTCCCGCACCTCGACATCGAACGTCCGGAGCTGCCCCAAGGTGCTAACTACGTCAGCCCGTTCGGTGAGATGGTCGCCAACGACATTCTTCCCAAAGCCGCGTCGCAGAGCTGAGGCGCGCCATGAAGAGAATTATCCACAGCCTCGCACCCTGGGCGTTGCCGGTATTGCTGCTGGCGGTGTGGCAGTTGTCGGTGTCGGCGGGCTGGTTGTCGACACGGATTCTGCCGGCGCCGATCGCCGTCATCGAGGCCGGCGTGAGCCTGGTGCGCAGCGGCGAAATCTGGACGCACCTGGCGATCAGCGGCTGGCGTGCTGCGCTGGGTTTCACCATCGGCGGCAGCATCGGTCTGGTTCTTGGCTTCATCACCGGCCTGTCGAAATGGGGCGAACGCCTGCTCGACAGTTCGGTGCAAATGATCCGCAACGTACCGCATCTGGCGCTGATTCCACTGGTGATCCTGTGGTTCGGCATCGATGAGTCGGCGAAGATTTTCCTGGTGGCGTTGGGCACGTTGTTCCCGATCTACCTGAACACCTATCACGGCATCCGCAACGTCGATCCGGCGTTGGTGGAAATGTCGCGCAGTTATGGCTTGTCCGGCTTCAGCCTGTTTCGTCAGGTGATTCTGCCGGGTGCGTTGCCTTCGATTCTGGTTGGCGTGCGCTTCGCATTGGGCTTCATGTGGCTGACGCTGATCGTGGCGGAAACCATTTCCGCGAGCTCCGGCATCGGTTATCTGGCGATGAATGCCCGGGAGTTTTTGCAGACTGACGTGGTGGTGCTGGCGATTCTTTTGTACGCGGTGCTTGGCAAACTCGCCGACCTCGCGGCCCGCGGACTTGAGCGTGTGTGGCTGCGCTGGCATCCGGCGTATCAGGTTGCCAAAGGAGGTGCCGCATGACCGCTCAACAACCTCCACGCCTGCTGCGCGGGATTCCGCTGGTGGTGCGCAAGCTGCAAAAGACTTTCGGTTCGCGGCAAGTGTTGCGCGAAATCGACCTGCACATTCCGGCCGGACAGTTTGTCGCCGTGGTCGGTCGCAGTGGTTGCGGCAAAAGTACCTTGCTGCGGTTGCTCGCTGGTCTCGACAAACCCACCAGTGGTGAATTGCTCGCCGGCTCCGCGCCGCTGAGCGATGCCCGGGAAGACACCCGGTTGATGTTCCAGGAAGCCCGTTTGCTGCCGTGGAAAAAGGTCATCGACAACGTCGGTCTCGGACTCAAGGGTGACTGGCGGCCGCAAGCGCTGGAAGCGTTGGAGTCGGTAGGCCTGGCGGATCGTGCCAATGAATGGCCAGCGGCGCTGTCCGGTGGCCAGAAGCAACGCGTAGCCCTGGCCCGTGCGCTGATTCATCAACCGCGCTTGCTGTTGCTCGACGAACCCCTGGGGGCGCTGGATGCCCTGACCCGAATTGAAATGCAGCAACTGATCGAACGGCTCTGGCAGAAGCACGGCTTCACCGTGTTGCTGGTCACCCACGACGTCAGTGAAGCGGTGGCGATTGCCGATCGGGTGATCCTGATCGAAGAGGGTGAAGTCGGCCTCGACCTGCACGTTGAGTTGCTACGCCCTCGGGTCCGCGGCTCCCATCGGCTGGCGGCGCTGGAAACCGAAGTCCTCAATCGAGTGCTGTCACTGCCCGGCGAACCGCCGGCACCGGAACCTGTTTCACCCTTGCCTACGCAATTGCGTTGGGCTCAATAACGCACCTTATCCAATGACAGGAATCAACATCATGACTATCAAAGCCATCAACGTTCGTAACCAGTTCAAGGGCTCGATCAAGGAAATCGTATTGGGCGACGTGCTCTCGGAAATCGACGTGCAGACAGCCTCCGGCATCGTTACTTCGGTCATCACCACGCGTTCAGTGAAAGAGCTCGAACTGGTGGTCGGCAGCGAAGTGATCGCGTTTGTGAAATCCACCGAGGTGTCGATCGCCAAGTTGTGAGGGCGTGCATTGCACTCAACCCCGGAGAGCGTGAGCCCTTCGGGGTTTTTTATGTGTGTGAGTGAGTTCGGCGGTGCGGCCTTCGCGAGCAAGCCCGCTCCCACAGGGAATTGTGCCGTACACAAATGCTGTGTCCGCTGAAGATCCAATGTGGGAGCGGGCTTGCTCGCGAAGGGGCCAGTGAAGCCAGCAAAGAAATCAGCCTGGCAAAACACGCTTCGGCAGGTAGGGCGGCAGATAAAGCCCCAGATACGCATCAAACACCCGCATCCCTTCTTCAGCCATACGCGGCGTGATCTGCCCATGCTGCTGCACCGAACGCGCATACACCCGATCACCCAGCTCCATCGCCAGCGCAAACACATCGACATCGGTCGGCAATTTCGGCAACTCGAAGTGATGATCGAACAGCTTGTGCATCAAGTCGCCCAATTCGATGTCGTGCTGACGGTCGGCCTGGGTGACTTCGGTCAGGCCGTGCTGAGCGAGGATCAGTTGCCGGGCGGCAGCGTCTTCGTCGTAGATGTCGAGCATGCGTTGTTCAACCAGTCGCGACAGGTCGCGCCAGCCGCTGAGGGCGTTGTGATCGATGGGCGCTTGCAGGCAGGCGCGGAATGCGGCGTGGACGTCCGCCGTCAGGGCTTCGAGCAGGGCCGGAACACTGGCGAAGAAGTGGTAGACGGAGGAGGGCGGGATCTCTGCGCGCTCGGCCACGCTGTAGATCGACAGACTGGCCACGCCCTCGGCGGCCAGCAGCGTGCGGGCGGCATCGAGTATCGAATCGATCCGGGCCTGGCTGCGGGCGCGGGGTTTGCGTGGGGTGGCGAGTCGGGTCATTGAAGTCTCCTGCGGGGCAGCGGGCATTGTACGAGCAGGGGTCGTGTGTTGTCTTCCCGGACGCTTTCGCGGGCAAGCCTCGCTCCTACGGGTCTGTGGCATGCTCATTTTTGCGAACGACTCCGACCTGTAGGAGCGAGGCTTGCCCGCGAACCGCAGCAGGCGGCCATAAAAAAACGCCGTTGGCTTTATCAGCCAACGGCGTTCCTTTTACTGCAACCACTTACACGGTATGCAGGTACCAGTTGTACTCAAGGTCAGAGATGGAGTGTTCGAACTCCTCCAGCTCACTCTCTTTGCACGCGACAAAGATATCGATGTATTTCGGATCGATGTACTTGGCCATGACTTCGCTGTCGTCCAGCTCGCGCAATGCATCGCGCAAGTTGTTCGGCAGGCTTTGCTCGTTCTGCTCGTAGGAGTTGCCTTCTACGGGAGCGCCCGGTTCGATCTTGTTGGTCAGGCCGTGGTGCACGCCTGCCAGAACCGAAGCCATCAACAGATACGGGTTGGCGTCGGCGCCGGCCACACGGTGTTCGATGCGCACGGCATCGGAGGAACCGGTTGGCACGCGGATCGCCACGGTGCGGTTATCCAGGCCCCAGCACGGCGAGTTCGGCACGTAGAACTGTGCGCCGAAACGACGGTAGGAGTTGACGTTCGGGCAGAGGAAAGCCATCTGCGCCGGTAGGGTCTCGAGCACACCGCCGATCGCGTGACGCAGTGCGGCGTTCTGCTCGGGATCCTCACTGGCAAAAATATTCTTGCCATCTTTATCGAGAATCGAAATGTGTACGTGCAGACCGTTGCCCGCCTGGCCCGGGTAAGGCTTGGCCATGAAGGTGGTGTCCATCTCATGGTCGTAGGCGATGTTCTTGATCAGACGCTTGAGCAGGACCGCGTAGTCGCAGGCCTTGATCGGGTCGGCCACGTGGTGCAGGTTCACTTCGAACTGCGCCGGGGCACTTTCCTTGACGATCGCGTCGGCAGGGATGCCTTGCTCTTTCGCACCTTCCAGAATGTCCTGGAGGCAGTCGACGTATTCGTCGAGGTCGTCGATCAGGTAGACCTGGGTCGAATGCGGGCGTTTGCCGGACACTGGCGAGCGTGGCGGTTGTGGACGACCGTTCACGTTCTCCTGGTCGATCAGGTAGAACTCCAGTTCGAACGCGGCGCAGATGGTCAGGCCCATGTCGTCGAACTTGCGCACCACATTAGCCAGCACTTCTCGCGGGTCGGCAAAGAACGGCTGGCCTTCAAGTTCGTGCATGGTCATTAACAGTTGCGCGGTAGGGCGCTTCTGCCAGGGTTCATTGCACAGGGTGTCAGGGATTGGATAGCAGATTCGGTCAGCATCGCCGATGTCCAGGCCCAGGCCGGTGCTTTCCACCGTCGAGCCATTGATATCCAGAGCAAATAGAGAGGCCGGCAGGTTGATGCCTTTCTCGTAAACCTTGTGGAGGCTGGTGCGTTCAATGCGCTTGCCGCGCACCACACCATTCATATCCGCAATCAGAAGGTCAACGTACAGAACCTCAGGATGTTCCTTAAGGAACGCGTTCGCTTCGTTAAGCTGAACGGCACGCGGGGGTACCGACATGATGCAACACCTTTGTTGTTAAAAATATCAATCATTGATCTCTTCGGGTTTCAGTCAACCCGAACGGCCTGCCGAAGTCAAGCGAGGCCTTTTTTGCCCTAAAAAAGCGCCCGTAGGGCTTTTTTGAGGCAGTTTGGGGCGTTTTTATGCCTTTAAGCGCTTTGGCGCCCGCGAGCTTGAGCGGGCCGTGTTGTATTTTTTACGGGGGTGTTGTGTAAAAAAATGAACAAGGCTAAGCTCGATTCAAACCCATAACAGCAATAATACCGGGGTGCTTCATGTCTCGCCTGCCGTTAATCGGCGTCGCCATCTGCTCAAGGCAGATCGGTCTGCATGCTTATCACATCAGTGGCGATCGTTGCGTTCACGCCAAGGCAAGCGTTGCCAAAGGCGTGCCGTCGACTCTTCCTTCCTCGGCGAACCTGCTGCCCCCGTCCGATATTCTGGACGGTCTACACGACATTCTCTTTACTGGCCCTCCTTCCAATATAGAACCGTTTCACGCTGACAGCCCGACCAACGCGTCGGGTTATGCTCGTGATTCTGCACGCGCAACTACGCTCTCGCTGACCCACGCCATTACCCGAGTGGGTAGTTGTGCTTGGCCATTGCAGTGGCAATCTGTATCACACGACGCCGATGCGTCAAACAACGCCTGACTTATAAGAGTCAGGAAACTCAGCCTAAGAGGCATTTATGAGTCACAACCTCGACCAGCTCACCGATTGGTTGAAAGACCACAAGATCACAGAAGTCGAATGCATGATCGCCGACTTGACCGGGATCACCCGGGGCAAGATTTCGCCGACCAACAAGTTCATTGCCGAAAAAGGCATGCGCCTGCCCGAGAGCGTTCTGTTGCAGACCGTGACCGGCGACTATGTCGAAGACGACATCTATTACGAACTGCTCGACCCGGCCGACATCGACATGATCTGCCGCCCCGACCAGAACGCGGTTTACCTGGTGCCCTGGTCCATTGAGCCGACCGCCCAGGTGATCCACGACACCTACGACAAGCAAGGCAACCCGATCGAGCTGTCGCCGCGCAACGTGCTCAAAAAGGTCCTGAAACTCTATGCCGACAAGGGCTGGCAGCCGATCGTGGCGCCGGAAATGGAGTTTTACCTGACCAAGCGCAGTGACGACCCGGACTACCCGCTGCAACCGCCGATCGGCCGTTCCGGGCGCCCGGAAACCGGTCGTCAGTCGTTCTCCATTGAAGCGGCGAACGAATTCGATCCGCTGTTCGAGGACGTCTACGACTGGTGCGAATTGCAGGAACTGGACCTCGACACGTTGATCCACGAGGACGGCACGGCGCAGATGGAAATCAACTTCCGTCACGGCGATGCCCTGTCCCTGGCCGACCAGATCCTGATCTTCAAACGCACCATGCGCGAAGCCGCGCTCAAGCACGACGTGGCGGCCACTTTCATGGCCAAGCCCATGACCGGCGAGCCGGGCAGCGCGATGCACTTGCACCAGAGCATCATCGACATCGAGACTGGCAAGAACGTCTTCTCCAATGAAGACGGGACCATGAGCCAACTGTTCCTGTACCACATCGGTGGCTTGCAGAAGCTGATCCCCGAGCTGTTGCCGCTGTTCGCGCCGAACGTCAACTCGTTCCGCCGCTTCCTGCCGGACACCTCGGCGCCGGTGAACGTGGAGTGGGGCGAAGAGAACCGCACCGTGGGCCTGCGGGTTCCGGATGCCGGGCCGCAAAACCGTCGGGTGGAAAACCGCCTGCCCGGCGCTGACGCCAACCCGTACCTGGCGATCGCCGCGAGCCTGCTCTGCGGTTACATCGGCATGGTCGAAGGCTTGAACCCGAGTGCGCCAGTAGTGGGTCGAGGCTATGAACGCCGCAACCTGCGCCTGCCGCTGACCATTGAAGACGCGCTGGAGCGTATGGAAAACAGCGCGACCGTCGAGAAGTACCTGGGCAAGAAATTCATTACTGGCTACGTCGCGGTCAAGCGGGCTGAGCATGAAAACTTCAAGCGCGTGATCAGTTCGTGGGAGCGGGAATTCCTGCTCTTCGCCGTCTGATGCGCCGGGCGCGACTGCACTTGGTCGCGCCCTTCACCGAAACCTTAGGAGAATTCGCATGACCAGCAACAACCCGCAAACCCGTGAATGGCAAACCCTGAGCAACGATCACCACCTGGCCCCTTTCAGCGACTTCAAGCAGCTGAAAGAGAAAGGCCCGCGAATCATCACCAACGCCAAGGGCGTTTACCTCTGGGACAGCGAAGGCAACAAGATCCTCGACGGCATGGCCGGCCTGTGGTGCGTAGCGATCGGCTACGGTCGCGATGAACTGGCCGATGCCGCCAGCAAACAGATGCGCGAACTGCCTTACTACAACCTGTTCTTCCAGACCGCTCACCCGCCAGTGCTTGAACTGGCCAAGGCCATCGCCGACATCGCGCCAGAGGGCATGAACCACGTGTTCTTCACCGGTTCCGGCTCCGAAGGCAACGACACCATGCTGCGTATGGTCCGCCACTATTGGGCGATCAAGGGCCAGCCGAAGAAGAAAGTCATCATCAGCCGCAAGAACGGCTATCACGGTTCCACCGTGGCCGGCGCGAGCCTGGGTGGCATGACGTACATGCACGAACAAGGCGACTTGCCGATCCCGGGCATCGTCCACATCGCGCAGCCGTACTGGTTTGCTGAAGGCGGCGACATGACGCCGGAAGAATTCGGTATCTGGGCGGCCAATCAGCTGGAAGAGAAGATTCTGGAAATCGGCGTGGACAACGTCGGTGCCTTTATTGCCGAGCCGATCCAGGGCGCCGGCGGCGTGATTATTCCGCCAGACACCTACTGGCCGCGCATCAAGGAAATCCTCGCCAAGTACGACATCCTGTTCGTGGCTGACGAAGTGATCTGTGGTTTCGGCCGTACCGGTGAGTGGTTCGGTAGCGATTTCTTCGACCTCAAACCCGACATGATGACCATCGCCAAAGGCCTGACGTCCGGCTACATCCCTATGGGTGGCCTGATCGTGCGTGACGAAGTGGTCGCAGTTCTTAACGAAGGTGGCGATTTCAACCACGGTTTCACTTATTCGGGGCACCCGGTGGCCGCTGCGGTTGCACTGGAAAACATCCGCATCCTGCGCGAAGAAAAAATTATCGAGCGCGTCCATGCGGAAACGGCACCGTATTTGCAGAAACGCTTGCGGGAACTGAACGATCACCCGTTGGTGGGGGAAGTGCGTGGGGTCGGTCTGTTGGGGGCCATCGAACTGGTTCAGGACAAGGCCACTCGCAAGCGTTACGAAGGCAAAGGCGTCGGCATGATCTGCCGCACGTTCTGCTTCGACAACGGCCTGATCATGCGCGCCGTGGGGGACACCATGATCATTGCTCCGCCACTGGTGATTACCAAGGCTGAAATCGATGAGCTGGTGACCAAGGCACGCAAGTGCCTGGACCTGACCCTGAGTGCGTTGCAGGGCTAAGTGCTAGGCTCTGGGCGGGAGTCATGAAACTTTCGCTCAGAGCAGTTCTAAAGGGTGGCCTTTCCTTGAAAGACCGCCTCGGATCTTGCCAGACTAGCTGCGGTTCCAGTTGTCCGGGTTCGGCCGCTGAACAAAGTGGTTCAAAAAAGAAAAATTTGGAGCATTACGAATGAAGGCATTAGGAAAAAAGCTTGCTGGCAAGACACTCCTCGCCATGTCCCTGATGGGCATGATGGCGGGTGCGGTTCAGGCGGACGACAAGGTGTTGCACGTCTATAACTGGTCCGACTACATCGCTCCGGACACCATCAAGAAGTTCGAAACCGAGTCCGGCATCAAAGTCGTTTACGACGTCTTCGACAGTAACGAAACCCTGGAAGCGAAGTTGCTGGCAGGCAAGTCCGGCTACGACATCGTCGTACCGTCGAACAACTTCCTGGCCAAGCAGATCAAGGCTGGCGTTTACCAGAAGCTGGACAAGTCCAAGCTGCCTAACTGGAAGAACCTGAACCCTGACCTGCTTAAAGCGGTGTCGGTGAGCGACCCGGGCAACGAACATGCTTTCCCGTACATGTGGGGTTCGATCGGTATCGGCTTCAACGCCGAGAAGGTCAAGGCGGCACTGGGTGCCGATGCGCCAACCAACTCCTGGGACCTGCTGTTCAAACCTGAAAACGCCGCCAAGTTGAAGTCGTGCGGTATCAGTTTCCTCGATTCGCCAACCGAGATGATTCCGGTGGCGCTGCACTACCTGGGCTATCCAACCGACAGCCAGGACAAAAAACAACTGGCCGAAGCCGAAGCACTGTTCCTGAAGATTCGTCCTTCGGTGGGCTACTTCCACTCGTCCAAGTACATCTCCGACCTGGCCAACGGCAACATCTGCGTCGCCGTGGGTTACTCGGGTGATATCTACCAGGCCAAGTCCCGTGCGGCTGAAGCCGGTGACAAGGTGAAAGTCAGCTACAACATTCCGAAAGAAGGTGCAGGCAGCTTCTATGACATGGTCGCCATCCCTAAAGATGCCGAAAACGTCGAAGGCGCCTACAAGTTCATGACCTTCCTGCAGAAGCCGGAGATCATGGCTGAAATCACCAACGCCGTACGCTTCCCGAACGGAAACGCGGCCGCCACCGCATTGGTCGATAAAGAAATCACCGCCGACCCAGGCATCTACCCGCCAGCGGACGTGCTGGCCAAGCTGTACGCGATTGCCGACTTGCCGGCCGCGACCCAGCGGATCATGACGCGCAGCTGGACCAAGATCAAATCGGGTAAGTAAGAAGTAGACCCCGTAGGAGCGAGCCTGCTCGCGATAAAAGCTGCAACACCGAGGGGTGTCAGACACCCCTCGTTATCGTTGGCGACCATCGCGAGCAGGCTCGCTCCTACAGGGATATCTGCATAAAAGTTTTGCTGGAACGGTTTTTCGAAGGTAAGTTGCGCGCCGGTTTAGTTGCCGGGCAGCCATGGCTGTCATGTAACGCGGGGCAACTTGGGCCCAACTAATTTTAGAGGACCTCCACGTGCCTATTTTTTCTTTGTTGCGCAATGCACTACGGGTCGGCGCGGGGCTGACGTTTGCTGTCAGTGTCCAGGCTGCCGGTACCGTGCATATTTATAACTGGTCGGACTATATCGGTCCGACCACCCTGGCGGACTTCCAGAAAGAGACCGGCATCAAACCGGTGTATGACGTCTTCGACTCCAACGAAACCCTGGAAGGCAAGTTGCTGGCCGGGCGTACCGGTTACGACGTGGTGGTGCCGTCCAACCACTTCCTCGGCAAGCAGATCAAGGCGGGCGCGTTCCAGAAGCTCGACAAGTCGAAACTGCCGGACTATGCCAACCTCGATCCGGTGCTGCTCAAGCGTCTTGAGCAAAACGATCCGGGTAACCAGTACGCCGTGCCGTACCTGTGGGGCACCAACGGCATCGGTTACAACGTCGACAAGATCAAGGCTGTGCTGGGCGTCGACAAGATCGATTCCTGGGCTGTGGTATTCGAACCGGAGAACATCAAGAAGCTGCACAGCTGTGGTGTGGCGTTCCTTGATTCTGCCGATGAAATGATGCCCGCCGTCCTCAACTACATGGGCCTCAACGCCAACAGCACCAACCCCGAAGATTACAAAAAGGCCGAAGCCAAGTTGCTGGCGGTGCGGCCTTACGTGACGTACTTCCATTCTTCCAAGTACATCGCCGACCTCGCCAACGGCGACATCTGCATCGCCATCGGTTTCTCCGGCGACATGTTCCAGGCCAAGGCCCGCGCGGAAGAAGCCGGCAAAGGCATGAACATCGCCTACTCGATTCCGAAAGAGGGCGGCGCGCTCTGGTTCGACATGCTGGCAATCCCCAAGGATGCGGCCAACGTCAAGGAAGCCCACGCCTTCATCAACTATCTGTTGAAACCCGAGGTGATCGCACAAGTCAGTGACTCTGTTGGCTATGCGAACCCCAACCCTGGCTCGGACAAGTTGATGGAACAGTCCATCCGCACCGACGAGTCGGTTTATCCGCCGCAAGCAGTTCTCGACAAGACTTATGTGTCGGTCGAGTTACCACCAAACATTCAACGTTTGATGACCCGCAGCTGGACCAAGGTCAAGACGGGTAAATAGCGACAAGGCTCAAACTATCCAAAGTTCGCTCACCTTGAGCGAACTGCACTCTTTTTTTTGGGAGTTTCGTAAATGGCAGTTGCCTCCGGCGCCTATAAGAAAGCCCTCGAGGGCGACCAGACACCTAAACAGGTGCTGGTCAAAATCGACCGGGTCACGAAGAAGTTCGACGAGACGATTGCCGTGGACGATGTGTCCCTGGAAATCAAGAAAGGCGAGATTTTCGCCCTGCTCGGCGGTTCGGGATCGGGCAAGTCCACGTTGCTGCGCATGCTCGCAGGCTTCGAACGGCCCACGGAGGGGCGCATTTTCCTCGATGGCGTAGATATCACTGATATGCCGCCGTACGAGCGGCCGATCAACATGATGTTCCAGTCCTACGCCTTGTTCCCGCACATGACCGTGGCGCAGAACATCGCCTTCGGCCTCAAGCAGGACAACATTCCTGCCGCTGAAGTCGATGCCCGTGTCGCGGACATGCTCAAGCTGGTTCAGATGACGCAGTTCGCCAAGCGCAAGCCGCATCAGTTGTCCGGTGGCCAGCGTCAGCGTGTGGCCCTGGCGCGTTCTTTGGCCAAGCGGCCGAAGCTGTTGTTGCTCGACGAACCGATGGGTGCGCTGGACAAGAAGCTGCGCTCGCAAATGCAGCTGGAGCTGGTCGAGATCATCGAGCGCGTCGGCGTAACCTGCGTCATGGTGACCCACGACCAGGAAGAGGCCATGACCATGGCCGAGCGCATCGCGATCATGCACCTGGGCTGGATCGCCCAGATCGGCAGCCCGATCGACATCTACGAAACCCCGACCAGCCGCCTGGTCTGCGAGTTCATCGGCAACGTCAACATCTTCGACGGTGAAGTGATCGACGACGCCGAAGGCCACGCGACCATCACCTGCAAGGACCTGGACCGTCAGATTTATGTGGGCCACGGCATCAGCACCTCGGTGCAGGACAAATCCGTGACCTACGCGATTCGTCCGGAAAAATTGCTGGTGACGCCGATCCAGCCAACGTGCGAATACAACTGGTCCAGCGGCAAGGTGCACGACATCGCCTACCTCGGTGGTCACTCGGTGTTCTACGTCGAACTGCCGAGCGGCAAGATCGTCCAGTCCTTCGTGGCCAACGCCGAACGTCGTGGCCAGCGCCCAACCTGGGGTGACCAGGTTTACGTGTACTGGGAAGACGACAGCGGCGTGGTGCTTCGCTCATGAACATGCGCAAATTCAAACGCCGCCTCAATCGAATAATTCCCGGTGGCCGCCAGCTGGTCATCGGGGTTCCGTTCATCTGGCTGTTCCTGTTCTTCATGTTGCCGTTCTTCATCGTCCTGAAGATCAGCTTCGCCGAAGCCGACGTCGCTATTCCGCCGTACACCGAGATCTATACCTTCGCCGAACAGAAGTTGCAGCTGCTGCTTAACCTCGGCAACTACGCGATGCTGGCCGGCGACGAGTTGTACATCGCCGCCTACCTCGGTTCGTTGAAGATGGCGCTGATCAGCACCGTCCTCTGTCTGCTGATCGGCTACCCGATGGCCTACGCGATTGCCAGTGCCCGTAAAGAGATGCAAACGGTGCTGGTGCTGCTGATCATGATGCCGACCTGGACTGCGATCCTGATCCGCGTCTACGCGTGGATGGGCATCCTCAGCAACAACGGCCTGCTCAACGGTTTCCTGATGACCATGGGCTGGATTGACGAGCCGCTGCAGATTCTCAACACCAACCTCGCCGTGTACATCGGCGTGGTGTATTCGTACCTGCCGTTCATGATCCTGCCGCTCTACGCCAACCTGGTGAAGCACGACAACAGTCTGCTGGAAGCTGCATCCGACCTGGGTTCGAGCACCTTCAACAGCTTCTGGAAGATCACTATTCCGCTGTCCAAGAACGGCATCGTCGCCGGTTGCATGTTGGTGTTCATTCCGGTCGTGGGTGAGTTCGTGATCCCGGAACTGCTCGGCGGTCCGGAAACCCTGATGATCGGTAAAGTGCTCTGGCAAGAATTCTTCAACAACCGCGACTGGCCGGTGGCATCTGCCCTGGCGGTGGTGATGCTGTTGATCCTGATTGTGCCGATCATCCTGTTCAACCGCAGTCAGGCCAAGGAAATGGAGGGTAAAGAATGAAGCGCTTCCGTTTCTCAAGTTTCATGCTGGTAGCGGGTTTGCTGTTCATCTACGCGCCGATGCTGATCCTGGTGATCTACTCGTTCAACGCCTCCAAACTGGTGACGGTGTGGGGTGGCTGGTCGATCAAGTGGTACGTCGGCTTGATGGACAACACCCAACTGATGGGGTCGGTGGTGCGCTCGCTGGAAATCGCCTGCTACACGGCGGTAGCGGCGGTGGCGCTGGGTACGTTGGCGGCGTTCGTCCTGACCCGTATCACCCACTTCAAGGGGCGCACGCTGTTCGGTGGCCTGGTCACCGCGCCGCTCGTGATGCCCGAAGTGATCACCGGTCTGTCGCTGTTGCTGCTGTTCGTGGCGATGGCGCAGATGATCGGTTGGCCACAGGAACGCGGCATCGTCACCATCTGGATCGCCCACACCACGTTCTGTGCGGCGTATGTGGCGGTGGTGGTGTCGGCGCGGTTGCGTGAGCTGGATCTGTCCATCGAAGAGGCGGCCATGGACCTGGGTGCGCGGCCGTGGAAGGTGTTCTTCCTGATCACCATCCCGATGATCGCGCCCTCCCTGGGGGCCGGCGGCATGATGTCCTTCGCCCTGTCCCTGGATGACCTGGTGTTGGCCAGCTTCGTCTCGGGGCCGGGTTCCACGACCCTGCCGATGGAAGTGTTCTCGGCGGTGCGTCTGGGGGTGAAACCCGAGATCAACGCCGTGGCCAGCCTGATTCTGCTGGCGGTATCGCTGATGACCTTCCTGGTCTGGTTCTTTAGCCGCCGTGCCGAAGAAGCGCGCAAGCGTGCGATCCAGCAAGCGATCGAAGAAAGCGCTGCCGACTCCTGGAAGCAACCGGACGTGCGTCGCGCGCAGGCGCCGGAAGCGGCTTAAAGCGTTGGCCACAATTACGTGGCCAACCCCGATCCAAATGTGGGAGCGGGCTTGCTCGCGAAAGCGGTGTATCAGTCGACATCTCTATGACTGACGCGGCCTCTTCGCGAGCAAGCCCGCTCCCACAGTCGTTTTAGGAAACCCAAGGCGATTTGCGGATGATCTCGACAAAGTTCATCGGCTTGAAGCCCGGCTCGCTGTCCACCAATACATCCGCGTTCACCGTGCCGAACGTGGTGTCGGGTTTGTGTTTGAAGCCGTTGGCGAACGCACACAGGATGCATTCCTTGAACCCCTCGCCCCGTGGATGCGCATGCACTACCGCTTCACGCTGCACCGTGGAAAACGCGGCGTAGTCGATGCCCAGCACATCCATTTCCACACCAGCGGTGACCAGCGCAACGTTAGGCCGCAAGTGTTGCGGCACGCCCGGCGTGGTGTGCAGGGCAATCGACAGCCACACCTGTTCGATATCGCCATCCGACAAACCGTAAGGCTGGAGGAACGCCTTGGCGGCGTTGGCGCTATCGACTTCGAAGCGCTCGTTGTCCGTGCGATGACCTTCCACCAGGCCCAGGTCATGGAACATGGCGCCGACGTAGAGCATTTCCGGGTCGTAGGCCAACTGCTTGCGCTCACCGCTCAGGGCGCCGAACAGAAACACCCGGCGCGAGTGGTGGTAAAGCAGGTCGGACTCGGCATCGCGAATGTATTCAGTGGTGGCCCTGGCCAACGCGCTGTCGGGGATTTTGATACCGGCAATGTTGCTGCTCATGGTGCTTTCCTCGTGGGGAACGCCGTGGCGGCGCTGATGGAGCAAGTCTGTTCCCGCCTCCCCAACCGGACAATCGATCCATGGCTGCGATCCCGGCCAATGAACAGGCATATCGCGCCAACCTCGCTTGTTGCGCCCGGATTGGCTAAGTTTGCTCTCTGTGAATGGTCTTTTGTGGCGAGGGGATTTATCCCCGTTGGGCTGCGCAGCGGCCCCAAAAAGTCTGGGAGCGCTGCGCGCTCCAACGAGGATAAATCCCCTCGCCACAGGTGATCCGTAGAGGCAATCGAACCATGAGTAAAACCGTTGCCATCGTGGTGTTCGCAGGCGTCCAGTCGCTGGACGTCACCGGTCCCATGGATGTGTTTTCCGAAGCCAACCGGTTCCTCGCACCGCACGACCATTACCGGTTGGAGGTCATCGGCGTCGAACGCGGGGCGATGCCGTGCTCCAACGGTTTGTCACTCAGTGCCCATCGGCATTTCAGCGAAGCGCTGGAGGCTTATGACTTGCTGCTGGTGGCCGGCGGGCCGCAGTTGCCGTTCCTGGATTTTGGCGCGGCATTCGATGCCTGGTTGCGTGATGCCAGCGCGTTGGCGCAACGGTTTGGCTCGATCTGCAACGGCGCGTTCATGCTGGCGCGAGCCGGATTGCTCGAAGGACGGACAGTCACCACCCACTGGGGCGATGCAGCGGCGTTGGCCACCTTGTGCCCGTCGACTCAGGTTGAGGCCGATCGCCTCTACGTTCAGGACGGCGAGCTCTTCACCTCGGCCGGGGTCACGGCGGGGATCGATTTGTCGCTGTACTTGCTGGCGCAGGACCACGGGCCGGAGGTGGCCTTGAGCGTGGCCAAGCGGCTAGTGGTGTTCACCCAGCGCTCGGGCGGGCAATCGCAGTTCAGCCCGTTCCTCACGCCCCACGCCGAACCGACGTCGGCGGTGGCACTGGTGCAGCTCTACGTCCTGGCCAACCTCACAGGCGACTTGACCATTGCCGATCTGGCGAACGCGGCCAACATGAGTGCGCGCAACTTTTCCCGGGTGTTCACCAAGGAGGCGAAAATCACCCCGGCGGAATTCGTCGAGCGGGCGAGGGTGGATGCGGCGCGGGTGCTGCTGGAAAGCACACATTCACCGCTCAAGACGGTGGCGTATCAGTGCGGCTTTCGCGATGCCCAGCATATGCGCACGGTGTTCAATCGCAGGCTGGGGGTGACGCCGCAGCAGTTCAGGCTGAATTTTGCGGCGATGGTTTGAGCAGGAATTTGTGTTGTCCTTAAGGGCCTCTTCGCGGGCAAGCCTCGCTCCTACAGGGGTATGCGGTCATCTGTAGGAGCGAGGCTTGCCCGCGAAGACGTCGGCCCGGTCAACCAAAATCTACGGCGCAGCCCGCGCCGGCAAGAACTTCAACGTACTGCGCGTATTGGCCGTGACTTCTTCGTCATTGAAATGCGCCTCGTAGTAAATCCCTTCGACATACGCCTCAGCCTGATCGTCGTAGTGGCTGTCGAATGGCACGCCGCTCTGGCCGACCGGGTTGATGGTCAGGCTGTGGGCCGGGTCGGCGAAGTCGATCAGCCGCCGGGTCGACGGACCATATGTCACGGGCCACGGTGCCGGGCCGATTTTGGCCGAGAGGTTGTTCGGTACTTCATGGGTGCCAGGCGCCGCGAACGGGCCGACGTTGAAGATCCGGTTCAGCGGCTTCTGCATCCCCAGCGGATGGCCGTGAGTCAGGGTGTGCGCCTTGCCCCACTGCCATAGCGCGAAGTCAGCGCCAAGGGTGGTCTTGAGATGGGCGATGCTCGCTTGCCAGGCCACCTTGACCGTGTCGGCGCGGGTCTCCTTGCCGAGGGTGTTGCGGTTGTCCCACCACGGCGAGTCGGCGGTCGCGGCGAGGCGTGGTAGCGCAGCGTCGATCACACGGGTCGAGAGCAAAGTTTCGAAAAAATCATTGCCCAGCTCATCGTGCATCGTCGCGTCAGCCAGGTTGAACAGGAGCTGGTTGAACAGCGTGGCGATGGTGGAATCCAGCGGGTAATCGCCTTTCCATTGCGCCAGTTGCTCCACCAGTTTGAGTTCGGCAGGATCGCTGACCACTTCACGCAGGACCGGCAACAACGGTGCCAGTAAGCGCGGGCCGTAGGCGGTGGTGGTGCCCAGTTGCAGCTTCTGGTTCGCCTCGTTGTCCCACTTCACGCTCTTGTCGCTGAGCTGGCGATTGAGTTGCTGACCCCGGTCGGCGAGGTTGTAGTAACCGGGTATCTCCATGCCGGTCGGCGACACCGGTTGGAAGTTGGCCGAGACGATGTAGCTACGCGCCGGGTTTTCTTCCTGCGGGTTGGCGCTGAACGGGTAGAAACCTTCCTTGTCCGCCTGATGGGTGCTGCCGTCGAGGATGAAGCCGGGTTGCACTCCGGCGGCGCGTTTGGGCAGCAGCGCCGAGGCCCACCAGCCGATGTCACCCTTGGCGTTGGCGTAAACGATGTTCAAGCCCGGCGCTTGAACCTTGGCCGCTGCGGCGCGAGCCTTGGCCAGGGTGTCGGCGCGGTTGAGCTGGTAGAAACCCTCGAGGATCGGGTTCGGCGTTTCAAGGAACGCCCACCACATGGCCACCGGCGTCTTGCCGGCGGCGGTGCCGAGTGCATCGTTGATGATCGGGCCGTGGGGCGACTGGCGCAGTGTCAGCGTGACCGGCGCCTGGCCCTTCACCGCGATCTGTTGCTCGGTGTTGACCATGTCGACCCATTTGCCGCGATACCAGACCTGGTTCGGGTTGTCCGGGTTGACCTTCTCGGCGATCAGGTCGAGGTCGTCGTTCTGGAACATCGTCAGGCTCCAGCCGAAATCCAGGTTGTGGCCGAGAAAGGCAAACGGCACCAGTGCCTGATGATGGCCGTACAGGTCGAAGCCCGGCGCCGACAGTTGTGCCTCGTACCAGACCGACGGCACCGAGAAGCGGATGTGCGGGTCACCGGCCAGCAGCGGTTTGGCGCTTTTGCTGCGGTTGCCGGAAATCACCCAGGCGTTGCTGCCTTCGAATTGCGGCAGGCCGTTGTTGGCCAGCGCCTGTTCGCTCAGGCGGGCGAGCGCGTTCAGGTCTTTCCAGTCACTGGCGGCGAGGGCGGGGCCGGGTGTTAAACGCGATTTGGCCAACACGCCTTTGGGCTGCCAGTCGAGCTCGAAAATGTTCAGGTACTCGGCGCCCAATTGGTCGCGCACAAACGTCAGTAAAGGTTCGGTGCGAAACGCTGCGGCGAAACTGTAAGCCATGTACCCGGCGACGCTGATGCTGTCTTCGGCGGTGAAAGGGCGCTTGTGGATGCCCAGCACGTCGAACTCCATGGGCGCCGCGTGAGTGTCCTGATATTGATTGATGCCATCCAGATAGGCTTCCAGCGCCTTCCACGCCGGTGACTGACGATCCAGCGCGGCCACGTAACTGTCGGCGCGTTCGCGGATGCGCAGGCTGCGGAACAGTTTGTCGGTGTCGAGCAGCTTCGGGCCGAGGATTTCTGCCAGCTCACCCCGGGCGAGGCGGCGCATGGCTTCCATCTGGAACAAGCGGTCCTGGGCCTGCACATAGCCGAGGGTGCGGTAGAGGTCGGTTTCGTTTTCTGCGCGGATGTGCGGCACGCCGCGCTCGTCGTAACGCACGGTCACCGAGCCCTGAAGGTGCTGCAACTCCACCTGGCCCTGGCGCGTCGGCTGCTTGATGTACACGTACCCGCCGACCCCGATGACGAGCGTGACGATCAGCAATACCAGTACGGTCAGGACGCGTTTCATGGTGACTCCTTGTTCTTCGGGATTGCCGCCCGTGCGGGCTGCAAACATTTAGCACAGACCTCCTGTGCCGGGCATCGCGGTCCTGGAAAAGTCAGGATTGCCTTACTTCACTTCCTCCGGCCAAGGGCAGTAGCAGCCGACCGCCAGCGTATGGGTGGCGCCCACTGCGCGACCTTCACTCAGTGCTTGCAGGATGGGCTCGATAAAGCTGTTGTTCGAATTGCAGGTCAGGCCTTCGCTGTACGGACCGAAATACGCCAGTTTGCCGCTGCGATCCCAGATCGCCACCGCCGGGCTGGCGGGGATCTGTTCGGAGCCTGGGAGCACGGTGATGGTTTTCAGGCTGCTCAGGGTGCTGGGCAACTGACCGTGGCTGCCGGGTTTTTGTACCGCGTAAAACTCCACGCCTTGCGGCACGTAGTGCTCAACCAGTTCGGTCAGGTGTTGTTGGTTGCCGACATTGCACGGGCAGGCCGGATCCCAGAAATGCACCAGGCGAATGGCGCCGGGGCCGGCCAGTTCGTCGGGCAGGCGCAGCGGATCGCCGGAAAATACCGCGGTGTGTGAACTGAAGGCGCGCAGGTAGCGCCCCTGAAACCAGTCATAGGCCGCCCACAAGACGCCGGCGCACACGAGGGCGAGCAGGCTGGCAAGCAGTGTGGTGCGGTAGGCCGGACGCATGGGTTTCAATCCTCGAAGGTCGGCTAGCTTGCCATGCTTGCCGCGACAGATGAATATCGCAGGCCCATAAAGTCTGTTTAGCGCTCTGGATTAGCCCATGTCTGCCATTTTCGACCCCGATCATTTGCGCGCCAGCCTGCGGCCACTGGCCGAGTGGCAGCCGCTTTCGGTGGAAGCGCTGGCCTATCAGCGGTTCTACGGTCTGGATTTTCCGGGACGAACGCAGCGCTGCGGGTTGGGGCGGTTCGAGGTCGATGGCTATGAAGTGGTCAGCCAGGTCTGGTGGCCCGAGCGGGCGAAGGCGACGCTGTTTCTGTTCCACGGCTTCTACGACCACTCCGGGCTTTACCGGCATGTGATCGAGTGGGCGCTGGATCAGGGCTTTGCGGTGATTGCCTGCGACTTGCCGGGGCATGGTCTGTCCAGCGGTGAACGGGCGAGCATCAAGGATTTCGCCGAGTATCAGCACACGCTGGAAGGGTTGCTTGCCGAGGCGCAGTCGCTGGACCTTCCGCAGCCTTGGCATCTGTGCGGGCAGAGTACCGGCGGAGCAATCGTGATCGATCACGTGCTCAACCAAGGCGCGAACAGTCCGGCGCAAGGTCAGGTGATTCTGTTGTCACCGCTGGTGCGGCCGCGCGCCTGGGGTTGGTCGCAGCTCAGTTATTACCTGCTCAAGCCTTTCGTCAAAGCTATCGCCCGGCGTTTCAGCGAGAACTCCAACGACCCTGACTTTTTGCCGTTCCTGCAAGCCGATCCGTTGCAACCGCTGCGACTGCCAACGGCCTGGGTCGGAGCGTTGGCGCGGTGGATCAAGCGAATCGAGGCGGCACCGAACAGTCCACGGCGTCCGCTGATTGTGCAGGGGCAGGCGGACATGACGGTGGATTGGGAGCATAACCTTGAGGTGTTGAAGGCCAAGTTCGATCGGCCGCAGGTACTGATGTTGCCTGAGGCGCGGCATCATTTGGCGAATGAGACGGTGGAGATGCGGAGGGAGTATTTCGGGTTTTTGACGAAGCGGATCAAGGGTCGAAATCTTTAGCGTTTGGCAGGGCCTCTTCGCGGGCAAGCCTCGCTCCTACAGGGTATGTGGTCATCTGTAGGCGCGAGGCTTGCCCGCGAAGGCAATCTCAAAGACGCCGAAGATTACTGGCTGAGGTTCGAGGTGCTCTGCCCCACCGCCAACCCCGCCCGAATCGCCGCCAACGCGGCCTGGTAATACGCCTTGCCCTCGGTGGACTCGGCAAACGTGGCGAACTCTTCCAGTTCTTCATCCGACAAGTCGCGATAGACATACAGCAGCGTGTTGTTCAGATCAGCCCCGATCTGGTCCATCAAGCGCTGGCGCTGGCCGTTCAACATGCCTTGCGCCTGACCACCACCGAGCAAACCGGGGATCATCGAACTCAGGCTGTCAGCCGCGACACCGGCAATCGCCAGGCTGACTTCCGCGCCGGCCTCGCGAGCGGGCAGGGCCTGGGCCAGGTGGCCGATGATCAACATGCGGCTGTCGCTGGCTTGAATCTTCGGTAGACCCTTGGCGTTTTTCGCCAGCTGATCGCGACGGGTCGCCAGCAGTTCGGCGGCGACGATTTTCTTGCCCAGGGGCGATTGAAAGAAGGTCAGTGCGGGTTTCGGGTCGCTGAGGCTTTTGCGCAATTGCGCTTCGGCGCGTTGGTCCACGGCCTGGGGGGCGAATCGTTGATTGCTGTTGTTCACCAGGGCCTGAAACACCGCCGGTGGCAGGCTGTTCTGGTAGCGCTGCTGAGCGGCTGAGAGGGCGTCGTTAAAATGCGCGCGCTGATCTGGCCAACCGGCGACCTTGTACAACTGGTCGTGGCCGTCTGCCCAAGCGGGCAAAACACAGAGCATCAGCAGTGAAAAAAGCAAACGGCGCATAGGGACTCCTGTCAGCAGGCGACTATTCTCCGTGCGGCTTCCGTACTTGTCGAGAATTCGTATCAGTAATCCGACAAATCCTCCGCTGCACGGCTCTGTCGGATTTGCAGGCACAGGAATACTATGCGCGCCATGCAAATATCCTCTGATCACCCGCTGCTGTTACGTATCGTCGACGACCTGGCCGAGCGCGGCTGGTCGCAGCAGAATATTTTCCTGCCTCTGGGTCTGACCCGGGAACTGGCGGCTGAGTGCCGTAAACGTGCAGCCGAGGGCGAACTGGCCCCGGCGGCCGTGGGGCGTGGGCCGACGTCGGAGATTCGCGAGGGGATTCGCGGCGACCACATCCAGTGGATCGAACCCGGCCAGGCGCTGGCGTGCGACAGGTACCTGGGCTTGATGGACAGCCTGCGCCAGGCGATGAATCGCGGGTTGTATCTGGGCCTGGAAGATTTCGAAAGCCATTTCGCGCTGTACCCGCCCGGTGCGTTTTACCTTAAGCATGTTGATCGTTTTCGTGATGATGACCGGCGCATGGTCTCGGCGGTGATCTACCTCAATGACGCCTGGCTGCCCGAGCACGGTGGCCAGTTGCGCATGTACCTGGATGAAGGCGTCGAACACGATGTGGTGCCCACCGGCGGATGCCTGGTGGTATTTCTGTCGGGTGAGGTGCCCCACGAAGTCCTGCCCGCGACCCGGGATCGCCTGTCGTTGACGGGCTGGTTCCGGCGTCGTGGTAACGAGCCGTTCTGATCATGCAGAAAATTCTGGTAAGCCGCTGCCTGCTGGGCCACCGCGTGCGTTACGACGGCGGGGCGAGCGGGCCGTTCGATCAGCTTCAACAGTGGATCGACGAAGGTCGGGTGGTGCCGTTGTGCCCGGAAGTGGCCGGTGGTTTGCCGACGCCCAGGGCCGCGGCGGAAATACCAGGCGGGCAGGGAGGTGATGTACTGGACGGGCACGCCTCCGTAATCACCACGGAGGGCGAGGACGTCAGCGCCGAGTTTCTCTCGGGGGCTTACCAGGCGCTGGAGTTGGTGCGACAGCACGGTATCCGGATTGCGGTGCTCAAGGCCAACAGCCCGTCGTGCGGGAATGTGCTGACGTACGACGGGAGCTTCAGCGGCGTGAAGGTCAGTGGCGAAGGGGTGGCCGCGGCGTTGCTCAAGCGCAATGGCGTGCAGGTCTTCAGTGAGCTGGAGCTGCCGCAAGCGGCGATAGCCTTGGCAACTCTGACCTAACACCCTACACAAAACCAATGTGGGAGCGGGCTTGCTCGCGAATGCGGTGTGTCAGTTAATAGAGATGTCGACTGATACACCGCATTCGCGAGCAAGCCCGCTCCCACAGGGGGTTATTCGTCAGTTTGGAGTCAGGGTTTTGGCGCCACACTGGTGTCCGCCTTAAACCACTTCTGCTCCAGCGCCTCCAGTCGCCCATCCTCCTTTATCCGCTTCAGCGCACTCTCCAGGCTGGCGTGAAATGCCGGGTTGCCCTTCTGAAACGGAATCGCCAGATCCACAGCCGGGGCGTCTTTCGGCTTTTCTTCCGTCAGCGACTGCACCAGCAGGATTGAACGCGGTTCTTCTTTCTGCGCGATCAATTGCGCATTGGTGTGAATGTAAGGCTCGGTGAAGTCGAAACGATCCTTGAGTTCCGGGGTCACTGCTATGTGGTTGATGGCGACGTCGTACTTGCCGCTTTCGACGCCGGTCAACAGATCGCTGGAATCGGTGACGACAAAGTCGGCCCGTACATCCAGTTCATTGGCCAGCAGTTGACCCAACTCGACTTCGAAGCCACGCAGTTGGCCGTCGTCCTTGAAATTGAAGGGCGGTGTATTCGCCTCAAGGGCAATGCGCAATTCGCCGCGGTCGAAGACATCGTCAATCAGTTCGGCATGAGCCAAAGGGCTCAAAAGGGGTAGCAGGCAGATCAGGCCAGGCAGAAAGCGCATGGTCACTCCTTTGAATTCATTATGGCGATGCTCTGATTCAGGCTCGCTTTGCTATGGTTGTCGAGGTCCTTCGACAACGAATGGCCGTGAAGTTGTCTCGGCCACGCGGATTTTACGGAAAAACTGGAGAAGAGAATGAAAACGTTTATGTCACGAGCAGCATTGGCTGGCCTATTGATGGGCGTTTCGGTGCTGGCCAGTGCTGCAACGCCGGCCCCCAAAGGGGCCGAAGTGTCCATCGTTTCTCCTGAAGATGGTGCGACTGTCCCGCAAACTTTCAAAATCAAATTCGCTGTGGAGAACGTTGCGTTGGCGCCAGCGGGCGATGCCACCAAGAATACTGGCCACCACCATTTGCTGGTCGATGCCAAGGATGTAGTTGCAGCAGGGGCAGTCATCCCGGCAGATGCCAATCACGTTCATTTTGGTAAGGCGCAGACAGAAACCGAGCTGACGCTGACACCAGGCAAGCACACCTTGCAGTTGGAGTTGGGCGACATGAACCATATGGCCTTCGATCCACCAATCGTCTCCGAGAAGATCACCGTCAACGTTAAGTAACCTTAGTTGCGTCCATGAAAAAGGAGACCCGAAGGTCTCCTTTTTTTGTCGCTCAAGTCGCTATCAGAACAACACGCGGCAACGAATGGTGCCGTTGATGTGCTGCAGCTTCTCTTGGGCAATTTCCGAGTAATCGGCGTCGACGTCGATGACCACGTAGCCGACTTTCTCGTTGGTCTGCAGGAACTGACCGGAAATGTTGATGCCGTTTTCGGCGAAGACCTTGTTGATCTCGCTCATCACACCCGGAATGTTCTCGTGGATGTGCAGCAGGCGGTGCTTGCCAGGGTGAGCCGGCAGGGCCACTTCCGGGAAGTTCACGGACGATACCGAGGTACCGTTGTCGCTGTACTTGACCAGTTTCTCTGCCACTTCCAGACCGATGTTGGCCTGCGCTTCAGCGGTGGAACCACCGATGTGCGGGGTCAGGATCACGTTGTCCAGGCCACGCAGCGGGCTTTCGAACTCTTCGTCGTTGGAGCGAGGCTCCACCGGGAACACGTCGATGGCCGCGCCGATCAGGTGTTTGTCCTTGATCGCGTCCGCCAGGGCTTGCAGTTCAACGACCGTGCCGCGAGCCGCGTTGATGAGGATGCCGCCCTTCTTGATGGCGCGGATTTCTTTCTCGCCGATCATCCACTGGGTCGCAGCGGTTTCCGGAACGTGCAGGGTGACGATGTCGGACATGCCCAGCAGCTCGGTCAGGCTGGCAACTTGCGTTGCGTTGCCCAATGGCAGCTTGGTCACGGTGTCGTAGAAGTACACCTGCATGCCCAGGCCTTCGGCCAGGACCGACAGTTGAGTGCCGATCGAGCCGTAACCGACGATACCCAGCTTCTTGCCGCGGATTTCGAAGGAATTGGCCGCGCTCTTGATCCAGCCGCCACGGTGGCAGGAAGCGTTCTTCTCAGGGATACCGCGCAACAACAGGATCGCTTCGGCCAGCACCAGCTCGGCAACGGAGCGAGTGTTGGAGTACGGTGCGTTGAACACCGCGATGCCGCGTTCGCGGGCTGCGTTCAGGTCGACCTGGTTGGTGCCGATGCAGAAACAGCCAACAGCGACCAGTTTCTTCGCGTGATCGAAGATCTCTTCGGTCAGTTGAGTGCGCGAGCGAATGCCGATGAAGTGCGCATCAGCGATCTTTTCCTTCAGCTGGGCTTCCGGCAGAGAACCTGTGAGGTACTCGATGCTGGTGTAGCCCGCCGACTTGAGGACGTCGACAGCCGATTGGTGGACGCCTTCGAGAAGAAGGAACTTGATCTTGCTCTTATCGAGAGAAGTCTTGCTCATCTGCGTAAACCTGTATCCCGGAGAAAAATGGCAGGAAATAGCCAGCAGACGCTGACCCGGACGACAAGAGTGCCGTCGCCGCAGAACAGCCGTTGGGCACTATGCTGCGGGGTCGGTATGCTAGCATACGCACCCCGCTAAACACTCATTCCTGCGACGTGAAGCGTTCTCAGGATGACCATGAATTGTTCGAGAGTTCTGTCGATGACCAATCCTGCCCTGATTGATGAGCTGAAGACCCTGGTTGAGCCTGGCAAGGTGCTGACCGACGCCGACTCCCTGAATGCTTACGGCAAGGATTGGACCAAGCATTTCGCCCCGGCCCCGACGGCCATCGTGTTTCCCAAGACCACTGAACAGGTCCAGGCCATTGTGCGTTGGGCCAACGAGCACAAGGTGGCGCTGGTCCCGTCCGGCGGTCGCACCGGTCTTTCCGCCGCTGCGGTGGCGGCCAATGGCGAAGTGGTTGTGTCGTTCGACTACATGAACCAGATTCTCGACGTGAACATGACTGACCGCACGGCTGTGTGCCAACCGGGCGTGGTGACCGAGCATTTGCAGAACGTCGCCGAAGAAAAAGGCCTGTACTACCCGGTGGACTTCGCTTCGGCAGGTTCGAGCCAGATTGGCGGCAATATCGGCACCAATGCCGGCGGGATCAAGGTGATTCGCTACGGCATGACCCGCAACTGGGTGGCGGGCATGAAAGTCGTCACCGGCAAGGGCGATCTGCTTGAGCTGAACCGCGATTTGATCAAGAACGCCACCGGCTACGACCTGCGTCAGCTGTTCATTGGCGCAGAAGGCACCCTCGGATTTGTGGTCGAAGCGACCATGCGCCTGGACCGTGCGCCGAAAAACCTCACCGCGATGGTCCTCGGCACCGCCGATTTCGACTCGATCATGCCGGTGCTGCACGCGTTCCAGAGCAAACTCGACCTGACCGCCTTCGAATTCTTCTCCGACAAAGCCCTGGCCAAGGTCATGGCCCGCGGCGACGTGCCAGCGGCGTTTGAAACCGATTGCCCGTTCTACGCGCTGCTGGAATTCGAAGCGACTACTGAAGAAGTGGCCAACCACGCTCTGGAAACCTTCGAACACTGCGTCGAGCAAGGCTGGGTGCTGGACGGCGTGATGAGCCAGAGCGAAACCCAGCTGCAGAACCTCTGGAAGCTGCGTGAATACATCTCCGAAACCATCTCCCACTGGACGCCGTACAAGAACGACATCTCGGTCACTGTGTCGAAAGTCCCGGCGTTCCTGAAGGAAATCGACGCGATCGTCGGCGAACACTACCCGGACTTCGAAATCGTCTGGTTCGGTCACATCGGCGACGGCAACCTGCACTTGAACATCCTCAAGCCGGAAAACCTGAGCAAGGACGAGTTCTTCGCCAAGTGCGCGACCGTCAACAAGTGGGTGTTCGAAACCGTCGAGAAGTACAACGGCTCGATTTCCGCAGAACACGGCGTGGGCATGACCAAGCGTGATTACTTGACCTACAGCCGCTCGCCGGTTGAGATCGAGTACATGAAAGCCGTCAAAGCGGTGTTCGACCCGAACGGCATCATGAACCCGGGCAAAATCTTCGCTGTTTGATTTTCGAATTTAAGCGCTACGAACCAGGAGTCGGTAATGAGCTATCAGCACCAGTATGTCGACGGTACGCGTATTCACTTCCCGCTGGGGAAGGTGGTATGCATCGGCCGCAACTACGCCGAACACGCCAAGGAACTGGACAATCCGGTGCCTACAGAGCCGCTGTTGTTCATCAAGCCGGGCAGTTGCGTGGTGCCGCTGGAAGGTAGTTTCAGCATTCCGACCGAGCGCGGTTCAGTGCATTACGAAGCGGAAATCGCGGTGTTGATCGGCAAGCCTTTGTCGACCAAACCGAGCCGTGAAGAAGTGCTGGATGCCATCTCCGGCTTCGCTCCGGCCCTGGACCTGACCCTGCGTGACAAACAGGCCGAGCTGAAATCCAAGGGCCTGCCGTGGGAAATCGCCAAGTCCTTCGACGGTGCGGCGGTGATTGCGCCATTCGTGTCCGGCAGCACCTTTGCCGACCTGACCGACATCGGCATCCGCCTGACCATCAATGGCGAAGTGCGCCAGGATGGCAACAGCAGCGCCATGCTCAACCCGATCGTGCCAATGATCCAGCACATGGCCGGCTGCTTCTCGCTGCAGGCCGGTGACGTGATCCTGACCGGCACGCCGGTGGGCGTCGGCCCGCTGAATGTCGGTGATGAACTGGTGATCGAACTGCCGGGCGCGAGCAGCTTCACCAGCAGCGTTCGCTAACCGAAACACGCAAAACCCTGTGGGAGCGGGCTTGCTCGCGAAAGCGGTGTGTCAGTCGACATATGAGTTGCCTGACACACCGCATTCGCGAGCAAGCCCGCTCCCACAGTGGTAAATGGCGACCTTGAGTTCTGCGCCTATACAGGGCAATCCCGCCATTTCCCGTTTTTTTCACATCTTGTCTGGATAATTCCGCGGATTCTGGCGTCTGAGCCGGTCCCAATTGTGCTATTACCCGTAGCCTGAATTTCTGGAACGCATCCTGAATGGCCACCCGACCGCTGCCCACTGTCAAAACTGCCCGCCGCTCGCGCTTTGTCATGCGTTGGTATTCCTGGCTTTTGCTGGTGGCCGCCGTCGCGTATGGCCTCGCGTTTGCGATGCACTGGGATGACCGTGGTGTGCTCTGGGTGCTGGAGCGTTTCGAAAGCCCGGCCGAGCGTCAGGAAAGTATCTGGCTGCCGGATTACCGCGCGGTAATCGACGCCAAACTGCTACCGGGCATGGAGAAGGACGAAGCGTCGGACCTGGCCTACGACCCGCAAACCAAAACCCTGTTTTCGGTCATGGGCAAAAACCCGTTTCTCGTTGAGCTGACCTTGCAGGGTGACGTCTTGCGCAAGATGCCGCTGGTGGGCTGGAGCAACCCGGAAGGCCTGACCGTGATGGGCAACGGTCTGCTGGCTATTGTCGATGAGCGTGAGCACATGCTCTCCATCGTCAAGGTCGATGCCGAGACTCGCGAACTGAACCGCGATAACTTCCCTAAATACGACCTCGGCCCTTCGAAAGATCAGAACAAGGCCTTCGAAGCCATCGTCTATGACCCGCGCAACCAACAACTCCTGCTGGGTGAGGAGCGCCCGCCGGCGCTGTTCAGCTGGAAAAGCGACGGCAGCCAGATCCTCAAGGGCGACAAGCAGAAACTCGCCAATGACGAACTGGACATCCGCAATCTGTCGGGGCTGGCCATCGACCCGCGCACTGGCCACACCCTCGCGTTGTCCGCCGATTCCCACTTGTTGCTGGAACTGGACGAGAAGGGCGAGCAGGTCAGTTTCATGACGTTGCTGGGTGGTTTCAATGGCCTGAAGAAGACCATCCCGCGTGCCGAAGGCGTGACCATGGACGACGCGGGCAACCTGTACATGGTGAGTGAACCGAACCTGTTCTACCGTTTCGAAAAGCAGAAATAGACGCCCCGAATCCAGCGGTTGTGGTCAAAGGCAACTGGCCATTAAGCTTGAATTCATACAGGCGTGATATTTCATCCGCCTGTTTCTGTTTCCGAGCTCGCCTGAATGCGCCGACTTGCCCGTCCCAAACCCCTCATTCTTATCCTGACAGTGATTGCACTGATCGCGCTGGTTGCGGTCGGCCAATACATGCGTCTGTTCGAGCGCGCCTGGTTCAACCTGCACACCCTCTGGCAACCGCTAAGCAGCGAGTCCATCGGCCTGGATCAATACCGGGTGGAGATCGAGGCCCGGGTCATCGACGGGCTGAACGACGATGTTTCCGCGCTGACCTTCGATCCGGTGCGCAAAAGCCTGTTCACCGTCACCAACAAAAACTCTGAGCTGATCGAGCTGTCTCTGGACGGCCAGATTATTCGACGCATTGCGCTGGTCGGGTTTGGCGATCCGGAAGCCGTAGAATTCATCAGCGCCGACACGTATGTGATCACTGACGAGCGCGAGCAACGGCTGATCAAGATCCATCTGGAGAAGGACACAACGTTCCTCGACGCAGCGGATGCCGAGCAGATGACTCTCGGTGTGCACATGAGCGGCAACAAGGGTTTCGAAGGCCTGGCCTACGATTCGGTGGGCAAGCGCCTGTTTGTCGCCAAGGAGCGCGACCCGATGCTGATCTACGAAGTGCAGGGCTTCCCGCATTACAACCCGGAGAAGTCCTACGCGGTACATGTGGTCAACAACCCCAAGCGCGATGCCGGAATGTTCGTGCGAGACTTGTCGAGCCTGCAATACGACGAGCGCAGCGGCCATTTGCTGGCGCTGTCCGACGAGTCGCGGTTGATTCTGGAGCTGGATGTGGACGGGCGACCGCTGAGCACCATGTCATTGAGTAAAGGGCGTCAAGGGTTGCAAAAGACCGTGCCGCAAGCGGAAGGCATCGCCATGGATGACGACGGTACGATGTACCTGGTGAGCGAGCCGAACCTGTTCTACGTCTTCAAAAAACCACCGCAACCCTGACCAACACCCCAAAACCAATTGTAGGAGCGAAGCTTGCTCGCGAAGAGGCCCTGACAGTCGACATGATACGTTGAATGTCAGGGCCTCTTCGCGAGCAAGCTTCGCTCCTACGGGTGCGACGAACCATCAGGCCTTGAGGGTTTTCACGCCTTCGCTGGTGCCCAGCAGCAGCAAATCCGCCGGACGCGCCGCAAACAAGCCATTGGTGACCACGCCGACAATCGCGTTGATCTGCGTCTCCAGCTCCACCGGGTTGGTGATCTGCATGTTGAACACGTCGAGGATGATGTTGCCGTTGTCGGTCAGCACGCCTTCACGGTAGACCGGGTCGCCGCCGAGCTTTACCAACGCGCGAGCCACGTGACTGCGGGCCATCGGGATCACTTCGACCGGCAGCGGGAACGCGCCAAGTACCGGCACCAGTTTGCTGCCATCGGCGATGCAGATGAAGGTCTTGGCCACGGCCGCCACAATCTTCTCGCGGGTCAGGGCTGCGCCGCCGCCCTTGATCAGGTTCAGGTGCTCGTCGCTTTCATCGGCGCCGTCGACGTAGAACTCCAGGTCGCTGACAGTGTTCAGCTCATACACCGGAATGCCGTGGCCCTTGAGGCGGGCGGCGGTGGCTTCGGAACTGGCGACCGCGCCATCGAACGCGCCTTTGTGCTTGGCCAGGGCGTCGATGAAGCAGTTGGCGGTGGAGCCGGTGCCGACCCCGACGATGCTCTTGTCGTCGAGTTTCGGGAGGATGAAGTCGACGGCGGCCTGAGCCACTGCCTGTTTGAGTTGATCCTGGGTCATGCGGGCTCCGAGGTGCCGAAGGAGGGAACGAAAGGCCGGCATTATAGGCTTCGGGGCGGGGAAGGTCATTGCCCGATTGGCAGGCTGTGACCGTTACTTGTAGGAGCGAGCGGTGCGGCGATCCGACTTACCCGCGAAGAGGCCGTTACATCCAACATAAATGTCGGCAGTTAGATCGCTTTCGCGGGCAAGCCTCGCTCCTACAGGTCCTGATGCCTTTTAGCGAGGCTAAAACCACCTGTTTAGTGTGGTCGTCCGCCCGAAAGCCGGGTTAGACTCCTTGACCCTGCCCAACCCGCTCAGTGATGCTTTCCGATGCTCGAACAGTACGTCAAAAAGATCCTCACCTCGCGCGTTTATGACGTTGCCGTAGAAACCCCATTGCAGACTGCCCGCCAGCTCTCCGAGCGGCTGGGCAACTCTATTTGGCTCAAGCGCGAAGACTTGCAGCCGGTGTTCTCGTTCAAGATTCGCGGCGCCTACAACAAACTGACCCAACTGAGCGATGAAGAACGCGCTCGCGGCGTGGTCACCGCATCGGCGGGCAACCACGCGCAGGGCCTGGCCCTGGCGGCGAAAGTATTGGGTGTCAAAGCCACCATCGTGATGCCCAAGACCACCCCGGAAATCAAAGTCGAAGGTGTGCGTTCGCGCGGCGGCAAAGTGGTACTGCACGGCGATTCGTTCCCGGAAGCCCTGGCCTACTCGCTGAAACTGGTCGACGAAAAAGGCTACGTCTACATTCACCCCTACGACGATCCCCACACCATTGCCGGGCAGGGCACGGTGGCCATGGAGATCCTGCGCCAGCACCCTGGGCGTCTGGATGCGATCTTCGTCCCGGTGGGCGGCGGCGGGCTGATCGCCGGGATCGCGGCGTACGTGAAATACCTGCGCCCGGAGATCAAAATCATCGGCGTCGAGCCGGACGATTCCAACTGCCTGCAAGCGGCCATGGCGGCCGGCGAGCGCGTGGTGCTGCCGACCGTGGGCCTTTTCGCCGACGGCGTGGCGGTGGCGCAGATCGGTCAGCACACTTTCGAGATCTGCAAAGACTACGTCGATGACGTCATCACCGTCAGCACCGACGAAATCTGCGCGGCGATCAAGGACATCTACGACGATACCCGCTCGATCACTGAGCCTGCCGGCGCCCTGGGCGTGGCCGGGATCAAGAAATACGTCGAACAGAATGGCGTCACCGGGCACACCTTTGTGGCCATCGACTCCGGCGCCAACGTCAACTTCGATCGCCTGCGCCATGTCGCCGAGCGCGCCGAACTGGGCGAAGGTCGCGAGGCCATCATCGCTGTGACCATCCCCGAGAAACCGGGCAGCTTCAAGGCCTTCTGCGAAGCCATCGGCAAGCGCCAGATCACCGAATTCAACTACCGGTACAACACCGGCAGCGAAGCGCACATCTTCGTGGGCGTGCAGACGCATCCGGAAACCGACCCGCGCAGTGCGCTGATTGCCAGCCTCGGCGAGCAGGGCTTCCCGGTGCTGGACCTGACCGACAACGAACTGGCCAAGTTGCACATTCGCCACATGGTGGGCGGTCGTGCGGCCCACGTGGTCGATGAAGTGATTCTGCGCTTTGAATTTCCGGAGCGTCCGGGCGCGCTGTTCAACTTCCTCAACAAGCTCGGCGGTCGCTGGAATATCTCGATGTTCCACTACCGCAACCACGGCGCTGCGGATGGTCGCGTGGTCGCGGGGCTGCAAGTGCCCCATGACGAACGTCATCTGGTGCCGGCTGCGCTGGAAGAAATTGGATACCCGTACTGGGACGAAAGCGATAACCCGGCCTATCAGCTGTTTCTTGGCTGAGCGGCTACGCTGTTGGGCACGCTATAAGGAAATCGAACAATGGAAACGTTAACCGCCCTGAAAGTGGCTCACATCGTGGCAACCGTGCTGCTGTTGATCAGCGCGTTGGGTCTGGCGATCTGGGTCTGGCGTACGCGTCGTAACGGTGATGCGACGGCTCACACGCGCACGTTGCAACGGCCACGAGTGTTTATCTGGCTGGTGATGGGGCTGGCGCTGCTGAGCATGCCGTTCACTGGCTGGTGGATGGTGCATCTGGTGGGCTGGCCGTTGGGGCAGACCTGGTTGCTGGCGTCGAGTGTGCTTTACACCGTGGCGGCGTTGGGATGGTTCTGGTTGTTGGTGCGGCTTAACAAGCTGCGCACTGCACCGGGAGGCAGCGGCAAGTTCACCTTTGCCCTCGCACTGTTCAGCTTCGTCTGTTTTATCGCCATTGCCGGGTTGATGGGCGCCAAGCCGGTTTAAGGCTACAGACCGAGTCGATCCCTTCGCGGGCAAGCCTCGCTCCTACAGGATTTGTGTTGGTCGCCGGAATTTGACACGACGCGTAATCTGTAGGAGCGAGGCTTGCTCGCGAAGGCGATTTCAATCGCGCAACGACATTACCGGCCAGCCACGCTTCTCAGCTTCGGCGCGCAAATTCGGATCAGGGTCGACCGCCACAGCGTGAGTCACCTGCTCAAGCAGCGGCAAATCATTCATCGAGTCGCTGTAGAAGTAACTGTCTTCCAGCGAATGCCCGGTCTCTTCCAACCAACGATTCAACCGCGTGACCTTGCCTTCACGGAAGCAAGGAACATCAGTGCTGCGCCCGGTATAACGGCCATCGACCATCTCGCATTCAGTGGCGATCAGGGTTTCGACGCCCAGGCGCCGGGCAATCGGCCCGGTGACGAAGCGGTTGGTGGCCGTGATGATCACCAGTTTGTCGCCAGCCTCGCGGTGCTTGGCCAACAATTCAATAGCCTTGGGCAGCACGATCGGTTCGATGCAGTCGCGCATGTAATCGCTGTGCCATTGATCCAGCGTGGCCATCTCGGTGCGGCCGAGGACTTCCAGGCAGAAGTTCAGATAGGCGTCGTTATCGAGCTTGCCGGCCAGGTAGTCCTGATAAAACTCGTCGTTGCGTGCCTTGTAGGCGACGGCGTCGAGGAAGCCGCGTTCGCACAGGTAATCGCCCCAGGCGTGGTCACTGTCGCCGCCCAAAAGCGTGTTGTCCAAGTCGAATAAAGCCAGCCGCATTGCAGTTACTCGCTGAAAAGTCTGTAGAAAGGCGTCCAGAATACGGACTTTTCACAAGAGTGCACATAAGGTAGGTCGGCTCGTTGCTGCCTTCACAACCTTTGTGGAACAATGCGGCGACATGCGTTTGCGAGGTTGTTGCCGTGATCGACCCCGATGGTTTCCGCCCCAATGTCGGGATCATTCTCACGAATGATGCCGGACAGGTGCTATGGGCTCGCCGTATCAATCAAGATGCCTGGCAGTTTCCACAGGGCGGGATCAACCCCCAGGAGACGCCGGAAGACGCCTTGTATCGCGAGTTGAACGAAGAAGTGGGTCTTGAGCGCGAAGATGTTGAAATTCTCGCCTGCACCCGGGGCTGGTTGCGCTATCGTTTGCCGCAACGTCTGGTCAGGACGCACAGCCAACCGCTGTGCATCGGCCAGAAACAGAAATGGTTTCTCCTGCGCCTGATCTCCAACGAGCAGCGGGTGCGGATGGATTTGACCGGTAAACCGGAGTTCGATGGCTGGCGCTGGGTCAGTTATTGGTATCCGTTGGGCCAGGTGGTGACATTCAAGCGCGAGGTGTATCGACGCGCTCTCAAAGAGCTTGCCCCGCGCCTTTTAACGCGCGACTGACGACGGAGTTCGACCCCGAGCCATGCTCAATACGCTGCGCAAGATCGTCCAGGAAGTTAACTCCGCCAAGGATCTCAAGGCGGCGTTGGGGATTATTGTGTTGCGCGTCAAAGAGGCCATGGGCAGCCAGGTCTGCTCGGTCTACCTGCTTGACCCTGAGACCAACCGCTTCGTGTTGATGGCCACCGAGGGCTTGAACAAGCGCTCGATCGGCAAAGTCAGCATGGCACCCAACGAAGGCCTGGTCGGCCTGGTCGGCACGCGTGAAGAACCCCTGAACCTCGAAAACGCCGCGGATCACCCGCGCTACCGTTACTTCGCCGAGACCGGTGAAGAGCGCTACGCCTCTTTCCTCGGGGCGCCGATTATTCACCACCGTCGCGTCGTCGGCGTGTTGGTTATTCAGCAAAAAGAACGCCGCCAGTTCGATGAAGGTGAAGAAGCCTTCCTCGTGACCATGAGCGCACAGCTCGCCGGTGTAATCGCCCACGCCGAAGCCACCGGTTCGATCCGTGGCCTTGGCCGTCAGGGCAAAGGCATTCAGGAAGCCAAGTTCGTCGGCGTACCGGGTTCGCCAGGTGCGGCGGTGGGTACGGCGGTGGTCATGCTGCCGCCGGCCGATCTGGACGTGGTGCCCGACAAGACCATCACCGACATCGAAGCAGAGCTCGGCCTGTTCAAGACCGCCATCGAAGGCGTGCGTGCCGACATGCGCGCCTTGTCCGCCAAATTGGCCTCGCAGCTGCGCCCCGAAGAGCGGGCCTTGTTCGACGTCTACCTGATGATGCTCGCCGACGAGGCGCTGGGCAGCGAAGTGACCACGGTGATCAAGACCGGTCAGTGGGCCCAGGGCGCGTTGCGCCAGGTGGTCACTGAGCACGTCAACCGGTTCGAGTTGATGGACGACGCCTACCTGCGTGAGCGCGCCTCGGACGTCAAGGACCTTGGCCGCCGTTTGCTCGCCTACTTGCAGGAAGAGCGCCAGCAGAATCTGGTCTACCCGGAAAAAACCATTCTGGTCAGCGAAGAGCTGACGCCGGCGATGCTCGGCGAGGTCCCGGAAGGCACGCTGGTCGGCCTGGTCTCGGTCCTCGGCTCGGGTAACTCCCACGTCGCGATCCTCGCTCGGGCGATGGGCATCCCGACGGTGATGGGCCTGGTCGACCTGCCCTATGCCAAGGTCGACGGCATTGAATTGATCGTCGATGGCAATCGCGGTGAGGTCTACACCAACCCCAGCGACGTGCTGCGCAAGCAGTTTGCCGAGGTGGTGGAAGAAGAGAAACAACTGGCGCTCGGTCTTGATACCCTGCGCGACCTGCCGTGCGTGACCCTCGATGGTCACCGCATGCCGCTGTGGGTCAACACCGGCCTGCTGGCGGACGTTGCGCGAGCGCAGAAGCGTGGCGCCGAAGGCGTCGGTCTGTACCGCACCGAAGTGCCGTTCATGATCAACCAAAGGTTTCCGAGCGAAAAGGAGCAGTTGGCGATCTACCGCGAGCAACTCGCCGCGTTCCATCCGCAACCGGTGACCATGCGCAGCCTGGACATCGGCGGCGACAAGTCGCTGTCGTACTTCCCGATCAAGGAAGACAACCCGTTCCTCGGCTGGCGCGGCATTCGCGTCACCCTCGACCACCCGGAAATCTTCCTGGTGCAGACCCGCGCCATGCTCAAGGCCAGCGAAGGCCTGAACAACCTGCGGATTCTGCTGCCGATGATCTCCGGCACTCACGAACTCGAAGAAGCCCTGCACCTGATTCACCGGGCCTGGGGCGAAGTCCGCGACGAAGGCACCGACGTGCCGATGCCGCCGATTGGCGTGATGATCGAAATTCCGGCGGCTGTTTATCAGACCAAGGAACTGGCGCGGCAAGTGGACTTCCTGTCGGTCGGCTCCAACGACCTGACCCAGTACCTGCTGGCGGTGGACCGAAACAACCCGCGTGTAGCCGACCTTTACGACTACCTGCACCCGGCAGTGCTGCAAGCGTTGCAGAACGTGGTGCGTGATGCCCACGCCGAAGGCAAGCCTGTGAGTATCTGCGGCGAAATGGCTGGTGATCCGGCGGCGGCGGTGTTGTTGATGGCGATGGGCTTCGACAGCCTGTCGATGAACGCCACCAACCTGCCGAAAGTGAAGTGGATGCTGCGTCAGATCAACCTGAGCAAGGCCAGGGAATTGCTGGCCGAGCTGATGACCATCGACAACCCGCAAGTTATCCACAGCTCACTGCAACTGGCGCTGAAGAACCTTGGGTTGGCGAAGATGGTCAATCCGGCTGCGGTCAAAGCCCTCTAAAAGGCTGATGGCCCCTTCGCGGGCAAGCCTCGCTCCTACTACAGGATCACGTTGTCACCTGTAGGAGCGAGGCTTGCCCGCGAAGGCGTCCTCGAATACGCCGCAGATCTAAAGTCTGATCTCCACTTCCCCCAAATGCCCCCCATACGGCCCGAAACTCCGTTCGACCATATGCCGCGTCCCATCCGCCTGAACAATCAACGCCGTACTCGCCCGCGTCCCGTACGTGGGGCTGGCAATAAACACACTCGACAACAACGTCTCGGTCGCCAACCCCACCCCGGTATCCGGCAGCTCGGCAAACGGCGCTGTCTGCGGGTCGTTCAGCAAAGCCAAAAACGCCTGCGGCTGCGGATCCTCCAACACTTCCTCTAACGCCGCCCGCGCCTTGAGCAGTTTCGGCCACGGGGTGTCCAGCCCTGCGTTCGACAACCCGTAAACCCCGGGTGGCAGCATCACCGCCTCAGACGCCCGCGAATTGAAGTGCCACAGTTCGTTGGCATTACCTATCAGCAGGTTAAACCCGGCATATTCCAGCGATCGTCGGACAACGTCGCTTAAGTAATCATCAATTGGCATGTTGCCCAAGAGAAAACCCGCCACCAGCTCACCTCGCGATTTTCGCGACGGCGGCTGATGCGGATCACGGATATTGGTCAGCGCAGCGAAGCGCCCATTGGCCCCGATACCGAGCCAAGTGCCGCGGGCTTCCAGGTCGCGACCGGCATAGACCTGAGGCGCTTCGGGCCATTGCGCTAAGGGCAGGCTGGGCCGGGCATAGAATTCGTCGCGGTTTGCCGCGACGATCAGCGGCTGGGCGTGGCCCGGTCGCCAGGCGAAAACAATCAGGCACATAAGGTGGTCCTTGTGTGTTTTTTGCTCACTCTACGCAGACATCATGCTTCTATCCATCGCCATCCAGTGGAGCCTTGCACCCCGCATCCGTTACTATGCCGGTGCTTTTTTTGAGCAGCGTATAAGGAAGGCCATGGAATTTCTGCTCTATCTGGCGCTGGGCGCCTGCGCAGGCGTGCTGGCCGGGCTGTTCGGGGTTGGCGGCGGGATCATCATCGTCCCGGTGCTGGTGTTCAGTTTCACCTTGCAGGGCTTCGACGCCTCGATCCTGACCCACTTGGCGGTCGGCACGTCCCTGGCGACGATCATCTTTACGTCAGTCAATGCGATTCGCGAACATCACCGTCGCGGCGCGGTGCGTTGGCCAATTTTCGTCTGGATGACGGTAGGTATTCTGATGGGCGCCGGTTTCGGTGCGCTGACGGCCGAAGCCATCTCCGGCCCGAACCTGCAGAAAATCATCGGTGTGTTTGCATTGATCATCGCCGTGCAACTGGCGCTGGACGTCAAACCCAAGGCCAGCCGAACGGTGCCCGGCAAACTCGGTCTCACCGTGGCCGGCAGTGTGATTGGCTGGGCCTCGGCGATTTTCGGCATTGGCGGCGGCTCGTTGACCGTGCCGTTCCTGACCTGGCGCAGCGTGCCGATGCAGCAAGCCGTGGCGACGTCATCGGCCTGCGGTCTGCCGATCGCTCTGGCCAGTGCATTAAGTTTCATGATTCTGGGCTGGCACGATCCCTTGCTGCCGGCCCATAGTCTCGGTTTTATTTATTTGCCGGCGCTGCTGGGGATTGCCCTGACCAGCATGTTTTTCGCCCGCATCGGCGCTCGATTGGCTCACAGGCTGTCGCCGAAGTTGCTGAAAAGGCTGTTTGCCGCTTTGCTGTTCTGCGTAGGCCTGAGCTTCCTGCTCTAGCTCGCAATGCTGGCTTAATCCTGAGGTGGCAGCGTCGCCCGGGAATTCTGGTTTCAACTTAAAAAGGAGTCGCAATGCTGCCTTACCCGCAGATCGACCCGGTGGCTCTGGCCATCGGTCCGCTGAAAATCCACTGGTACGGTCTGATGTACCTGATCGGCATCGGCGGCGCCTGGCTGTTGGCATCGCGCCGACTCAACCGCTTCGACCCGACCTGGACCAAGGAGAAACTCTCCGACATGGTCTTCTGGATGTCGATGGGCGTTATCGTCGGCGGACGCCTGGGCTACGTGCTGTTCTACGATCTGAATGCTTATCTGGCCAACCCGACGCTGATTTTCGAGGTCTGGAAGGGCGGCATGTCGTTCCACGGCGGCTTTATCGGCGTGATGCTGGCAGCGTTGTGGTTCGGTAAAAAGAACGGCAAGTCGTTCTTCCAGCTGATGGACTTCGTCGCACCAATGGTGCCGATCGGCCTGGGTGCCGGGCGCATCGGCAACTTCATCAACGCCGAGTTGTGGGGCAAGGCGACCGACGTGCCGTGGGCGATGATTTTCCCGACCGATCCGGCGCAATTGGCGCGCCACCCGTCGCAGCTGTATCAGTTCGCGCTCGAAGGCGTGGCGCTGTTCGCCATTCTCTGGCTGTTCTCGCGCAAGCCGCGACCGACCATGGCGGTGTCCGGGATGTTCGCGCTGTTCTACGGCATCTTCCGTTTTATTGTGGAATTCGTTCGTGTACCGGACGCGCAACTGGGCTATCTGGCCTGGAACTGGCTGACCATGGGCCAGGTACTTTGCATACCGATGATCGTCGGCGGGCTGTTCCTGATCTGGCTGGCGTATCACCGCGCCCCGGCAACTCCGGCGGCCGCTGTATAAATTCGAACCCCGGGGTGACGACCCCGGGTTCAAGGACACAGGTAACTCATGAAGCAATATCTCGAACTGGTCGCCCACGTCATCAAGAACGGCACCAAACAGGCCAACCGCACCGGCGTGAACACCATCAGCTTTCCGGGCGCGATGCTGCGTTATGACCTGAAAGAAGGTTTTCCGGCGATCACCACGCGCAAGATGGCCTTCAAATCAGCCATCGGCGAGATGTGTGGTTTTTTGCGTGGCGTGAACAACGCCGCGGAGTTCCGCGCGCTGGGCTGCAAGGTCTGGGACCAGAACGCCAACGAAAACGCGCAGTGGCTGGCCAACCCGTTCCGTCAGGGTGAAGACGACCTCGGTGAGATCTACGGCGTGCAATGGCGCAAATGGCCGGCGTACAAGCAGATTCCGGTCAGCAATAAAGCCGCCATCGAACAGACCCTGAGCCAGGGTTATCGTCAGATCGCCGAAGGCGAAGAAGATGGTCGGGCTTACGTCGTTCTGTACAAGGCGATCGACCAGATCCGCCAGTGCGTCGATACCATCATCAAGGACCCGGGCAGCCGCCGCATCCTGTTCCACGGCTGGAACGTCGCCCAGCTCGATGAAATGGCCCTGCCGCCGTGCCATCTGCTGTACCAGTTCCACCCGAATGTAGAGACCAAGGAAATCTCCCTGACCCTCTACATCCGCTCCAACGACCTGGGCCTGGGCACACCGTTCAACCTCACCGAAGGCGCTGCGCTGCTGAGCCTGATCGGGCGCCTGACCGGCTACACGCCGCGTTGGTTCACCTATTTCATCGGCGACGCCCACGTCTACGAAAACCATTTGGACATGCTGAACGAACAGCTCAAACGCGAGCCGTTCCCGATGCCGAAACTGGTGATCAGCGACCGCGTGCCAGAGTTTGCCAAGACCGGTGAGTATCAGCCGGAGTGGCTGGAGTTGATCGAGCCGAGTGATTTCTCGCTGGAAGGTTACGAACACCACGCCCCAATGACCGCGCCGATGGCGGTTTAAGCCATAACACCAACCAAATGTGGGAGCGGGCTTGCTCGCGAAGAGGGAGTGTCAGTCGACAGAGATGTTGTCTGACACACCGCATTCGCGAGCAAGCCCGCTCCCACATTTGGTTATGAGGTGTTCCTAGTGGCCGTGACTGCGGCCGACATGAGAATGCTCCACCTCCGTCGCCACAACCCCGCCACTCACTTCCAGTCGCTGCAAAATCCCGCATTGATCAATATCCGGTCCTTCGCTGCAGCGTTGGCGCAGGTCGAGCAGTTGCGTCTGCAACGCCAGCAACCCGTCAATCCGCGCCTTCACGTGATAAATGTGCTCGTCGATCAACGCATTCACGCTTTCACACTGATCCTGCGGACTGTCGCGCAAGGCCAGCAGGCTGCGAATCTCCTCCAAGGTCATGTCGAGGGTGCGGCAATTGCGGATGAAGGTCAGGCGCTCGGCGTGGGCCTGGGTGTAGACGCGGTAGTTGCCGTCGCTGCGGGCCGGCTCCGGCAGCAGGTTTTCGCGCTCGTAGTAGCGGATGGTTTCCACGGCGCAGTCGGTGAGTTTCGCCAGTTCTCCGATCTTCATGACGGCAATCTCCAAATAGGTGCTTGACCCTATAGTGGCTACAGGGTCTTTACTTGGCAACAGGCACCTTCATGGACGTAACCCGATGAGCGATTCCCTTCACACCCATAAACCCGAGGCTGATCACGATCACGATCACGATCACGATCACAGCCACAAGCTGCAGCCTGTGCAGAAACATGACCACGGCGGGCACGGGGACTCTTGCTGTTCATCCAAAGCGGCAGCACCTTCGCTGATCAAGTTGAGCGACAAGCCGACCGACGGCGCACGGCTGAGCAGCTTCCGCATCGACGCCATGGATTGCCCGACGGAGCAGACGCTGATCCAGAACAAACTGGGCAAGCTTGCGGGTGTGCAGCAACTGGAATTCAACCTGATCAATCGGGTACTGGGCGTGACCCATGACCTGCCAAGCACTGCGCCGATTATCGAGGCGATCAAGTCGCTGGGCATGGTGGCCGAACCGATGGAGCAGGGCGAAGAAGCGCCCGCGCCAATTCCCGAGAAAAAGCACTGGTGGCCCCTGGCGCTGTCCGGCGTGGGTGCGCTGGCTGCAGAAGTTATCCACTTCACCAACGCCGCACCGATGTGGGTGGTGGCAATCATCGCGCTGATTTCGATCCTCAGTGGCGGCCTCACCACTTACAAGAAAGGCTGGATCGCGCTCAAGAACCTCAACCTGAATATCAATGCGCTGATGAGCATCGCGGTGACTGGCGCGATCCTGATCGGCCAATGGCCGGAAGCGGCGATGGTGATGTTCCTGTTCACCGTGGCCGAGTTGATCGAAGCCAAGTCGCTGGACCGGGCGCGCAACGCCATTGGCGGCTTGATGCAGATGACTCCGGAGCGGGCCACGGTGCAGCAAGCTGGCGGCAGTTGGGTCGAGCAAGACGTCAAAACCATTGAGCTCGGTGCGCGCGTGCGGGTTCGTCCCGGCGAGCGGATTGGCCTGGACGGCGAAGTGGTGTCGGGCAGTTCGACCATCGATCAGGCACCGATCACCGGCGAAAGCCTGCCGATCGAGAAGACGGTGGGCGATAAGGTCTTCGCCGGCACCATCAACCAGGCGGGCTCGCTGGAATACACCGTAACCGCCGCGGCGAATAACTCGACCCTGGCGCGGATCATCCACGCCGTGGAACAGGCCCAAGGCGCACGGGCGCCGACCCAGCGCTTCGTCGATCAATTCTCGAAAATCTATACCCCGGCAGTGTTCATCTTTGCCCTGGCGGTGGCAGTGATTCCACCGTTGTTCATGGGAGCGCTGTGGTTCGACTGGATTTACCGGGCGCTGGTGTTGCTGGTGGTCGCCTGCCCATGTGCGCTAGTGATTTCCACCCCGGTGACCATCGTCAGCGGCCTTGCAGCGGCGGCGCGCAAAGGCATCCTGGTCAAGGGCGGTGTTTATCTGGAGGGCGGTTACAAGCTCGATTACCTGGCCCTGGACAAGACCGGCACCATTACTCACGGCAAACCGGTGCAGACCGATTATTTGTCGCTTGATCCAATCGCTGACGCAACCGCCCCGGCGATTGCAGCGGCGTTGGCCGGTCGCTCGGATCACCCGGTGTCGCTGGCCATCGCCAACGCGGCTGTGGATAAACAATTGGCGCCACTCATTGTGGATAACTTCGAAGCCTTGGCCGGTCGCGGTGTCCGCGGTGAAATCAACGGTCAGGTTTACCATTTGGGCAACCACCGCTTGGTGGAAGAGCTGAATCTTTGTTCGCCCGAGCTGGAAGAACAACTGTTTGCACTGGAAAAACAGGGCAAGTCCGTAGTGTTGTTGCTCGACAAGTCCGGCCCACTGGCGCTGTTCGCCGTGGCGGATACGGTCAAAGAGTCCAGCCGCGAAGCGATCCAGCAACTGCACGATCTGGGCGTCAAAACCCTGATGCTGACCGGCGACAATATCCACACCGCTCAGGCGATTGCCGTGCAAGTCGGCATCGACGAGGCCAAGGGCGATCTTCTGCCGACTGACAAGCTGCAAGCCATCGAAGCCCTTTATGCACAGGGCCATAACGTCGGCATGGTCGGCGACGGCATCAATGATGCGCCGGCGCTGGCCCGGGCCGAGATCGGTTTTGCCATGGCCGCAGCCGGCACCGATACCGCCATCGAGACCGCCGATGTCGCCCTGATGGACGACGATCTGCGCAAGATCCCTGCGTTCATCCGCCTGTCGCGGCAGACCTCGATTATCCTCAAACAGAACATCGCCCTCGCTTTGGTCATCAAGGCGATCTTTCTTGGGGTAACCTTTGCCGGGATCGCCACCATGTGGATGGCGGTGTTCGCCGACATGGGCGTGAGCCTGTTGGTGGTGTTCAACGGTTTGCGTCTGCTGCGCAAATAAGCGATGAGGAAAGGGTGTGCTGAGTGCCGAGCTGAAGGCGTTTTACATGGTTGCCCGCTTGGGCAGCATTACCCTGGCGGCGAAAAAGCTCGGCCTGAGCCAGCCCACGGTGACCACGCAAATCCGCAACCTGGAAAGTCAGTACTCGGTTGAACTGTTCTACCGTGGCGGCCGCCGCCTCAGCGTCAGCGATGAAGGTGCGCGGTTGTTGCCGATGGTCAAGGCGCTGTTGCAGCAGGAAGCCGACATCGAGTTTTTCCTGCGCAACAGCGGCCAGGTCCAGGGCACGTTGCGCATTGCCGCCACGGCGCCGTATTACATCCTCGATCTGGTGAAGACCTTTCGCGAGCGCCTGCCGCAGGTGGAAGTATCGGTGGAGATCGGCAACTCCCAGCAGGTGCTGGAGGCGCTGGAGGATTACCGGGTGGATGTCGCGGCGTCCTCGCAGTTGCTCGACGATGCGCGGCTGATACGTCGGGTGCTCGGCAGCGATCCGCTGGTGTTGGCAGTGCATTGCAATCATCCGCTGGCGGTCCACGACCATGTGCCGCTCAGTGCGTTGGCCGGGCATACCTTGTTGATGCGCGAGTCGGGCTCTACGACTCGGCGATTGACCGAAGAGTTGCTGGCCAGCGCCGGGGTGAGTTTCGGGCCGCTGCTGGAGATCGGCAGCCGTGAATCGATTCGTGAGGCGGTGCTGCGCAACATCGGCATCAGCATCATCGCCCGGCAGGAAGTGCCGCATGATCCGCAACTGCGCGTGCTGACGATTGAGAATGCGCCGCAGATTCCCGAGTATTTGTACTGCCTCAAGGAACGAAAAGGCGCGCGGTTGCCGGCGGCGTTTCTGGGGTTGGCGCAGGAAATGGCCCCGGCCTAAAAGTTGTGGTGACTGGTCTGGCCTCTTCGCGGGCAAGCCTCGCTCCTACAGGGGAATGCGATCGACCTGTAGGAGCGAGGCTTGCCCGCGAAGGCGTCGGGTCAGGCAGCGCAAGACTTGAACTCTTGAACCCAAATCCCTGAATACCACTATCAGCCGTTTTTGCCTCACTGCCACATGACCGACGCATTACAAATCTAGGATGGCTCTCATCTGCTTGATGAGGCCCGTCCATGAACCACTCGATCGCAACTGCCCTGACCAACCCCGGCGCCCCGATGAAAGTGCGCGGCGTGCAGAAACGCTTTGGCGCCTTCACCGCGCTGGACAACGTATCTCTCGACGTCGCCGCCGGTGAACTGGTGTGCCTGCTGGGCCCGTCGGGCTGTGGCAAGACCACCTTGCTGCGCTGCATCGCCGGTCTGGAGAAACAAGACAGCGGCGAGTTGTACCTCGGCGATCGCGACGTTTCCCACCTGGCACCCCAGGCACGGGACTACGGCATTCTCTTCCAGTCCTACGCGCTGTTCCCCAATCTCACCGTCGAAGCGAACATCGCCTACGGCCTCGCCGGCAGTGGTCGCGATGAAGTGCGCCAGCGTGTCGGTCAGATGCTGGAACTGGTCGGCCTGATCGGCAGTGAGAAAAAATACCCCGGCCAATTGTCTGGCGGCCAACAGCAGCGTGTCGCGCTGGCTCGGGCATTGGCGCCGGCGCCTTCGTTGCTGCTGCTCGACGAACCGATGTCGGCCCTCGACGCCCGAGTCCGCGAGCATCTGTGCACCGAACTGCGCCAACTGCAGCGCAACCTCGGCGTCACCACCCTGATGGTCACGCACAATCAGGACGAAGCGATGCTGATGGCCGACCGCATCGCCGTGATGAACAACGGCAAGGTTGAGCAATACTCCACGCCGCAGGAAATCTACGACCGTCCGGCGACACCGTTTGTGGCGGAGTTCGTCGGGCAGGGCAATTGGCTGCCGTTTCACCGTAGCAGCGACAGCCACGCCCAGGTCGGCGGGATGAGCATGCGCCTGGCGGATGGCAGCGCTAAAACCACGTCGGGCCGTCTGTTCTGCCGCCCCGAAGCGATCAACGTCAACCCGCCCGTGCATGAAGAGAACCTGTTCCCGGCCAAGGTTCGCGAGATTACTTTCCTCGGCAATCGCTGCCGCATGAGCTTCGAACTCGATCAACTGCCAGGCCATGCATTGCTGGCGGAACTCGCGCCGGAAGCCATGCCGCGTCTCGGCGCCCAGCAGATCATGGTCGCCTTGCCACCGCGCAGCCTGCAGGTGTTTGCCTGATGAGCGCGAACATCGCGCTGCCGATACCGCACAAGCAGGTTCGGCAGACCTCCCGTGCCGAGATCGGCGACCGGGTGTTCGTGGTCGGCGGAAAAGTCCTGTTGCTGGTGTTACTCGGCGTCGCGGTGTTGATGCCGTTGCTGGCGATCTTCTGGCGTGGTTTCAGTTCCGAAGCCGGGCAGGGTGGTGGCCTGGCCGCTGCACGAGAGCTGGTGACCAGTGCGAACTTCCACTGGCTGCTCGGCAATAGCCTGAAAGTTTCCCTCAGCGTTGCGGCGATTGTCGTTCCGCTGGCTTACCTGTTTGCCTACGCGCTGCAACGCACCTTGATTCCGGGCAAAGGCATCTGGCGTGGGATGTCACTGTTGCCACTGATGGCGCCGTCGATGTTGCCGGGTATTGCGCTGGTTTATCTGTTCGGCAATCAGGGCATGTTGCGCGGTTTGCTCTCGGACAATATCTACGGCTTCTGGGGCATTGTTCTGGGCGAGGTCATCTACACCTTCCCACACGCTTTGATGATTCTGCTGTCGGCGTTGTCGCTGGCGGATGCGCGACTCTTCGATGCGGCCTCCAGCATGGGCGCCAGTCCGGCGAAAGCTTTCCGTAGCATCACCTGGCCGGCGACGCGTCAGGCTGTGTTCGCGGCGTTCTGTCTGGTGTTCACCCTGACCATCACTGACTTCGGTGTGCCTGTGGTGGTCGGTGGCGATTATCAAGTACTGGCGCTGGAAGCCTACAAAGCAGTGGTCGGTCAGCAACAATTCGGCCGCGGCGCATTGATCGGCATGGTGCTGTTGCTGCCGGCACTGTTCAGTTTTGCGGTCGATGCCTGGTTGCGTCGGCGTCATGGCGATTCCATGAGTGGCCGGGCTCAGGTGTTTCAACCGGCGCCGTCGAAGCTGCGTGATGGCTGCTACCTGGCGATCGTGTTGCTGATCTGCGCGGTGTTGCTGCTGGTGTTCGGCATGGCGGTGTACTCGTCGCTGGTGAAATTCTGGCCGTACAACCTGTCGCTGTCGCTCAACCATTATCAGTTCAACGACACGGCGGGCGGTGGCTGGCTGGCCTACGGCAACAGCGTGAAGATGGCCCTGTGCACGGCGTTGATCGGCAGCGTGCTGATCTTCACCGGCGCCTACCTGATGGAAAAAACCAAGGGTCAGCGCGGGTTGAATCTGACCCTGCGCATGCTCAGTTTCGTACCGATGGCGGTGCCGGGTCTGGTGCTGGGCCTGGGTTACGTCTTCTTCTTCAACCTCACCGGCAACCCGCTGCATGTGCTCTACGGAACCATGACCCTGCTGGTGGTCTGCACCATTGCTCACTATTTGACCACCGCGCAAATGACCGCCACCACCGCGCTGCGCCAACTCGATGCCGAGTTCGAAGCCGCCGCGCTGTCGCTCAAGGCGCCGCTGTATCGGCACTACCTGCGCGTCACCGTGCCGATCTGCCTGCCGGCATTGCTGGACATCGTGCGCTACCTGTTCGTCTCGGCCATGACCACCGTTTCGGCGGCGATCTTCCTCTACAGCCCCGACACCATCCTCGCGGCAGTGGCGGTGCTGAACATGGACGACGCCGGCAACGTCGGCGGCGCGGCGGCGATGTCGACCCTGATTCTGTTCACCTCGGCGGGCGTGTCCCTGCTGCTGGCCTGGGCCTCGCGTGGTTTGCTGCGCCGCTCCCAAGCCTGGCGACAGACCGCGCCTGGCAATTGATTCCCTGCTCCTCAACCCCAAAGCCTTCAACTCAAACAGGAAAAGATCATGTTCAAGCCCCTGGCCCTGGCCGCTGCTGTCCTCACCGCTTTCAGCCTGAACGCCTTCGCGGCGCAAACCGAGTTGACGGTGTACACCGCCCTCGAAGCCGAACAACTGAAGACCTATAAAGAAGCCTTCGAAAAAGCCAACCCGGACATCGAGATCAAGTGGGTGCGCGATTCGACCGGCATCATCACCGCCAAGCTGCTGGCCGAAAAAGCCCGCCCGCAGGCTGATGCGGTCTGGGGCCTGGCGGCCTCAAGCCTGGCGATTCTCGATCAGCAAGGCATGCTGCAAAGCTATGCGCCGAAGGACCTGGGCAAGATCGGCGGCAACTACCGCGATGCGGCCAACCCGCCAGCCTGGGTCGGCATGGACGTCTGGGCCGCGACCATTTGCTTCAACACGGTTGAAGCCGAAAAGCAGGGTTTGACCAAACCTGTGAGTTGGCAGGACCTGACCAAGCCTGAGTACAAAGGCAAGATCGTGATGCCGAACCCGGCCTCGTCCGGCACCGGTTTCCTCGACGTCAGCGCCTGGCTGCAAACCTTCGGCGAGAAGCAGGGCTGGCAGTACATGGACGACCTGCACCAGAACATCGGCCAGTACGTTCACTCCGGTTCCAAGCCGTGCAAGCTGGCGGCAGCGGGTGAGTTCCCGATCGGTATTTCCTTTGAATACCCGGCCGTTCAGCTGAAACGTCAGGGCGCGCCGCTGGACATCATCCTGCCGAAGGAAGGCCTGGGCTGGGAGATCGAAGCGACCGCTGTGATCAAGGGCACACCGCATGAAGAGGCGGCAAAGAAGCTGGCTGACTTCTCGGCAAGTCCTGCGGCGATGGAGCTTTATAAGGAGAACTTCGCGGTGCTCGCTCAGCCTGGCATCGCCAAGCCGCAGACCGAATTGCCTGCGGATTATGAGCAGCGTTTGATCAAGAACGACTTTGCCTGGGCGTCGAAGAATCGCGACGAGATCCTGACCGAATGGCGCAAGCGTTATGACGGCAAGTCCGAGAAAGTGGTTGCCAAGTAAGATTTCCATCGGCTGACAGGGCCCCTTCGCGGGCAAGCCTCGCTCCTACAGGGATACGCGTTCCCCTGTAGGAGCGAGGCTTGCCCGCGAAGGCGGCTTCGAATTCAGGGCAAAACTTCATGACACAACACAACGACATGCTGATCGTAGGCGCTGGCATTTTAGGCCTGTCCCACGCCTACGCCGCCGCCAGACGCGGTCTCAAAGTCACGGTTTTCGAACGCAGCGAAACCCCGCTCGGCGCCTCGGTCCGCAACTTCGGCCAGGCCCTCGTCACCGGCCAGCCACCGGGCCCGATGCTCGAGCTGGCCAAAGCCAGTCGAGAGATCTGGGGCCACTGGGCGCAACTGGCGGGCCTGCAACTCAAGCGCAACGGCTCGTACCTGTTCGCCCGCACCGAAGCCGAAGAACACCTGCTGGAAGCTTTCTGCGCCGGCCGCGCCGTGGAACACGGTTACCGCGTCGACCTGTTGCGCGGTGCTGCACTGCGCGACCTGTACGGCGGCCAGTTCCGCCATCACCGCGCTGCGTTGCATGGCATGGATGATCAACAACTGTATTCGCGCGAAGCGATTCCGGCGCTAATCGACTACCTGCGCCGCGACCTCGGCGTCGAGTTTCACTTCTCCACGTTGGTGCGCGACATCGAACCGGGTCGCCTGCACAGCACCGCCGGCACTTTCAGCGCCGAGCAGATCATCGTCTGCTCCGGCCACGACTATCAGACCTTGCTGGCCGAGCCGATTGCCGCGCTCAATCCGCAAATCTGTCGCCTGCAAATGCTCCGCGCCCGACCGCAGATCAACCTCAATCTGCAACACGCGTTGCTCACCGGTTTGAGTTGCGTGCACTACGGCGCTTTCGCCGATCTGCCGGAAGCGGCGGCGGTGCAGGCGCAAATCCTGCGCGAGGAACCGCACCTGCATGAAAACGGCATCCACCTGCTGATCAGCCCGACGCCTTACGGCGAATTGATCATCGGCGACTCCCACCATTACGGCAGCGATCCGTCGCCGTTCAATGCCGAGCAAGTGGATAGCTGGATGATCGAACTCGCTGAACAAACCCTGGCTTGCAAGGTGCAAGTGGTCGAGCGCTGGCAGGGTGTCTATGGTTCACGGGGGCCAGGGCCGTTCTCGTTCTTGCGGCCGATGCCGGGTGTGAGCGTGGCGCTGATGCACACCGGGGTCGGCATGAGTGTCGGGCCGGCGATGGCCGAACGTAATGTCGCTCACGTGTTGGGGGAAGATTGATGGCGCGTCCTGAGCAAGTGATTGCCGAGGTGTTCGGTTTGTACGAGCGCTTTGGCGACAGCGATTACATCGGCGAGCCGGTGTCGCAGATCGAGCACATGTCCCAGGCGGCCGAACTGGCCATGGCCGAGGGCTTCGATGATGAAGTGGTGCTGGCCGCGTTCTTCCATGACATCGGGCATATCTGCACCGACAGCGCGCAGAACATGGGCGGTTTCGGCGTGGTCAGCCACGAGCGTCTGGGCGCCGATTACTTGCGTCGGGCTGGTTTCAGCGAACGCATGGCGCGGCTGGTGGAATACCACGTTCAGGCCAAGCGTTATCTGACGCTCAAAGTGCCCGGGTACTACGAGCGATTGAGCGAAGCCAGCCGTCGGACCCTGGAATATCAGGGCGGGGTGATGACGCCGGCCGAGGTTGAAGCCTTCGAACAGGACCCGTTGTGCGAAGTCAGTTTGCGCATGCGGCAGTGGGATGAGTTGGCCAAGGAGATGTGGGTGCCGGTGATTGATCTGGGGGTGTTGAAGGACAAGGCGTTGCGGTTGTTGGCTGCGTAATGCTTTGAGATCGAGGTGCTGCCTTCGCCGGCAAGCCGGTCTCACTCCTACAGATTCCGTAGTGACTACAGAACTTGTGTCCACCACATATCCTGTAGGAGTGAGCCTGCTCGCGATGGGGCCAGCCCAAACACCATAATGACCAAGGTTTACAACTGCTGCGCCAACACCTCAACCTGCTCCTGCCTTTCCGCCTGACTCAACTTCGCCTGGGGATTCAGCGACGACCACTGCGGATGCGCCCGAGCCTTGTTCAGGGCTTCGGGCAATTTGCCTTCGCGCCAGGTCTTGTCCTGTGGCGTGGCCACCTGAATGCTGTCCATCGCCGCGTGCCCGCGCACATTCAGCGCTTGCAGCAGTTGCCGCTGACGCAATGCCAACAACCTCAACACACTGTCGTCGACCGTCAACTCTCGCTGGCCTCGGATCTTGCCCATCAACCGGCCGCCATAACTGCGGGCGGTTTGCAGCGCACCGCCGGCAATCGCGCCGGCCAGTGCCGCCGCGCCGAGGGTCAGGCCGCCCACCAACAAGTCGATCCCGGCACCGGCGGCCGCGCCTGCCGCGATACCACCGCCGACCCGGACGCCGAGTTGCTTGAGGGTTTCGGGGTTGAACAAATCATCGCCCCAACGGCCATCGAGCAGCGGCAGATCACTGGCCGCCGCGTCCTGTGGGCGGAAGGCGTAGAGCTTGAGCAAGGCTTCGACGCAGCGCTGTTCCCGTTGGCGAACGGCTTTGCGCAGTTCGCTGATGGCCTGCTGTTCCTGATCCGCATCGCTGACCACGCTGCGTCGGCACGCGGCGCAATCGATCAGCAACTCGGCAATCAGCCGCGCCGCACTTTGCTGGCGGGCCAGGCGTTGGGCCTGTTGATCGGCGATCAGGCGTTCCAATTGTTCGCGGGAATTTTCCAGCAGCAAGGCGAGGCTTTCATAGAGTCGGCGTTCGCCATCCTCGGGCGGCGCGACGCTGTCGAATCGCACCAGGGCATGCAAGCCCAACCGTGCCAGGGCTTCACGCCAATCCGGCTCGCGATGATTGGCGCTGCTGACGAAATTCAGCACCGGCAGCAGCGGTTTACCGCAACTGGCCAGTACTTCCAGTTCGTCGCGGTACTTGGCCAGCACCGGCTCCCGGGCGTCGATCACATAGAGGCCGGCGTCCGAGGCGAGCAGCTGCCGCAGCACTTTGGCTTCCTGTTCAAAGCGCTGCCGGGCTTCGCTGCCCTCCAGGAATCGCGCCAGCCGTGCCGGGCCGTCGAGGCGTTCGCCGGGACGTTCCAGGCGTTCGAGGTAGTCGAGCAGGGCGATGGCGTCTTCAAGGCCTGGCGTGTCGTAGAGATCGAGCAAGGGCTCGCCGTCCACCGACAACCGCGCGCCTTCGACGTGGCGGGTGGTGCTGGGGCGATGGGACACTTCACCGAAACCGACATCCCGGGTGAGCGTGCGCAGCAACGAGGTTTTACCGACATTGGTGTGGCCGACCACGGCCAGCTTCAAGGGCGCTTTCCAGGTATTAGTCATGGCCGGTCTCCAGCCAGTTCACGGGCACGCAATCGGCGAACGGCAGGTCCAGCTGTTGCAGCGCCACATGCCAGTCACCCAGGCGTTCGGCATCCAGTGCTTCGCCGGGCGGCGCTTGCAGCAACCAGACACGGGTGGCGGCGGCATTGCGCGCGAGTTCGGCGATCAGTGCCAGGCTGCCACGGTCTGGTGAGCGGCGCGGATCGCAGGCAATTGCCAGGCGTGCCGGGGGAAAACGACTCAGCTGTTCGAGGAGTTTGTTGCGTGACTCGCGGCTGTCGAGGATGCCGGCGTTGTTCACGGTTTTCGGCAGTGGCGGCGGCCACGGGCGTTGATCGTCCAGCTCGATGGCCACCAGCAGTGCGCCATCGCTCTGCTGTTCACTGACACCGCTTTCCACACGATGAAGTTGCGCAGGCGCGGCATCGCTGATGCCGAGGCGTTCGCTGGTGGGCATCAGGCGTTCGCGCAGTTGGGCATAACCGGGCAGGTTCAAATCCAGGCGCAAAGTTGCCTGACCAGATTTCCAGCGCCACCGGCAGAACACCGCCAGCAACAGACGCGGCAACACGCCGTAGACCAGCAACACGCCCACCAGCCATGCCGCCCAGGCCTGACGGGCGCTTTCGATGTTCAGCGCGGCATCGCCACTGGCGCGGATCATCTCCACAGTGGGCACGCTGAAACCGAGCAACGCTGGCAGGGCGCCGAGGGCCTGGGTCATGGCGACGAAGGTTTCGCCGCGCAGAATAGTGGTTTCCCAGACGAAGCCGTAGCGCCGGGTCGCCATGAGCGTCAGCAAAATCACCAGGGCGCTGAGCATCGCCAGTAACCACAAGCCATTGACCAGCACGCCGATCGCCCAGCGATTGAGTTTCTGTCGCTGCAATAACAGCAGCAGCGCTGGCGCCAGTTGCGCAGCTTTGGCATCCCGGGCGAGTTTTTCGCTGAGCCACAGCCACAAGCGTCCAAGGCTGGCGCCGTGTTCACCGGCAAACACCAGCCCCAACGCCCAGCTCAACAACAGAATCAGATTGAGCCCAAGCAGACTGCCCAAGGCCCAAAACACATTCACCGGGGTCTGGCCGTCACCCAGCGCGGCAAACGCCAGGCCCGCGCCGCTGACAATGGCCAGCACCGCCATGACGATCAGCGCCAGTCGCGCACCTTGCAGCCAATGTTTGAGGGCGTCGGCCAAGCCGTCGCGCTCGGCCAGCCACACCGCCCGGCGCTGAATCCGCGTCGGCAGGTCGCCGCCGGCGCTGCGGGCCAGTCGGTTGGCTTCCAGATCATCCAGGGGGCCGGCGTGTTCTTCACGCAGGCGCACCGTCTCGGTCAGCCAGAGGTTTTGCAGTGGAGTCAGTTCAGTCACGCGGCATCCCGTCGCTCAATTGAGCTGTGAGCATAACCGCTGTGGCGCTTATCGGGGTACGGGAGGCTCTGGTATCCTCGCCAGCATGACTAAACCACTCCCCCTCAGCCTGATCGCAGCCCTCGGTGAAAACCGTGTGATCGGCGTCGACAACAGCATGCCCTGGCACTTGCCGGGGGACTTCAAATACTTCAAGGCCACGACCCTGGGCAAGCCGATCATCATGGGTCGCAAGACCTGGGATTCCCTTGGTCGTCCGCTGCCTGGCCGCTTGAACATCGTGGTCAGCCGTCAGGCGGATCTGGTGCTGGAAGGCGCGGAGGTTTATCCGTCACTGGAGGCTGCCGTGGTTCGCGCGCAGGAATGGGCGAAGGAGCAGGGCGTCGACGAGGTGATGCTGATTGGCGGGGCGCAGTTGTATGCGCAGGGGGTAGCGCAGGCGGATCGGTTGTATCTGACGCGTGTGGCGTTGAGCCCGGAGGGGGATGCGTGGTTTCCGGAGTTTGATTTGAAGGCGTGGAAGTTGGTGTCCAATACCCCGAATCGGGCTGAAGGTGACAAGCCGGCGTACAACTTCGAGGTTTGGGAAAAAGCCTAAAAGCTTCGCGGGCAAGCCTCGCTCCTACAGGATTTGTGTCGATAACGAAAATTGCGTACGACACAAATTCTGTAGGAGCGAGGCTTGCCCGCGAAGAGGCCCGCTCAGTCGCTGAAAGACTTAAGCGTGAGCCAGCTCCGCATGCTCATCCGCACCCAGCAGTTCTTTATCCGTCTGCTGCATCATCTGGCTGGTAATCGCCCCGGCCGTAATCGAGCCACTCACGTTCAACGCCGTGCGGCCCATATCGATCAGCGGCTCAACCGAAATCAGCAACGCCACCAATGACACCGGCAAGCCCATCGCGGGCAGCACGATCAGCGCGGCAAACGTTGCACCACCGCCCACGCCCGCCACACCGGCCGAGCTCAAGGTCACAATCGCCACCAGCGTCGCGATCCATAGCGGGTCCAGCGGATTGATGCCGACAGTTGGCGCGACCATCACCGCCAACATCGCCGGGTACAGACCGGCACAGCCGTTCTGGCCAATGGTTGCGCCGAACGAAGCGGCGAAACTGGCGATGGATTGCGGGATGCCCAAGCGGTTGGTTTGCGCTTCGATGCTCAGCGGAATCGTCGCGGCGCTGGAGCGGCTGGTGAACGCAAACGTCAGCACCGGCCAGATCTTGCGGAAGAAACGCAACGGGTTGATCCCAGCCGCCGACACCAGCAGGCCATGGACCACAAACATCAGGCCCAGGCCGAGGTAGGAAACCACCACAAAACTGCCGAGCTTGATGATGTCTTGCAGGTTGGAACCGGCGACCACTTTGGTCATCAGCGCCAACACACCGTACGGGGTCAGCTTCATCACCAGGCGAACCAGGCGCATCACCCAGGCTTGCAGGGTGTCGATGGCGTTGATCACTTTCTGACCTTTCTGCACGTCATCCTTGAGCAGTTGCAGCGCCGCGACGCCGAGGAACGCAGCGAAGATCACCACGCTGATGATCGAGGTCGGCTTGGCGCGAGCGAGGTCGGCGAACGGGTTTTGCGGAATGAACGACAGCAGCAGCTGCGGCACATTCAGGTCGGCAACCTTGCCCGCATAGTCGGTATGGATGGTTTGCAGACGGGCCATTTCCTGGGTGCCGGCCACCAGGCCTTCGGCGGTCAGGCCGAACAGGTTGGTCAAACCGATACCGATCAGCGCCGCGATGGCGGTGGTGAACAGCAGCGTGCCGATGGTCAGGAAGCTGATCTTGCCCAGCGAGGAAGCGTTGTGCAGGCGTGCCACGGCGCTGAGGATCGAGGCGAACACCAGCGGGATCACGATCATTTGCAGCAACTGCACGTAACCGTTGCCCACCAGATCGAACCAGCCGATCGAGGCTTTCAGCACCGGGTTGCCGGCACCGTAAACGGTGTGCAAGGCAACACCGAATACCACGCCGAGCACCAGCGCGAGCAGGACTTTTTTTGCCAGGCTCCAGGTGGTGTGACGGGTTTGCGCGAGGCCAAGCAGTAACGCGAGGAACACCAGAAGATTGAGGATCAGCGGCAGATTCATGAGAACTCCGAAAGTGACTTGTGCCAGCCACCTTCCGGGGCAGCTGCGAACCGGCAAGCCTAACAGCTTGATTTACAATGAATTAATACCAAAAACGCATGAAAACCGTCGTTTTTGGAATAAGCCGATGTCGCTGTCGGGGATGCAGCTGGCGCAATAGGTGCGTTAACGGTCGCAGGCAGACGGGGACTGTCACACTAATTTGATAGCGTCGATATCTTTGAATCAGGGAGAAATGCAGATGAAGTTCGCACCAAAATTTCTGGTTGCCGCACTCTGTCTTGGCCTCGCCGGCCAAGTGCTCGCCACGGATCTGAAACACTGGCCAGCCGATCAGGCCAAGGCGCTGGACGCGATGATTGCGGCCAACGCTAACAAAGGTAACTACGCGGTGTTCGACATGGACAACACCAGTTACCGCTACGACCTCGAAGAGTCGTTGCTGCCGTACATGGAAAACAAAGGCCTGATCACCCGCGAGAAACTAGACCCCTCCCTGAAACTGATTCCGTTCAAGGACACCGCCGACCACAAGGAAAGCCTATTCAGTTACTACTACCGCCTCTGCGAACTCGACGACATGGTTTGCTATCCATGGGTCGCCCAGGTGTTCTCCGGCTTCACGCTCTCAGAGCTCAAGGGTTATGTCGATGAGTTGATGGCGTCCGGCAAACCGGTGCCGGCCACTTACTACGAAGGCGACGTGGTCAAGAAACTCGACGTCAATCCGCCGAAAGTCTTCACCGGTCAAACCGAGCTGTACAACAAGCTGATGGAGAACGGCATCGAGGTCTACGTGATGACCGCGGCCTCCGAAGAACTGGTGCGCATGGTCGCTTCCGATCCGAAGTACGGCTACAACGTGAAACCGCAGAACGTGATCGGCGTGAGCTTGCTGCTCAAGGATCCCAAGTCTGGCGAACTGACCACGGCGCGCAAGCAAATCACCGCTGGCAAGTATGACGAGAAGGCTAACCTGGGCCTCGAACTGACGCCGTACCTGTGGACCCCGGCGACCTGGATGGCCGGTAAGCACGCGGCGATCCTGACTTACATCGATGAGTGGAAAAAACCGGTGCTGGTAGGCGGCGACACCCCGAGCAGCGATGGTTTCATGCTGTTCCACGGTGTCGACGTGGCCAAGGGCGGCATCCACTTGTGGGTCAACCGCAAAGACAAATACATGACCCAGATTAACGGCATGATGGCCAAAAACGCTGCGGCTCAGGCCAAGGAAGGGTTGCCGGTGACGGCGGACAAGAACTGGGTGATCGTCAAGCCGGAGGAGATTCAGTAAGACCGAGGCGCAGCCATCGCGAGCAGGCTTGCTCCCACAGGTCTTGGGTGATCCAGAGGTTGTGTGAACACCGAAGATCCCTGTGGGAGCGGGCTTGCCCGCTAATGCGGTGTGTCAATCAACGTTAATGCTGGATGTGCCGGCCTCTTCGCAGGCAAGCCAGCTCCCACATTGATCTCCATCGTTTGGTGGATTTCGGTCAGACAAAAAAATGCCCCGCACTTGGCGGGGCATTTTCGTTTCTGCGATTGACGCTTACAGCCCGTCAAGCATTGCCTTGTTACGCACAGCACCCTTGTCGGCGCTGGTCGCCAGCAGGGCGTAGGCTTTCAGTGCGGTGGTCACTTTACGTGGACGTTTTTCCACAGGTTTCCAGCCTTTCTGATCCTGCTCGGCACGGCGCCCAGCCATTTCTTCGTCGCTGATCAACAGGTTGATCGAGCGGTTCGGAATGTCGATCAGCACCTTGTCGCCATCCTGCACCAGGCCAATCGCGCCGCCCGCAGCCGCTTCTGGCGAAGCGTGGCCGATGGACAGGCCCGAAGTGCCGCCGGAGAAACGGCCGTCGGTGAGCAGGGCGCAATCTTTGCCCAGGCCTTTGGATTTCAGGTACGACGTCGGGTACAGCATTTCCTGCATGCCCGGGCCGCCTTTCGGTCCTTCGTAACGGATGATCACGATGTCGCCGGCCTTCACTTCGTCCGCGAGGATGCCGCGTACGGCGCTGTCCTGGCTTTCGAAGATCTTCGCGTTGCCTTCAAAGACGTGGATCGACTCGTCGACGCCCGCGGTTTTCACCACGCAACCATCAAGTGCGATGTTGCCGTAGAGAACGGCCAGGCCGCCTTCTTTCGAGTAAGCGTGCTCGACACTGCGGATGCAGCCGTTTTCACGATCGTCGTCCAGGGTTTCATAGCGGGTCGACTGGCTGAACGCGGTTTGCGTCGGGATGCCCGCCGGACCGGCCTTGAAGAAGTGATGCACCGCTTCGTCGTCGGTCTGTGTGATGTCCCACTTGGCGATGCCTTCGGCCAGGGTTTTGCTGTGCACGGTCGGCAGATCGGTGTGTAGCAGACCGCCACGGGCCAGGGAGCCGAGGATGCTGAAGATCCCGCCAGCACGGTGCACGTCTTCCATGTGGTACTTCTGGATGTTCGGCGCGACTTTGCACAGTTGCGGCACGTGACGGGAGAGGCGGTCGATGTCGCGCAGGTCGAAATCGATCTCGGCTTCCTGGGCCGCGGCCAGCAGGTGCAGGATGGTGTTCGTGGAACCGCCCATGGCGATGTCCAGCGTCATGGCGTTTTCGAACGCCTTGAAGTTGGCGATGTTGCGCGGCAACACCGACTCGTCGTTCTCGCCGTAGTAACGCTTGCACAGCTCGACGATGGTGCGACCGGCCTGCAGGAACAGCTGCTCGCGGTCGCTGTGGGTGGCCAAGGTCGAACCGTTGCCCGGTAATGCCAGGCCGAGGGCTTCGACCAGGCAGTTCATCGAGTTGGCGGTGAACATGCCGGAGCAGGAGCCGCACGTCGGGCAGGCGCTGCGCTCGTACTCGGCGACTTTCTCGTCAGAAGCGCTGGAGTCGGCGGCGATCACCATGGCGTCGACGAGGTCGAGACCGTGGCTGGCCAGTTTGGTCTTGCCGGCTTCCATCGGGCCGCCGGAAACGAAGATCACCGGGATGTTCAGGCGCAGGGACGCCATCAGCATGCCGGGGGTGATCTTGTCGCAGTTGGAGATGCAGACGATGGCGTCGGCGCAGTGGGCGTTGACCATGTATTCGACGGAGTCGGCGATGATCTCGCGGCTCGGCAGCGAATAGAGCATGCCATCGTGGCCCATGGCGATGCCGTCATCCACGGCAATGGTGTTGAATTCTTTCGCTACACCGCCGGCGCGTTCGATTTCGCGGGCGACCAGCTGGCCCAGGTCCTTGAGGTGGACGTGGCCCGGTACGAACTGGGTGAAGGAGTTGGCAATGGCGATGATCGGCTTTTTGAAGTCGTCATCCTTCATCCCCGTGGCGCGCCACAGTGCGCGGGCGCCGGCCATGTTGCGGCCATGGGTGGACGTTTTCGAGCGGTAATCAGGCATGAAGCACTCCGGGCGGCTAATCAGGTATCAAAAGGGAAGTGAGCTTCTATTGACGTCTGGAACACCCAGAAATGGCCGTGTGTCCGGAAGTTGCCGATAACTTTGCGGGATCGCCGCGCGCTTCAGCTTGAGCTCATAAACCCGCCGGGGGATGACTGGCGATGAATGCCGCGATTCTACACGGCTGGCGTCAGGAGGGAATGCCGGGAAGCGTTGATCCAGCGCTGACACAGCGTGCGGGATGACGACTGGCAGGTTTCAGCCCACTTTCAGCGCCAGATGACTTCGTGTAATCAGTACATTCAAGCCAAGACCCGTGGCACTCAAGATCAGGAAACAAAGGGCCAGTGCCGTGGTCAGGTCCTCGGACGCGAGATTGATCACCACGCTGATCACGCCGCCACACATGAAAATCAGCACGCCGCCCACCGAGGTAGAGGTTCCGGCATTCTGTGGGTAGAGACTCATGGCTTTGGAGTTGGCGATGGGCCTGGTAATGGTGGTGCCTGCGGTACAAATCAGCATGGGTATCAGCACCGTCGCCGCAGAGAGCCCGAGCTGATCCGCCAACCAAAGCATCACCAGCCCTGACAACGCGATCAGTCCCAGACCAATGACTATTTGCGTGTTGGCCCGCAGATGCCGATGCAGAACACTGGCGGCAATCCCGCCAAACACATAGGCCACGCCATACAGCAACAACGCCCAGGCAAATTCGTAAGGCGAGAGCGCCAGCCGCTCCATGAAAATGATTGGTGAAGTGACGATGAACGAGAAATGGCAGGCGAAAGCCAGGGCTGAAATAAACCAGTAACCCATGAAGCGCAGATCCGAACACAGCCGCCAATAGGCACTGAACAATCGCTCATGTGCCGTGGTATGAAGGTGCGGGTTTTCCCTGAGCAGGAAAAGGGCTTTAAGCCAGACAATGACAGCGAGGGTGATAAACACATAAAAGCTGCCCTGCCAGCCTAGCTGCAATTGCAGCCACGTCCCCAGCAGGGGCGAAATCGAAATGAACACCCCGCCGCCGGTCACCATCCAGATTCTGATTCGCTCCTGTTCCTTGCCGACGAACAGATCCTGAACCAGTGCCTGTGACAGGACAAAGGATCCGCAGCCAACGGCCTGGATCACCCGAAAGAACAAAAACCAGCTGTATTCGCTGGAAGCCAGGCACCCCGCGGCACCGATCACCGCGATTGCGATACCTGCCAGCAGCAGCTTCTTGCGCCCCCACAAGTCTGACAACGGTCCGACCAGCACCACAGAGAACGCCAGGCCAATGGCGAACATGCTGACGGAAAGGGCGATGTTGGACGGTGAGGTCCGAAAGTAGCCGGAAAGATCGGGAAAGGACGGGAGCACCACATCCAGGGGAAAGACGCCTAGCAGCGTCATGGTCATCAACAGAATGACCATCGCACGATGTTTTTCGATACGGGGTACATGTTTACCGTCATTCATCGAGAAGCCCCGCCCTGGAGAAGAGCTGCCGATTGGCAGGCAGATCGAAGAAACCCGCCTTTTTCATAGCGTTCAACGTGGCACCAGCACCCGACCGGGCGCGCAGGCGTAGTGCTTGCGGGCCGGTCAGATCACAAAGGATTTGCGCCACAGACATTTCGCTCAGGCCGGCGCTGCGCAGGCTTTCGCCAAGCCAGCGTTCATCAACTTCAAAGAAAATCAGCAGGATTTCCAGGAGCAACCTGGCGGTGAACGTGCGTTGGCCACAGCTCAACTGCAGCCACAGATAATGGAATACTTCGCAAAAGTAGCGACTGTGTCGCGCCTCGTCGGCAAGGTGATCCCTGAGCATTTCCTGAACGCTGCTGACCAACGTGTCGCGGCAAACGTCGAGCAGTTCCTTGGCGATAATCGTTTCCGAGACGAAGCCGACGAGAAACCACGCCAGTGCTTTGTGCTTGTCTGGGGTGCGGTCGAGCAGGGCGTTCAGCCGGGCTATCCGCTGGGGCATGACCGGGCGATCAGTCATGCCGTAAATGTCAGCAATCTGCTCGGCGAGGCTATTGGAGAACAGCGCGTGATAAGCCTCATCGGTGTAGAGCTGCAGCGCGGCCGTTTTCATCCGTTGGGGGATGGAGACCCCCAGTTCGTTGTGAGCGATGGTTTCCACGGATCGGTTGACGATACGGTGTTCGAGCAGGGTGGTGTAGTCGAGGAAATGCACCAAATGGTTGGCGGTCAGGCGATGAATGATCCCTCTGCCTGCTGCTTTGACCGCCGGGTGATTCAGGTAAGGCAGGAAGGCCGGAGGGAACCAGTGGCGGGTCTCCAGTTGCTGTTCCAGGTTCGAGGGCCGTTGATAGGCGTGTTCGCTGATGCGCACCGAGGCTCGGGTATTCCAGTCTCCAAGGGTGAAGCGATTGGCCCAAGACGCGGGGTCGATGAGGGGCTCGGTCATTGTTCCTGTCCCCGATTGCTCAGCAGTGCTTTCAACTCCTTGCACATCACTTGCCCGTCGCTCTGGCCGCAGCCGACAAAAAACAACGGTTGTTCTGCACTGTCCTCAAGTCCCAGCAACGCTTCGACCTGATCATCCGTCAAGGCGCCGGTCAGCCAGGTGTTCAATCCCTGCGAAGTGGCCGCCAGTTGAAAGGTCTGAGAAATATGGCCGGCCTCGACGTAGGCCATTCGGTAGGCCCGCGAGTGTTCATATTTCCACCACAGCTTGTCGAATCGACTGGTGATGAACAGGCCTGCGGGCAGGTTATTGATGAAATGTTGCCCGCACATCAGTTGACCCAAAGGCTGACGAGGCAGCGGATTAACGAAACTCAGTGCATGCCCGATGGGGTGGTAGGCGTAGAGACCGGGTTGCAGGCCGTTGACGTTTTGCACCAGCAGAAAGCCTTCGCAGGCATTCAGTCCGCCTCCGGACGGGCTGCTTCGCCGGGCGCCAAGGCCTTCGACAATGCTTTCGTCGACGTCGTTTTCGCGCTCATGCAGATAGCCAAGGGACAGGTACAGCAATGTACTCACCGCTTCGAGGGAAACGGCTTCACCCGTGAACGTGCGGCAGGTTTTGCGATTGACCAGGGCATTTGCCAGGGAGCCTTCCGGCAGGGAGGAAGGTTTTGGCAGGGCAATCAGCTCGCCTGCCAGGCGTTCCGAGCGCCTGGGTTTGGGCGTGGATGTGGACAGCACGTCGGTGCAATGATCAAGGTATTGTTTTGACCATTCATTAATGTCTTGCGGAATATGTTCGCAAGGAATGTTCTTGGTGCCGATATGATATATCTTCGACAGTTCGTCCCAGCCCCATTCAATACTGCCTGTTGTTGATGTTGTCAGTATTCCAGCGTTGAGCAGCTGAGTGTCGATTGTACTGCGGTGGTTGAACTTTTCGGGGTTGTCGATAAGTTCGGCCAGTCGAGTGGAGTACTTCAGGTTTAGTTCAAATTGCTTGTGGTTCTTGTAATCCCAGACTATTTGACCGGGCGTACGAGGAAGTATGAATAAATGAGGGCTGATCTGCATGATGGGCGGTTCGCTCTGGGCAATGCCATAAAAAACGCTGGGTAGCCGGCACTCCCCAGCGCCTCATTTACTTAACGGGCTTTAGGGGCGACCAGAAAAGCCAGGTTAGCGATGCTGTTAGCTTCCAGAGTAATTGCTTTCATTTTGGAACTCCTTGTAATTGAAAGTGAGTGTCACTTCGTTGTGACACTCTCAATCATAGAGCGTAATTAGCGCTTATCAAGGCAATATTAGGTAGGAATCCTCCAGAAGTTTTGTCGGAACAATCATGTGCGTGAACAAGTTTTGTCAGGCGTATTCTTATTAATTAAAGACACAAGGAAACGTCCTGCAAGTTCGTAGGATTGCAAGTGTAGGAAGTTTGAGGGGGAATCAATAACAGATAATAGAACGGGGAGCCGGCTGGCTCCCCGTCAAACCGGCGTCATCAGCTGTTTGGCAGCAACCGGCAGGTGATGCTCTTGATGTAGCGGGTTTCGGCGATGGCCGGGTGGACCGGGTGATCCGGGCCTTGACCGCCACGCTCGAGCATCTGGATGTTGCGGTCCAGGTGACGGGCGCTGGTCAGCAGGATGTTCTGCAGATCGTCTTCCGGCAGGTGCATCGAGCACGACGCGCTGACCAGGATGCCGTCCTTGCTGAGCAGGCGCATGGCTTGCTCGTTCAGGCGACGGTACGCGCCTTCACCGTTCTTCATGTCTTTCTTGCGTTTGATGAAGGCGGGCGGATCGGCAACGATCACGTCGAATCGTTCTTCGCTGGCTTTCAGCTCTTTGAGGGCTTCGAACACGTCGCCTTCGATGCAGGTCATTTTTTCGGCGACGCCGTTCAGTGCGGCGTTGCGCTCGACGCCGTCGAGGGCGAAGGCCGACGCGTCGACGCAGAACACTTCACTGGCGCCGAATGCGGCGGCTTGCACGCCCCAGCCGCCGATGTAGCTGTACAGGTCCAGCACGCGTTTGCCTTTGGCATAAGGGGCGAGGCGCGCGCGGTTCATGCGGTGGTCGTAGAACCAGCCGGTTTTCTGACCCTGGATGACCGGTGCTTCGAATTTCACGCCGTTCTCTTCCAATGCGACCCACTCCGGCACCAGGCCGAACACGGTTTCGACATAGCGGTTGAGGCCTTCGGCATCACGGGCAGCGGAGTCATTTTTGAACAGGATGCCGCTTGGCTTGAGCACTTGGGTCAGCGCCGCGATCACGTCTTCTTTATGGGCTTCCATGGTCGCCGAAGCGATCTGCACCACCAGGATGTCGCCGAAGCGGTCGACCACCAGACCTGGCAGCAGGTCGGAGTCGCCGTAGACCAGGCGATAGAACGGCTTGTCGAACAGGCGATCGCGCAGGGACAGCGCAACGTTCAGGCGATGGACCAGCAACGACTTGTCCAGCGGCAACTTGATGTCGCGCGACAGCAAGCGGGCGCAGATCAGGTTGTTCGGGCTCATGGCCACGATGCCCAGCGTCTTGCCGCCGGCGGCTTCGAGGATCGCCTGATCGCCAGCTTGAAAGCCGTGCAATGGGGTGGCGGCTACATCGATTTCGTTGCTGTAGACCCACAAGTGGCCGTTTCGCAGGCGACGGTCGGCGTTGGCTTTGAGGCGCAGGCTAGGCAGGGACATGACGTCGCTCCGGAAAAAAGAGCGGGAGTATAGCGTGTTGAGTGTGGTGGCGGGCCGGGCGGGCGATGAAACGCTGATGACGCCTTCGCGGGCAAGCCTCGCTCCTACAGGGCATAGGGTGCTTTTGTAGGAGCGAGGCTTGCCCGCGAAAGCGATTTCGATTGCTATGCAGAAATGAAACTTTGGCCGATGTGCAGGCCGGTATGTCGGATCCAACTTTATAAAGGTTAGAATCGCCTCCTGGCCCAGAGTGTGTACTTATGTCCCAAGAGCTGACTTCCGAACAGATTCAACAGTCCCTGCAAGGCATCAGCGTGCCTGCTCAGCCGCAAATCATGGTGGATTTGCAGATGGAGCAGTACATGCCCGACCCGGATCTGGAAGTGATCGCGAAGCTGATCTCCCAGGACCCGGGGCTCTCTGGCGCCTTGCTGAAGATCGTCAACTCGCCGTATTACGGCTTGAGTAACAAGATCGCGTCGATCCAGCGTGCGGTGAACCTGCTGGGCAGCCGTTCGATCATCAACCTGATCAATGCGCAGTCGATCAAGGGCGAAATGAACGACGACACCATCGTCACCTTGAACCGTTTCTGGGACACGGCTCAGGACGTGGCGATGACCTGCCTGACACTGGCCAAGCGCATCGGCGCCCAGGCGGGTGATGAAGCGTACGCGCTGGGGCTGTTTCACGATTGCGGCGTGCCGCTGATGTTGCAGCGCTTCCCCAATTACATGACCGTTCTGGAGGAGGCCTACGCCAACGCCAGTGCCGAATGCCGGGTGGTCGACACAGAGAACCGGGTGTTCAACACCAACCACGCGGTGGTCGGTTATTACACGGCCAAATCCTGGCGCCTGCCGGAGCATGTGACCGCCGCGATCGCCAATCACCACAATGCCCTGGTGATTTTCAGCGATGAGTCTTCGCGCAACGCTCAGCTCAAGAACCTGCTGGCGATCCTGAAAATGGCCGAGCATATTTGTGCGTCTTACCGGGTTTTGGGTAATCAGACCGAAGACCACGAATGGAACAGCATCGGGCATCTGGTGCTCGATTATGTCGGCCTCTCGGACTACGACTTCGAGACCCTCAAGCAAACGATTCGCGATCTCGGCGCTCACCGCTGAGCACCGGACAGCCTGATTCGAGTACACCATGCCTGAACTGCCAGAAGTCGAAACCACCCGTCGCGGGATTGCGCCGCACCTGGAAGGCCAGCGCGTCAGCCGGGTGATCGTGCGTGAGCGCCGCTTGCGCTGGCCGATTCCTGAAGACCTCGATGTGCGACTGTCCGGCCAGCGTATTGTGCTGGTGGAACGGCGCGCCAAATACCTGTTGATCAACGCCGAAGTCGGGACGCTGATCAGTCATTTGGGCATGTCGGGCAATTTGCGTCTGGTGGAAGTCGGCATGCCGGCGGCCAAGCACGAGCATGTCGACATCGAACTGGAATCCGGGCTGGCCCTGCGCTATACCGACCCCCGCCGGTTTGGCGCGATGCTCTGGAGCCTCGACCCGCTCAACCACGAACTGCTGATTCGCCTGGGGCCGGAGCCGTTGACCGACCTGTTTGATGGTGATCGCTTGTTCCAGCAGTCCCGGGGACGATCCATGGCGGTCAAGCCGTTCATCATGGATAACGCGGTGGTGGTCGGCGTCGGTAATATCTATGCGACCGAAGCCCTGTTCGCCGCCGGCATCGACCCGCGTCGTGAAGCCAAGAGCATTTCCCGAGCGCGCTATTTGAAGCTGGCGATCGAGATCAAACGCATTTTGGCCGCGGCCATCGAGCGTGGCGGTACTACGCTGCGGGACTTTATCGGCGGCGACGGTCAGCCGGGTTATTTTCAGCAGGAACTGTTTGTGTATGGCCGTGGCAGTGCGCCCTGCAAGGTCTGTGGGACGGAGTTGCGGGAAGTAAAACTCGGGCAGCGCGCCAGCGTCTTTTGCCCACGCTGTCAGAGCTGATACGTCCTACGGTCTATAGTCAGTGTTCTGACTGCCTAGCCGAAGGACCGTGCCATGAATTCGTTTCGAACCCTTGTTGTTGCGCTGCTGCTGAGCGTCGGTGCGCCAGCGCTGGCGGCAAACAGCGGCAGCGGTGACCCGCGCTACACCATCCAGAATCCCCCGGCCTACGCCATGCTCGGCGACTTGCTGATCGCCCGCCCCTTGTTGGTCGTGGCGACGGTGATCGGTGCCGGGGCGTTTGTGGTGTCGTTGCCGTTTACTGCATTGGGCGGCGGTATTGGCGATGCGGGTCAGGCGCTGGTGGTTGATCCGGCGAAAGCGGCGTTTGTGCGGTGTCTGGGGTGTATCGGGGAGGGATTTGAGCAGCGGGAGTGAAGCCTGTAGGAGCGAGGCTTGCCCGCGAAGGCGTCCTCACAGACGCCAAATGAATCAACCCTTCCCGGTAATAACCCGATACTTCGCCATCAACTGCTCTTCAGTCTCCGGATGCGCTTCATCCAGCGGAATGCAATCCACCGGGCAAACCTGCTGGCACTGAGGTTCGTCGTAGTGGCCGACACACTGTGTGCACAGGTTCGGGTCGATCACGTAGATCTCTTCGCCTTGGGAAATGGCGGCGTTCGGGCACTCAGGTTCGCAGACGTCGCAATTGATGCAATCGTCGGTGATGATCAGGGACATGCTAACTCCAGCCAGGGCGCAAGGCCCGGGCGCAATAAACCAATGCGCGCAATTGTGCCGCATTGGCGCCCGCAGTGCACGCGGGCGCCGCTTGAGCGGTCGTTACTTCTTGAAGCGTTCGGTGAGGGCGTCCGCCACCACAGGGTGGACGAACTTGGTGATATCGCCGCCCAACGCTGCGATTTCACGAACCAGCGTCGAGGAAATGAACGAATAACGCTCGGATGGTGTAAGAAACAGACTTTCCACATCCGGCGCCAGTTGGCGGTTCATGTTGGCCAGCTGGAATTCGTATTCGAAGTCCGACACCGCGCGCAAACCACGCAGGAACACGTTGGCGTTTTTCTCTTTGGCAAAGTGCGCCAACAGCGTCGAGAAGCCGACGACTTCAACGTTCGGCAGATGTTTAGTGACCTCGCGGGCAAGCGCCACACGCTGTTCCAGGGGAAACAACGGGTTTTTCTTCGGGCTGGCAGCGACGGCGATGATCACATGATCGAACAGGCGCGCGGCGCGTTCGACCAAGTCGCCATGGCCCTTGGTAATAGGGTCGAAGGTACCTGGGTACAACACTCGGTTCATCGCGTCGTCCTGGCGGGAGTCCGTTGGGGAGTCGGATGGTATCGCAGCCTTCCCGGTCGGCCAAGTCGCCTGTTGGGTAAGAAAGCACTATAGACGATTGGAATATTCTCCGTTTTCATGGGTTTTTCAAACGTTCGGCGAGGGAAGTTGCCAGTTGCGCCGTCAACCCGTAGACCGACAATTGCGGGTTTGCGCCAATGCTGGTGGGGAACAGCGAGCCGTCATGAATCGACAGATTGCTGATCTGGTGATGCCGGCCGAGGCTGTCGGTCACGGCGTTTTTCGGGTCTTCACCCATGGCACAACCGCCCATCACATGAGCGCTGCCCAGGCGGGTGCGGTACAGTTCAAGGCTCAAACCGTCGATCAGCGTGCGCGCTTCGGCCAGGGTTTTCACATAGCGCGCGTCGGCGTGCATCGGCATGACCGCGTTGGCGCCACCGGCGAACTGGATCTCGGCCATGCTGTGGAAGGCCCGGCGCAAGCCGTCCCAGGCATAGGGTGAAACCTGATAATCGAGCACTGGCGTGTTGTCACTGCGCAACTCGACGCTACCGCCCGGGCTGTCCGGGTGAAAACCGTCGCGCAGCAACGCCAGCATCGCGTGGGTGTGGGGCAGGTTTTCCATGTGCGCGGCGTTTTCCTTGCCGAAACCGCCGAGCAGGGTGGAGGCGAGCGCCGGGTGCAGCGGCGGTACTTCCAGTTTGTAGGACATCTTGCCGGTGGTGCCGTCCTGCCACTGGAAATGGTCGGAATAGATCGACTGCGGTGCGCCGTAGAACGGGTTGATCACCTCGTCGAACAGCCCGGCGGACATGTTCACCAGGTGTAGAAAAGTCCTTTTACCCAGCCGTTTGTGAGGATCGGGCGCCTCGGAGCGCATGAGCAGCGCCGGGCTGTTGATCCCGCCGCTAGCCAGCACGTAATGCCGGGCCTTGACCGTGATTGTCTTGCCCGTGGGAGCGACGCAACGGTCATCCATCGCTACGCATTGCAAGCCAGTGACCTTGTCGCCGCTGATCAATAGCTTTTCGGCGCGAGCCAGATAGAGCAGCTCACCGCCTTTTTCCAGGGTCGCCGGAATGGTCGTGACCAGCATCGATTGCTTGGCGTTGGTCGGGCAGCCCATGCCGCAGTACCCGAGATTCCAGCAGCCACGCACGTTGCGCGGGATCACATGCCAGGTGTAGCCAAGTTTTTCGCAGCCTTTGCGGATCACGTCGTTGTTGGCGTTGGGTGGGATCATCCAGGGAGCGACGCCCAGGCGTTGTTCCATCTTCTCGAACCACGGCGCCATCTCGGCCGGCGTGTGGCCTTTGACGTCGTGTTCTTTGGCCCAGTGGTCGAGGGTCGGGTCCGGCGTGCGAAAGCTTGAGGTCCAGTTGATCAGCGTGGTGCCGCCCACCGCGCGGCCCTGGAGGATGGTGATCGCGCCGTCCTTGCTCATGCGGCCGATGCCTTCCTGGTAGAGGTTGGTGTAGGCCTGGTCTTCGAGCAGCTTGAAGTCGCTGCTGGTCTTGAGCGGACCTTCTTCGATCAGCAACACCTTGTAACCGGCGGCGCTGAGGATTTCCGCGGTGGTCCCGCCGCCCGCGCCGCTGCCGATGATCGCCACGTCCGCTTCGAGGGTCAGGTCCTGGGTCAGTTGCGAGCCGTTGTAGGTTTTCCAGCCTCGGGCCATGCCTTCGCGGAACGGGTCGGGTACGGGCATCTTCGGGTTCTCTTGTTGTTATGGTTTGGGTGCAGTGGTGTTTATATGGACGCCTTCGCGGGCAAGCCTCGCTCCTACAGGATCGAGTGAGCCCTTGTAGGAGCGAGCGGTGCGGCGATCCGACTTGCCCGCGAAGGGCGCGGCTCGGTCTCAAACTGCAGGCGGCCCTGGATACCCGCAATGCACCCACGATTCCGCTCGGCTATACCAGGCCATCATCACCAGTTGCAGCAACGAGCTATGCCCCATGCGCAACAGGCTCAACGAACTGTTTTCCCAGCGATCGAGAAAATGCCGGATCTCATCGGCACTGGCGTTTTCCCAGCTGCCCCAGATCCCGGTCAGCGGCCCGCGGGTCACCGCCATTCCCAGCACGTCGAACAATTGCTGGGTCAACTTGAGCATTTCCGGCGACAAATGATTCAAGTCGTTATCCAGGGTTTCAAGCGTGCCATCGACGGCCGCCGGCATCTTCTCGACGGCCACGGCGCCTTCGAGCATCACCGGCACCAATGCCCGCAGAAACAGCAGGTCGCCGCTACGCAAAATCGCGAAACCGCTGGCCGGGAGGCTCGATGAGCAGCCGCTGAGGCTCGCGCCCAATCCGGCCGTGGCCAGAAACGCACTCGCGCCGAGGCTGAATTTAAGCAGGCCGCGCCGTGACAGCGCGGGTGTATCGGACAGGCTTGGGCTCATTATTGTTATTACCCGAAGGGGATGATCGTTAGCGGATAAACAGCTTCTGGATCAGTTTCTGAATGGATTTTCCGTACGGCGGGTAAATAAGTTTCGAGGCGTTGAAGCGTTGTTTGATCAGCACGCCTTTGGCCTTGCTGAAGGTCAGGAAGCCTTCGTGGCCGTGGTAATGGCCCATGCCGGAGGCACCGATGCCACCGAACGGCATATCGTCCTGAGCCACGTGCAGCAAGGTGTCGTTGAGGCAAACGCCGCCGGAATGGGTTTCGTGGAGTACGCGATTTTGTTCGCGCTTGTCGTAGCCGAAGTAATACAGCGCCAGCGGACGAGGTCGTTGATTGATGTAGGCAAATGCCTGATCAAGATCCTTGTACGGAACGATCGGCAGCAGCGGGCCGAAGATTTCGTCCTGCATCACGGTCATGTCATCACTGACGTTGAGTAGCACGCTGTGACTCATGCGCCGGCCCTGGCCTTGATCGAACAGCGGAATCAGCAGTGCACCCTTGCTGGTGGCATCACTGACGTAACCGTTGAGCCGCGCCAATTGCCGGTCATTAATGATCGCGGTGTAGTCCGGGTTGTCGGCCAGTGTCGGATAAAACCCGCGAACCGCCTGGCGATAGGCTTCGACGAAAGCGCCGACACGATCTTCCGGCACCAGCACGTAGTCCGGGGCCACGCAGGTTTGTCCGGCATTGAGCGTCTTGCCGAAAGCGATGCGTTCGGCGGCGTCCTTGAGCGGCACGTCGAGGGAAACGATGGCTGGGGATTTGCCGCCCAGCTCAAGGGTCACCGGCGTCAGGTTCTCTGCCGCCGCGCGCATCACGTGCTTGCCGATGCTGGTGGCGCCGGTGAACAGCAGGTGATCGAAACGCAGTCGGGAGAACGCGACACCGATATCGGCTTCGCCCAGTACCACGCAGACCAGGTCTTGCGGGAAGATCCGGCCCAGCAACTCCTTGAGCAGCAAGCCGGTGGCGGGGGTCGACTCACTGAGTTTGAGCATCACCCGATTGCCCGCCGACAACGCACCCACCAGCGGCCCGATGGCCAGGTAAAGCGGGTAGTTCCAGGGCACGATCACGCCGACCACGCCCAGCGGTTGATAAACAACCTTGGCCGAAGCCGGCTGAAAAGCGATACCGACCTTGCGCCGCGAAGCTTTCATCCAGCCTTTGAGGTGCTGACTGGCGTAGTGAATACCGTGCAGGCTGGGCATCAGTTCGGCGAGCAGGGTTTCATCGGCGCTGCGGTGACTGAAGTCCTGGCTGATGGCATCGATCAAGGCTTGGCGTTCATTACTCAGCAGATCCCGCAGGGCCTTGAGCCATTGTTGACGCTGGGCGGCCGGTGGCATCGGGTTGGCTGCATACGCCGCACGCTGCGTATCAAACAGGACCTGGAGTTCGTCCAGAGGCTGTTGCAGGTTCTGCAGGTACGCGATGTCGGCGGTCATGATCGGCTCCGGTTTTTGTTGTAATGAGGCACTTTTTAGAGTCTATGCTCTAGAAAGTCAAATGACATCCTGGTGCAGCATTGTTTTATCCACTCGCCGATAGGTCGTAAGATGCCCGTCAACGCACTCTGAATTAAAGCTCAAGCCATGGCCCCTCGGATCAAAACCAGCGAGCGCATCGTGCAGAACAGCCTGGAGCTGTTTAATCAACAGGGCGAGCGCAGCATTAGCACCAACCACATTGCTGCCCACATGGAGATTTCTCCGGGCAACCTGTACTACCACTTCCCCAACAAGCAGGCGATCATCGCCGTGTTGTTCAGTGAGTACGAAAGTCTTGTGGACAGCTTCCTGCGCCCGCCCCAGGGCCGCGCGTCCACGGTGGAAGACAAGCGCTTCTACCTTCAGGAACTGCTGGCGGCGATGTGGCGCTACCGGTTTTTGCATCGTGATCTTGAGCATTTGCTCGACAGCGATTCCGAACTGGCCGCCCGTTATCGGCGTTTCTCCCAGCGCTGCCTGATCCATGGCACCCACATCTACGCCGCCTTCGTTGACGCCGGCATCCTGCAAATGGACAAGGTCCAGATCGAATCCCTGACGCTCAATGCGTGGATTATCCTGACGTCCTGGGTGCGTTTTCTGTGCACCACGCGGGAAAACTCCAATCACCTGAGTGAGCAGGCCATCAAACGTGGGGTGTATCAGGTGCTGGTGCTTGAGGCCGGTTTCGTCACGGACCAGGCGCGCGACGCGGTCAACGCGCTGTACGAAGAGTTTTACGTGCCTCTGGCCCAGGCCCTTGAAGAAGTGCAGTAGGATTCAAGACCGACTTAATCACAGGAGCCCGTTATGCCCATTGCGCAACTGATCAGCCCGCAAGCGTTGGACCTGAAAAAGGATGCGCCTGGGCTGGTGATTCTGGATTGTCGTTTTGCCCTCGAAGACCCGGACTACGGTCAGCGCAGTTATGCCGAAGGGCATATCGCCGGGTCGAGCTTTGCCGATCTTGAACGTGATTTGAGCGGGGCAGTGGTCAAGGGCGTGACCGGGCGCCACCCGCTGCCTGAACCTGAAGACTTGATCGAGCGCCTGCAAGCGTGGGGCATCAACGCCGACAGCGAAGTGGTTTTGTACGACGATGGCCCCGGTGCCTACGCGGCGCGGGCCTGGTGGTTGCTGGCCTGGCTGGGCAAGCGTGACGGCGTGTTCATTCTCGATGGCGGGCTCAAGGCCTGGCACGCGGCCGGATTGCCGCTGAGTCTGGACAGGTGCGACATCAAGCGCGGCACCTTCACCGGGACGCCGGACAATGCGCTGATCTTGAGCGCCGAACAGCTTCAGCAGCGCCTCGGCCAACCGACACTGACCTTGCTAGACGCCCGCGCCTTGCCGCGTTTCAAGGGCGAAGTCGAGCCGATCGACCCGATTGCCGGGCACATCCCCGGTGCGCAATGTGCGGCCTTTACCGAGAACCTGGGCAGTGACGGGCGTTTCCTGCCGGCTGAGCAGCTCAAGCAGCGCTTTGCCGCGAAACTCGGCGATCGTGCACCGACCGATCTGGTGGCGTATTGCGGATCTGGCGTGACGGCTTGCCATAACCTGTTCGCACTGTGTCTCGCCGGGTATCCGTTGGGCTCGTTGTATGCCGGCTCGTGGAGCGAGTGGATCAACGATCCCGCGCACGGCATCGCCACCGGCGAATAAACACAAATCCCTGTGGGTGCGAACTGTGGCGAGGGGATTTATCTCCGTTGGGTCGCGAAGCGGCCCCGAGTCGAAAACTGCGGTGTATCAGATACACCGCACACAATGGTTTCACGGCGCAGCCGAACGGGGCGGTGCGACGTTTCGCTAAATCCCCTCGCCACAGTTCGCTCCCACATTCGGATCTTTGCCGAGCTCAATATCCCGATAGTTGCCGCGCACTGCGATACGCCCCCGGTCCAACCCCGTAAACCTGCTTGAACTGTCGACTCAGATGGCTCTGGTCGGCAAATCCCAGCTGCATCGCGACTTCCAGCGGCAAACAACCGTTCTGTAACAGCGCTCTTGCCTGGGCGATGCGTTGCTGCATCAACCAGGTGTGCGGTGGCATGCCCGTGGCGCGGCGAAAGACCCGGGCGAAGTGAAACGGTGACAGGTTGACCGCTGCCGCCAGTTCTTCCAGCGAGGGCGGCGCGGCCAATTGCGCTTGCAGTACGTCCTTGGCCAGCGTCACCGCCCGGTGCTCCTTGCCGGGTTTGCCGGCAATCGGCACGGCCGCATGACGTTGCAGCAGCAACAGCATCATCTCGCGCCAGACCGTTTGCTGTTGCAGGGCCGTGGACGGACTTTCCAGCAAGCGATGCAATTGGCAGAAACCCTTCACCAGATCCGGATCGCGATACAGCGTCGCGCCAAACCCCGGCAGGTTGTGGGTCGGCAGCTCCAGTTCGTCCAGCAGCGAGAGAATCTGCCCGCTGTCCGGATAAAACGCCCGGTACAACCAGCCGTCCTCCGTGCCCTTGTGGCCGGTGTGCAGTTCATCAGGGTTGATCAGCACCAGGGTGCCGCTGCCGGCCAGGTGTTCGGCACCGCGATAGCGATAACGCTGGGCACCGGCCATGATCATGCCGATCACATAACCGTCATGCACGTGGGGCGCGAAGCGGTGTTCGATGTAGCGTGCGGACAATAATTCGACGCCGGCCAACGGCGCCGTTTGCCAGAAGCGGATCGACTCGCCCTGATCGGCGTCCATGGCTTACCCGCGACCCACGGCGCTCAGCCACTGCGGAATGCGTCGTTCCAGGTAATAACCCGGTTGCCGGAACGAGCCATCGATAAACCCGACATGCCCGCCCTTGGGTTGCAGCTCGAATTGAGTGGAGGCGGACAATTCCGACGCGTGCGGCAGGCTATGGGGGAACACGAAGGGATCGTCGGCCGCCTGGATGATCAGGGTCGGCGTGCGAATCTGGTCAAGGAAATAGCGACTGGAGGCGCGGCGATAGTAATCCTCGGCATCGACGAAACCATTGAGCGGCGCCGTGACCCGGCCATCGAAATCCCAGAAGGTGTGCAGGTTCTCCAGCGAGCCCAACGCCGCCAATGCCGCCAGTCCATCCTCGCGCCCGTCATGCTGGAACTGGCGCTGCTTGTTCTTGATGTAGGCCACCATCTCACGCATGAAATGCGCCTGATAGACCTTCGAAAAACCCTGCCCGATACGATCGGCGCAATGATCGAGACGAAACGGTACCGACACCGCCACCGCACCGAGTACGCCGCTGTCACTGCCGGTCTCGCCCAGGTGTTTGAGCAAGACATTGCCGCCCAGGGAATAGCCGACCGCATACAGCGGTGCGAGAGGGCGCTTGGCCCGCAGGTGTTTGATGACTTCGGCGAGGTCTTCGCTGGCGCCGGAATGGTAGCTGCGTGGCAACAGATTCGGCTCGCCCGAACAGCCGCGCCAGTTCAACGCGACACTGGCCCAACCCTGGGCACCGAATGCTTTCTGCACCCCGACCACGTAAGGCGAATTCGAAGAACCGGTCAGCCCGTGCAACACCAGCACCAGCGGCGCATCGGCGGTGTGCGGGCCGTGCCAGTCCATATCGAGAAAGTCGCCATCCTCAAGCCACAAGCGTTCGCGCTCGCGTTCGATGTGCGTGGTTTTGCGCCACAGCGGTCCCCACAAGGTTTGCAGGTGCGGGTTGCCGAGGCCGAAGGCGGGGGTGAAACGTTCTGACGGAAAGGACACGATTGCTCTCGATGCAGCGGTGCGCAACCTGTGCGCACCTTTTCAGGCCGGTCGATTAACCGGCGATCTCTGCCATACGTTGCCACAACGCGTAATACACCCGCCCGGATTTCTGCTCCCGGTGCAGGCGCCAGTTGCCTGGCAAGCCAAGGCTCGACGGCGCGTTTTCGCTTTCAGTGTAGATCCAGGCTTCATTGGCCAGCCACTGCCGCTCTTCAAGCAGGGTGCAGACGGTCGGTAACAGGTCCTGGTTGAACGGCGGGTCGAGGAACACTAGGTCGTAAGCGGTCGCGGTCTGGGTTTCCAGATAGCGCAGGGCATCGGCGGTCTGGATCTGGCCGGTGGTGCAGCGCAGCGTGCCCAGATGCTCCTTGATGCTGGCGACCGCAATGTTGCTGGCGTCCAGCGCCTGCCCCATCGCGGCGCCACGGGACAGGGCCTCAAGGAACAACGCACCGCTGCCGGCGAACGGATCAAACACTTTGGCCCCGGCAACGTACGGCGCGAGCCAGTTGAACAGGGTTTCACGCACCCGGTCCGGGGTCGGACGCAGGCCCGGAGCGTCCGGGAAGCTCAGCTTCCGGCTGCCCCATTCGCCGCCGATGATGCGCAGTTGGTTCACGCCATTGTGTACGTTGTGAACGGGTTTTTTAGGACGAGTGGCCATTAATGCTCCGGAACCCCGAGCGGCTGCTCGGCAGGTTTATCAGTTGGGGCCGGTAACGGCTTTTGCGGCACGGTCGGGCCAGCGCTGACGATGACCATTTTGTCCGTGCTCAAGTGTTTGTTCAGTGCGGCTTTGACCTGCTCGACGGTCAGGCTCTGCGACTCACGCATGAAGTCATTCAGGTAACTCAGCGGCAGGTTGTAGAAACCCATGGCGCCGAGCTGGCCGACGATATCAGCGTTGCTGGCGGTGGAGAGCGGGAAGCTGCCGGCCAATTCACGCTTGGCGTCGTCGAGTTCTTTCTGGGTCGGGCCGGTTTTAAGGTAGTCGGCGAGGACGTCCTGCACCAGTTTCAGCGTGCCTTCGCTCATTTCTGCGCGGGTTTGCAGGTTGATCATGAACGGGCCGCGCGCTTGCATCGGGCTGAAACCCGAATAAACGCCGTACGCCAGGCCACGCTTCTCTCGCACTTCGCTCATCAAGCGGGTGCCGAAACCACCGCCGCCGAGGATCTGGTTGCCCATGGACAACGCCGCGTAGTCCGGATCGTCACGGTCGATGCCCAGTTGCGCAACCATCAGGTTGGTTTGCTTGGACGGGAACTCGATGTGGCCGATGCTGGCTTTCGGTTCTTCCGGTTGCGCGATTTTCGCCAGTGCCGGGCCTTTCGGCAGCGCGCTGGAGACTTGCGCGGCAATCGCCTCGGCTTCGGCACGGGACAAATCGCCGACCAGCGCAATCACCACGTTGCCGCCTGCGTAGGCTTTCTCGTGGAACGCCTTGAGTTGCGCCACGGTAATCGCCGGGACGGTTTTTGCCGTGCCGTCACTGGAATGCGCGTACGGATGATCGCCGTACAAGCGGTTCATCAGCTCCAGGCTCGCCAGTTTTCCGGGGTTCTGCTTCTGGTATTCGAAACCGGCGAGCATCTGGTTCTTGATGCGCGCAAAGGAGTCGGCAGGGAAGGTCGGTTTGCCGACGACTTCAGAGAACAGCTTCAGTGCGGGCTCGCGCTTGTCTGCGGCGCTGAGGCTGCGCAGGGAAGCCAGTGCCATGTCTTTAAATGCGCCGTTGCCAAAGTCTGCGCCCAGGCCTTCGAAGCCCTGAGCAATGGCGCCGACATCTTTACCGGTCACACCTTCGTTGAGCATCGCGTTGGTCAGCAGGGCGAGACCGGGCGCGTTGCCGTCCTGGCTGCTGCCGGCGGCGAAGATCAGGCGCAGGTCGAACATCGGCAGCTCGCGGGCTTCGACGAACATCACTTTGGCGCCTTCGGCGGTGTTCCAGGTCTGTACGTCGAGTGAGCGGTGGCTCGGCGCCTTGCCGTCGAGTTCGGTCAGCGATTGCAGCTTCTGGCTGGCCTTGGCCTTGTCGAGGGCTTCGCTGGCCTTGGTGTCATCGCTTTTTGACAGATAAAACGCAGCGGAGCCGATCAGCACGGCTGCGATCAGGCCGATCAGGGCCAGGCGGGGGTTTTTACGCTCACTCATGAGTCGTCTCCAGTGGCAGTACATGGGCGACGCTGAGACGTTCGCGGGTGAAATACAGCTTGGCGGCTTTCTGGATATCTTCCGGTGTCACGCTTTCCAGGTCGGCGAGTTCGGTGTCCATGAGCTTCCAGGACAGGCCGACGGTTTCCAGCTGGCCGATGGAGGTGGCCTGGCTGGTGATCGAATCACGCTCGTAGACCAGGCCGGCGATGACTTGGGCGCGGACGCGTTCCAGTTCTTCAGCGGACGGCGCGGTGGTTTTCAGCTGTTCGAGCAGCTTCCACAGGCCCGCTTCGGTCTGGGCCATGGTTTTCTTTTTCTGCGTGTTCGGCGTGGCCGACAAGGTGAACAGGCTGTCGCCGCGGGTGTAGGCGTCGTAACTCGACGAGCCACCGGACACCAGCTCTTCGCCGCGCTCCAGTTGCGTCGGGATGCGTCCGCTGTAACCGCCGTCGAGCAGGGCCGAGATCAGGCGCAAGGCGTTCACCGAGCGTTTGTCTTCGGCGGTGGCGATGCTCGGCACGTTGAAGCCCAGCATCAGGCTCGGCAATTGGGTCTGCACGTGCAGGGTGATCTGGCGCTCGCCGGGTTCGGCCAGTTCCAGCGGGATTTTCGCCGGTGGCACGTCACGTTTGGCGATCGGGCCGAAATAGCGCTGGGCCAGGGTTTTGACCTCGTCCGGGGTCACGTCGCCGACCACCACCAGCGTGGCGTTGTTCGGCACGTACCAGGATTGGTACCAGTGGCGCAGCTCTTCGACTTTCATACGGTCCAGGTCAGCCATCCAGCCGATGGTCGGCGTGTGGTAACCGCTGGCCGGGTAGGCCATGGCCTTGAAGCGTTCGTAGGCCTTGGACATTGGCTTGTCGTCGGTGCGCAGGCGACGTTCTTCTTTAATGACTTCGATCTCGCGGGCGAACTCGTCGGCCGGCAGGCGCAGGCTGGCCATGCGGTCGGCTTCCAGCTCGAAGGCCACGCCGAGGCGGTCGCGGGCCAGCACCTGGTAATACGCCGTGAAGTCATCGCTGGTGAACGCGTTCTCTTCGGCGCCGAGGTCGCGCAGGATCAGCGAAGCTTCGCCGGGTCCGACTTTCTCGCTGCCCTTGAACATCATGTGTTCAAGCGCGTGGGACAAACCGGTCTGACCTGGCGTCTCGTAGCTGGAGCCGACCTTGTACCAGACCTGGGAAACCACCACTGGTGCACGATGGTCTTCGCGCACAACGACCTTCAGACCATTATCCAGAGTGAATTCGTGGGTGGGTTGTGGATCGGCAGCCAGGGCCGAGAGGGGCAGACAAACTGTGCTGAGCAGCAGGCCTGCAGCGCGGCGGGCTAAAGCATTCATTCGTTTTTAAACCTTTGGGGCTGCCCGCTTGTTCTTAGCGTCAGCGGGCGAGAGGTAGGGCGTGTCATCAATCATTACCAGTACCGTGCCGGAGCCTGATAGTGCGCAGGGCAAGGCGCAAGGAGTGTAGTTTGGTCATTCCAAATAAACTCCGAGCAACGCAGCCCTGCACACTATCAGGCCCGGCCCTCCGGGTGGCGCCTGAAAACGGGCCATGCTGCGTTGCAGTCCTTGGGAAGGAAAGCACATTCCCTGCGGCCTGCGCCTTGCCTGGCCCGTTTTCAGGCGGCCACGCGGTACTGGTAATGATTGATGACACGCCCTAGGATACTGGTCCGTTTTACTGGCGGCCACGCCTATCAGGCCTTTGATCGGCCGGAAGGTTGCATGGGTTACCTGCGGAAGCTTTGAGTTTGTCAGCTAAACTCTGCGTTTTCGCCGACGATGCCGTTCCAGTCCTTCGTATTAGTCAACCTTTGAGGTGCTGTTTGCACCTCGACAAAATGTTGCGCGTGAACAAGCTGGGTCAATCGCAGTCTGTTCTGCATCGAATATTCATTTGCCGGGGCGCCCTTAGGCGCGTCGCTACCGTGAGATAGCCGTCCTCCATGTTTGGTTCCAACGACGACAAGAAGACCCCAGCTGCGGCTGGCGAGAAGAAAAGCCTGTTCGGATGGCTGCGCAAAAAGCCGCAGGACCCCGTCGTCGAACAGCCACAACCACTTCCTGAGCCAACATCTGCGCCGGTAATAGAAGAAGAGCTGGCGCCGGTTGTCCTGCCGATCGCCGAGCTGGTACTGCAACCGGTGGCTGAAGCGGAACTCGAAGTGATTGCCGAGCAGCCGCTGACACCCGGCGCCGAGCCGTGGCTGACGTTGCCGGTGGCGGAAGAACCGGTGGCCTTGGTTGAAGATGAGTTGGCGCCGCATGTGACGCCGCCGATTCCTGCCCCGACGGCCTTTGCTCATGAGCCTGTTCATGCGCCGGTGGTTGAACCGGTTGTCGTGCCGGTCGTCGTGGCCGAGCCTGAGGCGGTTGTCCCAGAGCCGGTGATTCCTGCGTTTGTCGCTCCGCCCGCTCCTGTGGTTCAAGCCCCGGCGCCTGTACCGGTTGTTGCTCCCTTAGTCGCCGCGCTCGATGTTCCCGTCGAACTCCCGGTCGAGCCGCCGCGTACCGAAGAAACCAAAGCCGGTTTCTTCGCCCGCCTCAAGCAAGGTCTGTCCAAGACCAGCGCCAGCATCGGCGAAGGCATGGCCAGCCTGTTCCTGGGCAAGAAAATCATCGATGACGAGCTGCTCGAAGACATCGAAACCCGTCTGCTGACCGCCGACGTTGGCGTCGAAGCGACCTCGGTGATCATCCAGCACCTGACCCAAAAGGTTGCGCGCAAAGAGCTGGCCGATGCCGACGCACTGTACACATCCCTGCAAGCTGAACTCGCGGCGATGCTCAAGCCTGTCGAGCAGCCGCTGAAAATCACCTCGCAGAACAAGCCATTCGTGATTCTGGTGGTTGGCGTCAATGGCGCCGGCAAGACCACCACCATCGGCAAACTGGCGAAGAAGCTGCAGCTCGAAGGCAAGAAAGTCATGCTCGCGGCCGGCGATACTTTCCGCGCCGCCGCCGTCGAGCAGTTGCAGGTGTGGGGCGAGCGCAACAAGATCCCGGTCATCGCCCAGCACACCGGCGCCGACTCCGCTTCGGTTATCTTCGATGCCGTGCAAGCCGCCAAGGCCCGTGGCATTGACGTGTTGATCGCCGACACCGCCGGTCGCCTGCACACCAAAGACAATTTGATGGAAGAGTTGAAAAAGGTTCGCCGGGTCATCAGCAAGCTCGATGCCGATGCGCCGCACGAAGTGCTGCTGGTGCTCGACGCCGGCACCGGTCAGAACGCCATCAACCAGGCCAAGCAATTCAACCAGACCGTCGAACTGACCGGCCTGGCGCTGACCAAGCTCGACGGCACTGCCAAGGGCGGGGTGATTTTCGCCCTGGCCAAGCAATTTGGTTTGCCAATTCGCTACATCGGCGTCGGTGAAGGCATCGATGACTTGCGTACTTTTGAAGCAGAACCCTTTGTCCAGGCACTGTTTGCCGAGCGGGAGCGTTCATGATTCGTTTCGAGCAAGTCGGTAAGCGCTACCCGAACGGTCACGTCGGCTTGCATGAGCTGAGCTTTCGAGTCCGACGGGGCGAGTTTTTGTTTGTGACCGGCCACTCTGGCGCCGGTAAAAGCACCTTATTGCGCCTGCTGCTGGCGATGGAGCGTCCGACCACCGGCAAATTGCTGCTCGCCGGCCAGGACCTCGCCACCATCAGCAATGCGCAGATTCCTTATCTGCGTCGGCAGATAGGTGTGGTGTTCCAGAATCACCAGTTGCTGTTCGATCGCACGGTGTTCAACAACATCGCGCTGCCCTTGCAGATCCTTGGCCTGTCGAAGGCCGAGATCGTCAAGCGCGTGGATTCGGCGCTTGAGCGCGTGGCGCTGTCGGATAAAACCGATCTGTACCCCGGCGACCTGTCCACCGGTCAGCAACAGCGCGTCGGCATCGCCCGCGCCATCGTCCACCGTCCGGCTCTGCTGCTGGCGGACGAACCGACCGGTAACCTCGACCCGCGTCTGGCGGCCGAGATCATGGGCGTGTTCGAAGACATCAATCGTCTGGGCACCAGCGTGCTGATTGCCAGTCACGACCTGGCGCTGATCGCTCGTATGCGTCATCGCATGCTGACCCTGCAACGTGGCCGACTGATCGGCGACGGGGAGGCGGGCGTATGAGTGCGACACGCAGCCCCAAGGTTTCCGAGCGTGTGGCCCCCAAGGCCGCCGACCCGCAGCCGCAGAAGAAAAAACGCGACGATGATGACGGTCCGGACTTCGCCACGCTGTTCCGCGCCTGGGTCGAGAGTCATCGCGCCAGCCTGCTCGATAGCTTGCGTCGTTTGGGCAAGCAGCCAATCGGCAGTTTCTTCACCTGCATGGTGATGGCGGTTGCCCTGAGTTTGCCCATGGGCCTGTCACTTTTGCTAAGTAACGTCGAACGCCTCGGCGGTTCCTGGCAGCGTGCGGCGCAGATTTCCCTGTACCTGCAAATCGAGGCCAGCCCCGCTGAGGGTGAGTCGTTGCGCGAGCAGATCAAAGGCATGCCCGGCGTCGCGGAGGCGGAATATGTCGGTCGTGATCAGGCGCTGGAAGAGTTCCAGCAACAGTCCGGTCTGGGCGAGGCGCTCAAGGAACTGCCGGAAAACCCGCTGCCAGGCGTGGTGCTGGTGACCCCGAACGAGGTCGACAAGCCCGCGCTTGAAGCATTACGACAAAAACTTTCCGAGCTGCCGAAGGTACAACAGGCGCAACTTGATCTAGTCTGGGTCGAGCGTCTGGCAGCGATCCTCAAGCTGGGTGACCGTTTTGTCTTCGGTCTGACCGTGCTTCTGGTTTCTGCATTACTTTTGGTGATAGGCAATACCATTCGTCTTCATATTGAAAACCGCCGCACAGAGATAGAAGTGATTAAACTCGTCGGCGGCACTGACAGCTATGTGCGCAGGCCCTTTCTGTACATGGGCGCGTTGTATGGCTTCGGTGCGGGGATGCTTTCCTGGGGTGTATTGGCGTTCGGCCTGAACTGGCTGAACGACGCGGTGGTAGGGCTGGCCGGTTTGTACGGCAGTGATTTCGCACTGGCTGGCGTGCCAGTTGCCGACGGTCTGTCTCTCTTGCTTGGCGCGGTGCTGTTGGGGTATATCGGTGCATGGATTGCAGTCGCACGCCACCTGAGGGAGCTTGCGCCTAAGTAGTATCATTTTGCTCGTATTGACCTTTCAGCGTTTATGGGAACTTGTCTTTCGGTTTCCGGTCAATTTTCGCAGTGCTGAACTGCACGAGTTTGTAAGTGGGAGGTTTTTTCGTATGACCAATTCTTTGCAACCTGCATATGCTCTGGTCCCGGGTGCGAACCTGGAGGCCTATGTGCACACGGTGAACAGCATTCCATTGCTGACGCCGGAGCAGGAGCGTGAACTGGCCGAGAGTCTCTATTATGAGCAGGATTTGGGGGCGGCTCGGCAGATGGTGCTCGCCCACCTGCGTTTTGTTGTACATATCGCCCGTAGCTATTCCGGTTACGGCCTGGCTCAGGCTGACCTGATCCAGGAAGGCAACGTCGGCCTGATGAAGGCGGTGAAGCGCTTCAACCCGGAAATGGGTGTGCGTCTGGTTTCGTTCGCAGTGCACTGGATCAAGGCGGAAATTCACGAGTTCATCCTGCGCAACTGGCGCATTGTGAAAGTCGCGACCACCAAGGCTCAGCGCAAGCTGTTCTTCAACCTGCGCAGCCAGAAGAAACGCCTGGCGTGGCTGAACAACGAGGAAGTCCACCGTGTGGCGGAAAGCCTCGGCGTAGAGCCGCGGGAAGTGCGCGAGATGGAAAGTCGCCTGACCGGCCATGACATGGCCTTCGACCCGGCCGCAGAAGCGGACGACGACAGTGCTTTCCAGTCACCGGCCAACTATCTGGAAGACCACCGGTACGACCCGGCCCGTCAACTGGAAGATGCCGACTGGAGCGACAACTCCAACCACAACCTGCACGAAGCGCTGGAAGTGCTGGACGACCGCAGCCGTGACATCCTCTACCAGCGCTGGCTGGCGGAAGAGAAAGCCACGCTGCACGACCTGGCGCAGAAGTACAACGTGTCGGCCGAGCGTATTCGTCAGCTTGAAAAGAGCGCGATGAACAAGCTCAAGTTGTCGATCGCCGCTTAACCGCGCGCCCGGCAATAAAAAACGCCCCGATCATTGATCGTAATGCTGTTCACTTAAGCGCGGGCACTCATTTGTGGCGAGGGGATTCAGCGAAACGTCGCACCGCCCCGTTCGGCTGCGAAGCAGTCGTAAATCCACACAACTCGGTCTGTCTGAACGGGCGCAGGGGGCCGCTTCGCAGCCCAACGGGGATGAATCCCCTCGCCACAAGTTCTCGCTCGACTGATGATTGTCTTAAGTGAACAGCATTACGATCATTGATCGGGGCGTTTTTGTTTGTGCCCACTAGTGACGCATCGCCCCCCTGCAGGAGCGAGGCTTGCCCGCGAAGGCGGAGTGTCAGCCAACCTCTTCATCGACAGACACACCGCTTTCGCGGGCAAGCCTCGCTCCTACGAGGATTGCGTCGTCGCGGATCAGTCATTGTGCCCAAGGCGCTCGGCGTGAATCGTTGATGCCCACCAGATAACTATCCCCGCCCAACTGACTCATCTGCTGCCGAATCCACCCAGCCCGCCGCGCAACATAGTGGGTCGGATGGCTCGCACTCCACACCCGTGGATTAGGCAGCACCGCCGCCAGCAAACTCGACTGCTGCCGGGAAAGAGACTTGGCGCCAACACCAAAGTGATGTCTGGCCGCTGCTTCAGCGCCAAACACCCCGTCATCCCACTCGGCACTGTTGAGGTACACCTCGAGAATTCGTTGCTTGGGCCAGAGCACCTCGATCAACCCGGTGAACCAGGCTTCCAGGCCTTTACGCAGCCAGCTGCGCCCAGACCACAAAAACAGATTCTTTGAGACTTGCTGGCTCAGGGTGCTGGCACCGCGAATCGAACCGCCGAGTTCGTTATGGGCCAATGCTTTCTGGATCGCCCCAAAATCAAAACCCCAATGCTCCGGGAATTTCTGATCCTCGCCCGCGATCACCGCGACTTTCAGGTCGTCAGAGATTTCATCCCAGGGCTTCCAGGTGCGTTGCAGGTCAATCGGCTCGCCGTCGAACCAGGATTCGACCTTGCGCTCGACCATCAAGGCCGTTCCCGGTGGTGGTACCACGCGAAAAATCAGAACCAGCAATACGCTGCCGCCCACGAACCAGAGCAGGGCTTTTGTGAATCGTCGCAAAAATATACGCAGCATAGAGATGGCTTGGCCGAACCCGTTGAGCGGGCCATTATACAGACCCTGTTGATCGAGTCTGACTGGAGTTCTTCATGCTGCGTGGCTTTCTGATGCTGGCCGCTTTCTTCGGTTTCACTGGCGTTGCCCTTGGCGCGTTCGCCGCCCACGGCCTGAAAAACCGTCTGACACCCGAGTACCTGGCGATATTCCACACCGGCGTCACGTATCAACTGGTGCACACCTTGGCGCTGCTGGGCGTGGCGCTGCTGGCCACGCAGATTCCGGGTCGCCTGATCACTTGGGCCGGCGCCTCGTTTGCCATCGGCATCCTGCTGTTTTCCGGCAGTCTGTACCTGCTGACCCTGACCGGCTTCAGCAAGCTGGGGATCATCACGCCCTTCGGCGGCCTGGCATTCCTGGTCGGCTGGTTCTGCCTGGGGCTCGCCGCCTGGCGGTTGAGCTGACCGGACGGTCCATTTCATGACGAATGGCTTGGGTCGCCAAGACTGATCGGGCTAGAATGCCAGCCCCTAAAAATGATGGCGGCATTCGGTATGCGCATTCAGTTGAACGGCGAATCCCTTGAACTGCCCGACGGCGAAACCGTTGCGGCCCTGCTGACCCGTCTGGATCTGACCGGACGCCGGGTGGCGGTTGAACTCAATCTGGATATCGTCCCGCGCAGCCAGCATGCCGACACCACGCTGAACGACGGTGACAATGTCGAAGTCGTGCACGCCATCGGCGGCGGCTAGTCGCCCGGCCCGCAAGGGCACAGAATTCTGCAAGAACCTCACCCCTACAGAGGATTTCCCATGAGCATCGTTCGTAGCGACAAGCCCTTCGTCCTGGCCGGTCGTACTTACCAGTCGCGTTTGCTGGTAGGCACCGGCAAGTACCGTGACATGGAAGAAACCCGCCTGGCCATCGAAGCCTCGGGTGCCGAGATCGTCACATTCGCCGTGCGCCGCACCAACCTCGGCCAGAACCCGGGCGAACCGAACCTGCTCGAAGTCCTGTCGCCGGATCGCTACACCTTCCTGCCGAACACTGCCGGTTGCTTCGACGCTGCCGAGGCTGTGCGCACTTGTCGCCTGGCCCGTGAGCTGCTCGGCGGCCACAACCTGGTGAAGCTGGAAGTGCTGGCGGACCAGAAAACCCTGTTTCCCAACGTGATCGAAACCCTCAAGGCCGCCGAAGTGCTGGTCAAGGAAGGCTTCGACGTGATGGTCTACACCAGCGATGACCCGATCATCGCCCGTCAACTGGCGGAAATTGGCGTTATCGCGGTCATGCCACTGGCAGGCCTGATCGGCACGGGCCTGGGGATCTGCAATCCGTACAACCTGCAGATCATCCTCGAAGAAGCCAAGATTCCGGTGCTGGTGGATGCCGGTGTCGGTACCGCTTCCGACGCCACCATCGCGATGGAGCTGGGTTGCGAAGCGGTGCTGATGAACTCGGCCATCGCCCATGCCCAGCAGCCGATCATGATGGCTGAAGCCATGAAACACGCCATCGTTGCAGGCCGCCTGGCCTACCTCGCCGGCCGCATGCCGAAAAAACTCTATGCCAGCGCCTCCTCGCCGCTGGATGGTCTGATCAAGTAAGAGCCATTGATGACTGAATCAAACGACACGCCTATCACGCCTGCAGAAGGCGAAGAGCGCCAACACCGCCGCATCAAGAGCTTCGTGATGCGTGCCGGGCGCATGACCGAAGGCCAGCAAAAAGGCCTGGAGCAGGGCACGCCGCTGTTCGTCCTGCCGCTGGCTGACGCACCGGTGGACTTCGACCAGGTGTTCGGCCGCTCCGCGCCGCGCTCGCTGGAAATCGGTTTCGGCATGGGCCATTCGCTGCTGGAAATGGCCGCAGCCTCGCCGGAACAGGATTTCATTGGCGTGGAAGTTCACCGTCCGGGTGTCGGCGCGCTGCTCAATGGCGTGCTGACCCAGGGCTTGACCAACCTGCGGGTCTACGATTGCGACGCGATCGAAGTGCTCAACCGTTGCGTGGCCGACAACAGCCTCGATCGCCTGATGCTGTTTTTCCCGGACCCATGGCACAAGAGCCGTCACCACAAGCGCCGTATCGTTCAGGCGTCCTTCGCTGAACTGGTGCGCAGCAAGTTGAAAGTCGGCGGTGTATTGCACATGGCCACCGACTGGGAACCGTACGCCGAGTACATGCTGGAAGTGATGAACGTCGCACCGGGTTATCGCAACCTGGCAGAAGACGGCAAATGCGTCCCGCGCCCGACCGAGCGCCCGATCACCAAGTTCGAACGCCGCGGCGAACGTCTTGGGCATGGCGTGTGGGACCTGAAGTTCGAAAAACAGTCCTGAGCCCTACGCAACACCCAATGTGGGAGCGGGCTTGCTCGCGAAGACGGTTAATCATTCAACAGTGATGTTGACTGACACGACGCCTTCGCGAGCAAGCCCGCTCCCACATTTGTTTTATGCAGTGTTCAAGATCAGCGTTGATCCGCCGAAAGATCTAGGTCCCCACTTGTAAAGGAAGACAGGTTTGAAAGTCATTTTCGTCTGCACGCTATTTTTAAGTCTGCTGTTTTCTGCAGCTTGCGAACGCGTTGTAACGCCCGATGAATACTTTGCACGCGCCCAGAGAGTGGCCGACAAATTCAAGCGTGAGGCCGATGAAAGGTTAAAGCTGGAGGCCGCCGGGGAATCTGCTTTCAAGTACAGTCCAGAGCAGCTGCGCAATGCGGAAGGTGATTTGGAAGCGCTCGTAGACAATCTGAAACGAGCGTCTGATGGCGGACACACTGGAGCAACGTACTTTTTGGCCAACCTGCAGGACAATCCGATGTTCTCTGAGCGCACGCGCAAGGAGGCGTGTGGCCTTTACCAAAAAGCCATGGACCAAGGCTTGCTGGCGGCTGCGGTTGGCTATTACCACTTGTGTGATAAGGCATACGAGAGGGTGATCTGCACAACGCGGATCACCTGAAGTACTTGCAGTCGCTGGAACAGTTGCTGCAAAAGCCCGACGCCCATGGTGACGCCTATCCGTTACCGGCCAAGCATTCCCTGTGTTTCGTGGACGAAGCGGGGCCCTTGCCGGAGCAGGGTGTGCTGGCGGCCATGCAGGCTCGCGCCGTCGCGCTGGTCCTGACCGAAGATCAATACCGGGCCGAGGCCAATTACATTCTGGCGCTGACGCGTGTAAACAAAGATGACCGGCCTGACAGTGTGAATATTGCCTATCTGGATGAAGCTGAAGCGTTGGGCTGCAACGACTTCCACGGGCTGAACGCCATGATGCGCAATGCAGTCAAGGTCGCCGCCAAGCAATAAAGGAATTCGCAATACCCAATGTGGGAGTGAGACCGGCTTGCCGGCGATAGCGTCATTACATTCAACATCTTCGTTGACTGTCAGACCGCTATCGCCGGCAAGCCGGTCTCACTCCCACATTTGTTTTTGGGGGGGGTTCGAGATTTAGCGGCGGTCTGCTACAACGCCAATCAACACCAGCACCACCAACAACACCGGCGCCAAGCTGTAGTTGTTGAACTGGCTCAGCCCTTTGATGATCCACGGCGTGGCGTAGATCAGTGCCACACCGCTCCCGATCATGCACACCAGAGCGAGCAACGGTACTCGTAAGGCGCCGGCGATGCTGCCCAGGCGTTGGTCGACCCAGCCTTTGATGTCCGCGCCGAACAGCACCAGCAGGCAGCCCACCAGCGCCAGAGAGATTTCCGACAGGTTGCTGCGGCTCCAGCGGGAGACGGTGGCGAGCAGGTCGAGTATCAAATCCATTCGTTTTCCCCTAAGGCTGAAATCAGCTCAGAAATGTTTGCAGCAAGTCATTGAGAAACAGCTGTCCGCGATCGGTCGCCGCCAGACGTGACGGTTCGACCTGCAACAGGCCGCTTTGTTCGGCGACCCGGCGGCCTTCGGCGAGGCTTTCCAGGCTCAGCCCGGTGCGTTCCGGATACAGCCGCGACTCGACGCCCTCGGTCAGGCGCAAGGCATTCATCAGGAACTCGAAGGGCAGCTCTTCGTTGGTCAGCGCTTTCTCGCCAGCCTTGAAGCTTTTGGCCGGGTTCAGGTAATCCTTCGGCAGGCGAGTCTTCCAGGTGCGCACGATGCGCCCGTCCGGATGACTGAGCTTGCCGTGGGCGCCGGCACCGATGCCGATGAAGTCGCCGAAACTCCAGTAATTGAGGTTGTGCCGCGCCGCACGACCGGGCTGGGCATAGGCCGAGACTTCGTACTGCGCGTAACCGTGTTCGGCGAGCAGCGCCTGCCCGGCTTCCTGAATGTCCCACAACGTGTCGTCTTCCGGAAGCACAGGCGGCTGGTTCCAGAACACCGTGTTCGGCTCCAGCGTCAGCTGATACCAGGACAGATGCGTCGGCTTCAGAGCGATGGCTTGGCGCAGGTCGCTCAACGCATCATCCAGCGACTGATCCGGCAAGCCGTGCATCAAGTCCAGATTGAAGTTGTCGAACCCGGCCTGACGCGCCATGCCGGCGGCGCGCACAGCTTCGTCACCGTTGTGAATTCGTCCCAGCGCTTTGAGTTTCTCTTCCTGAAAGCTCTGGATGCCGATCGACAGACGATTGATGCCCAGCGCGCGGTAGGCGAGGAATTTCTCCTGCTCGAACGTTCCGGGATTGGCTTCCAGGGTGATTTCGATGTCACTGGCAAACGGAATGCGCTGCTCGACGCCTTTGAGCAACCGGCCCAGGGCCTCGGCACTGAACAGGCTCGGTGTGCCGCCTCCGAAGAAGATCGAACTCAACTCGCGACCGTAGACCGCGTGCAAATCCTGGTCGAGATCAGCCAGCAACGCGTCGACATACTCTTCTTCCGGCAGCACCGGGCTGGCGGTGTGGGAGTTGAAGTCGCAATAAGGGCATTTGCGCACACACCACGGGATGTGGATGTACAACGCCAGGGGCGGCAGCACGGGGAGCGCGGCCCGGGGCGATGATGCGGCACCGCCGAAAATCAGCGGTGACGCGGATGATTCGTGGGTCATTTCAAGCCCAGACGCTGGCGCAGCAGATCCATTGCACGGGCGCGGTGGCTGATGAGGTTCTTGTCGCTCGGGCTCAGCTCGGCGCTGGAACAATCGCGCTCTGGCACCCAGAACAGCGGATCGTAGCCAAAACCATGCTCACCACTGGCGGCTGCCAGGATGCGTCCGTGCCACAGGCCTTCGCAGAGGATCGGCAACGGATCGTCAGCATGGCGCACCAACGCCAGCACACAAACGAACTGCGCACCGCGTTCGGCTTCCGGTACATCTTTCAACACGTCGAGCAGCTTGGCGTTGTTCGCCGCATCGCCCTGACCGTCAGCGTAACGAGCCGAGTAGATCCCCGGCGCGCCGCCAAGGAAATCCACCGCCAGCCCGGAATCGTCGGCCAGCGCCGGCAGACCAGAGATGCGCGCGGCATTGCGGGCCTTGAGGATGGCGTTCTCGACGAACGACAGGCCGGTTTCTTCAGGCTCGACACTGCTGAACTCGCCGATCGAGCGCAATTGCACCGACTCGCCGAGCATGGCCTGGAGTTCCTTGAGTTTGCCGGCGTTATGGCTGGCCAGTACGAGTTGCGTGAAGTTGATCATTCGCCGGGGAAAAGCTCTTGGTTGAAATTGATGGTGTTGGTTTTATCGCCGTTCTGCACCTTGATCTCGAAGGTGCGGACTTCCTGCTGATCGACCGGGAACTGGGCGATGTAGTAGATCGCGCCTTGCTCGGTGATCTGTTTGAATTTCAGCGGCACACTTTGGCTGGTCAGGTCTTTGACCGTTCCACTGACTTGAGCCATCAGCGGTTTGCCTTCCTTGATCACCGAAACGTTGATCACACCTTGGTTCTTGCTGCGGGTGAGCTCCGCGGCTTTAGCGATATCGGGTGTCAGGAAGGTAGAGTTGAAGGTGTTGTAATGCACCGTCACATCGCCAAACTTTTCCTGACGATCACCTTTGATGACGTCGGCGGCCATGGCGGTGACGCTCAGGCAGGCAGTAAGTACAAACAGCGCTAGACGACCCATGTTCGTTCTCCTTGGAATGTCGTGGTTCAGACCGCGATTTTGTGATCCTGCAACCCTGGGCTGCTGACGCGGTAAATACCGATTTCACCTAATAGATTAGGCCATAGCTTACTGGCCCACCCGTGTCGATGCTGTTGATCCACGGCAAGGCGATCAATGACCCTCGCTTCACGTTCGCGGCACAACGCTTCAAAGTCTTCGAAGGTGCAAAAGTGAATGTTCGGCGTGTTGTACCAGGTGTACGGGAGAAAATCGGATACCGGCATCCGACCCTTGCTCGCCAGGTACCAGCGGCAGCGCCAGTGACCGAAGTTGGGGAAGGTGATGATGCACTGGCGGCCGACCCGCAGCATTTCGTCGAGGATCTTGTCCGGGTAATGCACCGCTTGCAGCGCCTGGGTCATGACTACGACGTCGAAGCTGTTGCTGGCGAAGTTGCCCAGGCCCTTGTCCAGGTCCTGCTCGATGACGTTGATGCCTTTGGCCACGCACTCGGCGATATTGTCCGGGTCGTTTTCCAGGCCATAGCCGGTGACTTGCTTGTTGTCCCGCAGCCAGGTCAGCAGCTCACCGTCGCCGCAACCGAGGTCGAGCACGCGGCTGCCGGCGGGGATCCATTCCTGGATGATTTCCAGATCAGCTCTCATGGCTTTCTCACAACGTAATACGGTTCATGTAATTGCTGAACGCCTGCAAGTATCGCGGGATCGGAATCAGGAAGGCGTCGTGGCCTTGCGGAGCATCGATCTCCAGGTAGCAGACGTCTTTCCTGGCCGCCATCAGCGCGTCCACCAGTTCCCGCGAGCGGGCAGGGGAGAAGCGCCAGTCGGTGGTGAAAGACATCACGCAGAACTTGGCCTGGGCATTGGCGAAGGTTTTCGCCAGGTCGTCGTCAAAGTTGGCTGCCGGGTCGAAGTAATCCAGCGCCTTGGTCATCAGCAGGTACGTGTTGGCGTCGAAACGCCCGGAGAACTCTTCGCCCTGATAACGCAGGTAGCTTTCGACCTGGAACTCGACGCTGTGGAAGTCGTAGTTGAGCTTTTCGCTCTTGAGGCCACGGCCGAATTTTTCGCCCATCGAGTCATCGGACAGGTAAGTGATGTGCCCGACCATCCGCGCCAGCATCAAGCCGCGCTTGGGGATCACGCCCGCCTCCTGGAACGAACCGCCGTGGAATTCGGGGTCGGTGAGGATCGCCTGACGCGCCACTTCGTTGAAGGCGATGTTCTGCGCCGACAGTTTGGGGGCCGAGGCGATGGCCAGGCAGTGGCGAATGCGATCGGGGTAGGTGATGCTCCACTGCATCGCCTGCATGCCGCCGAGACTGCCGCCGATCACGGCGGCCCATTGGCTGATGCCGATCCGGTCGGCCAGGCGCGCCTGACTGTGAACCCAGTCTTCCACGGTCAATACCGGGAAGTCGGCGCCGAAGGGCTTGCCGGTCTCCGGGTTGACGCTGCTCGGGCCGGTGGAGCCGTTGCAGCCGCCGAGGTTGTTCAGGCTGACCACAAAGAACTTGTTGGTGTCGATCGGCTTGCCGGGGCCGATGCAGCTGTCCCACCAACCGGGCTTGCGGTCGTCGGGGCTGTGGAAGCCGGCAGCGTGGTGGTGACCCGACAGGGCGTGGCAGATCAGCACGGCGTTGCTCGCCGTGGCGTTCAGCGTGCCGTAAGTTTCGTAGATCAGGTCATAAGCTGGGAGCGAACGGCCGCAGGCCAGGGCCAGGGGTTCACTGAAGTGCGCCACTTGCGGCGTCACCAGACCAACAGAATCGGCGGGAAAGGCAGTTGGCATCGACCCTGCTCTCGTTGAAATGAGGCGTAAGTCTAAAGACCGCTGCCCCTAGCAGCAAGCAAAGGGCTTGGCTGATTTTCCTGTCAGACCGGGGGGCGGCATTCGCGGGCAAGCCTCGCTCCTACAAGACTTATGCGATCCCCTGTAGGAGCGAGGCTTGCTCGCGATGAACGATGACGCGGTTAGCCTGCTGGGCGCAGCAGATCAGGCAAATCCGGCAGCTTCTTCGGCGAACAGATCCGCACCCGCTTCTGCCGGTTCAACTCACCGCTGAGCAAACTGACCTGACTCTTGGAAACCCCAAACGCCTTCGCCAGGAACGCCATCAGATACGCATTGGCTTTACCTTCAACCGGCGGCGCCGTCAGGCGGATCTTCAGTCGATCACCGTGCAGCCCGCAGAAATCATCGCTGCGGGCCGCCGGTTGCAGGTGACAATCCAGAATCAGGTCATCACCGTCCCAGCGAAAGTAGCTCATCAGATCAGGCCGAGCAGCCCCTGCGGCATTAAGGCAAAGTGCGCGAGGCGCGGGATCAGCCAGCTTTGCAGCAACTGGATCACGATAAACGCGAAGATCGGCGAGATGTCGAGGCCGCCCAGGTTCGGAATGATCCGACGGAACGGGGCGAGTACCGGTTCAGTAATCTGCGCGACCAGCTCTGCGCCCGGATTGTGGCTCCCCGGGGCGACCCAGGACAGAATCACGCTGATGATCATCGCCCAGAACACAATGTTCAAGAACAACGAGAAGAGGGCGATCAGCGCCCACGGCACCAGGAACAGCCAGTCGACCATGAAGCCTTTGAGCAGCAGGATCACCGCGATCAGCAGCATTTGAATGATCAGCGCCAACACCAGTGACGACATGTCCAGCCCGAACATGCTCGGGATGACCCGGCGCAGAGGCTTGAGCAGCGGCTGAGTCGCCTTCACGATGAACTGGCAGAGCGGGTTGTAGAAGTTCGCCCGAACCAGTTGCAGGATGAAGCGCATCAGCACGATCAGCAGGTACAGGCTGCCCAGGGTTTTAATTATGAAAATGGCAGCGTCATTGAGTCCAAGCATCATTGATTCCTTTGTAAGAGCTGATTAGCGGCCAAGTTGCTCAGCCATCTCGGCCGAGCGGTGCGCAGCGGCGCCGAGTGCTTTTTCCACCAGCGATTCGAAGCCGCCGGCCTGGAACGATTTGATTGCAGCTTCCGTGGTGCCCGCAGGCGAAGTCACGCGACGACGCAATTCTGCGGCGTCGACATCGCTGGCCACGGCCATGTGCGCGGCGCCCAACGCGGTTTGCACGGTCAATTGTGCGGCGATGTCCGCCGGCAGGCCGAGCTTCACGCCGGCGGCGGTCATCGCTTCAATCAGCAAAAAGAAGTACGCCGGGCCGCTGCCCGAAACGGCGGTGACCGCGTCCAGTTGCTGCTCTTCGTTCAGCCACAGGGCAATGCCGACGGCCGACAACAGTTCTTCAGCTTGCTGGCGTTGTTCAGCATTTACTTCGGCCGTGGCAAACAAACCGCTTACGCCCTGACGCAGCAGTGCCGGGGTGTTGGGCATGCAGCGCACGATCGGCTGGGCGCCGAGCCAGTTGTTCATGCTGGCGCAGGTAATGCCGGCGGCGATCGAGACCACCAGTTGATTCGGCTTCAGGCTTGGGCGAATCGCTTCGCACACGGCTTTCATCGCCTGGGGCTTTACTGCCAGCACGACGACGTCTGCGTCTTGAATGGCATCGGCGTTGTCGGCGAAAACTTCAACGCCGTGTTCGGCCTGCACGTTGGCGCGGGTTTCGGCGCCCGGGTCGCTGGCGCGGATCTGTGCGGCGTCCAGACCTTTGGCGCGCAGGCCGCCGATCAGGCTGGCGGCCATGTTTCCGGCACCGATAAAGGCAATACGAGTCTTGCTCATGTCAGGTCCTTATAAAGAGAGGAGTCAGCCATTGTTTACTGGCTGGCCGTAGTCGCGGGCGCCAAACAGGGCTGTTCCGATGCGGACCCAGGTGGCGCCCATGGCGATGGCCGACTCGAGGTCGTGGCTCATGCCCATGGAAAGTGTGTCGAGCGGCAGGTTCAGGCTGGCTTGCAGGCTTTGCACGGCAGCGAAAGCAGCGTCCTGGGCGGCGCGATCTTCAGTCGGCTCAGGGATCGCCATCAACCCGCGCAGCTTGATGCGCGGCAATTCGCTGATGGCTTTGGCCAAGGCCGGCAGGTCGGCCGGGGTGCAGCCGGATTTGCTGGCTTCACCGCTGACGTTGACCTGGATGCAAATGTTCAAGGGAGGCAGATCGGCAGGGCGTTGTTCGGAGAGGCGTTGTGCGATTTTCAAGCGATCCACGGAATGCACCCAGGCGAAGTGCTCGGCGATAGCGCGAGTCTTGTTCGATTGAATGGGGCCGATGAAGTGCCAGATCAAGGGCAGGTCGGCCAATTCGAGCTGTTTGCTCAGGGCCTCCTGCAGGTAATTCTCGCCAAAGTCACGAATCCCGGCGGCGTGGGCTTCGCGCAGGGCCTCGGCGGGCTTGGTCTTGCTCACGGCCAATAGTTGAACGCTGTGTTCGTCACGGTGGGCGGCGAGGGCGGCGGCACGGATGCGCGAACTAACCTGAATAATGTTGTCTGCTATCGTGGACATTCAAGAGGCGCCAGCGGGTCTGAGGTTGGCGGCATTCTACTGGAATTGAGGAGCGCTATGGATATCACTGAGCTGCTGGCCTTCAGCGCTAAACAGGGCGCGTCCGACCTGCACCTGTCTGCCGGTCTGCCACCGATGATTCGCGTTGACGGTGATGTGCGGCGTATCAACCTGCCGGCCCTGGACCACAAACAGGTGCATGAACTGATCTACGACATCATGAACGACACCCAGCGGGTGGACTTCGAGAAACACCTGGAAACTGATTTTTCCTTCGAAGTGCCCGGTGTGGCGCGTTTCCGGGTCAATGCCTTCAACCAGAATCGGGGTGCAGGCGCGGTGTTCCGGACCATTCCGTCGAAGGTTCTGAGCATGGACGACCTCGGCATGGGCGACGTGTTTCGCAAGATTGCCGAGGCCCCGCGCGGTCTGGTACTGGTGACCGGCCCCACCGGTTCCGGCAAGTCCACCACCCTGGCGGCGATGATCGATTACCTCAACAACCATCGCCATCACCACATCCTCACCATCGAAGACCCGATCGAGTTCGTCCACGAATCGCGAAAATGCCTGATCAATCAGCGCGAAGTCCATCGCGATACCCGCAGCTTTGCCACGGCCCTGCGCTCGGCGCTGCGGGAAGACCCGGACGTGATTCTGGTGGGGGAGATGCGTGATCTGGAGACCATCCGCCTGGCGCTGACCGCCGCTGAGACGGGTCACCTGGTGTTCGGTACGCTGCACACTACGTCAGCAGCGAAGACCATCGACCGGGTGGTGGATGTGTTTCCGGGGGACGAGAAGTCGATGGTGCGTTCGATGCTGTCCGAGTCGTTGCTGGCGGTGGTGTCGCAGACCCTGATCAAGAAGATCGGCGGCGGGCGCATTGCGGCACACGAAATCATGCTCGGCACCTCGGCGATCCGTAACCTGATCCGCGAAGACAAGGTGGCGCAGATGTACTCGTCGATTCAGACCGGGGGCAACCTGGGGATGCAGACGCTGGACATGTGCTTGAAGGATTTGGTGACCAAGGGTTTGATCAGCCGGGAGCATGCGCGGGAGAAGGCGCGTTCGCCGGATAACTTCTGAAAGAAGTTGATCGTTCCCACGCTCTGCGTGGGAATGCCTCTACGGACGCTCCGCGTTCGGCTCTGAAAGGGACGCGGAGCGTCCCAGGCTGCATTCCCACGCAGAGCGTGGGAACGATCGAGTTAGCGCTGAACAACCTGTAAGGTGTTCTTCTCTTTCGGCATAACCCGCTTGGCAACCACGTAGTGTTTTTGCCAGTACGGTTTTTTCAGGGTGTCGATGCTCACCGACTTGCCACGACGCGGTGCGTGGATGAAGCGGTCGTTGCCCAGGTAGATGGCAACGTGATTGACCCGACGACTCTTGAGATTGAAGAAAATCAGGTCGCCCGGTTTCAGGTCGTTGCGATCGACTTTGTCGCCATGACCGCTAGCCATCGCATTGGACGTGCGCGGCAGGTCAAACGTGGCGTCATTGAACGCGTATTTCACCAGGCCACTGCAGTCGAACCCTTTACTTGGGCTGCTGCCGCCCCAACGGTAGGGTGTACCGAGGACGTTGACTGCGCGGCTCAGCACGTCGCTGCTTTCCTTGGTCGCCATTGGCGGAACCAGGCTGCTTTTGCTGCTCAACTGGGGAGCGCGTTTTACGGTCTGTTTGTTTTTGCTCGAAGGAGCAGAAACATGTGATTTTTGGGTGTAACCATTAACGTTAGGAAGACGTTGCTCACGATTGGTGGCGTGGGCGGCCAGTGGCATCAAAAGGCAAATGGTTAGCCATGTCTTGAAAAATGGACGCATTAGGCAAGGCTCATATAAGTTAGCGCGCAACTTTATAACAGCTTTTTTGCCTCTTCCGAGGCCGTTGGTCGATTCAACTTGAGGGCAACGGAACCAAATAAGCTGTAAATGGACGCAATTGTCGGACACAAGTCAGGTGTCACAAGGCTTTGACGGGAGACAAGGTAACATCTGCCATATGTCGGCCACCTGTAAAAAAGTCACAAAGAATTCAAGAATATTTATCTATCGTGTGAATCGAGGTCCTTCATGAACACCTATCAACAGGCCGGCCCGCAGCAAGACACGCACAGCAAAATGATCGGCTATCTGCTATGGATTTTTGGTTTTACCGGGGCTCACCGCTTCTATTACGGCAAGCCGGTGACCGGGACGATCTGGTTTTTCACCTTCGGTTTGCTCGGCATTGGCTGGCTGATCGACCTGTTCCTGATCCCGGCCATGGACCGTGAAGCGGACCTGCGTTTCTCCGCCGGCCCCATTGAGTACAACGTTGCGTGGATTCTGCTGACGTTTCTCGGGGTATTCGGCGTACACCGGATGTATCAGGGGAAGTGGATCAGCGGGTTGCTGTACCTGGTGACGGGTGGGTTGTTCTTTCTGGGGGTTTTGTATGACTTCTGGACGCTGAATGACCAGGTTTCTGTGCGTAACGCCCAGAATAGAGGAACCTTCCAGTAAGCCATCGCGAGCAGGCTCGCTCCCACAGTGGATCTCCAGTGAACACAATATCTGTGCTCGCCAAAGATCAAATGTGGGAGCGAGCCTGCTCGCGATTGCAGGCAACTCGGTCTTAAGCCTGGTGGCTAATCCGCCCATCCACCAGGGTGTAACGCACGACGCCTGGCAGGCTATGCCCAATGAACGGGCAGTTCTCACCCTTGGACAGCCAGGTGTCACCGGCCACGGTCGAAGCCGCCGGATCAAACAGCACGATGTCCGCCGGCCCACCTACGGCCAACTTGCCCGCTGGCAGTCGTAACGCTTCGGCAGGTCCACTGCTCAGGCGCGCCAACAACGTCGACAGATCCAGCAAACCATCCTCCACCAACGTCATTGCCAGCGGCAGCAACAATTCAACACTGCTGATCCCCGGCTCGGTTGCGCCAAACGGTGCCAGTTTGGCGTCCCGTTCGTGCGGCTGGTGATGGCTGGAAATCGCCGAAATCACGCCCGACTTCACCGCTGCACGCAAGCCATCGCGGTCGGCGCGGGTGCGCAGCGGCGGCTGGACGTGATAGAGGCTGCTGAAGTCGATCAGCGCTTCGTCGGTCAGGATCAGTTGATAAAGCGCCACATCGGCGGTCACCGGCAAGCCGCGGGCCTGAGCCTGAGCGATCAGGGCCACGCCGCGAGCGCTGGTGAGCTGGCTGAAGTGCGCACGCACGCCACTTTGCTCGACCAGCAGCAGGTCCCGGGCCAGGGCCACGGTTTCAGCGGTTTCCGGAATGCCCGGCAAGCCGAGGAAACTCGCGGTCGGGCCTTCGTGGGCCAGGCCACCTTCGGCCAGGTCGTGGTCCTGAGAGTTGAAAATCACCGTCAGGTCGAATGTTGCGGCGTATTCCAGCGCCCGGCACAGCGTGCGGGTGTTGCGGAAGCTGTCCAGGCCGTTGCCGAAGGCCACGCAACCGGCATCGCGCAAGGCGACCAGTTCGGCGAGCTGTTCGCCTTCCAGGCCTTTGCTCAGGGCGCCAATCGGGAAGACTTTGGTGTTGCCGGCTTCGCGGGCACGGTCGAGGATCAGTTCGGCCACGGCCGAGGTGTCCAGTACCGGTTTGGTTTTCGGCGGGCAGCACAGGCTGGTCACGCCACCGGCCGCGGCGGCGCGGGTTTCACTGACGATAGAGCCTTTGCGGCTGTAACCCGGCTCACGCAGGGCGACGTTCAGGTCAACCAGGCCAGGAGCGGCCACCAGGCCTTTGGCGTCGAGGGTGTCGACGGGCACAAAGCCGGCGGGCGCGGCGCCAAGGGCGACGATTTTGCAGGCTTCAATATGAATGTCGATGACTTTATCCAGGCCAGTGGCTGGATCGATAACACGGGCGCCGAGAATGCTGAGCTTCACTGGGCGTTCTCCTGCTCGAATTGGCGCTGGGCTGTCTGCCCGCTCATGGCCATGGACAACACGGCCATACGAATCGCGATGCCGTAGGTAACCTGGTTGAGGATCACCGAGTGCGGGCCGTCGGCCACCGCCGACTCAATCTCCACTCCACGGTTGATCGGCCCCGGGTGCATGACGATGCAATCCGGTTTGGCCCCGGCCAGGCGCGCAGTGGTCAGGCCGAACAGGCGGTAGAACTCGCCCTCGCTCGGCAGCAGGCCGCCGGTCATGCGCTCGCGTTGCAGGCGCAGCATGATCACCACGTCGACGTCTTTCAGGCCTTCGGTCATGTCGGTGTAAACCTTCACGCCGTATTGCTCGATGCCGATCGGCAGCAGGGTTTTCGGTGCGATGACGCGGATGTCCGGGCAACCGAGGGTTTTCAGCGCCAGCATGTTCGAGCGCGCCACCCGTGAATGCAGGATGTCGCCGACGATGGCCACCGAGAGGTTTTCGACGCTGCCCTTGTGCCGACGAATCGTCAGCATGTCGAGCATTCCCTGGGTCGGGTGCGCGTGACGGCCGTCGCCGCCGTTGATGATCGCCACTTGCGGGCAGACATGTTCGGCGATGAAGTGCGCCGCGCCGGAATCACCGTGACGCACGACGAACATGTCAGCGGCCATGGCTTCAAGGTTGCGCAGGGTGTCGAGCAGGGTTTCACCCTTGCTTGCCGACGAGGTGGACACGTTCAGCGTGATCACGTCCGCCGACAACCGCTGGGCCGCCAGTTCGAAGGTGGTGCGGGTGCGGGTGGAGTTCTCGAAGAACACGTTGCACACGGTCTTGCCGCGCAGCAACGGGACTTTTTTCACCGCCCGGGCGCCGACTTCGAGGAACGAGTCGGCGGTGTCGAGGATTTCCGTCAGCAGCTCGCGGCGCAAACCGTCGAGCGAGAGGAAGTGGCGCAGCTGGCCCTGATCATTGAGCTGCAGCGGGCGCTTGGTTTCTAGAGGCGTCATCGCGAGGGGGACTCTCAATAGGGCGAATTAAAGGGCGAGGTCTTGCAGTTCGAGCTTCAGTTCCGGGCCGGACAGTTTCACCCGCTCGTGGGCCGCCAGCGACAGGGTCGCGCCGACCACATTCGGGCGAATCGGTAGCTCGCCGGCGTCCAGGTCCAGCAGGCACACCAGCGTCACGCTGGCCGGGCGACCGTAGTCGAACAGCTCATTGAGGGCGGCGCGGATGGTCCGGCCGCTCATCAGCACGTCATCGATCAGCACCAGGTGCTGGCCTTCGATTTCGAACGGCAGCGCGGAGGGGCGCACTTGCGGGTGCAGGCCGTTCTGGCTGAAGTCGTCGCGGTAGAAGGAAACGTCCAGGGTGCCAAGGGGCGAGTCGCTGCCCAGTTCATCGAGCAACGCCTGGGCGACCCAGACGCCGCCGGTACGAATACCGATGTAGCGCGGTTCGCAGATGCCACGGTGTTCCAGGTGTGCCTTGAGACGGATCGCCATCTGGCTGATCAGTTCGGCGGGATTGGGCAGGCTCATGGTTGCTCCTTCTTGGGCCCGAGCCGAATGTTGCTTGAGTGGTAGCTCGGGGTGTCGCTATAGAGAGTCGCTTGTTGCGGCTCTTCAGGATTCGAACAGTGCGGTGTTTTCGTCGAGCCAGCCTTGCAGCAGCAGGGCGGCGGCGATGGCATCGACCGGGTTGTCGCGGTAGCTGCCCTTTTGTCCGCCGCGATCACGCCGTTCACCCTTGGCTTCGAAGGTGGTCAGGCGCTCGTCGTGGGTATAGAAGGGCAGGTTGTAGCGGCCATTGAGGCGGCGGGCGAATTTCTCCGCGCGCAGGCACATGTCGCTCGGCGTGCCGTCCATGTTCAGCGGCAGGCCGACGACCACAGCATCAGGCTTCCACTCTTTAATGAGGGCTTCGACCTGATTCCAGTCGGGAACGCCGTTTTGCGCTTTCAAGGTACACAGCTCGCGGGCCTGGCCGGTAATCACCTGGCCGACCGCAACGCCGATCTGTTTGGTGCCGTAGTCGAAACCCAAAATAAGGCGCAGGGCCATCAGGCGTGCCCCGCCTGGCTGGTGAGCAGGCTGAGATTGACCCCGAGGAGCTTGGCCGCCGCTTCCAGGCGCAGCTCGCTGCTGGTGTTGAACAGGATGTCGGCTTCGAACGGGCAGGTCAGCCAGGCATTCTGCGCCAGTTCGGCTTCGAGCTGCCCGGCTTCCCAGCCGGCGTAACCGAGGGCGATCACGCTTTTGGCCGGGCCAACGCCGTCAGCGATGGCGAACAGCACGTCCTGGGAGGTGGACAAGGAAAGGTCGCCTTCCAGATCAACGGTTGCCTGAAAGGTCTTGCCCGAAGGGTGCAGGACAAAACCGCGATCGGTCTGCACCGGGCCGCCGATAAAGATCGGCACATGCTGGCAGAGCACGGGCGGTTCGATGTCGGGGCGCAATTGCTCGAGGATATCGGCCAGATTCAGGTCTTGCGGCCGGTTGACCACCAGCCCCATGGCACCATTGGCCGTGTGCTCGACGATGTAGGTCAAGGTGTGCGCAAAGTTCGGGTCGGCCATGTGAGGCATGGCGATCAGGAAGTGATGCTTGAGGTAGCTGGGGCTGACGTTCTTCATGAGCGCTAGTGTGGCGTTGGAGGGGCGAACTGACAAGCTGGGGATGCACAGGAAATACCTGCGCGGGTGTCTTTTTGATTTGGGTTTGCTTGAGGGCCTCTTCGCGGGCAAGCCTCGCTCCTACAGGTCATGCGCCATTTTCGCGAAACATACAAAATCTGTAGGAGCGAGGCTTGCCCGCGAAGGCGTCGGCTCAGTCAATACAAATCAATCGGTCAATTACTGGACAACCGGTCGCCGCGAGCGAATTTCCACGTGCGGATGATTTCCAGTCGGTCTATATCCGACAAATCCCCGGTAAACGGCGAAAACGGTGCCGCCAGCCGCACGATGCGCTGGGCGGCCTGATCCAGCAGCGGTTGCCCGGATGACTCGAGCACCAGCACTTCATACAGCGAGCCGTCGCGGTTGATCGAGACCATCAGGCGCAAATTGCCGTAGATCTGCTTGCGACGCGCTTCGTCGGGGTAATTCAGGTTGCCGATGCGCTCGACCTTCTTGCGCCACTCGTCCTTATACCAGGCGCCCTTGTCGCGCATGGTCGACGCGGCGCTCAGTCGGTGGATGCGCGGGCGCTTGGCGTACAGCTGTTGTTCGTTGGCCAGTTCCGCTTCCAGGCTGGCGATGTCGCTGGACAGCTGCTCGGTGTCGAACGTCGGCGCCGCCACGGCAGGTTTGGTGAGTGGCTTGACCTCTTCGTTCTTCGCCGGGGCTTTTTTCGGCTTCGGCGCCACGGTGGTCACGGCAGCCTTGGGCGGCGCTTCCTGCACTTGCGGCTTGGCGGCCGGCGGTGGCGTGACTTTTTGCACTTTGTTGTCCTGAAACGGCGCGACCTCGGTGGTCTTGGGAATCGCCTTTTTATCCAGGGTGCCGCTGCCTTCCTGATTTTCCTGGGCAAGGAAATCAGCTTTCGCAGGCTTCTTTTCGCTTTTGAAGGTGGCGAGGGTGATTTCCAGGGTTTTGCTGATCTGCTGGGGTTCGACCATCGTAAAGCCGACGCCCAACAGCAAGGCCAGGTGAATCAACGCCGCGAGAAACAGGGTAAATCCGAGGCGATCGGCCGGGCGCACGCCACGATGGGCGAGTTCAGCGGGCAGATCGGACGGGAGAGTCATGACAAAAAAACCAACATCGCGTTTTTCACGGGCCGCGCATGATAACGCAATGTTGGATTCATCTGAGGGTCTGTTGACGTTTGGTAGCGGCCGCGACGGAGGCCCACTGGATGCAGGGCAAGGCGCGAGGAACGCGGTTTGGTTGTTTCAAATAAGTTCCGAGTAACGCAGCCCTGCATCCAGTGGGCCCCGTCCCTTCGGGTTGCGTGCCAAACTGCGCGAGGCTGCGTTGCAGGATTTGCCAAGGGAACAACCATTGGCGGCATCCCGCGCCTTGCCTCGCGCAGTTTGGCCCAGCAACGCGGCTCGCTACCAAACGTCAACAGACCCTCCTGTTCTATATCAACGAGCCTTGAGCTTCTGATCGATGGCATCCATCAGCAGGCCACCGATGTCGGTGCCGAACGCGTTATCAATCTCGCGAATGCAGGTCGGGCTGGTGACGTTGATTTCGGTCAGGTGCTCACCAATCACGTCCAGGCCCACGAACAGCAGGCCTTTCTCGCGCAGGGTCGGGCCGACCTGTGCAGCGATCCAGCGATCCTTGTCGCTGAGCGGGCGAGCTTCGCCGCGACCACCAGCGGCGAGGTTGCCACGGGTTTCGCCAGCGGCAGGAATCCGCGCCAGGCAGTAATCCACCGGCTCGCCGTCGATCATCAGGATGCGTTTGTCGCCGTCCTTGATCGCCGGCAGGTAGGCCTGGCCCATGATCTGCTGGGTGCCCAGCGCGGTCAGGGTTTCCAGAATCACCGACAGGTTCGGATCGCCCGCGCGATGACGGAAGATCGAGGTGCCGCCCATGCCGTCCAGCGGCTTGAGGATCACGTCGCCATGCTTGGCGGCGAATTCACGCAGCACGTCGGCGCGGCGGCTGACCACGGTCGGCGGCGTGCACTGCGGGAACAGCGTGGCGAACAGCTTTTCGTTGCAGTCACGCAGGCTTTGCGGCTTGTTGACCACCAGCACGCCAGCGCGCTCGGCTTGCTCCAGCAGGTAAGTGGAGTAGACGAACTCCATGTCGAACGGCGGATCCTTGCGCATCAGGATCACGTCCAGATCGCTCAGCAGCGCGTCGGTCTCGGCTTCCAGTTCAAACCATTTTTCCGGGTTGGCGAAGACTTTCAGCGGACGCATCCGCGCACGGGCCTCGCCTTCACCCTGATACAAATCGCGCTGCTCCATATAGAACAGTTCCCAGCCGCGCTTCTGTGCGGCCAGCAGCATGGCCAGCGAGCTATCCTTTTTATAGGAGATGCTGGCAATAGGATCCATGACAATCCCGACGCGAACGCTCATGGGTTTTTCCTCGAATTTGGGGGCCGGAGCGGCTTTAAAAAAGTGGCGTCAGAGTGGCGCTGAGTGTGTTCCTGGTCAAGGAAAAACCACCGCACCTGTCGCCCGATAGATTGGTTTTAGAGACTGTGCTAAAAAGGCTGCCATATCGTTCTGGCCCTTAAACATCAAGGGCTTCGAGCCTCCGGTTATCGGAAATGGACAATTTGATTCGCAAAGGCGACGGCAGAGCATTTATGGACCAGCATTCCAGCGCCTTGAAGGTCATGGTGATCGACGATTCGAAGACGATTCGTCGCACCGCCGAAACGCTGTTGAAGAACGTGGGGTGTGAGGTCATCACGGCCATCGACGGTTTCGATGCCCTGGCGAAGATTGCCGACAATCATCCCGGCATCATCTTCGTCGACATCATGATGCCGCGCCTGGATGGCTATCAGACCTGCGCGTTGATCAAGAACCACAGTGCGTTCAAGTCCACGCCAGTGATTATGCTGTCGTCCAAGGACGGGCTGTTCGACAAGGCCAAGGGGCGCATCGTCGGCTCCGACCAGTTTTTGACCAAGCCTTTCAGCAAGGAAGAACTGCTGAACGCGATCCAGGCCCATGTACCGGGCTTCGCCGCCGTTTTGCCGCACTAGGACACGCACAGTGACGCTCGGCCAGCGGGCCCGGCGTCGACAAGAATGGGGAAGACCATGGCACGTATTCTGATCGTCGATGATTCGCCGACTGAAATGTACAAACTGACCGGCATGCTGGAAAAGCACGGTCATGAAGTGTTGAAAGCCGAAAACGGCGCCGACGGCGTGGCCTTGGCCCGCCAGGAAAAACCTGACGCGGTGCTGATGGACATCGTCATGCCCGGCCTCAACGGTTTCCAGGCGACCCGCCAGTTGACCAAAGACCCGGACACCGGGCACATCCCGGTGATCATCATCACCACCAAGGATCAGGAAACCGACAAAGTCTGGGGCACGCGCCAGGGCGCGAAGGATTACCTGACCAAACCGGTCGACGAAGAGACCCTGATCGAAACCCTGAACAACGTGCTGGCCGGTTGATCGTCCGGCCATGACCGAGTCGCTGACGGCTTTCGAACTGCTGCTGCAGATCGACCAGCGCTGTCGTCTGCTGGCGGCGGATTTGCCGTCCCAGCCGACCCGACAGGACCGCTGGAGCGGCATCGGTTTTCGCCTGGGCGAGCACTGGTATGTCGCGCCCATGGGTGAAGTCAGCGAAGTCCTGCACGAGCCGCGTTTCACCCAATTGCCGGGTGTCAAACCCTGGGTCAAGGGTGTGGCCAACCTGCGCGGGCGATTGCTGCCGATCATGGATTTGTGCGGCTTCTTCGGTCATGAACAGTCGACCCTGCGTAAACAGCGGCGGGTGTTGGTGGTGGAACACGGCGAAGTGTTTGCCGGGTTGATGGTCGACGAAGTCTTCGGCTTGCAGCACTTTGCCCAGGACAGTCTGGAGCCGGTATTGATGGCCGATCTGCACGGGCCGATTTCAGCGTTCGTCAAAGGCCGGTTTCAGCGTGAGCAGAGCTGGCAGGTGTTCAGTCCGTTTACGTTGGCGCAGTCGCAAAGCTTTATGCATGTAGCGTTGTAATCAAGGCGACATGCAACTTTGTAGGAGCGAGGCTTGCCCGCGAAGCAGGCGACGCGGAGTTACAGAAAAACCGCGTTTTCGTTCTTCGCGGGCAAGCCTCGCTCCTACAAGAGCGTCGTTGAATTGGGCAGTACAGGCGAGGACCGATGATAAAAACAAAGACAGGCAAGCCAGAAGGATCGCGCAGCCGCTCGCAGATCATCGTGCTGTTCATCGCGCTGATCATCTTCATCATGCTGCTGTTCGCCAACTTCGCTTACCTCAACACTCAAGCCACGTACGACAAACAGTACATCGGCCACGCCGGCGAGTTGCGCGTGCTGTCCCAACGCATCGCCAAAAACGCCACCGAAGCCGCTGCCGGCAAGGCTGCCGCGTTCAAGCTGCTGAGCGATGCACGCAACGACTTCGCCCAGCGTTGGGGTTATCTGAAGAAAGGCGATCCGGCCACCGGCCTGCCGCCGGCACCGGCCACCGTGCGCCCGGAAATGCGCGCCGTGCAGCTCGACTGGGAACGCTTGCTGAAAAACACCGACGCGATCCTCTCCAGCGAACAGACCGTACTGTCGCTGCATCAGGTCGCCGCGACGCTGGCTGAAACCGTGCCGCAGTTGCAGGTCGAATACGAAAAAGTCGTCGAAATCCTCTTGCAGCGCGGTGCTCCGGCCGGTCAGGTCGCCATGGCCCAGCGTCAGTCGCTGTTGGCCGAACGCATTCTGGGCGCGGTGAATACTGTGCTGTCCGGCGATGAAAACTCGCAGCAGGCCGCCGACGCTTTCGGTCGTGACGCCGCGCGATTCGGTCAGGTGCTCAACGGCATGCTCCAGGGCAATGCGTCGCTGCGGGTCAGCCAGGTCGAAGACCGCGATGCTCGCGCCCGGTTGAGCGAGATTTCCGAACTGTTCGAATTCGTCTCCGGCTCTGTTGATGAGATCCTCGAAACCTCGCCGGAGCTGTTCAAGGTTCGCGAATCGGCGAGCAACATTTTCACCTTGTCGCAAACCTTGCTCGACGAAGCCTCGCACCTGGCCACCGGGTTCGAAAACCTGGCCGGCGGACGCGACACCGACACCATCGGCGGCTATGTGCTGGGCCTGCTGGCGCTGATGTCGATCATCCTCATCGGCCTGGTGATGGTTCGCGAAACCAATCGCCAGCTGCGCGAAACCGCCGAGAAGAACGAGCGTAACCAGAACGCGATCATGCGCCTGCTCGACGAGATCGAAGACCTGGCCGACGGCGACCTGACCGTGACCGCCTCGGTGACCGAAGACTTCACCGGGACCATCGCCGATTCGATCAACTATTCCGTCGATCAACTGCGCGACCTGGTGGCAACCATCAACCTCACCGCCGGCCAGGTCGCCGCCGCCGTGCAGGAAACCCAGGCCACCGCCATGCACCTGGCCCAGGCTTCGGAGCATCAGGCGCAACAGATCAGCGAAGCCTCCACGGCGATCAACGACATGGCCCAGTCCATCGACCAGGTCTCGGCGAACGCTGCCGAGTCCTCGGCGGTGGCCGAGCGTTCGGTGGAGATCGCCAACAAGGGCAACGAGGTGGTGCACAACACCATCCACGGCATGGACAACATTCGCGAGCAGATTCAGGACACCGCCAAGCGGATCAAGCGTCTGGGTGAGTCCTCGCAGGAAATCGGCGACATTGTCAGCCTGATCGATGACATTGCCGACCAGACCAACATCCTCGCGCTCAACGCGGCGATTCAGGCCTCGATGGCCGGCGACGCCGGGCGCGGTTTTGCGGTGGTGGCTGACGAAGTGCAGCGGCTGGCCGAGCGTTCGTCCGCCGCCACCCGGCAGATCGAAACCCTGGTGCGGGCGATTCAGACCGACACCAACGAAGCCGTGATTTCCATGGAGCAAACCACCACCGAAGTGGTGCGCGGCGCGCGTCTGGCGCAGGATGCCGGAGTGGCCCTGGAAGAAATCGAAGGGGTATCGAAGACCCTTGCAGCGCTGATCCAGAGCATTTCCAACGCAGCGCAGCAGCAGACGTCTTCGGCCGGTCAAATTTCCCTGACGATGAATGTGATCCAGCAGATCACCACGCAGACGTCATCGGGCTCCACCGCCACCGCCGAGAGCATCGGCAACCTGGCGAAAATGGCCAGTCAGCTACGGCGATCGGTGTCCGGTTTCACCTTGCCGGCGGCCAAGGCGCAAGCTGTGGATAAAGTGTGAAGGCCCGCAGGCGTTTGCGTTTTTTTGAGTAGAGCAGTGATTTGGAGTGGTTATGGGTGATCGGCACGACTATGTGGCCCTTGAGTGGGTCAAAGGCGTGATTGCCGAAACGCTGAAAGTGGCTCATCAAGCAATCGAAACCCTGCTTGATGACCCTCAGGCGACGCACGCCCTGAGCGATTGCCTGGCGTGCATCCATCAGGTTCACGGCAGCTTGCAGATGGTCGAATTCTACGGCGCGGCCCTGCTCGCCGAAGAAATGGAACAACTGGCCACCGCCTTGCAGCAGAACCGCGTCAGCCATCGCGACGAGGCGCTTCACCTGTTACTGCAAGCCATCGGGCAACTGCCGATCTACCTCGACCGGGTGCAAGGTGCGCGCCGTGACCTGCCCTTGGTGGTGCTGCCGTTGATCAACGACTTGCGCAGTGCCCGGGGCGAAAGCCTGTTGTCGGAAACCAGTCTGTTCAGCCCGCAATTGCTCGACCTGCCGGCGCTGGACGAAGAGTTGCTGGCATTGCTTGAACCGGCAGATTTACCCACTGTGCTGCGCAAGTTGCGGCAGATGCTGCAAATGGCCTTGGTCGGATTGCTGCGCGAGCAGGATGACGACACTAACCTCGGTTATCTGACCAAGGTTTTTTCACACCTTGAAGGGCTGTGCGGCAACGCGCCCTTGAGCCCGTTGTGGCAAGTTGCCTCGGCGCTGGTCGAAGGCATGCGCGGTGGCTCGATTGCCAACAGCCCCGCGCTGCGCAGCCTGTTCAAGGATGCCGACAAAGAACTCAAACGCCTGCTCGAACAGGGCATACGCGGCATCAATCAGCCGGCACCGCCGGAGTTGCTCAAGAGTTTGCTGTTCTACATTGCCAAGGCCGAACACCCCACCGGGCAGATGCTGACCATGAAAGATCGTTACTCACTGGACGACGCGCTGCCTGACAGCGCAATGGTCGACGAAGAACGCGTCCGCCTGGCCGGTCCTGACCGTGACGCCATGCGCTCGGTGCTGGCCGCGCTCTGTGAGGAGCTGGTGCGGGTCAAGGAGCGCCTCGATCTGTTCGTGCGCAGTGACCGCCAGCACACCTCAGACCTCGAAACCCTGTTGGCGCCGCTGCGGCAAATCGCCGACACCCTGGCGGTGCTGGGTTTCGGCCAGCCGCGCAAAGTCATCATCGATCAACTGGCTGTGGTGCTGAGCCTTGCTCAGGGCCAGCGCGAACCCAACGACGCCATTCTCATGGACGTCGCCGGGGCCTTGCTCTACGTCGAAGCGACGCTGGCCGGCATGGTCGGCACCGTTGAGCCGGAGAGCCAGGAAGAAAGTCACCTGCCGACCACCGACCTGACGCAGATCCATCAGATCGTGATCAAGGAAGCGCGCATCTGCCTGCAACAGGCCAAGGACATGATCGTCGACTACATCGACGCCGACTGGGACCGCCAGCATTTGCAGGCATTGCCGGCGTTGCTGACCCAAGTGCGCGGCGCGCTGTCGATGATTCCGTTAAACCGTGCGGCGAGCCTGATCGAAACCTGCAACCACTTCATTCGCGAGCATCTGCTGCTGGACCCGGACCAGCCCGGCTGGCAGGAACTGGACAGCCTGGCTGACGTCATCACCAGCATCGAGTACTACCTGGAACGTCTCAGCGACGACCCCGAGGCACCGGGCGAACAATTGCTCGACGTGGCGGAAAAAAGCCTGGCCTCACTCGGGTTTTTCCCCAGCGAACAGCATGTGCCGATGCTTGAGGATGTGCTCAGCCCGAGTGAAGCCCAGGTGATGCAGGGCCTTCAGGAACTCGATGATCCGGATACCGTCCAGTCGCTGGCCGATGTTTTGGCCAGCCCAGTGTCTTCGGTCAATCCGCCAGCCCTGACCACCCCGGGCAGCCTGCTGCCACCGCCCGCCGGCGAAGAACCGGTGGACGATGAACTGCGGGAAGTCTTCCTCGAAGAAACTGATGAGGTCCTGGATATCCTCCGGGAATATTTGCCGCGCTGGGCGGCCACTCCCGGCGATGTACCCGCCTTGAGTGAACTGCGCCGGGCGTTCCACACCTTGAAAGGCAGTGGCCGGATGGTCCGTGCGCTGGTGCTGGGCGAGCTGGCGTGGGCGGTGGAAAACCTGCTCAACCGGGTGCTGGAACACAGTGTTGCGCCTGGGGCGGCGGTGCAACAATTGCTCGGCGATGCACTGAACCTGCTGCCGGAGCTGGTGGCCGAATTCGCCGCCAATGCCCAACGCCAGCGCAACGACGTCGACCAGTTAGCGGCTCGCGCCCATGCCCTCGCCAAGGGCGATGCGCCTGCCAGCGATGAAGATACTCAGGACGTCGCGGCACTCGATCCGCTGTTGCTGGAGATCTTCCGCAAGGAAGCCGAGACCCATCTCGCCAGCCTCAACCGCTTCCTCGATCAAGCCGCCGAGCATGTGCCGCTGCAGGCCAGCGACGAGTTGCAACGGGCGTTGCACACCTTGAAAGGCAGCGCCTCAATGGCCGGCGTCTTGCCAATCGCCGAACTGGCGACGCCGCTGGATCAACTCGCCCGTGAGTACAAGGCGCACCTGATCGCCCTCGACCTCGACGAAGTCGAACTGCTGCTGGAAGCCGAAGGTCTGTTCCGCCTCGGGTTGCGGCAGCTCAAGGGTGACCCGCTGGCCGAGATTCCGGGCGCTCATTCGCTGATCGAGCGCACCAAGGCGCTGCTCGCCGAGCGTCTGGACGCGCTCTTGAAAGCGCCGAACACCGCGCTGCGGACCAAGCGCGATCCGCAGCTGATCAACAATTTCCTGGCCCAGGGCATGGACATCCTGCTGGACGCCGAAAGCCTGTTGCAGCGCTGGCAGCAGCACCCCGGCGAGCGTCAGGAACTCAGCGCGTTGCTGGACGAATTGACCACGTTGGGCGAAGGCGCACACCTCGCCGATCTGCACCCGGTGGATGAACTCTGCGAAGCGTTGCTCGACCTGTACGGCGCGGTCGAAGAAAGCAGCCTGGCGGTCAGCGACCGGTTTTTTCACGAGGCGCAAAGTGCCCACGAAGCGCTGATCAACATGCTCGACGAACTCGCCGCCGGCCAGGAAGTCAGCCCGCAACCGGAACGCATCCGGGCCTTGCGCGGCTTGCTGGATGAAAGCCTGGATCCGTCGTCCATGGGCCTGATCCGCAGCGACGGCAGCCGTACCCTGAGCATCCGGGAACTGGGCAGCGCCACCGCGGAACTGGAACAGACCGCGACCCAGGTCGAGCTGGACGATGAGATCGTTTCGATCTTCCTCGAAGAAGCCGTGGATATCCTTGAGAGCGCCGGCCAGGCCCTGCAGCGCTGGCTGAGCGACCCGGAAAACGCCGCGCCGCTGTCGTCCTTGCAGCGCGATTTGCACACCCTCAAGGGTGGTGCGCGGATGGCCGAGGTCGAGCCGGTCGGCGACCTGGCCCATGAATTGGAAAGTCTTTACGAAGGCCTGGTGGACCGCCGTTACAGCCACAGCGAAACCTTGGCGCAGCTGCTGCAACAGAGCCATGACCGCCTCGCGGTGCTGCTTGAACAGCTTCAAAACCAGCACGTCTTGGGTGCCCCGAACGAGCTGATCGAGGCGATTCGCGAGTTCCGTCAGGGCAACGCCAACACCGCCGAAGTGGCGGAACCCGCGCCGGCCAATGACTCGCCGGGGCATGATCCCGAATTGCTGGACATCTTCCTTGAGGAAGGCTTCGACATCATCGAAAACTCCGGCGCGGCCCTCGTGCGCTGGCAAGCCGAGCCGTCGAACCGCCAGGAAGTGGAAACCCTGTTGCGCGACTTGCACACGCTCAAGGGTGGCGCGCGGATGGTGGAAATTGCCCCCATCGGCGACCTCGCCCATGAGCTGGAATTTCTCTACGAAGGCCTCTCCGCAGGCGTGCTGCAACCGACTCCCGCGCTGTTCGCGCTGCTGCAAAGCAGTCACGACCGACTGGCACAAATGCTCGATGCCACCCGCGCCGGTCAGCCCTTGCCGCCGGCCGATCGGTTGATCGACGCGATCAAGAACTTCAGTCATCCCGCCGTTCTCGATACGCCAGTGGTGCTGCCCGCCGCGCCGAAACCGGACACGCCCGTACCGCAAGCCGAAGCGGGCGCCGACATGGTCAAGGTCTCGGCAGAGCTGCTCGATGATCTGGTCAATCTGGCCGGTGAAACGTCGATCTTCCGTGGCCGTATCGAGCAACAGGTCAACGATGCGCGGGTGGCCCTGAGCGAGATGGAAACCACCATCGAGCGGATGCGCGATCAGTTGCGCCGGCTCGATACCGAAACCCAGGGACGGATTCTCAGCCGCCAGCAAGTCGAAGCCGAACGTCTGGGCTACGAAGAATTCGATCCGCTGGAAATGGACCGTCACTCGCAGTTGCAGCAATTGTCGCGGGCGCTGTTCGAATCGGCCTCCGACCTGCTCGACCTCAAGGAAACCCTCGACCGCCGCAATCAGGACGCGGAAAACCTGCTGCAACAGCAGGGCCGCATCAACACCGAATTGCAGGAAGGCCTGATGCGTACGCGCATGGTGCCGTTCGAACGGATGCTGCCGCGCTTGAAGCGGATCGTCCGCCAGGTTTCCAGTGAGCTGGGCAAAGACGTCGAGTTCATTGTCGGCAATGCCGAAGGCGAGATGGATCGCAACGTGCTCGAGCGCATGGCGGCACCGCTGGAGCACATGCTGCGCAACGCCGTGGACCACGGTCTGGAGTCGGCCGATGTGCGCATCGCGGCGGGCAAACCGGCTCAGGGTCGGATCACGCTCGACCTGTCCCGCGAGGGCGGCGACATCATTTTCGACATCCGCGACGACGGCGCGGGCGTGCCGCTGGACGCTGTACGGCGCAAGGCGATCAAGCGCGGCTTGCTGGCCCCGGACGCCGATATCAGCGACCGCGAAGTGCTGCAATTCATCCTGCAACCGGGGTTCTCCACCGCCGAGAAAATCACCCAGATCTCCGGGCGTGGCGTGGGCATGGACGTGGTTCACGAAGAAGTCCGGCAGCTCGGCGGCACCATGGTCATCGACTCGACACCGGGGCAGGGCGTGCACTTCCGCATTCGCCTGCCGTTTACCGTGTCGGTCAACCGCGCGCTGATGGTGCAATGCCTGGAGGATCAATACGCGATCCCGCTGAACACCATCGATGGCATCGTTCGCGTGTTGCCCAACGAACTTGAAGGGCATTACCGGCTCGATCCGCCGACCTACGAATACGCCGGACAACGTTACGAACTGTGCTACCTCGGTGAGTTGCTGAAAACCAGCACCCGTCCGAAACTGTTGGGCCAGAGCCTGCCGCTGCCGGTATTGCTGGTGCAATGCAACGAGCGGCATATCGCCGTGCAGGTTGACTCCATGGCCGGCACTCGGGAGATCGTGGTCAAAAGCCTCGGCCCGCAGTTTGCGTCGGTGCAGGGGCTGTCCGGGGCGACGATTCTTGGCGATGGCCGGGTGGTGCTGATTCTCGACTTGCTGGCGCCAATCCGCGCCATGCAGGCGCAGGTGCCGCAGCGCACGCAGACCCAGGACGCGGAGGTCGAGCCGCATAAACCGCTGCTGGTGTTGGTGGTCGACGATTCGGTCACCGTCCGCAAGGTCACCAGCCGTCTGCTGGAACGCCACGGCATGAACGTGCTGACCGCCAAGGACGGGGTCGACGCCATGCTGCTGCTCGAAGAACACATGCCCGACCTGATGCTGCTGGACATCGAAATGCCGCGCATGGACGGTTTCGAAGTGGCGACCCAAGTGCGCAGTGACGAACGTTTGCAGCACTTGCCGATCATCATGATCACCTCCCGCACCGGCCAGAAACACCGCGACCGCGCCATGGCCATCGGCGTCAACGACTACCTCGGCAAGCCGTACCAGGAATCGGTGCTGCTCGACAGCATCGCCCTGTGGAGCAAAACCCATGCTTGATCCCCATTTTTACCAGCGCACCAACAATCTGACCGGCCTGCTGTTGCCGTTGGCTGACCGCAATCTGATTCTGCCCAACGTGGCGGTGGCGGAGTTGATCGACTATCAACCGGGGGCGTTCGATCTGGACACGCCACCGTGGTATCTGGGGTTGGTGAAGTGGCGGGATCGGCAGATTCCATTGCTGAGTTTCGAGTCGGCGTGCGGCAGTAAAATCGTCATCGGCGAGCGGGCGCGGATCGTGATTCTCAATGCCCTTGGTGGGCGCCCGGAGCTGAAGTTCATTGCGCTACTGGTGCAGGGGATTCCACGGTCGTACAAGCTCGACAGTCAGTTGAGTTATGTGGATGTGCCGCTGTGTTCGCTGGAACAGGCGGCGGTGCAGGTGGGGGAGCAAGTGGCCAAAGTGCCTGACTTGCTGGCGCTGGAGGAGTTGCTTGTTACAGCAGGGTTAGCCCACTGATCGTTCCCACGCTCCGCGTGGGAATGCCTCTTCGGACGCTCCGCGTTCGGCTGTTGAAGGGACGCAGAGCGTCCCGGGCTGCATTCCCACGCAGAGCGTGGGAACGATCATGACCTGACGGCTAAACCTTGGCCTGAGCCCGCAGCTGCATCTGCAACGACTCATGGTGATCCAGCGCCCGCTCCACCAACAACTGCACACCATCGGCCATTCGACTGAGCGCCAGGGCTACCGAGCGGCGTGATCCTTCAACATCGTCCGCCAGATCGGCCGCAATGGCGCTGATGGACAGCAAGTCTTCAGAGGCGTTGGCCAGCAGGGCTTCGGTATCGATATCGGGGGAGACGCTGAAGAGGTGATGTTTGCGGCGCTTGCCCGGTTTTTCATGGGGTGGGAAGTAGTAGGAAAAGACGCGGTCGGCGGCTTCCTTGAGTTTTTCGGCTTCGAGGGTTGCTTCGGAACCGGTGTCGGATTCCGGCGGATTGGGAGTTGGTTTGAACATAGTGAAGCTCCATTTAATGAGTTTCAGCTGCTCCATCGGGTTCCAATCGAAGGGGTGGCAGCTGTACGCGGGTTGGAACCCGGGCAAACGGACAAAACCCGACAGACTCTAAGGTCTCCCGCGCACAGCCGCCATAACGGAGTGCACCCATTAAAGGTGCGCAAGCATACGTTATGGAAGGCGTTTTTGCCTCGTTAACACCACGGGGTTCCAATCCCGGTCGCTGAATTGGCAGCGACCCATAAACGATAAAGATCTACACCAAAGCGCACCAGTCAGCGGCTTCCGGCATTGCTGTAGGCCGCGACGCCAGACGGCGTAGCCTCTCACCGTTCCTGCGGACAAATGTTTAAACACAAATCCCCATTCGGCTCGCGACAGGTTGAAGATTCCCAAAAAGGGACCTATCGTTCCCTTTTTGGGACTCATCGGTTGCCACTGTGAAAAACCTTTCCCTCAGCGAAGCCTTGTTCACGACCACTCAGCAAAAAGTGCTGGGCTTGTTGTTCGGCAAACCCGACCGCAGTTTTTACGCTAACGAGATCGCCCGCTGGGCTCAAGTGGGTAAAGGCAGCCTCATGCGCGAGTTGGATCGATTGCAGCAGGCCGGCGTGCTGACCCTGAGCCGTCAGGGCAACCAGACCCACTATCAAGCCAATCCGCAATGCCCGATCTATGCCGAACTGTCAGGCATCGTCCGCAAGACTTTTGGTATTGCCGAGCCCCTACGCCAAGCGCTGCAACCCTTTGCCGAACAGATCACCTGGGCATTTGTGTACGGTTCGATCGCCAAGGATTCGGCAAACGCATCCAGTGACATTGATCTCATGCTGATCGGCGAAAGCCTTCACTACAGTGAAGTGATGGAGCTGCTAATGCCTCTGGAGGAACAACTGGGCCGCGTCCTCAACCCGACGCTCTACACCCCCGACGACTGGGCTGCAAAACTGGTGGCTGAAAACAGCTTTGTGGTGCGGGTGGCGCAGCAGGACAAGATCAACCTGATGGGGGGAAACCCTTTGGAGTCCAAGGATGGGCAGCAACGAGAATCTGGAGAACCTGTTACGTAGCGGTGGATTGAAAGCCGAACCGCCGGACCGCAAGGAATGCGAAGGGCTGATGCGTTCCGCTGTGGATCGATTGAAAGATGCGCAAACGTCTTCGCTTTCCTTCGCAAGCCGTTTTGACTTGGCTTACAACGCCGCCCATGCCTTGGCTCTGACGGCTCTTCGCTTGTGTGGTTACCGCTCAGACAAGAGATACCTGGTGTTTCAGTGCCTGGTTCATACCGCTGATATTGGCAAAGTGCAGGTTCGGTTATTCGCGCTGTGCCATGAGCGACGAAACCTGGCGGAGTACGAAGGCTATATGGACGAAGATCCGGCGTTGTTGGCGCAGTTGTTGGAAAGCGCTGAGCAGTTGCTGGTTCGTGTGCAGCAGCAGATGGCTGGTCTGTAATTATTCTTCATTGAAAACAGCGGTGATCGCTCTGGCCCCTTCGCGAGCAAGCCCGCTCCCACATTTGATTTGATTCGTACCCCAACCTGAGTACACCAATGAACCAATGTGGGAGCGGGCTTGCTCGCGAAGGGGTCGGTACAGTCACCGCAACTCTACGCTAACCATTACCCTGACCGTAACAATCCACCACTCTGCTTGATTGATGCCCCCACCCAACACTCCTAAGGTGACTCCCACGACAGCGAACCCGTGGAGTGGTCATGACAACAACAATATCCCCCGACTCGCGATGGACGCGGCGGCGCAGCGAAAAGCAGCGGCGTCTCGAACTGGTGCGCAGCCTGGCCGACGGTGTGGTGTTGCCCACCGACAACATCGTCGCCGCGCTGGAAGCGTTGATTCTGCCCGGCGACCGCGTGGTGCTGGAGGGCAATAACCAGAAGCAGGCGGATTTCCTCTCCCACACCCTGGCCAAGGCCGATCCCGCCAAGCTGCATGACCTGCACATGATCATGCCCTGCGTCGGCCGTTCTGAGCACCTGGACCTGATCGCCCGCAAGCTCGACTTCTCCTTCGCCGGCACCCAGAGCCTGCGCATCAGCCAGTTACTGGAAGATGGCCTGCTGGAAATCGGTGCGATCCACACCTACATCGAGCTCTATGCGCGGCTGGTGGTCGACCTGATTCCCAGCGTCGTGCTCTCGGCCGGTTTCATGGCCGACCGCGCCGACAACATCTATACCGGCCCGAGCACCGAAGACACACCCGCATTGATCGAACCGGCCGCGTTCAGCGACGGCATCGTCCAGGTCAATCAACTGGTGGACGATGTCAGCGACCTGCTGCGCGTCGACATCCCCGCGTCCGGGGTCGACTTCGTGGTGGTGGCCGACCAGCCGTTCTACATCGAACCGCTGTTCACCCGCGACCCACGCCACATCAAGCCTGTGCGCGTGTTGATGGCGATGATGGCGATCCGCGGGATCTACGAGAAACACAACGTCCAGTCCCTGAACCACGTCAGGGTGATGAACGTTTCTTCGCGCACTTCGGCCAGGTCAACTTCCGCCCGATGGGCAAACTTCGAATCCGCCGGCGTGGCCAGGAAGATGTCATCGGAAAACAGCGGAATCTGCTTGCAGTCCGGGTTGTTGACGCTGTCGTCCAAGGACACCAGGATCGCGTCGACTTCCATGTTCTTGAGCTTGTACAGCAGGTCGAAATTCGAGCCGAGGATCAGGTCGATGTTGAGTTCGCTGCGGCGGATTTTCAGGCCCATGATCAACTGCCGCAAGGTCTTCACCGTCAGCGAATACAACGAGCCGAGCTTGAAACGTTCAGCCGAGAATCCGGCCGCTTCACGGGTCAGACGCACGGTTTCGACCACGTCCTGAAACAGCTTCTGCGCCCGTTCTTCCAGCACATAAGCACTTTCCAACGGTGTCAGGTTGCGGCCTTCGTGTTTGAACACGGGCAGCGCAGGGCGCTTTCCAGAGAGTGAATCGCCCGGTGCACGCTGACGTTGCTGGTTTGCGATTCGGCGGCGGCCCGGGCCAGGTTGCCGGTGCGCATGAAGGCGAGGAACACCTCGAGTTTTTTCAGGGTCAACTCTTCGTCGATCAGCATGGCGTGGACTCTTACTCGAATGGCTCGATTGTGCACGTATGAGGGAAATTGTGATCTGAAACATTGCGCTTTTAAACTCAAGGGCTGAGCCTTGCGCGATGTTGTAACGAATTTTGAGGTGAGCAATACATGTATCACGGGGAAAGATTGAACGCCTGGACGCATCTGGTCGGGGCGGTGGCAGCGACGGTCGGGGTGGTGTGGATGGTGGTGATTGCCAGCATGGACGGCAGCCCGTGGAAGATCGTCAGCGTGGCGATTTACGGATTTACCTTGATGGTGCTTTACAGCGCATCGACCGTTTACCACAGCGTGCGCGGGCGCAAGAAAGCGATCATGCAGAAAGTCGATCACTTTTCGATCTACCTGCTGATCGCCGGCAGTTACACGCCGTTTTGCCTGGTGACGTTGCGCGGGCCCTGGGGCTGGACGTTGTTCGGGATTGTCTGGGGGCTGGCGCTGATCGGCATCCTGCAAGAGATCAAGCCGCGGTCGGAAGCGCGGATTCTGTCGATCGTGATTTATGCGGTGATGGGCTGGATTGTGTTGGTGGCGGTCAAGCCGTTGCTCGCGGCGCTGGGCAGAACAGGGTTCGCCTGGCTGGCGTCGGGCGGGGTGTTGTACACCGTCGGGATTGTCTTTTTTGCCCTGGATCATCGGTTGCGGCATGCGCACGGGATCTGGCATTTGTTCGTGATTGCGGGGAGTTTGCTGCACTTTGTCGCAATTTTGTTTTATGTCCTTTAAACCGCGTCGCGGTCATTCGCGAGCAAGCCCGCTCCCACATTAAATCGGTATGTTGCTGAAGATTTGTGAATTACCACAAATCCCCTGTGGGAGCGGGCTTGCTCGCGAAGGCTGACTAGAAGTCTCCCCAAAGCTGCTGGGCCACCGCCAGTGCAACCACTGGCGCGGTCTCTGTCCGCAACACCCGAGGCCCGAGGCGAGCGGCATGAAAACCGGCACTCTTGGCCTGATCCACTTCAGCATCCGACAGCCCACCCTCAGGCCCGATCAGAAACGCCAACGTCCCAGGCTTCTCATGACTCACCAAGGGCTCAGCCACAGGATGCAGCACCAGTTTCAATTCAGCCTCGGTCTGCTTCAACCAGTCCGCCAACAACAGCGGCGGATGAATCACCGGCACCCGCGAACGCCCGCATTGCTCGCACGCGCTGATCGCAACCTGGCGCCAGTGCATCAGGCGTTTGTCGGCGCGTTCGTCCTTCAGGCGGACTTCACAGCGGTCGCTGAAAATCGGGGTGATTTCGGTGACGCCCAGTTCAGTGGCTTTCTGAATCGCCCAATCCATGCGCTCGCCACGGGACAAGCCCTGGCCGAGATGGATCGCAAGCGTCGATTCGACCTGCCCGGCGAAGCTTTCATCGATCTGCACGACGACGCGCTTCTTGCCGACCTCCACCAGCGTGGCGCGAAACTCATGGCCCGAGCCGTCGAACAGTTGCAGCGCATCACCCTCGGCCATGCGCAGCACGCGGCTGATGTAATGGGCCTGGGCTTCTGGCAACTCGTGTTGGCCGATGCTCAGGGGGGCGTCGATGAAGAAGCGGGACAGTCTCATGCTGGGTCTCTACTGAATCTGATGTTCGGCATTGTAATGGGGGTCGATCTGGCTTTTGTGGCGAGGGGATTTATCCCCGTTCGGCTGCGAAGCAGTCGTCAATCCGGCTAATGCGGTTTAACTGATAAATCGTGGTTACCGGATTTGGGGCCGCTTCGCGACCCTACGGGGCGGTGCGACGTTTCGCTAAATCCCCTCACCACAGATAAATCTTCCCACCACAGGGAGCTGTGTCGGTCTTTAGCCCGGATCGCGGAAGCCGGGGTGGAAGTCCTTCGGCACCGACACGCTGACGCCATCACGGGTCGCGATGTCGATGCCTTCACTGGCCACTTCAGCCAGAAAGTCGATCTGCTCCGGCGTAATCACGTACGGCGGCAGGAAGTACACCACGCTGCCCAACGGTCGAAGTAAAGCACCGCGCTCCAACGCATGCTGGAACACCTTCAAGCCGCGACGTTCCTGCCACGGATAGGCTTCTTTCGTCGCCTTGTCCTTGACCATCTCGATGGCCAGCACCATGCCGGTTTGGCGCACTTCCGACACGTTCGGGTGGTCAGCCAGGTGTGCGGTGGCGCTGGCCATGCGCTGAGCCAGCGCCTTGTTGTTCTCGATGACGTTGTCTTCTTCGAAGATATCCAGCGTCGCCAATGCCGCCGCGCACGCCAGCGGATTGCCGGTGTAACTGTGCGAATGCAGGAAGGCGCGCAGGGTCGGGTAGTCGTCATAGAAAGCGCTGTAGACGTCTTCGGTCGTCACGCACGCCGCCAGCGGCAGGTAGCCGCCAGTCAGGGCCTTGGACAGGCAGAGGAAGTCCGGGCGGATGCCGGCCTGTTCACAGGCGAACATCGTGCCGGTGCGGCCGAAGCCGACGGCGATTTCGTCGTGAATAAGATGTACGCCATAACGGTCGCAGGCTTCGCGCAGCAACTTGAGATACACCGGGTGATACATGCGCATGCCGCCCGCGCCCTGGATCAACGGCTCGACGATTACCGCAGCGACGGTGTCATGGTTCTCGGCCAGGGTCTGTTCCATAGCGGCGAACAGGTTGCGCGAGTGTTCTTCCCAGCTCATGCCATCGGGGCGCAGGTAGCAATCGGGGCTCGGCACCTTGATGGTGTCCAGCAGCAACGCCTTGTAGGTTTCGGTAAACAGCGGCACGTCGCCCACCGACATCGCCGCCATGGTTTCGCCGTGGTAGCTGTTGGTCAGGGTGACGAAGCGCTTTTTGTTCGGCTGGCCGCGGTTGAGCCAGTAGTGAAAGCTCATTTTCAGCGCGACTTCGATGCAGGACGAACCGTTATCGGCGTAGAAGCACCGGGTCAGGCCTTCCGGCGTCATCTTTACCAGGCGCTCGGACAACTCGATCACCGGCTGATGGCTGAAACCGGCGAGGATCACGTGTTCCAGCTGATCGACCTGATCCTTGATGCGCTGGTTGATGCGCGGGTTGGCGTGGCCAAACACGTTGACCCACCAGGAGCTGACGGCGTCGAGGTAGCGTTTGCCTTCGAAGTCTTCCAGCCACACGCCTTCACCGCGCTTGATCGGGATCAGCGGCAGCTGTTCGTGGTCTTTCATCTGGGTGCAGGGATGCCACAACACCGCGAGATCGCGTTGCATCCACTGATTATTCAGGCCCATGTTCAGTCTCCTCGAGGCGGCTCGCTGGTTTCGCGGGCAAACAATCGCGCAAGCCTATGCAATGCATCGCACGGGGACAACCTATTGTGTCGATTGAGCTACTTTGTATAGGTCGATAGACGTTGCTGGCGGCGTTTTGATGGCTGACGTATTCTTCGCGGTTCTTTGAGTCGTCTGACTCGTAAAACCGCTATTTCCTCGTGTATTTCCGGAGTTCGCTGAATGTCTGCTGGTTGGCTGCGCGCCTGTGCGCTGGTGATGTTGGGGCTGTTCAGCGTGTCTGCGCTGGCCAAGGATAAAACGGCGATCGTGATCGGCGGCGGGCTCTCGGGCCTCACTGCGGCTTACGAACTGCAGAACAAAGGCTGGCAGGTGACTCTGCTGGAAGCCAAGCCGAACCTGGGCGGTCGCTCCGGCATGGCCACCAGCGAGTGGATCGGCAACGACAAGACCCAACCGGTGCTGAACAAATACGTATCGACCTTCAAGCTGAGCACCACACCAGCCCCTGAATTCGTGCGGACTCCGAGCTACTTGATCGATGGCGTGTATTACACCGCTGCCGACTTGGCAACCAAGGAGCCGGCCACCGCCGAAGCGCTCAAGCGCTACGAAAAAACCGTGGATGATCTGGCGCGCTCGATCGAAGATCCACAGAACCCGGCGGCCAACAATACGCTGCACGCTCTGGATCAGATCAACGTCTCCAACTGGCTCGACCGTTTGAGCCTGCCAGCCACTGCACGCCAGTTGGTGAACCAGCAGATTCGTACCCGTTACGACGAACCTTCGCGCCTGTCGCTGCTGTATTTCGCACAGCAGAGCCGTGTTTACCGTGGCGTCTCCGACCGTGACCTGCGTGCCTCGCGTCTGCTCGGCGGTAGCCCGGTGCTGGCCCAGGCCTTCGTCAAACAGCTGAAAACCATCAAGACCAGTTCCCCGGTGTCGTCCATCACCCAAGACAAGGACGGCGTGACCGTCAAAGTCGGCAGCGTTGGCTATCAGGCGGACTACGTCGTGGTAGCGGTGCCGTTGCGTGCACTGAACAAAATCGTGATGACCCCGGCGCTGGATGCCCAGCACCTCGGCGCCATCAAAGGCACCAACTACGGCTGGCGCGACCAGATCATGCTGAAGTTCAAGACGCCAGTGTGGGAAAGCAAGGCGCGCATGTCCGGCGAGATCTACAGCAACACTGGTCTGGGCATGTTGTGGGTCGAGCCGGCGCTGAAGGGCGGCGCCAACGTGGTGATCAACCTGTCCGGCGACAACGCGCGCGTGATGCAGGCGTTCGGCGACAAGCAGATGGTCGACCAGGTGCTGATTCGCCTGCACGCGTTTTATCCACAGGCACGCGGTTCGTTCACCGGTTATGAAATCCGCCGCTACAGCACCGACCCGTCGATGGGTGGCGCTTACCTGGCCTTCGGCCCGGGCCAGATCAGCAAGTACTGGCGCCTGTGGGAGCGTCCGCTGCAGCGCGTAGCGTTCGCTGGCGAACACACCGACACCTTGTACCCGGGCACGCTGGAAGGCGCATTGCGCACCGGTCAGCGCGCGGCCAGTCAGGTTGAAGACCTGGCGGCGGGCAAGTCGTTTGAACCGGCGAAGGTTGTTCCGGCAGCGACCGCTGTGGCGGCCGGCGCGGTGGCGGCGAAGAAAGGTAACTTCTTCACTAGCCTGTTTGGTGGTTCTGACGACAAACCGGAACCGGTCAAGGCGCCAGAGCCAGTGGCTCCGGTTGCTCCTGCACCGGCTCCAACGCCAGCCCCGACCCCTGCGCCAGCGCCGGTCGAAGCACCGAAACCAGTGGCACCGGTGAAAGCCGAACCGACCAAAAAGGCTCCGGCGAAAAAGCCTGCTGCCAAAACCGAGGCCAAAAAGGCTCCGGCAAAAGCCCCGGTAAAGAAAGCTGAACCGGCCAAGAAGCCAGCGGCCAAACCCGCCGCGACCCCGGCAACGGATACCAAAGCGCAGTAAGCGTTGGGATTAAAGAAACGCGGCAGAAATGCCGCGTTTTTTTATGTTCCCGAAGAAAACCAATATCAAGAATCGAACAAACCTCATGACGGAGGTGTTCTTTAGTTGGACTTCATTTTTTTTACACAGGGGTCTTTAATCTTTCCTTAACTCACCTATTTCAAGCTCTTGATCGTATTTCTCGATATTTCAAAGCGAAATTTTCCGCTTTAAATAGATAGATAACTCGATAGTCTTGGTCGCAGTTCTCACAGGATTTGGGCAATGCAGCTACGTAACTCTTCTTCCCGCTACGGTTGGGTCAGCATCTTCATGCATTGGGGCGTGGCGCTGGCGGTCGTTGGTTTGTTTGCGCTGGGCTGGTGGATGGTTGGTCTCGACTACTACAGCACCTGGCGCAAAGACGCGCCGGAATTGCACAAGAGCATTGGCCTGGTGTTGTTGGCCGTCATGGTCCTGCGGGTGTTGTGGCGCGTTGTCAGCCCGCCACCGCCGACACTGGAAACGTATAGCCGCATGACGCGTCTTGGCGCCAGGTTCGGTCATTCGTTCCTGTACCTCGGCCTGTTCGCTGTGATGATTGCCGGATACCTGATTTCCACCGCAGACGGTGTCGGGATTTCGGTGTTTGGCCTGTTTGAAGTTCCTGCGCTGGTTTCCGGACTACCGGACCAGGCAGACACCGCCGGTGTAATTCATCTGTATCTGGCGTGGGCGCTGGTAATTTTTTCCGGTCTCCATGCGTTGGCAGCATTGAAGCACCACTTTATCGATCGTGATGCGACCCTCACTCGAATGCTGGGCCGCAAAGCCTGAAGTTCAACCTCGACTCCAAAGGAATAGAAAGCATGTTGAAAAAAACACTCGCTGCTCTGGCAATCGGTTCGGCTCTGCTGTCCGCTAACGTGATGGCGGCTGACTACGTCGTCGACAAGGAAGGCCAGCACGCCTTCGTTGACTTCAAGATCAGCCACTTGGGCTACAGCTTCATCACCGGTACCTTCAAGGATATCGACGGCACGTTCAGCTTCGACGCTACCAAGCCGGAAGACAGCAAGATCGAGTTCAACGTGAACACCGCCAGCGTGTTCACCAACCATGCCGAGCGCGACAAACACATCGCCAGCAAAGACTTCCTGAACGGCTCTAAAGCCAAGTTCGTCTCCACCAGCGTCAAATCCACCGGCAAAAACGCCGCTGGCAAAGACACTGCCGACGTGACCGGCGACCTGACCATCCTTGGCGTGACCAAGCCAGTTGTGGTCAAGGCCACGTTCCTGGGCGAAGGCAAGGATCCATGGGGCGGCTACCGTGCCGGCTTCGAAGGCACTACCAGCATCAAGCATTCCGACTTCGGCAAGCAGAAAGACCTGGGTCCAGCGTCCGATGCGGTCGAGCTGTACGTTTCGTTTGAAGGTGTGAAAGCGAAGTAACATTCGAGCCTGACACAAAAACGCCCCCGATCTTGCGATCAGGGGCGTTTTTTATTGCCTGCGATATCTGCGCGGCACCCTAAAACCCTGTAGGAGCGAGGCTTGCCCGCGAAGGCGTCAGTGGCCACATCACATAGCTGAGTCGACCCCTTCGCGGGCAAGCCTCGCTCCTACAGTTAATCGGTGCTGCATAAAAAAATGCCCCGGATCGTGAGATCAGGGGCATTTTTTGTTACTGCGTTAAATCAGCGATTGCGGGTCAGCAACGCTGGCTTCTCACCGCGTGGACGGCCTGGCAGTTGATCCAGTTGCTCTGGCGTCGGGAACCGATCGGTCTTCGACTCTTTATGGATGATCTTCGGTGCCGGACCGCGCGGATTTTGCACGGCCGGTTCTGAGCGCGGCTGATCGTCGGTGCGGGCCGGGCGACGGTTGCGCGGCTCTTCGCGACGGGCCTGGCCGTCACGTGGAGCGCCGTTGCGTGGACCGCTGCGCTTGGCCGGCGGCGTGCCGGTGGTGGCGCCGTCGCTGCTGCGCGGACCACTTTGGCGACCCTGAGGCTTGCCGCCGGTGCGCGGAGCACCTGCGCCGGCGCCAGCGCCAGCAGCCGAACCTTGCGCCGGAGCACCCGGACGGCGGCCACGGCCCTGAGCCGGTTTGGCTTGAGGCACGTAGTCGACGCGGTTACCGAAGTTATCGACGTCGTCGTCCAGGAACTCATCCGGAGCACGGTCAGCAGCTGCGGCGCGAGGAGCCGGGCGCTGTTGCTCGCGAGCCGGGGTGCCTTCGCGTGGCTTGTGTTCACGCGCTGGGCGATCACCACGGCCAGTGGCTGCAGGTTTTTCCTTGCCGCCCTTGTCCTTGCCCTTGTCTTTACGACCGCCACCGCCGCCGGTGCCGTTCGGACCGTCGCCGCGCGGGCCACGTGGGTTGCGCGGGTTACGCACATCCGGACGCTCGCGGACTTCTGGCTTCTCGGCTTCTACAGCGCTGGAGTCGAAGCCCATCAGGTTGCCGTCGGCAATTTTCTGCTTGGTCATGCGTTCGATGCTTTTCAGCAGCTTTTCTTCGTCCGGAGCGACCAGCGAGATCGCCTCGCCTGAACGACCGGCCCGGCCGGTACGGCCGATACGGTGCACGTAATCTTCGTCGACGTTCGGCAGTTCGAAGTTGACCACGTGTGGCAACTGGTCGATGTCGAGGCCGCGAGCGGCGATGTCGGTGGCGACCAGGATGCGCACTTCACCGGCCTTGAAGTCGGCCAGGGCTTTGGTGCGGGCGTTCTGGCTCTTGTTGCCATGGATCGCGACGGCGGCGAGGCCGTGTTTGTCCAGGTACTCGGCCAGACGGTTGGCACCGTGCTTGGTGCGGGTGAACACCAGAACCTGTTCCCAGGCGCCAGCGGTGATCAAGTGCGCCAGCAACGAACGCTTGTGGCTGGCGGCCAGGCGGAATACGCGCTGTTCGATACGCTCGACCGTGGTGTTCGGCGGCGTGACTTCGATGCGTTCCGGGTTGTGCAGCAGCTTGCCGGCGAGGTCGGTGATGTCTTTGGAGAACGTCGCCGAGAACAGCAGGTTCTGGCGTTTGCTCGGCAGACGGGCGAGGACCTTTTTCACGTCATGGACGAAGCCCATGTCGAGCATGCGGTCGGCTTCGTCCAGCACGAGGATTTCCACGTGGGACAAATCGACGCTGCCTTGGCCGGCGAGGTCAAGCAGGCGGCCAGGGCAGGCCACCAGCACGTCAACACCACGGGACATGGCCTGAACCTGTGGGTTCATGCCGACGCCGCCGAAGATGCAGGCGCTGACGAACTTCAGGTCACGGGCATAAACCTTGAAGCTTTCGTGAACTTGAGCGGCGAGTTCGCGGGTAGGGGTCAGGACCAGTACGCGCGGTTGGCGCGGGCCGTGACGCTGGGATTTGTCCGGGTGACCGTTGGGGAACAACCGCTCCAGAATCGGAAGGGCGAAGCCGCCGGTTTTACCAGTACCTGTCTGAGCCGCGACCATCAGGTCGCGACCTTGCAACACGGCGGGAATGGCCCGCTGTTGCACCGGAGTAGGCTCGGTATAGCCCGCTGCCTCGATGGCGCGGACTAAAGCCTCGGAGAGACCGAGGGAAGCAAAGGACATGAGTAATCCTGTTTTAGTTAGGGCTTGGCCCAATGGGAGTCTTGCCTGGCGCGAATGGCGTTTAAGAGGAACGCAATCCCGTCCGGTCCTGCTGGGCCTTGAAAGCTCGTCTGGAGTGCTCGCGCGGGCTGAAAAGCTGCGCTGTAGCGGTGTCGAGATGCCTTGAACAAGTCCGAGCGTCCGGGCGTGAGCCTGGCGGGAAGGCCGGAGTATAACAGAGCAATCACTGCGCGCCGCTTTCCTGCTGCTCAACGGTTTTTCCGCTGGCGGCGGTGGCTCGGGTGGTTTTCACCTCGGCTGCCGGCTCGGCACCATAACGGGCGCTCAGTTCTGCGTACGCAGGCTCGCGCTTGAAGCGTTTGAGCTCGGCGCCGAAGCGCTGCACCAACAAGTCCATGCCCGCGTTGCGGCGCACCGCCAGGAACTGGCTCTGGTGGCTGATGACGGTCGGGTTCTCGGTAATCTTGTCGCGGATGCCCAATTCGTCGAGCAAGTGCTGACCCACCCGGCGGTCGGTGATCAGCAGGTCGATCCGCCCGCGCACCAGTTTGCCGAAGTTGGCTTCATGGGTCGGCGCCGGCTCCCGGGTGAACAGGGCCGATTCGCTGAAATCCTTGCTGTAGAGATAGCCCGGGGAGGTGCCGACGGTCAGGCCTTTCAGGTCGTCCAGGGTGCGAAACGGATGGGGCCGCTCATTGGCGTAGAACATCACGAATTCGACTTCCGACAGCGGTTCGGCGGGATACAGGAGCGTTGCGTCGCGTTCATCGCTGTGAAAGATGTCCAGCGCGCCATCCGCCTGGCCCGTTTCAAGCATCGACAGGCAGCGTTTCCACGGCAGGAACTGCCAGTCCACTTCGATCCCCAGGCGTTTGAAGACGATGTCCGTGGTTTCGTAATCCAGGCCCAGGGATTTGCCGTCTTGCTCATAGACATAAGGCGCCCACGGCTCGGTGACAATGCGCAGCTTCTCGCCCCGGGCGGCGAAGCTCAGGCAAGTGAAAAGAAACACGGTCAGTAACTGGGCGATCAAAGGCATGGCTTGAGATTACGACGAGAATTCACAAAGAGCCAGAAACCGGATCCACAAGCTCTATCTCCGTGTGTTGCTGCACAATAAAAGTGCGCTGAATGCAAAAGATCGCAGCCTCGTTTCACTCGCAGCTCATACAGAGTACGCAATCCCCTGTAGGAGCTGTCGAGTGAAACGAGGCTGCGATCTTTTGATCTTGCTTCTAGCGTGGCAGCTTCAGGTTGTTCCAAACCGCCAGGCTCGCTTCAGCTTGATTCAGTGTGTAGAAGTGCAGCCCCGGTGCGCCACCTTGCAGCAGCCGTTCGCACATTTCGGTGATGACTTGCTCACCAAAGCCTTGAATGCTCTGGGTGTCGTCGCCGTAGGCTTCCAGCTGTTTGCGGATCCAGCGCGGGATTTCCGCACCGCAAGCGTCGGAGAAACGCGCAAGCTTGCTGTAGTTGGTGATCGGCATGATCCCCGGCACGATCGGGATGTTCACGCCCATCGCCCGTACACGCTCGACGAAGTAGAAGTAGCTGTCAGCGTTGAAGAAGTACTGGGTGATCGCACTGTTGGCGCCAGCGTTGGCCTTGCGCACGAAGTTGTTCAGATCGTCTTCGAAATTGCGCGCTTGCGGATGCATCTCTGGATAAGCAGCGACTTCGATGTGGAAATGATCGCCGGTTTCTTCACGAATGAATTGAACCAGGTCGTTGGCGTGGCGCAATTCGCCGCTGGCCATGCCCATACCTGAAGGCAGGTCACCGCGCAGGGCAACGATGCGCTTGATGCCGGCAGCCTTGTATTGAGTCAGCAGACCGCGCAGGTCGTCCTTGCTGTCGCCAACGCAGGACAAATGCGGTGCGGCCGGGACTTTGACTTCGCTTTCGAGCTGCAACACGGTGTTGAGCGTGCGATCACGGGTCGAACCGCCAGCGCCGTAGGTGCAGGAGAAGAAATCGGGGTTGTACGTAGCCAGCTGACGAGCAGTAGCGAGCAGTTTTTCATGCCCAGCGTCGGTCTTCGTAGGGAAGAACTCGAAGCTGTAGCGACGGTCTTGGGACATGGGAATACCCTTGAAAACGCGTAAGCCTTGCAGTCGCCGCGCTTATCTGTAGGAGCGAAGCTTGCTCGCGAAAGCAACGACGCGGTGCTTCAGGAACAACGCGGTGATGCGTTCGCGAGCAAGCTTCGCTCCTACAGGGGAGCGTGGATACTGCATAAGTCCGCTCCCATGGGGAGCGGACAGCAGGTCCAATCAGTAGCGGTAAGCGTGCGGCTTGAACGGACCTTCGACGGTCACGCCGATGTAGTCGGCCTGGGTCTTGGTCAGTTGAGTCACAACGCCGCCGAAACCGCGGACCATTTCCAGGGCCACTTCTTCGTCGAGTTTCTTCGGCAGTACTTCAACCGTCAGGCGCTCGGCTTTTTGGGCTGGCGACAGGTCGGCGTACTTCTGGCCGAACAGGAAGATCTGCGCCAGAACCTGGTTGGCGAACGAACCGTCCATGATGCGGCTTGGGTGGCCGGTTGCGTTACCCAGGTTAACCAGACGGCCTTCGGCCAGCAGGATCAGGTAGTCGTCGTTCTGGGCATCGAATGCGCCAGCGCCGGTACGGTGGATCTTGTGAACCTGTGGCTTCACTTCTTCCCATGCCCAGTTCTTGCGCATGAAAGCAGTGTCGATTTCGTTGTCGAAGTGGCCGATGTTGCAGACAACAGCGCGCTTCTTCAGGGCTTTGAGCATGTTCGCGTCGCAAACATTGACGTTGCCGGTGGTGGTCACGATCAGGTCGATCTTGCCCAGCAGCGCTTTGTCGATGCTTGCTTCAGTACCGTTGTTGATACCGTCGATGAACGGCGAAACCAGCTCGTAACCGTCCATGCAGGCTTGCATGGCGCAGATCGGGTCGACTTCGGAGACTTTAACGATCATGCCTTCCTGACGCAGGGACTGAGCGGAGCCCTTGCCCACGTCGCCGTAACCGATGACCAGCGCTTGCTTGCCGGACAGCAGGTGGTCGGTGCCGCGCTTGATCGCATCGTTCAGGCTGTGACGGCAGCCGTACTTGTTGTCGTTCTTGCTCTTGGTCACCGAGTCGTTGACGTTGATGGCCGGGATTTTCAGCTCGCCCTTGGCCAGCATGTCCAGCAGGCGGTGAACGCCCGTGGTGGTTTCTTCGGTGACGCCGTGGACGCGGTCCAGGATCGCCGGGTATTTCTTGTGCAGCAGCTCGGTCAGGTCGCCGCCGTCGTCGAGGATCATGTTGGCATCCCAAGGCGCGCCATCCTTGAGGATGGTTTGCTCCAGGCACCACTCGTACTCTTCTTCGGTTTCGCCTTTCCAGGCGTAAACCGCGATGCCGGCAGCGGCGATAGCAGCAGCGGCCTGGTCTTGAGTCGAGAAAATGTTGCAGGACGACCAGCGTACTTCGGCACCCAGGGCAACCAGGGTTTCGATCAGCACAGCAGTCTGAATGGTCATGTGGATGCAGCCGAGAATCTTGGCGCCTTTGAGTGGCTGCTCACCGGCGTACTTGCGGCGCAGACCCATCAGGGCTGGCATTTCGGATTCGGCGATGATGGTTTCGCGACGGCCCCAGGCAGCCAGGGACATGTCGGCCACTTTGTAATCGTTAAAATCTGCAGGCGTGATAACAGCGCTCATGATGAGCCTCCATTCGTAATGTATGCGAATGGGCGCCGTTGTGCGTTTAGTGTCTGACCGATAACGGTCAAGCAACGCCCCATCCGAGCCTGACAGGTCGAACCTGCTGCAGCGCCCCTCGGACAGGTGGCGGGAAAACGGTAGCAATGGAACGTTACCGTTTTGAAACGGTGGCGATTATAGCCGCGTCAGCGATACTTCCAAAGCGTTTCTGTTGGTCAATGTCTGAACGGTAATCGAGGCCATAGTCGATGCGTGATAGAGCCCTGGGTCGGGCTCTGCCATGATGCCCCCCATCATTCGGCAAGACGCTCAGGAGTGAATATGAATTTCCACACCCGCAAATGGGTAAAACCCGAAGACCTCAACCCCAACGGCACGCTGTTCGGCGGCAGCCTGTTGCGCTGGCTCGACGAAGAAGCGGCGATCTACGCCATCGTCCAGTTGGGCAATCAGCGTGTGGTCACCAAGTACATTTCCGAAATCAATTTTGTCAGTGCCTCACGCCAGGGCGACATCATCGAACTGGGCATCACCGCCACCGAGTTCGGTCGCACTTCCATCACCCTGAAGTGCGAAGTGCGCAACAAGATCACCCGTAAAAGCATCCTGACGGTGGAGAAGATTGTCTTCGTGAATTTGGGTGAAGACGGTTTGCCGGCGCCGCATGGCCAGACTGAGATCAAGTACGTCAAAGACCAATTCAAGGATGACGTCGCCAGCGAGTAATGCGAGCCCCGTAGGAGCGAAGCTTGCTCGCGAAGGCGTCATTTGCGTCACCACCGAACCCTTCGCGGGCAAGTCGGAACGCCGCATCGCTCGCTCCTACAGAGCCGGTTTCGTTTGGACGGTCAGTGAACAGCTCCGAACCGCGCGTGTCGTACCTACATGACACACCACCGGTTCCGGAGCTTTATGGACGCCAAGAAAGAAGGCAAGACCCCAAACCTGTCGCCGGAAGAACGGCACGAGGTCGACAAGAACCAGCCACCGCGGGCGGCGGTGCTGCACGAAATCATCCGTACCCAGGGCGATCAGGAACTCGAGCGCAGTGTCGCCGCCTTGTGGTGGTCGGCGCTGGCCGCCGGCCTGACCATGGGCCTGTCGCTGATGGCCATGGGACTGCTCAATTCCCGACTGCCGGACGGAGAGGGCTTCAAAGTCATCGCCAGTTTCGGCTACTGCGCAGGCTTTCTCGCGGTGATCCTCGCCCGTCAGCAGTTGTTCACCGAGAACACCCTGACGGCCGTGCTGCCGATCATGACCAAACCCACACTGAACAATTTCGGCCGGTTGCTGCGCCTGTGGTCGGTGGTGCTGGTGGGCAATCTCTGCGGCACGCTGCTGGTGGCCTACGTGATGCTGAATCTACCGATTTTCGACAGCAAGACCGACCTGGCTTTCCTCGATATCGGGCGCAAGATCATGGAAAACGACGCCAGCCAGATGTTCGCCAAAGGCATCGTTTCGGGCTGGATGATTGCGACCATGGTCTGGATGATTCCGTCCATGGAGAGCGCCAAGATGTGGATCATCATCCTCATCACCTACCTCATGGCGCTGGGGGATTTCACCCACATCGTGGTCGGTTCGGCCGAGGTCTCGTACCTGGTGTTTGCCGGCGAATTGCAGTGGAAGGATTTCTGGCTGGTGTTCGCCGGGCCGACGCTGGCTGGGAACATCATCGGTGGCAGCTTCATCTTTGCGCTGATCAGCCATGCGCAGATCCGCAGCGAGAGCGGGCCGCCGAAGAAGACTGCGGATCAGGACATGGAGCCCGATCCGCAGAAGAGCAAAAAGTAATCAGTGATGCTCAGCCTGTGCCGTTGGCGCAGGCTCATCCCGGGTCACGTGCTTGACCAGTTTGCCGATACTCAAACCCTGCAACAGGATCGACGACAGCACCACGATGTAGGTGATGCTCAGCAGCAAGTCACGCTCCGGGCCCAGCGGCAGGGCCAACGCCAGCGCCACCGAAACACCACCGCGCAAACCACCCCAGGTCAGAATCCGGATCGTCCCGCGCGGGACCGTGCGCCAACGCCGCAGCAGCACGATGGCCGGCGCCACTGTCAGCAAGCACGAGAGCAGAATCGCCACTGCCAGCAAACTCGCCGCGAGCACGTGTAACCAGTTGAACGGCAGCAACAACAACTCCATGCCGATCAGGGCGAACAGCAGGGCGTTGAGCATGTCATCGAGCAGTTCCCAGAAACCGTCCAGGTACTTGCGCGTCATGTCGTTCATCGCCAGGTTGCGGCCCAGGTTGCCGATGATCAGACCGGCAACGACCATCGCGATCGGTGCGGAAACATGCAGCTCCGACGCCATGGCCGAGCCGCCGATCACCAGCGCCAGGGTCAGCATGACCTCGATCTGATGCTGCTCGATGCTCTTGATCATCAGGTACACCAGATAGCCGATCAGCCCTCCAAACAGCACGCCGCCAATCGCTTCGTGGGCGAACAGCATGGCCGTGGCGCCGACAGTCGGGGTTTCGCCGAGTTGCGCGATGCCCAGCAACACGGTGAAGACCACCACGGCCGTGCCGTCGTTGAACAGCGACTCGCCGACGATGGTGGTTTTCAACGGCTTGGAGGCATTGGCGGTCCGTAGCACGCCGAGGACCGCGATCGGGTCGGTGGGGGAAATCAGCGCGCCGAACAGCAGGCAATAGAGGAAGCTCACGTGCCAGCCGAACAGGGCAAAAATGTAATAGGCGAGGCTGCCGATCACCGCGGTGGCGATCAAAACGCCGAACGTCGCCAATAAGCCGATGGGCCAGCGGTAACTGCGCAAGTCATTCAGGTTGACGTGCAAGGCGCCGGCGAACAGCAGAAAGGACAGCATCCAGTTCATCAGCAGATCGCCGAAGTCGATCTGGCCGATCAGCTGCTGAATGCGTTCTTCGAGGCTGGGGTAGCCGAGGAAGCTCAGGCCTTGCAGCAGCAGGGAAAACATCAGCGCAGTGACCATGACCCCGATGGTCGGGGGCAGGCCGATGAAGCGGAAATTGACATAGGTGAGGAGTGTGGTGAGGCAGATAAAGGCAGCGACAAGTTCGAGATCCGGGGTCCTTGGATGGCAGGTGAGAAATGGGGTTTCAGGCAGTTGCACCGAGTCAGTTTCTTCGCGGGCAAGCCTCGCTCCTACAGGATTTGCGCGATTCCTTGTAGGAGCGAGGCTTGCCCGCGAAAGCGATGTCATGGGCGGAGCAATTGTTCAGCCGGACACATTGACCGCAGCCACTCCGCGACGTTGCAGATAGATGTAGAACAGCGCAGTCAGCACCGTCAGGCCACTGACCAGCGCGCCGGTCCATGGCAGGTCCGCCAGATCGGCACCGCTGGCAACCACCAGCCCGCCGATCCACGCCCCCGCCGCGTTGCCGAGGTTAAAGGCGCTCTGGTTCAGCGTCGAGCCGAGGTTGGGGGCTTCATGCGCCTGATCGATGATCAGCAATTGCAAAATCGGGCACAGGGCAAACGCAAAAATCCCCCACAGCACCAGGGTAATCGCCGCCGGAATCACCGAGTGACTGTTCTGGCGTGAACAGTGGCGACTGGGGCTGGCGGTCGGGTTCTGCGTGTTGTTCAGCTACGCTTTGGTGCTGTGGGCCATGCAGCTTGGGTCGATTGCAGAAGCGGCGGCGTTGCGCGAGATCAGCGTGATCCTGGTGGTGCTGTTCGGTATGCGGTACCTGAAAGAACCTTTCGGCAGGCCAAGGCTCTTAGCCTGTGGGCTGGTGCTGGTCGGTATTTTGGTGATGAAGTTCTGACGGCTGCTCAACATTCTAAAACTGAAGAAAGGACTGCTTTATGACGGTTGCTCTGTGGTGCATTTTGATCGCGATCTTCCTGCCGTATATCTGCACGGGCATCGCCAAGGCCGTTGGCGGGTACAGGCTGAAAGACAACCATGACCCCCGTGACTTTCTCGAGTCGCTGAATGGTTTGGGTAGACGCGCACATGCGGCGCAACTGAACAGTTTTGAAGTGACCCCGGCGTTCGCGGCGGCGGTGATCGTTGCGCATCTGGCCGGCAATGCCGAGCTAGTGACGATCAATGTGCTGTCGGTTTTGTTTATCACCAGTCGGCTGCTCTACATCATTTGTTACCTGGCGGACTGGCATATTTTGCGGTCGTTGGTGTGGTTTGTGGGGATGGGGTTGATTGTCAGTTTCTTTGTGGTTTCAGTCTGACGGATTTGCGGTGTTTACTCTGGCCTCTTCGCGGGCAAGCCTCGCTCCTACGGGGATCTGCGTCGAACACACAATGTGTGTTCGACGGTCATCCCTGTAGGAGCGAGGCTTGCCCGCGAAAGCTATCTGACTGCCAGTGCAGATTTCAGGGCTTGGCTTTAACCGCATCGGCAACTTGAGGCACTTGCGGCAACGCCGCGCCTTTAGGCCATAGCATCCAGATCTGCCCCTGCTGTTTCATATCCCCGGCCAATTGCCCGGCCGCCTCGCCAGTGCCCCAGAACAAATCCGCACGCACTTCGCCGGCAATCGCGCCACCCGTGTCTTGCGCTGCCACCGGCCGTACGAGAGCGGTGCCGTCCGGCTTAGTCGTCGATAACCACAACAGACTGCCCAGCGGAATCACTTTGCGATCCACTGCCGCGCTGTAACCGGCCGTCAGCGGAACGTTCAGCGAGCCGCGTGGGCCTTCGTTGCTGTCCGGGTTACGGGTGAAGAACACATAACTCGGGTTGCTGCCCAGCAGTTCCGGAATGCGCGACGGATTGGCCTTGGCCCAGGTGCTGATGGCGCCCATGGTCACGTCTTCTTTCTTCAGCTCGCCTTGCTCCACCAGCCAGCGCCCGATCGGCCGATACGGATGGCCATTCTGGTCGGCATACGCGATGCGCAGTTGACGGCCGTCGTCGAGCTGGATGCGGCCCGAACCCTGGATTTGCAGGAATTGCAGGTTCATCGGGTCGGTCAACCAGGCCACCACCGGCGCCTTGACCCCTTTGGTCTCAATCGTTGCCGCATCGTCGTAAGGCTTGAGCACGCGACCTTCGAGTCGTCCGCGCAGGCGTTTGCCCTTGAGTTCCGGATAGATGCTGTCCAGAGAGACAATGATCATGTCCTCGGGCACGCCGTATACCGGAATGCTCGCCACTTCGGTCTGGGTCAGGCTGCCGGGGTAGACCGGTTCGTAATAGCCGGTGATCAAACCGTTGGGATTGTCATTGGCGGCGCGCAGGCCGTAGACGTCGAGGTTCTGCTTGAGGAAGCCGCGGATGTCGTTGGCGGTTTGCGGCACATTGGCGGAAGCCGCACAGGTCGAACCCCAGACCGGGTCGGCCTTGAGTCGGGTGCAGGCGCTGCGCCACGAGCCGAAGCCGGCGACCAGATCGCTGTCGGACACTGCCGGCAGCGCTTCCCAAGTGGCGCTGGAGTAGGTCGCCAACGCGTGGGTTTTAGGGGTGTTCTTATCGCCGCCGGTGCAGCCAGCGAGCACGGCCACCATTGGAAGAGTCCACACGAGGTGGTGTCGCCATGCCTTGAAACGGCTGTTCATGGAGTAATTCCTTTGCCGGTTGCCTGAGTGCTCCATGCGCTCAAACAACCCGTATTGATAATAGGGCTATTGGTCTTTGCCGATGACGCGAGGATACTGGCCGCCGTTTCCCGTGACCTGAAGCCCCCATGACTCTTAAAAGACTTTCTGTTGTATTGCTGGCCTGCCTGACGTTGTCTGCGTGCGGTGGAGTCGACCCGAATTCGCCGTTGGGCCAGCGCAAGGCGATCTTCAAACAGATGCTCAAGACCGGCGAAGATCTGGGCGGTATGTTGCGTGGTCGTATCCCGTTCGACGGTCCGAAATTCGAGGAAGGCGCTGTGAAGCTCGACGCCTTGTCCCGTGAGCCGTGGAAACATTTTCCGCAGGTGCGCGAAGAAGATCACACCAGCGCCAAGGACAATGTGTGGCAGCAGCAGGCACGTTTCCAGGAAATGGTCCGCACCCTTGAAGCCGCCACCGGTGATTTGGTGATTGCCAGCAAGGTTCAGCCTTACAAGGCCAGTAACCTGAGCCCGGCAGTGCAGAAAGTCGAAGACGCGTGTAGTGCCTGCCATAAAGAGTTTCGGGATCATTGATTGGCAACGCATTCCTGTGGCGAGGGGGCTTGTCGGAACGCCGCATCGCCCCGTTGGGCTGCGAAGCGGCCCCAAAACCCGGCGGTTCGATAAAACTGAAGAATCGAGTTGCACGATGACGACGGCTGCGCAGCCGAACGGGGACAAGCCCCTTCGCCACAAAAGCTCCCTCGCTTAGCTCAGGGGCTTATTTATCCAGTTCGTCGAGTGCGTCCTGCAATTCCTTGCGGGACTCAGCGAGTTTGTTTTTGCGCTTGTCGATCTTCTCCGGATCGCCTTTCTTCATGGCTTTGTCCAGGTCGGCCTGATGCTTGCTGACTTCATGCTTGGCGTCGAGCACCTTGTTTTCCCGTTCCTTCTTCAGCGAGGCATCGGTGCAATGGGCGGTGACTTCGCTCAGGGCCGTTTCGAGGCCGGCCTGCTGATCGGCGTTGCCGTGGGATTTGGCCAGTTCGATCTGATTGATGATCCCCTGTTTCTTCGCGGCGCAGCCGGTCAGCTCAGGGGCTTCTTCGGCGGCCATCAGGGGAGCGGCCATCACGCTGCAAAGGGTCAACAAGGCGAGCGGTGAAAGAAATTTCATAAAAGCTCCATGTGCAAAGACAATCGGGTCGATGTGGCGATGGGCGTTTGAGCCTGTCGGCCCCTTTGGGTTCCCGGGTTGCCGTGTGTCGTCGGCGTTTAAAAACCGTCAATCCCGGCCATGCGTAATGTTTGACTCAGTGCCAGGACGTGCGGGTCGCGGAAAAATGCGCTCAATTGCGCCGCGCGTCCCGGGCCGATACCTGCTTCTGCCTGCCATTGTTCGGTGTTTCGATCCGCCAGTTCCTGCCATGAATCGGCAAGCCGTGCCTGGCCGGTCGGCGGCAACCCCAAGGCTTTGAGCCAGTGAGCAAACGGGCGTTGCCGGGCGATGTTGAAACTGTTTAAAAGGCGAGCCGTGCTGCGCTCACCGAAGCCATCAATGTTAGCAAGCTCTTGAGCATCGAGGGTCAACCAATCCAGCAGGCTGTTTAGGCGGCCTATTTCGAAAAGTTTCTCCCAGGTGCCAGGGCCGAGATGGGGCAAGGCCAGTCCCTGCTTGCTGCTGAGCCAGGTCAGGCGCGCGAGGAATTGGCTCTTGCATCCTGATGTCGGTTGCCAGCAACTCAACTGATGAAAGTCTGCTGCCAATGGCACGTCGAATTCAGCGCGTTCGGTACTGCGCAGCACGACGCCGTCGAGCCTTGGAATGGTCAGTCCCGCCAGGCTGATGGACACCTGATCCCCGGGGCGGATATCCAGTTCCTCCCAACGTCGCAGAGAGCTGACGCTCACGCGTTTGATCTGTCGGTCATCAAGCGTCACGGGCGTCAGGTCCAGCACCGGTGTAATCCGGCCCGTCCGCCCGATTTTGAAGTGAACCTTGCGTACTTCGGCCAGTGCCTGGGCGAACGGATACTTCCAGGCAACGCTCCAGAAGGACGGCCGCGCCTGCCAGCGCTCGGCCGGTGGACGCTGGCTCTGACGCAAAACAACGCCATCGCTGGCAAAGGGCAAGGGTGTGCGATACCAGTGATCGCGCCATTGTTCAGCGTCGGCAAAAACCTTGATGGGCTGACTGTAAGGCGCAGTACTCGGGAAGCCCATTTCATCGAGAGCCGCCGCCCGGGCGGGCAGGCTTGCCGGACCTTGCGGCCAGTCCCAGACAAACAACCCGATTCCACCGGCCTGTTCGGCGTTCAGCTCTTTGCGAGCCATCAATCCAGCCACCGTGGAGCGTGCGTTGAGGCTGCCTGCCTTGGCTTGCACATGATCGGTCAGGCGCCAATAGAGTTCGCCTTGTACCAGTAAATCCAAGGGTTGCGGCAGTTGTCGGGGGATGGCCTCGATCAGTCGGGCCGACGCGGTCCAGTCCTGGCCGTTTACCCCGTCACCTCGACTGATTGCCTGATGCAGCGCGCCGTTGCGATAGATCAATGTCACGGCCACGCCGTCGACCTTGGGTTGTATCCAGATGTCATTGCGCTCGCGTAGCCAATGCTCGACCGCACGACCATCACGCAGTTTTTCCAGGCCCGTGTGGGCGATGGGGTGGGCAATCTTGCCGCCCGCGGTGCGCAAGGGGTCGGGCGCCAGACTCAAGTCAAAACACTCACGCCATTCGCTCAATCGCGCGCGGGATTGATCATAGATTTCGTCGGCGACCAGTGAGCGTCCATTGCGGTGGTAGTTGTCGTCCCAGAAGTCGATTTGTTTTTGCAGGGCCGTTATTTCGTCCAGGGCGCGGGCGGGTGACCAGTCGGGGCAGTCGTTGGCAATTGAGCTCAGGCAAAACAAGGTCAGGAACAAAGCGGAAAACAGGCGCAGAAGCATCGTGAGCGTCCTTGCTCAGGGAGATGCTTGAAGGTTAGTCAGTTTTTTCTGGGGGGAAGAGTGGGTGTTTTGCCTGGTGTTTCTAGTGGTGCCTGGGCTGGCCTCTTCGCGAGCAAGCCCGCTCCCACATGGGATCTGTGTCTACACAAAATTTGTCTTCACTGAAGATCCAGTGTGGGAGCGGGCTTGCTCGCGAAGGGGGCGACTCGGTGTAAAGCGCAAGACAATAAAAAGCCCCGCACGGCGAACCGTGCGGGGCTTTTGGTACCGCCAGGAAAGTCTTACAGGCCGGCTGCAGTACGCAGGTCGTCGGCGCGGTCGGTCTTTTCCCAGGTGAAGGTGGTGAAAGTATCTTCGCCCACAGTCTTGGTGGCCGGGGTGCGACCGAAGTGGCCGTACGCAGCAGTTTCCTGGTACATCGGGTGCAGCAGGTCGAGCATGGTGGTGATCGCGTATGGACGCAGGTCGAACACTTCGCGAACCAGTTTGACGATCTTGTCGTCGCTGATTTTGCCGGTGCCGAAGGTGTTCAGCGAGATCGAAGTCGGCTGGGCAACACCGATCGCGTAGGAAACCTGAATCTCGCAACGCTCGGCCAGGCCGGCAGCGACGATGTTTTTGGCCACGTAACGACCCGCGTAGGCAGCCGAGCGGTCAACCTTCGATGGATCTTTACCGGAGAACGCGCCGCCGCCGTGACGAGCCATGCCGCCGTAGCTGTCGACGATGATCTTGCGACCGGTCAGACCGCAGTCGCCCACCGGGCCACCGATGATGAATTGGCCGGTCGGGTTGATGTGGAATTGGGTGTCTTTGCTCAGCAGTTCGGCAGGCAGTACGTGCTTGACGATCAGCTCCATCACGCCTTCGCGCAGGTCTTTGTAGGACACGTCAGGGTTGTGCTGGGTCGACAGCACAACGGCGTCGATACCGACAACCTTGCCGCCTTCGTAACGGCAAGTCACTTGCGACTTGGCGTCCGGGCGCAGCCAAGGCAGCAGGCCGGATTTACGGGCTTCGGCCTGGCGCTGCACCAGCTGGTGCGAGAACGTGATCGGTGCTGGCATTAGCACGTCGGTTTCGTTGCTGGCGTAGCCGAACATCAGGCCTTGGTCGCCGGCGCCCTGATCTTCAGGCTTGGCACGGTCGACACCCTGGTTGATGTCAGGGGACTGCTTGCCGATGATGTTCATCACACCGCAAGTGGCGCCGTCGAAGCCGACGTCAGAGCTGTTGTAGCCAATGCCCAGGATGACGTCGCGAACGATCTGTTCCAGGTCGACCCAAGCCGATGTGGTGACTTCACCTGCGATGATTGCCACGCCGGTTTTAACCAGCGTCTCGCACGCGACTCGGGCGAACTTGTCTTCAGCAATGATGGCATCCAGCACCGCATCGGAAATCTGGTCGGCGATTTTGTCCGGATGCCCTTCGGACACGGACTCGGAGGTGAAGAGGGAGTATTCGCTCATCTCGATTTTTTCCTGAATTTACCGATGGTGAGTGTCGCCAGCCGGTCGCTGAAAATGGCGGACCTGGATCTGGAAACCATTACGTAAGCCTACATAGAGGCTTTCCCCGGGAACGAGTCCCGCAGCGGTGGCCCAACGGGCCAAATCGTCCTGTTCAAACCCCAACCAAAGATCACCGCAGGCCTCCCTGGCCCAACTCTGGTTATGGCTACATAACTCTGTCACAAGCAGGCTACCGCTCGGTTGCAGTAAATCGGCCATGTGCTTGAGCGCTTCGGCCGGTGCGGCAAAATGGTGCAGCACCATGTTCAATACAACGCAATCGGCCTTGAGGCTCACACCATTCAATGCATCGGCCAGTTGCAGGCTGACGTTAGCCAGCGTCTCGCGTTCGCAGACCTGACGCGCCAGTTCGAGCATCGCCGAGCTGTTGTCCAGCGCCGTGACCTGGGTGAAGCGGCGCGCCAGTTCCGGCAGAAATTCACCGTCGCCGGGGCCGACTTCTATGGCCGTGGCGCCTTCACTGAAACTCAGCTTGTCGAGCAATGCCACCACGCTTTCGCGGTATTGCGGCAGGCCGGCGATCAAGTCCTGCTGGGCGCGAAACTTTTCCGCCACCCGTGAGAAAAAGTCCTGGCTGGCGGCGGCTCGTTGCCCATGGACCTGAGCGATCCGCGACTGCACATCGGCCGGCAGGGTCAGGTTGTCCACTTCTTCGAGCAAGGCTGCGTGCAGCTTGCCGCCCAGCAGGTCGGTGTGGGGCAGGGCGCGACGGTAGAAAATCGCGTTGCCTTCACGGCGAGTCGCCACCAGGTCGGCCTGGGCCAATACCTTGAGGTGGTGACTCATGCCCGACTGACCCATCCCGAAGATCTGCGCCAGTTCCAGTACGCCAAACGAATCGTTGGCCAGTGCGCGCAATACATTCAGCCGCAGAGGATCGCCGCCGGCCTTGCACAGGGCCGCCAGCTCATCGCAATCGTCATGTTGAATGGAAGGCACGCGTAAATTCATAAGGCCAGCAGTCTAGTGACGGGCAGAAATCACTGCAAGAGCAATATCAAAAAGTTTTGATATTGCTCGATAGATGGCACTTCTCGACGTTAGGTTCAGTCAACAAACGAACAGCGGAAAGGTTTCATCAGTCGAAACCGCTGTTAACAATTGGAAAAACGCCTCCAGATGACTATCTGTCATTGCCCCGAGGCGGGTGGGTGAGGGAAAATGCTCGCCTTTTTTCCGTTTCGTTTTATTCAGCCCCCAGGAGATCAGCGATGCCCAGCCGTCGTGAGCGTGCCAACGCCATTCGTGCCCTCAGCATGGATGCCGTGCAAAAAGCCAACAGCGGCCATCCCGGTGCCCCTATGGGTATGGCGGATATCGCCGAAGTACTTTGGCGTGACTACCTGAAGCACAACCCGAGCAATCCATCGTTCGCCGACCGTGACCGCTTCGTGCTGTCCAACGGTCACGGCTCGATGTTGATCTACTCGCTGCTGCACCTGACCGGCTACGACCTGTCGATCGATGACCTGAAAAACTTCCGCCAACTGCACAGCCGTACCCCGGGCCACCCGGAATTCGGCTACACCCCGGGCGTTGAAACCACCACCGGTCCATTGGGCCAAGGCTTGGCCAACGCCGTAGGTTTCGCCCTGGCTGAAAAAGTCCTGGCGGCGCAGTTCAACCGTCCTGGCCACAACGTTGTCGACCACCACACCTACGTGTTCCTGGGTGATGGCTGCATGATGGAAGGCATTTCCCACGAAGTCGGCTCCCTGGCCGGTACTTTGGGCCTGGGCAAACTGATCGCCTTCTACGATGACAACGGCATCTCCATCGACGGCGAAGTCGAAGGCTGGTTCACCGACGACACCCCGAAGCGTTTCGAAGCTTACAACTGGCAGGTGATCCGCAACGTCGACGGTCACGATCCGGAAGAGATCAAGACTGCGATCGAAACCGCGCGCAAAAGCGATCAGCCAACCCTGATCTGCTGCAAGACCACCATCGGTTTCGGTTCGCCGAACAAGCAAGGCAAGGAAGACTGCCACGGCGCCCCACTGGGTGACGCGGAAATCGCTCTGACCCGTGCTGCGCTGAAATGGAACCACGGTCCGTTCGAAATCCCGGCCGACATCTATGCCGAGTGGGACGCCAAGGAAACCGGTCGCGCGGCCGAAGCCGAATGGGATCAGCGTTTCGCTGCCTATTCCGCTGCGTTCCCTGAGCTGGCCAACGAACTGGTCCGTCGCTTGAGCGGCGACCTGCCGGAAGACTTCGCTGAAAAAGCCTCTGCTTATATTGCTGAAGTCGCCGCCAAAGGCGAAACCATCGCCAGCCGTAAAGCCAGCCAGAACGCACTGAATGCCTACGGCCCGCTGTTGCCTGAACTGCTGGGCGGCTCCGCTGACCTGGCCGGTTCCAACCTGACCCTGTGGAAAGGTTGCAAAGGTGTTTCGGCTGAAGACGCCAGCGGCAACTACATGTACTACGGCGTTCGCGAATTCGGCATGAGCGCGATCATGAACGGCGTGGCTCTGCACGGCGGTCTGGTGCCTTACGGCGCGACCTTCCTGATGTTCATGGAATACGCGCGCAACGCCGTGCGCATGGCTTCGCTGATGAAGAAGCGCGTGGTGTTCGTCTACACCCACGACTCCATCGGTCTGGGCGAAGACGGCCCGACTCACCAGCCGATCGAGCAACTGACCAGCCTGCGCAGCACGCCGAACCTCGACACCTGGCGTCCAGCCGATGCCGTTGAATCGGCCGTTTGCTGGAAAGAGGCCATCGAGCGCAAGGATGGCCCTTCGGCGCTGATCTTCTCGCGTCAGAACCTGCAACATCAGGAACGCAGCGCGCTGCAGATCGCCGACATCGCCCGTGGCGGTTACGTGTTGAAGGACTGCGCAGGCGAGCCTGAGCTGATCCTGATCTCCACCGGTTCCGAAGTCGGCCTGGCGGTTCAGGCTTACGACAAGCTGACCGAGCAAGGTCGCAAAGTGCGCGTTGTTTCGATGCCGTGCACCAGCGTGTTCGATGCGCAAGACGCCGGCTACAAGCAGGCAGTTCTGCCGTTGCAGGTCAGCGCCCGTATCGCTATCGAAGCCGCTCACGCGGACTTTTGGTACAAGTACGTGGGCCTGGAAGGCCGCGTGATCGGCATGACCACCTTCGGCGAGTCGGCGCCTGCGCCAGCCTTGTTCGAAGAGTTCGGTTTCACCCTGGAAAACATCCTGGGTCAGGCTGAAGAGCTGCTGGAAGACTGATCCAGAAAATGTGTCGTCTGGACTGCCGCTTTCGCGAGCAAGCCCGCTCCCACATGAGATCGCATTCTCATGTGGGAGCGGGCTTGCTCGCGAAGGCGTTGGTCCAGGCAACGCTGCAATAACGGATTCACCACGGTAATCGAGAACCCAATGCCTCAACCGCGTCCTTACAAAGTTGCACTCAACGGCTACGGCCGGATTGGTCGTTGCGTCTTGCGTGCGTTGTTTGAGCGAGGCGAGAAGGCAGGGTTTGAAATTGTCGCGATCAACGATCTGGCTGACATGGCCAGCATCGAATACCTGACACGCTTCGACTCCACGCACGGGCGTTTTCCCGGTGAAGTGAAGGTCGACGGCGATTGTCTGCATATTAATGGTGACTGCGTGAAGGTCCTGCGCAGTGCCACCCCCGAAGGCATCGATTGGGCGTCCCTGGGCGTCGATCTGGTGCTGGAGTGCTCCGGCGCTTACCACACGCGTGCCGATGGCCAGCGGTTCCTTGATGCCGGTGCGCCGCGTGTGTTGTTTTCCCAGCCGATGGCCAGCGAGGCGGATGTCGACGCTACCATCGTCTACGGCGTGAACCAGGATTGCCTGACCGGCGACGAGCTGCTGGTGTCCAACGCGTCCTGCACCACCAACTGCGGCGTGCCGCTGCTGCGCCTGCTGGATCAGGCCATTGGTCTGGAATACGTGTCGATCACCACCATCCACTCGGCAATGAACGATCAGCCGGTCATCGATGCCTATCATCACGAAGACCTGCGCCGCACGCGTTCGGCGTTCCAGTCGGTGATTCCGGTGTCCACTGGTCTGGCGCGTGGCATCGAACGCCTGTTGCCGGAACTTGCCGGGCGAATTCAGGCCAAAGCCGTGCGGGTGCCGACGGTTAACGTGTCTTGCCTCGACATTACGATGCAGACCGTCAGCGACACCGACGCCACCGAGGTCAATCGGATTTTGCGCGAGGCCGCCACCACTGGCCCGCTCAAAGGCCTTCTGGCCTACACCGAGTTGCCTCACGCCAGTTGTGATTTCAATCATGACCCACATTCGGCCATCGTCGATGCCAGTCAGACCCGAGTTTCCGGCCCACGGCTGGTGAACATCCTGGCCTGGTTCGACAACGAATGGGGTTTTGCCAACCGAATGCTGGATGTTGCGGAACACTATCTGCAATCAGCTGGCTCTCCAAAACACTGCTCTCCAAAACAGTAGGAAATGCGACCCATGACCGTGTTGAAGATGACCGACCTCGATCTGCAAGGTAAGCGCGTACTGATCCGCGAAGACCTCAACGTCCCAGTCAAGGACGGTGTAGTCACCAGCGATGCGCGAATCCTGGCTTCGCTGCCGACCATCAAGCTGGCCCTGGAAAAAGGCGCGGCCGTGATGGTTTGCTCGCACCTTGGCCGTCCGACCGAAGGCGAATTCTCGGCCGAGAACAGCCTCAAGCCAGTCGCTGACTACCTGAGCAAGGCCCTGGGCCGCGAAGTGCCGCTGGTTGCCGATTACCTGGGCGGCGTCGACGTGAAAGCCGGCGACATCGTTCTGTTTGAAAACGTACGCTTCAACAAAGGCGAGAAAAAGAACGCTGACGAACTGGCCCAGCAATACGCCGCCCTGTGCGACGTGTTCGTGATGGACGCCTTCGGCACCGCTCACCGCGCCGAGGGTTCGACCCACGGCGTGGCCAAGTTCGCCAAAGTCGCTGCCGCTGGTCCGCTGCTGGCTGCTGAGCTGGACGCACTGGGCAAAGCCCTCGGCGCCCCGGCCCAGCCGATGGCTGCCATCGTTGCCGGCTCCAAGGTGTCGACCAAACTCGACGTGCTGAACAGCCTGAGCCAGATCTGCAACCAGCTGATCGTCGGCGGCGGCATTGCCAACACCTTCCTGGCCGCTGCCGGTCACCCGGTCGGCAAGTCCCTGTACGAGCCGGATCTGCTGGACACCGCTCGCGCCATCGCCGCCAAGGTCAGCGTACCGCTGCCGGTCGACGTCGTCGTTGCCAAGGAATTCGCTGAAAGCGCCACCGCTACCGTCAAGCTGATCGCTGATGTGGCCGCAGACGACATGATTCTGGACATCGGCCCACAGACCGCGGCGAATTTCGCCGAGCTGCTGAAGTCGTCCAAGACCATCCTGTGGAACGGCCCGGTGGGCGTGTTTGAATTCGACCAGTTCGGTAACGGCACCAAAGTCCTGGCCCAGGCCATCGCGGACAGCTCGGCGTTTTCGATCGCTGGCGGCGGCGACACCCTGGCGGCCATCGATAAATATGGCGTTGCCGATCAGATCTCCTACATTTCTACCGGCGGCGGCGCGTTCCTTGAGTTCGTGGAAGGCAAGGTTTTGCCAGCCGTTGAAGTCCTGGAAAGCCGGGCCAAGGCCTGAGGTCGTCCATTTGACCACGCAAAGGAGTGTTCTTATGGTCAAGCCGTTAGCGCTGTTGATCGCTGCGGGTATGCTGGTGGCTTGCGGGAGTAACCCGAAAGCCAAGCCGGAACCTGCGCCGCAGTCAGTGGAAAAAGGCTGCTACCAGGCCGACTGGCAAGCGGAAACCAACCCGGTGATCAACAAGCGTTCCGGGCCTGATGGCCTGGAGAAATACGAGACGCAGACCCCGGCCAAGGAACATGGTTGCCCTTGACGGGTCTGACACATTACTCAGGGCTGGCGGCGTGCGCCGTCAGTCGAGGAACATGGATGAAAGGTTTTATCGCCGTTATGGCGTTGGCATTGCTGGCCGGTTGCTCGAATTTCAACCTGTTCAAGCCTGCCGAATCGACGGACAACTGGACCACCTGGACCTGTGACAGCCAGGCCAAAGTGCTCTGGCGCTACACCGACGACAGCCGCAAGGAAGTCGACGTGCGCCTCGGCGGGGCCGATCAGGTCTATCGCCTGAAGCTTGAACCGGGCGCCGAAGGTTCGCTGTACAGCAACGACATGCTGGCGTTTCACGTAAAAGGTGAGGAAGGCCTGGTTTACTGGGTCGCCACCAATGATTTGATTGGCCGCGGTTGTAAAGCGCAGTAATTGAAACGCTTTTGCGAAACCTGTAGGAGCGAAGCTTGCTCGCGAAGACGTCATCACATTCAACACATGTGTGCCCGTTAAACCGCTTTCGCGAGCAAGCTTCGCTCCTACAGAGATCGATGCAACACCGAATTCGCAGCCCAGGGCCAACCCCCGATCTGCAATAACTTGAATAGCCGCCGCCGCTACGGCAGGCTGGCACGATTAACGACCCAAACCGGGAGAGACACACACAATGGCACTTATCAGCATGCGCCAGATGCTGGACCACGCAGCCGAGTTCGGCTACGGCGTTCCAGCCTTCAACGTCAACAACCTTGAGCAGATGCGCGCCATCATGGAAGCCGCTGACAAGACTGACTCCCCGGTGATCGTCCAGGCCTCGGCCGGTGCTCGCAAATACGCCGGCGCACCGTTCCTGCGTCACCTGATCCTGGCCGCCATCGAAGAATTCCCGCACATCCCGGTGTGCATGCACCAGGACCACGGCACCAGCCCTGACGTCTGCCAGCGTTCGATCCAACTGGGCTTCAGCTCGGTAATGATGGACGGTTCCCTGGGCGAAGACGGCAAGACCCCGACCGATTACGACTACAACGTCCGTGTCACCCAACAAACCGTGGCCCTGGCTCACGCTTGCGGCGTATCGGTTGAAGGCGAGCTGGGCTGCCTGGGTTCGCTGGAAACCGGCATGGCCGGTGAAGAAGACGGCATCGGCGCCGAAGGCGTTCTGGACCACAGCCAAATGCTGACCGACCCGGAAGAAGCCGCTGACTTCGTCAAACGCACCCAGGTCGACGCCCTGGCCATCGCCATCGGCACCAGCCACGGCGCCTACAAGTTCACCAAGCCACCTACCGGCGACGTGCTGGCCATCGACCGCATCAAAGAAATCCACAAACGCATTCCGAACACCCACCTGGTAATGCACGGTTCGTCTTCGGTTCCGCAAGAGTGGCTGGCGATCATCAACCAGTACGGCGGCGACATCAAAGAAACCTACGGCGTGCCGGTTGAAGAGATTGTGGAAGGCATCAAGTACGGCGTGCGTAAGGTCAATATCGATACTGACCTGCGTTTGGCTTCGACGGGTGCGATGCGTCGGTTGATGGCGACCAATCCTAGCGAGTTTGATCCGCGTAAGTTCTTTGGCGCGACTGTGACGGCGATGCGTGATGTGTGTATCGCTCGTTATGAGGCTTTTGGTACTGCTGGTAATGCTTCGAAGATCAAGCCGATCTCGTTGGAAGCGATGTATCAGCGGTATTTGAAGGGTGAGTTGAACGCTAAGGTTAACTGAGCCTTTCTCGTTATATAAAAACCCGCAGTGATGCGGGTTTTTTATTGGCTGAAAGAAGCATGGCAGGAAAATTTCCTTCGCTAACAACGCTTATTTTTTTTGTGAGCGTGTATTCCTTGGCTGCTAAAGAGTCGTCTTCGACTTTATATGATCTTATGCCCCAAATTGCAGTGCATGGCCTACCTGCATTCATGGTCCACGTGTCCTCTATTCCTGAGTTCTCCGTTGTAAACTTTATAATGGTAAGGCTAGGTTTGACGTGCTAGTAACAACCATTCACTGTGTAGTGATACCCGTTTTCCTTTAGTATTCCCTTCATTTTTCCAGTGCTTTCATTGGCGTATGTGATTTCTATACAGACACCTTTAGCATTGTCGCAAAACTCTCCGTTGGGGCCGGCCATATTTCATGTCTCCAGATATTGTTGAAAGGTGCTTTGTTGCGATTTTGAAACGAGTGGCTTTATTTTTCGATTTTTCTCCTGGTTGTATTGCGTATTAAGGACAGGCGCCGGTTCTCAAATCTCCATTGCAATTGACGATGGATTTTACAAAGCTGAAAGGGAACGATCTGGTTATTTCTGTTCTGTTGTTTACTTCCCTGGTGTTCCAACTGTTTTCTTGTTCTGGATGTGTTCCGCCAGAGAGGCAGGAGACATGAATGACGCAGTCAAATTCATTGTAATGGTCGCTAGGAGGTGCGGTCGGTATTGGTTGCGTCTTCAAGGAGCAGTTTTTGCTTGCCGAACTCTGATACCAATCATCGTCGCACTGCCCGGCTAAGGTGACGCCTGCACCGGCTATTGAGATAAATATACTAATAAAGAAAATGATGATTTTTGTATGCTTGCGCATGGCAGATACCTTCAGAAGTTATAGGGTGGCTGAAGTTGTTTGTGTGTCCGATTCTATTTCATGTGTTGCGTAGGCCAGATTAGCTTGATGAGTAGGTGGGGTCACCTGTAAGAGTTGACAGTTTTTAATATGGTTTTGCTATAAGCGAGCACGATTAAAGTTGGTGAAAGTGGAGTGGGTTTATTTGGTCGTTTGGTCTCAAAGTAGATGCGTTCTCTTGGTCTGTGCAATGGTATGTTTGGCGATATCTGTTATTTCGAAACTGTATGAATAACTGTCATTTATTACAGGTGATTTAATGCGTGCTGGCTATTGTTTAGCTTCGCAATCCAAAAAAAAGAGACGAATTAATCAAGTCGTTCCAAATTTTATTTGTTCGATTTGTTTCCTGATTATTTTTAAGAGAGGGTGTATGCAAATTATAGTTCAGCAAGTCCAAGGCTCCGCAACAAATGTAGTCAAGACGGTAACGTTGGAGGTTGAGCGGTCCGATTCTATCGAAAATATAAAGGCCCATTATCAAGATAAAGAAGGCATTCCGCCGGGCCAGCAGCGTTTGAATTTTTTCCGGTAAGCAACTTGAAGACGGACGTACATTGTCGGATTACAATATTCAGCCGAACTCGACACTCCAGTTGGTGCTTCGATTGTGAAAAAAAGGAAATAAAAGGGATTGCCCATTAACCGGTCTCAAGTCCCAATAATCCGCCCCTTTGTTCCACCTTCGTTCCATAAAAACCCGCATAAATGCGGGTTTTTATTGCTTGAAAATCGGCTACTTGGTTTTAGGTGTATCAAACCCACGCTGTTCAATCACCCCGAATACATCGGCAATGTCCTGAACCATGATTCGGGCGATGTTGGTGACGGTGTTGATGTCGTGTTCCGCATAGTCCGGCAGGCTGGTGCAGGCCATGAGGTTCAGGTATTTGAGGACGGCGTTGAGGCGTTCGCTGACGCAGTTGTGAAGTTCGCGTAGCGGGGCGTCGCTGTCGATGAGCAGGACGGGGTGGTCGGTGGCGAGTTGGGACATGGGGGTGAAGCGGCGGGGCGGGTTGTTCATTGACATAAGTAAAGCTCCTCGAATCTAAAAGAAGAGCTACTGCCGTTCGCTGCGAAACGAATTGGGTGGTAGCTGTGTGCGGGTTCGCAGACCGAGGATACGAGGAACCCGGCAGACCCGAAGGTCTCCCACACACAGCCACCATAAAAAAGGAGGACGAGTGCTGAGGCGCCCGTCTTTTCGAGGCGCTAGGTTACTACACGTATCGTTAGGGCTGCGAAACCCTATCGCCAACGGTGTCAGCGACAGGCCAACTTTAGGCAGCAATTCATGCTCCCGCAACCGACCTGTAGGACGCCGCCTTGCTTTTTAGGTAGGTGGGGTGGTTGTGGTTTACGGCGCGACCGCAGTAAAACAGGGCGCTGTGGGGAGTCATCAGAAATTGATGGCAGGATTTTGAGATGCTTCGCCGTCCAGCGGGAGCAAGCTCCTTCGCCACGGTCAGAGGCGTCCTACGAGTTTTTCAGACGCTTAGATGACTGGTTTGTAGCAGCTGTCGAGCTTGCGAGGCTGCGTTCGGCTGCGCAGCAGTCGTAAATCAGACAACGCATTTATTCAGGTAGACCAGGTTCATCGGGCTTGCGAGGACTTTGTCCTCGGACGCAGCCTCGCAGGCTCGACAGCTGCTACAGGGGATGTTGTGTTCTTGGGAGGGTTGGGACGCGGAGCGTCCCGGGATGCGTTACCACGCGGGAGCGTGGGAACGATCGGGCGTGCTCTCGCTACTTATCGTGATCAATATCCAGCGTGCTGAACGTCACTTTCCCGCCTTCGCTGGTGTACCCGGTGTGGTCTTGCACGTACACCCCGGCCTTGAAGTACAGCGGCTTGTCGCGCCAGGTCGCGCTGATGTCGGTGTCCCACTGGTAGCCCGCCGCACTGATGCCCAGCGCTCCGCCCGGGCTCAGGTGGATGAGGTAGGAAAACTCCCGGTCGAGTTTCACCCCGGTGGCGATGGTGATGATCCGACCTTCGTCGTCATCAGGGCGCATACGAACCTTGGCGACGATGTTGCCCGACTGCGTACTGGTCTTGTACTGATACTCGAGTTTCACCATGGGTTTCTGGCTTTCATAGGCGTGGATCTGGCCGATGACGATTTTGCCTGAGCTCGGTACCTGGTTGACCGCGAGGGTGGCGCGCAGGGAGTTGTCGGCGTCCGGGTAGAGCCAGTTTTTCAGGGTGCCATTGCTGTAAGTTTCGCGAAGTTCGGTGCGGGGGTATTTTGCGTTTTCAGTTTTGGAGCCGGTGACCGGTGCCCAGAAAAACAGTGTGCCGGTGTTGGAGTGGAAGTATTGATCCTTGAAGCCGTTCACCAGTTTTGGCGTGTCAACGGTGTACGGCGGATTGCCGACAGGAACGCTCAGGTTCCAGGTTGCGAGATCGATCATAGACAAAAGCTTCCACGAATTTTTTACTGCACGCGCGTGCCAGAAGCTCTGGCACGCGCCTTGGGGGCAATCTTTATATGCGCAGAAGTTCAATTTGTTAATGTGTAAATGACAAACGGATGGCGTCAAAATCCTGTTAAAAGGCCATCTTTCCCGGTTTCAGGGGGCTGTAGAAGCGACCGTTAGTCGGCAAATGTACGTGATGGTTAAATGATGGCGCGCTGATAGCTTCTGCTTTTGCGGATCCCGGTCTAGAGTGAAGTCTCAGTATTTGTCCGGTTTTTACGAGAAACCGGCCTGACGCCCCGAATAAGAGAAGCAGCATGGAATGCGCGCAACCCACGCCAGCTGAAGGCAGCTCGATCCTTTTGATCGTCGATGATTACCCTGAAAACCTGATCAGCATGCGCGCGTTGCTCCAGCGCCAGGATTGGCAGGTGATTACCGCGGCTTCCGGTTTTGAAGCGCTCAGTCTTTTACTCGAACACGATGTCGACCTGGTACTGCTGGATGTACAGATGCCGGGCATGGACGGTTTTGAAGTCGCGCGCTTGATGCGCGGCAGTCAGCGAACCCGCCTCACGCCGATTATTTTCCTCACCGCCAACGAACAGTCCCAGGACGCTGTGATCAAGGGCTACGCCAGTGGTGCCGTGGATTACCTGTTCAAGCCGTTCGACCCGCAAATTCTCAAGCCCAAGGTTCAGGCGTTGCTCGAGCATCAGCGCAATCGCCGTGCGTTGCAGCGCCTGAGCCACGATCTGGAGGTCGCTCGCGCGTTTAATGCCTCGGTGCTGGACAATACCGCCGAAGGCATCCTGGTGGTGGGTGAGGACGGTCTGATCCGCTTTGCCAACCCGGCGATGTCGCGGCTGCTCAATGCCACGGTGCAAGACCTGCAAGGCAGGGAGTTTCTGGATTTCCTGCAAAAACCGCATATCCCGGTCTGGGCGGACTCCGATTTTTATACCGGCTACAAACGCGGCGAAACCCTGCGCCTGCACGACGCGCTGCTGCGAACGGCGCCCGGCCAACAAGTGCCGGTGGCGCTGTCGTGCGCGCCATTGCCCAGCGAACAGCATGCGATGGTGGTGACGGTGCTGGACATGTCGGTGGTGCGTCATCTGCATCAGCAACTGGAGTTCCAGGCAGTGACGGATCCGCTGACCGGGCTGCTCAACCGCCGCGGCTTTTACCAGACGGTTGAAAATCTGCTGCTGCGCGGCGAACGCTCCGATGGCGCCTGGGTGTTGCTGTACCTGGACCTCGACGGCTTCAAACGCGTCAACGACTCCCTCGGTCACGATGCCGGCGACCGGGTGCTGCGCTGGGTGTCCGAGCAATTGAAAGCCTGTCTGCGGCCCTTCGACATTCTGGCGCGCATGGGCGGCGACGAATTCACGGCGCTGCTGGACCTGGAGTTCCCCGAGCAAGCGGCGAAGATTGCCGAGAAGCTCATTGAGCGGGTGTCGATCTGTCAGCAGATTGATGGCCTGGACATCGCGTTGGGCGCCAGCATCGGCATCGCTGCTTACCCGGATTGCGGTGCGAATCTCGACGGGTTGCTACGTGCATCGGACATTGCGATGTACGAAGCCAAACGTGCCGGCCGGCAGCAATACCGTTTCTACGATCACGATATGAATGGCCGGGCGCGTTCGCGGCTGATGCTCGAAGAGAGCGTGCGCACGGCCATTGAAAACCGTGATTTCACCCTCGTGTATCAGCCGCAGGTGGCGATCAGCAGCGGGCAGATTCGTGGTTTTGAAGCGCTGTTGCGCTGGCAGCACCCGAGCGTCGGTGATGTACCGCCGGGGCTGTTTTTGCCATTGCTGGAAGAGGCGCGGCTGATCAGTCGTCTGGGCAGCTGGATTTACCATCGCGGCGCCGGCCAGCGCAAAGCCTGGGAAACCTTGTTTGCCGAGGATCTGGTGCTGGGCGTCAGTTTGAGCAGCACTCAGTTCGGCATGCCTAACCTGGTCACTGAATTGCGCCAAGTGCTGGAACGTCACGGCTTGCAACCGCGTTATCTGGAAGTCGAAGTGACGGAAGAAGCGTTGATGCAAAACCCCGAAGAAACCCGCAAGACACTACGCTTGCTGCGCAACCTCGGGGTGCGGGTGGCGCTGGATGATTTCGGCTCCGGGCCGTGCTCGCTGTCTCACTTGCGCGATCTTGAGCTGGACACACTCAAGTTCGATCGGCATCTGATCGCCCGCTTGCCGGCGTCCGAACGGGATGCGGCGCTGGTGCGCAATGTGATCGACCTGTGCAAGCAATACGGGATGCTGGTGATTGCCGAAGGGGTGGAAACCGTTGCGCAATATGAATGGCTGCAAGCCAATGGTTGCCAGTATGTGCAAGGTTTTCTGGTGGGGCGACCGATGATGGCCGAGGACGCCGGCGACTTTGTCGCGCCGTTTGACTGGAGCGCGCTGACCCGCTGAATTCGCTACACTGGCGACCTTTTCGTGATTCGTGTTGCCGCCTCTAATGACCGCGTTGAAATACCTCCAGGCCTATCCCGCTGCGTTGCAGGACCAGGTTCGCCAGTTGATCGCCGACGGTCGGCTGGGCGACTACCTGAGCAAGCGCTACCCGGAAAAGCACGCCGTGCAGAGCGACAAGGCGCTGTACACCTTTGCGCTGGACCTCAAGCAGGAATACCTGCGCAACGCTCCGGCCATCGACAAGGTTTTATTCGACAACCGCCTGGACCTGACACATCGCGCCCTAGGCCTGCACACGACGATCTCGCGGGTGCAGGGCGGCAAGCTCAAGTCCAAGAAGGAAATCCGCGTGGCCTCGTTGTTCAAGGAGGCGCCCTCCGAGTTTCTGAAAATGATCGTGGTGCATGAACTGGCACACTTTAAAGAGTCGGATCACAACAAGGCGTTCTACAAGCTCTGCGAACACATGTTGCCGGGGTATCACCAGGTGGAGTTTGATCTGCGGGTGTACCTGACGTGGCGGGATATGCAATAAAAAGAACAAGGAGCGCACAGGTGGACGTGAGCAAGACCAAGAGCAGTTTCTACCGCCGCTTATACGTGGCGTACCTGATCGACAGCGGGTTGGCGATCAGCGTCCCGGCGCTGACCGAAGTGACCGGCATGCCCCGGCGCACGGCGCAGGACACGATTGCGGCGTTGGCAGACCTGGACATTATTTGCGAATTCGAGCAGGAAGAGGGCGCGCGCAACCATGCGGGGCGCTATCGGATTCGCGAGTGGGGGGCGATTGATCGGGGGTGGATCGAGCGCAATTTGCGGCAGATTAAAGCGGTGCTGGAATATCCGTAAGATTTACGGTGTTGCGGCTGACGTCTTCGCGGGCAAGCCTCGCTCCTACAGATCACGCGAATCCCGTAGGAGCGAGGCTTGCCCGCGAAGAGGCCCTTAGGAGCGACGCATCCCGATATGCGGAATGTCATCCTCAAGATATTCCTCGCCCGTCACAACAAACCCGTAACGCCCGTAATACCCCTGCAAATGGGATTGCGCCGAGAGATAGATCGGCACCTCAGGCCAGCGTTTCTCAGCCTGCTTCAACGCCTGCGCCATCAACTCATGCCCAAGCCCGGTGCCACGCGCTCCGGGCGCAATAATCACCCGCCCAATCACCACGTCGCCGCCCTGTAGCTCAGGGTCGAGCAAACGCAGATAAGCCACCAGCCGATCCCCTTCCCACGCCATCAAATGGCAAGTGTCACCTTCCAGATCCTGGCCATCGACATCCTGATATGCGCATTTCTGTTCGACGACGAACACCTCCGCGCGCAGCTGCAGAATGGCGTACAGCTGCTCTTTACCCAGATCGCTGTGGTGTTTGCAGACCCAATCGATTGTCATTTTCACTTTCCTTGAGCAACGTCGTTCCGATACTAAGCGCCCCGGCGAAATATGTCTTTATGGCGAAGAAATTTGTGACAAAGGCCAAAATGCCACCATTCATTTCGCGCGGAACTGTCTTCTTTGTGTAATCTGCGATGAAGCGCTGTGCAGTGGCTCCAATGAGCTAATGTTGAGTACCTGAGTGTCGGTACACGGGTCTTGGAGTTTTGGCAGAAAAATACGCCGGGCAGCCCGCCCGCTAAGGATTTTCTAGCATGCCGCGATTGCATCGAGCGTTTGCTTTGATTGGATTGCTGTTGCTGGCCCAGAGCGCGGCAGCGGAAAGGCTGCGTCTGGTCGCCGACGCCTGGCCACCCTTTACCGACGCCACGCTGGTCAACGGAGGCTTGGCCACCGACATTGTCAGCACCGCGCTGGCCCGGGCCGGTTACGCCAGTGATTTCGAACAGGTGCCTTGGGCGCGAGCGTTGCTCGGGTTGGGTGAAGGTCGTTACGACGTGCTGGTCAACGCCTGGTACACCGACGAACGCACCAAACTGGGCCAGTTCTCCGGCGAATATCTGCTCAACCGCGTGCGCTTTCTCAAGCGCAAGGACGCGCCGATCGAGTTCAGTAATCTGCAGCAACTGCACACCTATCCGATTGCGGTGGTGCGCGGTTACGCCTACTCATCGGAATTCGATGAAGACGTGTCGTTGCAGAAAGTCCCCGTGCATAACTTCGCCATGGCCGTGCGGATGGTCGCGGCGGACCGGGTCAAGTTGACGCTTGAAGACGAGTACGTCGCCCGTTATTACCTTGCGCGGGAATCCTCCAAGGTGCGCAATGCCGTGGAGTTCCTGCCCAAGGCGTTGAGCGAGAACAGCCTGCATATCTTGGTTAGCCTGAAAAATCCGCAGCATAAGCAAATCGTCGCCAACTTCGATCGCGAGATTGCCGAGATGAAGGCTGATGGGAGCTATGAGCGGTTGATGAAGCAGCATGGGATGTGAGGATTGGTTTTTGTGGTGAGGCTGATGGCGCCTTCGCGGGCAAGCCTCGCTCCTACAGAGATCGCGTAAGTCCTGTAGGAGCGAGGCTTGCCCGCGAAGAGGCCCGCCCAGCCACCACAGATCTCAGGCCTCGCTGGTGTCCTTGATGAGATGCGCCGCCAACGTCCGCAACGGCCCCAACTGCCGACAGATCAACGCCAACTGCGTTTGCACCAACCGCTGCCCTTCATCGATCTCATCCGGCATCTGCTCAAGCGTATTGGCCAGCGCCTCTTCCGCATCGCTCTGAATCGCAATCGGCTGTTTGCTCGCCAGCCCTTGGGCTATTTCATCGATGCTGGCCGCCAGGCTCACACCCGCGCCGTCGATCAAGTGCTCGCGAACATCCGGCGGTAGTTGGGTTTCACGGTGCGCACCCAATCCGGACAGATAACTGAGCAAGGTGTGCGACAGCACCAGGAACCGAAATCCGACATCCGCTTCCTTACGGAAATGCCCCGGTTCCATGAGCATGTTGGCCAGCGTCGTCGACAGTGCCGCGTCAGCGTTGTGCGCGTTGCGTCGGGCCAGGCGATATGCCAGGTCGTCGCTTTTGCCGGCGGCGTATTGCTGCATGATTTGGCGCAGGTAAATGCTGTTGCAGGTCAGGGTGTTCGCCAGCACTTTGTTCAGGCGTCGGCCCTGCCAGTCCGGCAGGAACAGGAACACCGCGAGCCCCGCGATCAGGCTGCCGAGCAAGGTATCGAACAGCCGCGGCAGGAACAGCCCGTAACCATCCCCGACCTGATTGAAACAGAACAGCACCATCAGGGTGATCGCGGCGGTCGCCAAGGTGTAGCGAGTGGTGCGGTTGATAAAGAACACCACCCCGGCAGCGATCGCGAAGCACGACTGGACCAAGGGGTTGGGGAACAGGTCGAACAGCGCCCAGGCCACCGTCAGGCCAATCGCGGTGCCGATGATCCGCTGGCCGAGTTTGCGCCGAGTGGCGCCGTAGTTCGGCTGGCAGACGAAAAGCGTGGTGAGGATGATCCAGTAACCTTGCGACGGGTGAATCAAATGCACCATGCCGTAGCCGATGCTCAGCGCCAGGGGCAGACGCAGTGCATGACGGAACAGCAGCGACGTCGGGGTCAGCTGCGTGCGCAAGCGAATCCACACATCCTTGAGACTGCGCGGGGAGCGGTCGAGCAGGCTGCTGTCGGTGGCGTCGGCCAGGGCGTCGGGGTTGCTGGCGTCACTGAGCAATCGGTCGAGCGTGCCGAGGTTGGCCGCCAGTGCCCGCAAGGAACGCAGCAAGCCGCGCCAGGCCGGGTTGCTCTGGGTACGCAGGTGTTCGATGGCGGCGTGCAGGTCGCTCAACGCTTCGGCGAAGCTGGCGTCATAGATGAACGGCTGGCGCATCTGGATTGATTCGGCCAGCGCCCGGCAGGCCTTGCCTTGCTGGCGCAGCAGGCGCTGACAGCGGAACAGCACGTCGCTGTGGAAGAACGCCTCGGCCAGCGCGTTGTAAGGGTAGTGCGAAGAGCTGGCGCGCTCGTGGATGTCTTGAGCGAGGAAGTACAGCTTGAGGTAACGGCTGACTTTCGAGCCCGGCCGACCGTTGCCGACCCGGTGCAGGATGATTTCCTTGGCCGCGTTGAGCGCCGCCACCACCCGACCGTTTTGCTGGGCTAGTTCCAGTCGGCGCGCTTCCACGTCCATCTGTCGGATCGGCTCGAACAGCGACGCCTTGAGTTTCAAGTAATAACCCAACTCACGGAACAACCGCGCCAGGCTCTGCTGCACCGGCTGGTTGGAAAACATTGCCTGCCACAGCACCGAGAGCAAACCGTACCAGGCGGCGCCGGCCACCAGCAGCACCGGTTCGTGCCAGAAGTCGGTGACCGCGCCGCCGCGCTGGTCCACGCCGATCATGGTGTAGACCGACAGAATCAACGTCGCCGAGGCAATCGCGCCATAGCGTTCGCCCAATGCGCCGAGCATGGTCAGGCAGAAGGCGGCGAGGGCGAAGGCGATGATGAAAAAGACGGGATAAGGGAACAGCAGTTCGACCGACAGCGCGGCGACCAGAAAACACACCAGCGTCACGGCCAGCGCGTTGAGACGACCCTGCCAACTGTCGTCGGTCTCGGCCAGAGCGCTGGCGATGATGCCCAGGAACAACGGGATCAGCAGCCCCATTTCATCCTGGTACCAACAGACGGCCATGCTGCCGGTCAGAGCGATGAACACCCGCACGCTGTAGCTGAATTTATCCAGCGCCCAGAGACGGCGCAGAGACTGACGAAATGAGGTCGATGACATGAAGTGCGAAGGCCTTCCGAGGCAATGCCGCTAAATTGAGCCAGTAATGACGCCGACGCAATGGCGCCGATCACATCTGACAGCAAAATCTGTTCCTTTAACCAACACCACATCACCTATGCGGGAGCGAGCCTGCTCGCGATGAGGCCGGCACATGCAACATCGATGTTGCCTGTTAGGACGCCTTCGCGGGCAAGTCGGATCGCCGCACCGCTCGCTCCTACAAGTTTTGCGTCATTTCAAAATTGGCGTATGACCTGTAGGAGCGAGCGGTGCGGCGATCCGACTTGCCCGCGAAGAACGATGACGCGGTATATCAGACGTATTGCGCGGCGGCGTAGCCGGAGGCCCAGGCCCACTGGAAGTTGAAGCCGCCCAGGTGTCCGGTCACGTCGAGCACTTCGCCGATGAAGTACAACCCCGGGCTTTTCAGCGATTCCATGGTCTTGGACGACACTTCGTGAGTATCGACGCCACCCAAGGTCACTTCGGCAGTGCGATAGCCTTCAGTCCCGGCAGGAACCACTTTCCAGCTCGCCAGTTTCTCGGCGATGTCGGCGATTTCGGCGTGGGTGTATTGCTTCATCGGTTTGGAGACGAACCAGTTGTCCGCCAGCAGGTTGGCCATCTTCTTGGTGAAGACTTCACCGAGCAGGGTTTTCAACTCGCTGTTCGGACGCTCGGCTTGCTGCTGTTGCAACCAGGTCGGCACGTCGTGGTCCGGCATCAGGTTGATCTCAACCGTGTCGCCGGATTCCCAGAACGAGGAGATCTGCAAAATCGCCGGTCCGCTGAGGCCGCGATGGGTGAACAGGATGTTCTCGCGAAAGCTCTGGTCGTTGCAGCTCACCAGGCAATCAACCGACGTGCCGGACAGCTCGGTGCAAAGCTCCTTAAGCTGATCGGTGATGGTGAATGGCACCAGGCCGGCGCGGGTCGGCAGCAAGTCGTGGCCGAATTGCTTGGCGACCTGATAACCGAAGCCGGTGGCGCCCAGGGTCGGGATCGACAGACCGCCCGTGGCGATCACCAGCGATTCACAGGTGATCTGGCCCAGCGTAGTGTCCAGAAGATAACCGCTTTCGAGTTTCTCAATGGTCTGGATTGACGTGTCCAGGTGCAGGCTCACGCCGACCTGATCGCACTCATTGAGCAGCATCTCCAGGATGTCGCTGGATTTGTTATCGCAGAACAACTGGCCGAGTTTCTTCTCGTGGTACGGCACGCCGTGCTTGGCGACCATGCCGATGAAATCCCACTGGGTGTAGCGCGCCAGTGCGGATTTGCAGAAGTGTTCGTTCTGCGAGAGAAAATTGCCAGGTTCGGTGTACATGTTGGTGAAATTGCAGCGGCCACCGCCCGACATCAGGATTTTCTTGCCGGCCTTGTTCGCATGGTCGAGCAACATCACCTTGCGCCCTCGCCCGGCGGCGGTCAGCGCACACATCAACCCTGCGGCGCCAGCGCCAATGATCACGACTTCGGTAGAGCGCAAAACGGTGTCCTCACACAATGATCGTTCCCACGCTCTGCGTGGGAATGCCGCCATGGACGCTCTGCGTCCGCCGTTATGTGACGCGGAGCGTCACGGGATGCATTCCCACGCAGAGCGTGGGAACGATCAGGGTCAGAGGATGCGAACGCGCAGCGAGCGGCCCTTGATCTTGCCGTCGTTCAGGCGCTGCAAGGCTTGCTTGGCGATCCCGCGTTCCACGGCCACGTACGCCTGGAAGTCGAAAATCGCAATCTTGCCGACCTGGGCACCTGGAATACCGGCATCGCCCGTCAGTGCGCCCAGAATGTCGCCCGGACGCACCTTGTCTTTACGGCCAGCGCCAATGACCAGCGTGCTCATCACCGGCAGCAGCGGACCGCCACCCTGAGACTTGAGGTTATCCAGCTGATCCCAGCTCAACGGCGACTTCTGCAGTTGCTCGATGGCTTGGGCGCGATGCGCTTCGGACGGCGCGACCAGACTGATCGCAATCCCTTTCTCACCAGCACGACCGGTACGGCCAACACGGTGGATGTGGATTTCCGAATCACGGGCCAGCTCGACGTTGATCACCATGTCCAGCGCATCGATGTCCAGACCGCGCGCGGCGACGTCGGTAGCAACCAACACCGAAGTGCTGCGGTTGGCAAACATGGCCAGCACCTGGTCACGGTCACGCTGTTCCAGATCGCCGTGCAGGCCGACGGCGGAGATACCTTTGGAGGTCAGGTGATCGACGGTTTCCTGAACCTGCTGCTTGGTGAAGCAGAAGGCTACACAGGAGGCCGGACGATGATGCGCGAGGACTTTGACCACGGCGTCCATGCGCTCTTCCGGAGAAATTTCGTAGAAACGCTGCTCGATCTGCGTGTCGTCATGGAACGCCTCGGCCTTCACGATCTGAGGGGTGCGCATGAATTTCGCCGCCAGTTGCTTGATACCCGTCGGGTACGTGGCGGAGAACAGCAGGGTCTGGCGGCGTTCCGGGGTCTGGGCAATGATCTCTTCGATGGAATCGTAGAAACCCATGTCGAGCATGCGGTCGGCTTCGTCGAGGATCAGCGTGTTCAGGCCATGGAGCACCAGTGAACCTTTGCGCAAATGTTGCTGAAGGCGGCCCGGGGTGCCGACGATGATGTGCGCGCCATGCTCCAGAGAGCCGATCTGCGGGCCGAAGGACACGCCGCCACACAGGGTCAGGACCTTGATGTTGTCTTCGGAACGGGCCAGGCGACGGATTTCCTTGGCAACCTGGTCAGCCAGCTCGCGCGTCGGGCAAATGACCAGCGCCTGGCAACCGAAGAAGCGCGGATTGATCGGGTTCAGCAGGCCGATACCGAAGGCGGCGGTCTTGCCGCTGCCGGTCTTGGCCTGGGCGATCAGATCCATCCCCTTGAGGATCACCGGCAAGCTTTGCGCCTGGATCGGCGTCATCTGGGCATAACCGAGGGAGTCGAGGTTAGCCAGCATGGCGGCGGACAGCGGCAAAGTATTAAAAGCGGTGGCGATGGTGGTCACGGGACTGGCCTGCAAAACAAAATGTCGCGCAGTGTATCAGTCCCGCGCGCTCCACCTGCAACTTCTGGACGAACGCAAACCTGTGGCGATGGGGATTTACTGTGGCGAGGGGATTCATCCCCGTTGGGGTGCGCAGCGCCCCCTTTTGATCTGCCGCCTCGGTGGGTCAGATCAACCTTCTCAGGATTGCTGCGCAATCCAACGGGGATGAATCCCCTCGCCACAGATAAATCCCCTCGCCACAAGTGCCTTGTTCAATGTTCGATGTGCTGTTCCGGACGTTTGACGCGGCGTCCGTCTTCCTTTGAGAGCTGCGAGAAGATCGTCGCGGCCAGCATCGCCATGATTCCGACCGTGACAAACGTCAGCTGGAAAGCCCCCAGAATTGTGTCCACACCGTCGTTGCCGATCTCTGCGGTAAAGCCGCCGAGCAAGGCGCCGGCGCAGGCAACGCCGAGGCTCAGGGACAATTGCGCGACCACTGACAACAAGCTGTTGCCGCTGCTGGCGCTGGCGTCGTCGAGGTCGATCAGGGTCACGGTGTTCATTGCGGTGAACTGCAAGGAGTTGATCGCGCCGAGAATCGCCAGCATCCCCAGCAGCAGCCAGTACGGCGTCTGCTCGCTGACCAGGCCCATGCTCGCGAGCATGAGTCCCAGCGCCAGGGTGTTGCCGGTGAGCACGATGCGATAACCCAGGCGCTCGATCAGCGGCCGCGCCACCGACTTGGCGACCATGGCCGCAGCCGCCAGCGGCAACATGCTCATCCCGGCCTGGGACGGCGAGTAACCCAGCGCCACTTGCAGCAGCAACGGCACGAGGAACGGCAAGGCGCCGCTGCCCAGGCGGGCGAACAGGTTGCCGAGGATGCCCACGGCAAACGTCCGGGTCTTGAACAGCGACGGCGCGAACAGCGGATTATCGATGTGCCCGGCGCGCAACCAATACGCCGCCAGACACGCCATGCCGCCGAACAGCAGCAACATCACACGCAAGTGCGGCAAGTGCAGTTCGCCGAGGCCTTCCATGGCGATGGTGATCAGCACCATCGCCGCGCCAAACAGCAAGAAGCCGAGGCTGTCGAAGCGGGTGCGTTCGCTGCCACGCAGGTCGGGGATGAACCTCCACACCGCGTAGCAACCGACGGCGCCCACCGGCAGGTTGATCAGGAAGATCCAGTGCCAGGTCAGGTATTCGACCATCCAGCCGCCCATAGTCGGACCGATCAACGGGCCGAGCAGGCCGGGAATGGTGATGAAGCCCATGATCCGCACCAGTTCCGAGCGCGGATAAGCGCGTAACACCACTAATCGCCCGACCGGCAGCATCAGCGCGCCGCCCAGGCCTTGGATCACCCGCGCGCCGATCAGCATGTTCAGGGTGCTCGACAACGCGCAGAGCAATGAGCCGAGGCTGAACAGCAGAATGGCGCCGAAGAAAATTTTCTTGGTGCCGAAACGGTCGGCGATCCAGCCGGAGGCGGGGATCAATAATGCGACGGTGAGCATGTAGGCGATGATCACGCCCTGCATGCGCAGCGGATCTTCGGCGAGATCTCGGGCCATGGCGGGCAGGGCGGTGTTGAGGATGGTGCCGTCGAGGGATTGCATGAAGAAAGCGATGGCGACGACCCACGGCACCCAGCGGGCGGTGACAGCGTCGAGAGGCAGGCGGTTGGGCATGGGACCTCTTGTGGGTTGAAGTTGTTAATGCAAGGTCATTGTGGGTCGCAATCCATGTGGGAGCGGGCTTGCTCGCGAAGAGGTCATCACATTCAACATCAATGTTGACTGACCCACCGCTTTCGCGAGCAAGCCCGCTCCCACAGGGGCCTCTGTGTACCGTGGAATTGTGTTTACAGCGTCAAGGTCAGTTTGCTGATCAGCGCCCCAGGCAACAACGCCGAGGCCGTGGCCCGCTGGCTGTAGGTACTGGCCGACAACATCAGCTCGCGCTCTTCGGTCAATGCTTCCAGCTGCGATCCCAGCAAACTGTAGGCACTGTCATCAAACCGCATGGTGCTGACCGGCGCCTGAATCTCGCCGTTCTCGACCCAGAAGGTCGCAAACCGCGTCATGCCGGTCAGGCGCGCCGCCGGTTGGTCCGAATAGTTCAGGTACCAGAGGTTGCTGATGTACAAACCAGTGCCCAGTTGCTTGAGAATCTCTGCGTCAGGCAACGCGCCCGCGGCCATGTTCACTGCGCTTGGCATTTCACCGCCGCTGGCGCCGTTGGCGGTCAGGCCGTACTCGGCCGCACTGCGTGAACTGACCATCTGCGCGCCGGCCTTGCCGTCGACGATCAAGCCAAGATCGCTGCGCGGATACCCTTCGCCGGAAAACGCCGGGCTCAAAGAACCGCTGACCTTTTCATCGACCGATACCAACGGGCTGAACGCACTGTCGCCCGCGTAAAGCTTCTGCAGCGGACTGTTTTTGCTGGCAATCGACTGCGCCGAGAAACCACCCCAGCCCAGCATGTCCATGATTTCGCCCAGGGCTGCAGGCGCCAGGTAGGCGCGGTACTGACCCGGCGCCAGGGTGCGTTGCGGTCTGCCCAGGAATGCCAATTGCTCGCGTGCCTGCGCAAAGCGTTTGGCAAACCCTTCGCTGTTCCAGTCGTGCCCGGCGTAGCTGGCCTTCACCGCTTGGCCGTTTTCGTGGAACAAGCTGAAATCGAAATTGAAGCTGTTGGCCTGGTGCCAACCGAACGCGCCCGAGGAACTGGCGAAACCACGGCTGATCGGCCCGGCGGCATAGAAGCCCACCAGATCCAGCCCTTCGGCCGCCTGGGTGATTTCAGCGACCACTTGCTCGGTGTCCGGCAGCGGATGATCCTGCACGTTCTTGCTCTGCCAGCCATTGTGGTTGAGCAGCAGGTACGGATCCTGCGGCAGCAATGGCAAGGTTTCGCGCAGCTGTTGCAGACCTTCGGCCAGTCGCTGAAAGTCGACTTCCGCATCGCCGGCCAGGGTGATGTAGAGGTCGGCATGTCGGCCATCGTTGATCAGTTTGAAACCGACGCTCGCTTGCTGTACCTGACCGGCTTGTCGCACCTTGGCGTGGTTGAATCGCACGAAGGCCGACGATTCGGCGGCGTAGCTGAGGGTGAATTGTTCCGGCTTGCGAATCGCATCGCGCAGCCAGTTGACCAAAGCCTTGAACGACTCGGCCTGATTGTTTGAAGTACTCATCAGGCGTCTCCCCCAAATACATCTACGTTGCTGAACACACAGGCCGGCGAGGCATGCCCGACGCGAATGACCTGATTCGGTTCGCCCTTGCCGCAGTTCGGCGTGCCCAGGACCTTGACGGTGTTCGCATCGCCGACGGCGCTGAGGCTTTTCCAGAACTGTGCGGAAATCGCCCGGTAGTTCGGGTTTTTCACCACGCCTTTGAGCTCGCCGTTTTCGATCAACTGCGCCCATTCGCACCCGAACTGGAACTTGTTGCGTGCATCGTCGATGGACCACGAGCGGTTGGTCGACATCATGATGCCGTGCTCGATGTTGCCGATCAGTTGTTCCAGCGGCTGATCGCCGGGCTCGATGTTCAAGTTGGCCATGCGGTCTATCGGCGGACGGTTCCAGCCACAGGCGCGGCTGTTGGCGACACCGTCCATGCCGGCTCGAAATTGCGACAGCGCGCCGCCCAATGGACGCAGCAGCAGGCCTTCTTTAATCAGGAATTGCTTGCTTGCAGCCGTGCCGTCGTCGTCATGGCCGTAGCTGGCGAGCTGCTCGGGGATGTCCGGGTCGAAGGTCACGTTGAGCAGTTTGGAGCCGTATTGCAGGCGGCCGAAGTCTTCTGCCTTGACGAAACTGGTGCCAGCGTAATTGCGTTCGTCGCCCAAGATGCGGTCCAGTTCCAACGGGTGACCGATGGATTCGTGGATCTGCAGCATCATTTGGTCCGGCATCAACAGCAGGTCGCGCGGGCCTTGCGGGGTGTTCGGCGCCAGCAGCAATTGCAGCGCCTGGTCGGCGATTTCCGGACCGGCACCCACCAGGCCGCAGCGGCTGATCACATCGAAGCCGCCTTGCTGGCCGAAGTTTTCACGGCCCAGGGTGCGGGTCTGGCTGTCGCTGCCGTCATAGGCGGTGACATCCAGGCCCGGGTAGACGAAACGTTGAGCCTGACGCAGTTCGGCGCCGACGCTGTTGAGGTAGATCTGCTCGACGTGGGTGATGCCGATGCTCACCTGCCAGTTCACCAGCCGCTCGTCCTTGGGTACGGCGGCGGATTCGGCGCCGAGCAGTTGATAGCAATCGCTCAGGGACGGGAAGGGCTGGTCGAAGTTCGGCGAGAAGTAATCGGCGCGGTCGCTGGAGACGGCTTGGCCGCGCAGGTCGAGCAGGGCGTGGGGCTTGAGTCGGCGAGCTTGTTGCTCGGCACGCTCCAGGGCGGCTTGCAGGCCTGATTGAGACAGGTCGTTGGTCGCGGCGTAGGCTTCGACGCCGTTGACCCGAACGGTCAGCATCGCGCCTTCGTCACGGCTCAGGCTCGGAGGTTCGGCGACATTCTTGCGCACCGAGAGGTATTGGCCGGACTCGCGCACATAACGCAGCGAAAAGAATTCAGCGCCCGTGCGCAAGGCAGCGAAGCGCTGCTTGAGCTGGGGGTGGAAATCGAACATTCGGGAACCTCCTTGGTATGGGGTTGCGATGTATCGGTATTGCGAGGGGGGTGAAACGTTTGCGTGGCGCTAGATTAGGCCTGGGCGGGGGGTAGGATCAAGGGCGGAGCGGTGTGGGAAGGGATTACCAGGGTGTGTCAGATGGAGATGTGTCGTTTGGTCGGGCCTCTTCGCGGGCAAGCCTCGCTCCTACACGGAAACACGATCCCATGTAGGAGCGAGCGGTGCGACGATTCGATTTGCCCGCGAAGGCCGCACCTTGGTGTAACGGTCTTACTGAGCAGCCAGGCTCACATCCCGCAACGGCTTGCCACGCACCGGTGCATCACCGGCCACGAAGTAGTCGGCGGTGCTGCGCGGCAACGGCTGGCGACCACGGATCTTGTCGGCGATTTTCTCGGCGATCATGATCGTTGGCGCATTCAGGTTGCCGGTGGTGATGATCGGCATGATCGAGGCATCGACCACACGCAAGGCTTGCATGCCATGCACACGACCTTCGCCATCGACCACGGCCATTTCGTCGGTGCCCATCTTGCACGAGCAGGACGGGTGGAACGCGGTTTCGGCGTGTTCGCGGATGAACTTGTCCAGCTGCTCATCGGTTTGCACGTCGATGCCGGGGCTGATTTCGCGGCCACGGAAAGCGTCCAGCGCAGGCTGTTGCATGATTTCACGGGTCAGGCGGATGCCGTCACGGAATTCCTGCCAGTCCTGCTCGGTGGCCATGTAGTTGAACAGGATGCTCGGGTACTCGCGCGGATCCTTGGACTTGGCCTGGATGCGACCACGGCTCGGCGAACGCATGGAACCCATGTGCGCCTGGAAACCGTGTTCTTTCACGCCATTGCTGCCGTTGTAGTTAATCGCGACCGGCAGGAAGTGGTACTGAATGTTCGGCCAATCGAATTCTTCGCGAGTGCGGATGAAACCGCCGGCTTCGAACTGGTTGCTGGCGCCGATGCCGGTGCCGTTGAACAGCCACTCGGCACCGATGGCTGGCTGGTTGTACCAGAGCAGCGACGGGTACAGCGAGACCGGTTGGGTGCAGGCGTATTGCAGGTACAACTCGAGGTGATCCTGCAGGTTTTCGCCGACGCCTGGCAGGTCATGGACCACCGGGATGTCGAGTTTGTTCAGTAGTTCGGCCGGGCCGACACCGGAGCGTTGCAGAATCTGCGGCGACGCGATGGCGCCGGAACACAGCAGCACTTCTTTGCGGGCGCGGGCTTCAACGCGCTCTTCAGCGGCGCCGATCAAGTAACGCACGCCGACTGCACGCTTGCCTTCGAACAGGATCTTGTCGGTCAGGGCGTGAGTGACGATGGTCAGGGTCGAACGCTTCTTGGCGACGTCCAGGTAACCGCGAGCGGTGCTGGCGCGACGGCCGTTCGGCGTCACGGTGCGGTCCATCGGGCCGAAGCCTTCTTGCTGGTAACCGTTCAAGTCTTCGGTGCGCGGGTAACCGGCTTGCACGCCTGCTTCAACCATCGCGTGGAACAGCGGGTTGTTGCCGGCTTTCGGGGTGGTCACGCTGACCGGGCCGTCGCCACCGTGGTAGTCGTTCGCGCCGATGTCCCGAGTTTCAGCCTTGCGGAAGTACGGCAGGCAGTTCAGGTAGTCCCAGTCTTCCAGACCTGGCAGTTTCGACCAGTTGTCGTAGTCCATCGCGTTGCCGCGGATGTAGCACATGCCGTTGATCAGCGAAGAACCACCCAGGCCCTTGCCGCGACCGCATTCCATCCGGCGACCGTCCATGTGTGGCTCTGGATCGGTTTCGTAGGCCCAGTTGTAGCGACGACCTTGCAGCGGAAACGCCAGGGCAGCCGGCATTTGCGTACGGAAGTCCAAACGGTAGTCCGGGCCACCCGCTTCGAGCAGCAGGACGGTGACGCCTTCGTCTTCAGTCAGACGGGTCGCCAGGGTGTTACCGGCCGAGCCGGCACCAATGATGATGTAATCGAATTCTTGGGACATTAAATGCACCCTCTTTGAAAGTGGTCAGGTCATGGCCATGGCGAGTGCTGCGCACTCGTTCGCGGGCAAGTCGGAACGCCGCCCGCTCACTCCTACAGGTTTTGCGTCGTGCACAAAACCGCGGCAAACCCCGATCCTGTAGGAGCGAGGCTTGCCCGCGAAGGCGGCCTCGCAGGCGAAGCAGATGCCTGCTTAGAAAACCGAGGCGTAATCGCCCAGTTCGACCTGTACCGATTTGATGCGTGTGAAGTTGTTCAGCGAGCTGATGCCGTTCTCACGGCCCACACCCGACTGCTTGTAGCCACCGACCGGCATCTTCGCGTCGGACTCGCCCCAGGCGTTGATCCAGCAGATACCGGCTTCCAGTTGATGAATCACGCGGTGAGCGCGGTTCAAGTCTTTGGTGACGATGCCAGCCGCCAGGCCGAAGTCGGTGTCGTTGGCACGACGGATCACTTCTTCTTCGGTGTCGTAGGTCAGGATGGCCATGACCGGGCCGAAGATTTCTTCGCGAACGATGGTCATCTCGTCGGTGCAGTCGGTGAACACGGTCGGTGCCACGAATGCGCCTTTGGCGAAGTCGCCGTCGGTCAGGCGAGTACCGCCGCACAGGACGCGAGCGCCTTCTTCCTTACCTTTGGCGATGTAACCCAACACGCTTTCCATGTGGGCAAAGCTGACCAGCGGGCCGAAGTTGGTGTTTTCGTCTTCCGGGTTGCCGATACGGATGCGCGCAACGCGCTCAGCGATCTTGGCTTCGAAAGCGGCTTTCAGATGAGTCGGTACGAACACGCGAGTGCCGTTGGTGCAGACCTGACCGGAACTGTAGAAGTTGGCCATCATCGCGGTGTCGGCGGCGCGATCGAGGTCGGCGTCGTCGAAAATGATCAGCGGGGATTTGCCGCCCAATTCCATGGTCACGTCTTTCAGCGAAGACGCGGAAGCGCTGGCCATCACCTTCTTGCCGGTATCGGTGCCGCCGGTGAAGGAGATTTTTTCGATGCGTGGGTGTTCGGTCAACCAAGTGCCGACTTCACGGCCGCTGCCGGTCAGCACGTTGAACACGCCAGCCGGAACGCCGGCTTCGGTGTAGATCTCGGCCAGTTTCAGCGTGGTCAGGGACGTGACTTCGCTTGGCTTGAAGATCATCGCGTTACCGGCCGCCAGGGCTGGTGCGGATTTCCACAGGGCGATCTGGATCGGGTAGTTCCATGCGCCGATACCGGCCACGACGCCCAGCGGCTCGCGACGGGTGTAAACGAACGACGTGGTGCGTAGCGGGATCTGCTCGCCTTCGATGGCTGGGACCAAGCCTGCGTAGTATTCCAGTACATCAGCACCGGTGACGATGTCGACATACTTGGTTTCGGAGAACGATTTACCGGTGTCCAGGGTTTCCAGGGCGGCCAGTTCATCGTTGCGCTCGCGCAGGATGTCCACGGCACGGCGCAGGATGCGCGAACGCTCCATGGCGGTCATCGCGGCCCAGATTTTCTGGCCCTTTTCAGCGCTGACGACAGCGCGCTCAACGTCTGACTGGGTCGCACGTTGTACTTTTGCGAGGACTTCACCGTTAGCCGGGTTGATGGCTTCGAAAGTGGCGTCGCTGCTGGCGTCGGAGTAGCCGCCATCGATGTAGAGTTTTTGCAGTTCGAAACGGGCCATAAAGTCCTCGCAAGTGCATAAGTGGTTGGCGTTGGCCACCGGGCGTGCCCTATAGCTTTGGGCAACGCTGGTCAGTGGCAGTTCAGGGGTTGAGCGGTTATGTGTGCTCTAACTCACCTGCTTGGCCAGTTGAAAATCCATGTATTCGTAAGCGATCTGGTGCGCTTGCTCAGTGTCGAAAGCATCTCCCGACAGCGCGCCGCGCAACCACAAACCGTCAATGAGGGCTGCCAGACCCCGGGCTGCACTGCGCGCGTCATCGAGCGGCAATACACGGCGGAACTGGCAGCACAGGTTGGAATACAGGCGGTGATCGTTAATCCGCTGCAACCTGTGCAATGACGGGTGGTGCATGCTGGTAGCCCAGAAGGCCAGCCAGGTTTTCATTGCTGGGCCATTGACCTGGCTGGCGTCGAAGTTGCCTTCGATAATCACCTGCAGATGTGCCCGTGGGCTGTCATCTGCCAGCGCCTGACGGCGCGCGGTGACGTTCTCGCTGAGGACACTCATCAGATACTGCGCCGTGGCAGCGATCAGGCCGTTCTTGTCCTGAAAATAGTGACTGATGATGCCATTCGAGACACCGGCCAAACGGGCGATCAGCGCAATGCTGGCGTCCCCCATTCCGACCTGATCTACCGCCTGCAATGTGGCTTCGATCAACTGCTGGCGGCGGATGGGTTGCATACCGACCTTGGGCATCTTGCACATCTCCTTAGGCCCTCCGGTGGACGTAAAACGTCTATCGGATTAAGGGCCAGTCTATTTTGTTTTGATTGAACGTTCAATCAACAAAGAATAAGATCTGCGACAATTCGTCGCTGCCTACAGGTTTTTCCTACACGTAGTTGGCGGAAAAACGACATCCGAAAACGCTCGAAACCCGCGCGCACTGGCGCTCCCGGGTTTCGGGCTTTTTTCGGGGTGTCTTTATATCACCCGCCTGTCTGCTGCCAACTAGCCGATTAGTCGGGTACTGCGTTGCCTTGTGTTCTTCTCTCGCACTGCCTGGAGCATCTGTGCCATGAGTTCTGCCTCTCTTATAAAGACCCCACCCGAGAAGGTGACGGTCAACGGTTGGGTGTTCTACACCTCTACCGCGTTGATCCTGCTGTTGACCGCCATTCTGATCATCGCCCCGCAAGAGGCCGGCAGATTGCTTGGTATTGCCCAGGCCTGGTTGTCCCGCAGCTTCGGCTGGTACTACATGGTGGTGATCGCCGCTTACCTGGTCTTCGTGCTCGGCCTGGCGTTTTCGTCCTACGGCAAACTCAAGCTGGGCAGCAAGGACGACACCCCGGACTTCAGCTACGGCGCCTGGGCGGGGATGCTGTTCTCGTCGGGTATCGGCATCTCGCTGCTGTACTTCGGTGCTTCCGAGCCGCTGGACCACTACTTCAATCCGCCGGAAGGCGTGGCCGGCAGCAACCTTGCCGCACGTCAGGCCGTACAGCTGACGTTCCTGCACTGGGGCCTGCATGGCTGGGCGATCTACGCCCTGGTCGGTTTGGCCGTGGCGTACTTTGCTTACCGTCATAACCAGCCGCTGGCGTTGCGTTCGGCGTTGTATCCGCTGGTCGGCGAGCGTTGGGTCAAAGGCGCGGCCGGTCATGCGGTGGACGGCTTCGGCATGTTCGTGACCCTGCTGGGTCTGGTGACGAACCTGGGGATTGGTTCGCTGCAAGTGTCGTCGGGCCTTGAAAACCTGTTCGGCATGGAGCACAACAACACCAACCTGCTGATCGTGATCATCGTAATGAGCACCGTGGCGACCATCGCTGCCGTGTCTGGCGTGGAAAACGGTATCCGTCGTCTGTCCAACCTGAACATTGTGCTGTTCAGCGGCCTGCTGATATTTGTGCTGCTGTTCGGCCCAACCCTGCACCTGCTCAACGGCTTCGTGCAAAACGTCGGCGACTACCTGAACAGCGTGGTGCTGAAGACCTTCGACCTCTATGTGTACGAAGGCGACAGTGAGAAATCCGACCGCTGGTTGGGCCTGTGGACCCTGTTCTACTGGGCGTGGTGGATTTCCTGGGCGCCATTTGTAGGCATGTTCATCGCGCGTATTTCCCGTGGTCGCACGGTGCGTGAACTGGTGGCCGGCGTGCTGCTGATTCCGCTGGGTTTCACTCTGGCATGGCTGTCGATCTTCGGTAACTCGGCCCTGGACCTGGTGATGAACCATGGGGCGGTGGAGCTCGGGAAGACGGCGCTGGAACAGCCGTCCATGGCGATTTACCAATTGCTGGAGCATTACCCGGCGTCGAAGATTGTGATCGGCGTGTCGATCTTTGTTGGTTTTGTGCTGTTCCTGACCCCGGCGGATTCCGGCGCGGTGATGATGGCCAACCTTTCGTGCAAGGGCGGCAACGTTGACGAAGATGCGCCGCACTGGCTGCGGATCTTCTGGTCGGCGGTAATTACCCTGGTAACCATCGGCCTGCTGTTTGCCGGCAACTTCGAAGCCATGCAAACCATGGTGGTGCTGGCCGGTCTGCCGTTCTCGGTGGTACTGGTGTTCTTCATGTTCGGCTTGCACAAGGCGATGCGCCAAGACGTGCAGATCGAACAGGAGCAAGCGGAACTCGCAGCGCGCGGTCGTCGTGGTTTTAGCGAGCGTTTGACCGAGCTGGACTTGCAGCCGAATCAGTCGATCGTTCAGCGTTTCATGGACAAGCAAGTCAGCCCGGCGCTGGAAGAGGCTGCGGTGCAACTGCGTACTCAAGGCCTGGACGTGCAAACGTTGCTGGGCAAGGCCAAGCGTTGCATGGGCCTGCGGATCGAGATGGAAGAGGGCAACCCTTTTGTCTACGAAGTGAGCCTGGACGGTTATCTGGCGGCGGCGAGCGACACGGTCTCGGCTGAAAGCGCTGATGAACCACGTGCACGTTACTACCGCGCCGAGGTGTACTTGCACAACGGCAGCCAGGACTACGACTTGATGGGCTTCACTCAGGATCAGATCACCCGTGACGTGCTCGATCAGTTCGAAAGCCATCGGCAGCTCCTTGGCCGGGTCTATAGCTAATGTTGAAGGGCGCGGTGCATCAGATGCACCGCGTCGCATCCTTCGCGGGCAAGCCTCGCTCCTACAGGATTTCCGTTGAACTTGTAGGAGCGAGGCTTGCCCGCGAAGGGGCCATCAGCCGCAATACTGTTTGACTCGATATCCCCTAAACAAAAACGCCGCGATCCTCTCGCGGCGTTTTTGTGTCTGCTGCCTTACCCCAGATTCTTGCCAAGCAACGCGTGATACAGCTCGCTGTCACCCAGAATCCCGACCACCTTGTTGTTGTCGTGCAGCACCAGCTTATTACCCGTCTGATATCGAATCTGCAGTGCGTCGCGCATGCCGATGTTCGAATCCACCAGCGTTGGTCGACGACCCAAGCCTTCAACCGCTTGCCCTGGAATCCAGTTCTGCAGGTCCAGGCTCGCGCCGTTCTGGCGTGCGCCTTTGATGGTGTTGCCTTCGGCCAGGTCCAGCCAGGAGTCGCCGCCCGGATCGAGGCATACCGAACCGTTGATGCGTTTGCAGTTGTCCAGGGTGCGCATCAGGCTGCGACCGCACAACACGTTCAGCGGGTTGGTATGGGCGACGAAGGTCCGCACATAGTCGTCCGCAGGGTTCAATACGATCTCTTCCGGCTTGCTGTACTGGACGATCCGACCGTCTTTCATGATCGCGATACGGCTGCCCAGCTTCAGTGCTTCATCGAGGTCGTGGCTCACGAACACGATGGTTTTGTTCAGCTTGCTCTGCAGCTCCAGCAGTTCGTCTTGCAGGCCCTGGCGGATCAGCGGGTCGAGGGCCGAGAACGGTTCGTCCATCAGCAGAATGTCCGCGTCCATCGCCAGCGCACGGGCCAGGCCCACACGTTGCTGCATACCACCGGAGAGCTCGTCCGGCTTCTTGTTGCGCCACTGGGTCAGGCCCACCAGCTCAAGCTTGTCGTCCACCAGTTTGCGCCGTTCTTTTTCCGGGCGACCCTGCATCTCCAGACCGAAACTGATGTTCTCGCGCACTGTCAGCCAAGGCATCAGGGCGAATTTCTGGAACACCATCGCGATACGCTTGGTGCGCATCATTTTCAGTTCTGCCGGGGTGCAGGAGGCGATATCGATCTGCTTGCCTTCGTGCTCGACGAACAGCTTGCCGCGGCTGACGGTGTTGAGGCCGTTGATGCAGCGCAGCAGGCTGGATTTACCGGAGCCGGACAAGCCCATCAATACGCAGATTTCACCTTTTTCGACGTCCAGGCTGGCTTTTTCAACGCCAACAATCTGCCCGGTCTTTTTCAGGATCTGGTCGCGGGTCATGCCCTGGTCGAGAAGCTTGAGCGCCTCACGCGGGTCTTTGGAGAAGATTACGTCGACGTCTTCGAAGCGAATAATGCTCATGCGTCACCCCCTACTTTAGCGTCGGGTTGTTTGCAGATACGGTCGAGCATGATCGCCAGCAGTACGATCGCCAGGCCCGCTTCGAAGCCCAGGGCGATATCAGCAGTGTTCAGTGCGTTGACCACGGGTTTGCCCAAGCCGTCGGCGCCCACCAGTGCCGCGATCACCACCATCGACAACGACAGCATGATGCACTGGGTAATACCGGCCGCGATGCTTGGCATGGCGTAGGGCAGTTCGATGCGTGCGAGCAGTTGGCGGCGCGAGCAGCCGAAGGCTTTGCCGGCGTCCATCAGTTCCTGCGGAACATCGCGAATACCCAGGTAAGTCAGGCGGATAGGTGCGGCAATCGCGAACACCACCGTAGAAATCAGGCCCGGGACCACACCCAGACCGAAGAGGGTCAGGGTAGGAATGAGGTACACGAATGTCGGCACGGTCTGCATCAGATCGAGCACCGGACGCATCAGTGTGTAGAACATCGGTTTGTGTGCAGCGACGATGCCCAGCGGCACGCCGATGACCACGCAGACCAGGGTGGCGAACAACACCTGGGCGAGGGTTTCCATGGTTTCCTGCCAGTACCCCAGATTGAGGATCAGCAGGAAGGAGGCGATAACGAAAACGGTCAGCCCCCACTTTCGTTGAATGAAGTGTGCCAGTAGCGCGATGAGGCCGATCAATGCCAGCGGGTTGAACCAGGTCAGCGCAAAAGTCACGCCGTGGATCATCGTTTCCAGTGACACGGCGATTGCGTCGAAAGTGTTGGCGCCGTGTTGCGTCAACCATTCAACGAAGCCCGCGATGTACTGGCCTAGAGGTATTTTCTGATCAATCAGCATGGTAGTGAACGTCCGCATGCAAGGAAATAAACAGCCCGGACGGCCGAAGCCGTCCGGCGTAAGCGATGCTTCTTAATTCAAGGCTGCGCGAGCTTGGCTTTCACGGCCTCCAGGCCTGGTTTACCGTCAATGGTGGTCACGCCAGCGAGCCAGGTATCGAGCACCTGTGGATTCTTTTTCAGCCAGGCCTTGGCGGCCGCGTCAGGCTTCATTTTGTCGTCCAGGACGTTGCCCATCAGGGTGCTTTCCATGTCGAGGGTGAACGCCAGATTTTTCAGCAACTGGCCCACGTTGCTGCATTCCTGTGCATAGCCCTTGCGGGTGTTGGTGTAGATGGTTGCCTGGCCGAAGTTGGGGCCGAAATACTCGTCGCCGCCGGTCAGGTACTTCATCTTGAAACGCGTGTTCATCGGGTGTGGTTCCCAGCCCAGGAACACCACGGCGGTGTTGCGGCGCTGGGCGCGATCGACTTGCGAGAGCATGCCTGCCTCGCTGGACTCGACCACCTTGAAGCCGGCGGCTTTCAAGCCGAAGGCGTCCTTGTCGATCATGCTCTGGATCAGACGGTTGCCGTCGTTACCCGGTTCGATGCCGTAGATCTTGCCGTCGAGTTCTTTCTTGAACTTGGCGATGTCGGCGAAATCTTTAAGACCTTTGTTATACAACTCTTCCGGGACGGCGAGTGTGTATTTTGCGTTTTCCAGGTTGGCACGCAGGGTGTCCACGGTGCCGGCATCGCGGTAGGCCTTGATGTCGTTTTCCATGGTCGGCATCCAGTTACCCAGGAACACGTCCATGTTCTTGCCGTCGGCCAGGGACTTGTAGGTCACCGGTACGGAAATCATCGTGGTTTTGGTCTTGTAGCCGAGGGCATCGAGGACGACGCTGGTGGTGGCGGTGGTGACGGTAATGTCAGTCCAGCCGACATCGGAGAAGTTTACGGTGCTGCATTGAGCCGGTTCGGCGGCTTGAGCCAGAAACGGCAGACTCAGCATGGCGGCCAACAACAACGATGGGGAACCTTTCATGGATGGACTCCTTGGTGTTTTTTTTGGCAGTGTTCCGACTGGACCACCGCACTTATAGGTTGCGGTTGGATGGCGTTTTGGAGACAGCTCTACCACGGCGCCTTGCAATCGAGTCGATACGATCATGTACCAGTGAAAATCTGACGCCTACAGGGGGCGTCGTAACCAGTACAGGGATGGTCGCATCCAGTGTCGGTGAAGTCGTTTACAGCTATTTTCAGCCCTTTCTGCTCGTTTGAACCGTAAAGAAACCGTGAAAACGTAGCGCTGATGGCCTGCGACGTTGGTGGGCATGAGTGGGTCGGTGTCAGACGTCGAACGACATGGTAAAAGCCCGATGATGCGGCCATCCCGACGGATTGCAGCTTGAGCGTAGCAGCTCCGTCACTGGGCGCTTTTGCGTCCGGAGTTGGCACACCCAGGAGTTCGGCAGTCATGGCAATCAGCGTTTTCGACCTGTTCAAAATCGGCATTGGACCTTCCAGTTCGCACACCGTGGGACCTATGCGGGCCGCCGCGTTGTTCGTGCAAGGTTTGCGTGAGCAGGGTCTTTTGGAACAAGTGCGTCGCGTCGAAGTTCAGCTTTATGGTTCGTTGTCGGCCACCGGCGTTGGTCACGGCAGCGACAACGCGGTGATCATGGGCCTGATGGGCGAGTGGCCGGATGCGATCGATCCGTCGCAAATCGGCATCCGCATCGAAACCCTGCGCGAAACTCACACGCTGTTGCTCGACGGTCACTTGTCGGTCCCGTTCATTTGGGCCCGGGACATGCGCCTGATCGACGAAAACCTGCCATTCCATCCCAACGCCATGACCCTGATTGTCGAAGGCGATCGCGGCGAACTGCATCGCGACACCTACTATTCCATCGGCGGCGGTTTCGTCGTCGATGAGGCGCAGGCCTCCAGCGGCGTGGTCGATCTGGATCGCACGGTGCTGCCGTACGATTTCTCCAGCGCCGTCGAGCTGCTCAGCCTCTGTAAGCAGCACAACCTGCGCGTTGCCGAATTGATGATGGCCAACGAGAAGGTCTGGCGCAGCGAAGAGGAAATTCGCGCCGGCCTGATGAAACTCTGGCGCGCCATGCAGGATTGCGTCGAACAAGGCCTCAAGCACGAAGGCATCCTGCCCGGCGGACTTAATGTGCGTCGTCGTGCGGCCAAGTTGCATCGCAGCCTGCAAGAATTGGGTAAACCCAATGTCATCGGTTCGACATTAAGTGCCATGGAGTGGGTCAACCTGTTCGCCCTGGCGGTCAACGAAGAAAACGCCGCTGGCGGGCGCATGGTCACGGCGCCGACCAATGGCGCGGCGGGGATCATTCCGGCGGTGTTGCACTACTTTATGAAGTTCAGTGAGGTGGTGACCGACGCCAACGTGGTCGACTATTTCCTCAGTGCGGCGGCGGTAGGGATTCTGTGCAAGAAGAACGCTTCGATTTCCGGTGCCGAAGTCGGTTGCCAGGGTGAAGTCGGTTCGGCCTGCGCGATGGCGGCGGCCGGGTTGGCGGAGATCCTCGGCGCCACACCGGAGCAACTGTGCAACGCGGCGGAAATCGGTCTGGAACACAACCTCGGTCTGACCTGCGACCCGGTGGGCGGGCTGGTGCAAGTGCCGTGCATCGAGCGCAACGCGATTGCCGCGGTGAAAGCCATCAACGCGGCGCAGATGGCGCTGCGTGGCGATGGTCAGCACTTTATCTCGCTGGATCGGGTGATCCGCACGATGCGTGATACTGGCGCCGATATGCATGACAAATATAAAGAGACATCGCGGGGTGGGTTGGCGGTTAGCGCGGTTGAGTGTTGATTCAGTAAGACCGAGTCGCCTGTTTCGCGAGCAAGCCCGCTCCCACATTCGACCGCATTTCCCTGAGAGAACTCGGTCACCTGTGGGAGCGGGCTTGCTCGCGAAGGCGTCAGACCAATCAAAACTGCGCGCTAAGTGAACACCTGAATCGAAACGCGCCACGTTTTAGCGCGTCGCTTACAGATAAGCGACCTCACCTAGATCAGGGATCCAAGTTGGCCAGTACCGCCTGTCACCTGTGCTTGCGGTGACACTCTCCATCCGGTCGCCGTAGCCCTGTTCCCACAAGTGCTACCGATTTGCTCACGCCCAACGGGGCGGAGCGTCTCCCGCCGATAATGGCACCTATAACCCCTACTCACGGCGCGGCTTATATAGACGCACTGCGACGTCGTTTTCAGGAGTTATTGAATGACCATTCAACTTTAGGCATGGCAATTGCTCTGTCATTACAAAGCCCGTCTCCCACGCGAGAACGATGGCAATAACAAGAGCCTCCGCCTGAGGCCATCACCCGCTTTGTGTGAGGAGATACCGCGATGACGACGTTCAACTCCGGGGCCCAACCCCAGAACCGTGCGCCTCAATCCATCGGCTTTTTGCTGCTGGACAATTTCACGCTTATTTCTCTGGCCTCCGCAGTAGAACCCCTGCGCATGGCCAACCAATTGTCCGGCCGCGAGCTGTATCGCTGGTCCACACTCAGCGTCGACGGCGGTCAGGTCTGGGCCAGTGACGGCCTGCAGATCACTCCCGACTGCTCCATGCACAAAGCTCCCGCCCTGGACATCATCATTGTCTGCGGCGGTATTGGCATCCAGCGCACTGTTACCCGTGAACACGTTTCGTGGCTGCAAAGCCAGGCGCGGCAGTCCCGCCGTCTCGGTGCGGTCTGCACCGGCAGCTGGGCTCTGGCGTGCGCCGGCCTGCTGGACGGTTTTGATTGCAGCGTGCACTGGGAATGCCTGGCCTCGATGCAGGAAGCGTTTCCGCGTGTGGCCATGAGCACACGCCTGTTCACCCTCGACCGTAACCGTTTCACCAGTTCCGGCGGCACCGCGCCGCTGGACATGATGCTGCACCTGATCAGCCGCGATCACGGCCGTGAACTGTCGGCCGCGATCTCGGAAATGTTCGTCTACGAGCGCATCCGCAACGAGCAGGATCACCAGCGTGTGCCGCTCAAGCACATGCTCGGCACCAACCAGCCGAAGTTGCAGGAAATCGTTGCGCTGATGGAAGCCAACCTGGAAGAGCCGATCGACCTCGACGAACTGGCGGTGTATGTCGCTGTTTCGCGTCGTCAACTCGAGCGGCTGTTCCAGAAGTATCTGCACTGCTCGCCGTCGCGTTACTACCTCAAACTGCGCCTGATCCGTGCTCGGCAGTTGCTCAAGCAAACGCCGATGTCGATCATCGAAGTGGCGTCGGTGTGTGGCTTCGTTTCCACACCGCACTTCTCCAAGTGCTACCGCGAATACTTCGGCATTCCACCGCGTGACGAGCGCGTAGGTTCCAACACCACGCAACAAGTGGCGATGATGCCGCTGCCACAAGCGTTGGTGCTGTCGCCGTTGTCCGGGCCGTTGTCGGCGCTGAGTCAGGCGCGCAACGAGTCGACGTTCGCCAGTGTAAGGCTCTAAACCGAGGCGCCTGCTTCGCGAGCAAGCCCGCTCCCACATTCGACCGCGCTCACCTGAGAGAACTCGGTCACCTGTGGGAGCGGGCTTGCTCGCGAAAGCGGTTTATCAGGCGCTACGGCTCTGCTGATATTGCGCCAACGCTGGCAACAATTGCTTGTCGATGGCCTGGCGCACAGCCGGCAGGATGGTCGCGCTACTGGTGTACATCTGCTTGACCATGGTCCGCAGCGTCATCGCCCGTTCATCGTTCAAGCCTCGCACTGCACACTCGCAAGCCTGCTCGGCTGTGGAGCCGCTCGGTACTTGAAAACCCAGCGATTTCAGCTGGCCCAACAGGTCTTCCTGGTCAATCAAATCGGCGTACATCATGACGCAATCCTTCTTCAGGGAACGGTGTCGTGGCTCGATTCTCGTAGGGGCCGTGGGCGTCGGCAAGGACGATTTGTCGCAATGGCCGCGATACCTATGAACAGGTCGTTTTCGGCTAACTTGCCAGAGGTGAGAGTGGGCACACTGGATTCAGCTGGCTTCACGAAGGTTTGGTCACCCTCGCGCAACGGCTCCTCAACAGTACCCTCCTCAGCTCCGATCTTGTCACGGCTTGATCGGGGTTTTTTTTGCCTGTGAATCCGGGAGATTTGAGGTGTCCAGACTGACGCCTTCGCGGGCAAGCCTCGCTCCTACAGGTTTGGGGGCGGTCGCGGATTGGGCGAACGACGCAATACCTGTGGGAGCGAGCCTGCTCGCGATGAACGATGACGCGGTCTAGCGCTGCAACACGAGAATGCGCGACAACAATTCATCCCGGTCGACATAGCAACCCTGAAAATGCCGGGCGCCGCTGGCGGGGTCGAAGGCGTTGCGGGCGTGGAGGGTGCGGCGGTTGTCGAAACACCACATTTCGCCGGGTTTTAGCCGCGTCATCACCCGGAATCGCGTTTCGCGGGTCATGGCAATAAAACGTCTGTAAGCGTGGTAAAGCTTGGGCATGTCCTCGATCGACGCATCAAACGGCCCACGCAGAAAGTTCGCCATGCGGATCTCCGACACCTGCCCCAACGCGTCCAGGGCGATGATCGGCGCCAGGCAGCGGTAGTCGCTGTGGCGGTCCTTGTTGCGGAACTCCACGGGAATTTCACACAGGGCTTTGAACGACTCGGGATCCTCCTCGCGTAACGCCTGGGCGATGGCAAAGCCGTCGACGAAAATACTTTCGCCACCGTCGGCGTCATTGACCAGGCAATGCAAAAATTGCAGCCCCGGTTGCAACTCTCGAGTTGGCAAGTCGCTGTGCAACGGCAGGTTGAAAGCGGTGTAGGCGTTGCTGTCGGCATCGGACTTGGATTGTACGTTGAACAACACGCCGAAATTGCTCTCGCGGATGAAGGAAATCCGCTGGGCGATCAGCTTCAGTGAACCGGGTTCGGTGGGCACGCCGCGCACTTGAGTCAGGCCGATATCACGCACCGCAAGCAGCCATTGCAGCAGTGCTTCGTTGTCGTTCATCAGTGCGTGGTATTCGAATACCGGCAGCTTCAGATGGCTGTTCCACAGCTGGCTTCCGGGCTTGGCGGCGCGGCGTTCGGCCCGGGACTCGTCGTCATAAGCGTGGGCTCGTAACCAGCCCGGATCGAAGCGGCTGAGGTGGCCGTCCTGCCATTCGACACTGAGGCAACCATCGGCATCGACGGTCGCCTCTCTCGGCACCAAATCTTCTGCGACATCGACGATTTCCAGCACTTGCTCGCGGGTCACCGTGTAGACGCATTGCGGGCACGGGCAGTTGTCCCGCAGCCATTGATGATGAAAGGGACTGACTCGACCGTCGGCCCACTTCACTTGAATGCGATCCGCCAGGGTGTGCACGGCGGTCAACGCGCTGATCAACGGGTAGGTACGGAAGTCGGCAAAAGCTGCGGCGGTGTTCAATGGCGATCTCCTTGTTATTTTTTAGGGGGCAATGCGATCACTCGGCCAATGCAGGCGGGGGCGGGCAGGTCGGTCTGCTCGGTGACGATGGCTTGCAGCTTGCTCAAGGTTTCTTCGCTGAACGGTGCGGATCGCGGCCCGTCAAGGTCGACGTGCAGCAGCATTTGTTCGTTGCCCGCCAGTTCCTTGTCATCGCCCACCAGATGCAGGCTGTGATGGAGATGCAGGCGTTTGCTGTCGTGGCCAATGATTTGAGTGTGCACTTCGACGTCGGCGTCGAGCTTCACTTCGTGCAGGTAATTGAGGTGCAGTTCGAGGGTGAACAGCGAGTTGCCGCTGGCTTCGCGGTTGTTGCTGTCCATTCCCAGGCGATCCATCAGCGCGTCGGTGGCGTAGCTGAAAATCAGCAGATAGAAGGCATCGCGCAGGTGGCCGTTGTAGTCGACCCAGTCGGGGATGATTCGGGTTTGGTAGGTGGTGAGGGTGGGCATGATGGGTGATCCAAGATGTGTGGTGACTGGGCGGCCGCTTTCGCGAGCAAGCCCGCTCCCACAAGGGATTAGTGGTGTGAACACTGTCTATGTCACAACGCAGAACCAATGTGGGAGCGGGCTTGCTCGCGAAGGGGGCAGGCCTGCTGGCTCGTTACTCGCTAAACGCCATGCCGTGTTTCTCTTTGGTGGTTTTTACCGCCTCCAGCACCGCCAGCAAACAATCATCACGATAGCGCTCCAGGGCCGAAATGCTGTGTTTGCCCAATTGTTCGCTGGTGCCCTCCACCACATCATCGATCAATTTGTCGGTCAATTCCGGCGCCGGCAGATACGTCCACGGCAACTGCAACGCCGGGCCGAACTGCGCCATGAAGTGCCGCATGCCCGCATCACCACCCGCCAGGGTGTACGTCAAAAACGTGCCCATGAACGACCAGCGCAGGCCCGCACCAAAACGAATGGCATCGTCGATCTCACCGGTAGTCGCCACACCGTCCTTAACCAGGTGCAGCGCCTCACGCCACAGCGCTTCGAGCAAACGGTCGGCGATAAAGCCCGGCACTTCCTTGCGCACATGCAGCGGACGCATCCCCAGGGATTCATACACTTTTATTGCCGCTTGAACCGCTTCAGGCGCGGTGTTTTTGCCCCCTACCACTTCCACCAGCGGCAGCAGGTAAACCGGGTTGAACGGGTGCCCGACCACGCAGCGTTCCGGGTGCGTAGAACTCTCGTAAAACTCGCTCGGTAACAGGCCCGAGGTGCTGGAACCGATCAAGGCATTGGGCTTGGCCGCTGCGCTGATTTTGCTGTGCAGTTCCAGTTTCAGATCGAGGCGTTCCGGGGCGCTTTCCTGAATGAAATCCGCGTCGCGAACGCACTCTTCAATCGTCGCGACAAAGCGCAGCCGATCCTGCGAGGCGCCAGGCGCCAAGCCTTGTTTCTCCAGCGCACCCCAGGCATTGGCGACGCGTTTGCGCAGCGCGGCTTCTGCACCGGGCGCCGGGTCCCAGGCGACAACATCGAGGCCGTGGGCGAGGGCGCGGGACACCCAACCGCTGCCGATGACACCGCTGCCTAACGCTGCGAAGGTTTTGATTTCAGTGATAAAGCTCATGGCGTCGTCCTAAGGAAATTCGGTGATCCCTGTAGGAGCGAAGCTTGCTCGCGAAGACGGTATTTCAGCCACAGACAATGTGGCGGATGTACCGGCCCCTTCGCGGGCAAGCCTCGCTCCTACAGGCTTTGTGTGTGGGTTTAACCGCGCTTGGTCAGGCCCATTTTTGCCCGGCCTTCAGCCGGCGTCAGAACGCGGGCGCCGAGGCGGCTGAGGATTTCCGAGGCGCGTTCGACCAGTTGGCCGTTGGTCGCCAGGACGCCCTTGTCCAACCAGATGTTGTCTTCCAGACCGACCCGCACGTTGCCGCCGAGCAGCACGGCTTGTGCCGCCATCGGCATTTGCATGCGTCCGATGCCGAAGCCAGCCCAGACCGCATTGGCAGGCAGGTTGTCGACCATGGCTTTCATGGTGGTGGTGTCGGCCGGCGCGCCCCACGGGATGCCCAGGCACAGTTGGAACAGCGGGTCGTCGAGCAGGCCTTCTTTGATCATTTGCTTGGCGAACCACAGGTGACCGGTGTCGAAAATTTCCAGCTCGGCCTTCACGCCCAGCTCTTGAATGCGTTTGGCGCCAGCGCGTAGCTGGGCCGGGGTGGACACGTAAATGGTGTCGCCGTCGCCGAAGTTCAGGGTGCCGCAATCGAGGGTGCAGATTTCCGGCAACAGTTCTTCAACGTGGGCCAGACGGGTCAGCGGGCCGACCAGGTCGGTGTTCGGGCCGAACTCCATCGGGTTCTCGCCCGCGCCGATTTCCAGGTCGCCGCCCATGCCAGCAGTGAGGTTGACGATGATGTCGACGTCGGCCTCGCGGATGCGCTCCATCACTTCGCGGTAAAGCGCCACATCACGGCTGAACTTGCCGGTTTCCGGGTTGCGCACATGGCAGTGAACAACCGTAGCGCCCGCTTTTGCGGCTTCTATCGCGGCGGCGGCGATTTGTTTCGGGGTGACCGGCACGTGTGGGCTTCTGGCGGTCGTGTCGCCAGCACCGGTAAGTGCGCAGGTGATGATGACGTCGTGGTTCATGAGGCGGGTTCCTTGCAGGCGTGATGGTTCCGTTCGCAGCCCCTTAGGGCTGCGAGTCGGTGGTTCAATCGGGGTTTATTTGCTGGTCAGTTTCAGATTGTCAGCCGCCGGTTTGCCATCGAAGGTGGTCACGCCTTCGAGCCAGCGTTGCTTGTCTTGCGGGTGATCTTTCAGCCATTGCTTGGCCGACTCGAAAGCGTCTTTGTGATCGAGCAGCGGCTGCATCATCCGGCTCTCGTCTTCGGCGGTGTAGGTCAGGTTGCTCAGCAATTTGCCAATGTTCGGGCATTGCTGCGCGTAGTTCGGCGAGGTGACGGTCCAGACTGTGGCCATGCCTTCGTTCGGGCCGAGCGCGTCTTCGCTGCCAGTGAGATAAGTCATCTGCACGTTGACGTTCATCGGATGCGGCGCCCAGCCGAAGAACACCACGGCCTCTTTGCGGCGCACCGCGCGATCCACCGCCGCGAGCATGCCGGCTTCGCTGGACTCGACCAGCTGGAATTTGCCGAGGCCAAACTGGTTCTTGGCGATCATCGCCTTGATCTGGGTGTTGGCGCCCGAGCCTGGCTCGATGCCGTAAATCTTGCCGCCCAGTTCTTTTTCGAACTTGGCGATGTCGGCGAAGGTTTTCAGGCCCTTGTCGGCGAGGTAAGTCGGTACGGCGAGGGTGGCGCGAGCGTCTTTCAGGCTTGGCGCTTCAAGCACTTTGACCTGATTGCCATCGACGAACGGCGTGATGGTCTGGGTCATCAGCGGGTTCCAGTAGCCCAGGAACAGGTCCAGGCGCTGGTCGCGGATCCCGGCGAAGATGATTTGCTGGGAGGCGCTGGTTTGTTTGGTGTTGTAGCCGAGGCCATCGAGCAGGACCTGGGTCATGGCGCTGGTGGCGATCACGTCGGTCCAGTTCACGACGCCCATGCGCACGTTCTGGCATGAAGCAGGTTCGGCCGCCATAACGCTGGCGCTCAAGAAAGCGGTACCGCTGAGTGCAAGAACACAGCTGCTGATCAGTCGTTTCATGTCGGGTTCCTCGGCAGGTCGTTATTGTGGGTCCGGGCGTCTTCGTGCGCCGGTGATGCTCAAGTTACGCAGCATAGCCCCTGTGAAAGCGCACTACGGCGACCAGCTCTTGCACTGCAGCGACCTGTCCTCTTGAATGCCATCGACAACTGGCGTATCAACGTCCACACGCTACCCGTCAACCGAGTGCGCTCCATGTCCCAGGATTTCTACTTTTTGTTGATGCCGGGTTTCTCGGCCATCGGTTTCATCTCGGCGATCGAGCCGCTGCGGGTCGCCAATCGCTTTCGCGGCGAGCTGTATCGTTGGCATGTGCTGAGCGCTGACGGCGGCGCGGTGCTGGCCAGCAATGGCATGTCGGTTAACGCGGATGCGGCGCTGGAACCGTTGAAGAAAGGCGCGACCCTTTTGGTGGTCGCCGGCTTCGAACCCCTCAAATTCGCCACTCCGGCGCTGGAGCATTGGCTGCGCCGACTCGACAACGAAGGCGTGACCCTCGGCGCCATCGACACCGGCAGTTTCGTCCTCGCCGAAGCCGGCCTGCTCGACGGCCATCGCCTGACCCTGCACTGGGAAGCCATCGACGCCTTCAAAGAATCTTATCCACAGCTCAGCGTTACTCAGGAGCTGTTCGAGATCGACCGCCGGCGCATTACCTCCGCCGGCGGCACCGCGTCCATCGACCTGATGCTCGACCTCATCAGCCAGGCTCACGGCCCGGAACTGGCGATCCAGGTCAGCGAACAGTTCGTACTGGGGCGCATCCGCCCGCGCAAAGACCACCAGCGCATGGAAGTCGCCACGCGTTATGGCATCAGCAATAAGAAATTGGTGCAGGTGATTGGCGAGATGGAGCAGCACAGCGAACCACCGTTGAGCACATTGGCGTTAGCCGAATCGATCAAGGTGACGCGGCGGCAGTTGGAGCGATTGTTTCGCCTGCACCTGAACGACACGCCGAGCAATTTCTACCTGCGCTTACGGCTGGAGAAAGCGCGGCAGTTGCTGCGGCAGACGGACATGAGTGTGCTGGAAGTGAGCATCGCGTGCGGGTTTGAATCGCCGTCGTATTTCACCCGCAGCTATCGGGCGCGGTTTGCGCGGTGCCCGCGGGAAGATCGCCGACAAAGCCAGAAGGCCTGAACCTCCAGCGGTGAAACCGGACCCTGTAGGAGCGAGGTTTGCCCGCGAAGGCGGCGTATCAGTCGACACTGATTTTGGATGTGCCGGCCTCTTCGCGGGCAAGCCTCGCTCCTACAGGGTCTGTGCCACTTACTTTTTCATCAGTGCGGAGCAGGCCGCTTTAAATGCCTCATGCTGATACTTGTTCAGCGTCTCTGGCAGTGCAAAGTCGAATTTCTTGTTCTGCGCATTGATCGTCTGCGGCGACAGCAACGTCACCTCACAACTCTCCAGCAACTGAAAAACGCCCTCGATCTTGAACGTGGTCGGCCCGCCGGCGAATTCACCCTTCTTGCTGCGTTTCTTGATCGCAATCCGGTCGACGGAATTCTCACGCACGAACGACGCCACCTGAGCAGCAAACACTTTGACGTTGGCGGCTTCGTCGTCATCGTCCAAAGCGATTTTCTTGGTGGTCAGGGCGACGTGGCTCAGCGTCTGACCGTCCAGCGAGGCCACGGCGATGATCGCTTCGCTGCCTTTGATTTCGATGCCGCAGATTTTCATGTCGATCCCTTTCACCAATGGTTGTGTGCAGCCTACAGCTCAAGTTGATTGGCCGTGATACCAAACGCCGCGGCAATTTTCTCGCGAGTGGCCTTGCGTGGCTTCGCGACGGTCTCTTGCTGGGCAAAAGCCGGTTGAGAAATGCCCATACGTTTGGCCACTTCATCCTGTGTAAGGTTCAAGTGTTCGCGCCAGGCGCGAATCGGTGTAGCGCCATCGACGATACGGCTGACCACTTCGTGTGGGATCAGGTCGGGCTCAATTTTTTGTGCCACGTATTGCGCGTAAGGGATAACCACGAATGCCGGGTTTCCGTCTGCGTCATTGATGATTTGAACGTCAGTAGGTGCGTTCATCGCGTTTTTTGACCTCTTGAATACTGACCACTTTGATTGCGCCATCCCAGTCGAACATGACTCGATAGTTACCCACTCGAAGTCGATAGGCGTAGTCATGACCGACCAGTGCTTTGACATTGCCGATGTCAGGCATGTCAGTCAGCACAGTGACTGCATCACGAACCTGGATCTGGTGAGCGGAATGCAATTTCAGAAGCTGCTTAACGGCTTTTCGAGTCCAGTGAATGCTGTTCATGGGAGAATATAAGTCTTTTATAAGATTTTCCAATCGTTACTTATATTTCTCTCTCGGCCAATTAACGAAGCATGTCGGGATGTTGCCCGGGCAATAGGGTCTGCTGCGAGGTGTAGGGAGTGCTGTAGGTTTAGTCAGCAAGGTTTGTAGGAAACAGCATCTCTTGAGAATCGAAAGCCGGAGACGGTGCCAGCTTCCGACAGAAATTCAGGATCACTCCTGCCCAATCGACTCCAAAAACTCCGACCGCTCATCACTCATCCGCGCCACGCAATCATTCTGCGCAATCGTGAACGCCTTGCTACCACTGGTCGCCGGAAACGCCTCAACCGCGCAATCCGCATCCCGGGTTTTCAGCCACTGTTGTTGCGCAGCCTTGAGCTTGGCGGTGATGTCGGCCAGTTGCGCCTGATTCTTGCCGTAGGCCGTTTGCATGCGCTCGTTCAGACTTTGGTAGTTGTCTTTGAGCAGGTCTTCGGCGGTGGTCCTGCTGTAGGCGGAGCATTCCAGGGTCTGGACGTCGTTTTCGACTTTGTCGCAGGGGTTGTCGTCGGCCTCTTCAGCCGCGTGTACGCCGGTCGCTATCAGTGCCAAAGCCAGGAAGATCGTTCTCATTGCGACGCAGCCCCTTTTTTTTAGTGCCTATTCAGTAATGCAGCGAATTCTGGCCCAAGCCGCGGCCCTTGAACAGGTGGGTGATTGCGTCCATCAACGACCCTTTGTCGCAGATTGACGCTTTCGGCAAACCCCCTGTCGTTTTTGCACCCGGCTACCCCGTCCCTCAGGCATATGCTGGCCCCAAAGCGCCGGCACACGATTCGGCGCACGAATCGCTAATAGGGGACAGCCTGATGAGCCCAGCCGAATTGCACGCCGACAGCATCGTTATCGACGGGCTGATTATTGCCAAGTGGAACCGTGAGCTGTTCGAAGACATGCGCAAGGGCGGTCTGACCGCGGCCAACTGCACCGTGTCGGTGTGGGAGGGCTTCCAGGCCACCGTCAACAATATCGCCGCCAGCCAGAAGCTGATCCGCGAAAACAGCGACCTGGTGATTCCAGTGCGCACCACCGCCGATATTCGCAAGGCCAAGGAGCAGGGCAAGACCGGCATCCTGTTCGGCTTCCAGAATGCTCACGCCTTCGAAGACCAGATTGGCTACGTCGAGGTGTTCAAGCAGCTCGGCGTCGGTATTGTGCAGATGTGCTACAACACCCAAAACCTGGTCGGTACCGGCTGCTACGAGCGCGATGGCGGCCTGTCGGGTTTCGGTCGTGAAATCGTCGCCGAGATGAACCGCGTCGGCGTCATGTGCGACCTGTCCCACGTGGGTTCGAAAACCTCTGAAGAAGTCATCCTTGAGTCCAAGAAACCGGTCTGCTACTCCCACTGCCTGCCGTCGGGTCTGAAAATTCACCCGCGCAACAAATCCGATGAAGAACTGAAGTTCATCGCCGATCACGGCGGTTTCGTCGGTGTGACCATGTTTGCGCCGTTCCTGGCCAAGGGCATCGATTCGACCATCGACGATTACGCCGAAGCCATCGAATACACCATGAACATCGTCGGCGAAGACGCCATCGGCATCGGCACGGACTTCACCCAGGGCCATGGCCAGGACTTCTTCGAATACCTGACCCATGACAAGGGCTACGCCCGCCGTCTGACCAGTTTCGGCAAGATCATCAACCCGCTGGGCATCCGCACCGTCGGCGAGTTCCCGAACCTGACCGAAACCCTGCTCAAGCGCGGCCATCCCGAGCGCGTGGTCCGCAAGATCATGGGCGAGAACTGGGTCAACGTCCTGAAGGACGTCTGGGGCGAGTAAGCCACAGCACCTCTGAATCCTTTCCCCCGGCCGTCCGCGCCGGGGGCAACACCCAAAATTTTCTGGAGTTAAGTTTCCATGGCCAAGATCGCCCCGCAATTGCCAATCGAAGTCGACAGCGAAACCGGTGTCTGGACCTCCGACGCCCTGCCGATGCTGTACGTACCGCGTCACTTCTTCGTCAACAACCACATGGGCATCGAGGAAGTGCTGGGCGCCGACGCCTACGCCGAAATCCTCTACAAGGCCGGCTACAAATCCGCCTGGCACTGGTGTGAAAAAGAAGCTGAATGCCACGGCCTGGAAGGCGTTGCGGTGTTCGAGCACTACATGAAGCGCCTGTCGCAACGCGGCTGGGGCCTGTTCAAGATCCAGGACATCGACCTCGACAAAGGCACTGCCAGCGTCAAGCTCGAACACTCGGCGTTTGTCTACGTGTACGGCAAGGTCGGACGTAAGGTCGACTACATGTTCACCGGCTGGTTTGCCGGTGCCATGGACCAGATTCTGCAAGCCCGCGGCAGCAACATTCGCACGGTTGCCGAACAAGTCTACGGTGGCTCCGAAGAAGGCCACGACGACGGTTTGTTCACCGTCAAGCCGTTGTAAGTCGAGGACCCCGCCATGGCTTTCGAAGCAATGTTCCAGCCGATCCAGATCGGCAAACTGACCATCCGTAACCGCGTGCTCAGCACCGCGCACGCCGAGGTCTACGCCACCGACGGCGGCATGACCACCGACCGGTACGTCAAGTACTACGAAGAGAAAGCCAAGGGCGGGATCGGCCTGGCGATTTGCGGCGGTTCCTCCAGCGTGGCCATCGACAGCCCGCAAGGCTGGTGGAAGTCGGTCAACCTGGCCGACGACCGGATCATTCCGCACTTCCAGAACCTGGCCGATGCCATGCACAAGCATGGCGCCAAGATCATGATCCAGATTACCCACATGGGCCGTCGTTCCCGTTGGGACGGCGAGCATTGGCCAACCCTGCTGTCGCCGTCGGGCATCCGTGAACCGGTGCACCGTGCGACCTGCAAAACCATCGAGCCGGAAGAAATCTGGCGGGTAATCGGCAACTACGCCACTGCGGCTGGCCGCGCCAAGGCCGGTGGCCTGGACGGCGTCGAATTGTCCGCCGTGCACCAACACATGATCGACCAGTTCTGGAGTCCGCGGGTCAACAAACGCACCGACGAGTGGGGCGGCAGTTTCGAGAACCGCATGCGTTTCGGCCTGGAAGTGATCAAGGCTGTGCGGGCTGAAGTCGGCCCGGATTTCTGCGTCGGCATCCGTCTGTGCGGTGACGAATTCCACCCGGACGGCTTGTCCCACGAGGACATGAAGCAGATCGCCAAGTACTACGACGACACCGGCATGATCGACTTCATCGGCGTGGTGGGTTCGGGTTGCGACACCCATAACACCCTGGCCAACGTTATCCCGAACATGAGTTATCCACCGGAGCCGTTCCTGCACCTGGCTGCCGGTATCAAAGAAGTGGTCAAGGCCCCTGTTTTGCACGCGCAGAACATCAAGGACCCGAACCAGGCGACCCGTATTCTGGAAGGCGGCTACGTGGACATGGTCGGCATGACCCGCGCCCACATCGCCGACCCGCACCTGATCGCCAAGATCAAAATGGGTCAGATCGACCAGATCAAACAATGCGTCGGCGCCAACTACTGCATCGACCGTCAGTACCAGGGCCTGGACGTCTTGTGCATCCAGAACGCCGCGACCTCCCGTGAATACATGGGCGTGCCGCACATCATCGAGAAATCGACCGGTGTGAAGCGCAAAGTGGTGGTGGTCGGTGCCGGTCCTGCCGGGATGGAAGCCGCTCGCGTGTCGGCCGAACGCGGCCACGACGTGACCCTGTTCGAGAAGAAAGAATTCATCGGCGGGCAGATCACCACTGCCTCGAAAGCGCCACAGCGTGACCAGATTGCCGGTATCACTCGCTGGTTCCAGCTTGAGCTGGCGCGTTTGAAAGTCGACCTGCGCCTGGGCGTGGCGGCCGATGCGGCAACTATTCTGGACCTGCGTCCGGACGTGGTGGTGCTCGCCGTCGGCGGTCATCCATTCCTGGAGCAGAACGAACATTGGGGCGCGGCTGAAGGCCTGGTGGTCAGCAGCTGGGACATCCTCGATGGCAAGGTCGCACCGGGCAAGAACGTGCTGGTCTACGACACCATTTGCGAATTCACCGGGATGTCGACCGCCGACTTCCTCGCTGACAAGGGCAGCCAGGTCGAGATCGTCACCGACGACATCAAACCGGGCGTGGCGATTGGCGGCACATCGTTCCCGACGTACTACCGCAGCATGTACCCCAAAGAAGTGATCATGACCGGGGACATGATGCTGGAGAAGGTCTACCGCGAAGGCGACAAGCTGGTGGCGGTGCTGGAGAACGAATACACCGGCGCCAAAGAGGAGCGGGTGGTGGATCAGGTGGTCGTCGAAAACGGCGTGCGTCCGGACGAAGAAATCTACTACGCCCTGAAGGAAGGCTCGCGCAACAAAGGCCAGATGGACATCGAAGCCCTGTTCGCGATCAAGCCGCAACCATCGCTGAGCCAGGCGGGTGACGGTTACTTGCTGTTCCGCATCGGCGACTGCGTGGCCCAGCGCAACACCCACGCTGCGATCTACGACGCGCTGCGGTTGTGCAAGGATTTCTAAGAGCTTGTGGATAACCCTGTAGGAGCGAGGCTTGCCCGCGAAGGCGTCCTGACATTCAACATTGATGTCGGCTGATCCATCGCCTTCGCGGGCAAGCCTCGCTCCTACAGGAATTCGAGCAAGGCATCCAGCTAGTTAGGCCTGCAAGACCCGAGGTCTTTGGGAGCTCCACCATGTTGAACACCCTTCTTCCAATCCTGTTGTTCGCTGCTCTGGGCCTCGCTGTCCTGGGCGCGTTGCGGCGGGTGGCTATGTGGCGTCGAGGCCGGGCTTCGAAAGTCGACCTGATCGGCGGCCTGTTCGCCATGCCCAAGCGCTACATGGTCGACTTGCACCATGTCGTCGCGCGGGACAAATACATCGCCAACACTCACGTCGCTACGGCGGGTGGTGCGGTGGCGTCAATGGTGCTGGCGATACTGGTTCACGGTTTCGGCCTGCACAGTCGCATTCTTGGTGTTGCCCTGCTGATTGCTTCGGCGGTGATGTTCGTCGGTGCGATTTTCATGTTTCTGCGCCGTCGCAACCCACCGGCTCGCCTGTCCAAAGGGCCATGGATGCGCCTGCCGAAAAGCCTGTTGGCGTTCTCTGCGAGCTTCTTCCTGTTGACCCTGCCGGTGGCGGGCATCCTTCCGGAAAACTTCGGTGGCTGGGTGCTGGCGGCGATCCTCGGCGTCGGTGTGCTGTGGGGCGTTAGCGAACTGTTCTTCGGCATGACCTGGGGCGGGCCAATGAAGCACGCCTTCGCCGGTGCCCTGCATTTGGCCTGGCACCGTCGCGCCGAACGTTTTGGTGGCGGCCGTTCCACCGGTTTGAAACCGCTGGACCTGAACGATCCGACCGCGCCGCTGGGCGTGGAAAAACCCAAGGATTTCACCTGGAACCAACTGCTCGGCTTCGACGCCTGCGTGCAGTGCGGTAAATGCGAAGCCGCGTGCCCGGCGTTCGCCGCCGGCCAGCCGCTGAACCCGAAAAAACTGATTCAGGACATGGTGGTCGGCCTCGCCGGTGGCACTGATGCCAAGTTCGCTGGCAGCCCATATCCTGGGAAGCCAATCGGCGAGCACGCCGGCAACCCGCATCAACCGATCGTCAACGGTCTGGTGGACGCTGAAACCTTGTGGTCCTGCACCACCTGTCGCGCCTGCGTCGAGGAGTGCCCGATGATGATCGAGCACGTCGATGCCATCGTCGACATGCGTCGCCATCTAACCCTGGAAAAAGGCGCAACCCCGAACAAAGGCGCCGAAGTCCTCGAAAACCTGATCGCCACCGACAACCCTGGCGGTTTCGCCCCGGGCGGGCGGATGAACTGGGCGGCGGATTTGAACCTGAACCTGCTCAGCGAGAAGAAATCGGTCGACGTGCTGTTCTGGGTCGGCGACGGCGCCTTCGACATGCGCAACCAGCGCACCTTGCGTGCCTTCGTCAAAGTGCTGAAAGCGGCCAAGGTCGACTTCGCCGTACTGGGCCTCGAAGAACGCGACAGCGGTGACGTGGCCCGACGCCTGGGCGATGAAGCGACGTTCCAGTTGTTGGCCAAACGCAACATCCAGACCCTGGCCAAGTACAGCTTCAACCGCATCGTCACCTGCGACCCGCACAGCTTCCACGTGCTGAAAAACGAGTACGGCGACTTCGACGGCAACTACCTCGTGCAGCACCACAGCACCTACATGGCCGAAATCATCGGCGCTGGCGCCCTGAACCTCGGCCAGCACAAAGGCAGCAGCGTGACCTATCACGACCCGTGCTACCTCGGCCGTTACAACGGCGAATACGAGGCACCGCGTGAAGTACTGCGCGCCCTCGGGATCGAGATCAAGGAAATGCAACGCTCCGGTTTCCGCTCGCGCTGCTGCGGCGGTGGCGGCGGTGCGCCGATTACCGACATTCCAGGCAAGCAACGGATCCCCGACATGCGCATGGAAGACATCCGCGAAACCGGCGCCGAACTGGTGGCTGTGGGTTGCCCACAATGCACCGCGATGCTCGAAGGCGTGGTCGAACCGCGACCGCTGATCAAGGACATCGCCGAACTGGTGGCGGACGCGTTGCTTGAAGACGCTGCGCCTAAGCCGACCACACCGGCCCAACGTGAACCTGCGGAGGCCCACTGATGAGCGACATTATCCGCCGCGACCCACGCGCCGAATGGATCGCCCGCAACCGCCTGCACCCGCTGCACGCAGCCATGCAGCCGGCGCAACACAGCTGGATGGGGCCTAATGGCGTTATCCGCAAGAATCCCCATGGCATCGGTTTTATCGGTCCCAACGGCATCAAACGGATCGACCGCAGCGGCGCTCAACAGGGCGGGGCGAGCAAACGTTCGGTCGCGGTTGAAGTGCAATTGCCGCTGCATCAAGTACCTGCACCTGCGTTTTACATCAGCGTGGTGCCGGACATGGTCGGCGGCCGCTTGAGCAGCCACGACCGCGACTTGCTCGGTCTGGCTCATCAGTTGGCCGGCAAGGACGGCGCGGTGTTGGCCGTGGTCTTCGGCGAACACAAAGAAAACGCATTCGCCACCGCGGGCGTCGATCGCTTGCTGGTGATGGATGGCGACGAATTCAGCGGTTATGCACCGGAACAAAGGGTCCAGGGCCTGCGGGCTGTGGATAACCAGTTCAGCCCACGTCACTGGTTGCTGCCGGACAGCCGCAGTGGCGGTGGCGAACTGGGTCGACGCTTTGCCGCTGCACTGGGCGAACGCCCGGCCACGCGGGTCTGGCAGGTCAAGGATCAGGAGTGCATCGGCCGCGCCGGCGCTGGGTTGCAGGACCTTGCGCGCCCGGTCGCTCGCCTGATTCTGGCCGCCGTCGAGTGCGCCGAGCCGGTCAGCGAAACCCGTCACGAAGCCTTGCCGGTGGAGTTATCCACAACGGTTGCCCGCAGTCTGTCGCGCATCGAAGATTTAGGCGCGGTGGCGGTGGATCCGGCGGCGATTCCGATGGCCGAAGCCGAATTCATCTTCTCCGGCGGCAACGGGGTCAAGGACTGGGGACTTTTCCACAGGACCGCCGAAGCATTGGGCGCCACTGAAGGTGCATCTCGGGTGGCCGTGGACGATGGCTTCATGGCCCGTGACCGTCAGGTCGGTGCGTCCGGCACCTGGGTTACCGCAAGGGTCTACGTGGCGGTGGGGATTTCCGGGGCGATCCAGCACCTGCAAGGCATCGGAGCCTGCGACAAAGTGGTGGCGATCAACCTCGATCCTGGCTGCGACATGATCAAACGGGCCGACCTGTCGGTGATCGGTGAAAGCGCCGAAATTCTTCAAGCCTTGATCGATGCGGTAGAGGCTTACCGCAATGAAGCCAAGCGCGATGCGGCTTAAGGAAAGGAAAGGGTTATGAGCACGAAAATCATCAGCCTGGTGTCCATCGGCGCCCACCCGACTTCCGGCCGGCCACGTCGCGCTGAGCAGGATGCGCGAGCCGTGGAACTGGGTCTGCAACTGGCTGGGGATAACCTGCAAGTGCTGCATGCCGGCGATGTCGCGGAGCCTGCATTGCGCGCGTACCTGGGCATGGGCCTGGAACAGTTGCATGTGCTTGAACAACCTTCAGGCGCCGATGCACTGCCGGCATTGACCGCGTATTTGCGTGACGCCGGGGCTCAGGTCGTGCTGACCGGCAGCCAGGCGGAAACCGGCGAAGGCTCGGGCATGTTGCCGTTTCTGCTGGCGGAAAATCTGGGCTGGCCGCTGGTCATAGGGCTGGCTCAAGTTGAATCCATCGACGGCGGTTCGGCGCTGGTGCTGCAAGCCTTGCCACGTGGTCAACGCCGTCGTCTGAAGGTGCGGTTACCGTTTCTCGCCACTGTGGATAACGCTGCGCCGAAACCTCGGCAGAGCGCTTACGGCCCGGCCCGACGCGGGGTGTTGCAGGCGGATGAAGTCGAAGTGATCGACGATGAACTGCTGGCGCTCGCCACCCTGCAACCGGCCAAGCCACGGCCTAAACGCTTGAAGGTGATCAAGGCCAAGAGTGGCGCGGACCGGATGAAAGCCGCGACGGCCAAGGCCAGTGGCGGGGGCGGGCAGGTGCTAAAAGGGTTGAGTGCGGAGGCTGGGGCTGAAGCGATTCTCAAGTTGTTGATCGAAGAAGGCGTGGTCCGCTAGCGGTCCTGTGGGGGCAGGTAAATGGCAGTTGAATTTCGTTCGGCCCTGCGCGCGGATGCGCGGGAGATTGCTCGTTTGTTTCAGATTTCATCAGAAGGCGCTGCGGATTACATCTGGAGCCAGCTAGCGCAGCCCGGCCAGGATTTGCTGGAAGTGGGCGCCAGTCGCTACGCCCGTGAAGACGTGGATTTTTCCTGGCAGAACTGCCTCATTGCCGAGGCAGGGGGAAATGTCATCGGCATGATGCACAGCTACGTGATGCGCCACGATCCGCTGGCGGCCCCCGTGACCGATCCGGTCCTGGCGCCCTATGCCACGATGGAAATTCCCGACACCCTCTATATTTCCAGCCTGGCGCTGCATGAAGGCTGGCGAAATCAGGGGCTGGGCAAGCAATTCCTCGCCTACGCCTACGACCGTGCCAACCAGCTTGGGCTCAATGGCTTGAGCCTGATCGACTACGCCGTGAACACCGGCGCCCGCCGGTTCTACGAGCGACATGGCTTCCGTGTCGTCGATACCTGCCAGATCACACCGCACCCGATGATTCGGGTCACGGGTGAGGCGTATCTGATGTATCGGCCTTAAGGCACGAACCCAATCCCTGTGGGAGCGGGCTTGCTCGCGAATGCGGTGGTTCAGTCGACATCAATGTTGGATGTCAGTCCGCCTTCGCGAGCAAGCCCGCTCCCACAGGGGTGATGTGTTTATCCACAATCCCTGTTAGCGCTTCTGTGGATAACGTGTTCGCCCATCGCTACACAGCATGCAAATCAAGCCCTGCAACCCTTCGTACAAAAAACAACCAGCCTAACTTGCGGTTTTTTCACACTTTTTCCTGAGGATAACTTTTCACGCAAGCTAATACTTGCCCCCAATCTCTGTTAGCGCATCTGTGGATAAGATGTTCGCTGACCGCTACAGGCCATATAAAACGGGCTTATCAGGCGAGTGATCAAAAAACGATCAAATCATCGTTTTAGTTCGATAAACCTCGCATAAACCCCGGTATATCGCGGCCTTCAACGGTTTTCCACAGATCCATCGAAGTTGCCCCCAAAGTCTGTTGGCGCTTCTGTGGATAAGGTGTTCGCCATCCTTTGCAAGCCACGTAATTCGTGCCCTACAGGCTTTCGATCAAAAAACAACCAATCGCAGTTCAAAACCCTGCTTCTGGATAAGTCACGGATTTTCTTCGGTTTCTGTGTAGAAAGTTTTCGCTGTAAAACGAGTTGTCCCCATTTGCTGTGGGTGAAGGTGTGGATAACTTGTTCGCGAACCTCTACAGCCCCACACCCGTGGCAGCTCTAAAGCGATTGATCGAAATTTGAACAATAAAAAACCGCGAAACTTGTTCGCGGTTTTTTGTCTCAGCGGGGTCGGTCAGCCTTGAACCGGCACGCCTTTGAGATAAGGCGCAGGTTCAGCCCCAAGGTTGTTCAGCAGACGCTCGCTGTACCAATCCACGAAGTTCACCACGCCGAACTCATAGGTCTTGGAATACGGACCTGGCTGGTACGCCGTGGAGTTGATCCCGCGCTGGTTCTCTTCAGCCAGACGACGGTCCTGGTCGTTGGTGGCGTCCCAGACCTGACGCATACGGTCCACGTCGTAGTCCACGCCTTCAACCGCGTCCTTGTGGACGATCCACTTGGTGGTGACCATGGTTTCCTGAGCGCTGATCGGCCACACCGTGAAGACGATGATGTGGTCGCCCATGCAGTGGTTCCACGAGTGTGGCAGGTGCAGGATGCGCATCGAGCCCAGGTCCGGGTTCTTGATGCGGCCCATGAGTTTGGCGCAGCCCTGTTTGCCGTCGAGGGTCATCGACACGGTGCCCTTGAGCAGCGGCATGCGCACGATGCGGTTACGCAGGCCGAAACTGGCGTGGGCGTAAGGGATCTTCTCGGCTTCCCAGGCCGCGGCGGAGGCGGCGACGTGGTCCTTGAAGGCCTGGTCAGCGCGCGGGTCGGTGACGTCGTCCCATTCCAGCAGGGTTTTCAGCAATTCCGGGTGCGACGCGTTGCAGTGGTAGCACTCGCGGTTGTTTTCCAGCACCAGTTTCCAGTTGGCTTTTTCGAACAAGGTGGTCTGGATCGCCACCTTGGTGTTCTCCATGTCGTACGGTTCCATGTAATGGTTCAGCGTCGACAGGAAGTCATCAATGGCCGGCGGATTCTCCGACAGGCTGATGAAGATGTAACCGCCGGCAGTCTTCACGTTCACCGGTTTTAGGCCGTACTGCTTCATGTCGAAGTCGGCGCCCATCTCGGTGCCGGCGAACAGCAGGCGACCGTCCAGTTCGTAGGTCCACTGGTGGTAGTGGCAAACCAGTTTGGCGACCTTGCCTTTTTCGCTGGTGCACAGCCGCGAACCGCGGTGACGGCAGACGTTGTGGAACGCATGCACCACACCTTCGGCGCCGCGAATCACGATGATCGGGTTCTTGCCGACTTGCAGGGTCAGGTAATTGCCCTTGGTCGGGATCTCGCAGGTCATGCCGGCGATCAACCACTCTTTCGAGAAGATTTCCTGCATGTCGATATCGAACAGCCGCTCGTCAGAGTAAAACGGCTGCGGCAGCGAGAAAGTGCGTTCGCGCTCTTGAAGCATTTGCGCGGTGGCCTTGCGTGCGGGTTCCAGCGGATCGCCCAGACTGATTTTTGCGGTGACGTCCATCGATTTGATCCTCAAGGCCATTCTGTGTGGCCGGCGAAATAGTGGCTGATACGGTTTGCTACGCAAGGGTGTAAAGAAAACGTCTTTGTGTGGGGCCGAGTGTGGGGCCGGCGCACGCCAGAACCTTATCCATGAGCGACATGGCCCAATCTGTTCCCGACGCGCAACCCCCGGTAGTTATGGGCTGGTCGCGATAAGTATGTGAATGTCGCAGATAGGTAAATGGGTGGTTCGCGCGTTACGCAGAATTGCCAACATAAGGCCGAGCATCGGCGGTGGAGAACAGCATGTCCAACAGCTTCCTGAATCCGGTAACCACCCAGACCTGGGCCAATGGTCGGCACATCGTCCGTTGCGTCAAAGTCATCCAGGAAACCTGGGATGTGCGCACCTTCTGCTTTATGGCTGACCAGCCGATTTTGTTCTTCTTTAAACCGGGGCAGTTTGTCACCCTGGAGCTGGAGATCGAAGGCGTGCCGATCATGCGCTCCTACACCATTTCCAGCTCGCCATCGGTGCCGTATAGCTTTTCGGTGACGATCAAGCGCGTACCGGGCGGCAAGGTCTCCAATTGGCTGCACGACACCCTGCATGAAGGCCAGGAGCTGGCCGTGCACGGGCCGGTCGGGCTGTTCAACGCCATGGACTTCACTGCGCCGAAGGTTCTGTACCTCAGCGGTGGCGTCGGTATCACGCCCGTCATGTCGATGGCTCGCTGGTTTTATGACACCAACGGCAACGTCGACATGGTGTTTATCCACAGCGCCCGTTCGCCGAAAGACATCATTTACCACCGCGAACTGGAACACATGGCGTCGCGGATCGATAACTTCAGCCTGCACCTGATCTGCGAGAAGCATGGTTTGGGCGAGCCGTGGGCCGGGTATCGCGGTTACCTGAACCACAAGATGCTCGAATTGATGGCGCCGGACTTCCTTGAGCGCGAAGTTTTCTGCTGCGGCCCGACGCCGTACATGACCGCGGTCAAGCGCATGCTGGAATCGGTCGGCTTTGACATGTCGCGTTATCACGAGGAATCCTTCGGTGCTACACCACCGGAAGCCCGTGCCGATGCGGTGGAGCAAGCCGAAATAGCAGCAGACGCACCGGACATCGACGCGGCGGACCTGCATCAAGTGGAATTCACCGCGTCCGGCAAGAGCATTCGCGTTGCACCGGGTGAAACCGTGCATGCGGCGGCGGCCAAGTTGGGTCTGTTGATTCCGAAGGCTTGCGGGATGGGGATCTGCGGGACGTGCAAGGTGATGAAGCTGGGTGGCGAGGTCGAAATGGATCACAACGGCGGGATCACCGAGGAAGATGAAGCTGAAGGGTTCATTCTTTCGTGCTGCAGCGTGCCGAAGGGTGATGTGCGGATCGAGTTTTAAGCCTTTGTTGTCCCATCCCGATATCGGGATGGGATCGCTTTCGTTTAGTCGACAAACAGATCCGGCATCAGTGTGTCGGTTGTATCCGGTGCAAATCGATACTGTTCAAAATCCGTCTCTCCGTGTTCACCCAAAATCTCCTCATCAATCAGCAACCGCCCGGTAATGCTGCGACCACCACTGTCCAGAATGACATGGGCCGCATCCGCCATGATCGCAGGCGTGCGCGCGTGCTTGAAGGACTCGCGTGACCCGAGTTGAAACTCGATGGCGGCGGTCGCAATCATCGTCTGCGGCCACAATGAATTGACGCTGATGCCGTAGTTCTTGAATTCCTCGCTCATGCCCAAGGTCAGCATGCTCATGCCGTACTTGGTCACGGTGTACGGGCTGTACTGGGCGAACCACTTGGTGGCCAGGTTCAGCGGCGGAGACAGGTTGAGGATGTGGCCGCTGGTTTTTTTCAGGTAGGGCAGGGCGGCCTGACTGCATAGCAGCACGGCGCGGGTGTTGATCTGGTGCATCAGGTCGAAGCGCTTGAGTTCGATGTGCTGGACTCCGGTCAACTTGATTGCCCCGGCGTTGTTGATCAGTGCATCAATGGCGCCGAAATGTTCATGGGCCTGGGCCAGCGCCTCACGCACCGCGACTTCATCACGCACATCTACCTGCAAGGCCAACGCCTTGCCGCCCGCGTCTTCGACTTCCTTAGCCACGCTGAAAATCGTACCCGGCAGTTTGGGATGAGGCTCGGCGCTTTTGGCAGCAATCACAATGTTGGCCCCATCCCGCGCGGCCCGCAGTGCGATCTCACGACCAATTCCGCGACTGGCGCCGGTGATGAACAGGGTTTTGCCTTGTAAGGACATGCGTGCGCTCCTGATTATTATTGTCTGAGCGAATGGAACAGCTCGCCAGACAATGTAGACCAAGAGTTCACTGATCGTTCCCACTCCGCGTGGGAATGCAGCCCGACTGATCGTTCCCACGCTCTGCGTGGGAATGCCTCTCGGGACGCTCCGCGTTCCTGCTTCACCGCCTGCGTGGAGCCGAGCACCGTTGTGACGCAGAGCGTCACGGGCTGCATTCCCAGGCGGAGCGTGGGAACGATCAGTTGGGAGGGGCGCCTCAATACCAGCGCTGAATCTCGATCAGTCCTTCCATGCCCGCGTAATTTCGGGCGCTTGAATACCTCCAGTGCTCCGGCAAATCCACATAACCGCGTTTTACGGGGTTGTAGTGGATGTAATCCAGCTTCTGGCGCATCACCGCTTCGCTGTACACCATTTCCGCATGCGAACCTTCCTGCCATAGCTGATACACCCGGTCCTGCTTGTGCGCGCGTTTGCTGAAACGCAGACGCTGCAACGCGCGTTCGGCGCCTTTGCTTTGCAGGTCGTCGAGGATTTGTCGGGCGGTGAAGGATTTGAATTGGCTGAGGCATTTGCTTAGGTCTGGAGCCTCGGCAACGAAGTGGAGATGGTTCTCCAGGACGACATAGCCATACAGCTTTAGATCTTGATGGATTTGCTGATAGCGCCAGCAATTTAGCAGGTGATCGACGATGTAAGGGCGGATGAACAGCGGGAGCCATTCCATGAGGGTGCAGGTGAGGAAGTGGGGTTTGTCGGGTTCGGTGATGGTGTAGCGGCTTCGACCCATGGGATTCGTCCTTGAATCTTGTAGTGCGGCGGGATGGAACGCGGAGCGTCCCGGGCTGCATTCCCAAGCGGAGCGTGGGAACGATCAGGTTGCGGGGTTTGTTGCAGGGTGGCTAGACGGTAGCTTCCGAGTGAAGCGTAGGAATGATCAGCACCAAGGGCAGGATAAAGATCGTTCCCACGCTCTGCGTGGGAATGCAGCCCGTGACGCTCTGCGTCACAACGGCGCTCGGCATTGCGCCGGTGGTGAAGCTGGAACGCGGAGCGTCCCTGGAGGCATTCCCACGCGGAGCATGGGAACGATCATGTCGGAGGTCAGCGGGACATGACTTCGCGAATATCCGCCGCCAGTTCCCGTACGCGTTCTTCTTCGGTGTCCCACGAGCACATGAAGCGTGCGCCGCCGTTGCCGATGAAGGTGTAGAAGCGCCAGCCCTTGGCCGTCAGTGCGGCGATCGCCGGTTCCGAGAGTTGTAGGAACACGCCGTTGGCCTGCACTGGGAACATCAGTTCCACGCCTGGAATATCGCTCACCAGTTCCGCCAGCAACTGCGCGCAGTGGTTGGCGTGTTTGGCGTATTTGAGCCAGGCGTCGTTTTCCAGAATCCCGACCCAGGGTGCCGAGAGGAAACGCATCTTCGAGGCCAGTTGCCCGGCCTGTTTGCAGCGGTAGTCGAAGTCTTCGGCGAGTGCGTGGTTGAAGAACAGAATCGCTTCCCCGACGGCCATGCCGTTTTTGGTGCCGCCGAAGCACAACACGTCGACACCGGCCTTCCAGGTCAGGTCCGCTGGCGAGCAGCCGAGGAATGCACAAGCATTGGAAAACCGCGCGCCGTCCATGTGCAGGTTCAGGCCCAGCTCTTTGCACGTGGCGCTGATGGCGCGGATTTCTTCCGGGGTGTAGACGCTGCCGACTTCGGTGGCCTGGGTCAGGGTGACTACGCGCGGTTTCGGGTAGTGGATGTCCTGGCGCTTGAGCGCGATTTCGCGGATCGATTCCGGGGTCAGCTTGCCGTTTTCAGTGCGGGCGACGAGCAGCTTGGAACCGTTGGAAAAGAATTCCGGTGCGCCGCATTCGTCGGTTTCGACGTGAGCGGTTTCCGAGCAGATCACGCTGTGGTAACTCTGGCACAGCGACGACAGGGCCAAGGAGTTGGCCGCGGTGCCGTTGAAGGCGAAGAATACTTCGCAGTCGGTTTCGAACAGTTTGCGGAAATCGTCGGACGCGCGTGCGGTCCACTCGTCGTCGCCATAGGCGCGTTGGTGGCCGTGGTTGGCCTGTTCCATGGCAGCCCAGGCTTCAGGGCAGATACCGGAATAGTTGTCGCTGGCGAATTGTTGGCTCTTATCGGTCATGGCCGGCTTCCGTGGTCGAAACTCTTATGGTGAAGAGCATTCGTGGTCAATGATGGTGCGCACTTTACCCAAGATCGTCAGGAGAGCACACGCGATGATGCTGTCAGAAAAATACAAAGACGCCGGGCAATTATGCACATGACGCAAAGGGATGGGGCACTGGACCTGCTCAAGTGGCTGGCGCTGTTGAGTATGGTGCTCGATCACCTGCGATATGTCGGTTATTCCGTCGATATTCTGTATGTTCCGGGCAGGCTGGCCTTTCCGTGGTTCTGTCTGGCGATGGCCGCAAACCTGGCGCGGCCCCGCGCGGTGACGACCGACGGCCAGGGGCGTTATCTGGGCTGGTTGCTGCTGTTTAGCACCATCAGCGAAATTCCCTACCGGATGTACATTCCTGATCCCAACACCTTGAACGTGCTGCCCTCGTTGGCGCTGGGGCTATTGGTAGCGCGTGGCTGGCAGCAGGAAACGCTGCAATCGCGACTACTCGCGGTCGGCGCCCTAACGCTGGCGGCGCTGTTCCCGGAGCGACTGATGTTCGGTTTCTTCGGCGTATTGTTACCGCTGGTGATGTTGCTGGTGATCAAGCGGCCCTGGTACTTCAGTCTGCTGCCCGGACTGGTCTGTCTGGCCGCCAACCAATGGGAGGTGCTGTATTACTCCGCCCGGTTTGGCAACAGTGCAGCCATCTTCGGCATCGCCACTTGTCTGATGGCGCCAATGGTTGGCTTGCTGCTGTTGCGACATGCCGGCCGACTGAAACCGCCACCACCGATGCGTCGCTGGGCGTACGCGCTCTATCCCGCGCATTTCCTGCTGCTGCTGGTCTTGCGCGAAGTTCTCGCATAACCCTGTGGGAGCGGGCTTGCTCGCGAATGCAGTGTGTCATTCAGCATTGTTGTCGACTGGCACACTGCATTCGCGAGCAAGCCCGCTCCCACAGGGTTCTTCGCTGATTAGAGGGCTGTGTCTGAACAGCCATTTCAGCCCATGTCGTAAACGCACCTTTGCGTGGCGTCCATAGGCATTTGACCTGTCTGCGCCGGTCATACCATCGCATCCAAAGGGCACTGCCGAAAGGTACGTGCCTCACCGAGACGAATGGCGCACCGCCGCCGCTGGGAGAGACGCGATGTTCAGCAAGCAAGACCAGATCCAGGGTTACGACGATGCACTGCTGGCGGCGATGAATGCCGAGGAGCAACGCCAGGAAGATCACATCGAGCTGATCGCGTCCGAAAACTACACCAGCAAACGCGTCATGGAAGCGCAAGGCAGCGGCCTGACCAACAAATACGCCGAAGGCTATCCGGGCAAGCGCTACTACGGCGGCTGCGAGCACGTCGACAAGGTTGAAGCGCTGGCCATCGAACGCGCCAAGCAGCTGTTCGGCGCCGATTACGCCAACGTGCAGCCGCACTCCGGCAGCCAGGCCAACGCCGCGGTATTCCTTGCGCTGCTGCAGGCGGGCGACACCGTGTTGGGCATGAGCCTGGCCCACGGCGGTCACTTGACCCACGGCGCCAAGGTCAGCTTCTCCGGCAAGCTCTATAACGCTGTGCAGTACGGCATCGACACCGTCACCGGCCTGATCGATTACGACGAAGTCGAGCGCATGGCGGTCGAGCACAAGCCGAAAATGATCATCGCCGGGTTCTCCGCTTACTCCAAGACCCTGGACTTCCCGCGCTTCCGTCAGATCGCTGACAAAGTCGGCGCTTATCTCTTTGTCGACATGGCTCACGTGGCCGGTCTGGTCGCTGCCGGGCTGTACCCGAACCCGCTGCCGTACGCTGATGTGGTCACTACCACTACTCACAAAACCCTGCGCGGTCCTCGTGGCGGTCTGATCCTGGCCAAGGCCAATGAAGAGCTGGAAAAGAAATTCAACGCTGCCGTATTCCCCGGTGGTCAGGGCGGCCCGCTGATGCACGTGATCGCCGGTAAGGCGGTGTGCTTCAAGGAAGCGTTGGAGCCTGGTTTCAAGGCCTATCAGCAACAAGTGATCGACAACGCCCAGGCCATGGCCAGCATCTTTATAAAACGCGGCTACGATGTAGTGTCCGGCGGCACCGATAACCACCTGTTCCTGGTCAGCCTGATTCGTCAGGGCCTCACCGGCAAAGAGGCGGATGCAGCACTCGGTCGCGCCCACATCACCGTGAACAAGAACGCTGTGCCGAACGATCCACAGTCGCCGTTCGTCACCTCTGGTCTGCGCATCGGCACCCCGGCGGTGACCACTCGCGGCTTCAAGGTTACCCAGTGCGTCACGCTGGCCGGCTGGATCTGCGACATCCTCGACAACCTCGGCGACGCCGATGTCGAGGCCAATGTCGCGCAGCAAGTTTCGGCCCTGTGCGCGGACTTCCCGGTTTATCGCTGAGCGCGGTTTTGGAGTAAATGACTATGCAACGCTACTCGGGCTTCGGCCTCTTCAAACACTCCCTCAGCCATCACGAAAACTGGCAGAAAATGTGGCGCACGCCGACCCCTAAAAAGGTCTATGACGTGGTCATCGTCGGCGGTGGCGGGCATGGTCTGGCGACCGCCTACTACCTGGCCAAAGAGCACGGCATCACCAACGTGGCCGTGGTCGAGAAAGGCTGGCTGGGCGGCGGTAACACCGCGCGCAACACCACCATCGTTCGCTCCAACTACCTGTGGGACGAGTCGGCGCACCTGTACGAACACGCGATGAAATTGTGGGAAGGCCTGTCCCAGGACCTGAACTACAACGTGATGTTCTCCCAGCGCGGCGTTTACAACCTGTGCCACACCCTGCAGGACATTCGTGATTCCGAGCGTCGGGTCAGCGCCAACCGCCTCAACGGTGTGGACGGTGAACTGCTCGACGCCAAACAAGTGGCCGACGAGATTCCGTACCTCGACTGCTCGAAGAACACGCGCTACCCGGTGATGGGCGCAACCGTCCAGCGTCGCGGCGGCGTGGCCCGTCACGATGCCGTGGCGTGGGGCTTTGCCCGTGCCGCCGACGCCTTGGGCGTGGACCTGATTCAACAGACCGAAGTGATCGGTTTCCGCAAGGAAAACGGCGTGTGCATCGGCGTGGAAACCAACAAAGGCTTCATCGGCGCCAAACGCGTCGGTGTCGTGACCGCCGGTAACTCCGGGCACATGGCCAAACTCGCCGGTTTCCGTCTGCCGATCGAATCCCATCCGCTGCAAGCGCTGGTGTCCGAGCCGATCAAACCGATTATCGACAGCGTGATCATGTCCAACGCCGTACACGGTTACATCAGCCAGTCCGACAAGGGCGACCTGGTGATCGGCGCCGGTATCGACGGCTACAACGGCTACGGCCAGCGTGGTTCGTACCCGGTGATCGAGCACACCGTTCAGGCCATCGTCGAGATGTTCCCGGTCTTGTCCCGCGTACGCATGAACCGTCAGTGGGGCGGCATCGTCGACACCACGCCGGATGCATGCCCGATCATTTCGAAAACACCTGTGCCGAACATGTTCTTCAACTGCGGTTGGGGCACCGGCGGCTTCAAGGCAACACCTGGCTCGGGCAACGTGTTTGCCGCGAGTCTGGCCAAGGGTGAAATGCACCCATTGGCTGCACCTTTCTCCATCGACCGTTTCCACAACGGTGCGTTGATCGACGAACACGGCGCTGCTGCGGTTGCCCACTAACAGGAGAAATCCCCATGTTGCATATCTTCTGTCCTCACTGCGGCGAACTGCGCTCCGAAGAGGAATTCCACGCATCCGGCCAGGCGCACATCCCGCGTCCACTGGATCCGACCAACTGCACCGACGAGGAGTGGGGTGACTACATGTTCTTCCGCGATAACCCTCGTGGTCTGCACCACGAGCTGTGGGATCACGTCGCCGGTTGCCGTCAGTACTTCAACGCCACTCGTGACACCGTGACCTACGAGATTCTCGAAACCTACAAGATCGGCGCCAAGCCGCAGTTCACCGACAAGACCGATAGCCCGAAAGCGGCCACGACGGCTCTGGGAGAGAAGGTATGAGCCAGATCAATCGCCTGTCCAACGGCGGACGGATCGACCGCAACAAAGTGCTGAGCTTCACCTTCAACGGCCAGACCTACAAAGGCTTTGAAGGCGATTCTCTGGCCGCCGCCTTGCTGGCCAACGGTGTCGATATCATCGGTCGCAGCTTCAAGTATTCCCGCCCGCGCGGCATCTTTGCCGCCGGTGCTGAAGAGCCGAACGCCGTGCTGCAGATCGGCGCGACCGAAGCCACGCAGATCCCGAACGTACGCGCCACACAACAAGCGCTGTATCAAGGTTTGGTCGCCACCAGCACCAACGGCTGGCCGAGCGTGAACAACGACATGATGGGGATTCTCGGCAAGGTCGGCGGCAAGCTGATGCCGCCGGGCTTCTACTACAAAACCTTCATGTACCCGCAATCGTTCTGGATGACTTACGAGAAGTACATTCGTAAGGCAGCCGGTCTTGGCCGTTCGCCGACCGAGAACGATCCGGACACCTACGACTACATGAACCAGCACTGCGACGTGCTGATCGTCGGCGGTGGCCCGGCTGGCCTTGCTGCTGCACTGGCAGCAGCGCGCAGCGGTGCTCGCGTAATCCTCGCCGATGAACAGGAAGAGTTTGGCGGCAGCCTGCTCGACTCCCGCGAAAGCCTCGACGGCAAGCCTGCTACCGAATGGGTCGCCAGCGTCATCGCCGAACTCAAAGACACCCCGGACGTGCTGCTGTTGCCGCGCGCCACGGTTAACGGCTACCACGACCATAACTTCCTGACCATTCACGAGCGCCTCACCGATCACCTCGGCGACCGCGCCCCGATTGGCCAGGTGCGTCAGCGCATCCACCGTGTTCGCGCCAAGCGTGTGGTGCTGGCGACCGGCGCTCACGAGCGTCCACTGGTTTACGGCAACAACGACGTGCCGGGCAACATGCTCGCCGGCGCTGTCTCGACTTACGTGCGTCGCTACGGCGTGGCACCAGGCAAGAAGCTTGTCCTGAGCACCAACAACGATCACGCCTACCGCGTTGCTCTGGATTGGCTCGACGCCAGCCTGCAAGTCGTGGCCATCGCCGATGCCCGCAGCAACCCGCGCGGTGCGCTGGTTGAAGAAGCGCGCGCCAAAGGCATCCGCATCCTGACCGGTAGCGCTGTGATCGAGGCACGTGGCAGCAAGCACGTGACCGCCGCTCGCGTTGCCGCGATTGATGTAAAAGCGCACACCGTGACCAGTCCTGGTGAGTGGCTTGAATGCGACCTGGTTGCCAGCTCCGGCGGTTACAGCCCGGTGGTTCACCTGGCTTCGCACTTGGGCGGCAAGCCGATCTGGCGTGAAGACATCCTCGGTTTCGTACCGGGCGAAGCACCGCAGAAACGCGTGTGCGTCGGCGGCATCAATGGCGTCTACGGTCTCGGCGATTCCCTGGCCGATGGTTTTGAAGGCGGCGCTCGCGCGGCCAGCGAAGCCGGTTTCAGCGGGGTCGAAGGCACTTTGCCGAAAGCCCTGAGCCGTTTGGAAGAACCGACTCTGGCGCTGTTCCAGGTGCCGCACGAAAAAGGCACGACACGCGGACCGAAGCAATTCGTTGATCTGCAGAACGACGTCACTGCGGCCGGCATCGAACTGGCGACCCGCGAAGGCTTCGAGTCGGTCGAACACGTCAAACGCTACACCGCACTGGGCTTTGGTACTGACCAGGGCAAACTCGGCAACGTCAACGGCCTGGCCATCGCCGCCCGTTCGCTGAACGTGACCATCCCGCAGATGGGCACCACCATGTTCCGTCCGAACTACACGCCGGTGACCTTCGGCGCCGTGGCCGGCCGTCACTGTGGGCACATCTTCGAGCCGGTTCGTTTCACCGCGCTGCATCACTGGCACGTGAAGAACGGCGCCGAGTTCGAAGACGTCGGTCAGTGGAAACGTCCTTGGTACTTCCCGAAAACCGGTGAAGACCTGCATACCGCCGTGAAACGCGAATGCAAAGCCGTGCGCGACAGCGTCGGCCTGCTGGACGCTTCGACCCTGGGCAAGATCGACATTCAAGGCCCGGATGCGCGTGAGTTCCTCAACCGCATCTACACCAACGCCTGGACCAAGCTTGACGTGGGCAAGGCCCGCTACGGCCTGATGTGCAAAGAAGACGGCATGGTCTTCGATGACGGCGTCACCGCCTGCCTCGCCGACAACCACTTCGTGATGACCACCACCACGGGCGGCGCGGCACGCGTGCTGCAATGGCTGGAAATCTACTCCCAGACCGAATGGCCAGACCTGAAGGTGTACTTCACTTCCGTGACGGATCACTGGGCAACCATGACCTTGTCCGGGCCGAACAGCCGCAAGCTGCTCAGCGCAGTCACCGACATCGATCTGACCAACGAAGCGTTCCCGTTCATGACCTGGAAAGAAGGTCTGGTTGGCGGTGTGCCGGCGCGGGTGTTCCGGATTTCGTTTACCGGTGAGCTGTCGTACGAAGTCAACGTGCAAGCCGACTATGCGATGGGCGTGCTGGAAAAAATTGTTGATGCTGGCAAGCAGTACAACCTGACGCCATATGGCACTGAAACCATGCACGTTCTGCGGGCCGAGAAGGGCTTCATCATCGTCGGTCAGGACACTGACAGCTCGATGACTCCGGACGACCTGAACATGGGCTGGTGCGTCGGTCGCACTAAACCTTTCTCATGGATCGGCCAGCGTGGCATGAACCGTGAAGACTGCGTGCGTGATCAGCGCAAACAGTTGGTCGGCTTGAAGCCGATCGATCCGACCAAATGGCTGCCGGAAGGCGCGCAATTGGTGTTCAACACCAAGCAGACGATCCCGATGACGATGGTCGGTCACGTCACCTCCAGCTACCTGCACAACTCCCTCGGCTATTCGTTTGCCATGGGCGTGGTGAAGGGTGGTTTGAAGCGCATCGGTGAGCGTGTGTTCGCACCGCTGGCGGATGGCAGCGTGATCGAGGCGGAAATCGTTTCTTCGGTGTTCTTCGATCCAAAGGGTGATCGCCAGAACATCTAGTGGCCTCGGGCCCTCTGGGCGGGCAGTTGCACCGAGTCGTCTGAGCGATTCGCGAGCAAGCCCGCTCCCACAGGGGAACGCGGTCGAATGTGGGAGCGGGCTTGCTCGCGAAAGCGTCAGCCCGGCCACCACAAGGGCCGGAACCAACAGAATTCAGGACAGGTGCTTTATGACCACAGCCAATGTTTACCAACAACGCCCAACCACTGGGGCCAAGGCCGAGTCGTCGCTGCATCATGCCGACCTCGCCAGCCTGGTGGGCAAGGGCCGAAAAAGCGCCGGCGTGATCGTGCGTGAGAAAAAACTCCTCGGCCACCTGACCATTCGTGGCGATGGCCACGATGCCGCCTTCGCCGCTGGCGTGCACAAGGCCCTCGGCATCGAATTGCCGGGTGCGCTGACCGTCGTCGTCAAAGGCGAAACCAGCCTGCAATGGATGGGGCCGGATGAATGGCTGCTGATCGTGCCGACCGGTGAAGAATTCGCCGCCGAGCAAAAGCTGCGTGAAGCGCTGGGCGATCTGCACATCGCGATCACCAACGTCAGCGGCGGCCAGCAGATCCTCGAACTGAGCGGCCCGAACGTGCGCCAGGTGCTGATGAAGTCCACCAGCTACGACGTGCACCCCAACAGCTTCCCGGTGGGCAAGGCCGTGGGCACCGTGTTTGCCAAGTCGCAACTGGTGATCCGCCATACCGCCGAAGACACCTGGGAACTGCTGATTCGCCGCAGCTTCTCGGATTATTGGTGGTTGTGGTTGCAGGATGCTTCTGCCGAATACGGCCTAAGCGTTCAGGCGTAATGATCGTTCCCACGCTCCGCGTGGGAATGCATCCCGTGACGCTCCGCGTCACATAAAGGCGGACGCAGAGCGTCCATGGCGGCATTCCCACGCAGAGCGTGGGAACGATCAGAGGAGAAACACGACTATGAGCCGCGCCCCAGACACATGGATTCTGACCGCCGACTGCCCAAGCGTTCTCGGCACCGTGGACGCGGTGACCCGCTTTTTGTTCGAGCAGGGCTGCTACGTCACCGAGCACCATTCCTTCGATGACCGGCTCTCGGGCCGTTTCTTCATTCGTGTGGAATTCCGTCAGCCTGATGGCTTCGACGAACAAGCCTTCCGCGCAGGCCTGGGAGAGCGTGGCCAAGCCTTCGGCATGATCTTCGAACTGACCCCGCCGAATTACCGGCCAAAAGTGGTGATCATGGTTTCCAAAGCCGATCACTGCCTCAACGATTTGCTCTACCGCCAGCGCATCGGCCAGTTGTCCATGGATGTGGCCGCCGTGGTTTCCAACCACCCGGACCTCAAGCCGTTGGCGGAATGGCACCAGATTCCGTACTACCACTTCCCGCTGGACCCGAACGACAAACCGTCGCAGGAGCGTCAGGTCTGGCAGGTGATTGAAGAGTCCGGCGCCGAACTGGTGATCCTTGCCCGTTACATGCAAGTCCTGTCGCCAGAGCTGTGCCGCAAACTCGACGGCAAGGCGATCAACATCCATCACTCCCTGCTGCCGGGTTTCAAGGGCGCCAAGCCCTATCATCAAGCCTACAACAAGGGCGTGAAACTGGTCGGCGCGACGGCGCATTACATCAATAACGACCTGGACGAAGGCCCAATCATCGCCCAGGGTGTCGAGGCCGTGGACCACAGTCATTACCCCGAAGACCTGATCGCCAAGGGGCGGGATATTGAAGGGCTGACGCTGGCACGGGCTGTTGGTTATCACATTGAAAGACGAGTGTTTTTGAACGCGAACAGAACAGTCGTTCTTTAGATCGCTTTCGCGAGCAAGCCCGCTCCCACATAGGAAATTGTGCCGTACACAAATCCCGGTTACACCTCAAAACCAATGTGGGAGCGGGCTTGCTCGCGAAGAGGCCCTGACAAACAACGCAAAAAGACACAGGCAATAACCCGAGCAATCAACGCGCCGCCGCTGTCTGGCGACGCGACCGCTACATAAAAACAACAGCGAGGTGAAAGCATGTCTGGCAATCGTGGTGTGGTGTATCTCGGCAATGGCAAGGTCGAAATACAGAAAATCGACTATCCCAAAATGCAGGACCCGCGCGGCAGGAAGATTAACCATGCTGTCATCCTGCGCGTGGTTTCCACCAACATCTGTGGTTCGGACCAGCACATGGTGCGCGGTCGTACCACCGCCCAGACCGGCCTGGTACTGGGTCACGAAATTACCGGTGAAGTGATCGAGAAGGGCAGCGACGTCGAAAACCTGCAAATCGGCGACCTGGTTTCCGTACCGTTCAACGTGGCTTGCGGGCGCTGCCGTTCCTGCAAGGAAATGCACACCGGTGTGTGCCTGAGCGTTAACCCGGCGCGTCCCGGCGGTGCTTACGGTTACGTCGACATGGGCGACTGGACCGGCGGCCAGGCTGAATACGCGATGGTGCCGTACGCCGACTTCAACCTGCTGAAACTCCCTGACCGTGATAAGGCCATGGAAAAAATCCGTGACCTGACCTGCCTCTCCGACATCCTGCCGACCGGTTACCACGGCGCAGTGACGGCCGGCGTTGGTCCAGGCAGCACCGTCTACATCGCCGGTGCCGGCCCGGTCGGTCTGGCGGCTGCCGCTTCCGCTCGCCTGTTGGGCGCGGCAGTGGTGATCATCGGTGACGTCAACACCATCCGCCTGGCGCACGCCAAGGCTCAGGGTTTCGAAATCGCCGACCTGTCCCTGGATACCCCGCTGCACGAACAGATCGCTGCACTGCTGGGCGAGCCTGAAGTGGATTGCGCCGTCGACGCCGTAGGCTTCGAAGCGCGCGGTCACGGCCATGACGGCGTGAAACACGAGGCTCCGGCCACTGTGCTCAACTCACTGATGGGCGTGGTTCGGGTGGCCGGCAAGATCGGTATCCCGGGCCTGTACGTGACGGAAGATCCAGGTGCAGTCGATGCCGCCGCAAAAATGGGCAGCTTGAGCATCCGCTTCGGTCTGGGCTGGGCCAAATCCCACAGCTTCCACACCGGCCAGACGCCAGTGATGAAGTACAACCGCCAGCTGATGCAGGCGATCATGTGGGACCGTATCCACATTGCCGACATCGTCGGTGTGGAAGTCATCAGCCTGGATGACGCGCCACGTGGTTATGGCGAGTTCGATGCGGGCGTGCCGAAGAAGTTTGTAATTGATCCGCATAAGTTGTTTAGTGCGGCGTAAAAATCACTGGTGAAAAAAAGGCAACCCTTTGGGGTTGCCTTTTTTCATTGAACATCAGGGCATTCAGATGTTATTTGAATGCGCACTTGGTCTCCGGCCTTGGGATCACAGTCATCGCCCTTCCAGTTACCACCATCAGGTTGGGTGGGCTTGCCTGTTGCCAAGACTAGCGATGCGCTTGTATCTGCCTTAGATAGAGTACTTAAATATTGGCAGACGACTCTAGCATTGCTGTTGTCCTTGTCTTTGAGACGCGCGCCGCTAAATATCAGTTTTTTAATATCATCTCCACTAACACTGGTTGGATCAACGTCAACTGTCAGCAGGCCATTCGGTCCCGCCACTTTGAATTCGCCATTTTCTTTATAAAACGACGCGGCGGACGGGCAGGTATCAGCATAGGCAGTGCTCGTCAGAGCCAAGGTGGTAAGAACGCCGAAAGCTAGTTTCTTAAACATTGGGTTGTACTCCGTTACATGGTTGGAGTGCTAATGCTTTGGAGATATAAATCTGTCGCCAACTGTCAGATCTGACAGTTCTTTAGATCGTTTTTTATTTCATTATTTGTTTTTTAGAGGATATTTGAATAACTGTGCTTGGGCTAATAGCAATGCGCGGCGATCATTGGATCGCCGCGTCCATGTTTGCGAATGAAGTGGAACGATAGAAATGAGCCGAAACGGAGTTGATAGAGTATTTACTCAGCGCGTACCTGCACAGCCTGCATTCCCGTTCTCCCCTTTTCCGCAACAAAACTTACGGTTTGTCCCTCATTGAAACTGTTGTAACCGCCTGATTCTATCGCTTTGAAATGTACGAAAAGATCATCGCCTCCGTCTTTTGGTGTGATGAATCCAAAGCCCTCTGTATCACTGAACCATTTAACCGTGCCTATTTGTCTGTTCGATATATTAATGCTTCCTACGTGTTCGAAACGAGGAGGTGTTAGCGGCTATGTAGCGGCCAATACCCAGTTACCGTTGTCACGAATTAAGCTTAAGTTGCGCTGCGGATGAGTCGCAACTGTCAGATCTGACAGGTATTTAGATAAGTTCGATGTAATGAGAATATTTTTAATAGCGCACATGTACTTCGATTCGGTGGTAAAAATGCCTACGGCTATAAGGAACGACGCCCCCAAACCCCGGTCAAACCGGCAGTTTTCCCGTCCGCTCACGGGCGGTTTTCATGGCGCAAGAGGATGTCTGGATGAAGATTTCACGCGGTTTTGCACTGGCTTCGCTGATGACCCTCGCGGCCAGCCCGGTCTTCGCCGGTTTCAGCCTGGAAGATGTGACCAAAGCGGCCTCGAGCATGCAGGGCGGTAACGCAGCCACTGCCGCCGCACCGACGCAGGAAACTGCCGGTCTGCTCGGCGCCCTGACGTCGCAGTTGAATGTAAAACCCGAGCAAGCCGTCGGTGGCACTGCGGCGATGTTGGGGCTGGCCAAGAATCAGTTGAGCTCGACTGACTATTCGGAATTGGCGAAAAGCGTACCGGGTATCGACAAGCTGTCCGGCGGCGGTCAACTGGGTGCCCTCGCTGGATTGCTCGGATCGTCCGGTAAATCGGCCGGTCTGGAAAACGCGTTGGGCGCCGTAAAGAACACTAACGATCTGAACAATGCTTTCAGCGCATTGGGGATGGACAGCGGCATGATCGGCCAGTTTGCCCCGGTGCTTCTGCAGTACCTCGGTCAGCAGGGCGTTGGCGGTTCGCTGCTGGAAAGCCTGGGCGGGATCTGGGGCGCCGGCACCGGTAGTTGATCTAGCGATACCCGGCGCGTAAAGCGTCGATGCGTTGATCCTTCTCGATCCAGAGCTGGTTGACCCAGTTCTGGATCGTTTCGCGAAACACCGGATCGTTTTCGTAATCGCCTTGCCACAGCGCCGGGTCGAGTTCGCGGGTCTTGATATCGATAATAACCTTCGGCACGTTGCCGCTGATCAAGTCCCAAAACCCCGGAATCTTCTGCTGCGGATACACCACCGTCACATCGAGCACGGCGTCCAGCTGTTCGCCCATTGCCGCCAATACAAACGCCACGCCGCCGGCCTTGGGCTTGAGCAGGTGAGTGAACGGTGACTGCTGCTGAGCGCTTTTCGCCGCGGTGTATCGGGTGCCTTCCAGGTAATTGACCACGGTCACCGGCTGACGCTTGTACAGCTCGCACGCCGCTTTGGTGATGTCCAGATCCTTCCCGGCCAACTCAGGGTGTTTCGCCAGGAATGCCTTGGTGTAGCGCTTCATGAACGGATAGTCCAAGGCCCACCATGCCAGGCCCAGAAACGGTACCCAGATCAGTTCTTTCTTGAGGAAGAACTTGAAGAACGGTGTACGGCGGTTGAGTGTCTGGATCAGCGCCGGGATATCGACCCAGGATTGATGGTTGCTGATCACCAGGTACGCCGTGTCGCGGCGCAAGTCATCGCCGCCACGGATGTCCCATTGGGTGGGGATGCACAACCGGAAAATCAGCTTGTCGATTTCGGCCCAGGTTTCGGCGATCCACATCACCACCCACGAGTCGTAGTCGCGAAAGCGTCCGGGCAGGATCAGTTTGAGCAGGGCAAACACCATCAGCGGCCCGAACAGGACCAAGGTGTTGAGCAACAGCAGCAGGGTAACGAAACAGCCGGTGAGCAGGCGGCGCATAAGTAACTCTTGAAAGCATTTGGGCGCGCAATGATAAGCAGCTTCGGGCGACAGGCCAAATCGGCGGTGACGAATGTTTCACCTTCGCGTGGGTATGCTGGTCCTGCCGTGATCATGCCGGCCCCATCGCGAGCAGGCTCGCACCTACAGGATTTGTGTGTTGAACCTATTATCTGTGAACGACAGAGATCCCTGTGGGAGCGAGCCTGCTCGCGAAAGATTTCAAGAACGAACGAATTGCTCACTGACGGTCTAAAATCTCGCTGCCCACTCCTTATGGATGCCCATTACGTGAAATCCCTCCTTGCACTGCTTTCCCTCGTGGCCCTGCCGGTCCTGGCCGCTGAGCCGACGCTGTACGGGCGTTACGAATACATTGCGCTGCCGGAAATCGGCGGCGAAGTCCTTAAAGCCAAAATGGACACCGGCGCCCTGACGGCGTCGCTGTCGGCCAAGGACATCGAAACTTTCACCCGTGACGGCGACGAGTGGGTGCGTTTCCGCCTCGCCACCAAAGATGCGAGCAACAAGGTCTACGAGCACAAGGTCGCGCGGATCAGCAAGATCAAGACCCGCTCCGAAGAAGACGAGGATGACAAGGAGGCCATCGAGCCCACCAAGCGTCCGGTGGTCGATCTGGAACTGTGCCTGGGCAACGTCAAGCGCACCGTGGAGGTCAACCTCACCGACCGCAGCAGCTTCAATTACCCGTTGTTGATCGGTGCCAAGGCCTTGCGTGAATTCAACGCGGCGGTAAACCCGGCGCGGCGTTTCACGGCCGACAAACCCGACTGCTGATTGACGGAATGTGAGGCTTGGGGCACCGTTCGCCCACTTAACTGCCGGGCTCGGACGCCATGCCTCATATCCTGATAGTCGAAGACGAAGCGGCGATTGCCGACACCCTGATATTCGCGTTGCAGGGCGAGGGGTTCACCACCACTTGGTTGAGCCTCGGCGCGGCGGCGCTGGAGCACCAGCGCCAGACCCCGGCCGACCTGATCATTCTCGACATTGGCCTGCCGGACATCAGCGGCTTTGAGACCTGCAAGCAGCTGCGGCGTTTCAGTGAAGTGCCGGTGATCTTCCTCAGCGCCCGTGATGCGGAAATCGACCGCGTGGTGGGCCTGGAAATCGGCGCCGACGACTACGTGGTCAAGCCGTTCAGCCCGCGGGAAGTCGCGGCGCGGGTCCGGGCGATTCTCAAGCGCATGGCGCCGCGACCGGTGGCCGAAGTCTCATCGACGTTGTTTCGGATCGACAGCGAACGCGTGCAGATCAGCTACCGCAATCAGCCATTGAGCCTCACGCGGCACGAATTCCGTCTGCTGCAATGTCTGCTGGAACAACCCGAACGGGTCTTCAGTCGCGAGCAGTTGCTTGATGCGCTGGGTGTCGCCGCCGATGCCGGTTACGAGCGCAGCATCGACAGCCACATCAAAAGCGTGCGCGCCAAATTGCGTCTGGTGAAGGCCGACGCCGAGCCAATCCAGACCCATCGCGGCCTCGGCTACAGCTACAGCCCGGGGCACAACTGATGCCGTTGGGGATCCGGATCTTCCTGGTCTACGTGCTGTTCATCGGCCTGACCGGTTACTTCGTGCTCAACACCGTGATGGAAGAAATCCGCCCTGGGGTGCGTCAGTCCACTGAAGAAACTCTGGTCGACACCGCCAACCTGATGGCCGAGATCCTGCGCGACGACTTCAAGGCCGGCACCCTCAACCAGAACCGCTGGCCCGAACTGCTCAAGGCTTACGGCGAGCGGCAGCCAAAGGCGAGTATCTGGGGCTTGCCGAAGAACCAGGTCAACCACCGCATCTACGTCACCGACGCCAAAGGCACCGTGGCGCTGGACTCCAGTGGCGCAGCGGTGGGGCAGGATTACTCGCGCTGGAACGACGTCTACCTGACGTTGCGCGGTGAATACGGCGCGCGTTCCACCCGCAGCGATCCGAACGATGCGAGCTCCTCAGTGATGCACGTCGGCGCGCCGATTCGCGACAACGGCCAAATTATCGGCGTGGTCACCGTGGCCAAGCCCAACAGTTCGTTGCAGCCTTACGTTGATCGCACCGAACGTCGATTGCTCGCCTATGGCGCGGGGCTGATCGGCTTGGGTCTGCTGTTCGGCGCGTTGTTGTCGTGGTGGTTGAGCGCGGCGCTACGGCGGTTGACGGCTTATGCGCAGGCGGTGAGTGAAGGCCGGCGCGTCGAGGTGCCGCATTATCGTGGCGGGGAGCTGGAGCAACTGGCGACGGCGGTGGAACAGATGCGAACGCAGCTGGAAGGCAAAGCCTACGTCGAGCGTTATGTGCACACCCTGACCCATGAATTGAAAAGCCCACTGGCGGCGATTCGTGGTGCGGCGGAGTTGCTGCAAGGTGAAATGCCGTTGGCTCAGCAACAACGTTTCGTCAGCAACATCGACAGCGAAAGTGTGCGGATGCAGCAGTTGATTGAACGGTTGCTGAACCTCGCCCAGGTTGAACAGCGCCAAGGGCTGGAAGAGCGGGTGGCGGTGCCGTTGGCAGGTCTGGTGAATGAGTTGCTGAACGCCCAGGCCGCGCGGATCGAAGGAAAAAAGTTGCGCGTGGAACAGCGGATTGCACCAGACATGAATCTGCATGGCGAGCCGTTTCTGTTGCGTCAGGCAGTGGGGAATCTGCTGGAGAATGCTTTGGATTTCACACCTGCCAAGGGTGTGCTGCGATTCAGCGCCGAGCGTGTCGGGGAGCAGATCGAGTTCAGACTGTTCAACCAGGCCGAAGCGATTCCGGACTATGCGTTGCCGCGTTTAAGTGAGCGTTTTTATTCGCTGCCGCGTCCGGACAGTGGGCGCAAGAGCACCGGGCTGGGGCTTAACTTCGTGGAAGAGGTGGTCAAGTTGCATGGCGGGTCGTTGAGCATTGGCAATGTCGAGGGTGGTGTTGAAGTCAGGTTGCGCCTGGCTTAGGACCGAGTTGCGGCCTTCGCGAGCAAGCCCGCTCCCACAGTTGATCTGTGGGGGGGCTCAGGTTTTGTATTCACGGTAGAACCCATGTGGGAGCGAGCTTGCTCGATGGGGCCGGCCCAGTCTCCACATAATCTCCATATTCCCCCCATAAATCCCCCACACACCCATTCCAGACTCTGCCCATCCAAACAGGGAGAGTCCCATGAACCGCAGCCTGACCATAAAACTCGGGGCCATTGCCCTTCTTATTCTGTTATTGCTCATCCCGTTGCTGATGATCAACGGCGTCATCCAGGACCGCCAGCAACTGCGCGACGGTGTGCTCGAAGACATTGCCCGCAGTTCCAGCTACAGCCAACAACTGAGCGGACCGCTGATGGTGGTGCCGTATCGCAAAGTGGTGCGCACCTGGAAACTCAACGAGAAAACCAACGAGCGCTACCAGGAAGTCGGTGAAGAACGCGGTCGCCTGTATTTCCTCCCGGAACGCTTCGAACTCGACGGCCTAGTACAGACCGAACTGCGATCCCGAGGTATTTATGAGGCGCGACTGTTCCACGCCGACAACCGCATCAGCGGGCATTTCTCGGTCCCGGCACAACTGGGCATCAAGGAAGACTTCGCCGATTACCAGTTCGATCAGCCGTTTTTGGCCGTCGGCATCAGCGACATTCGCGGTATCGAAAACGCCCTGAAACTCGAACTCAACGACCAGCGTCTGGACTTTGTACCGGGCACTCAGGTGGGCTGGTTAGGTGAGGGTGTACACGTGACGCTGCCGGCGCTGGATGCCAGACAAGCGACGGAATTGACCTTCGGTTTTGACCTGCGGCTGCAAGGCACCGGTCAGTTGCAGATCCTTCCAGTGGGCAAGACCAGCAAAGTGTCGTTGAGCGCCAACTGGCCGCATCCAAGCTTCATAGGCAACTACCTGCCGGCCCAGCGTGAAGTCACCGATCAGGGTTTTACCGCTAACTGGCAGACCTCGTTTTTCTCCACCAACCTGCAAGAAGCGCTGAGCAGTTGCGTGTCCGGTGGTGGTTGTGAGGCGTACAACGGTCGCAGCTTTGGCGTGAGTTTCATCGACCCGGTGGACCAGTACCTGAAGAGTGATCGGGCGATCAAATACGCGTTGCTGTTCATCGTCCTGACCTTCGCTGGCTTCTTCCTCTTCGAAGTGCTGAAAAGCCTCGCGGTGCACCCGGTGCAATATGCATTGGTAGGCGTGGCGCTGGCGTTCTTCTACCTGTTGCTGCTGTCGCTGTCGGAGCACATCGGATTTGCCCTGGCCTATCTGTTATCGGCGGGCGGCTGTGTATTGCTGATCGGCTTCTATGTCTGCCATGTGCTGCGCAGCGTGCGCCACGGCTTGAGCTTTTCGGCGGGGTTGGCGGCGCTGTATGGCTTGCTCTACGGCTTGTTGAGTGCCGAGGATTACGCGTTGTTGATGGGCTCGTTGTTGCTGTTCGGCTTGCTCGGCGTGTTCATGGTGCTGACCCGCAAGCTGGATTGGTACGGGATCGGGCAGAAGTCGGCCAAGCCGCTGGCGTTTGATATTGGAGCGGTGGAATGAGCCGGTCGCTGGGGTTGCGCGAGGATCAGCGGGAAGGGGAGGTGTTGGCGACGCTGATTCATGGGTTGTTTCCGTTAGATTCCGTGTGGTGCATTCGCGAGCAAGCCCGCTCCCACACTAGATCTCCAGTGGACACAAAGTCTTCGAACACAGCAGATCAAAGGTGGGAGCGGGCTTGCTCGCGAAGAGGCCCTGACAACCAGCGAAGATCTAAACCTTCGGCATCGTCGCCAACATCGAAGGCCGCTGACTCACCTCGAAATACCACGCCGCCAACTGCGGATTCGCCTCGCGCCATCCCAGATCCGGATGGCGCAAGTCGAGGTAACCCAACGCACACGCCACGCTGATCGCCGCCACATCAAAATGGCTGGTCAGCTCGGCAATCGCGTCCTTCTCCAACAGCGCCAGCGCGCGACGAATCTTGTCGCGCTGGCCATCGAGCCATGCGTCCCAGTGTTTCTCCGGGGCGCGCAGGGCCACTTCGTACCGAACCATTACCGAAGCATCCATGATGCCGTCGGCCAGGGAGGCCAGGGTAAGGCGCCGCCAGCGTGCCGAGCCATCGCGAGGGATCAGCGGGTTGCCGACGTGTTGGTGATCGAGGTAATCGAGGATCACCCGGCTGTCATGGATGACGTTGCCGTCGGCCAGGCGCAGGGCCGGGATCTTGCCCAGCGGGTTGTCTTCGTTGAGGGTCTGGTCCGGGCTTACCGGCGTGAGCACGCAGTCTTGCAGCGCCACGCGGTCGGTCTGACCGGTTTCGTGCAGCAGCACCATGACTTTGCGAACGAAGGGCGATAACGAATTGTGGAACAGGGTCATGCTGGGGGCGGACATGGCAGCGTCTCGGTATTGGGCAGTGCTGGGCAGCATAGCGCGTTGAAGCAATAGCTCAAGATGACCAACGCACGCATATCCCCTGTGAGAGCGAGCTTGCTCCGGGCGGCGTTCCGACGATGAGGTCCTTACATTCAGCGATCGCGACCGAACGCTCCTTGGCCGCAAACGCAGGTTGAGGCGACGGGCGGGGGAGGGCGTCACCATATGACTGTCGTCTCGACAGCTGCTACAAAAAACCCGTCAGATCATCGGCGTTGCAGCAGGCCGCGCAAGGCAAGCACGGCAGGGACGCCCAGGCCGAGCCAGCTCAAGGCGTCCCACACGCCATCGCCCAGCAATGCGGCGAATAACCCTGCGGCGCTGAGCAGGGCGATCACGGTAGGCGTGGCGAAGACTTTCCAGAAGTTCGACTGTCGCGGCCTCATGCTTGAACCTCAGCTTGTTCGAGTACAGGTTTCGCTGCCTTGCGCCGCACCACCCACAGATAAACCCCACTACCGAGCACGATGATGGTCAGCACATCCAGGGTCGCCCAGAGGATTTTCATCGGCATGCCGCCGTAATCACCAAAGTGCAGGGGTTGTGACACGCCCATGGCGTCCATGTACCACGGTCGTTCGGCCACCGCCGTGACGTGCAGGGTACTGGCGTCGATCAGCACAGGGGTCAGCAAGTGCGAAGTCAGGTGGGTGCTGCCCTTCATGAACACGGCGTAATGGTGTTCGCTGGAAAACCGTGTGCCGGGGAAGGCAATGAAATCGGTTTGCATGCCCGGCGCGACTTCTTTGGCGATGTCGAGCAAACGGGTCGCGGGCGCCAATTGCGTCAGCGGTGGTGCATCGCGGTACGGCGCGATCATCGCGCTCAGGGCGTCATTGCGCCATGCGGCGATCAGCAGGTCGGCGCAGGCACTGATCACGCCAGTGACGCCGACCACCAGCGCCCAGGTCAGGGTGACCACGCCGATCAGGTTATGCAGATCCAGCCAGCGCAGGCGGGTGGATTTGTCCTGGCGCACGGTGGCGAATTTCAAGCGACGCATGAACGGCAGGTACATCACCGTCCCGGAAACAATCGCCACGACAAACATCAGCCCCATAAACGCCAGCAGTAACTTACCCGGCAGACCGGCAAACATGTCCACGTGCAGACGCAGCATCACCATCATGAAACCGCCGTTGGCCGACGGCATCTCCAGCGCTTCACCGGTGCGGGCATCGAGCATGAAAGTGTGCGACGAGTTCGGCTCGGTACCGGCGGTGGCCGCCATGATGGCGATCGCCGCGTTGGGTTCTTCCTCGTCAAAGCCGAAATACTGCATGACTTCGCCCGGGCGATGTTTTTCAGCCGCCTGCACCAACTGCTGCAAATTCAGATGCGGGGTGTCCGCCGGCATTTGCTTCAACTCGGCGGCATCGCCCAGCAGATGGTCGATCTCGTGGTGAAAGATCAACGGCAGGCCGGTCAGCGCCAGCATCAGCAGAAACACCGTGCAGATCAGACTGGTCCAGGTGTGGACGAACGACCAGCGGCGAATTGTTTTACTTTTCATTTCATGGCCTTTAGAAATACCAAAGCCGTCCTCGAAGGACGGCTTGGGTTTTGGAGCGTTTCAGCTCAGGCAATTACCACTTGTACGTTGCACTGGCGACGACGCTGCGCTGGTCGCCGTAGTAGCAGTAGAAACTGTCACACGTGGAAATGTAATCCTTGTCCAGCAGGTTGGTGGCGTTAAGCGCCAACGACGCGCCTTTCAGGCTGTTGTCCAGCCGGCCGAGGTCGTAATGGACGGCGGCGTCGAACACGGTATAGGCATCGGCCTTGCCCAAAAAGGTATTGGCCTGGTCGCCGTAGGTGTTGCCGGTATAGCGAGCGCCGGCACCAATGCCGAAGCCGTCCAGCACGCCGTTGTGCCAGGTGTAATCGGCCCACAGCGAAGCCTGTTGGTTAGGCATCAGTTGCAGACGGTTGCCCTTGTTGTCGCCTTTCTGCACTTCGGACTTGGCCAAGGTGTAGGCAGCGATGATCTTCAAGTTTTCGGTGACGTCGGACACCGCTTCCAGCTCCAGGCCCTTGACCTTCACTTCGCCGGTCTGGCTGGTGATTGGCGTGGCACCAACGGTGGTGGTGACCGAGACGTTTTTCTGGGTCAGGTCATACACCGCCGCGCTGAGCAGGGTGTTGCTGCCCGGTGGCTGGTACTTGATGCCCAATTCCCACTGTTTGCCTTCGGTAGGCTTGAACGACTCGGTGCTGGAAGCCGATGCGCCGGTGGTGGGCTGGAAGGATTCGGCGTACGACAGGTACGGCACGAAGCCTGAGTCAAACACATAGCTGATCGCCGCGTTGCCGCTGAAAGCCTTGTCGCGTTCGGTGTTGGTGGCATCGCCCTTGTTGAAGAACTCGGTGCTGGTGTGGACCCAGTCCTCACGTCCGCCGACGGTCAGACGCCATTGGTCGAGGGCCATTTGATCCTGCACGTAAAGGCCGGTCTGGTAGGTCTTCTGGTTGTAGTCGTAGAACGCGGTGGAGCGCGGTGGACGAACGATTGGCTGGCCATAAATCGGGTTGTTGATGTTGGTGGTCAACCCGTCGCCGAAAATCGAGGTGTAGTTGGTGTTGCTGCGCTGGTGGTCCAGGCCCAGCAACAGGGTGTGGCGGATATCGCCGGTGGCGAAGTCGGCCTGGAAATTGTTATCCACGGCGAACTGGCTGATGTCCTCATCGACTGTGGTGCTGGTGCGACCGACGTTGCCTTCGTTATCCACTTGGGTGAACGGATACGAGCCGACAGTGAGTCCCTGGAACGACAGATCCGATTTGGTGTAACGCAGGTTCTGCTTGAACTGCCAGACGTCGTTCAAGCGATGTTCGAACGCGTAGCCCAGCGCGTAGTAGGTGCGGTCGTAGTATTCCCAATCCGGGTCGCCGAGGTTCTTGTGATGAGAAACCTTGCCGAACGGCATGTCGATCTTGGTGCCTTGCACCGGCAGGAACTGGCTGGTGATGCCCGTATCGTCACGGGTGAATTGCGTGAGCAAGGTGAACCTGGTGTCTTCGTCGATGTTCCAGGTCAGGCTCGGCGCGATGTTGTAGCGCTTGTTGTCGACGTGGTCGATCTGCGTGCCACTGTCGCGTACCACGCCGCTGAGGCTGTAGAGGAACTGGCCTTTGTCATCGATCTTGCCGGTGCTGGCGAAGTTGATCTGGCGCTGATTGTCGCTGCCGTATTGCAGCTGAATCTCATGGCTGTCTTCGGCGGTGGGACGGCGGCTGACCATGTCGAGCAGGCCGCCCGGCGGCGTCTGGCCGTAGACCGACGACGCCGGGCCGCGCAGCAGGGCGAGGCGATCGAGGTTCCAGGTTTCCTGTTTCGGGTTGGCGTACGTGCCTTTTGGCAGAGGCAGGCCATCGAGGAACTGGGTCGGTTCGAAACCCCGTACGCGCAGCCAGTCGGCGCGGGTGTCGCTGCCGTAGCTGCTGGCGACGATGCCGGGCATGTAGCGCACGGCGTCATCGAGGTTCTGCACATTGCGATCTTCCATTTGCTGGCGAGTGGCGACCGAAATCGAGCGCGGCGCTTCGACCAGTGCGGTATCGGTCTTGGTGCCGGCGGCGGTGCGCGTGGCGACGTAGCCTTCCACCGGGCCCCAGGCGCTTTCAGTATTTTCGACACCGATGACGGCGGTTTCCGGCAGGGCCAGCGTGCCCTCGGGAATGGCGACCAGGCTATAGGTGCCGGCGCTGCTTTGTTCCAGTTGCAGACCGGTGCCGCGCAGGGCTTCCCGCAGGGCGCCGGTCGCGTCGAACTGACCCTTGACCGGAGCGGAGGTCTTGCCTGCTGCCAGCGATGGATTCAACGACAGTGCCAGGCCCGCCTGGCTGGCGATCTGGTTCAGGGTGCTGGCCAATGGCGCGGCCGGCAGGTTGTAGGCGCGAACGCTGGACGCCTGTTCGGCGGCCATCAGCTGACTGCTGGCCAGCGGGGCGCAAAGGGCAATGGCGACTGCCAGCAAGCTGGGGCGCAACAAGGTGTCTAGCGAACGGGACATACAGCGGTTCCTGAATGGAAATATTTCTCAATTGCCTAGGTGCCGAACGAGAATCCAAAAGTGATAGGGCTGGATGAAAATAATTTAGATTCAGTAAGTGAGTGGGCTGATTCGAGAGATGTGCTGATGTTGAGGGCCTCTTCGCGGGCAAGCCTCGCTCCTACAGGATGTCGCCGTTCCACAGATCGACACAAAACTTGTAGGAGCGAGCGGGCGGCGTTCCGACTTGCCCGCGAAGGCGCCCGCTCAGACAACAAACATCTCAGGGCTTGGTCTCAGCCTTCGCCACCGTCACCCACCACGGCGTGTGCTGTTCGATCTGCACCGGCAGGGTCGGCAGCAACGCGCTCAGGGCCTTGTCGGTGTCGTGCAGCGGGAAGCTGCCGGTGATCCGCAGGTCAGCAACCTCCGGTGCAACACCCAAGTGCCCGCGCCGATAACGGCCGAGTTCGTGCACCAGATCTTCCAGTCGTGCGTTGTCCACCACCAGCATGCCGCGGGTCCAGGCATCGGCGCCGAGGTTCAGCGCGACGATGGGACCCAGGCCATTGCTGCGCATCAGCACTTGTTGGCCTTCACGCAGGATCTGCTCTTCAGGACTCGACTCCGGATGGGCGGCCACCGCGGACTGCAACACGCTCAGTCGCGTGCCGTCATCCTCGCGCTTGACCAGAAACCGCGTGCCCAGCGCGCGCAGGCTGCCTTCACGGGTTTCGACGATAAACGGCCGGGCATCGCCGTGACCGGTTTCGACGAGAATTTCCCCTTCCTGAAGGATGATCAGCCGCTGCTTCTCATCGAAGCGCACGTCCACGGCGCTGTGGGTGTTGAGGTTGATCAGCGTGCCGTCAGTCAGGCGCAGGGTGCGCTGCTCGCCAGTGGCGGTGCGCTGATCGGCCAGCCAATAGTCGATGGGCAGATAACGATCACCGGCGAACAGCGCCAACCCGATCACCGCGACGATGCTTGCCAGGCCACTGCCGAGCTTGCGTACCCGTCGGCGGATGCTTTCACGCGATTGCAGTAACGCCGTGCGAGCCGGGCCGCTGGCGACGCTGAAACGTTGGTCGAGCATGCCCAGCTGGCGCCAGGCCCGGGCGTGTTCTTCGTGGGCGGCGTGCCATTTGGCGAACTCTTCGCGCTCCACCGGGGTGCCGGAATCCAGGGACAATTGCCAGGCAATCGCGGCATCCAGCACTTGAGCTGAAACCGGTTTGGAGCTGACCGAGCTCATACCGGCTCACCGTACAGCGCGATGTAGCACTGACGAATGCCTTGGGCCAGGTATTGGCGAACCCGAGGCACCGACACGCCCAGACGCTCGGCAATTTCCGCGTGGCCGAGGCCGTCGAGACGGTTATAGAGAAACGCTGCCCGGGCCTTGTTTGAAAGCTTGCCGAGCAGGCGGTCGATGTTTTTCAGGTCTTCGAGGATCAGCTGCTGTTCTTCCACCGACGGTTGTTCGCCTTCGGGGATCAGCATCAGCTCGGTGAGGTAGGCCTGTTCCAGCGCTGCGCGACGGAAATAGTCGAACAGCAAGCCCTTGGCGATCGCCACCAGAAACGCCCGCGGTTCGCGAGGCTCCTTCAGCTCATCACGGCCCAGCAGCCGCACGAAGGTGTCCTGACTGAGGTCTTCGGCCCGTTGCGGACAGGCCACATTGCGTCGCAGCCAAGCCAATAGCCAACCGCGATGGTCGCGATACAACGCACCAACGAGCTCACTTTGAGGGCTTTGGACTGACGACACGCAACATCACCGATTGGGAAGTGTTAACTAACGAGAATTGTTCGCGATTGTGGCAGAGGCGGGAGAGGTAAGCAATTGGCCACTGGTCAGGTGGTTTTAGCGAGACCGTGCCATCGTTCTTCGCGGGCAAGTCGGAACGCCGCCCGCTCGCTCCACAGGTTATGCGCAATTCCAGAATTGACGATGACCCGTAGGAGCGAGGCTTGCCCGCGAAGGGGCCGGAACAGTCGCCGGAGATTTAGAAGGACGGCGCCCGCTGCCGCCGTTTCCACTGACTCAACCGCTGTTGCAGATTCAACGGGCTATGAATCTGCTGCTGCCGCGCCCGGCTGAACAGAATCAGCGCCAGTTCCGCCGTCGCCAGCGCATCAGCGCTGGCATTGTGGCGTTCAAAGACTTCCAGCTTGAACCAGTCGATCCACTCATCCAGCCCGGCATCGCGAATGTGCGCCTGAGGACACAGCAGCGGTGCGATGTCCGCTACATCAAGAAACGGATGCTGCAATTTGTAGCCCAAATGGTCTTTCAGCGAGCGCCCAAGCATGTGTTGATCGAATGGCGCATGAAACGCCAGCACCGGACTGTCTCCTACGAACTCCATAAGCTCGAGCAGCGCCAGCCCCGGATCGCTGCCGGCGGCAATCGCACTCGGTCCCAGACCATGAATCAACACGCTGGGCCCCACCTTCATATCGACGCATTGCAGCGTACGTTCGAACTGCTGGCTGAAATCAATCGCGCCGTCCTCGATCACCACCGCACCGATGGACAACACCCGGTCCTTGTTCAGGTTCAGCCCGGTGGTTTCCAGGTCGAGCACCACCCAGCGCTGCTCGCGCAGGCTGCATTCGCTCAACTCGGCTACTACAGGCAAGCGTTCCAGGCGTTGTTGCAGTTCGCCGGGCAGGATTGGAATGGCCGGGCGCAGCCAGGAAAACAGGCTCATAGCTGATACCGCAGGGCCAGGCTGCTTTGCAGGCGTTGAGCCTGGCGCAGGGATTCACGCAGGATCCGTCGGTCAAGATGATTGAGGCTGTCCGGATCGACCCGGTTGGAGTAGGGCAAATTCTCTCGGGTCTGTAGCTGATGCTGCTGCATGCGGGTTTGCTGGATGAAGTGGTAGGCCTCTTCATACGCGGCGCCGTCCAGCCGTTCAATGACCTCTTTGGCCACCAATTCACGGAAGCGCTCCAGGGTATTGTTGGTGTCTATGCCGTGGGCCAAGGCCAGCAAGCGCGCGCCGTCGACGAACGGCGTCAGCCCCTGAACCTTTAGATCCAGCGTGGCTTTCTCGCCATTCTTGCGAGCCAGTACGAACTCACGGAAACGTCCTACGGGCGGACGATTGCGCAGGGCGTTCTCGGCCATCATCCGCTGGAACAGCCGATTGTCATTCACCTGATCGAGAATTCCCTGACGCAGCTGCTCGCAGCCTTGCTCGTCGCCCCAGACCACGCGCAAGTCGAAATAGATGCTCGAACCCAGCAGGTTTTCCGGCGTCGCCTCACGAATAAACGCCGCAAAGCGCCGCGCCCATTCGGCCCGGGACAAACACAATTCGGGGTTGCCGGCCATGATGTTGCCCTTGCACAGCGTGAAGCCGCAGAGCGCCAGGCTCTGGTTGATCTGCTGGGCAATGGGCAGTAATTTGCCGCGAATTTCAGCGGCATGCGCCGCGTCCCGGGCTTCGAACAGAATGCCGTTGTCCTGATCGGTGTGCAGCGTCTGTTCGCGGCGGCCTTCGCTACCAAAGCACAGCCAGCTGAATGGAATGCCGGGGTCACCTTTCTCGGCGAGGGTCAGTTCGATCACCCTGCACACGGTGTGATCGTTGAGCAGCGTGATGATGTGAGTGATCTGGGTCGAAGAGGCACCGTGCGCCAGCATGCGCTCGACCAGTTGGCCGATCTCGCCACGCATCGCCACCAGATTTTCCAGTTTCTGCGCGCTGCGAATGGTCCGCGCCAGGTGCACCAGGTCGACCCGCTGCAGGGAAAACAGATCCCGCTCGGACACCACGCCACACAGACGACGGTCTTTCACCAGGCAGACGTGGGCGATGTGTCGCTCGGTCATGGCGATTGCCGCATCGAAGGCGCTGTGGTCCGGCGACAGGAAAAACGGCGCCTGGGTCATGTGACGCTCAATCGCTTCGTTGAAGTCGTTAGTGCCCTCGGCCACCACATGGCGCAGGTCGCGCAGGGTGAAAATGCCCAGCGGGGCTTTCTGCTCGTCGACAATCACGATGCTGCCGACCTGCTGCTCGTGCATCTGGGTCACGGCCTCACGCAACGGCGTGGCGGGGCTGCACGTCACCGGATGGCGCATGGCCAATTCGCCCAGTCGCGTATTCAGCGAGTATTGAGTGCCGAGGGTTTCCACGGCTTTTTGCTGGACTTGCTGATTGACCTGATCCAGCAGGCTGCTGACACCGCGTAGGGCAAAGTCGCGAAACGTTGTGGAAAGTGCGAACAGTTTGATGAACGCCAGCTTGTTCAGCTGTAGGCAAAAGGTGTCTTCGGCGGCCAGGTGTTCGGTGCGGGTCGCGCGCTCGCCCAGCAGCGCGGCGAGGGGGAAACACTCGCCGGTGGTGATTTCGAAGGTGGTTTCGGTACCGCCCTTGGCCGTGTGGGGACGTTCACCCACGACCCGGCCTTGTTTGACGATGTAGAAATGTTCAACCGGCCCATCGGCAGGTTTGATGATGCTCTCGCCAGGGGCGTAGAAACGCATCTGACATTGTTCGACCAGGTACGCCAGGTGAGCGTGTTCCATTTGATTGAAGGGCGGGAAGCGCTGGAGGAATTGCAAAGTGCCCTGGATGTTCTGCAACACCGCGGTTTTCCCTGCCTGTGTGAAGGCGTCCGCTTTACTCATAACCATGACCGCAGTCTTTTTTGAATTGTTGTTGTCGGATGACTTAGCCATGGTCGGCCCCTGCGGGCAGGGTGCCCATTGGACGTAAGTCTAGGTCGGGCGTTGCAGGCGTCGGAAGTTAGGAAATGTCTGACGCAAATGCGGGAAAAACCCCCTACATTGGCTATAGGAAAACTTTCCGACGAAGGGCACATTGTAGGTCTGCTTAGCGATGTCTGACGGATGTGCTAGGGAACTGAAATGAAAACGTAGAGAAAGCCATGTCCGACCACGATATTTTGAGTGACGCCGAGCGCGAGGCGCTGATTGCGGTCATGCAGGAACCTGACCTGCCGCCGCAGCGGGTGCTGATCGTCGATGACGATAAAGACGCGCGTGAGCTGCTGTCGGCGATTCTTGCGTTGGACGGTATTCGTTGCATGACCGCCGCCAGTGGTGAAACTGCACTCAAGATGTTGGACGAGAAGCCATCGATTGGCCTGGTGATTACCGATCTGCGGATGGGAACTGTCGATGGTCTGGAGCTGATTCGCCAGGTGCGTGAGTCGGTTCGGGCGGCAATGCCGATCATCATTGTTTCCGGTGACGCCGATGTGAAAGATGCAATCGCTGCGATGCATTTGAGCGTGGTCGACTTCCTGCTCAAGCCTGTCGATACCGGCAAGCTGTTGGCGCTGGTCAAGCATGAGTTGGGAATGGATGTGCAGTAATCGAATTGAAACAAAAAAGCCCTGATCTCTCGATCAGGGCTTTTTTTTATCCGGCGTCAGCGCTCAGTTACAAGCTATTGGCAGCCTTGAACTCGCGGCGACGACGGTGCAGGACCGGCTCGGTGTAGCCGTTTGGCTGCTTGGTGCCTTCGACCACCAGTTCGACCGCCGCCTGAAAGGCGATGTTGCTGTCGAAGTTGGGAGCCAGTGGACGGTACAGCGCGTCGTTGGCGTTCTGACGGTCAACCACCGGTGCCATGCGCTTGAGGCTTTCCATGACCTGATCTTCGGTGACGATGCCGTGACGCAGCCAGTTGGCGATGTGCTGGCTGGAAATCCGCAGCGTCGCACGGTCTTCCATCAGGCCCACGTCATTGATGTCCGGCACCTTCGAGCAACCCACGCCCTGGTCGATCCAGCGCACCACGTAACCGAGAATGCCCTGGGCGTTGTTGTCCAGTTCGTTCTTGATCTGTTCGGCAGTCCAGCTCGGGTTTACTGCCAACGGGATGGTCAGGATGTCGTCCACCGAAGCGCGGGCACGTTTGGCCAGCTCGGCCTGACGGGCGAACACGTCGACCTTGTGGTAATGCAGCGCGTGCAACGCGGCGGCGGTCGGCGATGGAACCCAGGCGGTGTTGGCGCCGGCCAGCGGGTGAGCGATTTTCTGTTCGAGCATCGCCGCCATCAGGTCGGGCATTGCCCACATGCCTTTACCGATCTGGGCGCGACCTTGCAGGCCGGTGCTCAAGCCGATATCGACGTTCCAGTTTTCGTAGGCGCCAATCCACTTCTCGGCCTTCATATCGGCCTTGCGCACCATCGGGCCGGCTTCCATGGAGGTGTGGATTTCATCGCCCGTGCGGTCGAGGAAACCGGTGTTGATGAACACCACGCGCTCGCTGGCCGCCTTGATGCAGGCCTTGAGGTTGACCGTGGTACGGCGTTCCTCGTCCATGATCCCGACTTTCAGCGTGTTGCGCGGCAGACCGAGTACTTCTTCGATGCGACCGAACAGCTCGTTGGTGAACGCGGCTTCTTCCGGGCCGTGCATTTTCGGCTTCACGATGTAGACCGAACCGGTGCGGCTGTTCTTGCGCGAGCTGGTGCCATTGAGGCTGTGGATCGCCGCGAGGCTGGTCACAAGACCGTCGAGAATGCCTTCCGGCACTTCGTTGCCATCTTTGTCGAGGATTGCATCGATGGTCATCAGGTGACCAACGTTACGCACGAACAACAACGAACGACCGTGCAGGCTCAGTTCTTTACCATCGACACCGGTGTAAGTGCGGTCGGCGTTCATGGTGCGAGTAAAAGTCTGACCGCCCTTGGAGACTTCTTCCGACAAGTCGCCCTTCATCAGGCCGAGCCAGTTGCGGTAGATCACCACTTTGTCATCGGCATCGACGGCGGCGACGGAGTCTTCGCAGTCCATAATGGTGGTCAGCGCGGCTTCCATCAGAATGTCTTTGATACCGGCAGCGTCGGTCTGACCGACCGGGGTGCTGGCGTCGACCTGGATTTCGAAGTGCAGGCCGTTGTTTTTCAGCAGGATCGCGGTCGGTGCAGCGGCATCGCCGTGGAAACCGATCAGCTGAGCGTCGTTGCGCAGGCCGGTATTGCTGCCGCCTTTAAGGGCGACCACCAGTTTGCCGTCAGCGATCTTGTAGCCGGTGGAGTCGACGTGGGAGCCGGCCGCCAAGGGCGCGGCTTCGTCGAGGAAGGCGCGGGCGAAGGCAATCACCTTGTCGCCACGGACCTTGTTGTAGCCTTTGCCTTTTTCCGCGCCGTCGGCTTCGCTGATGGCGTCGGTGCCGTAGAGCGCGTCGTACAGCGAACCCCAGCGGGCGTTCGAGGCGTTGAGCGCGAAGCGGGCATTCATCACCGGCACCACGAGCTGTGGACCGGCCATGCGGGCGATTTCGTCATCGACGTTTTGCGTCGTTGCCTGGAAATCGGCCGCTTCTGGCAGCAGATAACCGATGTCTTGCAAGAAGGCTTTATAAGCCACGGCATCGTGCGTCTGGCCGGCACGGGATTGGTGCCAGCCATCGATACGAGCCTGGAAATCATCGCGTTTGGCGAGTAGGGCTTTGTTCTTCGGCGCCAGGTCATGAATGACCTTGTCGGCACCGGCCCAGAACTTATCGGCGGTGAGGCCGGTACCGGGAATGGCTTCGTTGTTCACGAAGTCGAACAGGACTTTGGCGACCTGCAGGCCACCGACTTGAACGTGTTCAGTCATTGCTTGCCTCACTCTGCTCAGCTATTTCGCTTTTCAGCTCTTCAAATTAACAATGAAGCCTCTGGCTATTTAAACCACAAACCCCTTCCACCAGTACATGCCATTTCGGGCGGCTGGAATGGAACCGATCAACGGCGTTGAGGCCTTGCTGATAGGGCTTTCAGGGCTGCGACTGTGCCGGTGGCAGACATCGATCCAACGTTATGTAGTGCGCGCTGCGGCATACTACATGATGAATTGCGCTTGTGAAAATCAGACTAAATACGTCGTTCTGCGACCCCATGTCGCATTGCGGTCACGTCGGGGATGGGGATGTTCTCAAAAAAGTATGAGATTGTTCCAGTTAAATATAGGAAGTTGTACACGATTTGTATTTTTACCGGCTGATTGGTGTCGTCCCGTTCGCGGGCAAGCCTCTCTCCTACAGGGCTGCGTACGACCTGTAGGAGCGAGGCTTGCCCGCGAAGCGCTGGTCCATTCAACACAGGATCGCCCCTTGCCTATACTTCTCTTTCTAAAACAAAAGAGGGCTGCGCCATGGACCACCTCGTACTCACTGTTTTCGCTCCGGACAAGCCAGGGCAGGTTGAGCGCATTGCCCAATGCATTGCCGAGCACGGCGGCAACTGGCTGGAGAGCCGCATGTCGCGGATGGCTGGCCAGTTCGCCGGGATTCTTCGGGTGGGCGTGCCGGCCGAGGCCTACGATGAGCTGGTCGATGCCCTGAAAGCGCTGTCCGCCCACGGTATTCGTGTGCTGATCGCTGAAAGCGGCATCGAGCAATCCTGCACCTGGAAACCGATTGCCATGGAATTGGTGGGTAACGACCGCCCGGGGATCGTTCGGGACATCACTCGGTTGCTGAGTGAGCAAGGGGTGAATCTGGAGCGACTCGTGACCGAAGTGCGTCCGGCGCCGATGAGCAGTGAACCGCTGTTCCATGCCGAGGCGATTCTGGCGGTGCCGCTCACCTTGTCTCTGGACGTGCTGCAATCACGGCTGGAAACCCTGGCCGACGATTTGATGGTGGAATTGGTACTGCGCAGCGAACCCTGACAGGGTTATCCAAGTTATACGTGCACCTGCCTGTGGATAACCTGTAGAGACAGCCCGCCAGCCCACGCCGGCCGGGCTTCTTCAGGATCTGATCAAAAAACCAGCAGTTTCAACAAGTTGCGCACAAACGGCGGGGATCACGCTGTGGATAACCTTGGGAAGGATCAATGCAGGCCACGAGGGACGTGGCCTATAGAGTTTTGTGCGTTTTTTGATCAGCTGCGGCGGCGCAGGCTTATCCACGCATCAACGCTGTAAACCGCCAAACCTGCCCAGATAAAGATAAATGCGACCAGCGTGCTGGAAGACAGATGCTCGCCAAACAGCAGAACGGCTTGCAACAGCACCAGCGTCGGCGCCAGGTATTGGAGGAATCCCAGTGTCGTGTAGGGCAAATGCCGTGCGGCGGCGTTGAAACACACCAGCGGCACCAGCGTCACCGGCCCGGCCGCCACCAGCCACCAGGCTTCGGATGTGGTCCAGAACTCTGGCTGAGCGCTTGTGGCCGTCTGATTGAAAAGCAGCCATGCAATGGCAATCGGCACTAGCATCCAGGTTTCCACCACCAGGCCGGGCAGCGCTTTGACGGGCGCTTGCTTGCGGATCAGGCCGTAGAAACCGAACGTCAGCGCCAGCACCAGCGATACCCACGGCAGACTGCCGACCTGCCAAACCTGCTGCGCCACACCGACCGCTGCCAGAACCACCGCCAGCCACTGCATGCGCCGTAGCCGTTCGCCGAGGATCAGCATGCCCAGCAGCACGTTCACCAATGGGTTGATGTAGTAACCGAGGCTAGCCTCGAGCATGCGCCCGTTGTTCACCGACCAGACGTAGGTCAGCCAGTTGGCCGCAATCAGCGTGCCGCTCAGGGCCAGAATCGCCAGCCGGCGCGGGTTCTCCCGCAGCTCGCGCCACCAGCCCGGATGTTTCCACACCATCAGCAGCAAGGCACCGAACAGCGCCGACCAGAGCACACGGTGGATGATGATCTCCACGGCGGGCACGCTGGCGATGGCTTTGAAGTAGAGCGGGAAAAGTCCCCAGATGATGTAGGCACTCAGGCCCAGAATGTACCCGCGACGCGGGTTGGCAGCTTGCATGCAGAATCCTTGCTTAGGCAGCTAACAAAGAGGGGATTGTAAGGAGATTTTGCAGGTTGTGTTGCTCCCTGTAGGAGCGAGGCTTGCCCGCGAAGAACGATTACTCGGTACTACAGACAAACTGCGTTTTCGTTCTTCGCGGGCAAGTCGGATCGCCGCATCGCTCGCTCCTACAGGTCTGTGTAAATCAAAAAAGTTTGAGGGGTTCTTCGTTGAGCGCAGCCAATTGCTCGCGCAACGCCAACACCTGATCACCCCAATACCGTTCACTGCCGAACCACGGAAAACTGTGCGGGAACGCCGGGTCGTCCCAGCGGCGGGCGAGCCAGGCGCTGTAGTGCATCAGGCGCAAGGCACGCAGCGGTTCGATCAGGGCCAATTCCCGCGGGTCGAAGTCGTGGAATTCGTTGTAGCCGTCCATCAATTCCGACAACTGACCGAGACATTCCTGACGATCGCCTGCCAGCATCATCCAGATGTCCTGCACTGCCGGGCCCATGCGGCAGTCGTCGAGGTCGACGATGTGGAACATCTCATCGCGACACATCATGTTGCCGGGGTGGCAATCGCCGTGCATGCGGATGTTCTGGTGCGGCGTGGCCTTGTAGACCTCTTCCACCCGTTTGAGCAGGTCGCGGGCCACGGATTCGTAGGCTGGCAGCAGGCTTTTGGGCACGAAATTGCCTTCAAGCAAGGTGGTCAGCGAGTCATGACCGAAATTCTTCACGCCCAGTGCTTCACGGTGTTCGAACGGCTTGGTTGCGCCGACCGCGTGCAGGCGGCCGAGCAATTGGCCCAGTCGATACAACTGGTCGAGATTGCCTGGCTCCGGCGCACGGCCGCCACGGCGAGGAAACAGGGTGAAACGGAAACCGGCGTGTTCGTGCAGGCTGGCGCCGTTGTGAATCATCGGCGCGACCACGGGGACGTCGCACTCGGCGAGCTCGAAGGTGAACTGGTGTTCTTCGAGAATCGCTTCGTTGGTCCAGCGCTGCGGACGGTAGAACTTGGCGATCAGCGGCTCGGAGTCTTCGATGCCGACCTGATAGACACGGTTCTCGTAGCTGTTGAGCGCCAGAATGCGCGCGTCGCTGAGAAAGCCGATGCTTTCGACGGCATCGAGTACGAGGTCTGGGGTGAGGGTTGCAAACGGGTGGGCCATGCTGACTCCTGCGCGCAGCAGGCTGCCGCGTCCGGCCAAGCATGGTAGCGCAGACGGGGCATCTTTAGTGTTAAGGCTTGAGATGAGTGGTGTTGCCATCGCTAGCAGGCTAGCTCCCACAGGGGATTTGCGGTGTGTCCCAGATCCAGTGTGGGAGCTAGCCTGCTAGCGATGGGGCCCGATCAGGCGCCGACGATCCCGCCGTCTTCTCGGGAAATCGCCATCACCGAAGACCGCGGCTTGCCATTCAACAGATGCTCAGGGAACGTCGATCCACCGTTTTCCCCCGGATGCTGAATCCCGACAAACAAGGTCTTCTGATCCGGCGAAAAGCTGATCCCCGTCACCTCGCAGCCCACTGGCCCAACCATGAATCGGCGAATCTCTCCGCTCACCGGATCGGCACACAGCATCTGGTTATTACCCATGCCGGCAAAATCACCGGCGTTGCTCGAATCGCCATCGGTGAGAATCCACAACCGCCCAGCGTTGTCGAAGCCCAAGCCATCCGGGCTGTTAAACATGTTCTGCGGCGTGATGTTCGACGAGCCGCCCTTCGGCGTGCCGGCGTGGACGCCCGGGTTGCCGGCGACCACAAACAGATCCCAGGCAAAGCTTTTCGAGCCGTGATCGTCACGGTCGGTGCGCCAGCGCAGAATTTGCCCGTAGAGGTTCTTCTCGCGCGGGTTCGGCCCGCCTACGGGTTGGCCGTCTTCACCGCGCTTGGCGTTGTTGGTCAGCGTGCAATAAACCTGGCCGTCCATTGGGCTGACGACGATCCATTCCGGCCGGTCCATGCGAGTGGCCTTCACCACACTGGCCGCGAGGCGCGCGTGGATCAGTACTTCGGCCTGATCGGCAAAACCGCTGCTGGCGTCGATGCCGTTTTTACCGTGGGTCAGCTCGATCCACTCGCCCTGGCCTTTCGGGTGATCGGCGTTGCTGTCGCCCGCATCGAAGCGCGCCACATACAAGGTGCCATGGTCCAGCAAGTCGCGGTTGGCCTTGGGGCTTTTGTGATTGATCTTGTCGCGGCTGACGAACTTGTAGATGAATTCGCCGCGTTCATCGTCGCCCATGTACACCACGGCGTGACCGTCTTTGGTTTCGGCCAGGGCAGCGTTTTCATGTTTGAAACGACCCAGCGCGGTACGTTTGACGGGCGTCGATTGCGGATCGAACGGGTCGATTTCCACGACCCAGCCGTGACGGTTGAGCTCATTCGGATTCTTCGCCAGGTCGAACCGCTCATCGTGTTGATGCCAGTTGATCTCTTTGCTGGTCGCCACTGCGCCGTAGCGCTTCTGCGCGGCGTCGAACTTCTGCTCGGCATTGCTGCTGCCGAAGCAATCGGTGAAGTTCTCTTCGCAGGTCAGGTAAGTGCCCCACGGCGTCTTGCCGTTGGCGCAGTTCTGAAAGGTGCCGAGGACATTTTTGCCGTGGGGGTCGGCGCTGGTTTTCACCAGGGCGTGACCGGCGGCCGGGCCGCTGAGGCTGATCGGCGCGTTGCCGTGAATGCGACGGTTGTAGCGCGAACCCTGGACGAATTGCCACTGCCCATTCTTGCGTTGCACTTCGATCACCGACACGCCTTCGCAAGCCAAGGCTTTGTGCACGTCATCGGCCGATTGCGGCATGCCACCGTGGGGAAAGAGGTAGCGATAGTTGGTGTATTCGTTGTTGATCGCCATCAGCGCCCGGTCGTTTTCATTCGGAAACTCGAACAGGCTCATGCCGTCATTGTTGTCGCCGAACTGGACTTCCTGCTGCGCGGCGGTGCCGTTGCCACTCGGGTCGAACGCCGGGCCGTTTTTCTGCAGCGGCTGGCCCCAGCTGATCAGCACCGAGGACTTGTAACCCGGCGGTAAGGTAATAGCGTCGCTGGTGGCGGCGGGGATGCTGTCAAAACCCAACAGTTTGCTGGAGCCTGCGCTGACACTCGCGGCCAGCACGCTGCGGCTCAGCAGGTTACCGCCGAGGAACATTGCCGCACCGCAGAGGGCGCCGGCGCTGATGAAGCCACGACGACTGAGGCCGACCATTTTTTCGAGGTCGGTGGACTGGTTTTCTTCTAATAGGCTCACATCAGGCTCCCTGCTGGTTTTGCAGCCACCTTAAAGAGCGTTGATGAAGCTTTTGTTTCAGAGCGGAGTACCGAGCAAAACGTTGGACGGCGCGAACTGCACCAGCACCGGTTTGTCAGCGGCAAGACCCAGGGTTCGCAAGTGCAGCGACTCGGCCAGCGCGCAGAGGGTCTGGCCGTTGGGAAGGCCGATGCGCACTTCGCTGGGGCCGTCTTCGGCGTCGAGAATGGCTTCGATGATGCCCTTCAGGCAGTTGTTGCCGGGTATTGCTTGTTGGTCGATGCCCAGCAACTCCAGCCAACCGGCCTTGATCAGCGCCACGACTTCGGTGCCGGTGTCCAGTTCCAGGCGCAGGGTGCTGTCGTGAGTGATTTGCGCATCGAGGGTCAAGCCTTCGGCCAGCTGAAGACGGACTCGGTCGTTGTGCCCCTGGTTGTCGATCGCCACGACCTTGCCGTGCAATTGATTGCGCGCGCTGGTTCTGAGCATCAGCCGGCCGAGCAGATCCAAATCGCTGGCATCCTCAGCGGCTTCCAGCACCTGGGCCTGCAAGGCTTGCAGCTTTTGATACAGGCGCAGCACGCGCAAGCCTTCTTCGGAGAGCTTGGCGCCACCGCCGCCCTTGCCGCCGACGCTGCGCTCCACCAGCGGTTTCTGCGCGAGGTTGTTCAGCTCATCGATGGCGTCCCACGCCGCCTTGTAACTCAGCCCCGCACTTTTCGCGGCACGGGTGATCGAGCCTTGTTCGGCGATGTGCTGCAGCAACGCGATGCGCTGTGGACGACGGGCAATGTGCTGGGACAACAAAGTAGGCAGGGACATGGCAAGAGGCTTTGGGCTGTGGCGATGGGAGGACGTTGGCGGCTGGAAGCCTGTGAGTCAAGTCAGGCCACGTCCTTGTGGGAGTGAGCCTGCTCGATGGCGATGCATCGGTCACATCAATGTTGCCTGTAATGACCTCATCGCGAGCAGGCTCACTCCCACAGGTTTTGTGTTCTTGAGTCAGACCGTGTCGCCGGGTTTGGGCGTGCGGGCCAGGCAGTAGACGTCGACCCGCGCCGCGCCGGCGTCCATTAACAGCCGGGCCAGGGCCTGAGCTGTGGCACCGGTGGTCAGCACATCGTCCACGATCGCCAGGTGCCGGCCCTTGATGGACGCATCAGGCACCAGGGCAAAGGCATTGCGCAGGTTCTTTTTGCGCGCGTCGGCATTCAGGTCCTGTTGCGCGTTGGTGTCCTGAATCCTCAGCAGGAGTTTTTCATCGCAAGGAATGTCGAGGCTGCTACCGAGCCAGCGGGCAAGCATCGCGGCCTGGTTGAAACCCCGTCGGCGCAGGCGTTTGGCGGCCAGCGGAACAGGGACCAGAGCGTCAGGTCGATCAAGGTCCTCATCGAAGCGATGTTGCAGGAACTGCGCGAGAAGTTCGGCGAGCAGGCGGCCAAACGGCCACTTGGCGCTGTGCTTGAAGCGCGTGATCAACGTGTCCACGGGGAAGCTGTAAGTCCAGGGTACGGCGACCCGTTCGAAGGCCGGAGGGAGCTTCAAACATTGGCCACACGTCAGGCCCGCCGCAGGCAAGGGCAGGGCGCAGGTCTGGCACTGATCGCTCAGCCAGGGCAGGTCGGTTTCGCAGGCCATGCAGAGGGGCCTGACTTCTTCGGTAACTTCGCTGCAGAGTAAGCAGTGTTGGTTATTGTTTAACCAGTTGTAAACCAGTCCTACGTATCGAGGTTGACAGCGCATCGCTCTTCCTTAAATATGCCGAACATCCGTGTCGCGTCTGTGGGTATTCCATTCCCCAGCCGCATGCAAAGCATAAAACAAAGGAAACACCCATGAGCGCCAGCACCTCTGCAACCCTGCGTCATGACTGGTCTTTGGCCGAAGTCAAAGCACTCTTCGTACAGCCATTCAACGACCTGTTGTTCCAGGCGCAGACGGTGCACCGCGCGCATTTCGACGCCAACCGCGTCCAGGTTTCCACCCTGCTGTCGATCAAAACCGGCGCGTGCCCGGAAGATTGCAAATATTGTCCGCAGTCCGGTCACTACAACACCGGCCTGGAAAAAGAAAAGCTGATGGAAGTGCAGAAGGTCCTCGAAGAGGCCGCTCGCGCCAAGGCCATCGGTTCGACCCGTTTCTGTATGGGCGCGGCGTGGAAACACCCGTCGGCCAAAGACATGCCGTACGTGCTGCAGATGGTCAAAGGCGTGAAAGCCATGGGCCTGGAAACCTGCATGACCCTGGGTCGCCTCGATCAGGACCAGACTGAAGCGCTGGCCCAGGCTGGTCTCGATTACTACAACCACAACCTCGACACCTCGCCGGAGTTCTACGGCAGCATCATCACCACCCGCACGTACAGTGAGCGCCTGCAAACCCTGGCCTACGTGCGTGATTCGGGGATGAAGATATGCTCCGGTGGCATCCTCGGCATGGGCGAGTCCCTCGATGACCGCGCCAATCTGCTGATCCAGCTGGCCAACCTGCCGGAGCATCCGGAGTCGGTGCCGATCAACATGCTGGTGAAAGTCGCCGGTACACCGCTGGAAAATGCCGAAGACATCGACCCGTTCGACTTCATCCGCATGCTCGCCGTCGCGCGCATCCTGATGCCGCAATCCCACGTGCGCCTGTCCGCCGGCCGCGAAGCGATGAACGAGCAGATGCAAGCCCTGGCGTTCTTCGCCGGTGCAAACTCGATTTTCTACGGCGACAAACTGCTGACCACCGCCAACCCGCAGGCCGACAAGGACATGCAACTGTTCTCGCGCCTGGGGATCCTGCCGGAAGCGCGCGAAGAGCACGCGGACGAGGTGCATCAGGCCGCGATCGAACAAGCGCTGGTTGAGCAGAAGAGCAGCGAGCAGTTCTATAACGCTGCTGTTTGAGCGTTTCACCGTTCCCGCTGATTGAAATGCAAAACCACTGTAGGAGTGAGACCGACTTGCCGGCGATAGCGGTATGACATCCAATAACGATGCCGACTGACACAATGCCATCGCGAGCAGGCTCACTCCCACAGGGGACATGTGTCATTTGAAAGTCGAGGCCTGCATGTCTTTCGATCTCGCCGCACGCCTTGCTGCCCGTCGTGCCGAAAACCTCTACCGCCAGCGCCCTCTGCTCGAAAGCCCTCAAGGCCCGGAAGTGGTGGTCGACGGCCAGCCGTTGCTGGCGTTCTGCAACAACGACTACCTGGGCCTGGCCAATCACCCGCAAGTGATCGAGGCCTGGCGCGCCGGCGCTGCCCGTTGGGGTGTCGGTGGCGGTGCGTCGCACTTGGTCATCGGCCACAGCACGCCGCATCACGCACTGGAAGAAGCCTTGGCCGACCTGACCGGTCGCCCGCGTGCGCTGCTGTTCACCACCGGTTACATGGCCAACCTCGGCGCGGTCACCGCGTTGATCGGGCAGGGCGATACGGTGCTGGAAGACCGCCTCAATCATGCCTCGTTGCTGGATGCAGGGTTGCTGTCCGGCGCGCGTTTCAATCGCTATCTGCACAACGACGCGGCAAGTCTGGCCAAGCGTCTGGAGAAGGCCACCGGCAATACGCTGGTGGTCACCGACGGCGTGTTCAGCATGGACGGCGATATCGCCGACTTGCCGGCGCTGGCCAGGGAAGCCAAAGCCAAAGGCGCGTGGTTGATGGTCGATGACGCCCATGGCTTCGGTCCGCTGGGCGCGAATGGCGGCGGGATCGTCGAGCATTTCGGCCTGAGCCAGGAAGACGTGCCGGTACTGGTCGGCACCCTCGGCAAAGCGTTTGGCACCGCAGGCGCCTTTGTGGCCGGCAGCGAAGAGCTGATCGAAAGCCTGATCCAGTTTGCCCGCCCCTACATCTACACCACCAGCCAGCCACCGGCCCTGGCCTGCGCGACGCTGAAAAGCCTCGAGCTGCTGCGCACTGAACATTGGCGAAGGGATCATTTGAAGACGCTGATCCGCCAGTTCCGTCATGGCGCCGAACAGCTCGGGATTGAGTTGATGGACAGCTTCACGCCGATCCAGCCGATCATGATCGGCGATGCCGGGCGTGCCGTTCGACTGTCGCAGATGCTGCGCGAGCGCGGGCTGATGGTCACGGCGATTCGTCCGCCGACCGTGCCCGCGGGCAGCGCCCGTCTGCGCGTAACCCTGACCGCCGCCCACAGCGAGGCGCAGGTGCAGCTATTGTTGAATGGACTGGCCGATTGTTTCCAACAACTTGGACCGGAGCCAAGCCATGCGTGATCGACTGATTCTGCTACCCGGGTGGGGCCTCGGAATTTCACCGCTGGAGCCTTTGGCGGCCGCCTTGCAGGGGCTGGATGAGCATCTGCGGGTCGAGATCGAGCCGTTGCCGGAACTGGAATCAAGCGATCTTGAAGAATGGCTCGATGAGCTGGATTCGACGATCCCGCAAGACGCCTGGCTCGGTGGCTGGTCCCTCGGCGGCATGCTGGCGTCTAAGCTGGCGGCGCGTCGTGGTGATCGTTGTTGCGGCTTGCTGACTCTGGCGAGTAATCCCAGTTTCGTGGCTTGGGCTGGTTGGGCCAATGCCATGCACGAAGAGGATTTCAATGCCTTCCTCAACGGCTGTCGTGTTGATCAAGGCGCGACCTTGAAGCGCTTCAGTCTGCTTTGCTCGCAGGGCTCTGCCGACCCACGGTCCTTGGCGCGGCTCTTATTGGCGGGCGCCCCCAAAACGTCGGCCCCAGTGTTGCTCAGTGGCCTGGAGCTGTTGGGTGGGTTGAGCACACGCCAGGCTTTGCTGGATTTTCAGGGCCCACAGCTACATTTGTTCGCCGGCCTTGACGGGCTGGTCCCGGCTGAAGCGGCGGGCGAGTTGCTGACCTTGCTGCCGGATGTCGAAATCGGCCTGATTGAACAGGCCAGCCATGCGTTTCTTCTGGAAGACCCCCACGGTGTGGCGGGGGCGATTCAGGCCTTTTTGCACGAGTTCGGTGATGACTGATTTATCCCTTCCCGATTTACCCGGCGGTTTGCCAGACAAGCGCCAGGTGGCGGCCTCCTTTTCCCGCGCGGCGGCGAGCTACGACAGCGTGGCTGAGTTGCAGCGCGATGTTGGCAGTCAGTTGTTGAGCCATTTGCCGGGTGACTTTGTGCCGGGTGTCTGGCTGGACCTGGGGTGCGGCACCGGGCATTTCAGTCGGGCATTGGGTGAGCGATTTTCTGCGAGTAACGGTCTGGCAATGGACATCGCCGAAGGCATGCTCAATCACGCTAGGCCATTGGGCGGCGCCAGCCATTTCATTGCCGGGGACGCGGAGCGTTTGCCGCTGCAGGATTCGACCTGTGATCTGATCTTTTCCAGTCTGGCGGTGCAGTGGTGCGCGGATTTCGAATCGGTGCTCAGTGAGGCGTTTCGGGCACTGAAACCGGGCGGGATTTTCGCGTTTGCTAGTCTTTGTGTAGGGACGTTGTTTGAGTTGCGTGACAGCTGGCGTCAGGTGGATGGCATGGTGCACGTCAATCGCTTCCGCGAGTTGGGTGTTTATCAACAGCTGTGCGCATCCAGCGGCTTGAAGGTTGTCAGCCTGCAAACTCGTCCGCATGTGTTGCATTACCCGGACGTGCGCAGCCTGACGCATGAACTCAAAGCGTTGGGCGCGCACAACTTGAACCCTGGTCGGCCAGGTGGTTTGACCGGTCGGGCGCGGATCCTCGGCTTGATCGAGGCTTATGAGCAGTTTCGTCAGGCCGAAGGATTGCCGGCGACTTATCAGGTGGTCTACGCCGTGTTGGAGAAACCCGTATGAGCGCAGCCTATTTCATCACCGGCACTGACACTGATGTCGGCAAGACCACCATTGCCGCGGGCTTGTTGCATGCCGCGCGGTCGGCGGGCATGAGTACGGCGGCGGGCAAGCCGGTCGCTTCCGGCTGTGATGTGACGCCCAAGGGCTTGCGCAATTCCGATGCGCTGGCGCTGCTGGCCGAATGCTCGGTGCCTTTGACTTATGCACAGGTCAACCCGGTGGCGTTCGAACCGCCAATCGCTCCGCACCTGGCCGCGCGTGAAGCCGGCGTGGTGCTGACGGTGCAATCACTGTTGGCGCCGATGCGCGATATTCTCGACATGCAGGCGGACTTCACCTTGATCGAAGGCGCCGGCGGCTGGCGCGTACCGTTGGCGGATCAGGACAATCTGTCAGATTTGGCGATGGCTTTGGATCTGCCAGTGATTCTGGTGGTTGGTGTGCGGTTGGGTTGCATCAATCATGCGTTGCTGACCGCCGAAGCGATTGCTCAGGACGGTTTGCAGCTAGCGGGGTGGGTGGCCAATATCATCGATCCGAAGACCTCGCGTCTGGAAGAGAACCTCGCGACCCTCGCCGAGCGGATTCCCGCGCCTTGTCTTGGGCGAGTGCCGAAACTGAAGTTGGTGAGCGCAGAAGCGGTGGCGGAACATTTGCAACTGGATTTGCTGGATTGAGATTTCGCCTATGACAAGGCACTGTGCCATTAGTGTTTTTGTCGGGCGTTTTGCCATCAGGTCTGGTTCAATGGCTGCCATTGATCCCTTGTAGGACGAGTTCCCCCTATGGAAATCTCAGGAAACACCGCTTTCTATGCCGGTCTGAGCACTATTCAGACCGGGCAGAACCGTGTCGATCAATCTTCAAGCCAGATAGCCAGCAGCACTATCGAGCGTTCGGTAACCAGCCAGTCTTCCGAATTTCAGGTGGACCGCTTGCGTTCGGTTGACCGTAGTCAGCAATCGGACCTGTCCAGCAACATGGTCGAGATGGCGCAGGGCAAGTTTCAGGTTGAGGCTGGCGTCAAAGTCGCCAAGGCTTCCGATGAAATGCTTGGCACGTTGATCGATACTTTCGCTTGATCCTTCGCTGAATCCGCCCTGCCAACGCCGCGACTATTCGCGGCGTTTTTGTGCGTAAGTCCTTCTCCCTCAACTAATCTTTCCTGCATGGCCTGTTGCGTTGTCAACGGCGGCTGTGCGACTGCGTGTTCGGTATTTGCGCAGCGTGATGACGAACGGCAAAAGATCGGCGCTTGACAAGATTTGGTCGTAAACGTATGTTTCAAACAACTGTTTGACCGTCACAACAAATCAACACGGTCGTTCATTCCCGGTTACATCAGCAGAGGTTTATCGCTATGCCTGACTACAAGGCCCCCTTGCGTGATATTCGCTTCGTACGTGACGAACTGCTCGGCTACGAAGCGCACTATCAGAGCCTTCCGGCTTGTGCAGACGCAACTCCAGACATGGTTGACGCCATTCTCGAAGAAGGCGCCAAGTTTTGTGAGCAGGTGCTGGCTCCGCTGAACCGCGTGGGTGACACCGAAGGCTGCACCTGGAGCGAGTCCGGCGTTAAAACCCCGACTGGCTTCAAAGAAGCCTACAAGCAATTCGTTGAAGGCGGCTGGCCAAGCCTGGCCCACGACGTAGAGCACGGCGGCCAAGGCCTGCCGGAGTCTTTGGGTCTGGCGGTCAGCGAAATGGTTGGCGAAGCCAACTGGTCGTGGGGCATGTACCCAGGCCTGTCGCATGGCGCGATGAACACCATATCTGAGCACGGCACGCCTGAGCAGCAAGAGGCTTACCTGACCAAACTGGTTTCCGGCGAATGGACCGGCACCATGTGCCTGACCGAACCGCACTGCGGCACCGACCTGGGCATGCTGCGCACCAAGGCCGAACCTCAGGCCGACGGTTCCTACAAAGTCTCCGGCACCAAGATCTTCATCTCGGCCGGTGAACACGACATGGCCGACAACATCGTCCACATCGTGTTGGCACGTCTGCCGGATGCACCGGCTGGCACCAAAGGCATTTCGCTGTTCATCGTTCCCAAGTTCATGCCGAACGCTGACGGTTCGATCGGCCCTCGCAACGCCGTGACCTGTGGCTCCCTGGAACACAAAATGGGCATCCACGGTAACGCCACCTGCGTGATGAACTTCGACGCAGCCACCGGTTTCCTGATCGGCCCGGCGAACAAAGGCCTGAACTGCATGTTCACCTTTATGAACACCGCACGTCTGGGTACCGCGCTGCAAGGTCTGGCCCACGCTGAGATCGGTTTCCAGGGTGGCCTGAAATACGCTCGTGATCGTCTGCAAATGCGTTCGCTGACTGGCCCGAAAGCGCCGGAAAAAGCCGCTGACCCGATCATCGTTCACCCTGACGTACGTCGCATGCTGTTGACCATGAAGGCGTTCGCCGAAGGCAACCGCGCGATGGTTTACTTCACCGCCAAGCAAGTAGACGTCGTCAAATATGGCGTGGACGAAGAAGAGAAGAAGAAAGCCGACGCACTGCTGGCCTTCATGACCCCAATCGCCAAAGCCTTCATGACTGAAGTCGGCTTCGAATCTGCTAACCACGGCGTGCAAATCTACGGCGGTCACGGTTTCATCGCCGAGTGGGGCATGGAGCAGAACGTTCGCGACAGCCGCATTTCGATGCTGTACGAAGGCACCACCGGTATCCAGGCACTCGACCTGCTGGGCCGTAAAGTGCTGATGACTCAAGGCGAAGCCCTGAAAGGCTTCACCAAGATCGTCCACAAGTTCTGCCAGACCAACGAAGGCAACGAAGCGGTCAAAGAGTTCGTCGAGCCATTGGCTGCGCTGAACAAAGAATGGGGCGAACTGACCATGAAGGTCGGTATGGCTGCCATGAAGGATCGCGAAGAAGTCGGCGCGGCGTCCGTGGACTACCTGATGTACTCCGGTTACGCCTGCCTGGCCTACTTCTGGGCTGACATGGCGCGTCTGGCTGCCGAGAAACTGGCTGCCGGCACTTCCGAAGAGGCGTTCTACACCGCCAAGTTGCAGACTGCGCGCTTCTACTTCCAGCGCATCCTGCCGCGTACCCGCACTCACGTTGCAACCATGCTGTCGGGTGCCAACAACTTGATGGACATGAAAGAAGAGAACTTCGCGCTGGGCTACTAAGCTTTAACGCAGCTCTTCATAAAGCCGCTACACCTTCGGGGGTAGCGGTTTTTTTGTTTTGAACAATCAAGACCACGTGGGTGACCAAAACGCCGTGACGTTAAAACCCGTCAGTCCAAAAATAACCACCCGGCAAGCAGCAGACGCGTTGATTACGCTTACACCCATCGATGCAGAAGGCGCAGAGTTGAAGAGGGGCCGTTGCTGCCGTTCTACAACGATTTTTGAGGGGATCAAGTCACTGGTCGCGCGAGTTGCGGCCAGTGACGCAGCCTTTAAAAAAACCTGACAAATCGCTCAGTAAGTCGGCATTTCTGCCGTTACAGTAGGTGGGCACAATGCCATCTATTGTCATGACGGTCGGAGCTTTACCCTTGCCGCGTTCTTCCGCTGTACGTTTCAGCCATTTCCTACCGTCGTTGCTGCTTTTACTTGCGGGGCTTGCGGCCGCCTACATCAAGGATCTCAACGTCTTCTTCACCTCGCTGTTCAACGTGCTGCCAACCCTGGTGCTGTTGCTCGGCGGCGCGTACTGCGCGGTTTACCGACGTCAGCGCGAGTTGTTTCTGATGGTGACGGTGTATATCGCCTACTTTTTGCTCGATACCCAGACCGACTATTACCGCGACAACGGCAAGGTCCGTGATGACGCAGCCGTGGTTTTTCACTTGTGTTGTTTGTTGCTGCCGCTGTTGTTCGGCGTGTTTGCGGCCTGGCCGGAGCGCACGCATTTGTTTCAGGACATGGTGGCGCGCTTCGCGGTGTTGCTGGCCGTCGGCAGTGTCGCGTTGGGGCTGGAGCAAAGTTATCCCCAGGCCTTGCTGATGTGGCTGTCGGAGATCCGTTGGCCGGCGCTGCATGGCGCCTGGATGAGCCTTATCCAGTTGTCCTATCCGGTGTTCATCGCGTCGTTCCTGCTGCTGAGCTGGCAATACTGGCGTAACCCGAGACCTTTGCACGCCGCACAACTGGTGGGTTTGCTCGGGTTGTTCTGGGCGTTGCCGAAAACTTTCATCCTGCCGTTCACGCTGAACATCATGTGCAGCCAGGTGATGTTGATGATTGCCGCAGCGGTCGCCCACGAGGCCTATCAAATGGCCTTCCGCGACGAGCTCACCGGTCTGCCGGGTCGCCGCGCCTTGAACGAGCGGATGCAACGTCTGGGGCGCAATTACGTGCTGGCCATGAGCGACGTCGATCACTTCAAGAAATTCAACGACACCCACGGTCACGATGTAGGTGATCAGGTGCTGCGACTGGTCGCCAGTAAGCTGTCGAAAATCGGCGGAGGCGGTAGGGCATATCGCTACGGCGGTGAGGAATTTGCGCTGGTGTTCGCGGGCAAAACCCTCGAAGAGTGCATGCCGCACCTGGAAGTCATCCGCGAATCCATTGCCACTTACAGTATTCAACTGCGCAACCAAGACGCCCGCCCGCAGGACGACCAACAGGGGCGTCAGCGTCGCGCGGGCTCCGGCGCTTCAAGTGTGTCGGTCACCGTGAGCATCGGCGTGGCCGAACGTGTGGAGCAGCGAACCCCGGAAAAAGTGCTCAAGTCCGCTGACGAAGCGCTCTACAGCGCCAAGGGCGCCGGGAGAAATTGTGTGGTGGCCTTCGGTCAGACTCGCCGTGGCGCAGTGCGCATGGACGGCGCTGCGGGTTGAGTGATGATGGCGCATTCAGCGTCTGGACTGTGATTGTGAGGCAGGGTGGGCGGCAGTAGGTTTGATCGATCTGCTGACGGAGAAACGACCATGCCTGAGTACAAAGCCCCCCTGCGCGACATGCGCTTTCTGATCGACCACGTCTTCGACTTCCACGCCAGCTATGCCGCGCTGGGCGCCACCGATACCAGCCCGGACATGGTCAATGCGATCCTCGAAGAGGGCGCGAAGTTCTGTGAGAACGTTCTGGCGCCGTTGAATCGCAGCGGCGACGAAGAAGGCTGCCATTTCGACAATGGCGTGGTGACAACGCCTACAGGTTTCAAGCAGGCCTTCGCACAATACGTGGAAGGCGGCTGGCATGGTCTGGCCGCTGATCCGGCTTACGGCGGCCAGGGGTTGCCAAGTTCCCTGGGCTTGGTCATCGGTGAAATGGTCGGCTCCAGCAATACCTCGTGGGGCATGTACCCCGGCCTGACCCACGGCGCGATGTCGGCCATCCACGCCCACGGCACCGAAGCGCAGAAGAACACCTACCTGAGCAAACTGACGGCGGGCCAATGGACCGGCACCATGTGCCTGACCGAGGCTCATTGCGGCACTGACCTGGGCATCATCAAAACCCGCGCTGTGCCTTCAGCCGATGGCAGCTACGCGATTTCCGGTAGCAAGATCTTCATCTCGGCCGGCGAACACGACATGAGCGACAACATCATTCATTTGGTGTTGGCGAAACTGCCGGACGCTCCGGCAGGCACCCGGGGCATTTCCCTGTTCATCGTTCCCAAGTTCCTGCCCGATACCCAGGGTGAAGCCGGCGAGCGCAACGGCGTTTCCTGCGGCTCGATCGAACACAAAATGGGCATCAAGGCCTCGGCCACCTGCGTGTTGAACTTCGATGCGGCCAAGGGATTTTTGATCGGCGAGGCGAACAAGGGCTTGAACTGCATGTTCACCATGATGAACCACGCACGGCTCGGTACCGGCATGCAGGGTTTGTGTCTGGGTGAGGCGAGTTTCCAGGGGGCGATCAAATACGCCAACGATCGCCTGCAAATGCGCTCGCTCACCGGCCCGAAAGCGCCGGAAAAAGCCGCCGACCCGATCATCGTGCATCCTGATGTGCGCCGGATGTTGCTGACCATGAAAGCCTTCAACGAAGGCAACCGTGCGCTGACGTATTTCACCGCGCAGCTGCTGGACGTGGCGCATCTGAGCCCGGATGAAACGGCGCGCCAGGACGCCGAAGACCTGCTGGCGTTCCTGACGCCGATCTGCAAAGCCTTCATGACCGACACCGGTCTGGAAGTCACCAACCACGGGATGCAGGTGTTTGGCGGTCACGGATTCATCCGTGAATGGGGCATGGAGCAGCTGGTTCGCGACTGCCGGATCGCGCCGATCTACGAAGGCACCAATGGCATTCAGGCGCTGGATTTGCTCGGGCGCAAAGTGCTTGGCAGTCAGGGCAAACTGCTGCGTGGCTTCACCAAAATCGTCCACAAGTTCTGCGCGGCGAATGCCGAGCACCCACAACTTGCCAGCTATGTGGCGCAACTTAATGGCCTGAATCAGCAGTGGAGCGAGTTGACCGCCAAGGTCGGCATGGCCGCGATGAAAAATCCAGACGAAGTCGGTGCTGCGTCGGTGGATTACTTGATGTACAGCGGCTACATCATCCTCGGCTATCTGTGGCTGCGCATGGCGCTCGTGGCCCAGGCGCAACTCGACGCGGGCAGCGGCGATGCTGATTACTGCCGGGGCAAACTGGCAACAAGCGAGTTTTACTTCAAGCGGTTGCTGCCGCGCACTGCCGCTCATCGGTCGGCTATTGAAGCGGGGAGTGATTGCTTGATGCAGCTGCCGGCGGAGCTGTTTGCGCTCTGACAATTGTTAAAAGCTTCGCGGGCAAGCCTCGCTCCAGGTTGGAGTCGTTCACGGATATGAGTGACCCCGACCTGTAGGAGCGAGGCTTGCCCGCGAATGCGTTCTGGCAGGCGAGAACTATCTCAGCTGAAATTCTGATGACTAAAAATTACAAAATGGTCATGAGCTGACCCTATGTGTCGTAAAAGTTGTTGGGTTACACTCGGACCCAACGAAAACACCATTCCTACGAATCACCTGTTTAGATCTGCGAGGTTTGCCATGGCTGACTACAAAGCGCCCCTGCGCGATATGCGCTTCGTCCTCAATGAAGTGTTCGAGGTCGCCAAACTCTGGGCCGAGCTGCCAGCGCTGGCTGAGACCGTCGATGCGGAAACGGTAGAAGCCATTCTCGAAGAGGCCGGCAAAGTCACCAGCAAAAGCATCGCGCCCCTGAGCCGTGCGGCTGACGAAGAAGGTTGCCATTGGGCGGACGGTGCCGTCACCACGCCGGCAGGTTTCCCACAGGCTTATCAGACTTATGCCGAAGGCGGTTGGGTCGGTGTCGGTGGCGATCCGACTTACGGCGGCATGGGCATGCCCAAGGCTGTTTCGGCGCAAGTCGAAGAAATGGTCAACTCCGCCAGCCTGTCATTCGGTCTGTACCCGATGCTGACCGCCGGCGCCTGCCTGTCGATCAACGCCCACGCCAGCGAAGAACTAAAAGCCGCTTACCTGCCGAACATGTACGCCGGGATCTGGGCCGGTTCCATGTGCCTGACCGAGCCGCACGCCGGCACCGACCTGGGGATCATCCGCACCAAGGCCGACCCTCAGGCCGACGGTTCCTACAAGGTCAGCGGCACCAAGATCTTCATCACCGGCGGCGAACACGACCTGACCGAGAACATCATTCACCTGGTACTGGCCAAACTGCCGGACGCGCCGGCGGGGCCGAAAGGCATTTCGTTGTTCCTGGTGCCGAAGTTCATGGTCAATGCCGATGGCAGCCTGGGCGCACGTAACCCTGCGAACTGCGGTTCGATCGAACACAAAATGGGCATCCAGGCCTCTGCGACCTGCGTGATGAACTTCGACGAAGCCGTGGGTTACCTGGTCGGTGAGCCGAACAAAGGCCTGGCGGCAATGTTCACCATGATGAACTACGAGCGTCTGGGCGTCGGTATCCAAGGCCTGGCCACCGGCGAGCGCTCGTACCAGAACGCCGTCGAATACGCCCGTGATCGTCTGCAAAGCCGTTCGCCAACTGGCGCGCAGAACAAGGACAAGGTCGCCGACCCGATCATCGTTCACCCGGACGTGCGTCGCATGCTGCTGACCATGAAGGCCTCGAACGAAGGCGGCCGTGCGTTCTCCACTTACGTGGCGATGCAACTGGACACCGCCAAGTTCAGCGAAGACGCGACCACCCGCAAACGTGCGGAAGATCTGGTTGCACTGCTGACGCCAGTGGCCAAGGCGTTCCTGACCGACCTCGGTCTGGAAACCACCGTTCACGGCCAGCAGGTTTTCGGCGGCCACGGTTACATTCGTGAGTGGGGCCAAGAGCAACTGGTTCGCGACGTGCGCATCACCCAGATCTACGAAGGCACCAACGGCATTCAGGCGCTGGACCTTGTAGGACGCAAGATCGTCGGCACCGGCGGGGCGTTCTATAACCTGTTTGCTGACGAGATCCGTCATTTCACCGCGACCGCCAGCGATGATCTGGCTGAGTTCACCAAGCCGCTGAACGATGCCGTCACCACCCTCGACGAACTGACCTCGTGGCTGCTGGACCGGGCAAAAAACAACCCGAACGAAATCGGCGCTGCCTCGGTCGAGTATCTGCAAGCATTCGGTTACGTGGCGTACGCCTACATGTGGGCACTGATGGCCAAGGCAGCGTTCGGCAAAGAAGCGCAGGACGATTTCTACGCGAGCAAGTTGGGCACGGCGCGGTTCTATTTCGCACGTCTGCTGCCGCGTATTCACTCATTGAGTGCGTCGGTGAAGGCGGGTAGCGAGTCACTGTTTCTGCTGGACGCTGCACAGTTCTGACGAAGTCGCGTCATGTAAGCATTCTCTTACATGACGTGCTGCTGTTCTCCCATAGGCGTCGATTGGATCCAGAGCTAATCTACTTCACATGGACGTCGCGCAGGAAGCGCAAAGCAACAACAGGGACACGTAGGATTCTGCCAGGACGGCGGAGTGAAATGGATGTCAGGGAAACAGTCTGCAAAGCCCCGCTTCGGCGGGGTTTTCTTTCGCCTGCAGAAAAGTCGTCAGCTCAGCCCGTCGAGCGTAGTCGAGCTGTTCAAGCGCTCGTCCGGCCCGTTCATCACTTCCTCCAACAGCGTGCGCAATAAGGCCAGCGAGGCTTGTTGCCGTTGCACATCCCGACACACCAATCCGACTTTCAGCGGTACTCGCGGCTCGGTCAGCGGTTTCCAGAGTAGTTCGTTATTGCCGAGCGCCTTTTGTGAGCGCCCGGGCAGGACGGTGGCCAGCCGGGTGTGGGGCAGGCTGTCGAGAATGCCCGCCATGTTGTTCAGTTCCGCCTGCACCTGCGGGCGTCGTCCCAGATTGGCCAGTTGCGTCTGCCAGATCTGCCGCACCTGGAATTCCTCTCCCAGCAACAGCATGGGCAACTCGGCCGCCTGACTCATCGAGACTTTCTTGAATTCGCGCAGCGGGTGGTCCGCCGGGATTACAAGGGTCAGTTCATCTTCGTACAGCAGGACGCCATGCAAACCCGGCTGACGGGGCGGCAGGTAGCTGATGCCGATGTCGAGGGAGCCATTGAGCAGCCGTCGCTCGATTTCCAGGCCCGTCAGTTCATAGATCTGCACCACCAGATGCGGCTGCGCCTTGCGCACGCGTTCGAGCATCTGCGGCACCAGACTGGTGTGAACCGTCTGCAACACGCCGATGGCCAAGGTGCGTAATGCCTGGCCCTTGAAGTTGCCCAGCGCCTCACGTGCCCGTTGTAGGCCATCGAGCAAGGGCAGGGCGTGGTTGTACAAAGTGTGGGCGGCCAGGGTGGGCAGCAGACGCTTGCTGCTGCGTTCGAACAGGCTCACATCGAGGTTTTGTTCGAGCTGGCGGATCTGCTGGGACAGTGCCGGTTGGGAGATTGAAAGTCGCTCGGCCGCCCGGCCTACGTGGCCCTCTTCGTAGACCGCGACTAAATAACGCAGTTGCTTGAAATCCATAAGGTGCGCTTATCGAAAATGCTGGGAAATCGAAATGGCTCGACGCCTTGCCTGAGCCTAGTCTAACCGCATTCACAAGGCTTACAGGGCCAGAGCGCACGATGAATACGGTTTACGTCGATGGTGTTTACATAGGTAAGGCAAAAAACCTCAAACGAGGTTTGTCCCGATGAATCTGTTCAACTTGCGTCGCAATCCACCGAGCCTCGATGACTTGGTCGCAGATACTTTCCAGTCGTCCAGAAGCGACAACCTGTTCAGCGAGTGCCTGATGCCCAGTGTCGAGCGGCCGAAACAGATTTTCGTCCGTGGCCAAGGCTCATGGTTGTGGGACAGCGATGACCGCGCTTATCTGGATTTCTCGCAGGGTGGCGGCGCCAATAGCCTGGGCCACAGCCCTTCGGTGCTGGTCAACGCGATCTCGGAACAGGCTCAATCGGTGATCAACCCCGGTTTTGGTCTGCATAACCGCGGCATGCTCAACCTTGCCGGGCGGCTCGGCACCAGCACCGGCAGTGATCAGGCGTACCTGCTCAACAGCGGCACCGAAGCCTGTGAAGCAGCGGTCAAACTGGCACGTAAATGGGGTCAATTGCATCGCAGCGGGGCTTCGCGGATCATCGTTGCGAGTAACGGCTGCCATGGCCGTAGTCCCGGGACGATTTCCGTGTCGGACTTCCACCACGTTCCCTTCAATGATCTTGCAGCGATGCACGCAGCGGTCGATGCCCGGACTGTGGCAATCATGCTCGAACCGATCCAGAGCGAAGCCGGGGTGATTCCGGCCACCGAGTCCTACCTCAAGGGTGTCGAACGCCTGTGCCGGGAACTGGGGATTCTGTTGATCCTTGACGAAGTGCAAACCGGTATCGGTCGCTGCGGCACCTTGCTTGCCGAACAGTCCTGTGGCGTTCGAGCAGATATCGTCGTCCTCGGCGAAGGGCTTGGCGGTGGCGTGCCATTGGCCGCGTTGCTGGCGCGAGGCAAGGCCTGCTGTTTCGAGGTGGGCGAACTGACGGGCACTCATCATGGCAATGCGCTGATGACGGCTGCCGGTCTTGCTGTGCTCAACACTATTCAGGACAAGGGTTTTCTCGACCATGTGGGCGAAACCGGCCAGCACCTGCGCGAAGGCCTGAGTCGTTTGGCCCATCGCTATGGGCACGGCGAGTTGCGCGGTCAAGGGCTGCTCTGGGGACTGACCCTGTCCGACGATTCGGCTGATGCCGTGGTCAAGTCAGCGTTGTACGAAGGCTTGTTACTTAACGCCCCGCAACCCGATTGCCTGCGCTTTACCCCGGCCCTCACCGTCAGCAACGCCAACATCGACGAAATGCTCCTGCGCCTGTCCCGCGCCTTTTCCCGCGTACGCACCGCACAAATGCAGTGCCGCAAAGGGATTGCGGTCTGATCAGACCTTTCCCGCACGAATTTCCGAACCGTCTCGCGGTAATAACGCATCGCCCCACGTTTGATTCTTTTCGCGTGGGGCGTTTTTTTGTCTGCGAATTCATTGGGTTCCGGAGTGAGGTCAGGTTTCCAAATGAACCCTGACGAACGGCGCGGGTCGATTAGCTGTAGGGCTCACACGAGTCCACTTCAAATCAGGAGCTGCCCCATGGATTTAATTCGCATCATCATTGCCATTCTGTTGCCGCCACTGGGTGTGTTTCTGCAGGTCGGTTTCGCGGGCGCGTTCTGGCTGAATATTCTGCTGACACTGTGCGGGTACATTCCGGGGATCGTGCATGCGGTGTACATCATTGCCAAGCGCTGAATTCTACGGCGTCAGATAGATCGCCTTCGCGGGCAAGCCTCGCTCCTACAGAAATAACCCCGTACCTGTAGGAGCGAGGCTTGCCCGCGAAGGGCGCGATGCGGTTTCAGCTTGCTAGCTCGATCACCCGCCGATAAAACAACCACTCCTGCTCCAGCGCATGGGCCTGATTCCCGGCCTTGCGAAAGCCATGACGTTCGTCCGCGTAGTAATGCGCGTCAACCAGAATGCCGTTGTCCTGTAGCGCCTTGACCATGTCGCGAGTCTGTTGCGGCACCACCACGGCATCCAGCTCGCCCTGAAAGAAAATCACCGGAACGCTAATGTTGCTCGCATGCAGCAACGGTGTGCGCGCGGCGTAGCGATCGGCGTCCTGTAGCGGATCGCCAATCAGCCAATCCAGATAATCGCCTTCGAACTTATGGGTCGCCCGGCCCAGTGCAACGGGATCGCTGACACCGTAAAGGCTGGCGCCGGCGCGGAAGACTTGGTGAAAGGCCAACGCACAAAGGGTGGTGTAACCACCGGCACTGCCGCCGCGAATAAACGCCTTGTCGCCGTCGATCAAGCCTCGTTCTGTGAGATGCGCGACTACGGCGCAGGCGTCCTCCACGTCGAACTCGCCCCAACTTAAATGCAGCGCCTGGCGATAAGCCCGGCCATAACCACTGCTGCCGCGGTAGTTGAGATCGGCCACGGCGAAGCCGCGTTGCGCCCAGTACTGAATACGCGGATCAAGCATCGGGTAGCAGGCGGAGGTCGGGCCGCCGTGGATGAACACCACCAGCGGTGGTTTCGCATTGCCGGTCATAGCCGGATAGAAGAAGCCATGGGCCTCGGCCGTACCACTGGGATAACGCAGGGTTTGCGGAACGCTGATCTGCCCGGCGGGTAACGGTGCAATCCCGCCAGCCAATACCTTGACCTGCCGGGTATCGCGGTCGATGGCAATGACCGCCGAAGAACTGACCGGCGATGCCGCGATGCAGTAAATGTATTGTTCATCAAGCGCGAGATGGCGAAAGCGGCTGTAATCGCCGGTGAAATCTTCAGCGTCGTCACCGCAAAGTGCCAATTTGCCAAACCCGCCTTCGGTCCAACTGGCCAGGTAGCTGCCTTTACCAAGCGGCAACCACGTGCAGCCACCCAACTGCCACGGCGCTGGCCCATGATCAGCGGCGGCACTCGTCAATGGGCTCAGGCCCTCTGCGGATTCCACCCAAGGCTGCCAGTAGCCGCCGCGATCCGTCAGGCAAAACAGTTGGCCGCCGCCATCGAAACGAGGTTGCTGCAGCGACTCCTGAATCCCCTCGCCAGCCACACAACGCGGCCGAGCAAAGCCTCCACCGTTCTGGTGTTCGGCAACCATCAGGCGAGTCGCGGTCCATGGCTGATCCGGGCGGCTCCATTCGATCCACGCCAGTCGTTGCGAGTCAGGACTCAACGTCGGCGCGGCATAGAAATCGGCGCCTTCAGCCAGCAGATGACGCCTGCCATCAGCCACATCGATCGCGACCAGACGATGCCGGTCACGGTTCTCTTCAACGGCGAGTACCTGGCCATTGGAAAACTGCAGATCGCCGTAGCGGCATTCCCCTGAAGTCATCACCTCAGGCGTCTCGCCCGCCAGCGATTGCCGATAGAGTTGTTGATCTGCTTCGTTGACGAAAACAATCCCGTCATCGGTCAGACAAAACGCGCCACCGCCATATTCGTACACTCGACTGCGCACGCTGAAGCCTGTTGGCGTCAGACAGCGGGTCTGGCCGTCGCGCCAATGCCAGATCCTGCAGGCAGCATCCTCGGGTCGGTATTCGTTCCAGAACAGGCCATGCTTGCCGACCAGCAATTCGGCGAAGTCGATACCGGCCGCGACGGCCCGGGAGGCGCTGAAGGGTTCAGCTTTTAGCGATGAGTCGTGAATTTCGTTCATTGCGAAAGGCCAGTTGTTCGATGGTCTGGGTCGCGTGCTCGGCTTCTTCGCGGGCCTTGAGAATCACGCCGTGATGTTCCGACTTGCTGCACACCGGGTCGGCATTGCTCGCGTCACCCGTGAGCATGAACGCCTGGCAACGGCAGCCGCCGAAGTCTTTTTCTTTCTCATCGCAGGAACGGCACGGCTCGGGCATCCAGTCGTAACCGCGAAAACGGTTGAAGCCAAACGAGTCGTACCAGATGTGCTGCATGCTGTGGTCGCGCACGTTGGGAAACTGCACCGGCATCTGTCGTGCACCGTGACACGGCAGGGCGGTTCCGTCCGGCGTCACTGTCAGAAAGATGCTGCCCCAGCCGTTCATACAGGCTTTCGGGCGTTCTTCGTAATAGTCCGGGGTGACGAAAATCAGTTTGCACGGGTGCCCTTCGGCTTCGAGTTTGGCGCGGTATTCGTTGGTGATGCGTTCGGCGCGGACCAGTTGTTCCTGGGTCGGCAACAGACCGACCCGATTGAGCTGCGCCCAACCGTAAAACTGGCAAGTGGCGAGTTCCACAAAGTCCGCCTCAAGGGCGATGCACAGCTCGATGATCCGGTCGATCTTGTCGATGTTGTGCCGATGGGTCACGAAATTCAGCACCATCGGATAGCCGTGGGCTTTCACTGCACGAGCCATTTCCAGCTTCTGCGCGAAGGCTTTTTTCGAGCCGGCCAGCAAGTTATTCACTTGCTCGTCGCTGGCCTGAAAACTGATTTGGATGTGGTCCAGGCCGGCCTTCTTGAAGTCGCTGATTTTCTGCTCGGTCAGGCCGATGCCCGAGGTGATCAGGTTGGTGTAGAAACCCAGCTTGCGCGCCTCGGCGATCAGCTCGGCGAGGTCCTGGCGCACCAGCGGTTCACCACCGGAAAAGCCCAGCTGGGCGGCGCCCATCTCCCGCGCTTCGCGGAACACCTTGATCCACTGTTCGGTGCTCAGTTCTTTACCTTGCTCGGCAAAGTCCAGCGGGTTGGAGCAGTACGGGCATTGCAGCGGGCAGCGATACGTCAGCTCGGCCAGCAGCCACAAGGGCAGGCCGATTTCCGGTTTTGGCGGTAACTTGTCTGACGCGAAATCAGGCAAGTTCGATCCAGTGCTGAGCACGGGCGACCTCCATGAATTGCTCGATGTCTTCACCGAGCTCGGGCACGCCGGGGAACTGCGCGTCCAGTTCGGCGATGATCGCCGCGACATCGCGTTCTCCGTCGATCAAACCGCCGATCAGCGCGGCGCTTTCATTGAGTTTGATCATGCCTTCCGGGTAGAGCAGCACATGGCCTTTCTGCGCCGGTTCGTACTGGTAGCGGTAGCCCTGACGCCAGGTCGGGGTCTTGCTGCGATCAAAACTCATAAGGTGATTCCTTTATGCCAGACCCGCTGCTCGGTCACGCTGTGATAGGGCGGGCGTTTCAGTTCGTAGGCCATGCTCATGGCATCGAGCATGCTCCAAAGGATGTCCAGTTTGAACTGGAGAATTTCCAGCATGCGCTCCTGGCCTTCACGCGTCGTGTAATGCTGCAACGTGATCGCCAGACCGTGCTCCACATCCCGGCGTGCCTGGCCGAGGCGCGTGCGGAAATACTCGTAACCGGTGGGGTCGATCCACGGGTAATGCTGCGGCCAGCTGTCCAGGCGCGATTGGTGGATCTGCGGCGCGAACAACTCGGTCAGCGAGCTGCTGGCGGCTTCCTGCCAACTGGCCCGACGGGCGAAGTTGACGTAGGCGTCCACGGCAAAACGCACGCCGGGCAGTACCAATTCCTGCGAGCGCAGCTGATCCGGGTCGAGGCCGACGGCCTGGCCCAGACGTAGCCAGGCTTCAATGCCGCCGTCTTCGCCGGGGGCGCCGTCATGGTCGAGCAAGCGCTGAATCCACTCGCGACGGATTTCTCGATCAGGGCAGTTCGCTAGAATCGCGGCGTCTTTCAGGGGAATGTTCACCTGATAATAGAAACGGTTGGCGACCCAGCCCTGGATCTGTTCGCGCGTCGCCCGGCCTTCATACATCGCCACGTGATACGGGTGATGGATATGGTAGTAGGCGCCCTTGGCGCGCAGGGCGGCTTCGAATTCGGCGGGGGACATTGCTGTGTCAGTCATTTCGGTTCTCCGGGAACAACCGGTTGATTCTGAGGTGTCAGTTCGGACGCCTTCGCGGGTAAGCCTTGCTCCTACATTTGGAAGGCATTCCCCTGTAGGAGCGAGGCTTGCCCGCGAAGGGGCCATCCGCTACAGCACAAGACTCATGCCGTCATAAGCCACTTCAACATTGCGCCGAGCCAACTCAGCACGCTCCGGCGAATCCTCATCAAGAATCGGGTTGGTGTTGTTGATGTGGATAAGCACCTTGCGCTGCTTGGGCAACTGTTCCAGCACTTCGAGCATGCCGCCGGGGCCGTTTTGCGCCAGATGGCCCATTTCCCGTCCGGTACGCGTGCCGACGCCTCGGCGCTGCATTTCGTCGTCATCCCACATCGTGCCGTCCACCAGCAGGCAATCGCTGCCGGCCATGATGTCCAGCAGCGGCGCATCGACTTTGCCCAAGCCCGGCGCATAGAACAGTTTGCCGCCCGTGTTCAGGTCTTCGACGATCAGGCCGATGTTGTCGCCCGGGTGCGGGTCGAAGCGGTGCGGCGAGTATGGTGGCGCGGCGCTGCGCAGGGGCAGCGGGGTGAAGCGCAGACTCGGGCAGGCCGGGATGGTGAAGCTGCGGTCGAGTTCAATGCGGTTCCAGGTCAGCCCGCCGTTCCAGTGGGTCAGCATTTTGAACAGCGGAAAACCGGTGCTCAGGTCTTCGTGGACCATGTCGGTGCACCAGACCTGATGCGGGCAACCTTCGCGCAGGCTGAGCAGGCCAGTGGTGTGATCGATCTGGCTGTCCATCAGGATGATCGCGCTGATGCCGGTATCGCGCAGGGCGCGGCCCGGTTGCATCGGGGTGTAGCTCTGGAGTTGGGCTCGGATGTCCGGCGACGCGTTGCACAGAATCCAGTTCACGCCGTCATCGGAAATTGCGATGGACGACTGGGTCCGCGCCTTGGCGTTCAGGCTGCCGTTGCGAAAACCTGCGCAGTTCACGCAGTTGCAGTTCCACTGGGGGAAACCGCCGCCGGCGGCGGAACCTAGAATCTGGACAAACATGGGCGCTCCATCATTTCAACGCTGAAAATAAAAACGCCCCGGTAAACCGAGGCGTTGCACATCATTACAACGGCAGACCTTAGCGGCTTGCGAAGTACATGGTGACTTCAAAGCCGATACGCAGGTCGGTGTAAGCAGGTTTGGACCAGGACATGGGAGCGCTCCTTCAGGTGATGAGACAGTAGAGATCTATACATATAGTCCACCTCCAGCCGGAGATGTTCAGATAGTTAGGTGGCTATGTTACTCAAAATTTCCGAGCGATTGGCCGCGAATCTTTGAGAAAGCTAATTGCAGCGTCGGTAATGATCATTTTGCCACTTGCCAAGGCGCCTTTGTGCAAGCACTGCTGGCCAGACAGCGCCAGCCACCTTCGGCTTGATTCAGTCTGTGGGCGGCGGCAAGCAAGGCTTTGCGGTCGATCATCAGAATCGCTGGCGGCAGACGCTCCAGATAATCCGACAAGTGGCCGGCCATTTTGCCCTGCCAAAGCAGTTCCGCTGCCTGTGCGTGGGGCAGAGCGTTGCTGTGGAATTGATCGGCCAGGGCCTCGCGCTGGGCGATGAAGGTCGCGTCATCGATGCCTTCAATCATTGCAGGCATTTCGCTCAAGAAGCGTTCTATGTGTTCCAGCAGATCCTGCGGGGCGACGCTCGGTGATTGAACGCCGAACAGCAGCCCGGTCTGCCCATGGATCTGCCGCAGGCCGCTGAACACGGCATAACCCAATTGCAACTCAACCCGCAGGCGCTGATAAAACGGCGTCTGGCCCAGGTGGGCGAGCAAGCGCCAGGCGGCGTCGTCCGTGATGTCCCGCGTGGCCGTCGGACAAAACAGCAACAGCGCGTGTTCGCTTGAGCCGGTGTCGAGAGCGCTCCACAGATGCAGCGAGTTTATCGAGGTGGGCGGCGGCGGCTGATCGTCCGCAACTCCGGGCACGCGGCTCAGTGCCAGGCCCATCGCTGCTTGAGTCTGCGCCGACAAGCCCGTCGCCAGACCTTGCCAGCGCGCGCTCGCCCACAACTGCTGCACGTCATCGGTGTCAGCGGTGCGCTCGAGACATTGCTCGGGCAGCGTCTTCAGCAGCTGTTTTATCGGCATCAACGGCAAGCTGGTCGTTTCTTCCTGTGGGAAACCTGCATCAGGTTTTGTCAGTTCTTTCAGCGCATGTTCGAGGACGGTCGGCATCGGCTCCTGCAGTCCAGTCATCTTCAGCAGCCACTCATTGCCTGATGCGCTGAAGGAAAAGTCGACGCCCGCCTGACGGGCGTCTTCACGCAGAAGCTGCAGGCGATTTTCCAGGCTCGACTGAAGACGGCGGTGAGGTTTGGATAACAGTCGCCAGCGCAGATAAATCGCACCTTCATCCGTGTTGTCCGGCAACGCCTGGCTGAACTGCATCGGGGAGTTTTCGCGACGGCTGCGCGAGCGATCCTGGGCAAACGTCCGCAGGCCCCGGTGTTTGCTGGTCTGGCCGCGAATCAGCCCGGCATTGGCCGCAGGTGTTTCAGCACGTAAAAACGGGTTGGGCGTCGGCAATTGCCATTCACCGGTGAAGTTATCCACAGCACCGATTTTCTTGAGGATGTCCATGAGCGCTACGACGCCCTGTTCGGATAAGCCGGCTTCAAGCTGCTCGCTGTCCTGGCGGGCCCGTTGCAGGGCGCCGCTGACTTGTTCCTGACGGTCGAGCAGGGCGGCGTATTCTTTGCGCAACTCGGTCCAGTTTTGGTGAGAAGCAAAAAAGCCCAGCCAATCCACCAGTCGCTCGCGGATCGCGTGCGCCGGTTGGGCCGTGGTGAATTCAATGTGTAGCAAGGCTTGCCCGGCGAACTGATACAACGGTGCAGCTTTCAGGCTTTCTGCCAGCCCGCGTGTGCGCAATTCAGCCAGCAGACCGCCAGGTTTCGCGGCGTTCAGCCAATGGCACAGAAACGCTAATGCTTCGCGCGATGAGTCGGGTAACGCTTCGAACGCGAATAGAAGATCGAGCCGACGCTCGCCAACCTGTTGATAACTTTTGTCGGAAGAATCCATCAGCGGTGCAGGCGCTTCTTGCTGGACCTTTTCCCCGACGCTAATAGCAGCGTCGAAACGCTGGGCCATTGCCCTCAACTCATCGAGACTTTGCGGGCCGGCCAGGCTCAACGTCATCTGCCCGGTCTGATAAAACTGCTGATGGAAATCCTGCAACGCTTGCTGAAACTCCGGCTGTGGCACCGGCAGGCTGTACCGGTTGCCAGCATGAAACGCCCGAAGCGGGTGAGCGGCCGAAAGCCCATCGAACAACGCGAACTGCTGCTGGGCCTTGGCATCCCGGGACCAAGTGACAAATTCAGCGTGTAGCACTTCCCGTTCCCGCCGCTGATCGTTCGGATTCATACGTGGATGAGCGAGCATGTCTGACAGACGCGCCAACCCATCGGTGAATGCTTGGGGCGGCAGTTCAAAAAAGAAGTCGGTCGTGCGTTCACTGGTGCGCGCATTGACCTGGCCGCCGTGACCTTGCACGTAGGCCATCAGCCCTTGCCCTGCGGGAAAGCGCTCCGTGTCCAGGAACAGCAAATGCTCAAGAAAATGCGCGAGGCCGGGCCACGCCAGCGGCACGTCGTGACTGCCCGCGAAAACCCGCAACGCAGCAGCGCAGCGCTTCAAACCGGGAGCATGACGCAGCGTCACCCGCAAGCCGTTGGCCAGGGTTTCAGTGTGGGGGCGAGGGTGATTCAGCGCAGGCATGAGCACTTCCAGAACAGAGAAGCGCCAATGCTAGCGGATAACGGTGGATCAGCGCTTGTTAAGGTCGCCGTAAAGCTCCGGGCGGCGATCAATCAAGTAGCGGTTGGCGGCGCGGGAATCGACCATCAACTGGCGATCCAGCTCGCCGACAATCAGCGCTTCATCCAGGCCCGCCTGGGCGATGCGGCTGCCATCCGGTGCGGCGATGCTGCTCTGGCCGCAGTAATTGATCTCGCCTTCATGCCCGCAGTAGTTGGCATAAGCCACGTAACACTGGTTTTCGAAGGCCCGGGCGCGGACGGTGACGTCGGCGACGAAGTCGAAGGGAATCATGTTCGCCGTCGGCACCAGGATCAACTCGGCACCGGCCAGGGCCAGGCGCCGGGCGTTTTCCGGGAACTCCAAGTCGTAGCAGATCAAAAAGCCGAGTTTCCAGCCATTGAGTTCCACCAACGGAAACTCACCCTGCCCGGCGCTGAACATCGAGTGATCGAGGTCGCCGAACAGGTGAGTCTTGCGGTAGTTGCACAGGCGCTCACCGTTGGCGTCGATCAATTGCACGGCGTTGTAGATCTGCCCGTCCTCGGTACGCTCGGGGTAGCCATACAAAATGGCGATCCCCGCCGTCTTGGCAATGCGTGCGATCTGCTGCGCCGATTCACCGTTGTGCACCTCTGCCAGCACGCTGACGGCATCGATGCCGATGTTGTAGCCGGTCAGGAACATCTCAGGCAGCACCAGCAAGTCTGCGCCCTTGGCCTCCAGCGCCAATTGATGCAGGCGTTGCAGGTTACCTGCGACGTCCAGGGGCAGCGGCGGACATTGGTAAAGGGCTACGCGCATTTGGGATTCCTCTTACTCGGGCAGGGCGATCGGACCGATCTCGTTGAACACATCACCTGGACCCGGGTTCTCGGCGTGAGTTTCACCGCCGAAGTGTTTCATGATGCCCCACACCGCGTTGAGCGAGGTCTGTACCGCGCCTTCAACCCACGCCGGCGTCCACGAAACGTCGTCGCCGGCGATGAAGATCCCTCGTTGCTCGGCCGGCATGTCGTCCTGCATGAAGTGCGCATACATGCGCTGGTTGTAGCGATAGTGACCGGGCAGGGCGCCTTTGAAAGCACCGAGGAAATGCGGGTCGGCTTCCCACGATACGGTGATCGGATCGCCGATGATCCGCGCGGCGATGTCGACTTTCGGGTAGATCTTTTTCAACGCGTTCAACGCTAGTTCTACGCGTTTTTCCACAGGGTGCGGAAGCATTTTCAACGCATCGCTCATCCACGAGTACGACAGGCAAATCACGCCCGGCTTGTCGTCGCCGTTGTCGAACAGATAGGTGCCACGGGTCAGGCGATCGGTGAGGGTCATGCTCATCAGGTCGCGGCCGGTTTCCGGGTCCTTGTCCTTCCAGAATGGCCGGTCGACCATCACGAAGGTTTTCGATGATTGCATGTAGCGGGTGCGGTCCAGGGCCATCCACATCTTTTGCGAGAACAGGGTTTCGTCGCATTCGATCTGGGTAGTAAGCAGCCAGCTCTGGCAGGTGGTCAGTACTGCTGCGTACTCGCGGGTATCGCCATTGTTATCGGTGACCGCAAAACGGCCGTCCGGGGCGTGAGCGATTTTTTTAACCCCAGAGCGTGGCGCGCCTCTGTGCAGCGACTTGAGGCTGGTGCCTTCGGGCCAGTGCACGCAACGTTCCGGCACATGGCGCCAGATGCCTTGCGGCACTTGTTCGACGCCGCCGACGACCAGATGTTGGTGATCGTCGCAGTTGGTCATCACGACGCGGAAGATTTCCAGCATCGAGTTCGGGAAGTCCGAGTCCCAGCCGCCCGTGCCGAAACCGACCTGGCCGAACACTTCGCGGTGATGGAACGAGAGCTTGGCGAATGCTTTGGAGGTGGCGACAAAGTCGTAGAAGGTGCGGTCGTCCCACAGCGGAACCAGAGTGTTCCAGAGCTCTTTGAGACGCGGCACGTCACGGTCGCGGATCGCTTGCTGGATATCGGAGAACTGCGAGCCTGCCTCCAGCGCATCCGCCCACGCGTCAGCCACTTCCTGGAACAGTGCAGGAAGATCCGCCAGTTTTTGTGCGTAGTGGGTTTTGCCTTCCAGGTCGATCACGGTGCTGCCAGAGGCCGGCGTCAGCGGATTGGGAAAAGGTTTGGTCTCGAGACCGAGCTTGTCGACATAGTGGTAAAACGCTGTGGACGACACCGGGAAGCGCATGCCGCCCAGCTCGGCGACGATGCCATCGGTCCCGTTGAACGCCTGGGAGCGCAGACGGCCACCCATTTTCGAGGCTTCATAGACGACGGGTTTGAGGCCCAGTTTCATCAACTCGTAAGCCGCCACCAGACCGGCGATACCCGCGCCGACAATCGCCACTTCAGCACCATGATTGTGCGCAGGAATGCTGCCCAGGCCGGCCGGGTGCTCGATCCAGTCGTCAAAGCCGAAAGGAAAGTCCGGGCCGAAAATGGTGACTGGTTTTTTACCGTCTGCAGGGTGGCGATTATTCTTGTTCATGGCTGACCTTACTGGCGACCCGACGCGGAATGCGCATCTGAGTATAGGAAAAGATGGCAGCCATTCTAGAGAGCGTAGAACACGTTAATAAGACGCAATGTGTCGTCGTTTTGCCAATTAACCAATCAATATGACGAGCTAGCGCTACATACCGTCAGTGTAGGAGCGAGGCTTGCCCGCGAAGAGGCCCTCAAGAACACTGCCAATCAAACCGGCTGCCCCCGATCAATCTTGCTACTCAAGATGATCGACGTCGTGGTCTTCTCCACCCCATCCACACTGCCAATCTGATCCAGCAACTGATCCAGCTGCTCCGGCGATTCCGTACGCAACCACGCCACATAATCAAATTCGCCACTCACCGCACACAACTGCTGCACCTGGGCCATGGCGCTGAGCCGACGCAGCACTTCCTTGCCCGATCGTGGTTGCACCGTGATCCCGACATACGCCTGCAATCCACCGTCCACCACCCGTTGACCCAAACGCACGCCGTAACCAGTGATGACTTTTGCTTTTTCCAGTCGCGCCAGACGTGAAGTCACCGTGGTCCGTGCGATCCCCAATTGCCGAGCAAGCATGGCCACGCTTTCACGGGCGTTGATCTGCAAGGCCGCGATCAATTGGCGGTCGATTTCGTCAAGAACGGGTGGGCGGGTGTCAGGCAAGGGTCGTCTCCAGCAGCACAAATCAGTGGCTTGGCATGTTACAGCACGGCTGGCACCGCGGATGTCTGATCTGTTTTCAGAACGTCAGATGGCGCGCGGAAGACAGGATGGACACCAGCAGTCAGTCGTAGTCGAATGAGAAATCGAGGGATGCGAGGTGATAAAAATGACGCAGAAGATGCCGCCCGCTGTACGGGATCACGCAGTGCAGATTGCCAATCACGAAATGGGGCACTACGTCGTTGCCCGAGCCCTGGGGTTTGAAACGGGTGATGTGAGCCTGACAGTGACCATGGACTTGAGGCATCAAGCGGGCGCTTCCATTACCTTGGCGCGTTCAATTACGACGATTGAGGCAATGAAGGAGCATCTGCAAGCCCGAATGATGGTCCTCTTTGCGGGCGCCATGGCGCAGTCATTGGCTTCAAAGCGTTCGTCCGGCAAACGCGTCGATAAGCCGAAAGCGGCTGCCATCCTGAGGGGAGAGCTTGGGGCGGAACAGGACTACGCAAAAATAAGGGAATTACGGCACTTGCTGCGCAACATCACCTACCCCGATACGGATCCGGCTTCGCCTGATCGCATAACGGCCGAGCTGAAAGCGATTACGGATTGCCTGTGGGGCCGGACTCAAACAATCGTGGAGGCATTGGCCGATACGATTACCGGATTGAGTGAGGCGTTGGTAGATGGCATGGTCATCGTGGAGCAATGGGGCAGGGCGGCGGATACGTATGAGGGGGTGTTGACGGGGGAGGTGCTGGAGCGGATGGGGTTAGTGCGGGCGATTCCGGCGTTGTGCGTCTGGGCTGGCAGCTGTAGTGATGCCGATCCATTTGGGAAATAACGACATTGCGGGCGCGCATTGCACGCCCGATCACGATTTAGAAGCCCCGAATAATCGGGGCGTCTTTCAAGGGGATAAGCCGCGCTATTACTCGGACTCCGTTGCTGTCCGGGGAGGCCTTGGTGTCAGCACTTTAACCACATCATCAATCACCGCCTTACCCATCGCCGTCAGATAGTGCGCGGCCCAGGCGTGTCGGTCGGTGTCTCTTGCGTAGGCTGCGTCCTCGGCAAATGATTTGGCGAGGAACAGCAGATCGGAGGCTTGTGACAATGCATCAACGATGGGAACGCCGGCACGGACGTTGAACAACGCCTGATCCGAGCAGTAGATGAGTGGGGTGAAACCGATGGTTTTCAGGTCTGAGAATGCGGATGGATTTGTTTTGTTCAAGATAAAACTCCTGGGTTCGAGGAGCTGCCACTTTCGTTACCACACGAAAGGGTGGCAGCTGTACGCAGGGTGGTAAACCGGGAACCAAGGAAACCGGCACGCCCGAAGGCGTCCCACGCACAGCCGCCATATCGAGATTACAGGCATAAAAAACTGCCTATCTTCGGAATGAGTGCACTGTTGCGCTGGTTTCACCGGGTTACCACACCCGATCGCTGCATTTGCAGCGACGTCCGGAGAGTATCCCGTCGAAGAGAACGCCAACAAGGCGGCAAAGTGCCCAAACGCACCCATTACGTAATTCTCGGAGTTTGCCTACAACCTTGACGGACGTCATCCGATAACCGGACGTCAGCGCAAAATATAACTTAGACAGCAGACAGGAAAAAAACGCATGTCCCGCCGCGGAGCAGCGCACAGGACGCGCCCCGAGCCCCGACAGGATGACTAATGCTGCAAAATGACCGCGATAATCTGGAACTCGACAAGCTTCAAGTCGAAATCCGGAGATTCATTGCCGAAACCCGCAAGTTTATGGCCGAAGAAAGCAAGCTTAGACAGGAGGCTTTTTGGTATCCGTTTGCGGTGGGCGCCGGTCTGGTGACTGCTGTTGTCGCCGCCGTCGGACTGTGGTCCAAGCTTTAAAATCCCTAACACACGGAAGCGACCAATGATCGGAGGTGCTTGAGTTTTACCGCATAGCAGCCCACCTTATCTAACAAGGGTTAGCGCATTAGGCGTGACCCGTGATCCCAGCAGGAAGACGCAGTATGTCGACACCTCCTACGATTCAAGCCAGCATTGAACAGTTACACCGTGACATGGCCGCCTTGGCCGAAGACATGCGTAGCCCATCCCCCATCGCGACCCGAGCAATCCTACTGCCGTTTGGACTCGGTGCCGCGCTGGCGCTCGTGACTATTGTTGCTGTTGCCTTGGTGGTTCGGCTGGTCTGATCTCTTAGGCCAAACGTTAGTCGCAGAAAAAAAGCCGCGCATTTGCGCGGCTTTCGTGTTTGGTGGGTCCACACGGAGGAATCGTGGACCAAAGGATTATGAGCAGGGCTGTATTGCTAGGCCAGAAAGGAAAAAAGACGCCATAGGCGTCTTCTTCGATTTGGTAAAGCAGATCCGGACACCACTTGCGAACCGCCTTGCGCGGTTACGGCTTTCGCCCCTGGGAAGCGCTCAATCTCATCCGGTCAGTCGCTTCGATAGCACTATTTACGTGATTCGTTAAATCAAAAGAAAGTCGCGCATCAGCGCGGCTTTCTTGTTTGGTGGGCCCACACGGATTTGAACCGTGGACCAAAGGATTATGAGTCCTCTGCTCTAACCAACTGAGCTATAGGCCCTCAGTAGGCCGCGGATTATAGCGATGGTTTCTCGGCTGTGCTATCCGAAAAATCCGATACGGCTATACGAAGAAACGTCGCAGCGAATTCGTCGGGGGGAAGAGGCAGGCTGACGATGTAGCCCTGGATCTGTTCGCAGCCTTCTTCGGCAAGGAATTGTTGCTGCGCCAGGGTCTCGACGCCCTCCGCAATAATGGTGAATTGCATGCTGCTTCCCAACGCGATGATGGCGCGAACAATGGCCACATCGTGGGGATCGTCAGGCAGGCCGCGGACGAAAGACTGATCGATCTTGAGGATATCCAGCGGCAGACGCTTGAGGTAACTCAGGGACGAGTAGCCGGTACCGAAGTCGTCAATCGCCAATTGCACGCCCAGGTGTTTGAGTTGGTGCAGCACCGCCAACGCTTCTTCCGCCTGGCTCATGATGAAGTTTTCGGTAATTTCCAGTTGCAGAAAACCGGGTTCCAGGCCGTTGTCCTTGAGCAGTTGTTCGATCCGCCCGAGCAGGTTCGGCTGCCGCAGTTGAGCGCCCGCGAGGTTGACCGACAGTGGGCCGAGGCACTCGTAGACCTGATTCCACTCGTACATCTGCCGGCAGGCGGTCTCGAGCACCCAGTCGCCGATTTGCAGGATCATGCCGTTTTCTTCTGCCAGGGGAATGAAGTGTTCCGGCGGTACCGCACCGAAGGTCGGGTGATGCCAGCGAATGAGCGCTTCGGCGCCGACCAGTCGGTGGTCGGCGAGGCTGATTTTCGGTTGGTAGTAGAGAAACAACTCATTGCGCTCGATGGCGCGCCGCAATTCATGTTCCAGCGCAACCCGCTCGCTGGCCTGAGCGGTGAGGTCGCGGGTGTAGCTTTCCACCCGGTTGCGGCCCTTGGCCTTGGAGCGATACATCGCGGCATCGGCGTTCTTGACCAGCGTGGCGACGTCGCAGCCGTCCTTGGGATACAGGCTGGTGCCGATGCTGGCGCTGATGAAAAACTCGTGCTCGCCGGCCTGGAAGGGTGCGGCGAAGCAATTGAGCAGCTTGGTGGCAATGTTGTCCGCGTCGCTGGATTGTTGCAGGCCGGGCAGCAGGATGATGAATTCGTCGCCGCCCAGGCGCGCAACGGTATCGATATCGCGCAACTGCTCCTTGAGGCGCACGGCGATGCCTTTGAGCAGCAGGTCGCCCACCGGGTGGCCAAGGCTGTCATTGATGTGTTTGAAGCGGTCCAGGTCGAGGAACAGCACCGCGCCCTGGCCACCGTTTTCCTGTTGCGTGTTGAGCGCGGTCTGCAGTCGGCTCTCGAACAGCGTGCGGTTTGGCAGGCCGGTCAGCGGATCGTGGTGCGCCTGGTAGTCAAGTTTGGCCTGCGCGTGCTTGAGGCTGGAAATGTCCGCGAACACCGCCACGAAGTGTGTGATGAACTTCTCCCGGTTACGCACGGCGCTGATGGTCAGCCAACTCGGGTAGAGCTCGCCATTCTTGCGTCGGTTGGAAATCTCGCCTTGCCAGTGACCTTCGTCCGTCAGCTGATGCCACATCGCCGCATAGAACGCGCTGTCGTGGAGGCCCGAGGCGAGTAGGCGAGGGGTGTGGCCCAGTGCTTCGCTCTCGCTGTAGCCGGTGATCTCGGTGAACGCACGGTTGACCGCGCTGATGTGCTGTTGGGTGTCGGTGATCAACACCCCCTCGGCGGTACTCTCGAACACCGTGGCGGCCTGTTGCAGTTTCTCCTGCATCAGGTGCCGCTCAGTAATGTCCCGGGCAATGGTCAGCATGCAGTCCTCATCGCCGATGGGCAGCGGACGGCTTGAAACCTCGCAGAGACGGATCTGCCCGTCACTGCGGCGGATGTGGCAGCTGAAGTCGCGAACGAACCCGTCACGGCGCAGCAAATCGAGCATTTGCTTACGTTCGTTGAGATTGACCCATATCCCCAGTTCCAGGGCTGAACGGTCCACGGACATCGCGCTGTTGAAGCCCGTGATTCGGCTGAAACCCTCGTTGACCTCCAGCAGCAACCCGTCGCTCTGCCGCGACAGCAACAAGCCGTCCGGGGAGGCGTGAAAGGCCTTGGCGAATTTTTCTTCGGAGGTTTGCAGTTGTTGCTGGGTTTCCTTGAGCTGGCTGATATCGCGCACGACGACGACCAGGGCAGGGGTCTTATCGAGGTCGAAGGGCTCGGCGGAAATCAGGCCGGTAAACACTTGGCCATTGTTGCGGCGAAAGGGCATCTCCAGGTTGCGGATGCTGCCGGCCTGCAGGCGCTGCAGCAAACCCGGCCCCACGCCCGGGATACCCCAGATGTTCAGGTCGGTGGCGGTCTGGCCAATGACGTCTTCGGCCTTGAGACCAATTTGTTCTTCGAACGCCTTGTTGACTTCCATCAGGCAGCCGTCGGAAAGCCGCGCGATCACCAGGATGTCCGGGCATTGCTGAAACACGGAGGCGAATTTCTGCTCGGAGAGGCTCAGCGCCTCTTCAGTACGCTTGGCATCGCTGATGTCGATCATCAATCCGCGCATCACCGGCTCATGACCATGCTCAATCAGGCTGACGATATCGCGCACCCACAGACAGCGGCCATCGGCGGTGATCACCCGGTAATCGACGCTGTGATCGCGCCCGGCCAGTACTTCGTGGTCGCAGAAAGTCTGTGCCCGGGTCAGGTCCGCAGGGTGGATGATGTTGCGCCAGAAGCCCGGAATCAGCCAGTGGGACAGGGGATAGCCAAGGAGCTCTTCGGCATGCGGTGACACATAGCTGTAGGTGAAATCGCTGATCCGCGCTTCCCAGGCAATCGCGGAAAGGCTCTCCACCAGCCCGCGGTAATGGTATTCGCTGCTGCGTAGCTCTTGTTCCAGATCGACTCGCCGGGCAATTTCCGAACTCAAACGGCGGTTAATCCGGATGACCACCGCCAGCATGATCATCAGAAACAGCAGACCGGGCAGACCGTAAAACAGCAAATCCGACCAGAAGGTTCGATGATCCAGGACATTACCGACCCAGTGTTCCTGAATGGCGTTGATCTCACTTGTGGTCATGTCCGCCAGGACTTTGTCCAGGATACCGACCAGCATCTTATTGTTGGGGGGCACTGCCATCGCCAATTGATAGCGGTAGGGCGTTTCACCGCTGACATACAGGCCGTCGAGCTTGAGCTGGCGCAGGCTCCAGACGCTGGAGGCGAGATCGCCCACGACCGCGTCCACTTCATCGGTGGCCAGTGCCTGCAAGGCCGAGCTGACATTGGGCATCGCCACCAGATTCAGATCAGGGTGGTGCGTGCGCAGCAGTTCGTGGGGCGCATAGTTTTCCACCACGGCGATCTTCAGCCCGTAGAGGTCTTCGATTTTGTGCGGCTGGGGGCCTCCGACATGGGCGAGGATGACAATCGGAAAGTCCAGGTAGGGACGAGTGAACGACAGGTACGACTGGCGCTCCGGGGTCGACATGATGCCCGGCAGGATGTCCAGTTTGCCTTGCTTGGCCTGCTGCAGGACTTCGGTCCAACTGACCGGTTCGATAGGCGTCAGCTTGGTGCCCAGTCGTTGACGGATCACGTTGATATAGTCCGCCGCCAGGCCCTGATAACGACCCTGATCATCACGAAATTCAAACGGCGGCCAGGAAGCGTCGACACCCAGACGCAAGTCCGGGTGAGTCGCCAGCCAGCTACGTTCTTCGTCGGTCAGAGTCAGCGCGCCAGCCGTTGCGGTCCAGGTCATCAGCGACAGCAAAAAAAGCACGGTCGGCAGTCTGGGCATAACGGTCTCGTTATGGCTCGGGGAATGTTTCGAGTGTAGACGGGCAATTCGGCGGGAGCGAAGTGCGGGGGGGATATTATCTGCATAAAGCAAAACCCCCGGCCTGGGCCGGGGGTTTAGTTGTTACTCGTCGAGGAAGGAGCGCAAATGCTCGCTTCTCGTCGGGTGGCGCAGCTTGCGCAACGCCTTGGCTTCGATCTGACGAATCCGTTCACGGGTCACGTCGAACTGCTTACCAACCTCCTCGAGGGTGTGGTCGGTATTCATGTCGATACCGAAGCGCATGCGCAGAACCTTGGCTTCACGGGCAGTGAGGCCGGACAGAACTTCGCGAGTCGCTTCTTTAAGGCTCTCAACGGTAGCGACATCGATTGGCGACTGCATGGTCGAGTCTTCGATGAAGTCACCCAGGTGGGAGTCTTCGTCATCACCGATCGGGGTTTCCATGGAGATCGGCTCTTTAGCGATCTTCAATACCTTGCGGATTTTGTCCTCAGGCATTTCCATGCGTTCGCCCAGCTCTTCCGGGGTCGGTTCGCGACCCATTTCCTGCAGCATCTGGCGGGAAATGCGGTTGAGCTTGTTGATCGTCTCGATCATGTGCACCGGAATACGGATGGTGCGGGCCTGGTCGGCGATCGAGCGAGTGATCGCCTGACGGATCCACCAGGTGGCATAAGTCGAGAATTTGTAGCCGCGGCGGTATTCGAACTTGTCTACCGCTTTCATCAAACCGATGTTGCCTTCCTGGATCAGATCGAGGAATTGCAGACCACGGTTGGTGTACTTCTTGGCGATGGAGATCACCAGACGCAAGTTCGCTTCTACCATCTCTTTCTTCGCGCGGCGGGCCTTGGCCTCACCGATCGACATGCGACGGTTGATGTCCTTGATCTCGGCGATCGTCAAACCGGTTTCGGTTTGCAGTGCGGTCAGCTTCTGCTGGCAACGAACGATGTCCGGTTGCAGGCGACCAATGGCTTCAGCGTATTTGCTTTTGCCTTTGGCCAGTGCATCGGTCCAGCTTTCGTCGACTTCATGGCCCGGGAACTGGCGCAGGAAGTCGGCACGCGGCATACGCGCATCACGAACGCACAGTTGCATGATCGCGCGCTCTTGCTGACGCAGACGATCCAAGGCACTTCGAACACGCTCGACCAGACCTTCGAATTGCTTCGGAACCAGTTTGATCGGCATGAACAGCTCAGCCAGAAGCACCAGCTCGGCAATTGCCAGCTTGTTGCCACGACCGTGCTTTTTCAGCGCCTTGCGGGTGATTTCCATCTGATCGGAGACAGCGCCAAAGCGCTGAGCTGCGATGACCGGATCCGGACCGCTTTCGGCTTCTTCTTCGTCATCAGTCGTCGCTTCGGCGTCATCGTCGTCGGTATCGTCGTCCGCTTTCACGGCTTTCGGATCGACAGGCGGTGGCACTTCTGCAGCAGGCGGCGCAATGCCGTCGTCCGGGTCGATATAACCGCTCAGGACGTCGGACAGGCGGCCACCTTCGGTGGTGACGCGAGTGTACTCGGACAGAATGTGGTCAACCGTGCCAGGGAAGTGCGCGATTGCGCCCATCACTTCACGGATACCCTCTTCAATACGTTTGGCGATTTCGATTTCGCCTTCACGCGTGAGGAGCTCTACCGTACCCATTTCACGCATGTACATGCGCACTGGGTCGGTGGTGCGACCAATGTCGGTCTCGACCGCTGCCAACGCTGCTGCTGCCTCTTCGGCCGCGGCTTCGTCGGTATCGGCGTCGGCCAGCATAAGGGAATCCTTATCTGGCGCAACCTCGAATACGTTGATCCCCATGTCATTGATCATGCGGATGATGTCTTCCACCTGTTCCGGATCTGAAATATCCTCCGGCAGGTGGTCGTTGACCTCCGCGTAAGTCAGGTAACCCTGCTCACGACCAAGTGTGATCAACTCTTTGATACGAGACTGCTGTTGCGCTTTTCCGGACATAACACCCTATCCACTGAAGGTCTTGGCGGGCAAAAAACAAGCCGAGGATTATACCTGAGCTATGACCTCACGCGCCAGTTGAGGTCGGGGTTGATACAGCCATATTGCGTTTTAATAGGTCGCGCATCTGATTTGCGATCTGATTTGCTTCCTCCGCAGTCAATCCTGGCTGCCTTGCTTTCCTGATAAGTACTTCCAGGCTATCCGTGTGTTGACTTGCCGATAACCTAGTAATGGTGTCTAAAAACTGTTGTTCAAGGTTGTCGCCGTCAATCAGCCATTCCTTTTCCGCCAAAGCCCTGAGCAATCGGCCCTGTTCAGTCCCGTGCCAGCGTGCCATCAACTGAATAGAGTTTAGCTTAGGATTTTTCTGCACTGCCCCGATGAGGGCTACCAGCAGTTGCGCGTACGTGTTGCTCTCATTCGCGAAGTGATCGGCGGTTTCTACCTTGCCCGCCAGTTCCGGGTGATGAATGAGAGTGCGCAGTGCTATCAGCGTTGGCGCTTCGACAGCGATCGGTGTGCGTGGTGCGCTATGTTGGTCGCGATCACCACCGCGTTTGCCGTTCTTGTCCCACGGCTTCTTGTCCCATTTCTTGCCGCCGGCCCCGGGTTTCTTCGGCGTCCATTCCTGCTGCGGCACATACATCTCTTGTGCCTGCGGCTGATGGTAGTCGCTGTAATCCGGCATGGCGTCGTAATCGATGCCCGGGTCGTAGGCGGGTGGCGCATCCTGAGGAGCGCTTTGCACCAGATGGCTCACGGCTTCGCCGCTAAGCCCGGTAATTTCGGTCAGGCGTTGGCGCATCAGGATGCGCAGGTTCGCGCCCGGGACCTTGTCGATCAGCGGCGCGGCGAGGGTGGCCATGTGGGCCTTGCCTTCGAGAGAGCGCGGGTCCGATTCCTCGGTCAACTGCTGGAAGAAATAATCCGCCAATGGCTGGGCGTGCTGGTTGATTCGCGCGCGGAACGCGTCAGTGCCTTCGGAGCGGACCAGCGTGTCCGGGTCTTCGCCTTCGGGCAGGAACAGAAAGCGCGCGCGCCGTCCGTCCTGCAGGCATGGCAGCGCCGCTTCCAGTGCGCGCCACGCCGCGTTGCGGCCGGCCTGGTCGCCGTCGAAGCAGAACAGCACGTTGGGCACGACGCGAAACAGCCGCTTCAAATGCTCTTCGCTGGTGGCGGTGCCCAGGGTCGCGACGGCATTGCGCAAGCCTTGCTGGGCAAGGGCGATGACGTCCATGTAGCCTTCAACGACAATGATTTCGTCGAGGTTGCGGTTATTCTTGCGTGCTTCATAAAGGCCGTAGAGTTCCTGGCCTTTATGGAATACCGGGGTTTCCGGTGAGTTCAGATATTTCGGTTTGTCATCGCCCAGTACCCGGCCGCCAAAAGCAATGATTCGCCCGCGACTGTCACGGATCGGGAACATCACGCGATCGCGAAAGCGGTCATAGCGCTTGCCGGTTTCGGCGTTCTCGATCAGCAGGCCGGCATCAACCATGGCTTTCTGTTGCAGGGTGTCGCTGCTCAAGTGCTTGAACAGATTATCCCAGCCGGGTGGGGCGAAGCCGAGGCCGAAATCCCGGGCAATTTCGCCGGTCAGCCCGCGACCTTTCAAGTAATCCACAGCCGCTTTGCGTGATGGATGACTTTTCAGGGCTTGTCGGTAAAAGTCGGCGGCCGCAGTCAGTAGCGGGTACAGCGGTGAATCGGTCGGCTGCCGCGGTTTGTGCGGTCGGCCGCTTTCTTCGCGGGGGATTTCCATGCCGGCGGCTTTGGCCAGTTCTTCGACAGCCTGGACGAAATCCAGGTTGTCGTGGTCCATCATGAAGCCGAGGGCGTTGCCGCCAGCGCCGCAGCCGAAGCAGTAATAGAACTGCTTGTCGGGGCTGACGCTGAAGGACGGGGTTTTCTCTTTATGAAAAGGGCAGCAGGCGGTGTAGTTCTTGCCAGCCTTTTTCATTTGCAGGCGCGAGCTGACCACATCGACGATGTCGGTGCGGTTCAGAAGGTCGTCAATGAAGCTCTGGGGAATTAGCCCGGCCATGGCGTTCTCGTCATCTGCGCTTAAATGGACCCAAAACGAAGAGCGGCCGAACGCGGGTCGTTGTTTGAGGCGCGCAAAATGTGCGGCTCGACCGGTGTCGTCTGCGTAATCGCTGTCGGGAAGTGTATCTGCCGAAAATCCACTGACGTTAGTACCAATCAGTATTCGACTATATGAAAGTGTTTCGCTGAATCCGGCTGCGGCCAGTCGAGGGCCTCGGATAGCTCATAAGCGGGCACGCAAGAAGGTGCCTTGGGCTGATCGTCGTGAGAGGAATCAGTGGGTGTGCTCGTCAGTAGCCTTGGAAGGCTCGTCAGAAAAGACGTGCACCGCTGGCAAAAGAGCCAGGTCTGACGCTGTGAAGCAGGTTTGTCTCTGTCGCGTCTGCGGCTTTGACGGTGAAGCATCAAGCGTTTTCTGCAAATGCCATTAGCCCGGCTGAGGGCCGGGCTTGGCAGAAGCTTGCTACGAACGTCTGTGTATTAGTACAGACGAACGGCGCGGCGCTGTTCGCGCTGTACTTTCTTGGCGTGACGCTTAACAGCGGCTGCTGCTTTACGCTTACGCTCAGAAGTAGGCTTCTCGTAGAATTCGCGGCTACGAACTTCAGCCAGTACACCGGCTTTTTCGCAGGAGCGCTTGAAACGACGCAGAGCTACGTCGAAGGGTTCGTTCTCTTTTACTTTGACGGCTGGCATCCAGAGCTACCTTCATTCATTACCGGGGTCAACATCCTCGTGGCAAAAGAGCACTTGAAGACGTCGGTTTTTAAGGGTTGCGGATGTTAACCCCTCATCGACCGGAATGCAAAGCCTCTGATCGAAAACCGCTAGTCGGGGCATCCCATGGCGACTATTATGCGCGCCTTCGAATTCAGCCTAAACAAGGCGCAAACCCATGCTAGTACTGGGATTAGAAACCTCCTGCGACGAAACCGGTGTCGCATTATATGACAGTGAACGCGGCCTGCTCGCCGACGCGCTGTTCAGCCAGATCGACCTGCATCGCGCCTATGGCGGCGTGGTGCCGGAGCTGGCCTCACGCGACCACGTCAAACGCATGCTGCCCTTGATCCGTCAGGTGTTGGCCGAAGCTGACTGTGTGCCGACCGAGATCGACGCCATCGCTTTTACCGCGGGTCCTGGCCTGGTCGGTGCCTTGCTGGTGGGCGCCTCCTGCGCTCAGGCCCTGGCCTTCGCCTGGGGCATTCCGGCGCTGGGTGTGCACCACATGGAAGGTCACTTGCTGGCGCCAATGTTGGAGTCGCAACCACCGGAATTCCCGTTCGTCGCTTTGTTGGTGTCGGGCGGTCATACGCAGCTGGTTCAGGTCGACGGGATCGGTCATTACACGCTCTTGGGCGAGACCCTCGACGATGCCGCCGGTGAAGCGTTCGACAAGACGGCGAAGATGATGGGGCTGAATTATCCGGGTGGTCCGGAAATCGCGAAACTCGCAGAGCGGGGCGTTGCAGGACGTTTCACCTTTCCGCGTCCGATGTGCGACCGCCCGGGCCTGGCCTTCAGCTTCAGTGGCTTGAAAACCTTCGCCCTGAACACCTGGCAACAGAGCGTCAGCACCGGGGACGACAGCGAGCAAGCCCGTTGCGACATCTCGCTGGCGTTCCAGCAGGCCGTGGTGGAGACTTTAACCATCAAGTGCAAGCGAGCCCTGAACCAGGCGGGCATGAAGCGTCTGGTGATCGCTGGAGGCGTCAGCGCCAACAAGGCGCTGCGCACTTCTCTGGAAAAAATGCTCGGCGACATGAAAGGCGATGTGTTTTATGCCCGTCCTGAGTTCTGCACCGATAATGGCGCGATGATTGCATTTGCCGGTTGCCAGCGCTTGCAAGCCGGTCAGCACGAAAGCCTGGCAATCAGCGTGCAGGCGCGTTGGCCAATGGAGCAACTGTCGGCGCTGTGATGAGCGGTGCTCATGTCCGGTATTTAAAAATGCCGTTCGCGCCCGGCAAACAGGTCGCGTAGATTGCCGCGATGACGCCAGACGATCAGCCCCGTGAGTGCGCTCATGGGCAGCAGTGCCGCCGGTTCTTGCCAGGCCAGCAGCGGCAGGGTCAGCGGCGTGGCGATAAGCGCGGCGAGAGAGCTGGTGCGGGTCAGGTAGAACGTCAGCAGCCAGGCGCAGACCGCCAATAGTGCGGCGGGCGGGTACAGGCCCAAGAGCATGCCGGCTGCGGTGGCGACACCCTTGCCGCCGCGAAAACGGAAGTACAGCGGGAACAGGTGGCCGATGACGGCACAGACGCCGATCCAGGCCTGTTCTTGCAGCGAAAGCCCCGCAAGGCCTGCGATCAGCACCGGCAGCAGGCCTTTGCAGAGGTCGCCGATCAAGGTCAGGATGGCGAGTTTCTTGCCGGCCAGGCGCAACATGTTGGTGGCACCGGCATTGCCCGAGCCACTCATTCGCGGATCGGGGTTACCGGTCAGACGGCTGAGCAAAATGGCGAAGGACAGCGAGCCGAGCAGGTAGGCGATAGTCGCCAGTAACCAAAACATGCTAACTATTCCGGGCGAGGACGCCCTGATTCTAACGGCGCATTGCGCCCTTGTCGTGCAGCGGAGAAAAGTGCTTGGACAGAGTGTTTATCGAGGGCCTGGAAGTCGACACCGTGATTGGTGCCTACGACTGGGAGCGAGGCATCCGACAGTGCCTGCGACTTGATCTGAGCTTCGCCTGGGACAACCGCCCGGCCGCTGCCGGGGATGACCTGACACTGGCGCTCGACTACGCGAGCGTTTCGTCACGCATCCAGGCGTTTGCCGAGCATTCCCAGTACAAGCTGGTCGAGACGTTCGCCGAGCGTCTGGTCGAAGTGTTGATGAGCGAATTCAAGATCACTTGGGTGCGCCTCAAGCTGACCAAGCCTGGTGCCGTCCCGGCGGCCACCGGTGGTGTGGGCGTGGAGATCGAGCGCGGATGTCGCTGACTCAGGTGTATCTCGGACTCGGTAGTAATATCGAGCGCGAAACCCATTTGCAGGCTGGCCTCGAAGCCCTGGCGGGTTTCTTGGTGGATATTCATTGCTCGGCGGTGTTCGAAAGCCAGCCAGTGGGGATCAAGAGCGGCCCGTTCTTCAATTTCGTGGTCTCGGCTTACACCGATCTGACGCTGATGGAGCTGGACCGCCGATTGAAATTCATTGAGGCGGACAACGGCCGCTATGCGCCCGACCGCAAGGGCTTGCCGCTGGATATCGACGTGCTGCTGTTTGGCGACCTGGTGGGCAATTTCGACGGATTGATCCTGCCTCGGGCAGAAATTCTGAAAAATGCCTTTGTGCTGTGGCCGCTGTCGCTGATTGCGCCGGACAGAGTGCATCCGGGCGTAGGCAAAAGCTTTGCGACGTTGTGGGATGAAGCAAAGATTGATCAGGTGTTGGCGCCAGTGGCGTTCGAGTGGCGTGGAGAGCAGCTGACACCTTCGAATTTGCTGTGATCTTGCTGACGTCTCCGCGGGCAAGTCGGATCGCCGCCCGCTCGCTCCTACAAGGTCCAAGTCGTTTGCCGACCGGGAGAATGACGCAAAACTTGTAGGAGCGAGCGGGCGGCGATCCGACTTGCCCGCGAAGCTTTTCAGCTAGACGCCGCCTCTTTGTAAGCCTTCAGCGCCTTGAGCCGCTCACGCTTGATCGCCTCGCCCAGCTCCGGCCCCTTGAATCCCTTCTCCAGCAACGGCTGTACCGCCACGCTTTGGGCCGCAGTCGCCGCCCCGCGCAAATATTCCGCCTGTGGATAACTTCTCTGCTCCAGACCTTTGCGTCCGCGGGCGTCCATTTCACACGCCGCAATGAACTCTTCAAATCGCTGAGGCCGACGGTAAACGTCAAAACTCTGCAACAACTCCAGCAACGTCGAGGGTTTCAGCTCAAGGGCGCGGTGGCCATGGGTGTGATATTGGCCCGCCAGCAATGCCAGTTCCTGACAATCCTTCGGAGCCTTGAAGCGTTCGTTGACCGCTTTGATCAGCTTCAAACCCTTGTGTTCATGAGCAATGTGGCGTGGCCACTCTTCTTTGGGCGTCAATCCTTTGCCCAGATCATGCAGCAGGCACGCCCAGCGCACGGTCAGCGGTTGTTTGTGCAGCGCTGCTTGTTCGAGCACGCTCAGGGTGTGCACGCCAGTGTCGATCTCCGGATGATGGGCTTCGGGTTGGGGCACGCCAAACAGGGCGTCGACTTCCGGCATCAACACCTTGAGCGCGCCGCATTCACGCAGCACCTCGATGAACACCTGTGGCTGATCTTCCATGAGAGCACGGGAAATCTCTTTCCAGCTGCGCTCGGCAGTCAACGCCTCCAGTTCGCCTGACTCGCTGAGTTGACGCATGAGCTCCAATGTTTCAGGCGCGACGATGAAACCCAGCCCGGCATAACGGGCGGCAAAGCGGGCAACGCGTAACACACGGAGCGGATCTTCGGCGAACGCGGGGGAAACGTGGCGAAGTACACGAGCTTCGAGATCTCGCTGGCCGTGATAAGGATCGGTCAGGTTCTGCTGATCGTCTTCGGCCATGGCGTTGATTGTCAGGTCACGACGGATCAGGTCTTCTTCGAGGGTGACGTCGGGGCTGGCGTGAAAGGTGAAGCCGCCGTAACCACGTCCGCTTTTGCGTTCGGTACGGGCAAGGGCGTACTCCTCACCGCTCTTGGGGTGAAGGAATACCGGGAAGTCAGCGCCAACCGGGCGATAGCCCTGGGCGAGCATTTCTTCGGTGGTGGAGCCGACCACGACCCAGTCGATATCGGTGACAGGCCTGCCCAGCAAGCGATCGCGTACCGCGCCGCCGACTTTATAAATCCGCATAAAAAACCTCCGTTAGCCCGACAGAATAACCGTTGCGTCGAACTTCCGGAGGCAGAAACAGGATCAAAGATGAATGACGGCCAGATCCAGTCTTCCGTAATCCCCCTCAGCGTGTTCACTTCTGGGTGGAACGTGCTGAACTTTCATGACCTGGTCGCCTTGCAGGGTTTCCAGGTGAATGTCGAAGCCCCAGAGGCGATGCAGGTGTTTGAGCACTTCCTCGGTGGACTCACCCAGCGGTTTGCGGTCGTGCTGCTGGTGACGCAAGGTCAGGGAGCGGTCGCCGCGGCGGTCGATGCTGTAGATCTGTACGTTGGGTTCGCGATTGCCGAGGTTGTACTGGGCCGCCAGGGTTTCACGGATGATCCGGTAGCCCGGCTCATCGTGAATGGCTGGCACCAGCAGATCGTCCTTCTGGTCGTCATCGAGAATGCTGAACAGTTTCAGGTCGCGGATCACTTGGGGTGACAGGTATTGGAGGATGAAACTCTCATCCTTGAAACTGCTCATGGCGAACTTGATGCTAGACAACCAGTCAGTGCCAGCAATTTCCGGGAACCAGCGGTAGTCCTCTTCGGTTGGGTGTTCACACATGCGCCGGATGTCCCGGTACATGGCAAAACCCAGAGTGTAGGGGTTGATGCCGTTGTAGTAGGGGCTGTCGAAGCCGGGTTGATAGACCACGCTGGTGTGGGACGTCAGAAACTCCATCATGAAGCCGTCGGTGACCAGTCCTTCGTCGTACAAATCGTTCATCAGCGTGTAGTGCCAGAACGTGGCCCAGCCTTCGTTCATCACCTGGGTCTGGCGTTGCGGGTAGAAATACTGGGCGATCTTGCGCACGATCCGCACGATTTCCCGCTGCCAGGGCTCCAGTAGCGGGGCGTGTTTTTCGATGAAGTACAGGATATTTTCCTGAGGTTCGGCGGGGAAGCGTGCGTTGTCCTTGTCGCTGTACTTGTCCGCACCTTTTGGAATGGTCCGCCACAGATCGTTGATCTGCTTCTGCAAATGCTCTTCCCGATCCTTCTGCCGACGGCGTTCTTCTTCAGCCGATATCGGATACGGGCGTTTGTAGCGATCGACCCCGTAGTTCATCAGCGCGTGACAGGAATCCAGCAGGTCCTCGACCGCGTCGATGCCGTGGCGTTCTTCGCATTGCATGATGTACTGCTTGGCGAAGACCAGGTAATCGATGATCGAACTGGCGTCGGTCCAGGTGCGGAAAAGGTAATTGCCCTTGAAAAAGCTGTTGTGGCCATAGCAGGCGTGAGCAACCACCAGGGCCTGCATGCAGATGGTGTTTTCTTCCATCAGGTACGCGATGCACGGGTCGGAGTTGATCACGATCTCGTAGGCTAGCCCCATCTGCCCACGGCTGTAGGACTTCTCGGTGCTGAGGAAGTGTTTGCCGTAGGACCAATGGTGATAACCCAGCGGCATGCCGACGGAGGCGTAGGCATCCATCATCTGCTCGGCGGTGATCACTTCAATCTGGTTGGGGTAGGTATCCAGGGCATAACGAGCCGCCAGACGACTGATTTCTTTGTCGTAGGCCTGGATCAGCTCGAACGTCCATTCGGAGCCGGTGGAAATGGGTTGGCGCTTCTGCTCTTTGGCGGTCATGTCACTAACCTGCGCTGGAAGAGTTCACGGAAGACCGGATAGATATCCCCGGCCGAGACCAGTTGCTGCTGGGCAAAATTGTCAGAGAAGGCTTCAGCAATACGTTCGTACTCAAACCACAAAGCCTGATGTTCGCGCGGGGTAATCTCAACGTAAGTGTAGTACTGCACGAACGGCATGATCTGGTTGATCAGAATGTCGCGGCAAATCGGCGAGTCGTCGTTCCAGTTATCGCCGTCGGAGGCCTGGGCGGCATAGATGTTCCACTCGTTACTCGGATAGCGTTCGGCCATGATCTCCTGCATCAGTTTCAAGGCGCTGGAGACGATGGTGCCGCCGGTTTCCCGGGAGTAGAAGAACTCTTCCTCATCCACTTCGCGGGCGCTGGTGTGGTGGCGGATGAACACAACGTCGATCTTGTCGTAGTTACGCTTGAGAAATAGGTACAGCAGGATGAAGAACCGCTTGGCGATGTCCTTGGTCGCCTGGGTCATAGAGCCGGACACGTCCATCAGGCAGAACATCACCGCTTTGGAGCTTGGGTTCGGCTGCTTGATGAGCAGGTTGTACTTGAGGTCAAAGGTGTCGAGAAACGGCACGCGGTGGATGCGCGCACTAAGTTTTTCGATTTCTGCTTCGATTTCCTGAATATCGCCGAAGTTGTCCGGTTCATCCCGCTTGAGTCGCAGCAGTTCGTCTTTGGCTTCGCGCAATTTTGCCCGACTGCTGCCAGACAGGGCGATTCGCCGGGCATGGGCCGAGCGCAAGGTTCGGATGATGTTGATTCGCGACGGGTTACCTTCGTTGCTGATACCTGCGCGCACGGTCTTGAAGGTGTCGGTGCCGGTCAGGTTGCGCTTGACCAGATTCGGCAGCTCAAGGTCCTCGAACATGAATTCGAGGAATTCCTCCTGGGTGATCTGGAAGACGAATTCGTCCATCCCTTCGCCCGAGTTACCGGCCCTGCCGGGGCCTCTGCCACCGCCACCTCCAGGCGGGCGGGCAATGTGCTCGCCGCTGGTGAACTCCTTGTTGCCCGGATGCACGACGGTCTGCTTGCCACCCCGACCGTGGTGAAGCACCGGCTCGTCAATGTCGCGGCCGGGGATGCTGATCTGTTCGCCGTGTTCCATATCGGTAATGGAGCGCCGGCTGACCGCCTCTTCGACAGCCTTTTTGATGTGATCACGGTAACGCCGCAGAAACCGCTGACGGTTCACCGTGCTCTTGTTCTTGCCATTGAGACGTCGGTCGATCACATAGCTCATGACTGCTCCTTAGAAGCTGTCCTGAAAGGGGCGAGCGGTTATGCAGCATCGTGCCGAGTGCCAAGGGATGTTCACGCTCCCCCAAGCGCTTTGGATGCTGCCTGAACTTCGCTTCCAACTTTCGAACACCTTCCAGAGGTCTGTGTAACAGAAAAAGCGCACACAGGTCTCTGGCTGACGACAACCGGTCTGACCGGCAGCGGATTACTGTGATTTTCTGACCCGCAGGTACCACTCGGACAGCAGTCGTACCTGTTTGTCGGTGTAGCCCCGCTCGACCATCCGTGTGACGAAGTCGTTGTGCTTCTGCTGGTCCTCTTTGCTGGCCTTGGCATTGAAGCTGATGACTGGCAGGAGGTCCTCGGTGTTGGAGAACATTTTCTTCTCGATGACCACCCGCAGTTTTTCGTAGCTGAGCCAGGTCGGGTTCTTGCCGTTGTTATTGGCCCGGGCGCGCAGTACGAAGTTGACGATTTCGTTGCGGAAATCCTTCGGATTGCTGATGCCGGCCGGTTTTTCAATTTTCTCAAGCTCTTCGTTCAGCGCGACGCGGTTGAGGATTTCGCCGGTCTCCGGATCGCGGTACTCCTGATCCTGAATCCAGAAGTCGGCGTACAGCACGTAGCGATCGAAGATGTTCTGGCCGTATTCGCTGTAAGACTCGAGGTACGCAGTCTGGATCTCCTTGCCGATGAATTCGATATAACGCGGTGCCAGGTACTCCTTGAGGAAGCGCAGGTACCGTTCGCGGGTCTCGGCCTGGAATTGTTCCTGTTCGATCTGTTGTTCCAGCACATACAGCAAGTGCACCGGGTTGGCGGCGATTTCGTGCGGATCAAAGTTGAAGACCTTGGACAGGATCTTGAACGCAAACCGGGTCGACAGACCGTTCATGCCTTCGTCTACACCGGCGTTGTCGCGGTATTCCTGGATCGACTTGGCTTTCGGGTCGGTATCCTTGAGGTTCTCGCCGTCATACACACGCATCTTGGAGTAGATGTTGGAGTTTTCCGGCTCCTTGAGGCGTGAGAGCACGGTGAACTGGGCGAGCATTTTCAGGGTGTCGGGCGCGCAATGGGCCTTGGCCAGGGAACTGTTGAACAGAAGCTTGTCGTAGATCTTCACTTCGTCGCTGACCCGCAGGCAGTACGGCACTTTGACGATGTAGATCCGGTCGATGAAGGCTTCGTTGTTCTTGTTGTTGCGGAAGGTGTGCCATTCCGATTCGTTGGAGTGAGCCAGCAGGATCCCGGTAAACGGAATCGCACCGAGGCCTTCGGTACTGTTGTAGTTACCTTCCTGTGTGGCGGTCAGCAATGGGTGCAGGACCTTGATCGGCGCCTTGAACATTTCGACGAATTCCATCAGGCCCTGGTTGGCCCGGCACAGAGCGCCCGAGTAGCTGTAGGCATCGGCGTCGTTCTGTGGGTATTCCTCCAGTTTGCGGATATCGACCTTGCCCACCAGCGCCGAGATGTCCTGGTTGTTTTCATCGCCCGGTTCGGTCTTGGCCACCGCGATCTGATTGAGGATCGACGGATACAGTTTCACCACACGGAACTGGCTGATGTCGCCGCCGAATTCGGCCAGGCGCTTGGTAGCCCATGGCGACATGATGGTATTGAGGTAGCGCCGCGGAATGCCGAAGTCTTCTTCGAGGATCGCGCCATCTTCAGTGGCGTTGAACAGACCCAGCGGCGACTCGAATACCGGCGAGCCCTTGATGGCGTAGAAGGGCACTTTCTCGATCAGCTGTTTCAGCTTCTCGGCCAGGGACGATTTACCACCACCGACGGGGCCGAGCAGATAGAGGATTTGTTTCTTCTCTTCCAGGCCCTGAGCGGCATGGCGGAAATACGACACGATCTGGTCAATGCATTCTTCCATCCCGTGGAAGTCTTCAAAGGCCGGATAGCGGCGGATCACCTTGTTGGAGAAGATTCGCGACAGTCTCGAGTTGGTCGAGGTGTCGAGCAGCTCCGGTTCTCCGATGGCCAGCAACAGACGCTCGGCGGCGGAGGCGTAGGCGCTGCGGTCCTGTTTGCACAGCTCAAGATACTCTTGCAGCGAGAGTTCTTCCTGGCGTGTGGACTCGAAGCGTTGTTGGAAGTGGCTAAAGATACTCATGACGTCACCTCGCTCGATACGTGGAGCCGACGCCGGATCATTCAGTCGATGCTGGCAGCAACCGGATATGCAGTTGCTGTTTACCCCCCAGAACTCTTTCGGAGCTGACTACCCCGAAAGCTACTCCCGATGACCCGCGCGCCGGTGTACCGGCTCTCCCCTGTTTTGGATGGCCTGCGCTTAAGGATAGTTGGGAATTCGGGAGGTAAAGGCGAGATACGTAATTAGTTGTGGCAGACCGTTCGTCTGCCACCGCGCGAGCCCGCAGGGGCCGGGGCTTGCACGTTACAAAAAAATTATTCGGACGTGCCTTGCGCCGTTTCCGCAGGATAAGTCGTACGCCACAGCTCAAAACCGCCATCCATGCTGTACACGTCGGAGAAGCCCTGGCTGATCAGGTAAGCGGCGGCACTCTGGCTGGAGTTGCCGTGATAGCAGACCACTACCGTAGGGGCATCAAGATCGGCGGCGCGGATGAAGTCGGAAATGGAAACATTGTCCAGATGCTTTGAGCCGGCGATGTGCAGCGCGGCATAAGTAGCAGGATCACGGACATCGACCACCACTGCGCCTTGTTCGCGCAGGGCTTGTGCCTGTTCTGGGGGGATGCGTTTGAATTCGCTCATGGCGGGCTCCTGTGGCTCGGCTGAAAGCGCAGTCTAGCGCTAGGCGCTGGCTGACGTTTGTTCGGGGGTAGGGGGTGCGACTGGCGGTAAGGTGTGGCCATGTTCGTCGCATTTGCACAGCAGGCGTTCACCGGTGTCGACGTTCATCAGGGTCATGGAGCCGCCCCAGACACACCCGGTGTCGAGTGCGAAGACGTCTGGCTCGTCACACTGGCCTTCGAGCGCCGCCCAGTGGCCGAAGATGATCTTCAGGCCCTTGGTTTTGCGATCCTTGTGCTTGAACCACGGCGCATAACCCGGCGGCGCGGTATCGATGCCTTCCTTGCCCTTGAGGTCGAGTTTGCCCTCGCTGGTACAGAAGCGCATGCGGGTGAAATAGTTGGTGATCACGCGCAGGCGGGTTACGCCTTTGAGGTCGTTGTCCCATCTCACTGGTTCGTTGCCGTACATGCCGTCAAGGTAGGCCGGGAAGCGGTTGTCGTCGCGCAGGGCTTCTTCGACTTCAGCGGCGCATTTCAAGGCTTTGCGCAGCGACCACTGTGGCGGGATGCCGGCATGGACCAGGGCAATGTTGCGCTGCTCGTCGTAGTGCATGAACTTTTGCTGACGCATCCACTCCAGCAGTTCCGCAGCATCTGGCGCCTGGAGGATCTCGCGCAGGGTGTCGGCTTTCTTCAGGCGTTCAATGTTCTGCCCGGCCGCCAGCAAGTGCAGGTCATGGTTGCCGAGCACGCACACCAGCGATTCGCGAATGCTATAGAGGAAGCGCAAGGTTGCCAGCGACTGCGGGCCACGGTTGACCAGATCGCCCACCAGCCACAGACGATCCTTTACAGGGTCGAAAGCGACTTGTTTGAGCAGGCATTGCAGCGGCTCAAGGCAGCCTTGAAGGTCTCCGACGGCATACGTCGTCATCAGTGCAGGGCTCCGGGTACCGCCAGGCGGAAGGGAACGATGATGGCGTCAAAATGTTTGCCGTCGTCGGCAACCATCTCATAAGTGCCTTGCATCGTGCCGACCTTGGTGGTCATGACGGTGCCGCTGCTGTAGGTGTGGTTTTCACCGGCCTGGATTAAAGGCTGCAAACCCACGACACCCGCACCCTTGACCTCCTCCACATGCCCGTCGCCATCGGTGATCACCCAGTGCCGCGACAGCAGTTTGGCCGGTAGCTCGCCATTGTTGTGCACGGTAATGGTGTAGGCGAAGGCAAAGCGGTTTTGCTCGGGTTGCGATTGTTCTGCCAGATAGCGGGTGACGACGCTGACGTCGACCTGATAACGAGGATCGGACATGCAAGAGGCCTTAAAAACGAAGCGAGACGCGGGGCTTAGATGATTGAACTCAGTCTAGGCCAAGTATCGGGTAGTAAACCAGACATGGGCGCTGGTGTCCTACCCGATCACACTCGTCGCCTGTCAGTCGACGGTGGGTGTGTGTGGGGCTTGTTCGCTGAGCTTGTCGGCCAGGCGCACGAAGGCGGCGAGGTCGAGCTGCTCTGGACGAAGGCTCCCGTCGACACCGGCGGCGGTGATTTCGTCATTGCTTAGCAGCAATTTGAGGGTGTTGCGCAGGGTCTTGCGGCGCTGGTTGAAGGCTTCGCGCACCACGCGCTCCAGCAGCTTGTGATCCTTGGCCGGGTGCGGCAGCACTGTATGAGGCACCAGGCGCACAATGGCCGAATCGACTTTTGGAGGCGGGTTGAACGCGCCCGGACCAACGTTGAACAGATGCTCGACGCGGCAGTGGTACTGAACCATGATCGACAGGCGACCCCAGTCACCGCCGCCAGGACCTGCCGCCATGCGCTCGACCACTTCCTTTTGCAGCATGAAGTGCATGTCGCGAATCAGGCTGGCGTTATGCAGCAAGTGAAAAATAAGCGGCGTAGAGATGTTGTACGGCAAGTTGCCTACAACCCGAAGGCTGCCGGGAGCTGCGTTCAGGCTGTTGAAGTCGAACTTCAGCGCGTCACCCTGATGCAGGTTGAAGTTGCTCTTCCCGGCGAACTGCTGATTGAGGATCGGGATCAGGTCTTTGTCCAGCTCCACCACGTCCAGTTGCGCGCCACTGCCCAGCAGGCCTTGGGTCAATGCACCTTGGCCCGGGCCGATTTCCAGCAGGCGGTCTTCGGGTTTGGCGTGGATGGAGCGCAGGATGCGGTCGATAACACCGGCATCGTGCAGGAAGTTCTGGCCGAAACGCTTGCGCGCCCGGTGTTGGTAATGTTCGGTCATAAACGGGTCTCGGCCATCTGGTAGGCGGTTTCCAGGGCGACTTGCAGGCTGCCGGTGTCGATTTTGCCGCTGCCGGCCAGATCCAGGGCAGTGCCGTGGTCGACCGACGTGCGGATGATCGGCAAGCCCAGGGTCACGTTGACTGCCGCGCCGAAGCCTTTGTACTTCAGTACCGGCAGGCCCTGGTCGTGGTACATCGCCAGCACTGCATCGCAGTGCTCCAGATATTTGGGGGTAAACAGAGTGTCGGCGGGCAGGGGGCCGCGAAGGTCCATGCCCTCGCCGCGCAGGCGCTCTAATGTAGGTTCGATGATGTCGATTTCTTCATGGCCCAGGTGTCCGCCTTCACCGGCGTGCGGGTTTAGCCCGCAGACCAGGATACGTGGCTGGGCGATGCCGAATTTTTGTTGCAGGTCTGTGTGCAGAATGCGCGTGACCCGTTCCAGACGCTCCGGCGTGATTGCGTCGGCAATCTCTCGAAGGGGCAGGTGTGTAGTGACCAGCGCCACGCGCAAGCCGCGGGTGGCAAGCATCATCACCACTTGCGCGGTATGGGTCAGGTCAGCGAGAAATTCGGTGTGCCCGGAGAAGGCAATTCCGGATTCATTGATCACGCCCTTGTGCACAGGGGCCGTGATCATGCCGGCAAAATGCCCGTCCAGGCAGCCTTGGCCAGCTCGGGTCAGGGTTTCCAGGACGAAAGCCGCGTTGGCCTTGTCCAGTTGCCCGGCGGTGACCTTGGCGTTGAGCGGTGTATCCCAGACATACAGGCTGTTGGCTGGCGCGGGTACATCCGGCCAGCTGTCCGGGGTTACCGGCAGCAAATCGACAACCACGCCCAGTTGCGCGGCCCGCTCAAGGAGCAGGTCGCGGCTGGTAATGGCAATCAGGGGGTGTGGCTGGGCTTGCGAGGCGAGCAGCAGGCACAGGTCAGGACCTATGCCGGCCGGCTCGCCGGGTGTCAGCGCGAAACGTTTGGGTTTCACTGCGTTGCCTGGTCTGCACCAGTGAGTTTGATCTCTACGTACGCTTCGTCACGGATCTGACGCAGCCAGGTTTGCAGCTCTTCGTCGTATTTGCGGTTACGCAGTACGGTCATCGCTTGCTGCTCACGGGCCTGGGTGGTGCTGTCAGTGGCGCGACGGCCAAGGACTTCCAGAACGTGCCAGCCGTATTGGGTCTGGAACGGCTTGGACAGCTGACCTTGCGGGGTCTTGGCCATCACTTCGCGGAATTCAGGCACCAATGCGTTCGGGTCGATCCAGTTCAGGTCGCCACCGTTGAGGGCGGAACCCGGATCTTCCGAGAAGCTTTTCGCCAGTTCGCCGAAATCTTCGCCCGCTTCGATTCGGGTGTAGAGCGATTCAGCCAGGGCTTTGGTTTTTGCTTCGTCACGGATCGGGCTAGGTTTGACCAGGATATGACGCACGTGCACTTCGTCACGTGTCTGGGTTTCACCGCCACGCTTGTCGAGGATCTTGAGGATGATGAAGCCGCCCGGCGTACGCATTGGCTGGGTAATGTCGCCAACCGTCATGGTGCTCAGCATGCGATCGAACGGAGGTGGCAATTGAGCAGCTTTACGCCAGCCCATGTCGCCGCCTTCCAGTGCGGTTTCGCTGGCGGATTTGGCGATTGCCAACTGACCGAAGTCGGCGCCTTGCTTGAGTTGCTGGTAGACCGCGTCCGCTTGCTTGGCAGCATTCTGAATCGCATCGGAGTTGGCGCTTTCCGGTGTAGGAATCAGGATGTTGGCCAGACGGAATTCTTCCGACAGCTGCATTTTGCCGAGGTCGGAAGCCAGGAAGTTCTTCACTTCCTGTTCAGACACCTGGATACGCTCTGCCACGCGACGCTGGCGCACACGGCTGATGATCATTTCGCGACGGATCTGTTCGCGGGCGTCGTCGTAAGACAGACCGTCGCGAGTCAGGGCGGCGCGGAATTGATCAATCGACATGTTATTGCGCTGGGCAATGGTGCCGACGGCCTGGTTCAGTTCTTCATCGGTGATGCGGATGCCGGAACGCTCGCCGATCTGCAATTGCAGGTTTTCAACGATCAGGCGCTCAAGCACCTGCTGGTCCAGCACGCCGGCCGGCGGCACCGCAGCACCGCGTTTGGCGATGGTTTGCTGAACTTCATGAATACGCTGGTCCAGTTGGCTCTGCATGACCACGTCGTTGTCGACAATGGCCACCACTTTATCGATGGACTGTACTGCGGCGTTCGCCGCAGTACCCAGGAACAGCGCGCCCAACACTAGCGGGCGCAGACAATCAGAAAGCTTGGTCTTCACGTGCACGATAACCTTGAATGCCTTTGTCGAGGAAACTCTCTACTTTGGCGCCGGTAAGGCCGCCGAGTCCCTTCAGAACAATTTGTAGGAAGATGCCGTGGTCGCCTTTTTCGTTTTCTGGGGCTTCCTGACTGAATTCGTCATAGTCGACCCAGTAACGGTTGATCAAGCGCAGTTTCCAGCAGCAGTTGTCGTACTCGAAACCACCGAAGGCTTCCAGGGTACGGTTGCGGTTGTAGTCGTACTGCCAGCGGCTGATGGCGTTCCATTGCGGCACGATCGGCCAGATCACCGAGAAGTCGTGCTGCTGGATCTTGTAGTAATCCTTCACGTAGCCAGGAGTGCCCGGGGTGCCATAGTCACCACCACCCACCGACCATTGGCCGGTGGTCTGGTCATAACGGACCTGGTCATTGCGATAGCGATAACCGGCGTTGATGACCTTGTTCGGGTTGTCTTCAGGCTGGTAGTGGAACATAGCGCTGCCCGAGCGAGGGCTGCGGCTGTCCGGGTCCCAGTTGTAGTCTGCGGTGGCGCGCCAGTCGCGGTTGAAGCGGAATTCGTATTCCAGTGCATACGGGGAAACGTCGGACTGCGCGTCGGTGCGGGTATTTGCATCGATACCCGGCAGCTGGACCTTGCGATCCTTGAAATACAAGGCCTGGCCGACGCTGATGCGTTGGCGCTCGAACCCGTTGTCTTCGATCCAGCGGTTGGTGACGCCCAATGACAGCTTGTTCTCGTCGCCGATACGGTCGGACCCATAGAAACGGTTCTCCCGGAATAGCGACGAGTAATTGAAGGTGGATTCACTTGTATCGAATATCGGGATATCGGACTGGTCTTTCTCAGGTACATAGAGATAGAAGAGACGCGGTTCCAAAGTCTGGCGATAGTTCTTTCCGAACCATGTGGTACTACGATCGAAATACAGACCGCTATCGATACTGGCGATTGGAACGCCACGGCTTTGGTTGCGGCTGTAGGTACCGTTGAGTCGGTCGGTCTCAGCTGTTTGCGCGGCAATCTGATCTTTGCCAGAGCTGTCTAGATCCAGGTCGTACTGTGTGTATTGGTACTTGAGCGAAGGCTTCAGGAAGCCATAGGTCCAATCCAGGGGCAGGCTAACGCCCGGCTTCAAATTCAGCCGATTACCGTTGGCGCGAGCCAGACCTGTAACGTTGCTGTCCAGGCGCGCGCTAACGTTGCCGTCTTCATCGGAAAACGTGCCATCGCGCAGGTCACGTTCAAAGCGAACAGCTTCGGTTTCGTAATCGAAACGCAAGCCATTCGGCTGATAAGGCAGTTGACCATTAAAGGTGATTTGAGGCAGTCGATCGTATGGCGTGATATTAGAAATGGTAGCGAGTTGGTAAGCTTGAACGTTGAGTTGCGCAGTGTAACTGTCGCCACGATAGCTGACAGAGCCTTGCTGGTTGACGTAATCGGCACTCTTTACACCGATTTGATCGGATTGCAGATCCTGGAAGTAATACGGATCGCTGATCTTGGTGTAATCGACTTGCGTCAAGACCCGCGAATCCAGACCACCCTTGTGCTGCCAGTTATACATGTAGCGGTTTTTCTGGTAATCGGTCTGCTTGCTGCGTTCGGTGTCTTCGTCGTTGAGGTACGCGGCGCCGAACTGACCTTCACTGGACTTGGTCAGGTAGCGGAACTCGCCTTCCATCAACAGGCCGCGCTTGCTCATGTAGCGTGGGTACAACGTGGCGTCGTAGTTCGGTGCCAGGTTGAAGTAGTACGGAGTCACCAGCATGAAGCCGGTATCGGTGCCCGTGCCGATGGTTGGCGGCAGGAAGCCGGACTGGCGACGGTCATCGATCGGGAAATAGATGTACGGCGTGTACAGGACAGGAATGTCCTTGACCCGCAGTGTCACGTTGGTCGCGGTGCCGAAGCCGGTCGCCGGGTTCAAGGTGATGTTGTTGCCTTTGAGCTGCCAGGCGTTGCTGTTCGGTTCGCACGTGGTGTACGTACCATCCTTGAGGCGGATGATCGCGTTTTCGGCACGTTTGGCGTACAGCGCGTTACCGCGGATACGGGATTTGTGCATCACGTATTCGGCGTTATCGACCTTGGCTTCACCGGTATCGAGCTGCACGTCGGCGTGGTCGCCCACGATCAGCGCGCCGTTGTCGCGAATGCGCACGTTGCCGCTCAGTTCGCCACGGCTTTCAGCCTGGTAAAGGTTCGCTTCGTCGGCTTCGACCTGCATGCTGCCCTGACGCATGACGACGTCACCGGCCAGGGTCGCAATTTGCTCATCCTGCTTGTAGCGAGAGGCCTTGGCGCCGATAAAGGTCGGGGCGTCACTTTTATTCGTCTTGTCATTCATGCCAGGACGAATCGGTTCGATATAGGAACCAGAGCAGTAAGGACCGGTCTCGGCCAGTTGCGCCGCCGTGAGGTTCTCGCGCGGAACCCAGTCGAGGTGACTGTAGTCTGCACTACGCGACTTCAGGCCGCGGCCTTTGGACTCGGTAACCAGCACAGGCTTGGCGCCGGTGTCTTCACTGGTGCCATTCTCGGTCGCAGGTTCGCCGGTGGCGGAAACTGCGCTGCCGTCATGGACGGGACGCGGAGGCAATGCCGCCGCTGGCGCTTTTGGCGCACAGTCCCAGGCACCCGAAGCAGAGACTGAGCAGTCATACTGTTCCGCGGCGACCACGAATGAAGTGGCTAGGGGTTGCAGGGCCAGCAGACTGCCGGTAACCAACAACGGAAATTTTTTACGAAACGCGGGGGATTTCAATGCCATCTTATTAGTCCGGGCTTCCTGCGTGCCATCTGCCCGCGGTGTGGGCCGCACGCCTCTCGATGGTCTGAAAAAGATGCTGGATAATAAAGCATGACCCGCTTGACGGCTAGCGCCGTCGGAGACCCTTGCAATGCCTGACCAAGATGTACGTTTGCAACACCTGAAAGTTTGGCTCGATGAGCAGTTGGCAACCCTCTTTGCAGAACAAGGTTGGGGCGCCGTACCCCCGGCCACATTGACTGCGGCCAGTAGCGATGCGAGTTTTCGGCGCTATTTCCGATGGGAAGGCGAGGGCCGGAGTTTCGTCGTGATGGACGCGCCTCCGCCCCAGGAAAACTGCAAACCCTTCGTGGATATCGCTTTTTTGCTGGCGAAATCCGGAATAAATGTGCCGAAAATTTACGCCGAAGACCTCGAGCGCGGTTTTCTTTTGCTCAATGACCTCGGCAACAAGACTTATCTGGACGTGATCGACAGCGAAAACGCCGACGATTTGTTCAATGATGCCCTGCAAGCACTGCTGGCTTTTCAGCAATTGCCGATGGTTGCACCGCTACCAAGTTATGACGTGGCATTGCTGCGTCGCGAGCTGGAGCTGTTCCCTGAGTGGTACGTGAAACGGGAGCTGGGCATCGAGTTCGACTCGGCGCAGCAGATGCTCTGGCAGAACGTGACCGAGCTGCTGATCGACAGCGCCCTGGCCCAGCCAAAAGTGCTGGTGCATCGCGACTACATGCCACGCAACCTGATGCTCAGCGTACCGAACCCGGGCGTGCTGGATTTCCAGGATGCGGTCTATGGCCCGGTGACCTATGACGTGACCTGCCTGTTCAAGGACGCGTTCCTCAGTTGGCCCGAGGAACGTGTGCGCGGCTGGCTGGAAAATTACTGGCAGCAAGCCAGCGATCTCGGCATTCCCGTGCAACCCGATTTTGAAGACTTCCTGCGGGCCAGCGACCTGATGGGCGTGCAGCGTCATCTGAAAGTGATCGGCATCTTCGCCCGTATCTGCCACCGCGACGGCAAGCCGCGTTACCTGGCCGATGTGCCGCGCTTCTTTGCCTATATAGAAGCGGTGGTCGCCCGCCGTCCTGAACTGGCTGAGCTGGATGTGTTGCTGCTGAGTCTGCGTGCTGGAGCCCATGCATGAAGGCGATGATTCTGGCGGCCGGCAAAGGCGAGCGCATGCGCCCGCTGACCCTGACCACACCAAAACCGTTGGTCCGTGCCGGCGGCGTGCCTCTGATCGAGTACCACTTGAAAGCCCTGGCGATCGCCGGGTTTACCGAGATCGTGATCAATCACGCCTGGCTCGGCCAGCAGATCGAAAGTTACCTGGGTGACGGTTCGCAATACGGCCTGCGTATTCAGTACTCAGCAGAAGGTGAGCCACTGGAAACCGGTGGCGGGATCTTCCGTGCGTTGCCGTTGCTGGGCGATGAGGCTTTCCTGGTGGTCAATGGTGACATCTGGACTGACTACGACTTCAGTGTGCTGCATCAACCCATCGCCGGGTTGGCGCATCTGGTGCTGACGAAAAACCCGGCCCATCACCCGACCGGCGATTTCACGCTGGTCGATGGGCAAGTGCACGACGGTCAACTGGACACCGCCACCCTGACCTACAGCGGCATTGCCGTGCTGCATCCGCAGTTGTTCGACGGTTGCTCGGCCGGTGCCTTCAAACTGGCACCGTTGCTGCGCAAAGCCATGGCTGATGGACAAGTAACCGGCGAACGCCTGAATGGACACTGGGTGGATGTCGGCACGCACGAACGCCTGGCTGAAGTTGAAACTCTGATAGAAGCGAGACGCTGACATGTTGTGGCCAGGGACTCTGATTGGAGCCGGAGCGGGCTTTGCCATAGCCAGCATTCCGGGGGCCATGCTCGGCGCTTTGTTGGGACAGGCGCTGGATCGGCGCTTGCACTTGCAAAGCTGGGGGCATTTGCGGGAAAAGCTTGGCGGTCGTCCGATGCTGCGTAACGATGAACTGTTGTTTGTGTTGCTGGGACGCTTGGCCAAGAGCGATGGGCGAGTGGGGGAGGGACATATCCTGCAGGCGCGTCAGGAAATGCATTCGCTGGAAATGACCGAGCCTGCAAAGCGGCGGGCGATTGCTGCATTCAATCGCGGCAAGTCAGGCAACGACCGGTTACGCGGATATCTGCGGCGCTTGAGCGTTCAGCCTCATGCAGCGGAAGGCGTGTTGCGCGCGTGTTGGCGGATGGTCTGGGCCGATGGCCGTGCGGGCAATGCCGAGCGCGAGCTGATTGCGCAATGGGGCAAGTGGCTGGGCTGGACGCGGCATCAGGTGCAGGCGCTGGCGGCGGACTATGAGCCGCATCTGCGACCGCAAGTCAGCAGTGCTTTGACTTATCAAGAGGCCTTGCGGCTTTTGGGGGTCTCGGCGACCAGCGAGCCGGCGCAGATCAAGCGTGCCTATCGACGCCTGCTCAGTCGTCATCATCCGGACAAGATTGCCGGCAGCGGGGCGACGGCGTTGCAGGTGCGGGAGGCGACTGACAAGACTCGTGAACTGCATACGGCATACACGTTGATTCGTGAGCGGCGGGATTTTCGGTAGCCGGAAAGAGATGTGTCGCCAGTAATTCCGTCTTCGCGGGCAAGCCTCGCTCCTACAGGGTCCGCGTCATACGACACAGAATCTGTAGGAGCGAGGCTTGCCGCGAACGGGGCGACGCGGTCTGTCAGTCCGCCGCCTTCTGCGGATTCAACCACCCGCGAACCCGGCGCACCAGCTGCTCTTGCTCAGCCTTGGCATTACCGGGCAACGCTTTGAGCGATACCTGGCTGAACGCCGGAGTCTTCAATCGCTTGCTGGCCTGCATCCGCTCAAGTGCAGCGTTGCGATCCAGCGGCTTGTCCATATAGAAAATATCGACGGTCGGCAGCTTCAACGTTGGCGTCAATTGCGCCAGTTCGGGTTTCGCCGCGGCGGGCGTCTGCACCGCCACCATCGCAAACTTCTCCACTTGCGACGGCTGCTTCTCGCTCAGATAACGCGCCGCCCAATAAGCGCCGGTGCCATGCCCCAGCACGACGATGCTGCGAGCGCTTTGCTGCTCGGCGTAGGCAATGGCTGCATCAATGCGAGCAAAGATACGTTCGGCATCGGCCTTGGCTTGCTCCTCGGTGGTTTCAGCGATGGCCTTGTCGGCAACTTCCGCTTCACCACCGGCGGCTTGCTCGATGGGTGCCGCCGTGGTCGAGTCCTTGCTACCGGTTTCCGGCGCCTTGAGCGTTGGCGGCATTTCCACGACGCGGGGCGCAATGGCATCGCTTTGCAGGTCGGGCAAGGTGATACTCAGGCTGCTCCACTTCGCGTCGGGCAATTTGTTACGCAACGGGCCGATAGCTTGCGGCCAGTCAACGGTTTCACCGGCGCCCGGGATGATAATCACCGCGCCTTTGGGCTCGGCGGTGTTGGCCGGTTTCCACAAAGCAAGAAAAGTGTCGGCACCGGCTTGCAGTTGTTGCTGTTCCTGCGCCGGGATTTTTCGCTCAAGGGCTGTCGCTTCTTCCTGACTACGCTCAAGCAGTGGCTGGCGTTCGACCGGTTTTTCTTCCGCGGGTTTTTCCGCAGATGCAGGTGCCGGGTCGGCCGCCTCGACGGAAAAGGCGCAAGGCAGGATCAGCGACAGGCACAATGCTGGCAGTGCCAGGCGGTAGACAGGGGGCATCGGATATTCCAGGCCAGAAGTTATTCCGGCAGCCTAATGGGTTGGTCAGTATTTGTCAGTGTGTGAGACTTCGATGATGCGTTTTCGCTGCCTGTGGGTTATCGGCTGTTTGTGGTTTCCCTTGATGAGTTGGGCGGCGTCCGCGCCACCGGCGCACGTCGCACCCTTGTCGCCCAAGCAACAACAGTGGCTGGCAACGCACGGTGAATTGCGCGTGGGGTTGGTGTTGCAGGCGCCTTACGCGCAATACGATCGCCGCTTACAGCGCCTGTCCGGGGTTAACGTCGAGTTGATGAAATGGCTGGCCAAGGCCCTTAAGGTCGAGCTGAGCTGGCGTAATTTCCCCGACCTTGCGCAACTGGAAACTGCTGCGCGCGACGGTGAAATCGACATCGCCCCCGGGCTGACCCAAACCCCCGCCGGCCTGCGGCTCTGGCAATTCTCCGACCCCTACATGCGGGTGCCGCAACTGGTGGTCAGCGACCAGAAAAGCACCGTTGCCGTGGAACTGGAAAAACTCGACAGCCAGACCCGCGTCGCTGTGCGCATGCCCAGCGCGACGGCCGACTATCTGCGCGGCAACTATCCCCATCTGAACCTGCAAGGCGTGCCCATCGAGCGTCAGGCATTGCAGCTGTTGCTGAGTCAGCAGGCCGGTTACGCCGTGGTCGATGAAGCGCAGTTGGGGCGTCTGTCCGTGGAGCCTGAGTTTGCCGGGCTGGTCGTGGTGGGTGACATCGGCCTGCCGCAATTGCTGCGTGTGGCCACGCGTCGGGACCAGCCGGAACTGGCCGGCATCGTTGAAAGCGCGCTGCGGGCGATCCCTGCCAAGGACCTGGAGCTCCTGCACAACCAATGGCTGCAACCCAAGTACCCGCGCCTGACCGAGTCCCCGGGCTTCTGGCAAAACCTCTGCCTGCTGATGGCGGTGTTGATGCTAAGCAGCATGGCCATCGTGTTCTGGCAACGCCGCCAGCAACACAGTCTGGAGCAGCGGTTATTGGCGGCGCGCGAGGACATTGCCCTGCGCGAGGCCAGCGAAGAGGCATTGCGCCTGACGCAGTTTTCCATCGATCAGAGCACCGTCGGCATCCTCTGGGTCAACTGGGACAGTCACGTGCGCTACGCCAACCGCGCGGCTGAAGCCATGCTCGGTTATCCGGCCGGTGGAATCATGGATCGGCCGTTGATCGACTTCGAGCCGGGCCTGCACATGGACCGCTGGCTGAACCTGTGGAAGCGCGCCCGGGCCAGCGAAGAGGGGCCGCAAAGTTTCGAAACCAATTGCGTGCGAGCGGATGGCAGCATCCTGCCGACCGATGTTTCGTTGAGTTTTATGCGTTTTCGCGGTGGCGAATACCTGGTGGTCTACCTCAACGACGTCACTGAACGTCGTCGCGCCCTGGCTGCGTTGCAGGAAAGCGAAGCGCGGTTGCAGGGGATTGCCGCCAACGTTCCGGGATTGGTCTTTCGCCTGGAACGGGCGCCGGTGACAGGGCAGATCGACTTTGCCTACATCAGTGAAGGCAGCGAGAGTCTGGTGGGCTACTCCCCGGCGACCCTGGCCCACCGCGACAAAGGCCTGCGCAGCCTGGTGCATCCGGACGACAAGGCCAGTTATCACCAGACTCAGGACCATGCGCTGGACACGGACAGTGACTGGTCGTGGCAAGGGCGGATTCTCACGCGTTCGGGCGAGCAACGCTGGGCCGAGATCAAGGCCATCACCCGACGGCTCGAAGACGGTGCGTATGTCTGGGACGGGATTGTCTGGGACATCAGCGAGAGCAAGCGCATCGAACTTGAACTGGCCAGTTCCCGTGAGCAACTGCGTGAGCTGTCCGCTCACCTGGAGAGTGTGCGGGAAGAGGAAAAAGCGCGCATCGCCCGGGAAGTTCACGACGAGTTGGGTCAGATGTTGACCGTGCTCAAGCTGGAAACCTCCATGTGCGAATTGGCCTACGCTCAACTCGACCCTGGTCTGAATGAGCGCTTGAACAGCATGAAGCGCTTGATTGCGCAGCTGTTCCAGCTGGTGCGCGATGTGGCGACCGCGTTGCGACCGCCGATTCTCGATGCCGGGATCGCCTCGGCCATCGAGTGGCAGGCCCGGCGTTTCGAGGCGCGCACGCAGATTCCGTGTCTGGTGCAGGTGCCCGAGAATCTGCCGGTGCTCAGTGATGCCAAGGCCATAGGACTGTTCCGAATCCTTCAGGAAGCCCTGACCAATGTCATGCGGCATGCCCAGGCGCATACTGTTGAACTGACATTGGAGCTGGAAGGTGACGAGTTGTGTCTGACCGTCAGCGATGATGGCGTAGGATTTGTTCCCGCCACCGGTCGGCCGACGTCGTTTGGCGTGGTCGGTATGCGCGAGCGGGTGTTGATCATGGGCGGGCGGTTGTCGCTTGAGAGTGAGCCGGGGGAGGGCACGACGTTGAGTGTGCGGGTGCCGGTGAATGAAGCCTGAGGTATTTGTGGTGTCTGAACTGACGCCTTCGCGAGCAGGCTCACTCCTACAGTGGATTGGGATGTGTCAGCTATCTATGCCCCTACACGAATCCCTGTAGGAGCGAGCCTGCTCCGGGCGGCGTTCCGACGATAGATTTTGGCTCTGATATAAAAAGAATGGAGAAAAACGTGATCCGTGTACTGGTAGCCGAAGACCACACCATCGTCCGTGAAGGCATCAAACAACTGATCGGCCTAGCCAAGGACTTGCTAGTGGTAGGGGAGGCGAGCAATGGCGAGCAGTTGCTCGAAACCCTGCGGCATGTGCCCTGCGAAGTGGTGTTGCTGGATATCTCCATGCCGGGCGTCAATGGCCTGGAAGCGATCCCGCGGATTCGCGCGCTGAACAATCCGCCGGCCATCCTGGTGTTGTCGATGCACGACGAAGCACAAATGGCCGCCCGGGCGTTGAAGGTCGGCGCTGCGGGTTACGCAACCAAGGACAGCGATCCGGCACTGCTGCTGACGGCGATCCGCAAAGTCGCGGCGGGCGGTCGTTACATCGACCCGGACCTGGCCGACCGCATGGTCTTCGAAGTCGGCCTGACCGATTCGCGGCCGTTGCACTCGTTGCTGTCGGAGCGTGAGTTCTCGGTGTTCGAACGCCTGGCCCAGGGCGCCAACGTCAATGACATCGCCCAGCAACTGGCCCTGAGCAGCAAAACCATCAGCACCCACAAGGCGCGGCTGATGCAGAAACTCAACATCACCTCCCTGGCTGAGCTGGTGAAGTACGCCATGGAACACAAACTCCTATAAAAATCGCATGCATTCCCTGTAGGAGCGAGGCTTGCCCGCGAAGGCGATTTCACTGACGCCAAAAGCTTCGCGGGCAAGCCTCGCTCCTACAGGGATGGGCGGTGCATATCCATTTGCGACATCCCTGCGAATCGCTTTTGCCTTTACTTGTGGCTTGCAGCTGACCGTTTGACGCTGTGTTGGTCAAAACGCGCCATCCTTGTAGGGCAATCCCTACCCCCAACCTTCCATCCGGCTGAGGCGATTCTCTCCTGCGCCCCGATTTGCGTGGTCGGCAGCGTCCACTAGGCTTAGTCCACAGCAGTCATCAACAAAAAAGGTGTGGGTATGAGCCAGGTCGATTCAAACGCAGGGGCCAGCGATATTCTGGTCAGCTTTCGTGGAGTGCAAAAAAGCTACGACGGCGAGAACCTGATCGTCAAAGACCTCAACCTGGAGATTCGCAAAGGCGAGTTCCTCACCTTGCTGGGGCCATCGGGCTCCGGCAAGACCACCAGTCTGATGATGCTCGCCGGTTTCGAAACGCCGACCGCTGGCGAAATCCAGCTGGCCGGGCGCTCCATCAACAACGTGCCGCCGCACAAGCGTGACATCGGCATGGTGTTCCAGAACTACGCACTGTTCCCGCACATGACCGTGGCCGAAAACCTGGCGTTCCCGCTGACCGTGCGCGGCTTGAACAAGAGCGACGTCAGTGATCGGGTCAAACGGGTGCTGAGCATGGTTCAGCTCGACGCCTTCGCCCAGCGCTACCCGGCGCAACTGTCCGGCGGTCAGCAACAGCGTGTGGCCCTGGCCCGCGCGTTGGTGTTCGAACCGCAACTGGTGCTGATGGACGAACCCCTCGGTGCACTGGACAAACAACTGCGTGAACACATGCAGATGGAAATCAAACACCTGCACCAGCGCCTCGGCGTGACCGTGGTCTACGTGACCCACGACCAGGGCGAAGCCCTGACCATGTCCGACCGTGTGGCGGTGTTCCACCAAGGCGAGATCCAGCAGATCGCCGCGCCGCGCACCCTCTATGAAGAGCCGAAAAACACCTTCGTCGCCAATTTCATCGGCGAGAACAACCGCCTCAATGGCCGCTTGCACAGTCAGACCGGCGACCGTTGCATCGTCGAACTCGGTCGCGGTGAAAAGGTTGAAGCCCTGGCGGTCAATGTCGGCAAGACCGGCGAACCCGTCACGCTGTCGATTCGCCCGGAACGCGTGAGCCTCAACGGCTCCAGCGAGTCCTGCGTCAACCGCTTCTCAGGGCGGGTGGCGGAATTCATCTATCTGGGCGACCACGTCCGGGTGCGCCTGGAAGTCTGCGGCAAGACCGACTTCTTCGTGAAGCAACCGATTGCCGAGCTCGATCCCGAGCTGGCGGTTGGCGACGTGGTACCGCTTGGCTGGCAGGTCGAACACGTTCGCGCGCTCGACCCACTTTTAGAGGCGCATTGATCGCCCCCTGCTTCAACAACACCAACCCTGCACGTGGAGAGAACAATAAATGTTGAGATCCCTGAAATTCACCGCTTTGGTCATGGGCATGATCGGTGCGGCACACGCGATGGCGGCGGGCCCGGATTTGACCGTGGTGTCCTTTGGCGGGGCGAACAAGGCGGCGCAGGTCAAAGCCTTCTACGCACCGTGGGAAGCGGCAGGCAACGGCAAGATCGTGGCGGGCGAATACAACGGTGAGATGGCCAAGGTCAAAGCCATGGTCGACACCAAAAGCGTTTCCTGGGACCTGGTGGAAGTTGAATCCCCGGAACTGTCTCGCGGCTGCGACGAAGACATGTTCGAGCAACTTGACCCTGCGCTGTTCGGCAAATCCGAAGATTACGTCAAAGGCGCGATCCAGCCCTGCGGCGTAGGTTTCTTCGTGTGGTCGACCGTGTTGGCCTACAACGCCGACAAGCTGGCCTCCGCACCGACCAGTTGGGTGGATTTCTGGGACACCAAGAAATTCCCGGGCAAGCGCGGCCTGCGCAAAGGCGCCAAGTACACCCTGGAATTCGCACTGATGGCCGACGGCGTTGCGCCGAAAGACGTCTACAAAGTGCTGGCCGGCAAGGACGGTCAGGACCGTGCGTTCAAGAAGCTTGATGAACTCAAGCCAAGCATTCAGTGGTGGGAAGCCGGCGCACAACCGCCGCAATACCTCGCTTCCGGTGACGTGGTCATGAGCTCGGCCTACAACGGCCGGATCGCTGCCGTGCAGAAAGAAAGCAACCTGAAAGTCGTGTGGAATGGCGGTATCTACGACTTCGACGCATGGGCCATTCCAAAAGGTCTGGATAAGGCGCGTGCTGAAGCGGCGAAGAAATTCATCGCGTTCTCGGTGCAGCCACAACAGCAGAAGACTTACTCGGAAAACATCGCCTACGGCCCGGCCAACATCCAGGCCGTACCGTTGCTGGCCAAGGATGTCCTGAAAGACATGCCGACCACCCCGGAAAACATCGCCAATCAGGTGCAGATCGACGTCAGCTTCTGGGCTGACAACGGCGAGCAACTGGAACAGCGCTTCAATTCCTGGGCTGCCAAATAAGACCACCCCGTGGGCTTATCCACTCCTGTAGGAGCGAGGCTTGCCCGCGAAGACGTCAGCACTTTCAACATCAATGTTGACTGACACGCCGCCTTCGCGAGCAAGCTTCGCTCCTACGGGGGAATGTGTAGTTATCAAGAACAGAGGTGGCCTTGCGGTCACGGAATGCCGCCTCTGTAACGATCAAAGATTTCCGGAGTACGCCATGGCCACCGCCATTCCCCTGAACGCGGGCACTGACCCCACCTTGAAGCAGCGACTCAAGCACGCCGAGCGGATCAACCGCTGGAAGGCTCAGGCCTTGATCGCGCCCCTGGTGCTGTTTCTGTTGCTGGTGTTCCTGGTGCCAATCGTGGCGCTGCTCTACAAAAGCGTTGGTAACCCGGAAGTGGTCGGCGGCATGCCGCGCACCGTGGCGGCCATCGCCAGTTGGGACGGCCGAGGCCTGCCCGCAGAACCGGTTTACAAGGCGGCCAGCGAAGACCTCGCTGAAGCCCGCAAGAATCAGACCCTGGGCGATCTGTCCAAGCGCTTGAACATGGAGTTGGCCGGCTACCGCAGCCTGCTGACCAAAACCGCCCGCGCCTTGCCGTTCGCCACCGAACCGGCCTCCTATAAAGAAGCACTGGAAGGCCTCGACGAGCGCTGGGGCGACCCGGCCTATTGGCAAGCGGTGCGCCGCAACACCAGCAACATCACGCCGTACTACTTGCTGGCGGCCGTCGATCACCGCATCGACGACCTCGGCGAAATCGCCCCGGCCACTCCTGACCAGGCGATCTACCTCGATATCTTCGCCCGTACCTTCTGGATGGGGCTGATCATCACCGTGATCTGCCTGCTGCTGGCTTATCCGTTGGCCTATCTGTTGGCGAACCTGCCGTCACGGCAAAGCAACTTGCTGATGATCCTGGTGCTGCTGCCGTTCTGGACGTCGATCCTGGTGCGGGTCGCCGCGTGGATCGTGTTGCTGCAATCGGGCGGGCTTATAAACAGTGGCCTGATGGCGATGGGCATCATTGATAAACCGCTGGAGCTGGTGTTCAACCGCACCGGGGTTTACATCTCGATGGTGCACATCCTGCTGCCGTTCATGATTCTGCCGATCTACAGCGTGATGAAAGGCATCTCGCCGACTTACATGCGCGCCGCGATTTCCCTGGGCTGCCACCCGTTCGCCAGTTTCTGGCGGGTGTACTTCCCGCAGACCTATGCCGGTGTCGGCGCCGGTTGCCTGTTGGTGTTCATCCTCGCCATCGGCTACTACATCACCCCGGCCTTGCTGGGCAGCCCGAACGATCAGATGGTCAGTTATTTCGTTGCCTTCTACACGAACACCAGCATCAACTGGGGCATGGCGACCGCACTCGGTGGGCTGCTGCTGTTGGCGACCGTGGTGCTTTATCTGATTTACAGCTGGCTGGTGGGCGCCAGTCGCCTGCGCCTGAGCTAAGGGGAGAACGAAATGCTGAGTCCTTATATGTCGCCCATTGAGCGGGTGTGGTTCTACAGCTTGCGGATTCTCTGCGGCTTGATTTTGTTGTTCCTGATTCTGCCGGTGCTGGTAATCATCCCGCTGTCGTTCAACTCGGGCAGTTTCCTGGTGTACCCGCTGCAGGGCTTCTCGCTGCAGTGGTATCACGACTTTTTCGCCTCGGCGGAATGGATGCGCGCGTTGAGGAACAGCATCATCGTTGCCCCAGCGGCGACGGTGCTGGCAATGATCTTCGGTACGCTGGCGGCGATTGGCCTGACTCGAGGTGATTTTCCGGGCAAGGCGCTGGTGATGGCGCTGGTGATTTCGCCGATGGTGGTGCCAGTGGTGATCATCGGTGTGGCGAGTTATCTGTTCTTCGCGCCACTGGGATTGGGCAACAGCTTCTTCTCGCTGATCGTAGTACATGCGGTGTTGGGTGTGCCGTTTGTGATCATCACGGTGTCGGCGACGTTGCAGGGGTTCAATCAAAATCTGGTACGGGCCGCAGCAAGTTTGGGCGCTTCGCCGCTGACGGCGTTCCGTCGGGTGACCTTGCCGTTGATTGCGCCTGGCGTGATTTCCGGTGCGTTGTTCGCCTTTGCGACCTCGTTTGATGAAGTGGTGGTGACGCTGTTCCTCGCCGGCCCTGAACAAGCGACCTTGCCACGGCAGATGTTCAGCGGCATCCGCGAAAACCTCAGCCCGACCATTGCTGCCGCCGCGACGCTGCTGATCGCCTTCTCGGTGATCCTGTTGCTGACCCTTGAGTGGCTGCGAGGCCGCAGCGAAAAACTGCGCACCGCTCAGGTCTGATTAGCTTTTGATTTTGTAGGAGCGAAGCTTGCTCGCGAAGAGGCCATCACATTCAGCATCAATGTTGACTGACATGGCCCCTTCGCGAGCAAGCTTCGCTCCTACATTAGATTTGTGATATCCCCATGTTTGGTCATTCACAACCTGAATAGCAGACAAACCCCAATCCCCAGCTACTATTGTGCCCAGCTCCCCTACTTATAAGAGGCTGCGCACGATGAGTCTTTCCTCTTTCAAAATCGCTCACAAACTGATCACCGGCGCAGGTGCCATCGAGCAACTGGCCGCCGAGCTTACCCGCCTGGATGTCGACAACCCGCTGATCGTCACCGACGCAGCACTGGTCAAGTCCGGCACGGTCGAGCTGGCGCTGGCGCAACTGGGCGATCGGACCTACGAGATTTTCGACCGTGTGCTGCCCGACCCGGAAATTGCCATCGTCGAAGACTGCATGCGGGTCTACCGCGAGGGAGGGCACGACGGCCTGATTGGCCTCGGCGGCGGCAGCGCCATCGACATCGCCAAAAGCGTTGCGGCCTACGCCGGTTACCACGGTGCGCTGGAGGATTTGTTCGGCGTCGATCAGGTGCCACGCAAAGGCCCGCCGCTGATCGCCATTCCGACCACGGCCGGCACCGGTTCGGAGGTGACCAACGTGGCGATCCTCTCCGACAAGGTTGCGCAGCTGAAGAAAGGCATTGTCAGCGACTATCTATTGCCGGACGTGGCGCTGGTCAGTCCGCAGATGACCCTGACGTGCCCGCGCAGTGTCACCGCCGCCAGTGGCGTCGACGCGCTGGTGCATGCCATCGAATCCTACCTGTCGCTGAACGCCTCACCGATTACCGACGCCCTGGCCATCGGCGCCATCAAGCTGATCGCCAATGCACTGCCCAAGGCCTACGCCAACCCGTCCAACCTGCAAGCCCGGGAAGACATGGCCACCGCCAGCCTGATGGCCGGCATGGCCTTCGGTAATGCTGGGGTCGGCGCGGTGCATGCGCTGGCGTATCCGCTGGGAGGGCGTTTCAACATCGCCCATGGCGTCAGCAACGCCTTGCTGCTGCCGTATGTCATGACTTGGAACAAGATGGCCTGCGTTGAGCGCATGCAGGATATTGCCGAAGCCATGGGAGTGAAGACCGCGCACCTGAGCGCCAACGAAGCGGCGGACAAAGCCGTGGAGGCGATGACCGCGTTGTGTGCGGCGGTTGAGATCCCGCCAGGCTTGCGCAGCTTCGGCGTTCCCGAGGACGCGATCCCGTCCATGGCGGTAGAAGCTGCGGGGATTGAGCGTTTGATGCGTAACAATCCGCGCAAATTGAGTGCCGGCGATATCGAGAAGATCTACCGCGCGGCCTACTGATTATCGCGTCACGGTGCGCGCTTCAAAGCATGCGGTATACAATGCGCGCCATCGTGATTCTGCTCAAAAAAGGTGCGTCATGCAGCCCTTCGTCATTGCTCCGTCGATTCTCTCCGCCGACTTCGCCCGCCTGGGTGAAGAAGTGGACAACGTCCTGGCCGCCGGCGCCGACTTCGTGCACTTCGATGTCATGGACAACCACTATGTGCCAAACCTGACCATCGGCCCGATGGTCTGCGCCGCGTTGCGCAAGTACGGCGTGACCGCGCCGATTGACGCGCACCTGATGGTCAGCCCGGTGGACCGCATCGTCGGTGACTTCATCGAGGCCGGCGCGACCTACATCACGTTCCACCCGGAAGCCACGCAGCACGTCGACCGTTCCCTGCAACTGATCCGCGAGGGCGGCTGCAAGTCGGGCCTGGTGTTCAACCCGGCGACGCCGCTGGACGTGCTCAAGTACGTGATGGACAAGGTCGACATGATCTTGCTGATGAGCGTCAACCCGGGCTTCGGCGGGCAGAAGTTCATCCCCGGCACCCTCGACAAGCTGCGTGAAGCGCGCGCGCTGATCGATGCCTCCGGCCGGGACATCCGCCTGGAAATCGATGGCGGCGTCAACGTGAACAACATTCGTGAAATCGCTGCGGCTGGCGCCGACACCTTCGTCGCCGGCTCGGCGATCTTCAATGCACCGAACTACCAAGAGGTGATTGAAAAGATGCGTTCCGAACTGGCGTTGGCTCGTCCATGAGTGGCTTTGAGCAGCTGTTCCCGGGGCGTCTGCCGCGGCTGGTGATGTTCGATCTGGATGGCACGCTGATCGATTCGGTCCCCGACCTCGCCCTGGCTGTGGATAACATGCTGCTCAAACTCGGGCGTCAACCTGCAGGTCTCGAGTCGGTGCGTGAGTGGGTCGGCAATGGCGCGCCGGTGCTGGTTCGCCGCGCGCTGGCCGGTGGCATCGACCATTCGACGGTCGACGACGGTGAAGCCGAAGGCGCACTGGAGATTTTCATGGAGGCTTACAGCGAGAGCCATGATCTGACCGTGGTTTATCCCGGTGTGCGTGACACCCTGAGATGGCTGCACAAGCAGGGTGTCGAGATGGCGCTGATCACCAACAAGCCGGAGCGCTTCGTCGCGCCGCTGCTGGATCAGATGAAGATCGGTCGCTACTTCAAGTGGATCATCGGTGGCGACACCCTGCCGCAGAAGAAGCCCGACCCGGCGGCGCTGTTTTTCGTGATGAAAATGGCCAACATCCCGGCCTCGCAATCGCTGTTTGTCGGCGATTCGCGCAGTGATGTGCTGGCGGCGAAAGCGGCGGGGGTCAAGTGCGTGGCCCTCAGCTATGGCTACAACCATGGCCGGCCGATTTCGGAAGAGTCGCCGGCGCTGGTGATCGACGACCTGCGCAAGCTAATTCCCGGTTGCCTGGATCCGGCCGCTGAGATAACGTTGCCCGACGCTGTTCAACCCCCTTCTGGAAACGCCATCGTGGTGGTCACTCGCAAACTCTGGATGAAAGTCATCAAGGCCCTGGCCCGCTGGCGTTGGCGCGCCTGACTCGATTCTGGCCGGCTTTCCGGCGCGTTTGCATACCTGACTGTTAGCACCTCAAGCCACGAGGCTACCCCATGATCCGCGAAGAATTCCTGCGTTTGGCCGCTGCCGGCTATAACCGTATCCCGTTGGCCTGCGAAACCCTGGCCGACTTTGACACGCCGCTGTCGATCTACCTGAAACTGGCTGACGAGCCGAACTCCTACCTGCTGGAATCGGTGCAGGGCGGGGAGAAGTGGGGCCGTTATTCGATCATCGGCCTGCCGTGCCGCACCGTGCTGCGGGTTCACGACCATCACGTCAGCGTGACCCACGACGGCGTCGAGATCGAAAGCCTTGAAGCCGAAGACCCGCTGGCCTTCGTCGAAGAATTCAAAGCCCGCTACAACGTGCCGACCATCCCTGGCCTGCCTCGTTTCAATGGCGGTCTGGTGGGTTATTTCGGTTACGACTGTGTGCGCTATGTGGAGAAGCGTCTGGGCAAGTGCCCGAACCCGGATCCGCTGGGCGTGCCGGACATTCTGCTGATGGTCTCCGACGCGGTGGTGGTGTTCGACAACCTCGCCGGAAAGATGCACGCCATCGTGCTGGCCGATCCATCGCAGGCAGATGCTTTCGAACAAGGTCAGGCACGCCTGGAAGAGCTGCTGGAAAAACTCCGTCAGCCGATCACCCCGCGCCGCGGCCTGGATTTCAGCAAGCAACAGTCGGCTGATCCGGTGTTCCGCTCGAGCTTCACCCAGGACGATTACGAAAAAGCCGTCGACACCATCAAGGAATACATCCTGGCCGGTGACTGCATGCAGGTCGTGCCGTCCCAGCGCATGTCGATCGACTTCAAGGCCGCGCCGATCGATCTGTACCGGGCGCTGCGCTGCTTCAATCCGACGCCTTATATGTACTTCTTCAACTTCGGCGACTTCCACGTCGTCGGCAGTTCGCCGGAAGTGCTGGTGCGGGTCGAAGACAACCTGATCACCGTGCGCCCGATTGCCGGCACTCGCCCACGCGGGGCCAGCGAAGAGGCGGATCTGGCGCTGGAAAAAGACCTGCTGTCGGACCACAAGGAAATCGCCGAGCACTTGATGCTGATCGACCTGGGCCGCAATGATACCGGTCGGGTTTCGGAGATCGGCTCGGTGAAGCTCACCGAGAAAATGGTCATCGAGCGTTATTCCAACGTGATGCACATCGTCTCCAACGTCACTGGCCAATTGAAGGCCGGGCTGACGGCGATGGACGCACTGCGGGCGATCTTGCCGGCGGGCACGTTATCGGGCGCACCGAAGATTCGTGCGATGGAGATCATCGACGAACTGGAGCCGGTCAAGCGCGGTGTCTACGGCGGGGCGGTGGGCTATTTCGCCTGGAACGGCAACATGGACACCGCGATTGCGATCCGCACCGCAGTGATCAAGAACGGCGAGCTGCATGTGCAGGCCGGTGGCGGCATCGTCGCCGACTCGGTGCCGGCGCTGGAATGGGAAGAAACCCTGAACAAGCGCCGCGCCATGTTCCGCGCCGTGGCCCTGGCCGAACAAACCCCGGACGCCTGAGTTCACACAAAACCCCCTGTGGGAGCGGGCTTGCTCGCGAATGCGGTGTGTCATTCAACATTGATGTCGACTGACACGGCCTATTCGCGAGCAAGCCCGCTCCCACAAAGACTCCACCAGCATAAAAAAACGCGGTGCCTGTGAGGGTGCCGCGTTTTTTGTTGCCTGCTATTTAGAAGTCCAGTGCCACCCCGACGTTAATGCCTTGCTGGGTAAAGTCATCATCCTTGCGAATGTCATAACTGGCCCGCAATGCCAAATCCTTGGTGAGGTTGTGGCTCACGCCCAGGTTCAAACGGTTCAGGTTGGTCTGCGGGGTATAGCCGGCCAAGGCGTAGCGGTTGTTCGGCAGGCTGTTGAGGTTCATGGTCACGTCCTGGGTGTCGTCGTTGTACTCGCGCTCGTGGGCCAGTTCGCCAAACACCTGGGTCTGCGCAGTGATTTGGTACTTGCCCTGGATCCCGAGACCCAGGCGCCGGGAGATGCGCGATTGGTCATCGAAGGTCAGCGCGGTGGAGTCGGCGCCATCTTCCGAGTAGCCGTCGACTTCAACCTTGGCGAAGTCAGCGCTGACGAACGGCGACAGGTGCCAAGGGCTGGTCGCTTCTGGCGCGATGTCGTAACCCACGCGGCCGCTGATAGCCATCAGGTAACCGTCGGTATCACCTTTCTCCCCGCGCTCGTTGACGCCCAACTGGAATTTACGCTTGAGGCTGTCGTAGTCCAGATGCCCGGCCGTCAACGCCGCATCAGCCCACCAGCGGTTTTGCTGGTACTGGGCGAAAGCGGTGCCCATATAAGTGTTCAGTTTGTAGTCCGAATCGTTGTCGCCGGCTTCAAGCTTCTGGTTGTAGAAGCCCGCCGCCAGGCCAACGCGCCATGCATCGTTGAGCCGGTAGCTGCCACCGATGTTCAGGTTGGCGCCATTGCCGTCAGCACTGGCGCCGCTGCGCTGACTGTCAAAGTCCTGATGCTGGCCGCCACCGGCAACAATCGCCCGCCATTGCCCCACGCCTTGCCAGTTTTGCCAATCCGCCAGCCACTGGTTACGCAATTCATCCTGATGGGAGCGCAAAGTTCCCTGGGCCATTTGCGGCAGCAGGGTCGCTTCCCATGGTGCAGACAGCAGCGAGTAGGCGTAATCGGCGATCAGGCGTTGCCCGGCCTCGGTCGGGTGCACCGAGTCGTTGTAGATCAGCTTGGTCGGGTCCGGCGTAGCACTGTTGATGCCGTAACGGGCGTTTTCGGTACAGCTGCTGCCGCTGAAGCACGTAGCGCTGAGGTTCTGGTCGGTAGCCAGACCGAACTGCCCCGGGTTGGCAAACGTCTCTTTGAGTAGAACCGGAATGTTCAACGGGATGACGTTGGCGTTGACGTTCTGCAGCTGGCTCACCAGTTCAGTGTTGAACTGGGTGCTGAGTTGGGAAGTGAACGCTTGCAGTGGTGTGCCGTTGAAGGCCGGGGTAAAGCCGATGTCTGGCAGCAACCAGACCATGATGTAGCGGGCACCGGCTTGTTGCAGGGTTTGCACGCTGTTGACCAGGCGATCGGCGGCGGCGCTGGCCTGGGGAAGGTTGGTCACGCGACCTTGCAGGAAATCGTTACCACCGCCCGACAGGTAATACAGCGCATTCGGGTCTGCGCGGAAGTTGTTCGACGGCAGGTAGCCCGCCCGGGTGCGATCGCCCGTGGCGGAGGTGCTGGTGATCGAATCGAGAATCTGGTCGGTGCGATAACCGCCGACGGCCCAGTTGTTGCCATCGGGCTGGCCATTGTTGGCGCGCACAGCCGAGGAAGATGAGGCTGTCTGATCCGCTGAGAACCCTAGTTTTCCACCCAGAATCTGCGTGGAGTTGAGCGAGCGGACTTCGCCGCTGCCATCCAGGTAAACCGGCCCCGTCCGGTTGGTAAAGCGTTGGGTCGAACCGGCCGGTCCGCCCGTGTCGGCAAAGGTCCCGGCATCGTTGAGACTGTCGCCGAAGACGACGAAATTGGTGTAAGGATTGGGCGCGGCCATCGCCTGGGCACAGGCCATGGCGAGCAAGCATCCTGCGAGCGGTACAAACAACGTCTGTTTGATCATGAGCAAGTCCGTTTATTTATTGTTGTAGTGAACGAAACGACAGTACCAAAAACTTCCGGCCTTTTGCCATCGGTCGCGAACCTTTCGATTGTTTCGCGGCCAGTGGCCCCGGCCATATTGCACGCTCTGCCCAGCTAAGTTACTGTGCCAAGACGTATGAATGAGACCTTCCCCGTGTTGATCATCAGCAAACTCCTGGATCAAGTCATCAAGGCACACGCCCGCTGGCGTTGGCGCGCCTGAATTCTTTTGCCGGCCCCGCCGGACCTGTACCGCTTTGCCTTCTTCACCCGTATGACATACCGCTTTGCTGGCGCACCCGGCGACTGACAAAGCGCAGGACACTGCGGGTAATCATTCGAAGGCTGAATTAAAAGTCAGTGAATTCAAGAGGTTCCAAACGCCATGTTGCTGATGATCGATAACTACGACTCTTTTACCTACAACGTTGTGCAATACCTCGGTGAGCTCGGCTCCCAGGTCAAAGTCGTGCGCAACGATGAACTCACCATTGCCGACATCGAAGCCCTCAACCCTGAGCGCATCGTCGTGTCCCCCGGCCCTTGCACCCCGACTGAAGCCGGCATCTCGCTCGAGGTGATCAAGCACTTCGCCGGCAAACTGCCGATTCTCGGCGTCTGCCTCGGCCACCAGTCCATCGGCCAGGCCTTTGGCGGTGATGTGGTCCGCGCCCGGCAAGTCATGCACGGTAAGACTAGCCCGGTATTCCACGAGGACAAGGGTGTATTCGAAGGTCTGAACCGTCCGCTGACGGTGACGCGCTATCACTCGCTGATCGTCAAGCGCGAAACCCTGCCGGACTGCCTGGAGCTGACCGCATGGACCCAGCTCGAAGACGGTTCGGTCGACGAGATCATGGGCCTGCGCCACAAGACATTGAACATCGAGGGTGTGCAGTTCCACCCCGAGTCTATCCTCACCGAGCAGGGCCACGAGCTGTTCGCTAACTTCCTCAAACAAACCGGCGGCACGCGCTAAGGACTTTTCATGAATATCAAGACAGCCCTGAGCCGTATCGTCGACCACCTCGACCTCAGCACCGATGAGATGCGCGATGTGATGCGCGAAATCATGACCGGGCAATGCACGGATGCGCAGATCGGCGCGTTCATGATGGCCATGCGCATGAAGAGCGAGAGCATCGACGAGATCGTCGGCGCGGTGTCGGTCATGCGCGAGCTGGCGGACAAGGTCGAACTCAAGACCCTCGACGGCGTAGTCGATGTCGTCGGCACCGGCGGTGATGGTGCGAACATTTTCAACGTCTCGACGGCGTCCTCCTTCGTGGTGGCGGCAGCGGGTTGCACCGTGGCCAAGCACGGTAACCGTGCAGTATCGGGCAAAAGCGGCAGCGCCGACTTGCTTGAGGCAGCCGGTATCTACCTGAACCTGACCCCGGTCCAGGTGGCGCGTTGCATCGACAACGTCGGTATCGGTTTCATGTTTGCCCAGACCCATCACCGTGCCATGAAGTACGCCGCCGGCCCGCGCAAGGATCTTGGCCTGCGTACCCTGTTCAACATGCTCGGCCCGCTTACGAATCCGGCCGGTGTGAAACATCAGGTGGTGGGCGTGTTCAGTCAGGCGTTGTGCCGGCCATTGGCCGAAGTCTTGCAACGACTGGGCAGCAAGCACGTACTGGTGGTGCACTCGAAGGATGGCCTGGACGAGTTCAGTCTGGCGGCGCCAACCTTTGTGGCAGAGCTGAAGAATGACCAGATCACCGAATATTGGGTCGAACCAGAAGACCTGGGCATGAAGAGTCAGAGCCTGCACGGCCTGGCAGTGGAAAGTCCGGCGGCGTCCCTTGAGCTGATTCGCGATGCCTTGGGCAAGCGCAAGACCGAGAGCGGTCAGAAAGCGGCCGAGATGATCGTGCTCAATGCCGGTGCGGCGCTGTACGCCGCCGACTTGGCGACCAGTTTGAAAGAAGGCGTTGCCCTGGCGCACGATGCGCTGCACACAGGCCTCGCTCGGGAAAAACTTGAGGAGTTGGGTGCATTTACCGCGGTATTCAGAGTGGAGAATGAGGGATGAGTGTACCGACGGTTCTGGAAAACATTCTGGCCCGCAAAGTCCAGGAAGTTGCCGAGCGTAGCGCCCGTGTGAGTCTGGCGGAGCTGGAAAGTCTGGCCAAGGCGGCCGATGCACCCCGTGGTTTTGCCAAGGCGCTGATTGCTCAGGCCAAGCTGAAACAGCCGGCAGTCATTGCCGAAATCAAGAAAGCCTCGCCGAGCAAAGGCGTGATCCGCGAGCACTTCGTTCCCGCCGACATCGCGAAAAGCTACGAGAAGGGCGGCGCGACTTGCTTGTCGGTGCTGACCGATATCGATTACTTCCAGGGCGCTGATGCGTATCTGCAACAGGCGCGGGCGGCGTGCAGCCTGCCGGTGATCCGCAAGGACTTCATGATCGATCCTTACCAGATCGTCGAAGCCCGTGCCTTGGGCGCTGACTGCGTGCTGTTGATCGTCTCCGCATTGGATGACGTGAAAATGGCCGAGCTGGCGGCCGTGGCGAAAAGCGTCGGTCTCGATGTGCTGGTGGAAGTCCACGACGGCAACGAGCTGGAGCGGGCCTTGAAAACCCTCGACACGCCACTGGTAGGCGTGAACAACCGCAACCTGCATACCTTCGACGTCAGCCTGGAAACCACGCTGGACCTGTTGCCGCGTATCCCGCGAGATCGTTTGGTGATTACCGAAAGCGGCATCCTCAACCGGGCCGATGTGGAACTGATGGAAATCAGCGACGTGTACGCGTTCCTGGTGGGCGAGGCGTTCATGCGCGCCGAAAGCCCGGGCACCGAGTTGCAGCGTCTGTTCTTTCCTTAGCGCGGCGGTCCGGTCAGCGGTTCTACGCTCGACTGAACACAGATCGGAAGCCGGGGTGCCACCATTCGCGAGCAAGCCCGCTCCCACATTAATCCGCGCTAGTACAGACTAACGCCGATCCAATGTGGGAGCGGGCTTGCTCGCGAAGAGGCCCTCAAATTCCCCAAAGACCTCATGTCTTACGGAGTTGTTCATGTTCAAACCCACCTCACTGGCTGTCGAAGCTGGCCTCTTGGCCGAGCAGGACCTATTAGGTTCAGTCTGCACCGGCGATTCAGAGTTTGGTCTGCTGTTCTGGCAACCCGGCGATCAAGCGCTGGTCATGCCTCGGCGCTTGAATCGTCTGCCTGGCTTCGAGGCAGCATGCGAAGTATCGGCTGCAGCAGGTTGGCCAGTGCTGTTGCGTGAAACCGGCGGTGAGCCAGTGCCGCAATCGGCCTCCACCATCAATATCGCCTTGGTCTACGCACCCCCGCGTAGCGAAGGCGATCAAAACCGCATTGAAACCGCTTATCGCCGACTCTGCGATCCAATCTGTCAGTTGCTGGATGAGCTTGGCGGCGTTTCGTCATTGGGCGAAGTCGACGGCGCATTTTGCGATGGACGTTTCAACGTCAACCTCGACGGCCGCAAGATGGTCGGCACCGCTCAGCGCTGGCGCCAAAGCAAGGGTGGTCAGCGCCCGGTGGGATTGGTGCACGGTGCTTTGTTGCTCGATAACGAGCGTGAATCAATGGTCGCCGCGGTCAATCGCTTCAATGAAACGTGCGGTCTTGAACAGCGGGTGCGCGCCGAAAGCCACATTGCCCTGCATGAGAAGTTTGCCGCCCCCGATGCGTTGGATCGGCTTGACACGCTTTATCGCCAGTTGCTGGCAGACATGCTCGGCGCTTGAGTGTTCGAGCTTAGCGCGTACCGAAGACCACCATGGTCTTGCCTTTGACGTCCACCAGGTTGCGTTCTTCCAGATCCTTGAGCACGCGACCGACCATCTCACGTGAACAACCGACAATTCGGCCGATTTCCTGGCGGGTCACTTTTATCTGCATGCCGTCCGGGTGGGTCATGGCATCCGGCTGTTTGCACAACTCCAGCAGGCAGCGGGCGACGCGGCCAGTGACGTCGAAGAAGGCCAGGTCACCGACCTTGCGCGTGGTATTGCGCAGACGCTGTGCGATTTGTCCGCTGAGCACGTAAAGAATGTCTGGATCTTGCTGGGACAGCTCGCGGAATTTTGCGTAGCTGATTTCCGCCACTTCACACTCGATCTTCGCGCGCACCCAGGCGCTGCGCTCCTGTTCCAGGCCAGCCTGTTCGAACAGACCCAACTCACCGAAAAAGTCCCCGGAGTTCAGGTAGGCGATGATCATTTCGCGGCCGTCGTCATCCTCGATCAGGATCGTGACGGAGCCTTTGATGATGAAGAACAGCGTTTCCGAGCGATCACCGGCACAAATGATGTTGCTCTTGGCCGCATAACGACGGCGCTGGCAATGCATCAACAGCTTGTCGAGGTTCTTGATTTTGGGGGTTGGGGCAATAGCAACCATGGTTGTATCCCGAAAAGACTTCACGGTGTGTTTGGTTTTTTTATGAGTCGCAGACGACGGTTGCGGCAAAGGCTGGCCAAGCGCCAGCGAATTGGCGCCAGCTTAACAGACACTTCCTGCAATATTCGAGCATTTACCTACGGCTCGGAAGGTTATGTCCTATAAATGCCGGGCACTGTCAATCCGGGGCCCTGTGCTAAGCTGGCGACCCTTTTTTATGCAGTGGAGTCTGGCGATGAAGGCACGCATCCAATGGGCTGGCGAAGCCATGTTCCTCGGTGAATCCGGCAGCGGTCACGTCGTGGTCATGGACGGTCCGCCCGATGCAGGCGGTCGCAACCTGGGTGTCCGGCCGATGGAAATGCTCCTGCTGGGTGTCGGCGGTTGCAGCAATTTCGACGTGGTCAGCATCCTCAAGAAGTCCCGTCAGGCCGTCGAAAGCTGTGAAGCCTTCCTCGAAGCCGAGCGTTCAACCGAAGATCCGAAAGTCTTCACCAAGATCCACATGCACTTCGTGGTCAAGGGTCGCGGGCTGAAAGAGGCCCAGGTCAAACGCGCTATCGAACTGTCCGCCGAGAAGTATTGCTCGGCGTCGATCATGCTTGGCGCGGCGGGCGTAGCGATTACCCACGACTACGAGATCATCGAACTCGGTTGAATCGACATTCAACTATCATAAAAGCAGTGCAGACTCTGGCGATCCCAAGCTGACGTCTGCATAATGCGCCACTTTTTTCAGGGTCGTGGCCCGTCATCGACAGGCTGCGCACCCGAACAGACAACCAAAATCGCCATCGCGAAGAGGTGTTAACCGTCCTACGCAGGTGCGTTGATCGCATCTGACGGGCATGCTTGATCACGCGGCCCGGGCCGCAATACATAGAGAGTTTTTAACGGTGAAAAGCAAACTCAAGCTCCACGGGTTCAATAACCTGACAAAGACCTTGAGCTTCAACATCTATGACATCTGCTATGCGGAAACCCCGCAAGACCAACAGGCTTACGTTGAGTACATCAATGAAGAGTACAACGCGAAGCGCCTGACGCAGATCCTCACAGAAGTTGTCGATATCATTGGTGCCAACATCCTGAACATCGCCAGTCAGGACTACGATCCACAGGGTGCCAGCGTCACGATTCTGATCTCTGAAGAGCCGGTGACCCCGACCGACAGCCAGATCGAAGAATCCCCGGGTCCGTTGCCCGAGATTATCCTGGCCCACCTCGACAAGAGCCACATCACGGTGCATACCTACCCGGAAATCCATCCGGACGACGGCATTGCGACATTCCGTGTGGACATCGACGTGTCGACATGTGGCGTCATTTCACCGCTTAAGGCGCTCAACTTCCTGATTCACCAGTTCGATTCGGACATCGTGACCGTGGATTATCGCGTGCGCGGTTTCACCCGTGACGTCGAAGGCAATAAGCACTTCATCGATCACGAAATCAACTCGATCCAGAACTACCTCTCCGACGACACCCGCGACGCGTACCAGATGACCGACGTGAACGTGTACCAGGAAAACCTGTTCCACACCAAAATGCTGTTGAAGAACTTCGAACTGGATAACTACCTGTTCGGAGACGCGACCAACAACCTGTCCCCTGAGCAGCGTGCTCAAGTGACCGATCGTGTGAAACACGAAATGCTCGAAATCTTCTATGCGCGCAACATGCCGACCTAAGATTTTCAGGTACAAAAAAGGCGACTACCTCACGGTAGTCGCCTTTTTCATGTCTGTCGCAAACTCCTTGTAGGAGCGAGGCTTGCCCGCGAAGAACGATAACGCGGTGTTTCGGTGAAACCTTGTAGCGGCCTCCGCGGGCAAGTCGGGTCGCCGCATCGCACGCTCCTACGAAAAGCCCCTTGAATCAGATCCGATAAGTACTCTTGGTCATCACTTTAGCCATCAAACTCATCCCGAACTTCACCGGTGCCGGAAAACGAAAGCCTCCAGCCTCCAGCGCGCTTTCAGCATGGTGCTCTTCATCAACCCGCATCTGCTCCAGAATCGCCCGGGATTTTTCGTCTTCCGCCGGCAATTGTTCAAGGTGCTCGTTCAAGTGTTTGCACACCTGATGCTCGGTGGCGGCCACGAAACCCAGGCTGACCTTGTCGCTGATCAATCCGGCCACCGCACCAATTCCGAACGACATGCCGTAGAACAGCGGGTTGAGAATGCTGGTGTGGCTGCCCAGTTGTTTGATGCGTTGCTCGCACCAGACCAGGTGATCAATTTCTTCTTCGGCAGCATGTTCCATGGCGGCACGCACGTGCGGCAGCTTGGCGGTCAGGGCCTGACCCTGATACAGCGCCTGGGCACAGACTTCACCGGTATGGTTGATGCGCATCAAGCCGGCAACGTGGCGGGTGTCTTCGTCACTCATTTGCGCATCCGGCTGCACGATGGCGGGCGACGGACGGTACGGCTGGCCACTGAAGGGCAGCAACGTACGCATCGCGGCATCGGCTTGCAGCAGAAGACGGTCAATCGGCGAGTAGTGACGCTGGTTAGTCATGCTGACCTCCGGGAAGAATCTCGGCGGCCAGTTTAACCCAATCGGCCGGGGAAGGTTTGCGCTGGGTCATTTCCAGTGGGAGCACCAGCAAACCTGTAGGAGCGAGCGGTGCGGCGATCCGACTTGCCCGCAATTGGTGCGACGCAGTCATCCAAATCGACCGCGTTATCGTTCTTCGCGGGCAAGCCTCGCTCCTACAAAGGGCAGGGTCTGTGGATCAGCCCGGCGGCCAGTGCATCTGGCGCTGACCCAGCACATGCATATGAATGTGATAGACAGTCTGCCCACCTTCTTCATTGCAGTTCATGACAACGCGGAAGCCTTTTTCGCAGCCCAGTTCCAGGGCGAGGCGCTGGGCAGTGAACAGAATATGCCCGGCCAATGCCTTATCGTCCTCGGTGAGGTCGTTAAGGGTGCGCACCGCTTTTTTCGGAATGACCAGAAAATGCACCGGTGCCTGTGGGGCGATGTCGTGGAAGGCCAGTACCTGGTCGTCCTCGTAAATGATCTTGGCCGGGATTTCCCGGTTGATGATCTTGGTGAACAGAGTATCCACAGCTGTTTTCTCCGTTGTTTGGGCTGGCCTGAGTGTACTCATGGGTTACCCTCGAGCCCAGCCATTTACTTTCAGGTCTGGTCAGCGCGGGCAGTAGGCCTTGTTGACCATGCCAGCGATTGTCCGGATCAACCAGCGAGAGCCGAGCCGCGGCAGAAGGGCGCGCCAGCGGTTCCCTCGACCCGGAATGATGATCGCGCGATTTTTCTCCATGGCCCGCACGGTATACAGCGCCACTTCTTCGGGACTCATCAGCATTTTGCTGTCGGCCAGTTTGCCGGTGTTCAATTGCGCGGTGCGGAAGAACCCCGTACGTGTCGGGCCGGGGCAAAGCACCGAGACCTTGACCGCACATTTTTTCAGCTCGACGCGCAACCCTTCGGAAAAGTGCAGCACGTAGGCTTTGCTGGCGTAATACGTGCTCATCCACGGCCCGGGGTGGAATGCCGCCATTGAAGCGACGTTCAGAATCTGCCCGCCCCCCTGCAAGGCCATGCTGTTTCCGATGGCATGGCACAAACGGGTGAGTGCCAGGATGTTCACTTCGATCAGGTCCTGCTCGGTCATCCAGTCCTGGGCCAGAAATGGCCCGCAGGTGCCGATGCCGGCGCAGTTGATCAGCAAATCGATTTGCCGGTCACCTTCTTCCAGTTCCAGCAGGAACCCGGACAGTCGTAACGGCTCACCAAGGTCGCAGGCGCGGAACAAGACTTCCACGCCAAACCGTTGGGTCAGTTCAATTGCAATACTTTCCAGCTGATCACGTTGACGGGCCACCAGAATCAGGCTGCGGCCACGGCGGGCCAGCGCTTCGGCCATCGCCAGGCCGATGCCGCTGGAAGCACCAGTGATCAGAGCGTAACGGGTCATGCAGTTCTCCATCGCAACAGCTCCGCGCCGGCGACGCGGGTGTCACGGGCGGGGAGCGCTGTTCATACTTTCGCAGAGTCTACAGGGGCGGGGGCTTATTCGGCTTCATCGTCTGCAGAGTCGGGTGCTTGCTCGGCCTCTGCGGCCGGCTCGACTTCAACTTCTTCGGTAGTCACCGAGCTACTGTCAAAGCTGGTTTCGGCCGCGGTTTCATACTCTTCCTGGATCGCCGTAAGACCTCCTGCCAGTGCGCCAATCAAGACGATGGCAATCAACACGACCCACAGCGAAGACAGCACTTTGACCGCTGTGGTGTTAGGTGGAGGTGGTGCGCCATATTGATTGGCGATGTTGGTGCCCGGAGCGATCATGATCACAAACGGGAAGAAGCTGCCCACGAACGGGACCAGGTTCAGCAGCCAGAGCCAGCCGGACCAGCCGATGTCATGCAGACGCTGAACGCTGATCTGAATGCTCACGACCGCCATGGCAATGAACAGGATGAATGCCACCAAGCCCCCGAGAATCAGGCCAGTGGTCGAATCGGCGCTGATGATGGCGAAGGCGAAAATGGCCAATAGCGAACCGACGGCCAGCGTGACCAGCGTCAGGGACATCGTCCAGGCCAGATAACGCAAACGACCGATGCGGCCTTCGACGCTGAATGGCTTGAGTGGAGCGTACGCGGGCAAGCTTTCGCCGACAGTGGCCCGGGGCGGTGCGTAAGGGGATGCGGGGTCGGCGAATACCGGTTGGCTGCTGGCGGGCGCGTGTTCGCGGGCGTCGGCCAGGTTCAGCTCTATGGATGATTCACTTTCGATGCGAGCATCGATGCCGGTTTTGTTCAGCGCCTGAAGGTAAGTTTGCGCGTCAACTTGCGACAGGTCTTGTTTGAGCGTAACCGTCTTGCCAGTGAACAGTCGCTCGACAGCCGCGACCTCACTTTTGTACAGCGCGGCCAGATTCTGTCTGGCGGTGGTGACGTCAACGCCTGGCAGCAGAGCGCCGTCGAACACGATCTTGAAACGGTTGTCGCTCATTGCGAGGCATCCTTGTCGCGAGTTTTTGAATGAGGAAATGTTACGGGCATGGAGTGTAAGGCCAGCCGGAGCGGGCTGGCCAAACTTTCATCTCAGCGCGGCCAGCGTTTAGGCAGCTGTGCCGCCAGTTCCAGTGCCTTGCGGTACTCCGCGTCCAGCCGTGCGACCAATTGATCGACGCTCGGCAAATCATCGATTTCCCCGACACCCTGGCCCGCGGACCATACGGTTTTCCAGGCTTTGGCTTCATCGCTGATGGGTTTGAGTTTGGAGCCGAAGTCGACCTCGCCTTTGCCTTGCAGTGCCGCCATGTCAAAACCGGCAGCCTCCAGGCTTTGACGCATGAAACTCGCCGGTACACCCGAGACCGCCGGAGTATGGACGATGTCCGCGGCTCTGGAATTCAGCAACATCTCTTTGTAGGCGTCAGGCGCATGACTTTCAGTGGTGCCGATAAATCGCGTACCGAAGTAGGCCAGATCCGCGCCAAGCAATTGCGCCGCAAGAACCTCGTGGCCGTGGTTCAGGCAGCCCGCCAATAGCAGGGTCTTGTCGAAAAACTGTCGAATCTCGGCAATCAGCGAGAACGGGCTCCAGGTCCCGGCGTGTCCACCGGCGCCTGCTGCCACGGCGATCAAACCGTCCACACCGGCTTCGGCGGCTTTCTCGGCATGTCGACGCGTTGTCACGTCATGGAACACCAGGCCGCCATAGCTGTGGACGGCGTCGACCAGTTCTTTCACGGCGCCGAGGCTGGTGATCACGATCGGCACTTTATGCTCGACGCAGATAGCAAGGTCCGCTTGCAGTCGCGGGTTGCTGTTGTGGACGATCAGGTTCACCACGTAAGGCGCCGGGTTCTCCAGTGTCGCCAACCCTGCTTCGATCTCTTCCAGCCAGGCCTTGAAGCCACTGCTCTCGCGCTGGTTCAGCGCGGGGAAACTGCCCACCACGCCGTTACGGCAGCAGGCGAGCACCAATTGCGGATTGGAAATCAGGAACATCGGCGCAGCCACCACGGGCAGGCGCAAACGTTGTTCGAGCAAAGCGGGCAGCGACATTGGAAGTACCCCGGTGAGTTGTGCCTATTGGAGTTAGAACGGCCGAACGACGACCAGAATTACGATAGCCAGCAATATCAGAACCGGCACTTCATTGAACCAGCGATAAAAGACATGGCTGCGGGTGTTTTCGCCACGGGCAAAACGTTTTACCTGTGCGCCGCACATGTGGTGGTAGCCAATCAGGATCACCACCAGCGTCAACTTGGCATGAATCCAGGCACCTTGACTGAAAATGCTTGGGTTAAGCCAGATCAGCGCGATACCGAAAATCAGGGTGGCGATCATCGCCGGGCCCATGATGCCGCGGTACAGCTTTCGCTCCATGATGCTGAAGCGTTCCTTGCTGACGGTGTCTTCGCTTTGGGCGTGATAAACGAACAGGCGCGGCAGGTAAAACAGGCCGGCAAACCAGCAGACCATGCTGATGATATGAAGCGCTTTGAGCCACAGATAAAGCATTTTTAGTTATTCCCAGGTTCACGGTAGCCCGAATAGTAGAGGCTTGAGCCGCCGCACGTCACCTTGACAGTTGTCGCAGGGCTGCGCGGCCCCTATTATCGACGGCTTTCCAGTGGGTTCGTTGAGGGCAGGTTTATGGTCAAGGTCGGTATCGTCGGCGGTACGGGTTACACCGGTGTCGAATTGCTGCGTCTGTTGGCACAGCATCCGCAAGCTGAAGTGGTAGTGATCACTTCCCGATCCGAGGCCGGACTTGCCGTGGCTGATATGTACCCGAACCTGCGAGGCCACTACGACGGCCTGGCTTTCAGCGTTCCGGACATCAAGACGCTGGGTGCGTGTGATGTGGTGTTCTTCGCCACGCCTCACGGTGTTGCTCATGCGCTGGCTGGCGAACTGCTGGCAGCCGGGACCAAGGTCATCGATCTGTCGGCGGACTTCCGTCTGCAAGACCCTGTCGAGTGGGCCAAGTGGTACGGCCAGCCGCACGGTGCGCCGGAACTGCTGGAAGAAGCGGTCTACGGTTTGCCGGAAGTCAATCGCGAGAAAATCAAGGAAGCTCGCCTGATCGCCGTCCCGGGTTGCTATCCAACGGCGACGCAGTTGGGTTTCCTGCCGTTGCTCGAAGCGGGCCTGGCCGATACCAGCCGTTTGATCGCTGACTGCAAATCCGGTGTCAGCGGTGCGGGCCGTGGCGCCTCTGTGGGTTCGCTGTACTCCGAGACGTCGGAAAGCATGAAAGCCTACTCCGTCAAAGGTCACCGTCACTTGCCGGAAATCCGCCAGGGCCTGCGTCGTGCAGCGGGCAAGGACGTCGGCCTGACCTTCGTTCCACACCTGACGCCTATGATTCGCGGCATTCACTCGACGTTGTACGCGACCGTCGTCGATCGCTCGGTGGATCTGCAAGCGCTGTTTGAAAAGCGTTACGCCAACGAACCGTTCGTCGACGTAATGCCGGCCGGCAGCCATCCGGAAACCCGCAGCGTGCGCGGTGCCAACGTTTGCCGTATTGCCGTGCATCGTCCGCAGGACGGTGATCTGGTAGTGGTGTTGTCGGTGATCGATAACCTGGTCAAAGGTGCGTCGGGTCAGGCGGTGCAGAACCTGAACATCCTGTTTGGTCTGGATGAACGTCTGGGCCTGTCCCACGCCGGTATGCTGCCGTAGGGCTTTATCCTGGTCAGCAAAAAGGCCCGTCTGACGGGCCTTTTTGCGTTTTGCGCCGGCAATCGGGTTTATTGATATACCGTAACAATAGTTGACCGATTTTCTAGGAGAAGCGGATAATGCGCGTCATCACGCATTATGGCGGCGTAACGCCGGGAGATAGTCAGCATGAGCGTCGAATCCTTCACCCCCACCGCTTTGCAATTCACCCACGGTGCCGCGCACAAGGTGAAGAGCCTGGTCGATGAAGAGGGGAATGATCGCTTGAAGCTGCGCGTATTCGTTACGGGTGGCGGTTGTTCAGGTTTTCAGTACGGCTTCACCTTCGATGAAGAAGTGGCCGATGACGACACCATCGTCGAGCGCGAAGGTGTGAGTCTGGTCGTAGATCCGATGAGCTTCCAGTACCTGGCCGGTGCCGAGGTGGATTATCAGGAAGGTCTGGAAGGTTCGCGTTTCGTGATCAAGAACCCGAACGCCAGCACCACGTGTGGCTGCGGCTCTTCGTTCTCGATCTGATCGCGCTTCACCGCATTATCAAGCGCCGCATGGCTTCAGGGCTTTGCGGCGTTTTGCTGTGTGGAGTTTATGCCGGGTAGATGGCGCCGAGTACGCGCAGGCCGCGGGCACCGGTGACGCTTGGGCGATTGGCAGCGATGCCTTCCAGGCAGCAATGGGCCAGCCAGGCGAAGGCCATGGCTTCGACCCAGTCCGGGTCCACGCCGTAAGCGGCGGTGCTGCTGACGGTCGCGTTTGGCAACAGGCTGGCCAAGCGCTTCATCAGTGTGGCGTTGTGCGCGCCACCACCGCAGATCAGCAATTCCTGAGTGTCCGATTGGGCGTGCTGCAGTGACTCGACGATGGTCAGTGCGGTCAGCTCAAGCAGAGTTGCTTGCACGTCTTCAGTCGCGAAGGGTGGCAGTTTCGCTAAATGTTGTGTCAGCCATGACAGGTTGAACACTTCGCGGCCGGTGCTTTTCGGGCCTTTGGTTACGAAGAACGGATCACTCAGCAATTCATTCAGCAGAACCGGTTCAACCTTGCCGCTGGCAGCCCATTGGCCGTCACGGTCAAAGTTGTCGCCGCGCTGCTGATGAATCCAGGCATCCAGCAGGACGTTCCCCGGGCCGCAGTCGAAACCGGCGACAGGCTTGCCGGGCTCGATCAGGCTGAGGTTGCTGAATCCGCCAACATTCAATACCGCGCGATTGCCGACACGTTTTTCAAACAAGGCTTCGTGGAAGGCTGGAACCAGAGGTGCGCCTTGCCCGCCAGCGGCAACATCACGGCTGCGGAAGTCGCTGACCACGGTGATTCCGGTCAACTCGGTCAGCAGCGCAGGGTTGCCGATTTGCACCGTGAAGCCGCGTGCCGGTTCATGGCGAATGGTCTGGCCGTGGCTGCCAATCGCGCGAATGTCTTCGGGCTTCAGGTTGTGCTGGTGGAGGAGGGTGTTAATGCCCTGCGCTGCCAGTTTCACCCAGTTTTGCTGGGCGATGGCGGAACGGGCTATCTCGTCCGGGCCGCTGGCGCACAAGCCAAGCAGCTCGGCGCGCAGGGAATCAGGCATCGGGGTGTAGTGCGTGGCGATCAGGTTGATCGCCGGAGTCAGCTCGATCAGCGCGATGTCCAGGCCATCGAGGCTGGTCCCGGACATCACACCTATATAGAGCGTCATGATTTAGCGCTTCGAAGCCAGCATGGTGGCTTTCTCTTGGTCCATGCGCGCCATTAACGGCTGGCTCTGCGCGAGGAAGCGTGCGCGTTCCGCTTTGGAGATGGGGTCAGCCATCGCAACCTTCTGGCCCAGTGGGTCGACGTGCACGCCATTGACCTGGAACTCGTAGTGCAAGTGCGGGCCGGTGGAGAGGCCGGTAGTACCGATGTAGCCGATCACTTGGCCTTGTTTGACGGTGCCGCCTGTCTGCACGCCTTTGGCAAAGCCTTGCATGTGGCCGTACAGCGTACGGTAGGTATTGCCATGCTGAATGATCACGGTATTGCCGTAGCCGCCGCGGCGACCTGCCAGCAACACCTTGCCGTCACCGGCCGCTTTGATCGGCGTGCCGCGTGGTGCTGCGTAATCCACGCCTTTGTGGGCGCGGATCTTGTTCAGGATCGGGTGCTTGCGGCCCATGGAGAACTTCGAACTGATGCGGGCGAAGTCGACCGGAGTGCGGATAAACGCCTTGCGCATGCTGTTGCCATCAGCGGTGTAGTAGCTGCTGTTGCCTTGCTTGTTGGTGTAACGCACGGCGGTGTAGGTCTTGCCGCGGCTGGTGAAGCGTGCGGAAAGGATCGGACCGTTGCCGATAGCCTTGCCGTTGACGACTTTCTGCTCATAGATCACATCAAACTCGTCACCCTGGCGAATATCCTGGGCGAAGTCGACGTCATAGCCAAACACACTGGCCATGTCCATGGTCAGGCTGTGGGACAGGCCGGCACGCGCGGCAGACTGCGACAGCGAGCTGTTGATCACGCCATGAGCGTAGGCAGAACGCACGGTAGGCTTGGCGGTAATGCGGTTGAACGTATAGCCCTTGTCACTCTTGGTCAGCGTGATGCTTTCGAGGTCGCTCACCTTGCTGTGCAAGTTGGTCAGCTGGCCGTCGGGGGTCAGTTCGAATTCGAGTTTCTGGCCGTGTTTGAGTTGGCTGAATTGCTTGGCCTGCTTATCGCTGGCCAGTACTTCATGCACGGAAGTGGCTGGAAGGCCGACTTTCTCAAACAGCGTGGAGAGAGTATCGCCTTTGGAAACGATCACTTCCTTATGGCCTGGTGCCTTCTTTTCTTCGACGACAGGTGCCGGCGCTGGTGCAGCCTGGGCTGTTTTCTGAGGTTCTTCCGCACTGTTTTCGATCTGCGCGAAAGGGGAGGCTGCCGGCTCATTTGTGGCTTGAACGGCTTCGGCAGCGTCTTGATCTTGTGTCAGTTGTTCAGCAGGGCTTTCCAGTTCAAGACTCAGGGTCGTCTTTTTGGCTTCTACATCACTGGAAGGGAATACCAGAAGCGCCAAGCTCAGAAGAGCGGCGATACCACTTGCTGCGAGCAGGTGGGTCTTCGGGTAAAGCGGTGGCGCTTTAGACGATTCTTTGGTCATAGGTAATTTTTGACTTTGAAAAAAGATGAATTGGAAAAGATGAATGACATGATGAAGATGAAATAACTGTATAAAATATAACCAAATCATCTCTGAAGCAAGTCCGTGGTCACTCTGCCAGCGGATTGGCGTCATTGCGCCGGCCAAACTTTGTATTTGACGCGTGATCTTGTATGGTTGGTTCCCTTTGAATTCGAGCCTTGCGGGTCTGTTATGAAGTCGGTTGAAGAGCAGCTAGCGCTGATAAAACGTGGTGCGGAAGAACTGTTGGTCGAGTCCGAGCTGATCGAAAAGCTCAAGCGTGGCCAGCCGCTACGTATTAAGGCAGGCTTCGATCCGACTGCGCCGGATTTGCACCTGGGTCATACCGTGCTTATTAATAAGCTGCGCCAGTTCCAGGAGCTGGGTCATCAGGTCATCTTCCTTATAGGTGACTTCACCGGGATGATCGGTGATCCGAGCGGCAAAAGCGCGACACGTCCTCCGCTCACTCGCGAGCAGGTTCTCGAGAATGCCGAGACCTACAAGACTCAAGTCTTCAAGATTCTTGATCCGGCCAAGACCGAAGTGGCGTTCAACTCCACTTGGATGGATCAGATGGGGCCGGCGGACTTCATTCGTCTGACTTCGCAGTACACCGTGGCTCGCATGCTTGAGCGCGACGACTTCGACAAGCGCTACACCACCAACCAGCCAATCGCTATTCACGAGTTTCTCTATCCGTTGGTTCAAGGGTATGACTCGGTCGCTTTGCGCGCGGATGTCGAGTTGGGCGGTACCGATCAGAAGTTCAACCTGCTGATGGGACGTGAGCTGCAGCGCAGTTATGGTCAAGAGGCTCAATGCATCCTGACTATGCCGCTGCTCGAAGGTCTGGATGGCGTGAAGAAGATGTCCAAGTCCTTGGGCAACTACGTCGGTATCCAGGAGGCGCCGGGTGTCATGTACGGCAAGCTGGTCTCTATTCCGGATGCGCTGATGTGGCGCTACTTTGAGTTGCTCAGTTTCCGCTCCATGGATGAGATCAATGCATTCCGTGCCGATGTCGAGGCGGGTGCCAACCCGCGTGATATCAAGATCAAGCTGGCCGAAGAGATCGTTGCACGTTTCCATGGTGAAGAGGCTGCGGCCAATGCTCACCGTGCGGCGGGCAACCGTATGAAGGAAGGCGAGCTGCCGGACGATCTGCCAGAGATCGAATTGACCGCGACTGAAGACATGCCGATCGCTGCCGTCCTTAATAAGGCGGGCCTGGTCAAGAACTCGGCCGTCGCTCGAGACCTGCTGGGTTCCGGTGGTGTGCGTATAGATGGTGAGGTTGTCGATCGCACCTTTATATACGTACTGGGCGCGACCCATGTTTGCCAGGCGGGAAAGAAGGCATTTGCGCGTATTTCGCTCAAATCCGAGTAAAGCTGAAATTAGGGGTTGACGGCAGATTCTGGAAGTCTATAATTCGCCCCACTTCCGGCGCAGTCGAAACGGAAAACTCCTTGGTAAACAAAGAGTTACGCAGTTTTCGACAGCGAGTTGCTTCAGATCATCGGAGCGCAGAAGGAGTTGATCAAGCAGGTGGGTTTGGCTTGATTGACGGTTCGATCTTCTCGGTCGAAAGCGGAGAAAAAGAGGTGTTGACAGCAGCGAGTAACGCTGTAGAATTCGCCTCCCGCTAACGAGAGATCGGAAGCGCAAGTGGTTGAAGTTGCAAGGAAACTTTGAAAACTTCTGAAAATAACCGCTTGACAGCAACAGAGGCTGCTGTAGAATGCGCGCCTCGGTTGAGACGAAAGATCTTAACCAACCGCTCTTTAACAACTGAATCAAGCAATTCGTGTGGGTGCTTGTGGAGTCAGACTGATAGTCAACAAGATTATCAGCATCACAAGTTACTCCGCGAGAAATCAAAGATGTAACCAACGATTGCTGAGCCAAGTTTAGGGTTTCTTAAAAACCCAAAGATGTTTGAACTGAAGAGTTTGATCATGGCTCAGATTGAACGCTGGCGGCAGGCCTAACACATGCAAGTCGAGCGGCAGCACGGGTACTTGTACCTGGTGGCGAGCGGCGGACGGGTGAGTAATGCCTAGGAATCTGCCTGGTAGTGGGGGATAACGCTCGGAAACGGACGCTAATACCGCATACGTCCTACGGGAGAAAGCAGGGGACCTTCGGGCCTTGCGCTATCAGATGAGCCTAGGTCGGATTAGCTAGTTGGTGAGGTAATGGCTCACCAAGGCGACGATCCGTAACTGGTCTGAGAGGATGATCAGTCACACTGGAACTGAGACACGGTCCAGACTCCTACGGGAGGCAGCAGTGGGGAATATTGGACAATGGGCGAAAGCCTGATCCAGCCATGCCGCGTGTGTGAAGAAGGTCTTCGGATTGTAAAGCACTTTAAGTTGGGAGGAAGGGCATTAACCTAATACGTTAGTGTTTTGACGTTACCGACAGAATAAGCACCGGCTAACTCTGTGCCAGCAGCCGCGGTAATACAGAGGGTGCAAGCGTTAATCGGAATTACTGGGCGTAAAGCGCGCGTAGGTGGTTTGTTAAGTTGGATGTGAAATCCCCGGGCTCAACCTGGGAACTGCATTCAAAACTGACAAGCTAGAGTATGGTAGAGGGTGGTGGAATTTCCTGTGTAGCGGTGAAATGCGTAGATATAGGAAGGAACACCAGTGGCGAAGGCGACCACCTGGACTGATACTGACACTGAGGTGCGAAAGCGTGGGGAGCAAACAGGATTAGATACCCTGGTAGTCCACGCCGTAAACGATGTCAACTAGCCGTTGGGAGCCTTGAGCTCTTAGTGGCGCAGCTAACGCATTAAGTTGACCGCCTGGGGAGTACGGCCGCAAGGTTAAAACTCAAATGAATTGACGGGGGCCCGCACAAGCGGTGGAGCATGTGGTTTAATTCGAAGCAACGCGAAGAACCTTACCAGGCCTTGACATCCAATGAACTTTCCAGAGATGGATTGGTGCCTTCGGGAACATTGAGACAGGTGCTGCATGGCTGTCGTCAGCTCGTGTCGTGAGATGTTGGGTTAAGTCCCGTAACGAGCGCAACCCTTGTCCTTAGTTACCAGCACGTAATGGTGGGCACTCTAAGGAGACTGCCGGTGACAAACCGGAGGAAGGTGGGGATGACGTCAAGTCATCATGGCCCTTACGGCCTGGGCTACACACGTGCTACAATGGTCGGTACAGAGGGTTGCCAAGCCGCGAGGTGGAGCTAATCCCAGAAAACCGATCGTAGTCCGGATCGCAGTCTGCAACTCGACTGCGTGAAGTCGGAATCGCTAGTAATCGCGAATCAGAATGTCGCGGTGAATACGTTCCCGGGCCTTGTACACACCGCCCGTCACACCATGGGAGTGGGTTGCACCAGAAGTAGCTAGTCTAACCTTCGGGAGGACGGTTACCACGGTGTGATTCATGACTGGGGTGAAGTCGTAACAAGGTAGCCGTAGGGGAACCTGCGGCTGGATCACCTCCTTAATCGACGACATCAGCTGCTCCATAAGTTCCCACACGAATTGCTTGATTCATTGAAGAAGACGATAGAAGCAGCTTTAAGCTCCAAGCTGATAGCTCACAGCTAACAGTTACGCGCTCGAAATTGGGTCTGTAGCTCAGTTGGTTAGAGCGCACCCCTGATAAGGGTGAGGTCGGCAGTTCGAATCTGCCCAGACCCACCAATTTTGTATGGGGCCATAGCTCAGCTGGGAGAGCGCCTGCCTTGCACGCAGGAGGTCAACGGTTCGATCCCGTTTGGCTCCACCATTAACTGCTTCTGCTGTTAGAGTTTAGAAATGAATATTCTGAAGTGAATATTGATTTCTAGTCTTTGATTAGATCGTTCTTTAAAAATTTGGGTATGTGATAGAAAGATAGACTGAACGTTACTTTCACTGGTAACGGATCAGGCTAAGGTAAAATTTGTGAGTTGCTCTTAATTGAGTATTATCGAATTTTCGGCGAATGTCGTCTTCACAGTATAACCAGATTGCTTGGGGTTATATGGTCAAGTGAAGAAGCGCATACGGTGGATGCCTTGGCAGTCAGAGGCGATGAAAGACGTGGTAGCCTGCGAAAAGCTTCGGGGAGTCGGCAAACAGACTTTGATCCGGAGATGTCTGAATGGGGGAACCCAGCCATCATAAGATGGTTATCTTAAGCTGAATACATAGGCTTAAGAGGCGAACCAGGGGAACTGAAACATCTAAGTACCCTGAGGAAAAGAAATCAACCGAGATTCCCTTAGTAGTGGCGAGCGAACGGGGACTAGCCCTTAAGTGGCTTTGAGATTAGCGGAACGCTCTGGAAAGTGCGGCCATAGTGGGTGATAGCCCTGTACGCGAAAATCTCTTAGTCATGAAATCGAGTAGGACGGAGCACGAGAAACTTTGTCTGAATATGGGGGGACCATCCTCCAAGGCTAAATACTACTGACTGACCGATAGTGAACTAGTACCGTGAGGGAAAGGCGAAAAGAACCCCGGAGAGGGGAGTGAAATAGATCCTGAAACCGTATGCGTACAAGCAGTGGGAGCCCACTTTGTTGGGTGACTGCGTACCTTTTGTATAATGGGTCAGCGACTTATTTTCAGTGGCGAGCTTAACCGAATAGGGGAGGCGTAGCGAAAGCGAGTCTTAATAGGGCGTCTAGTCGCTGGGAATAGACCCGAAACCGGGCGATCTATCCATGGGCAGGTTGAAGGTTGGGTAACACTAACTGGAGGACCGAACCGACTACCGTTGAAAAGTTAGCGGATGACCTGTGGATCGGAGTGAAAGGCTAATCAAGCTCGGAGATAGCTGGTTCTCCTCGAAAGCTATTTAGGTAGCGCCTCATGTATCACTGTAGGGGGTAGAGCACTGTTTCGGCTAGGGGGTCATCCCGACTTACCAAACCGATGCAAACTCCGAATACCTACAAGTGCCGAGCATGGGAGACACACGGCGGGTGCTAACGTCCGTCGTGAAAAGGGAAACAACCCAGACCGTCAGCTAAGGTCCCAAAGTTATGGTTAAGTGGGAAACGATGTGGGAAGGCTTAGACAGCTAGGAGGTTGGCTTAGAAGCAGCCACCCTTTAAAGAAAGCGTAATAGCTCACTAGTCGAGTCGGCCTGCGCGGAAGATGTAACGGGGCTCAAACCATACACCGAAGCTACGGGTATCACTTAGGTGATGCGGTAGAGGAGCGTTCTGTAAGCCTGTGAAGGTGAGTTGAGAAGCTTGCTGGAGGTATCAGAAGTGCGAATGCTGACATGAGTAACGACAATGGGTGTGAAAAACACCCACGCCGAAAGACCAAGGTTTCCTGCGCAACGTTAATCGACGCAGGGTTAGTCGGTCCCTAAGGCGAGGCTGAAAAGCGTAGTCGATGGAAAACAGGTTAATATTCCTGTACTTCTGGTTATTGCGATGGAGGGACGGAGAAGGCTAGGCCAGCTTGGCGTTGGTTGTCCAAGTTTAAGGTGGTAGGCTGGAATCTTAGGTAAATCCGGGATTCTAAGGCCGAGAGCTGATGACGAGTGTTCTTTTAGAACACGAAGTGGTTGATGCCATGCTTCCAAGAAAAGCTTCTAAGCTTCAGGTAACCAGGAACCGTACCCCAAACCGACACAGGTGGTTGGGTAGAGAATACCAAGGCGCTTGAGAGAACTCGGGTGAAGGAACTAGGCAAAATGGCACCGTAACTTCGGGAGAAGGTGCGCCGGTGAGGGTGAAGCATTTACTGCGTAAGCCCATGCCGGTCGAAGATACCAGGCCGCTGCGACTGTTTATTAAAAACACAGCACTCTGCAAACACGAAAGTGGACGTATAGGGTGTGACGCCTGCCCGGTGCCGGAAGGTTAATTGATGGGGTTAGCTAACGCGAAGCTCTTGATCGAAGCCCCGGTAAACGGCGGCCGTAACTATAACGGTCCTAAGGTAGCGAAATTCCTTGTCGGGTAAGTTCCGACCTGCACGAATGGCGTAACGATGGCGGCGCTGTCTCCACCCGAGACTCAGTGAAATTGAAATCGCTGTGAAGATGCAGTGTATCCGCGGCTAGACGGAAAGACCCCGTGAACCTTTACTATAGCTTTGCACTGGACTTTGAATTTGCTTGTGTAGGATAGGTGGGAGGCTTTGAAGCGTGGACGCCAGTTCGCGTGGAGCCAACCTTGAAATACCACCCTGGCAACTTTGAGGTTCTAACTCAGGTCCGTTATCCGGATCGAGGACAGTGTATGGTGGGTAGTTTGACTGGGGCGGTCTCCTCCTAAAGAGTAACGGAGGAGTACGAAGGTGCGCTCAGACCGGTCGGAAATCGGTCGTAGAGTATAAAGGCAAAAGCGCGCTTGACTGCGAGACAGACACGTCGAGCAGGTACGAAAGTAGGTCTTAGTGATCCGGTGGTTCTGTATGGAAGGGCCATCGCTCAACGGATAAAAGGTACTCCGGGGATAACAGGCTGATACCGCCCAAGAGTTCATATCGACGGCGGTGTTTGGCACCTCGATGTCGGCTCATCACATCCTGGGGCTGAAGCCGGTCCCAAGGGTATGGCTGTTCGCCATTTAAAGTGGTACGCGAGCTGGGTTTAGAACGTCGTGAGACAGTTCGGTCCCTATCTGCCGTGGACGTTTGAGATTTGAGAGGGGCTGCTCCTAGTACGAGAGGACCGGAGTGGACGAACCTCTGGTGTTCCGGTTGTCACGCCAGTGGCATTGCCGGGTAGCTATGTTCGGAATAGATAACCGCTGAAAGCATCTAAGCGGGAAACTAGCCTCAAGATGAGATCTCACTGGGACCTTGAGTCCCCTGAAGGGCCGTCGAAGACTACGACGTTGATAGGTTGGGTGTGTAAGCGCTGTGAGGCGTTGAGCTAACCAATACTAATTGCCCGTGAGGCTTGACCATATAACACCCAAGCAATTTGAGCGTAAAAGCCAGATTGCGGTGTGTGAAGACGAAACGAACCGAAAGTTCGAGATACTCACAAAACACCAAACTATCGCATACCCATTCGCTGGAGCGTGAACCTGAAAAGGCCCACGACCTGGCTACCGAATTTCTTGACGACCATAGAGCATTGGAACCACCTGATCCCATCCCGAACTCAGCAGTGAAACGATGCATCGCCGATGGTAGTGTGGGGTTTCCCCATGTGAGAGTAGGTCATCGTCAAGATTAAATTCCGAAACCCCAATTGCGTAAGCAGTTGGGGTTTTGTTTTGTCCGCAGGAAAGTGCTGGCTCTCGGGTTTTCTATGCAACAGCTCGGGGCATGGCTATCATGCGGGCCTCATTGTGAGGCGAGACTTGCATGCTGACGTTGTTAAAGCTTCTTAAGGATGGCAAGTTCCATTCGGGTCAGGCCCTGGGTGTCGCCTTGGGTATTAGTCGTAGCGCGGTATGGAAGCAGCTTCAGCATTTAGAGGCTGAGCTAGGCTTGTCCATCCACAAGGTGCGCGGTCGCGGCTATCAAATGGCTGCGCCATTGACGCTGCTTGATTCTTCCGACATAAAATCGCAGGCATCCTCATGTGACTGGCCTATTCTGGTCTTCGACTCCATTGACTCCACTAACGCTGAAGCCTTGCGCGCAATCGAGCGTGGCCAGGCTGCGCCATTTTTGGTGCTCTCCGAGCGGCAGACTGCGGGGCGCGGCCGACGTGGCCGTAATTGGGCCAGCCCTTTCGCGGAAAACATCTATTACAGCCTCGTATTGCGTATCGAAGGTGGAATGCGTCAGCTCGAGGGCTTGAGCCTTGTGGTTGGGCTTGCTGTCATGCAGGCTTTGCGAGATCTCGGTATTCCGGGCGCGGGCTTGAAGTGGCCCAACGATGTTTTGGTTGGCCAGAAAAAAATTGCCGGAATATTGCTCGAGTTGGTGGGAGATCCTGCTGATGTGTGTCACGTAGTGCTGGGCGTTGGAATTAATGTGAACATGCAGGCGACCGATGAGATTGATCAGCAATGGACATCCATGCGGCTGGAGTCGGGCAGGGTGTTTGATCGCAATCACCTCGTCGCGCAATTAGGGTTAATGCTTCAGAAGTATCTGGCTCGTCATCAGATCGATGGGTTTTCCGCCATACAGCGGGAATGGGAGCAGAACCATCTTTGGCAAGGGCGGGCAGTCTCGTTGATTGCTGGCGTTAACCAGATAGATGGCGAAGTATTGGGTATCGACAGTCAAGGTGCCTTGCGCTTGAAGGTAGATGGTGTGGAAAAAGTCTTTAGTGGTGGTGAGCTCAGCCTGAGGTTGCGTGATGATTCTTGAGCTCGACTGCGGAAACAGTTTCATAAAGTGGCGTGTTCTCCATGCTGATGCCGGGCAGGTGTTTGGTGAGGGCGTGGTGGATTCGGATCTCGCATTGCTGGAAAGCCTGAATGGACTTGAAGGGCTGGTCCTCAAGCAGTGCCGGCTGGTCAGTGTCAGAACGACCGAAGAGACTGGCGGGTTGACTTCTCTGCTGGCGCAAGCATTCTCTGTGTCCGCGATATGCGCTGCACCGGCGTGCGAAATGGCTGGCGTTCGAAATGGGTACGAGGAGTTCGAGCGGTTAGGGCTTGATCGCTGGCTTGCGATGCTCGGTGGATTTCACCTGGCCGCAGGAGCGTGCCTGGTACTCGATTTCGGAACTGCAGTGACTGCTGATTTCATTGCGGAGGATGGAGAGCATCTTGGTGGGTTTATTTGTCCAGGAATGCCTTTAATGCGCAATCAGTTGCGAACCCATACCCGCAAGATTCGCTACGGCGATATTGCTGCCGAGCGCGCCCTGGAAAGCCTCGTGCCTGGCCGAACAACTGTTGAAGCGGTTGAACGGGGATGTTCGCTTATGTTGAGGGGCTTCGTTCTGACTCAACTGGAAATGGCGCGTAGTTATTGGGGGGAGGATTTTGCTGTATTCCTCACGGGAGGTGATGCGGCGCTCGTCTCTGAAATCGTGCCTGATGCCAGGCTTGTTCCGGACCTGGTATTTGTAGGTCTGGCGATGGCATGTCCTTTGTCTTGAGGTTTTTATGCGTTGGTTGTTCCTGCTGCTGCTTGTTCTCAATGTCTTCTATTACATCTGGCATCAACAAGAAGCTCCGCTGCGTGCCAAAGACGTCACGCCATTGAGTTTGTATCGAGGATCGCAGCAGGATATCCGCTTGCTGAGCGAGGCGACTGATACGGCTCGTGAGAAAGGAAAGTCGGCGTCGGCGGACAGTGGGTGCCTTTATCTGGGTGGATTTACTCGTCAGGAGATCGCACTGGCAGCTGAGCGGCGATTGGGCGGGATGGATATCAAATTTCAGTCTTTGCCAAAAGACTCCTCTGATTCTGCTGGTTACTGGGTCCGCGTAGCGCCCGAAAGCCGGCGTTTAGTGGATGATCTTCAGCTGCTAAACCTTTCTAGAGAATTCAATGAGTTAAAACATAAAATAATGCCGTGCGAGGGGGTTGCGCCTGCGGAATAGTTTGCATAGAATGGCGCCCGCTTCGCAGTGAAGACTTTTAAAGGTCAACGGTGCAAAGCGGTGTCAACGCAGCTAACCTCAGGTTTTTAATGAGAAAATGCTTGACAGAAGGTCGGCATGATATAGAATGCCGGCTCGCTTAGGAGGGGTTCCCGAGCGGCCAAAGGGATCAGACTGTAAATCTGACGTCTACGACTTCGAAGGTTCGAATCCTTCCCCCTCCACCATTTTTAGCGAGAGCTGCAAGCTCCGCGGGTATAGTTTAGTGGTAGAACCTCAGCCTTCCAAGCTGATGATGCGGGTTCGATTCCCGCTACCCGCTCCAAGTTTGCAGGTCCTGCAAGGCGTTACGCTCTTGTAGCTCAGTTGGTAGAGCACACCCTTGGTAAGGGTGAGGTCAGCGGTTCAAATCCGCTCAAGAGCTCCATATAACAAGGCAGATATGAAAATATCTGCCTTTGTTTTAATGGCTGGTATTACTGCTTAATTCTTCTGCTGGGGGTTGCTTCGATGGCTAAGGAAAAGTTCGAACGTAATAAGCCGCACGTCAACGTAGGCACCATTGGTCACGTCGACCACGGTAAAACTACCCTGACCGCTGCGCTGACCCGTGTCTGCTCCGAAGTTTTCGGTTCGGCAAAGGTTGATTTCGACAAGATCGATAGCGCCCCAGAAGAAAAAGCACGTGGTATCACCATTAACACTGCTCACGTTGAATACGATTCGGCCGTACGTCACTACGCACACGTTGACTGCCCAGGTCACGCCGACTACGTAAAGAACATGATTACCGGTGCTGCTCAGATGGATGGCGCTATCCTGGTTTGCTCGGCCGCTGACGGTCCTATGCCGCAAACCCGTGAGCACATCCTGTTGTCCCGCCAGGTAGGCGTTCCGTACATCGTTGTCTTCCTGAACAAGGCTGACATGGTTGACGACGCTGAGCTGCTGGAGCTGGTTGAGATGGAAGTGCGCGATCTGCTGAGCACTTACGATTTCCCGGGTGACGACACTCCGATCATAATCGGTTCGGCGCTGATGGCGTTGAATGGTCAAGACGACAACGAGATGGGCACCACTGCCGTCAAGAAGTTGGTCGAGACACTGGATAGTTATATTCCGCAGCCTGAGCGTGCCATTGATAAGCCGTTCCTGATGCCGATCGAGGATGTGTTCTCGATCTCCGGTCGCGGTACTGTTGTGACCGGTCGTGTTGAGCGTGGCATTGTCCGCATTCAGGAAGAAGTTGAGATTGTTGGTCTTCGTGACACTGTCAAAACTACTTGTACTGGTGTTGAAATGTTCCGCAAGCTGCTCGACGAAGGTCGTGCTGGCGAGAACTGCGGCGTACTGCTGCGTGGTACCAAGCGTGATGATGTTGAGCGTGGCCAGGTTCTGGTCAAGCCGGGCACCGTCAAGCCGCATACCAAGTTCACTGCTGAAGTTTACGTTCTGAGCAAGGAAGAAGGCGGGCGTCATACTCCGTTCTTCAAAGGCTACCGCCCGCAGTTCTACTTCCGTACGACTGATGTGACCGGTAACTGTGAGCTGCCAGAAGGCGTTGAAATGGTGATGCCAGGTGACAACATTCAGATGACTGTCACTCTGATCAAAACCATCGCGATGGAAGATGGCTTGCGTTTCGCTATCCGTGAAGGCGGTCGTACCGTCGGCGCTGGTGTCGTAGCCAAAGTCATCGAGTAAATTGTTGTAATGTCTTTTTCGGGCCGGCATAATGGTCGGCCTGATTTTGTTTTAGGTCAGTAGCTCAATTGGCAGAGCGACGGTCTCCAAAACCGTAGGTTGGGGGTTCGATTCCCTCCTGACCTGCCAGATTCACTTCGTGTGTCTGGCTTTCTTTTCACAGGATCTTCATAGATGACTCCTAAAGCTGAAGCTCAAGGCTCTCGCTTCGATCTACTCAAGTGGCTTGTAGTAGTCGCCTTGGTGGTTGTTGGCGTTGTTGGCAATCAGTATTACTCTGCTTCGCCGATCCTGTACCGCGTACTTGCATTGCTCGCCATTGCTGCTGTAGCTGCCTTTGTAGGCCTGCAGACAGTCAAGGGCAAGTCTTTCTTTGTACTGGTCAAGGAAGCTCGCACCGAAATTCGTAAAGTCGTATGGCCAACTCGCCAAGAAACCACGCAGACCACGCTGATTGTTGTGGCTGTTGTTCTGGTTATGGCGTTGCTGTTGTGGGGGCTTGATTCCCTGCTCGGCTGGCTTGTTTCCTTGATTGTCGGCTAAGGGTGTCCCGTGGCTAAGCGTTGGTACGTTGTGCATGCTTACTCCGGTTACGAGAAGCATGTCATGCGCTCGTTAGTAGAGCGCGTAAAGCTGGCTGGCATGGAAGATGGCTTTGGCGAAATTCTGGTTCCCACTGAAGAAGTGGTTGAAATGCGTAATGGCCAGAAACGCAAAAGCGAGCGCAAGTTCTTCCCAGGTTATGTGCTGGTTCAGATGGACATGAACGAGGGTACTTGGCACTTGGTCAAGGATACTCCTCGGGTGATGGGTTTCATCGGCGGTACCGCTGATAAGCCTGCACCGATCACAGATAAAGAGGCAGAAGCGATTCTGCGTCGTGTTGCTGATGGTAGCGACAAGCCGAAGCCGAAGACGTTGTTCGAGCCGGGTGAGTCGGTACGTGTCAATGACGGTCCGTTTGCCGATTTCACTGGCACGGTCGAAGAAGTTAACTACGAAAAGAGCCGGATCCAAGTGGCAGTGCTCATTTTCGGTCGCTCTACTCCGGTAGAGTTAGAGTTCAGTCAGGTCGAAAAGGTCTAGCTGAACAAGCATCCCAACCCCGCAGCCCAGGCTGTGGGGTTTTGTCGTCACTGGGATAAACGCGCAAGTAACCGGGGAGCCTTTCGAGGCGTTCGAACCCGTAATTGGAGTGCCTCATGGCCAAGAAGATTACCGCTTACATCAAGCTGCAAGTGAAGGCCGCTCAGGCTAACCCAAGCCCACCTGTTGGTCCTGCTTTGGGTCAGCACGGCGTGAACATCATGGAATTCTGCAAGGCTTTCAACGCCCGTACTCAGGGTATTGAGCCAGGTCTGCCGACTCCAGTGATCATCACTGTCTACAGCGACCGTAGCTTCACTTTCGAAACCAAATCCACCCCTGCTTCGGTTCTGCTGAAGAAGGCTGCTGGTCTGACTAGCGGTTCCGCTCGTCCGAACACCGTTAAGGTTGGCACCGTGACCCGTGCTCAGCTGGAAGAAATCGCGAAAACCAAAAACGCGGATCTGACTGCAGCTGATATGGACGCAGCCGTGCGTACTATCGCCGGTTCTGCTCGTAGCATGGGCCTTAACGTGGAGGGTGTGTAATGGCTAAGTTGACCAAGCGTCAAAAGGCTATCGCCGGCAAAATCGAAGCAGGCAAGTCCTACAACTTTGTAGACGCTGCTGCTCTGCTGGCTGAGCTGTCGACTGTCAAGTTCAGCGAGTCGTTCGACGTTGCTGTAAACCTGGGTGTTGACCCGCGTAAATCTGACCAGGTTGTTCGTAGCGCTACTGTGCTGCCACACGGCACTGGCAAGACCGTTCGCGTAGCTGTGTTCACCCAGGGTCCAGCTGCTGAGGCCGCTCTGGCTGCCGGCGCTGACCGTGTTGGTATGGACGACCTGGCTGCTGAAATGAAAGGCGGCGACCTGAACTATGACGTAGTTATCGCATCCCCGGATGCAATGCGCGTTGTGGGTCAGTTGGGTCAGATCCTCGGCCCACGTGGCCTGATGCCTAACCCTAAAGTCGGCACCGTAACTCCAGATGTAGCTACCGCGGTTAAAAACGCCAAGGCTGGTCAGGTTCGTTATCGCACCGACAAAAACGGCATCATTCACACCTCCGTTGGCAAAGTCGGCTTTGATGCCGTCAAGCTGAAGGAAAACGTTGAAGCCCTGATCTCTGATCTGAAGCGTATCAAACCGGCTTCCTCGAAAGGCATTTATGTCAAGCGCATCACCCTGAGTACCACCATGGGGCCGGGCCTGGTCATCGACCAAGGTTCGCTGGAAGCGTAAGACAAAAATTGGCGCAAGCGATTGCGCCAATTGAAAGATTGGGGTCCCTGCCTGGCGGGGGCTATCCAAGACCGTAGGCGACGCAAGTCTTAAACCTCAAGCCTACGCAGATGGTGCTCCCGGTTCCTTACCGAATCAGACACCAAAACGACATCTGGCCTCGGTTGGATGAAACGGTAACAAGCAGGAGTTTTTCCCGTGGCAATTAAACTTGAAGACAAGAAGGCCATCGTCGCTGAAGTCAACAAGGCTGCCCAAGTTGCTCTGTCCGCTGTCGTGGCTGATGCCCGTGGCGTAACAGTAGGCGCTATGACCGGACTCCGTAAAGAGGCTCGTGAAGCTGGCGTTTACGTACGTGTTGTACGTAACACCCTGCTCAAGCGCGCCGTTGCTGGCACTCAATATGACGTGCTCAACGACGTGTTCACTGGCCCGACCTTGATTGCATTCTCCAAAGACCATCCGGGCGCTGCTGCCCGTATCTTCAAAGAGTTCGCAAAAGGTCAGGATAAGTTCGAGATCAAGGCAGCTGCGTTCGAGGGCAAGTTCCTCGCAGCTAATCAGATCGACGTACTGGCAAGCCTGCCGACCCGTGACGAAGCAATTTCTCAGCTGATGAGCGTGATTCAAGGCGCAACCAGCAAATTGGCTCGTACTCTGGCGGCTCTTCGCGACCAGAAAGAAGCAGCTGCAGCCTAAGGCTGAGCGACTCCTTTCAGCGTTTATTGTTTATTTCGATGGCCGCGTAGGCTGTCACCCCAATACAGGAATTTATAGTCATGTCTCTGACTAACGACCAAATCATCGAAGCAATCGGCGAAAAATCCGTTCTGGAAATCGTTGAGCTGATCAAGGCCATGGAAGAGAAGTTCGGCGTTTCCGCTGCCGCTGCTTCCGCTGGTCCAGCTGCTGTCGCTGCCGTTGTTGAAGAACAAACTGAATTCAACGTCATGCTGCTGGAAGCTGGCGAGAAGAAAGTTAACGTGATCAAGGCAGTACGTGAACTGACCGGTCTGGGCTTGAAAGAAGCCAAGGCTGTAGTTGACGGCGCTCCTGGCATGGTTCTGGAAGCTGTTTCGAAAGACGCAGCTGACAAAGCCAAAGCCACTCTGGAAGAAGCAGGCGCTAAAGTCGAGCTGAAGTAAGCATCGACTTTGCTCCTCCAGCCCGAGCGTTAAGCGAAAGGCTGATGGCTGGTGGCTCTTGCCACCGGCCTTTTTCCGTTATTGGCAGCCGACTGGGTCGGTGCTGGTAACGAGCTGTAACCACCCGATGCGGTGGCGCAAACCATGGGGTTTGCACGATTTTCTGGCTGCTCCCGTCGGGAGGGGCCAAACAAGCAGGTGACCAAGCTGGGGAACGCTGATGGCTTACTCATATACTGAGAAAAAACGTATCCGCAAGGACTTTAGCAAGTTGCCGGACGTCATGGATGTGCCGTACCTCCTGGCCATCCAGCTGGATTCGTATCGTGAATTCTTGCAAGCGGGAGCGACTAAAGATCAGTTCCGCGACGTGGGCCTGCATGCGGCCTTCAAATCCGTTTTCCCGATCATCAGCTACTCCGGCAATGCTGCGCTGGAGTACGTCGGTTATCGCCTGGGCGAACCGGCATTTGATGTCAAAGAATGCGTATTGCGCGGTGTAACTTACGCCGTACCTTTGCGGGTAAAAGTGCGCCTGATCATTTTCGACAAAGAATCGTCGAACAAAGCGATCAAGGACATTAAAGAGCAAGAAGTCTACATGGGTGAAATCCCCCTGATGACTGAGAACGGTACCTTCGTAATCAACGGTACCGAGCGTGTAATCGTTTCCCAGCTGCACCGTTCCCCGGGCGTGTTCTTCGACCACGACCGTGGCAAGACGCACAGCTCGGGTAAACTGCTGTATTCCGCGCGCATCATTCCTTACCGCGGTTCGTGGCTGGACTTCGAGTTCGACCCGAAAGACTGCGTGTTCGTGCGTATCGACCGTCGTCGCAAGCTGCCTGCATCGGTACTGCTGCGCGCGCTCGGCTATACCACCGAAGAAGTGCTCGACGCGTTCTACACCACCAACGTTTTCCATCTGAGCGGCGAAACCCTCAGTCTGGAACTGATTGCTTCGCGTCTGCGTGGTGAAATTGCGGTTCTGGATATTCAGGACGAGAAAGGCAAGGTCATCGTTGAGGCTGGTCGTCGTATTACTGCGCGCCACATCAACCAGATCGAAAAAGCCGGTCTCAAAACCCTGGAAGTGCCTCTGGACTACGTCCTGGGTCGCACTACCGCCAAGGTCATCGTGCATCCGGCAACCGGCGAAATCCTGGCAGAGTGCAACACCGAGCTGAACACCGAGATCCTGGCGAAAATCGCCAAGTCCCAGGTTGTTCGCATCGAAACTCTGTACACCAACGACATCGACTGCGGTCCGTTCGTCTCCGACACGCTGAAGATCGACTCCACCAGCAACCAATTGGAAGCGCTGGTCGAGATCTATCGCATGATGCGTCCAGGCGAGCCGCCAACCAAAGACGCTGCCGAGACTCTGTTCAACAACCTGTTCTTCAGCCCTGAGCGCTATGACCTGTCTGCGGTCGGCCGGATGAAGTTCAACCGTCGTATCGGTCGTACCGAGATCGAAGGTTCGGGCGTGTTGTGCAAAGAAGACATCGTCGCGGTACTGAAGACTCTGGTCGACATCCGTAACGGTAAAGGCATCGTTGATGACATCGACCACCTGGGTAACCGTCGTGTTCGCTGTGTAGGCGAAATGGCCGAGAACCAGTTCCGCGTTGGCCTGGTACGTGTTGAGCGTGCGGTCAAAGAGCGTCTGTCGATGGCTGAAAGCGAAGGCCTGATGCCGCAAGACCTGATCAACGCCAAGCCAGTGGCTGCGGCGGTGAAAGAGTTCTTCGGTTCCAGCCAGCTTTCCCAGTTCATGGACCAGAACAACCCGCTGTCCGAGATCACCCACAAGCGTCGTGTGTCTGCACTTGGCCCTGGCGGTTTGACTCGTGAGCGTGCTGGCTTTGAAGTTCGTGACGTACACCCGACTCACTACGGTCGTGTATGCCCGATTGAAACGCCGGAAGGTCCGAACATCGGTCTGATCAACTCCTTGGCTGCCTATGCGCGCACCAACCAGTACGGCTTCCTCGAGAGCCCGTACCGTGTGGTGAAAGACGCTCTGGTCACCGACGAGATCGTGTTCCTGTCCGCCATCGAAGAAGCTGATCACGTGATCGCTCAGGCTTCGGCCACGATGAACGACAAGAAAATGCTGGTCGACGAGCTGGTAGCTGTTCGTCACTTGAACGAGTTCACCGTCAAGGCGCCGGAAGACGTCACCTTGATGGACGTTTCTCCGAAGCAGGTAGTTTCGGTTGCAGCGTCGCTGATCCCGTTCCTCGAGCACGATGACGCCAACCGTGCGTTGATGGGGTCGAACATGCAGCGTCAAGCTGTACCAACCCTGCGCGCTGACAAGCCGCTGGTCGGTACCGGCATGGAGCGTAACGTAGCCCGTGACTCCGGCGTTTGCGTCGTGGCTCGTCGTGGCGGCGTGATCGACTCCGTTGATGCCAGCCGTATCGTGGTTCGTGTTGCTGATGACGAAGTTGAAACCGGTGAAGCTGGTGTCGACATCTACAACTTGACCAAGTACACCCGCTCCAACCAGAACACCTGCATCAACCAGCGTCCGCTGGTGCGTAAAGGTGATCGGGTTCAGCGCAGCGACATCATGGCTGACGGCCCGTCCACCGACATGGGTGAACTGGCGCTGGGTCAGAACATGCGCATCGCGTTCATGGCCTGGAACGGTTACAACTTCGAAGACTCCATCTGCCTGTCGGAACGAGTTGTTCAAGAAGACCGCTTTACCACGATCCACATTCAGGAACTGACCTGTGTGGCGCGTGACACCAAGCTTGGGCCAGAGGAAATCACTGCAGACATCCCGAACGTGGGTGAGGCTGCACTGAACAAACTGGACGAAGCCGGTATCGTTTACGTAGGTGCTGAAGTAGGCGCAGGCGACATTCTGGTCGGTAAGGTCACTCCGAAAGGCGAGACCCAGCTGACTCCGGAAGAAAAACTGTTGCGTGCCATCTTCGGTGAAAAAGCCAGCGACGTTAAAGACACCTCCCTGCGCGTGCCTACCGGCACCAAGGGTACCGTCATCGACGTACAAGTCTTCACCCGTGACGGCGTTGAGCGTGATGCTCGTGCACTGTCGATCGAGAAGACTCAACTCGACGAGATCCGCAAGGACCTGAACGAAGAGTTCCGTATCGTTGAAGGCGCCACTTTCGAACGTCTGCGTTCCGCTCTGGTCGGCCATAAAGCCGAAGGCGGCGCCGGTCTGAAGAAAGGTCAGGAAATCACCGACGAAGTTCTCGACGGTCTTGAGCATGGTCAGTGGTTCAAACTGCGCATGGCTGAAGATGCTCTGAACGAGCAACTCGAGAAGGCTCAGGCCTACATCGTTGATCGCCGCCGTCTGCTGGACGACAAGTTCGAAGACAAGAAGCGCAAACTGCAGCAGGGCGATGACCTGGCTCCAGGCGTGCTGAAAATCGTCAAGGTTTACCTGGCAATCCGTCGCCGCATCCAGCCGGGCGACAAGATGGCCGGTCGTCACGGTAACAAAGGTGTGGTCTCCGTGATCATGCCGGTTGAAGACATGCCGCACGATGCCAATGGCACTCCGGTCGACGTCGTCCTCAACCCGTTGGGCGTACCGTCGCGTATGAACGTTGGTCAGATCCTTGAAACCCACCTCGGCCTCGCGGCTAAAGGCTTGGGCGAGAAGATCAACCGGATGATCGAAGAGCAGCGCAAAGTCGCTGAGCTTCGTAAATTCCTCGACGAGATCTACAACCAGATCGGCGGTCGTAACGAAGATCTGGATAGCTTCTCCGACCAGGAAATCCTGGATCTGGCGAAGAACCTGCGTGGCGGCGTTCCAATGGCCACTCCAGTGTTCGACGGCGCCAAGGAAAGCGAAATCAAGGCCATGCTGAAACTGGCAGACCTGCCAGAAAGCGGCCAGATGCAGCTGACCGACGGCCGTACCGGCAACAAGTTCGAGCGCCCGGTTACTGTTGGCTACATGTACATGCTGAAGCTGAACCACTTGGTAGACGACAAGATGCACGCTCGTTCTACCGGTTCGTACAGCCTGGTTACCCAGCAGCCGCTGGGTGGTAAGGCGCAGTTCGGTGGTCAGCGTTTCGGGGAGATGGAGGTCTGGGCACTGGAAGCATACGGTGCTGCTTACACTCTGCAAGAAATGCTCACAGTGAAGTCGGACGATGTGAACGGCCGTACCAAGATGTACAAAAACATCGTGGATGGCGATCACCGTATGGAGCCGGGCATGCCCGAGTCCTTCAACGTGTTGATCAAGGAAATTCGTTCCCTCGGCATCGATATCGATCTGGAAACCGAATAACACGTGACGCGAATCGAGAGCGGGGCAGGATTGCCCGCTCTCTGCTCCGCCAGGAGGAAAGGCCTTGAAAGACCTACTGAATTTGCTGAAAAACCAGGGTCAAGTCGAAGAGTTCGACGCCATCCGTATTGGATTGGCATCGCCTGAGATGATCCGTTCGTGGTCGTTCGGTGAAGTTAAAAAGCCGGAAACCATCAACTACCGTACGTTCAAACCTGAGCGTGACGGCCTGTTCTGCGCCAAGATCTTTGGCCCGGTAAAGGATTACGAGTGCCTGTGCGGTAAGTACAAGCGCTTGAAGCACCGTGGTGTGATCTGCGAGAAGTGCGGCGTTGAAGTCGCGCTGGCTAAAGTTCGTCGTGAGCGCATGGCGCACATCGAACTGGCCTCGCCAGTTGCCCACATCTGGTTCCTGAAATCGCTGCCGTCGCGTATCGGCTTGCTGATGGACATGACCCTGCGTGATATCGAACGCGTTCTCTACTTCGAGAGCTATGTCGTTATCGACCCAGGCATGACCACCCTTGAAAAAGGTCAGCTGCTGAACGACGAGCAGTACTTCGAAGCGCTGGAAGAGTTCGGCGACGATTTCGATGCCCGCATGGGTGCCGAAGCTGTCCGTGAACTGCTGCACGCTATCGACCTGGAACACGAGATTGGCCGTCTGCGCGAAGAAATTCCGCAAACCAACTCCGAAACCAAAATCAAGAAGCTGTCCAAGCGTCTGAAGTTGATGGAAGCCTTCCAGGGTTCCGGCAACCTTCCAGAATGGATGGTGCTGACCGTTCTGCCGGTTTTGCCGCCAGATCTGCGTCCACTGGTCCCGCTGGATGGCGGTCGCTTCGCGACTTCCGACCTCAACGATCTGTATCGACGAGTGATCAACCGTAACAACCGCTTGAAGCGCCTGCTTGATCTGTCCGCTCCGGACATCATCGTGCGCAACGAAAAGCGTATGTTGCAGGAGGCCGTCGACGCACTGCTCGACAACGGTCGTCGTGGCCGCGCTATCACCGGTTCGAACAAGCGTCCTCTGAAATCCCTGGCTGACATGATCAAGGGTAAGCAAGGTCGTTTCCGTCAGAACTTGCTCGGTAAGCGTGTTGACTACTCGGGTCGTTCGGTAATTACCGTAGGTCCGACCCTGCGTCTGCACCAGTGCGGTCTGCCGAAGAAAATGGCTCTCGAGCTGTTCAAGCCGTTCATTTTCGGCAAGCTGGAAATGCGTGGTCTCGCAACCACCATCAAAGCTGCCAAGAAGATGGTCGAGCGCGAGCTGCCGGAAGTTTGGGACGTTCTCGCTGAAGTAATCCGCGAACACCCGGTTCTCCTCAACCGTGCACCGACCCTTCACCGTCTGGGTATCCAGGCGTTTGAACCGGTACTGATCGAAGGTAAGGCTATCCAGCTGCACCCTCTGGTCTGTGCTGCGTACAACGCCGACTTCGACGGCGACCAAATGGCCGTGCACGTACCGCTGACACTGGAAGCCCAGTTGGAAGCGCGTGCGTTGATGATGTCGACCAACAACATTCTGTCGCCAGCCAACGGTGAGCCAATCATCGTTCCGTCGCAGGACGTTGTATTGGGTCTGTACTACATGACTCGTGAAGCGATCAACGCCAAAGGCGAAGGTCGTGTGTTCGCGGATCTGCAAGAAGTTGACCGTGTGTTCCGTGCTGGCGAAGCCGCACTGCACGCTAAAGTCAAAGTGCGGATCAACGAAACCGTCAACGATCGTGATGGTGGCAGCGTCAAGAACACCCGTATCGTCGACACCACTGTCGGCCGTGCGCTGTTGTTCCAGGTTGTTCCACCTGGTCTGTCGTACGACGTCGTCAACCAGCCGATGAAGAAAAAGGCGATCTCCAAGCTGATTAACCAATGCTACCGCGTGGTTGGTTTGAAAGAGACCGTGATCTTCGCTGACCAGTTGATGTACACCGGTTTTGCCTATTCGACCATTTCCGGCGTTTCCATCGGTGTTAACGACTTCGTTATCCCGGATGAAAAAGCCCGCATCATCGGTGCTGCTACCGACGAAGTGAAAGAGATCGAAAGTCAGTACGCCTCCGGTCTGGTAACCCAGGGCGAGAAGTACAACAAGGTGATCGACCTTTGGTCCAAGGCGAACGACGAAGTTTCCAAGGCGATGATGGCCAACCTCTCGAAAGAGAAAGTCATCGACCGTCATGGCGTCGAAGTCGACCAAGAGTCCTTCAACTCGATGTACATGATGGCCGACTCGGGCGCACGGGGTTCTGCTGCGCAGATCCGTCAGCTCGCCGGTATGCGTGGCCTGATGGCCAAGCCGGACGGTTCCATCATCGAAACGCCGATTACTGCGAACTTCCGTGAAGGTTTGAGCGTACTTCAGTACTTCATCTCCACTCACGGTGCTCGTAAAGGTTTGGCGGATACCGCGTTGAAAACTGCGAACTCCGGTTACCTGACTCGTCGTCTGGTAGACGTGGCGCAGGATCTGGTTGTGACCGAGATCGATTGCGGCACCGAACATGGCCTGGTAATGACTCCGCACATTGAAGGCGGTGACGTTGTTGAGCCGTTGGGTGAGCGCGTATTGGGTCGTGTCATTGCCCGTGACGTGTTCAAGCCGGGTACCGAAGAAATCATCGTTCCTGCCGGTACGCTGGTAGACGAGAAGTGGGTCGAGTTCATCGAGCTGAACAGCATCGACGAAGTGATCGTGCGTTCGCCGATCAGCTGCGAAACCCGCTACGGCATTTGCGCCAAGTGCTACGGCCGTGACCTGGCTCGTGGTCACCAGGTGAACATCGGTGAAGCGGTCGGCGTTATCGCTGCCCAGTCCATCGGTGAGCCGGGTACCCAGCTGACCATGCGTACGTTCCACATCGGTGGTGCGGCAAGCCGGACTTCCGCAGCCGACAGCGTTCAGGTGAAGAATGGCGGTACCGTCCGTCTGCATAACCTGAAGCATGTTGAGCGAGTGGATGGTTGCCTGGTTGCTGTGTCCCGTTCCGGTGAGCTGGCGATCGCTGATGACTTCGGTCGTGAGCGCGAGCGTTACAAGCTGCCGTACGGTGCTGTGATTTCGGTTAAAGAAGGTGACAAGGTCGACGCTGGTGCAATCGTGGCCAAGTGGGATCCGCACACTCACCCAATCGTTACCGAAATGAAAGGTACCGTGACCTACGTGGGCATGGAAGAAGGCATCACGATCAAGCGTCAGACTGACGAATTGACCGGTATGACCAACATTGAAGTACTCGACGCCAAAGACCGTCCAGCTGCCGGTAAAGATATCCGTCCTGCTGTGAAGATGGTTGATGACAACGGCAAGGATCTCTTGCTGCCGGGTACCGACGTAATTGCTCAGTACTTCCTGCCTGCCAACGCCCTGGTCGGTGTAGCGGACGGTGCGAAAATCGCGATCGGTGATGTTATCGCTCGTATTCCGCAAGAGACTTCGAAGACCCGTGACATCACCGGTGGTCTGCCGCGTGTTGCTGACCTGTTCGAAGCTCGTCGTCCGAAAGAAGCCTCGATTCTGGCTGAAGTCAGCGGCACCATCGCGTTCGGTAAAGAGACCAAAGGCAAGCGCCGTCTGGTTATCACCCCGAACGACGGTAGCGATCCGTACGAAGAGCTGATTCCGAAGTGGCGTCACCTGAACGTCTTCGAAGGCGAACAGGTAAACCGCGGCGAAGTTATCTCCGACGGCCCGAGCGATCCACACGACATCCTGCGTCTGCTGGGTGTGAGTGCGCTGGCCAAGTACATCGTGAACGAGATCCAGGACGTTTACCGTCTGCAAGGCGTGAAGATCAACGACAAGCACATCGAGACCATCCTGCGTCAGATGCTGCGTAAAGTTGAAATCGCTGAATCCGGCGATTCCAGTTTCATCAAGGGCGACCAGATGGAATTGACTCACGTTCTGGTAGAGAACGAGCGTCTGGCTGGCGACGAGAAATTCGTTTCCAAGTTCACTCGTGTGCTGTTGGGTATCACCAAGGCGTCGTTGTCCACCGAATCGTTCATCTCGGCGGCTTCCTTCCAGGAAACCACTCGCGTACTGACCGAAGCGGCGGTAACCGGCAAGCGCGATTACCTGCGCGGCCTGAAAGAAAACGTGGTCGTGGGTCGTCTGATCCCGGCAGGTACCGGTCTGGCTTATCACAGCGAGCGCAAGCGCCGTCGTGATGCTGACAAACCGTTGCGCGTAAGCGCCAGTGAAGTGGAAGCTGCACTGACCGAAGCGCTGAACTCGAGCGGTAACTGAGTTCTGCGGTAAATGAGCGTAAGGCCCTGGCCGTTCCGTTCATCGAATCGAGACAATTTGTCGAGGTTGGATGAGCGGGGAGGTCGGGGCCTTGCCTTGACTGGGGACAAGATCCTCTTTAGACTCTTGTACCCCTAAATTTGGCGGGAATTCGTTCCTGCCATTTTGCTTTTCTTGCAAGACAATAGCGTCGCAAGACAACAGTGGAGCTAGTAGATGGCAACTATCAACCAGCTGGTACGTCAGCCGCGTAAGCGTATCGTCGAGAAATCCGACGTACCTGCGCTGCAGAACTGCCCGCAACGTCGTGGCGTATGCACCCGTGTGTATACCACCACGCCGAAAAAACCTAACTCGGCACTGCGTAAAGTATGCCGCGTGCGTCTGACCAACGGTTTCGAGGTTTCCTCGTACATCGGCGGTGAAGGCCACAACCTGCAAGAGCACAGCGTCGTACTGATCCGTGGCGGCCGTGTAAAAGACTTGCCAGGTGTTCGTTACCACACCGTTCGCGGCTCTTTGGATACTTCCGGCGTTAAAGGTCGTAACCAAGGTCGTTCGAAGTACGGTACCAAGAAGCCTAAGTAGTAGTGGCTTTTTGTAAAACTGATTTTCTATTTTTCTGAGTCGATAAGAGTAAGGTCGGAGGCGTCCCGAAAGGGCACCGATTCCGAGCGAACCTGAAGACCGTTTGAGGGCTTATCCATGCCAAGAAGACGCGTAGCAGCCAAGCGCGAAGTGCTTGACGATCCAAAATACGGCAGCCAGATTCTGGCCAAGTTCATGAACCACGTGATGGAAAGCGGCAAGAAAGCCGTTGCCGAGCGTATCGTTTATGGCGCGCTGGAAAAGGTTAAAGAACGCAAGAACAGCGATCCCCTGGAAATCTTCGAGAAAGCTCTCGACGCCATCGCTCCGCTGGTCGAAGTAAAGTCGCGCCGTGTAGGCGGTGCTACTTACCAGGTTCCGGTCGAAGTTCGTCCGTCCCGTCGTAACGCTCTGGCAATGCGCTGGTTGGTAGACTTCGCCCGTAAGCGCGGCGAGAAGTCTATGGCTCTGCGTTTGGCTGGCGAACTGTTGGACGCCGCTGAAGGCAAAGGTGCTGCAGTTAAGAAGCGTGAAGACGTGCACCGTATGGCTGAAGCCAACAAGGCTTTCTCGCACTACCGCTTCTAATTTTAGCGTCACTAATTTTGCGAGGGCTTTATGGCTCGTACAACACCGATTAACCGCTACCGTAACATTGGTATCGTTGCTCACGTGGATGCTGGTAAAACCACCACCACCGAGCGCGTCCTTTTTTACACTGGCAAAAGTCACAAAATGGGCGAGGTGCATGACGGCGCCGCGACCACAGACTGGATGGTTCAGGAGCAGGAGCGTGGTATTACCATTACTTCTGCTGCCATTACCGCCTTCTGGCAGGGTTCCGAGAAGCAGCACAAGGACCAATACCGCTTCAACGTCATCGACACCCCGGGCCACGTTGACTTCACTATTGAAGTTGAGCGTTCCCTGCGTGTTCTCGACGGCGCGGTCGTTGTGTTCTGCGGCACCTCGGGTGTTGAGCCTCAGTCGGAAACCGTATGGCGTCAAGCCAACAAGTACGGCGTTCCACGTCTTGTTTACGTAAACAAGATGGACCGTGCTGGTGCGAACTTCCTGCGCGTGATCGGTCAGATCAAGCAGCGTCTGGGTCACACCCCGGTTCCTATCCAGTTGGCTATCGGTTCCGAAGACAACTTCCAGGGTCAAATCGACCTGATGTCCATGGAAGCTGTTTACTGGAATGACGCTGACAAAGGCATGGTTCCAGTTCGCAAGCCTATCCCTGCGGAACTGCAGGAATTGGCTGACGAGTGGCGCGGTAACATGGTTGAGGCTGCGGCCGAAGCCAGCGAAGAGCTGATGAACAAGTACCTCGAAGGTGAAGAACTCACCAACGCGGAAATCAAGGCCGCTCTGCGTCAGCGTACTATCGCTGGTGAGATCGTTCTGGCTGTTTGCGGTTCTTCCTTCAAGAACAAGGGTGTTCCCCTGGTTCTCGACGCCGTTATCGACTACCTGCCTGCGCCTGTCGATATTCCTGCCATCAAGGGTACTGACCCGGATGACGAGACTATCGATCTGGAGCGTCATGCAGACGACAACGAACCGTTCTCCGCTCTGGCATTCAAAATTGCCACCGACCCATTCGTGGGTACCTTGACCTTTGTTCGAGTTTACTCGGGCGTGTTGGCCTCCGGCGACGGCGTGATCAACTCGGTTAAAGGCAAGAAAGAGCGCGTGGGTCGTATGGTGCAAATGCACGCAAACGCCCGTGAAGAAATCAAGGAAGTACGCGCTGGTGACATCGCGGCCTTGATCGGCATGAAGGACGTCACCACTGGTGAGACTTTGTGCAACGCTGACAAGCCAATCATCCTGGTTCGCATGGACTTCCCGGAGCCGGTTATTTCGGTTGCGGTAGAGCCTAAGACCAAGGACGACCAGGAAAAAATGGGTATCGCTCTGGGCAAACTTGCTCAGGAAGACCCGTCTTTCCGCGTCAAGACTGATGAAGAGACTGGTCAAACGATCATCTCCGGCATGGGCGAGTTGCACCTGGACATCCTGGTTGACCGGATGCGCCGTGAGTTCAACGTCGAAGCCAACATCGGTAAGCCTCAAGTTTCGTACCGTGAGCGCATCACGAAAAGTTGCGAAATTGAAGGCAAGTTCGTTCGTCAGTCCGGCGGTCGTGGCCAGTTCGGTCACTGCTGGATTCGTTTTGCTCCTGCTGACGAAGGTCAGGAAGGTCTGCAATTCCTGAACGAAGTAGTGGGTGGTGTGGTTCCTAAGGAATACATCCCGGCTATCCAGAAGGGTATCGAAGAGCAGATGAAGAACGGCGTTGTGGCCGGCTATCCGCTGATCGGCCTGAAGGCTACCGTGTTTGATGGTTCCTACCACGACGTCGACTCCAACGAGATGGCGTTTAAGGTGGCTGCTTCCATGGCGACCAAGCAACTGGCCCAGAAGGGCGGTGGTGAGTTGCTTGAGCCGATCATGGCGGTAGAGGTTGTTACGCCTGAAGACTATATGGGTGACGTGATGGGCGACCTTAACCGTCGTCGCGGCATGATTCTGGGTATGGAAGACACGGTCTCCGGCAAAGTAATTCGTGCCGAAGTTCCGCTGGGTGAGATGTTCGGTTACGCAACCGACGTTCGCTCCATGTCCCAGGGTCGCGCAAGCTACTCTATGGAATTCAAAAAATACAATACGGCTCCGTCGCACATCGTCGAAACCGTTACCAAAAAACAAGGCTGATTCAGCCCCTTTAGGCTAGGAGTTAATTGTCGTGGCTAAAGAAAAATTTGTACGTGACCTCCCGCACGTTAACGTTGGCACCATCGGTCACGTTGACCATGGTAAAACCACGCTGACCGCTGCTCTGACTCGCGTCTGCTCCGAAGTTTTCGGTTCGGCCGTTGTTGCTTTCGACAAGATCGACAGCGCTCCGGAAGAAAAGGCTCGTGGTATCACCATCAACACCGCGCACGTTGAATACAACTCGCTGATCCGTCACTACGCTCACGTTGACTGCCCAGGTCACGCTGACTACGTGAAGAACATGATCACCGGTGCTGCTCAGATGGACGGCGCTATCCTGGTTTGCTCGGCCGCTGATGGTCCGATGCCGCAAACCCGTGAGCACATCCTGCTGTCCCGTCAGGTTGGCGTTCCGTACATCGTTGTCTTCCTGAACAAGGCTGACATGGTAGACGACGCTGAGCTGCTGGAACTGGTTGAGATGGAAGTGCGCGATCTGCTGAGCACTTACGACTTCCCGGGCGACGACACTCCGATCATCATCGGTTCGGCTCTGATGGCTCTGAACGGCCAAGACGACAACGAAATGGGCACCACTGCCGTTCGTAAACTGGTTGAGACTCTGGACAGCTACATTCCAGATCCAGTCCGTGTTATCGACAAGCCGTTCCTGATGCCAATCGAAGACGTATTCTCGATCTCCGGTCGCGGTACTGTTGTAACTGGCCGTATCGAGCGCGGTATCGTCAAGGTTCAGGATTCACTGGAAATCGTTGGTCTGCGTGACACTACCGTCACCACCTGCACCGGTGTTGAAATGTTCCGTAAGCTGCTCGACGAAGGTCGTGCTGGCGAGAACTGCGGCGTTCTGCTGCGTGGTACCAAGCGTGACGACGTTGAGCGTGGCCAGGTTCTGGTTAAGCCGGGTTCGGTTAAGCCGCACACCAAGTTCGAAGCTGAAGTCTACGTTCTGAGCAAAGAAGAAGGCGGTCGTCACACTCCGTTCTTCAAAGGCTACCGTCCACAGTTCTACTTCCGTACTACTGACGTGACTGGTAACTGCGAACTGCCGGAAGGCGTTGAAATGGTAATGCCAGGCGACAACATCAAAATGGTTGTCACCCTGATCAAGACCATCGCAATGGAAGACGGTCTGCGTTTCGCTATCCGTGAAGGCGGTCGTACCGTCGGCGCTGGCGTCGTAGCCAAAATCATCGAGTAAGCTCTTTTTGAGTAAGCTTTGATGAATTGAAAAAGCCCCCGCTTAGCGGGGGCTTTTTTATTGGGTTGACACCTATATGGGGCGTCTATAGAATTGCGCCTCCTTTTAACGGGCGTATTGCGCTCGGTGGGAATAGCAGCCGGAGTCTGAAATCCAATGCAAAATCAGCAAATCCGTATCAGGTTGAAGGCTTTTGACCATCGCCTGATCGACCAATCCACCCAGGAAATCGTGGAAACCGCGAAACGTACTGGTGCTCAAGTGCGTGGTCCAATTCCACTGCCTACCCGTAAAGAGCGGTTCACCGTTCTGGTCTCCCCGCACGTCAACAAAGACGCGCGTGACCAGTACGAGATCCGTACTCATAAGCGCGTTCTGGACATCGTCCAGCCAACGGATAAAACCGTTGATGCGCTTATGAAGCTTGATCTTGCGGCCGGTGTGGAAGTGCAGATCAGCCTCGGCTAAGACTCGGTCTTAGTCGTGTAACGCTCTGAAATGGGCGGCCATAGCGGGTGAAAGCCCCGTACACTCATGAGGTTTACAACATGACTATTGGTGTAGTCGGTCGTAAATGCGGTATGACCCGTATTTTCACCGAAGAAGGTGTCTCCATTCCGGTCACGGTCATTGAGATCGAGCCGAATCGCGTCACCCAGTTCAAAACTGAAGAGACCGATGGCTATCGTGCAGTGCAAGTCACTGTAGGCGAGCGTCGTGCTTCGCGTGTTACAGCTGCTCAAGCTGGCCACTTCGCTAAAGCGAACGTTGCCGCTGGTCGTACCGTAATGGAATTCCGCCTTGAAGAAGGCGAGTACCAGGCCGGCGATCTGATCAACGCTGAAATCTTCGCCGCTGGTCAACTGGTTGATGTAACCGGTCAGTCCAAGGGTAAAGGCTTCCAGGGTACGATCAAGCGTTGGAACTTCCGCGGGCAAGATAATACCCACGGTAACTCCGTGTCCCACCGCGTTCCAGGCTCTATCGGCCAGTGCCAGACTCCTGGTCGTGTATTCAAGGGCAAAAAAATGTCCGGTCATATGGGCGCTGAGCGCGTGACCGTGCAGTCCCTCGAAGTAGTGCGCGTGGACGCTGAACGCAATCTGTTGTTGGTCAAGGGCGCTGTTCCTGGCGCTACTGGCGGCAACTTGGTTGTACGTCCAGCAGCCAAGGCTCGCGGTTAAGGGGAAGCTGACATGCAATTAAATGTAAATGACGCTCAAGCGATCGAAGTTTCCGAACTGACATTTGGCGGCGAATTCAACGAGACGCTGGTTCACCAAGCAGTCGTGGCCTACATGGCCGGCGGCCGTCAAGGTAGCAAGCAGCAAAAGACCCGTTCCGACGTTCGTGGTGGCGGTAAGCGCCCATGGCGTCAGAAAGGTACTGGCCGTGCTCGTGCCGGTACTATCCGTAGCCCAATCTGGCGTGGCGGCGGTACCACTTTCGCAGCTCGTCCTCAGGATCACACCCAGAAGCTGAACAAGAAGATGTATCGCGCAGCAATGCGTTCCATCCTTGCTGAGCTGGTGCGTACTGATCGTCTGGTTGTGGTTCAGGACTTCGCTGTTGATGCACCGAAGACCAAAGATCTGCTGAACAAACTGACCGGCATGGGCCTGACTGACGTCTTGATCGTGTCTGAAGTGGTTGATCAGAACCTGTACCTTGCTGCTCGCAACCTGCCACACGTCGATGTACGTGACGTGCAAGGTTCCGATCCAGTTAGTCTGATCGCATACGACAAGGTGTTGATCACCGTGTCGGCCGTGAAGAAATTCGAGGAGCTGCTGGGATGAACCAGGAACGCGTATTTAAAGTTCTGCTTGGCCCGCACGTTTCCGAGAAGGCTACGGTTCTGGCTGACAAGAAAGGCCAGTTCGTTTTCAAGGTTGCAACTGACGCAACCAAGCTGGAAATCAAGAAGGCCGTCGAAAGCCTGTTCAGCGTGAAAGTAGAGCGTGTTACTACCCTGAATGTTCTGGGTAAGAGCAAGCGCACTGCTCGCGGTCTGGGCAAGCGTAATGACTGGAAGAAGGCAGTTATCTCCCTTCAGCCAGGCCAAGATCTCGATTTCAGCAGCAGTGCTGAGTAAGGAAGGGGTGCATCATGGCAATCGTTAAATGCAAACCGACTTCCCCTGGCCGCCGTTTTGTGGTCAAGGTGGTCAACCAGGAGCTGCATAAAGGCGCTCCTCACGCACCGCTGCTCGAGAAAAAATCGAAGACTGGTGGTCGTAACAACAATGGTCGCATTACCACTCGTCACATCGGTGGTGGCCATAAGCAGCATTATCGTCTGGTCGATTTCCGTCGCAACGACAAAGATGGCATCTCTGCCACTGTCGAGCGTATCGAATACGATCCAAACCGTACTGCTCACATCGCTCTGCTGCTGTACGCAGATGGCGAGCGTCGCTACATCATCGCCCCTAAAGGCGTGAGTGCTGGTGACCAGCTGATCGCAGGTGCTTTGGCGCCGATCAAGCCGGGCAACGCTCTGCAACTGCGTAACATTCCAGTTGGTAGCACCGTACACGGCATCGAATTGAAGCCAGGTAAAGGCGCGCAAATCGCTCGTTCCGCTGGTGCTTCTGCTCAGCTGATCGCTCGTGAAGGTGTCTACGTGACCCTGCGTCTGCGTTCTGGTGAGATGCGTAAAGTGCTGGCTGAATGCCGCGCGACCCTGGGTGAAGTCTCGAACTCCGAGCACAGCCTGCGTTCGCTGGGTAAAGCTGGTGCCAAACGCTGGCGTGGCGTTCGCCCAACCGTTCGTGGTGTTGCCATGAACCCGGTTGACCACCCACATGGTGGTGGTGAAGGTCGTACCTCTGGTGGTCGTCATCCGGTATCGCCATGGGGCTTCCCGACTAAGGGCGCGAAGACTCGTGGTAATAAGCGTACCGACAAAATGATCGTCCGTCGTCGCAAGTAAATAGAGGGATACGACAGTGCCACGTTCTCTGAAAAAAGGTCCTTTTATTGATCTTCACCTACTGAAGAAGATCGAAGTGGCGGCGGAAAAGAACGATCGCAAACCAGTTAAGACCTGGTCGCGCCGTTCCATGATCCTGCCACAAATGGTCGGTTTGACCATTGCTGTGCATAACGGTCGTCAACATGTTCCAGTTCTCGTGAACGAAGACATGGTCGGCCACAAACTAGGCGAGTTTGCCGGTACCCGCACATATCGTGGGCACGTGGCAGACAAGAAAGCCAAGCGTTAAGGGGTAAGGAACGATGGAAGTAGCCGCTAAGTTGTCGGGCGCTCGAATCTCCGCCCAGAAAGCCCGCTTGGTCGCCGACCAGATCCGCGGGAAGAAGGTGGGCGAAGCGCTCAACCTGTTGGCTTTCAGCAGTAAGAAAGCCGCCGAGATCATGAAGAAAGTGCTGGAGTCGGCCGTAGCCAACGCCGAGCATAACGAAGGCGCAGACGTTGATGACCTTAAAGTCAGCACCGTTTTCGTCAACGAAGGGCGTTCGCTGAAGCGAATCATGCCACGTGCCAAAGGCCGTGCTGATCGCATCGTCAAGCGGTCTTGCCATATCACTGTCAAGGTTGCTGACAAGTAACGGAGTCGAAGAGATGGGTCAGAAAGTACATCCCATTGGCATTCGCCTGGGAATCGTCAAGGAGCACACCTCCGTCTGGTACGCAGACGGTCGGACTTATGCGGACTATTTGTTCGCTGATCTGAAGGTGCGCGAGTATCTCCAAGACAAACTAAAAAGCGCGTCCGTAAGCCGTATCGATATCCATCGTCCGGCTCAAACTGCACGTATCACCATCCACACCGCTCGTCCAGGTATCGTTATCGGGAAGAAAGGTGAAGATGTTGAGAAACTGCGTCAGGACCTGACCAAGCAAATGGGTGTGCCTGTGCACATCAATATCGAAGAGATCCGCAAGCCGGAGCTTGACGGTATGCTGGTTGCGCAGAGCGTAGCTCAGCAGCTGGAGCGTCGCGTAATGTTCCGTCGCGCTATGAAGCGCGCTGTTCAGAACGCCATGCGCATTGGTGCCAAAGGCATCAAAATCCAAGTGAGCGGTCGTCTCGGCGGTGCTGAAATCGCACGTACTGAATGGTATCGCGAAGGTCGTGTGCCACTGCACACCCTGCGTGCCGACATCGACTATGCCAACTACGAAGCTCACACCACTTACGGTGTGATCGGTGTAAAGGTTTGGATCTTCAAGGGCGAAGTAATTGGTGGTCGCCAAGAAGAACTCAAACCACAAGCACCAGCGCCTCGTAAAAAAGCTGCTAAGTAAGGGGTACGCCAAATGTTGCAACCAAAGCGTACGAAGTTCCGCAAGCAGATGACAGGCCACAACCGTGGTCTGGCTCAGCGCGGTAGCAAAGTCAGCTTCGGCGAATATGCGCTGAAGTCTGTAGCTCGTGGTCGTCTCACCGCTCGTCAGATCGAGTCAGCGCGTCGTGCACTGACCCGTCACGTTAAACGTGGTGGCAAGATCTGGATCCGTGTATTCCCGGACAAGCCTATTTCCAAAAAGCCACTCGAAGTTCGGATGGGTAAAGGTAAGGGTAGTGTGGAGTACTGGGTTGCCCAGATTCAGCCAGGCAAAGTCCTGTATGAAATCGAGGGTGTTACTGAAGAGCTGGCGCGTGAGGCTTTTGCCCTGGCTGCTGCAAAGCTGCCGCTCGCCACCGCCTTTGTTAAACGGACGGTGATGTGATGAAAGCGAATGAACTTCGTGAAAAATCCGCACAGCAGCTGAACGAGCAACTGCTCGGCTTGCTGCGCGACCAGTTCAATCTGCGTATGCAGAAAGCAACTGGCCAGTTGGGGCAGTCTCATCTGCTCTCGCAAGTTAAGCGTGACATCGCTCGCGTGAAGACTGTGCTCAACCAGCAGGCAGGTAAGTAATCATGGCTGAAGCCGAAAAAACTGTCCGTACGCTGACTGGCCGTGTTGTCAGCGACAAGATGGACAAAACCATCACCGTTCTGATCGAGCGTCGCGTTAAGCACCCGATCTACGGTAAATACGTTAAGCGTTCGACTAAGCTGCACGCGCACGACGAAACCAATCAGTGCCACATCGGCGACAAAGTCACTATTCGTGAAACTCGTCCTTTGGCCAAGACCAAGTCTTGGGCGCTGGTTGATGTTCTCGAACGCGCTGTGGAAGTCTAAGGACTAGGGGTCGGAGAAATTATATGATTCAGACTCAATCCATGCTCGATGTGGCCGATAACAGCGGCGCTCGCCGCGTTATGTGCATCAAGGTGCTGGGTGGCTCCCATCGTCGTTACGCTGGTATCGGTGACATCATCAAAGTTACCGTGAAGGAAGCAATTCCTCGCGGTAAAGTGAAAAAAGGCCAAGTGATGACTGCTGTTGTAGTCCGCACTCGTCACGGCGTACGTCGTGCTGATGGCTCCATTATCCGCTTTGATGGCAACGCTGCTGTTCTTCTGAACAACAAGCAAGAGCCGATCGGCACCCGTATCTTTGGGCCAGTGACCCGTGAACTTCGTACTGAGAAGTTCATGAAGATCGTCTCGCTCGCCCCAGAAGTGCTGTAAGGAGATCCGACATGCAAAAGATTCGTCGTGACGACGAGATCATCGTGATCGCCGGCAAAGACAAAGGTAAGCGCGGTAAGGTGCTTAAGGTTCTCGCTAATAACCGTCTGGTTATTGGTGGTCTGAACCTGGTTAAGCGTCATACCAAGCCTAACCCGATGTCGGGCGTACAAGGCGGTATCGTCGAAAAAGAAGCTCCACTGGACGCTTCTAACGTCGCCATTTTCAACGGCGAAACCAACAAGGCTGATCGCGTTGGTTTCAAAGTAGAAGACGGCAAGAAAATTCGTGTCTTCAAGTCGACCCAAAAAGCGGTTGATGCTTGAACACTGCTAGGTAGAAGACCATGGCACGACTAAAAGAGATTTACTGGAAGGAAATCGCACCGAAGCTTAAGGAAGAACTTAAGCTTTCGAACGTGATGGAAGTTCCACGCGTTACAAAAATCACCCTGAACATGGGTCTGGGCGAAGCGGTCGGTGACAAGAAAGTCATCGAGCACGCTGTTGCCGACCTGGAAAAGATCACCGGTCAGAAAGTCGTTGTGACTTACGCTCGGAAATCCATCGCTGGCTTTAAAGTCCGTGAAGGTTGGCCGATCGGCGTCAAAGTGACTCTGCGCCGTGAGCGTATGTACGAATTCCTGGATCGTCTGCTGTCGATCTCCCTGCCTCGGGTTCGCGACTTCCGCGGCCTGAATGCCAAGTCCTTCGATGGTCGTGGTAACTACAGCATGGGCGTTAAAGAGCAGATCATCTTCCCGGAAATCGACTACGACAAGATCGATGCTCTCCGCGGTCTGGACATTACCCTGACCACCACTGCCAAGAACGATGATGAAGGTCGCGCGCTGCTGCGTGCTTTCAAATTCCCGTTCCGCAACTGATTGGAGTAGGAAAATGGCCAAGATGAGCATGAAAAACCGCGAGCTGAAGCGTCAGCTCACGGTTGCCAAGTACGCCAAAAAGCGTGCAGCACTGAAAGCTATCATCGTTGATCTGAACGCAAGTCCAGAAGCACGTTGGGAAGCTACAGTAGCTCTGCAGAAGCAGCCACGTGACGCAAGCGCTTCGCGCATGCGTAACCGCTGCCGCCTGACCGGTCGTCCACACGGCGTTTACCGCAAGTTCGGCCTCGGCCGTAACAAACTGCGTGAAGCTGCAATGCGTGGTGACGTACCTGGTCTGGTTAAAGCCAGCTGGTAAGCACTATCAATGTCTCGGTGCTCGGGATCGAAAGATCCTGACCATCGGTGACCTTGAACTTGAATCAAGCCCCTTTTGGGGCTTGATTCATTTGTGGGGTGTGTCTAGAATACCCGGCTCGCCTGAGCCCGTGCTTTTTCCGCACGGATGTCCTCGGCGACAAGTAGTAGCCGCAAGGCTAATTTTTTTGTATTAGGAGCGTCTAGCCCATGAGTATGCAGGACCCGTTAGCGGACATGCTAACTCGAATCCGTAATGCCCAGATGGCTGAAAAGTCCGTCGTAAGCATGCCATCTTCTACTTTGAAGGTAGCTGTTGCCAAAGTCCTGAAGGACGAAGGTTACATTGCGGGTTATCAGATCAGCAGCGAAATCAAACCACTGCTGTCCATCGAGCTGAAGTACTTCGAAGGCCGTCCGGTCATCGAGGAAGTGAAGCGCGTTAGCCGTCCAGGCCTGCGTCAGTACAAGTCCGTCGATGATCTGCCAAAAGTTCGTGGCGGTCTCGGTGTGTCTATCGTCTCCACCAACAAAGGTGTGATGACGGATCGTGCTGCGCGCGCTGCCGGTGTCGGCGGCGAAGTTCTTTGCACTGTGTTCTAAGGGGGGATAAGCATGTCACGCGTCGCTAAGAACCCCGTTAAGCTGCCAGCCGGTGTCGAAGTAAAATTCGCAGGCCAACAGCTTTCGGTGAAGGGTGCCAAGGGCACTCTCGAACTGAACATCCATTCGTCCGTTGAGATCGTTGAAGAAGCTGGTGAGCTGCGTTTCGCTGCTCGCAATGGCGATCAACAAACTCGCGCAATGGCTGGTACCACTCGTGCGTTGGTAAACAACATGGTCCAAGGCGTAAGCCAAGGCTTCGAGCGTAAGCTCCAGCTGGTCGGTGTTGGTTACAAAGCGCAAGCAAAAGGCACAGTGCTGAACCTGGCTCTTGGCTTCTCGCACCCAGTGGATTATGAACTGCCGGAAGGCATCACCGCTGAGACTCCTAGCCAGACCGATATCCTGATCAAGGGCATCGATAAGCAGCTGGTAGGTCAAGTGGCCGCCGAGATCCGCGACTTCCGTCCACCAGAGCCGTACAAAGGCAAAGGTGTGCGCTACGCGGACGAAGTCGTCCGTCGTAAAGAAGCCAAGAAGAAGTAGGGCATAGCAAATGACCGACAAAAAAGTTACTCGACTGCGTCGCGCTCGCAAAGCACGCCTGAAAATGCACGAACTCGAAGTCGTGCGTCTCTGCGTGTTCCGCTCGTCGCAGCACATCTACGCCCAGGTCATTTCGGCCGACGGCAACAAAGTCCTGGCATCTGCCTCGACTTTGGATAAAGAACTGCGTGATGGCGCCACTGGCAACATCGACGCGGCCACTAAGGTTGGCCAGCTGGTCGCTACGCGTGCTAAAGCCGCTGGCGTCTCGCAGGTGGCTTTCGACCGCTCTGGCTTCAAGTACCATGGCCGCGTCAAGGCGCTGGCTGATGCTGCTCGTGAAGCTGGGCTGGAGTTCTAAGTTATGTCAAATAACGACCAAAAGCGCGACGAAGGCTACATTGAGAAGCTGGTTCAAGTTAACCGCGTAGCCAAAACCGTTAAAGGCGGCCGTATCTTCACTTTTACCGCGTTGACCGTGGTTGGTGATGGTAAAGGGCGTGTTGGCTTCGGCCGTGGCAAGTCACGTGAAGTGCCTGCTGCGATCCAGAAGGCAATGGAAGCTGCTCGTCGCAACATGATCCAAGTTGATCTGAACGGCACCACTCTGCAGTACGCTATGAAGTCCGGTCACGGCGCTTCGAAGGTGTACATGCAGCCTGCTTCTGAAGGTACCGGTATCATCGCTGGCGGCGCTATGCGTGCTGTCCTCGAAGTTGCTGGTGTTCAGAACGTTCTGGCCAAGTGCTACGGCTCGACTAACCCGGTAAACGTGGTTCACGCCACTTTCAAAGGTTTGAAAGCTATGCAGTCTCCTGAATCCATTGCCGCCAAGCGTGGCAAAAGTGTCAAGGAGATCTTCTGATCATGGCTACCGTTAAAGTTACGCTGATCAAAAGCATGACCGGCCGCATCCCTAACCACAAACTGTGCGTTAAGGGTCTGGGTCTGCGTCGCATCGGTCACACTGTAGAAGTACTTGATACTCCCGAGAATCGCGGGATGATCAACAAGGCTTACTACATGCTGCGTGTCGAGGGTTAATCGATGAAACTCAATGATCTGAGTCCAGCGCCGGGTTCCCGTCGCGAAAAGCATCGTCCGGGCCGTGGTATCGGTAGTGGTTTGGGCAAGACCGGTGGCCGTGGCCACAAAGGTCAGTCCTCCCGCTCCGGTGGCACCATTGCTCCAGGCTTTGAAGGCGGTCAACAGCCGCTGCATCGTCGCCTGCCGAAGTTCGGTTTCGTTTCCCTGAAAGCCATGGATCGCGCAGAAGTGCGTTTGTCCGAGCTGGCTAAAGTGGAAGGCGACATCGTCACCGTGCAGTCCCTGAAAGATGCCAACGTGATCAACGTCAACGTACAGCGTGTGAAAATCATGCTGTCCGGCGAAGTTACTCGCGCTGTGACCATCGGAAAGGGAATCGGCGCCACCAAAGGTGCGCGTGCGGCTATCGAAGCAGCTGGCGGCAAGTTCGAGGAATAAATGGCTAAGCAAGGTGCTCTCTCTGCGCTCGGCAAAGGCGGTATGTCTGAACTCTGGGCTCGTCTGCGTTTTCTGTTCCTGGCGATTATCGTCTACCGAATAGGCGCACACATCCCGGTTCCAGGTATCAACCCGGACCGACTCGCGGACCTGTTTCGACAGAATGAGGGGACCATTCTTAGCTTGTTCAACATGTTTTCCGGCGGTGCGCTGGAGCGGATGAGCATCTTTGCACTGGGGATCATGCCGTACATTTCGGCATCGATCATCATGCAGCTGATGACCGCCGTGAGCCCGCAGCTGGAGCAGTTGAAGAAGGAAGGTGAAGCTGGGCGTCGCAAGATTGCCCAGTACACCCGCTACGGCACTGTCGTTCTCGCTCTCGTTCAGGCAATTGGCATGTCCATTGGTCTGGCAGGGCAGGGCGTATCGTTCACTGGTGACTTTGGCTTCCATTTCGTCGCGGTATCCACGTTTGTGGCTGGTGCGATGTTCATGATGTGGCTGGGTGAGCAGATTACTGAGCGTGGTGTTGGCAACGGTATCTCGATGTTGATTTTCGCAGGTATCGTCGCCGGTCTTCCGAGGGCGATCGGGCAGTCTTTCGAGTCTGCGCGTCAGGGTGATATCAATATTTTCGCCTTGGTTGCCATCGGTTTGTTGGCAGTAGCGATTATCGGTTTCGTGGTGTTCATTGAGCGTGGTCAGCGGCGTATTGCTGTTCATTACGCCAAGCGTCAGCAGGGCCGCAAGGTCTTCGCTGCGCAGACCAGCCACTTGCCGTTGAAAGTGAACATGGCTGGTGTTATTCCGGCTATTTTCGCGAGCAGCATTTTGCTGTTCCCGGCTTCGTTGGGTACCTGGTTTGGTCAGTCTGAAGGTATGGGCTGGCTGCAGGACATCTCGCAGTCGATCGCTCCTGGTCAGCCGTTGAATATTCTGCTGTTTAGTGCAGGGATTATTTTCTTCTGCTTCTTCTATACGGCGTTGATGTTCAATCCGAAAGACGTAGCGGAAAACCTGAAGAAGTCCGGTGCCTTTATTCCGGGCATTCGTCCAGGCGAGCAGTCGGCGCGCTACATTGATGGCGTTCTGACCCGTTTGACCCTGTTCGGTGCTCTATATATGACGGCCGTGTGTCTGTTGCCCCAGTTCCTGGTGGTTGCAGCAAACGTACCGTTCTACCTTGGCGGGACCTCGTTGCTGATCGTCGTCGTGGTTGTGATGGACTTCATGTCCCAAGTACAATCGCACCTCGTTTCGCACCAGTACGAATCCCTGATGAAGAAAGCCAACCTGAAGGGTTACGGCAGCGGCATGTTGCGCTGAGTACCCATAAGGTTCGAGGAGTTGGTGATGAAAGTTCGTGCATCGGTGAAAAAGCTGTGCCGTAACTGCAAAATTATTCGCCGCGAAGGTGTTGTTCGAGTAATTTGCAGCGCGGAACCGCGTCACAAACAGCGCCAAGGCTGAGTGTGATTGTGCTTCAAGCCCGGTAGCTAGTGCGCTACCGGGTTGATTATTTGTTATTACAGCGATATTATCTCGCGCCCTATTTCTTGGCTTCCGGGGCGTAGGTAGCTGTCAATTGGAGTCCCACTGAATGGCCCGTATTGCAGGCGTTAACATTCCAGATAACAAGCATACTGTTATCTCGCTGACCTACATCTATGGTGTTGGTCGCACTACTGCGCAGAAGATCTGTGCAGTGACTGGGGTAAACCCAGCCGCAAAGATCAAGGATCTGAGCGACGAGCAGATTGAACAGCTGCGTGGCGAAGTGGCGAAGTTCACCACTGAAGGTGACCTGCGTCGCGAAATCAACATGAAAATCAAGCGTTTGATGGACCTCGGTTGCTATCGCGGTCTGCGTCATCGTCGTGGTCTTCCAGTTCGCGGTCAGCGTACCAAGACTAACGCGCGTACCCGTAAAGGTCCGCGTAAGCCGATCCGCAAGTAATCGCCCCAGCGAATCGACAGGAAATTAATCATGGCTAAACCTGCTGCTCGTCCTCGTAAAAAAGTTAAAAAGACAGTGGTTGATGGCATTGCCCACATCCATGCTTCTTTTAACAACACAATCGTGACCATCACCGACCGTCAAGGCAACGCTCTTTCCTGGGCTACCTCCGGTGGTTCGGGTTTCCGCGGTTCCCGCAAGTCCACCCCGTTTGCTGCTCAAGTAGCTGCTGAACGTGCTGGTCAAGCTGCGCTGGAATACGGTCTGAAAAACCTCGACGTTAACGTCAAAGGTCCAGGCCCAGGTCGTGAATCTGCAGTCCGCGCTTTGAACGGCTGTGGCTACAAGATCGCCAGCATCACCGACGTGACGCCAATCCCGCACAACGGGTGCCGTCCGCCGAAGAAGCGCCGCGTGTAATCCAGGAGATTGTAAAGAATGGCTCGTTACATTGGTCCAAAATGCAAACTCGCTCGTCGTGAAGGCACCGATCTCTTTCTGAAGAGCGGCGTGCGCGCGATCGAATCGAAGTGCAACATCGAAGCAGCACCTGGTATCCACGGCCAACGCCGCGGTCGCCAGTCCGATTACGGCACCCAACTGCGTGAAAAGCAGAAGGTCCGTCGTATCTACGGCGTTCTCGAGCGTCAATTCAGCGGCTACTACAAAGAAGCAGCTGGCAAGAAAGGTGCAACCGGTGAAAACCTGCTGCAACTGCTCGAATGCCGTCTGGACAACGTTGTATACCGTATGGGTTTTGGCTCTACTCGTGCCGAATCCCGTCAGCTGGTATCGCACAAATCCGTAAGCGTTAACGGTCAGACCGTAAACGTGCCGTCGTACCAGGTTCGTGCTGGTGACGTGGTCGCGATTCGCGAGAAAGCAAAGAACCAACTTCGCATTGTCCAAGCTCTCGATCTGTGTGCCCAACGTGGCCGCGTAGAATGGGTAGAAGTAGACACTGAGAAGAAGTCGGGCGTTTTCAAGAACGTTCCAGCTCGCAGTGATCTGTCCGCCGACATCAACGAAAGCCTGATTGTCGAGCTCTACTCCAAGTAAGGGCTAGAAAATAGGTGCATCCATGCAGATTTCGGTAAATGAGTTCCTGACACCCCGCCATATTGATGTGCAGGTTGTCAGTCCAACCCGCGCCAAGATCACTCTCGAGCCTCTCGAGCGTGGTTTCGGCCACACCCTGGGCAACGCGCTGCGCCGCATCCTGTTGTCCTCAATGCCCGGCTGTGCAGTAGTCGAGGCCGAGATTGACGGTGTGCTCCATGAGTACAGCGCCATCGAAGGCGTACAGGAAGACGTAATTGAAATCCTGTTGAACCTTAAAGGTCTGGCTATCAAGCTGCACGGTCGTGACGAAGTTACGCTGACCTTGTCGAAGAAGGGTTCGGGGGTGGTTACCGCTGCCGATATTCAGCTGGATCATGATGTCGAGATCGTTAACCCCGATCACGTAATCGCTAACCTGGCGTCTAACGGCGCCCTGAACATGAAGCTCACCGTAGCTCGTGGTCGTGGTTATGAACCGGCAGACTCGCGTCAGAGCGATGAAGACGAAAGCCGCAGCATCGGTCGCTTGCAGCTTGACTCTTCGTTCAGCCCGGTTCGCCGTATCGCATACGTGGTGGAAAACGCCCGTGTCGAGCAGCGTACTAACCTGGACAAGCTGGTTATTGATCTGGAAACCAACGGTACTCTGGATCCTGAAGAGGCTATCCGCCGCGCTGCAACCATTCTGCAACAGCAGTTGGCTGCGTTCGTCGACCTCAAAGGTGACAGTGAGCCAGTGGTTATCGAGCAGGAAGACGAGATCGATCCGATCCTGCTTCGCCCGGTTGACGATCTGGAACTGACTGTACGTTCGGCTAACTGCCTTAAGGCGGAAAACATCTACTACATCGGTGACCTGATTCAGCGTACCGAAGTAGAGCTGTTGAAGACTCCGAACCTTGGCAAGAAATCCTTGACTGAAATCAAGGACGTTCTGGCCTCCCGCGGTCTGTCCCTCGGCATGCGCCTCGACAACTGGCCGCCTGCAAGTCTTAAGAAGGACGACAAGGCGACTGCCTGATCGTCGTAATCACCGAACGTTGTGTTTGGTAAGGAATGAACCATGCGTCATCGTAAAAGTGGTCGTCACCTGAGCCGCACTAGCTCGCACCGCAAGGCCATGTTTCAAAACATGGCAGTGTCGCTGTTCGAGCACGAGCTGATCAAAACTACACTGCCGAAAGCTAAAGAACTGCGTCGCGTTGCTGAGCCGCTGATCACTTTGGCCAAGACAGACAGCCTTGCAAACCGCCGTCTGGTTTTCGACCGTACTCGTTCGAAAGCTATCGTTGGTAAGCTCTTCAACGACCTGGGCAAGCGTTACGCTACCCGTGAGGGTGGCTACCTGCGCATCCTCAAGTGCGGTTTCCGCACTGGCGACAACGCGCCAATGGCGTACGTCGAGTTGGTTGATCGTCCTGCCGGTGGTGAAGCTGTATCCGCTGAGTAAGACGTCAGTCTGAAACGAAAAACCGGGCCTAGTGCCCGGTTTTTTGTGCGCGCTCGAAAGTATCCCTTCGATGCATAATCAGAAACGTAATTAGTAATTTTCTATCGATAACCGCAAGTTAATGAATTTGTAGCTGTAACGTTCGTGATCAATACTCCCTCTCAGCCGATTAGCCGGCAGTTAAAGACTGACAGAGGAAGAGATCGCATGAGCCAAAATAAAACGCTTACCACCGCCAGTGGCGCTCCTGTCGCCGACAACCAGAATTCCCGTTCCGCCGGCCCTCGTGGCCCGCTGCTGCTCGACGACTTCCACCTGATCGAGAAGCTTGCCCACTTCAACCGTGAGAACATCCCTGAGCGTCGTGTACATGCCAAAGGCTCGGGTGCTTACGGCACGTTTACCGTTACTCGCGACATCACCGAATACACCAGTGCCAAACTGTTTGAATCGGTCGGCAAGCAAACCCCGACGTTCCTGCGGTTTTCCACTGTCGGCGGCGAGCGCGGTTCGGCCGACACCGAGCGCGATCCACGCGGCTTTGCCCTGAAGTTCTACACCGAAGAAGGTAACTGGGACATCGTCGGCAACAACACGCCGGTATTTTTCATCCGTGATCCGCTAAAATTCCCGGACTTTATCCATACCCAGAAGCGTCTGCCGCAAAGCAATCTGAAAAGCGCGCAGATGATGTGGGACTTCTGGTCGCACTCGCCTGAGTCCCTGCACCAAGTCACTATTCTGTTCTCTGATCGCGGCATTCCTGACGGCTATCGTCATATGCACGGCTTCGGCAGCCATACCTACAGCCTGATAAACGCCAATGGCGAGCGGCACTGGGTGAAGTGGCACTACAAGACCAAACAAGGGATCAAGAACCTGGCGCCTGCAGATGCCGCGCGATTGGCCGGTACCGATCCGGATTACGCGCAGCGTGACCTGTTCGGGGCGATTGAGCGCGGTGACTTCCCGAAATGGCGTGTGTGCATCCAGATCATGACCGAGGCCCAAGCCGCCGCATATTACGAAAACCCGTTCGACGTGACCAAAACCTGGTCGCAGAAAGAGTTTCCGCTGATCGAGGTGGGTGAACTGGAACTCAACCGCAATCCGCAGAACTACTTCGCTGAAGTCGAGCAAGCGGCGTTCGGTCCGAGCAACATGGTCCCGGGTGTTGGCCTCTCGCCGGATCGCATGCTCCAGGGCCGCGTGTTCGCTTACGCGGACGCTCACCGCTACCGCATTGGCACCAACCATCAACAACTGCCAGTGAACGCACCGCGCAGTCCGGTCAATAGCTATCAGCGCGATGGTTCGATGGCGTTCGGCAGCAATGGCGGTGCGGCACCTAACTATGAGCCGAACAGTTACGTCGAGTCGCCAAAACAAGCGCCTCGCTTTGCTGAGCCACCTTTGGCATTGAGCGGCGCCGCTGATCGTTACGATCATCGCGAAGACACCGACTACTACAGCCACGCCGGGGCGCTGTTTCGACTGATGAGCGACGAGCAGAAAGCACTGTTGGTCAACAACATTGCCGGGGCGATGGGCGGTGTTTCCAGTGATGTGGTCGATCGTCAGTTGCAGCATTTCTTCAAGGCTGACCCAGCGTACGGAGAAGCAATCGCAAAGGCACTCAACGTACAGCTTAACGAAGTCTAAACGAGAAGCAGAACCGCCCTCATTTGGGCGGTTTTTGCGTTATTTAAACCACTTTTCTCAGAATATCTTCGCTTTTATCCCGCAAACGAAGTGACCAAACAGTCGCCTTGGTTCAAACTACAGACTTTCAAGCAGGGAGATGTAGGGCGATGCAAGGCCACCCAGACGTAATCGATTACCTCAACACGTTGCTGACCGGCGAATTGGCCGCGCGTGATCAATATTTCGTTCATTCGCGGATGTATGAGGACTGGGGATTCACCAAGCTCTACGAACGAATCAACCACGAGATGGAAGAAGAAGCAGGGCACGCCGATGCCCTGATGCGTCGTATCCTGATGCTGGAAGGCACGCCGCGCATGCGTCCGGACGATCTCGATGTCGGCACCACGGTGCCTGACATGCTCGCCGCTGACCTGCGCCTGGAATACAAAGTCCGCGCCGCACTCTGCAAGGGTATCCAGCTCTGCGAGCAGCACAAGGACTATGTCAGCCGCGAGATGCTGCGGGTTCAATTGCATGACACCGAAGAAGACCACACCTACTGGCTTGAAAAGCAGATGGGTCTGATCAAGTTGATCGGTCTTGAGAACTACCTGCAATCCCACGCCTGATTGCTCCAGATACAAAAAAGCCCCTGTCACCGATAAAGTGACAGGGGCTTTTTCATGGGGTCGAATCAGTCCCTGTCGCGAGCCAGTAGCGGCTTGAGGTAGAAGCCGGTGTGAGACTGCTTCATCTCGGACACTTCTTCTGGCGTACCGACAGCAATAATCTGCCCGCCCTTGGAACCGCCTTCCGGCCCCAGGTCCACCAGCCAGTCAGCCGTCTTGATCACATCCAGGTTGTGCTCGATCACCACCACGGTGTTGCCGTGATCGCGCAGTCGATGCAGGACGTCGAGCAGTTGCTGAATATCCGCGAAGTGCAGGCCAGTGGTCGGCTCGTCGAGGATGTACAGCGTCTTGCCGGTATCGCGCTTGGACAGTTCGCGGGACAGCTTGACCCGCTGCGCTTCACCGCCGGACAGCGTGGTCGCCGATTGCCCCAGCTTGATGTAGGACAGCCCCACATCCATCAACGTCTGAAGCTTGCGCGCCAGGGCCGGAACCGCATCGAAGAACACCCGCGCTTCCTCGATGGTCATCTCGAGGGTTTCGTGGATGTTCTTGCCCTTGTACTTGATCTCCAGAGTCTCGCGGTTGTAACGCTTGCTCTTGCAGACGTCGCACGGGACATAGATGTCCGGCAGGAAGTGCATTTCCACCTTGATCAGGCCATCGCCCTGGCACGCTTCGCAGCGTCCACCCTTCACGTTGAAGGAGAAGCGTCCCGGGCCATAACCGCGTGAGCGGGACTCCGGTACACCGGCGAACAATTCACGAATCGGCGTGAACAGCCCGGTGTAGGTCGCCGGGTTGGAGCGCGGCGTACGGCCGATCGGGCTCTGGTCGATGTCGACGACCTTATCCAGATGCTCAAGGCCCTTGATGCTGTCGTGAGCGGCCGCCTCAAGCGTCGTGGCACCGTTGAGTGCCGTAGCGCTCAAAGGAAACAGCGTGTTGTTGATCAGCGTCGACTTGCCCGAGCCTGATACACCGGTCACACACGTCAACAGACCAATCGGAATGTCCAGGTCGACATTGCGCAAGTTGTTGCCGCGAGCACCCTTGAGGGACAGCGACAACTTCTTGTTACGCGGTGTGCGCTTGGCTGGAACGGCAATCTTCACCCGGCCCGACAAGTACTTGCCTGTCAACGAATCAGGGTGAGCCATGACCTCGGCCGGCGTACCTTCGGCAACAATATGCCCACCGTGGACACCCGCGCCCGGTCCGATATCCACCACATAATCTGCCAGGCGAATCGCATCTTCGTCGTGCTCGACCACAATTACCGTGTTGCCGATGTCGCGCAGGTGCTTGAGGGTGCCGAGCAACCGATCGTTATCACGTTGATGCAGACCAATCGACGGTTCATCGAGGATGTACAGAACCCCCACCAGGCCGGCGCCAATCTGACTGGCCAAGCGAATCCGCTGAGCTTCACCACCGGACAATGTGTCGGCACTGCGATCCAGCGAAAGATAGTCGAGCCCCACGTTGACCAGGAACTGCAGGCGCTCGCGAATTTCCTTGAGAATCTTGTCGGCAATTTCGCCGCGGCGCCCAGTGAGCTTCAGCACACCGAAATACTCACAAGCATCGCCAATCGGCAGATTGGTTACCGCCGGCAGCGTCTTCTCACCCACCCAAACGTGCCGCGCCTCACGACGCAAGCGCGTGCCACGGCAATCCGGGCAAGGCTGGGTGCTAAGGAACTTGGCCAGCTCTTCACGCACCGAAGCCGACTCGGTTTCGCGGTAGCGGCGTTCCAGGTTCGGTACGATGCCTTCGAACGGGTGCGAGCGTTTGACGATATCGCCACGGTCGTTCAGGTATTTGAAGTCGACGTTCTGCGAGCCGCTACCGTGCAGGATGTATTTCTGCTGTTCGGCCGGCAGGTCGTTGAACGGCACTTCGAGGCTGAACTTGTAGTGCGAAGCCAGCGAGCCAAGCATCTGGAAGTAATAGACGTTGCGCCTGTCCCACCCGCGAATCGCGCCCTCGGCCAACGTCAGCTCGCCGTTCACCAAGCGCTTGATGTCGAAGAACTGCTTCACGCCCAGACCATCGCAGGTCGGGCAGGCACCGGCCGGGTTGTTGAAGGAGAACAGCTTGGGTTCCAGTTCGCTGATGGCGTGGCCGCAAATCGGGCAGGCGAAGCGCGCGGAGAAGATGATTTCTTCGCCCGGTTCGTCGTCCATCGGCGCAACCAGGGCAATGCCGTCGGCCAGTTTCAGCGCGGTCTCGAACGACTCGGCCAGGCGCTGCTGCAGATCGGCACGGACCTTGAAGCGGTCGACTATTACATCAATCGAATGCTTCTTTTGCTTATCCAGCTTCGGCAGCTCATCCAGTTCGCAGATCCTGCCGTTGACCCGGGCCCGTACAAAGCCTTGGGCGCGCAACTCTTCGAAGACCGAAAGGTGTTCGCCTTTGCGCTCGCGGATTACGGGTGCCAGCAGCATAAGCTTGCTGCCCTCCGGTTGCGCGAGGACCAGATCAACCATCTGGCTGACGGTTTGCGCTTCCAGCGGAATGTCGTGATCCGGGCAGCGAGGAATACCCACGCGTGCGTAAAGCAGACGCAGGTAGTCGTAGATTTCGGTGATGGTGCCGACCGTCGAGCGCGGGTTGTGCGAGGTCGACTTCTGTTCGATGGAAATGGCGGGTGACAAACCTTCGATGGTGTCGACGTCAGGTTTTTCCATCATCGACAAAAACTGCCGGGCATAAGCCGACAGTGATTCGACGTAGCGGCGCTGGCCTTCGGCATACAGCGTGTCGAATGCCAGGGACGATTTGCCGGATCCGGACAGGCCGGTGATGACGATCAGTTTGTCCCGTGGCAGGGTCAGGTCGATGTTCTTCAGGTTGTGGGTTCGGGCCCCACGAATCAGGATCTTGTCCAAAGTGGCCTCGCTTGGCGGGCGTCGAAAACGTAGGAGTATACGGCCAAATACTGGATGGATGCACACTATCAAACGAGCGGGATGATGTCTTACATGAAGAGTCTGTCAGCGGAGCGCGTCAAAGCGTCGCGATATACCCCGTCAATCGATGGGACTGGTAGAATCGCCGCCGGTTCACATGAGGTTTTTCCATGCACGATCCCCACAGCGAACGCATGAGTGGCAGTGAGACCCGCGCAGCAAGCGGTCTGGCCCTTGTGTTCGCCTTCCGTATGCTTGGCATGTTCATGGTGTTGCCGGTTCTGGCGACCTATGGGATGGATCTGGCAGGAGCGACCCCGGCCCTCATCGGGCTGGCGATCGGCGCTTACGGCCTGACCCAGGCGATCTTTCAGATTCCATTCGGCTTCATCTCCGACCGCATCGGCCGTCGTCCGGTGATTTACCTGGGGCTGATCATCTTCGCCCTCGGTAGCGTGCTGGCAGCCAATGCCGATTCAATCTGGGGCGTCATCGCTGGACGCATCCTGCAAGGCGCCGGGGCGATTTCAGCAGCGGTCATGGCGTTGCTGTCGGACCTGACCCGCGAGCAGCATCGGACTAAAGCCATGGCCATGATCGGCATGACGATCGGTCTGTCGTTCGCCGTCGCTATGGTTGTGGGACCGTTGTTGACCCGTGCTTTCGGTCTGTCCGGGCTGTTCCTCGCCACGGGCGGCATGGCGCTGTTCGGCATTGTGATCGTGATGTTCATGGTGCCGCGTTCCACCGGCCCGTTGCAGCACCGTGAATCCGGCGTCGCGCGTGCGGTGCTGATCCCGACGCTCAAGCATCCGGACCTGTTGCGCCTGGACCTGGGCATTTTTGTGTTGCACGCGATGTTGATGTCGAGCTTCGTTGCATTGCCCCTGGCCCTGGTCGAAAAAGCTGGGCTGCCTAAAGAGCAGCACTGGTGGGTGTACCTGACCGCGCTGCTGATTTCCTTCTTCGCCATGATCCCGTTCATTATCTACGGCGAGAAGAAACGCAAAATGAAACGAGTTTTATTGGGCGCGGTGCTGACGCTGATGCTCACTGAGCTATTCTTCTGGCAGTTCGGCGATAGCCTGCGGGCTCTGGTGATCGGAACGGTGGTGTTCTTTACCGCGTTCAATCTGCTGGAAGCTTCGTTGCCATCGCTGATCAGCAAGGTTTCACCGGCAGGCGGCAAGGGCACGGCGATGGGGGTTTATTCCACCAGCCAGTTCCTCGGTTCGGCGCTGGGCGGGATCCTCGGCGGCTGGATGTTCCAGCACGGCGGTTTGTCGGTTGTATTCCTCGGATGCGCCGGCCTGGCTGCCCTCTGGCTGGCCTTTGCTGTTACCATGCGCGAACCACCTTACGTGACGAGCCTGCGCTTGCCGTTGTCGCCCGAGGCGATCCGCGAAGCGGGTCTGGTCGAGCGCCTGAAGGCCGTTGTAGGGGTAACAGATGCAGTGATCGTCGAAGATGAAGCGGCGATTTACATAAAATTGGACACCGAACTATTGGATCGCACCACCCTCGAGCGTCTGGTGAACAACCCGCCCGAGGCAGCGTGCGTAGCCTAGGAGAACGTTATGGCCCGTGGGGTTAACAAAGTCATATTGGTCGGCACTTGCGGCCAGGATCCCGAAGTTCGCTACTTGCCTAACGGTAACGCCGTGACCAACCTGAGTCTGGCGACCAGCGAACAGTGGACCGACAAGCAAACCGGTCAGAAAGTCGAAAAGACTGAATGGCACCGTGTGTCGATGTTCGGCAAGGTTGCCGAGATCGCCGGCGAATACCTGCGTAAAGGTTCGCAGGTCTACATCGAAGGCAAGCTGCAGACCCGCGAGTGGGAAAAAGACGGTATCAAGCGTTACACCACCGAAATCGTGGTCGACATGCAAGGCACCATGCAACTGCTCGGCGGCCGTCCACAGCAGGGCGACCAACAAGGCGGGGGCAACAACTATCAGCAGTCCGCTCCGGCCCCACGCCAGCAGGCTCCGCGTCCACAGCAGTCGGCAGCCCAGCAATCGGCTCCGCAACAGTCGCGTCCAGCACCACAGCAGGCTCCGCAACCGGCTCCGGATTTCGACAGCTTCGATGACGATATCCCGTTCTGATCCGCAGCTTTTTCAGACACCGTAAACAAAAAAGCGAAGCCATGTGGCTTCGCTTTTTTGTTGGCGCTGTTTAACGGGATAAAGCGGTCACGTTGGCCCGCGCCGTATGCAGTTTTTTGTAGCTATCGATCAGCCGCAGGTGCCTATCGAGCCCCTCCAGTTTCATGCTCGTAGGCGTCAAGCCAAAGAAGCGCACGCTGCCGTCCACCGATCCAATCGCTGCATCCGTCCGCTCGCTGCCAAACATCCGGCGGAAGTTGGCCTCGTAGTCTTCCAGTTCCAGGTCTTCGTCCAGCTTCATCTCCAGCACCACATTGACGGCCTGGTAGAACAAGCCGCGCTCAACCGTGTTGTCGTTGTACTGCAGGAACATTTCCACTGCCTCTTTCGCCTCTTCATATTGCTGCAAGGCGAGATAAATCAGCAGCTTCAACTCCAGGATTGTCAGCTGACCCCAGGCGGTATTGTCGTCAAATTCGATGCCGATCAAGGACGTGATGTCGGTGTAGTCGTCCAGCTCGCTTTCCACCAGACGTTCAACCAGCGCTTGCAGTTCTTCTTCGTCCAGGCGATGCAGGTTCAGGATATCGGCGCGGAAGAACAGCGCTTTGTTGGTGTTATCCCAAATCAGATCGTCCGCGGGATAGATCTCCGAATAGTCCGGCACCAGGATGCGGCACGCCGTCGCGCCGATATGCTCGTAGACCGCCATGTACACTTGCTTGCCCATGCCTTCGAGAATGCCGAACAAGGTCGCGGCTTCGTCGGTATTCGAGTTTTCACCCTGGCCCGAGAAGTCCCACTCCACGAATTCGTAATCCGACTTGGAGCTGAAGAAGCGCCACGACACCACGCCGCTGGAGTCGATAAAGTGCTCGACGAAGTTATTCGGCTCGGTCACCGCATGACCTTCAAACGTCGGCTGAGGCAAGTCGTTGAGGCCTTCGAAGCTGCGACCCTGGAGCAATTCGGTCAGGCTGCGTTCCAGCGCCACTTCCAGGCTCGGGTGCGCGCCGAACGAGGCGAACACACCGCCGGTACGCGGGTTCATCAACGTGACGCACATCACCGGGAATTCACCGCCCAGGGAGGCATCTTTCACCAGCACGGGGAACCCTTGCTCTTCCAGCGCCTGAATACCGGCCAGTATCCCCGGGTACTTCGCCAGCACGTTGGCCGGCACATCCGGCAGGGCAAATTCACCTTCGATGATTTCGCGTTTTACCGCGCGCTCGAAGATTTCCGACAGGCACTGCACCTGGGCTTCGGCCAGCGTGTTACCGGCACTCATGCCGTTGCTCAGGAACAGGTTTTCAATCAGGTTGGACGGGAAATACACCACCTCGCCGTCCGACTGGCGCACGTACGGCAACGAGCAGATGCCGCGCTCTTCATTGCCCGAGTTGGTATCGATCAGATGGGAGCCGCGCAGCTCGCCGTCGCGGTTGTAAATCTTCAGGCAGTATTCGTCGAGAATTTCGGTCGGCAGTGCATCTTTGCGGCCAGGCTTGAACCAGCGTTCGTCCGGGTAGTGCACAAACGCCGCGTTGGCGATGTCTTCGCCCCAGAACTGGTCGTTGTAGAAGAAGTTGCAGTTGAGTCGCTCGATAAACTCGCCCAACGCCGACGCCAACGCGCCTTCCTTGGTGGCGCCCTTGCCGTTGGTGAAGCACATCGGCGAGTGCGCATCGCGGATATGCAGCGACCAGACATTGGGCACGATGTTGCGCCACGAGGCGATTTCAATCTTCATGCCCAGGTCCGCCAGAATGGCCGACATATTGGCGATGGTTTGCTCCAGCGGTAGATCCTTGCCCGCAATATAAGTGCTTGCCTCTGAACTGGAAGCCGGCATCAGCAATGCCTGGGCGTCGGCGTCGAGGTTTTCCACTTCTTCGATCACAAACTCAGGCCCGGCTTGCACCACTTTTTTCACGGTGCAACGGTCGATGGAACGCAGGATGCCCTGGCGGTCCTTGTCGGAGATGTCCGCCGGCAACTCGACCTGGATCTTGAAAATCTGGTTGTAGCGGTTTTCCGGGTCAACAATATTGTTCTGCGACAGACGGATGTTATCCGTGGGGATGTTGCGCGTGCTGCAGTACAACTTCACAAAATACGCAGCGCACAACGCCGACGAAGCCAGGAAGTAGTCGAACGGGCCCGGTGCCGAGCCATCGCCCTTGTAGCGGATAGGTTGATCGGCCACCACCGTGAAGTCATCGAACTTGGCTTCAAGTCGAAGGTTGTCGAGAAAGTTGACCTTGATTTCCATGGGGGATTACCAGAATAACGGCTAGACGATTTGGCCGCCATTATCCGGCTTTTCAGCGGTAAGTCTTGTGGTTGTCTGGTTCTCGATCAGGTTTACACCTGTTTCGCCCCAATGCCCGATGCACGGCACCGGGCTTTTTTAGTGGGGTGACGGAGGATCAGTCGAGTATCAGATGCGGCAAGAATCGACTCGAATCCTTGGTGATCAAGCTGTTGTCCTCACGCACGCCGATACCGGCCGCCTGATCGCCGATCACCCAGGAACCAATCAGCGTATAGCTGTCGCCAAACTTCGGCAGTGGCGCGAATTCCTGAAGGATAAACGGCGCATCGGTATAGGGGCCGTCCTCTTTCACGATCAGACCTTCGGCGGTTTGCAGCTCGATGTTGGCGCCTTCCCGCGAGAAGAATGGCTTGCGCACCCAGCCCTTGGGCACCGCTTTGTTCGGATCGGTATCCAGGTGGGCCGCGAGCAGGTTTGGATGACCTTTGTTGAACTCCCACAACAGCGGCAGGATGCCTTTGTTGGAGATGATGGATTTCCAGGCTGGCTCGAAAAACTGCGTATCACTCTGGGCAATCGCTGCACCAAAGGGCTCGTGGAAGATGAATTCCCAGGCGTGCAGCTTGAACAGGTGAGGAATCCAGCGATCCTCAAGGTCCACGAAACGCCCGTCACTGGTCAGGCCGATGTCTTCGATATCGATGTGGCGTGATTCGATGCCGACCTTTTCCGCCACCAGCCGCAGGTAATCAGTGGTGCCTTTGTCTTCGACAGAGTCTTTCATCGAGGCGAAGTAGAAGGGCTGCTTGAGCTGCAATTGAGCGAAGGCCTGATGCAGTTTGGTGTCGATGCTGTTGAACTGGTCGGCATGCTTGGGCAGCAAGCCGCGTTCGATGCATTGCTCCAACCAGCCCCACTGAAATGCCGCGGCCTCATACAGGCTGGTCGGCGTGTCGTAGTTGAGTTCCAGCAACTTGGCGGGGCCGGTGCCGTTGTAGGAGAAGTCCATGCGCCCGTACAGGTGCGGGTGACCTTCGAGCCATGAGGTGCGAACCATGTCGAAGAATGGCGCGGGGATGCTCAGGCGCTCCAGCAGCTCCTCGCTCTGAACCACACGGGCCACCAGGTCCATGCACATCTCATGGATCTCGGTGGTCGGATCTTCGAGATCGTTCTCGATTTGCTTGAGCGTGAATTGGTAATACGCGCTCTCGTCCCAGTAGGGTTCGTTGTCGATGGTATGGAACAGAAAGCCGAGACCCTCGGCCGTCTGTTTCCAGTCAGGACGCTCTGCGCATTGGATTTTCTTCATGCCCCGGTCCCCTTAACTGCTCGATCCGCCGCCGCCCCAGCCGCTGCGTGCGCTGGCCTTGCTGCCAAAGCCGCCACGGGAGGTGGACGAGGCAACGGAAACCGGCTTGCTGGTAGAAGAACGGACCGAGTCGGCGTAGTTGCTGCTGCCGTACCTCGCCTGATTGGACTTGTTAAACGTCGAGCCCTTGGAAATCCGCTGGCTGAGTGTCGAGTTCGAATAGCTGCCGCGATCATCGCGATAGCGGTACACCGGCTCGGAGTTGTAGCTGTTGCGGTTGCTGCTCAGCATGTTGCCGATCAGCAGGCCGGTCAAAAGGCTGCTGGTGGAGAAGCCCGAGCCACCACTGTTCGCCGCTTCCGAGGCCGGCAATTGCGCCTTGGCCGCGTCCACTTGGGATTGCGTCACCTGGCCATCGGCGGTCAATTCGAAACCACCGAGCTTGGGGATGAACCTGCCGGCGGAATCCTGCTGGCACCAGTCGGCGACAAAGTCGGCATCGCAATCGGCCTGGCTGTCGTACACCGGCGCAATGCGGCGATGCTCGGCCATGGCGGTCATGTAGGCGTCCGAGCAGACGTCCACCGGGAGTTTTTCATCGGAGCATTGCTGAACGGACTGGAAGTTGTATTTCTTCTGCACCGGGTAAGTTTTTTCTGTCGGCCCGCAGCCTGATATCGCCATGGCGACCGAGGCTGCCAGCGACAGTTGAACGTACTTGCTTCGTTTCATCGGGAGCTCCGTGCGCAATCAGTTCGGGGTAGGGGTCATGCAGGCGGCGTTCAACATGCCAACGCTGATGGCCACGGCCGCGACATAGACACCCGCCGCGATTTCGCCTTTCTTGATCCGTTCAGAAGTGCCTTTCAACACCAGGCTGGTCACCAGGAACGCCAGCAGTTGCACGACTGCCGCGATCAGCGACCAGACGACGAAGTCGAGCAGGCTGATCGAGTAGGCAATCACATTGCTGGCCGGAATCGCGAAACCGATGAGGGCGCCGCCCAGAGCGATTGCGGCGGCGACGTTGCCCGAGCGGATCAGTTCGAATTCCTTGTGCGGGGTGATACGGGTGTAGATGAACTGGAACAGCGCGAACAGCACAGCGGCGCCGAGGATGTACGCGACAAACCCGAACACGGCGGCTTTGTTCAGGGAGATGGAGAGTGCTTCTAGCATGAACTTCTTCCTTTTTCAGAACGTATTCAGGTCGGTTGTGTACAGCGAGATGCCCAGCGATGTGCTCAAGCTGATGGTGCCTTCGGCGTCTTCTTCGACGGAAAACAGCAGGAATTCCCGGCGATCGGTCAGGCCGGTTTCGCGGGCGTACAGCATCGAACGGTGCTCGATGCCGTAGGACTCCTCCGGGTTTTTCAGCTGTTCGCTCAGTGTCACCAATTCTGTCTGGCCATCCTCTGTGCCCCATTCGCGGGTGTATTCGACGCCGTTATGGGTGTAGGTCGGCAGCCCGATCAGGCTTTGCGGACCGGCCAGTCGACGCAGCTCCGCTTCACTGCTGATGGTGATGTAACTGAGGTAGTTGAACAGGATCACCGACTCGACCTGCCCGGCGATGTCGCCGGTGGTGTGCACTTGCAGCCAGTAATCTTCGTCGTTCATGTAATAGCGCGACAGCCAGGTCGATTGCCCGAGATCGACGGTGCCGTTGCTCCAGATCTGCTGGGAGCCCGGGATGGTCACCGTGGTTTTTTCGTCGAGCAACAATTTCAAGGTCGTGTCGAACATCACACCTTTGCCCAATCCCAGGCCCAACGGGCCGGTGGCCTGTGGCGGAGTTTCGTTGGCGGTCCATTTCGACTCTGTCGTCGCGTTCGGGGCCTCAAGCCCCATCAACTGTTTAAACCATCCCATTGGAGATTTCCTTGAGGCGAGTGGAGGCGATGTAGAAGAGTTCGCCGCCCTCAACGCGCGTAGCGCTGGGCGGGTTGATCGACGGTTGTTGGGCACCTTTGGCGCGATAGCCGATGAGCGTGGCGTTGTGGTGTTCTTTCATCCGAGTGTACAGATCGCCGAACGTGGCTTCGAAGGCCTCGGGCAGTTTCATCAGGTATTGGGTGGCGCCTTGGCCCACGCACAGCAGTTCATTGATGACCACTGACGAGCCCGGATCCTGAGAGGCGCGCACCAGCATCTCGATGGCCATGCTTGAGGTGCATTCCAGGCTGGGCGCGTAGGCGCTGGCGAGCGCAGCGACTTCACTGTCATTAAAATGGGCGACCACATGCCCGACAGGTTTCAGTTGATTGACCGCCAGCACGGTGGCCAGGGTCAGGTCGTCTGAATGGGTTCGCACCAGGACGCGTTCGGCACCAGGAACGCCGGCGCGCAGCAACAACGCCACGGAGGACAGGCTTTCACCTTTGATAAAGGTCGCTTTGCCCGGCATCGGGTTTTCTTCAAGGGTGCAATCGCAAATGACGATCAGGTTGTCGTTCGAGGTTTCGTCCTGAAGCAACAATTCAATGACCCGCTCGCTGGACGCGCCTTCCCAGCCGATGAGAACCGTATGGCCGACCTTGCCGGTGAAATCGCCTTTGCCCTTCATGCCTTTTCTCCATGCATCGATGACACTGCTGGTGGTTTTGCCGATGGCTGCCGTCAGCAGCGCAATGCCCCCGAGCATGATCCAGGTGGCCACGAAAATTCGCCCCGCCGGTGTCTGCGGCGCGAGATCGCCATAGCCGACGGTGAGTGTGGTGGTGAGATAGAAGTAAGTAAACGTGGCGGGGGCGGTGAGGTGTTGTTCGCCCAGAAACACCAGGCCCAGATAAGCCGTGATCAGGTGTACGCCCAAGGCAATGACCAGGCCTGCCCAGCCGAAGCGGTGGAAGAGGGACGAGGCGTACATGCGCAATAAAAGGAAAATCGACATTTCGTCCCTGACTCCGTGGGTACTCGTTCCGACGAAGTAATCGCCCCGACTTCTGAACGCTTAAGTGCGGTTACCGGGCGGCATTAAACCTGCTGCGCGACGCGGAGAAAAGTACCTTGGCTGCAATAAATCCGGCGAGCGCACCAAACAGATGACCTTCGAAGGAAACGCCCTGACGAGGAAGAAAGCCAAATATCAGGCCGCCATAGAGCAGGGCCACGACGCCGGCCGTTATCAGGTTGCCCCAGCTCCTTTGAAACCAGGCACGGGACAAGAGGTACGCCCAGAGCCCGAATACCCAGCCGCTGGCGCCGATGTGTACGCCTGCAAAGCCGAACAGCCAGACCAGCGCGCCGCCCAGCAGAATAATGATCGCGCTGACGGCAAGGAAGCGGTTGAGCCCTTCGATAATGACCAGGGTGCCCAGTATCAAAAAGGCCACCAGGTTCGCGCTCAGGTGCGCAAAGGAAGCGTGCAGAAAAGGCGAGGTGATGATGCCGAGCAGACCGTGCACGGTTCTCGGGATCAGGCCGAATGCCATAAGGCTGTAGCCGGTCGCAACGTTGAGCAGTTGCAGCGCGACCATGAAGAGGGCCAGGCCTGCGATTGTCTTGAAACCCTTCAGGGCATCCATCCTTGACCTCGACAGTTGAATGTCCGTCAGTTGAGCACATTCCATGTGGGAGCGGGCTTGCTCGCGAAGGCGGTGTGTCAGGCAACATCGATGTCGACTGATACTCCCTCTTCGCGAGCAAGCCCGCTCCCACAGGTTACGCGTCCGGCGGCTGAGTCGATTACTCAGCCGATTTTTTCTTCAGGCGTTCCAGAATCGCATTGGCGCTGCCTTCGTTCGGCGTGATGCCGGCTTCGCGCAGTTTGCGTTCCAGGTCAGTGCCGGTCGACGCATCGGCCAGTTGGTCCTGCGCTTCCAGTTCAGCCGCGCGTTGCTGCTGCTTGGCCTGCAAGCGGTTCAGCGTGCCGACGGCGGTTTCCAGCTTGCCGTTGGCGCCGCCACTGGCAATCGAAGCGCTGACCTGGGCTTTCTGAACGCTTTCGCGGGCCTTGGCCATGTCCACTTGCTGGCGCAGGCTTTTGATGCGGTTTTCGGCCTTGGTGATGTCCTTGCGCATGTTTTCAGCGTAACCGCCGAATTCGTTGGCCTGCTTTTGCTCGACGTCCAGTTCGTTGGTCAGGGTCGATATGGCTTCGGCCACTTCCAGGGCCAGGTCTTCACGGTTGGCCTGGATCGCAGCCAGGGCCTTGGATTCCAGGTCCTTGATCTTGGCGTTGTACTCGCTGACGCGGTCGGCCGACAGTTTGTGCTTGGCCATGATGGTGACCAGCTCACGCTTGGCGTTGGCCAGGGCGCTGTCAGCATCGCGAATTTCCTGGTCGAGGATACGCAGGGCCTGTTGGTCGACGATCGATTCGCCGACTTCATTGGCACCGCCGCGCAGCGCGGTGAACAATTTGCTCCAGATGGACTGAGTCATTGGATATTCCCTATTCCCGAATAATTAATTGAAGAAACGTTCGAAGGCTTCGCTGGCGCGCTGGACGTTGTCGACGAGGGTTTTGGCCTCGGTCACGATGTTCGTCAGGCTGGAGTCGGAGCTCAGGGCGCCGAACATGTTGTAAACAATCTGCCCGTTCGGCATGGACTCGATACCGATCGAGGACAGCGGGAACATTTCCCGGCTGCGCAGCACGGCGTCATTGAATGCCGGTACGTCGTTGATGGACTCGACGTCGACCAGAACGGTATCGACGATGATCTGTTCACCCACCACCGCGATGTAAATCGGCAAGCCACCGAAATCGTTCATTTCCAGCTTGATGCTGGACTCGGAGCCTTGAACGAGAGAAAGCGTGATGTCGTTCGAAACCACTTCGTCCAGTGCCTGAAGGGCGGTGAAGAGTCGATCGATGTTCCAGTTAGTACCTGCGCTCATGTAATTCTCCGACATGAATGAGCCAGCCAGAATCGGTTGGCGAAGCTGTTTCTCCATCTGCTTGAGCAGGCTTCGGTTTTCGGGAAGCACCCAAGTCTCGTGTTTCACATAACCGGCGGCACCCAGGCCCGCGCGCATCTGCTTCATGTAAAAGCTCGATGGCTTTTTCGCGGACGGTTTCGCGCGCTCTCCCTTGCGGCTTGCTGAATCGGTATCGGGCCCGGTTGGAGGGCTCGATGGAGAGCTGCTTTTCATGGGGCTGACCTCGTTGTGAAAAACTCACGCGTGGGAAACACTACAGGCTATTTTTGCCACTCTCAATAGCTCACGCGTGAGATTTTTTGTATTACTTTTCCCGACCCACGAAAAAGGCCCGCAGCGCGTCAACGCGGCGGGCCTTTTTCGGAATTTGATCAATACGTTAAGACGTTAGTGGCTGGACGCCAGGAATTCGTCAGTGGAGATCACGCTCGCATAGGCAAAACTCAGGGCTGACATGAAGGCAGCGTGAACATGGGCGGCGGGTACCGTGACGCCGTTGAATTCCAGGTCGCGTGAGGCACAGGCATCGTGGACCACGGTGACGGTGTAGCCGAAATCGGCAGCGGCGCGAGTGATGCCATCGACGCACATGTGGCTCATGCTGCCGACAACCACCAGTTCCTTGATGCCTTGCTCGTCGAGGATCGATTTGAGTTCGGTTTCACGGAACGAGTTGACGAAGTGCTTGAGCACCACCGGCTCATCGGCGCGATTCAGGACTTTGGGGTGCAACTTCGCGCCTTCCGAACCCGGGGTGAAGAATGGGGCTTCTTCGGAGGTGAATTCGTGACGGATGTGCACCACAGAATCACCGGCATCACGAAAGGCTTTGAGCAGACGGACGGCGTTGTCGGCTGCAGCGTCGGCGCCGACCAGCGGCCACTTGCCTTGGGGGAAGTAGTCGTTTTGGATATCGACTACGATGAGTGCTTGCTTGGCCATGACTGTTTCCTCGAAATGTGTGCGTTGGGTGTGGAATGAAGTATTGGTTCTGGCCGACCAACCGGGGATTGGCCGCACCGACAATAGAAAGGGGAAAACTGACAATGGACGCAGAAAGGGCAATCGCTGAACTCGGCGTGCTGATTTATCCCGGCGCGCAGATGGCGGCGGTGCACGGATTGACCGACCTGTTCGGCGTGGCCAACCGGATTGCCGCCGAGCATCAGTCGGCGCAGTTGCCGTTGCTGCGGATCAGCCATTGGCAGGTGGATGGCGAGCAGGCGCCCGAACGGGTTTACGACAGTCATCCGGGTCCCGACCGCCCATTGGTGGCGGTGTTGATTCCGCCGTCGATTGCCGGCTTTTCCGAAGGCCAGGCACCGCAGGCGCTGATCCGCTGGATGCGTCAGCAACACGCGCAGGGCGCGACCCTCGGTGGCGTTTGCGTGGGCTCGATTCTGCTGGCGGAAAGTGGCTTGCTCGACGGCCGCAGCGCCACCACCCACTGGACCTCGGCCAAAACCTTCGCCGAGCGTTACCCGGCCATCAAGCTCAAGGCGGATACGCCCATCGTCGACGACGGCGACCTGATCACCACCGCCGGGTTGATGGCCTGGTCCGAGCTGGGTTTGCGCCTGGTAGACCGTCTACTCGGCCCGAGTATCGCCACCGGCACCGCGCGTTTCCTGGTGGTGGAGCACAGCGACAGCGCAAGTGAATGCGGCAGCAATTTTTCACCGATTCTCAGCCACGGCGATGCGTCGATTCTCAAGGTTCAGCATTGGCTGCAAAGCACCGGGGCTACTGATGTGTCGTTGACGGCAATGGCCGAGCGGGCGGGGCTGGAAGAGCGCACGTTCCTGCGCCGATTCCGCGCGGCAACCGGGTTGAAACCGACCGAATACTGCCAGCACCTGCGGGTCGGCAAGGCGCGGGAAATGCTCGAATTCACCAACGGCACCATCGATCACATCGCCTGGACCGTGGGCTATCAAGACCCGGGGGCGTTTCGGGCGACGTTCAAGAAAATTACCGGGCTGGCGCCGAGTGATTATCGCACCCGATTTGGGGTGACGCCGACAGCAGCCCTAACGCGGTAGTCCATATCACCGCACTGTTAAATGTGGGAGCGGGCTTGCTCGCGAAAGCGGTGTGTCAGTCGACATTGATGCAGACTGACTCACCGCTTTCGCGAGCAAGCCCGCTCCCACATTGGCTCTGTGCAAGGCTTGGATCGTGCAAAATGCAGGAGCTGGGCGTGGCTTCGTGCAGAATAAAGCAGGCTTGGTGCCATCACTTTTTTCGCAACTGGCTGATTCGGAAACCGTTTCACTGCGGCGCTCCTTGGCTTGATGTCTGCACCCCTTCAACTACATTCATCAAACGCAGATTGAAGGGGGACGCATGACCCCAACAAATCGCAAGAAGCTGGTGGTCGCCCATTCTGTCCGCTCCGAGGCGCCCCTGCACGAAGTCGAAACCAATCGCGCGCTGGCCCGTTGGCTGGCGCAAATCCTCGGGCTCAAGTTCGGCGGCAGTTACGACCCCGAACTTCACAACGGCCGGGACCTTTATCTGTTGCCGACTCAAACCCTGGTCGGTGTCGCTGCCGCCCGCGCTTTAGGCGTCAAGGGGCCTGACGATTTGTGGGGCGGTTACGTCGATCACGACTTCATCTGCACCAAAGCCATCAGCCACGGGTTGCGTAGCAAAAATGCGCATGCCCCGGAAGGCTGGTCTGCGCTGTTTTCCGAACGGGTATGCAACGTCGTGCTCGATGGTCTCAGCGTGTTCTCGTTCGACGATGCACGGCCGGCGGCGGAGCATTTGCTCTACGCAGGCCCTATTCGCATCAAACCGATTCATGCCTGCGCCGGACGTGGACAGGAAGTTATCAAAAACCTCGACCAGTTCGACGCCGTTCTGGCTCGACCGGATGCCAAGGCACTGTTCACCGAAGGCGTGGTGCTCGAACAAGATCTCGACAAAGTGATCACCCACAGCGTCGGCCAGAGCTTTATCGGCGGTAGGGTGCTGAGTTATTGCGGTGATCAATACTTGACCGAAGACGGTCAGGGCGAGCAGGTTTATGGAGGTTCCAATCTGCTGGTGGTGCAGGGTGATTACGAAGACCTGCTGGAACTGGACCTTCCTGACGATGTGCGACTGGCGATCCGGCAGGCGCAAGTGTTCGACAGCGCAGCGGACGAGGCCTATCCCGGTTTCTACGCCTCGCGTCGCAACTACGACATCGCCCAAGGCCAGGACAGCAATGGCAAACAGCGCAGCGGCGTGCTCGAACAGTCCTGGCGCATGGGCGGGGCCAGCAGTGCTGAAGTGGCCGCGTTGCAGAGTTTCGTCAACGACCCGGGGATGCGCGCGATTCGCGTGTCGTCTGTAGAAACCTACATCGATCAACCGCTGCCGGCGGACGCCATCGAGGTGTACCGCGGGCCGGCGGAAAACAGTGACTTTCTTCTCAAGTACGTAACGGTCAAATCCTATGACGGCTAGAAGCGAAACCATTCAGATCGACATCGACGATGAACAGATGAGCGGCACTTTTCTGAGCCCCAAATCGAAAGTCCCCGGCGTGTTGTTTGTGCACGGTTGGGGCGGCAGCCAAGAGCGGGACCTGGAACGGGCCAAAGGCATCGCCGGCCTGGGCTGCGTGTGCCTGACGTTCGACCTGCGCGGGCACACCGGTGGCACCGGCATCCCGCTCACTCGCGTAACGCGTGAAGACAACCTGCGCGACCTGCTGGCGGCGTACGACCGCTTGCTCGCCCATCCGGCGCTCGATACTTCCGCCATTGCGGTGGTGGGCACCAGTTACGGCGGTTACCTGGCCTCGATCCTGACCTCGTTGCGCCCGGTGCGTTGGCTGGCGCTACGGGTGCCGGCGCTGTATCGCGACGATGAATGGCACACGCCCAAACGTGAACTGGACAAGGCTGATTTGCGCGATTACCGCAACACGCTGGTGCGCGCCGACAGCAATCGCGCGCTGCATGCCTGCTCGCAATTCACCGGGGATGTGCTGCTGGTCGAGTCCGAGACCGACGACTATGTGCCTCACTCGACGATCATGAGCTACCGCGCTGCATGCCAGCAGACGCATTCGCTGACGCACCGGGTCATTGACGGCGCCGATCACGCATTGAGCGAGCCGGTTTCGCAACAGGCATACACCTCGATTCTGGTGGACTGGATTACCGAGATGGTCGTGGGTGAGCGGTTGAGCATTATCCAGTCGAAATGAGTCGTGGTCTTACGGACGCCTTATCGGGCAAGTCGGGTCGCCGCATCGCTCGCTCCTACGGATTTATGGGGGGCGCAATATCGTGGTCGACGCCCAACCTGTAGATACTCTGTTCACGGTCAAGCTTTCGCGAGATGTTTTTCGCTAAAAAGCTTGGCCGTATTAAATTCTTCTCCAGAACGCATGCATGCCCATAACCCGGTCAGGTATTTACGCATCACTGCTCCGATGGCCTGCATTTTCTTCTTGCCGCGGGCTACCAGCGCCTCGTAAAAGGCTTTCACATTCTCATCACAGCGAATTGCCGTCATTGCCGGCATGAACATCGCTGCCCGTAAATACGCGTTGCCGCATTTGGACATTCGCCCTGGCCGGTTCACGCTGGTGCCTGACTGGGTCAGCCTTACATCGAGTCCTGCATAACGGCTTACCTGCGCCGATTTAAGCGTCACAGGAAGTGTCGTCAACTCAGCCAGTGCTGCGATGGCCGAGGCCTCTCCCACGCCGGGTGCAGCCATCATGCAGCGAAACTGCAAACTCAGATCCGGGCATTTGGCGATGGCCTCGCGTGCAGCCTTCTTCAAACGATCAATCCGTGTGTCTAGCGCTGCAATCGCATCTTTTTCATCCTCGATCAGCAGCTCAACGCTCGTTTGCGTCGCTTGTAGTGCGTGCAACTCGTTCTTGGCTCGGGTCCGATGGCCAATCAGCCGGTTGATATGGCGCCCAATCGCACGCAGCATCAGTTGATCTGCGGTAGGTGGCACCCACAGTCTTGGCGCCATGCGTTCGCCATACTCGGCCAGCAACTGAGCATCAATCTGGTCAGTTTTGCTGTTTTGCAGCATCAGCTTGGCAAAGTTATGGAAGCTTTTGGGGTTGATCACCGAGACCGGTAAGCCGGCGGCATGCAACTCTATCGCCAGGTCCAGGTAGTAAATGCCGGTGGCCTCCATGACCACGCTCAGCGGTTTGAGGCCCAACATCTTGGTCACGGCAGCCTTACGCCCCTTGGGGGTGTGCTGAATGTCCCACTGGCCTGATGTTTTACCGTTCTGCCGCCATCCCATAGCAGACGTGCGGGCACCAATGTCTATGCCGACATGAGTATTCATGGTTTTCACTTCCCTGATTTTCGGTAAGATTGCTCCTGGTTCCCCCGACCTCGAACTTCATGCCACTGCAACCTTGTAATGCGAAGTCCGACTTGTCGGCTTCTCGATACTCTTCGTGGTGGGCAATGAGGCGGGGGGGCCTCTCTACAGACAAGGTCAGGAGCAAATCCTGCCTTCAGGAGCGATCGGCCTCCCCCAGAAACGCACTTGCTGTTGTATGAATCCTTAAGCGTAACCTCTCTCGTTGGAATCAGGGTCAACATACAAGGGTCAACATACAAGCGGTTTGAGGCCCAACATCTTGGTCACGGCAGCCTTACGCCCCTTGGGGGTGTGCTGAATGTCCCACTGGCCTGATGTTTTACCGTTCTGCCGCCATCCCATAGCAGACGTGCGGGCACCAATGTCTATGCCGACATGAGTATTCATGGTTTTCACTTCCCTGATTTTCGGTAAGATTGCTCCTGGTTCCCCCGACCTCGAACTTCATGCCACTGCAACCTTGTAATGCGAAGTCCGACTTGTCGGCTTCTCGATACTCTTCGTGGTGGGCAATGAGGCGGGGGGGCCTCTCTACAGACAAGGTCAGGAGCAAATCCTGCCTTCAGGAGCGATCGGCCTCCCCCAGAAACGCACTTGCTGTTGTATGAATCCTTAAGCGTAACCTCTCTCGTTGGAATCAGGGTCAACATACAAGGGTCAACATACAAGGAGCGAGGCTTGCCCGCGAAGGCGTCCTCAAAATCAACCTGCCTCCTTGTGTTTCTTGGAAATCCGCAGCGACTTCGCTTTGGCCTCAACGATCAAATACATCACCAACGTAATCAACAACGGCAAAATAAAATAAATCGCCCGATACGCCAGCAACCCCGCCACCAGACTCCCCCGCGAAGCCTCATGCTGCAACAACGCCACGAACACCGCCTCCAAGACCCCAAGCCCGGCAGGAATATGGGTAATCACCCCGGCAATCGCACTGATCAGCAACACGCCCAACACCAACGGATAATCCAGCTTGTTTGGCAGCAGCGTGAAAATCACCGCCGCCATCAGCGACCAGTTAAGTGCCCCGAGGGCCAGTTGCAGCACCGCCATGCGCAAGGTAGGCAGGTTGATTTCCACCCCGCGTATCGACCACTCCCGACGCTTGGAGAATTGGCACGCCGCCAGATATCCCGCGCTCACCAGCAACAGCAACACGCCCACACCTTGCAATGCACCGCTGCTCAACTTCCAGCCCGGGGGCATTCTGACCAGGCCGCTGCTGAACACCGCGCCCGCAATCACCATGTAGCCGAACCAGTTCGTCGCCAGGCTCAGCCCGAGGATTTTCGCGATGTTGCTTTTGCTCACCCCGAGTCGTGAATAGAGGCGATAACGCATGGCTATGCCGCCGACCCAGGCACTCAGATTCAGGTTGAACGCGTAGCTGATGATCCCCACCGGCAAGATCTGCTTCCAGGTCAGGTCCTGGCGAATGTAGGTGCGACCGATCAGGTCGAAACAGGCGTAAACCAGAAAACTCACCAGCGTCAGGCCCGACGCGATGATCAGCGTACGCACCTTGAAATCGGCCAGGGTGTCGAAGACTTCGTTCCATTCGATGCGCTGGGCGAGCAGGGTGAACAGCACGATCAGCGCCAGGAAAAACAGCATCGTCAGCGGCTTTTTCCAGCGGCTCCAACGGGATTTGCTCGGGCTGTCGGCGTGAGGCGCCGAGTGCGCCTCAACGCGGCTCATGGTGGTCGCTCCCGGCGGAATGAGTGAAGGGTTTCAGGCGCGGTTTATGCGCCGGCAGCCAACCGGCCCATGCCGGGAAGTGACGCAGAAAGTGAAACACCACAAAGCCAACAGTCATGTGCCAGATCCGTCCGCGCGGTGACTTGTCCGCTGACATGGCTTTGCAGTGGTTATTGCTCAGCACCTCAAGCCGTTCGAACAGATCGTGGTTGAAGGCTCGGTCGCGGATCAACACATTGGCTTCCAGGTTCATGGACAGGCTCAACGGGTCGAGATTGCTCGAACCGACGGTGCTCCAGTCCTCATCCACCAGCGCGACTTTGCCGTGCAAAGGGCGTTCGCAATACTCGTAGATCTGCACACCCGACTTGAGCAAATAGTCGTAGGTCATGCGCGCGGCCAGTTTGGCCACCAGCATGTCCGGTTGCCCCTGCAGGATCAGACGCACGTCCACACCACGGCGAGCAGCGTTGCGGATTTCGCGCAGCAAGCGGTAGCCCGGAAAGAAATAGGCATTGGCGATCACGACGCGACGCTGGGCACTGAGCAGCACCTGCTGGTAAACCTCTTCAATATCCGTCCGGTGATCACCGTTGTCGCGGTACACCAGCCTAACCTGGCCGTCGTGGTCGCTGAGCGCCAGCTCCGAACGCCGCTGCCGGCGGCGCTGCCACCAATATTTGGCGCGAGCCGGGCGGCCACTTTGCAGCAGCGCGAAGTGATGGATGTCGGCCACCGCCGGGCCTTGCACTTCAACCGAGTAATCCTGCTTGGCCTCGGGACCGAAGTCGGCCAGATGGTCGGCGGAAAAGTTGATCCCGCCGATGAACGCAATCGTGCCGTCCACCACCACGATCTTGCGGTGCAGGCGGCGGAACCAGTTGGTGCGGATGCCCAGGTGCTTGGGCGCCGGATCGAATATTTGCAGGCGCACGCCGGCCTGGCTGAGCGCCGCAAGATACCCGGTAGTCAACTCGCCACAGCCAAACCCGTCGAGGCTGGCGGTGACCCGTACGCCGCGTTGAGCGGCTTCGATCAGTACTTGCTGCAGCTCATTGCCAACCTTGTCCTCGAACACAATGAAGGTTTCCAGGAGGATTTCAGTCTTGGCCTGGCGCATGGCCTCGAATACCCGCGGGAAATAGGCTTCGCCGTTTTCCAGCATTTCCACCAGGTTGTTGCCCTGCCAGCCGTATTCAACGTCGACCACGCCGGGTTCACGCACCGGCGGGGTGGTGGGTATGTGATCAACGGTTTTTTCCATCGGTGCGCTGCTCATAGTTCGATCTCCACCGACAGCGGTGCGTGGTCGGAAAGGTGTGACCAGGGGCGCGCCGCCAGCACTTTCGGACGGCTGGCCTTGAGGTTGCGCACGTAGATGCGGTCCAGGCGTAACGCCGGTAACCGCGCCGGAAAACTGCGCGCCGGTTTGCCGTGGTGCTCGGCGAACACCTCCCGCAGACCGCAGGGTTTGAGCAACGCATCGGCACGCTGGCGCCAATCGTTGAAGTCGCCGGCGACGATCACCGGCGCATCGGCCGGAAGGTCTTCAAGGCGTCGCGCCAGCAACTTGAGTTGTTCCGTCCGGTGGGTTTCACGCAGCCCCAGATGCACGCAAATCGCATGCACTTCCCGGCCATCGCCAGGCAGGCGCAGCACGCAATGCAGGATGCCGCGGTTCTCATGGCCGCTGATCGAGACGTCGAGGTTGTCATGGCGAATGATCTGGAATTTCGACAGCAGCGCATTCCCGTGATCACCCGCCGGGTACACGGCATTGCGGCCGTAGGCAAATTGCGGCCACAGGGTGTCGGCGAGGAATTCGTACTGCGGCATTGCCGGCCAATTGGTGTAGCGCTGCGGATGATGTTCGTGGGTGCCGTGGACTTCCTGTAAAAACACCACGTCGGCGGATACGCTGCGCACCGCGTCGCGCAATTCCGGAAGGATGAAGCGCCGGTTGAGGGCGGTGAAACCCTTGTGGGTATTGACCGTCAGCACGGTGAAACTGCGCACGGAGGTGATGACGGTTTGCTGTTCATCGGTGATGCCGACCGGCTCGGAAATACTCATGACAGCACTCCTTCGGCAACCGGTTCACCGGGACGGGTGGCGAGGTCTTTGTCGAGATGGAAGTGCTCAAGCAAGCGCCGCGCATCGAAGGGCGCGCGCACTTTGATGTCGTTGTCGAAATAGCAGAACACTTCGCGGGACTTGCGCGTTTTCGGCTTCTGCCGAGGTGCGATCAGTTGCGGATCCGCCGGTTGCTGGCCGTGGTTCCAGGCTTCGATCCGCTCGCCCCAGCGCTCCAGCGCCTCAGGCGTGTAACCGCTGGCATAGAGTTCTTCGGCACCATGCAGGCGCAGGTAAACGAAATCACTGGTGACGTCTTCGCGATACGGCCATTTGCCGGCGGTGTCGGCGATGACCAAGGCAATGTTGTAGCGTTTGAGCAGGCGCACGAACGACGGATCAATAAAGGTCTCGTTTCTGATTTCAACGGCATGTCGCAGCGGCTTTTTCTTGTAAGCCTTCAGGCTGGCGGGGCCGTGCAGGTGCGAATCATGCTGGCGGGCGAGGGCGGCCGCCTGCTGGGTGTCGTGGGGCAGTTGCTCGAGGAAGCTTTCGAACAGCTCGACGTCGAATTTGAAATTGGGCGGAAACTGCCAGAGGATCGGGCCGAGTTTCTCTTTGAGCTCCAGGATCCCGGAGGCAAAGAAATTCGCCAGCGGCTTATGAATGTCCCGCAGACGTCTGATGTGGGTGATGAAGCGTGGGGCTTTGACGCTGAAAACGAAGTCCGCCGGGGTTTCGGCGTACCACTGGGCATAACGTTCAGGCCGTTGCAGGGCGTAAAACGATCCATTGATTTCGATGCTGTTGACCGCCCGTGACGCGAATTGCAATTCGCGCTTCTGGGTCAACCCCTTCGGGTAGAAACCTCCCCGCCAAGGCGTGTAGCGCCAGCCTGAAATACCGATGTGAATCGCCGCCATGTCGCCTCCCGTCTAATGGTCCCCGGTTGCCCTGTCTTTTGATGACCGTGGGGCAAGCGAGAAAGTTTCGACGGGGGTACGGATGGTGTGCGTTCCGGAAACCACACCGACCTACTGTAGGAGCGAGCCTGCTCGCGATAGCGGTCTGTCAGCCACATTGATGCAAGATGTACCGCCGCCATCGCGAGGCGTAGACCAGCAACACCAGGCTGACGGTGCCGGCGCTGAAGCCGGAAATGTCCTGAAGAATCGGCGCCAGGAAGGTGAAGGCGATGAACGAGCCGCCGTAACCGACCGCGGCCATGGCGTACACCAGCAGCAGGCCTGGTTGCGTAGAGGCTGACCAATAGACCGGCGGACGGCAGGCTGACGCCGAGGTCGGCGCCGATGGTGGGTAACAGGCCAACGATGACGAACTCGGTCGTCCCGATGGCGAAGGCGCTGAGGGTCAGCGCGAGCAAGGCAATGGGCATGACTGCAACTGCGGTGGATTTGATTGATGGAGCGCAGTGTCGGGGTTTGGGTTGCGCGGAAAAATAGAGGAGTGGGCATTTGATATTTGCGTGCTGGTCAAAAATCGACAGAGCTCCACAAAACCCTGTGGGAGCGAGCTTGCTCGCGAAAGCGACGGTACATTCAACATTGAAGTGTCTGAACCACCGCTATCGTGAGCAAGCTCGCTCCCACAGGGGGAATGGTCGCGTCTGTTATCTCGCGGGCAAAACCGAACTTGCCCGTCATTTGCCGATCAGTTCCTTACAGACCCTTCCCAAGGAGCTTCCCGTTTTGCTCAAGTTCAGGACCGCGATACTGCTGGGGGCGTTGCTGTTTCTGGGCAGCAACGAGTTGGAAGCCGTCACGCTGCCGGGTGTTCCCGCTGCTGCCGAGGAACCGGCAAAGCCTGAACCGCTGGTCCAGGGCGGTCTGCTCGGGGCCATCAGTTCCAGCATCGACGACGTTCAGGACAAGCTCGACCTCAACGAAGACTTGGTCGACGCCTGGCGCCTGCGGGCCGATCGGGCGGCAGATGAAGTGGATAAGCTGGTCAATCGACCCTCGAGCCGTTCAGGTTGGAGCGTGATCGGCGACTTCCTGATGTTGTCCGGCGTCTGGCTCGGCACCTTCGCCTTGCTCACCGTGCTCGGCGGGATCCTCGCCAAACGCTTGAACCAGGGCCGCTGGCTGCGCACCCGCCAGCGCAGTCAGGATCTGCTCAATTATGTGTTGCCTTACACGCTGCCGGCCTTGATCTGTCTGCCGTTGACCCTCTACGTCAGCCATTTCCTGCCCGCCTCGGTGGGCCGCGCGCTGGCGTTGTGTTTCGCCTACGCCACCAGCAGCGGTATTTTCTCGACCTCGATGCTGCTCTGCGTGATCGTCATGTTCAACACCGGCCACAAGCGCACGGCGGTGCAGATCATTCGCGATTACTGCCCTCGGCCGCTGTTCCTGATCGGCTTTCTCGCCGCGCTCAGCGATGCGTTGACCAGCCCGCAAATCGCCCGGCAACTGGGCGGCAACATCACCAGCAGCGCCGCAGTGCTCACCGGTTTTTTCGTCTCGATCATCTTCGGATTATTGGTGATTCGTTTACGCCGCCCGGTGGCGCATCTGATCCGTAACCGGCCACTGGCCCAACGCCTCAAGCAGCGATCGCTGCAAGAGTCCTTGCGGATTTTTTCCGGGCTCTGGTACTGGCCGATCCTGCTGATGGTGATGGTCTCGGCGATCAACCTGCTTGGCGTAGGCGATGACAATCAGAAGGCCCTGCGCTGCGCGTTGTTCACCACCATCCTGCTGATCGCCACGGTGTTTCTCAGCACGATTTTCCAACACATGTTCAAGTCGCGTCAGGTCACAGCGATCCAGCACAGCAGCGCCTACAAAGAGCGTTTTCTCAGTCTGTTGCATGCGTTGCTGCGGATCGTCATGGCCGTTGCCTTCATCGAAATCCTCGGGCGGATCTGGGGCGTGTCGCTGTTCGAATTCGCCGAGCGCAACTCGGTGGGCCGGGCGATCAGTGAGTCGTTGAGCAGCATGGGCCTGATCTTTCTGGTGACCTGGTTGCTGTGGGTGGTGCTTGATACGGCGATCCAGGAAGCGCTGAAACCGCCGCTCAACAAACGCACGACGCAGCCCAGCACGCGGGTCAAAACTATCCTGCCGCTGCTGCGCAACGCGATCAAAATCATCCTGGTGGTGATCTGCGCGATTACCACCATGGCCAACCTTGGAATCAACGTCGCGCCGTTGCTGGCCGGTGCCGGGGTGGTCGGCCTGGCCATCGGTTTCGGCTCGCAACAACTGGTGCAGGACGTGATCACCGGGTTGTTCATCATCATCGAAGACACCCTTTCAATCGGCGACTGGGTGGTGCTCGACTCCGGCCACGCCGGCACGGTCGAGGGCTTGACCATCCGCACCTTGCGCCTGCGTGACGGCAAGGGCTTTGTGCACTCGGTGCCGTTCGGTCAGATCAAGGCAGTGACCAATCAATCGCGGCAGTTCGCGTATGCGTTTTTCTCGGTGCAGTTCACCTACGACACCGATGTCGACAAGGCGATTGAGTTGATCCGTGAAGCGGGGGATTCGATCCGCGAGGACGCGTTTCTCAAGTACAACCTGCAAGGGCCGCTGGACGTGTTTGGCGTCGACAAAATGGACCTCAACGGCGTGGTGCTGACGGCGCAGTTTCGCACGGTGTCGGGTGGGCAATATGCGGTGAGCAGGGCGTTTAACCAGCGGTTGAAGAAGCTTGTGGATAACAGCCCGTGGGTGCATTTCGCGCAGACTTATCCACAGCAGGTTTTGATGCCGAGGCAGGCGATGGCAGATGATGGGCCGGTGGCCGAAAATTCGCCGGTGATGCTGCCGGATCAGCCTCGCCCCCAATAACACCGTAACCCCTGTAGGAGCGAGGCTTGCCCGCGAAGGGCGCATCGCGGTGTATCAGTAGGATCGTGTCTTCGTTCTTCGCGGGCAAGCCTCGCTCCTACAGGGACTGGTGTCGGTTAGACAATTTTGCTCAGACACCGATTACCTGTGGGAGCGAGCTTGCTCGCGATGAGGCCGCCCCAGACACCATCAATGGCGGATCAGTTTGCGGTGCAGTTCGGCAGTCGATTGCTGATCCAGCTCCACCCAGAGAACCTGCTTGCCGGCAATCTCGGCAGCCGCTGGCAACCCATCCCGATACACCAGGCGATTGCTCACCAAGGCCGGCACCTTCGCACCGGGCAATAACGTCCCGGCAAGGTTCAGCGGATCAACCCCGCACACCGCAATCAGACTCCCGTCATGCGGCCGGCGCCGGACTTCGCGCAACAACGGTATCGCCTCAGGCAATGCAAACTGCTCCCCGGCCAAACCACTGACAAACCGGCCACCGCGAATCTCCCCCCGAGCTTCCAGACGATGGAACGTGCGCAGCAATTCCCGCCAGCTCGGCAACCAATCCGCTTCCCGCTCCAGCAAGCGCCAGAACACCACGCCATAGCGCCTCAACAAGGTCATGGCGATGTGTTCCAGAGTGTCGCTTGGCGTCGGGGCCGGTCGTTTGTTATCCACAACCGGCGCGGCAGGACCCCGTCGCAGCAAGGCCCAGCGCCCGGCATCGTCCATCCCGCCGACAAACGCCCCACGGCCACGTCGGCTGCTGCGATTCTGCCGTTTACTGGCCGGCGTAATCAGCGCTCGCAGGCCCGCGAAACTGTCGGCGTTTACCAGCCCGGCGCCGACCAGTTCCTGCAGGGCAATTTCCAGCTCGGCGCGCAGCAGATGTGCCTCGTGAGTCAGCTCATCGAAAAACAGCGCGCCGTGTTCGCTGAGTGCTTCGTAAACCTTCTGCGTTTTGGGTGACAGCTCGCTGACCGGGGTCTGTTCGGTCAAGCTGCTCCACAACCCGACCTGACTGCGCGGCAGCAACAGAATCGGCGTGCTGCGCAGCGCCGTGCCGGCACTCTTATTGCGCGCCGTCAGACGCGTCCAGACCAGTTTCCCGCTGCGACACGCATCATCCAGCCAACTCGCCGAATAGCCTTTGATGCGCATCGGCAGAATGTCGCTGTCCCAGGCTGAAGCAGCGGCGGGGTAGCCTTCGAACTGGGCGACGATGGCGGGCAGCACCGCATTGCCCTGGCCTTGAGTCGCGGCGGACAGATGCTGCCAGTCGAACAGAAACCGCATGAAATCCTGCAACGCCACCGGCTCGATTTCCCGCCGCAGACGCTTGACCGTGTAGCGGTGAATCCGCGCCAGCAGGTGCCGCTCGCACCATTCATCCTCACTGGCGCCCGGGGTGAATTGGCCGCGCAGTACATAACCTTCGCGCTCCAATTGTGCCAGCGCTTGGGTGACTTCAATGGCCGGCAATCCCAACGGTTCAGCAATTGCTTGCAACGGCAGTGGACCAAACGCGCTGAGCCGCGCGCGAATCACTTCCAGCAGCGCGTCATCCGGCTCCCAGACTTCATCGAACCCCGGCAGCGCCTCCATCGGTGGCTGCAAAGTCGCCTGTGGATAAAACGCGCGCAGGCAGGTCAACCGCTCCAGCGCCAGCCACAGCGATTGCTCGGCATTGATCTGCAAACGGCTGGCGCGGCCACTTTCAGCAAGGGCGTTCAGCCAGTCCAGCCAATGCGCATTGGCCTGCGCCTCGGCATCGGTGATGCACGTCAGGCTCATCAACGCCTCGTGCATTTCATCGACGCCCGTGGGCGTTGGCCAGGCTTCGTCGCGCACTGCTTGAATCGCCTCGGCATCCAGCGCGCCGAGGTCGTCGGTGGATTGCGGATCGCTCCAGCGCCGGTTGAGCACCGCTTGCGTACGACGCTCTTCCAGCGGCGCATCGTCGAGAAAGGTATAGGGGCGGGCGCTGAGGATTTCTGCTGCCAGTGGCGAGGGCGCTGGCAAATCGCGGCTGATCAGTCGGACATCGCCGCTTTCCATGCGCCGCAACAACGCCAGCCAGCCTTCGCAGTCCATGGCCTCGTGCAGGCAATCGTCGAGGGTTTGTTCCACCAGCGGATGCTCGGGCACTTCACGTTCGCCGGCGAGGTTTTCCACGCAGGCGATCTGGTCGGGGAATACGCTGGCGATCAGGTCTTCGCTTTTCATGCGCTGGATCTGCGGCGCGACTTTGCGTCCACCGGTATAACGCGGCAACGCCAGCGCGACTCCGGCATTCCAGCGCCAGCGCACGCCAAACAGCGGAGCATCGAGTATCGCCTGGATCAGCAAGTGTTCGGCGGTGTTGCTGTGCACGTAGCGCCAAACGTCTTCGAGTTCGAAGCTGTGGCTGGTGGACAGCGACAGCACGATTGCGTCTTCGCTGGCGGCGGCCTGCAGTTCGAAGTTGAAGGTGCGGCAGAAACGCTTGCGCAAGGCCAGGCCCCAGGCCCGGTTGATGCGACTGCCGAACGGCGTGTGGATAATCAGTTGCGTGCCGCCGGACTCGTCGAAAAAGCGCTCCATCAGCAGCGTGTCTTGGGACGGCAGGGCGCCAAGCGTCAGGCGCGCCCGGGCCAGGTAATCCACCAGTTGCTCGGCGCTGGCCAGGTTCAGACCGAGGGTGTCGGTCAGCCAGTCGGTGGCCGGCTGCAAGTTGCCCGGTGTGAGGCCGAGCAATTCGTCCAGCTGCGCTTGCAGGCGCGCTACGGCGAATGACAATTCTGCGCTGCGCCCAGGCGCTTCACCGAGCCAGAATGGAATGGTCGGCGGCTGGCCCTGAGCGTCTTCGACCCGGACCTTGCCGGTTTCGACGCGCAGGATTCGATACGACGTATTGCCCAACTGGAAGATATCCCCGGCGATGCTTTCCACCGCAAAGTCTTCGTTGACGCTGCCGATGTTCAGCCCTTGAGGTTCGAGCAGTACGCTGTAATCGGCGTTGTCCGGAATCGTTCCGCCGCTGGTCACAGCCGTCAGTTTGCTGCCCCGGCGACCGCGCAATGTGCGGGTCACGGCATCGCGGTGCAGGTAAGCGCTGCGGAAACCCTGCCGACCGTTGTAGCCCTCGGCGAGCATGTGCAGCAGCGCCTGGTAATGTTTTTCGTCGAGTTCGGCGTAGGGCGAGGCTTTGCGGAACATCTCCAGCAGCGCCTGCTCCTGCCATTCCTGGCAGCTGACTTCGGCGATGATCTGCTGAGCCAGGACATCCAGCGGCGCCTTGGGAATCTGCAAGGTGTCGACTTCGCCACGGCGCACGCAGTCGAGCAGGGCGGTGCATTCGATCAGGTCATCGCGGGTAGTGGCGAATAAACGGCCCTTGGGCGTGCCGCCAACCTGGTGCCCGGAGCGGCCGACTCGCTGCAAAAAGCCGGCAATCGAGCGCGGCGAGGCGATCTGGCACACCAGGTCGACATCGCCAATGTCGATCCCCAGCTCCAGCGAGGCCGTGGCGATCAGCACTTGCAGGTCGCCACGCTTGAGCCGCTGTTCGGCGTCGAGGCGAAACTCCTTGGCCAGGCTGCCGTGGTGCGCGGCGACGGCTTCTTTGCCGAGGCGTTCGCTTAAATGCCGGCTCAAGCGTTCGGCCAGGCGTCGGGTGTTGACGAAAATCAGGGTGGTGCGGTGTTCGCGGGCGAGGGCGGCGAGGCGGTCGTAGACCCGTTCCCAGACATCGTTGGGCATCACTGCCGATAAAGGCACTGGCGGCACTTCGATGTCCAGATCCCGGGGGCGTGCGTGGCCGATGTCGATGATTTCGCAGGGGCGATCGCGACCGACCAGAAAGCGCGAGACCGCTTCGATGGGTTTTTGCGTGGCGGACAGGCCGATGCGCATCAGCGGGACGGCGCACAACGCCTGCAATCGTTCGAGGCTCAGGGCCAGGTGGCTGCCGCGCTTGCTGGCGGCGATGGCGTGGATTTCGTCGACGATCACCGTGCGCGAGGTGCCGAGCATCTGCCGGCCGGAGTCGGAGCCGAGCAGCACGTAAAGGGATTCCGGGGTGGTCACCAGAATGTGCGGCGCATTTCGGCGCATGGCCGAGCGGTCTTTCTGCAGCGTATCGCCGGTGCGCACGGCGGTGTTGATCTGCAATTCGGGCAGGCCCATGACGCGCAATTGCTCGGTAATGCCGGCCAGCGGGGTTTGCAGGTTGATCTGGATGTCGTTGGACAGGGCTTTGAGCGGTGAGACGTAGACCACCAGGGTTTCGTCGGGCAGATGGCCGCCGTTGTCCAGACCCCGGTGGACCAGGTCGTCGATGACCGCGAGGAATGCCGTGAGGGTTTTGCCGGACCCGGTGGGCGCGGCAATCAGGGTCGAGCGATGCTGGCGGATCAACGGCCACGCCCGGGCCTGGGCGGCGGTGACCGTCGGGAACGTATTGCTGAACCAGGCGCTGACGGCGGGGTGGAAGCCTGCCAAGGCCGCGTCCGTGGGGATGGGCAGATTCATGGGGTAATTTATGCGGGCGGGGGGATGAAGATGCAAGTACCGCTCAAGACCTTCGCCGATTTTGAGGGCCTCTTCGCGGGCAAGCCTCGCTCCTACAAGGGAATGCGATCACCTGTAGGAGCGAGGCTTGCCCGCGAAGAGGCCATTAGCCGCACCGCAAAATCCGGCGATCTACACTTTACGGATGACGGTTGCGCACTAAACCCGCAAAATGCAACGATTCCGGCAACTCACAACGACATCGCCCGTGGGCGCTGTCGATAAAGCCATCGTTCCAATCAGACTGGGCCTGCTGACTCTATGCGAATGCGCCTTATGTTACTGGGCGGCGGAAATGCCCTTGGGCAGGCGCTGATTCGCCTCGGTGCGGAGGAAGACATCGGTTTCCTCGCCCCCCGCCCACCGCAAGACGGCTGGGATGCCGCGAGCCTGACGCAACTGCTCGACGACACCCGCCCGGACGCGCTGATTAACCTCGCCTACTACTTCGACTGGTTTCAGGCGGAGACGGTCAGCGAGCAGCGTCTGGCCGGGCAGGAGCGGGCAGTCGAGCGTCTGGCCGAACTGTGCCAGCATCACAACATCGTTCTGCTGCAACCGTCGAGCTATCGGGTGTTCGACGGCTCCCGGGCGACCGCTTACAGCGAAAAAGACGAACCGGTGCCGCTGGGCCTGCGCGGTCAGGCCTTGTGGCGGATCGAACAAAGCGTGCGCGCCACTTGCCCGCAACACGTGCTGCTGCGATTCGGCTGGCTGCTCGATGACAGCCCCGACGGCACCCTCGGGCGTTTCCTCGGTCGTGCCGAACAACCTGAAGAGCTGCTGATGGCCGACGACCGCCGGGGCAACCCGACACCGGTTGACGACGCGGCGCGGGTGATCATTTCGGTGCTCAAGCAACTTGATTGTGCCGCGCCGCTGTGGGGCACCTATCATTACGCCGGGCATGAGGCGACGACGCCGCTGGCGCTGGGTCAGGCAATTCTGACCGAAGCACGCGCCTTGCATCCGCTGGCCATCGAGGCGCCAACCGCCCAGGCTCACGCCGCGCGACCGGACGCCGCCGAAGAGCCGCAACACGCGGTGCTGGCCTGCAAGAAAATTCTGCACACTTTCGGGATCAAGCCCCGCGCATGGCGCGCGGCACTCCCGGGCTTACTGGATAGGTTCTATCGCCATGGCTGACGGCCCTGTTTTAATCACCGGCGGCGCCGGTTTCATCGGCTCGCACCTGACTGATGCCTTGCTCGCCAAGGGGCATTCGGTACGCATTCTCGATGACCTGTCCACCGGCAAACGCAGCAACCTGCCGCTGGACGACCCCAAGGTCGAACTGATTGTGGGCGACGTCGCCGATGCTGCGCTGGTGGCTCGGGCGATGCTCGGTTGCAGCGCCGTGGCGCATCTGGCAGCGGTGGCGTCGGTGCAAGCCTCGGTGGACGATCCGGTGAAGACTCACCGGAGCAATTTCATCGGTTCGCTGAATGTCTGCGAAGCCATGCGCCAAGCCGGCGTCAAACGAGTGCTGTACGCCTCCAGTGCTGCCGTTTATGGCAACAATGGCGAAGGCGAGTCGATCGACGAAGACACACCGAAGGCGCCGTTGACGCCGTATGCGTCGGACAAGTTAGCCAGCGAATATTACTTCGATTTCTACCGTCGCCAGCATGCTTTGGAACCGGTAATTTTCCGCTTCTTCAACATTTTCGGCCCGCGTCAGGATCCGTCCTCGCCGTACTCCGGCGTGATCAGTATTTTCAGCGAGCGCGCGCAGAAAGGCCTGCCGATCACCGTGTTTGGCGATGGCGAGCAAACGCGCGATTTCGTGTACGTCGAGGATCTGGTGGACTTGCTGGTGCAAGCCATCGAGCAACCGCAGGTTGAAGTCGGCGCGGTCAACGTCGGCTGGAACCAGGCAACGTCCCTCAAGCAAATGCTTGAAGCGTTGCAGGCGGTGGTCGGTCAATTGCCACCCGTGAGTTATGGCCCGGCGCGTTCTGGTGACATCCGCCACTCGCGAGCGAACAACCAGCGATTGCTGGAGCGTTTTACTTACCCTGAGCAGACACCGATGAGTGTCGGGCTGGCGCGGTTGTTGGGACGCTGAGGTTTATGCAGTCATGAAAAAGGCGCCTTTTGAGGCGCCTTTTTTGTGGCCGTAATGTTTCTTTGGTCGCCACAAAAGCCATTCAAGTTCTTCTCAGAATTTGTAACCAAGCCCAACCATGTAGATAAACGGATCCACATCCACATTCACTTTAGCCCGAGTACCCGGCGCAACCGCGTTGTTCTCAACAGTCGCGCGGGTATCGATGTCGATGTAGCGCACCTGGGCGTTGATCATCACGTTGTCGTTCAGCATGTAGTCGGCGCCGACCTGGAACGCCATGCCCCAGGAGTTTTTGGCCTTGAAGTTGCTGAAACCGTTGGCCTGCGCTTCGCTGCCGACGTGCTCGTCGTAGATCCAGGTGTAGTTGATGCCGGCGCCGACATACGGCTGGAACGCGGACTTCCCGTCCAGTGGGTAGTACACAACGCTCAAGGTCGGCGGCAGGTGTTTGAGGGTGCCGAGTTTGCCGTTGGCTGCGCCCAGTGCGGTGCCTTTGATTTTCACGTCATGTTCGAAGGGCGAGGCGGCGAGCAGCTCGATCCCCCAGTGGCTGTCGATCATGTAGGCGAAGTTCAGGCCCAGTTGCGTGTCGCTGCTCATGGTGGCCTTGCCACCCAGATCGGCGCCGGCCAACGGGCCTTGATCGACCTTGACGCTGGAGCTGTCGGCTTTCGGGTTGACGGTGATTGCACCGGCACGAACGATGATGTCGCCGGCATCGTGGGCGTAGGCGAGCGGGGCTGCAAACGCGAGGGCGAGCAGCGAAGCGCAGAGCGCGGACTTGTGCATGGGGGCTCCAAAGGACGTTAAAAATGTTCGATGTCCAATGGTACGGAGGCGTCTGATACGGTCTTTTGATGCAGCTCAATGAAACAGTAATGGGCCTGATTTTGTTGGTGACTCTAATGGCCCCTTCGCGGGCAAGCCTCGCTCCTACAGGTATTGCGTATCTCCTGTAGGAGCGAGGCTTGCCCGCGAAGGCGTCCTCACAATCAACACAGAACAGCCGGATTCACTCCGGCAGTTCATACACATAAATCTTGTCCGCCTCCATCTGATACCCCGCATCCGCCAACTCGCTGCTCGACGCTTTCACCTGCAACGCCCCCTCGATCCAGTACGGCTGATACAGCTCATCGAGCTTCACGCCCACTTCGCTTTTCACATGCACGATCTGGTTCGACGGCGGTGGCGGCACATGGATGCAGGCGCCGAAATACGGCACCAGCAAAAACTCCGTGGCGCGGCCTTCCTCACTCACTTCCAGCGGCACGATGTAACCCGGCAAGCGGATGTTCTGCCCGTCGAGGCTTTTCACCACCGGTGCATTGGGCATGTCTTGCTTGGCCGCCGGCGCCGACTCGGCGGCCAACGCGTCGCTCATCTGCGACAGGTCGTGCAGCGGTGTCATGTTTGGCACTTCCGGTGCGGCGTCCGGCGGAATCATTTCCGACCAGGTCAGTTCTTTCGGCTCGGCCGCCCACAGCGGCAGGGCAACCAGCATCAAAAGCGCAAGCAGAGCGCGGGGCATCATTAACGTCCTCATAGTCGGATCGACAGGCCATCGGCCAGGGATTGGCGATACGCGCGCCACGCCGGCACGCTGCCCATCAGCAACGCGGCGATCAGGATGCCACCGAGCAGCGTCCATTCATATTCACTGGGCCAGGCGAGTGGCAAATACAAGCCGTAATTGGCTTGCACATAACCCTGGGCCAAGGCGATACCCACATACAAAAGGCCCAACCCGGCAATCACGCCGGACAGCGCCAAGGCGAACGCCTCCAGCACCAGCAACGTTGCGATGTGCCACGGTCGGGCACCGACCGAGCGCAGAATCGCCATCTCGCGACGTCGCTCGTTGAGGCTGGTGAGGATCGCCGTGAGCATGCCGATCAAACCGGTCAGCACCACAAACAGCGAGACCACGAACAAGGCCTTTTCCGCCGTGTTCATCAAACTCCACAACTCTTGCAGCGCCACGCCGGGCAGGATCGCCAGCATCGGCTCGCCACGGAATTCGTTGATTTCACGCTGCACGGCGAAGGTCGAAATCTTGCTGTTGAGACCGAGCATGAACGCGGTGATCGCTGGCGGCGTCAGGTCCATGTTGCGCGCCTGATCGGCACTGATCCGGCCTTTGCCCTGGGCCGGCACACCGTTGTGCCAGTCGATGTGAATCGCTTCCATACCGCCGAGGCTGATGTGCAACGTGCGGTCCACCGGGGTGCCGGTGCGCTTGAGAATGCCGACCACGGTGAACGGCTTGTCATCATGCTTGACCAGGCTGATCACCGCCACGCCGTGAGCCAGCACCAGTTTGTCTCCGAGTTTGTAGTGCAGCGCCTCCGCTACTTCGGCACCGAGCACCACTTCGAACGGATCGCTGGCGAAGGCGCGGCCGTCGGCGATTTTCAGGTGTTGTTGATGGCCGTACTGGTAATGCTCGAAGTACGCCTCGGTGGTGCCCATCACGCGGTAACCACGATGGGAGTCGCCAAGGGACATCGGGATCGCCCACTTCACTTTCGGGTTGTTGGCGAAATGCTCGAAGCTGTCCCAACGAATGTTGTTGGTGGCGTTGCCGATGCGGAACACCGAGTACAGCAGCAGGTTCACCGAACCGGAACGGGCGCCGACGATCAGGTCGGTGCCGCTGATGGTGCTGGCGAAGCTGGCCTTGGCTTCGGTGCGCACCCGTTCCACGGCCAACAGCAGGCAGACCGACAGGGCAATGGCGAATGCGGTGAGGATCGCGGTGAAGCGGCGATTAGCCAGGCTGGCCATGGCTAGACGAAACAAATACATCTCAGACCTCGAACGGGGTGGCGGCGCGATTAAGTTCGGCCAGCGACAGGTGGCGATCGAACAGCGGCGCGAGGCTTTGGTCGTGGCTGACGAATAACAGGCTCGATCCGGCTTCACGGCATTCGGCAAACAGGAGGCGGATGAAGTTTTCGCGAGCGTCGTAATCCAGCGCCGAGGTCGGTTCGTCTGCGATCACCAGTTCCGGTTGACCGATCAACGCCCGCGCGGCGGCGACCCGTTGCTGTTGGCCGATGGACAGCGAATCGGCGCGGCGGCCGAGGATGCTTTCATCCTTCAGGCCCAGGTGGGCGAGCAGGGTGGCGGCGGCCTGCTCGACACTGCCGTGACGCTGTTTCGCACGCTGGGCGCGAAGTTTGGAGAAGTGGCAGGGCAATTCGACGTTTTCGCGGACCGAGAGAAACGGCAGCAAGTTGAATTGCTGGAAAATGTAGCCGGTGTGATCGACGCGAAAGCGGTCGCGCGCACCGGCGCCGAGTTCGGTGAGTTCCTGGCCCAGCAGGTGAATGCTGCCGCGATCGGGCTTCTGCACCCCGCCGAGCAGGCCGAGCAGGGTGGTCTTGCCACTGCCGCTGGGGCCTTTGAGGAACAGGGTTTCGCCGGGTTCCAGGCGAAACGCCGGGATGTCCAGCAGCGGCGGGTGACCGGGCCAGCTGAAGCCCAGGTCGGACAGTTCGATGAGTGCTTGGGTCATGTGAAACCGGTCAGGTTGATAGGTGAACCCTGTAGGAGCGAGGCTTGCCCGCGAAGGCGATTTACCAGCCGACATCAATGTTGAATGTGATGGCCTCTTCGCGGGCAAGCCTCGCTCCTACAGGGGCGGTGGTGGATTTAGAATTTCAGGGCGGCAGCCTTGGCCGTCACTTCAACCCCTTGCTGCCCGCTCGGGCTGATCAGTTGTACCTGAATCTTCTGGGTGGCCGGGAAGGTGTTGAAGATGTTCGCCAGGTCCAGCGTCTTCAGCGCGCCGGGTGCCGAGCAGCTGAATTGATAATGGGCATGGATTTCGCTGTGGTCGTGATGATGTTCGTCTTTGTCATCATCGGCATCCGGCTTGTCGCCGAACAACGGGCTTTCCAGTTCCTGTGTCGCGACCACGCAACCGGCGGCTTTCAGCAGGTTGAACAGCACCAATGGTTTTTCAAGCTGTGCGCGGACGGCGGCAACCTTGGCTTTGTCGGCGTCGGTGGTGGCGGCGTGTTCGAAGCCCACCAGGTTCATCGCCGGGCTTTCCAGTTCCAGCTCCAGGGTCTGACCGTCCAGCGCTGCGTTCAGGCGACCGACGCCATGTTCGTGGGCGCCGAGGCTGCCGTGCTCATGATCATGTTCATGTTCATGTTCATCAGCGGCGTGGGCGACGGCCAGCGGCAACAGGGCAAACGGCAGAACGAGAAGCAGACGGCGCATGGCGGGTCTCCGGAAATAAAATGAATAATTTGTTATGTGATCTTATAACGAAAGTGTCGAGAGTTTGACCGTCTGCTTGGCGTTGCACAAGTCCCATGGGAGCATGCACGTCAGAAATGTGCAGGAGCAGACTCATGTTGCGAATTCGCGGAAGCATCGGCGACTGGCCGGTGGATTTGACGCTGGAGATGGATGACGGTGATTGGGCGCGGCTTGGTTCGCAGTTACAGGTGGTCAAGCCCGAAGCCAGTGCAGCGCCGGCGAAACCTGTCAATCAGGATGATGCGCTGTGGCAGATCGCCAAGGATTTGCTGCGCAAGGCCGGACAATTGAGCGGCCCGGATTTGCTGGATCAGTTGGAAGGATTGACCGGCAGCGCGGCGTCAGGCAAACGCTTGCTGGTGCGTTTGCGCCATTGCTCTGATGTGAAAGTGACGAGCGGCGGGGATACGCCGCTTTATAGCTGGCAAGAGCCAGGTAGGAGCTGAGCTTGCTCGCGATGGCGATCTCCAGGACGCCATCGCCGGCAAGCCGTGCTCCTACGGGGCGGGTTAATACAACGCAGCAAACAACTTGCGGCGGTACGTGGTCACCAGCGGGTGATCGTTGCCCAGCAGTTCGAACACCTGCAGCAAGGTCTTGTGCGGCAAACCTTCGCTGTAGCTGCGATTGCGCACGAACAGCTTGAGCAACGCATCCAGCGCCGCATCGTACTGCTGACGCGCCAATTGCTGGATCGCCAATTGATAAACCGCCTCATCGTCCTGCGGATTTTTCGCCAGGCGCGCTTTCAGGTCTGCCGCATCCGGCAAATCCTTGGCCTGGCCGAGAAACTGGATCTGCGCCTTGGCGCCGGCCAGGGCGGCCTTGTGTTCATCGCTCTTGACCGCGTCGAGCACGGTTTGCGCTTCGCCCAGCTCGCCACGCTCGGTGAGGCAGCGGGCGTAGAGAATCAATGCGCCGGCGTTGGTGTTGTCTTCGCCCAGCAGCACTTTGAGCGCGGCTTCGGCGTCGGCAAAGCGATTGTCATCAAACAGCGCCTGAGCTTGCTCAAACGGGTCGGCAACGGCCGGCGGCGGCATTTGAACGTGAGGCTCAAGCATCGCGCGCACGGCAGATTCCGGTTGCGCACCGGCAAAACCGTCCACCGGCTGACCGTCCTTGAACAGCACCACGGTCGGCAGGCTGCGAATGCCGAAGCGCGAAACGATGTCGGGCTCGGCGTCGCAGTTGACCTTGGCCAGCAGCAACTCGCCCTGATAGCTCTCGGCGATGGTTTGCAGCATCGGCATCAACGCCTTGCACGGCGCACACCATTCGGCCCAGAAATCCACCAGCACGGGTTTGTGGAATGAGTTCTCGATCACCGACTGCTCGAAATCGGCAGTCGTGGCGTCGAAGATGTACGGCGTTTCCTGACTCATGGGGGATCTCTTGGAAGCGTGAATGGGGCAACTATACGGCTTGGTGGGGGGCGGCCGGAAGCGGGATGGCCTTTGAGATGTGTGTTGCCTGACCGGACGCCTTCGCGGGCAAGCCTCGCTCCTACAGATTTAGTGCCCCTCTCAATAACGACGCGGACTTGTAGGAGCGAGGCTTGCCCGCGAAGCTTTTAGCTACGCCGAGCGTGGTACAGGCTTACATGCCGAAACTCTTCAGGCTCAGCCAGATCCGGCAACGTCATCGCTTCCAGCATCTCGATACGTTGATACAACGGGTGACGAAAATCCCTCACCCGCGAATCCGCCACCAACGCTTCCCGGCCACGACTCAAAAACTCATCAAGCAACGGCAGATTCGCCCGGTCGTAAAGCACGTCGGCCACCAGAATCAGATCAAACCGATCCGCCTCGGCGAAAAAGTCCGTCGAGTAATCAAGCTGTACGTCATTGAGTTCAGCATTCGCCCGACATGCGGCAATCGCCAGCGGGTCCAGGTCACAGGCCACCACTTCCAGCGCCCCGGCCTTAACCGCTGCGATCCCCGCCACCCCCGAACCGGCGCCAAAATCCAGCACGCGTTTGCCTTTGACCCACTCAGGAAATTCAGCGAGGTAGCGGGCGACTGCCAGACCGCTGGCCCAGCAGAAACTCCAGTACGGCGGTTCATGCAGAATCCGGCGGGTTTCCTCCGGGCTGAACGCGCGGTCCATGTTGTCGCCGTCGATCAGCCAGAGTTTCAGCTCGGTATCGGGCAACGCGACAGGCACAAGCTGCGCGTCACCGAGCAGTTCACCCAACGCCTGTTGCAGGTCGAGCGGTGCAATCATGGCGCTTTGACGAATTGCAGCTGACCCAGGGCCTGGGTCGTCGGCTGGGTAATGACCTGCGACGGCAAATGCAAAATCAACTGGCCAGACTGGCTGGCACGGCCCCGCAATTCAACGCGAACACCGGCCGGGAACGACTCCGGGTTAAAGCGCAGGTGAAACGGCAACACTTGATTGGTGCCGATCAGGCTCGAACTGGCGAGCAATTGTTGCGGGCGGTCCTTGTCGTCGATCACCAGCAGCGCCAGTTCGACTTCGGCACCGGCCGGCACGCCTTGCAGGGTGCCGCTCAGTTCACGCTGATAGGCGGGCAGCGGGCCGAGGTTGGCCGATTCCTTGGCTTTTTTCTGCGCCTGTTGTGGCGCGGGGCCCGGCGTCGGCGGTTGGGGCTTGGGCGCATCGCTGCTGCAGGCCACCAGCAGGCTGAAAAGACTGAGCAAGACGAGCGGTCTTAGGGACATTTGCGGCTCCAGCAAGGTGAAATCCATGAATCAGGCATATAGCCCGTCTGTATACCGTAAACCCTATGGCTTGTCTTGCCACGGGGATGCGCTACCATGGCCCTCCCTTTTTTTGTTGCCTGCCACCATGCACTGTCCCTTCTGCGGTGCCAACGACACCAAGGTCATCGACTCGCGTCTGGTCGCCGAGGGCGAACAGGTACGCCGCCGGCGTGAATGCCTGGCCTGCGGCGAGCGTTTCACGACGTTCGAGACTGCCGAACTGGTGTTGCCGCGCCTGATCAAAACCGACGGTAGCCGTCAGCCCTTCGACGAAGAAAAACTGCGCGCGGGCATGCAGCGTGCGCTGGAGAAGCGCCCGGTGAGTGTCGAGCGCCTCGAATCGTCGCTGGTGCACATCAAACACAAACTGCGCGCCACCGGTGAGCGCGAGGTCAAATCCCTCGTGGTTGGTGAACTGGTGATGGCCGAGCTGCAAAAGCTCGACGAAGTCGCCTACATTCGTTTCGCCTCCGTGTATCGGCGCTTCCAGGACCTCAACGAGTTCCGCGAAGAGATCGATCGCCTGGCCCGTGAGCCGGTGAAAGAATGACCACCTCCGCAGAACAAGCTGTCCTCGACGCCCATTACATGGCCCGCGCCCTGGAACTGGCGCGTAAAGGTCATTACACGACGCACCCCAACCCCCGGGTTGGTTGCGTGATCGTGCGTGACGGGCAGATTGTCGGCGAAGGCTGGCACGAGCGCACCGGCGAACCCCACGCTGAAGTCCACGCCCTGCGCGCCGCTGGCGACAAGGCCCGTGGCGCCACGGCTTACGTGACCCTCGAACCTTGCAGCCACCACGGTCGCACGCCGCCCTGCGCCGATGCGCTGGTGAACGCCGGCCTCGCTCGCGTCGTCGCGGCGATGCAGGACCCGAACCCATCGGTGGCCGGTCGCGGCATGCAGCGTTTGGCTCAGGCCGGTATTGCCATCGAAAGCGGCGTGCTGGAAGGCGAGGCGCGCAAGCTCAATCAAGGCTTCCTCAAACGCATGGAACATGGCTTGCCATTCGTGCGGGTCAAGTTGGCCATGAGCCTGGACGGTCGCACGGCGATGGAAAGCGGCGAAAGCCAATGGATCACCGGCCCGGCCGCGCGTTCGGCGGTACAACGCCTGCGCGCGCAGGCCAGCGTAGTGCTGACCGGCGCCGACACGGTGCTGACGGACAACGCCCGACTGACCGTGCGTGCCGATGAACTGGGCCTGGACGCCGAGCAAACGGCCCTGGCCATGAGCCGTCCGCCGCTGCGCGTGCTGATCGACGGCCGTTTGCGAGTACCGCTCGATGCGCCGTTTTTCAAGGCCGGGCCTGCGTTGGTCGCCACGTGCATGGCGGTCGAAGAGCAATACGCCAACGGTCCGGAATGCCTGATCGTGGCCGGTGACGATGGCTTGGTTGACCTGCGCAAACTGCTGGTCGAACTGGCCAATCGTGGGGTCAACGAAGTGTTGGTCGAAGCGGGTCCGCGTCTGGCTGGGGCTTTTGCCCAGCAAGGTCTGGTGGACGAATTCCAGATTTTCATCGCCGGCAAGTTTCTTGGCTCCTCGGCACGCCCGCTGCTGGACTGGCCGCTGGCGCAAATGAAGGACGCGCCCGAGCTCAAAATCACCGAAATTCGCGCGGTTGGCGATGACTGGCGAGTCATCGCCATTCCTGCGTCGGCGGCGAGCGTATAATTCCTGGCCGCAGCCTAGCGACGGCTTTGTTCTCGAGGAGGACTCCATGTTTACCGGCATCATCGAATCCATCGGCAGTATTCGTGCATTGACCCCAAAAGGCGGAGATGTGCGGGTACACGTAGAAACCGGCAAGCTCGATTTGAGCGACGTCAAACTGGGCGACAGCATCGCGGTCAACGGCGTGTGCCTGACTGCGGTTGAATTGCCAGGCAATGGCTTCGCGGCGGACGTCAGTCGCGAAACCCTCGACTGCACCGCGATGAATGACCTGAAAAGCGGCAGCCCGGTGAACCTGGAAAAAGCCCTGACCCCGACCACTCGCCTCGGCGGGCACCTGGTCAGCGGGCACGTTGATGGCGTGGGCGAAGTGGTTGCCCGTACCGAGAATGCTCGCGCTGTGGAATTCCGCATCCGCGCGCCGAAAGAGCTGGCCAAATACATCGCCCATAAAGGCTCGATCACCGTCGACGGCACCAGCCTGACCGTGAACGCGGTCGATGGCGCCGAGTTCCTGCTGACGATCATTCCGCACACCCTGAGCGAAACCATCATGGCGTCGTACCAGCCAGGTCGCCGGGTGAACCTCGAAGTTGACTTGCTGGCCCGTTATCTGGAGCGCCTGTTGCTGGGCGACAAGGCCGCAGAGCCAACGGCCGGCAGCACCATTACCGAAAGCTTTCTGGCCGCCAACGGCTACCTCAAATCCTGACCCAAGGGGGTGCCTTGTGGCGCTCAATAGCATCGAAGAACTGGTTGAAGACATCCGCCAAGGCAAGATGGTCATCCTCATGGATGACGAAGACCGCGAGAACGAAGGCGACCTGATCATGGCCGCCGAGTGCTGCAAGGCTGAACACATCAACTTCATGGCCAAGCACGCCCGTGGCCTGATCTGCATGCCGATGAGTCGCGAGCGCTGCGAACTACTCAAGTTGCCCTTGATGGCGCCGCGCAACGGTTCCGGCTTCGGCACCAAGTTCACCGTGTCCATCGAAGCGGCCGAAGGCGTGACCACCGGCATCTCCGCTGCCGACCGCGCGCGCACCGTGCAAGCGGCGGCCGCGAAAGACGCCAAGGCTGAAGACATCGTCAGCCCCGGCCACATTTTCCCGCTGATGGCTCAGGCCGGCGGCACCCTGGCGCGCGCTGGTCACACCGAAGCGGCGTGCGACCTGGCGCGCATGGCCGGTTTCGAGCCGAGCGGGGTGATCTGCGAAGTGATGAACGACGACGGCACCATGTCCCGTCGCACCGAACTCGAAGCCTTCGCGGCCGAACACAACATCAAGATCGGCACCATCGCCGACCTGATTCACTACCGGATGATCCACGAACGTACCGTTCAGCGGATTGCCGAGCAGCCGCTGGACAGCGAACTGGGCCAGTTCAACCTGGTGACCTATCGTGATTCCGTGGAAGGCGACGTGCACATGGCCCTGACCCTGGGCACCGTGTGCGCCGAAGAACCGACCCTGGTTCGCGTACACAACATGGACCCGCTGCGCGACCTGTTGATGGTCAAACAACCGGGGCGCTGGAGCCTGCGCGCCGCCATGGCCGCGGTGGCCGAGGCCGGCAGCGGCGTGGTGCTGTTGCTCGGTCACCCGCTCGATGGCGACGTGTTGCTGGCGCACATCCGTGAAACCGCGGACCAGACTGTCGTGAAAAAACCGACCACCTACAGCATCGTTGGTGCCGGTTCGCAGATCCTTCGGGACCTGGGCGTACGCAAAATGCGCTTGATGTCTGCGCCAATGAAATTTAATGCGATATCCGGTTTCGATCTGGAAGTTGTAGAATACGTGCCCTCCGAATAATGACCGGTTGTTTCCAGTCCTTGATTCGCGGCGAACACATCACCGAGGGACGCGTAGAAAACGTGTCCCGGCTCTTTAAGAGATCTAACGAATGACCCTGAAGACCATCGAAGGTACCTTCATCGCCCCTAAAGGCCGCTACGCTTTGGTAGTGGGCCGTTTCAACAGCTTCGTCGTTGAAAGTCTGGTCAGCGGTGCAGTTGATGCCCTGGTTCGCCACGGCGTAAGCGAAAGCGACATCACCATCATCCGCGCGCCTGGCGCCTTCGAAATCCCGCTGGTTGCGCAGAAAGTCGCTCAGAAGGGCGAATACGCGGCAATCATCGCCTTGGGCGCGGTCATTCGTGGCGGTACTCCGCACTTCGAATACGTGGCGGGCGAATGCACCAAGGGCCTGGCCCAGGTGTCCATGGAGTTCGGCGTTCCGGTCGCTTTCGGCGTCCTGACCGTTGATTCCATCGAGCAAGCCATCGAACGTTCCGGCACCAAGGCCGGCAACAAAGGTGCTGAAGCTGCCCTGTCCGCTCTGGAAATGGTCAGCCTGCTGGCGCAGTTGGAGGCCAAGTGATTAGCGACGAAAGTGATCGTTTCAACCCGCGCGATCCAAAGCCTGCGGATGCCGGCAAGCCATCGAAAAGCGTCAAGCGTCGCGAAGCCCGTCAGCTCGCGACTCAGGCGCTGTACCAATGGCACATGGCCAAAACTTCGCTGAACGAAATCGAAGCGCAGTTTCGGGTCGATAACGATTTCAGCGATGTCGATGCCGCCTACTTCCACGACATCCTGCACGGCGTGCCGGCGCACAAGACCGAGATCGATTCTGCCCTCGGCCCGTGCCTGGACATCACCATCGACGAGCTCGATCCGGTTGAGCTGGCGGTTTTGCGCCTGTCCACCTGGGAACTGATCAAGCGCGTCGACGTTCCATACCGCGTGGTGATCAACGAAGGTATTGAACTGGCCAAGGTCTACGGTTCCACCGACGGCCACAAGTTCGTCAACGGTGTGCTCGACAAGCTGGCCCCGCGTCTGCGTGAAGCTGAAGTGAAGGCGTTCAAGCGCTGATCGGCGCTTGCAACCGCTATGGGTGAGTTTGAGCTGATCCGCAATTTCTTCGCCGCCGCGCCTTGTGCGCAGGGCGGCGAAGGCGTTGCCCTCGGAATCGGCGATGACTGCGCCTTGCTGGCTGTTCCTCCCGGGGAACAGTTGGCGATTTCCACCGACACGCTGGTTGCCGGCGTGCACTTCGCAGATCCTTGCGACCCGTTTCTGCTCGGTCAGCGTTCGCTGGCTGTAGCCGTCAGCGATCTGGCTGCCATGGGCGCCACCCCCGTTGCCTTTACCCTTGCCCTGACCTTGCCGACGGTGACCGCCGATTGGCTGGACGCCTACGCCCGTGGTTTGAACCTCATGGCACAGGGCTGCGGTGTGGCGCTGGTGGGCGGTGATACCAGCCGTGGGCCGTTGAGCCTGACGATGACCGTGTTCGGTCGTGTGCCGGCAGGTTTGGCGTTGACCCGCAGCGGTGCGCAGCCAGGCGACTTGCTGTGCGTTGGCGGTGAGCTTGGCAACGCGGCGGGGGCATTGCCGTTGGTGCTCGGTCAGCGAACGGCTGAAGCTGCCATCGCCGATCCGCTGCTGGCGCATTACTGGTCGCCGCAGCCGCAGCTTGGGCTGGGAACGGCACTGCGCGGTAAAGCCACCGCGGCGCTGGACATCTCCGACGGCCTACTCGCGGACTGCGGGCATATTGCCCTCGCGTCGAAGGTCGGCATTCAGATTGAACGGGACACGCTGCCATTGTCGAAAGCTTTAGTCGCCTTCCTCGGTCAATCGAGTGCAGAAATAGCGGCCCTGAGCGGCGGTGATGATTACGTACTGGCCTTTACCTTGCCGTCCGTGGAGTTAGCGCAATTGTTGAGCGACGGCTGGCCGATCCATGTGGTCGGGCGCGTTGTGACGGGGCAGGGCGTGGTGCTGCTGGACGCCGTTGGGCAAGACATCACCCCGCAAGCCCGGGGCTATCAACATTTTCGGGAGACACCGTGACAGATCATCCCAAACAGGTCCCGGCGGAATTCGTACCGCCGTCGGTCTGGCGCAATCCGTGGCATTTCCTGGCGTTCGGCTTCGGCTCGGGCACCCTGCCAAAAGCACCGGGCACCTGGGGTTCGTTAGTTGCGCTACCCTTTATCCCGTTGTGGCAGATGTTGCCCGACTGGGGCTACTGGCTGATGCTGGGTATCACCATGCTGTTCGGCTTCTGGCTGTGCGGCAAAGTGGCCGACGATTTGCGAGTGCACGACCACGAAGGCATCGTCTGGGACGAAATGGTCGGGATGTGGATCACCCTGTGGCTGGTGCCGGAAGGTTGGTATTGGTTGCTGGCTGGGTTTTTGATGTTCCGCTTTTTCGACATACTCAAGCCGTGGCCGATCCACTGGATCGACCGGCATGTGCATGGCGGCGTCGGGATCATGCTCGATGACGTTTTGGCCGGGGTGTTTGCGTGGCTGGCGATGCAGGGGCTGGTATGGACTTTCGCCTGAAGGGCGAAACAGGGGGACTAAGGATGGCTCGACGCTGGTTGGCTGTGATGGTTTTCGCCCTGTTTTGTCCGTTCGCCCAGGCGGGTGACGGGACGACGACGCCATCGGTGATTCACCTGGCCAGCGAAGACTGGGAAGACTACACCGCCGCTGACGGCCATGGCCTGGGCTGGGACGTGCTGCGGGAAGTGTTCGAGCCGGCTGGCGTCAAGCTGGACATTCGCACCGAGCCTTACACGCGCTCCGTCGGGCTGGCCCAGCGCCGCGAAGTGGATGCCTGTGTCGGTTCCTACCATGGCGAGAACAGCGATCTGCTTTATCCGCGCTGGAACTTCGACACCGATCACATCTATGCCCTGGGTCTGGCGAGCAATCCGGCGCCGACCCCGGAGACGCTGGGCAACTATCGACTGGCCTGGGTCCGGGGCTACGACTATCAGGATTACCTGCCCAACGTGCGGCGCTATAACGAAGTCATTCGGCGCACCGGCATTTTGTCGATGCTGACCCGCAACCGCGCCGACTATTACATCGACGCGCTGACCGAAGTCGACTATGTCCTCAAGTGGGCCAAGGATCCTTCGCAGTTTCGTCGTACCCATATCGCGGAATTGCCGCTGTACCTGTGCTTTGCCGATACGCCCAAGGCCCGAAAACTGATGGCGCTGTTCGATCAGCGCATGGACGTGTTGGTGAAAAGCGGTCAGCTGAAACCGATCTTCGAGCGCTGGAAACAACCCTATCCGTTCGACGACAGCAGTGAGCCCGCAGGCCAGTGATCCAACTTTTTGATCGTTATGCCCCATAATTCAGCCTAAGCGTCTGTAGGAACGTGCTGTTACAATGCCGCGTCTGCGAATCTCCAGTACTTATTGATCAGGAGCACACCGGTGCCTGTCGTTTTTGTCGCCGCTTCCAAGCTGCCAACGCCTTTTGCGCAATTCACCATGCACGGCTTTCTCGATGAAGAAAACGGGCGCGAGCACGTGGTGCTGAGCCTGGGTGAGTTCGCCGACGGTGCCCCGGTACTCGGCCGGTTGCACTCCGAATGCTTGACTGGCGATGCCTTGTTCAGCCAGCGTTGTGACTGCGGTTCGCAACTTGAGGCCGCCTTGCAGGCCATCGCCCGTGAAGGCCGTGGCGTGTTGCTTTACCTGCGCCAGGAAGGCCGTGGCATTGGCCTGCTGAACAAGATCCGCGCCTATGAGTTGCAGGATGGCGGTGCCGACACCGTTGAAGCCAACGAACGTCTGGGCTTTGCCGCCGACCAGCGTGACTACGCCATGTGCCTGCCGATGCTGGAACACCTGGGCGTGAAATCCCTGCGCCTGATGACCAACAATCCGCGCAAGGTCAAAGCCTTGACCGACATGGGCATCGTGGTTGCCGAGCGCGTGCCGCTGCACACCGGCCATAACCCACACAACAAACTCTACCTGGCCACCAAGGCCAGCAAGCTCGACCACATGATGGGCAACGAGCATCAGGGCGAGGCAGACCGGGCGTGACGCGCGGTCAGGTACGGCGGCGATTGTCTTTCAGCTGGTGGCAATACCTGGCCTTGGCGTTGCTGCCGCTGTTCGTGATCAATGGCGTGTTCGGCCAGGGCGAGGCGATTTTACCGGTGCTGGCGATGCCACTGTTCATTGCCGGTGTCGCCTCGATGTTTGTCAGCCTGAAATTTTTTGGCGGCTACAAACACGCACTGATCGCCACCCAGAAAGCCCTCGATACCCCTGAAGAGCCCGCCGCCTGGATCACCCTGGCTGCCAAACGCCGCACGGCGTTGCTGGTCGCCGGCCTGCCGGCGTGGATCGGTGCGTTGGCGGTGTTCGTCGGCCTCGAAGCGGTGCCTTTGGTGTTGCTGGCGCTGTCGACCACGGTGCTGTTCTACCTCTACCGTATCCCGCGTCAACTCGGCTGATGTTTCGCGTCTGGCTGGCGGTGTTGCTGCTGGCCGTCAGCGGCTCGGCTGTTTCCGTTGAGCGTGTTGTCAGCCTCGCGCCTTCTCTCTCTGAAATCGTTGTCGAGCTGGGTTCCGCGGACCTTTTGGTCGGCGTGCTGGATGCCGGTGAGCGTCCCGCCGAACTCAAAGGTCTTCCATCGGTTGGCCGCTACGGCCAGTTGGACATGGAACGGTTGCTCAGCCTCAAACCCGATCTGTTATTGCTCTGGCCCGGCAGCGTCGGCCCGGCCCAGCGTGAGCAGCTCAATCGACTGAACATCCCCACGTATGTCGCCGAACCTCACAACCTCGAACAACTGACCGCGCAGATCGAAGCGATTGCCACACAGCTTGGTCGGCCTGAGCGTGGCGTTTTATTGGCCGCGCAATTACGCCAACGACTGGATGTGCTGCGCCAGCGTTATCGCCGGGATGAACCGTTGCGGGTGTTTTATCAGGTCTGGGATCGACCGCTGTACACCGTTGGCGGCGGTCAGATCATCAGTGATGCGCTGCAGGTGTGCGGGGCGCGGAATGTGTTTGCCGACCTGACATTGCCAGCGCCGCAGGTCAGCGTCGAGGCGGTGTTGCAGCGTAATCCCGAGGTGATTCTGGCCAGTGATCAGGCGCAGCTTGATGCGTGGAAAGCCTGGCCGCAGGTGGCGGCGGTGGTGCAAGGGCGGTTGTTGTTGGTGACGGATAGGGGGCTGGAGCGGCCGAGCGGGCAGATGATCGAAGCGACGGCCAAGCTTTGCCAGCTTATAACGCCTTCACGCTGATCGTTCCCACGCTCCGCGTGGGAATTCCGCCATTGGACGCTCCGCGTCCGCTTTGGATGTGACGCAGAGCGTCACGGGATGCATTCCCACGCGGAGCGTGGGAACGATCGTGTCTCAGAGTTCCGGCGTCCAGGTCACCCCAAACATCCACGCCCGACCTTCCTCGCGATACCCATACTGACTGCCGTCATGGCTGTACAGCGCCCGGCTGTACCCTTTGTCCAGCAGGTTATCGACCTTCAACTCAAGCTTGATCTCACGATTCAATTCCCAGCTGCTACGCAACCCCAGCAACGCATACCCGCCCAACGGCTGCTGATTGTTCTCATCGTCGTAGCTGCTGCTCACGGCCTGCCAGCTGGCGCCGAGCCCTAGCCGGTCGAACTGCCGATCCAGATCCAGGCTCAAGGTCCGCCGCGCCCGACGCGCCAGGGTGTGGCCGCTGTCGCGATCCCTTGGGTCGATGATTGCCACGCCGAGGTTGCTCTGCCAACCGAACAGTTCCTGTTTCAATGCCGCTTCGAAACCGTTGATCCGCGCCGATGCAACGTTCTGTGGCCGTGAATTGCTGCCAAAAATAATCGCGTCTTCAAGGTCGGTGCGATACAGCGAAGCTTCGAGACGGCTGGTGTCGGTCAATTGACTGCGCCATTGCAGCTCGTAGCTTTTTGAGGTCTCGGGCTTCAGATCAGGGTTGCTGAAATCCGGGTAATACAAGTCATTGAAGGTCGGTGCGCGAAAGCCTTCGCTGTAAGTCAGCAGCACGTCGTTGTCCGGGTTCAGCGGCAGCGTGAAGGTGCCGCTCCAGCTGTTCTGGCCACCGAACTGCTGGTTCTGGTCCCGGCGCAGACCCAGTTCCGTGGAGAAGCTGTCCGCCTGGTAGCGATGCTGGATAAACGCCGCGCGGTTCCAGCGGCTGTCCTCGTCGAACGGCGTGCTGCTGTTGATCCGGTCTTCGTACCAGTCGCCGCCGAGGATCAGGCTGTTGCGCTCATTCAGCGTCAGGTCGTTCTGCCAGTTCACCGAATCGCGGTACGTATTAAACACGCTGCGTTCATCGCTGAGCTTGTCCAGGGTCTTCTCGCGGTTTTCGCTGTGACCGAATTCGACGCGGGTTTTCCAGAGGTCGTTGACCCGGGCATCGACGTAACTGCTGATGCTGCTCACGGCAAAGTCGCTGTAAGGCTGCTGCTGGAGCGATTCGAAAGTAGTGGCGTCGAAGCGCCCGAACGGATTGTCGAACTCGCTTTTGCCGCGGTTATCCAGCACGTTGGCGCCGATTTCGATGTCATCGGTGAGGGCATGGCTCAGGCTCAAACTCACTGACTTGTTACGGTACTCATCGTGATCGCCGTCGCTGGGATAGGACGCGTGGGTGCGATTGATGCCGGCTGTTTCATCGAGGCTGGCGCCGAGGTTGAAGCGGGTTTTCTCATCGCCGCCGGATAATCCGAGGCTGCGCTCCCAGGTCTGGTTGCTACCGAAGCCGACGTGCAGGCGCGGTTGCAGGCCTTGTTCGCCGCCACGCCGGGTGAAAATCTGAATCACCCCGCCAATCGCATCACTGCCGTAAATCACCGAACGGGAGCCGCGCAGCACTTCTACGCGCTCGACCTGTTCGATGTTGATGTGTTGCAGGTTGCTGTCGCCGGAGGTCGAGTTGCCGATGCGTTGACCGTCCACCAGCACCAGGCTTTGCGCCGACTTGGTCCCGCGAATGTAAATCCCCGGCAGGCTGCCGCGCCCACCGGTTTGCCCGACCTGCACGCCCGGCACCCGACTCAGCAAGTCCGTGACGCTGCTCGGTTGCAGGCGATCGATGTCCTCGCGGGTGAACACGGTGTTGGCGGCGCTGCTGTCGTTGCGTGCTTCGACTTGACGGTTGGCGCTGATCAGCACTTCGGGGAGTTTCAGGGCTTGATCGCGCTCGAAGGTGTCCGCCAGGAGTTGGCCGGCCGGCAGCAGGGTCAGCGTCAGGGCGAGGGGGGAGAGTTTCATCGGCAGTCCGTTGGTGCTTAAAGCGAACACAAATTTTGAAAGGTACAGAAAACCAATGTGGGAGCGGGCTTGCTCGCGAATGCGGTGTATCAGTCAACACTTATGCTGATTGATGCACCGCATTCGCGAGCAAGCCCGCTCCCACAAGGGGTTTTGCATTTATTCAGATGTTCAGCAGTTTCAGGCGTTCACGCACCGAAGCTTCGATCCCGGCCTCATCAAGCCCACACTCGGCCAGCATCTGCGCAGGCTTCGCATGCTCGACGTAACTGTCCGGCAAGCCCAGGTGCAGAATCGATTTGAGGATGTTTTCACGCGCAAGGAACTCGCTGACCGCGCCACCGGCGCCGCCCATGATCGCGTTTTCTTCGATGGTCACCAGCAATTCATGGCTGCCCGCCATTTCGCGAACCAGTTCCTCATCCAGCGGTTTGACGAAACGCATGTCGACCACGGTCGCATCCAGTTTCTCGGCAACTTTCAGCGCTTCGGCCAGTTGCACGCCGAACACCAGCAGGGCGACTTTGCTGCCCTGGCGGCGGACCACACCTTTGCCGATTTCGATCGGTTGCAGGTCTTTCTCGATCGTTGCGTTCGGGCCACTGCCACGCGGGTAACGCACCGCGGCCGGGCCGTTGAACAAGTGACCGGTGGTGAGCATTTTGCGCAGTTCGTTTTCGTCGCTCGGGGTCATCACCAGCATGCCGGGGATGCAACGCAGGAACGACAGGTCGAAGCTGCCCGCGTGCGTCGGGCCGTCTTCGCCCACCAGACCGGCGCGGTCGATGGCGAACAGGACGTCGAGGTTTTGCACCGCGACGTCATGAATCAGTTGATCGTAACCGCGTTGCAGGAACGTCGAATAAATCGCCACAACAGGTTTCGCGCCTTCGCAGGCCATGCCGGCGGCGAGGGTCACTGCATGTTGCTCGGCAATCGCCACGTCGAAGTAACGCAGCGGGAATCGCTCGCTGAACGCCACCAGGTCGGAGCCTTCCTTCATCGCCGGGGTGATGCCCACCAAACGCGGATCAGACGCGGCCATGTCGCATAGCCATTCGCCGAACACGCCGGAATACTTCGGCCCGCTTGATTTCTTCGGCGCAGCGGCCGGCGCATCAACGGGTTCAAGCTTGGTGATGGCGTGGTAACCGATCGGGTCGACTTCCGCCGGGGCGAAGCCTTTGCCTTTCTTGGTGACGACGTGCAGGAACTGCGGGCCTTTGAGATCGCGCATGTTGCGCAGGGTGGCGATCAGGGTCGGCAGGTCGTGGCCATCGATCGGGCCGATGTAGTTCCAGCCCAGCTCTTCGAACAGCGTGCCGGGAACCAGCATGCCTTTTGCGTATTCTTCGGTGCGACGGGCGATTTCCCAGGCGCCGGGGAGGCGCGACAGGACCTTTTTGCTGCCTTCGCGCATGCTCGCGTAAGTGCGGCTGGACAGGATCTTCGCCAGGTAATTCGACAGCCCGCCGACGTTGCGCGAGATCGACATGTCGTTGTCGTTAAGGATCACCAGCATATTGGCGTTCACTTCCGGCGCATGGTTCAGCGCCTCGAAGGCCATGCCGGCGGTCAGAGCACCGTCGCCGATCACCGCAATCGCCTTGCGATCACTGTTTTGCAGGCGGGCGGCAATCGCCATGCCCAGCGCTGCGCTGATCGAGGTGCTGGAGTGGCCGACGCCGAAGGTGTCGTACTCGCTCTCGGAACGACGCGGGAAGGCTGCGACGCCGTCCTTCTGGCGCAGGGTGCCCATGCGCTCGCGACGGCCGGTGAGGATTTTGTGCGGATAGGCCTGATGACCCACGTCCCACACCAGCCGGTCGTCCGGGGTGTCGAAGACGTAATGCAACGCGATGGTCAGCTCGATGACGCCCAGGCCGGCACCGAAATGCCCGCCGGTCTGACCGACCGTGTAGAGCAATTCCAGGCGCAACTCATCGGCCAGGGTTTCCAGCTCGGCTTCGCCTAACCGGCGCAGGCCGTCCGGCGTGTTGGCACGGTCGAGCAGGGGCGTGGTCGGGCGCTTGCGGGGAATCTCATGAAACGTCGTGGGCATCAGGCGAATCGTTATAGGTATAAAAGATGCGGCAGTTTACCTGATGCATCGCCCCCTGCCCACGCGTTGCTCTTTTTTGGCGGATACGCTGTCAGCTGCGGCGTTCGACGATATAGCGGGCCAGATCGCGCAACGGCTCGGCGGCCGCGTCAAACGGTCGCAGCGCGTGCAGGGCCTGATCGCGCAGTTCCTGGGCGTAGGCCTTGGCCGCGTCCAGGCCAAGCAGGGCCGGGTAGGTCGGCTTGTCACGAGCGATGTCGGCGCCTTGGCGTTTGCCGAGGGTTTCGGTATCGCTTTCAACGTCGAGAATGTCGTCCTGCACCTGGAATGCCAGGCCGATGGCCTGCGCATACGTCTGCAAAGACTTCAGTTCGTCCTTCTCGGCGCGGCCGCTGGCCAAGGCGCCGAGTTTGACGCTGACTTCGATCAGCGCACCGGTTTTGTGCCGGTGCATGGTTTCGAGGGCTTTTTGATCGAGCTTCAGACCGACCGAACCGAGGTCGATGGCTTGACCGCCGACCATGCCGGCCGGGCCTGCGGCCAATGCGAGAGCTCTGACCATTTGCAAGCGGAGGTGATCGGAGGTGAGAGCAGCGTCAGAGTTGCTCAGTCGGGGGTCGAGCAGGGCGCTGAACGCCAGGCTCTGCAAGCCGTCACCGGCCAGGATCGCGCAGGCTTCATCGAATTTCTTGTGCGTCGTCGGCTGGCCGCGACGCAGATCGTCGTCGTCCATGGCCGGCAAATCGTCGTGCACCAGGGAATAAGCGTGAATCAGCTCTACCGCGCAAGCAGCCCCGTTGGCTTGTTCAGCCTTGCCACCGAGCGCTTCGCACGCCGCGTAGGCCAGCAGCGGACGCACCCGTTTGCCGCCATTCATCACGCTGTAGCGCATGGCTTCGTACAACCGCGCAAGCTCGGGGCTCGGCGCGGTGAACAGGGTTTCCAGCGCCGCGTTGACGCGGGCCTGGCTGGTCGCCGAATACGCTGCAATCATTCTGGCTGATCCGCGTCGAAGGGTTCCTCGGCCAGCTCGCCGTCACGCTCGAGCAGCACCTGAACCTTTTGCTCGGCCTGCGCCAGCGCCGCCTGGCAATCGCGGGTCAGACCGATGCCCTGCTCGAAAGCCGTCAGCGAGTCTTCCAGCGACAATTCGCCGTTCTCCAGTCGCTCCACCAGCGTTTGCAGGTCAGCGAGGGATTGTTCGAAATCCAGTGCAGCTTTTTTGCGGGCCATGGCGGCTATTTCCGGTTGACGTTAAACCGGCGCGACACTAGCAGACATGGGGGTTATGGGCAAATTAGCGGGGTAATCACTGTGGGAGCGAGCTTGCTCGCGATGGCGGTGTGTCAGTCGACATATTGGTAACTGATAGTCCGCTATCGAGCAAGCTCGCTCCCACAGGGATGTGTAGCCGCAGGTCATTATGTTGATTGATCTGGGTAATTGATCTGATACCGAGTATTGCGTCCGCCTCCGGGAAGGCGTTTGAGACAGCCCTTTTCCAGCAGTTCAGCCAGATGACGAGTGGCAGTAGCCTTGGACACCTTCGCTACGGCCTGATACTGCGCCGCACTAATACCATTCTCGAAACCGCGTTCCCCTCCATCCACCAGGCGATTCAGCACTTTGGCCTGCTCGGTCGACAACTCAGACTGCCGATGCGTCTGCCAGAAACGCGCCTTGCCCAGCACTGATTCGATCCGCGCCATGCCTTGTTGCAAGCTGCGCGATAGAGTTTTCAGGAACCATTCCAACCAATCAGTAACATCCGTCGTCGCTTTCTGGCTGGTTTCCAGTACCCGGTAATAGCCGGCGCGATCTTCAAGAATGCTCGCTGACATCGCATAGAAACGGATGGCCTGTGCCTCGCCCTGAGCCAGCGCCAGATCGGTGAGGGTGCGCGTCAGGCGGCCATTGCCATCGTCGAAGGGATGCAAGGTGACGAACCAGAAGTGCGCAATACCGGCCCGCAGCAATGGATCGAGCCCGTCCTGACTTCGGCTGGCTTCAAACCAGGCAAGGAACGTATCGAGTTGTTGCTCAAGGCCTTGGCGGGGCGGTGCTTCGAAGTGAACGGTCGGTCTGTCGAGGCGCCCTGAAACCACCTGCATGGGTTCATCGCCGCGCAATGCACCGACATGCATCAATCGGGCAGCGAGCTCAGTGTCCTGATCCGGAAACAGCCATTCGTTCCATTCCAGCAATCGCTCCAATGTCAGCGGTTTCGCAAAGTGCTGAGTGGCGTCGAGCATCAACTGCGCCAGTCCTTCGCTGCGCTGACTGACGTGATCGCCATCGATCTGTTCCAGACCCAAACGCCGCGCCAGCGAAGAGCGGACCGAACCAACATTCAGCTGTTCACCTTCGATAGCCGAAGACGTCACGATGTTCTGCAACAACGCATCCAGTTCGCTCTGCGCGCTGAGTGAGCTACCCACGGAACTGGCCATGCCCATCAGCCGACCTTGCGCCTGCACGCACTCGCGCAGCAGTGGTGTCAGGCGCTCGGCTTGCCAGTTGAAATTCGGCCAGTCGGGCTGTTGCCAGATCCAGTGAGGTGCCATGAATTCAGGTGCTCCAGGGTCAATGAGCCGAATAATAGACTTATTCGGCTCATTTTGTGAGCCGAATAAACTCGCTATTCGGCTCACGACTCAAATGTGCGTGATTCCTACCGCAAATGTAGATGTATCCGATTGTTTAAAAACCGCCAAATGGCTAACCTTCGCGCCTTCTACGACCCAATAGTCACGGGTCTTTCTGACGAAACGCAGTTTTTGGATCTAACGCGCCGAGGATCGGGCGCAAGGTTTCGTTATGCATGGCAGGAGGCGTCACATGCGTTCATTTCTTCTAGTGCTGATGGCGTGGGTCTGCGCGACCGCTGCCTGGGCCGAGCCGACGGCTGAGCTGTCGGAACCGGTCGGCGGCTGGCGCTATAACGGCCTGCTGGACCGCAGTGAATATCCTCAAGTCGCCTATCCGACACCGCCCATCGACCGGGGTGTGCAGCGCAATCGCACGATGATCGAAGGCCAGCTAGAGGCCATCGGCACGCAACGCGGGCCGCACACGCTGGCCGTCAACGGCAATCCTCTGAACCTGTACACCGACGACCAAGGACGTTTCGCCCGGCCGTATGCATTCGGTGCGGGCTCCAACAGCGTCGAAGTGCGCAGTGCCGAAGGCAAATCCCTCAAGCGTGTTCAATTCTATGAAGCCAACAACCTGCGCACGCCGGCACGGATTCGCGTGGTGCTGGGGTGGGACGATCCGAAAGCCGAACTCGATCTGCACATCGTTACCCCCGACGGCCAGCATGCGTTCTGGGCTCGTCCGGCGATGAGCAATGGCGGCGGCCTGGACCCGGACGGCGTCGATGGCCCCGGCCCGGAAATGTTCACCATGACTGCGCCGATGCATGGCACCTATCTGGTTTACGTGAACTATTGGGGCAACTTCGGCAGCGGCGGCTATAACTTCGATGAGACCAGCAACCAGAACGAGGTCATCACCTCGCAAATCAATCTGGTGCTCAACGAAAACACCGTCGACGAAAAACGCGAGACCTTCATCGTGCCCCTGCGCGCGATCGGTGACCTGCTGCTGGTCAAGACTTTCAACTATTAAACATCCCGCACCACGGATGAATTGGGTTTTGTTAAATGATCGATAACACTGTTTCCCCGGCCGCCGACGCACCGGGTGCCAAACCTTCACGTCGTTGGCCGGCCGTGCTGATTGGGCTGTGCCTGGTGGCTGGTGTCGCGGGCGGGTTGGGGTGGTTCCTGCACAAACCCAAGGCGCCACCCGCAGAGTTGGCCAGCGAAAAACTGGGCATGAGCCGCCCGGACGGTCTGCTCGAAACCCATTCCTTGAGCCAGTTGCCCAAGGATTTGTTGGCCGTGCCGTTCCTCAAGGAAACCCTGACCGAAGATTTCGTCTTCTATTACGAAGCGCATGCCGATCGCCTTGGTTTGATCGGCAGCTTGCGGCGGATCATTTACGAACATGACCTGAAGTTGCAGGACAGCCTGATCGAGCAGCTTTTCGATCAACCGGCGGACGTGGCGCTGTGGCGCGGGGCGGACGGTCGGCTCAAGGATTTCCTGTTGGTGATGAATCGCGGTGGGCTGGCCAAGGTGCTGGAGCCGCTGGCCAAGGTCGCGCTGGATGATACGCAACTGACCAAAGTCGGCGACGTGAAAGTCGGTGCCGACGACGTCGCGCTTTATCAACTGACCTACAACGCCACCAAGGCGCTGTTGTTCGCTTCCCATGGCGACAAACTGGTGGTGCTGTCCAATCCGACCAAACTTTACGATCCGGAAAGCGGCCCGTCGGAAGAACCGGGCAGCGTCTCGACCAAGTCCATCGCCGCCTTGCTCAACGGCGACAAACTGTTCCCCGAAGCCTTCGGCCTGCCGCCGCGTGCACCCGAGGTGAAACAACGCCTCTCGGTCAACGCCAGCGTTCTGGCCATGGGTTACCAGCGTTTCATTCCAAACTTCGCCGGCCTGCGCTTCGACATGGACGACAAGGGCTGGCACAGCTTCCTCGCCATGGACGAACTGGAAAACCAGCCGGACTTCGATTTCAAACCGATCTGGCAAGCCATGCCGATGGGCGCCAGCGCCTGCGTGGCCCTGCCGCTCGCCGCCGAACAACAGAAGCCGCTGCTGGTGAAACTCGGCGCCGAAGAGTCGGTGGCCCAGGCCCTGACCGAACACATGGCCGGTGCCGCCGGCCTGTGCTGGTACGCCGATTCGCGGCTGTACACGCCGCTGCTGGTGGTCAGCCTGAACGATGATGACAGCGCCAAACTCGACCGCGACCTGGGCACTCTGTTCGGCTCGATGGTCGGCGCCTACGAAGGCAACGTTGAAGAGCACGCGTTCCCGGTGGTCGAGAAACAGGAAGGCCAAAGTCATCAGTGGCAGCGCCAGGTCAGCTCCAACTTTGGTCCTTATAAAGCCAAGGATGCCGAGAATCCTGATGCGATCACCGGCAAGGCGTTCATGAAGGTCAGCCTGGCGCGTCACGGTTCGACGCTGCTGTTTTCCCTCGACGACAAACTCGTGGACAAGGCCCTCGGCACCCTCGACAAGCGCTTTCCGCCGATGGCCGACGTGGTGCCGAAAGACCTGCTGATGCCGGTCTACTTCGGCCCGGAATCCATGGCGCAACTGATGCAACAGGAAACCCTCGACAGCCTGCCGCAGGACATGGAACCGGTGTTCTACAACGCCGCGCAAACCTACCTGATCCCGAAACTGCGCAAGCTCGGCGGTTACGGCAAATACGCCCTGACCTTGCCTGAAGGCAGCGAGCCTGACGGCCATTGGCAGTGGCTGCCGCTGGAGTGGAAAGCCCTGTGACCGCACTTATCCGAGGCCTCGGCCTGCTGGTAATGTTGCTGGGCAGTCGCGCATTTGCCAGTGAAGCGGCAGCGCTGGATGCGCAGCAATCCCAGGTGTTCCGCGCCTGGTTCGTGCGCATCGCCCAGGAACAACTCACCCAAGGTCCGAGCCCGCGCTGGTATCAGCAGGACTGCGCCGGGCTGGTGCGTTTCGCTGCCAACGAAGCGCTGAAGGCTCATGACGATAAATGGCTGCGCAGCAACGGCCTGTCCAACCGCTACCTGCCGCCCGAGTTGCAATTGAGCGAAGCCCAGCGCGGCCTCGCCCAGCAATGGCAGCAGGGTGGCGGCAAAGTCGGGCCGTACGTCAACGCGATCAAGCTGATTCAGTTCAACAGCCATCTGGTCGGTCGGGATCTGGCGCAAGCCCGGCCCGGCGACCTGATGTTTTTCGATCAGGGCGACGACCAGCACCTGATGATCTGGATGGGCCGCTACATCGCCTATCACACCGGCACCACCACCCCCACTGACAACGGCATGCGTTCCGCGAGCCTGCAGCAACTCATGACATGGAAGGACACCCGATGGATACCCGACGCAGCCAACCCCAACTTCATCGGCGTCTATCGACTGAACTTTCTCTCCCAATGATCGGTGCCCGCATGTTGCGTTTTCTGCCTCTGCTGTTGGTCTTAGGGCTGCCATTTTCGGCGGTCAACGCCGAAGACACCGTCGAGCCGAGCGGCTACACGCCAGTGGCCGGTGAAAGCTTTTTTCTGCTGGCCGACAGCAGTTTCGCCAGCGATGAACAGGCGATGGTGCGCCTCGAAGCGCCGGGCCGCGACTATCGCCGGTTCCGCATGGAGCCTTACGGTGGCGCGGACATCCGTGTGTACCGCATCGACAAGCCGCTGGATTTCCTCAAGCGCCAGAAGAACCTGCACCGTGTGGTCAGCGACGGCCAGTTCAAGGGCGAAGGTCTGTCGAACACCCTCGCGTACCTGTGGGACAACTGGTACCGCAAATCCCGTCGGGTGATGCAGCGGGCGTTTTCCTACGAGTCGCGTAAACAAGTCACCGAGGAAGTGCCAGAGCTGAAGATGGGCACCGCGATTGCCGCGCCAACGCCTTACGACGCACAGCCGCAATTCGCACTGATTCCTGGCCTGCCAGTGGTCAGCCAGTTCCGTTATCCGCTGTGGCAAGCCAAGCCGATCCAGCCGCCTACCGGTGTGAATCTCGCCGGTTCTTCCAGCGAATTCGTCAGCGTCGCGCCGGGCAACGTGTACATCCCGTTGGGCAACTTGAAACCCGGCCTGTATCTGGTGGAAGCGCTGATCGGCAAGTACCGCGCGACCACCATGGTCTTCGTCTCCAACACCGTGGCCGTGAGCAAGATTGCCGGTGATGAACTGGTGGTCTGGGCTGCGCGCAAACACGAAGGCAGTTCGGTGCCAAAAGTGAATGTGCTGTGGACCGATGGCCTCGGCGTGATGAGTAGCGGCGCCACGGATGCTGATGGTTTGCTGCGCCTGAAACACGTAAGCCCCGAGCGTTCGTTCGTGATCGGCGAGGACGAAGAGGGCGGGGTATTTGTCTCCGAGAACTTCTATTACGACAGCGAAATCTACGACACCAAACTCTATGCCTTCACCGACCGGCCGCTGTATCGGCCGGGGGATTGGGTGTCGCTGAAAATCGTCGGCCGCGAGTTCAAGAACGCGCGCGATTCGGTGTTGCCGACCGCTGCTGATGTCAACGTGACTGTGCTCGACGCCACGGGCACCGCGCTGCAATCGCTGGCGCTGAAACTCGATTCCAAGGCCGGCACCCAAGGCCGGTTCCAGTTGCCGGACAACGCGGTGGCGGGCGGTTATGAACTGCGTTTCAGCTACAAGGATCAGGCCTACAGCAGCGCTTTCCGTGTTGCCGAATACATCAAGCCGCACTTCGAAATCTCGCTGAACCTGGCCAAGCAGGATTACCGCACTGGCGAACCGGTGAAAGGCAGCCTGGTGCTGCTGTACCCGGATGGCAAACCGGTGGCCGATGCCAAGTTGACCCTGAGCCTGCGCGCCCAGCAACTGTCGATGGTCGACAACGAGCTGCAATACCTCGGGCAGTTCCCGGTGGAACTGACCAGCACCGAACTGACCACTGACGCCAAGGGCAACGCGAGCCTCGACCTGCCGGCCGCCGAGAAACCGAGCCGCTACATGCTCACCGTGTTCGCCAGCGATGGCGCGGCGTATCGGGTCAAGACTACCAAGGAAATCCTGATCGACCGCGGTGCCGCGAGTTTCCGTTTGAGCGCGCCGCAGCGGTTCAGTGCGGTGGGCGACAAGGTTGCTTTCAGCTATCTGAATGAGGGTGGCAGCGAGCAGAGCAAAGCGGTGACGCCGAGCAGCTACAGCTGGATACGTCTGGAAGACCAGACCACTGGCGAAGGCAAACTGGCTGCAAGCGATAAAGGCTTCACATTGGCCTTCGACCGTCCGGGTACCTACAACCTGACGCTGAAGGATGAGCATGGCCGCGTGGTCGGTGCGACCGGCCATTCGGTGACCGGTGACGGCGTCAAAGCCGTGCCAGGCACCGTAGAAATCGTCCTCGATAAACCCGAGTACAAGGCGGGCGACGAAGCCCTTGCGCTGATCACTTTCCCTGAGCCAGTCAGCGATGCACTGCTGTCGCTGGAACGCGACAAGGTCGAGGCCACGGCGTTGCTGTCCAAGGGCGGCGACTGGCTGAAGATGGAAAAACTCAGCGACACCCAATACCGCGCGCGCATTTCGGTAAAGGATAATTTCGCGCCGAACCTGACCTTCTCGGTTCTGTACACCAAGGGCGGTCAGTACAGCTTTCAGAACGCGGGTATCAAGGTGATTGCGCCACAGATCGACGTGGCCATCGCCACCGATAAAGAGGCGTATCAGCCGGGCGATACCGTGTCGGTCGACCTGACCACGCAGTTCGCCGGCAAGCCGATCCCGGCGCACCTGACGGTCAGTGTGGTGGATGAAATGGTCTACGCGCTGCAACCGGAAGTCGCACCGACTATCGACCAGTTCTTCTACCACCCGCGCCGCAACAACGTGCGCACCAGCGCCAGTCTGTCGTTCATCAGCTACGACGTTGCGTTGCCGGGCAGCCCTGGCGCACCGGGTAAAGCCAACCGTAGCGAGCGGGGGGTGAAAGTGCTGGAGCGGCCGCGTCGTGAAGACGTCGACACCGCAGCGTGGCAGCCGGAATTGATCACCGACGCCAACGGCAAAACCCGCTTCACCTTCAAAATGCCGGACTCGCTGACCCGCTGGCGCATCACTGCGCGGGCCATTGCTGATGACGGTCAGGTTGGGCAGAAGAAGCAATTCGTGCGCTCGGAAAAACCGCTGTACCTGAAGTGGAGCGGCCCGACCAAATTCCGCAATGGCGACAAACCGGACCTCGGTGTGTTTGCCTTCAGCCAGGCCGAAAAACCGGTCAAGGCTGAGCTGGTGATTCATTACGGCGGCGCCGAACAGCGCGTGCCGGTGACGCTGAATAACGGCATCAATTACATCGCGCTGCCAGCGTTCGCGCTGGCCTCGGGCGAGTGGACCTCCGAGCTGGTGCAGGACGGCAAAACCGCCGATGCCCTGGCCGTGCGCCTGACCGCGACCGGCGAAGGTTGGCAAGTAACGCAAAGCCAAAGCCTGGACGTGGCCAGCGGTGACACGCCGCTGACCTTGCCGGCAGACGCCAGCGATATTCGCCTGCGTCTGGATGACAGTCCGCAAGCGCTGTTCCGTTCGGCACTCGATGATCTGCTGAGCTATCCGTATGGCGGCGTTGAGCAGACAGCCAGCCGCTTGCTGCCACTGAGCATCGCGTATCCGACCTTGTCGTCGAACCCGCAAATCCGCGATCGCTTGCGCCTGATCATGCAAAACAGCCGTCTGCGCCTGGTGCAAATGGCCGGGCCGTCGGCGAGCTTCACTTGGTGGGGCATGGACGGCGAGCCGGATGCGTTCCTCACTGCCTACGCCTATTACGCCGACTGGCACGCCAGCAAAGCGCTGGAACTGAGTCTGCCGCCGGAGCATTGGCAGCGGGTGCTGGAGGTCTATTCGAAACAGGCGAAAAACACACCGTTGTTGCAGCGGGCGTTGATCCTGTCGTTCGCCAAGCAGATGCAATTGCCGGTCAACACGTTGCTCAGTGGGTTGATGGATGACCTGGCGAAAGCGGGCGAGGGGAATGCGGCGAACCTGATGGAGGATGGCGAGGACAGCCTTGTCATGAGCGATCCGGATTCGGCGCTGGGATTGGCGTCCGCTCGTTCGCTGACGGCATCGCTGGCGCGTCAGTCGAAGGTGGCTTTGTCCGACGCATTCAATCGTCAACTGCCGGATGCGCAACAGCGTCTGGCCGTCAGTTCTCAGCCATTTGCCGAAGCCTTGAACCTGTCGCTGCAAGCCTTCGATCAGGCTCCCGCGCAAGCGTTGTTGCAACGTTTGCTGCCACAGCAATCGACTCTGGAACGCGCGTTGGCGCTGACAGGGTTGCAACGCAGCATCGAGCAAGCATCGCCGACGATTGCACTGGCACCGGGTGAAGGTTGGAAGAAAGAACACGGTGCTACCGGCGAGATGTATTGGACGTGGCAGGGTGCCTCGCCTGTGCCGGCCGTGTTGACGCTGACCGGGACACAGGAACGTCCGTTGCGCGCCGCGCTGAGTTTCCAGACTAAGCAGCCGCCGGTTGATCCAATGGCTGTGACCGTCACTCGACGCCTGTCGCGTCTGGTGCCGGGTGACGAAGCGTTCACCTTCAAACTGGAAGCGGTTGGCACCAAGCCGTTGTCCAGCGACAGTCTGTACCTGGACGAAGTGATCATCACCAGCAAAGCCGCGAAACCGCTGCGCTACGGGATGATCGAGGTACCGTTGCCGCCGGGTGCCGATGTCGAACGTACGACCTGGGGCATCAAGCTCATGGGCAACGCGGGCACTGAACCGACCGCGCTGGAGAAAGCGCGTTTCGAGCCGGGACAGATGGCCTATGCGATTCCAGTCGATGCCTTGAGCGGCGAACTGCGTCTGCGCCACCTGGTGCGCTTCTCGCAGAAAGGCCAGTTCAACCTGCCGCCGGTGCGTTTCACTCAGGTCTACGCGCCGCAACATCAAGCTCAGGAACAGAAACCGGCCCTCGGCCAGGTCACGGTCAACTGACATGACCCGACCGCTGGTCTGGTGGCTGCTGTGTTTGATTCCTGCGTTGGCGACAGCGCAGGACGAGCCGCTGCGCCTGGGCTTCAAGGGTGAATTGATTTCGTTGAGCCCGACTCGGGTGATTTCGCGTGAGCCGTTACCTTCGGATTTGCAGACGCCATTGGGCAGTCTGTGGAAGTTGTTCGTTTACGGTTGGCTAGTGGATACCGGCGCCCGTGAACCAGCGTATGAGTGTCGAGGGCAGTCGAAAGAGGAAGTTTATTGCTGCACCGCTGGCGGCAAGATTGAGCGCGATCAGGCGTTGGTGAAGTCGTGCGGCTTGTACTTTGAGCCTGCGCGGTTGGGTATTTCCAATGCTGGATGGCGGCAGTATTGGCAGGCGCGGCAGGCGCCGGAGTGGTTGCTGAACTTGCCTTCGTTGCAGCCTTCTACGCGGGTGTCGGTGGCGGAACTGCTGAAGGTGCTGGCGGTGATGCCGGCGCAGGATCAGGCGCGGCGGGTGTTACTCGATGTGGTGCTCAATGCGGCTGACGGCAATGTCGTCGGCGAACTCGGTGGCCGACTGCGGGTGAAAACCTGGAGCTGGTTGGGCGATCAGGATCCGTCGTCGCGTCAGGGTGGGTTTGCCGGTTGGATGACGGACGGCACGCCGATCTGGGCGGGCGGACGGGGGACCAGTCAGATGGTGCTTCGTCATTATGGCGCTGCGTTGGCTTCGGTGTTGCCCGTGGATTGGCCCTCAGATGCGGGTCGATGTGTCGAGGTCGGTCTGTTTTCGCGTTATCCGATCGGGCAAGTGCTTGCGGGGGATCGGGTTGTTTCTTCCGGGCCTTTGCAGGGCGACTATCGCGTTGATTTCGCCAACGGCAATCAGCTGGATATCCACAGTGAGGGTGAGCTGTTTTTGGTGGGTGAAAAACTGGTCGCCCGCCTGGACCGCGAAGAATACGTCGCCCGCGTCCTGCAACGGGAAGCCAAACCCGAACCGGCCGAAGCCGCCAAAGCCCTGGCCGTCGCCATCCGCACCTACCTGCTGCAAAACGCCACCCGCAACGGCGACTGCCTGAGCATCGACGACAGCAGCAGCCGCCAACGCGTCGCCCCACGCCCGGCCACCCCCGAATCACGCAACATTGCCGCCTGGACCAGCGACCTGGTCCTCGCCGGCAGTACCGTCACCTATCACTCCGACCAACCCGGCCCGGACAAACTGTCCTGGCAGCACGCCGTCGAGCAAGCCAACGCCGGCCAGCGCTACGACGCCATCCTGCTCCACGCCTACCCGCGCGCGAGCCTCAGCCGCTGGGACAACCCCGTCGCCTCCTGCGAAGCACTGCCCGCCGCCCAGGACTGGCTACAAAAGCAACGCCGAGGCTGGCGTCCGCGGTTGGAAAGCGAGGTCGGCTACAACGACGTCAGCACCTTCGCCGTCTGCCGCCTGGCCTTCGGCCGCCCCTATGTCGACCGCGAACGCCAACGCATGTACGTGCGTGGCGTGCTGTCGCTGCAGGATCGCCTCGACCTGACCCACGAATACCTGCACCTGGCCTTCGAAGCACACCCCAACGGCCAGGATGAAACCTACATCGAAGGGCTCGCCCGCCACCTCTTGCTGGAATAGGCCATGAAACTCCGTTATCCACAGGTCTTCCTGTTCCTTTGTACTTTTTGCGTATTGCCGACGGTGTTTGCGGCTGAAAGCGGTGTGAAACTTGATACGCCTGTTGGTGGTTGGCGCACTGGCGCGTCCGAAGGTGAAGGTGAAAGCTTTCGTCAGACCGTTAACTACCCGGCGTCGTCGGTGAATACGCCGGTGGGACAGGCCAACACTGCGCGTATCACGGGGCAGATCAAAGCCATGCCCAAGTCGAGTGAGCCTGGTCGGTTGATCGTTAACGGCGTCAGCATGCCGCTGAAGATTGATCCGGCTGGGCGCTTTGATCGGCCGTTCTCGTTTCCCAATGGCAGCAACAGCGTTGAAGTTCGTAGCCCCGATGGGCAGCAGCGGCATCGGACGCAGTTTCTCAATGCCAGTGGCGGCGCTACGCCTGCCAAGTTGCGAGTGCTGCTGGCCTGGGACAGTGATGGGACGGATCTGGACTTGCACCTCATCACGCCCGACGGTGCGCACATCTGGTATGGCGATCGGGTTGTGCCCAATGGCGCGGCGCTGGATGTGGACGTGACGACCGGCTACGGCCCGGAAATTTTTGCCATGCCGGCGCCGATCAAAGGGCAGTATCTGGTTTACGTGAATTACTTCGGGGGCGGGTATCGGAGTGATGAGGAGGGGCAGGAGGATGCGGTTCAGCCGCTGACGACAGCGCAGGTGACGGTGATTACGGAGGAGGGGACGCCGAATGAGAGGATGGAGACTTTTCTGGTGCCGATGCGGGCGGTAGGGGAGTTGACGTTGGTTAAGGGGTTTAGTTATCCGTGAGTCTCAGAGACAGCGACCGCAGCATTTTCACCCGGTTGCGCTCCTGATCCTCCGCGCCATACAGCTCCCCGTCCGCCCTCACTTGTCAGTCTATTAATGGGGGTTACAGATCTGTTCAGTCATTGCGAGTCGTCCTCCATGAATGCGTCATAACTTGCCAGCTCGCGCTCGATCTGTTCAATGCTGGGCAGGCTGGTTTGCAGTTCTGCCGGCAAGAATTCCACTAATTGGTATTCGGCAACACCGATGGGGCGGGCGTTATCACGCAGGGCGTATTCGGCCACAACCTTATTCTTGCTCTTGCATAGCAGAAGGCCGATGGTCGGGCCGTCCTGCGGGTACTTGAGTTGGGCATCGACTGCGGTGAGATAAAAACTCAGCTGACCCAAATGCTCGGGCTTGAACTTCCCAGACTTCAGTTCGATTACCACATAGCAACGTAGCTTGAGGTGATAAAACAGCAGGTCGATGAAGAACTCGTCACCGCTTACATCCAGCAACACTTGCTTGCCGACGAAGGCAAAGCCTGCACCCAGCTCCAGTAAGAACTCGGTGACATGCTTGACCAGAGCGTTTTCGATCTCGCGTTCCTGGGCATCAATAGTCAGGCCGAGAAAGTCGAAACGGTACGGGTCTTTCAGTGATTCGCGGGCCAGGTCGGACTGGGGCTTGGGCAGGTGATTATCAAAGTTACTGATTGCATTGCCGCTTCGCTCCAGCAGATGGGTCTCAATCTGCATTACCAGAATGTTGCGCGACCAGTTGTGCTCGATGGCTTGGGCGGCATACCAGCAGCGAGTTTCCGGGCTGGGCAATTTGTCCAGCAACGCTAACTGGTGATACCAAGGCAATTGTGCAAGCACCTCTTGCACAAATTTTGCGTCCGGCCACGCTTGGGCAAAGGCGCGCATGTACTTGAGGTTGCGTGGGGAAAACCCTTTCATATCCGGAAAAGCCGCACGCAAATCCTGAGCCAGGCGGTCGATCACCTTGGTTCCCCAACCCTGTTGTGCTTGCTGGGACAAAATTTCCTGACCGATCTGCCAGTAGAGCAGCACCAGTTCGCGGTTCACCGCCAGAGTGGCGCGCTGCTGGGCGTTATGGATGCGGCCTTTGAGGTCGGCCAGCCAATCTCCATAGCCTTCGGGCGGCATGCTCAGGCTAGCGGGGGTGTCGCTCATGCTTTTTTCCCTTTTGGCTTTTTCGGCGCGGCCTTCGCCGCGTTGCCGCCATCTCGGTGTAGAGGTCATAGAAAGACGAGGCCATAAAAAGTGCCGAGCGAATAGGAGCATCTGCACCGAATCAAACGGTGAGCTGCTAAATCCATTACTGATTTGGCAGTGACGGTCGGAGATTAGCCAGCGCATTTATAAGGCGCAAGCAGGTTGGGCTTTCAAGGAAGTTTCCTTCAGGAGAAGGCGAAGCTGCTTACTTTTAGGTCTCTGTCGCCTAATGAAAGAAGAGTGTCAGCACTGCTGACACCAGATCAGAAGCTTTTCGACAGACATTAAAAAGCCGGCTTGTGGCCGGCTTCTCGGGGACTGGCTTGGTTCATTTTTGGTAAACCGCGCCAGCCTTCAAAACGTACACCCGGATCTTGCGTCCGGCTGTGGGACTCGGCGAGAAAATCATCTCCCTTGTCGGTGCGATCAGAGCCGCGGGGCGGGGTGATGCGCAAATGTGGGGCGCAGCATACTGATTTTTTTTGGGGATTCCCAGCGTGGTGTGCGTCTTAGAGCTGTCGGGGGCTCGGGATCAGGTAATCCACCCGGATTTTTTGGGTGAACGAGCCATCGCTTTCGCGGGCAAGCCCGCTCCCACAGGGATTGTGTGATGCCTGTGGGAGTGGGCTTACTCTTGAAAATGCACTCAGGTATTACAGAAACGGCACCGCCGGCCGTCGTTTATTCAGTGTCGACCACCAAAACACCCACCCCATCACCCTGATGTTTTGCTTCTCAATCTGCTCGGCATTGAAGATCTCGTCCGGGTGCTCGGCTTTGTTGTAGCTGCGCAACCGCAGCGCATTGCCAGGCATCCGGTGCAGGTATTTGATTCGCAGCATTCCGTCGTGCTCGATGGCGTAGATTTCGCCGTCAATCACCTTGGTCAGTCCACGGTCGATGGCGAGTGTGGAGCCGTCCTCAATCCTGGCTCCCATGCCGTTGCCGAGCATGTGGACGCAGAACACATCCGCATGGTTGATTTCCAGGGAGTCGAGGTGGCTTTTGGGTAGGCGGATGAATTGGCCGGGGTCTTCGATGACGTGGGTTTTGTAGGACCCCGGGGCGATGGGCATTTCTTTGTAAACGGGCAACTCGACATCGGTAGGTTCGACCACCGTGTAGATGCCGCGGATGGCCTGGGCGTCGAAGGTGTTGCCTGACTCGTCGAGCAGGCGCAGGTGTTTTGAGCTTTGTGGACCTTCGCCGGTCTTGAGCCAGTCGCTGTTTACCGACAGTAGTCTGGAAACCTCTTCCATGCGGTAGGCGGGCACACCGCGGGTGTACCAGTTATGGATATTTTGCGGCTCCGTGTCGAAGAAAGCGGCAAATCCTGTCGTCGTTATTTTCGCTTCTTCGAGGAGCGTCTTAAACCGTGGGCCGCTAGTGTTCTTTTTCATAAACACGAGTCTACGGGCGCTGGGCCGGGCTTTGAATAAACGAACCGTTCAAATTTCGAGGGAAATTTACGACCGGATGTAAGACGTATTTGGAACAAATTAAACAATAAAAAACTGAAGTGGTCGCTTGGTAAACGCGGCGTTTAAAAGCCACTTTATGAACGCCCACAAAAAACCCCGGATCAACCGGGGTTTTCTTCAAGTCGTCACAGGCGCGAGGCCAATGGCGTCTCAGCCTTTATAGGCAGCAACCGACTTCATGATCTCGGTGCGAGCGGCTTCTGCGTCGCCCCAACCTTCGATCTTCACCCATTTGCCTTTTTCGAGGTCTTTGTAGTTCTCGAAGAAGTGCTTGATCTGTTCCAGCAGCAGCGGAGGCAGATCGGTGTATTCCTTCACGTCGACGTACAGCTGGGACAGCTTGTCGTGTGGGACTGCGATGACTTTGGCATCGCCGCCGCCGTCGTCGGTCATGTGCAGGATGCCGACTGGACGAGCGCGGATGACCGAGCCTGGCGCAACCGGGTAAGGGGTCACGACCAGCACGTCGAGGGGGTCACCGTCGTCGGCCAGGGTGTTCGGGATGAAACCGTAGTTGGCCGGGTAGAACATCGGGGTGGCCATGAAACGGTCAACGAACAGGCAATCGCTGTCTTTGTCGATTTCGTATTTGATCGGCGCGTGGTTGGCCGGAATCTCGATCGCGACGTAGATGTCGTTCGGCAGGTCTTTGCCAGCCGGAATCTTGCTGTAGCTCATTGGGCGGTGCCCCCGTTAGTTGACCAAAAACACTTGGCCGGATTGACCAAAAAGTGGCGGCGATTATAGGCATATTCCTGCGCCGACGCCACGTACCAGAGGTCGTAGAGACCCTAGTGCCCAGCCTCACCGATACTGTTGCTTTTTGACGGCGTCCGTTGCGGTCATGCTGCGTTGCCGCTCCTCGCCATAGCCAGCTATGACTCGTCGCGGCGCCTTGCCTGACCACAACGGCCACTCGTCAAAAGAGCAACGTATCGGTGAGGCTGGGCACTAGTCGTGTGCCTGATAGACCGGGTCTTCGGCCAGAAGTTGCCGCAACCGGGCCAGCGGGTCCTGGCGGTAAAACAGCTTCAACTGCTCATAGACCTGAGGATACGCCTCGTGCAGCAAATCCGGGGCACTGAAGAAGTATTCGCTGGTGACCGCGAAGAACTCGGCGGGGTTTTCCGCCGCGTACGGGTCGATGGCCGTTTCGGCGTCCGGATTGCGGTCAAGGTGCCGGTTGAGGTCATCGTAGGCGTGCTGCATGACCTTGGCCCACTCGCTGACCCGCATGTCGGGGTGCAGCGGTGGCAAGCCGTTGGCGTCGCCGTTGAGCATGTCGAGTTTGTGCGCGAGTTCGTGGATGACCAGGTTGTAGCCTTCCCAGCCGCCACTGGCCATCACGCCGGGCCAAGCGAGGATGATCGGGCCTTGCTGCCAGGCTTCGCCGCTGTGTTCGCCATCCCACTCGTGTTCGACGCCGCTGGCATCGCGATGCCGTTGAGGGCTGAGGAAATCGTCGGGGTAGAGGACGATTTCGTGGAAACCCTGGTACCAGTTCAGATCGCCGAGATGCAACAGTGGCAATTGCGCTTGAGCGGCGAGCAGCAACCGTTGCTCCTGGTGGAGTTCGACGCCGGGCAGGGCGGTCAGGTGTTTATCTTCCAGGAACAGCACGCAGGCTTCGCGCAGCCATTGATCTTCGGCGGCGCTGAGGCCATCGAGAAAACTCAAGTGCTGGCGCACCCGTTGCCACAGGTCGTCGGCAACCGGGTGTCTGGTCAGGATGCGCCGGCGACGCCAGGCGCTCAGGGACCACATCGCGAGTCAGCGCGATTGGGCTTTGGACGCGGAGTTGCCGAAGCGGCTGCGGACCACGCCGATGATCATCGGCACCAGCGACAGCAGGATGATGCCCACTACCAGCAGCGAAAGATTGGACTTGATGAACGGTACGTTGCCGAAGAAGTAACCGAGAGTCACCAGGCCGCCGACCCACAAAATGGTGCCGAGGACGCTGAAGGCAAAGAACCGGAGGTAAGGCATTTTGGCGACACCGGCGACGAACGGTGCAAACGTGCGGATGATCGGCAGGAAACGAGCCAGGGTCACGGTCTTGCCGCCGTGCTTGTCATAGAAGTCGTGGGTCTGTTGCAGGTAGTCGCGGCGGAAGATTTTCGAGTTCGGGTTGCTGAACAAGCGTTCGCCCGCGGTTCGGCCGATGACGTAGTTGGTGCTGTCGCCGAGGATCGCCGCCAGCATCAGCAGGCCACCCAGCAACACCGGGTCCATGCCGCCGCCGGCCGCCACGGCGCCCGCGATGAACAGCAGGGAGTCGCCCGGCAGGAACGGCATTACCACCAGACCGGTTTCGCAGAAGATCACCAGAAACAGGATGGCGTAGATCCATGGCCCGTAGTTGTTCACCAGCAAGTCGAGGTAAACATCGAGATGCAGGATAAGGTCGATCGGGTTGAAATCCATGGAGAGCACCTGTGGTGACGGCCAGACTCAGCAGGCCTGTGCGGATGACTTCGCGAAAGCCTACAGATGAGTGTAGTTTTTCTTACAAGCCGAAAAGGCCGGCATTATACGGGCTGAGTGGTGAAGCGCGCGTCGAGATTGTAGCGGGGGATGTCTATGGCGCGATCGGAAGTCTGGTGACAATAAATAACCCTTCTGTGATGAGGGCGCACGATCCCTCATCACAGAAGCTGGCAAGCATCAAAGCTCGTCGCTGATCGGCAACACGTAGTTCTTGAACTCGGTATCTTCCTTGAACCCGATGGACTCATAGGTTTTCTGCGCGATTTCGTTGTCGCTGCTGGTGGATACGCGCATGCGCACGGCATTGGTTTCCTTGGCCATTTTTTTCGCGGTGCGCATAAGGTTGTCTGCGACTAACTGCCGGCGGGCGTCTTCGGCGACATAGATGTCGTTGAGAATCCACACACGTTTGAGCGAAAGGGACGAAAAGCTCGGGTACAACTGACAGAAACCCATCAGTTTGTCGTTGCCATCGGCCAGCGCCAGGTAAATCACCGATTCCTTGCGTCGCAGGCGTTTTTCAAGGAACGCCCGGGAGGAGTCCGGATAGGCCAGTGAGCCATAAAACTCGCGATATTTGACGAACAACGGGGTCAGCAGGTCCAGGTGTTCGAGGGTCGCTTGGATAATCCGCATTGATAAGTCTCGTCTTCAAGTGGCTGTCTTCACGTGCTCTGACGGCGAACGGTTCTTCACTCGGGCAGCCGTGCTTCGATCCTGCCTGAAATCGGAACAGAAACGCAATGCGGAAACGGTTCAGGTATTCGGCGGGCTCAGTAGGAAATTACCTTTCATGTCCGCACCGGCGTCCGACTCCAGCGTATGAACCTGGGCTTCGTCCTTCAGATTGACCCCCGATAACTGCCGACGGCAAGCCTCGCGCATCAGGTACAACAAGCGGTGTGCCGCCATTCCGTAGCTCAGGCCCTCGAGCCGGACATTGGAGATGCAGTTGCGGTAGGCATCTGTCAGCCCGACCTTTGGATTGTAGGTGAAATATAAACCCAGACTGTCCGGCGAACTAAGGCCAGGGCGTTCACCGATCAGGATCACCACCATTTTCGCGCCGAGCAGCTCGCCAATCTCGTCAGCCACGGCGACCCGGCCTTGCTCCACCAACACCACAGGCGACACGGACCAGCCTTCAGCTTCAATCTGCTCTTGCATCCGCGCCAGAAACGGCAAGGTATGGCGATGAACGGCCAGCGCTGACAAGCCATCGGCGACCACGATCACCAAGTCCACCCCGCCAGGTTTGGCCCGCGCGTATTCGCGCAGGGTTCGGGCCGAGTCATCGCTCAACTTTCGCCCCAGATCGGGGCGCTGCAAGTAACTGTCCCGGTTCGGGGCTGCACTGTGCAGCAGCAAACTCTCGCGCCCGGCTTCGGCCAATTGGGAGCTGAGCCCGGCATGGTCGAATGGCAGGTGCACCGCGTCCCGGGCCTGTGCGTGGGCGTACTGGAAATCCAGTTGCGCACTCGTCGGCATGCTGGTGCCGGTGCGGCCCAGTGCAATCCGCGCCGGGGTCAGGCGACGCAGTTCCAGCAACGGATTCTCTGGATCAACAGGTGGTTTATCCATTTCAACACTCATCCCAGTTGCGCCATCGCTTGGCGGAAGGCTGGAGGCAGGCTGTCGCCGAAGTGAATCTTTCCGTCCACCTGAGTAAGGATGCCCATTTTCGCCAGCCATTGTTCGAACTCCGGCGCCGGTTTCAGGCCCAGCGTCTGGCGGGCGTAAAGGGCGTCGTGGAACGAGGTGGTCTGGTAGTTGAGCATGATGTCATCGGAGCCGGGGATGCCCATGATGAAATTGATCCCGGCTACGCCCAGCAGGGTCAGCAGGGTGTCCATGTCGTCCTGGTCGGCTTCGGCGTGGTTGGTGTAACAGATATCGCAACCCATGGGCACGCCCAGGAGCTTGCCGCAGAAGTGGTCTTCGAGGCCGGCGCGGATGATCTGTTTCCCGTTGTAGAGGTATTCCGGGCCGATGAATCCTACGACGGTGTTGACCAGGAACGGTTTGAAATGGCGCGCCACGGCGTAGGCTCGGGTTTCGCAGGTTTGTTGATCGATGCCGTGGTGGGCGTTGGCTGACAGGGCGCTGCCTTGGCCGGTCTCGAAATACATCAGATTCTGGCCCAGGGTGCCGCGATTCAGGCTCAGGCCGGCATCATAACCTTCCTGCAGGACATTCAAGTTGATGCCGAAACTGGCGTTGGCCGCTTCGGTGCCTGCGATCGACTGGAACACCAGGTCCAGCGGAACACCGCGATTGATCGCTTCGATGGACGTGGTGACGTGGGTTAAAACGCAAGCTTGTGTAGGAATTTCGTAGCGCTGGATGATCGCGTCGAGCATTTCCAGCATGGCGCAGATCGACGCGATGCTGTCGGTGGCCGGGTTGATCCCGATCATCGCGTCACCATTGCCGTACAGCAGACCGTCGAGAATGCTCGCCGCAATGCCGGCCGGTTCGTCGGTGGGGTGGTTGGGTTGCAGGCGTGTGGATAACCGCCCGCGCAAACCCATCGTGCCGCGGAATTTCGTGACCACGCGGATTTTTTGCGCCACCAGCACCAGATCCTGCACGCGCATGATCTTCGACACGGCGGCGACCATCTCCGGGGTCAGGCCGGGCGCCAGGGCGCGCAGGCTCTGTTCGTCGGCCGCATCGCTCAGTAGCCAGTCACGGAAACCGCCGACGGTAAGGTGGCTGACAACTGCGAAAGCGTGTTTGTCGTGAGTGTCGATGATCAGTCGGGTGACTTCATCGGCCTCGTAAGGAATGAGTACTTCCAGCAGGAAGTGAGTCAGCGGAATGTCAGCCAGGGCCATTTGCGCAGCCACGCGTTCGCCATCGTTAAGTGCCGCGACGCCAGCCAGGAAATCCCCTGAGCGTGCCGGACTGGCCTTGGCCATCACCTCCTTGAGGCTTTCGAAGCGATAAGTCAGGCCACCGACAGTGTGAGCAAAACTAGCCATACAGATTCTCCGTGACGGCGCAGACAGGGCTGCGCCGTGATTTCTGGCCGTTAGTGCAGGGCTTTTTCAGCGTTCTGAATGGCCGCGAATTCTTCTTCGGGCGTGCCTGCTACCAAGTGATGCCGACTGTAGAAGGCAAAGTAAGCAATTAACACTCCATAGATGATCGCAGCGCCAATCACTACACGCGGGTCCACCAGAAAACCCGCCACCACGGCGATGCAAGCCAGCACCAGCGCGACACCCGAGGTGAAGATACCGCCCGGCGTGCGATATGGCCGGTCCATTTTGGGGCGCCGAATACGCAGTGTGATGTGCGCCGCCATCATCAAGACGTAGGAAATGGTCGCGCCGAACACTGCCACCAGAATCAGCAAGTCACCCTGACCGGTCAGCGACAAGCCGAATCCGATGATGCCGGGAATAATCAGTGCCAATACGGGAGCCTTGCTCTTGTTGGTTTCTGACAGTTTGCGCGGCAGGTAGCCGGCGCGGGACAGCGCAAAGATCTGCCGCGAGTAGGCGTAGATGATCGAGAAGAAACTGGCGATCAGACCCGCGAGGCCCACCAGATTGACGAAGTGGCCCATCCAGGTCGAGCCACCATAGGCTTTGCTCAGCGCTTCGACCAACGGGTTACCCGAGGTCATCAACGCATTGGCGCCCGCACCGCCAGGGCCGATGACCAGAATAAGCAGGGCAAAGGTCACCAGCACCAGCATTGCGCCAATCAACCCGCGTGGCAGGTCGCGTTTCGGGTTTTTGGTTTCCTCTGCCGCCAGTGGCACACCTTCAACGGCCAGGAAGAACCAGATCGCGTAAGGAATGGCCGCCCACACGCCGACGTAGCCGAACGGCAGGAAGCTGCTGGCGCCCTTGGCCTCGGTCACCGGGATGTCGAGCAGATTGGCGACGTTGAAGTGCGGCACCATCGCCACCAAAAATACACCCAGTGCCAGGGCGGCGACGGCGGTGATGACGAACATCAATTTCAGGGCTTCGCCGACCCCGAAAATGTGAATGGCGATAAAGATGATGTAGAACGCCAGGTAAATCATCCAGCCGCCGATGCCGAACAGTGATTCGCAATAGGCGCCGATAAACACCGCGATCGCCGCCGGGGCAATGGCGTATTCGATCAGGATCGCGGTCCCGGTCAGAAACCCGCCCCACGGCCCAAATGCGCTTCGGGCAAAACCGTAGCCGCCACCGGCGGTAGGGATCATGGACGACAGTTCCGCCAAGGAAAAGCACATACACAGGTACATGGTCGCCATCAGCAACGTGGCGATAAACATGCCGCCCCAGCCACCCTGGGCCAGTCCGAAGTTCCATCCTGCGTAATCGCCCGAGATGACGTAGGCCACGCCCAGACCCACCAGCAGGACCCAGCCTGCCGCACCTTTTTTCAGTTCCCGTTGCTGGAAGTAGTCGGAGCCGACTTTTTCAAAGTCGACCGAGGAGGTAGCCGGCTGCACGCTGGCTTGATCGCTAGGCATAGGGTTCACCTGTTCTTATTGTTTTTGACCGGCGTGATTGCCGGGTTGGCGCGAAGGCCCGATGTGCAAGCAAGCTCACTCTCACAAGGAGAGTGGCTTGCCTGCGACAGACGGTTTAGAAGAAGCCCAACGGATTGATGTCGTAGCTCACCAGCAGGTTTTTGGTCTGCTGATAGTGATCGAGCATCATTTTGTGGGTTTCACGACCGACGCCGGATTTTTTGTAACCGCCAAACGCGGCGTGCGCCGGGTACAGGTGGTAGCAGTTGGTCCACACACGACCGGCCTTGATGGCGCGGCCCATGCGATAGGCGCGGTTGATGTCGCGGGTCCAGAGGCCGGCACCGAGACCGAACTCGGTGTCATTGGCGATGGCCAGGGCTTCGGCTTCGTCCTTGAAGGTGGTGATGCTCACCACAGGGCCAAAGATTTCTTCCTGGAACACACGCATTTTGTTGGTGCCCTTGAGCAGGGTCGGCTGGATGTAGTACCCGGTCGCCAGGTTGCCCTCGAGTTTTTCCACCTTGCCGCCGGTCAGCAGCTCGGCGCCTTCGCCCTTGGCGATTTCCAGGTACGAAAGGATTTTGTCGAATTGCTGCTCGGACGCCTGGGCGCCGACCATGGTGTCGGTGTCCAGCGGGTCGCCACGTTTGATCGACAGCACTTTCTTCATGACCACTTTCATGAAGTCGTCGTAGATCGACTCTTGCACCAATGCACGGGATGGGCAGGTGCAGACTTCGCCCTGGTTGAAGAACGCCAGCACCAGGCCTTCGGCGGCTTTTTCGATGAAGGTTTCTTCGGCTTGCATGATGTCGGCGAAGAAGATGTTCGGCGACTTGCCTCCCAGCTCCACGGTGCACGGAATGATGTTTTCGGCGGCGCATTTCATGATGTGCGAGCCGACCGGGGTCGAGCCGGTGAAGGCGATCTTGGCAATGCGTTTGCTGGTGGCCAGCGCTTCGCCGGCTTCTTTGCCGAAGCCTTGCACCACGTTCAGCACGCCCGGCGGCAGCAGGTCGCCGATCAGCTCCATCAGCACGGTAATGCCCAGTGGCGTTTGTTCGGCAGGCTTGAGCACCACGCAGTTACCGGCCGCCAGGGCCGGGGCGAGTTTCCAGGCGGCCATCAGGATCGGGAAGTTCCACGGGATGATCTGCCCGACCACGCCCAATGGTTCATGGATGTGATAGGCCACAGTGTTGCCATCGATCTCGGCGGCGCTGCCTTCCTGGGCGCGGATGCAACCGGCGTAGTAGCGGAAGTGGTCGGCTGCCAGCGGGATGTCGGCGTTGAGGGTTTCACGCACCGCTTTGCCGTTGTCCCAAGACTCGGTGATCGCCAGGACTTCCAGGTTCTGTTCGATGCGGTCGGCGATTTTCAGCAGCACCAGCGAGCGAGCCTGGACGGACGTGGCGCCCCAGGCATCGGCGGCGGCGTGGGCAGCGTCCAGGGCTTTGTCGATGTCTTCGGCCGTGGAGCGCGGGAATTCGGCAATCGGTTGGCCATTCACTGGCGAGGTATTGGTGAAGTACTGACCTTTAACAGGCGCGACGAACTCGCCGCCGATGTAGTTACCGTATTTGCTCTTGAACGAAACGATAGCGCCTTCAGTACCGGGGTGAGCGTAACGCATGGTGATTTCTCCTTGGCTTTTGTGCTTATAAGGGAGAGCGCATGTGCGCTTGCTATAAGCGTAGAGCAAAGGTCGGGCCACTGCCTTGCAGGTCAGGTAAATCAAGGCCTTGCGTGGTTTTTGCCGGACAGGCGGACGCTGCCTGTGACGCTTTCGGTACAGCCTGGATGACACTTTGTACTGCTTATGGCACAACGTGCGACGGGGCGGTCTCGCCAGCATTGCAATGCTCCGATGGCTGGAGGATGCTGGGCGTCACCTCATGCACGGGTCGCCGAGCCCCGGGGAGAACAATAAGAAATGCACGACAACCATTTGAGTCGCCATGCCCAGCAGGTCCTGACCGTCACTCAGGGGAAATCCCACCTGCGCGGTCCCGGCAGCGATCCGTCGATTGCCCGTTCCTGGCTGCGTTGTCTTGAGGATTATCACCTCGACCCGGCCCTGACCATGGCACCCACGGTGCTGGAGCATGGCCGCGTACTGGAAAGCCGCGAGCGCTTGCAGCAAGTGCTGCACATCGCCGGCAGCGAAATGACCAGCCTTCATCAGCAACTCTCCGGTGCCGGCCACGCGGTCTTGCTGACCGACGCCCGCGGCGTGATCCTCAATTGCGTCACCGCGCCGGCCGAACGGAAGATTTTCGAACGCGCCGGCCTCTGGCTCGGCGCTGACTGGAGCGAAGCGTGCGAAGGCACGAATGGCATCGGCACCTGTCTGGTGGAGCGTCAGTCGCTGACTATCCATCAGGACGAGCACTTTCGCGGCCGTCACACCGGGCTGACCTGCTCGGCGAGCCCCGTGTTCGACCCTCACGGCGAACTGCTGGCCGTGCTCGACGTGTCCTCGGCGCGCCACGAGGTCTCTCGTCAAAGTCAGTTCCACACCATGGCCCTGGTCAATCTTTCGGCGAAGATGATCGAGAGCTGTTATTTCCTGCGTTATTTCGACAATCAATGGCTGCTGCGTTTTCACCTTCAGGCCGAATCCGTCGGGTTGTTCAGCGAAGGGTTGCTGGCGTTTGACGGGGAAGGGCGGATCAGTGCGGTCAACCAAAGTGCGTTGAACCTGCTGGGGCATATTCGCGGTGGGTTGCTGGGCAAACCGGTGGAGGCGTTTTTCGACTGCTCGCTGGATGAATTGCTCGGCCGCGCCAGCGTCAATGCCAGCGCCAGTTGGCCGTTGCGCACGCGCGACGGGCGGAGTCTGTTTGCCGTGTTGCGTGGGCAGCCGCGCAGCATTCCTGTGCCGGTGGTGCAAAGCCCGGTGATCGCCGAACCTTCGCGCTTGGCGGGCATTTGTCTGGGCGACACCGGGTTGCAGGAAGACTTCCGCAAATCCTTGCGTGTGTTCGAACGGGACGTACCGCTACTGATCAACGGCGAAACCGGATCCGGCAAAGAAGCGTTTGCCAAAGCCGTCCACCAGGCCAGCCGGCGGGCAGATAAAGCCTTCGTCGCGCTCAACTGCGCCGCCATCCCCGAAAGCCTGATCGAGAGCGAACTGTTTGGCTATCGCGGCGGCAGCTTTACCGGTGCTCGCAAGGAAGGCATGCGCGGCAAGTTGCAACAGGCCGATGGCGGGACCTTGTTCCTCGATGAAATCGGCGACATGCCCCTGGCCTTGCAGACCCGGCTATTAAGGGTGCTGGAAGACCGTCAGGTGGTGCCGATCGGCGGCGAGCCGGAATCGGTCAATGTGCGGATTATCAGCGCCACTCACCGTAATTTGCTGGAGCGGGTGCAGGACGGCAGCTTCCGCGAAGATTTGTATTACCGGCTCAATGGGCTGGAAGTTGCTTTACCGGCATTGCGTGATCGCAGTGATAAGTCCCAGTTGCTCGACTTTTTGTTGGCCGAAGAGGCGGGCGGCGAAACGGTGTTCATCGATGCGCTGGCACGGCAGGCGTTGCTGGGTTTTGCCTGGCCGGGGAACGTGCGGCAATTGCGCAATGTGCTGCGCACGCTGGCGGCGCTGTGTGACGGCGGGCGGATCGGGTTGGAGGATTTGCCGACGATGATTCGTCAGGATCGGCTGCTACCGGTCGCTGCCCCTGAACAGCCATCGGAGCATCCGCTGGAGGATGCCGAGCGGCTGGCGCTGCTTAATGCCCTGGAAGAACAGCGCTGGCACGTGACCCACACCGCCGAGCAATTGGGCGTCAGCCGCAACACCCTTTATAGAAAGTTGCGCAAGCATGGGATTGCTCGTTAAGGAACGTGGAGTTGAGTCAAACCCGATGACCGATATTCAGCGGAAAAACGAATCCGGGAACTCGTCGAACTGTTCATCGAACAGGTCCGCTTCAAGGTCCATGGCGTCCATCTTCTTCTGATATTCCCTTTGCGCCCTGAGCCAGGCTTTCAAGATGTTGGGGTCCTTCAGTTCTTCGCGCAGGCCGTTCAGCTCTTCTGTGTCGTTGATCAGCCTGTTGAGCTGATATTGGTACTTGCTAGCCAGGTTCTTGGGTGTCACTTCATCGAACGGATCGAGCTGGAATTGCTGTTTGAACGCCAACTCCATTTCGAACACTTCGTTTTGCAGCTTTCCGAGTTGCTCGGACAATACCTGGTTGTAATGTTTAAGCCGATCAGCGGGAAGTGCATCAAGGGTGTCTGCGCTGATGTGCTCGATTTCCAATTGCAGTTGCAGCAGATCAAGCAGGTTCCGTTCGCCATAGGCGTGGTTGACTCGTTGCATCAGCACGGTTTTGCGTTCGCGCTCGTCGGGGTCTGTTTCTCGATCGGGGTGCAGGGCACTGGCCAGCTTGCGATAAATTTCGCGCACAGATTGGCTGGCTTGGGCGGCGTCCGCTTCCTGGCGCAGGTGGCTTGCGGTTTTTTTGCCGGTGCTTTGCTGCTGCTGCGCCGTTTGCTCGGCCCACAGGCGCTCGTGCATTTTTTGCGCAATTTCCTCAGCAGATAACGTGTCGATATCGTCGCCCAGATCAACGCCGAAGATCTCTTGCAATCCCTGTTTCAATAACTCGTCGTCTTCACTCGCGTCGGCATCGAAGTCACGACCGCTGTGCTTGTTGTACAGCGCTTTTAAGGTGGCTTTATCTTCATCGGTGTAGTTGCAGCTATCGATCAACGACAAGGTCTGGGCGCAAATCTCCTGAATCAACGTGTGGCGATCGGTTTTCGAGAGTTTTATCCGTTCGCTGAGTTCATCCAGAACATGCACAAGCTCAAGCGAGCGTTGACTAAATGTGTGGAACTGAGGAATGAACTCCTCGCGCCAGCGTTCAATATATAAAGGGGTGGCGGTTTCCCATGCCAGGAGCGTCTGGCGCTGTGTTTCGATTTTTTTGACAAGTCCGTTGAATTTCCGCTGCCCGGCGGACAGTTTTTTCGTGCTTGAGCCAGGCGTGATGCTGATTTGAGACGTCTTGTTATTCATGAGCAGTTTCCGAGCAGTCATCCGGGAGGTGAGGGCGGTATTATCAAGGAAACCCGTGCCGTACTGTGCTGCCGCACAGCGTGGGCCGATTCTGATTGTCGAGTAGCATAATGGGAAGTCATCGTCGGCCAGTCTAAACACAAGGTGCGATTTTCCCCACCCTACGCTAACCTGCGGCCATGTTTACGAGGTCGACTATGCACATTCATATTCTTGGTATCTGCGGCACTTTCATGGGTTCGATGGCGGTTCTGGCCAAAGAGCTGGGCCATCACGTGACGGGCTCCGATGCCAACGTCTATCCGCCTATGAGCACTCAGCTTGAGGCGCAGGGCATTGAGTTGACCCAAGGCTACGATCCCGCCCAACTCGATCCGGCGCCGGATCTGGTGGTGGTCGGCAACGCCATGTCCCGCGGCAACCCGGCCGTCGAATACGTGCTGAACAAAGGCCTGCCGTACGTCTCCGGTCCGCAATGGCTGGCGGATCATGTGCTGCAAGGTCGCTGGGTCCTGGCTGTCGCCGGCACTCATGGCAAAACCACCACCAGCAGCATGCTCGCCTGGGTCCTGGAGCACGCGGGCATGAGCCCGGGTTTCCTGATCGGCGGCGTGCCGCAAAACTTTTCGGTGTCCGCGCGCTTGGGCGATACGCCGTTCTTCGTGATCGAAGCCGACGAGTACGACAGCGCGTTCTTCGACAAGCGCTCCAAGTTCGTTCACTACCGCCCACGCACGGCGATCCTGAACAACCTGGAATACGATCACGCCGACATCTTCCCCGATCTGCCCGCCATCGAGCGGCAGTTCCACCATTTGGTGCGGACCATCCCGAGCGAAGGCCTGGTGATCCACCCGACCACCGAGCCGGCATTGCAGCGCGTTATTGAAATGGGCTGCTGGACCCCGGTGCAAACCACTGGTGCCGGCGGTCAGTGGCAGGTCAAACTGCTCAGCGAAGACGGTTCGAAGTTCGAAGTGATGTTCGAAGGCGTCGCCCAAGGCATCGTCGATTGGGACATGACCGGCCAGCACAACGTGGCTAACGCCCTGGCCACATTGGCAGCGGCTCGCCATGTTGGCGTGGTGCCTGCCATGGGCATCGCCGCGTTGAGCGCGTTTAAAAGCGTGAAACGCCGGATGGAGAAAGTCGCCGAAGTGCGTGGCATCACCATCTACGACGACTTCGCTCACCACCCGACGGCGATTGCGACGACCCTCGACGGCCTGCGCAAACGCATCGGCGATGCGCCGTTGATTGCGATCATCGAGCCGCGTTCCAACTCCATGAAGCTCGGTGCTCACCGCGACGGCTTGCCGGAAAGCGTGGTCGATGCCGATCAGGTTATCTGGTACGCCCCTGCCAACCTCGGCTGGGACCTGGGCGCGACCGCAGCGTTGTGCACCGTGCCGTCGATTGTCAGCGATTCGCTGGAAGGCATCATCGAGCGCGTGAAGAGCCAGGCCCAGCCCGGCACTCACGTGGTGATCATGAGCAACGGCGGCTTCGGCGGCCTGCACGGCAAACTCGCCGAGGCGCTGCAATGAACAACGGCCCGGAACGCATCACCCTCGCGATGACCGGCGCTTCGGGCGCCCAGTACGGTTTACGCCTGCTCGACTGTCTGATACGCGAAGACCGCGAGGTGCATTTTCTGATCTCCAAGGCTGCGCAACTGGTGATGGCCACCGAGACAGACGTCACGCTGCCGGCCAAACCGCAGACGATGCAGGCCTTCCTCACTGAATACACCGGCGCGGCCGCCGGCCAAATCAAGGTGTACGGCAAGGAAGACTGGATGTCGCCGGTAGCCTCGGGCTCCGGTGCGCCTGCGGCGATGGTGGTGGTGCCTTGTTCCACCGGGACCTTGTCGGCGATTGCGACCGGTGCCTGCAACAACCTGATCGAGCGTGCTGCCGATGTGACATTGAAAGAGCGTCGACAGCTGATTCTGGTGCCGCGTGAGGCGCCGTATTCGAGCATTCACCTAGAGCACATGCTCAAGTTGTCGAACATGGGTGTGACGATTTTGCCGGCTTCGCCGGGCTTCTATCATCAGCCGCAGACAATCGATGACTTGATCGACTTTGTGGTGGCACGGATTCTCAACCTGTTGAACATTCCGCAAGACATGCTGCCGCGCTGGGGCGAACATCATTTGAGCAGCGATGAATAAACTGCTGATTATGCTGTTGGCGCTGCAACTGACGGGCTGCGCCACGGCGCGCACGCTGGATGCCGCCAAGCCGGGGGCGCCAGTGGTGTACGCGGGGACGCGCCTGGATTTGTACGCCATGAACGGTGGGTGCTGCGCGATGGACCGGTTTGGCGCCGAAGCGCCGAGCTACCCTGGCGTTGATCTGCCGGCCAGCGCGTTGCTCGACACGCTGTTGTTGCCGTTGTCGCTGCTGACGGTGATCGGAGTGGGTTTTCAAGCGACGGGCGGGTTGTAGCGTTCGGCATTGAATCGGTGTCGCGCCCTTCGCGGTCCGACTTGCCCGCGAAGGCGTCTTCTCAGACGCCACAGGATTACTTGCCTAGTTTGCGCAACTCATCCGACTCAACCACCCGCACCCCATCCTGTTCTTCCAGCGCCAGCCTCCACATCGCGCGGGCCAGTTGGCAGGCTTCGATGCCGTGGTACTTGCCCGGAATCAATCGCGACAACGGACCGGCGACTTTCTCGCCCAGTCGCGGCTTGACGCGATCGCCCAATAACAGCGAAGGTCGGCAAATGGTCAGTTGCGGCCAGTCCTGCGCACGCAATGCGTATTCCATCTCGCCTTTGACACGGTTGTAGAAAACCGAAGATCTTCGATCAGCCCCCAAGGCGCTGATCACGATCAGGTGCCGTGCGCCCATTTCCCGCGCACGCTTGGCGAACGCCACCACCATGTCCAGGTCCACTGCGCGAAACGCCTGCTCCGATCCGGCCTGCTTGATGGTGGTGCCGAGGCAGCAGTAGGCGATGTCGACGCGACCATTCAGTTGCGGTAGAAACACGGACGGATCGCCGACCGGGTTTTCCAGATGCGGATGCTCGGCCAAAGGCCGGCGTGAGGGGGCTAAAACCCTTGAAATCGTTGGCTCATTGAGCAAGCGATCAAGCAGATGTTCACCGGTTAACCCGGTAGCTCCGGCAAGCAATACATGCTGAGGCGTCAAGTACATAGTGTTTCCCCCTTGATACTGTTCAGCTTAGTTGCTCTTTGCATCCTTGCTGCTGATAGAGACACTTTGTAGTGCTTTTCGTGCCTGCTGCTTGCGTAAAAGCTGCCAGTGCGAGAGAACGGTTTTCGGCGCCCAGATCTGCGGTTCAGAGGCTTCGAAGCCGTCGGCCAGTTCGCGCTCCGCCACCGTAGCCTTGGCCAGCTTGAAGGCTTGCTCCAGATCGTCGGTCTGGTTCAGTGCCTGGGCGAACAGCGCATCGCCGAAGTAGGTGAAGTTGGCTTCTTCCGAGCAACCGAAGGACACACGATCGGCACGCGAGGCGGTCATGATCAGCGTGCGTTCATCCTTGAGGGCGGGGATGAAACCGCCGGAATAGCAGGATGAAATCACAACAATCTTGTCCCGATTTTTCAGGGGCGCGAGGACGGCGGCAAGTTCGTCGGCCGGAAGATCGGCCAACTCCATGCGCGGCTGGTCGAGCACCAGTTCATGTTCGCTGCTGCCGTGGCTGGTCAGGTAGATGAAGATCAAGTCTTCCGGGCCACTGCGTTCGGCCAGGGTCACCGCGGCACGGCGCAGGTTTTCCCGGGTGGCCATCGGCCGGTCGACGAGGTGATCGCGATGGTTCACCAGGCGAATCTGGCCAAAGGCGCCGAAGCGGCTGCTGAGCATGTTGCTGACGTAATCGGACTCACGCAGGAATACGCTCTGCTTGCCGTCACCGCCCAGAGTCAAGGTGTACAGCTCCACCACCGGGGTCGAGACCGGCACACTGGACAGGGCGTCATCGAGTAACCGGCCCTGGGCCAGCAACCCGAGTTCGAGGGTGTCGGGCAGCAACTTGCCATCGGCATCGCGAACACGCTGGCCATTAATCCACGTACCGCTTTGCACCGTGCCGTCGGTGAGCACCAGAGTGCCGCGTCCCGAGTAGCTGTCACCGTCGAACTGGCCGATGTAGAAGCTGCCGTCCGGCAGGTTCAATCGACCCTGGCCGGTAAAGCGCCAGTCGCTGAACTGGCCGATGTAATGGCTGCCGTCAGCGCCGATCAACTCGCCCTTGCCGTTCAGCGAGCCTTCCTTGAATTGACCCAGCCAGACATCGCCGTCGGCGTTTTCGTAGCGGCCCTTGCCATGCAACTGATTGTTCTTGAAGCCACCGACATAGATGTCGCCGTCGGCGCTGTTGAAGGTCCCGTTGCCTTCCAGCTGTCCGTCTTTGAAGTGCCCGGTGAACTGATTGCCACTGCCATCGCCGCGCTGGCCTTCGCCATTGGGTTTGCCTTGGGCGAACTGGCCTTGGTAGGAGCTGCCGTCGTCGAGTTCGAGACGACCTAGCCCTGAATATTGATCGGCCTTGAATTCACCGCGATAGGTCATCGCGTTTTCTTTAAGCGTACCTTCACCGTCGCGGCGGCCGAGTTTGAACCCGCCGGTGTAGCTGCTGCCGGGGGTGGTCAGCGTGCCTTGGCCGTCGAACAAGCCTTGATTGAACAGTCCGCGATAGACCTCACCGTTGCTGCCATGCCATTCGCCCTGGCCATGCCATTGGCCCTTGTCGAACTCGCCGGCGTACCAGCTGCCGTTGGGGTAGTCGATGCGGCCCTGGCCTTGCAGCAAGCCGTTGACCAGATCACCGCGATAGCGCCCGCCGTCCGGCAAGCGGGCATCGGGGGGCAGCAGCGATTCGCCATCGCCGCAAGCGGTGAGCAATAGGGTCAAGGCAAGGAGTGCAAGTGAGCGCATAGCGGGATCCGGGCAATTATGCGACGGAGTATGCCGCAGCTATGTGTCGCATTTATAGAGACACGGCAGAGACACGGCGCGAAACAGCGTGAGCTGTTTCGCAATCAGGCATGTGTCAGACGAAACAGAGGGACAGCGGCTCGGCGATATACGCCGGCTTGTCCGACCCTTCGATTTCAAGGGTGGCGGTGGCTTTGAGCAGCCATTGGCCGGGTTTCTTCTCGATGACTTCGTTCATGTCGACCTTGAGCCGAACCCTGGAGTTGACCTTCACTGGCTGGATGAAACGCACGCTGTCCAGACCATAGTTGACCACCATCTTCGCCCCTTGAGGGAGGATCAGGATGTCTTCCATCAGTTTCGGGATCAAGGACAGCGACAGGAATCCGTGTGCAATGGTGCTGCCAAATGGCGTTTGCGCGGCTTTGACCGGATCGACGTGAATAAACTGATAATCGCCTGTGGCTTCTGCGAACAGGTTGATGCGCTCCTGATCGATGGTGAGCCATCCGGAACGTCCGAGTTCCTTGCCGACATAATCTTTGAGCTCTGCAACGGGAACATAGGGCATTGAGACTCTCCTTGGGTTTCATCGGATTTATAGTTTTTCGAGCGGGGGGATTTGACCTCCCTGTGAACCACTTTAGATCAACATGGCAAATTGCTCCGGTCAACTGACCATGCTTTTGGCGAATGCCGATCCATAGCGTTGACGTGCTTATAATGCCCGGCCCCTTTTTGGTGGGGAGCGCGTGCGGGAGATGCTGGATGTTGTTACGTGGCCTGACCTGGCTGGTGCTGTTCCAATTGCTGGGCACAGCCATCAACCATTTGTTTTTACCGGTGCTGCCCGGGCCGATTGTCGGGCTGCTGCTGTTGCTGGTGTACCTGATTTCACGTGGGCAAGTCGGCGAGCCATTGAGCCTGGCGGCCAGCAGTCTGCTACGTTACTTGCCGTTGCTGCTGGTGCCGCCGGCCGTGGGCGTCATGGTTTACGCCAAGGACATTGCCGCGGATTTCTGGGCCATCGTCGGCGCGTTGGTGTTGTCGCTGGTGCTGTCCATGGCATTTGCCGGGGTGCTGATGCAACGCATGGTCAAGCGGCATGCCCATCGCGGAGATCGCCAATGATCCTCGATTGGCACGGCGCGCTGGACTCGGTGATTCATCATCCGTTGTTCGGTATCGGCATTACGCTGGGCGCTTATCAGTTGGTGCTGGCGGCCTTCGAGAAAACCCGCTGGATCTTTCTGCAGCCGGTGCTGGTCTCCATGCTGCTGGTGATCGGCGTGCTGGTGCTTTGCGGGATCAACTTTGCCGAGTACCGCAAGAGCACCGAGATCCTCAGTATCTTGCTCGGGCCTGCGACCGTTGCTCTGGCAGTGCCGCTGTACCTCAATCTGCGACGAATCCGGCAGTTGTTCTGGCCGATATTTACTACGCTGGTGATAGGCGGCGTGGTTGCCACGGGCATGGGTGTGTTGCTGGGCTGGTGGTTTGGCGCTGAGCACATGATTCTGATGACCATGGCGCCGAAGTCGGTGACGTCACCGATTGCCATGTTGGTGGCCGAGCAGATCGGTGGTGTCGCGGCGCTGGCGGCGGTGTTCGTGTTGATCACTGGCGTGATTGGTGCGATCTTCGGGCCGAGTCTGTTGACCCGACTGGGCGTGCACAGCCCTGAAGCCCGCGGTATGGCTTTGGGCATGACCGCCCATGCGGTCGGCACCTCGGTGGCCTTGCAGGAAAGTGAAGAATGCGGCGCCTTCGCGGCGCTGGCGATGAGTCTGATGGGCGTGGCCACGGCGGTGTTCCTGCCGTTGGCGGTGTCGATGGTGGTGTAAGGAAATGTCTATGAGCTTGCCGCTTTTCCCGCTGAACACGGTGCTGTTCCCTGGCTGCATCCTCGACTTGCAGATCTTCGAGGCGCGCTACCTGGACATGATCAGCCGCTGCATGAAACAGGGCGGCGGCTTCGGCGTGGTGTGCATTCTCGACGGCGAAGAAGTGGGCATCGCGCCGGCGGGCTATGCACTGGTGGGCTGCGAAGCGTTGATCACCGATTTCAAGCAGCAGGACAACGGCCTGCTGGGCATTCGCGTGCAGGGCGGCCGGCGTTTTCATGTACTGCGCACCGAGGTGCAGCGCGATCAATTGACCGTCGCTGACGTCGAGTGGCTGGAAGACGAGCCCGAGCAACCGCTGCAGGACGAGGACGCGGACCTGGTCGCACTGCTCAAGGCCTTGGCCGAACACCCGATGGTCGAGGCGTTGAACATGGGCACCGAAGCGACCGGGCAACAATCCTTGGCCAATCAGCTGGCCTACCTGCTGCCGTTTGCTGAGCGGGACAAGATCGACCTGCTGCAACTCGATGATCCCCAGCAGCGACTGGATGCGATTCAGGCGCTGCTGGATGAATTGCAGGGTGAGTTGTTTGCCTAATCAGTAGGCATACCTCAACATCGCATTCGGCAAATGCCGCAACGCAAAGAACCCGAACAACGCCACCAACGCCGGCAATACCAGCCACCAGACTTTTGGCGGCATGCCGTTGAGCGGTGCCTGACGCTGGTTCAACCACAAGCTCGCGGCACACACGCATGCCGCCAGCATCGCGCCGGCCAGTACATCCGTCGGCCAATGTGCGCCCAGGTACACCCGCGACAGGGCAATCGCCAGTGCCGGCAAGCAACCCAGCAGCAACCAGGTCAGGCGCATCCGCGGCGGCTGACCGCGACCGGCCAGTACGGCGAGGGTCAGGAACAACGCGAAGGAGCCCGAGGCGTGGCCGCTGGGCATGCTGTAGCTGGTCAGCGGATCGCTCAGTACTTCCGGGCGCACGCGGGCGAAAAATTGCTTGGTGAACGTGTTGCCCAAAGCAGTGAAGAGCAGGGTGCCACCGGCGAAAATCGCCTGGCGCCACTGCCGGGTGAGCAGCAGCAAGCCGGTGAACAGGGCGCTGAACAACAGCATGTTGCGGAATTCGCCGATCAGCGTGAAGGTGACGGCCACTTCATCGAGCATCGGGCTGCGGTGTTCCTGCACCAGGGTCATCACACCCTGATCGAGCGCAGTCAGGTGTGGGTAGCCGATAAACAGCCCTGCGAGAATCAGCAGGCTCATGCCGGCAATCAGCACCGTCGCTTTACGATGGCGGCGCATGCTGCTGGTGATGCTCAAACCCAACATGATGGCGATGCTGCCGGCGACGATACCCGCCTCAGGCCAGAAACCGTCGGGCAATGGCAGACGAATCGCTGCGCCCGTGGCCCAGCCGGGTAGCAAGTACGCGATGCTCCAGCCCGCGGCGGCCAGCAAGCTGACAGCGGCGAAACGCGGGAACGGCATGTCGAACATCCCGGCGACCATTGGCAGCATCGGGCGCAGCGGGCCGATAAAGCGCCCGACCAACAGACTGGCGATGCCGTAGCGCTGGAAATACGCCTCGGCGCCGGCGATCCATTCCGGATGATGACGCAACCCCGGCAGGCGCCGGATGTTCTGGTGGAAATGTCGGCCAATGAAGTACGAAACGATGTCGCCCAGCACGCCGGCGACGAACCCAAGCAAAAGCGTTTCGCTCAGTGACAGTGCGCCGCTGCCGGCCAGTACCGCCACGGCGAACAGCAACACCGTGCCAGGCACGATCAACCCGGCAATCGCCAGGCATTCCACAAATGCCACTATGAACACCGCCGCGGCCAGCCATTGCGGGTTAGCCGACAACCAACCGGTCACGCTATCGAGCCATGGGCCCATAAAAACAACTCCATCTGATGTTCATTGGTCCCTTGGGACGAACGCAATCTTCAAAACATTACAGAAACCTGTGGGAGCGAGCTTGCTCGCGATGGCGGTGTATCAGGCGACATCTACTTCGACTGTCGGCCGCTATCGCGAGCAAGCTCGCTCCCACAGGGATTTCCTTCTACCTCTAGTCCGGGTACATCTCAGGACAGCAAAAAATAATCGCGACCTTCGACCTGCCCCCGTCGCAGCGGGTTCCGTGTGCAATACGGCGCGTAAGCCGCATCGACGAAGCGGTACATCAAATGCTCGTCGCGTCCGTGGGGAATGCCCAAACGCGTGGTTTGAATGATGTGAGCAGGGGCCGGGCCGCCGTCTTCGACCAGCAAGACCTCATGGTCGAAGCGTTTGGCGTCCCAGACCGGCACCTTCAAACCCAGAGACTTGCAAAGCAAGGTCTGCCCGGCGCAAAGCTTTTGCGAAGGGCGAGGGCGGCCTTTTGCGTCGGGGTTGTTCAGCAGCATCTGCGCCAGGCTCGCCGGCCCGCTCAACTCATCGATCCATGGATAGGCGGATTTGATCAGCACTGCGTTGCCCGGCCCCTGAGCGCTGAAGTTCAGCGAATCACCGCCGCGGGCGTAATACATATAGATGTGCCCGCCATCCAGAAACAAAGCCTTACGCTTTTCTGTGTAACCGAGGGACGCATGGCTGCCTTTTTCTTCGCAGTAATAGGCCTCGGTCTCAATAATCCGGGCGCTGAGCCACAGATCGCCGACCCGATGACGGATGACCTTGCCGAGTAGATCCCGGGCCAGGGTTTGGGCGTCTCGGTCGAAAAACGCGTCCGGGAGCCCTGTGGGCAGGGTCGCAGTAGACGCTCGAACAGTCAGGTTGGACATGATGAACGGTGTTAATCAAGGCTGATTGAGTCGTGATGATAACAATTTGCAGCTTAATCTCGGCTGAACGTCGGCAAAATGCCCTCCATTTCGACCATCCGCCCGTCACCGCTGTTAGTCCCGGGACGCGACAGCTATAATCTGCCGCTTTACTCTTTACCAAGACCTTAGCAAAGACCACCACAGACAATGACTGAGCCCGTTCTTGACTACATGACCCGCCTGGGTTGCGCCGCCCGCGAGGCCTCTCGCGTCATTGGCCGTGCCAGCACTGCGCAGAAAAACCGCGCGTTGCAGGCTGCTGCCAATGCGCTGGACGCTGCACGCGCCGAGCTGACGGCTGCCAATGAACTGGATTTGGCCGCGGGTCGGGCCAATGGTCTTGAGCCGGCATTGCTTGAACGTCTGGCGCTGACCCCGGAACGCATCGACGGCATGATCGTCGGTTTGCGTCAGGTGGCGGCATTGCCGGACCCGGTCGGCGCAGTCCGCGACATGAGCTTCCGGCCGTCGGGTATTCAGGTCGGCAAGATGCGCGTGCCGTTGGGCGTGATCGGGATCATCTATGAATCTCGGCCGAACGTGACCATCGATGCTGCGAGCCTGTGCCTGAAGTCCGGTAACGCGACCATCCTGCGTGGCGGTTCCGAGGCAATTAACTCCAATCGCGCCATTGCTGCCTGCATCCAGCGTGGCCTGGCCGAGGCCGAATTGCCCGCTGCAGTGGTGCAAGTGGTCGAAACCACCGATCGTGCGGCCGTTGGCGCGTTGATCACCATGGCGGAATACGTCGACGTCATCGTGCCTCGTGGCGGCCGTGGCCTGATCGAACGGGTCAGTCGCGATGCCCGTGTGCCGGTGATCAAGCACCTGGACGGCATTTGCCACGTCTACGTCAGCGCCCACGCCGATCTACCGAAAGCACAGCGCATTGCGTTCAATGCCAAGACTTACCGCTATGGCATCTGCGGTGCGATGGAAACGCTGCTGGTTGATCAAACCCTTGCCAAAGATTTCCTGCCGTCGATGGCTGCACAGTTCCGCGAAAAAGGCGTCGAGCTGCGCGGTTGCGAACGCACCCGGGCGATCATCGAGGCGGTGGCGGCCACTGAAGAAGACTGGAACACCGAGTATCTGGCGCCGATTCTTTCGATCCGCGTGGTCGACGGACTGGACCAGGCCATCGAACACATTAATAAGTACGGCTCCCATCACACCGATTCGATCGTCAGCGAAAACCTTGCTGAGACACGGCGTTTTGTGGCGGAAGTTGATTCATCGTCGGTGATGATCAACACGCCGACCTGCTTCGCCGATGGCTTCGAATACGGATTGGGTGCCGAGATTGGCATTTCTACTGATAAGCTGCACGCCCGCGGCCCGGTGGGTCTCGAAGGTCTGACCTGCGAGAAGTACATCGTGGTCGGTGATGGCCAGTTGCGCGGCCAGGCGTCGGTCTGACTTGGGCGACCTCAAAGCGTCAGCCCCGCAAACCGCCAGCGAGCCTGCGCCTCGACGCATTGGCGTGTTGGGCGGGACGTTCGACCCGGTGCACATCGGCCATTTGCGCGGTGCGCTGGAAGTCGCCGAATCGCTGGCGCTTGATGAATTACGCCTGACACCCAGTGCCAGGCCGCCACATCGCGGTACGCCGCAGGTGTCGGCAAAGGACCGTCTGGCGATGGTCGAGTGCGCGGTGGCCGGTGTGGCGCCGCTGGTGGTGGACGCCCGCGAATTGCAGCGGGACAAACCGTCCTACACCATCGACACCCTGGAACTGATGCGCGCCGAACTGGCCGCCTCTGACCAGGTTTTTCTACTTTTGGGCTGGGACGCATTTTGCGGCCTGCCCACTTGGCACCGCTGGGAAGAGTTGCTCCAGCATTGCCACATCCTGGTGCTGCAACGCCCGGATGCCGACAGCGAACCGCCGGATGCCTTGCGCAATCTGTTGGCGGCACGCTCGGTGAGCGACCCGCTGGCCCTCAAAGGGCCGAGCGGACAGATTGCATTCGTCTGGCAGACGCCGCTCGCGGTATCCGCCACCCAGATCCGTCAACTGCTGGCCAGCGGTAAGTCGGTACGTTTCCTGGTGCCCGACGCGGTCCTGGCCTACATCGATGCGCACGGTCTCTACCGTGCGTCGAACTGAAAAAGGGAGCGCTTCAAAACACGTGAACGCGTGTACCGAAGCGCCCGAACATACGAGCAAAACGAGTTTTATATGACGAACAAAGACGTAACTAAAGTAAAGCGCAAAGGCACGTTCAAGAGCGCCCCGCTGCCTGAGCCGGTTCTCACCACCGAGCCCCTGAAGGGTGATGAGCTGGTCAAGGTTGCCGTAGCCGCCCTGGAAGACGTCAAGGGCCAGGATATCCAGGTCATCGACGTTCGTGAAAAGCAGAGCATCACTGACTACATGATCATCGCTACCGGTACTTCGAACCGTCAGATCGGCGCGATGCTGGATAAAGTCCGTGAAGCGGTCAAAGCCCTGGGCGTCAAGCCGTTGGGTGAAGAAGGCAAGGGCGACAGCGATTGGGTGCTGCTGGACATGGATGACGTCATCGTTCACATGATGACTGCCTCGGCTCGTCAGTTTTACGACCTCGAGCGTCTGTGGTCCGGTGCGGAACAGAGCCGTGCTCTGAACGCGGCTCACCACAGCCCGGAAAACACCCATGAGCACTTCATCAAGCTCAACAAAGACCAGCAATAAGGGACCGCTGTGCGACTGCGACTGATCGCCGTCGGTTCACGCATGCCCAAGTGGGTGGAAGAAGGCTGGCATGAATATGCCAAGCGTCTTCCGTCCGAGCTGGCGCTGGAACTGGTGGAAATACCGCTCAACACCCGGGGCAAGAACGCCGACGTGGCGCGCTTCATCCGTCAGGAAGGCGAAGCCATGCTGGCCAAGGTCGGGCCCAATGAGCGTGTTGTGACCCTCGAAGTCCACGGCAAGCCCTGGAGCACCGAGCAGTTGGCGGTCGAGCTCGATCGCTGGCGGCTGGACTCGCGCACGGTGAATTTCATGGTCGGCGGTCCCGAAGGGCTGGCGCCGGAAGTGTGTGCGCGGGCCGATCAGCGCTGGTCGTTGTCGCCGTTGACGTTGCCGCACCCGCTGGTGCGGATTCTGATCGGCGAACAGCTGTATCGTGCCTGGACAGTCTTGTCCGGCCACCCTTACCACAAGTAGTTCTGCCCTCATGCCTCAGCCGATCCGCATCAAGGACCACGAAAAAGACGCCCGTCTGGTGCGTGGCCGCGTCGTGTTCGGGGCAATTGCGGTGGTGTTGCTGATCTGTGTGCTGATCGCGCGGCTGTATTTCCTCCAGGTGATTCAGTACGAGTACCACTCGACCCTGTCGGAAAACAACCGCGTCCATGTGCAGCCGATTCCGCCGACCCGCGGGCTGATTTTCGACCGCAATGGTGTGGTGGTGGCTGACAACCGGCCCAGCTTCAGCCTGAGCATGACCCGCGAACGGTCCGGCGACTGGCAGCAAGTCCTCGACGTGATCGTCGAAGTGCTGGCGCTGACGCCCGAAGATCGGGTGATCTTCGAGAAACGCATGCGTCAGGGGCGTCGGCCGTTCGAGCCAGTGCCGATCCTGTTCGAGCTGACCGAAGAACAGATCGCCCGCATCGCGGTGAATCAGTTCCGTCTGCCGGGGGTGGAAGTGGTCGCGCAGTTGGTGCGTCACTACCCGCAGGGCGCGCACTTTGCGCACTCGGTGGGCTACATGGGGCGGATCAACGAGAAAGAGCTGAAGTCCCTCGATCCAGTCAATTACAGCGGCACCCACCACATCGGCAAAACCGGCATCGAGCGTTTTTACGAGCCCGAGTTGCACGGTCAGGTGGGTTACGAAGAAGTCGAGACCAACGCTCGGGGTCGCGTATTGCGCGTGCTCAAACGGACCGATCCGATTCCCGGCAAGGACATTGTCCTGAGCCTGGACATCAAACTGCAGGAAGCGGCCGAAGCGGCACTCGGTGGTCGTCGTGGTGCGGTGGTGGCGCTGGACCCGAAAACCGGCGAAGTGCTGGCGATGGTCAGTGCGCCGAGTTTCGACCCGAACCTGTTCGTCACCGGCATCGGCTTCAAAGCCTATGCCGAGCTGCGCGATTCCATCGACCGGCCACTGTTCAACCGCGTGCTGCGCGGTCTCTACCCGCCGGGCTCGACCATCAAGCCGGCGGTGGCGATTGCCGGGCTGGACGCTGGTGTCGTGACTGCGTCGAGTCGGGTCTACGATCCCGGCTATTACCAGTTGCCCAATTACGACCACAAATACCGTAACTGGAACCGTACCGGCGACGGTTACGTCGATCTGGACACGGCGATCATGCGTTCCAACGACACCTACTTCTACGACCTGGCCCACAAGCTGGGGATCGATCGGTTGTCGGCATACATGGGCAAGTTCGGCATCGGCAAGAAGGTCTCGCTGGACATGTTCGAAGAGTCACCGGGGCTGATGCCGACACGGGAATGGAAGCGTGCAACCCGACGTCAGGCCTGGTACCCGGGAGAAACACTGATTCTTGGGATCGGCCAGGGCTACATGCAGTCGACGCCGCTGCAACTGGCCCAGGCCACGGCGCTGGTGGCCAACAAAGGCATCTGGAACCGTCCGCACCTGGCCAAGACCGTTGAAGGCGAGCGGCCCAAGGATGAAAACCCGATGCCGGACATCGTCCTGCGCGACCCGTCCGATTGGACCAGGGTCAACCACGGCATGCAGCAGGTGATGCACGGTGCCCGGGGTACGGCGCGCAAAGCGGCGATCGGTGTGCAATACCGCATCGCGGGGAAAAGTGGTACGGCCCAGGTGGTCGCGATCAAGCAGGGCGAGAAATACGACCGCTCCAAGGTTCAGGAGCGCCATCGCGACCACGCCTTGTTCGTCGGCTTCGCGCCGGCCGACAACCCGAAAATCGTGGTGTCGGTGATGGTCGAGAACGGCGAGTCCGGTTCCGGCGTCGCCGCGCCGGTGGTGCGTCAAATCATGGACGCCTGGCTTCTGGACCAGGACGGTCGGTTGAAGGCCGAATACGCCAGCCCTATCAGTGCGGAGGCTACGGCCCGTGAAGAGTAATTTCGATCGGATCCTCTCCAGTGAGGATGTGATGCGTCGCCGTGCGACGCTGTTGCAACGCATGCACATCGACGGCCCGTTGCTGATCCTGCTGCTGACCCTCGCCGCTGGCAGCCTGTTCGTGCTGTATTCGGCCAGTGGCAAGAGCTGGGACCTGCTGGCCAAGCAAGCCACTTCGTTCGGCATCGGCCTGGTGTCGATGATCGTTATCGCCCAGTTCGAGCCGCGTTTCATGGCCCGCTGGGTGCCGGTCGGTTATGTGATCGGCGTGCTGTTGCTGGTGGTGGTGGACGTCATGGGCCACAACGCCATGGGCGCCACGCGCTGGATCAACATTCCGGGCGTGATCCGCTTCCAGCCTTCGGAGTTCATGAAGATCCTGATGCCGGCGACCATCGCCTGGTACTTGTCCAAACGCACCTTGCCGCCGCAGCTCAAGCATGTGGGCGTCAGTCTGTTCCTGATCGGCTTGCCCTTCATTCTGATCGTGCGTCAGCCGGACCTCGGCACCTCGCTGCTGATCCTCGCTGGTGGCGCTTTTGTATTGTTCATGGGTGGTTTGCGCTGGCGCTGGATCATGAGCGTGCTGGCGGCTGCCGTGCCGGTGGCCGTGGCGATGTGGTTCTTCATCATGCACGACTACCAGAAACAGCGAATCCTGACGTTTCTTGATCCTGAGAGCGATCCGCTCGGTACGGGCTGGAACATTATTCAGTCGAAAGCCGCCATCGGTTCCGGCGGCGTGTTCGGCAAGGGCTGGCTGCTCGGCACCCAGTCGCACCTGGACTTCCTGCCGGAAAGCCACACCGATTTCATTATTGCGGTCATGGGCGAGGAATTCGGCCTGGTCGGCATCTGCGCACTGCTGCTGATTTACCTGTTGTTGATCGGTCGCGGGCTGGTGATTACCGCCCAGGCCCAGACATTGTTCGGCAAATTGCTCGCGGGCAGTCTGACCATGACGTTTTTTGTTTACGTTTTCGTCAACATCGGTATGGTCAGTGGCCTGTTGCCGGTCGTGGGGGTGCCGTTGCCGTTCATTAGCTACGGAGGAACTTCGCTGGTAACGCTGCTGTCAGCGTTTGGGGTTTTGATGTCGATCCATACCCATCGTAAGTGGATCGCACAGGTTTGAATAAGGTGAAGATGTCAATGCAAGTAATGCGTGGCTGGGCGACTCGATACGCGCCATGGGTCGGCCTGGTAAGCATCCTAGGCACAGCGCAGGACGCGTTGGCCGGCGATTACGAAGGCTCACCGCAGGTGGCCGAATTCGTCGGTGAAATGACCCGCGACTACGGTTTTGCCGGTGAACAGCTGATGGGCGTGTTCCGCGAGGCCGAGCGCAAACAGTCGATTCTGGACGCGATCTCGAAACCCGCCGAACGGGTCAAGCAGTGGAGCGAATATCGCCCGATGTTCATCACCGACGCGCGCATCGCCCGTGGTGTGGACTTCTGGCGTCAGCACGAAGCAGTTCTGGCCCGTGCCGAGCAGGAATATGGAGTTCCGGCGCAGGTGATCGTCTCGATCATCGGCGTTGAAACCTTTTTCGGCCGCAATACCGGGAATTTCCGGGTGATCGACGCCTTGTCGACCCTGGGTTTCGACTATCCTCCCCGTGCCGAATTCTTCCGCAAGGAATTGCGTGAGTTCCTGTTGCTGGCTCGTGAAGAGCAGGTCGATCCGTTGACCCTCAAAGGCTCTTACGCCGGCGCAATGGGCTTGCCGCAGTTCATGCCGAGCAGTTTTCGCGCCTATGCGGTGGACTTCGACGGTGACGGCCACATTAATATCTGGACCAACCCGATTGATGCCATTGGCAGTGTCGCCAGTTATTTCAAGCGTCATGGCTGGGTCGCCGGCGAACCGGTGGTCAGCCGCGCCGATGTGCGTGGCGCGCAGGTAGACGAAGGTTTGACGACGGGCATCGAGCCGACTAAAACGGTCGGGGAGTTGCGAGCCTTGGGCTGGTCGAGTCATGATGCGCTGCGCGATGACATGCCGGTCACGGCTTTCCGCCTGGAAGGTGACAATGGCCCTGAATACTGGATGGGCCTGAAGAATTTTTACGCAATCACGCGTTATAACCGCAGCGTGATGTACGCCATGGCCGTACATCAACTGTCTGAACAGCTGGTCCAAGCACGGGGCGTCAAGTAATGCGGGCATTGCCTATGAATAAACCCCTGAAGCTGATGGCATTCGCCGCGTTGGCGGTGCTGCTCGCCAGTTGTTCGACCAGCCGTCCGCCGACCCAAAAGTCTTCCCCCGCCGTGCGCGCAACGCCAGGCCTGGACATCAATCGCGCGCACAAAGATGGCGCGCCTTGGTGGGACGTCGATGTATCGCGCATCCCGGATGCCACGCCGACCCTGCACTCCGGTCCTTATAAAGCCAACCCGTACACCGTGCTGGGCAAGACTTACTTCCCGCTGCAAGAATCCAAGACTTATGTCGCTTCGGGCACGGCGTCCTGGTACGGCACCAAATTCCACGGGCAGAACACCGCCAATGGCGAGGTGTATGACCTGTACGGCATGAGTGCCGCCCACAAGACTTTGCCACTGCCAAGTTACGTTCGGGTGACCAACCTGGACAACAACAAGAGCGTGATCCTGCGGGTCAACGATCGCGGGCCGTTCTACTCGGACCGCATCATCGACTTGTCCTATGCCGCCGCGAAAAAACTCGGTTACGCCGAAACCGGTACCGCGCGGGTCAAGGTCGAAGGTATAGATCCGCAGCAGTGGTGGGCACAAAAGGGCCGTCCGGCGCCATTGATGCTCAACGAGCCGCAAGTCGCGCAGAATAGCGCCCCGGTGATTACCGCTTCGGCCGGTACGGTCGAGCAATGGACACCACCGCCGCAGCAACACGCCGCGGCCGTTGTGCCCGTGCCGCTCGATGCAAAAAAAAACGCTTCTGTACCAGCCTCTGGCCAGTATCTGCAGGTGGGCGCGTTCGCCAACCCGGACGCTGCAGAACTCCTGAGATCGAAGCTCAGCGGGATGGTGAGCGCTCCGGTGTTCATCAGCTCGATCGTGCGCAATCAACAGACGCTGCATCGGGTGCGCCTGGGGCCGATCGGTTCGCCGGGTGAAATCCAGCAAGTGCAGAACAGCGTGCGTCTGGCCAATCTCGGTTCGCCGAGCCTGGTCACTGCCGAGTAATACGTAGTACTTGATTGACGGTTCGCTTGCGGTTTTGGGGGGCGAACCGGGTTGTTGGCTCGTTGAAGAACAAAAGCCCGGCAAGGGTTAAAGAGTGAGCAACTGAACACGCGATGACCCGTTAGAAGGTCATCTGATTAGTTTTGCCCTTGGGCAGTTTCCATTAGCGATTTCGAGAGACGGATGAACATCACCACCTTTGCCAAACGCCTGTGCCTGCTAGTCCCGCTGCTCCTCTCGCCTGCCGCTTTCGCGGTCGAGATGATGCCGTCGCCACCGCAACTGGCCGCCAAAGCCTACGTACTCATGGATGCCAGCAGCGGCAACGTGCTGGTAGAGAACAACGGTGACCAGCGTCTGCCTCCGGCCAGCCTGACCAAGCTGATGACCGCGTACATCGCGACCCTGGAAATCCGTCGTGGCCAGATCGGTGAAAACGATCCGGTGACCGTCAGCGAAAACGCCTGGCGGACCGGCGGTTCGCGGATGTTCATCAAGGTCGGCTCGCAGGTGACGGTCAGCGACCTGCTGCACGGCATCATCATTCAGTCGGGTAACGACGCCAGTGTTGCGCTCTCCGAGCACATCGCCGGCAGCGAAGACGCCTTCGCCGACATGATGAACAAAACCGTGGCCGACCTGGGCATGACCAACAGCCACTTCATGAACCCGACCGGTCTGCCGAACCCTGAGCACTACTCGTCGGCTCACGACATGGCCGTGCTGGCTCGCGCAATCATCCACGAAGACCCGGCTCACTATGCGATCTACTCGCAGAAAGAGTTCTTCTGGAACGGCATCAAGCAACCTAACCGCAACCTGCTGCTGTGGCGTGACAAGACCGTCGACGGTCTGAAAACCGGTCACACCGACGAAGCCGGCTACTGCATGGTGTCTTCGGCTGTACGTGATGGCATGCGCCTGATCGCCGTGGTGTTCGGCACCAACAGCGAAGTGGCACGTGCCTCTGAAACCCAGAAGCTGCTGACCTACGGTTTCCGCTTCTTCGAAACCCAGACCTTCTATCAGAAAGGCGCCGAGCTGGCTCAGGCCCCTGTCTGGAAAGGCAGCACCAATCAAGTCAAGGCCGGCCTGGCTGAAGACCTGACCATGACCCTGCCAAAAGGCCAGCTGAAAAAGCTCGCCGCCAGCATGACCATGAACCCGCAACTGGTTGCGCCAATCGCCAAGGGCGACGTGATCGGTAAAGTCGAAGTGAAACTGGACGACAAGGTGGTGCACAGCGCCGACCTGATCGCCCTGGACGCTGTCGAGGAGGGTGGTATCTTCCGCCGCATGTGGGATAGCATCCGTCTATTCTTCTACGGCTTGTTCAACTGAATTAGTGTGGACTTGCATGGCCCCGTTCCAATCCGGATCGGGGCCATGTCCGTTGCCACGGCTTACGAGGCCGTTACGCCATGACAGATACCGAAGTAAAGGCGCCAAAGATCGAATTCCCCTGCGCGGATTACCCCATCAAGGTGATCGGCGATACCGGCGTGGGTTTCAAGGACAAGATCATCGAGATCCTTGAGAAACACGCGACCGTTGACCACAAGACCCTGGCCGAGCGCCAGAGCACCAACGGCAAGTACACGACCATCCAGCTGCACATCATCGCCACCGGTCAAGACCAGCTGTACGACATCAACAGCGATTTGCGGGCTACCGGTTTCGTGCACATGGTGCTGTGATGTCTGGCACGCTGGGCTTTCGCGAGCTCGGCCAGCTTGCTTACGAGCCGGTCTGGCATGCCATGCAACGCTTCACCAACGAACGCGGCAGCGATGCCGCCGACGAGATCTGGCTGGTCGAGCACTCACCGGTGTTCACTCAGGGGCAGGCCGGTAAGGCCGAGCACGTGTTGCTGCCGGGGGATATTCCGGTGGTGAAGGTGGATCGCGGTGGTCAGGTGACCTATCACGGCCCCGGTCAATTGGTGGCCTACCTGTTGCTCGACGTTCGCAAGCTGGGTTTCGGCGTGCGTGACCTGGTCAGCCGCATGGAACAATGCCTGATTGAGTTGCTGGCCAGCTACGGCGTCACTGCCGTGGCCAAGCCTGATGCACCGGGTGTCTACGTCAATGGGGCGAAAATCGCTTCTCTCGGTTTGCGGATCCGCCATGGTTGCTCCTTTCATGGCCTGGCCCTGAACGTGGACATGGACCTGGAACCGTTTCGACGGATTAATCCCTGCGGCTACGCCGGGCTGGCGATGACCCAGTTGCGCGATCACGCAGGATCGATTGAATTTGCCGAGGTAAGTGCCCGGCTGCGCGCGCAGCTCGTCAAACACCTCGACTATGCTGAGCAGACGACCCTAACGGGCGGAATCGACTGATATGACTACTGATGCAGTGCAAACCATGATCCCGACGCTGGATGTTACCGAGCGTCCGGCCCTGCGTGCCAAGGTTGAAGCCGGCGTCAAGCTGCGCGGCGCCGAGAAGGTTGCACGCATCCCGGTAAAGATCATTCCGACGACTGAACTGCCCAAGAAACCTGACTGGATCCGCGTGCGTATCCCGGTTTCGCCGGAAGTCGACCGCATCAAGGCCCTGCTGCGCAAACACAAGCTGCACAGCGTCTGCGAAGAAGCGTCCTGCCCGAACCTCGGCGAATGCTTCTCCGGCGGCACCGCGACCTTCATGATCATGGGCGACATCTGCACCCGTCGCTGCCCGTTCTGCGACGTGGGCCACGGTCGTCCGAAGCCACTGGACGTCAACGAGCCGGAAAGCCTGGCCATCGCCATCGCCGACCTGAAACTCAAGTACGTGGTGATCACCTCGGTAGACCGCGACGACCTGCGTGACGGCGGTGCCCAGCACTTTGCCGACTGCATCCGCGAGATCCGCAAGCTGTCGCCGAACGTACAGCTCGAAACCCTGGTTCCGGACTACCGCGGCCGTATGGATGTAGCGCTGGAAATCACCGCTGCCGAGCCGCCGGATGTGTTCAACCACAACCTGGAAACCGTGCCGCGCCTGTACAAGGCTGCGCGTCCGGGTTCGGATTACCAGTGGTCGCTGACCCTGCTGCAGCGCTTCAAGCAGATGATGCCGCACATTCCGACCAAGTCCGGCCTGATGCTGGGTCTGGGTGAAACCGACGAAGAAGTCATCGAAGTCATGAAGCGCATGCGCGAACACGACATCGACATGCTGACCCTGGGCCAATACCTGCAACCGTCCCGCAGCCACTTGCCGGTGCAGCGTTTTGTGCACCCGGACGTTTTCGCCTGGTTCGCCGAGGAAGGTTACAAGATGGGCTTCAAGAACGTGGCTTCCGGCCCGTTGGTACGTTCCTCGTACCACGCCGACGAGCAGGCGAAGCTGGTTAAAGCTGAATTGATGTCGTCCTTGTAACAAAGCGCCCGCAAGGTTTTCAACCTTGCGGGCGTTTTTGTTGGCCGTGCCTACGACCGCTACAGTCTTTTCCTGCAACCTGCGGGGCGACTGATCCTCTTCTGTTTGTCCCCGTTCCTGACTACTGTGTGCTGAAGCTTTTCGCGCAGGGAGATTCATGGATGACCGTTCGACCGACTCACACTCTGTTTCCTCACTCACCCGTTCCGGCCTTGCCCTCGCAAGGGCTGATCGGCGTCATTGCGCCCGCCGGTCCGGCCGGGCTGGACACCGATAAAGCCGTTGCCTGGATGCGCGCTCGCGGTTATGCGCTGCGGGTATTTCCCGGGGTGTACGAACAGGATGGCTACCTGGCCGGTAGCGACGACGTGCGGCTCAATGACTTGCACGCGGCGTTCGCCGACACGGACGTCGACGCGATCATCTGTCTGCGCGGCGGTTACGGCACGCCGCGTTTGCTCGATCGCATCGATTTCGAATTGCTGCAAAACAACGCCAAGCCGTTCATCGGCTACAGCGACATCACGGCGCTGCACGTGGCGATCAGCCGTTATGCCGGTTTTGTGACCTTTCATGGTCCGCTGCTGAATGCCGATTTGCTGGGCGAGAAGCAAAAACCGACCGAGTCTTCGTTTTTCAACATGCTCAGAGGGCAGGTGAAGGCGGGTAGCGTGATTTCGCACCCGGTGGCGTGGCCGTTGACCACAATCGAGCCTGGCATCGCTCACGGGCGTTTGCTGGGGGGCAATCTGTCGATGATTGCCGCGACCATGGGCACGCCTTACGAGTTGGACGCCGAGGGCGTGATTCTGCTGATCGAGGATATCAACGAGCCGTTGTTTCGCATTGATCGGTTGCTGACCCATCTGCGTCTGGCCGGCACGCTGGGCAAGTTGCGCGGGGTGCTGGTGGGGGATGTGGCGGGGGTTGATGTGTCTGGGCTGGAGCGTTTGCTCAAGCAGACCTTCGAGCCGTTGCGGATACCGGTGCTGGCCGGGTGGCGCAGCGGGCATTGCGATCCGAACCTGACGTTGCCGATGGGCGCGTTGGTTCGATTGGATGCGGGGAAGAAGGAATTGGTGTTGGAGCAGGATGTAGTGATCAAGCGGTAGTTCGATAGCGCCTAGTAGTCAGTCTTCGCGGGCAAGTCGGATCGCCGCACCGCTCGCTCCTACAGAATGGTGTGATCCTGTAGGAGCGAGGCTTGCCCGCGAAGCTTCTAGCGGTTACGCAGGCCTTCGAGAAGCTTGTGCGTCGGATACCCATCCGCCGGCCAGCCAAACGACTGCTGCGCACTGCGGATCGCCTTGCGAGTATTAGCGCCAATGATGCCGTCAGCATTGCCCGCATCGTAATTCTGCGCGCTCAGCAGGCTTTGCAGTTCGATCCGCTCGGTACGGCTCAACGGCAAATCATCTTTTGGCCAGGTACCGCTGATCAGGCCTGCCCCGTTGAAGCGCTCGGACAACAGGCTCACCGCCAAGGCGTAAGACGACGAGTTGTTGTACTTGAGGATCGCGCGGAAGTTGTCGAGTACCAGGAACGCCGGGCCACGATAGCCGGCCGGCAACAGCAGGGCGGCGGACAGGTGTTCGGAGCCCGCCGGAACCTGGGCGCCGTTGGGCAGCGAGACACCTGACTGTTGCCATTCGGCGACGCTTTTGCGAATCGTGCCGTCGGCCAGAGCGTAATTGAAGCTACCCGGTAACTGCACTTCAAAGCCCCATGGCTGGCCTCTCTGCCAGCCGGAGCTTTGCAGGTAATGCGCAGTCGAGGCCAGGGCATCAGCCGGGCTATTCCAGATGTCGCGGCGGCCATCGCCATCGAAGTCCACGGCGTGGGTGTTATAGGTGGTCGGGATGAATTGAGTCTGGCCCATGGCGCCAGCCCAGGAACCGAGCATTTTCTCAGGCTCGATGTCGCCTTGTTGCAGGATTTGCAGGGCGGCGATCAGTTGCGCATGAGCAAAGCCCGGACGCCGGCCTTCGTAGGCCAGGGTCGCCAGGGAGTTGATCACGGACTTGTTGCCCTGGAACTGACCGAAGTTACTCTCCATGCCCCACACCGACACCAATGCCTGGCGATCGACGCCGTAGCGCTGTTCGATGCTTTGCAGAATGTCGGCGTATTCGCTGACCAGCGCCTGACCTTTGCGTACCCGCAGTGGCGACAGGGCACCATCGAGGTATTCCCACACCGGGCGGGAGAATTCGGGCTGGCTTCGATCGGCGCGGATCACGCTGTTGTCCAGGCTGATATTGGCGAAGGCGCGGTCGAACAGATCGGCGCGGATGCCGGCGGCCAGCGCATCTTTACGGAAACCCGCCTGCCATTCGGCGAAGGTCTGGGTAGGCTGGATGTCGAGGTTTTCACCGGTCGGCACCACGGGCGGAATGACCGCAGGGGCTGTCGCGATGGGGAGGCTCTGAAGCGGCTGGGCGTCGGCGGCGGTCGGTTTTTCCGCGCAGGCGACAAGCAAAATGAGGCTGGAGGCAGCGATCAGTTGGCGCAGGGGCCAACGACGGGAAAGACTAAGGGGCATGCACAGGTCCAGGGAATACGAATCAGGTGCAGACCTTAACATGTTGAGCGGGCGCTTGCCTTTCAGGCCGCCAGAAAGTAAGAAGCCTCCCAGCTATTAGACTGGAAGGCTTCGCGGCGGTAGCTGCCTTTGCCCTTGCCGGCTCGTTCCTGACGGCTGCGGAACAGTGGCTGGGCGATGATGGATTTGGCCTTGTTGGGGCCATGCCTGGATGGCTTTTTGCTCATGATCAGATCTCTCGATTGAGTGGTTTTTGCGGGGGAAATAATCTGCTGAAGTTCGAGTTCTGTCTAGTCCCCGCATTGCGTAGGACCTTTCGGACGCCTTCGCGGGCAAGCCTCGCTCCAGGTTGGAGTCGTACACAAATTTGCGGGTCGACTCAGGCCCGTAGGAGCGAGGCTTGCCCGCGAATGGCCGTTATGCAGTCGAAAACCTTATTCGGCGGGTAGCGACAATCTTTGACCGGCCATCAACAAAGACAACCGACTCAAACTCATCCACGGCGACCCGGCGGCCTGGCCCTTGATCTGTGCGTCGATGCGCTGGGCTTCCAGCAATAACTGCGCCCAGCGTTGCGCCGGGTAGCGTTGCAGTGCTTTGCTCATCAGCGGTTTGCGCTTGTCCCAGACCGGCGGTCGGGCCTGGCTGAAGGCTTTGTCCAGTGGCACACCCTGGCTGTACTGCAGCGAAAGGTTGGCCAGCAGACGCAGCTCCCGGGCCAGCGCCCAGAGAATAACGGGGGGTTCAACGCCTTCACCGCGTAGCCCTTCGAGGATACGCAGGGCATGGGCGGCCTCGCCGTTGAGGATCGCATCGGTCAGGCCAAAGACATCGAAGCGCGCGCTGTCGGCCACCGCCGCTTGCACGGTTTCAACGGTGATCTGGCCACCTTCGGCCATCAGCTTGAGTTTTTCGATTTCCTGGGCGGCGGCCAGCAGGTTGCCTTCGACCCGAGCGGCAATCAGCTCCACGGCATCCTGGCTGGCAGAAAGCCCGGCCTGGGACAACCGTTGACGAATCCAGCTCGGCAACTGGTTGGCATCCACCGGCCAGATCTGCACGAACTGCGTCTGCTGTCCTTCGACCAGCGCCTTGCCCCACTTGGTTTTCTGCGCACTGCCATCCAGCTTGGGCAGGCTGATCAGCAGCACCGTGTCTTCGGCCGGGCGCGAGCAGTACTCGATGAACGCGGCGGCACCTTTGTCACCCGGTTTGCCGGACGGCAAGCGCAGTTCCAGCAGGCGCTTTTCGGCGAACAACGACATGCTGGCGCCGGCTTGCAGCAACGTACCCCAGTCGAAACTGGCGTCGGCGGCGAAGACCTGGCGTTCGTCGAAGCCCTGTTGGCGAGCGGCGGCACGAATGGCGTCGGCGGCTTCCTGACACAGCAGTGGGTCATCGCCACTGATGATGTAGACCGGCGCGAGGGCACCTTGCAGGTGTTTACCGAGTTGGGCGGGCGCGAGTTTCATAAGAGAGGGCGAACGGGGCGCCTGGGCGCCCCGTAAGTCTTATTGCTGCGGGATTTCGATGGGCGACTGACGCGGGGTTTCCGCTTCAGCCTTCTGCGCAGCTTCCAGTGCCTGGGCTTCGGCTTTTGCCTTGGCATCGGCGGTCTGTTGCAGCTGCTCCAACTGAGTCGGGCTGAGCTGTGACAGGCGCAGCATCATGCGTTGAACCAACTCGCGACGGGTTTCTACGCGCGCCGTATTGGCTTCCTGGTCGGAACCCACCAGGTTGTTGCCGTCGTGGATGAAGATTTTCTGCACTTCGAGCTTGTCGCTGAGCAGCGGCAGGTTTTGTGCGCCACGGATGTCGTAGCTCAGCACGGTGCTCACCTGATATTCGCCAGTACGGCCAGCACCGGCGTAGCTGAGGATGCGCTGGCTTTCCTGCTCGTCGGTCAGCACCAGTTTGTACGGCGCTCCGGTGTAAACCTTGACGCCGCTGCTTTGCAGTACCTGACGCAATTGCGTCACGGTTTCGCCGTAAGCGTTGCGGGCGCTCAAGTCGAGTTCCTTGATCGCCATTTCATTGGTGCCGGTGCCGCGCAGCTGGAAACCGCAGGCGCTCAACAGGACTGCGAGGCCCATCACCAGCAGATTGCGTTTGATCATCTTGTTGCTCCCCTTGAAACCATGTGGGCCGATCGTGCGGCCCGAAAGGTTTAACTCGGCGCCAGGCTTGCCTGGCGCCTGATCCAATTAGCTGGCGACGATATTGACCAGTTTCCCGGGCACTACAATCACTTTACGAATAGTCAGGCCGTCGACGAAGCGCAGCACGTTCTCGTTGATACGGGCAGCAGCTTCGACTTCTTCGCGAGTCGCGGTGGCCGGCATTTCGATCTGACCGCGCAGCTTGCCGTTGACCTGGATGACCAGCGTCAGGCTGTCCTGCACCAGCGCGGTTTCGTCCACCACCGGCCAGCTGGCGTCGATCACTGGGCCAGCGTGACCCAATTGATTCCACAGCTCGTGGCTGATGTGCGGGGTGATCGGAGCCAGCAGCAACGTCACGGCTTCCAGGCCGTCGTGAACCAGTGCGCGATCCTGTTCGGTGCCTTGCGCGGCTTTTTCCAGCACGTTCATCAGCGTCATCACCTGAGCGATGGCGGTGTTGAATTTGTGGTTCTGGCCGACATCGTGGCTGGCCTGCTTGATAGCCAAGTGGATAGAACGGCGAATGGCTTTCTGTTCGTCGTTCAGGCTAGCGACGTCCAGTTTGCCCGGCAGGCCCTGAGTGACGTGCGCTTGAGCAAGGCGCCAGACGCGCTTGAGGAAGCGGTGCGAACCTTCGACTCCAGAGTCAGACCATTCCGCGCTCATGTCAGGTGGCGAGGCGAACATCATGAACAGGCGGCAGGTGTCTGCGCCGAACTGGTCAATCATCGACTGTGGGTCGACGCCGTTGTTCTTCGACTTGGCCATCTTCTCGGTGCCGCCGATTTCCACCGGCAGGCCGTCTGCGATCAACTTGGCGCTGATAACCTTGGCCTTGCTGTCGCGTTCGAGTTCGACGTCGGCCGGGTTGAACCAGGTGTAAGCACCATTGGCTTCGCGACGATAGTAAGTCTCGGCGATCACCATGCCTTGGGTCAGCAGGTTCTTGAACGGCTCGTTGGAGCTCACCAGGCCTTCGTCACGCATCAGCTTGTGGAAGAAACGCGCGTAGAGCAGGTGAAGAATGGCGTGTTCGATACCGCCGATGTACTGATCCACTGGCAACCAATGGTCAGCCGCGGATTTTTCCACCAGGCCGCCTTCATAGTGCGGCGAGGCGTAACGGGCGTAGTACCACGACGACTCGACGAAGGTGTCCATGGTGTCGGTTTCACGCTTGGCAGGCTGGCCGCATTTCGGGCAAGCGCACTCGTAGAACTCGGGCATGCGCGCCAGGGGCGAACCGGCGCCATCCGGCACCACGTCTTCCGGCAGTACCACAGGTAATTGATCTTCCGGGACCGGCACATCACCGCAGGTGGTGCAGTGAATGATCGGGATCGGGCAGCCCCAGTAGCGCTGACGGCTGATGCCCCAGTCGCGCAGGCGGAACTGGGTACGCGAGGCACCGAGGTTTTTCTTGATCAGCGCAACTTCGATGGCGTCGAAGGCACCTTCGAAGTCCAGACCGTCGAATTCATCGGAGTTGATCAGCGTGCCGTGCTCGCCATAGGCGTCTTGCCACGGGGCCGGGTTGGTCTCGCCGGAGCTGGTGCGCACCACCGATTTGATCGGCAGGTCGTACTTGTGGGCGAACTCGAAATCACGTTCGTCGTGAGCCGGCACAGCCATGACCGCGCCATCGCCGTAGTGCATCAGCACGTAGTTGGCGACCCACACCGGCAGTTTTTCGCCGGTCAGCGGGTGCTCGACGAACAGGCCGGTCGGCAGGCCTTTCTTCTCTTGCGTGGCGACGTCGGCTTCGGCAACGCTGCCGCCCTTGCATTCAGCGATGAACGCTTGCAGCTCAGGGTTGTTCTGCGCGGCCAGGGTGGCCAAATGATGTTCGGCGGCCACGGCAACGTAGGTGGCGCCCATCAGGGTGTCCGGACGGGTGGTGAAAACCTTCAGCGCGCCGGTTTCGCCAATGGAATCGACGTTGTACGGGAACTGCACTTCCATGCCACGGGACTTGCCGATCCAGTTGCGCTGCATGGTCTTGACCTGTTCAGGCCAGCCAGTCAGTTCGTCGAGGCTCTCCAGCAGCTCATCCGCGTAGGCGGTGATCTTGAAGTAGTACATCGGGATTTCGCGCTTTTCGATCAGCGCGCCGGAACGCCAGCCGCGACCGTCGATCACCTGTTCGTTGGCCAGGACGGTCTGGTCGACCGGGTCCCAGTTCACGGTGCCGCTTTTTTTGTAAATCACGCCTTTTTCGAACAGGCGAGTGAACAGCCATTGTTCCCAGCGGTAGTAATCAGGCTTGCAGGTGGTGACTTCGCGGGACCAGTCCACCGCCAGGCCCAGGCTGCGTAGCTGGGTTTTCATGTAGGCGATGTTTTCGTAGGTCCACTTGGCGGGCGCTACGTTGTTCTTCATCGCGGCGTTTTCCGCCGGCATGCCGAAGGCGTCCCAACCCATGGGTTGCAGGACGTTTTTGCCTTGCATGCGCTGGTAGCGGGAGATCACGTCGCCGATGGTGTAGTTGCGCACGTGCCCCATGTGTAGCTTGCCGCTGGGGTAAGGGAACATCGACAGGCAGTAGAAAGTCTCCTTGCCTGGCTGTTCACTGACTTCAAAGGACTTTTGCTCATCCCAGAACGACTGGGCGGCGGCTTCGATTTCACGGGGCTGATATTGTTCGTGCATGGCTACTTTTGAACTGAATAGGGGTGGCCTAATCCTCTTCAATGCAACGCTGGGCGGTGACGACGCCAAATTGGCGTTTCGGTGCCCAGACGAGCTGGAAGTGGAGTTACAGGAAGCGCCGTAGCATACATGACCGCGCTCTACCGAGGGAAACCCTGATTGCACCCCGAGGGCCGTTGGTCGCGGCACTCAGCCGGTTTGTCCATGGAAGCTAAGCTCTAAATGGGGAGCGATTCTTATCTTCAATGAGGTGAGGGATGGTTGAGTCACAGCAAAAAGTCACGAAACCGGTGCTGTACGAAAGACTGATCGATCGTCTGGGGATGGCTCTGGACGCTGCAAAAACCGCTGACCGGCTACGCGATGAGCGTCCCTTGGAGCTGGAACTGCGTGGGTTGAGCCCCGCAGAGTTTGAACTGGTCAAAGCCTATCTGGATCGCAGTGAACGTGAGACGCACGGATGCTTGTCCGCAGCAGTGAAGCAACTCGACGCACCACGTTCGGCCAAGGTCATCTGGCTCAAGGACAAGGCACCTGGCAGGGACTCGGAAAAGGTCCGGTCTCTGCAATTCAAGTAACGGCTGCAAGCCATGACCCATGGTTTATTCAAAGCATAATCCTTCCGCATTTGTTGTCGCATTGCGTCAACCCACTTAGGCTTCGGGCATCTTATGGAGATGCTCGATGCCTTTTCGTTATTTCGTGAAACAACTTCTGTTGCCGCCCGGCATTCTTTTGCTGTTGCTGGTTCTTGCGTGGTGGTTGCGCCGCTCAAGGCCGAGGCTTGCGGGCGTGTGCTTTGCCTTGGGTTTCGGCGGCTTCTTTTTGATGAGTTTGCCGGTAGTCGTGCAGTGGGGCGCCAAGGCCCTGGAAAGTGAGCCGCCACTGGCGCGCGAGGAATGGGCCGGTCTGGGTCAGCGCGCGGATGCGATTGTGCTGCTGGGTTCCGGGCGTGAGCGGGGCGATATTGCCTGGGGGGCTGATCAGCCGACGGGTATTGGTCTGGAGCGTGAACGTTATGCAGCACGCCTGGCCAAGGCTTCCGGGTTGCCCATTCTTACCAGCGGCGGCCTGCATTACGGCACGCCGCCCACTGAAGCGAAGTTGATGGCGGATTCGTTGCTCGATGATTTCGGCGTGACCGTGCGTTGGCAGGAAGGGCGCAGCCGCACGACCTGGGAGAACGCGCAGTTCAGCGCTGAAGTGTTGTTGCCGCAGGGAATCAAGCGGGTAGTGGTGGTCACTCAGGCCTGGCACATGCCGCGATCGGTCTGGAGTTTCCAGCAGGCGGGATTTGAAGTGGTGCCGGCGCCGGTGGGATTTCTAGGCGTAGACAATGCCCGACCGCTGGGCGGCTGGATGCCGGAATTCAAGTCGATCTGGCAGAGCGGGCAGTTGGTGAATGAGGCGGTGGGGCAGATCGGTTACTCGATGTTTTACCGACAGAAGTGATGGATGACCTGTGGCGAGGGGGCTTGTCGGAACGCCGCATCGCCACAAAAGCCCTCCAGTCTCAGAGGGTTTTGGCCATCCGGCTCGCCACCAGCGCCCAGCCAAACAACAACACGCAAACGATGACCAGCGGCCACGAGCGCCATTGCAGGTAAGGCGTCAGGTTGTGCATTGGCACGACTTCGCCGTACAGGATGCCGCGTTCGAACTGCGGAATCTGCACCGTGATCTCACCGAACGGGTTGATCAGGCCGGTCACGCCGTTGTTGGTGGCGCGGATCATCCAGCGGCCCGCCTCAAGCGCGCGCATCTGCGCCATCTGCAAATGTTGCAGCGGGCCGATGGAGGTGCCGAACCAGGTGTCGTTGCTGATGGTCAGCAGCAGATCACTGCGAGCCGCCAGGCTGGCGGCGAATTCCGGGTAGACCACTTCATAACAGATGAACGGCGCAATCTGATAGCCCTTGGCTTGCAGCATGGCCTGGTCAGCCGGGCCGCGGGCAAAGTCGGACATCGGCAGGTCGAAGAACGCGATCAGCCCGCGCAACACATCCTGCAACGGAACGTATTCGCCAAACGGCACCAGCTTCTGCTTGAGATAAGTGCCGTCGCCTTCACCGATGACGGTAATGCCGTTGAAGAAGCGTTTCTCGTGGCGGACTTCCTGGCGGATCGGTACGCCGGTAATCAGCGCAGACTTACGCTCTGCGGCGAAATTTCCCATCATGTTCAGGTAGCCCTCGGCGGACTCCTTGAGCACCGGGACGGCCGTTTCCGGCCAAATCAGCAGATCGACGCGTTTGGAACTGAAGCTCATGTCGCGGTACAGCGCCAGCTGCGCGTTGAGCTGCGCCGGGTCCCACTTCATGCTTTGTTCGATATTGCCCTGAATGGCGGCGACGCTCAGTGCCGGGCCCGCCGGGCTGGTCCAGGCGTGCTCTTTCAATGCCATGCCGGCCACCCAAGGTCCGACCAGCAGCAACACGCCTGCGGCGATGAAACCTTTACGGCCTGTGCGCACCAGACGCATTGCGTTGTAGATCAGCGCAGCCGTCAGGGCCAGGGTGAAGGAAATCAGCCACATCCCGCCGACCGGTGCGAGCCCGGCCAACGGGCCGTCGAGCTGACTGTAACCGGAGTAGAGCCACGGGAAACCGGTGAGAAACCAGCCACGAAAGGCTTCCTGGCCGACCCACAGCGCTGCAAACGCCAAGGCATCCGCCAACGGTGCTTCGTTACGACGCAGCCACCGCGCCCAGATCCAGGCGGGCAGGGCGAAGAACCAGGCAATCGCCGCCGTGAAGATCAGCATCAGGAAACCGGCCAGCAGCACCGAAGCGCCGCCGAAGTTGTGGATGCTGTAGTAGATCCAGCTGGTGCCTGCGGCAAACAGGCCGAAACCGAAACACCAGCCACGGCCCAAGGCCTGGCGGGGGCTCAGTTCGCGCAACCCGGCGTAAAAGAAACCGACCGCCAGCAATGCCAGCGGCCAGATATCGAATGGCGCCAGGGCCAGGGTGGTGAGTGCACCGGCCGCCACGGCCAGCAGGTTACCGGGCCAGCCGGGGCGGGTCAGACGACGCATTTCAATCCTTGGATTTATCGGGCAATGGGTGACAGACGCAGCAAGTGAATACGACGGCTATCGGCATTGAGGATGCGGAAGCGATAGGCGCCGATTTCAGTGATTTCATTGCGTTTTGGCAGGTGCCCGAACGCGCTCATCACCAAGCCGCCAACGGTGTCGAATTCGTCGTTGGAGAATTCGCTGTCGAAGAACTCGTTGAAGTTCTCGATCGGCGTCAGGGCCTTGATCAGGAAGTCGCCGCTTGGAAGAGGCTTGATGTAGCTGTCTTCTTCGACGTCGTGCTCGTCTTCAATGTCGCCGACGATTTGTTCCAGCACGTCTTCGATGGTCACCAGGCCTGCCACGCCGCCGTATTCGTCAATAACAATGGCCATGTGGTTGTGGTTGGCGCGGAATTCACGCAGCAGCACATTCAGGCGCTTGGACTCGGGCACGAAGGTGGCCGGGCGCAGCAGATCCTTGATATTGAAGCTGTCGCCGTTTTCCTTGAGGATCAACGGCAGCAAGTCCTTGGCCAACAACACGCCCATCACGTCATCATGGCTTTCGCCGATCACCGGGTAGCGGGAGTGGGCCGAGTCGACCACGGCCGGCAGGAACTCACGGGGTGTCTGGGTCGCCTTGATGCTGATCATCTGCGAGCGCGGGACCATGATGTCCCGTACTTGCAGGTCTGCAACCTGGATGGCGCCTTCGACGATGGCCAGCGCTTCGCTGTCCAGCAACTTGTTCTGATGTGCATCGCGCAGCAGCTCCAGCAGCTCCTGGCGGTTCTTCGGCTCGTGGGCAAAAGCCTGGGTGAGCTTACCCAGCCAAGACTTTTGCCCGTTGCTCGATCGATCTTCGCTCATAGCGATTACTCTGAATCCTTTGTTGTAACGATAGGGGTTGTGTCTGTTTCGTCGTCCGCATAAGGGTCGGGATAGCCCAACTCGGCAAGCAACGTTCGCTCCAGTGCTTCCATTTCTTCGGCTTCGTCGTCATCTATATGGTCGTAACCCAGCAGATGCAAGCAGCCGTGAATCACCAGATGCGCCCAATGGGCCTTTAGTTCCTTGCCTTGCTCGGCGGCTTCGCGCTCGACCACTGCCACGCAGATCACCAGATCGCCCAGCAGCGGGATGTCGAGAAACTCGTCAGGCACATCGGCAGGAAACGACAGGACGTTGGTGGCGTAATCCTTCTGCCGCCAGGTGTGGTTCAGTTCGCGGGCCTCTTCTTCATCGACCAAGCGGATGGTCATTTCAGAGTCGGCGGTGCGCTGGCGCAGGGCCAGTTCACACCATTGGCGGAATTCGGCTTCGCTGGGGGCAGGCGCTTGGGTAGCCAGTTGCAGATCAAGCTCAAGCATCGCGGCGACTGTCCTTTGGCGTTTCGTCTGCCACGCGATTCTCGAAGCGCTCGTAGGCTTCGACAATGCGTTGCACCAGTGGATGGCGCACAACGTCCTTGGACTCGAAATGGGTGAAGCTGATACCCGGTACGTCCTTGAGCACTTCAATCACATGGTGCAGCCCGGACTTGGTGCCTTTCGGCAGGTCGACCTGGGTGATGTCCCCGGTGATGACGGCCGTGGAGCCGAAGCCGATCCGGGTCAGGAACATCTTCATCTGTTCGACGGTGGTGTTCTGGCTTTCGTCGAGGATGATGAAGCTGTTGTTCAGCGTGCGACCGCGCATGTAGGCCAGTGGCGCCACTTCGATCACCTGACGCTCGATCAGTTTGGCAACGTGTTCGAAGCCGAGCATTTCGTAGAGTGCGTCGTAGAGCGGGCGCAGGTACGGGTCGATCTTCTGCGACAGGTCGCCGGGCAGGAAGCCGAGCTTTTCGCCCGCTTCAACCGCCGGACGCACCAGCAGGATGCGACGAATCTGCTCGCGTTCCAGCGCGTCTACCGCGCAGGCAACGGCCAGATAGGTCTTGCCGGTACCGGCCGGGCCGATGCCAAAATTGATGTCGTTACCGAGTATTTCCTTCACGTAGCGCAGCTGATTCAAGCCGCGAGGACGAATCATGCCTTTTTTGGTGCGCAGGGCGACGGAGGGTTCGGCGGGGGAGACACTGTCCAGCTCTTCGACGGCCGATTCCTGCAGGAACAGGTGAACCATGTCCGGCGACAGCTCGGTACCCTTGGTTTCCCGGTACAGACGGCGCAGGAGGTTTTCCGCGGAGGTGGTGTGTTTGGGGTCGCCGATCAGCTCGAACTGGTTTCCGCGGTTGCGGATCTCGATGGTCAGGCGTTGCTCGATCAGGCGCAGGTGCTCGTCGAACATCCCGCACAGATTGGCGAAGCGACGGGCCTCAAAGGGCTCGAGGATAAAACGATGTGGTTCTATGGGTGCGTTCAAGGTCGTATTTAGCCGCCCTGGGGCAATTAAGATGAAATCAAGGATAACGCCAGTGGGCTGGGTGCGAAAGCTCTTAAATAACCCAAGGCCAAACACGATCCCTGTAGGAGCGAAGCTTGCTCGCGAAGGCGGTATGTCAGACGACTCATGCGGTGAATGTCAGTCCGTCTTCGCGAGCAAGCATCGCTCCTACAGGTTCAGGGCAGTTACTGGACCAGCGAGCCCCGCAGCGAGTGCGGCTGCGCGGCGTCGATGTGCACGTCGGCGAACTGGCCAATCAAGGTCGGAGTGTCGCAGCGGAAGTTGACGATACGATTATTCTCGGTCCGGCCTTGCAGCTCACCAGGGTCTTTTTTCGAGTAATCGGTCACCAGGATCCGCTGGATCGAACCGACCATTTGTCGGCTAATCTCGAAGCCTTGCTGGTTCAGGCGATGTTGCAGCGCGTTCAGGCGTTCTTTTTTCAGTTCTTCGGGCGTGTCGTCGGCCAGGTCCGCAGCCGGGGTGCCCGGGCGTTGGCTATAGACGAACGAGTAGGAGAAGTCGAAACCGACGTCTTCGATCAGCTTCATGGTCTGTTCGAAGTCTTTTTCGGTCTCGCCCGGGAAGCCGACGATGAAGTCCGAGCTGATGCAGATCCCCGGCACGGCGGCGCGCAGTTTGCGCAGTTTGGATTTGTATTCCAGCGCGGTGTGGTTGCGCTTCATCGCCGAGAGGATGCGGTCCGAACCCGATTGCACCGGCAAGTGCAGGTGTTTCACCAGTTCCGGGACATCGGCGTGGGCCTGGATCAGGCTGTCGGAGAATTCCAGCGGGTGCGAGGTGGTGTAGCGAATCCGGTCGATGCCATCGACAGCGGCCACGACGCGGATCAGCTCGGCGAGATCCGCCAGGCGTCCGTCGTGAGTCTTCCCGCGATAACCGTTAACGTTCTGGCCCAGCAGCGTCACCTCCCGCACGCCGTTTTCGGCCAGGTGAATGATCTCGGCAATCACGTCATCAAAGGGCCGGCTGACTTCCTCGCCGCGGGTATAAGGCACCACGCAGAACGTGCAGTACTTGCTGCAGCCTTCCATGACCGACACATACGCGCTCGGGCCGTCGATGCGCGGCTCGGGCAAATGGTCGAATTTTTCGATTTCCGGGAACGAGACGTCGACTTGCGGCAACTTGGTGGCGCGCGCGGCGTCGATCATTTCCGGCAAGCGGTGGAGAGTCTGCGGGCCGAACACGACGTCGACATAAGGAGCGCGGTCGCGGATGGCCGCGCCTTCCTGGCTGGCCACGCAACCGCCGACGGCGATGACCATGTCGGGGTTGGCCAGTTTCAGTTCGCGCCAGCGGCCGAGTTGGGAGTACACCCGGTCCTGGGCGCGTTCACGAATGGAGCAGGTATTGAGCAGGATCACGTCGGCGTCTTCAGCGCGAGCGGTAACTTCCAGGGCCTGATGTTCACCCAGCAGATCGACCATGCGCGAGCTGTCGTACTCGTTCATCTGGCAACCGTGGGTTTCGATGTAAAGCTTCTTGGCCATGGATACAGTCATCACGTGATTCAAAGAACCGCGCATTATAGGGAACATGTCCCCAGGTTCCTACCGCTGTGCGTCTGGCGGCTATGCTATAGTTCGCGCCCTCATTTTTATCCCCGATGTGTTGCCCGCCCACCATGACCAAACGTGAAGCCCCAATCTACAAGGTGATTTTTCTCAACCAGGGCCAGGTGTACGAAATGTATGCCAAGCAGATCTATCAAAGTGATCTGTGGGGCTTCCTGGAAGTGGAAGAGTTCGTCTTTGGCGAGCGCACGCAAGTGGTCGTCGACCCGAGCGAAGAGAAGTTGAAAGCTCAGTTCGAGGGCGTGGTGCGCAGTTTCGTGCCGATGCATTCGATTGTGCGCATCGACGAAGTGGAACGCCTGGGCACGCCGAAAATCAGCGAAGCCCGCGGCGCGGTCGGCAATGTCATGCCGTTTCCGATGCCGATGCCTGAGAAGTGAGACCGATTCGCACCCTTCGCGGGCAAGCCTCGCTCCTACAGGACTGCCGCTGCCCTTGTAGGAGCGAGGCTTGCCCGCGAAGGGGCCAAAAAGATCGGCACAGAAATCAGGGAAGTGGCGAAAACGGTGTACGCCCATCGGCGCTTTGCAATTCCATCAGGTATTTGCGAAAGATTTGCCCGAGCACCTGAGTCGCCACCTCTAGATCTTCGCGAGGCATCTTCTCGGCCACTTCGTCGGCGGTATCCAGCGCATCTTCAGCGCCGTTGACCGCGGCCATTTTCAGCACGATGTACGCCTGAACGTTATTGGCCGGCACGCCTTCGCCGTGGAAGAACATGGTGCCGAGTTTGAATTGCGCCTGGGCGTGGCCTTGCAGCGAGGCCTTTTCGAAATAGCCCAAGGCTTTATTGAGGTCGCGCGGCGTGCTTTTGCCGTCGTAGTAAAACTCACCCAACTCGTATTGCGCTTGCGCATCCCCTTCATCCGACGCTTTCTGGCAGGCGGCGAGCGCTTGCGTCAGGTCTTGCGGCTGAGTATTGAGGGTGCAGCGACCCATCGCTGGGATTAACAACGAGTTGCCGCCTGCTTGTGCGAGCGCGAGCAGGGGCTGAAGGAGCAACAGGCAGCCCAGTGCAAGGGCGCGGCCGGTGCGGTTCATGGGAATCGACTTACCTCTGAAGGGCGCGCGGACCCATCGAGGGGATCCAATAAGCGCGCATTATGAAATAAGCAGGGCCAACCTTACAAAGTCTTTACTCGTTTTTCTGCTGCGCGGGGAATATATCGCCCCATTTGCGGGGGATTATTAGCAGAAGCACAGGAATAAGGGTGTAAATCCAGGTGAAAGCTGACGCTGGCAGTCGCCAACGTCAGCGGCACAACGTTATTTCAATGCAGCGAATGCACGCTCGGCGGCATCCAGCGTCAGTTTCAGCTCGGTGTCGCCATGAGCAATCGAAGTGAAACCGGCTTCGAAAGCGCTCGGCGCCAGGTACACGCCGCCTTCGAGCATCAAGTGGAAGAAACGACCGAACAGTGCGGCGTCGCTGGCCATCACGTCATCAAAGGTGACGATGTCGTCGGCCCCGCTGAAGTACAGACCAAACATACCGCCAGCCTGAGTGGTCACGAACGGAATGCCCGCGGCATCGGCGCGCTGTTGCAGACCATCGAGCAGGCGGCTGGTGTAGTCGCTCAGTTCGTCGTGGAAGCCAGGACGGCTGATCAGACGCAACGTCGTCAGGCCCGCCGCCATTGCCAGCGGGTTACCCGACAGAGTGCCAGCCTGATAGACCGGACCCAGTGGCGCGATGTGCGACATGATTTCGCGCTTGCCGCCGAAGCAACCGACCGGCATGCCACCACCGATGATCTTGCCGAAAGTGCTCAGGTCCGGCGTCACGCCGAAGTGCGCTTGTGCGCCGCCGAGGGCGACACGGAAACCGGTCATCACTTCGTCGAAAATCAGCACCACGCCGTGCTTGTCGCACAGGGTCCGCAGGCCTTCGAGGAAACCTGGCGCCGGCGGCACGCAGTTCATGTTTCCAGCAACCGGCTCGACGATGATGCACGCCACTTCCGGGCCGACTTTGGCGAGCAGGGTTTCCACGGCATCGATGTCGTTGAACGGCAGGGTCAGGGTGTGTTTGGCGAAGGCCGCCGGCACACCGGCCGAGCTCGGCACGCCTTGGGTCAGGGCGCCGGAACCGGCCTTGACCAGCAGGCTGTCGGAGTGACCGTGGTAGCAGCCTTCGAACTTGATGATGCTGTCGCGGCCGGTGAAACCACGGGCCAGGCGGATCGCGCTCATGGTCGCTTCGGTGCCGGAGCTGACCATGCGCACCATTTCCATCGACGGTACGATCGAGCAGACCAGATCGGCCATCTCGGTTTCCATCGCGGTCGGGGCGCCGTAGGACAAACCGTGTTCCAGCTGTTTACGCACCGCGTCCAGCACGTCCGGGTGGCTGTGGCCGAGAATCATCGGGCCCCAGGAACCGACGTAGTCAACGTAACGCTTGTCGTCTTCGTCGGTGACGTAGGCGCCTTCCGCGTGTTTGAAGAACAGCGGTGTGCCGCCCACGCTTTTGAATGCGCGAACAGGCGAGTTCACGCCACCGGGAATGTGTTTCTGGGCATTGGCAAACAGGGTTTCGGAACGAGACATGATCGGGCTCTCAAATCAGATTTTCAGTAATTCATTAAAGGCGCGGGCGCGGCGGGTCACTTCAGCCGTGCTGTCGGCGCCAAACAGACCATGAACCACCGCCAGCAAGTCGACCCCGTGGGCCACCAGCGGCGGGGCGTTGTCCAGGGTGATGCCGCCAATCGCGCAGATTGGCAGGTGCAGTTTGCTGCGGGCCTGGTCGAGCAGTTCAAGACTGCACGTCGGGGCGCCGGGTTTGGTATTGGAATTGAAGAAGCGTCCGAAGGCGACATAACTCGCGCCTTCCTTGGCCGCTTGTTCGGCGAGTTCGAGTTGCGCGTGGCAGGTTGAACCAATGATCGCCTGACGACCGAGCAATGCGCGGGCCGGGGTCAGCGGGCCATCGGTCTGGCCCAGGTGTACGCCAACGTTCAAGCGAGCGGCCAGTTCGGCGTCGTCATTGATGATCAGCTGAGTCTTGTAGCGGTCGCACAGATCGCGCAGGGCTTCGGCTTCTCGCAAACGTCGGGCCTCGTCGCTGCTCTTGTCGCGGTATTGCAGCAGGGTGACGCCGCCCTCCAGCGCCGCCTCCACGTACGAGAGAAATTTACCGGCCAGCAACTGGCTGTCGGTAATGGCGTACAGGCCACGTAGTTTCATCGGACAAGCCTCACCGCAGTGCGAATAGAAAGTTACGAACAGAAATCCAGCGGCAGGCGACGCGGCACGAACTGGCCTTTGCCCAGCTGCTCTGCGTCACGCAGGGTACGCCAAGTGTAGTTAAGCGCGGTCTGCACGGCGCTGGCGAGATGTTCACCCTGAGCCAGGCGACCGGCGAGGGCGCTGGCCAAGGTGCAACCGGAACCGTGATAACTGCCGGGCAGGCGTTGGCAGGTAAAGGTTTCGCGGTGGCCGTCGCGGCTGTACAGGCGATTGTGGATTTCGTGTTCGTCGCCATGGCCGCCCGTGATCAGCAGGTGTTTGACGAACGGCAGGAGCTTTTCGGCGCACTCGTCCGCGGTGCCTTCCGGCAGTTCGGCGAGGATGCGGGCTTCGGGAAGGTTGGGGGTGGCGATGATGGACAGGGGCAGCAGGCGTTCGCGCATGGCGTAGCCGACTTCATCCTTGCCCAGTCGTCCGCCGCCACCGGCGCGCAGCACCGGATCGCAGACCACCGGCAAATGCGGGTGCGCCGACAGCAGTTCGACCACGGTGTCGACCATCTCCAGGGAACCGAGCATGCCCAGTTTCACGGCAGCGACTTCGGAGTCGTTGAGCACGGCGTTGGCCTGGGCCAGCACCCACTCGCGGTCGAGCACGCGAAAGTCAGTGACGTTGACCGTGTCTTGCACGGTCAGGGCGGTGACGGCCGGGGCCGCATGACAACCCTGAGCGAGCAGGGCTTCGATATCTGCCTGCAAGCCGGCGCCACCACTTGGGTCGTGGCCGGAGAGACAGAGGACAACGGGGCGAGAGCTGTAGATATTCATGGTGCGCGAGCTTACCACCAAACATCTTTTTTCGGGTGTCGACCAATAAGCCGTGGAACGAGAAAAGGCGTGCGCCCTCAGGCCATTGTCACGCGCTGACCGGTCAAACAGCTCTATCTCAGCGCATGGAGCTGTAACGCCCGTGCTAGAGCCTTTACGGGAAAAATTTTAATAGTGCTCAATGGCCATCAATGGCTATGCTAGAGTGGATCCAAACCAATAACAGGTAATACCGGTTTTACGTCTACTCAAAAGGAATGAGGGGCTTCCTGAGATAACCGGACAGGTCACGCTGGGGCTTAAATGCGCTATTTGCTAATGTTGCTGTTGTGCTTGCCCCTCATGGCGAGTGCCGTCGAGTTCGATGAGTTCACCCAGAGCCTTCCGTTGGGCCGAGCACTGCAGGTGTACGAAGACGCGGGCGGTCAAGCAACCATCGCCGATGTTCGTGCGCAGGCCGCGGCCGGAAACTTCAAACCCCACGATAAAGCCACCCTCAACGCCGGTTATTCGCGTTCGGTGTTCTGGCTGAAAATCGATCTGCATTACCGTCCGAGCAACCCGGCGGCGCAACGGACCTGGCTGCTGGAACTGGCCTATCCGCCCCTCGATCACCTCGATCTCTACTTGCCCGATGCTGGCGGCGACTTTCGGTTGGCTCGGCAAACTGGCGATGCGTTGCCATTCGCCAGCCGCGAACTGCGCCAGAACAACTACCTGTTCGATCTGAGTTTCATGCCTGACCAGGCGCAAACGGTGTACCTGCGCCTGCAAAGCGACGGGTCAGTCCAGGCGCCAGTCACCTTGTGGTCGAGCACCGCTTACCTCGAAGAACAGCCGGTCCGCCTTTATGTGCTGGGGCTGATCTATGGCGTGTTGTTGGGGATGCTGGTCTACAACCTGTTCATCTACCTCAGCGTGCGCGACACCAGCTATCTCTATTACATTTTCTACATCGCTTCATTCGGCCTGTATCAACTGTCGGTGAACGGCGCCGCCGTGGAATATTTCTGGCCCGACAATCCATGGTGGGCCAACGCCGCGACGCCGTTTTTCATCGGTTGCGCAGGACTGTTCGGCAGCCAGTTCGCCCGCAGCTTCTTGCAGACCGCCAGCCACAGTCGCTGGCTCGACCGTTTACTGCTGGCGTTAATTGCGTTCAGTGCGGTGGTGATCGGCTTGTCATTGATGGCCAGCTACGCCCTGGCCTTGCGTCTGGCGACAGCTTTGGCGCTGGTCTTCACCGTGGTCATTTTCATCGCAGGCCTGTGCGCCTGGTTGCGTGGCTTGCGGGTGGCGCGGTATTTCATCATCGCCTGGTCGGCATTCCTGCTCGGCGGCGTCGTCAACACCATGATGGTGCTGGGTTACCTGCCGAACGTGTTCCTGACGATGTATTCCAGTCAGATCGGATCGGCCATCGAGGTGGCGTTGCTGTCCCTGGCCCTGGCCGACCGCATCAACGCCATGCGCGAGCAGCAGGCGCAGACGCTGTTCGATGCCGGTCAAAAGCTCGAAGTGCTGAACCAGCAATTGGCTCACAGTAACAAGCTCAAGGACGAGTTCCTCGCCACCCTGACCCACGAATTACGCACGCCCATGAACGGTGTGATCGGTTCGCTTGAATTGATGCAGACGGTCGAGATGGGCCCGGAACTGGAGCAATACCAGCAAACCGCAGCCGGTTCCGCGCGGGACATGATGCGCATGGTCAACGGCATCCTGACCCTGACCGAATTGCAGGCCGGCAAGCTTAAAGTCAGTTCGACAACGTTCAGTTTGCGTGGCGTGGTCGAAACGATGCGCGCGCAGTTCGAGGGCAATGCTTCAAGCAAGTCGCTGGACTTCAAAGTCGAAGTGACGCCGGGCCTGCCGGATCGCTTGAACGGCGACAGCACCAAGCTGGCGCAATGCCTGGAATGCCTGCTGGACAACGCCATCAAGTTCACCCGGGTCGGCGGGCTGGCCCTGCGCGTGACGGGCAAACCGGTTGAAAACGGTCGGGTATCGTTGTCGTTTGCGGTGATCGACACCGGTATCGGTTTCACCGATCTGGGGGAGGCGACGATGTATCAGCGCTTCTTCCAGCTCGACGGTTCCATGACCCGCGAATACGGTGGTCTGGGGGTTGGTCTGGCGATTTGCCGGCAACTGGTCGAGTTGCTCGGCGGGCGTCTGACCCATCGATCCGAACCCGGCAGCGGTAGCCGTTTCCAGTTGGACGTCGAGTTTGAACTGCCCGTGGTCGAGCGGCCGGCAGTGCCCTTGATGTCCCGCGAGTTTGCGCGTCTTCGATTGCCCCAGGACTGCACGGTGCTGCTGGTGGATGACAACAGCATCAATCAACTGGTAATGCGTGGCATGTTGCTCAAGCTCGGCTTCCGGGTGCGCGCCACTGACAGCGGTGCTGCCGCGCTCGATCTCTTGCAGCGTGAAACCTTCGATGCGGTCTTGCTCGACAGTCAGATGCCGACGCTGGATGGCACCTCCCTGTGCTGCCAGATCCGCGCCTTGCCGGGTTGTGCCGAGTTGCCGGTGTTCGTGGTTGCCGTGAGCGCCGATCGGGAGCGCTGCCCGACCGGCACCCTGATCGATTACCTGAGCAAACCGGTGAAATTCGAGGATTTGCAAGCGGCGCTCTATCGGCGGGTACTGTGTTCAGGGCAAGGCGAAAGCGCCGACATTTAGGCAGGTATGACACTTTGTTCGGTCAGGAGGCGGTGCTTAACTGAATGCCTTGGCTGATCAAAGGAGCCCCGTCATGAACCTGCATCAGTTCGCCGAAACCCACGAAGTCACCAACCAGCCACCGTCGCTGAACGGCACCAACCTCTACCGCATCGACCTGCCCTTGCAGGAGTGGTCGCGGCGTTTAGGTGCCGGTTGGGCCGAGTCGCGGATCGACGCGTATGGCGCATTGGCCGGCGGGCCACTGATGGAAGCAGGGTTCCTGGCCAATCAGAACAAACCGGTGTTCGTCAGTCATGACCGTTACGGCCATCGCATCGACCTGGTGGAATTTCACCCCGCTTATCACGAGTTGATGCGCACGGCGGTCGAGCACGGTCTGACCTCGTTGCCCTGGGCGCATCCGCAGCTCGGTGCCCATGTGGCTCGCGCGTCCATGACTTACCTGCACAGCCAGGCCGAAGCCGGCAGTGGTTGCCCGCTGACCATGACGTTCGCCAGCGTCCCGGCGATGCGCCTGCAACCGGATCTGGCCGAGCAGTGGCTGCCGAAAATCCTTTCTACTGAATACGACCCGCGCAATGTCGGCATGGCCCACAAGGCCGGTGTCACCATCGGCATGGCAATGACCGAGAAACAGGGCGGCACCGACGTGCGGGCCAACACCACCAAGGCGTATCCGGTTGGCGCCAGTGGCCCGGGCCATGCCTATGAGTTGGTGGGTCACAAGTGGTTCTGTTCCGCGCCGATGTGCGATGCCTTCCTGACGTTGGCGCAGACGGACAAGGGTTTGACCTGTTTCCTGCTGCCACGCCATCGCCCGGACGACACACGCAATCAGTTCTACATCCAGCGCCTGAAGAACAAACTCGGCAATTGCTCCAATGCCTCCAGCGAGGTGGAGTTCCGCGGTGCGCTGGCGTGGATGGTCGGCGAAGAAGGGCGCGGCGTTCCGACCATCATTGAGATGGTCGCCATGACTCGCTTCGATTGCATGGTCGGTTCAAGCGCCTTGATGCGTCAGGCGCTGACCCAGGCCAGTCATCACTGCGCTCACCGCATGGTCGGTGGGAAGTTGCTCAGCGAACAGCCGTTGATGCAGAACGTGCTGGCCGATCTGGCGCTGGAAAGCGAAGCGGCCCTGGCTTTGAGCCTGCGCATGGGCAAGGCGCTGGATCATCTGGATGACAGCCATGAAGCCAAGTTCGCCCGGCTGGTGACGGCGGTGGGCAAGTACTGGATCTGCAAGCGCGCGCCCGCAATGATCAACGAAGCCGCCGAATGCATGGGCGGTGCCGGTTATGTCGAAGAAAGCATCCTGCCGCGCCTGTACCGTGAGGCGCCGGTCAATTCGACGTGGGAAGGTTCCGGCAACGTGCAATGCCTGGACGTGCTGCGAGCGTTGTCGAAGGAGCCGGGTGTGCTCGATGTGTTGTTCAGCGAATTGGGCGATGGTCACGGCGATAAACGTCTGGCCGCGCACATCAGCCAATTGCAGGCCGCTTTCAAGGACACCAGCGACTTCCAATACCGCGCGCGGCAGCTCACCGAAGATATTTCGTTGGGGCTTCAGGCCAGGCTATTGCTGGAGGCCGGTAACTCGGCGGTAAGCGATGCCTTCATCGCCAGCCGCCTGGGTTTCGCCGGTCGGGTCTATGGCGCGTTGCCGCGTGGGCTGGAGGTGGAAGCGATTGTCGCCCGGTCGACCCCGCTTCTGTGAACAACAAAGACCCCCTGTGGGAGCGGGCTTGCTCGCGAATAGGCCGTGTCAGTCGATAGAGATGTCGACTGAAACGCCGCTTTCGCGAGCAAGCCCGCTCCCACTCAGTGCATCGCCATTGGTGTGCAGCCAACACGCGACTGTTCCCGTGAAGCGATGATGCAGGCAAGATGAAGCTCTGCAAGTCAGAACACAGGATGCTGATCGTGACCGAAGCTTTTATTGTCGTTCAAACCGCCGAGCAAGCCGTGGATCGGCTTGCGCTCTTGCACAATCGTGCAACCACCGCGCTGAACCAGGCGCTCAAGCGTTACCTCAAGGATCGTGTCGAACCGGACGCCGAACAGCGTGCGATGTTTCGTTATCCCGAACTGCGTCTGACCTACCTTTGCCAGGGCGAAGTCCCACAGACCACGCGCGCCTATGCCAAGGTTCAATTGCCGGGGACCTACAGCGTCACCGTCACCCATCCAGCGGCGTTCCGTAAGTACCTGCTGGAACAGCTGGTGCCGTTGATGCACGACTTCACCGTGACGGTGGAAGTCGGTATCAGCCAGCAAAACATTCCTTATCCGTACGTGGTTGAGCAGGGCGATGAACTGGCCGGCTCCGGCGTCACCGCAGCGACGCTGGCGCGGGTGTTCCCGAGTACCGACCTGTCGGCCGCGACCGATGGCATCGCCGACGGTTTGTATGATTGGGAAAACACCGATCCGCTGCCGTTGGCCTTGTTCGACGCCGCGCGGGTGGATTTTTCCCTGCGCCGCCTGGTGCATTACACCGGCAGCGACTGGCGCCATGTGCAACCGTGGATTCTGCTGACCAACTACCACCGCTACGTCGACCAGTTCATCGTTCATGGTCTGGAACAGTTGCGCAGCGATCCGCGTTTCGTGCGCATGGTCTTGCCGGGCAACGTGATCATCGAAAAGAGCATGGACCACGGAGAAGCCTCGGCGATTGCCGCGGGCGTGGTTTGGCATCGCTATCAAATGCCGGCCTATCACCTGATCGCCACCGATGGCCATGGCGTGACCCTGGTCAACATTGGCGTCGGCCCGTCCAATGCCAAGAACATCACCGACCACCTGGCAGTGCTGCGTCCGCATTGCTGGCTGATGATCGGCCACTGTGGCGGCTTGCGTCAGTCGCAGACCATCGGCGATTACGTGCTGGCGCACGCTTACATGCGTCGCGACGGGATTCTCGACCGGGTCGTGCCGCCGAATATCCCGATTCCGGCCTTGGCGGAAGTGCAGATGGCGTTGCAACAAGCGGCGGCCAACATCACCGGTGAGAAGGGCGACGAGCTGAAAAAACGCCTGCGCACCGGCACCGTACTGACCTACGACGACCGTAACTGGGAGTTGCGCTGGGCTCAGGAACGTCCACTGATCAACTTGTCCCGCGCCGTGGCGGTGGACATGGAAAGCGGCACCATCGCGGCCCAAGGCTATCGCTTGCGGGTGCCGTACGGCACGTTGCTCTGTGTGTCGGACAAACCGCTGCACAGCGAAATCAAGCTGCCGGGTTCGGCCAACGCTTTCTATGAACGCGCGGTCAGCCAGCACTTGAAGATCGGTATCGAGGCGGTGGATCTGTTGCGCACCGAACTCAACTCGCTGCACTCGCGCAAACTGCGCAGCTTCGACGAGCCGCCGTTCCGCTAACGGTTTGTCGTGGTCATTTGGCGGTCGGGGCACTAGCATTAGCAGCCCTGACCGTTAGATGTTGTTTTCCCCATGTCCCGTCCCCCGCGTCCTCCTTCCCGCCATCCAGGTGCGAAGCCAGCTCCTTTAGCCCCGCGTCGTGTCGCCAAAGCGCCGCCGGCCGAGCCGAAGCTGATTCTGTTCAACAAACCGTTCGATGTGCTGACGCAATTCAGCGACGGCGAAGGGCGGGCGACGCTCAAGGATTTCATCGAGATTCCCGGGATTTACCCGGCAGGACGGCTGGACCGCGACAGCGAAGGTTTGCTGCTACTGACCAACGATGGCCAGCTTCAGGCGCGCATCGCCGACCCGAAACACAAACTGGCGAAGACCTATTGGGTGCAAGTGGAGGGCGAGCCGAGCGCTGAGCAGTTGCAGCGTTTGCGTGAGGGCGTCGAACTCAACGACGGCATGACCTTGCCGGCCGAAGCGCGGCAACTGGATGAGCCCGAGCTGTGGCCACGCAATCCGCCGGTACGCTTTCGCAAAAGCGTGCCGACCAGTTGGCTGGAACTGGTGATTCGCGAGGGGCGCAACCGTCAGGTGCGGCGCATGACGGCGGCGGTCGGCTTGCCGACGTTGCGGCTGGTGCGGGTCAGGATTGGCGACTGGACGATCGAAGGGCTCGATCAGGGCCAGTGGAAGGAAGTGCCGGCGCGCTTATAACGCGCCGGATTCGATCAGGCCGATTACCACGCTTTTGATCACGAACGCGGCCACGCCCAGACCCAGTACGGAGAACAGGATGAACGAGCCAAAGCGTCCGGCCTTGGATTTTTTCGCCAGATCCCAGACGATGAAACCCATGAAAATGATCAGGATGCTGACCAGTCCAGTCATCATCCACTCTTCGAATACGGCAGGATCCATTGAATATCTCCAGCGCGGGCGGGGCTAAAAGGCGCTGGAGTATACGGCATGGGGGAGTGCTGGAGGATTGACCTGCGGCAGTGTGTCGCAGCTATTCATCGCCTGTGCCGGCCCCTTCGCGGGCAAGCCTCGCTCCTACAGGGATCTTTAGTGCGTGTGAGATCTCTGTAGGAGCGAGGCTTGCCCGCGAAGGCGTCCTCAGCTACGCAGATGAGTCAGCGGTAACTCAGTACTGTTCAAAACCTGATTCAACACAAAACTCGAACGAACGCTGGTCACCCCTTCAATCCGGGTCAAATGCCCCAACAGCAGCTTCTGATAGTGATCCATGTCCGGCACGACGACTTTAAGCTGATAGTCCGCATCCATCCCCGTGACCAAACTGCATTCCAGCACCTGCGGCAAGGTGCGAATCGCGGCTTCAAAATTCTCGAAACGCTCGGGCGTATGCCGGTCCATGCCGATCAGCACGTAAGCCGTGAGGCTCAAACCGAGCATCTTGCGGTCCAGCAGCGCCACCTGGCGGGTGATGTAACCGTCGTCTTCCAGTTGCTTGACCCGGCGCGAGCAAGGCGAAGGCGACAGGCCGATGCGTTCGGCCAGCTCCTGGTTGGAGATGCGCGCGTCACGCTGCAATTCCGCCAAAATGCTCAAGTCGTATCGGTCGAGTTTGCTCATCAATCAGGCCTTTGTCATAACTATTGCGGCAGATTATCTATCCATGGTTAAAAATTGCGCAAGTGATGTTTAATTGAGCAATCTTCGCAATCCTCTGTCGGCGTGTCCGGCCTATTCTTATCACCAGAATCACTGCTCGGACAAACAGTCCACAGCCGCTCGCCCAATCAGGCCAGCGGCGGCCGCCACCCCCACAGGGGATGTGCGGGCCCCCGAGCTACACACTGTCCAGAAGACGGCGTGAGGTGAGCCGACGTCATAAGCGTCGAGCACGGACGAAGTTCTCAAAGGGAGGCCGACGGGTCTCCCTTTTCTTTTGGTGCGCCAGGCATGGCGCGTTGCGCGAAGCGCAACCAGGTTGGCTGTGGTGGCCACGCTGGTGACTTGGAGGTGAAAGTCCTCTACACACCCGGCAAGGGGAAGTGTTAGCCAGAGGCAAGGGTGTCGCGGGTGACTGCGAATCTGAAGGAAGCCCGAGGCAAAATGCTGGCCTGACGAACAGGAAGCGGATTAGGCGGTGCAGCGGGGTAAGGTAGCCAAAATTGCCAAAGCCCAATACTTGCACGCAACGCTGTGACGTAGATCCGACAGGCATAAGCAGGAAGGTCGCGCGAATTACCCTGGGAGATCTGTTTAGCCTGCCATGTGCTACCGGCGTCGCGAGATGACGGGATGGGCGACAGAAGTCAGCAGAGGCCGTAGTAGTCGCTCGAAACCGGAACGATGAAGGGCTGAACCTGCCATGAGTGGATAGTCGGGTGTGATCTCTGTTGGAGCGTAAAGCAGAAACTCCGCGTAGCGGGGGTCGAGACCATCGGGAGGTAGGAGCCGGAAGCTCCGAGGGCCGGTCTGGGCGCTTAGATACCGCAGGCGACACATCAACGGAACCAAGCTCGCTGACGTTGTTTGGCAGTAGGCAGGAACCGCCGTATACGGAACCGTACGTACGGTGGTGTGAGAGGACGGCGGATGTAAATCCGCCTCCTACTCGATCCTGGAATTTGTCGGCCGCCCTCAATAAATAAGTTGCGCGACTGATAACCTGTTGCAGAACCGCCCTGTACTTTTCCAGTCTTACGTACAGGCCCTAACCCGCAGTGAGGAAAAGCATGAAGTCGCGCATCTGGCATTTGGCCGGTGTTGGTTTGCTGTGCGTCAGTGTCACTGCGCAATCGCTGGCCGATGATCAGCAAAACCGTGGCCCCGATGACGGGCAGCGTGGATCGGACGGCCATCAGGGCAACAATCAGGGCCATGGCGGCAATAATCAGCCGCGCCCGCAGAACAACGACATCATTCGTGGCGACAACAGCCGCCAGTTCGAGCACAACGGCCAGAATCAGAACAACGGCCAATGGCAGAACCGCCAGCAGCCCGACTACAACAATCCTGTTCGCTCACCGCCGCCACCGCCGCAGCTACCGGCCAATGACCTGCCGATCCAGGGTCGCCCCGACACCGTGCGCCAGACCCAGCAGCCGCAACGTGGCTATTATCAGGACGTTCCGCGGCGCAACGATTACAACCAGCACTGGCAGAACAACGGTCCACGTCCCGATGATCGCCGTTGGGCCGGTCGTCCGGACGGGCACGGTAACGGCTGGGGCCCCGGCCCGCAGTATCGCCCGGGTCATGTGATCGACCTCTTCCCGGACCGCGACTACCGCGTGCCTTATGGCGGTCGGGATTATTTCTATTCCGGCGGCTACTGGTATCGCCCGCAAGGCCCGCGTTATGTAGTGGTTCAACCGCCTCGCGGGATTCGTGTCAGCTACTTGCCCGATTACGCGCGTGAGGTTTGGATCGGCGGGGCGCTGCTGTTCCTGGCGGCCGGCTCGTATTACGCCTATCAGCAAAACACGCAGGATTACGTGGTAGTCGAGCCGCCGGTGCAAGCGCAGCCGCAGCCGGTCAGCAACAGTTATGACGTGGAGGCCTATCCGGCGAACGGTCAGTCGCCGGAACAGATCAAGCAGGACGGTTACGAGTGCTATCAATACGCGGTGCAGCAGAGTGGCTTCAATCCGCGGACGGCCACCTACCAGCCAGCCCCGTCGGTGGTACAAGCCTACCGTCAGGCCCAGGGCAACTGCCTGAGCAGTCGCGGCTATCAGGTGAGTTACTGAGCCCTGCTGGCCTGCACCACTTCCTGCGGGTCGGCGTGCACCAGCACTTCGGCTCGCGGGTAGGCGGCATGAATAGCATCGGCGGCTTGATCGCTGATGCCGTGAGCGACTGACAGGGTCAAGTCCCCCGGCAATTCCAGGTGCAACTGCACGAACCACTGGCTGCCGGAAATCCGTGTACGCAAGTCGTGCGCCCCCAATACTCCCGGTACGCCGCAGGCCAGTTCGAGCATGTGCTGGCTGACGTCCGACGGCAGTTCTTCATCCATCAACACGGTAAAACTTTCCCGGGCGATCTGAATCGCGCTCCAGAGAATGTAGACGGCGATCGCCAATCCAAACCAAGGGTCGACCTGATGCCAGCCAAACCCAGCGAGCACCAGCGCCAGCAGAATGCTGCCGTTGAGCAACATGTCCGAGCGGTAATGCAGAGAGTCGGCGCGCACTGCATTGGAGCCGGTTGCCTTGACGACCCGATGTTGCAACATCAGCAGGGCCAGCGTCAGCACCAGGGAAAACACGATCACGCCGATACTGATCCATGGCGCCCCCACCGGTTCCGGGTGTTTGAGTCGATCGATCGCCTGCCAGCCAATCAGCACCGCACTGCCACCAATGAACAACGCCTGAGCCATGCCCGCCAGCGACTCGGCCTTGCCGTGCCCGTACCGATGATCATCGTCGGCCGGGCGCAAGGCGTAATGCACCGCGAGCAGGTTGAGCAGCGACGTGACGCCGTCGAGGGCTGAGTCGGTCAGCCCGGCGAGCATGCTCACCGAACCGCTCAACCACCAGGCGATGGCTTTGGCGACGATCAGCGTACACGCCACCGCCACCGAGGCACGGGTCGCCAGCCGCAACAGGCGGGCGTGTTCGGAGCTTGCGATCATAGGGACGGCGTTTCCTTTGAGTGATCCTTCACAGGCACGGACTATGCGGCAGGTTGCAGGCCAAGCATGGCCAGTTGCTGGGTGCTGCCCTTGTGCTGAATCAGACGCGGGTCGTCCAGCGGGAAGCTACGTCCCAGTTCGGTTTCGAGAATAGTCTGCAACTTGTGGTTATCGACCTTGCCGTCGGCGCCGATGGCTTCCTTGAGTTTTTCCGGGGCCACTTGGGTGGTCTTGCCGGGCTCGAAGTAAATCGCGCCAGTGGCGAAGTCCACGGCAAACGCGATCAGGCCGGGGATGATGTAGAACAGCAGACCCACGGCATCGAGCGCGGCGATGGCCGGGTCGATCTTGCCGTCGATCTGACCACGACGGTCAGGGTAGAAAATCGATCCGCAAGCGGTCACTTGCGTCAGCAGCGTCGCGACCAATACACCGCCAATCAAGCGAAAGGGAATACGCATATGAAATCTCCTGGGTAATTTCAAAACGAAAGGACGCCTGTATGAATTAGGACCGTCATTAACGCCGAGCAGTTCGCCGTTATACTCGCCGCTCTGTTTTGGAGCCAGCATGATTTCTTTGCCGATTGATGAAGTTTTACCCGCCCTGCGTGAAGCCTTGGCTACACGCCACGAAGCCGTGCTCGAAGCACCGCCCGGTGCCGGTAAAACCACCCGCGTGCCGTTGGCCCTGCTCAACGAGCCTTGGTTGGCCGGGCAGACCATTCTGATGCTCGAACCGCGCCGGCTGGCGGCGCGGGCGGCGGCGGAGCGCTTGGCCAGTGAGCTGGGCGAGAAGGTCGGTGAAACCGTCGGCTATCGCATTCGTCTCGACAGCAAAGTCGGCCCCAACACCCGTATCGAAGTGGTCACCGAAGGCATCCTCACCCGGCGTTTGCAGGATGACCCGGCGCTGGAAGGCGTTGGTCTGCTGATCTTCGACGAATTCCACGATTTGCTGAATGCACCGAAATCATCATTATTTTGTCAAAAACTTTCAAGCAACGCGGTCTCAGCCTGAGGGCTTGATCTCCTCCTCCAGTCCCCCGTCGTATACTGCTCCCCTGATTTAGGAGCATCGATGATTTCTCTACCTATTGACGCCGTATTGCCAGCCTTACAAGCCGCTCTGGCTGGCCGCAACGAAGTCATCCTTGAAGCGCCTCCTGGTGCGGGTAAAACTACTAGGGTTCCTCTCGCACTGTTGAACGAGCCTTGGCTTGGTGACCAGAAGATCCTGATGCTCGAGCCTCGGCGGCTAGCTGCTCGGGCGGCGGCAGAGCGTTTGGCAGGCGAACTCGGTGAGAAGGTGGGAGAGACTGTAGGCTACCGCATTCGACTTGAAAGCAAGGTAGGCCCGCGCACTCAGATCGAGGTAGTCACCGAAGGTATTCTGGCTCGCCGCCTTCAGGATGATCCTGCTTTGGACGGTGTGGGTGTGGTCATCTTCGATGAGTACCACCTGCGAAATCTGGACTCAGATCTTGCACTGGCCCTGTGCGTGAGTGCTCGTGAGCTATTGCGTGATGAGCCGCCACTCAAGCTGCTGCTGATGTCTGCAACACTGGAAGGCGCTCGGCTTTCAAAGCTTCTGAATGACGCGCCAGTGATCACCAGCGAAGGGCGGATGTATCCGGTCTCAACGGTTTGGGGTAGCCCATATCAGTCGGGCGAGCGTATCGATGCGCGAGTCACAGACACCTGCTTGTCCGCCATCAACGAACAGTCAGGAAGCGTTCTGGTTTTCCTTCCTGGGCAGGCAGAGATTCGGCGGGTGGCAGAGACCCTCAAAGAGCAGTTGAGCAACCGTCCAGACGTGATCATATGCCCGCTGTATGGTGACCTTGATCTCAACGCACAGCGTGCTGCGATAGACCCGGCACCCAAAGGCTCCCGTAAGATCGTACTGGCCACGAACATCGCCGAGACCAGCTTGACCATCGAAGGCGTCAGAGTGGTGGTGGACAGTGGCCTCGAGCGAGTGCCGAAGTTCGATCCTCGCAGTGGAATGACTCGACTCGACACGCAGCGTATCTCGAAGGCCAGCGCTACTCAGCGAGCAGGGCGGGCAGGGCGATTGGAGCCAGGTGTCTGCTATCGCCTATGGTCTGAGTCGCAGCACGAGCAAATGGCCGGCTACAGTACCCCTGAAATCCTGCAGGCGGATCTTGCAGCCCTGGCACTCCAGTTGGCCCGGTGGGGAATGAAGCCAGAGGAGATGATCTGGCTCGACCAACCTCCATCCGCTCCCTTCGCCCAAGCCAGAGACCTGCTGAAGCGCTTAGGCGCACTTGATGATGCTGGGCAGCTCACACCACATGGATCGGCCATGAGCGAGCTTCCAGCGCATCCACGGATCGCTCACCTGCTCATCAAAGGCAACGCGATGGGACTGGATGACCTGGCTTGCAACATCGCTGCGTTGCTGGGTGAGAAAGACATCCTGCGCGGAGCAGGTGCCGACCTTCACACTAGGCTGAGTGCATTGTCAGGCGAGCAACATTCACGCCGAGGCGGTGGCTCTTTCCAGCGAGTGAAGCAGTCTGCTCGGCAGTATCGATCCCTACTACGTGGAAGGGCTTCCAGCCCCGTTAGCGAGCCCGATCAACCAAGATGGGCAGGGTGCCTACTGGCATTCGCCTACCCTGACCGAATCGGTCTCCAGAGGCGTGCGGGTGCATCTGAGTACCGTCTCTCCAACGGGCGGGCCGCAGTTTTCTCAGAGCCCGATGCCCTGACCAAGCATGAGTGGCTGGTTGTGGCAGACCTGGGTAGCCGACAAGGTCAGCGTGAGGAGCGGATCTACCTGGCGAGTGACCTCGATCCGGCCCTGTTCGATGAAGAGCTGGCTGACCTCGTGAGGTCTGTCGATGAGGTCGAGTGGGACGAAAGGGAAGGTGTGATCAAGGCTGAACGGCAGCTGAAGGTGGGACAGTTGGTGCTATCCACAGCGCCTCTGCCAAGTCTTGACGAGCAAGCCCGTTCGCTCGCCTTGGTCAACCTGGTGAGACGCAAGGGCATCGAACTCCTGCCTTGGAACCCTGAGTTGCGGCAGTGGCAAGCGCGGGTAGATCTGCTGCGTCAGCTTGATATCCAAAATGGCCAGGCAGAAAGCAAGTGGCCTGATCTCAGCGATACCAACCTGGTGGACACGCTGGAAGAGTGGCTCACGCCGTACCTGGGCAAAGTCACGAGGCTCAGCCACTTCAGCCAGCTGGATCTGTCTTCGATAGTCAGAAATCTCCTGCCTTGGCCGCTTCCAAAGGAGTTAGAGGTTCAAGCACCGCAGACGATTCAGGTGCCGTCAGGGTCGAACATTCGCATCGACTACAGCGAACAGCCACCTATTCTGGCCGTACGTCTGCAGGAGCTGTTTGGGCTGGCAGAAACGCCTCGCATAGCCCACGGCAAGCAACCTCTGGTTCTACATCTTTTATCGCCGGCCCGCAGGCCTGTGCAGGTGACCCAGGATCTAGCCAATTTTTGGCGGAGCACCTATGCGGAAGTGAAGAAGGATCTTAAGGGTAGATACCCGAAGCATTTTTGGCCTGAAGACCCATTGGTGGCTGAGGCTACCGCACGAACCAAGCCTAGAGGCACTTGAGCCTACTTGCCGCACGAGGTTTGGTTTCTGGATTTGAGCGGGTTTATTCGCTTGTCATGATGGAAGGGCTGGGCGACAGATTCTAGGAGTGGTGTTCGCGATGAAAAAGGCGCTGGAGAAATACGCTAAAAGGCTTCAGAAGGACGCGGAGGTAGCTGTCATCAGGTGAATGATGTGGATTGACATGGAAAACCGCATCCGCGAGATGTTCCGAGAGGTCGAAAGCTCACCTCAAGCTAGCTGGTATGGAGGTATGAGAATCCACAATGGGTTACATCCCGAAGCCAACAAGATCCCCGTGAACAAACGACTGAATCATCTCCAGGTCACGTGCATGACTAGGCGACTTTCTGGCCTTCCTGCGGCAGATCGACCGAGCTACGCCCGCAGAACTTGACCTGCATATCATCCTGGACAACAGCTCGACTCACAAAACGCCGGCCATCAAGCAATGGTTGGAGAAGCACCCGCGTTTCAAACTGCACTTCATGCCGACCAGTGCTTCGTGGCTGAACGCAGTGGAAGGCTGGTTCGCGCAGCTGGAAAGGCGGGCACTGTATCGTGGTGTCTTCACCAGCGTGGCCGAACTGAAAGCGGCTATTCGTCAATTTATCGAGGCCCACAATGACTTTCGGCTAAGCCTTTCAAGTGGAAAAAGACGGCTGAATCAATCATCAGTTCTGTAAACAAAGCAAAGCTGGGAGCGATAAAGAATAAGTTATTGAATTAACCGCTCAGGACAGTAGCCACCCAAACAGGTTTGACATGAATATATAACCCCGATCTGCGCTCAGGCCAGCCCCGCCCCGCTAATTTGGACTCTTTTGCCGTGGAATGTTCTGCGTTTTTTGGTCATGAAAAGCTCCGCGATAGATATATTTTCCACCTGTCGGGATGTCCGTTGAAATCAGACCACTACTGTCTTTTGGAGGAGGCGAATTTTTTGTGGTCCCCCGGCGCCAAATGACAGGGGAAGCATAGTCAAGACCGAAAAGTATACTTTGATAAAAAACATGCTAGCCCCAAGTCGATGTGTGTCAGCATAAGATCTAACAATTAACAGAGTGCCCACTAAGCAGGCAGTGATAAGCACCAAGAACTAACCCGATCAAAATCAAGAATTTTCTTGGCCTGTATCAAGAGCCTGCTTATCTTGTTTCTATGCCGCCCCCTTTAATATGTGGCTTGCCAGTGATACGGCAAAAATTAAACAATATCGCTTTAGGTAGGTGTGAATATATGAAACTCGTTAAGTCTGCTATTGCTGTTGGTATCTGCTGTTTTGCTGCTCAGGCCATGGCGGCAGATGGTGAGATTAACTTTACCGGAAGCGTGACTTCCAATACCTGTTCTGTTGTCGTTAGCGACGTGAACGGTGGCGCGGGTGGTAATGTTTCGCTGGGTAACGTGCCGAGCACTGCACTGAAAAAAGCCGGCGATGTGGCGGGTGGTGGCGCATTCCAGTTGACGCTGAGTTCGGCTGATGCAGACTGCGTTCTTGCAGGCAAGTCCGCGACGGTGCGTTTTATCAGTCTGAACGGTGCTTCCGGGAACAACGGTGAATGGATCGGTATTGCCGGTGGAGCCGGTGCCGCCAAGAACGTTGCCGTTCAAATCAAAGACGCTACCGGTGCTGACGTGCAACTTGGCCAAGCCTCCAGTGAATACGCTGATTTGACCAAGCCGCTGCGTTTTACCGCCAACTACATCGCTACCGGTGTAGCAGAGGCAGGTACGGCCAACGCCAAAGCAGCGTTCAGTATCGATTACAAGTAAGTCGAGAATCTGGAGAGTATTCCTCTGGATTTAGATCTGTCGCTACCTATTCTGCTAATGGCTGATAGGTAGTGACGCGTTGTGCGTGAATGTTCAGCTGAACACCATCTCTCTGCGGAGCGCTAAATAAAGCAGGCTTCAACAGTCTGTTTTATTGGCCGGTATGTTGGTTTTTTACGTGAGAGGCTATCCCGCATATTGGGGGAAATATGTTTTTAAAGTTTAAGATCTACACTTTTTATTGTATTTTTGGGTTCGGCGTTTTAGTGGCTGGCGCTTGTTATTCGCCGGTCGCCTTCTCCGGCGTGATGTTAAGTGGTACCCGTATCATTTTGAATGCGGATGAACGTAATGTTTCGACTGTCGTTAGTAATATCACGGATAAAGACTACGCCGTACAAGTGTGGGTCAACGGTCAAGAAGACAACAATAATGCACTGTCGCCATTTATTGCAATGCCGGCGTTATTTCGGGTCAGGGCTGGGGAAGAGCAAGTAGTCCGGATTATCAAAACACCGGGTACACTGCCTCTGGATCGTGAGTCGGTGTTCTATTTCAATGCACAGGAAATCCCGATCGCTAGTAAAAATGACGAAAACGCATTAAAAGTCGCGATTCGCACGCGGGTGAAGTTTTTTTACAGACCGGAAAAGTTAGCCACAAAGCCTGCCGACGCTCCTGGCCAACTGCAGTGGAAGTTAGTCAATACCGCCTCCGGAAGTAGCCTTCGCGTAACCAATCCTAGCCCATATCACATTACGTTTATCGGCATTAAAGCGATGGACGGTAATAACGCTATCGAGTTGAGCGACGTAGCGATGGTGGCGCCCAAGTCGAGCCAGGAGTACCCGCTGGAGCATAAGGTCGGGGCGCAAAAGGTCGATGTCGAATTTTCGGTCATCAATGACTACGGCGGATATAGCGCTCCGAGCAAATCAATAGCGTCATTTTGACCCTTTCACTTTTGATTCTCTGAGCGTTAGCCCATCGGCTGAGTGAGAGTTTAGATACATAGAGGTTTCTGTGCGCATTTGTTTGAGATTAAGGGAAGTCGCAGTCGGTTTGCTACTGATTGCTATTTTTGCACGCGTAAATGCGCAAGAGCTTGAGTTCGACTCTGGCTTTGTCAGGGACTTTGACCATTCAAGTGGAACCTCGAATGTCGATATAGCGGCCATGCTTAAAGAACGCGACATCGGTCCTGGCAGGTATGTGGTGGGCATTACCATTAACCAGGAGTACTTCGGGCAGCGAGAAATATCCTTTACCCGACTACGTCAGGACTTGATGCCATGTCTCTCGCCAACCCTGCTCACTGAGATGGGGGTGAAGACTGCTGTTTTGCTTGATGCCACTCAGCAAAGCGTGACATGCGTTGATCTGCAGTCTCTGGTCAAAGAATCTTCGATCCATTTCAACAGTCAAAAACTTTTGCTAGACATTAGCGTGCCGCAGATTGCTATGGAGCGCGATGCCCGTGGCTACGTCTCGCCCAAAGAATGGGACAGTGGCATCAATGCGAGCTTTTTGAACTATCAACTATCGGGGTCGCAAAGCAAAAACCAACAACAAACTGCGACGGGTTACAATCTATACTTGAACGGCGGGATGAATCTTGGTGATTGGCGCTTACGCTCCAGTTCGTCTTACCGAAAAAGCGGGCAGTGGGAGCATGCCACCACTTATGTGCAACGCGACTTGCCTGGCACCGCCGGTACCTTGTCCCTAGGTGAAAGTGTAACCCCAGGTGATATGTTTCAGAGTATTCCGTTTCGCGGTGTTCAACTATCGACTGACGTCGACATGTTGCCTGATTCCCTGCAGGGCTATGCTCCGATTATTCATGGCATCGCTCAGACGCAGGCCAAGGTCGAGATCCGTCAGCACGGTTACTCGCTATACACCACGTACGTGGCACCGGGCCCTTTCGAAATCAGGGACTTGAACGCCGCAACCGGTAGTGGTGACCTCGAAGTGATCATCACCGAAGCCGACGGCACTGAACGGCGTTTCATACAACCTTATGCGACCCTGGGTAACCTGTTGCGTCAGGGGACCTGGCGCTACAGCGTGACGGCCGGGCAATACAATGAAAACAATGAGAACAGTGACCGCCCAACCTTTACCCAAGCGTCGTTCGCCTACGGTTTGCCGAGCGATTACACGCTTTCGGTCGGTGGGCTGTTCAGTGATGCCTACCGAGCCTGGCAGATGGGTGTGGGTAAAGGCCTCGGCAGCCTGGGGGCGATCTCTCTGGATGCCACCCAAGCCACAACCGATACGGCGCGCGGCACCTTAAGCGGTCAAAGTTACGGTATCCGCTACGGTAAGGCGTTTGATAGCGGCACCAGCATTCGTTTTGCCGGCTATCGCTATTCGACGCAAGGCTACCGCGACTTTGGCGAAGCAGTTTTTCAGAGAAACGCCAATTATGACGCTCTAGATGCCTATCAAGGCATCAGCCGCCGCAGCCGCCTGGAGGCCAACATCTCACAAAGTCTCGACAGTCGAGCTTCGATTTATTTGAACCTGACCCAGCAGGACTATTGGGGCTCGTCCCGCCAAGAGCGTCAGCTGCAGTTTGGCGTAAACACCCAGATATCCAAGGTGAACGTCGGCTTGTATGCCAGTAAAAGCTTGAGTGACAGCGACTACCAAGGGGCGCAGATAGGATTAACATTCACCTTTCCACTGGGCCAGCAAAGCGCGAGCGTGAGCCTTAACCGTAACACCGACGGCTCTAACGATCAGCGTCTGGGCATGAGTGGCATGGCGGGTCAGTACAACGATGTGAACTACAACGTTGACATGCTACGCAGTGAGACTTCTGCCAACACCGGATCCGCCTCCGTTGGCTATCGAGCCCCATGGGCCCAGTTGAGTGGCGGCGCCAGCAATAGCCGCGATTACAAAAGCGCTAACATCGGGATGTCCGGATCGGTGCTGGCCCATGCCGGCGGTATTGAGTTGGGCCAGAGCATGGGTGAAACCATGGCGTTGGTAGAAGTTAAAGACACCCCGAACGTAGGGGTCAACAATGCCCCAGGCTCACTGACCAACAGCAAGGGTTATAGCCTCGTGCCTTACGTACAGCCGTATCGCAAGAACCGCATTAGCCTGGATACCAGCCAACTCGATACCAATACAGATATCGATAATGGCGTGAAGACCGTTATTCCGCGCCGTGGTGCGGTCGTACTTGCCCGATTCGATGCCAGCCACTCCCAAAAGGTGCTGGCCACGGTGCGCTTGAAAAATGGGGTATTTGTACCCTTTGGTGCGGCAGTGCTGGATGAAAAAGGACGGAAGGTCAACGTTATCGGGCTGGGCGGGCAAGTGCTTCTTGCGGTTGCCGATAGTCATAAGTTTCAGGTGGAGTGGGGAGCAAGTCAGGCGCAACACTGCAGTCTGGATATTGATTTTGAGGAAACTGAAGATGATGGTGATTTCAAGGTAGTGAACGCTTACTGTAACTAAGTAGCTCTGGTGTGATGTCGATGTTAGAGGTCCGGCGGCTTTCTTGATGTAATCGAGTCATCAGTCTGAACGTCTTTTGTCCTACGGCATCGGAGCTTATGCTGTTACTACGAGGTGAGTCCTTTGGACAACATTTCAAGTTCGCCAATCAGGGGCAGGTGATAGTTAGTATTAGCGATGCCACACTCGACGGTCATAGTGTAGAGCTTGCGCGGGGCGGATCTATCGAGGCGAGCGCGGACTCTTATGGTTCATCAATAAAGGTGGCGCCGGGTGACTTCATTCTTCCGATCAGTGGTGGGCCGCCCGCCCGAGGTTCTGTCTGGTCTCTGCGTGTGGAGTGCGGATTCCACGGCCATCCGGCCACCTATTCCATGAACATACGGCCACTGATTCCACGGTGATCCGGCCACCCGTTCCACGCTCATCCGGCCACCCTTAAAGCAGGCAGCAACGCAGGATTAATTCACTACCATCGACCTCTTTTATCGAAGCGGAGAGGTCGTCGTGGAGCGGTTATCCATGCGTAAGATTCGAGAAGTACTACGTCTCAAATTCGAGGTCGGCCTATCTGCCCGCCAGGTCGCTGTCAGCTTGCAAGTGGGTCGAGCCAGCGTCGGTGAGTACCTCAATCGCTTTGCTGCCAGCGGCCTGACTTGGCCGTCTGCGCTAACGGACGCCGAGTTGCAACGGCGGCTTTTTCCACCGCCGCCCGCCGTTCCCAGCGATCAGCGTCCGATGCCCGACTGGGCATGGGCTCATGCCGAGTTACGTCGCCCCGGCGTCACCCTGGCCCTGCTTTGGCAAGAGTATCGGCTCAGCCACCCGCAAGGTTTCCAGTACAGCTGGTTCTGCGAGCACTACCGCCTCTGGGCCGCCAAGGTCGACGTGGTCATGCGCCAGGAACACCGTGCCGGCGAGAAGCTGTTCGTTGATTACGCCGGCCAGACCGTGCCAGTCATTGATCAGCGAACCGGCGAGATCCGCCAAACGCAGATCTTCGTCGCCGTCCTCGGCGCATCCAGCTACACCTTCGCCGAGGCCACCTGGTCGCAGAAACTGCCCGACTGGCTGGGCTCGCACGCCCGCTGCTTCGCTTTTCTTGGCGGCACATCGCAGATCTTGGTGCCCGACAATCTGCGCAGCGGCGTCACCAAGGCGCATCGCTACGAGCCGGACATCAACCCCAGTTACCGCGATCTCGCCGAGCATTACGGCGTAGCCGTACTGCCCGCGCGTTCGCGTAAACCCAAGGACAAAGCCAAGGTTGAAGTCGGCGTACAGGTCGTCGAGCGGTGGATCCTGGCGGTGCTGCGCAACCGCCAGTTCTTCTCCTTGGGCGAACTCAACACAGCCATCGCGCTGCTGCTGGATCGCCTCAATCAGAAGCCCTTCAAGAAGCTGCCCGGCTCACGCCGGTCAGCCTTCGAGACCATCGACCAACCTGCGTTGCAACCGCTGCCGGAACACCCTTACGTCTACGCCGAATGGAAAAAGGTACGCGTACACATCGACTACCACGTCGAGGTCGACGGCCATTACTACTCGGTGCCGTACCAGCTGGTGAAGCACCAACTCGAAGTGCGGCTAACCGCTAAGACCGTCGAGTGCTTCCACGCCAACCAGCGGGTGGCCAGCCATCTGCGCTCGCCGCACAAAGGCCGCCACACCACCCAAACCGAGCACATGCCCAAAAATCACCGCGAACATGCCGAATGGACGCCGCAGCGACTGATCCACTGGGCAGAGCAGACAGGCCCGAATACGGCCGGCGTCATCGCCTACATCCTCGAACGCCGGATCCATCCGCAGCACGGCTTCCGCGCCTGCCTGGGGATCCTGCGCCTGAGCAAACAGCACGGCGAAGAGCGGCTGGAAGCCGCTTGCCAGCGAGCGCTGGCACTGGGCGCGTGCAGCTACAAAAGCCTTGAATCGATCCTGCGCCAAAGGCTGGAACGGCTGCCGCTTGCCCAGCAAAACCTGCCGTTACTGCCCGAAGAACACATCAACCTGCGCGGCCCTGGTTACTACCACTGACCTGAAAAAGGAGCACCAAAATGCTGCCCAACCCGACACTCGACAAGCTACAAACCCTGCGCCTGCACGGCATGATCAAGGCGCTTGGCGAACAACACGCAACGCCTGACATCAACGATCTCAGCTTCGACGAACGCCTCGGTCTGATGGTCGACCGCGAGCTGACCGAGCGCGAAGACGCCCGCCTGACTACTCGCCTCAAGGCCGCACGACTGCGCCATAACGCCTGCCTGGAAGACATCGACTACCGCAGCCCGCGCGGCCTGGACAAATCTCTGATCCTGCAACTGGGTAGCGGCCAGTGGCTGCGCGACGGCCTGAACCTGATCATCGGCGGCCCAACTGGCGTAGGCAAAACCTGGCTCGCCTGCGCGCTGGCTCATAAGGCCTGCCGCGACGGTTACAGCGTGCGTTATCTGCGCTTGCCGCGCCTGATGGAAGAACTGGGCCTGGCCCACGGCGACGGCCGCTTCGCGAAACTGATGGCGGGCTATGCCAAGACCGACTTGCTGATCCTGGACGACTGGGGCCTGGCGCCGTTTACCGCTGCGCAACGGCGCGACATGCTTGAACTGCTGGACGACCGTTACGGCAACCGCTCGACGCTGGTGACCAGCCAAATGCCGGTGGACAAATGGCATGCGCTGATCGGCGATCCAACCTTGGGCGATGCGATCCTCGACCGGCTGGTGCACAACGCTTATCGGATCGAACTGAAGGGCGAATCGATGCGCAGACGCGCAACGAAATTGACGGCGACAGAGACTTCAGACTAACAATGCAAACCTGCGTCGCTGCGCTCCGACTGCCCGGCCGGATGACCGTGGAATAGGTGGCCGGATGTTGGTGGACTGAGTGGCCGGATGGCGTGGAATGCGCAGTGTGGAGATTCATCCGCTGATTCCCGTTTCCGAAATGCGCATCCCAGATGCCAAAACACTGGAAGCTCATTTCACCTTCGAGGTTGGAAGTCATTGAGTTCGTCGGTGTTGCACGAAGGATTATTGAGTGGCGGCATCAGTTATGCACGAAGCCCTGCGCGCGATGAGATCAGACCGACGGATATCGGATGGCAGTGCGCGGCTGCCCAGTGACAGGCTGATGACGTTTTCCAAGGTAACGCCGCACCTGGCTGATCATCGAGCACTTCAGGTAATGAGTAGACTGCCTACGAGTTCGTTCCTTTTAACTGCGTTCTACCGCAATAGCCAAAGTGGCACGACGCTAAGTCGTAGGGAGGAACCAGAGTGTCGGGTATTTCAGCAGGGTTAACTTGACTTGTTAAAACTATCTAATATTACAAGCCCGACATGTGCCGGGCTCTTGTAACGATAGTCAACGCGAGGGTCTATGGATAAGTCAACGTCACTCGGTATTTCCCAAAGTTTGCTGGTCGCCCTGTACTATCTATTAGTGTAAACAATTGTTTGTTGTCATCGCTGTTGTTTTTACGGTTGGCGACCAATTGTATCTGCGCACCTGATCGGCTTATTGCTTCAACCTTTTGCTGAGGAGCGATCCATGGAGTGCCCGTTGACCGGGCCGCAACCGCGGCTGGGCAGTGCTCTAGGGAGAGCTGTGCTGTACGGGGTTCTTCGTTGTTCACAATGGATTGTGTACACGGTGTTTCGACAATATTTCCATGGAAATGAATCACCCCTTGAATTGTGGGGGGGGCGGCGATGCTTAAGGAGGAGAAGCCAATCAGCAGGTTTAACGCCACGATTTCTATACGCATGCCAACACTCCAAGCTTTGAGGGGACTATGAAGAAGCATAGCCCCAAGAAAAGTTTGTGTGTATGACGGCTGTCACATTCTTGGATGATGAGGCTGTAGTGCTAAACTAATGCCTAGTACTGCTCTAAGTTGCCCCTCAGCGTGAACGAGCCCCATGAAAGACAGGACACCCCGATAGGTGGGAAATGCGTCTATCGAGGAATTTTCCATGACCGAAAAACGCAGAACATCCCACGGCAAAAGAGACCGAATGGCCAGGGCTAACCTGAACGCAGATCGGGATTATATCTTCACGTCACAGCTGTTTGGATGGCGACGTCACTTATTTATAAGTAAGTGTAAAGTTAGCACTTGCATTCGCGATACCTGGTTCAGGCCCCGTTGCAGAGTCGCTGGTCTGAATGTACCGGGCTTTGAGGATTAGACTCATACTACCATCCTTGACCTTGGTAATGGGGGTTGGAATGCCTAACGGCATTGGTGTAATGCCGTCCTTGTGAAGAACCTGCACCGCAACACCTTTGGCCGTGGAGTCGGAGGTTAAACCTAAAATGCCGTTCGCAGGGTCAATCAAGGTGGAGCCTTTTGCACTTTCCAATAATAGGGTGGCATTGGAGTTTTGATAAAAGTTCCAAGACTGATTCGGGTAAGTACCGGCAGTGCAATCTGTAAGGGGGATTTCGAATTCATTGGTTTCGGTTTTACTGCCCTTACCTTTAAATTGCCGGCGCTCTATGTTGCCCATTGGGACTTTTATAATTCTTGCGCTTGCAGGAAGTGAGCATTCTGAACGCACTACTGAGCCCGTTACGAAAATAGAGGTGACGTTCTCCCCCTTACTCATGTACTTTACTATGGAATATGGGCTTGTTAAGTTAGATGCACCCATAGGGATATCATTGCTGATTTTGACTAGTGTAAACTCTGTCCAAATATGGGTGAAGCTAAACTCCGTGTTGACTTTTAGGATGAAAGGAGGGTAGGGAAATTTACTAGGAGTGGTTTCAACATAAGGTACAGTGCCCTTAAGACCTTGGGATCTGACGATTATTCCAACGCCTGGAATATTTGTTTTAACAATAGTTGCTTTTATGTTGTAATCTCCGCCTTCGATTGACGGCATGGTTATACCACTCACTACGGACCCGTTGAGAAGCACTTCTAAAGTGTCATTCTTTTTACAATAAAAGTCTTGGGAGTGAGAAAAAGCCTGGTGGTAAACTCCAATTACAGAACCAATAGGAGCGTTGCGCGGTACGTAGTTTGCCCCAAAGTCAAATGTCGGCCATGCATTACTACTACTGGTGCATGTTGCAAAAGAGGGATTGCTAAGTAATGTAAGAACACTTACCGTGAGGGCTAGTAGTAGTTTTTTTCTAGAATTTGACATTCTTAATTTAAATCCTGTGTAATTAATCGTGGCGGCTAAATAATAATATAAATATTTGGTAGTGCTTAGGTTTCTCAAGGTTGTCATCAACTTTCGTCTCCTGCTAGATATAGCGCTTTGCAGATTGTCGATTCCTCATAATTATGAATAAAACATCTTTATCCCTAACGGAATACGGTGAGATCAAGGTGTCGAGATTAAAGGCGCTGTAAGACGTAGAGAGCTATCTGATCCCACATTATAACGCGTTGCGCACGCATTCTTGGTGGGATGGGTCTTGACTTGTGGCAAGAGCGATCTTGGTCTGGTAGCTCTTGGGTGAGGCGGAGGACGAATGAGAAAACGCTCTTCCATTATGAGCGTTCAAATACTCGGTGATGTTAATTTGCTCATGCCCTGCGAAGTTTTCTTAGGCAACGCTAAGGGCCAATTTTATCTCTTCCAGCGCAGCGCCAACTTCCAATATCATTTGCTCAATGCGGATCCTGTCGGCGTCTCTTTCTAGTTCTTGCTCAATGGACTCACTGAGTTTTAGCAGTCGGTCTGAATGAATGATTCGGGCAGAGCTTTTTAGTCTATGGACGGTGCTTTTGATGCTGGTTAAATCTACACTCACAATAGCGGCTTCAAGTGCTTGGTAATCGGCTTCATTGCTGGTCACCAGATCACGCATGAGCTCCTGGCGTTTTTGCTCAGGCAAGGCAGAAAGAAAACCTGTCGTCACTTGGTCAAACCCTTGCTCTTGCGCGGGTTCGAGCCGCGTCGGCACATAGTGAGCGAGTGTTGAAATGCTGACGGGTTTCAGCAGGCAGTTGTTCATGCCCGCATCGAGGCAATCACCCACTATGACTTCCAGCATGCTAGCGGTCACGCCGATAATTGTGCAGGGTCTGGCTTGTAATCGCTGTTCCAGCTTGCGTATTTCTTTTGTCAGCGCTATCCCGTCCAATTCAGGCATGTTGTAGTCGGTGATGACGATGTCGATCTCGGCGTCCTCCCATTGGAACAATGCATCCAGACCGTTTTGAGCCAGGATCGGCGTGTGCCCCAACAACTCAATCTGCGCTTTGAGCAATTTGAGGCTGGGGGCATGATCCTCGGCAATAAGGACATTGAGTCGGGTTGAGGTAGTGGGGGATGCAATCATCGCGGTGTTTGAATCGGATGTGTCAGACGTCGCAGAGATGACTGCCGACATACGCAAGGTGACCGATGTACCCTGGCCTTCAGCGCTGGTGATCTTCAGATCACCGCCCATGATTTTGCTCAGGGAGTGACAGATTGAAAGCCCCAGCCCGGCGCCGCTGTTATGGGTGATTTTGGTTCGGGTGAAGGGTGTGAAGAGTGTCGCCTTTTCTGCTTCAGGAATGCCCTGGCCGCTGTCTTGTACGGTGATGCTGAACCCTATGGCAGCGGCTTCGTCGACTTGACCAGTAACAGTGACGCTGACACCACCGGTTTGCGTGAACTTGATGGCGTTGCTTAATAAATTTGAGAGCACTTGCTTGATCTTGAATTTATCGATGGAAACATAAGCGTCGGAATACGAATCGAACGTCGTCTTGATCCAAAGGTCTTTGTGCTTTGCCGCGCCCTCGAAAATCATAACAACGGGCTCGATCACCTGCCGCAGCGTGGTGGTCTCCAACTGCAATCTGGTTTGCCCTGACTCAATGCTGGAAACATCCAGAATGCCGCCCAACAGTTCAAGAAGACTCAGCGCCGACTCATGGGCGGCCTGAATGGCTTCGCGGTTTCGTGTGGTGCTTTTGTCCCTGACCAACGTCAGTTCGAGCATACCGATGATGGCGTTCATCGGCGTTCTGATTTCATGGCTCATGGTCGCCAGGAAAATAGACTTGCTGTTATTGGCGTTGTCCGCGGTTTCCTTGGCTTGGCGAAGTTCTTCGAGAATCTGCAAGCGGTCGCCGATGTCCAGCCATCCACAGACCACGCCGATAATCCGTGCATCGTCGTCTCTCAGCGGCTGGATCCAATGGTAAATTTCGAGATTCTTGGCATCGAGGGATAATGTCTGATCACTTGAAATGGCCACGCCGTTGCGTATGACCTCAGCATAGGATTTTTCCCATTGTGCATAGATCGGTTGGCTGATCAGTTTGTCGAGGGAAAGGTTGCTGGTCTTTGAGTCGGCTGACGGGTTAAAGGTGCGGGCGTAAGAGTTATTAAACAATATCAGGACACCGTCACGATCTCTCACATAAATGGGGTGAGGAATACTGTTGACCATGTTCTGCATCAGGCTCAGTTGCGTCTGCAGATTCTTTCTCACGATGGTTTTCTTGAAGATACGTTTTTTGAGGAAGGCGATCCAGATGCAAGTGGCCAATAGCAGAACGAACAGGGCGCTGAGTACTTGATAGATCAGTAGACTGAGACCTTCCCAGTACAAATTGTCAGTGGCGGCGTTGGCACGCCAGCGCCCTGTTATGACTGCAATCTCGCTCGGCGAAATTTTTAGCAGGGCTTTTTGAATGATAGAGATGAGCTCGCGGTTGTTCGGGTTCGCTGCTATTGCAATGTTAGCTGAGGTACCCATGAACATACTTGAGATTTTTAGTGTGCTCTCATACTTATAAGCCAAGTAATAACGGGCTTGATTGGTCGAGGCGATAGTGAAGTCGGCTTCACCGTCTCTGACCAAATTCAGTGCATCGGCAATGTTGTCAGTACTGAGGATCGTGAGCGAGGGGTAGTGATTTTTTATATAGGTCTCAAGGGCATCCGACTTGGGCAGGGCGATGGTTTTAACGTCGGAGGCCGAGAGAGAGAAATTATCCGGTTCAGCCTTGCGAGTGATGAGGGTATAGGGTGTGCTGGAAATGGGGTTAGTGAAGAGGTATTGGCGCTTACGATCATTGGTCTCGGCTATCAAACTCAGGTCGACGGCATGGGCGTTAAGTTGTTGGATCGCGGAATGCACAGAGTGCGTTCTTACTACACTAAACTTCAGGCCAGACTCAAGTCTGATCAATTCTAGAATATCGGACGTCGAGCCGCTGAACTGGCCGAGGCTGTCGAAAAAAGCATAAGGGGCTAGGTCTTCGCTGATGGCTATTTTGAAGGTTCTGTTGCTATTGAGTAGACTTTTCTCCTGACTGGTCAGCTGTTGCAGGAAGTCACCTGCATTGCATTTTAGGGTCGAGACCCACCAACTGATCGATTCTATTTTTTTGCATTTACTGCGGGTGCTCAGGTGTTCGTTTAGTATGTTTTTCAGCACCGAGTCGGAGGATCTGAGTGCAAATCCGATTTTTTCGTCAGCACTTGCCACCGTGGTGTTGGTGGTGAGCTGGTTGTTGAAGCTTTGGTTGACCAGATAGCTAGTGCTGACAGTATCGCCCAGATAGGCCTGCGAGTTGCCATGTAGAACGGAGGAAATGGCATTGAGCGGTGAGTTATAGATCTCGATAGTGGTACTGCGGAAACCATGAAGGATGTCATCACTTATCAGACCATTTTCGGTCGTGGATATCTTGGAGCGCGGATCACTGAGATCGATATTGAGCAACGAGCCGGTCTTTGAGTAGAGCGCAACTCGGGTAAAGGTATATTCGTCAGTAAGGTCGGCGCCATACTTACGGGCTTCGGCTTCTGTACTGGTATCAATCAGATCAATCTCGCCTTGAGCCAAGGCTTGAAAGGCTTGTGCCCTGCTCGAATATCGTTGGAGTTCAATGTTAACCTTCAAGGCACTTTGCAAGCCCTTGAGGTATTCGGCCGTTATACCCTGAAGTTCACTATTGGAGTCTGTGATGGTGAAGGGAGGATAGTCAGGAGAGGTGACACCCACTTTCAGTGTGCCTTTTACCTTCAGCCAGCGTGTTGTCTGTTCATCCATCGGGGAGGAAAGATCAATGGAGCGGTTCACGTCAGACACCCTAAGGGAGACGCCGCTAAAAGATTCTGCATGGCAGACACCCATCATCATTAATAGGATGGATAACAATAGATGTTCTGCTCGTAGGATCATGAAGAAACACTCAAATCAAATTTAGCTCTTTTGCAACACTGGCCAACTCGATGGTCGTGCGAGCGCCGAGTTTCCTGAGTATGTTGACTTTATGTCCGCTGACAGTCTTGTTGCTCAGGTTCAGTTTGGTTGCAATTTCTAGGTTGGTAAAACCTTTCGCCAGTAACTGGAGAATGATGACTTCTTTGTTAGTTAGACCCCGCAACCCATTGTCTGGGTGTTTCTCCGAGTTTCTGTATAGGGACAGCACCTCTTTCGGAAAATACAAATAACCGTCGGACAGGGCGTTCAGACCTTTCACCAACTCGCTCAAGTCGGCACTTTTGTTTATATAGCCCTGCGCGCCTGCTTGCATACATCTCACCGCGTAAGTGCTGGCAAGGTGAGAGGTGAACACCAGCGTTTTTATCTCGATATCTTCCGTCGCCAATCGCTGCAGCACGGACAGACCGTCCAGACTGTCAATTCCTATATCCAGCAGCATGTACTCGGGACTGAGAGAGCGGATTTTTGTCAAAGCATCGAAGCCATCCGAAGATTCTGCCACCGCTTCGTAACCGTTCTCCTCGAGGACGGCTTTGATAGCGGCACAGATAATCGGGTGGTCATCCACTATGAGCACGCGTTTTTTCATGGATTCCTCTGGAGTGTAGGTGTCAGGAGAGCATTCAGACGACACCGTCAGTGGCCAGTATAGTCAAATGCATTGCGTTGAGAACCTGCCTTTTTTCAAAATGAAATCCTACGCGAGTATGGTGTCACGAGCGTGTAGAGCTCTTTGGGGTAGGGGGAATTCTAAAAGCTCTGCATACAGATATGGAATACTAATTCAGATTTTAACACCAACGATCAACTCAAGAATTATCCCCGGAAAACCAAGAAATATCTTGGTTGAATGTTTGCTAAGGTAACACCCTCTTTTGTGTTCAAGGCGAGGCTCGTATATATGCGCTCTTCAGTCAGTCAAACAATCATGCCTTCAGTGAATACCCGATGGTTGAATGAGCTGGAGGTAGTACGAGCGCTTGATAATAAGCAAATAGTCCCCTATTTCCAGCCCAAGATGTGTCTGGAAACCGATAGAACCTTGGGAGTGGAGGTGCTGGCACGCTGGGCGCACCCAGAAAAGGGGATTTTGTTTCCGGGTTTATTTTTGTCTGTTATTGAGGAAGGCGAACTTTATCCAAGGCTATTTTCATGCCTGCTTGAACAAGGTCTAAAACTGCATAAATGTCTACTCTCCGCCGGGCAGTCCATTGTTTTTTCGTACAACATAGAAGTGACTCAGTTGCTGGATAAGTGCTTTGCTGAACAGTTTATCGGTAAAGTAAAAAAGGCCGGTATTCCTTTGCATTTGATCACCTTGGAAATGACCGAAAATAGTGATCTTGCGCTCGACACGGTATCAATAGAGAACATTGAGTCCTTAACAAGAAACGAAATAAACTTGTCGCTGGATGATTTTGGCACGGGGTTTTCGTCGATCATGCGGTTGTCGGAAATTCCCTTTAACCAGATAAAGTTGGATTCCCGATTTGTCGCCCATTCATTGGGTTTTAAACAAAGCAGGATTATCAAGTGTGTCACCGACCTGGCCAGGTCGCTTGATCTGGAAGTGGTAGCTGAGGGGGTCGAGACCGAGAAACAAAGAGCTCATCTTCAAAAACTGGGTGTCGATTCAGCCCAGGGTTATCTATTTCACAAGCCAATGGATGGTGCTTCTCTGCTGAAAGTTCTCCTTGAGGGTAAACCGCAGCAACCGTTTCTACGGCAAGGTTAATCGTTAGTTTAATTCTCTCAGGAGCCAATATGCGTCATTTGATTTTGAGCGCCATTTTTGTCACCGGTAGTTCGTTCAGTATGGCCTCTCAGGCAATCAGCCAGTACGTTGAGTTGCCTCAAAGCGGTGGGCTTGTGCAGCAGGGCAAGATCGAAGTAGTGGAGTTGTTCTCGTATGGTTGCCGGCATTGTTACGATCTGGAGTCAACCCTCAATCCTTGGATCGAAAAGCTACCGGCGGACGTTAACTTTGTGCGGGTGCCGGCCATGTTCGGCGGCGTCTGGGATGTGCAGGGTCAGGCGTTTTTGACTCTGCAGGCCATGGGGGCTCGCCAGAGTGTACATGCAGCGGTTTTTGAGGCCATTCGCAATCGCATAAAACTGACGACGCCTGATGAAATAGCCGAGTTTCTGGCAGGTGAAGGGATACACAAGGACATATTTCTGAGCACTTACCGCTCGTTTGCCGTTCAGGCCAAAGTGATGGATGCCAAGAAAAGAATCGCGGCTTATCAGGTTTCCGGGGTGCCAGCTTTGGTGATTGACGGCAAATATCGCTTCGACCTGAGCGCGGGTGGTCCACAAGGGATGTTGAAGCTAGCAGAGCATTTAATCGCTCAAGAGCGTGCTGCGAGGCTTGCGAAACTCCCATCTACATAAGGCGCTCGATGTTCTTGAGAGCTGCACTCAATTATTGGAATGCATCGAAAGTCTGACTTCAAGTGGTTGGCGCATATCAGGCTTCTTGGGTACCGATTCAGTAGCGATGCTCACCTAGTTGTAAACTTAATATTTACCCTCTCAGCGTGTTAAAGGTTAGGTCCAATGACAACCACCCGAGATAGTTTTATCCTCCCTCTAGCTGGCAGTCCACGGAATAAAATCACAGTCGATGTGCAAGTAAACAGTCAATGTACGTGCAATAGAGTTACAGCGAAAATACAGAGCAAGGCGACTATGGATGAGGCTCAGAATCAACAACATAAAATTGATCGTTTCTTGATTAGGCAGATTGACTTTCTGAACGGCAAATCGCTGAATTAGAGAGGGCCGTCATCTTATATTTTTCCTATCCTCCAAATGCTGTCGACATTGCGGCTAGCTTCAGCGAGGTGCAAGCTTTCCAATACCATCAGGGTCATGTCATGCAAGCTTAAGAAGTTGTCTCGAATGTTGCCAATCCCTCCAACATCAACCACGCAGCCATCATGGGCGAGCTTCTGCATGATGCGGATCTCGAAACGCTCTTGACACCGGGGAGCGAGTGACGAAATATTGGTGTCGAAGTGTATTGTAAAGCCCCAACGTCTTGTTGCTCCGACCAGTTGAGCGCGCCTTAGTCTTTTTGATGCATCGTTATCCGGCTTTAGGGAAGGTACTGAAGTACCCACCGATTTTTGATGCCCTCACTACTTGAGGCTCAAAAAATCATAAGTCGGCGAAAATCAGGCCTTTCTTGTCCTTAATCCACGGTTCTTTCCTCTAATTGCACTGTTTCAAGGCAATTGGCCCGCATTACAGACGCCCCTCGCCCATACCCATCAACCGTTTTCGCACCAGCCACAAATTCGAAGCTGCTGGGCCGGGCGGCTATCGACCGGATCATCTTGCGTTCCTGATGCTCTGGGCGTTTGTCCACTCCGGTGTAACCCGCATCCCCGCACACGTAAGTTTCCTCGCCGTGCAGTAACTGATCGACCTGTGTCACGTCCGCTACATTCGCCGCGGTGCCCACCAGGCTATGCACCAAGCCGGATTCGGCATCGACGCCGATGTGCGCTTTCATCCCGAAGAAATATTGGTTTCCTTTCTTCGTCTGATGCATTTCAGGGTCGCGTTTACCGTCCTTGTTCTTGGTCGAACTCGGCGCATGAATGATCGTCGCATCGACCACCGTGCCGTGACGCAGCAGCAAACCACGATCACCCACATAACCGTTGATGACCTGCAAAATCCCGCCCGCCAACTCATGTTTCTCCAGTAGGCGCCGGAAGTTGAGGATCGTGGTTTCATCGGGAATCCGATCCAGATGCAGCCCCGAGAACTGGCGCAGGATCGTGGTCTCGTAAAGTGCTTCTTCCATCGCCGGATCGCTGTAACCGAACCAGTTCTGCATCAGATGAACCCGCAACATCGCCATCAGCGGATACGCCGGACGACCACCTTCGCCCTTCGGATAATACGGCTCGATCAAGGCAATCAAACCCTTCCAGGGCACGATCTGATCCATCTCGATCAGGAAGCGCTCGCGGCGGGTCTGCTTACGCTTTCCGGCATACTCGGCATCGGCGAAGGACATCTGTTTTCGGGGCTCAAACGTTCTGTTCATGTGAGGTGCGTATTTCACCAAATCTGGAAGTCTTTTTCAGAGTTTCCCTAAGGCCTGGCCCCGGCCTTGGCGGTGAGTTGCTCCCGACAATAATCAGCAAACAACTGCGCCGGTTTGGTCAACTGCCCGCGCTTGAGCCACGCCGCCACCAGCCCTGAGCCGGTGACGTCTTCGACGATGTCCACGCACACCACTTTCTGGCCGTCATAGGTGCATTCCGAATGCGGCCGGGTGACCAGGATCGAGAATCCGAACCCTTGCCCGACCATCCCCCGCACCATCTCGATCGACGGTGAGCTGAAGGCAATGTTCGGCGTCAGACCCAACTCTTCGAACAAGCTGACGAAGTAGGTCCGGCTCGGTTGCACGTCCAGCAGAATCATCGGCTCCAGGCACAGATCGCGCAGCGACACTTGCTTGAGCTGAGCAAAGCGATGATCCGCCGGCAACAACGCATAAGGGCGCTGCGCCGGCATCAGCGGTTCGGTCTGGATGGTGGCGTCGAGGTCGTGTTCATACAGAATCGCCAAGTCGAAGGTGCCCGACGTCAGGCCTTGCACCAGCTCTTGCTGCTCGCCGTCGCGGATGCGGATTTTCACCCCCGGGTACAACGCCGAGAACCCGGCAATCAACTGCGGCAGGTACAGCGGCGCGACCGTTTCGAAGCAGCCGATATCGATTTGCCCGGCCACCACGTCGTTGTCGGCCAGGGCGTTCTGTTCGAACTCCTTGGCCATGCGCAGCAGTTCCTGGGCCTTGCGATAGAAGCGCGCGCCGCTCGGTGTCAGGGACACGCCTTGGGCGTGATGGCGGATCAGCAGCTGCACGCCGAAGCTGTCTTCCAGGCCTTTGATCGCGGTGGAGATCGCCGGCTGGGCGATGTACAGCTTGCGCGAGGCCTCGGCGACGCTGCCGCATTCGACGGTGGTGATGAAGTACTTCAATTGACGCAGGTTGTAGGCAGCCACGGCAAACCTCGGGGTGGATGATGTCGACATCCAGGTAAACTGCGAGCCGCCCGCCCGCATCCGTTCGTTCGACGGTGTTGTTGTGTTTGAACAATAACCACATCCCGCGCCACCGGGGAGATTGGCTGCCCAGTTTTTTCATGGTCTGCGAAGACATTTTTACTATTTTTACTGGACTCGGGCCTGGGCCACCATCCAAAACACAAGAAAAGCCCATGGAGCATCTGAACGTGTTCGAGCTTGCATATTGGCAAAACAAAGCTGCCGCGCTGCGGTTATCCGACCAGGCCGTCATCGACGGCAAATCTCGCTCGGCGCAGTCGGGCCAGACTTTCACGGCGATCAACCCCGCCACCGGCCAGCGCTTGGCTAACGTAACCGCTTGCGGTGATGAAGACGTGGACGCGGCGGTACGCAATGCGCGGCAAGTGTTCGAGGCCGGCACTTGGTCGGCGCGTTCGCCGAGCGAGCGCAAGCAAGTGCTGCTGCGTCTGGCTGATCTGATCATGACCCATCGCGAAGAACTGGCGCTGCTCGACTCGCTGAACATGGGCAAACCAGTCATGGATGCCTACAACATCGACGTGCCGGGCGCCGCCGGAGTGTTTCGCTGGTACGCCGAAAGCCTCGACAAACTCTACGACCAGATCGCCCCCAGCGCGCAAAACGTGCTGGCGACCATTACCCGCGAAGCACTGGGTGTGGTCGCCGCCGTGGTGCCGTGGAATTTCCCGCTGGACATGGCCGCGTGGAAACTCGCACCCGCGCTGGCGGCCGGCAATTCGGTGATCCTCAAACCCGCCGAGCAATCACCGTTCTCCGCGTTGCGTCTGGCCGAACTGGCGCTGGAGGCCGGTCTGCCGCCAGGCGTGCTGAATGTGCTGCCGGGCCTCGGCGAGCAGACCGGCAAAGCCCTCGGTTTGCACCCGGACGTCGACTGCCTGGTGTTCACCGGCTCCACCGAAGTTGGCAAGTATTTCATGCAGTATTCCGCGCAATCGAACCTGAAACAGGTGTGGCTGGAGTGCGGCGGCAAGAGCGCCAATCTGGTGTTCGCCGATTGCCAGGACCTGGATCTGGCCGCCGAGAAGGCGGCGTTCGGCATCTTCTTCAATCAGGGCGAAGTCTGCTCGGCCAACTCACGGCTGCTGGTGCAGCGTTCGATTCATGACGAATTCGTCGAGCGCCTCAACGTGCAGGCCGAGCGCTGGCAGCCGGGTGATCCGCTGGACCCGTCGAGCAGCGCCGGGGCGATTGTCGACAGCCGCCAGACCGCGCGCATCATGAAGTTCATCCAGCAGGCCGAACGCCTGGGCGCGACCAAAGTATGTGGTGGCCGGCAGTCGATCTTCAACGGTTCCGACAACTTCATTCAGCCGACGATTTTTACCGGCGTGAGCCCGGACATGCCGCTGTTTCGCGATGAAGTGTTCGGCCCGGTGCTGGCGGTCACCGCGTTCGACGACGAGGCCCACGCCTTGCAACTGGCCAACGACAGCGTCTACGGATTGGCGGCCTCGCTGTGGACTGACGACCTCAATCGCGCCCACCGCGTGGCGCGGCAATTGCGAGCAGGCACGGTGTCGGTCAACAGCGTCGATGCACTGGACGTGACCGTGCCTTTCGGCGGCGGCAAACAGTCCGGTTTCGGCCGCGACTTGTCGCTGCACTCATTCGATAAATACACCCAGTTGAAAACCACCTGGTTTCAGCTGCGCTCATAACAGCCGCTAATAACAAAACGGAGAACTGGCGATGACCACACCACGTGAAACCCGCGACTACCAGGCCGCCGACGCTGCGCACCACATCCACGCATTCGTCGATCAAAAAGCGCTCAACGAGGAAGGACCCCGGGTGATGGTCCGTGGTGAGCGCCTGCACCTGTGGGACAACGATGGTCGGCGTTACCTCGACGGCATGTCCGGGCTGTGGTGCACCAACCTCGGTTACGGCCGCAAGGACCTGGCGGCAGCGGCGACTCAACAGCTTGAGCAGTTGCCGTACTACAACATGTTTTTCCACACCACCCACCCACAGGTCATCGAGCTTTCGGAGTTGCTATTCAGCCTGCTGCCGGGGCACTACAGCCACGCGATCTACACCAACTCCGGCTCCGAAGCCAACGAAGTGCTGATCCGTACCGTGCGCCGATACTGGACGATCCTCGGCAAGCCCGAGAAGAAAATCATGATCGGTCGCTGGAACGGGTACCACGGCTCGACCCTGGCGGCGACGGCGCTCGGTGGCATGAAGTTCATGCACGAAATGGGCGGCATGATTCCCGACATCGAACACATCGACGAGCCGTACTTCTTCGCCCACGAGGGCAACCTGACCCCGGCTGAATTCGGTCTGCGGGCGGCGCAGCAACTGGAAGCGAAGATTCTCGAACTGGGCGCGGACAAGGTCGCCGGGTTCATCGCCGAACCGTTCCAGGGCGCGGGCGGAATGATCTTTCCGCCAGAGAGTTACTGGCCGGAGATTCAACGAATCTGCCGTCAGTACGACGTGCTGTTGTGCGCCGATGAAGTGATCGGTGGCTTTGGTCGTACCGGTGAATGGTTCGCCCACGAGCACTTCGGTTTCGAGCCGGACACGTTGTCGATCGCCAAGGGTTTGACCTCCGGTTACATCCCCATGGGCGGATTGATTCTGTCGAAGAAAATGGCTCAGGTGCTGGTGGAGCAGGGCGGGGTGTTTGCCCACGGCTTGACCTACTCCGGGCACCCGGTGGCCGCGGCGGTGGCCATCGCCAACCTCAAGGCCTTGCGTGATGAAGGGGTGGTGACGCGGGTCAAGGATGACATCGGCCCGTACCTGCAACAGTGCTTGCGCGAGGTGTTCGGCAATCACCCGTTGGTGGGCGATATTCAGGGTGTCGGCATGGTCGCGGCGCTGCAATTGGCGGAGGACAAAACCAGTCGCAAGCGCTTCGCCAATGAGAACGACATTGCCTGGCGTTGCCGCACGATCGGCTTCGAAGAAGGGGTGATTATTCGCTCGACGTTGGGGCGGATGATCATGGCACCGGCGTTGATTGCCAGTCGCGAAGAGGTTGATGAGTTGGTCGGCAAAACCCTGAAAGCGGTGGATCGTACGGCGCAGGAATTCGGCCGGCTCTGAACTTGTAGCGCTCTTGCGGGCCTCTTCGCGAGCAAGCCCGCTCCCACAGTGGGATTGTGTCGATCTCGGTAAAGGGGACGACATAGGCCCCCTGTGGGAGCGGGCTTGCTCGCGAATGCGATAGCCGATTCAACACACCTCTCAACTTTTGCACCCACCCCGGGCATCCCCGCCCGCAGCGCCCTTTCGCAGTGCGAGCTACCCAGTTTTTTCATCACTCCCATCGACATATTTCCTAATTTTCCTAATCCCTGCCTTGAGCCAACATCGACCTCGCCAGTCAGCCAAACGCTGACCACCGAAAGGTCCATCAGAGACCTCAGGTTGCTTCTGCTCCAAGGCCACTGGCCGTACTGCCCATGACAAAACTAAATCAACAGCTTTGGGAGTGCTCCATGATCAAGTCCTTGCTTACCCGCTTCGCTCATCCACTGGCGGTCACCGCCATCGCCGCGACGGTCGCCACCAGCGCCCAGGCCGGCACCCTGTCCATCGGCCACACCACGTGGGTCGGATATGGCACGCTCTACCTGGCCCGGGATCTGGGCTACTTCAAGGAAAACGGTCTGACCGTCGAATTGCCTGTCGTCGAAGAGGCTTCGATGTACATGGCTGCGCAAGCCTCGGGAGAGTTATCGGGCTCGGCGTCGACAATCGACGAAGTGCTCAAGTACCGCCCGCAATTCTGTTTCAAGGCGGTGGCCGCACTCGATGACAGCCACGGTGGCGACGGCGTGCTGGTGGGCAAGGAGGTCAAAAGCCTGCAGGAGCTGAAGGGCAAAGCCGTGGCGGTGAACGAAGGTTCGACCTCGCAGTTCTGGCTGTCGTACTTGCTGAAAAAACACGGCATGAAAATGAGCGACATCACCGTGCAGAACATGACCGCCGACGATGCCGCCACCGCGTTCATCGCCGGTCGCGTGCCGGCCGCTGTGACCTGGGAACCGCATCTGTCGATGGTTCGCAACAAGCAGCAAGGCAAAGTGCTGATCGACAGCAGCAGCACACCGGGGGTGATTGTCGACGTGGTTGCGCTCAACTGCACGGTCATCGAGAAGCAGCCGGAAGACGTCAGGGCATTGGTCGCCGGTCTCTACAAAGCGGTGCAGTACACCAAGGACCATCCGGAAGAGGCCTACAAAATCATGGCCAAAGGCGTTGGCGGTTACCTCGCCGATCCGAAGGAACTGGCCGCTGCCGCGCAAGGCGTGCGCTTCTACGATCAGGCCATGAGCGAAAAACTCCTGGGCTCGCCGGGCAAACCGGGCGATAGCGAACGGCTGATCAAACTGGCCAACGAGACCGCCAGTGAATTGCAGGGCAAACCCTACAACGTCAGCAATGACGACTTGATCGACAACCGCTTCGTCAGCCCGCTCTAGGAGGTTTGCATGTTCAAGCGCAATTCATGGCTGAGCCGCTGCATCACGCCCAAGACCGGCCTGCCGGTTTCGGTGATTTGGAGCGCGAGCGGTCTGGCCTGGGTGTTGTTGATCGGCCTGTGGGCCGGATTGTCTTACGGCGGCGTGGTGCCGGGCATGTTCTTGCCGACACCGGGCGCGGTGGTCGAGGCCGCCGTGCGCCTGAGCCGCGACGGCACACTCGGTTTGCACGTGTGGGCCAGCCTCGAAGTGGTGATGGTCGGTTTCATCGTCTCGTCGCTGGTGGCGGTGCCGCTGGGGTTGCTGATGGGCAGCTTTCGCATCGTCCAGGCGTTCCTTGAGCCGATGGTGAATTTCATCCGCTACCTGCCGGTCACTTCGTTCGTGCCATTGTTCATTCTGTGGATCGGCATCGGTCTGGAGCAGCGAGTGTCGGTGATTATCTTCGGCGTGTTTTTTCAGCAATTGGTGATGATTGCGGACGTGTCCAAAGGCATCTCCAAGGACCTGATCAACGCGTCCTACACACTGGGTTCGACCCGCCGCGATGCGGTGCTGCATGTGATCGCCCCGGCGTCGTTACCGGGTGTGCTCGACACGCTGCGCGTGACCATGGGCTGGGCATGGACGTACCTCGTAGTCGCCGAGCTGGTCGCCGCATCCAGCGGCCTGGGTTACTTGAGCCTTAAAGCCATGCGCGGCTTTCAAGTGGATGTGATTTTCCTGGCAATCGCGATCATCGGCCTGCTGGGCCTGGTCACCGATCAACTGTTCCGTTTCCTACGTCTGAGGATCGCCGCATGGGCTCAGTAAGCGCCGTCACCCCGCGTTTCGTCACACCCACGGCCGCCCCGGTGCAGGCCGCGCCACGGCTGCAAGTGGACAAGGTCAGCCTGCGCTATCAGAAACCTGACGGCGGCATGTTCACCGCGCTCGAGCAGGTGTCGTTCGAAGTGCCGGATCAACAATTCGCCGTGCTGGTCGGGCCTTCGGGCTGCGGCAAGTCGAGTCTGCTGTATCTCACGGCCGGCCTGAATGAGCCCACGGAAGGCGAAATCTACGTCGGCGGCCAACAAGTGCAAGGACCGGGCGCGGATCGCGGCATGGTGTTCCAGAGCTATACGCTGTTCCCCTGGCTGACCGTGCGCCAGAACGTTGAGTTCGGCCTCAAGCGGCGTGGCATGGCGGCTCCACAGCGCAAGGAAATCGTCGATTACTACGTCAATGAAGTGGGCCTCACCGGGTTCGCCGACAACTACGCCAAGCAGCTGTCCGGCGGCATGATGCAACGCGTCGCCATTGCTCGGGCGCTGGCCAACGACCCGCAGATCTTGCTGATGGACGAGCCCTTCGGTGCACTCGACAGCCAGACGCGCCTGCAAATGCAGCAGCTGTTGTTGCGGGTCTGGGGCAACAGCAAGAAGACTGTGTTGTTCGTGACCCACGATATCGACGAGGCGATTCTGTTGGGGGATCGGGTTTACGTGATGGGCGCCAGGCCTGGGCGGATCAAGCAGATTCTGGATGTGCCGATCGAACGCCCACGAACCCTGGACATGGTCATGGAGCGCTCGTTCATTGACATGAAGCGCAGGATTTTCGGGTTACTGCATGATGAGTTGGAAGAGGCGCATTGAGATCCCTGTGGGAGCGGACTTGCTCGCGAAAGCGGTGGGTCAGTCGACATCAATGTTGAATGATAAATCGCCTTCGCGAGCAAGCCCGCTCCCACAGGTTGTGCATCATCAGTTGGCGGGCAAAAGGAACCGCGCAATCACCGGCAAATGATCGGAGATCCGCAAGGTATCGTCCTGCCTCACCATGGCCTCGACCCGTTTGATCCGCGGGCTGTAGAAGAGGTAATCAACCGTCCGGTCCGGGCCGTTCAAGCCCGGATCATTCGGGTAGTGGGTCAGCCACCGGGACCGATCGACACCGCTGGCTTCGTTGTGGGTCGGGATCATCGGGTATTTATCCCACAGCACATGCAATGCGCTGTCGACGGAGTAGGGCGTGCGCTGTTCGTCGGGCAGGCGTCGATACTGGCCCAGCGGCAACAGGTTGAAGTCGCCACCGATCAACCACGGGGTGCCACGGCTTTCAAACTTGTCGAGCACCTTGGTCACGGCGGTCACTTGGGCTTGCAGGGTCTCGTCGGGCTGGATGACGCGGTCCAGATGGGTATTGAGCACGGCGATCTGCCCACCGTCACTCAACGGCAGGTAAGTCACCAGCAAAGCGTTTTTCGGTTTGAACTGACGGCTGATGAGGTTGGCCGACGCGACCGGCAATTGCAGGCGTTCGGCGTGTTCGATCTGGAAACGGCTGAGGGTGGCCAGTTGCCGGCCGACGCTGCCGAGGATGTGCGGCAGCGGCACGAAATCGGCTTTCCAGTCGAAGGCGTGAGCGCTGCACGGATAAAGGTCGGCGACCCGTTCCTGGAGCAACTTGAACTGGTTCTGGTAATCGCTGGCCTTGGCGCCGTCATCCAGTTCCTGCAACAACACAATGTCCGGTTGCTCGTCGCGAATCACCCGCGCCACTTCATCGAGGCTGAAGGCCATGTCTTCGGGGGTGGGGCTGTCGTCGTCGCCTTCGGCCTGGTCATTCCAGAACACGTAGCGTTTACCCGCCAGGTACTGAACGTTCCAGGTCATCACTTTCAACGCCTGGCCGGGTACCAGTGTGGGCGCCTGAGTGCTGCAACTGACCGGTAATGCTTCCTCGGCTTCGGGACGCCAGGTCAGGTTGTAGATCAGCAAGGCAATCAGGCCTGCCGCGATCAGCAGGCCCAGCAGGGTGTAGCGCAGTAGACGGGTCATGGCTCGGCTTATAGCGTTACAAAAGATGAGCCTGAGCATAACCGAGCGTCGGGCTTAAGCCCATGGGTCATAGTGGGCCATCAATTTTTTCAGGCACATCGCAGATCAGCATGAACAACCGGAACAACACCACGCTGGTGAACAGTTGCAAAAAGCTGTGCGCGCTGTCGATCAGCAGCGAAATCGCCGGATTCTGCGGCTCCGGGTAAATCGCGAGGGTCGCGCCCTTGAGTACCCATAGCGGCCCCATCACGCACAGGATGCACACCAGGATGCGCAGGAAATGGCCGCGGGTCAGGCGCAGGCTTTCCTTCATCGCCGCCAGCGGGGCCAGGCCGCGCAGCACCAGCAAGTACTCCCCGAATGCCAGGGTCACCATCAGCCAGATGCCCGGCAGGAAGTACAGCGACAACCCGATCAGGATCAGCAAGGTGTTGAGGGCTGTGAGCAGGGCGAAGCGCGGCCACAGGTAGGCCGACCTGGACAACAATTCGCGGTTGCTCGGCGATTCGCCACGGCTGCGGGCATCGAGAAACAGGATCAATGCGGCGGTGTACAGCGGATAAACCAACAAGCCGACCATCACGCTGATACCGGGGAAACTGTCCGGCTCGGTGGAGCGATCGACGACTTGTTGCAGTAGCGCTTCGAAGATCACCAGCGGCAGGCACAGCCGCACAATCTGGCCCAGATTGCGTTTGAAGAAATACAGAGAGTCACGCAGTACATCTAACGAATTCATCAGTCGATATCGCAGGTTGAAAGCAGTGGCCCACTTTAACCGATGAAGCCCTTTGGGGCGCAAACGTAAACGTTCGGTAAAGACCATTGAAACATCCTGCATCAACCTCCATTAGGGAGGTGTACCTCATCCACAGTGGAGGAGGACGACGATATTCCCGGCAATCTACGAGGTCGCCATGAACAGCGAAGAACAAACCCTGATCGATGGACTGTTTTCCCGGCTGCAACAGGCCGAAACGGATTCAGCCCCACGCGACGCCCAGGCTGAGGCGCGGATCAAGGAACACCTGACTCGCCAACCTGCGGCAGGCTATTTCATGGCCCAGGCGATTCTGGTGCAAGAAGCCGCCATCAAAAGCCTCGACGAACAGAACAAGCAACTCGCCCAGCAAGTGCAGCAATTGCAGGCCGAACTGCAATCGGCCAAGACTCAGGCGCCCGCCAGTGGTGGCTTTTTATCGAGCATCTTCGGTGGCGGTTCCCGTGATCCACAACCAGCACCCACGCAAAGCGCGCCGCCCTCCAGTGGCGGATGGCGTGAGCCGGGGCGGCTGTCGTTCAATTCGCAGCCACCACAGCAAAATTTCGGTGCAGCGCCGCCTCAGCAGAACTATGCGCCGCAACAACCTGTTGGCAACGGCTTCCTCGGCGGTGCGCTGAAAACGGCGGCTGGCGTGGCCGGTGGCGTGATGCTGGCGCAAGGCATCAGCAGCCTGTTCCAACACAATCAGCAACCGGAAGTGGCGGAAGTCATCAAAGAAGAGCCAGCTCAGGTCAACGATCAGAGCGACAGCGGCAACGGCTGGGGCGATGACCAGCGCGTGGCGGACAACAACGCCAACGATCAGGGCGGCTTCACCGACGCCGACTATAGCGATGACAGTTCATCGTTCTTTGGCGGCGACGACGACTCCTTCGTCTGATTCACCGATGGCGAGGGACTTGCTCCCTCGCCGCATGGCCGATTATTCGCGGAACAATCCTTCAGGCTGGCATACTGGGCCACTTTTCGGGCCTGGTGCCTGACCCAGCTTGCGCGCGACAGCGCCAAAGAGGATGCACGGTGAAAAAAATCGCGGTGTTCGCCGATGTCCAGAACCTCTATTACACCGTGCGTCAGGCCTATGGTTGTCACTTCAACTACGCCGCGCTGTGGGCTGATATCAGCAAACAGGGCGAGATCGTCGAGGCTTATGCCTACGCGATCGATCGCGGCGACAGCAAGCAGCAGCAATTCCAGCAGATCCTGCGCAACCTCGGCTTCATCGTGAAGCTCAAACCCTACATCCAGCGCAGCGACGGCTCGGCCAAGGGCGACTGGGACGTGGGCATCACCCTCGATATCATGGACGCCGCCGATCATGTCGACGAAGTGGTGCTGGCCTCCGGCGACGGAGACTTCGACATGCTGCTGGAGCGCATCATCACCAAGCACGGCGTGCAAGCCGTGGCCTACGGCGTGCCGGGCCTGACGGCCAACTCGCTGATTCGCGCGGCCAGCCGCTACGTGCCGATCGAAGGCGCGTTGCTGCTCAAGAATTGATTTTTACGGAGTTGAAACAGGTTTGGAACGCATAGCAGTCATCGACTTTGAAACCACCGGGATCTCCCCGAACAGCAGTTGCCGGGCCACAGAAATTGCCGTGGTGATCCTTGAACAGGGGCGCATCGTCGAGCGTTACCAGAGTTTGATGAACGCCGGCGTGCGCGTCCCGGCCTTCATCGAACAACTCACCGGCATCAGCAACGCCATGCTGCGCACCGCGCCATCGGCCGAGCAGGTGATGAACGAAGTCAACGAATTCGTCGGCATCACGCCGCTGCTGGCGCACAACGCCGCGTTCGACCAGAAGTTCTGGGACTTCGAACTTGGCCGCATCAAGCGCACACGCTTGCAGAACTTTGCCTGCTCGCTGCTACTCGCCCGCCGTTTGATGCCCGCCGCGCCGAACCACAAACTCGGCACCCTCACCACGTTCGCCAGCCTGCCCAACACCGGCAAGGCTCACCGGGCCATGGCTGATGCCGAGATGGCGGCCAACCTGACGGCGCATCTGGCGCAGGAGTTGCGGCAGAAGCATGGGTTGCGCGAGTTGTCGCACGATCTGCTGGTCAGCCTGCAGAAAGTGCCGGCGGCGAAGATCAATGAGCATCTCAAGCGTCATCGCGGGTTCTAGGATTTGTGGTGTTCTGGCGGGCCTCTTCGCGGGCAAGCCTCGCTCCTACAGTTTTTGCAGTGTTCATTCGGCCGGCGTAAACCCTGTAGGAGCGAGGCTTGCCCGCGAAGGCGTCATCCGCATCGCTACTTACCATTACCTTCCAATTGCCCCAACGGCACGCGCTTCTCGATGGCGCTCGACAGCACAATCGACGTCTTGCTGAATCCAAACTTGGCAATCCGGTTGATCAACGCTTCGAGCTCCGGCATCGATCCCACCGCAGCCTGCATGATCACGCACGGATCACCCGTCACCCTGTGGCATTCCGTCAGCTGTGGGATTTTGATCAGGTCGTCGTAGGCCTTCTGGTTGCCGTGCTGGTTCAGGCGCAGTTCGATCACGCACTGGATCGGCAACCCAAGCTTGGCCATATCGACTTTCGCCTGGTAACCGGTAATCACCCCGCAGGCTTCGAGTTTGGCCACGCGCTCGGCCACGGCCGGGGCGGACAGGTTGACCTTGCGCGCCAGGTCGGCGTAGGACGCACGACCGTTTTCCAGCAGGGCGCTGAGGAGCATGCGGTCGTATTTATCCATCGTGGTATTCCTGAAAAATGACTGACTTTCGAAAGCATGGTTTATAGCGGCAATCTCCGTGTTTTGAAAAGTGTACCGGCGCTATAAACAGGTTTTGTAACTTATTTTACGCCGCTGGCCTTTCTAGAATAGCTGTTCACATTGTCCCGTCATCGAGTTGCCCATGCCTGGCTTACGTCGTTTTCCCTTACCGTTGATCGCCGCCTTTTTCGCGTTGTACGTGATTTGGGGTTCGACCTACCTGGTGATTCGCATCGGCGTGGAGTACTGGCCGCCGTTGCTGCTCGCCGGTATTCGTTTCGTGATCGCCGGGACCTTGATGTACGCCTTCCTGCGCTGGCGCGGGGCGCCGGCCCCGACCTGGGCGCAGTGGAAGGCCGCCGGGATCATCGGGATCTTGCTGCTGACCTGCGGTAACGGTGCGGTCAGTGTGGCTGAACACTCGGGGGTTGCCTCCGGTGTTGCTGCATTGGCAGTGGCGACGGTGCCGTTGTTTACCTTGCTCTGCGGCTATTTCTGGGGCGCGCGCAATACCCGTCTTGAATGGGCCGGGATTGTGCTCGGGCTGATCGGCATCGCCATGCTCAACCTCGGCTCCAACCTGCAATCGAGCCCGCTGGGCGCCGCATTGCTGATATTCGCGGCGGCTTCCTGGGCCTTCGGTTCGGTCTGGAGCAAACACTTGCCGCTGCCCCAGGGCGCCATGGCCAGTGCCGTGGAAATGCTGGTGGGCGGCGTGGCGTTGTTGATCGGCAGCGCCGTGAGTGGTGAGCATCTGGAAAGCATGCCGCCGATTGAAGGCTGGGCAGCCTTGGCCTACCTGACTGTCTTCGGTTCGATCATCGCCTTCAACGCCTACATGTACCTGTTGAAAAACGTGCGTCCAGCGGCGGCGACCAGTTATGCCTACGTCAACCCGGCGGTCGCGGTGTTGCTGGGGATTGTGTTTGTCGGCGAGACCATCGGGATCGAAGAAGGGTTGGCGATGTTGGTGATCATCAGTGCAGTGGTGTTGATCGGGTTGCCGCAATGGCGACGGGCGCCGGTTCGACCGGCTGCCGTGGTGCAGACAGAATCGAGCGTGAATTAGGGTAAACTGCGCGCCATTGCACACCCGCGCTGAATTTTCCTACGGTAATCCCATGACTTTCGCCTCCCTTGGCCTGATCGAACCCTTGCTGCGCTCTCTCGAGACGCTCGGCTACCAGACTCCTACGCCGGTTCAGGCGCAAGCCATTCCGGCGGTGCTGGCCGGTCGCGACCTGATGGCTGCGGCCCAGACCGGCACCGGCAAGACCGCCGGTTTCGCGCTGCCGCTGCTGCAGTTGCTGACCATGGAAGGGCCGAAAGTTGCCTCCAATTCGGTGCGCGCGCTGATCCTGGTGCCGACCCGCGAACTGGCGGAACAGGTTCACGAAGCCGTGCGTCAGTACGCCGAGAACCTGCCGTTGAGCACTTACGCGGTGTACGGCGGCGTCAGCATCAACCCGCAAATGATGAAGCTGCGCAAAGGTGTCGACGTGTTGGTGGCGACCCCGGGGCGTTTGCTCGACCTGTATCGCCAGAAGGCACTCAAGTTCAATCAGCTGCAAACCCTGATTCTTGACGAAGCCGACCGCATGCTCGATCTGGGTTTTTCCGAGGAGCTGGGGAATATTTACCGCGTGCTGCCGAAGCAACGTCAGACGTTGTTGTTTTCCGCGACCTTCTCCGACGCGATCCGTTTGCTGGCCGGACAAATGCTCAACGATCCGTTGAGCATCGAAGTCAGCCCGCGCAACGTCGCTGCCAACACCGTCAAGCAATGGGTTGTGGTGGTGGACAAGAAGCGCAAGCCGGAGCTGTTCATTCATTTGATGCGCAAGGGCAAGTGGAAGCAGGTGCTGGTGTTCGCCAAGACCCGCAATGGTGTGGACGCGCTGGTGGAAAAACTCCAGGGCCTGGGCATCAACGCCGACGGCATCCACGGCGACAAACCGCAGGCAACCCGCCAGCGTGCGCTGGACCGGTTCAAGGCCAGTGAAGTGCAGATCCTTGTGGCCACTGACGTTGCCGCCCGTGGTCTGGATATCGAAGATTTGCCATTGGTGGTCAACTTCGACCTGCCAATCGTGGCAGAGGACTACATCCACCGGATCGGTCGTACCGGTCGTGCAGGTGCCACCGGGCAGGCTATTTCGCTGGTGTGCGCCGATGAAGTGAATTTGCTGTCGGCCATCGAGACGTTGACGCGTCAGACGTTGCCTCGGCAGATGGAACATGACTTCGAGCCTGAGCACCGGGTACCGGATACCGATGCCAGCGGTCAGGTGGTGAAGAAGCCGAAAAAACCGAAGAAGCCGAAGACCTCCGGTGGCGGTAAGCGCAACTTGGGTAAGTGGGTTGAGAGCGGGGATGCTTCGGTGCCGGAGCCTTCGATCAAGCCTGTGCGCAAGGTCCCGGTGTTTAATACTGGGCCGCGTAAGAAGAAGCCTTGATGACCCAATGATCGTTCCCACGCTCTGCGTGGGAATGCAGCCCGGGACGCTCCGCGTCCCTTCAAAGCCGAACGCGGAGCGTCCGAAGAGGCATTCCCACGCGGAGCGTGGGAACGATCAGTGTCGGTGTTTCAACCACTCCACCATCCCCAACCCCGCCGCTCTACCACTGGCAAAACACGCCGTCAGCAAATACCCCCCCGTCGGCGCTTCCCAATCGAGCATTTCACCCGCGCAGAACACGCCAGGCAGTTGCTTGAGCATCAATCGTTCATCCATCGATTCGAACATCACGCCACCGGCGCTGCTGATGGCTTCATCCAGCGGACGGGTTTTCACCAACGTCAGTGGCAATGCCTTGATCGCTTTGGCCAGCAGCGCCGGATCAGCGAAGCATTCGGCCGGAGTGAGTTCGCGCAGCAACGCCGCTTTCACACCCTCGATCCCGAGCTGGCTGTGCAAATGTTTCGACATGGAACGAGACCCGCGCGGTTTGCTCAGCGCAGCCTGCACTTTATCCACAGGCCTGCCCGGTAACAGGTCGAGGTGAAGGGTCGCCGAGCCGTGCTGATTGATGGCTTCACGGATCGGCGCCGACAAGGCGTAGATCAAACTGCCTTCAATCCCGGTCGCCGTGATCACACATTCGCCGAGCCGTGGGACGTCGTCATTGAGGCCAATGGCGATGTTTTTCAGCGGTGCGCCGGCGAATTTGCTGACCATCAACTCGCTCCAGGCCTGCACCTCGAAGCCGCAGTTACTCGGTTGCAGCGGCGCAAGTCCTACGCCGCGTTGTTCCAGTGCCAGCATCCAGGCGCCATCCGAGCCGAGGCGCGACCAGCTGCCGCCGCCGAGGGCCAGCAGGGTTGCGTCGGGTCGAACGGTTTTTTCACCGTCGGGGCTATCAATGCGCAAACCACCGCTGTCATCCCAACCAAGCCAGCGGTGGCGGGTGTGGATAACGACGCCAGCGTCTCGCAGTCGTTTGAGCCAGGCGCGTAACAGCGGGGCGGCTTTCATGTCTGTAGGAAAAACTCGGCCGGAGCTGCCGACAAAGGTTTCAATGCCCAGGTCATGAATCCATTGGCATAGCGCATCGGCGCCGAAGGAACGTAGCAACGGCGCAATCTGCGGCGCGCGTTCGGCGTAGCGCGAGAGAAATGCCGGGTAGGCTTCGGAATGGGTGATGTTCATGCCACCCACACCGGCCAGCAGGAATTTTCGCCCAACTGAAGGCATGCCGTCGTACAGGTCGACCTTGATCCCGGCCTGGCTCAGCACTTCAGCCGCCATCAAACCGGCGGGGCCGCCGCCGATGATTGCGACGTGAGAAGTGGAGGAAGGCGAGGGCTGGGTCATGGCTAGAGCTGCGGCGTGGCGGAATAAGCCGCGCATTCTACCAGCACGAAGCATTGTGGGAGCGGGCTTGCTCGCGAAAGCGATTTAACATTCAACATTGATGTCGACTGATACACCGCTTTCGCGAGCAAGCCCGCTCCCACATTTGATCAGCGGTGTTTTCAGATGACTGATCAAAAAACAACCACCATTTTGCCGGCTATAGGCAGCATGGCCTGCCGGACCTTTCACTCAGGTTATCCACAGGCAGTTCCACAGACATTGTGGGTAAAGCATCCACAACTCAATGACAACCTGATGACTGCCAGACCCGCTGCGCGCTGTGGTGCAGGATTCCGTGGCGGCGCGCCAAGGCCTTGCGGTCCTTGCTGTAGCCGCCGCCAATCACCCCGACCACCGGAATATCCCGCCCCAGGCAATGACGCATCACGCTTTCATCGCGAGCGGCAACGCCTTCGTCTGTCAGCTTCAGGTAGCCGAGTGCGTCGTCCTTATGCACATCGACCCCGGCGTCGTACAACACCAGATCCGGTTGGTAGAGTGGCAGCAAATAATTCAGCGCATCGTCCACTACCTTCAAATAATCGGCATCGCCCATGCCTTTGGGCAGCGGGATGTCCCAATCACTTTCAGCCTTGCGTGCAGGAAAATTCTTTTCGCAGTGAAGGGAAACGGTTATCGCGTCCGGGGTGTTGTGCAGTATTCGTGCAGTCCCGTCGCCCTGATGCACGTCGCAATCGAAGATCAGCACCCGATTCACACGGCCGCTTTCCAGTAGGAAATGGCTGATCACCGCCAGGTCATTGAAGATGCAGAAACCCGCCGGATAGTCGTAATGCGCGTGATGCGTGCCACCGGCCAGATGACAGGCCAGGCCGTGTTGCAGCGCCTGTTCCGCCGCCAGCAACGAACCGCCGACCGCCCGCACCGTGCGCCGGGCCAGTGCTTCACTCCAGGGCAGGCCTAGGCGCCGCTGGTCTTCGCGGGACAACTCGCCACTCATGTAGCGTTCGATATAGGCAGCGTCATGCGCGAGGGCAAGAATCTCCGGGGGACAGAGTTCAGGGCGCAGCAGGTCGGCGTCCCGGGTCAGGCCGCTGTCCACCAAGTGATCGCGCAGCAGGCGAAACTTGTCCATCGGGAAGCGGTGATCCGCCGGGAACTCGGGGCTGTAGTCTTCGTGGTAGATCAGCGGCAGCGGCATAACGAATTCAGGTAGGAATGAGTGAAGGATCCTACCAGCGTTGTAGACTTGCGGCATGGAAAGGGGAGGGCACGATGGAGCCGATACTGAAACTCGAGAGCGCGCGACTGCTGTTGCGGCAGTGGCGCGATGAGGATTTGCCGGAGTTCGCGGCGATGTGCGCCGATCCACAGGTCATGCGCTATTTTCCGGCACCCTTGAGTCGTCTCGAAAGTGCTTCGCTGATCGGACGGATTCGTGGGCATTTTGCCGAACATGGCTTCGGCCTCTGGGCGCTGGAGCGCAAGGACACCGGGGCATTCATCGGTTTCACCGGCCTCGGCGTGGTCGGTTTCGATGCACCGTTTACCCCGGCTACAGAAATCGGCTGGCGCCTGGCGCGCGAGCATTGGGGGCTGGGTTATGCCAGTGAAGCGGCGTGGACCGCTCTGCGATGCGGGTTTGACCGGATGCCGCTGAAAGAAGTCGTGTCGTTCACCACCGAAACCAACATGCTGTCGCAGAAAGTCATGCAGGCAATCGGCATGCACCATGATTCAGCCGATGATTTTGAACATCCCAGGCTCGCGGCCGATCATCCCCTGCGCCACCATGTGTTGTATCGCATCACCCGTGAACAATGGCTGCAAACCTTGCATGGATAAGCAGGCACGGACGTTTACAATGGCCCCCATGGGCCCTGGCCATAAACTGAATCGACCGTCGCAGCCCAGACTGCGCGGCATGCTTTGTGTGAGGAGAGTCTGAATGAGCCAAGTGTTGGATGATCTGGTCGACCTGCTGACCCTGGAACCGATCGAAGAAAACCTGTTCCGTGGCCGCAGTCAGGACCTGGGTTTTCGTCAGTTGTTCGGCGGTCAGGTGATCGGTCAGTCCTTGTCGGCGGCCAGTCAGACGGTCGAAGAAGCGCGCCATGTGCATTCGATGCACGGCTATTTCCTGCGCCCGGGCGATTCCGCGTTGCCCGTGGTGTATCAGGTTGACCGGGTGCGTGATGGCGGCAGTTTCAGCACGCGTCGGGTGACGGCGATCCAGAAGGGCAACCCGATCTTCACTTGCAGTGCGTCGTTTCAGTACGACGAAAAAGGCTTCGAGCACCAGGCCGAGATGCCGACCGTGGTCGGCCCGGAAAACCTGCCTTCGGAACTTGAGCTCACCCAACAGCGTGCGCACCTGATTCCCGAGCACATGCGCGAAAAATTTCTGTGCCCCAAACCGATCGAATTCCGACCGATCACCGAGAAAGATCCCTACAACCCGCAACCGTCCGATCCGGTCAAGTACGTCTGGTTTCGTGCCGACGGTGCCTTGGCCGATTCTCCGGCGTTGCACAAATACCTGCTGGCCTATGCGTCGGACTTCGGTCTGCTGACCACCTCGATGCAGCCCCACGGCAAATCGGTCTGGCAGAAAGACATGCAGGTCGCCAGCCTCGATCACGCGCTGTGGTTCCATGCGGATCTTCGCGCCGATGACTGGTTGCTGTACGCGATGGACAGCCCGTGGGCCGGCAATTCTCGCGGGTTCACCCGTGGCAGCGTGTTCAATCGTGGCGGGCAATTGGTGGCTTCGGTCACTCAGGAAGGCTTGATCCGCCATCGCAAGGATTGGGCATGAGCCTGGCCGAGGTGCGGCATTGGGTGTTCGACATGGACGGCACCCTGACGGTGGCCGTGCATGACTTCGCGGCGATTCGCGTGGCGTTGGCGATTCCGGCGGAAGACGACATATTGACCCACCTCGCAGCGCTGCCGGCCGATGAAGCCGCAGCCAAACATGCGTGGCTGTTGGAGCACGAACGGGACCTGGCGTTGGGTTCGAAAGCGGCGCCGGGCGCAGTGGAGCTGGTGCGGGAGTTGGCCGGGCGCGGTTATCACCTGGGCATTCTCACGCGCAATGCCCGGGAGCTGGCGCACGTGACACTGGAGGCGATCGGCCTGGCTGACTGCTTTGCCGTGGAGGATGTGCTGGGCCGTGATGAAGCGCCGCCTAAACCGCATCCCGGTGGTTTGCTGAAGTTGGCCGAGGCCTGGAACGTGCCGGCGAGCGAGATGGTGATGGTCGGTGATTACCGCTTTGATCTGGATTGCGGTCGAGCGGCGGGAGCGCGGACGGTGTTGGTGAATTTGCCGGATAACCCTTGGCCGGAGCTGACGGATTGGCATGCGGCGGATTGTGGGGTGTTGCGGGAGATGTTGTCTGCTTGAGGGCCCTTTCGCGGGCAAGCCTCGCTCCTACAAAGTGACGCGCTGCCCTTGTAGGAGCGAGCGGTGCGGCGATCCGACTTGCCCGCGAAGGCGTCAGATCAGGCAATACAGAACTCACTGACCAAACAACACCTTCTGCCCCTCCGGCGACGTCAACATTCCATCCCCGTTATGCCCAACCCCCGGCACTTCAACCAGCCGCTGATTGACCCCTTTCGGATTCCGACGCAGCAGGTAACTGAAAAAATTCTGCCCGCGAACCAAACGATAAGCACCCTGGGCTTTGGCCTCGCAACCTTTGTCGAGCGCCGGATGTTGCGGGTCGGTATCTTGCTGCCCGTGCAGATAAGTCACGTCCCGTTTGACGTAATTGCCTTCAATTTGCGGTGCCGTTTGCCCACTGGCATAAACGGGTAAATCCGTCAGCCCGTACTTCCAGCGATTGAACCCGGGACACGCCGCATGGTTGAACGCCACCGGCCGCTGCTCATTGAAGTACGCGTAGGACGAAGGGTTGGCGACGACGTAGCGAAGCTTCACGCCGGCGGCCGTCAGGGCCGGTTGCTCACGCGCCAGCAGCGCATAGCGCTGAACCACCTGAGCACCACCGGAGTGCCCGGCGATGATGATTTGCTTCACATCCGGAAATTGCCGGCGGTCACTGACTCTCTCGATGATTTGATCGAGGGCTGCATAGGAACTCAGCGCAAAAGGAGCGGTGGATAAACCTCCTGCCATCCAGTCATTGCCCTGCCAGCGCAACACTGTGTCCGCCACCGGATGAAGCGCGATGTCGGTTTCGTTGAGGAATTGCGGGGCGATCACCAGGGTGCTTGCACTTTGCCCGGCCAGTTCCGCCGCGCGCTCGGCGCTCTGGCGATAGGTTTCAGCATTGCGTAAACGACCATGGATGATGATCAGCACGCGTTCGATTTTCGCTGGCGCCGGGCCAAGGCTCACCGCCATCTCGCCTTCTTTCAACAACAATCGCCCGGGGCTGAGCTCCTTGACGCCATGCTCCGCGGCCTGGGTGCTTGCGCACGTGAACAACACAATCAACAGCCAATTTTTCATTTACAGAGTTTTCGCCGCAAAGGTATCGCACTGGCCCACCTGGCCTTGCGCAAATCCGGTTTTAAACCAGCGCACCCTTTGCGCCGATGTGCCATGGGTAAACGAGTCCGGTACCACGCGGCCCTGACCTTTTTGTTGCAAACGGTCGTCGCCGATAGCGTTGGCCGCATTCAAGGCTTCTTCGATGTCACCCGGTTCCAGCCAGTTCAGACGCTGCTGCGCATTGTTGGCCCAGACACCGGCCAGGCAATCGGCCTGCAACTCCTGGCGCACCAACAGTCCGCCATCGCCTTCCATCTGCCGGCCTTGCTGGCGGGCTGCCTGAATTTTTGCGGAAACGCCGAGCAACGTCTGAACGTGATGTCCGACTTCGTGCGCGATGACGTAGGCCTGAGCGAAGTCACCTGCAGCGGAAAAGCGTTGCGACATTTCCTGGAAAAAAGCCGTGTCCAGGTAGACCTTCTGGTCGGCGGGGCAATAGAACGGCCCGGTCGCCGATGTCGCCATGCCGCACGCCGAGTTCACCCGGTTGCTGAACAGCACCAGCGTCGGGTTCTTATACTGTCGACCCGCCTGCTGGAAAATCTGGCCCCACGTATCCTCGGTATCGCCGAGGATCGAGCGCACGAATTCGGCGCCTTCATCATTGGCCGGCGGGGCCTTGCGGCTCTGGTTGGTGGCCGGAGCCGATTGCTCGGTCATTTGCCCGGTCAGTTGTCCGAGGATTTGCATCGGGTCCTGGCCGGTGATCCAGCCGATCCCGACAATCAGGATGATCGCGGTCAGGCTCAGGCCTTTGCCGCCACCAAAGCGCATCCCGCCGCCACCGCCGCCATCACCACGGGCGTCGACCACGTTGTCGCTGCGTCGGCCTTTTTTCCATAGCATGTGGGAATCCTCTGATTGTCCGTGGTGATGAGTGTTGCTGGTGTGTGGGGGCGGCGCCAGTCCGGCTGTCCGGCTTTTCGCACTGGTCGGTAGACTTGCAGACTGTAGGAACATGGATAACCCATCGAATTCCGTAAGCGGGTGGGTTTTTATCGAGTAGGCCAATTGAGCATCGGGTTCCAGATTTCGCATTACTCGGTTCATCTTCTAGAATCAGGCAAATTGTATGTGGAACCTCCCATGGCCGGCAGTCAGATCGAACGAGTCTTCAGCGTGCTGGAAAGCCTCACCAGTGACCCTCGCGGTCTGCCGATGCAGAGGCTCGCGGAGCAACTGGACATCCCTAAAAGCGCAACCCACCGTCTGCTCGCGGAGCTGATTCGGCTGGGTTACGTGCGGCAGAATCCGGAGAACTTGCGGTATCACTTGTCCACAAAATTGGTGGCGATGGGTTTTCGTTACCTGTCGGGCAGCGGCGCCGATATTGTTCAACCCGTGCTGGATCGGCTGGCTCAGGAAACCGGGGAACTGGTGCGTCTCGGGGTGATTGAAGGCGAGCGGCAGGTCTGGATTGCCAAGTCCCAGGGAGCTCGTTCCGGCCTGCGTTACGACCCGGAAATGGGCCGCGATGCGCCGTTGTTCTATACCGCGTCGGGCCATGCATGGCTGGCGTGCATGAGCGATGCCGAGGCGTTGTCGCTGGTGGAGCGCCAGGGCGGCGAGCGACCTAAGGACCTTGGGCCGAATGCACCGCGTTCCAACATTGAATTGCTGGAGCGCCTGCGTCTGGCGCGGGAGCAGGGCTATGCCTGGGTCGAGGAGAGCTCGGCGGTGGGCACCTCGGCGATCGCGGCGGTGGTGCGGCACCCGAGCGAGGGGCGGGTGATTGGTGTGCTGAGCATCGCCGGGCCGAGTGCGCGGATGCCGGGCGCGCGGTTGCATGAGTTGGCGCCGCTGTTGTCGAAGTATGCCGAAGAATTGTCGGCGGCGAGTCTGGCGTCGGAGTTGCTCAGTTAACCATGGTCTGCCGCCAACCTAATGTGGGAGCGGGCTTGCTCGCGAAAGCGGTGGGTCAGTGAGTTTTGTGTTGTCTGGCACACCGCTTTCGCAAGCAAGCCCGCTCCCACATTTGATTTTTGTGGATCGCAAAACTGTGCGTTATTCGAACACTTTCGTCCTATGCTTGTATTTGAATCTGGAACCAGGTTCTAAATTATTGGAATTCGCCGCCAGCGACACGTTTCACTTCGCAAGGGATACCCATGACAGCAAGCACTCCGCTCTCCGGCGTAAACCAACCCTTCAAAGGGATTTTGCTGATCGTCGTCGCCACTTTCCTGTTTTCCAGTCATGACGCCTTTTCCAAATACCTGTCGGGGTTCTATCCGGTCGTGATGGTGGTCTGGGCCCGCTATGTGGTTCACACCTTGTTGATGGCCGGTATTTTTCTGCCGCAATCCGGGTTGCGCGTCCTACGGACCAAACGGCCGATGCTGCAGTTGGTGAGGGCGTTGTGTCTGTTGGGCACCAGTTTGTTTTTTACCACCGGCCTGCAATACATCCCGTTGGCCGAAGCGACGGCGGTCAACTTTCTTGCTCCGGTTCTGGTGACCGCGCTGTCGGTGCCGTTGCTGGGTGAGCGCGTGACCCGTGGTCAATGGATTGCAGTGATTTGCGGATTTATCGGCGTGTTGATCATCGTTCATCCCGGTGGCGATCTGTTCACGCCAGCGGTGCTGCTGCCGCTCTGCTCGGCGCTGTTTTTCTGCTTCTATCAGTTACTCACTCGCAAGCTCAGCAACATCGACAGCCCGACCACCAGCAACTTCTTCGCTGGCCTGTGCAACACCTTGGTGATGAGCGCACTGGTGCCGTTCTTCTGGCAAGTACCGAGCGTTGGGCATGGATTCATGATGGTGGCGCTGGGCGCGTGCGGAATGACGGCGCACCTGTTTCTGACCCAGGCATTCCGCTACGCCGCCCCTGCGCTGTTGGCGCCGTTCGGCTATTGCCAGATTGTTTTCGCCGGTTTGCTGGGCTGGCTGCTGTTTTCCCACTCACCGACCTTGACCACGGTGGTCGGGATCGCGGTGATTTGCTGCAGCGGATTGGCGGCGGCGTGGCGGCAGAGTCGTCGGTAAAAGGCCTGCGGCCAACGAGCTGTGGGAGCGGGCTTGCTCGCGAATGCGATGTATCAGTCAACATCAGTGTTGAATGACAGTCCGCATTCGCGAGCAAGTCGAATCGTCGCACCGCCGCTCCCACAAGGGGTATTGCGTCAGAGCTTTACTCGGTGACGGTAGGAATCTTGCGCGGCGCCATGAAGTACATCCAGGTCAGGGCGATGAAGTACATCGCCGGAATCAGGGTGAAGAGTACGGTGTAGTTGTTGTTGGTGACCGTCAGGATGTGGCCGACCAACTGGGTCATGAACATCCCGCCGATGGCCGCGCACATGCCGCCGAAGCCGAACACCGTACTCATCATGTGTTTAGGCGTGTAGTCCATCACCAGGCTCCAGATGTTCGCGGTCCAGGCCTGGTGCGCACCGATGGCCAGGGAGATGGCGAACACCGCGACCCACAGGCTGCTGGAACCCGCCGCCATGATCACGCCGACGATGCAGCAGGCGAACAGGAACATGGACATCAGTCGTGCCTTGATCGGGTTCATGCCGCGGCCGATCAGGAATGAAGAGAGGATCCCGCCGCCGACGCTGCCGAAGTCGGCAGTCAGGTAGATGATGATCAGCGGGATACCCATCTGGGTCACGTTGATCCCCAGGTTGTATTGCTGATTGAGAAACGGCGGCAGCCAGTACAGGTAGAACCAGAACACCGGTGCGGTCATGGAATAGGCGAGGGCGAAGGCCCAGGTGCCACGCATGCGCAGGATTTTCGAGAACGGGACGCGAGTCTGTTCCGGTTCGACTTCCTTCTGGATGTAGTCCAGTTCCGATTGTTTGACGCTCGGATGCTCTTCCGGGTTGTAGTACTTCAAACCCCAGAACAGCAACCAGATCCCGCCCAGTGACGCCATGCACAGGAACGCGGCCTGCCAGCCCCACACGTGCAGGATCAGCGGCAGCAGCATTGGCGTGAACATCGCGCCGACGTTGGTGCCAGCGTTGAAGATGCCAGTGGCCACGGCGCGTTCGCCGGCCGGGAACCACAACCGAGTGGTTTTCACGCAGGCCGGGTAGTTGGCGGCCTCGGTCAGGCCGAGGATGAATCGGCAGACCATGAAGCCGACCGCCGAAGTGGCCAGGCCGTGGGCGCCGGTCGCCAGGCTCCAGAGCAACACCGCGCAGAAGAACACGCGCTTCACGCCGACCCGATCGATCAGCCGGCCTTGCAGCACGAATCCGATGGCGTAGCCGACCTGAAACCAGAAGTTGATGTTGGCGTAGTCCATCGCCGTCCAGCTCATTTCCTTGGCGAGGATGGGCTGCATGACGCCCAGTGCGGCGCGGTCGATGTAGTTGAGCGTGGTGGCGAAAAACACCAGCGCCAACATGCCCCAGCGGGTTTTGCCGACCGCCATGGCGCCGCGAATCTTGTCGCCGATGCCCCCGGAGGCAGGAGTCATGGAGGAACGCTCCACGGGAGAGCTTTGAGAAGGAGTCATGTAGGCCACCGATTATTTTTATGTGGTGTTCTGGGTCTTTGGTCACCGAGACCGATGTCTGCGACCGGACTCAATGTGTCGTCGATGGTGGGCAGTGGACGAAAAATCGTCAATTCGCCAAGGGGCATTGTGTTCGATAATCGCACGCAAAACTAACTGGGTAGTACACTTTGAATTGCTGTGTGAGTTCGTCAGGCCAATAATTTCCCCCTCGATAAACGCAATCCCTGTAGGAGCCAGGCTTGCCGGCGATGGCGTCCTCAAGATCGCCTTCGCGAGCAAGCTTCGCTCCTACAAAAAGGGTGCGATGCCTCTAACAAGATTGTCCCCACCACCGGGAGTCGAAACATGCAGCGTTCCATTGCCACCGTTTCCTTGAGCGGTACCCTACCGGAAAAACTCGAAGCCATTGCCGCCGCCGGTTTCGACGGGGTGGAGATTTTCGAAAACGACCTTCTCTACTACGACGGCAGCCCGCGGGAAATCAAACAGATGTGCGCCGATCTCGGGATAGCGATCACACTGTTTCAACCGTTCCGCGACTTCGAAGGCTGCCGTCGCGATCGACTGCCGCGCAATCTGGAGCGGGCCGAGCGCAAGTTCGACCTGATGCAGGAACTGGGCACCGACCTGGTGCTGGTGTGCAGCAACGCCTCGGCTGACTCCATCGGTGATGAACAGATTTTAGTCGACGACTTGCGCCTGCTGGCCGAACACGCCGGCGCGCGCGGGTTGCGAATCGGCTACGAAGCATTGGCCTGGGGCCGGCATGTGAACACTTGGCAACAGGTGTGGAACATCGTTCGTCAGGCCGATCACCCAAGCCTCGGTGTGTTGCTGGACAGTTTTCACACGCTGTCGCTCAAGGGTGATCCGAGTGCGATCGCCCATATTCCCGGTGACAAGATCTTCTTCGTACAAATGGCTGACGCGCCGATTCTGGCGATGGACGTGCTGGAGTGGAGTCGGCATTTCCGCTGCTTCCCGGGCCAGGGCGAATTCGACTTGCCGGGCTTCCTGGCACCGATCATCAAGAGTGGTTACACCGGGCCGCTGTCGCTGGAAATCTTCAACGACGGTTTCCGCGCCGCACCGCCTCGGGCCAACGCCGCCGACGGTTTTCGTTCGTTGCTGTATCTCGAGGAAAAAACCCGCCAGCGTCTGGCGCAGGAAGCGACACCGGCAGCCAGCCTCGACATTCTGTTCGAGACGCCCAAGGCCAGCGAATACAACGGCATCGAGTTCCTCGAATTCGCAGTGGACGAAAGCCTTGGCGCCAAACTCTCCCATTGGCTGGAGCGACTGGGTTTCGTCAAGGCCGGGCAACATCGCTCCAAGAGCGTGAGCCTGCTGCGCCAGGGCGATATCAACCTGATCCTCAATTCCGAGCCTTACTCGTTTGCCCACAGTTTTTTCGAAGCTCACGGTCCTTCACTGTGCGCCACTGCCGTGCGGGTCAAGGACAGCGCCAGTGCGCTGGCCCGGGCCGTGGCCTATAAAGGTCAGCCGTATCGCGGGCTGGTGGGCCCCAACGAGCTGGAACTCGCTGCGGTACGCGCGCCGGATGGCAGCCTGATTTATCTGGTGGACCAGGACGCCGATGTCTATGGCACCGACTTCAATCTGCAACCCGCCGCCGTGGCCAGCGGCGGCCTCAAGCGCATCGACCATATGGCCATGGCGCTGCCGGCCGACAGCCTCGACAGTTGGGTGCTCTTCTATAAAAGCCTGCTGGATTTCGAAGCCGACGATGAAGTGGTGCTGCCTGACCCGTACGGTCTGGTAAAGAGTCGGGCGCTGCGCAGCCGGGACAGTTCGATCCGCTTGCCGCTGAACATTTCCGAGAACCGCAACACCGCAATCTCACATGCACTGTCGAGTTATCGCGGCTCTGGCGTGCATCACATCGCCTTCGATTGCGACGACATCTTTGCCGAAGTCAGCCGGGCCAAGGAGGCGGGCGTGCCGCTGCTGGATATCCCGCTCAATTACTACGATGACCTCGCCGCGCGGTTCGATTTCGACGACGAGTTCCTCAGCGAACTGGCCTATTACAACGTGCTCCACGACCGCGATGCTCAGGGTGGCGAGCTGTTCCATGTCTACACCGAGCCGTTCGAAGGGCGGTTCTTCTTTGAAATTATCCAGCGCAAGAACGGTTACGCGGGTTACGGCGCAGCCAACGTCGCGGTGCGACTGGCGGCCATGGCAAAATCCCGCAGTGGTGCCGTACGTCAGACAAAGTTGTAGGGAAATCGTAAACACGGGGTACAAACCGCTGCCGCGCGGCTTCCTTCACTGTGCGGCGCGGCCCATAATCGCCAGCCTGTGCAGTGATGGCCGTGAGCCCGCAATGACGATAACTTCAGAACTCTCCGCAGCGCCCGCCGAACCGATTGCCGGGCCGCGCAAGAGTCGCAAGAACAACCCGGAAAAGACCCGCGAGAACATCCTTCAAGAGGCGATTGTCGAGTTCGTCCAGCAGGGGCTTTCCGGTGCTCGCGTCGATGCGATCGCCGAGCGCATCCACACCTCCAAACGCATGATCTATTACTACTTCGGCAGTAAGGAACAGCTCTACGTCGAGGTGCTGGAGAAACTCTACGGCGATATCCGCAACACGGAAAACCACCTGCACCTGGCCGAACTGACACCGGTGGAGGCGATTCGGCGGCTGGTGGAGTTCACTTTCGATCACCACGATCGCAACGTCGATTTCGTGCGCATCGTCAGCATCGAGAATATTCACAACGCTGAATACGTGAAGCGCTCCGATGCGATCAAGGCGATGAACAACACCATCCTCGACTCACTGGGCGTGATTTTGCGTCGCGGCGCTGAAGAAGGTGTGTTCCGTTCAGAGCTTGAACCGCTGGATGTTCATTTGCTGATCAGCTCGTTTTGCTTTTATCGAGTGTCGAACCGCCATACCTTCGGTGAGATCTTTCAGATCGACTTGCCGGACGAAAGCATCAAGCAGCGTCATCGGGAGATGATCTGCGAGTCGGTTTTGCGATACCTGCAGGCCTGACCTGTGGCGAGGGAGCTCGCTCCGTTGGGCTGCGAAGCAGCCCTCGTACTTTCTACCTTAGCCATTCATGCTCTGAAAATGCGCCAACATCCGCTGCACATCCGGCACCACGCCGCTGAACAATTCAAACGCCTTCACCGCCTGAAACACCGCCATGTTGCCGCCATCCAGCGTCCGGCAACCCAGCGCGCGGGCGTTGCGTAGCAGTTCGGTTTCCAGCGGAAAATAAACAATCTCCGCCACCCACAATTCAGCCCGAAGCAAATCCACCGGCACCGGCATGCCCGGGAGTTTTTTCATGCCCATGGGCGTGGTGTTCACTAATCCATCCGCCTGACCCAACGTGCTCGGCAAATCATGCGCGGCGACGGCCCGGCCAGCGCCGAAGTGTTGATTGAGATTGTCCGCCAGCGCCTGCGCGCGGCTGATCTCCACGTCGAAAATACTCAACAGTTGTACGCCTTCGCTCAACAGCGCGTGGGCCACTGCCGCACCCGCGCCGCCAGCGCCCATCTGGACTACACGCTCACGGGTAACATCCTTCAATCCCCGACGAAAACTTTCGGCAAAACCCAGGCAGTCGGTGTTGTGGCCGATGCGTTTACCGTCCTTCAGCACCACCGTGTTCACCGCCCCGATGCCGCGAGCTTCCGCCGACAATTCGTCAAGCAGCGGGATGATCGCCTGCTTGCACGGGAAGGTGATATTCAGGCCGGTGAAGTTCATGCGCTCGGCGGCCATCAACAGATCGGGCAGGGCGCTGCTGTCGAGCTTCAACTGATCGAGGTCGATCAAGCGATAGAGATAGCGCAAGCCCTGGGCATCACCTTCATGCTCGTGCAGCACCGGGGTGCGGGAAGCCTGGATGCCGGCGCCGATCAGCCCGGCCAGTACCACGTTGTTCTGAGTCACGGCGTTCACCCCTTTAAACGTTGGCTGAAATAATCCAGCGCCAGGCGATAACCATGGCTGCCGAAACCCGCCATCACAGCGGTGGCAATGGCTGAAACGAAGGAGTGATGTCGGAAGGGCTCGCGGGCGTGAACGTTGGACAGGTGGACTTCGATCACCGGCAATTCGCTGGCGATCAAGGCATCACGGATCGCGACTGAAGTGTGTGTCCAGGCCGCCGGGTTGATGACGATCCCGGCGCAACGGCCACGGGCCGCGTGAATCCAGTCGAGCAATTCGCCTTCGTGGTTGGTCTGGCGAAATTCCACCGCCAGGCCGAATTCTTCGGCGGCGCGTGCGCACAGCGCCGAGATGTCTGCCAGGGTTTCGCGACCGTAAGTCGCCGGTTCGCGAGTGCCGAGCAGGTTCAGATTCGGGCCGTTGAGCACCAGAACGATAGGGGACATCGAAGTCTCTCCACATATTATTTTTGGAATGGGCTGTGGTGTTCAGCCTGTGGAGATAAATTGTACCAGCTGGTTAGTTCGGTCAATTGAAGAGCGCTTTCATTGAGGTTATGTGTGCGGTGATCGGACAGTCGAGATGCTCAGCGTGGCAGATGTTCGACCAGAAAATCGATAAATGCCCGCAGTCTCAGCGGCATATGACGGCTCTGTGGATAGAGCAGGGTGAACGGTCGGGAGCGCCCGCCATAACGTTTGAGCACTTCCACCAACGAGCCATCGGCCAGTTCGTTTTCGACAATAAACCGGTAAGTCTGAAACAATCCCGCCCCGTGTTTGGCCAAGGTCACGCCGCCGAGCACATCGTCGGAGCAACTGAGGCTGCCCTCGGCAAGAATCTCCCGCGGTGCGCCGTTGTCGTTAAAAAGCCAGGCAATGCGTCGACCGCTGCTGGGCAGTTCGTACTGAATGCATTCGTGCTGCGCAAGGTCGTCCAGGTTTTGCGGGACACCCGCACGCTTCAAGTAATCGGGACTGGCAATCGTCACCAGCGCGGCGTCCTCAAGGTGCCGGGCGATAAGGCCGGAATCCGGAATCGCCCGCACGCGGATCGCCATGTCATAACCTTCACCCACGAAATCAATGTTGCGATTGCTGATGTGTGACTCGACTTTCACGTCGGGAAAGCGCGCCCGAAACGCGGGCAACAACGGCAAGATCCGGTGGTGCGCATACGTCGTGGGAATACTGATGCGCAGCGTGCCGGACGGTTGCTGTTGCTGGCCCATGACCTCGCGCTGAGCCTCGACCAGTTGCGCCAGTGCCTGACGACATTCCTCGTAATAGCGGCGGCCACTGTCGGTCAGCTTGACGCTGCGGGTAGTACGCGCAAACAAACGCACGCCCAGACGTTCTTCCATGCGCGACACCGAACGACTCACCGCTGCCGGTGTTACGCCGGCCACCAATGCGGCCGCGGTAAAGCTGCCGGCCTCGGCCGCCAGGCAAAACAGTTCGATGCTGCCCAACTGAAGATCGTCGAATACTCGCTGCATGATTGATGACACCGGGGATCAAATGAGGGACTGCGCCACTGTAGATGAAATCGCCGAAGCAGTGCTTTACTTGACTGGCATCTAACTTGAACTCGGACAGGAGCAGCATCATGCCTTTCGTCAGCGTACGAATCACCCGTGACGGCGTCACCCGAGAGCAGAAAGCCCAGGTCATCGCCGAAATCACCGACACCTTGAAGCGCGTTCTCGGCAAGCCACCGGAACTGACCCATATCGTTATCGAAGAAGTCGATACCGATAACTGGGGTTATGCGGGTATCACCACCACCGAGTATCGAAAAAACCAGCCGGGATGATTGTGTGCCAAGCCAGGAAAGCCGTCCTCGTGACGGTTTTTTTGTTGGCGCGGGGAAAGGATTGCTTACTATTTTGCGCAGTTATCCACCGGCTCAAGGCGAGGCTTGGCGCTAGTCTCAGAGGCGTGAAGACGAATTTGGTACAGAGCCAATTGTCGGATTTTCCAGGGAGTGTCGGGCCTTTTGGCTCATTAACCTAACGGATGGGTTAGTATGCGATTATTCAGCTACAAAGGGTTTTCAATGGTGATCATGTTGCGCGATGAGCACTGCCCGCCGCACGCGCATGTGGACGCCGGAAGCTGGAGTGCACGCTTCAAATTCTGCTTTTGGCACAACAGTGTCGAGCTGTGGGATGTGGTGCCTCATTCAAATCGGCCACCTGTGGCAGTGCTGGAAGGATTGCGTCACGCACTCGGACAACCCGCCCACTTGCGTCGCGCCCGGGCCATCTGGTGGGACAAGCTGCAGACGGTCTGTCTCGATCATCAGAAATGGGACTGGCAGACCAGCGAAGTCGTGGTGGTAAAAAGGATTGCGAGTACGACCTGGATGATTGGCTCGGCTTGCTATGAACCCGAGATGAACAAGACCCTGCTGGCGCTGATCGGCGTTCCGGAGGGTGTGGAGATCCAACTATGAAAACGATACAGGCAGGAATGCTGGCTGATCGGCCCGTCACCGAGGCAGTGCTCGATGAAGCCATCCAACGCGGGCAAGTGCGTCAAAAAAATGGATTGCAGGTCACTTCGGTGAGGTTTGTGGAACCTTGTCTTGCGGTCAGTTTCATGGATGGCAGTGGCGTGCTGCTGCCCGTGCAGAACTATTCGGAATTTGATGATTTCGACGTCGAGGATTTTGCGGACTTGAAAGTCGGCTTTTCCGGCACCGCCCTGTGCCATGAAGGCAAGGATCTGCACGTGTCCATCGCCGGGATGATTTCGGCGAGCAAGCCTTTGATGGACATGGCTGCCTCGGTCATTGCCTCGCGCAATGGTCGCCAAAGCAGCGCCGCCAAGGCCGAGGCTGCGCGGGCTAATGGCCGTAAAGGCGGGCGTCCGCGAAAGGCAGATATCACCGATTGAACACCCACAAAAAAGCCGTCGTTTGACGGCTTTTTTATAGCTGCAACTGCCATTCAACGACGCGTCAACAACACCCCGGATTCCATGTGATGTGTCCACGGAAACTGGTCGAACATCGCGCACTGAGTGATGCGATGGGTGTCGTGCAACTGGGCGATGTTGGCCGCCAGGGTTTGCGGGTTGCAGGAAATGTAGAGGATGTTGTCGAAGCGCCGGGTCAGCTCGCAGGTGTCCGGGTCCATGCCGGCGCGAGGCGGGTCGACGAAGACGCTACCGAACTCGTAACTCTTCAGGTCGATGCCGTGCAGGCGCCGGAACGGGCGGACTTCGTTCAAGGCTTCGGTCAGCTCTTCGGCGGACAAACGCACCAGGGTGACGTTATCCACAGCGTTTTCGCTGAGGTTGCTCAGTGCGGCATTAACCGAAGTCTTGCTGATTTCGGTGGCCAGCACTTTGCGCACGCGGGTCGCCAGAGGCAGGGTGAAGTTGCCGTTGCCGCAATACAGCTCCAGCAAATCGTCCGGGCGATCGCCGAGGGCGTCGTAAGCCCAGTTGAGCATTTTCTGGTTCACGGTACCGTTAGGCTGGGTGAAGGCGCCTTCGGGCTGGCGGTAGCTGAACGTGCGGCCACCGACTTCCAGTTTTTCGACCACGTAATCATGGCCAATCACTTCGCGTTTGCCTTTCGAGCGACCGATAACGCTGACGTTCAGGTCGGTGGCCAGTTTCGATGCCGCCGTGTGCCAGTGTTCGTCCAGCGGGCGGTGATAGCAGAGGGTGATCATCGCGTCGCCGGCCAGGGTGGTCAGGAACTCCACCTGAAACAGCTTGTGGCTCAGCGCCGCGCTAGCCTTCCATGCCGCCTTGAGCTGTGGCATCAATTCATTGATGCGCAGGCTGGCAATCGGGAACTCTTCGATCAGGATCGGCGTGCGTTTGTCTTCCTGGGAAAACATCGCGTAATGACGATCGCCGCCTTCGCGCCACAGGCGGAATTCGGCACGCAGGCGGAAATTTTTCAGCGGCGAGTCAAACACCGCAGGTTCTGGCGCATCGAACGGGGCCAACAGGTCGCGCAGGCGCGTGACCTTTTCTTCGAGCTGAGCGGCGTAGGCCTGGGAATCAAAAGTCATGCGTTGAACCAACCCAACTTGATCACAAACAAAATCGACAGAATCACCAGCGCCGGGTTCAGCTCACGGCCACGGCCGGACAGCAGTTTAATCGCGGTCCAAGAGATGAAACCGAAGGCGATGCCGTTGGCGATGGAATACGTGAATGGCATGGCCAGCGCGGTGATCACGACTGGTGCGGCAACGGTGATGTCATCCCAGTCTATTTCGGCCAGTCCGGATGTCATCAACACCGCGACGAACAGCAGCGCCGGTGCAGTGGCGAACGCCGGGACGCTGGCGGCCAATGGCGAGAAGAACAGCGCCAGCAGGAACAGAATCGCCACCACGATGGCAGTCAGGCCGGTGCGGCCCCCGGCACTCACGCCGGCGGCGGATTCGATGTAGCTGGTGGTGGTCGAGGTGCCGAGCAGCGAACCGGCCATGGCCGCGGTGCTGTCGGCGATCAGGGCGCGGCCCATTTTTGGCATGTGGCCGTCCTTGCCCATCAGGCCGGCGCGTTTGGCGACGCCGATCAGGGTGCCGGAGTTATCAAACAGGTCGACGAACAGGAAGGCGAAAATCACGCTGACCAGACCGATATCCAGCGCACCTTTGATGTCCAGTTGCAGGAAGGTCGGCGCCAGGGACGGTGGCATCGACATCACGCCGCCGAACGGGGTGAAGCCCAATGCGATGGACGCGATGGTCACAACCAGAATGCCGATCAGCACCGCGCCGCGTATGGCGAGCGCTTCGAGGGCGACGATCAGGGCGAAGCCAAGGGTCGCGAGGATCGGAGCAGGTTGCTTCAAGTCACCGAGGCCCACCATGGTGGCCGGGTTGCTGACCACGATGCCGGCGTTATGCAGGGCGATCAGCGCCAGGAACAGACCGATACCGGCCGCAATCGCCGAGCGCAGCGGCAGCGGGATGCTATTGATGATCCATTCGCGGATGCGGAAGATCGACAGCAGGAAGAACAGCACCGCGGAGATAAACACCGCCCCCAGCGCTACTTGCCAGGTGTGGCCCATGTGCAGGACCACGGTGTAGGTGAAGAAGGCGTTCAGGCCCATGCCCGGCGCGAGCGCGATCGGGTAGTTGGCGATCAGGCCCATCACCGCGGAACCGATTGCCGCCGCCAGACAGGTCGCGACAAACACCGCGCCCTTGTCCATGCCGGTCTCGCCGAGAATGCTCGGGTTGACGAACAGAATGTAGGCCATGGCCAAGAAGGTCGTGACGCCCGCCAGAATCTCGGTCCGCACGTTGGTGTTGTGTGCCTTGAGTTGAAACAGCCTTTCCAGCATGTCTGCTCCCCGTGGCGCGCCCGGCGCCGTGAATGTATCGACCTCAACAGCAAAGCACAGACCGTTGAAGGCGCCTGGTAATTTTCTGTGGGTCGGAAAAAGCCGCGCATCATACCAGCAGCGTGGGGTTGTGGCTGCTTATGGCTGTGATCGTCGTCGATGTTTTGCCGTAAAGCGAAGTGAGCCATACTGCGCGCTGGTTTTGGGGGGCGTTATGGATTGCATTAAAAAGTGTGGGGTTGCGGTTATTGGCGTCGCGATGGCGTTGTTGCTGGGGGCGCAAACTGCCTCGGCGGCGATGGCGCCGCGATTGAGCCAGTTGAAAGTGGTCAAGGTCGAATCGCCGGGCTGTAGTTATGAAAACATTGCCGAAGGGCAGACCGAGACGAGTTGCAACCACAGCGGTCCGAGCATCAAGGTCTATGTACTGGAAGTCGGCTACGGTAGTCCCAGTCCGCATGTCGCGCTGGATGGTTTTGAAGTGAACGGCACCCGGACGCCGGTGTGTGCCTTTCAAACCGGCAACCTGACCGAGTGCACGCCTGGAGAAAAAACCGTCGGCTATCTGTATATCTTCAATCTTGCGGGCAAGCAGGACGGGATCTTCACGTTCAGCAACACCTCGATCAATGCACCGGGCGATAAGATGTCGACCCAGCTTTACATCAAGTAACGCCTGCGCTCGAACAAGGGGCAGGAAAGCTGACTACGCTTTAAAGATCATCCTGTGGACCGTGCCCATGACCTTTAGAGCTTTGATTACCCTCGCCGAGGGCATCGATGACCTGCAAACCGTGACCCTGATCGATGTGCTGCGCCGCGCCAAGGTTGAAGTGGTGGTGGCGAGCATCGAAGGGCGGCGCATGCTCACGTGTGCCCGCGGTACCCGCCTGACCGCCGATGCGATGCTGGTGGATTTGCTGGCCCAGCCGTTCGACCTTATCGCGCTGCCCGGCGGAGAGGTAGGCTCGCAACACCTCGCCGCCCATCAACCCCTACAACAGTTGATCAAGGACCAGGCCGCCGCCGGGCGTCTGTTCGCCGGCATCGGTGAATCCCCGGCACTGGCGTTGCAAACCTTTGGCGTATTACGTCAGCGGCGCATGACCTGCCTGCCATCGGCCAGCCATCAATTGTCGGGCTGCAACTTTGTTGACCAGCCGGTGGTGGTGGATGGCAACTGCATCACCGCGCAGGGATCGGGTGCGGCCCTGCAGTTTGCCCTGACGCTGGTGGAGCAACTCTGCGGTAAAGCCACGCGGACGGCTGTGGCGGGGGAGTTGGTGATTTGAAAAGTGTCAGGCGTGAATGGCAATGGGTTCGATAAACGGTTGCTCACGATGTTCCGCTTGCCAGAGGTCGTAGTCGGCCTGAACCCCTAACCACATCCGCGCCTTGCCAATTCCGGCTCGTTCGAGACGCACCGCCAGATCCGGACTAATCGGCGCGTGGCCATGCAATACGCGCGAAAGATGCGGGCGAGCGAACCCCAAGTGGCGGGCCAGCTCAGTGACACTGATGCCTAGCTCGGGTAATACATCCGTCAAAAGCGTTTCACCGGGGTGCGGCGGGTTGTGCATGGGCATGTCCTGCCTCCTGTCAGTGGTAATCCAGATAATCGACCAGTTCGATATCCGAGCCGATAAAACCAAAAAGTAACTCGCCAGTTCCCCCGAAACGCTCAATGACCAGTATTCGGCCACTCACCCCGGAGTGGGTGCAATCGCCATCCCGGCAGGTCGAGGTCGCCAGGCAACGCTGCACGGTCCATGAACTGAAGCATCCGAGACAGACGCTTTGCATGGTCTGCGCGAATCCCGCGAGTCGAACCTGTTTCATAGAAGCCACGAAGGCCTTTGTGTTGAAAGGATTTGATCATGGAGAAAGTGTAAGGCGATACATTACACTTAATGCACTATTTATGTAGTGCACCTGATCGGCAAAACTGTGATCGAAAACTGCTTCAGGCCTTCACTTCTTCCACCGGCACATGCATGCGGTCTCGGTTGGCCAGGGTCGGGAACAGTTTGATCCACGCCCCAGTCACCACCAGCGTGCCAATCCCACCCATGACCACCGCCGGCACGGTGCCGAACCAATGGGCGGTGAGGCCGGATTCAAACTCGCCCAACTGGTTCGAAGCGCCAATGAACAAACCGTTCACGGCGCTGACGCGGCCGCGCATTTCGTCCGGGGTTTCCAGTTGCACGAAGGAGGCGCGGATCACCATGCTGATCATGTCCGCTGCACCCAACACCACCAGCACGGCCAGTGAAAACCAGAACGAAGTCGAGAGGCCGAATGAGATGGTCGCGACGCCGAACACACCGACGGCCGTGAACATCACTCGCCCTACCTTGCGCTCCACGGCAAATCGCGCGAGGTACAGCGACATCAGCAACGCACCAACTGCCGGGGCTGAACGCAACAGGCCCAGGCCCCATGGGCCGGTCAACAGGATGTCCTTGGCGAACACCGGCAGCAACGCCGTCGCACCGCCGAGCAATACCGCAAACAGATCCAGGGAAATCGCCCCGAGAATGTCCGGGCGACTGCGAATGAAGCGGATACCTGCGAGCAACGAATCCAGGGTCGCCTTGCCCTTGTTCAGCGGCGTTTGCCGGGCCGGTAGGTTGAGCATCAGCAAGCAGGCAATGATGTAGAGAATCACCGTCGGGCCATACACCCAGACACTGCCGAAGGCATAGAGCAAACCACCAACGGCAGGGGCGACGATGGTGGCTGATTGTTGAGCCGACTGCGCGGCGGCGACGGCGCGGGGGAACAGCGCGCTGGGCACGATGCTCGGCAGCAAGGCCTGGGTGGTCGGCATCTCGAACGAGCGCGCGGCGCCGAGCAGGAACGCGAGGATGAAGATCATCTCCCGGGTGACATGATCGGTCGCGCTGCCGATGGCCAGGGACAGGGCGATCAACGCTTGCAGGGACTGGCAGATCGCCGCGACCTTGCGCCGGTCATAGCGGTCCGCGACGTGCCCGGTGTGCAGCATGAACAGCACCCGCGGGGCAAACTCCACCAGACCTACCAAACCCAGGTCGAGCACATTGCCGGTCAGTTGATACAGATTCCAGCCGATGGCCACGGTGAGCATCTGAAAACCGCTGGCGGTGAACACCCGAGCCAACCAGAACGCAATAAAAGGACGGTGATGACGTAACAGCAAGGGCGCTTGGCTGGGCATCTGAGGGCAGGTCTTGAGCGAGGGGAGGGTCGAGATTATCACCAACCTGTAACCAGAAGTTGCAGGTCGGGAAGATTTAGTTAGCTAGACACCGATCTCCAGAAATACAGAAATCCCCTGTGGGAGCGGGCTTGCTCGCGAAGACGTCGGCACATCCACCATAAAGGTGACAGACAGATCGCTTTCGCGAGCAAGCCCGCTCCCACAGGTAATGTGTTTCAGTTCATGAGCAAAGCTATGAGGCAACCTGTCACGCGTCAAAAGACCACACCGTCCATCGTTAAAAATGGGACTACTCTTTTAACCATTGCTTGATCCAGATCAAGACCCTTGTGGAAATGATCCGGCGGCCAGATGGCCAGACTCCCTACGTTGTGATGCTAGTAAAAAAAGAACGAATTCAAATTCGCCACACTCCATATCCGTGGGGGCAGTGGGTGTAGGCCGCAAGCCTTCAGCCGGTATTACCTGACAGAGGAAGACTTATGTTCGGTTTGGAGGCGCTTGATCTCGCCCGAATTCAGTTCGCATTCACCATCTCGTTCCACATCCTGTTCCCGGCCATCACCATTGGCCTGGCGAGTTACCTGGCGGTGCTCGAAGGCCTGTGGCTGAAGACGAACAACGACACTTACCGCGATCTGTACCATTTCTGGTCGAAGATCTTTGCCGTCAACTTCGGCATGGGCGTGGTTTCCGGGTTGGTCATGGCCTATCAGTTCGGCACCAACTGGAGCCGTTTCTCGGACTTCGCCGGGTCCGTGACCGGGCCCTTGCTGACGTACGAAGTCCTGACAGCGTTCTTCCTTGAGGCCGGTTTCCTCGGTGTCATGCTGTTCGGCTGGAACAAGGTCGGGCGCAACCTGCACTTCTTCGCCACGGTCATGGTCGCCATCGGCACGCTGATCTCGACCTTCTGGATTCTCGCCTCCAACAGCTGGATGCAAACCCCACAGGGGTTCGAAATCATCAATGGCCAGGTCATTCCAACCGACTGGTTTGCAGTGATTTTCAACCCGTCATTCCCCTACCGCCTGATGCACATGGCAACGGCCGCGTTCGTCGCGACCGCCTTCTTCGTCGGCTCGTCGGCGGCCTGGCACTTGCTGCGCGGCAAGGACAACCCGGCGATCCGCACCATGCTCTCGATGGCCATGTGGATGGCCTTGATCGTGGCGCCGATTCAGGCCGTCATCGGTGACTTTCACGGTCTCAACACGCTCAAGCATCAGCCGGCGAAAATCGCCGCGATCGAAGGTCATTGGGAAAATCACGGCGATGAGCCGACCCCGCTGATCCTGTTCGGCTGGCCGGACATGAAAGAAGAACGGACCAAATTCGCGGTGGAAATTCCGTACTTGGGCAGCCTGATCCTGACGCATTCCCTGGACAAGCAAGTGCCGGCGCTCAAGGACTTTCCACCTGAAGACCGGCCGAATTCGACCATCGTTTTCTGGTCGTTCCGGATCATGGTGGGGCTGGGCATGCTGATGATCTTCACCGGCCTGTGGAGCCTGTGGCTGCGCAAAAGCGACAAGCTGTACACCTCGCGACCGTTCCTCTACCTGGCATTGTGGATGGGCCCGTCCGGCCTGATCGCGATCCTCGCCGGTTGGTTTACCACTGAAATCGGCCGTCAGCCGTGGGTGATCTATGGCCTGATGCGCACGGCGGACGCGTCCTCCAATCACAGCTTCATGCAGATGAGCATCACGCTGATCCTGTTCGTTGTGGTGTATTTCGCGCTGTTCGGTGCCGGTCTGGGCTACATGATGCGCCTGGTGCGCAAAGGGCCGAAGATCGACGAAGGCAAGGAAACCAACGACGGTGGCCCTGGCCAGAAACGCACCCCGGCCCGTCCGCTTTCCGCTGCCGACGACGATGGCGCAGACGTTGACCACAGCCCCAGCCTGACCAAGGAGATTTAAGTCATGGGTATTGATCTTCCGCTGATCTGGGCCGTGATCATCATCTTCGGCATCATGATGTACGTGGTCATGGACGGCTTCGACCTGGGGATCGGGATTCTCTTTCCGTTCATCCCGGGCAAGACCGACCGTGACGTGATGATGAACACTGTCGCCCCGGTCTGGGACGGCAACGAAACCTGGCTGGTACTGGGCGGCGCGGCGTTGTTCGGTGCGTTTCCGCTGGCCTATTCGGTGGTGCTCTCGGCGCTGTACCTGCCGCTGATTTTCATGCTGATCGGGCTGATTTTCCGTGGCGTGGCGTTCGAGTTCCGCTTCAAGGCCAAGGACGACAAGCGCCATCTGTGGGACAAGGCGTTCATCGGTGGATCGATTGCCGCCACCTTCTTCCAGGGTGTGGCGCTGGGGGCCTTCATCGATGGCATGCCGGTGGTCAATCGCCAGTTTGCAGGCGGCTCACTGGACTGGCTGACACCGTTCACCCTGTTCTGCGGCTTGGCGTTGGTGGTGGCTTATGCGCTGCTGGGCTGCACCTGGCTGATCATGAAGACCGAAGGCAAGTTGCAGGAGCAGATGCATAATCTGGCGCGGCCGTTGGCATTCGTGGTGTTGGCGGTGATCGGTATCGTCAGTATCTGGACCCCTCTGGCCCATGCCGAGATCGCGGCTCGCTGGTTTACCCTGCCGAACCTGTTCTGGTTCCTGCCGGTGCCGATTCTGGTACTGGTGACCATGTACGGTCTGATCCGCGCCGTGGCTCGCAATGCGAACTACACGCCATTCCTGCTGACACTGGTGCTGATCTTCCTGGGCTACAGCGGCCTGGGCATCAGCCTGTGGCCCAACATCGTGCCGCCCTCGATCTCGATCTGGGACGCCGCTGCACCACCGCAAAGCCAGGGTTTCATGCTGGTCGGTACGCTGTTCATCATCCCGTTCATCCTGGGTTACACCTTCTGGAGCTACTACGTGTTCCGCGGCAAGGTGACTCACGAAGATGGTTATCACTAGAACGCACGACCATGGCGCAGGGTCGATTCCTGCGCCGTTTCAAAGGAGGTCACGATGATGGCTGGCAAACATTCCCTGGAGGAAATCAAGGCAGCAGAGAAAAAACCGCTTTGGCAGCGGCTCGGTTGGCTGGCCTTGATCTGGGTCGGTAGCGTGGGGGCCCTGTTTATCGTGGCCAGCCTGATGCGCATGTTCATGAACGCCGCAGGTCTGTCCACGCACTGAAACACACGACATTCCCATCCCGTTGCCTTGCGGCACGGATTCAAACCCTCCTGCCACGGAGGGTTTTTTTTATGTGCGATTATTTGCGGGCTTTAAGAATGACGAATTTCGGCGTGGCCGCCACTTGCTCAACGCCACGGAACAGCCGCGCGAGCTTGCTGTGGTAACCCAGGTGGCGGTTGCCGACGATGTACAGCGCACCTCCGGTCACCAAGGCTTCGCGCGCCTGCTGGAACATCCGCCAGGCGAGAAAGTCGCCGACGACCTGTTGCTGGTGAAACGGTGGATTGCACAGCACCAGGTCCAGCGATTGTGCCTCTTGTCCGGCCAGGCCATCGCCAGTGCGCACGATCACGTCACGATCACCCAACGCAGCGCGCCAGTTTTCAGCCGCTGATTGCACTGCCATGAACGACTCGTCCACCAGCGTGTAATGGGCATCAGGGTTTTGCAGAGCGCTGGCAATTGCCAATACGCCGTTTCCGCAACCGAGGTCGGCGACGCGCGCTGTGCCGAGGTTCTGCGGCAAGTGTGGGAGAAAGGCTCGTGTGCCGATGTCCAGCCCCTCGCGGCAGAACACATTGGCGTGGTTCAGCAGTTCGATCGCCGGGGTGTCGAGTTGATAGCGTGAAGGGTAGGGGGACACGGCTGGGGTCTTGGCTTCAGGTGTTGCAATCAGCAGCCGGGCTTTTTTCACCGCCAACGAGGCTTGCACCGGGCCGATGTAACGTTCCAGCAGATCACCCGCGGCGCGAGGCAGGTGCTTGACCATCGCTGCTGCAATCACCTGAGCGCCTGGAGCCAGTTGGCTTTGCAGGCGAATCAGTTGCTCTTCCAGCAAGGCCAGGGTTTTCGGCACCCGGATCAACACACGGTCAAACGGGCCGGTGAACACTTCGTTCGCCGGAACAACCGGCACCGCATCAAATGCCTGGCCGTTGCGGATCAGATTCTTTTCCAGGCCCTGAAAGGCCAGGAAAGAGTCGCCGCTGCTGGTCACCAGGACTTTTCCCGCCAGGCTCGCTGCCAATGCGCCGAAGCTATCGTTGAGCACCAGTACTCGGGTGTCCGCGGCCGGTTGCTGCTCGGCCAGATGATTGAGCAGGTATTCGTCTGCAGCATCGAAAGCTTGCAGCGGTTCGTTCTGCTGTTCTGGCTGACGGATCAGATCGAGTTGGGCGAAGGGTGTTTCGAGCAGGGGCATGAGGCGGGGGCTCTGGGTAGTCAACGGGTGTGTGTCCCGCTGCCTGAAGCGTGAAGCGGGCGGGGCCGTCCGAGTGGACTGCGACGTAATGTTTCACTCGTCATCACTCTGGAGGAACCGCAAATGGTACGTTTTTTTCTTTTGGAATACTCGCGGGTTTTTCGACCTCGGGTATTTGCGCGCACTGCTCAGATCATGCAGGCCCTTGCCGCTGCGATGACGGCGGCGATCTTGTTGTTGACGCCCAGTTTTTTGATGGCGCTGCAGATATGAAAATTTGTGGTGCGTTCAGTAATGTTGAGGATCATGCCTACTTCACATGCGGTTTTGCCATCGGCCGACAGCCTGAGAATCTCGATTTCGCGTGCTGATAAATGAGGTTTGCAGGGATCATTCACGCGTAAAGGCAGTTTTTTTGCGACGAGCCCATGCAGCTGGTGGCTGATGAAGATCGTGTAACCCAGTTTTTCATACAACTCATAGGGGGTGATGGGATCGTTGCTTCTGGCCAGACTGAGCATGCTGCAGAGCCCGCGGTCGCCATGAAGCGATTGCGACCAGCCATACTGCAACCCGAGTTGTTTCTGTGCTTGCCACAGCGTTGGGGTCTTTGAGTAGGCTTCTTCTCCCCACAAAATGGGCAGTGTTGAGTGATTGCAATGAGCTAGTATTGGGTCTATATCGACGTAGTGGTCCTTTTCATATTTCAAGTTCCAGTCGCGTGGGTAGTTATTAAGATTCACTCTCTCGAAGTGCGGGCCACGTGCATGCGAAGTTATTGAAAAAGCGCAAAAATTAAAGCCAAGGTCTTGGACCAGATCAAGTGACATCCGGTATGCAGACTCAATATCCCTCGCGTTAGATATCTGTCTTAATTGTGACTCCATCCACATTTCCATCGATGCAACTCCATGCAGGTATCTTGGGGTGCTGATTGGATCCGAAATCCACCACGCCACGAGTGTAGGATTATTCCTACGCCTGTGTTGCAATTTTTTCGCTCTTGAAAAGACTTAAAAATACATAACTGGTTCTTAGCCCGGAGCGACTAGTTGCATGTGCCACACCATTCAATTATTTGCACTCGTTTTGTACCTTCTGGTTAATGTTAGGCGACGCCAGATTCAAAACGCAGTAATGACGGCAAAAAGGTATGTTGTCCAAAGCCACTACAAATCATCGGTGTTTACATCCTTCACTTTGCGGGACACTGGGGCATCCGTTGAATGGAGTACCCCATGACCGCCAGTGCAGAAAAATTCACTCGCCAGACCCTGACCGACGTTCAGCCGATGACCCCCAACCTGTTCACGTTGCGGGTCACCAGAGACCCCGGCTTTCGTTTTCGCGCGGGGCAATTCGCCCGGCTTGGCGTGACCCGGTCCGACGGCAGCACGGTGTGGCGCGCCTATTCAATGGTCTCCTCGCCCTATGACGAGTTTCTCGAGTTCTTTTCCATCGTCGTGCCTGGCGGGGAGTTCACCAGTGAGCTGAGCCGGCTGGAGGTCGGCGATACGCTGCTGATTGACCGTCAGGCCTTTGGTTACCTGACCCTGGATCGTTTTGTCGATGGTCGAGATCTCTGGTTGTTATCCACAGGCACGGGCGTGGCACCGTTCCTGTCCATCCTGCAGGACTTCGAGGTATGGGAGAAATTCGAGCGGATCATACTGGTCTACAGCGTACGCGAGGCCCGTGAGCTGGCTTATCTGGAGCTGATCGCGGGGTTGGCACAGCGCGACTATCTGGCCGATTACGCGCACAAATTGCAGTTCATCGCTACCGTTACGCGCGAGCAGCACCCCGGTGCCCTGAACGGGCGAATCACTACGCTGATAGAAAATGGTGAATTGGAGCGGGTGGCAGGGGTGGCGCTGAGGGCCGAACACTCGCGGGTCATGCTCTGCGGCAACCCACAGATGATTGATGACACGCGCAAATTGCTCAAACAACGCGACATGCACTTGAGCCTCAGTCGACGACCCGGCCAGGTGGCGGTGGAAAACTTCTGGTAAAAAAAACGGCGCCCCGAAGGCGCCGTTTCTGCATGCAATCAGCCTTCAAGGCCGATTGTTCTGTGCTTTGAGCAGGTCACGGATCTCGCTCAACAGCTCTTCTTCCTTGGTTGGAACCGGCGGCAGGGTTGGCGCAACGGCCTCTTCGCGTTTCAGACGGTTGATGGCTTTGACGGCCATGAAGATCGCGAAGGCGACGATGATGAAGTCGATCAGGCTCTGGATGAACTTACCGTAGGCCAGCAGCACCGCCGGGACATCCCCGTTGGCTGCCTTGAGCGTAACGGCCAGGTCACTGAAGTCCACCCCACCGATCAACAGGCCGATTGGCGGCATCACCACGTCGCCGACAAACGATGAAACGATCTTGCCGAACGCAGCGCCGATGATGATACCGACGGCCATGTCGACCACATTACCTTTGACCGCGAAGGCCTTGAACTCACTTATCACGCCCATAGGTTATTTCCTTGTTACAGATGAGGTTGGTGAGCGCAGTGTAATTCAGCAAAACTCATTTTGCTCGAAACAACCGTTTGCGGGGGGGGGGGGGGGCGCTACCATCGACCCGATCGCTGGGGAAAAGTTTATAAAATGCCATCATCGGTGTGCAGGCACCGGTACAGATCTCGAATTTTTTATCTGAGCGGTGCGCGGTGCTGTTCCTTCTTTGATTTATTGGTAAGCGACCTTTGCTGTGTAGGGGGTAGACAAGATGAAGTCGTGAATGATTGCTTGAAAGTTGGGCGATGTGAAAACTCAATCTGAAGGAATGGAGAGCTGTCAAAGTAAGCGCTTTGAGTGAATAGGATTTTTACATGAGTATTGCTGTTGGTGCATTGAAATTATGGGTGAGTTGTACATTGGGTATTAAAATATAAAAGGCTTGTACAGATTTGATATTTAATGATTGGCTAAAGATCGATATCTATCTAGGTGAAGTTGTACATTTTCCCATAAGTTATTATTCGTTAATCAATGCAGGGACGACCTGGTTACTACCGAAGGTCCGCTGGTAACTTCACTGCGCTGAGGCAACCCAGCTGAGCTATCATCGCGGTTTTTGCCGGGAGTTCAGATGGCCAAGGCCAAGCGCATGTACGGCTGCACCGAGTGCGGCTCAACCTTCCCCAAGTGGGCCGGCCAGTGCGGCGAGTGCGGCGCCTGGAACACGCTGACCGAAACCATGGTCGAGAGTGGCGGTGCCGCAGCACCCAGCGGTCGCACCGGTTGGACTGGCCAGCAGGCACAGATCAGGACCCTGGCCGAAGTCAGCGTCGAAGAGATTCCGCGCTTCTCCACCGCGTCCAGCGAACTCGATCGGGTGTTGGGTGGCGGCCTGGTGGATGGTTCGGTGGTGCTGATCGGCGGTGATCCGGGCATCGGCAAGTCGACCATTCTCCTGCAAACCTTGTGCAACCTCGCCAAAGTCATGCCGGCGCTGTACGTGACCGGCGAAGAATCCCAGCAGCAAGTGGCCATGCGCGCCCGCCGTCTCGGCTTGCCTCAGGATCAGCTGCGGGTGATGACTGAAACCTGCATCGAAACCATCATTGCCACCGCCCGGGTCGAAAAGCCCAAGGTCATGGTGATCGACTCCATTCAGACGATCTTCACCGAACAACTGCAGTCGGCACCGGGCGGCGTGTCGCAGGTTCGGGAAAGTGCGGCGTTGCTGGTGCGTTATGCCAAACAGAGCGGCACCGCGATTTTCCTGGTCGGCCACGTAACGAAAGAAGGCGCATTGGCCGGCCCGCGAGTGCTGGAACACATGGTCGATACGGTGCTGTATTTCGAAGGTGAATCCGATGGGCGCCTGCGTCTGCTACGCGCGGTGAAAAACCGTTTCGGCGCCGTCAATGAATTGGGCGTTTTCGGCATGACCGACAAGGGCCTGAAAGAAGTCTCCAACCCGTCGGCGATTTTTCTGACCCGGGCGCAGGAGGAAGTGCCGGGCAGCGTGGTCATGGCGACGTGGGAAGGGACGCGACCGATGCTGGTGGAGGTCCAGGCGCTGGTGGATGACAGCCACTTGGCGAACCCGCGTCGGGTCACGCTGGGTCTGGATCAGAATCGCTTGGCGATGTTGCTGGCGGTGCTGCATCGTCACGGCGGCATTCCGACTCACGATCAGGACGTCTTCCTCAACGTGGTCGGCGGGGTGAAGGTTCTGGAAACGGCCTCCGACCTGGCGTTGATGGCAGCGGTCATGTCCAGTTTGCGCAACCGGCCGTTGCCGCATGATTTGCTGGTGTTCGGTGAAGTCGGGCTGTCGGGCGAAGTGCGCCCGGTGCCGAGTGGCCAGGAACGCTTGAAGGAAGCGGCAAAACATGGCTTCAAACGCGCCATCGTGCCCAAGGGCAATGCGCCTAAAGAAGCGCCGCCGGGGTTGCAGATTATTGCTGTCACCCGGCTGGAGCAGGCCCTCGACGCATTGTTCGAATAACCTGCCATATAGAACAAAAAACCCTGTGGGAGCGGGCTTGCTCGCGAAGGCGGACTGACATTCATTAATGATGTGGTCTGACACACCGCCTTCGCGAGCACCGCCGCTCCCACGCTGGATTAGCGTTGGGTCTTTAGATTTCGATCAAAGCGCCCAATTCGCGCTCCAGCTCCTCGGGATCGCCCAGGTTGAATTCGATCAACCGCCTCAGGCGCTCGATAGATTCCAGGCTGATGTGTTTGCAGACAAAACCGAGCTGGCCATGATCATCGTGGGTCAACATCACATCCATCTTGATCTCGACCTCTTCGTTGAGATGAATATCGACCAGGAAATGCCAATCTGGATTGCCCAGCCACGGCTCGGGCTTTTCGATCAGCAGCCCCTTGAGTGACAGGTCGATCAGCTTCACCGGCCAGATGAATTCCCCCTGGCTTAGCTCGGTTCGGGCATCGAACGCAATACGTTTGAAGCGGCGGCGATCGGCAGGGTGTTCGCTCATGGCGCAATCCTCTAGATGTTCGCTGACTATAGACCCGCATTGTCAAAGGCTGCCAGCAAAGTGAAGGCTCAACCAATGTCGGGGTATGGCCTTTGCGGCCGTTAGCGCTAAACTCCGAACGGCTGTCTTTCTTGTCCACCCTGGCTGGAATCATAAAATGAAAAACAATAATAGCCTGCTACGCCACTTACCCTGGCTGCTGCTGGCAGTCGTAGGGGCGTGCGCCCTTGGTGTAGTGGCATTGCGCCGAGGTGAGGCGATCAACGCCTTGTGGATTGTGGTCGCTGCCGTGGCCATTTATCTGGTTGCCTATCGTTACTACAGTCTGTTCATCGCTAACAATGTGATGCAACTCGACCCGCGACGGGCCACCCCCGCCGTGCTCAACAATGATGGTCTGGACTACGTCCCCACCAATAAACACATTCTCTTCGGTCACCACTTCGCCGCCATCGCTGGCGCGGGGCCGCTGGTCGGTCCGGTCCTGGCGGCGCAGATGGGCTATTTGCCCGGCACGCTGTGGCTGATTGCCGGCGTGGTGCTGGCCGGTGCCGTTCAGGACTTCATGGTCCTTTTCATGTCCACCCGCCGCAACGGCCGTTCCCTCGGCGACATGGTTCGTGAAGAAATGGGCCGCATCCCCGGCACCATCGCGCTGTTTGGCTGCTTCCTGATCATGGTCATCATCCTCGCGGTGCTGGCGCTGATCGTCGTGAAAGCCCTGGCTGAAAGTCCTTGGGGGATTTTCACGGTCATGGCGACCATCCCGATCGCGATGTTCATGGGCATCTACATGCGCTACATCCGTCCGGGCCGCATCGGTGAAATCTCGGTGATTGGCGTATTGCTGTTGCTGGGTTCGATCTGGCTGGGCGGGCAAGTGGCTGCCGATCCGGTGTGGGCCAAAGCGTTCACCTTCACCGGCGTACAAATAACCTGGATGCTGATCGGTTACGGTTTTGTTGCCGCTGTGTTGCCGATCTGGCTGATTCTGGCACCGCGTGATTACCTGTCCACGTTTCTCAAAATCGGTACCATCGTGGCGTTGGCGATCGGCATCCTGATCACCATGCCTGACTTGAAAATGCCGGCGCTGACCCAGTTCATCGACGGCACCGGGCCGGTGTGGAAGGGCGGTCTGTTCCCGTTCCTGTTCATCACCATTGCCTGTGGCGCGGTCTCGGGTTTTCACTCGCTGATTGCTTCGGGCACCACACCGAAAATGTTGGATAACGAAGTCAACGCCCGTTACATCGGTTACGGCGGCATGCTGATGGAATCCTTCGTCGCCATCATGGCCATGGTTGCCGCGTCGGTAATCGAGCCAGGCGTGTATTTCGCCATGAACAGTCCGGCGGCCATCGTCGGCAGTGACGTGGTTTCGGTCGCGCAGATGGTCAGCAGTTGGGGCTTTGCAATTACGCCGGAAGCGCTGCAGGCGGTGGCCAAGGACATCGGTGAAACCACCATCCTGGCCCGTGCCGGCGGTGCGCCGACCCTGGCGGTCGGTATTGCGCAGATCCTGCACAGTGTCCTGCCGGGTGAAAACACCATGGCGTTCTGGTACCACTTCGCGATCCTGTTCGAAGCGTTGTTCATCCTCACAGCGGTGGACGCCGGGACCCGTGCCGGCCGTTTCATGCTCCAGGACTTGCTCGGTTCCTTCGTGCCGGCGCTGAAACGCACCGAATCCTGGACCGCCAACCTGATCGCGACTGCTGGTTGCGTGGCGATGTGGGGTTGGTTGCTGTACCAGGGCGTGATTGATCCGCTGGGTGGCATCAACACCTTGTGGCCGCTGTTCGGTATCTCCAACCAGATGCTCGCCGGTATCGCACTGATGTTGGCAACCGTTGTGCTGATCAAAATGAAACGCCAACGCTACGTCTGGGTGACCATGCTGCCAGCGGTGTGGTTGCTGATCTGCACCACCACCGCAGGCTTCATCAAGCTGTTCGACGCCAACCCGGCGATCGGCTTCCTGTCGCTGGCGAAAAAATACAGCGATGCGCTGGCCAACGGTCAGATCCTCGCCCCGGCCAAGGACATCACCCAGATGCAGCACGTGATTTTCAACGCCTACACCAATGCAACGCTGACGGCGCTGTTCCTGTTCGTGGTATTCAGTATCCTGTTCTATGCGCTGAAGGTCGGTATCGCCGCCTGGGGCAGCAAAGAACGTACGGATAAAGAAGCGCCATTCCAGGCTCTGCCGGACGCTTGATCGAGGATTGCAGCATGTTCAATGACCTGAGTCGCCTCGGTAAATACCTCGGTCAGGCCGCGCGCCTGATGGTCGGGATGCCCGACTACGACAATTACGTCGAGCATATGCAAACCAAACACCCGGACAAACCGGTGATGAGCTACGAAATGTTCTTCCGGGAACGCCAGGAAGCTCGTTACGGTGGCAAGGGTGGGCCGAAGTGCTGTTGATCTTCTAACGGATCGCAGTGTTTGAACACAACGCGTCACGCCAGTCGTGGCGCGTTTTCATTTTTACGATCAGCTACGTTCGGGAGCTTTATGACCGAGTTGCAACCCATTCCCGTCACGATCCTCAGTGGCTTCCTTGGCGCGGGAAAAACCACGCTGCTGCGCCACCTGCTCAAAGCCGAACACGGCCTGAAAATCGCCGTGATCGAGAACGAATTCAGCGACGCCGGAATCGATACCCAACTGCTGGGCGACGAACCGGTGCAAGTGATGACGCTGTCCAACGGTTGCGTCTGCTGCACCATCCATACTGACCTGACCAAGGCTCTGTACTTGCTGCTCGAGCGCCTGGACAGCGGCGAAATCGCCTTCGACCGTCTGGTGATCGAATGCACCGGCCTGGCCGACCCGGCACCGGTGGCGCAAACGTTCTTCATCGATGAAGAGCTGCGCGAGCGTTACATCCTCGACGGCATCATCACCCTCGTCGACGCGGCGCACGCTGACACTCACCTGACCCAAACCATCGCCCAGGCGCAGATCGGTTTTGCCGACCGCTTGCTGGTGAGCAAGCGCGATCTGGTGGACGACTCGACTTTTACCGCGTTGAGCGAGCGCCTGACCCGCATCAACCGTCGCGCACCGATTCGCGTGGTCGAGCACGGCAAGATCGATCTGGCCGAATTGCTCGACGTGCGCGGTTTCAATCTCAATGCCGACCTTGGTGGCGGCGTCAGCCTGCGCCCGGTGAGCAAAGCGCCGTCCATCGACCGTATTTTCAGCCTGGTGCTGCGCACCGACAAGCCGCTGGATATCGACAAACTCAGCGAGTTCATGAACGAACTGCTGGAAGACCATGGCAAGCAATTGCTGCGCTATAAGGGTGTGTTGAGCATTCTGGGTGAGCCGCGGCGGATGGTGTTTCAGGGCGTGTTGAAGTTATACGGATTCGATTGGGACACCGAATGGGCGGACGATGAACCGCGCGAAAGCGTGATCGTGTTCATCGCCGATGATTTGCCGGAAGAGAAAATCCGTGAGGGGTTTGCGCGGGTAGCGGCTGGCTAAAACACCGCTGGCGTCAGGGATGACGCCAACGCGGGCAAGCCCGCTCCCACAGGGTCCGTGGTGGACACAGGAGCCGGTAACTCCAAAGATCACTGTGTGAAAATCGATAAATTGGCATGACCGACCTGGCGATCGTACCCATCAGGAATTCAATGCCACACCTTTTTTTAGAATACTCAAAGCAAAAGTTACCTTTGATTGTTCTTCGGTTTCGGCGAGGTATATATAGCGCGAACCTCTTATTCTGGATCCTCCGACATATTTTTTTTCCCCTGACTTGATTGAGATGGGTAGATGGGGCGCGGAAATGTCGTCAAGCGTAATGACGTTGTTGCGATGGTCGGTGAGCGTAAAAGTTGTCGGGTCGGTTGTGTCGGGCTTTTTCGCGTCAAGAAGATCCAATGCGCCTGTGCATATTATCTTGTTGTGATAGTTGCCTTTATTTTTGATGGAAATAATAAAGCCGTCATCCGTATGCCCAAAATGCAGCGTTAAGGATGCGATGGTTTTGCCTTGGCCTTTCGGGCGCATGCCGAGCAGGCTAGAGTGATCGCTGGGCTGGGGTGCCCCGGTGAAAAATCCTCCGCTGAACAGAGTCAATGTGACCATGATGGGTTCGCCGTACAGCACTTCAAGAACGTTTACATCGTGATCAATCATTCTGAGTTTGGCGGTAAACGATTTTTCAATGTTGATGTTCATAAACAATCCCTTGTTTTTTTTGTGGCTAATTAAATATCGCGGGATTGAGGTTAGGTGTTTTTTTAGTTGCCTTGTAGTGCTGCATTTGTTGCAAGGTTTTAAAGAAGAAAGTGTGATTGGAGTAGAGGGGAAGTTTTAGCTGTTATTGTGTTGTGGCGAAAATCAGCGCAAAAAAATGCCCACATCGTTTGATGTAGGCATTTTTTATCGATCAACAGATTACAGTCTTTAGCGGGGCTGATTAAGCGCCGTACACTGGCATTTTCTTGCAGATGGCCTTGACCTTCTCACGAACGGCGTCGATCACCGCTTCGTTGTTCAGGTCCGCCAGGATGTCGCAGATCCAGCCGGCCAGTTCTTTGCACTCTGCTTCCTTGAAGCCGCGAGTGGTCACAGCCGGAGTACCGAAGCGCAGGCCGGAGGTGACGAACGGGGAGCGTGGATCGTTTGGCACGGAGTTCTTGTTCACGGTGATGAACGCTTTGCCCAGAGCGGCGTCGGCGTCTTTACCGGAGATCTCCTGCTTGATCAGCGACAGCAGGAACAGGTGGTTTTCAGTACCGCCGGAAACCACATCGAAACCGCGCTCGATGAACACGCCGGCCATGGCCTTGGCGTTCTTCACCACTTGTTGCTGGTAAGTCTTGAACTCAGGCTGCAGCGCTTCTTTGAAGCAGATCGCTTTGGCGGCGATCACATGCTCCAGCGGGCCACCCTGGGCGCCCGGGAATACGGCGGAGTTCAGCTTCTTCTCGATGTCGGCGTTGGCGCGAGCCAGGATCAGGCCGCCACGTGGACCGCGCAGGGTCTTGTGCGTGGTGGTGGTCACGACGTCAGCGAATGGAACCGGGTTCGGGTAGACGCCAGCGGCGACCAGACCGGCCACGTGCGCCATGTCGACGAACAGGTAGGCGCCAACCTTGTCGGCGATTTCGCGGAAACGCGGGAAGTCGAGGATCTGCGAGTAGGCGGAGAAACCGGCCACGATCATTTTCGGCTTGTGTTCAACCGCCAGGCGCTCGACTTCGTCGTAGTCGATCAGGCCATTGGCGTCGATGCCGTACTGAACGGCGTTGTACAGCTTGCCGGAGGAGGAAACGCTGGCGCCGTGGGTCAAGTGACCGCCGTGGGCCAGGCTCATGCCCAGGAGGGTGTCGCCCGCTTGCAGCAGGGCCAGGTAAACGGCGCTGTTGGCTTGGGAACCGGCGTGCGGCTGAACGTTGGCGTAATCGGCGCCGAACAGTTCTTTGGCGCGGTCGATGGCAAGCTGCTCAACGATGTCGACGAACTCGCAACCACCGTAGTAGCGCTTGCCCGGGTAGCCTTCGGCGTACTTGTTGGTCAGTACCGAGCCTTGAGCTTCCATCACCGCTGGGCTGGTGTAGTTTTCCGAAGCGATCAGCTCGATGTGTTCTTCCTGGCGCTGAGCTTCTTGCTCCATGGCGGCAAAAAGATCGGCGTCGTACTTGGCAATAGTCAAATCACGGCTGAACATGGCGGTCCTCAAGGATCGGGGCAGAAAAGGGGGGCATTCTAACCCAATGGGTTTTAGATGGCATATGAAAGGACATCATGTCGCAGACAAGTGGGCTTCATGACGGGATCAGCGGTGATCATGCTGACCTCTTCGCGGGCAAGCCTCGCTCCTACAGGATCTCCAGCGTTCACAATTTTGGCGTGCACCTGAAATCCTGTAGGAGCGAGGCTTGCCCGCGAAGGCGTCAGGACAGGCGCCACACAATCTCAGTCGAACATGAACAGCGGATCATTGCTGAACTGCGCCTCAAACCGGCTCGCCGGCATCGGCCGTCCGAACAGATACCCCTGAACCTCATCGCACCCATGCTCACGCAGGAAGTCGAGCTGCTCGTGGGTTTCCACGCCCTCTGCAATCACTGCCAGGTTCAGGCTATGGGCCATGGCGATGATCGCCCGGGCAATCTGCGCATCCTGTTCACCCGACGGCAGACCATCAACGAAGGTGCGGTCGATTTTCAGCACGTCGATCGGGAATTGCTTGAGGTAGTTGAGCGATGAATAACCGGTGCCGAAGTCATCGACTGCAATGCTCAGGCCGAGGTTTTTCAGCCCGGCGAGGATCTGCATCGCTTCGCTGACTTCACGCATCAGGATACTTTCGGTCAGCTCCAGTTCCAGGCACGCCGGCGGCAGGCCGGTTTCCTTGAGGATGTTAGCGATCCGTGTGCCGAGCTGGCCGTCGGAGAATTGCCGGGCCGAGATGTTCACCGACACCTTCGGTACGCGCACCTTGGTCTGATGCCAGGTCTTGAGCTGACGGCAGGCTTCGCTGATCACCCAGTCGCCGACATCCACCACCAGCCCGAGCTCTTCGAGCACCGGAATGAAATCCCCGGGCGGCACCAGGCCGCGACGTGGATGACGCCAGCGCAGCAGCGCTTCGGCGCCGGTCAGGCGTTTGCCGTCGCCGCTGAACTGCGGCTGGTAGTACAGAACGAATTCGTTTTGTTCCAGGGCATGCCGCAAGTCGCTTTCCAGTTCCAGGCGCTCCAGGGCGCTGGCGTTCATGTCCGCCTGATAGAACTGGAAGTTATTCTTGCCGCGCTCCTTGGCGTGGTACATCGCGGTGTCGGCGTTCTTCATCAGCTGACTGAGCTCGTTGCCATCCTGCGGGCTCAGGGCGATGCCGATACTGGCGGTGACGAAGAATTCGCGGCCTTCCAGCACGAAGGGTTTCACCAGGCTGGCGAGGATCTGTTCCGCCACATGAATCGCCCGGTTCAAGGCTACTTCACGGTTGACCCTCGGTTGCAGCAGCAAGGTGAACTCATCGCCGCCCATGCGCGCCACGGTGTCGTCATCGTCGACGCAACCGAGCAGGCGCGTGGCCATTTCCTTGAGCATGCGGTCGCCGGCGGCGTGGCCAAGGGAGTCGTTGATCGGTTTGAAACGGTCGAGGTCGAGGAACATCAGTACCACCCAGGACTTCTGCCGATCGGCCGATTGCAGCGCGGTGTGCAAACGGTCCTGGAACAACGTGCGGTTGGGCAGGTGGGTCAGGGCGTCGTAGTAGGCGAGGCGGTGAATCCGCTGCTCACTGGCCTTGCGCTCGCTGATGTCGCTGAAGAAGCACACGTAACTGGCCAGATCACCTTCATCGTCGAGCACCGCCGTGATGCCGACCCAGGCCGGGTAATGCTCGCCGTTGCGCCGCTTGAGCCAGACTTCGCCTTCCCAGGTGCTGTTCTGATGCAGTTGCTTGAGCACATAACGCAGGTGGGCTTCCTGCTGCTCGTCGACGGTCAGCATGTTCGGCAACTGGTCCAGCACCTGCTCCACGGCATAACCGCTGACGCGACTGAACGCTTCGTTAGCCTGGACGATGTAGCCGGCCGGGTCGGTGATCAGGATCGCCGACGTGGAGTGTTCGAATACCGTGGCCGCCATGCGCAGGTCTTTCTCTGCCCGGCGTTGCTGGCTGATGTCGCGACCGACGCCCAGCACGCCTTCGAAGGCACCGTGCTCGTCCCAGACCAACACCAGCCGCAGCTCGATCGGGATCTTGCGCCCGTCGGCCCGCAGGCAATCGAACAGGAACAGTTGGGTCTGCACCTGACTGCGCAACAACGCCAGTTGCTCGGGTTTATCCAGCGCTTTGCTGACCCGGTCCATCAGGTTGTAAATGCCGGTCAGTTGCTGCGGGTTGGCGATGGTCGATTGCCAGCCGTTCTGGAAGATCCACTCGGCGTCGTAGCCCAGCACGGCTTGCACCGACGGGCTGACATAGTTGAGCGACATTTTGCTGTCGGTGGAGAAAATCACGTCGCTGATGCTTTCGGCGAGCATCCGGTAACGCTGCTCGCTGTCACGCAGGGATTCGCTGGCTTCGATCTGATCGGTGATGTCCTTGGCCACGCCGATGATCCGCGTGACTTGATCGTGTTTGTCCCGCGCCAACGCCTGTTCGCGAATGTCGAAACGCCGCCACTTGCCGTCGCGATGACGGAAACGCAGCTGGCATTGCAATAATTGGGTGTAACCCGCGTGGCGCTGGGTCTGGCGCGAGCGGTGGTAGTAATCGGCGTCTTCGGGGTGCAGGAGGATTTCCCAGAAGTACTCGCCCATCTGGTGCAGCTCGGTGCGGTTGTAACCGAGGGTCTGGCCCAGGTGGTGGTTGCTGAAGATCATCCGCTGGCTGATCACGTCCTGCACGTACAGGTGATCCGGCACGGTGCGCACCACATCGGACCAGAAGCTTTCACGTTCGAGCAACGACAGCTCGATGAGTTTGCGGCTGGTGATGTCGGTGATGCTCAGGATCACCGCTTTACAATCGTTTTGGTCTTCCGGCAGGCGCAGCACCAGCCACAGGTGCTGGTCGCGGCCAGTGGCATCCTGGAGTTGGATTTCCAGCTCAAGCTGTTTCTGCTGGTTGAGCACGGTTTCGAGCACTTGGTGGCCAATGGCAGTGCCGTCCAGCGGGGAGCCATCAATCAACAGTTTCCAGGCCTGAGCGCAGGAGTTGACGTTCAGCAGTTGCAGGGCGACCTGGTTGACCTCGGTGATGCGCAGTTCCGACAGCAGCTGGCGGCGCTGCTCCGGTATTTCGAGCCAGGCCTTGAGTTGCTCGCTGTTGTGCAGGTGGGCCCTGTCGAAGAAAGTCTTGAGCCCGGAGACGTCAAGGACGCAAAGGGCAACGCCGGTGCCTTCGAAAATATCGTGATAACGTCGCCGGCCTTCATGCAGCTGACGTTGACGGCGGCGGATATTCAGCAGCGCGATGAACGGCAGCAGGGAGAAGGCCAGGCCCAACAGGCATTTGCCGATGAACGCCGGCAACAGTTGTTCGAGCACTTGCTGGCGATCGAACAGCCCGCGCAGCTGCCAATCGCTGCTGCTCAAGGGCACCGTCAGCACGCTGTTGGCCAGATCATCCGGGGACAACGCGCTCGGTTTGACCGACGGCGACGCTTCATCGCGGCTGATGATCTGGTGATTGACCCGGTTTTCCACCAGCCACAGCGGACGGATGCCGGCTTCGTTTTGTTTGCTCAGTGACGAGAAAAAGGTCGGCGTCAGGCGCAAGGCCCAGTAACCACGGCTGCTGCCGCTGGCCTGATGCAACAGCAAGTGCACCACTGAGCCGTCATCGGCATTGCTGAAATAGTGGGCCTGGGCGCGGCTGCGCCGGACCAGATCGCTGAGGTAGTCGGCGTCCTGGCTTTCGGCGGCGCTGTCGCTGAGGACTTTGCCGGAAGGACTGAGCAACGCCAGGCTGCGCAGTTCGGGCAGCGACTGTTGCAGCTTGCGCAGCAAAGCCTGCTGTTCGTCGGCAGTTTGCGGTTGTTCGACGATTGGTAGCAGGTTGAGGGCGATCTGGGCGTTGAGCGCCATGTTCAGGCTGACTTGCGCGGCCAAGTCGGCGGTGTAGTCGATGGTGTATTGGCGCTGGTGTGTCTGTGTTTCGCGAAGTTGATCCAGCAGCTGCCAGAACAGCAGCGCGAGCAGTAACAGCACGAGTGTCGCCAACGCACCCTTCAAGGATCCGCGCAGGGGCGAGCCGGTCGCAGGACTGGGTGCGCTCACGGACGATGGCGGAGGGACATTAGACAAACTGTAATCCTGCGGTTTGGCTGGACTGGCGCGACGTGCACTATAAGCCGGACGCCCGGAGGGCGGCTAGCATGCCTTGAGTTGTGGCGAAGTGCCAGCCCCTCGCGGCTGGACTGCCATCTGTCATTAAGGTAGCTTTGCCGGTTACGCGGGAGCGTTCCAGCTCCTAGACTCAGACTTTTTCAGCGCGCACGTATTGATAACCATCAAGCGGACGACGCGCACAGTCTGGCCGGGCTTCGCCTGCGCTCCAATCATTCATCTGTCACTGACCCAAGGTTCTCCATGGCTCAATACGTATTCACCATGCATCGGCTGGGCAAAGTTGTTCCTCCGAAGCGGGAAATCCTGAAAAACATTTCTCTGTCGTTCTTCCCCGGCGCCAAGATCGGCGTACTCGGCCTCAACGGTTCGGGTAAGTCCACGCTGCTGAAAATCATGGCGGGCGTCGACACCGAGTTCGAGGGCGAAGCCCGTCCGATGCCGGAGCTGAACATCGGTTACCTGCCACAGGAACCGATCCTGGACCCGACCAAGACCGTACGTGAAGTGGTCGAGGAAGCGGTCAGCGTGATCAAGAACGCCCAGGCGCGCCTGGACGAGGTCTACGCGGCTTACGCTGACGAGGATGCCGACTTCGACAAACTGGCCGCTGAACAAGCCAAACTCGAAGCCATCCTGCAGGCCAGCGACGGTCACAACCTGGATCGCCAACTGGAAGTCGCCGCCGATGCGCTGCGTCTGCCAGCGTGGGATGCCAAGGTCGAATTCCTGTCCGGTGGTGAAAAGCGTCGTGTGGCCCTGTGCCGTCTACTGCTGTCCGCCCCTGACATGCTGCTGCTCGACGAACCGACCAACCACCTGGACGCCGATTCCGTCGCCTGGCTGGAGCACTTCCTGCACGATTTCCCGGGTACTGTGGTAGCGATCACGCACGACCGGTACTTCCTGGACAACGTTGCCGGTTGGATTCTCGAGCTCGACCGCGGCGCCGGTATCCCGTACGAGGGCAACTATTCGGGCTGGCTTGAAGCCAAGTCCGATCGTCTGGCGGCTGAATCCAAGTCGCAGTCGGCTCACGAAAAAGCCATGAAGGAAGAACTGGAGTGGGTGCGCAAAGGCGCCAAGGCCCGCCAGTCCAAATCCAAGGCGCGTCTGCAACGCTTCGAAGAAATGCAATCGCAGGAATTCCAGAAGCGCAGCGAAACCAACGAGATCTACATCCCGGCCGGTCCGCGCCTGGGTGACAAGGTCATCGAGTTCAAGAACGTCTCCAAAGGCTATGGCGATCGCGTGTTGATCGACAACCTGTCGTTCTCCATGCCTAAAGGCGCCATCGTTGGCGTGATCGGCGGTAACGGTGCCGGTAAATCGACCCTGTTCCGCATGCTGATGGGCAAGGAAACACCGGATTCGGGCAGCATCGAAGTCGGCGAAACCGTGCAACTGGCGTGCGTCGATCAGAGCCGCGAAGACCTGGATGGCAGCAAGACTGTGTTCCAGCAAATCTCCGACGGTTCCGACCAGATCCGCATCGGCAACTACGAGATTCCGTCGCGTACCTACGTCGGTCGCTTCAACTTCAAGGGTGGCGATCAGCAGAAGTTCGTCAAGGACCTGTCCGGTGGTGAGCGCGGTCGCTTGCACCTGGCCCTGACCCTGAAAGAGGGCGGCAACGTCCTGCTGCTCGACGAACCGTCCAACGACCTCGACGTTGAAACCCTGCGTTCCCTGGAAGAAGCCCTGCTGGACTTCCCTGGCGCCGCCATTGTGATCTCTCACGATCGGTGGTTCCTTGACCGCGTCGCGACTCATATCCTGGCGTACGAAGACGACTCGCAAGCGGTGTTCTTCGAAGGCAACTACACCGAGTACGAAGCCGATCGCAAGAAACGCCTCGGCGAAGCGGCTTCCCAGCCGCATCGCGTACGGCACAAGAAACTGGCCTGATATCGGGTTGGTTGCATGAAAAAACGGAGCATTCGGGCTCCGTTTTTTTATGGGTGTTATTCAGATAAACCGCGGCGTAGCTTTCGCGGGCAAGCCTCGCTCCTACAGGGGAATGCATTCCAAATTGTAGGAGCGAGGCTTGCCCGCGAAGGCGTCCTCCTGATCACCCGATCTCTATGCTCAGAACCTCAATCACCAAATCCCCCACCGGCCGCTTCCACACAACTTCATCACCGACCTGCGCGCCAAGCAACGCCCGCCCCAGCGGCGAACCCCAATTGATCAGCCCGCTCGCGGCATCCGCCTGATCCTCGCCCACCAACTGCACGCGTTGTTCATTGCCCTGTTCATCGGCAAAGGTCACCCAGGCGCCCATCTGCACTTTATTAGTCGAGGAAGCCGGTACGACTAGCTGAGCACTTTGAAGGCGTTGATTGAAATACCGCCAGTCACGCTCAAGGTCGGCCTGGCGCTGTTTGTCCGCCAGTTCACCCTTCGCACTCTGTTCATTGAGCAGGTTTTGTACCTCGGCGACTTTCGCCTGAAGCTGCGCAAGCCCGGCGGGCGTGACGTAATTGGGCTGCGCGCTGACCTGCCGTTCGACTGGCTGATCGGCTTGCGCGGCGGCATTATCTTCATTGACGAAAGCGCGACTCATGGTTTTCTCCCGTTATAGGGTTTGGGCCATGGTTGCAGGCTTTTAGTTTCGGCGGATGTCTGTCAGCGACTCATGGCGAGCGATAGGCTCGGGCGGCGTCCTGGTCCTTCTGTTGCTGCCAGGCTTTATCCCGGTCGTCCCAATGGTGGCTGCGATAGTCCTGGCGATCCTCGCTTTCACGCATGGCCTGGCACTGGCGAAAACCGTCGCTCCAACCTTCGGCGTATTGCTGGTCCTTGAGATAACGCGGGACGTTCTTGCGAAACTCCCCGCTGATTGCCCCGGCGGCTTGCCGGCCACTGCTGCAACCGTCATCGAAACCATCGGCGAACGCCGGTGGATAACCTTTGGCGATCAACTCTTCGTGGGTCGTCTGGCAACCTGCGATCAACATCAACAACCCCAACACACCTGCGCAACGCCACATCTTGGACTCCCGGGCCGTTAAACGGCCTATAGAGAAAGTCTAGGACCGGATTCGTGAGGGGGATGTGCAAGGGCTGTGAAAAATCTATTGAACGCCACATACCCATGTGGGAGCGGGCTTGCTCGCGAATGCGGTGGGTCAGTCAATGATGATGTCGACTGCCCTGCCGCATTCGCGACCAAGCCCGCTCCCACAGGGGATTGGCGTCAGTAGTGATACCACTTCACCTCAAGCATCACTTCGTTCTCGGGCGAGGCGAGGTGGCTGAATTCGCGCTGGGCGCTCAGGCGCAGACCCAGGTTGCGCGACACTTCCCACTGCTGGTTCAGGCTCACACTGCGGCGCACTTCGCCGTTGGTGAAGAAATCGCCCTTGGTTTCCAGGCTGAAATTGCCCAGCGGGTTTTGCCACAGCAGGCCACTGTTGAAGCCTGCCGCTGGTGCAATAAAGCCCGCAAAGTCGTTGTTGTGCTCGACACGCACGGTGCCCAGGGCAAAGCCGAGCATGTCTTCGCCCAGTTGCCAGGTGCCGCCGCCGCCACCGTTGACGTGGCTGACCAACGTTTCGTCGTCATGCTTGCCCGGCACGCGTTCCAGACCGCCCGTGACCTGCCACGACAACGGCTGCAACAGGTCATTGCGCGGCGTCAGGGAGCGAATGGTCGCCAGGTCCAGTTGCTGGAACTGCCAGTGATTGCCTTCGTACTGGCGCAGTTTTATCTGCAGAATTTCGATCTGCGCGCCGAGCGGGAAGCTCTCGGCGTTATCGTTGAGATCGTGATAAGCCATGCGCAGGCCGTATTCACCGAACGCCTTGTCGCCCCGGGTGCCGATACCGGCCTGCCAGGTGCGGGATTCGTGTCCGTCCTCGGGTAGGCCGGGTTGCGCAATGTCCAGCTCAGGCGGTGGGTTCTGGTTGATCGCCCGCAGCAGTTCGAAACTGCGTTGCGCCTGCTCTGGATCGCGTTCCTGACCGTTGGCGCGGTAACGCTCCAGTCGATAGGCCGCATCGATGATCAGCGCCTGGCGCTCGCGGGGCTGGGCCTTGAACGCTGGCGTTTGCAATTGCTTCTGGTCGGCGCTGACTTTCAGCACCCAGTCCTGCTCGTCGCCGGTTAAAGGCTCGGCGCGGCTCAGCAGTTCACGCTCACGAGATGGACGATACTGAATGGATTCCACCAACCCGGCTTCTTTCACCGCTTTGACGGTGTCGGTCGGAATCGCGGTCAGCGGGAACTGTTCGGTCAGGCGTAAGCCTGGCCGCGCCACTTGCAGCAGCTCAAGCAGGCGATAGGAGCAGTTTTCGTCGAAAAAGAAATAGTCGAACTGGATCTGCTTCAACTCCCAGACGTGCTCGACCATGCGCTCGGTTTCTGCCTGCGTCAGGTTCAGCCGGTATTCCCACAGGTCCCGGTTCTCGAGGCTGCGGTATTCCGAGAGTTTTTCCTGATATGGCACCAGCGCAAACAGACCCGGATAGCCGCCCATCAAGCCTTTCCAGGCGTAGAGGATGCTGTTGTCCGAGCCTTCGATGTACGCGCCGAAGTTGATCGCATAACTGAGCAGGGCGGTTTGATCGCTCTGCACATTGGCCTGGTCGATGCGCAGCAAGGTATGGCCGAACATCGATGACGGACTGTTCAGATAAGCCGCCGGGAAAATCATCACCGCGCTATGGGGCGAGACATCCTTGAACCATTGCTTGAACTCCGTGCAATCGAGCTCCGGCAAATCTGTCAGGTTGAGTTGCGCTTTCAGCCAGCGGGTACGGGCCGGATAGACGCATTGCGCATGTTTTTCGCCAGCACTGGTCGGGGCATACAGCGCCTGAACGGTGGCCGCCAGTTCGCGGTCGGGGTGTTCGTTTCCATCGGGTGCGAGAAAGAACTTCCTGTCGCTGACATAGCTGCGCCATCCGCCCAGCTTGGCGGTTTCATAGTGGCCCAGGGAAATCCAGAAGGGGTCGTTGGCCAGTTGCTGCAAGCGTTGATTGTCTATGTGAGGCGCGGCGGACAGCGGGGCGCAGACACAGAGCGCCAGCCAGGCAAGGCGTTTGAACATAGTGGGCAACTTAAGTCGAAAGAAACAAAGACCCAAAGAGGGGGTAGGGCCAAAAAAACAAAACCCGCTCCCCCAAAAGGAGCGGGCGGGTCGAGCTTAAGCTTGAGTAGCGTACTTGGCCAGACGCGGATCGCTCTTCAGAACGGCCAGGGTGTTGGTATGCACATCGTCAGCGGTCACGTCAGCCTTGCTGAAGATCTGCTGGAAGTGCTCGTGAATCACGGCAGCGAAGTGCGCACGGTCTTCCGGCGCCACGCCCAGTACCACAGCGTAGGTCGTCAGCGCTTCGCCGTTACCTTTGGCCATGTCTTCGGACAGCTCGTTCATCATGCCATTCATGGCAATCCAGGATTTGCCGCCATAGGTCAGCGACGCGTTAGTCGAGCAACCGTTGGTACCGGAGGTCATACCGAACGTTGCGTTGCCGGAAGTGCCGTTGGTGGTGGATGCCAGGAAGTGAGCCGGAGTGCCACGCTGACCTTCGAACAGCATGTTGCCCCAACCGCAATCCGGGCCGCCTGGCGCCTGAGCCATGGCATTGAGGGATACAGCGGTGAAGAGAGTACCGAGAAGAATCCGTTTCATAGCTTTGTTCTCTTTATGTGCATACCAATGGACAAGGGTCTGGCCCGATCTGGCGCCAGTGGGCCGGTTATTGTTCCAGCCGCGCAGTTTGGAGTTTAGGCACGTTCCTGAGGTTCCGTTATTTTTTGCATAACATTCGTTGAAAGCATTGATTTAGCCCCGGCCCGCTTGGCGATACCGCTTTGTCTATGCTTTGGCTAGAGGCGCGCCTTGCAAGTGAGGTATGGGCAGCGCCAGAATGCCGCTATCTGCCCCGCCTGATGTAAGGAAGCCCGATGCCTGATCCTGTTGCTGCCAGCTTGCGTCTAGCGCCTGAAGCGCTGACCCGTCCGTTTTCCGCTGAACAGTTCAGCTTCTCTACCACCAATGATCTGGAGCCCTTCCGCGGTGTGCTTGGCCAGGAGCGTGCTGTCGAAGCCTTGCAGTTTGGCGTGGCCATGCCACGCCCCGGTTACAACGTATTCGTCATGGGCGAGCCCGGCACCGGCCGGTTTTCGTTCGTCAAACGCTACCTGAAGGCCGAAGCCAAACGCCTGCAAACCCCGGCGGACTGGGTCTACGTCAATAATTACGATGAGCCTCGCGAGCCTCGCGCGCTGGAACTGCCATCGGGCACGGCCGGTGCCTTCATCGGTGACATCAACGGTTTGATCGACAACCTGTTGGCGACCTTTCCGGCGGTGTTTGAGCACCCGTCCTACCAGCAGAAGAAAAGCGCCATCGACCGCGCCTTCAACCAGCGCTACGACAAGGCATTGGACGTGATCGAGCGCCTGGCGCTGGAGAAAGAAGTCGCGCTGTATCGCGACGCCAGCAACATCGCGTTCACGCCGATGAGCGAAGGCAAGGCCCTGGACGAAGCGGAATTCGCCCAGCTGCCGGAAGCCGATCGTGAACGTTTCCACGACGATATTTCCGGTCTGGAGGAGCGACTGAACGAAGAGCTCGCCAGCCTGCCGCAATGGAAGCGCGAGTCGAGCAATCAACTGCGCCACCTCAACGAAGAAACCATCACCCTGGCCTTGCAGCCGTTGCTGTCTCCGTTGTCGGAGAAATACGCAGAGAACGCGGCCGTTTGCGGTTACCTGCAAGCCATACAGGTCTACCTGCTCAAGACCGTGGTCGAGCAACTGGTGGATGACAGCAAGACCGACGCCATCGCCCGCAAGCTGCTGGAAGAACAATACGCCCCTAGTCTGGTGGTGGGGCATTCGTCCAGCGGCGGTGCGCCGGTGGTCTTCGAGCCGCACCCTACTTACGAAAACCTGTTTGGCCGCATTGAATACAGCACCGACCAGGGCGCGCTCTACACCACCTATCGTCAGCTGCGTCCGGGTGCATTGCACCGCGCCAACGGCGGTTTCCTGATCCTTGAAGCGGAAAAAATGCTCAGCGAGCCGTTCGTGTGGGATGCGCTCAAGCGCGCCCTGCAATCGCGCAAACTGAAAATGGAGTCGCCGCTGGGTGAGCTGGGCCGTCTGGCCACGGTGACCCTGACGCCGCAACACATTCCGTTGCAGGTCAAAGTCGTCATCATCGGTGCGCGTCAGCTGTATTACACGCTGCAAGACCTCGATCCGGACTTCCAGGAGATGTTCCGCGTCCTGGTGGACTTCGACGAAGACATCCCGATGGTCGACGAGAGCCTGGAGCAGTTCGCCCAGTTGCTCAAAACCCGCACCTCGGAAGAAGGCATGGCACCGCTGACCGCCGACGCGGTGGCCCGTTTGGCAACTTACAGCGCGCGTCTGGCTGAACACCAAGGGCGTTTGTCGGCACGCATCGGTGACCTGTTCCAACTGGTCAGCGAGGCGGATTTCATTCGTCACCTGGCGGGTGACGAGATGACCGATGCCGGGCACATCGAACGTGCGCTCAAGGCCAAGGCCACCCGCACCGGGCGCGTCTCGGCGCGGATTCTCGATGACATGCTGGCCGGGATCATCCTGATCGACACGGACGGCGCCGCCGTCGGCAAGTGCAACGGGCTGACCGTGCTGGAAGTCGGCGACTCGGCGTTCGGTGTGCCGGCGCGGATTTCCGCCACGGTCTACCCGGGCGGCAGCGGCATCGTCGACATCGAGCGCGAGGTCAACCTCGGCCAGCCGATTCACTCCAAAGGCGTGATGATCCTCACCGGGTATCTGGGCAGCCGTTACGCCCAGGAATTCCCGCTGGCGATTTCCGCGAGTATCGCCCTGGAGCAATCCTACGGTTACGTCGATGGTGACAGTGCGTCGCTGGGCGAGGCGTGTACGCTGATCTCGGCCCTGTCGAAAACACCGCTCAAGCAATGCTTTGCAATCACCGGCTCGATTAACCAGTTCGGTGAAGTGCAGGCGGTGGGTGGGGTCAACGAGAAGATCGAAGGTTTCTTCCGTCTCTGCGAGGCCCGCGGGCTGACCGGTGAACAGGGGGCGATCATTCCGCAGGCCAACGTGGCCACGTTGATGCTCGACGAGAAGGTGTTGTCGGCGGTGCGTGCGGGGCAGTTCCATGTCTACGCCGTACGGCAGGCCGATGAGGCGCTGAGCCTGTTGGTCGGCGAACCGGCCGGTGCGCCGGATGCCGATGGCCAGTTCCCTGAAGGCAGCGTCAACGCGCGGGTGGTGGAACGCTTGCGTGTGATCGCGGAAATGATCAGCGAAGAAGACCTCAAGGAAGCCGAGAAAGAAGCGGCGTTGGAAGCCCTGGTCGAAGCCAAACCGGCCTGACATAGAGCCCCTGTAGGAGCGAGGCTTGCCCGCGAAGACGTAGTGTCAGTCGACGTTATCATCGCCTGACACGCCGCCTTCGCGAGCGAGCTTCGCTCCTACAGTTTTTGGGGGGCTGTCGAAACCGACATCCAGCCGCCATTAGTGCCATCAGTCTGACGTCAATGTTCGCACAATGACCATTCGGCGCCTTCTGGTCTTACTTGACGTGCTAGTCAAACTTTTCTTCTATTCTCAGCTCAAGGATATCGACAGTAATCACTGGATCGAGACAGCCTTCCCGTGGGGGCTGAATACCGGATCTACCGAGGGTCGCCGCCATGTCGCGCAACCTCTGCCTCACCCGTCAATGTTTGGGCCTTGTGACCCGTATCGAGTGTGCCATCCGCCCATTGGCGGGGGATACGGGCATGTGGACCTTGCTCTTTGCCGCCGGAATGGCCGGCGAACAACCTTCCGCCATCAAGGCGCAGGGCCCGTTTCATGGCCCTTTCGTGGCGGAATCAATCCTCGACACGATTGTTGAAAGCCTGACCCTGCATGGCTACGAGCTGGCCGATGACCCGCAAATCTGGTGCCTGCACCTGCAAGCCCAACTTCGGGAAATCAACGGCGGCCGTTGCCGCAACCTCGGTGGCTGAGTTTCGGCCGGAGCACTGAACCGGCTATTGATCAAGGTGGGTCAGGTCCGCCTTGGCTAGCTTGACCTCGAATCCATATTGGACCGTGGTGAGGTCTGTTCGCTGATAACTTTCCAGACGTGTTGGCTGGCCATAGAAGTAATGCACGGCAAATAACGCCGGGCCTTCTGCGCTTGCGTCGTGACTGACCGAAAGAATTTCTTTCAGATAGTTTCCAGAGTCGTCCTTGGCGAAAAATCGCCAGTCCTGGGCAGGAAACAGCTTCAAATCGACCACCAACGCATTGCCTTTGAACTCCAGGCCTTTTGGTAATGAGTGGGCGTCGAGCGATTGTTTGGCGACCGTCGCCAGGAACAGCGGCATGGAGCCCACTGCATAGGCCGGCGTTTCCGGAAACAAGTTCAAGTCATAGGTGATGGCGCCACGTAGCGGGTCGAGCTCGTAAGCCTCTGGTGGCAGCTCGATCGGCTCGTCGCGCCTGCCGCTGCCATCCTCTGTGAAGAAAGTGACCGGGCTATCGCCGGGGCTGAACGATGTGCCGAGCAGTTCATCATTGAAGCTTCTGGGGTGATCGAACTCGATGCGCGCGGCGCTGGGGTCATCCACCGACTGACTGACGATGATGCCCTTCTTCAGTTGTTCCTCACTCAATGTCGCGCCCTTGAGCCAGCTCGGGGCCTGATCGTCATACACCACCACGGGCAAGGTCAGTGGCTGGATGGTTTTTTCCGTGGTGTGTGAGTCGAAGCGGCGCACTGGCAGGTTCAGGTCCTTGCGGGTCACCGTGGCGGCCGAGAAGTCCAGCACGCTGACCTCAACGGTTTCGACCGGTCCGTTGAAATACACTTTGCTGTAATGATTCTTCTGCTCCTCCTCGAAGGACCGCTGTTCTTCTTCGATCTGTTGTCCGAACGTCTCGCTCCAGACCTTCTGTTGCTGCAATTTCGCCAGTTGTTTTTGATAGAAGGCAATTTGCGCGGCGGTTTCATTGATCGAGCCCGAGCGCGAGAGGAATTGCCCGGTGGCGTCCTTGGCCTGGACGATCAGCGGGTTCAACGGTGTTTCGCTGACTTCCGGGGCCAACGGCGCGCTGTTGTTGAATTCGATTTCGGCGTAGTTGTTGCCCAGTTTCAGCAGGGTGACGCTGAGATTGTCGTTGGTGCGGGTCTGGCCAACGTCTTTTTTCGTCAGGTCGAAGGTATAACGCTTGCGCGGGGCAATGACCTCGACCTTGCCTTGCAGGCTTACCGGTTGGGGCTGGCTTTTGTTGTCCACTTCCAGGCCGTCGATGAACGGATAGGTCACCGTCAGATCATCCGGGTTGGTCAGGTTGGAACTCGACGGGCTCAGCTGAATCCCGGGATCGGTTTCCGACCATTCCGGCTGGAACGTGATGACGCGCTTGTTGCTCAGGGTCACCGATTGCCATTCCAGGCCATGGGGAAAGAGAAACGCGGCCGGAATGTTGAAGTTGAAGGGGAACACCGGTTGCAGATCGGTCAGGTAGTCGGAGCTGGAGTCTTTGTGCAGCACGAACAAACCATTGATGTAGGTATCCACCAGGGCCTGTGGCGTGGGGTAGTGCTTGAGCACGGCAAGAACGTCTTCGCCGTGTACGGTTTCCACGGGTTTACTGTCGAGCTTGAGTTGCGCGCGCTCAAGCAACAACAGCGAACCGCCGAGTTCGGCGACGGCATCCTTGAGTTTCGGATCTTGAATCGCATCCAGAGATTTCTCGAACTGCGCGGTCTTTTCTTCAAGGCTGGTCTGGCGCTTCTCATCGCTGGGTGAGCAGCCGCTCAGCAGCAGAGCCAGGCAAATGCCGGCACTCGTTATTGGCAATCGCACATCCATTTCCCGTCTTCCTTCCCGATGTCGCTGAGCTGTCAATAGTCTGGACACTAGCAGAAAAACTTTGTGACACACGCGCAGGTGGCGGATTTCCCGACGGTTTCTGGCTGTAACGGGGGGCTGTTATACTCGCCGCCATTTCCAGCCCACGTGTGAGATTCAATGGAACGCTTTATCGAAAATGCAATGTACGCATCCCGCTGGCTGCTGGCGCCGATCTACTTCGGTCTGTCCCTCGGGCTACTGGCGCTGGCGCTGAAATTCTTCCAGGAAGTGTTCCACGTCATTCCCAACGTATTCTCGATGGCCGAGTCGGACCTGATCCTGGTGCTGTTGTCGCTGATCGACATGGCGCTGGTGGGTGGTTTGCTGGTGATGGTGATGATTTCCGGTTACGAGAACTTCGTTTCCCAACTGGACATCGACGACGGCAAGGAAAAGCTCAACTGGCTGGGGACTATGGATTCGTCTTCGCTGAAGATGAAAGTGGCGGCCTCCATCGTGGCGATTTCGTCCATCCACCTGCTGCGGGTTTTCATGGACGCCAAGAACGTCGATCCCGAGCATTTGAAGTGGTACGTGATTATTCACATGACGTTCGTGGTGTCGGCGTTTGCCATGGGTTACCTGGACAAACTCACCAAGCACTGATTGCACTGCGCCCGGTAGGAGCGTGCGGTGCGGCGATCCGACTTGCCCGCGAAGGGGCCGTGTCAGTCGACATAGATGTTGCCTGATACACCGCCTTCGCGGGCAAGCCTCGCTCCTACACGGTAAAGGCAAACAGACGGGCGGTGTCGTTTGTGGCTTGTACTTTGATGCATCAAGGCATATGCCTGTAAGTACCTTGGCTCGACACCGTATGAGGTGCCTTTCATGAACTTCGTTGAGTTGCGTGCTTATGCCATCGCCGGGAAAATCGATGAGCTGAACCTGATCTCCATGGAAGGCGGGATCTACCTGCTGGAGGCGCGCATGCATGGTGCGGCGTATCCCTTGAGTGATGCCCACGACAAGATGGTTCACCTGCGATCGGTCGAGCATGCGCGTCAAATGCTTCATGCCTTTCCCTCCTTGCCATTCAATCTTGTACACACCTTGGTTCATGATGAAATGTGCGGGCTCGGTGCCAACGTCGAGGAAAGTCTGAAGGTGCCGATTGCCTTCCGTTCTGCCTGGCACCACTGACACCTCTCATCAGCGCAACGACATCTGTGCTAGTCTGCTGGCCCTTTTGGTTCCGGGCGCTCCGGGACGCGCTGTGCACGCACGGCAAGTTCCAGGGCCGTCCGCACAGCGGAGCAGTGTCATGTCCGAAGTAAATCTGTCCACCGACGAAACCCGCGTCAGCTACGGTATTGGCCGTCAGCTGGGCGACCAACTGCGCGACAACCCGCCACCGGGCGTTAACCTGGACGCGATCCTGGCGGGTCTGACCGACGCATTCGCCGGCAAGGAAAGCCGTGTGGGTCAGGAAGAAATGTCCGCAAGCTTCAAGGTGATCCGCGAAATCATGCAAGCTGAAGCAGCAGCCAAAGCTGAAGCAGCTGCTGGCGAAGGCCTGGCATTCCTGGCTGAAAACGCCAAGCGTGACGGCATCACCACCTTGGCTTCCGGCCTGCAATTCGAAGTGCTGACCTCCGGTGAAGGCGCCAAGCCAACCCGTGAAGATCAAGTGCGTACTCACTACCACGGCACCCTGATCGACGGCACTGTATTCGATAGCTCCTACGATCGTGGTCAGCCTGCAGAATTCCCGGTCGGCGGCGTGATCGCTGGCTGGACCGAAGCCCTGCAACTGATGAACGCCGGTAGCAAATGGCGTCTGTACGTGCCGAGCGAACTGGCTTACGGCGCTCAAGGCGTTGGCAGCATTCCACCGCACAGCGTACTGGTATTCGACGTCGAGCTGCTCGACGTTCTGTAAGACCTTGATCTTGTAGGAGCGAACGGTGCGGCGATCCGACTTGCTCGCGAAGGCGGTGTGTCAGTCAACGATGATGTTGAATGTTATGGCCTCTTCGCGGGCAAGCCTCGCTCCTACAGGGTTTTGCGTCATCTTCATATTTCGATCTTGTGGTTCAGATCGCTTGTCGGGCGCAACGCCCGGGCATAGCAAAACAGAAACAGATTGCGCACCAGTTCCTTGAGCACTACCGGCTCGCTGGAACTCAAGCCGTTGACGTCCAGATCACCCTGATCCTGCAGCTCGTTCAAGGCTTCTTCTTCAAGCACCGCACAGACTTCCCCGGTTTCCCGATGCAGGATTCTGAGGTACGGGTGTGGGCGGTCCAGCCAGGCATCGATCAAATAAGTCATGGGTCTCATCTCCATTGATGGGTTTCAATGAGAATAATTCTTATTCATCAAATAGCAAGGGCCTATTGGCAGTTTGTGATTTTTTCGGGGTAAAGATTGCGTAAGGTCAAAACGGCTGGCGTTTGGCTACTGCGAGGGATGGCTGGGCGACGCGGGGGAGGGTGAAGCACCATCCCACGCGCGGCGCGGGATGGAAGACAACCGATTCAGACTTTTCTGACGAACTCGGATTTGAGCTTCATGGGGCCGATGCCGTCGATCTTGCAGTCGATGTCGTGATCGCCATCGCACAGGCGGATGTTCTTGACCTTGGTACCGACCTTGACCACCAGCGATGTGCCTTTGACCTTCAGGTCCTTGATCACGGTAATGGTGTCGCCGTCCTGCAGGACGTTGCCGACCGAATCCTTTTTCACGGTGTCATCGGAAGCCGCTTCGGCTTCGCCACTGGCGGACCACTCGTGGGCGCACTCAGGGCAGATCAGCTGCGCGCCGTCTTCATAGGTGTATTCGGAATTGCATTTTGGGCAGGGTGGCAACGTGCTCACTAAAGCTCCTTGGTTTGAGGATGATTTTGTAGGAGCGAGGCTTGCCCGCGAATGCGGTGTGTCAGTCCACATCGATATCGCCTGACACGCCGCTTTCGCGAGCAAGCTTCGCTCCTACAGGGCCGCGGGTTAATGCGTGCGGGCGACCGCGAATTCACTCAATTCAACCAATGCATCGCGATACTCACTGGCTGGCAGCGCATCGAGGCATTTGATCGCGCGGGCCACGTAATCACGGGCCAGTTGCGCGGTGTAATCCAGCGAACCGGACGCTTCCACTGCTTCGCGGATGCTTTCCAGGTCTTCGATCCCGCCTTTCTGGATCGCCTTGCGCACCAGTGCAGCCTGCTCCGGTGTACCTTCGCGCATGGTGTAGATCAGGGGCAGGGTCGGCTTGCCTTCGGCCAGGTCGTCACCGACGTTCTTGCCCAGGGTTTCCGCGTCGCCACGGTAGTCCAGCAGGTCGTCGACCAGTTGGAAGGCTACACCGAGGTGATCGCCAAACGTACGCAGGGCTTCGGCCTGTTGCGGCGTCGCTTCGCACAGGGCCGCCGCACTGTGGGTCGAGGCTTCGAAGAGCATCGCGGTTTTACCGCGGATGACTTCCATGTAGGTTTCTTCGGTGGTGCTGGCGTCACGAACCTTCGACAGCTGCAACACTTCGCCTTCGGCGATGATGCGCGTGGCTTGCGAAAGAATTTTCATCACTGGCATGGAGCCCAGTTCGACCATCATCTCGAAGGAGCGTGAATACAGGAAGTCGCCCACCAGCACGCTCGGAGCGTTGCCCCACATGGCGTTGGCAGTCGAGCGGCCACGGCGCATGCCGGACATGTCGACCACGTCGTCGTGCAGCAGGGTGGCGGTGTGCAGGAACTCGATGGTTGCGGCCAGCAGACGCAGGTCATCGCCTTCGCGACCCAGGGCCTTGCCACACAGCAACACTAGTAGAGGACGCAGGCGTTTACCGCCAGCCGAGGTAATGTAATCGCCGATTTTCGATACCAGCGGCACTCGGGAAGTCAGCTGCTTCTTGATGATGCCGTCGACGGCGCTAAAATCGTCCGCCACCGCGCGGTAGAAAGCTTGGGGTTGCATCAGCGACAGTTGCTCCAGAAGGGTTGCGCGGCATGCTAGGACCCACGTCGGCGGGTGTCAAGGCACGATGGACGGCCTCTTGCATCGCCCCGGCAGCTTGCGTACAATCGCGCACCCTGAACTTCCTGGGCAGCACCTGCCTTACGCAATTGCAAACAGGCCTTCCAGCCTTATGCAGCCATGCCAGCCAATACCTCTTCTTATAAAGAGCTGGGTGAGCAGGATTATCGGAGAAATACCATGTCGTACGCAGTAATTGTTACTGGTGGCAAGCAATACAAGGTCGCCCCAGGTGAATACCTGAAGATCGAAAAACTGGAAATCGCTACCGGCGAATCCGTTACTTTTGATCGCGTTCTGTTGGTCGCCAATGGCGATGACGTGAACATCGGCGCTCCAGTTGTTGCCGGCGCTACCGTTGTGGCTGAAGTGATCTCCCAAGGTCGTCACGATAAAGTCCGCATCATCAAGTTCCGTCGTCGTAAGCACCACATGAAGCGTATGGGCCACCGCCAGTGGTACACCGAGATCAAAATCACCGGTATTCAGGCTTAATTTCAGCCTAATTCCTCACTAGGAGAATTGACTCATGGCACACAAAAAAGCTGGTGGTAGTACCCGTAACGGTCGCGACTCAGAAGCCAAACGCCTTGGCGTGAAGATGTATGGCGGCCAGGTTATCATTCCGGGCAACATCATCGTGCGTCAGCGCGGCACCCAATTCCACGCCGGTTACGGTGTTGGCATGGGTAAAGATCACACTCTGTTCGCTAAAATCGACGGCGTGATCAAGTTCGAAGTAAAAGGCGCTTTCAACCGCCGTTACGTGAGCATTGTCCCGAAGACTGAAGTCGTCGCGGCATAATTACGTAGTTGCTGGAAAAGCCCTGTCTCGCGACGGGGCTTTTTCGTTTGTGGGGTGAGTCTCTTGCAAAGCTGTTTGTGATGGGCTCCAGCGCTGGATTTTCGGTCGTTGATTGAGGTCGCTGCGCTCATTTTTGCAAGAGTCTTATGTCTGGATTTTTTCGGCTCGTCCGTATGACGAGAGGCGTTTTGTTATGAAGTTTGTTGATGAAGTATCGATTCGAGTAAAGGCCGGCGACGGCGGCAACGGTTGCATGAGCTTCCGTCGCGAGAAATTCATTGAAAACGGCGGCCCGAACGGCGGTGATGGTGGTGATGGCGGCTCGGTCTACATGATCGCCGACGAAAACCTCAACACCCTGGTCGACTACCGTTACACCCGGCACTTCGATGCCGAGCGCGGTTCCAACGGCGGCAGCACCGACTGCACCGGCAAGAAAGGTGAAGAGCTGGTGCTGCGTGTTCCGGTGGGCACCACTGTCATCGATTCTGCCACTCAGGAAATCATCGGCGACCTGACCAAGGCCGGTCAGAAGCTGTTGGTTGCACATGGCGGCTGGCACGGTCTGGGTAATACCCGTTTCAAATCCAGTACCAACCGTGCTCCGCGTCAGACCACTCCGGGTAAGCCGGGTGAGGCGCGTGACCTGAAACTGGAAATGAAAGTGCTGGCCGACGTGGGTCTGCTGGGCTTGCCGAACGCCGGTAAAAGTACCTTCATTCGCTCGGTATCGGCCGCCAAGCCGAAAGTCGCCGACTACCCGTTCACCACGCTGGTGCCGAACCTGGGCGTGGTCAGCGTCGATCGTTGGAAGAGCTTCGTGGTCGCGGACATTCCGGGTCTGATCGAAGGCGCTTCCGATGGCGCGGGCCTGGGGATTCGCTTCCTCAAGCACTTGTCGCGTACCCGTTTGCTGCTACACCTCGTCGACATGGCGCCGTTGGATGACGCCAGCGCCCCGGATGCCGCTGAAGTGATCGTCAGCGAGCTGACCAAGTTCAGCCCGTCCCTGGCTGAGCGTGATCGCTGGTTGGTGCTGAACAAGTGCGACCAGATCCTTGAAGAAGAGCATGACGCTCGCGTCAAGGAGATCGTTGATCGCCTGGAATGGACCGGTCCGGTTTACGTGATCTCGGCCATTTCCAAGCTCGGTACCGAGCGTCTGTGCCACGACATCATGCGTTACATGGAAGATCGTGCTGACCGTCTGGCTAACGATCCGGCCTACAAAGAAGAGTTGGCCGAACTCGATCAGCGCATCGAAGACGAAGCTCGTGCCCAGTTGCAGGCCTTGGATGACCAGCGTGCCCTGCGTCGCAGCGGCGTGAAGTCGGTCCATGACATCGGCGACGATGATTGGGACGAAGAAGATGTGGATGACGAAGACGGTCCGGAAATCATTTACGTGCGTGACTGATCCGTTGCGATAAACTTGAACGCCGCTCAATCGAGCGGCGTTTTAGTATCTGGAAATCGATCGTTGGTCAGTAATAGCCACGATTAACGTCACGGGCAGCGCTGGGTCGCGCTGTCCTCAAGCTAAGGTTGAAGATGATGCGGAGCAAGGTGACAGGTGCGCAGCGTTGGGTCGTGAAGATCGGCAGCGCTTTGCTGACGGCGGACGGCAAGGGCCTGGATCGCGCGGCAATGGGTGTCTGGGTCGAGCAGATGGTGGCTTTGCATGAAGCTGGCGTCGAACTGGTGCTGGTGTCCTCCGGGGCGGTGGCGGCGGGGATGAGCCGTTTGGGCTGGACCGTACGACCCAGTGCGATGCACGAGCTGCAGGCTGCTGCCGCCATCGGTCAAATGGGTTTGGTGCAGGCCTGGGAGTCGAGCTTTGCCGAGCATGGCCGGCATACCGCGCAGATTCTCCTGACTCACGACGACTTGTCTGATCGCAAGCGCTACCTGAACGCCCGTAGCACCTTGCGTGCGCTGGTCGAGCTGAAAGTGATCCCGGTGATCAACGAAAACGACACCGTGGTCACCGACGAGATCCGTTTCGGCGACAACGACACCCTGGCGGCGCTGGTGGCCAACCTGGTCGAGGCGGATTTGCTGGTGATCCTCACCGATCGCGACGGCATGTTCGACGCTGATCCGCGCAACAACCCCAACGCAAACCTGATTTACGAAGCGCGCGCGGATGATCCGGCGCTGGATGCTGTTGCTGGCGGTACCGGTGGCGCATTGGGTCGTGGCGGTATGCAGACCAAATTGCGTGCTGCGCGCCTGGCGGCGCGCTCCGGTGCGCATACCATCATCGTCGGCGGGCGCATTGAGCGCGTGCTGGATCGTCTGAAGGCCGGTGAGCGCATCGGCACCCTGTTGTCGCCTGAGCGCGGCATGCTGGCGGCGCGCAAGCAATGGCTCGCCGGTCACCTGCAAACCCGTGGCACGCTGGTGTTGGACGCGGGCGCAGTGACGGCGCTGTCCCAGGGCAACAAAAGTTTGTTGCCGGTTGGCGTCAAGCTGGTCCAGGGCAGCTTCCGTCGCGGCGAAATGGTGGTGTGCGTGGCGCCGGACGGTCGTGAGATCGCCCGGGGCCTGGCCAACTACAGCGCGCTGGAAGCACAAAAAATCATCGGTCAGTCGTCTGAGGCGATTGTCGGTCTGTTGGGTTACATGGCGGAGCCGGAACTGGTTCACCGCGATAACCTGATTCTGGTCTGAAGGAATATTTGAATGCGTGTGGCAAAAGGATTGTTGGGTCTGCTGTTGGCAATGCCGCTGCTGGCCTCGGCCGAAGAGATTGGCCAGGTGTCGACGGTGTTTAAATTCGTCGGCCCGAACGACCGAATCGTCGTCGAGGCGTTTGATGACCCGAAGGTCGAGGGTGTGACTTGTTACCTGTCGCGAGCCAAGACGGGCGGTGTGAAAGGGGGGTTGGGATTGGCGGAAGATCGCGCAGAAGCGTCTATCGCATGCCGCCAGGTTGGTCCGATCAGCTTCAAGGGCGAGCTGAAGGATGGTGACGAGGTGTTCAAGGAGCGCACGTCGCTGGTGTTCAAGACCATGCAGGTGGTGCGCTTCCTCGACAAGAAGCGCAATACGCTGGTGTACCTGGTCTATAGCGATCGCTTGATCGAAGGCAGCCCGCAGAATGCGGTAACGGCGATTCCGATTTTGCCGTGGACACACGCTCAATAAGTTAACAAAGATCAAAACTGTGGGAGTGAGCCTGCTCGCGATAGCGGTATAACAGTCGACATTAGTGTTGAATGTTAAACAGCTATCGCGAGCAGGCTCACTCCCACATTTTTTTGTGTGTGTCTGCCAAATCACAGGCAATAAAAAACCGACCCTGGGGTCGGTTTTTTAACAAGCTTATCGCTTATGCGGCAACAGCAAGGTTCAGAGCCTTGACGTGACCGTTCAGGCGGCTCTTATGACGAGCTGCCTTGTTCTTGTGGATGATGCCTTTATCGGCCATACGGTCGATAACTGGCACAGCCAGAACGTAAGCTGCTTGAGCTTTTTCAGCGTCTTTTGCGTCGATGGCCTTAACTACATTCTTGATGTAGGTACGAACCATGGAACGCAGGCTGGCGTTGTGGCTGCGACGCTTCTCAGCCTGTTTTGCACGTTTTTTGGCGGAAGGTGTGTTGGCCACCGTCGAGCTCCTCGAAAGACTTTTTAGGAAATAGCAAACAAAATAGGCCGCGAATCATGCCGATGAGTTGATGTCTTGTCAAGGGCGGTTGAGACGTTCCGCTAAGTGGTAGGTATAAAGAGGCGGGATATTTATTTCCGGCGCTTGACCTGTAAACTCGCGAGCTTTGGCTCTGTGCTGCTGCGGCGCGGAGTATCGCATAAGTAGGCGCTTTGTTCGCCTGCTGTTTATCGACAGGCACAAACTCTTTCAATGAATCTGCTCAAATCGTTGGCCGCCGTCAGCTCTATCACGATGCTTTCCCGGGTTCTGGGGTTCGTTCGTGACACCCTTATCGCGCGCACATTTGGCGCCGGGATGGCGACTGACGCCTTCTTCATCGCCTTCAAACTGCCCAATCTGTTGCGACGAATCTTCGCCGAAGGGGCTTTTTCCCAGGCGTTCGTGCCGATTCTTGCCGAATATAAAAGCCAAAAGGGCGAAGAGGCGACGCGAACCTTCATTGCTTACGTTTCCGGCCTGCTGACGCTGGTGCTGGCCCTGGTCACCGCGCTGGGCATGCTCGCCGCGCCGTGGGTCATCTGGGCGACAGCGCCGGGTTTCACCGATACCCCGGAAAAATTTGAGCTGACCTCGAACCTGTTGCGGGTGACCTTCCCCTATATATTGCTGATCTCCCTGTCTTCGTTGGCCGGTGCGATCCTCAATACGTACAACCGCTTTTCGGTGCCGGCCTTCGTGCCGACCTTGCTCAACGTCAGCATGATCATCTTTTCGGTGTTCCTGACACCGTACTTCGATCCTCCCGTCATGGCCTTGGGCTGGGCGGTGCTGGTGGGTGGTCTGGCGCAATTGCTCTATCAGCTGCCGCACCTGAAAAAGATCGGCATGCTGGTGCTGCCACGACTTAACCTGCGTGACAGCGGCGTCTGGCGGGTCCTGAAGCAGATGTTGCCAGCGATTCTCGGCGTGTCCGTAAGCCAGATTTCCCTGATCATCAACACCATTTTCGCCTCGTTCCTGGTCGCCGGCTCTGTGTCGTGGATGTATTACGCCGACCGCCTGATGGAGTTGCCATCCGGGGTGCTGGGCGTGGCATTGGGCACGATTCTGCTGCCAACCTTGGCCAAGACCTACGCCAGCAAGGATCGCCAAGAGTACTCGCGCATCCTCGATTGGGGCCTGCGCCTGTGCTTCGTGCTGGTGTTGCCGTGTTCGCTGGCGTTGGGGATTCTCGCCGAGCCGTTGACCGTTTCACTGTTTCAGTACGGCCAGTTCAGCGCGTTTGACGCCTCCATGACTCAACGGGCGCTAATCGCTTATTCGGTCGGTTTGCTCGGGATTATCGTGATCAAAGTGCTGGCGCCAGGCTTTTATGCGCAACAAAACATCCGCACGCCGGTAAAAATCGCGATTTTCACCCTGATCGTTACCCAATTGTTCAACCTGGTATTGATCGGCCCGCTGGCCCACGCCGGTCTGGCCTTGGCCATCAGTGTCGGTGCCTGCATCAACGCCGGGCTATTGTTCTATCAACTGCGCAAGCAGCAGATGTATCAGCCGCAACCGGGTTGGGCGAAATTCGGCCTGAAGCTTGTGATTGCGGTGTTGGTGATGTCTGCTGTACTGCTGGCCGGCATGCATTTCATGCCGGCCTGGGATCAGGGGCATATGCTGGAGCGATTCCTGCGTCTGGGCGCATTGGTCGCTGCCGGTGTGGTCACTTATTTCGGCATGCTGCTGTTGATGGGCTTCCGTTTGCGCGACTTCAATCGCAAGGCGTTGAGCTGAGGCTTTGGCTTCGATAAACATGGGCGAACCGGCGGTTTTGTCGGCTCGATTACTTTGGGTTACGGTGTTGCCTGTCGTCGGCCGCCGGGTGTGGTTATAATCGACCACTTTATGAGCAAGAAGCGCGTTATGCAGCTGGTTCGAGGCCTCCACAACCTGCGCCCCCAGCATCGGGGCTGTGTCGCCACTATTGGCAACTTTGACGGTGTTCACCGTGGTCACCAGGCTATCCTGGCGAGGCTGCGTGAGCGCGCTATCGAGTTGGGCGTGCCCAGCTGCGTGGTGATTTTCGAGCCGCAGCCGCGAGAATTCTTCGCCCCGGACACGGCCCCGGCCCGTCTGGCCCGGCTGCGGGACAAACTGCAGCTGCTGGCCGACGAAGGTGTCGATCGGGTCTTGTGCCTGGCCTTCAACCAGCGTCTGAGCAAGCTCAGCGCCAGTGAGTTCGTCGATACCATCCTGGTCGACGGCCTCGGCGTCCAGCACCTGGAGGTTGGTGATGACTTCCGGTTCGGCTGTGACCGGGTAGGGGATTTCGATTTCCTGCAACAGGCCGGCATCGTTCAGGGCTTTACCGTTGAAGCGGCGCAAACCGTCGAGCTGGACGGCATTCGTGTCAGCAGCACCCAGGTCCGCAACGCCTTGGCCGCTGCCGATTTTGCCTTGGCCGAGCGGCTGCTCGGGCGTCCGTTCCAGATCACCGGGCGGGTCCTGCATGGCCAGAAGCTGGCGCGCCAACTGGGTACGCCAACCGCCAACATTCAACTCAAGCGTCGTCGCGTGCCACTGACCGGGGTTTACCTGGTCGACGTCGACATCGACGGCAAGACCTGGCCGGGCGTCGCCAACATTGGCGTGCGGCCCACGGTACAAGGTGATGGCAAAGCCCACCTCGAAGTACACCTTTTAGATTTTGCCGGCGATCTGTATGACCGGCGTTTGACGGTGGTTTTCCACCACAAGCTGCGTGAAGAGCAGCGTTTCGCCTCTCTGGAGGCGCTTAAGACGGCGATCAATGCGGATGTTGCCTCCGCCCGTGCCCTGTCGCACCTAGCGCCAATCGCTAATGAAGAGCCTTAAATGACCGACTATAAAGCCACGCTAAACCTTCCGGACACCGCCTTCCCAATGAAGGCCGGCCTGCCTCAGCGCGAACCGCAGATTCTGCAGCGCTGGGACAGCATTGGCCTGTACGGTAAGTTGCGCGAGATTGGCAAGGATCGTCCGAAGTTCGTACTTCACGACGGTCCTCCGTACGCCAACGGCACGATTCACATCGGTCATGCGCTGAACAAGATTCTCAAGGACATGATCATCCGCTCGAAAACCCTGTCGGGTTTCGACGCGCCTTATGTTCCGGGCTGGGACTGCCACGGTCTGCCGATCGAGCACAAAGTCGAAGTGACCCACGGTAAAAACCTGGGCGCGGACAAAACCCGCGAACTGTGCCGTGCCTACGCCACCGAGCAGATTGAAGGTCAGAAATCCGAATTCATCCGTCTGGGCGTGTTGGGCGACTTCGCCAACCCGTACAAGACCATGGACTTCAAGAACGAGGCCGGTGAAATCCGCGCCCTCGCCGAAATCGTCAAAAGCGGTTTCGTGTTCAAAGGCCTGAAGCCTGTGAACTGGTGCTTTGACTGCGGTTCGGCCCTGGCTGAAGCGGAAGTCGAGTACGAAAACAAAAAGTCCTCGACCATCGACGTGGCCTTCCCGATTGCCGACGAAGCCAAGCTGGCTGCCGCTTTCGGTCTGCCGTCGCTGGGCAAACCTGCTTCGATCGTGATCTGGACCACCACCCCGTGGACCATCCCGGCCAACCAGGCGCTGAACGTTCACCCGGAATTCAACTACGCCCTGGTCGACGTCGGCGACAAACTGCTGGTGCTGGCTGAAGAGCTGGTCGAGTCGTGCCTGGTCCGTTACAGCCTGGAAGGCTCGGTCATCGCGACCACCACCGGTAAAGAGCTGGAGCTGATCAACTTCCGCCACCCGTTCTACGATCGCCTGTCGCCGGTTTACCTGGCCGATTACGTTGAACTGGGCGCTGGCACCGGCGTGGTTCACTCCGCTCCGGCCTACGGCGTGGACGACTTCGTGACCTGCAAGAAATACGGCATGGTCAACGACGACATCCTCAATCCGGTACAGAGCAACGGCGTTTACGTGACGTCGCTGGAGTTCTTCGGCGGCCAGTTCATCTGGAAAGCCAACCCGGCCATCGTCGACAAGCTGACCGAAGTTGGCGCACTGCTGCACACCACCATCATCGAACACAGCTACATGCACTGCTGGCGCCACAAGACCCCGCTGATCTACCGCGCCACCGCGCAGTGGTTCATCGGCATGGACAAAGAGCCTGTCAGCGGCGACACCCTGCGCAAGCGCGCGCTCAAAGCCATCGAAGAAACTCAGTTCGTCCCGGCCTGGGGCCAGGCGCGCCTGCACTCGATGATCGCCAACCGTCCGGACTGGTGCATCTCCCGTCAGCGCAACTGGGGCGTGCCGATCCCGTTCTTCCTGAACAAGGAAAGCGGCGAGCTGCACCCGCGTACCGCCGAACTGATGGAAGAAGTCGCCAAGCGCGTCGAAGTCGAAGGTATCGAAGCCTGGTTCAAGATGGACGCCGCCGAGCTGCTCGGTGACGAAGCGCCGCTGTACGACAAGATCAGCGACACCCTGGACGTCTGGTTCGATTCGGGGACCACGCACTGGCATGTCCTGCGCGGTTCGCACGCGATGGGCCACGAGACCGGCCCGCGTGCCGACCTGTACCTGGAAGGCTCGGACCAACACCGTGGCTGGTTCCACTCGTCGCTGCTGACCGGTTGCGCCATCGACAATCACGCGCCGTACCGCGAGCTGCTGACTCACGGCTTCACCGTCGACGAGTCCGGTCGCAAGATGTCCAAATCCCTGGGCAACGTGATCGCGCCGCAAAAAGTCAACGACACCCTGGGCGCCGACATCATGCGTCTGTGGGTGGCTTCCACCGATTACTCGGGTGAAATGGCGGTTTCCGAGCAGATCCTGCAACGCAGTGCGGACGCCTACCGGCGTATCCGTAACACTGCGCGCTTCCTGCTCTCCAACCTGACCGGTTTCAACCCGGCCACCGACATCCTGCCGGCAGAAGAAATGCTCGCGCTGGACCGTTGGGCCGTGGACCGCACCCTGCTGCTGCAACGCGAGTTGCAAGAGCACTACGGCGAATACCGCTTCTGGAACGTTTACTCCAAGATCCACAACTTCTGCGTGCAGGAGCTGGGCGGTTTCTACCTCGACATCATCAAGGACCGTCAGTACACCACTGGCGCCAACAGCAAGGCCCGCCGTTCGGCGCAAACCGCGCTGTACCACATCTCCGAGGCGCTGGTGCGCTGGATCGCGCCGATCCTCGCGTTCACCGCCGACGAACTGTGGGAATACCTGCCGGGTGAGCGTAACGAATCGGTGATGCTCAACACCTGGTACGAAGGCCTGACCGAACTGCCGGACAACGTCGAACTGGGCCGCGCCTACTGGGAGCGGATCATGGCGGTGAAGGTCGCTGTGAACAAGGAAATGGAAATCCAGCGCGCGGCCAAGGCCGTCGGTGGCAACCTGCAAGCCGAAGTGACGCTGTTCGCCGAAGACGCGCTGAGCGCCGACCTGGCCAAGCTGAGCAACGAATTGCGCTTCGTTCTGATCACCTCGACAGCCAGCGTTGCGCCTTTTGTTCAGGCACCAGCGGACGCGGTAGTGACCGAAGTCAGCGGCCTGAAGCTGAAAATCGTCAAGTCGGCCTTCGCCAAGTGCGCCCGTTGCTGGCACTGCCGTGAAGACGTCGGTGTGAACCCGGAGCATCCGGAAATCTGCGGTCGTTGCGTCGACAACATCAGCGGCGCGGGCGAGGTTCGTCATTATGCCTAATGCTGCTGGCCGTTTCGGACGGCTGAGCTGGCTCTGGTTGAGCTTGCTGGTCCTGGTCATCGACCAGGCCAGCAAGTTTTACTTCGAAGGCTCGCTGAAGATGTACCAGCAAATCGTGGTGATCCCCGATTACTTCAGCTGGACCCTGGCCTACAACACCGGCGCGGCGTTCAGCTTCCTGGCCGACAGCTCCGGCTGGCAGCGCTGGTTGTTTGCCCTGATCGCTGTGGTGGTCAGTGCCGTGCTGGTGGTCTGGCTCAAGCGCCTGGGGCGCAATGAAACCTGGCTGGCCGTTGCGCTGGCCCTGGTGCTCGGCGGCGCGCTAGGCAATCTGTATGACCGCATTGCCTATGGCCATGTGATCGATTTCATTCTGGTGCATTGGCAGAACCGCTGGTATTTCCCGGCGTTCAACTTTGCTGACAGCGCAATTACTGTCGGTGCCGTGATGCTTGCGCTGGATATGTTCAAAAGTAAAAAAACCGGAGAAGCCGTTCATGACTGAACAGGTATTGGCTGAGCAACGCATCCGCCAGAACACGGAAGTCACCTTGCACTTTGCATTGCGCCTGGAGAACGGCGACACCGTCGACAGCACCTTCGACAAAGCCCCGGCGACCTTCAAGGTCGGCGACGGCAACCTGTTGCCAGGTTTCGAAGCAGCGCTGTTCGGCTTCAAGGCGGGCGACAAGCGCACGCTGACGATTCAGCCGGAAAACGCATTCGGTCAGCCGAACCCGCAGAACGTACAGATCATCCCGCGTTCGCAGTTCAAGGACATGGACCTGTCGCCGGGTTTGCTGGTGATCTTCAACGATGCGGCCAATACTGAGCTGCCTGGCGTTGTGAAGGAATTCGATGACGAGCAAGTGACCATCGACTTCAACCACCCGCTGGCCGGCAAGACATTGACCTTTGACGTCGAGATCATCAGCGTCGTGGGTCTTTAACTTGTAGGAGCGAAGCTTGCTCGCGAAGGCGTCATCACATTCAACGTTGATGTCGAATGAGATACCGCCTTCGCGAGCAAGCTTCGCTCCTACAGGGATGTAATGTTCTAACTTCTTGCGCGCAAGACACGAGGCACAGCATGCAAATCAAACTCGCCAACCCCCGTGGCTTCTGCGCCGGTGTGGACCGGGCGATCGAAATCGTCAACCGCGCCCTGGAAGTCTTCGGGCCGCCGATCTATGTGCGCCACGAAGTGGTTCACAACAAATTCGTCGTCGAAGACCTGCGTGCTCGCGGGGCGATCTTCGTCGAAGAACTGGATCAGGTGCCGGACGACGTCATCGTGATCTTCAGTGCCCACGGCGTTTCCCAGGCTGTGCGTACCGAAGCCGCTGGCCGTGGCCTGAAAGTGTTCGACGCGACCTGCCCGCTGGTGACCAAGGTGCACATCGAAGTCGCGCGCTACAGCCGCGACGGTCGTGAATGCATCCTCATTGGCCACGCCGGTCACCCGGAAGTCGAAGGCACCATGGGCCAGTACGACGGCAGCAATGGTGGCGCGATCTATCTGGTTGAAGACGAGAAAGACGTTGCCTCGTTGCAGGTGGTCAATCCAGACAAACTGGCGTTCGTGACCCAGACCACCCTGTCCATGGACGACACCAGCCGCGTGATCGACGCCCTGCGTGCACGTTTCCCGGCGATCGGTGGTCCGCGCAAGGACGACATCTGCTACGCCACGCAAAACCGTCAGGACGCCGTGAAGCAACTGGCCGACGAATGCGACGTGGTACTGGTGGTCGGCAGCCCGAACAGCTCCAACTCCAACCGCTTGCGTGAACTCGCCGAACGCATGGCCACCCCGGCTTACCTGATCGACGGCGCCGAAGACCTGCAAAAGAGCTGGTTCGACGGTGTCGAGCGTATCGGTATCACCGCTGGCGCCTCTGCTCCGGAAGTGCTGGTGCGGGGTGTGATCCAGCAGTTGCAGGCCTGGGGTGCTACCGGAGCCGATGAATTGGCCGGTCGCGAGGAGAACATCACATTCTCCATGCCTAAAGAGTTGCGCGTGCGCTCCCTGCTTTAACTTTTTTCCCTCCCGGGCACAGCGCCTGCTCAGCCTTCTCGCTGCGCAGGCTGACGCGACCGGTCGCGGCCAGCACCACCTGGAGCTGGCTGACCGGTTCGTGGGCTGCGCAAATGTGCAGCGTCCCCGCTTGAAAGGCCCGGCCAGGCATCTGTGGTTCGCCGATACGGCTGAAACGAACGTATTGCCTGACCGGCCAATTGCCGACAACGGGCACCCCGGCGCTACTCGCGTGTTCAACAAGCAGCGGATTGCTGCTGTCCTCCGGCCCTTTGCCGCTGATATCCAGAATGATTCGCCAGCCCTGACCCCAGTCGTCGTTGATGCCATGAATGACGACGGTCTGATTACGCGCGAGTGCCTCGCTTCTGGCACTGCGAATACCACTGGCAAGCGACTTCGCCGCCTCCTCGCGATGATTCGATTCTGTCAGTGATGCGAACGCCGGACTGACCAACAGCAGAACAATCCCCGCAATTGTCAGTCCCATGAGCAGTTCGATCAGGCTGAAGCCTCGCTGATGCATGTCATCTCCCTCCATGGAGTGGTGCGGCCCGCGCAATCCGTGCGCGAGTAATGGCAAATCAACCGTACGCCGCTCGGTCGAATGTTCTAGCGTGTAGAAGCAGGTATAGCCGACGGCAACGGAGGGCAACGATGGATCATCGTACAAAAGGTTTCACGCTGATCGAGCTGCTGGTCTCGCTCGCGGTATTTTTGATCCTGATCACCCTGGCCGTGCCTGCGTTTACCCGGTCGGTGCAAGGCACCAAGGCCGACACCGAAATCGGCGACCTGCAACGTGGGCTCAATTTCGCACGACTTGAGGCCATCGACCGGGGCGTCGCCACTCGGGTTCGTCCGACGGCGGGTGGCAGCGTCTGGACCGGTGAATTGGCGGTTTATGACGGTACTGGCAATCTGGCCAATGTATTGCGGGTTGTTCCAGCGATGAGCAGCGGTGCGACTCTGACGCTAACCTCAGGAGTGACCGCCATCGATTTCAACAATCTCGGCGGTTTATCGGCGCCGTCCACACCCGTGGTGATCAGCTACGTGCTGGGGGCGCAAAGCAGGACGCTGAATGTGTGTTTGAACGGACGAATTCTATTGGGTGGAAGTTGCGGATGAGGGAACGGAGTAAACATGCACAGGAGGGCATGACGCTGATCGAAGTCCTGGTCGCGTTGGTGATTCTGACCGTAGGGCTGTTGGGGGCGGCGGCGATTCAGCTCAATGCGCTGAAGTACACGGACAGCTCGCGGATGACCAGCCAGGCGAGTTTTATCGCCTACGACATGATGGACCGCATCCGCGCCAACTCCGGCGCTGACTACACCGTGACGCCACCGACGTCCGGCAATCTGAACGTCGCTCGCGATCAGGACCTCTACGATTTCACCACCAACATCGTCAATTTCGGCGGCGCGACGGCCACCGGCACCGTTACGCTGAGCCAGCGGGTTTACACCATCACCATCACCTGGGATGACTCGCGCGCCGCCAATACCGCCAATTCACGCCGCAGCTTTGTCATGACCAGCCGTGCCGCCGTCGACCCGGTGGCAACGCCATGAGGCGGTCCAACAGCGGTTTCGGGCTGATCGAATTGTTGATCGCCCTCGCGTTGAGCCTGGTTGTCGTGCTGGGCGTGGCGCAGATTTTCATCGCCGCCAAGAACACCTACGTCAGTCAGAACACCGCCGCCGCCATGCAGGAAGATGCTCGATTCGTGCTGAGCAAGATGATTCAGGAAATCCGTATGGTCGGCATGTTTGGCTGCCTGGGGACGATCACCGACTCAAGCACTGCCGGCGATTTCAACGCCAGCCAGATAACGCCCGTCAGTTGGGATAACGCCAACCTCAAATTGACGCTGGTAACCGCCGATGTCGGAGGCAGTGGCGGGGTGCCGGCCTGGACGGTGATTTCCGACTGTAGAAACACGGCGACGGCCTACACTGGCGCGCGAGTACCGGCCTCGGGCTTTTTGGCGTTTCCAATCCGGCGGCTGATCTACAGCTTCAGCAATAACAAAATCATGATGGGCTCCGGTGCCGGTACGCCGGCCCAGTTCGTACTGGTCGATAACGTCAGTGCCTTCAGCGTGAGCTTCGGCCTCGCCAGCTCCGCCACCGATGTAGCCGCTACCAGTTACAGCCCTAATCCGTCCGACCCCGCACGAATTCGCAGCGTACGCCTGAGCCTGACCCTCACCGACCCTAACAACCGGGTGCGCAATCAAACCTTCAACGTGGTTGCCGCCTTGCGCAACAGGTTGCCATGAGGAAGGCCTCCCTGACTGTTCACACCCAGCGGGGCATGGCGCTGCTGGTCAGCCTGGTGTTCCTGCTGTTGCTGACCTTGATCGGCCTTTCATCGATGCAGAACGCCACCCTGCAGGAAAAAATGGCCGGCAGCGTAAGTTTGCGCAACCAGTCGTTCCAGGGCGCCGAAGCGGCTTTGCGTGTGGGAGAAAGCGCGGTGCAGCTGGACAGCTATTCATTGCCGGTCTGCAGCCAGTGCGCACCACCGGCCGACGCGTCGACGATCACCGCCGCCGGCGCCGGCGCCAGTTCCACCTCCGGGGTGACCTGGATCGCCTCTGGCAGGGGTTTTTACGGGGTGCAGAACATCGGCACCACGGTCAATGCCGTGAATGTGCCGAGCAACACCTCGGCGACGCTTTACCGGGTGACCGCTGTCGGCATCGCGGGCAACTCACGCAGCGTCGTGGAGAGTATTTATGCGAAATACTGAAAGGCGTGTTGGCGTGTGGCAGCTGATTTGCGGCGTGATACTGGGGCTTTACCTGACGGCTCCGACCTACGCCTTCACGCCCTCCGACTCTCCGCTGTTGAGCGCCGCGGCCGTCGCCCCGAACGTTATGTTGCTGATCGATGACTCGGGGAGCATGAACAACATCATCTGGGCGCCGGATTTCGATCCGACTGTCAGCCGCGAGCAAATTGCGAACTGCAATTCAAATGGCTCATGTTTGAACGGACAGAACCTGGACATGGAAGATAACAATATCGCCTTATCGAGCCTTAAACGCGGCAACTGCTCCAACAACGGCAACTGGTACGGTTTTTATCGGGGTTTTTTGGGATTGTCATCGATATGCCTGAAGCTACCCGACCCTGTGGGTAATGAAAATACGCGTTATACGGCTAACTATCTGTCTTATCTGGTGAGCCTGGCCAATGGTTCGAACAGGGATTTCACCACGGGCACCGATGCCATCCCAAACGATTACCGCATGAGCGTAGCAAAGGATGTTTCTACGAATCTGGTCACCAGTAATCGCGAGCTGCGTATCGGGCTTGCGACATTCAACCCGCCCGCGGGCAATAATTCCGGCCCCGGCGGGTTTATCCCTCGCGCTGTCAGTGATCTATCTGCTGGCGGGAGCATCACCCAGGGTCAGGCGCAAACCAACTTCAACAACCTGATTTCATCGATCAATGGTTTGAGTGCAATCGCCAATACCCCGTTGGCGGAAACCTATTACGAGATCACGCGGTACATGCGCGGCATGGCGCCGTACTACAACTCGACGCCAACCACTTACACCAGCCCGATCCAGTATCGCTGCCAGAAAAACTATGGCGTCGTGATCACCGATGGCCTGCCGACCTATGACCGGACGTTTCCGACTACCGATCCCCTGGGCGGTACTCGCTTGCCCAACTGGGATGGCGTGAATAACGATGGTGACAACCTGAACGGTGACGGAGAAGGCGACACGCTGTATCTGGACGATATCGCCAAGTTTTCCTTCGACATCGACATGCGCTCCACAGGTAACGATCTGGCCGGAAAAAGCTGGAATGCGGCGGATTTTCCCAAGCAGAACATGAACACCTACACCGTGGGTTTTACCGCCGCGAACCAGATGTTGTCGGATGCGGCCGGCTACGGACAGGGCAAGTACTATCAGGCGACCGATAGCGCTGGACTCAACAGTGCTCTGTCCTCGGCGCTAAGCGACATCACCTCGAAGGCCGGTTCCGGTGGTAGCGGCGTCACCAGCGGCACCACCCTGGCCAGCAACTCAAGTTACTTCCAGACCAGTTATGACCCGAAGGACTGGCGCGGCACGATCAAGTCCTTTGGCTTCACCTCGGCGGGCATCGTGAACACCGCCGCAGCGCTGTGGACCACCGACACCACCATCGTTCCCGGTGCTACAGCGCCGACTTACCAGTCCTGGAACACTTTGACCAACGCCGCCGTCACTTTGGCGTATGCCAGTTTCTCCCCGGCGCAGCAGACCTCACTCAGCCAAAGCCTGCCCACCGGCATCACCGGCAGCGATCTGGTGGAGTGGAGCAAGGGCACCAACAAAACCGGGCTCAAGGTGCGCAGCGTGCTGCTTGGCGACATCATCAACTCGCCCCTCGTACTGGCTTCGCCCACGGATAAAACCGCGTCCGACTTGGTGGGTGACACCACCTACAGCACCTACCTGACCACCAAATCCACCACCATGAGTCCCAGCCTGGTGGTGAATGCCAACGACGGGTTCGTGAATGTCATCAACTCGGCCAATGGCGTCCGGCGTTATGCCTACATGCCTTCCAGCGTGTTGCCATCGCTGCGCTACATCGCCGACCCGACCTACATCAACGGTGTGAGCCACAAGTTTCTGGTCGACGGTCAGGTCGGGGTGTTCGACGCCCAGTTCAGTGGTGCCTGGAAAACCCTGGCCATTGGCGGAACCGGGGCGGGCGGCAGGACTTTTTATGCATTGCAGTTGTTCGATACGTCAGCGGGTAACGTGTTCAAGGCACTGTGGGAGATCAGCGCGCCGGCCACGGCCAGTACCGCGAACGTTTTCAATGATCTGGGTAATGCCTATGCACGACCTGAAGTGGCACGCTTGGCCGACGGTCGATGGGCCGCGTTCATTTCCAACGGTTATGGCAGCAACTCCGGGGTGGCTGCGTTGTACGTGGTAGACATTCGTGACGGCTCGTTGATCAAGAAAATCGTGGTCGACAGCACCGACACCACCAATGGCCTGTCGTCGGTGAAGCTCAGGGTCAACTCGCAGAATGTGGTGCAGGCCGCCTATGGTGGCGACTTGAAAGGGCGGTTATGGAAGTTCGATTTAAGCGCTACCGCGCCCGAAACCTGGGGCGTGGCATTTTCCGGCAAGCCGCTGTTTACCACCGCGGGTGGCGCCACCCAGCCCATTACCGTGCAGCCATTGCTGGCGGACAATTCACTGGGCGGCAAGGAAGTATTTTTCGGCACCGGCAAATTCAACGAGACTGCCGACAAGACCAACAAGGATTTGCAGGCGTTCTACGCCGTGTGGGATGCGGAAGGCGGAGCCGGTCAGATCACCGTGTCCAGTTTGCAGGCGCAAGCGGTGACCGGTGTGTTCTCGGGCAGCACCGGGCAATTCATCACCACCAGCCAGAACGACGTGAACTATCCGGCGGAGAAGGGCTGGTATTTGCCACTGGTGTACAACAACGTGCTCACGGGGGAGCGGGTGATCAATCAGGCCAATCTGGTGCTGGGGCGGATCGTCTTTACCACGGCGAGTGTGGACACCACCGACCCGTGTGCCAGCTTCGGTACCGGCAAACTGGTCGAACTGGATGCGTTCAGCGGTAAGATGCTCAACTACGCGGTGCTCGACACCAACAACGATGGGACGGTCGACAGCACGGACACGGTGTCCAGCGGAGTGATTTTCACCGGTGGCATCCCGACCCTGAACGCCATCGTCAACGGCGCGAGCCGCAAGATCGTAAACGATTCCAGTGGCGGCATCAGCACCCTGGTGGAAAAATCCGGCGGCGGCAGCCGTCGCATCATGTGGCGACAAATACAGTAAGTGAGAGTTAAGGAATGCACAGATCCAACCGAGGTTTCACCCTGATCGAAATCATGATCGTGATTGCGATCATCGGGATCGTCATGACTATTGCCGCCCCGAGCCTCACCGAGTACGTGAAAAAGGGCCGCCGCACCGAAGTGGCCGGGCTGCTTTCCGAGCAAGCGCAGATTCTTGAGCGGTTCTACTCGAAGAACAATGTCTACACCGCAGCCGCCGGACTGAGCGCCGGCAATGACTTTTACACCATCACCCCGACCCTGACCGACCAGACCTTCCTGCTGACGGCCGCGCGCAAGACCGGCGCAGCGATGGCGACCGACAAGTGCGGGGATTTCACCCTCACCAACACCGGCGTCAGAAGCATGGTCAATGCGACGTCCGGGCTTGCCACTAAAGATTGCTGGGGTCGCTGAGTTCCTTTTTCGGGCGCCTTTTTGCGCCCTCTGTCTATTTATCGGTTGGATCAGAACATGAGCAGGCAACAGCAAGTGGTGATTGTCGGCGGCGGCGTGATTGGGCTGCTGACGGCATTCAATCTCGCGTCCGAAGTGCAAAGTGTTGTGTTGCTGGATCGTTCGAGCGTCGGTCAGGAATCGTCATGGGCCGGTGGCGGGATTGTTTCGCCGCTCTATCCGTGGCGCTACAGCCCGGCAGTCACCGCGCTGGCGCATTGGTCCCAGGATTTTTATCCACAGCTTGGTGAGCGACTGTTCGCCGCGACCGGGGTTGATCCTGAAGTGCACACCACTGGCCTGTATTGGCTGGATCTGGATGACGAGGCCGAGGCGCTGGCCTGGGCCGAACGGGAACACCGTCCACTGCGGGCTGTGGATATCTCGGCGGCACACGACGCCGTCCCCGTGCTGGGTGCCGGGTTTTCTCGGGCGATCTACATGGCCGACGTGGCTAACGTGCGCAATCCGCGGCTGGTGAAGTCCCTCAAGGCTGCGTTGCTGGCGCTGCCGAACGTGACGATTCATGAGCAGTGCGAAGTCAGCGGGTTCATTCGTGAAGGCGATACGGTCGTCGGCGTGCAGACCTCGGCGGGCCCCGTTCACGCTGATCAGGTAGTCCTGACGGCTGGCGCCTGGAGTGGTGACTTGCTGAAGAGTCTGGATCTGGAACTGCCGGTTGAGCCGGTCAAAGGGCAGATGATTTTGTACAAGTGCGCGGCGGACTTCCTGCCGAGTATGGTGCTGGCCAAGGGGCGCTATGCGATTCCCCGGCGCGACGGGCACATTCTGATTGGCAGCACGCTGGAGCATGAAGGCTACGACAAGACGCCGACCGACTCGGCGCTGGAGAGTCTGAAAGCATCAGCGGTGGAGTTGATTCCTGCGCTGGCGGATGCCGAGGTGGTGGGGCATTGGGCCGGATTACGCCCGGGTTCGCCGGAGGGGATTCCCTATATTGGCCGAGTGCCGGGGTTCGACGGGCTTTGGCTCAATTGCGGGCATTACCGTAATGGGCTGGTGCTGGCGCCGGCGTCGTGTCAGTTGTTTGTGGATGTGATGCTGGGGAGGGCGCCGATTATTGATCCTGCGCCGTATGCTCCGACCGGGCGGATCTGACAGCACGATTTTTATCGCCTCCCAGATCGCCTTCGCGGGCAAGTCGGAGCGAGCGGTGCGGCGATCCGACTTGCCCGCGAAGGGGCCCTCAATCCAACCCCAATTTCTTCAGTCGATAACGCATCGACCTGAACGACAAATTCAACCGCTGAGCCGCCGCCGTGCGGTTCCATCGGGTTTCCTCCAGCGCCTGGAGGATTAGTTTGCGTTCGACGTTTTCCAGATAGTCTTCCAGATTGTCGATCTGTGTCAGGTCCGCCACGCCGTTCTCTACCGTGCAGTTACTTTCGGCCAGCCGCAGGTCGCTGGCTTCGATCTGTTTGTTCTCGCACAGGGTGTAGGCCCGTTCCAGCACGTTCTCCAGTTCCCGCACGTTGCCCGGAAAGCGGTAGCTTTTGAGCGTATCAAGGGCGAGTGGGTGGAGTTTTGCGGCGGGTTGTCCGCTACCGGCTGCCAGACGCTTGAGTACATGACTGGCCAGCGGTTCGATGTCGTCGCGCCGCTCGCGCAAAGGGGGAACGCGTAGCTCGATCACGTTCAACCGGTAGTACAAATCCTGACGAAAGCGTTCGGCGGTGACTTCGGCGTCGAGGTCTTTGTGGGTGGCGCAAAGGATGCGGACGTCGACCACCATTTCTTGCTGCCCGCCGACGCTGCGAACGGCTTTTTCCTGAATGGCCCGGAGCAGTTTGACCTGCATCGCCAAGGGTAAATCGGCCACTTCGTCGAGAAACAATGTGCCGCCATGGGCGGCCTGGAACAGCCCGGGTTTGTCTTCGATGGCGCCGCTGAAACTGCCTTTGCGATGACCGAAGAACTCGCTTTCCATCAACTCCGACGGAATCGCCCCGCAGTTGACCGGCACGAACGACTGATTGGCCCGCGGGCCCTGCTCGTGAATCAGCCGGGCGACCAATTCCTTGCCGCTACCGGATTCGCCGCTGATGTACACCGGGGCCTGGCTGCGAGCGAGTTTGTCGATTTGTTTGCGCAGGTTGCGCATGGGCAGTGAGTCGCCCAGCAACCGGCGATCAATGGCGGTACTGGCGCCGCCCGGTGCCGGCAAGCGCAGGGCGCTGGTGACCAGTTCGCGCAGGCGTGTCAGGTCGACCGGTTTGGTCAGGAAGTCGAAGGCGCCTGCCTTGAGGGCGTTGATGGCCGTTTCGAGGTTGCCGTAAGCGGTGATCATCGCCACCGGCACTTGTGGGTAACGCTGCTGGATGTACTGCACCAGCTCAAGGCCGGTGCCGTCGGGCAGGCGCATGTCGGTCAGGCACAGGTCGAATGTCTCCCGCGTCAACAAGGCCTGGGCTTCGCCGAGGTTGCGGGCACTGAAGGTATCGAGTTTCATCCGTCCCAGGGTGATTTCCAGGAGTTCGCGGATATCCGGTTCGTCGTCGACGATCAGGACTTTGGGCCGTAGGCTCGTGTTCAACTTTGTTTCCGTCCGTGAGCAAAAGTGATGCGAAAGCAGCCGCCGCCTTGGCGTGGTTTGAAGTCTAGGCGGGCCTGGTTGCTTTCGCACAGCTCACGGGACAGATAAAGCCCCAGGCCTGTGCCCTGGCTACAGGTGGTGAAGAAGGGTTCGAATAGATGCGTCTGTTGGTCAAGCGCCACGCCGGGGCCGTTGTCCAGAACTTCGAGCGTCGGCAACTGGCTGTCGGGGTCGACAAACAACTCGAGCCAGACCTGCGCCAAGTCGTGATTCAGGGCGCTATGGTGCCAGGCATTGCGCAGCAGGTTGTCGAGAATCTGGGTCAGCTGATTCGGATCCATCAGGGTTTTGAAGTCGCCCAAGCCGATGCGCAGGTGAATCAGTTGGCGCTCGGTTGCCCCTTCACGGGCTTCGGCGACGAAGTGCTCCAGCCACGGCTTCAGATCGAGCCTTTGCGGCACGGTTTGCTGACGGCGGGACAGTTGCAGGACGTTTTCGATAACCCGATTCATTCGCTGAGAGTGGTCTTGGATAATCTGGGTCAGACGCCGATCCGCGCCGTTCAGTTCCTCGGATTCCTGTAATAGCTGCGCGGCATGACTAATGGCGCCCAGTGGATTGCGGATTTCATGGGCGATACCGGCCGTCAGGCGACCGAGTGCGGCGAGTTTCAGTTGCTGCGCTTGTTGAGCGATCTGGGCCAGGTCTTCGAGAAACACCAGGGTCTGATGATTCGGGCTTTGGTCCAGCGCAATGAAGCTGGGTTGCAGTTCCAGGCCACTGCTGGCGATTTTCAGGCTTTGCGGGCGCAACGACGGATTGTTGAACCACAGTTGAAGGCGTTCGACCAATGTCGGCGAATAATCGTCGATCAACCGACCGTCGAGGTTTTTCTGCCCCAGCAAAATCAAGGCGCTGTGGTTGGCCAGTTGCACCCGCCGCTGATCGTCCAACACCAGAATGCCCGTGCGCATGCGATGCAGGATCAACGCGTTGAGCGCTTCCAGGCCAACCACTTCACTGGCCCGCAGTTCGGCGAGGCTTTCGCTGTCTTCCAGGCGCCTGATCAGCCCTTGCACCAGTAACGCCGCGGCAAAACACAGCGCGCCGAGGGTGCCGACTTGCAGGTATTCGCTGGGACTGATCGGGTGACTGAAGCTCAGGAGAAAACTGAAGCCGACGATACCAAGGGCGGCGACTGCCGCTATCAGCAGGCCGATACGCCCGCGCAATAAGGTATTAGTGATGGCCACCGACACGATCAGCAGGTTGCCGATGGCGCTGGCCAATCCGCCAGCGGCGTAGAACAGGCCGCACAGCAGCAGGACGTCGATCAATGCTAGGCTGAAAAGCTGTGCCGGCCGTCGGGTGTTCTCCCAAAAGACCACCAGCAAGATATTCAGCACCAGGTACAACCAACTGCCGCTGCGCAGCAGGTCGTCCTTGGCGAAGGCCAGCAACTGATTGTCCATGTTGCTGGAAATCAACAGCACCAGGGTGATGCCGACGCTCAAACGGTAGAGATGATAAAGGCGCAGCAGACGCAGGGCCTGTTTGCCGCCGGGACTGGACGTCTCAGCGATCACTTGAGCCTGGGCCTTGCTCAAGGTGAGCCTGGCTGCAATACCACTGTTGTTGAAGGCTCAGCGCGCGGTCGCGGGGCAGGTGAACGCCGCAATGAGCGCAGCGGACCATGGGCGCCGCATCCAGCTCGGCGGAGGATTTTGGAGCGGAAGTCGAAGCCTTGTACTTGCGCCAGAACCATACCGCAGCGGCAATCAGGGCAATCCAGAACAATAAACGAAGCATGGCGAGCGGCTTTATCAGCTAATGATCAGGCAGTTTAGCCAAGGACATGACCCGCGCACAGCGTTATAGCGCTGCGTAACCTTGTAGGAGCGAGGCTCGCCCGCGAAGAACGATTACGCGGTGATTCAGGAACACCGCATTGGCTTCTTCGCGGGCAAGCCTCGCTCCTACAGAGTCTCCGTTTATCAGTCGAACACGCCGAAGGTCATGTAGCTGAACCACGAACGGTCTTCGTTGTTAGCTTCGGATTCGTGTTCCTCTTCTTCGATCACGTCGCCATCTGCATCTTTAGGCTTGAGATCGCTTGGAATCGCGTCCTTGGCATCCTGGAACTGCTTTTGGACGTCCTGGTTGGCGCGGGTTTCGCCCGGCGGCAGCGGCGGACGGGATTCGATCAGGCCCAAAGTAGCCTTGCTCAGCCACGAACGGTTGTCGGCTTCGTCGACCGAAGGCTTGAACTGACCGTCCACCAGGGTTGGGTGGGTCGGGTAGTTGAGCTTCAGGGTTTCGAGGCTGGTGGCTGCCAGGTCGTCCAGGTGCAGACGCTGGTAGGCTTCGGTCATCACCGCCAGGCCGTCACCGACCGAAGGGGTTTCCTGGAAGTTTTCCACCACATAACGGCCACGGTTCGCGGCGGCGACATAGGCCTGACGGGTCAGGTAATAGTCGGCAACGTGAATCTCGTAGGCCGCCAGCAGGTTGCGCAGATAAATCATGCGCTGCTTGGCGTCCGGCGAGTAGCGGCTGTTCGGGAAGCGGCTGGTCAGCTGGGCGAACTCGTTATAGGAGTCGCGGGCAGCGCCCGGGTCACGCTTGGTCATGTCCAGCGGCAGGAAACGCGACAACAGGCCGACGTCCTGGTCAAAGGAAGTCAGACCTTTGAGGTAATACGCGTAATCCACGTTCGGATGCTGTGGGTGCAAACGAATGAAACGCTCTGCGGCAGACTTGGCAGCCTCAGGCTCGGCGTTCTTGTAGTTGGCGTAGATCAACTCGAGTTGAGCCTGATCGGCGTAGCGCCCGAACGGATAACGCGACTCCAGCGCCTTCAGCTTGGCTGTGGCGGCGGTGTAGCTATTGTTGTCCAGGTCGGTCTGAGCCTGCTGGTACAGCTCGACTTCGCTAAGGTTTTCGTCTACGACTTCCTTCGATGAGCAAGCAGCGGTCAATGCGAGGATGGCGATCAGCAGCAGGTGTTTCACTTGCATGGCGGCTTGCGTCCCTATGACGGCCGCTGTCTTGGGCGGGGCCGTCCTGTTATGATGAGCGCCCCGTTGAATAGCCTCGGGGCAAAAGACGCCGTATTTAACCACAAGCGCGCAGCCGAAACCAAAGGCTGTGCCGACGCCTAGTCTGAGCATGTCCGATAAAATTGAACTTCGCGCAGAGGTGCCGTCCGAATTGGGCGGCCAACGCCTCGATCAAGTCGCCGCACAATTATTCGCTGAGCACTCGCGCTCGCGCCTTTCCGCCTGGATCAAAGACGGCCGCTTGACTGTGGATGGGGCGGTTATCCGCCCGCGAGACATCGTTCATGGTGGCGCCATTCTTGAGTTGACTGCCGAGCAGGAAGCTCAGGGCGAATGGATCGCTCAAGACATCGAGCTGGACATCGTCTATGAAGACGACGACATCCTGGTGATCAACAAACCTGCGGGCCTGGTGGTGCATCCTGCCGCCGGTCACGCGGATGGCACCTTGCTCAACGCCTTGCTGCACCACGTGCCGGACATTATCAATGTGCCCCGCGCCGGTATCGTGCATCGCCTGGACAAGGACACCACCGGTCTGATGGTGGTGGCCAAGACCATTCAGGCGCAGACACAGCTTGTCACGCAATTGCAGAGCCGCAGCGTAAGCCGGATCTACGAATGCATAGTGATCGGTGTGGTGACGGCCGGCGGCAAGATCAACGCGCCGATCGGTCGTCACGGCCAGCAACGCCAGCGTATGGCTGTGATGGAAGGTGGCAAGCAAGCCGTCAGCCATTACCGCGTGCTCGAGCGTTTCCGCTCCCACACTCACGTGCGGGTGAAGCTGGAAACCGGTCGTACGCACCAGATTCGTGTGCACATGGCTCACATCAACTACCCGCTGGTCGGAGATCCTGCCTACGGCGGTCGTTTCCGCATTCCGCCGGCAGCCAGTGTGACCATGGTCGAATCGTTGAAGGCGTTCCCGCGTCAGGCGCTGCATGCGCGGTTCCTGGAGCTGGATCACCCGACCACTGGTAAGCGGATGAGCTGGGAATCGCCACTGCCGGACGATTTCGTCTGGTTGCTGACGCTGCTCAAGCAAGACCGCGAGGCGTTCATCGGATGAGTGACTGGCTGATTCCCGACTGGCCTGCGCCTGCCGGAGTGAAAGCCTGCGTGACCACCCGTGCGGGCGGCGTCAGTCTGGCGCCGTTCGACAGCCTCAACCTCGGCGATCACGTCGACGACAGCCCCGAAGCTGTTGCCGAAAACCGCCGCCGCCTCACCGATCACTTCTCTATTCAACCGGCCTGGTTAAAGCAGGTTCACGGCATTGCCGTGGCTCATGCCGACCCAAGTCTGGTCGCTACCGCTGACGCCAGCTGGACTGCAACGCCCGGGATTGCCTGCGCGGCAATGACTGCCGATTGCCTGCCTGCCTTGTTTTGCGATCGCGCCGGCACACGCGTTGCGGCGGCCCATGCCGGATGGCGCGGATTGGCGGCAGGTGTGCTGGAAGCCACCCTCGATAGTCTCGATGTGCCACCAGAAGAAGTGCTGGTATGGCTCGGCCCGGCCATTGGCCCGCAAGCCTTTGAAGTCGGCCCCGAAGTGCGCGAGACCTTCGTCCAGCAACTGCCCGAAGCGGCCAAAGCCTTCGTGCCCAGCCAAAACGCTGGCAAGTTCATGGCCGACATTTACGAGCTGGCGCGTTTGCGTCTGGCAGTTCGTGGTGTCACCGCTGTCTATGGTGGCGGTTTCTGCACCGTAACCGATCCTCGCTTCTTTTCTTACCGCCGCAGTCCACAAACGGGTCGGTTTGCCTCCCTGATCTGGCTGTAGTGCCCTGTCTCACGAATACTGTTCCTTTTTGACGGTGTCTGTTGCCGTCATGCTGCGTTGCCGCTCCTCGCCATAGCGCGCTATGACTCGTCGCGGCGCCTTGCCTGACGTCAACAGCCACTCTTCAAAAGAGGAACGTATCCGTGAGACAGGGCACGAACGCTAGACTTGCCTGACCTGCATCAACGTCACGACGCTTGAAACTCCCAGAATCGACCACATCTAATGAGGTATCTGGCAGGTTTCTTCATTCAGGATGTTTTATAGGTCCGGCCTGCTCAAAAGGAAGGTGACCCATGCGTATAGATCGTTTAACCAGCAAATTGCAGTTAGCTCTATCCGACGCCCAATCTCTGGCCGTCGGCCTTGACCACCCCGGCATTGAGCCGGCGCATTTGATGCAGGCCATGCTTGAACAGCAGGGTGGTTCGATCAAACCCCTGCTGATGCAGGTCGGTTTCGACGTCAACAGCTTGCGTAAAGAGCTGACCAAAGAGCTCGACCAACTACCGAAAATCCAGAACCCGACCGGCGACGTGAACATGTCGCAGGACTTGGCGCGCCTGCTCAACCAGGCCGATCGCCTGGCCCAGCAAAAGGGTGATCAGTTCATCTCCAGCGAATTGGTGCTGCTCGCCGCGATGGACGAGAACAGCAAACTCGGCAAGTTGCTGCTCGGCCAGGGCGTCAGCAAAAAAGCTTTGGAAAATGCGATCAACAACCTGCGCGGCGGTGAGGCTGTCAACGATGCCAACCACGAAGAATCGCGCCAGGCGCTGGATAAGTACACCGTCGACCTGACCAAGCGTGCCGAAGAAGGCAAGCTCGATCCGGTGATCGGCCGTGACGACGAAATTCGCCGGACCATTCAGGTCCTGCAACGGCGCACCAAGAACAACCCGGTGCTGATCGGCGAACCTGGCGTGGGTAAAACCGCCATCGCCGAAGGCCTGGCCCAGCGCATCATCAACGGTGAAGTGCCGGATGGTCTCAAGGGCAAGCGCCTGTTGTCCCTGGACATGGGGTCGCTGATTGCCGGCGCCAAGTACCGCGGCGAGTTCGAAGAGCGCCTCAAATCTCTGCTCAATGAGCTGTCGAAGCAGGAAGGGCAGATCATTCTGTTCATCGACGAACTGCACACCATGGTTGGCGCCGGTAAAGGCGAAGGCTCGATGGACGCGGGCAACATGCTCAAGCCTGCGTTGGCTCGCGGCGAACTGCACTGCGTCGGCGCGACCACGCTCAACGAGTACCGCCAATATATAGAGAAGGATGCGGCCCTTGAGCGGCGCTTCCAGAAAGTCTTGGTGGACGAGCCGAGCGAAGAGGACACCATCGCGATTCTGCGTGGCCTCAAAGAACGTTATGAGGTCCACCACAAAGTGGCGATCACCGACGGCGCCATCATCGCCGCGGCCAAACTCAGCCATCGCTACATCACGGACCGTCAATTGCCGGACAAGGCCATCGACCTGATCGACGAAGCCGCCAGCCGTATCCGCATGGAGATCGATTCCAAGCCTGAAGTACTGGATCGTCTGGAGCGCCGTCTGATTCAGCTGAAGGTGGAATCCCAGGCGCTGAAAAAAGAAAGTGACGAAGCGGCGATCAAGCGCCTGGAAAAACTCCAGGAGGAAATCGTTCGTCTTGAGCGTGAATATTCGGACCTCGAAGAAATCTGGAACTCGGAAAAAGCCGAAGTTCAGGGTTCTGCGCAGATCCAGCAAAAAATCGAACAGTCCCGTCAGGAACTGGAAGCCGCACGCCGTAAAGGCGACCTGAACCGCATGGCCGAGTTGCAATACGGGGTCATCCCGGACCTGGAGCGCAGCCTGCAAATGGTCGATCAGCATGGCAAAAGCGAAAACCAGTTACTGCGCAGCAAGGTGACTGAGGAAGAAATCGCAGAAGTCGTCTCGAAGTGGACCGGCATACCGGTGTCGAAAATGCTCGAAGGCGAGCGCGACAAACTGATGAAGATGGAAAGCCTGTTGCACCAGCGCGTGATCGGTCAGGACGAAGCGGTGATCGCGGTTTCCAACGCGGTGCGGCGCTCGCGAGCCGGGTTGTCCGACCCGAATCGCCCGAGCGGTTCGTTCATGTTCCTCGGCCCGACCGGGGTGGGTAAAACCGAGCTGTGCAAGGCGCTGGCCGAATTCCTCTTTGATACTGAAGAGGCGATGGTACGGATCGACATGTCCGAGTTCATGGAGAAACATTCCGTGGCCCGACTGATCGGCGCGCCACCGGGCTACGTGGGCTATGAAGAGGGCGGTTACCTGACCGAGGCGGTGCGTCGCAAGCCTTACTCGGTGATCCTCCTGGACGAGGTCGAGAAGGCCCACCCGGATGTCTTCAACATCTTGCTGCAAGTGCTCGAAGATGGCCGCCTGACCGACAGCCATGGCCGCACGGTGGATTTCAAAAACACCGTGATCGTCATGACGTCCAACCTGGGCTCGGTGCAGATTCAGGAGTTGGTCGGTGATCGCGAAGCGCAGCGTGCGGCGGTAATGGATGCGATTTCCACGCACTTCCGGCCGGAGTTCATCAACCGGGTTGACGAAGTGGTGATCTTCGAGCCATTGGCGCGGGATCAGATCGCGGGCATTACCGAGATCCAGTTGGGTCGTCTGCGCAGTCGCCTGACTGAGCGCGAGCTGAAACTGGAGCTGAGTCCAGAGGCCATGGACAAGCTGATCGCGGTGGGTTACGACCCGGTGTACGGCGCACGGCCGCTCAAGCGAGCGATTCAGCGCTGGATCGAGAACCCGTTGGCGCAGCTGATTCTGTCCGGTCGTTTCATGCCCGGCGATACAGCTATCGGTACGGTGGAAAACGACGAAATCGTATTTGCCTGACCCGCAACAGCAGTGAAATAAACAAGGCCTCGCATCGCGAGGCCTTTTTTTCGTCAGGTTGTTGAACTGAAAGGAAAAGGCTTGTAAAGTGCGCCCCGCAGTAAGTCACCCGGAAGGGTTTCTGCTCCCCAAGCAGGAATCTGAAATAAGTTGCAAATCATTAACTTGAATGCAATTTAAGGGGTTGACAGAGGTGCTTAAGATTGTAGAATAGCGCGCCTCAGACACACGAACGCAGCGATGCGAGCGGGTCGAAGAGGTGAAGCAAGCTTCACAGTTGTAAATTGAAATGTGTAGTTCCGTGATAGCTCAGTCGGTAGAGCAAATGACTGTTAATCATTGGGTCCCAGGTTCGAGTCCTGGTCACGGAGCCAATTTCAAACCGGGGTATAGCGCAGTCCGGTAGCGCGCCTGCTTTGGGAGCAGGATGTCAGGAGTTCGAATCCCCTTACCCCGACCATTTTTGGGTCGTTAGCTCAGTTGGTAGAGCAGTTGGCTTTTAACCAATTGGTCGTAGGTTCGAATCCCACACGACCCACCATTTTTGAAACCAGTTAACGCTGGGATCAGATCTTAAGATCAGAGGCCAAAAGCCCTGATCGAAGAAGGCGACTTGTGAAGGTCGCCTTTTTTTTACCGGGGTATAGCGCAGTCCGGTAGCGCGCCTGCTTTGGGAGCAGGATGTCAGGAGTTCGAATCCCCTTACCCCGACCATATTAAAAATCCTCGTATCGAAAGATACGGGGATTTTTTTTGGTGCGCCAGGCATGGCGCGTTGCGCGAAGCGCAACCAGCTTGGCTGTGGTGGCCACGCTGGTGACTTGGAGGTGAAAGTCCTCTACACACCCGGCAAGGGGAAGTGTTAGCCAGAGGCAAGGGTGTCGCGGGTGACTGCGAATCTGAAGGAAGCCCGAGGCAAAATGCTGGCCTGACGAACAGGAAGCGGATTAGGCGGTGCAGCGGGGTAAGGTAGCCAAAATTGCCAAAGCCCAATACTTGCACGCAACGCTGTGACGTAGATCCGACAGGCATAAGCAGGAAGGTCGCGCGAATTACCCTGGGAGATCTGCACGTTTGCCTGAGTGCTACCGAGCGCCGCGAGGCGACGGGATGAACGCGCAGAAGTCAGCCGAGGCCGTAGTAAGTAACGAGTAACTCCGTCACCAAGGGCCGAACAGGTTATGCCGCCAGTAGGCGTCAGAGTCTCGTTGAATACCGAAATGCAGAAATTTCTCCCAGAGAAGACTGTCACTCCGAGTCCCGGACAGAATCCGAGGATGACGGCTGACAGCGCAGAGGTATCGGCGGCATCTGTGACGTGGACGAACGCGGAGCCGGACACGCTGATGGCGCGGGTGCTCGCACCGGCCAACCTCAAGCGTGCGTATCAACGCGTGGTCAGCAACAAGGGCGCACCGGGTGCCGATGGCATGACGGTCGACGACTTGGCGGGCTACGTGAAACAGTATTGGCCGATCCTCAAGGCTCGGTTGCTGGCCGGCGAGTATCATCCGCAAGGTGTACGCGCCGTCGACATTCCCAAGCCCCAAGGTGGAACACGACAGCTGGGCATTCCCTGCGTCGTGGATCGCCTGATCCAGCAGGCTTTGCTGCAACAGCTCACGCCAATCTTCGACCCTCTGTTCTCGGACTACAGCTACGGTTTTCGTCCGAATAGAAGCGCTCATCAAGCCATCGAAACAGCCCGAGCCCATGTGGCGGCGGGCCACCGCTGGTGTGTGGCGCTCGATCTGGAGAAGTTCTTTGATCGAGTCAACCACGATGTCCTGATGGCTCACGTGGCGCGTCAAGTCGAAGATAAGCGGGTGCTCGCGCTGATCCGTCGTTATCTCGAAGCGGGAACGATGTCAGGTGGTCTTGTCAGTCGACGACAGGAAGGGGCGCCGCAAGGCGGCCCACTCTCGCCGTTGCTGTCGAATATCCTGCTCAACGAACTCGATCGCGAATTGGAACGGCGGGGCCATCGTTTCGTGCGCTATGCCGATGATGCGAACATTTATGTACGCAGCCGTCGTGCTGGCGAACGAGTGATGAACAGCGTCGAATGCTTCCTGAGCCAGCGTCTGAAACTGACGCTGAATCGGGAAAAGAGCCGCGTGGCGCGACCGTGGGCCTGTGATTATCTGGGTTATGGGATGAGCTGGCATCAACAGCCAAGACTAAAAGTGGCGAGGATGAGTCTGGGGCGTCTACGCGACCGACTCAGAGACCTGCTGCGCGGAGCGCGGGGCTGCAAGATGGCGAGCGTCATCGAGCGGATAAACCCCGTACTGCGCGGATGGGCTGGCTACTTCAAGCTCAGTCAGAGCAAGGGGCCCCTCGAGGAACTGGACGGCTGGGTGCGTCGAAAACTTCGCTGCATCCTCTGGCGCCAATGGAAGCAGTCCTCAACGAGGGCGCGTAACCTGATGGGCTTGGGGATCAACGAAGGACGTGCTCGTAGATCAGCGTCCAATGGGCAGGGCCCATGGTGGAACTCGGGAGCGTCACATATGAATCAGGCGCTGCCGAAGAAACTGTGGGATCGACTCGGTTTGGTCTCGATACTGGATACGATAAACGGCTTAATCGCATAACCTGAACCGCCGTATACGGAACCGTACGTACGGTGGTGTGAGAGGACGGCGGATGTAAATCCGCCTCCTACTCGATTCTGCCGAAAACGTGATTTTCTTCAAGTCATGAGCATCACAGCTGGCCAAAGCCTTGCATGGCATGGTGCGACGCTTTCAGCTTTAGATTTTCCAGATGCAAAAAAGCCGCGCTTTCTGAATGGAGAAGCGCGGCAGGTTCTCGGGTGCTTAGGCGCCGTCTTGATCTTTCAAGTGCTCGAACAGACCTTTTGGCATTTTCTTGCCATTGGCTTCGAAGTTGGCTTTCACGTTATCGAAAGCCTCTTGCTCGTCGATGAAGCCGTCATGGTTGGTGTCGATCTTGTCGAAATTGGATTTCGGCGCGACTTTCTGGAATTCGGCACGGGAAACTTTGCGGTCGCCATCCGTGTCGGTTTTCGCCATCGACGCATCGCCACACTTGCCTTCGCCACATTTGCCCTCCGGGGTTTTCACCACCTGTTCAGCCGAGGCCAGTAGGTAGCCCTGGGTCAAAGGCTGCGAAGCGAATACGGAACCGGACAACATCATGCCACCCGCCAGAACAGCGCCGAGCAGACCAATAGTGTTCTTAGTAGTACGGGACATTTCAATACTCCTGAGTTGCACGACACAACCGTTCGATAAAGGACGCCACGTGAGTGCGGCGATAACCGTAGCGGGCGAGTTGCCTTGCTCGGATGTGGCCATTTAACGGTCGGGGTGTATCGCTACTGTGTCGCGCAAAGGGGGAGTTTGTAAGCGAAGAGGGGAAATCGCGGGGGGAGATACAGTGAGACACAGATCTCCAAAGTCAATGGGGACCAAATGTAGGAGCGAGCCTGCTCGCGATGGCGGCTTAACAGTCAGCATAAATGTTGAATGTAATGGCCTCTTCGCGAGCAGGCTCGCTCCTCCTCCCAACGTTACCGTAGAGTCGGAACGTGTCTTGTTAATTGCACGTGATTATCTTTGTGGAAGGAAGTACCGCATTTCGGCAATTTCTTCTCCGGTTTTCGGCGCGGCTCTGCTGAATCGACCTATACGCCTGTCTTGAGTAATAACATTCCCCATCCATTCAACACCGACACCGTCCCAAACTTCTCTAAAGCCCTGTGGCCCGAATGTATTTATACGGTGAGTGGGAGCAATTACTGTTCGATTTAGGGTATTTGCGACCTCTTGTGCTGCGCCTGAAACCCCAGACTCGCAAGATAGTAACCACAGTGGAGCGTTGGCGTATTCATCTCCCAAGGCGTCCAGTCGAGGGGCTATGTCGTAGAGTGCAACCTCTGCGGCCGGACGCATTCTTCCTGTTGAACTCATCATTTTTCCGGAAGGTACTCCGTGAGCCTGATAAGCAAGTATTTTTTGACCATAAAGATCCGTGGAGAAAAATACAGGCGCTCCTTTAGATGGCTTGTAAATGATTTCTACTCCAAATTTAAAGTTTGTGGCAGGTTGTGGAGGTGCTCGAAACAAGCGGTACTTCCAGCCCCCAGGGCGCGAAAGTTTCGATATTGCTTTAACAGTTCCAGGCCCGATGCCTACTACCGCCGACGCCAATCCTGTTCCCAGTGATACCCAACCCAGCACTGAAGCGGCTTGATTGTTACCGGTAATCTCCAGTATAGGGGCGGCCAGCCCGGTACCTACCGACACCGTTTCTAGTACCAGTCCGACCACTGCTGCGACACCCGCTGCCGACGTCGCAACAGCGACCATAGCTCCAATCACAAGCCCTGAGATGACTGCTGCGGAGACTGTGCCACCGGCCACGGCAGCGCCGAGAGCGACCACAGCAACCACTCCCGCCAGTGCACCGAATGTGACAATGGTTCCTGCAACAAAAGCTGCAATGCCTAACCCTATGCCGATCCCAGTCAAAAACCACTTCCAGAAACTATGCCCGTCCGGATCGACCCGATTCACCGGATCCCCGCCACAATAGGCATAGCGGTTCAGCCCGCCATCACCCAGTGGACTGGCGCTATCGGGCGCCAGGAACAACATCAGCTCAGGATCGTAAGGGCGATAGCTGCCTGGATGGTAAAGGCCGGTTACCGTGTCGCGTAACTCCCCGGCAAACCCCACTCGACTTTGCGCGTTTTCATCGTCGGCGCCGTGGGCGGTGTAACTCACCAGGCGGTTTTCGCTGTCGCTCTCCAAACGGACGGAGCCTTGACCATCGGTGCCGGTCAACAGCACGGTGCGTATCGATTGGCTCAGCCGACTTTCGGCAAACACCGCGTCGGCGGATCGTACCAGCGTCAACATGGCGCCATCGGTTGTGCGTTCGTTCACGACCTGATTGCCTGCATAAAAACGGCGGGCGATACCGGCGCTTGTTTCTTGTTCACCCAATTGTCCGAAGGGGTCGTAGCGATAAAGACTGCTTGCGCCGTTTTCGATGATTTGGCGTAGGCGGCCATTGGTCCCCCATTCGAGTTTGCGATACAGCGCGCCGTTGCGGCGCTCTTCCACCAGCCGGCCGGCACGGTCCCAGACCAGTTCGATATCGGTGTCTTGAACACCACGATGCGTGATGGAAACGGGACGATCCGGTGCGATAGCGTCATAGCTGAACGTCATGGCGTTGTGGGTGGAGTCTGCGTAGGTAGTGTCGATCCGCTGATAACCGTCCAGTGCATTCAGGGTGAAGACCTGTTGGCTGATTTGCTTGCCCGTCCGTTTGTCCCGCGGTGCATTGGGACCTGTGGCCGTGGTTTGCAACAAGCGGCCACGGCAGTCGTAGGTATATCGCTCATCACTGAGAAGGCGGCCGGCCAGTTCCCAGCGGCGGGACAACACTTTGTCACGCCCGCTGAACGACAGCCTCTGCACGGTTTTCTGCCGGGGACCATTGCCGGTGTTTTCCCAGGTGCGGCTCAGCTCGCGGCCGAAGGCATCGTAGGCCAGCTTCTGCTGGAGGCTGCTGCCTTTGGCGGGGTCGGTGGTGGTGATTTGATCAACCCGGCCAAAGGCGTCATAGGTGGACTTCACCGTGATGGAGCCTGCCTGTTGCGCATTCGGGCGTCCGAACTCGTCATATTCAACCCGGTGCTCCGTTCCCCCCACATCGGTAAAACTCAGGGCTCGCCCTTGTAGCGATTGACTCGATGTATTGGAGTGCGTTTCGTTTCCCACCGTCCAGTGTTCTGCGAAGAGTCTTCCGGCAGCGGAATACTCTTGCTTGATCATCCCCAGCCCGCCCTTTATTTCGGTGAGGTAACCCTCAGGTGGCCGATAGGTATAGGACGTGCCGCTGCTGCCCTCCGGTATTGCTGCAATGAGCTCGTAATTGAGTGCCTGCTCATAATGCACATTGACCCGGGTGCCGTCGGCGTGAGTGGCGGAGGCGGGCGGGAGCTGGCCTTTAAGGTAGCTGAGGCTTTCGGTCTGGCCGCCTGCCCGGCGTTCGATCGGCCGGCCGAGGCCATCAAAGGATTGCTCGGCCAGCACCTGTTCGGTGTCGCCGGGTGTAGTAAGGGTGACCTTGACGGGATGGTCGCCGTCGCTGTGAGGCGCATAGATCCAGCGTACAACGCTGCCATCTTCGCGAGTGAGGCAGGTCGTTCGGCCAAACACATCACGCTCTGTTTGAGTCGAGGTTGTCAGGCCATCGGCTTCAACCCAATGGCTGATTGGCCGGTACAGACCGTCGAATGTCCAGCTTTCAACACGCAACACGGCGCCAGGACTTCCGTTGTCAGTCCGTGGTCCCCGCAGGGTGACTTTTTCGACTTCTCCTGCCAGATTGCGCGCCACCTCTGTTTCGCCACTGCGCTCGCCGCTCCGACTTTGCTGCCAGTGACGACTGATCAACGTGATGGGGTCCAAAACGGTGTGACTGCTGGTGCCATCGGCCTGGTGCTGCACGCTGACTTGCCCCCAACCGTCTAACTCGTTGGTGCTTGTCAGGCGGATGGGATCGGTTTGCCCGGGCAGCCAGTCGTGAACGGTTTCAGTACTCAAGTTGCCGTCATGGTCGTAAACGCCGGACCACACTTCGCGAAACGCCAGGCCGGTGATGTCGGCGTCCAGGCGCTCTGCACGCACCATACGACCGCTGCCGTCCAGAAACTGGCGACGTTTCTGCCCGGCAATATCGATTTCCTCCACCACCACCGTGCGTTTGTGATCACTGCCTGCGGTGGTATAGCTGCAGGTGGTGGTCACGGCATAAGGCGTTCCTGCCGACGCAGTACGGCGCACGACTCGGCCAAGACTGTCATAGGCAAACGTGGTCAACACAGCGTTTTCATTGCGCTCGGACAGCGTCAGGCCCGTCAAGGAATTGCGCATTGTGCTGGTATTGATGACCAGACCGTCATGCCCGGTCTGGGTCTGCGTTTCGGTCAGTCCCTCGGCGTCGATCGTGCGTGCGTAGTCTGTGATTGTGGCGAAACCGTTCAGGGTATTGATGCTTTGACGCGGCTGACCAAAGAACGCGCTGTGAATGTCGGTATCCCAGATCTGCTCGGTTTTCCCGATTACCTGTTCTTCAGTGTCGGTGAGTGCTAAGGCTATCTCCTGATCGGCTGTCAGATTCTGAATATCGTCGGTTTTTCGCTTGGGCAGCAGTGAGTATCGATAGCGTGTCTCGGTGGTCGGCGCGCCCCCGGTCAGTTTTGCGGGCGTCAGGGTTTTGCTCTTTACCCAGCGTATGAACTGGCTGCCATCATCCGGGCAGCCATCCCCCCCACCCAATGGGTACCAGGCCGAGGTTTCGACGCGACCATCCGGGTAGCGTTTTTGCAGCACGTTGCCGTAGTCGTCGTAGTCGATTTCTTCGCGAACTTCCCGAGGTGTTTGTTCACCGTCTTCATAGCGAGTCACTGTCGCCACGGGGAGCTGGCACCAGGCCGGTTGATCTTCCCAGCTCTTGTTCGAATCGTCGCCGTAGACAGTCTGCCGGGTAATGATTTTCTGCTGAGGAACAGCCACGCCGTTTTGCTGGCGGGTGCTGTGGCGAATCATCTGCTCATCGGTTTGCAGGTGAAAGCGATTCCACGTACGCCGGGCCGTAGCCAGGGTTTCACCTTTGGCATTCAGAACCGTTTCGATGCCGGTGTAGCCATAGCTGCTCATGCGGTAGAGGTTGTCGGTGCCGTCTTGCCAGCCGCCCGGTGGCGCGACATCACCGCCGAGGAAATTGGAGGTGCCGACATACGTGTAGTGGCGGTAGATTTCCGGTTGCCCGGCACCAGGGACATGACGGTGGCTGATGATCCTGGGCAGCCACGCCAATGGGGCGCCCGGCGGCAAGATATGACCCTGATTGCCGGTGGCGTATTGCACCGTGTCTTCGCTGCCCAGCGGTCCCAGCACCTTGTTGGGAAACAACAGGCCACTGTGCGGATCCGGCAGGTATTCAAAGGTCCAGCGGCTGTCGCCGTCAGGCAAAATCAAATGGGTCAATTGACCGTTAACCAGTTTAAGGGTGATAGTCGATTCACTGTCACTGCCGGGGAACATAGTGAAGACTACGGATTCACTGTTCATTGCGACCTGCAGAAGTGGGTGAGCCGGGCCACGCTCATCCCACACGCTTTGCAGACCAAACTGATTATTGCCCCGGGGTACCCACTTCAAGAACGCCTGCCGTCCTTTCGGCGAGCGCATTTGCACCACCATCGCCAGTCCACTGCGCTCCTGGACTTCCAGCCATTCGGTGTCACCGCTTTTGTGTTCAACGCGAAACAACCTGCCATCCATGCCAATCTGACGTATCACGAAACTGCGCAACTTCTGATCATGAAAGGCCAGTAAACCACCGTCAGAGAATTCGGATTTATGCCGGTCAAGACGAAATTGCTCGCCGGTACTGAGGCTGATGCGGTTGGCATTGAGGTCCAGGGTGGATACTCCCAATTGCCAGCCACGACCGAATCCGGCATCAGAGTGAGAGGCCAGAGGACTGAAGTGCAGTGCCGGTGAGATGACCGGGCCGGCGAGGGCGTTGGCCTGTAATCCGGGCAGTTTGGCTGCGAGGGTGAATTGGCCGGTACGGGGGTCGACACCGGTGCTGACATGACTGAGAAAATTGCCAGCCTGGGAATACAGGCCTCCGGCCGTCAAACGATCAAGTACGGTAGTTTGCATCGGTTTACTTCCTTGTGTCCGGGGCTCGTTTCTTCCCGTACGTCGCCTAACGAACTTCAACAGAAATGCAGCGATTTCTTCCAGAAACAGGTGGCAGGCTGGTCGGAGCATTTACGACTCGAACACCTACCACCACCTCTGTTCCCGGCGGGGAATTTCGCCCTATATCTATCGATGTCATTTCCGTTGGCTTGCCTGGGATCGGATCAAATATTTCATACTTTATAAATCCTTTATCACCTTGATCCTCGGCGTTCGGGTTGCAATTTTCCTGGGCGAAAAAAGTGAAGGTTATTCCTTCTCTAGGGTTTTCAATGACAAAGTTATGGTTAAAGTTTTTTTTGCAAACGTTGGTTTTTTCGAAGGGGTGAATTCCGGCGGTTAGTGGCAGTTTGCAATTAAGTTCGATTAGACCATTTTTTCCGTATGAGGAAATAGTGGGTAGATTCACGGTGTTGTTTCGGGTGGAGTTGCAGCCATATAAGAGTAATGAGATCAAGGCGCTACACGTATAAATTGTGAATTTTTTCATGCCGGTTTCTCCAGGCTGTGACTTTTTTAAGTGCGGTGGCGTGGTGCATGTGAATGTAAGGAGGCTTCTTTTTTTGAGAGGTTAGTGCCGTATTGGTGGCTGTCAAGAAACATGTTGATCGTTAGTGTTTGCCGTTCGTCGGAACTGTTATTTCTTACAGGTGTGCCCGTGCACCGTGTTGGCGTAGGGTGAGTCAGGCATAAATTTTGATTCCAAGTATTGATGAGGTGCCATGATGAGTGAACGTGATCCAGCATGTCCAAGTAACATAAGTGCTCCGTATATTTCTACTCCAGTGGAAAACCAAACAGTTCTGCAACGGTTTGTTGTTACCGGTGGGGGGCAAGCCAGATATCGTGTACGCCTCAGAAACAAGGATGAAACAAAGGACATTAGTGGACAGATGCACATGGGCGGTTGGGGACAGTTCACCTTGCACGTTAATCAGGATTTTGCGACAAACCAGTATGTAGAGTTCAGAGTATTACTTTGGGGTGACGACAAAGGTGATTTCTGTGTACATAAAACCAGACCACTGCGAAAAGTCTGGATGCATGGATTTCCGCAGCCTGTTACACCCCCTCCGGGCGCCACGATAGCAGTCGATCAGGTTTTTGAAGGAAAGGGCGGCTATCGTGGGAAGGAAATCCGGCTCACTTCGGAGGACCGCTCTGAAGTATTCGGTTTCGATATCGTATCGGAAACGGGGACCTGGTTAATAAATCCTGACATACCTTTACCTTTGGGTACGCAGCAGTTGGCGCTGGTGCAGGACGAAATATCCGAAGGTGAGGAACCCAATGTTGCGAAGTTTGGCGGGTGTGAAGTATTTGAGTTCAAAGTTGTGGGTCCTGACGTTTGATCGGTGCCACTAAATACGGAGCTTGATATGATCAGTTCAACCAGTCTTTCAAGTATCAATAGCGCTGTTACAGTGAGTTATTTGCTGATTGAAGCGCAGCCTTTTCAGGGGCAGCAAGATGCTCAGGCCAGACTTTTTGCCAATGCAGTACAAAAGTGCGTAGCGCTGATTACCCTTCAGGCTCGTAATAGTAACGGTGAAGTTGTTTCTCTTCCCGATGATTTTAATGTAAGCATTGTTCCCTACACCTCGGCACCCGATGGTTGGGTAACTAGTGATGTACCGCAGGTGGAGGGGGTTCTACCTTTTCCGGAACAGATGATCGCGTCTGCATATGAAGTCAGTCCTCCCGTTTTGTCGGCAGAACGACCTGACAGTCCTCAACAGTTTCGACGATATATCAGCTATCAGGATATTCCTGATGGTTCGGTGATTCAATTTGCAGCTCGGGTCAAGTTGTCGAATGTCGAATACATCAGTAACCAGCGCGATGTCCCCTATGGAGGGTCGGGTGAAAATGGACGTTTCAATAGCAGCTTTCGTTTGAAGTCGGTCAAGCCGCCACAGTATGCCTCTTACAATGGAGGGCTCTTGGTGACCGAACCTGCGGAAGTATTTAGCGGGGCGATCGAAGGCTTCACTACAAAAGTTCAGAACTTGTATATCAGTTTGCGCTATCCCGGGACATCTGTACCTGTCGCTATTCACTCGAGCACAAGTTCCGCTGCCGATTCCTCCTTGCACGACAACAAGGCGACCGCGTTCGGTGATCCAGGAAGTGCTGTCGCGAAAAAAAATATACCTTCCACCAATCAGTTGGGACGGTCTTTGAATCAGGCACTTTCGACGATTCGCCAGCCTCGTTCGGGTGCAATAGCGATAGCCGTCGCAATGTACGCCCGGATAACCGAATCTTTTCAGGCCCGACAACTCAGTCATTACACCAACGGCATGGATGTGTACGGCAATCCGTTTCGGTTCGCAGTCACGCTGAAATCGGTTACACCACATCGCGATCCGTGGGTTTACCAATTTGCCATTGAATGGGCAGGTACTAAGGCGCAGGGCGAGACGGATCAGTCAAACCCTTCAGGTGTTTGATCAGGACTTATCAAAAGGAGTTTGTATGAATACTGTCGAATCCAGTCCGCCGCTCGCAAGTTGGTTGACCAAACTGACTATCGCCGTCAGTTCTCCTTCGAACCGGGTGTATCCGAACGGACGTCAACAGTTGGAGGTGTCGGTGGTTGTCGAGCCACTGATGAGTCAAATCGTAAAACCTGAGGAGTTGGCCAGTGTAAAACTCATGGTGCGGGATGCCCTTGGTCGGTTTCTGCCTCTAAATGACGATAACAAGGCGCCGTGGTTCTTCAGTCTTGTACGCAACGCCTATCTCGAGTATCCAGGGGCGAAGGACACCGCTTCGTCAGAGGGTGTAACGTCGGTGTACACCCGAAAGTTTTATGTCATGGCCAGTAACACCGCTGGTAGCGGTTCAAGCATGGAAACCTTGTATGTCGGTATTACCCGACATATAGAAGGGCAAACGCATGACTACGTTACCGACGGTTCTGAGTCAGGTTTCAGTTCGACCGCCGACGTTCGCACGGCCGAGATTCCGAAATACCAGGTACCAGGCAATTACACCTTTGAGCGCACGCTGATCGCGGGTAATGGTGATTCAGATATTTACACCTGGCTGTACGCGCTGGCTGGGGCCAATGTGCAGCAACCGGTGGTGGGGTTTGAATCTGCCAGCATGGAGCGGGCAGGCATGATTCAGTGGGACGACAAGGCTCCAACTGTAACCCGGGCGTCTCATGTGGGTTACGCAGTGCCGGGTGCTACAGCCGTTCAATACAACACCGCGATTCAGTTAGGTGGCGTCTTTCGGCCGGTCACCCAGTTGGAAAATCCGAAAACTGGCTACGTCCTGCTGGTGCTGCAGGGTGACAACACCATTCCTTACAACAGTGAGAGTGCGATTAATCACAATGGCCCGTGTGTAATAATTGCTTTTGACGTCTATGGCAATGTTCACCAGTTACGAATCCGGTTCAAGGATTCATCAGCTCAGGGGCGTCATGAATTGGTGCTGTTTTGAGTCTGTACAGCCAAGAGAACTGTGGGGGCTAGACCGCTCGCGAAAGCGGTCTAACAGTCAACACTGATGTTGAATGCTATGGTCTCTTCGCGAGCAGGCTAGCTCCCACAGGGGATGGGATGTTAGTGCAGCTTCAACCGCGGCTCAGTCCCGCGCCCGATCTTGCTGCCCAGCATCAGCATCGCCGTGCGAAACGCGCCATACAGCGCCACCTGGTGCATGCGATACAGCGACACGTAAAACATCCGCGCCAGCCAGCCCTCAAGCATCACGCTACCCGTCAGGTTGCCCATCAAGTTACCCACAGCCGAAAAACGCGACAGCGAGATCAGCGAGCCGTAGTCGGTGTATTTGTACTCCGGCAAGGTCTTGCCTTCGATCCGCAGTTTCAGCGATTTGGCCAGCAATGAAGCCTGCTGATGCGCCGCCTGCGCACGCGGCGGTACGTTGCGATCGGTGCCCGGTTGCGGGCAGGCCGCGCAGTCACCGAAGGCGAAGATGTTCTCGTCGCGGGTGGTTTGCAGGGTCGGCAGCACTTGCAGCTGGTTGATGCGGTTGGTTTCCAGGCCATCGATGTCCTTGAGGAAACCCGGTGCACGAATGCCGGCGGCCCAGACTTTCAGGCTCGCGTTGATCACTTTGCCGTCGGCGGTGATCAAGCTGTCGGCGGTCACTTCGCTGACCGCTGCATTGGTCATCACATTGACCCCGAGTTTCTCCAGGGTTTTATGCACAGGCCCGCCGATGCGTTCCGGCAGGGCTGGCAGCACCCGTGGTCCGGCTTCGATCAGGGTGATGTGCATGTTCTCCGGTTTGATCCGGTCAAGACCATAGGCCGCCAGCTCGTGTGCGGCGTTGTGCAGCTCTGCGGCCAGCTCAACCCCGGTGGCACCCGCGCCAACGATGGCGACGCTGATCTGCTCGACTTTGTCGGTCTGTCCGGCATGGGCGCGCAGGTAGTGATTGAGCAGTTGCTGATGGAAACGCTCAGCCTGCTTGCGCGTGTCGAGGAACAGGCAATGCTGCGCCGCGCCTTGAGTGCCGAAATCATTGGTGGTGCTGCCGACGGCAATCACCAGCGAGTCGTAAGCCACTTCACGCGCCGGGACCAGTTCCAGTCCGGCTTCGTCGTAGGTGGCGGCCAGCTGGATTTTCTTCTGTGTGCGATCGAGCCCGCTCATGCGCCCCAGCTGGAACTCGAAGTGGTTCCATTTCGCCTGGGCAACATAATTGAGTTCGTCTTCGGAAGAGTTCAGCGACCCGGCCGCCACTTCGTGCAACAACGGCTTCCAGATATGGGTCAGGTTCGCGTCGACCAGCATCACACTGGCTGTGCCACGTTTGCCCAGAGTCTTACCCAGACGGGTAGCCAACTCCAGACCGCCGGCGCCGCCGCCAACGATGACAATACGATGAGTCATAGGGATATCTCGCAAGGCTAAAAGAAATCGGTGCAATTACCCGAGCGAGCGCGATGCAGCTCATAGCGTCAGGTAACTGATAAAGCGGCTCAACAGGCCTAAACCAATGGTCACTGCCAACACCACCACCAGGAGCATCCACGGCCGGAAAGGCCGGCGCTCGACTCGGTGCTGGGACAGGTGCAGGTACTCTTCGACATGCTTCTGGTCGTCGGGGTTCAGGCGGCTGGTCATATTGGGCCTCGTCAGGTAGACGTTGCTGAATGTGTAGAAGCTACAGGCTGATTTAACGAACGTTGAACGGAGCATAGCCGCTGGCTGGAACAGGCTCGACGCTCACCGGATCGTCCAGGCGAATGATTCCACCTTGTAACACTCGTGCAGTGATTCCGCCATGTCCGCGAACGGCCTGAAACGTCCCGGCGCCGAGGTTCTTCTGAAGGCGTGCGCACGGCTGGCACCAGCCGGTGGTTTCGAAAATCGCCTGGCCGATGCGGAAACGACGACCCTTGAGGCTGAACAGGTTGATACCGCTGATAACGAGGTTGCGCCGCAAATCATTAGGCAAGACCGGTTTGTCGTCGGCACGGCCCATCAGTGAACTGATCACCGCCAGATGCTCCCACTGAATCAACGTCACCTGCCGCGCATTACGTACACCGGGGCGGGCTCGATCGCCGGTCAGGCCGGCTTCAAGTCGCGCCTCCACGGCGTCAAGTTCGATCATCGGCACGTGAGGTTCCGGGCGCACGCCGATCCAGCGCACGCGGCCCATTTGCGGAACTTCGGCGATTAATTCTTGCAACGGGCTCACAGGCTGATCCCGACGTCGAAGACGATGCTGCGGCCGAGGTTATTGCGCAGGAAATCCGGGGCGTCCGGGTGGGCGAACAGCACACGGGCGAACGTCGGGCCGACCAGCGACAGCGAACGCCAGCCCTGGCGCAGGTATTCGGTCGGCGGTGGGAAATGGCTGTTGAGGTCCAGCACTTCGCGCTTGAGGCTGGCGAAGGCGATGATGTCCAGCTCCCCCAGGTCCATGCCGCGTTCTTTGTAGTTGTGGGCTTTTTTGCGCAAGGTCGGCGCCAGTCTCAGCAGAAACTCATTGGCCGGAATGCGCCGGGGCTTGGCCTCGCGACGCACGAGCTGGCTCAGGGAAAACGCGCTGCGCCGGCGTTGCAGCTCATCGCGCCATTCGTCGTTGAGGCGCCGGCCTTCGTCGAGGACGAAGAACACCTCGAAACTGGCGTCCCGAAACAGCACGTCCGGCGGTTCCCCGGCGGGGGCGAATTCGTCGGCGCGATAGGGAATGTTCAGGCCTTGCAGCAGGCGCTGGCAGACCCAACGCTCACGCTCCCATTTGCGGGCATTGGACAGGAACGCGTTGGCTTGCTCGGCCGCGATGGTCAGCAGGCGTAAATAATCTGAGTCATCCATAGGCCCAAGCTTAGCGTTCAAATGCGATCGCAAAGAAGTCAGTTTATCGGAGAAGGTCAGATCTGCCGGATCTGCGGCGCGTTATCACCGCGACAATCCTCATCCCTCGCCCGGTTCAGGGCAACGCACAAAACGGATAGCGATCTGCGCAAAGCGGATATTGCCCCGTGCCTGGCGCCTCTACCCTCGGCTGTACGGACGTTCGCCGCATTACCGACGTTCTAGAAAAACAACAACAAGAGATAAATGCCATGCGCAAGATTGACGTACATGAGGTTATCGACAACGCACGATTCAACCGCTTTCACTGGAGGGTGCTGTTCTGGTGTGCCCTGATCATCATCTTCGACGGTTACGATTTGGTGATCTACGGCGTGGTGTTGCCGATGCTGATGAAAGAGTGGGGGCTCAGTCCCTTGCAAGCGGGCGCACTGGGCAGTTATGCACTGTTCGGCATGATGTTCGGGGCGCTGTTTTTCGGTCCGTTGTCGGACAAGATCGGCCGCAAAAAAGCCATCACGATCTGCGTGATGCTGTTCAGCGGTTTCACCGTGCTCAATGGTTTTGCCCGTAACCCCACCGAGTTTGGCCTCTGCCGGTTCATTGCCGGTCTTGGCATTGGCGGGGTGATGCCTAATGTCGTGGCGCTGATGAACGAGTACGCACCGAAGAAAATCCGCAGCACGCTGGTGGCGATCATGTTCAGCGGCTACTCGGTGGGCGGCATGCTCTCGGCGGGGCTCGGTATCGTGCTGATCCCGAGTTTTGGCTGGCAATCGGTGTTTTATGTGGCGGTGCTGCCGTTGCTGTTGTTGCCGTTGATCATGTACTTCCTGCCCGAGTCGGTGGGTTTCATGCTGCGTCAGGGACGCAATGAAGAGGCGCGCAACATTCTGGAACGGATTGATCCGGCTTACGTCGCACACGCCAGCGATCAGTTGCACATGAGCGAAGTGAAGGGCACTGGCACCCCGGTGCTGCAACTGTTCCGCGAGGGGCGTGCGCTGCGCACGCTGATGCTGTGGCTGGCGTTCTTCTGCTGCCTGCTGATGGTCTACGCCTTGAGTTCCTGGCTGCCAAAACTGATGGCCAACGCCGGTTACAGCCTGGGCTCGAGTTTGTCGTTCCTGCTGGTGCTCAACTTCGGTGCCATTTTCGGCGCAGTCGGCGGCGGTGTGCTGGGGGACAAACTCAATCTGCCGCGGGTGTTGGCGGTGTTCTTCGCCGGTGCCGCCGTATCGATCACCTTGCTGGGGTTCAACAGCCCGATGCCGCTGTTGTACCTGCTGATCGCCATTGCCGGGGCCACCACCATCGGCTCGCAGATCCTGTTGTACGCCTGCGCCGCGCAGTTCTACTCCATGACCATTCGCTCCACCGGTTTGGGCTGGGCGTCGGGCATCGGGCGCAACGGCGCCATTGTCGGTCCGCTGCTGGGTGGTGCGTTGCTGGGGATCAGCCTGCCGCTGCAACTTAATTTCATGGCGTTTGCCTTGCCCGGTGCGGTGGCCGCGATTGCCATGACCGTGTTCGCCATCAGCAGTCGGCGCAGTGCAAAACATAAATTACCGGGCTTGCACGGATCGCCTGGCGGGGCTGTCGGCGACATTTCATGAAAACGTTATTCCAGGACTTTTCCCTGTCTGCGGCAGTCGCCGGATTTATCGCCACGGTGATTTCCTACGCAGGCCCATTGGTAATCATCTTTCAGGCCGCCGAGACCGCGCACCTCTCGCGGGAGGTGTTGTCGTCCTGGGTCTGGGCGATCTCCATCGGCAGCGCTGTGCTCGGCATCGGTCTGAGCCTGCGTTACCGCGTCCCGGTGATCATCGCGTGGTCTGCGCCGGGTTCGGCGTTGCTGGTGGCGCTGTTGCCGGGAATCTCCATGCCGGAGGCGGTGGGTGCTTATCTGGTCAGCAGCCTGATTATCTTTCTGATCGGGGTATCGGGGGCCTTTGACCGGATCATCAGCAAACTGCCCGCGGCCATTGCGGCGGCGATGCTGGCGGGAATTCTGTTCAGCTTCGGCACCGGGTTATTCGTCTCGTTGCAGGGCAAGCCGCTGCTGGTGCTGGCGATGTTCGCCACGTACCTGATCTGCAAGCGGCTGATGCCGCGTTATGCGGTGCTGATGGTGTTGCTGGTGGGCTGCTCCATCGCCTTTCTCACCGGTGATTTGCACCGCGAAGCGCTGGTGATCGGCTTGGCCACGCCGGTGTGGATCACACCCGTGTTCAGCTTGAGCGCGACACTGAACATCGCCTTGCCGCTGGTGATGGTGGCGCTGACCGGCCAGTTTGTTCCCGGCATGGCGGTGCTGCGTGCCAGCGGATATCAAACGCCGGCCAGCCCGATCATCGCCAGCAGTGCGTTGGGCACGGCGCTGTTGGCACCGTTCGGTTGTCACGGGCTGAATCTGGCGGCAATCACCGCGGCGATTTGTACCGGGCGCGAAGCCCATGAAGATCCCGCCAAACGCCATGTGGCCGGGGTGGTGGGCGGGCTGTGTTACCTGGTGCTGGGGATCTTCGGCGCCACCCTGGTTTCACTGTTTTCGGCGTTCCCCAAAGAACTGATTGCCGCCCTGGCCGGGCTGGCGCTGTTCGCTGCGATTGCCGGGTCATTGGCCGGCGCAATGGCCGTGCCGAGTGATCGCGAAGCCGCGTTGGTGACCTTTCTGACCACCGCGTCGGGCATGTCGTTGTTGGGTTTGTCCGCCGCTTTTTGGGGGCTGATTTTGGGCATGGTCACGCATGTGTTGTTAAACGCCCGTCGCCCCGTTCCTCGCAGCGAATCCGCTGTGGCTGAAGCCCTTCAACCTGTCGATCAATAAAAACAAGAGAAAAAACGATGAAACATATTTTGCCAACAACCGGATCAGCGTTGTCCATGGCTGTCGTCTCGAGTTTATCCGCCGGTGCGATGGCGGCCGAGAGTGGCTTCATCGAAGACACCACGGCGACTTTGCAAGCGCGCAATTACTACTTCGGCCGGGACTTCTCCGACATCGTCGGGGCCAACCAACAATCGAAGGCCGAAGAGTGGGCGCAGGGCTTCATCCTCAACGTCAAATCCGGTTATACCCAAGGCCCCGTCGGTTTTGGTGTGGATGTCATTGGCCTGCTCGGCCTCAAACTCGACAGCAGCCCGGACCGGGTCAATACCGGTTTGCTGCCGGTGCAGGATGACGGGCGCGCGGCGAATGATTACAGCCGACTGGAGGGCGCGTTGAAGGTGCGTTACTCCAAAACCGAGCTGAAGGTGGGTGAGCTGCAACCCAATCTGCCGGTGTTGGCCTTCAGCGATATCCGGCTGCTGCCGCCCAGCTATCAGGGCGCAAGCGTCAGCTCGAACGAGATCAATGGCCTGACGGTGCAGGGCGGTCACTTGAGTTCGACCAGCCTGCGCAACGAGGCCGGCGACGAAAAGATGCAAGCGATGCTCGGTCATGTGCCGCAGCGTCAGGTCAGCAGTGATGGCTTCAACTTTGCCGGCGCCGATTACGCGTTCAACGCTAAACGCAGCTCGGTCAGCGCCTGGTTCGGGCAACTGGAAGATATCTACAACCAACGCTTTCTCGGCCTCAAGCACAGCCAGCCGTTGGGCAACTGGACCCTGGGCGCCAACCTTGGTTATTACGATTCGCGCGAAGACGGCAAAAAATTGCTCGGCAACATCGACAATCAGGCGTTCTTCTCCTTGCTGTCGGCCAAGCGCGGCGGCCACACGTTTTATGTCGGCTATCAGGGCATGTTCGGCGACAGCGCCTTCCCGCGAGTGTTTGCCAACATCTCACCGCTGGGCAACGAAGTGCCGACCTACGAGTTCGCTTACACCGATGAGCGCTCCTGGCAGGCGCGTTACGACTACGATTTCGCGGCACTCGGCGTGCCGGGGCTGACCAGCACCGTGCGCTACATCAGCGGGAGCAATGTCGACACCGGCCAAGGGTTCGAGGGCAAGGACCGCGAGCGTGATCTCGATCTCGGCTATGTGCTGCAGAGTGGCAGCCTCAAAGGCCTCGGGATTCGCGTGCGCAACGTGATGGCGCGCTCCAACTACCGCAGCGATATCGACGAGAACCGTCTGATCCTCAGCTATACGTGGACGCTGCTATGAAGTGCAGATCACAGGCTGCTGACGCAGTTACCCATCACTTGATACGTCACGCGGTGAGTCTGGCCCTGATGATCGATGTAGACCATGGTCGCTGGCACGACGTCGCAGGCGGTGGCGGTGTCTGTCACTGAAACCACTTCGGCGATGTCCAGCGGCTGTGCCGGGTTGTAGCGGGTGGCCGCTGGCTCGTTGTCGGCGGCCATGGCCGAGGTGGCGACAACGGTCAGAAACAGGCTGATCAAGGTTCTCATTTTTGTGGGCTCGGTGTTGATTCTGATGTTTTGAAGTTTAGTCTTTGCCCGCGACCGATAAAGGGGCCAGCTCCTGATTCAGCCTTACGAAAAACGTAGCAATCGCCGCCTCTTTTTGATCGGGGGGCATATCCGTTTCAGCGGTAACGGCCGCTTAGGGTTCCGCCCTGACGGCGGGTCACTTGGAAATACGGAATGCCGCCCAACCCCAAGTAACCAAGGGCTCTTGCCCCTTTCGTTCGGCCCTGAGCCTAGGCGAGGCACCGAATGGAGGGGCAGAAGCGCTTTGGTTACTTTACCGCCAGCAGCCGTTACCGCAGAAATGGATATGTACCCAACCAGGGAGCCCCCCCCGAAGTCGAAGCGCATCCAAAGCCCGGTGTAGACTGAGAACTTGTCCTCTTTCGACCAAGACAAAGGAGTGCGCCTCACCATGATCGGCGCCGAGTTACTGTCACCTGAAACCCTCACGGCGGGCTGGTTGATCTACGTCCCGGTGCTGATCTGGGCGGTTGCGCGAGCACCGTGGGTCGAACTGTTCAGCGACAGGCGCCGCCAGCATCTGCTGTTCGGCACGGTGTTCGCGCTGTTCATGCTCTGGCTGGTGCGACGCGACTTCGATACCGGCGTGTCCTACCACTTTATCGGCATGACCGCCGTGACCCTGTTGCTCGACTGGCCGCTGGCAATTGTCGGCGGGCTGGTCGCGCAAGCGGGATTGGTAGCGCTCGGGCGCCAGGATCTGCTGGCGATGGGGGTCAACGGCGCGCTGTTCATTCTGCTGCCGGTGCTGGTCACCGAGTGCTGCGCGATCCTGGTGGAGCGAGCGCAGCCGCGTAATCCCTTCGTGTACATCTTTGTTTCCGGTTTCTTTGCCGCAGCCCTCTCGGCGTTGTTGTGCCTGGTGTTGGCGCTGACGTTGCTCTGGTTTGACGAACGTTTTGCCATGCCCTATTGGCTTGAGGATTTTGTCGGTTATCTGTGGCTGATCATTTTTCCGGAGGCTTTCATCAACGGAATGATTGTCAGCGCGCTGGTGGTGTTCAGTCCGGAATGGCTGGAGACCTTTAATCGCACACGCTACCTTTCAGCGCCCTGGAAAGACGACGATCCCAACTCTTGATCCACGTCAAATGCAAAAGCCGCTCACGAATCCATGCTCCGCAAAACCTTCAGGAGCATCGAGATGAGTGTCTACGAATGGGCAAGGCAGGAGTTGCGTCAGAGTCTGGATGGCGCGCAGGAAGTGGGGTTTGATCCGGGATTGAGCTTGCGCGCCTTGCTCAGTGCAGTGGTGCAGCAGAGCAAGGCCGTGCGCAGTGCCGAAGACCTGGCCGACGAGTTGCGTTTTCTTGCGGAAAACCTCGATGAAGGCCAGGACTACGGCTTTATGCGGCCCTGAGGGTCAGTGGCGCGGTTCGAAGTCTTCGCTGAACAGGTCGTCTTCGGCATCCGGGCTGACCGGGATCTTGTGTTCTTCCGACGCCCAGGCGCCCAGGTCAATGAGTTTGCAACGGTCCGAACAGAATGGCCGGAACGTGCTCTCGGCGCTCCATTCAACAGGGGCGCCGCAAGTTGGGCATTCGACGGTTGGGGTTTGGCTCATGACTGGCCTCCACGCAAAGTAAGGTAAAAGTGATGCAGGCGTTCGACCTCGCTGTGCAGCCAGGCGAGGTCGCGGTCGTTGACCACCACATCGTCGGCGTGGCTCACACGGTCCTGGCGGCTGGATTGCGCCTTGAGGATCGCCTGGACCTGTTGCTCGCTGGTTTGGTCACGCTGCAAGGTGCGTTCGATCTGTAGCTGTTCCGGGGCATCGATCACCAGGACCCGTTGGGTCATGGCGTACTGCCCGGACTCGATCAACAGCGGCGAAACCAGAATCGCGTAAGGCGATTGTGCCTTGGCCAGATGATCGGTGATTTCCTTGGCGATCAGCGGATGCAGCAACGCTTCGAGCCAGCGGCGTTCCTCCGGCACTTCGAAGATCAGCTTGCGTAGCGCTGCGCGATCCAGTTGCCCGTCGGCTTGCAGCACGCCGGGGCCGAAATGTTCGGCGATCGTTGCCAGTGCCGGGCGACCCGGTTCCACCACCCAGCGCGCCGCATGATCGGCGTCCACTGCGTGCACACCCAGGTCGATGAAGTGCTGGGCCGCCGCGCTTTTGCCGCTGCCGATGCCGCCGGTCAGGCCGAGAATCCAGGGTTTTTCCACAGGGGTATTCATTTCAAACCGACAAACTGCCAATAGAAGCCGGTTATTTGACCACCCCAGAGCAAGGCAATCCAGCCGGCAATCGCCAGAAAGGGTCCAAAGGGGATCGGTGTCGAGGTTTTTGCGTTGCGCAGGCGCAGCAAAATCACCCCGATGATGGCCCCCACGAGCGATGACAAGAGGAGGGTCAGCGGCAACATCTGCCAGCCGCCCCAGGCCCCGAGCATGGCCAGCAGCTTGAAATCGCCGTGGCCGATGCCGTCCTTGCCGGTGAGCAGCTTGAACAGCCAGAACACTGACCACAACGTCATGTAACCGGCCACCGCGCCCCACAGTGCGTCATGCAATGACACGAACAGCCCGAAACTGTTGACGATCAACCCCAGCCACAGCAGCGGCAGCACCAGCACATCCGGCAGCAGCTGGTGCTCGGCGTCGATCAGACTCATCGCCAGCAAACCCCAGGTCAGCACCAGCACCATGCAGGCTTGCCAGCCGAAACCGAAATGCCAGGCGATAAACGCCGAGAGCAGACCACAGGCCAGTTCGGTCAGCGGATAGCGCTTGCTGATCGGCACGGCGCAGTTCGAGCACCGACCGCGTAAAAACAGATAGCTGAGCAGCGGAATGTTTTCCCAGGCGCGGATTCGATGGTCGCAATGCGGGCACTGGGAATGAGGCAGCATCAGGTTGTAGGCCGGGCCCGGCGCTTCGGGCGGTACGCCCAATACGTCATGGGCTTGCAGCCGCCATTCGCGGTGGAGCATTTTCGGCAGGCGCCAGACCACCACGTTGAGAAAACTGCCCATCAGCAGGCCGAGCGCCAATGCGATGACCACGAAGACCAGCGGATAGAGGGTCAGGATGTCGTTCAAGGGCATGTCAGATCGCTGCGCCGAGTTGGAAGATGGGCAGGTACATCGCAACAACGAGGCCACCGACAATAACACCCAGCACCACCATGATGAACGGCTCCATCAGGCTGGTGAGGTTGTCGACCATATTGTCCACTTCATCCTCGTAGAAGCTCGCGACCTTATCGAGCATGTCGTCCAGTGCACCGGATTCTTCGCCAATGGCCGTCAGCTGGATCGCCATGCTGGGAAAGATGCCGGAGGTGCGCATTGAGAAGTTCAGCTGCATACCGGTCGACACGTCCTGCTTGATGCGCAGCACCGCACGCTTGAACACGATGTTGCCGGTTGCGCCAGCCACCGATTCCAGGGCCTCGACCAGTGGCACGCCGGCGGCGAACGTGGTCGACAGGGTACGGGCGTAACGGGCCACGGCAGACTTGTACATCAACGTGCCGATCAGCGGCAGCTTCAGCAGCCAGGTGTCCATCCGGTCCCGAAAGGCCTGGGATGTTTTGATGGCGTGGCGCATGCCGAAGATGGCGGCGATCAACACGCCAAGCATCATCCACCACCATGCCTGCATGAACTCCGACAAGCCGATGACCATCACGGTGAAGGCCGGCAATTCGGCGCCAAAGCCCTTGAACACCGACTCGAACTGCGGCACCACCTTGACCAGCAGAATCCCGGTCACAATGATCGCCACGAAGACCACTGCCAACGGGTAAGTCATGGCTTTCTTGATCTTGGCCTTGAGGCTTTCGCTCTTTTCCTTATAGGTCGCCACCCGTTCGAGCAGGGTGTCCAGAGCGCCGGCCTGCTCACCCGCGTCCACCAGGTTGCAGTACAACTCATCGAAATACTGCGGCTTTTTGCGCAAGGACGCGGCGAAGCTGTTGCCCGCCGCGACTTCCTGTTTCACCTCGTCCACCAGCTTGCGCATGGCCGGGTTATCGAAGCCTTCGCCGATGATGTCGAACGACTGTAGCAGTGGCACACCGGCTTTCATCATGGTCGCCATCTGCCGGGTAAACAGGGCAATTTCCTGAGTTTTGATGCGTTTGCCGAAGCTGAAAATCGACACGGACTTCTTGCGCACCTTGCCTGGGTTGATCCCCTGCTTGCGCAATTGAGCCTTGATCAGCGCCGGGTTGAGTCCGCTCAACTCGCCGGCCATTGCAGAGCCTTTCCTGTCCGTGCCTTCCCAGGTGTAGACGCTGATTTTTGCTGCTTTGACCGCCATGTTCAGTCCTTGGTAACCCGGTTGATTTCTTCAAGGCTGGTGACGCCTTGCATGGCCTTGATCAAGCCCGAGGTGCGCAAGTCATTAAAATTGTCTTTGCGCATCTGGATGTCGATTTCCAGTGAATTGCCTTCGGCCATGATCAGCCGCTGCAGGTCCGGCGTGTTCTTCACCACTTCATAAATCCCCAGTCGCCCTTTGTAACCGCCGTTGCACTGATCGCAACCGACCGGCTCATAGATTGTGAAAGAACCGATGCGTTCCTCGGGGAAGCCTTCCTTGATCAGCGCTTCGCGGGGAATATCGATGGGTGTCTTGCAGTGGTTGCACAGTTTGCGCGCCAGGCGCTGGGCAATGATCAAGGTGACCGACGTCGCAATGTTGAAGCCCTGAATGCCCATGTTGTGCAAGCGGGTCAGGGTTTGCGCGGCGCTGTTGGTGTGCAGGGTGGAAAGCACCATGTGCCCGGTCTGGGCAGCCTTGATGGCGATCTCGGCGGTTTCGAGGTCGCGGATTTCACCGACCATGATCACGTCCGGGTCCTGACGCAAAAACGAGCGCAACGCCTGGGCGAAATCCAGCCCTTGCTTGGGATTGACGTTAACCTGGTTGATGCCTTCCATGTTGATTTCCACCGGGTCTTCGGCGGTGGAGATGTTGATGTCCACGGTGTTGAGGATATTCAGCCCGGTGTAGAGCGACACGGTCTTGCCCGAACCGGTCGGCCCGGTGACCAGGATCATGCCCTGTGGCTGCTTCAGTGCGGCCATGTACAAGGCTTTCTGTTCAGGCTCGTAGCCGAGGGCGTCGATGCCCATTTGCGCGCTGGACGGGTCGAGGATCCGGATCACCACTTTCTCGCCCCACAGGGTCGGCAGGGTGTTGACCCGGAAGTCGATGGACTTGGTCTTGGACAGGCGCATCTTGATCCGCCCGTCCTGGGGTTTGCGCCGCTCGGAGATGTCGAGGCTGGCCATGACTTTCAGTCGCGCCGCAATGCGGTTGGCCAGTTGGCTCGGCGGCTTGGCGACTTCGCGCAGCATGCCGTCGGTGCGCATCCGCACCCGGTAGGTTTTTTCGTAAGGCTCGAAATGCAGGTCGGAGGAACCGCTCTTGATCGCATCGAGCAACATCTTGTGGACGAAGCGCACCACCGGCGCGTCATCGGCATCCTGGCCGGCAATGGCGTCCTTTTTGTTGTCATCGACCGACTCGATGTCCAGCCCATCAAGGTCAACATCAGCCATGTCTTCCAGGCCGGTGGATTGGCTGTCGAAGAATTTATCGATGGCATCGCTGAGTTTATCGTCCTCCACCAGAATGGCTTCGGTGCTCAGCCCGGTGCTGAACTGGATGTCGTTGATGGCTTGATGATTGGTCGGGTCGGAAACGCCCACGAACAGCTTGTTTCCGCGTCGCCAGAGGGGCAGGGCGTAGTGCTGACGAATCAGTTTCTCGCTGACCAGCCCTCGGGGTTGGGTTTCCTTGTCCAGGCAATTGAGGTCAAGCAGCGCCATGCCGAAATGCTCCGAGGCAATCTCGGCAACCTGTCGGCTCTTTACCAGTTTGTTCTGCACCAGGTAACTGACCAGGGAGATTTTGCTGCGTTGGGCTTGCTGATACACCTGTAGCGCGCTTTGTTCAGTGAGCAGTTCGGCCAGGACCAATTGCTTGGCCAGACCGCTAAGGGCGATGTCATTCATTGGGATACCGGACGCAGACAGTTCATGACTTATAGCCTAGTCAAGGAGCTGAGCCAAACCAGCGGCCGCCAGGTGACAAATAGTGTCAGATAGTGCGGATCCGGGGGGTAGGAAAGGTCTGTGCCTTGGCTTCGCGCCCGGCCAACAGGGGGTGGGGCGCTTGGCACGGGCTGTGCTGAAGCTCATTCAGATCATGAGATTTCGACTCATGCATGGAGCCTGTCTATGAATACTCAAAAAGGTTTTACCCTGATCGAACTGCTGATCGTCGTGGCGATCATCGGGATCCTGGCGACGTTTGCGTTGCCGATGTACTCCAAATATCAAGCGAAGGCCAAAGTCACGGCGGGACTGGCCGAGATTTCTGCGTTGAAAGTGCCATTTGAAGAACTCATGAATAACGGGACCAGCCCGGCGAATGTGGCGGCAATTGGTGGGGTTAGCCCAACGTCAAACTGCACGCTGACAGCGTCCGGTACAGCCGCTGATGGCGCAGGGACCATTGTTTGTACGATCGTTAACGCGCCTGCACCGGTTTTAGGCAAGACGATCACGCTGACACGCTCGACGACGGGCTGGGCTTGCACCAGCACTGCTCAGCAAGACTTCTTGCCTAAAGGCTGCACTGGTGCGGCATAACGCTCAACAAATCTCTTGAAAGCCAAAGCCCTGCCCTAAAAAGCGTAATGCTGTTCACTTAAGCGCGGGCACTCATTTGTGGCGAGGGGATTCAGCGAAACGTCGCACCGCCCCGTTCGGCTGCGAAGCAGTCGTAAATCCACACAACTCGGTCTGTCTGAACGGGCGCAGGGGGCCGCTTCGCAGCCGAACGGGGCGGTGCGACGTTTCGATGAATCCCCTCGCCACAGGTTCTCGCTCGACTGATGATTGTCTTAAGTGAACAGCATTAGCCCTAAAAAGCGGGGCTTTTTGTTGGAATGACACCCTCAATTTCGAAAAGCAAAAAAAACCCCGACAATTCATGGCCTTAGGCCTGCGACAAAACCTGCAAGTTGCATGTAGAGAAACTCGAAGTCTTGCATTTTGCATGATTCCGAAAATCGACATTTTTACTAAGATACTGATTTATAACGATTTATTATCTGTCTCAAAGTTGGCACAGCGTTCGCAATATCTCTGGTAACCCTGCTGACAAGACACGCAGCAGACTTTCTAGAAAAACAGGAGTTACTCGTATGAAGAAGTTCGCTATCGCTGCCGCTACTGCTACCGCGCTGACCCTGACCATGGCCAACGCTGCATTTGCCCAGACCCAGGCGACCCAGGCTCCAATGGTCCTGGCTGCCGGTGAAGTGACCCAAGCCAAAGAAGCTACCTCCGACACTTGGATCACCACCAAAGTCAAAGCAGACCTGGTCACTGAAAAAGGCATTCCTGGTACCGACATCAAGGTTGAAACCAACAAAGGGGTTGTTTCCCTGTCGTCCACTACTGCCGTGACTGATTCCCAGAAAGACGTCGCAGTAGCGATCGCCAAGAAGATCAAAGGCGTCAAAGCGGTCTCCGCTGACGGCCTGAAAGCCGAGTAAGGCAAGACTTCTCGCCTGGACTGGGAGAAGGCGCGGCAGACGGGCTGAGCAATACGCCTGCCGTCTCTGGAGAGTTCATGCGAAAGGCCACAAGGATGTGGCCATTACAGGCCTCTGACATTCGTGTCGGGGGCCTGTTCTATTGTGGGCGCCGCAAAACCAATGTGGGAGTGAGCCTGCTCGCGATGAGGGCATAACATTCAACATCTTTGTTGACTGTTACACCGCTATCGCGAGCAGGCTCACTCCCACATTGAAATGTGCCCACATAAGATTTAAGTGGGTTCAGTTACCGCGTTTGCTGGTGATCTGTTTCAGCCGGTTACCTTCAAACCGCAGGTATTGATACATCCCGCCATTGGGCCCGTAGGTCCATTCCTCGACCTGAAACTCTTCTCGCCGGTTGGCACTGCGCTTGTAGCCCAACAGATCGCGGCTGACCGGTTCACCGCATTTCTGCAGCACTTCGCTGGACCGGTCGCCAACGCTGACCAATTGACTGCCGCAGCGCAGGGTATCGGCCGCCGAGGCCTGACTGGCCGCGAGTGCCAGGGTCAGGCTTATCAGCAATCGTCTGATCATCACTCGGCATCCAGGTGCATCGGCGTTACCACCCGACCGTCACTTTGCGCCTCGCCCAGTTGGGCGTCGATGAAGTAGATGCGGTCGTCGGCCATCTGCGCCTTGTCCACCAGGTAGTCCTTGATGCTGCTGGCGCGTTCCTGGCCGAGCTGGCGCAGCAGCACATCGCTGGAACTCCAGAATTTGATCACGTCTGCGCGCATTTTTGCGGTGCGTTCTTCCTTGCCCAGGTCCTTCCATTCAGCGGGTGGCTGGTTCTTCAGGCGCGTGCGGTAGATCCCTTCCAGCAGCGGACCTTTCTCGCCGTCCGGCACTTGCAGCAATGACGCCTGGGCCGGAACCTTGTCACCGCGCCGCTGGAGCATTTTGTAGTAGTTGTACTGGTATTCGCGTTCAAGCCGTTGCTCGGCAATCAGCGGGCCGTCGCTGCTGGCGGCCACCGTGCCTTCGATTTCCAGGCGCAGGGCCGGACGTTCCTTGAGGGCCTGGGACAGTTTGACCAACGAACCCTCGGCGTCTTTGCTCAGCTCGCTTGAACCCGGTGCAAACGAGACGGTGCCCAAATCTTGCGAACTACCGCCACTGACCAGCCCGCCAATCATTTTGAACGGGGCGGCAGCGGCCTTGACGATCAGGTTGCGCAGGGTCTGCCAGACAATGGGCATGACGCTGAACTGCGGGTTGTTCAAGTCGCCGGTCACTGGCAGCTCGATGGAAATCTTGCCGTCGACGTCCTTGAGCAAGGCGATCGCCAGTTTCAGCGGCAGGCTTACCGCGTCCGGGCTGTCGACTTTTTCACCCAGTTGCAGTTGCTCGACCACCACTTTGTTTTCGGCCTTGAGCTGGCCCTTGGTGATGATGTAATGCAGGTCGAGATTGAGTCGGCCCTTGCGGATGCGGTAACCGGCGAACTTGCCGGAGTAGGGCGTCAGCGTGGTCAATTCCACGCGTTTGAAACTGGTGGCGATGTCGAGGCTGGCCATCGGGTCGAACGGGTTGACCGAACCCTTGATGGTCACTGGCGCGTAGCGGTCGACCTTGCCTTTGATGTCGACAGTGGCCGGTTTCGCCTGGCGGCTGTCGATGGTGCCGATCTGCCCGTTGAGCTGTTGCGCGGCCGTGGCGAAGTTCGGGGTCAGGCTGAAGTCGGCGAAATTCGCCGAACCGTCATTGATGGCAATGCCGCCAACGTGGATGCCCAGCGGTTTTTCCTTGCTGGCGGGTTTGGCCGCCGCCGTCGTCTTGGTGCCAGAGTCGGCCGGTTGCGGGATCAGCAGGTCATCGATGTTGGTGGTGCGGTCATCGTTGATCATGAAGCGCACGTAAGGCTGGAACAGGTTGACCTTGTCGATCGACAGGCTGTCGCCGTGTTGATAGTTCAGGCCTTCGAGCACCAATTGCTGCCACTTGAGAAAGTCACGGGTCTTGAGGGTGTCGAGGGTATGCAACTGATCAACCTGCGCTTTACCGGTGACGCTGAACGCCAATGGCTCGGTGCTTTTCAGATCGACCGCCAGATCACTGCCGAGCATGCCGCTACGCAGTTCCAGGCGAATGAACGGGCTGATGTAGGACTGGGCGACACGCAGGTCGATGTCCTTGGTCTGCACGTTCAATTTGGCGCTGACCGGTGCCAGATTGACCACGCCGTCCGCCATGAGCTTGCCCTGTTTGCCCACGCCGGTATCGAGTTTGAGGTTGAAAGGCGAGCCGTTGAGGCTGTCGAAATTCTGCAGATCGAGGTTCAGCGGGCCAATGTCCAACGCGACGGCGGGTTGCGCTTTGCGATCGGCCAGATGCACCTGGTAATCGCGCAGTTGCACATCTTTGAGCAACACTTGCCAAGGTTTACTTGGCGGCACAGGTTCAGCTTTCGGTGAGTCGGCGGCTGCCGGTGTGCTGGTCGGTTCGGCATCAGCCTTCACGGCTGCCTTGGACGGTTGGCTGGCGAACAGCTTTTGCCAGTCGAGTTGCCCATCGGCTTCGAGGGCGGCCCAGGTTTCGAGTTTCTGGCTGCGGATCTTGCCGACCACCACTTGCTGCTTGGCCAGATCCACGGTGGTTTCACTGACGTCCAGGCGCGCAAGCTTCGCCAGCGGTCGCCCGTCCGGTGCCTTGATATTGAACGGGGCAATGCTGAGGGCGACGTTGCTCAGCAGCAGTTCGGTTTCTTTGGACAGGTTCAGTTTGTAATCGGTGCTCAGATTCAGCTTGCCGTTTTCCAGGTCCAGCGGCACCGAGTCACGCACGTACGGCCACCAGACTTTCATGTTGGCATCGGTGACTTTCAACTTACCTTCAGAGGCGATCGGGATCAGGCTGAAATTGCCGGTCCAGTCGATCTGCCCGCCCGACGGGCCGACCGCCACCAGGGTCATGTCGGCGTTATCTTCCGGCAGCGTGCTGAGGTTCTTCAGCTCGAAGTCGAGTTTGTCGTAGAGAAATTCGATGGGCTCGCTGGGCCGTGCGTCCTGGAAGTGCACATAGCCGTCAGCCAGTTTGATCCGCTCGATGCGTAACGGAAACGGCTTGGCGTCCGGGTCGGCCGGGGTCGGTTCACTGGGGGGTATCTTGAACAGGCCAAGCAGGTTGAGTTTGCCGTCCTTGCCAAACAGGATTTCGGTCTTGGGTTTGTCGATTTCGATATCGGACAGGTGCAGCGCCTTGGTCCACAGGCTGTCGATCTGCAAGTTGGCGTACAGGCGTTCAAAGCCGACCTGTTCTTTACCCGGCTCGCCGATGATCAGGCCCCAGAGGGTCACTTCCAGGCTGAATGGGTTGAGTTCAATCCGCGAAATCGTGGCGGGCATCGTGGCGTAATTGGCCAATTGCTGGTTGGCGACCCGCAACGCGATGCCCGGCAAAATCAGAAACCCCAGCAGGCTGTAAAGGGCCAGAGCAGTCAACAATGCGCCAATAGCGCGAATCAATCCTTTGGGCATGTGTGGCTTCATCTGTCTGAATCGGAGTGCGTTGGAGTATGGCACGCGTTTCCGGTTCCGAAGTGATCGCACTGTTCTGCTTTTTCAGAAAACAGCACCGGAAATTTCCTGCGTGATCAGAGTTGCAGAATCAACGTTTTCAGCGGCGGCTGTTGATCCATCGACGGGAAATCGCCGCCCGGTTTCAACACGGTCCACTCACGCACCGGACGCCCGGCCTTCTCCGCGCAACGCAAAACCTGTTCGCGCCAATCGTCCATGCTGACCTTTGCCAGGTTGTTGCAGCAGATCAGCACGCCGTTGTCGGCGGTGGTCAGCAGCGCGGGTTTGAGCAGGCTCTGGTAGTCGCGCAGCAGGTCGACCGTGCCAAACGCGCTCTTGGCCCAGGCCGGCGGATCGAGCAGCACCAGGTCGTACTGACGCTGTTCAAGGCGTGGGTAACTCGGCAGTTTCTGCCCGCGCCGCTGACTGATCGGCAGCCCCGCCAGTTGGCGGATGGCCGGGAAGTAGTCGGACTGGATGAATTCCATGGCTGGCAACTGCGGGTTGAGCAGGCCGTTTTCACGGCCGACCGCCAGATTGCCCTCGGCGAAATCCAGGTTGCACACCTCGCTTGCCCCGCCGGCTGCAGCACTCAGGCCGACACCACAGGTGTAGGCGAACAGGTTGAGCACGCTTTTGTTTTTGATGTGTTCCTTGACCCAGCCGCGCGTGTTACGCAGGTCGAGGAACAGCAGCGGATCCTGACCGGCGTGACGCCCGCGAACCCTGTAGTTAAGGCCCCATTCGTGGCCAACCAGATCCTGCAGGGCCGCCTCGTCGGCGCGGTAAACGGTGTCTTCGCGATCGATGCGCGAGTTGCCCCGGGAGCGGTCGTTATAGACCAGCAGAGTTTCGAGGCCCAGGTGTTGATTGATGGTTTCGTGCAGTTGCAACAGCGCGTCACGCTCCAGCGACTGGTGGAAGCTTTGCACCAGCAGTTGCGGGCCGTAGCGGTCAATGGTCAGGCCACCGGCGCCTTCCTGGCTGCCGTGGAACAGGCGATAGCAATCGGTACCTTGCTGATGCAGCTCGGCGAGCAGGTCCTGGCGATGATCGAGGGCGGCGCGCAGCGCCTGATTCAAGGAAGACATGCTGGGCGCCTTGCAGGAGGGAATTTGGCGCGGGAGTTTAACAGCATTGCACCTGATCCCGAGCCCCTGATCGTTCCCACGCTCTGCGTGGGAATGCCTCAAATGGACGCTCCGCGTCCGCTATTGGGACGCAGAGCGTCCCGGGCTGCATTCCCACGCGGAGCGTGGGAACGATCAAAAGCGTCAGGTCAACAACCCCATCCGCCGCCTGGCCCGCTGTACCGAGCCATTACGCATTGCCCAGCGCAGCATTGGCGCACTGCGCTTGACGCTGGCGCGGATCAGTTGGCGTTGCAACGGGTTCTGATTGACGCCGAGCATGTCACTGGCCCAGTCCGGCAGCAGATCGATCCCGGCCTGCATCATCAAGCCGCCAAACGGTTTGGCCAAGCGACTGGGGGCGGGCGCATTCAACAGCAGTCGCAGCACCTCGCGACTGCGTTGGTCGCACAACAATTGCGGGCGGATTCGTTCAAGGTAATCAGCGATTTCCTTGCGGCTGCGCGGCACATCGCGGGCGCCCAGGCGTTCGGCAACCCGTGCGATTTCGCCGTAGTAACGGTCCTGATCAATCAATGAAAGGTGCGGATTGCGATAACGCAGATGCGCGGCGAGGAAGTTACTGACCTCGGCCACATGCACCCACGTCAGCAAGTCGGGATCGCTGGCGGCGTAGGGCCGGCCGTCTGGTGCAATGCCGACCACTTGCAGGTGAATAGTGCGAACCTTCTCGATCAGCCAGTCGGCGTCCTTGCTCGAACCGAATGTCGTCCCGGAGATGAACTGACTGGTGCGGCGCAATCGGCCGATCATGTCTTCGCGAAAATTCGAGTGATCCCAAACCCCGGCCAGGGCCAGTGGATGTAGCGCTTGCAGCATCAGCGCGCTAATGCCGCCGATGAGCATGCTGCTGAAATCACCATGGACTTGCCAACTCACCGAATCGGGACCGAACAGGCCGGGATCGCCCTTGGGATTTTCCAGGTCGAGCTTGCCCAATGACAGACCGGTCAGGCTCATGAGCTGGCTTTCGATGCGGGTACGGATGAATTCCATGGCAACTCAGTGGCGAAAATAAAACGCGGCCATTACTGGCCGCGCGGGGCTTATTGGTTCAGGCGTTTGTCGACCAACTCCTGGACGACACTCGGGTCGGCCAGGGTGGAAGTATCCCCCAGACTGTCCAGTTCGTTGCAGGCGATCTTGCGCAGGATACGCCGCATGATCTTGCCCGAACGGGTTTTTGGCAAGGCCGGGGCCCACTGGATCAAGTCCGGTTTGGCGAAGCTGCCGATTTCCTTGCTGACGTGGGCCAGCAGTTCTTTCTTCAGTTCGTCATTGGGCTCGGTGCCGTTCATGGGCGTGACGAAGGCGTAGATGCCTTGGCCCTTGAGGTCGTGGGGATAACCGACCACCGCCGCTTCGGCAATGCTGTCGTGCAACACCAGTGCGCTTTCTACTTCCGCAGTACCGATGCGGTGCCCGGAGACGTTGATCACGTCGTCAATGCGACCTGTGATCCAGTAATCGCCATCCTCGTCGCGCCGCGCGCCGTCACCGGTGAAGTAGTAGCCGGGGTAGGGCTTGAAGTAGGTGTCGACCATGCGTTGCGGGTCGCCATAGACGCTGCGGATCTGCGCCGGCCAGCTGGATTTGATCGCCAGCACACCACTGCCGGCGCCTGTTATTTCCTTGCCCGTTTCATCCAACAACACCGGTTGCACGCCGAACATCGGTTGTGTAGCGCAGCCGGGTTTGATCCGTTGAGCGCTGACCAGCGGGCTGAGCATGATGCCGCCGGTTTCGGTCTGCCACCAAGTATCGACGATCGGGCAACGCTGCTCGCCGACGACGTTGAAGTACCAGTCCCACGCTTCCGGGTTGATCGGCTCACCGACACTGCCGAGTAATCTGAGGCTCTGGCGAGACGTTTCCTTCAACGGTTCCGGGCCTTCACGCATCAGCGAGCGCAGCGCAGTCGGGGCGGTGTAGAAGATGTTGACGTGGTGTTTGTCGATCACCTGCCAGAAGCGCGAACTGCTCGGGTAGCTCGGCACGCCTTCGAAGATCAGCGTGGTCGCACCGTTGGCCAGCGGGCCATAGACGATGTAACTGTGGCCGGTGACCCAGCCGACGTCGGCGGTGCACCAGAAAACTTCGCCATCGCGGTAGTCGAGTACGTACTTGAAGGTCATTGCCGCTTGCAGCAGATAGCCGCCGGTGGTGTGCAGCACGCCTTTGGGTTTGCCGGTGCTGCCGGAGGTGTAGAGGATGAACAGCGGGTCTTCGGCGTCCATGGGTTCTGGCGGGCAATCGTCGCTGACGTCGCGCAGTGCCTGGTGATACCAGAGGTCGCGACCTTCAACCCAGTCCACTTCGCCCTGGGTGCGCTCGACGACGATGACGGTGCTGACGTTCGGGCAACTTTTCAGCGCCTCGTCGACTTTTTGTTTGAGCGGCACAAATTTTCCGCCACGCACACCTTCGTCGGCGGTGATTACCGTGCGGCAGTCGGCGTCGAGAATCCGGTCGCGCACAGAGTCTGGCGAGAAGCCACCGAACACCACCGAATGCACCGCGCCAATCCGCGTGCAGGCGAGCATGGCGTAGGCGGCTTCGGGAATCATCGGCATGTAGATGCACACGCGGTCGCCCTTTTTCACGCCACGGCTTTTGAGCACGTTGGCCAGGCGACAGACGTTGTGATGAAGTTTTTTGTAGGTGATCTGCGCGGATTCGGCGGGGTCGTCGCCTTCCCAGAGGATTGCGATCTGATCGCCGCGTGTTTCCAGGTGACGGTCGATGCAGTTGTAACTGACGTTCAGTTTGCCGCCGGCAAACCAGCTGGCCTCGCCGGTTTTCAGGTTATAGCGCTGGACGGTTTCCCATGGCGTGCTCCAGTCGAGAAAGCGGGAGGCCTGCTCGGCCCAGAAGGTGCTGGGATGGTCGATGGATTGGCGGTAGAGGCGGTGGTAGTCGTCTTGACTCAATTGTGCAGCCCGGCGGACGGCATCGGCTTTGGGGAACGTGCTGATATCGAACATGACGGTTCCTTATTCTTGTTTTGCGACAAGTAATAAAGATGCGCCGAGTAGCGAAAGGGTTCAAGACCCGAGGACAAACACCACCCTGTAGGAGCGAACGGTGCGGCGATCCGACTTGCTCGCGAAGAAGGCGACTCGGTGTATCAGGTACACCGAGTTATCGTTCTTCGCGAGCAAGTCGGATCGCCGCACCGTTCGCTCCTACAGGGATGGCGTTAGCCGCGGTGACGGCCGCGGAAGTAGTTGATCAGGCCTTGGGTGGAGGCATCGTCAGCCGGGGTTTCTTCGCTGCCGACCAGGCGGTTGTAGACGCCTTTGCCCAGTTCTTTACCCAGCTCCACGCCCCACTGGTCGAAGGCGTTGATGCCCCAGACCACGCTTTGCACGAAGACTTTGTGTTCGTACATCGCCACCAGCGCACCGAGACGACGCGGGCTGATGCGCTCGACCACCAAGGTGTTGCTCGGACGGTTGCCCGGGATTACCTTGTGCGGCGCGAGTTTATGCACCTCTTCTTCGCTCATGCCTTTGTCACGCAGCTCGGTTTCGGCTTCGGCAAGGGTTTTACCAAGCATCAGTGCCTGGCTTTGCGACAGGCAGTTGGCGTACAGCCACTGGTGGTGGTCGGAGACCGGGTTGAAGCTGACAATCGGCACGATGAAGTCGGCCGGAATCAGTTGGGTGCCCTGGTGCAGCAACTGGTGATACGCGTGCTGACCGTTGCAACCCACGCCGCCCCAGATCACCGGACCCGTTTCGGTGGCCACTGGTGTGCCGTCCTGACGCACGCTCTTGCCGTTGGATTCCATGTCCAGCTGTTGCAAGTGCTTGGTGATGTTGCGCAGGTAGTGGTCGTACGGCAGGATCGCGTGGCTTTGCGCGCCCCAGAAGTTGCCGTACCAGACGCCGAGCAAGGCCAGCAGCACCGGCATGTTCTGGTCGAATGGCGCGCTCTGGAAGTGCTGGTCCATGGTGTAGGCACCGGACAGCAGTTCCTTGAAGTTCGACATGCCGATGGCCAGGGCGATTGGCAAGCCGATGGCCGACCACAGCGAATACCGACCGCCAACCCAGTCCCACATCGGGAAGATGTTTTCTTCACGGATACCGAACGCCACGGCCGCCGCGTTGTTGCTGGACACGGCGATGAAGTGACGATACAGCTCGGCTTCCGAACCACCCTGAGCCAGGTACCAGGCGCGAGCGGCCTGAGCATTTTTCAGGGTTTCGAGGGTATTGAAGGATTTCGACGAAACAATGAACAGCGTGGTTTCAGCGCGCAGCTTCATGGTCAGTTCGTGGAACTCACTGCCGTCGATGTTCGCCAGGTAATGGCAACGCACGCCTTTTTGGGCGTAGGACAGCAGCGCTTCAGACACCAGCTCCGGGCCGAGAAACGAGCCACCGATGCCGATGTTCACCACGTCAGTGATCGGCTTCTCGGTGTAACCGCGCCACAAGCCGTCGTGGATGCGGCCAACGAGGTCGGTGATCTGGTTCAGCACTTTGTGCACTTCAGGCATCACGTTGACGCCATTGACCGACAGCTTGTCGCCTACCGGGCGGCGCAGAGCGGTGTGCAGGGCCGGACGACCTTCAGATGCGTTGACGATTTCGCCTTCGAACAGCGACTTGATCGCGCCCTTGAGGTCGACTTCGTTGGCCAGGCCCACCAGCAGATTGCGGGTCTCGGCGTTGATCAGGTTCTTCGAGTAATCGAGAAACAGGCCGCAGCTGCTGAGGGTGAATTGAGTAAAGCGCTGCGGATCGGCATTGAAGGCTTCGCGCATGCTGAAATCCTGCATGGCTTGGCGGTGGTCATTCAGCGCTTGCCAGGCGGGCAGAGCGGTAACGTCTTTAGGAGTGCGGTAGTACGCCATCGCTGCGGGTTTCCTTTTTACTTGAACGGCTTTTTTGAACACTGAAAATCCCGGCGCACCGTGGGCAGGCGTCCGGTCAACTGCGTCGACACGATTTCAATGACACAGGGCGAATACAGTAAACCTCGCGCTGCGATCTGTCTTGACTTTGTCTAACACGTTCCCGGTACTTTTTTATACACAAAGCAGGGAACGTTTCGACAAACGGGAAGGGCGACGGTTCGATCAGGCGACCTGAACCGGGATGGCATTGCTGGTGTGGCTCAGTTCATTGCCCGGCGCCATGTAGAGCATGCGCGGCTTGAAGTTGAGCAGCTCGGCTTCGCTGTAATGCGCGTAAGCGCAGATGATCACGCGATCACCGACCTTGGCTTTGTGCGCGGCAGCGCCGTTGACCGAAATCATGCGCGAGCCTTCTTCACCACGAATCGCGTAGGTGGTGAAGCGTTCGCCATTGTCGACGTTATAAATCTGGATCTGTTCGTATTCACGGATGCCGGACAAATCCAGCCATTCGCCGTCTATGGCGCAAGAACCTTCGTAATCGAGTACTGCGTGAGTGACTTCGGCGCGATGCAGCTTGGCTTTAAGCATGATGGCGTGCATGAGTGTTTTCCCAGGTAGGAATCGAACGGCGGGCAGTTTGCCCGAAGGCATAAAGGGCAGCAATAAGGGGGCGAAGCCACGCAGTACCCTGTAGGAGCGAAGCTTGCTCGCGAACGCGTCGTATCAGTCGATGCAAATGTTGAATGTGACTGCCTCTTCGCGAGCAAGCTTCGCTCCTACAGTTATCTGGCGGTGCTTAGGCGGTGGTGTCGAGGCTCAGGTGCAGGTTGTCGATCAACCGCGTGGTGCCCAGGAACGCCGCTACCAGAATCACCAGATCCCGATCCTCCGGGGTCGCCGGGCGCAAGGTTTGCGCATGACGAATCTCCAGGTAATCGGTGCGCAAACCCGCCGCTTCGAGCTGCTTGATCTGTGCGTCGATCAGCGCCGGGAAATCTCGCTCTCCCTGTTTGATCGCCTCGGCCATCTGGCTCAGGACGCGATACACCACTGGCGCAACGGCCCGTTGCTCTTCACTGAGGAAACCATTGCGCGACGACAGCGCCAGGCCATCGGCCGCACGCACGGTCGGTTCGCCAATGATCTGGACCGGCATGTTCAAGTCATGGACCAGGGATTTGATCACCGCCAGTTGCTGGAAGTCTTTCTGGCCGAAGATCGCCAGGTCAGGCTGGACCATGTTGAACAGCTTGCTGACCACCGTCGCCACCCCTTCGAAATGCCCGGGACGGCTGGCGCCGCACAGGCCTTCGGAGAGTTGCGGGACGCTGACGCGGGTCTGGCCGGTCATGCCGTCGGGGTACATTTCTTCAACGGCTGGCGCGAACAGCAAGTGGCAGCCGGCCTCGAGCAGTTTCTCCTGGTCAGCGGCCAGGGTGCGCGGGTATTTGTCGAGGTCTTCGCCAGCGCCGAATTGCAGCGGGTTGACGAAAATGCTCGCGACCACGAAATCCACCCGTTGGGTCGCTTTGGTAATCAGCGCGATATGGCCGCTGTGCAGGTTGCCCATGGTCGGCACGAAGCCGATGCGCTTGCCTTCGTTGCGGGCACGGGCCACGGCGGCCCGCAGTTCGCGTACGGTTTTTACGGTGTTCATGCAGAGAATCCGTGTTCGATCCCAGGGAAGGTTACTGCTTTGACTTCTGTGACGTAGGCGCTGAGTGCAGCTTGAATGCTGGTTTGGCCGTTCATGAAGTTCTTTACGAATTTTGGCACGCGGCCGGTAATGGACAGACCGAGCATGTCGTGCAGAACCAGGACCTGGCCATCGGTGTCACTGCCGGCGCCGATGCCGATCACCGGAATACCCACTGCCTGGGTGATTTCCTGGGCCAGTTCGCTCGGTACGCACTCGAGCAGCAACATGGAGGCACCGGCCTGTTCCAGGGCGATGGCGTCGGCACGCATCTGTCGTGCCTGGTTCTCGCTGCGGCCCTGGACTTTGTAGCCCCCGAGAATGTTCACCGATTGCGGCGTCAGCCCCATGTGCGCGCACACCGGGACGCCACGTTCGGCCAGCAGACGGATCGAGTCCGCGAGCCACAATGCCCCTTCAACCTTGACCATGTGTGCACCGGCCTGCATCAACAGGGCGCTGTTGGTCATGGCTTGTTCGGTGGTGGCGTAGGCCATGAACGGCAGGTCGGCGAGGATCAGCGCATCGGCGTTGCCGCGTTTGACGGCTGCCACGTGGTAAGCCATTTCGGCGGTGGTCACCGGCAGGGTGCTGTCGTGACCTTGCAAAACCATGCCGAGGGAGTCGCCCACTAGCAGCACTTCGACGCCAGCCTCATTGCAGGCGTGGGCGAAGGTCGCGTCATAGCAGGTCAGCATGGTGATTTTTTCACCTTTTTGCTTGAGACCTTGCAGAGTAGTCAGGGTGATGGCTGGCATGAAAAAGTTCCTCATTCAGGCGCTGTGGAAACTACTGCGAGTAACGCGCGTGATTCTTCGTTAAATACAGGCGCACGGTCTGTTGTCGTGCTTTTAAGGCCTGGATTGCGCCCTTCAATGCCGTGTTGGCGGCAGCGGGACGCCTATAGTCGTGAGGAGAACTCGGGAAGTCAATTGCATGTGTTACCGCATTGTTACGCGTGGGGTGTTACCGGGGTAACTGATGCGTTTCAGCAGTCGGGATCTGGCTATGCACTATTTTTGTAGGAGCGAAGCTTGCTCGCGAAAGCGGTGTGACAGTCGACATAAATATTGGATGTCAGTGCGCTTTCGCGAGCAAGCTTCGCGCCTACAGTGGAATGGCGGCGTTCAGGGGAGGCGTTCCAGGCCGACGAACGGGCAGGCGTCGAGTAACTCCTTCAGGCTGCGGCCATCAGGTAGGCGCAAACCCGCAGGCGCCAGTTCAGCCAGCGGATACAAAACGAAGGCCCGTTCCTGCATGTGGTAGTGAGGCACCTTGAGGCGCGGTTCGTCGATCAGCCGATCGCCAAACAGCACGATGTCGAGGTCCAGCGTGCGTGGGCCCCAGCGCTCAAGACGCTCGCGGCCTTGTTCGTTCTCGATGGCTTGCAGCGCATCAAGCAGGTCCAGCGGCGCGAGCGTGCTGTCGAGGGCGGCGACCGCGTTGGTGTAACGCGGTTGGCCGGGCAGGAGTGAGTCGCTTTGATAAAACCCGGACACCCCGACCAGTTCGGTCTGCGGCAACTGCGCCAGCGCCTCGACGGCGCTGCGCAATTGTTCGGCGGGGTCAGCCAGATTGCTGCCCATGCCGATGTAGATGCGTTCCATGGATTACTCGCCCGTGGCACTCGGTGCGCCAGCCGCACGTTTGCGCTTGGCGCCACCGCTGCGGCGACGTTTGCGTGGAGCGCCGGTGCCTTCATCCTTGCCGCTGAGGTCGCGGATCATGTCGCGACGTTCACTGTCGTTGGCGTCCTGATAGTCGGTCCACCATTCGCCCAGGCCATCGGTCTGCTCGCCGGCGCTTTCACGCAGCAGCAGGAAGTCGTAACCGGCGCGGAACCGCGGGTTGTCCAGCAACAGGTCCGCACGCTTGCCGCTGCGGCGCGGAAGACGCTCCTGCATGTCCCAGATCTCGCGGATCGGCATGGTGAAACGTTTCGGAATCGCAATCCGCTGGCACTGTTCGGCAATCAGCTCGTGAGCCGCTTCCTGCATCGCCGGAATCGGCGGCATGCCCCGTTCTTGCAGACGCAGTACGCGGGCCGGCAGGGCAGGCCACAGCAAGGCTGCGAACAGGAATGCCGGGGTCACCGGTTTGTTCTGTTTGATGCGCAGGTCGGTGTTGGTCAGCGCTTCGCTGATCAAGGTGTGGGTGTACGTCGGGTTGTATTCCAGCGCCTCGGCACTGGCCGGGAACAGCGGGTCGAACAACTGCAGGTCGACCAGCATCTCGAAGGTGTCCGCGGCATGGCCGGAGAGGAACAGCTTGAGCACTTCTTCGAACAGACGGGCTGAAGGAATCTCGCGCAGCATCGGCGCCAGGTCGCGGATTGGCGCGGCACTGTGCTTTTCGATGCCGAAATTCAGCTTGGCGGCGAAGCGCACGGCTCGCAGCATCCGTACCGGGTCTTCCTGGTAGCGTTGCTTCGGATCGCCGATCAGGCGGATCAGGTGATTGCGGATGTCGTGTACGCCGTTGGCGTAATCGAGGATGCGTTCGCTGACCGGATCGTAATACAAGGCGTTGATGGTGAAGTCGCGGCGTTGCGCGTCTTCTTCCAGCGTGCCGTAGACGTTGTCGCGCAGGATGCGCCCGCTCTCGTTACGGGAAGACTGGTTGGTATCTTCTTCCTCGTCGTTTTGCGGGTGATTGGCGCGGAAGGTCGCGACTTCGATGATTTCGCGGCCAAAGTGGATATGCACCAGTTTGAAGCGGCGACCGATGATCCGCGCGTTGCGGAATTCGGCTCGAACCTGTTCAGGCGTGGCGCTGGTCGCGACGTCGAAATCTTTCGGCGTGATGCCGAGGAGCATGTCACGCACGCAGCCGCCAACCAGGTAGGCCTGGTAACCAGCGTTCTGCAGGCGTTCGACGATGTTCACCGCATAACGGCTGAATTGGGCCTTTTGCAGCGAGTGTTGGCCGCTGTTTAGCACTTCAGGCGTACTGCGAATGTGTTGCGTATGACGCTTGGGAGAACGGAATGACTGGAACAACTTCTTCAGCATGGGATGCACTGTTTGAAGGAATGTTCGGCCATAACGAAGAATGACCGCATGATGGGCGGGGATTCTAGCATTTAGTCAGGGGATGGTGTAGGAAGCTGCGCAAGCGCTTGAAGGGCATATCTGGAAAGCGCGGTCCCTGTAGCACCTGCTACAAGGCTCAAACGCCAGAAACTACAAGGGGAGCCGAAGCTCCCCAAGAAAGTAGTTGCATGCTCTATTTTTATTTTTTTGATTCGGGCTTTTTGTTTTTGTTAAGTGCCCTCGCCATGAAGTTTTTCCTTCATGACCCTCCCAATCGGGAGCCAAGAGCAAACGGATTGCTTTGGTCGCTGTGCTGCAGTGATCTTGCGATCCAACCAGTTCAGGCACTGTCTTATGACAGTTTTTTATTATTCTCGGCCTGGTCGTGGGGCAAGCCCCAAATACAACGCCTCTCCAAAAGAATCAGTTAGCTGCGCCTCTCGCCGTCTTGTTTTTATTGTGCGTGAGTCGATTCGTCTTATTTTTATTGTCTTGTGCATTGCTTGTTATTGTTCTTGTACTGAACATATAGCAGGGTGCGTGCCAACTTTTGTGAGGCCTAGCAAAACAAGGGGTTAGGCCGGTTGATGAGGTTTTCAGAGGCCAAAAAAACCGGGGCTTCGTTACCGTAAGCCCCGGCTTCTGTTACGTGAAATAGGTGAGGTAACAGTTTTTTCACAAAGTCACGTGTTACCCACACATCAGACAAGCGCGGCTCAGCTCTCGCTGGCCACCCCGGTCTTGCGCCGCGGAATACCCAAGCGCTGACGACGTTCCCACAGGCATTTGCGACTCACCCCAAGTTTGCGGGCCAGTTCGGTTTCCGTCATGTGGTCCTGATGCTCAAGTACGAAGTGCTGGAAGTAGTCTTCCAGCGACAGGTCTTCGGTCGGCTCATGGCTGTTATTGCTGGCGTTGTTGCCCTGTTGCGGGGGCAGGCCGATGAAGTCGTCGTCTTCCAGATCGCTCAGTTCGATGTCGATCCCGAGCAGCTCGGCGGAAATCTCCGGGCTCTCGCACAGGATGACTGCGCGCTCTACCGCGTTTTCCAGTTCGCGCACGTTACCCGGCCAGGAGTAATGACGAATCGCCTGTTCGGCATCCGCAGCGAACTTCAGGTCGGTGCGGTTGACCCGCGCGCTCTGTCGCGCCAGGAAGGCATTGGCGATTTCATTGACGTCTGCACCGCGCTCACGCAGGGCCGGCAGTTTCAGGGCGATCACGTGGAGGCGGTAATACAAGTCTTCACGGAACTGGCCGATCTTCGCCAGGCTCTTGAGGTCCCGGTGGGTCGCGGCGATCAGGCGCACATCGACTTTCTGTGACTGGACCGAACCCACCCGGCGAATTTCACCTTCCTGCAACACGCGCAGCAAACGGGCCTGGGCTTCCAGCGGCAGTTCGCCGATTTCGTCGAGGAACAAGGTGCCGCCATCCGCCGCTTCCACCAGACCGGCACGCCCGGCGCTGGCGCCGGTGAATGCGCCTTTTTCGTGGCCGAACAATTCGGACTCGATCAGGCTTTCCGGAATGGCTGCGCAGTTCACCGAAATCATCGGCGCCTTGGCGCGTTTGGAGAGGTTGTGCAGGGCGCGGGCCACCAGTTCTTTGCCGGTACCGGATTCGCCCTGGATCAGGACATTGGAATCGGTCGGCGCGACTTTGCGGATCTTGCTGTACAGGTCCTGCATCGGCGGACATGAGCCGATGATGCCGATTTCGCCGTTGCTGTTATCGACACCCGCTTTCGCCGCGCCATTGCCGGCTTTGCCGGTGACCGGCTCGCCGCTGGCTGGCAGCGATTGGCGGTCACGCAGGATACGGGCGACAGCCTGGAGCATTTCGTCGTGGTCGAAAGGCTTGGCGATGTAATCCACCGCGCCCATCTTCATCGAGTCGACGGCCGAACGCAGGCTGGCGTAGCTGGTCATGATCAGCACCGGAGTGCCCTGGCCGAGCTTGATCAACTCGGTGCCCGGAGCGCCCGGCAGACGCAAGTCGCTGACGATCAGATCGAACGTGGGAATAGTGAAGCGTTCTTGTGCTTCCTGCACTGAACCGGCTTCGCTGACCTGGTACTGGTTACGTTCCAGCAGGCGGCGCAAGGCGGAGCGGATAATTGTTTCGTCTTCGACGATCAAAATGTGCGGCATTGATTCGATACTCTCGACGGTCTCAGTTCACAGCGGACGTCGCTTCGACATGACGCGGCAAGGTCACCCGGATACGGGTGCCGCGTTGGCTTTGTACATCAGCCGGGCTGTCGATGGTGATTTGTCCATAATGCTCTTCAACGATGGAATAGACCAGTGCAAGGCCCAGACCGGTGCCTTCGCCAGGATCCTTGGTGGTGAAGAAAGGTTCGAACAATCTGTCCATGATGTTCTTCGGAATTCCGCTGCCTTCGTCTTCCACGATCAAGTCGACCGTGTGTTCGCCGGCTTCGCTTTTGACCCGCACCGCACTGCCGGGAGGCGAGGCGTCACGGGCGTTTGAGAGCAAGTTGATCAAAACCTGGGCGAGGCGCTGCGGATCGCCTTCGACCCAGTGATCGGGGTCACATAGATTATAGAACTGCACTTCGAAATTGCGTCGGTTCAGGGCCAGCAAACCGATGGCATCCTGAGCCACTTCGGCCAGACAGACGGGCTCGTCGCTGTGCTGATGACTGCCGGCGTGAGCGAAACTCATCAGCGACTGAACGATGCGTGACACGCGTTTGGTCTGCTCAAGGATCTGCCCGCTGATTTCCTTCAGCTCGCCATCGTCTTCACGCTCTTCGCGCAGGTTCTGCGCCAGGCACGCGATGCCGGTGATCGGGTTGCCGATTTCATGGGCCACGCCGGCGGCGAGTCGGCCGATGCTGGCCAGGCGCTCGGAGTGCACCAGTTTGTCTTCGAGCATCTGGGTTTCAGTCAGGTCTTCCACCAGCAATACCAGGCCGCTATTGCCCGGCGCGAGCGGTTCATCGATCGCCGCTTTGTGCAGGTTCAGCCAGCGGGTCTGGCCATCAAGGGCCAGGTGCTGTTTGTGCAAATGCTCGTCCGGCAGATTGATGAAGCCTTGCAGCAGTTCTTTCCAGGGATCGGCGATGGTGCTCAGGCGCGAGCCGACCACGCGCTGCGCGGCAATCCCGGTGAGCTCCTCCATGGCTTTGTTCCACATGAGGATTTCCTGGTCCTTGGCCAGCGAGCAAACGCCCATCGGCAATTCCTGCAAGGTCTGGCGGTGATAACGGCGCAGGGCATCGAGTTCGGCGGCAAGGCCGGTGAGGCGCGAGTGGTAGTCCTCGAGACGACTTTCAATGAAGTGGATGTCTTCGGTGACGTAGTTTTCGCCGCCGGCCTTATACGGCAGGAAGGTCTCGACCATGTCCTGCGCCACGCTTGGCCCCATCAGGCCGGAAAGGTTGGCTTCGATCCGGTCACGCAAACGGCGCAAGGCATAAGGCCGGCGCTCGTCGAACGGCAGGTAGAGATCGCGCAGGGCTTGCTCGACTTCTTTCTGTGCGGCCTTGGCTCCCAAGGGTTTTGCAAGCTGCGTAGCGAATTCCTGGGGTGAGGCGGCGTGCAATTCCCGGCGTTGCGGCCGACGCACATTGTCCACGGCGCAGGCTTCGGCGGCGCTGGCCTCTTCGGGGCTGGCGTTGGTGAACAGCGAGATCAGGGTAAACATCAGCACGTTGGCGGCCAGGGACGCGATCGCGGCCATGTGCCAACTGGTGTCGTCCAGCACGTAGATCATGTTCAACAGTGGAATGTAGAAACCCTGCAGATTGCCGACCAGCGGCAACAGCATGGTCACCAGCCACACCAGAATTCCCGCCAGCAAACCGGCGATGAAACCGCGACGGTTGGCGGTCGGCCAATACAGGACCGACAGGACGCCCGGCAGAAATTGCAGCGTGGCAACGAACGCGACAATGCCAAGGTTGGCCAGATCCTGTTCGGCGCCCAGTAACAGGTAGAAACCGTAACCGGCCATGATGATCGCAACGATCAGCGCCCGGCGGGTCCACTTCAGCCAGCGATAGATGTTGCCTTCGGCCGGTGGTTGATAGAGCGGCAGCACCAAATGGTTCAGCGCCATCCCGGACAGCGCCAGGGTGGTGACGATGATCAGGCCGCTGGCCGCCGACAATCCGCCGATATAGGCCAATAGCGCCAGGGCCTTGCTGTTGGCGGCGATGCCGATGCCGAGTGTGAAGTATTCAGGGTTGGTGGTGGCGCCAAGTTTCAGTCCTGCCCAGAGAATCAGCGGCACCGCCAGGCTCATCAGCAGCAGGAACAACGGCAAGCCCCAGCTCGCACTGACCAGCGAACGCGGGTTGAGGTTTTCGGTAAAGGTCATGTGGTACATGTGCGGCATCACGATCGCCGAGGCGAAGAATACCAGCAGCAGCGTACGCCACGGACCTTCCTGCAATGGCGTGTGCAATGCGGCGAGGGCGGTCTGGTTTTGCAGCAGCCACAGTTCCAGCTGTTGCGGACCGTCGAACACGCCATAAAGGGCATAGAGGCCGACGCCGCCAATGGCGATCAGCTTGATCACCGACTCGAAGGCAATCGCGAACACCAGGCCTTCATGTTTCTCGCGGGTGGCGATGTGGCGCGACCCGAAGAAAATCGTGAACAGGGTAATCAGTGCGCAAAAGCTCAGGGCCACGCGATGTTGCACCGGCTCGCGGGTCAGGATGCCGATGGAGTCGGCCACCGCCTGAATCTGCAACGCCAGCAATGGCAGCACGCCGATCAGCATGAAAATAGTGGTCAGCGCCCCGGCCCATGTACTGCGGAAACGGAAGGCGAACAGGTCGGCAAGGGACGACAACTGATACGTGCGGGTGATTTTCAGGATCGGGTACAGCAACACCGGCGCCAGCAAAAACGCCCCGGAGACCCCGAGGTAACTGGACAGGAAACCGTAGCCGTACTGATAGGCCAGGCCCACCGTGCCGTAAAACGCCCAGGCACTGGCATAAACCCCCAGCGACAGGGTGTAGGTCAGCGGGTGGCGAATGATCGCCCGGGGGATCATGCCCCGTTCGCTGATCCAGGCGACGCCGAACAGCACCGCCAGGTACGCGGCGCTGATCAGGATCATCTGGGTCAGGCTAAAGCTCATCGGCATCTTTTTGGCTCTGCAGGATGAAGGTCACGACGATCAGAATCAGCCAGAGCAGATAAGGGCGATACCAGGCGCCAGTGGCGTCGATCCACCAGTCCATGATGGCCGGGGAGAACAGATAAATCCCCACTACCAGGAGCAGGACCAAGCGATAGATGTACATCCCGGCCTCTCTTTTTTATGCCCGTGCCCGAAAACGTGCGGCGATGGTAACGGATGGGCGCGCCACTGCAAGTGTGATCACTGTAGTTGCGCTTCGGGCAGGGTCAGTGTGCGCGGGATTAATAACGCATCCCAGTGGGCGATACCCCAATCCAGCACTTCCCGCGGTGTCGCATAGGCCAGTTCCTTGCCCGGGTTTTGCCCCAGTGCGCGCAACGCACGCAGTAACAAAGGCGTGGCCTGATCTTCGGTCAGCGGCGGTGAGCGGTAGGATTTACCCAGCTTGTTGCCATCGGGCTGGGTAATCAGCGGGATGTGCAGGTAGCGCGGTTGCGGCAGGCCAAGCAGTTCTTGCAGATAGAGCTGGCGCGGCGTGGAGTCCAGCAGATCAGCGCCCCGCACGATGTCTGTGATGCCTTGCCAGGCATCGTCCAGTACCACCGCCAGTTGATAGGCATAGAGCCCGTCGCGGCGGCGGATCACGAAATCGCCGACTTCCCGGCCCAGATGCTGACGGAACTCGCCTTGCACGCGGTCGATGAAGTGGTAGTCCAGCTCGGGCACACGCAGTCGAATCGCGGCGTCTTCAGTGCCGTGGCCGGCATTTCGGCACAGTCCCGGGTAAATGCCGTGGTACGGCTCCAATTGCTTGCGCGAGCAGGTGCAGGCGTAAGCGAGTCCGTGATTGAACAGGCGATTGAGGACTTCGGCGTAAGCCTCGTGCCGGTCGCTCTGGCGGACCATTTCACCGTCCCACTCGAAACCGTAGCTTTCCAGAGCTTTCAATATGGCTGCCTGAGCGCCGGGTTCTTCCCGTGGCGGATCGAGATCCTCCATGCGCATCAACCAGCGACCGCCCACCGCACGCGCGTCGAGGTACGAGGCCAGCGCTGCGACCAGCGAGCCGAAATGCAGATGGCCGCTGGGCGTGGGGGCGAAGCGTCCGATGTAGGTGGGGGAAGTCATAAAAGCGGTCTATGTTGTCCGGCGAACGCAAGTCCCTGTGGGCGAGCCTTTGTGGCGAGGGGATTTATCCCCGTTGGGTCGCGTAGCGGCCCCAAACTCTGTAATCGCGGCGCGTCAGATAGAGCGCATCAACTGGGTTTGCGACTGCTCCGCAGCCGAACGGGGTGGTGCGGCATTCCGATAAATCCCCTCAACACAAAGGCTCGCTCCCACAGGTTTTCTGCGGGGCAAATTTCAGAAACAAAAACGGAGCGTTCGCACGCTCCGTTCTTCGTTCAAGGCGACATTACTTGCCGACTTGCTTTTCCTTGATTTCCGCCAGGGTCTTGCAGTCAACGCACATGTCGGCGGTAGGGCGGGCTTCCAGTCGCTTGACGCCGATCTCGACGCCGCAGGACTCGCACCAGCCATATTCTTCGTCTTCGATCAGCTGCAGCGTCTTGTCGATCTTTTTGATCAACTTGCGCTCGCGGTCGCGGGCACGCAGTTCAAGGCTGAACTCTTCTTCCTGGCTGGCACGGTCTGCCGGGTCAGGGAAGTTGGCCGCTTCGTCTTTCATGTGATCAACCGTACGGTCGACTTCCTGCATCAAGTCCTGTTTCCACTTATTCAGGATCTTGGTGAAGTGAGCGCGCATGGGCTTGCCCATGTACTCCTCGCCCTTTACTGCCTGGTAGGGTTCGAAGCCGCTGATCGACGTATTTTGCTGCTTTGCTTGGGTGGGCATGAAATGGACCGCCTCTACTCTTGTAATCCATTGCGCAGGATTGCTCCATCACCGACACCTGCCGGCCCTGCGGCTGCAAGCGGGCGAACTTACCAGATCAAATCGGACCGCGCTACTCCCGGATGTCGAGGTAGTGGCCCGAGGGGCTTGCAAATGATTGCAAAGCCTTGTCTGGCGGCGTTGGAGACCTGATCAATTATTGATTTTAGTCAAACCTGGGGTACACGCTTGAGTCGTTTGTGGCCAGGGATATAACGGCTCTGACCGCTTTAGGTTCTCGCTCGTTCCGGCGCTTGGGTAGAATCGATTCTTTTCTCCGTTGTAAGGAAGGCTAATGGCTCAGTCCTACAGTGCCCGCAGTCGCGCGATCGAACCTTTCCATGTCATGGCGCTGCTGGCGCGGGCCAATGAATTGCAGGCCGCGGGTCACGATGTGATCCACCTGGAAATCGGCGAGCCGGACTTCACCACCGCCGAGCCGATCATCCAGGCCGGCCAGGCGGCACTGACGGCGGGGAAGACCCGTTACACCGCTGCGCGCGGCATCCCCGAGTTGCGCGAGGCGATCTCAAGGTTCTATCAGCAGCGTTACAGTTTGAACATTGACCCGCAGCGAATCCTCATCACGCCCGGCGGTTCCGGCGCGCTGTTGCTGGCCAGCGCCTTGCTGGTCGACCCGGGCAAACACTGGCTGCTGGCGGACCCGGGTTATCCCTGCAATCGACATTTCCTGCGGTTGGTCGAAGGCGCTGCGCAACTGGTGCCGGTCGGCCCGGAAGTGCGTTATCAGCTGACGCCGGACCTGGTGGCGCGCCATTGGGATCAAGACAGCGTCGGCGCCTTGGTGGCCTCGCCCGCCAATCCGACCGGGACGATTTTGACCCGCGACGAACTGGCGGGCTTGTCGGCGGCGATCAAGGAGCGCCACGGTCATCTGGTGGTGGACGAGATCTACCATGGCCTCACGTATGGCACTGATGCCGCCAGTGTTCTGGAAGTCGATGACAGCGCCTTCGTCCTCAATAGTTTTTCCAAGTATTTCGGCATGACCGGTTGGCGGTTGGGTTGGCTGGTCGCGCCTGAAGCAGCCGTCGGCGAACTGGAGAAACTCGCGCAAAACCTCTACATCAGTGCCCCGAGCATGGCCCAGCACGCCGCTTTGGCCTGCTTCGAGCCGGCCACGATCAGCATTCTGGAAGAGCGCCGCGCCGAATTCGGTCGTCGTCGGGATTTCCTGTTGCCGGCCCTGCGAGAACTGGGATTCGGTATCGCCGTCGAGCCCGAAGGCGCGTTCTACTTGTACGCCGATATCAGCAAGTTCGGCGGCGATGCCTTCGCGTTCTGCCGACATTTCCTCGAAACCGAGTACGTGGCAATTACCCCGGGACTGGACTTCGGGCGTTATCAGGCCGGGCATCACGTGCGCTTTGCGTACACCCAGAGCCTGCCGCGCCTGGAAGAAGCGGTCGAGCGGATCGCTCGTGGATTGCGGAGCTGGCAAGGCTGATGCGTTTTCATCCTCCCCTCGAAGAAGGTCGCCTGATCCGCCGCTACAAGCGTTTTCTCGCCGATATCGAAACCGTTGGCGGCGAGTTGCTGACCGTCCATTGCCCGAACACCGGCTCGATGCTCAATTGCCAGGTAGAAGGCGGGCAAGTCTGGTTCAGCCGCTCCAATGACCCGAAACGCAAATTGCCCGGCACCTGGGAAATCGGTGAAACCCCACAGGGCCGGCTGTTTTGCGTGAACACCGGGCGCGCCAACGGGTTGATTGAAGAGGCGTTGCGGGCGGGCGTGATTACCGAACTGAACGGCTTTACCGAGTTGAAACGCGAAGTAGCCTACGGGCAGGAAAGCAGCCGCATCGATTTCCGCCTCGATTACCCGAGCGGGCCGGTATATGTAGAAGTCAAAAGCGTGACCTTGGGCTTCGACGGTACATCAGTGGCGGCGTTTCCCGATGCAGTGACGCAACGGGGCGCCAAGCATTTGCGGGAGCTGGCTCATCTGGCTCGGGACGGGATTCGTGCGGTGCAGTTGTATTGCGTAAACCTCACAGGGATCGACGCCGTGCGTCCAGCAGAAGAAATCGATTCGGCCTACGCGGCGGCATTGCGTGAGGCGGTGACATGCGGGGTCGAGGTGCTGGCCTATGGCGTGCGATTGACTCACGAAGAGATGGTGGTCGATCGGCGTCTGGATGTGCTGCTGAACGGTTAAAGGCTGATCCAGATCCCTTGTTCGTCTTCGCGGCAGGCAACAGTGGTGAGGGATTGCCCAGCGCACGGGCCGGCGACGCATTCGCCATCTTCGATCAGGAACAGTGCGCCGTGAGTGGCGCACTGGATCAAACTGTTGCTGGGGTCGAGAAACTGGTCGGGTTTCCATTCCAGTCCGACACCCCGATGCGGGCAGCGATTGATGTAGACATACACCTCGCCGCCCCGGCGCACGGCGAACAGTTTCTGACCGTCGACGTCGAATCCGCGACTACTGTTGTCAGCCAATTCGGCACCTGTGCAAAGCCACTTCATGTCTATCCTCAACTCCTGCGGCTCGTGACCGGATATGTCCGAGCTTGACGTTCAAATGCAAACAATTATCAAATGGCCGCTTCGCCCGTCGGGTGCGGGTGCCGGATGTCGAGGATACTTGGCCTGTCATCTCGATGCCTGGGAAAACTTAAAAGGAAGCTGTTTATGCGCTTGAGTACCCGCGTTGCTGCGCTGTGTGCCGGACTTCTCGTCAGCCATCACGCCGCAGCGGCCGAGTTGCCACAGCGTTGGGTCAGTGCCGGCGGCGCCCTGTCCGAGTGGGTGAGCGCGCTGGGCGGTGAGTCGAAACTGGTCGGTGTCGATACCACCAGCCAGCATCCGCAATCGTTGAAGGCGTTGCCCAGCATCGGTTATCAGCGGCAACTGTCGGCGGAAGGCATCTTGAGCTTACGCCCGCAGATTCTGGTCGGCACCGAAGAAATGGGGCCACCGCCGGTGCTGTCGCAGATTCGTAGCGCGGGCGTGCAGGTCGAGTTGTTCTCGGCTCAGCCGGATCTGCCGACGTTGCAAGGCAATCTGGCGCACCTGGGTAAGTTGCTCGGTGCTGAAGACCGGGCAGCGCAATTGCTCCAGTCTTATCAGCAGCAACTCGACCAGCAGAAGGTCCGGGTCACTCGTGCGCAGTTGCAGGAACAATCGCCGGGGGTGCTGTTGCTGCTGGGTCATGCGGGCGGAAAACCGCTTATTGCCGGCAAGGACACCGCCGCCGATTGGTTAATCCAACAGGCGGGCGGGCACAATCTGGCAACGCATACCGGCTACAAACCCTTTTCTGTTGAGTCGCTGGTCAGTCTGGACCCCGACGTGCTGGTGTTTGCCGACCGAGCGCTGACCGGCGATGCCGCGCGTGCGGCGTTGTTCAAGGAGAACCCGATTCTGTCCTCGACCCGCGCAGCCAAGGATGGACGCGTTATGGAACTTGATCCGACCTTGTTGGTGGGTGGATTGGGGCCGCGGTTGCCCGATGCGTTGAAAAATCTGTCTGACAGTTTCTACCCCGGCACTGCGGTCCAATGACCATTCTGGTTAAACCCCGTGCCTTGTTCATTGGCCTGAGCCTGCTGTGTTTGCTGTCGATCTGGTTATCGTTGGCGCTGGGGCCAGTGAGCCTGCCCTTATTCGATACCTTGCGCGCTGCATTGCGCATGATCGGCCTGCCCATTGCGCCCGATGGGCTGGAACAAGCTGAGCTTATCCTCGGGCAAATCCGCCTGCCTCGAACCTTGTTGGGCCTGGCGGTGGGTGGCGTGCTGGCGCTGTCCGGCGTGGCGATGCAGGGCTTGTTTCGTAACCCGCTGGCTGATCCGGGGTTGGTGGGCGTGTCCAGCGGTGCCGCGTTGGGCGCCGCTATCGCGATTGTTGGTGGTTCGGTATTTGGCGGTCTGCCTGAATCGTTCGGCCCTTATCTATTGTCGGTGTGCGCATTTCTCGGTGGCTTGGGCGTGACGGCGTTGGTGTATCGGCTGGGTCGGCGCAATGGGCAGACTCATGTTGCAACCATGTTGCTGGCCGGTATCGCATTGACTGCGCTGGCCGGCTCGGCGGTGGGACTGTTCACCTATCTGGCCGACGACGCGACCTTGCGCACGCTGACGTTCTGGAACCTGGGCAGTCTCAACGGCGCCAGTTATTCGCGGCTCTGGCCGTTACTGCTGGTGAGCGCCAGTGTGGCGCTGTGGTTGCCGCGCCGGGCCAAGGCCTTGAATGCATTGTTGCTGGGCGAATCGGAGGCCGGTCACCTGGGCATCGACGTCGAAGGGCTCAAGCGCGAACTGGTGTTCTGCACTGCGCTGGGCGTCGGCGCGGCAGTGGCGGCAGCGGGGATGATCGGGTTTGTCGGTCTGGTGGTGCCGCATCTGGTGCGACTGCTGGCCGGTCCTGATCATCGGGTGTTGTTGCCAGCCTCGGTGCTGGCGGGTGCCAGTCTTCTGCTGTTTGCCGATCTGGTGGCGCGGCTTGCCCTGGCGCCGGCGGAATTGCCGATCGGGATTGTCACGGCCTTCATCGGCGCGCCGTTCTTTCTGTATTTGTTGCTCAGAGGGCGTGCCTGATGTTGCGAACCCGGAACCTGCAAATCCGTCGAGGCGCAAAGATCGTTCTGACGGATATCACGCTGGAGCTCAAGCCAGGCGAAGTCCTAGGTGTCTTGGGCCCCAACGGTGCCGGCAAAAGCACCTTGCTCGGCGCCTTGTGCGGTGAATTGAAGGCTGATCACGGCGGTGTCTGGCTCGATGAGCGCGAGTTAAGTCATTGGACCGGCGCGCAGCGAGCCCAGCGACTGGCGGTATTGCCGCAGGTCTCGACCCTGGACTTCGCCTTCCGTGTCGAAGAGGTCGTCGGCATGGGGCGATTACCTTACCAAAGCGGGCGGGTCCGGGATGACGAGATCGTCGCCGCCGCCTTGCATGCTGCCGATGCCGGGCACCTGAGTGGTCGCAGCTATCTGGCTCTGTCCGGCGGCGAGCGTCAGCGGGTGCATTTGGCGCGGGTGCTGGCGCAGCTCTGGCCAGGCGAAGCGGGGCAAACGCTGTTGCTCGATGAACCGACCTCGATGCTCGATCCTTTGCACCAGCACACCACCCTGCAAGCGGTGCGCGAATTCGCCGATCACGGCGCTGCGGTGCTGGTGATCCTGCATGATCTGAACCTGGCGGCACGCTATTGTGATCGCCTGTTGCTGCTCGAAGGTGGGCGGCCGGTGGCGCTTGATACGCCGGAGCAGGTATTGCGTCCGGAACCACTCAAAGCCGTGTTCGGGCTGGAAGTACTGGTGCAGCAGCACCCGGAACGTGGGCATCCGCTGATCATCGCCCGCTGAACATTTTTTCGAGGTGAGAACATGCGTTTGATTGTGCTGTTGGCGCTGCTGGTCTTGAGTGGCTGCCAGCACCTATCGAGCCCGCCGCCGGTCACCGGTGAGATTCATGACCTGCGCAGCGGTCAGGTCCTGACACCTCGGGAACTGGTCGCACGGCTGGCCGAACCGTCGCGGCTGATCGTCGGTGAGCAGCATGACAATCCTGATCACCATCAACTGCAATTGTGGTTGTTGCAGGAGCTGGGGGAGCGTCGACCACAGGGTAGCCTGCTGCTGGAAATGCTCACGCCGGATCAACAACCGCGCATTGATGAAGTTCGCCGCGCCTCGACGCTGCCCGCAGATTTGCCCGACGCGTTGAACTGGCAGTCAGGGTGGGACTGGAATCTGTACGGACCGATCGTGGGTTTTGTGCTGACTCAACCGTACCCGTTGCTGGCGGCCAATCTGGATAATCTTGAAATCCGTACCGTTTATGCCAAGCCGCTGACGTTGAGCGGTTCGCGTTCAAACGCTGCTTCGGTCAAGGATGAGTTGCTGGCACAGATAAACGACTCCCATTGCGGCCTGCTGCCCACCTCACAAATGCCCGCGATGCTGGCCGTCCAGCAGCAACGTGATCGGCGGATGGCCGAGCGCTTGCTGTTGGCACCGACGCCTTCGCTGCTGTTTGCCGGTGCCTATCACGCTCGCAAGGATGTTGGCGTGCCGATCCACGTGCTTGATCTTGGAGAGCCGCAAGCACCGACGGTTTTGATGCTGGCGGAGCAGGGCGGCGAAGTCACGCCGGCCATGGCTGATTACGTCTGGTATACGCCCGTCACGCCGGCTCAGGATTACTGCGCAGAAATGCGTAAGCAGTTCGGGAAGTAAACGGACGACTTTTCCACAGGCAAAAAAAGACCCGACAAGAGTCGGGTCAAATAACCGTGATTAGCCTGATGAGGAGATATCTGAGAGTCCGAACCAAGGGCTTTTCAAATATCGACCAGTCTCGCGACCAGTTGTGATAATCATATCGATTCTCATTACCAAGTCAACCGCTGTTTTTTGATTTCTTTGAATACCTCCGTCCTCTTGCTGATTAGCCCCGTAAACATTGCGCGTCAGGCGCTAATCCTGAGGCGAAATTTGCCTGTTCAATTCTTGTGGCGTGACGAGATGGCTTCCAGTTGTTTGTTCAAGGCTTCTTTGCGATCGGCTGGAATGTCATTCCAGTGCACGTCCATCAGTGCGCCTTCGATCGCATACAACAACACCTTGGACGCCCGGAACCCGCGCGTACGCACGGCCCGATAAGCATCCACCGCCCCGAGGCGACGCAAGTCCGAGGCGCTGTGAATGCCCACGGCATGCAGCCACTGCGCCGACGTCTTGCCAAGATTCTTCAGGTGTTGCAGTTCATCATTCATCAAGCCTCCTTGCGACGGCCGATCGGTGCGTGGGCGAGCTTCTCAGGAGTGTAGCCATCAGTAGGAAAAGCGTGATTGTTTGGTCGGTTTCGACGCAAAAGCTTCTAAGAGGAATACTCAAAGTGCCGCGTAAAGGTCTGCGGGAGCAGTGGGAGGAGGCGCGGCGGAATCGACTTTCTCGACAAAAAATCCAGCGTCCAGCGCAAGGCGGGGGGCGCTGGACTTCTCAGGCAGAACGTCGTTTTTAGCGGGTGCGATAACGCAGACGAGTACCGAAATTCATCGACATCAGGATCTCGTCAGCGCTCAGTTCTGGCGGAAAGTAGGCGCCGGAGATCTGTGCGTGAGCCAGGCTCGCACCTTCCAGGCAAGCGTTGCGAAAGTCGATGCCGCGCAAATCGGCGGAGCGGAAGTAGGCATCGGTAAAGTCGACACCCTCGGCGTTCAGTTCACGCAGGTCCAGGCCACGAAAATCGCCGCCGACCAGGTCGACGGAGGCATGACCGGCACGTTCGGCATTGAAGCCTGCGATGTCGTCTTTGTGCAGCAAGGCATAAAGCGGGGTGTCGAGAAGTTTCGGCTGGCTCATGTCGCATCACCTGATGGTTTTATGACGCCAGTATAGTGCCACTATTTGATAGCCGTGAAGCCGGCGAAGGCTTCACGGCTGAAATAGTTTTTTACAGACCTGGCATGCGCTGGCGAATCTGCGCAACGACGGTATCGAGGGTTCCGCTTTCATTGGTCTGGACGCGTTTGCTGCACAGAATCTCGGCAGGCGTCAGGGCTTCACGACTGGCTTGCTGCGCGGCGATGACAGCCAGGTTGGCGTCGGACGGATCCTTTTTGTCTGCCTGACGCAAAGCCAGCCAGCTCTCGATGACCGCTTGTGGTGCATTGCAATCGAGGATCAGGAACGGTGCACCGGTGGCCTCGGCAATTTTCGCCGCGCCGTCGCGCTGGTCGCGCTTGAGGTACGTCGCATCGATGATCACCGGGAAACCGGCGCGCAGGATCAATGCGGCAATCTCATGCAGGCGGGTGTAGGTGGCGGTGCTGGCGTCGGCACTATAAATGCCGGCCTGCGGGTCATTCGCTACGGTTTGCTCGCCGAACAGGCGCTTGCGTTCAACATCCGAACGCAGGCGAATGGCGCCCAGCGCTTCCACCAGACGCATGGCCACGTGGCTCTTGCCGACGGCAGAAACGCCGTGGGTAATCGCCATGAAACGCGAAGGAATGGTGCTGTAGCTTTCCGCCAGGTTGGCGTAGTTGCGGTACTGGCGCAGGGTGGTGGCGCGTTGCACCGGGTCGGCCTCGGCCGGCATGCTGAACAGGCTGACCTTGGCGCGAACCAGGGCGCGGTAGGCCTTATAGAAGTTCAGCAGTTCAAGGCCCTGATAGTCACCGGTCAGCTCCAGGTACTGGCTGATGAAACGACGTGCCAGGCTCTTCAGGCCGCGGTCTTCCAGGTCCATGGCCAGGAAACCGGTGTCGGCATAAACGTCGGTGAAGCGGAACGGTTCGTTGAACTCGATGCAGTCAAAGATCACGACCTTGCCGTCGATGACGGTGGCGTTGCCCAGGTGGATGTCACCATGGCATTCGCGGATGAAGCCTTCAGCCTTGCGCTGGGCAAACAGCGGCTTAAGGCGTTCGAAGCTGCTTTCGGCCCAGGCTTGCAAAGCATCAAGTTGCAGCAGATCGGCCTTGTCGCTGAGGAACGGACGGATCTGTTCGAAGTTCTGGCGTACCGGCGCCATCACGCTGTCCGGGGTGCCGGCTTCGTGTTCACCAGGCACTTTCGGTGCAGTGAGGTGGAATTGGGCGATCTGTGCGGCCATTTCGTCGATGTGCGCGGTGGTCAATTCGCCGTTGGCTTGCAGGGTGCTGAGCAACTGGCTCTGTGGGAATTGACGCATTTTCAGCGCGAAATCGACTACCGGACCTTCGCCGCCCAATTTCGGGGCTTCTTCGCTGCCAGTGATCGGCAACACTTCCAGATACAAATCGTTGGTCAGGCGCTGGTTAAGGCGCAGTTCTTCGCCGCAGAAATGCTCACGAGCGTCGAGGTTGGTGAAGTCGAGGAAGCCGAAATTCACTGGCTTCTTCACTTTATAAGCAAAGGGGCCTGTGAGAATGACCCAGGAGATATGGGTCTCGATGACCTGGAACCCGTCTACAGGATGAGGGTAGAGGGCCGGGTTTTGCAGGGCGGCGATCAGGGACTGGCTCACAGGCGATCCTTCAGAGTCTGGGGGAAATTCACGCCCGCCATTATGGCTGCAAGTCCGCCTGACGCAAACCTCGGAGGGCTCCTGTTGAGTATGAATAAAGTGCGTATAATCCGCCGCCATGACTCGTACTCGATCCCCCCGTACCCCCAAAAAACCACCTTCCAAGGGCTTGAGCCCCTGGCTGGGCTGGGCCCTTAAACTCAGTCTGGTCGGCCTCGTGGTGCTCGCCGGGTTCGCGGTTTACCTCGACGCCGTGGTCCAGGAGAAGTTCTCCGGTAAGCGCTGGACCATCCCGGCCAAGGTGTATGCGCGCCCGCTTGAGCTGTTCACGGGCCAAAAGCTGAGCAAGGATGACTTCCTTACCGAGCTCGACGCCTTGGGCTATCGCCGTGAAGCCGTGAGCAACGGCCCCGGCGCTGCGGCGGTCAACGGCAATACCGTCGACCTGAATACCCGTGGCTTCCAGTTCTATGAAGGCTTGGAGAACGCTCAGCCGGTGCGCGTGCGCTTCTCCGGCGACTATGTGGCCGAACTTTCGGCGACCAACGGTTCGAAGCTTTCTGTGGTGCGGCTGGAACCGCTGCTGATCGGCGGGATCTACCCGAAAAATCTCGAAGATCGCATTCTGATCAAAATCGATCAGGTTCCGCCATATCTGCTGGAAACCCTGGTGGCCGTGGAAGACCGGGATTTCTATAGCCACTGGGGCGTGTCGCCCAAGTCGATTGCACGCGCCGTGTGGGTCAACACCTCCGGCGGCAGGATGACCCAGGGCGGCAGTACGCTGACCCAGCAGTTGGTGAAGAACTTCTACCTGACCAGCGAACGCAGCCTGACCCGCAAACTCACCGAAGCCATGATGGCGATGCTGCTTGAGCTGCATTACGACAAACGGGAAATTCTTGAGGCGTACCTCAATGAAGTGTTCGTCGGTCAGGATGGCCAGCGCGCGGTGCACGGTTTCGGCCTGGCCAGCCAGTTCTTCTTCGGGCAGCCATTGTCCGAGCTGAAACTGCATCAAGTCGCAATGCTGGTGGGGATGGTCAAGGGGCCGTCTTATTACAACCCGCGCCGCAACCCGGAACGGGCGCTGGAGCGACGCAATCTGGTGCTCGATGTTCTTGAGCAGCAGGGCGTTGCCACCGCCGAGCAGGTCGCCGCCGCGAAGAAAATGCCACTGGGTGTGACGACGCGCGGCAAGCTGGCGGACAGTTCTTTCCCGGGCTTTCTCGACCTGGTTAAACGTCAGCTGCGCGAAGACTACCGCGACGAAGACTTGACCGAAGAAGGCCTGCGGATCTTCACCAGTTTCGACCCGATCCTGCAGATGAAGGCCGAAGCCTCGGTCAATGACACCTTTAAACGCCTGGCCGGGCGCAAGGGTTCCGATGAGGTTGAAGCGGCGATGGTCGTGACCAACCCGGAAACCGGTGAAGTCCAGGCCATGATCGGCAGCCGTCAGGCGAGTTTTGCCGGCTTCAACCGTGCGCTGGATGCGGTGCGGCCGATCGGCTCGTTGATCAAGCCCGCGGTTTATCTGACAGCCCTTGAGAAACCGAGCCAGTACACGCTGACCAGTTGGCTGTCGGACGAGTCCTTCTCGATCAAAGGCGCGGACGGTCAGGTCTGGAAACCCCAGAACTATGATCGCCGTTCCCACGGTACGGTGTTTCTGTACCAGGGCCTGGCCCATTCCTACAACCTGTCGACGGCGCGTCTCGGGTTGGCGGTAGGTGTACCGAATGTTCTGAAGACACTTGCGCGCCTGGGTGTGAGTCGCGAGTTTCCGGCGTTCCCTTCTATGTTGCTGGGGGCCGGTGGTTTGACGCCGATCGAAGTGGCGACCATGTACCAGACGCTGGCCAACGGTGGTTTCAATACGCCGATGCGCGGGATTCGTAGCGTACTGACTGCCGAAGGCGAGCCGCTCAAGCGTTATCCGTTCCAGATTGAGCAGCGTTTCGACCCAGCCTCCATTTACCTGATCCAGAGCGCCATGCAGCGGGTCATGCGTGAAGGTACCGGCAGTTCGGTTTATAACGTGCTGCCGAAAACCCTGACCCTGGCAGGTAAAACCGGTACCAGTAACGACTCGCGTGACAGCTGGTTCGCCGGTTTCAGCCAGGACTTGCTGGCGGTGGTGTGGCTGGGCCGCGATGACAACGGCAAGACGCCGTTCACCGGTGCCACCGGTGCATTGCAGGTCTGGACCAGTTTCATGCGCAAGGCCGATCCGCTGCCGCTGGACATGCCGCAGCCGGACAACATTGTTCAGGCCTGGGTCGATTCGCGTACCGGGCAAGGTTCCGAAGGCAGCTGCCCAGGTGCCGTGCAGATGCCGTATATTCGCGGCAGCGAACCGCCTCCCGGCGCTGCGTGCGGTGGCGAAAGCCCTGTATCCGGCGAAACGGTGATGGATTGGGTCAAGGGCTGGATGAATTAAGCGAAGAGGGTTTCAAGTGAACAAGTGGTTGATTCCAGCGGTTACCGCCGTGGCTTTGCTCAGCGGTTGCTCCTCCGTACAGCGCGGTTCGATCCCGGTTGTGGATTCTGGCAGCGCTGTCTCCAACAGTGAGCGAGTATCGGCAAATGGCGGTTTCCGCCAGACGACGACTAAACGTCCTGTTCAAGCCCAGACTCAGGCAATTCCACAAGGTGACACAGGAGTCGTCGTGATGGTGCCGGGTGGCGGCGCAGTGGCGTCGGCGCCGATCAGCACAGGGCCGATCACGCCAGGCCCGATTACCCCGGGGCCGATCGACACCTCGCCGGTGCAGTCGGCACCGATCAATCAGGGCAGCTACAGCATGCCGTCGACACCGAGCGGGATTCCTTCGGCCAATACAGGCGGTGGCTTGTCTGCCGACGAACAACTGGACGGTCCGGTACTGGCGTTGTTGACCACTGCTCAGCAGCAACAGGCTAGCGGTGACCTCAACGGTGCGTCCTCCAGTCTTGAGCGCGCCCAGCGTGTTGCACCGCGTGAACCGCAAGTGCTTTATCGTCTGGCTCAGGTGCGCATGGCCCAAGGCGATGCGCCACAGGCTGAACAGTTCGCTCGTCGTGGCCTGACATTCGCCAATGGTCGTTCGGCGCTTCAGGCAAGCCTGTGGGAATTGATCGCCCAGGCGCGTGAGAAGCAGGGTGATTCCTCAGGTGCTGCACTGGCCCGTCAGAAGGCCAAGGTTTCGCTGTGATGGACGCACGTTTCCCAAAGATTGCCGAACAACTGCTGTTGATCGAGCGTGAATTGCGGGCTCAGGGTTGGTGGGACGACGTTTCGCCCTCCGCTGAAGCGTTATCCAGCGTCGAACCGTTTTCGGTGGATACGCTGGATTTCGAGCAGTGGCTGCAATGGATCTTCCTGCCGCGGATGAAGCTCATCCTCGAACAGGATCTGCCGCTGCCCAACGCGTCGGGGATTCAGGAGATGGCCGAAATGGTCTTCGCTGCCCGCAATGTCCAGGGCAAGGATCGACAGCTGCAGGTCTTGCTCAAAGAGTTCGATGTGCTGATCACCGCCTCTCGCTGAGTCGGAAACTGCCAGTGATTACTGGCAGTTATCCGCAATCTGTTTCTGTGCTTCGGTTGTGCGCTCCTGACGTTGCTCGTCGGTCAGGCGGCGCAACTCACCGTCGACATCCTCCCGTAATCGCTGATTGTTCTGCAGTTGGGCCAGGTTCGTTCGCGCCTGCTCGCAAAATACCTTCAGCTGGGCTTGCTGATCGGCGACCTGCTTTTTCACTGTGTTGTCGATGGCCTGTTGATCGCCAATCGCGGTGCTGCGCGTTGGCGCAGCGGGTTTGCCGGCAGGCGGGGAGGGCGTCAGCACCGTGGTGACCTCCTGGCCTTGCGGCGGTTGCGCGTCGAAGTGGGTAACGCCTTGGGCGTCGACCCATTTGTAGATCTGACCGGCCAAACACAAAGGGCTGATCAGCAGACTGAGGATGAAGAACGTTCGCATGCCATTTCCTTGCCAGAGTTGCGCAATTGAAGCTAACACAGTTGCGGTTTAGCGGTTTTTTCTTGCTTTCTCATGTGCTTACTTCAATAAAGCACATAGACGGCTTGACTTGCAGAGGACGAAACAGAAGAATCCAAAGTCCGCTGTAGAGGGACTGCCAGAAGCAGGCCCACTCAGCAGATCATGAGGCGCACATCCGCGCCGACCTGTTACACCCGCAACGCGTTACCTCGCGCTGGGTGGGAAAGCCCCGCAACACTTGGGACGATCCCAATACTTGCTCAGTCAGTGCTGACGTAGTCGGCGACCACCGTCGCTCATGCTCTGCTGAGAAGTAAACCTATTAAGACCCGTCCCCTTTTATGTGGGCGGTATTCTGGCGTTTTAGAGGTGAACAACGTGGAGCTTTTATCTGGCGGTGAGATGCTCGTCCGCTTTTTGCGTGACGAAGGCGTTAAATATATCTATGGGTACCCTGGTGGTGCCGCATTGCATATCTATGACGCGCTGTTCAAAGAACCAGCCGTTCAACATATTCTCGTTCGTCATGAGCAGGCTGCCACTCACATGGCTGACGGCTATGCGCGTGCCACCGGCAAGGCCGGCGTCGTACTGGTGACCTCCGGTCCCGGCGCGACCAACGTCATTACCGGTATTGCTACTGCGTACATGGACTCGATCCCGATGGTGATCCTGACCGCCCAGGTGCCTAGCACCATGGTCGGTACCGATGCCTTCCAGGAAACCGACATGATCGGTATCTCCCGGCCGATCGTGAAACACAGTTTCATGATCAAGCATGCTTCGGAAATCCCGGAAGTCATGAAGAAGGCTTTCTACCTGGCGCAATCCGGTCGTCCTGGTCCTGTCGTTGTCGACATCCCGAAAGACATGACCAACCCGGCCGAGAAGTTCGAATACATCTTCCCGAAAAAAGCCAAGCTGCGTTCCTACAGCCCGGCGGTTCGTGGTCACTCGGGTCAGATCCGCAAAGCGGTGGAAATGCTGTTGGCGGCCAAGCGGCCGATCATCTATGCCGGCGGCGGCGTCATTCTGGGTAACGGCTCCGCGCCGTTGACCGAACTGGCGCAACTGCTGAACGTGCCGGTCACCAATACCTTGATGGGCCTCGGCGCCTATCCGGGCAGCGACCGTCAGTTCCTCGGCATGCTCGGTATGCACGGCAGCTATACCGCCAACCTGGCGATGCACCATGCTGACGTGATCATGGCCGTGGGCGCACGTTTCGATGACCGTGTTATCAACGGTGCATCGAAGTTCTGCCCAAGCGCCAAGATCATCCACATTGATATCGACCCGGCTTCGATCTCCAAAACCATCAAGGCCGACGTTCCTATCGTGGGTCCGGTGGAAAGCGTACTGACCGAAATGGTCGCTACCTTCAAGGAAATCGGCGAGACCCCGAACAAGGACTCGGTCGCTGCCTGGTGGAAACAGGTTGAAGAGTGGCGCGGTGATCGCGACATGTTCCCTTACAACAAGGGCGACGGCAGCATCATCAAGCCGCAGACCGTTATCGAAACCCTGCACGAAGTGACCAAGGGCGATGCCTACATTGCTTCCGACGTAGGTCAGCACCAGATGTTCGCGGCGCAGTACTACCGCTTCAACAAGCCTAATCGCTGGATCAACTCCGGCGGACTGGGCACGATGGGCTTCGGTTTTCCGGCAGCAATGGGCGTGAAACTGAGCTTCCCGGAAGCTGATGTGGCTTGCGTGACCGGTGAAGGCAGCATCCAGATGAACATCCAGGAGCTGTCCACGTGCCTGCAACATGACCTGCCGGTGAAGATCATCCTGCTCAACAACGGCGTGCTCGGCATGGTCCGACAGTGGCAGGACATGAGCTACGGCGCACGTCACTCGCACTCCTACATGGAATCGTTGCCGGACTTCGTCAAGTTGGCCGAAGCCTACGGTCACGTCGGTATGCGTATCACGGACTTGAAGGATTTGAAGCCGATGATGGAGCAGGCATTCGCGATGAAGGATCGTCTGGTGTTCATCGACATCAAGGTCGACGCCGGCGAACACGTCTACCCGATGCAGATCAAAGACGGCTCCATGCGTGATATGTGGCTGAGCAAGACGGAGCGTACTTAATCATGCGACATATTATTTCCCTGCTTCTGGAAAACGAACCCGGCGCTCTGTCTCGTGTAGTCGGCCTGTTCTCGCAGCGCAACTACAACATCGAAAGCCTGACCGTGGCCCCAACCGAAGACCCGACCTTGTCGCGTCTGACGCTGACCACTGTCGGCCACGATGAAATCATCGAGCAGATCACCAAGAACCTGAACAAGCTGATCGAAGTGGTCAAACTGGTCGACCTGTCGGAGAGTGCTCACATCGAGCGCGAACTGATGCTGGTCAAGGTCAAGGCCACCGGCGCCCAGCGCGCCGAGATCAAGCGCACCACCGATATTTACCGCGGGCAGATCGTCGATGTCAGCGCTAGCGTGTATACCGTTCAACTGACCGGTGCCAGCGACAAGCTCGACAGCTTCATTCAGTCCATTGGCACCGCCTCGATCCTGGAAACCGTCCGTAGCGGCGTCACCGGTATCGCTCGCGGCGACAAAGTACTCAGCATCTAAACCAAATTAGCGAACGGCCTGAACGGCCTGGATATATAGGGGAATTTCATGAAAGTTTATTACGAAAAAGACTGCGACCTGTCGATCATCCAGGGCAAGAAAGTTGCCATCATCGGTTACGGCTCCCAGGGTCACGCTCAAGCGTGCAACCTGAAAGACTCCGGCGTTGACGTTACTGTCGGTCTGCGCAAAGGTTCGGCCACTGTTGCCAAAGCTGAAGCTCACGGCCTGAAAGTGACCGACGTTGCTTCCGCAGTTGCGGCTGCCGACCTGGTCATGATCCTGACCCCGGACGAGTTCCAGTCTGCTCTGTACAAGAACGAAATCGAGCCGAACATCAAGAAAGGCGCCACCCTGGCCTTCTCCCACGGTTTCGCGATCCACTACAACCAGGTTGTTCCGCGCGCTGACCTCGACGTGATCATGATCGCACCGAAAGCACCGGGCCACACCGTGCGTTCCGAATTCGTCAAAGGCGGCGGTATCCCTGACCTGATCGCTATCTACCAGGATGCATCGGGCAACGCCAAGAACGTTGCGCTGTCCTACGCTGCTGGCGTTGGTGGCGGTCGTACCGGCATCATCGAAACCACTTTCAAGGACGAGACCGAAACCGACCTGTTCGGCGAACAAGCCGTTCTGTGCGGCGGTACCGTTGAACTGGTCAAAGCCGGTTTCGAAACCCTGGTTGAAGCTGGCTACGCGCCGGAAATGGCCTACTTCGAATGCCTGCACGAACTGAAGCTGATCGTTGACCTCATGTACGAAGGCGGTATCGCCAACATGAACTACTCGATCTCCAACAACGCTGAATACGGCGAGTACGTGACCGGTCCGGAAGTGATCAACGCCGAATCCCGTCAGGCCATGCGCAACGCCCTGAAACGTATTCAGGACGGTGAATACGCCAAGATGTTCATCAGCGAAGGCGCTACCGGCTATCCTTCGATGACCGCCAAGCGTCGTAACAACGCCGCTCACGGTATCGAAATCATCGGTGAGCAACTGCGCTCCATGATGCCGTGGATCGGTGCCAACAAGATCGTCGACAAAGCTAAAAACTAAGTCGCGCACTTGTACGAAAAACGCGGCTTAGGCCGCGTTTTTTCGTTTGGGTGACCGGTTCTGGTATAAAGCTGCATCGTTTGCGGCCGAACCGTCGTCCCAGACACCTGTCGAAACTTTCCACCCCGTTGCAAGGTATTGTCCATGAGCGAACGTCCCGAAGAGCCAAACAAGGCTTCTGACGCCGAAAGCCTGCTGCCCATCGATGAGCACATCGAGGAAGGGCATGATGCTGAAGGCCGTAAAGTCCGGCATCGTGGTATCTATCTTCTGCCGAATCTGTTCACCACTGCGAACCTGTTCGCAGGGTTTTATTCCATAATCAGCTCGATGAGCGCCCAGAGTGCCTTGAGTGCCGGTGATTCGATTGGCGCGAGCAAGTATTTCGCGTTTGCCGCTATCGCGATTTTCGTCGCTATGGTGCTCGACGGCCTTGATGGTCGCGTTGCCCGCATGACCAATACCCAGAGTGCTTTCGGCGCCGAGTACGACTCGTTATCGGACATGGTCGCCTTTGGCGTTGCGCCGGCATTGCTGGCTTTTGGTTGGGCCTTGGGTGACATGGGCAAGGTCGGCTGGATGGTTGCCTTCATCTATGTAGCGGGGGCGGCGCTGCGTCTGGCGCGTTTCAACACTCAAGTCGGTACTGCGGACAAACGCTACTTCATCGGTCTGGCCAGCCCGGCTGCCGCGGGTGTGGTGGCGGGGATTGTCTGGGCGTTCAGCGATTACGGCATTCAGGGGTCGAAGATGTCGTTCCTGGTTGCGCTGATGGTTGCCGCCGCCGGCATGCTGATGGTCAGCAACATCAAATACAACAGCTTCAAGGAGCTGGACTTGAAGGGGCGAGTGCCCTTTGTCGCGATCCTCGCTGTCGTGCTGGTGTTTGCCGTGGTCTTCAGTGATCCACCGCGCATTCTGCTGTTGGTTTTCCTCGCTTACGCGGCGTCTGGTCCGGTGCAATACCTGTTGCATCTTCGTCGGCACAAAAACGCCGAGTGATGTAATTTCCCTCATACTCCGCAGTCTATTGGTGCATCTGTCCTCCAATGCTGCGGAGTTGCCATGCTGATCAAAGTCCCCAAAGCGTCTGACTGCCATGAGTCGGACGTCACGCCTGAAGCCTTCTATCTTTCTCGACGCAATCTATTGGGTGCTGCCGTTGCCGGTCTGGCTGTGAGCAGTCTGCCGCGGTGGGCCAGTGCTGACGAAGCCGCTCGTTACGCCGATGTCGAGCCTGGCAAGGCACCTTCCTGGTTTGCCGAAAAGCTTCCTTCTACTAAGTGGGGGGCGGTCAACGTCAAGGATGAGGCGATCACGCCCTTCAAGGATGCGACCCACTACAACAACTTCTATGAGTTCGGCACTGATAAAGGCGACCCTGCTGCCAATGCCGGTTCGTTGAAGACTGAGCCTTGGACCGTGGTGGTGGACGGGGAGGTAGGCAAGCCGGGGCGGTATGCGCTGGAAGACTTCATGAAGCCTTATCAGTTGGAGGAGCGGATCTACCGTCTTCGCTGTGTTGAGGCTTGGTCGATGGTCATTCCCTGGATCGGTTTTCCCCTTTCGGCTTTGCTGAAGGAGGTCGAGCCGACGTCGAAGGCTAAGTTCATCCGGTTCGAAACGCTGCAGGATCCGAAAAGCATGCCGGGACAGCGATCCGGTTTTGCCTTGATCGAGTGGCCCTATGTAGAGGGTTTGCGCCTGGACGAAGCGATGAATCCGTTGGCCATTCTTGCGGTGGGCATGTATGGGCGCGAACTGCCGAATCAGAACGGAGCGCCGCTACGTTTGGTGGTGCCTTGGAAGTACGGCTTCAAGAGCGTCAAATCCATCGTGCGAATCAGTCTGGTCAGCGAACAGCCGAAAACCACCTGGCAGAGTATTGCCGCGGATGAGTATGGTTTCTACGCGAACGTGAATCCTACGGTTGATCATCCGCGCTGGACCCAGGCGCGGGAGCGTCGTTTGCCGAGCGGTCTGTTCAAGCCGAATGTTCGGGACACGCAAATGTTCAACGGCTACTCGGATGAAGTTGCCTCTCTCTATACAGGGCTCGATCTGCGGAAGAACTACTGATGCGCTATCCGTTTTGGCGAATTGGCGTCTTTATAGCTGCAGCGGTGTGGCCGCTGTTTTGGTTGTATCAGGCCTGGCAGGATGTGTTGGGTCCAGATCCGGGCAAGGTGCTGGTTGATCGGCTAGGGCTGGGGACGCTTGTCCTGCTACTAATAACGTTAAGCATGACGCCTTTGCAGAAACTCACCGGTTGGGCGGGGTGGATTGCCGTACGGCGACAGCTGGGTTTGTGGTGTTTCGCTTATGTGGTTCTGCATTTGAGCGGCTATACGGCGTTCATTCTTGGGTTTGATTGGTCGCAGCTGGGTGTCGAGTTGCGCAAGCGGCCGTACATTATTGTCGGCACGTTGGGGTTTCTTGGTCTGTTGGCATTGGCGGTGACCTCCAATCGTTATAGTCAGCGACGCCTGGGTGTTCGCTGGAAGAAGCTGCATCGTCTGGTGTACGTCATTCTCGGGCTTGGATTGCTGCATATGTTGTGGATCGTTCGTGCCGATCTGAAGGAGTGGGCTATCTATGCCTCTATCGGGGCGTTCCTATTAGTGCTGCGCATTCCCCCGGTTGCCCGTCGAATCCCGCGTTTAATAGCTAAAAAGGCACCTTCTGCAAGAAAAGCGTAATTAGGGGTTGACGGCAGATTCTGGAAGTCTATAATTCGCCCCACTTCCGGCGCAGTCGAAACGGAAAACTCCTTGGTAAACAAAGAGTTACGCAGTTTTCGACAGCGAGTTGCTTCAGGTTATCGAAGCGCAGAAGGAGTTGATCAAGCAGGTGGGTTTGGCTTGATTGACGGTTCGATCTTCTCGGTCGAAAGCGGTGTAAAAGAGGTGTTGACAGCAGCGAGTAACGCTGTAGAATTCGCCTCCCGCTAACGAGAGATCGGAAGCGCAAGTGGTTGAAGTTGCAAAGGAAACTTTGAAAACTTCTGAAAATAACCGCTTGACAGCAACAGAGGCTGCTGTAGAATGCGCGCCTCGGTTGAGACGAAAGATCTTAACCAACCGCTCTTTAACAACTGAATCAAGCAATTCGTGTGGGTGCTTGTGGAGTCAGACTGGTAGTCAACAAGATTATCAGCATCACAAGTTACTCCGCGAGAAATCAAAGATGTAACCAACGATTGCTGAGCCAAGTTTAGGGTTTCTTAAAAACCCAAAGATGTTTGAACTGAAGAGTTTGATCATGGCTCAGATTGAACGCTGGCGGCAGGCCTAACACATGCAAGTCGAGCGGCAGCACGGGTACTTGTACCTGGTGGCGAGCGGCGGACGGGTGAGTAATGCCTAGGAATCTGCCTGGTAGTGGGGGATAACGCTCGGAAACGGACGCTAATACCGCATACGTCCTACGGGAGAAAGCAGGGGACCTTCGGGCCTTGCGCTATCAGATGAGCCTAGGTCGGATTAGCTAGTTGGTGAGGTAATGGCTCACCAAGGCGACGATCCGTAACTGGTCTGAGAGGATGATCAGTCACACTGGAACTGAGACACGGTCCAGACTCCTACGGGAGGCAGCAGTGGGGAATATTGGACAATGGGCGAAAGCCTGATCCAGCCATGCCGCGTGTGTGAAGAAGGTCTTCGGATTGTAAAGCACTTTAAGTTGGGAGGAAGGGCATTAACCTAATACGTTAGTGTTTTGACGTTACCGACAGAATAAGCACCGGCTAACTCTGTGCCAGCAGCCGCGGTAATACAGAGGGTGCAAGCGTTAATCGGAATTACTGGGCGTAAAGCGCGCGTAGGTGGTTTGTTAAGTTGGATGTGAAATCCCCGGGCTCAACCTGGGAACTGCATTCAAAACTGACAAGCTAGAGTATGGTAGAGGGTGGTGGAATTTCCTGTGTAGCGGTGAAATGCGTAGATATAGGAAGGAACACCAGTGGCGAAGGCGACCACCTGGACTGATACTGACACTGAGGTGCGAAAGCGTGGGGAGCAAACAGGATTAGATACCCTGGTAGTCCACGCCGTAAACGATGTCAACTAGCCGTTGGGAGCCTTGAGCTCTTAGTGGCGCAGCTAACGCATTAAGTTGACCGCCTGGGGAGTACGGCCGCAAGGTTAAAACTCAAATGAATTGACGGGGGCCCGCACAAGCGGTGGAGCATGTGGTTTAATTCGAAGCAACGCGAAGAACCTTACCAGGCCTTGACATCCAATGAACTTTCCAGAGATGGATTGGTGCCTTCGGGAACATTGAGACAGGTGCTGCATGGCTGTCGTCAGCTCGTGTCGTGAGATGTTGGGTTAAGTCCCGTAACGAGCGCAACCCTTGTCCTTAGTTACCAGCACGTAATGGTGGGCACTCTAAGGAGACTGCCGGTGACAAACCGGAGGAAGGTGGGGATGACGTCAAGTCATCATGGCCCTTACGGCCTGGGCTACACACGTGCTACAATGGTCGGTACAGAGGGTTGCCAAGCCGCGAGGTGGAGCTAATCCCAGAAAACCGATCGTAGTCCGGATCGCAGTCTGCAACTCGACTGCGTGAAGTCGGAATCGCTAGTAATCGCGAATCAGAATGTCGCGGTGAATACGTTCCCGGGCCTTGTACACACCGCCCGTCACACCATGGGAGTGGGTTGCACCAGAAGTAGCTAGTCTAACCTTCGGGAGGACGGTTACCACGGTGTGATTCATGACTGGGGTGAAGTCGTAACAAGGTAGCCGTAGGGGAACCTGCGGCTGGATCACCTCCTTAATCGACGACATCAGCTGCTCCATAAGTTCCCACACGAATTGCTTGATTCATTGAAGAAGACGATAAGAAGCAGCCCGAAATTGGGTCTGTAGCTCAGTTGGTTAGAGCGCACCCCTGATAAGGGTGAGGTCGGCAGTTCGAATCTGCCCAGACCCACCAATTTTGTGTGGGAAACGCCTGTAGAAATACGGGGCCATAGCTCAGCTGGGAGAGCGCCTGCCTTGCACGCAGGAGGTCAACGGTTCGATCCCGTTTGGCTCCACCACTAACTGCTTCTGTTTGTTGAAAGCTTAGAAATGAGCATTCCACCAAGACGGTGATGAATGTTGATTTCTAGTCTTTGATTAGATCGTTCTTTAAAAATTTGGGTATGTGATAGAAAGATAGACTGGACAACACTTTCACTGGTGTTGTTACAGGCTAAGGTAAAATTTGTGAGTTGCTCTTAATTGAGTATTATCGAATTTTCGGCGAATGTCGTCTTCACAGTATAACCAGATTGCTTGGGGTTATATGGTCAAGTGAAGAAGCGCATACGGTGGATGCCTTGGCAGTCAGAGGCGATGAAAGACGTGGTAGCCTGCGAAAAGCTTCGGGGAGTCGGCAAACAGACTTTGATCCGGAGATGTCTGAATGGGGGAACCCAGCCATCATAAGATGGTTATCTTAAGCTGAATACATAGGCTTAAGAGGCGAACCAGGGGAACTGAAACATCTAAGTACCCTGAGGAAAAGAAATCAACCGAGATTCCCTTAGTAGTGGCGAGCGAACGGGGACTAGCCCTTAAGTGGCTTTGAGATTAGCGGAACGCTCTGGAAAGTGCGGCCATAGTGGGTGATAGCCCTGTACGCGAAAATCTCTTAGTCATGAAATCGAGTAGGACGGAGCACGAGAAACTTTGTCTGAATATGGGGGGACCATCCTCCAAGGCTAAATACTACTGACTGACCGATAGTGAACTAGTACCGTGAGGGAAAGGCGAAAAGAACCCCGGAGAGGGGAGTGAAATAGATCCTGAAACCGTATGCGTACAAGCAGTGGGAGCCCACTTTGTTGGGTGACTGCGTACCTTTTGTATAATGGGTCAGCGACTTATTTTCAGTGGCGAGCTTAACCGAATAGGGGAGGCGTAGCGAAAGCGAGTCTTAATAGGGCGTCTAGTCGCTGGGAATAGACCCGAAACCGGGCGATCTATCCATGGGCAGGTTGAAGGTTGGGTAACACTAACTGGAGGACCGAACCGACTACCGTTGAAAAGTTAGCGGATGACCTGTGGATCGGAGTGAAAGGCTAATCAAGCTCGGAGATAGCTGGTTCTCCTCGAAAGCTATTTAGGTAGCGCCTCATGTATCACTGTAGGGGGTAGAGCACTGTTTCGGCTAGGGGGTCATCCCGACTTACCAAACCGATGCAAACTCCGAATACCTACAAGTGCCGAGCATGGGAGACACACGGCGGGTGCTAACGTCCGTCGTGAAAAGGGAAACAACCCAGACCGTCAGCTAAGGTCCCAAAGTTATGGTTAAGTGGGAAACGATGTGGGAAGGCTTAGACAGCTAGGAGGTTGGCTTAGAAGCAGCCACCCTTTAAAGAAAGCGTAATAGCTCACTAGTCGAGTCGGCCTGCGCGGAAGATGTAACGGGGCTCAAACCATACACCGAAGCTACGGGTATCACTTAGGTGATGCGGTAGAGGAGCGTTCTGTAAGCCTGTGAAGGTGAGTTGAGAAGCTTGCTGGAGGTATCAGAAGTGCGAATGCTGACATGAGTAACGACAATGGGTGTGAAAAACACCCACGCCGAAAGACCAAGGTTTCCTGCGCAACGTTAATCGACGCAGGGTTAGTCGGTCCCTAAGGCGAGGCTGAAAAGCGTAGTCGATGGAAAACAGGTTAATATTCCTGTACTTCTGGTTATTGCGATGGAGGGACGGAGAAGGCTAGGCCAGCTTGGCGTTGGTTGTCCAAGTTTAAGGTGGTAGGCTGGAATCTTAGGTAAATCCGGGATTCTAAGGCCGAGAGCTGATGACGAGTGTTCTTTTAGAACACGAAGTGGTTGATGCCATGCTTCCAAGAAAAGCTTCTAAGCTTCAGGTAACCAGGAACCGTACCCCAAACCGACACAGGTGGTTGGGTAGAGAATACCAAGGCGCTTGAGAGAACTCGGGTGAAGGAACTAGGCAAAATGGCACCGTAACTTCGGGAGAAGGTGCGCCGGTGAGGGTGAAGCATTTACTGCGTAAGCCCATGCCGGTCGAAGATACCAGGCCGCTGCGACTGTTTATTAAAAACACAGCACTCTGCAAACACGAAAGTGGACGTATAGGGTGTGACGCCTGCCCGGTGCCGGAAGGTTAATTGATGGGGTTAGCTAACGCGAAGCTCTTGATCGAAGCCCCGGTAAACGGCGGCCGTAACTATAACGGTCCTAAGGTAGCGAAATTCCTTGTCGGGTAAGTTCCGACCTGCACGAATGGCGTAACGATGGCGGCGCTGTCTCCACCCGAGACTCAGTGAAATTGAAATCGCTGTGAAGATGCAGTGTATCCGCGGCTAGACGGAAAGACCCCGTGAACCTTTACTATAGCTTTGCACTGGACTTTGAATTTGCTTGTGTAGGATAGGTGGGAGGCTTTGAAGCGTGGACGCCAGTTCGCGTGGAGCCAACCTTGAAATACCACCCTGGCAACTTTGAGGTTCTAACTCAGGTCCGTTATCCGGATCGAGGACAGTGTATGGTGGGTAGTTTGACTGGGGCGGTCTCCTCCTAAAGAGTAACGGAGGAGTACGAAGGTGCGCTCAGACCGGTCGGAAATCGGTCGTAGAGTATAAAGGCAAAAGCGCGCTTGACTGCGAGACAGACACGTCGAGCAGGTACGAAAGTAGGTCTTAGTGATCCGGTGGTTCTGTATGGAAGGGCCATCGCTCAACGGATAAAAGGTACTCCGGGGATAACAGGCTGATACCGCCCAAGAGTTCATATCGACGGCGGTGTTTGGCACCTCGATGTCGGCTCATCACATCCTGGGGCTGAAGCCGGTCCCAAGGGTATGGCTGTTCGCCATTTAAAGTGGTACGCGAGCTGGGTTTAGAACGTCGTGAGACAGTTCGGTCCCTATCTGCCGTGGACGTTTGAGATTTGAGAGGGGCTGCTCCTAGTACGAGAGGACCGGAGTGGACGAACCTCTGGTGTTCCGGTTGTCACGCCAGTGGCATTGCCGGGTAGCTATGTTCGGAATAGATAACCGCTGAAAGCATCTAAGCGGGAAACTAGCCTCAAGATGAGATCTCACTGGGACCTTGAGTCCCCTGAAGGGCCGTCGAAGACTACGACGTTGATAGGTTGGGTGTGTAAGCGCTGTGAGGCGTTGAGCTAACCAATACTAATTGCCCGTGAGGCTTGACCATATAACACCCAAGCAATTTGAGCGTAAAAGCCAGATTGCGGTGTGTGAAGACGAAACGAACCGAAAGTTCGAGATACTCACAAAACACCAAACTATCGCATACCCATTCGCTGGAGCGTGAACCTGAAAAGGCCCACGACCTGGCTACCGAATTTCTTGACGACCATAGAGCATTGGAACCACCTGATCCCATCCCGAACTCAGCAGTGAAACGATGCATCGCCGATGGTAGTGTGGGGTTTCCCCATGTGAGAGTAGGTCATCGTCAAGATTAAATTCCGAAACCCCAATTGCGAAAGCAGTTGGGGTTTTGTTTTTCCCGCAAGAAAGTGTTCCTACAGTTACAACACAAATTTGCACAGTTATTTTCGACTCATGACACTAAAATAGGTCCAACTTTTTCGGAGCCAGAGCCCTTATGCCAGATCCGGTTGACGCCCCTGGGCTGTCAGAATTACCGCTGGACGATTTGGTGGCGTGCCATGAGTGTGACTTGCTGATGCGCAAGCCCGAACTCGCCCATGGCGAGAAAGCCCTGTGTCCGCGCTGCGGTTACGAGCTCTATGCCCATCGGCACAACGTGGTGCAGCGCAGTCTCGCATTGGTCATCGCCGCTCTGTTGTTGTATATCCCGGCGAACTTTTTACCCATCATGCAGCTCAATCTACTCGGGCAATCGTCGCGAGACACTGTCTGGACCGGCGTTGTCGGTCTGTTCGATACCGGCATGCAAGGCGTCTCGGTGATTGTGTTCCTGTGCAGCATGGGAATTCCGCTGCTCAAGCTGCTCTGCCAGTTGGCCGTGCTGTTGAGCATCCGCTTTGATATCGGACGTAGCTATGGCTTGCTGCTCTACCGTATTTATCACCATCTACGCGACTGGGGAATGCTCGAGGTTTACCTCATGGGCGTACTGGTGGCGATCGTAAAACTGGCAGATATGGCAGCCATTACCGTAGGTCTTGGTTTGGCATGCTTTATCAGTTTGTTGTTGGTCCAGGTCTGGTTGGAGGTTGTGATGTCACCTCATCAGATCTGGCAGGCTTTGTCAGGAGAGGATGCCCATGCGGGCGATTGATGCAGGCATTCTGATTTGTACCGAATGTCATGAATTGAACAAGCAGGAAGCTGACACTGACGAGCAGACCTGCACCCGTTGCGGTGCGCTGGTGCACGCCCGTCGCCCAAACAGTCTGGTGCGTACCTGGGCGTTGCTGGTCACCGCAGCGATTCTGTACATCCCGGCCAACGTACTGCCGATCATGACCGTCAGCTCACTGGGGCAAGGCGATCCGAGCACCATCATGTCCGGTGTTATCCAACTGGTTCAGCACGGCATGATACCCATCGCTGCCGTGGTTTTTATCGCCAGTATCGTGGTACCAACGTTCAAGCTCGTGGGCATCGCGCTGCTGCTGTTTTCAGTACAACGCCGCCAGCCACTCTCTGCACGCCAACGAATCTGGATGTACCGCTTTATCGAGTTCATCGGCCGCTGGTCGATGCTGGACATCTTTGTGATCGCCATCCTGGTGGCGGTCGTGAATTTCGGACGGCTTGCCAGCGTCGAAGCCAATCTTGGCGCCATCGCTTTCGCCAGTGTGGTGATTCTGACGATGCTTGCCGCAGTTACTTTCGATCCCCGACTGATTTGGGATAACACGGAGTCGGACGACGACCATGACTGATTTGCCTACAGCTAAGACCCGACCGGCCTCGAACTGGTCTGCCATCTGGGTGTTGCCCCTGATTGCCCTGATCATCGGTGGCTGGCTCGGCTGGCGTGCCTACAGCGAAACCGGCATCGAGATTCAGGTGCGTTTCGAAAGCGGTGAAGGCATTCAGGCCAACAAGACTGAAGTGGTCTACAAAGGCATGTCTGTCGGCAAGGTGAAAACCCTCAAGCTCGATGACGAAGGCAGCTCAAAAGGCGTGATCGCCACCATTGAGATGAACAAGGACGTTGAGCAATACCTCAAGACCAGCACGCGCTTCTGGCTGGTCAAACCGAGCGTGACTCTGGCCGGTATCACCGGGCTGGAAACCCTCGTGTCGGGTAACTATGTAGCCGTCAGCCCTGGCGAAGGCGAACCCACTCGCAAGTTCAAGGCACTGGCCGAAGAGCCCCCACTGTCGGACGCTCAACCCGGTCTGCACCTGACGATAAAGGCTGATCGACTCGGGTCGCTGAATCGCGGTAGCCCGGTGTTCTATAAGCAGATCAAAGTCGGCCAGGTCAAAAGCTACTTGCTGTCGCAAGACCAAAGCACTGTCGAACTCAAAGTCTTCATCGAGCCGACCTACGCCAATCTGGTGCGCAAACACACACGTTTCTGGAACGCCAGCGGCATCAGCATCGACGCCAACCTGTCCGGTGTGAAAGTACGCAGCGAATCCCTTGCCAGCATCGTCGCTGGTGGTATCGCGTTCGCCACGCCGGAGAACCGCAAGGACAGTCCGCCCACTGATCCGAGCCTGCCGTTCCGTCTGTACGAGGACTTCGACGCAGCCGCTGCCGGAATCCGGATCAAGGTCAAACTGAGCGATTTCGAAGGCCTGCAGGCCGGCCGCACGCCAGTTATGTACAAAGGCATTCAGGTCGGCAACCTGAAAGCGCTGAAGGTTGATGCGGACCTGAATGCCGCCACAGCCGAATTGACCCTTGATCCACTGGCCGAAGATTATCTGGTCGAAGGCACGCAGTTCTGGGTGGTCAAACCGTCGATTTCGCTCGCCGGCATCACCGGACTGGAAGCGTTGGTTAAAGGTAACTACATCGCCGTGCGACCGGGCGACAAAGGGGCCGCGCCGCAACGTGAATTTGTGGCCAGGCCCAAGGCGCCGCCGCTGGATCTGCGTTCGCCCGGTCTGCACCTGGTGTTGTTCACCGAAAACCTGGGTTCACTGGAAGTCGGCAGCCCGATTCTCTACAAGCAGGTCAAGGTCGGTTCGGTCCAGAGCTATCAGTTCTCCAAGACCAAGAAGCAACTGGTGATCGGTGTCCACATCGAGAAGGAATACGAAGGTCTGGTCAATGCGTCGACACGCTTCTGGAATGCCAGCGGCATTACGCTCACGGGCGGACTGACCGGCGGAATACAGGTCAAAAGCGAGTCGCTGCAAAGCCTGATGGCCGGTGGTATCGCCTTTGAAACCCCGCAAGCCAAAGCGTCGCTGCAGAAGCGCATCCCACGTTTCCGCCTGTTCGCCAACCATGAGGAGGCCAATCAGAAAGGCACCGTGGTTACGATCAAGGTTGACCGTGCCGATGGCTTGCGCAGCGGCACCCCCGTGAGATTCAAAGGCCTGGATGTCGGCAAGATCGAAGACGTCGACCTCAGTGATGACCTGCAATCGGTAATGCTCACCGCACGAATCACCGAAGTTCCGGAGCGTATTGCCCGGGTCGGCAGTCAGTTCTGGGTGGTCAAACCCGAGCTGGGTCTGATCAAGACCTCGAACCTCGAAACGCTGGTCACCGGCCAATACATCGAAGTGCAGCCGGCACCGAAGAACCTTGGTCCGCAGAAGAACTTCGTCGCCCTGGCCACCCCTCCGGAGTCGGCCAAGCAAGAAGCCGGTTTGAGTCTGGTCCTGAGCGCTGCTCGTCGTGGTTCGCTGAAGACCGGAGTGCCGGTGACGTATCGCGAGGTCACCGTGGGCAAAGTGACGGGTTATGAATTGGGCCAGACCGCTGATCGTGTGCTGGTCCACATTCTGATCGAGCCGAAGTACGCGCCATTGGTGCGCAGCGGCACGCGTTTCTGGAACACCAGCGGTTTTGGTTTCGACTACGGCTTGTTCAAAGGCGCGACGGTACGCACTGAATCCCTGGAAACACTGATACAGGGCGGCATCGCCTTCGCTACGCCGGACGGTGATCGCATGGGCAGCCCGGCGCGGCCTGAGCAAACCTTCCCGCTGTTCGACAAGTTTGAGGATGAGTGGCTGACTTGGGCGCCGAAGATATCGCTCGGTAAATAGCGGGAAGTTGATTGGGCGTCTGTGATGACGCCTTCGCGAGCAAGCCCGCTCCCACACTGGATTTGTGCACGGCGCAGAACCTATGTGGGAGCGGGCTTGCTCGCGAAGAGGCCCTCAAACTCAATGCAAACTTCAAAAAAAAACACCCAATAAAAAGGCCGCGATCCATTTGGATCGCGGCCTTTTTTATTGCCCTGGATTAAGTCAAATCAAACCGCATCCAGCTCCGGCTCATCCGCTTCAATGTTAACCACAGCCTTCACCTCATCGTGACGACGGATGTACTTCCAGTCCGCCTCGTCGATGTAGATACCGTTCGGCCCGCTGCCACCTTCCAGGTCAATCGCCACACTGGCGCAGACCTGCGGCTTCACACTCGCCAGGATCGGCACGAAGCCCAGTTGCAGGCTGGTTTCCAGCAACGCAGCCTGGTTCTTCTCGTCGATGTCCGCCGCCTCGTCGAGGTAGTACGGCAGGCGCACGCGACCGGCCTGGTCGCGGTCCATCAAGTGCAGCAACAAGTACATGTTGGTCAGCGCCTTGATCGTCATCGTCGTGCCGTTGGAGGCTGCGCCGTCGATGTCGGTGTGGATCACCGGTTGACCGTTGACCTTAGTGATCTCGAACGCCAGTTCGAACAAGTCCTTGAGGCCGAGCTGGTTGTGGTTCGCCGCTACCAGCCGCGCCAGGTATTCCTTGGCTTCTTCGTTCTTGTTGTCCTGATCGGCGCTTTGGCTCAGGTCGAACACGGAGAGGGTTTCGCCTTCTTCGTACTGGCCGGCGCTGTGGATGATCTGGTCGATGTGCTTAAGCGCTTCCTTGTTCGGTGCGAGCACGATGCGGAAACTTTGCAGGTTGGAGACCTGACGCTTGTTGATCTCACGGTTGAACAGCGCCAATTGATGCTCAAGGCTGTCGTAGTCGCTGCGGATGTTACGCAGGGTCCGGGCGATGTCGGTGACCGCCGCACGACGCGCCTTGCCAAGGGTCAGGGCTTCGTCGGTGCGGTGCGCATACGCGTTGATCAGCAGTTGCAGGCGACGCTCCATATCGTCTTCGCTGTCGAACTTGGCCACGCCCTTGAGGCGGACCTGAGCATACAGCGCCTCGATCTGGCCATCGCTGCGCTGCAAACCCTGCCAGCTGTCCTGATAGTCGTTGAGCAGCGGCAGGAGGTTGTCCATGGAATCGTCGATCGGGTCCATGAATGGCGTGCCGAACGGCATGTCAGCCGGCAGCAACTGGCGACGGCGCAGGGCGTCGTCGAGGGTGCGTTGCTTGGCTTCCATGTCGCCGATCTGCCGGCCAACCAGTTGCAGCTTGGCCGACAGTTGCTGGACGCGTTCGGTGAAGGCGTCGCTGGAACGCTTCAACTCTTCCTGAGCCGCCTCCATCTGCGCCAATTGCTCAAGCTTGTCGTCTTCCTCGGCGCTCAGGGTTTGCGCGCGACGGAAATCTTCCAGGGCTTTCTGCGCGTCCAGTACTTGCTGATACAGCGCTTCGGTCTGGGTCTTGCTCGCGGCGCGGTCGGCGACCACGGCCGCTTGGGTTTTCAGTTGCTTGAGTTCTTTTTCCAGACGCTCTTTCTGATCGCGCAATGCGGCGCGGTCAGCCAGGGCTTGCAGCGCTGGAGGCTCGATGTGCGAGATGTCGATGGACAGACCCGGCACGTCGAAACGCTCACCTTTGAAGCCATCGAGGATCAGCTCCAAAGATTTGACCCACTTGCCTTCTTCGTCCAGCGTAATGCCGTGCTCACCCAGCGGCAGGCTGAACAGCGCGCTGTTGAACAGGCGCATCAGGCGCTCGACGTCCTGTTGCGAGAACTCTTCGCGCAGACGGGCGTAGCTGTTGTTGTCGGCGTGATCGAGTTGCTGCTTCACCGACTTCAGGCGTTTTTCCAGATCCCGCAGACGTTCTTCCAGGTCTTCGGCACTGAACTGCCGCGACTGGGCCAGCGCACCGGCCAGTTCATCGTGCGCGTCCTTGGCCGCCAGCAGTTGCTGCTCCAGCACTTTGACGTCAGTGACCAAAGCGAAACGATGCTTGAGCACCGACAACTCGCCGAGCCAGCGCTGGATGCCGGTGATTTCCCGCTCCAGACGCATCAGCTCCTGAGTGCCGCCGCGCTGATCGTTTTGCAGCGCGTCTTGCTCGTTGCGGTAGTGCTCGGCCTGAATCGTCAACTCTTCCTTGCGCGCACTGGCGTAGTCCGACCAGGTGCCGAGCAACGAATCGAGCAGCGGCGAGATCCGGTGCAGTTTGCCGCGCAGAATATTGCGCTGGGTCACGCCTGCCGCGAGGGCTTCAACCAACGGGCCGGCGGTGACCAGCGAGTTGTAGTCCTGCTCCATGCGTCGTACATCACGGAATGCTTCTTCGCACGCGGCGATGTAATCGACACTGCCGGAACGCAGGCTGTGTTCGAAGGCGTCGAGAAACAGCTGCTTGAGCTTGGCCGCGGTGATTTCACGCATGTGCAGCAGATTGATGAACAGTGCGCGGAAGGTCTTCAGGCTCTGCTCGCTGGTGGAGCGCAACGGGATCAGCGTCAGGTCCAGCGGGATCGAGGTGTGACCGCCGACCAGCAAACGACGCAGTTCATCCGGCTTCAGTTCGTAGGCTTTCAGGCCTTCGCGCTCAAGGTTGGTGAACAGCTCTTTCTGGCGCAGGCAGGTGTCGTTCTTCTGGTAATGCGCCAGATCCAGCTTGCCGGCATAGGCAAAGAACTGGTGACCGAAACCACCGCCCGGGCCGCGACCGACCACGCCGATCACGTGCGGACCGTGGGGCAGCGAGACTTCGACCAAGATGTAACTGGTGTCCGAAGCGAAGTAGAAGCGTCGGGATTGTTCCAGGCTGTACTTGCCGAAACTCATGTCCGACATGCGCGCCAGAATCGGGAACTGCAAGGCGTTGATCGACGCGGATTTACCGAGGTTGTTCGCGCCGTAAACCGACAGCGGTTCTTCCAGCGGAAACAGGCCAAGGCTGTAACCGGCGGTGTTCAAAAGGGCAAAGCGGCGAATGCCGTAGCGTTCCTTGCTCATGCGTCGGTCTCCTGTTCTTCGGCAATGGCGCGGGCCATGGCGTCTTCTTCGCTTTCTTCTTCGAAGTCGCTTAGATCCAGCGGGTCATCGGTTTGCAGCAGTTTTTCATCGCTGTCGTCATCAATCAGCACCGGAACCGGCAGCGGCAAGACGCTGTGCAGGCTGGCCGCCAGATCGCGGTCCTGCTGAACCGACAGGCAGACATCAAGGAAGCGGTGCATCGGCGGTAGGAAACGGTAGATGCCGTTTTCTTCGCCGGCAAAACCGAGCTGAGTCATGCGGCGCATGATTTTTTCTTCGAGTTCTTCGACGGTCTGCACTTCGGCCTGGATGAACAGGTCGCGGTACTTTTCCAGCAACGACGGCAATTCATCGCGACCGAGGCTGCCGCCGTCAAGCACGGCGACCGGGTCGCGGCCCTGGTCGGCCAGATGCTCGACGAGGATAAAGGTGAACAGCGCCAGGCGTTGCGCAGTCTTGTTCACCGCCGCCGCAGCGAGGTCCGGCACAAAGTAGTAGAAACCACGGGTGTCGCAGACCAACTCATAGCCCAGCGCCCTGAACAGCGTGCGGTACTGGTCCTGAAAGTTCGACAGTTGCGCGTACAGCTCCGGATCGCGGCGGCTGACGTGGTAACCCTTGAACAGCTCGCGAAAGATCGGTGCCAACTGGGACAGTTCGGATAGATCAAGATGCATGGGGGATGCTCGCAGAATCCTCGGCGGCGGTGTCGCGGGCCGAGAGCAGGGCGAAGGAGCGCAGGCTGACCTGGTGCTCGTGAGTGTGGTAATCGCGGCGTTCCAGACGCTCGCGTTTGAAGCGTTTTTCCCGCGACAGGCGCGAGAACCAGTAAAGCAATTCGTCGGTCGCGCCGTCCGGTTCCTGCTCCAGCAACCAGGTCATCAGGTCCGGCATCGGTAGGGCGTCTTCGCAGCGTTCGAGCATTTCGCGAACGGTGCGTGGCGCGCGCGGTGCTTCGCCTTTCTGCGTCTTGTGGGCCTTGGGGAAGCGCGCCGGTTTCGGCTCGAAACGAGCCAGTGCGTACACGTAGGCTTCGACCTGACTGGCGCTGCCGAGGAAGGTGCTTTGCGGCCGGGTGAACATCGGCATCGCGGCTTGCGGCACCGCATCGATGCCTTTGCGACGGATGGCCGACAAGGCCAGCGCCGCGCCACGGGTCACGGCGTTATGGCGTCGGGCTTCTTCACGCAACGGCAGCAGCAGTTCGCGGGCATGACGTAGGGTCAGCTGGGCGCTGGTCTGCATTTCGAGGATGCGCGCGTGAGTGCGCAGCAGCATGTCGTCGTCGACCAGATGGCCGAGGCGCTGTTGTTCGGTGAGCATTTTCAGCAAAACGTTTTCGACCTTGCGCACGCCTTGCTCGAAGGCGCCGTCGGCGTTCACCAGCTGAATCATCGGCTCGACGTATTCGTCCCAGGTCGCCAGTACTTCAGCGTAACGCTGCCGCAGCGGGATCTGCCGGTCGCTGGTCTTGGCGCGTTCGGCGACGGCCACCAGGGCCTGTTCGTCGTTGGCGAGTTTCTTCAGAACATCGCGCACGCGCATGTCGAGCAGGCGCAATTGACGCGCAAGATCGTGGCCGTCGCGGATGTCGAAGGCGTCCTGGATGTAACCGGCCAGACGTTCGAGGTGGCGCAAATAAGCTTCGATCTCCAGGCACAGGCCCAGACGGTGCTCACGGCGCAGGTAAGCGAGGAAGTCGTGAATCTGCGCGTTGAGCTCGAAACGGTTCGGGCTTTTCGCCACGGGAACCAGAATGTCGAGGCGGATCCACACGTCCAGCAGGCTGGTGATGTCCTGCGGCGTACTGTCGAGTTGCTGGGCGGCCAACTGTGAACGCAGTTCGTTGAGGCTCAAGGTGCCCTGGTCGAAGTGCTCGCACAGTGGCTCCAGAAGTGCCCAGTGTTCAGCGAGGGCGCGCAAGACGCGCTTGGGTTCGATCATCGGAATGGCCGGCTGGTTGGCGATTAAAAGCCGCGATTGTACTGCATCGGGGCCGATGCGATTCACTCTCGGGACGGGCTGTAGCTGTTTCTAAGGGAAAGAGTATCGATCAAGCGCGGGCGATCTTGAGCGAAGGGCGGTAGAATCAGCGCACTTTAGTTATCCACAAGTGGCCGACCTTTGCTAATCGAGTCCCGTCGCCGCGCCTATTTGACCGCCATGCAGGTGGTCAACTGGCTGCCGCGCACCGAATTGCCCTTTGCCGCGCCCTCGCGGCCCGAGCTGCTGGAAATACCGGAGCCGCTGGTCGTCGCGCCGGTGGTGCCGGCCTCTACGCCTGAGCCTGCCGCCAAAGCTGCCGCTGCGCCGGTTGTAGCGCCGATGGAGCGGGTCAAGATCGAGGTGCCGCGCCCCTCGTTGGCCAGCACGCGCACGAACGCCAAGGTCGAAGAAGAGGCCGCGCCGGTCGTGGCCAAGGCGCCGGTTGTGCCGCCGCCGCGTTTCTCCCTGCAATTGCTGCGCGCCGGTCGTTGCCTGCTGTTGGTCGAGTTACCCACAGGCGAAGCGTTCCAGACCCGAGATCCGGCCTATCTGCTGCTCAAGGACATGCTGCGCGCCGCCGGTCTGCCGGACAGCCCGCAGATCATCGGCGAGCCGGTGCGCTGGCCGCTGTTGGTCCGGGGCAACATGGATCAAGGCCCGGAAGCCGCTCGGGACTTCGTGCAAGGGTTCCTTTCGGCCCGACTGGAAGACGCCCCGTGCGTCTGCGTGTGGCTGATCGGCTTGCCGGCGGTGCGTTTCGCCGGTGAGGCGAATGCCGAATCCTTCAACCGTGAACTCCAGGTCGAAGGCCTGGGCCCGGTCTGGGCCCTGCCGGGTCTGGAATTATTAATGGAAGAGCCACAGCGTAAGGCTGATGTCTGGCAAGCCATGCGTCGGCTGATGGCGCGCTGGAATGAATCGAATGAGTGACGCTTTATCGTTCCGCCCGATGACCGAGGCGGACCTCGACGCTGTACTGAAAATCGAATACGCGGCGTACAGCCATCCCTGGACCCGCGGGATTTTTCTGGATGGGCTGGGCAAGTACCAGATCTGGCTGATGTTCGAAGGTTCGCAACAGGTCGGTCATGGTGTGGTGCAGATCATTCTTGATGAGGCGCATCTGCTGAACATCACCGTCAAACCGGAGAATCAGGGCCGTGGCCTAGGTTTGACGCTGCTGGAGCATCTGATGTCCCGGGCGTATGGCAGCAAGGCGCGGGAGTGTTTCCTGGAAGTGCGCGACAGTAACCGTGGCGCGTTTCGGTTGTATGAGCGGTATGGGTTTAACGAGATCGGGCGGCGTCGGGATTACTACCCGGCGGTGGGTGGGCGGGAAGATGCTGTGGTCATGGCCTGCACGTTGGTCGACTGAGCCTTTTTAAAAGCTTCGCGGGCAAGTCGGATCGCCGCACCGCTCGCTCCTACAGGATTAGTGGGCACGTCACCAATCCTGTAGGAGCGAGCGGTGCGGCGATCCGACTTGCCCGCGAAGGCTTCCTGACTGACATCAACGATTAACGATTACCATCCATCGGGTCCCGCCGCGCCAGTTCCTCTTCATCCAGGCCATTGCCCCCGCCAATATCGTCTTCGTCGACAATACTCAAATCCCAATCCGCCTGATTGCCTTCACCCGCCTCGTGAGCGTCCCGCGCGCCATCTTCACGGATCAATGTTTCCGGGCTCATGTCATCGTCGGTAGACTCATGGTCATCGGTCGAGGCGCCCGTCATGCCTGCTTCACGCACGCGATCCCGAGGCATCAGCCGTTCGCGCTCGTTTTGCGGCAGTTCGTCGCCGATTTTCGCGGGTTCTTCCTCGTCGAAATCCAGCTCATTTATAGATCCCATACGGTCTTCGTTGTCGTCGATGGGCTCGGGTTGAACCGCATCGTACGGACGTCGTGAATCAGTCATGGCAATTCCTCATACTGTGGGCCTTACTAGGGTGGACCCACTGGGCTCCCGAGAATTCCACCGGCCATATTTGCATCAAACGCGTGACCCCGACCGGCGGTTGTCTGTCAAACCAGCGCATCATTCTTGAGGCTTTACAGCATGAACGAATTACAAGATCTGATTGATAACAACGAACGCTGGGCTGAAGCGATCAAACAGGAAGATCCGGACTTCTTCTCCAAGCTGGCCCGCCAACAGACGCCGGAATACTTGTGGATAGGCTGTTCCGACGCCCGGGTGCCGGCCAACGAGATCGTTGGCATGCTGCCCGGCGACCTGTTCGTCCACCGCAATGTGGCCAACGTGGTGCTGCACACTGACCTCAATTGCCTGTCGGTGATTCAGTACGCAGTCGACGTGCTCAAGGTCAAACACATCCTCGTCACTGGCCACTACGGCTGCGGCGGCGTGCGCGCTTCGATGCAGGATCGCCAGTTGGGCCTGATCGACGGATGGCTGCGCTCGATCCGTGACCTGTACTACGAAAAACGCGAAGAACTGGCCGAGTTGCCGACCGAAGAAGAACGGGTGGACCGTCTCTGCGAGCTCAACGTGATCCAGCAAGTGGCCAACGTCGGCCACACCAGCATTGTGCAAAACGCCTGGCATCGCGGGCAGAACCTGTCGATCCACGGTTGCATCTACGGCATCAAGGACGGCCGCTGGAAAAGCCTGAACACGACCATCAGCGGTTTTGAGCAATTGCCGCCGCAGTACCGACTGCGTCCGGTCGAAACGCTGTAAGGCCGTTCAACAGAGACTGCGCCGACGCCAGTGGTGGTAATACAACTGGCCGTCGGCGTTCGGCTGTTCATCGTAGCCGGTGATCCAGCCTCGGCACTCCGGTGACCCGCACTGACAGGCGAACTGGCGCAGCAGTTTGTCTTCGGTCGCGGCGTAATCCATCGTCAGGTTGTCGCCTTTCTTAATGTCCTTCAGTGCCCACAATGACAGTTCGCTCATGTCGAAAAAGACATTGGGGTCGCAGGAGTGCCTCAGCAGCCCGCTGAAGTGTGGGTCATAGACGTGGATGCCAGGCGCCAGTTGCCGGGTATGTCGATGGCGATAAGGCAGGAGATGCCCCGACACGCGGCAGATTCGACTGATCCGGGGGAAATCGCGCAGGGCCGCAACGGCCACCGCCGCCCCATCGGCGTTGTTGACAATTTCGAAGTCGGCCCGGGAGGGAAATCCAAGGTTCAGCGCAAGCTCTGTGTAGGGATAGATTTCTTCGGGAGGTTTCGCAACGGTCCCGTGCAGGGGGTGAGGTTTCATAACGATCCTTGTCGGCAGCGCGTTGCGACTTCCAAAACTGACGATCCTGTCAGCCCTGCAACACAGGGTATGCCTCAAGATTCTCGCAATTGAAACGACGGGTCTACTGTCAGAACTGACAGGAGCAAAGTGCGCTTTTGCGCGTCAGCCTACGCTCACGCGCAAAAGTGCAAGGGCGATTACAGCGCAGGCGCAGGGATCACCGCCGCAGGCGCCGGGGCTTGCAGCTGTTTGAGCTGGGACTGGATCGGCGTTGTCGCACACTTGGCCACGGCTTGTTCAGGCGTCAGGTTGCGAATCGAGGTGTAGAACAGCTCGCAGGTTTTTTCTTTGCGGGTCACTTGCCACGTCTGCGTGCAGCTTTTCAGCTGAACGGCAGGGTCGGTCCCCGGTTTGCTTCCCATGCCGGCCTGCCAGCAGGCGGCACTCAAGTCCTGACCCATGACTTTCAGGCCCGTAGCGTCGGCTTGGGCCTGAGCATCGTCGCCGGTGTAGCTTTCCGGATTGGCGGCGTACCAGATGTAACTCGGGTGGTTGGAGCCCAGCACCGGCACTTTCAATCCGGCGCTCGGGCTGATCGTGGCCAGACCCAGCACATTAACGGTCGGCCCGTATTGCTGCTTGATCCAGTTACGCACCGGCGCGCCGAACGCGACCATCGGCAACGCGGCACCGCGGGCGTTCTGGCTGACTTCCTTGACCATGGTGGTCTGGTAGTCCTTGAAGTAGTCGTAGACGCCTTCCAGATCCTTGCCAGCACTGGCCGGCGCGGCGATCGGTGCAATGTCGATGATGGTCTGGTAGCCCGGTGTCTGATCGGTGGGGATTCCGTTGTTCGTCAGCAGGGTGGCCCAGCGATCAGTGGTGGCGGACCGCAGGTAATCCTGGGCCTGGGTCAGGGAGTAATCCGGCGGGAAATGCAGCAGTTCGACACTCTTGCGGTTTTCCAGGGCCATGCCCAGGGGCAGGAACAGATTCCAGCTGTAAGCCCACTTGCCATCAACGTTGAGTTTTTTGGCGCCGGTGTAGGCCAGATCACCGGCATTGAGCAGCGCTGCCAACGGTTTTTCATAGCTCTTTGGCACGCCGCTGATGTCGGCGTAAAGCTGATCGTTATCGGTTTTGACCCGCACTTTCGCGGTACTGTAGCCGTCGCGCCGCACACTTTGGGTCAGGTAGTGCTCGACGGTCTGCTCAAGCGTCCAGTTGCGGAAGCAAACGACGTTGCAGTTGTTGGGGTAGGCAAACAACCGCGTGACGCGTTCGGTGCTGCCCAGTTTCAGATCGACATTGGCGTGGGCGGCGGCGCTCAGGGTGAGCGCCGCGAGGGAAAGTCCTGTCAGTTTGAACATGCTCAGATCCTTTTCAGCGTGGGACCGCGTTGATCGCGGGCGATAGTTACTAAAGCAGATCGGCCGGTAATCGCTCAGCTGAACCTCAAATGAGTCAGGTGATACTCCGGGAAATACATTCGGCACACGAAGATGAAGCCGACCATCACCAGCAAAAACACCAACTGCAAAGGACTGAAGTGCGACCAATGCAGTGCGGTCAACCATGGACGCCGAGCGGCCAATTCAGGGGCGAGCTGACCGATACGGCGCTTGTGCAAAAGGCCGATCAGCCCAAAACCGACATAAGTCGCCATGCCCGGCCAACCCAACAGAAGCCCGAACAGCAGCGTGACGACGGCTTGCGGAACGCCATGTCGCACCACCAGCCAGCGGGTATCCGGGTTCCAGTGGCGGGGGACCAGGCCTTCGGTCAGCCTCAGGTCCTGGACAATGGCATGCGAGATGATCGGCACCCACCAGCTCATGGCGAAACGGAGGAACCAGACCGGAACGCAGGCGAATACCAAAGAGGTGAATATCATTGGGATGCTGATGCTGTAGCCATGGGATTTGTACTGGGCCGGGAAACAAAACAAAAACAGCGCCAGTGCGATGCCCGCCCAGACACGCACCCAGGTTTCGTCGGTGATGGGGCGCGGCAGGAAACGTCGCCAGTGAAAAACATCGGCGTGGGGCAACCGCAAACGCAATTCCGGGTAACGCCACTTAAGGGTGTGCGCAAGGTCATGACAGGCCTGCCATTCGTTCTGGCCAAAGCCGTCGATCATTTTCTTCTGTTGCCCGGGCTTCATCGGGTTCATCAACAGATGCGCGGCCTGTACGTCGGCGGGGAGCCAGGTCCGGTTGTCTTGCGCCTTGACCCGCAGGCTTTCGTAGAAGCTTTCCTGATTGCAGCGCTCGATCAGTGCCTCCCAGGTCGACGCAGGTTCCGGATGAATGCCTTTTTTATCGTCCCAGCCAAACACCTGTCCGACGCGGTCGAACAGCGGCAGACTCCATTCAGTGTCGTTGAACAGTTGCAGAAGGATTCGCTGCCATTCCTGGCGTCGATCGAACACCTGCAGCCAGGGTTGTGCGGTGTAACTTTTGAGCAGGGTAAGAAACTCACGTTCTTTCTTGTCTTCGAGCAATTCCTGCAGCGCCTGCCGATAATCCTGCAGCAAACCGCTGGCGAGGGCGTCTCGCTGCCACTCGGTCATTTCGACGTTTTGCCAGGGCGCGAGCCAATCGAGGTGCTGGACCGCCCAGGCGGCAATTGAATTGCGCAGACCCGGATGATCGAAGCACAACGCCAGCAGCCATTTCTCAAACGCTTGGGCGCAGTGCTGTTGTTGCGCTTGTGCCCAGCGCTCGGACAGGTTCTGCGCCGAGAGCCCGTCGAGCAATGCACGCGCTGCCAGCTCGTGCGGCGCGATGACCGGTTCGTGCAGGGGCGCGGGATTGGACGGCGCAAGGTTCAGTGAGCGAAGAGGGGGCGGACTTTCAAGGTTCAACGGACGCAGGTCGAGCACATCGGACCACGCCTGGAGGTTGGCGTGATTCGGCTGTTCGACGACGTCGGCCGTTGCGACTTCAGGTTCTTCGGCGGCGTATTCGGCCCGCCATTGCGCAACACCCAGCGCTTGCTCATAGGCTTCACGCAAGCGTTGAAAGCCTTCCGGATCTTCATCGGGCCGGAAGATTTTCAGCAGTCGCGCATAGCTTCGTTTGATAGTGCGCGCGTCGGCGTCTTCGGGCAGTTCCAGCACAGACCAGCAATCCATGTTGCCGCTCCTTACTGCCAGAGGCCGTTGTCCAGCGTGCCCAGTTGCTGGGTCAGTTCGCTGCGCGCTTCACGAATCCGGCGTTCGTCCTGAGAATCAAGCACGTGCTGAAACTGTTTGGCCCAATGACCGATCTGTTCACGCATCTGTCCCAGGCTTTCCTGATAGAGGCGCTCAAGACGTGCGGTCAACACCGTGTTGACCTGCTGATCGCGAGGATGAATCTTCAACAGCGCCAGTCCCTCCAATCGCTGCTGAATCTCCTCGGGTGTGAGCACGCCGGGATTGTTTTCGATGACCAGTGAATGCTTGTCGCCCGTCAGCGGGATGACCACCTGGGCTTCGAGCAAACCGTTGTTGTCGTAGGTGAAGCGCACGTCGAGGGCGACTTCGCCGGCCTTACGCTTCGGTACTTTGATGTCCAGTTCGCCCAGCGCGACGTTGTCTTTGACCAGGCGACTTTCGCCCTGAAAGATCTTCAGCAGCACGTGTTCCTGATTATCTTGCAGCGTGTACACCGTCTTGACCCGGCTCACCGGCACGATGCTGTTGCGCTCGATGATCGGCAGGTAATGCCCGCTTTCATATTGCTGGCCGATCTGGGTAGTCGTCTCAATGCCCAATGTGTAGGAACAGACGTCCGTCAGCACCACTTCTTCCAGGGCTGCGGAGCGTGCTTTCAAAGCCGCCTGGATCGCCGCACCGTGGGCCACCACTTCGTCCGGGTCGAGACTGATCGAAGGGAAGCGCCCAAACAGGCCAGCCGCCAGTTTGCGAACCAGCGGCATGCGCGTCGTACCGCCCACCAGCAGGATTTCATCGAGATCACTGACGCGAATGCGCGCGTCTCTCAGGGCCCGTTCAATCGGTGTGCGCAAGCGTTCGAGCAACGGCGTGTAGAGCGTGGCCAGTTGGGGTTGGGTGATGGGCTGCGTCCATTGCTGGCCGTCGACCCGCAGGCTGAATTCGGCGCTGCTGTCCTGGCCCAGGGCTTTGCGCACGCGCTCGGCCTCGCGACGTAATGGCTGGATGATGCTGGCGCGGTCAGGAAAGTTATCGGTGTTGCGATGGTGCTCGAGAAAATGTTCCAGCAGCACGCTGTCGAAATCTTCGCCGCCCAGGAAGTTGTCGCCCGCGCTGGCGCGCACTTCCATGACGCCGTCGAAGAGTTCCAGGATCGACACGTCGAAAGTGCCGCCACCGAGGTCGAAAACCAGGAACGAGGTTTCCTTGTCCCGTTGGTGCAGCCCATACGCCAGCGCCGCCGCGGTCGGCTCGTTGATCAGTTTTTCAACCTTCAAACCCGCCAGTTCACCGGCAATGCGCGTGGCCTTGCGCTGGGCGTCGCTGAAATAGGCCGGCACGCTGATCACCGCTTCATGCACGGTTTCGCCGAAGGCCCGTTCGACGTCTTCCTTCAGGCTTTTGAGCACCAGCGCCGACAGCTCTTCGGGACGGAATGACCTGTCACCCAGTCGCACTTCCGTGGCGCTGCCCATGTGCCGCTTGAACAGTGAAGCGGTCTGGCGCGGGTGGGTGTGCAAACGCTCGCGAGCGGCCTGGCCGACCAGCACGCGGCCCTGATCATCGAGACCCACCACGCTGGGAGTGAGGAACTGCCCCAGGGCATTGGGCACCAACTCGCTGGACTCCCCACGCCAGACGGCGACGAGGCTGTTGGTGGTCCCCAGGTCAATCCCTACGATCATTGCGATGAACTCCCTTTCCGGCCTGCAAAAAGTTGAAACAGATAATATTCGCGCAAGGATATTACCGGAGCAGCGGGGCGGTAAAGGAAAGTAGTGGCACTGAGCTATTATTTGCGACGGAACGTGGTTTGGTCTGGATGGCGTGGGATGTGACAGAGGGTTACAAGAGGTGCGGTGTCTACCGTTTCCAAGCACTGCTAGACTGGCACATTACTGGACTTGGCAAAGGTCAACCATGAAACCTTCTATTGCACTGGATCTAAAACGAGCAGCCGTCCGCGAGGTCGTCGGTCGATTTCGTACGTCCAACCCTCGTGTATTCGGTTCGGCGTTACTCGGGACAGATAAAGAGGGGAGTGACCTTGATTTGCTGGTGGACGCTCTCCCTGGGGCCACGCTTTTCGATCTCGGAGGGCTTCAAGTCGAGCTTGAGGATTTGCTGGGGGTCAGTGTTGATCTGCTGACGCCGGGAGATCTTCCGCTGAAATTTCGTCAGCAAGTACTCGAACAGGCTCGTCCGGTATGACTGTTAACCGTCTCGGCGATTACCTTGACCATATGCGACAAGCCGCTGGCGATGCGCTGATCTTTGTCGAGGGCTTGAGTAAAGAAGAGTTTTTTGAAGACTAACGTACCCAGCAAGCGGTGATCATGAGCCTCATCATTATTGGTGAAGCAGCCACTAAAGTAATGGATGGCTATTCGGATTTTGCGAGAGAAAACTCTCAGGTGCCGTGGCGCAGCATGCGAGGTATGCGCAATCGTATTGCTCACGGCTACTTCGATATCAATCTTGAAGTGGTGTGGGATACCGTTCAGACGGCACTGCCTGAGTTGTTGAAGGTTTTACCCATCGATCAAACCTGATTGCACCTGCCCCAGCAGGTGCAATCAATTTCGTTTACGGCATCACCGGCGCCGTATACGTCAACGTCGTCCCCAGCGCCCACAGCAGAAACAGCACCAGCGGCGTGTGCACCAGCAGTTGCACGAACGAGAAGCCGATCAAGTCCCGCGCCTTCAGCCCGAGCACGCCCAGCAGCGGCAGCATGTAGAACGGGTTGATCAGGTTTGGCAGGGCTTCAGCCGCGTTGTAGATCTGCACGGCCCAACCCAGGTGGTAGTTCAGGTCGGTGGCCACTTGCATGACGTACGGCGCTTCGATAATCCATTTACCGCCGCCGGAGGGGATGAAAAAACCGAGAATCGCCGAGTAAACGCCCATCAGCACCGCATAGGTGTCGTGGGACGCAATGCTGACGAAAAAGGTCGAGATGTGGTGCGCCAGGGTCTGAGCGTCGGAGCCTTTGACCGTGGTCATCAGCGCAGCGATCGAGCCGTAGAGCGGAAACTGGATCAGCACGCCGGTGGTGGTCGGCACCGCGCGGGACACGGCATCGAGGAAGCTGCGTGGACGCCAGTGCAGCAGCGCGCCGAGCATGATGAACAGGAAGTTGTAAGTGTTCAGGCCCGAGATCGCGCTGATCGCCGGTTTGGTCGAAAACTCGTGGAACAACCATCCCGCCGCCAGCAGCACCAGCAGAATTGTCAGCAGCGGACTGTGCTCCAGCCATTCGCCGGGACGGGTGCGCGGTTGCAGCGGCGGCAGGTTGAAACTCGGGTCGATACCGCAGGCTTCGGCGTCGCGGGCTGTTTTTGGCCCCGGCGCGGTCGCGTAGGCAATGATCAGCGAGATCACGATAAGCGCCAGCAACATGACGCCGGACTGCCAGAGAAAGATCGTTTGAGTGAACGGAATGACACCGGTGATCGACAGAATCGACGGCGGCAGGCTGGCCGGGTTGGCCTGCAATTGCGCGGCGGACGACGACAGGCCCAAGGCCCACACAGCGCCAAGGCCCAGATAGGCTGCAGCACCGGCAGCGCGGTAATCCATTTTCAGATCGGTGCGGCGGGCGAGGGCGCGCACCAGCAGACCGCCGAATACCAGCGACAAGCCCCAGTTCAGCAGTGACGCGACCATGGAAATCAGCGCGACCCAGGCGACGGCCGAGCGGCCGTTTTTCGGGATCCGGGCCAAGCGGTCGATGAGCTTCACCGCAGGCGGGGAGCTCGCGACCACATACCCGCCGATCACCACAAACGCCATCTGCATGGTGAACGGGATCAAACTCCAGAAACCATCACCGAAGGCCATCGCTGCATCGGAGGGTTTGGCACCCATGGCCATGGTGGCAACTGCAACGATGATCACCGCCAGCGCAGCAAATACCCAGGAGTCGGGGAACCAGCGTTCGGCAAAACTTGAGCAGCGCAGGGCAAAGCGGGCGGAGCGGGTATCTTCGATATCAGCGGCCACGGGAGTACCTCGAATTTTTATGTTTATTGTGGTCTTTGAGGCCGCGAAGACCCGTCCGGACAGGTGCCAACAGTAAATCAATCAGTCATATTTTGTGACGAAGATTAACCAGTCTGAGACTTTGGTCTAACGGGTTGTCCGTGGGCGCGTTTGCGTAGACCATGGGCGCCTTGGTTTTTTGCCCATGCCAGAGTTCTTTCATGACTGCCGACACCCACTCGCGCCCGGCGCCGTTCAGCCGCTCGGACTACAAGACCCTTGGCCTGGCGGCCCTTGGCGGGGCGCTGGAAATCTACGACTTCATCATTTTCGTATTTTTCGCGCTGACCCTCAGCCAGCTGTTCTTCCCGCCGGACATGCCCGAGTGGCTGCGCTTGCTGCAAAGTTTCGGGATCTTCGTGACCGGTTACCTTGCGCGGCCGTTGGGCGGGATTCTGATGGCGCATTTCGCTGACCGGTTGGGGCGCAAGAAGGTTTTCAGCTTGAGCATCCTGATGATGGCGCTGCCGTGCCTGCTGATCGGGATCATGCCGACTTACGCCCAGATCGGCTATTTCGCTCCGCTGCTGTTGTTGTTCCTGCGCGTGCTGCAGGGCGCGGCGGTAGGCGGTGAGGTACCGAGTGCCTGGGTGTTCGTCGCCGAGCACGCGCCGGCCGGGCATCGCGGTTATGCCCTCGGATTCCTGCAGGCCGGGCTGACTTTTGGCTACCTGATCGGCGCCCTGACGGCGACCTTTCTGGCGCAGGCGTTCACCCCGGCGGAAATCCTCGATTACGCCTGGCGTTACCCGTTCCTGCTGGGCGGCGTGTTTGGGGTGATTGGTGTCTGGCTGCGCCGCTGGCTCAGCGAAACCCCGGTGTTCATGGCCATGCAGGCTCAGCGCGATGCCGCCGTCGAGCTGCCGTTGCGCACCGTCTTGCGTGAACATCGTCTGGCGATATTGCCGGCGATGATCCTCACCTGCGTGCTGACGTCGGCGGTGGTGGTGTTCGTCGTCATCACCCCGACCATGATGCAAAAGACCTTCGGCATGACCGCCAGCCACACCTTCGCCTTGAGTGCCTTGGGCATTGTGTTCCTGAACATCGGCTGCGTACTCGCCGGGCTGCTCGTCGATCGCATCGGTGCCTGGCGCACGGTCATGCTCTATAGCCTGCTGTTGCCCCTGGGCATTGGCGTGCTCTACACGTGCCTGATCAGCGGCGGCCAGTGGATTGGCTTGGCGTATGCGATTGCCGGGCTCGGTTGCGGGGTGGTCGGCGCGGTGCCGTCGGTGATGGTCAGCCTGTTTCCGGCGCGGATTCGCGTCTCGGGGATTTCCTTCACCTACAACATTGCCTACGCGGCATGGGCGAGCATCACACCGCTGTTGCTGATCGGCCTGATGCCATGGAGTCCGTGGATTTGCGTGATCTTCAGCGCGGTAATGGGCGCGGTGGGTGTGAGCAGCGCGGCTTACTTCGGTGCGCGGATGCCACGGATCGAACGCCGCCCGGCCGCCGGCGCGGCATGAATGAACAGTCTGTCAGATGTGCCGCAACTATTTTTGTAGGACAACCCTGAAACACTCTTCAGAAAACATCCGCAAGGCCGATGGTTAGGCTGCATACCGCTTTCCATCCCTGTCCATCGGTGCTTTCCATGTTCAACAAACGCTTGAAGCAGGAGCTGTCGGCTCTTCGCGAAGAACTCTCCAGCCTTCAACAAGTGAAGGAAAGTCTGGAAAGCGAGATGCTGGTTCTGACCCTGGATCCTGATGGGCGGATTCAATCGGTCAACCAGAACTTCCTCGGCGAGATGCGCTACAAGAGCAGCGACGTGATTGGCCGGCACCTCGAAGACATCGTCCCGGCCCATGTGAAATCGGACGAATTCCACCACCGCTTCAAGGCTGCGCTGACCCGTGGTGAGCATTTTGCCGGCACCGTGCGCTTGCTGCGTGGCAATGGCCAGGAAGCCTGGCTGCGCTCGATCGCGCAACCGGTGCGGTCTTCGCAAGGTCGCATCAAACACTTCTCGATTTACTCCAGCGACCTGACCCGCACCATCGAAGCGTCCCGCGAGCATGAAAACCTGATCGGCGCCTTGGTGCGTTCGACGGCGGTCATCGAATTCGATCTCAATGGCAACGTGCTGGCGGCCAACGAGCGGTTCCTCAGCGGCATGGGTTACAGCCTGGCGCAGATCAAAGGCAAACATCACCGTACTTTCTGCGAACCGGAGGAGCACAACAGCGCTGAATACCAGAATTTCTGGCGCCGCCTGAACGCCGGCGAGTTTGTGGCTGGCCGGTTCAAGCGTAAGGACAACCACGGTCGTGTGGTCTGGCTGGAGGCGTCCTACAACCCAGTGGTGGACGCCAACAACACGCTCTACAAAGTGGTGAAGTTCGCCACGGTGATCACCGATCAGGTCAATCAGGAGCAGGCGGTCGCCGAAGCGGCCAACATCGCCTACAGCACCTCCCGGCAAACCGATCAAAGCGCCCAGCGCGGTACTGCCGTGGTGACCCAGGCAGTGGACGTGATGCGTGAGCTGGCCAGGCACATGCAAACCGCCGGCGAAGGCATCGAGGCGCTGAACGAGCAATCGCTGGTGATTGGCACCATCGTCAAAACCATCAGCGGCATTGCCGAACAGACCAACCTGCTGGCGCTTAACGCGGCCATCGAAGCGGCGCGTGCCGGTGAACAGGGCCGAGGTTTTGCCGTGGTTGCGGACGAGGTCCGGCAACTGGCTTCGCGCACCAGCCAGGCCACCGATGAAATCGTTGGCGTGGTGCGCCAGAACCAGGACATGGCGCGCAATGCCGTGGCCCTGATGACCGACGGTCAACTCCAGGCAGAGCAGGGCCTGGCGCTGGCGGCGGAGGCGGGCACGGTGATCGTCGAGATCCAGGACGGCGCGCAGAAAGTGGTGAACGCGGTCGGGCAGTTTGCCAATCAACTGGCGACTTGATACCTGCGGACCTTTTGGAAATCGCTACAATCGGCGTTTTCCAAAGGAGCAGCCCTCATGAGCGTTTCTCACCGCCGTCCGGTTCCCTTGTCCAAGGCTTATCGCCTGCTCAATCACGGGCCAACCGTGCTGGTCAGCGCGGCGCATGACGGCCAGCGCAATATCATGGCTGCCGCCTGGGCCATGCCGCTGGACTTCGAGCCGCCGAAAATCGCCGTGGTGCTGGACAAGTCCACCTGGACCCGACAACTGCTGGAAGCGTCGGGAACCTTCGTTTTAAACGTTCCCTGCGCTGCCCAGGCCGATATCGCCCAGACCGTTGGCTCGACCTCTGGCCTGGAACTGACTCAGGGGCAGGGCCTGGACAAGTTTCAGGTCTATGGCCTGCAGACGTTCAACGGTGAGCTGATCGACGCACCGATGCTTGAAGGTTGCGTCGCATGGCTGGAATGCCGACTGTTGCCAGAGCCCAATAATCATCAGCAATATGACCTGTTCCTGGCCGAGGTGATTGCCGCTCAGGCCGATGAACGCGTGTTCAGCGAGGGTCGCTGGCACTTCCAAGGGCATGATGCATTACGCACCTTGCACCATGTGGCTGGCGGGCATTTCCTGACGATCGGCGACCCGGTGGACGGCCAGACCTTGCAGCCGTAGGCCGCTGCCTTTCACACCCATATGTCATTCTGCGCCGTGCGTTCACCGCCTTCGCTGCCCGTGTTCAGTACACCCTTGGGTTCGATCAGCAGCAGTTTCACTTCCTGCACGGCGGAGGGTTTGTGCTCGACACCCTTTGGCACCACATACATTTCGCCCGCGTTCAACAGAACGTGGCCGTCGCGAAAGTCGATGCGCAATTGCCCTTCGAGAACAATGAAGGTCTCGTCGGTATCCAGGTGTTCGTGCCAGATGAAATCCCCCAGCAGCTTCACCACTTTGAACTGGTAGTCGTTCATCTCGGCGATGACCCGAGGGCTCCAGTGCGAGTCGATCCGGGCGATTTTTTCAGCGAAGTTCAGGCTTTGATAAGCGGTCATGACGCAAGCTCTCGTGGTTGATCGTGACTCCACGATAGTCAGCACGACAGCAGGCTTCTTGTACGATTGTGCGCGGCTCAGCGGCGGTGCATTTTCATCCACCTGGCCGGCGACAGACCGTAGGTCTTGCTGAATTGCCGGGTCATGTGGCTCTGGTCGGTGAAGCCGGCGATCAGCGCGGCGCTGACCAGTGACTGGTCCTGGATCAGCAGTGTGCGGACCAGGTCTAGACGACGCATGGTCAGGTATCGATAAGGGCTGGTGCCGAACAACAGGCGAAAATCCCTCGATAGACTCCAGCGATCCCGGCCGCTGTGTTGCGCCAGTTCCTCCAGGGTCACGGTGCGATCCAGGGCACTGTGGATGAGCTCCCGCGCGCGCTCCGCCGCCACGTAGTCGAAGCGCTGGCGTTTACCGGGCGCGCCGGAGACGGTGCTCAAGGCGTGTGCCAGATCGAACAATGCGTCCTGTTCTTCCAGCGGGTCGAGCGGGTCATCCAGGCTTTGCATCAGCACATCGGTGGCGGCGAACAAGTGTGGATCAGTGGACAGGCCTGTCTTGATAAACGGCAATGGCTGGCCGCCGAGTATCTGTTGGATCAGCGCCGGCTCGATGTACATCATGCGGTAGCGAAAACCGCTGTCCGTGCCGGCTTCGCCATTGTGGAGTTCATCCGGGTGCAGGACCAAGGTGCCGCCCGGCAGGCTGTGACGCCAACCACCGCGGTATTGAAAGCTCTGCACCCCGTCCAGCGTGCGGCCGATCGCATAGGTGTCGTGGCGATGAAGGTCGTAGCCGTGACCGGCAAAAAACGCCTCGATACGCTCCAGCCCGCCGATGTTGGGCGCGCGGTGGAACCAGTCGATGGGAGGCGTGTGCTTGGCCATGGCGATGTTGTCTTAAGGTCAATGAAGAACACGTTAACCCAGTGCCCCCTCACCTGTCTGCTGGCCGATAAAACCCATGGGGCTGCTAGAAAACCTCCGGTAAATGTTGCAAGGTATCGAGCATTCTCTGAAGCCACGAAGGCGCCTCACACCATGGAAATGACTCATCTGAGCTACGCTGCACCGCTGTTGTCTCTGGCGCTGTTATGGACGGTCGCGGTAGTGACGCCGGGGCCCAACTTCTTCAATACCGCGCAATTGGCCGCCAGTTGCTCCCGTCGTCATGGCGTGGTGGCCGCATTGGGCGTGGCGACTGGCACCGTGCTCTGGGGACTGGCGGGAGGCTTGGGCATCAAGTCCCTGTTCAGTGCGGCGCCGACGCTGTACTTAAGCTTCAAGATTGCCGGTGGTTGTTACCTGATCTATCTGGGCTTGAAGCAGTTCAAGCGCACTCCGGCGGTGATGCCGGGCGACAGCGTCTCGTTGAACGGGGTGGGGCGCACGCTGCTCTCGGCTTATGGCCTGGGCTTTGTCGGCAATATGACCAATCCCAAGGCAGCGCTGTTCGTCGCGACGATTTTCGCCACGGCCATGCCTGCTTCTCCGCCGCCGATGTTGCTCGCGCTGGCCGTGCTGACGATGGCGACCTTGTCGTTCAGTTGGTATTGCAGCGTCGCACTGCTGTTTGCCAGCCGTCGCGTCGCGGGCGCCTATGAGCGTTCGCGCAAATGGCTGGATCGCTTCGCCGGCAGTTGCTATCTGCTGTTCGGCGCGCATCTGGTGGCCAATCGTTGAGGTGTATGGAATGAGCAAACTGCGGGTAGGCATTATTTTTGGTGGTCGTTCGGCAGAGCACGAAGTGTCGCTGCAGTCGGCGAAAAACATCGTCGATGCGCTGGATCGGTCGCGCTTCGAACCGGTGCTGATCGGCATCGACAAGCAAGGTCATTGGCACCTCAACGACCCTTCGAACTTCCTGCTCAATCAGGAAAACCCGGCCCTGATCGCCCTCAACCAGTCCAACCGGGAACTGGCCGTGGTGCCGGGCAAGGCCAGTCAGCAATTGGTCGAAACCTCCGGCCAGGAACTGCTGGGCCACGTCGACGTGATCTTCCCGATTGTGCACGGCACGTTGGGTGAAGACGGTTGCCTGCAAGGCTTGCTGCGCATGGCGGATTTGCCCTTTGTCGGCTCCGACGTGCTCGGCTCTGCAGTCTGCATGGACAAGGACATCAGCAAACGCCTGCTACGTGACGCCGGGCTGGCGGTCACGCCGTTCGTGACCCTGACCCGCGCCAGCGCCGCACGCACCGGGTTCGCCGAGGTCCACGGCAAACTCGGCCTGCCGCTGTTCGTCAAACCGGCAAACCAGGGGTCGTCCGTGGGCGTGAGCAAGGTCAGCGACGAAGCCGAGTACACGGCGGCAGTTGAACTGGCCCTGGGTTTCGATGAAAAAGTATTGATCGAGTCCGCCGTCAGCGGCCGCGAGATCGAGTGCGCCGTACTCGGCAACGAGGACGCCATCGCCAGCGGGTGTGGCGAGATCGTGGTGCGCAGCGGCTTCTACTCCTACGACAGCAAATACATCGACACTCAAGCGGCAGAGGTCGTGGTGCCGGCCAACATCAGCAGCGAGGCCAGTGAGCGTATCCGCGCCTTGGCCGTCGAGGCGTTTCAAGTGCTCGGCTGCTCCGGTCTGGCGCGGGTCGATGTGTTCCTGACCGACAGCGGCGAAGTACTGATCAACGAAATCAACTCGTTGCCCGGCTTTACCCGCATCAGCATGTACCCCAAACTCTGGCAAGCCACCGGCATGACGTACAGCGAGCTGGTCAGCCGCTTGATCGATCTGGCGCTGGAGAAACACAAGGCACGGCAAGCGCTGAAGATCGCTCGCTGAGCGGCGCACGACTATTCAATCAAGGATTTATGGATGAGCGATTCAATGGTGACCCTGTTTTCCTACGGCACCTTGCAGGACAAAGCCGTGCAACAGGCCAATTTCGGGCGCGAGCTGGCCGGCAGTGCCGACGCGATGCTGGGTTACGAGCAGTCCTGGGTTGAAATTACCGACCCTGAGGTGTTGGCCACTAGCGGCAAGAATCACCATCCGATTCTTCGTCCGGGCAGCGACAGCAGCGCGCCAATTCCGGGGATGGTGTTCCAGATCACCCCCGAGGAACTGGCCGCCGCCGATAGCTATGAAGTGTCGGATTACAAGCGGGTCAGTGTGGTCCTTCAATCCGGGATTGAAGCTTGGGTGTACGTGAGCGCCTAGTGTGCCTTCGTGATATCCGGTGAGCCGGGGAGGGGAGATTTTCAGCGTCGGCCAGTACGATTCGGCCGACGCTTGATCAAGCTTGTTTCATAGGTTTAATCAGACTCTCTGCTGGTATTCCGAACAGATCATGTAGTTTCCATATCATCGGGAGCGTCAACGCACGCTTGCCATTAAGCACTTCGTAAACCCGGTTTGTCCGGCCAATGGCAGGCGCAAGGTCCGCTGCGGAAAGACCTGATTGCTCCATGCGAAATTTTATCGCATCGATTGGATTGGGCAGATCAACCGGAAACTGCTTTGATTCATAAGCTTCGATCAGCGTGATCATGATGTCGAAATAATCCCCTTCAGGGGTGCCAGGCTCTGGCTCATTGTCGAATAGGGCAGATACATTCTTGAGGGCTGCGCGATAGTCCTCATCGGTGTGGATCGGATGAATGTTCATTGATTACTCCATCTCGACGGTATCGGCGTCGATTGCGTCGTACTGTTTGTGAGTGCCGACAAATTTTATGTAAACGGCGCCGAAGCGATAAGCGACAGCGACTACCAACCGAAAGTCATTACCCTTGATGTTGAACACGACTCTACGGCTCTTGAGAATGCTGGCGGTAGCAAAGTGCGCTTTTATGTTCGCAGGTGTTTTCCACTCGGCATTTCTTGCCTCGTCAATCCAGGCCAGGAAGGATTGTTCCGAGTTTGGGTACTTCCTCCAAAAACTTTTAAGCTGACTAATGGCGATAATTCTCATGGCGTGATCCTAGTCCCGTGATGGGACTGATGCAAGTCTGTGGAGGTGTGGCCGATGGGAGGAGCGGATTCGAATTTGTACATAGATGCTTCGGGTGGCCGAACTGATGCGAAAAATGATCTTTGAACTCTATCGAAGACGCAGTGGTTTGCAGGTAGGAAAAGTCGGCGGGAGATAGCCGATCAGGACTCATTACATACAAAAAAGGCCTACCTCCCGGTAAGCCTTTTCCACCCTCTGTAGGACTCAATCCCCCAACGCCGCCCCCTCACGCCGAGGATCGGCCCCGCCCGCCAACGAAACCTTCCCCTGCGCATCCTTCACCCGAACAATCGCCTGGGTGCCGCTGGTCATGTCGATCTCGTTCACGCTGTGTCCTTTGTCCTTCAACGCCTGAATCAGCCCGGCGCTGAACTGGCCTTCTTCCAGTTCCGTCGGGCCGTTGCGGCTGCCGAAGTTGGGCAGGCTGATGGCCGCTTGCGGGTCGAGGTTCCAGTCGAGCAGGCCGATGGTGGATTTGGCGACGTATTCGATGATCTGCGAGCCGCCGGGCGAACCGAGGGTGGCGAGGAATTCGCCGCTCTGGCGATCGAAAATCAACGTCGGTGCCATGGAGGAGCGGGGGCGTTTGCCGGGTTCGACGCGGTTGGCGACTTTCTGCCCGTTCTCTTCCGGGATGAACGAGAAGTCGGTCATCTGGTTGTTGAGCAGGAAACCCTGAACCATCACGTGCGAGCCGAATGCGGATTCGACGGTGGTGGTCATGGACACCGCGCCACCTTCGTCATCGACCGCCACCACTTGCGAGGTGGAGATGCGCAGCGGCGAGCGGTCCGGTGCGTAGGCGACCTTGATGCCCGGCGGGGTGCCGTGTTTGGCCGTGCCCATGCTGCGATCACCGATCAGGGCGGCGCGGCTGGCCAGATACGTCGGGTCCACCAGACCTTTGACAGGGACGGGCACGAAGTCGGCGTCGGCCAGATAGAGCGCGCGATCCGCGTAGGCCAGGCGCTCGGCTTCGGAAATCAGGTGTACGGCTTCGGGGGCCGGCTCGATGCCGGCGGGTTTATCCGTCTTGAGCGGTTTCATTGAGGCCAAGGCAAAGCGCGGATCGCGAGCCTCCAGCGCCTGGAGTGTGCCGAGGATCTGCGCCACGGCGATCCCGCCCGATGACGGCGGCGGCATGCCGCAGACCTGCCAGCGTTTATAGTCGGTGCACAGCGGCGCGCGTTCCTTGGCCTTGTAGCCTTGGAGGTCGTTGAGCGACAGGCTGCCAGGGTTGGCGTGGCCCTGAACCTTGGCGACGATTTCTTGCGCAATCGGCCCTTTGTACAGCGCATCCGGCCCTTCTTTGGCGATGCGTTTGAACGCTGCGGCCAGTGCCGGGTTTTTCAGCTGAGTCCCGGTCGCTTTCGGGCTGCCATCAGCATTCAGAAAATACGCCACCATGTCCGGCGAGCGTCGCATGGACGAGTCTGAAGCGATCAACTGATGCAGGCGCGGCGAGATGGCGAAGCCTTGCTCCGCGAGTCTGATGGCCGGTTCGAACAGCTGCGCCCACGGCAGACGACCGTGCTTCTGATGGGCCAGCTCAAGCGCTCGCAACACGCCCGGCGTTCCCACTGAGCGACCACCAATCTGCGCCTGGGTGAAGGCCATCGGTTTGCCGTCGGCCTGTAGAAAAAGTTTCTCTGTCGCGCCGGCCGGTGCGGTTTCGCGACCGTCGTAAGTGCGCACGTTCTTGCCCTCCCACAACACAATCAACGCACCGCCGCCGATGCCCGAGGATTGTGGCTCCACCAGCGTCAGCACCGCTTGCATGGCAATCGCGGCGTCAATCGCCGAGCCACCCAGACGCAGCATCTCCCGCCCGGCTTCGGCTGCCAGAGGGTTGGCCGCTGCCGCCATGTGTTTCGAGGCGTGCCGGGTTTGCAGGTCGGTGCGATAACCCGAGGCGACTTCCGGTGCGACTGGCAACGTTGAAGTCGGCGGGGCGTTGCAGGCAGCAAGGGTCAGCGCGGTGGCGATCAGCGACAAGGCTGACAGGCGATAGCGGCTCGAGTGGAAGGCTGAAAACACGTGGGGCACTCCGTCCGTGGGAAAAGATCAGGGGACTTTATCGGCCGACAGGGCGAGGTGCAAACCACGGACTACAGCAAAGACGCTTTTGTCCTTCATGAGTCAACGGATTTTCTGTAGGGTCGAGGGAACAGACCAGCCAGAAGATCAACAAGAGGCAGCCATGCAGACCGAGTTTCCCACGCGGCCGAGTTACCGCACGCAACGTGAGCAATTCCTCGCGATGGCGACGGCGGCCGGAGCGACGCTGACCGAGTATCCGCACCCACTCAAAGGGCCATTCGGCGAGTCCCTGAGCACCGATGTGGCGGTGTTGGGCGATCCGGGTGCCAAGCGACTTCTGATCGCGTTGAGCGGCACGCACGGGGTGGAAGGCTTCTATGGTTCCGGTTGTCAGATCAAGTGGATGCAGGAGTTGGGCAAGCGTTCACTGCCGGGCGATGTCGCGGTGGTGATGATCCACCTGATCAATCCCTGGGGCACCGCGTGGCTGCGCCGGGTCAACGAAGACAACATCGACCTGAACCGCAATTACCTGAACTTTACGCGCCCGCTGCCGGACAATCAGGCTTACGCAGCGCTGCATGAAATCTACGCTTTCACTGAGTTGCGAGGCCCCGAGCGTGACCGCGCCGATGCCTTGCTCGACGGGCAGATTCGCGAACACGACTGGCCGGCGGTGATGTCGATTGTCGAGGGCGGCCAGCACGGTCATCCCGATGGCCTGTTTTATGGCGGGCTGGCGCCGAGCTGGTCGAACCGCACGCTGCATCAAATTATGCAAAAACATATTTCCCACGCCGAGGTCGCGATGTGTTTCGACTTGCACACCGGTGCTGGCGAGTACGGTCATCCGATGCTGCTGACCATCACCGAGGCCGCTTATCCAGCACTACCCGATGCGCAGGCCATCTACGGGCCGTGGCTCTACACGTTGCTGACCGGCGCCGATACCTTGAGTGAAACCGGCGTTGCAGCCACCGCTACGGGTTATACCTCGCAGGCACTGATCAGTGCGTTGCCGCAGGTAAAACTGATGCCATTTGTGATCGAGTGCGGGACTTACCCGGGGGCGGACGTTCATCGTCATTTGCGCGATGACCACTGGCTGCACCTGCACGGCAATCCGAGTGATGCCGTGGGGCGTGAGATCAAACTGAACCTGCTGGAGCAGTTTTATCCCGCCGACAGCGACTGGCAGGCGATGGTCTGGCTGCGGACCTGGCAGATTTGGGAGCGAGCGTTGTCGGCGTTGCCGACGGTTCGTTCCTGACGTGCTGTTCAGGCACTTTTCTCGGGGCATAAAAAAACGGCCTACCTTTCGGTAAGCCGTTTTTAGTACTTGGTGGCTACACAGTCATTTGAACTGAGTCGTAAAGTGACTGTATTTAAAGGGTTTTGTTAGGTGTTAATTTGTTGGGGATACACCAGGGGATACACGGCGCTTGCTGCTGGGCCATTTTTACCCGTTTTCGCCATCTGTTCGAGGCGCACCAAAACTGGCGATGTTTCGTGTTCTCGCTTTCAGATGAGCGGGCTTATTCGACCCGTTGAGACGGTATCGCAATTGGCGCGGCCTCCTGACTTCGCAATTTCGGTGAGTGCTCCATCTGCTGAATCGAATTTACATCGTCGATCTCATCGGTGCTCACAGGGGCTATTCGGTCAGCGAGCACTAATGCCGTGACCAAGACGACAAAGCCAAGTATCACGGGGAATGAGCCTCGCCAAAATATGATTCGTTGGCGGCGTTGATGTGCGTTCATTTGGTAACCACCGTTCAGTTCGATAGCTGGCGTTCGCTGACTGCTAACTCTATATGCAATGCAGATCTCGCTCTCTGCGATAGCCAACCCGTGAAAGCCATTTGCTGACCGACTTGCCCCCTAGGATTCGCCATCTACACTGACCTCAGCTGAAGGATCGGCGCCCCGTGTTGAAAAACAGCCCGCCCCCGTGCGGGCTTTACCGAGTTTTATTCAGCGTCGAAACCAAACGGTAATTCCAGTGTTTGGCCTTTCCGCTGCATGACCTGATCGACCATCTTCATAAACTTACTCCAGCCCCAACCGTTCGCTAGAGATAGCCGCTGAAGGGTAAGAATGGACTGTAAATGATTGGCCAGCATGGGGTCGCCAATGTCGCTACTGAGCCACTGATGCAACTTGTTTTCCCTTTGACCCTTTTCGTCTTTCGGGCTTTTTTCTTCCAGTTCTTTCAGCAGCCCCGGCGCCATGCGGTCATAGACGAGATCGCGCGTATAACCAGCGACAGCGCTGTATCTATTCTTCTTCATGCCAGTCCAAGGCCAGCCGCGTAACTTGTAAATATTTTCATAAAACTCATCGGGAAATTTCTTGGCCCATACGGCCAAATCCTTTCTGACAATCATCTCTAGATATTGCTGAAGCGCATCGCGTGGGCGCGCAGCTTGATACCCGGTCGCCTCATCAACCAGGGCGACAATGCCTACTTCCGCAATGCTGCGAAGCAGCAGCTCAGCCATATCAGCAATTTTTGTTTGTCTGGGACCGAGAACGCCGTCTTTACGGGCGTCCAGCCAGATGGAGCAGATCCGCGGAATTATCGCGGCAGGTATTCCGTGAGCGGTGCCGCCCGATGCTGACCTGTACCGCAGCGGCGTTATGTGCACATCATCTAAGTGCCTGATAACGTAAGGTAAAAGGTTCTTAAACGCGAGATATAAGGGTATCTGTGCACCGCCTGCTTCAGATGGATCGCGCCGCACAGAAAGCGCTCCGCTTCGGTACATGCCTAAGCCGGACATAAAGTCAGACTCGCTAAGCACTCGCGTGCCATCGGGCAGCACAGCGCATGGGAATGACAGTTCGCCGAACTTAAGCTCGCCAGCATATTCTGCGATAGGCAGCTCGTCACCATCCGAGCGCCACCTTGCGCGAGCGCCCTTGGCGGCGATTTCCTTTCTGCGTTCAGGGGTAAGGCTCTCGCTCCTGGCTATACCGCCCTTAGCTCGTCCGGTTGCCGTGGTCTCTTTAGGCATTGCAAGCACTCCAAGCTGTTTTGCTTGCATTATTGGCATTGGCAAAAGCAATTACAAGCATTTCGATCGTTATGCTTGCAACAAGCTAAAGCAGGCATAACAAACACCCGAGCCCGCCACTGAGCGGGCTTTTCCGTTCCTGCTCTACAGCCGCATCTCCCTGATGATTCGCCTCGGCTCCGCGCCCTGTGAGAGCGCACGCCTGGCATCCTTGGTGAGCTGGTCGAGTGCCTGGCTCTCAAACGCCTCGGCCATGGCTGCGGCCTTCCTCACGATCAGCAATGCCAGCTCGGGTGGAAATACCACCTTGTCGATGGGCAGGTAGTCGCAGTCGATAACGGACATGGGGTGGCCCTCGCAAATGTGGTCGTGTTCAACAGCCGTTGAACTGATATCCGATTATCGGATAACAACCCAAAATCTGGGTAGTTTGCTAGCGCCTCGACATACCGTGTTGATTCCTACACTGAGTGTCGATTTCAACACGCTGGACCTGTCAAAACCTGACATTCAAATCGCTGGTGACGGGTCATTCATGGGGTGTTTCCGCAACGGGGTCATTCGACTTCGATTTGACGGGGTTATGCTTCATTCATGGGGTGGTGTGTTCACAACGATTCATTCAACGTCGTTCGAACGTCATTCATGGCATGTTTCCGCAATCAGAGGGTTGCCAGGCGTCATTCATGGGGTTCGGTTTTCACAAACCGGCGTTCGTCAGTGAAAAGCACGCAGTTCCGTGTCAACCACGGTGGAAGGCAACCGTCCGATCTGGTAACCCTCAGTGGTCCGTTTTCCAAGGCTCCGCCCCCTGATAACGACTCCTTCAAAATTACGATGGATCAGATTGCGCCATCGGATCAGCGGGGAGCTCGGGCTTCTGGAAAAATTCGCGGGTGATTTCCTCAAGCGAAACATCACCCTGGTCAATAAACTCGACAACGCCGTTCTCATCGACAAATACTTGGGTATAACGCCCGTCAGTTGGTCGGTATACAAAAGCGGTCTGGTCATCCACGTCCATCTTGTCGCACAGGTCTCGGAGAACATACCTGATGTCAGCTGTCAGGCTAAGCCGCCCGGTCATCAGATCAACCAACAGGACCAGCTTTTTTCCGTTGTTGTCCGCCACCAAGTACGTCCAGTCACATAGGCACTTCTCACCAATGCCAGCCGCCGCCCACAGTGAAAGAAAATAATTCGTTATGGACAGGCCAAGGCGGTCCGCCTCAAGCCTGTAATCCAAGTAGGCTTGGTCGGGAATCACAAAGGTCAAGCGCCGTGGTCGCTTGTTTTCATCACCGGGTTCGCTCATGCGTTGTTGATCTCTTTGTAGTCGGCCCAAATCTTGTGGAAATACTGGACCATTGAAATGTCCAGGCCCCGCGCTTCATCCCTGTGAACGTCATGCTCAACCCACCTAATGGGGACGAGGGTAGTTTTGTGTTTGGACTATTCGTTAGGGGTACCGCGCTGTAATCGTAGGCCATTCATGGGGTGTTTCCACAACAGGGTCATTAGGGGCGCTTTGGGCCTCATTCATGGGGTTGGTTTCCGCAGACATGGCATTCACCTTTTTTACGGCGTGCAAAATGGGCTGAGACGTTCATTCATAGGGTGTTTTCGAGAGGGTCGGTGTTACCAGGTAAATGGTAACTTTTGGTGGAAACCAAAGTGGAAACCTTATTTTGGAAACCCTCACGACTCGCGCTATCTACTGTCTTTGGCCCGTCATCCAGGCTGTCGATCTCTAGTGCCAGGCGCGAGGTCTGAGTCATTGCTTTTCTCCGGACGTAAAAAAAACCGGCTCAGCAGCCGGTTTGGAGGTGATAAAAAAACGTCCGCAGGCGATCAGTTTTTAGCGTTCGTTGTATCGAGTGTGGGCGACTTGGGAACGGTTAGGGCTATTGATTCGTCCATCACAAGGAATTGTCCGACTCCCTTATTCTTTCCTTTTGGCCAAAAGGTTGCGCTCGCTGCTCTCATATCAAGAACCTTCCCGGTCCCAGCGGGCCATGTCTGGAAATAGCTCTCAGCGTCCTTTTTCCCGAATTGAGAGGTCATGTATTTGGCCATCGCTTCGTAGTCATTCTTGCCAGATGTGTCGATGAATGCCATGTACAGCTTTTTTTCGAAAAAGCACATTCTGGCCGATACAACGGTAATTCCAGGTACCTCATTCTGTAATGCCTTGGTTTCCCGGCAGTCAACGCCCGGGCTCGCCTGCACAGGTTTGAACTCGGGCCGCAGGTTCTCTGGGCTGTCTCCCAGAGCAACCCCCGCGAACTTGAATGAGGGGGTTCGCACTCTCGGAAATGGCGCGCCATCAATTTCAAACTTGAATTGCGCGGCCGGGGCAGATTGCAAGGATATCTCGATGAACACCATCGGCGAGAGGCCTACCGCTCCTGAGAAAGCAGAGGACCTAGTTGGAAGTAAAGTTGTTCTGGCGCGATCGACGGCCATCGACTCTTCTGTCACCGAGCCATCTCCAAACCTTACGCTCACATCACAGATGTCTTTGTCGCAGGCAATCTTTCCGCCGGATAGCTGGAAGACAATAGCCTGCTCCCTTGGTCCCTTATCGATCACCTGCATGACCAGAGACACTTCGGGGCTGTTATCCGCCTTCGCCTTTATGGTTGCGCTATGAGTTACCGTGCCCCGCATCTCATCTTTTAGCTCGTATCGTTCCCATGGCTCGGCAGTCGCGAGCGCTGTGTTCAATGAGCAAATTGCCAATAACAGACTTACAACTCCCTTCATTACCGCATCCTCATGTTAGATGGTGGCAATCTATCATTATCAAAGGTGGCACCCACAGCCCTGGCTTCGCTATCAGCCTTCTCGCTCATTAGATGAAATCGAGGATAAACATGACTTCGTCTACCTCAACCGTGCGAACTGAAACCATCCATGAAACCACTCTGGAATTCACGGTGGAAACCAGCGTATAGCAATTAGAGATTTGATTGCAGGCAGGTTGTCCAGGCTCGCGCAATGGTGGGTGCGAACCAGAGGTGCGAACCTCGAAGCGAACTTGCTGGGTGCGCCTCAGCGAGTGCGTACCGATGGTGCGTACCAATGCCGGACAACTCTGTCGCTGAGGCGGTTTCGCGCACTCCACCTGCGTGAAATGTCTGCGTGAAAAAACGCAGACAGGCACTTGACGCGGCTCATTCATGGGGTTGTGTGTTCACAAATGGGTTTGATGGTTTTGTAACCAGCGAAAAGTGGTCACTGATGGTGGTCACCGTGCTTGGTCACCGACACGGTATCCAGTCATTAGAAACCTCAAACCGTGGATACCTCGCGATCCGGTCAGCGCCCGCGACTTAACAAAACTTAACCTTTTTTCAGCGCGAAAACCTGTCAAAACCTGACATTTGGAAGGCGGCGGGGGCGGGTAACTTTGGTCACCACTCATTGATGGGGAGTAACCAGGTGGGGTGGTTACTTTTGGTGGTTACCGCGGTGGTTACCACGATCGGACAGTAACCGACGAGACAGACCATATGGTCTCAGTGGGATCATATGGTTTGTCTCAACCGCGCCACGTTTTCGTGATTCGCAGATCGTGGCGCGGATAGATGCAGCCTAGAGTTTGTGAATTTTGCTCAGTGAGCCACCCGGCCCCAGCAATTCACTGAACGATTCAGCGTGGACCGCCTTCATGTGCGCCACACCTCGGTCGATCAGGTCGAAGATCTCCTGGCCGATCTCATCATTGCAGAGAAGAACCCCCATGATCCGCCCCATGATCTCGGCGTTCAGATCCGCCCGTTCACGAAACTCACTTGGAGATGTCTGAGCGCCTACGCCCTCAAACACCACCGGGAAGATTGCACTGTTGATTACCTCATTCAACTTACCCGTATCTAGGTCTGAAATTTTCATCGATTTCTCCTTATCAGTTGCATTGCCGGTCCGTTCTGTTTGAGGTCGCGCAGCATCATCTCGTAGCCACCTTTCATGCCGCGAGTCGCGCCGTCATCCGCTGCCTGTTTAAGCTGTTGGGCTGTGTTTTCGTCAGGGTTGCCTTGGAAATAGAAATTCTGCTCGATAGGCGGAAGGCTCATTGATGCAGATGGCGTAGCTGCTCTGGAAGTGGTTGCACCGCCGCCAACGTAGCCGCCATCTGCATAGCCGCGCTTGTTCAGGCGCTCTAGGTAGTCGCGCATTCTTGGCTGTTGAACCACTTCCTTTTGAATCACAAACTCGCCGCCGTGCACAACACCCTTCGGCTCGTACTTCCCGCCGTCGCCGGTGTAGCCGCCGCCAGAGAACCCGTATTCCGATGAGTAGCCCGCCGTCGAAGCGCCGAGACTCGATGACGCAGCCCCGGGAGATCCGGCCGCGAGGCCGTTACTCGCCGCCGACGCACCTCCAGCAAATCCACTGAATAGCGTGCCGAAAATACCGACCGCAGCCTGGCGAATCTGGATGCGAACCAGGTCAGCGATGATGCCGTCAGCCAAGTCCTTGAACGACAACTTACCGGTCTGCACAAACTTGATAATGCCGTCTTCCATGCTGGTGAAAGCATTGGTGAACAGGCTCCGGGTTTGGCCGGCGACATCAGCGGCCTGCTCGGCGTAGTTCTGAAATGCTGATGAGGCGCCGATAGACCAATCCGACTGGGCCTTATCTACGTCCGAGTAATACTGCCGCTGCATGGCCAGACGGTCAGACAGGCTTTGCTGAATTAACGCATTCTCCTTGGCGTACAGATCGGGGCTGATTTTCCCAGTGTTGCGCTGCTCCAGGAGGTCGGCCGACTGCCTGGCGTAGTCGCGCTGGATGGCCATGTCCTGCTTGAGCCGGTCCCTCGCTTGGTCGCCGAGACCTATACCGGCAAGGTTTGAATCCAGCCCCTCTTTAGCGGTGCTGAGCCTGCTGCCTTGGTTGGCCTGGAACGCGGTAAGTTTCTCGACTTCCTCCTTGGCGGCCTTGCGCAGTTCGACTTCCTTCTCAAGTGCCGAGTTTTTTTTCAGTTGGGCGGTGATCAAATCCTGGCTGGCCAGTAGCGCCTTTTGATCGGCGGTGAGCGTACTTTTCGACTTGATGTCGGTGAGCTGCTGCTCCCACTTGATCAGAGCCTGCGCTTGGGCTCCGAGCTTCTGGGTGGCGATGCCTTGGTCGCTGATCGAAGCATTCTGCTGAAGTAACACGGCATTGGTCTGACGGGCTGCATCAAGCATCTTCAGGCCGGCGTCTTCGGTGTAAGCCTTGGTCGCCGCCGCCTTGGGCCCTTTGAACTTGTCGCGAATGGCCTTTTCGGACGCATCGGCGTCGGCCTGGGTGATCGTGTAGCCGGCCGCCCGCGCCGCATTGATGCGCTGCTGATCTTCGAGCAGGGCCTTGTTCCGCTTCTGCTCGAGACTCCCGGCAGCCTCGATGCTCTTCTGGAATTCCTCGTACGCCACTTGCCCATCACGCTGAACCCGGGCAGCCCGCGCGGCATCGTCAGCAGCCTTCTGCTCAGCCTTCGACTTCTTGTCGTAGACATCCAGCTCAGCCTGCAGTGAAGCGATCCGCTCTCTTGCGTTACCGTCCTCGTAACCAGTATCAAGGGTTGATTTCAGGTAGTTGATCTTCTGCTGAATCGCCTTTGTATCCGGACCGCTATCCGACTCGCGCCCGATACCAAGGATTTCGTCCCAGCCACTCTTCGCGGCGCCGGCGAGGTCATTCCAGGCCTTTTCGAGCGTGCCGAGGTTGGCCTTCATTGTCGCCGAGCGCTCGCCAAGTGCTTTGGCATAGGCCTCTTGCGCGATGGCTGCTGCCGCCTCCTTCTCGCCCATTTCCTGGGCTGCGCGCACCTGCTCGTAAACCGACGCGGTAAGGAAGTTGTACTTCTCATTCAGCTCGGCGACAGCCCTTACCGGATCGTCAGCAAGCCTGTTGAACTCAGCGACGGTCGCCGATACTGCCTGCCCGCTTGATTTTTCCCATGCGATCGCGGCAATCGCAATCTCTTCGAAGCTTGTGCTGGCGATCTTTCCTGATGCGGCAAGCTGGGCAAGCGCTGAGGCGGCCTGCCCGGTCGTTCCGACAGCGTCACCGACGCGCCTGGCCATCTCGGCAAGTGCTCCAGTAGTGGTTCCAGAGGCATTGCCTGTGGATACCAGAGACAGACGAAAGGCGTCCTGCTCTTTTGATCCTTGGTAGTAGGCCAGGCCAAGCGTCCCGACTGCCGCAGCTGCCACTGTGAACGGGTTGACCAAGCCGAGGACATAGCCGCCCAAGGCCTTGGCTGCAGGGCCGGCGCCGCCAAACATATCCTTGAGCTGGCCACCTTGCTGCAGAAACACGGTCAGAGGTGCCTGTCCGCCCTGCAATGACGTGGCGATATCGGTGAACTGCGCCGGTACGCCGCGCAGGGCTGCTGCTGTTTGCTTGGCGGTGTTGCCGGTACGGGTCAGAGAGTCGTCAAACCTTGTCAGACCGGCGCGAGCCTGGTTGATCTTGGCCTGATATTCGTCATAGGTGGCGGTGTCGAGCTTTCCGTCCTTGCGATGCTTCGCCAGCGCCTGCTCTTGTTTGTCCAGATCGCCAAGGCGACGGATTACCGGGTCAATCTGGCCCAGCAACTGCTCAAGCTCATCCGTCTCCGACTGAACGGACTTGGACGCCTTTTCGGCGCTCTTACCCATGGATTCCATGCCGGCGCCGGCCTTGTTCAGTGCCGGCTGAATTCTCAGGCCCGCATCCTCCAGCGCTTCTAGCGCCTTGCGCGTGTCCGCCGCCTTTGCCTCGGCGTCTCGACTGTCCAGCTCGATGACGAGCCGGGATGTTTGGGTCATATCAATTCTCCATCAATAAACAACGTTGTGGGCTGATGCCCGGTGGTGGTGCTCTGTGTCGCGGGGTTGGCCCGTCACCGTGCCGAAGGGGAGGCCGGTCGGCGTCATTGGTGCGACTCCATAGGGGTGCGGTCATAGGTGGCGCGAAGGTCAGCACCAATTAGGCAGTAACGAGCTGTCGGCGCGCAGCAGGAACGACACGCCATAAGGTGGTTGATGTACTGGTCACGGGCGTTTCGCCACTCAGGCGTTGCCATGGCGGCGTTGGTGTAAGTGCTTGCCGGTAATTGGGCGGGGCGCTCGACCAGCACCAGGCGCGGACGATCTGGGGCGCGATTCGCCATGGTCGGTTTGTCAGCGCCAGCGATGGTCGGCGGGATGTGATCGAGCAGGCCGGACAGGAGGCTCATTGCGCCACCTCACTCGGATTGCACTTACTCCCAAATGTGTCTGTGAAAAAAAATCGGGGGAACGGGGGAACGGGGGGAACACCCAGTGTTTCCGGGGCTTCCAGAGGGGGAATCTGTACCCCATCGAAAATTGTGGGGAACAGTGATAACCAAATGTCAGGAATTGTGCGGAGTCTTATATTCAAAAACATGTTTGTGTTCCCCCTGTTCCCCAACACTTCAATAAGGGGGAACAGCTACAGGTCACGGTTTTACTGGCCGTTCCCCCGTTCCCCCTGTTCCCCTCGTTTATAGGTTCCTGTGAATTCGGGCATTGGCGTTTGGTGGTGGTCATGGGCTGACCCCTTCGCCATCCATGGCTTCTGGATCGACGGCATACAGGCGGGCAGACCCACCAGCGGGCAGGCGGTATTTCTTTGTTTTGCGGCTGTCTCGGTCGGTATCGTGCTTGGCAATAGCGCCAGCGCTTTCTAGCGCCTTCACTACTCGCGTCAGGCCGTGGCCGTGAGCCGCTTCGGTCAGCGCCGACTTGTTGAACAGGTAGAGGCGCTTACCGGCCACCACTTCCCAGTAGCCAGCACGGTTGAACACCTTGGCGTCTACCTCTGGCGCATCCACATCGGAGAATCGGCTACTGCCGTGCTTGTCGATGAATTCCAGGATGCCCGCAAGGATCTGGCGGTCTTCGGCATTGCCACTGCCCACCCGGCTCAGCCACTCGCCATAGAGCAATTGGCAATCGGCCAAGGCACTACCCGGCGTCCAGGGCAACAAGCCGTAGGCGATAGCCATTTCCCCCGCCAGCGCGATCACAGCGAAACGATCCGCCACCCGTCCAGCTTGAGCATTGTCCTCGGTGAACTGGGCGCGGATACCGGCGAAGTCTTCCAGCAGGCCGGGGCGGTCGTCGCTGGCGAGCAGCTGTTCCACGAATGCTGGCCCGATGTGTCCGTGATGGGCGCCGACAGCAACGGTGAGCACGCGGTGGAAGTCGGCGCCCGCAAGGCCGTGCAATTCATCGAAGGCGCGGTGGGTGCGAGTACCTGCGTTCACGTCCACCATGCGCAACTCAGCACCAGCGTGGGCCGCATTGCCGCCGATAGCGGCGTGTTCAGACAGAGAGCGTTCGCCACTCGACAGCGCCAGCAGACGCCACGACAGCTTGGCCCGACCTTCACGCTCACGGGTCATGGTGCCTTTGCCCTGACCGTTGGCGAGTGAATAGGCCATTTCCTGCACACGCTTGGGGTCGGCCCGCTTGATTTCGTCTAGAGGCAGCATGGTGTCGTTGCGGCCCGAGGCTTCTATCTCCAAACCGCCCTTGGTCATGTCCCACGACGCGGCAAAGATGCCGGGGTCGCCCCAGACCGATGAACCGATCAGTTGCGCCAGTGACTTGCCGCTAGAGCTATCGCCCACCAGGTGAACACCGCCACCCAATACGCCTACCAGACTCAGCAGGGGGCCAGCCAGGGCGCAACCAATCGCCAAGGTCAGTACCGGATTGCCTTCGCACTTGGCCGCGACTTCGGTTTTCCAGCCTTCCAGATCACCGCGCAGGCTGAACAGGTTCTGACCTTTGCCGCTGGCCTGATAACGCACCTTGTCGCTGCCAAGGGTGCGTCCTGGCAACACAAAGGCGCCCGACTCATGCCAGCCGGGGCGGCAGGTGGTGGCGAACATTTCGGCGGGGCGCTGCTCCAGCAGGTACTCCATGAACTGGCCGCGTTTCTTGAGCGCGATAATCACGCCCATGCCGAACAGCGTCCGCCTGGCGTCTTCACCACTGCCGCCGAACACCTCCATGGGGATGATCCATTCCTTGGTGCCGCTTTCCGTCACCAGGCGCAGAAAGCGGCCCTCGCTGCCATCGTCGCTATTGGTGGTGCGAGCGACGACGGTCACGGGGGTGGCGATCCATTCGTCAGTGATCGGGCGGTCTGTTTTATCGTCTTCGGATTCATCATCGGCGGCGGTGCGTTTGAAGCCGTGCCAGTACACGCCGGGGCGCAGCCTGCGGCCTTTCTCGTTCGTCACCCAGTGCTCGTACACGCCCCAGCACGGGCGCTCAGGTTCGACCATGGGCGCCTCGGGGCGCAGGTTGATGACGTTGTTCTCAGGCGTGCGCATGGTGGCGGCTCCAGGCTGCTAAGTCGTTGTAGTCGCTGAGCGTGTCCGGCGCGTCGGCGGGCCACTCGGGAAAAGTCACCAGCCCACCCACGGCTGCGGCGGCGGCATTGGCGGCGGTGCGTCCGGGGTTGCCATCGGTCAAGCGGTCGTCATCGCCCGCGATAATGATTTCGGTGGTGTGGTATTCGGCCCGAAGCGCCAGCGCTACCGGTTTAAGGTTCCCGGCATTCATGGCGCAGGCGACGGTGTAGCCGTTTTCGTGAAGCGTGGCGCCCGTGGCCCAACCCTCACAAATGCACAGTGGCTTGCCCGGTGTTATGCGCCCTAGTGGCGAATAGGTGCCTTTGATCCGCCCCCCGAACAGGAAGCGCTTGCCGCCGTCCGGTGCGATCCGCTGCAGGTTGACCAGGACGCCACCGGCATACAGCGGCACCAGCAATTCGTCACCACGCTGGCGCAAGCCGTGGGGGCGGACGCCTTTTGCGATTAAATAGGCGTGGCCAGGATCAGCACGGAGGGCGTCACGCCACCAGCGTTGAGCGAGGTTCGCGGTCTTGAGCTGGCGCTTGTGTTGCTCGACTTCCCGCTGGCGCCTGGCCTGCTCGATGCGCTGGCGTACCTGCTCGGCTTCGCGGGCGTCTACCGGTTCGCGGCTACACCAGGTGCTGGTGCCGCCCGTCTTCCAGCTCCCGAACGCGCCCGAGGCGATGCCATCAGCAAACAGGCAGTACCAACCGTTGAGCGTGCCGGACTTGTCGCCGGGGATGTGGAAACGGTGGATGTCGCCATCGGGCACGGGGAGCCAGTCGAGTGTCCCGTAGGCCGTTTGGAGCGCGTCACGGAAAAGGATCGTGGCGTCTTTCATGAGCCCTCCTTCGGCGATCTGAAGCGCCGAGCGAGCCGATCAAGCTGCAGGGTCAGGCGCCCCAGTTCATCGCAATGACGGCCTGCGTCACCTTCTGAGATGAACAGCTCTAGGAAGCCAGTCAGGGATTCCACCAACAGCGCGTAGCTGGCGCTGTCGATGTGAGCGTCTGCGCTGGGCTGGCCACCGTTACATTTGCGCTTGATGGGAATGACGTTACCCATGATTCACCCCCAAGCGATCAGCGCCAGCAAAGGCACTGCATACTCGACCGTTGTTAACCCCATGTCCGTGGGCAATGTCGTCGATTGAACCCACAAGGCAGGCGGTTACAACAGCGTCAGCACTGCGCATTACTACGCGCCCGCACTCTGCGTCGGCGTGGCTCAAGAAAGGCCCCAGAAGCGCCTTGGGCGCCTTCGGATGGGTGACGTAAAACAGTTCGGTGGCTTTCTTCGGGCAAGCCTTCGGCGTCCCTGGCGTTTTGCAGGTTTGGTTATCCATGGTGGGTTACGCCTTTTGCTGAATTGCGCGGGCCGGGTACTTGTCGTCGAGTACGGCAGATTCAAGAAAGCGTACTTTCGCCATGTGGGCGTTGTAGCGGCGCAGACGAACTGATACCGAACTGTCGGCATGAAGCGCGGCCATTGCCATAGCACGGTGCGCGGCGGCACGAATTTTGGACGGATTGAGGCTGAGGAGGTGTTTCATTGATGTAGCTCCCGAATCATGAGAGCCACCACGGCCTGCCGCCAAGCAGAGAAGGGTGGCGAGTTGCGCAAGATTGGCGGACCGGTGATTCAGGAACCCGGCGCACCCGAAGGTGCTCCTGCGCAACCCGCCATAACACGGGAATGCGGGCACAAAAAAAGCGCCTGCAATCGTAATGGCGGCGCTGTTGCGCCTGAAGTCGTTCGACCCGCCAAGGTCGTTCGCTGAATTTGCAGCGACCGGTGAACCATAGCGCCGATGGGCGAGCTTGGCAACGGTCTGGAGTGATTGAGTGGTCATGCTGCCACCTCGACAGGAGGATTGCTGCTGAGGTAGTACAGAGCCATGCCGCGGTGCTTGCGGCCTTGATCGTCCGTAAGAGTGAGGCGGTGGGTAAGGATCTTGTGGCCCAAGTCGCGCAGCTCGTTGATGCGTGCTCCAGGTCGGACAATGTTCAGGTCGCGGATGGCTGTAAAAGTGTCTATAGGACCAGCTTGCAGGCGCTCCAATAGACGAGCGCGCTGAGCTGTTCCGCTGGTATTCTCTACGCGAGTATTTTCGTGGCTGGCCTGTTGGTCGGCCATTTTTTTGTCTGTCATTTATGCGGCCTCACCACGCAGGGCGATGCGCTGGCGCACCCAGGTTTGGGCCTCAGCCAAAATCCAGCCGACAGGTGCCCCGCGCGACTTGCTATCGCTCAGCGGCACAGGGCGCGGGAAGGTCGGATCGTCTTTAAGGCGCTTGTAGATGGTAGGGCGGGCGTAGCCGGTGATTGCCGACAGTTCGCTGATGCGGATGATGATGGTAGCCGGGTCGAACTGGCGAATGTTCGCAGTGGCTGGATGCATATGAGCTGGGGTGGTGTGCATACTCTGTATCCCGTGATTGTTGTAGATGGCGGGATACAGGTTATGGAGATAGGAGAGGGCTTTCGATCCGAGTTTAGGTGGTCGAAAACTTCCGGAAATTTTTACTCGCCAAAAGATTCAGCATTGGCCGAAATTGCCTGGGCTGTCTGTAGCGCCACCAAGGATTGAAGCGCTGAGAGATCAGACATTAATTCGATTGCGAGAGGCGCTATGGTTTTTCGCAAGTTCTCTTCACCCACGTCATAGTTGCTTATTGCTGACGACATTACGCGATCTGGGATATGGGTTTCTGTTTCCATGCTCCATATCCATAGGTCTATGTAGGGCAATAAGCCATAGCGCGCCCATCGCCGCCAGTTGGGCTTGCTTCGGCTCGGCGAAAACCCTGGGGAGCGCTTCCGGGTGTCGGACAACCATGCAGCAAAGGCGGCTTTCAGGGTTGAATCATTGGCCCCTAGATCCACAACTATTGCCGGCTGGAGGTACGGCGAGCCGGTAACTAGAACTTCTATTTCGGATTGCCATGAGTCTTTGAAAAGGATGGTGTAATCAACAGGGTGAGTCGTTTTTGAGCCCTGCCTGTGCATTTCCTCGCTGGCCGTTATGTGCAAATCATAAGCGCGCAGCGATCTGATGGGCAGGTGTTTACATTCAATGTCGGAAAGCGATGGAGATAGCTTTAGCGGCGCCTCTCTGAATTCTTCAATAGCCTCCTCGTACCAGTCGTAACACCCCTTATCAGTTGAATCAGGGTCAATTAGGCATACGCATGCCTCGAAGAGGCTCTGACGCTCCAGCAATTGCCGGTACCACTCATTCACGTCAAAGTTTTCACACCCACGATATTTATCTAGGCCGAACCACTCTGGCAAATCTTCTACTCGCTCAATCTTTTCCATACTCGCCCTCCCAGACGGCTCCCTGTACTGAAATAGACTGGCCGGTAAGGCGGGTGAAAAGTCCGCTTCTCGCTCCGTCGACTTAGCCAGCCAAAACTTATTATCTGTGCGAATACTGTCTATCCGGACAGTGATGGCGTCAGTCTATATCTCTCTACGCGCACAATGGAAGGCCAGCATTAGGCCCTCTTGATCGAAACGACATTGCCCTTGGCCAAGATGTCCAGATGGTCTGCATACCATTGCATCATGGTGGTGCGCTGCTCCAGGTACTGAGCCTTGTTGTAGATGCCGCGAACGCCTGGCGCCTTGTGGCTGAGCTGAGCCTCTACGTGGTCGGCGACAAAACCGTGTTCGTTCAAGATGGTGCTGGCGATATGTCGGAAGCCGTGGCCGGTTTGGCGCCCTTCGTAGCCCAATCGACGAAGCGCCATGAGGAATACGGTATCGCTGCGTGGCTTGGTGCGATCACTTCGTCCAGGGAACAGCAGTGGATAGGCGCCGGTCAGCTTGCGTAGGTCGCTCAGCAACTCGATGGCTTGGCTACAAAGCGGTACCAGGTGCTCAAGGCCTTTTTTCCGCCCTTTGCGTTCGACCGGTATCGTCCAGAGTTTCCTATCAAAGTCGAACTCCGACCATTGGGCTTCTCGCAGCTCGCTAGGTCGCACGGCAAGCAGGGTTAGCAGGCGCAGTCCGAGTTGTACGTCTTGCGCGTGAGGGTATGAGTGGATGGCGCGCAGAAGGGCGGGCAGATCTTCAGTCGATACGTGGGCGTAGTTCTCGGCTTTGCCAGACGCGAGGAACTTGTGAACGCCATCCAAAGGGTTGTTTACGGCGCGACCGGTGACACGAGCCAGATCGTAAATGTCCTTGCAGTAAGCGCGTACCCGACTCATCTGCTCCAAGATGCCCTGCTTTTCGAGGCCTCGCAGAAGCCCCATCCATTCCATCGACAGGATGCCGGTGTATTGGCGTTTCCCAAATTCAGGGAAGACGTGACGCTCCAGGGCGCCCATGACGCGCTTGGCGGTTCCCTCGTCCCAGCCGCTGAGGCGTGATGTGTGCCATTCGCGGGCCAAGGCTTCAAACGTGTCGTTCGCGGCCTTTACCTCGGCAGCTTTGCGTGCCTGCTTTGTCGCCATTGGGTTCTTCCCTTCGGCGGCATCTGCGCGAAGCTCTGCAGCTTTGATTCTGGCCATGGCGCCGCTGACTTGCGGATAACCTCCGAGACCGAGCCAAGACCATTTGCCGTCAGGTTTCTTGTAACGCAGTTGCCAGGACTTCTGACCGTCAGGCTTTACCCTGAAATACAGGCCACCGGCATCTAGCTCGCGATACTCCTTGGCGTCAGGTTCCAGGCCCAAAAGGGTGGTGTCTGATAAGGGGCGGCGCTTGATGTCGGAACGCTTCATTTCCTTGTATCCCTTCGGTTCAGATTTTTAGCAAGGATACACAGGGGGATACACGGAGGAAAGAGATAGGGGTAGACAAGGAGATATAGCCAGAAACAAGAAAGCCCGCACTAGGCGGGCTTCTTGAGGTTGTTTATAGACTGCTGTAGACATCTATAAACAGGTACTTGGTGGCTACACAGGGACTTGAACCCCGGACCCCAGCATTATGAATGCTATGCTCTAACCAACTGAGCTATGTAGCCAAGTGGCGCGCATTATTCACCGGTAATGCAGATGCGTCAAGCGTAAATCTAAAATATTTCTCTACGCTTTCAACCGCTTATCCACCTGAGCCGAAATATCGGACCAGGGGAGGGCGTCAACTGAGCTGAAATCTCCCGGTATTGGCACTCAATGCCTTGCTGCCCTGGCTCAAGGTGTCCGCCGCCAGGTTCACCGCCCGCGCACCTTCGAGCAATCTTACCGCTGCCTGATCGACCTGCTGGATGTTGCCGCTGACTTCATCGGCGGTACTGGCTTGTTCCTCTACTGCCGTGGCGATTTGCGCCAGGGTATCGGTCACACCTTGTACCGCGTGGGCAATTTCGCCAAGGCGCTCACCCAGGCCGGTGACTGACTGGGCATCACTTTGTGCCTGGCTACAGGCCGCTTCCATCAGGCTGACCGCCTCATTCACGGTGCTGCGCAGGCTGTCGACAGTGCCGGCGATCTGCGCTGTGGAGGACTGGGTGCGTTGCGAGAGGCTGCGCACTTCATCCGCCACGACTGCAAAGCCACGACCCTGTTCGCCAGCGCGAGCCGCCTCGATCGCCGCGTTGAGTGCCAACAGGTTGGTCTGCTCGGCCACGCCGCGAATGGTGTCGACCACCAATTGAATCTGCTGGCCTTGTTCGCTGACCCGCCCGAGGGCTGCCGCCGTGTCGTTCAAACGTTGGTTGAGCTGTTGAATGCTCGCCGTGGTGCGCTGGCTGTCGCGACTGCTGTCGGCCGCAATCCGTTGGGTGTGTTGAGCGCTGCCGGACGCCTGTTCACAACTCTGGGCGACCCCTTGCGAGGTCGCCGCCAATTGCGTGGCGGCGGCGGCGATCTGGCTGATCTGCAATTGCTGCGCTTCAACTTCGCCCAAGGCGCCGCTGGAATGATGGTTGAGGGTGCGCACCGCATTGCTCACTTGCAAGGTTTCGTGATCAACCCCCAGCAAGCTGTTGCGCAGTTGCACCACGGCGACATTCAGGGCGGTGCTGATGGCCGCCAGTTCGTCGCGCCCCTGCACCGGCACTTGCAGGCTGAGGTTGCCGTCGCGCAACGCTTCGGCCAGCAAGGTGATGCCGCTGGCGCTGCGACGGATCGAGGCCTGCAAGCAGATGAACAGGTACAGCGCGGCCAAGAGCAGGCAGCCAAAGATCGTCGCCACCAGAATGAACTGGCGGATTGCCGAGCCGTGGTAGTAATCCAGGCGCTGATCCAGCGAAACCAATGACTGCTGGCGCAGCGAGGCAAGGTCGGTGAGCAGGGCGTCCAGACTGCGTTCGAACTCTTCCGGTTTGAGCTTGATGCTGCCGCCGAAAACACCGTCGTCGAGGACTTTCAGTTCGGCGTCCAGATGCTTGAGGCTGTCGTGGTATTGCCCGGCCCAGCTTTGCAAGGCGCTGGGCAGGCGTGCTTCCAGAAGGCTGGCAGTTTTCACCAACTGTTCCCGGGCATCGCCGATACGGCTGCGCAAGTCGCGCAATTGCAGACGGCTTTGCAGGGTGAACTGCCCGGACACCACCGACGCCTGGCCGACACTGGCCAGGCGGCCGACCCGTTCAATCAGGTCCGGCGCGTGTTGCGTGGAAATCTGCGTCAGCAGATACGTTTCCAGCCAGGGCGCGAGCGTCAGGCGATTGTCCATGGCGATCTGCTCGCGCAAGGCTTGCAACGCACTCAAGGCGTTGGTGAAACGATCGTAGCCATCCGGCCACCAACCGACGCTGCTCAGGCTTTTCGAGTCCAGGCCGTTAAGAGCGGTTTGCAGGGCCTGGTAACGGGTCAGGGTTTCGCCCTCGGCACCTTCGGTTTTCAGCGCATTGCCGAGGTCCGAGGTGGCTTGGGCGACGGCGGGTTGTACCGCATCGAACGCGGCCATCGCGGCAAGGGTCGCCGGTGTTGGCTGGCGATTGGTTTCCGTTGCACGCCAACGGGCAGCGCGGTCACGTTGGGCGGCGAGCAGGTTATCGAGCGCATCCAGGGCGAGCAGTTGACGTACGCCGGCACGTTCGCCGGAGATCAGGTTCAGTTTGGCGCGATAGTCCTGACCGATCATCAACAGGCTGCCCGCCAGCGGCAGGATAAACAGCAGAAACAACAACTGAAATTTGCGTGCGAAGCCAAAACGCCCCAGCAATCCGATCCCCGGTGATAAAAAAGCCTGCATGCCCCATGACTCCTCTGGACACCACGCACCATTGGCGTGCGTCGAGGTCTTTGCGACCGCGACTTGTGCCCCTTTAAAAGGCCTCGAAAGTTTACCTTTGTCAGCTCTGTAGGCCGACTCTGTGGCGAAACTTCCCATTCTCGGTCCCCTTTGTAAGGGGCCGCGTTGAAGCGGATTAACAAGGCAAGATTCAGACCATGGCGTTGCGCTATCACCTTCTGGGCGATGAATGTCGAGGTCGTTAGCAGGCTAAGGGGATGGCGCTGCTGCACTGAAAAATGGCACATTGACCCACCTGCCCGTGTGCACCCATCTGCTGTACGGAAAATTATCATGGCTATCAGTAACGCATCGACCGGCGCGACGTCGGCACTCGCGACTCCACAAAGCAGCCCGCTGGTCATGCGCATCATCGGCGCGGTGGCGCTGGCGCATTTGATCAATGACCTGATTCAGTCGGTGCTGCCGTCGATTTATCCAATGCTCAAGGCCAACTATGACCTGACGTTTACCCAGGTAGGATTAATCACCCTGACCTTCCAGCTGACCGCGTCATTGTTGCAGCCATGGGTCGGTTACCACACCGACCGCCATCCCAAACCCTGGCTGCTTCCAGCGGGAACGGTCTGCACGCTGATCGGCATTTTGATGATGTCGGTGGTGGGCACTTTCCCGTTGATCCTGCTGGCGGCGGGGTTGATCGGCATCGGCTCCTCGACCTTTCACCCGGAAGCTTCTCGTATTGCGCGGTTGGCCTCGGGCGGGCGATTCGGCCTGGCGCAATCGACCTTTCAGGTCGGCGGTAATGCCGGTTCAGCCTTTGGTCCATTGCTGGCGGCAGCGATCATCATTCCCTTCGGTCAGGGCCATGTGGCGTGGTTTGGATTGTTTGCCGTGTTTGCGCTGTTCGTGCTCTATCGGATCAGCCGCTGGTACGCCAACCACTTGAACCTGTTCAAGCTCAAGCAGGGTCAGGCGGCGACGCACGGCCTGTCAAAACGCCGGGTCATCAGTGCGCTGGTGGTGCTCGGGCTGCTGGTGTTCTCCAAGTATTTCTACATGGCGAGCTTCACCAGCTACTTCACCTTCTACCTGATCGAGAAGTTCGACCTGTCGGTGGCCAGTTCGCAGCTGCATCTGTTCCTGTTCCTGGGCGCGGTGGCAGCGGGGACGTTCTTCGGCGGACCGATCGGCGACAGGATCGGGCGTAAGGCGGTGATCTGGTTTTCGATCCTTGGCGTTGCGCCGTTCACGCTGATCCTGCCTCACGTTGACCTGTTCTGGACCAGCATTCTCAGCGTGGTGATTGGCTTCATCCTCGCGTCGGCGTTCTCGGCCATCGTGGTTTATGCCCAGGAGTTGGTGCCGGGGAATGTCGGGATGATTGCCGGGGTGTTCTTCGGCTTGATGTTCGGTTTTGGCGGGATTGGCGCGGCGTTGCTCGGGCATTTGGCCGATATTCACGGCATCGAATACGTGTACTTCCTTTGCTCGTTCCTGCCTTTGTTAGGTGTACTGGCGATCTTCTTGCCAAGAACCCAAAAGCCCTGAACACCGCCGACCCTGTAGGAGCGAGGCTTGCCCGCGAAGCTTCTTGAGCCGGTGATGACGCCTTCGCGGGCAAGCCTCGCTCCTACAGGATTAGGTATTGCCCGGATTTCAGGCACAAAAAAGCCGCGTATCAAACGCGGCTTTTTCTTGGGCGGCTGCTTCGTCCTGAAAAACTCAGACGTTGAAACGGAAGTGCATCACGTCGCCGTCTTTAACGATATATTCCTTGCCTTCCAGACGCCATTTACCGGCTTCTTTGGTGCCGGCTTCGCCCTTGTACTGGATGAAGTCGTCATAGGCGATGACTTCGGCGCGGATGAAGCCTTTTTCGAAGTCGGTGTGGATCACGCCAGCGGCTTGTGGCGCGGTAGCACCGACGCGGACGGTCCAGGCGCGGACTTCTTCGACACCGGCGGTGAAGTAGGTCTGCAAGTGCAGCATTTCGTAGCCAGCGCGAATTACGCGGTTCAGGCCTGGCTCTTCAAGGCCCAGGGCTTCGAGGAACATGTCCTTCTCTTCGCCGTCATCCAGCTCGGCAATTTCGGCTTCGATCTTGTTGCAGACCGGAACCACCATGGCGCCTTCTTCTTCGGCGATGGCCTTGACGATGTCCAGCAGCGGGTTGTTCTCGAAACCGTCTTCGGCGACGTTGGCGATGTACATGACCGGCTTGGTGGTCAGCAGGTGGAAACCACGAATCACCGCTTTATCGTCGGCGCCCATGGTCTTCATCAGGGTGCGCGCAGGCTTGCCGAGGGTAAAGTGAGCGATCAATTGCTCCAGCAGGCCTTTCTGGACGACGGCGTCCTTGTCACCACCTTTGGCGTTGCGGGCGACTTTCTGCAGTTGCTTCTCGCAGCTGTCGAGGTCGGCGAAGATCAGTTCCAGGTCGATGATTTCGATGTCGCGTTTCGGGTCGACGCTGTTGGAGACGTGAATCACGTTCTCGTCTTCGAAGCAGCGGACCACGTGAGCGATGGCATCGGTCTCGCGGATGTTGGCGAGGAATTTGTTGCCCAGGCCTTCACCTTTCGAGGCGCCGGCTACCAGGCCTGCGATGTCGACGAATTCCATGGTGGTCGGCAGGATGCGCTTTGGATTGACGATGGCCGCCAGGGCTTCCAGACGCGAATCCGGCATCGGCACGATGCCGGTGTTCGGCTCGATGGTGCAGAAGGGGAAGTTCTCGGCCGCGATCCCGGATTTGGTCAGGGCGTTGAACAGGGTGGACTTGCCGACGTTAGGCAGGCCGACGATGCCGCAATTGAATCCCATGGTGTTTTCCCCGAGGAGTAGAGTCAGGCCTTCTGGCTGTGCAGGTTTTTCATCGCGCGGTTCCATTCACCGGCGAGGATATCCGGCAGCACGCCGAGGGCAAAGTCGATGCTGGCATCGAGTTTTTCCTGTTCGGCGCGTGGCGCACGACCCAGGACGAAATTTGAAACCATACTGGCAACGCCCGGGTGGCCAATGCCAAGCCGCAAGCGGTGAAAGGTATTCTGATTGCCCAGTTGCGCAATGATGTCGCGCAACCCGTTGTGACCGCCGTGACCGCCGCCCTGTTTGAGTTTGGCAACGCCCGGAGGCAGGTCGAGTTCGTCATGCGCCACGAGGATTTCTTCAGGCGTGATGCGGAAGAAACCGGCGAGTGCCGCGACGGCCTGGCCGCTGCGGTTCATGTACGTGGTGGGAATCAGCAGACGAACATCCTGACCCTGATGCGAATAGCGCCCGGTCAGGCCGAAATATTTGCGATCGGCCACAAGGTTTACGCCTTGTGCGCTCGCGATGCGCTCAACAAAAAAGGCCCCTGCGTTATGCCGGGTCTGTTCGTATTCGGCGCCTGGATTTCCCAGGCCAACGATCAGTTTGATGGCAGTCACGATAGGGGCCCCTCCTTGGAGTGGTGGATAACATCGCCGCAATCAGTGTGTGCGGCGAAAGTGGACGACAAGTGCTCATTTACCATTATGTAAACTCCGCGTTCTCGCCCGCTTTCTCGCTACGTTCCAGTCCGCGATGTTACCGGGTCACTCCGGCATGGCAGAGTGAATTACTCTGCTGCGCCTTCTTCAGTAGCTTCTGGAGCAACACGTGGAGCGTGGACGTTGGCAACAGCCTTGTCATCGCCGTGTGCCAGAGCAACAAACTCAACGCCTTTAGGGGCTTTGAGGTCGGACAGGTGAATGATCGAACCGATTTCGGCGTTAGCCAGGTCGACTTCGATGAATTCAGGCAGGTCTTTTGGCAGGCAGGTCACTTCGATTTCCGAAACAACGTGCGAAACTTCGCCGCCTTTCTTGATCGGAGCTTCTTCACCAACAAAGTGTACAGGCACGATAGCGGTCAGTTTCTGGCCAGCTACAACGCGTACGAAGTCGGCGTGCAGCACGTGGCCTTTGGCCGGGTGACGCTGCAGGGCTTTGATGATTACGTTTTGCTTGGTGCCGCCAACGTTCAGCTCGATGATGTGGCTGTAGGCCGCTTCGTTTTCGAGCAGTTTGGCAACTTCTTTAGCCAGCATGCTGATGGATTCAGGGGCTTTTTCGCCACCGTAAACTACAGCTGGTACCAGGCTTGCGAGACGACGCAGGCGGCGGCTCGCACCTTTCCCCAGGTCGGAACGCACTTCAGCATTCAGAGTAAAATCGTTCATGTTGTATCTCCAAAATAACCACATTCGCCCCAGCGGTTGCGACCAGCGCTAAAGGCGATATGGGCAAAAAAGCCCCGCCCCGACAGGAATGCCGGGGCGGGGCGCTTTTCGTCAACGAGACAGTCGAGAAGGGCAGGGCCCTTAACGGAACATCGCGCTGATCGATTCTTCATTGCTGATGCGGCGGACCGCTTCGGCAACTACCGGCGCGATATCCAGTTGACGGATACGCGAACAGGCTTGAGCAGCAGCTGACAACGGGATGGTGTTAGTCACCACCAGTTCGTCCAGCATGGAATTTTCAATGTTTTCGATCGCCCGACCGGACAGCACAGGGTGTGTGCAGTAGGCGAAAACCTTGGCAGCGCCATGCTCTTTCAGGGCCTTGGCCGCGTGGCACAGAGTGCCGGCGGTATCGACCATGTCATCGACCAGAATACAGGTACGCCCTTCGACATCACCGATGATATGCATCACTTCAGAGTGATTGGCTTTCTCACGGCGTTTGTCGATGATCCCGAGATCCACGCCCAGGGATTTGGCAACAGCACGTGCACGCACGACGCCACCAATGTCCGGGGACACGATCATCAGGTTTTCGAAGCGCTGATCTTCAATGTCATCCACCAGAACCGGGGAGCCGTAGATGTTATCTACTGGAATATCGAAGAAACCCTGGATTTGGTCAGCATGCAGATCAACCGTAAGAACACGATCGATGCCGACTACGGTAAGCATGTCAGCAACAACTTTCGCGCTGATAGCCACACGTGCGGAGCGCGGACGGCGATCCTGACGGGCATAACCAAAGTAAGGAATAACAGCAGTAATACGAGTAGCCGAGGAGCGGCGGAAGGCATCAGCCATCACTACCAGTTCCATCAGGTTATCGTTGGTCGGAGCGCAAGTCGGCTGAATAATGAAGACATCTTTACCGCGGACGTTTTCATTGATCTCGGCAGTAATTTCGCCGTCGGAGAACTTACCGACAGAGATGTCACCGAGAGGGATATGCAGCTGACGTACGACACGCCGAGCCAGATCGGGGTTAGCGTTCCCCGTAAAGACCATCATCTTGGACACGCGCAGTACCTAGAGGCTGAGGGTAACCTGGATGAGTATAGAAAATGGCAGGGGCGGCTGGATTCGAACCAACGCATGGCAGGATCAAAACCTGCTGCCTTACCGCTTGGCGACGCCCCTGTATCTGTTGCAACGATTACCCAGTAATCGGTTCCTTTAGAGCAGACTTTGCAGCTTGCGATGCAACATCGAAACGTTGCTTCCTTTTGCTACAAACCCTGTAAGGGTCTCTGTAAGAAGGGCCGAGACTTTATCAGCTTCAGCTTTGCTTGGGAAGCCCCCAAACACACAACTTCCAGTTCCTGTGAGTTTTGCTTCGGTAAATTTACCTAACAAATTCAATGCGTTACATACATCTGGATAACGCCTTGCTACCACCGGTAAGCAGTCATTTCGACTGTTTCCCTTGGGAACGGGGCGCACTTTAATGGGAGAAGAGTTACGTGTCAACAACGGATCTGAAAAAATTTCTGCTGTACTTACAGAGACTTGCGGCACCAGCACGACATACCACGGTTCTTCGGGGTCTACAGGGGTGAGTTTCTCCCCTACGCCTTCGGCAAAAGCTGCGTGTCCACGCACGAAAACCGGGACGTCGGCCCCCAGGGTCAGGCCCAGCGCGGCCAGTCGATCCTCATCCCAATCCAGTTGCCAGAGATGATTCAGGCCGAGCAAAGTCGTCGCGGCATTTGAACTGCCGCCACCGATTCCACCGCCCATGGGCAGAATTTTTTCGATCCAGATGTCGATGCCGAGCGAACAACCGGATTGCTCCTGAAGTTTTTTCGCGGCTTTGACGATCAGGTTGCTGTCGTGAGGAACGCCGACGAATTCGGTGTGCAGTTGAATCACGCCGTCGTCGCGCACCGCGAAGGTGATTTCATCGCCGTAATCGAGAAACTGAAAAATGGTCTGCAACTCGTGGTAACCGTCTTCACGACGACCGAGGATGTGCAGCATCAAATTGAGTTTGGCCGGGGAGGGCAGCGTCAAGCGCGGAGCAGTCATGTTTACTGCCCCAGTTTGCGTGGTTGCCATTCCTTGATCACCAGCGTGACATCAAGGTCGGTGCCGTGCAGTTTGATCCGCTCGGGCAGCCAATAGCCGTTTTGCTCGGCGTAACTGAGGTATTCCACTTGCCAGCCATCCTGTTCCAGATTGGCCAGGCGGCTGTCGGCATCCAAGGTCAGGCGACTTTTGCTGTCCGGCGCCGGAAGTCCGCGAACCCACCAGGCCAGATTGGACACCGGCAGCTTCCAGCCGAGCTGTTCTTCGACCAGCGCTTCGGGAGTCGTTGCGTCATAACGGCCCTGATTGGCCACTTCCAGCGAGACTTTGCCAGGGCGACCGGTCAAGCGAGCAGCGCCGCGACCCAACGGGCCGGAAAGACGGATGTCGTAGTAGTCCTGTCGCTGCAACCAATACAGCGTGCCGCTGCCCGAATCTTTTGGCGCGCGGATACCGATCTTGCCGTTGATCTGCCAGCCATCGAGCCCGGTCAGCTGTTGTTTGTACTCGCGCCATTGGGCCGGGTTGCCTTGACCCTGAACCGATTCGCGGGCGCCGAAGCCCGCGCAACCGGCGAGCAGGGCGATGAAGCTGAAAACAATGAGGTGGCGCAAAAACATAATCTTAAAGAGTCTCTGATCCGGTCAGGCGCTTGATGGTGCTGCGCAGGATTGGGCTGTCGGGTTGTTCCTTGAGGAACTTGCCCCAGATTTGCTTGGCTTCGCGTTGCTTGCCATTGGCCCACAGGACTTCGCCCAGGTGAGCGGCAACTTCCTGGTCGGGAAAACGCTCCAGGGCCTGACGCAGGTAGCGTTCGGCTTCATCGAGGTTGCCCAGGCGGAAGTGCACCCAGCCGAGGCTGTCGAGTACCGCCGGGTCTTCCGGGTTGATCTGGTGCGCTTGTTCGATCAGGGCCATGGCTTCGGCGTAACGCGTCGTGCGGTCGGACAGGGTGTAGCCGAGGGCGTTCAACGCCATCGCATTGTCCGGATCGCGCTTGATGATCAGGCGCAGGTCTTTTTCCATCTGCGCCAGGTCATTGCGTTTTTCCGCCTGCATGGCGCGGGTGTAAAGCAGGTTCAGATCGTCCGGGTATTTTTGCAACGCGGTTTGCAGGACCTTCCAGGCCTTGTCTGGCTGGTTATTGGCAGACAAGGTCTCGGCTTCGATCAGGTACAACTGAATTGCGTAATCGGGTTGCTCGTCGCGTTCGGTAGCCAGACGGCTTTGGGCTTCGGCGGTCTTGCCGTTGTTGATCAGGATGTCGGTCTGGCGCAGTTGCGCGGGCAGGTAGTCATTGCCTGGGCCAACCTGGGCGTACTCGATCAGCGCGCCTTGTGGATCGTTGCGCTCTTCAGCGATACGACCGAGGTTCAGGTGTGCCGAATCGACGTGGCTCTCCCGGGCAATCAGATCTTCCAGGTAACCCTTGGCCTCGTTCCAGGCCTTGGCTTCCAGGCACACCAGCGCCAGGGAATAACGCAGTTCGTCGTCTTCCGGGTATTGCTGAACCAGGCTTGAGAACTCGACTTTGGCGTCATCCATGCGGTCCTGTTCAACCAGCATGCGCGCATACGTCAGGCGCAGGCGTTTGTCGTCCGGGTACTTCTTGATGCTTTTTTGCAGCAGCGGCAAGGCTTCGTCGCCACGGTTGAGCCCTTGCAACAGGCGCGCACGCAGCAGGATCGGGGCAATTTCGCCGTCGTCCGGTGGATTGTCTTCCAGCAGGGTCAGCGCGCCTTTGGTGTCACCGTCCTGTTGCAGCAGCAAGGCCTTGCCGAAAATCAACTGGCTGTTGTTCGGGTGGCGCAGCAATAAGCGGTCAAAACTTTTCATCAAGCCGTTGCGCGTGTCCTGGTCGGTATCGGCCGCGGACAGGGCGAGGAAGTCGAAATGCGTGTCGCCCTTGCCGAGCAGGACTTTCTCCATATAAACCATGGAGTCGTCATAACGACCGGCGCGAGCCAGCTGCACGGCAGCCGCACGTTGCGCCTCTAGATCGTCCGGGGCGTTTTTTGCCCAGATCAACGCGGTATCCAGCGCGGCCTGATCGGCGCCCAGGTACTCGGCGATGCGGAAGGCCCGCTCGGAGATGCCCGGATCCTGGGTATTGATGGCCTGGGTCACGTAGTTGTCCAGGGCAATGTCAAAACGATTGCGCTGGCCAGCCAGTTCGGCGCTCAACAGGCTGAAGACGGTTTCTTCGCTGAATGAGCTGTAAACCTTGGGTTTTTCAGGGGCCGGAGTGCTGTCTTCGACCGGCGGCGTACCGTCCGACGAAACGGGTGCCAAGACCTGGCAGCCGCTGAGGAAGACAAAAGCGAGGAGCAACGCGGAAGATCTATTCATATAGGAAGAGGACGACTAACCTGCGGTCGGATCATCATGACACAAGCCTTCGGCCAAACATAACCGAGTCTCGATTGATGCCTTTATAGTGGCGGGTCATTGGGACAATAGTCAGCGGTAGTTGTTCTGGCTCTGTCGAAGTAGGACAATTGCCGGCTTCACGTCACCATCAGCGACCTTGAATGGCCTTCCTTGCACTCGGTATCAACCACAAGACTGCGTCAGTAGACGTCCGCGAGCGCGTGGCCTTTACCCCTGAGCAACTGGTGGAGGCCTTGCAGCAGCTCTGCCGACTCACCGACAGCCGCGAAGCTGCGATCCTCTCCACCTGCAATCGCAGTGAACTGTATATAGAACAGGATCACCTTTCGGCTGACATCGTGTTGCGCTGGCTGGCCGATTATCATCATTTGAGCCTCGAAGAGCTGCGCGCGAGCGCTTATGTGCACGAAGATGATGCGGCAGTTCGTCACATGATGCGGGTCGCCTCCGGGCTCGACTCGCTGGTGTTGGGCGAACCGCAGATTCTCGGTCAGATGAAATCGGCCTACGCCGTAGCGCGTGAGGCCGGCACTATCGGGCCGCTGCTGGGGCGTTTGTTTCAAGCGACGTTCAATGCCGCCAAGCAAGTGCGCACCGACACGGCCATCGGCGAGAACCCGGTGTCCGTGGCGTTTGCAGCGGTCAGCCTGGCGAAACAGATTTTCAGTGACTTGCAACGCAGCCAAGCCTTGCTGATCGGCGCCGGTGAGACCATCACCCTGGTCGCCCGCCATCTGCATGAACTGGGTGTGAAGCGCATCGTGGTCGCCAACCGTACCCTGGAACGCGCGAGCATCCTGGCCGAGCAGTTTGGCGCCCACGCCGTATTGCTCTCGGACATTCCGGCCGAACTGGTGCGCAGCGACATCGTTATCAGCTCCACCGCCAGCCAGTTGCCGATTCTTGGCAAAGGCGCCGTGGAAAGTGCCTTGAAACTGCGCAAGCACAAACCGATCTTCATGGTAGACATCGCCGTCCCTCGGGATATCGAGCCGGAAGTCGGCGAATTGGACGACGTTTACCTGTATAGCGTCGACGATCTCCACGAAGTGGTTGCCGAGAACCTCAAGAGTCGCCAGGGTGCAGCCCAGGCGGCCGAAGAGATGGTCTCGGTCGGTGCCGAAGATTTCATGGTCCGTCTGCGCGAACTGGCGGCGGTGGATGTGCTCAAGGCCTATCGCCAACAAAGCGAGCGCATGCGCGACGAAGAATTGCAAAAGGCCCAGCGCATGCTGGCCAACGGCAGCAGCGCCGAAGAGGTGCTGGTGCAACTGGCACGCGGCCTGACCAACAAACTCCTGCACGCACCGAGCGTGCAGTTGAAAAAGCTTTCTGCCGAAGGCCGCCTCGATGCGCTGGCCATGGCCCAGGAACTCTTTGCCCTGAATGAGGGCTCATCGGATAGCTTTTCGGATAAAAAACCGCAATGAAAGCGTCACTGCTCAATAAGCTGGACATCCTCCAGGACCGTTTCGAGGAATTGACCGCCTTGCTTGGCGATGGCGAAGTCATTTCCGATCAGGCCAAATTCCGCACCTATTCCAAGGAATACGCGGAAGTCGAACCGATTGTCGCCACCTATAAACAGTTGCTCAAAGTGCAAGGCGACCTCGAAGGCGCCCAGGCACTGCTCAAGGACAGCGACCCGGACATGCGCGAAATGGCCGTGGAAGAAGTTCGCGAAGCCAAAGAGCAACTGATCGACATCGAAGCCAGCCTGCAACGCATGCTGCTGCCCAAGGACCCGAATGACGGGCGCAACGTGTTTCTCGAAATCCGTGCCGGCACCGGCGGTGACGAGGCGGCGATTTTCTCTGGCGACCTGTTTCGCATGTATTCGCGTTACGCCGAGCGGCGTGGCTGGCGGGTGGAAATCCTCTCCGAGAACATCGGCGAGCACGGCGGCTATAAAGAGGTCATCGCCCGGGTTGAAGGCGAGAACGTCTACGGCAAATTGAAATTCGAATCCGGCGCGCACCGCGTGCAACGGGTTCCGGCCACCGAATCCCAGGGTCGCATCCACACCTCGGCCTGCACCGTGGCGGTGTTGCCTGAGCCGGACGAACAGGAAGCGATCGAGATCAACCCGGCGGATCTGCGGGTCGATACGTATCGCTCCTCCGGTGCCGGTGGCCAGCACGTCAACAAGACCGACTCGGCAATTCGCATCACGCACTTGCCGTCCGGCATTGTCGTTGAATGCCAGGAAGAACGTTCCCAGCACAAAAACCGCGCCCGGGCGATGTCCTGGCTGTCGGCCAAACTCAACGATCAGCAGACCAGCGCCGCAGCGAACGCCATCGCCAGCGAGCGTAAGTTGCTGGTCGGTTCGGGCGATCGCTCCGAACGCATCCGCACCTACAACTTTGCCCAGGGCCGGGTGACCGATCACCGGGTCAACCTGACGCTGTATTCCCTCGACGAAATCCTCGCGGGCGGCGTCGAAGCGGTGATCGAACCGTTACTGGCCGAGTTCCAGGCCGATCAATTGGCAGCGATAGGTGAGTAAATGACGATCATTGCCAGTTTGTTGCGCGCCGCCGATTTGCCCGACTCGCCCACGGCGCGGCTGGATGCCGAATTATTGCTGGCCGCTGCCCTGGGCAAGTCTCGCAGTTTTCTGCACACCTGGCCGGAACGCATTGTGCCGAGCGAAGCGGCGCTGAAATTCTCCGAGTACCTGCAACGTCGTCGTGGCGGTGAGCCGGTGGCGTACATTCTGGGTCAGCAAGGGTTCTGGAAGCTTGACCTGGAAGTTGCGCCGCACACGCTGATCCCGCGCCCGGACACCGAATTACTGGTGGAAGCCGCGCTGGAATTGTTGCCCGCCACACCGGCCAACGTGCTCGACCTCGGCACCGGCAGCGGCGCCATTGCGTTGGCCCTGGCCAGCGAACGTCCGGCATGGAAAGTGACTGCGGTGGATCGCGTACTCGAAGCCGTGGCGCTGGCCGAGCGCAATCGTCAGCGCCTGCACTTGAACAACGCCACTGTGCTCAGCAGCCATTGGTTCAGCGCCCTGGAAGGTCAGCGTTTTAAGCTGATCATCAGCAATCCGCCGTACATCGCCTCCGCCGATCCGCATCTGGTGGAAGGCGATGTGCGCTTCGAACCGGCCAGCGCCTTGGTGGCTGGTGTCGATGGGCTTGACGATCTGCGTCTGATCGTCGCCCAGGCGCCGGACTATCTGGAGGCCGGTGGCTGGCTGATGCTCGAACACGGCTACGATCAAGCGGTGGCAGTACGCGATTTGCTGCTGACCTGCGGCTTTAAAGAAGTCCACAGCCGCACCGATCTGGGCGGTCACGAACGTATCAGCCTGGGGCGCCTGCCGTGCTGAATGATCAGGAATTGTTGCGCTATAGCCGACAGATTCTGTTGCAACACGTCGACATCGACGGCCAGTTGCGGCTGAAAGAAAGCCGCGTGTTGATCGTCGGCCTCGGCGGTCTCGGCTCACCGGTTGCGCTTTATCTGGCGGCTGCCGGTGTCGGCGAGCTGCACCTGGCGGACTTCGACACGGTTGACCTGACCAACCTGCAACGCCAGATCGTTCACGACACTGACAGCGTCGGCCTGAGCAAAGTCGATTCGGCCATTCGCCGACTGAGCGCGATCAATCCCGAGATCCAATTGATCGCCCATCGCACCGCGCTGGACGAAGATTCCCTGGCCGCCGCCGTGGCTGCGGTGGATCTGGTGCTGGACTGCTCCGACAATTTTTCCACCCGCGAAGCGGTCAATGCTGCGTGTGTGGCCTCCGGCAAACCGCTGGTCAGCGGCGCGGCGATTCGTCTCGAAGGGCAATTGTCGGTGTTCGACCCGCGCCGTCCGGAAAGCCCGTGCTACCACTGTTTATATGGTCACGGCAGCGAAGCCGAGTTGACCTGCAGTGAAGCCGGCGTCGTCGGTCCATTGGTTGGGCTCGTTGGCAGCCTCCAGGCGCTGGAAGCCTTGAAACTGTTGGTGGGTTTCGGCGAGCCGCTGGTGGGGCGCCTGTTGTTGATCGATGCCTTGGGCTCGCGCTTTCGTGAGTTGCGGGTCAAGCGTGATCCGGGCTGCAGCGTCTGTGGTTCGAAACATGCGTGAAGCGCCTATCGGCGTGTTCGACTCCGGTGTCGGTGGGCTTTCGGTGCTGGCCGAGATCCAGCGCTTGCTGCCCAACGAGTCTCTGCTGTACGTCGCCGACTGCGGCAATGTTCCCTACGGTGAGAAAACCCCGGAATTCATCCAGCAGCGTTGCAGCGTGATGGCCGAATTTTTTCAGCAGCAGGGCGCCAAGGCCTTGGTGCTGGCCTGCAACACGGCGACCGTCGCCGGTGTTGCGGGTTTGCGCCGCGATTATCCCGAGTGGCCCATCGTCGGCATGGAGCCCGCCGTCAAACCCGCCGCTGCCGCCACCCGCAGTGGCGTGGTCGGCGTACTCGCCACCACCGGCACATTGCAAAGTGCCAAGTTCGCCGCTTTGCTCGACCGTTTCGCCACCGATGTACGGGTCATCACTCAGCCGTGCCCCGGCCTGGTGGAGCTTATTGAAAACGGCGATCTGCACAGCGAGGCATTGCGTCAGTTGCTGGCCGGGTATGTCGGCCCACTACTCGGCGCCGGGTGCGACACGATAATTCTCGGCTGCACGCATTATCCCTTCCTAAAGCCTTTGCTTAAGCAGATGATCCCGGATGACATCAGCTTGATCGACACGGGCGCCGCTGTAGCGCGGCAACTTCAGCGCCTGTTGACCGAGCGTGAGTTGCTCGCCGACGGGCCTGCACGTGCTGCGCAGTTCTGGACGAGTGCCGATCCGGAGCATTTCAGAAATATCTTGCCGATTCTGTGGAGTACCGCTGGCGTTGTGCAAAGCTTCAAGGGGTAAACAAAATTCTGGGGCACACGAATGATTGGGGTGAGCTTCTGATTAAGCGTCGACTTCTATTGCGGTGAGCAACAAAAAAAACCTTACGAAATCGTTCGGAAAAGGATGTTTCTAATGAAGCGACTATTCTGCTTGGCCGCGATTGCGGCCGCACTGATGGGGCAAAGTTTTACCGTACAGGCGGCAGGCGTGGAGTTCGCGGTCGGGCAGACCAGCGAGTCGACCATGACCTACCGACTGGGCATGCAATTCGATTGGGACAAGAGTTGGTTGCAGAGTGATGTCGGTCGTTTGACCGGGTACTGGAGCGGTGCTTACACCTACTGGGACGGCAAAGAGACCACCAGCAACCACAGCCTGTCGTTCTCACCGGTGCTTGTTTATGAGTTTGCCGGCCAGACCGTCAAGCCTTACGTGGAGTTGGGCGTTGGCGTCGCGGTGTTCGCCAATACCGAAGTCGAAAACAATCAACTCGGTAGCTCCTTCCAGTTTGAAGACCGGTTCGGTTTTGGTCTGCGCCTTGCGGGCGGACATGAAGTCGGCATTCGTGCGACGCACTATTCCAATGCCGGGCTCAGTAGCCCGAACAACGGTGTAGAAAGTTACGCGCTGCACTACACGATGCCGTTGTAACGTTAAAAGCTTCGCGGGCAAGTCGGATCGCCGCATCGCTCGCTCCTACAGGGAACCACCAGACCCGTAGGAGCGAGCGATGCGGCGATCCGACTTGCCCGCGAAGGCGTCAGAACTAACAGCACATCTTTAACTACCGATACGCCGTGGTAATCCCCTGACGCTCTTCGATGCATTCCGGTGCGCCCATCTCGAACTCCCGGCAGATCAGCGGGCGTTTTTCGTAGATGGTGCACATCATGCTGTTGCGATCCAGCGCAGCGCACCAGCCGTCATCCAGACGCAGCATGACTTCCCCGCCCCAATCATCGGTATCGATAAAACGCTCAGGCACGCCCGTGTCGGTGATCAGCATGACTTCGAGCTGACAGCAGCAGGCTGCGCAGGTCGAGCACGTGACGGCCGGCTCGGTGATTTGCGTGTGGGGAATGGTTTTCATGGCGCGCAGTGTAAGGCAGTGGGCCGAAGCTGTGTGAAAGGCCTGACGGACGCTTAGCTGCGGGTGTCTGCCGCCAGCCGTTGAGCCATGAAATGCAGCGCAGGAAACAGCAAGGCCCAGAGCAGCCCGATGCCCACCAGCGTGGGCACCTGACCGTAAGGAAACTGCACGTCTGCCAGTTTCCCTCCCGCGAAATACGACACCGGTCCACCCACCGCGCCCAGCAGGCTGCCGAGCCACCAAGGGTTCGCGGTCCATTGCAGGCAATGGCGCAAGGTCGTTGCCAGTAGCGCCCACAACAGCATCAGCCACAGCGGAATCAATGGCGCGACGTCGGCGAAGTCGAACACCCCCAGCCAGCGCAACGAACTGTCGATGGTGGTGCCCAGCAGCACAACACTGAGGATCAGTCGGCCTTCATCAGCCCAGCGACTTATCCACAGCAAATGAACAACCAGCGCCGCCAGGGCCACTAACAGCCACAAACTGTTGCCGCCCGCCACACAGGCAAACCAGCCGAGCTGAAACAGCGCGGCATTGGCCACGCGGTCAAGCATCGAAGCGACCCAGCAGCGGCGCGGGCATCGCCGACGGTTTGGCCAGCAGCAATTGCGCGGTGCCGATGGTGCGCTCCAGAAATCCCCCTTCGCAGTAGCACAGATAAAATTCCCACAAACGCAGGAAATAATCGTCGTAACCCAACTCGCTCAAGCGCCCTTGGGCTCGGCGAAAATTCTCATGCCACAGGCGCAGGGTTCGGGCGTAGTGCAGGCCGAAATCCTCCATGTGCAGCAGGTTCATGTCGGTGTCGCGGCTGATGATTTCCAGCATCTTCTGCACGCAGGGCAGGGCGCCGCCGGGGAAAATGTAACGCTGAATGAAATCGACACTGCCCTTGGCCTGTTCGTAGCGCTGTTCGCGGATGGTGATCGCCTGCAACAGCATCAAGCCGTTGCTTTTGAGCAGATGCGCGCATTGTTTGAAATAGACCGGCAGGAAGCGATGGCCGACGGCTTCGATCATCTCTATCGACACCAGTTTGTCGTACTGCCCGGTGAGGTCGCGGTAATCCTTGAGCAGCAGCGTGACCTGGTCTTGCAGGCCGAGGGCTTCGATGCGTTGTGCAGTAAAGGCGTACTGTTCTTTTGAAAGCGTGGTGGTGGTGACCTTGCAGCCGTAATGCTGCGCCGCGTAAAGCGCCATGCTGCCCCAGCCGGTGCCGATTTCCAGCAAATGATCACTCGGTTTCAGAACGAGCTTCTGGCAGATCCTTTCCAGTTTGTTCAACTGCGCCTGTTCCAGTGTGTCTTCTTCCGTCCGGAACTGCGCGGCGGAATACATCATGGTGGGGTCGAGAAACTGTTCGAACAGGTCGTTGCCCAGGTCGTAGTGGGCCGCGATGTTTTTCTGCGAGCCCTTGCGCGTGTTGCGATTGAGCCAGTGCAGCCCTTGAACGAAGGGGCGGCCAAGTTTCGCCAGGCCACCTTCCAGCGCATCCAGCACCTCAAGGTTGCTGACGAAAACGCGAACCACCGCGGTCAGGTCCGGTGAACTCCAATAGCCGTGGATAAACGCTTCGCCAGCGCCGATCGACCCGTTACCCGCCACCAATCCCCACGCAGCAGCGTCGAGGATATGGATCTCGCCGATCAGTTGGCTGCCAGCGGTACCGAAGACATGCCGTTCGCCGTTTTCGATGACCACCAATTGTCCATGTTTGAGCTGTGTCAGTTGCCGCAGCACACCACGGCGCAGCAACGATCCGGTCAGGCCATGGGGGCTGAGCAGATTGACTTTGGCCGAGGCACTAGAGGGTTTCATGACGGCGATCCTTGGGAGGAACCATGGTGGTTTGAACGCTGCCATCGGCAGCGTGATGAGCAAATAGCGGTACGCGTTTGAGCAGCAGGCGCAGGGCCTGCCAATAGATCGCCAGGCAGGTTTTCACTGTCATCCACGGAAAGCGCCGCAAGTAACGGTGCAGGCTGGCGCGATCCAGTGCTTCGCGTTTCAGGCTGAGCGTGGCGTCGAACAATTTCAGTTCGCCCTGCCAGTCCGCCATGTGCACGCCGAGCTTTTGCGCCGCGGGACTGAAACTCATGCGGTATTCCAGGTCCGGCGGCAAAAACGGCGAGACGTGAAACGCCTTTGCCACGGCGAAGTGTTGATGGGAATCGGACAGATTCACCGGGGCCTTGGCGGGTAATACGTAGTGATAACGCTCGCGCCACGGGGTGTTGGTGACTTCGCAAAGAATCGCCGCCAGTTGCCCGTCAGCCTCATGGCAGTAGAAAAAACTCACCGGGTTGAACGACAGGCCCCAACTGCGGGCCTGGGTCAGCAGGCAGATCGAACCTTGCGGTGCATGGCCGATGGCCTGGCTGACCAGTTGGCGTACCGCATCAATCAGGCGTGTGCCATTGCCGGTATAGGCTTTAAGGTAATCGCTCTCGCGAAACGAGAACGGGGCGAAGCGACTGGCGCCTGAGAGCGGCGACAAACCGAGCACGGCGTCCTGTTCGTCGAGGTCCAGGTACAACAGGCCGATCCTGTATCGGAAGGCATGAGGCTTTGGGGCGAACCGCCGATGGGCGATCCAGCCGCTGTAGAGGGCGCTGTTCACAGCACTTCGCCAAACGAGCGAGCCACGCGCAATGCGCTGACCACGCCGTCTTCATGGAAACCGTTGGCCCAGTAGGCACCGCAATAGTAAGAATGTTGCGCGCCGTCCAGTTCTTCCCAACGGTTTTGCGCGGCGACGGCCGTCAGGCTGAATTGCGGATGGGCGTAAGTGAATTTGGCGAGCACTTTGCTCGGCTCAATGCCTGCGCTCTGGTTGAGGCTGACGCAGAACGTGGTATCGCCCTGGATGCCTTGCAGGATGTTCATGTCGTAGGTGACGGCGGCTCGTGTTTGGCCTGGGCCACCGAGGCGATAATTCCAGCTGGCCCAAGCGAGTTTTCGTGTGGGCAGCAGGCGTGTGTCGGTGTGAAGGACCACTTCGTTGTCGGCGTAGGGCAGGGCACTGAGGATCGAGTGTTCAGCATCGCTCGGTTTGGCCAATAGCTTCAGGGCCTGATCGCTGTGGCAGGCAAACACCACTTTGTCGAATCGCTCGCTGCCGCCGGCGCTGTGGACAATGACGCCTTCCTCATCGCGTTCGACTCGAGTCACTGGGCAACTGAGACGAATCTTCTCTTTAAAGGTCGCCGTCAATGGCCCGATGTAAGCACTCGAGCCGCCTTCGATCACACGCCATTGCGGGCGATTGCTGACGGACAGCAGGCCGTGATTCTTGAAAAACCTGACAAAGAACTGCAGCGGGAAACCGAGCATGTCTGCCATCGACATCGACCAGATCGCCGCGCCCATTGGCACGATGTAATGCAGGATGAAGCGCTCGCCGTAGCGGCCGTTTTTCAGGTAGTCGTCCAGCGTGGTGTCGAGGGCGATTCGCTCTTCATCCAGGTCGCGCCGTGCTTCTTTATTGAAGCGCTGGATGTCGCGCAACATGCCCCAGAATCCTGGCGACAACAGATTTCGACGTTGGGCGAACAGGCTGTTGAGGTTATTGCCGTTGTACTCCAGGCCCGAGTCCGGATCCGTCACTGAGAAACTCATTTCAGTCGGTTTGAACCCCACGCCGATCTGGCCCAGCAGGCGTATGAAATTCGGGTAGGTCCAGTCGTTGAACACAATGAAACCGGTGTCCACGGCGTAGCGCTGGTCATCGACGGTCACGTCCACGGTGTGGGTGTGACCGCCGATCCAGTCGCTGGCCTCGAACAGGGTGATCTCATGCCTGCGGTTGAGCAGGTAGGCGCTGGTCAGCCCCGAGATCCCGCTGCCGATGATGGCGATGTTCACGGCACATCCCGGATCGGCGGACTGCTGCGCACCATGCGTTTGCCGATGGCCAGTTTCACGCAGTTGGGCATTTTCGACAGCGGCCAGAGAGCCGCCATGAACAGTCCCGGAAAGGCGATCTCCAGTGGATGGTTCTTGAGCTTGGCGAAGATGTGCCGGGCGGCCTTGGCCACTGGCCAACTGAGCGGCATCGGGAAGTCGTTTTTCGCGGTCAGCGGTGTCTCGACAAACCCCGGACTGACCACCGTGACTTCGATGCCTTCCGGCGCCAGATCAATGCGCAGGGATTCGAACAGGTAACGCAACCCGGCTTTCGACGCGCCATAGGCTTCGGCCCTGGGTAGCGGCAGGTAGGTCACCGAACTGGCGACGCCCACCAGATGCGGCGCCGTGCCCTTGCGTAGCAGGGGCAAAGCGGCCTCGATGCAATAGGCGCTCGCGAGCAAATTGGTGCGCACCACGTGTTCGACGATCGACGAATCGAACTGCTGAACGTCGACGTATTCGCAGGTGCCAGCGTTGAGGATGACCGTGTCCAGAGAGCCCCAGGCATGCGCAATCTGTTCGCCGATTTCGCGCACTGTCTGACTGTCAGTGAGATCGCCAGGCACGACCAGCACTTGTCCTGGATAACGCTGCGACAAGACTTTCAGCACCGCTTTCGAGCGCGAGCTCACGGCCAGGTGAGCGCCGGTTTTCAGTATTTCTTCGGCCAGTGAAGCGCCAATGCCGCTGCTGGCGCCCGTCAACCAGTATCGCCGTGGAGGTGTAAGGCTCATCCCATTCTCCTTTTCAACCAGGCAATCGCCCGGCCCAATACGGGTAAATGTTCGTAAAGCAGTGCCCCGGCATCGAAGTAATCCCGGTGGCAATAAACCTTGTCGCGCCAGCGCAGGTGCGAGCACCCGTCAACGCGAATCAACTGGCCACCGCTCAGGCGCGGATGGCGGTAGCTCATGACCCAGCGCAGATACCCTTCGCCTTCTCCGGTCTGGTCGAAGCCATGAAAATCGAAACGCAGTTCGCTGACGTTGGCGTAGAGCTCGGCGAAGTAATTGCGCAACTGTCCGATTCCTTGCACTTCGTGCAGCGGATCGGTGAAGCGCACGTCTTCGGTGTAGAGCTCACCGAGGCGTTGCAAACTGTCTTTGTCCAACTGGGCGAATTGCCGGGCAAAGCGCCGCAGGAAATCACTCATAAGCACCTCCTGCGCTCTGTCGCGAGGGCAGGTTCTTGAACGCCGCCAAGGCACGTTGGCGACTGGTACTCAGGTTGACGATTGGCGATGGATAATCCGCAACCCCGAACAAGCCGCCGAGGTTCGCCGGGTTGTGCACTTCTTTCTTGTTCAGCCCGGCCAGTTCCGGCAGCCAGTGCTTGATGAACACGCCTTCGGCGTCGAATTTTTCCGACTGGCTCAGCGGGTTGAAAATACGGAAATAAGGGGCCGAGTCAGTGCCCGTGGAAGCACTCCACTGCCAACCGCCGTTGTTCGCCGCCAAGTCGCCGTCGATCAAGTGGCGCATGAAAAAGCGTTCGCCTTCGCGCCAATCGATCAGCAGGTTCTTGGTCAGGAACATCGCCACCACCATGCGCAAGCGGTTGTGCATCCAGCCGGTTTCGAGCAATTGGCGCATGGCTGCATCGATGATCGGCAGACCGGTACGGGCTTGCTGCCAGGCCAGCAATTCTTCCGGGGCGTCGCGCCAGGCCAGGGCTTCGGTTTCCGGGCGGAAGGCGCGGTGACGCGAGACCCGTGGGTAGCCCACCAGAACGTGTTTGTAGAACTCGCGCCACAGCAACTCGTTGATCCAGGTGACCGCGCCAACCTTGCCGCTTTCGAACTCGCCTTGATTACTTTGCAGGGCAGCGTGCAAACACTGGCGTGGGGAAATTACCCCCGCGGCGAGATAGGCGGAGAGCTGGCTGGTGCCGGGTTTGGCCGGGAAGTCGCGCTCGTTTTTGTAGTAGTCGATTTGTGCGTCGGCGAAGGTGTCGAGGCGGCGGCGCGCTTCGGCTTCACCAGCGGGCCAGAGCTTGCGCAGGCTATCGCTTGGCGTTTCGAAACCTTCAACGCTCGACGGGATGACGTCGCTGCTGATGTTCAATGGACCCTGCTCCGCTGGTGAAGCAACCCGTCCCGGAAGAGCGCGGTGCAGGCGTTCATAACAGACTTTGCGGAACTGGCTGAAGACCTGGAAGTAAGTGCCAGTCTTGGTCAGCACGGTGCCCGGTTTGAACAGCAGTTGATCGAGGTAGCTAAAGAAGTCGATGCCATGGGCCTTCAGCGTTTCGGCTACCGCCGTATCGCGTCGGCTTTCATGAATGCCGTATTCCTCGTTGACGTGCACCGCGTCAATGCTCAATTGCTGACACAGCTCAAGCAGAACGTTCGGCGCCTCATCCCAGCGAGGGGCTTGGCGGATCAACAGGGGAATGTTCAGTTCGCCCAGCGCGCGGCTCAGTTCCTCCAGATTGCGCAGCCAGAAATCCACTTTGCATGGCGCGTCATCGTGTACCAGCCATTGCTCCGGGCTCAACAGGTAGACCGCCACCGTCGGGCCGCGCGCTGCGGCAGCCGAGAGGGCGGTGTTGTCGTTCAGGCGCAAGTCGCTGCGCAGCCAGATCAATTGCATGGTGGTGTCCGTACGTTTCATTAAATAAGCCCACGCTTGACCAGTTCCTGATGAGCCGAAAGCGGGTCTTCAACCAGGAACAAATCAGCAATCTCGGAAGTTCTTACGGACAACTCGGCGTGGTGGATGCATACCGTTGGTCCGGCAATTATTTTTGGGCAACTGACGCCATTCAAAAGTTTCGGCAGATGCGAAAGATTCATGGCTTTGCTGGAAAACAGCAGTACGCCGCGGGCTTGCAGGTGATCGACCGCCAACGAGAGTTCGCCCGCCGGAAGCGGCCAGTCGAAGACTTCCACCGGGCAATCGGCGCTGCTGATCAGCCAAGCGGTCAGCCACAGATGAGGTTCCAGTGGCAGGTCCGAGTGATTGATCAACAGCCATGGCGCGGTGCGTAACTGACGGTTGTTATGGTAGATGCGTGCGCCGAATTTGCTGCGCAGCCAGGAGAAGAAAAATACTCGCTCCATCTGCGCGCCGAACTGGCCCTGCCAGCGTTGTTCCAGTTCCGCCAGCAACGGCATCAGCAGTTGTTCGCACAAGGTGCGTGGCGGATACAGCGCCATGGCTTGATTGACGGTGTCATCCAGCGTGCGTTCATTGAGTTGGATCACCGCTTGCAGCAACGTCTGGCCCAGCACCTGCCAATCGTTTTCGATGGCTTCGGTAAAGGCCTGAGGCGTGTCGAGCAGTTGCTTGACCTGGCTGACAGCCACGCCGCGATTGAGCCAGGTGAGGATCGTCATAATCCGTTGCACATGTTCGGCGGAGAACAGGCGATGCCCCTTGGGCGTGCGCTGGGGCACGATCAGCCCATAGCGTCGTTCCCAGGCACGCAGGGTCACGGCGTTCACGCCGGTCTGCCGCGCCACCTCACGGATCGGCAACCAGCCTTCGTCCAGGGCTTTCTTGAAGTCATCGCCCAGGTCTTCCTGGGCGCTGGTGTCGATTGGGGTCTTCATTAGATTGCGTTTCGCAGGCTGAGGTTTTCCGGGTGCGGCTGAAGGTAAACCTGCTGCGCAATGTACGGATCCGGGTGTTGGCGGAAGTAATGTTTGAGCAGCGTCATTGGCACGACCAGCGGCACGATGCCGTGTCGGTACTGGCCGATAACGTGCTGCACTTCCTGCTTGTCTTCAGGGCTGATGACCTGTTTGAGGTAACCACTGATGTGTTGCAGCACATTGGTGTGAGTGCGACGCGTGGCACATTTTTTCAAAGCGACCATCAACTCACTGAAATAGCGCGGGCCGAGTTCGTCGGGATCGGTCTGGCCCATATTGCCCAACAGGTTGCCGAGGGCTTTGTATTGCACCGGGTTGTGGGCCATCAGCAGGTATTTGTAGCGCGAGTGGAAGTCTGTGATGCCGCGCCGGGTCAGGCCTTCTTGCAGTAACTGCTGCCAAGCGCTGTAGGCGAACACGCGGGTGAGGAAGTTTTCGCGCAGCACCGGATCGTTGAGACGGCCATCTTCTTCCACCGGCAAATCCGGATGCAGGGCGCAGAACGCCTGGGCATAGATGCCGCGTCCACCACCGTCCACCGGCGCGCCGTTGGCGTGGTAGACCTTGACCCGGTCGAGGCCGCAGGAAGGGGATTTCTGCATGAAGATGTAGCCGCAGATATCGTCCAGTTCCGCGGCCATTTTCTGACCGTACTCGGCGAGCGGGCGGGTGACATTGATTTCAGGGGTGACGGTGCCGACTGCCTCGGGATGTTCGGGGTCGCCGATCAGGCGGATCGGTTCGCGAGGAATACCCAGGCCAATGGCGACTTCCGGGCACACCGGGACGAAATCGAAATAGTCGGTGAGGGTGCGACTGCACAGCCGTGATTCCTTGTGCCCGCCGTTGTAACGCACCTCGGCCCCCATCAAGCAGGCGCTGATGGCGATTTTCGGACGGGTCGTTGGCTGTTCGCGCATCGGAGCACCTCGAATCTAAACCTGTACAGAGTGATTATTCTGTACAACATGTTCTTCATCATAGATTCAAAGATGTACAAGTCAAATTATTTGTATAAGTTTCCGAGAGGAGTGCAATTCCCTTGTGGGAGTGAGCCTGCTCCGGGCGGCGTTCCGACGATAGCGGTGTGTCAGACGACCCCTTTTTAGCTGGTACACCGCTATCGTCGGAACGCCGCCCGGAGCAGGCTCGCTCCCACAGGGGCCTATTTCCAGCCGAGTATCCAGGCGTCGCTATCTTTCAGGGTCTGCCAGGTCAAACGCTGATTACGTTGAGTCAACACCGCCTGCAACTCGACGTCCAGCACCGTGCCTTCCTCATTGCGGAACAACTCGGTCACCAGAAAATGTTTTTCGCGGTTTTGCGGATGGGCTGCTGTCCATTTCGACAGCAGCAATTTACTCGGGGAAATGCGATTCACTGCAAGTGCTCATGCAAGCGGCGCGCAGCTTCCTGGCCGCTGAGCCAGGCGCCTTCGACACGCCCGGACAAGCACCAGTCGCCACACACATAGAGGCCCAGGTCGGCATCGGCCAGGGCGCCCCATTCGTGACTGCTGGCGGGGCGTGCATAGAGCCAGCGGTGCGCCAGGCTGAAGGTCGGGGCGGGCATGGCGCTGTGCAACAGTTCGGCAAACGCACCGTGCAGTTGCTCGATCACCGCCTCCTTGGGCAGGTCGATATGTTGACGACTCCAGGCACTGGTCGCATGCAGCACCCACGTGTCGAGGGTGTTGTCGCGCCCCGGTTTGCTGCGGTTGCGCGCGAGCCAGTCGAGCGGGCTGTCCTGCACGAAGCAACCTTCCATGGGGGTATCCAGCGGAGTCTCGAACGCCAGCGCTACCGCCCAGGTCGGCTCCATTTTTACCCCGGCGGCGGCCCCGGCGAGTTTCGGCGCGGAAGCCAGCAGCGCAGTCGCCTGAGGCGCCGGCGTGGCGATCACCACGTGACTGAACGGACCATGGGTGAAGCCCTCGGCGTCTTGCAAATGCCAGTGTTCTTCACCGCGATAAACCTCGGTGATCCGGCAGGCGAAATGTACTTCCAGATCCCCGAGCAGGCCGCGAGTGATGGCGCTCATGCGTGGCGTACCGACCCAGCGCGTCTGTTCGTCCGGCGACAGGTTGAGTTGGCCGCCGTGGAAGGTGTAGAGCTGCGGCGTCCATTCGGCGACCCAACCGTTGGATTGCCAGCGCTGGACCTCGGTGACAAAACGCCGGTCGCGGGCAGTGAAATACTGGGCGCCCATGTCCAGGGCACCCGCATCGCTGCGCTTGCTCGACATGCGTCCGCCACTGCCTCGGCTTTTATCGAAAAGTTGAACGATGTGCCCGACTTCTGTCAGGGCCTGGGCGGCTGAGAGCCCGGCGATGCCGGTGCCGATGATTGCGATAGGTACAGTCATAGGGGCCTCGTTTACCTTTCTGTACAGACTACGCCGTGGATTAAACCTGTACAATATTGTTTTTCGGTATAACTTTTAGCGTTCTCGATCTGACAGCTTGGCCTATTGTTAAACACAGAGCCTGCCCGATAACAAAGATCCCTGCTTATAAAAATAGACTAGTGAACAGGGTAAAACGCCACGCGAGGAAGAAGTCATGCACATATTGCTGACCGGCGGTACTGGTTTGATAGGACGTCAACTCTGCCGGCACTGGTTGAGCCAAGGACATCGCCTGACAGTCTTGAGTCGCACGCCGGAAAAAGTCGCAAAAATCTGCGGTGCCCAGGTTCGCGGCGTCGCGTCGCTCGAAGACCTCGGGCAAGAACCGGTGGACGCGATTATCAACCTGGCGGGCGCGCCCATTGCTGACCGGCCATGGACGTCGAGACGCAAAGCCTTGCTCTGGAGCAGTCGCATCACCCTGACCGAGACCTTATTGGCGTGGATCGAAACCCGTGAGCAGAAACCGCAGGTACTGATCTCGGGATCCGCCATTGGCTGGTACGGCGACAGTGGCGAGCGGGAGCTGACTGAAGCGTCTCCGCCGTCCATCGATGATTTCGCCAGTCAGTTGTGCATTGCCTGGGAAGAAACCGCCCAGCGCGCCGAGGCTTTGGGCGTTCGGGTGATTCTGATTCGAACCGGGTTGGTGCTGTCCGCCGAGGGCGGCTTTTTGTCGCGGCTGTTGTTGCCGTTCAAACTGGGGCTGGGCGGGCCTCTAGGCAGTGGTCGGCAATGGATGCCATGGATCCACATCAACGATCAAATCGCCCTGATTGATTTTCTTCTGCATCGCAACGACGCCAGCGGTCCTTATAATGCCTGCGCGCCTAAACCGGTGCGCAACAGCGAGTTCGCCAAGACATTGGGCAGCGTGCTGCACCGCCCGGCGTTCATGCCGATGCCGGCCCTGGCCTTGAAAGTGTGCCTGGGCGAGTTGTCACTGCTGTTGCTGGGCGGCCAGAAGGCCGTACCGGTGCGCTTGCTGGAAGCGGGTTTCACTTTCCAGTTCACTGATTTGCGCGCGGCCCTGGACGATCTGTCCAGCCGCCTTTGAAATAGGACGTTGCATGACCGATCACGCATTGCTTCTGGTTAACCTGGGTTCACCTGCCTCCACGTCGGTGGCGGATGTGCGCAGCTACCTCAATCAATTTCTGATGGATCCGTACGTGATCGACCTGCCATGGCCGGTGCGACGCTTGCTGGTGTCGCTGATCCTGATCAAGCGTCCGGAGCAGTCGGCCCACGCCTACGCGTCGATCTGGTGGGAGGAGGGCTCACCGCTGGTGGTGCTCAGCCGTCGCCTGCAACACGCCATGACCGCCCAGTGGACCCACGGCCCGGTAGAGCTGGCGATGCGTTACGGCGAGCCGTCGATTGAGTCGAAACTGGTTCAGCTGGCGGCGCAGGGCTACAAAAAAGTCACCCTCGCGCCGCTTTATCCACAGTTCGCCGACAGCACCGTTACCACCGTGGTCGAAGAAGCCAAGCGGGTGTTGCGCGAGAAAAATCTCAATGTGCAGCTGTCGATTCTCCAGCCGTTCTACGATCAGCCGGAATACCTCGATGCCCTGGTGGCCAGTGCCAAGCCGCATTTGCAGCAGGATTACGATCACTTGTTGCTGAGTTTCCACGGTTTGCCGGAGCGCCACCTCACCAAGCTCGATCCGACGGGTAAGCATTGCTTCAAGAATGAGGATTGCTGCAAGAACGCTTCGCCAGAGGTCTTGGCCACCTGCTATCGCGCGCAATGCCTGCGCACGGCGTCGGAGTTCGCCAAGCGCATGGGGTTGCTGGACGGCACGTGGTCGGTGTCGTTCCAGTCGCGTCTGGGGCGTGCGAAATGGATCGAACCCTATACCGAGGCGCGTCTTGATGAATTGGCCGGAATGGGCGTGAAGAAAGTCCTGGTCATGTGCCCGGCGTTTGTTGCCGATTGCATCGAGACGCTGGAAGAGATCGGGGATCGCGGGCGGGAGCTGTTTCGCGAAGCGGGGGGAGAGGAGTTGGTGCTGGTGCCGTGCTTGAACGATGATCCGCAGTGGGCCAGGGCGTTGAATACTCTATGCGAACGAGCGCCTCTGGCACTTTAAAAGCTTCGCGGGCAAGCCTCGCTCCAGGTTGTGTGTCGCTCAACACAACGACGCAACTCTGTAGGCGCGAGCGGTGCGGCGATCCGACTTGCCCGCGAAAGCAATCTAAAGACTGACTTACAACAACGGCTCATCCGCCTTCTTGTGCTTCCAGCTGTCATTCCCTGGCAGCAGCAGGTTCAGCCCGATCGCCACCACCGCGCACAACGCGATGCCTTTGAGGCCGAAGTCGTCCGGGCCAGTGCCGGTGCCGACCAGCACACCGCCAATCCCGAACACCAGCGTCACCGAGACAATCACCAGATTGCGCGCTTCGCCCAGGTCGATCTTGTGGCGGATCAGCGTGTTCATCCCCACCGCGGCAATCGAGCCAAACAACAGACACAGAATCCCGCCCATCACCGGCACCGGGATGCTTTGCAGCAGCGCGCCGAACTTGCCGACGAACGCCAGGCTGATGGCAAAGATCGCCGCCCAGGTCATGATTTTTGGGTTGTAGTTCTTGGTCAGCATCACCGCGCCCGTCACTTCGGCGTACGTGGTGTTGGGCGGACCGCCGAACAGGCCCGCCGCGGTGGTGGCAATGCCATCGCCGAGCAGGGTGCGGTGCAGGCCAGGTTTCTTCAGGTAATCGCGGCCGGTCACGCTGCCGACAGCGATCACGCCACCGATATGCTCGATGGCCGGCGCCAGGGCCACCGGAACGATGAACAGAATCGCCTGCCAGTTGAATTCCGGCGCGGTGAAGTGCGGAATCGCGAACCACGGTGCCGCGGCAATCTTCGCGGTATCAACCACGCCGAAATAGAACGCCATGGCAAAACCCACCAGCACCCCGGAAATGATCGGCACCAGGCGGAAGATGCCTTTACCGAACACCGCGACGATCAGGGTGGTCAGCAGCGCTGGCATCGAGATTAGCATGGCGGTCTGGTAGTGAATCAGCTCGGTGCCGTCGCCCGCCTTGCCCATCGCCATGTTGGCGGCAATCGGCGCCATGGCCAGACCGATCGAGATGATCACCGGGCCAATCACCACCGGTGGCAGCAGGCGATCAATGAAACCGGTGCCTTTGATCTTCACGGCAAGGCCTAAGAAGGTGTAGACGAAACCCGCCGCCATCACGCCGCCCATGGTCGCCGCGAGGCCGAACTGGCCCTTGGCGAGAATGATCGGGGTGATGAAGGCAAAGCTCGACGCCAGGAACACAGGCACCTGACGCCCGGTGACGATCTGGAACAGAATCGTCCCCAGACCCGCGGTGAACAACGCCACGTTCGGGTCGAGGCCGGTAATCAGCGGCATCAACACCAAGGCGCCGAAGGCCACGAACAGCATCTGTGCGCCAGACAGCACCGTGCGCCAGAGCGGATCGTTGAACTCTTGCTGCATGCTCAAGCGTCCTTCTGCTTGGTACCGAAGATCTTGTCACCGGCATCGCCCAGGCCTGGGATGATGTAACCGTGTTCGTTGAGTTTTTCATCAATGGAGGCGGTGTAGATCATCACGTCCGGGTGAGCTTTCCCTACAGCAGCGATGCCTTCAGGCGCGGCAACCAGCACCATGGCGCGGATGTCGCGGCAACCGGCTTTTTTCAGCAGGTCGATGGTGGCGACCATTGAGCTGCCGGTGGCGAGCATCGGGTCGATGATCATCGCCAGGCGTTCATTGATTTCCGGAACCAGTTTTTCCAGGTAGGTGTGGGCCTGCAGGGTTTGTTCGTTGCGGGCCACGCCGACGGCGCTGACTTTGGCGCCCGGGATCAGGCTCAGCACGCCTTCGAGCATGCCGATGCCGGCGCGCAGGATCGGTACTACCGTAATTTTCTTGCCGGCGATTTTCTCGACCGACACCGTGCCGCACCAGCCCTCGATGTCGTAGGATTCCAGCGGCAGGTCTTTGGTGGCTTCATAGGTCAAAAGGGCACCGACTTCCTGAGCGAGCTCACGGAAATTCTTCGTGCTAATGTCGGCGCGGCGCATAAGGCCGAGTTTATGACGGATCAGCGGATGGCGGATCTCGAGGATGGGCATGGGAAAGGCTCCGGCGGCGGGCAAAAAAACCGGCCTAGATTAATCTATCCGAGGGTGTTGTCCTATAGACATACAGTACGTTAGTCCACAAACGCTTGATCTGGCCTCGCTTGATGCGTACCTTTGCCCGCTTTTCCGAACCCGTCCCTCCCCTCAACCTCCCTTGGAGAGCGCCATGTCCGCTGATCTCGAGCATATCCGTCAAATCATGCGAGAGGCTGACTGCCTGTACACCGAAGCTGAAGTCGAGGCGGCCATCGCCCGCGTCGGTGCACACATCAACGAACAGATGGCGGACACTAACCCTGTGGTGTTCTGTGTGATGAACGGCGGGTTGATTTTCGCCGGAAAGCTGCTCACCCATCTGCACTTCCCGCTGGAAGCGTCCTACCTGCATGCTACCCGTTATCGCAACGAAACCAGCGGCGGCGACCTGTTTTGGAAAGCCAAGCCGGAAGTCTCGTTCATTGACCGTGACGTGCTGATCATCGACGACATCCTCGACGAAGGCCACACCCTGGGCGCGATCATCGACTTCTGCAAACACGCCGGCGCACGTAAAGTGCACACCGCCGTGCTGATCGACAAGGACCACGACCGCAAGGCTCGTCCGGACCTGAAAGCCGATTTCGTCGGCTTGCCGTGCATCGACCGTTACATCTTCGGTTACGGCATGGACTACAAAGGCTACTGGCGTAACGCCAACGGGATTTTTGCCGTTAAAGGAATGTAAGAACATGACCGCGCCCAGCTTTCTTGATCAAACACTGTTCGCCGGGTTGGCCGAGAAAGCGGCGGCGAATCCTCGCGGGCGTCAGCATCACAACTTCCATCAGATGGAAGAGTCGTGCCATCGCATGGCGGTGGGCTTGCAGCCAAACACGTATATCCCGCCTCACCGGCACTTGGGCGATAACAAGGCCGAAACCTTGTTGGTCCTCAAAGGCCGGCTCGGTTTGCTGATCTTCGATGAGTCCGGCGTGGTCGTGAAGAAACAAATCCTCGTGGCGGGGGGTGACTGTGTCGGCGTGGACCTGCCAACCGGTGTGTTCCATGGCCTGGTGGTGCTGGAAGCCGATAGTCTGATGTTCGAGTGCAAGGCCGGGCCTTATCGCCCGGTCGGCGAAGGCGAGCTGGCGCCCTGGGCGCCGCGCGAAGGCGAGCCGGGTGTGGCCGAGTATCAGGCGTGGATGCGCGCGCAGTTCGATTGATCTCCGCTCCTACAGAGACGGTGTACACAGATCCACGTTCGTGTGCCCATGCTAGAGTGCTCAGCCCCGCCCTCCGGAGCCCGTCATGAGTCTTTTGATCCGCAGCTGCGCCGCCCTGTTGCTGACCCTCAGCCTGCCTCTGGCTGCCGCTCCGGCGCCGATGCACGCGCAGTTCCTGCCGCCTGACGACCTGACCCTGCGTGACGCGGAGCCCGAGCAGCAACAACTGTTGCAGGTCACCGAGTATTCAGTGGTGGTCGGCAGCCAGCGTCAGTCCAATCAACAGCCTATTCCGGTCACTTCACCGCTACTGATCCGCCTCAAGGGCAAATCCTTGAACAAGGGCGCGACCATCAACCAGGTGCTGGTCAACTTCGATGGCGAAAGCAAAAGCCTGAAAAAGCCGATCTACGACGAAAAGAACAAGACCCTGACGCTGTTTTACCCGATGGCGCAGTACCGGGTGGTGATCGACTTGTTGCGCAATGACACGGTGTATTGCCAGTTCCTCAGCTACGCCAACGGTCATATCTGGGCCGATCTGCATACCGGGGCTGTTCGTCCGCGTTGAGCCTTGTGCCCGGGCAGGAGTAAACTGCCCGCCCCGTGAAATGTCTGCGAGCTGGAGTCGGCAATGCGTAAAGATAAGAAACAAGTGATTGGTGACGAGATCGGCGATGAGCAGATCAAGTTGTTTCTCGATTTCGAGCCGGTCGACGCCACTTCGCCGTCCCTGCACAAACTGATCAAGGCCTACCGTGGCCTGCGCATCGATGACTTCGAGCGTTTTCTGACGTTCTTTGTTGAAGCTGGCCTGGATCTGGATGGCAAGGATGAGCACGGCAATGACTTCGTCGCCTTGATCAAGGATCAGCGCAACGCCGCCGAGTACATCGAGCTGATCAGCAAGGCTCGCGGTTAACCTCAGACACACCGGTTGTTGCCCTGAGTTGGTTGGTGCTTGTTCTGGCCCCTTCGCGAGCAAGCCCGCTCCCACATTTGATTTGTGTACGCCGATCCACTGTGGGAGCGGGCTTGCTCGCGATATAGGTAGTCCGTTCCTTTCTCTTCCATACTGATATCGCTGGAAGTCAGTTGTCGGCGAGGAAGGAACATGCACCTGTGGGCTACGAATATGCTCGCGCAGCACTCGATGATTACGCCTTCACCTTCGAGTCCACAGGTGCGCTTGCGCCCTCTAACGAATTCTCAGGGAAAGCCCGACACGGCTCTCTATATCGCCTTCGCTGGACGCAAGCATGCATGTCCCTGCATGTACTTTAGCGCCTGTTGAGGTGTTCCATGCAAACGCTCCTGTCTCAGAGTTTCACTGCTTATATCGGAATTGATTGGGCAGACGCCAAGCACGACATCTGTTTGCAGATAGCTGGAGAGGCTCAGCGCAGTTTCGAGGTCATCGACCACAAGCCCGAGTCGATTGATCGCTGGGCCAAGTCGCTGCATCAACGTTACGGTGGCCCTATCGCGATCGCCGTGGAGTTGAACAAAGGCCCACTGATAGCGGCTCTGCAAAAATATGAGTTTTTTTGTATCTTTCCGATCAATCCGAGCACCTTGGCCCGGCACCGTAAAACCTTCGTCCCCAGTGGCGCCAAGGATGATCCAACGGATGCTCAATGGGCGCTTGAGCTGTTGCTGAATCACCCCGAACGGTTTCCTCAACTGGTCCAGCAAAGCTCCGCCATGCGTTCGCTCGCCAGCCTGACCGAACATCGGCGCGGGCTGGTCGATGACCGGGTCAAGCTCAGCAACCGTCTGGTCTGCATGCTCAAACAGTATTATCCGTTGGCTCTTGAGCTGTTTCATGACCATGACACGCTGGTTTTCTGTGATTTTTTGGCGCGCTGGTCGACCTTTGAAGTGCTTAAGCACGCTCGGCCGGCCAGCGTTTTGAAGTTCCTTCACGCGCACAATGTTCGCCATGCTGAGCTCAATCAGCAGCGTTTGGCGTTGATCGCCAAAGCCATGCCGTTGACTGAAGATCCAGGCGTGGTCAGTCCTTCAGCGCTGTATGTGGTGGCCCTGGTCTCGCAACTGAAAGGGGTTGTCACGGCGATCAAAGACTTTGATCGGGAGATCGAAAAAACTGCCAACACCCTGGCCGACTACCGACTCTTCAAGGCCTTGCCCGGCGCGGGACAGCAGCTTGCCCCACGGTTGATGGTCGCCTTTGGTGAGCAGCGTGATCGCTTCAAGGATGCCAGTGCGGTGCAGCGATATGCCGGAATTGCCCCGGTCACCGAACGCAGTGGCAAGAAAAAAGTCGTCCACTGGCGCTATCAATGCGCAACTTTTTTGCGCCAGACCTTTGTTGAGTGGGCTGCCCACAGCATCAATCAATCGGTGTGGGCAGAGGCGTATTATCGCCAGCAAAGGGCCAAAGGCAGCTCTTACCAAGCGGCCCTCAGGGCCTTGGCGTTCAAGTGGATCCGGATCGTTTATCGGTGCTGGAAGACCAGTACCGTGTACGACGAAAAGGTTTATTTACAGGCCTTGCTCCGGCACGGCTCACCGTTGACCAGCGAGCTGGACACAGCAAAACCGCGTTGACGGAAAGGCTCAGGGCGTGAAGGCGGTGTAACTAACACCGAGGATCTTAAGGCCATCTGTTGCACAGCCCATAAAAAAACGCCCCGCCCTCAATGAGGACGGGGCGTTTTTTATGCGACCGAATCAAGCGTAGCTTTCGGTCTCGTTACTGGCTTCAACCAGTTCCAGCGCGACGTTGTTGTGCGCATTGATCTTGCGATACAGCGCAGCGTCGGTTTCCAGAACCGTCTCCCGAGCCGGGAAGATTTCCGCCAGTTTGGCAGCCCATTCACCAGACGCCTTGTTCGGGAAGCATTTTTCGATCAGCTCAAGCATGATCGAAACAGTCACCGAAGCACCTGGGGACGCGCCCAGCAGGGCGGCAAGAGAACCGTCCTTGGCCGCGACCAGTTCGGTACCGAACTGCAGAACGCCGCCCTTTTTCGGGTCTTTCTTGATGATCTGCACCCGTTGGCCGGCCACTTCCAGGCGCCAGTCTTCGGCTTTCGCTTCAGGGTAGAAGCGCCGCAGGGAGTCCAGACGCTGCTCCATCGACTGCATCACTTCGCTGACCAGGTACTTGGTCAGGTCCATGTTGTTTTTCGCCACGGCCAGCATCGGGCCGATGTTGCCAGCGCGAACCGACATCGGCAGGTCCATGAAGGAACCATGCTTGAGGAACTTGGTGGTGAAACCGGCGTAAGGTCCGAACAACAGGGACTTATTGCCGTCGACCACGCGGGTGTCCAGGTGCGGCACCGACATCGGTGGCGAACCCACCGCCGCCTGGCTGTAGACCTTGGCCTGGTGGTGTTTGACCACTTCCGGGTTGTCGCAACGCAGCCACTGGCCACTGATCGGGAAGCCGCCGAAGCCTTTGCTTTCTTCGATGCCCGACGCCTGCAACAGCGGCAGTGCCGCGCCGCCAGCGCCGAGGAAGACGAACCTGGCGTCGACTTCACGGGAGTTGCCGCTGTTGACGTCCTTGATGCTGACGGTCCAGCCGCTGCCGTTGCGCTTGAGGCCGGTCACGCGCTTGCAGTACTTGACCTGGGCATCGGGTGCGCTGGTCAGGTGCTTGAGCAGTTGATTGGTCAGGGCGCCGAAGTTGACGTCGGTGCCGTTCATCACGCGGGTGGCCGCGACGACTTCGTCGGCTGGACGGCCCGGCATCATCAATGGCATCCACTCGGCCATGGTGGCCTTGTCTTCGGTGTATTCCATGTCCGAGAACGCGTGGTGCTTGCTCAGGGTCTTAAAGCGTTCCTTGAGGAAAGAAACGCCATCATTTCCTTGCACGAAGCTCAGGTGCGGCACCGGGCTGATGAATGTCTTGCACGAGCCGAAAGTGCCTTTTTTGGTCAGGTAGGACCAGAACTGCTTCGACACTTCAAACTGAGTGTTGATGTGCACGGCTTTCTTGATGTCGACGTTGCCGTCGGCGGCCTGCGGCGTGTAATTGAGCTCACACAGCCCGGCGTGACCGGTACCGGCGTTGTTCCACGGGTTCGAACTCTCCGCGGCACCGGAATCCATCAGCTCGACGACTTCCAGCTTGATCGCGGGGTCGAGTTCTTTGAGCAGTACGGCAAGGGTGGCACTCATGATGCCGGCCCCAACCAGTACTACGTCGACTGCTTCGTTATGCGCCATTTAACGCGTCTCCAAAATCTGCAGCACCAAATTGTCGGCATGGCTGCCAGGCGTTCAGGGGCGTGTCAGTGATGCCCCAGGTACCTATGGCAGTATCGCCATGTCCGAATCTTCGCAATTTTTCGCAACTTCGACGGATGCATGCGGCCGGGCCTAAAGAGTTACATGAACTCATCTCAGCGCGCGGCTGGCAATTCGACTTATGGTCGAGACATCCGTTTGTGCAACCAAATCCGTAGCGGACAGGCTTCAGGCTCCGGTGTTCGAGGAGTACTCGGTCCTGTGTCGTTGGGCTGTTTCAGACGCTAATGGTGCATGTTCAGACGCAAAACTATTCATTTGCTCGCCACACTCTTGTGAAGTTGTGAAAACCCGTTTTTTTCACGCTCTTTTGAAGACGTGAACCTCAAAAAAGGGCTGTCCCAGCCTGGCACTGTGCCCGGATGGATTGCCGTCATGGGGTACATGACAGGCAAAACGGGCAAACACCTCAGTAACCGAGCGTAATGACAGCTCTGCAGATTCGCGAAAAGTGGGGGTTTTGCTCAAGGAACAGCAAGCGCGCCAGCTTCACTCGATCTGTGTGGGCGGCTCTCTGTGGGCGGTGCGGGGTGCCAATACCGAAGCATTGACGATGCTGCGAGGCCCGATCAGGAGACGTCCTTATAATCGGGGGGAGATTGTATCTAAGAAACGCGGGGAAATGGACGTGTTTAATGACTTTTATTAGGTGTCTGGTCAGGTGGTCAACAGATGTTGCACCCGTGCACGTGGCTGGCGTTGGCTGACACGGGCGCTCGGGGGCAGAGGATGATGCAGCCAGTTGAGGCGGATTTCTTCGATTTCGACCCAGCCATCGCCCATCGGCTGGAGGCTGCACTGCTTGAACGCCTGGCAGTGGCCATTGCGGTCGAGCAGGGCGAAGCTGCGGTGCAACGGACGTGGCGCGAACAGCGAAATGAGATAACGCATGGGGAAGTACCTTGTGGGTGACCTGATGTGAAGGTTGCCAGCGAGCCGTGACGTGAACGTGTATGGGCGATGACAGATGTGTGACAGGAACCGGTTTCCCAAGGGTTTGTCAGACATTTCAGTATTCATTGCGAGACGCTAGTTAGCGACGATGGCCCACCGCTATACTGCGGGCCTGTTTGTGCCTGATTCTGGAGAGAAGAGCATGTTGCAACGCCTGTTGTTCGGTTTGATCACTGTGACCAGTTTGACCCTCGTCGGCTGCGCCCACAGCCCGCAACAACTGAACCCTGAACCCAAGCTGACGACTCAGCTGGCGCCGGTCGGCCGTGGTCAGCCGGTGGTAGTGCGTGTGGTGGACGGTCGTCCGTCGCCAACCCTGGGCACCCGTGGTGGCTTGTACCCCGAGACCAGCGCGATCACCGTGCAGGGCGCGCAGGTCCTGCCGAAGTTGCAGGCTCAGGCCGAGGCGGCCGTGCGGCTGCTGGGCTTTACCCCGACGTCGAATGCGCCGAATGCTCCGCAGTTGACGGTGACCTTGGCCGAGCTGAAGTACCAGTCGCCCAAAGAAGGCATGTACGTGACCGAGGCGACCATCGGCGCGACGTTCCGCTCTGATGTGCAGAACGCCAACCGTCGTTACAGCGGTCGTTACGGTGCGTCCCTGGATCAGCGTTTTGGTATGGCGCCGAATCAGGAAACCAACACCAAACTGGTCAGTGATGTGTTGAGCGATGCGTTGACGCGTCTGTTCAAGGATCCGACGATTGGTCAGATTCTCAGCGAATAACGGTCCGCGAGATTCAAAAAAGCCCGGTGCCAGCAATGGCCCGGGCTTTTTCATGCCTGTTGATTTTCGTGAGTTCCACCCGAACAAATGTGGGAGCGGGCTTGCTCGCGAAAGCGGTGTGTCAGACGACGTAAATGTTGAATGTCACACCGCTTTCGCGAGCAAGCCCGCTCCCACAAGAGGTCAGTGGTGGTCAGGCAGCTTGCGAATAAAAATCCAGCACACTCACACCTGTCAGCAAATCCGTCTCAGGCAAATCCGCATGTTGATGCCCGCCCAGCGCGCAATAAACCAGCCAGTGGCGGTCCTGGACGTTAAAGGCGAGGCTTCCTACGAGGTTTTGTTGTTCGTCACTCTGGGCGATGAGGTAGAGGCGGTCCTGGTTTTCGGCGTGCAGCATGACGGTTTCCGTGTCGGTTTCGAGGGGCGCCAGACTGGCGTATTCAGATGACGGAGCCGTGACACAGGGCAACATTTGGTCAGTGGTTTCGTTATTTGTCGGAAAGGTGGGGCAGGTGGACAGGCTTTCGGTAGAATCCGCGCCGCAGTCGTCGGTTCGGCGTCCGCCACACCTGTTTTGCCGAGGTCCGTGATGTCGTTGCATTTGATTTCGCTGTTCACCAACCATCCCGCCAAGTTGATCAACCTGCTGGCTTTGCTGTTGGCCTTCCCGGGCGGCTGGCTGCTGCACGCTACTCGTCGCCGCGAACAACGCGCCATGGCCAGCCTGGTCGCCCAGCGCCAGAGCCGCCCGAGCGAGGAGCCCATCCTGGATTGGGCAACCTTGCGTATGAACCGGTTCTTCTACCGTTTCGGTTTCGCCTGCCTGGGGTTGGCGTTGCTGGTGTCGTGGATCAGCACCCGGTTTTGAATCTCTGACGCAGAACCCTGTGGTGAGGGAGCTGATGTGTTGAGAGGACTCTGTGGCGAGCGGATTTAGCGAAACGTCGCACCGCCCCGTTCGGCTGCGCAGCAGTCGTAAAATCGGTACCCACGGTATGTCTGAAGAAATGTGATTGCAGGTTTCGGGACTGCTGCGCGGTCCAACGGGGATAAATCCCCTCGCCACAATAATGTTGTGTCAGGCAAATAGAAACGGCGCCCGAAGGCGCCGTTGTTGTATCAGGGCAATTACAGCGGTAAACCAGCCTTGACGCGATACTGATTACGCACCGGCGTCGCATATTGCAGCACCATGAACGGACGATGTTCCTCAGGGCAGTCTTCCAGACGGCGTTGCCATTCTTCCTGCGCCTTGGCCAGTTCATCCGCCGCAAACATTTCGGCAGCTTTCGGCACCTGCAGTTGCGGGTCGGCGTCCTTCCACTGGGCGTAAGCCAGGTAGTGCACCGGGAACAATCGGTAGCCGCCGAGGATCTGCCGGTCCATTTCGATCGCCAATTGCTTGGTGTCGTCGAACAGTTCGGTGATCGGCGCGGCGAAGTTCACATGCACCCGGCCTTTGTAGCCGGTGATGCCCTTTGCGATGCTGACGTCGTCCTCACCCGGGACTTTGGTGTAGCTGCCGGTGGTAGCGCGGATGAACAGCTCGCGAGCCTTGGCCTGGTCGCACGGGTCGTATTCGTAGCTGATCGACACCGGGCTGACGTTAAGCGAGCGGATGACTTCGCCGAACGGCTCGTCCTTGCGGCTCATGTGGAACATTTTCAGGATCGCCGACTCGGTGCGGTCGTCGCCGTCCTTGGCCCGGCCTTCGGCCTGGGCGATCCAGATCGAGGCGCAATCGTTGCGGATCGAGTGGTTGATGTAGGCCGACAGCAGCTGATACGCCGCCATCTTCTCGCGGCGACCGGTGATCGAACGGTGCACGATGAAGCTCTTGTTCAGGCGCATCAGATCGCTGACGAAGGGCTTTTGCAGCAGATTGTCGCCGATCGCGATGCGCGGTGTCGGCAGGCCGGCGTGGTACACGGCGTAGTTGACGAAGGCCGGGTCCATCACGATGTCGCGGTGGTTGGCGATGAACAGGTACGCGCTGCCGGACTTGAACTGCTCGACGCCGGTGTACGTCACACCGTCCGTGGCCCGTTCGATAGTGTGGTCGACGTACATCTCGACTTTATCCTGCAACGTGGCCACCGACCTGACATCGGCGAACTCACGGCGCAGCCGATGAGCTATAAGAGGTTTGAGCGCCCAGCCGAAAGCACCGGCAAAACGCGGGAAGCGGAAGTGGATGAGGATGTCTAGAAACGCCTTGTCGCCGAGCAGCCTGTCCAGCACCGCTGGGACTTCGCTATCGTCGTACGGTCGGATGGCATCGAATTCGCCCATCATGCTCTCTTGTTAGAAACGGCTAGGGTAAGTAAAGGTTTTGCTCGAAAACCAACGGGGCACGGTCTGAAAAGGTAGCCAGACAAAAATAGCCCTGCAAATAGACCGGCGATTATACGCATAAGTCACTTGGGAGACCGCGATGCTGGAAACTGCGCAGTATGAATGTCCGTATTGTGGTGAAGAGGTTGAGACGACGGTGGATCTGTCCGGGGGCGATCAGACCTATATCGAGGACTGTCAGGTGTGCTGTCGGCCGATAACGTTTGTGTTGCAGGTTGACGGAGCGGAATGGCATCTCGAAGTGTTCAGCGAAAACGAGTGAGGGGCGTCTATGCAGCGAATCTACGAGCCGGAAAACCTGATGGAAGGTGAGTTGCTGCAAGGCATGCTGGCCAGCGAGGGCATCGAGGCGCATCTGGTGGGGCGCGATTTGCTTGGCGGGACCGGCGAATTGCCGGTCTATGGCCTGCTGGGCTTGTCGGTGGATAACGACCAGGCCGAATACGCCCGCGAGCTGATCACCGCGTACAATGCCGCGCTGCCACTGCCCGGCGATGAACCGGACAGTTTTCCCGGCACGCTGGTCTGTTAGGCTGGCGTTCGTTTTACTGAGAGTCGTGTTGCCCCATGTGTGGACGTTATGCCCTGTTTCGCTGGAACCCCGCCTTCGCGGCCCTGCCTGGCTTCCCCGCCGATCAGCAGGCCCAGTGGAATATTTCCCCCAATGATTCGGTGTTGATGCTGCGTGCAGGCGTTGACGGTCAGCGTGAGCTGGCTCGAGCGCGTTGGGGTTTGACGCCGCCGTGGCTGACTGACCTTTCCCGCACCCCGGCCCATGCCCGGGCCGAAACGGTCGCCGAACAACCGATGTTTCGCCAGGCCTTGCGCGAACGCCGTTGCCTGCTGCCGGCCAACGGTTTTTACGAGTGGCGTGGTACGACCCGCAAGCGCCCCTATTGGCTGACGCCGGGGGAGGGCTCGACTTTGTTTTTTGCCGCCATCTGGGAAGCGTATCCGGTGCAGGAGCAGGTGTGGTTGAGCACGGCAGTGATCACCCAACCGGCGGCGAGTCAGCGTCGACCGTTGATTCTGGATGCGGCGGGGCAGGAGGCGTGGCTGAATCCTGAAACACCTTTGCATGCGTTGCAGGCATTGCTGGCCAGTGAGCCTGCGGCGTTGCGCGAGCGGGTGTTGGCGAATCTGGTGAATGATCCGAAGCTGAATGGGCCGGAGTGTTTGACCCCCGGCTGATGGTTGCCTGGGCTGACGCCTTCGCGGGCAAGCCTCGCTCCTACAGGGGGGATCACTTAACCCGTAGGAGCGAGGCTTGCCCGCGAAGGGGCCTTTGGATCAAACCTTGAACTGATTGATCAACCGCCGCTGCTGCTCAGCCAGCTTGGTCAAATCCGCACTCGCCGCACTCGATTCATCCGCCCCGCCAGCCACTTCATTGGCCACTTGCCCGATGTTGATTACGTTACGATTAATGTCATCCGCCACCGCGCTCTGTTCCTCAGCCGCGCTGGCAATCTGCGTGTTCATGTCATTGATCACCGACACTGCCTGAGTAATCGTCTCCAGTGCTTCAGCCGCTTTCGCCGCATGCTGCACGCTTTCGTCAGTACGGCTCTGGCTGTCTTCCATCACCCGCACCACATCGCGGGTGCCTTGTTGCAACTGCTGGATCATGGTCTGGATTTCTTCCGTGGCCTTCTGGGTTTTCTGCGCCAGGTTGCGCACCTCATCGGCCACCACCGCAAAACCACGGCCCTGTTCGCCAGCGCGGGCGGCTTCAATGGCCGCGTTCAAGGCGAGTAGATTGGTTTGTTCGGCGATCCCGCGAATGGCGGTCAGGATCGCGTTGATGTTCTCGCTGTCCTTGGCCAGGGTCTGTACTACGCCGACAGCCTTGCCGATTTCCACGGCCAGCACGCCAATCGAGTTTGACGTATCGCGCACAATCTGCATGCCCTGGGCCGCTGCCTGATCGGCATGGCTGGCGGCTTGCGCAGCCTGGGTCGCGTTGCGCGCCACGTCTTGCGCGGTGGCGGTCATTTCATGCACCGCGGTGGCCACTTGATCGATTTCGGCCATTTGTTTCTGCACGCCAATGTTGGTGCGGATCGCAATGTCGGCGGTGTGTTCAGACGAATCGCTGACGCTCTGCACCGACGTCACGACCTGGGTGATCATCGCCTGCAACTTGGCGAGGAACGTGTTGAAGCCTTTGGCGATCGAGCCCAGTTCGTCGGCGCGGTCGCTGGTCAGGCGGCGCGTCAGGTCGCCTTCACCTTTGGCGATATCGTCGAGCATCGCGACCATTTGCTTGAGCGGACGGGCAATACCGTGGCCCACCAGCCAGATCACCAGCAAACCGATACCGGCGATCAATAAACCGACCATGGCCATACCGAAGGTGTCGGATTTGCGTTGAGCGTCCAGGTCGCCCTGGAGTTTTTGCAGGTCGGCCATTACGGCGTTCAGCGGCAGTTGCAGCATCAAGGTCCAGCGCGCATCGGTCTGGCCGATGCCGAACGGCAGGTACAGCTCGATCCGGCCCTGGGCCTTGTCGACGGTGTAGGTCACTTCGCCGCGCTTGAGGTTAGCCATGTTGGCGATCTGTTTGCTGTCGAGAATGTCGCTGACTTTTTCGCCGAATTTGCTCGGGTCCTTGGTGTAGGCAACGATCCGGCCATTACCGCCGATCAGCGCCATTTCCCCTGCGCCGCTGTACAGTTTCTGATTCGCGCCCAACAACATTTCCTGGATGAAGTTCACCGACAGATCGGCGCCGACGATGCCTTGGAAGGCGCCGTTGAGCATGATCGGTTCAATAAAGGAGGCGAGCATGACGATCTTGTCGCCGACCTTGTAGGGCGCGGGATCAATCACGCAGGATTTCTTGGCTTCTTTCGAACACAGGTAGTATTCGCTGGCGCGCACGCCAGTGGACAGGGTTTTCTGGTCGTCGACGTCCACCAGTTTGTCCAGGCCCAGGGTGCCGTCCTCGTTGCGGAACCACCACGGCAGGAAGCGCCCGTTGCTGGCGTCGATGCCGACCACTTTGGTATCGACGTAGGCCGCGTCGTTGTGGTCAAGCGCGTCTTTTTCCCAGCCTATATAAGTGCCGAGAATTTTCGGGTTCTTGACCACGTTTTCCTTGATCAGGCTGATCAACTGCTCACGGCTCAGGCTCAGCTGCGGCTGGCCATCGGCGCCCGGTGTGCCGATCAGCGCGTTGGCCCGCACCAGGCCGCCGGCGATCAGCAGCGGCGCTTCGAGCTCACGCTGGATCTGGCTGACCTGGGTTTGCGCCAGAGAGGTCAGGCGCTGCTCGATCACTTGCTCGAATTGCGCCTGGGTCCGCTCCTGGACCATGTCTTGCGTCCGCGCGCCGGAAAACAGTGCGTACAGCACCAGCGCGGCGACTACGCTAAGAACGATGGCGCCGGCGAGGGCTGCCACGGAAAACTGGATCGACTTGAATTTCATGGGTGCTCCGCACGCAAGAGGACGTCTGCGGAGGTTTATCGGCAGGAGCCTGGAGGGTCATGAGCGGGGTCGGGCGAAATGGCTGTTTTGGAGTGTTGGATGTCGCAAATGAATCATTGCGGGGCCGTTGTCGGCCGGGGCCAGCGTCGGTATGTGAATTTTTTCCTACGGCCATGAGAGCTTTGGCTGAAATGTGCGTCTACTCATCTGCGTAACTGGCGTCGATAACATTCCCGCCCAGGATACGCGCCATGTTTCCAGGGAGTTTTTTGATGAACAAGACATTGGTTGTGTGTGCGCTGAGTGCAGGTTTGCTGCTTGCCGGTTGTCAGTCAGTCAATACCACCAGCGGCGGCGCCGTCGGCGTTGAGCGTAAGCAGTACATGTTCAGTATGTTGTCCACTGACGAAGTCAACCAGATGTACGCCCAGTCTTATCAAAAGACTGTCGGAGAGGCGAACACCAAAGGCGTGCTGGACAAGACCAGTAACGATGCCAAGCGCGTCCAGATGATTGCCGACCGGCTGATTGCCCAGGCGCCGGTTTTCCGTCCGGATTCGGCCCAGTGGAAATGGGAGGTCAATCTGATCAAGAGCGACGAGCTCAACGCCAACTGCGGGCCTGGCGGCAAGATCTTTTTCTACACGGGGCTGATCGACAAACTGCAACTCACCGACGATGAAATCGCCGCGATCATGGGGCATGAAATTGCTCATGCCCTGCGCGAGCATGGTCGTGAAGCGATGTCCAAGGCGTACGGCGTCGAAATGGCCAAGCAGGGCGCTGGCGCGTTGCTCGGTCTGGGCCAGGACAGCCTGGCCCTGGCGGACACCGTGGCGAAATACGGCATGACCTTGCCCAACAGTCGTGGCAATGAAAACGAGGCGGACCTGATCGGCCTCGAACTGGCGGCCCGTGCCGGATACAACCCGAACGCCGCGATCACGTTGTGGAACAAGATGAGCAAAGCCTCGGAAGGCGCGCCGCCGGAGTTCTTGAGTACTCACCCGGCTTCGTCCAGCCGGACGGCGGCGTTGCAGGGGGCGATTCCGAAGGTGATGCCGTTGTACGAGAAAGCGCCTAAATCCTGATAGTCATGCAGTGAGGCTGCTGATGCCTTCGCGGGCAAGCCTCGCTCCTACAGTTCAGCGCATCCCTGTAGGGGCGTGGCTTGCCCGCGAAGAACGATAACGCGGTCTAACGACCTACCGCGTCAAACCCACCCACTGCTCTGCATCGCCTTGTACACCGCCACAATCGCCAGGATAAAGAACGCCGACGCCGCCAGGCGACGGATCAGGGTGAGCGGCAATTTGTCCGCCGCAAAGTTACCCGCCAACACCACGGGCACGTTGGCAATCAACATCCCGGCGGTGGTGCCGATGATCACCAGCCACAGTTCCGGGTATTGCGCGGCGAGCATCACCGTGGCGACCTGGGTTTTGTCGCCCATTTCGGCCAGGAAAAACGCAATCAGCGTGGTCAGGAACGGCCCGAACTTGCGGGCGGTGCTGGCTTCATCGTCGTCCATCTTGTCCGGCACCAGGGTCCACAGCGCGGTCGCGGCGAAGCTCGCTGCGAGGATCCAGTGCAACACTGCATCCGAGAAGAAACTCCCGAACCAGGCACCTACTGCGCCGGCTGCCGCGTGGTTGGCCAGGGTCGCGGCGACGATGCCGGCAATGATCGGCCAGGGTTTGCGAAAGCGGGCAGCGAGAATGAGCGCGAGCAGTTGCGTTTTGTCGCCGATTTCGGCCAAGGCAACGATTGCGGTGGGAACGAGCAGAGAGTCCAGCATCAGGGATTTTCCTAAGGGGCGGGTCGACACGGCTATGACACGTACAGCCTTCCCGCCCCGGGTAAGGTGTTCGTGTCATAGGTCTTGTCAAACCCTGCGATCCGTCTGATGCGGACGCTTGGGTCGCATACGCCATGGTCTGTTGACCAAGTATGTTGACGTATGCCGGACGAGCATGACGCTCGTGGGAGACTACTCCCCTAGGACGGAGCGGATTCTGCCTAGGCAAATCCGATTGGGCAAGCAGAAAGTTTTATCCACGCTTGGCCCGGTAAATCCTGAAACCCTGTCCTTCAGCCTTGATCGCGCACACGCCCAAGTGCTCTTCGATCAGCGGTTGGTACTTCAGGAAACTGTTCGCTACCAAGCGCAGTTCGCCGCCGTTTTTCAGATGTTTGGCTGCTTTTCGCAGCAAATTCTCGGTTGCGAAGTAATCGGTATGGACGCCGACATGGAACGGTGGATTGCTCAGAATTGCACTCAAACCCATCGGTGCCGCATCGATGCCGTCACCGGTTATCACGTCGGCTTCCAGGCCATTGGCGGCCAGTGTCAGGCGACTGCTGGCTGCTGCAAACGCATCCACGTCCAGCAAAGTGACCTGATTGTGTGGATAACGGCGTTTCACGGCGGCGCCCAACACGCCCGCACCGCAACCGAAGTCGAGCAAGTGGCCGCTCGGCAACTTGTCCAGATGCTCCAGAAGCAGCGCGCTGCCACGATCCAGCCGACCGTGGCTGAACACGCCCGGCAGGCTGATGACTTTCAGCGGACCTTCGGCCAGCGGCAACTCATACGTCTGGGCCAGGCTTTCCAGCGACTTGGCTTCTGGCGCGTTGGCCACGGTAACCAGCCAGAGCTGGCAATGCCGCGCGCTGTCGAGCTTGCGTGGCTTGCCGAACGGGTTCAGTTGCTTGGCCGCGCCTTCTATGCCGCTGCGTTTTTCACCCACCAGGTACAACTCGCGACCGGTCAGGCGCGAGGCGAGGGCGTTGAGGATGTAGTCGGTCAGGTCCTTGGACTTGGGCAAAAACACCACGGCTGTCTCGAACTCACGCTCGGGCGCGTTCACACCAAAATGGCTGCGCTCGGCAAAACGCGCGTCCAGCGCCGCTTGATCGCCGGCGTGCCAGCACCAGCCGTGGGCATCGGGCAGGCGGCCCAGCAAGTCGTCGGCGGGCAAACCGGCCAACAGCACCGAACCCTGGAATAACTCGGCCTGACGAAGCAGTACTTCACTGCGCGGATCCATAACTGCTCCTGTGAAAAAAAGTGCCGCAGTCTATCAACTGACGACCCGCAGCGCTTTACCGCTGAAGTAGCCCTGCGCGTTTTCGGTCAACTGACCGACGATCCGCTGCCGCGCCTCGCGACTGCCCCAGGCGTTGTGCGGCGTGACGATCAGCCGTGGGATGTCATCGGCCAGCAATGGATTGCCGGCGTTCGGTGGCTCGACGCTCAGCACATCGGTGGCCGCGCCGCCCAGATGACCGTTGCGCAAGGCATCGACCAGCGCCTGTTCATCGATCAAACCACCGCGTGCGGTGTTGACCACGAAAGCGCCGGGTTTCATTGAGGCCAGTTCTCGGGCACCGATGAAGTGACGGGTGTGCTCGTTGAGTGGGCAATGCAAGGTGAGGGCGTCAACTTGCGGCAGCAGTTCATCCAGCGGCAAACGATCCGGCCGGGCAGGGCGCCCCGGAATCTGGCCCAGCAGCACGCGCATACCGAACGCTTCAGCCAGCCGCGCGACCGCGCCACCCAATTCGCCATGGCCGAGCAGGCCGAGGGTTTTTCCCTCGAGTTCGACAATCGGGTAATCCAGCAGGCAGAACTGCTTCGCTTGCTGCCAGCGGCCTTCACCGACGGCTTTCTGATAATCGGCCAGACGCGTGGCCAGGTTGAGCAGCAACATGATCGTGTGCTGCGCCACCGACGGCGTGCCGTAACCCTGGCAGTTGCAGACCGTGATGCCGTGGGCGCGAGCGGCCGCGAGGTCGACGTTATTGGTGCCGGTGGCAGTGATCAAAATCAGCTTCAGGTCCGGGCTGGCAGCGATGGCGGCGGCGTCGATCAGGATCTTGTTGCTGATGGCCACGGTGGCGCTTTTGAGGCGTTCGATCACCTGCTCCGGCGCGGTTTGTGCGAACAGTTGCAAGTCGTCAAAGCAGTCGCGCAACGGGCTGAGGTCGAGATCGCCCAAATCCAGCGACGGATGGTCGAGGAAAACGGCGCGGCGAGAGTTCGTCATCAACTGTACCTTTTGTGCATTGAACTGAAGGCGTAATCTGCCGAGCCTACCAGATGAAACAAATGGTTACCCATTGCCAGGCTGGACACTGACCCTGTGGGAGCGGGCTTGCTCGCGAAGGCGGCGTGTCAGGTAACAAAGATGTTGACTGACACTCCCTCTTCGCGAGCAAGCCCGCTCCCACAGGGGGAGACCTTGTAAATTTCAATTAGACCGATCTGCCCCAGAGGAGCCCCCATGTACTGGACAGAGTTCTTGACCGTTGCCCTGATTCACTTGCTCGCCGTCGCCAGCCCCGGCCCGGATTTCGCCGTGGTGGTACGTGAGAGCGTGACTCACGGCCGTCGCGCCGGAACCTGGACAGCGCTGGGCGTCGGTACCGCGATTTTCCTGCACGTCGGTTATTCGTTGCTCGGCATCGGCCTGATCGTGTCGCAGTCGATCGTGCTGTTCAACGCCTTGAAATGGGCGGCTGCCGCTTACTTGCTGTACATCGGCTACAAGGCCTTGCGCGCTCAACCGGCCAAACCGGTTGCCGACGATCTGCACAAAGAAGCTGGCGAACGCACGCCGCGCGGCGCCTTCACCTCAGGTTTCGTGACCAACGGCCTGAACCCGAAAGCCACGCTGTTCTTCCTGTCGTTGTTCACCGTGGTGATCAACCCGCACACGCCGCTGGCGGTACAAGCGAGCTACGGAATCTATCTCGCAGTGGCGACGGCCGTGTGGTTCTGCCTGGTGGCGCGACTGTTCAGTCAGCAACGCGTGCGTGCCGGTTTCGCCCGCATGGGCCACTGGTTCGACCGGACCATGGGTGTGGTGCTGATCGCCATCGGCGTGAAACTCGCGTTTACCGAGGCGCATTGATCGCGCAGTGCCCGACAGATAACGATTTCCCGCAAATGCTGGCGCAAAGCTAGCATTTGTACGGCTCTGCAAATCATTCCTTTGGCTGATTTGGCCGGCGTATAAGGGTTCTAGAGTGGTTACCTCTTAAAGCCAACACCGTGCAGTCAGAAAAGGGATTCTTATGTTGCAGACTCGCGTTATCCCCCCAGCCGAAGGCGCTTACCAGTATCCGCTGCTGATCAAACGGCTGCTGATGTCTGGCGCTCGTTACGAGAAAACCCGCGAGATCATTTACCGCGACCAGTTGCGCTACAGCTATCCGACCCTGATCGAGCGGGTCGCGCGGCTGGCCAACGTGCTCACGCAAGCTGGCGTCAAGGCCGGCGATACCGTGGCGGTGATGGACTGGGATAGCCACCGGTATCTGGAATGCATGTTCGCCATCCCGATGATCGGTGCGGTGATTCACACCATCAACGTGCGCCTGTCTCCCGAACAGATCCTCTACACCATGAACCACGCCGAGGACCGCTTCGTGCTGGTCAACAGCGAGTTCGTCGGGCTGTACCAGGCGATTGCCGGGCACCTGACCACGGTCGAGAAAACCCTGCTGCTGACTGATCTGCCGGAAAAAACTGCCGACTTGCCGAATCTGGTGGGCGAATACGAGCAGTTGCTGGCAGCCGCGAGCACGCAATACGACTTCCAGGATTTCGACGAAAACTCGGTCGCGACCACGTTCTACACCACGGGCACCACCGGTAATCCTAAAGGTGTGTACTTCACCCATCGGCAACTGGTGCTTCACACCATGGGCGTGTCGACCATCATGGGCGCCATCGACAGCGTGCGCCTGCTGGGCACCAACGACGTGTACATGCCGATCACGCCGATGTTCCACGTGCACGCCTGGGGCTTGCCGTATGTGGCAACCATGCTCGGGCTCAAGCAGGTTTATCCCGGTCGTTACGACCCGGAATACCTGGTGGAGCTGTGGCGCAAGGAGAAGGTCACCTTTTCCCATTGCGTACCAACCATTCTGCAAATGATCCTTAACTCCAAAGCCGCGCAAATCACTGACTTTGATGGCTGGAAAATTGTGATCGGGGGCAGTGCGTTGAACCGCACGTTGTACGAAGCCGCCAAGGCCAACGGCATTCAGTTGACCGCCGCTTATGGCATGTCGGAAACCGGACCGCTGATCTCGTGCGCGCACCTCAACGACGAGTTGATGGCCGGCACCGAAGACGAACGCACCACGTATCGCATCAAGGCCGGCGTACCGGGGCCTTTGGTGGAGGCAGCGATCGTCGATACCGATGGCAACTTCCTGCCCGCCGATGGCGAGAGTCAGGGCGAACTGGTGCTGCGTGCGCCGTGGCTCACCGAGGGCTACTTCAACGAGCCGCAGAAGGGCGCCGAGCTCTGGGCCGGGGGCTGGCTGCACACCGGCGACGTGGCGACGCTGGACAGCATGGGCGTGATCGACATACGCGATCGCATCAAAGACGTGATCAAGACCGGTGGGGAGTGGATCTCCTCTCTGGACCTCGAAGATCTGATCAGTCGCCACGTGGCGGTACGCGAAGTAGCAGTGGTGGGTATCGCCGATCCACAGTGGGGCGAGCGCCCGTTTGCGCTGTTGGTGATCCGCGAAGGGCATGAGATCGGGGCTAAAGAGCTCAAGGAACACCTCAAGCCATTCGTGGAATTGGGCCACCTGAGCAAGTGGGCGATCCCGAGTCAGATCGCCCTTGTTACTGAAATTCCCAAGACCAGTGTCGGCAAGCTCGACAAGAAGCGTATCCGCCTCGACATTACTGAATGGCAGGCCAACAACAGCACCTTCCTTTCGACACTTTAAGCGCCTTCTGGCGTGCCCCAAAGGGCACGCCAGCCCCACCAAGCAAGCGCTTGGCTTGTGAAATCCGAATTTTCAGCCATCCTTGCGGTGCCGACATGCGTCGGACTGGCGAAAGGACTGTTCCAGAGTGGCCGGCAGCTGCAAATCACACTTTAGAGGGATCAAGCTCTACTACCTGCTGGCTATAGTCCGCTCAAGGATTTTTAAGAACGGAGCAAACGCACAAAACGGGGCGATGCAATTTTGGAGTGACTTCGGGACGCCTTGGCTCCTCGTCACCCACAACGTTTTTAGAAGTGCTAACTGCCATAACAATAATGCACATGGAGTAGCGTCGATGACATCAGTAAACAAGTTCTGGCGCCGGGCGAAATTGCCCCTGGCGGTCAGTCTCGCCTCTTCGCTCGCCGGGCCTGCATTCGGCGTCAGTTTCAACGTTGGTGAAATCGAAGGTCAGTTCGACTCTTCCCTGTCGATCGGTGCCAGTTGGTCGACCGAGAGCGCCAACAAGAACCTCATCGGCGTCAACAACGGTGGCCGCGGTCTGTCCCAGACCTCCGATGACGGTCACTTGAATTTCGAGAGCGGTAAAACCTTCTCGAAGATCTTCAAGGGCATCCATGACCTTGAATTGAAATATGGCGACACCGGCGTTTTCGTCCGTGGAAAATACTGGTACGACTTTGAACTGAAGGACGAAAGCCGTCCGTTCAAGGACATCAGCGACAGCAACCGCAAGGAAGGCGCCAAGTCCGCCGGCGGTCAAATTCTCGACGCCTTCGTCTACCACAACTACTCCGTTGCCGATCAGCCGGGTTCCGTGCGTCTGGGCAAGCAGGTAGTGAGCTGGGGTGAAAGTACCTTCATCGGCGGCGGCATCAACTCAATCAACCCGATCGACGTGTCCGCGTTCCGTCGTCCGGGTGCCGAGATCAAGGAAGGCCTGATCCCGGTCAACATGTTCTATGTGTCCCAGAGCCTGACCGAAAACCTGTCGGCTGAAGCGTTCTATCAGCTGGAATGGGACCAGACCGTTGTCGATAACTGCGGCACGTTCTTTTCTCAACCGGACATCGTCGCCGACGGTTGCGACACCAACTTGCGCGTGCTGAACAAGCGCTCGCAGATTCCAGCCGTTGCGTTGGGGCCGTTGGCCGCCAACGGCGTTAATGTCAACGACGAAGGCGTCCTGGTCCGTCGTGGCCCGGACCGTGATGCACGAGACAGCGGCCAGTGGGGCGCGTCCCTCAAGTACATGTTCGAGCCGCTGGACACCGAATTCGGTGCCTACTTCATGAACTACCACAGCCGTGCGCCGATCTTCAGCGCCACGGGCGCGCCACAGTCGGTCTATAACACCGCTGCTGCACTGCCAGGCCCGTTCGCCGCACTCGCGCCGTTGCTGGTGGCCGGTAACTCGAAATACTTCATCGAATACCCGGAAGACATTCGCCTCTACGGCCTGAGCTTCTCCACCACCCTGCCTACCGGTACGGCGTGGAGCGGTGAACTGAGCTACCGTCCGAACGCGCCGGTGCAGCTCAACTCCACCGACATCCTGTTCGCCGGTGTACGTCCTCTGGGCGGCGCCCTGGGCAACGCTTCGCTGCTCTCTGCCGGCCCGGGTCAAGATCTGCACGGCTATCGTCGTAAAGAAATCACCCAGTTCCAGACCACCCTGACGCACTTCTTTGACCAAGTCATGGGCGCAAGCCGTTTGACCCTGGTGGGCGAAGTGGGCGTAACTCACGTCGGCGGCCTGGAAAGCACCTCCGACGTTCGTTATGGCCGCGACCCGGTCTACGGCCCGGGTGAATTGCCAGCCACTGGCACGGTGAATACGTGCGTGGCACTCAACACCAGCACCATCAACGGCGCCGGCCCGGGTACTGCGACCAACAACCGCAGCCGCAACTGCAACGACGAAGGTTTCACCACGTCCACTTCGTGGGGTTATCGCGGTCGTGCCATCTGGGAATACAACGACGTGTTCGCCGGTGTGAACCTCAAACCGAACGTGGCCTGGTCCCACGACGTCAGCGGTTACTCGCCAGGCCCTGGCGGCAACTTCGAGGAAGGTCGCAAAGCGGTCAGCCTGGGCGTTGATGCCGAATACCAGAACACCTACACCGCGAGCCTGGCGTACACCAACTTCTTCGACGGCAAGTACACCACCGTGGATGACCGCGACTTCGTTGCGCTCAGCTTCGGCGTGAACTTCTAAGCACTGATTATCAGGACGAACACACCTATGAAAATAACCAAGAGTCTGTTCCACGCCGGTGTTCTGGGGCTTTCGCTGCTGGCGACCAGCGTCATGGCGGCAGTGCCTGCCGCCGAAGCGGACAAATTGGGCAAGAGCCTGACCCCGATGGGCGCCGAGATGGCGGGCAACGCTGACGGGTCTATTCCGGCCTGGAAACCGATGGCGAAAAACGCTGGCAACGTCGACGGCAAAGGCTTCCTGTCCGATCCGTTCGCTAGTGAAAAGCCGCTGTTCACCATCACTGCGCAGAACGTCGACCAGTACAAGGACAAGCTCGCACCGGGCCAGTACGCGATGTTCAAGCGCTACCCGGAAACCTTCAAGATCCCGGTCTACCCGTCCCATCGCGGCGCCACCGTGCCGGATGCCGTGTTTGCCTCCATCAAGAAAAACGCCACCAGCACCAACCTGGTGTCTGGCGGCAACGGCCTGGAAAACTTCGAAACCGCAGTTCCGTTCCCGATCCCGAAGACCGGGGTTGAAGTCATCTGGAACCACATCACCCGCTATCGCGGTGGCAGCGTGACCCGCCTGGTAACTCAGGCCACGCCACAACCGAATGGCTCGTACAGCCTGGTGTACTTCCAGGACCAGTTCGTGTTCCGCGACAAGATGAAGGATTACGATCCGGCGAACCCGGGCAACATCCTGTTCTACTTCAAGCAGAAAGTGACCGCGCCGGCACGTCTGGCCGGTGGTGTGCTGCTGGTGCACGAAACCCTCGACCAGGTTAAAGAGCCGCGTTCGGCGTGGGTCTACAACGCTGGTCAACGTCGTGTGCGTCGTGCGCCACAAGTGTCCTATGACGGGCCGGGTACTGCGGCGGATGGCCTGCGGACCTCCGACAACCTGGACATGTACAACGGTGCGCCGGATCGCTACGACTGGAAACTCGAAGGCAAGAAAGAGATGTACATTGCCTCCGACAGCTACAAACTCGACTCGCCGCAACTGAAGTACGCCGACATCATCAAGGCCGGTCACATCAACCAGGACCTGGCTCGCTATGAGCTGCGCCGGGTCTGGCATGTGGTTGCCACCTTGAAGGAAGGTCAACGTCACATCTACGCCAAACGTGACTTCTACATCGACGAAGACACTTGGCAAGCTGCGGTGATCGACCACTACGACGGTCGTAACCAACTGTGGCGTGTGGCGGAAGCTCACTCCCAGAACTACTACAACGTTCAAGTGCCGTGGTACACCCTGGAAACCTTGTACGACCTGCAATCGGGCCGTTACCTGGCACTGGGCATGAAGAACGAAGAGAAGTCGGCATATGACTTCGGCTTCACCGCGACCACCAGCGATTTCACACCCGCTGCACTGCGTCAGGAGGGGGTTCGCTAACCTGCACTGAACCGAGGCCGCATCCTCGAAAAACGCCCCGACTGGTTCGGGGCGTTTTTTTTTTTGCCTGGCCATCCATGCATCCGTAGGAGCGAAGCTTGCTCGCGATATAGGTAGTCCGTATCTACATCGCATGTTTTCAGATACACCGCGTCATCCCCGATCGCGGGCAAGCCTCGCTCCTACATTCTTTTTGTAGCCATTTGTAGCAATAACCTTCATTCCCTCTTCGTTTACCGATAGTCTGCGGACATCTGCAACGCCGCCACCCGCAATTCAAACAAGAGCCGGCCATGACTGATCTGTCCCCACTCCCGGGCCCTGCAAGCGTTGCCGTCGCGGCACTGGACGGGCGCTTTTTTCGGCCCCCGTTGCCTGACGGCCATGTGCTGCGGCCTCGTCTGTGCGAGCGCCTGAGTGCCGGCCTCGGTGGCAGGCTGTTGCTGGTCAGCGCACCCGCCGGGTTCGGCAAAAGTTCATTGGCGGTGGAGTTCTGCCAGGGGCTGCCGGCCCATTGGCACAGTCTGTGGCTGGGGTTGAGTCCTCGAGACAGCGATCCTGGCCGTTTCCTCGAGCGCATGCTCGAAGGTCTTCAGGACTACTTTCCGAAGCTCGGCAGCCAGGCCCTGGGCCTGCTGAAAATGCGCCAGCGCCATCAGCCATTCGCCTTCGAAGAATGGCTCGATGGTCTGCTTGATGAGCTGGCCATCCACCTTTCGCCGATGACACCTTTGCTGCTGGTGCTGGATGACTATCATCTGGCCCAGGGCCCGGTGCTCGATCGCTGCCTGCAGTTTTTCCTCAATCATTTACCCGATGGCTTGCTGGTCATGGTGACCAGTCGACAGCGTCCGGACTGGCACCTGGCGCGTTTGCGCCTGTCACGGCAACTGCTCGAGTTGCATGAGCACGACCTTCGCCTGACCCACGATGAAGCCCTCACGTTGCTTGATCGACACAGCACCTCCTTGCGTGGCGAGGCCTTGGAAAGCCTGATCCAGCGCAGTGAAGGCTGGGTCGCCGGTCTGCGTTTCTGGTTGCTGGCGGCCTCTGAGGCGGGCACCGACGGTGCGTTGCCGCAGTCGTTGCATGGCGGGGAAGGGTTGATTCGCGATTACCTGCTCGAAGAAGTCATCGATTGCCTGCCCGCCGAAGTGCAGTCATTCCTTTACGACACCGCGCCTCAGGAACGTTTTTGCAGCGAGCTCTGCGATGCCGTTCGCGAGGCCCATGACAGTGCCGAAATTCTGCGTTTCCTTCAGGCGCACCAAGTGTTCCTGGTGCCGCTGGACGAGCACGGCCACTGGTATCGCTATCACCACCTGTTTTCCGACCTGCTGCGTACCCGGCCAACCGCTCAGTCGATAGTGCCGGCCGCCAGTCTGCATCTGCGCGCCTGTCGCTGGTTCAATGCTCAGGGGTTGATCGATGAGGCAGTGGAGCAGGCATTGCGGGCCGGGCATCAGGACGTTGCGGCGAACCTGGTGCAAAACCTCTCTGAAGAACAACTGCTCGCCGAACAGAACGTCGGCATGCTGCTGCGCTGGAAAATGGACTTGCCCGACAGCCTGTTGATCAGCACGCCGCGGCTGATCGTGCTTTACAGCTGGGCCTTGGGGCTGGCCTGTCAGCTGGACGCTGCCGAGGAGCTGGCGGCCCACTTGAGCCGCTTCCTGCCTGCCCCGTCGGCCACCGCGCAGAAGTCCATGCTGGCGCAATGGCTGGCGCTGAGCGGCATCATCGCCCGGGGCCGAGGCAATCGCGCGCTCACGCAACTCTACTGCACCGAAGCGCTGGAGAGCCTGCCAGCCAAGCGCTACGGGCAACGTCTGATGTGTCTTTCGACCCTGTCCAACCTGGCGATCGCCGATGGCGACCTGTGGCGTGCACGCAGCTTGAACCGCGAATCGCTGGAATTGGCGCAGCGGGTCGGCAACCCACTGTTCGAAGCGCTGGCCCATTACGACCGCGCGCGCGTGTTGCAAGCGCGTGGGGAAATCATGCGCTCGCTGCAAGAAGTCCGTCAGGGCCTGCAACGTTTGCAAGGGTTGTCCCCGCAACGGCTTTACGCCGTGCGTGCGCGCCTGACCTTGTACGAGGGCTTTTTGCTGGCTGTGCGCTTGCAACCGCAAGCCGCGCGGGCGCGTTTACAAGCCGGGTTGAGTGAAGCCCGAGCCTGTCGTGATATCAGCGTATTGATCGGCCACTGCGTGATCGCCCGGCTGGAGGGCAGCAGCGGCGAGTTCGCCAAAGCCTTCGCCGAACTCGCCGAAGCCGAACGCCTGATGCACATCTGGGACGTGCCGCCGATCTATTACTTGGCGATGATCACCCTGGTCAAATGCGAACTCTGGCTGGCTCAGGGGCGTACCGATCTGGCCGAAGCCTGGCTGGCGCGACTGGGCCAGACCTACAACGGCGACCACGCGGCAGCGCCGCCGGAATTTCATCCACAGCTGCCGCTGCATATCGAATTGCAGCAAGCCTTGCTGGAGGTGATTCAGGGGCAGCCGATGCTGGCCGAAGGCCGTTTGAACGCGCTGCTTGAACATGGGCAGAAATCGGGACGGCAAATGCTCAGCGTAATGGCGCTGACGCAGAAAATTGCCTTATTGCTGGCAGGTGGCCGTGAGCCCGAGGCCCGCAAGGCGCTGGTCCAGGCTCTGGAAGCGGCCACCGGCGGCGTCCTGCAACCGTTCGACGGGTTGCTGGCTGAACACCCGGACTGGCTGCGCGGGCAACTGCAACTCTGTGCCCAAACAGCTGTTTCGCAAAACCTTGTGGAAAAACTGCCTGCCGCCGCCTCACGTCCGGCGCTGGAGTTATCCCCCGGCGCGGAAACGCTCAGCACCCGTGAACTGGCCGTCCTGCGCCTGATCGCCCAAGGATGCTCGAACCAGGAAATCAGCGATCAGCTGTTCATCTCGTTGCACACGGTCAAGACCCACGCCAGCCATATCAACAGCAAGCTTGGGGTGGAGCGGCGCACGCAGGCGGTGGCGCGGGCGAAGGAGTTGGGGGTGCTATAACTGTTATCAACGGATAATTGAAATATTAGTATTAATGCCGTTTGATTCTCTGGTGAAAAAAATTGATATGCGCTTTAAAAGTAAATGGCTTTATAGATATCTAAAGAAGTCTAGAAAGCCAGTTTTGTGATCGTGAGATAGTTTATTTTGGAGACTAGTATTTACTCTGCTTTTTTTGCGGCGTAATTTAAGTGACGTGGGGTTTGGACCAGAGCACAATTTCAAGTAGAGAGTTTGTCATGGCTCTTATCGTGTAATTGCTGATGTGGTATGTTTCTTTTGGGTCTGCATGTATGTATTTTCCGCACGTCCAGTAAAGGGAGTCTGCAAGGTTACGTACTGCCGAATTTTGGTACTGTGTTGTTGTGGGGGTTTGTCCCGCTGGATTTCCGCTAAGATGTCTCATTAGGCCATTAAATTCAATCATGCCATTAGGCTTGAAATAAGTGTCTGGTACGACAGTTTTATTGTTTTGATTAATGGCTTTGTAAATAACCTCCTGTATGGATCTAATATCTCTCAGTATGCCACCAAATTTTGTTATATCTGTTTCGTCTTGGATTTTGAGAATGTTGATTAGCGTTGTTTCAGTTTGAGCTCCATAAGAAGGGTTTTTTAGTATGTTAAAGACGTTTGGGTTGTCAATGATGATTTTTATTGAAGTGGAGTTTTTGCAAAAGTGATTGAGCTTCGCGATAGCATCTTTCAAACCTTGCGGGGTTTTTAGATATACATCTTCTGAGCCAGAAAAGCGCTTGAAGTTATTAAAAGCATCGTCATCCCCTGTAAGTATTATTCGGGGGAAATTTGGATAGCTTGTATCTAGGAATTTAATTGCCGTTCCAATGAAATTTTCATTTTCTATTGGTTGATCGCTGGTCAATAGACATTTAATGTCAAGTACAACCGCCGCGATCGTATTATGGTGTTGAGGCATTACCTCTTGTAGTCCAGCTAAGCTGTTTCTATATATAGTCTGAATTGAAAAGCGTTGTGCATCCATGCTGAATGTTTCTTTGAAATCTTTGTCGTCATCGATCAACAATACTTTATACATTACCGTTCCTTTTTGTTGGTATTTCAATCTTCATTGTAAATCCTTTTTTAGTATCTTCTTTCATTTCTATATCGCCATTATGGGCCTTGATAATTTTGTATATATAGTTTCCCCCGATACCGGAGCCATCACTGGTTTTGCTTTTCTTGAAAAACTGGATGTACTCTAGTCTTGTGAGGGTGAAGGGTGCACCGTTATTGCTATAGTCTATTGTTGCAACGCCTCTATCGCTATCTTCCTTTATAAGGAATGTAACTCTGTCTTTTGTTGTTGGTTCTTTGAACGCGTGCTTTTCTGCGTTTGATAGAAGTTGGTCGATTACTTGAGTCATTGACGCCTGGTGCAAATAGGCTTCAACGCTAGCCCCTTTTATTTCGACGGTGTATCTAGGGGCTTGTTCTGATAGTCTAATGGATAAATAGTTGTTAAAAAAATCCAACAGATCAACTTTTATAAAGTCAGAACTGTGTAAGTTGAAATTCATGACATCTTTGACAAGTGATAAGGTGTCATTGAGCTCCTCTGAGCTTTTTAGTATTATTTTAGAAACTAGCCCTAGTTCTTTGTTTTCGAGGGGTTCTGTGCCGTAAAGTTCGATTTCGTCTTCGTCATATAAAAAAGCTTCATACTCTGTGAGTAAGGAGATATTATGCTTTTCTATTATTCTTATCAATTTATTAGAATATGTGTTGATTTTTATAAGTTTTGGACGAAGTTCGTGTACTAAAGTGCTTATTATGTCTGCTTCTTTTTGAATGTGCTCTTCTTCGAACCCTATCGCCATTAGGCGTTGGTTTACCCTTTCTTTTTCTGCTGCAATTATGTTCGTTTTTTGTATGGTTATAAATTCTTTCTGAGAGCTCAATGGGATGTAGGGGATTATGATGTCGTTCAGGACGCGCTGGCTGATATATGGCATCACAGTTCCAGCTCGTCTAAGTTCTATTTGGTTTTGAACGGTCGGAGAGTAAAGTTGATAGTAAAGATACTCGATATCGATTATTTTTTCTGAACGAGGCTCAAGTACAATTACTCCGTGATGAGTAATTATCTCAGGTATACGTTTGCTTGGTTTGAAAATAGTGGATTTAAGGTTTTCTCCTATTCGAGCAACTAATAAAGCTTCGCTTCTTATTATATGTTTTATGGTGTGTGGGTTTTTTGGTGCGAAACTTGTGACTCTGTCTGTTGCAAGACGCATGTCGAGTATGTCTTTTTCTAGGCTTTCTATTTTTACATATGGAAGTTCGAAATCGGTTGGTCCAGTATCTCCGGCATTTACACCGGATCTTATCTTTACTAGGTCTCTAAGTGTAAAGGCCTTGCCTTCGTTCAGAAGTTTTTTGAGTTCGTGGAAACTTTCACTGTATGCATTAGGGTTAAGAGTATTTTTGCTTAGTATTTCTTCAGTGCTTACTATTTGTGAGTTCTTGTCTTCTGCGTTTTTTTGGCTGTACAGGCTTAATATTGTCGCCGTGTCAAGGGCAGGTGCTTGTGACGATGTGGAAGTTCCGATCGCAGTAATAAACTTGATTTTGCCGATAAGGAAAGATGCTTTGGCTTTGTTGAGTACTACAACTGAAGCTTTTCCATTGATATAAGGTTTTAAGCTTCCGGATGGTAGGCTGATTACACACTCGATTAAATCTTCTTCGATGAGTATTTTTCGGCAACGTTCTTCTGCTCCTCCTGAACTGAGGAAGCTATCACCTACCGTTATAACAGCTTTCCCGTAATTCCCCAATTTCGATATTATTAGATAGATGAACGAGTTGAAGCCCTTTCCTGTTTGAAAGCCATAATACTCAAGATTTGATATGGCAGGATTGCTATTGTTGGAGCTCACGCTGGGAAGATCGGCAATTATATAGTCATATTTATCAAAGTTAGATATCTCTCGCAAGCAGTCACCAACTTCAATGCTGTGGTATGGTGCTCCGTGCATGATTAGATTCATTGATGCGAGATTTGCAATGTTGTAGCTGATTTCAGTTCCTTTAAATAGCGTACCTATATCGTTAGAGTTTCTTAGCGCGCTAGTAAGTAAACCTCCCGTGCCACAAACGGGGTCGTATACAGTGCCGCCTTTTGCATTTAGTAGCTCTGCCATAAGGTCGCATATCTGTTGAGGTGTTCTTATCGTAGAAACTTTGTGGGTGTCTAGAGTGTTGGCCTCAATTATGTATTCAAATATTGCGCCATATTCGAAATCTGTAAAGTTATTGGTTTCGACCCCGTGAATCATATGTAACACTTCGCTTAATCGCGATCTAGGTAGTTTTTTTAATAAGCCGGCTAGCTCTAAATAGATTTTTCCTTTTGGGTCATTATATTGATCGAGTTTATATAGGTCCGAAAGCCAGTCTTCTGGGGAGGAGGAAGCAGAGAAAATTTCCCGGTTGTGATTTGAATGGCCGGAAGTGTATAGATTTAGGTCTCGACATCTTTTGTGAAAGAATAGGGTGGAAACTATTGTTTGAAGATCTGCGTGTGTGTAAGTGGCTCTAAGTATGTTGACTATGTACCAGTATGCAGTAAGTATATCTTTCCATTTTTTTAAGGATATTGGGACTATGCGGCCGTTTAAGTCCAAAAACAGGTTGGGGTTTTTCTTTATGGTGTCGACTATTACGGCGGTGGGGAGAATGGGTTTGAGGTCTTTTTTTGGATGGGAGGATGTTAGCGCTTTAGAAATTTCAGAGACGGTTAAAGGGGAGTTGCTTTCGATCAAGAGCTTATTGATTTCTTCAAACAATTCCATTTTTCATCCTGAGTGAATTAGTCAGTGTTTTTAGAGGCAACTATTCCTTGGTGTGTGCATTGTTGGCTCTATTTTTTTGCAGGTTAAACTTTCTCTTTTGATGTGAGGCTTTTTTGTGTCATTATTTTATTTTGATAGTCCATATTAAATGTAACTATTCTCTTTTTCAATTGATAGATTTCAGCTGTCCCATCGCAAAGCCTAGTGTTTCAAGTGGGTGGTCTTATTCCGAGGTCAGTTTATGAAAATTGGTCAACTCAGTGTCATCCGCGAAACCTTCCCCGTCGGCCCTTTGCAGTGCAACTGCACGATCATCGGCGATCCGATCACCAAAAAAGCCATCGTGGTCGACCCTGGCGGCAATCACGAACTGATCCTCGCGCGCCTCGACGCCTTGGGACTGAAAGTGGTCAGCATCATCCATACCCATGCGCACCTGGATCACTTCCTGGCCTCCGGTCAGCTCAAGGAGAAAACCGGCGCGACTCTGCACCTGCATAAAGAAGATCAGTTCCTTTGGGACAATCTGGAGATGCAGTGCCAAATGTTCGGTGTGCCTTACACGCCGGTGCCGTCGCCGGACCGCTGGTTGGCCGACGATGAAGAGCTGGCCTGTGGTTGCGGCGTGGCGCTGCACACGCCGGGTCATACACCGGGTTCCATGAGCTTTTGGTTTTCCGAGGCTAAGCTGCTGATTGCCGGAGACACGTTGTTTCGTCGTGGGGTAGGGCGCACGGATTTGTGGGGTGGCGATCAGGCGACCATCGTGCGGTCGATCAAGCAGCGGCTTTATACGCTCGACGAAGAGGCGACTGTCGTGACCGGGCATGGTCCGGACACGCGCCTGGGCGATGAAATGCGCGAGAACCCTTTTGTGCGGGCTTAAATGTAACCGACGGAATTTTCGTCGGCCAAAATGATCCAACGCCCGCAAAGGTCCAATGCCTTAGTCTGTTGCACCACAAAATGCAAAAACCAGGAGCTCTTCATGTTCACCAAGCAGCGTTTGATTATTGTCGCTACGGCTGTGGCCTTGCTGTCTGGCTGCGCCTCGCCTAACCCTTACGACAACCAGGGCCAGGCCGACGGTGGCTCCACGGGCATGAGCAAAACCGCAAAATACGGTGGCCTCGGCGCGCTGGCCGGTGCGCTGGCCGGTGCCGCCATCGGTCACGACAACCGTGGCAAGGGCGCGCTGATTGGCGCCGCCGTGGTAGGTGCTTCCGCTGCCGGTTACGGTTATTACGCTGACCAGCAAGAGAAGAAGCTGCGTGCCAGCATGGCCAATACCGGTGTCGAAGTGCAGCGTCAGGGCGATCAGATCAAGCTGATCATGCCGGGCAACATCACGTTCGCCACCGATTCGGCGAATATCGCCTCCAGCTTCTACCAGCCGCTGAACAACCTGGCAGGCTCGCTCAAGGAGTTCAGCCAGAACCAGATCGAAATTGTCGGCTACACCGACAGCACGGGTGCCCGTCAGCACAACATGGACCTGTCCCAGCGTCGGGCCCAGAGCGTGGCGACTTACCTGACCTCGCAAGGTGTCAGCGGCGCCAACCTGTCGGCTCGCGGCGCCGGGCCGGATAACCCGATTGCCAGCAACGGTGACGTCAATGGCCGGGCGCAGAACCGTCGGGTCGAGGTCAACCTGAAGGCGATTCCGGGCCAGCAGTATTCGCAACCGACCCAGTAGTGACCGCAAAAGCCTGACTGAACCCCAGGCAAAAAGCCCGCCCGATCCTCAGCAGATCGGGCGGGTTTTTTTGTCGCCAGCACTGGCCCCATCGCGAGCAGGCTCGCTCCCACAGGTGACCGCGAACCGATCCAACACTCGGTCCACTGTGGGAGCGAGCCCGCTCGCGATGGGGCCAGAACTGGCGATGAAAACTTCAGAATTAAAAAAAGCCCCCGGACAATCACTCGTCCGAGGGCTTTTTTGTGTCGTGAAACCTGATTACTTCTTCAGGCCGTAATGTTCATCGAGCATGCCCGGCGCGTTCGGGGCTTTGGGGGCGTAGTCGCGAGGCGGCTCCTGATTGCGCGGTGGCGTCAGGCGTTCCCGTGGTGCCACGGCAGCGTCGGCGTGCAGGGCGGCCAGCAAGCGTTGACGAGTCTGCTCGTCCAGGGCCAGGCGGTTGGCACCCTCGGCGAGGTGATCCTGCACTTCCTGATAGCTCGCAGTGAGTTTCTTGACCAGTGTTGCAGTGCTGTTGAAGTGGGTGACCACTTCGTTCTGATAACTGTCGAAACGTTCCTGAATGTCATCCAGCTGACGTTGTGTGCTGCTAGGCGCAGCATTCGGCACCAGGCGAGCGATCAGGAAACCAATGGCGACACCCACAACCAGGGCAAGAGTCGGCAACAACCAAACTAAGAGCGAGTGTTCCACGAGTCCTTCCTCTATAAACGGCTTTGCTTTACGTTAACGGCTCGAACCTGCGCTGTATACCGCGATTCACTCGCAATAGATTGGCACAGACAATTTGCTAGACGAGTCGACCCGATTCGAGGTCACGGAGTTCCTTCCTTGCTTATGCGCGAAACCCCTGTAGTGATTGATGGCCCGGTCGGCCAATTGGAAGCCCTTTACCTCGACAATGAGCAGCCGCGCGGCATCGCGCTGATCTGTCATCCGAACCCGGTGCAGGGCGGCACCATGCTCAACAAAGTGGTCTCGACCCTGCAGCGCACGGCGCGCGACGCTGGTTTGATTACTTTGCGTTTCAACTACCGGGGCGTCGGTGCCAGCGAAGGCAGCCACGACATGGGTACCGGTGAAGTCGATGACGCCCAGGCAGCGGCCGAATGGCTGCGGGCCAAACATCCTGACATGCCGCTGACCCTGTTCGGATTCTCCTTCGGCGGTTTTGTTGCAGCAAGTCTCGGCGGACGCCTGGAAGCCAAGGGCGAACAGCTGAAACATCTGTTCATGGTCGCGCCAGCGGTCATGCGCCTTGGCGATCAGGATCAACTGCCGCAAAACGGTGCACTGACCCTGATCCAGCCGGAAACCGACGAAGTCATCGATCCGCAAGCCGTCTACGATTGGTCCTCGACACTCGAACGCCCCCATGAGCTGCTGAAAGTGGCAGAATGCGGACACTTTTTTCATGGCAAGCTGACCGATCTCAAGGATCTGATCCTGCCGCGTCTTTCGAATTGATTGCAGTCTGACAAGCGATTACCCATGACGACTCGTACCCGCATCCTCACCGGCATCACCACCACCGGCACGCCGCACCTGGGCAACTACGCCGGCGCCATCCGCCCGGCGATCGTCGCCAGCCGTGACAGCAACGCCGATTCGTTCTACTTCCTGGCCGACTACCACGCCCTGATCAAATGCGATGACCCGCTGCGCATCCAGCGCTCGCGTCTGGAAATCGCCGCGACCTGGCTGGCCGGTGGCCTGGACGTGGACCGCGTAACCTTCTATCGCCAGTCCGATATCCCGGAAATCCCCGAGCTGACCTGGTTGCTGACCTGTGTTGCCGCCAAGGGTCTGCTCAACCGTGCCCACGCCTACAAGGCGTCGGTGGACAAGAACGTTGAAACCGGAGAAGACCCGGACGCCGGCATCACCATGGGCTTGTACAGCTACCCGGTGCTGATGGCGGCGGACATTCTGATGTTCAACGCCCATAAGGTGCCGGTCGGTCGTGACCAGATCCAGCACGTGGAAATGGCCCGTGACATCGGCCAGCGCTTCAACCATCTGTTCGGTCAGGGCAAAGAATTCTTCACCATGCCCGAGGCGCTGATCGAAGAAAGCGTCGCGACGCTGCCAGGCCTCGACGGTCGCAAAATGTCGAAGAGTTACGACAACACCATTCCGTTGTTCAGCAGCGCCAAGGAAATGAAGGACGCGATTTCGCGGATCGTCACTGACTCCCGCGCGCCGGGCGAGGCGAAAGATCCAGACAATTCGCACCTGTTCACCTTGTTCCAGGCCTTCGCCACCCCTGCGCAGTCCGACGAATTCCGCAGCGAACTGTTGCAGGGTCTGGGTTGGGGCGAAGCGAAGAATCGTCTGTTCCAGCTGCTGGACAACGAATTGGGCGAGTCCCGCGAGCGATATCACCAACTGATTGAACGCCCGGCAGACCTGGAAGACATCCTGCAGATCGGCGCCAAAAAGGCCCGCTCGGTGGCGACACCGTTCCTCCACGAACTGCGTGAAGCGGTTGGCCTGCGCTCTTTCGTTGCTCAGACGCAAGTCGCGACCACCACCAAGAAGAAAACCGCGAAAGCCGCGCGTTTTGTCAGCTTCCGCGAAGAAGACAGCAGTTTCCGTTTCCGTCTGCTGGCGGCCGATGGCGAGCAACTGCTGCTGTCGCGCAACTTCGCCGACGGCAAAACCGCAGGTCAAGTGACCAAGCAGTTGCAATCGGGTCAGCCGTTGGATGTGCGCAGTGAAGACCGCAGTTTCAGCGTCTGGCTGGAAGGCGAGTGCGTGGCCGACAGCCCGACCTTTGCTGACAACGCCGCTCGCGACGTCGCCATCGACACCTTGCGGGTTGCCCTGACCCCGGTTCAGGAATAATCAACGGCTCGGTCCGACCAAGGGCCGATTGCCATTCCCACGGGCCGTCGCTACAGTGACGGCCCGTTTTTGTTGCCTTGCTAACGAATTATGACGCCCCTAGAACGATATCAAGCTGATCTGAAACGCCCGGAATTCTTCCATGACGCCTCGCAGGAAACTGCGGTGCGCCATTTGCAGCGCCTGTACGACGATCTGGTCGCTGCGTCGAACAACAAGCCGGGCCTGCTCGGCAAACTGTTTGGCAAAAAAGAACAGGCACCGGTCAAGGGTCTGTATTTTTGGGGCGGCGTTGGCCGCGGCAAGACTTACCTGGTCGACACCTTCTTCGAAGCGCTGCCGTTCAAGGAAAAGGTCCGCACGCACTTCCACCGCTTCATGAAGCGTGTGCACGAAGAGATGAAGACCCTCGGCGGTGAGAAGAACCCGCTGACCATCATTGCCAAGCGCTTCTCTGACGAAGCCCGGGTGATCTGTTTCGATGAATTCTTCGTGTCCGACATCACCGATGCGATGATCCTTGGCACGCTGATGGAAGAGCTGTTCAAGAACGGCGTGACCCTGGTCGCGACCTCGAACATCGTGCCGGACGGTCTGTACAAGGATGGCCTGCAACGTGCGCGCTTCCTGCCGGCCATTGCGCTGATCAAGCAGAACACTGACATCGTCAACGTCGACAGCGGCGTCGATTATCGTCTGCGTCACCTCGAACAAGCCGAGCTGTTCCACTTCCCGCTGGACGAAGCCGCGCATGAAAGCCTGCGCAAGAGCTTCCGCGCCCTGACACCGGAATGCACGGCAGCCATCGAGAATGACGTGCTTATGATCGAGAATCGTGAGATTCGCGCACTGCGTACCTGTGATGACGTGGCCTGGTTCGACTTCCGCGAACTGTGCGACGGCCCGCGTAGCCAGAACGATTACATCGAACTGGGCAAGATCTTCCACGCCGTATTGCTCAGCGGTGTCGAGCAGATGAGCGTCACCACCGACGACATCGCCCGACGCTTTATCAACATGGTCGACGAGTTCTACGACCGTAACGTCAAGCTGATCATCTCGGCTGAAGTCGAGCTCAAAGACCTCTACACCGGCGGTCGCTTGAACTTCGAGTTCCAGCGCACGCTTAGCCGTCTGCTGGAAATGCAGTCCCACGAGTTCCTGTCCCGGGCGCACAGGCCATAGAGCGAAAAAAAAGTAGGACATTTTGAAAAATGAAAAAGGGCCTGCACTGCTGGCCTTTTTTTTGTGCGCTGTGTGTCAGTTTTGAACGAGAAAGCGTGCCAGTTTATCTTGTCGCTGGCAGCCGACGAGCAGCCACAGCAGGACTCGGGCTTTGCGTGGACAGAGAAATCCAGCCATCAATGCACCTTTACTGATCAGGTCCATCTCGCTGCCAATAAATCCGTAGGTCGATTGAGCCGTGGAGCCGGAACCTGTCCGGGTGGCAACGATGACAGGGATTTTTCTGGCGATGGTTTCAATGACATCCGCCCAGCTCGCGCTAACGTGTCCTGCACCGAAACCCGCAATCACCAGCCCGTCGTAACCCAGTTCGAGGATGTTCTCGATTAACAGGGTATCGGCGCAAAGCGACGCTTCCAGCAGGGCAATCTTCTGTGTGGTCAGCTGTGGCAACGGCAGGATCCTGCGCTGGACTGGCAGGCGCAGATAGTTGACGGTGTTTTCCATCAGCATGCCGGCAGGACCGACGATGGGGGAGGAAAACGCCTGCAATGCCAATGAGTCGGTTTTGCGGACGGCGTTCGCTGAATGAATCTGTCCGTTCATCACCACGTGAACGCCTCGTTGACGGCTGCTTTCAGCCAGTGCAACCCGGCAAGCATCCAGCAGATTCGCCGGACCATCGGCCCCTGCCTGGGCTGCCGAACGCATGGCGCCGGTCAGGACCAACGGCTCGTCGTGGTCCCACAAATAGTCGAAAAATGCGGCCGTTTCTTCGAGGGTGTCCGTGCCTTGAGTGATGACAACACCCACCGCACCTTGCCCGATTTGAACATTCGCCCAGGAAAGGACGCTTAGCAAAAAGTCGAAATCCAGTGAGGCACTCGGCAACAGTCCGAGCGTTTCTACGGTGACCCGTGCCAAGGTCGCCAACTCTGGCGCCGAGGCCAGCAGGGTTTCGCCGCTGACGGTCGGGATCACCCCTTCACCAGCGTTGCTGGCTTGCATGCTCACGGTGCCGCCGAGCGCCGCAATGGCCAGTTTGGGCAGGTCCATGTGATACCTCATTTGCTTGTGATGAGAAGTGGCTGTATCCGGATTTGAGTCCGAGATACAGCCCAATCGCGACGTTCGTCAGCCGGCTACCAGCAGTCCGACAAACGGAATGATCAGCAGCGTACTGATGGCCATGGCCAGTACATTGCCGATGAAACCGTGCATGTCGGCCGGTAACCGCTTAGTAATCGCGCACGCCAACGGTGGCGCAATCAGTGCCCCCAGCAGTGCGCTTGAGGCGATGACCTGCCAGCTGCCACCGTACGTAAGAACGGCCGCCGGCACGACTGACACCAATGGAACATAGGTGGGATACCAGCCGCGCAATATCCATTGCCGACGCCAGATCACTACCCCTAGTGCCGAGGTCAACGCCTGCGCGGCGATCAGTTGGGGCAGCAAGCCCGTGCCATACACCGGGCTCGTCGGGTTCAAGGTGTAAGCCAACAAGGCGCCCGCGATCAAGCCGAGACTGGCCCATTCATTGCCGAAGAACGGCGCTTCCGAAAAGTCGGCCAACACCCGGCGTAGACTCCAAACGACGCCATAGTCCGGCGTTTTGGTGATGACGGGTGCGGGCACAGGGGCGGACGGCTTCTTGAGTGGGTCGGACTTCACCAGGCTCGGCAGGTAACGGCAGAGCAGAAAAGCGCCGACGCTGGCGACCGCCATGCCCGTGACGTTGCCGATCACAGCTGGCAATCCGAGGGGATTGCAGACGTAATTGACGATCAACAAGCACATCGGAGTGACGAACACGGCGCCCATGATTGCGCCATTGATCGTGACCTTCCAGCCGCCGCCAAACATCAGCACCATCGCCGCCGGCAACGAAACAAAGGCGGCAAACGTGGGTTGCCAACTGGTGGCCGTCACCGTCCAGCCCCACAGAAGGTTGCTCAGCAACAGGCCAAGCAACGAACTGGTGACGAGCCACGGCCATAATCCGCTGCCGTAGCAAATGGTAAAACCTTGCCAGGCTTTTCCCGTTCGATTCGCCCAGTAGGCCAAATAGGCGCCTGCAAGCAGTCCGATCGAAGCGAACTCGTGTTTGTAGAACGCAACCTCGCTGATGTCTCCCAGGACCCAGCGCAACCAGGCACTCGGCTCCGGGAGGCTAGATACCATGTGACTGTAGTCGGGCCAATGGGCTGACCAGGATGTCCGGTAGGTGAATGAAAGCCAGATGATCAACAGTGCCGTGCCGAGCATCAGCCAGATGATCGCCGTATCCAGCGGTGACCGGGCGGCAAGCCGGTTTTGCGGTTTTTCGTTTGCGGTTTCCATCAGTCATGTCCCCTTATCAGCGCGGCAGACAAGGGTGCTGGGTGTAACCGAGCATTTGATCGTAGAGATCGGATCGACGATCGCGATGCAAATCGTTCAAATTGTTCCAGATCGGCGCGCTGCGCGAGCTGGTCAGGTCGATGTCGGCAAACAGGATCTCCTGCTTGTCCGCTGAAGCCACCTGGCCAATCGGCCAGCCGTTGGTGCCCGCGATCAGCGAACAACCCAGGTAACGTGCACCTCGCTCTTCGCCGATCCGGCTCGCCGCCGCAATAAACACATTGTTGACGTGAGCCGCCGTCATCGTCAGGTACGACGCCATGCATTTGCCGGCGTCATCGAACAGGGGCGGCGGGGTCCAGACCCAGTTGTTCAGGCTGCAAATAATGTCAGCGCCTTGCTGGCTCAAAATGCGCGGGACTTCCGGGAACCAGATATCCCAGCAGATCAACAACCCGATGCGACCGATGGGGGTGTCGAAAACCGGGAAGCCCAGATCGCCCGGCGTGAACCATAATTTTTCCAGATTCCATAAATGTGCTTTTCGGTACTTGCCGATGAAGCCGTCAGGCCCGACAAGAACGCCGGTGTTGAACAGCTGCATGCCGTCGCGCTCCGTCAAACCGGCGACCAGATAAACCTTGTGCTGGCGGGCAAAGTCCATCCAGCTCTGCACGCTAGGCCCGCTGGGAACGGCCTCCGAGTGCTCGAACGCATCCTGCCGGGTTTCGAAGAAGTAACCTGTGTTTGAAAGCTCGGGCAGGACGATGAGATTCGCACCGTCATTTGCGGCTTCCAACGCTAATTTCAGGCTGTTACGCAGATTTGCTTCGCGATTTTGCATGCCGACTTGTGGATCGAATTGCACGACTGCTACACGAACAGGGCTTGTTGGCTCGCTCATTCCCGATGACCTCTTTTTATTGTTATTCACGCTGTTTAATTGCGTGCTTATGAGAGTCGAATCGACGAGAGCGTGTAAGTCAGCTATTTCCGTTTAGGGTGTAGTCCGTATCCCAAGATGACTGCGCGAGGCGCTTGACAGGAGGGTCGCCAAAGTAGAGCCAATGCACGTCGTGCATGGCTCCAGGGCAAGGAAGTTGATCAGGTTCTGACGTTATAGTGCGGATAGTCGCTCATGGAAAAACCGCCATGGAAGGCTGCGCCGGTTTTGTTGCAGATATGAATGACCGCATCGACGGCGCCCCGAAAGCAGGGCTCGGTCCAGCCCGCATCGACTGAAAACGACTCCCCGGAAAAATACAGACCTGAAACATGCGCGAAGTCCCGGTTGTACTTCATCAGGCTGACGGCGTCGTAGTAGGTGCCGGGTCGGTATAACTTTGCACAACCCAGCGCATTTTTATCGGTGATCCAACGCTGGACCACGGCTTGATCCAGGCCAATGTAGGGAGTGATTTTCTCCTGGATATTGGCGGAATGCATAAGGATCCGGTCCAGCTCTTTGGCACACGTGTTCACCAGTTCCTTGTCGGTGAAAGAGGCCAGTTTGGTGGCGTCATCCTCCCATGTGTAACTTAAAAGGATGCAGTCGTAACTGTAGTTATCGTTGTAGCGGTAGGTGTAGACGTCGTGAATGAAGCTGTCAGTGATGATGACTTGCGGGATTTTGCTGTTTTTCGAAAGGAAGGATTTTTTTAACGGTGCGAAGACTTTGCAACTGGTTTCCCAGTGCGCGGTTTTATAGGCATTGATCGTCTCGAACGGCAGCATCTGTGGTGTGAAGTTTTCAAGCTTGATGCGAGTTTCGATCAGCCAGGAGGGAAGGGTCATGATGACCGAATCAAAGTCATCGTAGTGCTCCAGGATTTGCTCGGGTTGGCTATGTTTCGAGTTGTAGTAGACGCGTGTTTTCTGGTTCGTCAGTTTTTTAAGTTTTGTAACGGATGAGTCCATGAGCAAACCGTTGTTTCTTTCCCGGCAGTGGTCGTAGAAGGACTTTCCGGTTTCGTCGGTTTTCATGAACAGCAGGCATTCGTCCAGCGCTGCGAGTCCGATGTAGCGTGGCCTGTCGAAACTCAGCCCCCTTGAGTCTAAAACGGCTTCGTTGTGCAGGCAGGGTGAATCCAGCGGATCGCCAGTTGAGTCGACCCGACCATGGATCAATTGCAGCTGGCTGCTGAATCCAAAAATGGCAGTGCGCAGGGGATACAGGGAGCAGACATCGTAAAAGGCACCCCAGCTACCGTCGCCGATGCCAATGGCATAGAAGATCGCGGACTCCTGCGCGGACATTCCCATTCCGCCAAAGTCCCCCGGCGAGCGTTCATCCCACGCTTGCAGGGCGGGCATGCTGACCAGGTCGCGAAACGAAACGCTCTCGTATTTTTCGACGATAGCGGCCCACATGGCTTCCCATTCCTGACTGGCGTAAACCTCTGCGACGTACCGGGTCATGCGATCGGCAAAGGCCTTCCACTTTGCATAAACCTTTTGCAGTTCTTCACCGGGAGGTGGTGTCTGCCCATCTTCATTTTTCCAGATCAACATCTGCGGAGCCGATCCGTCGCCCATGCTGCCCTCTCGTAGATAGATCCCGGTCGAAGTGACCCATTGGCTTCCGGGATTGGCAAAATCTGAGAACGCCAGGTCGAACGCCTTGGCGTAGTAAGCCATCAGCGACTGGCCTTCTGTCGGTGACTCATCCGCCCGGTTGAAGAAGGGCATGCGCATGGCCCCCATTTCAAACGGTGTATGACTCATCGCCGAGTTCGGGCTTCCAGGGACGGTCAGGTGTCTGCCGCCTATGCGTCTGGATTGTTCTATGAGGGTGATATGGGTGAACCCGCAACGATAAAGTTCTCTGGCGGCAGTCAGTCCGGTAACGCCGGCGCCAATAATGCAAATTTTATGTTGCGGGTCAGTTGCCTTGGCGATGCCGTTTTCCTGTTCAACCAATGCTCGATAGTCGAAGCACAAGTCTGGCGGGTTGGGGAAACGGGCCTTCCATTTGTTTTCCGCCGAGCGTTTTGGGCGAGCGGCATCCTTCGCGGCATAGGAGGGGTAGTTGTAGCTTGATCCGATAGTCACTGTTGATCGTCCTTGATGGTGTTTTCAGGGACGATGTTGAGGTTCTGAACGCGCAGCGTATAGGAGACAAGTAAGGCTCGCAGATACTCTTTTTTCGTTTTTTATCGTGGGAAAAGACCTGCAGGGCTCCGGCTAAGGATCCCTGCGGTATTGGGCCTATGCAGCCTGCTGAAACTGCTGCCGATACTGGTTCGGCGACAGCTCGGTGTGCTGGCGAAACAACCGCGCAAAGAAGCTCGCATCGTCGTAGCCGACTTCATAACTGATGGTCTTGATGCTCTTGCGGCTACCCGACAGCAAGCCCTTGGCCGTCTCGATACGCAGGCGTTGCAGGTAATGCAGCGGCTTGTCGCCGGTGGCGGTCTGGAAGCGGCGCATGAAGTTGCGGATGCTCATGCCGTGTTCGCGGGCGACGTCTTCGAAGCGGAATTTGTCGGCGAAGTGTTCTTCGAGCCAGTGCTGGATCTGCAAGATGATCACGTCCTGGTGCAACTTCTGTCCGCCGAACCCGATGCGTCCTGGCGAGTAGCTGCGCTGCACTTCGTAGAGAATATCCCGGGCCACGGCCTGGGATACGCTGGCGCCGCAGAAGCGTTCGATCAGGTAGATGTAGAGGTCGCAGGCCGAGGTGGTGCCGCCCGCGCAATACAGGTTGTCCGCGTCGGTCAGGTGCTTGTCCTGATTGAGTTGAACCCGTGGGAAGCGTTCGGCGAAGGCATTGAAGAAACGCCAGTACGTGGTCGCTTCCTTGCCGTCGAGCAGCCCGGCCTCAGCCAGCCAGAACACCCCGGTGGCTTCACCGCAGAGTACTGCGCCGCGAGCATGTTGCTGGCGCAACCAAGGCAGGACCTGTGGATAACGTTGGCAAAGGGTGTCGAAATCGTCCCAGAAGGCTGGAAGGACAATGATGTCGGCGTTTTCCAGGCCGCCGTCCACCGGCATGATCACGTCACTGAAGCTGTTCACCGGTTTGCCGTCGGGGCTGACCAGTCGGGTTTCGAACGCCGGAGTCAGGCCCTGACCCAGTTGTTTGCCATAGCGCAGGCTGGCCAAGTGGAAGAAATCCTTTGCTTGCATGAGGGTGGAAGCGAAAACCCGGTCGATAGCCAGGATGCTGACGCGCCGCAAGGGCGTGGAGACTTGGTTAGACATAATTCAACTTTATTCTTATAGGGGAAAGTGGTCACCAGACGGCTGGATCGTCTTGTTTTTTGTCTGATGTGTCCAGTGTCCTGTATCGGATGCGAGGCTTAGTCTCTGAAGGTCAACTCCTTCTAACAATTAACGACAGGTGCCGCATGATCCCCAGAACCTTGTTCAGTTCCGAGCACGAATTGTTTCGCGACAGCGTGCGAACGTTCCTCGAAAAAGAGGCCGTGCCGTTCCATGGGCAATGGGAAAAACAAGGCTTCATCGACCGTAAACTCTGGAACAAGGCGGGGGAGGCGGGGATGCTCTGCTCGCACCTGCCGGAGGAGTACGGCGGGCTGGGGGCGGATTTTCTCTACAGCGCGGTGGTGATCGAAGAGGTGGGTCGTCTCGGCCTGACCGGCATCGGTTTTTCCCTGCATTCCGACATTGTGGCGCCGTACATCCTGCACTACGGCAGTGAAGCGCTGAAGCACAAATACCTGCCGAAACTGGTGTCCGGAGAAATGGTGACAGCCATTGCCATGACCGAGCCGGGCGCCGGTTCCGACCTGCAAGGGGTGAAAACCACCGCTGTGCTGGATGGCGACGAGTACGTGATCAACGGGTCCAAGACGTTCATCACCAACGGCTATCTGGCTGACCTGGTGATTGTCGTGGCCAAGACGGATCCGAAGGCGGGCGCGAAGGGCACCAGTCTGTTTCTGGTCGAGGCCAATACGCCAGGCTTCGACAAGGGTAAGCGCCTGGAAAAAGTCGGCATGAAGGCGCAGGACACTTCGGAGCTGTTCTTCCAGGACGTGCGGGTACCGAAGGAAAACCTGCTGGGGCAAGCCGGAATGGGCTTCGCTTACCTGATGCAGGAGTTGCCTCAGGAGCGCCTTACTGTCGCTATCGGCGGGCTAGCTTCGGCCGAAGCCGCGTTGAAGTGGACGCTGGATTACACCCGTGAGCGCAAGGCGTTCGGCAAGGCGATTGCCGACTTCCAGAACACGCGCTTCAAGCTGGCGGAAATGGCGACTGAAATCCAGATCGGCCGGGTGTTCGTGGATCGCTGCCTGGAGCTGCATCTGCAAGGCAAGCTGGATGTGCCGACGGCAGCGATGGCCAAGTACTGGGGCACTGACCTGCAATGCAAGGTGCTCGACGAATGCGTGCAGTTGCATGGCGGTTACGGGTTCATGTGGGAATACCCGATTGCCCGGGCGTGGGCGGATGCGCGGGTGCAGCGGATTTATGCGGGGACCAATGAAATCATGAAGGAGATTATTGCCAGGTCGCTTTGATGCTGCGGTGACTGGTCGGACGCTTTCGCGAGCAAGCCCGCTCCCACAGGTTAAGTGATCTCCTGTGGGAGCGGGCTTGCTCGCGAATGGGTCTATGAATCAATCAAGGTGCAGGATTCGGGTGATCCTTGTGAATCGCCTCAATCCCCTCCAGCACTTCATCGGAAAGTTTCAGCTCGAAACTGGCAATGTTGCTCTCCAGCTGTTCCATGGTGGTCGCGCCGATGATGTTGCTGGTCACGAACGGCTGCTGAGTGACAAACGCCAACGCCATCTGCGCCGGGTCCAGGCCGTGTTCACGGGCCAGTGCCACATAACGACTGCACGCAGCTTCCGACTGTGGGTTGAAATAGCGGCTGAAGCGGCTGTAGAGGCTCAAGCGACCTTTTGGAGGGCGCGCGCCACCCTCGTACTTGCCCGACAGGAAACCGAACGCCAGCGGCGAATAGGCGAGCAGGCCGCACTGTTCGCGGATGGCGATTTCCGCCAGGCCGACTTCGAAGCTGCGGTTGAGCAGGTTGTACGGGTTCTGGATCGATACGGCGCGCGGCCAGCCACGGGCTTCGGCCAGGGCGAGGAAGCGCATGGTGCCCCACGGCGTTTCATTGGACAGGCCGATGTGGCGAATCTTGCCGGCCTTGACCTGTTCGTCCAGCGCTTCGAGGGTGTCCTCCAGCGGCGTCAGGTTGGCTTCGATCTTGTGTTTATAGCCCAGTTGGCCGAAGAAGTTGGTGCTGCGTTCCGGCCAGTGCAGCTGATAAAGGTCGATGTAGTCGGTTTGCAGGCGCTTGAGGCTCGCGTCCACGGCTGCGGTGATGTGCTGGCGGTTGTGCCGCAGGTTTTTGTCGCGGATGTAATCGATGGTGTTGCCGGGGCCGGCGATCTTGCTGGCCAGGATCCAGTCGGCGCGATCACCGCGACTTTTGAAGTAATTGCCGATGTAGCGTTCGGTGGTGGCGTAGGTTTGGGCCTTGGGTGGCACCGGGTACATCTCGGCGGTATCGATGAAATTGATCCCGGCGTTTTTGGCACTTTCAATCTGGGCGAAGGCTTCAGCCTCGCTGTTTTGCTCGCCCCAGGTCATGGTTCCGAGGCAGATGGCACTCACGTTCAGATTGGTTCGGCCTAGCTGGCGATAGTCCATCGGGTGCTCCTTGGGCAAAACAATCATAAAAGCAGGTTGAAATATTTTTCGCAATCTGCATAATTGCGCACCTCTTTCTGCAGTGGAAGTGATGCGCCGCCGCCGAAGAATCTTGCCGTTGAACGGACGCGCCGACCCGAGCCCCCGAAAGCGTCTGTATCCGGCTGCCTTTGACTTGTCAAAGTACGCACTATTCAGTAAGATCCGCCGTCTAATTTACAGGGCGGCCCCTGAGGCTATAAAGAATGAAAACTTTTACTGCTAAACCGGAAACAGTACAGCGCGACTGGTTTGTCGTCGACGCTGCTGGTCAGACCCTGGGTCGTCTGGCCACCGAAATCGCGAGCCGTCTGCGTGGCAAGCATAAAGCTGAGTACACTCCTCACGTTGACACCGGCGATTACATCGTCGTCATCAATGCCGAGCAGATTCGTGTAACCGGTGCTAAGACCACCGACAAAATCTACTACTCCCACTCCGGTTTCCCGGGCGGCATCAAGTCGATCAACTTTGAAAAGCTGATCGCTAAAGCCCCTGAGCGCGTGATCGAGACCGCGGTCAAGGGCATGCTGCCTAAGAACCCGCTGGGTCGCGACATGTATCGTAAGCTGAAAGTCTATGCGGGCGCTGTACACCCTCATACTGCTCAGCAGCCCCAAGAACTGAAGTTTTAACGGAATAGTTCATTATGTCGGCGACTCAAAATTACGGCACTGGCCGTCGCAAGACCGCAACCGCACGCGTTTTCCTGCGTCCGGGTACTGGTAACATCTCCATCAACAACCGCACCCTGGAAAATTTCTTCGGCCGCGAAACTGCCCGCATGGTAGTTCGTCAGCCGCTGGAACTGACTGAGACTGTCGAGAAATTCGACATCTACGTCACCGTGATCGGTGGTGGTGTAAGTGGTCAAGCTGGCGCAATCCGCCACGGTATCACTCGCGCACTGATGCAGTACGACGAAACCCTGCGTGGCGCTCTGCGCAAAGCTGGCTTCGTTACTCGCGATGCTCGTGAAGTTGAACGTAAGAAAGTTGGTCTGCGTAAAGCGCGTAAGCGTCCGCAGTACTCGAAGCGTTAATTCGCTTTCGCGTTCAAAAAGAACGCCCAGTTTCCTCGCGAAGCTGGGCGTTTTTTTATGGGCGCGATTTATCAAAGAATTGCTCTGTGACAACTTGCCACAGCCGTAGAAGCCCTATACTGCAAGGCTTGGCAGTGGAGCCCCTCGGTAATTACCTTGTCAGAATTGGGGCTTTTCATTACCATTCGGCAAAATTTTTATAAGTTCAGATTTTTACTTAGTAGACGCCTGATTTAACAGGCCACAAAGCTGATGGGAGAGGACTGAATGAGCAATGACGGCGTGAATGCAGGCCGGCGTCGCTTCTTGGTAGCAGCCACATCCGTGGTGGGTGCTGCAGGAGCGGTGGGGGCTGCGGTCCCGTTCGTGGGGTCATGGTTTCCCAGTGCCAAGGCGAAAGCCGCAGGTGCACCGGTGAAGGTGAATGTCAGCAAAATCGAGCCAGGTCAGCAGATGATTGCTGAGTGGCGCGGTCAGCCGGTGTTCATTGTCCGCCGTACCGAGGAAATCCTGGGGAATCTGAAAAAGATCGAGGGCCAGCTGTCTGACCCGACCTCCAAGAACTCGACACAACCGACCTATGTCGACCCGGAAACGCGTTCGATCAAGCCAGAAGTCCTGCTGCTGATCGGTATCTGCACGCACCTGGGTTGCTCGCCGACCTTCCGTCCAGAAGTGGCGCCTGTGGATCTGGGCAAGGACTGGGTAGGTGGATATTTCTGCCCTTGCCACGGTTCCCACTACGATCTGGCTGGTCGCGTCTACAAGTCGCAACCTGCGCCTTTGAACCTGCCAGTTCCCCCGCATTCCTATGAGACCGATGACATCATTGTCATTGGCGTCGATACGGAGAAAGCGTGATGAGCAAGTTCATGGATTGGGTTGATGCGCGCTTTCCCGCGACCAAAATGTGGGAAGACCATCTCAGCAAGTACTACGCCCCGAAGAACTTCAACTTCTTCTATTTCTTTGGCTCCCTTGCACTGCTCGTTCTGGTCAACCAGATCGTTACCGGTGTCTGGCTGACCATGAGCTACACCCCGTCGGCGGAAGAAGCATTCGCCTCCGTCGAATACATCATGCGCGACGTCGAGTACGGCTCGATCCTGCGTCTGTTGCACGCGGTCGGCGCTTCGATGTTCTTCATCGTGGTTTATCTGCACATGTTCCGTGGCTTGCTCTACGGTTCGTACCAGAAGCCGCGTGAGCTGGTGTGGGTTTTCGGCATGCTGATCTACCTGGCGCTGATGGCTGAAGCCTTCATGGGTTACCTGCTGCCGTGGGGCCAGATGTCCTACTGGGGTGCCCAAGTGATCATCTCGCTGTTCGGTGCGATCCCGGTCATCGGCAACGATCTGACTCAGTGGATCCGTGGTGACTACCTGATTTCCGGTATCACCCTGAACCGCTTCTTCGCCTTGCACGTTGTTGCCTTGCCGATCGTGATCCTCGGTCTGGTGGTGCTGCACGTTCTGGCGCTGCACGAAGTCGGTTCGAACAACCCGGACGGCGTGGACATCAAGAAACACAAAGACGAAAACGGCGTACCGCTGGACGGCATTGCCTTCCACCCGTACTACACCGTGAAAGATATCGTCGGCGTGGTGGTGTTCCTGTTCATCTTCTGCTCGATCGTGTTCTTCTTCCCTGAAATGGGCGGCTACTTCCTCGAGAAGCCGAACTTTGAAGTGGCGAACGCCTTCAAGACGCCAGAGCACATCGCTCCGGTCTGGTACTTCACGCCGTTCTACGCGATTTTGCGGGCGGTTCCGGACAAGCTTCTGGGCGTTATCGCCATGGGCGCCGCCATCGCGGTGCTGTTCGTCCTGCCATGGCTGGACCGAAGCCCGGTCAAGTCGATGCGCTACAAAGGCTGGCTGAGCAAAATCTGGCTGGTGGTGTTCTGCGTTTCGTTCGTCATCCTCGGCATTCTGGGTGTTCTGGCCCCGACGCCAGGCCGTACATTGCTGTCGCAGGTGTGTACCTTCCTGTACTTCGCCTACTTCATTCTGATGCCTTTCTACACCAGGCTCGAGAAGACCAAACCGGTTCCGGAAAGGGTGACTGGCTGATGAAAAAGCTATTTGCTGTACTGATTCTTGCTGCTATGCCTGTGTTCTCGTTCGCGTCGACAGCGGGTGCTCCTGAGCTGGAAAAGGTCGACATCGACGTTTCCGACAAGGCTGCAATGCAGGATGGCGCACGTACTTTTGCCAACTACTGCATGGGCTGTCACAGCGCCAAGTTCCAGCGTTACGAGCGTGTCGCCGATGATCTGGGCATCCCGCACGACCTGATGCTCTCGAAGCTGGTGTTCACCGGCGCCAAGATCGGCGATCACATGAGCATCGGCATGCAGCCGGCGGACGCCAAGACCTGGTTCGGTGCGGCACCGCCCGACCTGACCCTGGTCGCCCGCGTTCGTGGTACTGACTGGCTCTACGGTTACCTGCGTTCGTTCTATGAAGACCCATCGCGTCCCTGGGGCGTGAACAACAAGGTCTTCCCGAACGTCGGGATGCCTAACGTTCTGGTCGGCCTGCAGGGTCGTCAGGTGGTAGGCTGCAAACAAGTTCAAATCGTCGAAGACGGCAAGAAGCAATACGATCCGCTGACCGGTACGGCTCTGACTCATGAGGCGTGTGACCAGCTGACCGTGGTGCCAAAAACCGGCACGCTGAACGCAGAGCAATTCGATGAGAAGGTCAAGAACCTGGTGACCTTCCTGGCCTACTCGGCCAACCCGGTGAAGCTGCAGCATCAGCGCATCGGTACCTATGTGTTGCTGTACCTGGCGTTCTTCTTTGTATTCGCATACTTGCTCAAGCGTGAATACTGGAAAGACATCCATTGATAAAGCTGTAAGCAATTGCTGTTAATCGCGCGCGCCCAAGGGCGTCTCTGAAGGTGTAACGAGCCTGGTGATCCAGGCGTTACGGGAGGCGCTCTCTGGGCGCGTGCGTTTTTCCGCTTCCGATAATTTCAACAAGCGAGGAGGACCGCCATGGGCGTGACCAATCGGTTGGCCTGTTACTCCGACCCCGCCGACCACTATTCCCACCGAGTGCGCATCGTACTTGCAGAGAAGGGTGTCAGCGCAGAGATCATTTACGTGGAAGCTGGTCGCCAGCCGCCTAAACTGATTGAAGTGAACCCTTACGGAAGCCTGCCCACCCTGGTCGATCGTGACCTGGCGTTGTGGGAGTCGACCGTGGTGATGGAATATCTGGATGAGCGTTACCCGCACCCGCCCTTGCTGCCGGTTTATCCTGTGGCGCGTGCCAACAGCCGTCTGCTGATTCATCGTATTCAGCGTGACTGGTGTGGTCTGGTGGATCTGATCCTGGATTCGAAGACCAAGGAAGCCGCCCGCGTCGTGGCTCGTAAAGAGTTGCGTGAAAGCCTGACTGGCGTGTCGCCGTTGTTCGCCGACAAGCCGTTTTTCCTCAGTGAGGAACAAAGTCTGGTGGATTGCTGCCTATTGCCAATACTCTGGCGTTTGCCGATTTTAGGTATTGAACTGCCGCGGCCTGCCAAGCCGCTGCTTGATTACATGGAGCGCTCGTTTGCGCGTGAGGCTTTCCAGGCGAGTCTGTCTGGCGTCGAACGCGATATGCGCTAAGGCTTAAGGAGCCGCTATGAACTCCAGTCGACCTTATCTGGTCCGCGCGCTCTACGAGTGGATTGTGGATAACGATTGCACCCCTCACATGCTGGTCAATTCCGAGTATCCGTCGGTGCAGGTGCCTCAGGGTTTTGCCAGTGACGGACAGATTGTCCTGAACGTATCACCGGCTGCCGTGCGTCATCTGCACATGGACAACGAGGCGGTCAGCTTCGAAGGGCGCTTCGGTGGCGTGCCACACACCCTGTACGTGCCTATTGCATCGATCCTGGGTATTTACGCCCGGGAGAATGGTCAGGGCATGGTGTTCGATCTGGAATCGCCGATGGAAGACGAGGAAGAGATCGAGCCGGATGATGATATTCCGCCGCCCGACAGCGAGCCGCCGCGTCCCAGCGGTCGACCCAGTTTGAAAGTGGTGAAATAAAAAAAGGGTGATCCGCAAGGATCACCCTTTTTTATTTCATGTAGGAGCCAGGCTTGCCGGCGAAGGCGTCATCGAAATCGCCTTCGCCGGCAAGCCTGGCTCCTACAGTGCGAAGGCGTCTTTGAAATCACCTTCGCCGGTAAGCCGGTATCAGTCGATGTACTCAAACAACTTCACAATCTTCTGCACACCGGAAACGCTCTGCACCAGATTGGTGGCCTGCGCCGCTTCCTGCTTGGTCAGCAGGCCCAACAGATAAACGATGCCATTCTCGGTGACGACCTTGATGCGCGAGCCCGGGATGTTCGGGTCGGTGAGCATCTGGGTCTTGATCTTGGAGGTCAGCCAGGTGTCGTTCTGGCGAGCAAGGAAGCCGGAGGGTGGCAGAACCTGCAGCTCGTTATGAACCTTCTTCACGCGCTGGACGGCGGAAGCAGCCTGTTCGGCCTTGGCCTTGAGGTCTGCGGTAGGCGTTTGCCCGGCGAGCAGTACGACACCGTTGAAGCTGGTGACGACAATGTGTGAATCATTGTCCAGGGCAGGATCGGCCTTGGCGACGTTCACGCCGACCTTGGTGTCGATCAGGGAGTCGTCGATCTTGCTGCCGAAGGTGCGCGTGCCGCGGTCATCTTCAATCGGCGCTTCACGGCTGGCGTTCACCACCGAGGTGCAGCCGCTGATGCCGAGGCACAGGGTCAAGGCCAGAAGGCCTAGGCGATTAGGGGTCATTCTTCACTCCCGAACAGTTGGCTGTCGATCAAATCGCAAAGGCAATGGATCGCCAGCAGGTGGACTTCCTGAATACGTGCGGTGACGTTGGCCGGTACGCGAATCTCGACGTCCTCAGGCAATAGCAGCGACGCCATGCCGCCGCCATCGCGACCAGTCAATGCTACGACAATCATTTCGCGATCATGTGCGGCCTGGATCGCTTGAATTATGTTCGCCGAGTTGCCGCTGGTGGAAATTGCCAGCAATACGTCACCCGGCTGGCCGAGGGCGCGGATCTGTTTGGAAAAGATTTCGTTGTAGCTGTAGTCGTTGGCGATCGAGGTGATCGTCGAGCTGTCGGTGGTCAGTGCAATGGCGGGCAGGCTCGGACGTTCGCGCTCGAAGCGGTTTAGCAGCTCGGACGAAAAGTGCTGGGCGTCACCGGCGGAGCCTCCGTTGCCGCAGGACAGCATTTTGCCCTCGTTGAGCAAGGCGTTGACCATCACCTGGCTGGCTTGCTCGATGTGCGGTGCAAGTACGTCCATCGCCATTTGCTTGGTGTCGATACTGGCCTGAAAAAGCTGGCGAATTCGGGATTGCATGTCCATCTGTGTGACCTTAATTAGCGCGGCTACTCGGCACATGAATGTGCAGCCCGCAAAGCAAAGAGCAAAAGTGTTGGGTAAAGGTGTCCGCTTCGGGGCGCACGCGATCAGCTGTCGAAGGCATTCTGCAACCAGTTCAACTGATCGAGGTTGCTGTCGATGGCAACCACGTCGAAGCGGCAGGGGGAATTGGCCCAACGCGACTCGCGCTGAAGAAAATACTGCGCGGCGAAAATCAGTTTCTGCCGTTTGCGCCCATCGATGCTGTCGAGCGCTCCACCCCATTGGGTGTTTTTTCTGTAGCGAACTTCAACGAATACTACTGTATCGCCATCAAGCATGACCAGATCAAGCTCGCCGCGTTTACACAACCAGTTCTGCGCCAGCAGGCGCAGACCCTGTTGTTGAAGATGCTCGAGCGCATGGCGCTCGGCATCTTTACCGCTTTGCTGACGTGACCTGTCAGGCATCAGCGCGGGGTATCCGGCAGGCGTTGAACCTGACCGTTGGTGAACTGTGCCCACGGCAACTGGCGCACCACGCGCTGGTTCTGAGTCATGCCCAGGCTGCCCGACTGGCCTTCAATGCGGCTGTCCGGCAGCGCCTTGAGTTGCCCCAGGCGCGGCGCCAGGCGATACGCATCCACGCCCATTGCGTACAGGCGCCCCAGGCTGCCGGCGGCTTGTGGCCATTGCGCGGTGACCTGCTTGCGCAGCGGATCATTGGCGTCCAGCAACCACGGGGTCTCGCAGAAGCGGATGCCGTTCATGTCGTTGTACTGGTTCACGTCGCCGCTGGCACTGAATACGTGGGACGTGGCGTAAACCGGCACATCGCCCGCGTACTGGAAGTTCAGGGTCGGTTTGATCTGCTGGGCCTGTTGCGGAGTCGCGGCCAGGAAGATGAACTCGATGTCCTGACGACGCGAAGGCTGGGCCGCTACCTGCGAGCCAACGGTGCTTTGCAGGCTCTTGGCGCGACCTTCGCTCTGACGCAGCTGGAACATGTCGGCAATCTGCTGGGCCAGTTGAACCGGTTGGTCAACGCGTTCGGTCGCGACGATGCTGCCACCGTTGGCTTGCCAGTCCTGGCTGAACGCTCGCATCACGCGATCGCCCCATTCGCCTTTCGGCACCATGATGGCGGCGCGGTGCAGGCCGTCGGCGCGAGCACGACGAGACACTTCGCGGGCTTCATCTTCAGCGGCCAAACCAAACTGGAACAGCTGAGCCGGACCTTGTTCGCCTTCGCTGTAGTTCAGCGCCAGGGTAGTGATCGGCAGTTGCGGGCGAGCACTTAGCTGTTTGACCAGCGGTTTTTCCAGCGGACCGACCACCAGTTGCACACCGTCGGCCTGGGCCTTGCGGTAGAATTCGTCCATCGAGGTCAGTTTCGAGCTGTCATAGAACTCGATGGCTGGCGGCTTCTGCCCGGCTTGTTGAGCCTGGTAGTGAGCGGCCATGAAACCTTCACGCAGTGCTTTGCCGACCGAGGCCAGCGGACCGTCTTGCGGCAGCAGCAGGGCGATCTTGCTCAGGGGCTGGCTGGCCAGCTCCTTGAGTTTGGTCAGTGGCAGCGGCAGCTGAGTGGCGGCCGGGTGTTTAGGGTTCTGTGCGCGCCAGGCGTCGATAGCGGCCTGCTGCTGTTCCAGGGTGCCAGCGGTTTTCACGGCCAGCGCCAGCGCCATCCAGCCGCCGAGGTCGTCGGTGGTGGTTGGCTGCAATTGGTCGGTTGGCAGCGAGGCGATCAGGGTCCAGATCGCTTCGTGGTTTTTGCTCGCCGCCTCACCTTCAAGCATTGGCGCGATGAAGATGCGCTCCCGTGCGGCGGCAAGCGTCTGGCCATCGGCCTCAAGGGCGCGAGCATGGACAGTGCCGGTGCGCACCTGTTGCTCGACCGGCAACTCGCTCAAGCGTTGCAGGCTTGGATGGCTCAAGGCAGTCAACGCCGCCTTGGGCTGGTTGCGCACCATGGCCAGTTCAGCCGCCAGGGTGCTGGCGAAGACTTGTTGGCCGGGCTTGAGTTGTTCCACCGGAACCTGTTGCAGGATTTGCGCGGACTGGCCGGCATTACCCTGACGATAAGCCAAGTCTGCCGCGCTCAGGCGCAACAGCGCGGCTTTTTCCGGATCCTTGCTTTGAGCGGCCTGTTCGAGCAGTTGCTCGATACTGGCATCCGGGGTCCGTGGAAGTTCGCCAAGGCTGGAAGAGGGCGAGCTGGCGCAAGCCGCCAGCAAGGCAGCGAGGCAGAGGGCAGTGAACAGCCGCAGGCAAGCGATCATGTAGTGTTCCTGATACTCGATCAAATTAGCGTGGAATTGTACCCAAGCGCTGGCCGGGGCGCGATGTTACTGGCGTGAATCGATCAATTTAGCTCGTGCAAATGTTGCCGCGCTGCACAAACGCCTGAAAAACCCGAGGCGGGCAGGGCGATCGCAAGCGCCGCTACGCGCTACAATGTCGCCTTTTACCGATCATGAGGTGTGCGCTTTGACTGCTCCAGGTGCTTTGAATTCCGCTGCTGGCTCGCTTTATGTGGTGGCGACGCCCATCGGCAACCTGGACGACATCAGTGCGCGTGCGCTGAAGATCCTGCGCGACGTCGCGTTGATCGCCGCCGAAGACACTCGTCACTCCCAGCGCTTGATGCAGCATTTCGGCATTCCCACGCCGCTGGCAGCCTGTCATGAACATAACGAGCGAGATGAAGGCAGCCGCTTTATCACCCGTTTGTTGGCGGGCGACGACGTGGCGTTGATCTCCGATGCCGGCACGCCGCTGATTTCCGATCCGGGTTATCACTTGGTCCGTCAGGCCCGTGCCGCGGGGATCAATGTGGTGCCGGTTCCGGGGGCCTGTGCATTGATCGCGGCGTTGTCGGCGGCGGGCCTGCCGTCGGACCGCTTCATTTTCGAAGGCTTCTTGCCAGCCAAGGCTGTGGGTCGGCGTGCTCGTCTGGAGCTGGTCAAGGAAGAACCGCGCACATTGATTTTCTATGAAGCGCCACATCGCATCCTTGAGTGCCTGCAAGACATGGAGCTGGTGTTCGGTCCCGAGCGTCCGGCGTTGCTGGCGCGTGAACTGACCAAAACCTTCGAAACCCTTAAAGGTTTGCCGTTGGCCGAGTTGCGCGAGTTCGTCGAGTCGGACAGCAATCAGCAGCGCGGCGAGTGCGTGGTGTTGGTGGCAGGCTGGTCGGCACCCGAGACCGAGGACGCGGTCAGCAGCGAAGCCATGCGCATCCTCAATCTGTTGCTTGAAGAGATGCCGCTCAAGCGCGCGGCGGCATTGGCGGCGCAAATTACCGGTGAGCGCAAGAATGTGCTCTATCAGGTTGCGCTGGATAAACAGAAGGGCGAGTAAAAAACCGACGCGCAGGAGTGGCTTGGGGCGTTTAGCGCTTGTTCTTCGGCCGCTCTGCCGTTAACCTTCGCGGCGGAGAGTCGATTGGACAGTCGCTGCCCTCTATGAAAATTAGGGGGGGGAGGAAAGTCCGGGCTCCATAGGGCGAAGTGCCAGGTAATGCCTGGGAGGCGTGAGCCTACGGAAAGTGCCACAGAAAATAACCGCCTAAGCGCTTCGGCGCCGGTAAGGGTGAAAAGGTGCGGTAAGAGCGCACCGCACGTCTGGCAACAGTTCGTGGCTAGGTAAACCCCACTTGGAGCAAGACCAAATAGGGTCCCAAGGCGTGGCCCGCGCTGGGACCGGGTAGGTTGCTAAAGATGTCCAGTGATGGCCATCGTAGACGAATGACTGTTCAAGACAGAACCCGGCTTACAGATCGACTCTCCACCTTTTTTCCCTCCCTGCTTTAATCATTGAGCAGGGCGCTGGTAGTAGCCTTTTCCCTCCTTCCAGAATCGTTGCCAGAACACTTTCGTAATACCGAAAAAATCTTACTCTTAACAAATTACTTTAACTTTCGAACGCAGCCTTCTGTGCTGATTCAAGTTATTGGACAAAATCATCTGCCAGATTGTCGTTACCCCTCCGTTTACCCTCCTAAATCTCAGTTCTGTAAGGCTTTTCCTTTAATCCGCGCCTTGACGGTGCGGTGGCCGCATTCCTATAGTGTGCACAAGTGGCGGAAAGTGGCATGAAGTGGGTTTTTTAAGCGTAAAACGCTAATATTTGGAGAAACGCTGACGTGTTTCGCGGAGCTAACGCTATCAGTCTCGACGCAAAGGGCCGTCTCGCCATGCCGAGCCGGTACCGTGACGAGCTCGTTTCGCGTAGTTCCGGTCAGTTGATCGTCACAATTGATGCCGTTGATCCGTGTTTGTGTGTTTACCCCCTCGATGAGTGGGAAATTATCGAAACCAAACTGCGCGCACTGCCTTCGCTTCGCGAAGAGAACCGCCGCCTGCAACGTTTACTGATTGGTAATGCCGTCGACCTCGAGCTCGATGGCAGTGGTCGTTTTCTGGTTCCACCGCGTCTTCGTGAATATGCCAAGTTGGATAAGCGCGCGATGTTGGTAGGCCAACTGAACAAGTTCCAATTGTGGGACGAGGATGCCTGGGACGCGGTTTCTGCCGCTGACCTGGCTGCTATTCAACAACCGGGCGCCATGCCTGATGAACTGCGTGATTTGATCCTGTGACTATTGATAGCGGCTTTAACCACATCACCGTACTGCTTGACGAAGCCGTGGAGGCTCTCGCCGTACGTCCTGATGGCTGCTATCTGGACGGTACGTTCGGGCGCGGCGGGCACAGTCGGTTGATCTTGAGCCAGCTCGGTCCCGAAGGTCGGGTCCTCGGATTCGACAAAGATCCTCAAGCGATTGCCACCGGGCAAACGCTAGCGGCCGAAGACGGCCGCTTTGTCGTTGTGCAACGCAGCTTTGCCGAGCTCGGTTCGGAAGTGGCCGAGCGCGGCCTGCATGGCAAGGTCAGTGGCGTTTTGCTCGACTTGGGCGTGTCTTCGCCACAGCTCGACGACCCTGAGCGCGGCTTCAGCTTCCTCAATGATGGCCCGCTGGACATGCGTATGGACCCGTCCCGCGGGATCAGCGCTGCCGAATTCGTCAACACCGCACCGGCGGAAGAAATCGCCCGGGTGTTCAAGGAATACGGCGAAGAACGTTTCTCCGGCCGCATGGCCCGTGCCGTGGCCGAGCGCCGCGACATCAAGCCGTTCGAGCGCACGGCCGATCTGGCTGAAGTCCTGAAAGTCGCCAACCCGGCATGGGAAAAGGGCAAGAACCCTGCCACCCGTGCGTTCCAGGGGCTGCGCATTCACGTCAACAACGAACTGGGCGATCTGGAAGCCGGCCTCGAAGCCGCGCTGGACTGCCTGGAAGTGGGCGGCCGCTTGGTCGTCATCAGCTTCCATTCGCTGGAAGACCGTATCGTCAAACTGTTCATGCGCAAACTGGTGAAAGGCGAAGCCGACAACCTGCCGCGCAACCTGCCGGTCCGTCACGTCGCTTTCGAACCGATCATCAAAATCCATGGCAAAGCGCAGTCCGCCTCCGAGGCCGAACTCAAAGCCAACCCACGTTCCCGCAGCGCCGTCATGCGCGTCGCGGAGAAGCTGCGGTGAGCAAGCTTTTCGCCAAGCCACTGCCCGGCGGCAGCTTCTTCATGATGCTGCTGTTTGTCGGCGTGCTCGTGTCGGCCATCGGCGTGTCGTACAGCGCCCACTGGAACCGTCAGTTGCTGAACTCGCTGTACGCCGAGTTGAGCGTGCGCGACAAGGCGCAGGCGGAGTGGGGGCGGTTGATTCTCGAGCAGAGCACCTGGACCGCCCACAGCCGTATTGAAGTCCTGGCCACCGAGCAACTGAAGATGCGCATTCCCGGCGCCGCTGAAGTGCAGATGGTGGCGCCATGATGAAACTCGAAGGCGCGCTGTTCCCATGGCGTTTCCGCCTGGTACTGGGTTTGCTGGGCGTCATGGTCGTGGCTATTTGCTGGCGCATCATCGACCTGCAAGTCGTCGACCGTGCCTTCCTTAAAGGTCAGGGCGATGCGCGCAGCGTTCGTCATATTCCGATTCCGGCTCACCGTGGTCTTATTACCGACCGTAACGGTGAGCCTTTGGCCGTGAGTACCCCGGTCACCACATTGTGGGCGAACGCCAAGGAAATGCAGCAGGCCAAAGAGAAATGGCCAGCACTGGCGGCCGCTCTGGGCCAGGATCCGAAAGCCCTGACCGAACGTCTCGAAGCCCAGGCCAACAAAGAATTCATCTATCTGGTGCGCGGGCTGACCCCCGAGCAGGGCCAGTCTGTGCTCGACCTGAAAGTGCCAGGTGTTTACGGCATCGAAGAATTCCGGCGTTTCTACCCGGCCGGTGAAGTCACCGCGCACATGGTCGGCTTTACCGACATCGATGACCACGGTCGTGAAGGGGTCGAACTGGCCTACGACGAATGGCTGGCCGGGGTCCCCGGCAAGCGACAGGTCATCAAGGATCGGCGTGGCCGACTTATCAAGGATGTCCAAGTCACCAAAAACGCCAAGGCCGGCAAGCCCTTGGCGTTGTCCATTGACTTGCGCCTGCAATATCTGGCCAACCGCGAGCTGCGTAACGCGATCATCGAGAACGGCGCCAAGGCCGGCAGCCTGGTGATCATGGACGTGAAGACCGGCGAGATCCTCGCCATGGTCAACCAGCCGACCTACAACCCGAACAACCGTCGCAACCTGCAACCGGCGATGATGCGCAACCGCGCAATGATCGACGTGTTCGAGCCGGGTTCGACCATGAAAGCCATTTCCATGAGTGCCGCGATCGAAACTGGCCGCTGGAAACCGAGCGACACCGTCGAGGTGTACCCGGGCACCTTGCAGATTGGCAAGTACACCATCAAGGACGTCTCCAAGTCCGAAGGCCCGGTGCTCGACCTGACCGGCATTCTGATCAATTCCAGTAACGTCGGCATGAGTAAGGTCGCGTTCGATATCGGCGGCGAAACCATCTTCCGTCTCGCGCAGAAAGTCGGGCTTGGCCAGGACACTGGTCTCGGCTTCCCGGGCGAGCGCGTCGGCAACCTGCCGAACTACCGCGAATGGCGCAAGGCTGAAACCGCGACGCTGTCCTACGGCTACGGTATTTCGGTGACGGCAATCCAGTTGGTCCACGCCTTTTCGGCCCTGGCCAACAACGGTCGCCTCGCGCCGCTGACCCTGATCAAAACCGACAAGCCTGCGCAAACCACGCAAGTGCTGCCGGAAGCCGTCGCGAAAACCATGCAAGGCATGCTGACCCAAGTGATCGAGGCACCGCGCGGTGTGTTCCGTGCGCAAGTGCCGGCGTATCACGTGGCAGGCAAGTCGGGTACTGCTCGTAAAACGTCGGTGGGCACCAAAGGCTACGCCGAGAATTCCTACCGTTCGCTGTTCGCCGGTTTCGGCCCGATGAGCGATCCGCGCTACGCCATCGTCGTGGTGATCGATGAACCGACCAAGGCCGGTTACTTCGGTGGTCTGGTATCGGCACCGGTGTTCAGCAAAGTGATGTCCGGGACACTGCGCCTGATGAACATCACGCCGGACAACCTGCCACCGACTCAAACTGCTAACGCCACACCGGTCGTTCCGCTGAAAGCCAATGGAGGGCGCGGCTAATGTCTCTGAGCCTGAACAAGATTTTTGCCCACGCCGGCCGCGATCTGTTGATCCGCGAACTGACCCTGGACAGCCGCAACGTGCGCGCTGGCGATCTGTTTCTCGCCGTTCCTGGCGGCAAGTACGACGGCCGCGCGCACATCGCCGATGCCTTGCAACGCGGTGCTTCCGCCGTGGCGTATGAAGTGGAAGGCGCTACCGTGTTGCCGATCACTGACGTGCCGCTGATTCCGGTCAAAGGCCTGGCGGCGCAGCTGTCGGACATCGCCGGTCGCTTTTATGGCGACCCGAGCCGGCACCTGAACCTGGTTGGCGTAACCGGCACCAACGGCAAAACCAGCGTGACGCAATTGGTCGCGCAAGCCTTGGACCTGCTCGGCCAACACTGCGGCATTGTCGGCACCCTGGGCACCGGTTTCTACGGCGCGCTGGAAAGCGGCCTGCACACCACGCCGAACCCGATCGCCGTGCAAGCGACCTTGGCTGACCTGAAAAAGGCCGGTGCCAAGGCTGTTGCCATGGAAGTGTCTTCCCACGGTCTGGATCAAGGCCGCGTGACTGCGCTGGCGTTTGATGTGGCGGTGATGACCAACCTGTCACGCGATCACCTGGATTACCACGGCACCATGCAAGCCTACGGCGAAGCCAAGGCCAAGCTGTTTGCCTGGAACGATTTGAAGTGCCGGGTGATCAATCTCGACGACGAGTTCGGCCGCCAACTGGCTGCGGACAAGCGTGAGTCGCGCCTGATCACCTACAGCCTTGAAGACTCGAGCGCCTACCTCTATTGCCGTGAAGCGCAGTTCAACGACGAAGGCGTGCGCGCCACGCTGGTCACGCCCCAGGGCGAGCATCATTTGCGCAGCACCTTGCTCGGTCGTTTCAATCTGAGCAACGTGCTGGCCGCGGTCGGCGCCTTGCTTGGCCTGGACTACGCGCTGGACGAAATCCTCAAGGTCCTGCCGAAACTCGAAGGCCCGGCCGGTCGCATGCAGCGTCTGGGCGGCGGCACTCAACCGCTGGTGGTGGTCGATTACGCCCACACCCCGGATGCGCTGGAAAAAGTATTGATGGCCCTGCGTCCGCACGCCAAAGGCCGTTTGTTGTGCCTGTTCGGCTGCGGCGGTGATCGTGATCGTGGCAAGCGTCCGCTGATGGCGGAAGTGGTCGAGCGTCTGGCCGACGGTGTGCTGGTGACCGATGACAATCCGCGTACCGAAGACCCGGCAGTCATTTTCGATGACATCCGCGCCGGCTTCACCGCTGTGGATAAAGTCACCTTCGTCGCTGGCCGTGGCCAGGCGATTGCCCAGTTGATCGCCAGCGCCTCGGCGGATGACGTGATTGTCCTGGCCGGTAAAGGTCACGAGGACTATCAGGAAATCAACGGCGAGCGTCATGACTTCTCCGATCTGGTCGAGGCCGATCACGCCTTGACCGCGTGGGAGGTGGCTCATGCTTAAAGCCTTGAAACTGAGCGAGCTGACCGGCGCACTGAATGCACGATTGATCGCGGCCGATGCCACGTTCGATGGCGTCAGCATCGACAGCCGCGCGATCAAGCCAGGCCAGCTCTTTATTGCGCTGACCGGCCCGCGTTTCGATGGTCACGATTACTTGAACGATGTGGCCAGTAAAGGCGCCGTCGGTGCGTTGGTCGAGCGCGAAGTCGCCGACAGCGCGCTGCCGCAATTGCTGGTTAAGGACACTCGCGAGGCGTTGGGCCAACTGGGGGCGATGAACCGTGCTGCGTTTACCAACCCTGTTGCGGCGATCACCGGTTCCAGCGGTAAAACCACGGTCAAGGAAATGCTCGCCAGCATCCTGCGTACGCGCGGTCCGGTACTGGCGACCCGTGGCAACTTGAACAACGACCTCGGCGTGCCGCTGACCCTGCTCGAACTCGCGCCGGAACACACCGCCGCCGTGATCGAACTCGGTGCTTCGCGTCTGGGCGAAATTGCCTACACCGTCGGCATGACCAAGCCACATGTGGCCGTGCTCAACAACGCCGGGACCGCCCACGTCGGCGAGTTTGGCGGGCCGGAAAAAATCGTTGAAGCCAAGGGCGAGATCATTGAAGGGCTGGATGCCGATGGCGTCGCCGTACTCAACCTTGACGACAAGGCGTTCGACATCTGGAAGACCCGCGCGGCCGGTCGCAAAGTCCTGACATTCGCCTTGAGCAATGTCAGCGCTGACTTCTACGCCAGCGATCTGGATCGCGATGCGCGCGGTTGCCCGGCCTTCAACCTGCACAGTCCTGAAGGTGTGGAGCGGGTTCAATTGAACCTGCTCGGCACCCATAACGTCGCCAATGCCTTGGCCGCCGCCGCTGCCGCCCATGCCTTGGGCGTGTCGCTGTTCGGCATCGCCACCGGGCTCGGCGCAGTGCAACCGGTCAAGGGTCGTACCGTCGCGCAACTGGCCACCAATGGCATGCGCGTGATCGATGACACGTACAACGCGAACCCCACCTCCATGTGCGCCGCCGTTGATATACTCGCCGGCTTTTCCGGCCGCACCGTTCTGGTGCTCGGAGATATCGGCGAACTGGGCGATTGGGCGGAGCAGGGCCACCGCGATGTGGGCGAGTACGCCCGTGGCAAGGTTTCTGCGCTTTACGCCGTCGGGCCACTGATGGCTCACGCCGTGAACGCTTTCGGTCCCCAGGCCTTTCACTTCAGCACTCAAGCTGAGCTGATCAAGGCCCTGGGCGCCGAGCAAGACACAAACACCACCATTTTGATCAAGGGCTCGCGCAGCGCTGCGATGGAAAACATCGTCGCCGCTTTGTGCGGGTCCAGCCTGGAGAAACATTAATGCTGCTGCTGCTAGCGGAGTATCTGCAACAGTTCTACAAAGGCTTCGCGGTCTTTCAGTACCTGACCCTGCGCGGGATCCTCGGTGTGCTGACCGCGCTGGTTTTGTCGCTGTGCTTTGGCCCGTGGATGATCCGCACGTTGCAGAACCGTCAGATCGGTCAATCCGTTCGTAACGACGGTCCACAATCGCACCTGTCCAAGTCGGGCACCCCGACCATGGGCGGCGCACTGATTCTGTCGTCCATCGGTGTCAGCACCTTGCTCTGGGCTGACCTGAGCAACCGCTATGTCTGGACCGTGTTGCTGGTGACGTTGCTGTTCGGCGCTATCGGCTGGGTCGACGACTACCGCAAAGTCATCGAGAAAAACTCCCGTGGCTTGCCAAGCCGCTGGAAATATTTCTGGCAGTCGGTGTTCGGCCTGGGCGCGGCGATCTTTCTGTATATGACCGCTGCGACGCCGGTGGAAACCACCCTGATCCTGCCGATGCTCAAGGACTACAGCATTCCGCTGGGCATAGGCTTCGTGGTCCTGACCTATTTCGTGATTGTCGGCTCGAGCAACGCGGTCAACCTGACCGACGGCCTCGACGGTCTGGCGATCATGCCGACGGTGATGGTCGGCGGCGGGCTGGGGATTTTCTGCTACCTGTCGGGTAACGTGAAATTCGCTGAATACCTGCTGATCCCCTATGTACCGGGCGCCGGTGAATTGATCGTGTTCTGCGGTGCCTTGATCGGTGCGGGCCTCGGATTCCTCTGGTTCAACACCTACCCGGCACAAGTCTTCATGGGCGACGTCGGCGCACTGGCGCTGGGCGCGGCCCTGGGCACCATCGCGGTGATCGTCCGTCAGGAAATCGTCCTGTTCATCATGGGCGGCGTGTTTGTGATGGAGACCCTGTCCGTCGTTATCCAGGTTGCGTCTTTCAAGCTGACCGGTCGCCGTGTGTTCCGCATGGCACCGATTCACCACCACTTTGAACTCAAGGGCTGGCCCGAGCCGCGCGTGATCGTCCGTTTCTGGATCATCACCGTGATTCTCGTATTGGTCGGCCTTGCCACCCTGAAGCTGAGGTAGAACGAGTGTCTCTGATCGCTTCTGACCACTTCCGCATCGTTGTCGGCCTCGGCAAGAGCGGCATGTCCCTGGTTCGCTTCCTGGCGAACCGGGGCACGTCGTTTGCTGTGGCCGATACGCGGGACAATCCACCGGAACTGGCCACGCTCAAGCGTGACTATCCGCACGTGGAAGTGCGTTGTGGCGAGCTGGACGTCGAGTTCCTGTGCCGTGCCGACGAGCTCTACGTGAGCCCCGGCCTGGCGCTGGCGACCCCGGCCCTGCAGGCTGCCGCTGCCCGTGGCGTGAAATTGTCCGGCGACATCGAGTTGTTTGCGCGTAACGCGAAGGCGCCGATCGTCGCCATCAGCGGTTCCAACGCAAAAAGCACCGTCACCACCCTGGTCGGCGAGATGGCTGCGGCGGCCGGCAAGCGTGTCGCCGTCGGTGGCAACCTCGGTACGCCGGCGCTGGATTTGCTCAGCGATGACGTCGAGTTGTACGTGATGGAGCTGTCGAGCTTCCAGCTCGAAACCACCGATCAACTCAACGCCGAAGTGGCAACCGTGCTCAACGTCAGCGAAGACCACATGGACCGTTACAGCGGTCTGCCGGCCTATCACCTGGCCAAGCATCGGATCTTCCGTGGTGCGAAGCAGTTTGTGGTCAACCGTCAGGACGCCCTGAGCCGTCCGCTGATGGGCGAGGGCCAGCCGTGCTGGACCTTCGGTTTGAGCAAACCTGATTTCAAGGCTTTCGGTATCCGCGAAGAAGACGGCGAGAAATACCTCGCCTTCGAATTCCAGAACCTGATGCCGGTGCGCGAGTTGAAAATTCGTGGCGCCCACAACCAGTCCAACGCCCTGGCGGCTTTGGCGCTGGGCCACGCCGTCGGCCTGCCGTTCGACGCCATGCTCTCGAGCCTGCGCACCTTCGCTGGCCTCGAGCATCGCTGCCAATGGGTCCGTGACCTGGATGGCGTGGGCTACTACAACGATTCCAAGGCCACCAACGTCGGCGCCGCACTGGCGGCCATCGAAGGGCTGGGCGCGGACATCGACGGCAAGGTCGTGCTGATCGCCGGTGGCGATGGCAAGGGCGCCGAGTTCAATGATCTGCGTGATCCGGTGGCGGCCAACTGCCGCGCCGTGATCCTGATGGGGCGCGACTCCGACAAGATCGGTGAGGCCATTGGCGATGCCGTGCCGCTGATTCGCGCCGTTTCGCTGATCGAAGCCGTCGAGCAGTGCCGCGCCGTTGCGCAACCGGGCGACGTCGTGCTGCTGTCGCCAGCCTGCGCCAGTTTCGACATGTTCAAGAATTACGAAGACCGTGGTCATCAGTTCGTCCGCGCCGTGGAGGAACTGGCATGAGCCTGCTGAATATCATCAAGCCCTATCCGTCGCCGATCATCACCGGGCGCGGGATCGACCTCGACTTCCCGATGCTCGCCGGTTGCCTGGCCTTGATCGGCCTCGGGCTGGTCATGATTGCATCGGCCTCGACCGAAGTGGGGGCCGTGCAGTCGGGCAGTGCCCTGTACTACATGATTCGCCACCTGATCTACATCGTGCTGGGCCTGGGTGCCTGCATCGTCACCATGATGATTCCGATCGCCACCTGGCAACGTCTGGGCTGGCTGATGCTGATTGGCGCGTTCGGTTTGCTGGTGATGGTGATCATCCCGGGGATCGGCCGTGAAGTGAACGGTTCGATGCGCTGGATCGGCTTCAGTTTCTTTAACGTCCAGCCTTCCGAGATCGCCAAGGTGTTCGTGGTGATCTACCTCGCCGGTTATCTGGTGCGTCGCCAGAAAGAAGTGCGCGAAAGCTGGATGGGCTTCTTCAAGCCGTTCATCGTTCTGCTGCCCATGGCCGGTCTGTTGCTGATGGAGCCGGACTTCGGCGCCACCGTTGTAATGATGGGCGCCGCGGCGGCGATGCTGTTCCTCGGCGGGGTCGGGCTGTTCCGTTTTTCCTTGATGGTGGTCCTCGCGGTCGGGGCCGTGGTGTTGTTGATTCAAGTGCAGCCGTATCGAATGGCGCGCCTGACCAACTTTGCCGATCCGTGGGCTGACCAGTTCGGTGCCGGGTATCAGTTGTCTCAGGCATTGATCGCGTTTGGTCGCGGCGAGTGGCTGGGCGTTGGCCTGGGCAACAGCGTGCAGAAACAGTTCTACCTGCCGGAAGCTCACACTGACTTCGTGTTCTCGGTCCTGGCCGAAGAACTGGGGGCCATAGGTTCCTTGTGCACGGTCGCGCTGTTCGTCTTCGTGTGTGTGCGTGGCATGTACATCGGTTATTGGGCCGAGAAGGCCAAGCAGTTCTTCGCCGCCTACATCGCGTACGGCCTGTCGTTCCTGTGGATCGGCCAGTTCCTGATCAACATCGGGGTGAACGTCGGCCTGCTGCCGACCAAAGGCCTGACCTTGCCTTTCCTCAGTTATGGCGGCAGTTCGTTGGTGATCTGCGGTGCCTGTCTCGGCTTGTTATTGCGCATCGAGTGGGAGAGTCGAACCCACCTGGGTAGCGAAGAGATGGAGTTCCATGAGAGCGACTTCGCCGAGGAGTCGAATCATGGGCGCTAACGTCTTGATCATGGCGGGCGGCACCGGTGGCCACGTGTTCCCGGCGCTGGCCTGTGCTCGCGAATTCCAGGCCCGCGGTTACACCGTGCACTGGCTCGGAACGCCGCGCGGGATCGAGAACGAGCTGGTGCCGATGGCCGGGATCGAGCTGCATCGGATCAATGCCAGCGGGTTGCGCGGCAAGGGCAAATTGTCCCTGCTCAAGGCCCCGTTCATGTTGCTCAAATCTGTCTGGCAGGCGCGGGCGATCATTCGTCAGCTGCGGCCGGTGTGCGTGGTCGGCTTCGGTGGTTATGTGACCGGTCCTGGCGGCGTTGCAGCCAAACTGGCCGGCGTGCCAGTGATCGTTCATGAGCAGAACGCCGTGGCCGGTACCGCCAATCGGTTGCTGGTGCCGTTGGCCGCCCGAGTCTGTGAAGCGTTCCCCGACACCTTTACCCTGTCGGACAGCCGTCGGACCACCGGTAACCCGGTGCGCACCGAGCTGTTCCTCGAAACACAGCGCCCCGCCCTGGCGGGTCGCAAGGCGCGTTTGCTGATCCTGGGCGGAAGCCTGGGCGCAGAGCCGTTGAACAAGTTGCTGCCTGAAGCCCTGTCGCAAGTCGCCCCCGACCTGCGCCCGGAAGTGTTTCATCAGGCCGGCAAAAACCACGATGAAGTGACTGCAGAGCGCTACCGCGCGGCTGGCGTCGAGGCGCAAGTGCAGCCTTTCATCAAAGACATGGCCCAAGCCTATGGCTGGGCCGACCTGGTGGTGTGCCGCGCAGGCGCATTGACCATCAGTGAACTGGCTGCCGCCGGTCTGCCCTCGATGCTGGTGCCTTTGCCCCACGCGATCGACGATCACCAGACCCGCAATGCCGATTATTTGGCCCGTGAAGGCGCTGCCTTCCTGATGCCGCAAAGAACGACTGGCGCAGCGGATCTTGCCGCACGCCTGACAGAGGTCCTGATGCAACCACAACGACTCAACGACATGGCCACCGCGGCACGCCGCCTGGCCAAACCCGATGCAACCCGTAACGTGGTCGATACCTGTCTGGAGGTGGCCCATGGTTGAGAAACAGAAAGCCATGCCGCAACCGGAAATGCGCCGCATCCGTCGCATCCACTTCGTCGGCATCGGCGGCGTGGGCATGTGCGGCATCGCCGAAGTGTTGTTGAACCTGGGCTATGAAGTGTCCGGTTCCGACCTGAAAGCATCGCCGGTGACCGAGCGTCTCGAGTCCTTTGGCGCGCAGATCTTCGTCGGCCACCGTGCCGAGAACGCCGCTGCCGCCGACGTGCTGGTGGTGTCGAGCGCGGTGAACACTTCCAACCCGGAAGTCGCCACCGCTTTGGAACGCCGTATCCCTGTGGTGCCTCGCGCCGAAATGCTGGCCGAGCTGATGCGCTATCGCCACGGCATCGCCGTCGCCGGTACGCACGGCAAAACCACCACCACCAGCCTGATCGCTTCGGTGTTCGCGGCCGGTGGCCTGGACCCGACGTTCGTCATCGGTGGCCGACTGAATGCCGCGGGCACCAATGCCCAGCTCGGCACCAGCCGCTACCTGATTGCCGAAGCCGACGAAAGCGACGCCAGTTTCCTGCACTTGCAGCCGCTGGTGGCCGTGGTCACCAACATCGACGCCGACCACATGGCGACCTACGACGGTGACTTCAACAAACTGAAGAAAACCTTCGTCGAGTTCCTCCACAACCTGCCGTTCTACGGTCTGGCGGTGGTGTGCCTGGACGATCCGGTGGTGCGTGAAATCCTGCCGCTGGTCAAACGCCCGACGGTCACTTATGGCTTCGGCGATGACTGCGACGTGCGCGCCATCAATGTACGCCAGCAAGGCATGCAGACCTTCTTCACCGTGCTGCGTCCTGAACGCGAGCCGCTGGATGTGTCGGTGAACATGCCGGGCAATCACAACGTCTTGAACGCCCTGGCCACCATCTGCATCGCCACCGACGAAGGCGTCAGCGATGAAGCCATCGTCCAGGGCCTGTCCGGGTTCCAGGGTGTCGGCCGTCGCTTCCAGGTCTACGGCGAACTGCCGGTAGACGGCGGCAACGTGATGCTGGTCGACGACTACGGTCACCACCCGACCGAAGTCGCGGCCGTGATCCAGGCCGTACGCGGAGGCTGGCCGGAACGCCGTCTGGTGATGGTTTACCAGCCGCACCGTTACAGCCGCACCCGCGACCTGTACGACGATTTCGTCAATGTACTGGCCGATGCCAACGTCCTGCTGCTGATGGAAGTCTACCCGGCCGGTGAAGAACCGATCCCGGGCGCCGACAGCCGCAAGTTGTGCAACAGCATTCGTCAGCGCGGTCAGCTGGACCCGATCTACATCGAGCGTGGCGTCGATCTCGCGCCGCTGGTCAAGCCGCTGCTGCGTGCCGGTGACATCCTGCTGTGCCAGGGCGCCGGTGATATCGGTGGTCTTGCCCCGAAACTGTTGGCCAGTCCGCTATTCGCGGGTGCTGTTGCCGCGCCGACTGTGGGGAAGTTGAAATGACTGCTGCTTACGCCAACCTCGTCTCCACTGTCGCGCCGAAAGACTTCGGTCGCGTCGCGGTGCTGTTCGGCGGCAAGAGTGCCGAGCGTGAGGTTTCCCTGAAGTCGGGTAACGCTGTGCTCGACGCGCTGCTGAGCGCCGGTGTGGATGCGTTCGGCCTCGATGTGGGCGATGACCTTTTGCAGCGTTTGCTGAACGAAAAGATCGACCGCGCCTTCGTCATTCTCCACGGTCGTGGTGGTGAAGACGGCAGCATGCAGGGCCTGCTCGAATGCCTGGGCATTCCGTACACCGGCAGCGGCATTCTGGCTTCGGCACTGGCCATGGACAAGCTGCGGACCAAGCAGGTCTGGCATAGCCTCGGCATCCCGACGCCACGCCACGCGGTACTGAGTTCCGAGGCCGATTGTATTTGCGCCGTGACGGAACTGGGCTTCCCTTTGATCGTCAAACCGGCCCATGAAGGTTCAAGTATCGGTATGGCCAAAGTGAGTTCCGCGTCGGAGTTGATCGACGCCTGGAAAGCGGCCAGTACCTACGATTCGCAAGTGTTGGTCGAGCAATGGATTCAAGGTCCGGAGTTCACCGTCGCCACCCTGCGTGACCAGGTGTTGCCACCGATTGCCCTGGGCACCACGCACAGTTTCTACGACTACGACGCCAAGTACGTGGCTTGCGATACCCAGTACCGGATCCCGTGTGGCCTGGACAGCAACAAAGAAAAAGAACTGATGGACCTCACGGCGAAAGCCTGTGAGGCGCTGGGTATCGCCGGTTGGGGCAGGGCAGACGTGATGCAGGACGCCGACGGGCAGTTCTGGTTCCTGGAAGTCAATACCGCGCCGGGCATGACCGATCACAGTCTGGTGCCGATGGCGGCCCGTGCTGCCGGTCTGGATTTCCAGCAACTGGTTCTGGCGATTCTGGCGGCAAGTATTGCCAGCGACGAAGAGCCGCGAGGATAAGACCATGCAAGGCGCACAGCTACGACATCAGCCCCCTTCAGCACCCGGCCGCAAGCCGGTGCCACGGGGTGCCAGCCGAATGGTGGCCAAAGAGCCGATGTCTGCGCGCCTGCCGAAAGCCAACTTCGGCTTTCTGAAAAGCCTGTTCTGGCCGGTGCTTTTGGTTGCGTTGGGCTTCGGTACCTACGAAGGCGCACAGCGTTTGCTGCCGTACGCCGACCGGCCGATCACCAAGATCAACGTGCAGGGCGACTTGAGTTACATCAGCCAGCAAGCGGTGCAGCAGCGGATCGCCCCGTACGTGGCGTCGAGCTTCTTCACCATTGATCTTGCGAGCATGCGCACCGAACTTGAAACGATGCCATGGATTGCCCACGCCGAAGTGCGCAGGGTATGGCCGGATCAAGTGATGATCCGCCTGGAAGAACAACTGCCGGTGGCCCGTTGGGGCGATGAATCGCTGTTGAACAACCAGGGTCAGGCGTTCACCCCGCGTGAGCTGGCGAACTACGAACACTTGCCACAGCTGTTCGGCCCACAACGGGCTCAACAGCAAGTGATGCAGCAATACCAGGTGCTGAGCCAGATGCTCAGGCCGTTGGGCTTCTCGATTGCACGCCTGGAGTTGCGTGAACGAGGCAGCTGGTTCCTGACCACCGGCGCCGGCAGCGCTGGCCCGGGGATCGAACTGCTGCTGGGACGCGGAAAGCAGGTGGAAAAGATGCGCCGCTTCATTGCCATCTATGACAAGACGCTTAAAGAACAGATTACGAACATTGCGCGCATCGATCTGCGCTACGCCAACGGCCTCGCTGTTGGCTGGCGGGAACCTGTAGCGCCCACGACAGCCCAACCCGCTGTCGCGAAGAATTAAGAAGAGGCAGGACCCATGGCAAACGTGCAAAGCGGCAAAATGATCGTCGGTCTCGATATCGGCACCTCCAAGGTGGTGGCGCTGGTCGGCGAGGTCTCGGACGACGGCACGCTGGAAATCGTCGGGATCGGCACTCATCCGTCCCGTGGCCTGAAGAAAGGCGTGGTGGTGAACATCGAGTCCACCGTGCAATCGATCCAGCGCGCGATCGAAGAAGCGCAGCTGATGGCCGGTTGCCGGATCCACTCGGCGTTCGTCGGCGTGGCCGGCAATCACATCCGCAGCCTGAACTCCCACGGCATCGTGGCGATTCGTGATCGCGAAGTCAGCGCTGCCGACCTTGAGCGCGTCCTCGACGCCGCTCAGGCCGTGGCGATCCCGGCTGACCAGCGCGTGCTGCACACCTTGCCGCAGGATTACGTGATCGATAACCAGGAAGGCGTTCGTGAGCCGCTGGGCATGTCGGGCGTACGACTGGAAGCCAAGGTTCACGTGGTCACCTGCGCCGTCAACGCCGCACAGAACATTGAAAAATGCGTGCGTCGCTGCGGCCTGGAAATCGACGACATCATTCTCGAGCAGCTGGCGTCCGCGTATTCGGTCCTGACCGACGACGAGAAAGAGCTGGGCGTGTGCCTGGTGGACATCGGTGGCGGCACCACCGACATCGCAATCTTCACCGAAGGCGCGATCCGTCACACCGCGGTGATCCCGATTGCGGGCGATCAGGTGACCAACGACATCGCCATGGCGTTGCGCACCCCGACCCAATACGCCGAAGAAATCAAGATTCGCTACGCCTGCGCCCTGGCCAAGCTGGCCGGTGCCGGTGAAACCATCAAAGTGCCAAGCGTTGGTGACCGTCCGCCGCGCGAGCTGTCCCGCCAGGCCCTGGCCGAAGTGGTCGAGCCGCGTTACGACGAGCTGTTCACGCTGATCCAGGCCGAACTGCGTCGCAGCGGCTACGAAGACCTGATCCCGGCCGGCATCGTGCTGACCGGCGGTACGTCGAAGATGGAAGGCGCGGTCGAGTTGGCCGAAGAGATCTTCCACATGCCGGTCCGCCTGGGCGTGCCCCATGGCGTCAAGGGTCTGGACGATGTGGTTCGCAACCCGATTTATTCCACCGGCGTTGGCCTGTTGATGTACGGCCTGCAGAAGCAGTCCGACGGGATTTCGTTCTCGGGCATCAGCAGCCGCGACAGTTACAGCAATGAAGAACCGAAAGTCGCCTTGCTCGATCGCTTCAAGAGCTGGGTACAAGGCAACTTCTAAAGATTTACCGCAGTACCGTTGTAGATACAGGCAGTAGGCGAAAAAACTAGAGAAATGAAAGGAGAGGGAAAATGTTCGAACTCGTAGACAACGTCCCCGCAAGTCCGGTAATTAAAGTTATCGGTGTTGGCGGAGGTGGCGGCAACGCCGTCAATCATATGGTCAAGAGCAACATTGAAGGCGTTGAATTCATCTGCGCCAACACTGATGCCCAGGCGCTGAAAAGTATCGGCGCGCGGACCATCCTGCAACTGGGCACCGGCGTGACCAAAGGTCTGGGCGCCGGCGCCAACCCTGAAGTAGGTCGTCAGGCCGCTCTCGAAGATCGTGAGCGCATTGCCGAAGTCCTGCAGGGCACCAATATGGTGTTCATCACCACTGGCATGGGCGGTGGTACCGGTACCGGTGCTGCGCCGATCATTGCTGAAGTGGCCAAGGAAATGGGGATTCTCACCGTTGCGGTGGTGACCCGTCCGTTCCCGTTCGAAGGCCGCAAGCGCATGCAGATCGCCGACGAGGGTATCCGTCTGCTGTCTGAAAGCGTCGACTCGTTGATCACCATTCCCAACGAGAAGCTGCTGACCATCCTTGGCAAGGACGCAAGCCTGCTGTCCGCATTCGCCAAGGCCGACGATGTATTGGCCGGTGCCGTTCGCGGTATCTCCGACATCATCAAGCGTCCAGGCATGATCAACGTCGACTTTGCCGACGTACGGACCGTGATGAGCGAAATGGGTATGGCGATGATGGGCACTGGCTGCGCCAGCGGTCCGAACCGTGCACGTGAGGCCACCGAAGCGGCCATTCGCAACCCGTTGCTCGAAGACGTGAACCTGCAAGGTGCACGCGGCATCCTGGTGAACATCACCGCCGGTCCTGACCTGTCCCTGGGTGAGTACTCCGACGTGGGTAGCATCATCGAAGCCTTCGCTTCCGAGCACGCGATGGTCAAGGTCGGTACCGTTATCGATCCGGACATGCGCGACGAGTTGCACGTGACTGTGGTTGCCACTGGTCTGGGCGCGAAAATCGAGAAGCCTGTTAAGGTCATCGACAACACCGTTCACACTTCCATGGCCTCCCAGCCGCAACAATCGGCGCCCGCTCGTCAGGAACAACCGGCGGTAAACTACCGTGACCTGGACCGTCCGACCGTCATGCGCAACCAGGCTCAGGCCGGTGCTGCGACTGCCGCGAAGATGAATCCGCAAGATGATCTGGATTACCTGGACATCCCGGCTTTCCTGCGTCGTCAGGCTGATTGATGGAATGTATCAGGGCTATGAAGGTGATTGGTGTTCAGCAAAGGCGTGGTCTGCTATCATCGCCAGCCTTTGTTGATACCAGTTCGCAATTTGCGCTGAAGCGGCCCAAGCCATGATTAAACAACGCACACTGAAAAATATTATCCGTGCCACAGGTGTAGGCCTGCACTCCGGTGAGAAGGTCTACCTGACCCTCAAGCCTGCGCCTGTCGACACTGGCATTGTGTTTTGTCGCGCTGACCTCGACCCTGTGGTGCAGATTCCTGCCCGCGCGGAAAACGTTGGCGAAACCACTATGTCCACCACGCTGGTTAACGGTGACGTCAAAGTGGACACGGTAGAGCACTTGCTCTCGGCCATGGCTGGCCTGGGCATCGATAACGCCTACGTCGAGCTCTCCGCGTCCGAAGTCCCGATCATGGATGGTAGCGCTGGACCTTTCGTATTCCTGATTCAATCGGCCGGCCTGGAAGAACAGGACGCACCGAAGAAGTTCATCCGGATCCTGCGGGAAGTGACAGTAGAAGATGGCGACAAGCGCGCCACTTTCGTCCCTTTCGAAGGCTTCAAGGTGAGCTTCGAGATCGATTTCGATCACCCGGTTTTCCGTAACCGCACTCAAAGTGCAAGCGTGGATTTTTCCAGCACTTCGTTCGTAAAAGAAGTCAGCCGCGCCCGTACCTTTGGTTTCATGAGTGACATCGAGTACCTGCGCAAGCACAACCTCGCACTCGGCGGCAGCGTTGAAAACGCTATTGTGGTCGACGCGGATGGTGTACTGAACGAAGACGGCCTTCGCTATGAAGACGAATTCGTGAAGCACAAGATCCTCGATGCAATTGGTGATCTCTACCTGCTGGGCAATAGCCTGATTGGTGAGTTCAAGGGCTTCAAGTCCGGACATGCATTGAACAACCAGCTGCTGCGCAAGTTGATTGAGCAGACAGATGCTTGGGAAGTCGTGACTTTCGAAGACGCCAGCACTGCACCGATCTCTTACATGCGTCCCGTTGCGGCCGTGTAAGTAAAAAAACCTCTCTAGTTTTTAAAGGCTGCCTTCGGGTGGCCTTTTTTTATGCCCGGTTTTTTTGGCGTCAGGGCTGGCCCCTTCGCGGGCAAGCCTCGCTCCTACAGGTACGAGGCGACCACGGAAGTTGGTGCAACGCAGTCGTGTAGGAGCGAGGCTTGCCCGCGAAGAGGGCAGCAGTGACACCAAAGATTTCAGGCAGAAGCCACTACCCGATTCCGCCCACCTTCCTTCGCCTGATACAACGCCTTGTCCGCCGCAAACAGCAAACTCTCCAGGCTGATATCCGTCGCTGTCGTCCAGGTACTGATCCCGATACTGACAGTCATCGGCAAATCGGCACCCTCGACCAAAGGCAACTCTTCGACAGCCTTGCGGATGTATTCAGCAATCTGCCGCGCCCCTGCGCTATCGGTTTCCGCCAGGATCACCGAAAACTCCTCACCACCGTAACGAGCGGCCAGGTCCGCCGGTCGTCGGACGTGGGCGGTGATGACGTTGGCCAACGCGCGCAGCGCTTCGTCGCCGGCCTGATGGCCATGGCGGTCGTTGAACGCCTTGAAGTGATCGGCGTCGATCATCAGCAGCGACAACGGCTGGCCCGACCGTTGGGCGCGAAACCATTCATGGCGTAGGGCCTGATCCAGCGTTCGGCGGTTGGCCAGGCCGGTCAAGGCATCGGTGGCCGCCAATTGTGCCAACTCCTGCTCGGCGTTGTGGCGCAGGCGCAGTTCACGGCAGAACAGCCAGGTCAGCCAAAGCAGGCTGATGCACAGCGCAATGGTCGCAACGCTGACCACCACCGCCGTGCGTTTCCACGACGCAAACACTTCATCGCTGGAGAGAGCAACGATGACAATCAACGGCAAGTTGCCCACCTTGGAAAACGTGTACAGGCGTTCGTCCTTGTAGCGACTTGAAACACTGGTGAAGCTGCCGTCGCCTTCCTTGACGATGCGCTGGAAGTTGGGGCGGTTGCCGAAGTCTTTGCCCACCAGTTCTTCGGCCAGACGGGGTTCCTGGGCCAGAAGAATCCCGTCCGAGCTGATCAGGTTGACCGAGCTGTCACGACCGATGCTCAAGCTGTTGAACAATTGATCGAAGTAACTCAAGCGCATGGCGGCTTCGGCCACGCCGAGGAATTCGCCCTGCGAGCCGCTGACCCGGCGACTGAAGCTGATGCGCCATTCATGTTCAGCCAGCCTGGAGCGGAAAGGACGGCTGATGAACATGTTCGGGTCGCGATTGTTCACGTGGGACTGAAAGTATTCACGGTCGGCATAATTGCCCGTTCTGGGCTCCACCGAGGCTGAGTCGGCGATCACGTTGCCCTTGTTGTCCAGCAACAAAATGTCGCCCTTGTACGGCGCGGCAGTGGCGCGGTCAAACAAGGCCAGATGGCGGATGGCGGGGGAAACGAGCTTGAGGTCTTCTCGCTGCGAGGCCGCGATCAGGCCGAGCAAGGACAGGTCATAGAGTTCGACATTGCGCAGCACGTCGGCGTCGATCAATTGCACGATGTTGGACGCCGAGCGTGTGGCAGACAGTTCTGCGTTGGCGCGTTCGCGCACCAGCAGGAACGCGACAATGCTCAGAATCGCGATCACCAGCAGCAAACTGCCGAGAACCAGAAGCCGCTCCGACCGGGTCGAACGGATCGGATCGTGAGGATTTGTGTTGCTCACACTCATGGCTCTGGCTTCTGCTGATAAGGCGTTATGAAAGTACGGTTGCAAGCATCGGGCAGAATTCCGGGAGCCGTTTGCGTTCAGGGCGCCTGTATAAATCCCTGATAAACAAAAGGCCAGCAAAACGTGCTGGCCTTATGTTTATTCAAGCTTAGAAGACATTGAGCGGGTAGTCGACGATCACCCGGTATTCATCGGTGTCCTGATCCAGCGCGCCGTAGCCATTGCCGCCACGGTTGGTGGCCCATTGCAGACGCACCGCCAGATCCTTGACCTTCCCGCCCTGGACCACGTACTTGAGATCGATGTCGCGTTCCCAATGCTTGGCTTTTTTGCCGTCGGCGCTGTACCACGAGGCGTAACCGCGGCTGTCTGGATCGACTTTGGTCAGGTCCAGTTCACCTCGGGAGTACGACACCGCTGAGGTCAGGCCGGGCAGGCCGAGGCCAGCAAAGTCGTAGGCGTACTTGAGTTTCCACGAGCGCTCGTTCGGGCCGTTGAAGTCTGAATACTGCTGGGAATTGTCGAGAAAGACGCTGTCGCCCTGGCTGATGTAGTCGAACGGCGTGTTGCCGTTGACCCGCTGATACGCCGCGGTAACGCTGTGATTGCCCACGCCGACGGTGAAATGCAGGCTGTAGGTGTTGTTGTCGATGTTGCCCAGCAGTGCATCGCCGGTGTCTTGCGTGTGATAGAAGTGCAGGCCCGGGTTGAGGCTCACCAGATCGTTCAGCGCGTAGGTGTAATCCAGGTCGTAGTAGTACTGGTTCCAGATGTCCTTGAGCTCGGACGCGTACAGGCTGCTGGTCAGCCCCGGCAGACCGCTCCAGGCCACGCCGGCCCAGTTCAGGTGCTGACTGTCGTCACCGTCTGCGAGGCTGCCGTAGGAAGTGCCGATGCGGGTGTGACCACTCTGGTTGTACGGCTTGGTGAAACTCGCCTGGCCACCTTCGATCAGCAAACCGTCGACGCTGTGGTTGGTCAGGCTCACGCCACGAAAGGTCTGCGGCAGCATGCGGGTCTCGCCGCCCGCAATCACCGGGTTGGCGAGGAACAGGTCGCCGGCCTTCAACTCGGTATCAAAGGCGCGCATTTTCAGGGTGCCGCCCGCCGTCGAGAACGACCCCGGCGCTTTGCCGTCGCCATCGCTGATCGGCAGGATGCTCGAGCCATCCGTGCCGCCACCACCGTCGAGCTTGAGCCCGAGCATGGCGTGGGCATCAACGCCGAACCCGACGATGCCCTGGGTGAATCCCGATTCGAAAATGCCAAGGAAACCCTGACCCCATTCGATGTTGTCGTCCGTCTGCTGCAGACGGTTACGGTTCAGGTAGTAGTTGCGCGCATTAAGGTTGAGGCTCGAACCTTCCACAAAACCTTCGTGGCTGGATTCGTCGTCGGCGTGGGCGTTGGCGGTCATCGTTGCAGCGATTGCAATGAACAGCGGGCTGAATCTGAGAGGGAAACGCACTTTCGGTAAAGCTCCTTGGGGTTTATCAGCACTTCATTATTTGAAGTACAGGATGTTTCTTGTAAGGGAAGACGAACTCAACGGGCTTTAAACCACAACGAAAAAAAGCCGCTGATAGCAGCGGCTTTGAAGACAACTTTTCAAAGGGAAGAGCCGATGAAAAGTGTCGAGGGAAACGGAGCGGATACGAGGGATCAGCTGTCTTTCTCAACCCGTGGCTGGGTCGCAGACGTGGACGCTTGAGGGGTTTGCGCAGCGTCCTGAGCCTTGGCCGTCATTTCGCTCTGATACTGTTCGTATGCGGCGGCACGCGCGGCATTTTGCGCGACGAAAGTCTGAGACTCTTCAGCCATGGCAAAGGGAGACAGGAACAAAGTGGACAAAACGAAAGCGCTGGCAATACCCATAGTGTTGGACATCTTTAAAACCTTCTTGCTTGGCAAGTGCTGTTTGGTGCGGGCAAAGATAAGGGGGATTGGAGAGGGGAAAAAGAGCGGATTCATGAAAGGACTGTTGCGCTAAAAGCAACAGTGACGCACTGATCGATCCCACGTTCCGCGTGGGAATGCCGCCCGGGACGCTCCGCGTTCCATTTTTGTGTTGAACCATGTGTAAAAAACACAGCGTTTTCCCACGCATTTTTCAGGTTGCCGGGTAGGACGCGTGTTCTCTAACCTTTGGCTGTCGCTGAAAACTCAGCGACCGGGAGTGAGATCCCCGGCTACTAGTATGCATCTAGCGCCAATGCCACCATAATTGGCGCCAGCTTATCCGCTGCCTGTAAATGCGTTATGGCGGCTGTGTGCGGGCAGACTTCGGTCTGGCCGGGTGCCTACTACCGGTGATCTCACACTGCACATAGCTGCCACCTCTTCGCCGCGTGAGATCCGGCGAATGGTGGTACCCATTTCAGTAGGAGTTTGCATGGATAAGTTAATCCCCGATCCACCCATCGACACCACCACTCCCCGCGACGAGGTCACTCCGACCGAAGCGCTCATCAAAGACCGCGAAGCGATAAAACGCGCTCTCGATTACTACCTCGATCCACCCGAGCCATACACCGCCAAACCCCGCCGCCCCAGCACCATGTTTATGGTGGCTCCCGATATTGATTCAGAAAGCCTATTGGCCCATGCCTGTGAGTCTTTGGCGTCGGCGAGTGTGATGAGCAGTGATTTTGCGACGAGTCTGGAGGGGCCGCAGCGCCATACGGTGTTGGCGATTCAGCAGGTCATCATGCTGGCGGAGCTGGCGGTGAATCGGGTGTTGGACAGGGTTGAGCTTCCGGCGTAGGTAGTGTTCGGTCAGGTTGACCGCGTTATCGTTCTTCGCGGGCAAGCCTCGCTCCTACGGGTGCGGGGGGGTGCTCGCGATTGGGTGTGTCAGTTGGCACAAAACCCGACGGACTCGCTTGCGGTGTGGAGCTTGCGGCTCTGGACACAGGTATACTGCCGCCTTTCGCGGCTCGCTGACCGGGCCCGACTCTTTTGCATCACCCGGAGCTTTCATGACTTCCCCGACACAACCGCCGGTTGCCGACGCTTTGAGCGACGACCAGGCAGACCTGCCAGACAGCGTCGACTCCAGCGCAGACAGCGAAGCCAAAGCCGCGATCCCGGCGTTCAAGTTCCCGTTTAAACCGGGTGATTTGGCCGCCGCGAAGAACGCCAGCCAGCCTTGGTACAAGAATGGCGCGAAGAATGGCCATACCAAGACGCCTGGGGCGGCGCCTCCTGGTACTCGTCGTTCGATGGGTAAGCGCTGAGTTTCTATTTTTGCGGTGCCTGATCTACCGTCATCGTCGGAACGCCGCCCGGAGCAGGCTCGCTCCTACAGTTGATCTCCATAGCACACAGATTTTGTGTACGCCGAAGATCCACTGTGGGAGCGAGCCTGCTCCGGGCGGCGTTCCGACGATGAGGCCATAACAGGCGACATCTCTTCTGGATCAAGCCGCCCGCAACGATATAAATGCATAGTTCACCGGCGCTTCAGTCGCCACTTGCGCCCCGGCTGCCTGCACTTGCCCGGCAATGTCTTCCCCCGACACATGAAACTGCCAATCACTGCCTGAGTCCGTCAGCGGCTGTCCGGCAAGCTGATCAACGACCGTGGCAAACGCATTCATATCCGGCAGATAAGCCGTAAACCCATCCCCCTTCAACGCTGTAGTACGAATCCCCAACAACCCACAAATCGCATCCTTGGTCTGGATGTCATCGCGATCCGCCTGACGTGAGCGTTGGATCAATCCCGCGAGTTCCTGATCCACCAGTTCGCCACCGATGATCAAGTCCGGCCCTTGTTCCCATGATTCGGGCGGGCATTCCTTGATCGCTGGGTTCAGCGGGATGTGTGGATTGATTTCCATCGGGTAGATGCGGCACACCAGCGGTCGGCGTTCGTAGATGCGGCAGAGGTTGTCTTCGTCAAGATTCCGGCAGGGGCCGACGTTGTAGGCGGCGAAGGTGATCGCCACGTACGCCTCGGACGTGCCGCTTCGAACCACCACTGAACGGCGTTCGGCGTGTTCGCGTTGCTGCACGGGCAGGCCCAGGCCGTTGCCAAGGAAACCTTCCACCAACACGATCACCTGACCGCCATCAGCCGCCCACATACGGGCTTCGGCCAGGGTCAGGGGCACGTGGTGATCGTTGCAGCATTTGCCGCAACCTACGCAGGAGAATGTCGTATTCATTGAGCGATCGGTCGCTTCCGAGGGCATGAAGCGGCGCCAGAAAGACACCGCAAAGGCGCGTTTCGAAGCAAGTTATGCGCCAGTCACTGAGCTTTGGCGGTGGGGCGGATGGAGTCCCATTCGGTGACGTAGGCGGTTTTGGTTTTTTTGTTGTAGAGACACAACTCGGTGCCTTGCTGGCCTTTCATGTGTTTTTGCGGGTATTGGCCTTGCAGCAGGAGTGCGGTGTAGCCGACCCGGTCGTCGAATTGAGCGGCGGTGCCGACGGCTTTGGCGTTTTTCAGGCCACTGGCTTTGGTGCAGCTGGCGAGCACGGCTTTGTCGTAGGCGGCCCAGGCGTCGGGGCTCGTGGCGTGGGCCTGGGTGGCGAGGGCGGTGAGGCAGAGGAGGGTCAGGGTTGCGGCTTTCATGGGTCAGGCATCCTTGGGCATTGAGTTCGCCGAGGGGTGGAGTATGCCTGATGGTTTGAGGGTGAATGTGTCGGCCCCTTCGCGAGCAAGCCCGCTCCCACATTCGATCGAGTCATGTCTGGGGAATGCGATCAAAATGTGGGAGCGGGCTTGCTCGCGAAGGCGGTGTATCAGACTGGAACCGGCTCCCTGCGGACCAAATACATCCCGGCGCTTTCATACAGCCGCTGCGCCCGAAGGTTGTCTTCCAATACCTTCAAATCCACAAAGCCTTCCCGGCGTTCCCGAAACACTTTGAACGCATGCAGCAGCAACGCACGGCCAAGCCCAACGCCCTGAGCCCGAGGATGCACCACCAGGTTCTTGATGTACGCACTGGTCCAGCACTGGCAAACGCCGATGATGCCTTCGCCATCCAGTGCGATAAAACACAGGCTCGGATCGTATTCAGGATCGGTCTCAAACCGCTGTTGCCAGGCATCCAGTGCCGGCACACGACCGCCACCTTCTCGATAACCCAGTTCCATCAAACGATGAACAGCTTCAGCCAGTTCGGGGCGGTATTGGACGAGGTCTATCCCCTGAGGCCAAGTGATCGCGGGTACAGCCTCAGCGAGGTTGCGCCGCATCAGAAAGCAAAATGCCTCGGCCAAGACTCAGTGACCTTGTTCAGCGACGGCTTTGGCCGCCTCGATCAGGCATCGGGTCAGTTCCGGTGAGGAGAACTTGGTCAGCACCGCGTTGGCCCCGGCGAGTCGCGCTTTCTCGCTGTTCATCGCGCTGTCCAGAGACGTGTGCAGCAGCACGTAAAGGTGAGAGAAGTCCGGCGTCTCGCGAAGGGTGCGGGTAAAGGCGTAGCCGTCCATCTCCGACATTTCGATGTCCGAGACGATCAGGTTGATCTGCTGCGCCGTACCTTGCAGATCCAGCAGGCAGTCGATGGCTTCCTTGGCGCTGCGGGCGGTGTGGCATTGCAGGCCGAGGTTGCGCAGGGTGTACACCGATTGCTGCAGCGCGACCTGACTGTCATCGACCACCAGAATCCGTGCGTTGCCCAGCACGTCGGCGTCTTCCATGCTCAGTTCGGTCGGGGCCGTTTCGATCTGCGCCGGGGCGATGCCGTGGATGACCTTTTCGATGTCCAGCACTTGCACCAGGGTGCCGTCGACCGAGGTCACGCCGGTGATGTACGAGCGCACGCCACCGGAGCCGAAGGGCGGCGGGCGGATGTCGGTGGTCAGGCAGTGGACGATCTTGCTTACGGCCTGAACGTGCAGGCCCTGCTTGGAGCGGCTGACGTCGGTGACGATCAGGCAGCCACCGTTCGGGTCTTCAAGCGGCCGCTCGCCGATGGCGCGGCTGAGGTCGATCACCGACAGCGAGGCGCCGCGCAGGGTGGCGATGCCTTTGACGTGGGGGTGCGACTCCGGCAGCTTGGTCAGCGGCGGGCAGGGGATGATTTCGCTGACTTTCAGCAGGTTGATTGCCATCAGCTTGCCGCTGCGCAAGGTAAACAGCAGAAGCGAAAGTGAGTCTGCGCGGGCTTTGGTGGAGGACATAAAAACCTTCTGTGGAAAAAGGTGATGGGCGAGTAAAAAGTCGCCAAAAGCTATTGATGCCGGGTTATCGACTTGTTGGGGGCAGGCTTTAGGGACATTCCCCGCCCATTGGTCCATTACGGACTTTTGTGGCAAAACACCAACCTGTGGCGAGGGGGTTTACCCCCGTTGGAGTGCGAAGCGCTCCTCGCTTTTTTTCCGATGGAACCACATCGTCAGTTTTACGACCGCTTCGCGGCCGAACGGGGGTAAACCCCCTCGCCACAGGGATTGTGCAGGTCATTACGATTGCGTTATTTCATGCCCAACCGCTTGGCCATCCGCCCGAGATTCGCCCGGTCCAGGCCTAGCTCACGCGCCGCGCTCGCCCAGTTGTCGTGATGCCGTTCCAGGCAAGTGCTGATCAATTGTCGCTGATAATTTTCGGTCGCCTCACGCAAATCTCCAGCGACCAACGCGACGGGACTGGCAGCCGGCTGCTCAGTGGGGGCGTTTTCAACGCTGCCATTGGGCAAGTCCAGATCCGCCGCACTCAAGCTGAGAATCTTCGGTCGTTCCTTGCAGTTACCCAGCGCCTTCAACGCGCTGCGACCGATCAAATGCTCCAGCTCCCGCACATTCCCCGGCCAACCATACGCCAGCAATGCCGCCTGTGCATCGCTGTTCAGTCGCAGGCTGTTAAGGCCCATCCGCGAGCGGTTCTGTTCCAGGAAGTAACCGCTGAGCAGCAACACGTCCCGCCCGCGATCACGCAGGGCCGGCACCAACAGCGGGTAAACACTCAGGCGATGATAGAAGTCGGCGCGGTAGCGGCCGCTGCGCACTTCTTCGGCCAGGTCGCGGTTGGTCGCCGCGATCAGGCGCACGTCCACCTGATGTTCTTTATCGGATCCCAAGCGCTGCAACTGACCGCTTTGCAGCACCCGCAACAACTTGGCTTGCACAGTCAGCGACAATTCACCGACTTCATCGAGAAACAGCGTACCGCCATTGGCCAGTTCGAACTTGCCACGCCGATCGTTCGTGGCGCCGGTGAAGGCGCCGCGCACATGACCGAACAATTCGCTTTCCACCAGCGTGTCCGGCAGGGCGGCGCAGTTGAGGCTGATGATCGGTTTATCCGCCCGAGGTGAGGCCGCGTGTATCGCCTGCGCCACCAATTCCTTGCCAACCCCGGTTTCACCGGTGATCAGCACGGTCAGGTCGCTGCCGCCCACCAGACTGATCTCTTCCACCAAGCGTTTATGCGCCTTGCTCTGGCCGATCATCTCGCGGTTCTGCTGGCCGCTGGCCTGACGGTAGACCTCGGCGCGCTGATGTTCGTCTTCGGCGCGATTGGCCAGGCGTTCGATGCGCTCGGCGGCGTTGACGGTCGCCGCCGCAAGGCTGGCGAAGGCTTCCAGGGCGTCCAGTTCGATGGGTTCAAATTGTTCTGGATCGAGGGCGTCGAGGGTCAGCAGGCCCCACGGACGTTCGTCGATAAACAACGGACAGCCCATGCAGTCGTGGACTTCCAGGTGATCGTCGAGGCCGTCGACCAGTCCGTCGTACGGGTCGGGCAAGTCGCTGTCGGCGGCGAACCGTGTCGGGCCGTGGCTGCTGAGTAAGGCTTCGAAGCGCGGGTGTTCGCTGACTTTGAAGCGTCGGCCGAGGGTGTCGGTGCTCAACCCGTCGACGGCGAGCGGCACCAGCCATTCGCCATCAAGGCGCAGGAGGGCGGCGGCATCGCAGGGGAGCAGGGCGCGCATGGCTTCGAGCAGGCGCCGATAACGCTCGCCTTCGGGGAGTTCGCGGGACAGGTCAGAGACCAGCGGCAGTAAGGCGGTGAGCAATGATTTTGCAGTCATAGTGACTCCGTGTAGTCGGTATGACTATAAGTCAGTCTGGGTCGATATGACTACTCTGTTCATAAGTTGTTGATTTTAAACGCTTAAATTATTGGCATGGAAAGTGATACGCATAGGGCAATCAGTTAGTAACTAAAGTAGCCCAGGAGTCACTTTATGCTTAGCGTTCAAGACCGTGCCATCGTCAAATCCACCGTGCCGCTGCTGGAAAGCGGTGGCGAAGCGCTGATCACTCACTTCTACCGCATGATGCTCTCCGAATACCCGGAAGTCCGCCCGCTGTTCAACCAGGCCCACCAGGCCAGCGGTGACCAGCCACGCGCCCTTGCCAACGGCGTATTGATGTACGCCCGCCACATCGACCAGCTCGACCAGTTGGGCGATCTGGTGGCCAAGATCATCAACAAACACGTGGCCCTGCAAATCCTTCCAGAACACTACCCGATTGTCGGCAGGTGCCTGCTGCGCGCCATCTCCGAAGTGCTGGGCGACGAAATCGCCACTCCTGAAGTGATGAGCGCCTGGGGCGCGGCCTACGGTCAATTGGCCGAGATCCTGATTGGCGCCGAAACCAGCATCTACGATCAGAAGGAACAGGCCCCCGGCGGCTGGCGCGGGGCGCGGGAATTCATCGTCGCGGCCAAGGTCGAGGAAAGCGCGGAAATCACCTCGTTCTACTTCGAACCTGCCGACAAAGGCGCGATTCTGGCCGCTGAACCGGGCCAGTACATCGGCATGAAACTGATCCTCGATGGCGAAGAGATTCGCCGTAACTATTCGTTGTCGGCCTTGCCCAACAAGGGCCAGTACCGCATCAGCGTCAAACGTGAAACCGGTGGCCGCGCTTCTAACCACTTGCACGATCAGCTGCATGTCGGCTCAAGCATTCAACTGTTCCCGCCATCGGGCGAGTTCACCCTGACCGCCAGCGACAAACCGTTGGTGCTGATCAGTGGCGGCGTGGGCATCACCCCGACGCTGGCGATGCTGGAAGCGGCGTTGGCGACCGAGCGGCCGGTGCACTTTATCCACTGCGCACGCAACGGCAGCGTTCACGCCTTCCGCGACTGGATCGATGGTTTGGCCGAGCGTCACCCGCAACTCAAACGCTTCTATTGCTACGCCGAAGATGACGGCGTGAGTCCGGCAGCGCACCAGGTCGGGTTGTTGAGCCGCGAGCAGCTGGGTGAATGGTTGCCAGAGCAGCGCGATCTGGACGCTTACTTCCTGGGGCCGAAAGGGTTTATGGCGGCGATCAAGCGTCACCTGAAGGCGTTGGGTGTACCGGAGAAGCAGAGCCGTTACGAGTTCTTCGGGCCGGCTTCGGCGTTGGAATAAGCCTCTCTCCCTGATCGTTCCCACGCTCTGCGTGGGAATGCCTCCCCAGACGCTCCGCGTCTGCTCTTGGGACGCAGAGCGTCCCTTGCTGCATTCCCACGCAGAGCGTGGGAACGATCTCTATCAGGACAGACCGAGTCGCCTTCATCGCGAGCACCACGGCCTTCATTCGTAAAAATCCTTCGAAGGTTAATCCCTCCTTAACGGGTTTATCGTCTATTCCCCGATCATCACCGGTACGCGCCGGGCTCTCAAAGGTTGGAGCCTGCGTGTAGACTTCCGGGCAATCGATCTTTACAAGGGAAACGCGATGAGCGAGGAAACGATGCGGTTGGGACGTGAACGGCGCTATCTGGTGTTGCTGGGCGTCATCTGTCTGGCGCTGATCGGTGGCGCGTTGTACATGCAAATTGCGCTGGGCGAGGCACCGTGCCCGCTGTGCATCCTGCAACGCTATGCGTTGTTGCTGGTTGCGCTGTTTGCCTTCATTGGCGCGGCGATGCGCACCCGTCGCAGCATCACGGTGCTGGAAAGCCTGGTGGTGATTTGCGCACTGGCCGGCGTCGCGGTGGCCGGGCATCACGTCTACACCCAGTTCTACCCGGCGGTCAGCTGTGGCGTTGATGTGTTGCAACCGATTGTGGATGGCCTGCCGCTGGCGAAGATCTTCCCGCTGGGCTTCCAGGTCGATGGCTTCTGCTCCACGCCGTACCCGCCGATCCTCGGCTTGTCGCTGGCGCAGTGGGCGCTGTTGGCGTTCGTGCTGATCGTGGTGCTGGTGCCGCTGCTCACTTCGCGTAACCGCAAGGCGCTGCGCTGAGGCTATTCGCCTTACCGTTGAGTGAAACCTGAAACGCCCCGGCCTTCGTTGAGAAGGCCGGGGCGTTTTGCATTTCAGTCCACAGGTAAAAGACCTTGATGCCCGACAAGAATGGGTGCGAAACATGTGCGACATGTTGTCACAGCGTGACTGTCGCAAGGCATTTCACGGGGCTGGATCGGTGCATAGCCAGGCAACGAAATTGGTCTATTCGGGCGACTTCCGATTTCAAGGCTATCGCGCGCAAGCAGGCAGTTTTAACAGGGGCTGGCGAATCGCCAGAGCCCTTGCTTCATAGGGGCTAGGGCAGCGTCGAAGTCCCTGCTTGAGCACTAATAGCTGTCTGAACTGCGCTCGGTAGACCTACAAATTTTGGTGTTTTTGTTGAGAATGAATTTCGATAAGATGCCGCACTTTTGCAAAAACCGTTAATGATTGTTGCTGGAATGGATAAAATTTATTTCGGGATGAGACATGGTTTATGAATCGTTACATATCTACAATCGCCCGCACTGAATTCCGGCACTGCTCACCTTGAGCAGGAAAACAGGGCGTCGAGGAGCTTGAACGCTTCGTGCGACTCCCCGGTGTCGGAGCCTTCCAACTTTCCGCACCAAATGGAATTGGTCTGTAACAAGGCCTTTGACCACGAATTCGAATAAGAACTTACCGCTAGCCCAGGATTTGTCGAACAGCGTCTGACGCGCGACGGGCAGCCCTTATTCAATCCAAGAAAAATGCCAACCCTTGGCAGGGTGAAGTGTTGGCGATCAAAACCCAACTGCATTGCGCAAGCTGCTTTAGAGGTCGTGAGATGAGTAAAAACAGGTACCCCAGGCTACTAGGCTTATTGCCGCTGCTCGGCACGTTGTTGCTGTCAGGCTGCAACATGACCTTGCTCGATCCCAAGGGCCAGGTTGGCCTGGATGAGCGAAACCTGATCATCACCGCAACGCTGCTGATGCTTCTGGTCGTGGTACCGGTCATCGTCATGACCTTCCTGTTCGCCTGGAAATATCGCGCGTCCAACCAGGATGCCGTCTACACACCGAAGTGGTCGCACTCCACCAAGATCGAAATCGCAGTGTGGACGATCCCGGTACTGATCATCATTGCCCTGGGTTACATCACCTACAAATCGACCCACGCGCTGGATCCTTACAAGCCGCTGGAGTCCGACGTCAAGCCGATCACCATTGAAGTGGTCGCGCTGGACTGGAAGTGGATGTTCATCTATCCGGAGCAAGGCATCGCCACCGTCAACAAGATCGTGTTCCCGGCGCACACGCCGATCAACTTCAAGGTGACTTCGGACTCCGTGATGAACTCGTTCTTCATCCCGGCCCTGGGTGGCCAGATCTACGCGATGGCCGGCATGCAGACCAAACTGCACCTGATCGCCAACCAGAACGCTGAAATGGACGGTATCTCCGCCAACTACAGCGGCGCTGGTTTCACTGGCATGAAATTCAAGGCTATCGCAACTTCCCAGGAAGATTTCGACGCCTGGGTAAGTGAAGTCAAAAAGGCACCTAAACAGCTTGAAGAAGCTGAATACGCAGCCCTTTCCAAGCCGAGCCAGAACAACCCAGTCGAGCTCTACTCCTCGGTCACTCCGAACCTGTTCCAGATCATCGTCGACAAGTACGAAGGCATGAAACCGGGTCCGAAGGTCAAGCACGAGAAGAAAGAGAAAGAAGTGGCCGCTACGCAAGGAATGGACATGAACTCGCATTCAGCTGCCGGGGCAGAGGAGTAAACGATGTTTGGTAAATTAAGTTGGGAAGCGGTCCCGTTCCACGAACCGATCGTGATGATAACCATCGCCATGATCGCGCTCGGTGGTCTGGCGCTGTTCGCGGGGATCACTTACTTCAAGAAGTGGACCTACCTGTGGACCGAGTGGCTGACCTCGGTCGACCACAAGAAAATCGGCGTGATGTACATCATCGTCGCCATGGTCATGCTGCTGCGCGGTTTTGCCGACGCCATCATGATGCGTACCCAGTTGGCCATGGCCACCGAGGGTTCGCCTGGCTACCTGCCACCTGAACACTATGACCAGATCTTCACCGCTCACGGTGTGATCATGATCATCTTCATGGCGATGCCATTCTTCACCGGCCTGATGAACCTTGCAGTGCCGCTGCAGATCGGCGCGCGTGACGTTGCCTATCCGTTCCTGAACTCCTTGAGCTTCTGGCTGCTGGTATCGGGCGTGGTGCTGATCAACCTGTCCCTGGGCGTCGGCGAATTCGCCAAGACCGGTTGGGTTGCCTATCCGCCGCTGTCGGGCCTGCAATACAGTCCGGGCGTGGGGATGGATTACTACATCTGGGCGCTACAGCTATCCGGGTTGGGTACGACGCTGACGGGGGTCAACTTCCTGGCCACCGTGCTGAAGATGCGTACCCCTGGCATGAAGCTGATGGACATGCCGATCTTCACTTGGACCTGCACCTGGGCCAACGTTTTGATCGTGGCTTCGTTCCCGATCCTGACCGCTACCCTGGCACTGCTGACGCTTGACCGTTACATGGATTTCCACATTTTCACCAATGAACTTGGTGGCAATCCGATGATGTACGTCAACCTGTTCTGGGCCTGGGGTCACCCCGAGGTGTACATCCTGATTCTGCCGGCATTCGGGATCTTCTCCGAAGTCATCTCGACCTTCACTGGCAAGCGTCTGTTCGGCCACCACTCGATGGTCTACGCATCGGGTGCGATCTCGATCCTGGGCTTCATGGTCTGGCTGCACCACTTCTTCACCATGGGTTCGGGTGCCAGCGTCAACGCCTTCTTCGGTCTGGCGACGATGCTGATTTCGATCCCGACGGGGGTGAAGCTATTCAACTGGCTGTTTACCATTTACCAAGGCCGTCTGCGTTTCACCAGCCAGGTTCTGTGGACCCTGGGCTTCATGGTGACCTTCGCCATCGGCGGCATGACCGGCGTACTGCTGGCCATCCCGGGTGCTGACTTCGTTCTGCACAACAGCCTGTTCGTGATCGCTCACTTCCACAACGTGATCATCGGCGGCGCGGTATTTGGTTACATCGCAGGCTTCGCGTTCTACTTCCCTAAAGCGTTCGGCTTCAAGCTGCACGAAGGTTGGGGCAAGGCAGCGTTCTGGTTCTGGATCTCGGGCTTCTTCGTCGCGTTCATGCCGCTCTATGCACTGGGCTTCATGGGCATGACCCGTCGTCTGAACGCCACCACCAATCCTGAGTGGGTGCCTTACCTGTACGTGGCCATGTTCGGTGCGGTGATGATCGCTGTGGGTATCGCTTGCCAGCTGATCCAGCTCTACGTGAGCGTGCGTGATCGCAACAAGCCAGAAAACATGTGCGAACACGGCGACCCGTGGAATGCGCACACGCTGGAATGGTCGACCTCGTCGCCACCACCGTTCTACAACTTCGCTGTGCTGCCAAAAGCCGAAACCATCGACCCGTTCACTGAAGCCAAGGAAAACGGTACCGCGTACCAGGCGCCTAGCCGGTACGAACCGATCCACATGCCAAACAACACCGCGACCGGTGTGGTCATGGGGGCTCTGTTGACCGTGTTCGGTTTCGCGATGATCTGGCACATCTGGTGGCTGGCCATCGTTGGCCTGGTTGGCACCGTGGTCTACTTCGTGATCCACGCTGCACGTGATGACCAAGGCTACATGGTGCCGGTCGAGACAATCGAACGCATCGAAGCCGAGCAGCACAAGCGTCTGGTAGCGGCCGGGAAAGTTCCAGCCACCGCCACCCGTGTTGAAACCTCGTTGGAACAGGCTTAAACCATGTCGAACTTAGTGACCAATGCTGGACACACCCATGTCGATGGACATGGGCACGATGACCATCACCACGACTCGGGCGAGATGACCGTATTCGGTTTCTGGCTCTACCTGATGACCGACTGCATTCTGTTTGCGTCGATCTTCGCGGTGTACGCGGTACTGGTTAACAACGTAGCGGGTGGCCCGTCGGGCCACGACATCTTCGAGCTGCCCTACGTGCTGGGCGAAACCGCTCTGCTGTTGTTCAGTTCGATCACCTACGGCTTCGCCATGCTGGCGTTGTTCAAGGGCAAGAAGAACCAGGTGCTGGGTTGGCTGGGCATGACCTTCCTGTTCGGCGCCGGCTTCATCGGCATGGAGATCAACGAGTTCCACGTACTGATCTCCGAGGGCTACGGCCCTAGCCGCAGCGGCTTCCTGTCCGGGTTCTTCACCCTGGTCGGCACCCACGGTCTGCACGTGACCAGCGGTCTGATCTGGATGGCGATCATGATGTATCAGGTGCAGAAAAACGGCCTGACGGCGACCAACAAGACACGTCTGAGCTGCCTGAGCCTGTTCTGGCACTTCCTGGACGTGGTGTGGATCTGCGTATTCACCGTTGTTTATCTGATGGGGACTATGTAAATGGCTAACGCTCATTCCCACGATAGCCACGACGCCGGCCACGGCAGCGTCAAGTCTTACGCTATCGGTTTCATTCTGTCGGTGATCCTGACCGTCATTCCTTTCGGCCTGGTGATGTACCCGTCGCTGCCGAAGTCGCTGACTCTGTGGATCGTACTGGCTTTCGCCGTTATCCAGGTGCTGGTGCACCTGGTGTACTTCCTCCACCTGGACCGTTCCGCCGCGCAGCGTAACAACGTGGTTGCGTTTGTTTTCGCCGCGATCGTGATTGTCCTGCTGGTTGGCCTGTCGCTGTGGATCATGTTCAGCATCCACACCAACATGATGGCGAAGTGAGGTAAGTCCGAATGTCCTTGAAGCACTTTATCCAAATCACCAAACCGGGGATCATTTTCGGTAACGTGCTTTCAGTGGCAGGCGGATTTTTCCTGGCCTCGAAAGGGCATGTCGATCTGGCCATTTTCCTGGCAGCAATGATCGGCACATCCCTGGTAGTGGCTTCCGGTTGCGTGTTCAACAACTGCATCGACCGCGACATCGACCTGAAGATGGAACGCACCAAGAATCGGGTGCTGGTCCAGGGCTTGATCTCCCTGAAACTGGCGCTGATTTTCGCGACCGTCCTTGGTGTTGCCGGCGTTGCGTTGTTGTACAAGGTGGCGAATCCGCTGGCCGCGATGTTCGCGGTGATCGGTTTCGTCATCTACGTCGGCTTCTACAGCCTGTACCTCAAGCGCAAGTCGGTTCACGGCACGCTGGTGGGCAGCCTGTCGGGCGCCATGCCGCCAGTGATCGGTTACGTCGCTGTGACCAACAGCTTCGACATGGCCGCACTGACGTTGCTGGTGATGTTCAGCCTGTGGCAGATGCCGCATTCCTACGCCATCGCGATCTTCCGCTTCAACGATTACCTGGCCGCATCGATTCCGGTGTTGCCAGTGAAGCGCGGGATTCAAGTGGCCAAGAAGCACATCCTGCTCTACATCCTGGCCTTCCTCGTGGCGACCTTGATGCTGACCTTCAGCGGCTACGCCGGCATGAGCTACCTCGCCGTCGCCGCGGCCATGGGCATGTACTGGTTGTACATGGCCTGGACCGGTTACAAGGCAGTGGATGACACGGTCTGGGCACGCAAGCTGTTCGTGTTCTCGATCTTCACCATTACCGCGTTGAGCGTGATGATGTCCCTGGACTTCAAAGTGCCGACGGAGCTGTTGCTGACGTACGCGCCTTAAGCGTCGGATGCTGTAAAGAAAAGCCCCGCCCTTCGAGAGAAGAGGCGGGGCTTTTTGTTGGGGGGCTTTCTGGTGGACCGTGTTGCCCCAATCGCGAGCAGGCTCGCTCCCACATTTTGATCGGAGTAGCCTCAGATTCTGAGTACGACGCTGAACCCCTGTGGGAGTGAGCCTGCTCGCGATGGCCGCACCGCGGTGAATCAGAAAAACTCAGCGATCGAGCAGTCGAAAGAACCGCTCGCGCACCTGCGGGCTATCACTGTGCGCGACGTTGAAGCGCAGGAAGCTGCTGGCATCGGCGGCTTTACTCAGCAAGGTGCCGGGGGCAAGGACGAGGTCGCTTTCGAGGCCTTTGATAGCCAGCGTTTCGGCATGCAGGCCATCCGGCAACCGCGTCCAGATAAACAACCCTTCACCCGGTATCGATGACACCGAGCATCCAGCCTCTACCAGCCATCTCGTCACGCGACTGCTCGATTCATACAGACGATCAACCGTGCGCCGGGTGTGTTTGGCGTAGCTGCCATTGCTGAGCATGGTGCAGGTGATCTGCTCCGCCAGTTCCGAGGTGACGCCACCGCAGGCCAGCTTCAAGGTGATCATTCGTGCGGCCAGTTGCGGTGATAACGCGGTATAGCTGACCCGGCTGTTGGCGGTCAGGGTCTTGGAGAACCCGGACACGTAACTGACATGGTCCAGACCGCTCGCGGCCAGGCGCGGAGTGCGCCTTTGCTGGATGTCGCCGTACAAGTCATCTTCGAGGATGTGCACGCCATAGCGGTGGCTCAGCTCCAGCAGGCGATAAACCTGGGCTGAGGAGAACGAGTGCCCGGTCGGGTTGTGCAGGGTGCTGTTGGTCATGTACAGCACGGGGCGATGGGCAATCAGCAATTGTTCGAACGTTTCCAGATTCAGACCGTCGCAATCGCGGGCAATGGTGATGACCTTGGCGCCGTGCAACGCCAGGTTGGTGTGCATGTTGAAGTAGCACGGGTCGTCGAGCAGCACCGTGTCACCCGGTTTTATCAACAGACGCATCAGCAGGTCGATGGCCTGCACGGTATTGGCGGTGGTGATGATCTGCTCAACCGGCACCTCGATGCCGACGGTCGCCAGCTTGACCTGCAACGCCTCGCGCAGCGGGAGGTAACCACCGACCTCTCCGTATTCGCCCATCCGTAGCGCGGTCGCGCGAAGGGTGCCGCGCACGGCTTTGAGCAAGTCGTCGGCGGGCAGCCACGAGGCGGGCAGAAATCCGCAGCCGGGGCGCAGCGCGCCGTTGTCCTGCAGCAATTTGCGGCGGACCCGACTGAGCGTGTCTTGGGGCTGCAGGTTGGGGCCGGCCGCACTGTGGGGTTGGGTGCTTGGGCGGTGAATGTAATGCCCCGAGCCTTGGCGTGAGACCACCAGTCCTTTGGCCCGCAATCGGTCGAGCGCGTCGACCACCGTGGATTTACCCACGTTCATCAACTCGGATAGCTCGCGAATCGGTGGCAACTTGGCCCCGTGAGGCAGGCCGCCCTGGCTGATGGCCAAAGACAACTGATCGACGATCTGCTGTACCAGCGGCACTCCAGGCTGGAACTCGATGGCGGCGATGACGGCGCGCTGCATTTTACTGGTCTCCCTGGCAGTAAAGTTCGCTGGATTCTATACGAACTTGCTCTGATCAAAGCAAGCGTCTGTCTCTACCATCATCTGCGCGTATGCATGATTGATTAAGAGGGTTCAGTTAATGAGTAATCAAATGAGTCGCGACGAACGCTTCCTCGCGATGGCAAAAGAACTCGGCTTTGATATCTACGACGAGAACTCTGCCGGCGGGCATTACGCGCCGCTGATTCGGCACGATGATGAGCTGTATGTCAGCGGGCTGGTGCCGCGGATGAACGGCAAAGTCCAGTACCCCGGACGGGTGGGGCTGGAGCTTAATCTGGCCGACGCTCAAGAGGCGGCTGGCATCAGCGCGATACGCGGACTTGCATTGATCCGAGAGGCCATCGGGTCACTGGATAACGTCAAGGCACTGCTGCGCATCACGGTCTATGTGAAATCCACTTTCGATTTTGTGGACCTCAGTGACGTGGCCAACGGCGCGTCTGACGTCTTCACGCATGTGTTGGGTGAGGCAGGTAAACACACCCGAACGACCGTCGGGGTTTATCAGCTGCCGAAGAACGCCCCGATCGAAGTGGATATGATCGCGGCCCTGTATCCGTCAGCGCGGTAAGTCTTTCGGGCAATAAAAAACCCCGCTTCACGGGCGTAATGCTGTTCACTTAAGACAATCATCAGTCGAGCGAGAACCTGTGGCGAGGGGATTCATCCCCGTTGGGCTGCGAAGCGGCCCCCTGCGCCCGTTCGGACAGACCGAGTTGTGTGGATTTACGACTGCTTCGCAGCCGAACGGGGCGGTGCGACGTTTCGATGAATCCCCTCGCCACAAATGAGTGCCCGCGATTAAGTGAACAGCATTACGCTTCACGGGCGGGGCTTCAGGTCGATCGTGTTACTGCGCGGCGATGCTGTAGCCGTCGAACGCGGTTTGCTGCTGAAGTGCGGTGATGATGTTCTTGCGGTTGACCGCTTGTTCGGCCCCGGTGTTGTCCAGGAACGTCTCGTTTTCAATCGCCGCGTCCTCACCTTCGCCGACGAACGTGAAGCCGAGGAACTCCAGCGCTTTGCGATCAACATTCAGGCTCGAACGTGGCGTGCGCAGCGGCAGCGTGACGCTCACGCCATCCTTGCTGATGGTGAACACTTCGAGGTCTTTCTTGGCGCGAGCCACTTTGCTCTTGCCGGTGCTCGGGTTGCTGATGGCCTGGTGAGTCTGGTTCAGCACCTTCAATGCCAAGCCATAGACGATTTCCTGAAAGGCCGGGTCGTCCTTGAAGCTGGAAAGAATACGGCTGATCGGGAACTTGCTGCTCAGGTCTTCAAGCGCGGCAATGTCGGACGCTTCGGCGTCTTTCAGTTGTTTGAGTTCGCCCATCAGTTCATAGGCTTTATCGTCATCGAAGCTATCGTGGGCCTGGCGAATCGCGACGCGCAGCTCGCGGAGCTGGTCGCTTTCCCGAGTGGATTGAAAAGCGTCCAGGACCATCTCGCTGATGGTCTTGGCCTGTGGCACATGCTGTGAAAGATTGATGGAGTTTTCGTATTCCGCTTTGGACGACAAGGTGACTACGGATTCAGCGGTATTGGAATCGGACATTGAAATTTCACTACTTCTTTTAACTTGGGTTTAGGCGAGAAAGCACGAAGCCTTTTCAGGCCGCCTAATCTATTGGACCTGACCTGAGTTGTCACGGATGAACAGGCGGTTGGTCATCATTTTTGGCGTGGAGATGTCATTCGCTGAAGTTCCAGCGCATTGGTCGTCGCCGCGCCACTGGCGGTGTTGTCGAAGATGCACCAGGTGGGAGTGTCGTCGGCGTGGGTTTGTAACTTTTGAGCCAGTTCCCCAAGCCATGGCATTTCGTAACTTGAGTAGTAGATTCGCGGTGATCCGTGTAATCGGTAGTAGCGGATGCCCTGCCAGGCACCTGGTAAATCGCCATTGGGTAGGGGCGAAGGATCGGCTGCCACTTGGCCGATTCGATGCTCAATCAGTAGCGCTTGCGCCTCAGGCGTTTGCCAGCTGACATGCCTCGGTTCAAACACCGCATAGCCTCTGTAGTGCGAACGGAGTGTGTTGAAGAAGGCTTCGGCAGTTTTGACTTCGAAGGATAAAGAGGGCGGGATCTGGATCAGCAGGCACCCAAGCTTCTGGCCCAGATGGGAGCATTGCTCGATAAAGTCATCGATCAACGTTTCACAGTTCAGCAAGCGAGCTTCGTGGGTGATCTGCTTCGGGACTTTGACTGAAAACCGAAAGCCCTCCGGCACACTCTCGGCCCATCGTGTATAGGTTGCCGGGCGGTGAGGCCGATAAAACGAGCTGTTGATTTCCGCGCACGTCAACTGTGCCGCATACCGTTGCAGGTGAGTGCCTGCGTCGGGAAATGCCTTCCACTGTTCGCGGGGCAGGTTCCATCCGGCGCAGCCGATGTACAGGGATGTCGTGGCAGTCATCAGCGTTTTCTCGCCTCAGCATCAGGTTCAAAGCTCAATGCTGACGCCACTGGAGTTCAACTCGACGCCGCCCGTTCGTTCAACAAGCCCATTGTGACCAAGCTGGAAACCTACAACGGTTTCTACCCGGCGGAGGAGGAACATCAGGACTTCCAGACCGAGCACCCGACGTATCCGTACATCGTGATCAACGACCTGCCGAAAGTTGCGGCACTCAAGCAGCTGTACCCGGATCGATATCAGGAGAAACCTGTGCTGGTGAAGGCGGGGATGTGAAGCGCGGTTTGTCTATCGACTGCGTGGGCGCTCCATCGCGATGCTTGACGTTTCAAAGCCCAGGCGCGAGAAGAATTCTGAAGCGCCTTCGCGTCCCGCGCGCAGAACCCAGGTGATGTCAGTGTTCTCGCCCATGACATGCTCGACCAGTGCCCGACCAACGCCTGCTCGCCGATGCTGCCCGGCCACGACAACCATCGACAGGTAACCGTTGGACAGACCGTCGGTGATGCCTCGGGCAAACCCGACGATGTGGGCGTTCTTCACGGCAAGCGCAGTACGTTGGGAATTGGCGATCAACTGCGCAAAATGTTGAGTTGTTCCCAGGCGGTGAGCCCATCCGTTCTGCTCAAGAAAAAGCCGTACGGATTCCACTTCCGAGGCCAGTACATCGCGGACATGCAGGACGGTACTCATCCCGAAATCACATTTTTGCCCGCAATCTTCGACCGATACAGCGCCTGATCCGCCCTGGCCAGAAAACCCGTCTGTTGCTCTTCTTCAAAGCGCTGGACCACGCCAAAACTCATGGTCACCTGAAACTCTCCCACAGGCGGCAGACTCGACAGGCCATGGCGGATTTTTTCGGCGATGGATCTGGCGTTGACCAGCGAAGTATTGGGCAGGATGAGGATGAACTCGTCACCGCCCCAACGCGCCAATAGATCGCCTTCGCGCACGCAGCGTTCCACGCTCTCGACGACCTGAATCAACGTCGCATCTCCCAAAGCATGGCCGTAGTAATCGTTGATGTTCTTGAAGTCATCGATGTCCATGGCGATCAGTGACAGCGGCTGCCGAAAGCGCTGGGAACGGTCGCACTCCTGGGGCAGGGCTTTTTCCAGACGATAGCGATTGGCGATCGACGTCAGCGCATCGGTTTCCGCCAGTTTGCGGTTTTCTTCGAGTTGAATTTGCAGCTGCTGATTGACCCGCGACAATTCACGGGTACGTTCTTCGACGATGGCTTCAAGGGATTGATTGCGCCGTTCCATCTCTTCGAAGAGGCGTTTCTTGTCTTCGATACTGCGGTGCGCGCCGACCATCCGCGCCACCGATCCGTCGACATTGCGAGCCAGCACGTAGCCGCGATCTTCGATCCAGGTATAACTGCCGTCCTTCTTGCGGCAGCGATACTCGGCTTGATAGCCCGGCACTCGTTGATTCAGGTAATCATCAAACACCGTCATCACCCGCGGGTAATCGTCGGGGTGAATCACGTTTTCCCAGGTAAACACGGTGTTGTCCAGGGAGTGAACTTCGTAGCCGAGCATTTCATACCACCCGGGATTGCGGTAGACGAACCCGGTGTTGGCGTTCCAGTCCCAAATGCCGTCACTGACCAGTTCCAGAATGGTGTGCAGCATGTCCTCGTTCAAATCCGACACATTGAATTTCAACGGCTCGATATTCGATGCTTCACCCATCACCGCTCTCCCTGCACTGATATCAAAGTGACCCTTCAGTCGAGGAGATTAGTGCATGGCGTGTAGCCCCCGCTAGTGCTTGGCCCACAACTGCATGGCGAAGTCGACGAAGTGACGCAATTTCGGTAAGCGGTAGCGATCCTGGGCGTACACCAGGTGCATCGACCGGCTCGGCAGTTGATAGTTCTGCATCAACGCCACCAGTTTTTCGTCCAGCAAATCCTGCTCGATCAACGCGTCGGGCAACATCACGACGCCCATCCCGGTTCGAGCAGCCTGATGCAGCCCGGCCGAACTGTTGATCAGCATCGGGCCTCTGACGGCCACCATCACTTCGCCTTCCGGCCCGCTCAGGCGCCAATGTTTTTCCACGGATTGCCAGTCATCGCCAACCGGATAGGCAAACGACAAGCAGTCATGATGTTGCAGGTCTTCGGGTTTTTCCGGTGTGCCTCGGCGTGCCAGATAGTCCTTCGAGGCGCACATGGTCAGCGTGTAGTCGATGAGCGGACGGGCGATCAGGTTGGACGGTTCAATCGCGCCCAAGCGAAACGCCACGTCGAGGCCGTTCTCGAGAAGATCGGGTCGCCCATTGGTGAGCACCACGTCCAGTTTGACTTGCGGGTAACGCAGGGTGAACTCGCTAAGCGCTGGTGCGAGCTTTTCAGTGCCGAAGGTCAGCGGAGCAGTGATGCGCAAGATCCCGCTCGGCGTGTCCTGGCTCTGTTCAGCCAAGCGTTCGGAATCGGCCACCAATCCCAGCACCTCCAGACAGCGCTGGTAATAAGCCGAGCCGAATTCCGTCAGTCGCTGGCGCCGCGTCGTACGGTTCAACAAGCGCACACCCAGACGTTGCTCCAGCGCGCGAAGGTGGTTGCCGACCATGGTCGTGGACATTTCGCACTGCTGTGCGGCCGCAGTCATGCTGCCGGCTTCCACCACCCTTACGTAAACCGTCATTGCCTGGAATAGATCCATTATCAAGCTCGGCTTTAAGATGATTGAAGTGTTACAGCGTTTATCCAGCTCAGGTGGCTAACCATACTGCAAAAACACCGACAATTGATGGAGCTTGATGTCATGACCGCCGCCTGCCTGATGACCACTTACCAACCTCTGGCCCTGAGTTTCAGCAAAGGCCTGGGCACTCGACTTTGGGATCAGGCGGGTCGTGAGTATCTGGATGCGGTGGCGGGCGTGGCGGTGACCAATGTTGGCCACTCTCACCCCAAAATTGTGTCGGCGATCAGCGAGCAGGCCGGACTGCTGCTGCACACCTCCAATCTCTACAGCATCGACTGGCAGCAACGGTTGGCGAAGAAACTGACGAAGTTGGCGGGCATGGAGCGGGCGTTCTTCAACAACTCCGGTGCCGAAGCTAATGAAACCGCACTGAAACTCGCGCGGCTTTACGGCTGGCACAAAGGCGTCGAACGGCCGCTGGTGGTGGTCATGGAAAACGCCTTCCACGGCCGGACATTGGGCACTCTTTCCGCCAGCGACGGCCCGGCCGTGCGTTTGGGATTCAATGAGTTGCCCGGCGACTTCGTTAAAGTGCCCTTCGGCGACCTCCATGCGCTGGAAAAGGTGCAGCAGGTTCATGGCCCGCGCATCGTGGCGATTCTGATGGAACCGATTCAGGGCGAAAGCGGTGTCCAGTTGGCGCCTGCCGGTTACCTGAAAGCCGTACGCGACCTGTGCAACCGGCGCGCCTGGCTGATGATGCTCGACGAAATCCAGACCGGCATCGGTCGAACCGGCCGGTGGTTCGCTTTCCAGCATGAAGGCATCGTCCCGGACGTCATGACCCTGGCCAAAGGCCTCGGCAACGGCATTCCCATCGGCGCCTGCCTGGCCCGGGGCAAAGCCGCCGATCTGTTCACCCCCGGCAGCCACGGCAGCACCTTCGGCGGCAACCCGCTGGCGTGCCGTATCGGCTGCACAGTGCTGGACATCATCGAAGAACAGGGCCTGCTGGAAAACGCCAGACTGCAGGGCGAACGTCTGCTGGCCAGACTGCGTGCCGAACTGGCAGACGACTCGAACGTCCTGGCGATTCGTGGCCAAGGGTTGATGATCGGCATCGAACTCAAGCAGCCGATCCGCGACCTGACCCTGATCGCCGCACGGGATCACGGCTTGCTGATCAATGTGACGCGGGGCAAAACCATTCGCCTCCTGCCACCGCTGACGATTGATGAGCGGGAAGTGGAGATGATTGTCAGAGGGGTTTGTCGGGCTCTAACCACCGCCTAGGAGAGTTATCGTTCCCACGCTCTGCGTGGGAATGCCTCAATGGACGCTCTGCGTCCGCTTTTGGGACGCGGAGCGTCCGGGGCTGCACTCCCACGCAGAGCGTGGGAACGATCATGCGTCGCGCTACAGATTTGTGCGTGGTGACCTCAACGGCCTGACAAAAACGCCCGCTCCCCCAAACTTTCCACCAGCCGAAGCAGATACCCATCCGGATCCTGCACCAAAAACTCACGTTGCCCGACTTCCACCGCATCGGCGCGATACCAGACCTCGGCGCAGGGACGGAACAAGGGCCATTCAACTTCTGCCAATCGCTTGAGTATCGGTTCGACGAGATCAACAGTGATCTGAAAGTTAATGCCCCGGCCAAACGGCGCTTCCAATGCACCTGTCATCCACTGGCCTTCGTTCGGTGCGTATTGCTCCAGCATGATTTGCACGCCGTTTTTATCGAGGTAGGCGAAACCCGCTTCTGGACGCTCGTAGGCGATCTTGAAACCGACTAATGAAGTCCAGAAATACAGGCTTCTCTTGATGTCGGTGACCATCAGTTCGGGCACCAACTTGCTCCGTGCAAACATACAAATCCTTGTTAAACGCTGTGAGATGAGTCGGAAAGGGGGTTCACGAAGGCCGTGATTTCACTTCGATCCATGAGTTTGATCTTTGAACCGCTGAATCCTTCGAACAGTTGTCGGTGTGCGGAAAACCCACTGGAGTCTTCGCGAGCACGATAACTGCCAGCCCATTCCAGCAACGCTATCAGCAACCCGTCGTTGTCTGGTCTGTTTTCTCGCTGGCGAATATTGGCGACGCAGTTTTCGTCGTCAACACACAGCCAGACAAGCGCTGTTGCGCGGTGGATAACTTCGCTGACGATCCAGCCGTAAACACCCTCGATCACCCAGCACTCTTCATCGGCCAGCACTCGCGCCATGCCCAGTGCTTCGGGGCGAGGGCGGGCGATGCTGCATTCATCTGACGTCCAGTGAACCCGATCGAGATCGGTCCACGGCACGTGTAGTCGTTCGGCCAAGCGTTTAGCCAGCCAACTTTTGCCTGCGCCAGAGTTGCCGATGATCAGGGTTCGGGTGAGGTTCATGGTGGCTCACACATTCAGTCGTCATTGTCAGGCGCGATCATCCGCGTCTTCGGCGCACCGTTTGAGTTGTGCTGATAAATTTCCTGGGGTTGTCCTTTCTCATTGAAGAACACTTGGCCGATTCCCGCCGAATTCCACAGCCGCTCACCCGCTTCAGCATGTTCAGGGATGTGCGGGATGATGCGCATGCGTCGGCGTTTGGTCAGCCAGTTCAGGGGCGAGCGCGGTGAGTAGAGCCAGCGGTTGAGGCGGTCGAACCATTCGAGCAGCGCGGGCGGGAATTCGTTTTTGATGCCGCTGCTGGTGATCTGCCAGATTCGCGGGCCGGCCTTGCGGTGTCGGATCAGGACTTCGTAGACGAAGGAATAATGCACATCACCCGACAGCACCACGTAGTTACCGGGTGTCCGCGAGTGTCGGAAAATGTTCAGGATGACCTGGGCCGCGCCGCGATGGGCCATCCAGTTTTCCGCGTCGACCAGCAGCGGATAACCGCACCAGCTGAACACTTTTTGTACGGTTTCGATCAGTTTGACGCCGAAGATCGGCGCGGGCGAAACGATGATTGCCGACGGATGATCCAGCAGTTCCTGTTGCAGTTCGCTGAGCGCTTCCCAGTCCAGCAGACCAGAGGGTTGCTTGAGGTTCATCTCGCTGCGCCAGCGTCGGGTGCGGGTGTCGATGACGACCAGCGCCGGGGTGGTGGGCAACACGTAATGCCAGTGTTGAAAACGCAGCAGTTCATCGATCAGGTCGTCCTGGACGTCGCAGTCGAGATAATGGTCGTGCCCGGTGGCACTCAACAAACGGGTTTTTTCCAGGACGCCGCCGAACGCATCCGGGTTGTTGCCCCAGCCCTGGCACAGCATGTAGGCGAGCAGCGCGTTGCCGATGATGCGCTTGGAGAACGGATGGCCGTAGGCCGTTTCCTCCCATTGCGCGGAAAGATTCCAGTCATCGGTGATGTCATGGTCGTCGAAAATCATCAGGCACGGCAGATGCGCCATCGCCCGCCCGACACCGCCAAGACCTGCCTTGAAGTCATCGATGCGCGTTTGTTCGAGGGCATAACGTTTGCGTCTTTCGGGCGTCAGCGCGGGTGGTTGTGGCGCGATCAGCGTCCAGGGTGTCGGCGACCAGACCAGCAGGTACATGGCCATGACTTCGGCGAACGTCACCAGATGGTTGTCGGCACTGCTGCTGGTGAAAATCGGCTTACGCGCCCCGCCGAAAAATCGCTCGCGCAAGGTTCTGTTGCTCTCAAGCGCCGGCAACAAATCCGCACGATGGTAGTAACTGGCGGGGTGCTCGTAGAGTTTGGCGCTGTCGCTGACCACCGCACCGTCGAGGTGTTCTTCGAACAGTCCCAGTTGCTCGATCAGGGCATGAATCGCCCGCAACATCGGGCCGGCGACATCATCGGCGTACACCTGGTCGCCGCTCATCATCAGCAGGGCCGGGCGCTCTGTCGCGGCATGCTCCGTCGCTAAAAAGCGATCGACGCAGAGCAAACCGTCGGCTGCCGGATGATGCGGTTTACGGCAGGAACCGTGCAGCAACTGATCGATGCGCGAACGCAAAACAAAGTTCGGGCAACGGGCTTCGCCGTACAGCAGATGAGGCGCCCAGTCGGCGATGCCTTCCATCGCGTCATCAATCAGCAGGTCATAGTCGATCAGGGTGTCGCAGGGCAGGGCGGTCGTCAGCGGCACATCGATCAGATGAACGAAGGCATGATGGCCAACCGGGATGACCGTGCATTGCCCGGCATCGAGGCGAATGTCGCCGACACCTTGCAGGCGCAATGTCAGCGACAAGGCCCGGGTTCCCACCAGCCAGAGCACCAGGCGCGTGGGCTCCAGACGCCGCAACAGCGGGCCGGCGAGGACCGGTGGCAGAGAGCGATGGCCGTCGGGGAATGGCGAAGACATGGGCATGCAGGTTCAAGACTCTTGGTGCACAGAGCGCGCGATGATAGCGCAGCCAGCGCCCAGGTTTATCTGATGGCCACTGGCTTGCTGCTGAATCTGTAACAAGCGATGATCGATTCGGCATCACCCACACCCATCAAGGCTCGAAGGTACATCAAGGCAGTGAAAGGCTGTCCGCTGTCATGACACTGGTTTCCCCATTGGCCACGAGCCAGCGAAACAACTCGCTCACCGACACCGTATGACTGCGCTCGATCCAGCGCACCACCGCCGGGCCGTAGTGTTCGGCGTAGCGGCTGAGCACCAGTTGGCGACAGTCCGGTGACAGGCGCAGGGTGATTTCCCGGCAGTGCAGATTGGCTGCGTCGTGTTGGGTCACCCGTTGTTGCAGAGTCAAACTATTGCCTTCAGAAACCATCGGCCGGTGCTCCTTCGCATAGAGGTTTGGTTGTTTGCGCTGAGCCTTGCTTGCCATCCGCCACGTAAGCAGCACGATGCTCGGCGACTACGTTGCGCAAGGCGCTGTAGTAATCCGGCAGTTTTTGCAGGCTGTCGGTCAGCGGTAACGCTTCTGCTCGACCATCGACGATGCCGCCGACCGTGTTGATGTTGGACAGCGTGTCCACGGTATCGCTGTTGCTGCCGAGCGGGTCGACCACAAAACTCAGCACTCGCCCGGCGGCGTCGCGGCTGTTTGAAGTGCCGAACACTGGCAGCTCGACGATCGGACCGTTGCCAATACCCCACACGCCAAACGTCTGGCCAAAGTCCGCGTCGTGACGCGGGATGCCGGCCATGCCGGAAACGTCGATCAAGCCCACCACGCCGACCGTGGTGTTCAACGCGAAACGCCCAAAGGTGTTGACCGAACGCATCGGGTTGCCTTGCAGCAGGTCATTGATAAAGACCTTCGGCTCGCCAAAGTTCGCCACAAAGTTATGCACACCCGTCTGGAAAAAGTCCGGCAAGTAACGATAGCCACGAGCGACCGGCGCCAGAGCGTAGTCGTCGACCACTCGATTGAACGCGAAGATGCCGCGGTTGAACGGTTCCACCGGGTCGTACACCGAATAGCTGATTTCGGCGCAGGTCACGGTGGCGGACGAAGGCGGTTGGCTGCTGCAACCGGCCAGCCCTGCGGCGAACATGGCGATCGAAGTGTTGCGGGCCAGCCAGGGAACACATTTGAAAGGCAACATGGACGCGAGTCTCGGGGAGGAATTCGCCGAGATGCTGAACCCCGAGCCTTGCGCAAAGATGTCTGGTTTATTGCGGCGCTGACGTTTTATTGCAGGATTGAAATATATGACGCGCTGCTGTGAATGGTTTTAGATGGCGGTTCCATTCGCTCCCTCAAGTGACCTTCGGTGAACAGCCTTTTAATTGTGGACGACGACCTTGAAGTCCTCGATCTGCTAAAAAAATTCTTCGTGCAGCACGGCTACAGCGTCGAAGTCGCCACCGACGGCGCGTCGCTGTGGGCGGCCATCGAGCGACAGCCGCCAGACCTGATCATTCTCGACGTGATGTTGCCCGGGGACAGCGGGCTGATCCTGTGTCAGCAACTGCGGATTCGCTACGCCATGCCTGTGATCATGCTGACCGCCATGGGCGAACTCAGTGATCGGGTCGTCGGGCTCGAGCTGGGCGCCGATGATTACCTGACCAAACCCTTCGACGCCCGTGAGCTGCTGGCCCGAGTGCGCGCCGTGTTGCGCCGCGTGGACGAGCGCCGCCCGGTCGTGCAGGAGCGCCCACGGCCGCTGATCGACTTCGCCGACTGGCATCTGGACGTCACGCGCCGTGAACTGCGCTCCCCAGACAACGTGATGATCCCGCTCTCGGCCGGCGAGTTCGACTTGCTGCTGGTCTTCGTCGAACACCCCCAGCGCATCCTCACCCGCGAGCGGTTGCTGGACCTGGCGCGCGGGCATTGCCATGACGCGTTCGATCGCAGCATCGATGTGCAAGTCAGCCGCCTGCGGCGCAAACTCGAATCCGACAGCAAACGTCCGGCGATGATTCGCACCGTGCGTAATGGCGGCTACCTGTTCACCCCCAGCGTGACCCGACGATGAGCTGGCTGAAGCAGATTCGCCGGGACACGGTGGCGCGCTGGATCGCTTTGACGATCATTCTGGCGATGCTCATTTCACTGGCGCTCAACGGGCTGTTTATCCAACTGGCCGGCGTGTGGGCGCGCCCGCCGCTGACCGAAACCGGGTTGCTGGAAAAAATGGCCGCCATCACCCGTATCATCCAGGCCGCCCCGGCACCACTGCGCAGCCAGCTGGCGCAATCCGTCAGCGATGACGGCTTCACCGTCAGTTGGCACCTTGATCGGCGCGAGCTCAATCTGCCGACGGTGGAGGATCTGGATTCGGAAGTCGGCTCGACCGTCCTGCAACCGTTGCTTAAATTCGCCGGTCGTATCCAGGTCTATGAGCCGGCCGACTGGACGGAAAACTCGGCGGACGGGCATTACGCGCTGCTGATCGAGTTGCCGGACGCCTCCTGGCTGTTGTTCGCCGCACACTCGCGCAATTGGGGCCTCGACGATACGCCACGCTACCTGATCGTCATCTTGTTGGTACTCATCTCTACCACCCTCGTCACACTGATCGCCACCCGCCGCCTCGCCACACCTTTGCAACACTTCGCCGACGGCGCCCGGCGTTTCGGCGTGGACTTCCGCGCGCCGCCCATCGAACCCCTCGGCCCCCAAGAAATTCGTCAGGCGATCCTCGCGTTCAACGCCATGCAGGCCCAACTGCAACACTTCATCCGCGACCGTACCCAAATGCTCGCCGCCATCTCCCACGACCTGCGAGCACCCCTGACGCGGATGCGTTTGCGCGGGGAATTCATTGAAGACAGCGAGCAACAGCAGCGGCTGTTTCGTGATGTGGATGAAATGCAGGCGATGATCAATTCGGCGCTGGAGTTCTTCCGGGATGATGCCCGGCTTGAGCCGGCGACCCAGTTTGATCTGGCGGAATTGCTGCAAACGTTGCTGGATGATTATCGGGATCAGGGTGTCGACATCGCGTTCAGCGGGCCGCTGCGACTGGTGTATTTCGGGCGACCGTTGGGGCTTAAGCGGGTGATGACCAATCTGCTCGATAACGCGATCAAGTACGCAAGTGAGCCGGCTATTGAACTGATACCTGCTGCCGGGGACGTGCGGATCAAAGTACTGGATCGTGGGCCGGGGATTCCCGAGTCGAGTCATGAACAGGTATTCACGCCGTTCTTTCGCCTGGAAGGATCGCGTAACAAACGTACCGGGGGAGTCGGGTTAGGATTATCGGCGGCGCGGGCTATTGTGTTGGAGCATGGCGGGGAATTGAAACTGCGCAATCGGTCGAAGGGCGGGTTGGAGGCGTTGGTGGTGTTGCCCGTGCATCCGGCTTAGATGTTCATTTGAAAACAGGGAATGGCAGATGATTGATTTCAACAACAAAGGCTTCTTCAAACTCAAGCAGAACGACGAATACGCCGAACGCGTTACTTCGCTGCTATTGGATGGGGAGCAGGTGATCGACTCCTACAAATCCATGCGCGATGGCGTGGTGTTTACCAACAAACGGATCATCGCGGTCAACGTCCAGGGCCTCACCGGCAGCAAGAAAGACTTTACCTCGTTGCCGTATAAAAACATCGTGGCGTATTCGGTGGAAACGTCCGGGACGTTTGACCTGGATTCCGAGTTGGAAATTTATTTTTCGTCGTTGGGGAAGGTGAAGTTCGAGTTCACCGGCAGGACTTCGATGGTGGAGATCTCGAAGCTGATCTCCCAACATCTGCTCTGAACACACACCCCCTGTGGGAGCGGGCTTGCTCGCGAAAGCGGAGTGTCAGTCACTGTAATGTCGCCTGACACTCCGCATTCGCGAGCAAGCCCGCTCCCACAGGTTTTCGGTCAATCTTGAGGTTGTGTGAACCTAAGCCTCCCACCCCGCCCCACTGACCGCCGCCTGCGCCAGCGGATGCAAGTCCGCCCCCTGATGCTCCGTCTGCCAGGCCAGCAACTCCTTGCGCATACCGGGCGTCCAGTACATCTGCAGATGATTACGCACACCAAGCACGGCCTGTTGCTGGTCCGGTTCGGTGGCGAAATACAGGGCGATCTGGTTGACCATCTTGATCAGGTTCTCCGTACTCATCGGCGTACCTCCGCTTTAGCGCCACGGGCCTGACGGCGATCCTTGAGCAGACGGTCCTGCTCGTCGCTGAAGGCCTGGTAGCGTTTTTGCCACTCGGAAGGGTGGTAGACGCGACTGACTTCCACGGCGGTGACCTTGTACTCCGGACAGTTGGTGGCCCAGTCGGAGTTGTCGGTAGTGATGACGTTGGCCCCCGATTCCGGGAAGTGGAACGTGGTGTACACCACGCCCGGGGCGACCCGTTCGGTGACCCGCGCACGCAGTACGGTCTGCCCGGCGCGGCTGCCGATGCCGACCCAATCACCTTCGTTGATGCCACGGCTCTCGGCGTCAGTCGGGTGGATTTCCAGGCGGTCTTCATCGTGCCAGGCGACGTTTTCGGTACGCCGAGTCTGGGCGCCGACGTTGTACTGGCTGAGGATGCGCCCGGTGGTCAGCAGCAGCGGATAACGATTGTTGACCTTTTCCTCGGTGGGCACGTAGCCGGTGAGCATGAAGCGCCCTTTGCCGCGCACAAATTGATCGATGTGCATGGTCGGCGTGCCGTCCGGCGCGGCGGCGTTGCACGGCCATTGCAGGCTGCCGTGGCTGTCCAGTGCGGCGTAGCTGACGTTGGTGAAGGTCGGCGTCAGGCTGGCGATTTCATCCATGATTTGCGATGGATGCGTGTAGTTCATCGGGTAGCCCAGCGCATTGGCCAGGGCCACGGTGCCTTCCCAGTCGGCCTTGCCGCCCAGAGGCTCCATCACCTTGCGCACCCGGGAGATGCGCCGCTCGGCGTTGGTGAAGGTGCCGTCTTTTTCCAGGAACGAACTGCCCGGCAGGAACACGTGGGCGAACCTGGCGGTTTCGTTGAGGAAAATGTCCTGCACCACCACACATTCCATGGCCGACAGGGCTGCGGTGACGTGCTGTGTATTCGGGTCGCTCTGGGCGATGTCTTCGCCCTGGCAATACAAACCCTTGAAGGTGCCGGCCAAGGCCGACTCAAACATATTGGGAATGCGCAGGCCCGGGTCGGGTTGCAAGGTGACGTTCCAAGCCTGTTCGAACTGCGTCCTTACCACCTCGTTGGAGATGTGCCGGTAGCCGGGCAGTTCGTGGGGGAAGGAGCCCATATCGCAGGAGCCCTGCACGTTGTTCTGTCCGCGCAGCGGGTTCACGCCGACGCCTTCGCGACCGATGTTGCCCGTGGCCATGGCGAGGTTGGCGATGCCCATGACCGCGGTGCTGCCCTGGCTGTGCTCGGTGATGCCCAAACCGTAGTAGATCGCCGCATTGCCAGCGCCCGCGTACAGACGGGCGGCGGCACGGATGTCGGCAGCGTCTACGCCGCAAATGTCGCCAAGCACTTCCGGCGCGTTTTCCGCGCGGCTGACGAATTCGCTCCAGCGGGCGAAATCGCTGCCTTCGCAACGTTCGTCGATAAAGGCCTGATCGAGCAGACCTTCGGTCACGATGATATGGGCCAAGGCGTTGAGCATGGCGACGTTGGTGCCCGGGCGCAGGGCCAGGTGCAGTTCGGCGCGGGCATGCACCGAATCCACCAGATCAATGCGCCGTGGGTCGATGACGATCAGCCGCGCGCCTTCACGCAATCGGCGTTTGAGCTGGGAGGCGAACACCGGGTGGGCGTCGCTGGGGTTGGCGCCCATCACCAGGATCACGTCGGCCTGCATCACCGAGTCGAAACTCTGGGTGCCGGCGGACTCGCCCAAGGTTTGTTTCAAGCCATAGCCGGTCGGCGAGTGGCAGACCCGCGCACAGGTGTCGACGTTGTTGTTGCCGAAGGCGGCGCGCACCAGCTTCTGCACCAGATAGGTTTCTTCGTTGGTGCAGCGGCTGGAGGTGATGCCACCAATGGAGTCGCGGCCGTACTTTTGCTGCAACCGGCGGAATTCACTGGCGGCGTAGGTCACCGCTTCGTCCCAGCTGACTTCCTGCCACGGGTCGTTGATGTGGCTGCGGATCATTGGCTTGGTGATGCGATCCGGGTGAGTCGCGTAACCCCAGGCAAAGCGGCCCTTGACGCAGGAGTGGCCGTGGTTGGCCTGACCGTTCTTGTCCGGAACCATGCGCACCAACTTGTCGCCTTTCATCTCGGCGCGGAACGAACAGCCCACGCCGCAATAGGCGCAGGTGGTGATCACGCTGCGTTCCGGCTGACCCAGTTCGACCACGCTTTTTTCCATCAGCGTCGCGGTCGGGCAAGCTTGTACACAGGCGCCGCAAGACACGCATTCCGAGTCGAGGAAATTCTCGCCACCGGCCGCTGCGACCCGGGATTCGAAACCGCGCCCGGTAATGGTCAAGGCAAAGGTGCCTTGGGTTTCTTCGCAGGCGCGCACGCAGCGGTTGCAGACGATGCACTTGCTCGGGTCGTAATCGAAGTAGGGGTTGGACGTGTCCTTCACGTCCGCCAGATGGTTGTCGCCTTCATAGCCATAACGCACTTCCCGCAGGCCGACCTGGCCGGCCACGGTTTGCAGCTCGCAGTTGCCGTTGGCCGAGCAGGTCAGGCAGTCCAGCGGGTGATCGGAGATGTACAACTCCATGACGTTGCGGCGCAGGGTCGCGAGTTTCGGCGTCTGCGTGTGCACGCTCATGCCTTCAGTGACCGGCGTGGTGCAGGACGCCGGATAGCCGCGCATGCCGTCGATCTCCACCAGGCACATGCGGCAGGAGCCGAAGGCTTCCAGGCTGTCGGTGGCACACAGTTTCGGAATGGTGGTGCCCAGCAGCGCGGCGGCGCGCATCACCGAGGTCCCTTCGGGCACGCTGATGCTGCGGCCATCGATGTTCAGCGTGACTTGCACGTCGCTGTCGCAAGCCGGGGTGCCCAGATCGATATCGGTTTTCGGGTCGAAGAGAGTAATCATTGCTCGGCCTCCGAGGCTTGCAGACCGAAGTCGGCGGGGAAGTGCTTGAGGGCGCTGGCGACTGGAAAGGAAACCATGCCGCCCAATGCGCACAGCGAACCGTATTGCAGGGTGTCGCACAGGTCCTTGAGGATGATCACCTGCGCATCGCGACCGCTCTGATCAGGTGCGGCCAGCAGACGGTCGATCACCTCCACGCCCCGGGTCGAGCCGATGCGGCAGGGCGTGCATTTGCCACAGGATTCCTCGGCGCAGAACTGCATGGCGAAACGCGCCATGTGGGCCATGTCCAGGCTGTCGTCCGCCACCACGATACCGCCGTGACCAAGCATCGCGCCGATGGCGGCGAAGGCCTCGTAATCCAGCGGCGTATCAAACTGCGAAGGCGGCACCCAGGCGCCGAGCGGGCCGCCAACCTGCGCGGCCTTCAGCGGACGGCCACTGGCGGTGCCGCCGCCGTAGTCTTCCACCAGTTCCCGCAGGGTCAGGCCAAAAGCCCGTTCCACCAGGCCGCCGTGACGAATATTGCCCGCCAGTTGAAAGGGCATGGTGCCCAGGGAACGGCCCATACCGTAATCGCGATAGAACTGCGCACCCTTAGCCAGAATCAGCGGCACCGAGGCCAGAGTCAGTACGTTGTGCACCAGCGTCGGTAGACCAAACAGGCCCTTCAACGCAGGGATCGGTGGCTTGGCGCGGACGATCCCGCGCTTGCCTTCGAGCGAGTCCAGCAGCGCTGTTTCCTCACCGCAGATATAAGCGCCGGCACCGACCCGCACTTCCATATCAAAAGCCTGACCGCTGCCGCCGACATTGGCGCCGAGGTAACCGGCGGTCCGGGCGATGTCCAGCGCCTGGCGCAGTGTGGCCACGGCGTCTGGATATTCCGAGCGTACATAGATGTAGCCGTAAGTGGCACCGACGGTGATGCCGGCAATGGCCATGCCTTCGATCAGCAGGAACGGGTCGCCTTCCATCAACATGCGATCGGCGAAGGTGCCGGAGTCGCCTTCGTCGGCGTTGCACACAATGTATTTTTGCGCAGCCTGGGTGGCGCGCACCGTGCGCCATTTGATCCCGGCGGGGAAGGCCGCGCCGCCACGTCCTCGCAGGCCTGAATCGAACACCTCAGTCGCAGCCCGTTCACCACCGAGGGTGACGGCTCTTTTCAAACCCTCGAAGCCGCCATGATCCACGTAATCTTCGAGATCCAGCGGCCGGGTAATGCCGGCGCGGGCGAACAGCAGGCGTTGTTGAGTCTTCAGATAGGGCAACTCTTCCACCAGGCCTAGGGCCAGTGGATGTGCGGACGGGTCGACTTGCAAGGCATCGAGCACTGACGGCACATCATCAGCCGTCAGCGGGCCGAAGCCGATTCGGCCTTGCGGGCTGTCCACTTCCAGCAGCGGTTCCAGCCAATACAGGCCGCGAGAGCTGGTGCGTTGCAACTCCAGGGGCACAACGCGTCCCTGGGCGTGGATGATAAAGGCCTCCGCAACCTCTTCGGCACCCACGGCACGGGCCAGCGAATCACGGGACAGATAGAAAGCCGGCATCAAGCGTCCTCCCTGCAAGCATCGAGCAGCGCATCCAGACGCTCAGCACTCAGCCGCGCATGCACCCGGCCATCCAATTCCAGAGCGGGCGAGCAGGCACACGCTCCGAGGCAATACACCGGCCGCAAACTGATGCTGCCATCGGCGCTGCTGCCGTGATCATCCAGTTGCAGACGTTCACGCAACTGCGCCGCAAGCTGCTCGGCACCGCGGCTTTTGCAGGACTCAGCCCGGCACAGACGCAGAATATGCCGGGCCGGCGGCGCGGTACGGAAGTCATGGTAAAAGCTGATCACCCCGCGAATCTCCGCCTGACTCTGATTGAGGGCGTGGGCAATCTCGGGGATGGCCGCATCGGGGATGTAACCGATGCGTTCCTGAATATCATGAAGGATGGGCAACAGTGCGCCCGGAGAGCCCTTGTGGCGCTCCAGCAGGGTGTTGACCACAGGCAGGTGCAAACTCTCATCAGGCATTCAGCAATCCTCACGGTCACGGACAAACCAGATGGTCGTCGGTCGTCCGAAAGTGTCGGCTGCGGCACTCACACCACGTCACGGTATCGTGGCAATTTCAGGCCGGTGGCCAGGGCACCCTGAGCGGGCATCTTGTTGTGCCCGACGCGGTCTTCGCCGCGCCTCTTAAAGGGCATAAAAGGCAGATTGCCACGCTGCCATTGATTTAACTGCACCAAAGCGACGTGTTCAGTTCTGCCTACGACTATCCATTAAGTCTAGATGAGTGGGGCGCGAGGCGTTCACACACTGGCCTAATGCCCGGAGGGCCTGTCGATGGGTGATGTATAGCAAGCATTACAGGTGAGAAACAGCATCAGATCCGTGGGCAATTCAGGGAGCAGATGCGTTGGTCTATCCCGCTGTAAACCAAAAGCCATTCACCCTGGGCTGAATAATAAAAAGCCCCAAAAACCTCGAGGCAAATCCCAAACCCCAATCAGCACACAAAACCCCTGTAGGAGTGAGCCTGCTCGGGATAGCGCCAGCCCAGACAACATCAATCCCAATGCGCCCGGCGCCACCCCAAGCAGCTCACTCCCCCAGAACGTCATACCAGCCACCGACCGGCATCAAAACCATCCCGCGATTGTTCAGCCACTACGATTCAGGCTTCTCCGCCGACCGCTTATCTGTCGATGCAGAACTCCGACCCCGCGTAAGCACCTTCACCGCATCATCAACCACCGCCTTACTCATCGCCGTCAAATAATGCGCGGCCCAGGCGTGGCGGTCGGTGTCTCTAGCGTAGGCAGCATCTTCGTTCAGCTTCTTCGCGAGAAACAGAAAGTCAGAAGCCATGGATAACGCATCGCCGAGGGGAACGCCGCGAGTGACGTGGAACAGGGCTTGGTCCGCGCAGTAGATGGCGGGAGTTAGGCCTATGGTTTTCAGCTCTGATTGATCGGTCATTTGCCACCTCCGATGACGGAGAGGCGATGAGAGAGGGTGGACAGTGGGGCATTACGCAACTGGGAGTCGCGTTGAGGGAAAAGCAAAAATTTGTACGGATTGATGCTGCGCATTATCAGACTCCTTGATATGTGAAGCTGCCGCATTCGTTTCCACACGAATGGGTGACAGCTGTGCGCAGGGTGGAAAACCGGGAATCAAGGAAACCGGCACGCCCGAAGACGTCCCACGCACAGCCGCCATAACTCACGCCGCAGGCATAAAAAAAGCGCCGGCAGACGTGATGGGGGCGCTGTTGCGCCTTGAATTACACGGGTTTCCACACCCGGTCGCTGAATTGGCAGCGACGGTGGGAGGTTATCGTGCAGTTCCTTTTCCTGCAACCTTCGAGAGTGCTGGGGACTATGTGGCCGGTCACCGCGGATACTCGGGTGATGAAGAGATGGCGGGCTGGAAAGAGATGTACTTGCGTCATGAAACGCATTGAAACAGGTCAATACCATCTGTCTACGGGTTACATATTTGCGCTTCGGGTCGTTGCGAATTTACCTCATAATCGCGCGCTCACCGTCGGTAGCTCCGCTTCTCGACTAATCTGTAGTCGCTGCAACCCGACCTTAAACAGCCAAGGAGAAAGGCAATGCCAGATAACTGGAACCAGCGTCAGTCGGCAGCATCTGCCAAGGATGCTCTCGAACGTTTGCTGGCCCCATCTGAATTGCCTGCGACCCTATGAGCCAAGCCGCCTTAGTCAATCCAAGTCTGCTCACATGGTCTCGTGAGCGTGCGGGTCTCTCCACTGAGCAGGTTGCTAAAAAGCTGCCAGTGAAACCTGATCGAGTACAGGAATGGGAGGCTGGCGAGACCAAGCCAACATTCCTTCAGGCTCAAAAGTGGGCGAGTCTCGCTCACGTCCCTTTCGGCTTCCTGTTTCTTCAGCAGCCGCCCGTCGAACAACTGCCTTTACCTGATCTGCGGACCGTCGGTGGGATTGCGCCTCAACGTCCCAGTCTGGAACTGTTGGACACCGTCAGGGATTCCATACGTAAGCAGGACTGGTACCTGGAGTATCTGCAACACCAAGAGCATCAGCCGCTGGCATTTGTGGGTCGCTTCAATTGCCGATCTCAAGTCGCAGAGGTAGTGGACGATATCCGTCGGATCCTCGGCGTGAACCCTGACATTGCTCGTTTGGATTACGACAAATACAGCCGTGCCTTGATCGAGGCAGCAGAAGCGGCTGGGATTTTGGTTATGCGCAGTGGCATTGCGCTAGGAAATACTCATCGCAAACTTGCAGTTAGCGAGTTTCGGGGCTTTGCCATCAGTAATGCCTACGCCCCCATTGTATTCATCAACAGTTCCGACGCCCCAACCGCCCGGCTGTTCACTTTGCTTCACGAACTGGCCCATATCTGGATTGGCAGCAGTGGCGTGTCTGACGGAAACACCGCCAATGGTCGAGACGAGGAAAGATTCTGCAATGCAGTTGCAGGTGAATTTCTGGCTCCCGAAGCCCAGTTCCGCGCCCTGTGGAACGCAGATGTTAACTGGGAAGACAATTTAGCTCCGCTTGCCACTCGGTTTCACATTAGTAAATTAGCTATCGGTCGCCGCGCGTTGGATCTGGGTTATATAAGCCAAACGCATTACAGCGCTTACTATCGAATGATCCTCAAGGCTTTCCAGGATGACAAAGGTGGAGCGGGTGACTATTACCGTAACGCCACCGCGAAAAACAGCCCTCGCCTAAGCAAGGCAGTGCTGACTGAAGCAATGAGTGGCCGGATGCTGCTACGCGAGGCGGGAAATTTGCTCGGCGTGCAACCTGCTAAATTAAGGACTCTCGCCAACAAGATTACGGAATGAATCATTTACTCGACGCTAACACGCTGATCGAAGCAAAGAACCGTTACTACGGGATGGCTATCTGTCCTGGATTTTGGCAATGGTTACTACTTAAGAATAAAGCATTGGCTTTAGCTAGCATTGCACCTGTAATGGATGAGTTAACAAAAGGGCATGACGATCTTGCGGGTTGGGCGAAGGACAATTCCGATTTCTTTCATTCCACTACCGATCAGGATACGCAACTGGCATTCGCGCAAGTTGCGGGGCTTGTGGCTGACCAATCGCCTAAGATGAAAATAGGCGCTATGGAAGAATTTTTAGCGGGTGCTGACCCTTGGTTGATTGCGAAAGCGATGACTACAGGGGCTACAGTCGTTACTCATGAAGTGCTGAATTTCGAGGCTAAGCGAAAATTCATAATTCCCAATATTTGGAAGGAACTGAATGTTCCTTTTTTGAATACGTTTGAGTTGTTGCATAGGCTTGAAGCAAGGTTTGTGTTGTCTGCTTGAAAAAAGTGCATTGCTGAAATCGTTTGGGCTTGAAATTCTTAACAGAGTGAATGGAAATAAATCTGTGCCCTTTTTCGCCTTTTTTCTGTCCCCTTTTTTCGGGCAGTTTGCATTTCATCTGGCGCAGAATCGTGGTGCTAGGAAACTGGTTTACCCGCGCGGGACGAAGTATCTTCTGACTCGCAAGGCAACCGAATCAATCGAAAGGGATATCCATGATCAATGATGAACTCGTTAGCGCGGTCACTTGGCATCTTGAGAGCGCCGCATTGTCTGCAACTGAAATCAATGCGTTCCGACCTCCAGCTGATAGCTTCCAAATGCGAATGCATTATTCACTTTACGTGACGAACCTTTTGTCGGCAGCCGACATGGTGAAGGAAGCACATGGTGAATCCTTTGAATCGGCTATAAAGGATAGTCTTCATGTTGCCAATTTTTCAGGAGAGGAGGTTCTCGGTTACCTTCGTGAGCTTCGGAACGGCATCGTGCACAGAGGAATTGATCCCACCGCTGGTGGAGAGGTGGTAGATGGAGTGGTTTGTGCAATAGCTCCGCCTCAAGTAGCGAACCGTAGCGGCAACATCACATATGCTGCCCCCATCCGGCGATTAGCGGATGTGTTTCGTCATTGCGATACAGCGATGAAGCCAGTGCTTGAGCGATTCCTTGAACCAATGCTTTTTGCTTTTACCTCGGTTTCGCCAGAAACATTGCTTGCGGAAGCTCGCGATGCATTGGGCTCCGTAACACATATGCCTGATTGGGCGGCAGAGCTGGCGCGTGAGAATCTTAACGTCGAGCTGCTAGAGGCAGCTCGACGCCATCAAAGTGAAAAGCTGAGAGGATTGTTACGGACGTCCTTCGGTAATCTATCCGCATAAGACCTTTCCTCGTGGGCCATCTAGCATTCATTTCAATAAGGTTCGTTTCACACTTGTTGTAGGTCCATAGCCTTAGCAACTGATGCTGGTGACAACCTCTACACTGAGGGCGCAGGCATCCCAGCAATTTCTGTCCGGCCTCGTCCTGAAACAGGTGTAAACCTATTTCGGGACGAGACATCCAAAGAAAAAGAGGAAATAAGGAAATGGGGATAGATTTACTATTGGATTGGGCGTGGCCACCAATGTCGGTCCAGTTGTCAGGCCCTACCGCTTTTTTATGTCGCCCGCCTTCATTGAATGTCTTTTAGATAACCCTTGAGGGCGATAAGCGGGGCATCAATCTGCTCCATGGTCCGGGCAGCACTGAAATCTGCCGCCAACCTATGCAGCTCACACCCCAGAACCGTATCCACACCGCCGATGGCTTCCAGTGCTAGCCCCACACACTCATCCACTTTCGCCTGAATCCCCTCAACATCCCCCCGACGCACCAACAACCCAAAAACCTCCCGCTCATAATCACTCATCATCAGATCATCCCGAAGAATCGGACTCGAATCCTCCGTCTCATAAGCAAGCTTGAGGCAGAACAGGGCGACGGTTTCCAGCAGCAGTTCCATGGGGTGAATCCTTGAGAAATGTCGTACCGGTCGTGAATGCGAAGATCAAAAGATCGCTGGCGAGCCAGCTCCTTCAGGACGGCGGTGGGTGAGGGCACTTTTCTACAGACGAAAAAAAAGGCCTTGCAAAGCAAGACCTTTCTTAATTTTGGTGCCCCGAGGGAGACTCGAACTCCCACTTCTTGCGAAAACGGATTTTGAATCCGCCGCGTCTACCAATTCCGCCATCAGGGCTCAATGGCGGCGAAGTATAGAGATGAGATTACCGTCGGTCAATCAGGTACATAGAGAATTTTCACTATTTCGGCTAGACTTCCGGCCCCTGCTAGACGAACCCCATCATGCGCGTTGCTGACTTTACTTTCGAACTCCCTGATTCGCTGATTGCTCGCCACCCTTTGGCCGAGCGTCGCAACAGTCGCCTGTTGACCCTTGATGGGGTCAGCGGCGCCCTGGCGCACCGTCAATTCACTGATTTGCTTGAGCATTTGCGCCCGGGCGATTTGATGGTGTTCAACAATACCCGGGTGATTCCGGCGCGGCTGTTTGGCCAGAAGGCTTCCGGCGGCAAGCTGGAAATCCTGGTGGAGCGGGTGCTCGACAGTCACCGCGTGCTGGCCCATGTGCGGTCCAGCAAGTCGCCGAAGCCGGGTTCGAAGATCCTGATCGACGGCGGTGGCGAAGCCGAGATGCTGGCACGTCACGATGCGTTGTTTGAGTTGGGCTTTGCCGAAGAGGTGTTGCCGCTGCTCGATCGCGTCGGGCACATGCCGTTGCCTCCTTATATAGACCGCCCGGATGAAGGCTCGGACCGCGAGCGTTATCAGACGGTGTACGCCGAGCGTTTGGGCGCGGTGGCGGCGCCGACGGCGGGGCTGCATTTCGATCAGCCGCTGATGGAGGCGATTGCCGCCAAGGGCGTCGAGACGGCGTTCGTGACGTTGCACGTGGGTGCTGGCACGTTCCAGCCGGTGCGGGTCGAGAAGATCGAAGATCACCACATGCACAGCGAATGGCTGGAAGTCGGCCAGGGCGTGGTCGATGCCGTCGCGGCTTGCCGCGCTCGCGGTGGTCGGGTGATTGCCGTGGGGACCACCAGCGTGCGCTCCCTGGAAAGCGCCGCGCGCGATGGCGTGCTCAAGCCGTTCAGTGGCGATACAGACATCTTTATCTACCCGGGCCGGCCGTTTCATGTGGTCGATGCCCTGGTCACCAACTTTCATTTGCCCGAATCCACGCTGTTGATGCTGGTTTCGGCGTTCGCCGGTTATCCCGAAGCCATGGCCGCTTATAAAGCCGCCGTCGAGCATCAATACCGCTTTTTCAGCTACGGTGATGCGATGTTTATCACCCGTAATCCCGCACCACGTGGCCCTGAGGACAAAGAATGAGTCGCCAAAGTCGTATGTCGTTTGAGTTGCTTGCTACTGACGGCAAGGCTCGTCGCGGTCGTTTGACCTTCCCGCGCGGTACCGTCGAGACCCCGGCGTTCATGCCGGTGGGTACTTACGGCACCGTCAAAGGCATGCTGCCGCGGGACATCACCGCGACCGGCGCGGAAATCATTCTGGGCAACACCTTCCACTTGTGGCTGCGTCCTGGCACCGAAGTGATCAAGAAGCACGGTGACCTGCACGATTTCATGCAGTGGAAAGGCCCGATACTGACCGATTCCGGTGGTTTCCAGGTGTTCAGCCTGGGCGCGATGCGCAAGATCAAGGAGGAGGGCGTGACCTTCGCCTCTCCTGTCGACGGCGCCAAAGTGTTCATGGGGCCGGAAGAGTCGATGCAGGTTCAGCGTGATCTGGGCTCGGACATCGTGATGATTTTCGACGAATGCACGCCGTACCCGGCTGACGAAGACGTCGCGCGGATTTCCATGGAGCTGTCGTTGCGTTGGGCCAAGCGTTCGAAAGAAGCCCATGGCGACAACACGGCGGCGCTGTTCGGCATCGTTCAGGGCGGCATGCACCAGGACCTGCGCATGCGCTCCCTGGAAGGTCTCGACAATATCGGCTTCGATGGCCTGGCTATCGGCGGTCTGTCGGTGGGCGAGCCGAAACACGAGATGATCAAGGTCCTGGATTATCTGCCGGGTCAGATGCCGGCTGACAAACCTCGTTACCTTATGGGCGTTGGCAAACCGGAAGATCTGGTTGAGGGTGTGCGCCGCGGTGTGGACATGTTCGATTGCGTGATGCCAACCCGTAATGCCCGCAATGGGCATCTGTTCATTGATACAGGCGTGCTGAAGATCCGTAACGCGTTCCATCGCCATGATGATTCGCCGCTGGATCCGACCTGCGATTGCTACACCTGCCAGAACTTCTCCCGTGCTTATCTGCACCATCTGGACAAGTGCGGCGAAATGCTGGGTAGCATGTTGAATACCATCCACAATTTGCGCCATTACCAGGTGCTTATGGCTGGTTTGCGCGAGTCTATTCAACAGGGTACATTGGCCGCCTTTGTCGATGCCTTCTACGCCAAACGCGGGTTACCTGTTCCGCCTTTGGACTGAGTTTTCTGACCCCAAGATTCAACATTTGCAACTGGAGTGCTAAATGAGCTTTTTTATCTCTAATGCCATGGCTGACGCTGCTGCACCGGCTGCTGCCGGCCCAATGGGTGGCGGTTTCGAGTGGATTTTCCTGGTCGGTTTCCTGGTCATCTTCTACCTGATGATCTGGCGTCCACAGGCCAAGCGCGCCAAAGAGCAGAAAACCCTGCTGGGCAGCCTGCAAAAAGGCGACGAAGTTGTGACCACCGGTGGTATCGCCGGCAAGATCACTAAAGTGGCTGACGATTTCGTGGTGCTGGAAGTCTCCGACACCGTCGAAATGAAGTTCCAGAAAGGCGCCATTGCCGCCACGCTGCCAAAAGGCACGCTGAAAGCGATCTAAGTTTCAACTTCTACTCAATCGACGGGGCGCGCAAGGCGCCCCGCGTCATAAGCGGGCGGCGTGATGCTGAACAAATACCCTCTGTGGAAATACATTCTGATCCTGGCGGTGCTGGCGGTCGGTCTGATTTATTCCGCTCCCAATTTATATCCTGATGACCCGGCCATTCAGGTCAGCGGTGCAAGCACTGCACTGCAAGTCAATCAGGCTGATCTGGATCGTGTGAGCGTTGCGCTCAAGGAATCCGGGATCAACGTCAAGGCGGCCACTCTGGCTGCGAATGGCAAGGGCGGTCTGATTCGTCTGACCAAGGCTGAAGACCAGCTGCCGGCCAAAGACGTCGTGCGCAAGGCATTGGGTGATGACTACGTCGTTGCACTGAACCTGGCGCAAACCACCCCGCAATGGCTGCGCAGCCTCGCCGCGCACCCGATGAAGCTGGGTCTGGACTTGTCCGGTGGTGTGCACTTCCTGCTCGAAGTGGACATGGACAAAGCCCTCGACGCACGCTTGAAAGTGTACGAAGGCGATGTGAAGAGCCTGTTGCGTAAAGAGAAACTGCGCTATCGCAGCCTGCCGCAAATCGACGGTGCCATTCAGTTGGGCTTCACCGATGAAGCCGCTCGCGAGCAAGCCCGCACGCTGATCCGCAAGAACTTCAACGATTTCGACATTGTTCCGGCCGACCTCAATGGTCAACCGGTGCTTCGTCTGGCGATGACCCCGGCCAAGCTGGCGGAAATCCGCGAATACTCCATCAAGCAGAACTTGACCACGGTACGTAACCGCGTCAACGAGCTGGGTGTTGCCGAACCGATCGTTCAGCGTCAGGGCGCCAACCGCATTGTGGTCGAGCTGCCGGGCGTGCAGGACACCGCAGAAGCCAAGCGTATCCTCGGCAAAACGGCCAACCTTGAGTTCCGTCTGGCGGCTGAGCCTGGTGCGTCGAAAGCCACCTCGGAAAGCTTCGAATTTCGTGAAGGCAATCGTCCGCCGGCACAGATCGAGCGCGGTCTGATCATCACCGGTGACCAGGTTACCGATGCCAAAGCTGGCTTCGGTGAGCAAGGCACGCCGGAAGTGAACATCCGTCTGGATGGCCACGGTGGCGAGCTGATGAGTCGTGCGACTCGCAGCAACGTCGGTCGCAGCATGGCGGTGATCTTCATCGAGCAGCGTCCGGTCACCACGTACACCAAGCAAATGGTGAACGGCGTCGAGAAAGACGTAGCGGTACAAACCTTTAAAGAAGAGAAGAAGATCATCAGCCTGGCGACCATTCAGTCGCCGCTGGGTGCTCAATTCCGCATCACTGGCCTGAACGGTCAGGGCGAGTCGTCCGAACTGGCGCTGCTGTTGCGTGCCGGTGGTCTGGCTGCACCGATGTACTTCGCTGAAGAGCGCACCATTGGCCCGAGCCTGGGTGCGGACAACATCGTCAAAGGTATCGATGCATCGCTGTGGGGCATGCTGTTTGTCTCGCTGTTCATCATCGCCATCTACCGCTTCTTCGGCATCATCGCCACTGTCGCGCTGACCGTGAACATGGTGTTGCTGCTGGCCCTGATGTCGCTGCTGGGTGCAACGCTGACCCTGCCGGGTATCGCCGGTATCGTATTGACCATGGGTATGGCGGTCGACGCCAACGTACTGATCTTCTCGCGGATTCGTGAAGAGATCGCGGCGGGCATGACCGTACAGCGGGCAATCAACGAAGGCTTCGGCCGGGCATTCACCGCGATTCTCGACGCCAACCTGACTACGTTGCTGGTCGGCGGGATTCTCTTTGCGATGGGCACCGGTCCCGTCAAAGGTTTCGCAGTGACCATGTCCCTCGGGATCTTTACCTCGATGTTCACGGCCATCATGGTGACCCGCGCGATGGTCAACCTGATCTTCGGCGGTCGTGACTTCAAGAAGTTGTGGATTTAAGGGGCTGCCATGTTACGTACAATCAACTTCATGGGCGTTCGCAACTTTGCGTTCGGCGTCACATTGTTCCTTACCGTGCTGGCTTTGTTCAGCGTCGCCACCAAGGGCATGAACTGGGGTCTGGACTTCACCGGCGGTACGCTCATCGAGCTGACCTACGAGCGTCCGGCCGATGTCACCAAGGTGCGTGAGCAACTGTCCACTTCGGGTTATCACGAGGCAATCGTGCAGAGCTTCGGTGCGACTACCGATTTGCTGGTGCGTATGCCGGGTGAAGACCCGCAGCTGGGCCATCAAGTGGCAGAAGCGCTGCTGAAAGTCGGCGGCGACAACCCGGCGACGGTCAAACGCGTCGAGTTCGTCGGCCCGCAGGTGGGTGAAGAGCTGCGCGACCAGGGCGGCCTCGGCATGCTGATGGCGCTGGGCGGCATCCTGATCTACCTGGCTTTTCGCTTTCAGTGGAAGTTCGCGGTCGGTGCCATCGTTTCGCTGATCCACGACGTGATCGTGACCATCGGTATCCTGTCGTTCTTCCAGATCACCTTCGACCTGACGGTGCTGGCGGCGGTACTGGCGATCATTGGTTACTCGCTCAACGACACCATCGTGGTATTCGACCGGGTTCGTGAGAACTTCCGTGTGCTGCGCAAGGCCAGTCTGATCGAGAACATCAACATCTCGACCACGCAAACCCTGCTGCGGACCATGGCGACATCGATCTCCACCTTGCTGGCGATCGCGGCCCTGCTGTTCTTTGGTGGCGACAACCTGTTTGGCTTCTCCATCGCGCTGTTTATCGGTGTGTTGGCAGGTACCTACTCGTCGATCTACATCGCCAACGTCGTGCTGATCTGGCTGAACCTGAGTACTGAGGATCTGATTCCTACAGTGGCTACCGATAAGGAAGTCGACGACCGTCCATAACGGCCATCGCTTCTCCAGTTGTCAGCCGAAAAAGGCGCGAGTTGAACTCGCGCCTTTTTTTATGCTCCAAGGCTGGGAGAAGCGCGGACATGTTCCGCGGGTGATGGTCAGGAGGTTCATGTGAACAAGTCGTTACTGGTTGGTGCGGTATTGGGTGCTGTCGGTGTAACTGCCGGGGGTGCTGTTGCCACCTACAGCCTGGTTAAAAGCGGCCCTGAGTATGCGCAAGTGCTAGCCGTTGAACCGGTCAAGACACAAATCAAGACGCCACGTGAAGTGTGCAAGGATGTAGCAGTGACCCGGCAGGCGCCGGTGAAAGATCAGCACCAGATCGCCGGTACGGTGGTGGGTGCGCTGGCGGGCGGTCTGCTGGGTAACCAGATCGGCGGCGGCACCGGCAAGAAAATTGCCACGGTTGCGGGCGCGGTTGGCGGCGGATATGCCGGCAACAAGGTGCAGGAGGGCATGCAGGAGCGTGACACCTACACCACGACGCAAACTCGCTGTAACACGGTGAATGACATCAGCGACAAGGTCGTTGGCTATGACGTTCGTTATTCGCTGGATGGCAAGGAAGGCAAGGTGCGGATGGATCGCGATCCGGGTAACCAGATTCCGGTCGACAAGGAAGGCAAGCTGGTTCTGTCGCAGAATGAGCAGGCTCATTAAATAGCTGCAATACAGTGTCAAAAAGAAGCACCCGGACGGGTGCTTTTTTTGTGATCGCGATTTATGCCTCACCACAGATCCCTGTGGGAGCGGGCTTGCTCGCGAAGGCGGCTTCACATTCAACACTGATGGTGACTGACACACTGCATTCGCGAGCAAGCCCGCTCCCACATTTGGTCGGTGGTGTTGTTGAGGGAGGATTCCAGGCATAAAAAAAGCACCCCGAAGGGTGCTTTTTTGTGACCGCTCGCTTAGCGTTTCAGCGAGGCTGGCAGGTGCGGCTGGATGGCCGTCAATACTGCTTTGAAGCACTTGGTGTTACCGGCAACGATGTGGCCTTTCTCAAGGAAGTCGTGACCGCCGGTGAAGTCGCTCACCAAGCCGCCGGCTTCCTGGATCAGCAGGGCACCTGCAGCCATGTCCCACTCGGACAGGCCCGATTCCCAGAAAGCGTCGAAGCGACCAGCAGCCACGTAGGCCAGGTCCAGGCTCGCCGAACCAGCGCGGCGGATACCGGCGGTCTGGCCGACCAGAGCGCGGAACATGCCCAGGTAGTTGTCGAGGTTGTCCATCTGGTCGTCACGGAACGGGAAGCCGGTACCCAGCAGGGCGCCGTCCAGGCTGGTGCGGCCGCTGACGCGCAGACGACGACCGTTCAGTTGAGCGCCACGACCACGGCTGGCGGTGAATTCTTCCTGGCGAACCGGGTCCAGAACAACAGCGTGTTCCAGGCGACCGCGGTATTTGCAGGCGATGCTGACAGCGAAGTGAGGAATGCCGCGCAGGAAGTTGGTGGTGCCGTCCAGCGGATCGATGATCCACAGGTATTCTTCGCCTTCGATCCCGGTGCCAGCGTGCATGCCGGTTTCTTCACCCATGATCGAGTGGTTCGGGTAGGCCTTGCGCAGCGCGTCGATGATTTTCTGTTCGGCAGCGCGATCAACCTCGGATACGTAATCCTTGGCGTCTTTTTCGTCGACCTTGATGGTATCCAGGCGCTCGATGGAGCGGAAGATCAATTCACTGGCGCTGCGGGCGGCGCGCAGCGCGATATTCAGCATGGGCTGCATGGATGTGTCACCTAAGGTTGTTAAAGAAAGCCGGGCATTCTATCAGAACTTTTCTACAGGTGAAGGTCGGTGTTCGCTTTCATAGCTTAACGGTGTGTCCCGCCTCGAAAATACGTTCACATTTTGACGAGTGGTCAATGTTGGCAGGCAAGGCGCCGCGCCGACTCATAGCGTGCTATGGGGAGAAGCGGCAACGCAGCATGCCAACATTGAACGCCGTCAAAAGTGAACAGTTATTTTTGAGGCGGGACACCCTGATGAACTGTAAGATTCTGCTCCCCATTTCTGTGTTCGAGACGCCTCCCGTGCTGCATAACATTCGTGTCGTCCTGGTCAATACCAGCCACCCCGGCAACATCGGCGGGGCTGCGCGTGCCATGAAGAACATGGGCCTGTCGCGGCTGGTGCTGGTCGAGCCGCGGCTGTTCCCGCACCACGAGGCTGACGCTCGTGCTTCCGGCGCCGGGGATATCCTTGAAAACGCGCAAGTCGTCGCCACCTTGGAAGATGCCTTGGTCGGCTGCAATCTGGTGCTCGGCACCAGTGCCCGTGACCGTCGCATTCCCTGGCCGTTGCTTGATCCCCGCGAGTGCGGTGTGAAAATGGTCGAGGAAGCGGCGTCGGGTGCCGAGATTGCCTTGGTGTTTGGTCGTGAAGATTCCGGCCTGACCAATGAAGAGCTGCAGCGATGTCATTATCACGTGCACATCCCATCAGACCCTGAGTTCAGTTCGCTGAACCTTGGGGCAGCGGTGCAGGTGTTGAGCTACGAAGTGCGCATGTCCTGGCTCGCGGCCCAAGGCCAGCCGAGCAAGGTCGAGAAGGATGAAGTGGCGTCCACCAAAAGTGGTGAGCTGGCGACCATGGATGAGCTGGAGCGATTCTATGAGCACCTGGAGCAGACCCTGGTGGCCATCGAATTCCTCGATCCGGAAAAACCACGGCACTTGATGGCGCGCCTGCGCCGGTTGTACGGTCGCAGCTCGGTCAGCCGGGCGGAAATGAATATATTGCGTGGCATCCTCACGGAAACCCAGAAAGCGGCCCGTGGCGAGCTTCTTAAGCGGAAGGATTAAAAATGTTCGAGCGTTTGCGTGAAGATATCCAGAGTGTTTTCCATCGTGATCCGGCAGCGCGCAACGCCTTTGAAGTTCTGACGTGCTACCCGGGCATGCACGCCATCTGGATCCACCGCCTGTCGTCGGCCCTGTGGGGGATGGGCTGGAAGTGGCTGGCGCGACTGGTGTCGAACTTCGGTCGCTGGTTGACCGGGATTGAAATCCATCCGGGCGCCAAGGTCGGTCGTCGCTTCTTTATTGACCATGGCATGGGCATCGTCATCGGTGAAACCGCCGAGATCGGCAACGACGTCACTCTTTATCAGGGCGTGACCCTGGGTGGCACCAGTTGGAACAAGGGCAAGCGTCACCCGACTCTGGAAGATGGCGTGGTAGTGGGGGCGGGCGCCAAGGTGCTCGGTCCTTTCACGGTGGGTGCGGGGGCCAAGGTCGGTTCCAACGCTGTCGTCACCAAGGCTGTTCCGGCCGGGGCCACGGTGGTGGGGATCCCGGGGCGGATCATCGTCAAATCCGATGAAGAGCAGGACGCCAAGCGCAAGGCCATGGCCGAGAAGATCGGCTTCGATGCCTACGGTGTTGGCGAAGACATGCCTGACCCGGTGGCGCGTGCCATTAACCAATTGCTGGATCACTTGCAGGCGGTCGATGGTCGTCTGGAGGGGATGTGCGGGGCGTTGAAGGATCTGGGCAGTAATTACTGTGCAAAAGAGCTGCCTGAGCTGCGCGAAGAAGATTTTGCCTGTGTGAAGGACAAGGATCAGAGTCAGGCCAGCTAGACCGAGTCGGTCCCTTCGCGGGCAAGTCGGATCGCCGCCCGCTCGCTCCTACAGGATCAGCGCAACCCCTGTAGGAGCGAGCGGGCGGCGATCCGACTTGCCCGCGAAGAACGATAACGCGGTACTGCTGGCTGTAACCGGCCCGCCTTTGCTATGATGCGGCCGCTCTTTTGCGGCTAATCCTGACTAAAGTACTAGGTCTTATAGTTGACTTAAATACTCGGGAATTGCATACTCGCCCCATTCCGAACTCCGTGGTAATTGTCCATGCGACTGACTACAAAAGGCCGATACGCCGTAACCGCCATGCTCGACCTGGCGTTGCACGCGCAGCACGGGCCGGTGTCCCTGGCCGATATCTCCGAGCGCCAAGGCATCTCCCTGTCCTACCTCGAACAGCTCTTTGCCAAATTGCGCCGCAGCAATCTGGTCTCCAGCGTTCGTGGTCCGGGCGGTGGCTACCAGTTGTCCCGCGACATGCAGGGCATCCAGGTCGCCCAGGTGATCGATGCGGTAAACGAATCGGTCGATGCCACCAAGTGCCAGGGCCAAGGTGATTGCCATCAAGGCGACACTTGCCTGACTCACCACTTGTGGTGCGATCTGAGCCTGCAGATTCACGAATTTCTGAGCGGTATCAGCTTGGCTGATCTTGTCACTCGCCGTGAGGTACAAGAAGTAGCCCAGCGTCAGGACCAGCGTCGTTGCAACAGCAAGACGCCACGCCTGGACAAGATTGAAGCGTCCGCCGTCGAATGACAGCCAAAGAGCTAGCGGCACGCCAGCCAGCCTGATTTAGGAGATAGTCCATGAAATTGCCGATTTACCTTGATTACTCTGCGACCACCCCGGTTGATCCGCGTGTTGCGCAAAAAATGAGTGAATGCCTGCTGGTCGACGGAAACTTCGGTAACCCGGCGTCCCGTTCTCACGTGTTCGGCTGGAAAGCTGAAGAGTCCGTCGAAAACGCTCGTCGTCAGGTCGCAGACCTGGTCAACGCCGACCCGCGTGAAATCGTCTGGACCTCCGGTGCCACCGAGTCCGACAACCTGGCAATCAAGGGTGCGGCGCATTTCTACGCCACTAAAGGCAAACACCTGATCACCACCAAGATTGAGCACAAGGCTGTCCTCGACACCATGCGCCAACTGGAGCGTGAAGGTTTCGAAGTGACCTACCTCGAGCCTCAGACCGATGGCCTGGTTACCCCAGCGATGATCGAAGCCGCCCTGCGCGACGACACCATCCTGGTCTCGGTCATGCACGTGAACAACGAAATCGGCACCATCAACGACATCGAAGCCATCGGCGAACTGACCCGTTCCAAGGGTATTCTGTTCCACGTCGACGCTGCTCAGTCCACCGGCAAGGTCGATATCGACTTGTCGAAGCTGAAAGTCGACATGATGTCGTTCTCCGCTCACAAAACCTACGGCCCTAAAGGCATCGGCGCACTGTACGTCAGCCGCAAGCCGCGTGTTCGCATCGAAGCGACCATGCACGGCGGCGGTCACGAGCGTGGCATGCGTTCCGGTACCCTGGCGACCCATCAGATCGTCGGCATGGGTGAAGCATTCCGTGTAGCCAAGGAAGACATGGCTGCCGAGAACGTGCGTATCAAAGCCCTGAGTGACCGTTTCTTCAAGCAGGTCGAAGACCTGGAAGAGCTGTACATCAACGGCAGCATGACCGCCCGCGTTCCGCACAACCTGAACCTGAGCTTCAACTACGTTGAAGGCGAGTCGCTGATCATGGCGCTCAAGGATCTGGCGGTTTCGTCCGGTTCGGCCTGCACCTCGGCTTCCCTTGAGCCTTCGTACGTACTGCGCGCCCTGGGCCGCAACGACGAACTGGCACACAGCTCGATTCGCTTCACCTTCGGCCGTTTCACCACCGAAGAAGAAATCGATTACGCCGCGCAGAAAGTCTGCGAGGCCGTTACCAAGCTGCGCACCTTGTCGCCGCTGTGGGACATGTACAAAGACGGTGTCGACATTTCGAAAATCGAGTGGGCGGCACACTGATTTCAAGTCGCCGCAAACCGGCCCTGCAGGATTTCGATTCGCAGGGCTCAAGAGCGACTCTCTGATGAGTGAGGATTAAGAACCATGGCTTACAGCGAAAAGGTCATCGACCACTACGAGAACCCGCGCAACGTCGGCAAGATGAACGCGGAAGACCCAGATGTCGGCACCGGCATGGTCGGCGCTCCAGCGTGCGGCGACGTGATGCGCCTGCAGATCAAGGTCAACGAGCAAGGCATCATCGAAGACGCCAAGTTCAAGACCTACGGTTGCGGTTCGGCGATCGCCTCCAGCTCCCTGGCGACCGAGTGGATGAAAGGCAAGACTCTGGATGAAGCAGAGACCATCAAGAACACTCAGCTGGCTGAAGAACTGGCCCTGCCACCAGTGAAAATTCACTGCTCCGTACTCGCTGAAGACGCTATCAAAGCGGCCGTTCGCGACTACAAGCAGAAGAAAGGCTTGATCTGACTTTCAAGATTTGGCGACGAGTAAGGAGTCACCGATGGCTATCAGCATGACAGAAGCGGCTGCTCGACACGTGCGACGCTCCCTTGACGGGCGCGGCAAAGGTGAGGGGATTCGTCTGGGTGTTCGCACCACGGGCTGTTCCGGCCTTGCCTACGTGCTGGAGTTTGTCGATGAGGTGGTTGCAGAGGATCAGGTGTTCGAAAGTCACGGCGAGAAAGTGATCATCGACCCGAAAAGCTTGGCCTACCTGGACGGCACCGAACTCGATTTCGTCAAGGAAGGGTTGAACGAAGGCTTCAAGTTCAACAACCCCAACGTGCGCGGTGAATGTGGCTGCGGCGAAAGCTTCAACATCTGAGGCTGCTCGTGGGTACTCCTTGTCATTACGCTTTATTTGAACTGCAGCCGAGCTTCCGTCTGGATCTCGATCAGTTGGCCACGCGCTATCGTGAGTTGGCGCGCGGTGTTCATCCGGACCGCTTTGCAGACGCTTCCGAGCGCGAGCAACGGCTGGCGCTAGAGCAATCCGCGAGCCTCAACGAGGCCTACCAGACGCTCAAAAGTCCCCCGAAGCGCGCGCGATACCTGCTCGCCATGGGTGGCCGCGAGTTGCCGCTGGAGGTCACGGTGCATGATCCGGAGTTCCTTCTCCAGCAGATGGAATTGCGTGAAGAGCTCGAAGACCTGCAAGACAGCGCCGACCTGGCGGGTGTTGCAGTGCTCAAGCGTCGCCTGAAGACAGCTCAGGATGAACTGAACGAAAGCTTCGCAGCCTGTTGGGATGATGCAGCGCAACGTGAACAGGCCGAACGCCTGATGCGGCGCATGCAGTTCCTCGACAAGCTCACCTACGAAGTGCGCCAGTTAGAAGAGCGCCTCGACGATTAACCCAGTGCCGCTCCGGTCGCACGCCTGATATACAGATAAGTCCTGATAACGATGGCCCTACTGCAGATCGCCGAACCCGGCCAAAGTCCTCAACCGCACCAGCGTCGTCTGGCTGTGGGGATCGACTTGGGCACTACCAATTCGTTGGTCGCTGCGTTGCGCAGTGGTCTTTCCGAGCCTCTGGCCGACGCCGAAGGGCAGGTCATCCTGCCGTCAGCCGTGCGCTACCACGCCGATCGTGTCGAGGTCGGCGAGTCGGCCAAACTGGCTGCCGCCACCGATCCTTTGAACACCGTGCTGTCGGTCAAGCGCTTGATGGGTCGTGGTCTGTCCGACGTCAAGCAATTGGGCGATCAACTGCCGTACCGCTTTGTCGGCGGCGAATCGCACATGCCGTTCATCGACACCATTCAGGGCCCGAAAAGCCCGGTCGAAGTCTCTGCCGATATCCTGAAAGTGCTGCGTCAGCGCGCCGAAGAAGCATTGGGCGGCGAACTGGTGGGCGCGGTGATCACCGTTCCGGCCTATTTCGACGATGCTCAGCGTCAAGCCACCAAGGATGCGGCCAAGCTGGCCGGTCTGAACGTGTTGCGTTTGCTCAATGAGCCGACTGCCGCCGCTGTGGCTTACGGTCTGGATCAGCACGCCGAAGGCCTGGTCGCGATTTACGACCTGGGTGGCGGTACGTTTGATATTTCGATCCTGCGCCTGACCGGCGGTGTGTTCGAAGTGCTGGCTACCGGCGGCGATAGCGCCCTGGGTGGCGATGACTTTGACCACGCTATCGCTGGCTGGATCATCGAGCGCGCCGGTTTGTCGGCTGACCTCGACCCGGGTGCCCAGCGCCATCTGCTGCAAACCGCATGCGCCGCCAAAGAAGCCCTGACCAATGTCGCGACTGTTGAAGTCGCTTACGGTGACTGGAAAGCGCCGCTGACTCGCGAAGCCTTCGATGCGTTGATCGAGCCAATGGTTGCCCGCAGCCTCAAAGCCTGCCGCCGCGCAGTGCGTGATTCCGGCATTGAGCTGGAAGAAGTGCACGCCGTGGTCATGGTTGGCGGCTCGACTCGCGTACCTCGCGTTCGCGAAGCCGTCGCTGAAGCCTTCGGTCGTCAGCCGCTGACTGAAATCGATCCGGATCAAGTGGTGGCCATCGGTGCTGCGATCCAGGCCGATACGCTGGCTGGCAACAAGCGTGATGGCAGCGAGTTGCTGTTGCTTGACGTGATTCCGTTGTCCTTGGGGCTGGAAACCATGGGCGGCCTGATGGAGAAGGTGATTCCACGCAATACCACCATCCCCGTCGCCCGCGCCCAGGACTTCACGACTTACAAAGATGGCCAGTCGGCCATGGCGATCCATGTGTTGCAGGGCGAGCGCGAGCTGATCAGCGACTGCCGCTCCCTGGCACGCTTCGAATTGCGCGGTATTCCGGCAATGGTCGCCGGCGCCGCGAAAATCCGCGTGACGTTCCAGGTCGATGCCGACGGTCTGCTCAGTGTTTCTGCCCGCGAGCTGGGTTCGGGCGTCGAGGCCAGCATCCAGGTCAAGCCGTCCTACGGCCTGACCGACGGCGAAATCGCCAAGATGCTCAAGGATTCGTTCCAGCACGCCAGCGACGACAAGGTTGCCCGAGTGCTGCGTGAGCAGCAAGTCGATGCCCAGCGCCTGATCGAGGCGGTGCAAGGCGCCCTCGATGTCGACGGCGAACGCCTGCTCGACGCTGAAGAGCGCATGGTGATCGAGTTGCAGATGCAGGAACTGACCGAACTGATGAAAGGTACTGATGGTTACGCCATCGAGCAGCAGACCAAGCGTCTGTCGCAAGTGACCGACGCTTTTGCTGCCCGCCGCCTGGATTCGACGGTGAAAGCCGCGCTGGCGGGGCGCAACCTGAATGAGATTGAGGAATAACGATGCCGCAGGTCATTTTTCTGCCACACGAAAAGTTTTGCCCGGACGGCATGGTCGTGGAGGCTGAGACCGGTACGTCCATCCTCGAGCTGGCGCATGAGCACCATATCGAGATGGAAAGTGCCTGTGGCGGCGTCTGCGCCTGCACCACCTGCCATTGCCTGATTCGCGAGGGCTTTGACTCGCTGGAAGAGGCTGATGAGCTGGAAGAAGACTATCTTGATAAGGCTTGGGGGCTGGAAGCTCAGTCGCGCCTGGCCTGTCAGGCAAAAGTCGGGACTGAAGACCTGACCGTCGAAATTCCGAAATACTCGCTCAACCATGCGGCCGAAGCGCCGCACTGATTCAAGGAAGCGTCATGAGTCTGAAGTGGGTTGATGTGCTGGAAATCGCGATCCAACTGGCTGAATCCAAGCCGGATGTGGACCCGCGTTACGTGAACTTCGTCGATCTGCACAAATGGGTGCTGGCATTGCCGGAGTTCAGTGATGATCCGACCCGCGGTGGCGAGAAGGTGCTTGAAGCCATTCAGGCCGCCTGGATCGAAGAAGCAGACTGAGTCTGCGCCGTACGCAGTTAGGCAATACCAAAGAACCCGCGTATAATTCGCGGGTTTAATTTTTCACAAATTACCGTTTCTGGAGTTACACCATGGCTGTTCAACGTACTTTCTCCATCATCAAGCCTGACGCTGTTGCAAAAAACGTCATCGGCGAGATCACCACTCGTTTCGAAAAAGCAGGCCTGCGCGTTGTAGCTTCGAAATTGAAGCAACTGTCCAAAGCTGAAGCTGAAGGCTTCTACGCTGAGCACAGCGCTCGTGGTTTCTTCGGCGACCTGGTTGCTTTCATGATCTCCGGTCCGGTTGTCGTTCAGGTTCTGGAAGGCGAAAACGCTATCGCTCTTAACCGTGAGCTGATGGGCGCTACCAACCCTAAAGAAGCTGCTGCCGGCACCATCCGTGCTGACTTCGCTGATTCCATCGACGCCAACGCTGTACACGGTTCGGACTCCGAAGCCGCTGCTGCTCGCGAAATCTCGTACTTCTTCGCAGCTACTGAAGTAACCACTCGCTAAGCATTGGCTTTTGAGTGAAGGTGAATCCATGACTACATCGACTGTTAAAACTAACCTGCTGGGTCTGACTCAGCTGGAAATGGAAAAATTCTTCGACTCAATCGGGGAGAAGCGTTTCCGTGCCGGTCAGGTAATGAAATGGATTCACCACCTTGGCGTCGATGATTTCGACGCCATGACGAACGTCAGCAAGGCCTTGCGCGACAAGCTCAAGGTCATTGCTGAAGTCCGCGGCCCCGAAGTGGTCAGCGAGGACATTTCCACCGACGGCACCCGTAAATGGGTGGTGCGCGTGGCGTCCGGTAGCTGCGTCGAGACCGTGTACATTCCCCAGGGCAAACGCGGCACTCTGTGCGTTTCGTCCCAGGCAGGCTGTGCCCTGGATTGCAGTTTCTGCTCCACTGGCAAGCAAGGTTTCAACAGCAACCTCACCGCCGCCGAAGTCATCGGCCAGGTGTGGATTGCCAATAAATCGTTCGGCAGCATCCCGGCGACCGCCGACCGTGCCATCACCAACGTGGTGATGATGGGCATGGGTGAGCCGCTGCTGAACTTCGACAACGTCGTGGCTGCCATGCATCTGATGATGGATGACCTGGGCTACGGGATCTCCAAGCGCCGCGTGACCCTGTCCACTTCGGGCGTGGTGCCGATGATCGATGAGCTGTCCAAGCACATCGACGTCTCCCTGGCGTTGTCCCTGCACGCACCAAACGACGCATTGCGTAACCAATTGGTGCCGATCAACAAGAAATATCCGCTTAAGATGCTGCTCGAGTCGTGCCAGCGCTACATGTCGTCCCTGGGCGAAAAGCGCGTGCTGACCATCGAGTACACCTTGCTCAAGGACATTAACGACAAGGTTGAACATGCCGTCGAGATGATCGAGTTGCTCAAGAACATTCCGTGCAAGATCAACCTGATTCCGTTCAACCCGTTCCCGCATTCCGGTTACGAGCGCCCGAGCAACAACGCGATTCGCCGTTTCCAGGATCAGCTTCACCATGCAGGCTTCAACGTCACCGTACGCACCACCCGCGGTGAAGACATCGATGCCGCGTGTGGCCAATTGGTAGGGCAGGTGCTGGATCGCACCCGTCGCAGCGAACGTTATATCGCCGTGCGCGAATTGAGCGCTGAGAACGATATGGCGCAAAACGCCGCGAAATAAATCAAGAGAGGATCTCTATGTCCCTGCGCTTCGCGCTGCTTTTGCTGTTGGCCAGCCTGTGTGCTGGTTGCGTCCTGTCGGGCGATTTCAACCCGATGAAGACCAGCAAAGGGCGCGATGAGGCGCGTACGGCCTACGTGCAACTGGGCTTGGGATACTTGCAGCAAGGCATGACCGAGCGGGCAAAAGTGCCGTTGAGGAAGGCCCTGGATCTGGATGACTCGGATCCGGATGCCAATGCGGCGCTCGGGCTGGTGTTTCAGGCTGAAATGGAACCTGAACTCGCCGACCAGCACTTTCGCAAGGCACTGTCTTCCCGTCCCAACGATGCGCGAATCCTGAATAACTACGGCAGCTTTCTTTACGAAGAAAAACGTTACAAAGAGGCCTACGAGCGCTTTGAACAGGCGGCCGCCGATACCCTGTATCCTGAGCGTTCGCGGGTGTTCGAGAACCTGGGCATGACCGCTTCGAAGCTGGGTCAGCGTGATCTGGCTCAGCAGCAACTGGAAAAAGCCCTGCGTTTGAACCGCCAACAACCGCGTGCATTGCTGGAAATGGCTGAGTTGTCCTTGGAAGACAGGCATTATGTGCCCGCGCGTGACTATTACGACCGTTTTAGCCTGCTCACCGAGCAAAATGCACGTAGTCTATTGCTCGGCGTTCGGCTGGCAAAAGTGTTTGAAGATCGCGACAAGGCCGCCAGTTTTGGCCTGCAACTAAAACGACTCTATCCCGGTACGCCGGAATATCAGCAATACCTGTCGGAGCAATGATGAAAGCGGCGCATCCCGAAGTTGTAGCAGCGAATCGCGTTAACCCCGGTGAAACTTTGCGCCAGGCCCGCGAAAGCAATGGCTGGTCGCTGGCCGAAGTGGCCCTCAAGCTCAACCTCACCGTTAATTCCTTGAGCAATCTGGAAGCCGGCGCGTTCGACAAGCTGCCGGGGCACACCTTTGCTCGCGGTTATATTCGCGCGTACGCCAAGTTGTTGGGCATGGACCAGACCGTTCTGGTCCAGCAGTTCGACCAATCCACCGGCACCGACTCCCAGGGCAGCAATGTCCACAGCCTGGGGCGTATCGAAGAACCGGTTCGGGTTTCCCACACTATTTTGCGCATTGTCAGCCTGCTGTTACTGATTGCAGTGATTGGCGGTGGTTTTATCTGGTGGCAGGATCAAACCTCCTTGCGCACCAAAGACTTGATCGGCCTCAGCCCGGAGCACGTTGAAGTCGAAGGCGCCGATGGCACCACCCAGATTCATCCGCTGGACGAGCCGGAAGACCAGGCCGTCGCGGAAGGTCAGACTGAAGGCGCCACCGCGCTTGCGTTGCCGCAAGCCGAGACGTCGACTGAAGCACCGGCCGAAGCTGAAGCTACTGCGCCTGTCGCCGCTCCGACTGCACCCGCTGCCCCAGCGCCTGCTGTACCGGCGCACAGCGCTGCGCCCGTTGTCGCGACTCCCGTAGCACCTGCTCCGACTGCCCCTGTTGTGTCGACCCCGCCTGCAAGCGCGTCGGTCACTCCGACCATTCCCGCTCCAGTGGCAGCTGCTCCAGTGGCCGGCCAAGGCCAGGTTCAACTGCAGTTCACCGCCGATTGCTGGACCCAGGTAACCGATGGCACCGGCAAGGTGCTGTTGAGTGGCCTCAAGCGTAAAGGCGAAAATGTTTCCGTCAGCGGCAAGCCGCCGTTTTCCGTACGTCTGGGCTTCGCCCGTGGCGCGCAGGTCAGCTACAACGGGCAGGCGGTCGATGTCGCTCCGTTCACCAGTGGCGAGACTGCTCGCCTGAAGTTGGGTCAATAAGTCATGCACGGCGAATCTCCAATCAAACGTCGCGAATCCCGCAAGATCTGGGTCGGTAACGTGCCTGTTGGCGGCGATGCGCCCATCGCTGTTCAGAGCATGACCAACAGCGACACCAACGACGTGGCCGCCACCGTGGCCCAGATCAATCGTCTGGAAGCGGCTGGCGTCGATATCGTGCGCATTTCCGTGCCGGACATGGACGCCGCCGAAGCCTTCGGCAAGATCAAGAAACTGGTCAAGGTGCCGTTGGTTGCCGACATCCACTTCGACTACAAGATTGCGCTGCGCGTAGCCGAACTGGGCGTTGACTGCCTGCGGATCAACCCGGGCAACATCGGTCGTGAAGACCGCGTGCGCGCGGTGGTCGATGCCGCCCGCGATCGCGGGATCCCGATCCGCATCGGCGTCAACGCCGGTTCCCTGGAAAAAGACCTGCAAAAGAAATACGGCGAGCCGACCCCGGCAGCGTTGGTCGAGTCTGCCTTGCGTCACGTCGAGCACCTCGAACGCCTGAATTTCCAGGACTTCAAGGTCAGCGTGAAGGCCTCCGACGTGTTCATGGCCGTCGCCGCCTACCGCCTGCTGGCCAAGGAAATCGTCCAGCCGCTGCACTTGGGCATCACTGAAGCCGGTGGTTTGCGTTCAGGTACAGTGAAATCCGCCGTGGGCCTCGGTATGCTGCTCGCCGAAGGGATTGGCGATACTATTCGCATCTCGTTGGCGGCCGACCCGGTCGAGGAAGTGAAAGTCGGCTACGACATTCTCAAATCCCTGCACCTGCGTTCCCGTGGCATCAACTTCATCGCCTGCCCGAGCTGCTCGCGGCAGAACTTCGATGTGGTCAAGACCATGAACGAGCTGGAAGGGCGCCTTGAAGATCTGCTGGTGCCGCTGGATGTCGCGGTCATCGGTTGCGTAGTCAACGGGCCGGGCGAAGCCAAGGAAGCCCATATCGGCTTGACCGGCGGCACGCCAAACCTGATTTACATCGACGGCAAGCCGTCGCAGAAACTGACGAATGAAAATCTGGTGGATGAGCTTGAACGCTTGATCCGCCAGAAAGCGGCCGAAAAGGTCGAAGCCGACGCGGCAGTAATCGTCCGCGGCTGAGCCCGACTGAAGAGCCGAACGAATTTAAGGATTTATAGTGAGCAAGTCTCTGCAAGCCATACGTGGCATGAACGACATCCTGCCCGAACAGACTCCCCTGTGGCGTCATTTCGAGGGTGCCGTCTCGCGTCTGCTGGATAACTACGGTTACAAGCAGATCCGCATGCCGATCGTGGAGTTCACCGAGCTGTTCAAGCGCTCCATCGGTGAAGTGACCGACATCGTCGAAAAAGAGATGTACACCTTCGACGACCGCAACGGCGATTCGCTGACCCTGCGCCCTGAAGGCACAGCGGCTTGCGTGCGTGCGGTGCTCGAACACGGCATCACCGGCGGTGGTCAGGTGCAGAAACTCTGGTACATCGGCCCGATGTTCCGTCACGAACGTCCGCAGAAAGGCCGTTATCGCCAGTTCCATCAGATCGGTGTCGAGGTGTTCAACCTCGACGGGCCGGACATTGACGCCGAACTGATCGTGCTGACCTGGCGCCTGTGGGGCGAGCTGGGTATCCGTGACGCGGTCAAGCTTGAGCTCAACAGCCTGGGCACCGCCGAGTCCCGTGGTCGTTATCGCGAAGCGCTGGTCGAGTTCCTCTCGGCCCACCTGGACAAGCTGGACGAAGACAGCCAACGCCGTCTGAAGACCAATCCGCTGCGGGTTCTGGATACCAAGAACGCCGACACTCAAGCAATCCTGGCCGACGCGCCGAAAATGGCCGACTACCTCGACGAAGAATCCCGTGTGCACTTCGAGGGCCTCAAGGCTCGTCTGGACGCCGCCGGTATTCCTTACGTGATCAACCCGAAGCTGGTTCGCGGGCTGGATTACTACAGCAAGACCGTTTTCGAATGGGTCACCGACAAGTTGGGCGCCCAGGGCACCGTATGTGCCGGCGGTCGTTACGACGGTCTGGTGGAACAGATGGGCGGTAAGCCGACAACGGGCGTTGGTTTCGCCATGGGCATCGAGCGTCTGGTGCTGCTTCTGGAAACTCTGGAGCAGATCCCGGAAGAGATTTCCCGTCAGGTCGACGTCTATCTCTGCGCATTCGGTGAGGCCGCCGAACTGGCGGCCCTGACGTTGAGTGAGAAGGTTCGTGATCAATTGCCCAACCTGCGCCTGCAAGTCAATGCCGGCGCCGGCAGCTTCAAAAGCCAGTTCAAGAAGGCCGACAAGAGCGGTGCGCTGTATGCGCTGATCCTCGGTGACGATGAAATGGCCCAGCAAGTGGTAGGTTTCAAACCCCTGCGTGGCCAGGGCGAACAACAAAGCATTGCCTGGGATGCGCTTGCTGCACACCTGGCCACCTGCGTCGTGCAGGGTTGAAGCTGTCATAAACAGCCGATTTAGCGATTAAGGAGTATTGGGGTGTCGAGTACCGAAGACGAAAACCTGGCGGATTTGAAGGACTGGTGGACACGCAACGGCAAGCCCCTGGTCACTGGCGGCCTGTTGGCGCTGGTCATCGTGTTCGGCTGGCAGGCTTTTCAAAAGTATCAGAGCAATCAGTCGCAAGGCGCCTCGATTCTCTATCAGCAATTGCTGGAAACCACGCTGACGCCTGACGGCAAGCCTGATGCCGCCCGTGTTTCGGACTTGGCCGGCAAGCTCAACAGCGAGTTCGGCGGCACCGCTTACGCGCAATACGGCAGCCTGTTCGTGGCGAAAGTCGCGGTCGACAGCGGCAAGCTGGACGACGCAGCCACCGAGCTGAAAGCCATTACCGACAAACCTGCCAACCCGGCGCTGGGCGAAATTGCCCGTCAGCGTCTGGCGCAGGTGCTGGCCGCGCAGAACAAGGTCGATGAAGCCCTGAAGCTGCTCGAAGGTGATGCCGACAAGGCGTTCCTGGCCACTCGCGAAGAGCTCAAGGGTGACCTGCTGGTGCAGTTGGGTCGTACCGACGAAGCAAACGCGGCGTATCAAAAAGCCAAGGCGGCACTGTCGGATGAAGCGGCGGTCGGTGGCCTACAAATCAAGCTGGACGACCTGGCCAAAGGGGATGCGTGACGTGATTCGTTGGAAACATGCAGCATTGCTGGCTCTGGCCATTTTGGCCGCGGGTTGCAGCAGCAACAGCAAAAAAGAACTGCCACCGGCCGAGTTGACCGACTTCAAAGAAGAAGTGGTTCTGCAAAAGCAGTGGAGTCGTTCGATCGGTGACGGTCAGGGCGAAACCTACAACATGCTGGTTCCGGCGATCGAAGGCGATACCATTTATGCCGCCGACGTCACTGGTGTGGTGATGGCGCTGGATCGCAGCAACGGCGACGTCAAATGGAAGAAGGACCTTGAACTGCCTGTTTCCGGCGCCGTCGGCGTGGGTTACGGTCTGGTCATGTTCGGCACCATCAAGGGCGAAATCGTTGCCCTGGACGCGATCAACGGTGAAGAGAAATGGCGCGCTCGCGTGTCCAGCGAAGTCCTCGCACCGCCGGCCAACAACGGTGACGTGGTTGTGGTTCAGACTCAGGATGACCGTCTGATCGGTCTGGATGCCGCCACCGGCAACCAGCGCTGGTTGTATGACAGCACCCCTGCGGTCCTGACCCTGCGCGGCACCAGCGCACCGATCGTCACCAACCGCCTCGCGGTGGCTGGCCTGTCGACCGGTAAAGTGGTCGCTCTCGATATTTCCAACGGCGTGCCGGTGTGGGAACAACGTGTTGCGATTCCACAAGGACGTTCGGAACTGGAACGTGTGGTCGATATCGACGGTGGCTTGCTGCTGTCCGGCGGTACCCTGTACGTCGCCAGCTACCAGGGTCGCGTTGCGGCACTGGACCTGGAAAGCGGTCGTCAGCTCTGGCAGCGTGATGCTTCCAGCTATGCCGGCGTCGCTCAGGGTTTCGGCAACGTTTATGTGAGCCTATCTTCGGGCACCGTTGAAGGCGTCGACGAACGTTCCACCACGGCTTTGTGGAGCAACGATTCGCTGGCCCGTCGTCAACTGTCGGCTCCGGAAGTGTTCTCCAGCTATGTTGCAGTCGGTGATATGGAAGGTTACCTGCATCTGCTGAGCCAGGTTGACGGTCGTTTCGTCGGCCGCGAGCGCATCGACAGCGACGGCCTGCGTGCCCGTCCGCTGGTGGTGGGTGACACGATTTATCTGTATGGCAACAGCGGCAAACTGGAAGCCCTGACCATTAAGTAAAGGTTTGACTATGCTTGGGGTTAGTTCCCCAAGCGGCCCCGTTCTGCGGGGCTCGCAGCGCTCACAGGCGCTGCCCCGAGCACCAGCCGCTGCCTCGCAGCGGCTTTTGTATTTTCTGAAATAACGAAGTGGAGAGCCGCATGGTTCCCGTAATCGCCCTGGTGGGCCGACCGAACGTCGGCAAGTCCACCTTGTTCAACCGCCTGACCAGGACTCGCGACGCCATAGTCGGCGACTTGTCCGGTCTGACCCGTGATCGCCAATACGGTGAGGCCAAGTGGCAAGGGCGTTCCTACATTCTGGTCGACACCGGCGGTATCTCCGGTGACGAGCACGGTATGGACGAAAAAATGGCCGAGCAGTCGCTGCTGGCCATTGAAGAAGCCGATGTCGTTCTGTTCCTGGTAGATGCCAAGGCCGGTTTCACCGCCGCCGACCAGATGATCGCCGAGCATTTGCGCAAACGTAACAAGCGTTCTTACGTGGTTGCCAACAAGGTCGACAACATCGACCCTGAAATGGCCCGCGCCGAATTCGCCCCGTTGGGCATGGGCCACGCGATCCCGATCGCCGGTGCTCATGGTCGCGGCATCACCCAGATGCTGGAAATCGCCCTGAGCGACTTCCCGAAAGACGATGACGAGCTGGAAGAAGGCGAGGAAGAGATCGTTGCCGAAGGCGAGGAAGCCAAGCGCATTCCTGGCCCAAGCGAAAAAGACGGGATCAAGATCGCTATCATCGGCCGTCCAAACGTCGGCAAGTCGACCCTGGTCAATCGCATGCTCGGTGAAGACCGGGTAATCGTCTATGACGAGCCCGGCACCACCCGCGACAGCATCTACATCCCGTTCGAGCGTAACGACGAGAAGTACACGCTGATCGACACCGCCGGTGTGCGCAAGCGCGGCAAGATCCACGAAGAAGTTGAAAAATTCTCCGTGGTCAAAACCTTGCAAGCGATCAAAGACGCCAACGTGGTGATCTTCGTGATGGACGCCCGCGAAGGCGTGGTGGACCACGACCTCAACCTGCTGGGCTTTGCCATTGAGTCGGGTCGTGCGCTGGTCATCGCGATCAACAAATGGGACGGCATGACGCCGAGCGAGCGTGACTTCGTGAAGGTCGAGCTGCAACGTCGACTGTTCTTCGTCGACTACGCCGACATCCACTTCATCTCGGCCCTGCACGGCACGGGCGTGGGCAACCTCTACGCCTCCGTACAGAACTCGTTCAAGTCCGCGGTCACTCGCTGGCCAACCAACCGCCTGACCACGATTCTGGAAGATGCGGTGGGTGAGCACGCGCCACCGATGGTCAACAACCGCCGGATCAAGCTGCGTTATGCCCACTTGGGTGGTGCTAACCCGCCGATCATCGTGATTCACGGTAACCAGATCGAGAAGGTGCCGAAGTCCTACGTTCGTTACCTGGAAAACACTTACCGTCGTGTGCTCAAACTGGTCGGTACGCCGATCCGTATCGAGTTCAAGGGCGGCGAGAACCCGTACGAAGGCAACAAGACCTCGCTCACCGACCGTCAGGTCAACAAGAAGCGTCGCATGATGTCGCACCACAAGAAAGCCGACAAGAAGCGCCGCGACAAGCGCTGATTCACGACTGCCGATGATCGTTCCCACGCTCTGCGTGGGAATGCCGCCATGGACGCTCCGCGTCCACCGCGTCTGTGACGCAGAGCGTCACGGGATGCATTCCCACGCAGAGCGTGGGAACGATCGAAATAGAGAAGGGCGCCGGTTGGCGCCCTTTTTTTATGGGCGCCGGATGGGCTATCCTCGGGCTCTCCCGCGCCGCCGTTAGAGCCGGGTGTAGAGCAGGGAATCACCGATGATCACCAGTAAGCTGCCGAATGTCGGCATCACTATCTTCACTCAGATGTCTCAGCTTGCGGCGCAAACCGGGGCGATCAACCTGTCCCAGGGTTTTCCCGATTTCGATGCCCCGCAAGCCCTGTGCGATGCGGTCGGTCGGCACATCGCCAGTGGCCACAACCAATACTCACCGATGACCGGTCTGCCGGCGCTGCGTCAGCAAGTGGCGGCGAAGATCGCTCGCAGCTACGGCGTCAATGTCGATGCCGACAACGAAGTGACCATCACGCCCGGCGCCACCCAGGCGATCTTTTGTGCGATTCAGGCGGTTATCCACAGCGGCGACGAAGTGATCGTGTTCGATCCGTGCTACGACAGTTACGAGCCGTCGGTTGAACTGGCGGGTGGTCGTTGCGTGCATGTGCAACTCGGTCTGAATGACTTTGCCATCGACTTCGAGAAGCTTGCCGAAGCGATTACGCCGCGCACGCGGATGATCGTTCTCAACGCCCCGCATAACCCGAGTGGCGCGCTGATCAGTCGTGCCGAACTGGATCAATTGGCGGCGTTGATTCGGGATCGCGACATCTGCATCGTCAGCGACGAAGTCTACGAACACCTGGTCTTCGATGGTGTGCCTCACGTCAGCGTGCTCAATCACCAAGAGCTGTATCAACGCGCCTTCGTGGTCAGTTCCTTCGGCAAGACCTACCACGTCACCGGTTGGAAAACCGGCTACGTGGTCGCCCCGCCAGCGCTCACCGCCGAGCTGCGCAAGGTGCACCAGTACGTCAGTTTCTGCGGCGTGACACCGCTGCAATACGCCTTGGCCGACTTCATGGCCGAACATCCTGAACACGTCGAAGAGCTGCCGGGTTTCTACCAGACCAAGCGCGATCTGTTCTGCGATCTGCTGGCGCCGTCGCGTTTCAGCTTTCAGCGGGTGACCGGCACGTATTTCCAGCTGGTCGATTATTCGCAGATTCGCCCGGACCTCAATGACGTCGAAATGGCGCTGTGGATGACCCGTGAACATGGCGTGGCGAGCATCCCGATCTCGGTGTTCTACCAGACACCCCCCGAGGGCCAGCGCCTGGTGCGCTTGTGCTTCGCCAAACGCGAGGAGACGTTGCGTGAAGCAGCGGCAAAACTATGCGTGATCTGAGTGCTCTGCCCAATCTGAATGTCGCGCTGATCCAGACCACCCTGGCCTGGCATGACCGCCAGGCCAACCTGGAGCATTTCGAGCAATTGCTTGAGCAGGCTCGCGGGGCGGATCTGATCATTCTGCCGGAGATGTTCACCACCGGTTTTTCCATGGAATCGGAAACCCTCGCCGAAGCGGAAAACGGTCCGACCAGCAAATGGCTGCGCGTCCAGGCGGCAAAATTCAACGCGGTGATCACCGGCAGCGTCATCGTCCAGGCTGCCGATGGCAGCCACCGCAATCGACTGCTGTGGGCGCGGCCGGACGGGGAAGTCTGGCACTACGACAAACGTCATCTGTTTCGCATGGCCGGCGAGCACAACCACTACACGCCCGGCGAGCGCCAGGTGCAGTTCGAACTCAAGGGCTGGCGAGTGCGGCCGCTGATTTGCTACGACTTGCGTTTCCCGGTCTGGAGCCGCGATGCACAGGACACCGACTTGCTGCTCTACACCGCCAACTGGCCGGGGGCACGGCGTCAGCACTGGAACCGCTTGCTGCCAGCGCGGGCGATCGAAAACCTTTGCTACGTGGCGGCGGTGAATCGCGTTGGTACTGACGGAAAGGGGTTTGCCTATACTGGCGACAGCCAAGTGCTGGATTTCCAGGGGGAGACATTACTCAGTGCAGGCGAAGCCGATGGCGTGTTTCAGGTCGTTCTGAATGCGGCAGATCTTCAGGCTTATCGAACACGCTTTCCGGCGAACCTGGATGCCGATACGTTCGAGTTCACCTGAGATTTCGCTGCCTGAACTGGCCCCTTCGCGAGCAAGCCCGCTCCCACAGTGGAGTTGTATTCACACAGATCTAATGTGGGAGCGGGCTTGCTCGCGAAGAGGCCATGACAGGCGACACAAAAAATACAGGCAAACAAAAAGGCCCCGAGGTTCTCACCCCGGGGCCTTTTGCATTGCAGCGAACGCTTACGCCGCTTTCGCTTCCGGCTGGCTCAGGGAGCGGTTCAGCGCGCTGAACAGGGCCTTGAAGCTCGCGGTGGTGATGTTTTCATCGATACCCACGCCGTGCACCGCACGTTCTCCGTTCACGCGCAGTTCAATGTAGGCCGCCGCCTTGGCGTTGGTGCCCGCGCCGATCGCGTGTTCGTTGTAGTCCATGATTTCCACGGGAATCGGCAGACCGGCGACCAGGGCTTCCAGCGCGCCGTTGCCCTTGCCGCGCCAGTGCAGGTTGGTTTCGCCCTGACCTTTGCCCGAGACTTCCACTTCCACGGCGCTGTGACCGTTCTCTTCCTGCAGGCGATGGCTGACCAGCGCATACGGGGTGTTGGCCTGCAGATACTCGCTGTGCAGCAAGGCGTGGATCTGCTGGGCGGTCATCTCAAGGCCCAGGCGATCGGTTTCACGTTGAACGACCTGGCTGAACTCGATCTGCATGCGACGCGGCAAGCTGATGCCGTATTCCTGTTCCAGCAGGTAGGCGATCCCGCCCTTGCCCGACTGGCTGTTGACGCGGATCACCGCCTCGTAGCTGCGGCCGATGTCGGCCGGGTCGATCGGCAAGTACGGCACTTCCCACAATTCGTCCGGTTTCTGCTGGGCGAAGCCCTTGCGGATCGCATCCTGGTGCGAGCCGGAGAACGCGGTGTGAACCAGGTCGCCGACGTACGGGTGACGAGGGTGCACCTGGATCTGGTTGCACTCTTCGACGACTTTGCGCACGCCGTCGATGTCGGAGAAGTCCAGCTCAGGGTGAATGCCCTGGGTGTAGAGGTTCAGCGCCACAGTCACGAGATCGACGTTACCGGTACGCTCGCCGTTGCCGAACAGGCAGCCTTCGACACGGTCGGCGCCGGCCATCAGGCCCAGTTCGGTAGCGGCAACGCCCGTGCCACGGTCGTTGTGGGTGTGCAGGCTGATGATCACGCTGTCACGACGGTTGATGTGACGGCCGAACCACTCGATCTGGTCGGCATAGATGTTCGGGGTCGCGCATTCGACGGTGGCTGGCAGGTTGAGGATCACCTTGTGCTCAGGTGTCGGGTTCCAGACTTCGATGACAGCGTCGCAGACTTCCTTGGCGAATTCGAGTTCGGTCGCGCTGAAGGTTTCCGGTGAGTATTCGAAGGTCCACTCGGTGTTCGGCTGCTGGGCCGCGTATTTGACGAACAACTTGGCCGCGTTCACCGCGATGGCCTTGACGCCGTCCTTATCCTGGTTGAAGACAATGCGGCGGAAGGACGGGGAGGTCGCGTTGTACAGGTGAACGATGGCTTTCTTCGCCCCACGCAGGGATTCGAAGGTACGCTCGATGAGGTCTTCACGGCCTTGGGTCAGCACCTGAATGGTGGTGTCGTCCGGGATGTGGTTGCCTTCGATCAAGGTACGCACGAAGTCGAAGTCGGTTTGCGAAGCGGCCGGGAACGAAGCTTCAATCTCTTTCACACCGACCTGCACTAGGGTTTTCCAGAAGCGCAACTTCTTGACCGCGTCCATTGGCTCGATCAGCGACTGGTTGCCGTCACGAAGGTCGGAGCTGCACCAGATCGGCGCTGCGGTGATGGTCTTCGATGGCCAGGTGCGGTCCGGGATATCGATGGTCGGGAACGCGCGGTATTTCGAAGACGGGTCTTTGAGCATGCTCATCGGGAAATCCTTATTGTGTGGGCCGAAAAAAGGCGGCCTGCCGGTGGATCAACTGTTCTTGGGAAAGGCTTGGGGCAAGGCACCGCGATTCAGCCTGGCAGTCGTGCGCTGACGAGGCACAGGCTGCGGTGCTGGCGAAGCTGAATGAGGGTGTGCGAGGTTTTCATGCCTTCAACCCTAACCGCCGTGGTTGAGGATGGCAAGCAGTCGAAAAAAATTGAGAGGAATACTCGAAAAAGCGCTTATACCGCGATTTTATTGCTTCGAGTGGCCGTGATTGTTTTTATGCTTGCGCGAGGTTTGAGCGTTGCGCAATTGAAAGTTGGCGGTCTTGTCTCGGTGGGTGCAGCTATTCTTAAAGCCTCAACCAGACGACTGGAATGCAGGAGTCGGCAATGAACGAGTCGGATTGGAAGCTTTACAGTGCGCTGCGCCCGAAGGCGCATGAACGGATGTGCATTCGGATCATGGAGGAGGTCGAGCGTACGGTTCTGGACACAAGCCTGGCGCCTTATGACCGGATAGAAGCCAGCGAAGAACTGCTGAAGGCCGGCCAAAAGGAGCTGTATTGGGCGTTTGGCGTTTTCAGGTTCTCACGCCATGAGGCCCGCTCTCACTTGCTGGGGTTGTGTGCCCGCGAGTTGATTACGGCTGAAGAGTTGGCTGGTTTCTCGGAAGACACTCAAACCTGGGTCAACCATTGTCTGGCGGACCGGGAGGTCCATGGGATTGAGGACCTGGAGGCTGAATGAGCCGCGTCCTTGAGATCGCCTTCGCGGGCAAGCCTCGCTCCTACAGATATTGGGTGATCACACGATTTGGGCACGACCCATATCCGTAGGAGCGAGGCTTGCCCGCGAAGAGGCCAGTAGTCATACGCAACAACTAAGGCTGAAATGCACCTATAAAGATGGCTGGATCAACCCGCGCATCATTCAAACTGACATTCCAGTGCATATGCGGCCCGGTCGCCCGCCCGGTGGCGCCAACCTTCCCGACCACTCCACCACGCGCCAGCTGCTGCCCCACCTTCACATCAATCTTCGACATATGGCAGAACATGCTGATAAAGCCCTGCCCATGGTCGACAAACACCGTATTGCCGTTGAAAAAGTAGTTGCCGATCAAAATCACCTTGCCCGCGGCCGGTGTCTTGATCGGTGTGCCGGCACCCACAGCGAAATCCAGGCCTGAGTGGGGATTGCGTTCCTCACCATTAAAGAACCGGCGCACGCCGAACTTGCTCGACAGCGGCCCGTTGACCGGTTTGTCCAGCAGCAGGTTGCTCGGGGTGTTCGGGGTGAAAGTGCGGTAGGCAGCGATCTGCTCGGCCAGTTCGCCTTCGATACGCTTCAGATTCTCCGGGTTCGGATTGACCTGCTGCGTGTTCTTCAGGGTGATGTGCTGTTCCGGGTACTTCTTGTTGCCGACCGTGAAACTCAGATTACGACCACCGCTGCTGACCTGTTGCGTGCCCCGTTTAACCGTCAACGGCACGCCGACAATCGCCAGCCAATTGCTTTGTTCCTTGACCACCAGCACCGGTTTGCCTTGATAACTGGCTTTTGGCGCCAGGGCAGCAGTGCCCAGATCCACCACGGCCACGCCGCCCGGCACCGGTTTGTTCAGCAGGCGTGTGATGTAACTGTCGGCGTGGGCATTGAAGGTCAGGCACAACAACAGCAGCGGAGCTAAAAAACGCGGCATGGATCAATCCAGTAAAGAAAGGGTGACAGGCGTCAGGTGATTGTCTTCGACCCGGACTTGCAGTTCGCCGTCGCCCAGTTTGGCTTTCAGCCGCTGACCGGTGTGGGTTTGCTCGGCGCTGCGAATCGCGTTGCCGCGTTCATCCAGCAAAATGCTGTAGCCACGGGCCAGCGTCGCGAGTGGGCTGACCACCTGCAGCGTCTGCACCTGACTTTGCAGCTGCAGACGACGGGACTTGAGGCCATCGCGCATGGCACGCGGCAGGCGCTCGGCGAAGCTGTCGAGGCGCTGACGAAGCATCGCCAGTTGCCGACCGGGATGTTGCCCGGCGAGGCGGGTTTCCAAACGGATCAGCCGTTCGCGGCGGGTATTGAGGCTGCGTTCGAACGCGCGGCGCATGCGCATGTCCAGGTCATCAAGGCGTTGCGCTTGCTGGCGCAGACGTTCGCCGGGATGACGAAGGCGACGAGACATGCCTTCCAGGCGCAGTCGATCACGCATCAAACGGTCGCGGATGCGCATCACCAGACGTCGATGCAGGCTTTCGACCCGACGGACCAGATCGCTGGAATCCGGCGCGAGCAGTTCGGCGGCGGCGGAAGGCGTCGGGGCGCGAACGTCGGCCACGAAGTCGCTGATCGACACGTCGGTTTCATGGCCGACGGCGCTGACAATCGGTGTCACGCAGGCATCCACGGCGCGGGCCACGGCTTCTTCGTTGAAACACCAGAGGTCTTCCAGCGAACCGCCGCCACGGGCTAGGATCAGCGCATCAAAACCACGGGCGTCCGCCAGTTTCAGCGCGCGGACGATCTGCGCAGTGGCTTCGCGGCCCTGCACAGCGGTCGGGATCAGCGTCAACTGGATCTGCGGCGCGCGGCGGCGAAATACACTGATGATGTCGCGAATCACCGCGCCAGTCGGCGAGCTGATGATGCCGATGCGTTGCGGATGCGCCGGCAGCGGAACTTTGCGTTCGGCACTGAACAGACCTTCGGCGCTGAGTTTTTCCTTCAACGCATCGAACGCCAGACGCAGCGCACCGTCACCGGCCGGCTCCACGGTATCGAGGATCAGCTGATAGTCGCCACGGCCCTCGAACAGCGAAACCTTGCCGCGCACCTTGACCGCCAGACCGTCTTTCAACGCCTGACGAACCCGTGCCGCGTTCTGCCGGAACAACGCGCAACGCACCTGGGCACCGCTGTCCTTGAGGGTGAAATACACATGGCCGGACGCCGGACGGGCGAGGTTGGAGATTTCGCCTTCGACCCAGATGTTGCTGAACACGTCTTCAAGCAACACCCGCGCACGGCCGTTGAGCTGGCTGACAGTCAGGACTTCACGGTCCAGGCCGAGTCTTGCAAAGGGATCTTTAATCATGGGGCGCAGTTTAAAGGCATTCGCATGCGAATCTCCATGAGCCAACGCAAATCCCCTTGTGGGAGCGGCGGTGCGGCGATCCGACTTGCTCGCGAAAGCGGTTTAACCTTCAACATCAATGTCGACTGACACGCCGCATTCGCGAGCAAGCCCGCTCCCACAATGATCCGCGCAGGTTTTGATGAAGTGTTGGACCAATGTGGTGGGATTTTGCTTGCAGGCTAGGGCGACGGTGCTGTGGCAATCCGGATCGGCCAAGGGCAGGAAGTGGATGTCGGGCGGCGCAATGTCCCGCATCGATTCCGGCAGCAGCGCAATGCCGAACCCGGCCTGAATCAATTGCAGTTGCGTGGTTTTGCGCGACACCACCCGCGCTGCTTTCGGGAAGAATCCCTGACGCATGCACAACTCGGCAGACAGGTAACTCAACCCGCCGCGCTGAGGATGAGGAATGGAGATAAACGCCTCATCCTTCAACTGCGCCAGATCGATGCCCTGAGTGGACTTATCCACAGCCAGCCGATGATTGGGGGGAACGGCCAGCAGCAATCGTTCGCTATACAAAGGAACAATCTGCACGCCTTCACGCTGGCGCAAAACCGGCAGGCGCAGCAGTCCGACATCCAGTCGATTGTCGGCCAACGCTTCAAGTTGCGCTTCGGAAGACAGCTTTGAGATGTCCATGGACACGCCGACATGCTGATCCAGATAGTCGCTGATGCCTCGCAGCAGGCGGCCACTCATGGGCACGGTGCTGGAATGGCTGAGGCGCAAGGTGCCGAGTTCTCCGTTGCCGACTTGGGTGGCCATCTCACTGGCTTTGGTCAGTTCGTTCAGCAGGTTTCGGGCCCGGGGCAGGAAGGCTTCACCGGCCGCTGTCAGTCGGGGCAGGCGTGCGGTGCGCTCGAACAACGGCGTTTGCAGCCGGCTTTCCATGGCCTTTATTTGCCGGCTCAGGGCTGACTGAGCGATGAACAGTCGTTCGGCGGCGGCGCTGAAACTCCCGCAGTCGGCGATTTCCACGAAGTAACGCAATTGGCGGGTTGAAAGCACCAGGCATGCCTTTTTGAGAGGGGTGGGTGGCTTTGAAGATATTAGTCGCAAGACTCGACGCTGGCTAAAGTCATCTCAGGTATTCAAGGAAGCTGTACAGATGAATGTGCTTGAGTTGTTGAGCCAATGGCCATTCGGCGCCACGGATTGGCTGGTGATCGGATTAGGCATCGCCCTGGCCTACATCGTGTTTGGCATCGCCGGGTTTGGTACCGCGTTGGTGGCGGGGCCGATTCTGATTCTGTTCATGCCGCTGTCGAAGATTGTGCCGTTACTGGTGTTGCTGGATTTCGTCGCAGCTTTCGGCAATCTGCTGCCTTCGCGGCGGGAGGTGGCGAAACCCGAGTTACTGCGGCTGCTGCCCTGCATGGCGGTGGGCTGCACGCTGGGGGTGATCTTTCTGCTGAATCTAAAATCCGATGTGTTGTTGCTGTTGATGGGGCTGTTTATCAGCGCCTATGCGATTTACAGCTTGTGGGTCAAAACCCGGCCGACGCAATTGTCCGCCGGTTGGGCCGTGCCGATGGGGACGGTGGGCGGAATGTTCGGGGCGTTGTTTGGCAGTGGCGGCTTTTTATATGCGATCTATTTGAACAGTCGGTTACCGAAAGAGGCGGCACGGGCAACCCAGAGTGCACTGATCAGTTGCAGCGCCGTGGTGCGCCTGAGTCTGTTTGCCGTCGCAGGTGTCTATGCCGAGCTACCCTTGTTGGTATTGGCGTTGTGTTTATTGCCGGCCATGGCATTGGGGTTGTGGATCGGCCGGTGGTTGACCATGAGATTGTCCCGCGAGACGTTCGTGCGGCTGGTGACCTGGTTGGTGCTGGCGAGCGGGGTTGCCTTGATCGGGCGTTATTTGAGTACTTGACCGGATTTCGTCAGGGATTAAGCTGCCGGCCGCTCCGACGCCTTCGCGGGCAAGCCTCGCTCCTACAGGACTGACACAAATTTTTCGAACGCCACCAGTCCTGTAGGAGCGAGCGGTGCGGCGATCCGACTTGCCCGCGAAAGCGTCAGCCGGTACGCCGCAGAAACATCCATTTGACGCAGTAGGCTTGCACCATGAATTCGCAAAGCATCATCGTCCCGAAAATCTCTACGCTGCCGGTGCACGAACCACGGGCCCGGGCGGTTGTGCGCTGGCTGGTGCGCAAGAACATCATCAAGGAAGAGCTGACCACCTGTGGTCGTACCGGTAACCGCATGGCCCACGCCATCGCCGACGGTGCCCGCGCGGTGGTGTTGCATCCGCAAGCGCTGCCGTTCAGTGAACCGATCAATGGCCTGGAGATCATCACCAAGCGTTGCATCTATACGCCGGCCAAGGGATTCCTGGAGGAGGCGGGCTGCGCCGAGTGCCGCAAGGAAGTCGGCGAAGCGCTGTTCGATAGCCTGGAAGACTGGATGCCGGGTCGTACCGATAACTTCACCTGCCCGGAATGCGGGCATGAAGACGACATCAACGGGTTTCTTTTCCTGCAGGAATGCGGTTTTTCCAACCTGGGGTTCATCTTCAACAACTGGGCCGAGGCCGGGTTCAAGCAGAGCTTTATCGATGAGTTTGCCGATTGGCTGGATCAGCCCGTCAGTTGGGTGAAAGTCGAGTTGTAACCGAAACCGAAACCGAAACCGAAACCGAAACCGAAACCGTAGGAGCGAGGCTTGCCCGCGAAGCTTTTAGCGTCAGTGATGACGCCTTCGTCGGAATGCCGCCCAGACCAAGCCTCGCTCCTACAGGATTTGCGTTCCAGACCCCCGTCGATCACCCGCATCGATAATAGACAGAGTTTTACATTGAACCCGAGGGGGTGTCTGACTATAATGGCGCGCTTCCATTTTCCCGCTCGGGAGCCCCCGCGATGCTGCGTATCAGCCAAGAAGCTCTGACATTCGACGACATTCTCCTAGTGCCTGGTTATTCCGAGGTGCTTCCTAACGAAGTCAGTCTCAAGACCCGCCTAACCCGTGGCATCGAGCTGAATATTCCTCTGGTTTCTGCCGCCATGGACACCGTCACTGAAGCCCGTCTGGCAATTGCCATGGCTCAGGAAGGTGGCATCGGCATCATCCACAAGAACATGACCATCGAGCAGCAAGCTGCCGAAGTCCGCAAGGTCAAGCGTTACGAAGCCGGTGTGGTCAAGGACCCGATCACTATCGAGGCCGACGCCACGGTTCGTGAACTGTTCGAACTGACCCGCCAGCACAACATCTCCGGCGTTCCGGTTTTACACAATGGCGACCTGGTCGGCATCGTCACTTCCCGTGACGTGCGTTTCGAGAACCGTCTGGAAGCCACTGTCCGCGAAGTGATGACACCTAAAGAGCGTCTGGTCACGGTCAAGGAAGGCGCCGACAAGAACGACGTTCGCGAGTTGCTGCACAAGCACCGCATCGAACGCGTCCTGATCGTCGACGACAAATTTGCCCTCAAAGGCATGATGACCGTCAACGACATCGAAAAAGCCAAGGCTTATCCGCTGGCCAGCAAGGACGATCAAGGTCGTCTGCGCGTTGGCGCTGCCGTCGGCACCGGTAAAGACACCGGTGACCGCGTAGCTGCTTTGGTCAATGCCGGCGTAGACGTGGTGGTGGTCGACACCGCACACGGTCACTCCAAAGGCGTGATCGACCGCGTTCGCTGGGTCAAGCAGAACTTCCCTGAAGTGCAGGTCATCGGCGGCAACATCGCCACCGGCGCTGCCGCCAAGGCCCTGGCCGAAGCTGGCGCCGATGCGGTCAAGGTCGGTATCGGCCCTGGCTCGATCTGCACCACCCGTATCGTCGCCGGTGTCGGCGTACCGCAAATCAGCGCCATCGCCAATGTCGCCGCTGCCCTTGAAGGCACAGGCGTTCCGTTGATCGCCGACGGCGGCATCCGTTTCTCCGGTGACCTGTCCAAGGCCATCGTAGCCGGTGCTTCCTGCGTGATGATGGGCTCGATGTTCGCCGGTACTGAAGAAGCGCCAGGCGAGATCGAACTGTTCCAGGGTCGCTCGTACAAGGCTTACCGCGGCATGGGTTCGCTGGGCGCCATGTCCCAGGCTCAAGGTTCCTCCGACCGTTACTTCCAGGACTCCTCGGCAGGCGCCGAGAAACTGGTTCCGGAAGGCATCGAAGGGCGTGTTCCTTACAAGGGCAGCCTGAGCGCCATCATCCATCAACTGATGGGCGGCCTGCGTTCCTCGATGGGCTACACCGGCAGCGCCGACATCGAAGAAATGCGCACCAAGCCTGAGTTCGTGCGGATCACCGGCGCCGGCATGGCCGAGTCCCACGTTCACGACGTACAGATCACCAAAGAAGCGCCAAACTACCGCGTAGGTTGAGGCTTCCAGCAAAAGTTAAGTAACCGGGGCTGTTTTATTCAGCCCCGAGTTGTTTCTGAATCACGACTGTTTCTGAATTACTTAGACGAGACTGAATCATGGCCCTCGACATTCACGCTCACCGCATCCTGATCCTCGATTTCGGTTCCCAGTACACCCAACTGATTGCCCGCCGCGTGCGTGAAATCGGCGTGTACTGCGAACTGCATCCGTTCGATATGGATGAAGACGCGATTCGCGAATTCGCTCCAAAAGGCATCATTCTCGCCGGCGGCCCCGAGTCCGTGCACGAAGCCAACAGCCCTCGCTGCCCGCAAGCGGTGTTTGACCTGGGCGTACCGGTCTTCGGCATCTGCTACGGCATGCAGACCATGGCCGAGCAACTGGGTGGCAAGGTTGAAGGTTCCGAACTGCGTGAGTTCGGTTACGCCCGTGTCGACGTGGTCGGCAAGAGCCGCCTGCTCGACGGCATCGAAGACCACATCGACGCGGACGGCCTGTTCGGCCTCGACGTGTGGATGAGCCACGGTGACAAAGTCACCAAGATGCCGCAGGAATTCCATATCCTGGCCAGCACCCCGAGCTGCCCGATCGCCGGCATGTTCGACGACGCTCGCGGCTACTACGGCGTGCAGTTCCACCCGGAAGTGACCCACACCAAGCAGGGCGGCCGCATCCTGTCGCGCTTCATCCTCGACATCTGCGGCTGTGAAGCGCTGTGGACACCGTCGAAGATTGCTGAAGACGCCATCGCTCAGGTCCGCGCTCAGGTCGGCACCGACAACGTATTGCTCGGCCTGTCCGGCGGCGTTGACTCCTCGGTCGTTGCCGCGCTGCTGCACAAAGCCATCGGCGACCAGCTGACCTGCGTCTTCGTCGACAACGGCCTGCTGCGTCTGCACGAAGGCGAGCAAGTGATGGCCATGTTCGCCGAGAACATGGGCGTCAAGGTGATCCGCGCCAACGCTGAAGATCAGTTCCTCGACAATCTGGCAGGCGAAAGCGACCCAGAGAAGAAGCGCAAAATCATCGGCCGTACCTTCATCGACGTATTCGATGCCCAGTCCAAAGAACTGGACAACATCAAGTACCTGGCCCAGGGCACCATCTACCCTGACGTAATAGAGTCGGCTGGCGCAAAAAGCGGCAAGGCTCACGTGATCAAGTCGCACCACAACGTGGGTGGCCTGCCAGAAGAAATGAACCTCAAGCTGGTTGAACCCCTGCGCGAGCTGTTCAAGGACGAAGTCCGTCGTCTGGGCCTGGAACTCGGCCTGCCGTACGACATGGTCTACCGTCACCCGTTCCCGGGCCCGGGCCTGGGCGTGCGGATCCTCGGTGAAGTGAAGAAGGAATACGCCGACCTGCTGCGTCGTGCCGACCACATCTTCATCGAAGAACTGCGCAAGGCTGACTGGTACCATAAGGTCAGCCAGGCCTTCGTGGTGTTCCAACCGGTGAAATCGGTTGGCGTGGTCGGTGATGGCCGTCGTTACGCCTGGGTCGTTGCCCTGCGTGCCGTGGAAACCATCGACTTCATGACCGCGCGTTGGGCACACCTGCCTTACGAACTGCTGGAAACCGTCAGCGGCCGGATCATCAACGAAATCGAAGGCATCTCCCGCGTCACCTACGACGTGTCGAGCAAGCCGCCAGCGACGATCGAGTGGGAATGATCCCGGCTTCAACTGATCGCCCGTAACACCTGAAAGGCCCTGTGAGCGTAAGTTCACGGGGCCTTTTGCGTATCAGGTTCTACTGGGTTACACAGGCAGACGGCCTTCGAGTGTCATGCCCATGCGGTTGAGTGCTCGTGCAAGAAGGCCAACATTCTGGAAGTTGACCTGATGCAGATCGGTCCACGCGGGACGGTTGATCAGAAAGCCGCCACCCTCCGTTCGCTCAATCATCGTACGCACAATCACGCCGGTCCTGCTGCGATGGATCAACGTCCAGAAGTCCTCTGATTGCTCGATGGTGAACATGCCTGGGCGGTACAAGAGCCGGAGGAGTGCTTCCTGTGTTCGTTGAATGACTGGAGTGGGCATTTCCAGGCTGAAGTCGGCATACAAAGTATCAAAGTCTCCGCTCATTTGCGGTTGTGGCGGCTGAACGTCACGGCCCACCTCGATGCCATGGTCGATCTCGATGTGCAGACTCTGGTCAGGACGAACTTCTTCGATCCGCAAACCGATGCCCCCCTCCGTTTCGCTGATGCCGGCAATGCCCCTGAACGTGTTGGTGTTTTCCTGGCCGGTCAGCACCACCCATTTTCCCGGGCTGTAGGCTTCGTTGGCCTGGATGATCGTGTGAGTGAGGTAGTTCTTGATGGATTGTTGCGACAGGGTGCCAAAGGACGCGCCTTCGTACCGATAGCTTGCCAGGCAATCAGTGGCCTGGATTCGAATGCCGTACTGTTGGGCCGTACGCACAACTTCCAGTGGTGTGAACTGCCCGGCGGGATCGCTCTGAAGCTGTTTCAAATACAGTCCCAACATGCCTTCCATTTTTCCTGTTTCGGCGAATTTGTTCAGGTCGACTTGGCTGAAGTCGTTAAGCAGACGGTGCATGTAGATCGTCTTGACGCCTTGTTTTGCCAGTGTCGGCATGTTTTCGATAAGGAACCGCATGCTCGCAATGCGATCCTGACTTTCACCGACGACGAGCCCGGGCGCGACATCGAATATCTTCTCAATGAGTTCCGGGACGGTCGTGGATGGCGTGATGACGGGCTGTACCGGACGCGCGGGCAACGAGGCGAAAAAATTCCTTGGGGTATGGAATGTGCGCGCATCTCTCACCAGTGCTGTGCGCCGTTGGGCGACGAACTCATCGTAAACAGTGACTCCTTTGATGGTCCCGTCGGGAAGGTTGACGATTTTGACGTGCGTTTCTTTTTTGCCCAGTGCCAGGAAGTTCATCGAACGCCCATTGGGAGTGTCGTATTTCGTCAGGTGTCGGAGCAAATCAGCCGGTGGCCGGGCTTGGGTGGATCCCGTGGAGGATCCGGGAACGGGTTCGACGAGGTCTTTGCTGCCGCCCTTTAACCCACTTTTCGGCGCCAGTTCCCATTCACCCTCGGCATTCAGGCGTACAGGCATGGAACCTGAAGAAGCGAGAGGCTTTTGCGGATCAATGATCGCCCATGTGCCGCCGCCGTTGATGTCGGCTTCGTAGCGAACGTAGTAAGCCTGGTCGTTCATCATGATGGCGGTGGAAGGGTTGGAGTCCAGCGAGTAGATGCCCTGGAATTTTCCGCTCGTGGCCAGAGGCGTCTGGCTTTCCAGGATTTCATTGCTTTGCCAGTGCTCTGGCACTTCAATGGCTTGCCCGGAGTCCTTCGGCAGCGGAGTGAATTCTTCCAGTTGACGGATTATTCCCTGAGAATCACCGGACGCTTGTGGGGCTTGTGCATCGACAGATTCATCCGGATGACCGGTGGCCCTCAGGTCTGCCATCTCAGCCGCTTCGGTTGCGTCGACCGAAGCTCCCGCGCCCTCCAATACACTGACTTCCTTGAGCAGCGGGATGTTGAACAGGGCATTGATGCCGTCGAGCACCGCGCCGATGACGCCGGCCTTGCGTTCCGCCGCCGTCTTGCCATTGACTGCTTTGTCGATGTTCAAGCCCATCGCCGCGATACTGGCCCCGATCACCGTCAATGCGATGGGCCAGCCCAGAACGGTCAATGGACCAAACACATGCAGACCGGCAGTCAGGTAGCCCAGCCAAAGCTGTTTGCGCATCTGTCCATGGGTCACCAGTGTCAGGTCAACCTCTTCCAGCATCGTGCCCTGGACTGCCCGGCTCTGCCAGGTGAAGGCATCGCCGTCGATGGTGATGTCTTTTTGATTGATCAAGTGGTGGTCGTACTTGCCCCAGGTGCCAACCAGCTGGTTCATCAGCGGGGTGATGTTGTCGTGGACTTCTTTACGGACCGACAGCGGGAAATGGGTCATGAACTCGGTGCGTGGCTGCTCTTCATTCATTTGAAGCAGGATCCACCAGTGCATGTCCGTCAGTGTCGGATGCACGTGGAAGGGCTGCGCGGCGCCGGGGACGTAAGTGATCTGCCGACCTTTTTGGTCAACAATGCGCAGAATATCGGTGGCGACATGCCCGGCGACATCCAGGGCGCAGACACGAAGATCCTCAGGCGTAGCGGTTTGCGCTTGCAGGGCCGACAGGGTAATCGGCCAGGCCGTGCCACCGGTGACGGCCCTTACGATGGTCTGGAAATCTTCCTCCTCCAGTTGACCGTTTTGCCGCGCCTCGACGGCCTTGCTGAGGTAGTTACATTTGGCCAGGGCCCGGAAGTCATCGAAATGTGTCGTCCAGAAAGCATTCAGTTTGTTCAGATAGCGATCACTGAGGTTCATCTCCCACAGGTCCGTGAGGGCCTTGCTGGGGTACATCCGCACTTCATTGGTTTCATTGAAAATACTGGCGTTTGCATCTGCAGTGTAAAACCCGCCATTACTGTTCAGTTCGAGGGCGTCGTCTTGATCGGTCACGCGGTACCCGTGGATGACCAGCTGCGTCAGGGTCAATGATTCGCAGGGTTTGGGGGCGTGCTCCCAACTCAGAAAGGCCTTGGTGCTGCTGGCCGAGACATTGTCGAACCGATGCCACCAGACCTGATCCGGGTCTAGGTCGGTGATGCCGTGTTTCTTCAGGATTTCGCTGGCCACCGCATGGGCCTCTTCTTTCAAGCCCGGGCAGGCTGTCACGACGACGGGGGCAATCGTTTTCAGCTGCTCCTTGTCGGCGGCATTGGGTAACGCTTCGGTACTCTGATCAACTGGCATGCTCTCGCTCCTTGAGAAATGGGCCGTGAGGATTACCCATTTGCTCAAGGCAAGTGCACTACATAGTTATGCCCACATGCATTTCGTGACCGTGTAGGGTCAGCGCCGTGCCACGTCCGAAAAGTAGAATTTGTCGAGGGTATGCCGTGATTCGGTGTACTCGAACTGGCGACCGTCCTGCAGGAAGGTCTGGTTGCTGACCACGATCACATGGCTCTGGCCGTCGAGGTCCAGGTGGTGCTGGTCGTCCTTGCTCCGGGGCACCGCTTCGATGGTGCGCTGGGCGTAGGCGATTTGCAGTTGCAGGGTCTGTTCGATGAAGGCGTAGATCGACTGCTCGGCGATGTCGCGGGACAGGCCGGGAATCACATCGCTGACGAAATGGTTGATGTCGAGGATCACGCGCTTGCCGTCGATCCGCCGCACTCGCTTGATGCGCGTGATCAGGCTGCCTTCTTCAGCCTTGAGGTGTTCGAGCAGCGAGCCTTCGAGGGGGATTTGTGTGAATTCGACCACCTCGGTGCTGACGTCGTTGCCCAGTCGCGGCCAGGTCTCCTGGAAGCTGACGATGCCGCCCAACTGGAATTCGATCGGGTTGGTCGACAGCACGAAGGTGCCTTTACCGTGGACTTTCTGGGCGAAGCCGCGCTCCTGCAATTGCTCAATGGCCTTGCGCACGGTGCCGCGGCTGGCTTGATAGCTGTCCATCAATTCGGTTTCGGAAGGCAACCGGGCGCCGCGTTCCAGACGTTCGGTCGTGATGCTGGCAAGCAGATCGCTGTAGATCTGGTTGTATTTACTCATGGGGATGGCTCTGTGCCGCGATGTGCTCAAGGTTTCGAACCTTAAGGGCAGGGTAGGGGTTTGTCCATGCGGGTTTAGGTTTCATCGTTCCGGGAGGTAGGAAAAATCGCCGACTGTCGGGTTGGAGGTAAACAAAATCAAACTCGTCTGTACGAGTTGTTGCTTTAACTCGTACAGACGAGTACTTTTCGCTTCGGCGTGCTGCCAAAAACAAAAAACTACAGCGGAAGAAAAGCATGAGCCACGACTATCCGAACATCGCCAGCGAGCTGCTGCAAAGCCTCGGTGGCAGCGACAACCTCGAGCAGGCCGCGCACTGCGTCACACGCCTGCGCCTGGCCCTCAAGGACCCGAGCCTGGTCGACAGCGCCACGCTGAATCAGATTGATCTCGTGAAAGGCTCATTCTTCACCGGTGGCTTGTTCCAGGTGGTCATCGGCCCCGGCGAGGTTGAAAAGGTCTACGCCGAACTGCGTCGTCAAACCGGTCTCGCCGCTTCAACCATCGCCGACGTTAAACAAAAAAGCGCCGACAAGATAAACGCCATGCAGCGTCTGGTGCGGGTGTTTTCCGACGTGTTCATGCCGATCCTGCCCGCATTGATCATTGCGGGGCTGTTGATGGGCATCAACAACCTGATCGGCGCCAAGGGCATGTTCATCGAGGGCCAGACCCTGCTGGACGCCTATCCGAAACTTGACGGGCTCTGGAGCCTGATCAACCTGATGGCCAACACCTCTTTTGTGTTCCTCCCGGCGCTGGTGGGCTGGTCGGCGGCCAAGCGGTTTGGCGGCAGCGAAATCCTTGGCATCGTGCTCGGCCTGATGCTGGTTCATCCCGATCTGCTCAATGCCTGGAACTACGGCAAGGCAGTCGCCGGTCTCGACGGCCAGAGCCTGCCGTACTTCGATATCCTTGGTTTGTTCCAGATCGAGAAGGTCGGTTATCAGGGGCAGATCCTGCCGATCCTGCTGGCAGCCTACGTGATGAGCGTTATCGAAAAATGGCTGCGGGCGCGGGTGCCGAACGCGGTGCAATTGCTGGTGGTGCCAATCACCACCATCGTGGTCACCGGCGTGTTGGCACTGGCCGTGATTGGCCCTGTGACCCGGCATCTGGGCATTCTCATCACCGAAGGCGTGGTGACCCTGTTTGACCTGGCACCGATGGTCGGCGGCGCTATTTTCGGTTTGCTCTACGCGCCGCTGGTGATCACCGGCATGCACCACATGTTCCTCGCGGTCGACTTGCAACTGATCTCCACCCAGGGCGGCACGTTCATCTGGCCGATGATCGTCATGTCCAATCTCGCTCAGGGCAGCTCGGCATTGGCGGTGTTCTACATGACCCGCAATGTGCGCGACAAAAGCATGGCCTCGACCTCGGCAATTTCCGCTTATTTCGGCATCACCGAGCCGGCGATGTTCGGGGTCAACCTGCGCTACAAGTTTCCGTTCTATGCGGCCCTGACCGGGTCGGCCCTGGGCTGCATCTTCCTGTCGCTGAACAAGGTCCAGGCCTCGGCAATCGGTGTCGGTGGCTTGCCCGGTTTCATCTCGATCATTCCGCAGTTCATTCCGATGTTCGTGATCGGGATGGTCATCGCCATGGTTGTGCCGTTTGTTTTGACCTGCGGGTTGAGCATGAAGATTGTTCGGCCGGGGTATCGGGTTGCCTGACAAACCGCATTCGCGAGCAAGCCCACATTGGAATGCGATCAATTGTAGGAGCGAGCCTGCTCGCGAAGAGGCCCTCATGGCCAGTACCAAACCCATTGAAGGAACTCAGTCATGCAAGACTGGCAACGTTCGGTGATCTACCAGATCTACCCGAAGAGTTTTCACAGCCACGCCGGCAACCCCACGGGTGATTTGCTCGGCGTCGTGGCCAAGCTCGATTACCTGCACTGGCTGGGTGTCGATTGCCTGTGGATCACGCCGTTCCTGCGTTCACCCCAGCGCGACAACGGTTATGACATCAGCGATTACTACGGCATCGACCCGAGCTACGGGACCATGGCCGATTGCGAATTGCTGATCGCCGAGGCCGGCAAGCGCGGGATCAAGTTGATGCTCGACATCGTGGTCAACCACACGTCGATCGAACACACCTGGTTCCAGCAGGCCCGCAGCAGCCTCGACAACCCGTACCGCGATTTCTACATCTGGCGCGATCAGCCCAACAACTGGGAATCCAAGTTCGGCGGTTCGGCGTGGGAATACGAGGCGCAGACTGGTCAGTACTTCCTGCATCTGTTCGATCACACCCAGGCCGACCTGAATTGGGACAACCCGAAGGTACGCGCCGAAGTCTTCAAAATGATGCGTTTCTGGCGCGATAAAGGCGTGGGCGGTTTCCGTCTGGATGTGATCAACCTGATCTCCAAACCGGCGGATTTCCCCGAGGACGACACCGACGGTCGACGCTTCTACACCGACGGCCCGAATGTGCATGAGTACTTGCAGCAAATGCACCGCGAAGTCTTCGAAGGCTACGACCTGATCAACGTCGGCGAGATGTCCTCCACCAGCCTGGAACACTGCATTCGCTACTCGAAACCGGATTCGAAAGAACTGTCGATGACCTTCAATTTCCATCACCTGAAGGTCGATTACCCGAACCTGCAGAAGTGGATTCGCGCTGACTTCGACTTCCTCCAGCTCAAGCGCATTCTGTCCGACTGGCAGACCGGCATGCAGGCTGGCGGTGGCTGGAACGCGCTGTTCTGGTGTAACCACGACCAGCCGCGCGTGGTCTCGCGTTTTGGCCATGACGGCGAGCATCGCGTGGTGTCGGCGAAGATGCTCGGCACCGCGCTGCATTTCCTTCAGGGCACACCGTTTGTGTACCAGGGCGAAGAACTGGGCATGACCAATCCGGGGTTTGATCACATTGATCAGTACCGCGATGTCGAGACGCTGAACATCTTCCGCCTCAAGCGCGAGGCGGGAGCCGATGATGCCGAGAACATGGCGGCGATCATGCAGAAGTCCCGGGACAATGGCCGTACGCCGATGCACTGGAGCGCCGAGCCGAACGCAGGGTTCAGCGCCGCAGAACCTTGGATTGGCGTGCCGGCCAACGCGGCGCAGATCAACGTCGCCACTCAGTTCGACGATCCGGACTCTGTGCTACATCACTACCGTCAGTTGATTGCCCTGCGTCGCAGCGAAGCGCTGATGTCTGATGGCGTCTACCGGCAATTGCTGCCGGAGCACACGCAAATCTGGGCGTATGTGCGTGAAGGTAATGGCGAGCGTTTGCTGGTACTGAACAACTTCTATGGCACGCCGTGCGAAGTGGAACTGGCGGATGAAGTGATCAGCGACGCGATGGCTCAACGCTTGGTCATCAGCAACTACCCGGACTGTCCGCCGCGAAACCAGCAGATTCTGTTAAGGCCCTATGAGTCATTCGTTCTGCACCTGACCGACTGACCGACCACTAAAAAACACCGACTTAAAAAACACGCAGAACGCTGCGCGGGGAAGTTTTGCGCGCCGAATTTGCGGAACAACACAATAAAAATAATGGGGTGGTTCTTGAAAACAACAATAAATCGCAGCCTTGTCGCCGCGAGCGTGTGCCTGGCGTTGCCATTATCGGCGCAGGCCCTGGAATTCGGCGGTTACCTGCGCAGCGGCGTCGGAACATCGGTCAACAGTGGTAAACAGCAGTGTTTCCAGCTGCCTGGGGCGCAGACAAAATACCGCTTGGGCAACGAATGTGAGCAGTACGCCGAACTCGAACTACGTCAGGATTTGTACACCCTGGACGACGGTTCGGTGCTGAGCGTCGACGGCATGGCTTCGCTGTATAACCAGTACGACAAGGACCTGACGTTCAACGGCGATAACGGCTCGGTGCGCATGCCGCAGCTGTACGCGCAGTGGTCGAACATGCCCAGCCTCAACGGCGGTTCGCTGTGGGCCGGCCGGCGTTATTACAAGAGGAACGACATCCACATTTCCGACTTCTACTACTGGAACCAGAGCGCCACGGGGGGTGGTATCGAGGATGTGCTGATCGGCGATCTGAAGTACAGCTACGCTTTTTCGCGCAAAGACAATCTGTACCAGAAGGACTACATCAACCGTCACGATTTCAACGTCGCCGGCTTCGATACCAACCCCGGTGGTGAACTGGAACTCGGGCTGAGCTACATCGATAAACCCGACAGCCGAGAGGCTCATCGCGGCTGGGCAATCACCGCGCAGCATGTGCAAAAAGGTTTTCTGGGCGGCAAGAACAAACTGGCTTTCCAGTACGGGGAAGGCCCAGGCACCGGATTGGGTTATACCGGTAACGTAAAGCTGGACGACAGCAACAAAAGTTACCGGGTGGTGGAGTTCTTCGACTGGCAAGTGACGCCGCGATTTGGCGGGCAAGTCGAGGCGGTTTACCAGAAAGACATTCGCCCGGACGGCGCCGATCAGAACTGGGTTTCCTTGGGGATTCGTCCGGCGTACGCGATCACCGAGCAGTTCAAACTGGTGGCCGAACTGGGTCACGATCAAGTCGAAGCCATGGGCGGCACGCGCAAGCTGAGCAAGTTTACCTTCGCCCCGACGTGGTCGCCCAAAGGCCCGGAATTCTGGGCTCGGCCCGAGGTGCGTCTGTATTACACCTATGCCAGCTGGAACGAGGCGGCCAAACGGGCGGCCAATGAACTGGCGGCGGGTTCGGCGTTGTCCGATACCGGCGCCTTCGGCACGGCGCGGCACGGTTCGAATGTCGGATTGCAGGTCGAGTATTGGTGGAAATAAGCGATGCTGTCGGAGCCTCGCGCTCCATCGGCACTTCAAAGAACAAAACAGCAGGTGACGTCATGGCCACACCCCAACAATTGCAACTGCACGCCCCCCTGTCCGGCGTATTGATGCCACTGGACCTCGTGCCCGATCCGGTGTTTTGCAGCCGGGTCATCGGCGATGGCCTGTGCATCGATCCGACCTCAACTACCTTGTGCGCGCCGTTGGCAGGGGTTGTCAGCAATGTGCAGGCAAGTGGGCATGCGGTCAGCATCACCAGCGAAAATGGTGTGCAGGTGTTGCTGCACATCGGCCTCGACACGGTGAACCTGGCAGGGAAGGGGTTCACGCGGCTGGTGGAGGAGGGCCAGCACGTTGACGTTGGGCAGTCGCTGATCGAGTTCGATGCCGATTTTGTTGCATTAAATGCCCGCAGCTTGCTGACGTTGATGCTGGTGGTCAGCGGGGAGCCGTTCACTTGGCTGACGCCTGAAACCGGTCTGGTAGAGAGTGGCCAGCCGCTACTGAGTTTGAACCCTGTCGAGCAAACAGCGGATGTGCCGGTACCGGAAGAGGACGAAGCACTGTTTTCCAAACCGCTGACACTGGCCAACCCGAATGGCTTGCACGCCCGTCCGGCGGCGGTGTTCGCCCAAGCGGCGAAAGGTTTTTCGGCGAGCATTTACCTGCATAAAAAGCAGGAGAGTGCGAACGCGAAATCCTTGGTGGCGATCATGGCGTTGCAAACGGCTCACGGTGACGTTTTGCAAGTCAGCGCGGCCGGTCCGGACGCTGAAGCGGCGATCCAGACGCTGACTGAACTGCTGGCGAGTGGATGCGGTGAAGCGGTGGCGGCCTCGGCGCAGGTCGAGGTGCATGCGATCGAGGCTTCATCGCTGACGGTGCTGCGTGGGGTTTGCGCATCGCCCGGATCAGCGTTTGGCCAAGTGGTGCAGATAGCCGAGCAAAACCTCGAAGTGAAGGAGCTTGGCGCCACGCCGCAGGTTGAACGCGATCAGCTGTCTCGTGCCTTGGCCGAGGCGCTGGTGGCCCTACAACAATTGCGTGATAACGCCATTGGCGACGCGCAGGCAGACATCTTCAAGGCACATCAGGAACTGCTCGAAGATCCGGGTTTGTTGGACATGGCTCACGTGCTGATCAACGAAGGTAAAAGCGCCGGGTTTGCCTGGTGCACGGCCACCGAGTCGACGGCTAACCTGTTCAAAAGCCTAGGCAACGCCTTGCTCGCGGAACGGGCGGCGGACTTGGCCGATGTGAGTCAGCGGGTGCTAAAGCTGATCCTCGGTGTGCGGGATCAGGCGATGGAGCTGCCTGAAGGGGCGATCCTGATCGCCGAACAACTGACACCGTCACAAACCGCCGGGCTCGATACCCGCACGGTGCTGGGTTTCGCCACGGTCGGCGGCGGCGCCACCAGCCACGTCGCGATCCTCGCCCGGGCGTTCGGTATACCGGCGATCTGCGGGCTGCCTGTGCAAGTGCTGGCGCTGGTCAACGGAACCCAGGTGTTGCTCGATGCCGACAAGGGCGAGCTGCAGCTGGATCCGGATCTGCAGGCTATTGAGCAGCTGCAAGCCAAGCGGCAGCTTCAACAGCAACGCCAGCAGCATGAGTTGGCGCACGCGACGCTGGCTGCCTGTACCCGCGATGGTCATCATTTTGAAGTGACCGCCAACATCGCTTCGCTGGCTGAAGCCGAACAGGCCATGGCGTTGGGAGGCGAGGGCGTCGGCTTGTTGCGCTCGGAGTTTCTTTATCTGGACCGCAATCATGCGCCGAGTCATGACGAGCAAGCGTCCACCTATAGCGCCATCGCCAAGGCGCTCGGGCCGGCGCGTAATCTGGTGGTGCGCACGCTGGACGTCGGCGGCGACAAACCTCTGGCCTACGTGCCGATGGACAGCGAAACCAATCCCTTCCTGGGCATGCGCGGGATTCGTTTGTGCCTGGAGCGTCCGCAGCTGCTGCGCGATCAGTTCAAGGCCATCCTGAACAGCGCCGGGCTGGCCCGGCTGCACATCATGCTGCCGATGATCACGCAGCTTTCGGAGTTGCGCCTGGCCCGGCAACTGCTTGAAGAAGAGGCGCTGGCATTGGGACTCACGGCACTGCCCAAGCTGGGGATCATGATCGAAGTGCCGGCGGCGGCACTGATGGCGGACCTGTTTGCGCCCGAGGTGGATTTCTTCTCTATCGGCACCAACGACCTCACCCAATACACCCTGGCCATGGACCGCGATCACCCGCGTCTGGCCAGTCAGGCCGACAGCTTCCATCCGGCGGTTCTGCGGTTGATTGCCTGCACCGTGAAGGCCGCGCACGCCCACGGCAAATGGGTCGGGGTGTGTGGCGCCATGGCCTCCGAGACACTGGCCGTGCCGCTATTGCTGGGGCTTGGGGTGGATGAGCTGTCAGTGAGTGTGCCGTTGATTCCGGCCATAAAGGCAGCCGTTCGCGAAGTGGATTTGGTGAGTTGCCAGGCCATCGCCCAGCAAGTGCTGGGCCTGGAAAGTGCCGGGCAGGTGCGCGAGGCGTTGCGGCTGTATCACGAGGCGACGGTCGATACTTCACTGGTTCTGGAGAACTGAACATGTTCGAGAAAATGCAGCGAGCGTTCTGGAAAGCATTGACGCCGGATCTGGTGGTGGATGAGCCGAAAGCCATTGTTCAGCCGGTGTCCGGTTTGCCTGCAAATGTCGTAGCCGCGCTAGGTGGCGTGGAAAACCTCAAGTCGCAGCAGCCGGTTGCACTGACCCGGGTTCGGGTGGAGTTGCGGGACGTAGCGCGGATAGATCGGCAGGCATTAAATGTGGCAGGTGTGCCGGGCGTCATGACGCTGGATGACGGGGTGGTGCATTTGATCACCGGCCTACAGCCATAGCTGAAAACCCTGTGGCGAGGGCTACGAAGCAGTCGTAAACCGGTCAGCGCGATTTATCTGAAATACCGTAGTGGATGGTTTTAGGGTCGCTTCGCAACCCAACGGGGATAAATCCCCTCGCCACAAAAGCCCCCTCACCACAGATATTGCCAACCAGGCTTTGAGTGCGGCCATCCGCCGCCCCACCCTTACTGTTTCTCAACCGCAGGTGTATCGTATTCGCCTTTTACAGGCCCACGGGTCTGTCGCTGATACGTGAGGTAGTTGAGTTCATGTCCTTTACCCGTCGCCAAATCCTCGGTGGCCTGGCCGGTCTTGTTGTCGTTGGTGTCGGGGCGGGGGGCGCGTCGAGGTACTGGCTGGGCAAGATGGCCGACGCTGACGCCGGCCATGACTATGAGCTGATCGCTGCACCGCTGGACGTCGAACTGGTCGCCGGGCACAAGACCGAGGCCTGGGCGTTCGGTCCGTCGGCGCCGGGCACTGAACTGCGGGTTCGTCAGGGCGAATGGCTGCGGGTGCGCTTCCTCAACCATCTGCCGGTGGCGACCACCATTCACTGGCACGGCATCCGCCTGCCACTGGAAATGGACGGCGTGCCCTATGTATCGCAGCTTCCGGTATTGCCGGGCGAATACTTCGACTACAAATTCCGCGTGCCAGACGCCGGTAGCTACTGGTATCACCCGCACGTCAACAGCAGCGAAGAACTCGGCCGCGGCCTTGTCGGCCCGCTGATTATCGAAGAGCGCGAGCCCACCGGTTTCAAGTACGAGAAAACCCTGAGCCTCAAGAGCTGGCACGTCGACGAAGAGGGCGCGTTCGTGGCCTTCAGCATTCCTCGCGAAGCCGCCCGTGGTGGCACGGCGGGGCGCCTGTCGACCATCAACGGTGTCTCGCAAGCGGTGATCGACCTGCCCGCCGGGCAAATTACCCGCGTGCGCCTGCTCAACCTCGATAACACGCTGACCTATCGCCTCAACATTCCCGGCGTCGAAGCGCAGATCTATGCGCTGGACGGCAACCCCGTGGAGCCGCGCCCAATGGGCAAGGAATACTGGCTCGGCCCGGGCATGCGCATCTGCCTGGCGATCAAGGCACCGCCCGCCGGTGAAGAATTATCCTTGCGCAACGGTCCGGTTCGTCTGGGTACGTTCCGTTCGGTGGCGAACACTGAGGCACCCACTGAATGGCCGCCCGCACTGCCTGCCAACCCGGTGGCCGAGCCGGACCTGGCCAATGCCGAGAAACTCAACTTCAATTTCGAATGGGTGGGCTCGGTGTCGGTCAACGTCGAAAACGGTAGGCCACCAAGCTTGTGGCAAATTAACGGCAAGGCTTGGGACATCACGGACAAGACCTGCGCCGACCGCCCGATTGCCAAGCTCGAGAAGGGCAAGAGCTACATTTTTGAATTGAAGAACATGACTCAGTATCAGCACCCGATTCATCTGCACGGCATGAGTTTCAAGGTCATCGCCTCGAACCGGCACAAGGTCATTCCGTACTTCACCGACACTTACCTGCTCGGCAAGAACGAGCGCGCACAAGTCGCGTTGGTGGCGGATAACCCCGGCGTATGGATGTTCCATTGCCATGTGATCGACCACATGGAAACCGGCCTGATGGCCGCCATCGAGGTGGCCTGATGCGTCAGATACGTCCCGCCGCGATCATCGACCGCAGCCGCGACCGCGACTTCATGCGCGAAGCACTGGCCCTGGCCGCACAAGGCGCGGCGCTGGGTGAAGTGCCCGTGGGCGCGGTGCTGGTGCAAGACGGCGAGATCATCGGCCGAGGCTTCAACTGCCCGATCAGCGGCCACGATCCGAGTGCTCATGCCGAGATGGTCGCGATCCGCGCTGCGGCGTTGGCGGCCAGCAACTATCGCCTGCCGGGCAGCACGCTGTACGTGACACTTGAGCCGTGCAGCATGTGCGCCGGGCTGATCGTGCATTCGCGGATTGCACGGGTGGTGTATGGCGCATTGGAGCCGAAAGCGGGGATCGTGCAGAGTCAGGGGCAGTTTTTTACCCAGGGATTCTTGAATCACCGGGTGTTGTTTGAGGGCGGGGTGTTGGCGGAGGAGTGCGGGGCGGTGTTAAGCGAATTCTTCAAGGCCCGGCGCGCCAAACCAACAGACTGAACACCCAACCCCTGTAGGAGTGAGCCTGCTCGCGATAGCGGAGTATCAGTCAATAGTGATGTCGACTGACACACCGTTATCGCGAGCAGGCTCACTCCTACAGGGGATCTCCTATGGATAGGAGATTGGTGTTTTATTTTCGAGCGACAATGACGGCCCGCATCGGCGCCGGCAGCCCTTCAACTGTCTTGCTGTGATCCTCGGGATCCAGGAAATCGCTGAGCGACTGATACTTCATCCACTCCGTCCCGCGCTGTTCTTCGACCGTGGTCACGCTCACGTCGACACAGCGAACATCCGTAAACCCGGCGCGGCGCAACCACAATTCCAGCGCCGGCACCGACGGCAAGAACCACACGTTACGCATCTGCGCATAACGGTCGTCCGGCACCAGCACCTGCTGCTGATCGCCTTCAATCACCAGCGTCTCCAGCACCAACTCACCACCCTTGACCAGGCAATCCTTCAGCGCCAGCAAATGCTCGATCGGCGAACGACGGTGATAGAACACGCCCATGGAAAACACCGTATCGAAGCCTTCCATGTTTGGCGGCAGGTCTTCGAAAGGGAAGGGCAGGTGCCAGGCATTGGGTTCTGACAAGTAACGCTGCACCGCCTGGAACTGGCAGAAGAACAGCCAGTTCGGGTCGACACCGATCACGCTGTCGGCGCCGGCACCGAGCATGCGCCACATGTAGTAACCGTTGCCGCAACCGACATCAAGGATGCGTTTGCCCTTCAGGTCCAGATGCGGAGCCACCCGTGACCACTTCCAGTCCGAACGCCATTCCGTGTCGACATGCACGCCAAACAAATCAAACGGCCCTTTGCGCCACGGCGACAACCCCATCAGCGCAGTACGCATTTGCGCACGGGTCTCAACGTCGCAATCGGTGTCCAGCGTCAGGCCATTCAACAAGTCGACTTCGCTTGGCTGTATCTTCGGCAAAGCGTCCAGCGCACTTTGCCAGCGCTCCAGATCGCCGTGACCCTTTTCCATTTTCTTGTCGAGTTGCGCTTGCAGGGTGTTGGCCCATTCGGCCAGCGGGGTGCCAGCCAGACGGCGGGCGAGGGGGGACAGATCAATCATGGCAAGGCAATCAACGAGGCAAAGTTAAGACACTGGAACCACGGCACGACTTTCGAGAACCCGGCAGCCAACAGGCGCTCGCGATGTTCTTCGAGGCTGTCGGGCTTCATGACGTTTTCGATGGCGCTGCGCTTCTGGGCGATTTCCAGTTCGCTGTAGCCGTTGGCGCGTTTGAACGCGACATGCAAGTCAGTGAGCAGCGCGTGTTCTTCGAGATCGTTGAAGCGCAGCTTCTCCGAGAGGATTAACGCGCCGCCGGGCAGCAGCGATTGGCGGATACGCGAGAGCAACGCGGTGCGCTGGTCCGGGGCGATGAATTGCAGGGTGAAGTTCAGCGCCACCACCGAGGCTGGCTGGAAGTCGAGGGCGAGGATGTCGCCTTCGATCACCTCCACCGGCAGCAACTCCTGGAACATCGAGTCCTGACCGTTGAGGTATTCGCGGCAGCGTTCGACCATCGCCGCAGAGTTATCCACAGCGATGACGCGGCAACCGTCGGTGCGCACATGACGGCGCAACGCTTGAGTCACGGCACCCAGGGACGAGCCGAGGTCGTAGAGCACGCTGTTGGGCTGGGCGAATTGCGCAGCGAGCACGCCGAGGTTCTCAACGATGGTCGGATAACCCGGCACCGAGCGCTTGATCATGTCCGGGAACACCCGCACCACGTCCTCGTTAAAGGCGAAGTCAGGCACCTGGGCCAAAGGCTGGGCGAAAAGGCGATCGGGGTCTTTGCTCACGGCGGTTCCGGCGGCGAAGGAGGGAAAGGCCGGCATTTTAGCCAAATTGACGGGGGGATGCTTGGGTTGTCTGATAAAGCGTGTGAGATGCCCGACGGGGATTAGGAGTCGTTAGGTCAGGGAGCAGTCGGTGGGGAACACGATAGATAAAAACAAATGGCCAAATCCCGAAATTGAGGCTTGGCCATTTATCATTCAGAGGTGATTACTGCTGTTTAAACAACACGATATAGGTAGATTTACCAGCGATTTTGAGTTCTTCATTTCGCTCATTTACGCCTTTGAAATCAAAGCCGATTAGATAATGCAGTTTCTCAGAACTGCTCTCAACCGTTTCTACCGTGAAAGAGCCGCTAGTGGGCTTATATGCAAAAGAAGTGGTAAAGCCAGGGATGGTTCCCGTTTCGAAATAATAGGCATCTTCGAAGGGGAAGTTTTGATCTGCGACTGAATAGGTGCCGGATTTGATATTTTTATCAAATACCAGCACCAGGCCTTTTTTGCTTCTATGTGAGTAGTCTTGTGTGTTAGCGCGAGTGACCAGCGCGATTCGATCACTGTTGGAATCGGCATCGAACTCGACAATTTGACTTTCAAACTTCACCCGATTTGAAACTGTCGCTTGAGTTTCTGCGCTGACGGTAATAATTGGATCTGCAGAAGCGAGTGTGTTTTTACTTTTAAAAAAACTCATAAGATTCTTCCATGTATTAGATGTGTGGTGGGTTAACGCCGCACAAAGAATAAGTTTTCAAGAATCACTAGGCTACTGTCAGATCTGACAGTTTTTTATAACGTTTGGCGATGGGGCATATTTTTTATGTCATTACGATAAACAGTTTATTCCGTTCCACCTACGGTGCCTTTCCTACCAAACGCCGACGCTGCAATTCCCCATTGCCCGAGCCAATAACTAAGGATGATCACATACGGCGCCGCATCGAACGGCATAACAAAGCGACTGATCCCGATCACGCTGTCGGAAAACACAAACGCCACCGCGCCGGCCGCCGCCAGCAGTGCCGAGCGTTTGGGCACTTCGGTCCCGAGCCGGGCCAGCGCGCGCCAGAGCATCGCGCTGATGGCCAGACCGTAAACAATCACCGGGATCAACAATGGGCCCAGTCCGTGGGAAATCAAAATCCCCAGCAACACCGCGCCAACACCCAGGGCAATCAGCAATGGCAACAACGCCAGCCGCCGGCAATCGCTCAAATAGGCTTTCAGATAGGCCAGGTGGGCGACCAAAAATGCTCCGAGGCCGAACACAAACAAATCCCCCGGCCATGCCAGCAACACATCGCCAAGCAGGGAGAAAATCAATCCCAGGCTGATCCAGCGCCGGTACTCACTGGGCGGTGCGTCGTGCAACCAGCCGAGCAAGGCCAACACCGGCAAAGGTTTGACCAGCAGGCAGAGCAGCGCGGCATGCACGCTCAAGCCATACAGAAAGGTCACCGCGCCCATCAGCGCCAGAATCAGCCAGCCCACGATCAGTTAACCGCGATCGCGCAGTCGAAGGTTTTCACTGCCGGCACTTCCGGTGCCCAGGGCTGTGAATAGGTCAAACGCAAGCGGCCCGTACCGACGGCAAACGCCTGAAAGCGCCAGGTCGAAAGGCCGGCACTGCCGACGATGCCGGCGTCTTCCGGGTTGCTGTACACCTCGGGGCTGAGCGCATGCAGCACGCCACCGGCCGAATCCTGGATCGCCCAGCGATAACCCGTGGTCGGGTTGCTAGGCAAGGTCACGATCAGGTTCTGACCGCTGCGCAGTTGCACCGGGCATTCGCTTTGTTTTTCCACGGTCAGGTTCTGTTTTGGTTGCGTGGAGCACGCGGCCAGCAGGGAGAGGACGAAGGGGACAAACAGGCGAGTGGGGGACATAAGGTCAGTGGCTCCGGCGTTCACGACGAACGGCGAGCATAACTTAAGATGAGACAAAGTGTGACATTGGCAGCGCGGATGACCTTGCAGTATTCCTTCACACGGTCTGCCGGCGTTCTGCCGGCCAACAAAAGTGGTGCGCGCAGGCCGGCGCAAAGTCTAAATAGCGAGCTGGACGTCGGTGATAAAAACATGACCTCGGCCAGTCAGTTCACGAATTTCATTATTAGCACGGCTTATGGCAAGAATTTTGAACTCGATCACGTTATACCGATGTTTGTTCGGCGTTATTTTCATTGTTTCGATGGTGCCGGTGTAGTTGATGATTTCGAAATCATAGGGGGAATTCCCTATTTTTGTGGTGAGGGTTTCCCAGTAACCAGAGATTCTGGGGATTTCACCGGATGGAAAGTTAATCGTCAGCTTTCTTTCGCTGGAAAGACCTTTATCTTTATAGCAGTCAATATAAAAACCTGGGCTGAATCTATTCAATGAATAGACCATGGCGGTGGTGATAAATGTGGTCATTGGTAAGGGGGAAGCAGCGTTAGTAATGTCTTTTGTTTCAATTGTTAGTTGTCCGTCAACTAGTACCTCATCAGTTGCATTTGGGTTTGCCATAACTCACTTCCTTCGATTGAAAAAGCCGAACAGAAAGTGTGCTGGGAAAATTATGAATGGGTAACTGTCAGATATAACAGTTTTTAAGTCTGATTTGTTTGGTTTTTTTGCTTGCTTATAATTAAACGCGCTCACTGCCCAAGACGGTGGGCAGTGGCGCATTCAAATCGTTTAAAACAATATCTTCGCCACATCCGCAAACCGCTTGGCAAAGTGCACAGTAATCCCTTCCTTCAGGTAATCCGGCAGTTCGTCAAAGCTTCCACGGTTAGGCTCCGGCAGAATCAACTCAAAAATCTTCTGCCGCCGCGCCGCGATCACCTTCTCACGCACTCCGCCAATTGGCAGTACATGCCCGGTCAACGTCAGTTCTCCCGTCATGGCCACGCCTTTTTTCGGTGCCTGGTTGCGGGCGAGGGAGAGCAGGGCGCTGGCCATGGTCACGCCGGCGCTCGGGCCGTCTTTCGGGGTGGCGCCTTCCGGGACGTGGAGGTGGACGAAGGCCTCGTCGAAGAATTTCGGATCACCGCCAAACGACTTAAGGTTCGAGCTGACGTAGCTGTAGGCGATTTCCGCCGACTCTTTCATCACGTCGCCCAATTGCCCGGTGAGTTTGAAGCCACGGTTGAGCGTGTGGATGCGCGTGGCTTCGATCGGCAAGGTCGCGCCACCCATGCTGGTCCAGGCCAGCCCCGTGATGACGCCGGTGCCGGACAGCACTTGTTCGTTGCGGAACACAGGATGGCCGAGTGAGGCTTCGAGGTCTTTCGGGGCAATTTTGATCACCGCTTTCGGCTCGTCGATCAATTTCACCACGGCTTTGCGCACCAGTTTGCCCAATTGTTTTTCCAACTGGCGCACCCCGGCTTCACGGGCATAACCGTCGATCAATGCCTTCAACGCGCTGTCGCTGATGCTCAGGCTGCCCTTGGACACGCCGGCCTTTTCCAGCTGCTTGGGCCACAGGTGACGCTTGGCGATGGCGATTTTTTCTTCGGTGATGTAACCCGACAGGCGAATCACTTCCATCCGGTCCAGCAACGGGCCGGGGATCGAGTCTAGGGTGTTGGCGGTGCAGACGAACAGCACTTTCGACAGATCCAGACGCAGGTCCAGGTAGTGATCGAGGAATTCGACGTTCTGTTCCGGGTCGAGGGTTTCCAGCAGCGCCGAGGCCGGGTCGCCTTGGTAGCTTTGGCCCATCTTGTCGATCTCGTCGAGCATGATCACCGGGTTCATCACTTCGACGTCTTTCAACGCGTGCACGAGTTTGCCCGGTTGCGCGCCGATGTAGGTGCGGCGGTGGCCCTTGATCTCGGCTTCGTCGCGCATGCCGCCGAGGCTGAAGCGGTAGAACGGCCGGCCGAGGGATTCGGCGATGGACTTGCCGACGCTGGTTTTACCCACGCCCGGCGGGCCGACCAGCAAGACGATGGAACCGCTGATCTCGCCTTTATAAGCACCGACGGCGAGGAATTCGAGGATGCGGTCCTTGATGTCGTCGAGGCCGGCGTGATGTTTGTCGAGCACCTTGCGTGCGTGTTTGAGGTCGAGTTTGTCCTCGCCAAACACGCCCCACGGCACCGATGTCGCCCAGTCGAGGTAGTTGCGGGTGACCGCGTACTCCGGCGAACCGGTCTCGAGGATTGACAGCTTGTTCATTTCTTCTTCGATGCGTTTTTGCGCCTGGGGCGGCAGCACTTTGCCAGTGAGGCGTTGCTCGAACTGTTCGATGTCGGCGCTGCGGTCGTCTTTGGTCAGGCCCAGCTCTTGCTGGATGACCTTGAGTTGTTCCTTGAGGAAGAACTCGCGCTGATGCTCGCCGATCTTGCGGTTAACTTCGGCGGAAATTTCTTTCTGCAAGCGCGCGACTTCGACTTCCTTGCGCAGCATCGGCAGGACTTTTTCCATGCGCTTGAGCATGGGTACGCAATCGAGCACTTCCTGCAGATCGTTGCCGGTGGCCGAGGTCAGGGCGGCGGCGAAATCGGTCAGCGGCGACGGATCGTTGGGGCTGAAGCGGTTGAGGTAATTCTTCAGCTCTTCGCTGTACAGCGGGTTGAGCGGCAGCAGTTCCTTGATCGCGTTGATCAGCGCCATGCCGTAGGCCTTGACCTCGTCGGTCGGCTCGGTGGGCTGGTGCGGGTATTCGACTTCCACCAGGTACGGCGGGCGATGGTGTTTGAGCCAGCTGCGAATGCGTACGCGGGTCAGGCCTTGGGCGACGAATTGCAGTTTGCCGTTTTCGCGACTGGCGTGGTGCACCTTGACCAGCGTGCCGTACAGCGGCAGGGCCGAGGTGTCGAAATGGCGCGGGTCTTCCTGGGGCGTGTCCATGTAGAACAGGGCCAGGGAGTGGTGATCGGATTTGCTCACCAGGTCGAGGGTTTCGGCCCAGGGTTCTTCATTGACGATGACCGGCAGCACTTGAGCCGGGAAGAACGGGCGGTTGTGGATCGGGATGATGTAGACCTTGTCCGGCAGGTTCTGGCCGGGCAGGGCGAGGCCTTTGCCGGTGGAGTGGTGTTCGGCGTTCTCTGGGTCGGCGTATTCGCTCGGGTCTTCGGGGAATTCTTGCTGGTCGCTCATGGGGCACCTGCGCAATTGGGTATGGGTGTTAGATGGGGCGGGTGGGGGGTGGTTTCAATGGCGGGGGATATTTCTGGGTGTGTGTTCAGGGTTTGGACAGGTGCTTCTTTTGAACTTGGCTGCCGCCAGCCGAGCTGATTCCTCAGAGGTACACGAAGCCCTGTAGGAGCGAGGCTTGCCCGCGAAGGCGGCCTGACAGCCGACCAACCTCTTGCTGATGCACCCAATTCAACTGTGGGAGCGAACTTGCTCGCGATAGCGATCGTCATTCAACATTGATGTCGATCGACGCACCGCCTTCGCGGGCAAGCCTCGCTCCTACGGGGGATTAGCTGTGCGGCTGAGGTTTTGGTACGGCGACGTTATCCAGCATCCGGTTTGCTGCCAGTTCGGCCAGCATGACGATCTGTTGAATCGCCATCGCCTTGTGCCGGTGCGGGCCTTCCAGGTAGTCGGCGAAATCACTCGCCATCACACTGGCCTGGGCCAATGACTCGCAAGTATGGGCCAACAGGTCTTCGTCTTTGATGTCCGGTGCAATTACAAACATGGTGCTGGGTTTGCGGATGGCAGGGGATTTGAGGGCGGCGGGGTTGGGTAGTGATCCAACGCGCGCTCGGCGGCTTCGTTGAGTTTTTTTGAATCGACGGATTCGTAGGGGGAAACGTCGTCGGTATGCGGGGGATTTGGGGTTTCTTTGAACATGGTGAAGCTCCATTCGGGGACAGGGAGTTCGCCACGACTACGACCAAGCAGTTGGGTGGCGAACCGTACGCAGGTTGGTCGACCAGGGAATGGAACCCGGCAGGGCCGAAGCCCTCCCACGCACAGCTCGCCATGAAGCAAGCACGAAAAGTGCGCCATTCTAAACCTGGGCGACCAAACCCGGCCGCTGAATTTGCAGCGACCTCGAAAGCCTATCGTCCGGGCTTCTGACACTACAACCGATAGAACCTGTCGGAATCGTCCTCCCGAACAGCATCCGCTGTAGGACGTTCGCAGTATTTCTCAGGCCAACCTCGGCCAAATGTGGGAGCGGGCTTGCTCGCGAAGGCTGTTTAACATTCAACATGGAAGTCGCCTGAAACACCGCTTTCGCGAGCAAGCCCGCTCCCACATTTTGATTTGCAGCGATGCAAAAAAAGGCGACCCCCTCGCAGGAGTCGCCTTTCCTTTATCTGTCTCTACAATTTATTCCGACAGTTTGTACGCAATCACATAGTCACCTTGCTTGGTGCCCAGCGAACCGTGGCCGCCCGCAACGACCAGCACGTACTGCTTGCCGTCCTTGCCGGTGTAGGTCATCGGCGTGGTTTGCGCGCCGGCTGGCAGGCGGCCTTCCCACAGTTGCTTGCCGTTTTTTACGTCGTAGGCGCGCAGGTACTGGTCGAGCGTGCCGCTCAGGAAGCCAACGCCACCGGCAGTGGTGAAGGGGCCACCCAGGCTAGGCACGCCCATGCTCAGCGGGATCGGAACCGGAGAGCTGTCGCGCACGGTGCCGTTCTTGTGCTTCCACAGGACTTTCGACGTGGTCAGATCGATTGCCGCCACGTAGCCCCACGCCGGTGCCTGGCACGGCAGGCCCATTGGCGAAAGCAGGGCTTCGAGGACCACGCCATACGGCGCGCCTTTGTTCGGCTGCACGCCTTCGGTTTCGCTTTTACGTGGGCCTTGGGCGGCGATTTCGGCGGCCGGGATCATTTTCGATTTGAACGCCATGTAGCTCGGGTTCACGAAAGCGATCTGACGCACCGGGTCAACCGAAATGCCGCCCCAGTCGAACACGCCGAAGTTGCCTGGGTAAACGATCGAACCCTGCAGCGACGGCGGCGTGAACGGGCCGTCGTAGCGCATGGATTTGAAGTCGATCCGGCAGATCAGTTGGTCGAATGGGGTCACGCCCCACATGTCGCGCTCTTGCAGCGGCGGCGGCATCAGGTTGAGGTCGGATTTCGGTTGGGTCGGCGAGGTGTGATCACCTTCGACAGCGCCTTGCGGAACCGGCACTTCGTTGATTGGCACGATCGCTTTGCCGGTGCTGCGGTCCAGCACGTAGATGCTGCCTTGCTTGGTGGACACGAGTACCGCTGGCTTCACGCCGTCAGCGGTTTTCAGGTCCATCAGGGTTGGCTGGCCACCGACGTCCATGTCCCACAGGTCATGGTGGGTCAACTGCATGTGCCAGCGCACTTTACCGGTGGCGATGTCCAGTGCGGTCAGGCCGGCGGCGTGCAGTTCTGACTCAGGGGTGCGCGCGCCACCGAACTGGTCCGGGGTCTGGTTGCCCATCGGCAGGTAGAGCATGCCGAGTTTTTCGTCGACGGCGAACATGGACCACATGTTCGGCGAGTTGCGGGTGTAGACCTTGCCTTCGGCAATCGGCGTGGTGTCGTCCGGGTTGCCGCTGTCCCAGTTCCACACCAGTTTGCCGGTGTGCACGTCGAACGCGCGGATCACGCCGCTTGGCTCGTCGATGGAAACGTTGTCGGTGACGTGGCCGCCAATCACCACCAGGTCTTTAGTGACGGCTGGAGGCGAGGTGGAGTAGTAGCCGCCGGCATTGAAGCCGCCGATGTTGGCGGAGAGATCAACCTGGCCTTTGTTGCCGAAGTCTTCGCACATCTTGCCAGTGTCGGCGTCGAGTGCGATCAGGCGGGTGTCGGCCGTTGGCAGGAAGATCCGGCGTGGGCAGACCGTGCTGACCGGCGCAGGGCTGGCGGTGCCCGTCGGGCTCTGCTCGGATGCGTAGGCGGCGTCATCGTGATACGTCACGCCACGGCAGGTCATGTGCGCCCATCCCTTGAAGTTCGCCGCGTTTTGCGTGGAGAGCTTCGGATCGAAACGCCAGATTTCCTTGCCGGTGTCCGGATCAAGGGCGATCACCTGGCTGTGCGGCGTGCACACGTAGAGCATGCCGTTGACTTTCAACGGGGTGTTTTCGGCGGTGGTTTCGCCCGGGTCGTTCGGCCCAGGCAGGTCGCCGGTGCGATAGGTCCAGGCCGGTACCAGTTTGTTCACGTTTTGCGGGGTGATCTGCGCCAGTGGCGAGTAACGATCGCCATGGGCGCTGCGGCCGTAGGAATTCCAGTCACCGTCGGGCATGGCCGGTGCGATGTTGGTCATGCCCGGCACGCTGTCGCGGTCCAGTTGGCCTTTGATTTCACCCGGGTTGGTGAATTGGCTGGCCAGCGCAGCAACGGCGGCCAGCACCACGGCCACGCTCAGTGCGCCGGTGCCCATCGGCGCAGGACCGGTAATCAGCAGCGGACGGCGCAACCACGGCAGCAGCATGACGAGGCCCAGCGCAAACAACATCGCCAGGCGCGGCACCAGTTGCCACCAATCGAGGCCGACTTCCCACAAGGCCCAAACGGTGCTGGCGAACAGCACCGCCGCGTAAAGGCCCAGCGCAGCGCGGCGTGCCAAGATCAGCAGCACGCCGGTCAGCGTCAGGCCGATACCGGCCAGCAGGTAATACAGCGAGCCGCCGAGCATGCTCAGCTTGATCCCGCCGACCAGCATGACCAGGCCCATTAGCAGAAGCAGAATGCCGAGCAGGGTCGGCAGTAGACGGCTTCGACTCAAAGCACCATCAGTGCTCATAGTGTGGTTCTCCGTGACGTTTCAAGTAGTCCCACGCAAGTTCACTGTAGATGACGATCCCGCGTGGGCATGGTTCATATAAAAAACTGGTTGGTTGTCGCGATCCCTGTAGGAGCGAGGCTTGCCCGCGAAGGCGGTTTCACAGTCGACATCAATGTTGAACGTGAGATCGCCTTCGCGGGCAAGCCTCGCTCCTACCGGGTAATGCGGTGGTTGTTAGAACGATGACTGGATCTTGATCCCGCCAATCAACGCGTCATCGACTTTGTCCACGCCACCGGGGTGGCGGATGTATTGCAGGTTCGGGCGCACGGTCAGCCAGTTGGTGACGTGCACGCCGTAATAGAGTTCGGCGCTGTATTCGGTGTCCTGCGGTGGCAGGAACGAGGGGTCGTCGTAGTCGAAGACGGCGCGGGCCTGATTGGTCGCTTCGGCGTTCTTGCGATAGGCCGGGTTGACGTGAACCCGGGCGAGGGCGAACCCGATGTCGTCCTTGGCGCGCGCATCGAACAGGCCTTTGTAGACGACGCCTGCCTGGACATAGTTGTCGATGGCGTTGGTCTTCTTGTCGTGCATCGTGCCGTTGGCGAACACGCTCAAGCCGCGAGAGTTGTCGCTGGCGCGGCTGGTGATTTGTTGCTGAACACCCAGCCAAACGCCGTGCTTGCTCGATGCGCTGCGGTACGCCTCGCCACTCAGGGCTGCCGGCTGGCCATTGCTGTCCTTGTAGGCATCCGTGGCCTTCGCGTTGCTGTAGTAATAACCGGCGCGGTATTCGCCCGGCAGGCCGTTGAGCTTTGGCGACCACACCAGCTCGACCGGCAAAATCGCGCCCTGGGTGCCGCTGCCGCTGAGCTTGAAGCCGTTGTCGCGTTCGAGGTTCGACGGGTTCTGCTCATACGCGCCGACTTGCGCGTACAACTCCGGCGTCAGGTGATATTTCACGCGCATCGCCCACTGGCTGACCGGCCAGTTGTACCAGATACCGCCGACCCAGTTGCCGACCTGCGAACCGCAAAACGCCAGGTTCTGGAAGTCGCAGGGGAAGCTGTTGAAGTCCTCGCCCTCGCCGAAGCGGCCGACCTTGATGTCGAGCTTCTGGTCGAAGAATTTCTGCTGATACCACATCTGCGTCAGGCGCCAGGTTTGCCCACGCCCCCAGACTTCCTGAGCCGAAGTGAAGCCGCCGACGCGCGGGTCGTTGATCCGGTCGTTGCTGATGTTGTTGCCGCTGCGCTCGGTGATGGTCAGCTGAAATTCAGCATCGTCCCAGCCCAGAATCTTCTGCAAGTCCAGATGCGTGCCAAAACCAAACTGGTCGCTGTAGCGCGCGGTGCGATCGTGATCGTAGCCACCGTGCAGATTGCTGCCCATTTCGCCGGTGTAATCGACTTTGAAGTCGTAGCCTTTTTCCGAAAGTTCGGTGCGCGTGCCGTTCCAGTCGCCGAGCATCCAGGGGGATTCGCTATCGAAAGCGGGAGCAGCCTGGGTGCAGGTGGCAAGGCCAAAAGCGCTGAACCCAGCGATCAGGGTCAGGGTTTTTCGACTGGCAATAGCGGTGCAGACAGCGCTGTCTCGCGGAGTTGGGAAATCAGGCATAGAGAAGGAATTCTTGATCTTTTTCTGGGGGGTGAACGGAAAGCGGCACTATGTCGCGGGCAGATGAAGCGTTTCAGCTTGACGGGCGCAAGGATAATGTCCTGTTACAAATAGAGAAAGCGCTTTTGCTGACATGGAGCGTTTCGGATTTGGTAACAGTCCGTGGGAAAAAATCGCAGCCTCGTTTCACTCGACAGCTCCTACAGGTGAACGCCAATGTAGGAGCTGTCGAGTGAAACGAGGCTGCGATCTTTTGCGTTTCACCTACATTTAGCTGACAGCACACAGATCGCTTCCCCCCAAGGAAGCCCTCGGCTAAGGTGCGCGGCTTCCCATCCTTACATCGCTCGAAGGCCCGGCATGACCGAACAGAACAACAACCCGCTGCACGGCGTGACGCTGGAGCAAATCCTCAATGCCCTGGTTGAACATTACGAATGGTCGGGGCTGGCCGAGCGCATTGATATCCGCTGCTTCAAGAGTGACCCGAGCATCAAGTCGAGCCTGACGTTCCTGCGCAAAACTCCGTGGGCCAGGGAGAAGGTCGAACACTTGTACGTAAAGCTGATGCGCACCAAGCGCCCGCTCTGAACATGATCAGCCTATCGACGCCAGGTTCTGCCGCGAGGCGTCGTTTTGTTGCGGTGGCCGCAGTGCTGGGCTGGTCGGGGCTGGCGATTCAGCTGTACCTGATTCTGTACTCACGCTGGACGCTGGAAGCCAGTCTGCTGGGTGGGCTGCTGAGCTTTTTCAGTTACTTCACCGTGCTGACCAATACGTTGGTGGCGGTGGTGTTGACCTGTGAGTGGACCCCTCGCGAATCGGCGGCGCGATGCTGGTTTTTACAGCCGTGGGTCAGCAGCGCGATTGCCGTGAGCATCGTGGTTGTCGGCCTGGCGTATAGCGTGTTACTGCGCCACTTGTGGCACCCCGAAGGCTGGCAGTTGCTGGCGGACGAGCTGATGCATGACGTCATGCCGCTGCTGTTTCTGGCGTATTGGTGGTTGTGTGTGCCCAAAGGCACATTGCGGTTGCGGCATATCGGCCTGTGGGTGATTTATCCGCTGGTGTACTTCGCCTATTCGCTGCTGCGTGGTCACGAGCTGGCGGTTTATCCCTATCCGTTCATTGACGTCGGCACGCTGGGTTATCCACAGGTGTTTGTGAATGCGGGGGGATTGTTGGCGGGGTTTGTTGTGATCGCGTTGTTATTGATCGCCCTTGATAGATGGCGCGCTCCAAAGTGAACACTTGTGGCGAGGGGACTTGTCCCCGTTGGGTTGCGCAGCAGCCCCAAAATCTCGGCAGCTGTCGAAGGTTTTGGGGAGCGCTTCGCACTCCAACGGGGACAAGTCCCCTCGCCACAGAAGCGCCTCAGTGTAGTGGTTTAATTTCCCCGGACACCTCGATAGGTGGAAAATGCATCTATCGAGGAGATTTTCATGACCGACAAACGCAGAACATTCGACGACAGCTTCAAGCTGGAAGTCGTGAAGATGATCAAGGATCAGGGCCTGAGCGTTTCACAGGTTTGTCGTGATCTTAATATCGGTGATACGGCCGTTCGGCGCTGGGTACAGCAGTACGAGGCCGAGCAGTTGGGACAGGCCGGGATGGGCAAACCGCTGACGTCCGAGCAGCAGCGTATTCGGCAGTTGGAGCAAGAAAACCGCCAGCTCAAGATGGATAACGATGTATTAAAAAAAGCTACTGCCTTCTTTGCCCGCGAGCTGAAGTAACGTACCGATTGGTTCGGCAGCTGCAACAGAAGGCTTATTCGGTGGCGCATGTCTGTCGGCTACTGGGTATTAGTCGATCCGGTTTCTACGAGGCCAACAAGCGCGCTGAAGTTCCGGCATCGGTTTGTCCGATCACGGTTCAGCTCAAGGCGTCGTTTGCCAAGAGTGGCGGCTGCTATGGCAGTCGCCCGTTGCGTAAAGCTTTACGCGCCAAGGGCATAGAAATAGGCCTTTATAAGATCCGCCGCTTGATGCGTACCAATGGCCTGCGTTCGGCCTGGAAGCGTAAGTTTGTGCACACGACCGATAGCAAACACAACCTGCCGATTGCCGAGAATGTGCTGAATCGCCAATTTGAACCCGAGGCAGCGAACAAGGCCTGGGTGGCAGACATTACCTACATCCGGACCCGTAGCGGCTGGTTGTACCTGGCCGTGGTGCTGGACTTGTTCTCACGCAAGATAGTGGGCTGGTCCATGGCCCCGAACATGCCGGCTGAGCTGGTGTGCAGTGCAATGCAGTTGGCGGTTGCTCAGCGTCAACCGCCACCGGGCCTGATCGCGCACTCGGATCGTGGCAGCCAGTACGCGAGCGCGAGCTACAGATCCCTGCTGGCAAGAAATGACATGCAGCAAAGCATGAGCCGTAAAGGTAACTGCTGGGACAACTCAGTGATGGAGCGCTTCTTCCTGAGCTTGAAAATGGAGCGGGTATGGCGGCGCGATTACGCCAACCACGCCGAAGCGATACGTGACATTACTGAATACATCGTTGGGTTTTACAACAACGAGCGGCTGCACTCGAAACTCGGGTATCTGCCACCGACCGTTTACGAACGGGAGATGGCGTCGAAATCACCTATCGAGGTGTCCGGAATTAGTTGACCACGACACAGTACAGAGTTCTCCTTGCCTCAGAAAACCCTTTGCCACAAAGCCCCCTCACCACAGGAAACTTGGCAGCCACAAGAGCTGCGGTCATTCCTCGTCGCTGTCATCCAGGCGCCAGTAACCCACGGCTTTGACAAATTGCTCGTTCAAACCGTGCTCATCAAGCAAAACTCGGCGGATCTGCCGTGACACCTTGGTCTCGGTCGCCACCCACGCATACAGATTGCCGCTCGGCACGTGCAGTTGCTTCACGGTGGTCAGCAAATTGTCTTTGTCGCCCTCGCGCAAGACCCAGATCACATTGACCTGTGCGGCGCTTTCCAGTCGCTGCTGCTCGGCGCCGTTCTCCACTTCCACAATCACCAACGCACGCCGATTGGCCGCCAGACCTTCGAGCCGACGGGCGATGGCGGGCAGGGCGGTTTCGTCGCCGATCAACAAGTAGCTGTCGAACATGTCCGGCACAATCATCGAGCCGCGTGGCCCGCCGATGTGCAGGAACTGGCCAGGTTTGGCCTGCTCGGCCCAGGTCGCGGCGGGGCCGTCGCCGTGCAGGACGAAATCGATGTCCAGTTCCAGGGCATCGAGGTCGTAACGACGGGGCGTGTAGTCGCGCATTGCTGGCATCGGCCCGTTGTCTTTACCGGCGCCGAGCACCAGTGTTTCCAGTGCCGCGTGCTCCGCCGCGTTTTGTGGGAACAGCAGTTTGACGTGGTCGTCCGTACCGAGGCTGACGAAACCGGCCAGTTCCGGGCCGCCCAGGGTAACCCGGCGCATCCGCGGGGTCAGGTCGACCACGCGCAGCACTTCCAGGCGACGGCGTTTGATCTCATGCATGACACGGTGAATGGATTGCACGATCACTTCAGTCATTCGGCTTTCTCCTGAACGGGTTGAACGGCAGGGCCATCGACGATGGCTTTGGCGGTGTTATTGAGCAGGTCGCGAACCCGCAGGATTTCTTCGGGGCTCCAGCGGCCGTGGTGCATTTGCAAGGCGTGACGCAAGTTGTGCACAGCCTCGTGGATCTCGGCCGGACGATCATGGCCGCGCAATGAGCGCTTGCTGACCTCGATGCGCATCCGCACGCCGTCCAGCGCAATCGCCTGCTCGGTCAACGACAGACGTCCGGCGTCGGTGATGCTGTAGCGTTTTTTGCCGCCCTCGGCGTCGCCCAGAATCATTTCGCTTTCTTCGAGAAAGGTCAGGGTCGGGTAGATCACGCCGGGGCTGGGGCTGTAGGCGCCGTCGAACATGCTTTCGATCTGGCGGATCAAGTCATAGCCATGGCAGGGCTGCTCAGCGATCAAAGCCAACAGCAGCAGTTTCAGGTCACCGGGGGCGAACACCCGGGGACCGCGTCCACCTCGTTCACGGCCGGGGCCTGGGCGTTTTTCGAAGCTATCGCGGCTGTCGCTGTGGTCTCGATGGGAATGATGGTCTCTCATTTTGCGTCTTCTCTCGTCGTGTTTAGATACAACTTAAGATATATCTTTAGGTCTGCGCAAGCGTTCTGGACCAACGGTCGGCCTCGGGCGCCGCTTGAGGGCCAGGCGCAATCAGCGACGAGGAAGGATGCATGGGTTGCTCTTTTAGAGTAATTAAACTAATTATAGAAGTTCATGGGTTGGTAATTAATCCACCCGCATGACATAAGTAGTCTCGGTCTTACGGAAGTTTGATTGGTTCTAGTCTGTGTGCTTTTTAAGTTAAAACTGTGTGTAGTATTTATCTGAGGGTCAAACAATCTAATTAGTGATTTTCCAACTTTTTTCCTGCTGTTCGAAAGCCATTGTTACTACATGTTCTTCGGAAGTTGCGTACTTACTTTCTCAAGGGATTGGACGATCATTCTCCGGCGTCGAAAGTTAAGTGAAATCGCCAACACAGGAGTGAATGGCGATGGCTTGTTCAGACTTTCCTCGGTCCAATCCTTTGAAAAAGACAGGTACTCAATAATGTTCAAGAAGCTTGCAATCGCCGTTCCGATGACCCTCCTGGCCCTGAGCGCTTCGATGGCGTTCGCTGCGGAAGAATCGCGCACCTCCATCAACATTACCGCTGAAATCCCGAGCAAGGTTTTCCACGCTCAGCCTGTAGACAAAGACTTCGGAAAAGACGAGAAAATGCAGTACGTCGTAGGGACTGGCGTCCTGTCGGAGGTCCGCGGTACCTTTGATATTCAACACACCAATGGCTCGGTAGGCGCATACGTTGTCGGCGGTCCTACGCCGCTGTTCAACGGTAATGCGACCTTGAACATACCTCTGACTTACACCTTCAACGGCAAGGAATTGACCGCCGATTCTCAGGAAGTGGTTGGTGACGTCGAGTCCAACGGTGGTATGCGCGCAGACCTGGTCATTACTGCCGCTAAACCGGGCAACAATCAAGTCGGTGTCTACACCGCCAACCCGGTCGTCATGTTTGATGCCATTCCGCGCATCTAAACCAAAGCGCGTTCTGTAAGTAAGTTCTGTCTTACTTGGCAACGTTCACCGATCGATAGGGTTTCGCCCCTGTCGATCGGGTTTCAACGAATTTATCTTTAGAGTATTTCGTTCATGTTCCCGATGACTCCCATCGCGACGGCGCTTGCCCTATGTTTTTGTGCAACTGCCCTGGCCACGCCAGCGGATAACGGTACTACACCGCGAAGTCTGCTGGCGCAGGCAAAGGGTTTGCCGAGCGAGTTCGAAGAGCATTTCTTTGATGTGCCGCTGGCGGTGCGCGTGGAACTTGATCAACAGTTTCTCGGTGAGGCGATGGTCGTGCTGACCCGCGACGATCGCATCACCCTCGTTGACTTCTCCGATGTCAGCGACAGCACGATCAAGCCCAGTGAACGTGACATCTGGGCCAATTATCTGAAACAAGGCGTGGTGCTGGGTACCTGTCAGGCCAACTGCCCCGAACAATTGCTGGCGGTCCACTACAGCCTGGAAAACTCCCTGGTGTCGATCCTCACAGAAAACGCTGAGCGCGATGATCAAGTGCAGCTGTATTACAACCAGCCCGAAGGTGGCAGCACCGGGTTGATCGTGCGCAACCAGCTGAACCTTAATGGCGGCCAGAACCAGGACCTCGGTGGTCGTTACGGTCTGGAAGCCAGCAGCAGCCTCGGTAACTGGACCCAAGCCGTCAATTTGCAGCTGTCCCGCCTGGGCGGTGTGGACAACCAGACCTATCACGCCGTGCATGAGCTCTTCACCCAGCGCGAACTGCAAGGCAGCTTTCTGCGGCTGGGCTTATTCACACCCAACTCGGAAGGCCTGACCCGTCAGCCGCGCTCATTTGGCGCCAGCCCCGACACCGCAGTGGGCGTCATGTACGGCAGCTCCGACAGCCTGGCCATCAGCAACCCGAAACCGGCGGTCTACCCGATCTACGTCACGGCCAATCGCCAGGGCTCGGTGGAAATCTACCGCGACGGTTTGCTGATCAACACGCAGGCGATGCCGGCCGGTTTGCAGACCCTCGATACGCGGCCATTGCCCGGTGGCATCTATGAAGTGGAAGTGCGCCTGATCGAAGACGGCCAGATCACCTCCAGCACTCAGGAACTGGTCTACAAACCCAACAACTGGCGCAATCATGACGAGCGCTGGCGCTACAACCTGTTCGCCGGGCGTGAATCGAAAGTGCTCAGCAACTGGGATGAGCAGGCCGACGGCGACATGACCGCCGGTGCCGCCTTCAACTTCCTGTTGCACCCGCGGGTGATCCTCGGCCTGTCGGGTCGACAGGTCAAAGACACCCTGCAATACGGCACATCGGTCGACTGGGCCATCGTCAATAACGCCAGCGTCTATGCCAACGTCTATCAAACGCAGGACTACGGCACCGGCCTCGACGTGCAGGGGCTCTATTCCTACGGCAGCGGCAGCATCGTCGCCAGCCATAACCGCAGTTGGCTCGACACTACGCGACTCTACGACACCCTGCCCGACGGCACGCGAGTGCGGCAGCGCAACGTGTTTATCGGCCAGACCAGCAACTCTTCCTTGTCGGTGAATCATCGACTCACCAGCAAAAGTTCGGTCAACGCTCGGGTGTCCCACAGCGAAGGCAATACCGAAGGTGTCGGCGTTGATTTGGGTTGGAGCCAACGCACGCAACTGTTCGGCAGCGACGCCAATTGGCGTTTGTCGCTGTTCGACAGGCCGGGCAGTTTCAGCTCCGGAGATGATCGAAATCGTGGCCTTGATTTGAGCGTGAACATCGCGCTGGTCGGTCCGGGAGAACAACTGTCCGGCAGCATCGGCACCCGCACCGATCGCGACGGCGGGCGGGATAACAATGCCTCGATCACCTACCGCAAAAGTTTGCAGGACCACCTGCTGCAAAGCGTTTCCGCCACGGCGATCACCGACACCTATGGCATCGGTTTGAACGCGCTGGCGACGATGCAATCGGACCTGGTCAACGGCGACGGCTTTATTCAGCGCTCGTCCTACAACAACGACCTCACCGGCGGCCTGAACCTTGACAGCACTGTGGCGGTTGGCGGGCAAAAAATGATCATGACCAGCCAATACCAGCGCGACGGTGCGGGCATGATCATCGATGTCGAATCGGACATCGACGACATTACCCTGCGCGCCGACGATTTGAGCGGCGGCAGTGCGGTACTCAAGCCCGGGCGCAATTTCGTACCGATCACGGCTTACAAAAGCAGCTCCGTCAGTTTCGATTTCGAAGGCAATCACGTCCCCGCCGCGACCATCCAGCCGGCCCGTTCCAGCTATCACCTGAACAAGGGCGGCGTGGATTATCGGCAGATTCGTGTGATGCGAACCCTCACCGTACTCGGCCGCCTGATCGACCCCCAGGGCAACCCGCTCAAGGGCCATCACATCATCAACCACGCCAGTCGCGGGGTGAGTGAGGTGGACGGCTTCTTCTCCATGGAAATGAACGCCGGCTCACCGACCCTGGAAGTGCGCTACGGCAATCAGTTGCTGTGCCAGTTCCGACTCGATCCGAGCAGCGGTCGCACGGAAAACAATGTGCTGATGATCGGCGATCTGCGTTGCACGCCGGACACATTGGCGGACCTGACGCTTGAGACGCCGACGGCAGGCTGATGCCCGGCGAAACGCATTTTTCTATGAGGTAAATGACGATGAAACGTCGGTTGGTACTGATTGGTTTTTGTTTGTTCACCCAGACGGCGCACGCCGGGCCGAGCATCAACATCGGCTCGGTTTACGACTACCTGGACGGCGACAAAAGTACGTTCTTGAAACGCGTCTTCAACGGTGGTGACAGCACCGCCTTCGTCAAGGTCAACATCCTTGAAATCCTTTACGACGCTGAAGGCAAATCCCAGGAAGTGCCGCTCAAATCCAGTGCCGACGGCACCGCCCGGGATGGCTTGATGGCCAGCCCGGCGCGGCTGATCGTGCCCGCCAGTGGCATGCAAGGCACGCGCTTGCTGTACATGGGCGAACGCGACAAAGAGCGTTATTTTCGTGTGCGTTTCGTGCCGGTGGTGCCCGAGAAAGAAGACGAATTCGCGGTCTCCGTTGAAGACCGTGAGGCATACAAGAAAACCCTCTCCGCCGGGGTCACGGTGCTGGCCGGTTATGGCGCGGTGTTTTTCGTCCGGCCCAAGGACACGCGTTACGCCAGCGTGATCGAAAACGATGCGGCCAGGTACCGGATCCGCAACAACGGCAACACCGTGGTGGTGATCGATGAGTTCAAGGATTGCTCGGTCAAGAACGAGCAGGACTGCCAGCCAACCACCAAGCATCACATCCTGGCAGGGCGCAGTTTCGAGTTCGAGAAACAGGCCGGTCGCGAGTATCGCTTCACTTTGGTTGAAGGCGCGAGCAGCAAGAAACTCGATGTGAAAGGCTGATGACCATGTTCAGAAAACTCACGGTTCTGATGGTGTTGGCAGTGGCCTGCCATTCAGCGTTTGCCGCCCGCGAAGTGCAGCACTTCGAAGTGTTCGTGACGATCCCGAGCCAGGCGTTCTACGTCATTCCCGCAGATCCCGACTGGATTCACCGTGAACAGCCATTGCCGTGGAATCTGGCGACCTCGACCCTGGGTGGCTTGCGCAAGTATTTCGATGTGAAGAATGAAGCCGGCTCCATCGAAGCCCGCCTTGAGGGCAGGCCCTACTTGTCCAACGGGACGGATGCCCATGACATTGGTTTGCGTGTCACGTTCAACGACAAGTTGTTAAGCGAGGGGGAAAGCCGCGAGGTGGTTTCGCTGAGCGAAGCGGCGCAGGGCAAGCGGGTTTTACTGCAAATCGTGCCGGTGCCACCTGCCGATGGGGTTTATAAGCCCGGTAACTATTTTGGCAGCGTCAACATGGTTTTCAACGCGGTGTTGCCGGGAGAGTGAAGCCAGGAGGGATCAGCCATTCATGATTTAAGGAGAATCGATGAATTTTTCAGTTGGACGATTATTTCAAATGCCGGGTGGCTGTGCAGTGATCAGCCTGATGTTCGCTGTGTTTTCACTGCCTGTGCAGGCGGCAGTCCTGGAGATTGAAGCGGAATTCGTGCCGGATTCGGCAAAGCCGCAGAAAAATGAATTCGTCAACAAGACGCCTTCGGAGGGGTTTTGTCGGCAGGTCCCGGCGGCCTGTGAGCCTTTTGGACTTTTCAGTCTCGGTGCGCCCATTGCTTTCACGGCCAATGCGCCGATTCTGGCCAATCATGCCGACCCTCGCCAAGGCGGTATGGCCAAGGTTCCCTCAGCGTGGAGAGAAGTACGTGTTACGCATGAATCGGGAGATTCAAAAGTGCTTTCCGTTCGGATCGGAGGTATTGGTCACGAAGCACAAGTTCCACGCCCCGTTACCGAATTGACCGGGGGCGGGTACTGGGATCAACTTTGGGCAGGAGGGGGCTGGGCCTACGCCCCGAGTCCTTGCCAGGGTGTGGGTTGGTATTCCCATGGTCCCAGGGGTTACAACAGTTTTTGGAGAGTTCCGGTTGGTGCTGGCGTGTGCAGCAAAAAGGCACTTTTCGACATCCCGATGTCCTTCCGGTATCTGTACTTCGTTTTCGCCTATGAACTGCGCACACCCGATCCGCTGAACATGGTCGCGGGCAAATACAACGGTTCGATTACCTACAGGGTCGGTCCTCATCAGGATTTCGACATGGGTGATGTCATGATTCCGGCTGACAATCAACTGACCCTCAATTTCTCCCTGGATGTTCGGCACACCCTCAAGGTCGAGATACCGCCGGGTGGCAATCGCGTTGAACTGGTCCCGCAGGGCGGTTGGCAAGCCTGGCTGACGCAGGGACGCAAGCCGACACGGTTGTTTCGGGATCAGACGTTCAATGTGTCTTCGTCGAGTCGCTTCAAGATGAGCCTGGACTGCCAGTACAGCCTGGATGGCAACCGCTGCTCGGTGCGCGATCCGGTTTCAGGTCATGTCGTGCCACTCGACGTCAGCCTGACTCTGCCCAATGGTCTGGTGGATGCCGCCGCTCAACCGGTCAGTCGTCGACCGTTGCGGCGCGACGGCAGTGGCACTGAGCTTTTCCAGCCGCGCTTTTATGTCGATCGCAAGCCCGGAACGTTGCACTTCGAGATTGCGCCGGACGAGGTCGACGAAATGCTCAAATCCGGTATCGCCAGATCTTATTCGGGCAATGTAACGGTCATCTGGGATTCGGAAGTGGGTTAAGGGTTGAACCCTGATGCAGCAACGGGTGCATCAGGGTTTGCCGATTACTGCTGTGCGTCTTTTTGCAGCGCTGCGCGGGTCAGCTTCCTGCTCAGCTCTTTTTCTTCGTAGCCCATGTCGTGAAGCAATCGGCCGTAGACCTCATCGGTCATGTCTTGATCGGTAAGCACCACACTGTCATCGACACCCAGTCGTCGTGCGAGGTCTAGCAGGCGCTGTTTGAGGGCTCGTCGCTGCGCAATCTGCAGGCCTTTGGAGCTCGCCCAGGCCTGTTGTGCTTCGCGCAACTCCTCCAGCAAGTCGCTCTTGGTTTCGTAAAACCGGGTATTGCGACTGAACTCGTTCGGGTACGTGTCATGCAAGTATTTCTGCCAGAACGGCTGATCGATCATGTCGTTGATCAACCCTTCGCCGGCCTCCATCGACATCACCGTATTGAAGGCGGTGTCGAGGGTTTTGGCGCTCACTTTGGCCAGTGGGCGATGCAGCATCGACTCCGATTGCCACGGTAAACCGAGGCGTTGAGCCAGGCCGGTTTCGTAAGCGAGGTACACCTCCACCTCATCGGGGTTGCCCTCACGGCTGCCGAAATCGGCACGGGCAATGTCATCCACGCGCGCCAGGCGAGCGGCGCCTTTTGCCAGGTTCACCAGTTTGCTTTCCAGGACGGCGTTGGACGTCGATAAGGCATAGGCTTCGGAGGCGAGCACCTTGATGCCCATGTGGTTGAACACCTGAGCCCCGGCATCGGCGCACGTAGTGGGCGCCTTGGCCATTTCGAACAGTTCCTTGCGCAACTCGGTGTCCAGGTCGATGGCTTCGATCATGCGCCATACCCGGCTGCTGAGCTGTTGACGCAAATCACCACCGGCTTTGTAATCGGCCGAGCGTGTCTGTTTCTGGATCAAGGCAAAAAAATCTTCAGAGCCCGGCTCGGTCATCAAATCGTGCCAGGCTTCCTCCCGGAAAGTACCCAGCCCTGAGACCTCGGCACTCCACCAGACAGAGTCGTCGTTCATCGGCCACAGGTTCATCGCGTCTCTTGCAGCGTCGGCGTAGACCTGCTTGGGAGCGATGCCGACTGACCGTCGATATGCCTTGAAAATGACCAGGTTTGCGTCCGAGAGATGCTTTTCGTACAAGCGGGTTCGCGCCACAAGGAAGGCATCCTCCGAGCCGGGCACAACGGTCGGAATCACGCTGATCGGGTTCTCCTGCAAATCCAGAAAGAAGCCACGCGGTCGGCGCTTGCTGGAGGGTCCGAGAAGCCCATCGGGCCAGGTGGTTGCCCCGGTGTTGCTCAAACTCAGGATCCTCAGTTTGGGCATGCGCCCGACGTTCGGGAGCCTGCCCAGTTGCGTGTTGTCATCGAGCCTGAGTGTTTCCATGTGGGTCAGGTTTCGCAGTTGCTCGACGGCCGACGGGGTCAACCTGATGTCGTTGTTCATCAGCCGCAACGTTCGCAGGTAGTGCATCTTGCCGATGGTTTCGGGGAGTCGCGTCAACCCGCAGCTGCGTGCGCTCAGTTGCCGGAGATGAGAAAAGTCACTCAACAGGTTGGAGGAGGTTTCGGAAAAGTTTGTGCGGTCCAGATTCAAGGTGCTGATCTGATCGAGGTAGTGCTTGATGTCCGGCAGTTCCTTCCACCAGCGTTCGAGATCGGGCATATCGAACTCTACGGACAGGTCCAGCGCATAACCGCCGTCGGCAGTGATACTGCGTTCACCAAATACCGTGGGTTTTCTTGAGAAGCAATCGATGAGTCGATCGGCAATATGCAGCCCGCCACCGCGCACGAACCCTTGTCGATCAGGCCCCCACGCGTCAGGTCGCTGGTTTTGCCACCGATGGAGCAGCTTTTGAAGGTCATACAGCTCTCGGTCCAGCCTCGCCAGAGTCTGACGCCCTTGCTCTGGCGAACCCAGGGATCGAACGAAGGTATTGACCTCTCGTTCGTTGAAGTGGGGGTACAAATCCTCCACCCGTTGGGTGAGTGTGGCGCCGGTGGTCGAAAAACCGGGGCCGCGCAGCAGCGTCATGTCTTCATGGTTCGCCACCGGACGGATCGGTGGTGCGGCGAGCGCGGTGCGGCGCTGCGCAGGTGTCTCGGTCTTTGCCATCACCCATTGCTTGAAAAATTCACCCTGGCCCGGCCGATAACCCAGCTGCGCTCGTTTGTTTTTCGGCAAAGCGTTGAGGACGGCTTCATAAAAATCAGCGGCGTCGTGCAGTTTGTGGTTGTCGGCGTCCCAGACTTCAAACAGGTTCCCCTCATCCTTGACCAGCATCCGAACCGTCGACGCGTCCTGCGCACCCACACTGCTGCGCAAGGGGCCAGCATCGCTGCCTTCGCGAACCTCGATGCGCAATTGCGCGAACGTGTCGGTATGAATCCTCAGTGCGTTCAGCACCAGGCGTTCGGTTTCCGCCACCCACTGCGCGCCGTCGTGAAAACCTTCATAGGCATGGTTCGTCCGGACTTCGAAGGCGGCGTCACGCGCACGGCTTTTGAGGCTCAACGGTAGGCGCTGCTCCTGGTTCATGCGCTTGAGGTCGGCCGCGTCGGCATTGTTGAGCAGCGTCTGTGCCGCACGGGTTGGCAGCTCGGGAAATGTCTGGCGAATGAGTCGGATCTGAGGATCGTCGGACGCTTGCGCACCGTGGTAAAGCTGATTGACGATGTCAGCGCTCAGTCGATTGGCTTCGTCCGCCAGTCGATCACGCAACGCTTGCACCCGTTCACTTTTGGCGGTTGACCGACCGAGCATGGCTTGCCGCTCGTCTTCGCTGAGAAACTCGACAAGGCGCGGCGCAAATTGCTCGCTCATCAGGTTGGACAAACTGGTGGACAGCGTCTGCTCGTCGGTTGCATCGGCATTGCCATACTGGCGGAACCGGCCGGTCCTGTCGGCGTTTTCGTAGACCTTCAGGGCTTTGTCCGCGGGCCAGCCGTCCAGGTAAGTCGTCAGCGGTTCAAACCAGTAGGACGACGGATCCAGGGGCAAACCTGATCGGATTTTTTCAATGGCCTGGCGGGTCTGGCGCTGATTTTTCAAGCGGGTGAGGCTGTCATCCAGTAACGGTGGCGGGGCCGTGTTGTCGACGTACATCCGGCGCAGCGCAGCGTCGTCGGTGCCGCTGGCGATACGAACGTCTTCGAGTTCTGCGTCGCTGAAGCCGTCCACGGAGTGGCCCAGACGCCGCATCAATGTCGGGCGTTCCCATACGCGCGGGTTTTCGGCTTCGTGGGTCCAGGCGCCGCGGCCGTTGTGTTTCAACTCGGGTAAATAAGCAGTGTCGCGATGGGGGTGTTTGACGCGGTAGTCACCGGTTTGCGGGTCCTTTTGCACGGCGTAGTGCTTGTCATCCAGTGGCAGAATGTCCTGGCCTTCGTGGGCGTGAAACCCCTGCGCGTCTGGGCTGGAATCAGCCGGTAACTTCACATCGGGTAGCTCGTAAGGTGTGAGGTCGGGATGCCACAGACGAGGTTCGCCATTGGGCAGTGTCACCGGTTTCATGCCTTCGATCAGCGGCGACAGTTTCAGGCGTGCAAGCTCACCGATCTTCGCGCCGGCGGCAAACGCCACCAGCGAAAGAAAGTCTGTGACTGCTCCGGTAATATGCTCGGCGGCTTCGGTCCACAGCCCCAATGCCATGTCGACGATGCCTTCGAGGACGTCGCTGGTCATCTGATACACGGAGTAGACCATCATCAATTCACCCAGCCCCGGAACGAACGGCGTGACCACCATCAGGGCGATGTTGAAGAGGTCCGAGGCTATTTTCTTGAAGTTCTCCCACCAGGCCCATCGGGCATCGGTATCGGCATCGGCGGTGGACACGGCGATGTGTCGGGCGTCGTTGAAAACCTTGTTGAGCTTTTGCTGAAAGAGGTACTCCCAGAGTTCGCCAGGAATCGGTGCGGCTTTGAAATGCAGGCTAGGATGGGTGACGGCAACTTCCCGCCAGCTCGGCCCTTGCTCCAATGGCTCTTTCTGATGCCATTTCACTTCGAACAGGCGTTGTTGCAGCCCGCCGAAAAAATGCCCTCGGTCTGATTGATCGACGAACCGGCTGAAGAATTGCTGGTAGGTCATGCCGGTGGACGACACGACGTCGTTGTCGCGTAGCTGACGCGTCAGTTCATCCATGAAAGCGACGGTCGAGGGGTACTCTTTCAGTGGGTGCTCAGGGTCTTGCGGGACGTAGACAATCACCGGTGTCACGTCGCGGATGCGTTGTTCCGGCATGGGCGTGATCAACACGATTCCGGTCAGCAAGCTGTCAAGGATGGACAATTCTGCGAATTGCATCACCCGGCCTTTACGGGTGAGATTGCGCTGGCCATCGAGCATCTTCAGGACGAGGTCGCTGGCATCGGCATCGATGTCTCCCGTCAGAACGGCCAGTTGAGCGGCCGCTTTGAACGCGGCTTTCTCGCTCTCGACGATTTTGAGTTTCAAGTAACCCAGGGCGAGGCCGTCACTGGGCAGCAACTGCTCTTCGAGGTATTTCTTATAGCGCGCGCCAATGTCCAGCTGGCGACACAGGGTCTGAAACTGCGCGATGGACATTTTGCGTTTGATCGGCAGGATATCGAAGTGCCCACGCGCATCGGGCTGGCTGATGAAGTTCGAGTCTGCCTCGCAGGTCTCGTGGCTCGCGAAGTTGTGCAGGGCCGCATCCAGCAGTGAAACGGTTCGGGTCACCACACCGCCGAGATCGCTGGCATACCAGGGCAGCTTTTTCGGTAGATAGAGATACAAACAAGTTGTCGTTACATCGACGTCGACCCCGAACTGTTTCAGTAACGCCTCGGTCAGTAACGGTTCGGCGAACTCATACACGCCTTGTACTTTATCCATTACCCGGTCGACTGCGTTTTGAGCGGACCAGAGTTCAAGGTTGGCGTCTTGTAACGGCGTGTGATCGAAATCTTTTGTGGTCTGTACCCAATGCCCTGAAGCCGTTTGTGTGAGGCTCAGTTCCCGAATCCGTTGCAGTGATGCGCCTTTGAACGTTGGGTTGATTCGGCTGTTGATGAACCCGTAGTGGCGACCTTTATTGTTATCGGCCCCGGGTGTCGGTAGCGCTGATATACGTCCGTGTAAGTCAGTCATGCTTTTAATAAACCTTGAGCGTTAAGTGGAGTGACCAGCCTAACGCCCGGGGCTCAAAGTAAAAGTCTCAATTACAGCTGCTAAATAAGTGTTCGTCCTCGTAAAGCATTGGAATTTTCAATGCCGAAAACAATTAATTACCGCCATTGTTTTATCAGCGTCGCGCTACCTCCACCGGCAGACATTGCGTATGCGTCCCCGGTTGCAGATACGGCGTGAGAATCGGTGCCATGCCCTTGAGTACCTGCACGGGCAGCGCCGAGGTGAACTTGAAGGCTTCGGCGGTGCGCCCCGGTACGAAGGCGGTCAGCGTTCCGAAGTGGTTGTCACCGATGAAAAACACGAAGGTGGCCGTGCGGTTGATCGACTTCGAACTCAGGATCCGCCCGCCGGAACCAATGGCTTCGATGCGGTTATCCCCGGTCCCGGTCTTGCCGCCCATGGCCAATGGTTTGCCATCGGGTGTGATGAAACTGCCGGAAACACGTTTGGCCGTACCGGCATCCACCACTTGCGACAGGGCCTCGCGCATGGCCGTGGCGACTTCGGACGGCATCACCCGTTTACCGGCGTCCGGGTCGTTGATCAGTTTGGTTTCGTACGGCGTATTGGCCGCGAAGTGCAGGGTGTCGATGCGCAATGTCGGCATGCGCACACCGTCGTTGAGGATGGTGCCGATCAACTCGCCCAGCGCCGCAGGACGGTCGCCGGAGCTGCCGATGGCAGTGGCCAGCGACGGCACCAGGTGATCGAACGGGTAACCGACTTTCTGCCAGCGCTGATGAATGTCGAGGAAGGCTTCGATCTCCAGCATGGTGCGGATACGGCTGTCGCGGGCGCCCTTGTGACGACTCTTGAACAGCCAGCTGTAGACTTCCTGACGCTCGAAATGGCTGGCCTTGACGATCTGGCTCCATTTCGCATCCGGGTTATTCAGCAGGTAGCCCATCAGCCACAGGTCCAGCGGGTGAACCTTGGCGATGAAGCCCTGATCCGGCAGGTCGTAGGCGCCGGGGCTGTAATTTTCGTAGAGCCGTTGCAGGCGTTCGTCGGTGAGTTTTTCGGTGAGCTTCGCGCCTTTGAGGTGCGAGCGCACGAAGGTGTTGAAGCTTTCCTGGCTGGCCTGCGGCAGCAAATAACGATGCACCGCCGCCATACGAATCGGGGTCGGGCGCATGCTGTCGAGGAAGGTATCGAGCCGCGCCTGGGTGTCCTTGTTTTTGTACTTCTTCCAGAACTTGAGCAGGAATGAAGTACCTTCGCGATCGGCGAAATTGGCCAGGTATTCCTGACGCCGCGGGTCACGATCGTCCTTGAGCAATTCGGCGCTGTTGTTGGGGCCGGAATACGTGGTGTAGCGCACCAGGTCACGCATCAGGCGAATGAACGGCAGGTTGATCGATTCCCGCAGGGCATCGCGCAAGGTGGGAATGCGGCCGTTGTCTTCCTTGCGGAAGTTGACGAAGGTGTGCAGCCCGCCGCCGGTGAAAAAGGCTTCGCCGGGGCTGGCGGAATATTTGCGGTCCAGTGCGGCGCCCAGCATGGTCGACAGATTGCGGTCCTTGTTCTGAATCAAGTAATCGACGGCCCAGCGGCTCAGGCGATCCTGATCCGGGACGTCGACTTTCTTCAATTCCGGGACCGTCATTTCGGCGTACTTATCGTGCAGCTCGGCCATGACTTGCAGGTAGGTGGTGAGCACGCGCATTTTCGCGGTAGAGCCCAGTTCCAGCTTGCTGCCTTCGTTGATGTCGAACGGCTGGTCGGTGCTGTCGGTCTGCACCCGCACACGCGCACCGTCCGGTGTCAGTTCAAACAACGTGAAGCTGTAGCGCACTTGGGTGGTGCTGGTGGGGGTGAGCAAGCGTTCGCCCATCAGACCGATTTGGGTCGCAAACGCCGGGTCGGCCAGGTGCTTGAGGTACTCGGTGGTCTGGGTTTGCAAATCGCCTTGCAGGGTGCTGGTGGCGGAGAGGTCGAGGCGGTCGAGATCGTACAGGGGACGATTGAGCAGCCCGCCCAAGCGGCTGCGCGCCACGCTGATGCCTTTGTTGGTTTCAATCGGCTGAATGGTCGGCTGGGTTTGCCAGTCGCGATAGATCACTTTGCTGGCCATGGCTGCCGCTGCGAAGGACGCATCGATCACACCATTCGCCGCCAGCAGGCGGATGTGGCTGTCGGTGAGGTCGGCCAGTTCATCATGGCCCTTGGTCAGGTAGTGAGAAGGGCGACGCTGGGCGATCATCAGCGAGAGCATTTCACGCAGGGCCAGACCTTTTTCGGCCATGCTCTTGGGATCCGTGTCGGTGTTGGCCAGCCGTTCGTTGGCCTTGTTGAAATCGGCCCCGTACCAGACGCGCAACCCTTCGGCCATGCCATGCACTTCACCGTGGCCCGGTACCGCCGACAGCGGCACGCTGTTGAGGTAATCGCGAACCACATTTTGCCGGACCTGCAAGGTTTCGGGGCCCGGTTGATAAGCCCGCACGGTGGCGGAAATCATCTGCCGGATCTTTTCCGCGCCCGACACCGTCAGGCCGTCGGGTGAGTGTCGGTATTTCTCAAGTTGCGTCGCCAGCGTGCTACCGCCCGCCGACTGGCCCGGCAGGTGAATCAGCTTGGCCACCTGGGACCACACCGCCATGCCGAACCGCGGCCAGTCCACAGCGGGGTTGGCCAAGGGCTGACGAGGATCGAGCAAAAAGCGGTTTTCGATAAACAGCAGGCTGCTGACCACCACCGGCGGGATCGCGTCGAAGCTTGAATAGAGTTGTTGCGGGTATTTGTACTGGTACAGCGGTGCCGCACGGCAATCGGTAATCGACAATCCAGCCTGTATTTTTTCCGCGTAGGGCACGAAAAAGCCGTTGTCGGTGTAGTCCATCAGCTTTTGAGAGAAGCGGGTTTGTGACGCAATGACGTAGTCACGCTTGATCAAACGCGGCAGGAATTCATTCAGGGAGCTGTAGCCCAGACGCAGATCGAAAGGGCCAGCGCCTGGATAGCGAATGGCGTCGCTGGGGCCGGGTCTCATTTCATAACTCAGGGACGCGGCGAATTTGCTCACCTCACGGGATTGAAACTTCGAGGTGCGCATCTCCTTGGCGGCAGCGAGCCCCAGGACAATCAGGATAATCAACAGCAACAACCAGAAAGCCCCCCAGCCGTGCTTCGTACGACTGCTAGAGGGTTTTTCAGGTATAGGCGCTTCATCCACACGTTCAGTCGGAACCACAGTTTTACTCGTATCGGTTTGCCATAACGCGCCCATAGTCGACTGATCCATTCACGCAGATTGATCGGACTTGTCTGAAGCTTAGTCGGTGGTTGGCGATGGTGAAAAAATTGTGAACATACAAATTTCGAATTCTCATCGTTAAGTGCCTGTGGAAAGGAGCGTTTGTGGTGCTGGAGCTTTTTGTGACAGGGATTTATGTGGGGAGGGGAATTTTTGTGGCGAGGGGATTTATCCCCGTTGGGCTGCGAAGCGGCCCCAGCGTCTTTTCAGACAGACTAAGTTGTCTGGATTTACGACTGCTTCGCAGCCGAACGGGGATAAATCCCCTCGCCACAAATGCAGGTGTTCGCGCTTAAGTGAACAGCATTACCCTCGCCACGGGGAGTTCGGTAGCCACAGAAGGGGAGTGACGTTACAACCAGCAGGCATCCCAGAGTGGGTAATCACCGATTTTTTCTACCAATCCTGCGCGCAACGGGTTGGCAACAATGTAGCGAGCGAACGGAAGAATTTCTTCTCCATCGCGGATTGCGCGGTCGTGATAGCCGGTTTGCCACAAAGAGCCACTTCGGCCGGTCGTTTTGTTCACTGCCTGGGAGCATCGTGCTTTGGTAGCACTGACGACATCCCCTAATTTGCCATCTTGCAATTGCATCAGCCAATGAAAGTGATCGGGCATAACCACCCAGGCGATTGAGTTCACCAGCCCGGAGTCGTGAACCCGTCGCATTTCTGCAACAAGCAGGCGACCTAATTGCCAGTCAGAGAAAATGGGTTGGCGATCATGGATGACTGCGGTGATGAGATAAGCACGACCGGTTTCGGAGTGTCGGCCCAAGCGCAGACGATGCGAGTTAGGTTGAGTAGGCAATCCATTGCTTCCTTGCAAGACAGTTGAGTGACGCTTTCAGGCTAGTAGGCAGTGATCTGTATCGACGTTGAGACTGTTAAGAGAAATTTCTGATTCTTGTGAAGGATTTGGCGATGAGGACTTTTGTGGCGAGGGGATTTATCCCCGTCGGGTGGCGCAGCCGCTCCAAAACCAGCAATCGCGGTCTATCAGATGTACCGAGTGCAACGGTTTTTACGACTGCTGCGCAGCCGAACGGGGATAAATCCCCTCGCCACGACAGCTATTTCACCAAAAAGGTGTGGGTCGGCCTGGAATGCCTTTGCCAGACACGTCGAACGGTAAATAAGGCCGGAGCAGGGACATGACGATGCACCAATGCTGTGCAATACTCGGCGCCGTTTCAGCTGGTGAAAAATCCTACAAAGCCCAGGTAATGCCCCTCCGCGAACCGGGCTTTTCCCGGGGGTTCTGGCTGAATGTTGTGGTTTATAGAGTGAAAAATCCTGTACGAAGCTTTTTATACTGCACGCCCCGCTGATCTTGCAGGTTTGTCCTGCAAGACGGGTTTGCTCACGAAGCAGGCCCGGTTTCTCAGAAGCAATGGCTTACCGGTCAGCGCTTTGTTACTCGGTGGTCATATCCAATAACAAGACGAGGTTGTATCCCTATGCCAGTCGGCAATCACCTGCCCCACGGCGAGACCGCTCAGGGCGGCCCGCTTAAACGCGAACTCGGCGAACGGCATATTCGCTTGATGGCGCTCGGCGCCTGTATCGGTGTCGGTCTGTTCCTCGGTTCGGCCAAGGCCATCGAAATGGCCGGCCCCGCCATCATGCTGTCCTACATCATCGGCGGTCTGGCGATACTGGTGATCATGCGCGCCCTCGGCGAGATGGCCGTGCACAACCCGGTCGCCGGCTCCTTCAGCCGTTACGCCCAAGACTACCTCGGCCCCTTGGCGGGCTTCCTGACCGGCTGGAACTACTGGTTCCTGTGGCTGGTGACCTGTGTCGCGGAAATCACTGCGGTGGCGGTGTACATGGGCGTCTGGTTCCCCGATGTGCCGCGCTGGATCTGGGCACTCGCCGCGTTGATCAGCATGGGTTCGATCAACCTGATTGCGGTGAAAGCCTTCGGTGAATTCGAGTTCTGGTTCGCTCTGATCAAGATCGTCACCATCATCGCGATGGTGGTCGGCGGCATCGGCGTGATCGCATTCGGCTTCGGCAACGACGGCGTGGCGCTGGGGATTTCCAATCTCTGGGCCCACGGCGGCTTCATGCCCAACGGCGTGCAAGGCGTGTTGATGTCCCTGCAGATGGTGATGTTCGCCTACCTCGGCGTCGAGATGATCGGCCTGACTGCCGGTGAAGCGAAGAACCCGCAGAAGACCATTCCTAACGCGATCGGCTCGGTGTTCTGGCGGATTCTGCTGTTCTACGTCGGCGCGTTGTTCGTGATCCTGTCGATCTACCCGTGGAACGAAATCGGCACTCAGGGCAGTCCGTTCGTGATGACCTTCGAACGCCTGGGCATCAAGACCGCGGCCGGCATCATCAACTTCGTGGTGATCACCGCTGCGCTGTCGTCGTGCAACGGTGGCATTTTCAGCACCGGGCGCATGCTCTACAGCCTGGCGCAGAATGGCCAGGCCCCGGCCGGTTTCGCCAAGACCTCGAACAACGGCGTGCCACGTCGTGCGCTGCTGCTGTCGATCGGCGCGTTGTTGTTGGGCGTGTTGCTCAACTACCTGGTGCCTGAAAAAGTCTTCGTCTGGGTGACGGCGATTGCCACCTTCGGCGCGATCTGGACTTGGGTGATGATCCTGCTGGCCCAGCTCAAGTTCCGCAAAGGCCTGAGTGCCAGCGAACGTGCCGGCTTGAAGTACAAAATGTGGCTGTACCCGGTCAGCTCGTATCTGGCGCTGGCGTTCCTGGTGCTGGTGGTCGGCCTGATGGCGTACTTCCCGGACACCCGCGTGGCGCTGTATGTCGGCCCGGCGTTCCTGGTATTGCTGACTGTGGTGTTCTACGTGTTCAAGCTGCAACCGACCAATGTGTCGCAAGGTGCGGTGCGCTCGGCTTCGTAAAGTCGTCACGCCTGAAACGCAAAAGCCCCGGTCCATTGGCCGGGGCTTTGTTGGCTGACGAAATTACCTGTGGCGAGCGAGCTTGCTCGCGCGGGCACGTAGCGGCCCTGAAAACTTACGACTGCTTCGCAGCCGAGCGCGAGCAAGCTCGCTCGCCACAAAGGCTTGGTGTGCCTCAGTTGACCGGCACCGTTTGAATCGGTGCGGTCAGGCGTTTGTTGAAATCCAGCCAAACCCCCAGCAACCCCATCAACCCGGCCCCCACCAACGCTGTGAAGATTTGCATGGCAAACGCATCATCGGTCAAGGCATTGACCATGTCCGCCAACGGCGCGAGCAACACTCCAAGGCAAAACACTTCCAGCGAGTAACGCCCCATGCGACTGCATTGCTGTGCCAGCCAGTTCTGCGTCCAGCCAGTGTCCGGCAACAGTTTCGCCGTGACATACGCCAGCGCCAGAAAGTGCAGCAGGCGCACCGGCGACAGGTCGGTCTTGCTGATCGGGTACAGCAAGTTGCTCAGGGTGGCCGGTACCATCGAATCATGCAGTTGCGGCCACCGCCATAATACGGTCAGCACCCCGGCAACGCCGGCGTACAACGCCGCACTCACAAACAAAGGCTGGCGCAGCAAGGGGCGCCTGTCGCGCAAGCCTGGGCGCTGCGCGTGAATCGCAGCGGCACCGCCGAGTACGAACAATAGTTGCCAGGCGACGGGGTTGAAGTACCACACGCCGTCCTTGATGGCAGCCAGATTCCAGCCGAACAACGGCACCGTCAGGTACACCGCAAACGACATCGCCACCACCACCCATGGCTTGCGCACAAATATCGGCAGCACCAGCGGCAAGCCTGCCAGCAGCACGATGTAGAGCGGCAACGGATCCATCAGGTTCGGTTTGAAGCGCAACAGTAACTCATCGATCAAGGCTTGCTGCGGATTGCTGATGAAGTGGTGCATGCCCATCTCCTCCACCAGATCTCGGGTTTCCACGTGGCTGTTGGCGAAGAACACGATGCCCATCAGCATCGCCAGCAGAAAAATATGCACCACATACAGTACCCAGGCACGACGCAGGATTTTTACGCAGGCAATCAAGTAACCGTCGCGGGCAAGGATCTTGCCGTAGGCCAGAACGGCGGCGTAGCCGGCGAGGAACACGAAGATTTCGGCGGCATCACTGAAACCGAAGTTACGCAGGGTGATCTGACCCAACGGGTTGTGGGGCACGTGATCCCAGAAAATGAAGATCAGTGCAAGGCCACGGAAAAAGTCGATCCGGTGATCGCGTTCAGTCGTCATGGCTGCGGGCTCTTGAACGGGTTTTGAAGCAGGAGCGCCGGCGACACAAAAGGTTGCGCGCCGCACATTGGCGGCGCGCAGGGTGCAGGGATTCGCCGGCAATTGCAAAGTGCGGATATTACGGAATGTCTCAGTGCATCGCTGAGGGAGCAACCGCCTGTCTAAAAGCCGCGCAGGTCCGCGATCTCTGACTACCGTCGGTTTCTAAGCTTTATCGATTGAAGGCGAAATTCCCAAGAGGCGCCGGCATGCGGATCAGCGAATGGCTCGACAAAGAGCTCACAGGCCGTCAGGTCTGGTTGATGTTTTTTTTTGCGACGCTGATTTACGTCCTGCCGTTGATCCTCGCGGATTTTCCCTACATCGATGACAACTGGCGTGCCCTGGCCGCCGGTACTGGTTGGGCAGGGGAGGGGCGGTTGTTCGCACAGTGGTTCTACAACCTGCTGACCTTCAGCAGTGCTGCGCCGAACATCTTCCCGTTACCGCTGTTGATCGCCACGCTGGCGATGAGTACGGCCCTGACCCGACTGACGTTCCACTACTTCCCCGAGCCGACATTTGCCCATTGCCTGGTGGTGCTGCCGCTTTGGTACAACCCGTTTTTCCTGCAAAACCTGTCGTATCAATACGACGGACCGACCATGGCGCTGAGCCTGGTGGCGGTGATCTACGCGATCACCTTTCAAAGCCACTCGCGCGTCCAACGACTGCTGATACCTGCCGCGCTGATTGCATTGGCCATCGGGCTTTATCAGGTCAGCTTCAATGTGCTTCTCGGGCTCTGTTGCCTGGAGCTGTTGCGGGGGGCGGACGACAAATTGCCATGGCCCGCGTTTTACCGATTGATAGGCTACAAAGTGGCGCAGGTGGGGCTGGCGGGGTTGATCTATTTCGCCACGGCCTATTCCTTCATGACTCAGGGCCGTACTGCGTTGTTGAACGGGGCAGCGGCACCGTTGCAGCAAATTGAAACCAATGCGGGCCGGGTGCTGGAAAAAATCGTGTTGCTGTTCCATGGCGGGTTTGCCTGGGTGTTCGCTGTGCTGTTGCTGTGCGCCATTGTCGGTGCCGTGCGTGTAGGGCAACGCGTACTGGAGCGTGAGGACAGAGGCCTGAACAAAACCGTGATCGGCCTGCTGTGCCTGTTGATCTTGCCCGTCCTGATGGTGCTGGTGCCGGGGGCTTCATTGTTTTTCCGCGACTTCAATGAAGGCGCCCGCACCTTGATGGGCTTTGCAGTCGTGCTGGTGCTGCTGTTCTACCTGAGCCATCGGGCGCTGGCGCCGGTGCATGGAAAGCTGCCGTTGCTGTTGCTGGTTCCGCTGTTGGCGATGCTTTCGCTTTCCTTCGCTTATGGGCGGGTGCTGACGTTACAAAAAACCTTCGCGACCCAAGCGTTGTATGCCTTGAGTGCCGACATTGCTTCCCGCCCGGCGTTGCGCGATGCCAAGCGTATTTACATGTCGGTGACGTATTCCGATCACTGGTTGGTGAGTGCCGCCGGCTCGTTCAAGCAGATGCCGGTTTTGCATTACCTGCTGAACATCGACTTTTACATGCTCGCTGAAAACCTGCCCAAAGCAGGCATTACCAATGTGGTCAGGGAAAAGGAACGGCGCAACGCCACGCTGGTGGGTTATCAGGGTTATCCACCGCTGGTGGACAGTCTGTTCTATCGGGTTTATCTGCTGGGGGATTACGGCTTTATCGTCATGAAAGAACCCGCCCGTATTCCCTCTCTCCAGTGGTGAACCCCGTGCCCATTGGTCTGGAATGCCGCGCTACCTGTTAGTTCTTACAGTAGACACACACCTGCCCCCGACTTTAGGTTTGAAACCTACCTGAAACGGGAACAGTTCAAGGAACGAACATGAAAGCCTTATGGAAAGCACTCTCCACTTACGCGGTCGTTGGCGTGGCCAATACGCTGATTCATTGGCAGATATTTTACGTACTGACTACCGCGGCCGAGTTTAGCCAGGCCTCCAGTAATTTTTCGGCGTTTTGTGTGGCAGCAACGTTCTCATTCTATGTGCATGCGCTTTACACGTTTGAGGCCGGGGCGTCGGTGGTTCGTTATCTGATCTATGTGTTCTTTATGGGGGTAATGAGTTTTGTGGTCGGACATTACGCCGATGTCTGGAAAATCCACGGGTTGGTGACCGTCGCGTCGTTCTCGCTGTTGAGTCTGATCTGCGGGTTCTTCTTTTCCAGATTTGTCCTGTCTGGCGAGCGCGAAGCGTGAAGGTGTCGCTGATGCCAGCCTCTCCATAAGGCTGGCATGCAGAGCAATCCTTACGCAGCAATCACCTCGTTGGGCTCAAAACTGTCCGCCCGCGCCATCTGCCACATCCGCGAGTAAAACTCGCCATTCACCTCGCCCGTCAGCAACTCCCCCGGTTTCAAGAACACGTGCAACTGCGAGAACAGCTTGATCTCGGTTGCCGACATGCGCCGCACCAGATGCTTGGCCGACAGCTGTGAAGGATGGTCAAGACCGGCGGCCGCGAGCATTTCCGCCAAGGCCTTGAGCGTGTTGCGGTGAAAGTTGAAGACGCGCTGGGCCTTGTCCGGGACCACCAGCGCACGCTGGCGCAGGGTGTCCTGAGTGGCGACGCCGGTCGGGCATTTGTTGGTGTGGCAGCTTTGCGACTGAATGCAGCCGATGGCAAACATGAAGCCGCGCGCCGAGTTGGCCCAGTCGGCGCCGATGGCCAGGACGCTGGCGATGTCGAAGGCGCTGACGATCTTGCCGCTGGCGCCGAGTTTGATTTTGTCCCGCAGGTTCAGGCCTACCAACGTGTTGTGCACGAACAGCAGACCTTCGCGCATCGGCACGCCGATGTGGTCGGTGAACTCCACGGGTGCCGCGCCTGTCCCGCCTTCCTTGCCGTCGACGACGATGAAGTCCGGGAGAATGCCGGTTTCCAGCATGGCCTTGGCGATGCCCATGAATTCCCATGGGTGGCCGAGGCAGAACTTGAAGCCCACCGGTTTGCCGCCGGACAGTTCACGCAACTGCTGGATGAAGTGCATCAGTTCGATCGGCGTGGAAAACGCGCTGTGCCGCGACGGCGAGATGCAGTCTTCACCCATCAGGATGCCGCGGGTTTCGGCGATTTCCTTGGTGACCTTGTGCTTGGGCAGAATGCCGCCATGACCGGGTTTGGCGCCCTGGCTCATTTTGATTTCGATCATCCGCACTTGCGGCGTTTGCGCCTGGGCGGCGAAGCGCTCCGGGTCGAAGCGTCCGTCAGGGGTGCGGCAACCGAAGTAGCCGCTGCCGAGTTCCCAGGTCAGGTCGCCGCCGTTTTCCCGGTGATAAGCGCTGATGCTGCCTTCGCCCGTGTAATGGGCGAAGTTGCCGAGTTTGGCGCCCTGATTCAACGCGCGAATGGCGTTGGCGCTGAGCGAGCCGAAGCTCATGGCCGAGATGTTGAACACCGAGGCCGAGTACGGCTGGGTGCATTGCGGTCCGCCAACGATGACGCGAAAAGCACTCGGATCGCTCAATGGAGCGGGGCGCATCGAGTGGCCGATGAATTCGAAACCCGATTGGTACACATCGATCAGCGTGCCGAAGGGTTTGTCGGCGCTTTCATTCTTGGCCCGGGAATAGACCAGCGAGCGCTGGGCCCGGGAGAAGGGCAGGGCGTCGCTGTCGGATTCGAGCAGGTACTGGCGGATCTCTGGGCGAATGCCCTCCACCAGATAGCGGATGTTGCCCAGGATCGGGTAGTTGCGACGCACCGCGTGAGGGCTTTGCAGCAGGTCGAACAGGCCCACGAGGCTCAAGACACCGGTCACGGCGGTGATCGGCCAGAGCCAGTCGTGTTCCAGGAAGGGCAGGCTGGCGAGGGTGAATATCACGCAAGCGGCAAAGAAGGCGTAGCGGCTCAGGAGTGACAGGCTCATACGGGTTCCTTGGGTTCGGTCTCAATTGTTGTCAGCACGGTGGATTGCCTGGATACACCCGATCCCTGTGGGAGCGGGCTTGCTCGCGAAAGCGGTTTGTCAGCCCGCATCAATGTTGAATGTGATGGCCTCTTCGCGAGCAAGCCCGCTCCCACAGAAAAGCAAGCGCATCGTGCAATCAGGCATTCTGCGCCTGGAGGAAAATCGAAAACAGCTCGGACTGGGATTTGATCCCCAGCTTGCTGTACATGTGTTTCTTATGGACTTTCACGGTTTCAGCAGAGATTTCCAGCTTACGGGCGATTTCTTTACTGGAGCAACCGCTGAGCATCAATCGGCCGACATCCAGTTCCCGGGCGGTCAATTGCGCACCCTTGAGTTGTTGCACCGAAGCCTCCAGCTGAACGCGCCAGTCGCCCTTGACCGGCGCCGGCGCGAGGGCCACGGCTTCGTTGATTTCGTAGGGCAGGCGCTGGCGCAACAGGCCGAGCACCCAGGGCTGGATCAGCGACAGCAAGGCAATCTGCTGGCCGCTGAAACGCTGCTTGCTGCCCAACGACAGGCACAGCGTGCGGTCGCCTTCGAGCTGGCAATTGAACTGGATTTCATCGGCCACCACATTCAGACGAAAGTAGCGTTGGTAATACTCGGTCAGCTCGAAATGCTCCGGCGCCACTTCCGACAGGCGATAGAGCCCGGTGCGCGACTGTTCGCGGCAAGCGATGTAGAACGGGTCGAGCAGGTACAGGCCGCGCAGGTAATCCTGGAACAACTGATCAGGGCTGCCGTCCTCGCCCGGGCATTCGGCGAACACTTGCGGGTGCTGGTCTGCGCTGAAAAGCAGCGCCACCCAGCTGTCGAAGGTCACGTACTGATCCAGCAGGCGCACCAGCTGCGTCCAGAAATTGGGCTTGTCCAGGGCGTCGATCAGTTGTCCGACCGAGCGGTGCCAAGCGATATCGTCTAATGAAAGTGTCATGCCTCTACCCCTATCGGGTTACCCCAGCGGCGTGATTCCCCGGCCGGTGGCTTGCTGCGCATACTGGCGCACAGACACAGACCGGGCAATCTTTCTGCCGCCCGGCCCATAACAAGGACTACCCATGAAAGTCGAACTCGCCCAGTTGGCGGGCCGTGACAACGGCACCGCGTACAACCTCGAACGGGCCTTGGCCGCCATCGCTGCCTGCCACGTCGATACGCAGCTGATCGTATTTCCGGAAACCCACCTGATGGGCTTTCCGTCCGCCGACACCGTGGCCCAAACCGCCGAACCGCTGGACGGACCGGCGGTCAGCTCCGTCGTGGCGGCTGCCCGCGAGCGCAACATCGCCGTGGTGATCGGTATGGCCGAGAACGACAACGGCCGCTTCTACAACACCACGTTGCTGATTACCCCTGAAGGCATCGCCCTGAAATACCGCAAGACCCACCTTTGGGCGTCGGATCGCGGCGTGTTCGAGGCAGGCGACCGTTACGCCACCTGCGAGTGGAACGGCGTGCGGGTCGGCCTGCTGATTTGCTACGACATCGAATTCCCGGAAACCGCCCGTGCCCTGGCGCAACTGGGCGCTGAATTGCTGATCGTCACCAACGGCAACATGGACCCTTACGGCCCGACTCACCGCACCGCGATCATGGCGCGGGCCCAGGAAAACCAGGCGTTTGCGCTGATGGTCAACCGGGTGGAAGAGAGCGATGACGGGTTGGTGTTTGCCGGTGGCAGTGCGCTCGTCGATCCGTTGGGCACCTTGTTGTTCGAGGCCGGGCGGGAGGAAGGGCAGTTTGCGGTTGAGCTGGATTTCAGCCGGTTGGAGGCGGCACGCAAGGACTATCGGTATCTGGATGATCAACGGCTGAAGTTGCCGGGTGAGATTGTCGAGCGGGCTTCTGGCGTGCGGGAGTTGCTGATTCCTTCGCGCTGACCACCGATCGTTCCCACGCTCTGCGTGGGAATGCATCAACGGACGCTCTGCGTCCGCTTTTGGGACGCGGAGCGTCCCCGGCTGCATTCCCACGCGGAGCATGGGGACGATCAGGCAACACCCGAAATTTTTGCGCCGAACTCGGCTCTGCCCATAAATCTAATAAATTCGGAGTAGTCGCTCATGGCTCGTTTGCAACGCACCCTGTCATTGGGTTCGGTGGTGCTGTTCGGCATCGCCTACATGACGCCGATCATTGTGCTCGGCACATTTGGCATCCTCGCTCAATCCACCGCCGGCATGGTCCCGGCCGCTTACCTGGCAGCGCTGGTGGCGATGTTTTTCACCGCCATGAGCTACGGCCGAATGGCCTCGGCGTTCCCCGTCGCAGGCTCGGCCTACAGCTATGTACGCAAGGCCATCAGCCCGAAACTCGGCTTCATCGCCGGTTGGGCGGTGCTACTTGATTACCTGTTCCTGCCCATGGCGATCTGGCTGATCGGCGCCGCCTACCTCAACTCCGCGTTCCCGGCCGTGCCGCAGTGGACCTGGGTGCTAACGTTCGTTGGCATCACCAGCGCGATCAATATCGTCGGCCTGAAACTGGCCAATGGCATCAACGCCTTGCTGATGCTAGTGCAATTCCTGGTGCTGATTGCCTTCGTCGCGCTGTGCATTCACTACGTCGGTGGCGATGCGAGTACACCGTTGTGGTCGATGAAGCCATTCTTCAACGGCGACATGCAGATGCCGCTGATCATGAGCGGTGCGGCCATTGCCTGTTACTCGTTCCTCGGTTTCGACGCGGTCAGCACCCTGACTGAAGAAACCCGCGATCCGCGCCGCACCATCCCGCGGGCGATCATGTTGATTACCCTGATCGGTGGCCTGATCTTCGTCAGCGTCTCGTACTTTGTGCAGATCGCGCATCCGTCGTTCCAGTTCGACAGCGTCGACTCGGCGGCTTATGAAATCGCCCGCAACATTGGCGGCGACCTGTTCGTGTCGATCTTCCTGATCGGCCTGATCGTCGGCCAGTTCGCCTCGGGCCTGTCGGCTCAGGCCAGCGGTTCGCGTCTGTTGTTCGCCATGGGCCGCGACGGTGTGCTGCCCAAATCGTTCTTCGGCACCTTGCACGAACGCTTTGGCACCCCGGTCAACAGCATCCTGTTGTGCGCCGTGGTGGCCTTGTTGGCACTTAAACTCGACGTCACCACCTCGACCTCGTTCATCAACTTCGGCGCGTTCCTGGCGTTCAGTCTGGTGAACCTGTCGGTGATCTTTCACTACTGGATCGGCGGTGAGAACAAAGGCCTGCGTGAATTCGTGTTGTTCCTGTTGTTCCCGTTCATTGGCCTGGCCGCGGATTTGTGGCTGATGGTCAGCCTCGATCACCTGGCGATTTACCTGGGCCTGAGCTGGCTGGCGATTGGCGTGGTGTACCTGGCGGTGCTGACCGGTGGTTTCCGCCGCCAGCCACCGGAGATGGATTTCCAGGAGACCACCTGACCCCCGGACAATGCATAACCCTGTGGGAGTGAGCTATGTGGTGAGGGGATTTATCCCCGTTGGGCTGCGAAGCGGCCCCGGCATTTCAAAGTCAAACCGCATGCAATGGGTTTACGACTGCTGCGCAGCCGAACGGGGATAAATCCCCTCACCACAAGGCTCACTCCCACATTTATTACGGTGTTCAGGCAGAAGGTTTTGTCTGGTGCACGGGTAGCTCGACCCGGAACGTACTCCCTGCACCCACCTCACTGCACACCGAAATATCCCCCCCATGCTTCTTCACAATCCCATAAGACAGAGACAATCCAAGCCCCGTCCCCTGGCCCACCGGCTTGGTGGTGAAGAACGGGTCAAAGATTTTCTGCAGGTTGTCCGGCGCAATTCCCGACCCGGTATCTGCCACTTCAATCCACACCCGTTCACCCTCAAGCCCGGTGCGCAGGGTGATGGTGCCGCGCTGCGGACCCATCGCCTGGGACGCGTTGACGATCAGGTTCATGATCACCTGATTGATTTGCGACGGCAGGCATTCGATGTCGGGCAGCGGCTGATACGCCTTCACCACGTCGGCTTTGTACTTGAGTTCATTGGCGACGATGTTCAGGGTCGATTCGATGCCCTGTTGCAGATTGGTCCACTGCCATTCCTGGTTGGAGTCCACGCGGGAGAAGTCCTTCAGGTCTTTGACGATCTGCCCGACGCGGTTGATGCCCTCCTTGGATTCCTTGATCAGCAACGGAATGTCGTCGCGCAGAAACTCCAGTTCGATCCGTTCACGTAGCTGCCCAAGCTGTTCGATCACCTCGTTTGAAGCAATCGCTTCTTCGGCCTCGCGATAGGCGTCGAGCATTTCCTGCAGTTGCTTGAAGTAGCCATCAAGGCTGCCGAGGTTGGAGGAAATGAAGCCGATGGGGTTGTTGATTTCATGGGCGACGCCGGCTGCCAATTGCCCCAGTGAGGCGAGTTTTTCCGATTGCACCAGTTGCGATTCAAGCTGTTTGCGCTCGTCGATTTCTCGCTGCAACGCCTCACTGGCCTGTTTGAACTCGGTGGTGCGCTGGTCCACCAGATGCTCCAGGTGGCTCATTTGCACAAACGCGCGCTCGGTCATCTCCCATTTGGTCAGCAGGGTGTTGGCCATCTGCTGGACTTCGATGTTGTCGAACGGTTTTTTCAGGATCAACAAGCGGTCATGGGCCTGGAGCCGGTCCAGCAGTTCATCCCAGGAATAGTCGGAGTACGCGGTACACACCACCACTTGCAGGCGCGGGTCTTCCTGCCACAGGTGTTCGATGGTCTGCGCGCCGTCCCAACCCTCAGGCATGCGCATGTCCACGAACGCGAGGGCGTAGGGGCGGCTTTCCTGCAAGGCCTGAGTGAGTTTGCCCAGGCCTTCCTGGCCGCCATACGCCGAATCCAGTTCGAACAGGGCCGTGGTGGCTTTGACTTCACTGCCAAACAGCGTGGCCTCCATCTCGTCCAGTTCGACGTGCTGCACCGAAACCGGTGTGAGGATCTTGCGAAAGTCATCATGAATCGACGGCGTGTCGTCGATCAGCAGAATGCGCCGGTTCGAAAGTTCACTCATGCCTCCTCCGTGACGGTTTTCAGCGGGATCTGCAGGGTGAACTGCGCACCTTTGCCAGGCCCGTCACTGTGGGCGCTGAGGTGGCCGTTCATTTCGATCGCCGCCAATGCGCAACTGTGCAAACCAAAGCCGTGACCTTCCTTGCGGGTGGTAAACCCGTGGGCAAAGATTCGCGTCATGTTCTCCGGCGCGATGCCTTCGCCATCATCCTTGACGCTGATTTGCAGGGTGGCGTCTTCGACGATTTTTACCCCCAGGGTCATTTGTCGCGGACGATTACTGAGGTCGGACATGGCGTATTTTGCATTGCTGATGAGGTTGATCAGGATCAGCAGCAAGCGGTGCTTGTCCCCCATGACCTGCGGCACCTCGTTGTACTCCTTGACCACCGTGACGTGATGCCGGGTCAGGGCGCCGGAGTTCATGCGCAAGGCGTCTTCCAGCAGTTCGCTGATGTGCAGCGGTTCCATCAGGCTGTTGGCGCCGGCGTAGGACTGCTGGGTGGCGACGATGTCCTTGATGTGGTCGACGCTTTTGGTCAGTTGGGCCAGTTCCTCGGTCATGCTTTGCTGTTCGAGGGCAATGGCGTCGACCAATTGATTCAGGTAGCCGGGCAGTAACTTGCCTTTCTCGTCCAGGGTTAAAAAGGTGCCCAGGTCGCCTTGATGTTCGTTGATCAGCTGCATCGCCTTGCCCAGCCCCTGGGCCTTGCTGCTGCGCAGTTTGCGACTGACCAGGTCGGCGGAAATGTTCACGCTGTTGAGCACGTTGCCGACGTTGTGCAGCACATTGGTGGCGATTTCGGCCATGCCGGCCTGGCGCGCGGTGTCCAGCAGTTCGCTCTGAGTATCCTTGAGCTCGCGGGTGCGCTCTTCGACCCGTTTTTCGAGGTCATCATTGGCGGTTTGCAGGGCTTTGTTGACGCGATTGATCACCGTGAAACTGCGCATCAGGTGAATCGCCAGGTACACCAGCAACAGCACCAGCAGCACCGAAAACACCAGCATGTAGAAGTGATAAAGCTGGTCGATCGCGTCGGTGAGCTGCTGATCGTTGTTCAGCAGATCGGTGATGTCGTCCAACCGTTCCGCCACGGGAATGGCCTCGATGTTTTCCAGCAACCTGTTGACCACCGGCTGTTCCCGCAGGATCAGCGCGATGTGCTTGTCGAGAATATCCAGCGGACTGTGGAATTGCTCCGGCAGTCGCAGTTTATTCACTTTCAGTTTGCTCAGGCCCACCAGAATTTCGGCGGCCTTGTCGTCAGAGGTGACCATGGCGAACTCCATGGTGCTCAGTACCAGGTCATACGTGTCGTTGGCGATGTTTTGCAGTTGCAGTTTGTCTCCGTCCTGCAACTGGGCGAGGGGTTCCTGAATGTCGTCCTCGGCGGTCGGCAGAAACGCCAGTGAGTTGCGCAACACGGCATTGTGCGACTTGAACTGTTCCACCAGTCGGGTCTTTTCCTCGATGGCGCTCAGGTACGCATCATGGCTGGTGAGCCAAACGGGCGAGTCGTTGCGGCCGTGATTCGACTCCATCGTGTCGAACCGCTCCCACAGTTTCGTCATCTCGGTCAGCGGTGCGACCAGCGGATCGTAGTTATGGTTGATGGCAATCCTGGTCTTGAGGATTTCCGTTTCCCATTGCGCGTTCAGCTGTTTCATCCGGGAAACCAGATCCCGGGATTCGGTGTAGGTCGACGTCTGGTTCGAACTGGATTTGAGGTACAGAAACAGCAGTATCGAGGCCAGTATCAGGGCCACGATACCGAGGAGCGCCAGGCTGCGTCGGCGGGACATTTTCATAACGGTTTGCCCTCCCATTCACCGGTCAGGGTCTTGAGGAATTGGATGATCAGCACCTTGTCCTCTGCGGAGGGGATGCGCCCCAGCTGAAACGTGAACATCACGTCCACGGCCTCTTCGAGGGTTTTGGCCGAACCGTCGTGAAAGTACGGCGCGGTCACCGCAACGTTACGCAGGCTCGGGACCTTGAACACATTGCGGTCCTCTTCGTCCTTGGTCACCAGGTAGCGGCCCAGGTCGGTTTCAGTCGAGTTGCCTCGCGTCTTGAAGTAATCGCCCATCACCCCGAACTTCTGGAACATGTTGCCGCCGATGTTGACCCCTTGATGGCAGGTGATGCAGCCGTAGTCCTTGAAGCGTTGATAACCGTATTTCTCCTCGCGAGTGAGAATGTCGGTGTCGCCCAGCAGGTATTGGTCGAAACGCGAGTTGGCGCTGATCAGCGTGCGCTCGTAGGTGGCCAGGGCGTTTTGCACATTGTTCATGGTCACGCCGTCCGGGTAGGCGTCGCCGAACGCGGTTTGATAAGCCGGATCGGCAGACAGCGTTTGCACCACGAGTTCCCAGTTGCTGCCCATTTCACTGGGGCTCTGCACCACGGTGTGGATTTGGGTTTCCAGGGTGTCGGCGCGACCGTTCCAGAACTGCCGGAAGTTCAGGCTGGCGTTGAACACGCTGGGGGTGTTGATGGCGATTGGATGGCCGTTGAAGCCGATGGAAAACGCCTTGTTGTCGGCACCGCCGCTCTCCAGTTGGTGGCAGCTGGCGCAGGACAGGCTGCTGTTGACCGACAAACGTGGTTCATTGAACAACTGGCGACCCAATTCGACCCGCAGAGGATTTTGCTGTGGGACGGCCGGCAGCGGTTTGAGCGGCTCGTTCAGTGGTGCACCGCTGGCGATCAAACAAAACCCGAGCAAGGGCAGCAGAAGAAGACGATAGGAGGATGGCGACATCTGATGATTCCTTGGCTGATGGCCCGTGTGTCGCTGCTTATCGGTCATGTGGCGGCAGGAGGAGGGGATTTCACCGACGTCAGGTATTGCACAAAGTCATCCGGCGCCACGGCTTTGCTGAAGTAGTAACCCTGGCCTTCCTCGCACTGATGGGCCTTGAGGAAATCCAGCTGTTCGAGGGTTTCCACCCCTTCGGCGATGATGGTCAGCTTGAGGCTCTTGCCCAGGCTGATGATGGCGCTGACCAGCGCCGCGTCGTTGCTGTCACGGCTCAGGCCGCGAATGAACGACTGATCGATTTTCAGCACGTCGATGGGAAAACGCCGCAGGTAACTCAGGCTGGAATAACCGGTGCCGAAGTCGTCAATGGCCAGTCGCACCCCCATTGCCTTGATCCGGTTCAGGGCGGTGACCGTGGCATCGATGTTTTGCATCAGCACGCCTTCGGTGATTTCCAGCTCCAGCAGGGACGGGTCCAGACCGGTTTGTTCGAGGACCTGTTCAATGCCTTCGACAAAGCCTCGCTGACGGAAATCGATGGCCGACACATTCACCGACATGCACAGCTTCGGCAGCCCGGCTGCCTGCCAGGCGCAGGCTTGTCGACAGGCCTGGGCCAGCACCCATTTGCTCAACGGCACGATCAAGCCGCTGTCTTCGGCCACCCCAATGAAATCCGACGGATAAACCCAGCCGTGCCCCGGTTTCTGCCAGCGAATCAAGGCCTCTGCACCGACCACCTCGCCGGTGCTCAGGTCCAGTTTTGGCTGGTAATGCAGGACAAATTCGTCCCGCTCCAGTGCCAGGCGAATACCTGATTCGATGCTCTGCTGATCCCGGGCGCGCTGGTTCATCTCGTCGATGAAAAAGCGGAAGTCATTGGGGCCGCTTTCTTTGACGTTGCGCATCGCGGTTTCGGCTTTCTTGATCAGTGCGATGGCATCGAAGCCGTCATCGGGGTAGATGCTGATGCCCAGGCTGGCGGTCACGCTCAGGTCATGGCCGGCGATGTGCTGGGGCGTGCAGATGGCGTTCAAGAGTTTTTCGGCGATGCCTTTGGTCTGTTGGGGATGGCGGATATCGGCGAGGATCACCACGAATTCGTCAGCGCCGTAGCGAAACACCGAATCGGACTCGCGCACCGTGGACACCAGGCTATGCCCGACCCGTTTGAGCATCTCGTCACCGGCCGGATGGCCCAAGGCATTATTGATGCGCTTGAAGCGATCAAGACCCAGAAACATCACCGCCAGTTGCTTGTCATGGCGGCGCGACAACGCCAGCGACTGGTTCAGCCGATCACCGAGCAGCGTGCTATTGGGCAGATCGGTCAATACGTCGTATTGCAACAGGTGAGACACCTTGAGCAGTTCGTGGACCCGCGCCTCGATGGTTTGCTCCAGGCTCTGCACTTTCGTCTCCGCGTCGTGCGTCATCTGCCATTTCCAGGTCAGGGCGCTGGCCATCTGACGGATTTCCAGACTGTCGAAGGGCTTTTTCAACACCAACAACTGGTCGCCGAACTCCAGCCGTTCAGCCATGTCTTCCCAGCTGTAATCCGAAAAAGCGGTGCATAGCGCGATTTGCAGATGCGGGTCGATCTTCCAGAGTTGTTCGATGGTTTCCAGCCCGTCCCAACCTGGCGGCATGCGCATGTCGGTGAACGCCATGGCGTACGGGCGTCCTTCGGACTGGGCACGTTTGACCAGTTCGAGGGCTTCCTGGCCCTGATAGGCGGAATCGAGCTGGAAGGTGAGGCGAGCCCGTTGTTGCGTGCCGAACAACGCCTCTTCGGTGCCGGCCAGGGTCTGTTCACCTTCGGTATCGGGTCCGAGGATCTTGCGAAAGTCCTGATGGATCGAGGGCGTGTCGTCGATGATCAGGATGCGCCGGTTGGTCTGGACGGACGAAGATTTCATTCCTTGTCCTCCGTGGTATGCGGGTTGTCCAGGATCGGTCCGGTGTAGTGACTTGTGGGTATGATGCTGCCGGTTTTGAGCAATTGAGCGGCCTGTTGGCTGCTGACCGCTTTACTGAAGAAGTAACCCTGAGCGTTCATTGGCGAGCCTGTGGCCATCAGCGAACTGCGCTGTTCCTGGGTTTCGACGCCTTCAGCGATGATTCCGATCCCTACCTCTCGAGCGAAATTAATAATCGCGCGCAACGTGTTGGCGCTGGCCGGGTCACGAGCCGCGGTGTCGATGAAGGCCTGGGCGAGTTTCAGGTGATTGACCTGGTAGGTCTTGAGGTAGTCGAACGAGGAGTATTCGGTGCCGAAGTCGTCGATGGCGATCTTCACCCCCAGCTCCCGCAGGCGCGGCAGCACGTCGTTGTGGGTCCATTTGGTCTGGGCCAGGGTCGCTTCGGTGACATCGAAGCGCAGGTCCCAGGCGCACAGTTCCCAGCGCGCGGTGGTGCGCAGCACGTCATAGATCAGTTCGGGCCCGCTTTTCAGCTGAGCCAGGGACAGCTTGATGGCAATGACCGGCGGCGCCATGCCTTCGTCGCGCCACTGGCGCATTTGCTGGCAGGCGCGATCCAGCACCCAGTGACCGAGGGCGATGATAACGCCGGTTTTTTCCGCGGCCGGCAGGAACGCCGGGGCTTCCAGCAATCCACGCTCGGGGTGATTCCAGCTGACCTGGGCTTCCATGCCGAGGATCTTGCCGCTGCTCAGGTCAACTTCCGGCCAGTAACGGAGTTCGAGTTCTTCATGTTCAATGGCGGTTTTCAGATCGTTGGCGATGGTCATGCGCTCGACCACCTCCTGATTGATCTCCTCGGAATGGAAGTGATACTGGTTGCGGCCCTTTTCCTTGGAGCGATAGAGCGCCATGTCGGCCTGGTTCAGCAGGCCGTCGGCGCTGGTGATGAGCGGCGAGTAGCTGCTGATGCCGATGCTGACCGAAACACGTACGTCATTGCCGGCCAGGGAATAGGGCAGCACCAGCGCATCGCGGACCTTGGCGGCCAGTGCCGCGGAGTGCGTCGGGTCGCTGACGTCCAGTTGCAGGATGGCGAACTCGTCGCCGCCGAGACGGGCGACCACATCGTTTTCGCGTACACAGGCCTTGATGCGCCGGGCGACTTCCTGCAGCAACAGGTCGCCCACCGGATGACCGAGGGTATCGTTGATTCGTTTGAAGTGATCCAGGTCCAGGTAGAACATCGCAAACGGTGTGGCGCCCCGACGCGCGGCGGCGAACGCCTGGTGCAGGCGTTCGATCAGGGTGGCACGGTTGGCCAGCCCCGTGAGCCCGTCGGTGCGGGCCAGCAGGGCGATTTTCTCCTCGGCGACCTTGCGTTCAGTGATGTCGATGATGATGCCTTCAACTTCCAGCAAACGCCCCTCGTCGTCACGCACCGGGATATAGCGGTTTTCGACCCAGCGCCAGGCACCGTCGCCGGTGCGCATCCGGAACTCGATGGACGCGCCCGCCGCATGGCGGTCCAGCACCCGGGCCATGGCCGTGTCGACCTTCGATTGGTCGTCCGGGTGGATCAACTCCTGGGCCCAATTGGCCGAGGCGACCAGGTTCGCCGCGACGTGACCGTATTTGGTGATGTTGTGGGAGATGTACATCAGCGGAAACAACGGTTCGCCCCGCAGGCGATACAGAATGGTCGGGCTGTTCTGCACGATGATGTTGGCGTCGGACAGCTCCCGGGTGCGTTCTTCGACGGCCTGTTCCAGCAGCGACATCTTCAGCGCTGCGTCTTCGGTCATTTGCCATTTGGCGGTCAGTGCGCTGGCCATCTGCCGGATTTCGATGGCATCGAAGGGTTTTTTCAGAATCAGCAGGCGATCGCCCAGCTCCAGGCGTTCATCGATGTCTTCCCAGGAATAGTCGGAATAGGCAGTACACAGCGCCACTTGCAGCTTGGGGTCGATCTGCCACAGTCGTTCGATGGTTTCAAGACCGTCCCAGCCCGGCGGCATGCGCATGTCGATAAAGGCCATCGCGTAGGGCAGGTCGTTGGCCAACGCTCGCTCGACCTTGCCCAATGCTTCAAGGCCCTGAAATGCCGAATCGAGCATGAAACTTTGCAGTGTTGCCGTCGCTTGAGTCCCGAACAGGGCGTTTTCGGCGCTGATCAGGTCGTTGTCATCGATCGATGGCGGGCTGAGGATCTTGATGAAGTCCGCATGGATCGAAGCGGTGTCGTCGACGATAAGAATCCGACGGTTGGTACGCGCCAGCAGCGTATTCATAGGCATACGCCGGGAGCGGAGGCGTGGAGCGGTGTGCTCATAGGGGCATCCTTTCCCTGATCACGTGGCAACGGTACAGATAATGGATCCGAGTTAGCAGAGCATAGTCGCCCGCGCAGCACTTCGCCCGGGTGACTGAAACGAATCATTTCCAGGGGGCTTGCTGGAAATCATCTAGCCTGTAGCTCAGGCAGGGCCAGAAACGGAATGTTTTGGCTGATGACTGACGCAACAACGCCCGTTTCGCTTGAGGTAATGCCATGGAAGAGCAACTCCCCACGCCTGTCACCTATAAACCTACAATTCTGCTGGTCGACGATGAGGAATCGATCCTCAACAGTCTGCGCCGGCTCTTGCGCGGCCAACCCTACGACGTGCTGCTGGCCACCAGCGGTGCCCAGGCCCTCGAAATCATGGGCAAACAGCCCGTCGACCTGGTGATGAGCGATGCGCGCATGCCCAATATGGACGGCGCGACGCTGCTGGCGCACATCCACCAGCGCCATCCCGACACACTGCGCATTTTGCTGACCGGTTATGCCGACCTGACGATGATCGTCAAAGCGATCAACGAGGGGCAGATTGACCGTTACATCAGCAAACCCTGGCACGATGAGGAGTTGCTGCTGACGTTGCGACAATCCCTCGCGTACCAGCATTCCGAGCGCGAACGGTTGCGCCTTATGCAGGAGACGTGGGATCGCAACGAGGAATTGAAGCTGCTCAACGCGACCCTGGAAAAACACGTCGCGTCCCGCACCTCCGAGCTGCAGCAGACCGCCGACATGCTCGACCTGGCCTACGAAGAGCTCAAACACAGCTATGTCACCGGCACTGAGGTGTTTTCGTTGCTGGCTAACCTGCGTTTGCCGCCGGCCAAGCAGACGAACCGGCAGATCATCGAACTGGTGCGGGTGTACTGCAAACGCCATGGCCTGGACGAGGGCAGTACCCGCGACCTGACCATGGCCGCGGCGCTTTACAACATCGGCAAGCTGAGCTGGACCGACAGCATGATGACCGCGCCTGCGGACCTGCTGCACCACAGCGATCAGGAACGCTATCGCGGTTACCCGAAGCAGAGCGAATCGTTGCTGATGACCCTCGACCCAATGAAAGATGCCGCTCGCCTGATCCTTCACCATCAGGAACGCTGGGACGGCACTGGTTTCCCCGACCGGCTCAAGGGCGAGGCGATTCCGCTGGGTTCGCGGTGGCTGAAACTGGCGGTGGATTTCATCGAGTTGCAGCGTGGGCTGATCCTCGAGCGCCAGATGAACAGCGATGAAGCATTGGTCTACATCCGCCAGTACGCCGGCAAACTTTACGATCCGGCCCTGGTCGAGGACTTTATTCAGGTCTGCGCCGCCTACCTGAGCGATGTGTCGCTGGTCGATCCGACGGTTAAGGTGTTGACCACCCGGGACCTGGCGGCCGGCATGATTCTGGCGCACAACCTCAATGCCGATAACGGCATGTTGCTGCTCAATGCGGGCAAGGTGCTGAGCGGACCGCTGGTGGAGAAGCTGATCGCGTTCGAGGCGATGGAAGGGGCGAAATACAGTGTTTTTGTGAAGGTGCCGGAGAAAGGAGAAGCCGCAATCCTCGAAGAGAACCGGGCAATCCAGGCCCAACACTGATCCCGTGTAGGAGCGAGCCTGCTCCGGGCGGCGTTCCGACGATGACGGACTGACATTCACCATTGATGTCGACTGAAAGACCGCTATCGTCGGAACGCCGCCCGGAGCAGGCTCGCTCCTACAATGGGTTCGGCAGTGCCAGGCAGATATTTTTTCCCAGTGACGACGCCCCGACACCCATGTGATCCTTGCGGTTTTTACCCAAGGCCAATCCTGATCCATGACGCTTTCATCTGCCGCTTCCCCCCGCATCATCCGCATTGCCGCCGCCCTGCTGATCGGCCCCGACGGTCGCACGCTGTTGGTCCGCAAGCGCGGCACCGAAGCCTTCATGCAACCTGGCGGCAAGATCGAGGCCCACGAGCAACCGGTTCATGCCCTGGCCCGTGAACTGGAAGAAGAACTTGGGCTGGTCATCGACCCCGCGCACGCCACCTACCTGGGACCCTTCTCGGCACCGGCCGCCAACGAGCCGGGTTTTGTCGTACAGGCCGAACTCTTTCAACTGACCATCGATTCAGACGTATCGCCTGCGGCGGAGATCGAAGAGGTGCGCTGGATCGATCCGGCCACCGACGGCGATCTCACGCTGGCGCCATTGACACGGGACCTGATCCTGCCGTTTTATCGAGCTTCGCTGACCGCGACCGTCTGATCATTCACGGCTACTTATTTTACGGACCAGGACTGCCCCCATGATCCCGCTTCAAGATTTGCTGATATTCGCCGCTGCCGCGTTGCTGATGGTGCTGACGCCGGGGCCGAACATGATTTACCTGATCTCCCGTTCGATCTGCCAGGGACGCAAGGCCGGCGTGACCTCATTGCTCGGCGTGGTCGCGGGGTTTTTCGTGCATTTGTTCGCCGCCGCGGCCGGTTTGACCGCCGTGTTTCTGGCCGTGCCGATGGCGTACGAAGTGCTGAAGTGGGCCGGTGCGCTGTACCTGGTCTGGCTAGCCTGGCAGGCGGTCAAACCCGGAGCGCGTTCACCCTTCGAAGCGCAGCAGTTGCCGCCTGACTCGTCGCGCAAATTGATCACCATGGGGTTTCTCACCAGTGCCCTGAACCCGAAGATCGCGGTGTTTTACCTGTCGGTGTTTCCGCAATTCATCTCGCCTGAACATGGCTCCGTATTCACCCAAAGCATCGTGCTGGGCCTGACCCAGATCAGCGTCAGTTTCTGCGTCAATCTGCTGATCGCGATATTCGCTGCGGGCATCGCGTCCTGGTTCGTCAACAACCCGACCTGGCTGGCGGTGCAGCGTTACTTCATGGGGTTTGTTTTGTCGGCGCTGGCGGTGCGGCTGATGCTTGAGCAACGACGGACAGCTTGACCATGTGGATTGAACAACTGGATGCCAGCCATGCCCTGGACTATCGGGCACTGATGCTTGAAGCCTACGACCTGCATCCGCAGGCCTTCACCTCAAGCGTACGCGAGCGCGCCGCGATGCCGCTGAGCTGGTGGGAATCGCGCCTGACCAGCCAACTGGATGTGGTACTTGGGGCGTTTGAAGAGGGCAAATTGGCGGGCATCGTCGGCCTGGCCTTCGAACCCCGGGAAAAGGCTCGGCACAAGGCGACGTTGTTTGGCCTGTACGTGTCTGGAAAGGTCCGGCAGCGTGGGTTGGGTCAGCAACTGGTGCAAGCCGCCCTGGCCGAAGCGCAAAACCATCAAGGCCTGCGGTTGATCCAGCTGACCGTCACCGCCGGCAACGAGGCCGCGTTCAACTTGTACCAGCGATGCGGCTTCATCCAGTTCGGCCTCGAACCCATGGCGGTACGCGTCGGCGAAGACTACTTCGACAAAATCCACATGTGGCGTGAAATCTAAGGATCACATAGATCCTGTAGGAGCGAGGCTTGCCCGTGAAGGCGTCCTTGAGGCCGGCAAAAAGCTTCGCGGGCAAGCCTCGCTCCTACAAGTCCTTCGTTGCTTTATCGGACGGCACTGACCCCGTCGAGTGTCGAGAACGATGTGTCTTTGGCCGTCAGCAAGAAGTCGCGCATGTACGGCGCATCCAGCATGTCCGCCCGAATCCCCGCATACAGCGTCGCAAACAATCCCTTCTCGCCCAGCCGCTTGGCCTTCACGTAACCCCGTGAGCTGTATTCGTGCAGCGCCCAATGGGGCATGCCGCACACGCCGCGTCCGCTGGCCACCAATTGCATCATCATCACCGTCAGTTCCGAGGTGCGGACCTGCGCCGGTTCGATGTCGGCCGGTTCGAGGAAGCGGGTGAAAATGTCCAGCCGATCGCGTTCCACCGGGTAGGTAATCAGCGTTTCCGTGAGCAGATCTTCCGGAACGATGTAGGCCTTGCTCGCCAGACGGTGCTGGTTGGCCACCGCGAGCATCGCTTCATACGTGAACAACGGCACGTACGTGATCCCGGCCAGTTCCAGCGGATCGGAGGTCACCACCAAATCCAGATCGCCACGGGCCAGGGCCGGCAGCGGGGCGAAGGAGAAGCCAGAGGTCAGGTCCAGCTCGACTTCCGGCCAGGCATCGCGGAACTGATCGATGGTCGGCATCAGCCACTGGAAGCAACTGTGGCACTCAATCGCCATGTGCAAACGGCCCGCCGTGCCGCCCGCCAGACGCGCGATATCACGCTCGGCGCCACGCAGCAGCGGCAGGGTCGCGTCCGCCAGTTGAAGCAGGCGCAAACCCGCGCTGGTGAACCGCACCGGTTTGGTCTTGCGCACAAACAGCGGCATCCCCAGCCGTTCCTCAAGCTCCTTGAACTGGTGGGACAGGGCTGACTGGGTCAGGTGCAGCCGGTCGGCGGCATCGACCAGGCTGTCCGCCTCGCGCAAGGCGTGCAGGGTCTTCAGGTGACGGATTTCAAGCACCGAGTGGCTCCATGAGGAAAACTTGTGATCAACACGAAAAGGTTGAGTTTGTCTCATGTTGGGTTGGCTGTCGACAATGGCGCCATGTTTTACAGCTTCTTTTATAGAGAGAAACTCACCATGGCTCTGGCCCACACACTTGGTTTTCCGCGCATCGGCGCTGACCGCGAACTGAAAAAAGCCCTTGAATCCTACTGGAAGGGCGATCTGGATCAGGACGCGCTGAAAAGCGTCGGCCGCCAACTGCGCGCCACCCACTGGCAGTTGCAGAAAGACGCCGGCATCGACCTGCTGCCCGTCGGAGACTTCGCCTGGTACGACCAGGTGCTGACCCATTCCCTGACCTTCGGTGTGATCCCCGAGCGTTTCGACAGCGCCAAGGACTCCCGCGGCCTGCCGACCCTCGACACCCTGTTCGCCATGGCCCGTGGCGCTACCGCGGCCTGCTGCGGCGCTGAACACACCCCGTTGCAATACGCCCAGGAACTGACCAAGTGGTTCGACACCAACTACCACTACCTGGTCCCGGAATTCAGCGCTGACCAACCATTCAAACTGAGCTGGGAACAGCTGTTCGACGAAGTCGACGAAGCCAAGGCGCTGGGCCACAACGTCAAACCGGTGATCATCGGCCCGCTGACTTACCTGTGGCTCGGCAAAGCCAAAGGCAACGATTTCGACAAGCTCGATCTGCTGGAGCGCTTGCTGCCGATCTACGGCGAAATCCTTGGCCGCCTCGCCGCGCAGGGCGTGGAATGGGTGCAGATCGACGAACCGATCCTGACCCTCGACCTGCCACAGTCCTGGAAAAACGCTTTCGAACGCGCTTATCACATCCTTCAATACTCGCCGCTGAAAAAACTCGTGGCGACCTACTTCAGTGGCCTGGAAGACAACCTTGGCCTGGCGGTCGGCCTGCCGGTGCAAGGCCTGCACATCGACGCGGTGCGTGCGCCGGATCAACTCGGCCAGGTGCTGGATCGTCTGCCGACCTACAAGATTCTGTCGGTGGGCTTGGTCAACGGCCGCAACGTCTGGCGCTGCGAACTGGAGCAAGTCCTCGCGCAACTGCAACCGGCCCAGGAACGCTTCGGCGACAACCTGTGGGTCAGCAGTTCCTGCTCGCTGCTGCACAGCCCCGTGGACCTGGAACGCGAAGACAAACTCGACCCGGAACTGAAAAGCTGGCTGGCGTTTGCGGTGCAGAAGTGCGGGGAAATCGCCGTGCTGCGCGATGCCCTCAACGACCCGCAATCATCCAAGGTGCAAGCTGCCTTGGCCGAGAGCCGAGCGATTCAGGCCAGCCGCGCCGAGTCGCCGCGTATCCATAAAGCCCAAGTGCAGGCGCGCATCAACGCTATCGGCGCGGCGGACAGCCAGCGTCATTCGCCGTTTGCCAAACGCATCGAGCAGCAACGTGCACGCTTGAAACTGCCGGCGTTCCCGACCACCACCATCGGCTCGTTCCCGCAGACCGGTTCGATCCGTCTGGCACGCCAGGCCTTCAAGCAAGGCAAGCTGTCGGCCAACGATTACACCGACGCCATGCACAGCGAAATCCGCCATGCGGTGCAAGTCCAGGAACGCCTGGGCCTGGACGTGCTGGTGCACGGCGAAGCCGAGCGCAACGACATGGTCGAGTACTTCGCCGAGCAATTGGACGGCTACCTGTTCACCCGTTTCGGCTGGGTGCACAGCTACGGTTCGCGCTGCGTCAAACCGGCGATCATCTACGGCGACCTGAGCCGCCCGACCGCCATGACCGTCGACTGGATCACGTATGCACAGAGCCTGACCGACAAGGTGATGAAAGGCATGCTCACCGGTCCCGTGACCATGCTGATGTGGTCGTTCCCCCGCGAAGACGTCTCGCGCAAAATCCAGGCGCAGCAGTTGGCCCTGGCCCTGCGTGATGAAGTGGTCGACCTGGAAAACGCCGGCATCAAAATCGTGCAGATCGACGAAGCCGCATTCCGCGAAGGCTTGCCGCTGCGCCGGGCGCAATGGCAGGAATATCTGGATTGGGCGGTGGAAGCCTTCCGCCTCAGCGCCTCCGGCGTTCGGGACGAAACCCAGATCCACACCCACATGTGCTACAGCGAATTCAACGACGTGATCGAGTCCATCGCCGCGATGGATGCGGACGTGATCACCATCGAAACCTCGCGTTCGGACATGGAATTGCTGGAAGCCTTCGAAGCGTTCGACTACCCGAACGACATCGGGCCGGGCGTCTATGACATCCACTCGCCACGGGTGCCGGACACGGCCGAGATGGTCAAATTGATGAGCAAAGCCGTGAAGCGCATTCCGGCGGAGCGGTTGTGGGTGAATCCGGATTGCGGGCTGAAGACCCGGGCGTGGCCGGAGACAGAGGCGGCGTTGGTGAACATGGTGGCGGCGGCAAGGCGATTGCGTAGTCAGTTGGCCTGATTTGATCTGATCGTTCCCACGCTCTGCGTGGGAATGCAGCCCAGGACGCTCCGCGTCCCTGTCGAAGCGGACGCGGAGCGTCCATTGAGGCATTCCCACGCAGAGCGTGGGAACGATCTTCTGTCCGAATACGACCGCTCGGCAATCTTCATCAAACTGTCACGTAACTGTGGCAGCGCGCTTGATCAAACTTCATCAAACTCGCGCTCTACTGGGGTTCTGCGTTTCGGTGTTTTTTCATGCGTGCACGATTTTTATCAACAGCGGCCTTCCTGGCCGCGTTGTTGTTTGGATTACCGTCTTTCGCGGCGTCTCGTTGCGATGTCAACGTTCCCACCCAACAGGCCGATCTGGCGCAGGTGAGCCTGGCGTACCAGAGCATCGGCCGTGCGTCCGACCCGGCGTTGCTGCTGGTGATGGGCCTGGGCGGGCAGTTGATTCACTGGCCGGACGAGGTGGTGGTCGCGTTGTGTCAGCAGGGTTTTCGGGTGATTCGTTATGACAATCGCGATGTCGGCCTGTCGACTTGGCGGCAAGCCCCTGCCGACGCCAACCTGTCTTTCGAAGTGCTGCGCTACAAACTCGGTTTGCCGGTGGCGGCGCCGTACACCCTGACAGACATGGCGGACGATGCCTTTGGCCTGATGGATGCGTTGAAGGTTGAGCAATTCCACGTATTGGGCGCGAGCATGGGCGGGATGATTGCCCAGCACATGGCGGCGATGGCACCGCAGCGGGTCGAGAGTTTGACCCTGATCATGACCAGCTCCGGGGCCGAAGGCTTGCCGGCGCCGAGTGCGGCGTTGGTACAGTTGTTGTCCCGTCGTGGCGCGCCGAATCGCGAAGTGGCGCTGGAGCAACAGGCTGATTTACTGGCCGCGTTGGGCAGCCCGACCGTCAGCGATGATCGGCAGGCCTTGCTGCATCAAGCGGCGCTGTCCTATGACCGGGCATTCAACCCGGAAGGCGTGAAGCGCCAGATCATGGCGATCCTTGCTGAGCGCAGTCGTGTGGCATTACTCAACCAACTGCGCGTCCCGACGTTGGTGGTCCACGGCACGGCCGATCCGTTGTTGCCGGTGATGCATGGCGTACATCTGGCGGCGCATATCCGTGGCAGTCAGTTGAAGCTGATTCCAGGGTTGGCGCATCGGTTCCAGGAAGCGTTCAAGGCACCGTTGCTGGCGGCGGTGTTGCCGTACTTGCAGGCCCATCGCGAAGACACCTCGCATTGGGCACAGATTGATCCCGTGCCGGTCCCCAATCTCCTATAACCCACAATCCCAATGTGGGAGCGGGCTTGCTCGCGAAGGCGTCGTGTCAGTCGCCATCTGCTTGACTGATACACCGCTTTCGCGAGCAAGCCCGCTCCCACATTTTGATCTTCTGTGCTAGTGAAACATCGGCAGCCAGTCAGGTCGCGGCGCTTGGTGGAACGAAGTTATCCAGCATCCGGTTCACCGCCAGTTCACCCAGCATCACGGACTGCTGAATGCCCAGCACGGTGTTGCGCTGCGGCCCTTCCAGCAACCCGGCGAAATCACTGAGCATTACGCTGGCTGACGCCAGGGATTCGCAGGCGTTGGCCAGCAGGGTTTCGTGATCGATGTCGGGGGCGATGGTGTAAATGGTGCTGGGCCGGCGTGGGGTGTCTTTGGGGATGACCGGTTTGAGGTAGTAATCGAGGGCGCGGTCGGCGGCATCGTTGAGTTTTTTGGAGTCTGGGGTTTCGTAGGGGGAGACGTCGTCGGTTTCTGGTGGATTTGGTGTGATCTTGAACATTGGATTGGTACTCCTGTTAATAGAGCCGCAACCTGTCTCGCTACTAAACGGAAGGGTGGCAGCTGTGCGCAAGTTAGTAGACCGGCCACCAATCCAAAACCGGCGCGTCCGAGGACGCCATGCGCACAGCTACCATCAAGTGCAGGCGAATGCCTGAATAGATGACGCATGTACGTCCGAATTGGAAAAGCCGGGCTACTAAACCCGATCACTGGGAATCAGTGACACGAACCAAGTTACCGACGGCCCCCCAGGCGCACAAGCCGGCGGATTCTGACGTGGTTGTAGGCGACGGCGCAAGGCGCTGTAGCTTTCAGGAAGTAACCTTAAACAGAACTAAACACCCCCTCCCAAACACTGAAAATCCCTTGTGGGAGCGGGCTTGCTCGCGAAGGCGTCGAGTCAGTCGCTATCTGCTTGACTGATACACCGCTTTCGCGAGCAAGCCCGCTCCCACAGGGAATAGTGGAATGACTGCCACCTCTGTCCCACAGGCGAATTCAGCAACGGCTCCCACCTCAGTGCTGTCAGGTGTATCGTTCAAACTTTCCGCCGCCTTTCCAGCCTGCGAGGTGAATGATGAGTACCCCCCTGAAAATCGATTTCGTCAGCGACGTGTCCTGCCCGTGGTGCGTGGTCGGCCTGTATGGCCTGACCCGGGCCCTGGATTTGCTGGGCGATGAGGTCCAGGCCGAGCTCCGTTTCCAGCCGTTTGAACTGAACCCGAAGATGGGGCCGGAAGGGCAGAACATCACCGAACACATCAGCGAAAAGTACGGCTCGACCCCTGAGCAATCGCAGAAGAACCGCGAGATGATCCGCGCCCGTGGCGCCGAGGTCGGGTTTGCGTTTCGCACGGATGGCAACAGCCGCATCTACAACACCTTTGATGCCCATCGGTTGCTGTTCTGGGCGGGGCTGGAAGGGTTGCAATTCAATTTGAAAGAAGCGCTGTTCAAAGCGTACTTCACCGATGGCGGTAATCCGTCCGATCACCAGCAGTTGGCGCAGATTGCGGAAAGCGTCGGGTTGAATCGGCAGCGGGCGGCGGCGATTCTGGCGTCCGATGAGTTTGCCAAAGAGGTGCTTGAAGAAGAGCAGCTGTGGCTGTCGCGCGGGGTGAGTTCGGTGCCGACGGTGGTGTTTAACGGGCAGTATGCGGTGAGCGGTGGACAGCCGGTGGAAACCTTTGTTGGAGCGATCCGGCAGATCATGAGCGAATCAAAAGGCGGCACCGTTAGCTGATCTCGCGGCGAGCCGTATTACTGTGGGAGCGAGCTCGCTCCCACAGGGGTTGGCGGTGGTCAGGCGTGGAGGCGGACCCACACGGTGACAAGCACGGTGGCCGCCATCAACCACGCCACCGCCGCCACGGCCAACGAAGCCTCCAACCGCATCCGGTCGACCATCACATACAACGTCGCCAGATAAACGAAGTACGGAATGATCGACCACATCCCGAACACGATGGTGGTCTTCAAATCATCCACCGAACGTCCCTTGCCGACGATGTAATGCGCAATCAGCGCAAAGGTCGGAAACAGCGGCACCAGGCCTGCGATGTAATAGTTTTTGGTCTTGGCCAGTGCCGCGAGGATGAGGACCACTGCGGCACCCAACGCCGCTTTCAGAATCAGGTCCATCAGTGGCTCAGCCCGTACTTTTTGACTTTGTCGAACAGCGTGGTCTTGGCCATCCCCAGTTCCAGGCTGGCCTGGGTCAGGTTGCCGCCGCTGCGTTGCAATGCGTCGCCGAGCAAATTGCGTTCGAACGCTTCCACCGCTTCGGCGAAGGCCAGGCCCTGATTGTTGCCGCTGGCGCCGGACTTCTTGAACGCCGGCAGGCCGAGGGCAAAACGCTCGGCGACGTTGCGCAGTTCGCGCACGTTGCCGGGCCAGTCGTGGCTCATCAGGTTCGACAGGGTCTGGTTGTCCAGCTCCGGCACGGCGCGGTCGAAGCGCAGGGACGACTGCTGCAGGAAGTGTTCGAACAGTTGCAGGATGTCTTCGCGACGTTCGCGCAGCGGTGGCAATTCGAGCGTCACCACGTTCAGGCGGTAATACAGGTCGCTGCGAAACTCGCCGGCCTTGCTCGATTCGTCGAGGTCGGACTTGGTCGCCGCAATGACTCGGCAATCCACGGCCACGCTCTGGTTCGAACCCAGGCGTTCAAGGGTGCGTTCCTGCAACACCCGCAGCAGTTTGATCTGCAAGGGCAGGGGCATGCTTTCGACTTCGTCGAGGAACAGCGTGCCGCCGTCAGCGTGTTCGATCTTGCCGATGCGCCGTTTGCCGGCACCGGTGAAAGCATTGGCCTCATGGCCGAAAATTTCGCTTTCGAACAGGTTCTCCGGCAGGCCGCCGCAGTTCAGCGCGACGAACTGTTTGGTGTGCCGGCGGCTGAAGTCGTGCAGGCAACGCGCAACCAGTTCTTTACCAGTGCCGGTCTCGCCCTCGATCAGCACGTTGGCCGACGTATCGGCGACGTTGGCGATCAATTCGCGCAGGTTCTGCATGGCCGGCGAGCGGCCGATGATGCGGCCTTCCAGGGAATCGCGCTCCGCCAGTTGCCGGCGCAACGAAGAGACTTCCCGGGCCAGGCTGCGTTGCTCCAGCGCGCGACGGGCGACATCCACCAAGCGTTCCGGCGAGAAGGGTTTCTCCATGAAGTCATAGGCGCCTTTCTGCATTGCGCCCACGGCCATGGAAATGTCGCCGTGACCGGTGATCAACACCACCGGCAGGCTGCGGTCGCGGGCCTTGAGTCGGGTCAGCAGTTCCAGGCCATCGATGCCCGGCAGGCGAATGTCGCTGATGACGATGCCGGCAAAGTTGTCGCCGACCCGCTCCAGCGCTTCTTCGGCACTGCCCACGCCCACGCAGGGGATGTCTTCCAGGGTCAGCGCCTGCTGGCAGCCGAGCAGCACATGGGGGTCGTCTTCGACGATCAGCACACTAAGGTCGTTGTTCATATTGGCTCGGCGTGAGTGGGGCTTACCAACGGTAAACTGAGGACGAAGGTGGTGCCACCGCTGGCCGGGTGTTCGACACCCAGATGCCCTCCGGTGGCGGCGGCCAGGCTGGCGGAAAGGGTCAGGCCGAGGCCCAGGCCTTGTTCGCCGGGTTTGGTGGTGAAGAAGGGTTCGAACAAGTGCTTGCGCGCTTCGGCGTCGATGCCGTGGCCGTTATCGCGTACGCGCAGGCGATATTTGCCATCGAACGCTTCGCCTTCGAGCCACAACTCGGGCAACGGTTGAGCCTGCATGGCGTCGAGGGCGTTGCCGATCAGGTTGACCAGAATCTGCTCCAGGCGGGTCTGGTCGATCTGCACCTGCACATCGTTGAAGTCACGATGCACTTTCAGGTGCGCGCTTTCCACGCGACCGCCCAGCAGTTGCAAGGCAGCATCCACCGCTTTGCCGAGGCTGGCCCGGCCTTTGTCGTCACCGCGACGGGCGAAGGAACGCAGGCTGGCGGTGATCCGGCCCATGCGATCGATCAATTCATTGATGGTCTTGAGGTTGGTGCTGGCGACGTCCAGCTGACCGCGTTCGAGAAAGCGCACGGTGTTGCCGGACAAGGTGCGCAGCGCCGCCAGCGGCTGGTTCAGTTCGTGGGCGATGCTGGTCGACATCTGCCCGATGGCGGCGAGTTTACCGGCCTGCACCAGTTCATCCTGGGCGCGGCGCAACGTCTCTTCGGCCTGACGCCGTTCGCGGATCTGGCCTTTGAGTCGTTCGTTGCTGGCGCGCAGGTCGGTGGTGCGTTCGGTAATCCGACGTTCAAGTTGATTGTTGGCTTCCTGCAGGGCTTCACGGGCAGCGAGGCGGGTGGCGATCACCTTGCGCCGCTCGTTCCAGGCGATCAGCAGGAACGCCACGAGGGCAAACGCCACCGCCACCAGAATCCCCTGATTGATCGCTTCACGGCGCAAATCCTGGAGCGGCGTGAGCAGGGTGAAGTTCCACGGGGTGTCGCTCAAGGGGCGGGTTTGCGAGAGGTAGCTGATGTCTTCTTCGTCGGATTCCACTTCGCTGTTGGCGGGGAAGGTCAGTTTTTCCTCGCCTTCGGCCAGTTGTTCCCGGGCCAGCGGCTGCAATTCGTTCAGCGGGAACCAGTAGTACTGAAGACTGCGGGCGAGTTTTTCCTTGGTTTCGTCGCTCAACGGAACAACCGACTTGAGCCGCCGTGCCGGATCGCTGGACAGAATAATGATGCCGTTCTCGTCGCTGACGAAGGCTTCGAGGCGCGCGCGCTGCCAGCGTTCTTCCATGGCTTCGAGGCGCACTTTGACCACCGCGACGCCGATGATCTTGCCGTGTTCTTCCAGGCCGTGGGCCAGGTAGTAACCGGGTTCGCCGCTGGTGCTGCCGATGCCGTAGAAGCGTCCCGACTGACCGCGCACGGCGTTCTGGAAATAGGCGCGAAAGGATAGGTCTTCACCCAGGTAACTGTCGACATCGCGCCAGTTGCTGGTGGCCATGACGCGGCCGGTGGTGTCCATCACGTAGATAGCCCGACTGCGGCTGCGCCGGTTCAGGCCTTCGAGGTAGTCGTTGACGGTCTGCCGGTGTTCCGGTGACGGGGCGGCCAGCAGTTTTGAAACACTGGATTCAAGTTCCAGCAGGCTGGGGAGGTAGGTGTACTTGCTGATCTCGCTCTCGACGGCGCGGGCGTGCAGTTCGAGCTGACGCTGGCCGTTCTCGCTGAGGCTGCGAATCCCGTAGTGTTCACTGACCCAGAAGCCGAGGTAACCCAATCCGATCATCAGGGCGATGACCAGCGGCGGCAGGAACAGATGGCGAATCAGACGGGGTTTCACGGCGAGTGATGGCGGCGCGGCGCGATAGAGAGTGGGGTCGCATTTCATCACAGATGCCTTGGGTCAACCACAACACAAATCTCCATATCGCCGCCGGCCCCTTGTGGGAGCTGGCTAGGGCGGTGAGTGGGTTTCTGTGGCGAGGGGATTTATCCCCGTTGGGCTGCGAAGCGGCCCCAGCATTTCATAGTTAAACCGCATGCGATGGGTTGACGACTGCTGCGCAGCCGAACGGGGATAAATCCCCTCGCCACAAAACCACCTCACCACAAAAGCCCGCTCCCACATTTGGGGAGCGGTGTTTTTCTTAGTGCTGCAGAATCTTGTTAAGGAAATGCTGTGTACGCTCGGCGCGGTGGGTGATGTCGCCGAAGAACTCTTCTTTCTTGCAGTCTTCGATGATCTTGCCCTGGTCCATGAAGATCACACGGTCCGCCACTTTGCGGGCAAAGCCCATTTCGTGGGTCACGCACATCATGGTCATGCCTTCGTGGGCCAGTTGCACCATCACGTCGAGCACTTCGTTGACCATTTCAGGGTCCAGCGCCGAGGTCGGTTCGTCGAACAACATGACGATCGGGTCCATCGCCAGCGCACGGGCAATTGCCACACGCTGTTGCTGGCCACCGGAGAGCTGGCCCGGGTGCTTGTGGGCGTGAGCCGACAGGCCGACGCGCTCAAGCAGTTGCAGGCCTTTCTTGGTGGCTTCTTCCTTGCTGCGGCCCAACACCTTGATCTGCGCGATGGTCAGGTTTTCAGTGATGGTCAGGTGCGGGAACAGTTCGAAATGCTGGAACACCATGCCGACGCGCGAGCGCAGTTTCGGCAGATTGGTCTTCGGGTCGGCGATGGACGTGCCATCGACCACCACGTCGCCTTTCTGGAACGGTTCCAGGGCGTTGACGCATTTGATCAGGGTGGATTTGCCGGAGCCGGACGGCCCGCACACCACGATCACTTCGCCTTTTTTGACCTCGGTGCTGCAGTCAGTCAGTACCTGGAAGTCGCCATACCACTTGTTGACATTCTTGATAGAGATCATACGGCAAACCTTTTTTGCAGACGCTTGACCAGCAGCGAGGCGGCAAAGCTGATTGTGAAGTACACGAGACCTGCGAAGATCAGGAACTCATTGGAGCGACCGATGATGTCGCCACTGGCACGCGAGGCATTGAGGAAGTCCACCAGGCCGACCGCGTAGACCAGCGAAGTGTCCTGAAACAGGATGATGCTCTGTTGCAGCAACAGCGGGGTCATCTTGCGGAACGCTTGCGGCAGGATGATCAAACGCATCATCTGGCCATAGCTCATGCCCAGGGCTTGCGCGGCGCCCATCTGACCCTTGGGGATCGACTGCACACCGGCGCGGACGATTTCGCAGAAGTACGCCGCTTCGAACATCATGAAGGCCACGATGCAGGAGGCGAACGCGCCGATCGGGGTGTCTTCGCCGGTGATCCAGCGCAGCACGAACGGCACCGCCAGGTAGAACCAGGTGATGACCAGCAGCAACGGGATTGAACGGAAGTAGTTGACGTAGGCACCGGCGATGTTCGACAGCAGCTTGCTGTGGGACAGGCGCATCAGCGCCAGGATGGTGCCGAGGATGATCCCGCCGACGACGCCCAGCGCCATCAATTGCAGGGTCATGACCATGCCGTTCCACAAACCCGGCAGGGACGGGATGATGCCCGAGAAGTCGAATTCCATCATTTACCCCCTACGGAGATCAGGCCCGGTACGGCGACTTTCTTCTCGACCCCACGCATCAGCAGCATCAGGCTCATGTTCAGGGTGAAGTAGATCAGCGTCGCCAGGGTGAAAGCTTCGAACAGGTTCGCGGAAAACTCGGCGGTCTGTTTGGTCTGTGCGAGCAATTCCATCAGGCCGATCAGCGAGGCGACGGAGGTGTTCTTGAACACGTTCAAGAATTCCGAGGTGAGCGGCGGAATGATGATCCGGTAGGCCTGGGGCAGCAGCACGTTCCAGTAGATCTGTGGCAGCTTGAAGCCCATGGCGCGAGCGGCAGCTTCCTGGCCTTTGGGCAGCGCCTGAATGCCGGTGCGCACTTGTTCGCAAACGCGGGCGGTGGTGAACAGGCCCAGGCAGACAACAACGCTGAGGAACGCCGAGGTGGTCGGGTTCAGGTCCTGTTTGTACCAGTCCTGCAGGTTTTGTGGCAGCAGATCGGGTACCAGGAAGTACCAGATGAACAGCTGAACCAGCAGCGGCACATTACGGAAGAGTTCGACGTAGCAGGTCGCGATGCCCGATACGATGCGATTCGGCACGGTGCGCATGACGCCCAGGATCGAGCCCAGCGTCAGCGCGATGATCCAGGCCACGATGGCGATGGCGATGGTCCAGCCCAAACCGGTGAGGTACCAGTCGAGATAAATCTCGCTGCCCACGCCGGTGGACTTGAAGAACACGCCCCAGTCCCAGTTGTAATTCATTAGGGTCTCCCCTCAGATCGATCGATGTACAAGTGCCCGCCTGGGGAAGCTCCGTTCCCGCCCTGATCTTGTTGATCAGGCACACACGAGCGGCTCGACAGCCACCGGTTCGAGTGTTTCCAAAAATGCCAGCAGGGAGTGACTACCTCCTGAAAGGGCAGCGGCCCTTTCAGGAGATAAGGTTAGTCAGAAATCAGGATTTCTTGTCGTCAGCCGCTTTATCGGTCGGATTGGCGATCAGGGCCTTGAGCTCGTCGCTCATCGGGAAGTTCAGGTTCAGGTTTTTTGGCGGGATTGGCGACATGAACCATTTTTTGTAGATTTCGTTGATCTCGCCCGACTTGTAGGTCGCAACAATCGCGTCGTCCACGGCTTTCTTGAACGGTGCGTCGCCCTTGCGAACCATGCAGCCATAGATTTCGTAGGACTGCGGGTCACCGGTCACTTCCCAGTCGCTGGCCTTCTTGGCTTTGGCCGCTTCACCGGCCAGCAGCGCGTCGTCCATCATGAATGCGACGGCACGGCCCGATTCCAGCATCTGGAAGGATTCGCCGTGGTCTTTGGCGGAGATGACGTTCATGCCCATCTGCTTGTCGGCGTTCATCGACTTGAGGATACGCTCGGACGTGGTACCCGCGGTGGTCACGACGTTCTTGCCTTTCAGGTCGTCGAAATTCTTGTACGTTGAGTCTTTCTTGGAGAGAAGACGCGTACCGATTTCGAAGATGCCGACGGAGAAGTCAACTTGCTGCTGACGTTCCACGTTGTTGGTGGTGGAGCCGCACTCGACGTCCACGGTGCCGTTTTGCACCAGCGGGATACGGGTTTGCGAGGTTACGAGGTTGTATTTGACCTGGAGGTTCGGCATGTCCAGGTCTTTCTTGATGGCTTCGACGATTTTCAGCTGGATATCGTGGGAGTAGCCAACCGGTTTGCCGGAAGCGTCCGCGATATAGGAAAAAGGAATGGAAGCGTCACGATGCCCGAGGGTGATGGTGCCGGACTCTTTGATCTTCTTCAGTGTGCCGGTGAGCTCGGCAGCGAAAACTGGAGTGCTAATCAGAGCGGCAGCAATGGCTGCGCCCAGGATATGGGGAACGATGCGCATCAAATTTTCCTCGACATTGTTTTTTTTATGGAGCCAGTTCATCGGCCCTTTTGTGCTTCGAATGCCTGACGGCTCCTGAAGTGTGGTTGCATCAGACATTCGTCCAAGAGTGTAGAGCATGACTCGTGCCAGGCCAGGCGATATAGATCAAGTTATTGATTTATAAGGGTATTAAATATTTATGGCGGTAGTTTTTGGCGAAGGTTAATCCGGTTAACCGAATTGACCGACAGGTCGCGTTCGGAAAACCGAATGGTGTTCGGGGCCGCTAATGCTATTGATCAGGTAATAGAAGCGACAATGATTGTGTCGTTCACCCAAAAATCAGCTTTCCTGGCTTAGCGGCGTTTCATGCAGGTAGATCCATTGGGCGTTGTGGTGATGCAGGCCAATGATCGCCACCGAAATCCGTGAGCTTTCGCGCTGGTCGAGGCGATGGGTTTCCTTGTAGCGGATCGCCACGCTGGCGCCTTCTTGCCACACCGTCTGCAGGTCGCTGATGAAGATTTCCAGGCCCGGTTTGGCGCCGATTGCACCCTTGAACATCTGTTCGACCGTCGCCCGGCTGACGATGGCGGCCGAGGTGGTGACCATGGTGAAGTGCTCGGCGAATGCCGACATCAGCGGCTCGAGCACAGCCTGCCCCTTACCGTTGGCGTCGGTGAACAGGGTGTGGATCAGCTCGTGCACGTGATGAATGCTGTGGTGCGCCTGTTCAACTATTTTGTTGTGCATGACAGTCCTTTTGAGTGTTCAACTGACTCAGTTGAAAGAGTGGGAACAGGCCCACCAGCGCGGCGATGGCGAACGTCACGTGGTAGGCCTGGGTGGTATCGAAATGCTTCAAGAGCAGGTTGAAAACCATCAGGAAGAGGGCGGCGCCGATGCTGAATGACATCTGTCGGTTGATGTTCCAGATGACACTGGCCTTGTGCGTGTCACTGCCCTCGAAGTCCATCAACGACGTGGTTTGTGCTGTGTTGGCACCCATGCCGCCGCCAATCCCCATCAAGCTGTAGGCGATGACAATCACCAGAAGGTCTGAGGGATTGTTCACCAGTAACAGGGTGGCGATGCCGGCACTGTGCAACAGCATGCCGAGGGCAAACAGGCGCTTTGCGCCCATCCGGTTGTAGACCCGGCCACAGATCAGCATCGCGATGAACGCGCCGATGGCGTAGAGGATCATGAACATCCCTGTCAGGCGGGCGCTGAAGTGCAGGGTGTTTTGCAGGAAGAAGATGCTCATCAAGTTGACCCCCGTGAACACACCGGGGATCGCGTAATAGATAAAGATCGAGGTGCTGAGTTTTTTGCTTTTGAGCAGGCTCAGTTCAATGATCGGGTTTTTGCATGTGCGGTAATGCAGCCCGTACAGCACGACGAAAGCAACGCCGGCCATGACGAAGAGGGCGGCCACCCATGCCGGAGCATCGCCGCCGTACAACGACATGCCCATCAGCAGGCTGCCGAGTGCCGCGCTGACCAGCAGCAAGCCTTTGATGTCGGGCCGGGGCAAACTCGTCGGCCGCGCTTCGTTGATCCAGAACCAGGACAGCAACGCCGCGATCAGCGAGAACGGGATGTTGCTGTAGAACACCCAGCGCCAGGAGCTGCTGTCGACGATGACACCGCCGATGGTCGGTGAAATAGCGGGGGCTATAAGGGCAACGGCCATGACCAATGTGGATATTTTCGCCCGCTGCTCACCCTTGAACAGGTTGAACGTCAGCGCCTGGCCGACTGGAATCAACAGGCCACCGCCAATCCCCTGGACGAAGCGCCAGATCACCAGCTCGTTGAAACTGTTGGCCAGCCCGCACATCCACACGGAACCTGTGAACACGAGCATCGAGGCGGTGAGGATTTCCCGGCTGCCAAAACGACCGGCCAGCCAGGTGCTGACCGGAATGATCAGCGTCAGCCCCAGAATATAAGCATTAGCCACCCAGGCAACGTCTGAAGTACTAACGTGCAGCGCCGCCGATATACTCGGTAATGCGACCGCTGACATAAAGATGTTAATGCAGTCTATAAAAAATCCGATCAGAAATATCAGTGCAACTTTGTAGCGATAAGTCATGGTGTTTCCCCTTTGCCGCAAAGCATAGGGGCGGTGGACTTGAACTGTCGATACGACTATCCTTGAAACAATGTTTGACAGGATTTAACAGTGAGCCATATTGCTATGCACACTCATCTTAATCGGGTCCAGACATTTCTGGCTGTGGTTGATTTTGGTTCTTACACCAAGGCGGCCAATTACCTGAGCATCAGCAAAGCCATGGCCAGCCTGCATGTCAAGGCGCTGGAGGACGTGCTGTCGGCGACGCTGTTGATTAGAAATACCCGAAATATATCCCTCACCGAAATCGGTCAGGACTTTTATGAAGAGTTCAAAGGCATTGTCGCGGATATCGATAACGCCTTTGATAATGTCTTAAAAGGGCATAACCGAGTCTCCGGAAAGTTGCGCTTCAGTTCCACCAGTGAATACGGTGAGGCTTATATTCTGCCGTTGATACCACAATTCATAGAGCGCTACCCGGAGATAAAACTCTGTTATAACTTTAACTCGTCACTCAATGACCTGGTGGCGGAAAAGTTAGACCTGGTTATCCGTTTAGGCAACTTGGCGGACTCGGCATTCAAGAGCCGTAAACTGGCGGATTATGAAGTTGTCCTGGTGGCTACCGAGACGTTTCTTGCGCGTCACCCGGTGCAAAACCCTCAAGACCTGAATGCGCTGCCGTGGATTGCCAACAGCAACTTGCAGGCACCGACCCAGTGGACGTTGCGCCATCCACAATTGGGGACTGTCGAGATCAACGGGATCAATCAGTATGAATCCAACTCTTCCACGGCCATCCGCTCCATGACGTTGTCGTCGCTGGGCGTCTCAGTGCTGCCCGCGTGGGTGGTCAAGGACGACATCGCCAGCGAGAGGCTGATCCGTCTGTTGCCCGACTATTCGCTGCCCTCGCAGTCCGTCAACGTGGTGTTCCCCAACAGCCCGCATCTGCCCCACAAATCGAGGGCGTTCATTGATTTCCTGCTGCTGCATCTGGCGCAGTAAATACCTGTAAAAAAGCCCCTGAATCGTGAGATTCAGGGGCTTTCGTTTAAACGAATAGGCGATCAGGCCGCTTCGATCTTGCTGCGGTTCTGCTCGACCTTGCTCAGGTAATCCGCCAGTTTCTGCTGTTCGGCGGGGGTGGTGAACAAGCCCAGCTTGCTGCGACGCCACAGAATGTCATGGGCGGTGGTCGCCCACTCTTCGCTGCACAGGTAATCGACTTCGCGGGTATAGAGACCGCCGCCGATGTGTTCGCCCAGGTCGCTGAGGTTCTGCACGCCTTCCAGCATGCGCCAGGTGCGGCTGCCATAAGTGGTTGCCCAGCGGCGAGAAATTTCAGTCGGGACCCAGTCGAACTTGTCGCGAATCAGCGAGCTCAACGCCTGCGGGGTGGTCATGTCTTCACCGCCCGGCAATGTCGCGCTAGCGGTCCAGGTTGGCTTGATGTGCGTGAAGTACGGCGCCAGTTGTGCCAGCGCCGACTCGGCCAGTTTGCGGTAGGTGGTCAGCTTGCCGCCGAACACCGACAGCAACGGCGCTTCTTCGCCAGTGCCCGAGAGCGCCAGGGTGTAGTCGCGGGTGACGGCCGACGGGTTGTCGGATTCGTCGTTGCACAGCGGACGAACACCGGAATAGCTGTGCAGGATATCGTCGCGGCTGATCTGCTTCTTGAAGTGGGCGTTGACCACTTTGAGCAGGTAATCGGTTTCGCCTTCGGTAATCGCCACTTTGGCCGGGTCGCCGGTGTATTCACGGTCGGTGGTGCCGATCAGGGTGAAGTGGTTCAGGTACGGAATGGTGAACACGATGCGCTGATCTTCGTTTTGCAGAATGTGCGCGTGTTCGCCTTCATACAGTTTCGGCACGATCAGGTGGCTGCCCTGGATCAGGCGAATGCCGTACGGCGATTCCATCTTCAGGTCGTCACGAATGAACTTGGCGACCCACGGGCCGGCAGCGTTCACCAGAGCCTTGGCGCGAATCGAAAACAGGCTGCCATCGGCGCGTTCCAGGTGCAGATGCCACAGGCCCTTGGTGCGACGGGCGCTGACGCAACGGGTCTGGGTGTGGACGTGGGCGCCTTTCTCGCGGGCGGCCATGGCGTTCAGCACCACCAGGCGCGCATCGTCGACCCAGCAATCGGAGTATTCGAAGCCTTTGGTGATTTCGCTTTTCAGCGGGCTGTCCGGACCAAACTTCAGGCTTCTCGAACCTTCGAGTTTTTCCCGCTTGCCGAGGTTGTCATACAGGAACAGGCCGGCGCGAATCATCCACGCTGGACGCAGGTGCGGACGGTGCGGCAACACGAAGCGCATTTGCTTGACGATGTGCGGCGCCTTGGCCAGCAACACTTCGCGTTCGGCGAGGGCTTCGCGTACGAGGCGGAATTCGTAATGTTCGAGGTAGCGCAGGCCACCGTGGATCAGCTTGCTGCTGGCTGACGAAGTGTGGCTGGCCAGGTCATCCTTTTCGCAAAGGAACACCGAAAGGCCGCGGCCGGCGGCATCCGCTGCGATCCCCACGCCATTGATCCCGCCACCGATGACGGCGATGTCGTAGACCTCTGCGAGAGGGGGCGTAGGCAAGGTAGAAGTGGGCATCGGCTGGCCTCGGGCTCTTTTGATTTTCTGTATTGGAATACGAACATTAATGTTCATTTGCGAAAATAGTAGCCCATTAAACCGCCCACAGCCAGTCAACTTCGATTGAAAATACTGATCGAAGGGCCGAGAAAGGAAAATTTACGAACATTTAGGTGCGCGATAAGGCGCGAAAGGTATGCCGTATGGGCGATCGTATTCGCGAGCAAGCCCGCTCCCACAGGGATTGCGCGGATCCTGTGGGAGCGGGCTTGCTCGCGAAGGCGTCAGTACAGCCGCCAAAGAGGTTGGGGGAGGTTAAACGACTTCGAGTCGAATCTTGTGCTGACTCAACAACTGCGCCAAGGCAGGCACAGGCTGCTGATCAGTGACCAGGCAATCAATCAGACTGATCGGCCCCAAACGAATCATGGCGTTGCGCCCGAATTTGCTGGAGTCAGCCGCCAGAATCACTTGCCGGGCATTGGCGATGATCGCCTGGGATACCCGCACTTCCTGGTAATCGAAGTCCAGCAGGCTGCCGTCTTCATCGATACCGCTGATGCCGACCAGGGCAAAGTCGACCTTGAACTGGTTAATGAAGTCGACACTCGCCTGACCGACCACACCGCCGTCGCGCCGCACATTGCCGCCAGTCAGCAGAACGTCAAAGTCGTCCTTGGCGCTGAGCATCGAGGCCACGTGCAGGTTGTTGGTGATGATTTTCAGGTGGTTGTGATTGAGCAACGCCCGGGCAATCGATTCGGTGGTGGTGCCGATATTGATGAACAGCGAGGCGTGATCCGGGATCTGAGCCGCAATGGCTTCACCGATACGTTGCTTTTCATCGCGCATCTGGTCGGCGCGCATGGCGTAGGCGGTGTTTTCGACACTGGAATCGTAGGCTGCGCCGCCGTGGTAGCGACGCAACAAATTGGCTTCCGCGAGCTGATTGATATCGCGGCGGATGGTCTGCGGTGTAACGACGAACAGCGTAGCCATTTCCTCGATGCTGACATAGCCGCGTTCGCGGACCAGTTCGAGGATTTGCTGCTGACGGGGAGGCAGATTCATGGGGCTTCCTTTGGCTGCCGTGCAAAATTTGCCCATGATGCCGCAGGAATCCGCTCCCGACCAGTTACAACCCTGTTGTTGGCTTATTCAGCGCCTTCATGCGGTTCCCAGTCGCGGGTGCGGCTGACAGCTTTTTTCCAGCCGGCGTAGAGTTTTTCCTTGGCGGTTTCGTCCAGGGTCGGTTCGAATTCGCGTTCGATCACTGCCTTGCCACGCAACTCATCCAGGCTGCCCCAGAAGCCGCACGCCAGGCCGGCCAGATATGCCGCGCCCAGTGCGGTGGTTTCGCGCATTTGCGGACGCTCGACCTGAGTGCCAAGGATGTCGGCCTGGAACTGCATCAGGAAGTTGTTCGCGACCGCGCCGCCGTCCACGCGCAGGGATTTCAAGCGTTCGCCGGAATCCTGTTGCATGGCGTCCAGAACGTCGCGGGTCTGGTAGGCAATCGACTCCAGTGCTGCACGAATAATGTGATCTACGCGAACGCCGCGAGTCAGACCGAACAGGGCGCCACGGGCGTACGGGTCCCAATATGGCGCGCCGAGACCGGTAAAGGCTGGTACCAGATACACGCCGTTGCTGTCCTTGACCTTGTTGGCGAAGTATTCGGTGTCGTGGGCGTCGTTGATGATTTTCAGTTCGTCACGCAGCCACTGAACGGTCGAACCACCGTTGAACACCGCGCCTTCCAATGCATAAGCCACTTCGCCACGCGGGCCGCAGGCGATGGTGGTGAGCATGCCGTGCTTGGACTTCACGGCTTTGTCGCCGGTGTTCATCAGCAGGAAACAGCCGGTGCCGTAAGTGTTTTTCGCCTGGCCTGGCTCGACGCACATCTGGCCGAAGAGGGCCGCTTGCTGGTCGCCGGCGATACCGCCGATGGCGATGCCGCTTTTGGTGTGGCCGTAGATTTCGGACGAGGACTTCACTTCCGGCAGCATCTCGCGCGGAATATCCAGCACCTCCAGCATCTTCGTGTCCCACTCAAGCGTGTGGATGTTGAAGAGCATGGTGCGCGAGGCGTTGGTGTAGTCGGTGACGTGCACCTTACCGCCGGTAAATTTCCAGATCAGCCAGCTGTCGACGGTGCCGAACAGCAGTTCGCCTTTGCGCGCGCGTTCGCGGCTGCCTTCGACGTTGTCGAGGATCCACTTGAGTTTGGTGCCGGAGAAGTACGGGTCGATGACCAGGCCGGTGGTGTCGCTGATGTATTGCTCGTGACCGTCGCGCTTGAGTTGCTGGCAGATCTCGGTACTGCGGCGGCACTGCCAGACGATCGCGTTGTAGATCGGGCGGCCGGTGGTCTTGTCCCAGACCACGGTGGTTTCGCGCTGGTTGGTGATGCCGATGGCCGCGACCTGGTCGTGATGCAGGCCGGCTTGAGCCAGGGCCTCGACCATCACGGCGCTTTGGGTGGCAAAGATTTCCATCGGGTCGTGTTCGACCCAACCGGCTTGCGGGTAATGCTGGACGAATTCGCGCTGGGCGGTGCAGACCACGTTCGCGTCACGGTCGAAAATGATCGCGCGGGAGCTGGTCGTACCCTGATCAAGGGCAATGATGTAGTTCTTATTCTGAGTGTCGGTCATGTCGATTGCCTTGGACGAAAAAAGGGAGTGAGGTCCGGCGCGCGATCTTATGGGCAGGATCACACGCCTACGGTATCAAGAAGTTCTTGGTTTGCCGTCAATGGCCGGTGTTGCGTCCTTTGTAGCAGGTGTGGCGTTGGGCAGATGACGGGCAATCAGCCCGCGATAAGCTGCAGCGCCGAGGCAGGCACCGACAATCGGTGCAAAAATTGGAATCAGGAAATACGGGATATCGCGCCCGCCAGTGAGGGAAATTTCACCCCAACCGGTGAGGAATGTCATCAGCTTCGGACCGAAATCACGCGCCGGGTTCATCGCAAAACCGGTCAGCGGACCCATCGAGCTGCCAATCACTGCAATCAGCAGGCCGATCAGCAACGGTGCCAGAGGCCCCTTTGGCAGACCATTGTTGTCGTCGGTCAGAGACATGATCACGCCCATCAGGATGGCGGTGATGATCACTTCAACCAGGAAAGCCTGGGCGGTGGACAGGGCCGGGTTGGGGAAGGTGGAGAACACCGACGCCAGTTCGAGGCTGGCCTGGGTGCCACGAACCATATGGTGAGTTTGTTCGAAATCGAAGAATAAATTGCTGTACAGCGTGTAGACCAAAAATGCCCCGCAGAACGCGCCAGCAATTTGAGCGAGGATATAAAACGGCAGTTTGCGCTTTTCGAAGTCAGCGAAAATGCTCAGGGCAATGCTCACGGCAGGATTGAGGTGAGCCCCGGAAACCCCGGCGGTCAGGTAGATTGCCATGCTCACGCCGACGCCCCAGATGATGCTGATTTCCCACAAGCCAAAGCTGGCACCCGCGACCTTGAGCGCAGCAACGCAACCAGTGCCAAAAAAGATAAGCAGTGCAGTGCCCAGAAACTCGGCCATGCATTGGCTTGAGAGCGACGGTTGATGTAAAGCAGTTGTCATTGAAAACCTCATTTTTGTTGTTGTCTGGCGCTTCTTTCGTCATGGCCAAAGCGCGTTTTCCACCGAGGCAGAATCCCCATCCTGTTCTCGGTCTACTGCTGGGTGTTGCGATGACACATTCGTACAGTATTCAGATTCGAAAAAATATAGACAAGAAACGCCGCTGTCAAAGGTCGAAAGTGAACCGTCAGTCACAATTCAACTATTAGTCACGTGAATGAACGTATCGTTCACGCAGCGGCCTCAACCTGGACGAACGGCGCAAGGCACTGCCAAGCCTTTGAAACAGTTGCGCAATAGAGCCTTTTGCCGATCAATGTCCTAGAATCCAGCGCAGGATTTTTCTACTGCCGCCCAGTCTGGAGCTGCCATGACCCCCGCATTGGATTTGTTGAAAAAAGTTCGAGCCGAACATCGCGTGCACAGTTATGAACATGATCCGAAGGCTGCGTCCTATGGGCTGGAGGCCGCGGAGAAACTGGGACTGGACCCGGCGCAAGTGTTCAAGACCCTGCTGGCAGCCAGTGAGAAAGGTGAATTGTTGGTGGCGGTGGTGCCGGTCGTCGGAAGTCTGGACTTAAAGCATCTGGCTCATGCAGCGGGCGTGAAAAAAGTCGAAATGGCCGATCCTACCGCTGCGCAACGCGCGACGGGTTATCTGTTGGGCGGTATCAGTCCGTTGGGGCAGAAGAAGCGTTTGCGCACTTTCATCGACAATTCGGCTCAGCCCTTTGCCAGCATTTTTGTCAGCGCGGGGCGACGAGGGCTGGAAGTCGAATTGGCACCCGCGGTGCTGGCCGAACATACCCAGGCAAAGTTCGCTGATATCGGCCGTGCCTGACGAGGGCTTCCGGCCCGGCGCTGTATGGTGGAAATTGACGGGCTCTGTCACTGGTGTCGGGTTGTCGGCAGCTTCATGCTCCGTGGCCTGACAAAGGGAGAAGGTTATGCAGCTTGAGTTTCATCAGGTCGATGCGTTCAGTGATCGGCCGTTCAGTGGCAACCCGGCGATGGTGTATCGGCTCGAAGCCTGGCTCGCCGATGAGTTGATGCAGAAGATCGCCGCCGAGCACAACCTCGCCGAAACCGCCTTCATGGTGCGTGAAGGGCAGGGCTGGCACATTCGTTGGTTTACTCCGGCCACTGAAGTGCCGTTGTGTGGTCATGCGACCTTAGCCAGCGCGTATGTGTTGTTCGAAATCCATAAGGAACCGGTCGAGCGCCTGGACTTCATCTGCAAATCCGGCTCGTTGAGTGTGAGTCGTGAGGGTGGACGGTTGTGGCTGGATTTCCCGGCCATCGTGCCGTCTGAAGTGGGCGTGACCCTGGATGTCGAACGCGCCTTGGGCGTCGGAGTAGTCGATGTGCTGGGTTCAAATGAATTGTTCGTGGTGCTGGAGTCCGAGCAGGCTGTACTCGATTGTCAGCCAGACATGGTCGCGCTGGCCAAGCTGCCGTGGCCGGGCGCAATCGTCACCGCCAAGGGCAGCAAGCATGATTTCGTGTCCCGATATTTTGCCCCGGCGATCGGCATCAATGAAGACCCGGTGACCGGTTCGACCCATTGCAGTCTGATCCCGTATTGGTCGAAGCGGCTGGGCAAGTCGAGTCTCAGCGCTTATCAGTGCTCGAAGCGAGGCGGGGAGTTGTTCTACCGGCTGGAAGGGGATCGAGTGAAGATTGGCGGGAATGCGACGCTGGTTGCGAGTGGAACACTGACGTTAGGCTGACGAAAATCCAATGTGTGTGCGGGCTTGCTCGCGAAAGCGGTGTGACAGTCAATGATGATGTTGACTGATACACCGCTTTCGCGAGCAAGCCCGCACACACATTTGTACGTGTGTATCAGCTGGCGGTGCTGTAGCGGCGGACACCGGACTCTACTACCGGAATCTGCGCCGCCGTGCTGCCCGACGCCTGGAACAACACAAGGTGTTCAGCCTCGACGCGAATACCGACCTCGGCACCGACTTGATGATCAGCATGGCTCGGGAAAATCGACTCCAGTTGTGCACCGGTAGGCATCTGCAAACGGTACAACGTGGACGCACCCTGGAAAGACTTGCCGACAATCCGCGCCTTCAAACCACTGTCGGGTGCGTAAACGATATCGTCCGGGCGCAATAACACGTCCACCGCGCTGCCAGTCGGCCAGGTATAGGCACGATTGCCGCGCAGTTCACCCAACTCGGTCAGCACCGATTCCGGGCTGCTCAACTGGCCGCGGATGAAATATCCCTGGCCAATGAAGCTGGCCACATAAGGCGTCAGCGGTTCGTGATACAGGTTGTAGGGCGTGTCCCACTGTTCCAGCCGGCCTTCCTTGAAAACCCCCACGTGATCGCTCACCGCGAAGGCTTCCTCCTGGTCGTGGGTCACCAGAATCGCGCTGGTGCCTCGGGCCTTGAGAATATCGCGCACCTCATGGCTGAGCTTGCGCCGCAGTTCGCCATCGAGGTTGGAGAACGGTTCGTCGAGCAACAGCAATTGCGGTTCCGGTGCCAGTGCGCGGGCGAGTGCGACACGCTGTTGCTGGCCACCGGACAACTCATGCGGGAAGCGCTTGCCCAGGTTTTTCAGGTTGACCAGTTCCAGCAGTTCTTCGGTGACGCGATCCTTTTGTGGATGCTTGCGGATTCCGAAGGCGATGTTTTCGGCCACGCTCAAATGTGGAAACAGCGCGTAGTCCTGGAACACCATGCCGATGCGGCGTTTCTCAGGGGCGAGGGTGAAACCGGCGCGTGAGATAGTCTCGCCCGCCAGCGTGATTTCGCCTTCGTGTACCGGTTCGAAACCGGCAATCGCCCGCAGCGTGGTGGTCTTGCCACAGCCCGAAGAGCCCAGCAGGCAACCGATATCGCCGGCATTCAAGTGCAGGTTGAGGTTCTGCACCACTCGCTGGTCTTGATAGCCGCAGGCGAGGTTGCGCAGGTTGAGCAGTAATGGATGGCTCATGCGTGGTGGTACGAAGGCGGGACGAGAAACTCGAGCAGGGCCTTTTGAGCGTGAAGACGGTTTTCCGCTTGATCCCAGGCCACGGAGCGCTTGTCATCGAGCACGTCGAGGCTGATTTCCTCGCCACGGTGGGCCGGCAGGCAGTGCATGAACAATACATCCTCGGCAGCCAGGTCGAGCAGGGCGCGGGTGACCTGGAACGGCGCGAACAGCTTCAGGCGTTTGGCGGTTTCTTCTTCCTGGCCCATGGAGGTCCAGACGTCGGTACTTACCAGATGAGCGCCGCGCACGGCCTCCTTCGGATCGCGGACGATGGTCACGCGATCACCGGCCTTGGCCACGAATTGCGGATTGGGTTCAAAACCTTCAGGGCAGGCGATGCGCAACTGGAAGTCGAACTGGATCGCCGCTTCTATATAGCTGTTGCACATGTTGTTGCCGTCGCCGATCCAGGCCACGGTCTTGCCCTGGATCGAGCCGCGATGTTCGAGGAATGTCTGCATGTCGGCCAGCAACTGGCACGGGTGCAGGTCGTCGGACAGGCCGTTGATCACGGGTACGCGGGAGTTGGCGGCGAATTCGGTCAACGTGCTGTGGGCAAAGGTACGGATCATCACGGCGTCGAGCATGCTCGACATCACGATGGCGCAGTCGCCGATCGGCTCGCCACGGCCCAGCTGTGTGTCGCGCGGCGACAGGAAGATTGCCTGGCCACCGAGCTGGATCATGCCGGCTTCGAACGAAATACGGGTACGGGTCGAGGATTTCTCGAAAATCATCCCGAGCACGCGGTTTTTCAGAGGCTCGAACAGTACGCCGCGGTTACGCAGGTCCTTGAGCTCAACGCCTCGACGGATCACGCTGACCAGCTCTTCGGGCGTGCAATCCATCAGGGAGAGAAAGTGCCTTGCGCTCATCATTGACTACCTTTTTGCAACAGACCGCAGATACTCAAAGCCTTGTTTAACTGAAAAACGGGCGAGACCTGCGGCGTAAGCCGCACGGGGCGACGAAATAGGGGAGGCGCGATATTGACATTAAATGTCGCGTTTTTCCAATAGGGGCTGTTTTTACAGCTTCCAAACATGTTTCAAGCTTTACAACCCTTTGAGCTGTGCGCCGTGGCATTGATCCAGGTTGCGCAGGCCCAGAGCAACATTTGTACACGTTGCCGAAGCTGGAATGCAATAAATGCCGTGATCAGCTCGCCATCCGGCCAAGAGTGACAGACCCGTTGAGCAGGCTCTCTGCCCTCGAACTGCGCTGCGTCAGTGGCGCCGTTTCAAGGTGGCGGAGTCGTTTGCTGTTACGTTTTCAGGTGCCGGGTATTGGGTTGCGCTCAGGTATTATCCGCCCCATTGCGGATTCTCGACTGAGTAAAGTCAAACACTCCCAGGGAGGGAGCGCTGTATGGCGATCAATAAAACCGGACACGCTGGCCTTACACGACTTCGTCGTGTTTCCCCCGCATTCGATATGGCAGTGATTTCCACGGTCATGGGCTTCGCGATTATCGCCAGCACGATTTACCCGGGCGTTCCGAGTGCGGTGGTTGGCGCCATCGTCGGCGCTTTTATCGGCGTGAAGAATTTCAAAGATGACGCGATTGCAGATTGATTCGACCCAGTTTTTGGTATTGGGGGGATTGATCGCAATTGGAATCTATCTGGGGGCTTCACTACTCGCCCGATCGACGCCCGACCTGAAGCATGGCGCTGCCTTGGTGGTCGCGTGGTTCACAGTGGTGAGCGTCATTGATATTGCTTTGCAGGTCTATCAAGCCGAGCCTCATCAGTTGGGTATCCTTGCAAACCAGAAAGCGATCATCCTGATCGGGTCCGGCGTCATGCTTTGGCTGGCTGTCGGCGGAATATGGACGGCATTGACCTCACCACTTAAAAAGAAGGCGTTGAAGATTTCTCAGCCTCAGTGAGGTTTCAGTGAAGATGTCTGTACGGCCGTACTCATGTTTTTACAAAGCTTTAAGGCGCCGGCTGTCACTGTGTCTGGCTTGAAACATTTGCTTATGCAAAGTGCTGGGTTATAACTAACTCACGAGCGACGCAGGAAGCCTTCGGAATGGAATCGAAAGAACAGCTATTAATGGATTTACTCGGCCTCACGGCCCGTTCCTTGACCCACCTCACTGCTTCCATGACGTCGATGTCCTTCGAATTGATGCGCAGTGAAGACGAAGTGACCAAGGCGGCCGGTCGACGCATGATCGACCGCATGGCCACCATCAGCGCCGGGCTCGACGAGCATTGGCGACTGATCGGCGAGCTCACCGGCGTACATGTCGCCCAGGAACAGATCGAAACCATTCAGGAAATCCAGTTGCAGGCGTCACCCAGGTTGCCGCCGAACTGATTGTGCGCGGCCATCGGCTGGCCTGATGGTGGCCGATTCACAAGACGAACGTCGCTGGCGCAGTCGCGGGTCACGCGCCATAGTTTTGTTCCCGCGGCTGATATTGCCCGCCCAGAACAAAACAGAGACTGGCCATGACCAAGACTCTCCATTACCGTGCCTGCCACCTGTGTGAAGCCATCTGCGGCCTGACCATCGAGACCTCCGAGGTCGAAGGCAGCGGCGTGCAGATCACCTCGATCAAAGGCGATCCGCTGGATACGTTCAGCCGTGGGCACATCTGCCCCAAAGCGGTTGCCCTGCAAGACATTCAGAATGATCCGGATCGCCTGCGTCAGCCGATGCTGCGAGTGGGCAGCGAATGGCAGCCTATCGAATGGGAAGACGCCTTCAGCCTTGTCGCTGAACGCCTGGCGGCGATTCAAGAGCATCACGGGCAGAACGCGGTGGCGGTTTATCAAGGCAACCCCAGCGTGCACAACTATGGCTTGATGACCCACAGCAACTACTTCCTGGGCCTGCTGAAAACCCGCAACCGGTTTTCCGCGACCTCGGTCGATCAGTTGCCTCATCACCTGACCAGCCATTTGATGTACGGCCACGGCTTGCTGTTGCCGATTCCGGACATCGACCATACCGATTTCATGCTGATTCTTGGCGGCAATCCACTGGCTTCCAATGGCAGCATCATGACCGTGCCGGATGTGGAAAAACGCCTGAAGGCGATTCAGGCTCGGGGCGGCAAAGTGGTGGTGGTCGATCCGCGTCGCAGTGAAACGGCAGCGATTGCCGATCAGCATCTGTTCGTGCGCCCCGGTGGCGATGCAGCGCTGTTGTTCGGGTTGCTCAACACCTTGCTCACCGAAGGCCTGACCCGCGACAGCCATTTACCGGTGGATGGTCTGGATGACGTGCGGCAGGCGATCGCAACATTTACAGCCGACACCATGAGCCCCTTGTGCGCGGTGCCGGCAGAACAGATTCGCCAACTGGCCCGGGATTTTGCGGCGGCGCCGACAGCGGTCTGCTATGGCCGGATGGGCGTCTCGACCCAGGCTTTCGGCACGCTGTGTCATTGGCTGGTGCAACTGATCAACCTGGTCACCGGCAACCTCGACCGCGTTGGCGGTGCGTTGTGCACCGAACCTGCGGTGGATCTGGTGGCCTCGACGTCGGGCGGGCATTTCAATCTGTGGCAGAGTCGCGTGTCCGGGCGTCCCGAGTACGGCGGCGAGTTGCCGGTGTCGGCCCTGGCAGAAGAGATGCTGACGGGTGGGGAAGGGCAGGTCCGTGCGCTGATCACCGTGGCTGGCAATCCGGTGCTGTCCACGCCCAATGGCCGGCAACTGGAGCAGGCCCTGGACGGGTTGGAGTTCATGGTCAGCATCGACCTGTACATTAATGAAACCACGCGCTATGCCGACCTGATCCTGCCGTCGACCTCGGCGTTGGAAAACGATCACTACGACACTACGTTCAACATGTTCGCGGTGCGTAACGTGACCCGTTTCAACCGGGCGATCCTGGGCAAACCCGAAGGTGCGTTGCATGACTGGGAGATCTTTGTCGGCCTGGCCCAGGCCTTTGCGGCGAAGACCGGCAAGGAGCTGAAACCGACCATTCCACCCGCGCAGATGATCGATCGTGGTCTGCGGATGGGGTCTTATGGCGATGCTTCGCCACACAAGCTTTCGTTGGCGACGCTGTTCGATCACCCGCATGGCGTCGATCTGGGGGCGCTCAAATCCAACCTGGCCCCGCGTTTGAAAACCGCCAACCAGCGAGTCCAGGCCGCACCGGCTGCGATCCTCGCCGACCTGGCCCGCTTCGCCGCGCTGCAAGCACCGGCCGCCGATGAATTGCTGATGATTGGCCGCCGTCATGTGCGCAGCAACAACTCGTGGATGCACAACTATCACCGTTTGGTGAAGGGCAAGCCGCGCCATCAATTGTTGATGCACCCGGACGACCTGGGCAGTCGTGGACTCAACGATGGGCAGCGCGTGCGGGTCAGTTCGCGGGTCGGCGTGATTGAAGTTGAGGTGGTCGCCAGCCTGGATATGATGAAAGGCGTGGTCAGCCTTCCTCACGGTTGGGGCCATGCGCGCCCGGGCGTGCAGATGACAATCGCCAGTGGTCAGCCGGGCTCCAGCGCCAATGACCTGACCGATGAATGTCAGCTCGACGAGTTGTCGGGGAATGCGGCGTTGAACGGTGTTCCGGTGACCGTGGCGGCGGCTTGATCGTGTCTGTCGGGGAGACCGAGCATGGCGCTCGGCTTTCCGTTACAATGCGCCACCGTGCCGACCCTTGAGTCGGAAAGTTCAGCCGAGGTGCTCCATGGATATCATCGAAACGATTAAAGAGCAGATTGCTAACAACACCATTCTGCTTTACATGAAAGGTTCGCCGAATGCCCCGCAGTGTGGCTTCTCCGCAAAAGCCGCGCAGGCCGTGATGGCATGTGGTGAAAAGTTTGCGTACGTGGACATCCTGCAGAACCCGGAAATCCGCGCCAACCTGCCAAAATACGCCAACTGGCCAACCTTCCCGCAACTGTGGGTCGGTGGTGAGCTGGTCGGCGGTAGCGACATCATGACTGAAATGTCTGCTGATGGTTCGTTGCAGGCCACGATCAAAGCGGCTGTTGAAGCAGCTGCTGCCAACAAGACCGAAGCCTGATTCGGTACCTTTTGTAGAAGCGAGGCTTGCCCGCGAAAAGGGCGCCTCGGTCTATCAGGAAACACCGCGTCATCGTTCTTCGCGAGCAAGCATCGCTCCTACAAGATCATTAAAAAGCCCCGCCTCTTTAAAAGAGTGCGGGGCTTTTTATTGTCTCGAGTTGAGCGGGCGCTAACTTACTCTTCGCCCATCTGCGATTGCAGATAGTTCTCAAGACCGATTTTATCGATCAGGCCCAGTTGGGTTTCCAGCCAGTCGATATGTTCTTCTTCGGATTCAAGAATGTCTTCGAGCAGTTCGCGGCTACCGAAGTCGCCAACGGTTTCGCAATGAGCGATAGCGACCTTGAGGTCGGCATGACCGGTTTTTTCGATCCGCAGGTCACACTCAAGCATTTCCTGGGTGTGTTCGCCGATCTGCAGCTTGCCCAGGTCCTGGACGTTCGGCAGGCCTTCAAGGAACAGGATGCGCTTGATCAGCTTGTCGGCGTGTTTCATCTCGTCGATGGATTCGTGGTACTCGTGCTTGCCGAGCTTGTTCAGACCCCAATCTTCGTACATGCGCGCATGCAGAAAGTATTGATTGATCGCGACCAGCTCATTGGCAAGGATCTTGTTGAGATGCTGGATGACTGTAATGTCGCCTTTCATGATGGGGTCCTGCCTTGTATTAGCTGTTTATAAGGCTGAGTTTGAGCCGCACAACTAAGAGTGTCAAACCTAAGTTGTTGAAACTTAAGTGAAAATTAATCGGAATAAGAATGTTTGTGTTCCGCGTCTAGCGCGTAAGCAGTTGATTTTCAGGCATAAAAAAACCGGACATCAAGTCCGGTTCTTTGGAATACGGTATTTACGCGGCAGTAAATTCTACAGGGAAAGGAATCGCACCCTGGGCCGATTGTAATTTGGTCAGGGTTTCACGCACCACTTCCTTGGCAAGGCAGGCGCATTTACCGCATTGACTGGCTACGCCGGTAGCCTGACGGACTTCTTTATAGCTGCAGCAACCGTCATAGATTGCATCGCGGATTTGACCGTCGGTGACGCCAGTGCAGAGGCAGACATACATAAGTGAGAACCGTCGCTGGTTGTGACTCAATTGCGATGGATCTTAATGTTAACGAGAATGATTGTCAAAGTGGTTTCTGAAAGCTTTGCGTTATAAGCGCGTGAGACTGACGAACGGTTTTCCCTAGGCGATCTGCCATTAGCTGTCGCGCCAGCCAATTTGATGCACCGGTGAAAAACCGTTGAGGACAGCTCAAAAACGCCGTGTATGATGGTCGGTCCTTGCGAAGGGGGTCGTGTCACAGGGCTGTCGCCTGAGGGTGGCAGGCTGACGCGAACCCAGTTCTTCGCGTTAATAGACCAGGAGATATTCAATGAGCGTACTCGTAGGCAAACAAGCCCCGGACTTCACCGTACCTGCCGTTCTCGGCAATGGCGAAATCGTAGACAGCTACACCTTGTCCTCGGCCATCAAAGGCAAATACGGCCTGGTGTTCTTCTACCCACTGGACTTCACCTTCGTTTGCCCATCCGAGCTGATCGCTCTGGACAACCGCATGGCTGACTTCAAGGCTCGTAACGTTGAAGTGGTCGCGGTGTCGATCGATTCGCACTTCACCCACAATGCATGGCGCAACACCCCGGTGAACAATGGCGGCATCGGCCAGGTTCGTTACACCATGGCTGCCGACATGAAGCACGAAATCGCCAAGGCCTACGACGTTGAGTCCGAAGGCGGCGTGGCTTTCCGTGGCGCGTTCCTGATCGACGATAAAGGCGTTGTCCGTTCGCAGATCATCAACGACCTGCCGCTGGGCCGTAACATGGAAGAGCTGATCCGTCTGGTCGACGCGCTGCAATTCCACGAAGAGCACGGCGAAGTTTGCCCTGCCAACTGGAAAAAAGGCGACAAAGGCATGAACGCTTCGCCAGAAGGCGTCTCGGCTTACCTGACCGAGCACGCTGCGGCGCTGTAAGCCCAGGCGTCAGGCATAAAAAAACCGGCAGATGAGGCCGGTTTTTTTATGGGCGGGATTAAATCCAGCGACCGTGATCAGTCGTTGAAGTCTTCCCAGCCGCCCATTTGTTTCCAGCGATTGACGATGCCGCAGAACAGCTCGGCCGTCTTCTCGGTGTCGTAGCGTGCCGAGTGAGCCTCGCGCCCGTCAAAGTCGATGTCCGCCGCCTGGCAGGCTTTGGCCAGTACGGTTTGACCGTAAGCCAGACCGGCGAGGGTCGCGGTATCGAAGCTGGAGAACGGATGAAACGGGTTACGTTTCATGTCCAGACGCGCGACAGCGGCGTTGAGGAAACCCAGATCGAAGCTGCTGTTGTGCCCGACCAGAATGGCCCGTTTGCAGCCGTTGGCTTTCAGGGCTTTGCGGATGCCACGGAAGATGTCGGTCAACGCGGCTTCTTCGCTCACTGCCATTCGCAGCGGGTGATCAAGTTTGATCCCGGTGAATTCCAGCGCGGCCGCTTCAATGTTCGCGCCTTCAAAAGGCTCGACACGGAAAAAATAGGTGTGATCGGGGAACACAAACCCTTTTTCATCCATGGCGATAGTGGTCGCGGCGATTTCCAGCAAGGCGTCAGTGGCAGAGTTGAAACCACCGGTTTCAACGTCGACAACAACTGGCAGGTACCCACGGAAGCGAGCAGCCATCGGGTGGCGGGAACCACCTCCGCCGCCTTGACCGTCCTGTTCGTCGTCGAAATGGTCTTCACTCACGCGTGTTCCTCCAGCAGGCGCCAGCGCAGTTTTTCACCGGCGCGCAGCGGGATTACGGTCAGCTCGCCAAATGGCAGGCTGGTTGGGGCGGTCCACTCATCGCGGACCAGGGTGATGCGATCGGTGTTTACCGGCAAGCCATAGAAGCGCGGGCCGTTGAGGCTGGCGAAGGCTTCGAGCTTGTCCAGCGCGTTGCGTTGTTCAAAGGCTTCGGCGTACATCTCGATCGCCGCATAAGCGGTGTAGCAACCGGCACAGCCGCAGGCCGCTTCTTTGGCGTGCTGGGCATGCGGCGCCGAGTCGGTGCCGAGGAAGAACTTGTCGCTGCCGCTGGTGGCGGCGTCGAGCAGGGCTTCCTGGTGGGTATTGCGCTTGAGGATTGGCAGGCAATAGAAGTGCGGCCGAATCCCGCCCACCAGCATGTGGTTGCGGTTGTACAGCAGGTGATGCGCGGTGATGGTCGCGCCAACGTTGGCCGAAGCCTCGTTGACGAACTGCACGGCGTCCGCGGTGGTGATGTGTTCGAACACCACTTTGAGCGTCGGGAAACGCTCGACCACACGGCGCAGGTGCTCATCGATGAAGATTTTTTCGCGATCGAAAACGTCGACATCGCCACGGGTGACTTCACCGTGAACCAGCAAGGGCATCCCGACTTCGGCCATGGCCTCAAGTGCAGGGAAAATCTTGTCGATGCTGGTGACACCAGAGTCCGAGTTGGTGGTCGCGCCGGCCGGGTACAGTTTGGCGGCGTGAATGAAACCGCTGGCCTTGGCCTCGCGAATTTCTTCGGGCTGGGTTCGGTCGGTCAGGTACAGCACCATCAACGGTTCGAAACGACTGCCGGCCGGGCGTGCAGCGAGAATCCGCTGGCGATAGCCGTCGGCTTCAGCGGCGTTACGCACCGGAGGTACCAGGTTGGGCATGATGATGGCGCGACCAAAGGTGCGCGCGACATCCGCAACGGTATTGGTCAACACAGCACCATCGCGAAGATGAATATGCCAGTCGTCGGGACGCAGCAGGGTCAGGCGGTCGGACATGAGGGGATTCCAGGCGGGTCAAACTGAGGGGAATGCTACCGGAAAAGACTCTCTCAGGCACTCGCTATCAAGTTTTGCAGGAACCTTCCGATATCCAACAGGTACGCCGCAAACATGTGTGTCGGTCTTTTTGTTGTAGGAGCCAGTGGAGCCTCCCGTGCGCCAGCGTTATTTAGCCTTGCTCAGTGTGTTTGCCAGCCTCCCTGCGATGGCGCTCACTTTCCAGACCCGTCTGGAGAGCATCGAGTGGACGGTCGAAGGTGACAAGTTCGAATGCCGCCTGACTCAACCGATTACCGATTTCGGTTCGGGCGAATTCGTGCGCCGTGCCGGCGAGCAGGCGACGTTTCGTCTGAAAGCCTACAACGCGATTATCGGCGGTGGGTCCGCGACCCTGCTGGCGGCCGCTGCGCCGTGGCAGCCGGGACGTGGCGACATCAACCTGGGTTCGGTGAGAATCGGCAGCGGCAACGTGTTGTTCAACAGTTCGCAAGTTCAGGCCGGGCGCCTGATCAGCGGGTTGATGGACGGCCGCAGTCCGGTCATTCGGCATTCCTCAGGCGATGGCCGCGTGTCTGAAGTGCGCCTGTTGCCGGTCAAGTTCAACAAGGCGTTCAACGACTATCAGGTGTGCGTTGCGAAACTGCTGCCGAAGAATTTCGAGCAGGTCAAACAGTCCGAGATCGGCTTCCCGGGCGAAGGCGTCGATCTCGATCCGCAAGCCAAGTCTCAGTTGCAGGTGATGCTGGAGTTCATGAAGGCTGATCCGACGGTCAATCACATCGAACTCGACGGACACTCCGACAACAGCGGCAATCGCCTGACCAACCGCGAGCTGTCACGCCGCCGGGCGTTGGCGGTGATGGACTATTTCAAGGCCAATGGCATCCAGGAATCGCAGATCACCATGCGTTTTCACGGTGAGCGTTACCCTGTGGCGCCGAACACCAGCGGCACCAACCGCGCGAAGAATCGCCGGGTCGCAGTGCGCCTTGAGCGGGTGGCACCGACCGAGAAAGTGGCGCCTCAAACCACGACGCCGGGAAGCGCCCCGGCGACTTCCTGAACCCGCTGAAATCGTCGCTCGCTCGACAGAGTCTGTCGCTTCGTCGTCATAAGCTGTCGCGCCTCTGTAAATTATTCCGTATGACCGGTAGACTTCACGGCTTTCCGTAGAACCCCGTGGAGTGATGGCATGGCGGACGTAAACAAGGTCGTTCTGGCGTATTCCGGCGGCTTGGACACTTCGGTGATCCTCAAGTGGCTGCAGGATACTTATAACTGTGAAGTGGTGACCTTTACCGCTGACCTGGGTCAGGGCGAAGAGGTCGAACCTGCACGCGCCAAGGCACAGGCCATGGGCGTGAAAGAGATCTACATCGACGATCTGCGCGAAGAATTCGTGCGCGATTTCGTTTTCCCGATGTTCCGCGCCAACACCGTTTACGAAGGCGAGTACCTGCTGGGTACTTCCATCGCTCGTCCGTTGATCGCCAAACGCCTGATCGAAATCGCCAACGAAACCGGCGCTGACGCCATTTCCCACGGCGCCACCGGCAAAGGTAACGACCAGGTTCGTTTCGAACTGGGCGCCTACGCCTTGAAGCCAGGGGTGAAAGTGATCGCTCCGTGGCGCGAATGGGACCTGCTCTCCCGTGAAAAGCTGATGGATTACGCTGAGAAGCACAACATCCCGATCGAGCGCCACGGCAAGAAAAAATCCCCGTACTCGATGGATGCCAACCTGCTGCACATCTCCTATGAAGGCGGCGTGCTGGAAGACACCTGGACCGAGCACGAAGAAGACATGTGGAAATGGACCGTCTCCCCGGAGAAGGCTCCAGACAAGGCGCAATACCTGGAACTGACCTACCGCAACGGCGACATCGTTGCACTGGACGGTGTCGAAATGACTCCGGCCACCGTGCTGGCGACCCTGAACCGTATCGGTGGCGAACACGGTATCGGCCGTCTCGACATCGTCGAGAACCGTTACGTGGGCATGAAGTCCCGTGGCTGCTACGAAACCCCTGGCGGCACCATCATGCTGCGCGCTCACCGTGCGATCGAATCGATCACCCTGGACCGCGAAGTGGCTCACCTCAAAGACGAGCTGATGCCTAAATACGCCAGCCTGATCTACACCGGTTACTGGTGGAGCCCTGAGCGTCTGATGCTGCAACAGATGATCGATGCTTCCCAGGCACACGTGAACGGCGTTGTGCGCCTGAAGCTGTACAAGGGCAATGTGATCGTCACCGGTCGCAAGTCCGACGAATCGTTGTTCGATGCCAATATCGCCACCTTCGAAGAAGACGGCGGCGCCTACAACCAGGCCGACGCGGCGGGCTTCATCAAGCTCAACGCCTTGCGGATGCGCATTGCTGCAAACAAAGGCCGCAAGCTTTTCTGAGACTTTTGAAGCTGCAACGACGGTAATGGAAATGTGGCCTTGTCGATGACAAGGCCACATATTTGAAAAAGGGAATATTCCTGCCGGGCATTATGTTTCAGCTTTCTTGTTGTTACATATACGATTTTGTCTGCTTTCGCTCTCTGATCGTCCTTCGAGATCTGTCTTCTGCTATCGGTACTCAAGCCATAGTCGTCATGCCATGTGAGCTCAAATTGTAAGCAACCCAGAACGTAGTGCTGTTGCGCTTCTTTGTTTGTTTCGAATGCTTGTGTGCGCCTTCCTTTAGTAATGCCTCTGAATTGGTACACGTGAGAAACACAATCACACGTGCAGGGTTTTGCTGTGGTTGCCGGACCTTCTCCATCAAGGTGTTGAAATCCATTTTGCTACTCATCCATCGTGCGTCGATGATGTGCAGATCCTTTAGCAAGATCGTTGAGCGTACGTGATGGTCAGTCACATGCGCTGGTGTGTTGCTTTGCGAGTGATCGGCATCGGTCATGGCCTTTATGAAGTGCTTTCCTTTCTCGAAATCAGAGGGCGCGTAAAGCGATCGATAGTTGAAGTTGAGTGTGGCGAAGAATAGAAAGAGCAAATAAAAAGGGAAGCTGATAAGAAACCAGATATAGATTTCTCGTTCCTCATTGTCGAGAAAGGGAAGAGAAATAGCAGCCGATGTCTCAGACATCGTTGCAAATATCGCAATGATTGTCATGGGGTTGGTAATTTTTGTTTTGAATTTTGTCATATTTTTTGCTCATGAAAGAATGTCTTTTCTCGATAGATTTATGGAGAGTCTCCGGGCTTTGGTAAGTTGGGTGTAGCAGGGGAGGCGTTGTACTTTTTTGGTGGTGTCCTTTAGTTGGTTTATTAGTGGTTGCCATAGTAGCTGTATTGTTTGTGGGTCGGGTACTGTTGTTATTCTTGTTTTAATAGGTGTTGGTCGGTTTTTTGTTTTTGAAGTGTTGCTTTATGTTGGGTTTGTTGTAATGGGTTAAGTGGGTTGAGTGGGTAAGTTTTGGTTTTAACTATCTAGTGTGAATCTTGATTTGACAAGATCGGTTACTTTTCTAGCGTAGCTCAATCGTCAGCGCTTGTCGGATCACTCGGATAGAATCCTGTTTCTTTGATTTCCCGATGTAAATCGATACAAAAATATTCTAAAAAGCGCAGCGCTGACAGGACGGTAAAATTTAAGACACACAGTATTTGTCTGATTTTTGTAGGACTTATCCTTCTTGTTTGTAGGGAATGTCTCTCGGTGCAGGTGGCCAAGGGGGGCGGCATGCCACGGATGAAACGACTAGGCTATTGTGCGGGCTCTAAAAATTCGAACAGCGAAATTGGACTTGCCCATGAATAAAGTGCTGATCGTGGATGATCACCCCGTCATTCGTCTTGCGGTACGTATGCTGATGGAGCGTCATGGCTACGAAGTCATTGCAGAAACAGATAACGGCGTGGATGCGTTACAACTAGCCCGCGAACTTATGCCGGATATTGTCATTCTGGATATTGGAATACCCAAGCTGGATGGGCTGGAAGTCATAGCGCGCCTGACATCGACGGCGATTCCTATTAAAGTTCTGATATTGACCTCTCAGGCCCCCGGGCATTTTTCCATGCGTTGCATGCAGTCGGGTGCTGCGGGATATGTCTGCAAACAACAGGATCTCACTGAATTGCTCAGTGCGATAAAGGCCGTACTCTCTGGCTACAGTTACTTTCCGAATCAAGCGCTGCACACCGTGCGCTCAAGTCTTGGGAATGCCAGTGAAGCCGATATGGTTGATCGTCTGTCCGGGCGCGAAATGATGGTGCTGCAACAGTTGGCCCGAGGAAAGACAAACAAGGAGATTGCCGATGGAATGTTCCTCAGCAATAAAACCGTCAGTACTTACAAGACCCGCCTGTTGTTAAAACTCAATGCTCGCTCCCTGGTCGACCTGATTGAGCTGGCTCAACGCAATGGACTGGTATGAGTGCAGTGGAGATTGAGGGATTGGCACTTAGTAAAAAGCCTCCGTTTCGGGAGGCTTTTAGGTGTCAAAGGTCAAAGGTCAAAATCGTAATCGGCCAATTGCTTTTGCAGTCGGCGCTCCTCCAGCAGATTGTCGATGGTGCGGCGTTTGCTCAGGTTGGTCTTCGCCACTTCAACCACCGGTTCGGCGTCATCGGCCTCAACGGGTGTGAAGTCGTCTTCTACGTCCAATTGCTCTTTGCCAGTGCTCATAAGGTTAACTCCAGGCTAAGACTGCCTTTGGCGCCCCTTATATCGACAATCTCCCGGCGGGTAAAAAAGATTTTTTCAATCGATACATCAGTAAATCTAATAGCGCCTCAATCGTCCGAGGTCTTTTGCTTGTATTCGCACAGGTCTTCGATCCGGCAGCTACCGCAACGAGGCTTGCGGGCCAGGCAAACGTAGCGTCCATGAAGGATCAGCCAATGGTGGGAATCGAGCAGGTATTGCCTGGGGACAAACTTCATCAGCTTCATCTCTACCTCGACCACGTTCTTGCCTGGCGCAATGCCCGTTCGGTTGCTGACCCGGAAAATGTGGGTGTCCACGGCCATGGTCAGCTGGCGAAAAGCCGTATTGAGTACCACGTTGGCGGTCTTGCGGCCGACGCCGGGTAGCGCTTCCAGTTCCTCTCGGGTTTGCGGTACTTCACCGCCATGGCGCTCCACCAGTAAACGACAGGTTTCGATCACGTTTTTCGCTTTGCTGTTAAACAGTCCGATGGTCTTGATGTATTCCGATAGCCCTTCAACCCCCAAGGCATGAATCGCCGCCGGCGTATTGGCCGCCGGGTAGAGTTTGGCGGTGGCCTTGTTCACGCCGACATCGGTCGACTGGGCAGAGAGAATGACGGCAATCAGCAATTCGAACGGCGAGGAATAGGCCAGTTCGGTCTTCGGTTCCGGGTTGTCTTCGTGAAACCTGCGGAAAATTTCCAGACGTTTTGCGGCATTCATGGGCAGTGCGTTTCCTCGAAATCAGTCAGTGTGAGGGAGTCGGGCGGTTCCAGGCCTGCCAAGCGGCAATCAGCAGTCCCAGGAGAATGAATCCGCCAGGGACCAGCGTGGCCAGGTGCAGGCCGCCGTTGCCGATAAGCTCGCGCAGCAGGCCAAGGCCCACCATCAGCGCGCCAAACAGGCTACATAAGCGCAGGCGATCAAGTCGTGACGCCTGGAAAAAACCACTGTGTTCCAGCACCACGCATTGCACGGCGATCAATCCTGCGTAGATCCCCACATGCTGATGCCATTGAAGTGACCCGACCTGCGCGGCAAGTTCCGCACAACTGGTCAACGTGGCAGCCAGCAGGAGGCTGGCAAGCAAGCGGGTGGACGGGATCAGCCGTGATCGCAAGGCCGCCATGCTGACACCATAAGCACCGATTACCACGATGAACATCAGCCACAGGCCCAGGGCCGTCAGCCAGGCGTCCGTAGCCCCGATCAGAGGCGCAAGCATCAGTGAGTTGCGCAGCGTCGATGACTTATTCATGAGTGCTGCTCCCGATCAGCGCTTGCGGGTGTTCATCGAAGTAGCGCAACGCGTCATGGACGGCGCTGATCACCGCTCTTGATGTAATGGTCGCGCCCGCTATCTGATCGAATTGACCCTGGTCTTTCTTCAAAGCCCAGCCCGTGTCGGCGGGGTCGGTTCGAGACTTGCCGGTGAATACCTGAAGCCAGGCATTGGGCCAGTCTGCAATCTTGCCGCCCAGCGCAGGGGTTTCCGATTGCTTGAGGGTTTTGACCCCCAGCAACTTGCCGTTTGCGCCGATGGCGATCAGCAACTCGATGGAGCCCTCGTAGCCCCGCGTCTGGCTGCGCAGCAACACCGCGCGAGGTTGGCCGGCCTTGGTCGCCAGATAGCCACCCAGCAGCATGCTGTTAGCCAAGCGGATGTCTTCGAGGGCCAGCGGCTGGTCCAGCGGTTGATTGTCGTAGCTGTCTGGCGCAAGCAGGTCCAGCAGGTTGCGGCTGTCGATCAAGCGCTGCTGCGCGCTGATGAGCGGTGCTCCGGTGTGTTGCGCGAAGTACGTCGCGCCAATCCCCAGCCCGGCCAGCAGCACCAGCACCACAACACTCGTCGCTCGGTTCATGGGGCAACCTGCTCCTGCCTGGACGCGACAAACCGCTCCAGCGCCGGGACACAAAGGTTCATCAGCAACACGGCGAACGCTACGCCGTCCGGGTAACCACCCCAGGTTCGAATCAGGTAGGTCAGTAATCCCACGCCGGCACCGAACAGGAGTCGGGCACCGGGGCTTTTCGCGCCGGACACCGGCTCAGTGGCAATAAAGAATGCCCCCAGCATGGTCGCGCCGGTGAGCAGGTGAAACAGCGGTGAACCATGGGAGTCGGAGCCCGAACCGTTCCAGCACAGCAGGCTGATAATGAACAGGCTGGCGAGCATGCCGACCGGAGCATGCCAAGTGAACACCCGCTGTTGCAGAAGGAACGCACCCCCAACGAGAAAGGCCAGGTTGACCCATTCCACGCCGCGTCCGCCGAAATGGCCGAACGCCGGGTTGCCGGCGAAGAGCTCGTCCATGGTCAGGCTTTTGTTGATCCGCAGGCTGTCCAGCGCCGTGGCCTGGACCCAGGCATCCGGCGTCTGCCCGAAGCCGAAGACCTGCTGCAAACTATCAAGCAGATTCATGCCGTGCGATGACGGCCATAGGGTCATCTGCTGAGGAAAGGCCACCAGCACCAGGGCAAAGCCAAGCATCGCCGGGTTAAGCGGATTCTTGCCGACGCCGCCGTAGAGGTGTTTGCCGAGTAGCGCGAACGCCGCCGCACTGACCGTCAGCCACCACGGGCAATAAGGCGGCAAGGCCAGTGCCAGCAACGTCGCGCTGACCAGGGCGCTGCCGTCGCTCAGGGTCGGTTTGATCGATCGCTTGCGCAGTTGCAACACCGCTGCTTCAACGGCCAATGCCGTGACGGCCGCGAGAATCAGGTTGATCAACACGCCCCAGCCATACAACCAGAACAACACCAGCATTCCCGGCACGGTGGCCAGCAACACCAGCTTCATGGCCTGCTGAAGGCGTTCGTCCACCGATTCAAGGGGCGACATAGACATCCACCTGGCGCTCGGCGTCCTTCACCGCGAGTTCCAGCGCTGCAATCTGTTCAGGCGCGGCTTCACTGGTTTGCGCTTTCTTGAGTTCGGCGCGGCGCATGGCCAGCTGGATCTTCGCCCGTTTCAGCTCGGCGTCCTTCGCTGGAGCGACTGGCGTCGGAGTTGGCGGCGCGTTGCTTTCCAGCTGCGCCAAAGCTTGCTCGGCCGCTTCGAACTGCTGTTGCAGCACGATCAATTGCGACTGCTGCTCGAAGGTCGGTGGATGCCCGAAGGCCTTGAGCGACTTGTTCAGTTGCGCGCGACTCATCGCCACATCAATCTTGGCTTTTTTCAACGCCGCATCGGCGTTTGCCGCTTTTTGCGCGCGCACCCGCTCAAGCGCTGCCTGAACCGGGTCGAGCGTCGTCACTTCGTTGTGCGGCACGGCGCGTTGGGCACGGGCCTGACGTTCGGCGAGTCTGTGTTCTTCTTCACGCCGTAAGCGAGCGTTGCGTTGTTCGAATCGGCGCCGTGCGTGATCGCGCTTGGCCGTCCGGGCGCGTTGTTCCTCAAGGCTGAACGCCAGGCCGCCGACAATCGGTAGCACCGTGGCCAGCGGCAACGGCCGCATCTCGATGCAATCCACCGGGCAGGGCGCCACGCACAGGTCGCAACCAGTGCATTCATCGACGATCACCGTGTGCATTAATTTCGCCGCACCGACAATGGCATCCACCGGGCAGGCCTGGATGCATTTGGTGCAACCGATGCATTCGGCTTCGCGAATATAAGCGATTTGCGCCGGTGCCGAACCGCGACTGACGTCCAGTTCCAGCACCGGTACGTGCAGCAAGTCAGCCAGTGCCGAGATGGTTTCGCTGCCCCCTGGCGGGCACTTGTTGATCGGCTCGCCGCTGGCGATGCCTTCGGCGTACGGCTTGCATCCGGGGTGGCCGCACTTGCCGCATTGGGTCTGCGGCAAGAGGGCGTCGATGCGTTGAATCAGACTCATGTTTTGATCAGTCCACTGAATCCGAGAAAAGCCACTGCGATCAGCCCGGCGCCGATCAACTCGATCGGCAGGCCACGAAAAGGCAGGGGGATATCATTATCGAGTGTGCGTTGGCGCAAGTCGCTGAACAGGCTCAGTATCAGCCAGAAACCCAGCCCGGCACCCAGGCTCAGGGCCATGGCGTGGAAGAGTCCTTTGTCGTCTTGAGCGTTGAGCAGCGTCAGGCCGAGTACGCCGGCGTTGCCCAGCAGCAGGGGCCAGAGGCCATCGAACGCAAGCTTTGGAAGTGACCGAGAAAGCACTTTCAGCAGCGGGCCAATCAGCAAAACGCTTAAAGGCAGGAATACGAAAAGGCGCAGCGACGTCAGCTCCAGCGGGATCAGCAGCCAACGGTAGGCCAAGTAGCCCAGCGTGCCGACGATCAGCATCAAGCAAGCCGTCGCAAGGCCCAGCGCGTGGACCTGCCGATGCTCGTTGCCCAACAGCGGATCGACGCCCAGCGGCCAGTGCAACACGAGGTTGTTGATCAGGGCTGCACTGATAAGCGTAAGAACAATTTCGGTCATGATCGTGCCGGCAAGAACGGGGCTTTTTAACAGGGAGGTCTAAAAAGCTTAGGCATTATCCGGCAAGGACGGAGGGTGGGCCAGACATGAAAAATCCCACAGTCGCGCCAGGCACGACTGTGGGATCGATTTACCGCAGAACCTTACTTGATGCGCTGACCCGGCTTGGCGCCGCTGTCGGGGCTGAGCAGGTAGATTTCTTCACCACCAGGGCCGGCGGCCATCACCATGCCTTCGGAGATCCCGAACTTCATTTTGCGCGGCTTGAGGTTGGCAATCATCATGGTCAGGCGGCCATCGAGCTTGGACGGGTCCGGGTAAGCGCTCTTGATCCCGGAGAACACGTTGCGTTGCTCGTCACCGATGTCCAGGGTCAGGCGCAGCAGTTTGTCGGCACCTTCCACGTGTTCGGCCTTGAGGATCAGGGCGACGCGTAGGTCGACAGCGGCAAAGGCATCGAACTCGATCTCTGGCGACAGCGGATCCTTGGCCAGTTCGCCGTTGCCGGCAGGCGCAGCATCACCGGTGTCGGTCTGGCTGGCGGTCAGGTCTTCTTTCGAGGCGTCGCTCATAGCTTGCACTTTTACCGGGTCGATACGGGTCATCAACGGCTTGAACTCGTTCAACTGATGGTTGCTGAGCAAGGTGGCGTGGTCGTCCCAGGTCAGCGGCGCGACGTTCAAGAACGCCTCGGCATCGGCGGCCAGTAGCGGCAGAACCGGTTTGAGGAAGATTACCAGTTGGCGGAACAGGTTGACGCCCAAGGCGCAGATGGCCTGGACTTCGTCCTGCTTGCCTTCCTGTTTGTTCAGCGACCACGGCGCCTTGTCGGCGATCCAGGCGTTGGCGCGGTCGGCCAGGCCCATGATCTCGCGCATGGCACGGGCGAAGTCGCGAGCCTCGTAGGCTTCGGCAATGCTTGGCGCAGCGGCCAGGAACGCTTCGGTCAATTCTGGCGCGGCGTTGCCGGCTACCAGCAAACCGCCGTTACCCTTTTGGATGAAGCCGGCGCAACGACTGGCGATGTTGACGACTTTACCGACCAGGTCGGAGTTGACCTTCTGCACGAAGTCCTCGAGGTTCAGATCAAGGTCGTCGACGCCACGGCTCAGCTTGGCCGCGTAGTAGTAGCGCAGGTATTCCGGCGACAGGTGGTCCAGATAAGTCCGGGCCTTGATGAAGGTGCCGCGGGATTTGGACATTTTCTGACCGTTGACGGTCAGGTAGCCGTGCACGTTGATGCCGGTCGGTTTACGGAAACCGGCGCCTTCAAGCATGGCTGGCCAGAACAGCGCGTGAAAGTTGACGATGTCCTTGCCGATGAAATGGTACAGCTCGGCGGTGGAGTCCTTGCCCCAGAACGCGTCGAAGTCCAGCTCCGGCGTGCGATCGCAGAGGTTCTTGAAGCTCGCCATGTAGCCGATTGGTGCGTCCAGCCAGACGTAGAAGTACTTGCCCGGCTCGTCTGGAATCTCGAAGCCGAAGTACGGCGCATCGCGGGAGATATCCCACTGCTGCAGGCCGGCATCCAGCCATTCGGCGATTTTGTTCGCCACGGCGTCTTGCAGGGTGCCGCTGCGGGTCCAGGCTTGCAGCATTTCCTGGAAGTCCGGCAGCTTGAAGAAGAAGTGCTGGGAGTCCTTGAGCACCGGGGTGGCGCCAGAGATCGCCGATTTCGGATCCTTCAGGTCGGTCGGTGCGTAGGTCGCACCGCATTTTTCGCAGTTGTCGCCGTACTGGTCTTCAGTGCCGCATTTCGGGCAGGTGCCCTTGATGAAGCGGTCGGCCAGGAACATTTTCTTTTCCGGGTCGAAGTACTGAGTGATCGAGCGCTGGGCAATGTGCCCGGCGTCGCGCAGCTTCAGGTAGATCTGGCTCGACAGCTCACGGTTTTCTTCGGCATGAGTGGAGTGGAAATTGTCGAAGTCCACCAGGAACTCGGCAAAGTCGGCGCTGTGTTCAGCCTGGACATTGGCGATCAGTTGTTCCGGGGTAATGCCTTCCTTTTCCGCGCGCAGCATGATGGCCGAACCGTGGGCGTCGTCGGCGCAGACATAAATGCATTGATTGCCGCGGTGCTTCTGAAAGCGCACCCACATATCGGTCTGGATGTATTCCAGCATGTGGCCAAGATGGATCGAACCATTGGCATAGGGCAGGGCGCTGGTAACGAGGATCTTGCGTGGCTCGGACATGGGGCTCGGCTACTTGATGAAACGGAGGTCGGCCACTATAAAGCGCCGGCGCATATTTTTCACCCCCGAGGCCTGAGGGCTTATTGTTACAAAGGGGCTTTTGTGGCGAGGGGATTTATCCCCGTTCGGCTGCGCAGCAGTCGTAACACCATCGCACACAATGCACCTGGTAACACCGGTGTAGCCGATTTCGGGGCGGCTTCGCCACCCAACGGGGCGGTGCGACGTTTCGCTAAATCCCCTCGCCACAGGCAAGCCCCCTCGCCACAAAATTGCGTTCACAACAAATGATCTTCAGACATGCCGACTTGGGCGCGGAACGGTTAGGATACCCGCCTGATTTTTCAGTCTTGCTATCGGAGTTGCCCATGAGCGCCGTCAATCGCGCAGCGGTGGAAGCCGTCCTTCGCCAATACACCGACCCTTACTTGAACCAGGATCCGGTCAGCGCCGGGTGCGTGCGTGGCATTGATATCCAGGGCGATCGCGTCAGCGTTCAACTGGAGCTGGGTTATGCCGCCGGTCTGTTCAAAAGTGGCTGGTCGCAGATGCTGCAAATGGCGATCGAAGGCCTCGACGGCGTGACGACCGCTCGCGTTGACATCACCAGTGTGATCGCCGCGCACAAGGCCCAGGCGCAGATTCCGGGCCTGGCCAACGTCAAGAACGTGGTGGCCGTGGCTTCCGGCAAGGGCGGCGTGGGTAAATCCACCACCGCCGCCAACCTCGCATTGGCCCTGGCCCGTGAAGGCGCCAAGGTCGGGATTCTCGACGCGGACATCTACGGTCCGAGCCAGGGCATCATGTTCGGCATCCCTGAAGGCACCCGACCAAAGGTCAAGGATCAGAAGTGGTTCGTGCCGATCGAATCCCATGGCGTCGAAGTGATGTCCATGGCCTTCCTGACCGACGACAACACCCCGATGGTCTGGCGCGGGCCGATGGTCTCCGGCGCGCTGTTGCAACTGGTCACGCAAACCGCCTGGGGCGACCTGGATTACCTGGTCATCGACATGCCGCCAGGCACCGGTGACATCCAGTTGACCCTGGCGCAGAAAGTCCCGGTGGCCGGTGCCGTCATCGTCACCACCCCGCAAGACCTGGCGCTGCTGGACGCACGCAAAGGCGTGGAGATGTTCCGCAAGGTCAACATCCCGGTGCTGGGCGTGGTGGAAAACATGGCCGTGCACATCTGCTCCAACTGCGGGCATGCCGAGCATCTGTTCGGTGAAGGTGGCGGGGTGAAGTTGGCCAATCAGTATGGCGTCGAACTGCTGGCGTCGTTGCCGCTGGCAATGGCTATCCGCGAGCAGGCCGATGGCGGCAAGCCAACGGTGATCGCCGAGCCGGACAGCCCGATTGCGCTGGTGTACCAGGAACTCGCCCGCCACGTCGGCGCGCGGATCGTGTTGCAGGAAGCGGTATCGCCGGCGATGCCGAATATCACCATCAGCGACGATTGATCCGCTGAAGAAACGCGGTCCAATTGTGGGAGCGGGCTTGCTCGCGAATGCGGTGTGTCAGTCAGCTTATCCGTTGAATGACACACCGCATTCGCGAGCAAGCCCGCTCCCACATTGGTTTTGCGGTGTTGGTTAGATCCGCAACCCACCATCCATTTCCAGAATCCGGCCGGTGTAGTAGTCGTTCTCGAAAATGTACGCCGCCGAATGGGCGATCTCTTCCGGTTTGCCCATGCGCTTGAGCGGAATCCCGGCCGTCATCTTCTCCAAGGCTTCAGGCTTCATGCCCAACGTCATCTCGGTTTCGATAAAGCCCGGCGCAATGCCCGCCACGCGAATGCCATAACGCGCCAGTTCCTTGGCCCAGGTTACGGTCGCCGCAGCCACGCCAGCCTTGGCGGCGGAGTAGTTGGTCTGGCCGACGTTGCCGGCACGGGAGATCGAGGAGATATTGATGATCGCGCCACTGTTGTTCAGCTCGACCATTTTTGCCGCGACTTCACGGGTACACAGGAACACGCCAGTCAGGTTGACGTCGATGACGGCCTGCCATTGGGCCAGGCTCATCTTGGTCATTTCGCCATCCTTGACCTTCAGTAGCAGGCCGTCGCGCAGGATCCCGGCGTTGTTGATCAGGCCATGAATCGCGCCGAAATCTTCGGCCACCTGGGCGACCATGTGCGTCACTTGCTCTTCATTGGCGACGTTGCACAGGTAAGCGCGAGCCTCTACGCCCTTGGCTTTGCACGCCGCGACGGTGTCGTCGAGCTTTTCCTGGTTCAGGTCCACCAGCGCCAGCTTCGCGCCTTTACCCGCGAAATACTCGGCCATGGAACGGCCTAAACCCTGGCAACCGCCCGTGATAATGATTACTTTGTCAGTGAGTTGCATTCGCATGCCCCAATAGCAGGTTCAGAGTGGTTTCCTTCCTAGAGGGCCTCTCGATCTGCACCTGATGTGGTCTGGTTGCACATGAGAACTGCCCCGATGGCGTCCTGGAACTTATCCCCAGGCGCCTGTCCGTTTTTTCGACGGATTCTATATAAGGAGTCATAAATTGAGCGTTGAAGCGGCCAAGAATGCCCGAGAATTGCTTCTCAAGGAATACCGTGGGGTGCTGTCGACGCACTCCAAGTCGATGCCCGGCTTCCCGTTTGGCTCCGTGGTTCCGTACTGTCTGGACGAACAGGGCCGGCCGCTGATCCTTATCAGCCGTATCGCCCAGCACACGCATAACCTGCAGAAAGATTCGAAATGCTCACTGTTTGTGGGCGAACGCGGGGCCGAAGACGTGCAAGCCGTTGGTCGCCTGACCTACCTCGCCGAGGCAGAAAAGCTCGAGGATGAGGCCGCCATCGAAGCGGCGGCTGACCGTTACTACCGCTATTTCCCGGATTCGCAGAGCTACCACAAGGCCCACGATTTCGATTTCTGGGTACTCAAGCCCGTGCGCCACCGCTACATCGGCGGTTTCGGCGCGATTCACTGGGTCGATCAGCTGACCCTGGCCAACCCGTTCGCCGGCAAGGCCGAACTGAGCATGGTCGAGCACATGAATGCCGATCACGCCAAAGCCATCGCTCACTACGTCGAACTGGCGGGGCTGCCGAAAACCGAGCCGGCGCAACTGGCGGGCATCGACACCGAAGGCATGCACCTGCGCATAGGTCAGGCCCTGTATTGGCTACCGTTTCAAGCGCCTTGTAATACGCCGACACAAGTGCGGGAAGCCTTGGTTTTCCTGGCTCACGCCGAGCATTGGCCGAAAAATGAAGTGGCCGATGCTTGAATTCACGAAACGGCGACGTCATCTAGGGAAGACTGGCAAGGCATTCTTGCGTTGAGGAACCATTTGATGCGCCCTTTTTTATTGCTCTTTGTACTGTTTCCGGTGTTGGAGCTGTTCGTATTCGTCAAGGTCAGCGGGGCCATCGGGTTTTTCCCGGCCCTGCTGCTGATCATTCTCGGCTCGATGCTCGGCGTTTTCGTGCTGCGTATCGCCGGTCTGGCCACCGCGTTGCGTGCTCGTGAAAGCCTGAACCGCGGCGAGCTGCCGGCCCAGACCATGCTGGAAGGTTTGATGCTGGCCCTGGCGGGCGGTCTGTTGATCCTGCCGGGCTTCGTTACTGATGTTCTGGGTCTGATCATGCTGCTGCCGATCTCCCGTCGATTGCTGGCCAATAAAATGCGCCAGCGCGCCGAAGAGGCGGCGATCCGTCAGCGTGCGTTCGCCGACGATCTTCAGCCAGGTAGCGGTCCTGCTCAACGCGCGCCGCTGGGCCGTGAGCCCAACGTGATCGAAGGCGAGTTCGAACACCGCGATTCCAAGTAAAGCGTTTCAGCTGCACGGCACCTTCGGGTGTCGTGTTCGTTTTCAGGGCCATTGATGCAAAAAATTTCAATCCCCGCCCTTGTAATAAGCTTATGCGCCCTTATGTAACGGTCACCGCAAGGTTTCTGGCGATCATGCCAGACAGACTTCCGCGGTTCGCTTGACGAACCGCACCCGGCACCGCCGGATTTGTTAAACCCGCCGGGAATACACCGGCCGATGAAAACCACAATTAGGAGAGATCGACAATGAAGCTTCGTCCTCTGCATGACCGCGTCGTCGTCCGTCGCAGCGAAGAAGAAAAGAAAACCGCTGGCGGTATCGTCCTGCCAGGTTCGGCTGCTGAAAAGCCAAACCAGGGCGAAGTCCTCGCTGTAGGCCCAGGCAAAGTTCTGGACAACGGTGAAGTGCGTGCGCTGTCCGTGAAAGTGGGTGACAAGGTTGTGTTCGGCCCTTACTCCGGCAGCAACACTGTGAAAGTTGACGGCGAAGACCTGCTGGTCATCGGCGAAAGCGAAATCCTCGCTGTCGTCGAAGGCTGATTCCCCGCTCATTTTCCCGCTACTACAAAGTATTTAAGGAATATCGATCATGGCTGCTAAAGAAGTTAAATTCGGCGATTCCGCCCGTAAGAAAATGCTCGCCGGTGTCAACGTCCTGGCTGACGCAGTAAAAGCGACCCTGGGCCCTAAAGGCCGTAACGTGATCATCGAGAAGAGCTTCGGCGCTCCGACCATCACCAAGGATGGCGTTTCCGTAGCAAAAGAAATCGAGCTGAAAGATCGCTTCGAAAACATGGGCGCGCAGCTGGTCAAAGACGTTGCCTCCCGTGCCAACGATGACGCAGGCGACGGCACCACCACCGCCACCGTTCTGGCTCAGTCGATCGTCAACGAAGGCCTGAAAGCCGTCGCTGCCGGCATGAACCCGATGGACCTCAAGCGCGGCATCGACAAAGCGACCATCGCCATCGTCAAAGAGCTGAAAGCCCTGTCCAAGCCTTGCGCTGACACCAAGGCAATCGCTCAGGTCGGCACCATCTCGGCCAACTCCGACAACTCCATCGGCGACATCATTGCCGAAGCCATGGAAAAAGTCGGTAAAGAAGGCGTGATCACCGTTGAAGAAGGCTCGGGCCTGGAAAACGAACTGTCGGTTGTCGAAGGCATGCAGTTCGACCGTGGTTACCTGTCCCCGTACTTCGTCAACAAGCCAGAGACCATGACTGCCGAGCTGGACGGTCCGCTGATCCTGCTGGTCGACAAGAAAATCTCGAACATCCGTGAACTGCTGCCAGTACTGGAAGCCGTTGCCAAAGCAGGTCGTCCACTGTTGATCGTGAGCGAAGACGTTGAAGGCGAAGCCCTGGCGACTCTGGTTGTGAACAACATGCGCGGTATCGTCAAAGTGGTTGCCGTCAAGGCTCCAGGCTTTGGTGACCGTCGCAAGGCCATGCTGCAGGACATCGCTGTCCTGACCGGCGGTACCGTTATCTCCGAAGAGATCGGTCTGAGCCTGGAAAGCGCTACCCTGGAACACCTGGGTAATGCCAAGCGCGTAGCCGTAACCAAAGAAAACACCACCGTCATCGACGGCGCCGGCGTTGAAGCTGATATCCAGGCTCGCGTTCTGCAAATCCGTCAGCAAGTGGCCGACACTTCGTCCGACTACGACCGTGAAAAACTGCAAGAGCGTCTGGCCAAGCTGTCCGGCGGCGTTGCAGTGATCAAGGTTGGCGCTGGTTCCGAAGTTGAAATGAAAGAGAAGAAAGCCCGCGTTGAAGACGCCCTGCACGCTACTCGTGCAGCCGTTGAAGAAGGCGTGGTACCTGGCGGTGGCGTAGCGCTGATTCGCGCTCTGCAAGCCATCAGCGAACTGAAAGGCGACAACGCTGATCAGAACGTCGGTATTGCTGTACTGCGTCGCGCTATCGAATCGCCACTGCGTCAGATCGTTGCCAACTCCGGCGACGAGCCAAGCGTAGTCGTCGACAAGGTCAAGCAAGGTTCGGGTAACTTCGGTTACAACGCTGCTACCGGCGAATACGGCGACATGATCGAAATGGGCATCCTCGACCCTACCAAAGTGACTCGCTCTGCTCTGCAGGCTGCGGCGTCCATTGGTGGCTTGATGCTGACCACCGAAGCCATGATCGCTGATGCTCCGGACGACAAACCAGCTGGCGGCGGCATGCCAGACATGGGCGGTATGGGCGGCATGGGCGGCATGATGTAAGCCAGCCTTACCCCGTACGTAAAAACCCCGCCGGCGATGAGCCAGCGGGGTTTTTTATTGCCCGTCGCAAAGATGTGTTGTTTGTGAGGGCCTCTTCGCGGGCAAGCCTCGCTCCTACTGCTAACGGTGCGCCACGCTCTTGTAGGAGCGAGGCTTGCCCGCGAAGGCGTCAGTTCAAACGCCGACCGGTTCTGCCTTGCTAACCTGATCTGCCTTCGCTTCCGGTCGGTACAGGATGTAGTAATACGACCCCAGACAAATCAACCAGCAAAAAATCGCCGTCCACACGTTATGCGAAAAGAAGTGCGCCCCCTGCATCATCCGGCTCACGGAAAACACCGTCCCGAGTGCAAACGCAATCACAAACGCCTGGCGCGCCAGACGCGGACGCCGGTCACGCAGTACAAAGAACAGCGCAAACAGCGTAAACCCGGTTGCCGCATGACCCCCAGGCCAGCAGCGGCCAGGCTTGTCGGTGGGCGGGCGCGGGCTGAGCAGTTCGCTGTAGGTTTCGTGGCCGCCGAATTGCTCGAGACTCCACGGGCATTGCACCGCCGTCACCGCTTTGACCGGCGTCACGAACGAGGTCGCCAGCGCCAGAGACAACACCAGGCAGCCCAGTTCCCGTTTGAACGGTTTGAGCCTGTCCACGAAAAAGGTGCCCATGAAGCCGAAGATGGCAAACACCGAAAACGCGATGACCACTTGCTTGGCGCGGTCATGCAGAATGTTTTCAAGGAAGTAACTGTGGCGCCCGATGAAATCCCCGGCGACCGGGTCGTAGAACAGTTTGGCCAGGTTCATGTCCAGGGACGTCAATTCGAGCAGCAGCAGAATGATCGCCGCAGTGGCAGGTACGCCCAGGCACACCCAAAAGTTGAGTGGTCTGGAAGCGGGGCGGGCAGCGGTCGAAGCCATGGCAATTCCTTGGTCGGTGAAGGGGTCTGGAGAGCGCATCCGCGCGGAGTCTGAGCCCGGTGCTGTCGTCAGCGTGTGAATCGATAGTGAAAAACTTGTTAAGCCGTCATCGGCTTTTTCAATCGGATTTACAACTGCACGCAGTCCTAGCCCTGAGCCACACTTGGCCTTAAGCTGCGCGGGCCATGACGGCCGTTACTGTGTACGGAGGAGGTGCCCATGCGAATTTTATTGGTTGAAGACAACCGCGATATCCTGGCCAATCTGGCCGATTACCTGGGGCTCAAAGGCTACACCGTGGATTGCGCGCAGGACGGTTTGTCGGGCCTGCACCTGGCGGCCACCGAGCACTACGACTTGATCGTGCTCGACATCATGTTGCCCGGCATCGACGGCTACACCCTGTGCAAACGCCTGCGCGAAGACGCCCGTCGTGACACGCCGGTGATCATGCTCACCGCGCGCGATCAGCTGGATGACCGGCTGCAAGGTTTCAAGTCCGGTGCCGATGACTACCTGATCAAGCCGTTCGCCCTGTCCGAACTGGCGGCGCGCATCGAGGCGGTCATGCGTCGTGCCCAGGGTGGCGGTCGTCGAGCCTTGCAGGTTGGCGATTTGAGCTACGACCTCGACACCCTGGAGGTGACCCGCGAAGGTCGTCTGCTGAAACTCAACCCGGTCGGCCTGAAGTTGCTGGCGGTGCTGATGCAGAAAAGCCCGCATGTACTGCGCCGCGAAATTCTCGAAGAGGCCCTGTGGGGCGATGACTGCCCGGACAGCGACAGCCTGCGCAGTCACGTCCATCAACTGCGTCAGGTGATCGACAAGCCATTCGCCAAGCCTTTGCTGCACACCGTGCACGGTGTGGGCTATCGCTTGGCCGAGGGCCGAGATGGAGTTTAAGCAGAGCCTTGCCCAGCGGATCATCATCGCTTTTGCGTTGATGAGCGCACTGGTGGCGGGCGCCTTCGCCATGGGCATCGTGGCGACCGTTCACCTGGTGGAAGAAAAGCTGATTTCGGCCGGGCTGGGTGGCGATTTGCAGCGTCTGTTGCTGATGGACAGCGTCTCGGACTGGAGCCATCGCCCCGAGCCGGACCAGCTGTTCTATTTCAGCGGCGGGCCGGGGGACTTCGAGTTGCCCAAGGATTTGCGGCACCTGGACTCCGGTTTCCACGAGGTCTTTCGCGAGCAACTGTCGTATCACGCGATGGTCGAAATCGTCGATGGCCGGCGGTACGTATTGCTGCAGGACCAAAGCGATTTCGAGGAGCGTGAGCGGGTGCTGTTTGCCGTGGTGCTGGTGGGCTTCGTGCTGAGCCTGGCCCTGGCGGTCTTTCTCGGCTGGGTCCTGGCGCGCAAAGTGATGGCGCCGGTGGTGCGGCTGGCCCGCCAAGTGCGTCATCGCGATCAATTGCTGGGGCTGGCGCCGCCTTTGGCACCGGATTATGCCGCCGATGAAGTGGGCGAGCTGGCCGTTGCCTTCGACGCCACCCTTGGGCGTCTGCGACAGGCGTTGACCCGTGAGCGATTGTTTACCAGTGACGTCAGCCACGAACTGCGCACACCGTTGATGGTGCTGGCCAGTTCCTGTGAGCTGCTCCTGGAAAACCCCGGTATCGACCAGCGCGGCCGTGCCCAGGTCGAGCGAATCGCCCGTGCGTGCGCAGAGATGCGCGAGTTGGTGCAAACGTTTCTGATGTTGGCCCGAACCCAACGAGAAGACGCCAGCATCGCGCCGCAGCAGACGCTGAGTCAGATCGCCGACGGGCTGCTCAACCAGTGGCGCGAACCGATTGAAGCCAAGGGCCTGAATTTGATCTTCGAGCCGGGCAATCCACTGGGCACGTGCTACAACGCAACCCTCTTGCACGCCGTGATGGGCAACCTGTTGCGTAACGCACTGCATTACACCGAACACGGTTTCATCCGCTTGACCCTCACGGACACGGGGTTCACGGTTGAGGACAGCGGTGTGGGCATTCCCGAGGAAAAACGCGAGGCGATGTTCGAACCTTTCGTGCGCGGCAGCGAAAAGCGCGGCGAGGGGCTGGGTCTTGGGCTGTCACTGGTGCAACGGATCTGTGAGAACCAGGGCTGGAACGTCAGCCTGACCAACATGGAGCCCAATGGCTGTCGTTTTGAAGTGGCGTTGAGTCAAGGATAGCGGTGCTCAGAAATCGAGACGTCGAGCCAAGACTACACTCTGAAAAACCTTGAAATAATTGCGCGTTTACATAACAATTTTTTCACAAAGGTATGACCTGACGCTGACACTACGCTACCTAAGGTAGATGTCATCAGAAGTACAGGAGACCTTGATGATGGACGGCCCGATCAAACTGGATTTTTCCGAAAAATACGACGATCAACACGCTCAACGATACTTGCGAAAGCATCAGGATGGCCTCGGCCGTCGACTGTCCCACTGGCGGGACGAGCAGTTGGCGCGAAAGGCGTTGGCGCTGGTCGGTGAGCCTGGGCTGGTCCTTGATTTGCCTTGCGGTGCGGGGCGTTTCTGGCCATTGCTGGCGGAAAAGGCCAACCGCGCGATCATCGGGGCCGACAACTCCGAGTCAATGCTGAAGATTGCCACCCAGGCGCAACCTGCCGACGTGGTGAAACGGGTGCAGCCCTTGCACACTTCTGCATTCGACATCGCCTTACCCGACAACGCCGTCGACAGCATTTTCTGCATGCGTTTGCTGCATCACATCGGTGAAGCCGAGCATCGACTGGCCATCCTGCGCGAATTTGAACGAGTCACGCGTGACAGCGTGATCCTCTCGTTGTGGGTGGACGGCAATTTCAAAGCCTGGAAACGCAAACGCTTAGAGCAGCGGCGTGGGCAGGAAGGTTACCAAAACCGATTTGTGTTACCGGCGGCCACGGTAGAAAAGGAGTTCGAGCAAGCGGGGTTCCGTATTCAGGAACAACTGGACTTTTTACCGCTCTATGCCATGTGGCGAGTTTACGTATTACGCAAGAGGTAACAGGATGGCAGTGCAATGTGCAGCAGAAACGGATGTCGCTTCTCAGGACCGCTTCGACTATTTCTGGAATCAGCGCGGTGAATGGGTAGAAGAACCCAACGTCCGTCGCGGTGGAGAAAGTGGCGTGGAGCGTGTCATGGGCAGTGATGGCCAGCTGCTCTACGCCAAGCGGCAGACCGGGCATATCTATCGCAGCTGGCAGCACCCGTTCGGCCGCCCGACCGTGTTGCGCGAGCAGGATGCGCTCATTGGCCTGCGCGCGCTTGATGTGCGAGTTCCGGAAATCGTTTTCTGCGGCGCACAACGCGACCCCGTGCACAAATGGCGCGCATTGCTGGTGACCAAGTCGCTGGACGGCTTTGAGGAGCTCGAACACTGGTACGCCGGCGGCGGTCGCGAGCGCCACGGCGAGGTGGTGCATGATCGCGTCTTGAAGGAACTGGCCGACAATCTGGCCCGCATGCACAAGGGCCGTTGGCAGCACAGCTGCATCTATATCAAGCACGTATTCGTGCGGGTTACCGGCGAAGACGACTCGGCCAAGGTCGAGATTGCCTTGATCGACCTGGAGAAGTGCCGACAGCGTTTGACCGCCTATCGCGCGGCCGCCCATGACCTGAAGCAACTGCGTCGCCACTCGTCGTTCAGCACGACAGACTGGCGCAAACTCGTCTATTTTTATGAGACGGCGTTTGGCAGCGCTATCAAAGGTTTATAGCAATGAAACTAGAAATTGCGCGAGGTGTTTTTTTGATAGGAGCCTTGGCAGTTGCTTCATTGGCGGTGGCGGCGTGGGAGCAGCCCCGCACGCAAGTCCTCAGTTCAGTGAGCGCTGATGCTCACTGTCCGTTGCCACGGGTTGCCAGGGCATCCGTGGCATCCCAACCCGATCATGATTTATTGCTGTTCATGTTCGGACTTTCTCAAGGAATGAGGCCACAGAGTTGAACAGATTGAAGCCCAAATAAAAGGCCTCGCCAAAATGCGAGGCCTTTTTTTGTGCCCGAATTTCAATCCCCACACCGTCCAGTGTGGGAGCAAGCCTGCTGGCGATGGCGGTGTGTCATTCAACACAATGCTGAATAGCGGACCGCTATCGTCGGAACGCCGCCCGGAGCCGGCTCACTCCCACAGGGGTTATGGGTTCGCTTTAGAGTCGGGTTTGGCCAGCAAGGTGTAGATGCAAGGCAGCACGAACAATGTGAAGAGCGTCCCGATCGACATCCCTGTGGCGATCACCATCCCGATATCGAACCGGCTGACCGCCCCCGCGCCCGTGGCGATGATCAACGGCACCATGCCGAACACCATTGCCGCCGTGGTCATCAACACCGGACGCAGCCGAATCGCCGCCGCTTCTTCCACCGCCTCGCGTGGGGTCAGGCCTTTCTCTTTACGCAGCTGATTGGCGAACTCGACGATCAGAATGCCGTGCTTGCTGATCAGGCCGATCAAGGTCACTAACCCCACCTGGGTATAAATGTTCATGCTCGACCAACCCAGGAACAGCGGAATCAACGCGCCGCAGATCGACAGCGGCACGGTCACCAGAATTACCAGCGGATCGCGGAAGCTTTCGAACTGGGCCGCCAGCACCAGAAAAATGATCGCCAGTGCCAGGGCGAAGGTCACCCACAGCGCGCTGCCTTCCTGAACGTATTGCCGCGACGCGCCGGCGTAATCCATGGCGAAACCGGCCGGCGCTTCTTCCAGCGTGATCTGCCGCACGGTGTCGATGGCTTCACCCATGCTGACCAGCGGCACCCCGGACAGGATCGCCGAGTTGAGTTGCTGGAACTGGTTCAACTGCCGTGGACGCGCGCGGTCGGAAACGGTGATCAGGGTCGACAGGGCCAGCAGTTCGCCTTGGGTGTTCTTCACGTAATAGTTGTTCAACCAGTCCGGGTTGTCCCGGAAAGGTCGTTCGACCTGAGCGATGACTTTGTAGCTGCGACCCTCAATGGTGAAACGGTTGATCTCCGCCTGTCCCAGCAACGTCGCCAGTGTTCCACCGAGGTCCTGCATGGACACGCCCATCTGTGCGGCCTTGGCACGGTCGATATCCACGACCACTTCGGGTTTGTCGAAGGCCAGGTCGACGTCGACGAAGGCGAACTTGCCGGACTCCATCGCCCGTTTTTTCACCCGGTCCATCACTTGCAGCAGCGCTTCGTAATCGTTGGCCGTGTTGATGACGAACTGAAACGGCAACCCTTCGCCAGTGCCGGGCAGGGAGGGCAGGTTGAAGCCGAAGATCTGCAAACCCGAGATGCTCTCCAGTTTGCGCTGGACCTCGGGCAGGATTGCCATCTGCGTGCGGTCGCGTTCGTTCCACGGCTTGAGCAGGAAACCACCAATCCCCGATTGCACGCCGCTGAATCCATTGATCTGGAACGAGGAGTAGTACTCGGGAAACTCCTTGAAAATCGTGATGAATTCGTCGGTGTAGGTGTTCAGGTAGTCGAGGTTGGCCGGTTGCGGGGCGTTGGCCAACATGAAAATGATGCCCTGATCCTCGTCGGGAGCGAGTTCCGACTTGGTGAACTTGAGTAGTACCGGAATCAGGCACAGCACGATCACCGCAAACACCAGCACCACCGGCCGGGTGTTGAGGGTGCCGTGGAGCATGCTTTGGTATCGGCGCTTGAGGCCTTCGAAAATCAGGTCCAGGCGATGGGCCAGACCGCTCGGGTTTTCATCGTGGCGCAGGAGCAGGGCGCACATCATCGGCGACAGGGTCAGTGCGACCACGCCAGAAATTACCACCGCGCCGGCCAGCGTAAGGGCGAACTCCTTGAACAGCGCCCCCGTGAGCCCGGTCAGGAAGCCGATGGGTGCATACACGGCCGCGAGGGTGATGGTCATCGAGACCACCGGCATGGCAATCTCCCGGGCGCCCTCGAGGGCCGCATCCAGCGGCGTCTTGCCTTCCTCGATGTGCCGGTGAATGTTTTCCACCACCACAATGGCATCGTCCACCACCAGCCCGATGGCCAGCACCATCGCCAGCAGAGTGAGCAAGTTGATCGAGTACCCCATCATCTGCATGAAGAACATCACGCCGATCATCGACAGCGGAATGGTCACCACCGGGATCACCACCGAACGCAGCGCCCCGAGAAACAGAAACACCACCACGATCACGATCAGCACGGCTTCGAAGAGGGTTTTCACCACTTCGTCGATCGAGGCCTGGATGAACAGCGTGGCGTCGTAGGCGATTTCACCCTTGAGGTTCGGCGGCAGCTGGGCTTCCAGGTCCGGCATGATCTTGCGCACTTCCTTAATCACGTCCAGCGGGTTGGCGCCCGGCGTGGCCTTGATGCCGATGTACACCGAGGGGGTGCCACCAAAGGAACTGATGGAATCGTAGTTTTCCGCGCCCATCTCGACTCGCGCGACATCGCTGAGCAGCACGCGACTGTCGCCATCGACCTTGAGTGGAATCGCGGCAAACGCTTCAGCGGATTTCAGTTCGGTGTTGGCGTTGATGCTGGTAACGACGTACTCGCCTTTCACTTCACCGGCGGCGGAGAGGAAGTTGTACTGGCGCACCGCGTTGGTCACGTCGCTGGCGCTGAGGCCGAAACCGGCCAGCTTCACCGGGTCCAGCCACAGGCGCATGGCGAACACCTGGTTGCCGAGAATCTCGGCTTCAGCCATGCCCGGCAAGGTCGCCAGTTTCGGCTGGATGACCCGCGACAGGTAGTCGGTAATCTGCGGGTTGCTCAGTTCCTTGCTGAAGAAACTGATGTACATGAGCGCCGAGGCATCGGCGGCTTCCTTGCTCAGCACCGGGTCTTCGGCGTCCTGAGGCAGCTGGTTCTTCACCTCGTTGGCCTTGGCCAGCAGTTCGGTGAACAAGCGGTCGCTGTTGGCGCCAATGCGCGCGTAGATTGAGATCACCGAGAAGTTCTGGCGACTGACCGAAGTCATGTAATCGATACCCTCGGCGCTGGCCAGGCTTTGCTGCATCGGTTGGGTGATGTAGCCCTGAATGGTTTCGGCGTTGGCCCCGGGGTATGCCGTGGTCACCGTGATCAGGGCGTTTTCCATTTGCGGGTATTGGCGCAGCGGCAGCTTGCTCCAGGCCTGGAAGCCCAGCAGCACAATCAACAGGCTGACCACGGTGGCGAGCACCGGGCGGCGGATGAACGGGTCGGTAAAAGCCATGTGGATTCCTTGATCAGTCAGCGCGAGGCTGGCTGCTCTTCTCGGCTAGGGTCTTGTCGTCGCTGATGGCAATGTGTGCGCCGTTGTCCAGTTTGATCTGACCGGCCGTGACCACTTTTTCGCCGTTCTGCACGCCTTTGGTAATCATCACCAGCCCGTCGCGGCGCTCGCCGGTTTCGATGAAACGCCGTTCGGCGATCAGGATCGGCTGGCCGTTGTCGTCTTTTTCGAGGCTGCCGTCTTCGGCTTTTTTCTGCGCGACGACGTAGAGCGAGTTGCCGTACAGCGTGTACGTGATCGCGCTTTCCGGCACGACGATGCGCAGCTGCGGGTCGGGCAGCATCACTTGCAGGCTGGCGAACATGCCCGGCAGCAGTTTGCCGTCAGGGTTGGCCAGGGTCGCGCGGACCTGCACGTTGCGGGTGCTGTTTTCGACTTTCGGGTTGATTGCGCTGATGGTGCCGGGGAAGGTCTGTGTCGGGTAGGCCGAGACTATGATCTGCACCGACTGGCCGACGCCGATCTTCGGCACCGACTGCTCGGGCACAAAGAAATCGACGTAGAGGCTGCTGATGTCTTGCAGGGTGGCGATCATGGTGCCGCTGGCGACGTAGTCGCCGACATCGACCTGACGAATACCGATGGTGCCGCTGAACGGGGCGAGAATGCGCTTTTTCGCCAGCGATGCCTTGAGCTGGTTAACCGTGGCCTGATCCTTTTTCATGATCGCCGTGAGTCGGTCGAACTCACCTTTGGAGATCGCCTGGCTGCCCACCAGTTGGCTGCCGCGGTTGTAATTCACTGTCGACAGCCCGAGGTCCGCCATCGCGGTTTCCAGCAACGCCTTTTCCACGCCGCTGTCGAGCTGCACGATCGGCTGGCCGGCCTTGACCTGCTGCCCGGACTCGAACTGCACATCCATGACGGTGCCGGCAATCTCCAGGCTCAGGTCGACCCCTTGCAGCGCCTTGAGGGTGCCGACGCTTGGCAGGCGGGCTTGCCACGGGCGTTCGGCGGCAGTAGCCGCGGCGACACTGATCGGCGGTTTCGGCGCGGAAAAGCCTTGGATCATCGTGTAGATGGAGAAGGCTTTGTAACCGGCCAGGACCAGCACGATCAGCAGAACAACACCCAACATGATCAGCATGCGGCGACGCAGCATATTTCCACTTCCTTGGAGAAAATCAGGTGAGACAGTGGGGCACATTACTCCGAGTGTGGCGGTGAATCCAACTGCCACTTATTACAGGATGGCGCAAAACCTGTAGGAGCGAAGCTTGCTCGCGAAAGCGGTGTATCAGTCAGCATTTAAGTTGGCCGACATACCGCTTTCGCGAGCAAGCTTCGCTCCTACAAGGGGCGGGGGAGTCAGATGAGGTGCAGGTGGTTGTCCCAGAGCCCTGCGGGAAGATCGAGCGGTTTTGCAACCAGATTTGTCTGGCGGCAATCGTAGTACCGGCAGCGTCCCTGACCCGACGTCACGACAAACCCATCCGCCACCGCACCCACCCCGGCGCAATCGGGAAGCGGCGCATCCAGTCGCACTTCGCCGCTGTCCATGTCCCAGATAAAAAAGCGGTTGCCCCGTGGCGCGGTCAACGCGATCAGCCGCAACTCACTGTGGACCGCAACGCTGGCGGTGTAATGCCCCATCGCCTGCAACTGATGCTCGGGCACCGGAAACGCCACGAACGGTTGCCCGGGACGTTTGATCGCCAGCAGTTCCGAAGACTCGTGGGACGGTCCCATGAACTGCTGACCGGCGACGATGGTGCCGTCGCTGGCGATTCCCAAATGCCGTACGCTGTTCATCTGCTGGGCGAGGGTTTCCTTGCTCAGCAGGGTGCCGTCGCGTTGCATCAACACCAGGCTCGGCTCCATGGCATTGAGGTTCATCTCGACCCGGCTTTCCGCCTCGGTGCGAATGCCGCCGTTGGCCACCACCAGCGTCTCGCCATCCGGCATCCACGACACCTGATGCGGGCCGATGCCATGGGTGGAAATCTCGCCGCTGTGCACCAGCCGTTCACCTTCGAACTTATACACGCCCAACAATCCGCAACCCGGATCGGAGGTGTCGTTTTCGGTGGCGTACAGCCAGTCGCCGCTCTTGTGAATCACCGCGTGACCGTAGAAATGCCGGTTCGGCAACGAAACCACGGTTTGCAGCAGCGCGCCGTCGCGCAGGTCGATCAGGTAACTCTCGGTGCCTGGGCGGCGGGCGATGAACAGTGCGATCGGCAGCGTCGGGTGGTTGATGATGTCGTGGCAACGCTGGCCGACCTGGGTGGCAAACACCCGGGTGCCGTCCAGCCGATAACCGACGGCGTAATGCTTGCCGTCGCCATCGTCCCGCGCCGAAAGCAGCAGCGGGCTTTTGTCCTTTTGCTTGAACAGCGTCCAGCCGCCCAGTGTCACTGCTCCCAGCAGCAAACTACCTAAAGTCAGAGCCTGACGTCGCAGCATGGCACTCGCCCTCATCAGTCACCGTCGTTGGCGTTGAAGCCCAGTTGGATGCCCAGCGCCTTGGCCAGTTCGCCTTCGTGCAGGCGATGGACGACGTTGAGGCTGTCGTAGATATCGTTGAGTTGCTGGCGACCGGCATCGTCGTTGAGCATCTCGGTCAGCGGACGCTGATTGCTGGCGAACAGTTTCAGGGACGCGGCGTAAGCGGCATCGATCTTGTCGGCCAACGGTTTCTGCTCGCTTGGCAACAGGCCGCGCAGGCCTTTGTTGTCGACGCCTTCCCACACGGTTTTGGCGGCGGCGAGGCTGGCTTCAAGGCCCGTCAGGGACGACTGGCTGCGCCATGCATCGGCCTGGAACGGTTGCGGTACGCCCTTGCTCTGGCGGCCCATCGGCGTGCCGAGTTTTTTCTTCAAAGTGTCGAGGGCGGTGACCTGCACACGCAGCAGATCGGCGATGGCCTCGTGGGAGTCGGCGTAGCGCTGGTTGGGGAATTTGCTCATCTGCGCGAGCATGCCGTCGGTGTTGTTCCAGCTTTGCAGAATCTCTTCGGCCAGCAGTTTCTGACGCTCGCCAATCGCCTTCAGCAGTGGGCAGTACTTGGCTTTTTGCGCGTCGTTGGCCACGTCCGGCTTGCTGTCGAACAGAATGTATTCATAGGCCGAGAGGCCTTGCACCACGACGCTGGACTTGGCCAGGGCGGCGGCATCGATCTGCGGCTGCGCGGTGACCAGCTGCTCGACCTGACGGCCGACCAGGTTTTTCTTGTCCGGCCAGAACTGCACCTGCCAGGCGCGATTGCCTTCGGCCAGCGGCCCGATCAGCAGCGGTTGCAACTCGGCCCAGGCTTTCTGTGCGTGCAGGAAGTCGGCGCGGGCGGTGTCGAGGTTTTCCTTGCCTTCGCAGTAGGCGAGCGCACTGACGGCCAATTGGCGGTCGGCTTCAACCCAACGGGTGTAGGTCGGCAGGATCACCGATTTGGCGATGGCGGCCGAGGTAACGGCTTGCGGGTCCTGTGGCGAGCAAGCGCCGAGGGCGAGTGCGGCAAGGCTGGTGAACAACAATTTGGGACGGAACATGTCGGGCTCCCGCTATGGAATACGTATTAAAGGGAATTCAAAAACGCCAGCAACGCAGCGCGCTGCTCGGCATTGAAAGACAAAACCTGTTGCTGGGCCGCTTGCGCTTCGCCGCCATGCCAGAGCACGGCTTCAAGCAGATTGCGCGCGCGGCCGTCATGCAAGAACTGGGTGTGCCCACTGACCGCCTGCGTCAGGCCGATGCCCCACAACGGCGGGGTGCGCCAGTCGCGGCCACTGGCCTGGAATTCGCTGCGGTTGTCGGCCAGACCGTCGCCCATGTCGTGCAGCAGCAGATCGCTGTAAGGGCGAATCACTTGATTCGCCAATTCAGGTTCGGCGGCGTTGGCGGCGGTGGTGTATTTCGGTGTGTGACAGGATTGGCATCCGGCCTGGAAAAACAGGTTCTTGCCGGCCAGCACTTCGGGCGCGTTGACGTCGCGCCGGGCCGGTACAGCCAGGTTGCGGCTGTAGAACAGCACCAGGCGCAGGATGTTATCGCTGACTTCCGGCTCGCCATTCGGGCCGTTGCCGTTCGGCGCCTGTTTGCACGCGGTTTGCGCGTCGGTGCAGTCGTCGATGGGCCTCAGGCTGGTGGTCAGGCCCATGTCGCCGGAAAACGCGTGAACGTTCTGTTGATTGAGGTTCGGTTGCCCGGCTTTCCAGCCGAAGCGGCCGAGAACGGTCTTCTGCTGCGTGTCGTCCCAGACCCGGTTCGGACGTCCGGCGATGCCGTTTTTATCCTTGGCCTGAGCTTCGGCGTTGGCCAGGATCGCCTCGTCGGGGATGGCTTCGAGCAAGCCCAGGCCAATCATCGGCGGGGCCACGCGCGCCGAGAAACGGGTGTCGGGGTGCATCGGGCCGTAACCCAGCTGGGTAATGTTCAGGCTGGGCTTGCGTAACTCGATTTCGGTGCCGTCCTTGAAACGGACCGGCACGGGCGTGTAATCGACGCGTACTTTGCCTTCCGGGGTCACGCCGGGCACGGCCATGTCCTGGAACTGACCGCCGTAGACCGGCTCGGGGACCACGCCGAGCTGCTCGATGACTTTGGCATAGGCAGGCGCGTCCGGGATCGACAGGCGCACCAGCATCGATACCGCGTTCACTGCATCGGGCGTCGGCGGATGACCGCGGCCGTCCTTGATGTGGCAGCCCTGACAGGCGTTGGTATTGAACAGGGGACCGAGGCCGTCCCGGGCGGTGGTGGTCGAGGGGGCGATCACCCAGGGGTTGCGGAAGAAGCTGTTGCCGACGCTGAAATCCACGCGCCGAGACGGCGACAGGTTCGCGGAGGGCAGGGAGAAGGAATTCTGATCGGTCTTGCGCACGGTCGCTGCGCCACCGGACCGGGCTTCACCGGGTTCGGCCTTGGTAAAACGCGGGGCGTCATCGCAGGCACTCAGGCCCAGGGCCAGAAACAGTGCGGACAAGCGAAGAAGCAGCGAGGGCATCAGACATCCTGCAAGACGAGCAAAACAAGGGCGCAAAGTCTAACAGGGCAGGGGAGATTGAATAAGAGGAATTATCGTTTGGTTGATGTGCATCAGTTGATCGTTCCCACGCTCTGCGTGGGAATGCAGCCCGTGACGCTCTGCGTCACATCAAACGCCGAACGCGGAACGTCCGTTGAGGCATTCCCACGCAGAGCGCTCATCGTTCTACACAACTCTCGATGAGCGCACGCTGGGCTTCTAATGCGATAACAAACTCACGTATTCGTTGCATCCCTATCCACATGGCTTTAGGACCGGGAGGTCCGTCATTTTTGCGCCCTAAGTAACCTCCCAGGCTTGTGACCAGTAAAACCATCTCGCCCAAAGAAGGAGGTGCAGAGGGCGGTTGACACCGTTTGACCACGATATAGGCCGCTTTCCACTCCGAAGCCTCAAACACCATCTCGCAGCTTAAATCCGGACAAGCACGTCCCAGCATCAGGCCGTAAAGCACGCGCCATGTCGTGATCAAGTACAAACCAATGCAGGGTAACAACCGTTCCTCGGTTTCCAGCTGCAATCGACTGACCTGACAGCCATTCTTCAGCACATTGAAAAACACTTCGATAGACCAGCGTACCCCGTACCATTCAACCACGGTGCTCGCCTGTTCCAGGCGGGTGACCGGTAGACTGGTCAACAGCATCCACTCCAGAGGCTCAACGCCGTCTATGGCGTTTTCTTCACGGGCCAAAACAGCATTGATCGAGACACTGGGCAATTTATAACCCGACCTGTCGGGGGCGCGCAGGGTCACGGTTGCTGCGCGCAATGTGACATCAGCCAGCCGGGCGGGGCGTTGGACGCGCGCTTTGACTTCAACCTTGAGTGTTCCCAAAGAGGGTGCCTGATCCAGTACCGACCACAACTTCCCGTTGTCAGGCCCTGACAAGCGCCTGTCTTGAGCCGCCCGCACGATCCATTGGGCCTGCGTGTCTGGAGCGAATTGCTGATAATCAATAAACCATTCGTACAGATCACCCTCAGCATCGGCGAGGTTGACCACCAAGGTCTGCGGTAGCTGCCCCTGAATCGCGCAACTGGTTTGATAACTGTCAATCCAGCGCTGACTCTCTTTCTCATCAATCCCTTTATCTCGGCGCTCATGGCGGGGGCTTGGTTTATCGCGGCTCCACCACTGAGCATCGACGACGCCCAGACAAATACGTTCGGGGGTAAAGGCAATAGTTGGGTGCAGACGTCGAGAAAACTTCTTCTGCGCCTTGATCGTGCCCATCCCTTTGGGACCGAGATTGACCCATTTGTCCATCTCGGTCGTGTCTTGCGCCAACAGCACCACGGGACTGTTTTGCATCCGTTGCAGGGTCGCGTCCTGATGGGGCCGCAACACCTTCTGGAACGTGACTTTCTCATTATCAAGAAATCGATAAGCCGCCGTCGTTTCTGCCAGCCCTCGACAAGCAGTTGGGATGCTGTTGCCGGGATGATCGGCTAGGCGTCCTAAAAAGCTGGCGAGCCTGGCATTTAAACGGCCATCACCCAAGTCGGCGGTTTTCATTTCGTCCTGTGCCCAATTCAATCATCGCTCTCCATTTCTCCGAGTTTCAAAAATACTTGAAAACAGAGTTATGTAGAACGATGAGCGCAGAGCGTGGGAACGATCGGCGACCCGAAGGTCGCCTCTTTAGTCACTCAGCCAGCGTTGATCAGAACTCGTGATCAGCGTTGTCCGGGTTCAGGTCGGTGATGCCCAGTTTGCCAGCGGCGGCTTCGATCGAACCGGTCTGCTTGACCAGGGATGCGATAGCGTCACGGACGATCTGGTTGCCAGCGGTGTTGCCGGCGGCGATCAGCTGGTCGTAGTGCTCACCCTTGTTGGCGTGATCGACGATGACCTGCATTTTGGCTTCGGTGGCGGCCAGGTCGGCTTTGAGCGCGGTGTCGGCAGCCGGGTCGGCCTTGGCCACCAGGGACGACAGGCTGGCGCCGGTCATTTTGGTGCCGTCGACGCGGGTGTATTCGCCCAGGTAGACGTTACGAACGCCCTTGGCATCGTAGAACTGCGAGTTATGGGTGTTGTCGCTGAAGCAATCGTGTTCGTCTTCAGGGGAGTTGGCTTCCAGGGAAACCTTCATGCGCTCGCCCGCCAGTTCGCCCAGGGACAGGCTGCCCATGCCGAACAGCATTTTGCGCAGGCCGGTATCAACCGGTTCCGCTTCCAGAGTGGCGCGGTAGTTGTCGGCCACGTTCGGCTTCCAGTTACCGACCATTTCTTCCAGGTCGCTGACCAGCAACTGGGTCACGGACTTCAGGTAAGCGCGACGACGATCGTTGTGACCGCTAGTGGCGCCTTTGCCTTCCAGGTAATCGGAGGCTGGACGGTTGCCGGCGCCAGGGCCGGTGCCGTTCAGGTCCTGGCCCCAGAGCAGAAATTCGATGGCGTGGTAGCCGGTCGCGACGTTGGCCTCGGAACCGCCCAGCTCGTTCAGGCTGGCGAGTTTTTCCGGGGTGATGTCTTTGACGTCGATCTTGTCTTCGCCGACCTGAACCTGGACGTTGGCGATGATATTGGCCGTGGCGCCCGGGTTACCCAGTGCGTGCTCGTAGGACTTGTCGACGTAGTCGATCAGGCCTTCGTCCAGTGGCCAGGCGTTCACCTGACCTTCCCAGTCGTCGATGATGGTGTTGCCGAAGCGGAACACTTCGCTCTGCAGGTAAGGAACGCGGGCAGCAACCCAGGCAGCCTTTGCGGCTTTCAGGGTGGCGGCGTTCGGCTTGGCGAGGAAGGCGTCGACGGCGGTTTGCAGGGTTTTCGCGGTGGATTCGGCATCGCTGTAAACGGCGAAGACGATGTCGGCGTAATGCGCGACAACGGCTTTGGCGGCGGCTTCGTCGACTTTGCTGGTAGCGGCAGGGGCGGCTGCTGGAGCAGCAGCGGTGCTGGCAGCTGGCGTCGGCGCAGGCGCAGCGGCGGTCTTGTCTTTGCCTTCGCCACAACCGGCGAGGGAAATAGCGATGGCCAACAGACTGGCGGTAGCCAGAGGCATACGAATCATGGCGAACATCCTGCTTCGAGAGGGGGTGGTATGGCGCAGCGAGTGCGCAAAACTGCGACATAATGCAAATCTTTCGCATTATGTGTAAAGGGTTGTAGCTGGAAATATTTCTTATTCACACGAGTTGTGTCGTGGATCAAAAGATCGCAGCCTCGTTTCACTCGACAGCTGCTACAGAAGCACACGGACCCGTAGCAGCTGTCGAGTGAAACGAGGCTGCGATCTTTTGATATCTACAAAATAGCCGCGTTACTGCGCTGTGCCTGTTTCAGGTAGGCACTCAATTCCCGTGCCGGCAGCGGCTTGCTGTAGTGATAGCCCTGACCTTCGTGGCAGCCTTCGGAGATGATGTAGGCTTCTTGCTCGGCGGTTTCCACGCCTTCGGCAATCACCTGCATGCCCAGGCTCTTGCCCAGCTGGATGATCGCCCGAACGATGGTGGCATCGTCGTCGTCATCGAGCAGGTCCTGCACAAAGCTCTTGTCGATCTTGATCTTGTCCAGCGGCAGGCTTTTCAGATAGCTCAAGGACGAATAACCGGTGCCGAAATCGTCGATCGCAATCAATGCACCGGAGCGACGCAAGCTCAGCAGATGCTGGGCGGCGGTGCTGATGTCTTCCATCAGGCCGGTTTCGGTAACTTCCAGCTCCAGGCTGCGAGGGGGAAGTCGGTACATCTGCAGCAGGTTGTTGACCACCCGCGGCAGCTCGGCGTGGTGCAGTTGCACCGTGGACAGGTTCACCGCCATGCGCAGGTCGATGAAACCCTGGTCATGCCATTCGCGCAGTTGTTTGCAGGCCTGATCCAGCACCCATTCGCCGATGGCGATGATGGTTCCGTTCTGCTCGGCCAACGGGATGAACAGGTCGGGCGGCACCAGGCCATGCTCGGGATGCTGCCAGCGAATCAGCGCCTCGACGCCCACCACCCGGTGATCGCGGTAGCTGATTTGCGGTTGGTAGACGAGGTAGAACTGGTCCCGGCGCAGGGCGTCGCGCAGGTCTTTTTCCAGTTCCCGGCGGCGGCGCATCTCGGTGTCGACGCTGGCGATGTAGAACTGATAACGGTTGCGCGAGCGGGTTTTCGCCAGCGTCATGGTCTGCTCGGCTTTTTGCAGCAGTTTCTCGGTCCTGTCGCCGTCCTCGGGAAACAGGGTGATGCCGATGGTCGCGCGCAGGCGGATTTCCTGATGATCGAGGGCAAACGCCGCTTCCAGGTCATCGAGAATGCTTTGCGCCAGTTCGGCGGCTTCATAAGGTTGTTCGATATCGGCCTGGACCAGGGCGAACTGATCGCCACCGAGACGGGCGAGGGCGCCGAGGCGACCACTGTGAGCGCGCAGGCGATCGGCCAGGGCCAGCAGCAGCTGGTCGCCGGTCTGATAGCTGAACTGTTCGTTGATGCCTTTGAAGTCGTCCAGACCCACTACCAGCACCGCAACCCGACGTTGCAATTTACCGGCGTCGACCAGGATCTTGTCCAGTTGCTGCTGCAATTGCTGACGGTTCGGCAGACCAGTGAGGAAGTCGTACTGGGCCATGCGCAGCAGGCTGTTTTCCGCTTCGTGGCGCAGGTGAGTGTTGCGTTCGATGGATTCGAGCAACTGGTTGGCGGTGTTGATCCAGATACCCAGTTCGTTCTTTTCGTGGCCCTTGAGCAGCGGAATCTTGTGTGCGCTGGGGCGGTCCGGATTGATTTCGGTCAGGTGTTCAATGATTCGCGACAGCGGTTTGGTCAGCAGCCAGTGGTAGACCAGGTACAGCACCAGGCCCATGGCCAGGGCGCGTAACACGCCGGAGATGAAGATGATCACCGAGAGGACTATGAAACCCTGACCGTAGGTGGCGGTGTCGAGGGTGATGCTCAGGTCGCCGTAATATTCGCTGTACGGGCCGCGACCTACCAGTTGGGTGGTGAAGGTGCGCTCTTTGCCGAGGATCAGGTCGGTCAGCCAGCGGCTGTTTGAATGCTGCAACTCACGGGACTTTTGCGCGAGCATGGCTTCGTTGGGATGGCCGATGGAGGCCTGGCGCACGGCGGCGTCCTGGAACAGGCCTTCGATGACTTGCATGCCCATTTCCCGGTCCAGGCTGTAGACGGCCTGGGTGGAGGGGTCGCGGAACATGTCGAGGATGCGCTCGGCATCGCTGGCCACGGCCTGGCGTGTTTTATAGGCATCGAAAACGATCTGCGCGCAGCTCAAGACCACGCCGACGATCAATGCCGACAGGAGCACGACCCGGAGCAACTTCACCGACAAGCTGTTCTTGAGTTCCAGCTTCAAAGGGTTATTCCTTGTTCCGTGCGGGTAGCATCAAGTTGCCATGAGTATTGGCAATCCCGTGATGGCAGTCAAAGGGACAATCAATCTCAGGGTTTTTTGCCGGTAGCTTGGCAGAAATGCTGTTGTTTTGAGTATTTGCCCTATTAGTACTGTGTCGGTAGTGGGGTCCTTCAACTTGAGGGGGATTGGGACTATTTTTCCGTTTGTTGATGGTAGCCTGCTGTGGCGTGGGGGCAAGGGGCTGAATGCTGGTTTCATTGTCGGACATTGGCCTGGTTTCTGCGGGTGCACACATTTCTACTGTGGGAGTGAGCCTGCTCGCGATGGCGGCCTGGTAGCCGACCAGTCTCTTGCTGGTGTACATATCCATTCCTGCGGTAACGGCGGCTGGCGGTTTCGCCCTTACGGCCAGCCCTTTCAAGGTCTTCGTTTAGAATCTCCCAAAACTCCAGTCAGGGCGACGAGACGATGTGGGAAGAGGTTTTAGCGCGGTTCGAGAAAAAAGCACCGGCCAGTGTCATGGCCAAATTGGTGTTGGAGCAGGCTGTTACAGCTGAGTGGGTCGATCAGGTGTTCGAAGAGCATCGTCAACGACAGTACCCGCGTGAGCTTTTATTTTCGACCATCGTTGAGCTTATGTCCCTTGTTTCACTGGGTTTGCGGCCGTCGCTACATGCCGCCGCACGGCAGATGGATCTTCCTGTCAGCTTGGCGGCGCTCTATGACAAGGTCAGCCGCACAGAGCCTGCGCTGCTGCGCGCCTTGGTAGCCGGCAGTGCACAACGTTTGGCACCGATGATTGAAGAGTTGGGCTGTTCGGCCATTTTGCCTGGCTGGCAACTGCGGGTCGTTGACGGCAATCACCTGCCTTCCAGCGAAAAACGTCTGAGCGCTTTGCGCCGTGAACGAGGCGCCGCCCGGCCTGGTTTTTCGGTCGTGGTTTACGACCCTGATCTCGACCAGGTCGTCGATCTTCAGCCCTGTGAAGATGCTTATGCCAGTGAACGCGTCGGTGTGCTGCCGTTGCTGCAAAACGCCAGTAGGGGCCAGTTGTGGATGGCTGATCGGCTCTATTGCACGCTCCCGGTCATGGAGGCCTGCGAAGACGCTGGCGCTTCTTTCATTATTCGTGAGCCGAGTAAGCATCCGCGCCTGCTTCAGGAAAGCGACTGGCAAGAACCTGTCGCGGTCGAGGCGGGAAGCGTGCGCGAGCAAACCATCGAAGTGAAAGGCGGACGTCAGTGGCGGCGTGTTGAACTGAACCTGCAAAAAGCTACCGACTCAGGCGACACCATGCTGTTGTTCTGGAGCAACTTGCCCGACACCATCACCGCTGAGCAAATCGCCGATTTGTATCGTCGTCGCTGGAGTATCGAAGGGATGTTCCAGCGCCTGGAATCGGTGCTGGACAGTGAAATCGAAAGCCTGGGCAACCCCAAGGCGGCTCTGCTGGGATTTGCCGCGGCCGTGTTGGCTTACAACGTTTTGTCAGTGCTTAAGCGCAGCGTTGAACAGGCTCATCGCCAGACGCGACCAGAGGGATGGGAGGCATCGATTTTCCATTTGGCAGTGCAAGTGCGCAGTGGTTATGAGGGCATGCAGATCGCGTTACCGTCGGATTATCTGTCACTTCAATCGACCACAGAAACGCTGGCACAGCGCTTGTTGACGCTGGCAAGGAATATCAAGCCCAAACAGGTTGCCAAAAGCATACGCGGCCCCAAAATCGCCAAGCCCAAGGAGTGGCTGGAGGGAAAGGCTGCGAATGCTCATGTGTCGACCGATCGAGTGCTCAAAGCCCATAAAGGGAAAACACCTTGAAAGGGCTGGCCCTTACGGCGAGGCACTTTTTTCAAACGCCAAAAAAGTACCCAAAAAGGCTCGCCCCAAGCGTCCGGCCCCTCGCCTGGGCTCGGCGTACCTTCGCTCCGGTATCCATCCGGGGACACTGCCCTCCGGTCTGCTTCGCGACGACCTACATGCAGCGTGTTCGACTGCGTCGAACGGCGCTGCGCGCCACTCCCCGGATGAACACCTCCACTCAGCCTCCCGAAAGGGGCGGGCAGATCAAAATCAAAAGCAGGCGAGCTAACGCTCGGCCTGTTGAGTGGTGAGAAGCAAAAGCCGCACGCCGCTCTGCTTTATGTAGGAGCGAGGCTTGCCCGCGAAGGCGGCCTGACAGCCGACCAATCTCTTGCAGGTGTTCACCGAACCCTGTGGGAGCTGGCTTGCCTGCGAAAGCGGCCTGACAGCCGCCATTATCTTGCAGATGTACATCAATCCATTGTGGGAGCGGGCTTGCTCGCGATGGCGGCCTGACAGCCGACCAATCTCTTTCTGCTGTCCCGATTGATCGTTCCCTACGCTCCGCACGGGAATGCAGCCAGGGACGCTCCGCGTTCCATTATTGTGTGTTGAAAGATGTGTAAAAAGCACAGCGATTTCCCACGCACTTTTCAGGTTGCCGGGTAGGAAGCAGTCTCTCTAACCTCTGGCTGTCGCTGAAACTCAGCGATCGGGTGTGAGAGCCCGGTAACTTATGGTCATCCAGTGTCTGTACAACGCATAATCGCCGCCAGCTTACTCGCTGCCAGTAAATGCGTTATGGCGGCTGTGTGCGGGCGGACTTCGGTCCGGCCGGGTGTCCATAACCGGTCTTCTCACCTCGCACATAGCTGCCACCTCTTCGCCGTGTGAGAAGCGGCAAGTGGAGGCTCCAACGCTGGAGAAATTCAATGGACAAATTAATTCCCGACCCACCCTTCAACACCACCACCACCACCACCACCACCACCACCACCACCACCACCACCACCACCACCACCCCCACCACCACCCCCACCACCACCCCCAACACCGAAGCCTCCGAAGCCGAAGCGCTCCTCAGAGACCGCGAAGCCATTAAACGCGCCCTCGATTACTACCTCGACCCGCCCGACCAATACATCGAAAAACCCCGTCGCCCCAGCACGATGTTCATGATCGCCCCAGAAATGGACAGCGAAAGTCTCCTGGTCCAAGCCTGTGAGTCCCTGGCCTCGGCCAGTGTCATGGCCAGTGATTTCGCCGCAAACCTGATCGGCCCGCAGCGGCACACGGTGCTGGCGCTCCAGCAGATCATCATGCTGGCGGAGTTGGCGGTGAACCGAGCCTTGGATAACGTCGATCCGGCGTAGTAGTTCAAAGACCGCGTTATCGTTCATCGCGAGCAGGCTCGCTCCTACAGGAGATCGAGTGGGTTTCATAAATGGTGTGTCCACCCGTACCCACTATAGGAGCGAGCCTGCTCGCGAGGCGGCCGGACAGCCGACCCATTTTTCAAGGCCGCTCAGGGCTCTCTGACTGTTCTCCAGCCCATAAAAAAACCCGGCATAAAAGCCGGGTTTCTTGTCTGGCATCGATCTTAAGCCTTGAAGGTTTTGCCTTCAAATTGCTCAGCCACGAATTTCCAGTTGACCAGGTTCCAGAACGCTTCGACGTATTTCGGACGAACGTTGCGGTAGTCGATGTAGTAAGCGTGTTCCCAGACGTCGCAGGTCAGCAGCGGGGTGTCGCCGCTGGTCAGCGGGTTGCCGGCGCCGATGGTGCTGGCCAGGGCCAGGGAACCGTCAGCCTTTTTCACCAGCCAGCCCCAACCGGAACCGAAGGTGCCGATGGAGGTTTTGCTGAATTCTTCTTTGAACTTGTCGAACGAACCGAAGGAAGCGTTGATGGCTTCAGCCAGCGCGCCGGTTGGTTGACCACCGGCGTTTGGCGCCAGGCAGTTCCAGTAGAAAGTGTGGTTCCAGACCTGAGCGGCGTTGTTGAAGATACCGCCCGAGGAAGATTTGACGATTTCTTCCAGAGTCTTGCCTTCGAACTCGGTGCCTGGCACCAGGTTGTTCAGGTTCACGACGTAGGTGTTGTGGTGCTTGTCGTGGTGGTATTCCAGAGTTTCCTTGGAAATGTGCGGCTGCAGGGCATCGTGTGCGTAAGGCAGCGGCGGCAATTCGAAAGCCATGATGATTCTCCTAATCAGGTCAGTTGCGGTGAGCGCAAGGCCGATCACGGGCGGCCAGACAAGCGCCGGGGAGTTTGTACTCTTTGCGGCGCATCGGATCGGATCATAGCACCGGGGGTGCGGCATAACCACGCAACAACTGTGTGGAATAGAGGTTCCAGAGCCTTTTGGAATAATCAGGGCGCTACGATTAATTGAAACGCCACTGCAAACATCATCACCGCCACCAACAGATCGAGAATCCGCCAGGTGCTGGGCCGGGCCAGCCAGGGTGCCAACCATGCGGCGCCCAGTGCCAAGGTGAAAAACCACAACAACGACGCGCTCGCGGCCCCCACCACATAAGCGCCGGGCTCGGTTTGCTGCGCGCCGAGAGAGCCGATCAACAGCACCGTATCCAGATAAACGTGCGGGTTGAGCAGGGTTACGGCCAAGGCGCTGAGCATCACCGCGCGCAGTGAGCGCACCGTCTGGTTTTCACCTTGTTGCAGGCTTTGTTTTGAACAGGCCCGACGCAGCGCCTGACTGCCATACCAGATCAAAAATACGGCGCCTCCCCAGCGGGCGACCGCCAGCAGGGTCGGGTTTTGCGCCAGCACCGTCGCCAGCCCGAACACCCCGGCGGCAACCAATAAGGCATCGCAGGTCACGCACAACGCCGCCACCGGCAGGTGGTGTTCACGCCGCAGGCTTTGCGCCAGCACAAACGCATTCTGGGTGCCGATTGCCATAATCAGCCCCGCGGCCACCAGCAGGCCGTTCACATAGCTTTGCCACATAAGGTTTACTCCGCGTTGGCCGCCAGATCCCGCAGTACTTGCAGGGCGCGTTGGGCATCGGCCTGACCGACGAACAGGTGATCGTGGTAGTAACCGGCGATCACGTTGCAACTGATGCCGGCCTGGCCCAATGCCGTGGCGAAGGCGGCGGTCAGGCCGACGGCTTCGAGGGCCGAGTGCACGTTCAAGGTGATCCAGGCCGCGACGTAGTCGAAGCTGAAACCGGCCTGTTCGGCGTGGGAACGTTCCAGAATCACTGTCAGGCCTTCCTGCTCGCGAAAGCTGCCGACGATCTCGAGACCGGCGGGCAACTGGCCGTCGCGCAGCGTGCAGAACACGTATTCGCCGTCGTTGAGCTGCGGGCTCATGCTGCGCAGCAGCGTTGCCAATGAAGTTTCGCCAGCCATGTCGGTGATCCTTGTTCAAGAGTTCTTGCTGGCCATTCTCCAGTGCAACGCTGTATAAGAAAAACCAATCATGCTGATCGCTCATTAGGAAAACTGATGTTCGACTATAAATTGCTTTCTGCCTTGGCCGCGGTGGTCGAGCAGGCTGGATTTGAACGCGCCGCGCAGGTGTTGGGTTTGTCGCAGTCGGCGATCTCCCAGCGCATCAAACTGCTGGAAGCACGGGTCGGCCAGCCGGTGTTGGTGCGGGTCACACCGCCGGCGCCCACCGAGATTGGTCGGCGGTTGCTCAACCATGTCCAGCAGGTGCGTTTGCTTGAACGCGATCTACAGACGCTGGTCCCGGCGCTGGATGAAGAAGGCCTGCCGGAGCGTCTGCGCATCGCCCTTAACGCCGACAGCCTTGCCACGTGGTGGGCCGCAGCCGTCAGTGATTTCTGCGCTGAGCAACACCTGCTGCTGGATCTGGTCGTTGAAGACCAGACGGTCGGACTCAAACGCATGCGTGCTGGGGAAGTGGCCGCGTGTATCTGCGCCAGCGAGCGTCCAGTGGCTGGCGCGCGCAGCGTGTTATTGGGCGCCATGCGTTATCGAGCGCTGGCCAGCCCGGCGTTCATCGCGCGGCATTTTCCTGAAGGCGTGCGGGCTGATCTGCTGGCGAAGACCCCGGCGCTGGTGTTCGGCCCGGACGATTTCCTACAGCATCGCTACCTCGCGTCCCTCGGTGTTGATGGCGGTTTCGAGCACCATTTATGCCCATCGTCTGAAGGCTTCATTCGTTTGACCGAAGCCGGACTTGGCTGGGGCCTGGTGCCTGAATTGCAGGTGCGCGAGCAACTGGAACGCGGTGTATTGCAGGAGCTTTTGCCAGATAAGCCCATCGATGTGCCGCTGTACTGGCATCATTGGCGCAACGGCGGTCAGCTTCTGGGGTTGTTGACCGATCAATTGGTGCGCTCATCCAGGCAATGGCTGGTGCCGTTGGACTGACGGGCAGCGTCAAGACTCACGCATTACGCAAAACGAAAGACATCGGAGCTCTACATGAAAATTCTGGTCACCGGCGCAAGCGGCTTCATTGGCGGACGCTTTGCGCGTTTCGCCCTGGAGCAGGGCCTGGACGTGCGGGTCAACGGTCGCCGGGCCGAAAGCGTCGAACACCTGGTGCGCCGTGGCGCCGAGTTCATCCAGGGCGACTTGAGCGACCCGGAACTGGCGCGCGAGCTGTGTTCCGATGTCGAAGCCGTGGTGCATTGCGCCGGCGCGGTCGGTGTGTGGGGGCGTTATCAGGACTTTCACCAAGGCAACGTGCAAGTCACCGAAAACGTGGTCGAGGCCTGTCTGAAGCAGCGCGTTCGACGCCTGGTGCATTTGTCGTCGCCGTCGATCTACTTCGATGGCCGTGATCATCTGGGGCTGACCGAAGAACAGGTGCCTAAACGGTTCAAGCATCCCTATGCCGCCACCAAATTCCTCGCCGAGCAAAAAGTCTTTGGTGCTCAGGAATTCGGCCTCGAAACCCTGGCCCTGCGCCCGCGCTTCGTGACGGGGGCGGGTGACATGAGCATCTTCCCGCGACTGCTGAAGATGCAGCGCAAGGGACGCCTGGCGATCATCGGCAACGGCCTGAACAAGGTCGATTTCACCAGCATGCAAAACCTCAATGAAGCGTTGCTGAGCAGCTTGCTGGCCAGCGGCTCGGCACTGGGCAAGGCCTACAACATCAGTAACGGCACGCCGGTGCCGCTGTGGGATGTGGTCAACTACGTCATGCGCAAAATGGAAGTCCCACAAGTGACGCGCTACCGTTCCTACGGTCTGGCCTACAGCGTTGCCGCGCTCAACGAAGGGGTATGCAAGTTGTGGCCGGGCCGTCCCGAGCCGACGCTGTCGCGACTGGGCATGCAGGTCATGAACAAAAATTTCACCCTGGACATCAGCCGCGCCCGGCATTATCTGGATTACGATCCGAAAGTCAGTCTCTGGACGGCCCTTGATGAATTCTGCGGCTGGTGGAAGGCCCAGGACATTCGCTGACTTTCCAGTTGCCCGTCTGCCAGCACTGAACCGAGTTTGGCGTTGAGGGTCAATCGGTGCGGCAGTGGGGTTTATACTCGCCGCATACAGCCATCACCGCGTTCTACAAAGGTTGACTCAATGTCCATGCGTAACGATGCCAACGACGACTTCGATTTACCGAGCCTGCGCGCAGACGTCCCCGATGACGATGATTTTCCGACCACTGCTCGCACCTCCGTGCACTCGCGGACGGCGCCGGTCGTCAAAGTCAAAAGTGCCAGCACCGGTCCTCTGTGGGCCTTGGTAGGCGCTTTGTTCTTTGCGTTCGCCGGGCTTGCCTGGTGGAGCTTTCAGCAGATTTCGCTGATGGAACAGCAACTGGTGGCCACCCAGGAAAGTTTCGCGCGCATCAGTGAGGATGCGGCGGGGCGGTTGCAGGATATTTCCGGCAAGGTTGTCGCCAGCCAGACCAACGTCACCAGCGACAGCGAAGCCTTGAAGCTGCAAATCAAGCAGCTGGAAACCCAACTGCTGGATCAAGGCAAGCAGCAGCAAGGCGTTGTCGGTCAGACCAGCGATCTGGACAAGCGTCTGGCACAGATGACCGCGCAAACCACCGATCTGGACAAGCGCCTGGCGCAGATGACCGCCCAGAGCACCGAACACCAGACCGCCAATACGCAATTGCAGGCGCAGGTCAACGCCTTGAGCACCGAGTTGGCCGCGCTGAAAAGCGCCCCGGACGACAGCAGTAAATTCGACGCCCAGCTCAAAAGCCTCGGCGCCGACATCGTTGCACTGAAGAAACAAGGCAACCCAAGCGCCGCCATCGAGCGTCTGGAACAGGACATGATCGTGCTCAAAAGCGAGCAGGACAACCGCCCAACTCCTGCGCAAGGCACCACCAATACGGCGGAGTTCGACGCCTTCCGCGGGCAGACCACCCGCAACATCAACACGCTTCAGGCGCAGATTCAGAATCTGCAGCAACAACTGCGCGCCCGGCAGTAAGCCTTAAACAGTCCGATGTAGCAGCTGTCGAGCGCCAGCGAGGCTGCGTTCGGCGGCGAAGCCGTCGCGAGATCAGGCGATATGTTTTTCAGGTAAATCTCGTTCTCAGGATTTACGACTGCTTCGCAGCCGGACGCAGCCTTTGCGCATTCCTGAATGTTCGTACATATCCCATTGCCGTCTACGCTCTTGAAACACCGACAAGAACGAGGGATGCATGATGGGGGTTCTGCACAAATTAGCCGTGCTGGGCGGGATGCTTTTGCTGTGTCTGGGGCAGGTTCAAGCCGCCACAGTGGAAAAGGACGACAGCCAGGCCGCCAAAGCCTTGCTGGAAAAAGCCCTGGCGTATTACCACGACAACGGCGACAAGGCCTTCGCAGCCTTCAGCCGCCAGGGCGAGTTTGTTGACAAGGATCGTTACGTCTTCGTGGTCGATACCAAGGGCGTGATGCTCGCCAGCGGCGGGCCGTCTTCGGCGTTGATCGGGCGGGATGTGTCCGAAACCCTCGGCCCGGATTTGCAGAAGGCCTTCAAGGACGCCTTGAACGTGCCGGAGGGCAATGGCATTCAACAGGCTGAATACCGCTGGCAGAACTGGTCCGACGGCAAGGTCGAGCGCAAACATGTGTTCTATCAGCGCGTTGGCCAGCGGATTCTGGCCGTGGGTTACTACCTGCCACGGGCGTCGGCGGAGCAGGCGATGGCCTTGCTGAACAAAGCAGCAACCGAACTGGCCAAGGACGAGAAGGGCACGCTGACCGCGATCAATTCCCTCAAGGGCGGGTACTTGCAGGATGACCTGTACGTGTTCGTCGTTGACCTGAACACCCAGCGTTACGTGGCCCACGGCACCAATCTGCGGCTGATCAATACCGACTTCGGCAAGATCAAGGACCCGGAAGGAAAACCGGTGGGCGAGCCGATCCTGGCATTGATTGCCAAACAGGATGACGGCGAATACGAATACCGCTGGAAAAACCCGGTGACCGGCAAGGTTGAAGACAAGCATGCCTACCTGAAAAAGGTCGGGCATTTTCTGGTGGCTGTCGGGTATTACAGCCCTTGATTCATTGGTGTCTGTGAGGACGCCTTCGCGGGCAAGTCGGATCGCCGCATCGCTCGCTCCTACAGGTAAAGCGCAATCCCTGTAGGAGCGAGGCTTGCCCGCGAAGGCCGCAACTCGGTCTATCTATCGAACCTTATCCTCACGCCCCCGCAACATCATATTCGGCATCGCAACCGCCGCCGCCAACCCCAGCAGCGACACCGCCGCACTGACCATCAACAAATGCTGGAAGGTCAGCAGCAACTCGGCGCGCAAGGCGTTCTGCGCATCCCCCGGCGCAGCGTTCAAACCATCCAGCAACACATTCCCCGAACTGCCCTCGGCAATCAGCGACGAACCGGCCAGGTGGGCGAAGCTCGAATCTTGCAGCAACGCCAGTAGCAGCGCCGACATCAACGACACACCCACCGCGCCGCCCAGCGAGCGGAACAGATTGGTGGTGCTGGTGGCGACGCCGATATCCCGTTGTTCCACGGAGTTCTGCGTCCCGACCAGGGACGTCGGGAATTGCATGCCGCCGGCGATCCCACTGAGCAACATAAACAGGCTGCTGAGTACGAAAGCCTGGGGCGGACTGAACGCCATGCCGAGAATCGAGATCGGCATGAGGAGGGCGCCGGCCAGGATCATCGGTTTGTAGCGCCCGGTCACCGATGTCCGGCGTCCGGCAAAATAAGCCCCGATCGGCAAGCCCATGGCCAGCGGCAACAGGTGCAGCGCGGCGCTGTCGGCCCCGGCGCCGGTGACGCTCTGAAAGCGCAGCGGTATCAGCACGATCAGCGAGATGGCCTGGAAACTGGTGAAGAAAATCGTGCACCAGCACAGGATCGCGTTGCGGTTGGCGAACAGGTGCATCGGCAGCAACGGCTCCCGCGCCCGGCGTTCATGCCAGACAAACAGCGCCAGCACCAACACCGCACACCCGAGCAGGCCCAGCACTTCGGCGCTGCGCCACGAGTGGCCCTGACCGACTTGGGTGATGCCCAGCAGCAAGGCCGTCAAACCGATGATCATCAGCAACGTGCCGAGATAGTCGATGATCGGTTTGCGTTGTGGCACGGGCAAACCCACCAGCGTGCGATTGGCCACCAGCCAGGCGCCCAGGCCCAGCGGCAGGTTGATCAGAAACACCCAGCGCCATGACAGGTATTCGGTCATGTAGCCGCCGAGCACCGGGCCGGCGACACTGGCCACGGCGTACATGCTGCTGAAATAACCCTGATAGCGACCGCGCTCCCTGGGCGGAACGATATCGCCGATGATCGCCTGGCTGACCGAAATCATCCCGCCCGCGCCGATGCCTTGAATGATCCGCGCCAGCACCAGTTGCTCCATGCTCTGGGCCATGCCGCAGAACAATGAAGCGAGGGTGAACAGCCCCATGCCGAACAGCATCAACTTGCGTCGCCCGTACAGATCGCCGAGTTTGCCGTAGATCGGCACCGCCACGGTCATCGCCACCATGTAGCCGGAAATCACCCAGGCTAGCAGGCTGACGTCCTTGAATTGCGCGGAGATGGCCGGCATTGAGACGGCGACGATGGTCTGGTCCAGTGCGCCAAGAAAGATCGCCAGCATCAGCGCGATCAACACGCTGCGAATGGCCGGTTTAGGCGTTTCAGGCCGGTTGAGATTGGTCACGGGTAAAAACCTGCGGGCGGTGATTGACCCGCAAGGGGCAAAGCGAGCGGGGATGCTCGCCAGTGTAAGTCGGTAGCAGGCTATTCGATAGCCTCGCAAGGAAGGCCGACGTAATTTTCTGCAATCGTTTTTCGACCCGCTTCGGAGTGGACGAAGTAGTCCAGTTCCGACTCGCTGATGCGCTGACTGAAGGCATCGTGATCGTCGAAACGGTGCAGCATCGAGGTCATCCACCAGGAAAACCGTTCGGCTTTCCAGACCCGGCGCAGGCAGATTTCGGAGTACTTTTCCAGCAGATCCAGACGCCCCTCTCTGTAAACCTTCAGCAAAATAGTGAACAAGGTGCTGACGTCGCTGGCCGCCAGGTTCAGGCCTTTGGCGCCGGTAGGCGGGACGATGTGCGCGGCGTCGCCGACCAGGAACATCCGCCCGTACTGCATCGGTTCGACCACAAAACTGCGCAGCGGCGCGATGCTTTTTTCGATCGACGGCCCGGTCACCAAGGCGTTGGCCAGCGCAGAAGGCAGACGCGATTTGAGTTCATCCCAGAAGCGCTGATCTGACCAATCCTCGACCTTCTCGTCCGCCGGCACCTGGAGGTAGTAACGCGTGCGGGTCGCCGAGCGCATGCTGCACAGGGCAAAACCGCGCTCGTGGCGGGCGTAGACCAACTCCTCGTGGACTGGCGGCGTATCGGCGAGAATGCCGAGCCAGCCAAACGGGTAGACCCGCTCGAAGACCTTCAGGCACTCCGTGGGAACCGACTGCCGCGCCACCCCATGGAAACCGTCGCACCCGGCGATGTAGTCGCAATCGAGGCGCCAGGTTTCGCCATCCTTCTCAAACGTCACGAACGGTTCTGCGGTTTTCATCCCGTGCGGTACGACGTTGGCGGCCTGGTAAATGGTCTGCGCGCCAGCCTCCCGACGAGCGGCCATCAGGTCGCGGGTAACCTCGGTCTGGCCATAGATCATCACGGTTTTGCCACCGGTCAGCGCCTGCAGATCGATGTGCACCCGGCGCCCGTCGAGGGCCAGTTCGAAACCAGCATGGACCAGCCCTTCGGCGTCCATGCGCTGACCCACCCCGGCCTGCCGCAACAGCTCTACCATGCCTTGTTCGAGGACACCGGCGCGGATTCGCCCGAGCACATAGTCGGGGGCCTGGCGTTCGAGGATCAGGGTGTCGATTCCGGCGTTATGCAGCAACTGGCCGAGGAGTAAACCGGCGGGACCGGCGCCAATGATGGCGATTTGGGTTTTCAGCATTTTCATTGTTTTTATGACTCGCAAGCTTCACGCGACCAAGGCCGGTGAATGATTTTTATGGATCGAGTGCTTGCATTTTTCCCTTGCGGGTCTGTCAATTGAAGGTGAAAACTGAGCCGATACCTGTACATTCTGCCAATCGGTGCGATTATCGCCCGTAACCCTTTGAGGCCTGGATTGAAGTGATGAACAAGCCTGACCTGCCTTCGATTCCAGTGTTCAAGCTCTACGGTGAAAGCCTGGACTGGCCGACCCCCGACTTGCTGCACTGTGAAACCATTTCCAAACGCAGCCGCGAACACCAATGGGAAATCAAACCCCACCGTCATGCTGATTTGTGCCAGTTGCTCTTCGTATTCAAAGGTCAGGCAGAGCTTGAAATCGAAGGCAAACAGACGCAACTGACTGAACCGGCCATCCTGATCCTGCCGCCGTTATCGGTGCATGGTTACCGGTTTTCCGAGGACGTCGAAGGGTTCGTCGTGACCCTCGCCGCGCCGCTGGTTGCCCATCTTCAGGCGCAACTGGGCAACTCGGTGAACACCCTGTCCCAGGCCGAAAGTTACCCGGCGGGCAAGGAAAGCGACTACCTCAACAGCCTGTTTTCGGCGCTACAGGACGAATACACCGGCCACCAGCCTGCGCGCGAGATGCTCATGCATTCGCTGGTCAGCGTGATCATGGTGTGGGTCAGCCGTCAGGTGATTTCGCGCCGCGCCGCCAGTCAGCGTCCGCAAAGGGCCCGGGAATACCTCAACGGATTTATCCAGCTGGTGGAAGAGACGTACCGTCAGCACGTCAAGGTCGAGGATCTGGCGCATCGGCTGGGGATTTCCGTGTCCCACCTCAATGGCACCTGCCGTGAGCTGGCGGGGCAACCGGCGTTGCAGATCATGCACGAGCGTCAGTTGCTGGAGGCCAAGCGCTTGTTGACCTACACCAGCATGACCATTTACGAAATGTCTGACGTGTTGGGGTTTTCCGATCCGACCAACTTCACGCGCTTGTTCCGACGCCGGGTGGGGATCTCGCCCAAGGCTTTTCGCGACCGCTTGAAGGCCGATCAGGACAACGAGGCCTGACCGCCTTCGTCATCTAAGGGCGTTGAGGGTCGCGTTGTGGGGAATGCAGCGCTCGAAGTTACAGCTCGCGTAATCGCGGGGCAGTTGTCGCAACTGCTCGACACGCCAGGCGGCGGTGCCATACAGCGCCAGCGTCGCGGCGCAGGTGAGGAAAATGGCGAGGTATCTTCTTGTTTTGATGTTCATGGCGTTGACCTCTGAACGAATACCCTTCGGTATTCCTTTCAGCATAGGTCAGCGCGGGTGAGTTGCCAGTAACACGTCTTGCGTATGTAACCCGCCATTCAGAACACTGATATCCCCTGTAGGAGTGAGCCTGCTCGCGATAGCGGAGTGTCAGGCAACAGTGATGTTGAATGTCGGACCGTCATCGCGAGCAGGCTCACTCCCACAAGGGATTGGTGTCGAACACAAAGACTGCGGTATCCCACATGGGAACTCGGTTACAGGCCGATATCCCACGCCGGCTCTTCGGGGAATCTGAGCACCAGGAAATCCAGCATGCTGCGCAGCGCCGCCGGCATGTGTTTGCGTGAGGCATACACCGCGTACACGCTCATCTGCCTCGGCTCGGCCTGGGGCAGCAGGCGAATCAACTCGCCACTGTGAATATGCACACCCGCCTGATAACTGGGCAGCATCGCCAGACCTGCACCGGCGATGGTTGCGCGCAGCAGCGTACTGGCCTCGTTGGCGCTGATGTTGCCCTGTACCGGCACCGACACCGGCTCGCCGTCCTCTTCGAAATGCCAGAGACTTTTGCCGAAGTAGGAGTGGGTCAGGCAGTTGTGCTGGCTCAGGTCCTCGACCCGTTGCGGCGTCGGGTGTTCGCGCAGGTAAGCGGGGGAGGCGCAGATCACCGAGCGGCAGACCGTCAGCCGCCGGGCGATCAGGTTCGGGTCCAGGTCGTTGCTGGTGCGGATCGCCAGGTCGATGCGTTCATCCACCAGGTTCACGGTGCGGTCGAGCATCTGCATGTCGATGCTGACACCGGGATAGCGTTTGACGTAAGCCGCCATGGCATCCGCCAGTTGTGCCTGGCCGAACGAGGTGCTGACGCTGATGCGCAGCGGGCCGCGGGGTGCCTCATCCGGCTCGCTCACAGCCGCTTGCATGTCGGTGGACAAGTCGAGCATCTGCCGACAGCGAGGCAGGATTTCACTGCCGGCGGCGGTCAGGCTCAATTTGCGCGTGGTGCGGTGCATCAGACGTGCGCCGACCCAATCTTCCAGCTCCGCCAGATAACGCGAAACCACCGGCCGTGACAGGTCCAGATGATCGGCGGCGGCCGATTGGCTGCCGAGGTCGACCACTGAGACGAACACCCGCATTGCTTGTAGACGATCCATGATTTGCCCGCTTTCAGAAACAAACTATGTTCAAGCATCGCATTTTTTGTACTGAGTCAGGCAACTAAGCTCTGTCCCATCGCCAAACACGGCATTCGGACCACGGAGCAACAGATGATCAGCTTCACCTCTCTCAAGCGCATTTTGCTGGCCACCGCCACCCTCGGCTTCGCGGCCCACGCCGCTGCGGCATCGACCCTGACCCTGGACGTGTACAACCCGGGTGACAAAGCGATCTTCCCGGTGACCTCGGTCCTGGTCAGCGGCGAAAAAGAAGCGATTCTGGTGGACGCGCAATTCGGCAAGTCCCAGGCCGAGCAGGTGGTCGAAAAGATCCGCGCCAGCGGCAAGCAACTGACCACCATCTACATCAGCCACGGTGACCCGGATTACTACTTCGGCCTCGACACCCTGACCGCCGCGTTTCCGAACGCCAAAGTGCTCGCCTCGCAGCCAACCGTTGATCACATCAAGCACACCGTCGACGGCAAACTGGCGTTCTGGGGGCCGAAAATGGGCACCGACGTGCCGGCCAAAACCATCGTGCCTGGCGTGCTCAAGGGCGACAGCCTGATGCTCGAAGGGCAGAAGTTGCAGGTGGTGGGCCTGGACGGCAAGCAGCCGGATCGGACCTTTGTGTGGATCCCGTCGATCAAGGCAGTGGTCGGTGGCGTGGTGGTCGCAGAAAACATCCACGTGTGGATGGCCGACACCCAGACCGCGCAATCCCACGCCGATTGGTTGAGTACGCTGCACGCCATCGAAACCCTGAAACCGAAAACCATCGTACCGGGTCATTACCTGGGTAAGAGCGCCCGTTCGCTGGCCGCCGTGCAGTTCACCGCCGATTACATCAAGGCCTTCGACGAAGAAACCGCCAAGGCCAAGGACTCCGCCGCGCTGATCGCCGCGATGAAAAAACGCTTCCCGGCAGTGGGCGAAGTGAGCTCGCTGGAACTGAGCGCCAAAGTCGCCAAGGGCGAGATGAAGTGGGGTGAATGAGTGATCGTTCCAACGCTCTGCGTGGGAATGCAGCCCGGGACGCTCCGCGTCCCATCAACAGCCGAACGCGGAGCGTCCGTTGCGGCATTCCCACGCGGAGCGTGGGAACGATCAAAGCCCTCTTGCCACGCAAATTTGCAAAGATTCACTCAAGCCAACTGGAGAACATCATGAGCAAAATCGCAATCATCGGTGCCACCGGCCGTGCCGGCAGCCAACTGCTGGAGGAAGCCCTGCGTCGTGGTCACAGCGTCACGGCCATCGCCCGGGACACGTCGAAGATCGGCCCGCGTGCGGGTGTGGTCACCAGGAATGTTGATGCCCTGGATGCCGAAGCGTTGCAATCCGCCGTCGAAGGCCATGACGTGGTGATCAGTGCGGCGCACTTCGCGACCCTTCCTGCCAGCGCCGTCGTCGGGCCGGTGAAAAAGGCCGGGGTGAAACGTTTGCTGGTGGTGGGCGGTGCGGGTTCGTTGTTGCTGCCGGACGGCACTCGCGTCATCGACAGCAAGGGCTTCCCGGAGGCGTACAAGGCTGAGGCCAGCGCCGGGGCTTTGTTTCTGGAGAACCTGCGTCAGGAAAAGGATTTGGACTGGACCTTTCTGTCACCGTCGGCGGAGTTTGTCGAAGGTGAGCGCACGAGCTCGTTTCGCGTTGGGAAGGATGATTTGCTGGTGAGCAGTGCAGGGCGGAGCTGGATCACGTTCGCCGATTACGCGATTGCGATGATTGATGAAGTGGAAGTGCCGAAGCATTCACGGCAGCGGTTCACTGTCGGATACTGATCCCCTTTCACTGATCGTTCCCACGCTCTGCGCTCATCGTTCTACATAACTCTGTTTTCAAGTATTTTTGAAACTCGGAGAAATGGAGAGCGATGATTGAATTGGGCACAGGACGAAATGAAAACCGCCGACTTGGGTGATGGCCGTTTAAATGCCAGGCTCGCCAGCTTTTTAGGACGCCTAGCCGATCATCCCGGCAACAGCATCCCAACTGCTTGTCGAGGGCTGGCAGAAACGACGGCGGCTTATCGATTTCTTGATAATGAGAAAGTCACGTTCCAGAAGGTGTTGCGGCCCCATCAGGACGCGACCCTGCAACGGATGCAAAGCAGTCCCGTGGTGCTGTTGGCGCAAGACACGACCGAGATGGACAAATGGGTCAATCTCGGTCCCAAAGGGATGGGCACGATCAAGGCGCAGAAGAAGTTTTCTCGACGTCTGCACCCAACTATTGCCTTTACCCCCGAACGTATTTGTCTGGGCGTCGTCGATGCTCAGTGGTGGAGCCGCGATAAACCAAGCCCCCGCCATGAGCGCCGAGATAAAGGGATTGATGAGAAAGAGAGTCAGCGCTGGATTGACAGTTATCAAACCAGTTGCGCGATTCAGGGGCAGCTACCGCAGACCTTGGTGGTCAACCTCGCCGATGCTGAGGGTGATCTGTACGAATGGTTTATTGATTATCAGCAATTCGCTCCAGACACGCAGGCCCAATGGATCGTGCGGGCGGCTCAAGACAGGCGCTTGTCAGGGCCTGACAACGGGAAGTTGTGGTCGGTACTGGATCAGGCACCCTCTTTGGGAACACTCAAGGTTGAAGTCAAAGCGCGCGTCCAACGCCCCGCCCGGCTGGCTGATGTCACATTGCGCGCAGCAACCGTGACCCTGCGCGCCCCCGACAGGTCGGGTTATAAATTGCCCAGTGTCTCGATCAATGCTGTTTTGGCCCGTGAAGAAAACGCCATAGACGGCGTTGAGCCTCTGGAGTGGATGCTGTTGACCAGTCTACCGGTCACCCGCCTGGAACAGGCGAGCACCGTGGTTGAATGGTACGGGGTACGCTGGTCTATCGAAGTGTTTTTCAATGTGCTGAAGAATGGCTGTCAGGTCAGTCGATTGCAGCTGGAAACCGAGGAACGGTTGTTACCCTGCATTGGTTTGTACTTGATCACGACATGGCGCGTGCTTTACGGCCTGATGCTGGGACGTGCTTGTCCGGATTTAAGCTGCGAGATGGTGTTTGAGGCTTCGGAGTGGAAAGCGGCCTATATCGTGGTCAAACGGTGTCAACCGCCCTCTGCACCTCCTTCTTTGGGCGAGATGGTTTTACTGGTCACAAGCCTGGGAGGTTACTTAGGGCGCAAAAATGACGGACCTCCCGGTCCTAAAGCCATGTGGATAGGGATGCAACGAATACGTGAGTTTGTTATCGCATTAGAAGCCCAGCGTGCGCTCATCGAGAGTTGTGTAGAACGATGAGCGCTCTGCGTGGGAATGCAGCCCGTGACGCTCCGCGTCACTGGACGCGGAGCGTCCCTAGAGGCATTCCCACGCGGAGCATGGGAACGATCGGCGTGTCAGGCTTTCGGGGCTCAGCGACTCTGAGCCTGCTCCACCAACCACCCCATCAATTCGCGCAACTTCGGCGAAGGTCCGGGTTTTTCCGGGAACACCAGGTAATACGCCAACCCCGTCTTCACCTTCAACTCAAACGGCATGACCAGCCGCCCGGCGCTCAGGTCGTCGCCAATCAACGACCAATCCCCGATCGCCACACCGGTCCCCTGGGACGCCATGGACATCGCCAGGTCCAGGGTTTCGAAATGCTGACCCTTGCCGACATTGCTCAAGCGAATATCCGCGCTGGCCAGCCAGGCTTTCCAGTCGCGTTCGTCGCGAGTCGGATGCAACAGCATGTGTTTTTCCAAATCCCCCGGCGCCTGCAACGGCACCGGCCCTTCGAGATACGGTCGGGAGCAGACCGGCGTCAGTTGCTCATCGAACAGCCGATGGGACGCCAGCGACGTCTCCGGCGGTACGCCATAGATCACCGCCGCATCAAACTGCTCGCGATGAAAATCCACGCCGTGTTTCACCGTGGTGGTCAATTCCACCGGCACATCCGGGCGCTCCCTTTGCCACTGCACCAGGCGCGGCAACAACCAGCGCATCACGCAGGTGGGGGCCTTGAGTTGCAGGGTTTTGCGCTTCTCGCCGATCTGCTCGACCGCCTCGTCGATCAAGCCGAAAATCTGCTGGACCCGGGGCAGCCACTCCCGTCCTTCGGCCGTCAGGTCGAGGCCGCGGGCCAGGCGGATAAACAGTTCATAACCCAGATGTTCTTCCAGCCCGGCGATCTGCCGACTCACCGCACCTTGGGTGATGTACAGCTGTTCGGCCGCCCGGGTGAAGTTGCAGCACTGCGCGGTGATCAGAAAAGTGTGCAGCGCCGGCAGGGGAGGCAATCGTTTCATTGAGATCCAAGGTATGACGTGAGGACATGGCTAGTATGATTTTTTATCCATTGTTGCGGCTACGTGTCGCCCGTTCCAATGAGGCCATCCCTGGACTTGCCCACGCATCATAAACACTGCGCAGGCCCGGCGTCTCAAACGAACAAGAAGGGCAAAGACATGGCGACGTGCGGCGAAGTATTGGTCAAGTTACTCGAAGATTACGGGGTCGAGCAGGTGTTCGGCATTCCCGGGGTTCATACCGTGGAGCTGTATCGCGGGCTGGCCCGTTCGAGCATCAACCACGTCACGCCGCGTCACGAACAGGGCGCCGGTTTCATGGCCGACGGTTATGCGCGCACCAGCGGCAAACCGGGTGTGTGCTTCATCATCACCGGTCCCGGCATGACCAACATCACCACCGCGATGGGCCAGGCTTATGCCGACTCGATCCCGATGCTGGTGATCTCCAGCGTGCAATCGCGCAGCCAGTTGGGTGGCGGTCGCGGCAAGCTCCACGAGCTGCCGAACCAGAGCGCTTTGGTCGGCGGTGTGGCAGCGTTCTCCCACACCTTGATGTCGGCGGCGGAATTGCCGGGCGTGCTGGCGCGTGCATTTGCACTGTTCCAGGCCGGTCGTCCGCGTCCTGTGCACATCGAAATTCCGCTGGATGTGCTGGTTGAAGAAGCCGACGACCTGCTCGCCAGTCTCCCGGTGAACATCGACCGCGCCGGTGCTTCGCCGAGTGCGATCAGCCGCATGACCGCGCTGCTGGCCGGTGCCAAACGCCCACTGATTCTTGCCGGTGGCGGTGCCATCGATGCGGCCGCCGAGCTGACCGAACTGGCCGAACTGCTGGACGCGCCGGTGGCCCTGACCATCAATGCCAAAGGCATGCTCGAATCCAATCACCCGTTGCTGATCGGTTCGACCCAAAGCCTGGTCGCGACCCGTGCCTTGGTCGCCGAAGCCGATGTGGTATTGGCCATTGGCACCGAACTGGCCGAGACCGATTACGACGTCACGTTTGCCGGCGGCTTCGAGATTCCCGGCGCGTTGCTGCGTGTAGACATCGACCCCGACCAGACCGTGCGCAATTACCCGCCGAAAGTCGCCCTGGTGGCTGACTCGCGCAACGCCGCGCAGGCCTTGCTGAGCGAGCTGTCCAAACACTCGCTGGCCGAGCGCCGCAACGACTGGGGCCAGGTCCGCGCTGCCCGTCTGCGCGAAGACCTCGCCGCCACTTGGGATGCGCCGACCCTGGCCCAGACCCGCTTCCTCGAAACCGTGCTGCACGAATTGCCGGACGCCGTCTTCGTCGGCGATTCGACCCAGCCGGTGTACACCGGCAACCTGACCTTCAACCCGGAACGCCCGCGTCGCTGGTTCAACTCATCCACCGGCTACGGCACCCTCGGTTACGCCTTGCCGGCGGCGATTGGCGCCTGGCTCGGCGGTAGCGTTGAAGGCGGTGCGCGTCCTCCGGTGGTGTGCCTGATCGGTGACGGCGGCCTGCAATTCACCCTGCCGGAACTGGCGAGCGCCGTTGAAGCGCGCACCCCGGTGATCGTCCTGCTGTGGAATAACCAGGGCTACGAAGAGATCAAGAAATACATGGTCAACCGCGCCATCGAGCCGGTGGGCGTGGACATCTACACCCCGGACTTCATCGGTGTGGCCAAGGCGCTGGGCTGTGCGGCTGAAGCAGTCAACGGTGTCGAGCAGCTGCGCAGTGCCTTGCGTACCGCCGCTGATCGCCAGGGCCCGACCCTGATTGAAATCGATCAGACCCAGTGGATGAAGGCGGTGTCGAAATGAGCTTTCCGACGACTCTGGACGGCCTTTATATCGATGGCCAATGGTTGGCGGGCAACGAACACTTGCGCGTGATCAACCCGGCCACGGAAGCCCTGTTGACCACCGTGAATGGCGGCGATGAAAAAGCCGTCGATCAAGCAGTCACCGCCGCCACCAAGGCTTTCGGCGAGTGGTTGAAAACCACCGGCACCGAACGCGGCGCGATCCTGCGCAGAATCGCCGCAGGCGTTCAGGCCGGGCGTGAACACTTGATGAAGTTGCAATCGAGCAACAACGGAAAACCGCTGTTCGAAGCCGCCATCGACGTCGATGACGTGATCGCCACGTTCGAGTATTACGCCGGTCTGGCCGAAGGCCTCGATGCCAAGCAGGACGGCAACGTCGAGCTGCCCATCGACGATTTCAGCGCTCGTGTGCGCCGTGAACCGTGCGGTGTGGTCGGCCTGATCGTGCCGTGGAATTTCCCGATGGTCACCACCGCCTGGAAACTTGCCCCGGCCCTGGCGGCTGGTTGCTGCGTGGTGCTCAAACCTTCCGAAGTCACGCCGCTGCCGGAGCTGGAACTGGCCGCGATCATCGCTGAAGCAGGCTTGCCATCCGGTGTGTTCAACCTGGTCTGCGGCACCGGCCTGGCCGTCGGCGCGCCGCTGTCGGCCGACCCGCGCATCGCCAAAATCTCCTTTACCGGCAGTAACGCGGTCGGTGTGCAGGTCATGCAACGGGCGGCGGAAACCGTCAAAGGCGTGAGCCTGGAACTGGGCGGCAAATCCTCGCTGCTGGTGCTGGTGCTGGTGCTGGCCGATGCCGACATCGGCCTGGCCGTGGAAGTGGCCTGTGGCGGCGGTTTCTTCAACGCCGGGCAGATGTGCTCGGCCACCAGCCGCGTGTTGGTCGCTGATGAACTGGCGGATGAATTCCTCCTTCGTTTGAAGGCCCGCGCCGAAGCCATTCGCGTTGCCGACCCGTTCGACCCGAACGTGGAAATGGGCGCCCTGGTCAATCAAGCGCAATACCAGCGTGTGCTGGGCCACATCGATCGCGGTTTGAGCGCGGGCGCCAAACTGATTTGCGGTGGCAATCGTCCGGCAGACCTGTCGCGCGGTTATTTTTTGCAGCCGACGATTTTCACCGAAGTGCCCCTCGACAGTGCGTTGTGGTGTGAAGAGATTTTCGGGCCGGTGATCTGTGTACGCAGTTTTGCCTCTGAAGCCGAGGCGATTGCCTTGGCCAACGACAGCCAGTTCGGTCTGGTGGCCAGCGTGGTTACGCGCGACGTGGAGGCGGCGGATCGCGTCGCCAACGCTTTGCAAGCGGGGCTCGTGTGGATCAACGCGCCGCAGGTGATCTTCCCGCAGACCGCCTGGGGTGGCTACAAACAGAGCAGCATCGGCCGCGAATTGGGGCCGTGGGGTTTGCAGGCTTTCCAGGAAATCAAACACGTGATTCGAGCGATCTGACGCCTTTCACTGTAGGAGCGAGCCTGCTCGCGAAGGACGTCAACGATGACGCAAGGTGCCTGAATGAACGCGGCGCCCGTGCGCCTTTCGCGAGCAGGCTCGCTCCTTCATGAGGCATGCGCTGGCGTCATGGCTTCAATGAGTTTTTATCGATAGTCAGGTGTTTTGCACGACTTCAGGATGAACCCGCTGGTTCAGCCAAACCCCCGAAAATACGAGGGATAAAGCTGATCCGGCCGCGCGGATGCAACAGTTTCGACCTGCCTTATACCTACAAAAACAAAGGGAGTCCGTAATGGGCGAGCATGATCTGAACAGACGTCAATTCATCAAAACCGTGGGCGTGGCCTCGGTGGCAGCGGCGGCCATGAGCTTGCCCTTCGTCAAGGCCAATGCCAGCGACACGCGCTTCCAGGGCAAGACCCTGCGCTTGCTGACCTGGTCCGATGACACGGGCCTGGCCGCATTGCGCAACATCGCGGCAACCTTCGAAGACAAGTACGGCTGCAAGGTCATTGCTGACCGCACCGGCAGTACCTCGGAAATGGTCGCCAAACTCAAGGCAGCGGGTGATCGTCCGCAGTACGACATCATCACCCTGGCCGGCGTCGGCGCCGAAGGTCTGGCCGCGGCCAACCTGCTGGAAAAACCCGACCTCAACCGCATCCCCAACCTGGTCGACGTACCGGAAAAATACCGCACCGGCGCCAATGGCCACGGCATCGGTTACCTGTTGTGGTGCAACAGCCTGGTCTACAGCACCCGCACCATCAAGGAAGCCCCGGACAGTTACGCCGCCCTGTGGGACGCCGAGCTGTCGCCGAACATCTTCCTGCCGCCGCCGAACTGGACCGAGGCCATGGACCTGATCATCATCGCCGCCAAACTGGCCGGTGGTGACGAGCACAACATCGAGCCGGGCTTCAAGAAACTCGCCGAGCTGAAAGATCGTGTGGTGACCCTGGGTGAAAACCCGAACCAGATTGCCGAGCTGTTCCGCACCGGTTCCCTGGACATGGGCGGCTTGTACGCGCCGGCCTTCTTCCCGAAACAGATCCGCGATCCGGCCTACGGCCTGGGCGCCACCTTCGGTATGAAGGAAGGTTTCTACACCGACCTGATGCTGTCGGTGATGCCGAAGAATCGTCCGGGCGATACCGATCTGGTCTACGCCTTCATCAACCACTCTCTGGACCCGCTGGTGCAGGGCAAGATGGCCGAGGACATCTACAACGGCCCGGTCAACGCCAAGGCGATCATCTCCGCGGAAGCGCGCAAGAGCCCGTACATCCTCACGCCGGAGCAGATTGCCGAGAAAGCGATCATGCACGACAACGCCTTCCTGGCCTCTGTGCATGACCAATGGATTCGTCGTTACACGGAAATCTTTTCTTCCTGATCGAGTGGCGAACACAACTCTTCTGGAACACCACAGATCCATTGTGGGAGCGGGCTTGCTCGCGAATGCGTCAGCACATCCAACATCAATGTGACTGACACACCGCTTTCGCGAGCAAGCCCGCTCCCACATTAGAAATGCGGTGTTTTCAATAGTTGTGTTTGCCAGCTGCTTTCCATTGACGAGACCCTTGCTATGGAACACCAACCTCTGACTCATCCGGTCGCCGCCGCTCCATCGCGCGCCAATCGGGGGGGTTCGCCGACGACGCGCGCCTGGTTTTTCCTCTCGCCGTCGATGCTGTTTCTGGGCGTATTGATCGCCGCCAGCCTCTTGGTCCTGCGCATGAGCGTGGGCACCAAGGGCGCGGAATGGACCGGGTTCAGCCTGGCCAGTTACGCCCAATTGCTGGAACCCTATTACCTCAAGTCCTTGCTGCTGACCCTGCGCCTGGCGCTGATCAGCGCGGCGATCGCGGTGGTGCTGGCGATTCCGGTGGCCTACACCATGTCGCGGCTGACCTCACCCTTCGTGCGACGGATCTTCCTCGCCGCAGTGCTGCTGCCATTGCTGGTCAACCTGCTGCTGCAAAGCTACGGCTGGCTGGTGATTCTCGGTCCTGGCGGGATGCTCAATCAGGCGCTGATGGGCCTGGGCCTGATCAAGCGCCCGATCATGCTGCTGTACAACCAGAACGGCGTGCTGATGGGCCTGGTGCAAACCGCTTTCCCGTTGGCCGTGCTGCCGATTGCCAGCGCCATGCGCGGCGTCGCCCGTACTTATGAAGAAGCCGCTGCAACCCTGGGCGCGAGTCGCTTTCAGGTGTTCCGCCAGGTGGTGCTGCCGATGAGCATGCCGGGGATCATCACCGGCGCGACGTTGGTATTCGCTTACAACGCCAGCAGCTTCGTGGTGCCGTTGCTGCTCGGTGGCCGGCGCGTGCCGATGCTGGCGGTGATGGTGCATGACCAGATCGCACCGCTGATGAACTGGCCCGCCGCCTCCGCTGCCGGCGTGGTACTGATCGTCACCACCCTCGCGATTATGACCTTGTCCGAATTCATCACTGGCCGTCGTCGGCGCATGCTGGAGGCTTCGCAATGAGCACGTTGACCCAAAAGCGTTATGGCCTGCTGCCCGGCGAGACCGGCAAATTTGCCGGCATTCTCTCGGGCTTCATTCTGCTGCTGGCGGTGTTGCCGATCCTGACCATGATCGTCATGTCGTTCAGCGGTGCGTCGAACCTCGACTTCCCGCCGAGCAGTTACAGCCTGCAATGGTACAAGGCCGCCTGGCACACCTTCGTCTCGCCGGATTCCAGCGATGTGCTGAGCCTGGGCAAAGCCATGACCACCAGCCTGATGGTGGCGTGCCTGACCATGATCTTCGCGACCATTGTGGCGGTGCCGGCAGCCTACGCGCTGACCCGTTGCGAATTCCGCGGCAAAGCCGTGGCGCTGCAATTGATGTCGCTGCCGCTGGTGTTTCCAATGGTGGTGTTGGGGTTGGCGTTGTTGCTGGTGTTCGACAGCCTGCCGTTCCAGATGACCACCTCACGGCTGGTGATTGCCCACGTGATTCTGGCCTTGCCGTTCGTGGTGAAAAACTGCACCGCGGCGATGCTCTCCATCGGCAGTGAAGTCGAAGAGGCCGCGCAGATGCTCGGTGCCTCGCCGACCCGGGCGATTATCGATGTGGTAGTGCCGCTGATGAAGTCGGGGATTCTGGCGGGCATGCTGCTGGCGTTCATCGTCTCGTTCAACGAATTCACCGTGACCTATTTCCTCTACACCATCGACGTCATGACCGTGCCGATCTGGATGTACAGCCGCACCGTGTCTTCGCTCGACCCCACCGTTTTCTCGTTTGCCGTGCTGATCGTGCTGATCGACTTCGTCCTGATCTGGGCGTTGGAGAAGCTAGTCGGTGAAGGTGGCGTTTCGTTCTAGCTTCTGCCTGGAGGTGCCTGCGCTCGATCATGCTGCGTTAAAAGTCCGCTCAGAATGCTCATTGACTAAAGTCAACTCCGCTTCTTCGCAGACTTTTGCCTTGCCTGATCTTCGCTCGGCCACCTCCAGCCAGAACCTTATTCTTGAGGTGCAACATGACTGGTCTGATTCTGGAAAACGTCGAGAAACATTACGGCTCGGCCTGCGCGGTAAAAGATGTAAACCTGCATTTGCCCGAGGGCAAACTGGTGTGTTTTCTCGGCCCTTCGGGCTGCGGCAAAACCACGTTGCTGCGCATGATTGCAGGGCTCGAAACCCTGAGCGGCGGCGAGATTCGCCTGGATGGTGAAGACATCGGCCACACCCCGGCGCATCAACGTAATTTCGGCATGGTGTTCCAGTCCCTGGCGCTGTTTCCGCACATGACGGTGGGGGAGAATATCGCCTATCCGCTGAAACTGCGGGGTGTCAGCAAGGCTGATCAGCAGGCGCGGGTGGTGGAGTTGCTGGAGCTGATTCAGCTGCAGGAAATGATTGATCGCCCGGTGGCCAAACTCTCCGGCGGGCAACGCCAGCGCGTGGCGATTGCCCGGGCGATTGCCAACCACCCGAAAATCCTCCTGCTGGATGAACCGCTGTCGGCGCTCGACGCCAAGCTGCGTGAGTCGATGCAGGTGGAAATCCGCCAGCTGCAACAGCGCCTGAACATCACCACGATCATGGTGACCCACGACCAGCGCGAAGCCATGACCATGGCCGATATTGTGGTGGTACTCGGGGAGCATCGGGTGCAGCAGGTGGGCACGCCGATTGAAATCTACCGGCACCCGGCCAACGAATTTGTCGCGGACTTTATCGGCTCGGGCAATATCTTCCCGGCCACGGCGCTGGGCAACGGCAAGATTGGTTTGCCGGGTGGCGATGCGCTGGAGGTGCCGATCTGCAGCAGCATTGTGGTCGGTGAGAAAGTGAAAATGCTGATTCGCCCGGAGGACCTGCAACTGTCGCATCCGCAGGCGACGGCGGGGAACCGGTTGCTCGGTACAGTGACGTTTGTGCGTGATATCGGCGCGACGATTGAAACGACGGTGGAGTGTTCCGGGGTGTCGTTTACGGCGTTGAGTACGCCGTGTCAGGGGTTTGGGTTGAGCATTGGCAATCCGGTGTCGGTGACGTTGCCGGCTGAGGCTTGCCGCGTGCTCGGCGCCTAAAACTCGCCAACAACCTGTAGGAGCGAGGCTTGCCCGCGAAGAACGATAACGCGGTTTGCCTGATACTCCGCGTTATCGTTCTTCGCGGGCAAGCCTCGCTCCTACAGGGTTGTGGTGAAACCACTTAAACCGACAACCGCAACCGCGCCAAATCCCGGAGCGGCGGCGCCCCGAACAACCGGCTGTATTCCCGGCTGAACTGCGAAGGGCTTTCATACCCTACCCGATACCCCGCCGCCGACGCTTCCAGCCCTTCGGCCAACATCAATCGCCGCGCTTCTTGCAGGCGCAACTGCTTCTGATACTGCAACGGACTCATCGCCGTCATTGCCTTGAACCGATGATGCAACGTCGACACGCTCAGGTTCACTTCTTTCGCCAGATCATCAATGCGCAGCGGTTGCTCATAATTGCCGTTGAGCCACTTGATCGCCTGGCTGATGCGGTGGCTTTGGCTATTGGCGATGGCAATTTCATACAGCCGATGCCCCTGCTGACTGCGCAACAACCGATAAAGAATCTCCCGACGAATCAGCGGCGCGAGCATGGCGATGTCTTTCGGGGTCTCCAGCAACCGGGCCAGGCGCAATACCGCATCGAGCATTGCCGTATCGATCCGCTCGACATACAAGCCACGCCCGGTTGGCCGGGTGGGCACACCGAGCGGGCCGGCGTCGGCGATCAGCGCGGTGATTTCTGCCGGATCAATGTCCAGCCGCACGGCGAGGATCGGTTCTTCAGACGTGACATTCACCACGCGCCCGCTCAACGGCATCGAGACCGAGACCACCAGGTAGTTCAGCGGGTCGTAATTGAAGTATTCGTCGGCCAGCCGAACCTCCTTGCGCCCCTGCGCCATGATGCACAACGCCGGTTGGGCCAGCACTGGGGCAAAGTCGTGGGACTGGCTGTGGCGCGACATGAACAGCGAGCCGACGGCAGTGGCATAAGTGCCATCGTCCGTGGTATTGCGACGGATGATAGTGGCCAGTTCCGCGCGCTGTTTCTCCATGTCGGCATCCAGCGGGGCTTGAAAGTGATCGAACGACGACATGCCGGGCATCCTCGCTGAGGGGTGGTAATGAGCCGAGCTTAAGTTTGTGCAAGACGAAGCGGTAGACACATCCTGCCTCAACCTTGCCTGATTCTGCATTGAGTGGATTAGCGGTGCCTCTATGGCTGCGCCCGCCAAGGGAAACTTGCTTGATAGCCGTGTTTAATCGGTATGAAGACTTTTACAGGTTGTTACAGGTTATTCGAAAAGCCGCGCAGGATTGTGCAAAAAGCCGGCAGGAATCGACTAACCGCGCTTCCCCCGGCGCGCTTAACCTTTGATCCTGTCGCAGCCCGTCCCACGGCTGCCACTCGATTACCTGGGAGGGTTGAACATGTCTACGCAGATCCCCGTCAGTCATATGGCTTTTGTCCGTGCCCGCGCCGGGCGTTCGGCGGAGCTTGGTGTGCGCTTGAGCGCGTTGATCGAGCCGTCCCGCAGCGCACCGGGTTGCCTGAGCTTTTCCCTGCAGCATTCACAATGCGATCCGGAATTGTGGCTGGTGTCCGGTTTCTGGACGCATCAGCAAGCGATGACGGCCTACTTCAGCACCCCGGCGATGGAGATTTTCGCCGAGCTGGTGCAGGAGCTGGTGGTCAACAGCCTGGATTTTCATACCTTCAAGGACGTGTCGGCCGACCAGGCGCTGTGGCAGTCCCGGTCACGGGTACACAAAATGGCGGGTTGAGGGTTTAATGGCTCCATTCTCAATCAGCCAGGATCCGCGACATGGCACGTAAAGCCTTTGAAACCTTCGAAGCCGTATCCGCCGTTGTACCGGGCGAGGGTGGTTACCACGCCGCGATCGCTGTCAAAGCCATCGGTGGTACCGGTGCGCCACGTTTTCACAAAGTACTTGAAGGGCAAATCTTCAAGACTGCCAACGAGGCAGATCTGGCCGCCGCCAAAGAGCTGACTCGCCTCAAAGACGTCAAAGAAGACGCCGACCTGCTCTGGTAATCACTTGACCGCCCCCGGGCGGAACATCTTGAACAATGCCTCTGGTCCCAACTGAAAGTAATCCGCTGGCCCGCCGCCGCGCAGAATCGGTTCTGCCGCGGCGGTGTCGTACACCCCATCCTTCAATAGCCACTTGGCGATATGCACGGCGACCACTTCGCCCAGAATCAGCCAGCTCGGCACCACGTTCCCGTCCGCCCGCTGCAGCTGAATGATCTGCGTGACCTTGCACTCGAAGGACACCGGGCTTTCGGCCACCCGCGGCACTTGAATGATTTTCGAAGCGACTGGAGTCAGGCCGGACAGTTCGAACTCGTTGACCTCGGGCGGGACCATGGCGCAGCTCTGGTTCATCTGCTCGGCCAGCGGGCGGGTGGCGAGGTTCCAGGCGAATTCACCGGTCTGTTCGATGTTGTTCAGGCTGTCTTTACGGCCGACGCTGGAAAACCCGATGATCGGCGGAATGTAGTTGAACGCGTTGAAGAAGCTGTAAGGCGCCAGGTTCAAGCGGCCGTTGGCGTCCTGTGAGGAAATCCAGCCAATGGGGCGGGGGCCGACGATGGCGTTGAACGGGTCATGGGGCAAGCCGTGGCCGTTGGCGGGTTCGTAGAAATGGATGTCGTCGGGCATGAAGGGATTCCTGAGCGTTGTGCGGATGGCGTCATAGTGCAAGGACAAATACCTAATTTCCAGTCGACGCGATCCCTGTAGGAGCGAGGCTTGCCCGCGAAGGCGTCGTGTCAGCCACATCGATGCTTAATTTGAAATCGCCTTCGCGGGCAAGCCTCGCTCCTACAGGTACTGTGTCGACAATGAAAAAAGGGGTAGACCCGTTAAGGTCTGCCCCTGTTTTTATTGCGCGGGCTGACTCAGTCCGTCTCGATCCGCGAATGCTTGCGGGTGTCTTTCATGGTGATGTACACCAGCAACGACACGGCAATACACGCCGTCACATACCAGTAGTAACCGGTCTCCATACCAATGCTCTTGAACCACAGCGCGATGTATTCAGCGGTGCCGCCGAAGATCGACACGGTCAGCGCGTATGGCAGGCCGACGCCCAGCGCACGAATCTCGGTCGGGAACAGTTCGGCTTTGACCACCGCGTTGATCGAGGTGTAACCGCTGACGATGATCAGCGCCGCCATGATCAGGAAGAACGCGCCCCACCAGCTCTGAATCGTGTGCAGGGTGGTCAGGATCGGCACGGTGAACAGCGTCCCCAGAATGCCGAAGGCAATCAGGATCGGACGACGACCGACTTTATCCGACAGCCCGCCGATGATCGGTTGCAGGCACATGAACAGGAACAGCGTGGCAGCGGAAATGGTGGTCGAGTCGGAGATGCTCATGCCGACGGTGTTCACCAGGTATTTCTGCATGTACGTGGTGTAGGTGTAGAACGCCAGGGTGCCGCCCATGGTCAGGCCGACCACGGTCATCAGTTCCTTGGGGTGGCGCATCAAGGTGCGCATCGCGCTTTCCTTGGCCTTCTCTTTCTTGGTGAACGACTCGGTTTCTTCCATGCCACGACGCAGGTACAGCGCAACCACGGCACACAGCGCGCCGATGGCGAACGGGATGCGCCAGCCCCAGGCGTACAGCTCTTCGGTGGTCAGGACTTGTTGCAGCACGATCAACACCGCCAACGCGATGAGCTGACCGGAAATCAGGGTCACGTACTGGAAGCTGGAGTAAAACCCGCGACGTTCCTTGGTCGCCATTTCACTGAGGTAGGTCGCCGAAGTACCGTACTCGCCACCGACCGACAGGCCTTGCAGCAGGCGGGCGAAAATCAGCAGGATCGGTGCGCCTATGCCAATGGTTTCATAACCGGGGCTCAGGGCAATCAGCAGCGAGCCGAAGCACATCAGGTACACCGAAGCCATCAGTGCTTTCTTGCGACCGGCCTTGTCGGCGTACAGGCCCATCAGCCAGCCACCGATCGGGCGCATCAGGAAGCCCACGGCGAAGATCGCAGCGGTGTTCAGCAGTTGTGCGGTGGTGTCGCCTTTGGGGAAAAAGGCCTTGGCGAAATACAGGGAGAAGGCAGCGTAGACGTACCAGTCGTACCACTCGACCATGTTGCCGACAGAGCCGCTGAAGATCGACTTGATGCGACTGGCGGTGGTTCTTTCTTTGGCGGGCACGGCAGCCGACCCAAGGGGCAGGGCGTTGGAGTTATCCATTGAAGGATCCTTCGTTTAATTGTTTTTGTGGAGCGCGTTGAAACGCAGCCTGACTGGGCTATAGCAGGAGGTGTGCCAAGGGGAGGAAGGCCGGTTTAGAGGGGGTAGGACGTTTTGTTGAGCGGATATCCGCTCATGGCAGGCAAGGTCACAAGCGGATTTCCGCGCATTGCCAGCCCCTGTAGGAGCGAGGCTTGCCCGCGAAGCAGCCACCGCGGTCTATCTGACGAACCGCGTTATCGTTCTTCGCGGGCAAGTCGGGTCGCCGCACCGCTCGCTCCTACAGGTTTTGTGTGATCAGTTAGAGGAACATCTCGCGCGTCAGTCCATGCCGCTGCATCTTTTCATTGAAGGTCCGGCGCGGCAGTTGCAGCTCTTCAAGCACTGCTTTCACATCGCCCTTGTGCCGGGTCAACGCCGAGCGCAGGCAATGCGCTTCAAATGCTTCAGCCTGCGCCGCCAGCGACTGCCCGGGATCGATGCCTGCAGGTGCAGGCTCTCCCAGCCCCAGCACCTGACGTTCGGCAACGTTCGCCAGTTCGCGCACATTGCCCGGCCAGTCGTGGCTCAGCAGATGGCTCAACTGCGGGCCACTCAACGGTGGAAAAGTCCGGCCCAAGCGCTCGGCGGCATTCTGCGCAAACGATTCGAACAACAACGGAATGTCTTCACGCCGTTCACGCAAGGGTGGCAGGCGCAACTCAGCCACGTTCAACCGATAAGCCAGGTCTTCACGAAAACGCCCGGCCCGTGCCTCATCCAGCAGATCAGGTTTGGTCGCGGCAATGATGCGTAAATCCACGCGAATGCTCTGATTGGAGCCCAATCGCTCAAGCTTCTGCTCCTGCAACACCCGCAGCAATTTCACTTGCTGGGCCAGCGGCATGCTTTCGATTTCATCGAGAAACAGCGTGCCGCCGTCCGCGTATTCAAGCTTGCCGATACGCTTGCCCGTAGCGCCGGTGAACGCGCCGCTCTCGTGACCAAACAACTCGGCCTCAAACAACTGCTCGGGAATCGCCGCGCAGTTCAACGCCACAAACGGCTTGTCGGCGCGCGGCCCGAAGTCGTGCAAGCACCGGGCAACCAACTCTTTGCCGCTGCCGGTTTCACCCCGGATCAACACGTTGACCGGCAGCGCCGCCAGATCCAGCACCTGCCGACGCAACGTCTGCAAGCCACGGGACACGCCCAGCAGCGTCGCGTCGAGTTTGGCGCGGTTGTCGGCCAGCTCATGCAAGGCGCGGTTTTCCAGCACCAGCCGACGCTTGTCCAAGGCCCTGCGCAAACTGCTCAGCAGGGTTTCCGGGCTGAAAGGTTTTTCGAGGAAGTCATAGGCGCCGTCGCGCATGGCTTCAACCGCCATCGGCACATCGCCGTGGCCGGTCAGCAGAATCACTGGCAAGTCGGCATCGCGCCGCTGAACTTCGGCCAGCAGTTCAAGCCCGGTCATGCCCGGCATGCGCACGTCGCTGAGGATCACGCCGGGGAAATGACTGGGCAATTGCGCCAGGCACTCATCGGCGCGGCTGAACAGCTGCACCTCGAAACCCGACAGGCTCAGCCATTGTTCAACGGCGCTGCGAATGCTGCTCTCGTCGTCGACCACCATCACTGAATTCAGCATGGGCTGTGAGCCTCCAGGTCGATGGGCAAGGTCACCGTGAATACGGCGCCGTTGGCGTGATTGTCGGCGCTCAGGCGTCCGCCCGATTCGTGAACAATGGCGAACGATACCGCCAAGCCAAGGCCCAAACCATCACCCACCGGTTTGGTGGTGAAGAACGGATCGAACACGTTCGGCAGATGCTCTTCGGCGATGCCGCCACCGTTGTCGGTGACGGTGAGGCGCCAGAGTTGCTCGTCGGCTTCGAGGCGGATTTCCAGGCGTTTGCAGGGTTTGTCCTGCATCGCATCCAGCGCATTACGCAGCAGATTGATCAGCACCTGTTCCAGCCGAATCGCATCGCCGCGCACCCATGCCGGACGCGTCAGGTGCAGCACGGTGCTGACCTGCTCATCTCGCAGACGCGCGTCGAGCAATTGCAGCGATTGGTCGACCACCGCCGCCAGATCCAGGCGCTCGCGCAAACCGCTGGGGCTTTTACGGGCAAAGGTTTTCAGGTGGCCGGTGAGGGCGGCCATGCGCGTCAGCATGTCGTCCACCGGTTTCAACGCTTTGTAAGCGTCGTCGACCCGGCCGTGATCGAGCAGCAGCCTCAGAGTCGCAAGCTGCATGCGCTGGGCGGTCAGCGGCTGATTGATTTCATGGGCGAGGGCGGCGGACATCTGGCCGAGGGCCGCGAGTTTGGCCGATTGCACCAGACCGTCCTGAGCGGTGCGCAGGTCGCGGGTGCGCTCTTCTACCAATTGTTCGAGTTCTTCACGGCTGCGCTGACGCAACTTGGCCAGGCGCCAGCGCTGGTTGAGGAACAGCAACAGAAACACCAGCGCCAACCACAACCCGGCAGCGGCGAGCGCGGCGTTGCGGCCGTCTTCGAACGCGACTTGCGGGCGGCGCAGCAAGTGCAAGGTCCAGCCTTCCGTGGTCAGCGGCAGGGATTCCCACAGGTAATTCGCCGTGCCGTCAGGACCGACGACGCGCGCCAGATCACTGTTGTCGTCGAAGCGCTGCAGCGATTGATAATCCAGCGGTGTCAGCGGTTGTTTGTCGTATTGGCGAGTGATCTTGAGCTCGGCATGATCGCTGTCGCTCAAGGGTTTCAACAGGCGATAGCGCCAGCCCGGCTGGTTGGCGATGAAAATGATTCCGCGTGCATCGCTGACCAGCAGCGTGTCGCTGCCTTGGCGCCATTCGCGCTCCAGTTCCGGAAACTCAAGCTTGACCACCATCGCGCCGAGGAACTCGCCGCTGTCGCTGGTCACCGCGCTGGACAGGAAATACCCCGGAATCCCACTGGTCACCCCCACCGCATAAAAGCGCCCGGTGCCCTGGGTGCGGGTCTGGCTGAAGTAGGGGCGAAAACCGTAGTTGTGGCCGACGTAACTGTTGGGCAAACGCCAATTGCTGGCGGCCACGGCGAGGCCCGTACGGTCGAGCAGTTCCAGGGTCGAGGACTGTGCAGCGCCGTTGATTTTTTCCAGTTTGCGGTTTAGCGCAAGCTGCTGTTCGGGGCTCACTTCACCGTTCAGCGCGCCGCGCAGCTCTGGGTCCAGCGCCAGCACGGCGGGGAGGGCGCGGTAGCGATCAATCAGGGTGTGCAGGGAGTTGGCGTACAACGCTAGTTGCTGATTGGCGCGGGCGGCGTCCTCGACCAGGGCCTGGCGTTCGGCGTGACGCATAGCGAAGCCGGCCGCCAGTGCGGTTCCCGCGAGGATCAGCAAGGTGTATAGCGTCAGGCGTAACGTGCGCGAACGAGCAAGCATGGTGTTTGAAACAATCAGCAATAGGGGCGCGCACCATAACATGACGTCGCCCCGAGAAATCAGGGGCGGCGTCAGGGTGCAAGCGGTCAGGCAGCACTTTTTTCGATGAGGTACTGAGAGACTCTTCCGACCAGGTTCCTGGCTTGCTTGATTCCGCTTCGTGCGACTTTGAACTCATGCTCAATCTTCGACTTATCAACGGGGCCCGAATTCATCGGCATGTTCAGGGCGCCGATCAGCCTGTCATCGCTTGCGGCAGCGCCCGCCAGCGTTTCAAAGGCTTCGTTGACTTGCGCTTCTACGTCATTGAGATAGGTGTCCAGCGCATCGAGGTTGGCCGTTATCTTGTCGAGATCGCCTTGGCCAAGGGAATCATTGAGCGCTTCGGTCAGGTGTGCAGCCTGACGCGCGATGACCAAAGTTTGTTTGAGGTAAGGCACGTTGAGGTGTTTACCGATGACTCGGGTAGTCGTTTCGATCGCCGCTTTTGTGAGGCCAGCCGAATTTTCCGGGCTGAAGCTTTGCACCACAGCCTTCACGCTGAAAGGCTCGGCGCGGGATTTGCTTTTAATGTTACTGACCGAGAAACCTGTCGGATCCGGTGTGATGGCATAGCCCAGTCCCGTTTCCTCGCCGATTCTGTCCATGAATTTGGCCGCCGCTTCAGCGGCAAAAATACCTCCGACAGCCGCTGCTACCGGCACCGCGACGGGTGCCGCCGGGCCCGTCATGCTGCCGATGCCTGTACCCACTGCCGCGCCAGCTGCCCCCGCATGAAAAGTGGCGACAAACGATGCGATGGTAAATATCAGTTTCTTGCCGGCGGATTTGTAGATGTCGCGGGTTCGAGTGAGGTTGTAGAGCTGATGATTGAGTTTCTGCATCTCGCTATTAACGGTTGATAGCGTGTTTGAGGTGTCGATGACTTGCTGGTTTGCAGCCTCCTCTTTGTGCGTGCCGCCGTTATCCAGGTAGCGCATCGGGTTGTTGGTCACAAACGCATACAGATTCAGCCCGTCCACTTCCCCCGCCGGGTCTGCGCTCACCCAACGCTGCAACCACGGCGCGTAATAACGCGCTCCGTAGTAATAAAGCCCGCATTCATCCATTTCCTTGCCCGAATACCGGATGGTTTTGTAGCCAACCTCCAGTAAAGAAGCGGCCGTCAGCCAGGCGCTGCCGCCGAACGGGTAGTAACCTTCGTGGCTGATCATTCGGGCGTTCTGGTCAAGTTCGATGAGGCAGGAGCCCAGTTCGTCGTCGAGGCTGTAGCGCAACTGATCCTGTTCGATACCGTCGGGTTTTTTGTCGACCCAATGCAGGCAACGCACGCTGCCACGGCCCCCCGGCAAGGTGATGACGTGCAGTTCCTCGCCGTTGTCGCGGGTGCGGATTTCCAGCCCCGGCAAGTAGACCACTTGACGAAAATGCGTGAGGGTCGCGGCTTGCCATTCATGGCGCTTGAACACCCGTACGCCCTGGCTGTAGCGAAAGACTTCTTCATCGCTGGGGCCGTTGTCACGTTCAACCAGCATCGCGCTGGCCAGTTGATCGCGGCTGTTCCAGTGCAGGGATCTTCCCGGGGCCGAGGCCAGGAGGTTGCCGTTACGGTCGAACAAGGTGTCAAAAACCGGATCGGGGTCACCTTCTTTCCAGTGCACCCCGCGGTTGCTGGTCGGGTCGATGAACATTTCGTGGGTGTAACCGCCCACCGCACGTTCATGGATCAACTTGATCAGGTTGCCGCCGGTGTCGTACTCGTATTTCTGTGTGTAGTTGAGGTGGTTGATGGGATCACTCGGCGATGGGCGACCGGGCAGGGCAGGGCTCGGGTCGGCGTCGCGGCCGGTGGCGCTGGTCAGCTGATACAGCGAGTTGTAGGTGAATTGGCAGCAGCCATCGATGACCTGGTTCTTGAAGTACACCGTTTTAAACGTCAGATCGTTGATGCGCTCGACGTTAGCGACCCGGTCATACACGTACTGAAAATGCTGCAGCAGGGCCTGGCCGGGCACACCGGCCTTCAACGTAGTGAGACGGCCATCGGCGTCATCGTAAATCCAGGTACTGACCACCTTGTTGCCAGCGTGTTGCTCAATGATCTGGCCGGCGGCATTGTAGCAGGCGCCTTCAAGGACGGGCTGCCAGGCCTCGGTGGGAGCGAGCCGCAGCTGAACCTGTTGCAGCTGCCCGGCGCGGTCGTAGTGCATCCGTTGCTGATGATCACCGGCATCGGTCTGTGTCAGCAGCGCGCCGAGCGGGCTGTAGGTGCGGCTGCCGGGAAAAGTGCCGGCATCGGTGATCGTCCGGCTGTCGCGCAACGGTTGGCCGCGCAGGCTGAAGCTGCTTAAGCCGAGACGGCCCGAGGGATCGACCTGCTCGATCAGCTGGCCGCACAGGTTGAACGCTTTATCGGCTGTGGCATCGGCGTAGCGGAAGGTTTCGACATTCGGTTGGTCGTTTTCATCGACAGCAATTACGCGCAACTGATCGTCGTAAACGGTGCACCAATGGTTGCCCTGTGCGTCCCAGCGCTGGAGGATTTCGCCGGCCAGCCCGGGCAGGCTGATCCGCCAACCGGCGTCGACGCTGCTGACCTTGACCGGTTGCTCGATAAGGCCATAGACCATGGCCAGGTTGGGCTTGAGCGCATCGGCCAGTCGCGGGTCCCGTTGCGCCACCATCTTCCCGAGAACGTTATAGACGTTCAGGGTGGTGAGGGTTTGCAAGGCGCCACCGGCGACACTGCGCAAGTAATCAATCTGGCGCACCGGCAGCCCCCGCGGCTCATGGGCAATGACCGAGGGGGTGCGATAATGCACGTTCTGGCTCATAGGGCTGGTTCGCAAGTGCGTCGGTTCATGCGGCTGACTCAGAGACTGCTCTGTGCATCTTCTGGATGAGCTTTCTGGGTTTGGGCACGGGTCTCTCTACCACAGTCTCCACAACTTCCTGGGCCAGTTCGGTCAGCCGTTGGGTCACGCCCTCTGCTTCGCTTGGGAGGTCCGCAGCGGCTTTCGCCAATTCCAGCACTTTGGTGATCGCTTCAAAAGGTTCGATGCCGGTGTTGATCAGCGCCATCACTTCACGTTGACTGGGTGAGGCGAGTTCTTCCAGTTGTTTGTAAAACACGTTCTGCATTCGCTCTGGGTAGCTATTGATGGCTGCCATGCCATTTTTTATTTTTTCGAGTACATCGCCGGCACCACTGACAAGGTCATGGGCACCGTCGACCACTTTCTTCGTGGTGTCGGCCGCGGTACTCAAGCCATCTCTGATTTCCTGGGTATGCAGCGTTTCTGCAAGTTTTAAACTTTTCTTGAAAAAGTAATACCGCAGTAACGGCATCGCTATGGCACCGACAACCATACCGACAGCAGCACCAATCGCAGTGCCGACGCCCGGCACCACTGTGCCCATCACTGAAGCCACGGTGGAGCCCGCAGCGATACCGGTGAAAATCGATTTGAGTCCATATTTGGACTTGAGGAATTTGCCCAGCGTCATGCTCTCTCGAACTTCGGCAATATCGGCGCCTTCGGGAACGAGGCCATCGAATTCCGTTGCGAGATTTTGGATCTGGTCGGCGGCATTTTTGGCTTTGTCAAGGACGCCAACAAAACCCTTGGCCAGTTCAACCACGCGCTTCCTCGCACCCGACTTGTCGGTGTACAGCAGCGGATTGTTGCCGACCATCACGTACAGATTCGGCCCATCCACATTCCCTTCAGGGTCCGGGCTAACCCAGCGCCATAGCCAGGGCGCGTAATAGCGCAGCCCGAAATAATAAAGCCCGGTGACGTCCATTTCCTTGCCTGAATAGCGAATGGTTTTGAAACTGGCTTCCAGCGCCGAGCGCGCGGCCCACCAGGCGGTACCGCCGAAGGGGTAATACACTTCGTGGCTGATCAAGCCGCCGAGGTGGTCCAGTTCCAAAACGCAGGAACCGAGGTGATCATCAAGGCTGTAGCGCAACTGGTCGGGATGCTCGTGGGTGACCCAGTGCAGGCAACGCACGCTGCCGTAGGCGAGGGGCAGGGTGATCACGTGCAATTGTTCGCCATTGCTGCGGGTGCGGATTTCCAGGTCTGGCAGGTACAGAACGGTATGACTGTGGGTGACCGAGGGGGTATGCGTCACATGGTGTTTACGGATCCGTTCGCCTTGACTGTAGTGGTACGTTTCGACGTCATCTGACAGCTCATTGTCATGGATGACTAACGTCACCTTCTCCAGTTGATCGCGGGCATTCCAGTGCAGCGGCTGATGACGCTGTAAATACAATTGATTGCCGCCCGGGTCGAACAGTGTTTCAAAGTCCGGCTCCGGCTGGTCTTCCTCCTGACGCACCCCGCGGTTGCTGGCGGGATCGATAATCATCCGGCGGGTAAAGCAGTGGTTGTCGCGCACATGGTGGAGCTCTTTCAGGTTGTTGCTCGTGTCGTAGATGTACCTTTCGGTGTAGTTGAAGCACGGGCCCGGATCGAGTGGGGTGATCACATCAGGCAAGCCCGGCCGATCATGGGGGATTTCACCCTCGAAGCCGCTGGCGCTGGTCAGTCGGTACAACGAGTCATAGCCGAAGTTACGGTGCCCTTCGACGCACTGGTTGGCGAAGTGCACTGTGGCCAGGGCGTGATCTTCGATGCGCAGGATGTTACCCATCCGGTCATAGAAGTAATGCAGGTTTTGCCGTAATGCTTCGTCGGGTTTACCGGCCTTCAGGGTGCAGAGGCGACCGTCGGCCGGGTCATAGCTCCATTGACTGAGCACACCGTTGCCGGCGGTTTGTTGCACAATTTTGCCCGCGGCGTCGTACTGCGCATCCGCCAGAACACACTGCCGCTCGCCACCATTGAGTTGCAAAAAAACCTGTTTGAGGTGCCCGGCAATGTCGTACAGCAGCTGTTGCCGGTGCCCGCCGGCATTGGTCTGGGTCAGCACGACGTTCAGCGGGCTGAAGGTCCGGGAAGTCGAGTGCGCATCGGCCTCGACAATCGTTCGGGTTTCGAGCTGTGGCTGACCTTGCAGGCTGAAGCTGCTCAAGTCGAGCCGGCCCGAGCGATCGACCAGCGCGACCATTTGGCCACGCTGGTTGAGCGTGGGGTCGCCTGTTGCATCGGCATAGCGAAAGGTTTCGACGTTCTGCTGGTCGTTTTCATCGACGGCAACGACGCGCAACTGGCCATCGTACCGGGTGCGCCAATGATTGCCGCGCGGGTCCCAACGTCGAAGCTCTTCGCCCGCCAGACCCGGCAAGATCAAGCGTTTGCCGGCGTCCACGCTGTTGATGCTGATGGCTTCGCCAGAGAGGCGATAAACATTGCTTAAGCAAGGGATGGACAGTCGCGGGTCCCATTGCTCGGTCATCTGCCCGGCGGGGTTATGGAGCTGCCGGGAGATGAGTGATTCCACGGCGTCACCGGCCTTCTTGCGTAGATAGGCCACCTGTCGAATCGGCAGGCCTCTAGGGTCAGTGGCCGCAAGATTGGGGGTGCCCGAATGGATAGCCGTGTTCACGGGCGGCTACTCCGGGGTTTTGAGTGCGGGACGGCACCATAATGCATCGTTCTTCCCTTATGCCTTTGCATGTGGTCGCTTCCCGGTGCGCGACTGCTTCATCAAATACTGGTTATCTGTCGTGCCCATTTCCTTGTATTCCGCCATGCCTGTTCTAGCTCGACGTATTAAGTCCTGCGTATTTGAATGCCGTTGTGTCAACTCGCTGAAGTGAATAGCTTCAAGCTCACTTTTAGGTGTCATGTAATTGACATTGGGAAGCACGTCCGCAGGGTAAATGACGCTGGTTCCCAGTGCCTTGAAGGCTGCCTTGGCCGAGGCATAGCGTTCATTGTCGGTGGATTCCCACTCGTTCAGCATGCTCTCTATTTTGTTGATCTTGACCGGATCCAGCCGGTTTTTGATGTCCTCGGCTTCCTGGACCCTTGAGCCCATTGCCAGGACGGCTCCCACTCCTGGAACCACTGAGCCCACCACGTTGTTGAAGAAAATATTGATTCCAGTACCCAGCCAGTCAATGGGGTCGTCGCTTGTGTCCAGATCAAGTCCATGGTCGATCGCCTTGATGGACATGGTTGATGTCTGCGGTATCAGAGGGCCAATCAATCCGGAGGTCGAAATAACAGAGGGGCTCGTACGGCCGGCCACTTCACCCCCGAAGTTTCCGATGGTCAGGCCGCCGGAAAACGGCATGACCTCTTGAGAACTGAAGCTGCCCGCCGCGGTGTGTTGAGGCACCAGGCTGCCCAGGTTTTCGCCTGCCACGTATCCGCCGGCGAAACCGATTGCCGCATTGATGGACTCACCCACCAGGTTTTTTGCAAGCGATGTTGCAATGTTGGATTTATGAATGATGTTGTCGATTTGCCCCAATGTTTGAGCCGCATGACCTTCAAGGACAGAAATGAACTTTGAATAGTTAAGGATGACACTATCTTCTTTTTTTTCACCGGATTGATCCACGTATCGCAGTGGGTTGTTCCCCACAAACGAATACAGATTCAAACCATCGACACTTCCCGCCGGGTCAGCGCTCACCCAACGCTGCAACCACGGCGCGTAGTAACGCGCGCCGTAGTAATAAAGCCCGCATTCATCCATTTCCTTGCCCGAATACCGGATGGTTTTGTAGCCGACCTCCAGTAAGGAAACCGCCGTCAGCCAGGCGCTGCCACCGAACGGGTAATAACCTTCGTGGCTGATCAGGCGGGCGTTCTGGTCAAGTTCGATGAGGCAGGAGCCCAGCTCGTCGTCGAGGCTGTAGCGCAGCTGATCCTGTTCGATACCATCGGGTTTTTTGTCGACCCAATGCAGGCAACGCACGCTGCCACGGCCCCCCGGCAAGGTGATGACGTGTAGCGTTTCGCCGTTGTCGCGGGTGCGGATTTCCAGCCCCGGCAAGTAGACCACTTGACGAAAATGCGTGAGGGTCGCGGCTTGCCATTCATGGCGCTTGAACACCCGTACACCCTGGCTGTAGCGAAAGACTTCTTCATCGCTGGGGCCGCTGTCACGTTCAACCAGTGTCGCACTGGCCAGTTGATCGCGGCTGTTCCAGTACAGGGGGCGTCCCGGGGCCGAGGCCAGGAGGTTGCCGTTACGGTCGAACAAGGTGTCAAAAACCGGATCGGGGTCACCTTCTTTCCAGTGCACCCCGCGGTTGCTGGTCGGGTCGATGAACATTTCGTGGGTGTAACCGCCCACCGCACGTTCATGGATCAACTTGATCAGGTTGCCGCCGGTGTCGTACTCGTATTTCTGTGTGTAGTTGAGGTGGTTGATGGGATCACTCGGCGATGGGCGACCGGGCAGGGCAGGGCTCGGGTCGGCGTCGCGGCCGGTGGCGCTGGTCAGCTGATACAGCGAGTTGTAGGTGAATTGGCAGCAGCCATCGATGACCTGGTTCTTGAAGTACACCGTTTTAAACGTCAGATCGTTGATGCGCTCGACGTTAGCGACCCGGTCATACACGTACTGAAAATGCTGCAGCAGGGCCTGGCCGGGCACACCGGCCTTCAACGTAGTGAGACGGCCATCGGCGTCATCGTAAATCCAGGTACTGACCACCTTGTTGCCAGCGTGTTGCTCAATGATCTGGCCGGCGGCATTGTAGCAGGCGCCTTCAAGGACGGGCTGCCAGGCCTCGGTGGGAGCGAGCCGCAGCTGAACCTGTTGCAGCTGCCCGGCGCGGTCGTAGTGCATCCGTTGCTGATGATCACCGGCATCGGTCTGTGTCAGCAGCGCGCCGAGCGGGCTGTAGGTGCGGCTGCCGGGAAAAGTGCCGGCATCGGTGATCGTCCGGCTGTCGCGCAACGGTTGGCCGCGCAGGCTGAAGCTGCTTAAGCCGAGACGGCCCGAGGGATCGACCTGCTCGATCAGCTGGCCGCACAGGTTGAACGCTTTATCGGCTGTGGCATCGGCGTAGCGGAAGGTTTCGACATTCGGTTGGTCGTTTTCATCGACAGCAATTACGCGCAACTGATCGTCGTAAACGGTGCACCAATGGTTGCCCTGTGCGTCCCAGCGCTGGAGAATTTCGCCGGCCAGCCCGGGCAGGCTGATCCGCCAACCGGCGTCGACGCTGCTGACCTTGACCGGTTGCTCGATAAGGCCATAGACCATGGCCAGGTTGGGCTTGAGCGCATCGGCCAGTCGCGGGTCCCGTTGCTCCACCAGCCGTCCGATAACGTCATGGCGTTGCCGGGTGATGAGGGGCTCAAGCGCGTCACTGGGGCTCTTGCGCAGATAAGCAATATGACGCGCTGCCAATCCACGCGAATCAATGGACTCTATTGAGGCGGTGTTCCAGTGAACAGAAGTGCTCATTGCATGACTGCCTTGATCGCTTTCGGCGGTGGCGCAATGTACGTGTCATTAAAGTCCAGACGGGTCGTGTACCAGGGGTGGATGATTGTGTACGCGACGTCGCCTTTGGCGTTGATGATCTTGATCAGGCGCCCCAGCATATCGTAGAAACTTTTATCGTGATGGCCGAATTCCTTGAAGCAAGCGTCATCGATGTAGCCATAAGCATTGGCGAAATAGGGGCGATAGGTGCGTACGGGTAATCCCTTGTTGTATTCAACGCGTTCGCTGATGCGCCAGCGCGGGTCGGCGTGCGCCACCTTTGGTTTGCCGTTTTCGATCACCAGTTCGCCGCCTTCTACGACATAGGCATCCCCCGGCTCAACCCTTTGCTGGGTTTGCAGGGTGCGGCCGAAGCCATCGACGATTGTCAGGATGATGTGGATCTGGTGCGGTTCGTCTTGATCGTAGTAGTAACGATCAGCGCTAAGAACGACGCTGTGCACCGGAATGCGCGTGACGCTGAGCAGCAGGTCCCACAACGCCTGTTCGGCCGGTGTCCGGGACTTGAGCCTGCTCAGGCGCAGTCGGGCACTGGCGCGGATGTGCAGGCTTGGCAACACGTAACCTTTTGCGGTCCATTCGTTCAGCCAGTCGAGTGTTTGCCTGACGGAGTCGGGGAGACGGCACATCCAGCTGAACAAGTCCTTGCGAAAGGTACTGGCGGCGTCTTGAAGCGCTTCCTCGGGGAATTCGATGGCCGTGCCCGGGCTCGCGTCGACGGGGCGGATGTAGTCGGCGATGGGTTTGAAGCCGGCGGGAACGCCGGACTCTGTTCCGTGATGGGTGACGGTGTGCGGACCTGACGGGTCGTAAAGGGCTTCTTCAACGTTGTCGTTGGCATCGGTGATCTGCCTCGGTTGCCCAGAGCAGTAATCGAACACAACGCGCGTGTTACAGCCATCCGGCCGCTCGACGCTGATGGTCTTCAGGCTGTAGTCGTCGTATTGCGCCTTGGTAATGCCGTGGCTGAGCGTTTCGTTGTATTGCGTCACTCTGTGGAAGTGATTGAGGTCTGCGTACGTGGCAAACGTGTAGAGGGCGGACCAAAGATTTTGCTGTTTATCCTCTTCTTCGTCGGCTTCTTTGTCCGTACCAAGAAACAGCTTCATGCACAGATAACCAATCTTCGTCAGCTCTGCCCGGATATCGATCGGCGGATCCACGTCGCCGTAGACTTCCAGCGCAGCCTTGTTCAGTTGAGCGATTTCCAGCGCCCACTTCAAGGCCTCAAACCCGGCAGTGCCATCCGGTAACTTTTCGTTGGCCGCGGTGACGTAGCGTTGCACCGATTGTGAAGTCAACTCCCGCTGCGCCACCCATTCGGCTGAGGGGAACAGAACAATGAAGTGTTCATAGGAAATCGTTTCCGGACTCAAACCCGCAGGTGCAGCGCCTTTGGGCAATACCAGCGCATTACCGCGTTGCCGCCAGGGCAGACCAAGCCTCCAGCCTTGCAGATTGAACAGGTGAATAAACTCGGCACGGGTTTCGCTCAAGTAGTAGAACTGCTGAGCCCGATCATGAGCATCAGTCCACCATTTCCGTTCATCGACGTCGGTAAAAGGTGGCTCGTCTGTCTCGGTCCTGCGCCGGGCATAGCTGACTGTGATGCTGTGGGTCGTCAGCCCATAGGCGTCCCGGTTCAAGTTGATGGCATGATGGCACAGCGGGTCGTCGACAAAACGCTCATAGTGGCATTTGATCTCTTCCAATGGCGACGCCATCAACACCGCATCGGGATTGTGTTCGCCACGCTCACGTACTTCACGGACGATGTATCGGTACTCGACAACCAGGAAGGGAAGCGTCGGCGGCTGGTCATCCGCGGCATAGGTTTCCATTCTGAGCACAGAGCCTGCGAGGGCTCGGGCGATTTCGTGAGCGGTGGCTTCATCGGCAGGTGTAATGAGTTCTTCGACCTCGTCGCCCGGGTGATATCGACAAAACAGCGTGTCGCCCAGCGGAGGTGCCTCATCATCAAGATCGAAGTAACCGTCGCGAGGCCTGTCGATCTGTTTGCCGGTATGAAACCAGGTGCACACCAGTGCCGGCGCGGTAAAGCTATCGTCTTCGCCCGAGCCGGTTTCACTGTCGGTCTGATGCAGCCGCCCGAAGCCACGCAATTCTCGATCCTGATGGTCGTACCAGGCCTCGAAATAACTGAAAAACTGATTCAGGCTATTGCCGGTGATTTCATCCCGCTGGGTTTGTTGACTGACGACTTGCACCGCGAAAGGCAGGTAACAGACGGGAAGGCGATTGAGTTCGAGAGTTTGCTGTTTTTCATCCAGCCAGTACTGCGCGGAACTCCTGTGCACCACCTCCGTGCTGCACCCCATGTTGTTATTGCTGGAGATCATCAAGTACGGCTTGGCGCTGACAAAATCATAACGCCAGTGTCGGGGTTTCATGTGCGGCACGGTCAGGATCAGGCTGGCACAGCCGAGCCCTTGCAGGTCGGCGAATGTGACCTGACACAGGTTGTCGTAACGCACGCCTTCGGGCCAGGGGACTGAGATGGGGGTCGGTTCAAAACCATTGCCACCGCGGTTGAGGTAAATGTCGAAGCTGTCGGATTTCAGATAGATGAGCGCGGGGGCTCCGGATCCGTTCAGATCCGCAATTCGCACCCGCCCTGCGTCGAACGTTGCGTATTCGAAACTCGGGCCGCTGATGACAAAGCCCTTGCCAAATTGTCCGTGCCCCAGGTTTGGCCAGCATTTGATTTCGTCGTGTCGAATGCGGCACAACTCGGTCATGTCACTGCTCAGCAGATTGCTCAAAAACACCAGTTCGCTGCGTGAGTTGCTGAACAATGGCAAACGGTCGTCTGTCGGCTCATGAGGGACATCCTCGCCCTTGGCAAAGCCAACCTCACGCTGATTGGCGTAAAGGCGCACGGAGTTGGGACCGATCAGCACCAGCGAGCTGAGACCGTCGCCCGTCAAATCGGCCAGCTGCGAAAGGGTATTAAAAAACTCGATAGGGAAGGCCGAAAACGGTATGAAGCCTGACCAGGTTCGATCCGGGTTCAGCGTATAAAAACCGCACATTCCGGGTTGAGCGACAATCCAGTCCAGACGACCGTCGCCGGTGATATCCATGAGGGCTTGATGCGCGGGTTTATTGCGGTCGGCCACCGGGATTTTCGTCAGCGCTGTCCACGGTCCGTAGTGGATGTCGTCGGGGCCTGTTGCGGCGCGCAAGGGCTCGCGGTAGTACCAGCATTGGTCATAACGACACAGAAAGCCCGGCAGGCCTTCACCGAACAGGTCGACGCATTGATAGAACTGGCCGTCTTCGATACCCGGCATGTTCTCGAACGGGAAGAAGGCACTCGGCTCTTTATTGAGTTCGAACGCCGAATAGTCGAACTCCACCGGTGGCATGTTTTCCACGGTGCCGCTGGCGTCATACGCCTGATAATGCGCCGCCGCGATCTGGCTATAGGACCAGGGGGTGGTATTGTCCGCGTACTCCAGCAGCAAACGGCGGACCAGCACAAGCCTGGGATCCAAATCCGGGAAGTTGTGGAACATCAGCACTTGCTGGCAGAGGCGGCGTGTACCCACTTCAAAGCCCTGTCGATAGGACGAAAAAGGGTCGTTACGGATCAGCCAGCCTCTGGGCGTCGGAGTGTCATAAACAGGTTTTTCATTCAGGTCCCACGCGCGTTCGCCATAGTCGAACACCAAGTGGAAATGCCATGCAGGCGTCGGAGTTTTCGGCATGACCCAGCCGTACAATTGGTCGTATGCCGCAACGTTGCCATACAGCACGCGATGCAAGTAGCGTTGGGCCCGGTAGTCATGCGGGGCAGACGCTTGGTCTGGGTCGTCGTCTGTTATGTACTCGTAACAGATATGTTCGCCCAAAGCATTCATGCTCTCCTGCAACAACCAGGCAACAATCCGCTCCGGGTTCAGCGGGTCAGCCTTGCGCGCGCTCTCGGTTTTGCCAAACAGGTGCAGGCTGCCGTCGGCCCCGTGCACTAGCCAGAAACCTATGGGGCTGGCATCGGAACACCAGTATTCAATCAAATCAAAAGTGCTTTCGACCCGTGGCCTATATCGCACCACGCGGTGATTGCCGATGGGCATACCACGGTATTCAGACTCTTCCCTGGCCTCGATCTCACCGTTGACGCCGCGCTCGGCCATCAACTCCTCGCCCAAATGGCCAATGAACACATCATCATTGTTATAACGCGGCACACCTTTGCTGGTCTGGCGGGTGATGGCGCTGAGGTTCAATAGCCAACCGATGCCAAACGGCCCGTTACCCGACTGACTGTTGTAACTCAATGAGAGTACGGGGTCCCAGCCGCGTCCGGGTGACAACGGCAGCGACAGTGCGAAGGAAGCGCCTCCCGTCCAGCCGACCTTGCCCCATTCTTTACCGATGCTGGTGACTGAAGCACTCTTGGTTATCGAGGGTTCAATAATGCTCAGGGACGCTTGGTCTTCCATGGGGCTGATCCTGTTTTGGCCTTGCGCTCGCCCGTGGCAACGGTGTCGCTTGATGGATCAGACGCTAACAAGATGGGAGCCCTGCGTAACCTGTCAGATCTGACAGGTCAGGAGGGTTTTTCTAGATCAAATGGCTGTAAGAAGAAGGCTTTTAATGCCATTTGGATTATTTGCAGGCAAAAAAACGGCCGGGTCGTCCATTCAGACGAGCCGGCCGTGTCGGTCAGTTGAAGCGCTTACTGCACTTCGACCGCCAGGCTTTCACTGATCTTTTGCTGCCAGATGGCAGGACCGGTGATGTGTACCGACTCGCCCTTGCTGTCGACAGCAACTGTCACAGGCATGTCTTTGACGTCGAACTCGTAGATCGCTTCCATCCCCAGTTCGGCGAACGCCACCACGCGGGATTTCTTGATGGCTTGCGCCACCAGGTAAGCCGCGCCACCCACCGCCATCAGGTAAACGGCTTTGTGGTCCTTGATCGCTTCGATCGCGGTCGGGCCGCGCTCGGATTTGCCGATCATGCCCAACAGGCCGGTTTGCTCGAGGATCTGACGGGTGAACTTGTCCATCCGCGTTGCAGTGGTCGGGCCAGCCGGGCCAACCACTTCTTCGCGCACCGGATCAACCGGGCCGACGTAGTAGATGAAGCGACCCTTGAGGTCCACCGGCAAAGTTTCACCCTTGTTCAGCATCTCGACCATGCGCTTGTGCGCAGCATCGCGACCGGTGAGCATTTTGCCGTTCAGCAGGACGGTTTCGCCCGGCTTCCAGCTCTGCACGTCTTCCGGGGTCAGGGTATCGAGGTTGACGCGACGGGCCGACGGGCCGGCTTCCCAGACGATTTCCGGGTAGGCATCCAGCGGTGGCGCTTCGAGGGCCGCCGGGCCGGAACCGTCGAGCACGAAGTGCGCGTGACGGGTAGCAGCGCAGTTCGGGATCATGCACACCGGCAACGAAGCGGCGTGGGTCGGGTAATCCATGATCTTCACGTCGAGCACGGTGGTCAGGCCACCCAGGCCCTGGGCGCCGATGCCCAGTTGGTTGACCTTCTCGAACAGCTCCAGGCGCATCTCTTCGATACGGTTGGACGGGCCACGCTTTTTCAGCTCGTGAATGTCGATGGATTCCATCAACACTTCCTTGGCCATCACCGCGGCTTTCTCGGCGGTGCCGCCGATGCCGATGCCGAGCATGCCCGGTGGACACCAGCCGGCGCCCATGGTCGGAACGGTCTTCAGTACCCAGTCGACGATGGAGTCGGACGGGTTGAGCATGGCCATTTTCGACTTGTTCTCGGAACCGCCGCCCTTGGCCGCCACGTCCACTTCCACGGTGTTACCCGGAACGATGGAGTAGTGGATAACGGCCGGGGTGTTGTCCTTGGTGTTTTTACGAGCGCCCGCCGGGTCGGCGAGGATCGAGGCACGCAGGACGTTTTCCGGCAGGTTGTAAGCCCGGCGCACGCCTTCGTTGATCATGTCGTCCAGGCCCATGGTGGCGCCATCCCAGCGCACATCCATGCCCACGCGGACGAAGACGGTGACGATGCCGGTGTCCTGGCAGATCGGACGGTGGCCGGTGGCACACATGCGCGAGTTGATCAGGATTTGCGCCATCGAATCGCGAGCTGCCGGCGATTCTTCGCGCAGGTAGGCCTCGTGCATCGCCTGGATGAAGTCAACGGGGTGGTAATAGGAAATGAACTGCAGGGCGTCGGCAACGCTCTGAATCAGGTCGTCTTGCTTGATCACGGTCATGAGTCGCGCTCCTCTAAAATTCGGGAACATTCAATAAGGTGCTTGCAGCTGGGGTGCATCGGTCGGTTGCAAGCACCTTTCAAGGCACGCCGGGGCTGCTGGCGCGACGCTAAAAAGGCGCGGCAGTATAGCGCGCCTCGGTTCCGGGCACACCCGCCGGCAGTCAATCATGTGGTGAGGTGATTTAGCGAACCGTCGCACCGCCCCGTTCGACTGCGAAGCAGTCGCCAATCCGACACACGCGGTATATCTGATGCATCGAGGTGCAGCTTTTGGGGTGGCTTCGCCACCCAACGGGGCGGTGCGACGTTTCGCTAAATCCCCTCGCCACAGGAAGCTCCCGCACCACAGGTTTTGCGTCATTCAGGGACATGCTTTTGACGCCAGTTTTCTGCCCCGAAAATTGAATGGTCATTTATCAGACACCCCACTAAAGTGGCATTCGGTCTGTAGAGTAGGACACTCGATCAGCCTCCTTTCGCACGGTGAGTCAACGATTGACCCATAACGCCATCCAACGGCTTTTGCTCAAACGCTTTGCCCTCGCAGCCGGCACCTACGCCCTGGCTTTGGTATTGCTGTGGCTGGCGTTTTTCACCGGACATTACGACGAACCCCTGGCCAGCGTGGCCATCGGCAGCGCGCTGGTGGTCATCACTCAGGCGGCGTTGTTCGCGGTGTTTTACAGTGGCTGCAACCTGCGATTCTCCGACCCGAGCCTGACCGAAGCGCAAGTGTTGATGGGCCTGGGTTGGCAGACATGGCTGATTGCCAATCTGGATGAGGCACGCGGTGCGTTCCTGGTGTTCTACCTGCTGATCATGTTGTTCGGGCTGTTCCATCTTTCCCGTCGTGCGTTTGTGCGGTGCGCGCTGTTGGTGTTTTTCAGTTTCAGCGCGATCACGCTGTGGGAGGGCTACCACTTCCGGTTGCCCGACCCGGCGCTCGCCGCGTTGCAGGTGTGCGTGCTGTTTATCGTGCTGATCTGGCTGGAGCTCTACGCCCGTTATGTTCAGGCTTCGCGCCAGCGTATGCGCCAACGACGGTTTGCCTTGCAAGCGCACCAGGACACCCTGCGCGGGATGATGCGCCAGCTCGAAGACCTGGTCGCCACCGACGAACTCACCGGGCTGTTCAACCGCCGACATTTCCTGCGCCTGGCCTCTCGCGAGCTGAATGCGATGGAAGCGGGCGTGGTGCATGGCCTGGCGTTGATCGACCTCGACCACTTCAAACGCATCAACGACATTCACGGCCACGCCGCGGGCGATCAGGTGCTGCAAGCCTTTGCCGGCGTGGCCACCGCCTGCCTGCGCGAGGGTGACGTACTGGCCCGTTGTGGTGGCGAAGAGTTCGTGGTGCTGTTGCCCGACTGCAACGCCGAACGCCTGACGTCCTGTTGTGAGCGGCTGCGCATTGCGTTCACCGATGTCGAGCTGATCGGCCTCAACGTCGCCCATCTCAGCTTGTCGGCGGGCATGACCTTGCTGGAGCTGGGCGATGACCTCGACGACGCCTTGCAGCGCGCCGATCAGGCGCTCTACCGCGCCAAGCGTGACGGTCGCAACCGATGCGCGGCGGCGTGGGAGAACGTCGATGCCTGAGTTGCGCGTCGGCGAGCGCCGCTGGTCGGTGGCGCCGGGCAGCAACCTGCTCGACGCCCTGAATCAGAACGGCGTGGTCGTGCCTTACAGTTGCCGTGCCGGCAGTTGCCATGCGTGCCTGGTGCAATGCGTTCGAGGCTTGCCCAGTGACAGTCGTCCCGATGCCTTGAGCGCTGATCAGCGACAGCAAGGCTGGCGCCTGGCGTGTCAGTGTCAGGTGGTCGAAGACTTGCAAGTGCACACCTTCGATCCACAAGTCGACGGCCGCCCGGCCCAGGTCGCTGCGGTCGATTGGTTGAGCACCAGCGTGCTGCGTTTGCGTCTGACACCTGAGCGACCGTTGCGCTACCGCGCCGGGCAGCATCTGGTGTTGTGGGCGGGCAACGTCGCACGGCCTTACTCCTTGGCCAGCCTGCCGGAAGAAGACCGCTTTCTGGAGTTTCACCTCGATTGTCGGCAGCCGGGGGAATTCAGCGACGCGGCCCGACAGCTTAAAATCGGCGACCCGATCCGCCTCGGCGAACTGCGCGGCGGGGCGCTGCACTACGATCCCGACTGGAACACCCGGTCCCTTTGGCTGATGGCCGCTGGCACGGGGTTGGGGCCGCTGTTCGGTGTGTTGCGCGAAGCGTTGCGTCAGGATCACCAAGGCGCCATCCGCGTCATTCACCTCGCCCATGACGCCAGTGAGCATTACCTGGCCAAACCCCTGCAAGCCATGTGCGATGTGCGTGAAAACCTCAGTCTCGAATGCTGGACCCCGGCCGAGTTGCCGCAGGCGTTGGCGCAACTGCGGCTTGTTTCCCGACAAACACTGGCCTTAGTCTGCGGAGCCCCCGACAGTGTCGACGCCTTCGCCCGGCGTTTGTACCTGGCCGGATTGCCGCGCAACCAACTGCTGGCGGATGTCTTTGTTCCCCGTGGTTGAGCGCTGACCGTTTAACGACGCGAGACTCGCCATGACCGATGCCATCCAGCTTGAACGCGAACGCGGCCTGCTGACCCTGCGCCTGAACCGCCCCGACAAGAAAAACGCCCTGACTCGTGCGATGTACAGCCACCTGGCCGAAGCGCTGAAACAGGCCGACACCGACCCCGAAATCAACGCCGTGCTGATCACCGGCAGCGCCGAGTGCTTCACCGCCGGCAACGACATCGCCGACTTCATCCAACAACCGCCGAGCAACCTCGACAGCCCGGTGTTCCACTTTATGCTCAACTTGCTGGAGTGCCGCAAACCAGTGATTGCCGCTGTGGCGGGTGCCGCGGTGGGCATTGGCACGACGATGTTGCTGCATTGTGATCTGGTGTATGTCAGCCGTGATGCTCGGTTGCGGATGCCGTTCGTGAACCTTGGATTGTGTCCGGAGTTTGGTTGCAGCCTGATCCTGCCGCGTCTGCTCGGGCATGCCAAAGCCGCGGAGTTGCTTCTACTCGGTGAGAGCTTCAGCGGTGAACAGGCCGCCGCTTGGGGCATTGCGACCGAAGCGTTGGACAGTGGCGAAGACGCGTTGGCCAAGGCACGGGAGATGGCGTTGCGGTTCGAATCGTTGCCGCCGGAAGCGGTGCGGATCAGCAAGCAATTGATGAAAGCGCCGGACCGGGAATTGCTGCGTAAAGTGATAGAGGAAGAGGGTGCGTTGTTTACCCAGCGGTTGCGGTCGCCTGAGGCGATGGCGGCGTTGTCGGCCTTTATTCGCCGACATTGAAGATGCGGTGACCGAGCTGACGCCTTCGCGGGCAAGTCGGATCGCCGCACCGCTCGCTCCTACAGTGGATTTTCGGCGCTCACATAACCTGTAGGAGCGAGGCTTGCCCGCGAAGAGGCCCGCCTAAACACCACACATCCCAAACTGGAAACCAAAAAGCCCCGCCATTCACATGGCGGGGCTTTTGTTTTTCAGCAGCCGGTCACTCAGACCATCGGATCGCCAACGTGCAGGATTTTCATCCCGTTGGTGCCGCCGATGGTGTGGTAGCTGTCGCCCTTGGTCAGGATGACCCAGTCGCCTTTCTCCACGACGCCGCGTTTGAGCAACTCGTCGATCGCAGCCTGGCTGACTTGCTCAGGCGGCAGCGATGCCGGGTCGAACGGTACGGTGTAGACGCCACGGAACATGGCCGCGCGGGCCTGGGTTTCGCGGTGCGGGGAGAACGCGTAGATCGGGATGGAAGAGCGGATGCGCGACATGATCAACGGCGTGTAGCCACTTTCGGTCAAGGCGATGATCGCTTTCACGCCCGGGAAGTGGTTGGCGGTGTACATAGCCGCCAGGGCGATGCTCTGGTCGCAGCTTTCGAAAACCTTGCCGATGCGGTGGCTGGAGGTCTTGCTGGTCGGGTGCTTTTCAGCGCCGACGCAGATGCGCGCCATTGCTTGCACGGCTTCCAGTGGATACAGACCGGCAGCACTTTCTGCCGAGAGCATCACGGCGTCGGTGTAGTCGAGCACGGCGTTGGCCACGTCGGACACTTCGGCGCGAGTCGGCATCGGGTTCTGGATCATCGACTCCATCATCTGGGTCGCGACGATCACAGCCTTGTTGTGGCGGCGTGCGTGCAGAATGATTTTCTTCTGGATGCCCACCAGCTCGGCGTCGCCGATTTCCACACCGAGGTCACCACGAGCAACCATGACGGCGTCGGATGCTTTGATCAGGGCATCGAGGGTGTCATCGTCGGCCACGGCTTCGGCGCGTTCGATCTTCGCCACCAGCCAGGCAGTACCGCCGGCCTCGTCGCGCAGTTGACGGGCGTATTCCATGTCGGCGGCGTCACGCGGGAAGGACACGGCGAGGTAGTCGACCTGCATTTCGGCAGCGAGCTTGATGTCGGCCTTGTCTTTCTCGGTCAGGGCCGGCGCCGTCAGGCCGCCGCCACGACGGTTGATGCCTTTATGGTCGGACAGCGGGCCGCCGATCAGCACGGTGCAGTTCAGCTCGGTGGCGGTCGCGGTATCGACGCGCATCACCACACGGCCGTCGTCGAGCAGCAGCTCGTCGCCTACGCCGCAGTCCTTGACCAGGTCCGGGTAGTCGATGCCGACCACTTGCTGGTTGCCTTCGGTCAGAGGATGGCTGGTGGAGAAGGTGAATTGATCACCGATCTTCAGCTCGATCTTCTTGTTGGCAAATTTGGCGATACGGATTTTCGGGCCTTGCAGGTCACCCAGCAGGGCGACGAAGCGGCCGTGCTTGGCCGCGAGGTCCCGCACCAGCTTCGCGCGAGCCTTGTGCTCGTCGGGGGTGCCGTGGGAGAAGTTCAGGCGGGCGACGTCCAGGCCAGCCAGAATCAGCTGTTCGAGAACTTCCGGCGAGTTACTGGCCGGGCCAAGGGTAGCGACGATTTTGGTACGACGGACGGACATGCAAAGACTCCTGAGTTCAAGCGCTGAGTGAGGCTACTATGCTCCGGGGATGTAGTCATTGTTCGTTTGCACTACTTATTCGTTTTTATCTTGAAACGAACATTCTTGAAAATGACGAACGCGATTTACCGTTTGTCGGAACTGTTATTTCTTACAGCTAGGCGCCCGGGTTGGGTGCGGGTTGAATGCTCTGCAACCTCGTCAAACGGTGATGGGGCAAGGAGATGAAAATATGTCCACGGAAAATAAGTCGCTGCCTGTTCCGGTAATTCATAAACCGACAGAAGGCTCCCTTGTGACACACACGGTTTCGGTACATGGAACCGCAGAGGCGGGCCAAAAGGTTCAAGTCTCTAAGGCAGATGGAAGCATGCGATTTTTTGATGCTCAGGTGGGCAAAGACGGTAGTTGGGAAGGCACATTGCCCAAGGACCTGAAGGGCGAAGTAGTGATTACAGCTCGCTTGATCGGTGACAATGAGTCTTCTCCCTGGGCGCCGGTGCGACGATTCAAGGTCGAATGACCGCGCTCCTGTTCATGATAAAAGCCTACTGAGCCATCGTGGTTCAGTGGGCTTTTTTTCGCCTGATCCGAGTGCAATTGTTAAAGTTCGACCCGTCTCTATATCGAGTGAAAACTGGCACAGTGCGGCTGTCGCTGCCACTACACTTCATGTTCATCACCACTTTCCTGAAGATTTCCGCCAACGGGTCGATACAGAGCTCAAGACAGGAGAACCCCCATGCGATTCGTGCCCATTGCCGCCCTTGCCCTCAGCGTCCTCAGCGTCACGGGCTGCACCCGTTGGTCGATGAACCATCATTTGAATAACGCCTACAGCGCGTACGATCGCGGCAATTGCGAGCAGGTGATGCTTGAACTGTCGAAAGTCGAACGCTCCAGCCGTGCGCGGCCTTATGTGTGGCCGGAAGTGTCGATGATGCGCGGCCTGTGCCTGGAACGGCAGAAGCTGTTCATTGATGCGGCGCAGACGTACCAGTACATCATCGCGTCCTACCCGCAGAGCGAATACGCCTACCGCGCCCGTGCGCGTCTGGAAACCTTGCAGAGCCTGGGCCATTACCCGATGCGCAGTGCGGCGGCCGTGCGCCCGACGCGGTTCTGATTGCAGCGCTCATGCAAAGGCTGGCCGCCCTGCGGTGGTGAGCTATAGTCGAAGAGATCGGTTTTAGAGCCTTGTTTCTAAACCGAGGTCATACCTGTGATCGGCAGCAATAAGCGTCAGCGGTTTCATGGACTGACGCACCGGGATCGGGGAGAGCGAGCCAGGCTTTTCGACAAGAGCAAAAACGGCACGTTCCGAAGCATTAGTTCGGCCCTGCTTAAGGGCCTTGCTGGGCCATTGCGCATGATTACCGACCGCCGGATCGAGCGGCATCAACTGCCGTATTTTCTGAAAGTGTTCAACAGCATCACCGACAAACCCATCGGCTTTCTGGGCAATGTGTCCGCCGACGGGCTGATGCTCATCAGCCAGTTGCCCATGATGGTGGGCGTCGACTTTGACCTGCGTCTGAAAATCCCCGCCCGCGACGGTTGCCAGCTGGTCATTGACCTGACGGTGTGTTGTCTGTGGTGCCACGAAGACGAAACCCCCCACCATTACGACGCCGGGTTCAGCCTGCAACGGGCACCGCCGGAGTATGGGCAATTGGTGGAGGCGTTGACGCAGTACTTCAGCTTTCAGCCGTTGCCTGCCTCGGCGTGAGGTGAATCGTCAAAAGCATCGCGAGCAGGCTCACTCCTACATGGGCATCGGGTGTTCACAAATATTGTGGTCACCAAAGATCCCCTGTGGGAGTGAGCCTGCTCGCGATGGCGTCAGCCCAGACAACAAAAAATGACAGGCTGAACGCTACGTCGTCTTGATCGCCTTCTCGTTATCCAGCGACCGCTCCACCAGCATCAACCCCAACTCACTGATCCGATAAATCGCCATCGCCAGATGCCGCGGCTTGTCCTCCAGGCTGTCGGCCAGGTCGAGCAGCAACGTGCTGACCGTGGAAAAGGTTTCGTAGGTCTCGATGTTCAACGCTTCGGGGTTGGCATCGGCGACAACGGTGAACATTTTCATGGCACGGTCCTGGGAAGAGCGAAGGGATTCGATGTTGGGCTTGAGGTAATGGTCCAGCGCCCTGTCGGCGGCGGCGTGGAGCTTTCTTGAATCGAGGGTGGCGTAGGGGGAAACCGGGTCGGTTTCGGGGGGATTTGGAGTTGCTTTGAACATATTTTCGTACTCGATTGGGGCTGCCACGACCTCGCGACTAAACGAAGGGGTGGCGGCTGTAAGCAGGTTAGTCGACCGGTGAGTACGAGAACCGGCGCGCTCGAGAGCGCCCTGCGAACAGCCACCATCGAGTGCGGGGATAGGGATTACCCGACTGGATGACGCTTGTGCACATCGTACAAAAACCGGGCGACTAAACCCGATCGCTGATTGGCAGCGACGCGGATCAAGTTACGGGGCAAGGTCAAGGTGCACAAGCCGGCGGATTCTGGCGGATGTGTAGTCCGTTGCGCAAGACGCTGTAGTCACTTGGCGAAGGCCTGAAGGATCTGGGCGAAGCCCCGTTCAACGGCCCGTGCCGTTCGTCGGAACTGTCAGATTTTACAGGTAGGCAGCGATCTGGTTCGCGGCGTAGAAAAGGAGCCTTGAGATTTCCACAGCAGGCGGCGGCGGAGCGTGATCATGACTGAAGACGAAAGCAAGATGAATGGGACTGAGCATCGGGAGGTTGAAGAGCACAGCGGAGGGGAGCTTTCGGTGTCGGCCGACATTGAAATCCCGGACAGCGCTGGGACCATTTCGCCTCTATCTATACGTGAAGTGAGCCCCTGGATGATCGTGGATCCCAATCAGACGTTCCAGTTCCATTTGGACGCGGAAGGTAGCCACCAAGTATGGATAAAGGTGTCCATAGCTGGCAGTAGGGAATGGATTCATGAAGGCGAGTTCCAGGTAGGGTTTAGATGGAACATCCGTCGAATTACCTATTCAACAAACAAATTTGGCTTTACAGAGTTATGGCATTATTGGCAGTACTATAATCAAAACTCATCTTGGTTAGTCATTCCTCTTGTGCTGAGTCGCTTGCCCGTTATTGATGCGTTGTCAGTGTTTACCAATACCATCAAGGGTTCGGGTGGCGATGCCACGGAGTTGGCAGTCTGGGTCAGTAACGGTAGTCAGTTATCCGGTCGTGTAACGGGTGGTACTAGATGGTCGATACCTCTATGGTCCGAAGTGCACCCAGGAACTTTCCCTATCACCGTTGAACAATCCTGCGCCGGGTATTCCACACGGTGGTCTGAAATAAAAACAATTACTTATTTCGCGCCCCCGAAAGTCACTACGCCTGTAGATAACACAGCATTCAAACTCGATTCGAATATATCAGTGAGTGGCACCTGGGGAGCACCGGGTGAACAGATTCAAGTCTTGACCGAAAACGGATTGAAATTGTTGGGGCAGACCCATGCTAGTGGTTCCGGCAGCTGGGGGCCGATAACATTTTATGGCCGGGAACATTATCCTCTTGGCGGCTGGGTAGTCCTCCAAGTGGGCCACAAGAGAGGAAGCAGGGAGGGCTGGAAGGCAGTAAGAGTGTTTCTTGCGCCCCCTCCGACGCTCAATGCTGACCCCGATCCGCAGGATCAGACCTTCAATGTTTCTGGTCTCGGAGGCGCCCCGGGCTTGGAAATGCAAATACTCAAGGACTTGGGGGACAACACGCCTGTTGGAAAAGCTACGCTGCAAACGGATGGAGCCTGGACGGTTTCCGTCACCGTTCCGGCCGGGCGGATCAGTCTTGTGGCCGAGCTGGTGCTGGACAGTTTTCGTTCTGGGCGTAGCGTCCCCCAAGCGTTCAACGTCCGCCCTCCCGCATTAACCACTGTTACCGTCACCTATCCCACCGAAACCACGGTGAAGTTTTCCGGCAGCGGCCATACCGGCGCGACGGTCGATATCAAGATTGTCAGCGGCCCGGGCGGAACGGTGCCGCCCTCTGTCCAGGTGAAACCCAATGGCGTATGGGACACGACGGCAACAAACTGGACGACTGGCCTGTACACACTGACGGCAATTCAAAAAGTTTCCGACAACGCCAATGACTGGATTGAATCGCAGCCGTACCCGTTCACCGTCGACAGGCAACTGGAAGATCCGACCAATGTGCAGTACACGAAGGACTACCAGCCAACCTTCTCTGGCAATGGTAATACCGACGCTACGGTCAGGATCGCTAACCCCGGTTACATCACCACGGCTGCCCCCGATACGATTGTTGTCAATGGCCAATGGTCGAGCAAGGCTTCAGAAGTGTGGGGCCCGACATTCAATCGGGACGTTCATATCAAGCAATTCTTGAATGGTCAGCAGTCGCCGACCTGGGTCCCACTGTATGTTTGCATCCCGCCATTGGCACCGGATATCAGCAAGGTGGACGTGGTTGGCTTGCTAGTCGCCGTTTCGGGCACCTGCTGGCAGAATGCTGAGGTTGAGCTCACGTTCAGCGACCGCGATAGGACATTTGCTGCCGAGGTGACCGGTACAGACTGGGTTTTTCAGCGCGCGGAACACTTTGAACCAGACATCCTCCATACCGTCACGGTAACCCAGACCGCGGCCGAACAGACCTCATTGCCCGCATCCGAAACCTTTCAAACCGTTTTGCCCATTCCCCAGCCGGTCATCACTGACCCTGCCCCCAACGCAGAGGTTGGCCGCGACATGACTGTCCAGGGGAATAACGGCCTGGAAGGGGCCACGATGCAACTGCGCGATACCCGATTCGGTGCAGCGCTGGGTGAACCCAAATTGCTGACGGAGAATGGTGAATGGTCAATCGACCTCACCGAACTCCAATCTCGTCAGTACATCATCGACGCTCAACAAACGCTCAATGGGCGGGAGTCGTTGCGCAGTGATCCGCGCACGTTTCAAGTCGTGCTATTGCCACCGGTCATTACGGTGCCAACTGAAAACGAAAATCTGCCACGAACCTCGATCCTGGAGGGCAGGGCCATGCCGGGCGGACGGGTCGAAGTTTGGCAACAGGGCGCAACCGAGCCTTTGCTGACGAACATTGCGGTGGGCAACGACGGCAGCTGGAAAGCCGAGGTGACGTTGCCGGTGGGGGTTACAACCATCTGGGCCAGGCAAACGTTTGAAGGGCAGACGTCAAAAGACAGCCAGCCATCGACCTACAACGTGGTGCCGGCAAAGCCGAGTATCGAAACCCCGGCGGCGGACGAACACGTCGGTCGGTGGGTGGTGGTCTCAGGCTTCGGCGTGCCGGGGGACACGGTGGCTGTGAAGCTGATCAACCCGGGACGTACGGTGTTGAGGCAGAGTCCGGTGCTGGAAGATCGCACGTGGTCGGTGACGGTGGAATTCGATCAGCCCGGTGGCCGCTACAGTCTGGTGGCCGTGGCCTCGTGCGACGGGTTCGAATCCGCCGATTCCCTCGAGCGACCGGTCGTGCTGGGTACGTACTTGCCTGTTATCGAGTCGCCTGAAGCGGGACGTTGGGTCAGTCACCCGGTCGAGTTCAAAGGCCAGGGCAGGGAGGGGGGCGGGGAAGTTGTGAGCTGGTTCAACCCCGAACTGAAATGGGCCGTGAATATTCGAGTCTTTAGGGATTGGCAGGGCGTGGCCTCGCAACTGCTGCCCCTTGGCGGCCAGTGGTGCCGGTTCAAGCAAACCCTTACGGACAGCGAGGAGGGTGCGACGGTTTCCGACTGGGCCGAGAGCAAACGCTTCGAAGTCGTGCCTGCCCCGTCAACGGAACCCGGATACCCAACACCCGATGAACGGTCATAAAAACTGTCATTTCTGACAGTAGACGATGGCTGTGTTCTGGTGCCAAATCTGTTTCATCAAACGCACAGCCTGACAGGGTTGTCAGGCTGTTGCGGGCTGCTATTGACCCAAGGAATCCAAACCATGGCTGACTCGCCCAACCGCCCCGCCGTGCAACTGTTCGACGAAGTGATTAATCCGAAAACACGCGAACAATATTCCGGGTTGCGAACCTACCTCCAGGAGGGTGGATCAATCTTTTCTCTGGTGGAAAAGGGGCTTGAGGGGCTGGTCCAGGACCATGGGGTCAGCCCGCCGGACGCACAGCAGTTGCTGCGACGGTTCAACAGCATGGCCATCTATGTGCGCCGACAGTTTATCGAGCACTCGCTGACGGGCAGTGAAAAGGCAGCAACAGGGGCATCGAGCGGGCTGTTGTCGTTTGTTCAGGGGCCAAGTTATGAGTGGTTATTCGCTACCCAATTTGACGCACTTTGTCCACCGGATGCCTTGGAGTCGATCGCATCGCCGGTGGCTTATCTGATCGAACTGCTGCGATGGATCAACGACCGTATCGAATCTGTTGGCGTGAAGGCGGAAATATATCCCCTGCATGATCGCCGCACAGACCTGAAACACCTGTCTGTGGACTTCAATGCGGTGCACAAGTCGGTGTCCTCGGTCGACATCATCGTTTCGGTGCTGGAAGCATTCATCGCCAAACATGAGCCGCAGACGAAGCTTGAAGACGCGTTGATTGAGGCGCGCTACCCGAACGGACTGCCTTACTACCAGCATTGGGTCACCCTGGATGACATTGCGCTGCACCGTGGTCTGTCGGTGGGTGATTTTGATCACATGGTTGACCCGAACTTCCCTTTTTTTCTGCAAACGCAGGCATGGGATGACGATGCAGGACGCGCGCTGGCCCATGCATCGCGGCTGGGGCCTTATCAGCGCAAGCTGCTGACGGAGCCTCCGAATGATCCTGAAGTGCGGGATGCTTTTTATCTGACTAACTTCGGTGCCGGAGACGTGGAGTGGCAGAACCTGAATCAAGTGCCGTTCTTCGGTGAGCGGACAAAACTCGATACGTCGAGAATCGAGGCGTTGCTGTCAGTAGGCATTTTCGAGCCTGAGCGCTCAACCAATGTGACCTACGACCCGGCTATGCCTGCCGGCCCGGAAGGCGAGCGTTCCGGTTCGGTTTACCTCAATGCCCATGCATCCCCCGCTGTCAGTATTACGAATGTCGGAGAGGGGCCTGGTTTCATGCATCGATTGTCAGAGGATCCCGCAACCAACCAGGGTCTGGCCCGATATGACCGATTGAACCGCAAGTTGCGCCTGGACATTTGGCTGGGCATGCGAAGCGACGAGGTTGATGCCTTGCTGGCTGCTGCCATCAGGGCGGATGTGCGCGGCGGCGCGCATAAAGACGCGTGGTGGATATCACCCAACGTGGTGCATGCACTGGGGCTTTTTCAGTCTTTGCGCGAGCGCTACGGCTGTACGGCGCAGGACTTCGCGGTGTTTATCGATGAATTGTCGATTTACGGTCGCGGGGACGCGCTCTCGCAGTTCGACCAGGTCTTCAATAGCCAAGGGCTTTATCGCCAGCCCTTGAAGCTCGATAACCTGGAGTTCCCGGTACTGCCCGCAGAGGGGGCGACCGACTTGACGGTCAACCAACTGTGCAGCGGGCTCGGCATTGATCTGCAAACATACGCTTACCTGGCCTTGGCGATTGCTCAGGCCCATGACCTCACAGACAAAACCAGACTCAAACGTAGCGCGGCGATCATTTCAAGTTTTTACCGCCTGGTGGGGCTGGCGCGAATGTTGGGCATCACACCGGTAGAAGGCGTGTTGATGCTGACGTTGCTGGGCGGGGAGAGCTGGGTCAAGGGGCTGGCTGGGCTTCCCCAAATCAACAACGTCACAGGCGGCACGCCGGATGTGCTGAACCTGATCCACGCCATGCATTCCTGCGTGGACTGGTGCCAGGCTCGTGATATCCCGGTGCTGTGGATGCTACAGCAGGTGTCTGAACCGCGCCCCGGCGCTGCCTCGGAACTTGAACTGCAACTGTTCGCGCAGGTCAGCAACCTGCTGCCGGCCGCGTTGTTGACCAACGCCGGGTTGTTAGCGGCCGGGGTGCCGTCGTTGCCGGCTGCCGATTGGCTCGATCTGCTGCGGGGCGTGGCCGATGCTGATGGTCTGGTGCTGGCACCGCCCACGACTGAATCTGAATACCTGGCCTATGCTCGCAAAGAAATTGAAAAGGCGGTCAAGGACGGCTTGGGCGACATCGAGACCACGTTGCGCGCGACCATTGTCGAACAAATGTTCGGCGTGCTCGTGCAGGCCCGGGACGCTCAGGTGTCGGTGGCCAAGGAGTGCCTGGCGGTGTATGCCGGTGTTGACGCAGAGCAAGCCATACGGGTGCTCGAATGGGCCAATGCACCGATTTATCAGTTACTGCGTCTGGTGGTCGAGCACACTGGCACGGCATCTGAAGAACCGGCGCGAGGGCGCAACGAACAGCCTGATCCATTGCTCACGTTGCTGGCCGATGTGCGCCGTCGCAGTGTGGTGGTGGCCAAACTGAATTTGAGTGCCGTCCTGCTAAAGGACTACCTGGATTACGGTTATCGAGCCTGGATAGGTCAGGAAGACAAGTATGCGTTCTCGGTGACAACGCTTTACTACCTCACCGTACTCACCCGAGCGTTTGAACTGAGCGAACAACCGGCGCAGAAACTGCTCGACTACCTGCGTCAGGCCAACACATTGCCGAATGTGGCCGGTGACGCGTTGGCCCTGGCCCAGCAGGCTTCGTCCATCAAACTGGCCGAGTTTTTTGGCTGGAGCGTTCAGGAAGTGCGCGAGTGTGTCAGTCGGATTGATCCGACACTCAAGGTCCTGAAAAACCTGAGACAGCTGGACCTGTTGGTGCGCATCCGCGTGCTGTCGGCGCGCAGCAATATGGATGCCCTGACGATTTTTCTGATCGGCAGTTTGCCTGAGTCCGTTGATACGGACGCTGATAAGCGGGCGTATGCCGCCGCCGCCGAGCACGCCTTGCTGAGCCTGTCCGAATCGAGCGTGCCCCTTGTTCAAACTTCCAGCGATCTGAAGCAACTCGTCGACATGACATGCACCGTGGAAAACAACAACTACGTGGTGGCCAATAAACCTGACGAAAAAATCATTTTTTTGGTAACCCTCAAGGATGCGGCAGGAGCTCCGTTGAAAGGGGTCAACGTTTACTGGCGCGCCACCCTGGGGACCATTGCTACAAAAGCGACCGAAATGGATGGAACACTCAGAGCGGAGTTTATCCCTGGCAGCGTGATGGGCACGGAAAGTCCGCGGTTCTGGCTGGACCTGTTCGACGCGGTGAATGCCCCCACCATTCACGTCACGGCCGACACCTTATCCCTGACCTTTCCGCCACCACTCATGTCCCCGATACCGTTGAACCCCGTAGCACCCGGTGACGAAGTCGAACTCTTTGGCACGCTGCTGGACGAGTACAAAAATCTTGGAAAAAACCAACTCGTGCGGTGGTCTGCCGAAGCCAAGCAAGGGGGTGAGGGCAAAACAGTCATTATCCGGCCCGCTCAGGTTTACACCAACCAGGATGGGCTCACGCGAGTGTTTGTCACCAGCGAAACCGGCGGAACATTCACCGTCAGCATTTTAATCGAGGGTAGTGCAGCAATAGCCCATTTCGAGCCCATTATTTTCGAAGTCAATGGAAACCCTGGATGAAGGTATCGCTTGCTGACGTGCGCACCCCGGTCAAAAGCTAAGGAGAAAGGATCATGGCATCGAATAACATTGGTCAGCTGCTGGAAAAACGTCGCTTGGCGTTGGTGGAATACTGCATCGGGAACGTCAAAAACCCAGGAGAGAAGCCTTACGCCTTCGTGAAAACACCGGAAGACCTGTTCGAACTGCTGCGCATGGATCCGCTGGACAGCTACCCGGTGCAGAGCTCCTGGGTCGCTGAAGCGACGAGTTGTGCGCAGCAGTTCATACATGCGGCGTATCGCAAACTGGAGCCCGGTTACACAAAGCATCCGTTCGGCAAACCGGACCTGGACACCTGGGAGCTCTACAACAATTACCCGGACTGGGCGGCGCTGCAATACATCGAGTGCTACCCGGAAAACTTCATCAACCCTTTTGTGCGCCAGCGCAAGACCAGCCTGTTCAAAGCCCTCGAAAACAACCTGAACCAAAGCAGTCTGAACACTGACTCGGTTCAAGCGGCGCTGCAGGGCTATCTGCACACGTTCGAGAAGACCTGCGATCTGGACGTGATCAGCGGCTACATGGGCGGCTACAAAGGGGATGTTTCACGCCCGCCAATGCCCGCTCGAGCGGATTACTTTTTTGTGGGTTGCACGCGGACTACGCCTGCCCATTACTTCTGGCGCAAGGCTGAAGTTGAACTCGGCACCCAGCAAACCGCCATCAATCCGGCGGCGTGGAGTGAATGGCTGCCGATGGACATTCCCTCCGGCGCGAAGGTACTGGACATTCGTCTGGTGTCCTGGAATGGACGGTTGTGTGTGGTGTGGGCCGATTGGCGCGACAAGCCCGTCGATCAACCGGCTGATTCGAATCTGCTCTACCGACTCGATATCAACCTGGCCTTCATGACGCAAAACGGCCAGTGGTCCGCACCGTTGAACCTGCATGCTTCTGCACATGAGCATGACCTCTCCGCGGGCGCCCGGCTGATTGCGACTGTGTTGGTCAGTGAACAACATCCCAAGGGCAATTTGGGGGTGCTGTTGACGAGAGGCGAGGTGGGGAAGGAGTCCCTCAAGGTCGCGGTGATACGGGATGTACTGATGCGTCCCGTGGACGATGTTGACAGCAGTTGGTTGGACGTCGCGGCGGATCGATTTGCTACCTCTTTGACGGTGCAGCATACGTTGATCAGTCAACCGAACATTGTTGTTACCGATGCCCCTGCGGGCAACGTGACGCCTTATCTGGGGCTACGGGCCATTGTGATACCCGGTAATAACGAAGATGTACTTTTGATCCAGGGTTTTTGCAGGCGAACGATTTGGGACGAAGGTTCAATGCTCCTGGATTTGACCTTGAAAAATCCGGCTGCCGAAGACCCTACACCGATTGAAGAACGCTTTCCGGCCGCAGGTAATTGGAGCACCAAATGGCAGGCCTTTAAACGGACGAAAGGAGGTTGGACTCAGCCGGCTGTCCTTGAATTTGGTTCTCGCGCTGCAGATGGTAGTGGACGCAAAAACTTTTCAATAACGATCGCCAACCTTGCGCACTTCACCCCTCCGGCCCTGCTTAAAAACACTCTCGATGCAGCGCAGTTTCTCTCGCTCGACCAGGCGGATCTGGCGCTGAAATACGTGCGCCTGAACTCGCTGTTCGGTCCCGAACTCGTACAGCGTTCCATCATTTCCGTCGATGCCGTACTGGATTGGAACACACAGTTCCTGCCGGAACCGCCCCCGACCTCAGTGACGTTCCCCGAGCCGAATGGTGCATTTGACGGCGCCAACGGGTTGTTTTTCTGGGAACTGTTTTTTCACCTGCCGCACCTGGTGGCCACACGCTTGCGTGATGAAAACCGTTTTGCGCAAGCGCAGAACTGGTTGCGATACGTGTTTGATCCACAAGCCATCGCGGAGCCCGATGCGCCAAATCCAAAACCGCTGTACTGGCGCTGCCGGCCGTTGACGAACCCCGGTAATCCCGGCGCTGAAATCCAGAACCCGACCGATCCGGACGCCATCGGCTATTCAGCCCCCCGGCATTTTCAGATTCTGGTATTTACCGAGTACGTCAATAACCTGATGGCGTGGGGCGACTGGTATTACCGTCAGCTGACCCGTGACAGCCTGGTGGCGGCCAAGTTGTGTTACGTCCAGGCCGGGTTTCTGATGGGCAAGGCACCCTCGGTGCGCACCGTGAACAGTTGGCAAACGGCGACGGTTGGAACACTTTTGGGCAGCAGCGCTTCGCGCCCGGCGCTGGATCAATTTGAACAAACGCTCGATTTCCACCTGGCGGATATTCCTGCTGCCTCCGACGCCATACCCCAATTGGGGCTATTAGCGAACGGACCGTTCAAACTGCCGATCAACCAGAAACTGCTGGATCTGTTTGAACATCCCAAGCAACGACTGCGCAACCTGCGCAACAATCTCAGCCTCGACGGCAGGCCGCTGGAAGTCCCGCTCTTCAGCCCGCCGACAGACCCAAACCAATTGCTGCGCGATCTCGCGGACGGTGGCGTTGCCGGGCCGAGACCGATGGGGGGGCGGCTGGTGGTGGGTGCTTTTCGTTGGCGCGTTACGTTCGAGGCGGCGTTACGTGCCGTGCAGACCTTGCAGGATTACGGCAATCAGGTGCTGAACCTGCTTGAACGTCGGGATCGGGCGGAGCAGGAGGAATTGCAACAAAACCATTTGGTGGAACTGGGCACCTATGCCGAAACCGTGCAACGGCAAACCATCGACCAACTGGAAGCGAGTGTATCTGCGCTGTTGAGCAGCCGAGAGGTGGCACAAGAGCGGGCCGATGTGTATGCGCAACTCCATGATGAAAACGTATCGAAGGTTGAATACGACGTCATGGAGAGCCTGCTTCAGTCAAAAGTACTGGCGCTCACCTCTTCAGCGATTAAGCCTGTTGGTGCAGTGATTGCCTCTTTGCCCAATATTTTTGGCATGGCGGCCGGCGGACATGAGCCGGCTAAAATTGTCGATGCAGTGTGCTATGGATTGGACATCGCCGCATCGGTGCTGCAAATCGATGCGGACAAACAAGCCACCACCGAAGCCTACCGCCGCCGTCGCGACGAATGGGAATTGCAGCGCAATCAGGCACGGGCAGAGGTTCGGGCGATCAACAGTCAGATCGCCGCGCAGGAAAATGCTGTACTGGCGGCCCGGACCAGCCTGGATCAGACCCTTCGGGCCAACAGTCAGGCGTTGACGGTCTACAACTTTCTCAAGAAGCGGGCAACCAATGCTGAACTGTTCGGTTGGCTGTTGGGCCAACTCAAGACGTTGCATTATCAGGCTTACGATGCGGTGGTCAGCCTGTGCCTCAGCGTCCAGGCCTCGCTCAATGCCGAAACCGGCGATTACGACTCGCAGATTCCCTTGCCCCAGGTGTGGCAGGACAGTCGTCACGGCCTGACGGCAGGCGATCATCTGCGTGGGCATCTGCTGCGTATGGAACGCGAATACCTGCAACGCCATGAGCGGCGCCTGGAGCTGATTAAAACCATCTCATTGCGTCAGTTGTTTGAAGACACCCTCGATCCGCAGACTGGAATAGCGGACTGGAGTGCTGCATTGGCGCAGTTGCGCAGCAGCGGATCGCTGGAATTCAAGCTCACCCAATTGCTCTTCGATCGCGATCATCCGGGGCACTACTGCCGGCAGATCAGTTCGGTTGAAGTCGATCTGCCGGTGCTGACCGGGCCTTACGAGAATGTGCGGGCCACGGTGCTTCAGATCAGCAGCATGATCGCGACCAAGGCAACCGCGCAATCAGTCAAGTACCTGCACAAACCTGAAGCCGCTGTGGCCCCGGCCGATGTGCAAATAAACCTGCGCAGCGGCCAGCGAATAGCCCTGTCGATGGGCATTGCCGACAACGGCATGGTCGCGATGAAACCCGATGAAGGTTTGCTCAACCCTTTCGAAAACACCGGGGTGGTCTCGCGCTGGATGTTGAATTTTCCCTGGGCAAGCAAAGAGCCGCAGCTGTCGATGCTGGCCTCTCTGAACGACGTCATCTTGCGTATTCGTTACACGGCCAAAGTCGGCGAACCGACCTTCACCCGCAAAGTGGAAGACATGGTGACCGAGGCCACAAAGCCCGGGCAAAACAAACAGGACAAAGGAGCAGGCAGCCATGCGTGAACCCAACATTCAAGCCGATGAAAGTCTGGTTCGCGACGGGGAGTTCGCCGAGGCGTTCAAGCATTGGAAAAAAGGCCCGAACAATCCGAATTGGCTAGGTACAGTGAGTGAGTTTTATGAGGACGAGAGCATCCGTTTTCTGGTTGCTGGTAATGAGTCTTCGGTCAGTCAGGATGTAGCACTCCCCAAGAACTCCGGCACTGATGCACGGTATGTCCTGAGCTTTCTGTGCGAGACACGACATACCGAAGCGGGTTTGATGCGGATCAGCATCAAAGGGTCGGAGGAAAAGCAGGAGATCAGCCTTGAGCCGGGCAAGCAACGTAATCAGGAGCAAGATCAGGTGCGTCTGGCCAGCGGGCAGTCGCTTGAGTTCATCCCTGTCAAGTACGAAGTAGAACTGCTGCTACCGTTGAAAAGTCAGGACGTGATTACCCTTGGTGTATTCAGCCCCAGGAACGAACCTTCGGACTATGTATCGAAGATCTGCATCACCCGGATCAAGCTCGCCTTGCATCTGGGGCCGGTAGAGGTGCAAACACGGTTGTTCGACAACAACCCCGTCCCAATTAGCGGGTCTTTGTATCTGTGCGTGGACGCCTCTCACACGTTGAAGTTCGAGCTTGCGAATAAAAACGTGTGGCAGGGCACCAACGCTGCGCTGATCAGCGAAAACAACCCGGATGACGCGATTCTCGCGACGCCGGACTGGGGCGTCGATCAGCCGGTTGAGGATGAGTGGGAGATCAATTGCCCGTGGATGGAGGTCAACGAACCCATCCTCCTTTCGCTGATCCTGCATAACCAATACACCGCCGACCCATACCGGATGAACGTATCGCTCGGGCACCATCGATTGGCGTTCCGTGAGGTGGTTGAGGCGGCTTATTACCCGGTGCTTGAATTCGGCCAGGGTGTACGGCTGGGGGTCCAGGTGATTTCGTATTACACCTCGCTGCCTGTCAGCGGGAGGCCGGTGACCTGGACGCTTGGCGGTCAACAGGTAATGGGTGTGACCGATACCAATGACGAAGGCTGGGCGTACTTTGAGTTTCAGCCGGTGCAAGCGGGTGACGTCGACATCGAAGCATCGGTCGAGAGTTTGTACTTCGCCACTGGCGTCGTTACTCACAACTTTGAAGTGCAAGTGTTGGCCACGGATCCATGGAAGGACATATCAGCGGTCGTCGAGGGCGTTGCGACGCGTTGGGAAGAAAAAATCGGCTACCCCAATCGGGGTTCTGATTATGCCCTTACCGTCAAACTGGCTCTCACCAGTCCGTTAATGGGGACAGACTTTGAATTGCTTTGGAGCGGGGACTCCCACGATCAACTGGGCGTTGTCGTCAGCCCGGTGCTTGAGGATTCAGTGCCGGTCATCGGCGGTGAAGTGGTCTGGACGCTGACGAGCGAGGATCGCTTGGACGGCCGGTTCGAGCTGTCGCTGGTCTGCTCGAAATTGCTGCTGCCTTCGCCGAAAAAAACCATGTCGTTGGCGCGTAACGTGGTCAGGATTGGCGAGGTGCGTGAGGCGAACAAGGTAACGGTGGTGGATGAACACGACAGTGCGCTGTTGCGCGTTCAGGTGGTGCACGATCTTGACGGCACGGCGGGCGAACCGGTAGTCAATGCATTGGTTGACTGGACGGCGTTCGGGGAAACGATCTTGACCCGCACGGGCGCGGGTGGCTGGGCCAGTTATCTGTGTACGCCAACAAGCGCCGGGGATCATGTCGTCACTGCCAGCGTGCGCGCTCATGCGGAAGCCGTTGCAGTTGAGCGGCCATTCAATGTGACGGCGATTGCGACCAGCCCTTGGAAGAGTAGGGTCAAGATCCTGCTTGATGGGCAGGAAGTCGAGCAGGTTGAGGTTGGAGTGCTCTGTCGACGTGGACAGACCCATACCTTGAAGGTCGAGCCGGTCACAGGCAGCCCATGGGGCGGCAAAAACATCAGCTTGCACTGGCGAGGTGTCGCGTCGGATATCGGCCTGGTGCCCACTGATCTGGGGGTGCCCAAACCTCTATCGGCAACAGGTGTGGAGTGGACGCTCGTTTCAGCGGCGGGTACCAGCATCAGCAGCCTGTTTGATCTGGAGCTGCGCCTTGAGGGGGAGCCGACTGTTCGAGCGCTCTTCGGGCGATTGGTGTCGGTGGATCTGAAAGAGGAAACCAGCCTGGTACTCGATCAGATAAAAGCAGCGCTTGACGGCCAGTCTCTCTATCCGTGCCTGGAGGCGCAGCACCGTTTTAACGTATTGCCCAATGCGCTGAGCCCGCTGGTGGGATTGATGGCATCGCTGACATGGTCGGGAACACCTGCCGATCAACTGGGCGCAACAATCGAACCCGCTTCGGGTAGTGCACAACCGATCAGCGACGGGGGCGCCGGATGGAAATTGGACTTTACCAATAGCAAGCGGGAGGGACAGTTTGCCCTGACGTTGGCACTGCCTCAGCTGGATTTTGTCGCCACCGCGACCCCGATGTCGCTGGCGCATAACAAAGTCAGGATTGAGAAGTGGTACGAGCCGGCGGTGGATCCGGTTGTCGGGCAAGAGCCCGCCAGTCTGTGGGTTCAGGTGTTCTCTCATTTCACCGGGAGAGCTGTAGGTGAGGTGCCGGTGAAGTGGAAGGACGCAAGCGTGGTGTCAACGGATGAGGAGGGCTGGTCCGGGTTTGATTTTTCGCCAGTTGATGCCGATCAGGAGCATCAGGTGAAGGCTGTGGTGGAGAGCCCTTACGACGGTTATCGAGAGCAATGTCTCATGACAGTCCGTGCGCTGGCGAGCGATCCGTGGGCGGGATTGAGGGTCAGTTTTGACAAACAAGCGTTTCAGCCCTGGGGCCAAAAAACCTGTTTTCCGCGTCGCAACGGTGAACACTCGATCGATTTGGAAGCGGCAGAAAACAGTTCATTGTTTGGTCGTGTCTTGACGCTGGGAATGACCGGAACCGGACCTGCTGCACTGGGTATCAGCTTTTTGTCAGAAGGGCTCGGGGTGCGTCGACCGTTTTACGACGTGGGATTGCAGTACCTGTTCAGGGTGGGCGATCTGAAGGACGGTAGTTTTGCATTTCGCCTGTCGTCCGAGCGGCTGGCGAGCCTGTCGCCGGCGAACGCGATGTCCGTTGGGGAGGGCTCGCAGGTGCTGAAAATCAGCAGCAACAGCAGCGCTTTCCAGACACTGGACTGGGGGCAAGCGTTTGTCGGAACGGTCACAGTAGTGTCGGTTATCAGTGGCAGGCCGATGGTGGGTTGGACGGTGACTTGGCGTAGCCCGGATCTTGGGGTTGTGACGTCAGTGACAAACTATTACGGCATAGCAGAAATTCGTTTCCCCCCGACAGCTCCCGGTGCGGCCGTGCTGATCGCGACGGTGGGGGATGAAGAATATTCAACATCGGTAGCGTTTTCGTATTTCTTGAACGAGCCTCGGGAAATACAGTCGCTCTCCAGCCCTAAACCAAATGGTCATCTGGGAGAGTTGGTTACAGCGGTGGTAAATGTAGTTTCGGCGATGACAGGCGAACCTATACAGGACGTTGAGGTGATGTGGGATTACCCCGAGAGGTTGATTGCTCCGACAAGAACTGATGCAGAAGGGAACGCTCAAGTGTCTTTCAGGATGCCTGGCATAAGGAGGGGGCTTCTACAAGCTACCGTTCCGGGGGGGTATGCTGGGTGGGAAGTTAAATCTATTGAGTTTGAGCTGGTGCCGAGTTTATCTTCTACTTCTACTTCTACTTCTACTTCTACTTCTACTTCTACGTCTACGTCTACGTCTACGTCTACTTCTACTTCTACTACAACTTTAACTTGGTTGCAGGAGTTCAGGCCTTGCATTAATGGTGTGGAGGTAGATTGGTTTGACGTGAGGCTGGATTTAGTAGCGGGAGAGGTTTGCACACTTAAACTGGACTATAAATACAGTTGGCTGATTGGCGCCCCAGAAGGATTTATTGATTTGGAATGCACTCCGATCGCTGAGGAGCAAGGTCTGGTTTTTGATCCGCCCTTGGGACAACTACGTGAGATGTCTAAGGAGACCACCTCCTTGAGTTGGTCTATTTCTACGGAGCATGCGCATAGCGGCCCTTTTGTATTGCAATTTGCCCTTCCGAAGTTTGATCAGCTGCCGAAATCACCACCATTGCCGGGGGCGGTAGTTAATTTTGCACAAGAACTGGAGGTTAAATTCGACGAGTTTCCGGTTACTTTCGGAGCGAGTGCCTTTCCCTGCCATGGCGCAAGGCATACTGTCACTCTGCGTCCCACACCTTCCAGTCAGTTTCTGGGTAAGCCTATAAAACTCGTATGGGGCGGGGAGCCCGCCGGAAATCTCGGCGTAGTGGTCACACCTTCGCTAGGGAATGTTCAGCTGCTGACGCTGGAGGGGAAGACGTGGGAGCTGAATTGTCTCACGACTACGAGAAAAGGGGATTTTTCCTTGCAACTAACGTTAGTGGACACGGGGGTGAAGTCTTTGCCATTAGCCATGTCGTTGGGCCATAACCTTGTGGGTGTCGATCGTTGGGTTACAGAGGAACACCGATGGCCAGATATTGTCTGGTATAAGCAACACATTCGGGCGACATCCGTGTTTACGAAAAAGAGGGCAGCGGGGGTCCAAGTCACCAAGGCTGGTTCCAGCGAAACTTTTGCGTACACGGATTCATCGGGTGTGACTGCTACAACAATTACTACACAAGGAGGGGGGCGGCTGGAGATTTACAATCGATACGACAGTACTGTTGTTTAGTACCAGTTTCTGGTTTTGCCAGTTAATTAATATTTTTTCTTGGAAGATGCGTTAATTGCTTGATGCTTATAAGTATCCCATCTTATTTAGTGTCAGGTGTCGTGCCGCGAAGTATCTATTGAGTTTAGTTTGGAGTGAGATATGTCTAATTTTACTTGGTTGCAGGAATTCAGGGTTTACGTTAACGATGTGGAGGTAGATTGGTTCGACGTGAGACTGAATTTAGTAGCGGGAGAGATTTGCACACTTAAGCTGGACTATAAATACAGTTGGCTGATTGGCCAGTCAGAAGGGTTCCTTGCTTTGGAGTATTCCCCGAACGCAGAGGGGCAAGGTCTGGTATTTGATCCGCCATTGGGACAACTGTGTGAGATGGCTAAGGACACCACCTCCTTGAGTTGGTCTATTTCTACCGAGTATGCGCATAGCGGCACTTTTGAACTGCACTTTGCCCTTCCGAAGTTTGAACAGCTCGCGAAATCACCGCCATTGCCGGGTGTGGTAGTTGATTTCGCCCAAGAACTCGAGGTTAAATTCGACGAGTTTCCGACTGCGTTCGGAGCGAGCGCCTTTCCCTGCCATGGTGCAACGCACACCGTCACCGTGCAGCTCAAACCCTCCAGTTCATTGCTTAACACGCCGGTGAAACTGTTATGGGCTGGTGAGCCTGCCACCGCTCTAGGCGTAGTGGTAACCCCCTCGGTGGAGGACGTCCAGTTGCTGGGTCCGGACGGGGCATCGTGGACGCTGAATTGCCTCGATACTATCGAGAACGGAGACTTTTCATTGCAGTTGATGTTCGTTGAGTGGGGTCGAGAGTTGTTGCCATTAACCATGTCGTTGGGGCATAACCTGGTAACGGCTAAACGCTGGAGTGAGTCGACTGAGTCACTTCCAGGATACCCGCGGAAACTGGAAAAAATTCGTGCGATTTCCTCATTTCTGAAAATCCCGGTTAGTGGCGTTCTGGTCAACCTCCAAGAGGGTAGCCATCGATTTTATGATAGGTACTCTGACGTAATCGGTGAGGTTTCTAGCTCAAATGTTGATGAGGATGTGTATATCAGTATGCGCATCGTAAACACGTACGACAGTAGCGTTGTCGGGTACTAGTGGCCATAACAGAAACCCTGTTTACCCAAAATTCGGAACATGCTGTGGAGCACCTGAAAACAGCCTGGTCCGGGATTTGGACACCCGCCGATTTGCGCGCCGTTATTAGCCCCCCGCCTTCTTCCATGCCAGATATCGCGTCACTAATGCCGGCCCCAGCTCCCCGGGCCGGGCATCCACCACCGGCACTCCATGAGCACTCAACCGCTCATGGAGCTGCGCTCGGTCATTCAAGTAAGCCACCGTCCCGCAATAGGCCAGCGCTTCCGGCAAGGTCTGCACCGGCGCGTGCCGCAAATTGTCGAGCAAGTCTTCGCGCAGACTCGCCACCAACACCCGATGCAGTTTGCTCAGGCGTTTGACGGCTGTGAGCAGTTCTTCGTCGTCTTCGTCTCGCAGGTTGGTGACCAGCACCACCAGCGCCCGGCGTTTTTGTCGGGCCAGCAGTTGCGTGGCGGCGGCCTGGTAATCGGCGGGGCGCTGGGTGCTGTCGAGGTCGTAGACGGTGTTGAGCAATACGCTGAGCTGGCCCGGGCCTTTGACCGGGGCGAGGTAGTGCGGTCGATCACTGGCGAAGGTGCTCAGGCCTACCGCATCGCCTTGGCGCAGGGCGATGTAGCTGAGCAACAGGCAAGCATTGAGTGCGTGATCGAAATGAGCGAGTTCGCCGTCCTGGCTGCGCATCCGGCGGCCGCAATCGAGCATGAAGATGATTTGTTGGTCGCGTTCGTCCTGGTACTCACGGGCGATGGGCGTTCGTTGGCGGGCGGTGGCTTTCCAGTCGATCTGGCGCAGGCTGTCGCCTTCGCGAAATTCGCGCAGTTGATGGAATTCCAGGCCCAGGCCACGACGTTGGCGCTGGCGCACGCCGAGTTGGCTGAGCCAGTTATCCACCGCCAGCATTTCACCGCCGTAGAGGCGGGCGAAGTCGGGGTAGACGCGGGTGCTGTCGACCACGTTGAGCAGGCGTTTGTCGGACCACAAACCCAACGGGCTCGGCAGGTTGATTTCGCAGTGTTCAAAGGTGAAGTGGCCGCGCTTTAGTGGGCGCAATCGATAGCCGACCTGGCTCTGCTGGCCGGGTTGCAGTTCGGCAGAGAGCGGAAGGTTTTCGAAGCTCAGGCCGTCGGGCACGTGGTCGAAGATGAGTACGTTCAGCGGTTCAGTGAAATCATGATCGAGCTCCAGTCGCACTTCGCTCCATCGACCGAGCGCAAGGCTGCCAGGCATTTGTCGCTTAATGCGTGGTGAGGGCAAACGCTTGAGGCGAACAGCGTCGAGAACGGCCAGGGCCAGCAGCGCCAGCAACAATCCCCAGTTGATCGACAACAGCCTCGAAGGTACGTCGAATTCCAGTCCCCGCAATGTGCCCAGCACGATGCCGATGGCCAGCAGGATGGCGAGCCAGATCAGCAACAGGCGTGACGGTTTCACAAACGTGGCGCCGGCACTTGATCGAGCAATTGCTTGAGCACTTGATCGACGTCCAATCCTTCGATGTCGAGTTCCGGCGCAATGCGCACGCGATGACGCAGCACGGCCAGGGCGCAACCTTTGATGTCATCGGGAATCACGAAGTCGCCACCGCGCAGCAGCGCCCGGGCGCGGGCGCATCGCACCAGCGCAATGGAGGCGCGTGGCCCGGCGCCGAGGGTCAGGCCTGGCCAGGTGCGGGTGGTGCGGGCCAGGCGAACGGCGTAATCGAGGACCTGATCGTCCAGCGGCAGATCACTGGCAATGCGCTGCAAGGCCAGCACGTCCTTGGCTTGCAACACGGTGCGCAGCGGTTGCACGTCGAGCATGTCGGCGCGGGTCGAACGGCTGACCTGACGGACCATGTTCAGCTCTTGCTCGGCGTCGGGGTAATCCATGCGCACCTTGAGCATGAAGCGGTCGAGCTCGGCCTCGGGCAGTGGATACGTGCCTTCCTGTTCGATCGGGTTTTGCGTGGCAAGCACCATAAACGGTTGCACGATGGGCAGGGCGCGGCCTTCGAGGGTGACTTGGCGTTCCTGCATGGCTTCAAGCAGCGCGGCCTGGGTTTTCGCCGGGGCGCGGTTGATCTCGTCGGCCAGCAGCAGGTTGGTGAACAGCGGCCCTTTGCGCAGTTTGAACTGCTCGGTGTTCAGGTCGTAGACCGCGTGCCCGGTGACGTCGCTGGGCATCAGGTCCGGGGTGAACTGGATGCGCGCGAACTCACCGCCGAAGCAGCGGGCGAGGGCGCGCACCAGCAGCGTTTTGCCCAAACCCGGCACGCCTTCGAGCAGCACGTGGCCGCCAGCGATCAGCGCGGTGAGGACGTCGTCGATCACGCTGTTCTGGCCGATCACGGCTTTCTGCAACTCATTGCGCACGGCCTGGGCCAACTGACTGGCGCGCTGGCGTTGCTGGGCGGCGTGGGTCGCGCTGCCGGGCTCGATCTGTTGACTCATAGCGTGTTCCTCAAGGTTTGCAGGTGGGCGACCTGACGACTGAAGTCAGCGCTGGACAGCCGCTGTTTCGGTCGCGGGCTCATTGCCTGGCTAATGGCGCGAGTGGGTTGGCCAGTCAGGCGCGCGAGCACCAGCCATTGCTCGGCAACACCGAGTTGTTCGAAACCGGGATGACGGCGCCGCACACGCCGCAGGATGTCTTGTTGCAAGGCTTGCAGCAGGTGCTGCTGGCCGTTGCGGCGCAACATGAAATCGGCGCTGGCGCGCAGGTGTTCCTGAAGTTGCCGGCGACCTTTCGCAGCAGGCTCCAGCAGCGGACCATGGCGCACCGCGACATGCCAGAGGGCAAGACCGATCAGGGCGATGAGGGCGACCAACGCCTGAGGGAAATTTCGCAGCAGCAACGTCAGGAGGCTGTCGTGATCGGAGTTGAACAGCAAGGTCACGCTCGTGTCGGCGGTCAGGTACCAGAGCAGCCAGGCGTTGTCGTATTGGCCGATGGCCGGGTTTTTCCACAGGTCGGCGTCGGTGACCACGATGATCGAACCGAGCCCGTGGTTCAGCTGCATCATGTGCGTGGCTTTGCCACTGTTGGCCCAGGCCTGGGCGAGGTTTTTCGGGTCTTCGAGATGGAACGCGGTATCGAAGCTGGCGTAGGCGGGCGCGTCCTCATCTTCCAGGTACAGCTTGGTCAGTTTGGGGTAGGGGTCGTCGAGGGGATCCGGCGGTGGATCCTTGAGGTCTTTGCTCAGCGACTGGTGCAACTGCACGCGATCGAGCAGCAGGTCATTGCTCTGGCCGGCCTTTTCATCCCACAGCGACTGGGCGACAAACAGCAGACGCCCGCCGGCCCGGGTCCAGTTCATCACTTGATCAATCTGGCGTGGCGTCATGTTGTAGCGATCACCCAGCAACAACAGACTGTGCTGATGCGGATCGAGGGTGGGCAGCACGTCGAGGCTGTTGGCATGGCCGACGGTCAGGCCCTGCTTACGCAGGAAATGCTCGGCGGCCAGATAGGGATTGGCCTGGGCTTCGGGTGTGGGGCCGTGATCGATTTCTGCCTGATAGGGCGTGGCCTTCAGGTACAGATAAACACTCAGCGCGCCCACCAGCACGGTGATGAACACACCGACAGAAAGCCACAAGCGCCGGCTCAACGGGCCACCCCCGGGCCGAACAATGTTCGCCAGCCGTCACACAGTTCCTGTTGCAAATGCGCGGGTGGCAGGCGATGCCCGTAGGCCATGTTCTGCCAATGCCCGGTCAGGGTTTTACTGAAGGCGAGCAAGGCCGGTTGGTGCAATTGCTCTACGCGTTGCAGCACCTCGCCTTCGGTGTCGGCGGGTTTCAGCGCCATGTTGTGGTCGTGCAACAAATGGCTGAGCAGGGCGCGATAGAGCAACCCGAGCGCCGCGCGCGGGTTGGTTTGCCAGAGGCTTTCGGCGCTGGCGGCAATGTCGGCGGGCAAGGTTTCGCGGCTCAGGTCCAGGCCGAACGCTTGCTGTGGTAACGGGCGTGCGGCTTTACGGTTTAATGTCGGCCGACGGCTGACGAATGCCAGCAACCAGTCGCGGTAACGCCAGATCAGCAAGCCGATGCCACCGATTACCGCCCCCCATAACAGTACTTCAATCAGGTTGGCGAGAAAGCCGAAACGCTGGCTGTCGAGCAGGCTGGCGAGTGCCTTCAGCCATTCAGGTGTTTTCCCGTCGTCCGGGGTTTTGGTGTCGGGTTTGTCTTCGCCAAATCGATAGCGGGTCACCGTTTCCTTGTTCTTGAACGGCGGCTGATCGAGGAGGGTTTTGATGCTGTCTCTGGAGGCCTGGCTGGTCAGCGGTTGGTCCAGCAGGCGTGGGCTGTCCGGGGTAATGATCGGGTCGGCGGCCCAGACGTTTTGTGCGGCCGGCACCAGCAGGAGCGCCGCCAAAAACAGAGTGATCGCCGTGGTGTTGAGGCGTTGGCGCAATCGGCGGAACACCAGTTCGATGTCCCAGGCTTCGAGTACCGTGCGCCGATTCAGGTAAAGGCTGAAACCGCAGGCTACATAGATCGGTTCCCAGACAATCAGCACCAGCACATAAAAGGCATTGGTCAGGTGTTCCAGCCAGTGCCAGTCCTGGGTGGCGGCGGTGATCAAGGTCTGCCAGCTCCAGTCGAGTTCGACCTGCTGTGGCAGGAACATATAGAACAACACCATCAAGCCAATCCACAGCGCACTTTCCAGATGCACACCGATGATCGTCAACCACTGCGCGGCGCCGGCGTTGCGCTGCAGCAGCACCCTCAAGCGCTGTTGTCGTTCGTCACCCGCCAGGCCTTCGAGTTGCACCACCGGCATCAGAAAACTGCGGCTCAGACTCAGGCGTCGCCAGGTCAGGCTGGCCAGCAGTTGTGGCTTGAGCAGGCGCGGCCATTGGCGCAGCGCCTGTTTCAAGGTGGGCGTTTCACCGAACATGGCTTTGGACAGGATGTACAACGGCAGTCGCTCGAACGCTGGTTTCAACCACCAGAAAATGAACACGGCGAGGGAGGGTGAGTCCCACAGAAACAAGGTGAGCAGGGCGAAGATCGGCACGGTGATGATGGCCCAGCTGGTCATCAGCAATCGTCGATGACGCTGGCTCAGCAGCACGCCCAGGTCCATGGCTTCCCAGGAGGTGCGCGGGCGGATCACAACCGTGGCGTCACTCAGGCGCATGGCGGGTTCGTCCGGCAAACAGCAGGTAAGTGGCCACCAACAACCAAAGCGCCACGCCGACCAGGTATTTGGTCATGGGCGCCGGCGCGGTCATCGACGACCAGTAGGCTTCGATGAATGCGGCAATCAGCAGAAACAGCATGACACCGCAGATCAGCAACACGCTTTTACGCGCTGCCAGTCGCAAGGCTTCGGCGCGGGGCAGTCGCCCCGGTGCGATCAACGCCCAGCCCAGTTGCAGGCCGGCGGCCCCGGCCAGGGCGATGGCGCTCAATTCGAACGCGCCGTGACCGATCACGAACGACCAGAAGGTTTGCCCGAAGCCGATGTGCGTCAGGTGCCCGGCCACTGCGCCGATCATCAAACCGTTGAAGAGCAGGAAAAACACGCTGCCCAGACCAAACAGCAAACCGCTGGCGAAGGTCTGAAAGGCGATGCCGATGTTGTGCATGATGTAGTAACCGAACATCACCCAGTCTTCACTGGCGGCGCGTTCCGCCGAGCGACCCAAATGACCGGCGACCGGGTCGTACATGCTCTGCATCTCAGTAACCTGCTCGGCCGGGATCAGGTTGTAGACCAGGTCCGGGAACAGATACACCAGCAGCGCGAAGCCGATCAGGCTGCCAAAAAACATCAGGCCGGCGGCGAGCACGAAGCGCCATTGTTCGCGCACCAGTCGCGGAAATCCGGCAAGGATGAAGCCCAGTATGTTGGCGCCCAGTCGACTGCGATGCCGATAAAGCTGTTGATGCCCGCGTAGCACATGTTGCTGCAACGAGTCGATCAGGAAACTGCTGTAGCCGCGCTCCTGAGCCAATGCCAAATGCTGGCAGAGCCGCCGGTAGTCTTTCGGGAAACCGGCGATCCCTGGAGCTTCCTTGCCGCGCTCCAGCTGTTCGAGCATCAGGGAAAACTGCTCCCATTCGGCCTTGTGGCGATTTTCGAAAAGGCTTTGCTTCATGCGGGCCCCAACAAACCACGGGCGATGCCGTTGAGTTCCGCTACGGCGAGTGGTGCAGAAACCTGCAACGGTTGGGCAAGGATGGACGCGAGTTCATGGGTCCGCGCCTCAGAGAGCTCACCCTGGCGTTCGGCAAACCCGAGGATGGCGCGTTGTTCCGGCAGCGTCAGGGCAAACGCCGCGCGTCGAGGCGGGACGTCGGGCAGTTGTGGTCGGGTCAGCGGTTGTTCGCGGTAGATGACCAGTGTGCCAGCCGCCAGGTCACCGAGGCGTTTGAAGGAGGGGTGTTGCAGGCAGCTGATGGCCCCGAGAAAGTAGCCAAATGGCAACAGGTCGACGAATCGCAACAGGTTACGCAATAGCGAAGCAGACCAACCGATCGGGGTGCCGTCGTCCTGTACCACGCGCAATCCCATCCATTGTTTGCCCGGCGACCGGCCCTGATTGAGCACCTCGAACAGCACCATGTACCACCAGCTCACCCCGAACAACAGAATCGAGCCCAGCCCTGCGCCAAGTTTGCCGAGAAACGCCAGAACGATAAACAGCACGCCGAGAATCAGCCCGCGCAACCCGAGGTCGATGGAGAAGGCCAGCGCACGCACCATCAACCCGGCCGGGCGCAGTGGCAAGTCGATGCCTTCGGGCGTTTCGACTTGATACCGCGTGTCCAGTGGCGGGGACAGCGTCGCTTTCCTTGGCAGTGCTGTGGTCTCGAGCATGGGCAACCTTGATGTGGCCTGTTCGGGATTCGATATCCGTCCGATGCTAGCAGCCTCTCGGGGGAAAACGACATAACTATGTATTGCACGGTGAGTGGCCAGAGGTGGTTGAATGACAGATTACTGGCCGGGGCGGGATGTGAACGCCTAGACTTTGCCGATCTTCAGTTCAGGAACAGCCCGTGACCTCGATCTTCTGGTACGACTATGAAACCACTGGCATCAACCCCCGATGCGACCGCCCGCTGCAGGTGGCGGGAATTCGCACCGACTTCGATCTCAATGAAATAGACGAGCCGGTCAACCTGTTTTGCCAGCCCAGCGACGACATCCTGCCGCATCCGGCCGCTTGCGCGATCACTGGCATTACGCCCGGTCAACTGGCCGAACACGGTTTGAGCGAAGCCGACTTCATGACCCGGGTGCATGCTCAACTGGCGGCGCCGGGTACGTGCGGGGCGGGTTACAACACGTTGCGTTTCGATGACGAGATGACCCGTTACAGCCTGTACCGAAATTTTTTCGACCCGTATGCGCGCGAATGGCAGGGCGGCAACAGCCGCTGGGACCTGATTGATGTGGTGCGTGCAGCCTACGCCTTGCGTCCCGATGGCCTCGTCTGGCCAACCGATGATGAAGGGCGGGTGACGCTCAAACTCGAACGGCTGACCGCCGCCAATGGCATTGACCACGGCAATGCCCACGAGGCGCTGTCGGACGTTCGCGCCACCATCGCCCTCGCTCGTCTGATTCGCGAGAAGCAGCCGAAGTTGTATGACTGGCTGTTTCAGTTGCGCGGCAAACAAAAGGTGATGGATCAGATTCGGCTGTTACAGCCAATGGTGCATATTTCCGGTCGATTCTCGGCGGCTCGCAGTTATGTGGGGGTCGTGCTGCCACTGGCCTGGCATCCGCGCAACAAAAACGCCTTGATTGTCTGTGATCTGCATCTGGATCCCCAGGGCTTGCTCGATCTGGATGCAGACACCTTGCGTCAGCGGCTGTATACCCGCCGCGATGACCTGGCCGACGGCGAACTGCCGGTGCCCCTCAAACTCATTCATATCAACAAGTGCCCGGTGGTGGCGCCGTTGTCGGTACTTCGCCCTGACGATCAGCAACGGCTGGGGCTGGACATGGCGCTTTATCAGGATCGCGTACTGCGACTAAGTGACGCACAACAAGTTTGGCGGGATAAAGTGTTGGCGATTTATGCCGGCGAAGATTTCACTCCGAGCCAGGACCCCGAGCAACAGTTATACGATGGTTTTATCGGTGATCGTGATCGTCGGCTATGTGAGCAAGTCAGGGCCGCCGACCCTGCCCAATTATCACAAGAGCAATGGCCTTTCGATGACGAACGTTTACCGGAATTATTGTTTCGATATCGAGCACGCAACTTCCCTGATACGTTGAGTTTCGAGGAGCAAGAGCGCTGGCGAATATTCTGTCAGCAACGTTTGTCGACCCCCGAGTGGGGCGCGCCAAATACGCTTGAAAGTTTTGTAGACGCCGCGGCCCAATTGAACATTACTGCTACATCGTTTCAGCGAGAGGTGCTGAATGAATGGCAGAATTATGTCCAGGGATTACGCAAACGTTTGAATCTTTGAAAATGAAAAATGCCCGGTGCTTTATACCGGGCATAAAAAACGCCAGCATCAGCTGGCGTTATTTTTTGTCGCGGATAAGTCTTTGACAACCTCTGGGGATTAGCCCAGCAGGGTAGCCCAGCCCTCAACCACGTCACCGCCCCACTTGGCTTTCCACTCTTTCAGAGTCTTGTGGTTGCCACCTTTGGTTTCGATGACTTCGCCGTTGTGCGGGTTTTTGTATTGTTTAACTTTGCGAGCACGCTTGGTGCCGGTAGTTTTTACTGCGCCGCCGCGTGGTGCTTTGGTCTTGGACTCTGGATCCAGCAAAGCGATGATGTCACGCAGGGACTTGGAGTATTCGCCCATCAGGGTGCGCAGTTTGCCTTCGAATTCCAGCTCGGTTTGCAGTTTGTCGTCTTGGGACAGGTTCTTCAAACGGGCTTGCAGCTCTTTGATAGCTTCTTCGGTGGCACGATATTCGTTGATCAAGGACATGAGGACTACCTTATGTTGGGCGCGGGATGGCAGGGTGACAGTGCCGCAATAATAGTCAGGGTGTTTCATCAAGTAAACATTTAACCGGTGTTTTAGTTAAATTAGTTGTGGTGAATAGGGCGCAAATTGAACGCAGAGTTAAAAGTGTGATGCAGTCATCACAGATATTCACAATTGAACGCTTGAAGAAAGACTACAAGAACACCATCGCGCGGGCGGTGAGGTGCTGCCGAAAGCTGTTCCACTGACCCGTGTGCAGCGCAATGCGTCATCAATACTGCAGTTTTGCTGCGCAATCGCTAGAATGGCGGCCTTTGCGAAGTTCTGGAGTTTCCCCCTCATGCGCACTTTTCGGCTGGTGATTGCTTGCCCGGACCGCGTCGGCATCGTTGCTAAAGTCAGTAACTTTCTGGCGTCACATAACGGCTGGATCACTGAAGCGAGCCATCACTCGGACAATCTGAGTGGCTGGTTCTTCATGCGTCACGAAATTCGTGCCGATTCGCTGCCTTTCGGTATTGAAGCCTTTCGCGAAGCGTTTGCACCGATTGCCGAAGAGTTCTCGATGAACTGGCGCATTACCGACACCGCGCAGAAAAAGCGCGTTGTGTTGATGGCCAGCCGTGAGTCCCACTGCCTGGCTGACTTGCTGCACCGCTGGCACAGTGACGAACTGGACTGCGAGATCTCCTGCGTGATTTCCAACCACGACGACTTGCGCAGCATGGTCGAGTGGCACGGCATTCCTTATTACCACGTACCGGTCAATCCACAGGACAAAGAGCCGGCCTTCGCCGAAGTCTCGCGGCTGGTCAAACATCACGATGCTGAAGTGGTGGTACTTGCCCGTTACATGCAAATCCTGCCGCCCGCGTTGTGCAGTGAATATGCGCACAAGGTCATCAACATCCACCACAGCTTCCTGCCGTCGTTCGTCGGCGCCAAGCCGTATCACCAGGCTTCCATGCGTGGCGTGAAGTTGATCGGCGCGACTTGCCACTACGTCACCGAAGAGCTGGATGCCGGTCCGATCATCGAGCAGGACGTGGTGCGCGTCAGCCACAGTGACAGCATCGAAGACATGGTGCGTTTCGGCCGTGACGTCGAGAAGATGGTGTTGGCCCGCGGTCTGCGTTATCACCTGGAAGACCGGGTGCTGGTGCACGGCAACAAGACCGTGGTGTTCTGACAGTCACACAACACGGTTGAAATTCGAAGGGCCTGGGCGTTCAATTGCTTCAGGCCCTTCGCCGTTTCTGCAATGAGGACATGACCATGGCCGATCCGCTCGACAAAGCCACCTCCAAGGCCCCCGCCACGTTGGGGGAAGGCTGTCTAAGTCGCTACGACCCGGATGACATGAGCGCCGAAGACGGCACGGAATTCCCCGGTGCCGCCGAGTTGTGGGAGCAGTTGCAGCAAGAACCCGACGACAAGCCTAAGCCTGCTTGAACTTCATCAGCTTCTTGAGCAGCGGCCGTCCCAGCATCAGCAAAAACACCGGGCCACCCACCACCAGGTAGAAGTAATACGTCACCGCCCGCCAGATCAGAATCGCCGCCGCGGCGGTGGATTTCCCCACCATGGGCGCCAACAGCGCCGCCGACGTCAACTCCGCCGCACCGGCACCGCCCGGTAACAGACTGAATTGCCCGGCACTCAGCGAAAGCATCTGGATCAGGAAACACCAGGCCCACTGTAAATCCGCCCCGAGCCCGCGCAACGCCAGATACAGCACGCTATAACGAAGGAGCCAATGGACGCAGGTCAGGGCAAATACCTTGATCAATGTCAGAGCCGGCAACTTCAGCGTGTCAGTGAACGCCGCCAGAAAGTGCAGCAGCTTTCGCGCCCAGCGCAGGCGCGTGGTGCCTTCGACATTGAGGCGAACGAGCAGCCGCCCACTCAGGCGAATCAGCATTCGATGGTAGCGGGCCACCACCACGCAACTGAGCAACCCGCCGAACATCGAGATGGCACTGACGATCAGCAACCATTCCAGGCGCTCGCTGAGGTGCTGGAACAGCGCATAAATCAGAATCCCGCTCAACGCGCAGAGGAAAAACAGCAGGTCGCTGAGCTGGTCCATGGCGAACACCGCGCTGCCCCTTGCCGGGCGCACGCCGTTGCGCGCCAGCAGCGCCATGATGGTCAGCGGGCCACCGCTGCCGCCGGGTGTGGCGCAGTAGGCGAACTCGGCGGCCATCACCACGCCGAGGCTTTTGATCCGGCCCACCTTGTCGCACTGATCGCCCAGCAACAGGCGCAGGCGCTGGGTGTTCACCCCCCAGCACAGCAAGATCATGCCGAACATGATCAGCAATTCATTCAATGGAAAGTTTTGCAGCCGCGACCATGTCTGGTTGCCGCCCAGCAGCAACGGAATCAACACTGCGGCGAGCAGGGCGATAAACAGCAGAATCCCCCGGCTCATGCGACGCGACCAAGACGGTCACTGTGCCGCGAGAGCCACTGGGCCTTGGTCATCGGCACGCGACCTTGATCGAGCAAGCGCCTGAGGGTTTGCAGCCAGTAATGGCGCGAAAACCCATGACGCATGTCCACCGGGTGCAGGCCGAGACGAATCACCGGCGCTTGCCGCCAACGCTGTTCCCGCTGATCGCTGACGAGTTTCGACAGGCCCCGACGCCAGGCGCTGCGCGCGCTCCAGACCAGTCCCGGCGCATCGATGGCAGTGAGATCCGGCAGACGATAGAGATGCTGAGGATCGCTGGTGTAGCTCAGCGGTAACTGGCGCAACGCTTGACGAGTGCCTTCGCTCATCAGCCAGGCCGGGGCGACGAAGCCTTCCAGCGGCCAGCGATAGCGATGGAACACTTCTATTCCGGCCCGCAGACGGGCGAGGGCGGCGGCTTGCGACAAGCTGTAAAACTCGCCTTCGTGGGTGTAGATCCGGCGCATGAACCAGTCTCTGGGGTTGCTGGGAGGAGGGTCTTCATCGCAATGAAAGTAGCCGTGCAATGCCAGTTCGTCACCTCGGGCGACTCGGCTGGTGAGCAAGCGTCTGAATCCCGGGTTCTCGTCCAGATCGTTGTGCTTATGGAAATTCGGCACCACCAGCCAGGTCATCGGCACCTCGCCCAAGGCATCGACGGCTTCGACAAAAGGCTGGTAATCGGCCCAGGTTTGCGGCGCAACGTCGTGCAGCACGAGTAACACGCTGGGCGGGTTCATGGGCTCAACCATTGGCGGTCAGCGGCCATGGGCTGCCGAGAACAGCGTGATAGTGACCCAGCAGGCTGTTGACCACGGTGTCCCAGGCGTAATGCTGTTCAACATGACTGCGAGCTCGTTTGCCTAGAGCGGCGCTCCCCTGACTGAACAGCTCGCGGACGGCGTTGGCCATCGCCAGGGGATTGTTCGGCGCGCACAGCAGGCCGCATTGATCGGTCACGATTTCCTGAAAAGCCCCGGCAGCCACGGCCACGACCGGAATGCCGCTGGCCATGGCTTCGAGGATTACCAGTCCGAACGTTTCCTGATCTCCGGCATGCAGCAGCGCGTCAGCGCTGGCCATTAACCGCGCGACTTGGGTGGCCGGGCAGAACTCATCGACGACGGTAACGTTGTCCGGCACCACGGCGGGCATCGACGAGCCGACCAGAAGCAAGTGAAAACGAGGCCCGAGACGCTTCATGCAACTGAGCAGGACCGGCAGGTTCTTTTCCTTGGAGCCACGGCCGGCGAAGATCAGCAGATGGGTGTTTTCATCGATGCCCAGTTCAGCCCGCAAGCCGCTGTCCCTTGCCCCGGGATTAAATATTTGCAGATCGACGCCCAGCGGCTGCACGAACACATTCTTCACCCCCAGACCGATCAACTTGTCGGCCATGACCTGACTCGGCGCCAGCACCCGGTCGAAGTTGCCGTACAATTTTCTGACATAGGCTTCGACATTCGGGGTCACCCAATTGCCCATGCGATTGCTGACCAGCAGCGGCAGGTCCGAGTGATAAAACCCGATTACCGGCACATCCAGTTGCCGGCGCGCATCCAGGGCCGCCCATGCGGTGAGGTAAGGGTCACCGACTTCGATCAGATCGGGCTGTAAGTCTTGCAGGACATTTCGCCAGGGGGCCAGACGGAGGGGGAAACGATACCCCTTGCCGAAGGGCAGGGCCGGGGCTGGAACGGTGAAAACGCCATCCTGTTCACTCAGGTGTGCCCCCGGGATCAGCAAACTGTGGCGAATGCCTGGCTTGATACTCAGGCGACGGTGCTTGGCATCCAGATACGTGCGCACGCCTCCGCTGGCAGGGGCGTAGAACATGGTTATGTCCGCGATATGCACAATGAGCATCCCTCCGGTCCGTTGTTCTCCCTTGGTTGACCTTTATGAAGGATAGATGTTCGGTTGGGGTTTTGTGGCGGGGGGATCCAGCGAGGTTTTTGCGGTGTATTTCAGACCGTCTTCGCGGGCAAGCCTCGCTCCTACAGGTTCACACGAATCCTTGTAGGAGCGAGGCTTGCCCGCGAAGGGGCCGGTTCAGACACTAAATACGGAAACTGCCCACCAACTGCTTAAGACGCGCCGCCTGCTGCTCAAGGTCCGAGCAAGCCCGCAACGTCGACTGCAAGTTCTCCACACCTTCCTGATTCAGCGTATTGATCTCGGTAATGTCGACATTGATCGACTCCACCACCGCCGTCTGCTCCTCAGTCGCCGTCGCCACCGACTGGTTCATCCCGTCAATCTCACCAATACGCAATGTCACGCTGTTCAACCGCTCGCCCGCCAGGTTGGCGATTTCCACGCTGTCCTGGCTGTGGCGCTGGCTGTCGCTCATGGTGCTGACGGATTCACGAGCGCCGACTTGCAGCTCCTCGATCATGGTCTGCACCTGTTGCGCCGATTCCTGCGTGCGATGCGCCAGGTTGCGCACCTCATCTGCAACCACGGCAAAACCCCGTCCGGCTTCACCGGCACGGGCCGCTTCGATGGCGGCGTTCAGCGCCAGCAGGTTGGTTTGCTGGGAGATGCTGGTGATCACTTCGAGAATTTGCCCGATGTTCACGGTTTTGCTGTTCAGCGATTCGATGTTGGTACTCGAAGCGCTGAGCATGCTCGACAGCTGATTCATCGCTTTGATACTGCGATCCACCACTTGTTGACCGTCCTCGGCCAGGCTGCGGGCATCGCTGGCCTGACTGGAAGCCTGGGCGGCGTTGCGGGCGATTTCCTGTGCGGCGGCGCCGAGCTGGTTGATCGCCGCAGCCACGCTGCTGGTGCGCGAGGCTTGCTGGTCGGAGTTGAACATCGACGAGTTCGAGGCGGCTACCACCCGCAGCGCGACTTCGTTGACCTGGCCGGTGGCCGAGGACACTTCACGGATCGAACCGTGAATACGTTCCACGAAACGGTTGAACGCGGTGCCGAGGACGCCGAATTCGTCGTTGTTTTCAATGGTCAGGCGCTTGGTCAGGTCGCCTTCACCGTCGGCGATGTCCGCCATGGCGCGGGTCATGACGTGCAGCGGCTGGATCAGGATGCGGATCAACATGCCCAGCAGCGCAATGATGATCGCCACGGCGATGATGGTCGCGACGACCGCCGAGGCGCGGAATTCGCTGAGCATCGAGAAGGCTTTGTCTTTATCGATCGACAGGCCGATGTACCAGTTGACCGACGGCAGGCCTTTGATCGGGGTGAAGGTGACGATACGAGTCTTGCCGTCGACCTCCACTTCACTGAAGTCGGTGCTGATACGCGGGGTGTTTTTCGGGTACGCCTCGCTCAGGGACTTCATCACCAGGGCTTTGTCCGGGTGCACCAGGATCTTGCCGTCGGCGCTGACCAGGAAGGCGTAGCCCATGCCGGAAAAGTCGCGGGCGCTGAGGGTGTCGATCAGGGTTTGCAGGCTCAAGTCGCCGCCCACCACGCCCACGCTTTGTCCGGCCTTTTTCGAGGCGGTGGCGATGGAGATGATGGTCTGGCCGGTCGCTGCATCGATGTAAGGTTCGGTCAGGGTCGCCGTGCTGCTGATTTCGGCGCCTTTGTACCAAGGGCGCACCCGAGGATCGAAGCCGGCGGGCATTTTTGCGTCCGGGCGAATCGTGAAGCTGCCGGTGGCATCGCCCAGGTAGGACGCCATGAAGGTCGACGTCAGGGCTTTCTGCTCAAGCAGGCTGGCGACATTGGACTGTTCAGGATTGATGGCTATGTTTTGAGCAAGGTTATCGATCAGCTGGATACGACCGGCCAGCCAGGTCTGGATGTTGTTGGCGGTGACGTCTCCCATCTCATTGAGGTAATTGTCCAGGTCTTCGCGAATGGCGTTGCGCTGCAGGTAGTCGTTGTACAGCGTGAACGAGGCGAAGGCGGCAATAACGATGAGTGCGGCGGCAAGCAAAATTTTATGGCTGAAGCGCAGGTTTTTGTTCATGGCTTGGGGTTCCGCTAAGGTCTTAATGTCCTGAGCGTGCTTTTATATAGGCACGCAAAATGGGCAATGTTGAAAAAAAGCTGATATTTCCATCCTCTCCTTAGGGAATTACCGACGCTATTTTCGGATTGGTCTTACAACTATTTGTATCGGCCGTGCAGGATCAAAGATTAACCATGGGTGACAAAATGCCTGACTCATCGCAACTCGTTATCGGCGCTGACCTTGCCGGCCAGCCTGTCTCTCAGGCCATGCGCCTGGCGAACCGTCACGGTCTGGTCGCGGGCGCTACCGGCACCGGTAAAACCGTTACGTTGCAGCGGCTGGCCGAAGCGTTCAGCGACGCTGGCGTGGCGGTGTTTGCGGCAGACATCAAGGGTGACCTGTGTGGCCTGGGTGCCGCCGGCAACCCTCAAGGCAAAATCGCCGAGCGGATCGCCGGGATGCCGTGGCTGAACCACAAACCTGCGGCGTATCCGGTGACCTTGTGGGACATTCACGGTCAGTCCGGTCATCCATTGCGCACGACCTTGAGTGAAATGGGGCCGTTGCTGATTGGCAGCCTGCTGGAGCTGACCGACAGTCAGCAGTCGGCGCTGTATGCCGCGTTCAAGGTGGCGGACCGCGAAGGGCTGTTGCTGCTGGATCTCAAGGATTTGAAGGCGCTGCTCAATCACCTGCGTGACAACCCCGAATTGCTGGGGGACGACGCGGCGTTGATGACCACCGGTTCCAGTCAGGCGCTGTTACGGCGTCTGGCGACCCTGGAACAACAAGGCGCCGAAGCGCTGTTCGGCGAACCGGCGCTGCAACTCGAAGACATTCTGCAACCGACGTCCGATGGACGTGGGCGTATCCACTTGCTGGATGCCAGTCGTCTGGTCCACGAAGCGCCGAAAGTGTATGCGACGTTCTTGCTGTGGCTACTGGCTGAGTTGTTCGAGCAACTGCCGGAGCGTGGCGATTCGGACAAACCGCTGCTGGCGCTGTTTTTCGACGAAGCGCATTTATTGTTTGCTGGCACGCCCAAGGCTTTGCAGGATCGTCTGGAGCAGGTGGTGCGGCTGATTCGTTCCAAAGGCGTGGGCGTGTATTTCGTCACGCAATCGCCGGGTGACTTGCCGGATGACGTGCTGGCTCAGCTCGGCCTGCGTATCCAGCACGGTTTGCGCGCCTTCACCGCCAAGGAGCAGAAATCCCTGCGAGCGGTGGCGGAAGGCTTCCGGCCGAACCCGGCGTTCGACGCCTTGTCGGTGCTGACTGAGCTGGGGATCGGCGAGGCGCTGGTCGGCACCTTGCAGGACAAGGGCACGCCGGAGATGGTCCAGCGTGTATTGGTCGCCCCGCCGCAATCGCGGATCGGGCCGTTGACCGAAACCGAGCGCACGATGCTGATCGCCGGGTCGCCGTTCAAAGGGCGGTATGACAAGCCGGTTGATCGGGAATCGGCTTATGAAATATTGATGGGCCGTAAAGGTCTGGCGCCGGAGCCTGACGTCGCTGCGGGCAAGCCTGCGGCCGAAGAGCCAAGTTTCACCGACAAGGCCGGGGAATTCCTCGGCACGGCGGCGGGGCAGGCGCTGAAATCGGCGATGCGCCAGGCGGCCAATCAATTGGGCCGACAGCTGGTACGCGGGTTGATGGGCTCGCTACTCGGCGGCAGCAAACGCCGCTAAATACCTGTGGGAGCGGGCTTGCTCGCGAAGACTGAGTGTCAGTCGACATCACTGTTGAATGACACACCGCATTCGCGAGCAAGCCCGCTCCCACAGGAGATGTGCGTCAGGTTTTGGGTTTGGCGTGCGCCGCAAGGCGTTCCAGCGCCGCCCGCAGATTCGGATCGCTGATCCCATCGGCCGTGGCTTGAATGGTCGCGCCCGCGTCAATCGACAAACTGATGGTATGCCCCGCCGCCCCTTGCTGGACGGTCGGTGGCTGCACTTTGAACAAAATCCGCGTCAGGCTGGCGAATTCGTCGAACATCTGTAACTGGCGTTGCAGACGTTTTTGCTGATAACGCAGGCGGGTGGCCCAATGACCGTCGGTGACGATCAGCAACAAACTGCCTTCGCGCCACGAGGCCACATGGCAATGCTCGCGCGCAGCAGGCTGCAACTGGCTTTCGAGCAGACGTTGTAAATGACCCAGGCGTTGAGCGTGGCTGAAAATGGCTTTCAGCGGCTTGGCTTCGCGAAGCAGAACGGCGGGTGCTCTGGCCGTGAGAGGGCGAAATGCCATGATCAGACACCTGAAGTAACAGAGCCGCCATGGTAGCAGAAAGCACCACCTGCACCCGACCCATTGCTTTGCGAGCGCTTTACCCATTAAATCAACAAGTAACTTCTGCCGTGAATGGCTTGAAGTTGCGCAAAAAGCCCTTATTTTAAGTGAGCCCCGTTACAACGCAGTGCATGCATCGTGGAATAACGCCACTTTCCTCACCATCGTTTCCGGGTAGAATACTCGTTCGCATGCGGCCATGAGGGCTGCACGGGCGACTCACGGGGCCGCCCTCCATCCCTTTAGTGTGGAAGATCCTGCCGATATGTTTGCGCCTTTGTTAAAGAAACTTTTTGGAAGCAAGAACGAGCGTGAAGTCAAACGCATGCTCAAGACGGTGCAATTCGTCAATGCCTTCGAAGAGCAAATGGTGGCCCTTTCGGACGATCAATTGCGTGCCAAGACAGATGAGTTCAAGGCCCGCATCGCCAAAGGGGAAACCCTCGACAAGCTGTTGCCCGAAGCCTTTGCGGTCGCCCGCGAAGCCGGCAAGCGTGTCATGGGTATGCGCCACTTCGATGTCCAGCTGATCGGCGGCATGACCTTGCATGAAGGCCAGATCGCGGAAATGCGTACTGGTGAAGGCAAGACCCTGGTGGCAACACTGGGCGTTTACCTCAACGCACTGTCTGGCAAGGGCGTGCACGTTGTGACGGTGAACGACTACCTGGCCCGTCGTGACGCCAACTGGATGCGTCCGCTCTACGAGTTCCTCGGGATGTCTGTCGGTGTGGTGACGCCGTTCCAGCCGCCGGAAGAGAAACGTCTGGCCTACGCCGCCGACATTACCTACGGCACCAACAACGAATTCGGTTTCGACTACCTGCGCGACAACATGGCGTTCAGCATGGAAGAAAAATTCCAGCGCGAACTCAATTTTGCCGTGATCGACGAAGTAGACTCCATCCTCATCGACGAAGCCCGTACCCCGCTGATCATTTCCGGTCAGGCCGAGGACAGCTCCAAGCTGTACATCGAGATCAACAAACTGATCCCGCAGTTGGAGTTGCACGTCGAAGAAGTGGAAGGCGAAGTCACCAAGGCTGGCCATTACACCGTTGACGAGAAGACCCGTCAGGTCGAACTCAACGAAGCCGGTCACCAGTTCATCGAAGACATGCTCACCCGCGTCGGCCTGCTGGCTGAAGGCGAGAGCCTGTATTCGGCGCATAACCTGGGTCTGCTGACTCACGTTTATGCCGGTCTGCGCGCTCATAAACTGTTCAACCGCAACATTGAATACATCGTGCAGGACGGTCAGGTTGTCCTGGTCGACGAACACACCGGTCGTACCATGCCGGGTCGTCGTCTGTCCGAAGGCCTGCACCAGGCCATCGAAGCCAAGGAAAACCTGAACATCCAGGCCGAGAGCCAGACCCTGGCCTCGACCACGTTCCAGAACTACTTCCGTCTTTACAACAAGCTGTCCGGCATGACCGGTACTGCGGACACCGAAGCGTTCGAATTCCACCAGATCTACGGTCTGTCGGTGATGGTTATCCCGCCGAACAAACCGCTGGCGCGTAAAGACTACAACGACCTGGTGTTCCTGACCGCCGAAGAGAAATACGCGGCGATCATCACCGACATCAAGGAATGCATGACCCTGGGCCGTCCAGTGCTGGTGGGTACTGCAACCATCGAAACTTCCGAGCACATGTCCAGTCTGCTCGAGAAGGAAGGCATCGAACACAAGGTCCTGAACGCCAAGTTCCACGAAAAAGAAGCCGAGATCATTGCCCAGGCCGGTCGCCCGGGTGCGCTGACCATCGCCACCAACATGGCCGGTCGTGGTACCGACATTCTGTTGGGCGGCAACTGGGAAGTGGAAGTCGCGACCCTGGAAAACCCGACCCCTGAACAGATTGCCCAGATCAAGGCCGACTGGCAGAAACGCCACCAGCAAGTGCTGGAGTCGGGCGGCTTGCAGGTGATCGCTTCCGAGCGTCACGAATCGCGCCGTATCGACAACCAGTTGCGTGGTCGTGCCGGTCGTCAGGGTGACGCCGGTTCCAGCCGTTTCTACCTGTCGCTGGAAGACAGCCTGATGCGCATTTTCGCCTCTGACCGGGTGAAGAATTTCATGAAGGCCTTGGGCATGCAGTCCGGTGAAGCGATCGAGCACCGTATGGTGACCAACGCCATCGAGAAGGCTCAGCGCAAGGTTGAAGGTCGTAACTTCGACATCCGTAAGCAACTGCTCGAGTTCGACGACGTCAACAACGAACAGCGTAAAGTGATTTATCACATGCGTAACACGTTGCTGGCTGCCGACAATATCGGTGAAACCATCGCCGACTTCCGTCAGGACGTGCTCAACGCCACCGTCAGCGCGCACATTCCACCGCAATCGCTGCCTGAGCAGTGGGACGTGGCCGGTCTGGAAGCCGCGTTGCAGAGCGACTTCGGTGTGGCGTTGCCGATCCAGAAATGGCTCGACGAAGACGACCACCTGTACGAAGAAACCCTGCGCGAGAAGCTCATGACCGAGCTGCTTGCCGCGTACAACGAGAAAGAAGAGCAGGCGAGCGCCGAAGCGCTGCGCACCTTTGAGAAGCAAATCGTTCTGCGTGTGCTCGACGACCTGTGGAAAGACCACCTGTCGACCATGGATCACCTGCGTCACGGCATCCACTTGCGTGGTTATGCACAGAAGAACCCGAAGCAAGAGTACAAGCGCGAGTCGTTCACGCTGTTCTCCGAGCTGCTGGATTCGATCAAACGCGACTCGATCCGTGTGCTGTCGCACGTTCAGGTTCGCCGTGAAGATCCGATCGAAGAAGAGCAACGCCTGCGTCAGGAAGCCGAGGCACTGGCGGCGCGCATGCAGTTCCAGCACGACGAAGCGCCGGGTCTTGAGCAACCGCAATTGCTTGGTGAAGAGGTCGACGTAGCCCTCGCCACCGCACCGGTTCGCAACGAACAGAAGCTGGGTCGTAACGAACTGTGCTACTGCGGTTCGGGCAAGAAATTCAAGCATTGCCACGGGCAGATCCAGTAAAACCCGTTTCATACGCTGAAATACCCGCGCCGCGACCGGCATCAGCCGTCGCGGCGTTTTGCCATTTAAACCACCGTTCTTCCTGAAAGCGGTGCTGACATCATTTATTAAGGAGCGCATTCATGGCTGTTGGTCTTGGTCCTTTGCCAACGTTGCACCCGGTTGCCGGTTTTGAACTCGGTATCGCCTCGGCCGGCATCAAGCGCCCGGGGCGCAAGGATGTCGTGGTCATGCGCTGCGCCGAAGGCTCCACGGTCGCGGGCGTGTTCACCCTGAACGCGTTTTGCGCAGCTCCTGTGATTCTGGCCAAGCAACGTGTGCAAGGCCCGGTGCGTTACCTGCTGACCAACACCGGCAATGCCAACGCTGGCACCGGCGAACCTGGCCTGGCCGCTGCCGAGCGCACGTGCGCCAAACTGGCTGAATTGACCGGCGTTGATGCCAGCCTCGTGCTGCCGTACTCCACCGGTGTGATCGGCGAGCCGCTGCCGGTCGAGAAGATCGAAGGCGCGCTGCAAGCGGCGCTCAATGATCTGTCGGTCAACAACTGGGAAGCTGCCGCCACCGGCATCATGACCACCGACACCTTGCCCAAAGGTGCCAGCCGCCAGTTCCAGTATGACGGCGTGACCATCACCGTCACCGGCATCAGCAAAGGCGCGGGCATGATCCGCCCGAACATGGCGACCATGCTCGGCTACATCGCCACCGACGCCAAAGTCTCCCGCGAGGTGCTGCAAAACCTGCTGCTGGATGGCGCGAACAAGTCGTTCAACCGCATCACCATCGATGGCGATACCTCGACCAACGACTGCTGCATGCTGATCGCCACCGGTCAGGCTGCGCTGCCGGAAATCACCGAAGCGAGCGGTGAGTTGTTCGCCAAGCTGAAACAAGCAGTGTTCGAAGTGTGCATGGACGTGGCCCAGGCCATCGTGCGTGACGGCGAAGGTGCGACCAAGTTCGTGACTGTCGAAGTCAACGGCGGCGGCAATCACCAGGAATGCCTGGACGTCGGTTACACCGTGGCGCACTCGCCGCTGATCAAGACCGCACTGTTCGCGTCCGACCCGAACTGGGGCCGCATCCTCGCCGCCGTCGGCCGTGCCGGCGTGCCGAACCTGGACGTGAGCAAGATCGACGTGTTCCTCGGCGACGTGTGCATCGCCAGCCGTGGCGCTCGCGCCGCGACGTACACCGAAGCCCAGGGCGCGGCGGTGATGCAGCAGGAAGAGATCACCATCCGTATCGAACTGGGTCGCGGCGATTGCAGCGAAACCATCTGGACCACCGACCTGTCCCACGAATACGTGAAGATCAACGCCGAGTACCGTACTTAAGACCGAGTCGCCCCGTTCGCGGGCAAGCCTCGCTCCTACAGGATTGATGTCGTTCACATAATTCGCGAACGGCCTGTTCCGTGTAGGAGCGAGCGGTGCGGCGATCCGACTTGCCCGCGAAGGCGGCCGACCAGACACTAAAGCTTCTGGCCTGTTCCACTTACCAAAAGGCGCCCGAATATGAGCCTCCACCTGATCATCGGCGACAAACTGCTTTCCTCCTGGTCCCTGCGCGGCGCTCTGGCCCTTGACCTCACTGGCGCCCCGTACACCGAAGAACTGATCAAGCTGAATCAGCCAGACACCCGCGAACGACTGCTCAAGCACTCGCCGACCGGTAAAGTCCCGCTGCTGAAAACCGAGCACGGGACCATCGCCGACTCCCTGGCGATTGCCGAATACCTGGCGGAGCAATTCCCCGATGCCGGTCTCTGGCCCAAAGACACCGCCGCCCGTGCCCAGGCGCGTTCGGCCTGTGCACAGATGCACGCCGGGTTCTTTGCCGTGCGGGGCAACATGCCGTTCGACTTGAGCCGCGATGCTCCGCTGTCGCCGACGCCTCCTGACGTGCAGGCGGAAATCAAGCGCATGCTGGCGTTGTGGGCAGAATGCCGTGCGGTGGCGACTGAGTCCGGGCCGTTCCTGTTTGGCCGCGCGACCCTCGCCGACGCCTTTTTCGCACCGATTGCCGTACGCCTGCGCACTTATCAGGTGAAGTTGCCGGCAGTGGACGAAGCCTATGTCGAAACCCTTTACCAATGGCCGTCGTTCAAGGCCTGGCAGAAGGCAGGTCTGGAGGAGATTGGGCAGTGAAACGAGTACACGTAGCCGCCGCCGTTATCCGTGACAGCAGTGGCAAGATTCTTATCGCACGGCGTGCCGACACCCAGCATCAGGGCGGTTTGTGGGAATTCCCCGGGGGCAAGGTCGAGGGTGACGAATCCGTCGAAACCGCCCTGGCTCGCGAGCTCCAGGAAGAGCTGGGCATTGTGGTCAGCGCCGCGCGACCGTTAATCAAGGTTCGCCACGATTACCCGGACAAGCAAGTGTTGCTGGACGTCTGGGAAGTCTCGGCCTTTACCGGCGAACCCCACGGTGCCGAAGGCCAGCCACTGGAGTGGGTGGCTCAGCGCGATCTGCTGAATTACGAGTTCCCGGCGGCCAACCAGCCGATCGTTGCGGCTGCACGACTGCCTGGCGAATACCTGATTACCCCGGAAGACCTGGAAACCCCGGCCTTGCTGCGCGGTATCCAGAAAGCCATCGCCGGCGGCATCAAGTTGATCCAGCTGCGCGCGCCCAACGGCTACGATCCGAAATACCGGGATCTGGCGGTGGATGCGGCGGGGCTGTGTGCCGGTAAGGCGCAGTTGATGATCAAGGGGCCGTTCGAGTGGTTGGGCGACTTCCCGTCCGCGGGCTGGCACATCACAGCAACACAGTTGCGCAAATACGCGGCAGCGGGTCGACCATTACCGGCTTCGCGCTGGTTGGCGGCGTCCTGCCACAACGCTGAAGAACTGGCGCTGGCCGAGCAAATGGGCGTGGACTTTGTGACCTTGTCGCCGGTGCAGCCGACGCTGACTCACCCGGATGCGCTGCCGTTGGGTTGGGAGCAGGCTTCGGCGCTGATCGAAGGCTTCAGCAAGCCGGTGTTCTTGCTCGGTGGTGTTGGCCCGGCACAGGTTGATAAAGCCTGGGCGGCAGGCGCCCAAGGTGTGGCGGGGATTCGGGCGTTTTGGCCTGATTCTTTGGTGTAGCCACTGGCCTCTTCGCGGGCAAGCCTCGCTCCTACATTGGGTCGCGGGTGATTCCGTAGGAGCGAGGCTTGCCCGCGAAGGCGTCTGTAAAGGCGCCGATTATTCGTGAGGCTTAGCGGCCGGCTGCCAAAGAATCTCCGCAATCCGCTGGCGCTTGGCAATCACCCTTGCCACCACAAACAACACATCCGACAACCGATTGATATACGCCAACCCGACCCCGGCCAACGGTTCAATCGCATTCAAATGCTGACACCGCCGCTCCGCGCTTCGTGCCAGGCTTCTGCACACATGGGCCTGGGCAATCAGCGCTGAACCACCCGGCAGGATGAAATTCTCCAGCGGCCCCAGCTCTTCATTCCACACATCGATCGCCGCTTCCAGGCGTTCGATTTCCGCTGCATTCAAAGCCTGATACACCGGCATCGCCAACTCGCCACCCAGGTCGAACAACCGATGCTGGCAGGGCGCCAGAACCTCAATTACCTCGTTCAAACCCGGATATGCAGCACTTTCTGCCGCCAACCCGGCCAACAGTACGCCCACCTGGCTGTTCAGCGTGTCGACTTCGCCAATGGCCTCGATCCGCGGGTGGTCCTTGGGCACGCGGCGGCCATCGCCGAGTCCGGTTTCACCTTTGTCGCCGGTGCGGGTGTAAATCTTCGACAAGCGAAAGCCCATGGGTTACCTCGATAGCTGATTGAGTTCTTGAGAGATGACGGGGCTGCCCGCCAGCGGCAGGCGCAAGGTGAAACAGGTGCCTTGGCCCAATGTCGACTGCACCTCCATCTGACCCTTGTGGTTATTGGTGATGATGAAATACGAAACCGACAAGCCAAGGCCCGTGCCCTGACCGATTTCCTTGGTGGTGAAGAACGGCTCGAAGGTGCGTTTGCGCACGTTCTCGCTCATGCCGATGCCGTTGTCCTCGACCTGGATTTCGGCCCACGGCGGGTTCAGCCGGGTACGCAGAATGATTCGCCCCGGTTCGCGGTCGTCTTCACGTTGGTGAATGGCCTGGGCGGCGTTTTTCAGCAGGTTAAGCAGCACTTGTTCCAGTTCGTTGGCCGTGCCGGGCACCGGACCCAGTGCCGGGTCGAACTGACGGGTGATCGCCTGGCCCTTGAAGTCGAAACCGATGGCCAGGTCGAAGTCGTTACCGGCGATTTCCACTGCTTGATCAATCAGCGCCGGCAGGTCGCACGGGGCCATTTGCCGGGTACTGCGGCGGCTGAAGCTGAGCATGTGGGTGACAATCTTCGCCGCCCGGGCGCCAGCCTGTTGAATGCCATCAAGCAGCTGCGGTACTTCGCGTGCTTGCAGGTATCTGTTGACCGTTTCCAGGGAAATGCCGGCTTGCTCGGCCTGCTCGAGGTTCTTCGGCAGGTCAGGCGACAGTCGTCGTCGAATGTTCTGCACGTTGTGCAGGATCGCGCCCAACGGGTTGTTGATTTCGTGGGCCATGCCGGCGGCGAGGCCACCGACCGAGAGCATTTTTTCCGACTGCACCATCATTTCTTCCAGCGACAGGCGCTGGGTGATGTCGTCGATCCGGATCACCACACCACGCCCGGCCCCGCCCATCAGTGGGTAGAAGGTCAGCGCGTAATGCTTGGGTTCATCGTCCTTGAACCAGGTGACGCGCTCAATCTTCGCCACCGTGTGCTGCTCGACGGTTTGCTTGAGCTGCGGCAGAAACGGTTTCAGCGGCTCGAAAGCGAGGAAGATCGGCTGATTCAAGGCTTCGTCCAGACGGGTGCCGGACAGGGCGCTGGCCTCCTGATTCCACTGGGTTACGTAGAGCTGCTCGTCGAGGGCGATCAGCGCCGACGGCATGGAGTCGATGATGCTGTTGAGGTAGTTCTGGAAGCCGGTGAGTTTCTTCTCGATCTTGCTGCGCACCTGAACTTCGAGTTCCAGTTTGCGATTGGTGTGGCGGGTTTCTTCGGCCAGGCCTTGCGCCTGATCGTAGGCTGCCTGGGAGTCATCCCGGGCACGCTTGAGCTGCTGCTCCCGGGCTTCGATCCGCGAAAGCATGGTGTTGAACGCCTCGGCGAGGCTGCCGATTTCGTCGTGGTTGCCACGGGAGGCGCGCAGGGCGTAGTTCTCTTCGCGGGTCACTTGCCGGGACAACTCTTCGAGCTGATGGATCGGCCGGGTAATCAGGCGTTTGATCTGCCGGGCGATCACCAGCCACAACAGCACACTGAAGATCAGAATGCCCAAACTGGCGGTCAGGGTCCCGGTGTAGAACGCCACCGGCAATTCGCTGCTGGCCACCAACAACAGATGCCCCGGCGCGGTACCGGGGCGGGGCAGGGTGATCACTTGGTTGCTGCGAAACTCGGTGGCCTGCCAGGATTCGATGTGCCGATAGCGATCCGGCAGGTGCAGCTTTTCGCCATGCTGCAATTGCGCCAGGCGCTCACCCTTGCCGTCATACAGGGCGGCCGCTCGCAGCGGTGAATAACTGTTGAGTTCGTTGAGCAGGCGTTCGGCGCTTTGCGGCGACGTCAAGGCGTCGGCCACCAGGCTCGGATTGGAGACGAGTCGGCCGATGGTCTGCAAGGCCTGAGGCGCCATGCTTTCCTGAGAGATGTAATACGCGGCGCTGATAAACGTCAGGTTGGCGACCAGCAGGATGGTGATCAACAACACGAGCAGGGCGGCCAGCAGTTTCTGGCCGACGGGAAGGTTTTCGAGACGCTGGCGCAATGGCATCAGGTTCATCGCAGAAAAGGAACAAGTGGCCAGCGTAGCCGCTGCTCAGTCGCTGGGCAATCCAAGGCTGTGCAGATGGGTGATCAACCTCGATTCAAGCTGATTGAGATGAGGCAGGTTTAGCCGGTGCCGCGAGGCCACTTTGCAGACATAGCCCAACAGGTAGCTGATTTCGGTTCGGCGCTGGCTCGCGACATCCTGGTGCATCGAGGAGTAGTTGGCCGCCGTGGCATGGATCACCCGTTCGACTTCCTGTTGCAGGTCCTCGGCCGCTGCCGGTTGACCGCAACGTTCCAGCAGGTCAGTCAGTTCATCGCAGAGGGTGGCGACTTCGCAATGATGTTCCTGCAAACCGCCGTTGCGGCAATCGTGCAGCACCGTCAGCGGGTTGATCGCACAGTTGAGCGCCAGTTTTCGCCACAGCCTTGTCAGAATCTCGATGCTCCACTCGTGAGGAATACCAGCGGCAGACAAGTCGTCCAGCCAGATCGGTGCCACCGGATGGCCGGCATCCCCCAGCCAGGTGTAGCCGTGACCGGCAAACACCACGCGCCAGTCGCCGTCGCGAAACGCGCCTTCGGTGCTGGAAGCGCATACGCAACGCGCCTGTGGAACCTGCGCGGCGACGGCGTCCTGACTGCCGAGGCCGTTCTGCAACAGGATCAGCTCGGCATCAGGCGTCAGACGCGGCGCCAGTTGGGCGACGGCCTTTTCGGCATCGTAGGCTTTGCAGGCCACCAGCAGACGGTGGATCGGTTCGCTGCTGTGCGGTGTTTCACCGGGGATGTCATAGGTGTTGGCTTCGCCGTGCTCGACCAGCGTCAGCCCGCCTGCCGCTCGATACGCCTGCAAGCGTTGTTCGTCGCGCACGATCAATTTGACCGGCACTCCGGCCCGCGCCAGGCGGGTGGCCCACAAAGTGCCGAGGCTGCCGGCGCCCAATACATGCCAAGTGGTGGACATCAGCTTTTTGCTCGGTTTGGTGCAGGCATGTGAGGCTCGCAGTATCGGTTGGAAAAGACCCGTTATAATGAGCCCGATTTTAACCGCAAGCCAAGCGCGCTCCATCGCTATCGAGCGCGCCTTTTATTGGAGAGATTACATGCCGTCGTTCGACGTGGTATCCGAACTGGACAAACACGAAGTCACCAACGCGGTCGAGAACGCCGTCAAGGAACTCGATCGTCGTTATGACCTGAAAGGCAAGGGCACCTTTGAATTCAAGGAAAAGGACCTGACCGTCAACCTGACCGCCGAGGCCGACTTCCAGCTGGAAGCGATGATCGAGATCCTCAAGCTGTCCCTGGTCAAGCGCAAGATCGACGTGCAGTGCCTTGAGGTCAAGGATGCCTACGCGTCGGGCAAGCTGATGAAACAGGAAGCGGTCCTCAAGGAAGGCATCGACAAAGAGCTGGCGAAGAAAATCGTCGCTCACGTCAAGGACGCCAAGCTCAAGGTCCAGGCTTCCATTCAGGGCGAGCAAGTGCGCATTACTGGCAAGAAGCGTGACGATTTGCAGGAAGCCATCGCAGCCCTGCGCGCCAAGACTTTCGATATGCCGCTACAGTTCAACAACTTCCGCGACTGATGCGGGAACCTGTGGGGCCTGTGGGAGCGGGCTTGCTCGCGAAGAGGGCGTATCAGTCGACATCACTGTTGAATGACACACCGCTTTCGCGAGCAAGTCGGATCGCCGCACCGCCGCTCCCACCTTGATTGTGTTTAACCGGCGGGCCTTTTCTGCCGCTTATTTTTCGCGTGCCGGATGGCCGGGAATCAGGAGAAAGTAGATGGATTTGAATACTGAAGTGGACAACCTGGTCAAGGCGTCTCAAGCCTGGATACCGATGATCATGGAATACGGCAGCCGCGTGTTGCTGGCGGTGATTACCCTGGCCATCGGCTGGTGGCTGATCAACAAAGTGGCGCAAAAGCTCGGTGGCCTGCTGGCACTGCGTAACGCCGACCTCGCGTTGCAAGGCTTCATCAGCAGCCTGGCGAATATTATTCTCAAGGTTTTGCTGATCGTCAGCGTGGCCTCGATGATCGGTGTAGAAACCACGTCGTTCGTTGCAGCCATCGGTGCAGCAGGTCTGGCCATCGGTCTGGCCCTGCAAGGCAGCCTGGCGAATTTCGCCGGCGGCGTGTTGATTCTGTTGTTCCGCCCGTTTCGCATCGGTGACTGGATCGAAGCCCAAGGCGTTGCCGGTACAGTCGACAGCATCCAGATTTTTCACACTGTGCTGCGCACCGGCGATAACAAAACCATCATCGTGCCTAACGGCAATCTGTCGAACGGCATTATCACCAACACAAATCGTCAGCCAACCCGCAAAGTAGTGTTTGATGTGGGCGTGGACTACGAAGCGGACTTGCAGAAGGCCCGGGAAGTATTGCTGGAGCTGGCCAAGGACGAACGTATTCTGACTGAGCCGGCTCCGCAGGCAGTCATTTCTACGCTGGGTGACAGTTCGATCACTGTTTCGCTGCGCGTATGGGTAAAAACAGCTGATTACTGGGATGTGATGTTCATGTTCAATGAACAATCCCGTGATCGTTTGAAGACGGCCGGTATCGATATTCCGTTCCCGCAGCGAGTTATTCGTGTGGTCCAGGAAGCAGCAGTGAATTGAGGTGTGTTGTTACCAAAGTCTGACTTAACGGTCAGGCTTGTTGGGTAGCAAGCTAATCATTAACGTCTTGCGCAACGCGGTTAAAAAAAGGCCCATCCGAAGATGGGCCTTTTTATTTGTTACCGCAAACTAACTGGATGCGATTACAAAATCGACAGTGGATAGTCGACGATCACACGGAACTCTTTCACGTCGCCTTCACCTTCGTCGGCGTTAGCAAAGTGCCAAGCTTGACGGAAGCGGACGGACAGATCTTTTGCCGGGCCAGACTGAACAACGTACTTGGCTTCGAAGTTGGTTTCGTTGTGCTTGCCATCTTCACCGTACATGCCGGTGTAAGTGCTGTTTGTTGGAGTGTTGGTGCCGTCGATGTCCCAACCTTTCACGTAACGGGTCATGAAGCTCAGACCTGGAACGCCGTACTCGGCCATTTTCAAGTCATAACGGATCTGGGCAGATTTCTCGTTAGGAGCGTTGAAGTCGGAGTACTGGATGGAGTTGGCGAGGAAAATCGAGTCGCCGCCGCGGTTGTTATCGCCCACACCGATGTAGTCGAACGGGGTATCGCCGTTAACCTTTTGGAAGGCCAGGGTGATGGTGTGTGCTTTCAGGAACGAGAGAGCAGTAGCCAGCGAGAACGTTGTGTTGCTGATGTCGCCGGCGTTCGCGTTACCGGTATCGGTGGTGCGGTAGATGTTGAAGTCGGTGTTCAGCGACGTGTCACCACCAAACGGGGTGGTGAGGTTCACGTTGGCGTAGTACTGGTTCCAGATGTCTTCCAGCTTAGAGCCATACAGCGATGCGGAAAGATTATCGGTGATGCCGTACTTGCCACCAAAATAGTCGATCGACTTGGCTGCTACGCCATTGCCACCATTCGCGTAGGTTGCATACAGCTCGCCTTGGCTATCGTTTTTGTCCTGGCTGGACGCCGAGTAGAAGTGACCGGCTTCGAGGTCAAGGTCTTTGACTTCGCTGCTCTGCAGTTGGAAACCGGTAGCCACTTGAGGAAGGATACGGGAACCGCCAATAGCGAACACCGGAGAAGTGCTCGGGCTCATTTCGCCGAATTTCAGCTCAGTTTTGGAGACGCGGAATTTAATGGCCGCGCCGGCTTTACCCTGGCTGTCGTTGACTTCGCGGGCAAAACCGTTGGCTTTGCGGGTGTCGCTACGGCTCATGTTACCCGAACCGGAAGTGCCATCGCCGCCATCCAGTTTGATGGCCAGGTAACCGAATGCATCAACGCCAACGCCAACAGTGCCTTGGGTGTAACCGGAGTTGTAGGTGCCCCAAAGACCTTGAGTCCAGTCTTTGACGTCGCGGCCACCGTCTTTGTTGTCACGGTTGAAGTAGTAGTTGCGAACCAGCAAGTTCAACGAGCTGTCTTCAACAAAACCTTTGGCTTCAGCCTGGTCACTTACGAAAGGTGCGGCCATAGCCACTTGAGTACCGGCTGCTGCTGCAACTGCCAGTGCGATCATGCTCCACTTCATCACGCGCATCGTGATTTGCTCCTTTGGTTTTTAGAAGAGTACTGCCGTCCCACCTGTTTTATTATCTGGGCGGCTCTTTCTTTTTGTGTCGGCGCAAAGTTATATCACGCCGACCATGTTGGCGATACTTGCGTATCTAACCTTGCAGCTTCTTTACGACCCTGTCGCAAACAGCTGGGTAGATGTCGCAAATTTAAAGCCTCGACGCAAGCAGATTGGCAACTTTGGCGTTGTTTTCCAAGGCTTGTGCATCGGTAAAAAGAGTCCCTGGTGAAACGTTTGAATCTCCATTGGGCAACCCTGCCACTGTTCTTATTTGCCTTGGGGCTTCCACTTCCAGCGGAGGCTTCCAGGGCGATGTGGGTGTGAATGCAACAAGCGTGCACAAACCAGAATTCTGCTGCTTTTTTTTTCTGGGAGCCTGCCTGTCGCTGTAAAAACCTCGTAAAACCGGGGGCTTCGAGCGCGTTTTTTGTACGCTTGACGCCGTGCATTGCATAGTGTTGCAACCCTGGAGCCGATCGCATGACAATGAAAAATGTTACCGGTTCACCCCTTCGGTGAGTAATTCACGGATGCTGACGCATTCAGCGTAGACGCACTGTGCGGTTTTGGTGCAAAAAATCTTAATCACTGTGCTGAATTCACACAGTGCACTCATGGCGACGGCTGGAACTATTCATTGGAAATCAGTCATTTCGCCTTTGCGGTTGCGATCTTCGGTTCTGTGTTGGTGCGTCTCGATCGAAAATGGCCCATCTCGGGGCGTTCGTTCAGCGTGATGCCAGCGGTGATCACGGGTATGCTGCCGTCCTGTCGCTTGGCGCGCAGCCCTTCTGGATGGGCGCTAAGCTGAAAAATGATGACCAGGCGGGAGTGCGCAGAGTGTTCGCTTTAGATCCACGACTTCAACAAGACACGCTACCGATCGGGGATTTCCCGCTGTGCCGGCTGCTGTTATCCAATGATTCGAACTACCCCTGGTTCATCCTGGTGCCACGCCGCAACGATATCAGCGAGATATTTCAGTTGGGTGTCGCAGATCAACAGCAGCTGTGGCAGGAAACGACCGCGCTGGCGCAGTTGCTCAAGGATTCGTTCGACGCCGACAAGATGAATGTCGCGGCGCTGGGTAATGTCGTCAGTCAGTTGCACATGCATGTCATTGTGCGCAAACGCGAGGACGCCGCCTGGCCAGCCCCGGTCTGGGGCAAACACCCGGCCGTGCCTTACAGCGCAGCGCAGGTCGCGACCATTCGCGAGCGGCTGCGTCTGGTGTTAACCGAAGACTTTACGTTTCTGGAGGGTTGAATCATGAGCCTGGAAGATCGCGTTACCGATCTGGAGAGCCAACTGGCGTTTCAGGATGACACCATCCAGTCGTTGAGCGATGTGCTGGCGACGCAGCAGCGCGCCGTTGAGCGTCTGCAATTGCAGATGGCCGCATTGCTCAAGCGCCAGGAAGAAATGGCCGGCCAGTTCGAAACCTTCGAAGAAGAAGCGCCACCACCGCATTATTGAAACCGCAGGCAATAAAAAACCGCGAACAGCTTAGCTGCTCGCGGTTTTTTTTAGCCTTGAATCAGCGACGCGGCAATGCGGCGATCACGTCTTCGGCTTGCAGCCCTTTGTCACGATTCATGACGGAGAACTCCACGCGCTGGCCTTCGACCAGCACACGGTGACCTTCGCCACGAATGGCCCGGAAATGCACGAAAATATCATCGCCGGAATCACGGGAAATAAAGCCGAAGCCCTTGGAGGTGTTGAACCACTTGACGGTGCCGGTATCGCGGTTGCTCATGTCGTAGCTTGGCGAGGCGGCGGCCGGTGAAGATTTGTAGAAGCTGATAGCCAGGTGCAGAAGAACGGCGATCAGGGCCGCTACCAGGCTGAACAGAACGGCAGGTTGACCGGCAATGACAGGCATTGGCGCGAGCAACGTCAGGGTTTGCAGGACGACGGCCAGGACCAGCAAGGCGCTGACCAGGTTTTGCAGTTGATGACGTGGGCCTTTGTTCCAGTAAGGGATAACGGGAGCAAGGGTGAGGTTGAGCAAGCCGAAAAAGGCCAGGTACAGTGCATCGGGTTGTTGCAGGTAAGGTACTGCTTCGGATCGCAGGCTAGGGATGAAGGACAGCAGCAGGGCTGCTGCGCCCATTAGCAGGTGGACGATTTTCAACATTTTGATTAACTCACGTTAAGACGGATCACAAGGAAGAGCTGATTGAGCACGGTTCGCTTCAGGACAATAAGAGGCGTTGGACACGTACCCGGTACCAGCCTATGCGCAGCCCCCGGAAAATAGGTGGTCGCGACACACTGTCTATTTAACAGCAAAGCCTGCAGCTACTCAAATCAGGCAGTCCGGCGGTGCTTCGCGGGGCGATTTGTCGCAGGCCATTGTGCAATCCCGGGCTGCGATGGGGTGGCAGGCTTGCTAGAGTGGTCTTGCACCTGTTGGATGAACTCATCACCTTTAGGGGATAAACATGGCAATCGATATCGGTATCAGTGAAGAGGACCGCAAGTCCATCGTCGACGGGCTCTCGCGTCTGCTGTCGGACACTTATGTTCTGTATTTGAAAACCCATAACTTCCATTGGAATGTCACCGGTCCCATGTTTCGGACCCTGCACCTGATGTTCGAGGAGCAATACAACGAGTTGGCCCTGGCCGTCGATTCGATTGCCGAGCGCATTCGCGCCCTCGGGTTTCCGGCGCCAGGCGCCTATTCGGTTTACGCGCAGCTGTCTTCTATAAAGGAAGAAGCCGGCGTACCCAGCGCCGAAGACATGATCAAGCAGCTTGTCGAGGGGCAAGAGGCGGTGACACGGACGGCGCGCGGGATTTTTCCGCTGCTGGAAAAAGTCAGCGACGAGCCGACGGCTGACCTGCTGACCCAGCGCATGCAGGTCCACGAAAAAACCGCGTGGATGTTGCGGTCTCTGCTGGATCAGTAATCGTCAGTACGCGAATGATGCCCATAGGGTGTTGTTCGCGGTCTTTGACTTCCTCAAATCGCTTTTGCGCTCGTTAAAACTCGTCTGGTTGTGTAGGAAAACGGCCGGCCTAGGACGCTCTCCATGATCGCCCTTCAGCTGTTGGCTTATCCTACGTCGATGGTCATAAAGTCATCTGGATATACCTTTGCGCCTGCGCTTTTATAAGGCCACGGAGAGTGCTCTTACAGAAGCCAGGGATGACAAAGGAGTGTCAACGATATGGATTATGGAGACAGGCGAAGCGAGGGGAGGGTCGGTCCGGTCAAGGACATAAGGATTGATCCGTTTGTCAGCGAATTTGATATGGGGCTGGCCCAGCCGCTGTCCCGGTCGGTGCGGTTGAATGGCTTTGCCACCTGCTTGCGGCTTGAACAGGTGTACTGGGATATTTTGGGCGATATGGCCAAGGTCAATTGCTGTACGGTCAGTGCGCTGCTGTCCCATGTGGACCGCGAAGTGCACTTGCGTCATGGCGGGGTCAAGAACTTCACCGGGCTGGTGCGGGTTGTCTGCGTCGTGCACAGCCTGAAAGAAGGAGGCTACGCCGCAATGCCCTAGCCACAGCGGTGGATCGGGCAGAGTGTCGGTCTGTGCAGTCTTACGGCTGCACAGGCTGCATTTAATGGATATAATCCCGCTCTTTGCCGCAAAACCCAGCGTGCGCGGTAGCAATCTGATCGCCGAGACAATCCCCATGCCGATGTACGACTATCAATGTGCTTCCTGTGGTCATCAGTTGGAAGCCATTCAAAAGATCAGCGCAGCACCGCTGGTCGACTGCCCTGCCTGCCAGGCGCCAGAGCTTAAAAAGATGCTGTCCATGCCGGGCTTCCGCCTGAGCGGCAGCGGCTGGTACGAAACCGATTTCAAGACCGGTTCCAAGAAGAATCTGGCCGGCGGCGACAAAGCTGACTAAGGTCTGGAACCTGAGTTGAACGACTACGCGCGAGCTCTTGCAACCTCTGCAAGGCCTCCAACCGAATTTCGAATTACGAGAAGTGAAACCACTACCATGATGCGCAGCCATTATTGCGGCCAACTGAACGAAGCCCTGGAAGGCCAGGAAATTATCCTTTGCGGATGGGTTCACCGTCGCCGCGACCACGGTGGGGTGATTTTCCTCGATATCCGTGATCGTGACGGTCTGGCCCAGGTGGTGTTCGACCCGGACCGCGCTGAGAGCTTCGCCGCCGCCGATCGCGTGCGCAGCGAATACGTCGTGAAAATCACCGGCAAGGTTCGCCTGCGTCCGGCCGGTGCCACCAACGCCAACATGGCGTCGGGCATGATTGAAGTCCTGGGCTACGAGCTGGAAGTGCTGAACGAATCGGAAACCCCGCCGTTCCCGTTGAACGAGTACTCCGACGTCGGCGAAGAAACCCGCCTGCGTTATCGCTTCCTTGACCTGCGTCGCCCGGAAATGGCCGAGAAGCTGCGTCTGCGTTCGCGCATGACCACCAGCATCCGTCGCTACCTGGACGAGAACGGCTTCCTCGACGTCGAGACGCCGATCCTGACCCGCGCCACCCCTGAAGGTGCTCGCGACTACCTGGTACCGAGCCGTACTCACGCCGGTTCGTTCTTCGCCTTGCCGCAATCGCCGCAGCTGTTCAAGCAACTGCTGATGGTGGCCGGCTTCGACCGTTACTACCAGATCGCCAAGTGCTTCCGCGACGAAGACCTGCGTGCCGACCGTCAGCCTGAATTCACCCAGATCGACATCGAAACCAGCTTCCTCGATGAAAAAGACATCATGGGCCTTACCGAAGGCATGATCCGCAACCTGTTCAAGGAAGTGCTGGACCTGGAATTCGGCGAATTCCCGCACATGACCTTCGAAGAAGCCATGCGTCGCTACGGTTCCGACAAGCCGGACTTGCGTAACCCGCTGGAACTGGTGGACGTTGCCGACCAGCTTAAAGAAGTCGACTTCAAGGTTTTCAGCGGTCCTGCCAACGATCCGAAATGCCGTGTCGCCGCCTTGCGCGTACCGGGTGCGGCGAGCATGCCGCGCAAGCAGATCGACGACTACACCAAGTTCGTCGGCATCTACGGTGCCAAGGGCCTGGCGTACATCAAGGTCAACGAACGCGCGAAGGGCGTCGAGGGGCTGCAATCGCCTATTGTCAAAAATATCCCTGAAGCCAACCTCAATGTGATCCTTGATCGCGTTGGCGCGGTCGACGGCGACATCGTATTCTTCGGCGCCGACAAGTCGAAGATCGTCAGCGAAGCCTTGGGCGCGCTGCGGATCAAGGTCGGCAACGATCTGGACCTGCTGACCTGCAAGTGGGCGCCAATGTGGGTCGTCGACTTCCCGATGTTCGAAGAGAACGACGACGGCAGCTTCAGCGCCTTGCACCACCCGTTCACCGCGCCGAAGTGCACCCCGGAAGAACTGGAAGCCAACCCGGCAACCGCATTGTCCCGTGCCTACGACATGGTCCTGAACGGCACCGAGCTGGGTGGCGGTTCGATCCGTATCCACCGCAAGGAAATGCAGCAGACGGTGTTCCGCCTGTTGGGTATCAATGAAGCAGAACAGGAAGAGAAATTCGGCTTCCTGCTCGACGCCCTGAAATACGGCGCGCCGCCCCACGGTGGCCTGGCCTTCGGTCTGGACCGTCTGGTAATGCTGATGACCGGTGCCCAGTCGATCCGTGAAGTGATCGCCTTCCCGAAAACCCAGAGTGCTGCCGACGTGATGACGCAAGCCCCGGGTGTTGTAGATGCCAAGGCATTGCGCGAGCTGCACATTCGTCTGCGCGAAACGCCAAAGGCTGAGTAAGGCTGACCGCAAAGGCGCATCCTTCCGGGATGCGCCTTTCCTTTAGGTCGAGATTTTTTGTTGCTGGCCGACACAGCGTGCGCGGCGGGCAATGTTTCAAAGAGAATTCGGAGCGAGATATGGCGGGTCATTCCAAGTGGGCGAACATCAAGCACCGCAAAGAACGTCAGGATGCCAAGAAGGGCAAGATTTTCACCAAGTGGATTCGTGAACTGACCGTTGCTGCCCGTCAGGGTGGCGGTGATCCGGGTTCCAACCCACGCTTGCGTCTGGCGCTGGACAAGGCCCTTGGCGCGAACATGAGTCGCGACATCATTGATCGCGCAGTTGCCCGCGGTGCCGGTGCTGCCGATACCGACGACATGGTCGAGCTAAGCTACGAAGGCTACGGCCCGGGCGGCGTGGCGGTGATGGTCGAGTGCATGACCGACAACCGTAACCGCACCGCAGCTGCTGTTCGCCATGCGTTCAGCAAGTGCGGCGGCAACCTCGGCACCGACGGTTCGGTGGCGTATCTGTTCGAACGCAAGGGGCAGATTTCCTTTGCGCCGGGCGTTGATGAAGATGCGCTGATGGAAGCGGCCATGGAAGCCGACGCCGATGACGTGGTCACTCATGAAGACGGCTCGATTGACGTGTTCACCTCGTTCGCCGGCTTCTACTCCGTGCGTAACGCGCTGGAAGCAGCGGGTTTCAAAGGCGATGACGCGGAAATCGTGATGCTGCCCACCACCAGCGCCGAACTGGATCTGGAAGGCGCCGAGAAGGTGCTCAAGCTGATCGACATGCTCGAAGACCTGGATGACGTGCAGAACGTCTACTCCAACGCGGACATTCCAGAGTCGGTGGCCGCACAGCTGGGTTAAGGGCGAGTAAGATCCAATGTGGGAGCAGGCTTGTCGGGTCGCCGCATCGCTGCGATGCGGCGACCCGACAAGCCTGCTCCCACATTTGTTATTCGCTGTATTGAATATCGTGCTCTTACCAGACCCGCAGGCGTTATGACTTTAATTCTTGGTATCGACCCCGGTTCGCGCATCACCGGTTATGGCGTGGTACGTGATACCGGGCGTGGCTGCGTGTACGTGGCGTCGGGCTGCATTCGCACGGGGACCGGCGAGTTGCATGAGCGTCTGCAAATCGTCTATCGCGGTGTGCGCGAAGTCATCCAGACCTACGGGCCGGTGACCATGGGCATTGAAAAAGTCTTTATGGCGCGCAATGCCGACTCTGCCCTCAAGCTCGGTCAGGCCCGGGGCGCCGCGATTGTCGCGGGTGCCGAAGAAAGCCTGGAGATCGCTGAATACACCGCGACCCAGGTCAAACAAGCCGTTACCGGCACCGGCGCCGCCAATAAAGAGCAGGTGCAGATGATGGTCATGCACATGCTGAAATTGACCAGCAAGCCGCAAATCGATGCTTCGGATGCCCTGGCCATCGCCATTTGTCATGCTCATACCCGTTCCAGCCTGTTGCCCCATGGCCTGGGAACGGCACGCAGTCGTGGCGGGCGCCTGCGTCTCTGATAGCATCAGCAGTCATTTTTAGGGAATGAGGGTTTTGCGCCTGTGTTGCCGGCGCAAACCCTTGTTCTGTCAGTCGCCAGTCATTGATCTGGCCAACGCTCAAGGATCTGAAACGTGATTGGACGCTTGCGCGGCACACTGGCTGAGAAACAGCCGCCGCACCTGATTCTGGATGTAAACGGTCTGGGGTATGAGCTGGAAGTGCCCATGACCACGCTGTATCGCTTGCCGTCGGTCGGTGAACCGCTGACCTTGCACACCCATTTGGTCGTACGCGAAGACGCGCAGTTACTCTATGGCTTCTTCGGCAAGCGTGAGCGAGACTTTTTTCGCGAGTTGATCCGTCTCAATGGTGTAGGGCCGAAATTGGCCCTGGCGTTGATGTCGAGCCTGGAAGTGGATGAGCTGGTGCGTTGCGTGCAGTCCCAGGACACCTCGGCGCTGACCAAGGTGCCGGGCGTGGGCAAAAAGACGGCCGAGCGCTTGCTGGTGGAACTCAAGGACCGCTTCAAGGCTTGGGAAACCGTGCCGGCAATGTTCGCCCTGGTGCCGAACCAGCCGGGTGTGCCGGATGCGGCTCCGGTCGCCACCGCCGAAAATGATGCGGTCAGCGCGCTGGTTTCCCTGGGCTACAAGCCGCAGGAAGCCAGCAAGGCGATTTCCGCGATCAAGGAGAAAGGTTTGAGCAGTGAAGACATGATTCGTCGTGCCCTGAAGGGAATGATCTAAGTGATTGAAGCTGATCGACTGATTACCGCCACGCCTGGCCCTCGCGACCGCGAGGAAGTCCAGGACCGGGCGATTCGTCCTGTCAGCCTGGCCGAATACATTGGCCAGCCGACCGTTCGCGAACAAATGGAGTTGTTCATCCAGGCGGCTCGCGGGCGTAACGAGTCCCTGGACCACACGCTGATTTTCGGCCCGCCGGGTCTGGGCAAGACCACTTTGGCCAACATCATTGCCCAGGAAATGGGCGTGTCGATCAAAAGCACTTCCGGGCCGGTTCTTGAGCGTCCGGGTGATCTGGCCGCACTGTTGACCAATCTTGAGCCTCACGACGTGCTGTTCATCGATGAAATCCATCGGCTGTCGCCTATCGTCGAAGAGGTGCTGTACCCGGCCATGGAAGATTTCCAGCTCGACATCATGATCGGTGAAGGGCCGGCCGCGCGTTCGATCAAGCTTGATCTGCCGCCGTTCACCTTGGTCGGCGCGACGACGCGGGCCGGGATGTTGACCAATCCGCTGCGCGACCGTTTCGGGATCGTCCAGCGCCTGGAGTTCTACAACACCGCTGACCTGGCAACGATTGTCAGTCGTTCGGCGGATATCCTCGGCTTGCCGCTGGACCCGGAAGGCGCCTTCGAAATCGCCCGCCGTGCCCGTGGTACACCGCGAATTGCCAACCGCTTGCTACGCCGGGTTCGGGATTTCGCCGAAGTTCGCGCCAAGGGCCACATCACCAAACCGATCGCCGACCTGGCCTTGAACCTGCTGGATGTCGACGAACGTGGCTTCGATCACCAGGATCGACGTCTGTTGTTGACCATGATCGAGAAGTTCGATGGCGGGCCGGTCGGGGTCGACAGCCTCGCCGCAGCCATCAGTGAAGAGCGCCACACCATTGAAGACGTGCTGGAGCCGTACCTGATCCAGCAGGGCTACATCATGCGCACACCCCGGGGGCGGGTGGTGACGCGGCATGCGTACCTGCACTTCGGTTTAAACATTCCGACACGTATGGGCGAGATGCCCGTGGTAGACGAGTTCCTCGATGCCGTGGACGATTAATAACCTTTGCGCGCTGATTTTTTCGGAGTTTGTGCGGTCCTAGGACCGTACTTTCGCCAGAAAGCCGTGAATCAATGAAAAACAGTTGCCTGGCCGGATTGGCAACCTGAGGAGTAAGCACTAGAGTATGCGCGCGCAAAACGGGCTTGAGCCTTTCGCACTTCGTTGTCGCGTTTATTACGAGGACACCGATGCGGGTGGCATCGTGTATTACGTTAATTACCTCAAGTTTATGGAACGGGCTCGAACCGAGCGGCTCCGGGAGCTGGGCTTTGCCCAATCGGCGCTTGCAGGGGAGGACCTGTTGTTCGTCGTGCATTCCAGCGAAGCGCGTTACCACGCGCCGGCGCGACTGGACGACGAGCTGCTGGTAAGCGCTGAAGTAATCGAATTGAACCGTGTCAGCCTGCGCTTTAAACAGCAGGTCAGGCGAGCTACGGATAATGTGCTGCTCTGCGAAGGGCAGTTTCTGGTGGCCTGTGTGCGCACTAACAGTTTAAAACCCCGGGCCATTCCCGAAGCTCTACGTGCGGCCTTTGCCGACGTGAGCGGCGCGGGTACACACTCAAAGCAGGAGATAAAGCGTGGAAGCTAACGTCGTCGACCATTCCTCCATGTGGAGCCTGGTCAGCAATGCCAGTATCGTGGTGCAACTGGTAATGCTGATCCTGGTAGCCGCATCGGTGACCTCATGGATCATGATCTTTCAGCGCAGCAACCTGCTGCGCGCCGGTCGACGTGCCCTGGAGAGCTTTGAAGAGCGCTTCTGGTCGGGTATCGACCTGTCCAAACTCTACCGTCAGGCCGGCAGCAACCCTGATCCGGATTCGGGCGTCGAGCAGATCTTCCGTGCCGGTTTCAAGGAATTCTCCCGTCTGCGTCAGCAGCCTGGCGTTGACCCGGAAGCGGTCATGGAAGGCGTGGCCCGTGCCATGCGCGTCGCCATTTCCCGTGAAGAAGAAAAGCTCGAGCAGAGTCTGCCGTTCCTTGCCACCGTTGGTTCCGTCAGCCCGTACATCGGTCTGTTCGGTACCGTCTGGGGGATCATGAACTCCTTCCGTGGCCTGGCCACTGCCCAGCAAGCGACCCTGGCCACTGTGGCTCCGGGTATCGCCGAAGCACTGATCGCCACCGCGATCGGCCTGTTCGCGGCCATCCCGGCCGTTATCGCTTACAACCGTTTTGCTGCTCGCAGTGAGACCCTGCTGGGCCGTTACTACACCTTCGCCGATGAATTCCAGGCGATCCTGCACCGCAAAGTGCACACCAGCGAAGAATAAGCAGGTAATTTCCAATGGCTTTAATCGCTCGAGCTCGCAAAAAGCGCAAGCCGGTTGCCGAGATGAACGTGGTGCCTTACATCGACGTGATGCTGGTGCTGCTGGTCATCTTCATGGTGACCGCTCCGATGCTCAATCAGGGCGTGAAAGTTGATCTGCCCAAGGTTTCCAGCGAAGCCTTGCCGCAGGACAACAACACCCAGGTCCTGACCATTTCGATCAAGGCTGACAAGACCTATTACTGGAACCTTGGCAGCGAAGTCGACACCGAAAAACAGCAGGACAAGGCCATGACCTTGCCGCAAATGACTGACGCGGTGACCAAGATCATTCGCGCCGGGACTGAAGGCGGCAAGCGTACCCAGGTGTTCATCCGCGGCGACAAGACCGTCGATTACGGTTCCGTGATGGGCGCCATGGGCGGGTTGCAGAAAGCCGGGGTCGGTAATGTTGGCTTGATTACCGAGGCACCCTGATGCAGCAAATGCGAGAGCCGTCCGCCTCGGAAAGCTACTTCTGGCCTAGTGTCCTGGCGATTGTCTTGCACGTGCTGGTGTTCGGCATGCTGTTCGTCAGTTTCGCCTTCACACCGGAGCTGCCGCCGGCCAAGCCGATTGTCCAGGCGACCTTGTACCAGCTGAAATCGAAAAGTCAGGCGACCACCCAGACCAATCAGAAGATTGCGGGTGAAGCGAAGAAATCCGCCGCGCGTCAGACCGAAGTCGAACAGATGGAACAGAAAAAGATCGAACAGGAAGCGATCAAGGCCGCGGAACAAAAGAAGGAAGATGCGGCTCAAAAAGCCGAAGAATCCAAGAAGGCCGACGAGACGAAGAAAGCGGACGAGGCAAAAAAGGCTGATGAAGCCAAGAAAGCCGATGAAGCGAAGAAGACTGCCGAAGCCAAAAAGGTCGAAGAGAAACAATTGGCTGATATAGCCAAGAAGAAATCTGAAGAAGAAGCCAAAAAAGCTGCTGAAGAAGAGGCCAAGAAAGCGGCCGCTGAAGAAGCAAAGAAAAAGATTGTCGAAGACGCGAAGAAGAAAGCCGCGGAAGACGCCAAGAAGAAATCTGAAGCTGAAGAGGCGAAGAAGAAAGTCGCCGAAGACGCGAAGAAGAAAGCTGCTGCCGATGCTGCAAAGAAGAAATCGCAGGAAGCGGCACGTAAATCTGTCGATGAGAAAAAGGCTCAGGCCCTGGCAGATTTGCTTTCCGACACGACGGAGCGTCAGCAGGCCTTGGCGGATGAACAGGGTGATGAAGTCGCGGGTAACTTCGACGATCTGATTCGCTCGCGCGCTTCTGAAGGTTGGGCGCAGCCACCGTCGGCCCGCAAGGGCATGAAAGTGATCCTGCAAATCAACATGCTGCCTGATGGAACAATCTCCGGCGTATCGGTTGCCAAATCCAGCGGTGATGTACCGTTCGACAGTTCAGCGGTAGCGGCGGTAAAAAATATTGGTCGATTGACCGAAATGCAGGGTCTGAAGCCAGCTGATTTCGCACCCTATCGTTCATTCAAGATGACATTCACACCTGAGGATCTAGCCTTGTGAGAAACCTTCTTCGAGGACTGCTTGTTGTCATGTTCTGCTTTGCAGGACTGGCCACCGCAGATGAAAAAAATATCCTGGTCAGCAGTGGTAGCTCCCAGGCAACTCCAATTGCCGTAGTGCCATTCGGTTTCCAGGGTGGCACCGTGCTGCCGGACGACATGGCCGAGATCATCGGCAACGACCTGCGCAACTCGGGTTACTACGCGCCGATTGCAAAGCAGAACATGATCAGCCAGCCGAGCCAGGCCAGCGAAATCATTTTCCGCGACTGGAAGGCTATCAACGCTCAGTACATTATGGTCGGCAGCATCGTTCCAGCGGGCGGTCGCCTGCAGGTTCAATACGCTCTGTTCAACGTCGCCACCGAGCAGCAAGTGCTGACCGGCAGCGTGTCGGGCAGCGTCGATCAACTGCGCGACATGTCGCACTACATCGCCGACCAGTCGTTCGAAAAACTTACCGGTATCAAAGGTGCGTTCTCGACTCGTCTGTTGTACGTGACGGCCGAGCGTTTTTCCGAGAAGAACACTCGCTACACGCTGCAACGTTCGGACTATGACGGTGCCCGTGCCGTGACCCTGCTGCAATCGCGCGAGCCGATCCTGTCGCCGCGTTTCGCACCGGATGGCAAGCGCATCGCTTACGTCTCGTTCGAGCAGAAGCGTCCGCGTATTTTCATGCAGAACATCGACACCGGTCGCCGTGAGCAGATCACCAACTTCGAAGGCCTGAATGGCGCGCCAGCCTGGTCGCCGGATGGCAATCGCCTGGCATTCGTACTGTCGAAAGACGGTAACCCGGACATCTATGTGATGAACCTGGGGTCGCGTCAGATCACTCGCGTCACCAATGGTCCTGGTATCAACACCGAACCGTTCTGGGGTAAGGATGGTTCGACCATCTACTTCACCTCCGACCGTGGCGGCAAGCCACAGATCTACAAAACCAGCGTCGGTGGTGGCGGTGCGGAGCGTGTGACCTTCATTGGTAACTACAACGCCAACCCTAAACTTTCGGCTGATGAAAAGACCCTGGTGATGATCCACCGCCAGGATGGCTTCACTAATTTCAAGGTGGCGGCCCAGGATTTGCAGCGAGGTAGTGTAAAGATCCTCACTGATAGCACTCTGGACGAGTCACCTACTGTTGCGCCCAACGGCACCATGGTAATCTACGCCACCCGCCAGCAGGGCCGGGGAGTCTTGATGCTCGTGTCCATTAATGGACGCGTAAGGCTCCCGCTTCCTACCGCACAAGGCGAAGTCAGAGAACCTTCCTGGTCCCCTTACCTGAACTGACGCGGCGCTACACGTTGTACTTAACACACTGGGGTTCATTAGGAGTTTCACGATGGAAATGCTGAAGTTTGGTAAATTTGCTGCGCTGGCTCTGGCCATGGCTGTAGCTGTAGGTTGCTCGTCCAAAGGCGGCGACAACGCCGGTGAAGGCGCTGTTGATCCAAACGCTGGTTACGGCGCTAACACTGGTGCTGTTGACGGCTCCCTGAGCGAAGAAGCTGCTCTGCGCGCAATCACCACCTTCTACTTCGAATACGACAGCTCGGACCTGAAGCCAGAAGCCATGCGCTCCCTGGACATTCACGCCAAAGACCTGAAAGCAAACGGCGCTCGCGTTGTTCTGGAAGGCAACACCGACGAACGTGGTACTCGTGAGTACAACATGGCACTGGGCGAGCGTCGTGCGAAAGCCGTTCAGCGTTACCTGGTACTGCAAGGTGTTTCCCCAGCTCAGCTGGAACTGGTTTCCTACGGCGAAGAGCGTGCAGTTGCTACCGGCAACGACGAGCAGTCCTGGGCTCAAAACCGTCGCGTCGAACTGCGTAAGTAATTCGTCATGCGAACGTGCCGTCGTGCTGTAACTGTTTTGGCTCTCAGCCTCGCACCGCTTGCGGTGTGGGCTGCGGTTCCTGTGGTCGATAACGACTCCGGCTATAACAATAGCGGGACTAGTTATCCGCCTGCGGGTTACGGTACGAACGGCGCCTATGCCGGGGGAGGGGTTTCGGCCCCTGTCTCGGCACAGGGCGAGCTGTTCAACCAACTGCAATCCATGCAGGAGCAGATCTCGCGCCAACAAGGCATCATCGAAGTTCTGCAAAATGATGTAGCGCGCATGAAGCAAGAGAACCTGGAGCGATATCAGGATCTTGATCGGCGCATAGGAACCGGCGTTGCACCAGCCGCGACTCCTGAAAATTCTTCCACCGGTGGCAGTTTGAATGCCCCCGGTGCAGCAGCAGGCGCAGGAGCGGCAGCAGGAACGGCAGTCGCTCAAGCACCTGCCGCGGGTGGCGAGCCGGCTGATCCAGCGAAGGAAAAACTGTATTACGATGCAGCCTTCGACCTGATCAAAGCCAAGGATTTCGACAAGGCCAGCCAGGCTTTTGCCGCATTCCTGCGCAAGTACCCGAACAGCCAATACGCGGGCAATGCCCAGTACTGGTTGGGCGAAGTGAATCTGGCCAAAGGCGATCTGCAAGGTGCGGGTCAGGCTTTTGCCAAGGTTTCGCAGCTGTACCCCAAGCATCCCAAAGTGCCTGATTCGCTGTACAAGCTGGCTGACGTAGAGCGCCGCCTCGGTCACACCGACAAGGTCAAAGGCATTCTGCAACAGGTCGTGTCCCAATATCCGGGTACCTCCGCTGCTCAGCTGGCTCAGCGTGATCTGCAGAAAATGTAAGGCTGCTTGACTCGTTTTGAAGAAACCCGCGCCTGTCGCGGGTTTTTTCGTTAGAATTCACGCCCTTTTTATGAAACACGCTTTTTGGGATCTGCGCGGTGGCGGGGTTCCTTGAAGTGCCTGACGGAGGCGGACAGCCTGTTTAGCTGTTATGCCCGTGGCGACTATGCAAGACACATTGAGAATCACCGAAGTTTTCTACTCGTTGCAGGGTGAAACGCGGACTGCCGGGCTGCCCACTGTTTTTGTGCGCCTGACCGGTTGCCCGTTGCGTTGCCAATATTGCGACAGCGCCTACGCGTTCACCGGCGGCACCGTTCGCCCGCTCGACGATATCCTCGAGCAAGTGGCCGGTTTCCGTCCGCGTTACGTGTGTGTTACCGGTGGCGAGCCGCTGGCACAACCCAACGCCATCCCATTGCTCAAGCAGTTGTGTGACGCCGGTTACGAAGTGTCGCTCGAAACCAGCGGCGCGCTCGACATCTCGGCGGTCGATCCACGGGTCAGTCGCGTCGTCGACCTGAAAACCCCGGGTTCGAAAGAAGCACATCGCAACCGCTACGAGAACATCGAACTGCTTACGCCCAACGACCAGGTTAAGTTTGTCATCTGTTCGCGGGAAGACTACGACTGGGCCGTGTCCAAGCTGATTCAGTACGGCCTCGACAAGCGTGCCGGCGAAGTGCTGTTCTCGCCAAGCCACCATGACCTGAATGCGCGGGACCTGGCTGACTGGGTGGTAGCGGACAACCTGCCAGTGCGACTGCAATTGCAGCTGCATAAATATCTTTGGAATGACGAGCCGGGGCGCTGAGATGACTGAACAACTGAACACTGCTGAAAAACGTGCGGTCATCCTGCTGTCCGGCGGGCTTGACTCCGCGACGGTCGTGGCCATGGCCCGCGCAGAAGGCTACAGCTGCTACACCATGAGCTTCGATTACGGTCAGCGCTCTCACGCCGAACTGCACGCAGCCGAACGTGTCGCCCGGGATTTGGGTGTGGTGGAACACAAGGTGATCGGCCTGAACCTCAACGGTATCGGCGGTTCGGCACTGACCGACACCAGCATCGACGTGCCGGAAGAGGCGGGCGAAGGTATTCCGGTGACTTACGTGCCAGCACGCAACACAGTGTTTCTGTCCCTGGCGCTGGGTTGGGCTGAAGTGCTCGGCGCGCGTGACATCTTTATCGGCGTTAACGCGGTGGATTACTCCGGATACCCGGACTGCCGTCCTGAGTTCATCGAGTCCTTCGAGCGCATGGCCAATCTGGCGACGAAGGCCGGTGTAGAGGGCAATGGCTTCCGTATCCAGGCGCCACTGCAGAACCTCAGCAAGGCGCAGATCGTCCAGGCCGGCGTGAAGCTGGGGGTCGATTATGGGCTGACCGTTTCTTGCTATCAGGCCGACGATAAAGGCTACGCATGCGGCAAATGCGACAGCTGCCGACTGCGTGCAGAAGGCTTTGCAGCGGCCGGCGTGAGCGACCCAACCCCTTATTTTTGATTTATTTCAAATTAGGTGTTGAATAGTCCTTAAAAATCAGTATTATACGCGCCACCACACAGCGGGTCGTTAGCTCAGTTGGTAGAGCAGTTGGCTTTTAACCAATTGGTCGTAGGTTCGAATCCCACACGACCCACCATTTTTGTAGCAGTTTTAAAAGTCTGGAAGGCCCACGCAAGTGAGGATTTCCGGATTTTTTTTTGCCCACGATTTGAGCTCGGCTCAACGCGGGGCTGCACCGCGTGACGCAGGTCAGAATCATCTTTTGCATCCCTCGGATATTCTGTAGCCTTGCGCATCTTCAACGCTGTCCGTGCCTGATGATACTCACTTTCCCGGCGGTACCCTGTAGGGTCCGGAGCCGGGTGTATACTCGACTTTCGCGCGAAAGCGCCTGCAGGTCTTGCGAACATGACGCAGATTTCCGAACGCCTTCTGGTTCAAGCCCACCTCGATGCCAAGCAGCCCAAGCCGCTGACCGTCGAGGAGGAAGCTTTTTACCGTGCCGCCATCGCTGCCGAGCTCAAGGCTCAGGACGCGGTGCTGGTTGCTCACTTCTATTGCGATCCGGTGATTCAGGCCCTGGCCGAAGAAACCGGTGGATGCGTCTCCGACTCGCTGGAGATGGCCCGCTTCGGCAGTGCTCACCCGGCCAAGACCGTGCTGGTCGCCGGTGTGAAATTCATGGGCGAAACCGCCAAAATCCTTAATCCTGAAAAACGCATTCTGATGCCGACCCTGGAAGCGACTTGCTCACTGGACCTGGGTTGCCCGGTGGATGAGTTCTCGGCGTTCTGCGATCAACATCCGGAGCGTACGGTGGTGGTGTATGCCAACACCTCGGCGGCGGTCAAAGCCCGTGCGGATTGGGTAGTGACGTCCAGCTGCGCGCTGGAGATCGTCGAAAGCCTGATGGATAACGGCGAAACCATCATCTGGGGCCCGGACAAGCACCTGGGCACCTACATCCAGCGCCAAACCGGCGCGGACATGCTGCTGTGGGACGGTGCCTGCATCGTTCACGAGGAGTTCAAGTCCAAGCAGCTCGAAGACATGAAGGCGCTGTACCCGGATGCAGCAATTCTGGTGCACCCGGAGTCGCCGACCTCGGTAATCGAACTGGCGGATGCCGTCGGTTCCACCAGTCAGTTGATTGCGGCAGCACAGAGCCTGCCAAACAAGACCCTGATCGTGGCCACCGATCGCGGCATCTTCTACAAGATGCAGCAGCTGTGCCCGGACAAAGTCTTCATCGAAGCCCCAACGGCCGGCAACGGCGCAGCGTGCCGCAGTTGCGCACATTGTCCGTGGATGGCGATGAACACCCTTGAGCGCACGCTGAAGTGCTTGAAGGAAGGGACGAACGAGATCTTTGTGGATCCGGCGTTGATCCCGCAGGCGATTCGGCCGTTGAAGCGCATGCTCGATTTCACCCAGGCGGCGCGGATGAAGTTAGTCGGCAACGCCTGAAATCTACCCGTTAAGTCGCAAAACCTGTGGGAGCGGGCTTGCTCGCGAAGAGGGTGTATCAGTCGACATTGATGTTGTCTGACACACCGCTTTCGCGAGCAAGCCCGCTCCCACATTGATTTGTGTATGGCTGGATTATTTGGTTTTCTTCGGAATCCGTACCAGCTGGGTATCGGAGTAGATGTCATGCCAGCTGCGTTTCTGTTTATCGAACAGCGACCAGATGAACCCAAGCCCAACGCACAACAGCGACGCGATTGACACCACAAAGCGCAGCAACGCTTGCCACAAGCTGATCGACGAGCCATCAGCGTTCTGCACGCGAATGCACCACACCTGCATGCCCAGGGTCTGACCGGACCAGGTCCAGAACTTGGCAAAGAAACCGAACAGCACAAACAGCAGCACAGTCGACAGCAGCGGATCTCCATCCAGCGCACCGGCTTCGGTCAACGTGCGCATTTTGTCTTCGCCGATGATCGCCATCTGGATCATCTTGTAGAGGCCGCTGGTGACGATCAACAGAGCAATACACAACAGAAAGTCATAGAACATCGCTGCCAGACGACGACCCAGGGTGGCGGCGGGGAATTCGCCCTCGGGTTTGAGCAGGTGTTTCGACATGGCAGCCTCTGGGCGGAAAAAGAAGCCATTTTACGGATTTACGCGCACAAAAAAGCCCCTGATGTCAGCATCAGGGGCTTTTTCGTTACAGAAGATTAGGCTTCTGCTTGTACTTCGTCAGCCTGCATGCCTTTCTGGCCTTGCACAGCGACGAACGTCACTTTTTGGCCTTCTTTCAGGCTCTTGAAGCCGTTGCCCTGAATAGCGCGGAAATGCACGAACAGATCCGGACCGCTTTCTGGAGTGATAAAACCAAAACCTTTCTCGTCGTTAAACCACTTGACGGTACCGCTCTGACGATCAGCCATTTCTTATTTCCTTTGACGCTAAAATTAATGACAGTCTCCTTCTCATGAAAGAGTACTGGGGCTGGTTGCAGGAGAGTAAGAAGACGTCGAACGGGATGTAGCTAACTTGTAGGCTACTGCCCAGGTCACGATTCCAGGCGACCCATGCAAACACAGTGAACAAACTCTACGCCAACTACGGGAGAAAAAACAAGCCCCGTGAGAGGCCCGGTTTTGCTCAGGTTTATGGCAGTAGTGTGTCCACTAGTGCTGGCTTATTCGATAGGGTTGTTCAATTGTTTTCGAACGTTATAAGCAACGTTCATATTCGAAGCTTGCCGATAAGGTATGCACTATTTTATGGCGGTTGCGTTACACATTAGTGCACTGTTAACGCAACCGCGTTACTTATAGAAACAGTCAATCAACCGCGATAGTAGCGTTGCGCAACAAATGGCATTTTGCTTACAAGCAAAGGCACCTTTTTCCCACGAACAATCGCCCATACGGGGGTGTCGATCGCGATGTAAGCGCTGTCGAGGTAACCCATGGCCAATGGCGCGCCGAGGGTCGGGCCGAAACCACCGCTGCAAACGGCACCGATGATGTCGCCCGCTTCGTTGACGATTTCTGCGCCTTCACGCACCGGTGTGCGTTCCTGAGGCAGCAGGCCCACACGCTTGCGGCTGACGCCGGCTTGTTGTTGAGCGAACACAGTCTCGGCGCCAGGGAAGCCGCCGGCCCGTGCGCCATCGGCACGACGTGGCTTGGAGATGGCCCACAGCAGACTGGCTTCGATCGGGGTGGTCTCGGTGTTCATGTCGTGGCCGTAAAGGCACAGGCCGGCTTCGAGGCGCAGCGAATCGCGAGCGCCAAGGCCGATGGCCGCCACTTCTGGTTCGGCCAGCAGGGCGCGAGCCAGGGCTTCGGCGTTGGCAGCCGGTACGGAAATTTCGAAACCGTCTTCACCGGTGTAGCCCGAACGGCTGACAAAGCACTCGACACCCACCAGTTTCACGCGGGTGAACTGCATGAAGGTCATCTTCGCCACTTCGGGCGCCAGGCGCGCGAGCACGGTGACTGCGGCCGGACCTTGCAGGGCCAGTAGCGCGCGTTCTTCGAACAGCGGCTCGATCGTACACTGGTCGCCAATGTGCTTTTGCAGGTGCGCGAGGTCTTGATCCTTGCACGCGGCGTTGACCACCAGGAACAGCTCATCGTTACCCAGGTTGGCGACCATCAGGTCGTCGAGGATGCCACCGGTTTCGTTGGTGAACATCGCATAGCGCTGCATGCCCACCGGCAGGTCGATGATGTCCACCGGCACCAATGTCTCCAAGGCCTTGGCGGCATTGGCGCCGGTCAGACGGATCTGGCCCATGTGCGAGACATCGAACAGCCCGGCCTGATCACGGGTGTGCTGGTGTTCTTTCATCACGCCCAGCGGGTATTGCACCGGCATGTCATAGCCGGCGAACGGCACCATGCGCGCGCCGAGTTCGATGTGCAGTACGTGCAGCGGGGTTTTCAGCAATTGTTCGGTGGACATATTCAGCTCCTGAAAAAGTGTGCGGATGCGCGTGAGCATTAGCACTCGATAATGTTGACCGCCAAACCGCCACGGGCGGTTTCCTTGTATTTGCTTTTCATGTCGGCGCCGGTCTGGCGCATGGTGCGGATAACCTTGTCGAGTGAGACGAAGTGCTGACCGTCGCCGCGCAGGGCCATGCGCACCGCATTGATGGCTTTCACCGACCCCATGGCGTTGCGCTCGATGCAAGGCACTTGCACCAGCCCGCCAATCGGGTCGCAGGTCAGGCCGAGGTTGTGTTCCATGCCGATTTCGGCAGCGTTTTCCACTTGCTGCACGCTGCCGCCGAGTACTTCGCACAAGGCGCCGGCCGCCATGGAACAGGCCACGCCGACTTCGCCCTGACACCCGACTTCAGCGCCGGAGATCGAGGCGTTTTCTTTATAGAGAATGCCGATCGCGGCGGCGGTCAGCAGAAAGCGTACGACGCCGTCTTCGTTGGCGCCGGGGATGAAGCGCATGTAGTAATGGAGCACCGCCGGGACGATCCCCGCGGCACCGTTAGTGGGCGCAGTGACGACGCGTCCGCCGTTGGCGTTTTCTTCGTTGACCGCCAGGGCGTACAGGTTGACCCAGTCCAGCACGGACAGCGGATCGCGCAATGATGATTCCGGGTTCTTGCACAGTTGCCGATGCAAAGCGGCGGCCCGACGTTTGACCTTCAAACCGCCAGGCAAGATCCCTTCATTGCGGCAACCGGCAGCCACGCAGTCCTGCATCACTTGCCAGATATTCAGCAGGCCGGCGCGGGTTTCCGCTTCCGGGCGCCACGCACTTTCGTTGGTCAGCATCACCTGGCTGATGGACAAGCCGTAGGTGGCGCAATGACCGAGCAGGTCCTTGGCGCTTTTGAACGGGAAGGTCAGCGGCGTGGCGTCTTCAACAATGCGGTCGGCGCCGGCGGCGTCTTCATCGACCACGAATCCGCCGCCGACCGAATAGTACTCGCGGCTGCGAATCTGCAAGCCGGCAGCATCGAACGCGCGAAAGATCATGCCGTTGGGGTGATAGGGCAACGGTTTGCGGATCATCGCCAAATGTTCTTTCTCGTTGAACGCAATGCTGTGTTCGCCGAGCAGGTTCAAGCGACCATTGCCGCGAATCTCTAAGAGACGGGCGGCGACGGTTTCGGTGTTCACGGTGTCCGGGTGTTCGCCTTCCAGGCCGAGCAACACGGCTTTGTCGCTGCCGTGGCCTTTGCCGGTGGCGCCGAGCGAGCCGTAGAGCTCGACTTTGACGCAGGTGGTTGCCGCCAGCAGCCCTTCACGGCGCAGCCCTTCAGCGAAACGCGCGGCTGCGCGCATCGGGCCGACGGTGTGGGAACTGGAGGGGCCGATGCCAATCTTGAACAGGTCGAACACGCTTAACGACATGGTTGTTCTCCGGTTTCTTGTTATGAGGCGCACCCTGAACCCGTAGGAGCGAGGCTTGCCCGCGAAGAGGCCATCACGGCCGCTAAAAGCTTCGCGGGCAAGCCTCGCTCCTACAGGTCATGGTGTCCTGATGGGGGCGAGTAACCCGCCCCCTATAGATCAAGCGTAGCTTTCGATCGATGGGCAAGCGCAAACCAGGTTGCGATCACCAAACACGTTGTCGACACGACCGACCGGTGGCCAGTACTTGCCTTCGATCAAAGACGCGACCGGGTAAACCGCTTGTTCACGGCTGTACGGATGCGTCCACTCGCCAACGATTTCCGCAGCGGTGTGCGGAGCGTTTTTCAGTGGGTTGTCGTCCTTGTCCAGCGTGCCGTTTTCCACCGCGCGGATTTCTTCGCGGATGCGGATCATGGCGTCGCAGAAGCGGTCCAGTTCTTCCTTGGATTCGCTTTCGGTCGGCTCGATCATCAGCGTGCCGGCGACCGGGAACGACATGGTCGGGGCGTGGAAGCCGAAGTCAATCAGGCGCTTGGCGACGTCATCGACGCTGATGCCGCTGCTGTCTTTCAACGGACGCAAATCGAGGATGCATTCGTGCGCCACCAGGCCGTTGCTGCCGGTGTACAGCACGGGATAGTGCTCTTCGAGGCGACGGGAAATGTAGTTGGCATTGAGGATCGCCAGTTGCGAAGCACGTTTCAGACCCGCGCCACCCATCATTCGAATGTACATCCAGGTGATCGGCAAAATGCTTGCGCTGCCGAACGGTGCCGCGCAGACCGCGCCTTCCTTGCGTTCCATCTGGGCGTGGCCCGGCAGGAACGGCGTCAGGTGCGACTTGACGCCAATCGGGCCGACGCCCGGGCCGCCACCGCCGTGGGGGATGCAGAAGGTTTTGTGCAGGTTCAGGTGGCTCACGTCGCCGCCGAATTTGCCCGGGGCGCAGAGGCCGACCATCGCGTTCATGTTGGCGCCGTCGATGTACACCTGGCCGCCGTTGTCATGAATGATGCCGCAGATGTCGCGGATGCCTTCTTCGAACACGCCGTGGGTCGACGGATAGGTGATCATCAATGCCGCGAGGTGTTCGCGGTGCTCGATGGCCTTGGCGCGCAGGTCTTCGATGTCGACGTTGCCACGGGCATCGCAAGCCGTGACGACCACGCGCATGCCGGCCATGTTGGCGGTGGCCGGGTTGGTGCCGTGGGCGGACGACGGGATCAGGCAGATGTCGCGACGGTCTTCGCCACGGCTCTGGTGATAGGCGCGGATCGCCAGCAGACCAGCGTATTCACCCTGCGAACCGGCGTTCGGTTGCAGCGAGATCGCGTCGTAACCGGTGGCAGCGCAGAGCATTGCCTCCAGTTCGTCGGTCAGTTGCTGATAACCGGCGCTTTGCTCGGCCGGGGCGAACGGGTGCAGGGCACCGAATTCGGCCCAGGTCACCGGGATCATTTCGCTGGCGGCGTTGAGTTTCATGGTGCACGAACCCAGCGGGATCATGGTGCGGTCCAGCGCCAGGTCCTTGTCGGCGAGCTTGCGCAGGTAGCGCATCAGCTCGGTTTCCGAGTGGTAACGGTTGAACACCGGGTGGCTGAGGATTGGCGACTGGCGAACCAGCGCGGCCGGGAGGGTACTGACCACGGAGGCGGCGAGGGCGGCGAAGTCCGGCAGCGCTTTGCCGTCGGCCAACAGCGTCCACAGGTTTTCCACGTCAGCTTGCGACGTGGTTTCGTCGAGGGACAGACCCAGACGTTCGGCATCGACGACGCGCAGGTTGATCTGCTGGGCGTGAGCGTTGTCGTGCAGCTTGGCGGTGTTAGCTCCGGTCTTGATCGTCAGGGTGTCGAAGAAGCTTTCTTGCTCTACGTTCAGACCGATTGCTTTCAGGCCTTGGGCCAGAATGGCGGTCAGGTGATGCACGCGGTTGGCGATCTGCGTCAGGCCTTTCGGGCCGTGGTACACGGCGTACATGCTGGCGATGTTGGCCAGCAGCACTTGCGCGGTGCAGATGTTGCTGGTGGCTTTCTCACGGCGGATATGTTGCTCGCGGGTTTGCATCGCCAGGCGCAGGGCCGGCTTGCCGAAACGGTCGACGGAGACACCGACCAGACGGCCCGGCATGTCGCGCTTGAACGCATCCTTGGTGGAGAAATACGCCGCGTGCGGGCCGCCGAAGCCCAGCGGCACGCCGAAACGTTGCGCGCTGCCGATGGCGACGTCGGCGCCGAATTCGCCCGGAGGGGTCAGCACGGTCAGGGCCAGCAGGTCGGCGGCCACCGCGACCAGCGCGTTGGCGGCGTGGAAGCGTTCGGTCAGTTCGCGGTAATCAAAGACGTCACCGTTGCTCGCCGGGTATTGCAGCAGGGCGCCGAAGAACGGCGTCACGTCAGTCAGTTCAAGCTCGTCACCCACGACAACGTCGATGCCCAACGGCTCGGCACGGGTGCGCAGCACGTCGAGGGTTTGCGGGTGGCAATGGCTGGAGGCGAAAAACGCGTGGCTGCCCTTGTTCTTGCTCAGGCGTTTGCAGAAGGTCATGGCTTCGGCGGCGGCGGTGGCTTCATCCAGCAGCGAGGCGTTGGCGATTGGCAGGCCGGTCAGGTCGCTGATCAGTGTCTGGAAGTTCAGCAGCGCTTCAAGACGACCTTGGGAAATTTCCGGCTGGTACGGGGTGTAGGCGGTGTACCAGGCCGGGTTTTCCAGCAAGTTGCGCAGGATCGGCGACGGCGTGTGCGTGCCGTAGTAGCCCTGGCCGATGTAAGTCTTGAATAGCTGGTTTTTGCCGGCGATGGATTTGATCAACGCCAGGGCATCAGCTTCGCTCAGGCCGTCTTCGAGGCCGAGGACGCTGGTGCCTTTGATGCTGTCGGGAATGACGCTGGCGCTCAGGGCTTCCAGCGAATCAAAACCGAGGCTGTTGAGCATGGCTTGCTCGTCGCCGGAACGCGGGCCGATGTGGCGGGCGATGAATTCGTTGGCGGTTGTCAGGTTTACTTGAGTCATGTCAGCGCTCCTCAGGCTTCTGCGTTGGCTTTGATCAGACGGTCGTAGGCGTCCTGATCCAGCAGTTTGGCGACAGCCGAGGTGTCGCTTGGCTGGAAGCGGAAGAACCAGCCTTCGCCCATCGGGTCTTCGTTGACCAGTTCAGGGCTGCTGTCGAGTGCCGGGTTTACTTCCAGCACTTCACCGTCGAGTGGCATGTACACGCCGCTGGCGGCTTTTACCGATTCCACGGTGGCGGCTTCAGCGCCTTTATCGTAGGACTGCAGCTCAGGCAGTTGTACGAAAACCACGTCGCCCAGAGCGTTCTGTGCGAAAGCAGTGATGCCGACAGTGACGCTGCCGTCAGCTTCAGTGCGCAGCCATTCGTGATCTTCAGTAAAACGCAACTCGCTCATGGAAACTCCTAAGGGGGGCCAGACTCGTCTGGTGGACGCGATTGAATGCTTGGGCTAAAGCCCTGCTTTATAGGTGGCAACTAAGCAAGATCGCGGCCAATGTAATTTATTCTTTATAAATCAATGCCTTGAGGTGTATTTCTGAAGAGGGGGATTCTGTGGGTGTAGCGAAATCGCTACACCTGAAAGCGAAGAAAAAAGCGTAGGTGGATCAAAGCCTTGCACAGCGGTGATCAGGAGAGGGTGTATCGATATCGTTCCGCTGTAGCGCTTTCAGTACAGATGGAGGTCGTTTTTAAGCAGGTTTTCAAGCCGGATACAAAACCTGTGGGAGCCAGCCCTGCTGGCGATTAGGTTCTGTCAGTCGACATCTTTTTTGCCTGCCACACCGCAATCGCCAGCAGGCTGGCTCCCACAGGGGTCACGGTGTGTTTGGGCGATTTCAGGGCTTGTTGGGAATGCCGTACTTGCGCAACCGATGGGCAATCGCGGTGTGGGAAGTTTGCAATCGACTGGCCAGTTGCCGTGTCGAGGGGTAGCTGACGTAGAGTTTTTCCAGCAAAGTCTTTTCGAACTCTTCCATCGCCTGCTCCAGGCTGTCGACATCGCTGTCACTCTGGCGCGCCACGGAAGTGCCGGCGATGTCGAGGTCGCCGATGTCGACCAGGCTGCTTTCGCAGATCGCCGCCGCGCGGAAGATCACGTTCTGCAATTGCCGCACGTTGCCCGGCCAGCGGTTACCCAGCAGCGCAGGATAAGTGCCCGGCGCCAGGCGACAGACCGGGCGCTGGATCTGCGCGCAGGCTTGCTGCATGAAATAGCGCGCCAGCAACAGGATGTCCTGGCCGCGTTCGCGCAGGGGCGGGACTTCGACATTCAGGACGTTGAGGCGATAGAACAAGTCTTCGCGGAACGAACCTTCGCTGACCATTTTTTCCAGATTGCGGTGAGTCGCGCTGAGGATCCGTACGTTGACCTTCACTTCGCGATCACCACCGACCCGACGGAAGCTGCCGTCGTTGAGAAACCTCAGCAACTTCGCCTGCAAGTACGGCGACATCTCGCCGATCTCGTCGAGAAATACCGTGCCCTGGTTCGCCAGTTCCATCAGCCCTGGTTTTCCGCCCCGTTGTGCGCCGGTGAAGGCGCCGGGGGCGTAGCCGAACAGTTCGCTTTCGGCGAGGTTCTCCGGCAATGCCGCGCAATTCAGTGCCAGGAACGGTGAACTGTGTCGGGCGCTGATGGCGTGGCAGGCCCGCGCCACCAGCTCTTTGCCAGTGCCGGTTTCGCCCTGGATCAACAACGGTGCATCCAGTGCCGCCACACGCTGTGCGCGTGCCTTGAGCGTACGAATCGCCGGGGACTCGCCCAGCAGCGCGTCGAACCCTTCGGCATGGTCGTGGTGCAGCGCCGAGAGGCGCTCACCGATGCGGTTCGGTTGATACAGGGTCAGCAGGGCGCCAGCGTCGGTGATCGGGGTGGCGTCCAGCAGCAGGGTCTGGCCGTTGACGGTGATCTCGCGCAGCGGCAGGCGAAAGCCGTGTTCCAGCAGTGCGCCGAGCAACGCCGGGTCGGCAAACAGGTCGGCGACGCTTTCACCGGCCGGTTCACGACCATACAAAGCGATCAACGCCGGGTTGGCCAGCAACACCTTGCCGTCGCTGTCTAGGGCCAGCACCGGGTCGGTCATGGCGGCGAGCAGCGCATCGAGCTGCAAGTGCCGACGTTGCCCGGGAAGGATGTCGACCACCGTCATCGCTTGCACGCCACGCACGCTGAGCAACGCGTCCCGCAGCTCTTCGAGCACTTCCGGGCTCAGGGTCGGGGCATCGATGTAAACGTTGGGCGGGACCATTTCCACCGCATCCAGATTGAGATTACGCCCACCGAGCAGGGCCAGGACTTCCTGGGTGATGCCGACGCGGTCGATGAAGCTGACGTGGATACGCATGGGGCGGTTTTTTTAATCTGACGTGCGGAGGGTGGCAAGTATGCCTTGGGGCGAGCGAATGGTGAAATCCTGCGCAGGTCTTCAGGACGACACCGAACTCAATGTAGGAGCGAGACCGGCTTGCCGGCGATGGCGGAGTATCAGTCACCATCAATGTCGACTGATACTCCGCCATCGCGAGCAGGCTCGCTCCCACAGGTACAGCGTTCATCCAGGGAATAGAGTTACTCGAAGTTCTCGAGGTTTATCGGGTCCCCGGATTTCATATCCAACTGCTTCCGGATGTCTTCAAACATTAAATCGTAATGCTTGTGAATCGAGCCGATCTGGCTATGTGTCTTCGGGATTCCGTACTTCTCGGCGATCTTTGTTACGTTGTTGGCGAAGTTGTAGGCCTCCTCCTTGGGCAGGAAGAAGGGCTCTGACATGTCCTTGCCCTGAATGCTGCCATGCATGGTGAACTGGATGCCTTTTTCCCCTTTGTCGTTCTGGCTGACCTCATAGTCGAGGTGCACGTTGTAGTTGACATCATCCGGGGTCAGCGCGTGGCGCTCGATGTGCAAGTGACCGGGCTCAAACGTTGCCATTGACGTTTCTCCTTACCAGTAAGTTATGCCAGGTGTCGCCGTGCTGATGCGGGTGCCGGCCGTGCCCTGGACGATCGCTTCGATGTCCGAGAGTGAACCGATCACCGCGGTTTTTCCAGTATGGCGGGCGAACTCGCAGGCGGCCTGGACCTTCGGTCCCATGGAGCCGGCCGCAAAGCCGAGTTTTTCCATGTCGTCGGGGTGGGCCTGGGCGATGGCTTTCTGGGTCGGTTTGCCGTAATCGATGAACGCTGCGTTGACGTCGGTGGCGATCACCAGCAGATCGCTTTCAAGCTGTTCGGCCAGCAGCGCCGAGCAAAGGTCCTTGTCGATCACCGCTTCCACACCTTGCAGCTTGCCGTGGGCACCGTACATGGTCGGAATGCCACCGCCGCCCGCACAAATCACGATGCTGCCTTTTTCCAGCAGCCACTTGATCGGACGGATTTCAAAGATACGTTTCGGTCTTGGACTGGCCACCACGCGACGGTATTTGTCGCCGTCCGGAGCAATCGCCCAGCCTTTCTCGGCGGCGAGTTTTTCCGCTTCGGCCTTGGCGTAGACCGGGCCGATGGGTTTGGTGGGGTTCTGGAAGGCCGGGTCGTTGGCGTCGACTTCAACCTGGGTCAGCAGGGTCGCGAAGGGCACTTCGAAGTCGAGCAGATTGCCCAGTTCCTGTTCAATGATGTAGCCGATCATGCCTTCGGTTTCGGCACCGAGCACATCCAGCGGATAAGGTGAAACCGAGGTGTAGGCGGCGGCTTGCAGCGACAGCAGGCCGACCTGCGGGCCATTACCGTGGGCAATCACCAATTCGTTGCCGGCATAAATCTTGGCGATCTGTTCGGTGGCGATCCGGATGTTGGCGCGTTGATTGTCCGCAGTCATGGGTTCACCACGGCGGAGCAGGGCGTTACCACCCAGAGCAACGACGATACGCATAATGCAGTCCTTCTAAAGCAGAGAAATTGCGAGCGACTCGGCCTCCCTGTCGAAACCGGATCAAGTGTGGGAGCGGGCTTGCTCGCGAAAGCGGTGTGTCAGTCGATATCAATGTTGCCTGTTACACCACTTTCGCGAGCAAGCCCGCTCCCACCTTGACCGTGTTTCGTCAGCAGGAGCGAAGTCGGGCCTTAGATATCCGCCAACGCCGACACCAGGATCGCCTTGATGGTGTGCATGCGGTTTTCCGCTTGCTCGAAGGCGATGTTGGCCGGCGATTCGAAGACTTCTTCAGTCACCTCGACGCCGTTGGCCAGGTTCGGGTAGCGTGCGGCGATGTCTTTGCCGACCTTGGTTTCGCTGTTGTGGAACGCCGGCAGGCAGTGCATGAACTTCACGCGTGGATTGCCAGAGGCTTTCATCATGTCGGCGTTGACCTGGTACGGCAGCAACTGCTCGATGCGCTCGTCCCACGCTTCCACCGGCTCACCCATCGACACCCAGATGTCGGTGTGGATGAAGTCCACGCCCTTGACCGCTTCTTTCGGGTCTTCGGTGATGGTGATGCGCGCGCCACTTTCTTCGGCGAAGGCTTTGCACTGAGCGATGAAATCAGCGTGCGGCCACAAAGCTTTGGGTGCGGCGATGCGCACGTCCATGCCGAGTTTGGCGCCGATCATCAGCAGCGAGTTGCCCATGTTGTAGCGCGCGTCGCCGAGGTAGGCGTAGCTGATGTCGTGCAGCGGCTTGTCGCTGTGCTCACGCATGGTCAGGGTGTCGGCGATCATTTGCGTCGGGTGGAATTCAGCGGTCAAACCGTTGAACACCGGCACACCGGCGAACTTGGCCAGCTCCTCGACGATTTCCTGTTCGAAGCCCCTGTACTCGATGGCGTCGAACATCCGCCCCAGCACGCGGGCGGTGTCTTTCATGCTTTCCTTGTGGCCGATCTGCGATGACACCGGGTCGATGTAGGTGACGTGGGCGCCCTGGTCATGGGCCGCGACTTCGAAGGCGCAACGGGTGCGAGTCGAGGTTTTTTCGAAGATCAGCGCGATGTTTTTGCCTTTCAGGTGCGGACGCTCGGTGCCGGTGTATTTGGCGCGCTTGAGGTCGCGGGACAGGTCCAGCAGGTAATTCAGCTCGCGAGTCGTGTGGTGCATCAGCGAGAGCAGGCTGCGGTTGCGCATATTGAAAGCCATGATTGGATCTCCTTTGGTTTCGGTTATCCGCCTGCTTCACGCTTTATGAGCGCGAAGCAGGGCATAAGAATTAATAGTCGATAGGGTCGCGAATGATCGGGCAGGTCATGCAATGGCCGCCGCCACGGCCGCGCCCCAGTTCTCCGGCGCTGATGGTGATGACTTCGATACCGGCCTTGCGCAGCAGGGTGTTGGTGTAGGTGTTGCGGTCATAACCGATCACCACCCCCGGCTCCACGGCCACCACGTTGTTGCCGTCGTCCCATTGCTCGCGCTCGGCGGCGAAGCTGTTGCCGCCCGTTTCCACCACGCGCAGCGCCTTGAGATTGAGGGCTTTGGCCACGGTGTCGAGGAAGCTGGTTTCTTCGCGGCGAATGTCGATGCCGCCCGGCTTGCCTTCATCAGGGCGCAGGGTGAAGGCGACGATCTGGTTCACCACTTCCGGGAAGATCGTGACCAGGTCTCGGTCGCAGAAGCTGAACACCGTGTCCAGGTGCATCGCCGCGCGGGATTTCGGCAGGCCGGCGACGATGACTTTCTCGACAGCTTTGTTCTTGAACAGGTTCACCGCCAGTTGGCCGATGGCTTGGCGGGATGAGCGTTCGCCCATGCCGATCAACACCACACCGTTGCCGATCGGCATCACGTCGCCGCCTTCAAGGGTGGAGCTGCCGTGTTCCTGGTCCGGGTCGCCGTACCAGATTTCGAAGTCGGCGTTGGTGAACTGTGGGTGGAATTTATAAATGGCAGTGGCCAGCAGGGTTTCCTGGCGGCGCGCCGGCCAGTACATCGGGTTCAGCGTCACGCCACCGTAGATCCAGCAAGTGGTGTCGCGGGTGAACTGGGTGTTGGGCAGCGGCGGCAGAATGAAGCTGGAGTGGCCGAGGAAGTCGCGGAACATCTGAATGGTCTTGCCGCCGAAGCTGTCCGGCAAGTCGTCAGCGGAAACGCCGCCAATCAGGAACTCGGCGATATGGCGCGGCTCCAGGCTGCGCAACCACGAACCCACTTCGTTAATCAGACCGAGGCCGACCGAGTTGGCGGTGACCTTGCGGTCCAGAATCCAGTCGAGCGCTTCGGGGATGGCGACGATGTCAGTCAGCAGGTTGTGCATTTCCAGCACGTCGATCCCGCGTTCGCGCATTTTGGTGACGAAATCGAAATGGTCACGCTTGGCTTGGGCGACCCATAGCACATCGTCGAAAAGCAGTTCGTCGCAGTTGTTCGGGGTCAGCCGCTGATGGGCCAGGCCGGGGGAGCAAACCAAGACTTTGCGCAGTTTGCCGGCTTCGGAATGTACGCCGTACTTAACTTTTTCCGTGGACATTACTGTGATCCTCCAGATGACAAAACAAGTCGTGTGTTACAGGGTCAGGAAGCCGTCATACAGTCCGTAAGCCGCCACCAGGGCGCCCGCGACGACTGCGGTGAAAATCAGCTTCTCGACGTTGGTGAAAACCGGTTTGTTGACTTCAAGCTTGGCCTTGGCGAACAGGATCGCGCCGGGGGCATAGAGCAGGGCAGAGAGCAGCAGGTATTTGATGCCGCCGGCATAGATCAGCCAGATCGCGTAAATCAACGCGACGGCGCCGATGAACAGGTCTTTGCTGCGTTCGGCCGCTGCGTTTTCATAGCTTTCGCCGCGCACCGCCAACAGCAGGGCGTAAGCCGCTGACCACAGGTACGGCACCAGAATCATCGAGGTGGCGAGGTAGATCAGCGACAGATAAGTGCTGGCCGAAAACAGGGTGATGATCAGGAACAGCTGCACCATCGCGTTGGTCAGCCACAAGGCGTTGACCGGCACATGGTTGGCGTTCTCCTTGCGCAGGAAGGCCGGCATGGTGTGGTCCTTGGCGGCGGCAAACATGATCTCCGCACACAGCAACACCCACGACAGCAACGCGCCGAGCAGGGAAATGATCAGGCCGACGCTGATCAGCACCGCGCCCCAGTGACCGACCACGTGTTCCAGCACCGCCGCCATCGACGGGTTCTGCAGTTTGGCCAGTTCCGGTTGGGTCATGATGCCCAGCGACAGCACATTCACCAGCACCAGGAACAGCAGAACGGTGATGAAACCGATCACCGTGGCCTTACCCACGTCGCTGCGTTTTTCTGCGCGGGCCGAGAAGATGCTCGCGCCTTCGATGCCGATGAACACCCAGACGGTGACCAGCATCATGTTGCGCACCTGGTTCATCACGCTGCCCAGGTCCGGGTTTTTCACACCCCAGATGTCAGCGGTGAAGATGTCCAGTTTGAACGCAAAAATCGCGATCAGCACAAACAGCACCAGCGGCACGATCTTGGCGACGGTGGTCACCAGGTTGATGAACGCCGCTTCCTTGATCCCCCGCAGCACGAGGAAGTGCACACCCCAGAGCAGCACCGATGCACCAATAACGGCAGCCACGGTGTTGCCTTCGCCGAAGATCGGAAAGAAGTAGCCGAGGGTGCTGAACAGCAACACGAAGTAACCGACGTTGCCCAGCCAGGCACTGATCCAGTAACCCCAGGCGGACGAGAAACCCATGTAGTCGCCGAACCCGGCCTTGGCGTAGGCGTAGACACCGCCGTCCAGGTCAGGTTTTCGGTTAGCGAGTGTCTGGAAGACGAAAGCCAGGGTCAGCATGCCGACGGCGGTAATGGCCCAACCGATCAGCACGGCACCGACGTCGGCACTGGCGGCCATATTCTGCGGCAGGGAAAAAATCCCGCCACCAATCATTGAGCCGACAACCAACGCAACCAGTGCGCCCAGCTTTAGTTTTCCGGGGGATTCAGACATTGCATGACTCCAATGCAGGAGAAGAGAGACAACAGATTAATTCTGTTAGCTATTCAATCAGCTGACTTAGATCAGTGCATAGGCACATTCCATTGTTAATGAAAGACTTATGAATCTTTCCCGGGCATAACGGTATCGCCGGAAAAGCCCTGCCCAGAGGCCTCGGCCAGATCAAGCAGGTATAACGCATAGTGCATGGGGTTTTTAAGCTAGTCCGTTTTCAGGATTTCGCAAATTTTCGCCATCTGTTTTCAGTACAGAATTGATTTATCAGGATTGACATACAAAACTGTTATACACCGATTGCCATAGAATCATCGGCTACAAATAAAAGACGTTATTCGCCGTTATTTAATAGACGGTATAACCCGTTATCCATTTAGTTAAAGTTATCCATCTGTGGCGATGCGGTGAAAAAGGGGATGCAGGATGTCGCAACCGACGCAAAAACTTCACCTGAGTGCGCTGATTGCTCTGGTGGTGGGATCGATGATCGGCGGCGGGATTTTTTCCTTGCCGCAAAACATGGCAGCGCGTGCCGATGCCGGGGCGATCTTGATTGGTTGGGCGATCACCGCTGTGGGCATGCTGACCCTGGCCTTCGTGTTCCAGACCCTGGCCAATCGCAAACCTGAACTGGACTCCGGGGTGTACGCCTACGCCAAGGCCGGGTTCGGCGATTACATGGGATTCTCATCGGCCTGGGGCTACTGGATCAGCGCCTGGCTGGGCAACGTCGGTTATTTCGTGTTGCTGTTCAGCACCCTCGGTTATTTCTTTCCGGTGTTCGGCCAGGGCAACACGCCGATCGCCATCGGCTGCGCCTCGGTGCTGCTGTGGGCCGTGCATTTTCTGGTGATGCGCGGGATCAAGGAGGCGACCTTCATCAACCAGCTGACCACCGTGGCCAAGATCGTGCCGCTGATCATGTTCATCGTGATCGCCGCAGTGGGCTTCAAGGCAGACATCTTCACCCGTGACATCTGGGGCCGTAGCAACCCGAATTTTGGCGGCGTTATGGACCAGGTGCGCAACATGATGCTGGTCACCGTATTCGTGTTCATCGGCATTGAAGGCGCCAGTGTGTACTCGGCGCGAGCGGCGAAACGCTCGGACGTCGGTCGGGCGACGGTCATCGGTTTTCTCGGCGTGTTGGCCTTGCTGGTGCTGGTGAACGTGTTGTCCCTGGGGATCATGAGCCAGCCCGAATTGGCCACCTTGCAGAACCCGTCGCTGGCGGCGGTGCTGGAGCACATCGTCGGCCCTTGGGGCGCGTTGCTGATCAGCATCGGCCTGGCGATTTCGCTGCTCGGTGCGTTGTTGTCCTGGGCGCTGCTCTGCGCTGAAATCCTCTTCGCCACGGCCAAAGACAAAACTATGCCAGCCTTCCTGACCAAGGAAAACGCCAACCAAGTGCCGGTCAATGCGTTGTGGCTGACCAACGTGATGATTCAGATTTTCCTGTTGATCACGCTGTTTTCCGCCGGGACGTACACCAGCCTGATCTACCTCGCGTCGTCGATGATTCTGGTGCCGTATCTGTGGTCGGCAGCGTACGCGGTGCTGTTGAGCGGACGCGGCGAAACCTACGAGCACGCGTCGGCCGAGCGGACCAAGGACCTGATGATCGGCGGCATCGCCCTGGGTTACGCGGTGTGGTTGTTGTATGCGGGAGGGGTGAAGTACTTGCTGCTGTCGGCGCTGTTGTACGCGCCGGGGGTGATCTTGTTTGCCAAGGCAAAACACGAACAAGGGAAACCTTTGTTTACTCATATCGAGAAAGGAATTTTCACCTGCGTCATCAGCGGCGCAGGGCTGGCGGCCTACGGGTTGTACAGCGGGTTACTGTCGTTGTGAGGTTGTTGCTGGCGTATCAACCACCTTATGACTGGCCGGCGATGCTGGGTTTTTTGTCGGCGCGGGCTGTGGCCGGAATGGAAACAGTGGTCGATGGCGTTTACTCGCGCAGCATCGGGTTGAACGGTGTACACGGCAGGTTTTCGATCAGGCCGGTGGCGGGCGATGCGCTGGAAGTGACGCTGGATTTTCCTGATCCGACGGCCGTGCCGCAGATCGTCACGCGTCTGCGGCGGATGTTTGACCTGGATGCGGATTTGCCTGCGATCCATCGGCAGTTGGCGGGTGATCCGTTGATGGAACGGTTGATGGCCGAACGTCCAGGGCTGCGGGTGCCGGGCGCGTGGGATGGGTTGGAGTTGGCGATTCGAGCGGTGCTCGGCCAACAGATTACCGTGGGCGCGGCGATCAAGCTGGCGGGGAAACTGGTGGCGCAGTATGGGCAGCCCTTGCAGCCGCCGATGCCGGAATTGACTCATGTGTTTCCTGATGCAGCGGTGTTGGCGGTAGCGGATCTGGCGACGTTGGGGATGCCGAAAAGTCGTGGGCGTACCTTGTCCGGCGTGGCTCAGGCGCTGCTGGATGATCCCTTGCTGTTTGAGCCGGGACGGGAGGGCGGCGTGGCGCGGTTGCTGGCGTTGCACGGGATTGGCGACTGGACGGCGCAGTACATTGCGTTGCGCCAGTTGCGGGAGATGGATGCGTTTCCGAGTGGCGATGTGGGGTTGATCAATGCGCTGGCGGCGCTGGAGGGTGGGCCGGTGACCGCGCGGGATTTGTTGAGGCGGGCTGAGGCTTGGCGACCTTGGCGAGGGTATGCGGCGCAGCATTTGTGGACATCGCTGAATCGACTTGACTGACTCGATCCAAGATTTTCAGTGACTTTTCGGGCCTCTTCGCGAGCAAGCCCGCTCCCACATTGGATCGGTGTCGATCACGGAACCTGTAGGAGTGAGCCTGCTCGCGATAGCGATTTGACAGTCACCACCACTGCGCGCGATGCGAACCCAGTTCCGAGGCCGGAAGCGCCCACTGCAACGGCGTCCCGGTGATTTTCAGCGGCACATGAAGCCGATGCGCCGGCCCCCAAGGCGTCTGCTCAACCACTATCCCTTGATCGTTTTCATCTTCTGCCCGAAGCGCTTCTTCCGTCTCGGCACCTTGTTCAATCAACAACTTCGCCGTGCGCGCCAACGACAACCGGGCCGACCCACCACGCCCCAACAACATGATCGCCGCAGCCGCCATCAAATACCCGGTCGCATGATCAAGCGCCTGAACCGGCAGCGGTGTCGGCTTGTCCGTTTTCTTCCACTGCATCCCCGCGTCGGCAATCCCGCTGCTCATCTGCACCAGGCTGTCGAAGCCGCGGCGGTTCTGCCACGGGCCGCTCCAACCGTAGGCGTTGAGGCACACGTCAATCAGGCCCGGCGCCAGTTTTTGGCGCTCGGCGACACCGTAACCCAACTTTTCCAGCGCATCGGAGCGGTAGCCGTGGAGCACGATATCGGCGTCCTTGAGCAGGCTTTCGAACACGGCGCGATCTTCGTTGTTGTGCAGGTCAAGCCGCGCACAACGTTTGCCCAACGTGACTTCCGGTACCACACCGGGTTCGTTCCAGGTCGGCGGGTCGATGCGTAAAACAGCGGCACCGAGGCCGGCGAGAAAACGGCTGGCAACGGGGCCAGCGAGCACGCGCGTGAGGTCCAGCACCTTGATCCCGGCCAGCGGTTGCGCCACTGAACCTTTCCACGATTTTGGCTGTTGAGGGGGGGCGGTGCTGAACTGAATCAACGGTTCGGCGGTCACCGCCAATCCTTGGGGATGCGCCTGCCATTGCGCCCAGTTACGCATCTCGGCGGCGCACCCACCGGCCTCGATCACGGCCTGTTCCAGATCGGTTTTAGCCCATTGCGCAACCTTGCTCGCCATCGCCGCACGGTCGGCACAGGCGCCGAGCACGCTTTCGGCGGCGGCGCGGTGATGCGGTGCGTTGGTGTGCAAACGGATCCAGCCGTCCTGGGTCGCGTAGTCACCGGCCACCGGGTCCCACAGCGGTGGCACGCTCCAGCCCACAGGGCGAATTGAGGTGGCGAACCAGAAAGAGGCCAGGCGGCGGTCGACTTCAAGGCTGGGTAAACGACCGGTGTGTTGCTGCAACCATTCGCTGACTGCCTGGCCGGCAGCGGCGATGCTGGCGCAGGCCAGGTCAGTCACGGCAAACGCCGAGGGCAGGGCGCCGCTCGACGTAAAAGGAATCGGCGTGTGAGGTAAGCCGAGTGCGGCTTGAATGGACGTGAGTAAACCAGTCATCGAAGGCCCTCCGGAGCGAGAGCCCGAGCATAGATCAAAACACTGCCCGCCCGGATGAAAATCCCCCTGTGGGAGCGGGCTTGCTCGCGAAGGGGCCATCAGCTTCAATATCAATGTTGACTGATACACCGCTTTCGCGAGCAAGCCCGCTCCCACAGGGGGGTTGCGGTGTGTCAGTTACACCCGGAACTGATCCATCAATTTCATCTGGTGGGTGGTCAGGGAGTTGAGTTGGCTGCTGATCTGCGCCGATTCGGTGGCCTGGCCGGTCAGGGTTTCGGTGACGGTACGGATCGCCGAGACGTTGCGGTTGACCTCTTCGGCCACCGCGCTTTGCTGTTCGGCAGCGCTGGCGATTTGCAGGTTCATGTCGCTGATCACGGTGACCGCGTCGCTGATTTTGCTCAACGCCTGCACCGCTTGCTGGATCTGCCCGGCGTTGCTGTGGGCCTGGGTCTGGCTCGAATGCATGGTGGCGACCACGCCGCGGGTGCCGGTCTGGATGCGCTCGATCACGATGCGGATTTCTTCCACCGAATCCTGAGTGCGTTTGGCCAGGTTGCGCACTTCATCGGCCACCACCGCAAAACCACGACCGCTCTCGCCGGCACGTGCGGCTTCGATGGCCGCGTTGAGGGCCAGCAGATTGGTCTGTTCGGCGATGCTGCGGATCACTTCCAGTACCGAGCCGATTTGCTCGCTGTTGACCGCCAGCGCTTCGACTTCGGTCACGGCCTTGCTGACTTCGTCGGCCAGTTGATTGATGTCGCGGGTGCTGCGTTCGATGATCGACATGCCGTCGCGAGCCGATTGATCGGCACCTTTAGCGGCATTGGCGGCATTTGACGCGCTGTTGGCGACGTCGTGGGCGGTGGCGCTCATTTCGTTGGAGGCGGTGGCGACCTGGTCGATTTCGCGGAACTGCACCTGCATGCCTTCGCTGGTCTGACGGGCGATTTCCGAAGACTGGTCGGCGGTGCCACGGGCGTCGGTGATGCTTTGTTTGATCTGCGCGATGGTCGGTTGCAGCTTGTCGAGGAAACGGTTGAACCAGCTGACCAGTTCACCCAGTTCGTCCTTCTTGCTGTAGTGCAGACGCTGCGTCAGGTCGCCGTCGCCGCTGGCAATTGCCTTGAGCATTTCGGCAACGCTGTTGATCGGCCGGGTCACGCCCGAGGCGGTGAGCCAGATCAGCAAAAGACCGACCAGGCCGGCCGCGACAGCCACCAGCACCGCTTTGATCGTGCCGCTTTGCTGGGCTTCATCGAGTACCGCTTGCAGTTTGACCGAATCGGCCAGCAGCACGTGTTTGGGCAGGTCGATCACTACGCCCCAGGCTTTGGAGTCGGCAATCGGACTGACCGGGTACACCGCACGGATCAAGTCGCCTTGTTCGAGAATCTTCGGTGCGCCGCCGCTGAGCAATTGCAGGACTTCCTTGCCATCCGCGCCCAGCGTGTCGCCGATGCTTTTGCCGACCTTGCTCGCGTCAACGCTGTAACCGGCGAGCACGCCGCTGCCGGAGACGATCAGCATGTGCCCGGCGTTGTTGAACAGATCACGCTGGGAATCGACAGCGGCTGCCTGCAGAGCGTCGAGCGCGATGTCGACACCGACCACGCCGATGGATTTACCGTCCACCAGAAGCGGTACGGAAATGGTGGTCATCAGCATTTCCTTGCCGCCGACGGTGTCGGCATACGGGTCCAGCAAGCAAGTGCGCTTGCTGTCGCGAGGGCAGGTGTACCAGCTGTTGTAAGGCGTACCGCTGAGGCTCAAGGTGGTTTTGGTCATGTCGTCTTCGACCATGACCGTGTTGATCCCGGCACCACCGGCGCGGCTCCAGTAACTGGCGAAACGACCGGCTTCGTTGGACTGGCGAGCCGCGTCATTGGTGAACTCGCTGTCCTTGCCGTCGAGGCCATTGGGCTCGAACGCCAGCCAGATCCCTAGCACCTTGCTGTTGCGCTCGAAAGCGGTTTTCAGGCTCTGGTTCAGCTCTTCACGCAGGACACCGGCCTCAAGCGAGCGCTTGGCGGCCAGGGTGCGCATGTCCTTGATCTGGTCCGCCAGGGCAGTTACCACCAGCAAACTTTCACCGAAGGTCTTCTGCACCCGCACCGCTTGTTCGGCGGCCTTGGCCTCAAGCAGGTCCTGCACGCTGGCGGTGAGCATCTTGCTGCTGGCGGCGCTGACCAGTTCATCGTTCTGATTGGTCTGGTGGAAGTTCATGCTGACGATCAGCACGACCACGCCCAGCAGGCACAGGCCGGACAGCAAGACGATTTTCAGGCGGATGGAGAGAGAGTCGAACATAGGGCGAACTCGCGAAGGGATGAAGTGTTGGCTGTGAGTCGAGGTCGACCCGGTTCGCCAAATCCATTCAGCGCCATTCACTGCACATCGGCGTGGGGCGAGGATGCATGATGGTGGCTCCGACGAACGGTCATGGTTAAACGTTTGCGCGGGAAAATTTGCCGCAAAGCGGATTAAAACGGGGAAAAATCGTGTTGGAATCAGGAGGGTCGCGACAGTGATTCCGGTCGCGACCAGATCCACAGATTACCCAGGCTCATGCCCGCAATGGCCAGGTAGATCGGCCAGCCATGATCGAGCATCACCAGCATCAACCCGGCACACAGCAGCATGCTCACGGTGGCACTGACCTTGGCTCGACGCGCGATGATTTTGCCGTTGCGCCAGTTGCAGAGGATCGGCCCGAACAGCCGATGGTTTTCCAGCCAGGCACTCAGGCGCGGCGAACTCTTGGTCGCGGCCCAGGCGGCGAGCAGGATGAACTCGGTGGTCGGCAGGCCGGGGATGACGATGGCGATCAGACCGATGCCCAGGCTGACATAGGCCAGCAGGCCGAAGAGGAGGCGGACGAGTGTTGAAGTGTGGCTCATAGGGTCTACGGTTGATTTGTAGGAGCGAGGCTTGCCCGCGAAGAAAGCGCCGCGGATTTTCAGACAGACCGCGTTATCGTTCTTCGCGGGCAAGCCTCGCTCCTACGAAAAGCATGTCAGGCGAGTTCTGTGGTGTAAGCCTGTTCCAGCAACACGGTGAAGCGGTTGAATGCATCGACAGCCGCTTGCTCGATTTCAGCTTCTTCCTGAGCGCTGAACGCCAACGAGTCCAGGGTTTTGACGAAGCTTTTCCAGCCTTCTGCGCGGCCGCCGGCCGGTTCGCCGAGGTGGCGGGCGCCAAACGTTTCGCTCAGGCCCAGACCGACAGCACGCTTGATCAGGAACGCTGCGCCGAGCTTCGAACCTTCGGAAACGAACAGCCAACCCAGCGCTTCGGCTTTGCTCGGGTTACTCACCGCGCCAGCCACCGGTGCCGGCACTTCAGTGTCCAGATCCGCCAGGTCAGCCTTGGCCGCTTCGGCCCGGCAACGCGCCGACAAGTCCGGGATCACACCCGTCAGCTCGGCATCGTTGTACAGCGACACCAGTTCCGACTGGAACAGATACTGCGCCACCACGAAACGGGCGAAATTGGCCTGGGTTTCGAACGGGGCGTGAGCTTTTACCAAGGCATCGAGTTTGGTGTGAGGCTCGTTGGTGATCTGGTTCAAGCGTTGCGAACGCAGAGCAGGGCGTTGAGCAGTGTCCTGAGTGGTCATGAGAAATCCTTGAGAAAAAGAGGCGCTTGGTAACGAGACGAATTAGAAGGTGCAGGACAGTAAAAAAACCTCACTGCACCACTTCTATAAAAGCGGCGCAGTGAAGTGATCAGGGTCAGATATCCCAGACCAGATTGATCGCGAAGTTGCGGCCCGGTTGGGTCAGGCGATCGAGGTTGGCCGGTTGCGTCACCGAGGCCTCGCCGACGCTGTCGTAACCGCGCACGTCATCCCACTGCCAGTATTTCTTGTTGGTCAGGTTGTACAGGCCGGCGTTGACGGTCACGTCGTCGGTCACCTTGTAGAAACCGGCCAGGTCGAGCACGCCATAACCCGGTGTCTTGAACTGGGTGCTGGTGCCGTCCGGGGTTTTGAAGCTGGTGCTGTCGACGCGGGTCTTGCGTTTGACCAGGGTCCAGCTCAACAGCGCGCCGTAGTTATCCTGGTCGTAGCCGAGGCCGAACACGCCGGTCAACGGGTTGATGCTGTTCAGCGGCTGACCGTTGTCATCGTTGCGGCCGTAGAGGTAGGCCACCGAGCCTTGGGTATAGAGGCCGGTCGGGGCGCCGAAACTGTCGAGGTTCAGGCGACCCTTGAGCTCCACGCCTTTGATGGTGGCGTGGGCAATGTTATTGCTCTGGAATGTGGTTTCGGTGTAGCCGGGGGTGATGGCGTTCTCGTCGATAAAGTCGCGGTATTTGTTGTAGAACACCGCCACATCGAACGTGCCTGCGTCGAATTGACCGCGCAGGCCGGTTTCATAGCTCTTGCTCTTTTCCGGTTCCAGGTCCGGATTGGGCGCGACCTGATAGCCGCCCGCCAGGTTTTCGAAACGACCATACAAAGCCTTGGCGGTCGGCGTGCGGAAGCCTTCGGCGTATTGGCCGTACCAGGTGTAGTTGTCGTTGAAGCTGTAAGTGGTGCCGAATTTTGGCGACAGACGATGCCAGGTTTTAGTGCTGTCGCTCACCACGCCGTTGCCGCTCTGGTCGGCGGTGGCCAGGAACTCGTCGGTGATGTGCGGCTTGAGTTCGGTGTAGTCGTAGCGCGCGCCGGGCAGGAAGGTCCAGTTGCCCCAGCTGATCTGATCCTGGGCGAACAGGCTGTAGCTGTTGATGGTCGGGTCCGGGAAGTCGCTGGCCGGTTTCAGGGTGTCGGCGGCACTCGGCGCACCGATGACCCGGCAAGCACCGGCCACCGTCAGGCAAGTGCCGCTGCCGGTACGCAGGCCGGTGACTTTGTCCTGCTTGATGGTGGTGCCATAGGTGACAAGGTGATCGGTGTCGGCGATGGCGAACGACTTGTCAGCCTGGGCATCGAACACCCATTGGCGATCCTTGTAATTGGTATCACGGTTACGCAACACGGTACGCGACGGCGCGTAGATTTCTTCGGTGCTCTGGTCGGTCTTGGCGATCTGGTAGTTCAGCGACCACTTGATGTTGTCGGCCAGCAGACTGTCCAGGCCAAAGCTGTGCTCCAGGCCGAAGCGTTCGCGGGTGACCGTGTCGTTGCCGGTGCGGGATTTATAGAAGCCGAAACCGCGTCCCGCGTTGAACGGGCCGCCGACTGCGCTCAATTGATTGGTGTCGCGGTCGTCCTTGTAGTGCTCGTAGGTCAGGCCGAAGCGTGCGTCGGCGGCATAGTCCCAGCCCAGTTTGGCCAGCACGTTGGTGGTGCGCACGTCCTCGGGGTTGGCTTCGGTGCGGTTCAGGCCGATGCCGCCGGTTTCGCCGTAGGATTCGGTTTCATGACCGTTGCGTTGGCTCAGGTGCAGCAAGCCGTCGAAGTCGCCGGTGCGACCGGCGACCGTGCCGGAGGTCAGCCAGCTGTCATCCGCCGAGCTGTAACCGGTTTTCAGACGTGCGCCGACGTCCTTGCCCGGTTTGATGATGTCGTCCGGGTCCAGCGTGTAGTAGCTGACCGCGCCGCCGATGGCGTTGCTGCCGTAAAGCACCGACGCCGGGCCACGCAGGATTTCCACGCGTTTGACGATCTCGGGGTCGACGTAGTTGCGGTTGGTCTGGGCGTAGGGGCCGTTGAAGAAACTGTCGGGCACTTGCACGCCGTCGATCTGGGTCAGGACGCGGTCACCGTCGATGCCGCGGATGTTGTAACCCGTGAGACCCGAACGCTGGCCCGCGCCGCCCACCGATACGCCCGGTTCGTAGCGCACCAGATCCTTGATGTTATTGACGTTGTTGCGGTCCAGGTCTTCGCGGGTCTGGACCGTTACCGTGCTCGGCACGCTGCTCACGTCCTGTTCATTACGGGTGGCGCTGATGGTCACCTGATCCAGGTTGAGCGCGTTACTGTTGCTGCGCTTTTCCAGCACGATGTTGTTACTGCCCAGTTTGCGATAGCTCAGGTTGGTCCCCACCAACAGGCGATCGAGGGCTTTTTCCGGCGGCAACGAACCGCGCACACCCGGCGAGGCCACACCGTCCGCCAGTTCGGCGGGCAAGCCGACTTGCCAGCCTGTCACCGCCGTAAAGGCATTCAGTGCCGAGACCAGCGACTGCTGCGGGATGGCAAACGAGTAATCGCCCATGTTGCGGGTCGGCTGCCCGGCGGCAGTGGCGGCCATCAGCGGTGCGCTGCCGGCCATCAGGATGGCGGCCGTCAGCAGCGACAACACGCGGGAAGGTAAAGAGGACTGGCGGGTATGGCGAGAGGACATCGATAGCGCTCCGTGTCGCACGAATCTTTATAGGTGCTGATTGGCATGTCGAGATGCGAATCAATTGCATTGGCTATAACGAGACGAACGAGCTTCAGCTATCGAGTAAAAATAATTCTCATTTAGTTCAAGATCACCATAGCGGGGAATTCCTGAAGGCGTGCCGAGGTGATGTGAGCCAGGGAGCGGACCACGTCCAGCGGTTGGTCGAGCCGGTAATTGCCGGTCACGGCGACGTCGGCCAGCTGCTCGTTGTTGTTGATGATCCAGCCCGGATAATAACGGCGCAGTTCCGCCAGCACCTGGCTCAGCGGGCAGTTCTCGAACACCAGTCGGCCCTGGACCCACGCCAGGTCCGTGGCAGCATCGAGCTTGGCCGGGCGGTCGAAACCGTTGGGGCCGATGCGGATGCTTTCGCCGGCAGACAGTCGCACCCGGGCATCGTCGCGGGTGGCCCGCAGATCGACATCGCCACGCTGCACCCGAACCTGTGCCACGCCATCCAGATAGCGCACGGCAAACGCGGTATCGCGCACGCTGGCCTTGACCGGTCCGGCATCGATTTCCAGTGGCTGGCCGCGATTGGCCGGCACCTCGAAAAAAGCCTCGCCCTGATACAGCCGGGCCACGCGCTGTTGATCGTTGATGGTGCTGGAAAACGCCGAGTTGGTATTGAGCAGGACTTTCGAGCCGTCCTCCAGTTGCAGGCGCTGGCGTTCACCGACCACGGTCAAGTGATCGGCCTGGAGGCGCATCGGCAGGTTGCTGAAACTGAACAAACCGAGGATCAGCACGGCAGCCGTGGCGAGCGGTTTCCAGTGCGGACGCAGGCGCGACAGGACCGTCACTTTCGTCGGCCGGGCGGCCAGGCTTTTTGCGCATTGCACCACTTGCGGACCATCCCAGATCGCCTGAGCCTTGGTGAACGCTTGGGCATGCAACGGATCGGCGGCCAGCCAGTCATGAAACTGTCGGGTCTGTTCCTCGCTCGGACTGCCCAGCACGATCAGCCAGTCCAGAGCCTGGTCCATCGCGCTTGCGGCATCCTGCGCCGGGGAGGGCGGAGGGGGGGCGGGGGGAGGCACTGAAAGCGTGTCCGTCACGGTGTTTCCTCGGCAGTGTCTGTGCACGGCTGTTTTATGAGTGAAGCTTGAAAGTGGGCAAGGTTAGCAAAGCCCGAGGGTCAGCGCAGTCGATCCCGGCAGGTAGAGAGTAAACCTACAGACTCAATCGCCGTTTAACCGTTCGGCAACGCCGATGCAGATCGCCATGATCAGCTTCAGTTCTTTCTGCACGGTACTCAAAGAGACGTTGAGCTTTTCGGCGATCTCCAGATAACTGTGCCCGTGCAGCCGGCTGAGGATGAAAATCTGCTGCTGCCGATGGCTGAGTTCACTGAGGCTCACGTTCAAACGCTCCAGCAATTGTTCGGCATGGGCAGCATCCTCGGCACTGCTGGCGGGGGCGGCAACGCTTTCCACCACGTCCAGTGGCACGTCGTCGAGCATCGTGCGCGACTGAATGCGCCGCGCGCGCAAATGGTCCAGCGCCAGGTTGCGGGCGGTCTGGAAAACGAAGGGTTCAAGGTGATCGATGGCCCGTTCACTGAGCGCCCGGGTCACTCGCAGGTAGGTCTCCTGTAAGAGGTCCTCGGCGGTGCTGTGATTGTTGACCATCCGCTCCAGCGTGCGCAGCAGAGAAACTCGCTGGGCGATGAAGACGTGATTGAAGCGAGATTGACTCACGGGAGAACCTGATCCATTTCGAGCGAATGATAATGCTTATCATCCGCTCGAGTGGTCAAGTGCTGATTTGTGAGTTACCTGTAATGCACATCAAACCCTGTGGGAGCGAGCTTGCTCCGGGCGGCGTTCCGACGATAGCGGTGTATCAGCAAACATCAACGTCGACTGAAACGCCCTCATCGCGAGCAAGCTCGCTCCCACAGGGAATGTGCCACACGGTCTCGGGTCACTCTGCGTTGCACAGCGCCAGGCAGTTATCGAGCATGCGGTTGGAGAAGCCCCACTCGTTGTCGTACCAGGCCAGTACCTTGAGCAGCTTGCCGCTGGACTTGGTGTGGTTGGCGTCGAAGATCGATGACAGCGGGTTGTGGTTGAAGTCGCTGGAGACCAGCGGCAGGGTGTTGTAGCCGAGAATTTTCGAATGCTGGCTGGCTTCTTTGAGCAGCGCGTTCACTTCATCGGCCGACGCTTCGCGCTTGAGCTGCACGGTCAGGTCCACCAGCGACACATTGATCACCGGAACACGCACCGCCATGCCGGTCAGTTTGCCTGCCAGTTCCGGTAGCACCAGGCCGACCGCTTCAGCGGCGCCGGTCTTGCTCGGGATCATGTTCTGGGTGGCCGAGCGGGCGCGGTACGGGTCGGTGTGGTAGACGTCGGTCAGGTTCTGGTCGTTGGTGTAGGCGTGGATCGTGGTCATCAGACCGCTTTCGATCCCCAGTTCGCGGTGCAGCACTTGAGCCACCGGGGCCAGGCAGTTGGTGGTGCACGACGCGTTGGAAATGATCTGGTGCGATTGGCGCAGAATGTCGTGGTTAACCCCGTAAACCACGGTGGCGTCGGCGCCTTTGGCTGGGGCCGAAATAATCACTTTGCGCGCGCCGGCCGTAATATGCGCGGCGGCTTTGGCACGGTCGGTGAACAGACCGGTGCATTCGAACACGACATCAATCTTTTCCGCGGCCCAGGGTAGCTCGGCCGGGTTGCGAATGGCGCTGACGGCGATACGGTCGCCGTTGACGGTCAGGCTTTCCTGATCGTGCTGGACATCGGCGTCGAACGTGCCGTGAACAGTGTCGTACTTGAGCAGATGAGCGTTCATCGCGCTGTCGCCCAGGTCATTGATGGCAACGATCTGCAAGTCTTGGCGATAGCCTTGGGTATACAGTGCGCGGAGGACGTTACGGCCAATTCGGCCAAAACCATTGATTGCGATTCGAAGAGTCATTTAACAGGGTCGCCGTCGTTTTGTTGTTGGAATTACAAGATTATTCGCATAAAAATAGAAAACAAGCCTTTTTAATGGCAATATTTTGTTCAATCTACAACGAGTGACCTGAATCAACTGGTCCGACCGATCAAGAAAACCGTCTGTCATCCCATCGACACCGGCGCTTGCTCAGCATAGACAATCAGGTCGCCACATCCGTTAGCCTGGAGTTCTACACATGCATCCCCGCGTAATTGAGGTCACCGAACGGCTTATCGCCCGCAGCCGTGCAACCCGCGAGGCTTACCTTGCGCTCATTCGCGGTGCAGCCAGCGACGGTCCGATGCGCGGCAAGCTGCAATGCGCCAACTTCGCCCACGGTGTGGCCGGTTGCGGCACCGAAGACAAGAACAGCCTGCGGATGATGAACTCCGCCAACATTGCGATTGTTTCGTCATATAACGACATGCTCTCGGCGCATCAGCCGTACGAAGTCTTCCCTGAACAGATCAAAAAAGCCCTGCGCGAGATCGGCTCTGTCGGCCAGTTCGCCGGCGGCACTCCTGCGATGTGCGATGGGGTGACCCAGGGCGAGCCGGGCATGGAACTGAGCCTGCCAAGCCGCGAAGTGATCGCGCTGTCCACCGCCGTGGCACTTTCCCACAACATGTTCGATGGCGCGCTGATGCTCGGCATCTGCGACAAGATCGTGCCGGGCCTGATGATGGGCGCGTTGCGCTTCGGTCATCTGCCGATGATCTTCGTACCGGGTGGACCGATGGTCTCCGGCATTTCCAACAAGCAGAAAGCCGATGTGCGCCAGCGCTATGCCGAAGGCAAGGCCAGCCGCGAGGAGCTGCTGGAATCGGAAATGAATTCCTACCACAGCCCCGGCACCTGCACTTTTTACGGCACCGCCAACACCAACCAGCTGCTGATGGAAGTCATGGGTCTGCACTTGCCGGGCTCTTCTTTCGTCAACCCGAACACCCCGCTGCGCGATGCCCTGACCCGCGAAGCGGCGCATCAGGTCACGCGCCTGACCAAGCAAAATGGCAACTTCATGCCGATCGGTGAAATCGTCGATGAGCGTTCGCTGGTCAACTCTATCGTGGCGCTGAACGCGACTGGCGGCTCGACCAACCACACCCTGCACATGCCGGCCATCGCGATGGCTGCCGGTATTCAACTGACCTGGCAGGACATGGCCGACCTCTCCGAAGTCGTGCCGACCCTGAGCCACGTCTACCCGAACGGCAAAGCCGACATCAACCACTTCCAGGCGGCGGGCGGCATGTCGTTCCTGATCCGCGAACTGCTGGAAGCCGGCTTGCTGCACGAAAACGTCAACACCGTGCTCGGCCATGGCCTGAGCCGTTACACCCAGGAACCGTTCCTCGATAACGGCGAACTGGTCTGGCGCGAAGGCGTGACCGACAGCCTCGATGAAACCATCCTGCGCCCGGTTTCGCGTGCGTTTTCGCCAGAAGGCGGACTGCGCGTAATGGAAGGCAATCTCGGTCGCGGTGTGATGAAAGTCTCCGCCGTCGCTTTGGAAAACCAGATCGTCGAAGCGCCGGCGATGGTGTTCCAGGATCAGCAGGATTTGGCCGATGCGTTCAAGGCCGGTTTGCTGGAGAAGGATTTTGTTGCGGTGATGCGCTTCCAGGGTCCGCGTTCCAATGGCATGCCGGAACTGCACAAGATGACGCCGTTCCTCGGCGTGCTGCAGGATCGCGGCTTCAAAGTGGCGCTGGTGACTGACGGGCGCATGTCCGGCGCGTCGGGGAAAATCCCGGCGGCGATTCATGTCAGTCCCGAAGCTTATGTCGGCGGCGCTCTTGCGCGGGTGCAAGAGGGCGATATCATCCGCGTCGATGGCGTCAAAGGCACCCTGGAGCTTAAGGTGGACGCCGAAGAATTCGCAGCGCGCACCCCGGCCAAGGGCTTGTTGGGCAATAACATTGGCAGCGGGCGCGAACTGTTTGGTTTCATGCGCATGGCCTTCAGCTCCGCAGAGCAGGGCGCCAGCGCCTTTACTTCTGCCCTGGAGACGCTTAATTGAAACTGGCTTTGGTCGGTGACATCGGTGGGACCAACGCACGTTTCGCGTTGTGGAAAAACCAGCAGCTGGAAGCGATCCAGGTGCTGGCAACAGCCGACCACGCCAGCCCGGAAGAGGCGATTGCCCTCTACCTGAGCGGGCTTGGCCTGGCGTTGGGTTCGATCGGCTCGGTGTGCCTGTCGGTGGCCGGCCCGGTGAGCGGTGACGAATTCAAGTTCACCAACAACCACTGGCGGCTCAGCCGCAAGGGTTTCTGCAAGACCTTGCAGGTCGAACAATTGTTGCTGGTCAATGATTTCTCGGCGATGGCGCTGGGCATGACCCGTTTGCAGCCGGACGAGTTTCGGGTGGTCTGCGAAGGCACGCCGGAACCGTTGCGCCCTGCCGTGGTGATCGGTCCGGGCACAGGCCTGGGTGTTGGCACGTTGCTGGACCTGGGCGAAGGCCGTTTCGCCGCATTGCCGGGGGAGGGCGGTCACGTCGATTTGCCCTTGAGCAGCCCGCGTGAAACGCAACTGTGGCAACACATCTTCAATGAGATCGGGCATGTCAGCGCTGAAACCGCGTTGAGCGGCAGCGGTTTGCCTCGGGTCTACCGGGCGATTTGTGCGGTGGACGGCCATGAGCCGGTGCTCGATACCCCGGAGTCGATTACCGCTGCCGGTCTGGCCGGCGATCCGATTGCGCTGGAAGTGCTGGAGCAGTTTTGCTGCTGGCTCGGCCGTGTGGCTGGCAATAACGTGCTGACCACAGGTGGACGCGGTGGCGTGTACATCGTCGGCGGGGTGATTCCACGGTTTGCCGATTTCTTCGTCGAAAGCGGTTTCGCCCGATGCTTCGTCGACAAAGGCTGCATGAGCGATTACTTCAAAGGCATCCCCGTGTGGCTGGTGACGGCGCCGTATTCTGGCCTTGTTGGCGCGGGTGTGGCTCTCGATCAGGCTTAAGACCGAGTCGACTCATTCGCGGGCAAGCCTCGCTCCTACAAGGTCCGCGTAAATCCTGTAGGAGCGTGGCTTGCCCGCGAAGAGGCCGGAACAGACAACATAGATTTACGCACGATCAGGCATAATCCGCCCAATTCCAACAACAAGGACGCCGCCCCGTGAGCTCAGTCAGGTCGATTTTGTTGGTCGATGACGATCAAGAGATACGCGAGTTGCTGGACACCTACCTGACCCGCGCCGGTTTCCAGGTCCGTACCACGCCCGATGGCGCAGGCTTTCGCCAAGCGATGAATGAAGCGCCGAGCGATCTGGTGATCCTCGACGTGATGCTGCCGGACGAAGACGGTTTCAGCCTCTGCCGCTGGATTCGCCAGCACCCGCGCCAGGCGCAGGTGCCGATCATCATGCTCACCGCCAGCTCCGACGAGGCCGACCGCGTTATCGGCCTGGAGCTGGGCGCCGACGATTACCTCGGCAAACCCTTCAGCCCCCGTGAATTGCAGGCACGCATCAAGGCCCTTTTGCGCCGCGCCCAGTTCGGTCAGGAGCGCTCCGGCGGTGAAGTGCTGGCGTTCGACGACTGGCGGCTGGACATGGTCAGTCACCGGTTGTTCCACATCGACGGTGAAGAAGTGATTCTCTCAGGCGCCGATTTTGCGCTGCTGAAACTGTTTCTCGATCATCCTCAGGAAATCCTCGATCGCGACACCATCGGCAACGCCACCCGAGGCCGCGATTTGATGCCGCTTGATCGCATCGTCGACATGGCGGTCAGCCGTTTGCGTCAGCGTCTGCGCGATACCGAAAAGCCGCCGCGACTGATCCGTACCGTGCGCGGCAGCGGCTACCAACTGGCAGCCAATGTGGTTGCCAGCAATGGCCACTGAGTTTTTCCGCACGCTCGCCGCTCGCGTGCCGGTGCCGCGTTCGCTGCTCGGGCGCATGTTGCTGCTGACTCTGTTGGCCGTGTTGTTCGCGCAGACGTTGTCGAGCGTGATCTGGGTGTCGCAACTGCGCGCCACCCAGCTCGAAGGCCTGGTCACCAGTGCCCGCAGCCTCGCCCATTCGATGACGGCCAGCGTCAGTTACTTTCGCTCGCTGCCGGTCGCATTTCGTCCATTGGTGCTCGATCAATTGCGCAGCATGGGCGGCACCCGTTTCGTGGTGACGCTCAACGACAAGCCCTTGGGCATGGAAGTGCTGCCTATCACCCCGCGCAAGGAAGCCGTGCTCAAGGCGGTGGACCAGGTGTTGCGCGAGTCTCTCGGCCAAGACACGGATATTTCGGTGACCTTCGTCAGCCCCGAAGACCTGCGGATCTTCAACAGCGGGCTGAAACTCGATGAATTGCCGCGCTCATGGGCGCATTACGCGCTCACCCTGGAGCCGGTGAACCCGCCCGTGCTGGTCACGCAAATCCAAATGGCGCCGGGCGAGTGGCTGTACATCGCCTCGCTCTTGCCCGAGCCTTACACCAGTCTTGAAGAGCAAGGCCTGCCGGCGCAGCAAGTCTGGTTCATCGTCCTCACCAGCGGTTTCTTGCTGTTGTTCATCGGCCTGCTGGTGCACTGGCAGAGCCGTCCGCTCAAGCGTTTGGCGCGGGCGGCGCGGGACATGTCTCTCGGTGCCGAAGTCGAGCCGATGGCCGAGGGCGGCGGCAGTGAAGTGGTCGAAGTGGGCCGCGCCTTCAATGCGATGCGCGAACGCATCAGCCGCTACCTGACCGAGCGCAGCCAGTTGTTCAGCGCCATCTCCCACGACTTGCGCACGCCGATCACCCGGCTGCGGCTGCGGGTCGAATTGCTCGAAGACGAACAGCTGCAAGCCAAGTTCGGCCGCGATCTGGATGAATTGGAGCTGCTGGTCAAAGGCGCGCTGCAATGCGTGAAAGACACTGACATCCACGAAAACATCGAGCCGGTGGACCTCAATCATGTGCTCGACTGTCTGGTGGAGCCGTATCTGGCGCCCAACGGCAATGGTCGTGTGACTCAGCAGGGCCGGGCGCTGGCGGCGTACCCGGGCAAACCGCTGGCGCTCAAGCGTTGCATCGGCAACCTGATCGACAACGCGTTGAAGTATGGGCAGAACGCACATTTGCATATCGATGACGACGAGAGCGCCTTCATCCTGCATGTCGATGATGAAGGGCCGGGCGTGCCGGAGCAGCGGATGGAGCAGGTGTTCGAGCCGCACTTCCGGCTGGCCGGGCAGCAGCAGGGTTATGGCTTGGGCCTGGGGATTGCGCGCAACATTGCGCACAGCCATGGCGGTGAGGTCAGCCTGCAAAACCTGCGTGAAGGCGGGTTGCGTGTGACGTTGCAGTTGCCGCGTAGTGTTGATTAGCTGTGGCGAGGGGATTTATCCCCGTTGGAGTGCGAAGCGCTCCCAAAACAGTCACCGCGGTTTACCTGAAGAAAAGAGGTGGCAGTTTTTTACGACTGCTTCGCAGCCGAACGGGGATAAATCCCCTCACCACAGGTCATCACTCGCCACAGAATCGGGGTGAATGTCACAATCCAGTGACATAACTCGCCCCCTTCGTTACAAGCCCGCCCCCGCCCGTTGTTTAGACTGCCCCCAGTCATAACAACAAAAAAGGCACCCCATGGACACCTTCCAACCTGCTTTCAGCAGTTGGCTCAACGCACCTGCCCACCAGCAATGGCTCGCCGCCGAAGGCTTGCGCCTGCTGGCGTTTGCCAAGGCTTCAAAGCTTGCCGAAGGCTTCGGCAATCTCGACGAAAAGGGCCGCCTGGCGGCCAACGCCCAAGCCGAAACCATGAACACCGCACGCATGACCCACAGCTTCGCCATGGCGCACATCCAGGGCTTGCCGGGTTTTGCCGAGCTGGTCGATCACGGCATAAAAGCGCTCAGCGGCCCGTTACGCGATGCCGAACACGGTGGCTGGTTTGCAGTCGCCCATCATCGCGACGGCAACACCGGTAAGGCCGCTTACCTGCATGCCTTCGTTGCGCTGGCCGCCAGTTCCGCAGTGGTCGCCCGGCGCCCTGGTGCACAAGCGTTGCTCGACGATGCGATAAATATCATCGACACGCACTTCTGGAGCGAGGAGGAGGGTGCCATGCGCGAATCCTTTGATCGCGACTGGAGCGGCGAAGAAGCCTACCGCGGCGCCAACAGCAACATGCACGCCACCGAAGCCTTTCTCGCCTTGGCCGATGTCACCGAAGACAACCGCTGGCTGTGCCGCGCTCAACGCATCGTTGAACGAGTGATTCATGTTCACGCTGCCGCCAACGATTACCTGGTGGTCGAGCATTTCGATCGCGACTGGCAACCGCTGCGCGAGTACAACCATGACAACCCGGCCGACGGCTTCCGCCCCTACGGCACCACGCCAGGTCACGGTTTCGAATGGGCGCGGCTGTTGCTGCACCTCGAAGCCGCGCGGGTTCAGGCCGGGATGCTCACGCCGGGTTGGCTGGCCACCGACGCGCAGAAACTCTTCGATCACAATTGCCGTCACGGCTGGGATGTCGACGGGCTGCCCGGGATTGTCTACACCCTGGACTGGGATAATCGAGCGGTGGTTCGTCATCGCTTGCACTGGACCCATTGCGAAGCCAGCGCTGCCGCCAGCGCGCTGCTTAAACGCACGGGCGACGAGCAATACGAAACCTGGTACCGACTGTTCTGGGAATTCTGTGACAGTCATTTCATCGACCGCTGCGATGGCAGTTGGCACCATGAACTCGATCCGCAAAACCGCCCGAGCGCCGATATCTGGGCCGGCAAACCCGATCTGTATCACGCTTGGCAAGCCGTTCTGATTCCGCGCCTGCCGTTGGCTCCGAGCATGGCGACTGCCTTGGGGCAGAAGTCCCAGAGCGCTCCTGTGTAACCATGTGGTGACATTTAAGCGTCCCTTCGTTACCTGCGAGGGGATAACTCCTGTTTAAAATCCTATGCAGCGCAAGCACCAGACTTGCATGCATAACAACAAGAAAGGTAATTCTAGATGAATGCGATTTCTCGCCTCGCTACTGTCATTTCTCTTGCCTCATTGCTCCCTGTTTCTGCATTCCCTGTCAGTGCGCTTGCCGCCGATTCCAAAGGTTCGGTAGAAGTCGTTCACTGGTGGACCTCTGGTGGCGAAAAAGCTGCCGTCGATGTCCTCAAGGCCCAAGTCGAAAAAGACGGTTTCACCTGGAAGGACGGTGCAGTCGCCGGTGGTGGCGGTGCTACGGCCATGACCGTACTCAAAAGCCGCGCCGTTGCCGGTAACCCGCCGGGCGTAGCGCAGATCAAAGGCCCGGACATTCAGGAATGGGCGTCTACCGGTCTGCTCGACACCGACGTCTTGAAAGACGCTGCCAAAACAGAGAAGTGGGACAGCCTGCTCGACAAGAAAGTCTCCGATACCGTGAAGTATGAGGGTGACTACGTGGCCGTGCCGGTGAACATTCACCGCGTCAACTGGCTGTGGATCAACCCGGAAGTCTTCAAGAAAGCCGGCATCGAGAAAGCGCCAACCACCCTTGAGGAATTCTACGCAGCCGGTGACAAGCTCAAGGCAGCGGGCTTCATTGCCCTTGCCCACGGCGGCCAGCCTTGGCAGGACAGCACCGTGTTCGAAGCGGTGGTCCTTTCGGTCATGGGCGTCGACGGCTACAAGAAAGCTCTGGTAGACCTGGACAACGCTGCACTGACCGGTCCTGAAATGGTCAAGGCGCTGACCGAACTGAAGAAAGTCGCGACCTACATGGACGCCGACGGCAAGGGCCAGGACTGGAACCTGGAAGCGGCCAAGGTCATCAACGGCAAGGCCGGCATGCAGATCATGGGTGACTGGGCCAAGAGCGAGTGGACAGCGGCCAAGAAAGTCGCTGGCAAGGACTACGAGTGCGTAGCCTTCCCGGGCACCGACAAGGCCTTCACCTACAACATCGACTCCCTGGCCGTGTTCAAGCAGAAAGACAAGGGCACTGCTGCCGCTCAGCAGGACATTGCCAAGGTCGTGCTGGGTGAGAACTTCCAGAAAGTCTTCAGCATCAACAAGGGCTCGATTCCGGTTCGAATCGACATGCTGAGCGACATGGGCAAGTACGGTTTCGACTCCTGCGCCCAGACCGCTGCCAAGGACTTCCTGGCGGACGCCAAGTCCGGCGGCCTGCAACCGAGCATGGCGCACAACATGGCGACCACGTTGGCGGTGCAAGGCGCGTTCTTTGATGTGGTGACCAACTTCATCAACGATCCGAAAGCCGATCCTGCGACTGCCGCCAAGCAACTGGGCACTGCCGTCAAAGCTGCCAAGTAACCGTTAGCCGCGCAGGCCCCTGTGGGAGCGGGCTTGCTCGCGAAAGCGGTGTGTCAGGTAACAGATGTATCAACTGACACGACGCCCTCGCGGGCAAGCTCGCTCCCACAAGGGAAAGCGCTTGTAATCCTTTTCTCTTCGTACGGGATTTCCCCATGAGTTCTGTTGCTGTGTTCAGCAAGGCCTCGCCGTTCGATGCACTGCAGCGCTGGCTCCCCAAACTGGTGCTGGCGCCCAGCATGTTCATCGTCCTGGTGGGCTTCTATGGCTATATCCTGTGGACGTTCATCCTGTCGTTCACCACGTCGACCTTCCTGCCGACTTACAAATGGGCGGGTCTGGCACAGTACCAGCGGCTGTTCGACAACGACCGTTGGTGGGTAGCGAGCAAGAACCTGGCGGTTTTCGGCGGCATGTTCATCGGCATCACCCTGGTGATCGGTGTGCTGCTGGCAGTGTTTCTTGATCAGCGTATTCGTCGCGAAGGTTTCATTCGCACCATTTACCTGTACCCGATGGCGCTCTCGATGATCGTCACCGGTACTGCCTGGAAGTGGCTGCTCAACCCGGGCATGGGCCTGGACAAATTGCTACGTGACTGGGGCTGGGAAGGCTTTCGTCTGGACTGGCTGATCGACCCGGATCGCGTCGTGTATTGCCTGGTAATCGCTGCGGTATGGCAAGCCTCGGGCTTCATCATGGCGATGTTTCTCGCTGGTTTGCGTGGCGTTGATCAATCGATCATCCGTGCCGCCCAGATCGATGGCGCGAGCATGCCGCGCATTTACCTGAAAGTGGTGTTGCCCAGCCTGCGCCCGGTGTTCTTCAGCGCAGTCATGATCCTGGCCCACATCGCGATCAAGAGTTTCGACCTGGTGGCGGCAATGACCGCCGGCGGACCGGGTTACTCCTCCGACTTGCCCGCGATGTTCATGTATTCCTTCACCTTCAGCCGCGGCCAGATGGGCATGGGCTCGGCCAGTGCGATTCTGATGCTCGGTGCGATTCTCGCAATCATCGTGCCTTACCTGTACTCCGAGCTGAGGACCAAGCGTCATGACTAGTTTCGCTGCCAAACCTTCCATCAGCCTGAGTCGCATCGCGATCTATGGCGTGCTGATCCTTGCGGTATTCCTTTACCTGATACCGCTGGTGGTCATGCTGTTGACCAGTTTCAAGACCCCGGAAGACATCAACTCCGGCAACCTTTTGAGCTGGCCGACCGTGGTCAGCGGCATTGGCTGGGTCAAGGCCTGGGGCACGGTCGACGGGTATTTCTGGAACTCGATCAAGATCACTGTCCCGGCCGTGATGATCTCCACCGCCATCGGTGCGCTGAACGGCTACGTGCTGTCGATGTGGCGCTTCCGTGGCTCGCAGTTGTTCTTCGGTTTGCTGCTGTTCGGTTGCTTCCTGCCGTTCCAGACCGTCCTGCTGCCGGCCTCGTTCACCCTCGGCAAGATGGGCCTGGCCAGCACCACCACGGGCCTGGTGTTCGTGCACGTGGTCTACGGCCTGGCGTTCACCACGCTGTTCTTCCGTAACTACTACGTCAGCGTTCCCGATGCGCTGGTGAAGGCGGCGCGTCTCGATGGCGCCGGTTTCTTCACCATCTTCCGCTTGATCATCCTGCCGATGTCCACCCCGATCATCATGGTCTGCCTGATCTGGCAGTTCACCCAGATCTGGAACGACTTCCTGTTCGGCGTGGTGTTCTCCAGCGGTGATTCGCAACCCATTACGGTGGCGTTGAACAACTTGGTCAACACCAGTACCGGGGCCAAGGAATACAACGTTGATATGGCGGCGGCGATGATCGCCGGGCTGCCGACCCTGCTGGTCTATGTGGTCGCAGGCAAGTATTTCGTGCGCGGGCTGACGGCCGGCGCAGTCAAGGGGTAATCATGGCTACGCTCGAACTTCGCAATGTAAACAAGACCTATGGCCCCGGCCTGCCGGACACCCTCAAGAACATCGAACTGTCGATCAAGGACGGTGAGTTCCTGATTCTTGTCGGGCCTTCGGGTTGCGGCAAGTCGACCCTGATGAATTGCATCGCCGGCCTTGAGACCATCACCGGCGGCGCGATCATGATCGGTGATCAGGACGTCAGCGGCATGAGCCCCAAAGACCGCGACATCGCCATGGTGTTCCAGTCCTACGCGCTGTACCCGACCATGAGCGTGCGCGAGAACATCGCCTTTGGCTTGACGATCCGCAAAATGCCCGCCGCCGACATCGAAGCGGAAGTGGCGCGGGTGTCCAAGCTGCTGCAGATCGAACACCTGCTCAACCGCAAACCCGGCCAGCTCTCCGGTGGTCAGCAACAGCGCGTGGCCATGGGCCGTGCCCTGGCGCGTCGGCCGAAGATTTACCTGTTCGACGAACCGCTGTCCAACCTCGACGCCAAGCTGCGTGTCGAGATGCGCACCGAAATGAAACTGATGCACCAGCGCCTGAAAACCACCACGGTCTACGTGACCCACGACCAGATCGAAGCGATGACCCTGGGCGACAAAGTGGCGGTGATGAAGGACGGGATCATCCAGCAGTTTGGTACGCCGAAAGACATCTACAACAACCCGGCCAACCTGTTCGTGGCGAGCTTCATCGGCTCGCCGCCGATGAACTTCATCCCCCTGCGTTTGCAGCGCAAGGACGGCCGTCTGGTGGCACTGCTCGACAGTGGTCAGGCGCGCTGCGAATTGCCAATGGGCATGCAGGACGCCGGCCTTGAAGACCGCGAAGTGATCCTCGGCCTGCGCCCGGAACAGATCGTGCTGGCGAACGGCGAGCCCAATGGTTTGCCGACCATTCGCGCCGAAGTCCAGGTCACCGAACCGACCGGGCCCGACACCTTGGTGTTCGTCAATCTCAATGAAACCAAAGTCTGTTGCCGCCTGGCACCGGACGTCGCGCCCAACGTGGGCGAGACCCTGACCCTGCAATTCGATCCATCGAAAGTGCTGTTGTTTGATGCCAAGACCGGTGAACGCCTGGGGGTGGCCGGTCAGCCTAAAACCGAGACTCACAGCGCCAACGTCACCCAATTCAAAAGCCGCTGAAGATAAAAAACTGTAGGAGCCAGGCTTGCCGGCGAAGGCGATTTCAGGGACGCCTTCGCCGGCAAGCCTGGCTCCTACAGGGGGGGATATGCGGTGAGCGGCCTGTCGCTCTCCGCACCTGATGTAACCGCGTTAAATAAAAACAGTTAATAACAATAAAACGAGGATGTAGGGATGAAGAAGAAGAACAACGCTCAGCTTATCTGCCAGTTGTCAGCCGTTGCGGCCATGATGCTGGCCGGTAGTGTGCAAGCGGCTGACGCGTTCAGCGCCGATTCCGAATGGATGACCGGTGATTGGGGGGGCGAGCGGACCAAGCTGATCGAGCAGGGCATCGACATCAAGATGGACTATGTCGGTGAAGTGGGCGGCAACCTCCACGGTGGCTACAACAACGACAAGACCGCGCGTTACGCCGACCAGTTTGGTCTGGGCGTGGCGCTGGACCTGCAAAAGCTTTGGGGCTGGGATAACACCCAGGCCAAGGTCCAGTTCACCAACCGTAACGGCGAAAACATCTCCAATGACCGTGTCGGCGACCCGCGTGCCGGCACCTTGAGTTCCTCCCAGGAAGTCTACGGCCGTGGCCACATGGTCCGTCTGACCCAGTTGTGGATCAAGCACCAGTTCCTCGACGGCAAACTGGACGTCAAAGCCGGTTACTTCGGCGAAGGCGAAGACTTCAACACCTTCCCTTGCGAGTTCCAGAACCTGGCGTTCTGCGGTTCCCAAGCGGGTAACTGGGCCACCAACATCTGGTACAACTGGCCGGTCATGCAGGCTGCGGTCCGCGTGAAGTACAACATCTCGCCTGAGTTCTATGCGCAGATCGGCGCGTACAACCAGAACCCGTCGCAACTGGAGCACGGCAACGGCTTCAAGCTCAGCGGCAGTGGCACCAAGGGCACCGTCTTGCCGGTCGAACTGGTCTGGTTGCCTAACCCTGGCAACCTGCCGGGCGAATACCGTGTCGGTTACTACAAAAGCACGGCCAATGCCGATGACGTCCGTAAGGATGCCGATGGCAATGATGCAGCAACCAGCGGTAATGCCTATCGCAGCCACGATAGCAAGCACGGTTACTGGTTCGTGGCGCAGCAACAACTCACCAGCCACAACGGTGACGCGTCCCGCGGTCTGAACATCGCAGCCAACGCGACGTTCCACGACAAGGACACCAACTTCGTCGACAACTACCAGTCGCTGATGCTGGTGTACAAGGGCCCGTTCGATGCACGTCCGAAGGATGACTTCGGTATCGGTGCCGCCCGTATCCATGTCAACGATGACGTGAAGAAAAACTCAGAGCTGGTCAACGCCTCCAACAATGTCACTGACTATCAGGACCCGCTGTTCGCGCCGCTGCGTAACACTGAGTACAACTACGAGATCAACTACGGCTTCCACGTTACCAACTGGCTGACCGTGCGTCCTAACCTGCAATACATCACTCACCCGGGCGGTGTCGATGAAGTCGATAACGCGCTGGTCGCCGGCCTGAAAATTCAGTCGGTGTTCTAACGCTGTTGCGATAAGCTCCTCTCTATGTGCGCATTTCTGCGGACAGCCTTGGCTGTCCGCTTTTTTTTGGGGCGGCGCACCCCGGGTGATTTTCAGGACCGTGGCACATGCATGAGCATCCGCTACAACGCTTCTTCAAATCCTTGCGCGAACGTCCGGTGTTTGCGTGGGAGCGCTATCAGAAGCGCGATGTGCTGGTGATCGACCATCCGCTGTGTCAGGCGGTGTTCAGTCGGCAGGGCGCGCAGTTGCTGCACTTCCAGCCAAAGGGCCAGAAACCCTGGCTCTGGTGCGCAGCGAAGTGGCCGCAAGTCGGCGCGATTCGTGGCGGCGTGCCGGTGTGCTGGCCGTGGTATGGCCGTCATCCGAGCGAAAATGCCTGGCCTTCCCATGGCTGGGCGCGGTTGATCGACTGGAAGCTGCTCGACAGCAGCCATGACGACGATGGGGTGCGGCTGCATTGGCAGCTTCAACTCTGCGACTGGCAAGTGGACTTGCACGCACACCTTGGCGAACGCATGGATCTGCGCCTGAGCACTGAGCATCAGGACAGCCTGCCGTGCCAATTAAGTCAGGCGTTGCATGCCTATTGGCGTATTGGTGATGTCGGTGAGATAGCGCTGTCTGGGCTCGACGGTGCGCAGGGTTACGACCAGTTGAACCGTCAGGTTTGCCAGCAGGAAGGCGAGTTGAGGGTCGACGGTGGCTGTCAGCGGGTGTTCCAGCATGACGGGGAATTGCAGCTCAAGGACCATGCCTGGCAGCGGGAATTGTGTATTGATACCGGTGACCATGCGGACACGGTGGTCTGGCATCCCGGCTCGCGGCCGTTGCTGGGGGTGAGTTGGAACGAGATTTCGGAGTTTGTGTGTGTCGAGGCGGCGAGTGGCGGGACGGACAGTTTGAGCCTGGCGCCGGGGCAGAAGGCTCATTTGAGTTTGCAAGCGAGGGTTGGCGCTTAGCTCGCGGTGTTGCAACTGACGCCTTCGCGGGCAAGCCTCGCTCCTACAGATTTCGGTGGGCAGCGAAATCGGTGGTCGACGTAAATTCTGTAGGAGCGAGGCTTGCCCGCGAAGAGGCCAGAACAGGCAATAGAGATCCTGGGCTAGTTAAACTCATCCCCAACCGGATACCGGCTAGCATTCAAGCTCTCTTTGATCTTGCGCAAATGCGGCTGGAAATCCACGCCCCGGCGCAAGGTCATGCCGGTCGCCAGCACATCCAGCACGGTCAGTTGAATGATCCGCGACGTCATCGGCATATAGATGTCGGTGTCTTCCGGCAGTGGAATGTTCAGGCTCAACGTACTGGCCTTGGCCAGCGGCGAGTTCTCCGCGGTCAAGCCGAGCACCGAAGCGCCGTTTTCACGGGCGATACGCGCCACTTCCACCAATTCACGAGTGCGGCCGGTGTAGGAAATGATCACGAACAACTCGCCGGTATGCGCCACCGACGCAATCATGCGCTGCATCAGCACGTCGGCATGGGCGGTGACGGCCAGGTTGAAGCGGAAGAACTTGTGCTGCGCATCCAGCGCCACCGGGGCTGAGGCGCCGAGGCCGAAGAAGTGGATCTGCCGGGCCTGGATCAACAGGTCGACGGCGCGGCTGATCAGGTTCGGATCCAGCGCCTGCAAGGCACTGTCCAAAGAAGCGATGGCGCTGCCGAAAATCTTCTTCGTATAAGCTTCAGGATTGTCATCGGCCTCGACCGCACGGCTGACATAGGCCGCGCCACTGGCCAGACTCTGGGCCAACTGAAGCTTGAGTTCCGGGTAGCCGCTGACGCCGAACGAGCGGCAGAAACGGTTGACCGTCGGCTCGCTGACCTTGGATGCCTGGGCGAGGGCGGCGATGCTGAACCGGGTGGCCTGCTGTGGGTTGAGCAGGATCACTTCGGCGACTTTGCGTTCAGCCTTGTTCAGGTCTTCAAGGCGATTCTGGATCTGTTCCAGTAAATTTCGCACGCGGTCCATTTCATGTTCCTTAGGTCAGCAGCGCAAATAAGCGTTCGGCTAATGCAAATTGGGCCTTTGATACGGCCCGTAACGGTGGCCTATCCTACTGATGGCTCCGACCGACCACCACTCGGAATCTGTATTTTGCGAAAATGTTGTGGTTATTACTACATTTTCCCTTGAGTGATGCCTTGAAAAAAGGTATTTGTAGCTTAACTTGATAAAAGAACAAACATCATGCCTTCGATTACGGTTGAACCGTGCACCTTTGCCTTGTTCGGCGCCCTTGGCGATCTGGCCCTGCGCAAACTGTTTCCTGCCCTTTATCAACTCGATGGCGCAGGCCTCTTGCACGAGGATACGCGCATTATCGCGCTGGCCCGTGAGCCTGGCAGCCAGCAGGAACACCTGGTGTTCATCGCCTCCGAACTGCGCCGTTACGTGGGTGCCAAAGAGCTGGACGAAGCTGTGGTCGAACGCTTCCTCGCACGTTTGAGCTACCTGCATGTCGACTTTCTCAAGGCTGACGATTACGTCGCCCTGGCCGAAATGGCTGGCAGCGCTCAGCGTGTGATTGCCTACTTCGCCACGCCGGCTGCTGTTTACGGTGCGATCTGCGAGAACCTGGCGAAGGTCGGCCTGACCGAAAACACCCGCGTGGTGCTGGAAAAACCCATCGGTTCGGACCTGGAATCCTCGCGCAAGGTCAACGACGCCGTGGCGCAGTTCTTCCCGGAGAACCGCACCTATCGCATCGACCACTATTTGGGCAAAGAGACCGTCCAGAACCTGATCGCCCTGCGTTTCGCCAACAGCCTGTTCGAAACCCAGTGGAACCAGAACTACATCTCCCACGTGGAAATCACCGTGGCCGAGAAGGTCGGGATCGAAGGTCGCTGGGGCTATTTCGACAAGGCCGGTCAGCTGCGGGACATGATCCAGAATCACCTGCTGCAACTGCTCTGCCTGATCGCCATGGACCCGCCGGCCGACCTGTCCGCCGACAGTATTCGTGACGAGAAAGTCAAAGTGCTCAAGGCGCTGGCGCCGATCAGCCCGGAAGGCCTGACCACTCAGGTCGTGCGCGGTCAGTACATCGCTGGTTACAGCGAAGGCAAATCGGTTCCCGGTTACCTGGAAGAGCCGAATTCCAACACCCAGAGCGACACCGAAACCTTCGTCGCCCTGCGTGCCGACATCCGCAACTGGCGCTGGGCCGGCGTGCCGTTTTACTTGCGTACCGGCAAGCGCATGCCGCAGAAACTGTCGCAGATCGTCATCCACTTCAAGGAACCGTCGCACTACATCTTCGCCCCCGAGCAGCGCCTGCAAATCAGCAACAAGCTGATTATCCGCCTGCAACCGGACGAAGGCATTTCCTTGCGCGTGATGACCAAAGAACAAGGCCTGGACAAGGGCATGCAGCTGCGCAGCGGTCCGTTGCAGCTGAACTTTTCCGACACCTATCGCAGCGCGCGGATTCCCGATGCCTACGAGCGGTTACTGCTGGAAGTGATGCGCGGCAATCAGAACCTGTTTGTCCGTAAAGATGAAATCGAAGCTGCGTGGAAGTGGTGTGACCAGTTGATCGCCGGGTGGAAAAAATCCGGTGATGCGCCCAAGCCGTACGCGGCCGGGTCCTGGGGACCGATGAGCTCCATTGCTCTGATCACGCGGGATGGGAGGTCGTGGTATGGCGATATCTAATTTGCAACTGCCTCAGGGCGTCAGCGCCCATGAGTTCAAGAGCCCGGTGCTGCTGGCCGATGGTTTGGCGCTGAATGTGGCCAAGCACCTGAGTGACGCCATCGACGCTCGCGGCACTGCGACGCTGGTGGTGTCCGGTGGCCGCAGCCCCATAGCGTTTTTCCAGAACCTGGCCAAGCAGAAACTGGACTGGTCCAAGGTTGTCATCACCCTGGCCGACGAGCGCTGGGTGCCGGTGGAGCATGCCGACAGCAACGCAGGTCTGCTCAAGCGTTATCTGCTGCAAGGCCCGGCGGCCAAGGCTCAGTTTCTGAGCCTTTACAGCGCCACCGCGAACCTTGAGCTGGCAGCCGAGCAGGCCGACCGCTTGCTCGCCGAGTTGCCGCCGATCGACGTGCTGATACTCGGCATGGGCGATGACGGTCACACGGCTTCGTTGTTTCCCAACAGCCCGAACCTGGCCGACGCCTTGAAAGTCGACGGTACACGTCGTTGCTATCCGATGCTGGCGCCGACCGTGCCGCATCAGCGCCTGACCATGAGCCGCGCGCTGCTGGCCTCGGCCAAGACCACCGTTCTATCGATTTCCGGTCAGTCCAAGATGACCACCCTGAGTGCCGCATTGGCCGGTGACGATGTCGCCGCCATGCCGATTCGCGCGTTTCTGCAACCTACGTTAGAGATTTACTGGTGCCCATGAGCCAAGGATCAGCCGCTATGACAATGACATCCCCGACCGTTTCCATGGCGGACAAAGTTGCCCTGATCGACAGCCTCTGCGCCAAGGCGCGGATCCTGCCGGTCATCACCATCGCGCGCGAACAGGACGTTTTGCCACTGGCCGACGCCCTGGCCGCCGGTGGCCTGACAGCGCTGGAAGTGACGCTGCGTTCGCAGTTCGGTCTCAAAGCCATCCAGATTCTGCGTGAGCAGCGTCCGGAGCTGGTGACCGGCGCCGGTACGGTGCTGGATCGCACCATGCTCGCCGCGGCCGAAGCCGCCGGCTCGCAGTTCATTGTCACGCCGGGCATTACCCGTGACCTGCTCGAAGCCAGCGTCGACAGCCCGATTCCGCTGTTGCCAGGTATCAGCAACGCTTCCGGCATCATGGAAGGTTATGGTCTGGGGTATCGCCGCTTCAAGCTGTTCCCGGCGGAAGTCAGCGGTGGCGTTGCCGCCATCAAGGCCCTCGGCGGCCCCTTCGGTGAAGTGAAATTCTGCCCGACTGGCGGCGTCAGCCCGGCCAACATCAAGAGCTACATGGCGTTGAAAAACGTGATGTGCGTGGGTGGTAGCTGGATGCTTGATCCCGAGTGGATCAAGAACGGCGACTGGGCCCGCATTCAGGAATGCACCGCCGAGGCACTGGCGCTGCTGGACTGATCAGCTTTTACCCAACACTTCGTTGTGTGTTCTACGGCTTTACGGTGCGCTTGGTCGGTGCACCGTTTTTTTTGCCTGATGAATCCCCCTGTAGGAGCGAAGCTTGCTCGCGATAGCGGCAGACCAGTCAACATTGATATTGAATGTAACGCCGCCATCACGAGCAAGTCGGATCGCCGCACCGTTCGCTCCTACAGGGGGACATCACGCGATACATAGTTACCGCATCTCGCCGCGCGACCAGCGTTAACCTGCGTTCATCTTATGGAAGAGAGAACGTCATGGACGACAACAACTCCGTTGCACCCACCCCCCCGGTTTACCTGCTGTCTCCCGAGCAAATCGCCGGCCCGTATTTCCGCAATCCGAAACTGATTCGCCGCAACATCAGCGAAAGCGCCGATGGCATTCCCTTGGTGCTGCGACTGACGATTGTCGATGCCATGACCGGCCAGCCTGTGACCGGGGCCCTGGTCGACATCTGGCATTGCAATGCGCGCGGTGCGTATTCGGGCTGGAGCAAGATCAATCCGGACAAGGAAGTCGATGTCGGTGACATCGGCTCGGTCCCGCGCACCGACGACGACACCTATCTGCGTGGCGGGCAATTCGCCGACAAAAAGGGCGTGGTGCGATTTACCACCATCTACCCGGGGTTCTATGCCGGTCGAGCCATGCACATTCATGTCGCGGTACGCATCACGTCCGGCAACAATTTCCTCGACGAGCGACACGTCGCCTGGGTCGGCCAGCTGTACTTTCCCGAACCCGCCTCGCGCTCGGTGCTCAATGCCCGGGAGTACAACGGCCGATCCTCCTCACCGCTGACCAACAATGAAGACGTTCATTACCGGCATCAGGGCGGCGAGGCCTCGACATTAACGGTCCACACCCTCGGTCGGGACTCGAACGAGGATGGCTTTTTCGGCCACACCACCATCGGTATCGATACCTTCGCCGCGTCGACGCAAATCAAACCGGAGGACTTCGACAAGTACACGGTATGACGTCAGCGCAGTTCGGTCAGCGCCCGGGCTAGCAAATCCATGTCGGCAGCGGTGGTCGTGAGCCCCGGCGTAATGCGAATGCATGGCCCGCTCGCCGCGCCGCTGCGGACCACGGTGAACAGGTTGTAGTCACTGAGCAGCCGCTCGACCATCGCCTGTTGATCGGGATGACGGGTAAAGCGCATCGAGGTAATGCCGCAATACAGTCGCGGGTCATCGGGTGTCATGACATCAATCCCCGACAGCTCGCGAACCGCGCTGACCCACCGGTTGCGCAGGTAGTTGAGCCGTGTGCTCTTGGCCGCAGCCCCACCCATGGCGAGATGCTCCTCGAACACCAGCGACAGCGTCAGCAGCGCAGGGATGTTCGGCGTGCTGTACGGCGTGCGGGCGCGAATATCGGTGACCGGGAAATGCATCTCGCCCATGTCCGGGTCGATGTCGGCCAGGCGCTCGGGGGCTATGTAGATAAAGCCGAGCGTCAGCGGTGCGCCGATCCACTTGTGCAGGTTGAAGCCGGCGAAAGAAACGCCCAGTTCATCCAGGTTGAACTCGATCTGGCCCAGGGCGTGCGCGCCATCGAGGATCACGTCGATTCCGTGTTCCTTGGCGGCGGCAGCGATAGCCTGCACCGGCATGACCAGTCCGGTGCGGTGGGTGACGTGGGTCAGGGCCATTAATTTGAGCTTTGGATAACGCACGAATGCGTCGCGATAGGTGGCCACCAAGCTGTCGTAACTGGCGGGATGCGCGTGGTCGATCTCGATCACTTCCACGCCGCGGTGCCGGGCCAGCCAACGCATTGCACCTTTGACCGTGTCGTACTCCAGATCGCAAATCAGCACCTGATCGCCCGGTTGAAGGCAATTGTAACTGCGGATCAGCGATTGCAATCCGTCCGAGGCGTTGCGGGTGAGGGCCACGGTGTCGGCGGGAACGCCCATCATCCCGGCAAGCTGTGCCCGGATCTTAAGGCTTTCGACCTGTTCGAAACGCTGGCGCACATGCACCGAGTTGCTGCGGTTGATCAGCTCGATGTTGCGCTGGTACTCCTCGACCACGGTGCGTGACATGCGCCCGAAGTAACCGTTTTCCAGGTTGATAGGCCCGGGTTCGACAGCGTAGCGGTCGGCGAAGGTCTTCCAGAAGTGTTCATCACGGGCGCGACGGGTGTTATCGGGCATGGGCTACTCGGTTTCGGCAATTTCAGTGGCGCGGGGCAGGTTTGCCGTGTTTGGCACGCAGTGGTTCGAGCAGTTCCGACAGACCGTTGTGATCGATCTCCTGCATCAGCGCCAGTAAACCGCCCAGTTCGCCATGCGGGAAACCTTCCCGGGCGAACCAGTTCAGGTATTGGCCGGGCAGGTCGGCAATGATTCGACCCTTGTATTTGCCGAAGGGCATTTCACGGGTGATCAACAGTTCGAGTTTTTCTGGGTTCATCATGGGTCGTCTGAATTCATTCGATCGGGAAAATACAGGCATTCTGCATGCAGGCCAATTGACAGATCATGCAAAAAAAGCGGATACAGATTTCGTCGTTAAACCTATGTCGTTGAAATGTAACGAGTAAATTATCTGTTCGAAGCTGGCATGCAGGGTGCAACAGCTATTGCATCTTTCATCAACCCGCAAGGAATTGAAAAATGACCGACATGAATAAAGAAGCGATCTCTGTACTCAACGACCTGATTGAAACCAGCAAAGACGGTCAGGAAGGGTTCAAGACTTGCGCTGAAGACATCAAACACCCTGAACTCAAAACCCTGTTCGTGCAACGCTCCACTGACTGCGCCACCGCAGCTGCCGAACTCCAGAGCGCCGTGCGTTCGATGGGTGGCGATCCGGAAACTTCCACCAGCGTCAGCGGTGACCTGCACCGTCGCTGGGTCGATGTGAAAGCGATGTTCACCGGCAAGGATGAAGAAGCCGTGCTGAACGAAGCCGAACGCGGTGAAGACCATGCACTGAAGGCTTACAAAGAAGCCATGGAAAAAATCAACAAGCACAACCTGGTGGGCATTCGTGACATGGTTGAACGTCAGTACCACGGCGTGCAACGCAATCACGATCAGGTGAAAGCCCTGCGTAACCAGGCTCGCGCACGCTCTTAAGCGCTCGTGGCCTGTCAAAAACGCCAGCCAGTCTGGCGTTTTTTTGTGCCCGGGAATTAACGCTGGACGGGTTTTAGATAGCTAGCTAATAATTGTTTTCCAAATGGCTATTCAAATGACGTAGACGAACCCGACTATCGTTAAGTCGCCCTTTCAAGAGTGCTTTTCGTGCCTATCACTTTGCAGGCGTTATTCGCGCCGGACCGCCGCGCACTACAGTTCGCGATCAAGACCCTGATCGGCGGCGGCCTGGCACTGTGGCTGGCATTGCGCTGGGGTCTGGAGCAACCCGCCTGGGCGCTGATGACGGCGTTCATCGTCGCTCAGCCACTGTCCGGAATGGTGGTGCAGAAAGGGCTGGCGCGGCTGTTGGGTACGCTGGTCGGAACGATCATGTCGGTGGTGTTCATGGGCTTGTTCGCCCAGACGCCCTGGCTGTTTTTACTGGCATTGGCGTTGTGGCTCGGGCTGTGTACGGCGAGTTCGACGTTGCTGCGCAGTGCCTGGTCCTATTCCTTTGTGCTGGCCGGTTACACGGTGGCGATCATCGCGTTGCCGGCCATTGCTCATCCATTGACGGTGTTCGACCAAGCCGTGGCGCGCTGTACGGAAATCTGTCTGGGCATCCTTTGCGCCACGGCGGCCAGCGCGTTGCTGTGGCCGATGCGGGTCGAGCGGCAACTGGCGAATCAGGCACGAGCCGCCTGGAACAGCGGGATGAATGCTGCGCGTGCCACCCTGGCCGGCGATGCTCAGGCGCGTAAAGGCTTGCTGGAAATCCTCGGACGAATTGTCGCCGTCGATGCCCAGCGAGAGCATGCCTGGTTTGAAGGTGGCCTCGGTCGGCAACGCGCATGCGCCATCAGCGGTTTGAGTCAGAAGCTGTTGATGCTGCTGCGTATCGCCCGTTCGGTGCGTCGGCAGTGGAAGCAGTTGGTGCCACAGGAAGCCGCGCAACTGTTGCCTTGGATGACCGAGGTTCAGGCTGCGCTCAGCGGTGCCGATACCTCGACCCTGCAAGCGTTGCGGCCGAGGTTTCTCGATGCTTCCCATGATCCGCACATCAGCTCCGCGCAGAGTTATTGCCTGGCCCGTTTCACCTTGCTGCTCGATACCGCAATAGCGGCGACGGCGGCGTTGAAAGCGGTGGAGGAGGGCCGCGCAACGGTCGATCCGCCACGCACCCTGACGCCGCACCGCGACCTGTCATTGGCGCTGGTTTTCGGCGCGCGCAGTGCCTTGGCGTTTCTGGTGGTGTCGTGCTTCTGGCTGGCGACGGCCTGGCCCGCCGCGGCCGGAGCATTGGTGCTGACCTGCGTGGTGTGCAGCCTGTTTGCCAGTCGCGAGAACGGTGCGCAGATTGGCATGAGTTTTATGCGCGGGATTTTTCTGGCGATTCCAGCGGCGTTCTTCGTCGGGCAGATTCTGTTGCCGCAATGGAGCGGATTTGCATTGCTGTGCATGGGCATGGGCGTGCCGTTGTTTCTCGGTGCGCTGGGCATGGCCAAACCGCAGATTGGCGCCACGGCCACTTCGTTCTGTCTGCACTTCATCGTGCTGGTGTCGCCGCTGAACGCGATGAAATTCGACGTCGCCACGTTCTTCAACAGCGCCCAGGCGATGGTGGTCGGTGTCGGCGCGGCGGTACTGGCGTTTCATTTGCTGATCCTGCGTAACCCTGTGTGGCATGGCCGCCGCTTGCTGGCGGCGACGCTCGACGATCTGGTACGGCTGACCCGACGCAACCTGCGCGGTGCCGAAAGCTGGTTCGGCGGGCGCATGGCCGACCGTTTGCTGCAACTGGCGCGGCACTATCCCGAGTTGCCGGAACCGGCGCGAAGCCGCTGGGATGACGGCTTGCTCGGTCTCGATATCGGCGATGAGTTGCTGCATCTGCGGTTGAGTCTGGCGGTGGCTCAGGCGCCGGTCAGCGCGCCACAGCGACGTTATCTCGAGCAGCTGGAAAAAGTCCTCGAGCACGGCCCCGCAGGCGACTGCGCCGATGCGCTGGAACAACCCAGCGAAGAATTCTTGAAGGCCTTGTACGCGTTGCCGCCCAGCGACGCGGTGAAACTGGCCCAGGGTGCTGTGCTGCAATTGCAAAGCAGCTGGCGCGCCTGGTGCCGTCAACAGGAGCAAAGCCATGGGCTTGCGTGAGTGGTCGGTGGGCGGCGTGCTGCTCAGTCCGTTTCTGATTTATGTGCTGCTGGCACTGCTCGTCACCGGAGCCTTGCGCATGCTGTTGCGCCTGACACCGGTCGGCCGTTGGATCTGGCACGAAGCACTGTTTGATTGCGCCTTGTACGTCTGTGTATTGACCCTCATCACCGTCGTCCTCGGACCATTATAAGGAGTTGAAAATGCGTACTCCCGTACGTGTCGCGGTAACCCTGTGCCTGGTGGCGGTGGCGATCTTTGCCGGCTTCCATTTGTGGCAGTACTACATGCTCACGCCCTGGACCCGGGATGCGCGGATCCGCGCCGACGTGGTGGTGATCGCCCCGGACGTCTCGGGTTGGGTGCGTGAACTCAAGGCGTTCGATAACCAGCAGGTCAAGGCTGGCGATCTGTTGCTGAGCATCGATCGTGATCGTTTCGAAGCGGCGCTGGAGAAGGTCCAGGCGGTGGTGCAGACCCGCCAGCAGCAACTCAATCTGCGCGAACGCGAAGCCAGTCGCCGCGCCAGCCTCGGACCGCAAGCAATCAGTGCCGAGTTGCGCGAGAACGCGCAAATCAACGCCGGCATCGCTCGTGGAGAATTGCGTGAGGCTCAGGCGGAAGCCAAGGTCGCCGAACTCAATCTCGCGCGCAGCCAGGTCCATGCGCCCCGCAGCGGCCACATAACCAACCTGCGTCTGGCCCAAGGCAATTACGTGCATGCCGGGCAACCGGTGATGGCGTTGATCGATGATTCGACCTTCTATGTACAGGCCTATTTCGAGGAAACCAAGTTGCCGCGGATTCGTGTCGGCGATCCGGTGAAGGTCTGGTTGATGAGCGCGGGGGAAGCGCTGGACGGGCATGTGGAAAGCATCAGCCGCGGGATCACCGATCGTAACACTACGCCGGACGGGCAGTTGCTGGCGGAGGTGGAGCCGACGTTTAACTGGGTAAGGCTGGCGCAGCGGATTCCGGTGCGGATCAAGATTGATAAGTTGCCGGAAGGGATGAATTTGAGTTCTGGGATGACGGCGAGTGTGCAGGTGCACGAAGGGCAGTGATACCGAGATGTCACCCTTCGCGAGCAGGCTCACTTCTACATTAGATCGCAGTCATTCTGAGAGAATGCGGTCGAATGTAGGAGTGAGCCTGCTCGCGAAATGCGCCGATAGGCGCTTCAGCCAACGCTGATCGCCGGCAGGGTAGGCAACGTCACGGTCTGCTGCTTGCGCGGCGCCAGAATCTCGGCCTCGCCATCCACCACCAATTCATCGCGCTGGTTGAACACCCGAGTGGCAATCCGCACACGAAACTTCGGCAGTTTCTCCAGGATCTCCAGGCGCACGGTCAGGGTGTCGCCAATCTTCACCGGCTTCTGAAAACTCATCTGCTGACCGATATAAATAGTCCCCGGCCCAGGCAACTCGCAAGCGACGGCAGCGCTGATCAGCGCCCCGCTGAACATGCCGTGGGCGATGCGCTCCTTGAACATGGTGCCAGCGGCGAATTCGGCGTCCAGGTGCACCGGGTTGTGATCACCGGACATCGCGGCGAACAACTGAATGTCGCGCTCTTCGACTGTCTTGCTGTAGCTGGCGGTCTGGCCGACTTCGAGGGCTTCGTAAGGGGTGTTGGTAACCTGGGTCATCTGTTTCAATTCCTGTGACGAATAAAAAAATCCACAAAAAAACTATTCCGATCTGGGTGGCCGACGGTGGCTTAGCGCCTGGGCGATCCAGTTCAACACGTCATTGATCACTTCATCGCGGTTGCTTTCGTTGAACAGTTCATGCCGTGCCTGCGGGTAAATAGTCAGTTGCAGGTGCTGGCTGCCGGCCGCGCGCAGCGCATGGGCCAGATCTTTCAGACGTTTGCCTTCGCTCACCGGATCACATTCACCGCCAATCACCAGCAACGGCAGGCCGGGATCAATCTGAGCGAGATTGGACGCTTTGCTGATTTGCTGCAAGCCGCCGAGCAAATCGATCCACAGCTGATTGGTACAACGAAAGCCGCAGAGCGGGTCGTTGGCGTACAGATCAACTTCCGCCGGATCCCGGCTGAGCCAGTCGAACCGCGTGCGCGCCGGTTTGAATTTTTTGTTGAACGAGCCAAACGACAACCACTCGATCAGCGCGCTGCGGCCCTTGCGCCCTTGGCGCAGGCCTTCGAGCCGGGCAATTTGTCGCGCCGCGCGATAAAGCGCGATCGGCTGGAAGTTCGAACCGCTGAGCACCGCGCCGTGCAGGCTGGCGCTGTGATGCAGCAGATAGGCCTGGGCGATGTAGCTGCCCATGCTGTGGCCGAGCAGCACGATCGGTGCGCCGGGATGTTGCTGGCCGATGTGTTGGTTGAGGCTGGCTAGGTCGCCGACCACTTTGCACCAGCCATCGTCGTCGGCGAAATGGCCGAGTGTCCCGTTTTCGGCAGTTTTGCCATGTCCACGCAGGTCCGGCGCGTAGACGCCGTAACCCTGCTGGCAGAGTTTTTCCGCGAGGCGGGCGTAGCGACCGCTGTGTTCCGCCATGCCATGGGCCAGCAGGATCACGGCTTTTAAAGGTGGATCGGGCAGCCACTGGTTGACGTAGAGGCGGCTGCGGTCACTCGCGGTCAGCCAAAAAGTGTCGTGGATCATGGCGATTCCTTTGCATGGGGCTGCCGGGTGGGAAAACAGCTTCGATGCATTGTATAGCGCATCCTGCGCCTGCCGTCTGATCAGGCCACGCCGCTGCAGCAAGATTCATGCGGTCAATGACGGCCGTTGGCATATTTGCCTGATTCGCTATAGCTGCTAGTGTCCGTGAAGCCCCGTTCTTCGCTCTTTGTTTTGAAGAAGGACAGAAAAGCGGCTCGGATAGGCTCAGGTAAAGAGGACAAGAACAATGCAACCTGATTTCTGGAATGACAAACGCCCGGCCGGTGTGCCCCTGGATATTGACCTTGGGGCCTATAAGTCGGTGCTTGAGGTGTTCGAGCGTTCCTGCAAGAAATTCGCTGATCGCCCCGCCTTCAGCAACATGGGCGTGACCCTGACCTACGCCGAACTGGAACGCTACAGCCTGGCGTTCGCCGGTTACCTGCAAGCCCACACCGACCTAGTGCCGGGGGATCGCATTGCGGTGCAGATGCCCAACGTCCTGCATTACCCGATTGCCGTGTTCGGTGCCTTGCGCGCCGGGCTGATCGTGGTCAACACCAACCCGCTGTACACCGCGCGGGAGATGCGTCATCAGTTCAAGGACTCCGGCGCCCGGGCGCTGGTGTACCTGAACGTGTTCGGGCAAAAGGTCCAGGAAGTGCTGCCCGACACCGATATCCAGTACCTGATCGAAGCGAAGATGGGCGACTTGATGCCCAGTGCCAAGGGCTGGCTGGTCAACACCATGGTCAGCAAGGTCAAGAAGATGGTCCCGGCGTATTCCTTGCCGCAGGCGATTTCCTTCAAGAGTGCGCTGCGTCTTGGCCGGGGCCTGGGCATCAAGCCGCTGAACGTCAGCCTCGACGACATCGCGGTGTTGCAATACACCGGCGGCACCACGGGCCTGGCCAAGGGCGCGATGCTGACCCACGGCAACCTGGTGGCGAACATGCAGCAGGCCCGGGCGTGCCTCGGGCAGTTCGGCAGCGACGGTCAGCCGCTGCTGCGCGAAGGTCAGGAAGTGATGATCGCGCCGCTGCCGCTGTACCACATCTATGCGTTCACGGCGAACTGCATGTGCATGATGGTGACCGGTAACCACAACGTGCTGATCACCAATCCTCGCGACATCGGCGGCTTCATCAAGGAGCTGAAGAACTGGCGGTTCTCGGCGCTGCTGGGGCTGAACACGCTGTTTGTCGCGCTGATGGATCACCCGGACTTCAAGACCCTGGATTTCTCCAGCCTCAAACTCACCAACTCCGGCGGCACCGCGCTGGTAAAGGCCACCGCCGAACGCTGGGAACAGCTCACCGGTTGCCGCATCACCGAAGGTTACGGCCTGACCGAAACCTCACCGGTGGCCTGCACCAACCCGTACGGCGACAAATCGCGTATCGGCACGGTCGGCCTGCCAGTGCCGGGCACCACGCTGAAAGTGATCAACGATGAAGGCGTCGAGCAGGCCTTGGGCGAACGCGGCGAACTCTGCATCAAGGGCCCGCAGATCATGAAGGGCTACTGGCAGAAACCGGAAGCCACCGCCGAGGTGCTGGATGCCGAGGGCTGGTTCAAGTCCGGTGATATCGCGGTGATCGACCCGGATGGTTTTGTGCGCATTGTTGATCGCAAGAAAGACATGATCATCGTCTCGGGTTTCAACGTGTACCCGAACGAGATCGAAGACATCGTGATGGCTCACCCGAAAGTCGCCAACTGCGCGGTGATCGGCGTGCCGGACGAGCGTTCGGGGGAGGCGGTGAAGTTGTTTGTGGTGGCCCGCGAATCGGGGGTCAGCCTTGAAGAGCTGAAGGCTTACTGCAAGGAAAACTTCACGGCGTACAAAGTGCCCAAGCACATCGTGTTGCGTGAGTCGTTGCCGATGACGCCGGTCGGGAAAATTCTGCGACGGGAACTACGTGATATCGCCTAGCCGTTGAATGGCCGCGCTTCGCGCGTTCGCGGGCAAGTCGGATCGCCGCATCGCACGCTCCCACAGGGTTTTGTGTCGTTCACCGATACTGTGAACACCACCGAACCCGTAGGAGCGAGGCTTGCCCGCGAAGCTTTTAAAGATCTGAAGCCCCGGTTTCAGAGGCTTTTCAGGGTGGTATAGAATCTTTGCTCTAAAATGACCGCTAGCAATTCTTGAGTCACTATTGTGACCATAGAGGCCGTTTTTGGCTCTGGTCGACCCTTGGCAAAGCTGCTACTCTCGGCGCGCTTTGTGACTTCTCGGGCTTGTAAAAGCGCCGGACTCACCAACAAAAAGATACCAACAAACACACACCAATAATAATCGCATCAAATGCGGTGCTGAATTCGCGTTGCTGAGGAGTGGGCTTCCATGAACGAAGACTTTTGGAAGGATAAGTACCCTGCCGGGATTGCTGCCGAGATCAATCCTGACGAGTATCCGAATATTCAGGCAGTGTTGAAACGATCCTGCCAGCGCTTCGCCGACAAACCGGCATTCAGTAACCTGGGCAAGACAATTACCTACGGTGAACTGTACGAATTGTCCGGTGCCTTTGCCGCTTACCTGCAACAGCATACCGACTTGCAGCCGGGCGATCGAATCGCCGTGCAACTGCCCAACGTGTTGCAGTACCCGGTCGCTGTGTTCGGTGCCATCCGCGCCGGGCTGATCGTGGTCAACACCAACCCGCTGTACACCGCGCGGGAAATGGAACATCAATTCAACGATTCCGGTGCCAAAGCCCTGGTCTGCCTGGCCAACATGGCGCATCTGGCCGAGACCGTGGTGCCGAAAACCGGCGTCAAGCACGTGATTGTCACCGAAGTGGCGGACCTGCTGCCACCGCTCAAGCGCCTGCTGGTCAACAGCGTCATCAAGTACGTGAAGAAGATGGTCCCGGCGTATCACCTGCCCAAGGCCATCAAGTTCAACGACGTGCTGAGCAAGGGCCACGGCCAGCCAGTGGCAGAAGCCAATCCGGCCAGCAGCGACGTTGCCGTGTTGCAATACACCGGTGGCACAACCGGCGTGGCCAAGGGCGCGATGCTGACCCATCGCAACCTCGTCGCGAACATGCTGCAGTGCAAGGCGCTGATGGGTTCCAACCTCAACGAAGGCTGCGAGATCCTGATCACGCCGCTGCCGCTGTACCACATCTATGCGTTCACCTTTCATTGCATGGCGATGATGCTGATCGGCAACCACAACATCCTCATCAGCAACCCGCGCGATTTGACGGCGATGGTCAAGGAACTGTCGAAGTGGAAGTTCAGCGGTTTCGTCGGCCTCAACACTTTGTTTGTGGCGCTGTGCAACAACGAAAGCTTCCGCAAGCTGGATTTCTCCGCACTGAAAGTCACCCTGTCCGGCGGCATGGCCCTGCAACTGGCCGCGGCCGAGCGTTGGAAAGCGGTCACCGGTTGCGCCATCTGCGAAGGTTACGGCATGACCGAAACCAGCCCGGTAGCCACCGTGAACCCGATTCAGCACATTCAGATCGGCACCATCGGTATTCCGGTGCCGTCGACCGTGTGCAAAATCATCGACGATGCCGGCGTTGAGCAGCCGTTGGGCGAAATCGGCGAACTGTGCGTGAAAGGTCCGCAAGTGATGAAGGGCTATTGGCAGCGTCAGGACGCCACCGATGAAATGCTCGACAGCGAAGGCTGGTTGAAAACCGGTGACATCGCGCTGATCCAGCCTGACGGCTACATGCGCATCGTCGATCGCAAGAAAGACATGATCCTGGTTTCCGGTTTCAACGTGTACCCGAACGAACTGGAAGATGTGCTGGCGACCCTGCCGGGCGTGCTGCAATGCGCGGCCATCGGTGTGCCGGACGAGAAGTCGGGCGAGGCGATCAAGATCTTCATCGTTGCCAAACCGGGCGTGACGTTGACCAAAGAGCAGGTGATGGAGCACATGCGTGCGAACGTGACCGGCTACAAGGTCCCGCGTTCCGTGGAGTTCCGCGACGCGCTGCCGACCACCAACGTCGGCAAGATCCTGCGTCGTGAATTGCGCGACGAAGAGCTGAAAAAGCTCAACGCCAAGAAAGTCGGCGCGTAACCGACAAAAAGCCCCGCAGATGCGGTAATGCTGTTCACTTAAGCGCGGGCACTCATTTGTGGCGAGGGGATTCATCGAAACGTCGCACCGCCCCGTTCGGCTGCGAAGCAGTCGTAAATCCACACAACTCGGTCTGTCTGAACGGGCGCAGGGGGCCGCTTCGCAGCCCAACGGGGATGAATCCCCTCGCCACAGGTTCTCGCTCGACTGATGATTGTCTTAAGTGAACAGCATTACCGCATCTGCGGGGCTTTTTGTGGGTACTGAAGTCAGAGTGCTTGGGTGAAGGAATTTATCTGTGGCGAGGGGATTTAGCGAAACGTCGCACCGCCCCGTTCGGCTGCGTAGCAGTCGTAAACCCGGTGAACGCAGTGTTCCTGCTGGAATGCGGTTGCAGGTTTTTGGGGCCGCTGCGCGACCCAACGGGGATAAATCCCCTCGCCACAGGTTTCTCTATATTGCTTGAGAGAATGTTACAGGCGGAACGGCGCGAAATTGACGTTGGTGCCCGCCGGGCGCATGTCTTGCAGGTACGAATCCTTGTCCGCGCTCAGTTCCAGGCTCAAAGCGGCTTTGCGCTTGCCTTCGTTGCGCACCACCAGGCCTTCAAGCTTCTCGCGCAGGAACACCGTCGGCACTTTCAGGTGCAGCAGTTCGTCAGTGTCTGGCGTGTGCATCAGCAGGTGAACCCATTCGTACTGACCAATGGCCAGGCGCGCCACCGGGATATCGAACCACCAGATGTTGCGGTTGCGGTTCAGTTCGCTGAAATGGCAGTTGTTGACGCCAAGCACAGCACCGCCGAGTTCCTGGTTTCTGCGGGCAATGGCCTGCTTTTTATCGAGTTTCATAACATTCCTACGGGATTGGATCTTCAGCGCATGGCCTGAATACGTTGCGCATTCTCGGGGGTTGGTCGGCAAACATAAAGCCTGATCTGCACTGAACGATGAAATGTGTGGCTGAAAATAAATGAAACTCCGTGCAAACGCCTCCGGTCAATCTTTGTGTAACGACCTTTCTCATTGATTTGTTCACAGGAGAAACACCATGAGCAGCACTGGCGATAAAGTAAAAGGCATGGCCAACGAAGCCGCCGGCAACGTTAAGCAAGGCGTCGGCAAGGTCACTGACAACACCAAACTGCAAGCCGAAGGCAAAGTGCAGGAAAAGAAAGGCGAGGCCCAGCAAGCGGTCGGTAAAGCCAAGGACGCTATCAAGAAAGGCGTCGACAAGGCTTGATTCGGCCTTTGGTGAGCAACATGAACGGCCATCCACGGATGGCCGTTTTTGTGTCAGCCTGAACTTGCGCACGGAAATTGTTTCAAAGTCGCCAAGTAGGCTACTTTGATGTAGAAAACGGCCCCTGAGTCGCCACGACTTCTACCCATTTTGCGGCGAAAGGAGACGCTAATGATTTTCCCGGACATGAAAGGTCTGCCCATCCATCGCGTGATGGTGCGCACGGTCACCGAGTTCGTCGACGACGAGATGTCGACCTATGCCTCGGCGCTGGCCTATCAGATGTTGTTCTCGCTGTTCCCCTTCATTCTTTTTCTCATCGCCCTGATCGGTTTCCTGCACCTGCCGGACTTTTTCTCGTGGCTGCGCCTGCAATCCGAGCTGGTCCTGCCACCCCAGGCTCTGGAACAGGTGAACCCGGTGATCGACCAACTCCAGCAGTCCAAGGGTGGCTTGCTGTCGATTGGTATCGTGATTGCCCTGTGGACCGCGTCCGCCGGCGTGCGGCTGATGATGAGCGCAATGAACGCCGCTTACGACGTGGTCGAAGGCCGGCCCGCGTGGAAGCGTTTTCCGCTGTCGATTATCTACACCGTCGGCATTGCCGGCATGCTGCTGGTCGCCGCCGCGCTGATGGTGCTCGGGCCGCAACTGATGGGCTGGATTGCCGCGCAAGTCGGCATGGAAGACTTCATCGTGACCCTGTGGACCATCGTTCGCTGGCCAGTGGTCGTGATTTTGCTGATGGTGGCCGTGGCGCTGATTTATTACGTCATGCCCGACGTCAAACAGGAGTTTCGTTTTATCACCCCAGGCTCGGTGCTGGCGGTGGTGGTGTGGATCCTCGCCTCCGTGGGCTTTGGTTTGTACGTCAAGGAGTTCGCCAACTACAACGCCATGTATGGCAGTATCGGCGCGATCATCGTGCTGTTGCTCTACTTCTATATTTCCGCCGCGGTGTTGCTGCTGGGCGCCGAGATGAATGCGGTGATCGAGCACATGTCGACCGAAGGCAAGAATGACGGCGAAAAAGTCCCGGGCGAGAATGACCAAGAACACAAACAGCATGTTTCGGGACTGGGTCGGGATCACTCGATCAAGCCCACCACTGACGAAGTCATCAAATGATCCGTGAAATTCTGAAAATGGGCGATGAACGCCTGCTGCGTGTTGCCCCGCCGGTTCCGGCTGAAATGTTCGACAGCCCTGAGCTGTGGCAGTTGATCGACGACATGTTCCAGACGATGGAAAGCGTCGGCGGCGTTGGCCTGGCCGCGCCGCAGATCGGAGTTGATCTGCAATTGGTAATCTTTGGTTTCGAGCACAGCGAACGCTATCCGGATGCTGAAGCGGTGCCGCAGACCATTTTGATCAATCCGCTGATCACGCCGTTGAGCCCAGTGATGGAAGAGGGTTTTGAAGGGTGCCTGTCAGTGCCTGGCCTGCGTGGTTCGGTGGATCGCTATCAGCAGATTCGCTACGAAGGTTTTGATCCCAAGGGCCAGCCGATTGTGCGGATGGCCGAGGGATTTCATGCGCGAGTGGTACAGCATGAATGCGATCACCTGATCGGCCGGCTGTACCCGTCGCGGATTACCGACTTCAGCAAATTCGGGTTTACCGAGGTGATGTTCCCGGATCTCGACCCCAACGCCGACGACTGATCCGAAAACACCACAACCCCCTGTGGGAGCGAGCCTGGTCGCGAAAGCAATGGGTCATTCAACATTGATGTCGTCTGACACTCCGATTTCGCGAGCAGGCTCGCTCCTACAGGGGGCCATCAGTCTGAAGTGTGCTGTTTAGCCAGGCCCATGGCGATCATCGGTTTGCTGCGCGCGTAACGGCTCAAGCGTTCGGTCATGGCGTAAGGCATGTGCGGATCGAAGGAAAACCCTTGGCGTTCATAAAAGCCACGCAAGTCGGGATGGCAGAACAGCCAGACCGGTTGATCAAGACCGCTCACCGCTTCGGCGATCAACGCCGCCGCGATCCCTTGTTGCCGACAGGCCGGATCGACGAACAACCCCGTCAACCAATGCCCGCCCGAGACCGGCCGCAAACACAGCGCGCCAATGATCTCTTCGCGCCTGGCGACCCACAGCTGAGCGTCGCGGACCGCTTTCATCGACGATTGGTGGGCGCGATAAAACTTGTTCATCAACGGCCATAACGGCTCGGCGAGCAGGGTGTACTGGGTGTCGGGCATGGGTCGGGTCTGCCGGTGCGCAAAGCGGGGGATTATAAAAGAACGCGCGGCCGGGGATAGGTGTATACCTGATCTCACATCCCGTATGAGTGGAGTACGTATCATGGCCAAAGGCATGGATTCAAAAAAAGCAGCAAAGAAGAAGCCGGCGAAAACCGCCGATGAAAAGCGTGCAGACAAGAAGGCCAAGAAGGTGGATGTGTTCGGTCATTGATCACGCGTTAATTGATCGTTCCCACGCTCTGCGTCGCTCTGCGTGGGAATGCAGCCCGTGACGCTCCGCGTCACTGGACGCGGAGCGTCGGAACGATCACCAAATAATCTGCAAGATTTTCCTGCGCCATTGCACAGAGGGGGACTGGTCCCCGATCTGAGCAACGCCATGTCCCATTACTTCGATGCTGCCCACCGAGAAGAAATCGAAACCCTGCGTCAACGCCTGACCGCTCGCACCGAGTGGCCGACCTGGCTGTTGCTGATCGGCGTGTATGGCGGTTGGTTCAGCATTGTCCTGACGAGTGAACGGTTGGGACTTTGGTGGAGCACTGTTCTGCTGATTCCGCTGGTGGTGCTGTGGTTGTCGGTGCAGCACGAATTGCTTCACGGGCATCCCACCCGTTGGACATCGCTGAACAAAATCCTCGGCTACGCACCGCTCGCCGTCTGGTATCCCTACACCTTGTATCGCGACAGCCATTTGCTGCATCACTGCGACGAAGACCTGACCCTCCCAGGTGTCGATCCGGAAAGCCGTTACCTGACGGCCGAGCAGTGGCAGGGCAGTTCGCTCTTCGAACAAGGCCTGCACTGGCTGAACAAAACCGTGCTCGGTCGCTTCATGCTCGGCGCGCCGCTGGCCCTGCTGGCACTGGCGAAGGAGGAATTGCAGCGGTTGATTAACGGTGAGCGGCAAGCGTGGTTGATGTGGCTGACCCATGGTGCGCTGACCCTGCTGATGCTGGTGTTCATCGCGCGCTACAGTGTGCTGCCGGTCTGGCATTACCTGTCGCTGATCAGCGTGCCGGCACTTTCGATTGCCATGATTCGCTCCTACTATGAACACCGCCCGCACACCGAACCCGAGCAACGCACTGTACTTAACGAAGCGGCCTGGCCGTGGCGCTGGCTGTTCCTGAACCTCAATTTTCACCTGGTGCATCACGACTTGCCGGGTTTGCCCTGGTACGACTTGCCACGCGCCTACCACGCGCGCCGCGAGCAATGGCTGGTGCGCAGCGGCGGGTTTCTGGTGCAGGGTTATGGGCAGTTGTGGCGGGAGAATGGAGTGAAGGCCATTGATAGCCCGCGGCATCCATTCCACTGATCGCGAATTGAGCTCTACTGTGTGGACAAAGATTTAATGGGCAACATTGAACCCTGTGGGAGCGAGCTTGCTCGCGATGGGGCCATAACTTCCACATTGATGTTGCCTGACACACCGCAATCGCGAGCAAGCTCGCTCCCACAGGAGAATTTTGTTGTTGGGGAGATTTTTGATGACTGAACACATCGCCGAATTACTGATGTACGTCGCCCCCGAGCCCATACGCCAGGCCAACGAGCGCTGGCTTTCGCGAATCCTTGAACACATGGGCCATGCCCGTTTGAGTGCCGAAGGCCTGACGCTGCCCGAACTCTGGCTCTCGCCGGATCTGCTGCTGACCCAAACCTGCGGCTACCCGCTGATGACCGCATTGCGCGGCAAAGTCCGGGTCGTCGGCCGGCCTCGTTATGAACTTCCCGACAGTAGGGGTGGCAACCATTGCAGCTTGCTGCTGTGCCGCGCCGATGATGCACGGCGAACCTTGCCGGCCTTTCGTGACAGTCGCGGGGTGATCAATGGCGAAGATTCCAACAGCGGCATGAACCTTTTGCGGCACCGATTGGCACCGCTGCATCGCGACGGGCAGTTTTTTTCCAGTGTCGCCATCAGTGGCAGCCACCGGGAGAGCCTGCGCTGGCTGCGCGAAGAGCTTGCAGACCTGGCGGCCATCGACAGCGTGACCTTCGCCTATCTGGCGCGACATGCCGACAAAGAGGTCGCGGGTCTGCGCGTCGTGGCCCGAAGTGCGTTCAGTCCGACCTTGCCGTTCATTACGGCTGCGACGCGGACTGATGAACAGGTTGAAGCGCTTCGCCAAGAAATGAACACCTCATTGCACGAGTTGCCCGATGTCGCGGAAATCCTCGGCCTGCAAGAAGTGCTGCCGGCCACCGAAGCCGACTATCAAATCATTCTCGATTATCAGCAGGAAGCTGAAGCGCTGGGGTATGGGTGGTTGCGTTGACCGATAGATTTTTCGCGGGCAAGCCTCGCTCCTACAGGTTGGGTGTCGATCATCCATATCGCGGTCGACACCTAACCTGGAGCGAGGCTTGCCCGCGAAGGCGATTGATCAAGCGCCATTTAAATTCTTTTAAGGAATATAAAAATACTTTTTAAGTATTTTTAAAGAATAAGGCTCCTTGCTAGGATCGCGCCACCGGATCACCGGACATTCAGCGACCCCTAACCCTTGGAGCCTCTATGTCCGGCACTGACGTCTCCCATCGCAACAACGTGGGCGGATTGTTCCGCGCTCATTACCCCTGGCTGTGCGCACGCTTGCGCCGGCATTCAGGGGCCGGTTTCAGTGTCGAAGACATCGCCGCCGAAACCTTCGTGCAACTGCTCGAATCTCCAAGGCTGACGCCGATCCGCGAGCCACGCGCCTTGCTCACCACCATTGCCCAACGGTTGATTTATCAGCAATGGCGCCGTCGTGATCTGGAGCATCAGCACCTCGATCAGTTGCAACACATCGATTCACAGACTGTGAAATCGCCTGAAGAGCTGGTGCAACTGAGCCAGGCATTGCAGGTCCTGGACCAGACGCTTGGGAGTTTGCCGGGCAAGGTCAGGGCGACTTTCCTGTTGGCGCGAATCGACGGTTTGACCTACCCGCAAATCGCCGCCGAACTGGGGATTTCCCAGCGCTCGGTCAGCGTCTACGTGACCCGCTCCCAGGCATTGTGCGCCCAGCACAGCGTCAACCAACCCCTGACCCAGAGGTCCGCATGAGATCGATCAAAACCCTGCTTGGCAGTTCGCTGCTGGCCCTGAGCCTTGTAGCTACCCATGTTCCGGCAGCCGAAAAAACCGCGCCGATTCACTTCGGTGACATCACCTGGGAGAGCGGAAGCCTGATCACCGAAATCCTGCGACTGATTGTCGAGAAGGGTTACGGCTACCCGACCGACACCTTGCCGGGCAGCACCGTCAGCCTCGAAGCGGCGTTGGCCAGGAACGACATTCAGGTGATCGGCGAAGAATGGGCCGGGCGCAGTCCGGCGTGGGTCAAGGCGTCAGCCGAGGGCAAAGTGTTTGGTTTGGGTGACACGGTCAAAGGCGCCACCGAAGGTTGGTGGGTGCCCGAATACGTGATCAAGGGCGACCCGGAACGCGGCATCAAACCGTTGGCCCCGGAGCTGAAATCCGTTGCCGACCTGGCCCGTTACAAGGACGTGTTCCGCGACCCGGAAGACCCAAGCCGCGGGCGGTTCCTCAACAGCCCGACCGGCTGGACCTCGGAGATCGTCAACAGCCAGAAACTCAAGGCTTATGACCTGACCTCCAGCTACGTCAACTTCCGTACCGGCTCCGGGGCTGCGCTGGATGCTGAGGTTGCCTCATCGATCCGCCGTGGCAAACCGGTGCTGTTTTACTACTGGTCGCCAACACCGCTGCTGGGTCGATTCAAACTGGTGAAACTCGACGAGCCGCCGTTCGATGCCGAAGCCTGGAAGACCCTGGCCGATGCCAATAACCCGCACCCAAAAGGCACGCGCTCGATGCCGGCAAGCCTTGCGATTGGCGTGTCCGCGCCGTTCAAGGCGCAGTACCCGGACCTGGTGGCGTTCTTTGAAAAAGTCGATTTTCCGATCGACTTGCTGAACCAGACGCTGGGGCAGATGAGCGAAAAACGCCAGCAACCGCGACAAGTGGCTGAGGCGTTTTTGCGCGATCAGCCGCAGATCTGGAAAGCTTGGGTACCGGGGGAGGTGGCGACCAAGGTGGGGGCGAGTTTGTAAGTTTGTCTTATGTTTTTGCGGTGTCTGAGCTACCGCATTCGCGAGCAGACTCACTCCTACAGTGGATCTCGGGTGTACACAAATACTGTGTCCGCTGAAGATCCCCCTGTGGGAGCGAGCTTGCTCGCGATGGTCTCAAGGCTTACAAAGATTCAGCAGCCAGCGCCGCCTTAACGGCTGGCTTCTGGTCAACCCTGGCCTGAAACCGCACCAACGCCGGCCACGGATCCAGATCAATCGCAAACAGCGGCGCCCAACGCAACACCGTAAACAAATACGCATCTACAACGCTGAACTCGCCCATCAAATAATCCTGCCGCTCCAGCGTCTGGCTCAGCACCGCCAACCGCTTGAACAGCTTCTCTTTGATCTGCGCCTTCACCTCATCCGTAAACTGCGAATTGAACAGCCAACCCAACCCTCCATGAATCTCCGTCGAGACGAAATTCAACCACTCCTGCAGCCGTACCCGCTCGAACGTCCCGTTCGCCGGAGCAAGGTTCGACTCGGGTTGCAGATCCGCCAGGTATTGCAGGAGTGCCGGTCCTTCAGTCAGCACCTCGCCGTTATCCAATTGCAAGGCAGCGACATAACCTTTTGGGTTGATCGCGAGGAAGTCAGCGCCGGTCTTGGTTTTCTTGGTCCTGTTATCGACACGTACCAACTCGAAGGGCAAATCCAGTTCACGCAGCACAATGTGCGGCGCCAGCGAGCAGGCGTGTGGGGCGTAATACAACTTCATCGGCAGAGCTCTGGTTGGGGATTTGCGCCAGTGTCATAGTGCGCGGCACCCTCGGTAAAATTAATCTTTCAGAGCACTGCCATAAGGAAAGCTACTGCCATGATGAATCTGATGCACTGGCGAATGGTGGTGGCGGTGGCCGATACCGGCAACATCACCCGGGCTGCCGAGCGCGTCGGCATGACCCAGTCAGGGGCCAGCCAGGCGTTGGCCCTGATCGAAGACACCCTGGGCGTTCAGCTGTTCAGTCGAGAGAATCGCCAGACCCTGCCGACGGCCATCGGCCTTCCTGTGATCGAGCATGCGCGGAGCATGCTCGAAGCTCTGGAATCGATTCGCAGCACCGTCGATGCCGCCAAAGGCATTCAACGCGGCACTATTCGCCTGGCCAGTTTTCCCATGGTGCTGGCAACGTTCCTGCCGCCGCTGCTGCGCCAGTTCAATCGGCTGTATCCCGGTATTCAAGTGGTGGCGCTGGAAGTCAGCGACGATGAAGTCGAAACGCTGCTCGGTGCCGGGCTGGTGGATGTCGGCGTGGTGTTAAACCCGGCACCTGAGCGCAATGCCGGTCATTTGGGGCGTGACACCTGGATGGCGGTTCTGCCGGGCGGCCATCCTTTGGCGCGCCGTTCGAATGAAGAAGGCGTCACCCTCGCGGAGTTGGCGGAGCAACCTTTTGTGCTGGCCACGGGCGGTTGCTCGACCAACGCCCGCAGCCTCGCCGCTGATGCCAGGCTGCACTTGCGTGACGTTCGGGTCGAGGTCCGGGAATGGAGCAGTGCCTTCACGCTGGTCCGGGAAAACATCGGCGTGACGCTGGTGCCCGAGATGACGCTGCCCAGCAATCGACAAGGCTTGCGCGTGGTGCCGGTCCATCCGCGCATCGATCGTGAGTTTGCCTTGGTGGCCGCATTGAACAAGAAACCTTCTGCGGCCGTACTGGCGTTGCTGGACATGCTTGCTGAACCGATTTTGTCCCCAATACTGGCCGACTAGTGGCCTTGCTTCCCTGAAGTGGCTGTCTAAGCTGATTCGTAGCTAACCATGTCGCTCGCCATATGAAGAGGGCGCAGCAAGAGTGCGCAACTCAAGCACCGACACGGAGCAACAAAGGAGCTGGCCGGTAAAGGGAGTTACTCATGAAAACGTTAGGGCTGGCCCGGTCCCGGGCTATCAAGAGAAGGATGTCTTGATAAGAGCGTTGCTGCATGGACTCTCCGATTAAACATCATTGATCACCTGACTATTCCTCCCCTGGAGGAACGCGTGTGCCTGTTCCATAGAGCGATGTGGTGGATCCGTTGAAAGACCAAAGAGCTTTCATCAATCAAAAAAACGCGCTGAAGGTGATACGACCATGTTTAACCTACATCACAAGGCTGACCTGCTGGAAATCCAACGATTCAGCTGTGCGCTGACCGAGGCCAACGCCAAGTTGGCGGCTGTCAGTCGATCGATGGCGATGATCGAGTTCACCCCGGAAGGCATCGTGCTCGATGCCAACGACAACTTTTGCAGCGTCATGGGTTACAGCGCCGACGAAGTGCGTGGCAAACATCACCGAATCTTTTGTGAAGAAGCGTTCTACCGGAGTGAGGAATACGCGAAGTTGTGGCGAGACCTGGCCCGTGGCGAACCGATCAGCGGGACTTTTTTACGCTTGAACAAGAGCGGCAAGGAGATCTGGCTCGAAGCCAGTTACATGCCGGTGTTCGGTCCCGATCGCCAGGTTAAAAGCGTGATCAAAGTCGCCTCGGACATATCTGCGCGGATCTGTCAGGAGCACGAAAACCTTAGCCTGCTGGCGGCGATAGGCCGTTCCATGGCCGTGATCGAGTTTTCTCCCGACGGCAAAGTCATCACGGCTAATGAAAACTTCCTGAAGACGATGCATTACTCGCTCAACGAAGTGGTGGGTCAGCACCACAGCCTGTTTTGCCACCGCGCCGAAGCCGAGTCGCAGGCTTACAAAGCGTTCTGGGCTTCACTCAATCGCGGCGAATATCACTCCCATCGTTTCGAACGCAAAGACAAATACGGCCATACCGTATTTCTTGAAGCCTCCTACAACCCATTGTTCGACGCCAAGGGCCGGCTGTACAAAGTGGTGAAGTTTGCCAGCGACATCACCCCGCAAGTCACCACTTTGCAGACCGCTGCGGAATCGGCTCACAGCACCTCGGTGCAAAACGATGCCTGTGCGCAGAAAGGTTCTCAGGTGGTGCAGCAAACGGTGCAGATCATTCAGGACATCTCCCGGGACTTGAACGAAGCCGCGCTCAGTATCGATGCGGTCAGCAAACAGTCCGACATCATCGGCACCATCGTCCAGACCATCCGCGGCATTGCTGACCAGACCAACTTGCTGGCGCTCAACGCGGCCATCGAAGCCGCGCGAGCTGGGGAGCATGGGCGAGGGTTTGCCGTCGTGGCCGACGAAGTGCGCAGCCTCGCGGCACGCACGAGCCAGGCGACGCTGGAGATTGTCGACGTGGTGCGCAAGAACCACGATCTGTCGTTGAGTGCGGTGTCGAGCATGCAGTCGAGCTTGAGCCGAACCGGACTCGGGGTGGAACTGGCGAACGAGGCGGGGGAGGTGATCCTGGAGATTCAGCAGGGATCGCGGCATGTGGTGGATGCGATCAGTCAGTTCAATTCGACGTTGCAGCTGAACTGACTGATCACGCCGGACCTGTGTAGCAGCTGGCGCAGCCTGCGTTCGGCTGCGAAGCAGTCGTAAAATCGGAACTCGCGGTGCGTCAGGTGTACCGCGCAAGTAAGGTTTACGACTGCTGCGCAGCCGAACTCAGGCTGCGCCAGCGGCTACATAAAGCGCATTGTCCACGCTATTAAAGCGAGGCGAGGAGTTTGTCGACCACCTGGCTGCTGCCTTTTTCACTGCTGGCGTTTTCTTTCTCGGCCTGCGCCAGTTTGATCTTGTCCTCCATGCGCTCGGCGATCTCTTTAGCGATTGCCTGTTGTTTTTCCGGCGGCATTTGCTCGACTTCTTCTTTCGTCAAACCCATCTCTTCCAGAATGGCGTCTTGTATGCGCTCTTCCGGCTTTTTACTCATGTATTCCTTGAAGGCGTCCGCGGCCGGGCTGTCACTGGACCTGAATTGGACATCGGCGGGCAGTTTGAATGACTCTGCTGCTTGCAATGCCACGCGGGTTTTCGCGAAGGCTTCATCAACGTTGTCGCTGATCTTGCTCGCCTCACTGACGTGTTGCGTAGCCTGCTGGGTCGCGGATGTCTGGACCTGCGACTGCACATTGGTTTGTAGGGCTTGCATCATCGAGCCCTGAAGGTCGCTTCCGGCCGCGGCTTCGGCGAGCGAATCCTTTCCCCACCGCTTGGGCAAGGGGTAGTTTTGCATTTGTTTTGCACTGACCAACATGATGAGTAGTCCTTGTAGGTATGTGTGGTGCAGTGCTTTCGGCAAATAGTATGCCTATATAGAAAATTATCTATATATCAGCTAGTTATGGTCTTGTGGTCAGGCGGTCAGGCGGTCAGTGCAGGTTTTGCGGTTAGCCTTTGCCGCCTGGCGGCAAGCAAGACATGTCATCAAGGCAAGCCGTTGCAGCCGTGTTTGAGGAAGCCCGGGCGTTGTGCCAGTCGCTGAAAATACTCGTCGATGGCCGGGTAGTCGGGCCGCTCCATCGGGGTCATCAGCCAGCGGTTGACTGACAGCCCGATGACAATGTCGGCCAGGGTGAAGCGTGGCCCGGCGACGTAAGCTTTAGTGGTCGCGAGCTGACGCTCGAGGATGCCCATCTTCTGGTTCCAGGTACGTACACCGGCAGCGATGTGATGCGGGTCCTGGAACTCCGGATCTTTGCGGACCAAGGCCGTGAATGCGTAACTCCATGAGGCATTGAGTTCGGTGGCTTGCCAATCCATCCACTGCTCCACCCGAGCGCGCGCAGCCGGTTCGTGGGGTAGCAGATCGGTATTTTGGTGTTTGCCGGCCAGATAACGGCAAATGGTATTGGACTCCCAGAGCACGCCGGCTTCATCGATGATCACCGGCACCAGCGCGTTAGGATTGAGCCGGAGAAACTCCGGCGTGTGGGTGGACGCATAACCGCCGCCCCAGTCCTCACGTTCATAGGCAACAGCCAGTTCCTCACAGGTCCACAGGACCTTTCTGACGTTGATGGACGATGCTTTACCCAGAATCTTCAGTACATGTTCCATTGAGCTACTCCATTAGCGATTCGACGCTTCAGGAATCTGACAGACATTTTGCGGTTTTCAAACCGGATCCGGCAGCGCCGAGGCCGGCAAACCAAACGTGCGATCAAACAGCCAGTTGAACGCGAAGGTGTAGCACGGGATGAAAATGATCAGCGCCAAGTCCAGCAGGAAAGCCTGCACCAGGCTGATGTTCATCCACCAGGCGATCAGCGGGATGAGAAACACTATCAAGGTTAGTTGAAATCCCACGGCATGGGCGATGCGCCGTTTAACGGTGCGCGTGCGCGATGGCTGACGGCGCTCCCAGCGCTCGAACAGCGTGGTGTAGATGAAGTTCCAGGTCACCGCGATCGTGGTGATGATCACGGCCAACGGGCCGGTGCTGCCCGGCGATGTGCCGGACAGCAGCGCCAGGCCCAGCGCCGAGAACGTCATGCCGATGACTTCGTACAGCGACACGTAGACCAGTTTGCGTTTAACGCCTTGCATGGGAATTTGCCTCTTTCTCACGAACTTGAAGCCAGGAGCACTGGCGTAGGCGGCGAAAGATAGCTTCAATAGGGCTGACAGAAAAAGTCAGCAGCTTTCAGTTTAATTGATAGGACGATGGATGAATTTCAACAGCGACAGCATCGAGTTGTTCCTTGCCGTGATCGAGCGTGGCTCGTTTTCCGCGGCGGCTCGTGCGCTGGGTAAAGTGCCGTCGGCGGTGAGCATGGGCATTGCCAACCTCGAAGCCGAACTCGGTTATCCGTTGTTTGATCGCAGCCATCGCGAACCGGTGCCGACGGCGATGGCCAGTGCTTTGGTGCCGCACGCGCGGTTGATCGCCGAACAGCTCAAGCAGCTGCAAGTGCATGCGGTCGAGCTGTCGCTGGGGTTGGAAAGCAAGTTGTCGATTGGCGTCGTGGCGGACATCGACAAACGCCGTTTGCTGGCCGCGATCAAGGTCATCGCCGAGCGTCATCCGCTGTTAGAAATAGAAGTGCTCAGCGCGCCGCAGGACGATGTGTTGGCGATGCTGCACAGCGGTCGCGTCAGCGTTTGCCTGGCGTTCGCCGGGTTGAGCATGAATGTGCTGGAACGTTTCCAGTTCGTCGGCACCGAGCGGATGATCGCCACGCTCGCGGCGGACAATCCGCTGTTTCAGGGCAAGGATTTGTATCTGGAGGATCTGGTTCGCGTACGGCAAATCATCGTTGCCAGCCGCGACCTGCCGATCAGCGAACCCCGGCCCTTGGTCGCCGAATCCTATTGGCGCACCGACACCCTGGCCATGGCGCTGGAAATGGTTGAGGCCGGGTTGGGTTGGGGTAATTTTCCGTTGTCGGTGGTGCAGCCGTTGCTCGACGCTGGAGGGCTGAAGCGTCTGAGTTTCAGGAACATCGAGAACGGTTTGGTGCTGCCGGTGCACGCGGTGTGGCTCAAGAGCCAGCCGTTGCAGAAAGGCGCGTTGGCGTTCGTCGAGTTGATGGGACGCTGAGTACGCGGTGACCCACTGTGGGAGCGACGGTGCGACGGTGCGACGATTCGACCTGCTCGCGATGAGGTCGGTACATCCAACCTCTATGTTGACGGGTAGACTGCACTCGCGAGCAGGCTCACTCCCACACTGGTTATGTACTCTCGCGCACCTTCAACTCAAACCCCATGTCCTGCACCGGTTTGGCCACCGCATTCCCCGCCAGCAACGTCAACATCAACTCCGCCGAACGCCGGCCAATGGCCTCACGCGGGGTGCTGATGCTGCTCAGGCGCGGCACCATGTGCGCCGAGGCGGGTAGGTCGTTGAAGCCGAGGATCGCCACACGTTCGGGGATTTTGATCCCGCAGCGCATGGCTTCAAGCAGTGCGCCCTGGGCCAGGTCGTCGTTGCCGAAGAAGATCGCATCCACGTCGGGATGACTGGCCAACAGTTGCAGAAACAGTTCGCCGCCCAGACCGACGGACGACGCGCGTGGCGTCAGCACTTCCAGGTCAGGATCATACAGACCGGCCTTTTGCAGGGCTTTGCGAAAACCTTCGCCGCGCAGCAAGGTGCGTTGATCCAGTTGCGCGCCGATGTAGGCCAGGCGTTTACGCCCACGGGACAGCAAATGTTGCGCCGCCGTTTCACCCGCCGCGAGCTGCGAAAAACCCACGCAATTGAGGCCGGCCGCGCTGTCCAGTTCCATCATGTACACGCACGGAATGTTGCTCGCCTCGATCATCCGGCGCGAACTTTCCGTGCGGTCGAAACCGGTCAGCAGTAAGCCACGGGGCTGATAAGCCATGTAATTGCGCAGCAGGTTTTCTTCTTCATCACGTGAGTAATGGAAGTTGCCGATGAGCACTTCGAAGCCCTTGGGGCGCAAAACCTGATGAATGGCTTCCAGCGTATCGATGAACAGCAGGTTGGACAGTGAAGGCACCAAAACCACCACCGAATGGCTCTGGGCCGAGGCCAATGCGCGGGCGGCAGGGTTGACCACGTAGTTCAGTTCAAGGGCCGCTTTCTGCACTTTTTCCACCAGTTCGGTGGCCACCGTGCTGACGCCGCGCAAGGCGCGGGAAGCGGTGATCGGGCTGACACCGGCCAGGCGTGCCACTTCGTTCAGGGTAGGGCGGCCAGTGGTGCGCGTATTTTTATCGTTTTTAGGAGAGATCATCGGACGGCTTGCCAAACAAAATTCGAGGCACTAAGGTAGCGCTGTCTCGACGCAGCTGCAAATGCGTGAACGGGGTTTGCCTGATCCCCGTTTTTTGGCGTTGGAAACGAACATGCTGCAACCCACAAAAATGACAAGAAGGCGTCGGCAACTTCTGCGTTTGCTTGAGTGTCCTGTCTCACAAATACTGTTCCATTTTGACGGCGTCTGTTGTCGTCATGCTGCGTTACCGCTCCTCGCCATAGCCAGCTATGACTCGTCGCGGTGCCTTGCCTGACAACAACAGCCACTCGTCAAAAAGGAACGTATTTGTGAGACAGGACACTAATGTCCTAACTGGCAAAGGTAGCGCTGTCTGCGCGCTGAGGTGTTACATGAATCATCCCATCACCGCCCTGGTCATCATGGGCGTTGCCGGTTGCGGCAAGACTTGCGTCAGCGAGGCCTTGTGCCAACTCAGCGGCGCGACCGCCATTGAAGGCGACACTTTCCACCCTGCCGCCAATATCGAAAAGATGAGCGCGGGGATCCCCCTGAACGACGAAGACCGTGCCGGCTGGCTCGACAGCCTGTGCGATGAACTGCGCCGCGTCGACGCCCAGGGCCAGCGCCCGGTGCTGACGTGCTCGGCCCTTAAACACATTTATCGCGAACGCCTGCGCAGCGCCTTGCCGGGCCTGGGCTTCGTGTTCCTGGAACTGACCCCTGAAGTCGCCGCCGATCGTGTCTCCCATCGGCCGGGCCACTTCATGCCTTCGACCTTGATCGACAGCCAGTTCGCCACGCTTGAATCGCCCGTTGGCGAACCCTTGACCCTGGCTCTGGACGCTTCGAACCACAGCGTCGAGCAACTGGCGCAACAGGCGCATGTCTGGTGGCTGGAACATGGCCTGAAACGCGCGTCATGATTTTTGCCCCGAGAGACAGCGCTGTCCTTATGGCTTGCGAATTACCCGCATTAATAACAACAACAATCAGGAGACACCCCTAATGTTTGGCATGTCCCACGAGACGTTCCTGCTGCTCGATGCAGTGGTCACGGTGATCGGGCTTATCGTCCTGATCACCAAGTTCAAGTTCCACCCCTTCATTGCCCTGATCATCGCCGCAGCCTTTCTCGGGCTGACCTCCGGCATGCCGATCGGCACCATCATCAAGGCGTTCCAGGACGGCTTCGGTGGGGTGCTCGGTTTCGTCGGGATCATCTTGGCGCTGGGCACCATGCTCGGCAAAATGATGGCCGAGTCGGGCGGGGCGGATCAGATTGCCCAGACGCTGATTCGTGCGTTCGGCAAGGACAAGGTGCAGTGGGCGATGATGTTCGCCGCGTTCCTGGTCGGCATTCCACTGTTCTTCGAAATCGGCTTCGTGCTGCTGATCCCGCTGGTGTTCATCGTTGCCCGGCGTACCGGTGTGTCGATCATCAAGATCGGAATCCCGTTGCTGGCCGGTCTGTCCGCGGTGCACGGTCTGGTTCCGCCGCACCCGGGTCCGTTGCTGGCCATTGGCGTGTTCGGTGCCGACATCGGTAAAACCATTCTCTACGGTCTGATCGTTGCGCTGCCGACGGCGATCATTGCCGGCCCGATCTACGGCACGTTCATTGCCAAATACATCCCCGGTCATCCGAATCAGGAACTGGTGGATCAACTGGCGCGTGAGAACGATTCTGCCGATCTCCCGAGCTTCGCCATCACCCTGATCACCGTGCTGTCGCCGGTGTTCCTGATGCTGCTCAAGACCTTTGCCGATGTGGTGCTGCCGGACGGCAACTTCTTCCGCACCTTTATGGACCTGATCGGTCACCCGATCTCGGCACTGCTGCTGGCGTTGCTGCTGTCGCTGTACACCTTCGGTTACAAGCAGGGCATTGGCTCCAGCCAGATGCTCAAATGGCTGGATGCGAGCCTCGCGCCAACCGCCGCGATCATCCTGATCATCGGTGCCGGTGGTGGCTTCAAGCAGATGCTGGTGACCAGCGGCGTTGGTAATGTCATCGGCAACATGGCAGTGGAAGCGCAGATCTCGCCAATTTTGCTGGCGTGGCTGGTGGCGGCGGTGATCCGTATCGCGACCGGTTCGGCAACCGTGGCGACCATTACCGGCGCGGGCATTGTGGTGCCGGTGGTGGGGATGATTCCGGGTGTGAACCGTGAGCTGCTGGTACTGGCCACCGGTGCCGGTTCGTTGATCCTGTCTCACGTCAACGACGCAGGTTTCTGGCTGGTGAAGCAGTACTTCAACATGACCGTGGCGGAAACCTTCAAGACCTGGACCGCGATGGAAACCATCCTGTCCATCGTTGCGCTGGGCTTTATCCTGCTGTTGTCGATGTTCGTCTAAGTAACACCACAAAACTAATGTGGGAGCGGGCTTGCTCGCGAATGCGGTGTGTCAATCAACATCAACGTTGACTGACACGCCCCTTCGCGAGCAAGCCCGCTCCCACATTGTCATGTGTCAGGCTGTAGTTTTGCTAATCAGCCCATCCGCCCTGAACATCCCGCGAATCCCGCGCACAGCCTGACGAATCCGGTCCTGGTTTTCGATCAGCGCAAAGCGCACATGATCATCCCCATACTCACCAAACCCGACACCCGGCGAGACGCAGACCTTGGCCTCGGCGAGCATTTTCTTGGCGAATTCCAGCGAGCCCATGTGTGCGTACGCTTCGGGAATCTTGGCCCAGACATACATCGACGCTTTCGGGTTTTCAACCATCCAGCCCAGCTCATGCAGGCCTTTGACCAGCACGTTGCGGCGCTGCCGATACTGCTCGGCGATGTCTTTGACGCACTGCTGATCGCCTTCCAGCGCCGCAATGGCCGCGACCTGCAGCGGGGTGAACGTGCCGTAGTCGTGGTAACTCTTGATCCGCGCCAGGGCGTTGACCAGCTCAGCGTTGCCGACCATGAAACCGATCCGCCAGCCCGCCATGTTGTAGCTCTTGGACAGGGTGAAAAACTCCACCGCGATGTCCTTGGCGCCCGGCACTTGCATGATCGACGGGGCTTTCCAGCCGTCGTAGACGATGTCGGCGTAAGCCAGGTCGTGCACCACCAAGACGTCGTACTGTTTGGCGAGGGCGATCACCCGCTCGAAGAAATCCAGCTCCACGCATTGAGCCGTGGGGTTCGACGGGAAGCCGAGGATCATCATTTTCGGTTTCGGGATCGAACCGCGAATGGCGCTTTCCAGTTCGGCGAAGAAGTCCACGCCCGGGATCAGCGGCACCGAACGCACCTGGGCGCCGGCAATCACGGCACCGTAGATGTGAATCGGGTAGCTCGGGTTCGGCACCAGCACGGTGTCGCCCTGGTCGAGGGTGGCCAGCATCAAATGCGCCAGGCCTTCCTTGGAGCCGATGGTGACAATGGCTTCGCTTTCCGGGTCGATGTCGACCTCGTAGCGATCCTTGTACCAATTGGAAATGGCCCGGCGCAGACGCGGAATGCCCTTGGACGTCGAGTAACCGTGGGTGTCTTCGCGCTGGGCGACGGTGACCAGTTTTTCGACGATGTGCGGCGGAGTAGGGCCGTCAGGGTTGCCCATGCTGAAGTCGATGATGTCTTCGCCACGACGACGGGCGGCCATCTTCAGCTCGGCAGTGATGTTGAATACGTAAGGGGGGAGTCGATCTATGCGCGCAAAGCGGCGCGGCGAACCTGGGTTAGCCATTGTTGCCTCGGTAACGTGAGCGCCCGGAACCGTCCGAGCGACGCTGGCCACTGCGGTGGCCTGTGGCGGAATGTAAGGGCTGTTGTGGCACACTGTCCAGCCACTATGTAAACAAATTTGTCCGAAGGAAATCGGTTGATGGAATTTACCAGCGGCTTTCTGCTGAGCCTTTCGCTGTGCCTGGATATCGGCGTGGCCAATATCGCGATGATCACCCTGGCCATGCAACGCGGCTATTTTCAGGGCTTTGCCCTGGGGTTGGGGACGTGTGTCGGCGACCTGATTTACGCAGTGCTGGCGCTGGCGGGCATGACCGTTTTGCTGCAATACGAAACCGTGCGCTGGGTGCTGTGGATTGGCGGCTCCGCTTTGCTGGTGTATTTCGCGGCGAAAATGATCTACTCGGCGATTCACCATGAGGCGGTGCTGGCTCAGTCCGCCGAGGTGGGTCAGAACTCTCACCGGAAGGAGTTTTTCCGCGGGATCTTTCTCGCCATGTCGTCTCCCAGCGCCATCCTCTGGTTCGCGGCGGTGGGCGGCACGCTGATCGCGCGTTCCGGTGGCGGTGATGCTGTCAGTTCGGCGCTGTTTCTCGGTGGGTTTCTCTGCGCCGGCGTGCTCTGGTGTATCGCGCTGTGCTTCGCCGCGAGCCATGGCGGCAAGTTGCTGGGTGACAAATTGCTGCGTTACTCCTACATGGCATCGGCGGCGATCTTCTGTTATTTCGCGGTCTACGTGATTCTATCGGGTTATAACGAGTTCGTCGGTGCAAGCGCCGTCGAACAGTTGCACGCCCTGTAATTGGGCGAATCGGGTTTGGCCTCTATACTTCCAGCCGAACCCACTTTTTTTGTTCCAGGAGTTGAGTCATGGATGAGCAAACAGACGTCAAATTGGCCGAGCCACGCTTCGAGAGCGGGCATTTTCTGCTCATTGCCGGGCTTGGCGGGCGATTTACCCAGCAAACCACTAAAGGCATTCCTGATCTCTGGGAAAAATTCATTCCCGAGATTGGCAAAATTCCCGGTCAAAAAAGCGAAGTGACCTACGGCATTTGTTGCAATCCGGATGGCAAGGGTGGTTTCGAGTACATTGCAGGCGTCGAAATAAGCAAACTCGACGATCTGCCCGAAAAGTACCGCTGGGTCGAAGTTCAGCCCCAGCATTACGCAGTGTTCGAGCACAAAGGCACACTGGACCAGTTGCCCGCGACCTTTCAGTACATTTGGAAAACCTGGCTGCCGCAATCCGGTAAAGAAGCGGCGGACGCCCCGGAATTCGAACGCTACAGCGAAGACTTCAACCCGAAGCTCAACACCGGTGTGCTGGAAATCTGGTTGCCGCTCAAATCGTAATGAACCGAGCCTGGAACGGGCACTTCACAGTGCCCGTTCGTGACTGTCGTTGCCCCCTCGTATCACCTCCCGCCTACTGCCCGTTTCGCTCGATCTATACGCCGTCTTAATACCGCTGCCCCCAATCAGTGTCCGTCCTTGATACCCCCTCACATAACCTGCACAGCGCAGATAAGAGCGCGTATTCAGTGCGTTTTTTGTTCTGACGCGCTCTGCCGGGACCCGCTTGCGGGTGTCCTTTCGTTTTGTCAGGGGGAGCTGTCTTGTTAACACTCGAGTTCATTTACATCGCCAGCGGCCTGTGCGCCGCCCTGTTGTTCGCCTACCTGGGTTACGCCCTTATCCGTGCAGAGAAGTTCTGATGGCCGCAGTCATTGCGGCACAGGCGTTTTTATTCGCCCGCCAGGGCGGTCTTGAGAAAGGAAACCGGCAATGTACGACCTGATTTTCATGGGGGTTAGCGTGGTGTTTTTTGCTGCGACAGCCATGGTCATCGTCGCCATGGGCAAGATTTGAACGGAGCATCGACATGTTGAGCACTATGCTGGAATTTGCGGTGATTCTCGGGTTGATGACCGGGCTCGCCGTTCTGATGGGGAAGTGGCTGACGCGAGTATTCACCGGGCGAAACCATGCCTTGGCGGAGCGCGCCACGTATCGTTTGCTGGGGATCGATTCGACCGAAACCATGGGCTGGGCACGTTACGGCTTGGCCCTGTTGTTGTCGAACGCGGCAATGATGTTGCTGGGCTACATCGTGTTGCGCCTGCAAGGCTTCATGCCACTCAACCCCTTGGGGCTGAGCGCGCAAACACCGGATCTGGCGTTCAATACCGCGGCGTCTTTTATCACCAACACCAACTGGCAGGCTTATTCAGGTGAGACCAGCCTGTCCAACTTCAGCCAGATGGCCGTCATCACCTTCCTGATGTTCGTCGGCGCAACAGCGGGCGTTGTGGCTGCCGCGGGATTCATTCGCGGCCTCAGTCGTTCTAACTCCGCTGACATCGGAAACTACTGGGTGGACTTCACTCGCACCCTGTACCGGGTCATGCTGCCACTGTGTTTTGGCATGGCGCTGGTTTATGTCTGGCAAGGCATGCCACAAACCCTGAACTCCCAGGCCCTTGCCACTACGCTGGAAGGCGCACAGCAGCAATTGATCGTCGGCGCGGTGGCGAGCTTCGAGTCAATCAAGCACATCGGCACCAACGGTGGCGGCTTTTTCAGCATGAACGCCGCGCATCCGTTCGAGAACCCGACCCCGCTGACGAACATGCTGCATATCCTCAGCATGCTGCTGATCCCGTCAGCGCTGACGTACACCTTCGGCAGTATGCTGATGCGTCGGCGTCAGGGCTGGGTGTTCTTTGGCACGTTCCTGGTGATGTTCGTCGGCTTTCTGAGCATCGTTTACACCGCCGAACAAAGTGGCAACCCGCTGTTGACCCGGGTGGGTGCGGATCAGGTGCTGTCAGCGACCCAGAGTGGCGGCAACATGGAGGGCAAGGAGCTGCGCTTCGGGATTGCCGACACCAGCCTGTTCGTGACCACCACCACCGGCGCAACCACCGGCTCGGTGAACGCCATGCATGACTCGCTGACGCCCATGGGCGGCTTCGTACCGCTGGCGCAGATGATGCTCAACTGCGTGTTCGGTGGCGACGGCGTGGGCTTTATCAACCTGATCCAGTACGCGCTGCTGACGGTGTTTCTGGTGGGCATGATGATCGGTCGCAGCCCCGAATTCCTCGGCAAGAAGATTGAGGCGCGGGAGATCAAGCTGGTCATGCTCTCGGTGCTGGCGCACCCCATCTGCATTCTCGGCTTCACCGCCCTGGCGGCACTCTGGCCCGACACCCTCAATAGCCTCAACAACCAAGGGCCTCATGGCTTCAGCGAGGTGCTGTATGCCTACACCTCGGGCACTGCCAACAACGGTTCGGCGTTCGCCGGGCTGAATGCCAATACGCCGTTCTTTAACACCACCATCGGTCTTGCCATGTTGCTCGGACGCTTCTTCACGATGCTGCCGATGCTCGCGGTTGCCGGTTCCCTGGCGATGAAAAAGAACATCCCGGCCGGTGCCGGCACCATCCCGACCGCCACGCCGCTATTCATGTTTCTGGTGGTGTTCGTGGTGTTGGTGGTGGGCGGCCTGACTTTCCTGCCGGCGCTCGCGCTCGGCCCGCTGGTCGAGCAACTGCAGTTGCTGTCCGGCCAGACCTACAAGTGAGGGGGATGTGATGACTCAAGTACAAACACAAACAAAGGTGCAATTTCTGTTTGTCGGCCTGTTGCGCCCGGTGCTGATTTCGGCGGCGTTCTTCATGTTGCTGACCGGGCTGGTGTATCCGTTGTTCACCACGCTGGTGGCCAACGTGCTGTTCCCGTTTCAGGCCCAGGGCAGCCTGGTTGAACGGGACGGGCTGGTGATCGGTTCGGCGGTGATCGGCCAGCATTTCACCCGCCCCGAGTATTTTCAGGGCCGTGCGAGCATGACCCTCGGCACTGACCCACTGGACCCGAGCAAGAGCGTGGCCCAGCCGTACAACGCAGGTTCCAGTGGTGCCAGCAACCTTGGCCCGACCAGCCAGAAGTTGATCGACACCGTGGCCATGCGCGTCGAAGCCTACCGCCGGCAGAACGGTCTGGCAGCAGATGCTCAGGTGCCGGTGGATGCGGTCACCGCGTCGGCGTCAGGTCTGGACCCGCACATCTCGGTGGCCAACGCACAGATTCAGGCATCGCGTGTCGCACGCCTGCGTCACCTGCCGGAAGCCGATCTGTTGAAGCTGGTGAATGCCCACACTGAGCAACGCACCTTCGGCCTGCTCGGCGAGCCCCGGGTCAATGTGCTGCAACTCAACCTCGCGCTGGATGCTCTGCCGCCTGCGCATCAGCCATCCCTTGCGGCCAGTGAACAAGAGAAACAACCATGAGTAAGCAAGTTCGTTTGCCTTTGTTCGACCGTGGATTGTTGCTCACGGCGTGCCTGGATGCTTTCAAGAAATTGCTGCCCCAGGCGCAGTGGAAGAACCCGGTAATGTTTGTGGTGTACCTGGGCAGTATTCTCACCACGCTGTTGTGGGTTCAATCACTGGTCGGCAAAGGGGAAGCCCCCAGTGGTTTCATTCTCAGCATCACGCTGTGGCTGTGGTTCACCGTGCTGTTTGCCAACTTCGCCGAAGCCCTGGCCGAGGGGCGTAGTCGGGCCCAGGCGGCCAGCCTGCGTGGGATGAAGCGTCAGACCCTGGCCAAGCTGTTGCAGCAACCCCGGCACGGTTCCGCCTGGAGGCCAGTGCCTTCCAGCGAACTGCTCAAGGACGCTGTGGTGTTGATCGAGGCGGGCGATTTGGTGCCCCTCGATGGTGTGGTGATCGAAGGTGTGGCGTCGGTGGATGAAAGCGCGATCACCGGGGAGTCGGCACCGGTGATTCGCGAGGCGGGCGGCGACTTTTCATCGGTCACCGGGGGCACAAAAGTGCTGTCGGACTGGTTGGTGGTGCGTATCAGCGTCAATCCCGGCGAGTCGTTTCTGGATCGCATGATCTCAATGGTCGAATCCGCGAAGCGCCAGAAGACGCCCAACGAAGTCGCGCTGACCATTCTGCTGGTGGGGCTGACGTTTCTGTTTCTGTTGGTGATCGTGACGCTGGGCCCGTATTCGATGATGGCGGTGACCATGAGCGGCGGCGACGTGGTCAGCGCAACGGTGCTGGTGGCGCTGCTGGTCTGCCTGATCCCCACGACCATTGGCGGCCTGCTGTCGGCGATTGGTGTGGCGGGCATGAGCCGGATGATGTCGGCCAACGTCATTGCCACCTCTGGGCGGGCTGTGGAAGCGGCGGGTGACGTTGATGTCCTACTGTTGGACAAAACCGGCACCATTACCTTGGGTAATCGCCAGGCCAGCAGTTTCCTGCCAGCTCCCGGAGTCAAGGAGTCGGAACTGGCGGACGCCGCGCAGTTGGCCTCGCTGGCCGACGAAACGCCGGAAGGACGCAGTATTGTGGTGCTCGCCAAGCAGAAGTTCGACCTGCGGGCGCGGGACCTCAATGCCCTGGGGGCGAGCTTCGTGCATTTCACCGCGCAAACCCGTATGAGCGGCGTCGATCTGGCCGGCGGCCGGTGCATCCGCAAGGGCGCGGCAGATGCCATTCGCCAGCACATCGAGGCGCTGGGCGGCAGCTTTCCGTCGGCATTGCAGAGCAAGGTCGATGAAGTCTCGCGCCGTGGCAGTACGCCGCTGGTCGTGTGCGATGGTCAACAGGCATTGGGCGTGGTCGAGCTCAAGGACGTGGTCAAGGGCGGTATCAAGGAGCGCTTTGCCGAACTGCGGCGCATGGGGATCAAGACGGTCATGATCACCGGCGACAACCGCCTGACGGCGGCAGCGATTGCCGTGGAAGCCGGTGTTGACGACTTTCTGGCCGAGGCCCGGCCGGAAGACAAGCTGCAACTGATCCGCGACTACCAGGCGCAGGGCAAGCTGGTGGCGATGACGGGAGATGGCACCAACGATGCGCCGGCACTGGCCCAGGCGGACGTGGCCGTGGCCATGAACAGCGGTACTCAGGCCGCCAAGGAAGCGGGCAACATGGTCGATCTGGACAGCAACCCGACCAAGCTGATCGAGGTGGTTGAAGTCGGCAAGCAGATGCTCATGACGCGCGGCGCGTTGACTACTTTCAGCGTGGCCAACGATGTGGCCAAGTATTTTGCTATCGTACCGGCCGCATTCGTCGCGACCTACCCGCAACTGGGCGCCCTGAATGTGATGCACCTGAGCAGCCCGAACTCGGCGATTCTCAGCGCGGTGATCTTCAATGCCCTGATCATCGTGTTTCTGATCCCGCTGGCGCTCAAGGGCGTGACCTATCGAGCCATCGGCGCGGCGGCGTTGCTCAATCGCAACCTGCTGATCTATGGGCTGGGTGGCGTGCTGGTGCCGTTCGCGGGGATCAAGGTGATCGACATGCTGTTGACCGGGCTTGGCCTGGTTTGAAAGGACTGACTGCGCGGCGCCGTGTGTGGCGCCGCGCAGTTCAAAAGGATTGCCATGCTCGTAACTGATACGTTCACCGCTTCACGTGACGGCCGCCCTGATCCCGACGCGCTGCTGGAGAAGCTCCACCAAGACGAACAGGCCGCCCTGCGCGGAAAACTGCGCATCTATTTCGGCTCCAATGCCGGAGTGGGGAAAACCTGTGCCATGCTCATTGCGGCTCAACGCGAAGTGACCCAGGGCCGTGACCTGGTGGCTGGCGTGGTCGAAACCCATGGCCGCCGGGAAACCGCTGAACTGCTCACCGGCCTGGAACTGCTGCCGCGCTACAACGTGATGCATCGCGAGTGTGCCCTCAGCGAGTTCGATCTGGATGCCGCGCTGGCGCGACGTCCGGCGGTGCTGCTGGTGGATGAGCTGGCCCACAGCAACGTTCCCGGCTCGCGTCACCCCAAACGCTGGCAGGATGTCGAAGAACTGCTGCGCGCCGGCATCGACGTCTGGACCACCCTCAATGTCCAGCACCTGGAAAGTCTCAACGACATCGTCAGCGGGATCATCGGCATCCGGGTACGCGAGACCGTACCCGATCATCTGTTCGACGCTGCTCATGAAGTGGTGGTGATCGACCTGCCACCCGATGACCTGCTGCGCCGTCTCAAGGAAGGCAAGGTCTACCTGCCGCCCCAGGCCGAGCGCGCGTCCCGGCATTTCTTCCGCAAGGGCAACTTGCTGGCCTTGCGCGAGCTGGCGCTGCGGCGTACCGCTGATCGCGTCGATGCACAGATGCGCGACTATCGCCGCGAGCGGTCCATCAACACCCTTTGGCCCGCGCGCGAGCGTTTGCTGGTCGGAGTGGCAGGGCACCCTTCGGATGATCGTCTGGTTCGTGAAGCGGCGCGTCTGGCACAAAAGCTTGAGGCGGACTGGATTGTCGTCCATGTGCCTTCGGTGCAGCGCCGTGGCGCAGATGCGAGCCGCTATGCCGCCGCCATGAAGGCCTTGGCGCTGGCCGCCGAATTCGGTGCCGACACCGCCACGCTGTCCGGCATGGACGTGGCCGAGGCGCTGGTGGCGTTTGCTCGTGAACACAACGCCAACCGCCTGGTGTTGGGGCATTACCCGCGCAAGGTCTGGCAGTTCTGGCACCAGTCGGTCAGTGACCGCATCAGCCGTCGCCATCCCGAGATCGATCAGATTGTCATCGCTCATGGCCCGTTGCCCATGGTGGTTGCGGTTGCGGTGAATACTGATGCAGCGCTGCCACCCAGCAGGGCACCGGCGTATCTGTGGGCCAGCCTGGCCTGTTTTGCCGCCACGGCGGTGGCTGCCTTGCTGTTGCAGGTGTTTGATCTGGCCAACGTGGTCATGCTGTTTTTGCTCACGGTGGTGCTGGTCGCCCTGCGTTACGGGAGAGGGCCAGGTGTCTGGGCAGCGATGCTGGCGGTGCTGTGTTTTGATTTCTTTTTCGTCCAGCCACGCTGGTCGTTCACGGTCAACGACACCCAGTACTTCTTTACCTTCGCCCTGATGCTGGGTATTGCGTTGATCACCGGGCAGCTCACGGCACGCTTGCGTCATGAAGCCCGCACCGCCGCCGGTCGTGAGCGGCGCGCGACGTCGTTGGCCAGGCTGGCGCGCGACTTGTCGGCGGCGCTGACGGTGGAACAGATCACGGAGGTGGCACTGCGCACCTTCAGCGGCGTGTTTGAAGCGCGGGTCGGGCTGACACTGCCAAACGCCACAGACAGTGTCCACGCTCGGGGCGCCGGAGCATTCCCGATCGATGAAAGCATTGCCCAATGGGTTTACGACCATGGCCAACCCGCGGGTCAGGGCACCGATACACTGGCGGCCGCCCAAGGCCGCTATTTGCCATTAAAGGCGCCCATGCGCGTACGCGGCGTGTTGGTGCTCGAACTGGCTGAACCCGAGCGATTGAACGAGCCGGAAGAGCAGCGCCTGCTTGAGGCCTGCATGAGCCAACTGGCAATCGCGCTGGAGCGGGTGCATTTCGTCGAGGTGGCGCAAAGCACCTTGGTGCAGATGGAGGGTGAGCGCATGCGCAATACCCTGCTGGCCGCGATCTCTCATGACCTGCGCACGCCGCTGACCACCATTATCGGCGCGGCAGATGCAGCGGCGCCCCATGCGCCGCCCGGACCACTGGCGCAGTTGCTGGGCGGTATCCGCGATCAGGCCAGCTCCATGCAGCGGTTGATCGAAAACCTGTTGGACATGGCCCGGATGCAGGAACGCGGTGTGCGCCTCAACCGGCAATGGCACTCACTGGAGGAAATTGTCGGCAGCGCTTTGCGTCAACTGCGCGAGCCGTTGGCGCGGCATGTGGTGCGCACCGCGCTGTCGCCGCGGTTGCCGTTGGTGGAAGTCGATGCGCTGTTGATCGAGCGTGTTCTGGTCAACCTGCTGGACAACGCCGCCAAGTACACCCCGGCCGGAACGCTGGTGCAGGTGGCGGCCCGGCAAGAGGAGGACAGCATTGTGCTGGAGGTGATCGACGCCGGTCCCGGTTGTCCTCAGGGCAGCACGCCTCAGAGCTTGTTCGAACCGTTCACTCGGGGTCAGCAGGAGTCGGCCGTTGCCGGCATCGGCCTTGGGCTGGCGTTGGCAAAACGTATTGTCCAGGCCCATGGCGCAACGATCGAGGCTCAGCCTCAGGCCACCTCGGGCATCCGCTTTGTGATCACTCTACCGGCGGGTCACCCGCCTTCCATGGAATCGCTATGACCAGTGCACGCATCCTCATTGTCGAGGACGAGGCCAACATCCGCCGTTTCGTCGGTATCGCGCTGCAAGACGAAGGTTTTCAGGTGTTCGAGGCCGACAACGTCAAACGCGCCCTGATCCACGCCGCCAGTCGTCAACCGGATCTGGTGATTGTCGATCTGGGCTTGCCCGACGGTGACGGCAAACAATTGATCAGCGAGTTGCGGGGCTGGATGACGGTGCCGATTCTGGTGCTGTCGGCCCGTGATCGTGAAGAGGAGAAAGTGGCCGCACTGGATGCGGGGGCGGACGACTATCTGGTCAAACCCTTCGGCGTGCCCGAGTTGCTCGCGCGTATCCGCGCCCAGTTGCGTCGGCATGTGCAAAACGGGACCACCGCGGTCACCAGCAAGGTGACTTTTGGCATGATCGAAGTGGACCTGGCCACGCACGAGGTCCGGCGCGAGGGCCAATCGGTCCATCTGACGCCCATCGAGTATCGCCTGCTTTGCGCGCTGATTCGCGGACAAGGCCGGGTCATGACCCATCGCCAGTTACTGCTGGAAGTGTGGGGGCTGGATTACGTCGATCGTGCTCACTACCTACGGGTGCACATGGCGCACTTGCGGCAGAAACTGGAGGCCGATGCGGCCCAGCCGCAGCATTTCATCACCGAATTGCAGGTGGGATATCGCTTGGTGGGGCTGTAAAGCACGGCGGACGCTGGTCGCATCGCGTGGCCGTGTGTCGCTCACTTGTCTTTCTTGATCCTGCGCTCGTGCAGGAAATCGATGTACAGCGTGATGAAACCGAACGAGGTAATGCTGAACAACACGAGTAGGCCGATTTGAGTCGAGCTCATGATCACAGTCCTGTGAGTGGGACGAGGAGGGCTCAACCTGCCGTGGCTGGGCGACCTCAATCGTCGAGGCACAGATAAATAATACGAACCCGAGGCATTGAGTAGCGGTTATATGAAAGCTTTACGGTGCCGTCCTTTAACCCTATGCACTTTATACGAGCGCTGGGTATCGGGCGTTCAAGGGCCAGTCAGTGTTGTTAGAATCGGCGAGCGATACTCTGTCTTCTCACTTGCCCCAAGGTTGCTGTTGCGCCATGAACTTGTCGAACCCTGTCATCCGAAACGTCCTGCCTGCTGACCTGGACCGCTGCTTCGCCATCGAAACCGTTGCCTACGAAGGCGACGAAGCCGCCACCCGGGAAAAAATCGCCACCCGCATCGCCACCTGGCCCGAGGGTTTCATCGTCGCCGAAGTGGACGGCGTTGTAGCCGGTTTCATCAATTCCGGAGCGGCGTTTGAAGTGGAAATGTCAGACGAAGCGTTCAAGGAACTGATCGGCCACGACCCGGCCGGCCCGCACGTGGTGATCATGTCGGTGGTGGTGCACCCGGATTATCAGGGGCAGGGGTTGGCGAAGCGTTTGATGGGCGAGTTCATCGAGCGCATGCGGGGTTTGGGCAAGACCACCATCCATCTGATGTGCAAGGAGCGGCATATTCCGCTGTATGCCGGGTTTGGGTTTGCCTACATCAAGCCTTCCGCCTCCGATCATGGCGGGATGGCGTGGCATGAGATGGTGTTGGAGCTGGGACAAGAGCAAATGAGTGCTTGAGATAAGTTTTTTAATGGCCTAAATTCAGACCTTGTTGCGTTGGCCATCCTGTTCGGGTGGTGAGCAGAGGAATGAATGATGCGAGTTGAAACTATCAGTTTTGTTAAAAAGAATGCGGCCGCGCTGGATCTTTCCGAGCCGATGCTCGTCACTCAGAATGGCGTTCCGGCTTATGTGATTGAATCCTACGAGGAGCGTAAGCGGCGAGATGAGGCCATCGCGCTGATCAAGCTTCTTTCGTTCTCCTCTCGCGACAAGGAGCAGGGAAAGCTGATTTCTGGCGACACTTTGCTGGCCAGGCTGGCGCAGCGGCGCCAATTGCAGCAAGACGATAACGATGCCTGAGGCCTTCAGGGTAGAGTTTGCGACCGCTGCGGAGCATGGGGTTATTTCGCTGGAGTACTATCTGACGCAGCAATGCGGCCGCAAAAAAGCGGCGGAGATGGTAGATCAACTGGTGATGCAGATCGTTACGGCTCTGAGCAGTCAGGCCCATGTTTACGGTGTTTGCCAGGAAGCGGCGTCGCTTGGCGTCACTCATTTTCGTGAGTACTTGCCTATGGGGCAGCGGGTTTTGTATGAGGTGTTCCCGAGTGAAAACCTTGTAGTGGTCGCGTTGGTTATCGGTCAGCGTCAAAGTATCGAGAAGCAGTTGCTCGACTACTGCCTTCTCCTCTGACAACTAGTCAAATCCCAAAAGGGTTGCCTCAAGGCAACCCTTTTTCGTGTTCGATCAGTAGAGGCTGTCATGCACTCTCGCCGGCGCTTCCCGGTCATACGTCTCGGCATCGAACTGCCCATCGTTCAAACGCTTGTGAAACGCCCCCGCCGTCGGCAGCGCCGAGCGCTCCAGATGTTTCTCAGGGTTCCACAAGTCCGAGCGCACAATCGCTTTCGAACAATGAAAAAACGCTGCTTCCACCGTCACCAGCATCACCGTGCGCGCCGGTTTGCCACTGACCGCAAAACTCTCCAGCAACGCCGGTTCCGCGCTGATTTTCGCCGTGCCGTTGACCCGCAACGTCTCGCCGATTCCGGGAATGATGAACAGCAGCGACACCCGCGAATCGAGCACCACATTGCGCAACGTGTCGATACGGTTGTTGCCCGGACGGTCCGGGATCGCCAGGGTCTGCGGGTCAATGATCCGCACAAACCCCGGCGTATCACCCCGGGGCGAACCGTCCATGCCATCAGGGCCGACCGAGCTGATAATTACCAGCGGCGAGGCGCGGACCATCGCCTGATAGTCCTCGTTCAGAAAGGGAATCTGCTTGCGCACGGCGCGGTCGTGGGGTTGGCCGTAGATGGCTTCCAGTGCTTCGATGCTGTCGAGCATAACCACCTCAGAAAATCAGACTCATGCGCCGTTCGTAACCGATCCGGCCCCGGTAAGCCTCGCCGCTGTCGACCCAGCCGAATTTCGCATAGAGCGCGATGGCTGCCTCGTTGTCCGCGTCCACCGAGAGCTCCAGCGCTTTGATCTCAGGAAACGCCTGCCGAGCCACGTCGGGCAGGGCTTGCAGGCAGGCTTTTCCATAGCCTTTGCCCTGAGCGCGGTGATCGACTTGCAGTGCATGCAAGGTCGCGCTGTGTTCGTCGGCCCATGCCGGCAGCACGGGCGGGCGTTTCAGCAGCAGGAAGGCCACGGGAACCTCTTCGGCCAGCAGCGCAAATCCCTGGACGCCGGGGCCGGGCTTGGACAGCAAGGTGTGCAATGCACCGTGGATGTCGCCGGAGAATTTGATCTGTTCTTTATGAACTTCGATGGCCTCGACCTGCTGGCGCTGGCGCGCGTTCAGGTTTTCGTAAGGCACGAGTCGGGCTGTCACTGGAGTGTCCTTTTTCCAACAAAAGATGTTTCGGATTCTAACGAGTTTGCGTTCATGGATTATTTTTATTTCGACTGTCGATTTGGCTGTTCGCCAGACGACTAAGGGTGTCTTCACAACAAAAACCACGGAGAACCACCATGACGGCTACAGCTGAAATCCAGGCCCTGATCGACAATTATCGCCAAGCGGTAATCGCCAAGGATGTCGAGAAACTCATGTCCTTCTACGCCGACGAAATCGTCTCCTACGACGCGGTCAAAGCCCTGCAATTCCGGGGCAAGGCGGCTTACCGGGCGCATTGGGAGGAATGCATGGAGATGTGCCAGGGTGCGCACAAGTTTGACTTCGACCATATGAACATCGTCGCGGACGAGCACATCGCCTTCGCCCACTGGCTGGCCCATTGCGGCGGCACCAACGATAAGGGCGAAACCCAGGCCTGCTGGATGCGCGTCACCGCCTGCTATCGGCGCGACGCGGGGCAATGGCGCATCGTCCACGAACACTGGTCGGCCCCGTTCGACATGATGAGCGGCACGACGCTGTTCAACCTTGAACCCTGAACATCGGGCTGCTTCGTCGGGAATGTCGCGAAAGCGCCCATCTGCAGCCATAGTTGATCAGCTCGATCCGGGAGAGCCCACATGAAGTATTTATGCCTGGTCTACAGCAACGAACAGGCGTTGCACTCGCAGCCCGACAGCCCCCATGACGCCGAGTGCATGGCCTATGCCGAGTCGATCGAGGGCAGCGGCCGGATGATCGCGGCAGAGGCGCTGGAGTCGGTGCAAACCGCGACCACCGTGCGCATGCGCAACGGCAAGATGTCGATCACTGATGGTCCGTTCGCCGAAACCAAGGAGCAGTTGGCTGGTTTCTACCTGATCGATGCCAAGGACCTCAATGAAGCCCTTCAGGTCGCCGGCAACATCCCGGCGGCCCGGGTCGGCAGTGTCGAGGTGCGGCCCGTTCGCCAGTTGAATCCCTGAATAACAAGCACAAGACAGGAGATCCCCATGAGTCCACAGCCCTATAAGCAACAGCCTGCCGAATTCGGCGATCAATTGGTGACGTTGGTGACTGAAGGCATGCCGGACTGATGCCAGACGTTTCGGTCACGGCGCGGGTCGAGCAGGTCTACCGTGAGGACTCACGGCGGATTCTGGCGACGTTGATCCGCTTGCTCGGCGATTTCGACCTCGCCGAAGAAGCCTTGCACGAGGCTTTTTTCATCGCGGTCGAGCGGTGGCAGCGTGACGGCGTGCCGGACAATCCACGTACTTGGCTGGTGTCCACCGGACGCTTCAAGGCCATTGATGTGTTGCGTCGGCGCGCGCGTTTTGCGGCGTCCAGGCCAATGTTGATCGCTCAACTGGAGGAGCTGGAGCAGGCCGACTGGAGTGATAAAGACGTGGAAGATGATCGCTTGCGGCTGATCTTCACCTGTTGTCACCCGGCCCTCGCGTCGGACGCCCAGGTGCCGTTGACCTTGCGCGAAGTGTGTGACCTGACCACGGAGGAAATTGCCCGCGCATTTCTCTCGGCGCCGGCAACCATTGCCCAGCGCATCGTGCGCGCCAAAGCGAAAATCCGTGACGCCAAAATCCCTTATCAAGTGCCGACGCTGGCAGAACTGCCCGAGCGTCTGGACAGTGTGCTCAGGGTCATTTACCTGGTGTTCAACGAAGGTTACTCGGCGTCTGTCGGTGCAGAGCTGACCCGCGAGGACCTGACGCGCGAGGCGATTCGGCTCGGGCGGTTATTGATGGAGTTGCTGCAGGAATCGGAAGTGATGGGGTTGCTGGCGTTGATGCTGTTGCATGAATCACGACGCCCGGCCCGAACGTCGGCGAGCGGTGAGTTGATTTTGCTGGATGAACAGGATCGCTCGTTGTGGGATGCCGGGATGATCGCCGAAGGTTGCGCGCTGGTGGAAGCGGCGCTGACCACTGGCCGGTTCGGGCCTTATTGCCTGCAAGCAGCGATTGCGGCGGTGCATGCCGAAGCGACTACGGCGGGGGAGACTGACTGGCAGCAGATTGTGGGTTTGTATGACGTGCTGTTGACGGCAGTGCCTTCGCCGGTGATTGAGTTGAACCGTGCGGCGGCGATCTCCAGGCGGGATGGACCGTTGGCGGGGCTGGTGTTGGTTGAAGGGATTCTGGATCGGGGGGATTTGCTGGATTACCACTTGGCGCATTCGGCGCGGGCGGATTTTTGTCGGCAGTTGGGGCGGGTTGAGGAGGCGCGTGCGGCGTATGAGCGGGCGCTGGAATTGACGCAGCAAGTGCCGGAGCGGCGGTTTATCGAGGCGCGGATCAAGGCTTTGAAATGAGGTGAATTTGCCGACCTCTTCGCGAGCAAGCCCGCCCCCACAGGGTTAGCGCAGAACCTGTGGGAGCGGGCTTGCTCGCGAATGGCGGCACCGCTATTCCAGCATCTTGCTGAGTAACCAACTCCCCGCCGGCCCCGGCGGATGCAGCCGTGACCACAAGGCATCGACAAACACCGGTTTCGGCCAGCCGCGCACGTCGAGTTCAACCAGTGTCCCCGCGCCAAACCGCCCCACCAGCCAACGCGGCAACGGCGCCCAACCGAACCCGCCCTGGGCCATTTCCAGCAGCATCAGGTAACTCGGCGCCGACCAGACACGTCCCTTCGCACGGCTCTCGTACGGATTGACGATCGTCGCCAGGCGCAATTCCCGATGCAGTTGCAACAGGTCTTGATCGATGTGGCCCAGCGCGGCCAACGGATGTTCACGGGACACGAACAGGGCGATCTCCGTCCGTTCCTCCACGGTCGAGCTGACCAGATCCGGCGGGTAACTGTCCTGCTTTTCAGCGAAGGCCACATGCGCCCGACCGCTCTGCACCAATGCCACCAAGTCATCGCATTCAGCGATCAGGCATTCGAGTTCGAGGTCTGGATAACGCTGCTCGAAAGCACTCAGCGCCGCTTCGAAACGGTCGGACTGATACGTGTCGGAAATCGCCACGGTCAGTTTCGGCTCAACCCCTTGGGACAATTGCCTGGCGGTCATTTCCAGGCGGCTGGTGGCAGCCAGAATCTCCTCGGCTCGTTGCAGCATCACGTGCCCGGCCGGGGTCAGGCTCGGTTTGCGGCTGCTGCGGTCGAAGAGGGTCAGGTTCAGATCGATTTCAAGGCTCGCCACTGCAGCACTGATGGTCGACTGACTGCGCCCCAGTTTGCGCGCCGCTGCGGAAAACGAACCCTGCGTCGCCGCCTGGACAAACGCCTGCAACACTTCCTGAGAAGCCATGAACTATCGCCTTGATCGATGGTTATTGGTTATGAAGTATCGACGCGAGGCCGGATCATGGCAACCACAGTCACTCAGGGAGTCCTGATCATGAACGCCAACAAATCCATCACTGAACGTATTTTCCAGGCCATCGGTTTCGAAGTGCTGGCCATCCTGATCTGTACGCCGCTACTGGCGTGGATCATGGACAAACCGATGCTTGAAATGGGCGTCGTCACCTTGGTCATTGCCGCCCTGGCGCTGGCCTGGAACGTGGTCTTCAACGGCTTGTTCGACCGCTTGCTCAAACGCTTCGCTATCGTGCACAACGCTTGGGTACGCGTTGTTCATGCGTTGATGTTCGAAGGCGGATTGGTCGCGATGGGAGTGCCGTTGATCGCCTGGTGGCTGAACGTCAGCCTGTGGCAGGCGTTCCTGCTGGACATCGGCGTGTTGCTGTTTTTCCTGCCGTACACCTACGTTTATCACTGGGCGTATGACGTGGTGCGGGAGCGGCTGGTCATGCGCCAGTCTGTCTCGGGATAAGCAAAAGATCGCAGCCTCGTCGGCCTTGCTGTTATAGGTGCCGATAATGTCGACGCCTTGGGCGGCCAGATGCAGAGCTGCGTTTTTACCGAGGCCGCGGCTGGCGCCAGTGATCAGTGCGATTTTACGGCTCATGGGACTTCCTCAAGGGTGGTGAGTAACGGTGTGGAGGAAGTTTATTTATCCGGCCTATGGTGATAAACAGACCGAAACTGGAATCACTGGTCGGATAAACCGAACAATAGAGGGTCGGCCCATGAACAAACTGGAACTGCTGCGCTCCTGAGTTCGTGTCAGCGAAATGTCGAGTTTTACCCTGGCGGGCGAAAGTCTGGGTGTGCCGAAGTCGACCGTCTCGGAGCACGTTCAAGCGTTGGAAGCCTTGTTGGGGACGCGCCTGTTGCAACGCACGACGCGCCGGGTTCAGGCGACGCAGGACGGCCTGGTGCTGTACGAGCGCAGCCGGGACTTGTTGTCGCACATGGATGAAATCGAAGGGCTGTTTCGTCAGGATGCGGCCTCGCTCACCGGGCGGATTCGCTTTGACATGCCGAACTTTCTGGGCCAGCAAATGGTGCTGCCGCGCTTGCCGGAATTCATGGCGCTGCACCCAACTTGGAACTGGAAATCAGCACCACTGATCGCCGGGTTGATTTGCAGAGGGAAGGCTTTGATTGCGTGGTGCGGGTCGGTGCGCAGCCGGATCAATCAGTGGTCGCGCGTCACGTGTGTGATTTTGCGATGATCAATTGCGCCAGTCCCGCCTACTTGCAGCGCTATGGCATGCCGGAAAGTCTTGAGGATCTGGCACAGCATCGCCTGGTCCATTACGTCGGCGTACTGGGTTCGCGCTCGGAGGGTTTTTTGTACGAGGTGGACGGCACGTTGCATCGATTGCCGATGGCGGGCAGCGTCACGGTGAACAGCACCGATGCTTATGAAGCGGCGTGTCTTGGGGGGGGGCGGTCTGATTCAGGCGCCGATCAAGGGCATGCAACCGCACTTGCTCAGCGGTGAAATGATGGCGGTGTTACCGCAGTTCAGCGCGCCGTCCATGGAGGTCTCGCTGCTCTACGCACGGCAACGGCATTTGCCGCGGCGGGTGCGAGCGTTCATGGACTGGCTGGCCGGTGTCATCCAGTCCACAACATAACCGCTTCCTGTAGGAGCGAGGCTTGCCCGCGAAGAATGCACCGCGGTCATAACCCAATGACCGCGTTATCGTTCTTCGCGGGCAAGCCTCGCTCCTACAAGGGGGATGGGTTAGACGTGGAAATAGCCTACACAGGAGTCAAACGGCAGGCGTTTGAGTTCGATCTTGTTCAGGTCCAGCACTTCGCGCAGGGCTTTGGTTTCGCCCGGGAAGTTGCGGTAGGCCACTTCGTCCAGTACCACGATGGCGCCTTTTGGCATGTACGGCAGGAAGGTTTCCAGCGCGACTTTGGTCGATTCGTACAGGTCGGTGTCGAGGATCAGCATGGCCACGACCAGGTCCGGACGGGTCTTGACCCATTCAGGTACGGTTTTGACGATGTCGCCTTTGACCAGCTCGCAACGCGGGATGCGGTTGACCGGGCGCAGCAGGTCGTTGGCGTCGATCATGTCCTGGATCAGCGACTGGTCGGTGTCGGAGAACATGGTCTCGTTGACGTCGGCCGGGTCTTCTTTCTTGTCGATGCTCTGGAAGCCTTCGAACGTGTCGAAGCCCACGATCGAACGGTTGATCGCGTACGGCTCGAGAATCATCGACAAGTGCATGTACAGCATCAGGGCGTTGCCCTTGTACACGCCGCACTCGATGATCGCGCCCGGTACTTCAGCGACTTTCTTGACAGTTCCATACGCGACAGCGCAGCGGTGACGCCGATGCGGTTGGCGAAGACGAACGGCGCGTCGGCCACGTGGTTGTCCTTGGCCTTGTGCCGCTGGTTGTTGATCCTGTCGTTGAGGCTCCATTCGCTGGAGGTGTTCTTCACCGGCACGTCGAAGTAACCGGCGTTGATCATCATGGTCTGGTCGGGGCGGATGGTGTGCACCAGCATCCAGGTGTTGATCTGGCAATCGACGCTGCCGTACCAGGTGTCGCGATGCGGTTTGTAGGCATAGCTGACACCGGCGTGCAGGTAGTCATAGTTCGGCACCACGCGAATGCGCGGCACGTCGAAAATGTACTTGCGCGGGTCGACGCCGATCTCGTCGATAAACGACAGGATAAGGTCCTTGGGGCGCTGGCTGTTGGTGAACTGGCCCTTGAGGCGCGTCACCAGTACCACGAATTCTTCCACCGGCATCAGCGTGTGCAGCGCCTGGTGATGGGTCTCGCCGTCGAAGGCGGCGGTGATGCTTTCCTGGGCGAACGCACACAGCTCTTTGGCTGCGCGCAGCTGGGTGTTCAGGAAGATGTCGCCGGCATAGATGGCTTCTTTGGCCTGAGTTTGCGACGAAATGCGTTCTACAGGCGATAAAAACCCTGTAGGAGCGAGGCTTGCCCGCGAAGAACGATAACGCGGTCTAATTGAATGACCGAGTTATCGTTCTTCGCGGGCAAGCCTCGCTCCTACAGGGGTTTGTGTTGCGGTTAGAACATTTGGGTGAACAGCCAGTAAAGGCTGCCCGACAACAGAGTCGCTGCCGGCAAGGTCAGCACCCAGGCCATCAGCAGGTTGCGGATGGTCCTCATCTGCAAGCCGCCGCCGTTGGCGACCATGCTCCCGGCGACCCCCGAGGACAACACGTGAGTGGTCGACACCGGCAATCCGAACATGTCGGCCGCGCCGATGGTCAGCATGGCCACGGTTTCCGCCGAGGCACCCTGGGCGTAGGTCAGGTGGGTCTTGCCGATCTTCTCGCCGACCGTCACCACGATGCGCTTCCAGCCGACCATGGTGCCCAGCCCGAGCGCAATCGCCACGGCGATCTTCACCCACAGCGGAATGAAGCGCGTCGAGTTGTCGATCTGTTGCTTGAACAGTTGCAGTTTGCTGCTGGTGTCGGCGTCGAAGTTGCCGACCTTGTTCTTGTCCATCAGGCGAATGGTTTCGCTGGTCAGGTACATGTCGTTGCGCACGTTGCCCACGGCCTCGGCGGGGACTTTGGACAGCGAACCGTAACCCTTGACCTGCGCACCGATGCTGCCAGTGAGGGCTGCGAGGGCAGGGATCAGTTGTGGCGTGGCTTCCTTGCTGCGCACGTATTCAGAGAGCACCGGACGCGGATCGGCCGGGGCCGGCATCGGTGCGCTTTTCACCAGCGCTTGCTGGGTGACTTCGGCGACGGCGGCGAACTGCAGCGCCTGGTCGGCCGGCATGGTGCGGTTCAGCGCATAGGCCATCGGCAGCGTGCCGACCAGAATCAACATGATCAGGCCCATGCCTTTCTGGCCGTCGTTGGAACCGTGGGCGAACGAGACGCCGGTGCAGGTCACAATCAACATGCCGCGAATCCACCACGGCGGTGGCGTGTCGCCGACCGGTGCCTTGTACAGCGCGCGATTCTTGACGAACGCACGCAAGACCAGCAGCAATAACGCGGCAAAGCCGAAGCCAACCAGCGGTGACAATAGCAACGCATAACCGATCTTGGTCGCCTGTGCCCAGTCCACGCCGCTGGTGCCGTCATGGCCATGCATCAGGGCATTGGCCACGCCGACACCGATGATCGAACCGATCAAGGTGTGTGACGAGGAGGCCGGCAAACCCAGCCACCAGGTGCCGAGGTTCCACAGGATCGCCGCGATCAACAGGGCGAAGATCATCGCGAAACCGGCGGAGGACCCGACTTGCAGAATCAGCTCCACGGGCAGCAGGGCGATGATGCCGAACGCCACCGCACCACTCGACAGCAGCACCCCCAGAAAGTTGAAGAACCCGGACCAGGCCACGGCGAAATTCGGCGGCAGCGAGTTGGTGTAAATCACCGTGGCCACGGCGTTGGCGGTGTCGTGGAAACCGTTGACGAACTCAAAGCCCAGAGCGATCAGCAATGCCACGCTCAACAGCAGAAACGGCGTCCAGGTGGTGACCACCGTGCCGAGTTCGTGCATGTCGTGCATCAGGCTGTAAGCGGTGAACAACAGTCCGCTGGCCAGTACCCCGAAAAACACCACGAGGGTGAACAGGCTGGGTTTTTTATCGAGTTGCGGTCTGGCGCTACTGGCGGGAGCCTGCGTTTCGGCTGTGTAGGAAGGCGTAGCCATGACGGACATTCCTGAGGAGGGAAGGTGTGTTCGTCATGATCGTTGCCAAATGTTACAGAGAAACTGCCCTGCGTCAGGATTTGGGGTTTTTGCTTATCCGTTAATCAGAATTCACCACGGTCCCTGTAGGAGCGAGGCTTGCCCGCGAAGGCGGTATATCAGGTAAAACGCCTTCGCGGGCAAGCCTCGCGCCTACAAGTGGAGTGCCGGATTTGAAAGATTAATAATCCTGGCGCTTACGAAACGCCCAACGCCCCGCAATCACGGTAAACGTCGCGACCAGCGCCACCAGAATCCAGAACCCCTCCGGATCCCCCGAAAGCGGCACCCCGCCGACGTTCATGCCAAAGAAGCCGGCAATGATGTTGATCGGCAGCGCCAGCACCGTCACCACGGTCAGGGTGAACAGCGTGCGGTTGCTCTGCTCATTCAAGTTGGCCGCGATCTCTTCCTGCAACAACTTGATCCGCTCACCGAGCGCCGTGAGGTCGTTGATGATCAGCGCAAACTCCTCGGTGGACTTTCGCAGCTCCTTGACGTCCTCCTTCTGCAACCACTGCGGCGGCCGGTTGAGCAATCGCAACAACGACCCCGGCTCCAGCGCCAACAAGCGTTGCAGGCGCACCAGTACCCGGCGATTGGCACCGAGTTCGGCACGGTTGGTGGACAGCCGCGACGACAACAACTCATCTTCGATCTGATCGACACTGAGGCTGGTCTTGCGCACGATCTGGGTCAGCACTTCGCCCTGATCGCGCAGCAAATGCACCAGCAATTCCAGCGGTGAACGAAAGCACTCGCCGGCCTTCACCGAGGAACGCAGCTTGTCCACCGAGTGCAGCGGTTGCAGGCGGGCGCTGATGATCAGCCGACTGCGGGCACAGACCCACAGCGTCGACACATCGGACGAAACCATGCTGCTGAGGTTAAACACCACATCGTTGACCACCGCCAGCAACGCCGAATCCACATGCTCGATCCGCGTGGATCGTGAACCTTCGTGCAAGGCTTCGAAAAACTCGTCCGGTAATTCCAGATGGCTTTTCATCCAGCGCTCGCACGCGGCATGCGCCAGGTTCAGGTGCAGCCACAGAAACTCGTCACCCTCGTCCGGCTGTTGAAGGCATTGCAACGCCTTGGCCGAATCAATCTCCCGACCACGCTCGCCGGGGCGAAAACTGAAACCGTAGAGCAGACCGAAGAGGTCCGGGGCGCGATGGCTTTGGTCGATGCTGTGGTTCATGAGGGCTCGCTGAAGGAGGCGCGGTCGGTCGCTTGTGGCTCGCGGAAGGAAGCACTGTCGGTCGCTTTATGTAGCAGCTGGCGAAGCCTGCGTTCGGCTGCGCAGCAGTCGTCAAACCTGAGCATGCGGTCTTCCTGACGCAACGCATCGCCTGATTTCACGACTGCTGCACAGCCGCCTCGGCTTGGGCGAGTCCATTCAATTACAAGGTCGCGTTACGGCGGGTTTTACAGGTTCACTTGAGCCGCATCATCGCAAGCCTGGATGACGTTTTTGTGACGATAAAATAACCGCAAACGATTGCATTGCCGGTGGTCGGAATTGATTCAAGAACCGCTCTGGCACGCCGATCTTGCTTAAGTTACCTTGCGCGGCTTCGGCCAAGAGCCAAGTTTCAGACAGGGATGTCCGGACACCTTTCACGCTGTGTTTGCTGCGTGTCTCACCCCTGTCATGAGTATCACTCGATGCTGCAAAAATCCCTGAGAGCACAAATCCTCGCCTTGCTGAGCGGCAGCCTGTTGGCGATGCTGTTGATCGCCCTGGCTTGCTTTCACTTCCTGTCCAGCGGCGTTCAGAGCTATGCGAATCTGATCGACGGTCCGTTGCACACCTCGCAATTGATCGACGAAGCCAACCTGCAATTCAAGGTGCAGGTGCAGGAATGGAAAAACGTCCTGCTGCGTGGCAAGCAACCGGCTGACCTGGACAAATACTGGAAGCAATTTGAAGACCGTCAGCGCGATGTGCAAAGCATTCTCGGTGTACTGGCCGGCCAGAAGGGTATTGAGCCGCAACTCAAGACCCGCATCGAACGCCTGCGCGACGAACACCGTCAGCTGGGCGCCGCCTATCAGAAGGGCCGTGATGCGTACGTGGCGGCTGGTGCCGACCCGACGGCGGGCGATAAGGCCGTCAAAGGCGTGGACAGGGCAACCAGCGATCAGATGAGCGAACTGGTCAGCGAATTGCGCAAGCAGGGCGTCGAGCAATCGAAGCTGATCAGCGTCGACGCCGATCGCACGGTATTGCTGGGGCTCATCGTGATGCTCGCCTCGGGTCTGTTGATCGGGCTGTTGAGCCTGTGGCTGGTCAACCGCAACCTGGTCGAACCGATTCGCAAACTGATCGAGTACGTGGCGCAACTCAGCCAGGGCAAGTTCGCCGAGCGCGTGGCCAGCACCCGTCAGGATGAGCTGGGCAAGCTGGCGGTCGCGGCCAACACCCTGCGTGATTTTCTCGCCGAAACCTTCAGCCGTTTGCAGCGCAGCGCCAAGGATCTGGACAGCGCCAGCGGTGAGCTGAATTCGATCGCCGGCCTCATGGCCAGCGGCACCAACGAGCAGTTCAACCGCACCGATCAGGTGGCCACGGCAATGAACGAAATGTCTGCCACCGCACAGGAAGTCGCACGTCACGCCGCCGATGCGGCACGTGCCGCCGATGATGCCGACCAGTCCGCCCAACACGGCGAAAAAGTCATGCAGGGCACCATTCACACCATCACCCAGATGCGCGGCGAAATCGCCAACACCGCCACGGTCATCCGCCAACTGGAAACCGACAGCGGACGCATCGGCAAGGTGCTGGAAGTGATTCGTGGCATCGCCGAGCAAACCAACCTGCTGGCGCTCAACGCAGCGATCGAAGCGGCCCGTGCCGGTGAAGCCGGACGCGGTTTTGCCGTGGTGGCCGATGAAGTGCGCAGCCTCGCCCAGCGCACGGCGGCGTCGATCATCGAGATCAACCAGATCATCCAGACCGTGCAAACCGGCGCGGTGGACGCGGCTCAGGCGATTGAAAGCGGGCAGTCGCGCAGTGAAGAAAGCGTCGAGCAAGTGACCCAGGCCGGCGCGATGCTGGAGCGGATCACCCTCGCCGTGGAAGCCATTCGCGACATGAACCGCCAGATCGCCACCGCCGCCGAAGAGCAGACTTCAGTGGCCGAGGACATCTCGCGCAACCTCACCGAAATCACCAGCATCGCCAGTACCAATCTGGACAACGTGCAGCGCACAGAAGCGGCCGGCCGCAATTTGCACGGGTTGTCGGGGCAGTTGAATGAAGTGACGGCGCGGTTGAGCGCGTAATGGAAAGGGCTGTGTACCGGGTCGGTTATCGAGTCGGTACACAGTAATCCCAAGGGCGGATAACCGAAGTCGAAGGCGGTTAGTTCAGTGTGCATAACCGTTGGTCGGATTTGCCGTTTTAAACCCCTTGATTCAGGAAGTACCTGTTAGATCTGACAGTAGACGATTGAGGCTCCCGAGGGCTTGATGAGCGAGGCAGCGCCCTTGCGCTATTTCTCGATCAGGAGTTTTCCCATGTCTACACATGAATTGTTGAGCAAGTTGGTCATTCCGAGCATGAAGCCAGTCGAGGGCCAGGAATACGAAGGTGAGGTGTCCGTACCCACTGAACCAGGTCTGCGTGCATTCATCGAAAGCGGTCAAGGTTTGAAAACGGGTGATCATGTTGTGGTTGAGTGGAAATCCACAACATCAACCCAAACTGTTTTCGATCACAAAGTCACTGCGATCGAAGAGGAAAACCCGGTACATTTTTATGTACTGAAATCCTTCGTTTTGGCGGGGTTAGCGACAATCCGTTATGAAGTGACCAGAGGCGATATGATCTTTCGCTCAGAGCATCTGGTCATCCTGGTCAAGTGATTCGACTCTGGATATTGCCGCCGGCAGGCTGAACGTAAACAGCGTGCCGTCCAACTCCGTCGAGCGTACTTCCAGCTTCCCGCCATGGGACTGCGCAATCTGACTGGCAATGTACAACCCCAACCCGAGGCCGGTCTGCGGTGTTCCGCTGGCCGGTCGCGAATAGGGGCGGAACAAATGCGGTAGCGCGGCCTCGGCAATCTGCCCCTGATTTTTCACGCTCAGTACAAACTGTTCATCCTTGATCTGCGCGCTGACGTCTACCGCGCCGTCAGGATCGCCGTGGGCAACGGCGTTCGCCACCAGATTGGAAAGCAGTTGCGCGACCCGCTCGCGATCGCACGCAATGCTGTGCAGGTCGCCAATGGAGGTGCGAAGGGTGCGTTCGGGGTGGACGCTCTGGACTTCAGAAATCACATGCCGCAATGCGTTCTCAAGATCCGGGCACGGCTCGACGTTTACCGGGATACCCTGACCCAAAGCGCCGCGGGCGAAATCCAGTACGTCATCGACCAGTTTGGTCGCACGTCGGGCGCTGGTGAGGATGTGCCGGGCCCGTTGCTGATTGGCTGGGTCGGGGAGTTTGCGCAGGAGCATTTCGGCGCCGGCGCTGATGGCGAACAAGGGGTTGCGCAGGTCATGACCGAGCACGGCGATGAATTGCTCGCGCAACTCGGCGGTTTTGCGTTCCGCCCTCAATGCCGCTTCGGTTTTTTGCAGGTTCTCTTCGGCCTCGATCTGCAGCGCCAGCATCCGCGCAAAGGATTCCATGGTGCTCTGGATCGTGCTGGACGTGAGCGGCGCAGGATTGGGGTCAAGGGCGCAGATGGTGCCGAAAAAGCGTCCATCGGTGCGGAAGATCGGCACCGCGATGTAGCTTTCGAATTGATAGAGGCGAGGCGTGTGGTGATCACGGTAGAGCGGGTCTTCACTGGCGTTGTCGATCACCACCGGATGATGCGCCTGGCGAATTTCGTGGCACAGGGTCGTGACCACATCCAACTCGCCGCCGACTTGCAAACCGAAGTCCAATTGATCGAGTACAGCGCACGCGGTCCACGAGTCTTCGGTGACACGCGCCACTGCGGCGAAGCGCAACCCCGTCAACTCACGGATCACCTGGAGAATCGCCGGCACCGCGCTGATCCGACTGATCGTGGCAATGTCTGCTGCCGCTGTTTGCCCCATATCAATCAATATCTGCGTGAACACCGTTGAGGGATTCTAACGGGCCGGTGCCGCGTTGGCGCGCCTTCATTGTGTGAATCCGACATGCAAAAAAGCCGCGCGATCCGAAGATCGTGCGGCTTTGTTTTATACGGGTATCAGGTGTCTTGCTTGTCGCTCAGGACTTTACCGGTGGTGGCATCGAAGTCGACGTCAAATTCTTTGCCGTCAGCGGTTTTCAGTTCCACTTCGTACTCGTAGTTGTTGAAGTGGTTGTCCAGGTCGGTGTCGGTGATGGTCGCACCCGGATGCAGTTTCAGCGCCGCCTGGTTCATTTCTTCCAGTGGCTTGATCTTCCCGCTCTTGACCAGCTCAGGGATCTGGTCGACGCGAACGTCAGCCTGCGCCAGGCCAGCAGTGAGGGTCAGGGCAGCGGCAGTGAACAGGGCAGTCAGGGTTTTCATGAGATTCTTTCCTTGGGGTGATCTGTTTAAGTGGGGCCAGATTAACGACGGCAACTTAATTCAGCCTTAATTCCAATGACCGTGTCGTTTGGAAGCTTTCGCGGGCAAGTCGGATCGCCGCCCGCTCGCTCCTACAGGATCCGGGTTTGCCACAAAAATATCGGCATCCAAAAATCCTGTAGGAGCGAGCGGGCGGCGATCCGACTTGCCCGCGAAGAAGTCGACGCGGTGTCGTGTCAGCGACCGATTAGTAGCCGTTGTTCTGCAGCAATTGCGCGACGGTGCCCGCCGCCGGGCGTTTATAAAACTTCAGCAATTCGCTGGCGCGGTTGGTGAAGATGCCATCGACGCCGGCCTCCATGACTTTCTGGTAATCAACCGCTTCGTCGATGGTGTAGACGTGTACCAGCAGGCCCTGATCGTGGGTGTACTGGTTCATCCACGGTTGCACCAGGTCCGAATAGCTCTGATCGCCACCCTTGGTCAACGCGGCCGAAGGGCCGGTACCAATTGCACCCTGGGCCTTGGCGTACTCGACCCACTGCTGGAATTCGGCTTTGTCTTTCGGTTCCTGTTTGGCGTAGTAAGTCGCCTTGTCCTTGTCCTTGTCGCCGGACTCGGCAAACGTCACTTTGGATTTCGGTTCGATACTGCCTTCGCCGACCCACAGCAACAGGATCTTCGGCACTTGCGGCATTTCCTTCTCAAGCAGTTCGAGGCTGCTCTTCTCGAAGGTTTGCAGCACGACTTTGCCTTTGCCCTGGCCGACGGACAGATTGCTTTTCGCCAGTTTGGAACCGGCCGGGCTCAGCCAGCCGCGATCCTGCAATTTATCCTTGAGGTCGCTTTCGATACCGGGAAATTGCTTCGGCTCTTTTGTTTCGATGTACAGGCCTGGCTTGTGCAGCGGATTGCCCTGGGCGATGTCGATGATTTCGTCGAGGGTCAGAATCTTCAGGCCGACGAAGGAGGGGCGTGCGCGATCCGGGTAGGCGGTGTTGAACCAGCTGCCGGCATCCAGGGTTTTCAGTTCGGCGATGGTGAACGCGTTGGCCGGGCTGTCCTTGCGATCGGGGAATTTTGTGGCGACGTCGGTGGTGCGTTGCAGGTTGTTGTCGTGCAGGGCGAACAGCACGCCGTCCTTGCTGCGTTGCAGATCCATTTCCAGGTAGTCGACGCCCAGATCACGGGCCAGTTTGTAGGCCGCTGCGGTGGATTCCGGTGCATCGAACGAAGCGCCGCGGTGGGCGATGACCGCCGGATGCGGGATGCCCAAATGGGTCGCCAGAGCTGTCGGGCTGGGCTCGTTGGCGGCCTGTGCCTGGCCGAGGCCGAGCAGCATGCTCAGCAGCAGGGCGCTTTTGGTGAAGGTAACTGGCATGGTCGAGGTCCTTTCGCGTTGAGTTTTCAAAGACGTCTCTTTTAACAACTGAGCGCCGCCAGCGCTATCGCCAGACCGACATAAACGTGTTTAAAGCAGATTTTTTCAGCGCTTTTGTGCAGTTCTTTGCAGTACTCTTGGCCCTGGCGTTTCCCCGGCAGAGGGAAATCCGATTGCTCCCCTTGCGTGTAAACCATCGTTCACCGGTCGTTAACGACCTTTTGTGAGGTTTATATGCGCATCACTTCCGAGCTTATCTGCCAGGCCGCCGACCAACTCAAAGGCTTCGTCGGCCTCAATCGCAAGACCGGCCACTACATTGTGCGTTTCAGCGAAGACTCGTTTGGTATGGACGTGGCTGATGACGGGATTATTCCCACGAGTGAATTTGTCTGGTCAGAGGGGCCGGCGCAGGCCATGACGCTCAAGCGTGAGTTGATTCAGTTGTTGCTGGATCAGAATATTGATGACCGGATTAATGTGACCGAGCCGTTGCGGGTGTACATGAATCGGCGGGAAGTGCCGGAGATTTCGGCGGTGCGGAGTCTTGTTCAGGGCTGAGGTTTTTGTGTTGTTTGCTCTGGCCTCTTCGCGGGCAAGCCGGATCGCCGCACCGCTCGCTCCTACAGGTTATCGGTGCCCTCTGTAGGAGCGAGGCTTGCCCGCGAGACGGCCTAAAGAACACCGCATCATGTTGCTGTCTTGAACGCATACGCCCGCTCAACCCTGCACACCCGCGTATGACACGCCGAATACCACGTCGACCGCCCACGCTCGCGAATCTCACTGTGCTCGGGATGATGCTTCCACGCCAGTATCGCCGCCTCGCTGGCCCAGTAAGACACCGTAATCCCCAGCCCATCCCCGCCCCGAGCCGATTCCACACCGAGAAACCCCGGCTGCTCACGGGCGAGTTCCACCATGCGTTCGGCGGCCTCGGCGTAACCGTGATCGCCGTCGGTGCGCAGCGAAGTAAAAATCACCGCGTAGTAAGGCGCCGATGGTGTATCGGCGATCATGATTTTTGCCTTTTGCAGGCTTCGATCAAGGCGCGGACCAGCGGCGGCAGCGTGCCTTTGAGCGCGGCGCGTTCAGGTTGGAACAGGGTGGCGACAAAGAACGGATGACCTATGAGTTCCACCGCCCGCAAGTCGCCGGTCGAGTCATGGCCAACGGCGTACAGTTTTTGCGTCAATAACTCACGTTCGAATTGCGGATTCACGCCATAGCGGCAGCGATATCCCTCAACGATATCAGCGCTTTCATACGCCTTGGCGATCAACGAGCTATCAACCAGGTGAATGCTGTCCGTCGCTTCCACCAATGAACAGGCCAGCGGCGTGAGTAACGGGCGCGTTGCATCGGGATGGGTTTCGCCGTGTTCGGCGTCTTCCCAACCCAGCACATTTCGAGCGAACTCAAGCACGGCGTGTTGAAACCCGCCACAGGTGCCGAGGAACGGTCGCTGCTGTTCACGGGCAAAACGGATCGCCCGTAACGCGCCGTCCATGTCGCGGTAAGGACTGGCGGGCACGCACCAGAAGCCATCGAAATCCTTCAGGGGCGTGTCGGCATTGATGCTGTCGGTGGCCAGCCATTGGAATTGCACGTCCAGCTTCAGCCGTTCGGCAGCCATGCCGAGGGCCACGGGAATGGCTTGGTGGGCGGTGACCTGTGGGTCGTAGTCACCGATCAGGGCAATGCGGATTGCGGTGGTTTCCATGAGTGATCTCGACGCTTGTTGATTCCTGGCACCCACTATAGATTGGCGTTCACGCATTCAATATTGGCGTTATCCCAAGTGATCAATGCAGCGACGCACTATCGACTCGACTATCCAGACCTAGCGCTGATCCTCGCCTTGGTGCGCGGCGGCTCTCTGGCCCGGGCATCCGCGTTGTTGAAGGTTGACGTTTCGACGGTGTTTCGCGCCGTTCGCCGACTGGAAGCCGCGCTGGGCCAGCAACTGTTCGAAAAAAGCCGCGCCGGTTACCTGCCGACCACGCTCGCACAGACCTTGTCCGAACAAGCTGAGCGGGCGGAACAAGCGCTGGAAGCGGCGCGTATTGGCGTGGAGCAGGGCGGTGAAGTCATCAGTGGCACGGTGCGGTTGACCTGTACCGATTCTGTCCTGCAAGGGTTGTTGCTGCCGGCGCTGGCGCAGTTCATGCCGTCCTACCCGGCGCTGACCCTCGAGCTGAGCACCTCCAACGACTTTGCCAACCTCAGCCGTCGCGATGCCGACATCGCCTTGCGCCTCACCCGCACGCCGCCCGAGCATCTGGTCGGTCGACGTCTGGCGGATATTTCCTATCGGGTCTGTGCCAGCGCGGCGTACTTGAAATCGGTCGATCCTGAAGACTTGGCCTCACTGACCTGGATCGCGCCGGATGACTTTCTTCCCGACCATCCCACCATTGCCTGGCGGCGCCAGCAATTGCCCGGCGTGACGCCTGGTTATCGCTGCAACAGCATGCTGTCGGTGACCGAATTGGTGCGGGCCGGACTGGGCGTCGCGGCGTTGCCAGACTTTTTGATCGGTGACGAATTGCAACCATTGACTGGCCCGTTGCACGGTTACGACACCGCACTCTGGTTGCTCACCCGACCGGACTGCCGTGCGTTGCGCTCGGTGGTGACGTTGTTCGATGAGTTGGGGCGGGCGCTTCGATTGCCGTGACCGGGCGCTAAACTTTTGGCTGATCCTTGCGCACGAAATGCTGATGCATTTCCGACGTCAGGTTTTCGATGCGTTCAGTCAGGGTCTTGGTCATTTCCGTCAGCCGAGTGTTCTGCTCGAGCAACGCCATCAGTTGCGCGGTGTTCTGCGCCGATTGTGCCAGGCGTCCGGTGTTGGCTACCGCGAGGGATTCCCGGTGCAGGGCGTCGGCGTCGGACTGGGCTTTGTCCCGCGCCGCCTGCCGTGTCTGGGCCAACAGAATCAGCGGGGCGGCGTAAGCCGATTGCAGGCTGAAGGCCAGGTTGAGCAGGATGAATGGATAAACGTCGAAGTGGGTCACGCCAAAGATGTTGAGACACACCCAAAGCACCACGATCAGCGTCTGGGCGCCAAGAAAGGTCGGCGTGCCGAAGAACCGCGCAAATGCCTCGGCGCGCAGGGCAAACTTGTCGTTGCCGAACGTCGGCGCCAAGTGAGCATGAGCGCGGTGAAAACGCAGGTGGTCGACGGGAGCGGCGGGGGCGGTTTCGTTGGTCGTCGTGGTCATGATGCTCTCTGCAGGGCGCTGGGACTGAGGCTCACTATAGCCCCAGCGTCAGTTTCATCCTGAAACACATTGCAGCGTTGTATTCAGAGCGACCCTTGACCGGTCAATCGGCAGACGTTGTCATTTATTGCAGATCGATTCAGCGCTGATAACAGGCGAGGAACATGTCCAGCGCCGACTCCACCACGGTTATCTGCATCTCGTCCGACAGCGCCGGGAGCCCCATGGAAATCTGCGGCCAGAACGCAAAGGATTTGAGCATTCCCTGAATTTGCTGCGCGGCAAACTCGGGATCGACCGGTTTCAATCGACCGTCTGACTGGGCGGCGCGGATCCACACGGTCAGGCCTTCTTCACGCTCACCCATTCGGGCAACCATGTTCTGCGCGCGCTCGGGAGAATGAATGGTGGCGGCGATCGCCACACGCGCCAGGTCGAGGAAGTTGTCATCGCCCAGCATCTGCAGTTTGGCCTTCAACATCAGGCTCATTTGATCGCGCAGCGGCAGGTCAGGGCGGTAGGACGTTTCCTGCTCTGCGGTCACTCGTGCCCACAATTGATTGAGGATTTCGGCGAACAACTCTTCCTTGCTGGGGAAGTGGTTGTACACCGTGCGCTTCGACACGCCGGCAGTGGCGGCGATCTTGTCCATGCTGGTGATGTCGAAACCGTTGGCACGGAATTCGGCAATCGCCGCCTGGATGATGGCTTCGCGTTTACGGTCGGTGAGGCGCTGTGGAGCTGTCATAAGTACGCTTCGGCAGGAAGATAAAGAGAATTACACTCAGCAGTTTACTTGTGATCGGGTTTGATGCAACCTTGAAACTACACTGTGCAGTGTAATGTTTTGTTAATCCTGCACAGGGAAAAATAGAATCTCCGGCTGATGCGTGCGTGCTTTGGCCATTTATTCCCACCGTGAAAAACCGCTTTGTGCGGTTTTTCTGGAGTTACTCAGTCATGGCCAACTCGATTTCCCCTACGGACAACGCCTCCACGCCTGAAGCATCCCGTCAGGCAGAAGGGCTCTTCCGCAATCATGCGCCCGTGCAACGTGAAGGCTTTCGGAAAATGGTGCGCATCATGTGGAGCATGATTTTCCACAAGCCGCGCAACACTCGCCCGACAGCGCCCGTCCCGGTGCAAGCCCTGACCCAGGCCGCGCTGATCGCTGCACCCAACCACAGCGTCTATCGCCTCGGCCACTCCACCGTCCTGCTGAAACTGCGAGACAAATTCTGGATCACCGACCCGGTCTTCGCCGAACGCGCCTCCCCAGTACAGTGGGCCGGTCCCAAGCGTTTCCACCAACCGCCGATCAGCCTCGAAGAATTGCCGCCGATCGAAGCGGTGATCCTGTCGCACGACCACTACGACCACCTCGATTATCAAGCCGTGCTCAAACTGGCGGACAAGACCAAGTACTTCCTGACGCCACTGGGCGTGGGCGACACCCTGATCAAGTGGGGAGTCGATGCCAGCAAAGTGCGCCAACTGGATTGGTGGCAGGGCACGGAAGTCGATGGCATGCAGTTCATCGCCACACCGTCGCAGCACTTCTCCGGTCGTGGCCTGTTCGATGGCAACAGCACGCTCTGGGCCTCGTGGGTGATGATCGACGGCGACACGAGGATCTTCTTCAGCGGCGACAGCGGTTATTTCGATGGCTTCAAACGCATCGGCGAACAGTACGGCCCGTTCGACCTGACCCTCATGGAAAGCGGCGCCTACAACGTCGAGTGGCCTCACGTTCACATGCAGCCTGAAGAAACCCTGCAAGCGCATATCGACCTCAAAGGGCGCTGGTTATTGCCGATTCACAACGGCACCTTCGATTTGTCGATGCACGCCTGGTTCGAGCCTTTCGACCGGATCCTCGCATTGGCCTGGGAGCGCAATGTGTCGATCACCACACCGCAAATGGGTGAGGCGTTCAACGTGAAGTACCCGCAGAGGGGGAACGCATGGTGGTTGGAAATGGAAAGTACGGTGAAGGAAAAAGGGCATTTGGCTTGTAGCGGCTACAAGTATTGATGAAGTTTCCTACATAGGCGGTTCCTTGTAGCTGACAGCCGTTTCCTATGGCTTCGGTAGGCTTTGCAGCGGGTGAAATGACTCACTCGTGATTAGCCATAACAAGGAAGCTGTAAATGAAGGATTTTTTAAGAAACCGCATGACGGCACTGGCGCAGATCGTTCTGCTATCGGCCACCGGGTCTGCATTTGCAGACAGCAAAGGGGCAGTCACTGCTCAGACGCTCGAATATGCGAGCGTCAGCGAGCTCACTGAGCGGATGGAACGTAACGAACTTACCTCAGTAACGCTGGTGGAATATTTGCAGGCGCGCATCAGCACGCTGGATAAGCAAGGGCCGATGATCAACGCGATCATTGAGCTCAACCCTCAAGCCATCGACATTGCCACCGCGTTAGACCTGGAGCGTCAGGCTGGAAAAGTGCGTGGCCCGCTGCACGGCATTCCAGTTCTGCTCAAGGACAACATCGACACTGCGGACCAGATGCAAACGAGCGCGGGCTCATTGGCCATGGTCGGCCAGCCTGCGGCAAACGATGCGTTTGTCGTAAAACAACTGCGCGATGCAGGTGCCGTCATTCTCGGTAAAACCAACATGAGCGAATGGGCCTACGTTCGGGAAATGGGCTTGCCACATGGTTGGAGTGGCCGAGGTGGCCAAGGTAAAAATCCCCACGTATTAAGTGGCGAAATCTGCGGGTCCAGCTCTGGTTCAGCAGCAGGTGTAGCTGCCGGTTTTGCACCGTTGGCCATCGGCACTGAAACCAACGGCTCGATCACTTGCCCTGCTTCGGCCAACGGGGTAGTTGGCGTCAAGCCGACACTGGGATTGTTCAGCCGATCAGGCATCATTCCCATCACACGTCTGCAAGACACCCCCGGCACCCTTACGCGCACCGTTCGTGACGCCGCACTGATGTTCAATGCCCTGCAAGGCGCCGATGTCACGGATGCCGCAACCGGCGATGCTCCGATGGGAGTCGACTACACCACGCTGCTCGCCACGGATACATTGAAAGGCAAAAGAATCGGTTACCCGACCGAGTACGTCGGTACGAACGGCTCTGTTCTTCAACCTGGCGTTAAGTTCCTGATGGCATTGGCCACACTGGAAGAGCAAGGCGCTACCCTGGTGCCGTTGAAAGTACGACTGCCGGATATCGATGGCTACTTCAACACCCTCATGGCTGGCATGAAACATGAACTGCCCGAGTACCTCGTCAGCCGCCAAGGATTGCCGATCCAGACCCTTCAACAGTTGATCGACTTCAACGTACTCAATCCGGGCACCGAAGGATACGGGCAGCAGATGCTGAAGGACATCAACGAACTGGACATGACCCACTCGCAGGCAACTGAGTTGTTCGGCATCCTCAATGCCAGTTTCAAGGCTGCCATTGATGAGCAATTGGCTGAACATAATCTGGATGCGTTGTTCGCCGATGCCGATGGCTATTCGCAATTCAGCGCCGCAGTGGCTGGCTACCCTGGCATTACCGTCCCGTCGGGCATGAACAACGATGAGTTGCCGACCTCTGTGTTCTTTTTCGGCCAGCGCTGGAGTGAACCTCAACTGCTGGCGCTGGCTTACAACTATGAACAAGCATCGTTAGAACGCCAGAATCCGGCGTTTAAAGAGCAGTAGGATCTAGTGATGTTGGCGATACGGGTCTGGCATCGTGCATGGGCAGGGAGGCCATCTCACCCTACTCATGGAGGCGTGATCAATTACGCCTCAGAACGCTTGATCCGCCGCCGTCGGGTCGCTCGCCATGGAGCGGCCCGCGATCTTCGCCACGGTCAGATCGCGCACGTTCCCATCGAGAATTTCATCCAGTTCACTCGCTGACAGCCCCAGCCTTTGCGCCGCTTCCGCCTTGCCCAACTGACCGGTGTCGAGCAGCATGCCAATCTTCATGAGGTATTCGGCCTTGGCCCTCATCTGCCCCGCATCGGCATCACCCAAAGACGGATTGCCGCGCCTGTCGCATTCATCGATTCCATTCATCAGTTGACCCCTCACTCGACCATCGCATAGTCCGCCCGACCCACCGGATCAGGCGTCGACCCTTTAATATTCATCCCCCGACCCGGCGCAAATCCCGGGAAGAACACCAACCCCTCCGATTCAAACCGATACGCCAGCGCCAGTCGGGTGACATCCAGTACATCGCGTTCGTCCTCAAAACGCAGAATGGCGTCCACGGATACCCCGGATTCCTCCGAGAGCTCTTCCACACTCCAACCCAGCATCGCTCGGGCCTGGGCGCAGTGGGCCGGGGTGAATTGGAAAAGGGCGATACGTTCCAGGGTGATTTTCATCGCAAGAGAGGCCATGGTGTTCTCCGGGCTCGAGAGTGCTAATCCAAAAAGTACTGTTGTTTTGTACAGTTGTTTTGCGCCCGGATCAAACTCATTTTTTGATTTTTGCTATGTCGCCCCCTCCATCCAGACGGACGGTGCCTGCCCCAATACGCGGCGAAACATGGTCGAGAAAGCCGCCGGGCTGTCATAACCGAAATCCAGCGCAATCCGCGTCACCGGCGTACCCGCCGCCAACCGCGCCAAGGCCAGCACCACGCAGGCCCGCTGGCGCCATTGGCTGAAACTCAGACCAGTCTGTTGGCGAAACAGCCGATTAAAAGTACGCAGGCTGATGTGCAACTGATCAGCCCATTGCTGAGGCGATTGATGCGCGTCGGGCCGCTGCAAAAAGCCTTGGCACAACCCCAGCAACCGCGCATCGACCGGTAAAGGAATGTGCAACGGCAAGTGAGTACTGCGCGCCAGTTCATGCAGCAGCAAGTCGATCAGCGCGCCATCGCGCCCGGCCTCGTCATACGCCAGCGGGATCTCCACCGCCTCCATCAGCAAGTGCCGCATCAACGGCGACACACTGATCACCTGGCAACGAACCCCCAGATCCACCCTCCCGGGTTCGATGTACAAGCTCCGCGTGCTCACCCCCAGCATCAACACCTCATGCGCCACCCCCGCCGGAATCCACACCGCCCGCTGCGGCGGGACCACCCAGTTGCCGTCGTGCGTGCTGACCTGCATCACTCCCGTGGCGCCGTACAGGAGTTGTGCCCGCCGATGTGTATGACGGGGCAACACGTGACCGTGGGAATAATCCGTACCGATCGCCACCACTGAGCGCGGTGTGTCATCCAGCAGATTGATCGAAATGTTGCGCATTGAGCAGCTTCCAGCAGTTGGCGTAAACGCGAACATTATTGGCTGACTTGCTGAAGCAGGCCAAGGCGCATCGCTCTATTGTCAGCGGCTCTCAATTAATGGACGACGCGTGATGTTTTATCTCTTGCTGGCATTTTTCGGGTGCATGACTGGCGTTACTGCGGTGTTGTTCGGCTTTGGCGGTGGCTTTGTTGTGGTGCCATTGCTTTACCGCATGCTCGTGGTTAGCCATGGTGCCGATGACCCGATCGGCCAATCGGCGATGCACATTGCCGTGGCAACTTCGACCTGCGTGATGATCGTCAACGCATTGGTTGCCACGGGAAAGCATCACCGCGCGGGTAATCTCATTCGCCATTACCTGTGGCCGTTGGGTGGGTTTATCGGATTGGGCGCGGTGGTCGGAGCGGTCGCCGCGATGTGGGTAAGTGGAGAGGTGATTCGTTATGCCTTCATCGCGTACTTGGGCGTGACCATTGTGGATTGCCTGTTCAGACGCGGTTTTCTGACAGCGTCCGACACCGCAATCCCACGGCGGTTGGGGAGGGCAGAAGTGTCTGGTGGTGGCGTAGGAATCGGCGCGATCGCGACGTTTCTCGGCGTGGGCGGCAGCGTCATGACCGTGCCGTTGTTACGACGTTGTGGGTTGAGCATGTCTCAGGCAACGTCCATGGCTAATCCGCTAAGCCTGCCCGTGGCGCTGGCTGGGACGGTGACTTACATGGCGATGGCGGGGCTCACCGGGTTTGATCTGGGACCGTGGTTTATCGGCTATGTGGATCTGCTGGCGTTTGCAGTGTTGACGATGGGATCGTTGGTGGGCATTTGGTTGGCCACGCCGTGGATCGGGCGGATACCGGACCGAATGCATGCGCGGGTGTATGTAGGTTTGCTAGTTTTGGTGATGCTGAGTATGTGTGCCGACTAGGGTTGGAATCAGCAGGCCAATTCGCAAGAAAATTCCCTTCGCATTGTTCAATATTTCTCGCAGGAGAATGTAATGTCGATCCTCGAAAGCGACTGGAAGAAATTCAAGGAACTGCGCAAAATCGCACTCGACCGATTTTGCCAAGGTGTTCTTGCCGATGCGAAAGCGATTACCCAACACGGGGCGCTGTCTGCTCACGCTCGGTACGGAATGCTTTACGGCTTGATCCACAATCGGAACAAGGACATGGCCCTCGCTTTTGACCGATACAGCCAATCCCGTTCAAGTGCTTTCACCGCTTTGAGGTTGTTTGTCATGCATGACTTGCTGACCGACGCAGAGTTATCAGTTCTGAGCGAAGAGGCGCTGGATTACATCTCGGATGTTGTTCGCCAGCCTTATGAACTTGAATGGGTCGACGAAATTGTGCGACAGGACTGACACCCGTACAGACGAATTAAAGGACTTAGGATGTTGATCTTCAATTGCACCGAAGCTGCCAGCAACTTCTTCAGTCGTGTCCATAAGGGCAAGAAAATCTCACCTGTGGAGAAACCGCCATCGCCCGTGATTGAGGACGATGAGGCAGTCGAATCCGCCGAACAGTGGCTGGTCCACGCCATCACCGTCCAACGCAAGCACGTGTTGTTCGTCATCCATGTGCAAACCCGTTATTGCATGATTTTCGCGGACGCGAAAAAAGCGGATATCGAAGGATTTGTTCACCGCTTTGCCGAGCGCTGGATAGACGGCCTGATGCGCCATGCGGGGCAGCACGACATCCTTCGCTGGATAGATGACGAGCCGATGATGGAGCGTTTCCTGAAGAGTTGCGGCAAGTACGTGTTTTACAAGCGCGGTCATCGCGGTGCGCAAAAGCACCTCAATGAAATCGCCTGGGTTTTCGAGGACTGCGCCGCCGAATGGGGTACGTTGCCTTCGGACGAGTTCTCGGCTGCGCGCTTCGATGGCGATATGAACGACACCCCAAGAGGTAGCAAAGGGCACAAGGATTACTACTTTCCCGATGAGGAAATGATCGTTCATTGGTTGCGCCATTATGGCGGCTTGGATGAGCCTGCGGTTCAGGCAGCCCGTGAGCGGCGCAAGGAAGTGAAGCGAGAGATACGGGAGTTCGAAAGGCAGCTTAATCTCGAAGCGCAATGAGCCGTCGTGATAACGCCGTGGCCCAATCTTTTAACCCTTGAGCCCCGGCGCCTCACGAATAATGAAGTGATCCAGGTTCTCGATATTCGCACTGAACACCCCGAACGTCTGCTCGGGGTTTTTCTTGCTCGGCACCTGCTTCAACTCCGGCGTCACGCCATAAAAGAAGCAATACAACTCCGCTTCACTGTCGATGGCATGCTTAATTTCTTCCAGAAACGCTTTGCGCTTGCGGTAGTTCTCGATCAGCTTCTTGCTCAAGTAAACGTTGACTGAATACGGCTTCTTCTTCGCCTCATCCGCCTGCTTGAACCAGACCTTCTGTTCGAAGTCGATGCGAAAGCTCTGGGTGTAATCCTTGATTTCCTTGATCTTGCCCCAGTAAATCAGCCCCTTGTTGTCCGTCAGGTATTCGATCTTCTTGAAGAACGACCCATAAGGCGCCGTGTGCTCGCCAATCTTCAGCGGCATGCGCTTGAGCAGGTCCTTGTCTTCGAAGTTCGACACAAAACACTCCACCGGATGGGCGAAGACACTGGTCTTGTCCGGCGCTGTTTCATGGCTCGGGTGTTCTGCGTTGCTAGCCACAGTGGTTGGCTTCGGATCGTCCCGCACCACATTCGCCGCCACCGCCGGGCTCGACGGCTTACGCACATACTCACGCCGAGTCAGCAACAACTCCGACGGGAAATGCTCCTCGCGACTGTCATCCGTTTCCGCACCGTCCGCATCCACACCTGACGTCGGCGCCTTGAGACTGACATAAGGACAATCTGCCACATGCCGGGTGCTGGGCGTGTTCTTGAAGTGCGGGGTGCGCACGTAATTCACGTTCTTGGCATTGAAAGTCGTCAACACATTCGCCGCATCGAATGCCGCCCTGCATGCGTCATTGGGACATTGGAAGTGTTCTTTGGCGGAGTCGAACTCCATGGTCTCGTCGAAATTGAGATCGCGCACGTCATAGATCGACAGCTTGTCGTCGAGGCTGAGGCAGTAGGCGAGGTCGAATTTCATATGTATCTGAGCCTTTAATTTTTCTGTTAGAGGAAGAACTGAATTCAGTATTGTTTAGTGTTAGTGTTCTTTCCTAAATATTCGTTTTAGGTGTTTGTGAGGCTTGGCTAGAGGTGGCAGTTCCAAATAATTACAGTAGCGCTGTATGGTTTTTATTAAATAGTTATAATGGGCGATGCTGTCATTGATTTTTAACTAGCTCAAGTATTTTTGTTACGGTGTCTAATATTTTTTTTCTGGTGTGTTGGTCTAGATATTCTAAAGTGATTATTTCTTTCTCTACGTTTATTGAGAAGTTGTAGGCGAGAATTGGTTTTGAAAATGTGCCATTTTTAATGATGTCTGTCGGGTTTTCATGATTTTCATTGTTTGTATGCTCACTGTTGAGTACGAATTTAAGAAAGTCGTTAAGGCTGAATATGTCCTCAATGCCTTTACAATCTTTAATCTTGTAAAGCTTTTGGTTTGCGATGTTCTGATCGTCGCCACAAAGTTCTCTTTTTAATTTGTTATATATACTTCGACCTTGTGCATCATCGTCGATAACTACAGAAAATTTCAACCCCCATCCTGTGAACATGTTGGCGAGAACCGGGATTTTGCTTGCTCCCGTAGCTGCAATAAAGTGGACGTTTTCTAACACGTTCGAAAGTTTAAAAAAGGCTTTGAGGTAATAATATCCGCTTACTTCTTCGAGGATTATATTTCCGGATTTTCTAATTACGTTTTGATGAGTAAAATCTGAACCTATTGCCATAAGTATTGGTGATAAAGTATCGCTGGAGGCTGCGCCCAAGCGATGTGCATCGATTACTTCGGTTGGCGTTTCTAAGTGATCATCTTTTCTTTGGATAGCATAAACTCGGTAAAGTTTATCGTGTTCGATGAGTGAGGGACTGTGAGTGCTGTAGGTTATGGGGACTTCATGACTAAGTGTATTAATTAGTTTCAGAACGTCATGCTGAGCGTTGGAGTGAAGGTTGGCACCCGGTTCGTCCAACAAAAAGTGTAGGTTTTTATTTAGCTTTTGAGACGCTTTTAATTGTAGGTAGAAAGATATAAACCAGCGAACGCCAGCGCTTCTTTGATTCGGATGAAGCTTGTGGATACCGTCGGTTACCCAAAATGCTAAGTAGGGTCTTCCTGCATTTTTTTCATTTGAAGTGTTATGGTGGTCGAGAGAGAACTCGATTTTTATTTTAGTGTTGGTATCGATGTTTTGATTCCAGAACTCAGAAAAATCCTGGTTTATTTTATTTGTTGCTCTAGTTATTCGAGTATGTGTCGATCGGTTGTTTTGATGGGTAAAATCCTTGATGTTTATCTCCGCAATAGATAGTAGGTTGGTAGCAGCAATTTTCCCTTCTCCTACAAGTTCATTGTTTTCGTCAATATCAATAGTATTTGGTAATAAACCAGAGTCGGATTGGAATATAGTAAAGGTTGGAGCTATGCGGAATAGCCCCTCGGCAGCAAGTACGTTTAAATGAATTCCGTATGTGTTTTCGTTATCCAGATCGAGAAAATCTTGTGCAGGGATTTCAAGCTCTGGCTCTACGACTGTAATGTCTGCTTTGAATGATGTTTCCTGGTCGTGGTCTGTTGTTATCCACTTGAATGACATTTGCGTCCTGTTTCTAATGCTTTGTAGATGTGTTAGAGTTTTTTCAATGTCCTCTTTAGCCATGTAGTCTATCAGTACATTTTTTAATTCTGTCGGTTCTATCTCTATATCAAAAAGAATTTCTGGTAAATCACAGTCGAATCTCAAGTCGTCGGTTGTAATATTTTTTTGACTAAATGTGGTATGTAGAGCGTCCAAAATGGCACTTTTTCCTGACTCGTTCTGACCAACTAAAACTGTGACTCCATCTGCAGAAAAAGTGCGCCAACCTGTATCGATAATTGAACGAAAATTTTTTATTCTGAATTTTGATATTTTCATACTTTCCTGCTTTTTTTTGGTGGATCTATTTTTTGATGATGGAAATGTGGCGATTTTTATTGTGTAATTGTTTTGGTTGTAAAGATGTGAAGAAATGGATTCAACTTTGTACCTTTAGGGCGTGACGTATGAGCGTTCATGGTTTCTAGTAGTCCTCCCTTTTCAAACGTTTAACTTTTCCGTAAAGAGTCAGTATGAACTCATTCCTATCGCTCGAGTGATGGCAGCGTCGATGACAATTAGGGCACAACGCTACGGCGTTGCTTGGACGATCTGATCCCCGCTCTGACAAATGCTTAACGTGATGAACCTCAAGAAACGGCCTGCCATCCTTTTCAAACGGAGCAGGCTCGCCACAGCCTTCGCATCTACCTTCAGCCTGCTGGCGAACCCAAGCTCTCACCTCAGGATCGCGAACATAAGACTTTCCGCTGGACTGAGTCTGCTCTGGTCTTTCAATGCCTTTCGGCACATCTTTAATCGGTTGTCGCTCAAGTTTGGTGGCTCGCAGCTCCAGCGTTGCGTCGTCTGCCGTCGGGGCAAAATCCTCGGGCGTCAAGGTGCTTGGGACGTTGAGCGCTTCTCGAATGCTTCGCGCAACATTCGCGCCGACATTCTTGGCGGGTTTGTAGCCCTCAATGCGATCTCGACCCAGTTCGACCAACACGGTAGAGATGTTCTGCATCCGAAACTCAACCGACCCTTTTGTCCGACCGGCTAAGGCTCCCTCACGCAGGATGCGATTTTCGTCAGTCTTCACGACTTTCTGACCGTTCTGCTCGCGGGACAGCATGCAGAGATAGGAATCGACCGCCGCCTGAATCTCAATGTCAGTCCAATCGCTGTTGCTCTTTTCCGTATCCATACAATCGCCGAGGGTTGAAACCCCTCGGACGATACTGAGTGGCCATTACGACTGTCTACGAAAATTCCTACAGAAAATACCGACTCTTCTTTCAGTCAGTCCTACAAAGGCTAACCAACCGAATGCTTTGAAGACTGAAGAGCCTCCAAAACCTTTCGCCACCAAGGCTTAACCACCGGCACCCGCCGTCGCGTGCGATTGAGCAACAGATAAGGCATATCCCTCAGCCGAATCCAGCCTTCATCCTGCCAATGCAACAGACTCAACGACATCTCCGGCCAATCCAACAAACTCAACATCGGTCGATCCGCATTCTTTGACGGCGCCGCATCGCGCAAGGCCGGCACCACTTGATGAGTCAGCCACTCGCGCAACAACCGATTCCCCGGCGCATAGTGATAAACCAACAATGCATACACGCCGGACTCACTGAGCATCAGTCGCTTCTCTGGTTGGCCGTGGTAGCGAATCAGCAACGTATGCCGCTGATCCTCGTCCAGTTTGCTGACCACGCGATCGTTTAGATGGAAACCCATCAAACGACCCAGATCGCGGGCGCAGAACCATGGCTGGTTTTCAAGGAGGAGGGCGTGAAGGTCGAGGTTTTGGCGGATGAAGACGGTGGGGATGAATGGATCAGACATGGCGAGCCTCCAGGGATGGAAGCGCATAGAGAATGAAGCAGCTAACGCGGACTTCCTTCGGAGAGAAGGAGAGATTTTTAGGCATATCCTTTACCTCTGTGTGATGTCAGCTTTCTTAGGGCTGGGTGCCGGGAGTTAAGAAACCCCACACAGCGGGCCGGACATATTCCCCTTTCGGGTCTTGTATTCGCCCACTCCCGGCTTAACAGAGTTTTTGATGCGCACGGGGAGGCCGTAGGCACAAAAAGCCGCTGCTGTCGGGTGCGGTCGATCCGCTGTGTGTGGTGTTTCTTAGGCACCGGTGCGAAAGCCTAGGGGGTCGAGCCAACGTGGTCAATCGTTCAAGCTTGATAAATATCTTGATGTTAAAAAATTGCAGAGTTTTAGCTTCTCGTCGTAGCTTGGTCGACTTTGTGGCGTAGGAACGTTCTGTTTCTAATGACGTGTTGCTGAACTCGTGCCTACCTCTCTGTGAATTCGCTGGAGGTTGTGTATCTAAAAAGAACGCTTGTGAGCATGACTATGGTTCTCAAAAGCGCAGTACAACCACTTAGCTTTTCACGACGGATGGTAGGCGGGCATAGAGACCTGAGGAACAATTTAGGTACGCGAGTGTTGATTTTTTGCGAATAGTAATTTGTGATGTCGTTGTAGTGGCACGAAGGGGGGTGCCCGGTGTATTCTCGTCTAAATTCATGGCTATTTTAAGAAAATATCAGGAGGCGATATGTGATTATTTAAGTGGTTGGTTTAAAAATTTACTTGTATTTTTGTAGTGTGCGGCGAGTCTTGTTTGTAAGGGGTGAATATATGGAAGCGATTATCGATTTTTTCAAGTCTGATCTTGGTGTTTCGATTTCTTGGGTCTGCACTGTGGTAGGTACCCTTTTTGGGTTTATTAAGGCTAAAGAGAATAAGTTATTAAAGGTTAAGGTTGAGAGATTGGAGGTAAGTATAAATAATCTGGGTGATGATACTGTTACTCAGTCCGGCGATGGGAATGTTTACACCAAGCAGAACTCTGGTGGTATGAAGATTAATATGTAATTTTCGAGTGTTTTGGGGTTGGCAATGAATGGTGTTACGAAAACAGTAGCTATAACTCATTTGGCTGGAAATGTTAATATCGGTGACGCCCCTGAATATCAGATCAATTCTGCTATTAATGAGTTGCTAATATGTCTGGCGAGTAAGGCGTCTCCATATGTTCGACTAAATCGAAAGCCAACTGCAGAGACGATAAGAAAAATTGATCATAATAATCTTAGGGCTAAGTCGAATATAATAAAACAATATCTTGAGCATTCCTCGAAGATAGAAGAGGCCTATGTAGATGTAGATGCACTCATTCCCTTTGGTAAGGATATGATTCTACAGAATCTCAATGGGTTTTATTGTGCAGCTCTTGATGAGTTGAATATAGAATACGTGTGCGAGGCTGTTGATATGAATAAGATCCGCACTAATTCTATTTTTATTGTCGATTTTGTGATAAGTAAGCTGCGAAATTTTGTCTACGAGTCGATGAATAAGCCAGCATACAAGGAGAATGTCGAGCTGGGAATTAATGTGGTTGTAGCTCACGCGTTTATTGAGTGTGTGGTTATGGAGAATCCAGATGCTCCCTAGTCCAGGTTGTGATCCCGAAATTAACGTCGTAGTGCTCGGTGCAAAAATTCTTAAAAAGATTTCATCTGAAGATATTGAAGTTGACTGGTTATTAGTGGTTTTTTCTTTAGAGGTTGGAGTTTCAGTCGATCATATTATTTTGTGTATTGATTGGCTTTATATGATTGGTGCGGTTTATATCGATGGTGAAAGGATTCGTGCATATGAAATTAATTAGTATCGAAATAAAGGTTGATGGGGAGTCTCGCCGGATAGTTAGGTTTCATGATGGCCTCAATCTAGTAACAAATCGGAGAGGTGTAGGGAGATCTGGGAATAGTGTGGGTAAATCCACTCTCTCTAGAGTTTTTGATTTTTTATTTTTAGGTTCAATCGACTCAATTTATATAGATGAGGAATTTAAGCGTCCGAATCAAGAGATTGAGGGTTTGTTTATTGCTCATTATGTCGTTGCGGAATTAGCGTTTTTAGGTGTGGATGGAAAGTTGCATCAGTTGGAACGGAATTTTTCAATAGGTGATAAGAACTCTCGTTTCATCTTTGATGGTAGAGTTGTTGATGCGAAGGAGTATGAAAGCAGCATACAAAAATATTGTTTTGATATTTTTACACGTAGACCCACCGTAAGATCTGTTGCTGCTAAGTTTGTTAGAAATGATAGTCATCGCATGCTTAATACAACTCATTTTTTGGATGTGCGTGCTGCTGGTAAAGAGTATGGTGAGTTGTATTTGTACCTTTTTGGCTTTCAGAACACCGAGTTACTAACTCAGAAGCGGGACGCAAGTAATACGGTTGGCCGACGTAAGCGACAGTCTCAAGCCCTAAATGCTTTGGTTAAAGAACAAAAACCGACGACTGAAATTGGAAATATTAAAAGATTGGCTGTTAAGTTGGAGGACGAGCTTCTTAAGTTTGACTATTCTCCAGAATACTCGAATCCTGTAGAGTTGTTGCAGGAAATACAAAAGACGGAGGATGACGCTTTAAGCCGATTGCTGGCGGTTGATAGAAAACTGTTGAATATCGCAAAGACTGTCGAAATTCTGGAGGCTGAGGAAGGTGGCTATCTAGGTTCTGAATTGAGGGCAATATATCAATATGCTGGTGTTAATGTTGATAGTGCTATTAGAGACTTAGAGTCGGTTGTTGGTCTTCATGAAACACTGGTTGGCCGGAAGAAACAGTTCTTAGAGATTGGACTGTCTGGCTTGATAAATGAAAAAGATGACTATAGTGACCTGCTGATGAGTCTTCAGGAAAGGAAGTTAAGAGTCTTTTCTGATATGAGGTCTGCTGACAGCATAGCAAGTATTACAGAAAAGTTAAGGGAGTTGGGGAAGGTAAAGGTAGAACTTGGTAAGCTTGAAGGTTTGATGCTTCAGCAAGGTAAGGCTAAAACTGAATTGGTATTGGCCGAAGAGCTATTGTCATCAGTTGTTGAAGAGATTGTTAAAGAGCTTAAGACCGTTTATGAGTTCGAAAAAGTTCTGGATTTAGAGTTCAAGGCCATTACTCGTGTTGTTCATGGGGAGGAATATGGGGTTGGATTTGAATTTGATGCCGCGTCGGGTACAAGTTCTGTGGTTATAGAAAATGAAGTAACAAATCCGGAAGGTGGTAAGAAGAAGGCGGAAGTTATTGCTTTTGATTTTGCTTATATTAAGGCTGTAAATCTGCTGGGTATAAAGCGACCTAAATTTGTGTTTCACGACAGCATAGAAGATATCGATCAAAAGCAAGTTGAAGAGATATTTGTTTTGTCGAAAACATTACCGGGTCAGCAAATTTTGTCTATGCTTTCTGATAAGTTTAGTGATGAGGTATATAAAAAATACGAGCGAGATGTGATTCTATATTTGGATGATGGGGATAGATTTTTCAAAATATAGAGTTTTTTTTGTAAAAAAGGGCTCTTTAAGAGCCCTTTGTAATTAAGTGTTTTGTTCTGGTTGCATCAATCCCAGCTCAACGCCCCACCAGTCTGATACTCAATAACCCGAGTCTCAAAGAAATTCTTCTCTTTCTTCAAGTCCATAATCTCGCTCATCCAAGGGAACGGGTTAGTCGTCCCTGGGTACTCTTCCTTCAACCCAATCTGCGACAGACGACGGTTAGCGATGAACTTCAGGTAATCCTCCATCATCGCCGCATTCATGCCGAGTACGCCGCGAGGCATGGTGTCCCGCGCGTATTCAATCTCCAGTTGAGTCCCCTGCAGAATCATCTGGCTCGCTTCTTCCTTCATCTCGGCATCCCACAAGTGTGGGTTTTCGATTTTGATCTGGTTGATCACGTCGATGCCGAAGTTCAGGTGCATGGATTCATCGCGCAGGATGTATTGGAACTGCTCGGCGACGCCGGTCATTTTGTTGCGGCGGCCCATGGAGAGGATTTGGGTGAAGCCGCAGTAGAAGAAGATGCCTTCCAGAACGCAGTAGTAGGCGATCAGGTTGCGCAGCAACTCTTTGTCGGTTTCAACGGTGCCGGTTTCGAACTTCGGATCGGAGATCGAGCGGGTGTATTTGAGGCCCCAGGTGGCTTTTTTCGCGACCGATGGGATCTCGTGGTACATGTTGAAGATCTCGCCTTCATCCATGGCCAGCGATTCGATGCAGTACTGGTAGGCGTGGGTGTGGATCGCCTCTTCGAAGGCTTGGCGCAGGATGTACTGGCGGCATTCCGGGTTGGTGATCAGGCGGTACACGGCCAGGACCAGGTTGTTGGCAACCAGGGAGTCGGCGGTGGAGAAGAAGCCGAGGTTGCGCATCACGATGCGGCGTTCGTCGTCGGTCAGGCCTTCCGGGTCTTTCCAGAGGGCGATGTCGGCGGTCATGTTGACTTCTTGCGGCATCCAGTGGTTTGCGCAGCCGTCCAGGTATTTCTGCCAGGCCCAGTCGTACTTGAAAGGTACGAGTTGGTTGAGGTCGGCGCGGCAGTTGATCATGCGCTTTTCGTCGACGGCGACGCGGGCGGAGGCGCCTTCGAGTTCGGCGAGGCCTTCGGCGATGTCGAGGTTGTCCAAGGCAGCTTTGGCACGGGCGATTGCGGCAGAGTCGTTCGCGGTAACGGCGCGAGCTTCTTGAGCGGCGACACCACCAGCGGTGTCGAGTCGGTCCATGTTGGCTTCAGTCGCGTGGCCGGCGTTGGCGCCTTTTACCACGGTCTCGCCGCTGTCTTCTTTGTCGAATTCGTCCCAGCTCAGCATGACGTGTCGTCTCCTGCGTGAGGGCCAGTTGCCCGTGTGAAAACTGATTGGTTGTTTTTCACACGGCCGTACTGGCCGCGTTGGATAGCGTTTTTTGCAGCGGTACACGCAGGCAAATAAACATAATTTTGTACGGGGTTCTGAGAGCCACTGATGGGCGCAGTGAGCGACAAACGCTTCTGCGGGGCTTCAGACTGGCTTTCGTTCCTGTAAGGGAATATTGCAGGCCCGTTTAAGGCCGCATTATAAGGAAATTTTTGCCGGCGTGGTGCGGCGAATCGGCTCATGGAGTGGCCGAAAGGGATGGTTTTTGGAGCAAACCGAGGGATTACAGGGCTTTGGCCGGTACAGATTTTTTTTCGTTAATTTTGACGCTGAATCAAATTTGTTCAAAAAACAGCCAAAAACGGCGTTCTTCACTACATCTTGTGGTTTGCAAGGGATTTCGCCGCTTCAAAACACAACTGAGCCCGACCGAAGCCGGGCTGGAATCAACCGTCAGCGATCAGCTGAAAGGGGCTGACTCGGTGCAGTCTCGATCAGCCATTGGTGCAGCCGTTACCCATGATGCTGTAGCGCAGGATGTGGCGTTGACCTTGGGAGTCGTCGTATTCCATTTTCACCGGAACAACTTCGCACACATTAGGGACTTCACTCATGGAGATAACTTTGGCGATGTCCAGGTGAGTGGAGTAAGTGTATTCCTCGATGGCTGGTTTTTGCTGTGCGACATCAGTCGGGACCTCGTCTGCCATGGCGGTTGCGCACAGGCTGGAGAGGGCCAGAACTAATAAAGCTTTCATTTCAGATTTACCTTTTAGAGGTCGAATGGGGTCACGCAACCTTTTCGGGGTTGCGTGTGGAGCTTGATTAAAGGGTTTTGGATTAACTGCCTTCGTGGGGGCTGTAACTTGGTTAATCACGTTGCCTTGTTGGCGAGACGGATTTTAGGCGTGGGGTCTGCATTCATATAGGTGGGCTTTTGATAAACACCTTTGACAGATTCTGTAACAATCACCGAATAAGGTTGTGTTAACCGTTTGTTTGCGGTTTTGACGACGTGGTTTTTCGGGTGGACCGCGTTATCGTTCTTCGCGGTCAAGTCGGGTCGCCGCACCGCTCGCTCCTACAGGGGGTTGCGTACGTTTAGACGGCGTATTCCAGGCTTATCACGATAATTTGTAGGGGCTTGTTACTACCATCGTCGAATGGTTCTATAGGCCCGGCCCGGCTACAACTGGGGTCATACAAAAACAACTATTCCACCGAGGTAAGAAAGATGAGTGCGGCTTCTCTGTATCCCGTTCGTCCCGAGGTAGCAGCCAACACGCTGACCGACGAGGCAACCTACAAAGCCATGTACCAGCAGTCCGTCGTCAACCCGGACGGATTCTGGCGCGAGCAAGCCAAGCGCCTCGACTGGATCAAGCCTTTCACCACGGTGAAACAGACGTCTTTTGACGATCACCATGTCGACATCAAATGGTTTGCCGACGGCACCCTGAACGTTTCCTACAACTGCCTCGACCGTCATCTGGCCGAGCGCGGCGATCAAGTCGCGATCATTTGGGAAGGGGATGATCCTGCCGAAAGCCGCAACATCACCTACCGCGAGCTGCACGAACAAGTCTGCAAGTTCGCCAACGCCTTGCGCGGCCAGGATGTACACCGCGGCGACGTGGTGACTATCTATATGCCGATGATTCCCGAAGCCGTGGTCGCCATGCTGGCTTGCACCCGGATCGGCGCGATTCACTCGGTCGTCTTCGGTGGTTTCTCGCCGGAAGCCCTGGCCGGTCGCATCATCGACTGCAAATCCAAAGTGGTGATCACCGCTGACGAAGGCATTCGTGCCGGCAAGAAGATCCCGCTCAAGACCAACGTCGACGACGCGCTGACCAACCCGGAAACCAGCAGCATTCAGAAAGTCATCGTGTGCAAGCGCACCGGTGGCAACATCAAGTGGAACCAGCATCGCGACATCTGGTACGAAGACCTGATGAACGTGGCGGGCAGTGTCTGCGCGCCGAAAGAGATGGGTGCCGAAGAAGCGCTGTTCATCCTTTACACCTCCGGTTCCACCGGCAAGCCTAAAGGCGTGCAGCACACCACCGGCGGTTATCTGCTTTACGCCGCCATGACTCACGAGCGCGTGTTCGACTACCGCCCGGGCGAAATCTACTGGTGCACCGCCGACGTCGGCTGGGTCACCGGCCACACGTATATTGTCTATGGGCCGCTGGCCAACGGCGCGACCACGGTGCTGTTCGAAGGCGTGCCGAACTATCCGGACATCACCCGGGTGGCGAAGATCGTCGACAAGCACAAGGTCAACATCCTCTACACCGCGCCAACCGCGATCCGCGCGATGATGGCGTCGGGCAAAGCCGCCGTTGAAGGCGCCGATGGCAGCAGCCTGCGTCTGTTGGGTTCGGTCGGTGAGCCGATCAACCCGGAAGCGTGGGACTGGTACTACAAGAACGTCGGCCAATCCCGTTGCCCGATTGTCGATACCTGGTGGCAGACCGAAACCGGCGGCAACATGATGAGCCCGCTGCCGGGCGCTCATGGCCTCAAGCCGGGTTCCGCGGCACGTCCGTTCTTCGGCGTGGTGCCGGCGCTGGTGGACAACCTGGGCAACATCCTCGAAGGCGTTGCCGAGGGCAACCTGGTGATTCTCGATTCGTGGCCAGGCCAGGCGCGCACCCTGTACGGCGACCATGACCGCTTCGTCGACACCTACTTCAAGACCTTCCGTGGCATGTACTTCACCGGCGACGGCGCACGTCGCGACGAAGACGGTTACTACTGGATCACCGGGCGTGTGGACGACGTGCTCAACGTGTCCGGCCACCGCATGGGCACCGCCGAGATCGAAAGCGCGATGGTTGCTCACCCGAAAGTTGCCGAGGCGGCCGTGGTTGGCGTGCCGCACGACATCAAGGGGCAGGGCATCTATGTCTACGTCACGTTGATCGGTGGCGAAGAGCCGAGCGAGCAATTGCGTCTGGAACTGAAAAACTGGGTGCGTAAAGAGATTGGTCCGATTGCTTCGCCGGATGTGATTCAGTGGGCGCCGGGGCTGCCGAAAACCCGTTCGGGCAAGATTATGCGTCGGATTCTGCGCAAGATTGCTACCGCCGAATACGATGGGTTGGGGGATATCTCCACCCTGGCGGATCCGGGTGTAGTGCAGCATTTGATTGATGAACACAAGATCATGAACGTCGCTTAGTTCGCGTTCGGCGTCATCGAAGCCCCATCAGGTGTTGAGCCTGGTGGGGCCTTTTATTGCCTGAGGTTTTTGTGTGGGCAGTGCTGGCCTCTTCGCGGGCAAGCCTCGCTCCTACAGGTTTTGGTGTTGTTCACAAATTATCTGATCGACTCAATCCGTAGGAGCGAGGCTTGCCCGCGAAGGCGAACTGTCAGACACCCCATAAACAACGCCCAATAATTATCGGCTTCTTCCGTAGGCCAATTCCCACTGTTACCCGCCCCCATTCAAGTAACTGAATGTGTAACCGCCCATCCCGATACGGGGCATTGGGAAACGCATAGCCCCATTCCCGGGCCTCTCCGACCCCTGTAAAAAATAAGACATAACGCTGTGCTTGCCGGATTAGAAGGGTTTGCCAATAATAGGCCCGCAATTTGCAACATAGATCGGTTCACTGTCTTTTGCTCTTGCATGAATTTGCAAGGCTGTCAACGCGCTAAAGCGGCTTTCTCGGTGCTTCTGTAATTAGTTGTCGCATTGAAGAAATATCGGCTTCGGGCCTGTCGTTAGAATGCCGATCACTCGCTCGTTGTTGCTCGCGTTGAAAAAAGCGCGCGGTTCCTACGACGCAGCATCGCTTTGCGGTTCCACTCATTCGCATATTGGGCTGTCGCTCACTCTGCCGTTTTAGCCCTTTACCGATGGAGTCCCAACATGAAGAAACTCGTGCTGATCGGCGCCCTGGCACTGTCCGTGCTGTCCCTGCCAACCTTCGCCGATGAAAAGCCTCTGAAAATTGGTATCGAAGCGGCTTACCCTCCGTTCGCTTCCAAAGCGCCGGACGGCAGCATCGTTGGTTTCGACTACGACATCGGCAACGCCCTGTGCGAAGAGATGAAGGTCAAGTGCGTGTGGGTCGAGCAAGAGTTCGACGGTCTGATCCCGGCGCTCAAAGTACGCAAGATCGACGCGATCCTGTCGTCCATGTCGATCACTGAAGACCGCAAGAAATCCGTGGACTTCACCAACAAGTATTACAACACCCCGGCACGCCTGGTCATGAAGGCGGGCACTCAAGTCAGCGAAGGCCTGGCTGAGCTCAAGGGCAAAAACATCGGCGTGCAACGTGGTTCGATCCACGAGCGTTTCGCCCGCGAAGTCCTGGCCCCGCTGGGTGCCGAGATCAAGCCGTACGGTTCGCAGAACGAAATTTACCTCGACGTGGCCGCTGGCCGCCTCGACGGCACCGTGGCAGACGCTACGCTGCTGGATGACGGTTTCCTGAAAACCGACGCCGGCAAAGGTTTCGCCTTCGTTGGCCCGGCCTTCACCGACGTCAAATACTTCGGCGACGGCGTGGGTATCGCGGTTCGCAAGGGTGACGCGCTGAAAGACAAGATCAACACCGCGATCACTGCCATTCGCGAGAACGGCAAGTACAAGCAAATCCAGGACAAATACTTCGCCTTCGATATCTACGGCAAGTAACAGTCCCGGCGACAAGTCCGAAATGGCGCAAGCAACAGGATCTCTGAGGTTTGCGCCATTTTTTCATCCCAACTTTCGAGGACCTGAATCATGTTGAAAGGCTACGGGGCTGTCATCCTCGATGGCGCATGGCTGACGCTTCAGCTCGCCTTGTCGTCCATGGTCTTGGCCATTTTTCTGGGTCTGATCGGCGTCGCGCTGCGTCTGTCCCCGATTCGCTGGCTGGCCTGGCTGGGCGACCTGTATTCCACGGTGATCCGCGGTATTCCCGACCTGGTGCTGATTCTGCTGATTTTCTACGGCGGTCAGGACCTGCTCAACCGTGTCGCGCCGCTGCTCGGTTTTGACGACTACATCGACCTGAACCCGTTGGCCGCCGGTATCGGCACCCTGGGCTTCATCTTCGGTGCGTACCTGTCGGAAACCTTCCGTGGCGCCTTCATGGCAATCCCGAAAGGTCAGGCAGAAGCCGGCATGGCGTACGGCATGAGCAGTTTTCAAGTGTTCTTCCGGGTGTTGGTGCCGCAGATGATTCGCCTGGCGATTCCGGGTTTCACCAACAATTGGCTGGTACTGACCAAGGCCACCGCGCTGATTTCGGTGGTGGGTCTGCAAGACATGATGTTCAAGGCCAAGCAGGCGGCAGATGCTACCCGCGAGCCTTTCACCTTCTTCCTCGCAGTGGCGGCGATGTACCTGGTCATCACCAGTGTCTCGTTGCTGGCATTGCGTCACCTTGAGAAGCGCTACTCGGTAGGCGTAAGGGCGGCTGATCTATGATCTTCGACTACAACGTCATTTGGGAGGCCTTGCCGCTGTACTTCGGCGGTTTGCTGACCACCCTAAAATTGCTCGCGCTGTCGCTGTTTTTCGGCCTGCTGTGCGCCTTGCCGCTGGGTTTGATGCGCGTCTCCAAGAATGCAGTCGTCAATTTGACGGCTTGGCTCTTCACCTACGTGATCCGCGGCACGCCGATGCTGGTGCAGCTGTTTTTGATCTACTACGGTCTGGCGCAGTTCGAAGCGGTGCGTGAAAGCGTCTTTTGGCCGTGGCTGTCCAGCGCGACGTTCTGTGCGTGCCTGGCCTTCGCGATCAACACCAGCGCCTACACCGCGGAAATCATCGCCGGCAGCTTGCGGGCTACACCGAACGGCGAGATCGAAGCCGCCAAGGCGATGGGCATGTCGCGCTACAAAATGTACCAGCGCATCCTGCTGCCGTCGGCCCTGCGTCGGGCGCTGCCGCAGTACAGCAACGAAGTGATCATGATGCTGCAGACCACCAGTCTGGCGTCCATCGTGACCCTGATCGACATCACCGGTGCCGCGCGTACGGTCAATGCTCAGTTCTACTTGCCGTTCGAGGCGTACATCACGGCGGGTGTGTTCTACCTGTGCCTGACCTTCATTCTGGTGAAGCTGTTCAAACTGGCCGAGCGCCGCTGGCTGGGCTATCTGGCCCCGCGGAAGCACTGATATGGAACGCATCGATCATTCATTGCCGTGGAGCCACCTGGGCAGCGAACGCCAGATTTCGGTGTTCTGTTTCGGCAATAGGGAGCGCAGTGGCGGGCGCAAGGCTTACATCCAGGCCAGCCTGCACGCCGATGAATTGCCGGGCATGCGCACGGCCTGGGAGCTGAAAAAGCGCCTGACCGAACTCGAAGCCCAAGGCTTGCTGAACGGTGTGATCGAACTGGTGCCGGTGGCCAATCCGCTGGGCTTGGGTCAATTGCTTCAGGGCAGCCATCAAGGTCGTTTCGAAGCGGGCAGCGGCAAGAACTTCAACCGTGATTTCGTCGAACTGAGCGCGCCAGTGGCCGCAGCGCTGGAAGGGCGCCTGGGCGATGATACTCACGCCAATATTCAGCTGATCCGTCAGGCCATGAGCGATGCGCTGGCCGCGTTGCCGCCGGCTGCGAGTCAGTTGCAAGGCATGCAGCGCATTTTGCTCAGCCATGCCTGCACCGCCGATGTCGTCCTGGATCTGCACTGCGATTGCGAAGCGGCGCTGCACATGTACGCCTTGCCGCAGCACTGGCCGCAGTGGCGTTCGCTCGCCGCGCACCTGAATGTGAAAGTGGGTCTGCTGGCGGAAGATTCCGGCGGCAGCTCCTTTGACGAAGCCTGTTCGCTGCCGTGGTTGCGACTGTCGCGTCTGTTTCCTGATGCGCAGATTCCCCTGGCCTGCCTGGCGACTACTATTGAATTAGGTGGTCAGGCCGATACCGGTCGCGCCGAAGCCTGTGCTTACGCCGAAGGCATTCTGGCGTTCCTCGCCGAACAAGGCTTGATCAGCGGCGAATGGCCAAAACCTGCCCAGGACGCGTGCGAAGGCCTGCCATTCGAAGGCACTGAATTGCTGTTCGCGCCGCACCCTGGCGTGATCAGTTATTTGCGTAAACCCGGTGAATGGATCGAAGCCGGCGACGAGATTTTCGAAGTGATCGATCCGTTATCGGATCGGGTCAGCACGGTGTGTGCTGGTACGTCCGGGGTGCTGTTTGCCATTGAACGGCTGCGTTATGCCCAACCCGGTTTCTGGCTGGCCAAGGTGGCGGGGCGCGAAGCGCTGCGTCACGGGCGCTTGCTCAACGACTGACTGACTGTTTTTGTGAGAACCGACCGCATGTACAAACTTGAAGTCCAAGACCTGCATAAACGCTATGGCAGTCACGAAGTGCTCAAGGGCGTGTCCCTGAAAGCGGCGGCTGGCGATGTGATCAGCATCATCGGCTCCAGTGGCTCCGGCAAAAGTACTTTCCTGCGCTGCATCAACCTGCTGGAGCAGCCACACGCGGGCAAGATTCTGCTCAACAACGAAGAGTTGAAGCTGGTCGCCAACAAGGACGGCGCGCTGAAGGCGGCCGACCCGAAACAGCTGCAACGCATGCGTTCGCGCCTGTCGATGGTGTTCCAGCATTTCAACCTGTGGTCGCACATGACCGCGCTGGAAAACATCATGGAAGCGCCGGTCCACGTACTCGGCATGTCCAAGGCCGAAGCCCGCGAGAAGGCCGAGCACTACCTGAACAAGGTCGGCGTGGCTCATCGTAAAGATGCTTACCCGGGCCACATGTCCGGCGGCGAACAACAGCGTGTCGCGATTGCCCGTGCGCTGGCGATGGAACCTGAGGTGATGCTGTTCGACGAACCGACCTCGGCGCTCGACCCGGAACTGGTCGGCGACGTGCTGAAAGTCATGCAGTCCCTGGCGCTGGAAGGCCGGACCATGGTGGTAGTCACGCACGAAATGGGCTTCGCCCGTGAAGTGTCGAACCAGCTGGTGTTCCTGCACAAAGGTGTCGTCGAAGAAAGCGGCAACCCGCGTGAGGTGCTGGTCAATCCACAGTCTGAACGTTTGCAACAATTCCTCTCGGGCAGCCTGAAGTAAACCGAACTCCCGTTGCGCACCGGGATAGTGCATGCTTCGCAAGCTAAAGGCTGGCCCCGACCCCCTGTAGGAGCGAGGCTTGCCCGCGAAAGCGGTGGTTCAGTCAACATCATTGCTGTCTGAACCACCGCTTTCGCGGGCAAGCCTCGCTCCTACAGGGGATCTCTGCTGGTTTTGAGATTTGTGTTCATTTACGGGCTAGCATTGGCCCATGCCTTCATCACTGTTTTCGTTTCGGATTGCCCGCCATGACTGCCCATCGAATTGGTTTCCTGATTTGGCCCAGCACTAAAGCACTGACGCTTGCGCTGGCTGAGGAGGCCTTGCGTGTTGCCCAGCGTGTGCATCCGGACGTTGTCTACGAACTGTCGTTTTTGCAGGCCGAACCGCCGACCGAAGGCGCCTGGCAATTGCCGGGTGAGCCGTGGGCCGGCAAGCTCGAAAACTTCCAGAAGCTGTTTCTGCTCGCCGATGAGCCGCCGACCACCCTCGCGCCGGCGCTCAGCAGTTCGCTGAAGCAGCTGGTGCGAGCCGGTTGTGTGATCGGTGCTTTGTCCGCCGGTGTCTACCCGTTGGCGCAATTGGGTTTGCTCGACGGTTACCGCGCTGCCGTGCATTGGCGTTGGCAGGACGATTTCGCCGAGCGCTTCCCGAAAGTCATCGCCACCAGCCATCTGTTCGATTGGGATCGCGATCGCCTGACCGCGTGCGGCGGCCTGTCGGTACTCGATCTGTTGCTGGCGGTGCTGGCCCGTGATCACGGTGCCGAACTGGCCGGCGCTGTGTCGGAAGAACTGGTGGTCGAGCGCATCCGTGAGGGCGGCGAACGTCAACGCATTCCGTTGCAGAACCGCCTGGGCTCCAGCCATCCGAAGCTCACCCAAGCGGTGTTGCTGATGGAAGCCAACATCGAAGAGCCGCTGACCACCGACGAAATCGCCCAGCACGTGTGCGTATCCCGTCGACAGCTGGAGCGGATCTTCAAGCAATACCTCAACCGAGTGCCGAGCCAGTACTACCTGGAACTGCGCCTGAACAAGGCCCGGCAGATGTTGATGCAAACCAGCAAGTCGATCATCCAGATCGGCCTGTCGTGTGGCTTCTCCTCGGGGCCGCATTTCTCCAGCGCCTACCGCAACTTCTTCGGCGCCACGCCGCGGGAAGATCGCAACCAGCGGCGCAGCAGCAGTCCATTTGAGTTGTCGTCGGTGCCGTCCGAGCGCGGCTGAATTACTCGTCGATCTCGGAGCCCTCAGAGGTGGAAACCTGCATTTCACCTCGGTTGATCACTTCTTCTACGCCAAAGTCAGCCCCTGTGTGTTCGAAGTAACTGATCAGCCGTAACAGGCTTTCCTCGGTAAACGGGTTGCCTCTCAACGTGATGTTCTCTGCAGTTTCAGCGGGCAGCTCCATCAGGTCACTGGGCACCTCGGTGATTGCATTCGTGCTCAGGTCTGCCCAGTCCAGGTCAGTCAGTTGGAACAGACCGTCCGGTAGTTGCGTGATGCCGGTGTCGTTGAGCAGGACCGTCGAGAGCTCCGGCATCTGACTCAGATCAGGGGTGCGCCCCAGTGGGTTGAAGCCCAGGTCGAGGTAATCAAGCTGCTCCATTCCAGCCAATGCGTTTGCCGTCTCTGCTGACAGACTGACCCGGCAATCGGGAAGCGACAGTGAGCGCAGACGTCCCATCTTGAACACCGCGTCGGGAATGTTGCCAAGGTCACATCCGCGCAGCCTCAGGCTTTTGAGGTTGGGAAAGGACTCGAGGAAACGCCCGATGCGCGTTACGCCATCGGCACTGCGGACCTCCAGTGCGGAAACATGCCTGAAGCCCGCACTCAGGGTCGGCAGTTCTCCATTGATGACCGGGCGGACAGTGAGTTCGAAAGTCGGCTCAAGCGATTCATTGAAATCATCCAGTTCGGACTCATGCTGCCAGCACTTCTCAAGCGCCTGCTTGAATTCGTCACGGTTGGCTTGCTCGGCAAACAGTTGGTCGGCGCTGAAAGGTTCGCCGGTATCGGGATGCCGGTCCGGAATGTCGGCGGTCCAGGCAGACAGATTATTTCGCAGTTGGGTGAGCTCTTCCTCAAGGCGCGTCAGATAGGTGCGGCCATCCTCCAGCGTTCCCGGCAACTCATACACGAACTCGCTGGCCTGTTCGACTTCCATGCCGGGGTACAACGCCTTGACGCGATCAATATCTGCCTCGGGGGCATAGACGCCCATGTCATAAGCGGTCTCGAAGTGGTGTTGCTTGATCAGTTCCCGAGACCTGATCGAAAGCGGATTGTGCGTGAGGTGTACGCCGCGCTTTTCGTACAGCGAGCTCTCGAATAACCCGGCAGGCAACTCGCTGATGCGGTTGTTCATCAGCAGGAGGGCGTCGAGCTTTGGGTGTTGCAGAACGCTGGCCGGAATCTCTGTCAGGTGGGTGTCGCTCAGATCCAGATGCGCCAGCTCGCTCATCGTGTCGATGCGCGGCAGGGTTTCAAACGGATTCTTGTACAGGTCCAGCATGCTCAGCTTGTTCAATGACGTCAGTTTCGACCACGTGGCCGCGTCGACCCTGATGCCGCAATCGCTTAACACTAAGGCACGAAGGTCTGGCATTCGGCTAACGGCGTCGGGGAGGGTGGCCAGGGAGAAGCGGCGTAATTCCAGACGGCGTAGTCCACTGAAGCCCTGTAGAAAACCCGGAATACCCTGCGCGGCACGATTGCCTTCCAGGGACAGCAGCGATACGTGACTGAAATCGGCACTCAATGATGGCAAGTCACCGACGATCGGCTCTGCAAACCTGAGCGTGTACCGGCTAATCCCATCCGGCGTGTCGAAGTCCCGGTCGGACTGCCGCCGCCAGCTGCGCTGGATTTCCTGAGCCAGCAATCGGCGATTGTTTCTCTCGGCCTGTTGATCCAGCTCGCTGAGTGGGCGGCCGGTTTCAGGATGAACAGTGGGTGCGTCATTTACCCACGCGTGCAGATCCTTATGCAGTCGGGCCAACTCCCTGCTCAAGCGTGAAAGTTCTACGCGAGCGCCATCGGGATGAAGTTGCAGCGCCTGGACAAAGGACTGCATTTCCTCTTGAGGCAGGTTGGGGTAAACCTCGCGAACCCGATCGTTGAGCGTAGGTGTCTCGCGGTTGACTCGACTGTAACCCTGCGTACCACCGGGCAGGCGCATGGTGGTGGGGTCATAAAACGGTTTTCGACGGGGATTTTTTGCGAACAGCGTGCGTAATGTCGGTTGCTCCAGCGCGTGTTCGGCGATGCGCTGTTTAAGTGCCCGGGCGTCTGTGATCGAAGGGTTCAGCTTATTGCGCTGTGCATCCGGCAGCGCCTGGAACAGGGCGTGGTAAAAATCACCGGACGTCGATTCATTGTCTGGGTGAACCTGGTAAGTCCCGTCTTCAGCGCGAACCAGTGTTTTTAGCATTGGCGCATTGGGCAGGCCAATGCTGTCGCGCACGGTTCCCTCGGCAGAGTAATCCCGCACTTCGATACGCAGCTCGGCCGGCAAGCCGGGCAATGAGTTCAGGCTTTGCAAGGCCAGTCGGTGGGTGTCGGTGTTGTCCAGCGCTTCGGAATAAAAACCTTCACAGGCTCGGGTTGCACGCACGGCCTCCATGGCTTTCAGTGCCGCGTCCTTGAGTCGCTGGGGCGTGTTGCCGTTGTGCAGCTGTTTTAATTCAGTGCCGCAGGCATTGCTCACCAGTTCCTGGGCGATATCGCTCGGTAACCCCGGCACGTCGTCGAGCAGTCGCTGAACCCGCGGATCGTTGGTTTTTTCCTCTGCTCGATAACGCAAATCGAACAGCGATTTTTGGTGGTTCCGGGCGAGTTCGACGGTCCGTCGTCTGAAGGCTGGCGTTTGGGCTTGCGGTGTCGGCATGGGGGTGTCGACAGGCCAGTCGTCGTAACCGCTCAGGAGTTGATGTTGCAGGGCCGTGTCAGCCTTTCGATAGTGCTCGGGTTGATCACTGCCGATCTGCTCGATAAAGGTTTCAATGTCCCGATTGATCCTGAAGCGTTTGATCGTGTCGGTCAGCAACGAAGGCGGGCGATAATGCTCGACATGCATTTCGCGCACGGCATTGTCGTGGAAACCGCTGACCCGCAGGATCTGTTCGCGCTCGGCGCCGCTGAACGACTCGACACCCTGGCCGAGACGACGCATGACCGTTTCCCGGTCCCAGTTCAGCGGCTGTTCCATTTCTGTGTGCCAGGCACCGTGATTGTTATGCAGCAGAGACGGCTGGTAAGCATCGGCCCGGGTCGGATGCTCAATCTGAAACGCGCCCGAGGTGCCATCGGATTTCACGGCGTACAGTTTTCCTTCCAGCGGCAGCAGCATCTTGCCCGCGTGGTGATAGAGGCCATGCTGATCGGGTTTTGCGCCTTCGGGCAGCTTGTGTGCCTGTTCGTAAGGTGTGAGATCCGGCTTCCAGTAGCGGGTTTTCCCATCTGACGTTGCGACGGGTTTGAGCGGGTCGACCAGCGCGACAGCTTCGCGCGAAAGCAGGCGGCTAAAGGCGCCGGCAGCGATAGCGCCGCCGACCGCGAATGTGCCCACCTCAACCACTGTTTCGACAAACGTCATCAGATGCCCGAAAGCTTCTGTTTTCAGCCCTTCGGCCAAATCCACAATGCCTTCGAAGGTTTCGTCGAGTAACTGGTAAGCCATGTAGCCCAGCATCAATTCGCCGAGAAACGGGACGAACGGCAATGCAACGAACGTCGCGATTTCAAGGAGTGTGGAAGCCACTTTGCTGAAGGCGTCCCACAAGGCCCATCGCGCGTTTCGGTCGGCAGCGGCGGTGGAAACGGCAAGCGTACTTGCATCGTTGAGGATCTTGTTCAGCTGTCGCTGATAAAGATGATTCCACAGGTCCGCGCTGAACGGCGTCATCGAAAACCGCAGATTGGGCCTGTCGACGGGCGTTTCGCGCCAGCTCGGCAGTGGGTCGCCACGCTTGTGTTGATGCCAGGTCACGCTCTGGAGACGACGGTTGAGATCAGCGAAGAAATGGCCCCTTTCCTTGTGTTCGACGAAGCGGCTGAAGAACGTCTGGTAAGCAGGCGTGCGCAGCTTTCGGGTCAGTTCGGTCATGAACGCCAGGGTGTTCGGGTATTCCTTGAGCGGATGCTCTGGATCGTCGGGAATGTAGGCGATGATCCGTGTTCCCTTGCGTGCGCGCTCTAGGCTCGCTGCGAAAATGACAATCCCGGTCAGAGAGGAGGACATTAGGGTCAGGTCATGACCGTACAGCGGCTGGCCATCCAGTCGCGCACCCGAACGTCCTTCCAGAATGCGCAGGATCGAGAGATGGGCATCCTCTGGAATGTCCTTGCGGATATAAGCCATTTGCAGCGCAGCTTTGAGTGCCGCTTTGTGCGAGCTGATTACCTTCGATCTCACCACCGCACCGGCGACCGGGTTGGTCAGTCCCAGATTGTCTTTGAGGTACGTGTTGTACCGGGCGCCGATATCCAGTTCCCGGCACAGCCGCGCAAAGGCCGCGACGGTAAGCTTCTGTTTGACCGCGGGCAGCGTATCGAACTGCCCTGTGGGCGACGGTTCGGTAATGAACGTCGAGGCGGACTCGTAAGCATCAGACGCCGTTTCCGATTCCTGAAAGTTATGCAGGACGGCGTCGAGCAGCGACACGGTCCAGGTGCGCGCGGCGCCGGTCTTGATCCCGAACCAAGGCACGGTTTGTGGGATGTACAGGCGCAGGAAAGTGGTTTTAACGTCCAGTTCCAGATCAAACCGGGTTTTCAGGGCGGCGCTCAGCAGTGGTTCGGCAAAGGCTCGTGCGCCTTGCAGTTTCGACAGCGTTGCGTCCAGGTGATTTCGATGGGTCCAGTGTTCCTGACTGAGCTTTTTCAGCGACTGGTGTTGCAGAGATGTCGCAGTGCTATGCCCGCTCGACTTCGTAAGCTTGGCGTTTTTCAGGGCACTGCGGGTGCCGGACGATGCTTCTAAAACCCAAGCCGGCAAATTGTTGAACAGGTGATGGTAGTGATCGTCCGGCTGCGTGGCAGATTCACTGCCGGCAGCATTAGAAGGACGATCGTTTTCGTGTCGACTCATGCGCTATTCCCTTAGCGTTTGGATGAGTCGCCAGCAAAACAGACGATGATTCGTTCCGTGCGGTACATATTTACCGCACCGTTCCACAAGCCTGCCTATAACCTGTGCTGGCGGTTTAAACTGCGCCTTTGCGACCCTATATGTCGCATTGCCGTAAACCCGGGGAAAACCGGGGTTTGCGCTATAAGAAGTTGTCGCTTGGCGGCAAGGCCGGGCTGAAAACTGTCCTTACAATCCCCCCATCGCTCGCCAGTTTCCGGCGAGTGTTCCTCATCAGGAGACTCCGATGTCCGTTGAGCACGCTGCGGTAGAACGCGCCGATTTCGACCAGGTAATGGTTCCCAACTACGCGCCTGCCGCCTTCATTCCTGTGCGTGGTGCCGGTTCCCGTGTCTGGGACCAGTCTGGCCGCGAGCTGATCGACTTCGCCGGCGGGATTGCCGTTAACGTATTGGGCCATGCGCACCCGGCGCTGGTCGGTGCCTTGACCGAACAGGCGAACAAGCTGTGGCACGTGTCCAACGTGTTCACCAATGAGCCGGCCTTGCGCCTGGCGCATAAGCTGATCAACGCCACCTTTGCCGAGCGCGCTTTCTTCTGCAACTCCGGCGCCGAAGCCAACGAGGCCGCCTTCAAGCTGGCCCGTCGCGTCGGCTTCGATCGTTTCGGCAGCGAGAAGTACGAAATCATCGCCGCGCTCAACAGCTTCCACGGTCGTACCCTGTTCACCGTGAACGTCGGTGGCCAGTCGAAGTATTCCGATGGCTTCGGTCCGAAGATCACCGGTATCTCCCACGTGCCGTACAACGATCTGGCCGCTTTGAAAGCCGCCATTTCCGACAAGACCTGCGCTGTGGTGCTGGAGCCGATTCAGGGCGAAAGTGGTGTCATCCCGGCCGAACTTGAGTACCTGCAAGGTGCCCGCGACCTGTGCACCGCGCACAACGCGCTGCTGATCTTCGACGAAGTGCAGACCGGCATGGGTCGCACCGGCCATTTGTTCGCCTACCAGCATTACGGCGTGGTCCCGGACATCCTGACCAGCGCCAAGAGCCTGGGCGGCGGTTTCCCGATCGCGGCGATGCTGACCACCGAAGACCTGGCCAAACACCTGGTCGTCGGCACTCACGGCACCACCTACGGCGGCAACCCGCTGGCGTGCGCTGTCGCTGAAGCCGTGATCGACGTGATCAACACTCCTGAGGTGCTGGCCGGCGTGAATGCCAAGCACGACAAGTTCAAGGCTCGCCTGGAGCAGATCGGCGAGAAATACGCCATTTTCACCAAGGTCCGCGGTATGGGCCTGTTGATTGGTTGTGTGCTGAGCGATGCCTGGAAAGGCAAGGCCAAGGACATCTTTAACGCCGCCGAGCGTGAAGGCCTGATGATTCTGCAAGCCGGCCCGGACGTGGTGCGTTTCGCGCCAAGCCTGGTGGTTGAAGACGCAGACATCGATCAGGGCCTGGATCGTTTCGAACGCGCCGTGGCCAAGCTGACGCAAGCCTGATAGACCCTTCGGCGCCTGACATTTCAGGCGCCGAACCCAATTTTCATGCCGGACCCGCTTTTCTGTAGGAGCGATGCTTGCCCGCGAAGGGGTCGTGTCAGCCATCATCATCATCGGCTGACACACCGCCTTCGCGAGCAAGCTTCGCTCCTACAAGGGTTCGGCTTATTTTCCCCAAAAGAGTTACGAGAAAGGAGTGACACCATGCTGGTGATGCGCCCCGCGCAAATGGCTGATCTGGGCGAGGTACAGCGTCTGGCTGCGGACAGCCCGATTGGTGTCACTTCCTTGCCGGATGACGTTGAACGCCTGAGCGACAAGATCGCGGCAAGCGAAGCGTCGTTTTCTGCTGAGGTCAGCTTCAACGGTGAAGAGAGCTACTTCTTCGTCCTCGAAGACTCGGCCACCGGCAAATTGGTCGGTTGTTCGGCCATCGTTGCCTCCGCCGGTTATTCCGAGCCGTTCTACAGCTTCCGTAATGAAACCTTCGTGCACGCCTCCCGCGAGCTGAAGATTCATAACAAGATTCACGTGCTTTCGCAGTGCCACGACCTGACCGGCAACAGCTTGCTGACCAGTTTCTACGTGCAGCGCGAGCTGGTGGGTTCGCCTTGGGCGGAACTCAATTCCCGTGGTCGTCTGCTGTTCGTCGCCAGCCATCCGGAGCGTTTTGCCGATTCCGTGGTGACCGAGATCGTCGGTTACAGCGACGAAAATGGCGACTCGCCGTTCTGGGATGCCATCGGTCGCAACTTCTTCGACCTCAACTACGCCGCGGCCGAGCGCCTGTGCGGTCTGAAGAGCCGGACGTTCCTCGCTGAATTGATGCCGCATTACCCGATTTACGTGCCGTTGCTGCCGGACTCCGCGCAAGAAGCGATGGGCCAGGTGCATCCACGGGCGCAGATCACCTTCGACATCCTGATGCGCGAAGGCTTCGAGACCGATCACTACATCGACATTTTCGACGGTGGCCCGACGTTGCATGCCCGCGTCTCGGGGATCCGTTCGATCGCCCAGAGCCGTGTAGTACCGGTGAAAATCGGCGAGCCGGTCAAAGGCGCCGGTCGTCAGTACCTGGTGGCCAACGCCCAGTTGCAGGATTACCGCGCCGTGTTGCTTGAGCTCGATTACGCGCCGGGCAAGCCAGTGACCCTGGATCTGGAAGCGGCCGAAGCCCTGGGCGTCGGTGAAGGTGCGAGCGTGCGCCTGGTGGCGGTTTAACGCCTGCTTTAATTCCTGGATAGAAATGTCTGGAAAGCAGCGAAGTTTCACGGGTGGCGTCAGCGGCCCGTTTGAGGAGATAGCATGATCGTTCGTCCCGTACGCAGCAGCGATTTACCCGCTCTGATCGACCTGGCCCGCAGCACCGGCACCGGCCTGACCACTTTGCCGGCCAACGAAGAACGTCTGGCCCATCGGGTCGGCTGGGCCGAGAAGACCTTCCGCGGCGAAGCCGGGCGGGGCGATGCGGACTACCTGTTCGTACTCGAAGACGATGACGGCCGCGTGGTGGGCATTTCCGCCATTGCCGGCGCCGTCGGCCTGCGTGAGCCTTGGTACAACTTCCGGGTTGGCCTGACCGTCAGCGCCTCGCAAGAGCTGAACATTTACCGCGAGATCCCGACGCTGTTCCTGGCCAACGACCTGACCGGCAACTCCGAATTGTGCTCGCTGTTCCTCCACGCCGATTACCGCACGGGCCTCAACGGCCGCATGCTGGCCAAGGCGCGGATGCTGTTCATCGCCGAGTTCTCACAGCTGTTTGGCAACAAGATCATTGCCGAGATGCGCGGCGTGTCCGACGAAGCCGGGCGCTCGCCATTCTGGGAAAGCCTGGGCCGTCACTTCTTCAAAATGGAATTCAGCCAGGCCGATTACCTGACAGGCGTGGGCAACAAGGCGTTCATCGCCGAACTGATGCCCAAATTCCCGCTGTACACCTGCTTCCTGTCGTCAGACGCGCGCAATGTCATCGGCCAGGTCCACCCGGACACCGAGCCGGCGCTGGCCATGCTCAAGAGCGAAGGTTTCAGCTACCAAGGCTATGTCGACATTTTTGACGCCGGCCCAGCGGTCGAGTGCGAAACCGGCAAGATCCGCGCCGTGCGCGACAGCCAGGCGCTGGTGTTGGCCATTGGCACGCCGGGTGATGACGCTACACCGTTCCTGATTCACAACCGCAAGCGCGAAGACTGCCGGATCACTGCCGCGCCAGCACGCTTCGCCGCCGGCACGTTGGTCGTCGATCCGCTGACCGCCAAACGCCTTCAACTCAACGCCGGCGATCAAGTGCGCGCCGTTCCGTTGTCTGCTGCCAGGGAGTCGAAATAATGAATTCGCTATACATCGCAGGTGAATGGCTGGCCGGTCAGGGCGAAGCGTTCCAGTCGCTGAACCCGGTGACCCAGCAAGTGTTGTGGACCGGCGAAGGCGCTACTACCGCTCAGGTCGAGTCGGCCGTGCAGGCTGCACGTCAGGCGTTCCCGGGCTGGGCCCGTCGTACCCTGGAAGAACGCATTGCTGTGCTTGAAGCCTTTGCCGCCGCGCTGAAGAACCACGCCGACGAACTGGCCCGCACCATTGGTGAGGAAACCGGTAAACCGTTGTGGGAAGCGGCGACCGAAGTGACCAGCATGGTCAACAAGATTGCGATTTCGGTGCAGAGCTACCGCGAGCGTACCGGCGAGAAGAGCGGCCCACTGGGCGACGCCACCGCCGTGCTGCGCCATAAGCCGCACGGCGTGGTGGCGGTGTTCGGGCCTTACAATTTCCCGGGTCATTTGCCGAACGGGCACATCGTGCCGGCGCTGCTGGCCGGTAACAGCGTGCTGTTCAAGCCAAGCGAACTGACCCCGAAAGTCGCCGAGCTCACGGTTAAATGCTGGATCGAAGCCGGCCTGCCGGCGGGCGTGTTGAACCTGCTGCAAGGCGCTCGCGAAACCGGTATCGCCCTGGCGGCGAACTCGGGCATCGACGGTTTGTTCTTCACTGGTTCCAGCCGCACCGGCAATCACCTGCACCAGCAATTCGCCGGTCGCCCGGACAAGATCCTCGCGCTGGAGATGGGCGGTAACAACCCGCTGGTCGTTGATCAGGTCGCAGACCTCGATGCTGCCGTTTACACCATCATCCAGTCGGCGTTCATTTCTGCCGGCCAACGTTGCACCTGTGCCCGTCGCTTGCTGGTGCCGCAAGGCGCCTGGGGCGACACGTTGCTGGCGCGTCTGGTAGCGGTCAGTGCGACGATTGAAGTCGGTGCGTTTGATCAACAACCGGCGCCGTTCATGGGCTCGGTGATTTCCCTCGGTGCGGCAAAAGCGCTGATGGATGCGCAAGAACACTTTCTGGCCAACGGCGCCGTGGCGCTGCTTGAAATGACTCAGCCTCAGGCGCAAGCCGCGTTACTGACGCCGGGCATTCTGGACGTGACGGCAGTCGCCGATCGTCCTGACGAAGAGCTGTTCGGTCCGCTGCTGCAAGTGATCCGCTACGCTAATTTTGAAGCAGCGATCGCTGAAGCCAACGACACCGACTATGGCTTGGCGGCCGGGTTGCTGTCGGATTCCGAAGCGCGTTATCAGCAGTTCTGGCTGGAAAGCCGTGCCGGCATCGTCAACTGGAACAAGCAACTGACCGGTGCCGCAAGCAGCGCGCCATTCGGCGGCGTCGGCGCCTCGGGCAACCACCGCGCCAGCGCCTACTACGCCGCGGATTACTGCGCGTACCCGGTGGCCTCGCTGGAAACGCCGAGCCTGGTGTTGCCTGCCTCGTTGACGCCCGGCGTGCGAATGGCGTAACGGCCATTCGCGGGCAAGCCTCGCTCCTACGGGATTTGTGGTGTGTGCCGATCATGCGGACGACACAAAACCTGTAGGAGCGAGGCTTGCCCGCGAAGGCCGCGACTCGCTCTTACTGAACAGTTACCAGATGCCTATAACAACAGATTCTCGTGGAGCCCTCGCTGATGAAATCCTATGAAGTCAATTTTGACGGTCTAGTGGGGCCGACCCATAACTACGGCGGTTTGTCCTACGGCAACGTCGCTTCCCAGAGCAACAGCCAGCAGTCTTCGAACCCGAAGGAAGCCGCGCTGCAAGGCTTGGCGAAAATGAAAGCGCTGATGGAAATGGGCTTCCAGCAAGGCGTTCTGGCACCCCAGGAACGTCCTGACGTCGCCGCCCTGCGCCGCTTGGGTTTCAGCGGCACCGACGCGCAAGTGATCGAACAAGCCGCCAAAGACGCGATGCCATTGCTGGTCGCCAGTTGCTCGGCGTCGAGCATGTGGGTGGCCAACGCCGCCACAGTCAGCCCGAGTGCCGACACTGCCGACGGTCGAGTGCATTTCACTGCCGCCAACCTCAACTGCAAATACCACCGCAGCATCGAACACCCGACCACCAGCCGCGTGCTGGGGGCGATGTTCGCTGACCAGAAGCACTTCGCTCACCACGCCGCTTTACCGGCAGTGGCACAGTTCGGCGATGAAGGCGCGGCCAACCACACCCGTTTCTGCCGTGAATACGGTGAAGCCGGCGTCGAGTTCTTCGTGTTCGGTCGCAGTGCGTTCGACACCCGCTACCCGGCGCCACAGAAGTACCCGGCGCGCCAGACCCTCGAAGCCTCTCAAGCCGTTGCTCGCCTGCACGGCTTGAGCGATGACGGCGTGGTCTACGCCCAGCAGAACCCTTCGGTGATCGATCAGGGCGTGTTCCATAACGACGTGATCGCGGTGGGTAACGGTGAAGTGCTGTTCTATCACGAGGACGCGTTCCTCGACACCGACCAGATGCTCGCTGAACTGCAAGGCAAACTCGCAAAATTCGGTGGGAAATTCCAGTCAATCTGCGTACCGCGTTCGGCCGTAACCGTCGAAGACGCCGTTCGTTCCTACCTGTTCAATAGCCAGTTGTTGACGCGTCCTGACGGTTCGATGCTGTTGATCGTGCCGGAAGAGTGCCGTGGCAACGAGCGCGTCTGGCAATACCTGCAAGGCCTGACCAGCTCCGGCGGCCTGATCCGCGAAGTGAAGGTTTTCGATCTGAAACAAAGCATGCAAAACGGCGGTGGCCCGGCGTGCCTGCGGTTGCGTGTCGCACTGAACGAAACCGAACTGGCGGCCGTCAATCCAGGGGTTATCATGACGGCACCGTTGTACGGCACGCTGACCGAGTGGGTCGACAAGCACTACCGCGACCGCATGACCGAAAACGATCTTGCGGACCCGCAATTGCTGCTTGAGTGCCGGACGGCACTGGATGAACTGACGCAAATCCTTAAACTGGGCGCGGTTTATCCATTCCAGATCAATTGAACGTCGAGAGCGTAAAAACATGAGCGATACCCTGCAGCTGATCCTTGAAGACACCGACGGCACGCAACTGGAAACCTCCTGCACCCGCGTCGCGGTCATGTGGCAAGGTAAAGAGCTGTGGATCCAGCAGGACGGCCGCGGCCAACTGCTGATCGGCGTGGATGTTGAAGAAGGTGACGCTGAATACGCCAACCTGCTGCTGCGCCCATTGGCGACTAATCTGGTAAGTCTGCAACTGGAAATGGAACCGGCTGAAGTCGGCGACGAAGACCACGTGCATGGCCCGGATTGCGCACACGACCACTAAGGAAACCGCTCTATGCTCGCCCTCGGCAAACTGCTTGAACTGACCCTCGCCGGCCGCGAACCGGCGGAGAAGACTCAACTGACTGTCGAAGGCGTGCGCATGCGCTGGTTGAGCGAAGGTGCGCTGGAAGTCCGGCCACCTGAGGCTCGCAACAACGGCCAGGACCTGCTGCTATCAGCCGGTATCCACGGCAACGAAACAGCGCCGATCGAGCTGCTCGATCGCCTGTTGCATGAAATTGCCCGCGGCGACTTGAAGCCGCGCGCACGTATTCTGTTCCTGTTCGGTAATCCGGAAGCGATTCGCAAAGGCGAGCGCTTTATCGAACAGGACGTCAATCGGCTGTTCAACGGCCGTCACGAACAAACCAGTGGCTCTGAAGCCCTGCGCGCGTGTGAGCTTGAGCGGCTGGCGGCGAGTTTCTTCAGCCTGCCGGACCGCAGCCGTCTGCACTACGACCTGCACACCGCGATTCGTGGCTCGAAAATCGAACAGTTCGCGTTGTATCCCTGGAAAGAAGGGCGCCAGCATTCACGCCTGGAACTGGCCCGCTTGCGTGCTGCCGGCATGGAAGCGGTGCTGTTGCAGAACAAGTCGTCGATCGTTTTCAGCTCTTACACCTACGACAAACTGGGTGCCGAGTCTTTCACCCTTGAGTTGGGTAAGGCGCGGCCATTCGGGCAGAACGACGGGGTTAACGTCTCACTGCTCGAGACCCGCCTCAAACAGATCATCGAAGGTAGCGAGCCAGCGGTGACTGAAGAATGCCTGGACGGTTTGCAGTTGTTTAGCGTGGCGCGGGAAATCATCAAGCACAGCGATAGCTTCCGCCTGAACCTGCCGGCGGACATCGAGAACTTTTCGGAATTGGATGTAGGTTACGTGCTGGCCGAAGACATCGCCCAGACCCGCTGGATCATCGAAGAGAAGGGCGCCCGGATCATCTTCCCGAACCCCAAAGTCAAAAACGGCCTGCGCGCCGGCATCCTGATCGTGCCGACCACCGACGAAAACCTGGCCTGAAAATTATCGCCGCCCCCAGTAGGAGCGAGGCTGGCCCGCGAAGGCGATTTCATAATCAACAGTGATGTTGAATTTAAAATCGCCTTCGCGGGCAAGCCTCGCTCCAGGGGCTGGTTCGGTGTTTAGACGGCTACCGCACGCGGCTCGCTACGACACAACGCACGCATCTTGTGCAGCGTATCCGCACAGGTCTTCGCCGCTTCCTGACCTTTATGCACGAAATGCTCGAAGAAGAACTTCTGATGCTCTTCGCCGGCATGGAAGTGGTGCGGGGTCAGAACGACCGAGAACACCGGCACTTCGGTTTCCAGCTGAACTTGCATCAGGCCGCTGATCACCGACTGGGCGACGAATTCGTGGCGGTAGATCCCGCCGTCGACCACCAGTCCCGCCGCTACGATGCCGGCATAACGACCGGACTTGGCCAGCAGTTTGGCGTGCAGTGGAATTTCAAAGGCGCCGCCGACTTCGAAGAAATCGATGTCGGATTCCTGATAACCCTGAGCAATCATCTCGGCAACAAAGCCTTTACGGCTCTGATCAACGATTTCCTTGTGCCAGCAGGCCTGGATGAACGCAACGCGCTCGCCCTGATGGTGTTTGCTTTTGCTATCGATTGCGGTGGGTTGCATGTTCTGACTCCTGTTTATGAAAAAACAGGGCATATGAATCGAATGGGATTAAAGGGTACGCACGCTCGCACGAATGCCCGCGGACGGCCCTTTGGCGCCAATCCCGTTCTCTCTTCATCCGGACTATGACCGTCGGCCCCGGGATCACACCGGGTCTGCTGACCTTGCCGCCAGTCACCGCCGAAGCCGTACTGTCACCAAGCGCTCGCGGGCTATGCGCATTGAGCGCAATTACCGCCGGTGGGGAGTTGCACCCCGCCCTGAGAACGTTTTGCCGCCAGATTGTCTGGCGGCGAAGCTTTTTAACACATATTTCCGAGCCGTGCATTGCTGCTATCTGATGATTGCTATCGACTTTTTTGCTCGCTTGACGCCTCTTTTCCTTCGTCCGGGGTTGATTAATCGTCGTCATGACCTCAGTAATTCCTGACTGAAAGGGATTTTCCCTGCTTACCGAGGCCAGATTCATGAGCGTTATCGATCTTCGCAGCGACACCGTTACCCAACCGACCGCCGGGATGCTCGACGTGATGGCCAGTGCGGCCACCGGTGACGACGTCTATGGCGAGGATCCGACGGTCAATCGTCTGGAAGCGGAATTGGCAAAACGACTGGGTTTTGCCGCTGCGTTGTTCGTGCCAACAGGCACCATGAGCAACCTGCTGGGGTTGATGGCTCATTGCGAACGCGGTGACGAGTACATCGTCGGCCAGCAGGCGCACACGTATAAGTACGAAGGTGGCGGTGCGGCGGTACTCGGCTCGATCCAGCCGCAGCCGCTGGAAGTGCAGTCCGACGGCTCGCTGGACCTCGCGCATGCTGCCGCCGCGATCAAACCGGACGACTTCCATTTCGCCCGAACGCGGTTGCTGGCGCTGGAAAACACTATGCAGGGCAAAGTCCTGCCGCTGGAGTATCTCGCCCGGGCGCGCAGCTTCACCCGTGAGCATGGGCTGGCCCTGCACCTGGACGGCGCCCGGCTCTACAACGCGGCCGTCAAGTTGGGTGTTGATGCCCGCGAGATCACTCAGCACTTCGATTCGGTCTCGGTCTGCCTGTCCAAGGGCCTGGGTGCGCCGATCGGTTCGGTGTTGTGCGGCTCGGAGGCGTTGATTGGCAAGGCACGTCGCCTGCGCAAGATGGTCGGTGGCGGCATGCGCCAGGCAGGTCTTTTGGCGGCGGCGGGGCTTTATGCGCTGGATAACAACGTTCAGCGTTTGGCCGATGATCACGCCAACGCGCAATTTCTGGCCGACGGACTGCAAAAGGCCGGTTACGAAGTCGAACCGGTGCAGACCAACATGGTTTATGTGCAAATGGGCGACAAGGCCGAGGCGATCAAGACCTTTGCGGCCGAGCGCGGCATTAAGCTGAGCGCTGCCGGGCGTCTGCGGATGGTCACGCACATGGACGTCAGCGGCGCTCAAATCGAGCAAGTGATCGCGGCATTCGTCGAGTTTTCACGCAACTGACAGCGTTAGCCGTCCAATTGACCGTTTCTATCGTATAAACACGCTGTACCCCGCGCGCTGGGCCGATATAATGCGGCCCTTTGCCGTCGCTTCGTCTGTTGACGTTTCGCACAGGCCTTTGGCCGCAGCCTCCGTGGAAGAACCTAATGAAAAGCGCAGAAATCCGTGAAGCCTTCCTTCGCTTCTTCGAAGAGCAAGGCCACACCCGTGTAGCCTCCAGCTCTTTGATTCCGGGCAACGACCCAACCCTGCTGTTCACTAACGCGGGGATGAACCAGTTCAAGGACTGCTTCCTGGGCCAGGAAAAACGTGCCTACACCCGTGCGACCAGCAGCCAGAAATGCGTGCGCGCCGGTGGCAAGAACAGTGACCTGGAAAACGTCGGTTATACCGCTCGTCACCACACATTTTTTGAAATGCTCGGTAACTTCAGCTTCGGTGACTATTTCAAGCACGATGCGATTACCTTCGCCTGGACGTTCCTGACCGGCGTTCTGAAACTGCCGAAGGAAAAACTCTGGGTCACTGTCTACGCCTCCGACGACGAAGCGTATGACATCTGGACCCAGCAAATCGGTGTGCCAGCCGAGCGCATGATCCGCATCGGCGACAACAAAGGCGCGCCTTACGCGTCCGACAACTTCTGGACCATGGGCGATACCGGCCCGTGCGGACCATGCACCGAGATTTTCTACGATCACGGCGACCACATCTGGGGCGGCCCACCGGGTTCGCCGGAAGAAGACGGCGACCGTTACATCGAGATCTGGAACAACGTGTTCATGCAGTTCAACCGCACCGCCGACGGCGTGTTGCATCCGTTGCCAGCGCCGTCGGTGGATACCGGCATGGGCCTGGAGCGGATCAGTGCGGTGATGCAGCACGTGCATTCGAACTATGAAATCGACCTGTTCAAGAATCTGCTGAGCGCGTCGGCCGAGGCTATCGGTTGCAGCAATGGCGATCAGTCTTCGCTCAAGGTTGTTTCCGACCACATTCGTTCGTGCGGTTTCCTGATTGCCGACGGCGTGCTGCCGTCCAACGAGGGGCGCGGCTACGTATTGCGCCGGATCATTCGTCGCGCTTGCCGCCACGGCAACAAGCTGGGCGCAACCGGCAGCTTCTTCTACAAAATCGTCGCGGCGCTGGTCGCCGAGATGGGCGAAGCTTTCCCGGAGCTCAAGAAGCAGCAGAGCAACATCGAGCGCGTGCTCAAGGCCGAAGAAGAGCAGTTCTCCAAGACGTTGGAGCATGGCCTGAAGATTCTCGAGCAGGACCTGCTGGAACTCAAAGGCACTGTGGTGCCGGGCGACGTGGTGTTCAAGCTCTACGACACCTATGGTTTTCCGATGGACCTGACTGCGGACATCGCTCGCGAGCGCAACCTGACCGTCGACGAAGCCGGTTTCGAGCGTGAGATGGAAGCCCAGCGTGTTCGCGCGCGTTCGGCCAGCTCGTTCGGTCTGGACTACAACACGCTGGTCAAGGTTGACGTGGCCACCGAGTTCACTGGCTACAAGGCCACCAGCGGTTCGGCGAAAATTGTCGCCCTCTATAAAGAAGGCCAGTCGGTCGACGTATTGAGTGAAGGCGAAGAAGGCGTGGTCGTTCTCGATCAGACGCCGTTCTACGCTGAATCCGGCGGCCAGATCGGCGATTGCGGTTATCTGCAATCGAGCAACGGTCGTTTCGACGTGCGTGACACCACCAAGACCGGCGGCGCGTTCCTGCACCACGGCGTGTTGGCATCGGGTAACCTGACCATCGGCTCGCCGGTTGAAACCCACGTTGAAGCCGACGTGCGCCATGCGACCTCGCTGAACCACTCGGCGACTCACTTGCTGCACGCCGCGTTGCGTCAGGTGCTGGGCGATCACGTTCAGCAGAAAGGCTCGTTGGTCGACAGTCAGCGCCTGCGCTTTGACTTCAGCCACTTCGAAGCCATCAAGCCTGAGCAACTGAAGGCCCTGGAAGACATCGTCAACACCGAGATTCGCAAGAACTCCGCGGTTGAAACCGAAGAAACCGACATCGAAACCGCCAAGCAAAAAGGCGCCATGGCGCTGTTTGGCGAGAAGTACGGCGACAACGTGCGAGTGCTGAGCATGGGCGGTGATTTCTCCGTCGAGCTGTGCGGTGGCATCCACGCCAACCGTACCGGGGACATCGGCCTGCTGAAAATCATCAGCGAAGGCGGTGTGGCCTCTGGTGTGCGTCGTATCGAAGCAGTCACCGGTGCCGCGGCACTGGCTTACTTGAACGCTGCAGAAGAACAACTCAAGGAAGCGGCCAACCTGGTCAAGGGCAGCCGCGACAACCTGATCGACAAGCTGTCGGCTGTGCTGGAGCGCAACCGTCTGCTGGAGAAGCAACTCGAGCAGTTGCAGGCCAAGGCTGCCAGCGCGGCGGGCGACGATCTGTCGGCTTCCGCGCTAGACGTCAAAGGCGTAAAAGTGCTGGCCGTGCGTCTGGACGGTCAGGACGGCAAGGCGCTGCTGGCGCTGGTCGATCAGCTGAAAAACAAACTCGGCCGCGCAGTGATCCTGCTCGGCAGTGTCCATGAGGAAAAGGTCGTTCTGGTTGCAGGCGTAACCAAAGACCTGACTGGCCAACTCAAAGCCGGTGATTTGATGAAGCAAGCCGCTGCGGCAGTAGGCGGGAAGGGCGGTGGTCGTCCAGACATGGCGCAAGGCGGTGGTACTGACGCAGGCGCACTGGATGCGGCACTGGCCCTGACTGTTCCATTTGTAGAGCAGGGTTTATAAGGCAGAGTGTCCGGCCCGCAGTCTAGTGGCGGGCCAGAACGCTGTTTGAGTGATTATTTTGGGCGCCCTTCATGGGCAGAGGCGGCTTTGAAATGGCTTTGATCGTACAGAAATTTGGAGGCACCTCAGTCGGCACTGTCGAGAGAATCGAGCAGGTCGCCGACAAGGTTAAGAAATTCCGCGATGCCGGCGATGACCTGGTGGTTGTGCTGTCTGCAATGAGCGGCGAAACCAACCGTCTGATCGATCTGGCCAAGCAAATCAGTGGCGACGGCCAACCGGTTCCTCGTGAGCTGGATGTGATCGTCTCCACCGGTGAGCAGGTGACGATTGCGCTGTTGGCCATGGCGCTGATCAAGCGCGGCGTGCCAGCGGTGTCCTACACCGGTAATCAGGTGCGGATTCTGACGGACAGCGCGCACAATAAAGCGCGTATCTTGCAGATTGATGACCAGAAGATTCGCGGTGATCTGAAGGCAGGTCGTGTGGTGGTTGTCGCCGGTTTCCAGGGCGTCGACGAGCACGGCAACATCACCACCCTCGGTCGTGGCGGTTCCGACACCACCGGCGTGGCGCTGGCAGCAGCCTTGAAGGCTGATGAATGCCAGATCTACACCGATGTCGATGGCGTCTACACCACCGACCCGCGTGTGGTGTCCGTGGCTCAGCGCCTGGACAAGATTACCTTTGAAGAGATGCTGGAAATGGCCAGCCTCGGTTCCAAGGTATTGCAGATCCGTGCGGTGGAATTCGCCGGCAAGTACAACGTTCCGCTGCGCGTACTGCACAGCTTCAAGGAGGGTCCGGGCACCCTCATTACTATTGATGAAGAGGAAACCATGGAACAGCCGATCATTTCCGGCATCGCTTTCAATCGCGATGAAGCCAAGCTGACCATCCGTGGCGTGCCAGACACCCCGGGCGTTGCATTCAAGATTCTTGGCCCGATCAGTGCCGCGAACATCGAAGTCGACATGATCGTGCAGAACGTTGCGCACGATAACACCACCGACTTCACCTTCACCGTGCACCGCAATGACTTCCAGGCCGCACAAACCGTGCTGGAAAACACCGCTCGCGAGATCGGTGCCCGTGAAGTGGTGGGTGACATCAAGATCGCCAAGGTCTCGATCGTCGGCGTCGGCATGCGTTCCCACGCAGGCGTGGCCAGCCGCATGTTCGAATCCCTGGCGAAAGAAAGCATCAACATCCAGATGATCTCGACGTCGGAAATCAAAGTCTCCGTTGTGATCGAAGAGAAGTATCTGGAGCTGGCTGTGCGCGCTCTGCACACGGCTTTCGAACTGGACGCACCGGCCCGAACGGGCGAGTGATGCGTTTGCCAAAGGGCGCGGTCTGACCGCGCCCTTTGTCTTTTTTGAATAGCGCGACCCAGGAACTGTTCTTTTGCTCGCGCTGGTCAATACTCAGGCATGTAGGGTTGCGATCGTTCCGGTTGTAGGTCGAGTGCCTTTTTTTTGCAGACTGTTGTCCCTGAAATGAAATGCGTGAGGAGAAAGGTATGCTGATTCTGACTCGTCGGTGCGCAGAAAGCCTGATTATTGGTGATGGCGAAATCACCGTGACCGTGCTCGGCGTCAAAGGAAATCAAGTGCGTATTGGCGTTAACGCACCTAAAGAGGTTGCGGTTCACCGCGAGGAAATCTACTTGCGGATCAAGAAAGAGAAGGACGACGAACCAAGCCATTAATTTTTATCGTTTTTTATGTTTGCAAACGGGGAAGAAGCTGGTTAATATACGCCCCGTGTTGCGGAGAGCTGGCCGAGTGGCCGAAGGCGCTCCCCTGCTAAGGGAGTACACCTCAAAAGGGTGTCGGGGGTTCGAATCCCCCGTTCTCCGCCATTATTTGCGTAGTACGTTGTAATCTGGCTTTTTCGGTAAGTGTTTGAAATTACTAGAAAAAGTGCTTTACATAGAGATTAGACGGCCTATAATGCGCGGCAACAAATGCACTCGTAGCTCAGCTGGATAGAGTACTCGGCTACGAACCGAGCGGTCACAGGTTCGAATCCTGTCGAGTGCACCATTTAAGAGTTGTTTGCAGTAATGTGAATGACTTGGCTTCAGCCAGTTGTGATCTGGTATAAAAACACAAATGCACTCGTAGCTCAGCTGGATAGAGTACTCGGCTACGAACCGAGCGGTCACAGGTTCGAATCCTGTCGAGTGCACCAAACACCAAAAAGCCCGCGTTTAACGCGGGCTTTTTGCCGTCTGGGATTTGGCTTTTCCCTTGGTACATCCTTTCTCATCGAACTCGACGTGTGCGCTACGACCTCGCTTGATGTCGTAGCGGTAGCTCGTTGCTGAATTCCTGATACTGATCTTGTCGGGCTTGCCCAGAGCACTCTCGACGTCCTGTTGTGTCATGCCGGCGACTATCCGTTGATTGATGATTGCTTCGCGACGTTCCTTGGCAGTCATCAGGTTTCCACACTTGTCCTCAGACTGGCCGACAACGGTTGGCTCCTTCCTTTTGATTTTCATTACGGGTGTTTCCCGGGCGTTAGCCTCCGGCATGAGCGCTACCGGGTTGCCGGGCATGAAGGTGCGCACATCCTGGAGAGAGAGACTTTCATCGTCCGTGCAGCTCAAGGTCGTGAAGGTGAGGCGGCCGTCGGGTGCTTCGCAGCGGTGAATGGTGGCTGCATGCAGCCGGGGCGAAAGGCAGAGCAGGCCAAGCAGTAAAAAATAAACAGTAATCGATGGCATCAAACGTCCTCCATGACGGTCCATGTCAGGGTAGCCGCTACATTTTTCGACGGGGGTGTGTTTTCTTTTCAGAATGAGTCGTCGCAGTTGGAGAGATCAGGACTGCACTCGGCTTTGTCTTGCAACCGCTTGTTTCAGCCACGATTTTTTAACGTTTAAAACCGTCGGGCGGTGTATCATTGCGCCCGTCAGCCCCGCCGGGGCTTGTGGAATACCTCCATGGACTTACCCAGTAGTTACTCAGTATCCCGTTTTTCCAATCATGAATTGACTGATTGATCCTTCCGGCGTGCCCCGCTGCTGGGAGTGGAGTTCGCCTATGTCTGAAGTTGAAGTAAAGAAAACGCAGGAAAGCTTGCAGGACCGCCTCGCTCAAGTCGTTGAGCTGCTGCAACGCCAGCGGGTGGTCGAAGACCTGACTCATCGTCAGGAAGGTCCGCATCACGAACGGGTCGAGAACCTGGTTCACCGGCAAAACCTCGTCGAGCTGCAACGCAAGCTTGATGATCTGCACTCCGCCGACGTTGCCTACATTCTTGAAGCCTTGCCGCTGGACGATCGTCTGACGCTCTGGCAATTGGTCAAGGCTGATCGCGACGGCGACATCCTCCTCGAAGTATCCGACTCGGTTCGTGAAACCCTGATCGCCGACATGGACGATCATGAGCTCCTGGCGGCGGCCAAGGACATGGACGCCGACGAACTTGCTGACCTGGCTTCCGAGCTGCCGCGAGACGTCGTCCACGAGCTGATGGAAACCCTCGATGGTCAACAGCGTGAGCGCGTGCGCTCCGCGTTGTCCTATGACGAGGAGCAGGTCGGTGCGCTGATGGACTTTGAGATGGTGACCATCCGTGAGGATGTCAGTCTCGAAGTCGTTCTGCGTTACCTGCGTCGTCTCAAGGAGCTGCCGGGCCACACCGACAAACTGTTTGTGGTCGACTACGACGGCGTGCTCAAGGGCGTGCTGCCAATCAAGCGTTTGCTGGTCAACGACCCGGAAAAACAGGTTTCGGAAGTCATGGCTAGCGACCCGGTGAGTTTTCACCCGGACGAGGACGCTTACGACGCCGCTCAGGCCTTCGAGCGTTACGACTTGATCTCGGCGCCTGTGGTCGACAAGAACGGTAAGCTGATCGGCCGCCTGACCATCGATGAAATGGTCGACCTGATTCGTGAAGAGAGCGAGAACGAAGTTCTCAACATGGCGGGTCTGCGTGAAGAAGAAGACATTTTCGCCTCCGTCTGGAAATCCCTGCGTAACCGTTGGGCCTGGCTGGCGGTCAACCTGATCACCGCATTCATCGCATCCCGGGTGATCGGCCTGTTCGAAGGCTCCATCGAAAAACTGGTTGCGCTGGCGGCATTGATGCCGATCGTGGCCGGTATTGGTGGCAACTCCGGCAACCAGACCATCACCATGATCGTTCGAGCCATGGCTCTGGACCAGGTAAGCACCGGCAATACGTCACGACTGATGCGCAAAGAACTGGCCGTCGGTTTGATCAATGGCTTGGTCTGGGGCGGCGTGATTGGCGTCGTGGCCTATCTGCTTTATGGCAGTTGGTCCCTGGGCGTGGTGATGACCGCTGCGATGACGCTTAACCTGCTGCTTGCGGCGTTGATGGGTGTTTTGATTCCGATGACCCTGGCGCGGCTTGGACGCGACCCTGCGATGGGGGCCAGTGTGATGATCACCGCCATGACCGACAGCGGCGGGTTCTTCATCTTCCTCGGGCTGGCGACGATTTTCCTGCTCTGATTTCCAACTGAAACCCGCTAATCGATTGGTAAAAACGACACTGTAGGAGCCTGGCTTGCCGGCGAAGGCGATCTCAAGCACGCCTTCGCCGGCAAGCCTGGCTCCTACAAGAGCAACTAACCCGCCCAATTGGCGGGTTTTTTATTGGCAAATTTCAGGCAAAAAAAAGCCAGCGATTATGCTGGCTTGAGCGTTCGGGTTGAATCAGGAAGCGTCTGCGGCCATTTCGGCGTCATGGGCAATCAGCGAAACAAGAGCATTTTGCTGACGGTGGGAGAGTTGGCGGAAGCGCTGCAGCAGTTCACGTTCGTGCAATGACAGCTCCGGGCTGTCCAGGCGCATGCTCAATTCTTCGCCCAGTGCACCTTCCTGAATAAGACTCTGCTCAAGGCGCGCAATGATTTCGGAGTTCATGCTGCGATGATGATTGCGAGCCACCTCGGCAATGCGTTCACGCATTCCGTCTGGCAGACGTACGACGAACTTGTCAGCCGTACGGCTGGAATAAATTGCCTGTTTCAATGGGCGCATATATTTAACCGGTTAGTTCAGGGGAGCGGTTCTCGGGATTGGCCGCAGGATGTCTGATACGACAAGGTCTCTGGCCAAATGTTCAACCTGAATTGATAGAGGCTCGCATCATGCCTCAAAGCAGCCATATCATTGGCGTCAATTCTGTGACAAATATTGAGCCGGGTAAAGGCGTTATGCCAGCACAATTTTCAGAAATGAGGACTGGTTTGAAAACTTTTCCCCACATCCGTATCGCTGACCGCGTTCTCTGTCCGTCAGGAGATGCCCGTAGACGCCTGAAGGTGCATGCTATGCGGATTCGATCTTTGGTCCTTACCTTATACAGGATAGTGGCAAATGGCCGATTTACTAGGGGCGGACCCGCAATGAGGGATGATTCAGGATGGATGGCAGGTTGATTTACTTGATGGGGCCTTCCGGATCCGGCAAGGACAGTCTCATCGAAGCGGCACGACTACCTTTACGCTCCATGAGCGGCGAAGTGGTGCGACGTGTCATCACGCGTTCCGCCGAATCCGTGGGCGAAGACGCCATCGGAGTTTCCCCCGAGGAATTCGCGCAACGTCGAGACAAGGGTGACTTCGCGATGTCGTGGCACGCCAATGGCCTGGATTACGGTATTCCGATCCAGATCGACCATTGGCTGAAGGACGGCCGTCATGTGTTGGTCAACGGTTCTCGGGGCCACCTCGCGCAGGCGCTACAACGCTATCCCACGCTGTTGCCGGTGCTGTTGACGGTCAAGGATGAAGTGTTGCGCGAGCGCTTGCTGCGACGTGGCCGTGAGAGCGTTGAGGAAATCGAAGCGAGATTGCGCCGTAACGGGCTATTTGTGGCTGACGACTCACTCGGTGACACGAACATCCATCAACTCGACAACTCTGGCGAACTTGCTGTCACCGTTGAACATCTTCTGAATGTGCTGAAGCTCAGCGTAAAACCGGATCGAATTTGATTTTGCGCCCGACAATCAGCGCCAGCACGAACAGCGCGCCGAAAACGCCGCAGGCAATCAGGGGCGGGGTGGCGACCGCATCCGGGACCCATGACAAATGAACAATGCCGCTCAATAGGGCAAGGATCAAAAATCCTGCGGCTGATTTGGACATGCTGTGCTCCTGATAGGGTGATTCAAAATACCAAGCGTTCCGAAGACTGCGACACCAGCGGGTAATTGTGCTGACTTGCATCCTGGCCAACAAAGCCGCGCTGATCGTTCATGACGGCCAATTGCGGGGCTTTTTGCAGCTGGAGGTAATGGGGCATCCGTTGCGCAACCTGCACAGCGCCATTCTCGGGAGCAAAATGAGAACCGAGCAGAACGGTAAGCGCGATCGCATTCGAGAGTAAAAGGACGCTGTTCATGAGGCTGGCCTCGGTTGTTCGTGAGAACAGCTAAAGCAGCCCGCGTGCCAAGAGTCTAACGGCTATTAAATCCTTTAAAAACAAAGAATTAACTTATTATTTAAAGAGGCCGTCGTTGCAAATTGCAATGGTGGGATTTTGAGAGGGTGCAATTTGCACGGTAAATTAAGCCACGGTGATGAGGGGCGTCTGCCTACACTTAAAAAGCACTACGGACGACATGACAAAAGCAGGCCTGCCCGTTAACATGCACGCCGTCCATCGCACTGCATTCCTTGCGGGCGATTTGTGTCTCAGTAGCTCAATTGGATAGAGCATCCCCCTCCTAAGGGGAAGGCTGGCAGTTCGAACCTGCCCTGGGACACCATTTAAATCAATGAGTTAGCGGTTTTCTAGTTTGGTTCTTTGCTCATGCTTTCCATTTAGCCCCCACTTCTTTACGTGTTCAGCTTTACATTTGAGGTTGAGCCTCTTTCGTTCTCCCAAACTGGAGCCTTGCTCTTTCTCACGGTCATCTGCACCTTCCCCGCGAGCAACATCACTGACGTATCGATTTTTCCGACAAGCAGATGTATTGGAAATGACCGGTACGGCAAAACGTGACGGTCATTTACGCCGCTGCTGTTTTACTTTTTGATGGTCACAATTGTGGCTTTGCCGCCCTCTAGCCGAAACGAAAATGTCACGCGATCTCCCGTCGTCAGCCCTGTTAGCTGTTCTTCCGTTGCAGAAAAACCCATGGTCATCGGTGGCCATTGAACAGCTGGAACAGCGCCGTGAGAGATAGTCACCGTATGCTTCGTAGAATCGATAGCCTTAATCGTTCCGTCGGCGGTAGCGACTGGAGCCTGCTTTGTTTCCTGCTTCATCTGCATGCCCTCCATTTCGTCCATTTTCATGCCAGGCATATCCTCTGCGTGCGCCGAAAGAGATAACGTGAATAGGGTGCTTGCAACTGCAATCAGGGTCAGTTTCATACGACTTTTCCTTGAGGGTTGACGGGTTCAGATGAGAGGTGCCGGCGACGCATCAGGCGATAGGCTGCCGGAATGACAAACAGGGAAAGCAAGGGTGCCGTGATCATGCCGCCGACCATCGGCGCGGCGATGCGGCTCATCACTTCGCTACCAGTACCGCTGCCTAACAAAATGGGTAGAAGGCCGGCAATGATCACGGCCACGGTCATGGCTTTGGGTCGAACACGCTGCACGGCGCCTTCTCGAATGGCCTCAACGAGCCCGCGCTCAGTGTTGTCGCCGAGGTCTTCACGTTCGGCCCAAGCGTTCTTCAGGTAGAGCAGCATAATCACGCCAAATTCGGCAGACACTCCGGCCAGTGCGATAAAACCGACCCCGGTGGCGACTGACAGGTTGAATCCCAACAGATAGAGGAACCATGCTCCGCCAGTCAGTGCGAATGGCAGAGTGGCCATGATCAGCAGGGCCTCATCGAAGCGAGCAAAAGTCAGGTAGAGCAACACGAAGATGATCAACAGCGTGGCAGGCACCACTAGTTTAAGTCGTGCGTTGGCCCTTTCGAGAAACTCGAACTGCCCTGAATAACTCAGGCTCATGCCGGGCTGCAACTTGACCTGTGCATTGACGACCTGGCGTAGATCGGCGACTACCGAGGCAATGTCCCGGCCACGCACGTCGATATACACCCAGCCTGAAGGTCTTGCGTTCTCGCTCTTGAGCATCGGTGGACCGTCCGTGACCTTGACCTTCGCCACGGTGCCGAGGGTGATCTGGCTCCCCAGAGGGGTATAGATCGGCAATTGCTCCAGGGCGCCGAGTGAGTCACGCCATTCCCGTGGGTAACGTACGTTGATCGGGAAGCGTGCGAGCCCTTCAATGGTCTCGCCGACGTTTTCACCGCCGATAGCGCCGGCCACAATGGATTGCACATCGGCGATGTTCAGTCCGTAGCGGGCGGCGGCTTTGCGGTCGATATCCACATCGATATAGCGGCCACCGGTCAGTCGCTCGGCCAGAGCCGAACTGACACCGGGCACGCCCTTGGCCACTCGCTCGACGGCCTGAGTCGCGGCATCGATCTCCGATAGGTTGGTGCCGGCAACTTTTACTCCGATAGGACTCTTGATCCCCGTGGCAAGCATGTCGATACGGTTGCGAATCGGTGGTATCCAGATGTTCGTCAGCCCAGGGACTCGTACCACTCGATCCAGTTCTTCCACCAACTTTTCCGGGGTCATGCCTGGACGCCACTGCTCATGTGGTTTGAACTGGATCGTGGTTTCGAACATTTCCAATGGTGCCGGGTCGGTGGCGGTTTCAGCACGCCCCGCTTTACCGAAGACATGTTCGACCTCTGGAACGGTCTTGATCAGGCGGTCAGTCTGTTGCAGCAGTTGCGCGGCTTTCTGCGCCGATAATCCCGGCAGAGCAGAAGGCATATAGAGCAGGTCACCCTCGTCCAGCGGGGGGAGAAACTCGCCACCCAGTTGAGACATTGGCCATAGCGCACTGACAAAAACCAATAGCGCCACCAGCAGCGTGATCTTTGGTCGACGCAAGACTGCGTCCAGGGCTGGCTGATAAATCCGAATCAACCACCGGTTCAACGGGTTCTGTTGTTCACTGGGGATGCGCCCTCGAATCCAGTAGCCCATCAGCACCGGCACCAAGGTCACTGACAATCCCGCCGCTGCGGCCATGGCGTAGGTCTTGGTGAAGGCCAAAGGACCGAACAGCCGTCCCTCCTGAGCTTCCAGCGTGAACACCGGAATGAACGACAGGGTGATGATCAACAAACAGAAGAACAGCGCCGGGCCAACCTCTGCGGCCGCTTCGGTCATCACGTGCCAATGACGCTCACCTTTCAGTTCTTCCCCCGGATTGGCCGCGTGCCAAGCCTCAATCTTCTTGTGGGCGTTCTCGATCATCACTACGGCCGCATCGACCATGGCGCCGATGGCGATGGCTATCCCGCCCAAGGACATGATGTTGGCGTTGATGCCCTGGTAGCGCATGACGATGAAGGCAATCAGCACCCCCACCGGCAGCGAAATGATCGCCACCAGGGATGAGCGCAGGTGCCAGAGAAAGATCCCGCAGACCAGCGCGACAACGATGAACTCTTCGATGAGCTTGTGGCTGAGGTTTTCCACGGCGCGGTCGATCAGCTTACTGCGGTCGTAGGTGGTGACGATTTCCACACCAGCCGGCAGACTGCTTTTCAGTTCGTCGAGCTTGGTCTTGACCGCTGCAATGGTCTCGCGAGCATTCTTGCCGCTGCGCAAAATCACCACGCCGCCGACGGTCTCGCCTTCGCCGTCGAGTTCAGTAATGCCACGCCGCATTTCCGGTCCCAACTGAATCGTGGCGACATCGCCAAGGGTTACCGGTACACCGCCCGAACCCAGCTTGAGTGGGATCGCCCGAAAGTCATTGAGCGTCTTCAGGTATCCGGAAGCACGCACGATGAATTCGGTCTCTGCCATCTCCAGCACGGCACCACCGGTTTCCTGGTTGGCCTTGCCGATAGCTTCAGTCACCTCAGCCTGAGTGATACCGAGGCTGGCCAATTTGAGCGGATCGAGCTGCACCTGGTACTGCTTGACCATGCCGCCCACGGTGGCCACTTCCGCAACGTTTGGCAGGGTCTTGAGTTCGAACTTGAGGAACCAGTCCTGAAGTGCGCGAAGCTGTGCCAAATCGTGTCCGCCACTGCGATCCACCAGTGCGTACTGAAAGATCCAACCCACTCCAGTTGCATCCGGCCCCAACGCCGGCTTGGCACTGGAAGGCAACCGACTTTGTATCTGACTCAGGTATTCCAACACCCGCGAGCGGGCCCAATACAAGTCTGTGCCGTCCTCGAACAGCACGTAAACGAAGCTGTCACCGAAGAAGGAATAACCACGCACAGTCTTGGCGCCCGGCACTGAGAGCATGGTGGTGGACAACGGATAGGTCACTTGGTTCTCGACAATCTGCGGCGCTTGTCCCGGATAAGGAGTACGGATGATCACCTGAACATCGGAGAGATCCGGCAGCGCATCGATGGGCGTGCTCCGCACCGACCAAATGCCCCAAGCTGTGACAAACAGCGTCGCCAGTAGCACCAGGAATCGGTTGGCCACTGACCAACGAATCAGGGCAGCGATCATGGCTGGCTCCCCGATTTATCCAGACGCTCAACACGCAAACCATCATCGGTCTGGCTCACCGCAATCCGAACCTTATCGCCCGTTTTGAGGCCCTGCATCAGCGCCGGACTAGCGAGTGGGAACGTCATCGTCATACCCGGCATGCCCAGCGTCTTGAAGGGGCCATGGGCAAGTGTGACTTCTTTATCGTTGATCTCAACGATCTGCCCATCTGCTTCATGAAAGCTGGAGGCTGCTACACGGGGTGGTGACTCTTCCTCTGAGCGGGCAACAATGCCCTTTAGACTGGCCTCCGAATCGAGCAGGAACTGGCCAGAGGTAACCACCTTCTGTCCTTCTTCCAGACCTTTCAATATCGCCGTCTTGCCATCGCTTTCCTGCCCGAGTTGCACTTCCACGGGACTGTAGCGACCCGCATCTTCGGCGAGCATCACCAAGGCACGTCGGCCAGTGCGAATGACGGCCTCGCTCGGAACCCACAACACACTTTGCCCGGTCGAGCGGTTCAGGCGGACCTGCGCCGTCAAACCCGGCCTGAGGCGCCCGTCCGGATTGGGTAGTTCCACCCGCACACGAAGGGTGCGGCTGTCCGGATTGGTCTCGGGCAAAATCGCGCTGACCTTGCCATTAAGCATTGTCCCTGGGAAGGCCGGCAGACGCGCTTCGACCGCCTGTCCCACGGTGATCGATCCGGCATCCGATTCTGGAACAGCCACGGCTAACCAGACACTACTCAAGCCATTGACACGTGCCAGGGTGTCGCCGGTCGCCACGGTCATACCCGCGCGTACGTTCAGCTCTTGCAGCACACCGGCAATGGGACTGGTCAGAGTCAGGTACGGCTGAACCTTGCCGCCACGCTCCACCTGAGTAATCAGTGCTGCCGGCATCCCTGTGAGCCGCAGACGCTGACGCGCCGCAGCCAACAGGTCAGCATCACCGTTGCGCCTCAGGGCAAGAAACTCTGTCTGAGCAGCGGCCCACTCCGGCACCAGGATATCCGCCAACGCCGCATTGGCTTTGAGCACATCACCGGGAGCATGGGCATAGACCCGCTCCACAAAGCCAGTGGTGCGGGCCTGAATCACCGCGACATCACGTTCGTTGAACGTCAAGGCACCGGTCACGTCGAGGCTGGAATCAAAGATCCCACGGGTAACTGTCGCAAAACGCAGTCCGAGGTTTTGGGTGAGACTTGGATCGATACTGACGGCCGCCCGGTTCCCTGCGCTGCTGGCGTACTGAGGGACTAGTTGCATGTCCATGAAGGGGGACTTACCCGGCTTGTCGAACTTTTGTTGCGGGTACATAGGGTCGTACCAATACAGAGCCTTGCGGTCGTCCGGTGAATTGAGGCTCTGCTTCGGGGCGGTATTGGGTTCTTTGCTCATGCGCTGGTGAGCGAACCAGTAACCACCAGCAACACCCAATGCCAGCGAGATGCCTACCAGCAATGACCCGGTCCATTTTTTACCGATCATTGGCTGAACTCCCCATAAGCAAAATACAGACGCGCACTGGTCAGTGCTCGCTGCTCTTCGACGTCGATCTGTTTGAGGCGGGCTTCGATGAGTTCACGGCGGGCGGCAACAACAGCGTATAAATCGCCTTTGCCCGAGCGATAACTGGCCATGCTGAGTTCGACCTTTTCCTTGGCCAGCGGCAACAGACTTTCCTGGTTGCGACGCACGGCGCGATTCAGGCGCTCATAGTCAGCCAGTTCGTTTTCCAGTTGCTGGGTATGCTCACGTGACAGCGCTTCGCGCTCGGCCTCAAGCTGACTGAGTTCAGCCTGTTTGGCTGCAATTTTGGGGTTTTGGCGGGAGTCAGGAAACAGCGGCAGGTCCCAGGAAAATTGCACGCTGACCATATCGCCAAACTCCCGGCCTCGGCGCTGGTAATCCAGTTCCCAGCTCCAGTCCGACTGTTTCTCCGACACGGCTTCATGAACCTTGGCTTGCGCCTCTCGGGTCATCGGCGCAAACGCTGCCAACTCAGGGTGGTGTTGCAGTTTATGGAAGTAGCTTGAGGCATCGACGGGCCATTCTGGCAAGCTACCCACAGGCTTGTTGTTGGCGGCGGAGCCAATCCAGCGTTTGAGGGCTGCCCGGGCCTGCGCTCTCTGGAGAATCAGATCGTCCTGTTGCCCCGCCAGTTGTGCTGCTTCTTGCTTAGGTGTTACCGCGTCGGCGGGTTGAGCGCGGCCACCGGCAATCTGGGCCCGGACGATATCGCTCAGCAGGCGGTTTTCTTTGTAGAAGTCCTGGAACAGCGCATCTTTGCGCTCAATCGAGTAGCTACTGATCCAAGCTAACGCCGTGGACTGGCGTACCTTCAGACGTTCGACTCGACGCTCCGCAGCAGCGCGATCAACGGCCGCATCGGCGATCTCAATCCGTGCTTTGCGCTTGTCGCTGTTGGGCATCTCTTGCCTGACCCCGACCATTTGCATGGTCATGAAGTCCTGGTCAATGCTCCAGCGATCCGGACCGCCGATGGGGTAATTCTGCACACCCAGCAGCAGCTTGGGGTCAGGTAGCTCACCGGCCGGAATAGCTGCGCTGCTGGCAGCCTGAATTTTGGCGTCTTGTGCGGTCAGTGACGGTGCATTGTTTACGGCCAGCCGCAACGCTTCATCGAGTGTCAATGCGGCAGCGAAGCTTGGCAATGCCAGTACGCTTGCCGCCAGACCGGCCACGAGGGACCAGCCTGTGCAATAGCACTTAAAGTTCATGTTTACGATTCCTGTGATCATCCACTGCGTGCGTCAAAAGACATGCGCGCAGCTAGTCCATCCCGCTAATGCGGAATGAGGCTCAATGTGGGACAGGAATCAAACGCGAGGCGGGCGCCATACCCCGGACGGGGTCTGTACGGGCAGGGAATCACTAAAGAAGGAAAGCACTACGGGGCTGAATAAGGTTACAGGAGGTTTGAAGATCGAGACTTGCAGCATGCCGCCAGTCTTGCACTCCTGGCCCGGCTTGCAAGGTTTGCCGTGCTCGGAAGGGCTTTTCATATCGTTGCAGCAGTCCATCTCCATGTCGTCCATCATCGCCATGCCCATCGTTTTCATTGGGCAAGGTTCTGTCGGTGCCTGAACGCCCGCCATCCCGCTGAGGGGAAGCGCCAGGCTGATCATGAAGATGAGGCAAAACCGCAAATAGCGTTTCATGGGCTGGAGTGTAGTCGCTGAAAATGGCTCATACAATTGGATGCACGGCATAAACAATCTGCCGAAAGGAAGCTTGCTTAGCGCCAATGGCCGCCGCCGCACCGACGGATACCAATGTAAGCGCCAAACCAAGGCTGAAACACAGTACCAGCATGCCTCCCAAAGCAACTTCCTTGACCTGAAGGCAGAGCAGCAAAACGGTGATAGCCGCTGGGCAAGGAATCAGCCCCCCGGTCAACCCGAACATAATGATCTGGCCAGTGGTGACCTCACGATTGGTGAAGCGCTTACGGATATCGTGGCGGGTACGACGGCGCTCGGTGTGCTGGTGTCTGTCGCCAGCATGGTAATGATGGCGAGCGCCATGAGCGGGGAGTCGGACTTCGCTGAGTTGCGTCCGCATATTGAAATGATGGTATTTGAGACGGACGTAGGGCTGGCCTGGGTCGTGCGAATCATCGCGTTAGTTGTTGGCGGTTTAGCGGTGATGCTCAACCAGCGTGCGCCTGGCTTTAGCTTGGTGGTCGCAGCTATTGCTGGCGGGATCGCCCTCGCCAGTCTGGCATGGAGCGGTCATGGGGCGATGGATGAAGGCAGTCGTCGTTATTGGCATTTTGCGATGGACATATTGCACCTGCTGGCGGCAGGCGCCTGGCTGGGTGCATTAGTCGCTTTTGCCAGGATGGCAATGCTCGACACACTGCAAACCGAAGAGAGCATCAGTTTGCTGGCCCGGGCCGTCAACCGATTCGAATCGGTGGGCGCTTTGATCGTAGTCGTCATCACGGTCACAGGCGTCGTGAACTACCTGTTCATCGTGGGCCCAAAACTCGATGCCGTGCTTCTAAGCACCTACGGGACTTTGCTGATCATCAAAGTGGTGTTGTTTGCCGGGATGCTGGTGCTGGCCGCACTGAACCGATTTCACCTTGGCCCGCTTTTGGAGCGGTCGTTGCGGGAGGGGGAATATCGAGTGGCGGCGAATGCGTTAAGGCGCAGCGTGTTGGTCGAGTTATCGACAGCGGTTTTGATTGTGGGGCTAGTGGCTTGGTTGGGAACGTTAAGTCCTGATATGGAGATAACATCCAAATAGCGTTGCCAAAATTCGTTCATCATCGCTATTGCGAGCGAGCAGGAGCTTGACTTCCTGATTGGCCATGGGTACGTCGGGCTCATCCATGAAACCAAAGTGCAGGACAATCCCGTTTCTGAATAACACCTTCAAATATTTAGAGACACTTGAAAGGCGGGATTTCTCAAGGGAACTGCACTACTGGCCGATAACCCGAACGGTCATGGTCTTCTTCTCAAAATTGCCTGGAAATCTTCGATGCTGTCGTATCACCAAAAGAGTTTTCTGATCGTCGATGATTTCTCGGATTTCCGCAGTTCCGTCAGGTCCATGCTGCGTGAACTGGGGGTCAAGGACGTCGACACCGCGGATACCGGTGAGCAGGCGCTGCGCATGTGTTCGCAGAAGGCCTACGATTTCATCCTGCAGGATTTCCACCTCGGCGACGGCAAGAAGAACGGCCAGCAAGTCCTCGAAGACTTGATGATCGAGAAGCTGATCAGCCATGAAAGTGTGTTCGTCATGGTTACCGCCGAAACCAGCCAGGCCATGGTGCTCAGCGCGCTGGAACACGAGCCCGACGCTTACCTGACCAAACCGTTCAACCGTTCCGGCCTGGCCCAGCGCCTGGAGCGTCTGGAACAACGCAAGAATTTGCTCAGGCCGATCCTGCAAGCGCTTGATCGTGGCAAACCGCTCGAAGTACTCAATGCCTGCATCGAGCTGTGCAAGAAGGACATCCGTTATTCGCCGCTGTGCCTGCGTTACCGCGCGGACGCCTTGCGCGACCTGAATCAGAACGAAGCGCTGGAACGCCTCTACGACAGCATCATTGCCGATCGCCCCTTGCCGTGGGCGTTTGCCGGGCTGGGCAAGTTGCTGTTCAAGCGCGGCCAGGTTAGCCAGGCCAAGGGCATCTACGAAAAAGCCCTGAAAGTGTTTCCGATGATGCCGGCGCTGTATGACGGCATGGCCGACGTGCTGGTGGTCGAAGGGGATAACAAGGGCGCGCAGAAAGTATTGGAAGAGGCCATTCGCCTGTCGCCGCTGGCCGTGCGCCGGCAAGCGCTGCTGGGCAAACTGGCGATGGCCAACGAAGATTTCGACACGGCCTCCAAGGCGTACCGCCAGGCTGTGTCCCAAGGCGCTCAATCGCGTTTCAAGGATGCCGAAAGCAACCTCGGCCTGGCCCACGCCTTGATCAGCAAAGGCAGCGAGAAAGGTCTGGATACCCGCACTCGACTGGAAATCAACACGACCCTCAGTCTGGTGGCCAAGGAAAACCCCAGCGATCCCGGCTTGCAGATTCGTGCGCGCCTGATGAAAGCCACCAGCCTGTTGCTCAACGACGCAGAAACCGCCGAGAAGCTCACCGAGCAGGCGATGATGCGCCTCGATGGCATGGAGCAGTTCATGAGCGCCGAAGCGGCGCTGTTAGTGGCCAAGCAGCTGCAAATGCTTGGCCAGGCGAGCGCCGGCGCGTCGATGCTGAAAAACTGTGCGGAAATCTACGGTGACGATCCGGTGGTGATGCAAGGCATCGCCAAACTGACCGATGACCCGACGATTCTCAACCAGAGTAACGCGGCCTCCGACCTCAACCGTCAAGGCGTGCAGGTGTACAAGACCGGCAACCTGGTCGAAGCTCGAGCGGTGTTTCGCAAGGCCCTGCACATGCAACCGAAGAACATCAGTATCGCGCTGAACATGGCGCAGTCGCTGCTGCACGGCACGGACACTAGCGTACCGTCGGCCGAACTGGATGAATGCCGGGCCTGCCTGAAACTCGTCGGCATGATGCCCGACACCGACGCGCGTTATCCGCGCTACCAGAAACTGAAAATCAAGGCGTTCAGCGGATGAGCCAAGACAACTCTGCACTGGATTTTTCCACGGTGATTGCCTCCACCGTCCACGACATGAAGAACTCGTTGGCCATGCTGATGCAGGCTCACAGCCAATGGCTGGCGCGCTTGCCGGATCCCGAGCAGCACAGCCCGGAGCAGGGTGTCATCGAGTACGAGTTCGCTCACCTTAACGGCATGCTTGTGCAGTTGCTGGGGCTGTACAAACTGGGCGTCAATCAGATGCCGTTGCAACCGGCCTACCATGATCTGGATGACTTCCTCGAAGCGCAGTTGGCCTGTCATCAAGAGGTGTTCGCCAGTCGCGGCATTGTCGCGACCTACGAAGTCGACCCGTTGAGCCCCCTGGGTTTCTTCGACCGGGAGCTGGTGGCCTCGGTGCTGGCCAATACCATCACCAACGCCATTCGTTACGCCCGCCAGTCGCTGCTGATCAGCGTCAGCGATGAGGGCGGTCAACTGGTGCTGACCATCAACGACGATGGCGACGGTTATCCACCCGCGATGATCGAGCTTCAGTCGGATTATGTGCAGGGCATCAACTACAGCAGTAGCAGCACCGGTCTGGGCCTGTACTTCGCCGGACGGATCGCCGCGCTGCACCAGCGTAATGGCGTCGGCGGGCGCACCAAAATCAGTAACGGCGGCCCGTTGGGCGGCGGCCTGTTCAGTCTCTATCTGCCCTGACGTTCTTTTTGTGTGGCGCTGCTTGATATTCCGAACAGGCGGAGCCTATTTTGTACGGGTCGCCGTTCGCGGCTCCCACAATTACAAAGGATTGCGTCATGACAACCGATGGCCAGCGTTCACTCGCGCAGCGATTGACGGGCATTGATGAGATTGAATGTGTTACGCCGGATTTGAACGGCGTGCCTCGTGGCAAGGTAATGACGGCCGAGGGGTTTCTCGAAGGGCGGCGTTTGCAGATGGCGCGGGGTGTGCTGCTGCAATGCATCATGGGCGGATATCCGCCAGCACGTTTTTACGGCAGCGATGATGGCGACCTGGCACTGGTGCCTGACCCGACGCACATCCACCGCTTGCCCTGGAGCGATCAACCGCGGGCATTGGCCATTTGCGACGCCGATGAACTGACCGGTGAGAGCTCGAAGCTGTCGACCCGCGGCCAACTTAAAGCGGTCATCGCGCGTTACGCGGCCCTGGGCCTGGCGCCAGTGGTGGCGACCGAGCTGGAATTTTTCGTGTTCGCGCCCAATCCCGATCCGACGCAACCGTTCCAGCCGCCGCTGGGCCTGGACGGTCGGCGTGAGGAAGGGCATTCGGCGTTCAGTGTCAGTTCCAATAACGGCTTGCGGCCGTTCTTCAGTGAAGTCTATGCCTGCATGGCGGCGCTGGGCTTGCCCCGGGACACGTTCATGCACGAGATGGGCGTCAGCCAGTTCGAGATCAACTTGCTGCACGGCGATCCGTTGCTGCTGGCCGACCAGACGTTCCTGTTCAAGCATCTGCTTAAAGAAGTCGCGCTCAAGCACGGCCTGATCGTGGTCTGCATGGCCAAACCGCTGGCGCACACGCCGGGCAGTTCGATGCACATTCACCAAAGCATCGTCGAGATCGGCAGCGGGCGGAATGTGTTCAGCGACGAGATCGGTCAGCCGACGGCGACCTTCCGGCATTTCATTGGTGGTCAGCAGGCCGGGATGGCGGATTTCACCGCGCTGTTTGCGCCGAACGTGAATTCCTATCAGCGCTTGTGCCATCCGTTTGCCTCGCCGAACAATGCCTGCTGGTCCCACGACAACCGTGCCGCCGGATTGCGCATTCCGGCCAGTTCGCCGGCCGCTCGTCGGGTCGAGAACCGCTTGCCGGGTGCCGACGCGAATCCCTATCTGGCGATCGCCGCCAGCCTTGCCGCCGGTTTGCATGGTATCGAAAACGAACTGGAGCCGAGCGAGGCGATCCAGGGTGAATTCGACGTCCCGGATAATCTTGCGTTGCCGTGTACCTTGCATGCCGCTCTTGAACGTCTGAAACGTAGCCAATTGGCGAAGGAACTGTTTGGCAAGGAGTTCATCGAAGGCTACGTCGCTTCGAAGACCATGGAGTTGACCAGCTTCTTTGATGAAATTACTCCCTGGGAGCGCCGTGTCCTGGCCGCCCAGGCCTGACGACCTGTCGTCTTCGGGCTATCTTTTCGGATAGCCCGTTTCTCACCGCAAGGAGCCGCTCGGAACGCCGATGCGCCAAATCTGGAAACCTTTTCGAGCGCTTTATTTTGCCTCGCTGATGATGTTGATCGGCTCAGGCTTGCTGAGTACGTATCTGGGCTTGCGCCTGGCGGCGGATAACGTCGACAGTTTGTGGGTCGGTGCGTTGATGGCGGCCAACTATTTTGGCCTGGTACTGGGCGGCAAGATCGGTCACCGACTGATCGCCCGGGTCGGGCATATTCGTGCTTATTCAGCCTGCGCCGGGATTGTCGGCGCGGCAGTGCTGGGTCATGGCCTGGTCGACTGGCTGCCGGCCTGGATATTCCTGCGGGTGATCGTCGGCCTCGGCATGATGTGCCAGTACATGGTCATCGAAAGCTGGCTCAATGAGCAGGCCGAAGCCTCGCAGCGCGGCACGGTGTTCAGCGGCTACATGATCGCTTCCTACCTGGGGCTGGTGCTGGGTCAGCTGATTCTGGTCATGCACCCGGCCCTGGGCCTGGAGTTGCTGATGCTGGTCGCTTTGTGCTTCGCGCTGTGCCTGGTGCCGGTGGCCCTCACACGTCGTATTCACCCGGCACCGCTGCATCCTGCGCCAATGGAACCGCGATTCTTCATCAAGCGGGTGCCGCAGTCGTTGAGTACGGTGCTGGGAGCGGGGCTGATCATTGGCTCCTTCTACGGTCTGGCGCCGCTCTATGCCTCGCAGCAAGGGTTATCCACGGAGCAGGTCGGTCTGTTCATGGGTAGCTGCATTTTTGCCGGGTTGCTGGTTCAGTGGCCGCTGGGCTGGCTGTCCGACCGTTATGACCGGGCGTTGTTGATCCGCTGTTTTGCGGTGATCCTGGCCCTTACCGCGTTGCCGCTGGCAATCATGCAACAGGTACCGCTGGAGGTATTGTTTGTCACCGGGTTCTTCTGTTCGCTGGTAATGTTCTGCCTGTATCCGCTGGCGGTGGCGTTCTCCAATGATCACGTCGAAGGCGATCGTCGCGTGTCCCTGACCGCGATGTTGCTGGTGACCTACGGCGTTGGCGCCAGTATCGGGCCGTTGGTGGCCGGGGTGCTGATGAAGCTGTTTGGCAGCCACATGCTGTATGCCTTCTTCAGTTTCTTCGCGTTGGTGCTGGTGTGGCGGATTCGCCCGAAAGCGGTCACCAACCTGCATCAGGTCGACGATGCGCCGCTGCATCACGTGGCCATGCCGGACAGCATGTCGAGTTCGCCACTGGTGGCGTGCCTTGACCCGCGGGTCGATGAGCAGGTGGTGCAGGATCAGATGCAGAACCCGATCAACCCAGAACCTGCGCCTGAACCCGAACCGGAACCCGAAACCGATCCACCGCCCGAAGACCCGGGCGCGGGCCGCGAGCAAAGTTTTACCGAAGCCAGGCCTTAAAACCGGCGTATAAAAAACGGGCAGTCACCGCAAGGGACTGCCCGTTTTTTGTTGAAGCGTTGTATCAGATGTCGTCTTTGTCGAAGCGGCGCGCTTCACGCTGAAGCTGATAGACGAACCGTTCGACCTGGCGCTGCACCAGTCCGCTCATGTTGTGAAAGCGGATGCCGGCGAAGGTGGTGGAGATTCTTTCTTCGAAGTGCAGGTAACGCAGTTCCACCGGCGCGGTCATGCTGCCGAATGGCAGATTGGCAACAAAGCGGTCGTAGACCTGACCCAGTTGCAGCTTGGCGGTGATGTCACCTTCAAAGCGCAGCTTGCAGCCAGTGGCCGAGATGTCCAGCAACTTGCCCCTGATCGGGAACTTGAGCTTTTCACCGCCCAGTTCGACATCGATCAGTTGCGCCAGCTTCAATGCCGCCCGAAAAGCATTGCGGCGCTGGTGGTAGACCACTTCATCAGGGAGAGTGCCACGGTAGCAGCGATCACCGGATTCATCGATGGTCAGCAGGCCATTGCTTTCCCAGGCAATGCGCACGCCGTCGTGGAAGCCTTCAACGCGAAATGGCTCGCCGGCCAGCAGATAACGTTCGCCGTCGCGAGGCACCATTTCGTCCAGGGCAATGCTGTTGCCGTCACGGTCGACGTCCACCAGATAACTCTGGAAGCGCTGGCTGCGTTCGTGGAACGTTATGATCAGCGGGTCATGGCTCTCTTGCAGCTGCCGCAGGTTACCGGCGATTTCCATCGGCGTGGATAGCACCTTGGGTGGCTGCGGAGCATCTTCCGCGTTTAAGGCATTGAACACGGTTCATCATTCTCCAGACAAAATATGACTGCGACTTGCCAGCATACTGCCAGCATGTGAGGCGTCTTCATAGAGCGTGCTCATTAACAGGCTCAAGCCTGACTAAGCGGGCGCGGCTTCGCTAGCATGGAGGTTGATCCGCGGGCATCGTAAAGCGCTGGCGGTTCACCGCCGTTGAGGATTTTCAGCTGATTGGCCGTGGCGGCCTGCTGGACCAGGATCGACTGGCCATTTTTGATGTTGGCCACCTGGCATTGAGCCAGGAGATCGGTCAGTTTGTCGCTCTGCTCCCGCAATTGATCGCCGATGCTCGACTGGCTGGCAAGTTGTTCCAGGCCGTTGCGATTGGTCGGCAGATTGAGGCTGGCGAGGATTTCACTGCGCTTGCGGCCATGCTGATCGAGCAAAATGATCAATGCCTGTTTCTGCGCCAGAATCTCTTCGAGCAGTGGCATGTCGCGACCGTGCAAGGCGAGGGACTCGGTTTGCAGTAACTCCAGCAAGTGCTGTGCTGGGGCGAAATCGTCGGTGATCAGTTGCAGTAAATTAGTGTCGTGCATGGCTGGCCTTGGGGTTTAAGCGTCCAAAAGCCTGGCGCGGGCCTTGGCCTAGCGCTGGGCTTCGAAGTTGAGCAGTTTGTTGGCTACACGGTTGCTGTCGACTTTATAGCTGCCATCGGCAATAGCTGCTTTCAACTCGGCCACGCGGGCGTTGTCGACGGCAGGCTGATCGCGCAGCTTGTCAGTGACCTTCTGCAACTGTTGAGCCTCATTGCTGAGGTGTACCGATTCCCCGCTTTTGGCGGTACTGGCCTGTTCGGCCGGGGTATTCAGCGGCGCGGATTTGCCGGTTTCGGCAGTTTCCTTCGCGGTGCTGGTACGCGTACTACCGGTAAGTGACGAGGAGCTGTTCAAACGGCTGAAATCGATGACCATGATAAAAACCTCTGGGTATTTGGACGCTTGCCATGTTTTCGGCTATCCCTGCGAAAACTTTAGGCCCATTTATCAATGAGCTTGCATGCGCCAGCGCTAGTCCTGCCTGCGGCACAGTTTAGGGAACAGCCGGGCGGAGCGCCATCTCTTCACCAACAGATCGCTCTACATGGCCACTTCCACCTGGCCCGGCGCTGTGACTTGCGCCTTGATGACCCGCTGGGAGTTAAGGTTTTTCACACGAATCTGTTCACGCAGGCCGCCGTTGGACAGGGCTTCGCCCGGCATACGCACACTGAGCGTACCACTGCGGGCGGTAATCACCACTTGATCGCCCTTGCTGATGACTTCCGCCTGTTCGAGATGAACCAGCGTCAGCACCTGATTGGCGACCGTTGGTCGGGTAAGTTTCTGCCCGACGGCCTGATCCATGGAGGTGAAGTAACCCTGGTTGATCAGGCTGATATCCCGCTCGCGCAACATGACGTCGCCGGGCTCGATGACCCCGGCGCGTTTAAGCGGGCGCGTGGTCGTGACAACGTCTCGAAACAGGCGGACTTGAGCGGGCACGAAGACTGTCCAGGGGGACGTACTGTCGCAACGAACCTTGACCGTCACCCGCCCGATCGGGGTCGCCGGGCTCTCGAGGGTGGCTGTCAATTCCTTGTCGCACATGGGCATGCGCAGTCGCGGATCGAGCTGGTTGACCTCGATTTCGTAGCGTCCCTCCGTTTGACTGGTAGCCAAATAGTCTTCTACGGTGAATTCAAGAAAGCCCTGAGTGACGCCGATAAGCATGTCAGGCAAGGTAACCGCGTCAGCAAGGGCAGGGCTGCCAGCGTTGAACAGGCAAACGGCCGACATCGCGCAAAGCAATTTGCGGGAAGTTGATGTCAGGCGTCGGAAAAATGTCGGTTCTGTGTTCATAAGAGTTAAAAAGCAAGCGCCGTGCCGTTTAGCAATGAATGTGCGTCGCAACACACTTAAGCGTTGGTGTAGGAGTCTATGCATGGCTGGTGTAATGGATGCGGTAAACCAGCGCACGCAACTGGTTGGGCAGAATCGCCTTGAGCTGCTGTTGTTCCGTCTCGACGGCCAGCAGCTGTATGGGATCAACGTGTTCAAGGTTCGGGAAGTGCTGCAATGCCCCAAACTGACCGTGATGCCCAAGTCCAGTCCTGTCGTGTGCGGTGTGGCAAATATCCGGGGGGCGACCATTCCGATTCTTGATCTGGCAATGGCGACTGGCTCCGGCGCACTTAAAGATCAGAGCAATCCCTTCGTGATCATCACGGAGTACAACACCAAGACCCAGGGTTTCCTGGTGCGATCGGTGGAGCGCATCGTCAACATGAACTGGGAGGAGATACATCCGCCACCCAAGGGCACGGGACGCGATCATTACCTGACGGCTGTGACTCGGGTCGACAATCAGTTAGTCGAAATCATCGACGTCGAGAAAGTGCTGGCGGAAGTGGCGCCGACACCGGAAGCGATTTCGGTCGGCGTGGTGGATGTCGAAACCCAGCACAAGGCGCTGTCCCTGCGCGTATTGACGGTCGATGACTCGTCGGTGGCGCGCAAGCAGGTGAGTCGTTGCCTGCAGACGGTCGGCGTCGAAGTGGTGGCGTTGAACGACGGCAAGCAAGCGCTGGATTACTTGCGCAAGCTGGTCGACGAGGGTAAGAAGCCGGAAGAAGAGTTCCTGATGATGATTTCCGACATCGAGATGCCGGAGATGGACGGGTACACCCTCACGGCTGAGATCCGCAGCGACCCTCGCATGCAAAAGCTTCACATCATCCTGCATACTTCGTTGTCGGGTGTATTCAATCAGGCGATGGTCAAGAAAGTCGGTGCGGATGACTTCCTTGCCAAATTCCGTCCTGATGACCTGGCATCCCGGGTAGTCGACCGGATCAAAGCAGCAGATATCAGCTAGGGGCCTTCTGTCCCTGGTGGTTAACACGATTTAAGAGGCGGCATCTTTGTCTACGGGTAATTTGGATTTCGAACAGTTCCGGGTATTTCTGGAAAAAGCCTGTGGCATTTTGCTCGGTGAAAACAAGCAGTACCTGGTCTCGAGCCGTCTCAACAAACTGATGGAGCAGCAAGGCATCAAGTCCCTGGGTGAGCTGGTTCAGCGCATCCAGACCCAGCCGCGCAGCGGTTTGCGCGAGATGGTGGTGGATGCCATGACCACCAACGAAACCCTGTGGTTTCGTGACACCTATCCGTTTGAAGTCTTGAAGAACAAGGTGCTGCCCGAAGCGATCAAAGCGGCCCCCGGCCAGCGTCTGCGGATCTGGTCGGCGGCGTGTTCGTCGGGGCAGGAACCGTATTCGCTGTCGATGTCCATCGATGAGTTCGAGCGCGTCAACATGGGCCAGCTGAAGATGGGGGCGCAAATTGTGGCCACCGACTTGTCCGGCACCATGCTGACCAACTGCAAGACTGGCGAGTACGACAGCCTGGCCATCGGCCGTGGTCTGTCGCCCGAGCGCCTTCAGCGTTACTTCGACCCGAAAGGGCCGGGGCGCTGGGCCATCAAGGCGCCGATCAAGAGTCGCGTGGAGTTTCGCTCGTTCAACCTGCTGGACAGCTACGCGGCCCTGGGCAAGTTCGACATCGTGTTCTGCCGCAACGTGCTGATCTACTTCTCCGCCGAGGTGAAGAAAGACATCCTTTTGCGCATTCACAGCACGCTCAAGCCGGGCGGTTATCTGTTCCTCGGCGCCTCCGAAGCGCTGAACGGTTTGCCGGATCATTACCAGATGGTCCAGTGCAGCCCGGGGATCATTTACCAGGCGAAGTGATTTGTTGTCGTCATCCAAAAACGGGAGCCCTCATCGGCTCCCGTTTTTTTTGTCCTGATGAATTCCCACGAGCGCCGCAATCCCTGTAGGAGCGAGGCTTGCCCGCGAAGACGGTGTGTCAGTCAATGATGATGCTGTCTGACACACCGTCTTCGCGGGCAAGCCTCGCTCCTACAGTGGTCGGTGTTGCCAGTGATAAGCGGCAGAAAAGCGGCAGGCGGCGGAAAACGGTTGCCGCTTTTCTGGCATTGCCGCCTTGCCACTGCCGGCAAAGCCCCGGTTTACGGGCTTTTTTGAATTGGCACGCCGCTTGCTATGTCTCTGTTACGAAAAATCAGGTCACCCGAAGGTTTCCCGACATGAGCATCAGCTTCGAAAAAGCGCTCGGTATTCACGAACAAGCCCTGGGCTTTCGCGCGCAGCGTGCCGAAGTCCTGGCCAACAACATCGCCAACGCCGACACCCCGAACTACAAGGCTCGGGACCTGGAATTCTCCAAAGTGCTTGCCGCACAGAACGAGAAATCCAAGGGCGGCACTTTTGCCTTGAACATGACCAACAGCCGTCATATCGAAGCCGAAGGCCTGGGCAATGGCGACGAGTCGCTGATGTATCGCACGCCGATGCAGCCGTCGATCGACCAGAACACCGTGGATGCTCAACTGGAACAGTCGAACTACGCGGAAAACGCGGTTGGCTTCCAGGCCAGCTTCACCTTGCTCAACAGCAAATTCAAAGGGCTGGTATCAGCCCTGCGCGGAGAGTAATTCATGTCTCTATCCAGTGTTTTCAACATTGCCGGTAGCGGCATGAGTGCCCAGACCACTCGCTTGAACACCGTGGCTTCGAACATCGCCAACGCCGAAACCGTCTCTTCGAGCATCGACCAGACCTATCGCGCCCGTCACCCGGTATTCGCCACCATGTTCCAGGGCGGCCAGAGCGGCGGCAGCGATTCGCTGTTCCAGAACCAGGATGCCGCCGGTCAAGGCGTGCAGGTGCTGGGCGTGGTCGAAGACCAGAGCAACCTTGAAGCGCGTTACGAGCCGAACCATCCGGCCGCCGATGGCAAGGGCTACGTCTACTACCCGAACGTCAACGTCGTCGAAGAAATGGCCGACATGATTTCCGCCAGTCGTTCGTTCCAGACCAACGCCGAAATGATGAACACCGCCAAAACCATGATGCAGAAGGTCCTGACCCTCGGTCAGTGATAAGGGGCGACTCAGATGAGTGTTACCGATACCACCATCGGCGTAAGCATCAAGGACGTCTTGGCCAATTCTTCGGTCAAGAAAAACACCAGCGCTGACGGTCTGACGGTGGCGACAAACAGCGCCACTGGCAAGAAGGCGTTGGGCAAGGATGCGTTCCTGCAATTGCTGGTCACCCAGCTGAAGAACCAGAACCCGCTTGAGCCGCAGGACAACGGGGAATTCGTGGCTCAGCTGGCACAGTTCAGTAGCCTGGAAGGCATCACCACGCTGAACACTACGGTCAGCGGTATTGCCGGCAACTACAACTCCTCGCAGGCGTTGCAAGCGTCTTCGCTGGTGGGTCGCTCGGTGGTCGCGCAGACCGGCACGGCGGTCGTCGATACCTCCAAGAGTTTCAACGGCACGGCCGTGGTGCCGGCATCGGTGGATCCGGTCATGGTCAAGATCACCGACGCCGATGGCAAAGTTGTGCGCACCCTCAACCTGGGCAGCCAGAAAGCCGGCAACGCCAGTTTCATCTGGGACGGCAAGAACGATGCGGGCGAAGTGGCCAAGGCAGGCACGTACAAATTCGCCGCCACCGCGACTTACGACAGCAAGGCGACCTCGCTGGTTACTTACCTGCCGGCAACCGTCAACAGTGTGACCATCAGCCAGACCGGCGGTGAGTTGATGCTGAACCTCGCAGGCCTGGGCAGTGTTGCTCTGTCCAAAGTACAAACCATTGGTATATAGAGCCGGCTAACACGGCACAAAGGAGTGGAGTATGTCTTTCAATATCGGCCTTAGCGGTCTCTATGCAGCCAATAAACAACTGGACGTGACCGGCAACAACATCGCCAACGTCGCGACCACCGGTTTCAAATCGTCCCGTGCAGAATTCGAAGACGTGTACTCGGCCACTCGCCTGGGTACCGGCAGCAAGACCATCGGTAACGGCGTGCGTCTGGCCAACGTTTCCCAGCAGTTCGGCCAGGGCGACGTGAACAACACCGGCAACGTGTTGGACATGGGTATTCAAGGCAACGGTTTCTTCCTCCTCAGCGATAACGGTTCCCTGAGCTACACCCGTGCGGGTGCGTTCAAGACTAACGCTGAAAACTTCGTGGTCGACAACAACGGCAACCGTCTGCAAGGTTACGGCGCTGATGACAACGGCAAGATCATCAATGGCGTGCTGACCGACCTGAAAATCGACACCTCGAGCCTGTCGCCAAAGGCGACCACTCGCGTCGACCAGACGATGAACCTTAACTCCTCGGAAACCCTTCCGACCGTTACGCCGTTCACCCCGGCCGAGCCATTGAGCTATAACAAGCCAATCTCCACACCGATCTACGATAGCCAGGGTAACCAGCACACTCTGGATCAGTATTACGTAAAAACCGGTACTAACGCTTGGACCATATACTCCTATGTGGACGGTCGTTCGCCTTCCAACCCGGCCACCGAGCCACCGGTGCCAGTGACTGCCACCGTGACCTTCAACTCTGACGGTACCGTCAACACCATGACCGGCAGTGCCGGTTTTGCTGTGACCGGCAAAACCTTCAAGCTGACTGGCTGGGTGCCAGGCGTGGTAACCAATGCCAGCGTGACACCGAAAGTCTGGGGTCCTAACGGTTCGGTTCCGGCCACCGGTGGCCTGACCTTCGACATGACCAAAACCACCTCTTTCAACTCGGCGACTGCCCGTACCCAGCAGTATCAGGACGGCTACGCCACTGGCCAGATTTCCAGCCTGACCATCGACGAAAGCGGTGTCATGACCGCCAACTTCAGCAACCAGCAAACCAAGGCCATCGGCCAGGTAGCGGTCGCCAGCTTCGCCAACGAGCAAGGCCTGCAGCCAATCGGTGGTACCCGCTGGAAAGAAACCTTCGCCTCCGGCGTGGCCGGTGTCGATGCACCGAAAACCGGTACGCTGGGTGCGGTGGTGTCCAACTCCCTGGAAGAGTCCAACGTTAACCTGACCAACGAACTGGTTGATTTGATCAAGGCGCAGAGCAACTACCAGGCAAACGCCAAGACCATCTCCACCCAGAGCACCATCATGCAGACCATCATTCAGATGACCTGATGCTGGTTAGCTGAAAGCGCTGCACAAGGAGCCCCTCGCAAGAGGGGCTTTTTTGTGGTCGGGATTTTGTCAGGAGCGAAGGTGCTGGTTGTCTGTGCTGGCCTCTTTGCGAGCAAGCCCGCTCCCCCATTTAATCTGCTGTGAACACAAAACCTCTGAACACCGCAGACCCAATGGGGGCGCGGGCTTGCTCCGGGCGGCGTTCCGACGAAGGCGTCAGACCGACCACCACTTTCCTTCGGGCAAAAGAACCATATTTTTGCCTTCTCTGAACCAGTTCAGTTGTCGCAAGCAGCGACTGTAGCGATGATCGATCTGCAATATACTGTTAGGCAGCTATCTAAAAGAGATCCGTCATGTCTAAACTCGCAGAATTCCGCCAGCTCGAATAACACCTGGCCGAGCAACTTCAAGCGCTCGAAGCCCTGAAAGGCGATGCTGGCTTCAAGAAAGAAATCGAATTCGAGACCAAGCTGCGTGCTCTACTGGCCGAGTACGGCTACAGCCTACCGAACGTGATCAATCTGCTTGACCCGCAAGCGAGCCGTCGTGCTCCAGCTGCCGATTCCAGAACCGGTACCCGTAAGCCACGCCAAGTGAAGGTCTATAAAAACCCTCACACCGGTGAAGTCGTCGAAACCAAAGGCGGCAATCACAAGACTCTAAAGGCATGGAAAACTGAGCATGGCTCCGCGAGCGTTGAGTCCTGACTTACCAAGTGATTTCAGTTTGAGTACAAGCAAGGGCTCCTGCACTGGGCTCTTGTTGTTGGCGTGGTAGGGAACGCTTGGAAATCTTGAAATCAGAGAGACTGAAATCGCATCAGTTTGATGGGATCACGCGCTTTAGGCTTGATTCAGACCCTCAAGCGCTTCTTTCACAGCAACGTAGGATACTCATCGGGCGGCGTGTGATTACTTTCCGTCTGGTTGGCAGCGGCAATCTGGCTGAACTGCGATTGAGCAGAACCATAGATTCGTCTTGTTGTGATAGGCCGTGGCTGGTTAGCCCTAACGTAGTCGTCAATGGCTAGGATAATCAGCGACTACTTGATCGGTACCCGTTAGGGGCTGACCTATCACCTGATACGGCTGTTTGGTTTGGCCGTACTCCATTCCAGGCGATCCAGCGGGCATACCCGGCACCGCAACTCCGACGAGGTCGGGGTGATTCTTCAGGTCGAGGATCTGTGCTACCGGTACATGGCCTTCGACAAATTTTCCGTCAATCATCGCGGTATGACAGGAGGCCGAGCGCGGAGCGACGCCGAGGCGCTGTTTGACTTCGCTCATGTTGGGCTCGACATGGTCGCGCACGCTGAAGCCATTAACTTCAAGATACTTTATCCAGTCCTTGCAGCAGCCGCAGTTAGGATCGCGGTAAACGTCGATGACTTCAGCGGCTTGTGCCGCTCCGGTCATGAGTAGTGTCGTGAACGCAGCGATACGCAGACTGGTATTCATGGGAGTTCTCCAGTTTAAAAAGAATACTTACCGACAGCAGCAACCGCCGCCGTTCCCGCCACAACCTGAGGTTTTCTTACTTGCTACGCTTTCCACTGTCGCCAGCTGTGCTGGATAGCCCGCGTCCTGCAGGGCGGCAAGCAGCGCATGGTTGTCCGAATCGCCGCTGACCTTCACCCGTCCTGCTTGTAGATCCACTGTTACGTCACTGACTCCTTCAAGTGGGCGCAGCGCTTCGGTGACATGTTTGACACATGAACCACAGCTCATGCCCTGGACTTGCAGTTCAACAGTTTTCATTGGTGACTCCTCACAACAACGTTGATCGTGGAAAGACGGACGCATGAGGCTTTTCTGCGACTTTGGCTTATCCTCAACCTTGCTGCCATGGCAAGGTCAAGCAGTCGTTTCATTCAATCAATGGAAGCTTGGCGCAGACGCAAGGCGTTGATTACCACCGACGCCGAGCTCACGCTCATGGCCAGTGCGGCAATTAGTGGTGACAGAAGGTGACCGGTAAGTGGGAAGAACAAGCCGGCGGCCAGTGGGATGCCCATGGCGTTGTAAAGAAAGGCGAAGGTCAGGTTCTGGTGCATATTTCTCACCGTTGCTACTGACAGGCTGCGAGCACGCAGGATACCGAGCAGATCGCCCTTAACCAGGGTGACCTGAGCGCTGTTCATGCCACGTCAGTGCCTGTGCCCATGGCGATACCTGAGAGCCACCAGACGTTCTTTACCTTGTGGTTTGACCTCACCATGCACCTCCTCGATGCCCAACTGGCGAGCTACCGAGCGAGCGGTGGTAAGGCCGTCGCCAGTGGCCATGATGACCTTGATGCCATCCGCCTGCAGACGCTCGACGGCCAGCTTCGTGGTGGGTTTGATGGGGTCGGCAACAGCCAGCAAACCCGCGAGGGCGCCATTGACTGCCAGGTACATGATGCTCGTACCGTCGCCGCGTAGCTTCTCGGCATGCACTTGCAGGCTCTCGGTGGAAACGCCCGCCTTCCTGCATCAACGCGGTATTGCCTAGCATCAGGCGGCGACCCTCGACCTGACAGCTAACACCGATACCTGAGGCTGACTCGAAGGTTTCAGGTGTCACCAGTTTTAGCCCTGCGGCACGAGCCTGCTCGATGATGGCGTGGGCCAACCGATGCTCACTGCCCTGATCGAGACTAGCGGCCAGGCGCAGCACATCATCCGGAACAAATCCGGGTACGGCCTCGACGCTATGGAGCGCTGGTCGACCTTCAGTGAGGGTGCCAGTTTTGTCGACTATCAAGGTGTCTATTTTGCGCAGGTTTTCGATGGCGGCGGCATCGCGAAACAATACGCCGCTGCCAGCAGCCTTCCCGGTGGCGACCATGACTGACATCGGTGTCGCTAGGCCAAGGGCGCAGGGACAGGCGATGATCATGACCGCGACAGCGTTGATCAGTCCGAACACCCAACTTGGCTCGGGCCCCCACAGCCCCCCAACCGAGTAGAGTCAGCGCGGCGATAGTAATCACCACAATCACGAAGTAACTGGCAATCACGTCTGCCAGTCGTTGCATCGGCGCTTTTGAGCGTTGTGCCTGCACAACCATCTGTACAATCTGTGCGAGCAGGGTCGCCGACCCTATCTTCTGCGCCTGTATCACCAGACTGCCGTGGATGTTGAGGGTGGCTCCGATCAGCGCGTCCCCGGCCCTCTTCATGATCGGTATTGGTTCGCCGGTGAGCATCGACTCATCTACAGCGCTTTCGCCTTGCAACACCTGACCGTCGACAGGCACTTTTTCGCCCGGTCGCACACGTAACGTGTCGCCGCTGTGTACGTGGGTCAATGGGGTGTCTTCTTCGGTGCCGTCGGCATTGATCCGCCGGGCGTTTTTGGGTGCCAGTCCGAGCAGCGACTTGATGGCAGCCGAGGTTTGCGTGCGAGCCTTGAGTTCAAGCATCTGGCCGAGAAGGGTCAGTGAGATGATCGCAGCCGCTGCTTCGAAGTACACACCGATGCGGCCCTCCATCATGAAGTTGCTGGGGAATACATCGGGGGCCAGGGTGGCCACGACGCTGTAAAGGAAGGCCGCCGCCGTGCCGAGGCCGAGCAGCGTCCACATGTTCGGACTTCGCTGAATCACCGAACGCACACCACGCACATAAAACGGCCAGCCAGCCCAAAGCACCACGGGTGTGGCCAGTCCCCGCTCGATCCAGTTTTGCGTGGGGCCGTGAAACAGCACCAAGGCATGGCCGCCCATGGCCAGAACGGTGACTGATTATTGTCAGTGGCAATGTCCACCAAAAGCGCTGGGTGAAGTCCTTGAGTTCTAAGTTCTCTTCTTCCTCCAATTCGGGAATCACCGGCTCTAAGGTCATGCCGCACTTAGGGCAGACGCCGGGGCCGATCTGGCGAATTTTCCGGATGCATGGGACATGTGTATTCAGCGGCACCCGTTAACGGTTCTACTGTTGTCTGATGGACGTGTTCGATTTTCAGTTGAGATATTCGATAACGCTCGGGCGCTGCCCTGAAGATCGTTTGGCATTTCTGGCTGCAGAATTGGTAGGTTTGCCACTCATATTTCGTGCTGAACTGGCTGTCGTTACTGACGGTCATGCCACATGCCGGGTCATGGGAGCCGGTGAGTTGGGGTTCAGACTTCTGTAATGGGTCGTGCTCTGAACGAAGCTCAGGGGCGGGCATGAGCTAACTCCTGTTCGCATCCTTGGTTGAGGCTGAGGTTTCGCCGTGATGACTGTGACCACCGTGGTGGTGTCCGAAAAAATGCATCAGCGGGCACAACAGCAAAATCATGTAAGGCAGTAAGCCCAGCATATGGCCGTAGTGTTCTCTTGCCAGATAGAACAGCACGATCACCAGCAGCATGCCCAGCGCTATGCCGGGTTTGCTCCTCCAAAATGTTGGGGAGGTGTTAGCGGAATGTGGTGAATTCATCATGGTTCTGTACTCCTGAGGGACGTGCTGTTAGTGATACGTCGTATTGGTCAACGGGCGGAGGTTTTACCCTTGGCATATTGGCAAAGGTAAAACCGACGTTGCATTGCCTACAGGCTTGTACGCGTTACTTGCTCATCGGCATCTTCATCATGCTCGATTGCTGATCCATCATTTTCATCATCATGTTCATCATTCCCATCTCCATGCCGTCTTTGTTGCCGGCCATGCCCATGCCATGACAGTTCTTATGCATCATGGCCATGCTGTCCTTCATCGTCTGCATGCTCTCCTGCATGGCGGCGTGTCGCTCGGCAGGGGTCTTGGCGGCGGCTGCCTTGTCGTGTGCAGCCTGCATTTTTTGCATTTGCTCGGACATGACATCGTTTTGCATCGGCTTAGCTGCTTCGCTCGTCTGGGCGGGCGCGGTCGGCGTCTGCTCCGGGTGATGCTCATCGACTGCCGAGGCCATGAGTGGGCTGCTCACGAGCAGGGTGGCGAGGATACATTTCAATGAGGCATGCATGGCATTCTCCAAAGGGTGAGGACAACTCAGGTAATACCGAGCCGCACCAGGTTGGCGCAGTCAGACAATGCGCCGAAGATCGGCGCGCAGACGGTCGGATTAATCGTTGAAACGGACGAAAATCAGGCGGGCAGGCGGTCTGGCCGGTACAGGGCGCCGTAACGCAAGAAAGGCAAAAGCGGAGGGGTTGGCGGGATACAAAATCAGCAGCGCAGGGATCAGGAACAGAAACGTCCAGCTGGACAGGTTAAATATTTGAAGATGGAGCGAAGGACTTACAGCTATCGCCGCATCGGCGCAGTGCTGAAGGCAACCGAGGGCATGGGTGTCGTGGCTATCGTGATCTTGCGCGGTGTTCAGCGAGACATGAGTTGTAGCCGGATTGTGGCTGGGCTGTGCCAGACATCCCTGGCTCGCTGCCAGACCAAACGCTAACACCCACAGCACGATGGCTAGGCGTATGAACGCTGGTTGACGATGGCGAAACCAGAACATGGAGAATCTCCGGTACTGATTAACGGGCTTTGATTCAAAATACAGCGCATCGAAGTGCCAAGGTTGATCCACATCAATTTATGCAGCCGGGTGTCGGCTCTTGTGGTGTGGTCAAATTGTATGGTCTACGTCGACCTTTCAGATGTTTACCCCTCTTTGCCGCTCTTTACTAGCAGCTTGTGGTGCACTGCCCTTTGATTGTCCTTGTGATTAAAGGGGGCGTTGAGTGCAGCGGTCGCAGTGACCAAAGCTGCTTTTGAATCAAATAATCTGAGCTGACGCCGGTTTTGTGAAGAACGAATCCGACTGTCTGATCCTGAGTGGGCTGCTCAAGGAACTGTTGCTGGGTAACTAGCCTCATCTAGGTTCCATGGCGTAAGGCAGCTATCAGACGCTCGCGGGGTTGGCCATGAGCACGAGTCAGAAATGCTTCCGACGTTAGCGCAGTGTGAATATCGATGTTCCGGGAATGGGTCCACAGGTAGGTCATGCCGATGGTGCGAAGGACCTTTTCTGTGGTCGTAAGCGCTGCACCCCTGTCCCGGTATCGAACAGTCGCGTAGACATTGGGTAGGAAGGGGGGAGAGCCGTCCGCATCCACCAGTACGGCCATAGGTAGGCCGTCGGTGGCGATGAAGGATTTGATTCGGATGGCTTGCGATGTATACGTTCCCTGAACCTGTGATAGCAGGGCGGGGAGTATAGGAAGTTTGTATTGTACTGTTTACCAAAAACCCCCTTTGTTATCAGGGGGTTGATGGGGTTTTACAGACTAATGTATGCGTTTATTTGTACCTGAATTTCATTGGCAAGCTTCGCAATCCGGCTCGTCGATGGCGCAAGCTTTCGGCACTGGAGCAGGGCCGGCAGGTGCTGCCAGGACCGAATCTTCACCGTGGTTGCCGCCGCTGGAAACAGCGTTCAGCTTGCCGGTGTTGATGGTCGACTTCTCGGTGCTGGTCGCAGCCAGGGCACGGAGGTAGTAAGTGGTTTTCAGACCACGGTACCAGGCCATGCGGTAGGTCACGTCCAGCTTCTTGCCCGATGCGCCAGCGATGTACAGGTTCAGCGATTGAGCCTGGTCGATCCACTTCTGGCGACGGCTTGCCGCGTCAACGATCCACTTGGTGTCCACTTCGAAGGCAGTCGCGTAGAGCTCTTTGAGTTCTTGCGGGATACGCTCGATCTGTTGCACCGAACCGTCGTAGTACTTCAGGTCGTTGATCATGACCGAGTCCCACAGACCGCGAGCCTTCAGGTCGCGAACCAGGTACGGGTTGATCACGGTGAATTCGCCCGACAGGTTCGATTTCACGTAGAGGTTCTGGTAGGTCGGTTCGATCGACTGCGAGACGCCAGTGATGTTGGCGATGGTCGCGGTCGGTGCGATGGCCATGATGTTGGAGTTACGAATACCTTTCTGCACACGGGCACGAACCGGTGCCCAGTCCAGGGATTCGTTCAGGTCAACGTCGATGTACTTCTGGCCACGCTGTTCGATCAGGATCTGTTGCGAATCCAGCGGCAGGATGCCCTTGGACCACAGCGAACCCTGGAACGTCTCGTAGGCGCCGCGCTCGTCGGCCAGGTCGCAGGAAGCCTGGATCGCGTAGTAGCTGACCGCTTCCATCGACTTGTCGGCGAACTCGACGGCAGCGTCCGAACCGTAAGGGATGTGCTGCAGGTACAGCGCGTCCTGGAAGCCCATGATGCCCAGACCGACCGGACGGTGCTTGAAGTTGGAGTTCTTGGCTTGTGGCACCGAGTAGTAGTTGATGTCGATCACGTTATCGAGCATGCGAACGGCGGTGTTCACGGTGCGTTCCAGCTTGGCGGTGTCCAGCTTGCCGTTGACGATGTGGTTCGGCAGGTTGATCGAGCCCAGGTTGCAAACAGCGATCTCGTCCTTGTTGGTGTTCAAGGTGATCTCGGTGCACAGGTTCGAGCTGTGGACCACGCCCACGTGCTGCTGCGGGCTGCGCAGGTTGCACGGGTCTTTGAAGGTCAGCCATGGGTGGCCGGTTTCAAACAGCATGGACAGCATTTTGCGCCACAGGTCTTTGGCCTGGATGGTCTTGAACAGCTTGATCTTGCCCGGGTACTCGGACAGGGCTTCGTAGTACTCGTAACGTTCTTCGAAAGCTTTACCGGTCAGGTCGTGCAGGTCCGGTACTTCGGACGGCGAGAACAGGGTCCACTTGCCGTCATCGAAGACGCGCTTCATGAACAGGTCAGGGATCCAGTTGGCGGTGTTCATGTCGTGGGTACGACGACGATCATCACCGGTGTTCTTACGGAGTTCGATGAACTCTTCGATGTCCATGTGCCAGGTTTCCAGGTAGGCACAGACAGCGCCTTTGCGCTTGCCACCCTGGTTAACGGCGACGGCGGTGTCGTTCACCACTTTCAGGAACGGAACAACGCCCTGGGATTTGCCGTTGGTGCCCTTGATGTACGAACCCAGCGCACGAACCGGCGTCCAGTCGTTGCCCAGGCCGCCCGCGAATTTCGACAACATGGCGTTGTCGTGGATCGCGTGGTAAATGCCCGACAGGTCATCCGGCACGGTGGTCAGGTAGCAGCTGGACAACTGTGGACGCAGGGTGCCGGCGTTGAACAGGGTTGGGGTCGAGGACATGTAGTCGAAGGACGACAACAGGTTGTAGAACTCGATCGCACGGTCTTCTTTGTGCTTCTCTTCGATCGCCAGGCCCATGGCCACGCGCATGAAGAAGATTTGCGGCAGTTCGAAGCGGATACCGTCCTTGTGGATGAAGTAACGGTCGTACAGGGTTTGCAGGCCCAGGTAGGTGAACTGCTGATCGCGCTCGTGGTTGATCGCCTTGCCGAGTTTTTCCAGGTCGAAGGTGGCCAGGATCGGATTCAGCAATTCGAATTGGATACCCTTGGCGATGTACGCAGGCAAGGCCTTGGCGTACAGGTCGACCATTTCGTGGTGGGTCGCGCTTTCTGCGACTTCCAGGAAGTTCAAGCCTTCTGCACGCAGGGTGTCCATCAACAGGCGAGCGGTCACGAACGAGTAGTTCGGCTCACGCTCAACCAGCGTACGGGCGGTCATCACCAACGCGGTGTTGACGTCGGTCAGGGCCACGCCGTCGTACAGGTTTTTCAGGGTTTCGCGCTGGATCAGGTCGCCGTCGACTTCTGCAAGGCCTTCGCACGCTTCGGTGACGATGGTGTTCAGGCGGCCCATGTCCAGGGGCGCAAAGGTGCCATCGGCGCGGGTGATGCGGATCGACGGGTGAGCGTTGACTGCTTCTTCGGCCGGTGCGTGGGCAGCGCGTTCTTTCGAACGACCGTCACGGTAGATCACGTAGTCACGGGCTACTTTCTGCTCGCCGGCACGCATCAGGGCCAGTTCAACCTGGTCCTGGATTTCTTCGATGTGGATAGTGCCGCCCGACGGCATGCGACGCTTGAAGGTCGCGGTGACTTGTTCGGTCAGGCGGGCAACGGTGTCATGGATTCGCGACGAGGCGGCAGCGGTGCCGCCCTCAACTGCGAGAAACGCTTTGGTGATCGCGACGGTGATTTTGTCGTCGGTGTAAGGAACGACAGTGCCGTTACGCTTGATCACGCGCAGTTGGCCAGGCGCGGTGGCGGACAGATCCGAAGTCGAATCAGCGGCCTGCGGCAAGGTGCCCTGCGGGTTCTCGCGAGTTGTGTCGGTTTGCATGGGGGGTTGTCTCCACATTCTCTATGTTTGTTTGGGCACCATCACGGTGCCCACCGTTCTGTCCTGAAGCACTACAACCGACGGGCGTCGGGCATAACAACTTCGGGACAGTAGGAAAAGGCTAATGATGCCGCTTCCTTGCCGAAGTCTTTAGTCGCGAGCCTGGGCTCGAAACCGGATTCCATTCAGGGTGACAGTAATGACTGCAACACCCGTACCGTTCTGGCTGTTCCGGCCTTAAAAAACGGTGCCATCCGCAGGTGCGGTTTGGGCTTGTAAAATCACGCTTGGTTCAACCGGAAACAGCAATAAAGCGCTTGAGTTTCTGGTCTGAAATGTGGTTGGGCTTTTTAAGCCAAAACCCTACATGTAGGGTTTTTTTGGCGCCGTGCTACAAGATAATGCGTTTTGGAGGGTGTTGCAACGTACTACCTGTGGATAAACCTGTGCGTAAATTGTGTGTGAAAGAGGGAACAGGCGTGTAGGCCGCGACCTAGCTGGAGCGGACCGTTTTTCACTGATTTTCAGCGATTGAAAACAGTCATTCGGATTTTTAAGGGCGCGAACCCTACCACAAAAAACCGGGTTGTCCGAACGCATTTGCCGGCTTGTGTTCTCGGCGTTCGGCGTTTATACAATCGGCCAGTGTGTATGCTTTCTTATCCTCCCCAATCATTACAAAAAGACGGGCGGATCCTTCCTTATTCGTGTTGTTGGCAAGCAGAGGTCACCGTGGAGCAAGAAGCCTGGCAGATATTGATTGTGGAGGACGACCAGCGACTGGCCGAACTGACCCGCGATTACCTGGAAGCCAATGGCCTGCGCGTATCGATCGAGGGCAATGGCGCCCTGGCCGCGGCTCGCATCATTAATGAAAAGCCGGACCTGGTGATCCTCGACCTGATGCTGCCGGGCGAAGATGGCCTGAGCATCTGCCGCAAGGTCCGAGACAAATATGACGGCCCGATCCTGATGCTCACCGCGCGCACCGATGACACTGATCAGATTCTTGGCCTCGACCTGGGCGCTGACGATTACGTGTGCAAACCGGTTCGTCCACGCCTGCTGCTGGCGCGCATCCAGGCCCTGTTGCGCCGCAGTGAAGCCCCTGAGGTGGCCCCGGAAAAACAACGGCGCCTGCAATTCGGCCCGCTGGTGGTGGACAACGCATTGCGCGAGGCCTGGCTGAATGACAACGGTATCGAACTGACCAGCGCCGAGTTCGACCTGCTGTGGCTGCTGGTGGCCAACGCCGGGCGCATCCTGTCCCGGGAAGAGATTTTCACCGCGCTGCGCGGCATCGGCTATGACGGCCAGGATCGCTCCATCGACGTGCGCATCTCGCGCATCCGCCCGAAAATCGGCGACGACCCTGATCATCCGCGACTGATCAAAACCATCCGCAGCAAAGGTTATCTGTTCGTTCCGGAAGCCTGCACCCTGTGAACTCGATCTTCCTGCGCATCTACGGCGGCATGTGCGCGGCGCTGATTCTGGTCGCGGTGCTCGGCGTACTGGCGTTGCACCTGCTCAATCAGGTGCGCAGCGAGCAATACCGCGAACGCCTGGCCCACGGCACCTTTTCGCTGATGGCCGACAACCTGCAACCAATGAACGAAACCGAGCGCCACCGGGCCTTGCTGGTGTGGGAACGTTTGCTGGGTATTCCGTTGGCGCTGAAGTCCTTTGCCCAGACCGATCTCGACCTGACGCAGCGCACCCGCGTGCTGCGCGGCCAGGCGCTGGTGGAGCAGACCGGCCCGCACGCGGCAAGGGTTTATCGCTTGGTCAGTGACAAGGAGCAGCTTGTTCTCACGGGCGAGGTGCAGCAGATCAGCGAGCAACTGGCGCGAGCGACCATTTACCTGCTGGCCGACGAACTGGTGCGCGTGCCGGTGGCCGACCAGCCCAAGCGCCTGGCGCAATTGAAACAAGACAAGGGCTTTGGTTTCGACTTGCGGCTGGTCACCGTCGAGCAGGCGGACATGGACGAAGACCAGAGCCGCCGGATCTCCGAAGGCGACACGGTGATGGCGCTGGGCAAGGGCGGCGACTCGATCCGGGTATTCGCCGGTATGGTCGGCACGCCCTGGGTCCTGGAAATCGGCCCGCTGTATCAGATGAATCCTTATCCACCCGAGTGGCTGGTGCTGATCGCGGCCCTCGGTTTGAGCCTGATCGGTTTGATCGTCTATCTATTAGTGCGACAACTTGAACGACGTTTACGTGGCCTCGAAGCCGCTGCCACGCGCATCGCCAAGGGTAGCCTGGAAACCCGCGTGCCGGCGCGCGGCGCGGACTCGGTGGGGCGACTGGCCTCGGCGTTCAACGGCATGGCCGAGCACTTGCAGCAGTTGCTGGCGATCCAGCGTGAACTGGTGCGCGCGGTATCCCACGAATTGCGCACCCCGGTGGCGCGCCTGCGTTTTGGCCTGGAGATGATCGGCTCGGCCACCACGCCGCAGGCCCTGGAGAAATACCGCGAAGGTATGGACCACGACATCGAGGACCTCGACAAACTGGTGGACGAAATGCTGACCTACGCGCGTCTGGAGCAGGGCTCGCCGGCGCTGAATTTCCAGCGGATCGATCTGGATGCGTTGGTCAATCAGGTGATCGAGGAGCTGGCACCGCTGCGCGCCGACGTCACTGTGCAGCGCGGGTTGTGCCTGTCCGCCGCCGATTGCGACGACGCCTGGGTCGAGGCCGAGCCGCGCTATTTGCACCGGGCGATCCAGAACCTGGTGAGCAACGCCATGCGCCACGCCTCGTCGCGGGTGACCGTCAGTTATCAGGTGGGGCAGCAGCGTTGCCGGGTGGACATCGAAGATGACGGACCGGGCGTGCCGGAGTCGGCGTGGGAGAAAATCTTCACCCCGTTCCTGCGTCTTGATGACAGCCGCACCCGGGCGTCGGGCGGGCATGGATTGGGGTTGTCGATCGTGCGGCGGATCATCCATTGGCATGACGGGCGGGCGTTGATCAGCAAGAGCCAGAGTCTGGGCGGGGCGTGCTTCAGCCTGAGTTGGCCGAGGAATCAGGAGAAGCGGTGAGATGTGCGGCGATCCGACTTGCCCGCGAAGAGGCCCGAACCGACACTAAAGATCTCAGGCCTTGATACTGACCAGACTCAACAACTGTCCGTCCACCACCCCAAACTGCGCATCCAGCTCAGCGCCATTGCGCCATTCGCTGGACAGATCAGTCAGCAGCCGCAACCGCACTTCACCCGCCTCGGTCCATTCCAACACCTCGGCATGTTCAAAATAGAACCGCTGCTGAACAATCGGATACAGCGCCTTGAACAAACTTTCCTTCACCGAAAACGTCAGCGTCACCAGCATCGCCAGCTGATCACGAGGGGCCGCCGCCATGCGCTGCAACTCTTGCGGGGTGAGGATTTCCCCGGCCAGGCGTTCGGCCCGTTCAGGGTTGAGCAGGTTTTCCAGGTCCATCCCCAAACCACGCCAATCGGCTTTCTTCGCCACAATTGCCGCAGCCCGGCCGGTGCTGTGGGTGATTGAGCCGCTGATATGCGCGGGCCACACCGGGGCCCGGTCTTCACCGATGGCCGGGGTAAAACTCAGCCCCTCCAACTGCTGCAACGCCGCCCGGGCGCAGACCCGGCCGGCCAGAAACTCGGCCTGACGCTTGGCGACCGAGCGCTGAATGCTCGCCGGCGGTTCGATGGCGCTGCGCTGGAAGTCATCGTTGGCCAGTTGCGAGGTATCGAAGTGCGTACTCAACAGCACCGTATCGGGCAGCACAAACGGCAGCGGCCAATGGGCATCGAGCGGGGAGCAGCAGACGGGTAGGGCGGGGACGGGATTCATGACGGGCATTTTGCCGGGTTGCCTTGGTGCTGGGTAGTGGCAGCGGGCTTTTGTGGTGAGGGGATTTAGCGAAACGTCGCACCGCCCCGTTGGGTGGCGAAGCCGCCCCAAAACCTGCAACCTCGGTATATCAGATACACCGAGTTCGCCGGTTTCACGACTGCTGCGCAGCCGAACGGGGATAAATCCCCTCGCCACAACGCCCCTTGCGACAGGGGCTAACTGTTCAACCAAAGATCTTCTTGAAGAACGCCTGCATATCCGCCCAGGACTTTTCATCCGCCGCCTTGCTGTAGCCAATATCCGGCCCACCATGATCGCCATGGCCCAACCGATCCGCATCCGGATCACTGAGCCCATGCTTATACCCTCCCGAGGGCGAGGAAAACGCGCAGGGTCGGATCTCCTGCATAAAAGTCATTAAAACAGCCGAGTCGATTTGATTCAGCTCAGGTTCAGAGTGCGTTCAGGGGGAGTTCAGGGGTGGTTGCGTAACCTTGCCCCGTACCCAAAAAGCAAATAGCGCATGAGGAAACTCCCCAATGACTAGCTTCAAAAAACTGCTTCTGGCTTTCACCGTCCTAAGCGCGAGCACCGCCGCTTTCGCCTCCGACGACAATTTCGCCAGCCTTACGCTTGGACAGACCAGCGACAAGATCAAAAAGTCCCACGCCCTGAACGACAACCTCAACAGCCCGAACGCCGACGGCGTGATCGGCAAGGACACCACCTGGGGTGTGCGTCTGGGCCAGCAAAACAGTCAGGGCCGTTACTACGCCACTTACGACAACGTGTCGGGCTCGCACAATGGCATAAAGCTGCGTCAGGAAAACCTTCTGGGCAGCTACGATCTGTTCTACCCGGTGGGCGGCAGCACCAAACTGTTCGGCGGTGCCACGGCCGGTCTGACCAAAATGACTCAGGAGTCCCCGGGCTTCAGCCGCGACAGCAACATCGGTTACGCCATCGGCGGCCAGGTTGGCGTGTTGCAGCAAGTGTCGCAAAATACCTCGGTCGAGATGGGTTACCGTTACCTGCGCAGCAACGCCAGCACCGAGATGAGCGAGCGCGGTGGCAGCAAACAAGGTTCGCTGGACCTGACCAGCAGCGCCCAGACTTACCTGTCGGCGAACTACGCTTTCTGACAAAGGGATGCGCGAATGCCAGTCAGTTAAGCGCAATCCCTGTGGGAGCGGGCTTGCTCGCGAAGACGTAGTCTCAGTCGACATCACTGTTGCCTGACACACCGCTTTCGCGAGCAAGCCCGCTCCCACAGGTTCCGCGGCCTGACTGGCTGGCATCGCCCTGTCCCGCATAGAGGTGCGAAACTGTGCTGCTGGAGATAACGATTTGCCTAGGAGAGCGTTATGAAACTGCTGGTCGTCGAAGATGAAGCGCTGTTGCGCCATCACCTGCAAACCCGCCTGACGGACAGCGGCCACGTGGTCGAGTCCGTGGCCAACGCCGAGGAGGCGCTGTACCAGACCGAGCAGTTCAACCATGACCTGGCGGTGATCGACCTCGGCTTGCCGGGCATGGGCGGGCTCGACCTGATCCGTCAACTGCGCTCGAGCGGCAAGACCTTCCCGATCCTGATCCTCACCGCGCGCGGCAACTGGCAGGACAAGGTCGAAGGCCTCGCCGCCGGCGCCGACGATTACGTAGTCAAGCCGTTCCAGTTCGAAGAGCTCGACGCGCGCCTGAATGCCTTGCTGCGCCGCTCCAGCGGATTCACCCAGTCGACCATCGTCGCCGGGCCGCTGCTGCTGGACCTCAACCGCAAACAGGCGTCCCTTGATGAACAACCGCTGGCGCTGACCGCGTACGAATACCGAATCCTCGAGTACCTGATGCGGCATCACCAGCAGGTGGTGGCCAAGGATCGCTTGATGGAACAGCTCTACCCGGACGACGACGAGCGCGATCCGAACGTCATCGAAGTGCTGGTCGGCCGTCTGCGCCGCAAACTCGAAGGCCCGGCCGGTTTCAAACCGATCGATACCGTGCGTGGTCTCGGCTACCTGTTCAATGAGCGCTGCACTTGATTCGTTCTCTTCGTGTCCGGTTGATGCTCGCCGCCACGATCCTGGCGGTGCTGTTCATGCTGGCGTTGCTGCCAGCGATGCAGGGCGCGTTCAGCCTGGCGTTGCAGGATTCCATCGAGCAGCGCCTGGCATCGGACGTCACCACGCTGATCTCCGCCGCGCGAGTGGAAAACAACTCTTTGCAGATGCCGGCGCAGTTGCCCGATGAACGCTTCAACCTGACCGACAGCCGCTTGGTTGGCTACATCTATGACCGCGAAGGTCACCTGGTGTGGCGCTCGAAGGCCACCCGCGAAGAGAAGATCAACTACAAACCGCGTTACGACGGACGCGGCAACGAATTCGCGCGCATTCGCGAGGCCGACGGTCAGGAATTCTTCGTCTATGACGTCGAGGTCAAACTGCTCGGCGGCAAAAGCGCGGCGTTCAGCATCGTGGCCCTGCAACCGGTGCGCGAATACGAAGTCACCCTCGAAGGCCTGCGCGAAAACCTCTACCTCGGTTTTGGCGCCGCATTGCTGGTGCTGCTGGCGCTGCTGTGGATCGGACTGACCTGGGGTTTGCAGGCCTTGCGTCGGCTCAGTCAGGAACTCGACGAAATCGAAAGCGGCGCCCGCGAAAGCCTCAGCGAACAACACCCACGCGAACTGCTGCGCCTGACCGGCTCCCTCAACCGCTTGCTGCACAGCGAACGCGAACAGCGCAGCCGCTACCGTGATTCCCTCGACGACCTGGCCCACAGCCTGAAAACCCCGCTGACCGTGTTGCAAGGCGTCAGCGAAGACATGGCTCAACGCCCGGAAAATCGCGATCAGGCCTGGGTGCTGCAAACCCAGATCGAACGCATGAGCCAGCAGATCGGCTATCAACTGCAACGTGCCAGCCTGCGCAAAAGCGGTCTGGTACGCCACCAGGTGCGCCTGCGTCCGGTGCTGCAAAGCCTGTGCGACACGCTGGACAAGGTCTACCGCGACAAACGCGTGCGCGTCGCTTTCGATCTGCCGGATCAGTGTTACGTGCCGATCGAGCAAGGCGCGCTGCTGGAAATGATGGGCAACCTGCTGGAAAACGCCTATCGCCTGTGCCTGAGCGAAGTGCGCATCAGCGTGCGCGAAACCCTGAGCGGGGTTGAGTTGTGCGTTGAAGATGACGGGCCGGGCGTGCCACCGGACCAGCGGGCGCGGATTCTGCAAAGGGGCGAGCGACTGGATCGCCAGCATCCGGGGCAGGGGATTGGGTTGGCGGTGGTGAAGGACATTATCGAGAGCTACAGCGCGAAGCTGACGCTCGGGGATTCGCCGATGGGCGGGGCGGCGTTCCGGATTCATTTTTCGGTGGTTTGATCTGAATTCTTTAGCGTTCTTACGGGCCTCATCGTCGGATCGCCGCCCGGAGCCGGCTCGCTCCCACAATTGGATCTGCGGCGTTCGCGAAAAGTGGATACTCCGCAGATTCCCTGTGGGAGCGAGCCGGCTCCGGGCGGCGATCCGACGATGAGGCCAGCCCCTAAAACGCAAATCTCACAGATTCTCTGCAATAAACAACGCTGTTTAAAACACATCTCCAGACACTCACTCAGGCTACACATCCTTGCGCCGTTGCCTACGACTACGCCAGAATCCGCCGGCTTGTGCGCCTGGGGCGTGGGTTCTATCGTTTCCGGGTCGCTGACGAATCAGCGATCGGGTTTAGCAGCCCAGGTCTCTCTAGACGCACAACGTCCGTCGTTCATGTCATGGCGGCTTTGCGTGGGGCACTTCGGTGCGCCGGGTTCTAGAGTCCTGGTCTGCTAACCCGCGTACAGCCGCCACCTCTTTTTCGTTTAGCAGCGATGTGGCGGCTCCATAACTCTAGGAGCTTCATATGTTCAAAATCACACCCAACCCACCCGAAACCGACGACGTCTCGCCCTACGATTCCACCGACTCCAAAAAGCTCAACGAAGCCGCCGACCGCGCCCTCGATTACTACCTCAAACCGGTCATCCCCAAAGACTCGCCACGTAAACCCAGCACGATCTACTTCGTCGCCCCTGATACCGATGACGAAACGTTGCTGGTCAACGCTTGTGAGTCCATGGCATCAGCAAGTGTGATGCTGAGTAATTTTGCGGGGTTGATGGAGGGGCCGCATCGCAACACCGTGTTGGGGATTCAGCAGGTTGTAATGCTGGGTGAGCTGGCGGTGAATCGGATGCTGGACAGGCTTGATCCGCCTTAGCCACCAGTCAGGTAGACCGCGTCATCGTTCTTCGCGAGCAGGCTCACTCCTACAGGGATCTTCAGCGAACACACTATTTGTGTACGCCCTAGATCAACTGTAGGAGTGAGCCTGCTCGCGAAGGGGCCAGTCAATTCAACCCAAAATCAGTTCTCTTGTGCGCGATAAGCCCCAGGTGTAAGGCCAGTCCACTTCTTGAACGCCCGATGAAACGCCGAAGGCTCGGAAAACCCCAACTGCTCGGCAATCTGTTGCAACGACAGATCCGCCCGGCCCAGGTGATAAATCGCAATGTCCCGTCGCAACTGATCCTTCAATTCCTGAAAACTCGACCCTTCCTCCCGCAAATGCCGGCGCAAGGTCTGCGGGCTGATGTGCAGGTGCGCAGCCACGGCCTCAAGATCCGGCCAGCGTGTACTGTCGCGGCTGAGCAAACGGCGCAACTGGCTGCTCAGGCTGTCGCCGTCATCCGGGCGCGACAGCAGGTCGGCGGGGGAGTATTGGAGGAAATGTTTGAGGGTGCGTTCGTCCTGTAACAACGGCATGTGCAGGTAGCGGCTGTGAAACAGCAGGCTGCTCTGGGTTGCGGAAAACACCATGGGGCAGGGGAACAGCAAGTCGTATTCGGCACCGTGCTCGGGCCTTGAATAACTGAACGTCGCCTGCTCCAGCCGAATGCGCTGGCCGATCAGCCAGCTGCCGAGGCGATGCCACACCATCAGCTGGCTTTCGGTGAGGAAATGGTCCGGGTCCTGGAATTTCGAGTCATCGAGGCTCAGGCGGATCATGTCGTCTTCGTGGGTCAGGGTCAGGCGGGGACCGTCGGGGAACAAGCTATAAAACAATAATCCGCGATGCAGCGCCTTATCGAGGTTGCGGCAGTGGATCACGGCGTGGCACATCATCGCGAAGGTGCCGGTTTTACTCGGCGTCGGCCCGAAACCGAGGTACTCGTCGTCGAGCGCAAGCCACAAACCCTGGATCAATCGCGTGAACTGCTCCGGCGCAATCCGCGCCCGTGGCTCGTCGAGCAATTCGGGGCTGATCCCCAATTGCTGCAACAACTCTGAATAGTCATAACCCAACCGGCGCGCGCCACCGAGGACGGCACGGGCGAAATGACTGGCGATGGTGCGTTCGCGCATAGAAGGCAGGTCCGTCCATTGAGCGTCGGATGGTAGCCGTGGTGGCCGACGATGAACAAGGCGGATATCCGCCAAATTGCAGGATGTGATTTAGTCGAAGGGCGGAAATCCGCCACACCAATGTAACCGGACAGTGACCCAGAAAAACCTGTAACCCTTGATGTCAAAAGGCTTACAGGCTTTTTGACGAAGGTGGCACGGGGCTTGCGATACAAGTCGCAGAGGTCTGCCGTCGCGCAGCTCGACAAAACAAATCCCTCCAGTGCAGGAGGGTTCGCAAATGAGGTGTCGTTGACAACAGATGGATGTTGTCGCGGGACGCTCTTGAGGAACTTTGCAATGACGACTCGTCAGCCACTGTACAAATCCCTGTATTTCCAGGTGATCGTTGCTATTGCCATCGGCATCCTGCTCGGTCACTTCTACCCGCAGACCGGTGTGGCCCTCAAGCCGCTGGGTGACGGGTTTATCAAACTGATCAAAATGGTCATTGCGCCAATCATCTTCTGTACGGTCGTCAGCGGTATCGCCGGCATGCAGAACATGAAGTCGGTCGGCAAAACCGGCGGCTATGCGCTGCTGTACTTCGAAATTGTTTCCACCCTTGCCTTGCTGATCGGTCTGGTCGTGGTCAACGTCGTGCAACCGGGCGCCGGCATGCACATCGACGTGACGACCCTGGACACCAGCAAAATCGCTGGCTTCATCTCGGCCGGTAAAGACCAGAGCATCATCGCCTTTGTCCTCAACGTGATCCCGAACACCATCGTCGGCGCCTTCGCCAACGGCGATATCCTGCAAGTGCTGATGTTCTCGGTGATCTTCGGTTTCGCCCTGCATCGCCTGGGTGCGTACGGCAAGCCGGTGCTGGACTTCATCGATCGCTTTGCGCACGTGATGTTCAACATCATCAACATGATCATGAAGCTCGCTCCAGTCGGCGCATTCGGCGCGATGGCCTTCACCATCGGTGCCTACGGTGTCGGCTCGCTGGTGCAGCTGGGTCAGCTGATGATCTGCTTCTACATCACCTGCATCCTGTTTGTGCTCCTGGTACTGGGCGCCATCTGCCGCGCGCACGGTTTCAGCGTCATCAAACTGATTCGCTACATCCGTGAAGAACTGTTGATCGTGCTGGGTACTTCCTCTTCGGAATCGGCTCTGCCACGCATGCTGATCAAGATGGAGCGCCTGGGCGCGCAGAAGTCGGTTGTGGGTCTGGTGATCCCAACGGGCTACTCGTTCAACCTCGACGGTACGTCGATCTACCTGACCATGGCCGCTGTGTTCATCGCTCAGGCGACTGATACCCCAATGGACCTCACCCACCAGATCACTCTGCTGCTGGTGCTGTTGCTGTCCTCCAAAGGTGCTGCGGGCGTGACCGGCAGTGGCTTCATCGTGTTGGCGGCCACCCTGTCGGCCGTAGGTACTCTGCCGGTGGCCGGTCTGGCGCTGATCCTCGGTATCGACCGCTTCATGTCCGAAGCCCGTGCACTGACCAACCTCGTTGGTAATGCTGTTGCGACCCTGGTCGTGGCCAAGTGGGTGAACGAGCTGGACGAAGACAAGCTGCAAGTCGAGCTGGCTTCCGGCGGTCGCGGTATCTCCGACGAACGTGAAGAAGACGACTTGGGCGTGGCCGAAGGCCCAACCCCAAGCAACGTCAAGTAAGACTCTCTGCATTGAAAAACCCGCTTCGGCGGGTTTTTTCATGCCTGGGATTTGAGCGTAACGGTCACCGTTGCTGACACTTCAGGTGATTGCTGCAATGGGTTTGCCTGCCTAGGCTGGAAGCATCGTTCACGGAGGTCGCTCATGCCCGGTCCACTGGCATCACTCAAGGTTCTGGATTTCTCGACACTGCTGCCGGGGCCGTTTGCTTCATTGCTGCTGGCAGACATGGGCGCAGAAGTCTTGCGCATCGAATCGCCGACCCGCATGGATTTGCTGCGGGTGTTGCCGCCGCACGATCACGGGGTGTCGGCCAGCCACGCGTACCTCAATCGCAACAAGCGCAGCCTGGCGCTGGACCTCAAGCAGCCCGAGGCGCTGGAAGTGATCAAGCAGTTGCTGGCGGACTATGACATCGTACTGGAGCAGTTCCGTCCCGGCGTGATGGAACGCCTGGGCCTGGGTTATGAAGCCTTGAAGGCGATCAATCCGCGGTTGATCTACGTGTCGATTACCGGCTATGGCCAGACCGGCCCCTACAAGGACCGCGCCGGCCACGACATCAACTACCTGGCGCTGGCGGGACTGGCAAGCTACACCGGCCGTACCGAGAGTGGGCCGTTGCCGTTGGGCATGCAGGTGGCGGATGTCGCCGGAGGTTCGCTGCACGGCGTGATCGGGCTGCTGGCGGCGGTGATCGCTCGGCAGCAAAGCGGGGTCGGGCAGCATCTGGATGTGAGCATGACCGATTGCGCCTTCAGCCTGAACGCCATGGCCGGCGCCGGGTATCTGGCCTGTGGCGTGGAGCCGGGCAGGGAAGATCAGATGCTCAATGGCGGCAGCTTCTACGACTATTACCGTTCGCGGGACGGGCGTTGGTTATCGGTGGGCAGTCTGGAGCCGGTCTTCATGCAGCAACTGTGTACGGCGCTGGGGCGGCCGGAACTGGCGGCCAAGGGCCTGTCGTCCAAGCCCGCCGAGCAACAGGCGCTGAAAAATGAGTTGAAAGCCGAATTCGAGAAGCATGACTTTGCGCAGCTGTGCGAGTTGTTTGCCGGGGTTGATGCGTGTGTCGAGCCGGTGCTGAGTTTGGGTGAGGCAGTGCGGCATCCGCAATTGCAGGCGCGGGAGTTGGTGACGGAGGTGCCGCGGGGGGACGGTTCTACGCAGGCGCAAATGGCCTGTCCGTTGAAGTTCTCAGAGGGGTTGCCAGCGCCCCGGCATATTGGTGCGGTGTTGGGGCAGCATACGGATCAGGTGTTGGGGGAGTTGGGGTTTGGTGCTGCGCGGATCGAAGAACTGCGGCGTAACAAAGTGGTTCTTTAGCGGTTGTACTGGCCTCTTCGCGAGCAAGCCCGCTCCCACATTGGAACGCATTTCAAATGTGGGAGCGGGCTTGCTCGCGAAGAGGCCGGCACTGGCACCAAAAATCCGACTTACTCGACCCGCATCTCCCCACTAAACACCAACGTGCTCCGGCACCTGCGACACAAATACCGCCGCCCCTGCCGCACCAGTCCATGGCGCTGCGCGGAAAACGGGAAATCGCTGTCAACGCACGGGCATTTGTAGATATAGCGAGTCACGCTGCGGCGTTTGACGTCGTAGGTGTGGCAGCGATTGGGCGGCAGTTCGTACACGCCACGCATGATCAATTGCCACTCTTCACCGTGCGGCTGAATGCGGTCGCCAAACAGTTGATGGGCGATCAGGTGCGCCACTTCATGGGCCACGGTCTGCTTGAGGAAGTCTTCAGTGTTTTCCCGGTACAGCTGCGGGTTGAAGCGCAGCAGGTTCTCGTGCAGATGCGCGACACCGGCTTTTTGACCGCGCAGCTTGAGGCTCACCACGGGGCGTTTGAAAGGTCGTTTGAAAAAGGATTCGGCTAATTTGTAACAGTCTTCGACGCGGGTATTGAGTTGCTCGGGCATGCTTGATGGATCTCCAGAGACGTCGAGTATGCCGCAACGCCGGGGCCTTGCGAATCGTCGAGGCGCCGAATGGTCGTTACCCCCTCACACATTAGAAGGCCGCCTTGCGGCGGCCTGTGTTGGCAGATCTTGTTTTTGGGTGATGTGTTACTAATTGGTATAGACCGGCCCCACGCCGAGTCCCCAGACAATCACTGTAAACGCCATGATGGCGACCAGCACCACCAAGCCTACGGCAAGCACCGAACTGGAAAACAGGAAGCCCTCGTCGGATGGAATGTTCATGAAAGTGGGTAGCCCCACATACAGTAAATACACCGTGTAGCAGATGGCCGCCGTCCCGACGATCATCCCCAGCCACATGTGTGGGTACAGCGCCGCCAGACCGCCGATGAACAGCGGGGTCGCGGTATAGGTCGCAAATGCAACGCAGCGGGCCAGACTTGGATTGGCGTCATAGGTACGGGCCATCCAGTGGATGAATGCGCCCATGACCGCGACACCGCCGAGCATCGCCAGGTAAGACATGATCGTCATCCATAGCGCGCTTTCCTGGGTCAACATCACCGGCGCCCGGCTGCCGATGACCCAGCCGACCTGAGTGGTGCCGATAAACGCCGACACAGCGGGGATCGCCGCCAGAATCAGCGTGTGAGTCAGGTACATGTGGCTGATGCTTTCCTCTTGGTCGCCACGGATTTCTTTCCATTCCTGGTCGGGGTGGGTGAAGAGCCCCACTACGTGATGGATCATGCCAGTCACTCCTCTTGTTTTTACCGTCGCCCCCCAGTGGAGCGCCTACAGGCCAACGTGGCCAAGTAAGTAAAAGGTCTGGATATGTGTGCGACCTTATGTCGCAGTATAGAAAGGTCTTAACGGCGCAGGTGTGAGGGCGTTAGAGCAAATTGCGCTGTAAACACTGCTGTTAATCGCCGCAAGGTCTGTCACCACAATCCCTGTGGGTGGGCTCTTCGCCGACGAGGAGTTTTTGCGTAAAATGCCGCCTTTCGTCACACCTCACGGATCTCGCGTCATGGGCACACTCACGGTCAACCAGAACAAACTGCAAAAGCGCCTTCGCCGCCAGGCAGGTGAGGCTGTTGCCGATTTCAACATGATTGAAGACGGCGACAAGGTCATGGTCTGCCTGTCCGGTGGCAAGGACAGCTACACCATGCTCGACGTGCTCTTGCACTTGCAGAAGGTCGCTCCGATCAAGTTCGAGATCGTGGCCGTGAACATGGACCAGAAACAACCAGGCTTTCCTGAGCACGTGCTGCCGGTCTACCTCAAAGAATTGGGCATCGAGTACCACATCGTCGAAAAAGACACCTACTCGGTGGTCAAGGAGCTGATCCCGGAAGGCAAGACCACCTGCTCGCTGTGCTCGCGCCTGCGTCGCGGCACGCTCTACACCTTTGCCGACGAAATCGGCGCGACCAAAATGGCCCTCGGTCATCACCGTGACGACATCGTCGAGACGTTCTTCCTCAACATGTTCTTCAACGGTTCACTCAAGGCCATGCCGCCCAAGCTGCGTGCCGACGACGGCCGCAACGTGGTGATTCGCCCGCTGGCCTACTGCAACGAAAAAGACATTCAGGCCTACGCGGACTTCAAGCAATTCCCGATCATCCCGTGCAACCTCTGCGGTTCCCAGGAAAACCTGCAACGTCAGGTGGTCAAGGACATGCTGCAAGAGTGGGAGCACAAAACCCCGGGCCGTACCGAAAGCATTTTCCGCAGCTTGCAGAACGTGCAACCGTCGCAACTGGCGGACCGCAACCTGTTCGACTTCACCAGCCTCAAGATCGACGCAACCGCCGCTTCGCGGTTCGTCAACGTGGTCAACCTCTAATCAGAAACTGTAGGAGTGAGACCGGCTTGCCGGCGATTGCGTCGTGTCAGTCGACATCAACGTTGAATGACACACCGCTATCGCGAGCAGGCTCACTCTACATTTGTTTTTTGTTTCAACCTCCAGGAGAGGGCATGCGCGATTACAAGTGGCTGCACGAATACTGTCTGAACCGCTTCGGTTCAGCGGCTGAACTGGAAGCCCATCTGCCCGTTCCCAAGACCCCGGCGCAATTGCGCAAGATCAGCGACGACCGCTACCTCTCGACCATGGCACTGCGCGTGTTCCGCGCCGGGCTCAAGCACAGCCTGGTGGACGCCAAGTGGCCGTCGTTCGAAGAAGTGTTCTTCAAGTTCGACCCGGAAAAGGTTGTGCTGATGAGCGCTGAACACCTTGAACGCCTGATGCAGGACGCGCGGATTATCCGCCATCTGGGCAAGCTCAAGAGCGTGCCGCGCAATGCGCAGTTCATCCTGGACGAGGCGCATGAGAGGGGCAGCTTCGGCGCGTTGATCGCCGATTGGCCAGTGACGGATATCGTCGGGTTGTGGACGTACCTGAAAAAGCGCGGCCATCAATTGGGCGGGTTGTCGGCGCCGCGCTTCTTGCGCATGGTCGGCAAGGACACGTTTGTGCCGAGTTACGACGTGGTGGCGGGGTTGAATGCGCAGAAGATTGTCGACAAGGTGCCAACCAGTCTACGGGACCTGGCGTTGGTGCAGGATGTGTTCAACCAGTGGCATGAACAGAGTGGCGGGCGGGCGATGAGCCAGATTTCGATGATGCTTGCGTACACAGTGAATCATTAACACCGAGTCGATCCCTTCGCGGGCAAGCCTCGCTCCTACAGGTACGGTGGTGCCGTTGTAGGAGCGAGGCTTGCCCGCGAAGGCGTCAGATCAGGCGACGGAAATCTCACCTTCGCCTGCAAGTTTGCGATTCAACTGAAACCGCCACCGCACATACAACAGCGCCGAACAGAACACCGCCAGGCTAGCGCCCATTTCCAGCAAGCCAAACAGCTGCCGGTTCGGGTCATACGCGGCCAGTGCGCCCTTGATGAAATACAGATTCACCACAAAACACATCCACGAGTGCCCACGTGCGCTACCGATGATCATCCCCGGCGCCAGCAACAGCAGTGGCACCAGTTCGATCAGCAAAATCACCCATGGCCGCGCGCCGTGCAGGTCGGCAAATACCAGGTAATAGGCGCACAGCAGCCCCACCAGCCCGAAAAAGCACAGCAGGCTGATCACCCGCATCGCCCGGACCCGTGGTTCGAGCCATTGGATCGAGGGCAGAATCTTCGGCTTTTTCGCCACGTCAGTTCCCCAGTTTTTGCGCAGTCTTCGCCAGACGCAGGCCCAACGCCCGGCACAGCGCGACTTCATGTTCATTCAAACCGCTTTTGCCATCCGCCCCGGCGTGATGACTCGCGCCATACGGCGTGCCGCCGCCACGGGTTTCCAGCAGGGCTGATTCACTGTAAGGCAGGCCGGTGATCAGCATGCCGTGGTGCAGCAGCGGCAACATCATCGACAGCAGCGTGGTTTCCTGACCGCCGTGCAGGCTCGCGGTGGAGGTGAACACCCCGGCCGGTTTGCCCACCAGGGCGCCCGTCAGCCAAAGATTGCTGGTGCCGTCGAGGAAGTACTTGAGCGGCGCCGCCATGTTGCCGAACCGGGTCGGGCTGCCCATGGCCAGGCCTGCGCAGTTCTTCAGGTCGTCGAGGCTGGCGTACAGCGCGCCTTCGTCGGGAATGTCCGGCGACACGGCTTCGCATTCGGTAGAGATCGGCGGGACCGTGCGCAGACGCGCTTCCATCCCGGCCTGCTCGACGCCTCGGGCAATCTGCCGGGCCATCTCATTGGTCGAACCGCTGCGGCTGTAATACAGAACCAGAATGTACGGCGCACTCACGGCAGCAACTCCAGCACGTTCTCCGGCGGACGGCCGATGATGGCTTTGTCGCCGACTTCGAGAATCGGTCGCTCCATGAGTTTCGGATTGGCGGCGATGGCAGCGATCAATTGCGCCTCGCTCAGACTGCTGTCGGCCAGATTGAGGGTTTTGTACTCATCCTCGCCGGTGCGCAGCAGTTGCCGGGCGCTGATGCCGAGCTTGGTCAGCAGGCTCTGGATTTGCGCGGCGTCCAGCGGGGTGTCCAGGTAGCGGACCACGGTCGGGGCCAGGCCACGGGCTTCCAGCAGTTCGAGCGCACCGCGGGATTTCGAGCAGCGCGGATTGTGATAAAGCGTCAGATCGGTCATGTGCGGGTCGCATCTTGCGTAAGGTGGCGGCTATTCTAACTGTGCAGCGCGCAATCCAGAACCTCGGGAGGCGATGGGTCGCAGGCGCATTCAATTTTGAACAAGGATTACGACATGACAAGACGACTGGCAGCGGCATTGGCGATCATGGGTACGTTGATGCTGGGGGGCTGTGGCAACGACTATGGCATCGACCAGAACGGCCACAAAGTCGCCGCCGAACGTCTGGACAAACAATGGGTGGTGCTCAACTACTGGGCCGAATGGTGTGGCCCGTGCCGTACCGAGATCCCGGAGTTGAATGCGCTGGCCGATCAGCTGAAGGACAAAAAAATCGGTGTGTTCGGGGTCAATTTCGACAATGTGCAGGGGGAAGAGCTGAAAAACGCCAGCGAGAAACTGGGGATCAAGTTCACCGTACTGGCGTCGGACCCGGCGGATCTTTTCGAGTTGCCACGCAGCGAGGCGTTGCCAGTGACGTACATCATCGATAACAAGGGCAAGGTGCGCGAGCAGTTGATGGGTGAGCAGACCGCGGCAGGGGTGATGGCCAAGCTGGAGGCGTTACAGGCGCTCAACTGACTGCGTATGGCTCTTGTTGTTAAGAAGCTTCTATGGTGAGGGGCTTTTGTGGCGAGGGGATTTATCCCCGTTGGGTTGCGCAGCGACCCCAAAAATGGGACCGCTGCGCAGTCCAACGGGGATAAATCCCCTCGCCACAAAAGCTCCTCGCCACAGGTATTCACTTGGCCAGAGGCCGGGGTTATCAACCCTCTTCAAGCCACCAACGCAACGGCTTGCCTTCCGCCGGCCAGAAGCGCATCTGCTCGATCGGCGAAACATCCCAGCGCTGCACATTTTCCAGGGCCTGCATGAAGCGTTTTTCCTGCTCCATCACGGCCGGCGGGCACATTTTGCGGGTGCTGCCGATCTTGCCGAAGCTCAGTTTGTCGCCTTCCAGCGTGTACGGCGCAAACCAGTGGTTGCAGCCGCCATTGCCGTAAGCCCGGCCGTCTTCACCAAGAGTAATGGTCAGGTGGCTGTAGTCCATCAACGGACGTTCGCCGATCCATTCCAGAATGTAGCTGCGGTTTTGTTGCAATTTCACCGGCTCGGCGGCGCAGCCCAGCAGGCTGGCACCGACCAGGGCGGTCAGGGCGAGGCGTTTCATCACGCGGGCTCCTGGCATTTCGGGCACAGGTGCTTCTCGCCAACGGTGGTCCAGCCCAACTCGGCAATCCGCGCGGTGGCGGCAGGCTTTTCAGCCTTGTTGCCCAGTTTGGCGTCGACTGCGAACTCGAAGCTCAACTCTTTGGCGCAGCTGTCGCAATTGACTTTCCAGGTGTGGATCGCCAATTCGCCGAACACCGGACCACTGGCCACCGCGACCCATTGGCCGGGCGGGTTGATCAGGTGGCGAACCGTTTCCACGGTCAGGCGCATGGACAAGTCCTTGGCACCCTTGAGGGTCACGACCAGCACGTCATTATTACGAATCGAGCCGCCGTTGCCGGTGACTTGATAACGCCCCGGCACAAGGGCGCGGCATTCGGTGAGGGTGTGTTGCGGGTTCATCAGGTTATAGCGGAAATCGTGTTCGACCATGGGTCCTCCAAATATGCGCGGTATGCTATCACGGGCCTGCACGCAGCATGGCGTGGGCAGATGACCTTCGATCTGGTTCAAATCACCGGCCGACTCATGGCACACTGCCGCTTTTGCATCTCAAGGAACGGACATGGCGTTAATCGAATGTTTTGAGTGCAAGCAAAGCATCAGCTCCATGGCGCCTGCTTGCATTCATTGCGGTGCACCGGCGGGAACGGTGCAAGCAACCACTTCGACGGCAGCGCCCTTGCAGGCGCCGCTTTCTTTCGGGCGTTTGCCAGAAGATGCGAAAGTCGCCAGGGTGATCCCGGCCGCGTTCGGACGTAAACGCAAAACCGAAGTTCCGGCCGAAACGGCGGCGCCGATGGCCGCCCCCAACGGCGTGCGCCCGGTGGAACTCTGGCTGAAGCTGATGATTTTCTTTCTGCCGCCGTTCTTTGTCTGGTTCCTGCTGCGTCGCGGGCATTCGCTGGGGCAACGCTTGTTGGGGTTCGGCTGGCTGGGGCTTATGATCCTCTTGTCCAAGGCCTGATCGAGTCAGCCCTCGACCCGATTCTGCGGTGTGCCGGCGGCCCAGGCGGCGATGTTCTGCAGGGTCGTCGTGGCAATCGCGTCCAAGGCTTCGCGGGTCAGGAAGGCCTGGTGCGCGGTGATGATCACGTTCGGAAAGGTCAGCAGCCGCGCCAGCACATCGTCCTGCAACGGCAGGTCGGACCGGTCCTCGAAGAACAGCTGCGCCTCTTCTTCATAGACATCCAGCCCCAGATAACCCAATTGGCCGTCCTTCAGCGCGTCGATCAGCGCCGGCGTGTCCACCAGACCACCACGCCCGGTGTTGATCAACATCGCGCCGGGCTGCATGTGCGCCAGTGACTCGCGGTTGATCAAATGTTTGCTCTGCTCGTTGAGTGGGCAGTGCAGGCTGATGATCTGCGACTCGGCGAGCAGCTCCGGCAAGCTCAGGTAACGAGCACCGAGGGCTTCGACTTGCGGATTAGGGTAGGGGTCATAAGCCAGCAACCGGCAGCCGAAACCGTTCATGATTTTCGCGAAGGTCGCGCCAATCTGCCCGGTGCCGACCACGCCGACAGTCTTGCCCACCAAGTCGAAACCGGTCAGGCCGTGCAGGCTGAAATCACCTTCGCGGGTGCGGTTGTAGGCGCGGTGCAGTCGCCGGTTGAGCGCGAGGATCAGCGCCACCGCGTGTTCGGCCACCGCGTGCGGCGAGTAGGCCGGGACCCGCACAATCGAGAGCCCCAACAGCTTCGCCGCCTCCAGGTCGACATGGTTGTAGCCGGCCGAGCGCAGGGCGATCAAGCGTGTGCCGCCCGCGGCCAGACGTTCCAGCACCGGGGCGCTCAGGTCATCATTGATGAACGCGCAGACCACCTCGTGAAATTCCGCCAATGCCACGGTATCGAGGCTCAGCCGCGCCGATTGAAAGTGCAGCTCGATACCGGCGGGCAGCTCGGCGTCGAGAAAGCTGTCGCGGTCGTAGGTCTGGCTGCTGAAAAGAATCGTGCGCATACGGTCCTCCTGGATAACTCGGTCACGATTACAGAATCCGGTGAGTTTAGCGGTTATGGTTTGGGCACCATTGCGCTGCATCAAGCGTTTATTCGGGCGTGGGCGGCCAGGCGATTGATCGCCCGGTCGAGTTCTTCCAGGGCGCCGGGGGCTTTCGGGTCCAGTTGCTTGAGCAGGGTTTCGCTGCGCTGGCAGGCGGCACGCAGTTGCGGGACGCCGCAATAGCGGGTCGCGCCGTGCAGGCGGTGGACGCGCTCGATCAGGGCGTTCTGGTCATTGATTTCCCGGGCCAGACGAATCGCCTCGCGGTCGGCTTCCAGGGAGGCCAGCAACATCGCCAGCATGTCGGCTGCCAGATCGGCTTTGCCGGCGGCCAGGCGCAAGCCTTCGTCGTGGTCGAGCACCTGCAACTCATGTGCGCCGCCATGGCTGTCGCTGGAGCGCTTCGGCCCGTGATTGCGCAACGCCAGGCCGGTCCACTTCAAAACCACCTGGGCCAGTTGCCGTTCGCTGATCGGTTTGGTCAGGTAGTCGTCCATGCCGCTTTGCAGCAGCGCGCGTTTTTCGTTGGCCATGGCGTGGGCGGTGAGGGCGACGATCGGCAGTGGCGTGCAATGCCGCTCGCTTTCCCACTGACGAATCGCCTCGGTGCTCTGACGCCCGTCCATGCCGGGCATTTGCACGTCCATCAACACCAGGTCAAAGGTCTCGCTTTGCACCGCTTTCACCGCCGCGTAACCGCTTTCGACCGCGAGCACCTTGGCGCCCATGTCTTCGAGCAGGGTTTGCACCAGCAACAGGTTGGCCGGGTTGTCGTCGACGCACAGCACCTTCGGCGCGCGGCTGGATACCGGTTCGCCGGGTTCGTTGCGCTGCTGGCGCGGGTTGACCAGGTCGGACAAGGCCCGGCGCAACTTGCGGGTGCAGGCCGGTTTGGCCTGGAGCTGGCTGTGTGGGTTGGGCACCGAAAGGTGGAACAGCGTCTGTTCGGTGGTCGGGCACAGCACCAACACTTTGCAGCCCAGGTGTTCGAGGTCCCAGATGTGCTGGTTGAGGCGCTCCGGTGGCATGTCGTTGCTGGTGATGCCGAGCACCGCCAGGTCGATCGCCTGATCGGTCTGATGCGCGCCGGTTACGCAATTGGCCAGGCTTTCCAGGGTATTGAACGGCGTCACGACCAGGCCGCAATCTTCCAGTTGATGCTGCAAGGCCTGGCGCGCCAGTTCATGGTTTTCCAGCACCGCCACGCGGCGCCCGAGCAGCGGTGGGGCGGGAAGGTCTTCGGCATCGTCACGGGTCTTGGGCAGGCTGAGACTGATCCAGAACTCCGAGCCTTCGCCCGGCGTGCTGTCGACGCCGATCTCGCCACCCATCTGCTCGATCAGCCGCTTGGAAATCACCAGCCCCAAACCGGTGCCGCCGGGCTGGCGGGACAGCGAATTGTCGGCCTGGCTGAACGCCTGGAACAGGGCGCGCACGTCCTGGTTCGACAGGCCGATGCCGGTGTCCTGAATGCTGATACGCAGTTGCACGCTGTCTTCGTGTTCTTCTTCAAGCATGGCCCGGGCGACGATGGTGCCTTCGCGGGTGAACTTGATCGCGTTGCTCACCAGGTTCGTGAGGATCTGCTTGAGTCGCAGCGGATCGCCCACCAGCGACAAAGGTGTGTCGCGATAAACCAGGCTCACCAGCTCAAGCTGTTTGGCATGGGCGGCCGGGGCGAGGATGGTCAGCGTGTCCTGCAACAGGTCGCGCAGGTTGAACGGAATATTGTCGAGCACCAGTTTGCCGGCCTCGATTTTCGAGAAGTCGAGGATCTCGTTGATGATCCCCAGCAGGCTGTCGGCAGACTTTTCGATGGTGCCCAGATAGTCGAGCTGTCGCGGGGTCAGCTCGCTTTTTTGCAACAGATGAGTGAAGCCGAGAATACCGTTGAGCGGCGTGCGGATTTCATGGCTCATGTTGGCCAGGAACTCGGATTTGATCCGGCTCGCTTCCAGGGCTTCCTTGCGCGCCAGGTCCAGCTCGATGTTCTGGATCTCGATGGTTTCCAGGTTCTGGCGCACGTCTTCGGTGGCCTGGTCGACGCTGTGCTGCAATTCTTCCTGAGCGTTTTGCAACGTGCCGGCCATGCGGTTGATGCCCGACGCCAGCTCATCCAGCTCCTGACTGCCAAGGGGGGGCAGGCGGGTTTCCAGATGACCGTCCTTGAGTTGCGCCACCGCCAGTTTGATCTGGCTGATCGGTCGATTGATCGTACGGCCCATCCGCAAGGCGAGCAACGCCGCACCGGCCAGGCCCGCGCCAATCAGCAGCAGGCTGGCGAACAGGCTGCGGTAACCGCGCAGCAACATGCCGCTGTGGGACAGTTCGAGCTCGACCCAGCCCAGCAGGCGCTCGGCTTCATCAGGTATCAGGTCACCGGCCAGGTTGCGGTGCTTGCCGAACACCGGCAGCAGATAACGCGTCGCATCGTTGCCACTGCGGCGCAGCATCTGCGAGCCATTGCCCATCGGTGCCGGGTTGAGCATGGTCGGGCCGGCGTGGGCCACGGGCGTGCGGTCGGGGGCGAGGAAGGTCACGGCGCGCACGTCTGGTGTTTCCAGCGACTGAGTGGCGATGCGCTCCAGCAACTCATTGTCTTTGTGACCCATGGCCGGGGCCACCAAGGGCGCGAGCTGTTCGGCGATCATCTCGCCGCGCTGCATCAGTTGGGTTTGCAGGTCGGATTGCTGCGTCCAGGTGAAATAGCCGCCCAGGACCGCCGCCATCAGAGTGGTCGGCAACAGGGTCAGCAACAGCACGCGGCCTTTAATTCCCAGTTTCTTGAGCACGCATCTCTCCTGCATCCAGCTATTGATTGACCTGCGCGTGCGTCCGGCACGTGCCACCGGGCCAGTGTAGCGATTTGCAGGCAGGCAATCTTCGTAAAATTGATGTCGTCATTCGTCGGATGGATCGCCGCTTTTGCGCCACGGGCAAACCTTGGGTTGCCCATCGTCAGGCAATCTTGAATAATCGCCAACTGAGAATTATTTGCAGATACTCATGACTCCCATTTCTGTTGGCCATCCCCGAATCCTCTCCATCGAAGACGACCTCGTCCTCGGTGCTTATGTGCACGAGCATTTGGGCCGTTGTGGTTTTCAGGTGACCTGGTGCCAGAACGGGCAGGAAGGCCTGGACATTGCTCGTCAGCAGTCCTTCGATGTGGTGCTGATGGATATTTTGCTGCCCGGGTTGAATGGGCTGAACGTGCTGACGCAGTTGCGCCAGAGCCATTCCACCCCGGTGGTGCTGATGTCAGCGCTGGGCGCCGAGGCAGATCGCATCAGCGGTTTTCGCCTGGGGGCCGATGATTACCTGCCAAAACCCTTCAGCATGGCCGAGTTGCGCGTGCGCATCGAAGCGATCCTGCGCCGGGTGGCGCTTGACCGTCGGCCAGAGCCGGCAGCGGTGGCGTCCCCCATCGATAGCCTGCGTTTCGATGATGAGGTCTGTGAGGTTTTCTATGGCGAACACGCCGCCGGCCTGACCCGCAGCGAGTATCGACTGCTGGACACACTGAATCGCAATGGCGATGAAGTGCTGAGCAAAGCCTTCCTTTATCAGCACGTGCTGCAACGCGGTTTCGCCCCCCATGACCGCAGCCTCGATATGCACATCAGCCAGATCCGTCGCAAACTCAAAGGCATCGGCTACACCGAACGGGAAGTGCGTACGGTCTGGGGCAAGGGTTACGTATTGAGTGCTGGCGATGAAATGGTCTGACCTGCCGGGCCGGCACTCGCTGTTCTGGAAACTGGCGTGTTTGCTGGTGGCGTTCTGTCTGCTGATGATCTGGCTGAGCTGGTCCTGGGGCCGCTACATGGAGGAACGAAACCAGTTCCTGTCGGATCAGGCCCGACGCACGCTGGTGGGGTATGCCACCGAGGCCGAACAGGCGTGGCGTCAGGGCCATAGCGAGGGTATCGATGCCTGGCTGCAAGGTATGAAACAGCGCGAGACAGGCTGGGTTGGCGTCATCGGCGGTGATTTACAGTCGTTGAGCAGCCTGCCGCTGACGGACAAGGAAATCGAACACCTGACTTTTCTGCGCGGCCTGGATTGGCCTATTCACAAGAAACGTCTGCCGTGGCTGCGCGTGCCGTTCCCCGGTGATTCCTACGCCGGCAATCTGGTTGTCGAGCTTCCAGAGCGCTTCATGCCCGGACAATACCGGGTGTTCTGGCGCGTGATCACCAACGGCATCATCCCGGGACTGTTCACGCTGTTGCTGTGCGTCGGTCTGTATCGGCTGTTGGTCGTGCCGTTGAACAGCCTGCGCGAACAAGCCAACGCCTGGCGTGCCGACCAGTTGAGCGTGCGAGTGTCGAGCAGCACCACCAACCGGTCGGATGAACTCGGTGAACTGGGTCGGGCGTTCGATCACATGGCCGAGCGACTGCAAAGCACCGTGGCCCTGCAACAGCAATTGCTGCGCGATTTGTCCCATGAACTGCGTACACCGCTTAGCCGTCTGCGGGTTGCCAGCGAAAGCGAGCAAGGGCTGGCGCAGTTGCGCGAGCGCATTGGTCGAGAAGTCGATGGCATGCAGCGGCTGGTAGAAGACACGCTGCAACTGGCCTGGCTCGACACCGAGCGCGGGCCGTTACCCGACGAAGCGATTCAGGTCCAGGCGCTGTGGGAAATGCTCACGGAAAACGCCTGCTATGAAAGTGGCTGGCCGGCGAGTCAGTTGCAGTGTGCGGTGGATTCGTCGTGCTGGGTGCGGGGCAATCTCAACACCTTGGCGCAGGCGCTGGAAAACATTCTGCGCAATGCCATTCGTCATTCCCCAAGTGGCGGTATCGTACGGCTCGGTGGTCAGCGCGATGGCGACTTCTGGCATTTGTGGCTGGAAGAAGAGGGCGGCGGGGTGGCTGAAGCGGATCTTGAGCGGATCTTTTGTCCATTCATTCGGCTCGATGGATCACGGCCGGGAAATGGCGGGTTCGGGTTGGGGTTGAGCATTGCGCGGAATGCGGTGAAGCGTCAGGGCGGGAGTCTTTGGGCGCAGAATACCGGGTTGGGGTTGCGGTTGAATATGAGGCTGGTGGCTGAGATTGATGGCGTCTTCAAAGACGCTATCGCGAGCAGGCTCACTCCCACAGTGGATGTGTGCCGACCAAAAATCGTCTGATCAACCCCGGTCCCTGTGGGAGTGAGCCTGCTCGCGATAAGGCCCATCGCGTCACCATCACGAAAAAGTCTCACCGCTGGTGAGACAATTTTCCTGGACCCAACCACCGTCGGATCTATAAGACCTGTCACGCTGAAGTGAAAGTCGCACCACCGGTGCGACAATTCGGTGGTCGAGCGACCTGATCATTTTCTCCCAGTGCAAACCTTGTTTAAAGCCGCGCTGTTCGGGCGCAGCGACGTCCAACCGGCAAAAGTGTCAGCGCCGCTGACACAAACCCGCCCGCTCGGCGCGAGCATTGTTCAGCTAGTATTTTTTTGAGCTGCTGCCCATATCTATATCGCGCAAACAGCCGCTTATTCCCATAAGCCATAAGCACCACACTTTGCGTGATATGGCCTGCGCGGGTTTGCCGGTATGATAGGCGCCCCCGCAGTCTGGATTGCGAATACGCCATGACCTTGCAGTACCCAACCATCGCCGATTGCGTCGGCAACACTCCGCTGGTCCGTTTGCAGCGCCTGCCTGGCGCCACCAGCAATACCCTTTTGCTCAAGCTCGAAGGGAATAACCCGGCGGGTTCGGTCAAGGACCGGCCGGCGCTGTCGATGATTACCCGCGCTGAATTGCGCGGGCAGATCCACGCCGGCGATACGCTGATCGAAGCGACCTCGGGTAACACCGGTATCGCGCTGGCCATGGCTGCCGCGATCAAGGGTTACAAGATGATCCTGATCATGCCGGACAACTCCAGCGCCGAACGTAAAGCCGCGATGACGGCCTATGGCGCCGAGCTGATTCTGGTCACCCAGGAAGAAGGCATGGAAGGCGCGCGCGACCTCGCTCAGCGCATGGAAGCCGAAGGCCGTGGCAAGGTGCTGGATCAGTTCGCCAACGGGGATAACCCGGAAGCGCACTACACCACCACCGGCCCGGAAATCTGGCGCCAGACCGAGGGCACCATCACCCATTTCGTCAGTTCGATGGGCACCACCGGCACCATCATGGGCGTCTCGCGCTACTTGAAAGAGCAGAACGAAAGCGTGCAAATCATCGGTCTGCAACCGATGGAAGGCTCGGCAATTCCGGGCATCCGTCGCTGGCCGCAGGAATACCTGCCGAAGATCTACCAGGCCGAGCGCGTGGACCGGATCGTAGACATGGCGCAAAGCGAAGCCGAAGACGTGACCCGTCGTCTGGCTCGCGAAGAAGGTATCTTTTGCGGCGTGTCCTCGGGCGGTGCTGTGGCCGCCATGCTGCGCCTGTCCCAGGAAGTTGAAAACGCGGTGATCGTGGCGATCATCTGCGACCGTGGCGACCGTTACTTGTCGACCGGCATTTTCGACGCGCCCAACTGATGGCCAAGCAAGAGAGAGGCCTGCGCTTCCAACCCACCGGTGGCAGCAAGGCCCCGCAAATTCCGACCGGCAAAAAGCAGCGCTTGAGCATCGAGCGCCTGGCCAATGACGGTCGCGGTATCGCGTTTTTTGAAGGTCGCACCTGGTTCGTCATTGGCGCATTGGCCGGTGAAGAGATCGAGGCGCGTGTGTTGGGTGCCCACGGCAAAGTGGTCGAGGCGCGCACCGAACGTGTGTTCCAGGCCAGCGAATTGCGTCGTCCGGCGCCGTGTCCGCATGCCGGTCGTTGCGGCGGTTGCAGCGTGCAACATCTGCCGCACCACGAACAACTCGCCCTGAAACAGCGCATGCTCGCCGAGCAATTGTCGAAGGTCGCCGGTGTTGAACCCGAAGAATGGGCTGCGCCGTTGAGCGGTCCGGAATTCGGTTACCGGCGTCGCGCCCGAGTGGCGGTGCGCTGGGACATGAAGGCGAAAAAGCTCGAAGTCGGTTTCCGCGCGGCGGGCAGTCAGGACATCGTGGCCATCAACGAATGCACGGTGCTGGTACAGCCCTTGCAGCCGATCATGACCCGCTTGCCGGAAATGCTTCGACGCTTGAGCAAACCTCAGGCACTCGGGCATGTGGAATTATTCGCCGGATCGTCGTTGGCGGTTTTGCTGCGACACATGGCGCCGTTGTCCGACGCCGACCTGACGATCCTCAAGGATTTCTGCGCGTTCCATGAAGCTCAGCTGTGGCTGCATGGAGATGGCGAACCACAACCGGTCGAAGCCGATCAGTCGTTGGGCTATCGACTTGAGCAGTGGGATTTGAACCTGGCGTACCGGCCGGGGGATTTCATCCAGGTCAATGCCGGGGTCAACGAAGCGATGATCGCCCAGGCGCTGGACTGGTTGAAGCCGACAGCGGATGAGCGCGTTCTCGATCTATTCTGTGGGTTGGGTAACTTTGCTTTGCCCCTGGCCAAAGCCGTTCGCGAAGTGGTGGCGGTCGAAGGCGTACAGGCGATGGTCGAGCGGGCAGCCGCGAACGCCGCTAGCAACAATCTTCATAATGCGAAGTTTTTTCAGGCCGATTTATCCCAGCCTTTGACCGATGCCGAATGGGCGCGCGAAGGCTTTTGTGCGGTACTCTTGGACCCACCGCGTGACGGTGCTTTCGAGGTGGTGCGCAAGCTGGCGTCCCTGGGCGCCAAACGGTTGGTGTACGTGTCGTGCAACCCGGCAACGCTGGCGCGCGATACGGCTGAATTGATCAAGCAGGGCTACCGGTTAAAACGTGCCGGGATTCTCGATATGTTTCCTCAGACGGCACATGTCGAGGCCATGGCGTTATTTGAAGCGAGCTAGGACGGCTCGTCTGGTCCGACTGGCCGCCCGTGCAGCTCTCGCATTAGCCCCGTGAGGGCAATCGGGCCATGAAGGTCAGCGATTTGACGCATTGAATCTGCGTCGTAGGGAAGGTAAGCAAGATGGTACAGGTGAGAGCACACCAGCCGATCAACACCGACGGCAGTATCAATCTCGAGGCTTGGCTCGATCATGCGGTCAGTGTCGATCTGGCACTGGATCGCGAAGCCTTGAAGGAAGCGTGCGAGTTCGCTCGCGTGTCAGAACAACAAGCCAATGCGGCGAAGAATCTATGGTCCGAAGGGACCTCGAGTTTCCGCACGGGCCTTGAGATCGCCGAGATTCTCGCCGACCTCAAACTGGATCAGGATTCGTTGGTCGCGGCGGTCTTGTACCGCGGCGTGCGCGAAGGCCAGATCGAACTGCCGGCAGTCAGCCAGCGTTTCGGTCCGGTGGTCGCCAAACTCATCGACGGCGTGTTGCGCATGGCGGCGATCAGCGCCAGCCTCAGCCCTCGTCAATCCTTGGTGCTGGGCACCCAGGGCCAGGTCGAAAACCTGCGCAAAATGCTTGTGGCCATGGTCGACGACGTTCGCGTCGCGCTGATCAAACTGGCCGAACGCACCTGTGCGATCCGTGCGGTGAAAACTGCCGACGACGAGAAGCGCAATCGCGTTGCCCGTGAAGTCTTCGACATTTACGCGCCGCTCGCTCACCGTCTCGGTATCGGTCATATCAAATGGGAACTGGAGGATTTGTCCTTCCGTTACCTCGAACCCGATCAGTACAAGCAGATCGCCAAGTTGCTCCACGAGCGGCGTCTGGATCGCGAGCGCTTCATCGCCGACGTGATGAGCCAGTTGAAGAATGAGCTGACCGCCACCGGCGTCGATGCCGACATCAGCGGGCGCGCTAAACACATCTATTCGATCTGGCGCAAAATGCAGCGCAAGGGTCTGGAATTCAGCCAGATCTACGACGTGCGTGCCGTTCGCGTGCTGGTGCCGGAAATGCGCGACTGCTACACCGCGCTCGGTATCGTCCACACCCTGTGGCGGCACATCCCGAAAGAATTCGACGACTACATCGCCAATCCGAAAGAGAACGGCTACCGCTCGCTGCACACCGCGGTGATCGGCCCCGAGGGCAAGGTGCTGGAAGTGCAAATCCGCACCCACGCCATGCACGAAGAAGCTGAGCTGGGCGTTTGCGCGCACTGGCGCTACAAGGGCACCGACGTCAAATCCGGCTCCAATCACTACGAAGAGAAAATTTCCTGGCTGCGTCAGGTCCTCGAGTGGCATGAAGAGCTGGGTGACATCGGCGGCCTGGCAGAACAGCTGCGGGTCGATATCGAGCCGGACCGGGTCTACATCTTTACCCCGGACGGTCACGCCATCGACTTGCCGAAAGGCTCGACACCGCTGGACTTTGCCTACCGCGTGCACACCGAAATCGGTCACAACTGCCGTGGCGCGAAGATCAACGGGCGCATCGTACCGCTTAACTACAGCCTGCAAACCGGTGAACAGGTCGAGATCATCACCAGCAAGCACGGCACCCCGAGTCGTGACTGGCTGAACTCGAACCTGGGTTACATCACCACCTCGCGAGCGCGGGCGAAGATTGTTCACTGGTTCAAATTGCAGGCGCGCGATCAGAACGTCGCCGCCGGCAAAACCTTGCTCGAACGCGAACTCACTCGCCTCGGTCTGCCAGCGGTGGATTTCGACAAGCTGGCCGACAAGGCCAACATGAAGACCGCCGAGGACATGTACGCCGCGTTGGGTGCCGGCGATCTGCGCCTGGCACAACTGGTGAACCTGGCGCAGCAACTGGTCGAGCCGGAACGCGGCAACGAGCAGCTGGAACTGATCCCGCGCAAAGCCACCGGCTACAAACCGGGCAAGCGTGGCGACATTCAGATCCAGGGCGTCGGCAACCTGATGACGCAAATGGCCGGCTGCTGCCAGCCGTTGCCGGGCGATGCCATCGTCGGTTACATCACCCAGGGCCGTGGCGTGAGCATTCACCGTCAGGACTGCGCCTCGGTGCTGCAACTGGGCGGGCGCGAGCCGGAGCGGATCATCCAGGTCAGCTGGGGCCCGGTGCCGGTGCTCACCTACCCGGTGGACATCATCATCCGCGCTTACGACCGTTCCGGTTTGCTGCGTGACGTCTCGCAAGTACTGCTCAATGAGCGGATCAACGTGCTGGCCGTTAACACCCGCTCGAACAAAGAGGACAACACCGCGTTGATGTCCTTGACCATCGAGATTCCGGGCTTGGATGCACTGGGGCGGTTGCTGGGTCGAATTTCCCAGTTGCCGAACATCATCGAAACCCGCCGTAACCGGACTCCATGAAACCGATGTACAGCCTTGAAGACTTGCTGCACCTGATGAGCCGTCTGCGCGACCCGCAGTTCGGCTGCCCGTGGGACATCAAGCAAACCTACGAAACCATCGTCCCGCACACCCTCGAAGAAGCTTACGAAGTCGCCGACGCCATCGAGCGCGGTGACTTCGATCACTTGCAGGGTGAGTTGGGCGATTTGCTGTTCCAGGTGGTTTATTACAGCCAGCTGGCCCGGGAAGAAGGGCGCTTTGAATTTGCCGGCGTCATCGACAGCATCACCCGCAAGCTGATCCGTCGTCATCCTCATGTGTTTCCCACCGGGGATCTGTACGCGCCGCTGGATGTACCGCGCCTGAGTGAAGAACAGGTCAAGCAGCGCTGGGAAGAGATCAAGGCTGAAGAGCGCGCCGAGAAATCTGCCGCACCCGAACAGCTGTCCTTGCTCGATGATGTACCCTCCGCATTGCCGGCGCTGTCACGTTCCGCGAAGTTACAGAAGCGTGCAGGGCAGGTCGGTTTCGACTGGCCTGACGCCTTGCCGGTACTGGATAAAGTCCGCGAAGAACTCGATGAAGTACTCGAAGCCATGGCCGACAATGACTCGGCAGCGATTGCCGATGAAGTCGGTGATCTGTTGTTTTCCGTGGTCAATCTGGCGCGTCATTTGAAGGTCGATCCGGAAACTGCACTGCGTGGCGCCAACAGCAAATTCGAAAGACGCTTCCGTTTTATCGAACAGGCATTGCGCGACACCCTCCGTCCCATAGAAGATTGCACCCTCGAAGAGTTGGACGCCCTGTGGGGCGAAGCCAAACGTCAGGAAAAGAATTTGCCCAGCTGCGGTTGAGCAGTTGCCTAAGTGAGAAATAAGCACCATGAGCATTTCCCTTCGCGACCAGTTGCTCAAAGCAGGGCTGGTCAACCAAAAGCAGGCCAAACAGGTCGGCAAAGAGAAACAGAAGCAGCAACGCCTGGCCCACAAAGGCCAGATTGAACTTGATGACTCCCAGCAGCGAGCGGCTCAGGAAGCGATGGCCGAGAAGGTCAAACGCGACCAGGAGCTGAACCGTCAGCAACAGGAGAAAGTCGAGGCCAAGGCCCGTGCGGCCCAGATCAAGCAGTTGATCGAAGTTTCGCGCCTGCCGAAGCTGACCACCGAGGACTACTACAACTTCGTTGACGACAAGAAGGTCAAGCGTATCTCGGTCAACACGCTGATGCGCAACCAGCTCAGCAATGGCTTCCTGGCGATCGTGCACCATGCCGGCGGTTACGAAGTGATCCCGCGTGAAGCCGCCCTGAAGATCCAGGAGCGTGATCCGCAGCGGATTGTGCAGCTGAATGTGAAGACCGAAGAAGTCGCGGCCGAGGACGATCCGTACGCGGCCTACCAGATCCCTGACGATCTGATGTGGTAAGCCTTTAAAGGCTGCAACAACGACAAACCCCGCTCATGGCGTAATGCTGTTCACTAAAGCGCGGGCACTCATTTGTGGCGAGGGGATTCATCGAAACGTCGCACCGCCCCGTTCGGCTGCGAAGCAGTCGTAAATCCACACAACTCGGTCTGTCTGAACGGGCGCAGGGGGCCGCTTCGCAGCCCAACGGGGCGGTGCGACGTTTCGATGAATCCCCTCGCCACAGGTTCTCGCTCGACTGATGATTGTCTTAAGTGAACAGCATTACGCTCATGGCGGGGTTTGTCGTTTCAATGCTGTCATTGCTTATGCGGATTGGAGCGCTCGTTGCTGCTCCAGTTTTTCCAGTTCGGCCTTGTAGCTGTGGGCGTCGGTTTCGGAATGAAACATCCCCACCAGCATGTCTTGTTGATGTACGTCCCAGATACGGATACCGGCGGCTACACCTTCATGGGATTTATGTGAATCGTCGCGTTCAGTTACTTTTACAGTCATCTGCTAGCTCCAATCTCTGTTATCTGCAGCAAGGCGTGTGCAGGACTCAGTTATATATTTTGGTAGCTTGCTAAGTAAACGACTGAGTTCGGTAACGAATTTTTGCGAAATCGGCAAAAGTCCTGCAGCCCGCCAAACACGCGGCATTCGGTCGCAGGGCGTTGAGTTTTATGACAAAAGCTTCATGTTCACGACGATGAAAACGGCGGATTGAAACCGGTACCTGTAGGAGCCAGGCTTGCCGGCGAAGGCGTCCTTGGGTGCGCCTTCGCCGGCAAGCCTGGCTCCTACAAAAGCAAAAGCAAGGCACAAAAAAAACGCCCCGAACCAGTCGGGGCGTTTTTATGTGCAGTGAAGCGGCGGGGTATTACTTACCCTGCCAGCGTTGCAGTACCAAGGTAGCGTTGGTGCCACCGAAGCCGAAGCTGTTGCTCATCACGGTGTTGATGGTGGCGTCTTCGCGCGTCTTGGTCAGGATCGGCATGTCTGCCACTTCCGGGTCCAGTTCGTCGATGTTGGCGGAACCGGCCATGAAGTTGCCTTCCATCATCAGCATGCAGTAGATCGCTTCGTGGACGCCGGCGGCGCCCAGGGAGTGACCCGACAGGCTCTTGGTGGAGCTGATGGCTGGAGCTTTGTCGCCGAACACTTCACGCACACCCTTCATTTCCGCGACGTCGCCGACCGGAGTCGAAGTGCCGTGGGTGTTCAGATAGTCGATCGGTGCATCAACGGTGGACATGGCCATCTGCATGCAGCGGATGGCGCCTTCGCCGCTTGGAGCGACCATGTCGTAGCCGTCGGAGGTCGCGCCGTAGCCAACGATTTCGGCGTAGATCTTCGCGCCGCGAGCCAGAGCGTGTTCCAGCTCTTCGACCACGACCATGCCGCCACCGCCGGCGATGACGAAACCGTCACGCTTGGCGTCGTAGGCACGGGAAGCTTTTTCCGGGGTTTCGTTGTACTGGCTGGACAGTGCGCCCATGGCGTCGAACAGGAACGACTGGCTCCAATGCTCTTCTTCACCGCCGCCAGCGAACACGATGTCCTGCTTGCCCATCTGGATCTGTTCCATGGCGGTACCGATGCAGTGAGCACTGGTGGCACAGGCAGAAGCGATGGAGTAGTTCAGGCCCTTGATCTTGAACGGCGTGGCCAGGCAAGCGGAAACGGTGCTGCTCATGGTCCGCGTTACACGGTATGGGCCAACGCGCTTCACGCCTTTCTCGCGCAGGATGTCCAGCGCTTCCATCTGGTTCAGCGTGGAGGCGCCACCGGAACCGGCGATCAGGCCGGTGCGCGGGTTGGAGACTTGCTCATCGGTCAGGCCGGAGTCTGCGATGGCGTCTTTCATGGCCAGGTAGGCGTACGCCGCCGCGTGGCCGACGAAGCGATAGATCTTGCGATCGATCAGCTCTTCGAGGGGAAGGTCGATGGAGCCGGAAACCTGGCTACGCAGACCCATTTCGGCATATTCCGGGTTGAACCGGATGCCAGGGCGGCTTGCACGCAGGTTAGCGGAGACGGTCTCTTTGTCATTGCCCAGGCACGATACGATGCCCAGACCAGTGATAACGACGCGGCGCATGCGGATAACCCTTAGAAGTTGTCAGTGGAGGTGAAAACGCCGACCCGAAGGGCTTCGGCGGTGTAGATCTCGCGGCCGTCGACACTGACCGAACCATCGGCGATGGCCAAGTTCAGCTTGCCCTTCAGCACGCGCTTGATCTGAATGTTATAGGTCACTTTCTTGGCGGTCGGCAGGACTTGACCGAAGAATTTCACTTCGCCCGAACCCAGCGCACGGCCGCGGCCCGGCAGACCTTGCCAGCCGAGGAAAAAACCGACCAGTTGCCACATGGCGTCGAGGCCCAGGCAACCTGGCATCACCGGATCACCTTCGAAGTGGCAGGCGAAGAACCACAGGTCCGGAGTGATATCCAGCTCGGCGACCAATTCACCTTTGCCGTACTTGCCACCCTCGGCACTGATATGGGTGATGCGATCCACCATCAGCATGTTCGGGGCGGGCAGTTGTGCGTTACCTGGGCCGAACAGCTCACCGCGACTGCAGCGCAGCAGGTCTTCCCGAGTAAAGGCGTTTTGTTGGGTCATGCGAGCTCCTCAATAATCCCATGCGGCAGGGTGGGGCAAATCTTCCCGGCCGACCGAAGCGTTCATGCTTCAAGTCAGCAGCCTACTCATAGACTATTGCGTTGTGGTGAAAGTCACAGCACCAAGGACATGAATGTACACTTGTGCACTGAAATTATTATTCAAGCCCCTTTTCGGGCCTGTTCGGGTGCCTAAGACTGCCGCACTTTCGCCTTTCACGCCAGTCGCAGATGGTCGAAAGGCCTGCACTACTGCACCCAGCGCTGCAGAATCTGCTGCAGATCAGTGCGTTTGAAGGGCTTGGCCAGGTAATCGTTCATTCCAGCCGATAAACACGCTTCACGGTCGCCCTGCAAGGCATTGGCGGTCAGGGCGATGATCGGCAAGTCTGCGCAGCCGGGCAACTGGCGGATCTGGCGGGTCGCTTCGTAGCCATCGATGATCGGCAGTCGGCAATCCATCAGAATCGCTTCGAAAATCAGGCTCTCGGCACTTCGCACCGCCTGCGCGCCATCGGTCGCGACGCTGACAGTAAAGCCCAGACTGCGCAACATTGCTTCGATGACCGTCTGGTTGACCGGATTATCCTCAACCAGCAGCACATTGCGCCCTTCGCCCTGGCCGTCGCCGGCCTGTGTTCGTGACTTCAGTTCCGGCAGCGACTGCTTATAGAGCGCCAGAGGAATTTCAAGGGTGAACACCGAGCCCAGGCCTTCTTCGCTATGGGCGCGCAAGGTGCCACCCATCCGTTCGGCCAGCGTGCGCGCAATCGGTAACCCCAGTCCGGTGCCACCGTAACGCCTTGAAATAGAACTGTCGGCCTGCTGGAACGCATTGAACATCAATTCCAGGCTTTCGGCCGAGATGCCAATCCCGCTATCGCGCACGGTGCAGGTGAACCACAGCAATTCGTGATCGAGTGACTGCCATTGCGGTTCGATGCTGACGCGGCCTTGCTCGGTGAACTTCAGCGCATTGCCCACCAGGTTGACCAGAATCTGCCGGATCCGCGTCGGGTCGCCCTGAACCTGCAACGCGCGCATGTCTTCGGGAATCGCCAGGGCCAGATCGAGCCTGCGTTGCACCGCACTGTGCTGGAACGACTGGGCGCAACTGCTGATCAGGTCCGCGAGGTTGAACGGAATGTGTTCAAGCTCCAGTTCCGAACGCTCGATGCGCGAGAAGTCGAGGATATCGTTGATGACTTTGAGCAGGTGTTCGGTGGACTCCGAAGCCAGCGCCGCGTACTCGATCTGCTCCTCGGTCATGTCGGTGGTTTCCAGCAGTTGCAGCATGCCCAGCACGCCATTCATCGGCGTACGCAATTCATGGCTCATCATCGCCAGGAAATCGGACTTGGCGTTGTTGGCCTTTTCCGCTTCTTCGCGGGTCTGGATCAACTGCGCCATGGCTTGATGCTGCTCACGGCTGGCCTGCTCAAGGCCCTGGGCGAGGTTGTTGATGTGTTGCGACAACGCGCCCAATTCAGTGTCATCGACGATCGGCAGCGGTGTTTTGTAGTCGCCGTCCTGGATCGCCTTCACGGCGTGGCCGATGTCGCGGATCGGCTGCGACAGGCTGCCGGCCAGACGCCGGGCCACCAGAAATGTAAATAGCAGGGCGAACAAGGCGAGAATACCGGCCTTGAACAGGATTTCCTGCTGACGCTGACTGAAGGCGTCATTGGACAAACCGACGATCACCCGCCCCAGATAATCCTCGGGGGGGGCGGTGCTGGCGACTTTGCTGCCCTGGAAAAAATCATTGTTGAGTGCGATCCGTTGCAGCCGCACCGGCGCCTGGAACACTTCGACCTGGTGCGAGCGGGTGTGGGTTTCCGACGGTTGCTCGACGTACACCAGAATCCGGTTGGCGCTGTCCTGGACTTCCAGAAAGCGCACGTTGGGCGTGGCCAGCGTGGCCTTGAGCAAACTTTCGAGCACCTCGTTGTTACCGGAAATCACCCCGTATTCCGTGGCGGGCGCCAGTTGGTTGGCGATCAGCTGACCCGTGTGGTTGAGCTCCTGACGCAAGTCCTGGATCCGCACGAAGGTGAAGAAACTGATCAGCAGCAAGGTCAGCAACAGGGCGGGGCCGAGGCTGATGATCTGCGTGCGGGTATTGATGTCCCAACCGCGACGGAAGGTCATGGGCGGCTTTCTCCTTCGGCCAACTGTGCTGCGACAAACGCTTCAGTCACCTGTTCAATACCCAATGAACGAGCCACCTGCGGGTTACTTAACACTTTGAAGTGTTGTGGATATAACGCACGCGGCCAGCCTGTCGACGGCCGATCGAGCAATTCGTCGAGCACTTCCAGCCAATCGTTCTGATCGCTGTAGGTGCTGGCCAGGCTACCGGCCTTGACGAACGCGGCGTTAGGGCCGACCAGCGCAAGTTGCCGCGAGTAGCTGCTCAACAGCAGGTTTTTTGCGGTTTTCGGGTTGTACAAATCGGAATCGTCGAGGCCCAGCAGCACGTCGCAATTCCTCAGCAAATTCTGTAAGGGGCGGCTGTCGTTGGTGTTGTCCCATCGCTCGGCGATCACTTCAAGGCCCAACGCTTGCGCCGACAGACGCAATTCCTTGAGCAGGAATTCGCTGTGACTGTCGTACAGCACGCCGATGCGTCGGGCCTCGGGCAGGATGAGCCGGGTCAGGCGCAATTGCCGATCCAGCGGCGCATCGCTCCAGAGCAGGCTGAGGTGCGATGGAAAATCAGCACCGAACCGATGGTGGGCTTGCAGGCGACTGATGCGCAGCACCAGCGTCGGCGGACCTTGTGTCTCTTGCAGGCGCCAGTCGAGGCTCGGCAGATCGAGCAGGATCAAACGCGTATCGGCGGGTAGTTTGCCCGGCTTCGGCAAGCTGTCCAGTGCCTGGAAGCGCACGCTGTCGGCAGGGCGCATGCCGCTCAGCGCCTGCACAAAGGATTGCACGCCGGGGCTGTCTTCGGCGCCGGTCAGCAGAATGTCGGCGGCTTGTGCCGGCAGGCTGCCGAGCAGACCGCTGAACACCAGACACAACCCTGCCAGCAGGCGGCCAAGGGTTGGCGACTTCCGCGACAGGCGATGCAGCATTTAAAACGTCAGCTCCGCGCTGAAGTAGAGCACCCGACGCTCGTCGTAGTTGTTATCGACGAAGGTGGTGGGTTGATTGTCGAGGCGTTGCTGGAGTACGCCGGCCAGTTCCAGGCTGGCCTTGCCCAGACCGATGCGTTTGGCGATGCGCGTGTCGACGCGTTCGAAGCGGTAGCCGTTGAGGGCGTCGTCACCATAATAGAAGAGGGCGCTGTTCCAGCCGTGGCCCCAATTGCGCAGCCAACCGGCGGAACCGCTGTTGCGCGCGGTCAGTAGCTCATCCTGCGGATTGCTCGCCTCGGCGTCGACGTAGGCGTACGTCAGGCGCAGCCGGTCGGCGCTGCTCAGGTGCCAGTCCAGTTGGGTCTCCGTGCCCTTGAAGCGCGAGCTGTTGGAATTGCTGGCGATGTACTGATTGTTGCGCAACGGTTCGCTGATCATGCCGCTGATTTCGTCGTAGAACAGCTTCACATCGACCGTCAGGCCTAGCTCTGCGAAGTAGCCGTTGTAGCCCAGCTCGCGCGAGCGCATGCGTTCCTGTTCGAGGTCGCCGGGGCCGCGAGTCTTGACGAAATACCGGGCGCTGGTCTGGCCGTAGGCACTGGGTCGCAAGTTCGTTACCTGATAACTCCAGTTGACGTTGTTTTCGAACATGTCCGGTGAGCGGATGGCTTCCGAGTACACCGCGCGCAGGCCGTGACGCGGGTTGATCAGATAGTTGACGGCGACCCGCGGGGTCAGCGAGCTGCCGGTCAATTGCGTGTCTTCGAACATGGCTCCGCCCTGCAGCAACCAGTGCTCGGTGGCGCGCCACTCGAGTTGGCCGAATGCCCGCCAGGTGGTGTCGTCGAGCGTGCCATTGAAGTAGGTCTCGGAATCTGCCCGGTCGTAACGATAGTTCATGCCGCTGACCAGTCGCAGACTGTCGGACAGGCTGAGGGTGTCTTGCAGTTCGAGGTCGTAGCGCGATTCCCGGGCACTCTGGTCGATGTCGCCACAGAGGGTTTGCCGGGCGCCGTTGCGCCATTGCGCCAGCACTTGATTACCCAGCGCACGTTCCGCCGCCGTGCCGGCCGGTGCGCCAGGAACGGTAAAGCGCTCGATGTTGCGCGCAAGGCGTTCGGTGTAGTTCGGGTTGAGCTGCCAGAGTTCGGTCAGTTCCGGGCTGAACGAAACCTCTGCATCGCAGGCGCGCCAGGTCTGCTGACGGTCCCAGTGCTGAGCCGAACCCTGGATATAAAGGCTGTGATCAGGATTGATGTCGAGGTTCCAGCGCAACGAGCCGGCGTAGTCCTTGGCAACGACGTCGGAATTGTTCCCCGCAGCGGTAATCCCGGAAAACACTGGGCGGTAGGTATAAGGCCGCTGGTTGGTTCCGTCCTTGGCGTTCAATTGCCAGTCGATGCTCTGGTTTTCATTCAGCGTCTGGCTGACGGCAAGGTTGAAGCGGTTCAAGCGGCGACTGTCGCGGTAATCGGCACCGTTGCGGTTGGTGTCGAAGCCGTCGTCCTGCTGACCGGACAGTGACAGGCGCAGGTCGCCGCCGTCCCAACCCAGGCCCTGGCTGGCATAAAAGTCGTTGATGCCGCGCTGGCCACGGGTGACTTTCATCCGCGTGCCGTGGCTGTCGGCCGGGTTGCGGGTGATGATGTTGACCACCGCCATCAGCGCATTGGCCCCGTAGCTGACGGTGTTGGGGCCACGGAAAACCTCGACGCGCTCGATGTCTTCCATGGCCACCGGAATATCACTCCAGTCCACCGTGGCCAGGCCGGCGCGGTAAACCGAACGGCCGTCGATCAACACTTGCATGCGCCGCGCTTCGGTGGCGTTGGTGCCGTGGTAGTTCACTGCGGCCTGGTTGCCGCTGATATTGCCGACCATCATGCCCGGCACCAGCCGCAGCAATTCGCTGATGTCCCGCGCGCCGCTGGCGTTGATCAATTCGCTGTCGATCACCGTCATGCTTCCCGGGACGGCGGCCGGCGACTGCTTCAGGCGGGTGGCCGTGAGCACTTGCGGCAGCGGTTCGTTGTCGAGAAACAAATCGTCGGCCAGCAATGGCGTGCTGAAAATCAGTGCCAGAACCAGCGGCGAGCGAGGTGAAGGAGAGCCAAACGACACGAAACATCCTTGATAGCGATTAGTTGGCGCGCATGTTAACCGAGCTGATCGACTTTTCCATTCACGATGCCGGCATTTTCCTAGGAATTATTGGTCTTCTTCTTACAAGTGCGGGTAATTGACACGGGGGCTGGCCGCCACTGGGACGCTCCGTATAATGCCGACATCGCCACTGGTATGGATTAACGGATTGCATATGACTGAACAGCGCCCAATTGCGGTCCTGGGAGGCGGAAGTTTTGGTACCGCCGTGGCTAATCTGTTGGCCGAGAACGGGCATCAGGTCCGGCAGTGGATGCGTGACCCCGAACAGGCCGAGTCCATTCGGGTCAATCGCGAGAACCCGCGTTACCTCAAAGGCATCAAGATTCTTCCGGCAGTAGAACCGGTGACCGACTTGCAAGCGACTTTGGAAGCTTGCGAGCTGTGCTTTGTCGCGCTGCCGTCCAGCGCGTTGCGCTCGGTACTGGTCCCGCACGCCGAGCGTTTGAGCGGCAAACTGCTGGTGAGCCTGACCAAAGGCATCGAAGCCCACACGTTCAAGCTGATGAGCGAGATCCTCGAAGAAATCGCCCCGCAAGCGCGGATCGGCGTGCTGTCTGGGCCGAACCTGGCCCGTGAAATCGCCGAACACGCACTGACCGCCACAGTGGTCGCCAGCGAAGACGAAGAACTCTGCCAGCGGGTTCAGGAAGCGCTGCATGGCCGTACCTTCCGCGTGTACGCCAGCGCCGACCGTTTCGGCGTGGAGTTGGGCGGGGCGCTGAAAAATGTGTACGCGATCATCGCCGGCATGGCCGTGGCGCTGGGCATGGGCGAAAACACCAAGAGTATGCTGATCACTCGCGCGTTGGCGGAAATGACTCGCTTCGCCGTGAATCAGGGCGCCAACCCGATGACGTTCCTCGGGCTGGCGGGCGTGGGTGACTTGATCGTCACGTGCTCGTCGCCGAAAAGCCGCAACTACCAGGTCGGGTTTGCCCTTGGGCAGGGGTTGAGCCTGGAAGATGCGGTCACGCGTCTGGGCGAAGTCGCCGAAGGCGTGAACACGCTTAAAGTGCTCAAGGCCAAGGCTCAGGAAGTGGGCGTCTATATGCCGCTGGTCGCCGGGTTGCACGCGATCCTGTTCGAAGGGCGCACTTTGAATCAAGTGATTGAACTGTTGATGCGCGGCGAACCCAAAACTGATGTCGACTTCATTTCCACCAGCGGTTTCAACTGATCACGCTTTCCAGAAAAAGCAGGGAGTTGCACATGAACGATCCGAAAACAGAGGCCACCTACGAGTCCATTCTGCTGCGAGTGTTATGGATGATCGTCTTCTTGCTGGTCTGGCAAGTGGTGCAGTTCATCCTCGGCGCGGTGGTGCTGGTGCAACTGATCTATCGTTTGATCTATGGCGCCCCGAGCGCCAGCCTGATGAACTTCGGCGACAGCCTGAGCCAGTTTCTGGCGCAGATCGGTCGTTTCGGCACCTTCCACAGCGACCAGAAACCCTGGCCGTTCGCCGACTGGCCGACGCCGCGCACACCGGAAGGCGAAGCGCCACACGCCGTGCCGCCAGCGCCACATCCGGCCCGAGATGAGGAGCCGAAACTATGAAACTCTGGGTATTGCGTCATGGTGAAGCCGAGCCTTATGGCTCGCGTCCAGACTCCGAACGGGCACTGACTCCACACGGTCGTGAAGAGGTGCTGCGTAGCGCCGCCGAACTGATCGGTCAGCCGATTACAGCCATCTACGCCAGCCCGTTCCTGCGAGCGCAGCAGACCGCGCAGCTGGTGCGTGATGCCTTGGGCTTTCAACCGGACATTCGCACCGTCGAATGGCTGACACCCGGTTACAGCCCGCAAGCGGTTTCGGAGCAGTTGGTGTCTGTGGATTACGCGCTACTGGTCAGCCATAACCCGCTGGTGGGTAACCTGTTGGGCTACCTGCAGAACGGGCATGTGCAGGACCCGGAAAAGGTTGGAACCGCCGGCCTTGCCGAGCTGGAAGGCGATTTGCCGCTGGCCGGGGCAATGAAACTCAAGGGCATCAAACACCCGTAAAGCGCTTCTGCTTTTTGGCTCTGGCTCTGGCTCTGGCTCTGGCTCTGGCTCTGGCTCTGGCTTTGGCTCTGTTCTGGCTTTGGCTTTTGCCGTTGTAGGAGCGAGGCTTGCCCGCGAAGCTTTTGGCGTCTTTGAAGGCCCCTTCGCGGGCAAGCCTCGCTCCTACAAGACCGGCGGTGTGGCAGATTTTTGTGTGAAATAGTCAACCAAGCAACCGCTTGGTTGACTACGCTTGCTCCAGACCAAAAATAAAGGAGCGAGTCGCATGTCTGCTGCTTTTCGTTTGCCGCTGGACGTCTTTTACGAGCGTGAAGCCCGTCATCCCCGCCAGCGTTTTCTGGTCCAGCCCACGGGCGGCGGACAGGTCGAGACCCTGACCTGGGCCGACGTCGGCCATCAGGTACGCTGCGCTGCGCACTGGCTGCGGGCCCGCGAGTTGCCCCAAGGCAGCCACATCGCCCTGATCTCGAAAAACTGTGCACACTGGATCATCGCCGACCTGGCGATCTGGATGGCCGGGCACGTTTCAGTGCCGTTGTACCCGAACCTCACCGCCGAGTCCGTTGCACAGGTGCTCGAACACTCCGAAGCGGCGCTGGCGTTCATCGGCAAACTCGATGACTGGCCGAGCATGTCACGCGGCGTCAGCGCCGATCTACCGACCATCAGCCTGCCCTTGCATCCGCCCGGCACCTTCGATTTCAGTTGGGCCGACTTGCAACGCAGCTCGCCGATTCAGGATGACCCCAAACCCGCCGCCGATCAGTTGGCGACCATCATTTACACCTCCGGCACCACTGGGCTGCCCAAAGGCGTGATGCACAGTTTCGGCAATCTGGGGTTCGCCACCACGCGCGGCACGCAGTTGTTCGGCCTGAATGAGTCGGATCGGCTGCTGTCCTACCTGCCGCTGTGCCATGTCGCTGAGCGGATGTTCGTCGAGCTGGCGTCGATCTACACCGGGCAAACGGTATTTTTTGCCGAGAGCCTAGACACCTTCCTGACCGATTTGCGCCGTGCACGACCGACTGCGCTGTTCGGCGTGCCGCGGATCTGGACCAAATTCCAGATGGGCGTGTACAGCAAGATCCCGGCAAAACGCCTCGACTTCCTGCTCGGCCTGCCCTTCATCGGCAAGCGGGTAGGGCACAAAGTGCTCGTCGGATTGGGGCTGGATGCGTTGCGCGTGGCGTTGTCCGGCGCCGCGCCCGTGCCACAGACCTTGCTGCTGTGGTACCGCAAACTGGGGCTGGATGTGCTGGAGGTCTACGGCATGACCGAAAGCTGCGGTTATTCCCACATCGGCCGCCCCGGCGACAACAAACCCGGCTGGATCGGCAAGCCTTGCCCGGAGGTTGAAGTGCGGATCGCCGACTCCGGCGAAGTCCTGGTGCGCAGCGGTGCGACCATGCTCGGTTATTTCAAGGAGCCCGAGAAAACCGCTGAGACCATCACCGAGGACGGCTTCCTGCGCACCGGTGACAAGGGCGAGCAAGATGCCGAAGGCAACCTGCGCCTGACCGGGCGGTTGAAGGAAATCTTCAAGACCAGCAAAGGCAAATACGTCGCCCCGGCGCCGATCGAAAATCGGCTGGCGGTGCATTCGCGGATCGAACAGGTGTGCGTGGTCGGCGATGGCTTGAGTGCGCCGCTGGGGTTGTGCGTGCTGTCGGCGGTCGGCCAGCAGGATGCCGTCGGAACGGCGCGGGCGGGCCTGCATTCAAGCCTGGAAAAACTGCTGGAGGAGGTCAATGGCGTGCTCGACAAACACGAACGCTTGCGCCGGTTGGTGGTGGTCAAGGACAGTTGGGCGGTGGAGAACGGCTTCCTGACGCCGACCCTGAAGATCAAGCGCAACGTGATCGAAGCGGCGTACGGTGACCGGTTTGAAGAATGGAGCGAGCGCAGCGAGACGGTGCTGTGGCAGGATTGAGCCACGAATAAAACCAACAAAGGAAAGTAACGATGAGTCTGTGGCGTACCACTCCCAACGTCGAGCAGTTGAACGCAATCCAGAAAAACACCATCGGCGAAGTGCTGGATATTCGCTTCGAAGCCTTTGATGAAGAGTCCCTGACCGCAAGCATGGTCATCGACCACCGCACTCACCAGCCGTACGGTTTGCTGCACGGCGGTGCCTCGGTGGTACTGGCCGAGACGGTCGGTTCCATGGCCAGTTATCTTTGCATCGATGCCAGCAAGTTCTATTGCGTGGGTCTGGAAATCAACGCCAACCATTTGCGCGGACTGCGCAGCGGGCGGGTGACGGCGGTGGCCAAACCGATTCACATTGGGCGCACGACGCATGTCTGGGATATCCGTTTGAGCAGTGATGAGGGCAAGGCCAGTTGCGTGTCGCGGTTGACCATGGCGGTGGTGCCGTTGGGCGAGAATCCACCAACCCGCTGAACACAATCCCCTGTAGCAGCTGTCGAGCCCCGGCGAGGCTGCGTCCGGGGCTCGACAGCTGCTACACGGAACCTGATCAGGTTTGAGTCTTGCGACATGCCCCTGACCGGACTGTCATCATTCCTGGCACTTACAGTCATTGCCGCAGCCTCGCGTCTTACGGACAATCAACCCCTGTTCTCGCTCATGGATTTGCCGGTATGTCGCAACAGATATTTTTCGCTCACGCCAATGGCTTTCCTTCGGGCACCTACGGCAAATTGTTCGCGGCGCTGGCGCCCGAGTATCAGGTGACGCATCTGGAACAGCACGCCCACGATCCGCGTTTCCCGGCGGACGACAATTGGCGCAACCTGGTGGATGAGCTGATTCATCACCTCAAACAACAACCGGAACCGGTCTGGGGCGTCGGCCATTCCTTCGGTGGCGTGCTGCACCTGCACGCGGCGTTGCGTTGCCCTGAACTGTATCGCGGCGTGGTGATGCTCGATTCGCCGGTGTTGACCCGTGCCGATCAATGGGTGATCCGCGCGGCTAAGCGCTTCGGATTCATTGACCGTCTGACCCCGGCCGGCCGCACGCTGGGGCGACGGGAAGAGTTCGCCGATCTGGAAGCGGCGCGACTTTATTTCGCCGGCAAAACCCTGTTCCGCAGCTTTGATCCGGAGTGCTTCGACGCTTACCTGCAACACGGTTTGCAAAAAGTCGGCGACAAGCTGCGCCTGCGTTTCGACCCGGCTACGGAAATCAGCATCTACCGTGGCGTCCCGCACACCAGTCCGGGCCAGGCACGGCAGTTGAAAGTGCCGCTGGCGGTGGTTCGCGGGCACAAGAGCCGGGTGGTGATGCGTCATCACGCAAGCTCCGTGGGGCGTATGCCGCTGGGTGAATCCCTGACCATGCCCGGTGGCCACATGTTCCCCCTCGAACGTCCGCAAGACACCGCCACGCTGCTGAAAAACCTGTTCAGCCGCTGGGAAGGTCGTCGCCAGCAGGATTGCGCATGAGCCACGTCGTCGAAGAAGTTCGCCTGAGCCTGCCGCACATCGAGCTGGCCGCGCATCTGTTCGGCCCTGAAGACGGCTTGCCGGTGATCGCCTTGCACGGCTGGCTGGACAATGCCAACAGCTTCGCCCGGCTGGCGCCGAAGCTCATTGGCCTGCGCATCATCGCCCTCGACATGGCCGGTCACGGTCATTCCGGGCATCGCCCGACCGGGGCCGGTTATGCGATGTGGGACTACGCCCACGACGTGCTGCAAGTCGCCGAACAGCTGGGCCTGAAGCGTTTTGCACTGATGGGGCACTCCATGGGCGCGATCGCTTCGTTGATCATCGCCGGGTCGATGCCGGAACGCGTCACGCATCTGGCGTTGATCGACGGCATCATTCCTCCTACAGACAAAGGCGAAAATGCCGCCGAACGCATGGGCATGGCCCTGCAAGCGCAGCTGGATTTGCGGGAAAAACGCAAACCGGTCTACAGCACGCTGGACCGCGCCATCGAGGCACGAATGAAAGGCCTGGTGGCGGTCAGTCGTCAAGCCGCCGAGCTGTTGGCTCAGCGTGGACTCATGCCAGTGCCGGGCGGTTACACCTGGCGCACCGACAACCGTCTCACGCTGCCGTCGCCGCTGCGTCTTACGACCGAGCAGGCGATGGCCTTCGTCCAGCGGGTCAATTGTCCTGCTTTATTAGTGGTTGCAGCTGACGGCATGCTCGCCAAACATCCCGAACTGCTGGAGCGTCTACCCTTTAGCCGTGAACAGCTGCCAGGCGGCCATCATTTGCACCTGAATGACGAACCCGGCGCCGACCTTGTCGCAGACTGTTTCAATCGGTTTTTCGCCGTTCCTTGACTTGCGCCGGGCAACTGTCGAGGCTGGGCGGGTTGAAATGGGAGACAACCATGATAGATCTCTACACCGCTGCGACCCCGAATGGCCACAAGGTCTCTATCGTGCTCGAGGAACTCGGCCTGCCCTACACGGTGCACGCCTTGAGTTTCGACAAAAAGGAACAGAAGTCACCGGACTTCCTCAAGATCAATCCCAATGGCCGGATTCCGGCGATTGTCGACCGCGCCAACGGCGATTTTGCCGTGTTCGAATCCGGCGCCATCCTGATTTACCTCGCTGAACTGAGCGGCAAACTGCTGCCCAAAGACCCAAAGGGGCGCTCGGTCGTCCTGCAATGGTTGATGTTCCAGATGGGTGGAATCGGCCCGATGCAGGGCCAGGCCAATGTGTTTTTCCGCTACTTCCCGGAAAAACTTCAGGGTGCCATCGACCGCTATCAACATGAAACCCGCCGCCTCTATGAAGTGCTCGATACGCGCCTGCAAGCCGCGGAGTTTCTGGCGGGCGAATACAGCATTGCCGACATCGCCACCTTTCCTTGGGTGCGTGGCCATGAGTGGTCCGGTGTCGAGGTTGACGGTTTGCCGGCCTTGCAGCGCTGGATGGCGACCATGGAAGCACGTCCGGCGATCCAGCGAGGTTTGCTGGTGCCCGAGCGCATCGATGATGCCAGTGTCGTCAAGGGTGCCCAGGCCATGCTGATCCGATGAGTCTATCCATGCGTTCATTCAGTGTGCTTGCGCTGTGTTGTTTCAGTCCCTTTTTGTTTGCCGCCGATGTCCCGGGCAGTCAGGACTTGCCGATCGTGCCGCGTATGGCCGATGCGCAGATCGTCGACTATCGCCCGGGCGCCGAGCTTGAGCGGATTTATCCGCTGGGTTCGATCCGTAAAATCAGTGGACAGTTGCGCTTCGATGGTCAGGTCAGCGCCCGGGGAACGGCGACGTCGGTGACCTACGAGTTGCCGCCGGAGCATTCTTCAACCGATGCCTTCACCGCCGCCCGTGAAGCCTTGCAGAAGCAGGGCGCCGGATTGCTGTTCTGGTGTCAGGCGCGTGATTGCGGTGAAAGCAGCCTCTGGGCCAATGATGTCTTTGGCAACGCCAAGTTGTACGGTGCCGACGATCAACAGGCGTACTTGCTGTTGCGTCTTGCGGCACCTCAGGACAATACGCTGGTGGCGCTTTACAGCATCACTCGCGGCAATCGCAAAGCCTATCTCCACGTCGAGCAGTTCGACGCTGCTGCCCCGCTAGGCGATTTGCTACCGACCTCGGCGACCTTGCTGCGGGAGCTCAAAAGCACCGGTGAACTCGATTTTCCGAAGTTGAGCGCTGATCCCGATGACACCTGGCTGCGCTTGATTTCTCGTGGCTTGAACCTCGACACCACGTTGCGGGTCAGTGTTTCCGGAGCCAAGGCCGAAGCCTGGCGACAGGCGCTGATCGGGCAGGGCGTGCGTGCGGCACGGATGGAAGCTGGCAACGTCGAAGGCTCTGGCCTGCACATCGAACTGTTGCGATAAGCTTTGTCAGGCGGACGCGCCCGGTGCGTTCGCCTATTTTTTTCTGACTGATTCTTTCGAGACTTCACATGCCCAATAACGATCGGCTGTTGGTGCAGATCCTGCTCCTGGTGCTGTTTGGCGCGAGCTTCTGGGTGATGGCGCCGTTCTGGTCGGCGCTGTTCTGGGGCGCAGTGCTGGCGTTTGCCAGTTGGCCGCTGATGCGTTTGCTGACCCGTTGGCTCAACGGCCGGGAGTCTCTGGCAGCGGCGTTGCTGACCCTCGGCTGGATGTTATTGGTGGCGGTGCCGCTGGTGTGGCTTGGGTTCAACCTGGCGGACCATGTGCGTGATGCCACGGCGTTCATCAAGGATGTGCAGATGGACGGTTTGCCGGAAGCGCCGACCTGGCTGGGTGGTGTTCCTTTGGTTGGCGAGCGGTTGGTCGTGATCTGGAACAGCATCGATCAGCAAGGTGCGGCGATGATGGTGGCGATCAAACCTTATCTGGGGCAGGTCGGCAACTGGCTGCTGGCTCGCAGCGCGCAGATTGGCGGCGGCATTCTCGAGCTGACATTGAGCATCGTCTTTGTATTCTTCTTTTATCGCGATGGGCCGCGGCTGGCGGCGTTTGTCCATGGCTTGCTGGAACGTTTGATCGGTGATCGCGCCGGGTACTACATCGAACTCGTGGCCGGGACCGTGCAGCGGGTGGTGAACGGGGTGATCGGCACAGCGGCGGCGCAGGCGGTTCTGGCGTTGATCGGGTTCTTGATTGCCGGGGTGCCCGGGGCGCTGGTGCTTGGCATCGTGACCTTCATGCTCAGCCTGATTCCGATGGGGCCACCGTTGGTGTGGATTCCGGCCACCGCGTGGCTGGCCTGGAAAGGCGAGTACGGGATGGCGGTGTTCCTCGGGTGCTGGGGCACGTTCATTATCAGCGGCGTCGACAATGTGCTTAAGCCGTACCTGATCAGCCGGGGCGGGAATTTGCCGTTGGTGATCGTGTTGCTGGGCGTGTTTGGCGGGTTGATTGCGTTTGGGTTTATCGGCTTGTTCATCGGGCCTACGTTGCTGGCGGTTGCGTACAGTCTGTTGACGGACTGGAGCAAGAGTCATGCGCGGGTAGACGATCGCCGGCCCTAAGATTTTCGGTGGGGCTGAGGGCCTCTTCGCGAGCAAGCCTCGCTCCCACAGGTCATATGCGCGGACGATGCGTCGAGCAAATGACCTGTGGGAGCGAGGCTTGCCCGCGAAGCTTTTGATTTAGGTTGCGACGTTCAGGTATTGGCCCACCGTCGCCACGTTATCGAGCGAATACTGCTTGGTCAGATTGGCGATCATTTTGTTCAACGCTTCATTGACGTTGAACTCGTCACTGGTTTTCTCGCGACCTGCTTGCAGCGCCGCTTTCAGTTCATCGCTGCTGACTCCGCCGCTGCTGTCACTGTCCAGCACTTTGAGCAACGCGGCGCTGGTGTCGGTGCTGGTCGATGAAGTGCTGTTGCTGGCCTGCAACGCGCTGCTCAATTCGGTGGCGGTCACGCTGCCATCGCTGTCCGCATCAAGCTGGCTGAACAATTCTTCGCTGGACACCTGCTGTGGCGGCGGGGGGGAGGCTGGCGGCGAGTTCGTCCTCGCTGACGGTGCCGTCTTCGTTCTTGTCCAGGGCCGAGAAAATTTCTGTGCTGTCGGCACTGCTGCCAGCGCTGGTCAGGCCCGTGCTCAGTTCGTCACTGCTAATGGCACCGTCACCGTCGGTGTCCAGGGCGCTAAGCAGCGCATCAGCCAGTTCTGTGTTAGGTGCCAGGTTATGCGGCGGTGGCGGAGAAGGGGGTGCCATCGCCGCCATTTCCTCGCTGCTCAGGCTGCCGCTGTCGTCGCTGTCCAGGTCGCCGAAATTTTTGCTCAGGCTGACCAGAAGACCGTCGTCGGTTTTCTGCGACACGGCACTTTTAAGCTCGTCTTGATCCACCGCGCCGTCACTGTTGCTGTCGAGTTTGGCGAACAGTTCTTTCTGGAATTGCTGGCTGCAGGCGCTGTTGGTTGTGGTGCTGCTGGTGCTGGTATAGCTCGTGTAATTGCCGACGCTACCGATCATTGGACTCACTCCCTGGAATGGGAAACCGGCGGGTGCACCGGCTTATGCAGCGTCAGGGGGCAAGGTGTCGTGGGTGTGTGGGGTTTGTACCGAGTGGTACACAAGTCTCAGGCCAGACCCCGACCCTGTAGGAGTGAGCCTGCTCGCGAAAGCGGTAGGTCAGTCGATATCAATGTTGAATGATCGACCGCTTTCGCGAGCAGGCTCGCTCCTACAGGGGATGTGTGTGACTTAAGTGCGGGGCAAGCGGATGACGGCGGTGAGACCGCCCCCGGGCGTTTCTTCCAGGCTCAACTGCCCGCCCAGCCGTTCCACCGCTTCGCGAGCGATGGTCATGCCCAGGCCGACACCCCCCGAGTTGCGATTACGCGAACCTTCCAGCCGAAAGAACGGCTCGAACACCGCTTCACGTTTGTCCGCCGCAATCCCCGGGCCGTGGTCGATGACGCGGATCACCAGTTGCTCGCGGTTGTCTTCGAGAGTGATCAGCGCTTGCCCGGCATAGCGCAGGGCGTTGTCCAACAGGTTGTTGATGCATGAGCGCAAGGCCATCGGCTGCACTTGCAGCGGCGCGCAGTGGCCGCTGGCCTGGACATCGGCGCCCTGGTCCTGGGCGTTTTCGCTCAAGGATTCGACCAGCGCTTGCACATCCATCCATTGCCCGGCTTCGCTGGCGCGCTGTTCGTGCAAATACGTAAGGGTGGCGTCGAGCATGCTGATCATGTCATCCAGGTCCTGGCGCATCTGGCCCTGCAGGTTGTCGTCTTCAATCTGTTCCAGCCGTAACTTGAGGCGAGAGAGCGGCGTGCGCAGGTCGTGGGACACCGCGCCGAGCATCCGCGAGCGCTGCTGCACCTGCTCGATAATTCGTTTCTGCATCAAATTGAAGGTGTAAGCCGCTTGCCGTGCTTCCCGTGGGCCGGACTCGTCCAGCGGCGCGCTGTCGAGGTTTTCGCTCAAGCGTTCGGCGGCGTCACTCAGGCGCTGGATTGGCCGACTCAACAGTTTAGCGCCGTACCAGGCGGCAATGATCAACGTGACAAACTGGAATGTCAGCGGTACCAAGGGACCACCAAACCACGGCCGCGGCGGCCGGTTTTCAAAGCGCGGGTCCATCGGCGGGCGCTGCCTGTCCATGCCTTCGGAAAACGCCGGCGGCGGTGGAGGCGGTGGTGGGCCGTAATGGTGAAACCAGGCAAACGCCAACAGGTGCGCGAGGATGATCGCCAGCAGCAGCACGCCAAACAGGCGGCCGAACAGCGTATCGAAGCGCGCCCGCATCAGCCGATGTCTCTCGCGTCGAACAGATAACCCTCACCGCGAACGGTCTTGATCAATTGCGGGGCTTTCGGGTCATCGCCGAGTTTCTGGCGCAGGCGCGAGACCAGCAGGTCGATGCTGCGATCAAACGCTTCAATCGAACGACCGCGGGCAGCGTCCAGCAGTTGTTCGCGGCTGAGCACCCGACGCGGACGTTCGATGAACACCCAAAGCAGGCGGAATTCGGCGTTGGACAGCGGCACCACCAGGCCATCGGCGGCGATCAGTTGGCGCAGCACGCTGTTCAGGCGCCAGTTGTCGAAGCGAATATTCGCACGCTGTTCGGTGCGATCGTCGCGCACACGACGCAGAATGGTCTGAATTCTCGCGACCAATTCCCGTGGCTCGAAGGGCTTGGCCATATAGTCATCGGCACCCAGTTCCAGGCCGATGATCCGGTCGGTGGGTTCGCAGCGCGCGGTGAGCATCAGGATCGGAATGTCCGATTCGGCGCGCAGCCAGCGACACAGCGACAAACCGTCTTCGCCGGGCAGCATCAGGTCGAGCACCACCACGTCGAAATGCTCCGCTTGCAGCGCAAGGCGCATGGCGGCGCCGTCGGTGACGCCGCTGGCGTGAATGTTGAACCGGGCCAGGTAGTCGATCATCAGTTCGCGGATCGGGACGTCATCGTCGACGATCAGGGCGCGAATGCTCCAGCGTTTGTCGTCACCGGGCGCTTTTTGATCGTCGTTCAGAGGTGCTGGGGTGCTGTGCATGCGTGCGTTCATCTGCCAGGTAGGCTGCCAACCACAAAGATGGGCTGCGAGGTTGTGGTTCCAGCATAGGCGTCCAGCCCGCAGGCTGGAAGTGCTGTAAGGACGTGTTGCGGCTGCCGAGGGTAGCTAGGAAGGGTGTTGTGGGCGTGTCGTGTGTGTATCGAACTCGACACAATCGGCGCAAGGGCTAGTCTTGCTTGAGCCTTCGGGACGATTTACCGATCATCGGGTCCCGCAGTGGCGCTGGTTCCGCTACAATGCGCGCCGATTTCGTCCTGCCTGAGAGCCCGCTCATGTCCGTCTGCCAGACTCCTATCATCGTCGCCCTGGATTTTCCCACCCGTGACGCCGCACTGAAGCTGGCCGACCAGTTGGACCCGAAGCTGTGCCGGGTCAAAGTCGGTAAGGAACTGTTCACCAGCTGCGCCTCGGAAATCGTCGGCACCCTGCGGGACAAGGGCTTCGAAGTGTTCCTGGACCTCAAGTTCCACGACATCCCGAACACCACTGCCATGGCCGTCAAGGCAGCGGCGGAAATGGGCGTGTGGATGGTCAATGTGCACTGCTCCGGCGGTTTGCGCATGATGGCCGCCTGCCGTGAAGTGCTCGATCAGCGTACCGGTCCGAAGCCGCTGTTGATCGGCGTGACTGTGCTGACCAGCATGGAGCGTGAAGATCTGGCGGGTATCGGTCTGGACATCGAGCCACAAGAGCAGGTGCTGCGCTTGGCCGCTCTGGCGGAAAAAGCCGGAATGGACGGTTTGGTGTGCTCGGCCCTCGAAGCCCAGGCCCTGAAATCGGCGCACCCGTCGCTGCAACTGGTGACCCCGGGGATTCGTCCGGCCGGCAGCGCGCAGGACGATCAGCGCCGCATTCTGACCCCGCGTCAGGCGCTGGATGCCGGTTCTGATTATCTGGTGATTGGTCGTCCGATCAGCCAGGCGGCTGATCCGGCCAAGGCGTTGGCAGCAGTCGTGGCCGAGCTGGCTTAAGCAGCGACTGCTCAAACCATTCGCGGGCAAGCCTCGCTCCTACAAGTGCACCACCGTACCTGTAGGAGCGAGGCTTGCCCGCGAAGCTTTTATACCTTCAACACCAACTTCCCGAAATTCTCGCCGCTGAACAATTTCATCAGCGTCTCCGGGAACGTCTCCAGCCCTTCAACAATGTCTTCCTTGCTCTTGAGCTGCCCCTTGGCCATCCACCCGGCCATTTCCTGTCCGGCGGCGGCGAACTGCGCGGCGTAATCCATCACAACAAAGCCTTCCATTCGCGCACGGTTGACCAGCAATGACAAATAGTTGGCCGGGCCTTTGACCGCTTCCTTGTTGTTGTACTGGCTGATCGCGCCACAAATCACCACCCGCGCCTTCATGGCCAGGCGACCCAGAACCGCGTCGAGAATATCGCCGCCCACGTTATCGAAATACACGTCGACACCTTTCGGGCATTCACGCTTCAGGCCCGCATGCACATCTTCGTTCTTGTAGTCGATGACGCCGTCAAACCCCAGTTCGTCGATCAGGAACTTGCACTTGTCCGCGCCGCCCGCGATGCCGATCACGCGGCAGCCTTTGATCTTGGCGATCTGCCCGGCAATGCTGCCCACTGCACCGGCCGCGCCGGACAGCACCACGGTGTCACCTTCCTTGGGGGCGCCGACATCGAGCAGCGCGAAGTACGCCGTCATCCCGGTCATGCCCAACGCTGACAGGTAACGCGGCAGCGGTGCCAGTTTCGGATCGACCTTGTAGAAACCTCGTGGCTCGCCGATGAAATAATCCTGTACGCCCAAGGCACCGTTGACATAGTCCCCGACCGCAAACCCGGGATTGTTCGAGGCAACGACTTTGCCTACACCCAATGCGCGCATGACTTCGCCGATACCGACCGGCGGAATGTAGGACTTGCCCTCGTTCATCCAACCACGCATGGCCGGGTCCAGGGACAGGTATTCGTTTTTGACCAGGATCTGACCCGCAGCCGGTTCGCCGACTGGCACTTCTTGATAGGTAAAGGTCTCGCGGGTTGCCGCGCCCACCGGACGTTTGGCGAGCAGGAACTGGCGATTGGTCTGGGTAGTCATGACTGGCACTCAAGATGAATGAAGCTTTGTTGATAGACCTTCATGACCGATGCCGCAAGTTTGGCTGATGCGGCGAATGCACATCGATCCAGTGCAGTGATAGTCAGTTCCGCAGTTTTATCACTGCAACTCATGGTCGCCCAACCGGGCTTCTGATAGTGCTGCCGTCTCACTCACCCCTGTGGCTAGACTGCGAACACGTGATCCCCCGCATCCTTCTCTTCGAGGACATAACAATGAGCATGACGTTTTCCGGCCAGGTCGCTGTTGTGACCGGCGCTGCCAACGGTATTGGCCGCGCGACAGCCCAGGCATTCGCCGCTGAAGGGTTGAAAGTGGTGGTGGCCGACATGGACACGGCTGGGGGCGAAGGCACGGTGGCACTGATTCGTACGGCGGGCGGCGAAGCGACCTTCGTGCGTTGCAACGTCACGGTGGAAAGCGATGTAAAAAATCTGATGGATGAGGTGGTGAATACCTACGGCCGTCTGGACTATGCCTTCAACAACGCCGGCATCGAGATCGAGAAAGGCAAACTGGCTGAAGGCACGATCGATGAGTTCGACGCGATCATGGGCGTTAACGTCAAAGGCGTCTGGCTGTGCATGAAGTACCAGCTGCCATTGCTGCTGGCCCAGGGTGGTGGCGCGATCGTCAACACCGCTTCGGTGGCGGGCCTCGGTGCTGCGCCGAAGATGAGCATTTACGCGGCGTCGAAACATGCGGTGATTGGCCTGACCAAGTCGGCGGCAATCGAATACGCCAAGAAAAAGATTCGCGTGAACGCGGTCTGCCCGGCGGTGATCGACACCGACATGTTCCGACGTGCCTATGAAGCGGACCCGAAGAAGGGCGAGTTCGCCAACGCCATGCACCCGGTCGGCCGCATCGGCAAGGTCGAGGAAATCGCCAGCGCGGTGCTGTATCTGTGCAGCGATGGCGCGGCGTTTACGACCGGTCACTCGCTGGCAGTGGACGGTGGTGTCACGGCGTTCTGAACAATCAAGGTTTGCCCTGTAGGAAAAAGCCCGCATACGTGAGGGCTTTTTCATGGCGCCGTGAAAGAGCCGGACAAGTGTGTTTCAAATGGTTAGAACCGAGGGTTTTGGCGGCGTTGTCGCACATCCGATCAAGCGCACCTGTGATTAACTGCTCCCCGCAAATGGACAGGAGTTTGCTTGCTCATGGAATTGAGAATCGATCGACAGGCATTGGTGCCGGTCGTACAGCAAATCGTCGACGCGCTGGCCGTCTGGCTCCGTCAGAGCGAGGTGCTGCCAGGGACGCGTTTACCTTCTGCGCGGCAAATCGCGCGGGACAATCTGCTCAGTCAGTCCAGCGTCGTCGAAGCCTGTGAGCGCCTGGTGACTCAAGGCGTGCTGGCTTCGCGGCATGGCGCCGGTTTCATTGTCGCCACACCGGCGCTGGCCGCTCAGGGGCAACAGGAATGCCTCTGGTTCGAAGGGGCGGAAGTGAAGCAGGGCGACCTCTCGGGCAAACTTTTATTAGGCTGTGGCGGACTGCCCGAAAGCTGGCGTGAAACGGACGACCTGAGCTACGCGATTCGTCAGGTCAGCCGTACCGACATGGCCGGGATGTTCAACTACAGCACGTCATGGGGCCTGCCAGCCCTGCGTGTGCAGATCCTCAAGCGCCTTAAACAGCTCAGTATCGAGGTGGACGAAAACCGTATTCTGACCACCGCAGGTGCCAGTCATGGGCTCGACCTGATCGTGCGCACCTTGCTCAAACCGGGTGATTGCGTGGTGGTGGAAAGTCCGGGCTATCCACTGTTGTTCGACCTGCTCAGGCTGCACGGTGTGACGATGATCGAAGTGCCGCGTACCCCGCGTGGGCCCGACACGGCGCAGCTTGAAGCGCTGTTGCTCAAGCACGGACCCCGAGCGCTGTTCATCAACAGCTTCTACCACAACCCGACGGGCAGCTGCCTGGCGTCTGTGGTGGCGCAGCAGATTATGCAGCTGACCAAAACCCATGGCGTGCTGGTGATTGAAGATGACGTCTATGCGGATTTGCACAGCGGCCCCGGCACCCGCCTCGCTGCGTTGGGTATCGATGACAACGTGATCTACGTCGGCAGCTACTCGAAAACCCTCAGCAGCTCATTGCGGGTTGGCTTTGTCGTGGCCCGTGACGAGATAGTTGCGCAACTGGCCGAGGTCAAGATGATCAGCAGCATGGGCGCCTCACGGTTCTGCGAATCGGTGCTGACGTGTCTGTTGGCCAGCGGCGCGTACCGCAAACTGGTCCAGCGTCAGCGTCAGCGTTTGAACACGGACAGAGAGGCGGCCCTGCAAGTGCTCGAAGACGCCGAGTGGGAGGTTTTCGGCAAGCCGGCCGGCGGCCTGTTCATTTGGGCGCGGTCGCGGATGTCCGACTACGCTCAGGTGCGCAAACAGGCCCGGCGCTTCGGTGTGCTGCTGTCTTCCGCCACGGCATTCAGTCCTGACGGCCAGGTTAGTGACTGGCAGCGCATCAACGTGGCTTATGCCTGCGATCCTCGGGCCCGGGCATTTTTTCAGGCGACCGCTGCGAATCGACCTAAAGCGTTCTGAAAACGACGTGGGCGTAGCTTTTTGCCATTATTCCGACGCCAGAGACTTGTGCTGGCGTATGCCCGTTGCGAATCTGCGTCAACAGACTATGTCAGGGGACTAAGTGCAATGATTTCGGCCGTGCAAGGACGTTTTGCCAACCTCGGTATGGCAAAAAAAATGGGTGTCGGGTTTGTACTGGTGCTGCTGCTGACGGCCCTGGTGGCAGCCATCGGCGTTTGGTCCCTGCAAACCATCAGTCATCGCTTCGACGGGCTTAAGCAGATGTCGTCGCTCAATAACGGTTTACTCAAGGTGCGATTGCTTGAGCAGGAATACGCCTTGCACGGCAACCCGAAAACCGTCGATGCGCTGCACGAGGGTGTTGATGGCCTGATCGCCCTGGCGACGCAGCTCAAGGCGGCATCAGCGGCCAACGTGCCGGTGATGAACGACGTCGAGCAGTCCTTGGGGGCTTATCGCAAGGCCTTCGACGAGTTCGTCTCGCTGAGTCAGGCCAAGGACCTGGCCCTGGAAATGGCCAGTTGGTCGGTGTCCAGCGTGGCCAACAACCTTGATGTCCTGCAAGCAGGGCTTGCCGATGACGGCGCCTATACCTTGAAAGAGTCCGAGGGCAAGGACGGTGGGCAGTTCATCGAGCAGGCCAATCAGGTCAGCCAGGTGTCGCGGCTTATGCTGCAGGCCATGAACGAAGCGCGTGTGCGTCTGGACCAGAGCCGCAAAGGCGACGACAGCGCAGGCCAGGGCAAAATCGAACAGGCCGATCAGGCGCAGGTTCAGGCTGAGCAGTTGAAAACCACGGTCAAGGATGAGGGCTATCAGACTGTCCTCAATGAAGTGGCGGGGCACATCAACAGTTTCAGCGAGAAACTGACCGAGTACACCGGTCTGTTGGCCCAGGAAAAAACCGTCTATGAGCAACTGCATCAGCGTGCTGCGCAAGTGGTGGAGCGGGTCGATCAGGCCTATGTCGCCGAAGACCAGTCGATACAGGCCGAGTTGAAAAAGAACTCGATGCTGATCATCGGCTCCTCGGCGCTGGCGTTGCTGGTCGGGTTGATTGCGGCGTGGGTGATTACCCGGTTGATCGTGGCGCCGTTGCGCAGTGTGATTCGTGTGGCGCAGCAGATCGCTGCGGGTGATTTGAGTGCGACGGTGGAAGTGACGCGCCGTGACGAGATCGGCCAGTTGATGCAGGCCATGCAGCAGATGGGCGCGGGGCTGAGCACCATCGTCAGTGGTTTGCAGGCCGGTATCGAGCAGTTGGCGAGTTCGGCTCAATCGTTGTCGGCGGTGACTGAGCAGACCAACCTGGAAGTCAGTAGCCAGAAGGAAGAAACCGAGCAGGTCGCCACGGCGATGAATCAGATGACGGCGACGGTGCACGACGTTGCGCGTAACGCGGAGGAAGCCGCGCAGGCTGCGCAAACGGCGGATGGCAAGGTTGAAAGTGGTCAGCAGGTGGTGCGTCAGAGCATGGCGCGGATCGAGCAGTTGGCGGACTCGGCGACTTCGGCCAGTTCGAGCATCGAGAGCTTGAGCGCGGAAATCCAGAACATTGGCACGGTGCTCAGTGTGATCAAGAGCGTTGCCGAGCAAACCAATCTGTTGGCGCTCAATGCGGCGATTGAGGCGGCTCGGGCCGGCGAGCAGGGCAGGGGCTTTGCGGTTGTGGCGGATGAGGTTCGGGCGCTGGCCAAGCGAACTCAGCAATCGACCGAGGAGATTGAGCGTCTGGTGAGTGCCTTGCGTTCGGCGGCGCAGTCGTCGGTGCAGCAGATTCAGAACAGTGGTGAGCTGGTGAAGTTGGCGGTGAGTGACGCGTTGCAGACCGAGAGTGCGCTGGGGAGTATTGCGGCGGCGGTGTCGTTGATTCAGCAGATGAATCAGCAGATTGCGGCCGCCGCTGAGGAGCAGAGTTCGGTGGCCGAGGAGATTAATCGCAGTGTGACGAGTATTCGGGCGAGTGCGGATCAGTCTTCGTTGGCGATGCGGGGGAACGCGGCGTCGAGTATTGAGCTGGCGCAGTTGGGGGTTGAGTTGAAAGGGATGGTCGGGCACTTTCGGCTCTGATCTTTTTCCCGCATATGTACACAGATCTACTGTAGGAGCGAGCCTGCTCGCGATGCGGCCTGATAGCCGACCTGTCTCTTTCAGGTGTACATATCCATTCCTGCGGTAACGGCGGCTGGCGGTTTCGCCCTTACGGCGAGGCACTTTTTTCAAGCGCCAAAAAAGTACCCAAAAAGGCTCGCCCCAAGCGTCCGGCCCCTCGCCTGGGCTCGGCGTACCTTCGCTCCGGTATCCATCCGGGGACACTGCCCTCCGGTCTGCTTCGCGACGACCTACATGCAGCGTGTTCGACTGCGTCGAACGGCGCTGCGCGCCACTCCCCGGATGAACACCTCCACTCAGCCTACCGAAAGGGGCGGGTAGATCAAGATCAAAAGCAGGCGAGCTAACGCTCGGCCTATTGAGTGGTGAGAAGCGGATGTACGCCGATCCAATTGTAGGAGCGAGGCTTGCCCGCGATGGCGGCCTGACAGCCGGCCAATCACTTGCAGATGTACACCAAAACCTGTGGGAGCTGGCCTGCGAAGGCGGCCTTTCACTCGACCTATCTTTCCCGGTTGTACTCACCCACCAAATCCAATCCAAAAAAAAGCCACCTGTTCCGGTGGCTTCTTTAATTCTTCTGATCAGTCGTAAATCACTTTCTTCTTCCAGTCCGCATCCGCCTCGACGTCTTTGAGGCCTGCGTTCAGTTGGTTCGCTTCGCTTTCAACCGCTGCGATGTTGTCCATCACCATGGCGTTGGCGCGCGCCAAGAGTTTTTCCAGGTATTCGAGTTGTTCGGCGTAGACCTGGGGTTCCTGTTGTTTTCGCAGGTATTGCACACCGCGTTCGAAAGCGAGGCGGGCCTGGCCTGGCTGGTTTTGTTGCAGGCAGTGCTGACCGAGGTTGTTGAAGAACTCGATGTGCAGCAGGACCAGAATGTGGCGCACTTCGCGGATCCAGCGCTTGGCTTCGTTGGTCGGCAGGTAGCCGTCCTGTGCGGCACGGGTGATTTGGCCGTGCAGGGCTTCGAGCAGGAAACGCACGTCCTTGGCCTTGGCTTCGGTCTGGATCGGTGCCGGCGGGTTGTTGACCGGGATCGATTCACCTTGAGCGGCCAACGCTTCCAGTTCGGTAATCCGCGCCCTGAGGTTGGAACTGGTTTTTTCCAGGTTGAGCAAACGCTGACAGACGTTGAGCTCCAGGCGGGTCAACAGCAGCTTCAGCCCAGGTGTCATCAGCTGACCGGGGAAGGTCTCGGTGATTTCGCCGCAGCGACGCAGGCGATCATTGAGTTCAACCTTGGTACGGACCCTTTCCAGCTTATTGTTTTCCACCACATGGTTCATGTAGCCAATGGCGATCAATAGTGCGATCCCGGCTACGACTAGCAGGGTGATCATGAGTGGTGTCACCGGTAAGACCTCTTTATAGGGTTCGCGATCGAGTGTAGTGGCTTGGCATTTGGGCGCATAGGGCCGCTCGACGAGTTGAATCGGTTGTGGCTGTCTTTATATCGGCCGTCGTTCTACTTATATAAATGCTGGCCACCGTGAATCACATTGCCATCATCTAGAGCGGCGGACTATAACGTCTTGGTGGTTGCCAGAATATAGTCGCCAGAGGTCAGGAGGCGCAAAAGCCTGAATCACGCCTGAAAGCGGGGCGAAGTCATTGATTTAAATAAATTTATATCTGGGGGTTGACGACCCCTCAATCCATCCATAGAATGCGCGCCACTTACAGCGTAAAGCACACAGCGAAACGCGGTAAGGAGTGAATGTTGTACGTGTGTCCCCTTCGTCTAGTGGCCTAGGACACCGCCCTTTCACGGCGGTAACAGGGGTTCGAGTCCCCTAGGGGACGCCATATGCGGGAATAGCTCAGTTGGTAGAGCACGACCTTGCCAAGGTCGGGGTCGCGAGTTCGAGTCTCGTTTCCCGCTCCAATTTTAAGCAACGTTGCTTTCGGGCAGCGTTGAGTGAAGCCAGAGCCGACATCTTCGGATGCGGATTTGGGCACTGAAATACACACCATGTGTTTCAGTTAGCGTGTCCCCTTCGTCTAGTGGCCTAGGACACCGCCCTTTCACGGCGGTAACAGGGGTTCGAGTCCCCTAGGGGACGCCATTTGCGGGAATAGCTCAGTTGGTAGAGCACGACCTTGCCAAGGTCGGGGTCGCGAGTTCGAGTCTCGTTTCCCGCTCCATATTTAACGAAAACGCCGCTCAGTGATGAGCGGCGTTTTTGTTGGTGCGTCATTCATAAAAAAGGACCTCAAGGTCCTTTATTTGTTTGTGTAGGAATCAAGGCGATCAACGCGTCGGACCCGCTACAACAGCGGGTCCGATAAAGCGATCAGAGCTTCGGCAACTGCCCGATGCGCCCCATCATTTCCGTCACGATCTGCAGGTCCAGCAGGAACTGGTCGACGGTCTTGAACTCGTTGTCGGTGTGCCCTGTGTACTTGACCTCGGGCCGAGCCAGGCCGAATTGCACGCCGTTGGGCAGTTCATGGACTGAGGTGGCGCCAGCGGAGGTGCCGTACTTGTGTTCCATGCCCAGGTTTTCGCTGGCCACGGCGAGCAAGGCCTTGACCCATTCACCCTCAGGGTTGCGGTACATCGGTTCGGCGATCGAGTAGTCGAAGGCCACCGCTACGTGGGTCTTCTTGCTCCAGGCGCCAAGTTTTTCGGCGATTTGTGCCTTGAGCACTTCAGGGGATCTGCCCTTCGGCACCCGCAAGTTGACCGCGAGCTTGAAGGCTTTGTCATCCATGGCGACGTAGGTCAGGGAAGTGGTCAGCGGCCCCATGAAGTCATCAGAAAAACCGACTGCCAATTTGCCACCCAGGTAATCCAGCCCCCAGTTGTCCGCAGCGTAGCGGGCAGCATCGGTGAAGTGGTTGTGCTTGAGCGCGACCTTGCCATCCTGGCTGTGGATGAAGTCGAGCGTCCGGGCTACCGGGTTGACGCCGGACTCGGGCTCGGAGGAGTGGGCGGAAACGCCGGTGATCGTCAGTTTGACGTCCTTGCCATCGACCTTGGCGGTTACGTCGAAGTTGCCGCCATTGCGCTTGGCATAATCGGCGCCAGCCTTCTGCAAACTGGCGGCCAATTCGGCAGGGTTCTCACTCAACAGAGTGACGACGGAAGCCGACGGGATCTGATTGGTGGCCAGGCCGCCAGTCATCGAGATGATTTCCGCGCCTTTGCCCTCGGCTTTACGCTTGGGGAAATTCGCCATCACGGTGCCGTAACCTTTCTCGGCAATCACCACCGGGTAGCCGCCATCCAGTGCCAGGTTGTAGTTAGGTGTCGGGTTGTGTTCGAAGTAATAAGGAATGGCGTCGCCGGTGGTTTCCTCAGTGGTGTCGACCAGCAGCTTGAAATTGCGCGCCAGCGGCAGCTTCTCTTCCTTGATGATCTTCATGGCATAAAGCGCTACCACGATGCCGTTCTTGTCATCCTCAGTGCCCCGACCATACATGCGATCGCCGATCAGGGTGACTTTGAACGGATCGAGTTTGGTGCCGTCTTTCAGAACCCAGTTTTCCGGTGTTACGGGCACTACGTCGGCATGGGCGTGAATACCCACGACTTCATCGCTGCTGCCCTCAAGGGTGATTTCATAGACGCGATTGTCGATGTTTCGGAAATTCAGGTTGAAGGCTTGGGCCAGGCCCTTGATCTTGTCAGCGATCTTGATGAATTCGGGGTTGTCGTGCTGGTCAACGCCGTCGACGCGGAAGGTCGGGATGGCCACCAGTTCGCGCAAGGTCTCGGTGGCAGCGGCGCCGTATTTCACCCGTGCATAGAGGCCAAGCAGGCGATGGATTTCGTTCTGTTGTTCTGGCGTAAGGGGCTTGTTGTCGAGGAAGGCGCTGATGGCCGGGCCGAGGTCGTCGGTTTTTCCGAGGTCGCTCTTGGCCAGGCCTCCCAGGAACTGCCTGAAATCCGTGACCGATGCGTCGCTGAAAGTCTTGAGGATGGTCGCGCTCTGTTGCGGGGTGATGTTGGCCTGCGCTGACAGGGTGAATGACGAAAGGCTGGCCAGTACCAGGGTTGACGCAGCCAGGTGCTTGAGTGAGAAATTCATTGCTGGGGGCATTCCTTTGCAGGCAGTTTGTGAGAAGTTTCTGATTGATGAGACAGAAACGTTTCCAACCTAACACTGTAACCGAGTGTTACGGGAGTCCTGAAGTGGGATCTGTCGCACAGAAATGCAAAAGCGGCGCAGAAACGAAAAAGGCCCGTCAGTCTGACTGAACGGGCCTTTTGCATGGGCGCAGGTTTTACATCGACAGAATCAGGCGCCCGGCGAACAGAATCAGAATCACCCCCATGGTGCGTTCGAACCAATGCCCCATGCGCATGAACAGCAATCGCACCCGAGCACTGGAAAAGAACAGCGCGACGATCACGAACCACAGCGCGTTCACAAAACACATCCACACCCCATACAGCGCCTGAACCTTCATCGGTGTCGTAGCGCTGATGATCGTGGTGAAAATCGCCAGGAAAAACAGCGTCGCCTTGGGGTTGGTCGCGTTGGTCAGAAAACCGGTGGTGAACGCCTTCAGCAGCGTTTGCTCGACGACAGGCTCCTCCGCGACCTTGTCACCTTCAAGCGCGGACTTGGGTTTACTGCGCAACAGGCTGACACCGAGGTACAAAATGTAAGCGCCGCCCACCACCTTGGCCACGGTCAACAACCAAGGTGTCGTGTGCATCAGCGCCCCGACCCCGAGCAGGGTGTAAAGCACGTGCACGGAAATCCCCGCACCAATGCCCAGCGCCGTGCAAATCCCTACCAGTCGGCCGAAACGCACACTTTGGCGGATGGTCACCGCGAAGTCCGGTCCCGGTGCGACCACAGCCAGAAAGTGAATGGTCGCCAGCGCCAGGAACTCGCCCAGGTAATTCGAAAACATCTCAACTCCAAAAAGTTAGGGGTGAAGCATTGCCGCGATAGCCGACAAAGAACGAAAGGCTCAATCGCGGATCCGCTACGCCCGGAGTTACCGAGTGCATGCAGCGCGAATTGAACATGATGAAATCACCCGGCTCAGGACGAATCTCCAGGGTCGGAGTCCCGAGCAGGGCCGGGTCGATGCCGTAGCTGTCGCCACGCATTTCGTCGAATCGATCCGGAGAAATGTCGTGGTCCCACATCTGCAGCGCGCCGCCCTCGGTGGGCATGTTCAGGTAAACGTTGCAAGCGAACTGCGCTTCCAGGCTTCTGGCCTGGTAACTGTCCGGGGCGTCCTTGGCGAAAATGTCGTGGTGGGCAAGGAAGCACACACCCGGTTTCACGACCCGGGACAACCCGACATACATCTTGCGACCATAGAGATTTTCCAGATGCGCACCCGCCGGCCAGGACTCATCGAGCATGCAGCGCAGGGTGTCGACCGGGGACGAGTAGGGCGCGCAACGTTTGCGCAACTCCGCGATATTGCGCGAGGCATGCTCGAAATAATCCTCGATCAGCAGCGGCTGGTTTTCCGCCTCATAAAACGCCATGCCGATGCGGCCGATGCTCGGCGCATTGATATAGCCTTCGAAACCCGGGGCGAGGATCTTGTCGCCAATCTGAATCGCCAGCGGCCGGGGCAACAGGCCTTTGACGCGGATGGCGAGGACTTCTTCGTTGGCCAGTTTTTTTATGCACGTCTCATCGAGACGCTCGACGTCAAGCATCATGTCTTAGGTCCATCTATCAGATAGTCAACAGAGCCCGCGAACGCGGGCTCCCCCGGGCGTCAGGCGATGACGGGGACGGCATCGCCGGAAAGTTCAATCCACGCTGTAGTGGACTGACAGCGTTCCCTTTTTCAGTGAAAGGGAAGCGATCGTGACCGTGCCCAAATCCTTCAGGCTACGTACGTGGGTGCCGCCGCAGCCGTAGGCGGGCAGTTCACCGAAACCGATTTCCCGGGCGCCTTCGCGCATCGACGTCAGGCGTGGCAGATCATGGGCAACCCATTGCTCGATGCCGTGCTGAAGGATCTCGGCATCCACCTCTTTTGCCGACTCCGCGGGTTTGAATTGCACGCGTCCTTCGCCCGGCCAGTGATGAGCCTTGATCGGCATCCAGCCCAGCGCCTGGACAAAGTGACCGATCAGGTGACCGGCCGAATGCATACGCGAATTGAACTGGCGACGTTGCTCGTCAATACGAATCTGGGTCATGCCCGGTTTCACCGGGCGGTCGACGAAATGAATGATCCGGTCCGGGTCCTGCACCACGCGCAGCACCTGGCTTTCGCCGATCCAGCCGGTATCGCAAGGCTGACCGCCACCTTGGGGGTGAAACAACGTGGCGCGCAGCACCACTGCAAATTCGTTCTCCTGGGGCGTGCAATCCAGGACTTCCACATTGGCCTTGAGGTCATCACTATGGAAAAAGAGGCGAAGCGTCATATTCCATGTCCTCATTAAAGTTTCTATTTTTATTATATGAAGCGTGGAATTGCGTGATAATCCGTTCAAACATCAAAGGACTGTTGCGCTGTGAGCATAAATCTTCCACTTCCACTGCTGGGTGAAATGGCGATCTTCGTCAAGGTTGTCGAGACCGGCAGTTTTTCCGAAGCGGCTCGCCAATTGGGCTCCTCACCCTCGGCGGTGAGTCGCAGCATTTCACGTCTGGAAAAAGCGCTGGCCACGCGTCTGCTGCAGCGAACCACACGTAAACTGCGGTTGAGCGACGGTGGCGAAGAGGTGTTCAAGCGCTGCCAGGAAATGGTCAGTGCGGCCAAGTCAGTGATGGAAATCAGCGGGCAGTTCACCCATGAAGCGGAAGGGCTGGTGCGGGTCAGTGTGCCCAAGGCGGTCGGCCGATTTGTGATTCACCCGCATATGCCGGAATTTCTGCGCCGTTATCCCAAAGTGGATGTGGAGCTGTTGCTTGAGGATCGGCAGGTGGATCTGATCGACGATAACGTTGATCTGGCGATTCGCATTACCGATCGACCACCCGCTGGATTGGTCGGGCGGCAGTTGCTGACCATCGACCATTTGCTCTGCGCAACACCGCAGTACCTTGCGGAATATGGCACGCCGACGCATCCCCATGACTTGCTCAACCATAGCTGCATCTACCTGGGTGAAACCCCGAGCGATGCACGCTGGAAATTCAAGAAAGGCACCAAGGCTGTGACGGTCGGTGTACGCGGGCGGTATGCGGCGAATCACACGGGCGTGCGACTGGGTGCGGTGTTGCAGCACATCGGGATTGGCAGTCTGCCGTACTTCACGGCGCGTTATGCGTTGGAGCAGGGTTTGATTGTGCAAGTGCTGCCGGACTGGACGTTCCTCGCGTCCTACCATGGCGGCGCCTGGTTGTTGCATTCGCCGACGCGGTATTTGCCGCCGAAGTTGCGGGTGTTTATCGATTATCTGGTGGAGTGCCTGGAGAAAGAGCCGACGTTGGGCAAGCCGGGGAAGGCGGGTAAGGTCGCGGCGGAGTATGAGTTGCCTGAGAGTGATGGGTTGCTCTGAAGGTCCTCTTCGCGGGCAAGCCTCGCTCCTACAGGGATTGCGCTTTACTTGTAGGAGCGAGGCTTGCCCGCGAAGGCGTCTTCGGCTACTGCACAAAAAAGGCCCGCATGAATAACCATGCGGGCCTTTTGCATTTCTGATCGGTGATCAGTGCTTGCTGTCCTGGTTCGACATCGCCAGCAGCTGTTTTTCCTGATTCCAGTCGAAAGGCTCGTCGTTCTGTTCGGCTTCGAAACGACGCTCTTCCAGTGACTGGTACAAATCGATTTCATCATCGGGCATGTAATGCAGACAGTCACCGGCGAAGTACCACAGCAGGTCGCGCGGGACCAGGTGGGCGATTTGCGGATAGCGGGTGATTACCTGGCACAGAATGTCCTGGCCCAGGTATTGGCTTTCGATCGGGTCGACCGGCAACAAGGCACGCAGTTCGTCAAAGCGCTCCAGGAACAAGGCATGGCTTTCTTCGGGAACCTGTTCGGCCTCACCTACGGCGACCAGGATGCTGCGCAGGTGGTCGAGCAAGACAAGATGATCGGCAACGACGTTGGACACGAGATAAGTCCTCAAGAGCAAAACGGGCGCGGGAGTATAAAGCTCCTGCGCCCCTTTTTACAGGATCAGCGGACCTTTCCGTCGGCCAGCGCCAGTTCATCTTTGTCGAAATCATCGACATCGATCACCTTGCGGCGCGCGGTTTCTGCTTCACGCAAGGTCTGCGCTTCCACCGGCTGCAACACCCCAGCCTCCAGCGCTGCTTCGATGACGTGTTCCCCGGCAGCCGGTTTGACTTGACCGCTTTTCAGCGCCATGTGTAGTTTTTTCTGCAACGGCTGCGCCGCGTTCAACAGGTTGCAGGCGTGTTGCAGGGCCCCCACTGCGTCGTCCGCCGATTGCGGACGGTAGCAACCGCCGAGCAGTTCTTCGAGGGTTGGATCGCCCTTGGCACGGCCAATTACCGCGGCGACTTCGGCGCCGAGTTTGTCCGATGGCCCTTTGTGGCGACGGCCAAACGGGAACACGATCACCCTCAACAGGCAGCCCAATACCTTGTTCGGAAAGTTGCTCAGCAATTCATCCAGCGCACGTTCCGACTGACCAAGGCTTTCTTCCATGGCCCAGGTAAACAGTGGCGCCATGTGCTCCGGCGAATCGAGGTCGTGGTAACGCTTGAGCGCGGCGGAGGCGAGGTACATGTTGCTGAGCACATCCCCAAGACGCGCCGACAGACGTTCGCGACGTTTCAGTTCACCCCCCAACAGCATCATGCTCAGGTCTGCGAGCATGGCGAACGCGGCGGCCTGACGATTGAGTGCGCGGAAATAACCCTGACTGAGCTTGTCCCCCGGCGAATGTTCCAGGTGTCCGAAGCCGAGGTTCAGCACCAGCGTGCTGGCGGCGTTGCTTACGGCGAAACCGATGTGCTTGAGCAGCAGGCCATCGAACTCGGTAAGTGCCTGATCCTTGTCTTCACGACCGGCGAGGGCCATTTCCTTGAGCACGAACGGATGGCAGCGAATGGCGCCCTGGCCGAAGATCATCAGGTTGCGCGAGAGAATGTTCGCGCCTTCCACGGTGATGAAGATGGGTGCACCGTTCCAGCTGCGACCGAGGTAGTTGTTCGGCCCCATGATGATCGCCTTGCCGCCATGAACATCCATGGCGTGGCTGATGCACTCGCGGCCGCGTTCGGTGAGGTGGTACTTGAGAATCGCCGACAGCACCGACGGTTTCTCGCCAAGGTCCACCGCGTTGGCGGTCAGCATTCGGGCGGCGTCCATCATCCAGGCGTTGCCACCGATGCGCGCCATGGCTTCCTGAATGCCTTCGAATGCCGACAGTGGCACGTTGAATTGCTCACGTACCTGCGCGTACTGGCCGGTTACCAGGCTGGTGAACTTGGCCGCGCCGGTGCCGACCGCAGGCAGGGAGATCGAACGCCCGACCGACAGGCAGTTCATCAGCATCATCCAGCCTTTGCCGAGCATTTCCTGGCCGCCGATGAGGAAGTCCAACGGCACGAATACGTCCTTGCCGGAGTTCGGGCCATTCATGAAGGCGGCACCCAATGGCAGGTGACGGCGGCCGATTTCAACACCGGCGGTGTCGGTCGGGATCAGTGCCAGGCTGATGCCCAGGTCTTCCTTGTCACCCAGCAGATGGTCCGGGTCATAGGCCTTGAAGGCCAGGCCGAGGAGGGTGGCCACCGGGCCCAGCGTGATGTAACGCTTTTCCCAGTTGAGGCGCAGACCAAGGGTTTCCTTGCCTTCCCATTCGCCTTTGCAGATGACCCCAGTGTCGGGCATGGCGCCGGCGTCGGAGCCGGCCAGGGGACCGGTCAGTGCGAAGCACGGGATGTCGTCGCCCCGGGCCAGTCGTGGCAGGTAATGGTTGCGTTGTTCGTCGGTGCCGTAATGCAGCAGTAGTTCGGCGGGGCCAAGGGAGTTAGGGACCATCACGGTGGAAGCGAGGTCGCCACTGCGGGTCGCCAGTTTCATCGCCACTTGGGAGTGGGCATAGGCCGAGAAGCCCTTGCCGCCAAACTCTTTGGGAATGATCAGCGCAAAGAAGCCGTTTTCCTTGATGTGAGTCCAGGCTTCAGGAGGCAGGTCCATGTCTTGCCCGATCTGCCAGTCGGTGACCATGGCGCAGAGTTCTTCGGTCGGACCGTCGATAAAGGCCTGTTCCTCTTCGCTCAGCTGCGCTTTTGGATAAGAAAGCAGCTTGTTCCAGTCCGGGCGACCGCTGAACAGTTCACCGTCCCACCACACGGTCCCTGCGTCGATCGCATCGCGTTCGGTCTGCGACATCGGCGGCAGGGTTTTCTGAAACCAGCTGAACAGCGGCGCGCTGAAGAATTTACGGCGCAGGTCGGGCAGCAATAACGGCGCCGCCACCGCTGCAATCAACACCCAGAAAACCAGCAGCAGCCAACCTGGCGCGCGGCTGAAGGCTCCCATCGCGACGATATAGACAGCGACGATGCACAGGGCGGGCAGGGGAGCGATACGACGGTGGGCTAAATAAGCTATCCCGACAACCAAAACCAGTATCCACAACAGCAGCATATTTAATCCTCCGTGAACCAGGGCAAAACCAACCTTCAGAGCTTAGACGGCATCCGCAAAACAGGGTGGTCGGAGCGAGGTGATTGAATTCGTGGGAAACCATCGATGAGTTATGTAGGTTGGGTTGGCAACACGCCAAGGAAATCGTTCGTTTCCTACGCGGCTATGCGTCCATGTTTGGCCGAAACGTCGTTATCTCTGTGCTAAAGGTGTCGCTAGACTCGTGGCTTCCCCAGGAGATTGTTCTCATGCACGAGTATCTGAGTCCCGGCCGCTTCATCGATAGTGACCACCCCTCGGTGGTGGAGTTCGCCGAAAAGCATCGGGGCGCCAGTCGCGACCCGCTTGAGCAGGCGATCAACCTCTATTACGCGGTGCGCGAGGCCGTGCGCTACAACCCCTACACGTTCAGTCGCGACCCGCAGACCTTGCGCGGCAGTTATGCATTGGCGACCGGGGAAAGTTACTGCGTGCCCAAGGCCACGCTCCTGGCCGGTGCCGCGCGACATTGCGGGATCCCGGCCCGCATCGGCCTGGCGGATGTGCGCAATCACTTGTCGACGCCGCGTTTGCTTGAGTTGCTCAAGAGCGACGTGTTTGCCATGCATGGCTATACGGAGCTGTTTCTAAACGGTCGCTGGGTCAAAGCAACGCCGGCGTTCAACCAAGGCTTGTGCGAACTGTTCAATGTCGCACCATTGGAATTCGACGGAATCAACGACAGCGTATTCCATCCTTTCAATCGCGATGGCGAGCAGCTTATGGAGTACCTGGTCGACCACGGCCAGTTCACCGACGTGCCCGAAGCATTCTTTTTCGAGCATTTGGAAAAGTGCTATCCGCATCTGTTCAGCGATAAATTGCCTGCACAGTTGGGGGACATGCAGAGTGATTTGAGCCGCACCTGATCCGGCGTATGCTGCCTGCGCATTCATCCATAAAGAGGCGGTCATGCTGAAGATCTGGGGTCGGAAAAATTCGTCGAATGTCAGAAAGCCATTGTGGGCCGCCGAGGAACTGGGCCTGGACTATGAAGCCATTGATGCGGGCGGCGCCTTCGGTGTAGTCGATACGCCGCAGTACCGTGCGATGAACCCCAATGGCCGCGTGCCGGTGATCGAAGACGACGGTTTCGTGCTCTGGGAATCGAACGCCATCGTGCGTTACCTCATGGCTCAGCACGCCGATAGCACGGCCTGGTATCCGGCGGATCTGAAGGCCCGCGCCGCTGCTGACAAGTGGATGGACTGGACCACCACAAGTTTTGCCGGCCCGTTCCGCACCGTCTTCTGGGGCGTGTTGCGCACCCCCGAAGACAAGCAGGACTGGTCCGCCATCAATTCAGCGATCAAGGAATGCGATGACCTGCTGGCGATGGCCGACAAGGCGTTGGCGGCCAAGCCGTACCTGTCCGGCGACGAAATCGGCATGGGCGACATCCCCCTTGGCAGTTTCATTTATGCCTGGTTCGAGATGCCGATCGAGCGCGCACCGCAGCCCAATCTTGAAGCCTGGTACGGACGGCTGAAACAACGCCCGGCGTATAAAAAAGCCGTTATGACCGCGTTGACTTAATACTCACTATCGACACACTTGACTGTACTTGTGTGGCAGCGACAAGCACCATTGCGCTCACGCGCCGCGGTTGCATTCGTCGCCGCCCGCCCTTACTTGTCCCTTTCTTCCCTTCTTGGTGCGTAAATCCGATATGAGTTCCGCTCTGTCCATCCGGCAGCTAACCAAAACCTACGGCAACGGTTTCCAGGCCCTGAGTGGTATCGATCTGGACGTCGCCGAAGGTGACTTTTTCGCCTTGCTCGGCCCGAACGGCGCTGGCAAATCCACCACCATCGGCATTCTCTCGACCCTGGTGAACAAGACCAGCGGGACGGTGAATATCTTCGGTCACGACCTGGACAAGAATCCCGCGCAGCTCAAGCGCTCCATCGGCGTGGTGCCCCAGGAATTCAATTTCAACCAGTTCGAAAAGACCTTCGATATCGTCGTGACCCAGGCCGGTTACTACGGCATCCCGCCGAAAATCGCCAAGGAACGAGCCGAGCAATACCTGACCCAACTGGGCCTGTGGGACAAGCGCGATACGCCGTCGCGCTCACTGTCCGGCGGCATGAAGCGTCGCCTGATGATCGCCCGTGCGCTGGTTCACGAACCGCGCCTGCTGATCCTCGATGAACCGACCGCGGGTGTGGACATCGAACTGCGTCGCTCGATGTGGAGCTTCCTCACCGAGCTGAACCAGAAAGGCATCACCATCATCCTCACCACCCACTACCTGGAAGAGGCTGAGCAGTTGTGCCGCAACATCGGCATCATCGACCACGGCACCATCGTCGAGAACACCAGCATGAAACAGTTGCTCGGCCAACTGCATGTGGAAACGTTCCTGCTCGACATCCAAAACACGCTGCAAACCGCGCCGCAGTTGCTCGGTTATCCGACCAAGCTGCTCGACAGCCACACCCTTGAAGTTCAGGTCGACAAGGCCATGGGCATCACCGCGCTGTTCACCCAATTGGCGCAACAGAACATCGAAGTGCTGAGCCTGCGTAACAAAACCAATCGCCTCGAGGAGTTGTTCGTGTCCCTGGTGGAGAAAAATCTGTCGAAGGTGGCGGTATGAGTTCCGAGCTGCAACCCAACCTCGTTGCCCTCAATACCATCGTTTACCGAGAGGTCAAACGCTTTACCCGGATCTGGCCGCAGACGCTGCTGCCGCCGGCAATCACCATGGTTCTGTACTTCGTGATCTTCGGCAATCTGATTGGTCGGCAGATCGGTGACATGGGTGGTTTCACCTACATGGAGTACATCGTGCCGGGGCTGATCATGATGTCGGTGATCACCAACTCTTACGGCAACGTGGTGTCGAGTTTCTTCGGCAGCAAGTTCCAGCGCTCCATCGAGGAATTGATGGTGTCGCCGGTATCGCCGCATACGATTCTGATCGGTTACACCTTGGGCGGTGTGCTGCGCGGCTTGATGGTCGGGGTCATCGTGACGCTGCTGTCGCTGTTCTTCACCGATCTGCAGGTGCATCACCTGGGCGTGACCATTCTGGTGGTGGTGCTGACGGCGACGATCTTCTCACTGCTGGGCTTCATCAACGCCGTGTTTGCACGCAACTTCGATGACATCTCGATCATCCCGACCTTCGTGCTGACACCGCTGACGTACCTGGGCGGTGTGTTCTACTCGATCAGCTTGCTGCCGCCGTTCTGGCAGACCGTGTCTCTGGCGAACCCGGTGCTGCACATGGTCAACGCCTTCCGTTACGGCATTCTTGGCGTTTCGGACATCAAGATCAGCGTGGCGATTACCTTCATGCTGGTGGCGACTGTTGTGTTGTACATCGGCTGCGCGCGGTTGCTGGTGAGTGGGCGCGGGATGCGTACCTAAGAAAGACCGAGTCGCCTTCTTCGCGGGCAAGCCTCGCTCCTACAGTGGATTGGTGACACAGATCCCTGTAGGAGCGAGGCTTACCCGCGAAGGGGTCAGCCCAAACACCACAAAAAAACGGCCTCCAAAATGGAGGCCGTTTTGCATTTACTGCATCCGGCGTTGCTTACGCCGCTTCCACTGCCGGCTGACCCACCAGCGCCAATACATCATCACTAGGCAATAGGCAAGGGCACCCAGCACCAGCCCCATCACCACTGACCCCAACAAAAACGGCTGCCACAACGTAGACAGCTCGCCGCTGATCCATTCCCAGGTCAGCTCGTCCGGCAAATGCCTGGCCGGTACATCCATCAACCACGCGCCCGTCTGATAGGTGCAGAAGAACACCGCAGGCATGGTGATCGGGTTGGTCAGCCAGACCAGGCTGACGGCAATGGGCATGTTGCCCCGCACCACGATCGCAAGGATGGCCGCGACCAGCATCTGCAACGGAATGGGCAGGAAGGCCGCGAACAGACCCACCGCCATGGCCCGGGCGACCGAGTGACGGTTGAGGTGCCAGAGGTTCGGGTCATGCAGCAGGGTGCCGAGAAAGCGTAAGGATTTGTGTTCCCTGATGCTGGTCGGGTCTGGCATGTAACGTTTGAATAAGCGCCGGGGCATAAGGCTTCTCGGTCGGTTAAGGCGGCAAGTATGTCTGGATTCTATGAACCGCCCATTCAGACTTTGTGACAATTAATAACCGTGCACGTGCGGTCGGCCAGCTATGCCTAGGGTGGGACTCTCAAGGACGGGCGTATGCGCACAGGGATGATGGCGCTGGCGTTGGGTCTGCTGGCCCTGCGTTTTTTACCGGTTTTACCGCCGGTCTGGTTATGGATGTTGCTGCCTGTTGTGGGTTTGATGCTGCTGCCGTTTCGAACCTGTCCGTTGGCGTTTTTCCTGTTCGGCTTCAGTTGGGCATGCGCGAGTGCGCAGTGGGCGCTGGATGATCGCCTGCCGCTGAAGCTCGATGGCGAAACTCGTTGGGTCGAAGGTCGGGTGACGGGGCTGCCGCAGAATGCCGAAGGTGTCGTGCGCTTCGAATTGACGGACAGTCAGTCCCGCAGCACCCGGCTGCCCCGACATCTGCGTCTCGCCTGGTATGACGGGCCTCCCGTCAACAGTGGCGAACGGTGGCGCTTGGCGGTCAAATTGAAACGTCCCGCCGGGCTGCTCAATCCGCATGCATTTGACTACGACGCTTGGCTGCTGGCCCAACGTATTGGCGCTACCGGGACGGTCAAGGATGGGCAGCGGCTTGCCGCCGCCCAATGGGCCTGGCGCGACAACATTCGCCAACGGTTGCAGGCGGTAGATGCTCAGGGCCGGACGGGAGCGCTGACGGCATTGGTTTTGGGCGACGGCGCCGGGCTGAGTCGCGAGGATTGGCAGGTACTGCAAGACACTGGCACCGTGCATCTGCTGGTGATTTCCGGGCAGCACATCGGGCTGCTGGCGGGGCTGGTGTATCTGCTGATCGCCGGGCTGGCCCGCTATGGTCTGTGGCCAAGCCGTTTGCCCTGGCTGCCATGGGCGTGCGGACTGGCGTTTGCTGCGGCGCTGGGGTACGGACTGCTGGCCGGTTTCGAGGTGCCGGTGCGGCGGGCCTGCGTGATGATCGGGCTGGTGTTGTTGTGGCGGCTGCGGTTTCGTCACCTCGGTGCCTGGTGGCCGCTGTTGCTGGCGCTCAACGGCGTTTTACTGCTCGACCCGCTGGCGAGCTTGCAGCCGGGGTTCTGGTTGTCCTTCGCGGCGGTGGCAGTATTGATTTTTACCTTCGGTGGACGGCTGGGCCCTTGGCGCTGGTGGCAAACCTGGACCCGCGCGCAATGGCTGATCGCGATCGGTTTGTGCCCATTGCTGTTGATACTCGGGTTGCCGATCAGCGTCAGCGGGCCGGTGGCCAACTTGCTGGCGGTGCCCTGGGTCAGTCTGGTGGTATTGCCGCCAGCCTTGCTCGGGACCTTGTTGTTGCCCGTCCCTTATGTGGGTGAGGGATTGCTGTGGTTGGCGGGTGGTCTGGTCAACCTGCTGTTCAAGGGGCTGGCATTAATGGCCGGGCAATTGCCCGCCTGGGTGCCGGTCGCGGTGCCGCTGTGGATTTGGGCGCTCGGCATGCTGGGTGCCTTTCTTCTATTACTGCCTAAAGGTGTGCCGTTGCGCCCGTTGGGTTGGCCGCTGTTGCTGCTGCTGGTTTTTCCACCTCGCCCACTGCTTCCCGAAGGCATCGCCGAAGTCTGGCAGCTGGATGTCGGTCAAGGCCTGGCCATCCTTGTGCGCACCCGCCATCACACGTTGTTATATGACACCGGGCCGCGTTTCGGTGATTTCGACCTCGGCGAGCGGGTGGTGCTGCCGGCATTGCGCAAACTGGGCGTGACCGGGATCGACCTGATGCTCATCAGCCACGCCGATGCCGATCACGCCGGCGGTGCACGAGCGGTTGCCAACGGATTGCCGGTGACGCGGGTCCTGAGCGGCGATCCCGAGGCGCTGCCCGCCGAATTGCGAGCGGGGGGCTGTGAAAGCGGCCAGCAATGGACCTGGGACGGTGTGAACTTCCAGCTCTGGCAATGGACATCCGGCCACGACAGCAATCAAAAATCCTGTGTCTTGCAGATCGAAGCCAATGGCGAGCGATTGTTGTTGACCGGTGACATTGATGCCGCTGCCGAACGGGCGCTGCTCGACAGTCCGCTCGCCGTGTCGACCGACTGGCTGCAATCGCCGCACCACGGCAGCCGCAGTTCTTCTTCGATGGCACTGCTCGCCACGTTACAACCCAAGGCTGTACTGATTTCCCGTGGCCAGGGCAATTCCTTTGGTCACCCGCATCCCACGGTCATGGCGCGCTATCAAAAGCGCGGCATGGCGATCTACGACAGCGCCGCGCACGGCGCCATTCGTCTGCAACTGGGACGCTTCAAGCCGCCGTGGACGATGCGTCTGGAACGGCGCTTCTGGCGCGATCCGCCATCGCCCGACCCATAACCGCGAGTTATGAAACCCCGACCGGATGCGACATCACGGTCTTCGGTGCATCCAGCCCCTATGTTAGAGTGGCGCACTTTTTCGAGGGGACTGTCACTGTGTGGGAATTGGTCAAATCCGGCGGCTGGATGATGCTGCCGATCATTTTGAGTTCCATCGCGGCCATGGCGATCGTCGCCGAGCGTCTCTGGACCCTGCGAGCCAGCCGTGTGACCCCGGAGCATCTGCTCGGGCAGGTCTGGGTGTGGATCAAGGACAAACAGCTCAATAAAGAAAAACTCAAGGAACTGCGCGCCAACTCACCGTTGGGCGAAATCCTTGCGGCGGGCCTGGCCAACTCCAAGCATGGTCGCGAGATCATGAAAGAGTGCATTGAAGAAGCCGCCGCGCGGGTGATTCACGAGCTCGAACGCTACATCAATGCGCTGGGCACCATCGCCGCCATGGCCCCATTGCTGGGCTTGCTGGGGACGGTGTTGGGCATGATCGATATTTTCAGCGCGTTCATGGGCACGGGCATGGGCACCAATGCCGCCGTGCTGGCAGGCGGTATCTCCAAGGCGCTGATCACCACGGCCGCCGGCCTGATGGTCGGTATCCCGGCAGTGTTCTTTCACCGATTCCTGCAACGCCGGATCGATGAGCTGGTGGTAGGCATGGAGCAGGAAGCGATCAAACTGGTCGAAGTGGTGCAGGGCGACCGTGATGTGGACCTGGCCGAGGGCAAAGCGTGAAATTCCGCCGCAAACCGCGGGAAACGGTAGACATCAACCTCGCGTCGCTGATCGACGTGGTGTTTATCCTGCTGCTGTTTTTCGTGGTCACCACTACATTTACCCGTGAAACCCAGTTGCGCGTCGATCTGCCGGAAGCGGTCAGCGGTTCGCCTGCCGAAGACCAGCAAGTCAAACACCTGGACGTGGCCATCAGTGCCGAAGGCGCGTTTTCGGTGAACAATCAATTGTTGCCGAAGAACGACCTGACCAGCCTGATGGAGGCGTTGCAGAAAGAATCCAACGGCGACACCAGCCTGCCGCTGTCGATCAGCGCGGACGGCAAGACCCAGCATCAATCCGTCGTCATCGCCATGGACGCCGCCGGCAAACTGGGTTTCAGCCACTTGCGCATGACCACGGTCGAAGCGGCGCCGACCGCGCCCTGATGCCCATGTCCGATCGGTTACTCGCCGCGTGGTACCAGGGGCATCCGGCCCTGAAACTGTTGCAGCCACTGGAGTGGCTGTATCGGCGCGTGGTCATGAACAAGCGCAAGCGCTTTCTGGCGGGTGAGGGCGAAATCTATCAGCCGCCCGTGCCGCTGATCGTGGTCGGCAACATCACCGTCGGCGGCACCGGCAAGACACCGCTGATTCTGTGGATGATCCAGCATTGCCAGCGTAGCGGCTTGCGGGTCGGCGTGGTCAGCCGGGGCTACGGCGCCAAACCGCCGCAATTGCCGTGGCGCGTCGTGGCCGATCAGAGCGCCGAGATTGCAGGCGACGAACCACTGTTGATCGTTCAGCGCACCGGCGTGCCGTTGATGATCGACCCGGATCGCAGCAGCGCCGTTAAAGCGCTATTGGCGAGTGAGCCGCTGGACCTGATCCTGTCCGATGACGGCATGCAGCATTACCGCTTGGCGCGGGACCTGGAACTGGTGCTGATCGACGCCGCCCGAGGCTTGGGCAACAAACGCTGCCTGCCTGCCGGCCCTTTGCGTGAACCGGTCGAGCGCCTGCAAAGCGTCGACGCCGTGTTGTACAACGGCGCAGCCGATGATCGCGCAGACGGGTTTGCCTTCCAGTTGCAACCCACCGAACTGGTCAACCTGCAAAGCGGTGAGCGTCGTCCCCTCGACCACTTCCCCGCAGGCCAGGCGCTGCACGCCGTGGCCGGGATCGGCAATCCGCAGCGTTTCTTCACGACCCTCGAAACGCTACACTGGCGACCAGTGCCGCATGCATTTGCCGACCACGCCGAGTACAGCGTGCAGGCCTTGAATTTCACACCGTCATTGCCGTTGGTGATGACCGAAAAGGACGCGGTGAAGTGCCGTGCCTTCGCCGCCGCCGATTGGTGGTACCTGGCGGTCGATGCTGCACCATCGCCGGCCTTCGTGGCCTGGTTCGATACGCAGCTGATGCGCCTGTTGCCGGCTCGTCTTTTGCCTTAACTCCGTTCTTATCCAGGGAATGCTCATGGACACCAAATTGCTCGATATCCTCGCTTGCCCGGTCACCAAAGGCCCGCTCAAGCTCAGCGCCGACAAGACCGAGCTGATCAGCAAAGGCGCCGGCCTGGCTTACCCGATTCGTGACGGCATCCCGGTGATGCTTGAAACCGAAGCCCGCACCCTGACCACCGACGAGCGTCTGGATAAATGACCACAGCCTTTACCGTTGTCATTCCATCGCGTTATGCCTCGACCCGTCTGCCGGGCAAACCGCTGCTGCTGATCGCCGGCAAGCCGATGATCCAGCACGTCTGGGAACAGGCGTGCAAAAGCAGCGCCGAACGTGTGGTGGTCGCCACTGACGACCCGCGCATCGTTGAGGCGTGCAAGGCGTTTGGTGCCGAAGTGGTGCTGACCCGCGAAGATCACAATTCCGGTACTGATCGTCTGGCTGAAGTCGCCGAGAAGCTGGGCCTGGCCGCCGACGCCATAGTGGTCAACGTCCAGGGTGACGAACCGCTGATCCCGCCGAGCGTGATCGATCAGGTTGCCGCCAACCTGGCCGCCCACACCGAAGCGCGCATGGCCACCCTGGCCGAGCCGATCGAGGACGTGGAAACCCTGTTCAATCCCAACGTGGTCAAGGTCGTCAGCGACCTCAATGGCCTGGCGCTGACCTTCAGTCGCGCCACATTGCCGTGGGCCCGGGACGCGTTTGCCAAAAGCCGCGAGCAATTGCCGGAAGGCGTGCCGTATCGCCGCCACATCGGCATTTATGCCTACCGCGCCGGTTTCCTGCATGACTTCGTCAGCTGGGGCCCGTGCTGGCTGGAAAACACCGAGTCCCTGGAACAGCTACGTGCCTTGTGGCACGGCGTGCGGATTCACGTCGCCGACGCGCTGATCGCACCGCCCACCGGTGTCGACACCGTCGAAGACCTCGAGCGCGTTCGTCGCCTGCTGGAGGCCTGATGCGCGTTCTGTTCGTATGCCTGGGCAACATCTGCCGTTCTCCGACGGCCGAAGGTGTGCTGCGGCATAAATTGCGCGAAGCGGGCATGGTCGATCAAATCGAAGTCGCCTCCGCCGGCACCGGTGACTGGCATGTCGGCAAGGCACCGGACAAACGCAGCCAGGCCGCCGCCAAACTGCGCGGTTACGACCTCTCCGCCCAACGCGCGCAGCAAGTGACCCGTGCGGATTTCGCCACCTACGACCTGATTCTGGCAATGGACAACAGCAATCTGCGCAACCTCAAGGCCTTGCAACCGGCCAAGGGCAAGGCCGAACTGGACCTGTTCCTGCGTCGCTACGATTCGGAAATCGATGAAGTGCCGGACCCGTATTACGACGGCGACCAGGGCTTCGAGCAAGTGCTGGACCTGATCGAGCGCGCCAGTGATCGGCTGGTAATCGAATTGAAGGGACGGTTATGAGTTTGCAGGTTCAACCCCGGGTTTCGCTCAAGCCGTTCAATACGTTTGGTGTCGACGTCCAGGCCCGGTTGTTCGCCGAAGCGCGCAGCGATGCCGATGTGCGTGAAGCCCTGGCTTACGCGTCGGCCCATGACGTGCCATTGCTGGTGATTGGTGGCGGCAGCAACTTGTTGCTGACCGCCGATATCCAGGCGTTGGTGCTGCGCATGGCCACCCGCGGGATTCGTATCCTCAGCGATGACGGCAGCAAGGTGGTGATCGAAGCCGAGGCCGGCGAGCCTTGGCATCCATTCGTGCAACACACCCTGGCGCAGGGGTTGTCGGGGCTGGAGAACCTCAGCCTGATCCCCGGCACGGTCGGCGCGGCGCCGATGCAGAACATTGGCGCCTATGGCGTCGAGATCAAAGACGTGTTCGCTGGCCTCACCGCGCTGGATCGCCAGACCGGGGAGCTGCGCGACTTCACGTTGGCGCAGTGCAACTTCGCTTATCGCGACAGCCTGTTCAAACAGGAACCGGGGCGCTGGTTGATCCTGCGCGTGCGTTTCAACCTGGATCGCGCCGCGCACCTGCACTTGGAATACGGTCCGGTTCGTCAGCGCCTGACCGAGCAAGGCATCGATCATCCGACCGCCACCGATGTCAGTGAGGCAATCTGCAGCATTCGCAACGAAAAGCTCCCGGACCCGGCCGTGCTCGGCAATGCGGGCAGTTTTTTCAAGAACCCTCTGGTACCGGCGGCGCTGGTCGCGCAGCTGAAAAGCCAATACCCGGACCTGGTGGCCTACGCGCAACCCGATGGGCAGATGAAACTGGCGGCAGGCTGGTTGATCGAGCGTGCCGGCTGGAAAGGCTTTCGAGACGGCGATGCCGGCGTGCATAAGTTGCAGGCGCTGGTGCTGGTCAACTACGGCACCGCCACCGGCCTCCAGTTGCTGAACCTGGCGCAGCACATTCAGAAGGACATTTGCGAACGTTTCAAAGTCGACCTGGAAATGGAGCCGAATCAGTATTGAAGCTACGCTTTAATGACTGATCTCAAAGCCCTGCACACCTTCAACTGTGCAGGGCTTTTTTGTTAATGCTGGGTTAACTTAGCCCCCTAACGATGCATTCATTTGCTCCATCAAAGGCCGAGGCAGACGTTGCCGTTCGCTTTAAGAGAGCCTCATTAGCCTGAGCGGATCTGCGTGATGCCAACCGCCATCCCCTGGCGGCAGATTGCTCGACCCCATAACCCAAATCTATTAATTAGAAAAAATGGCGGCGTGCCTATGATTACCCTGAAGCTCAATGGTCAAGACCATCAACTCGACGTCACCGAGGATATGCCGCTGCTCTGGGCCATCCGCGACGTGGCCGGTTACAACGGCACCAAGTTCGGCTGCGGCATGGGCCTGTGTGGCGCGTGCACCATTCATATCGAGGGCGCTCCGGCGCGCAGTTGCATCACGCCGATTGGCTCGGTGGTCGGCCAGAACGTCACCACCATCGATAACCTGCACGTCGACCCGGTTGGGCAAGTCGTGCAACAAGCCTGGCTCGACACCGCCGTGGCCCAATGCGGTTTCTGCCAGGGTGGGCAGATCATGTCGGCGACGGCGCTGCTCAAGACCAACCCCAACCCCAGCGACGAACAGATCGAAGAGGCGATGGTCGGCAATATTTGCCGTTGCGGCACCTACAACCGCATCAAGACCGCCATCCGCCAGGCATCCACTCACCTTAAGGAGGCCAAGGCATGAGCCAGTTACCGAATGATTTTGCGTTGAGCAACCTCAGCCGCCGCGGCTTCCTGAAAGGGGTCGGCGCCACCAGTGCGCTGGTGCTGGTGGCCAGCTGGGGCTGGCAAGACGCTTTCGCCGAAGAAAAAGAGAAAAAATTCGGCGCCGACGGCATGCCCAATGGCTGGATCGATGATCCCAAGGTTTACATCAGCATTGCAGCTGACGGCATGGTGACGGTGGTCTGCAACCGCTCGGAAATGGGCCAGGGTGTGCGCACCAGCCTGACCATGGTGGTGGCCGATGAGCTGGACGCCGACTGGGCAATGATGAAAGTGCAGCAGGCGCCGGGCGACGAAATTCGTTTCGGTAACCAGGACACCGACGGTTCGCGCAGCATGCGTCACTGGTACGAACCGATGCGTCGTTGCGGTGCTGCCGCGCGGACCATGCTTGAACAAGCGGCTGCCGAGCAGTGGAAAGTGCCGGTCAGCGAGTGCCATGCGCAACTGCATAAAGTGGTGCACCAACCGACCGGTCGTGAACTGGGCTATGGCGCCCTGGCCGCGGCGGCGGGTGCGCTGGTAGTGCCGGCCCGTGACAGCCTGCGGCTTAAGCAGCCGTCGGAATTCCGCTACATCGGCAAGGAAGGCAGCAAGGCGATCGACGGTGCCGACATCGTCAATGGCCGCGCCATCTACGGTGCCGATGTGCATTTCGATGGCATGCTCTACGCCGTGATTGCACGTCCGGCGGTCTATGGCGGTACGGTTAAATCCGTGGACTCCAGCGCCGCAATGAAAGTCCCGGGCGTGATCAAAGTCATTCAGATCGAAGGCCGTCCGCTGCCGTCCGAGTTCCAGCCGTTAGGGGGTGTGGCCGTGGTGGCCAGTAACACCTGGGCTGCGATCAAGGGCCGCGAAGCGCTGATAATCGAGTGGGATGACGGCCCCAATGCCAGTTACGACTCGATCGCCTACCGCAAAGAGCTGGAAGCCTCGTCCCTCAAGCCCGGCAAAGTGGTGCGCAATACCGGCAACATCGACGACGCCATGAAAGGCGCCGACAGCACCCTAGAAGCCTCTTATTACCTGCCGCACCTGACGCAGGCGCCGATGGAACCGATGGTCGCCATCGCCCGGTTCAAGGAGGGTGTGTGTGAAGCCTGGGCGCCGAGCCAGGCGCCACAAGTCACCCGTGAACGGATTGGCGAACGCCTTGGCATTCCGTTCGATAAGGTCACGTTCAATGTCACCTTGCTGGGCGGCGGTTTCGGTCGCAAATCCAAACCGGACTTCATCATCGAAGCGGCGATCCTCGCCAAGGAATTCCCCGGCAAGGCAGTGCGGGTGCAATGGACCCGTGAAGACGACATCCACTGCTCTTACTTCCACACCGTGTCGGCCGAGTACCTGAAGGCCAGCCTGAACAAGGACGGCCTGCCCTCCGGTTGGTTGCACCGCACCGTCGCCCCGAGCATCACCGCACTGTTCGCCCCGGGCATGAACCACGAGGCGGCGTTCGAGTTGGGCATGGGCTTCACCAACATGGCCTACGCGATCCCCAACGTGCGCCTGGAAAACCCGGAAGCGGCGATCCATACCCGGGTCGGCTGGTATCGCTCGGTGTCGAACATTCCCCACGGGTTTGCGATTCAGAGCTTTGTCGATGAGCTGGCGTACAAGGCCAAGCAGGATCCACTCAAGTACCAGATCAAATTGCTTGGCCCGGACCGGCAGATCGATCCGCGCACCTTGAGCGAAGAGTGGAACTACGGCGAATCACCCGAGCGTTATCCGATCGACACCGGGCGGATGCGTACCGTGCTGGAAACTGCCGCCAAAGCTGCCGGTTGGGGGCGTGAGTTGCCCAAGGGCCGAGGCCTGGGCCTGGCGGTGCATTACAGCTTCGTCACCTATGTGGCGACGGTGATCGAGGTCGAAGTCAAAGACGACGGCACGCTGATCGTGCACAAGGCTGACATCGCGGTGGATTGCGGTCCGCAGATCAACCCCGAGCGGATTCGCGCTCAGTTCGAAGGTGCCTGCGTCATGGGCCTGGGCAATGCGGTGGTCGGGGAAATCAGTTTCAAGGACGGCATGGTGCAGCAGGACAACTTCCACATGTACGAAGTGGCGCGCATGTCGCTGGCGCCGAAGGAAGTGGCGGTGCATCTGGTCACGCCACCGGGCGTTGTGCCGTTGGGTGGTGTCGGCGAGCCAGGCGTACCGCCGATTGCGCCTGCGCTGTGTAACGCGATCTTCGCTGCCACCGGCCAGCGAATTCGCAGTTTGCCGGTTCGCTATCAGCTGCAAGGTTGGCAGAAGGCGCAGGCCTGATGGACAGCGCGGATCTGAACGTCCTGCGCAGCGTGCTGGAATGGCGCCGCGCCGGTCAGCGGGTGGTGTTGTACAGCGTGGTCCAGACATGGGGCACCGCGCCCCGGGCTCCGGGCGCGATGCTGGCGTTACGTGAAGATGGCGTGGTGATCGGCTCGGTGTCCGGTGGGTGTGTCGAGGATGATTTGATTGCCCGGTTGCACGATGGCCGGATCCCGTCTGACGGGCCGCCGGTGCAGTTGATCACCTACGGCGTCACCCGTGAGGAGGCCGCACGGTTTGGTTTGCCGTGCGGCGGCACGTTGCGCCTGACCGAGGAGCGGGTCGGCGATCCAGAGTGGGTCGCCGAGTTGCTGGCGCGCTGCGAGGACCATGAAATCGTCGCTCGCTCGCTGGATATTGCGACCGGTGAAGTGGTTTTGCAGGCGGCGAACAAAAGCGACGTACTGAGTTTTGACGGCAACACACTGCGCGCCATCTACGGTCCGCGTTGGCGGCTGTTGCTGATCGGTGCGGGGCAACTGTCCCGGTATGTCGCCGAGATGGCGCGGCTGCTGGATTTCGAAGTGCTGATCTGCGACCCGCGCAGCGAGTTTGTCTACGGTTGGGAAGAGCAGCACGGCCGTTTCGTCTCGGGGATGCCGGATGAGGCGGTGCTGAACATCCAGACTGACGAACGCACGGCCATTGTTGCCCTGACCCATGATCCGCGTCTGGATGACATGGCCTTGCTGACGGCGCTGGATTCCAGGGCTTTTTATGTCGGTGCCCTGGGCTCGCGGGTCAATAGCCTGAAGCGTCGTGAAAACCTGGCTCAGCTAGGCTTGTCACAACAGGCCATCGAGCGGCTGCACGGCCCGATTGGTTTGCACATCGGCAGCCACAGTCCCGCGGAAATCGCCTTGTCGCTGCTGGCCGAGATTGTGGCGATCAAGAACGGCGTCGAACTGAAGCAGAAGAAGCCGTTGCAGGAGGTTGTATGAGCGAATCCATCGGCGTCATCGTGCTGGCGGCGGGGCAGGGCAGTCGTTTCAGGCAGGTGGCGGGAGAGGACAAGGACAAGCTTCTGGCGGACTGCGCCGGTCGCGATGGCGCTGTTCGTTCGATGATCGAACAGGTGCTGGTGAATTTGCCGGCCAGCCTTGAGAAGCGCGTGCTGGTGACCACCGAAGATCGCCCGCAAGTGATGCGCATGGCTCAGGCGTATGGCTTCGAGATTGTGGTGATCGAGTCGACCGGGATGGGCGACAGCATTGCGGCCGGCGTGTCGGAGTGTCCAGCGCTCAGTGGCTGGTTGATTGTGCTGGGGGATATGCCGTTTATCTTACCGTCGAGTATTGAGCGGGTGGTGGCGGGGATTGCTGATGATTGCGTCAGTGTGCCCGTGCATGCGGGTGAGTACGGGCATCCGGTCGGTTTCGGTCGCAGTTTTGGGCCGGGGCTGATGGGGTTATCGGGTGATCATGGGGCCAAGCCATTGTTTGCCCAAGGCCGGGTGGTTGAAGTGGCGGTGGAGGATGCCGGGGTGTTGTGGGATGTGGATGTGCCTGCTGCATTAGTATTTTCCTGACACACCGTCTTCGCGGGCAAGCCTCGCTCCTACAGGTAGAGGTGTGCCGATGTTTTGTAATCGACGACAATCCTGTAGGAGCGAGGCTTGGTCCGGGCGGTGATCCGACGAAGAACGATAACGCGGTCTATCTGCTGCACCGCCCACATAAAAAAAGCCCCGCCTGGATCACCAGGCGGGGCTTTTTAGTGGCCGATGGAATCAGACGAGCGGTTTAGGCTCGTGTTCTTTTTCCAGGGCTTGCTCGTGTTGCTCTACCGCTTCCTGTACGGAGCGCGGCGCTTCTTCAATGACCGACTCGGCAGCAGGTGCCGCTTCGACCACTTCAGCAACAACCGGTGCAGGCTCGGCAGCGACAACCGCTTCAACCGGAGCAGCAGTGGCAGCCAGCTCGGCTTCCTTCTGCAGACGCTCGGCTTCACGCTTGCGACGACGCACTTCACGCGGGTCGTTCGGCGCACGGCCATTCTCGGTCAAGGCGCTGACCGGAGCTGCTTCAACGACCGGTGCAGCCACTTCGGCAACAACCGGCGCTTCAACCACCGGAGCAGGCTCGGCAGCAGCAACTACTGGCTCGGAGTACACAGCTTCAGCCACTGGGGCTTCAGCAACCGGTGCAGGTACTTCAACAGCCACCGGCTCGGCAACCCAGTTGAACGCGGTTTGTTCTTCACGAACTTCGCGCACAGCTTCGGTCACGGTTTCGCTGGAGGTTTCGACCGCTGGCTCGGCAGCAACCACTGGCTCGAAAACTGGAGCCGGCTCAACAACCGGCTCAGCTTCACGAACCGGCGCCACTTCGATTTCCGGAGCAGCAGTGGCTTCGACCGCTGTCGTCGCTTCTACCACTGGCGCTTCAACTGGAGCCGTTTCCAGGGTGGCGGCAGTCGCGCGTTCGGCTTGCTCGTTGGCTTGTGCTTCAGCCGGCGCGCTGATCACGGTGCTGGCAACGGCTGCGGTAACAGCCAGGCCGGCGGCCAGATCAGAAGTGCTTGGCGCTTCGTTGCTGTCATCAGCTTCGCTGCCTTCGGCGGACTCGGATTCTTCCGAACCTTCGATCACGTTGCCGTTGGCATCGCGTTGACGCTCGCGACGGTTGCTGCGACGACGCTGGCCACGGGAGCGGCGGCGTGGACGATCGCCTTCGGCGCCTTCCTGACCGTCTTCCTGCAGTTGCTCTTCGTTGGTCACCAGCTCTTCTTCGGCAACGGCGGCAGTTTGCTCGACACGTGGCTGACGTTCTTCACGCGGTGGGCGCGGAGCACGTTCTTCACGTGGCTGGCGAGCCGGACGCTCTTCAGCGGTCGCAGCAGCGGTAGCCGCAGCAGCTGGAGCCGTGGCATCCAGAGGTTCGCGCAGTTCACGCACTCGTTCTTCACGCTCGCCACGTGGCTTACGGTCTTCACGAGGCGCACGCGGTGCACGTTCTTCACGAGGAGCGCGTGGTGCGCGCTCTTCACGTGGAGCGCGTTCTTCGCGGGCTACTGCTGGGGCTTCTTCGCGGGCTTCGCGTGGTTGACGCTCTTCGCGTGGCTCACGTGGTGCGCGTTCTTCACGCGGTGCACGTTCCTCACGAGGCTTGCGCTCTTCATCGCGGCGACCGTTACGGTTGCGGCTCTGCTGACGACCATTGCGACGCTCTTCATTGCGGGCAGGGCGCTCGGTGGTCGCCGGTTTTTCAACAGCGGCCGGAGCAACAGGCTCTTCCTTGGTCGCAAACAGGCCGACCAGCGACTTCACCAGGCCTTTGAACAGGCTTGGCTCTGGCACAACGGCCGGAGCAGCAACCGGTGCGGCAACGACTTCGGTCGGAACCGGAGCGTTGGCGCGAGCCGGTGCTGTCTTGACCGCAGCTTCCTGGCGAACCAGGGTGCGGGTCGCAGCGGCTGGCTGGACTTCTTCGACTTCGGCAGCGGCAGCAGCGATTTCGTAGCTGGACTGGCCGACCGCGGCTTCCGGGCTGTCATCGCGCAGACGCTGAACTTCGAAGTGCGGCGTTTCGAGGTGATCGTTCGGCAGGATGACGATGCGGGCACGGGTGCGCAGTTCGATCTTGGTGATCGAGTTGCGTTTTTCGTTGAGCAGGAAGGCTGCGACCGGAATTGGCACTTGGGCGCGAACTTCGGCGGTACGGTCTTTCAGGGCTTCTTCTTCGATCAGGCGCAGAATCGCCAGGGACAGCGATTCAACGTCACGGATGATGCCGGTGCCGTTGCAACGCGGGCAAACGATGCCGCTGCTTTCGCCAAGCGATGGACGCAGGCGTTGACGGGACATTTCCAGCAGGCCGAAGCGCGAGATGCGACCGACTTGCACGCGAGCGCGGTCGGCTTCCAGGCATTCGCGGACTTTTTCTTCCACGGCGCGCTGGTTCTTGGCAGGGGTCATGTCGATGAAATCGATGACGATCAGGCCGCCGATGTCGCGCAAGCGCAACTGACGGGCGATTTCTTCGGCGGCTTCAAGGTTGGTCTGCAGCGCGGTTTCTTCGATGTCGCTGCCTTTGGTGGCGCGCGCCGAGTTGATGTCGATGGACACCAGGGCTTCGGTCGGATCGATGACGATGGAACCGCCGGAAGGCAGTTCGACGACGCGCTGGAAGGCGGTCTCGATCTGGCTTTCGATCTGGAAACGGTTGAACAGCGGAACGCTGTCTTCGTACAGCTTGATCTTGCTGGCGTACTGCGGCATCACCTGGCGGATGAAGGTCAGGGCTTCGTCCTGGGCTTCAACGCTGTCGATCAGCACTTCGCCGATGTCCTGGCGCAGGTAATCGCGGATGGCGCGGATGATCACGTTGCTTTCCTGGTAGATCAGGAATGGCGCGGAGCGATCCAGCGAGGCTTCTTTGATGGCGGTCCAGAGTTGCAGCAGGTAGTCGAGATCCCACTGCATTTCTTCGCTGCTGCGGCCCAGGCCGGCAGTGCGAACGATCAGACCCATGTCGGCCGGGGCAACCAGGCCGTTCAGGGCTTCACGCAGTTCGTTGCGCTCTTCACCTTCAATGCGACGGGAGATACCGCCGGCACGCGGGTTGTTCGGCATCAGCACCAGGTAACGACCGGCCAGGCTGATGAACGTGGTCAGGGCCGCGCCCTTGTTGCCACGTTCTTCTTTTTCTACCTGAACGATGACTTCCTGGCCTTCGCTCAGGACGTCCTTGATGTTGACGCGGCCTTCGGGGGCTTTCTTGAAGTATTCGCGGGAGATTTCTTTGAGGGGCAGGAAGCCGTGGCGCTCGGAGCCGAAATCGACAAAGGCAGCCTCAAGGCTTGGTTCGATGCGAGTAATCCGGCCTTTATAGATGTTGGCCTTCTTCTGCTCGCGTGCACCGGATTCGATGTCCAGGTCGTAGAGGCGTTGGCCATCTACCAGTGCAACACGCAACTCTTCGGGTTGAGTTGCGTTAATCAGCATTCTTTTCATGTAGTACCGTCGGTTTCCGGGCTGCCGGAAACGGCGTTCGGCACACACGACTTCTCACGGTCGGTGTCAGGTGCGTCGGGAGTGGTTGGCCATTCCCGTGTCCAGCGATGTCCGGCCAATTGGGCCGTTATCGCGACGTACGCGTCCTGCTTGCTGTGGCTACTTAAGCACTCAGTCAGGAGGAGGAATCAACCAGCGGCTGTGGACGAGATGAAGCGTCTTGATAAAGCCTATTGCTACACAGTCCAGCGGTTGTGCATCTCCACCCTACACGTATCCCTGATAATTCGGGTGCTGCCGCGCGCAGAATCCGCAGCGGGTTGGCATTTACCGTGAGCTCCGAAGGGGGAGGTCACGCATCATGGCTAATTTAGGCGTTGTTTCCGAAGCGTTCGCTCGGGGTCGTCCGTAGCCGACTGCACTTTGTGAACTGGCCGTGAATATTGGCTCGAAAGGCGAGTGAAAACTCTGCTTTGCGGCTTGATTCAGGCCTCATGTCACCTGCGCTCGTTACAGCTGCAAACTCCACCGTTACGTAGCGAAAGCCCCGTAGGACGGCCTCGCGCCCTGGTGAATTGCGTTGGTCAGGGCCGGTTTTTGACCGTTAGTCCGCTGTCCAGGCCGCTTTTGGCGGCGTTCGCGACTATAGCAGCAATGATTAAGTGCTTCAATTCCATAAAAAATTGTTATCATCCGCGGCATGACGACTACTGCCCCTTCGACCCCAGCCGTACAACTGCTGGAGGTCTCGCCGGAATATGCCGGCCAACGTATTGATAACTTCCTTCTCGCTCGGCTCAAAGGCGTGCCCAAGACTTTGATTTACCGCATTTTGCGCAAGGGCGAAGTGCGAGTGAACAAAGGTCGGATCAAGCCCGAATACAAGCTGCAGGCGGGCGATATCGTGCGCGTGCCGCCGGTTCGCGTGCCTGAGCGTGACGAGCCGGTGCCGTTGGCCCAGGGCCTGCTGCAACGCCTCGAGGCCTCGATTGTGTTCGAGGACAAGGCGTTGATCGTGATCAACAAGCCTTGCGGCATCGCGGTTCATGGCGGCAGCGGACTGACTTATGGGGTGATCGAAGCCTTTCGTCAGTTGCGTCCCGACTGCAAGGAGCTCGAACTGGTTCACCGTCTCGACCGTGACACCTCCGGCCTGCTGATGATCGCCAAGAAGCGCAGCATGCTGCGTCACTTGCACACGGCATTGCGCGGTGATGGCGTCGACAAGCGCTATATGGCGCTGGTCCGCGGTAACTGGGCGGCCTCGATCAAGCAGGTTCGTGCGTCGCTCGGCAAGAGCAATCTGCGTTCCGGCGAGCGTATGGTCGAGGTCGACGAGGAGGAGGGCAAGGAGTCTGTGACCGTGTTCAAGGTCCTGCGTCGTTTCGGCGACTTTGCCACCCTGATCGAAGCCAAGCCGATCACCGGCCGGACTCACCAGATCCGCGTTCATACCCTGCACGCCGGGCATTGCATCGCTGGCGATACCAAGTATGGCGATGAAGGTTTCAGTAAGGAAATCCGCGATCTGGGCGGCAAACGCTTGTTCCTGCACGCCTACCTGCTGACCGTGCCGCTGCCGGATGGCGGTGAGTTGAAGTTGCAGGCGCCAGTGGACGAAATGTGGGCCAAGACCGTGGAGCGCCTGAGTGCACCCCTCTGATTACAAGCTGCTGATTTTCGATTGGGACGGCACGCTGGCTGACTCCATTGGTCGGATTGTCGAGGCAATGCATGTCGCGTCCGAGCGGTCGGGGTTTCAGTTGCGTGATGATTTTGCAGTCAAGGGCATTATCGGTCTGGGCCTGCCTGAGGCTATTCGCACGTTGTACCCCGAAATTGGCGATGACGAGCTGGTAGCGTTCCGGCAGCACTATGCGGATCACTACATCGCCGCCGAAGCCGTGCCCTCGCCGCTGTTCGAAGGTGTGGTCGAGTCGATGGAGGCGTTTCGTGCCGAGGGTTATCATCTGGCTGTGGCGACGGGCAAGGCCCGTCGCGGGCTGGATCGGGTGCTGAAAGCTCACGGCTGGGAAGATTATTTCGATATCACCCGCGCCGCCGATGAAACCGCCAGCAAGCCTCATCCGCTGATGCTTGAGCAGATTCTCGCCCATTGCGAAGTTCAGCCGGGGCAGGCGCTGATGGTCGGTGATTCGTCCTTCGATTTGCAGATGGCGCGTAACGCCGGCATGCATTCGGTGGCGGTCAGTTATGGCGCTCAATCGATCGAGGCGCTGAGGCTGTTCGAGCCGCGACTGGCCATTGATCGTTTTTCAGAATTGCATGCCTGGCTGAGTCAGCGGGCTTAATAGGTTTTTGCTGGGGTAGATGTCATGACCGACGAATGGAAAGCGCCCGCCAAGGCGAGTGCAGAGAGCGGTGACGAAAAAAGCTGGAAGCTGCTGGAAAAGACCTTGCTGGCCAGTGTCCAGGAGCAGCGCCGGTCTCGTCGCTGGGGGATTTTCTTCAAGCTGCTGACCTTTGTGTATCTGATTGGCGCGTTGATTCTGTTCACGCCGCTGATGGACATGGAAAAAGGCGCGGCCCGTGGTTCCCACTACACGGCGTTGATCGACGTGACCGGCGTGATTGCTGATAAGGAGCCGGCCAGCGCTGACAACATCGTCGGCAGTCTGCGTGCAGCCTTCGAGGATGATAAGGTCAAGGGTGTGATCCTGCGCATCAACAGCCCGGGCGGCAGTCCGGTGCAGTCGGGTTACGTGTATGACGAGATCGTGCGTTTGCGCGGCTTGCACCCGGACACCAAGGTGTACGCAGTGATCTCCGATCTGGGGGCATCCGGTGCTTACTACATCGCCAGCGCGGCTGATCAGATTTACGCCGACAAGGCGAGCCTGGTCGGTTCCATTGGTGTGACGGCGGCCGGTTACGGCTTTGTCGGCACCATGGAGAAGCTTGGTGTCGAGCGTCGGACCTACACGTCGGGCGAGCACAAGTCATTCCTCGACCCGTTCCAGCCGCAAAAGCCTGAGGAAACTCGGTTCTGGCAGGGCGTGCTGGATACCACGCACCAGCAGTTCATCAACAGCGTGAAGAAGGGCCGTGGCGACCGTCTCAAGGACAAAGAGCATCCGGAGCTGTTCTCCGGGCTGGTCTGGAACGGGGAGCAGGCATTGCCGCTGGGTTTGATCGATGGTCTGGGGAATGCCAGCTCGGTGGCACGTGATGTGATTGGCGAGAAAGAGTTGGTGGATTTCACCGTTCAGGAATCGCCGTTCGATCGCTTCTCGAAGAGGCTCGGTGCCAGCGTGGCTGAGCAACTGGCGATGTGGATGGGCTTTAACGGTCCGTCGTTGCGCTGATCTCTGGCAGCACAAAAAACCGGCCCAAGTGGCCGGTTTTTACATTTGCACGGTTGTGGTGTTCAGGGGATTTGCACGCCTTCGGCCAGCAGCATGTCGATCAGGCGAATCAGCGGCAGGCCGATCAGGCTGGTGGCGTCAGGGCCTTCGGTGCTTTGAAACAGGCTGACCCCTAAACCTTCAGCCTTGAAGCTGCCAGCGCAGTCGTAGGGTTGTTCAGCGCGCAGGTAGCGCTCGATGCGTGCCGGGTCCAGCGTGCGCATGTGCACGGTGAAGGGCACGCAGTCGACCTGGCAGTCGCCGGTCTCGCTGTTGAGCAGTGCCAGGCCCGTCAGGAAGGTCACGCTGGCACCGCTCGAAGCCAGCAGTTGTTCACGGGCCTTCTCGAAGGTGTGGGGTTTGCCGATAATCCGTTCGCCGAGGACTGCGACCTGATCGGAGCCGATGATCAGATGTGTGGGATGGCTGCGGGCAAGTGCCCGGGCTTTTTCTGTGGCGAGGCGTTTTACCAGCTCAATGGCAGACTCGCCCGGGCGATGGCTTTCATCGATATCCGGTGAGCTGCAGGTGAACGGCAGCTGCAAGCGGGCCAGCAATTCCCGGCGATAAACCGAGCTTGAAGCGAGTAATAAAGGCAGCATGCGCATCTCCTGAAGACAGGCGCGAATTCTACCGAGGCTTCCAAGTGACGGACAGGGCTGAATTTCCTTTGACATGGCTGGGTGCATCCCTATAATGCTGCGCCTATGTTGAATGACCCGATTCCACCTCACGTTGACCCGCGCAAATTGGCTGACCGTGGCACCACCCTTCAAGGTGAACTGCTGCTGGCCGATTTGGAGAGACTCTGCGACCCGCTTTCCGACACTGTCGGTACGGTGCAGGCTAAATTCGTTTTTGAACGAGATGAACGTAAGTCTGTGGTAATCCACAGCTTTATCGACACCGAAGTCAAAATGGTTTGCCAGCGTTGTCTTGAGCTGGTCACCCTGCCGATCCATAGCGAATGCAGTTATGCTGTGGTGAAGGAGGGTGCGAATACCCAGTCGTTGCCGAAAGGTTATGACGTGCTGGAACTGGGCGAAGATCCTTTGGATCTGCAGTCACTGATCGAGGAGGAGCTTCTGCTCGCCTTGCCCATTGTGCCTGCTCATCATCCGGAAGAATGCCAGCAGCCGGCGGGTCTCGATGAGCCCGAACCGAGCGAGGACGAGGTAACGCGGTCCAACCCGTTCAGTGTATTGGCGCAGTTAAAGCGTGACCCAAACGTTTAGGAGTTAATCAATTATGGCTGTTCAGCAGAACAAAAAATCCCGCTCTGCCCGTGACATGCGTCGTTCGCACGACGCCCTGACGGCAAGCACTCTGTCTGTAGAAAAAACCACCGGTGAAATTCACCTGCGTCACCATGTATCGCCAGAAGGCGTATACCGTGGCCGTAAAGTGATCGACAAGGGCGCTGACGAGTAATCACTTGTCTGCTCAAGTCATCGCGATTGACGCAATGGGCGGGGACTTCGGTCCCCGCAGCATTGTTCAGGCCAGCCTTGCTTGCCTGTCTGCTACACCCTCGTTGCACCTGACCCTCGTCGGTCAACCCTCCCTACTTGAAGAATTGCTCTCTGGCCAATCGGCTGTGGATCGCTCGCGTCTGTCGATTGCTCCGGCATCCGAAGTCATCACCATGGACGAAAAGCCTGCCCAGGCGTTGCGCGGCAAGCCTGATTCGTCGATGCGTGTGGCGCTGGAGTTGCTGCGCGATGGCAAGGTGCAGGCCTGTGTCAGTGCCGGCAATACCGGTGCGCTGATGGCGTTGTCGCGGTTTGTGCTCAAGACGTTGCCGGGCATCGATCGACCGGCGATGGTTGCGGCGATTCCAACGCAGAAGGGTTATTGCCAGTTACTCGATCTGGGCGCCAATGTCGATTGCAGCGCCGAACACCTGTTGCAGTTCGCAATCATGGGGTCGGTGGCGGCGGAAGCCTTGGGTATCGTTCGCCCGCGTGTGGCCTTGCTGAACATCGGCACCGAAGACATCAAGGGCAATCAGCAGGTCAAGCTCGCTGCAACCTTGTTGCAAAGTGCCCGTGGTATCAATTACATCGGCTTCGTCGAAGGTGACGGTTTGTACCGTGGCGAGGCGGACGTGGTGGTGTGTGACGGCTTTGTCGGCAATATCCTGCTCAAGTCCAGCGAAGGCCTGGCGACCATGATTGCCGGGCGAATCGAAGCCTTGTTCAAGAAAAACCTTGCCTCGAAAATGGTCGGCGCGTTGGCGCTGCCGCTGATGAGGCGCTTGCAAGCCGATCTGGCACCTGCGCGGCATAACGGCGCAAGTTTCCTGGGTTTGCAGGGGATTGTGGTGAAAAGCCACGGTTCGGCCGGGGTCCAGGGTTTCCAGAGTGCGATTTCCCGGGCGCTGATCGAGATCCAGGAAAACCTGCCGGAACGCATTCACGGTCGTCTGGAGGAATTGTTGCTTTAGGCGTTTTCGTCGGACAATGCTTAAATGTGACCGCTCAGTTCAATTGGCCATCCAACTGTCAGTTTCTTGCGTCCCCCAAGCGGGACGTCAAATTCTCCGACGACAAGATCATTAGGGGCTTGTTACATGTCTGCTTCCCTCGCATTCGTCTTTCCAGGACAGGGTTCGCAGTCCCTCGGCATGCTGGCCGAGTTGGGCGCGCAACATCCGGTTGTCCTCGAAACATTCAAAGAAGCTTCCTTTGCTCTGGGTTACGACCTGTGGGCACTGACCCAGCAAGGGCCGGAAGAGCAACTCAATCAAACCGATAAAACCCAGCCGGCCATTCTGACCGCCTCGATCGCCTTGTGGCGTCTGTGGCTGGCTGAAGGCGGCGCGCGTCCGGCTTATGTTGCCGGTCACAGCCTGGGCGAGTACAGCGCGCTGGTCGCGGCTGGCAGCATCAGCCTGGGCGACGCGGTCAAGCTGGTTGAGCGCCGTGGTCAGTTGATGCAAGAGGCCGTTCCGGCCGGGCAGGGCGGCATGGCCGCGATCCTCGGTCTGGACGACGCTGACGTGTTGGCAGCCTGTGCCGAAGCGGCGCAAGGCGAAGTGGTCAGTGCGGTCAACTTCAACTCCCCGGGCCAGGTGGTTATCGCCGGTGCCAAGGCTGCGGTCGAACGCGCCATCGAAGGCTGCAAGGCGCGGGGTGCCAAGCGCGCCATGCCACTGCCGGTCAGTGTGCCTTCTCACTGCGAATTGATGCGTCCGGCAGCCGAGCGTTTCGCCGAGTCGATCGCTGCGATCAACTGGCAAGCGCCGCAGATCCCGGTTGTACAGAACGTCAGCGCTACCGTGCCGGCCGATCTGGAAACCCTCAAGCGCGATCTGCTTGAGCAGCTCTACAAGCCTGTGCGCTGGGTCGAATCGGTCCAGGCGCTGGCCGCCAAGGGCGCGACCCAGTTGGTCGAATGCGGTCCTGGCAAAGTGCTGGCCGGCCTGAACAAGCGCTGCGCCGAAGGCGTGTCGACATCCAACCTCAATACCCCAGACGCCTTTGCTGCCGCCCGCGCAGCCTTGGCCTGAATCAGGAGAAGCTTGCATGAGTCTGCAAGGTAAAGTTGCACTGGTCACCGGTGCGAGCCGCGGTATCGGCCAGGCTATCGCCCTGGAATTGGGTCGTCAGGGCGCCATCGTTATCGGCACCGCGACGTCTGCCTCGGGTGCCGAGCGCATTGCCGCTACCCTGAAAGAAAACGGTATTCAAGGCACTGGCCTGGAACTCAACGTCACCAGCGACGAGTCCGTTGCTGCAGTACTGGCGAGCATCACTTCGCAGTTCGGGGCGCCGGCGATCCTGGTCAATAATGCCGGTATCACCCGCGATAATCTGATGATGCGCATGAAAGATGACGAATGGCATGACGTCGTCGATACCAATTTGAACAGTCTGTTCCGCCTGTCCAAGGGCGTTTTGCGCGGCATGACCAAAGCCCGTTGGGGACGAATTATCAGTATTGGCTCGGTTGTGGGTGCCATGGGCAACGCAGGCCAAGTAAACTACGCAGCCGCCAAGGCCGGTCTGGAAGGTTTCAGCCGTGCACTGGCGCGTGAAGTCGGATCGCGTTCGATTACGGTAAACTCGGTGGCTCCTGGGTTCATCGACACCGATATGACCCGCGAACTGCCCGAGGCACAGCGTGAAGCCTTGCAGACGCAGATTCCGCTGGGCCGTCTGGGGCAAGCACAAGAGATCGCGTCTGTGGTCGCTTTTCTTGCATCCGACGGTGCGGCTTACGTTACTGGGGCTACAATCCCGGTGAATGGCGGGATGTACATGAGTTAAATGTGACGGGTTGCTTCAAAAAAATGTCATACGAGCTGTCTAAAATCCGTTATAAAGCTGCAATCTATTTATAGGCAGAGGGCCACCGGGTTTGAGGAGTGAAGCTTTCAGTTGAAAAACTGAAAAGTCTTTCTATACACTTACCCACTGGCCAGCTGCCTGAATTTGTCCATTAGGAGTGAAAACAAGGTATGAGCACCATCGAAGAGCGCGTCAAGAAAATCGTTGCTGAGCAACTGGGCGTTAAAGAAGAAGAAGTGGTCAACTCTGCTTCCTTCGTTGAAGACCTGGGTGCCGACTCCCTTGACACCGTTGAGCTGGTGATGGCTCTGGAAGAGGAATTCGAGACCGAAATCCCTGACGAAGAAGCTGAGAAGATCACTACTGTACAAGCTGCAATCGATTACGTTACAAACCACCAGGCTTAATAGCTTGTAATCGTTGCTTGCTGTCATGGAAAAACCGCACTGCCTCATGGCGTGCGGTTTTTTCTTTAGGCCTGATGCAAAGTCGTCATTTGAAAAAGGAGAGTGCTGTGTCGCGTAGACGCGTCGTAGTCACCGGTATGGGTATGTTGTCGCCACTGGGCACGGATGTGCCGAGCAGTTGGCAGGGCATTCTGGCTGGCCGCAGTGGCATTGGTCTGATCGAACACACCGACCTTTCTGCCTATTCCACCCGTTTTGGCGGCTCGGTAAAGGGCTTCAATGTCGAGGAATACCTGTCGGTCAAGGAAGCTCGCAAGCTCGACCTGTTCATTCAATACGGTCTGGCCGCAGGTTTTCAGGCAGTTCGTAACGCCGGTCTGGAAGTCACCGACGCCAACCGTGAGCGCATCGGCGTGGCCATGGGTTCGGGTATTGGCGGTCTGACCAATATCGAAGAAACCAGCCGCACCCTGCATGATTCCGGCCCACGACGGATTTCTCCGTTTTTCGTGCCTGGCTCGATCATCAATATGATTTCCGGTTTTCTGTCCATCCACTTGGGTGCACAGGGACCTAACTACGCCATCGCCACCGCGTGTACCACCGGTACGCACTGCATCGGCATGGCAGCCCGAAACATCATGTACGACGAAGCCGACGTGATGATTGCCGGCGGCGCCGAGATGGCGGCGTGCGGTCTGGGCATGGGCGGCTTCGGTGCCTCCCGTGCACTGTCGACCCGCAACGACGAGCCGACCCGCGCCAGCCGTCCATGGGACAAGGGTCGTGATGGCTTCGTGTTGTCCGATGGTGCCGGCGCGCTGGTTCTCGAAGAACTGGAACACGCCAAGGCGCGCGGCGCGACCATCTACGCCGAGCTGATCGGTTTCGGCACCAGTGGCGATGCGTTCCACATGACGTCGCCTCCGGCAGACGGTGCAGGTGCTGCGCGTTGCATCACCAACGCCCTGCGTGATGCGAAGATCAATAGCGATCAGGTTCAGTACATCAACGCCCACGGCACCTCGACGTCGGCCGGCGACCTCGCCGAAGCCTGTGCGATCAAGTCGGTGTTCGGCGATCACGCCTACAAACTGGCCGTCAGTTCGACCAAGTCCATGACCGGTCACCTGTTGGGTGCAGCAGGTGCGGTCGAGGCGATCTTCAGTGTGCTGGCAATCAACAGCCAGGTGGCTCCACCGACCATCAACCTCGATGAGCCGGATGAAGGCTGCGATCTTGATTTCGTTCCGCACACCGCGCGCAATATGGATATCGATGTGGTGCTGTCCAACTCCTTCGGATTTGGTGGTACCAACGGCTCGCTGGTGTTCCGCCGGTTCGCTGACTGATGGACAGTTGGGTCGACGGTCAGCCGGCTGACACTTTGTCGCTGAAAGATCGCGGCCTGGCTTACGGTGATGGTCTGTTCGAGACCATTGCCGTGCGAGGCGGGCAACCGTTGCTGCTGGACCGACATCTGGCGCGTCTGGTCGATGGCTGTTTGCGCCTGGCGATTGCTGCCGATCATGAGTTGATCCGCAGTGAGCTGCTGGCCTATGCCAGCACACTGAAGGAGGGTGTGCTCAAACTCATCATCACCCGCGGCGACAGTCTGCGTGGTTACGCCCCCGATCCCTCGGCTCAGGCCCGACGTATTCTGCAAGGCAATCCTCCCGCGGCTTATCCTGCCGTTCATGGCGAGCAGGGCGTTCGCCTGTTCCCTTGTGCGACACGCCTGTCCAGGCAACCACTGCTTGCCGGCCTCAAACACCTTAACCGTCTGGAGCAAGTGATTGCTCGCGCTGAATGGCAAGATACGGAGCATGCCGAAGGCTTGATGCTTGATCTGGCGGGGCGCGTGATCGAAGGTGTGTTCAGCAACCTGTTCCTGATCCGCGATGGCGTGTTGATCACGGCTGATTTGAAGCGCTGTGGCGTGGCCGGCGTAATGCGTGCCGAGTTATTGTTTCAAGCCGAGTCATCGGGGATCCCCACACAAATCACCGACATCAGCCTGGATCAGCTGCAATGGGCCGATGAAGTCTTTGTCTGCAACAGCGTGTATGGCGTTTGGCCGGTGCGCGCCTATGCTGCGCTGAGCTGGTCGGTTGGGCCGCTCACCCGTAAACTCCAAACCATTGCCCGCGCGCTACTGGATGCTTGATACGTGAGACGTAAATTCTTGCTGCTGCTGGAAACCGGATTGGTTCTTGCAGGGCTGTGTCTGGGCGCCTCCGCCTGGAAAATTCATTCGGCGCTGGAACAGCCGCTCAACATCACCCAGGAAGAACTGCTGGAAGTGCCCAAAGGCACGACGCCTACCCGCACTTTCTATCGACTCGAAGCCGATGGCGTCATCAAGGACGCTTTCTGGTTGCGCGTCTATTGGCGTTTCAATCTGGCCGGACAGCCCTTGCACAAGGGCGAATACCGCATGCAACCCGGCATGACCGTCGAGGGGCTGATCGACCTGTGGAAGCGTGGCGATATTGTTCAGTACAGCCTGACCCTGGTCGAAGGCTGGAATTTCCATCAGGTCCGTGCGGCGCTGGCCAAGGATGAAAAACTCGAGCAGACCCTGAACGGTTTGAGCGATAGCGAGGTGATGGACAAACTCGGACACACCGGGATCTTTCCCGAAGGACGATTCTTCCCCGACACCTACCGCTTCGTGCGTGGCATGACTGACGTCGAGCTGCTGAAGAAAGCCTACGACCGCCTCGACGAAGTCCTCGCCAAGGAGTGGGGCCAGCGCTCGGCTGACGTGCCGTACACCGAGCCCTATCAGGCGCTGATCATGGCCTCGCTGGTGGAAAAGGAAACCGGTGTGCCACAAGAGCGCGGGCAGATCGCTGGCGTGTTTGTGCGGCGCATGGCGATTGGCATGCTGTTGCAGACCGATCCGACAGTGATCTATGGCCTGGGTGATCGCTACAGCGGCAAATTGACCCGTGCCCATCTAAAGGAAGCCACGCCGTACAACACCTACATGATTTCGGGCCTGCCGCCGACACCGATTGCCATGGTCGGCCGTGAAGCGATCCATGCCGCGTTGAACCCGGTGGCGGGCAACAGCCTCTACTTCGTCGCTCGCGGTGATGGTAGCCACGTGTTCTCCGATGATCTGGATGCCCACAATAATGCGGTGCGTGAGTTCCAGCTCAAGCGTCGTGCCGACTACCGTTCCAGCCCGGCACCGGCCTCGTCGCCGGAAATCCAGAATGGCGAAACGCCGGAGGCCGAAGCGCCGATTCCGGCCGCTTCGCCCAACTCCGATCCCGAGACTGTGCCACCCGTAGCGCCCCAAGAGCCCGTTGCTGCACCCGCTCCGGAGCCTGAGCCTGAGCCTGAGCCCGAACCTGTGCCCGAGCCGGACGCAACCGCGCCGCAAAACCCGCAATGACCCTGATTAAGGACTGCCTGTGACTGGCTTGTTTATTACCCTGGAAGGCCCGGAAGGCGCCGGCAAAAGCACCAACCGCGAATACTTGGCCGAGCGCCTGCGTGCCGCCGGTATCGAGGTTGTGCTGACCCGCGAGCCGGGTGGTACGCCGTTGGCCGAGCGGATTCGCGAAGTGTTGTTGGCGCCGGTTGATGAAGTCATGAACCCCGACACCGAGTTGTTGCTGGTGTTTGCCGCGCGTGCCCAGCATCTGGCCGAGGTGATTCGCCCGGCGCTGGCCCGCGGTGCGGTGGTCTTGTGTGATCGTTTTACCGATTCGACCTACGCCTATCAGGGCGGCGGTCGCGGTTTGTCGCTGGAGCGCATCGCGGCCATTGAAGCGTTTGTCCAGGGTGATTTGCGCCCGGACCTGACGCTGATCTTTGATCTGCCGGTGGAAGTGGGTCTGGCTCGCGCCAGTGCTCGCGGTCGCCTGGACCGGTTCGAACTCGAAGGCCGGACCTTTTTCGATGCCGTGCGCAGTGCTTTCCTCAAGCGTGCTGAAGCGGATCCTGCGCGTTATGTCCTGGTCGACGCCGCCCAGCCGCTGGCGCAGGTTCAGCAGTCACTGGATGCGTTGCTGCCGCGTTTGCTGGAGTTGACTCGTGGCTGAAGCCTACCCGTGGCAGGACAGCCTCTGGCAGCAGTTGGCCGGTCGCAAGCAACATGCTCACGCCTATCTGCTGCATGGCCCGGCCGGGATCGGCAAGCGCGCGCTGGCCGAGCGCTTGATGGCCAGTTTACTGTGCCAGCGTCCCTCCGCCCAGGATGCCTGCGGCGAATGCAAATCCTGCCTGCTGCTCAAGGCCGGCAGCCACCCCGACAATTACATCCTGGAACCGGAAGAAGCCGACAAGGCGATCAAGGTCGATCAGGTGCGTGATCTGGTCAGCTTCGTGGTCCAGACCGCGCAGATGGGCGGCCGCAAAGTGGTGCTGATCGAGCCGGCCGAGGCGATGAACATCAACGCCGCCAACGCCTTGCTCAAAAGCCTTGAAGAACCTTCCGGCGATACTGTTTTGCTGTTGGTCAGCCACCAGACCAGCCGTCTGCTGCCGACCATCAAGAGCCGCTGCGTGCAGCAGGCCTGTCCGCTGCCGAGCAAAGCGATGAGTCTTGCCTGGCTGGCCAAGGCCCTGCCGGACAGCTCGGAAGAAGAGCGTATCGAACTGCTGACCCTGGCCGCCGGCTCCCCGCTGGCCGCGGTCAAGTTGCAGACACAGGGCGTGCGTGAGCAACGGGCACTGGTGGTCGAAGGCGTGAAGAAGTTGCTCAAACAGCAACAATCGCCGACGCAGTTGGCCGAAGAATGGAAAACCGTCCCGCAGTTGCTGTTGTTCGACTGGTTCTGTGACTGGTCGAGTCTGATCCTGCGCTATCAGTTGACCCAGGATGAAGCAGGACTGGGATTGACGGACATGCGCAAGGTCATTCAATACCTGGCGCAGAAAACCGCTCAGGATAAAGTCTTGAGTATTCAGGACTGGATTCTCGCCCAGCGCCAGAAGGTCATGAGCAAAGCCAACCTCAATCCGGCATTGTTGCTCGAGGCGCTGCTGGTGCAATGGGCATCCTTGCCTACCCAGAAGTGATCGTCTGTGCCTAGACTCTGATCATCAGCAATGGAGGTCAGCATGAATGAAGCCGTTAATCCGGGGCCGCGCAACGGCATTTTGTCCCTGACCATCAAGGACAAGTCCGTGCTTTATGCGGCCTACATGCCATTCATCAAGAACGGTGGCCTGTTTATCCCGACCGACAAGAGCTACAAGTTGGGCGATGAGGTATTCATGCTGTTGAACCTGATGGATGAGGCCGAGAAGATTCCAGTCGCCGGCAAAGTTGCCTGGATTACTCCTAAAGGCGCGCAGGGCAACCGTGCAGCCGGGGTCGGCGTACAATTCAACGACGGCGATAACACCGCGCGCAGTCGAATCGAAACCCATCTGGCCGGAGCCATGAAGTCCGACCGTCCCACTCATACGATGTAAGTTGCAGCCTTTTTATGCTCGTAGATTCCCATTGCCACCTCGATCGTCTTGACCTCGCCGCCCACGACGGCTCCCTGGATGCCGCGCTCGATGCGGCCCGCCAGCGCGGGGTAGGGCACTTTCTGTGTATCGGCGTCAGCGTCGAAAATACCGCGGACGTCAAAGCCCTGGCCGAACGTTATGACGACGTCGACTGTTCGGTGGGTGTGCATCCACTGGATGTACAGCCGGGTGCCGCGCCGGCGCTGGATTGGCTGTTGCGTGAGCTCAATCATCCGCGAGTGGTGGCGATTGGTGAAACCGGTCTGGACTATCACTACGAGCCAGAAGCCGCGGAGTTGCAGCAGGAATCGTTTCGCTTGCACCTGCAGGCCGCGCAGCAAACCGGTAAACCGGTGATCATCCATACCCGTGGTGCCCGGGAGGATACGTTGAGTTTGCTGCGCGAGGCCGCGTTGCCTCAGGCGGGTGTGTTGCATTGCTTCACTGAAGACTGGGACATGGCCAAGGCCGCGCTGGACATGGGTTATTACATTTCCCTGTCCGGTATTGTCACTTTTCGCAATGCTGATGCGCTGCGTGACGTCGCCAGTAAAGTGCCGGCTGATCGATTGTTGGTGGAAACCGACTCGCCGTACCTGGCGCCGATCCCTTTTCGCGGCAAACCGAACCTGCCGCAGTACGTACGCGAGGTTGCGGAATTTTTGGCAATGTTGCGTGGTGAGTCCTACGAGCGATTTGCCGAGCAGACCACTGAAAACTTCAAGCGGCTGTTTCCGCTGGCGCATGTGAAAGGCTAAATCGCAGGCAAAAAAAACCCGGGTTCTGGGGGGTGAATCCGGGTTAAGACCATTAGGAGTAAAACAAAGGCACGCGGTCCGTTGGTACCTATATCGACGCGACACTTGGGGGAGATGCCCCGCCGACAGTTCAAGTATTGATCAGTATTGCGCCGAGTCCAGTTTGCCGACCCAGGTTTTTTAAACAATTTTGGAATACAGCCGCTTCGGAAGTGTTCTCATCAGCTGGCGAACCTGTGTGAAATGATCAAGAAACACAGATATGGTCGGATGATCCGTGCATTTTGGCGCAAGTTAGGCATAATACGCGGCTTCGAATTTTGACCCCAACAGACCTTTTCTTATGCATAAAGAACCTCGTAAGGTCCGTGAGTTTCGTCGCCGCGAGCAAGAAATTCTCGATACCGCGCTCAAGCTGTTCCTCGACCAAGGTGAAGACAGTGTCACCGTCGAGATGATTGCTGATGCCGTCGGTATCGGCAAAGGCACGATCTATAAGCATTTCAAATCCAAGGCGGAGATCTATCTGCGTCTGATGCTCGACTACGAGCGTGATCTGAACGAGCTGTTGCATTCGGCTGATGTCGACAAGGACAAGGAAGCCCTGTCCCGGGCCTACTTCGAATTCCGCATGCGCGACCCGCAACGCTATCGCTTGTTCGATCGCCTGGAAGAGAAGGTGGTCAAGGGCAACCAGGTGCCGGAGATGGTCGAGGAGCTGCACAAGATCCGCGCCTCGAACTTCGAACGCCTGACCTTGCTGATCAAGGGCCGGATCAGCGAAGGCAAGCTCGAAGACGTGCCGCCTTACTTCCATTACTGCGCGTCCTGGGCGCTGGTGCACGGTGCTGTGGCGCTGTATCACTCGCCGTTCTGGAGCAATGTGCTGGAAGATCAGGAAGGTTTCTTCCAGTTCCTGATGGATATCGGCGTGCGCATGGGCAACAAGCGCAAACGCGATACCGACACCCCGAGCAGCTGAACCATTCAGTTGCCTTATCGCGCCATGATTTCGCTATATGGCGCAGTACCTCAGGAATATACTCAGGCATAGGACTTGCTAAAACTTGATTTGTGAGTCAAGTTTTGCGCGTTCGAATTCCTTTTGCCGGAGTGATCCATGATCGTTGACCGTCAAGGCAGGCGTTTCCGCAATTTGCGGATCAGCCTCACCTCAGCCTGCAATTACGCGTGTACTTACTGCGTGCCTAACGGCAAGCGGCTGGTGGCTGCGCAGGATGAATTGTCGGCCGAGGCCATGGCACGCGGCGTGGCGTATCTGATCGAAGCGGCGGGCATTGAGCGGTTGCGCATCACCGGTGGCGAGCCGCTGGTCAGCCCCAAGCTCGAAGCCTTCATGACCGCCGTCGGCAAGATGGGCCTGGAAGACATCAGCCTGACCACCAATGGTCAGTTGCTGGCGAAAAAGCTGCCATTGCTGGTGGACGCCGGCATCCGTCGCATCAACGTTTCCCTCGATACCCTGGACGCCCGCGCGTTCCGCAGCATTGCCCGTGGCGGAGATCTCGCGACCGTGCTCGACGGGATGGATCAGGCCAAGGCCGCCGGCTTGAAAATCAAGGTCAACATGGTGCCATTGCGCGGGCAAAACCTCGATCAGGTGATGCCGCTGCTCGATTACTGCCTGGAGCGTGGCTATGAGTTGCGCTTCATCGAGTTGATGCGCATGGGCCACTTGGCCAGCGACAACAACGCCTTCCTGCAACAGTTCGTCAGCCTTCAGCAGTTGTTGAGCCTGATCGGCGAGCGCTACGAATACCTGCAAGCCGATGCGCCTGTAGACGCGACTGCCGTGCGCTATGAAATACCGGGGTTAGGCCACTTTGGCGTGATTGCCAACGAAAGCGTTCCCTTCTGCCGGACCTGCTCGCGCCTGCGCCTGTCATCCACCGGATGGCTGCATGGTTGTTTGTCGTCGAGCAATCGCCACTATGTCGGCGATCTGTTGGACAAGCCACGCCATCAGGCATTGCCGGCGTTGCAGCGGCTTCTGGTGAAAGCCTTGGGGGACAAGCAGGAGGTGGCGTTTTCGGGTGGTGCGACCGTCATGAAGATTATTGGCGGCTGATCGGGCCTCTTCGCGGGCAAGTCGGATCGCCGCACCGCTCGCTCCTACGGGAATGATGCGAAGCCTGTAGGAGCGAGGCTTGCCCGCGAAGCGATCTATCAGGCGACGATGTTCTAGAGCTGGCGCGGAAGCTGCATCCCATGGCCATTCGCCGGTTTTCCGTCACCGGCCTCTGGAGGGTAGGATGCGTAGCCTTGTTTTGCTGCTGGCCGTTTTGGCGCTTGGTGGCTGCATGAATGTCAGCGATATGGCTGAAGGAACTCGCTACCACATGAGCGATGCTGGGCTGCTGGATCACAGCGACAGTCGTCGGGTGAATAACCTGCGCATCCAGCCGGACTCGTTCATCTACATCGCCCAAGGTGCTTTCGCGCCGCCGGGCAGTGCCTATCCGCGACCGAACGTGGTCGCTGAAGAAGCCTTCAATGGCTTTATCGAATATTTTCCGATGGTCCGCCGCGCGCGCGCCCCCGAAGGCCTCGACCAAGCCATGGGTGAAGCCCGTGCCGCCGGTGCCCATTACTTGCTTTACACTCGATTCGCCAAGGCTGATGACCGTATCGGCAACTCGGACGAATGGCTCGATCAGGAATACGTGGATCGCCTCGGCATCGACAGCGGCGTGATTCAGATCATGTTGATCGAGACCAGCACCCAGTATTTGATTGATACTGCACGTATCAAGAGTCGTGGCGGTTTACTGACGTTCCACGATAACAAGCCACAAGACCTGATTGGCCCGCCGCTAAAGCAATACGCGCGCAGCCTGATCGGGCTCAGCGACCAGTAATTCAAGGAGAACGCCATGAGTGGCCCGCAAAAAGCCAACGATTTGTTGGGGCAAATCCCCAAAACCAAAGGCTTGCCGCCGGTCCACCTGTGGAACCCCGACTTCTGTGGCGACATCGACATGCGCATCGCCCGTGACGGCACCTGGTTCTACCTGGGGACGCCGATCGGACGCAAGCCGATGGTCAAGCTGTTCTCCACCATCATTCGTCGCGATGGCGATGATTACTTCCTGATCACCCCGGTCGAGAAGGTTGGCATCAAGGTCGACGACGCGCCGTTTGTGGCGATTGCCGTGGACGTGGAGGGCGAGGGTGAAGCTCAGCTCCTGCGCTTCACCACCAACGTCGACGAGACCACGGAAGCCGGCACTGAACACCCGATCCGCGTGGTGATCGATCCGGTCACGCAAGAACCTGCGCCGTACGTGCATGTGCGCACCAACCTCGAAGCTCTGATCCATCGCAACGTGTTCTACCAACTGGTGGAGCTGGCCGTGACCCGCGAAATCGACGGGCAACGCTGGCTTGGCGTGTGGAGCGGCGGCGAGTTCTTCCCCATCGGGCTTGAGCCGTGAGACCGCTGAGTTGCTCTGTTCCGGAAAGCGGCCCGCTATAAGCGGGCCGTTTTATTGAGGTTACAAACCTTTGCTCTTGAGCAGAGCAGCATGGTCAAGGTAGAGCTTGACCGGGTTCACATTCAAGCTGTCGACCCCTGCAATCTGATTGACTGCGTCAAAGTGGTCCATCGGGTAATCCGAACGAATCACTTTCCCCAGGTGAGAACTGTATTGACCGACCAACCCGTCGTTAGCGTTCTTCTCTTTATAAAATAACTTCGATAGCGCAATACAGTTCAGGTGGGACGGATCGAGAGGTTGCAGGCTTTGAAAGTTTTGGACGATGCCGCTCCAGGAGTAGTAATACACTCCGTTTTCAATTTCTTTGCCTTCCCCGCCCCAATGTTCCGGTACCCCTTGCGGGTACTTACGATTGAAAGCGGCCAATCCCGCACTGGTCAGGGATTCGAAAGCTGCTTGAGCGTCCTGAGGGTTTTCCGGATGGCCGCTGATCAACGAAATGAAGGTGCCGACTGCTTTGAACAGGGCAAGTACGAGCGCTTCGGGCAACTCTCCAGGCGTCAGCGCCTTATGCAATTGGTCGGCAATCTCGGAGCCATGATTGGGGCAGCTGACAGAAGTGACTGAAGCGACCTTTTCCGGATGTCGCGCCGCTACGTAGCGTGCGGCCAGTGGGCCTTGGCTGTGGCCGATCAGATTGACTTTGGCGGCTCCCGTTTTCTGCAAAATGCGGTTGACGTGTTCAAGCAGTTTTTCACCGCGCTCCTCGTTACCGTTGACGGCTGGAATGTTAACGGCAAACACCTTGGCACCCGCGCGTTCCAGCGCTTCCTTGATCCCGAAGAAGTAGGGGTAACCGGCGATTTTGTCGAAGCCGAAAAGACCGTGAACCAAAACAATCGGGTACTTCGTAGACGCATCCATGTTCATGCTTATACCTATCGATAGCGGACTCAAGTGGAACAGATGCTATTGACTGCTCGATCTGTCGCGGCTAACCGTAGGTCACAAAGTGAGATCCTTCAAATCGCTTGCCTGGATGCGGTCAGGCACAAAATCAAATTGACACCCAATCGTATGATGATTAGCTTGAACGCCCTTGCGAACGTCGCTGTGCCGTTCCTGCATCGAGGTGCCCATGTCCAGCAGTTTTCATGCGTCGACCGTCGATTGGCTGGGTTGCTGGATAGCCGCAGGCCAGGTCAAGCCCGGTGAAACCATCAAGGTTGAAGCCGACTTGGGTGAGCAGCTCGGCGTCAGTCGCACGGTCATCCGCGAAGCCATCAAAACCCTGGTCGCCAAAGGCATGCTCGAAGTCGGGCCGAAGGTCGGCACGCGGGTATTGCCGGTGCGACGCTGGAACCTTTTCGATCCGCAAGTCGTGGGCTGGCTGTCGCGCAGTGGCTTGCCGGAAAACTTCGTCGACGACTTGCTCGATCTGCGCCGCACCATCGAACCGATGGCGGTGCGCTGGGCGTGCGAGCGCGCTACGACCGAACAGGTTCAAGCGATCTTGCAGGCCTACAACGCATTGGAACGGGCGGTGGACAGCGGCATCGATTACAACCACGCCGACCAGATCTTCCACGAGTGCATTCTCGCCGCCAGCCACAACCAGTTCATCGAACAAATGGTCCCGGCCCTCGGCGCGCTGTTGGCGGTGTCTTTCGAAGTGTCCGCTGCCGACCCGGACGAACTGCGCCGCACGCTGCCGATCCACAAAGACATGGCCGACGCCATCGCCGCCCGTGATGCCGCGCGGGGTGTCTGGGCCTGCATGACCCTGATCGATAACGCTGACCTGGCGATCAAACGGTTTTACCCGAACGTCATGGCCGACAAAAAAGCCAGCTGACAATAAACAACCCTGTAGGAGCGAGCCTGTTCCGGGCGGCGTTCCGACGAAAGCGGTTTAGCATTCAGCGACTAAGTTGCCTGACACACCGCCATCGCGAGCAGGCTCACTCCCACAAAAAAAACAACAGCAGGAGGTTTCATGACGTGGAATGCGGTTACCGGACACCGTGCACAACTCGGTGAAGGCCCGTTCTGGGATGTGCCGACCCAGGCGCTGTACTGGGTGGACATCGCCGGCAAGCAAGCCCTGCGGCTGATCGGCGCCAACGTGCAGATCTGGGAAATGCCGGAACACGTGTCCGCGTTCATCCCCTGCGAAAGCGGCGATGCGCTGGTGACGTTAAGCAGCGGCGTGTACCGGCTGGACCTGGATTCACCAGGGCTTGAACCTAAATTGACCTTGCTCTGCGTCGCCGACCCGCAACCCGGTAATCGCGCCAATGAAGCCCGCTGCGATGCTCAGGGCCGGCTCTGGCTCGGCACCATGCAAAACAACATCGGCGAAAACGGCGAAGACCTGCCCATCGTGCGTCGTTCCGGTGGCCTGTTTCGCATCGATCGCGATGCCCGGGTCACGCCGCTGCTCCGTGGGTTGGGCATTCCGAACACGTTGTTGTGGAGCGAGGACGAGACCACGCTGTTTTTCGCCGACAGCATGGACAAAACGTTGTACCGCTGTTTCGTCCACACCGACGGCAACCTGGACACGGCTTACGTCTGGTTCGGTCCCCATGAGCGAGGCGGGCCGGATGGCTCGGCGATGGATGCCGAGGGTTTCATCTGGAACGCGCGCTGGGACGGCAGCTGTCTGATCAGGCTGACGCCGGACGGCCATGTCGACCGCGTGATCGAACTGCCGGTCAGTCGCCCCACCAGTTGCGTGTTCGGTGGCGAAGATTTGAAAACCCTGTACATCACCAGCGCCGCGAGCCCGCTCAACCATCCGCTGGACGGTGCACTGCTGTCGATTCGAGTCGATGTGCCGGGCAAACCCTGCACTCGCTTCGCTGGATAGATCCCAAAATATGGGATGTAAAATTATATATTGAGATTAGTTGCGGGTCGGGTTTATAGTCGGCCATCAGTTACACGCACTCACACTTAAAAAAACAAAACAGGTGAAGTGATGCAGCGATTTTCCAAACAGTTTTTTGACCGGACATCGACAGATGCCCGGTTTTTGTCTTGCCTGCAAAAGGGAGTCCTGATTCATGACTGAACGTCTCTCCCTGCCGCCAATGATCGAACCGCCGAAGGGCAAGCGCCTGAAAGACAAGGTCGTGCTGGTCACCGGCGCCGCTCAGGGCATCGGCGAGGCGATCGTCGCGGCCTTCGTCAATCAACAGGCCAAAATAATCATCAGCGACATCCAGGGCGACAAAGTTGAAAAAGTCGCGGCTCGGTGGCGTGATCAAGGCTTCAACGTTCATGCGATCACGGCTGACGTGTCTCGCCAGCAGGATCTGCACGCGATGGCTGAACTGGCCATCGAGCGACATGGCCGGATCGACGTGCTGGTCAACTGCGCCGGGGTCAACGTGTTCCGTGACCCACTGGAAATGACCGAAGAAGACTGGCATCGCTGCTTCGCCATCGACCTCGACGGCGCCTGGTATGGCTGCAAAGCCGTGCTGCCGCAAATGATCGAGCAGGGCATCGGCAGCATCATCAACATCGCCTCGACCCATTCCACGCACATCATTCCGGGTTGCTTCCCGTACCCGGTGGCCAAGCACGGCTTGCTCGGGCTGACCCGCGCGCTGGGCATCGAATACGCGCCAAAGGGCATTCGCGTGAATGCGATCGCGCCGGGCTACATCGAAACCCAATTGAACGTCGATTACTGGAACGGTTTTGCCGACCCCCACGCCGAACGTCAGCGGGCCTTCGACATGCATCCGCCGCGCCGAATCGGGCAGCCGATGGAAGTGGCAATGACCGCCGTATTCCTGGCCAGCGATGAAGCGCCGTTTATCAATGCCTCGTGCATCACCATCGATGGTGGTCGCTCGGTCATGTATCACGACTGAATAAAACGGGATTCAGACGCGGAATTCCGTCTGAAATCCAATCATCATACGATATGACTATTTTCGGTACCGGCTTTCAAAATAACGCTCAAAAAAAATAACAAGGAGTCAGCTTATGAATCGTCGTCGTGGGATCCGTTCCCTGTGCTGTGCCGCTTTGGCGGTTACTGCGGTCAGCCTGAGCAGCACGCTGCTGGCGGCCGAGGAAGTGAAAATCGGCTTCCTGGTCAAGCAGGCGGAAGAGCCCTGGTTCCAGACTGAATGGGCATTCGCCGAAAAGGCCGGAAAAGAGAAGGGCTTCACCGTCATCAAGATCGCCGTGTCGGACGGTGAGAAAACCCTCTCGGCCATCGACAGCCTCGCCGCCAACGGCGCCAAGGGCTTTGTGATCTGCCCGCCGGACGTCTCCCTCGGCCCGGCCATCATGGCCAAAGCCAAGCTCAACGGGTTGAAAGTCATCGCCGTCGATGACCGTTTCGTCGATGCCAATGGCAAGTTCATGGAAGACGTTCCGTACCTGGGCATGGCCGCGTTCGAAGTCGGCCAGAAACAAGGCAGCGCCATGGCCGCCGAAGCGAAAAAACGCGGCTGGGACTGGAAAGACACTTACGCGGTGATTAACACCTTCAATGAACTCGACACCGGCAAGAAGCGCACCGACGGTTCGGTCAAAGCCCTGGAAGACGCCGGGATGCCGAAAGACCACATCCTGTTCTCGGCCCTGAAAACCCTCGACGTGCCGGGTAGCATGGACGCCACCAACTCGGCCCTGGTGAAGCTGCCGGGCGCAGCGAAAAACCTGATCATCGGCGGCATGAACGACAACACCGTGCTGGGCGGCGTGCGCGCCACCGAAAGCGCCGGTTTTGTCGCGGCCAACGTGATCGGCATCGGCATCAATGGCACTGACGCCATCGGTGAACTGAAGAAAGCCAACAGCGGTTTCTTCGGTTCGATGCTGCCAAGCCCGCACATCGAGGGCTACAACACCGCCAGCATGATGTTCGAGTGGGTCACCACCGGCAAAGAACCACCGAAGTACACCGCGATGGACGACGTGACACTGATCACCCGCGAGAACTTCAAGCAGGAACTGGAAAAGATCGGCCTGTGGAACTGAGGGCTGGTTGATTTCATCGGCGGCCCTGGCGACGGGCTGCCTGATCTGTGTGATGAGGTGGTTTTATGCACGCGCAATTACAGACACATGAGCACAGCGTCGGCGGCAGCCTGCGTTTCAACGGGATCGGCAAAACCTTTCCCGGGGTGAAGGCGCTGGACAACATCAGCTTCGTCGCGCATCCGGGGCAGGTTCATGCCTTGATGGGCGAGAACGGCGCCGGTAAATCGACCCTGCTGAAAATCCTCGGCGGTGCCTACACGCCGAGCAGCGGCGACTTGCAAATCGGCGAGCAGACGATGGTCTTCAAGTCCACCGCTGACAGCATCGCCAGCCGGGTGGCGGTGATCCATCAAGAGCTGCACCTGGTCCCGGAAATGACCGTGGCGGAGAACCTGTTCCTCGGTCATCTGCCGGCCAGTTTCGGCCTGATCAATCGTGGTGCGTTGCGACAACAAGCGCTGGCCTGCCTCAAAGGCCTGGCCGATGAAATCGATCCGCAAGAGAAAGTAGGGCGCCTGTCCCTCGGTCAGCGACAACTTGTGGAGATTGCGAAGGCATTGTCCCGTGGCGCACATGTGATTGCGTTCGATGAGCCGACGAGCAGCCTGTCGGCTCGGGAGATCGATCGCTTGATGGCGATCATCGGGCGCCTGCGCGACGAAGGCAAAGTGGTGCTTTACGTGTCCCATCGCATGGAAGAAGTGTTCCGCATCTGCAATGCGGTGACGGTGTTCAAGGATGGCCGCTACGTGCGCACCTTCGAGGACATGAGCGAACTGACCCACGATCAATTGGTTACGTGCATGGTCGGTCGCGACATTCAGGACATCTACGATTACCGCAATCGCCAACGTGGCGCGGTGGCGCTCAAGGTTGACGGTTTGCTGGGGCCGGGGTTGCGTGAGCCGGTGAGTTTCGAGGTACACAAGGGCGAGATTCTCGGGCTGTTCGGTCTGGTCGGTGCGGGTCGTACCGAGTTGTTTCGGATGCTCAGCGGGCTGACGCGCAATACCGCCGGACGCCTGGAGCTACGTGGTCATGAGGTGAAGCTGCGTTCCCCCCGCGACGCCATCGCTGCCGGCATTCTGCTGTGCCCCGAAGACCGTAAGAAGGAGGGCATCATTCCGCTCGCCAGTGTCGCCGAGAACATCAACATCAGTGCGCGCGGCGCCCATTCCACTTTTGGTTGCCTGTTGCGCGGCCTGTGGGAGAAGGGCAACGCCGACAAGCAGATCAAGGCGCTGAAAGTGAAGACGCCCAACGCGGCGCAGAAAATCATGTACCTGTCCGGTGGCAATCAGCAGAAGGCCATTCTCGGCCGTTGGCTGTCGATGCCGATGAAAGTCCTGCTGCTGGACGAGCCCACTCGCGGCATCGATATCGGCGCCAAAGCCGAGATTTACCAGATCATCCACAACCTGGCCGCCAGCGGCATCGCGGTGATCGTGGTGTCCAGCGACCTGATGGAAGTGATGGGTATTTCCGACCGCATCCTGGTGCTCTGCGAAGGCGCGATGCGCGGCGAGTTGTCTCGCGCAGAGGCCAATGAATCCAACCTGCTGCAACTGGCTTTGCCGCGCCAACGCGCTGACGGCGTGGCGAACTGAGAGGTGACTATGACAATCCAAAACAACGCTTTGCCGACCCAGCGCAAACCTCTGGACCTGCGGCGCTTTCTCGATGACTGGGTGATGTTGCTGGCGGCCGTCGGGATCTTCGTACTCTGCACGCTGCTGATCGACAACTTCCTGTCGCCGCTGAACATGCGCGGACTGGGCCTGGCGATCTCGACGACCGGGATCGCGGCCTGCACCATGCTGTATTGCCTGGCGTCCGGGCATTTCGACTTGTCGGTGGGTTCGGTGATTGCCTGTGCCGGCGTGGTCGCGGCGGTGGTGATGCGCGACACCGACAGCGTGTTTCTCGGTGTGGTGGCGGCGCTGTTCATGGGACTGATCGTCGGCTTGATCAACGGCATCGTGATCGCCAAGCTGCGGGTCAATGCGTTGATTACCACGCTGGCGACCATGCAGATCGTTCGTGGTCTGGCTTACATCTTCGCCAACGGCAAAGCGGTAGGTGTGTCGCAAGAGCAGTTCTTCGTCTTCGGCAATGGCCAGTTGTTGGGTGTGCCGGTGCCGATTCTGATCACCATCGTCTGCTTCCTGTTTTTCGGTTGGCTGCTGAATTACACCACCTACGGGCGCAACACCATGGCCATCGGCGGTAACCAGGAAGCGGCGCTGCTGGCCGGGGTGAACGTTGACCGGACCAAGATCATCATCTTTGCCGTGCACGGGTTGATTGGGGCGTTGGCCGGGGTGATTCTGGCGTCGCGCATGACGTCCGGTCAGCCGATGATTGGCCAGGGTTTTGAGCTGACGGTGATTTCTGCCTGCGTGTTGGGCGGGGTGTCGCTGAGTGGCGGGATCGGCATGATCCGGCATGTGATTGCCGGGGTGCTGATTCTGGCCATTATCGAGAATGCGATGAACCTGAAGAACATCGATACGTTTTATCAGTATGTGATTCGCGGTTCGATCTTGTTGCTGGCGGTAGTGATTGACCGACTGAAACAGCGCTAACACATCGTAAATGTGGGAGCGGGCTTGCTCGCGAAAGCGGAGTGTCTGGTACGTAGATGCTGCATGTGCCGACGCCTTCGCGAGCAAGCCCGCTCCCACATTTGATCTGTGTTGTTTGCTCCTCCTCCCGTCACCTCCCTGAAATATTCCTTGCTCGAAATACCCCGTTTCGGTTATCACGTTGTACATGATTAGACAGGTACGATTTGACAAGAAACAACGGGTGGTCGACGAACTCATCCGGCGCATTGAAAGCGGCCTCATGGAGGACGGCTTTCTGTTGCCGGGCGAGCATCAGTTGGCTCAAGAATTCAAAGTCAGCCGCGGCACGCTGCGTGAGGCCTTGGCCGAGTTGAAACGACGCAACTACATCGCGACCCAAAGCGGCGTGGGCTCCATCGTTACCTTCGACGGTGTGGTGCTCGATCAACGCAGCGGCTGGGCGCAGGCGCTGGCCGACAGCGGGGCGCTGATCAATACCGAAGTGCTGCGACTCGAAGCGGTGACGCGTCCTGACCTGCTGCCGCGCTTCGGCACCGACCAGTTCATCACCCTCGACCGGCGCCGCCGTTCCACCGACGGCAAGCTGGTTTCCCTCGAACGCTCATTGATGCCCGCCACCGGGGGCCTGGAAAGCCTGCCGCGCGTCGGTCTGATCGACAACTCCCTGACCATCACCCTGGCCGCCTACGGCTACATCGGCGAACGCGGCGATCAATGGATCGGCGCAGAACCCTTGAGCGCCGAAGACGCCGAGTTACTCGGGCGCTCGGTCGGCACGGTGTTCCTCAAAGCCTTGCGCACCACGTACGACCGCCAGAACCGCTTCATGGAGCAGGTCGAAAGCTTGCTCGACCCGGTGCATTTTCGCCTGCACCTGCAATTTGGAGAATCAAAATGACCGCGCTCGACCGTGCGCTCGGCGCGTTCTACGGACTGGCCCTGGGCGATGCGCTGGGCATGCCGACTCAATCCCTGAGCCGCGCCGACATCAAGACGCGCTTCGGGGCGATCACCGATCTGCAGGACGCCGGCCCCGATCAACCGATTGCCGCCAACATGCCCAAGGGCTCGATCACCGACGACACCGAACAGGCAATTCTGGTCGGTCAGTTGTTGGTGGACGGTGAGGGCCGGATCGAACCGGCCGTGCTCGCTCAACGGCTGATCGAATGGGAAGCCGAAATGCAGGCCAAGGGCTCGCAAGACTTGCTCGGGCCTTCGACCAAACGCGCGATCGAGATGATCCTCGCCGGCCATTCGCCGGAAGAAGCGGGGCGCTACGGCTCCACCAATGGCGCGGCGATGCGCATCACGCCGGTGGGGATCGCGGCGGATGTCGCCAACCCTGAACGGTTCATCAGCGCCGTGGTGCAAGCCTGCCAGGTTACCCACAACACCACGCTGGGGATTTCCAGCGCGGCGGCGGTGGCGGCGGTGGTCTCGGCCGGCATCAACGGCATGGACATGGGCGAGGCGTTGAACCTCGGCCAGCAAATCGCCCAGCGAGCTGAAAGCCATGGCCACTGGGTGGCGGGCGGACGGATTGCCTCGCGCATCAGCTGGGCGCGGACCATCAGCGTCGACAGTGACAAGGCGTTGCTGGCGGATTTGCTGTACGACGTGATCGGCACGTCAGTGGCATCACAGGAATCGGTAGTGGTGTCGTTTGCCCTGGCGCAACAAGTCGCCGTCGGTGAAATGAATGCCTTCGAAGCGGTGTGCATGGCCGCGAGCCTGGGCGGTGACACCGACACCATCGCGGCGATACTCGGCGCGATGCTGGGGGCCTGTCTGGGGCTTGGGAGTTGGCCGGTGGCGATGATCGACCGGATTAAAGCGGTTAACTCGTTGGAGTTGGAACCGTTAGTAAAAGGACTGTTAGCTTTGCGCTGACTGGGCCGACGCCATCGCGAGCAGGCTCGCTCCCACAGGGATAGTGCAAGCCTCAGGTTCCACGTCGTACCTATGGGAGTGAGCCTGCTCGCGATGGCCGCGCCACAAATTTAACTTTTTCACCCGCAATGGATCGCACGGATTTGGCCAGGACAGCCGGGCTGTTGTTTTCGTCTTCCGTCATTGCCCACAACCACAACAAAGGCAACAGGAGCATTTTTCATGAGTTCATCGAACGCCGGGCAAAACGCCGGGCAACTGGAAACCCGCGGCATCGAACCGGTGCCGGAAGCGGAGTGCAACGGTCATCCGCTGCAACTGTTCTGGGTCTGGTTCGCGGCCAACATTTCCATCCTCGGCCTGCCGCTGGGTGCCACGCTGGTGGCGTTTCGCGGGTTGGCGATCTGGCAGGCAATCATCGTCGCGATCCTCGGCGCCGCGGGTTCCTTCGCGGTGGTCGGGATCATCTCCATCGCCGGTCGCCGTGGTCGGGCGCCAAGCCTGACACTGTCGCGAGCGATCTTCGGTGTGCGCGGCAACATCGGCCCGACCCTGGTCTCGCTGATGTCGCGGCTGGGCTGGGAAACCGTCAACACCACCACCGCCGCCTTCGTGCTGCTGTCGCTGTGCTCAATCCTGTTCGGTTCGCCGGTGGAAGCGAAAAGCGCGCCGGTGTTGACCCTGATCTTCATCGCGATTTTCGTGCTGCTGACCTTGTCGGTGTCCGGCCTCGGTCACGCCACATTGCTGGTGATCCAGAAGTGGGCGACTTACGTGTTCGGTGCGCTGAACATTCTGGTCGGCGGCTTCCTCTGCGCCACCATCGACTGGAACGCGGTGTTCAACGCCACGCCCGCGCCGCTGAGCGCGATGATTATCGGCGTCGGCACCATGGCCGCCGGCACCGGGATCGGCTGGGCCAACGCGGGTGCCGACATGTCGCGCTATCAGCACCGCAGCGTCAAAGCCGTGCGTCTGGTGGCATCGGCGGCATTCGGTGCGGGGATTCCGCTGGTGCTGCTGATCACCCTCGGCGGCTTGTTGTCGGTGGGCAACAACGAACTGGCGTCGGCCACTGACCCGATCATCGCGATCCGCGACATGCTGCCGACCTGGATGGCCGTGCCGTACCTGATCACCGCGTTCGGCGGGTTGCTGCTGTCGAACAACCTGTCGGTGTATTCCGCCGGTTTGACCACGCTGACCCTCGGCCTCAAGGTCAAGCGCGTCTATGCCGTGGTGGTCGACATCGTCGCGATCTTCGCCGGTTCGATTTATTTCATGCTGATCGCCGACAGTTTCTACGGCCCGTTCATTACCTTCATTTCGCTGCTGGCGGTGCCGATCACGGCGTGGGTCGGGATCTTCGTCGTTGACCTGATTCATCGTCATTACTACAGCCCCAAAGACTTGCTGGATGTCAGTCCGAGCAGCGCCTACTGGTACAACGGCGGTATCGAGTGGCGTGCGTTTGGTGCGTGGGCGCTGGCGATCGTGCTGGGCTTCAGCTTCACCACCATTGGCACCACCGAACAAAACGTCTGGTTCCGCGGTTTCCTGTCTGATTCTTGGCTGGGTCACAACGGCCTCGGCTGGATCGTGACGTTCCTGGTGGCCGGCGGGATCTATTGGGTACTCGGTGGGGCCAAGGATCGTCGCGCCGCAATCACCGAGAACGCTCATGCTTAGGTGCCCAGTCTCACAAGTACTGTTCCTTTTTGACGGTGTTTGTTGTCGCCATGCTGCGTTGCCGCTCCTCGCCATAGCGAGCTATGACTCGTCGCGGCGCCTTGCCTGACGGCAACAACCACTCGCCAAAAGAGGAACGTATTTGTGAGACAGGGCACCAGGTTGCTGCACACCGGCCAGGTCATTATCGACCTGGTCATGGCCGTGGATAAATTGCCTCAACCGGGCGGCGACGTGCTGGCGCAGTCCGCCCGTTTCGAAGCCGGCGGCGGTTTTAACGTGATGGCCGCCGCTGCGCGTAACGGGCTGCCGGTAGTCTATCTCGGCCGTCACGGCACCGGTCGTTTCGGCGACCTGGCCCGTGAGGCGATGAAGGCTGAAGGCATTCGGATCGGCATCGCACACAAGGCCGAACGGGATACCGGGTTGTGCGTTGCGGTAACCGATGCGTCGGCCGAGCGCAGTTTCATTTCCTACATCGGCGCCGAGGGCGAATTGACGGCCGAGGACCTGGCGAGCGTGCCAGCCGAGGCGGGCGACTACGTTTACGTCAGCGGCTACAGCCTGCTGCACGCCGGCAAGGCCCAGGCGCTGGTGGAGTGGGTGCTGGGTTTGCCGAAAGCGGTCAACGTGGTGTTCGATCCGGGACCGTTGGTGGATTCGCCGGATCAGCCACTGATGCAGGCGTTGCTGCCGCGCATTCATCTGTGGACCAGCAACAGCGTTGAGGCGCTACGATTTACCGGGGCGTCGGACATTGCCGAGGCGCTGGACCGGCTGACCGATCATCTGCCGACCGAAGTGTTGATGGTGGTGCGCGATGGCCCGCAAGGGTGCTGGATCAGCCAGCGCGGCGACCGACAGCATGTGCCCGGTTTCAAGGTTGAAGCGGTGGATAGCAATGGTGCCGGCGATGCGCATGCCGGAGTGTTTCTGGCCGGGTTGGCGCAGGGGTTGTCGGCGGGTGAGGCGGCGCGGCGGGCGAATGCGGCTGCGGCGCTGGCGGTCACTCGGTGGGGGCCGGCGACTTCGCCTGGGACTGTTGAGGTGGATGAGTTGATCCGCAAAAACTTTGGCGGCTGACCTGACGTCTTCGCGGGCAAGCCTCGCTCCTACAGGGGTTTGCGAACGACACAAATCCCCTGTAGGAGCGAGGCTTGCCCGCGAAGGGGCCAGAAAATTCACTGAAGAACCTGAAGGGATTTCTCCTGCTGTTTGTAGAAACGGTCAATCGGTCGCAGCCGCGCACGACTGCGACCTGATTCATTTTGTCAAACGTCCAGCTTGCGCGCCGCCTCGACCCCAGCCGCACTGAGTTTGATCGGCAGTTGCAGCGAGTGTTCGCCGGCCTCGTTACAGGTCACATGCTCGTGCTGAATCAGCCCGCGATCCTGCAGCGTGGCGAGGGTGCTGGCCACGACTTTCTCCCCCCGGTAATTGTCCAGGACCTCTTTGCCCAAGCCATTTGGATGAGCGTGGAGCAGACGGGTCAGGACTTCTTTCTCAAGGTTTTTATCGACGTTCATGGTTACCTCTTCATGGATGTGGATAGGTGCAACTCGCGTGGGCGAACTATTGGCTGGCACCGCCTTCGGAACCCGAGCCACCGGTGGTGGTTTTCGAGCCCATGCCGGCGCCGGCGTTATCGGGTGTCTGGGTGTCCGGCAGGTTCATTCCACCTTGACGGCCCGCGTCGTTGCCCTGAGTCCGTGGGTCGGTGCCCGTGGACGCAGGCACGCTGCTGTCAACGCCCGTACCAATGGTGTTCATGCCGGGCGAGCCTTGGGTGGTCGGGGATTTTGGACCTTCGACCGGGTTGGTCGGGCCGGTACCGGTGGTGGAGGTCGCCGCGAAAGCGGCAGAGGACAGCAGCGTGGCGAGAGCGAGGGCAGTCAAGCGGGACGTGATCATGGTGTCGTCTCCATTCAATTAGAGTCCTTACCTGATGTTGGTCCGCCCCCGATTTGGATTGGTGCCTGATGAACGACGAACGGTCTAGGCCTGTTGCAACGATCTGGCGTCGACGACCCGACGCCAGATCAAGCGGCCCACGGTAATCAGCCAGTTCAACAGCGCTACGGCGAGAACGGTGAGCAGAAGTGTCGTCATCCCGTGTTCGACGATGATCTTCCCGGCCAACAACGGAAAACCGAACACGCCGATGAAGTACGACAAGCTGAACAGCAACAACGATTGCGAGGTAGTGCCGTGCGGCGCTTCGTTCGCCGCCAGTCCATTGATCACCGAATACGTCAGCCCGTAACCGACCCCGAGCATCATCGCCGCCAGCACGTAGCTGAACCCGTTGTCGACCACGAAACCGAACAGCACAATCGAGCCCATCATCAGCGCCGACAGCAGGCAGGATGCGCGGAACGGATCGCGCTTGACCACGAAGCCGGCAATCAACATTCGGCTGCTGATCGCCGCGCCCATGAAGCCGAAAAAGAACAGTGAGTAGTCCAGTGAGCGAGACGCCGCGTAACTGGTTTGAAAGCTCGACAGGCCGCCGAATACGCACCCGCCGAGGCCGACCATGACGATCGGGAACAGCGCTTTGGACGACAGCACCTGAGCGGTGGCGCGCCAGGAAATGCGCGCGACTGTGGTGGTGGGCGAGGGCGCTTTTTTCAGCTGCGAATCCAGCCGCCAAAACAGCAACACGCCGATCAGACTGGCCAGCGCCGCGAGGTAAAACGCGGTGGTCACCGGATAGCCCAGCGCACTGGCCGCGCGGCCCAACAATGGCCCGGTGCCGATCCCGGTCATCATGCTGCCGGACAGCAGCGCGAAGTACTTGGCGCGTTGCGCGGGCGTTACCAGACTCGCGACGATAATCGGCCCCAAGGTGTAAAACACCCCCCAACCCAGGCCCAGCAGCAGTCCGAAAAACAGCAACAGATTGCCGAATCCCGGCGTCAGTGCGAAGCCCAGGCTGGCCGCCACCAACAGTAGACCAAACAGTGCAATCGAACGCGCCGCGCCGAGCAGATCGGACAGGTGTCCGGAGACAATCACCGCCGCAAACGTACTGAGCATCGCCGCTGAAATCACGCTGCCGGCATCGTGTTCGTTGCCGCCCCGTGAACCGATCAGCAGCGACAACAAAAACGTTGAGCCGTAGGACAGCGACAGCAAATAACTGGCGAGGCAAAACAGGCCGAACAACCTGCTTGAGACGTGGGGCGTTGCGGTAGACATGACGCGGTTCCTTGACCCGAAAAAGTCGCTATCCGTCTATCTACCATGCGAGTCGTCAACGTTAGGTCCGAGGTTATCGATGCCAGGGTTACCGCCGGCCGGAGTAATGGGGTCAGCTGATGCCGATTTCTTCCTTGAACAGCTCCATGAAACCCTTCAAACGCTCATGCCTGATCCGCGCCAGTCGTTGGCCGGTTGGCGTCTGGAAACCGTCCGCCAGGTGCAGCAGCTTGGTCTGAAAGTGATCAAGGCAAAAGCGCTTGTCATCATAGTCCCGCGCTTTCGCTTCCGGGTCTTGCGGGTCGTACAGCGCGCTGCCCATGCGTCCTGCGATGTAGAAAGTCCGCGCTACGCCGAGCATGCCGAGAGAGTCGAGACGGTCGGCGTCCTGCATGATCTTAGCTTCGAGCGAGGTCGGGGTGATGTTGGCGGAAAAACTGTGGGCTTCAGTGGCGTGGGCGACCGCACTGATTTTTGCGCTTGGCCAATCCAAGTCAGCCAACACGGCAGACGCCTTCTCGGCGGCCAGTCTTGACGCTTGCGAGCGCAACGGCGAATTCTTCTCCACCGCCACGCAATCATGCAAAAGCACCGCCGCCAGCAACACTTCAAGATCGCCGCCTTCTACAGCATGAAGTGTGCGCACGTTGTGCCAGACGCGCTGCAAATGCGACAGATCGTGGGCGCCATCTTCCGAGGGTTCCAGTGCGTGGGGCAGCAGCTCCGCAGCGAGAGTTTGCAGCGGCGCAAAAGCATCAGTAGGCATAAACTTCCTGTTAAGTGAAAAACGTACTTGTCAGCGACACAACCCTGTAGCAGCTGGCGAACTGTGGTGAGGGGATTTAGCGAAACGTCGCACCGCCCCGTTCGGCTGCGCAGCAGTCGTCAATCCTGTACACGCGTGTTGCAAACAAACTGCTGGGGCCGCTTCGCAGCCCAACGGGGCGGTGCGACGTTTCGCTAAATCCCCTCACCACAGTTCGCCCGCTGCTACACATGCTCCATGGATCAGCTTTGAATTTCCAGTGTGACGAGCGCCACGCGCCGACTTAGTATGGCGTTTTCAACTTTCGACAAAGGCCCGTCCATGACGATCGACATCCGCCCGGCGACCCCCAGCGATGCGCCGCAAATCCTCGGGTTCATCACCGAACTGGCCGACTACGAACGTGCCCGTCACGAAGTCATCGCTAGCGTCGCCGACATCGAACGCAGCCTGTTCAGCGAAGGCGCCACCGCCCACGGCCTGATCTGCCTGCGCGACGGCTTGCCGATCGGCTTCGCGGTGTTCTTCTTCAGCTATTCCACCTGGCTCGGCAGCAACTGCCTTTACCTCGAAGACCTCTACATCACCCCCGAACAGCGCGGCGGCGGCGCAGGTAAAACGTTGCTGCGCCACCTGGCGAAAATCGCCTGCGCCAATGACTGCGGACGCTTCGAGTGGAGCGTGCTGGACTGGAACAAACCGGCGATCGAGTTTTATAAATCCTTGGGTGCGCAGCCCCAGGAAGAGTGGGTTCGCTATCGGATGGATGGGGCGGTGTTGCGGGAGTTTGCTGAGGGACGGTGATCACTGATGGCTATGGGCTGCTGAATCAGTTGTCGCCACCGCTCTAGTCCGGCACCCTGTGCGCCCTTTGCGCGCTCACGGACGAGATTTGCAATGCTGCCTGGCTTCTGCTTTTTCCTGCGATTTTTTGCCTTGATGATGTTATGTGCAATGTGTTCATCGTGCCTGCATCTCGATGTGCCGCCGGCACGAATCGAATTTGTATCGATCAACCACGATGGCCATTTGTTCTATGACCTGCGGTTCACCTCAGACAGGGACCTGATTCATTTATATGAAGTACACGGTCGGAGCGGACAAATAGGCACCAGTCTGCATTGTTCGCTCAACGGTGATCTCGACTTCTCCGTGGAGCACCACATTGCGCTGGAGGGTTATGGCCGCATAGTCGGTATGCGGTTAATCGAGGGTGATCGCCGTTATGAAATATTGGCCAGCATGCGATTTGAGGACAATGAGGACCGCACCGGTTTAGGGGATATTGTTCCTGCACAGTTGGTCCGGCTCCTGGAACCGCAAGAGTACATGCCCTGCAAAGTCGTCATTACTGCGTTTCCATTCACGGCTTACTATTCGAAAGTGATGTATATCCCGACGTCCAGGATTATTGCGCAAGTGCACAATCCTCGGATTGCGCCTCGACGCGTCTCACTGAAATCCGCCTATCGTCCATTAGCGTGGCTGCAATTCGAGCCGGTTTGCATAGTTCGATGGCGTCAGGAATTGTCACCAGGCTACGACCAGATCGACGACGTCGGTTTATGTCGTGATTTGCCCTACGCTGGCCTGTTGGCTTCATTCGCCCCCTACAACATGAAACTCGGTCTTGTGACACGGTCGGACCAAACACCCCTGCCGTTGACGGAGTACACCCTTATACGAGGCGATGGTCGTCGCGAACCCGGTATCTCTGCCAAAAATGGTGATACCCACCGCGCGGGCTCACTGGAGTGCGAGACGCTGGGGATTGAAGTCGGGGAGGGGGGCGGTGCCAGAGAGCGGTGGACGCCGCAAGTTGATACGTCCCAATATGTGGGAGATCAAATTACATATTGAGATACTTCCTGTAAAAGGTCTATAGTCCAGCTCACTCACTGCCAATAAACAGAACAGGTGAAGCGATGCTGGCGCAATTGATCGCGCTCGATTGGGGGACGACCTCATTACGTGCTTACAAACTCGCCGCGGGTGGCCAGGTGCTGGAACAGCGTTCACTGTCGTCCGGGATCATGCAGTTGCCCCGGACGCCGCGAATCATCAACGGTCAGGAATGCGCAGACGGTTTTGAACTGGCGTTCGATGAGGCGTGCGGTGACTGGCTCGACGCGCAGCCGGATTTGCCGGTGATTGCCTGTGGCATGGTCGGCAGCGCCCAGGGCTGGCGCGAAGCGGCTTACTGCGACACGCCGGCCAACGTCGCCAATCTCGGAACTTCCCTACAAACCATTCGCAGTCTTCGCGGTGTCGATGTGCACATTGTGCCGGGCGTGATTCAGCGTTCGCGCTTACCGAACGTAATGCGCGGCGAAGAAACCCAAGTGCTGGGAGTCTTGCAATGTCTACCGATCGAGCAGGGCCGTGATCTGTTGATCGGCCTGCCGGGCAGCCATTCGAAATGGGTGGAAGTGGCCGGCGGTTGCATCGTGCATTTCGATACTTTCATGACCGGCGAGATCTTCGCCGTGCTCAGAGAACACAGCATTTTGGGGCGCACCCAGCAAAAGGGCGCGTCCTTCGATGGCCAGGCGTTTGATCGGGGTGTGCAAGTGGCGCTGTCGACGGAGGGCGAGATCGGGCCGCTGTCGACGTTGTTCAGCGCCCGCAGCCTCGGGTTGACCGGCGAACTCAGTGCGACCGCACAACCGGATTATTTATCCGGCCTGCTGATCGGCCATGAGCTGTCAGCGCTGGCGAATGTTCAGCGACGCCGACGCAACAGCGTTCACCTGCCGTCGATCATCCTCATAGGCAATTCCCAACTCTGTACCCGTTACAGCCGGGCCCTCGACGCCTGCGGTTTTGCCCGCGTGACCCTGGCCGAACAAGCCACCGAACGCGGGTTGTGGCAGTTGGCGGTTGCGGCCGGACTGATCGCCGCACACCCACCCCGTTAAACCTGACTGGAGGTCTGACATGCTCAAGCAAGCACTGACGCAAAACGGTCTGATCGCGATCCTGCGTGGCCTGCGCCCGCAGGAAGCGGCCGCCATCGGTGAAGTCCTTTACGCCGCCGGATTTCGCGTCATCGAAGTGCCGCTCAATTCCCCTGAACCGTACGAAAGTATCCGCATCCTGCGCAGTACCTTGCCCGCCGATTGCCTGATCGGCGCCGGCACGGTGCTGACGCCGGAACAGGTCGAGCAAGTGAAAGCGGCGGGCGGCCAGGTGATCGTCATGCCCCACAGCGATGCCAAGGTGTTGCGTGCAGCGAAGGCGGCGGGGTTGTTCCTGTCACCGGGTGTGGCGACGCCGACTGAGGCCTTCGCCGCATTGGCCGAAGGCGCGGATGTGCTGAAGATGTTCCCGGCCGAGCAGATGGGCCCGGCAGTCGTCAAAGCCTGGCTCGCGGTGCTGCCGGCCGGAACCATTCTGGCGCCGGTCGGCGGGATCACACCGGACAACATGCAGGTGTTTATTGACGCTGGCGTCAAAGGGTTCGGACTGGGTTCCGGGTTGTTCAAACCAGGCATGACGCCTGAGGAAGTGGTCGTAAACGCCAAGGCCTACGTGACTGCCTGGAAAGCCCTTCGCTAAGACTTTTTTGGCGCTACGAGCGCTGCATCTATAAGAGCTGCACTTATAAAAAGAGAGCAAAAGATGAAAATCACCAAACTGACCACCTTCATCGTTCCGCCGCGCTGGTGCTTCCTCAAGGTCGAAACCGACGAGGGCGTGACCGGTTGGGGCGAGCCCGTGGTCGAAGGCCGCGCGCACACGGTTGCCGCCGCCGTTGAAGAATTGTCCGACTACCTGATCGGCAAAGACCCACGCAACATCGAAGACATCTGGACCGTGCTCTACCGCGGCGGCTTCTACCGGGGTGGCGCGATCCACATGAGCGCGTTGGCCGGTATCGATCAGGCGCTGTGGGACATCAAGGGCAAGGCCTTGGGTGTATCGGTCAGCGACTTGCTGGGTGGTCAGGTGCGGGACAAGATTCGCGTGTATTCGTGGATCGGTGGCGACCGCCCGGCGGACACCGCTCGCGCTGCGAAAGAGGCGGTCGGACGTGGTTTCACTGCGGTGAAAATGAACGGCACCGAAGAACTGCAATTCCTCGATTCCTTCGAGAAAGTCGACCTGGCCCTGGCCAACGTCGCCGCCGTGCGTGACGCGGTGGGCCCGAACGTCGGCATTGGCGTGGATTTCCATGGCCGGGTGCACAAGCCCATGGCCAAGGTGCTGATGAAAGAACTCGATCCGTACAAACTGATGTTCATCGAAGAGCCGGTGCTCAGCGAAAACTACGAAGCGCTGAAGGAACTCGCGCCGCTGACCAGCACCCCGATTGCCTTGGGTGAGCGGTTGTTCTCGCGTTGGGATTTCAAGCGCGTGCTCAGCGAAGGTTACGTCGACATCATTCAGCCGGATGCTTCCCACGCTGGCGGTATCACCGAAACCCGCAAGATCGCCAACATGGCCGAAGCCTATGACGTGGCGCTGGCGCTGCATTGCCCGTTGGGCCCGATTGCGTTGGCGGCGTGCCTGCAACTGGACGCGGTTTGCTACAACGCATTCATCCAGGAGCAGAGCCTGGGCATCCACTACAACGAGAGCAACGACCTGCTGGATTACATCAAGGATCCACGGGTGTTCGACTACGACAAAGGCTTCGTGAAAATCCCGAACGGCCCGGGCCTGGGCATCGAGATCAACGAGGAATACGTGATCGAACGCGCCGCTGTCGGTCACCGCTGGCGCAACCCGATCTGGCGCCATGCCGATGGCAGTTTTGCCGAGTGGTGAGTTCTCACTGACTCAACACAATCCCCTTGTGGGAGCGGGCTTGCTCGCGAAAGCGGGGTGTCAGCCGACATCAATGTTGAATGAACCACCGCTTTCGCGAGCAAGCCCGCTCCCACATTTGATCTCCATTGACCAGAAGATCTGCGTCAATCCAAGCTTTTCATCGACCTCAATAAACATAAGAAGAGGCATTCCCCATGCAACCGCAAACCCTCACCGGGCAGGCGTCGTTGGTGGCGCCCAGTCGCAAGCGTTTTTTCATCATGGTGCTGCTGTTTATCACCGTGGTGATCAACTACCTGGACCGCAGCAACCTGTCTATCGCCGCCCCGGCGCTGACCAGCGAACTGGGCATCGATCCAATCCACGTCGGGCTGATCTTCTCGGCATTCGGCTGGACCTACGCCGCGATGCAAATCCCCGGCGGCTGGCTGGTGGATCGCGTCCCGCCGCGCATCCTTTACAGCGTCGCGCTGCTGTTATGGTCGATCGCCACCGTCATGCTTGGCTTCGCCGCCAGCTTCATCGCACTGTTCGTATTGCGCATGGCAGTCGGTGCACTGGAAGCCCCGGCGTATCCGATCAACAGCCGTGTGGTCACGACCTGGTTTCCTGAGCGCGAACGCGCTACTGCCATCGGTTTCTACACGTCCGGGCAATTCGTCGGTCTTGCGTTTCTGACACCGGTATTGGCCTGGCTGCAGCATCAATACGGCTGGCACATGGTGTTTGTCAGTACCGGTGCGGTGGGCATTCTCTGGGCGGTGATCTGGTACGCGGTTTACCGCGAGCCACGGGATTTCAAAGGTGCCAATGATGCCGAAATCGAACTGATCCGCGAAGGTGGCGGGCTGGTGGATATCCAGGCTGAACAAGCCAAAGTCAAAGCCAAATTCAGCTGGACCGACCTCGGCATCGTTCTGACCAAACGCAAGTTGTGGGGCATCTACCTCGGTCAGTTCTGCCTCAACTCGACGCTGTGGTTTTTCCTGACGTGGTTCCCCACCTACTTGGTGAAATACCGCGGCATGGACTTCATCAAGTCCGGCCTGTTGGCGTCGCTGCCGTTTCTCGCCGCCTTCATCGGCGTGCTGTGTTCTGGCTTCTTCTCCGATTTCCTGATCCGTCGCGGCTACACGGTGGGCTTCGCGCGCAAATTGCCGATCATTGGCGGCTTGCTGATTTCCACGTCGATCATCGGCGCCAATTTCGTTGAATCGACGCCGCTGGTGATTGCCTTCCTTGCATTGGCGTTCTTCGGTAACGGACTGGCTTCGATCACCTGGTCGCTGGTATCAACCCTGGCCCCGGCGCGGTTGTTGGGATTGACCGGTGGGGTGTTCAACTTCATTGGCAACCTGTCGGCGATTACCACACCGATTGTCATCGGTTTCCTGGCGACCGGTGATTCGTTTGCCCCGGCGATCACCTACATCTCGGTTCTGGCGTTGATCGGTGCGCTTTCCTACATCTTGCTGGTCGGCAAGGTCGAGCGTATCAAGTTGTAGTAGCAGCCGTCGGGCGACCATAATGCCGCCCGTTCACTCGCTCAACGGTAAAGGCTGGATATGCAGGAAGACGCCCCAAAAATCGCCAAGGACGCCGCACCGACCGGCACCCAGACACTGCTTCGTGGCCTGGGTGTGGTTCAGGCCGTGGCCAGTGGCGCCCGCGATCTCAAGGAAATCGCCCGGCTGATCGGCACCACACGCAGCACCACCCATCGTCTGGCCAGTTGCCTGGTGGACGAGCGCTATCTGCGCGTGGTGCCGCAAGTCGGGTATCTGTTGGGGCCGAAGCTGATCGAGCTGGGCTTCCAGGCGCGTGAAGAATTGCCGCTGGTCACATTGGCCGGGCCGTATCTGGATGAGTTGTCGGCGTTGACCGGCGACACGATTCACCTGGCGATTCGTGAAGGCGACGAAGTGCTGTACCTGCACAAGAATCCGGGGCGCAATGGCCCGGAAATGCGCTCGCGGGTCGGCCATCGCATGCCGTTGGCGCGCACCGGGATCGGCAAGGCGCTGATGCTCGATGACACACAGGAAGAATGGCAGAGGCTGTACGAAGTCAGCCTGCCGGCGGGAGGGAAAAATCAGTTTTGGCCGCTGCACCCGGAGCAGTCCTGGGAGCAGTTCCAGCAGCGCATGATCGAGTACGTGGCCGGCGGTTACGCCTTCGACCTGGAAGACAATGAACCGTCGATCCGCTGCGTGGCGGCGCCGATCCGTGATGCCAGCAAGCGCATCGTTGCCGGCATCAGCATCGCCAGCACTGTGCCATACATGCCGCTGGAGAAAATGGCCGAGCTGATTCCCCTGATCAAAGGGGTCACAGCCCGGCTATCGGCGGAACTGGGACTTAAGGTTTAAACCTTCAAAGTCGCCATGTCGATCACGAAGCGGTACTTCACGTCCCCGGCGATCATGCGGGTGTAAGCCTCGTTGATCTGGCGGATGTCGAGCATTTCGATGTCGCAGGTGATGTTGTGCTCGGCGCAGAAATCCAGCACTTCCTGGGTTTCGGCGATGCCACCGATCAGCGAGCCGGCCAATACGCGACGGCTCATCACCAGTTTGCCAGCGTGGACCGGTGGATCTACCGGCTCGATCAGCCCGACCAGAATGTGCACGCCGTCGAAACGCAGCGTATCAAGGTAGGGATTGAGATCGTGCTGCACCGGAATGGTGTCCAGCAGGAAGTCGAAATAGCCCGCCGCAGCTTTCATCTGCTCGGCGTCGGTGGACACGATCACGTGGTCCGCGCCCTGACGACGACCTTCTTCAGCCTTGCTCGCCGAACGGGTGAACAGCGTGACTTCGGCGCCCATCGCCTTGGCGAACTTGATGCCCATGTGGCCGAGGCCGCCCATGCCGAGAATCCCGACCTTATCGCCCGCCTTCACGCCGTAGTGCTTGAGCGGCGAGTAGGTGGTGATGCCGGCGCAGAGGATCGGCGCGGCGCTGGCCAGGTCGAGTTTTTCCGGAATGCGCACCACGAAGTGCTCGCTGACCACGATGCTGTCGGAATAGCCGCCCATGGTGTTGCTGCCATCGACCCGGTCCGGGGTGGCGTAAGTCATGGTCGGACCTTCGAGGCAGTATTGCTCGAGGTTGGACTGGCAGGCTTCGCAGCTGCGGCAGGAATCGACCATGCAGCCGACACCGACCAGATCGCCGACCTTGTGCTGGGTGACGTTCGCACCGATGGCGGTCACTTTACCTACGATCTCATGGCCCGGCATCAGCGGATAAACGGCAATGCCCCATTCGTTACGGGCCTGGTGGATGTCGGAATGGCAAACGCCGCAGTAGAGAATATCGATCGCAACGTCGTCGGCACGAGGGCTGCGGCGTTCGAATTTCACGGGGGCGAGGGGAGTGGTGGCCGACTGGGCGGCGTATCCGATGGCGGTGTACATGATGAACCTCGCAGAAGCAGTGACAAGTGAGGCTGCGCATTTTGGGCGCCGTATCCGCCACCGGCCATGGCGATTCCTCCGGGTGTCATGCCTAATCCTCCGGCAACAGCGTTCGATTGATCAAATGGGCGATCAGACCTGCGATGATGCTTTCATCCCATTTTCCGCGACTTTTTTGTGAAGAACTCTCATGTTGTTGACCCGACATCTCGATGCCAATGCCACGCTGGTTTCGCTGATTGAGCCTCTGACCACTCGCGATGGTTTCGCCCCTACGGCGTTGCCGGGCGTGCAGGTTTTACGGGCCAGTTGCGATGTGGCCCGTGGTCCGCAGATTTACGAACCGAGCCTGGTCATCATCGCCCAAGGTAGCAAACTGGCGTATCTGGGGCCGCGAACGCTGGAGTACGGCGCCGGCCACTACCTGATTCAAGCATTGCCGGTGCCGTTTGAGTGCGAAACGTTTTCGGCGCCGGGTGGGCCAATGCTTGGAGTGTCCATCGCCATCGACCGAGTGCTGCTCGGGGAGCTGGTGTTGGCCATGGGGCTGGTGCCGGGGCGCACGATTCCTGCGCAAACGCCGGAATCCATGACGTCAGCGGTGCTCGACGATGCGATGCGCGGTTGCGTGGAGAGGCTGTTGCGTTGCCTGCGCGATCCGATGGAGTGCCAGATCATGGGGCCGGCACGGCTTCGGGAATTGTTGTTCGTTGCGTTGCGCGGTCCGCAAGCTGATGTGTTGCGTGCGCTGGTGGAACAGCAGGGGCAGTTCGCCCGGATTGCCGCTTCGCTCAACCATTTGCACGGGCATTTCACTGAGCCGTTGAATGTGGAAATCCTGGCCAGTTGCGCAAACATGAGCGCGTCGACGTTCCATGAGCATTTCAAGCGCAGCACGTTGTTGTCGCCAGTGCAGTATTTGAAGCGTTTACGCTTGCTCAAGGCGCAGCAGTTGTTGCTAGCCGAGGGCTTGGGCGTGGCGCAGGTGGCGCATCGGGTCGGGTATCAGAGCACGTCGCAGTTCAGTCGCGAGTACAAGCGCTACTTCGAACGTAGTCCCGGTGATGAGCGCGCGGCCTGAGTTGGCAATGGGCCCCCTGTAGGAGTGAGCCTGCTCGCGATTGCGGTGGGTCAGTCGACATCTAATCTGGATGATCCACCGCAATCGCGAGCAGGCTCACTCCTACAGGGGGATTGTGGTGTGGGTCAAATTGCGGGCAACAAAAAGGCCCCCATTTCGGGAGCCTCAATGTTCAAGCGTTCGGCTTACATGTTCGGGTAAGTCGGGCCGCCAGCACCTTCCGGCGCCACCCAGGTGATGTTCTGTGCTGGGTCCTTGATGTCGCAGGTCTTGCAGTGAACACAGTTCTGGGCGTTGATCTGGAAGCGCTTCTCGCCGTCTTCCTTGGTCACCACTTCGTACACGCCAGCCGGGCAGTAACGCTGGGCAGGCTCATCGTACATAGGCAGGTTCTTGGCGATCGGGATGCTCGGATCGGTCAGCTTCAGGTGGCACGGCTGTTCTTCTTCGTGGTTGGTACCGGAGATGAACACCGAGCTGAGTTTGTCGAAGCTGATCTTGCCGTCCGGTTTCGGGTAGTCGATCTTCTTGCAGTCGGCCGCGAGTTTCAGGCACGCGTAGTCCGGTTTGTTGTCGTGCAAGGTGAACGGTAGTTTGCCGCCGAAGATGTTCTGGTCGAGCCAGTTGAAACCGCCGCCGACGATGGCGCCGAACTTGTGGATCGCCGGGCCGAAGTTGCGGCTGGCGAACAGCTCGTCGTAAAGCCAGCTTTTCTTGAAGGCGTCGACGTAAGTGGTCAGCTCTTCGGTGCCGTCCTTTTCAGCGAACAGCGCCTCGGCCACGGATTCAGCGGCGAGCATGCCGGACTTCATCGCGGTGTGGCTGCCTTTGATCTTGGCGAAGTTCAGGGTGCCGAGATCGCAACCGATCAGCGCGCCGCCCTTGAAGACCATTTTCGGCAGCGAGTTCAGGCCGCCCTTGGAGATGGCGCGAGCACCGTAGCTGATGCGCTTACCGCCTTCCAGGTACTGCTTGAGCACCGGGTGATGCTTGAGGCGCTGGAACTCGTCGAATGGCGACAAGTAAGTGTTGCTGTAGGACAGGTCGACGATCAGACCCACTACCACCTGGTTGTTTTCCAGGTGATAAAGGAACGAGCCACCGGTGTTCTCGGTGCCCATGATGTCCAGCGGCCAACCGGCGGTGTGGACTACCAGACCTGGCTGGTGCTTGGCCGGATCGATTTCCCAGATTTCCTTCAGGCCGATGCCGTAGTGCTGGGCGTCGGCCTCGCTGTCGAGGTTGAAGCGCTTGATCAGCTGCTTGCCGATATGGCCGCGGCAACCTTCGGCGAACAGCGTGTACTTGCCCCGCAGTTCCATGCCCGGGGTGTACAGCCCTTCTTTCGGATGGCCTTCGCGGTCAACGCCCAGATCACCCGTGATGATCCCGCGAACCACGCCGCTCTCGTCGAACAGTGCTTCCTGGGCGGCGAAGCCTGGGTAGATTTCTACGCCCAGGTTCTCGGCCTGTTGGGCCAGCCAACGGCACAGGTTGCCCAGGGAGATGATGTAGTTGCCATCGTTGTGCATGGTCTTGGGCACAAAGAAGTCAGGAATTTTTTGCGCGCTGTCGGCGTTTTTCAGTACGAAGATGTCATCGCGGGTAACCGGCGTGTTCAGCGGGGCGCCAAGTTCTTTCCAGTCAGGGAACAATTCGTTCAGGGCGCGGGGTTCGAAGATCGCGCCGGACAGGATATGTGCGCCGACTTCGGAGCCTTTTTCGACCACACAGACGCTGATTTCCTTACCGGCTTCGGCGGCCTTCTGCTTCAATCGGCAGGCGGCGGAAAGACCCGCGGGGCCGGCACCGACGATGACCACGTCGAATTCCATGTATTCGCGTTCCACAGGTTATCTCCTACTCAAGGCTCAACAGTTTTTTTTCTAATTGGAGGTTTGGTGTCGCATCCATGAATTCCTTCGCAATGCGCGGAACAGGACAATCGATAGACCACCTTTCTCTCTGGGTGGCGCATTATATCTACACCACTCCTAGCGTCCAATACAAACGTTTGTTTGAATTGGCTCAAAGCCAGAGAAATCAAAGTCACGCGGCTTATGAACGGCTATTTTGCCGTATTGACCGGAATAGGCGTTCCGGTCAATATACGGTCGGTTTTGCGCTCGCCGTAGGCTGACTGTTGGGTTCAAGAGCACCTCTAAAGACAGGGCGATGGCAGTACAAGGTGATGCGCCGCGCAGGTTTGGCGCGCAGTTTACACGCCGCGATCATGAATGACTTGTCGGTCACCACTGACGAACGGTCATCTGCCTCGTGAGCAAGGTTCACCCGATACTCCTGCCAGCGTTTTTAGAGGTGCCCTTGCGCCGATGAGCATCAAACCGCCAGGTTCGCCTAGGCGACTTTCTTTTCACCGGAGAGTAACGAGGAATCCATGAAGGTTCTTGTAGCTGTCAAACGCGTTGTGGATTACAACGTCAAGGTTCGCGTCAAGGCGGACAATTCCGGCGTAGACCTCGCCAACGTCAAGATGTCGATGAACCCGTTCTGCGAAATCGCAGTGGAAGAAGCCGTACGCCTGAAAGAGAAAGGCGTAGCGACTGAAATCGTCGTCGTCTCCATCGGCCCGACCACCGCTCAAGAGCAACTGCGCACCGCGCTGGCTCTGGGTGCTGACCGCGCCATCCTCGTCGAATCCGCCGAAGACCTGACGTCGCTGGCCGTTGCCAAGCTGTTGAAAGCTGTTGTCGACAAGGAACAGCCGCAGCTGGTGATCCTTGGCAAACAAGCCATCGACAGCGACAACAACCAGACTGGCCAGATGCTCGCTGCATTGAGCGGCTACGGTCAGGGCACATTCGCGTCCAAAGTCGAAATCAGCGGCGACAGCGTTGCCGTGACTCGCGAAGTCGACGGCGGCGCGCAGACGGTTTCCCTGAAACTGCCGGCCATCGTCACCACCGACCTGCGTTTGAACGAGCCGCGCTACGCGTCCCTGCCAAACATCATGAAAGCCAAGAAGAAGCCTCTCGAAGTGCTGACTCCGGATGCTTTGGGCGTTTCCACCGCCTCCACCAACAAGACCGTGAAAGTCGAAGCGCCTGCTGCACGCAGCGCGGGTATCAAGGTCAAGTCGGTGGCTGAACTGGTCGAGAAACTGAAAAACGAAGCGAAGGTAATCTAATCATGACTATCTTGGTAATCGCAGAACACGACAACAAGGTAGTGGCCCCGGCCACCCTGAACACCGTGGCTGCCGCTGCGAAAATCGGCGGTGAGATCCACGTTCTGGTTGCAGGCCAGGGCGTTGGCGCCGTGGCTGAAGCCGCTGCGAAAATCGCTGGCGTGACCAAAGTGCTGGTGGCCGACAACGCCGCCTACGCTCACCAACTGCCGGAAAACGTCGCGCTGCTGGTTGCAGAGTTGGGCAAGGGCTTCAGCCACATCCTGGCTGCCGCTACCTCCAACGGCAAAAACATCCTGCCGCGCGTTGCCGCTCAGCTGGACGTTGACCAGATCTCCGAGATCATCTCGGTCGAAAGCGCTGACACTTTCAAACGCCCGATCTACGCCGGTAACGCGATCGCTACCGTTCAATCGAACGCAGCAGTCAAAGTGATCACCGTGCGTGCCACCGGTTTCGACCCGGTTGCTGCCGAAGGTGGTTCGGCCGCTGTTGAAGCGGTCGCTGCTGCTCACGACGCTGGCACTTCGAGCTTCGTTGGCGAAGAACTGGCCAAGTCCGATCGTCCGGAACTGACCGCTGCCAAAATCGTCGTTTCCGGCGGTCGCGGCATGCAGAACGGCGACAACTTCAAACACCTGTACGCCCTGGCCGACAAGTTGGGTGCTGCCGTCGGTGCTTCCCGCGCTGCGGTCGACGCAGGTTTTGTACCCAACGACATGCAGGTCGGTCAGACCGGCAAGATCGTTGCTCCACAGCTGTACATCGCCGTCGGTATCTCCGGCGCGATCCAGCACCTGGCCGGCATGAAAGACTCCAAAGTGATCGTTGCGATCAACAAGGACGAAGAAGCGCCGATCTTCCAGGTGGCCGATTACGGCTTGGTGGCAGACCTGTTCGAAGCCATCCCCGAGTTCGAGAAGCTGGTCTAATCCAGCCGCTTGACTTATAAAGAGCCCGACCTTTTGGTCGGGCTTTTTTTTTGTTCCGGATTTGGGTGGGAGAGTATTGCCATGGATTTGCGCCGCGTGTGTGGCTGGTCATTACTGCTGGGGCTGACGGTGCTGCCGGCATTGGCCGTGGCTGCCGGCAAGTGCGAACGCCTGGTGGTGACCGGCAGCCCGGACGCACCGCCGTACTTGTGGCAAGACCCGCAAAACCCCAAGCATTTGATCGGCGCCAGTGCTGACCTGTTGCAACACGTGGCAGGGGAGTTGGGTATCAAGGTCGAATTGCTTTACGCCGGCAAGCGCTCCCAGGCCCTGGACGAAGTGCGAAGTGGACGCATGGACATGCTGGCCGATGCGCCGTTGACAGTGAGCGAGCTGGACACCCTGGATTACATCCATCCGCCGCTGCTGGAAAATGACTATCTCGTCTGGACTCGAAAAGACTCGGCATTGGTCTACAACGAAGCGCAAGACCTTCACGGCCATCCAGGTGCCGTGTCGGAAAAGTCTCGAATGACCCAGGCATTTGGCGCCTTCGCAGAGCAGCAATTGACCCTCGTGCGTACGCCGAACCTGACCCAGGCCTTTCAGAAATTGCTGTTGGGCGAGGTGGAATTTGTCCTCGCGGGACGCTACTCGGGCATGGCCGCCGCGCAAACCCTGAGCATGGCCAACGACTTGATCGCTCGCCCCCAACCGGTCGACAAACCCGGCCTGTTCCTCGCGGTTTCCCATAACTCCGCCTGCAACGATCCGTGGTTGCGCGGACAGCTGGCCAAAAAGATGACAGAATTGCCCGCGTCCGGACTGACGGAAGCCGTGCTGCTGCGCAACATCGAGCGCTGGAAGGTTCAACTTTCTCAAAGGCAAACGCAGCAGCCGCAGCAACCCGCCAGTACCCCAAAACAGTAGGGATTTTTAGTGAGTATTCGACCTCTTTTCGCTGCCCTGGCCCTTCTGGCTCTGGCGGGTTGTGCAGCCGATCCGGCGCCGAATGAACAAATACGCTTGACCGAACAGGCACTCGTGCAAGCCAAAGCCGTGGGTGCCACCGCCGACGACGTGCCGGAAATGAAACTGGCCGAAGACAAGTTTTCCCGTGCCCAGGGCGACATGACCGATCAGTCCTACAAGCATGCGCGCATGCGTGCCGAACAAGCCGAACTGGATGCGCGCCTGGCCGAAGCCAAGGTGCTGACCCTCAAGAGCGAGGAGCAGCTGAACGTGCTCAATACCCGCATCACTCGCCTGCGCAAGCAACTGGGAGATGCCCAATGAGTCTCAAGTCCAAAGCAATCGGCGGTTTGATCCTGGCAGGTTGCGCGAGCCTTTACGGCTGCGCCGGCCAACACAGCGAGGCCGTGTTGCAGCAGGCCGGAACGGACTTCCAGAAGGTCAAGGAAGACTCCAACGTGCTGCGAATAGCGCCCAAGGACGTGATCCGTGCCGGTGAATCCCTGGCCCGCGCCGATCGTCTTTCCAGCTATTGGGGCAGCGGCTCGGATGTGGTGCATTACGCTTACTTGAGCCAGCGCTACAGCGAAATCGCCCGTGAGCACACCAATCAGGTGCTCAACGAAGAGCGCGCGGCGAAGCTCGAACTGGAACGTCAGCGACTGCAGTTGGCCCTGCGCGAATCCAAGTTGCTCAGCGTGCAGCAACAGGGCAAATGGCTCGAAGAACAGATTGTTGCGCTGGCAACCACGCAGACCGATCGTGGTCTGGTGATGACCCTGGGCGATGTGCTGTTCGACACCGGCGAAGCGGAGCTGAAGAATTCGGCGAACCGCGTGGTGCTGAAAATCGTGCAATTCCTGCAGCTCAATCCCAAACGCGTGGTCCGCATCGAGGGCTACACCGACAGCACGGGCGGCAAGCAGGACAACCTCAAGCTGTCCCGTGACCGTGCGCAATCGGTGGCAGACGTGCTGATGGACCTGGGGATCGACGACAAACGTATCAAAGTCGAAGGCTACGGCGATGAATACCCGGTGGACGCGAACGCTTCCGAGCGTGGTCGCGCGCAGAACCGTCGGGTGGAAATTGTGTTCTCCGACGAAAAAGGCCAGCTCGGCGCCACCCGCTAAGGGTCGCGCTACGATAATTGCTGGCGCCGGAGCTCCTGTCGCAGCTGTCGAGTGAAACGAGGCTGCGATTTTCTTTCGCTCTGAACTCAGGTGGAACTGTAATATCGCAGCCTCGTTTCACTCGACAGCTGCTACAACCCGGCCTGCCCGTCAGCGCCGGGTTTTTTTGGTGCGCCAGGCATGGCGCGTTGCGCGAAGCGCAACCAGCTTGGCTGTGGTGGCCACGCTGGTGACTTGGAGGTGAAAGTCCTCTACACACCCGGCAAGGGGAAGTGTTAGCCAGAGGCAAGGGTGTCGCGGGTGACTGCGAATCTGAAGGAAGCCCGAGGCAAAATGCTGGCCTGACGAACAGGAAGCGGATTAGGCGGTGCAGCGGGGTAAGGTAGCCAAAATTGCCAAAGCCCAATACTTGCACGCAACGCTGTGACGTAGATCCGACAGGCATAAGCAGGAAGGTCGCGCGAATTACCCTGGGAGATCTGCACGTTTGCCTGAGTGCTACCGAGCGCCGCGAGGCGACGGGATGAACGCGCAGAAGTCAGCCGAGGCCGTAGTAAGTAACGAGTAACTCCGTCACCAAGGGCCGAACAGGTTATGCCGCCAGTAGGCGTCAGAGTCTCGTTGAATACCGAAATGCAGAAATTTCTCCCAGAGAAGACTGTCACTCCGAGTCCCGGACAGAATCCGAGGATGACGGCTGACAGCGCAGAGGTATCGGCGGCATCTGTGACGTGGACGAACGCGGAGCCGGACACGCTGATGGCGCGGGTGCTCGCACCGGCCAACCTCAAGCGTGCGTATCAACGCGTGGTCAGCAACAAGGGCGCACCGGGTGCCGATGGCATGACGGTCGACGACTTGGCGGGCTACGTGAAACAGTATTGGCCGATCCTCAAGGCTCGGTTGCTGGCCGGCGAGTATCATCCGCAAGGTGTACGCGCCGTCGACATTCCCAAGCCCCAAGGTGGAACACGACAGCTGGGCATTCCCTGCGTCGTGGATCGCCTGATCCAGCAGGCTTTGCTGCAACAGCTCACGCCAATCTTCGACCCTCTGTTCTCGGACTACAGCTACGGTTTTCGTCCGAATAGAAGCGCTCATCAAGCCATCGAAACAGCCCGAGCCCATGTGGCGGCGGGCCACCGCTGGTGTGTGGCGCTCGATCTGGAGAAGTTCTTTGATCGAGTCAACCACGATGTCCTGATGGCTCACGTGGCGCGTCAAGTCGAAGATAAGCGGGTGCTCGCGCTGATCCGTCGTTATCTCGAAGCGGGAACGATGTCAGGTGGTCTTGTCAGTCGACGACAGGAAGGGGCGCCGCAAGGCGGCCCACTCTCGCCGTTGCTGTCGAATATCCTGCTCAACGAACTCGATCGCGAATTGGAACGGCGGGGCCATCGTTTCGTGCGCTATGCCGATGATGCGAACATTTATGTACGCAGCCGTCGTGCTGGCGAACGAGTGATGAACAGCGTCGAATGCTTCCTGAGCCAGCGTCTGAAACTGACGCTGAATCGGGAAAAGAGCCGCGTGGCGCGACCGTGGGCCTGTGATTATCTGGGTTATGGGATGAGCTGGCATCAACAGCCAAGACTAAAAGTGGCGAGGATGAGTCTGGGGCGTCTACGCGACCGACTCAGAGACCTGCTGCGCGGAGCGCGGGGCTGCAAGATGGCGAGCGTCATCGAGCGGATAAACCCCGTACTGCGCGGATGGGCTGGCTACTTCAAGCTCAGTCAGAGCAAGGGGCCCCTCGAGGAACTGGACGGCTGGGTGCGTCGAAAACTTCGCTGCATCCTCTGGCGCCAATGGAAGCAGTCCTCAACGAGGGCGCGTAACCTGATGGGCTTGGGGATCAACGAAGGACGTGCTCGTAGATCAGCGTCCAATGGGCAGGGCCCATGGTGGAACTCGGGAGCGTCACATATGAATCAGGCGCTGCCGAAGAAACTGTGGGATCGACTCGGTTTGGTCTCGATACTGGATACGATAAACGGCTTAATCGCATAACCTGAACCGCCGTATACGGAACCGTACGTACGGTGGTGTGAGAGGACGGCGGATGTAAATCCGCCTCCTACTCGATCGCCTGCCAATTGCCTCTCAAAACAGTACAGTTTTTGCTGACACTGCACTGTACGGTCGACTATTGTGGCAACTGTCCCAGTACACTTCTAAACTGTTCCGGTATTGTTTCACACAAGAATAAAATGCCCGTGAAATCGAGTGCTGCGTCATGACCAATCTCTTGCTCTACCAACGTATTGCTCAGCAACTGGCCGAAGACATCCGACGTGGTGTCTATCAACCGGGGGAACGCGTGCCTTCGGTGCGCAAGATGAGCTCGCAGCTCAACGTCAGCCACGCGACCGTTTTGCAGGCCTACGCCAATCTTGAAGATCAGGGGCTGATCCGTGCCCGGCCGCAGTCGGGTTACTACGTGCACCAGACCCCGGCCCTGACGGCGCCAACGCCGGACATCGCCCGGGTCGAGCGGCCCGGTCTGGTCACTCGCAGCAGCATCATTCAGCAAGTGCTGGTCGAATCCCGTCGCGAGGGCGTTTTTCCCTTGGGCGCAGCGGTACCGAGCGTCGACTATCTGCCGGTCCGCGCCTTGCATCAGCAATTGGCCAAGGTCACCCGTTTCCATAGCCCGCGTGCCTTCAGCTACATGTTCAGCCCCGGTTTTGAACCGTTGCGCCGACAGGTGGCAATCCGCATGCGTGATGCCGGCGTGGTGGTTGATCCGTCCGAAGTGGTGATCACCCACGGCTGTGTCGATGCTTTGCAGATGTCTCTTCGCGTGCTGACCCGGCCGGGCGACCTGATCGCCGCCGAGTCGCCGACTTATTATGGTTTGCTGCAATTGGCCGACCTGCTAGGCCTCAAAGTCATCGAGATCCCGAGCGACCCGGCGACCGGCATGAGCCTCGAAGCCCTGCAATTGGCTGCCAACCAGTGGTCGATAAAGGCGCTGGTACTGACCACTCGTCTGAGTAATCCACTCGGCGGCACCATGCCTGAAGAGCGGCAGAAACAACTGCTGCGCCTGGCCTCGGATTTCGATATCCAGATTGTTGAAGACGATATCTACGGCGAGTTGATGTTCGAACAGGGCCGGACCAAATCGCTTAAAGCCTACGACAGGCTGGATCGGGTGATCTATTGCTCAAGCTTCTCCAAAACCCTGTCACCCGGCGTGCGGATTGGCTGGATGATCGCCGGCAAATACCAGCAAGAGATTCAGCGTTTGCAGACGTTCAGCACGCATTCGGCGTGCAGCGTTACGCAAATGGGCATCGCCGCCTACCTGGAGAATGGCGGTTACGACCGTCACCTGCGCTACATCCGACAGGAATACCGCAAGAACCTCAGCGCCTTCCAACTGGCCGTGCAGCAATATTTCCCGGAAGGCACGCAGATGACCCGGCCCACGGGCGGCTTCATTCTCTGGGTCAGTCTGCCGGGAAGGGTCAACACTCAGGAACTGCACGTACGTGCGTTGCAGCAGGGCATCAGTATCGCGCCGGGACTGATTTTCAGTAACACCGAGCAGTTCAATCACTGCATTCGCCTGAACTGCGGCACGCCCTGGAACCGTGAAGCCGAGCGTGCATTGATGACGTTGGGGATGTTGGCCACGCAGCTCTGCCAGGAGATGGCTGGCGGTTTCTGACAGAACGGCTGGTCGTTTCGTCCACGTGCTTGTCATGTTGCGTACAACAGGCGAGCATATGGCCCTCTGCCGTTAGCGTCGTTGGGTCCATGAAACCGATTTTTCCTGCCGTCTGCCTGTCGATCTGTCTCTTCATGACCGTTCATGCCCAAGGCGTCATGGCGGCTTCGACTCAGGAAAAACCGGCAGCCAGCAGCGAAACCTCGAAAAAACCAGCGCCCGTCAAGAAAACCGCTGCGGTCAAAAAGAACGCCGCGCCGGTCAAAAAGAACGCGGCAGTGGTGAAAAAACGACCGCCGATTGCCTCCAAGTCCAAACCCGACAGTGAGGTCGTGAAAACCAAGCTTCCTTCGGTCGACCTGGATTTGAGCCTGCCCCAGGACATGGCGGAGGAGCTAAAACCGATCGGTACGGTCCCATTGCCACGGCGCGACGCTGTGTTGCCACAAATGTTCGGTGACAAGAGCGCGCCGTTTCAGCTCAACGGAAGGCTGATCAGCAACGAAATGCAGTTGCAACTGCGAAACGAAGAGCGCCGTGAAGTCGAAGGCGCGGCGCTGGAATTCGAGTTCAAGCGGTAATTCCTTCCCATCTGTCACCTGCTGGCCAGACGCTTTGTCGGAGACTGGTAAGTCATGTCCGTTTGAGCGAAAAAACCCCGGTGCAGGTAATTTTAAACAACTGTTTTAGCGGTTACTCTGTGCCTCGTCTATTAACACATTGCCCGTCGCGAGGAGCTTGTCGTCATGAAATGCCGTGAAGGCTGTGGCGCCTGTTGCATTGCCCCTTCCATCAGTTCACCGATTCCCGGCATGCCCAATGGCAAAGCTGCTGGCGAACGTTGCATACAACTGTCTGTCGATAACCTGTGCAGCATTTTCGGCGATCCAAAACGTCCTGCTGTGTGTTCGGCGTTTGAAGCCGATGTCGAAGTCTGCGGAAGCAGCAGTGACGAAGCGATCAAACTGTTGGGTTGGTGGGAGCAAATGACGGCTGCGTGATGTGTTCTACGAACGGAACTTCACCAATAAGGAGTAAGACTATGGGTTCGCTGCATCGTATGGCTGTGCTGTGTGGTTTGACGGTTGTGCTGGTCACCACGGCCGCACAGGCTGAGGACTGGAAAGTTGCCAAGAATGAAGACGGCATCAAGGTGTCCCTGAGTGAAGTGGCCGGTTCCGATTACAAGGCCTACCAGGGCGTTACCCTGATGAAGACCACCATGGCCAAATTGCGCGCGCTGCAGGAAGACGTAGCAGGCGCTTGTGCCTGGATTCACGAGTGCAAAACGCAGAAATTGCTCAAGCACGAAGGCGATCAGAGCTGGACCTACACCCAATTCAATACCCCGTGGCCCGTCACACCTCGTGATTCGGTGCTGCATATCACCACCACCGAAGGCGCCGATGGCAGCCTGACCCGCAAGCTCGAAGGCGTGCCGAAGTACATTCCTGAGGAAAAGGGCTTCGTGCGGGTCACCAAGGTCGACGGTTTCTGGAAGTTCGTCCCCAAGGGTGACCAGATCGAAGTGACCTACCAAGTGCACACCGAGCCAGGTGGCAGCATTCCATCGATGGTCGCCAACAAGTTCGTGGTCGATGCGCCATTCAACACGCTCAAAGCCCTGAAAGAACGCGCCGAGAAGTAACCGCGCGCTGTTTCATGAAACGCCCCGACCTTTCGGGGCGTTTGTTTTTGCGATTATTTTGTTTCTGGATATACGTTGCACGAAATTTTCACAATGCCTCCAAGACAATTCGCCCGCGTCAGCATTGCGGGCACTAATCAATGGCAATGCAGCGGGTGATCGTGCAACATTTGCGCACCGCGCAAGCCCCGGGGCCGAAAACTGGCCAACAGAGGGCAGGGCGCCGCTTTACTTTTGAAACTTCAACTTCCAATGGGTCCTAAAACGACATGGCAATCCCGGACGCCCTGAATCAGCAGCGAGCTTCTAGTCGCCTGCTGCAACCGACCGTCAAATCGCATCTGGCCTACACGCTCTTGTGCGCCTTGGTCATGATGGTCATGTTCAGCCTGCTGCGCGTCGCGCTGCTGGTCTACAACCGCGAGATGATCCTCGACACACCGGCCTCGACCTTTTTTGAGGCGTTCGCCAATGGCCTGCGTTTCGACCTGCGCCTGGTGGTCTACCTCAGCATTCCGTTGATTCTGGCGTTGTTCAGCGCCCGGGCCATGGCCGCTCGCGGGTTCTTCCGCTTCTGGCTGACCATAGCCTCGAGCATCGCGCTGTTCCTCGGCCTGATGGAGATGGATTTCTACCGCGAGTTCCACCAGCGCCTCAACGGCCTCGTCTTCCAGTACGTGAAGGAAGACCCGAAAACCGTGATGAGCATGCTCTGGTACGGTTTTCCCGTGGTTCGCTACCTGCTGGCCTGGGCGTTCGGCACGTTGATCCTGACTCTCGCATTCAAGGGCGCCGACCGTGCGACCCGTCCACGCGGTCCGTTCAGCGGCGGCAGCATCGGCACGCGCCAGATCGCCCCGTGGTATGCGCGCAGCGTCGTATTCGTAGTCTGCCTGCTGGTCTGCGTGGTCGCCGCTCGTGGCACCCTGCGGCAGGGCCCGCCAATGCGTTGGGGTGACGTTTACACCACCGATTCGAACTTCGCCAACCAGTTGGGCCTCAACGGCACCCTGTCGCTGATCGCGGCGGCCAAGAGCCGGATGTCCGAAGATCGCGACAACATCTGGAAAGCCACAGTGGAACAGCCACTGGCTCAGCAGACCGTGCGCGATATGTTGCTGACCCCAAGCGACAAACTGGTGGATGGTGAAACCGCGGCCGTGCGTCGTAACTACTCCCCGGCCGCTGACAAGACCCTGCCGATCAAGAACGTCGTCGTGATCCTGATGGAAAGCTTCGCCGGTCACTCGGTGGGCGCGCTGGGTCGTCCGGGTAATGTCACACCGTACTTCGACAAACTGTCGAAAGAAGGTCTGCTGTTCGACCGTTTCTTCTCCAACGGTACTCACACCCACCAGGGCATGTTTGCCACCATGGCCTGCTTCCCGAACCTGCCAGGTTTCGAATACCTGATGCAGACCCCGGAAGGCAGCCACAAACTGTCCGGCCTGCCACAGTTGCTCAGCGCCCGTGACTACGACGATGTGTACGTTTACAACGGTGACTTCGCCTGGGACAACCAGTCGGGTTTCTTCAGCAACCAGGGCATGACCAACTTCATCGGGCGTAAGGACTTCGTTAACCCGGTGTTCTCCGACCCGACTTGGGGCGTGTCCGACCAGGACATGTTCAACCGCGGTCTGGAAGAGTTGAAAGCCCGCGATGGCAAGGACAAAAAACCGTTTTATGCCTTGCTGCAAACCCTGTCCAACCACACGCCGTACGCCTTGCCGACGCCTTTGCCGGTCGAGCGCGTGACCGACCGTGGCAGCCTCAACGAACATTTGACCGCCATGCGTTACTCTGACTGGGCGCTGGGTCAGTTCTTCGAGAAGGCGCGTAAAGAGCCGTACTTCAAGGAAACCCTGTTCGTGGTGGTCGGCGACCATGGTTTCGGCAACGAGCAGCAGATCACCGAAATGGACCTGGGCCGTTTCAACGTACCGATGTTGCTGATCGGGCCGGGCGTTCAGGAAAAATTCGGTCAGGTCGACCACACTGTGGGCACGCAGATCGACATCGTGCCGACCATCATGGGTCGCATCGGCGGCGACGTGCTTCACCAGTGCTGGGGTCGTGACTTGCTGAACCTGCCGGAAGGCGACAAGGGCTTTGGCGTGATCAAGCCATCGGGTAGCGATCAAACCGTAGCGTTGCTGACCGCGGATCGCGTGTTGGTGCTGCCTAAGGAAATGCCGCCCAAGCTGTATCAGTACGAACTGGGCGTCAATCCGAAAGGTGAAGTGATTCCAGCGTCGGCTGACGAAGCGGCACTGAAGCAAAAGCTTGAGTCGTTCATCCAGACGGCCACCAAGAGCCTGATCGACAACACCGCCGGTGTGGTTGACGGCAAGCCGGACTAAGTTTTCGGCGCAATAAAAAAGAGGCCCTTTTTCAAGGGCCTCTTTTTTTGACCTGGATTTTTATATCTTGCCAAGTAACAGCAGAATCAACAGCACCACCAACACCACGCCGATGATACCCGACGGGCCATAACCCCAACTTCTTGAGTGTGGAAAGACCGGCAAACCACCTACCAGCAGGAGAATCAGAATTACGATAAGAATTGTGCCCATGTCTATTTCCTTGTTGGAAGTGTTCTGGAATGACCTAGCTTTTAACTGTCAGCTGGACTGTAGTAATCCCGAGCTGCTTACAAAATCCGACTCTCGCGAGTGTCAGAAAATTCCAAGTTTTTTTAATGTTTTTCGAAGAAAGCCTTATTTCGTTTTTGCAGCGTTAGTTGATTCAGGCGCTCCCGCGGTTTGCTCGGACCATTCAGCAATCTGATGGAGCGTGGGTCGCGCAATGTCCTTCGCTACACTCAGCGCATCTTCCCCCGGAACAACAAGGCTGTTTGCTATGCAAAATCGCATGATGATCACTGGCGCGGGCTCAGGCCTGGGTCGCGAAATCGCGCTGCGCTGGGCGCGTGAAGGCTGGCAGCTGGCCTTGTCGGATGTCAGCGAGCCCGGTCTGCAGGAAACCCTGAAGCTGGTTCGTGAAGCGGGCGGCGACGGTTTTATCCAGCGTTGCGACGTGCGCGATTACAGCCAGCTGACGGCCTTCGCCCAAGCGTGCGAACAGAAACTTGGCGGCATCGATGTCATCGTCAACAACGCCGGGGTGGCCTCAGGCGGGTTCTTCAGTGAACTGTCCCTGGAAGACTGGGACTGGCAGATCGCAATCAACCTGATGGGCGTGGTCAAGGGCTGCAAAGCCTTCCTGCCGCTGCTGGAAAAAAGCAAAGGCAAGATCATCAACATCGCGTCGATGGCCGCCCTGATGCAAGGCCCGGCCATGAGCAACTACAACGTGGCCAAGGCCGGCGTGGTGGCGTTGTCCGAAAGCCTGCTGGTCGAACTGGCGCAGCAGGAAGTGGGCGTGCACGTGGTTTGCCCGTCGTTTTTCCAGACCAACTTGCTGGACTCCTTCCGCGGCCCGACCCCGGCCATGAAAGCCCAGGTCGGCAAACTACTGGAAAGCTCGCCGATCACCGCGACCGACATTGCCGATTACATCTATGAGCACGTCGCTGCTAATGAATTCATGATCCTGCCCCACGAGCAGGGCCGCATGGCCTGGGCGCTCAAGCAGAAAAACCCGCTACTGCTCTACAACGAAATGACCGTCATGGCCGACAAAATGCGCGCCAAGGCCAAACAAAACGCAGGCTGAACTTGCCCGTGCGCAACACCGTCGTTAGGGTGGCCGCAACCGGCCATCCTCACGAGACGTCTGCATGCTCAATTACCTGTGGTTTTTCCTCGCGGCGCTGTTCGAAATCGCCGGCTGCTTCGCGTTCTGGATGTGGCTGCGCCAAGGTAAAAGCGTTTGGTGGGTGGTACCGGCGCTGCTCAGTCTGACGTTGTTCGCGCTATTGCTGACCCGTGTCGAGGCGACTTACGCCGGTCGCGCCTATGCCGCCTACGGGGGCATTTACATCGTCGCGTCGATCGGTTGGTTGGCGGTGGTCGAGCGCATTCGTCCCTTGGGCTCGGACTGGCTGGGTGTGGCGCTGTGCGTGATCGGTGCAAGCGTGATTCTGTTCGGCCCACGTTTTTCCGCTTCCTGACGGCATTCAAAGAATTTGTCAGACGTTTCCGTAAGGGGCGATCGTCCTGCGCTGTAGGGCGGGACTGATTTGCCGTCGTTGCATTGAAGAGCGGCTGTGCGACAGGCATCTTCAAGGGCCGTTAACCCTGAAGGATGAATGCCATGCTTGTACTCAGTCGCGTTGTGGGCGAGATGATTTCCATCGGTGACAACATTTCAGTGCGCATCATCGCCGTCAACGGAGGCAGCGTGCGCTTCGGCGTCGAAGCGCCACAAAACGTCAATGTGCATCGGGCCGAGGTTTATGATCGCATCCAGATCAAACTGGCCAAAACCAAAGGACGCTGAGCGTCTCAGTCGAACAGGTGCTTGGGTACGTCATGCTTGAGCATCAACTGGCATTGCTCGCTGTCCGGATCGAAAACAATCAGCGCCTGCCCCTTGGTCAATGCCTGGCGAACACGCAGTACGCGGGTTTCCAGCGGCGTGTCATCACCATTGTCCGTACCGTCGCGGGTCACGAAATCCTCGATCAGGCGGGTCAGGGTGTCGACTTCAAGTTGGTCGTACGGAATCAGCATAGGCACCTCGGCTAAACAATGTCGCGATGCTACGGCGAATGAAGGATCGCGGCTAGCCCGGAGCTGATGTAGTGCCTGATCTGCCGCCTTTGCGGGCAAGCCTCGCTCCTACAGTTATGTGTTAATACGCGAAACCTGTAGGAGCGAGGCTTGCCCGCGAAGGCGATCCCTCAAACGATGAAAAAGCCATGGTCAGCTATCTGTTCGCTGCCCAACCAGGCTATCCACCGACGGCACCCGCGTATCGCTTTCCATCTGCGTGTCATGTTCGATCTGATGACTGAACCGGTCCAGCGAGCCCTTCGCAGGCTGAGCATCACTGGCAAACACCGGCGGGCTCAGAATGTAGGCGCCGAGCAGACGGCTCAAGGCCGCCAGGCTGTCGATGTGCGTACGTTCGTAACCGTGAGTGGCATCGCAGCCGAAGGCGAGCAGGGCGGTGCGAATGTCGTGCCCGGCAGTGACCGCCGAATGCGCATCGCTGAAGTAATAGCGAAACAGATCGCGGCGCACCGGCAACTCGTTGTCACTGGCCAATCTCAGCAGGTGCCGCGATAGGTGATAGTCGTAAGGACCGCCGGAATCCTGCATTGCCACGCTCACCGCGTGTTCGCTGGAATGCTGGCCGGGCGCAACCGGCGCGATGTCGATGCCGACGAATTCGCTGACGTCCCAAGGTAAGGCGGCCGCCGCGCCGCTGCCGGTTTCCTCGGTGATGGTGAACAGGGGATGACAATCGATCATCAACTCTTCACCGCTGTCGACGATCGCCTTCATCGCCGCCAGTAGCGCCGCAACGCCGGCCTTGTCGTCAAGGTGACGGGCGCTGATGTGGCCGCTTTCAGTGAACTCCGGCAACGGGTCAAAAGCGACGAAATCGCCAACGCTGATCCCCAGGGAATCGCAGTCGGCGCGGGTGGCGCAGTAAGCGTCAAGACGCAATTCGACGTGATCCCAGCTGATTGGCATTTCATCCACGGCGGTGTTGAACGCGTGCCCCGAGGCCATCAACGGCAACACGCTGCCGCGAATCACACCGTTGTCGGTGAACAGGCTGACGCGGCTGCCCTCGGCAAAACGGCTGGACCAGCAACCGACCGGGGCGAGGGTCAGGCGCCCGTTGTCTTTCACCGCGCGAACCGCCGCGCCGATGGTGTCGAGGTGAGCGGAGACCGCACGGTCCGGGCTGTTTTTCTTGCCCTTGAGGGTCGCGCGGATCGTGCCGCGCCGGGTCATCTCAAAGGGAATGCCCAGCTCTTCAAGGCGTTCGGCGACGTAACGCACGATGGTGTCGGTAAACCCGGTCGGGCTGGGAATGGCGAGCATTTCCAGCAGGACTTTTTGCAGGTAGTTGAGATCCGGTTCCGGGATTTTGCTGGTCATGGAAACTCCTGATGAGTTGAGGGCATCGATGGTTTCGATGAGGAGAAAGGATTGGGTGCCTGACCTGACGCCTTCGCGAGCAAGCCCGCTCCCACCTTTTGAAATGCATTCCCCTGTGGGAGCGGCGGTGCGACGATTCGACTTGCTCGCGAAGGCGTCAGTCCAGACGACACATGACTAGGAAACCGCCGGCTGACTATGCGGAAACAACAAATCCACAAACCGCTCCGCCGTCGGCTGCGGTTCATGGTTGGCCAGCCCGGCGCGTTCGTTGGCTTCGATAAACACGTACTCCGGTTGATCGGCGGCAGGCACCATCAGGTCGAGCCCGACCATTGGGATATCCAGCGCCCGTGCAGCCCGTACGGCGGCATCGACCAGGGTCGGATGCAAAATCGCCGTGACATCTTCAAGAACGCCTCCGGTATGAAGATTCGCCGTACGCCGTACGAACAGATGCTCACCGGCCGGCAGAATGCTGCTGTAGTCATAGCCCGCCGCCTGCAACGTGCGCTCGGTCTCGTGGTCCTGCGGGATTTTGCTTTCACCGCTGGTGGCAGCCTGCCGGCGTCGGCTCTGCGCTTCGATCAAGGCGCCGATGGAATGCTGACCATCGCCCACCACTTCGGCAGGCCGGCGGATCGCCGCGGCGACCACCTCGAAACCGATCACCACAATCCGCAAATCAAGACCTTCGTGAAAGCTTTCCAGCAGTACGCGGCTGTCGAATTGTCGGGCGGCTTCGATCGCTTGCTGGACCTCTTCGATGGTCCGCAAATCCACCGCGACACCTTGGCCCTGTTCGCCATCCAGTGGCTTGACCACCACCCGCTCGTGCTCGTCGAGAAACGCCAGATTGTCATCGGCGTTGCCGGCAAGTTGCTGCGAGGGCAGGTTCAAACCGGCGGCCTTGAGCACTTTGTGCGTCAGGCTTTTGTCCTGGCACAGGCTCATGCTGATGGCGCTGGTCAGGTCGCTCAGGGATTCGCGGCAACGCACCCGGCGCCCGCCATGACTGAGGGTGAACATCCCGGCGTCGGCGTCATCGACGTGCACATCTATCCCACGTCGATGGGCTTCCTCGACAATGATCCGTGCATACGGGTTGAACTCGGCTTCGGGGCCAGGGCCAAGGAACAGCGGCTGATTGATGCCGTTCTTACGCTTGATGGCAAAGGTCGACAGGTTGCGAAAGCCGAGCTTGGCGTAAAGACTTTTCGCCTGCCGGTTGTCGTGCAATACCGACAAGTCCAGATAGCTCAGCCCACGGCTCATAAAGTGCTCGATCAAGTGCCGCACCAGCACTTCACCGACGCCGGGGCGCGAACAGTGCGGATCGACTGCCAGGCACCACAAACTGCTGCCGTTCTCCGGGTCGTTGAACGCCTTGTGATGATTGAGGCCCATGACGCTGCCGATGATCGCGCCGCTGTCTTCATCTTCGGCCAGCCAATACACTGGGCCGCCCTGATGGCGCGGGGTCAGCAGATTCGCATCGATCGGCAACATGCCGCGCGCCTGGTACAACTGATTGATCGCCTGCCAGTCCGTCTCGCTTTGCGCCCGGCGAATACGAAAGCCGCGAAACACCCGGGTTGACTGACGGTAATCGCTGAACCACAAACGCAAGGTGTCGGAGGGGTCGAGAAACAGTTGCGCCGGCTCCAGCCCCAACACTTGCTGGGGCGCCGCAACGTACAAGGCGATGTCGCGCTCACCGGTCTGCTCGTTGAGCAGCTCCTGGGCCAGGCTCGCCGGATCGGGGAACGTGTGGCCGATCAGCAATCGGCCCCAGCCGCAATGCACGACGATTGGCGCCGCACCCAGTTCACTGCCGTCTTCGGCCAGGCGCGCCTGCAAGCGTTCATAAGAGGGCGCCTGACCGCGCAACAGGCGTTGGCTATACGCCGTGGCGTGAGGTTTCATCGATCAGATTCCTTGTTCACTGAACCACAGGTTCAGGGCCGCCAATTGCCACAGCTTGGAGCCGCGCAACGGGGTCAACTGGCCTTGCGGATCGGTCAGCAGGCGGTCGAGCATGGCCGGGTTGAACAGGCCGCGATCCTGGCTTGGATCAAGCAGCAGTTCGCGCACCCAGTTCAGCGTGTCGCCCTGCAAATGCTTCAGGCCAGGGACCGGGAAGTAACCTTTTTTTCGGTCAATCACTTCACTCGGAATCACCCGTCGCGCAGCTTCTTTCAACACTTGCTTGCCGCCATCCGGCAGTTTGAATTTGCCGGGCACCCGGGCTGACAGTTCCACTAGGCGATAGTCAAGAAACGGCGTACGCGCTTCCAGGCCCCAGGCCATGGTCATGTTGTCGACGCGTTTGACCGGGTCGTCCACCAGCATCACCGTGCTGTCCAGACGCAAGGCTTTGTCCACCGCCGCATCGGCGCCGGGTTGTGCGAAATGCTCCTTCACGAAGTCACCGGCTGCGTCATTCGCCGTCAGCCATTTCGGTTGCACGGTGGCGGCGTAATCCTCGTAGCTGCGGTCGAAGAACGCATCGCGATAGGCCGCGTACGGATCGGCGGCGCCATCGACTTGCGGATACCAGTGATAACCGGCGAACAATTCGTCCGCACCCTGGCCGCTCTGCACCACTTTGCAATGCTTGGCCACTTCCCGGGACAGCAAGTAAAAGGCGATGCAGTCATGGCTGACCATCGGCTCGCTCATGGCGCGGAACGCCGCGGGCAGTTGCTCGATGATCTCTTTCTCATCGATGCGCAGTTGGTGGTGCTGCGTGTTGTAGTGCTTGGCGATCAAGTCCGAATACTGGAACTCATCGCCACGTTCGCCGCCGGCATCCTGAAAACCGATGGAGAAGGTCGACAGATTCTCCACGCCGACTTCACGTAACAGGCCCACCAACATGCTCGAATCGACACCGCCCGAAAGCAGTACGCCGACGTCCACGGCCGCACGTTGACGAATCGCCACCGCGTCGCGGGTGCTGTCGAGTACGCGGTCACGCCAGTCTTCGAGTGTCAGATTCATCTCGTCGGCGTGTGGGCCGTAGGGCAGGGTCCACCAGGTTTTCTGCTCGGTGCTGCCGTCCGCTTCGATGCGCATCCACGTTGCAGGCGGCAGTTTTTCGATGCCGGCCAGCAAGGTGCGCGGGGCAGGAACCACCGCGTGGAAATTCAGATAGTGATTGAGCGCCACCGGGTCGAGGATCGGGTTGATGTCGCCGCCCTTGAGCAACGCCGGTAACGCCGAGGCGAAGCGCAGGCGCTGGCCGGTGCGCGACAGGTACAGCGGCTTCACGCCGAGACGGTCACGAGCGATAAACAGACGCTTGGCGTCACGCTCCCAGATGGCGAAGGCGAACATGCCATTGAGTTTCGGCAGCAGCGCTTCACCCCAGGCGTGATAGCCCTTGAGCAGCACCTCGGTGTCACCACCGGAATAGAAGGCATAGCCGAGGCTTTCAAGCTCGGTGCGCAGTTCCGGGAAGTTGTAAATCGCGCCGTTGAAGGCCAGGGACAAGCCCAACTGGTTGTCGACCATCGGCTGAGCCGAGCCGTCCGACAGGTCCATGATTTTCAGGCGACGGTGGCCCAAGGCAATCGGCCCTTGGCTGTGAAAGCCCCACGCATCCGGACCGCGAGGGGCCAAGTGATGGGTGATTCGTTCAACGGCCGCGAGGTCCGCAGGTTGTTGATCAAAGCGTAACTCGCCAGCTAATCCGCACATAAAGTCCTTACCGGTTTTTCCGTTGGGGAGGGTTTATCGATACCCGGCCAAAACGGCGGGTACTCAGAAACTGACCCGCCTCGGTTGTGGGAGTTTTAGAACGATGGGTTATAAGCAGGGATTGCTGGACGGCTGGCAGGCACGGCAGAAATGACTTTGGCCGTGGCGGTAATTATTGCTGGGATGCATAGAAGTTGCTGCTTGGATGCGCTGCAGTTCGACCCGGTATTCGAATTATCAATTGCCTGCCGGGCTTCCTAAACTGAGCGTCTCTTATCGCAATAAGGATATTGCTCATGCTGGCTACGACTGCCAAAACCGCCCCGGTAGCGGTGCCAATGACATCGGCACAACGTCTCGAGGCGTTGTTGGAACACACTGGCGATCTGGATAAGGCGCAAGTGCTGCAAGCGTCTATTCCACAATGGTTGGCGACTGCAGATCTGAGCGTGGTACAGGCTCTGAAGGTTGCGTTCGAGCAGTCTTTTGTTGCCCAGGGCAAGGTCACAGAGGCGCTCAAAAAGCTCAAGCCGTTGGACGCGTTCTGCAAAGAGCAACTGACCGGGTTCCTCAAGGGTAAATGGACGATCGATTTCGACGTCAATCGGGACACGCTGGACATCACAAAAAAAACCTACACCTCAACAGGTGTGCTCCCAGTCATCGGCTCCACGGATAAAGAAACTACCACCTCACGCAGCCTGCTCCAGGCGGCCATGGAGAACTTCACCTCTGAGGAAGCGACGAGCGGCGGTATTCCTGCGGAGTCGGTCATACGAATCAATGAACAGGCCCAGTCAGGCGCTGAAATAACCCCTGAAAAATTCGCCGCACTCTGTCGTGAACTCGACCTGGGTGCCCGCTATCAGCGCCATATCGACGAGGCCTTGGCATTGCCGGCCAAACCCGCAAATGATGCGCCTGTCGATAATCGGGCCAGCGTCGCGGATATCCGGCGGTTGAAGGTGCTGGACATGCGAGTCGCCCTCCACATGGCCTCTCTGAAGAAGGCCATCACGCCCGCTGCTTACACGATGCTGCTGAGTGTGATCGATCAGGATCTCCCTGCGGCTCAAACCAAGGATGCTCTTTTTGATGGCGGGCCGGTGCAGTGGCAGGGCTTGATGATTCATGACACCTGCATCTGTGGGGCACTGGTCTTTACCAAAGCCTCCATCGATACCGAGCCGAAGGCCCGATGTGTGGTTTACATGCCGAACGAACCCCGGCGACCGCTGTATGAATACGCCTCGCTGGATGAGTTCAAGGTCTACCTTACCCTCCACTTGCAAAGCAAAAGCTACAGAAAAACGTTCGCCGAGCAGTACCTGCACGGCCACGATAAAACCGGGTTTTTTACCCGGTTTGACAAGGGCAAGTCCTTGGGTACGCTCGCTGCTGCTCCTGCCGACACTTGCCTGGCCGATTTTTTCTTCAGTACTTTTGTCAGCATGACTCAAAAAGACGCGCGAACTCTTGCCGTGCCGACTGAAGATGTCGATGAGCAACAACGGGAAAAAACCCTTCAGACATTGCTGGATGGCGGTCTTCTTCTACTAAACGCAGCCGCTTTTTTCATACCCGTAATCGGCCAATTTATGCTGGCTTCGGCGGTCGTCGACATCGTCAGTGAGGTGTATGAAGGTGTGGTTGACTGGACGCACGGCGAGCGGACCGAGGCGTTGTCCCATTTGCTCAGTGTTCTGGAAAACGTCGCTCAGCTGGCAGCGTTTGCTGTCGGCGGAAAAATCATCGCGACAGCTGTCAGCAAGGGCGCGAAGGAGCAGGCGGCATTCTTCGACGGTTTCGAGGCTGTCACTCGCGCTGATGGCAAAGCAAGGTTATGGAAACCCGACCTCGAACTCTATAAACAGACCACGGCTCTGCCAGTCGACGTGCAACCCGATTCGCAAGGGCTTTACCGGCATGGCGGTCTGACTTCGATCGTCATGGAGGGAGCACCCTATCGAGTCACCCGCAACGCTGCGGGATCGGCATGGACCCTCAATCATCCTGTGCGCACTGACGCCTATCAGCCTGCGGTCGAGCGAAATGTGGAAGGTGGCTGGCGGCATGCCTATGAGCATGCGCACGAGTGGCGCGACGGTGCTTATGCATTGGGACGAACAGACCCGCGTCTGAGCAATCACGGCAGTGATCTGGAAGCGATTGCCGACATTACCGACATGACGCCTGACACGTTGCACCAGCTCCATGAAAGCCACCTCAAGTTACCGCAGCGGCTGAACGACTGTGTCGAGCGCTTCAGGATTGACCGGCGCATCACCGCGATGGTCGCGGCAATGGAGCGGGGAGAGACCGAGAACAAGGATTTCATTCAGGAGCAACTTCATACACTGCCGAGGCTGCCCGGCTGGCCAGCGGAGCGCTTCATTGAAGTGCGCGACAAGGAGGACCTGGTCTTGTCCCGCTTCCCCGAGACAGCACCACACGATGATGACGTCAACAGCGTGCACGTTCATCAGTCGGATCTGGATTCGGGGAAGCTGCTCGATACCGTCATCAGTGGTCTCTATCCGGCAGAAGTGGAGGGCATTCTCGGTCGTACGACCACTGAATCGAAATCGCAGCTGTTGGCAAAGCAGATCGCGACAAGCCTCAAGCGTCATCGCCAGCCGCTGTTTCAGTGGCTTTATAAAAACTGGGACGGCACCGCCACCGGTGACGTGGCGATACTGCGCGAACACGCCGCTGACCTTCCCACACAGGTGTGTCAGGAATTGCTGGAAAACGCCTCTGGCAGGGATCGCAGCTTTCTGCGTGACCGCAAGATCCTCGGAGTGGATCTCGCCGGGCAGGTCAGTGAGGCACAGGCGGTGATCAGGCTGGACCGTGCGCTCACCGGGTTGCATCTCCCGCAGCTGGCCAATGCCGACACTGACAAGCTGACGATCGGGCTGATGGATAGGGTGCAAGGCTGGGATGACAGCGGTCGACTTGAGGTGCGACAGGGTTCAGTGACCGGCACCTTGCTGGACAGCGTGGGCGAAGCGGATGCGCTGTCACGCGGGGTAATCGTCAAGACGTCCAACGGCTATCAAGTCAACCAAACCAATGGCAATGTGTCTAGCACAGCAGTGAGCGAAACGCTGCTTGAGTCGATACTGGATGCATTGTCTGCCACCCAGCGCACCCGCATGGGATTCACTGGCACCGACAGGCTGGATATCCCGACGCTACGGTCACGCCTGTCGAGGGCCGCCACCGGCGATCCGGCACGTGCCGGCCGGGTGCTACGGGGGGAGCGCAGTGAAACACCGAAGCACCTTTCTGCCTGTGTCCAGGCGGATCCCCCCACCGCGGGCTCTTATGCAAAGGGCTTGATTCGTAAAGTCAGAAAGCTCTATCCGCTGTTCACCGATGCCCAGGTTTCGTCGTTTCTCGACAGCGCCGGCAGCACCCAGATGCAGCGGGTGAATCGAATCAAGGAGCTGCAACAGCAACTGAAAAACCTGCTCGGCGTGTTGCACACCTGGCGTGACGATGAAGTGGCAATGAAGAAGCTGCCGGGGCAGCTCAACGATATCCGTGTCAGTCGTCGTCAGGTGGCCAATGCCATCGAAAAATGCTGGCGCCGGATAGCGTGGCAAAATCAGCCTTCTGCAACGCTCGCGCTGGAGCGCAATCCTGTAGGTCCGTTGCCAACGCTGACCGAACAGGATGTCGCCCATGTGCGCAGCCTTTCAGTCAAGGACATGCAGGCGGGCGATGAACTGGCGTATTTCCTCAAATCGTTCAAAGGACTTGTCACCCTGAAACTGGACCGCAATCAACTCACACGATTGCCTGAAGTGTTGTCGCACATGCCTGATCTTGAGTATTTGAGCCTGGAGGGCAATCAGATACAACTGACCGAACACACCTTGCGCAAACTGGCCGACATGCGCAATTTGCGCACGTTGGGGCTGAGCGGCAATCGCTTGGGGGCCACAATTGATGTCAGCAAAATGCTGGATCTGAAAGAGCTGTTACTGCGCGATACCCACGCTACGGAACTGCCTGTCGGGCTTGCCCGCTTGCCGTATCTGGACTTGGTGGACCTGCGAGGAAACCAGATTCGGGAGTTGCCGCAATGGCTGTTCCAACTCCCTCAGCGATTCGCTCGGGCGATCAACTTGCGCCATAACCCCATATCCGCGGCGAGCCGTACAAGGCTAATTACCTACCGTAACAGTATGGGCGTCGGGATGGGGCTGCTGCCAAATGATACTGCGGTGCTCGATGATCAAAGAGCTCGAGACCTGTGGATGCCAAAGCCGGTTGAAGAGACCTATGCCAGTCGTAATCGTGCATGGCTGGCGCTGAAGAACGAACCCGGATCGAAAGAATTCTTTGAATTGCTGGCAGAAGTCGGGAGCTCGGCGGATAGCCGCTTTGTGAACGAAGACATGACCCGGCGCGTCTGGAGTGTCATTGAGGCGACTCGGACGGACTCGGCGTTATGCACCCAATTGCTGTCGATGGCAGTGAAAGCCAATTGCGCTGATGACGCGGCGACGCTCTTCAGTAATCTTGAGGTCACCGTCGAGATCGACAGGGTGGTTCGACAGTCCGCCAACGCCCATGATCAGGCCGCTCGGCTACTGAGACTTGGGCGAAGCCTGTTCCGTCTGGATTATCTTTCCAGAATGGCTAGGGAAAAGGCCCAAGCCAATCCTGCACTCGATGCAGTGGAAGTAGAGCTGGCTTATCGCACTGGCCTGGCCGACAGGCTCGAACTGGTCGGTCAGCCCCGGCATATGCGTTATGCATCACTAAGTGGCGTAACAGCAAAGGATCTGGATGCTGCCTACAACAAGGTCATTACCGCAGAAATCTCACCTGAGCTATCGACTTACATCCGTGGCCGCACGTTCTGGAGCGACTTTTTGCGACAGCATCATGGCAAACAATTCACCGACCTGACTGCGCCCTTTCACGTGCGGATGGAGACAGCCTTTGAAAACGAGGCGACGCTTGGCGCAAACTACCGAACGCAGGTCGACGGCATCGCCGAAGAATTGAACAAAGCCGAGACTGCTATGTTGAAGCTTCTGACCGAGAAGGCCATGAAGGCTGACGAGTCAAGGACTTGCTTTGCACTGGACTGAACGCCTCAGGCCTTGCCTCGAATCAGTCGCCGCAAGGCAAAGCGATTCGGATGACACGCCTCGGCCACGGCTCTGGGCAATGGCAGCGGCTCGTTGTCGAGCCAGGCTGCTAGCAACTCGCCTGACAACGGCGCGGTAATCAGCCCTCGCGAACCGTGGCCGCTGTTGACGTACAAGCCGTCCAGCCATGGGCAAGGGATGTCCGGCGTTTGCCGGGCATCTTTGCTCAGGGCGATGTAGGCGTCGGCGAAGGCCTGGCTGTCAGCCAAAGGGCCGACGATCGGCAGGTAATCCGGGCTGGTGCAGCGAAATGCGGCGCGACCTTCAAGTGCATCGGGTTGCAAGGTGTCAGCACCGAGTCGAGCGACCAGATCCACCGAAATTTCTTCGAGCATCTGCAGGTTGCCGGCGTGCTCGGCGGTGGTGGGCGTCAGGTCGTCGTTGTTGAAATCGAAACTCGCACCCAGGGTGTGTTCACCCAGGCGGGCCGGCGCAACATAACCCTCGGCGCACACCACGGTGCTCAGGTTTTGGCTCGCCGGTGTCTGGGGCAAGCGGGTGATCTGTCCGCGAATACGTTTGAGCGGCAAATCGCTGCTGAAGTCGAAACGCTTGATGTCGGCCGCACCGGCCAGCACCACCACCGGCGCGTTGGCCAGCAACGTGTTGCCATCCCACGCTTGCCATTGCCCCTCGACACGACGCAATTCCAGTACATCGTGATGGGGCAGGAGCTGGATATCCGGATGCGCGGCTTGCCATGCGCACAGGGCTGGCGGATGCACCCAGCCGCCTTCGGGGTAAAACAGACCGCCCGATTGCAACGCGATACCCGCGCGAATCTCGGCGTGTTCTCGATCGAGTGTGTGCAGCAAGTCTGCGGGGAACGCTTGCGCCAATTGCGCCTGTCGTTCCGCTTCCTTGGCGTTGAAGGCCAGTTGCAGCACGCCGCAATCGTCCCAGTCGACGCTGCGCTGCAAATGCTCCAGCAGGCGCCGGGTGTGGCCGAAACCACTGACAATCAACTGTGACAATGCCGTGCCATGGGCCGAAAGCTTGAGGTACAGAACACCCTGTGGATTACCCGAGGCTTCCTGCGCCAACGCATCGTGCCGCTCCAGCAAACTGACGCGCCAACCCCGCGCCGCCAGGCTGGCGGCGGTGGCGCAACCGGCCAGGCCTGCGCCGATCACCAGGGCATGACGTTCGCCGGTCAAGGGTGTCGGGCGTGCAAACCAGGGTTTGGGGGCGGCGGCTGTCGGGGCGTCTTCAGGCCAGCCGAGAAACACGCCGCGCAGGATTTCCCATTTGTGGCCGATGCCGGGCGTGCGCTTCATCTTGAAACCCGCCGCGTTCAGCAGACGGCGTACCCAACCGGTACTGGTGAAAGTGCTGAGGGTCGATCCGGGCGCGGCCAGACGCGCCAGTTCGGCGAACAGTTCGGCGGTCCACATGTCGGGGTTTTTTGCCGGGGCGAAGCCGTCGAGAAACCAGGCATCAATCTGCGCGTCCAGTTGCGGCAATTGCTCCAGCGCATCACCGATCAGCAGTGTCAGGGTGACGCGACCGTTGTCCAGCACCAGTCGCTGGAAGCCTTGATGGATCGCCACGTATTGCGCCAGCAATTGATCGGCAAACGGCTTGAGCTCTGGCCATAAGGCCAAGGCCCGCTGCAAGTCTGGTTGGCTCAGCGGGTACTTTTCGACGCTGACAAAATGCAGTCGCGCACCGGTCACCGCGTGCTGCTCGAACAACTGCCAGGCGCAGAGGAAGTTAAGCCCGGTGCCAAAACCGGTTTCGCCAATGACCAATCGACCGCCGTCCGGCAACGCGGCAAAGCGTTCACGCAAACCGTTCTGTTCGAGGAATACGTAACGGGTTTCCTCAAGGCCTGACTTGTCCGAAAAATAGACGTCGTCGAACTCCCGCGAATACGGGCGACCCTGGTCATCCCAGTCGAGTTGGGCGTGAGGCAATACAGGTTTCATGGCAGGCTCGGCAACGGCAAGGCGGCCATTCTAGCTGATCGACGTGGCGGTGCCTGCACGACCGCCGACTCGCAGAAAATCCATAGCAGCTGCCGAGGCACGAGGCTGCATTGCGTGTCCGCAGGACCGCCCTTGAGGGTCGCTGCGCAGCCCAACGCAGCCTCCTGCCTCGGCAGCTGCTACAGGGAACTGTGGTTGCGGTGAAGAAATGGATTTCTCCCACGCTGACGAGGTCAATCCGCTAGTCTTGCTCAATCTGGGAAGGGAGCCATTCATGTTCGAATCTGCTGAAATCGGTCACGCCATCGACAAAGAAACCTATGAAGCTGAAGAACCGGCGCTGCGTGAAGCGTTGCTCGAAGCGCAGTTCGAACTTCAGCAGCAAAAGCGCTTTCCGGTGATCATCCTGATCAACGGCATCGAAGGCGCCGGCAAGGGCGAGACGGTCAAGTTGCTCAACGAGTGGATGGACCCGCGCCTGATCGAAGTCCGCACCTTCGATCAGCAGACCGACGAGGAGCTGGCGCGCCCTCCGGCCTGGCGGTATTGGCGGATGCTCCCGGCCAAGGGGCGCATGGGTATTTTCTTCGGCAACTGGTACAGCCAGATGCTGCAGGGCCGGGTCCATGGGTTGTTCAAGGACGCGGTGCTGGATCAAGCGATCAACCAGTCCGAGCGTTTTGAAAAAATGCTCTGCGACGAGGGCGCGCTGATCTTCAAGTTCTGGTTTCACCTCTCCAAGAAGCAAATGAAGGCGCGTCTCAAGGCACTCGCCGACGACCCCTTGCACAGCTGGCGTATCAGCCCGCTGGACTGGCAACAATCGCGGACCTACGACAAATTCGTGAAGTACGGCGAGCGGGTGTTGCGCCGCACCAGCCGCGACTACGCACCCTGGCATGTGATTGAAGGCGTGGATGCGCATTACCGCAGCCTGGCGGTGGGCAAAATCCTGCTCGAAGGTCTGCAAAGTGCCTTGAAGCGATCCAGGATTCATCCCGCCAAAGTCAACGCTGCGCCGCTGCCGATCCATGTCGATCAGTTGAGCCTGCTCGACAGCCTCGACTTGAGCCAGCGCCTGGACAAGGACGATTACGAAGAACAACTGATTACCGAGCAGGCGCGCTTCTCGGGCCTGATGCGCGACAAGCGCATGCGCCAACACGCCTTGGTCGCGGTGTTCGAAGGCAATGATGCGGCCGGCAAGGGAGGGGCGATTCGTCGCGTCGCGGCGGCGCTCGATCCACGCCAATACAGCATCGTGCCGATTGCCGCGCCCACCGAGGAGGAACGGGCGCAACCGTATTTGTGGCGCTTCTGGCGGCACCTTCCGGCCAAGGGCAAGTTCACGGTGTTCGATCGTTCCTGGTACGGGCGTGTGCTGGTGGAGCGTGTCGAAGGCTTCTGTCCACCGGCGGACTGGCTGCGGGCCTACAGCGAGATCAATGATTTCGAAGAGCAGATTTCCGAGTCGGGCCTCATCGTGGTCAAGTTCTGGCTGGCCATCGACAAACAGACGCAACTGGAGCGTTTCGAGGCGCGGGAAGAAATTCCCTTCAAACGTTTCAAGATCACTGAAGACGACTGGCGCAACCGGGACAAGTGGGACGCTTACCGTGCGGCCGTCGGCGATATGGTTGACCGCACCAGCACCGAAATCTCGCCGTGGACCTTGGTAGAGGCCAATGACAAGCGCTGGGCCCGGGTCAAGGTCCTGCGCACGATCAACCATGCGCTGGAAGAAGCGTTCGAGAAATCAGACAAGCACGACAGGATGGGTAAAAAACACAAGTCGTGAGCCGATGGTTACGCATACGCGGGGTGAATGATTGTCGCGGTCGGTTATGGGGTGGACTTATGCTCGGTCCACTCTCAACCCACAACAACAATGAGGTATGCCATGCGTGAAGTGGTGATCGTCGACAGCGTGCGGACCGGCTTGGCCAAATCCTTTCGCGGCAAGTTCAACCAAACCCGTCCGGATGACATGGCGGTGCATTGTGTCGATGCCTTGTTGGCGCGCACAGGGATCGATCCGGCCAGCGTTGAGGATTGCATCGTCGGCGCGGGCTCCAACGAAGGCGCCCAGGGTTACAACATCGGTCGCAACGTCGCGGTGATGTCGCGTCTGGGCACCGGCACCGCCGGTATGACCCTCAACCGTTTCTGCTCGTCGGGCTTGCAGGCCATCGCCATCGCCGCCAACCAGATCGCCTCGGGCTGCAGCGACATCATCGTGGCCGGTGGCGTCGAATCCATCAGCCTGACCATGAAAAGCGTCAACACCGACAACCTGATCAACCCGCTCCTGAAAGAGCAGGTGCCGGGCATCTATTTCCCGATGGGCCAGACCGCCGAAATCGTCGCACGTCGTTACAGCATCAGTCGCCAGGAGCAGGATCTGTACGCCCTGCAAAGTCAGCAACGTACTGCCCAGGCTCAGGCCGCTGGCTTGTTCGATGATGAAATCGTGCCGATGGCGGTGAAGTACCGGGTTGAAGACAAGGCCACCGGTCAGATCCAGATCCTCGACGGGATCGTCGATCGCGACGACTGCAACCGCCCGGACACCACCCTGGAAAGCCTGGCCGGGTTGAAACCGGTGTTTGCCGAGGACGGTTCGGTGACGGCGGGTAACTCGTCGCAACTGTCTGATGGCGCTTCGATGACGCTGGTCATGAGCCTGGAAAAAGCCCTGGCACTGGGACTCAAGCCAAAGGCGTTCTTCCGTGGTTTCGCGGTGGCCGGGTGCGAGCCGGACGAGATGGGCATCGGTCCGGTGTTCTCGGTGCCGAAATTGCTCAAGGCCAAAGGCTTGCAGGTGGCCGACATTGATCTCTGGGAACTCAACGAAGCGTTTGCCTCTCAGTGCCTGTACAGCCGCAACCGCCTCGAGATCGATAACGACAAGTACAACGTCAATGGCGGCTCGATTTCCATCGGCCACCCGTTCGGCATGACCGGTTCGCGTCAGGTCGGGCACATCGTGCGGGAGTTGCAGCGACGCAATTTGCGTTACGGCGTCGTCACCATGTGCGTGGGTGGCGGGATGGGGGCGACCGGGTTGTTTGAAGCGGTGCGATAGGCCATTCAATATGTGCTGAATGTTTAATCGCCTTCGCGAGCAAGCCCGCTCCCACAGTTGACCGCATTCCTATGGGGAACTCGGTCTAGTGTGGGAGCGGGCTTGCTCGCGAAGGCCGCACCTCGGTCAACGGTGGGCACCCAAAACCTGCATCCGCGCAATGTAGGCCTGAATCTCCCGCTCTGCCGACTGCGGATTATCAAACGGCCCCTCCAGCGTGTTTTCCCGGGTGCTGAAAAACAATTCCCCGTTCACACGGCACACTCGGTCGCAGCGAAAGTGCGTGGCGGGGGCGGTGTCCTGGGCGCGCATGCCGTACATGGCTATCTCCTGAAGGATGTTCCTGTTGGTGGATCCAAGGAGATTATGCATGAACCACTTGCGGCGCCTGACCAACTGATCGACGGCACATCGCCAAATGAATGGTGCGACCTGCACAGTTTCATTCGCGGTCAGTCGCCAACTGTCCCTGTGTCGCGCCGGGGTCTGCGCCTAGAATGGTGTTTCTTGCCATCTGGCTTTGGGGTTCGCATGCACATTTCATCCGGTCGCTGGGTTTACGGTCTGTCCCTGGCCTTGCTGACCGCGCTGCTGTGGGGAATCCTGCCGATCAAACTCAAACAAGTCCTGCTGGTGATGGACCCGGTGACGGTGACCTGGTTTCGCCTGACGGTGTCCGGTGGGTGCCTGTTCATCTATCTGGCGGCGACCAAACGCCTGCCGAGCCGCAAAGTCCTCGGCCCGCGCGGTGGCTGGCTGGTGTTGATGGCGGTGCTTGGTCTGGTCGGCAACTACGTGTTGTACCTGATGGGCTTGAACCTGCTCAGCCCCGGCACCGCGCAACTGGTGGTGCAGATGGGCCCGATCATGTTGCTGATCGCCAGTTTGTTTGTGTTCAAGGAACGGTTCAGTGTGGGGCAGGGGATGGGTCTGCTGGTGCTGCTGATTGGCTTCGCACTCTTCTTTAATCAACGCTTGACCGAGTTGTTGACCTCGTTGACCGATTACACCGCAGGCGTGTTGCTGGTGCTGTTGGCGTCGACGGTCTGGACGTTTTACGCGCTGGGGCAGAAGCAATTGCTGACGGTATGGAACTCGTTGCAGGTGATGATGGTGATCTACCTGTTCTGCGCGCTGTTGCTGACGCCGTGGGTGCATCCGCTGGAGGCACTGCAATTGAGCCCGCTGCAAGGCTGGTTGTTGCTGGCGTGCTGCATGAACACCCTGATCGCCTATGGCGCATTTGCCGAAGCGCTGGCCCATTGGGAAGCTTCGCGGGTGAGTGCGACGCTGGCGATTACGCCGTTGGTGACGTTTGGCGCGGTGGCCGTGGCGGCGTGGGCGTGGCCGGAGTACGTGCATGCCGAGACGATCAATGGTCTGGGGTATGGCGGGGCGGTGTTGGTGGTGGTGGGTTCAGCGTTGGTGGCGTTGGGGCCGTCGCTGATTGCCGGGCTCAAGGCGCGCAAGGTGCGGATGGCGGCCAGTTAGACCGCGTTATCGTTCTTCGCGGGCAAGCCTCGCTCCTACAGAAGATCTATGTCGCACTTCATTCCCTGTAGGAGCGAGGCTTGCCCGCGAAGACTGACTGTCAGGCGCTGAAAATCTTAACCCTTGGCACCCGCTTCCAGCATATTCTCCGGCCTCACCCAGGCATCAAACTGCTCATCCGTCAGATACCCCAGCTGCAACGCCGCCTCACGCAGTGTCAGTCCTTCGTTGTAGGCCTTCTTGGCAATCTCCGCCGATTTGTCGTAGCCGATGTGCGGGTTCAGCGCCGTCACCAGCATCAACCCACGCTCCAGGTGTTCAGCCATTTTCGGCGCATCCGGCTCAAGCCCTGCGATGCAGTGCTGCTGGAAGTTGCTGCAGCCATCGCCCAGCAGGCGGATCGATTGCAGCAAGTTGTGGATGATCACCGGTTTGAACACGTTCAGCTGCAAGTGCCCCTGACTCGCCGCAAAACCAATGGCGACGTCATTGCCCAAAACCTGACATGCCAGCATCGACAGCGCTTCGCACTGGGTCGGATTGACCTTGCCCGGCATGATTGAGCTGCCCGGTTCGTTGGCTGGCAGCTTCACTTCGGCGAAACCTGCGCGCGGCCCGGAACCCAGCAGACGCAGGTCGTTGGCGATTTTCATCAGGCTCACGGCAAGGGTTTTCAGCGCCCCCGACAGGGTGGTCAACGGCTCATGGCCGGCCAGCGCGGCAAACTTGTTCGGTGCGGTGACGAACGGCAAGCCGGAAAGGGCGGCCAACTCTGCAGCGATCGCCTCGCCAAAACCGTGGGGTGAGTTCAGCCCGGTGCCGACCGCCGTGCCGCCCTGCGCCAGTTCACAGACCGCCGGCAGTGCGCTGCGGATCGCCCGTTCGGCGTAATCCAGTTGCGCGATGAACGCCGAGAGTTCCTGGCCGAAGGTGATCGGCGTGGCGTCCATCATATGGGTACGGCCGGTCTTGACCAGTTTCATGTGTCGCGCCGACAACTCGGCCAACCCGCCAGAGAGCTCACTGATCGCCGGCAGCAAATGCTGCTGCACCGCCTGAACGGCGGCAATGTGCATGGCGGTCGGGAAGCAATCATTGGAGCTTTGGGAGCGGTTGACGTGATCGTTAGGGTGAACCGGTGATTTGCCGCCGCGAGGGTTACCGGCCAGTTCATTGGCGCGTCCGGCGATCACTTCGTTGACGTTCATGTTGCTCTGGGTGCCGCTGCCGGTCTGCCAGACCACCAGCGGGAACTGGTCGTCGTGGCTGCCGTCGAGCACTTCGTCGGCGGCCTGTTCGATCAGGCGGGCGATGTCGGCAGGCAGATCACCGTTGCGGTCATTGACCCGCGCCGCGGCTTTCTTGATCAGGGCCAATGCGTGCAGCACGGCCAACGGCATACGTTCGTTGCCAATGGCGAAATTAATCAGCGAGCGTTGCGTCTGAGCGCCCCAGTAGGCTTCATCCGGGACTTCCACCTGGCCAAGGCTGTCGGTTTCGATACGGCTCATCTTGCACACTCCTGTAAGTCGATAGCGCAGTTTAGGCCGTGATCGCCGGCCGTGGTTCCATTAGTCTGGATTTTGACCGCTCAACGCCTCTAATTCAGGCCCGACAAGGCTTGGGGTTGAGTGACACACTTTTTTAGGCGCAGAATGGACGCCCTTGGGGTTTTACCTCGCCTGCTAGAAAAGGAAACTCGATGACTCGTCTTCGTGCCATCTGTACCGCGGTTGCACTGGTTTGCGCCAGCGGCCCTGTTTTTGCCGATACCGCCAGCCACAACGCCAGTGCCGAAGCTTTCCTGACCCTGGCGCACGCTGACAAATTGGGCACTCCGGTGTACATGCAAGTGCAGCAAATGTTCGCTCAGCGCTTTGAACAGACCAAAGCCCCTGAGTCGAAAAAAGCCTTGCTGGAAACCTACCAGGCCAAAGCCAACGCCGCGTTGGACCAAGCCATTGGCTGGAACAAGCTGAAGCCGGACATGGTCAAGCTCTACACCACCAACTTCAGCGAATCCGAGCTCAAAGACCTGGTCGCGTTCTACAAGTCGCCACTGGGCAAGAAAGTCCTGGAAAAAATGCCGCAGCTGACTCAGCAATCGGCCCAGATGACTCAAGCCAAGCTGGAAAGCGCGGTGCCTGTGGTCAACAAACTGCTGGCTGACATGACTGCCGAGCTGGAGCCTAAAGGCGCCGCCGCTCCAGCCAAGAAAAAGCCTTAAGCGGAGTTGGGTATGACCATGCAACAACGCATCGAATCGACGCTGGGCCTGTTGCAGCCGCAGCATCTGCAAGTGCTGGATGAAAGCCACATGCACAGCCGTGGGTTGCAGACCCACTTCAAGGCCGTGGTGGTCAGCCAGCAGTTCGAAGGGCTCAACCGGGTCAAGCGACACCAAAAAGTCTACGGCACGCTCGGCGAGCTGATGGGCGACTTCCATGCGTTGGCGCTGCATACCTACACGCCGGAAGAATGGGCTCAGATCGACGCGGCTCCGGCCTCGCCGACCTGTGCTGGCGGCAGCAAACATTGATGTGACGGGTTGAAGAGCTGTTGTGGCGAGGGGATTCATCCCCGTTCGGCTGCGAAGCAGTCGTAAAACCGGCAGCTCGGTTTGTCTGAAACGCCTCAGTGAGGCTGATATTTTCAGGTCTGCTTCGCAGCCCAGCGGGGATAAATCCCCTCGCCACAATGGTTCTCACCAGACTTTTAGATCCCAGTCCTAAACCCACACCATTTTTGCTAGAATCCGCAACGCGCCGCTCACCCGGCGCGTTTTTTTTCGCATCCGGTTCACCCCTTACGAGGGTAGCCACCTGGAGAATCACCCATGACACAACAGATTGTCGTGGCGGCACTGTATAAGTTCGTCACTCTGGAAGATTACGTCGCCCTGCGCGAGCCACTGCTGCAAGCGATGGTCGACAACGGCATCAAAGGCACGCTGCTGATCGCCGAAGAAGGCATCAACGGCACTGTGTCCGGCAGCCGCGAAGGTATTGACGGGCTGATGGCCTGGCTCAAGAACGACCCGCGCATGGACGATATCGACCACAAAGAGTCGTACTGCGACGACCAGCCGTTCTACCGCACCAAGGTCAAACTCAAGAAAGAAATCGTCACCCTCGGCGTCGAAGGCGTGGACCCGAACAAAAAGGTCGGCACCTACGTCGATCCACAGAACTGGAATGCGCTGATCAGCGATCCTGAAGTGCTGTTGATCGACACCCGCAACGATTACGAGGTCTCGATCGGCACCTTCGAAGGCGCCATCGATCCGAAAACCACCAGCTTTCGCGAATTTCCCGACTACATCAAAGCCCACTTCGACCCGGCCGTGCACAAGAAAGTCGCGATGTTCTGCACCGGCGGCATTCGTTGTGAAAAGGCCTCGAGCTATATGCTCAGTCAAGGCTTCGACGAGGTTTATCACCTCAAGGGCGGTATTCTGAAGTACCTCGAAGAGGTGCCGCAGGAAGAAACCAAATGGCAGGGCGACTGCTTCGTGTTCGATAACCGCGTGACCGTTCGTCACGACCTTAGCGAAGGCGACTACGATCAATGTCATGCCTGTCGTACGCCGATCAGCGTCGAAGACCGCACATCCGAGCATTATGTGGCCGGCATCAGTTGCCCGCATTGCTGGGATACGCTCAGCGAGAAAACCCGCCGCAGCGCCATTGATCGGCAGAAGCAGATCGAACTGGCCAAGGCGCGCAACCTGCCTCACCCGATCGGCTACAACTACAAGCAAACTCCTTCAGAGGCTTGAACCATGTCTGCCCAACGTCTGCTCTATGTGATGGACCCGATGTGTTCCTGGTGCTGGGGCTTTGCGCCGGTCGCCAACGCGCTGGTCGAGCAGGCGCAGGCGGCAGGGGTGGACGTGCATCTGGTGGTGGGTGGCTTGCGCACCGGCAGCGGCTCCGCATTGGAGCCGACCACCCGGCGCTATATCCTTGAGCATTGGCAGGCCGTCAACGAGGCCACCGGCCAACCGTTCAAGACCGAAGGCGCGTTGCCTGAAGGTTTTGTCTACGACACCGAGCCTGCGTGCCGGGCTCTGGTCACTGCGCGCAACCTGGCGCCGGATTGCGCGTGGAAGCTGCTCGGGCTGATTCAGCACGCGTTCTACGCTGAAGGCCGAGACGTCACCCACGCCAGTGTTCTGGTCGAGTTGGCCGAGCAGGCCGGCCTGCCGCGCATCGAGTTTGCTGCCGCGTTCGACCGTGCCGATCAGCACGCCGCGACGGCTGCCGATTTCACCTGGGTCCAGGACCTCGGCATCGCCGGATTCCCTACGCTGTTGGCCGAACGTAATGGGCAACTGGCGCTGTTGACCAATGGCTATCAACCCTTGAGTGAACTGTCGCCATTGCTCGGCCGTTGGCTGGAGCGCGCTGCCTGTGCGTGACGTGCCCGATGACACGCCAGCTCCCAAGCGTGTCGATCGGCTGAGTTGGGCTGAAATCCGTCGCTTGGCCCTTCACCATAAAAAATCTCTGTGGATCGCCAATGGCGTGGCGGTGTTGGCCACCCTGTGCAGCGTGCCGATTCCTTTGCTGCTGCCATTGCTGGTAGACGAAGTGCTGCTGGGTCACGGCGATTCCGCACTGAAAATCATGAACCATGCGTTGCCTGAACACTGGCAAAAAGCAGCGGGTTACATCGGCCTGATGCTGCTGGTGACCTTGTTGTTGCGTTGTGGTGCCTTGCTGTTCAACGTGGTGCAGGCGAAATTGTTCGCGGCGCTGGCCAAAGACATCGTGTATCGCATCCGTATACGGCTGATCGAACGGCTCAAGCGCATTTCCCTGGGCGAATACGAAAGCCTGGGCAGCGGCACGGTGACTACGCACCTGGTCACGGACCTGGACACGCTGGACAAATTTGTCGGCGAGACACTCAGTCGATTCCTCGTGGCGATGCTGACACTGGTCGGCACCGCGAGCATTCTGATCTGGATGCATTGGAAGCTGGCGCTGCTGATCATGCTGTTCAATCCGCTGGTGATCTACGCCACGGTGCAACTGGGTAAGCGGGTCAAACACCTGAAGAAGCTCGAGAACGACAGCACCTCGCGTTTTACCCAGGCCCTGACCGAAACCCTCGACTCGATTCAGGAAGTGCGTGCCGGCAACCGTCAGGGGTTTTTCCTCGGGCGTCTGGGGCATCGAGCCCGGGAAGTGCGCGATTACGCCGTTAACTCTCAGTGGAAGACCGATGCGTCGAACCGCGCCAGTGGCTTGCTGTTCCAGTTCGGCATCGATATTTTCCGCGCTGCGGCGATGCTCACCGTATTGTTCTCCGACTTGTCCATCGGCCAGATGCTGGCGGTGTTCAGCTACCTGTGGTTCATGATCGGTCCAGTGGAGCAGTTGCTCAATTTGCAGTACGCCTATTACGCCGCTGGCGGTGCGCTGTCGCGGATCAACGAGCTGCTGGCCCGCGCCGATGAGCCGCAATACCCCGGCGGTGTCGATCCGTTCCAGGGACGGGACACCGTGGGCATTGAAGTCCAGGGCTTGAGTTTCGGATACGGCGACGAGTTGGTGTTGAACCAGATGGACCTGTCCATCGCCCCCGGTGAAAAAGTGGCGATCGTTGGTGCCAGCGGCGGTGGCAAAAGCACGCTGGTGCAGTTGCTGTTGGGGTTGTACACGCCCCTTGCCGGAACCATCCGCTTCGGTGGCTCGACCCAGCAAGAGATCGGCCTGGAGACCGTGCGCGAAAACGTCGCCGTGGTCCTGCAACACCCCGCGCTGTTCAACGACACTGTGCGCGCCAACCTGACGATGGGACGTGTACGCAGCGACGAGGCTTGTTGGCAAGCGCTGGAAATCGCCCAGCTGAACCAAACTGTTCGAGCATTGCCTGATGGTTTGGACAGCATCGTCGGACGTTCGGGTGTGCGTTTGTCCGGTGGCCAGCGGCAACGGCTGGCGATTGCGCGGATGGTGCTGGCCGAACCCAAGGTGGTGATTCTCGACGAGGCGACCTCGGCGCTGGACGCTGCCACCGAATACAACCTGCACCAGGCGCTGGCGAAGTTCCTGAGCCACCGCACCACGCTGATCATTGCGCATCGGTTGTCGGCGGTGAAGCAGGCCGATCGGGTGCTGGTGTTCGACGGCGGGCAAATTGCCGAGGATGGCGACCATCAGCAACTGATAGCCGAAGGTGGTTTGTACGCCAAACTTTATGGGCATTTGCAGCAGCATTAATGACAGTTCATGCCAGGTTGACGCCAGATTGCGCACAAATGTGGGCGCTGGCTTGCCGGGATCGAATACGCACCCTAGTCTAGCTGTAGCGATCACGTTGGATGATGATCTGGCAGTGCTAATGCAAGGGACCTCATGAAGCAAAAGCGGACTCTCGGAACCCCAAGGTTATTGGGCATCGTCTGGCCATTTATTGCCGTAGTGCTATTTCAAGCGCTGTTGGGCGGGGTCAGTCTTTATGTGCTTTCGGCGGTTCGCGGCTATGTTGCCGGGGAAAGCCTGTGGTCCAAAGGCCAGAAGGACGCCATCTATTACCTCAATCTCTACGCGGACAGTCGCGATAAGGCTATTTTCCACAAGTACCAGAACGCCATTGCCGTACCACAGGGTGGCCATGAGTTGCGCGTGGCGCTGGATCACCAGCCACCGAATATCGAAGCCGCGCGCGTGGCAATTCTCAAGGGTGGCAATCACCCCGACGACGTCTCCAGCCTGATCTGGCTGTACCTCAATTTCCGGCATTTCAGCTACCTGGAAAAAGCCATCGACCGCTGGACGGTGGGTGACGCGTACCTGGTGCAGCTCGATAACGTCGCCCTGGAAATGCATCAGCGTATTACCGAAAGTAAGGCTTCGGACGCCGACATCAAGCGTTGGAAGGACCAGATATTTGAGATCAACGATGGTGTGACGCCTGCCGCCAAAGCCTTCAGCGATGCCTTGGGCGAGGGCTCGCGCTTGATTCTTCGCCTGCTGCTGGTGACGAACCTGGCCACGGCCCTGGGCTTGATTGCATTGGCCCTTATGCGCACCCACAAACTGCTCAAGCAGCGCCATGCCTTTGCCGAGGCCTTGCAGTTGGAGAAAGAGCGAGCGCAGATCACCCTGCAATCCATCGGCGATGGGGTGATCACCACGGATGTCGACGGTGCAATCGCCTACTTGAACCCGGCTGCCGAAGCGTTGACTCACTGGAAAGGCGAGCAAGCCATCGGTTTACCGCTGGCAGCCTTGTTCAATCTGCTGGATGAAAACGCTCAGGCTGATGGTTTTACCCTTATCGAGCATATTTTGAGCGGTCAGCTCAGCGGCGGCAGCGAACATTCCAAACTGATCCAGCGCCTGGATGGCAGCACCGTTTCGGTCACCCTGGTCGGGGCGCCGATCCGCAATGCCGGCAAGGTCAGTGGCGCCGTGCTGGTGTTGCATGACATGACTCAGGAGCGGCAGTACATCGCCAATCTGTCCTGGCAGGCGACCCATGACGCCTTGACCGGGCTGGCCAATCGTCGCGAGTTCGAATATCGCCTGGAGCAGGCGCTGCACAACCTGACGCGTTACCCCGGGCGCCACGCCTTGATGTTCCTTGATCTGGACCAGTTCAAACTGGTCAACGATACCTGCGGCCATGCGGCGGGTGACGAGCTGCTGCGGCATATCTGTGCGCTGCTGCAATCAGGCCTGCGCGAAGGTGACACCCTGGCCCGGCTGGGCGGCGACGAGTTCGGCATTTTGCTGGAAAACTGTCCGTCGGAAGCGGCCGAGAAAATTGCAGAGAGCCTGCGTCATACGGTGCAGAACCTGCACTTTGTCTGGAAAGGCCGGCCATTCGTCACGACCGTGAGTATCGGGATGGTTCATGTTGCACAGAACCCGACCACCCTCGAAGCTTCGCTGCGTGCCGCTGATATGGCGTGTTACATGGCCAAGGAAAAGGGGCGTAACCGTGTTCAGGTGTATAACGCCGATGATTCGGAGCTGTCCCTGCGTTTCGGTGAAATGGCGTGGGTACAACGTCTGCACATGGCACTGGAAGAGGACCGCTTTTGCCTGTACTCCCAGGAAATCGCGCCCCTTGGACATACCGAGCACGGCGGCGGGCATATAGAAATCCTGTTGCGTCTACATGATGAAGCCGGTCGCATGATATTGCCTGACAGTTTTATTCCCGCCGCCGAACGTTATGGCCTGATGACTGCACTTGATCGTTGGGTAGTGCAGAACGTCTTCAAGATCATTGCCCAATGTATAGCCGAAGAGCGCAAAGGTCCTTTGGCCATGTGTGCGATTAATCTGTCAGGCACTACTATCGGAGATGACGCGTTTCTGGACTTCCTGAGGGAACAGTTTGTTGCATGGTCTATTCCACCTGAAATGATTTGTTTTGAAATTACAGAAACCAGTGCCATTTCAAATTTGGGAAGTGCAATTAGATTTATCAATGAACTCAAAGGTTTAGGCTGCCATTTTTCATTGGATGACTTCTGCGCCGGGATGTCTTCATTCGCCTACTTGAAACATTTACCTGTAGACTTCTTGAAGATCGATGGAAGTTTCGTAAAGGATATGCTGGACGACCCGATTAACCGCGCCATGGTCGAAGTGATCAACCACATCGGCCATGTCATGGGTAAGCGTACGATTGCCGAGTTTGTAGAAACACCCCAAATCGAGCAGGCATTGCTGGAGATCGGGGTGGATTTCGCTCAAGGGTATGTCATTGAACGCCCGCATCTGTTTACCTGTGATAGTTTGCAAAGTCGTCCTGCCAGGCCTCAACCTTTGTTGTTCAAGGCGCCTGGCACGTTCCGTTGAAATCTCTTGCTGATCCTAACAATCACAATCAAAAGGAGCCCGACAGTGATCGACACATTCAACCGAACCGGACCACTCATGGAAGCTGCAAGTTATCCCGTATGGGCGCAACAGCTCATCAAGGATTGCAGCGAGAGTAAGCGCCGGGTTGTCGAACACGAACTGTATCAGCGCATGCGAGACAATAAACTCAGCGCAAAAACCATGCGTCAGTACCTTGTTGGTGGCTGGCCCGTAGTTGAACAGTTCGCGTTGTACATGGCACAAAACCTGACCAAGACTCGTTTTGCCCGCCATCCAGGTGAAGACATGGCGCGTCGCTGGTTGATGCGTAACATTCGTGTCGAACTTAACCATGCCGATTACTGGGTGCACTGGAGTCGGGCTCATGGTGTCAGCCTGGAAGAACTTCAAGCACAACAAGTTGCCCCTGAGTTACACGCGTTAAGCCATTGGTGCTGGCACACCAGTTCGGCGGATTCGCTGATTGTCGCCATCGCCGCGACCAACTACGCCATCGAAGGCGCGACCGGGGAGTGGTCGGCGCTGGTCTGTTCCAATGGTGTCTACGCGGCAGCGTTCCCGGAGGAGGATCGCAAGCGGGCGATGAAGTGGTTGAAGATGCACGCCCAGTACGACGATGCCCATCCATGGGAAGCGCTGGAAATCATCTGCACGCTGGCCGGCATGAACCCGAGCAAATCCCTGCAAGTGGAGTTGCGCGAGGCTGTCTGCAAGAGCTACGACTACATGCACCTGTTTCTGGAGCGCTGCATGCAACTGGAACTCTCGGAAAAGGCACCGTTCGCGCGTGAGCGCATGGCATTGGCCGAAAGCTGATCCATAGGCAACACACACCAAAAAATGTGGGAGCGGGCTTGCTCCCACATTGTTTATGTAGCGCGGTTGAAGTTTTAACCCGCCATGGACAACCGGTTACGCCCTTCGCGTTTGGCGACATACAGCGCGCTGTCGGCCCGTCGCAACAAGCTCTCGGCAGACTCGCCGGGCAGCAGGGTTGAGCAACCCAGGCTGACTGTCAGCTCGACCATATTGCCATCGGCCTTATAGTTCTGCGCCTGCGCGGCAAACCGCAGTCGTTCGCCGACCATGGCGGCGGCTTCCCGACTGGTGTTGGACAGTAGGATAAGAAACTCTTCGCCCCCAAACCGGAACACCATGTCCACATTACGCAGTTGGTTCTTGATCGAGGCGGCAACAGCCTTGAGTACGTCATCACCCGCACTGTGGCCGAAATTATCGTTCACGTTTTTGAAGTGATCGATGTCCAGCATCAACAGTGACAACGGCATCAAGTGGCGACGCGACATCTCTATTTCACGTTGCAAGGTCTGATCCATGGCGACGCGGTTGCCGGTGTCGGTCAATGGATCGCGCAGTGCACTTTGAGTCGCGGCCCGATAGAGCAGGGCGTTACGCATCGGGAACAGGAGGGTGGACAGTAACGACTCCAGATTGCCCTGTTCGTATTCGCTGAATCGCTGATTACGGCGGAACACCAGTTCACCCAGGTTCTCGCCTTCATGGCTGAGGCTGTAGGTGACTGAATGATGGCCGCGCTGACCGAACTCCAGGCGCAAGCCACTGGCCGGGTGCTGAAAATTCAGCGCGTCCAGCGGTACAAGGCGCTGAATCTCGCGGAAGAAAAGTCCGAGAATACGTTGTGGCTCAAGACTGGTTTGCAGCTGCTGGCCGAGTTGCTGGCGCAATTGTGCAAGGCTGAATGGCCGCTCCAGAATGGGAGGTTGCTGACCAAAGCCCAGGCGTTGCAATTTGGCGCTGTCGAAGTCAATTGCGTTGGTCTGGGATGGTGATTTCATATGGCGTGAGCCCCTAAGCAGTAAGGCTGTCTTACAGGCTGGGTGAGAGCGGCTTTGGGCTGCGCGTCATACTGGTCCATCAGTCCCGTAGGACATTTGGCGCAAGTTTAGTCCGCTTTATCGAAGATTAGTAACCTATCGACTGAGGCGTCTGCCCGATTGCTTTCACACGGCGTGTCTGAGCAAATTTAGAGCGAAAGTCATGCCAATGAGTTCCTTCTAACAAAAAGCGTTCCAAATCAATATTTTAAGAGGGCTTGATGATTTTTTGCCCGGAAGGGCGACGGCTATTTGACTGAAGCGGACGTAGTTAGAAGGTACTTTGAGTGCCGCGCCGGGAAATCGACGCGACACAAAAAGCGACGTGCGGTTGTTACTGGGCGTTAAAAGCCTGGCCGTTGATGCCCGTGCTGTCCGGGCCCATCAGGTAGAGGTAGACCGGCATGATCTCCTCGGGCGTCGGGTTGTTCAGTGGATTTTCGCCGGGATAGGCCTGGGCGCGCATGCTGGTGCGGGTGGCGCCCGGGTTGATGCTGTTGGAACGCACCGGTGCCACGGTGTCGACTTCGTCAGCCAAGGTTTGCATCAGGCCTTCGGTGGCGAACTTGGACACGCCATAAGCGCCCCAATACGCACGACCCTTGCGACCGACGCTGCTAGAGGTGAACACCACCGAAGCGTCCTGGGACAGTTTGAGCAGGGGCAGCAAGGTGCTGGTGAGCATGAACATGGCGTTGACGTTGACGTGCATGACGCGCATGAAGTTCTCGCCAGACAGCTGCTCGATCGGCGTGCGCGGACCAATGATCGACGCGTTATGCAGCAAACCGTCGAGGTGGCCGAACTCTGTTTCGATCATCGCGGCCAGCTCGTCGTACTGATGAGGAAGCGCGGTTTCGAGGTTGAACGGGATTACGGCGGGTTGTGGATGCCCGGCCGCTTCGATCTCGTCATAGACCTGAGTCAGGTTGGCCTCGGTCTTGCCCAGCAGCAGTACAGTTGCACCATGGGCTGCGTAGGTTTTCGCAGCCGCAGCGCCAATGCCGCGACCTGCGCCGGTGACCAGGATGACCCGGTCCTTGAGCAATTCAGGGCGGGCGGAATAATCAAACATAAAAACCTCACAACAATTCAACACAAAGGCGGACACCGAACCTGTGGCGAGGGAGCTTGCCGTGGCGAGGGGATTTATCCCCGTTCGGCTGCGAAGCAGTCGTAAATTATTGCACGCGGCGTATCTTACCCACCGTAAATACCGGTTTGGGGTCGCTTCGCGACCCAACGGGGATAAATCCCCTCGCCACAAAAGCATCCAGCAACCAGTCAGGGTCAGCAGCTACAGAGGGCGCTATCCAAAACCTTGCGCAACTCCAGCGGATGATCGACCACCACATCCGCCCCCCAATGCCGCGGGTTGTCGTCCGGGTGAATGTACCCATAGGTCACGGCAGCCGTTTTGGTGCCGGCATCGCGGCCCGACTCGATATCGCGCAAGTCATCGCCCACAAACAGCACGCTGGCCGGGTCCAGGTTGAGCATCTTGCACGCCAGGATCAACGGCTCAGGGTCCGGCTTGCTGTTCTTCACATGGTCCGGACAGATCAGCAGCGCCGAGCGTTCAGCCAGCCCCAGTCGTTGCATGATCGGCTCGGCGAAGCGCACAGGCTTGTTGGTCACTACACCCCAGATCAGGTTGGCTTTCTCGATATCGGCCAACAGTTCGCCCATGCCGTCGAACAGCTTGCTGTGAACCGCGCAATCTTTGAGGTAGCGCTCGAGAAACTCCAGGCGCAGCTCTTCAAAGCCCGGGGATTGCGGGTCCATGGAGAAGGTCACGGCGACCATCGCCTTGGCGCCGCCGGAAATCTCGTCGCGGATGTGTTTGTCGTTCACCGGCGGCAAGCCGCGATCGGCCAGCATCGCCTGGCAGATGGCAATGAAGTCCGGCGCGGTGTCGAGCAGCGTGCCGTCCATGTCGAAAAGGACTGCTCTGATTCGCATCGGCTTATTCCTCGCGCAGGGTCTGGATCATGTAGTTGACGTCCACATCGGCCGCCAGTTTGTAGTGCTTGGTCAGCGGGTTATAGGTCAGCCCGATGATGTCCTTGACGGTCAGGCCGGCCATGCGGCTCCAGGCACCCAACTCGGAAGGGCGGATGAATTTCTTGAAGTCGTGAGTGCCGCGTGGCAGCAGCTTCATGATGTATTCAGCGCCGACAATGGCGAACAGATACGCCTTCGGATTGCGGTTGATGGTGGAGAAGAACACCTGGCCGCCCGGTTTGACCATTTTGAAGCAGGCGCGGATCACCGACGACGGATCCGGCACGTGCTCGAGCATTTCCAGGCAGGTGACCACGTCGAACTGCTCGGGCATTTCCTCTGCCAGCGCTTCGGCGGTGATCTGCCGGTATTCGACGCTCACGCCGGATTCCAGCTGATGCAATTGCGCGACCGCCAGCGGCGCTTCGCCCATGTCGATGCCCATGACGGTAGCACCGCGCTGAGCCATGGCTTCGCTGAGGATGCCGCCGCCGCAGCCCACATCGAGGACTTTCTTGCCGGCCAGACTGACCCGTTCGTCAATCCAGTTGACCCGCAGCGGGTTGATGTCGTGCAGCGGTTTGAACTCGCTTTCGCGGTCCCACCAGCGATGGGCCAGGGCTTCGAATTTGGCGATTTCGGCGTAGTCGACGTTGCTCATGGTTTAAGTCCTCTAAAACTTGAAAAATCCTGTTGCCCCGGTGTTCAGTCCGGGGGGCTTACTATTCGGTGTGGCCGCTGATGCGTTGACCCCAGGCCTTGGCAGTGGCGCAGAGCTGTTCTTCGTCGAGGCGGGTCAAGCGACGGTCGTCGAGCAGTTGCTTGCCGGCGACCCACAGGTGTTTCACGCAGTCCCGGCCGGTGGCGTATATAAGCTGCGAAACCGGATCGTAGACCGGTTGCTGCGCGAGGCCCGACAGATCGAACGCTACGATGTCCGCAGCTTTGCCGACTTCCAGCGAACCGACTTCGGCCTCTATCCCCAGCGCGAGGGCACCGTTGAGCGTGGCCATGCGCAGCGCGCGATGGGCGTCCAGCGCGGTGGCCGAGCCGGCGACAGCCTTGGCCAGCAGCGCGGCAGTGCGGGTTTCGCCGAGCAAATCGAGGTCATTATTGCTGGCCGCGCCATCGGTACCGACGGCAACATTGACACCGGCCTGCCACAGGCGCTCGACCGGGCAGAAGCCGCTGGCCAGCTTGAGGTTGGATTCCGGGCAATGAATCACATTGGTGTTGCTTTCTACCAGCAACACCAGGTCTTCATCGCTGATCTGGGTCATGTGAACGGCCTGGAAGCGCGGCCCGAGCAGGCCCAGCCGCCCGAGTCGAGCCAGTGGGCGTTCACCGCGCTGCTCGACCGATTGCTGCACTTCGAAAGCGGTTTCGTGGACGTGCATGTGAATCGAGGCGTCCAGTTCTTCGGCGATTACTCGGATTTTTTCCAGGTTTTCGTCGCCCACGGTGTAGGGCGCATGGGGGCCGAACGTGACTTTGATGCGCTCGTGGTGCTTGAGATCACCGAACAATTCGACGCCCTGACGAATGGCCTCGTCCGCCGTGCTGGCGCCCGGAATCGGGAAGTCGAGGATCGGAATCGCGATCTGCGCGCGAATACCGCTGTTATGCACCCGCTCGCTGGCAACCGTCGGGAAGAAATACATGTCAGAGAAGCAGGTGATGCCACCTTTTATCTGCTCGGCGATGGCCAGGTCAGTGCCATCGCGCACGAAAGTTTCATCGACCCATTTGGCCTCGGCGGGCCAAATGTGGTTTTCCAGCCAGGTCATCAGCGGCAGATCGTCGGCCAGGCCCCGGAACAGCGTCATCGCCGCATGGCCGTGGGCATTGATCAGGCCGGGGCTGAGCAACATGCCCGGCAACTCACGCACTTCAGTTGCGTTAAGCTTCAGCGCAGCCGACCGTGGGCCGATAAACACGATACGCCCGTCGCGAATGCCCAGGCCGTGCTCTTTGAGGACAACACCAGCGGGTTCGACGGGTACCAGCCAGGTCGGCAGCAATAACAGGTCGAGCGCAGCGGCAGTGTTCGGCATCGAAGGTCGGTTCCAGTGCTTTTGTAAAGGATGGCGAAGTATACCCGAGCGTCTTCGCGGGGGGATCGCTATAATCGGCGGCTTTTGTTCATGAGTGCGGGGTGTGGGATGCGCGATCGACTGTTGGCTGCGGAGAAGGTGAAGGCCATCGATTGGCGTGATGGCGCCCTGTACCTGCTGGATCAGCGTGTTTTGCCGTTCGAGGAAACGTGGATCGCCTACACCAGCGCCGCTGGCGTGGCCGAGGCCATTCGTTCGATGGTGGTGCGCGGCGCTCCGGCCATCGGCATCAGTGCCGCCTATGGCGTGGTGTTGGCGGCCCGTGCCCGCTTCGCCGAGGGTGGCGACTGGCAGGCGGCGCTGGAAGAAGATTTCGCGCTGCTCGCCGATTCCCGTCCGACCGCGGTCAATCTGTTCTGGGCCTTGGGTCGCATGCGTGATCGGCTTGAACGCTTGAAGCATCACGCCGATCCGTTGTCGTTGCTTGAAGCGGAAGCCATCGCCATTCATGAAAGCGATCGCGAAGCCAACCTGACCATGGCGCAACTCGGTGTGGACCTGATCCGCAAGCACCAGGGCAACGCCCAGGCAATCCTGACCCACTGCAACACTGGCGCGCTGGCCACCGGCGGCTTCGGCACGGCGCTGGGGGTGATTCGCGGAGCCTTTATCGAAGGCATGGTCGAGCGCGTCTACGCCGACGAAACCCGCCCATGGCTGCAAGGTTCGCGATTGACTGCATGGGAACTGGCCAATGAAGGCATTCCCGTGACCGTCAACGCCGACTCCGCCGCCGCGCACATCATGAAAACCAAAGGCGTGACCTGGGTGATCGTCGGCGCCGACCGGATTACCGCCAATGGCGACGTGGCCAACAAGATCGGCACCTATCAGCTGGCGGTCAACGCCATGCACCACGGCGTGCGCTTCATGGTGGTGGCGCCGAGTTCGACCATCGACATGAACCTGGCCAGCGGCGACGAGATTCCTATTGAAGAGCGCGATGGCCGCGAGTTGCTGGAAGTGGGTGGCAAGCGGGTCGGGGCGGATGTCGATGCGTTCAATCCGGTGTTCGACGTGACCCCGGCGGACCTGATCGATGCGATCGTTACCGAAAAAGGCATTGTCGAGCGCCCGGACACCGCGAAAATGGCGCAGTTGATGTGCCGTAAGCGTCTGCATTGAAGATATCTGGTGCCTGTTAATTGCCTTCGCGGGCAAGCCTCGCTCCTACGATTGATCGCGTCGGTCGCATCTTTTGCGAGCGGCATCGATTCAATGTAGGAGCGAGGCTTGCCCGCGAATGGGCATTAACTGACACCAAATAGCTTTCATTCCTCCCGAAATTTTGCATTCAAAATGCCTCTAAGCCTCTCTCGTCCCCGTTAAGCCTGTCACCAGTCAACTAACTACACTCCATGCGCATCTGGGGGATAGGTGCGTGGCGGCTCTTGTGATAACATCCGGCGTTTTCCGAGGCAGTCCCACGGGGTTGTCTTTACTGCGCAAATCCATGGTTCATCTTGTTGATTTGTCGTAAGTCGGTGCATGGCACTCAGCCTGCAGCGGCGAGCTTCGTTCGTCCCATATGGATGTGACGAGGTTTCACCAGAAAAAGGAATCGAGCTTCTCATGGGCGAACTGGCCAAAGAAATCCTCCCGGTCAATATCGAAGACGAGCTGAAGCAGTCCTACCTCGACTACGCGATGAGCGTAATCGTCGGGCGGGCCCTGCCGGATGCGCGCGATGGCTTGAAGCCCGTGCACCGGCGTGTGCTGTTCGCGATGAGCGAGCTGGGCAACGACTTCAACAAGCCGTACAAGAAATCTGCCCGTGTTGTCGGTGACGTGATCGGTAAGTATCACCCTCACGGTGATACCGCGGTGTACGACACCATCGTTCGGATGGCACAGCCATTCTCGCTGCGCTACCTGCTGGTAGACGGTCAGGGCAACTTCGGTTCCGTGGACGGCGACAACGCCGCCGCCATGCGATACACCGAAGTGCGCATGACCAAGCTGGCGCACGAGCTGCTGGCTGACCTGCATAAAGAAACCGTGGACTGGGTGCCGAACTACGACGGCACCGAAATGATCCCGGCGGTCATGCCGACCCGTATTCCCAACCTTTTGGTCAACGGCTCCAGCGGTATCGCCGTGGGCATGGCGACCAACATCCCGCCGCACAACCTCGGTGAAGTCATCGACGGTTGCCTGGCCCTCATCGACAACCCTGAGTTGACCATCGATGAGCTGATGCAATACATCCCGGGTCCGGACTTCCCGACCGCCGCGATCATCAACGGTCGCGCCGGCATCATCGAAGCCTACCGCACCGGTCGCGGGCGCATTTACATGCGCGCCCGCTCGATGATCGAAGACATTGACAAGGTCGGTGGCCGTCAGCAGATCGTCATCACCGAACTCCCTTACCAGCTGAACAAGGCCCGTCTGATCGAGAAGATCGCCGAGCTGGTAAAAGAGAAGAAGCTCGAAGGCATCACTGAACTGCGCGACGAGTCCGACAAGGACGGTATGCGCGTCGTGATCGAGCTGCGTCGCGGCGAAGTGCCTGAGGTAATCCTCAACAACCTCTACGCCCAGACCCAGCTGCAAGCCGTATTCGGTATCAACATCGTTGCGCTGATCGACGGCCGTCCGCGGATCCTGAACCTCAAGGACCTGCTGGAAGCCTTCGTTCGTCACCGTCGCGAAGTCGTTACCCGCCGTACCGTGTTCGAACTGCGTAAAGCACGCGAACGTGGTCACATCCTGGAAGGTCAAGCGGTTGCCCTGTCGAACATCGACCCGGTCATCGCCCTGATCAAGGCGTCGCCGACGCCGTCGGAAGCCAAGGAAGCGCTGATCAAGACTGCGTGGGAATCTTCCGCCGTAGTCGCAATGGTTGAGCGTGCTGGCGCCGACTCTTGCCGTCCAGAGACCCTGGACGAGCAATACGGTCTGCGCGAAGGCAAGTACTTCCTGTCGCCGGAACAGGCGCAAGCCATTCTGGAACTGCGTCTGCACCGTCTGACCGGTCTGGAACACGAAAAGCTGCTGGCCGAGTATCAAGAGATCCTCAACCAGATCGGCGAACTGATCCGCATCCTCAGCAGCGCCACGCGCCTGATGGAAGTGATCCGCGAAGAGCTGGAAGTGATCCGTGCCGAATACGGCGACGTGCGTCGCACCGAGATTCTCGATGCCCGTCTCGACCTGACCCTGGGTGACATGATCCCGGAAGAAGAGCGCGTCGTGACCATTTCCCACGGTGGCTACGCCAAGACCCAGCCATTGGCTGCGTACCAGGCTCAGCGTCGTGGCGGTAAAGGCAAATCGGCTACCGGCGTCAAGGATGAGGACTACATTGCTCACCTGCTGGTCGCCAACAGCCACACCACGCTGCTGCTGTTCTCCAGCAAAGGCAAAGTGTACTGGCTGAAAACCTATGAAATTCCGGAAGCGTCTCGTGCTGCCCGTGGACGTCCGCTGGTCAACCTGCTGCCGCTGGACAGTGATGAATACATCACCACCATGCTGCCGGTCGAGGAATACACCGAAGGTCACTTCATCTTCATGGCCACTGCCAAAGGCACCGTGAAGAAGACCCCGCTGGAATCCTTCAGCCGTCAACGCAGCGTGGGCCTGATCGCGCTGGAGCTGGACGAAGGTGACGTACTGATTTCTGCCGCCATTACCGATGGTGAGCGCGAAGTCATGCTGTTCTCCGACGGCGGCAAGGTCACTCGCTTCAAGGAAACCGACGTTCGCGCCATGGGCCGTACCGCTCGCGGTGTCCGCGGCATGCGTCTGCCGGAAGGCCAGAAGCTGATTTCCATGCTGATCCCGGAAGAAGGCAGCGAGATCCTCACGGCTTCGGCCCGTGGTTTCGGCAAGCGCACGGCGATCTCCGAGTTCCCTGAGTACAAACGTGGTGGTCAGGGCGTTATCGCCATGGTCAGCAACGACCGTAACGGCCGTTTGGTCGGTGCAGTCCAGGTGCTCGACGGCGAGGAAATCATGCTGATTTCCGACCAGGGCACCCTGGTTCGTACCCGAGTCGACGAAGTCTCCAGCCTGGGTCGTAACACCCAGGGCGTAACCCTGATCAAACTGGCCAGTGATGAAACGCTGGTCGGTCTGGAACGGGTTCAGGAGCCGTCGGAAGTCGAAGGCGAAGAGCTGGAAGGTGAAGAGGATGCGGTGTTCGACGGCGAAGTCGTGATCGACGACGTTGTTGAAGACCAGCAACTCGACGCCGCAGCCGACGAAGAACCGCAGGAATAAGCGGGCAAGCAGGGGGCGGATGAAAATTCGCCCCCTTGTTGTTTGTCCCTGTTGAAAATATCGACACCCACGAAGATCCCTTGTGGGAGCGGGCTTGCTCGCGAAGACGGACTGACATTCACCACAAATGTCTCCTGTTACACCGCTTTCGCGAGCAAGCTCGCTCCCACATTGGATTTGTGTCGATTGATATGTTTGCATGACCCACCAAATCAGAGCGAGATTGGATGTGAGCAAGAGAGCCTATAACTTCTGTGCCGGTCCTGCGGCACTTCCCGAAGCTGTCCTGCAGCGCGCCCAGGGTGAACTCCTTGATTGGCACGGCAAGGGTCTTTCAGTCATGGAAATGAGCCATCGCAGTGATGAGTTCGTGTCCATCGCCACCAAGGCCGAGCAGGATCTGCGTGATCTGCTGAATATCCCCTCGAACTATAAAGTGCTGTTTCTGCAAGGTGGCGCCAGCCAGCAATTTGCTCAGATCCCTCTGAACCTGTTGCCGGAAGGTGGCACTGCCGACTATATCGACACCGGTATCTGGTCGCAGAAAGCCATTGAAGAAGCCTCGCGCTACGGTCACGTCAATGTTGCCGCTACCGCCAAGCCATACGACTATTTCGCTATTCCCGGTCAGAACGAATGGAGCCTGTCTGCCGACGCGGCCTACGTTCACTACGCACCAAACGAAACCATCGGCGGCCTGGAATTCAATTGGGTCCCGGAAACCGGTGATGTCCCGCTGGTCGCCGACATGTCCTCTGACATCCTCTCTCGCCCGATCGATGTTTCGCGCTTCGGCATGATCTACGCCGGCGCACAGAAAAACATCGGCCCGAGCGGCATCGTCGTCAACATCGTTCGCGAAGACCTGTTGGGTCACGCCCGTTCCTTGTGCCCGACCATGCTCAATTACAAGGTCGCGGCCGATAACGGCTCGATGTACAACACACCGCCAACCCTGGCCTGGTATCTGTCCGGTCTGGTATTCGAGTGGCTGAAAGAGCAGGGTGGTGTTGAAGCCATCGGCAAACTCAACGAAGTGAAGCAGCGCACGCTGTACGATTTCATTGACGCCAGCGGCTTGTACAGCAACCCGATCAACAAGTCGGATCGCTCGTGGATGAACGTGCCGTTCCGCCTGGCTGACGATCGTCTCGACAAGCCATTCCTGGCAGGTGCCGAAGAACGTGGCCTGTTGAACCTCAAGGGTCACCGTTCCGTGGGTGGCATGCGTGCCTCCATCTATAACGCCGTCGACATCGTTGCGGTCAACGCACTGATTTCGTACATGGCAGAGTTCGAGAAGGAACACGGTTAATGTCTGAGCAAGAACTCAAGGCACTGCGCGTTCGCATTGATGCTCTGGACACCAAGGTCCTGGAGCTGATCAGTGAGCGCGCACGCTGCGCCCAGGAAGTTGCGCGAGTAAAGATGGCCTCGCTGGCCGAAGGCGAAGTGCCGGTGTTCTATCGTCCTGAGCGTGAAGCTCAGGTGCTCAAGCGCGTGATGGAGCGTAACCAGGGGCCGCTGGGCAACGAAGAGATGGCGCGTTTGTTCCGCGAAATCATGTCCTCGTGCCTGGCCCTCGAACAGCCGTTGAAAGTGGCGTACCTCGGCCCTGAAGGCACCTTCACCCAAGCCGCGGCCATGAAGCACTTCGGTCACGCCGTGATCAGCAAGCCGATGGCGGCAATCGACGAAGTGTTCCGCGAAGTGGCGGCCGGTGCGGTGAACTTTGGCGTGGTCCCGGTGGAGAACTCCACCGAAGGCGCGGTCAACCACACCCTCGACAGCTTCCTTGAACACGACATGGTGATCTGTGGCGAAGTCGAGTTGCGGATTCACCACCACTTGCTGGTCGGCGAAAACACCAAGACTGACAGCATCAGCCGCATCTATTCCCACGCCCAGTCGCTGGCCCAGTGCCGCAAATGGCTGGACGCGCATTACCCGAATGTCGAGCGCGTGGCGGTGTCCAGCAACGCCGAAGCGGCCAAGCGGGTCAAGGGTGAGTGGAACTCGGCGGCGATTGCCGGCGACATGGCCGCTGGCTTGTACGGGCTGACCCGTCTGGCCGAGAAAATCGAGGATCGCCCGGACAACTCCACACGCTTCCTGATGATCGGCAGCCAGGAAGTGCCACCGACCGGCGACGACAAGACCTCGATCATCGTCTCCATGAGCAACAAGCCCGGTGCGCTCCACGAGTTGCTGGTGCCGTTCCACGACAACGGCATCGACCTGACGCGAATCGAGACGCGTCCGTCGCGCAGCGGTAAATGGACCTACGTGTTCTTCATCGACTTCGTCGGCCACCACCGTGATCCGTTGATCAAAGGTGTATTGGAAAAGATCAGTCAGGAAGCAGTGGCACTCAAAGTGCTGGGTTCCTACCCGAAAGCAGTTCTCTAAGGGGTAGCAAATGAGTGGTGACTTCCTCGCTCTGGCACAGCCGGGCGTGCAACAACTTTCGCCTTACGTACCGGGCAAACCCGTGGACGAACTGGCGCGCGAGCTGAACATCGATCCGGCCAAAATCATCAAGCTGGCCAGCAATGAAAACCCGTTGGGCGCCAGTCCGAAGGCGCTGGCGGCCATTCGCGAAGAACTGGCCGAGCTGACCCGCTATCCGGACGGCAACGGTTTTGCGCTCAAGACCCTGCTGGCCGAGCAATGCCGCGTCGAGCTGAATCAGGTGACGCTGGGCAATGGTTCCAACGACATTCTGGAGCTGGTTGCGCGTGCTTATCTGGCGCCGGGCTTGAACGCCGTGTTCAGCGAGCACGCGTTTGCGGTCTATCCGATCGTGACCCAAGCCGTCGGCGCCCAGGCAAAAGTGATCCCGGCCAAAGACTGGGGTCATGATCTGTCGGCCATGCTGGCCGCGATCGATGCCGATACCCGTGTGGTCTTCATCGCCAACCCGAACAACCCGACCGGGACCTGGTTCGACGCCGAAGCGCTGGACGAATTCCTGCAGGATGTACCGGAGCACGTGCTGGTGGTGCTGGACGAGGCCTACATCGAATACGCCGAAGGCAGCGACTTGCCGGATGGCCTGGACTATCTGGCGGCTTACCCGAACCTGCTGGTTTCGCGCACCTTCTCCAAGGCCTACGGTCTGGCGGCGTTGCGGGTCGGTTATGGCTTGTCCACTGCGGTGGTCGCGGATGTGCTGAACCGCGTGCGTCAGCCGTTCAACGTTAATAGCCTGGCCCTGGCCGCGGCGTGCGCTGCGCTGCAAGACACCGAGTACCTGGCTGAAAGCCGTCGCCTGAACGAATCCGGCATGCAGCAACTGCAAGCGGGTTTTCGTGAGTTGGGGTTGAGCTGGATTCCGTCCAAGGGCAACTTCATCTGCGTCGATCTGGGGCAAGTGGCGGCGCCGGTCTTCCAGGGTTTGCTGCGCGAAGGCGTGATCGTGCGTCCGGTGGCCAACTATGGCATGCCGAATCACTTGCGCATCACCATCGGTCTGCCGGCAGAAAACAGCCGCTTCCTCGAAGCGCTGACCAAGGTTTTGGCTCGTGGTTGATGTCACTGCACTGCCATCTGCTGAACCTATGATCGGTCGCCTGGTGGTGGTCGGTCTTGGGCTGATCGGTGGTTCGTTTGCCAAGGGTTTGCGTGAAAGCGGTCTGTGCCGCGAAGTGGTCGGGGTCGATCTCGACCCGCAGTCGCGCAAACTGGCGGTTGAGTTGGGTGTGGTGGATCGCTGCGAAGAAGACCTGGCCGTTGCTTGCCAGGGCGCCGACGTCATTCAACTCGCCGTGCCAATCCTTGCCATGGAAAAAATGCTCGGCCGATTGGCCGCCATGGACCTGGGGCAAGCGATTCTGACCGACGTCGGCAGCGCCAAGGGCAACGTGGTGCGTGCGGCAACTGAGGCGTTTGGCGGCATGCCGTCGCGTTTCGTGCCGGGGCATCCGATTGCCGGCTCCGAGCAGAGCGGGGTGGAAGCCTCCAACGCCGAGCTGTTCCGTCGCCATAAAGTGATTCTGACGCCGCTTGATCAAACTGATCCGGCAGCCCTGGCAGTGGTCGACCGGTTGTGGCGCGAATTGGGCGCCGATGTCGAGCACATGCAGGTCGAGCGTCACGACGAAGTGTTGGCGGCGACCAGCCATTTGCCGCACTTGTTGGCGTTCGGTCTGGTCGATTCGTTGGCCAAGCGCAATGAAAACCTTGAGATCTTCCGTTACGCTGCCGGCGGTTTCCGCGATTTCACAAGAATCGCGGGTAGCGATCCGGTCATGTGGCACGACATCTTCCTCGCCAACCGCGAAGCTGTCCTGCGCACACTCGATACATTTCGCAGCGACCTCGACGCCTTGCGCGACGCGGTCGATGCAGGGGATGGGCACCAATTGTTGGGCGTGTTCACTCGCGCCCGGGTTGCCCGCGAACATTTCAGTAAAATCCTGGCACGCCGGGCTTATGTGGACGCTATGAACTCCAACGACCTGATTTTCCTGGCACAACCTGGTGGCCGCCTGACTGGGCGGATTCGTGTACCGGGCGATAAATCGATTTCCCACCGTTCGATCATGCTCGGCTCCCTGGCCGAAGGCGTCACCGAAGTCGAAGGCTTCCTCGAGGGCGAAGACGCTCTGGCGACCTTGCAAGCCTTTCGCGACATGGGCGTCGTGATCGAAGGTCCGCACCATGGCCGCGTGACCATTCATGGTGTCGGCCTGCATGGCTTGAAGCCCGCGCCGGGTCCGATCTATCTGGGCAACTCCGGCACCTCGATGCGTCTGCTGTCGGGCCTGCTCGCTGCGCAGGACTTCGACAGCACGCTGACCGGCGATGCTTCGCTGTCCAAGCGTCCGATGAATCGCGTGGCCAATCCGCTGCGTGAAATGGGCGCCGTGATCGAGACCGCCGCCGAGGGTCGTCCGCCGATGACCATCCGTGGCGGCAACAAGCTCAAAGGCCTGACTTACACCATGCCGATGGCCAGTGCCCAGGTTAAATCCTGCCTGCTGCTGGCTGGCCTGTACGCCGAAGGCAAGACCACTGTTACCGAGCCGGCTCCGACTCGCGATCACACCGAGCGCATGCTGCGTGGCTTCGGCTACCCGGTCAGTGTCAACGGTGCTACCGCTTCGGTCGAATCCGGCCACAAGCTGACGGCGACCCACATTGAAGTACCGGGCGATATTTCTTCTTCCGCGTTCTTCCTGGTCGCCGCGTCGATCGCCGAAGGTTCGGAACTGGTGCTTGAGCATGTCGGCATCAACCCGACCCGTACCGGCGTGATCGACATTCTGCGTTTGATGGGGGCTGACATTACCCTGGAAAACCAGCGTGAAGTCGGCGGCGAGCCTGTGGCTGACCTGCGCGTACGTGCAGCTAAACTCAAGGGTGTCGAGATTCCCGAAGCGCTGGTTCCGCTGGCCATCGACGAATTCCCGGTGCTGTTCGTGGCTGCGGCCTGTGCCGAAGGGCGTACCGTATTGCGCGGCGCCGAGGAACTGCGAGTCAAGGAGTCTGATCGTATCCAGGTCATGGCCGATGGCTTGTTGGCGCTGGGCGTCAAATGCGAACCGACCCCGGACGGCATTATCATCGACGGCGGCCTGATCGGCGGCGGCGAAGTGCACGGGCACGGCGATCACCGGATCGCCATGGCCTTCAGCGTTGCTTCGCTGCGCGCCACTGCACCGATTCGCATCCATGATTGTGCCAACGTCGCGACGTCGTTCCCGAACTTCCTCGCGCTGTGCGCTCAGGTCGGTATCCGTGTTGCACAAGAGGCTCAGTCGTGAATATCAAGCCACCGGTCATCACCATCGACGGGCCTAGCGGCTCGGGCAAGGGCACTATTGCCGGGATTCTGGCCAAGCGCCTGGGCTGGTGCCTGCTGGACTCCGGTGCGCTGTACCGTCTGCTGGCATTCGCCGCGCGTAACCATGGCGTCGACCTGACCAATGAAGAGTCGCTCAAGCTTCTGGCCGCTCATCTGGACGTGCAGTTCGTCGGAGCGACGGAAGGTCATCCGCAGCGAATCATTCTTGAAGGTGACGATGTCACTGATGATTTGCGCAATGAACAGGTTGGCGCATGGGCCTCGCAAGTGGCCGCGTTGCCGGCGGTGCGCGACGCCTTGCTGCAGCGCCAGCGGGCGTTTCAGGAGGCGCCGGGTCTGGTAGCCGATGGTCGCGACATGGGCACGGTGGTTTTCCCCGATGCGCCGCTGAAGATATTCCTGACTGCCAGTGCCGAGGAGCGTGCTCGCCGTCGATACTTGCAGTTGAAGGGCAAAGTCGATGGTGTTAGTCTGTCGAGTCTGCTAGATGAGATACGTGCACGCGATGAGCGTGACACCCAGCGAGCGGTAGCCCCGCTCAAGCCGGCGGCTGACGCCATACAGCTGGATTCCACGGAATTATCCATCGATCAGGTGCTGGAACGCATCATGAGCGAGATCGCACTCCGCGATATCGCCGGGTGACCAAGAGACTTCGCAGGGGACCAGTCATAGTCCTGCGCTGTTTCTTTAAATGAACGTAACCCACGTCGTCTGGGATGTGGAGATGGGCGTATTCTTCGCCCTTATCATCAGGAATTAAAATGAGCGAAAGCTTTGCGGAACTCTTTGAAGAAAGCCTAAAAACCCTGAACCTTCAGGCAGGCTCCATCATCACCGGTGTTATCGTTGATATCGATTACCAAGCTCGCTGGGTAACCGTTCACGCTGGCCTGAAGTCTGAAGCACTCATCCCGCTTGAGCAGTTCTACAACGATGCTGGCGAACTGACTATCAACGTCGGTGACGAAGTTCACGTTGCTCTGGACTCGGTTGAAGACGGCTTTGGTGAAACCAAGCTGTCCCGTGAAAAAGCCAAGCGCGCTGAATGCTGGATTGTTCTGGAAGCAGCCTTCGCAGCCGAAGAAGTGGTCAAGGGCGTTATCAACGGTAAGGTTAAAGGCGGCTTCACTGTCGACGTTAACGGCATCCGTGCGTTCCTGCCAGGTTCTCTGGTTGACGTTCGTCCAGTGCGCGACACCACGCACCTGGAAGGCAAAGAGCTGGAATTCAAGGTCATCAAGCTTGACCAGAAACGCAACAACGTTGTCGTTTCCCGTCGTAGCGTCCTCGAAGCCGAGAACTCCGCTGAGCGTGAAGCTCTGCTGGAATCCCTGCAGGAAGGCCAACAAGTCAAAGGTATCGTCAAGAACCTCACCGATTACGGCGCATTCGTCGATCTGGGTGGCGTCGATGGCCTGCTGCACATTACCGACATGGCTTGGAAGCGTATCAAGCATCCTTCCGAAATCGTCAACGTTGGCGACGAGATCGATGTCAAGGTTCTGAAGTACGATCGCGAACGCAATCGTGTTTCCCTGGGCCTTAAGCAACTGGGCGAAGATCCATGGGTTGCTATCAAAGCCCGTTACCCAGAAAGCACTCGCGTTACCGCTCGTGTAACCAACCTGACCGACTACGGCTGCTTCGCTGAGCTGGAAGAAGGCGTTGAAGGTCTGGTACACGTTTCCGAAATGGACTGGACCAACAAAAACATCCACCCTTCGAAAGTCGTACAAGTCGGCGACGAAGTGGAAGTTATGGTTCTGGACATCGACGAAGAGCGTCGTCGTATCTCCCTCGGCATCAAACAGTGCAAATCTAACCCATGGGAAGATTTCTCTGGCCAGTTCAACAAGGGCGATAAAATCTCCGGCACCATCAAGTCGATCACCGATTTCGGTATCTTCATTGGTCTGGACGGCGGCATCGACGGTCTGGTTCACCTGTCCGACATCTCCTGGAACGAAGTGGGCGAAGAAGCCGTTCGCCGCTTCAAGAAGGGCGACGAGCTGGACACCGTTATCCTGTCGGTTGACCCAGAGCGCGAGCGCATCTCCCTGGGTATCAAGCAACTGGAAAGCGATCCGTTCTCCGAGTACGTTCAAGAGAACGACAAAGGCGCAATCGTTAAAGGCATCGTGAAAGAAGTTGACGCTAAAGGCGCCATCATCACTCTGGCCGACGATATCGAAGCGACTCTGAAAGCCTCTGAAATCAGCCGTGACCGCGTTGAAGACGCGCGCAACGTTCTGAAAGAAGGCCAGGAAGTAGAAGCCAAGATCATCAGCGTTGACCGCAAGAGCCGTGTAATCCAGCTCTCCATCAAGTCGAAAGACGATGCTGAAGAGAAAGAAGCAATCCAAAGCCTGCGCGACAAGCCAGCTTCGGATGCTCCTGCTGCTGGTCCTACCACTCTGGGCGACCTGTTGCGTGCACAAATGGAAAAACAGAACTAAGTTCTGTCAGACCATACAAAAAGGGCGACTTCGGTCGCCCTTTTTTGTGCCTGCGATTTAGTGATTCTGATGGTCACGCGGAGCTGCAATTGAATGCCGTGAAACCAATCCTCCCGACAAGTTGTCTCTTTCTTTAATAGGATCAATCGTTTATTTACAGCTAGTCTCTAGCCTGAAGCGAACGACAGTACTGGCGGCGTGCCTGGCCTAGGAAGCGAATGAACAAGCTCATTGCCGTAATAGCAGTACTGACATTGGCGGGTTGTACCACTAGTGCCAAAACTCACGCGGTGCGTGGGGTCAGTGGTATCGAGATCGATTGTTCGGGCCTGGGGTCGGGATGGGAGAAGTGTCGCAAGCGAGCGAGCAAGGAGTGCAAAGCGGCGGGCTACAAAGTTGTAGCCAGGTCCGATGATGCCAAAGAAGAGGATGAGTACCCTTTTGGCTTCAACCCCGCGGGCTATCTGACGCGCACCATGCTGGTTATCTGTAGATGAGGGCGAGAGTGCACGATCAGTGTTCCGCTGCTCTGGAATAGGGCATCTCATTGCTAGTGGAAAACGTCAAAAACTCGGGCTGTTCAAATTGATCCGGGCGTGCTAAAACCTTTGAAGCGCTGATCTAGCTGCTTGAAAAAGAAGGGAAAAATATGACGAAGTCGGAGTTGATCGAACGAATTGTCACCCATCAAGGGCTACTCTCATCCAAGGATGTGGAGCTGGCCATCAAGACCATGCTTGAACAAATGTCCCAATGCCTGGCCACCGGTGATCGGATTGAGATCCGTGGGTTTGGCAGCTTCTCCTTGCACTACCGCGCGCCGCGCGTAGGTCGCAATCCAAAAACCGGTCAGTCCGTCAGCCTCGACGGCAAGTTCGTGCCGCATTTCAAGCCGGGCAAGGAATTGCGTGATCGCGTGAACGAAGAGGAGGAGAATGAAATCTGAATTGGCGGAAGGAAAGTGGCGGTGAGAAAGCTTAAGCGTCTAGTGCTGTTACTCGTGGCATTGTTGGTTGCCCTGACCACGGTCGTTTTCGTGCTTGAAAATCAGCAATCTGTCATAATCACTTTGTTCGGTTGGTCTAGCTCGCCGGTTTCTGCATCGCTCTGTTTGGTTGTCGCACTATTAGTGGGGATGATCATTGGGCCATTGTTGACTGTGGTGCTTCGCACCAGACGCAAGGTAAATATCACACAGGATATTTAATTAATAGTTTGCGCTGTGGTCTCTAAAATAAACGGGTTGATTGAAGTGTATGCGAGAAAATAATTCAGGTAATCAAAGCTTTAGTGAAATAGATTTATACGATTTGTTACGAGGGATTTGGATACAGCGTTGGCTGGTTCTCATTATTGCTGGCGCGGTCACTTTGGCTTCAGGTGTTTATGCTTTTTTAAGCGATCCTGTCTACGAGGCTCGAGCTTATGTCCTGCCTCCGACTCAAAACGATATTGAAAATTTTAACTACGGACGAACAGAACAGTCGGGTATGAAGCTTTACACGGTCAAGGATATCTACTCCGTATTTACTCGTAATCTTCAGTCGGAGTCACTGCGGTATAAGTTTTTTATTGATGTTTACATCCCGTCATTGAGTGAATCCGATCGGCAGAGATCGTATGACTCCTTGTATCGACAGTTTTCAGCTGAACTAACGACTACTCAGCCAAACAAGGATTTTGTCGAGCGATTCTCAGTTGCTGTCCAGAGCGGACAAGCTGCTCAAGTGGCAGAGTGGCTTCGTCTTTATATTGATCGAGTAGGCGAAACGACAAAAAAAGAACTGATCAAGAACCAGTCCAAAGAAGCCGAGGTGCGTGCGCGGAATATCGAGAAACAGATAGCAATGTTGCGCGAAAATGCGGCCAAGGAAAGGAATGATACCGTTCTCCAGTTGCATGAAGCCGAGAAAGTTGCTGGTGCGATCGGCCTGCAAAATCATCTGGTGGTGTCCGGGAGTGTAGCGGGGGATATGTCGGGTGCTGTTGATCCGCGCCTGATTTATCTGCGAGGGACGAAGGCGCTGGAGGCTGAGGTTAAAAACTTGCAGGCGCGCGAATCTGACGATGCTTTTATTGGTGATTTGCGTAAGCTGCAAACCCAATATGATTTTTATAAGGGGCTCGGAGTCAAGGCGGAGGATGTGGCCGTTTATCAACTTGATGGTGTAATTAAGGCACCGGATGCTCCCATTAAACCTAGAAAAGCATTGATTCTCGTCTTTGGGTTGGTCTTGGGGCTGATGTTGGGCGTGATTTTCGGTGTTATACGTCTGTTTTGGAATGAAAGAGAAAAGCAATCTGTATCGCGCTGACAGATTCGTTGTTAAGGATGAAGGCGGATTTTTGCGATACGTCAATACTTGACGTTCGCAAAAAACAGAGTGCAACACATGCCCTTTCTGTGCGGTTTTGCCTCTACCTATAACGATCAGCTTCGAATAGCACCGTCACATTCAACTCGGCCATGTTCAAGGTTTTCTTCAGTGAACCTGTTTGGTCAATCAGGCGCTATCGACATTAAACCGTGGGCTTGGGCGCCGAGAGACGCCTGGTGCAGCTGCCAGGTGCATGCGGGCGGGTATACTCGGGTACGTGTTTCGCTCATCGTGTCCGGTCATTTCGCTAACAATGTGACTGATCGTTTCACTCCATTTTGCGGGCAGTCCGCCAGCTATTGTCTGGCCGGTTCGTCCAGACGTACAGCTTCTGGCGAAGCTGGTAGCGGAAAAATCCATTGGTTTACAATCAATAGCTTAAAAGCCCTGTCGGCGGGTACCAGGCATCATAGTACCTTGTCCAGGGACGCCCGATATCGCAACGAAACCCGGCGGGTCCGCTGAGTATCTAGGTTTGCGCCATTCGCGGTTGCTAGTATGCTTTGCGGTTTCCATGCGTGGAACAGAAGGAATGACTGGTATTTACTGCGGTGAGGCGATGAGGCATGGCGTTCAGCGAGGCATGAATCAAGCAGGTATTGGCCGTGATTCTGCGCACTTAACAAGAAAAGGCACCTGCCCTGCTGGTGTTGTATAGTGAACGTATCGACAGGCTCATACGCTGCTTGTGTAGGTGGTCGATTGGCGTAAAAATTTTGCGGTCGCCGTCGGCAAATCAACGAACGATGGCTGAATCATGGATGCGACCATTAGTGACAAGTACATGCAAATGAGTATTTACAAGGCAGACCACCACCCAGCCACTCCTCAGAAAAGTGCCTGGTATCTCGTGCAGTGCAAACCTCGACAGGATGAGCGTGCGGAAGAGCACTTGACTCGTCAAGGTTATGAATGCAATCGTCCCGTTTGTCGCCGCGAGCGAACCGTGCGCGGACAACGAACGTATTTGCAAGAGTCGTTGTTCCCCGGCTACCTGTTCATCAACCTTCCTGACGAAAGCAATTGGGCTCCTTTGCGTTCGACCCGAGGTGTTAACCGTGTGGTCAGTTTTGGTGGCAAACCTTTGGCTGTAAGCCAGGATCTCATCACCCAATTGCAGAATCGAGTTGAGAACTCTAAACCCGCATTCATCGCAGGAGAACGCGTTCAAATTCTTGAAGGAGGGTTGGGCGCCCTAGATGCTATTTTTATGTCAGCGGACGGCGAGGAACGCGTAATATTATTGGTTAATCTGCTCCATCGTCAGCAAACGGTGAGCATTCCCCTTATGAACGTTTCCGCGTTTTAATGATTTAGAGGGGATGCGGACATTGCAAGCTCTACGTTCTCAGGAAACCGACGTCAAATCCTGGGGCGGTAGCGTGTCTTATGATCGTGATGTGTTTTGGGCCTTGGTGAGCGCTCCTTGTGTTGGCAGCGATAGGCCTTTACTTAATATTCAAAGGTAAAAGTAAGTGAAAAAAGTACTAGTGACTGGAGCCGATGGATTTATTGGTTCTCACCTGACCGAATTGTTGGTTCGAGAAGGCTATGAGGTTAAGGCGCTGTCCCAATATAACTCTTTTAACTATTGGGGTTGGTTGGAAGATGTCGAGTGTCTAAAAAACATCGAAGTGCTGAGTGGCGATGTGAGAGATCCGCATTACTGCAAGCATATCACCAAGGATGTTGATCTCGTTTTCCATCTGGCAGCATTAATCGCTATTCCGTATTCGTACGTTGCGCCTGACAGCTATGTTGATACCAATATCAAAGGCACTCTGAATATTTGCAAGGCTGCTTTAGATAACGGTGTTCAACGAGTTATCCATACCTCTACCAGTGAGGTGTATGGAACGGCTCAATATGTACCCATAGATGAAAAGCATCCACTGCAGGCACAGTCACCTTATAGCGCGTCTAAAATAGGTGCAGATGCAATGGCAATGAGCTTTTTCAATGCGTTTGATTTGCCGCTGACCATTGCGCGTCCTTTCAATACCTATGGTCCAAGGCAATCGGCAAGAGCAGTGATCCCGACAATTATTACTCAGATTGCCAGCGGCAAGAAAAAAATCAAATTGGGTGATGTAAGTCCGACCAGAGATTTCAACTACGTTGCCGATACATGCCGAGGATTTCTCGAATTGGCGCGGTGTGAGAAGGCTGTTGGTGAAACAGTCAATATCGGTTCGAATTATGAGATTTCGGTCGGAGATACCCTCCATCTAATTCGAGAGTTGATGGGCAGTGATGTAGAGTTTTTGACCGATGATCAGCGTATTCGTCCAGAGAAGTCAGAGGTGTTTCGTCTTTGGTGCGATAATACGAAGATCAACAATCTCACTGGTTTCAAGCCGCAGTACTCTATTCGCCAAGGGTTGCAGGAAACTATCGACTGGTTGTCACGACCTGAAAATCTGACCAAATACAAAGCTGATATTTATAACGTTTGAGGCTCCTGCATGTTTGACTCTCTTATAAGCTTTGTGCGGGAGCAGTACCGCACAAACGAGTTTATTCCACTACATTCTCCAAGTTTTAAAGGGAACGAGCGGGACTATGTGGTGGAAACCATAGATTCGACTTTCGTTTCGAGCGTTGGTGCTTTCGTTGATCGCTTTGAACGTGAGATGTCCGATTACACAGGTAGCCCGAGAGCTATTGCCACTGTGAACGGAACAGCGGCTTTGCATGCAGCATTATTGTTGGCAGGTGTCAAAGCGGGTGAGTTGGTGGTTACCCAACCCCTGACATTTGTTGCTACCTGTAATGCCATCGCCTATTGCGGAGCACAACCTGTCTTTATTGATGTCGATCGACACACATTAGGCCTTTCCCCCGTAGCACTTGATAAGTGGCTCCATGAGTATGCACAGTTGGATGCCGATGGACTGTGCCGCCTTAAAGACGGGGGGAAGGTGGTGCGTGCCTGTGTACCCATGCACACTTTTGGTCATCCCATTGAGCTTGACCATCTGCTGAAGGTTTGTGAGCGTTGGGGGTTGATCGTAGTCGAGGATGCTGCCGAGTCGTTAGGGAGCTTCTATAAAGGTCGACATACCGGCACTTTTGGCCAATTGGGTACCCTGAGTTTTAATGGAAATAAAATCATTACCACCGGAGGCGGCGGTATGATTTTGACCAATGAACATCTAGGCGCCATAGCCAAGCATCTAACCACTACTTCCAAGCTGCCCCATCCTTATGAATATGTTCATGATGAGGTAGGTTATAACTATCGTCTTCCTAATATCAACGCCGCATTGGGGTGTGCGCAATTAGAGCAATTGGAAAGCTTCATCACCCTGAAGCGGTCGCTCGCCGCACGGTATGAGAAAGAGTTGCAAAATAGCGAGTTGCATTTTTTTCATGAGCCCAAAGATTGCCGCTCAAACTACTGGTTGAACGCCGTTATTTGTGAAAGTCGCGAGAGACGCGATGCGTTGCTCAAGGCAACAAATGATCAAGGTGTCATGACGCGACCGATTTGGCAGCTAATGAATCGTCTGCCGAGCTTCGCTACATGTCTGCGTGGAGATCTCAGTAACGCGACGTGGCTTGAAGATCGCATCGTAAACCTTCCCAGCAGCGTCATGCCGGAGTCTAGTGTGTGAAACGAAAGGTTGCCGTGTTCACTGGTACCAGGGCTGAGTATGGTCTGCTCTATTGGCTGATGAAGGATATTCAGGCGAGTCATCGTCTTGAACTCCAGCTAATCGTCAGTGGAACTCATCTTTCGCCTGAGTTCGGTGAAACCTGGAAGCAAGTGGAGCTGGATGGTTTTTCCATTGACGCGAAGGTCGAGATGCTGTTGTCTTCAGACACCTCCGTCGGTGTGGTCAAGTCCATGGGGCTCGGGACTATTGGTTTCGCTGACGCTTTGGACAGGCTCAAACCTGATGTCCTTGTGGTACTCGGTGATCGTTTTGAAGCACTGTCGATTGTTCAGGCAGCTTTAATCATGCGGATTCCGGTTGCGCATCTGCATGGTGGCGAAATCACGGAAGGTGCCTATGATGATGCGATTCGACATGCCATCAGCAAGATGTCCTACCTGCATTTTGTAGCCGCTGAGCCGTACCGGAATCGCGTCATACAGATGGGAGAGTCGCCGACGCGAGTCTTCAACGTGGGAGCCATCGGTCTCGATCATTTGCTTCGCAGTCATAGAATGAATCTCGGAGAGCTTTCTGAAAGTCTCGGATTCACGCTTGACTTGCCATTCATATTGGCAACTTACCATCCCGTTACACTACTGGAAGAAGATCCTGTGCGGAGCTTTTCTGCTGTGCTGGAAGCACTCGATCAATTTCCAGAACATCAAATAATTTTGACCTATCCAAATGCCGATAACGGGGGGCGGGCAATTATCCCGCTTCTGGAAGCCTATGCAAAAGCGCAACCGCGGCGAGTATTTGCTATTCCTTCCCTAGGCTTCCGACGTTATCTAAGCGCGGTTTCCCTAGCTGATGCTGTTGTTGGAAATTCATCGAGCGGAATTATCGAAGTCCCAGCCTTTGGTGTCCCGACCGTTAATATCGGCGCGCGCCAGCAAGGGCGTCTCGCGGCGGACTCTGTACTTCATTGTGTGGCTGAAGTTGGAGCCATCGAATCAGCACTTCGAAAAGCGTTGACAAAAGAGTTTGCTCAGCTATGTAAACACACGATTAATCCATATGGGACGGGTAATGCCGCTCAGAGCATCGTGAATGTCCTTGAACAGTTCGACGGGATATTCCACAAGTCATTCCACGATTTGAGCTGATATATGAAACAGTCCAGTAAAGACTCTGTGTACATCATCGCTGAAGCGGGCGTGAATCATAACGGCGAACGGTCATTGGCGTTTGCGTTGATAGACGCAGCCGCCGAGGCGGGCGCTGATGCTGTCAAGTTCCAGACATTTGACGCTGTGCGGCTGGCTTCGAGGCATGCGCCGAAGGCGTCCTATCAGAAAAAAAGTACTGATGAGTCTGAAAGTCAGCTATCGATGCTCAAAAAGCTGGAGTTGCCGAGAGAGTGGCACGCAGAGTTGCAGAGTTACGCTAGAGGCAAAGGGATTGAGTTCTTATCTACTGCTTTTGATTCCGATAGTCTTGATTTTCTGTCTGATCTTGGAATGCCTTTTTTCAAGGTGCCCTCGGGTGAGCTGACGAATGGGCCGCTGTTATGGCAGTTTGCACGTACCGGAAAGAAATTGATTTTATCGACTGGCATGGCAACTTTGAGTGAGGTGGAGCAGGCTCTCGCAATTGTTGCCCATGCGCTGGAGTGCAATCAGGAGCCTGCTGATATGGACGAAGTCTGGCGTTGCTGGGGGATGAGTGAGTGTCGTCAACGTCTGGTAGGACATGTAACACTGCTTCACTGTACGTCTCAGTACCCGACGCCATGGAGTGAGGTCAACTTGAAAGCTATGGATACATTGGCTAATGCCTTCAGCCTGGACGTAGGTTATTCAGACCATACAGAGGGCTGTCTGATTCCTGTTGCTGCGGTGGCTCGCGGAGCCAAGGTCATTGAAAAGCATTTCACGCTTGATCGATTCCTCCCCGGGCCAGATCACAAAGCCTCATTGGAACCTGCTGAACTAAAACAAATGGTTTCGGAAATTCGTGCTCTGGAACTTGCTCTAGGTAGTTCATGTAAAGCACCCCAAACTAGCGAATGGGATACGCGCAAGGCTGCGAGACAACAAGTAGTTGCCGCTCGGGATATCGCCGCGGGTTCTAAATTATCGAGGAAAGATTTAAGCACTGCACGCAGCGGGCACGGTTTGCCGGCTACAGCGTTGTGGCGTTTGGTCGGTAGTGTTTCGGCTCGTGCTTATCAAGCGGGCGATGTGATAGCTGATCAATGAAAATATTATCTGACTGTGACCTGCCATTAGTCATAATTGGTGCCGGTGGGCATGCAAAGGTACTCCTTTCGCTGGCTCAGGCACTGGGCTTGACTATCCATGGTGTATGCGCGCCGGAGTTGCGAGAACAGGGGGCTAGCAAATGGCGAGGTTACAAGGTGCTTGGCGGGGATGAAGCCCTTGAAATGCTCGACCCCAGTGCGGTGGGACTGGTCAATGGTATCGGTCAATTGGTCGGCAGTGTCGGTAGACGTAAAGCTTATGAACGGTTCGCAGCCAAAGGCTTTCGTTTTCCAGCATTGATCCATCCCGCAGCCTGGGTTGATCCTAGCGTTACTCTGTACGATGGCTCACAAATCATGGCCGGAGCAATCATTCAGGCTGATACGGTAATAGGCGCCAATTCGATCGTCAATACCAGAGCCAGCATTGATCATGACTGTCGTATCGGCTCGCATGTACACATTGCTCCTGGAGCTACTCTGTGTGGAAATGTGCTGGTTGGAGAGCGAGCGTTTATTGCTTGTAACGCGGCTGTGATACAGGGAATCAATGTTGGAGACGATGCGGTCGTCGGAGCTGGAGCTGTTTTGGTTCGAGATCTAGCCGCCCACAATATAATGTTTGGCTCCAGAGCAACGAGTCGCTTTGTGCCAAATAAGTAATTAAAAGAAGGTATTCAATGAAGCAGTGGGAGTTAACGCTCGTCGGCCCAGAAGTCTCTCTGGTGGAAGCGATTGCTACGCTTGATCGTGTGGCGATGAAAATTGTTATGGTCGTCGATCACGAGCGTCGTCTCTTGGGTACGGTAACAGATGGAGATATCCGCAGAGCTTTATTGAAACGGCAGTCCCTTGACACACCGATCCGTGACGTTATGTGTGCCACTCCAAGGACCGCAGAAGAAGGTTGGGATAAGGCTAGAATTCTGGCTGTGATGGAAAAATACAAGCTATTGCAGCTGCCAGTAGTAGACCCGCAAGGATTGGTCATTGGCTTAGAAACCCTACAGGACCTTTTGGATAATCAGCGTAGAGATAACCCTGTATTCCTGATGGCAGGTGGTTTCGGTACCAGACTACGGCCCTTGACCCAAAATTGCCCGAAGCCCCTACTCAAAGTAGGTGAGAAGCCAATCCTTGAACTTATTCTTCAAAGTTTTATTAACTCAGGCTTCCATCGTTTCTTTATTTCTACTCATTATATGCCCGAGATGATTCGTGAACATTTCGGAGATGGGAGTAACTGGGGAGTCGATATTCGCTATGTACACGAAGAGGAACCTTTGGGTACTGGCGGAGCATTGGGCCTGCTACCACATGATGAGATCGATCTACCCCTGTTCATGATGAATGGCGATTTGTTAACAACGCTTAACTTTTTAAATCTGATGGAGTTCCATCAGAAGCATGCTGGTGCTGCGACCATGTGTGTGCGTGAATTTGAATATTGTGTGCCTTATGGTGTTATTCAAAGTGAGGGTCATCGAATTCGTTCGATGGTAGAAAAGCCGATACAACGATTTTTTATCAATGCTGGTATTTATATTCTATCGCCGGACTTGGTGAAAAGTGTTGCGCCAGGAACGCGCGTCGATATGCCAACATTATTAGAGACAGAGATAGCCAAAGGGCGGGATGTCAACATGTTCCCCGTTCATGAGTATTGGTTGGATATCGGGCGAATGGAAGACTTCCAACGAGCTCAGCAAGAGTTTGGTTCTTTATGAGTGCAACTCAGACTTATCTCGTTATAGGCAGTGGTAGTATTGCGCGCCGCCATATGATGAACATCAAGGAAATATTTCCTTCTGTTCGCATCGGATGTGTTTCTTCGTCTGGAAGGGCTTTGTCAATTGAGGAGGTTGGTGTTGATACTATCATTTATGAAAGTATTGAACTGGCGCTGCTCGATAGGCCGACATTAGCAATAGTTGCTTCGCCTGCTCCTTTTCATGTCAATCAAGCTGTTCGACTGCTACAAGCTGGAATCCCCGTTCTAATTGAGAAGCCGCTATCAAGCTCAATGGTTGCGTTTGAAACTGAGGGTTCAGTATTACTGGAACATCAAGGTAAGGTTGAAGTTGGTTATAATTTACGTTTTATGCCATCTGCATCCAAGCTAAAATTATTGCTAGAAGAACGCTTTCTAGGCGATATTTATAATGTTGTTGTGGACGTTGGCCAGTACCTGCCTCATTGGCGTCCAGCAAGTGATTATAGGGGAAATGTTTCTGCACGCCAGGCTTTAGGCGGTGGAGTGTTACTTGAACTCAGTCATGAGTTGGATTATCTAAAGTGGTTATTTGGTAGCTTTACGACAGCCTTTTGTGTTTCCCGGAACTCCGGGGCGCTGGAAGTTGATGTGGAAGATCAGGTCGACGCAATCCTAGTCAGTAGCAAAGGTCTTGTTGCGAACTTGCACATGGATTTTTTGCAACGTACTCCTACGCGCTCGTGCAAAATTTTGGGCCAGCATGGCACCTTGATATGGGATCTATTGCGCAACCGTATTGTGCACTTCAAAGAAAAAGACGTAGAAACGGTGCTGTTCGAAGACTCGAATTATGATAGAAATTTGATGTATCAAGATGAGTTGATTCATTTTTCTAAAGTCGCATCCGGTCTGTGTCAACCCATGGTCAGCTTGAAGGATGGGTTAGAAACATTAAAGCTGATTGATGCATTAAGACACTCCTCAGATTCGAAACAAATCGTAAATATTGAAGAGTATTTATCTTGACAGTCTATGCTTTTATTTTTGCTAGAGGTAACTCGAAAGGATTACCCGGGAAAAACATCAAGCTTCTCGGCGGGATCCCCCTTCTAGGACATTCTATTCGAGTGGCTAGAGAGGTCGCGTCCATAGATAAGATTTTTGTATCAACGGACTCGGAAGAAATTGCCGCCGTTGCTGCGGATTATTCTGTCGAAGTAATTAAAAGACCTGAGCATCTGGCCAGTGACACCGCACCAGAATGGTTAGCCTGGCGTCATGCAATTGAATATCTGAATGCGCGTGGTGAAAAATTCGATTTATTCCTCAGTCTTCCAGCCACTAGCCCTTTAAGAAGTGCATGCGACGTGCAGAACTGCTTGGATGCAGTTAATCCAGAAATAGACGTTGTCGTGACGGTTACACCCGCATCCCGTAGCCCATATTTCAATATGCTCGTGCGAGATAATGATGGTGTGAGCGAGTTAGTGTGTTCGGGCAGTAATATCAAAAGACGTCAGGATGCCCCGCCAGTTTATGATATGACAACAGTTGCCTATGTGGCGCGGCCTGAATTTATTCTCGAACAAGATGGAATATTCTCCGGAAAGGTAAGGTCTGTCGTCGTTCCAAAAGAGCGCGCCGCTGATATTGATGACATCTACGATTTTAAAATGGCTGAGTTTTTTTTAGCAGATAAAGGTAACGGTCATGTTGAGAAATAAAACCATTCTGGTCGCAGGTGCCGGTGGGCTGCTTGGCGCTAGATTGGTAGCGACGCTCATTGAACAAGGTGCATCAGTAGTAGCAATTGATGTCAATCGGCAATCGATGATGGCGCGCCTGGAAAAAACGGTCGCAGGTAATGGCCTGGAAAAAATCACTGGTATTCAACTTGATTTAAGTGATTCAAATCAAGTCAAACTGTTTTTTTCAACAGCGACAGGCTTGGACGGTGCCGTCAACTGTGCATACCCAAGGAACAAAAAATATGGCGCCAAGCTTTTTGACGTAGAACTTGAGGATTTTAATGAAAACGTTTCTCTCCACTTGGGGTCGTCGTTCTTGTTCATGCAGCAGTGCGCCGCGTACTTTCAACGTGAACACAGGCCGTTCTCATTAGTTAACATATCTTCTATCTATGGTGTTATTGCACCGAAATTTGAAGTGTACGAGAACACTCCAATGACGATGCCGGTGGAGTATGCGGCAATCAAGTCGGCCTTGCTGCAATTAAGCAGATACTTGACAAGTTACGTGTCTGATAGCCTTTTCAGATCTAATTGTGTTAGCCCTGGGGGGATATTTGATAAGCAACCGGAGCAATTTTTAGAAGAATATAGAAAGCATTGTTTGGGGAAGGGGATGCTTGATATAGATGACGTAACGGGCTCAATCGTATTTTTGCTCTCTGATAGCTCCAAGTATCTTAATGGTCAAAATTTGATTGTAGATGATGGTTTTTCATTGTAGCTCATTGATGTTGACATTATAAGTATATATTAAAAGTTGTATCGGAGCTGTATGCGAATCTTATGATATTAATAATTATTTTTTACATGCTTGCGATATTTCTGATTTTTAGAAACAAGCGAGCACTTAGCCCTTCAAATGTTGTGTTTGCTAGTTATTTCTTATATTTTGTTTTTCCGGGGTTGCTGTTTTATTTTCTCGAAGCTATTAGTTGGGAATATGTTCTTCCTTGGGGAAAGATAAACGACTGGTCAGCCCTTTCCGATGAAGCTGTATTGTCCTACGTATATGTATTTACACTCTTTTTCATTAGTACCAGAGTGTTGGAGTCGTTAATTGATCGGCGTCCCACTGTCGATTTCTTCCAGGATATTCGGGTAAGACCTCTCGGGATTGTTGTATGTGCTGCGATGATTCTAGTAGGAGGGATCTACTTTTTTGAGGTGACTGGCGGGACAGACGCGTGGTTCAACGATTATAGCCAGACCTATCTTGAAAAAAAGAAAGGCTATGGGATTCTAAACTTTCTCTTGTTGATGGGCGCTAACTTTCTTGCCTTTACTCTGGGAGTGTATTGGCGTACAGAGAATAAAATCAGTGTGTTACTGGTAAGTTTCGTTATTGTTGTGCTGGTTTTTTGTGCTTATATTCAAGGTATAAAAAGTAGGATGTTCTACTTTATGATCTTTTTTAGCCTTCCATGGTTATGTGCATACAAGCTAACCATTGCAAAAGGTACATTGATGTTCATTGGGTTTGTTCTGTTGTTTAGTTTTGCAATGTATTTTAGGTCTAACGGTTTTTACAATACACCTGAAATGCTTCTGGAATATTTTTTAAGCTACTTTAATACTATTTTTCTGCACGATATGATTTTACGAGATATGCCGTCGGATTTTTTTCTTACCGTTCAGTACCCATTCAATAAATGGTTAACTTTCGTAGGCGTTCCTTCAGAAGGATATCTGCATGATATCAGCCGATGGCTCACATCTATTTACTTTCCTTCTCAATGGTTCGATGAATCAGCTACTCAGCAGTGGCCAATTGAGACTGAGCTATATTTAAACTATGGATATTATATTTATTGGATTATTCCAATATTTTTGTATTCTTTATATATTTGCATGCTGTACTTGATGCGCTTTAGAGGCGGGCCTGTCTTTGTATTTATTTATGTGTCGGAACTGCTTCTTTTCCTAAGTATGTTCAGAGGAAGTATGTTGCAGTGGATTGCGCTATTTAATTTAGTTTTTTATTGTGCCCTTTGGTTTTCGAGACGCTTATTATTTGTCCGGGTTCAGTCGAAACTAATGGCAAATAACGAAAAATTTTAACGTTGTTATTCTGATCATACTAGTAGGGGTTATGTTGAGGGACAATCTAATTCGTTGCGTAAATATCATTCTTCGCGGCATGACACTGATTAGTAAATTTGTATTGATTTTTTTTCTCGCTAAATTCCTCCAGTCTAGCGAGGTGGGGTTGTACGGATTATTGTCTGCAACGATTGGATATGCCTTATACGTTGTCGGCTTCGAGTTTTACAATTTCTCTACACGCGAGATGATTGGTGAAGATTCAAAACATTGGTTGGGGATGATCAGAGACCAGCTAGTACTTTATTTGATTTTATATGTGGTGTTTCTGCCATTTGCATTGTTTGTTTTTTTCAAGGGATGGCTGCCCTGGACTCATGTTTTTTGGTTTTTGGGTTTGGCGTTGCTTGAACATATAGCTCAAGAACTAAATCGCATACTGGTTGCTATTTCAGAGCAGTTGCTCGCGAGTTTTGTACTGTTCTTGCGCAGTGGCGCTTGGTGTTTAGCGGTGGTGGCGATCATGTGGGCTGACCCAGCCTTACGCAATCTAGAATTCGTGTTGGGGGGCTGGGTTCTCGGTTGTTTATTTGCTTGTTTAATAGCGGTTAGAAAAATTCTGAGTTTCGATAAGACCTCAATAGCTAGTGCTGTCAATTGGGTTTGGATTGCTAGGGGGATCAAAGTTGCAATTCCACTTCTAATAGCGAGTCTTGCAATGCGAGGGGTTTTTACATTCGATAGATATTGGGTGGAAAGTATCTCTAATTTGAGTGTGTTGGGATCGTATGTGTTGTTTGTCGGTATGGCATCTGCAGTGTTGTCTTTTTTAGACGCAGGGGTAATCGTCTTTTTTTATCCAAAGTTAGTAGCGTCTGCAAAAAATGGGAACTTGGTTGCTTTTAAAAAAGATATGAAGGACTTGACGTTTAATATTGTAGGGGTAACCGCATTTCTGGTTGCCGCGTGTTACGGCGTTAGTGGTTTCGTTTTGCAGTGGTTAGACAACTCTGTATATACAGAGAATATTTTTATTTTGTATTGGTTATTGCTAGCAGTCACCATATATTCAGTTAGTATGATTCCGCACCTGGGTCTCTATGCTTTTGGTCATGATAAAGCAATTTCTTATAGTCAGTTGATCGGTTTTTTTGTATTTTTAGGTTTTGCTTACAGTCTCGGTGATAAGTTGGGGGTTGTTGCCATACCGCTAGCTATGTGTGTGGCATTTACCCTGATATTGGGTTGGAAACTAATTTCGTATTGGTCAATGTTGTCGGTGCGAGGAGCTTCTACTTGAGTTGAAGAATTCCCTGTTGTCAGGTTTACGCTGGTACGTATTGCTTATTAATTTAAAATTGTGAGTGTCATATTGTTCGGCATGTATTGTTTGACATATAAGAATTTTTAAAGTACTGATCTGTAGATACTACGGGTGCTTCCAGGATGATTTTCTGCGGTGGTTTTTTATGAATAACCAGAAGTTGAGATTTATTGTTGATTATATCTGGGCTACTGAAAATGAAATCTCCATCGACAAGAGTGTTTATGCGCTTTCGGGTGTTTCGCCAGAAGAACTGAATTATGCTCCTCGTCCTGCAAAAGTGCTTAACAGATTCATTCGGAATAGAAAGTTTTTCAAGCTGCTCATAGTAATCTTGAAGATAATATGGCGCTTCGGTGGTGCTGCGACATACTTTTTATACGAGATGATGATCTATTATCGTTACTCCACGCGCTGCACCAGTAAATTGAATCAGTGCCGTGATGTAGGTGAATATGCTATAGCTTTTTCGTCACGTGCAGCCGATATTTTGCAGCCAACAGTCCTTGGTTTTGAGCCGAAATGCTGGATTACTTTTCCATGGGCCCCATTAAATGTGACTGGCCAAAGCAAACAGTATGTCGACGTATTTTCTCTGCTAAATGGAAAAGATTTCATCAGTGCTTATATACTTGCTGTTATAGCTTCAAGAAAACTTGCGTCTCGTAAGCAAACGTTGAACTGGACATTGCAAAGCTATACTGCTTTTCGGTGGTTTGTTGTCAGAATTGCCCTTGAGAAACTTAACATTAATCGGTTGTTGATCGCTGAACATTACGATAGATGGGCGGTTCTCACTGACAGAGTTATCTCGAAGCAGCTACGTCGTCCATCTTTGCATCCGGAAAATAGAGTAGAACTGGTTTTAATGCAGCACGGTGCACTTTCCGGCCTGACATTAGCAGAATGTAAACCTCAAGTGGGGTTGTCATTTGAGCTTAAACACCGCCTTACGAGCGTAACTAAACTTCATGTGTATGACGATTCTTCTCGTATGGTCTTTGAGACGGATATTTTTTCAGCTGGCTGCGTTGCCAGGGGAGTGGCAGTTAATTATTTTCAGCCGACGATCGAGTTGACTCGCTTGTCTTCTACAAATGCGATCAAAATTTTATTTGTTGGGCACCCAATATGCGAGGCTTTACATGTGCATATATATAAAAAGCTAAAACATGAATATAGCGCAAGTTTTTACTACAAGCCGCATCCGACAGCTGGGCTGAGCGAATCGGTGAAACGAGAAGATTGGCAAATCATTGAGGGTAGAAATTCTTTCCCTGAAGTCGATTTCCTTATAGCTTATCCATCTACGCTCGTGAGTGAGTATGCTGCATCCGGCATTTCTGCGGTGCTCCATTCGTTAGACTTGGGTAAGGATTTTTCCGCTGGCCTTCTAGGGTCAGTCAAGTCAAAATTAGACACACTGGCTTGCAAGAAACGGGTGTGAGTATGGTTTCTATTTTTTTGGGGTGGACATGAGCAATAAAACTTACCAGATGTGTTCCCGCTGCATTATGGATAGCAGTGATCCACATATCCATTTTAATGAACACGGGCTATGCGATTACTGTGTAAATTTTGATTTCGTCATCAAGCCAAATTGGCACCCCGACGAACGTGGTTACGCTGAGCTCATGAAGCTGAGTGAGAAAATCAAGAAAGACGGCAAGGGTCGTGATTTTGATTGCATCATCGGTCTGAGCGGGGGCTTGGATAGCTCATATGTAAGTTATATCGCCAAAGAGAAAATGGGCTTGCGGCCTTTGCTTTTTCATGTTGATGCCGGTTGGAATACTGACCAGGCGGTCGGGAATATAGAGAAACTGGTCGACGGTCTTGGGCTGGATCTTTTCACTGAGGTTATCAATTGGGAAGAGATGAAAGATCTGCAGGTGGCCTTTCTAAAGGCGCAGATTTCCGATCAGGATCTCCCACAAGACATAGCGTTCTTTTCCGGTCTTTATAAATTCGCCAAGAAGCATCGCATAAAATATATATTGACAGGCGGGAATTTTTCTACCGAGTGCTGCCGAGAGCCTGAGGAGTGGGGCGGATACCCAGGAATAGACAAGCGACTAATTAAAGATATTCATTCAAAGTTTGGACGTCGTATATTAAAAAGTTTTCCTATCGTGGATATCCTTTCCTACAAACTCTATTATCGATTCATGCTGGGTATGAAGGTTGTTAAACCATTGAACCTCATTCCTTATGTCAAGCAAGAAGCCGAAGCGACGCTAAATCAATTGTTTGGCTGGAAAAAATTCCAACACAAGCACCACGAGTCTCGCTTCACGCGTTTTTATGAGGACTTCTGGATGCCTCGAAAATTTGGTTATGAGAAACGTAGGGCTCATTTTTCAAGCTTGATTATGACCGGACAGATGACTCGAGATGCTGCACTCGAACGTATTGCCAAACCTGAGTTGGACGAACAGTTTTTAAAATCCGAGTTTGAGTATGTTGCAAACAAACTTGACCTAACTGTAGATGATTTGCAGGCGATATTTGATGGCGAAAACAAAACCTGTTCTAATTATAAAAACAAACGTTTTCTGATTGGAATAGGTTCGCGTGTGTTGAGTGCCATTGGCCTGGAGAGAAGACTGTTCAGATGATCACGATCATTGATTATGGGTTGGGCAATATTCAAGCTTTCGTGAATGTATACAAGCGGCTGCACATACCTGTAGCGGTCGCAAAGTGTGCTGATGATCTTGAAGGGGCAAGCAAACTCATACTGCCAGGCGTTGGTGCGTTCGATCATGCTATCGAGCGCTTGAATGCGTCGGGTATGCGTCCGATTCTGGATGAACTCGTCCAAGATCGGAAAATTCCGGTTCTAGGTATCTGTGTGGGAATGCAAATTCTTGCAGATACCAGCGAAGAGGGCTCCTTGCCTGGATTGGGATGGGTGCCAGGTAGCGTTCGGTCGTTCAAGGCAATCCCTCAACTAAAGGATTTGGCTCTTCCTCATATGGGGTGGAATGACGTCAGTCCAGCGCAAGGATCATCTCTATTCAAGGGGTTCGAGGCGGATGCGCGCTTTTATTTCCTGCATTCGTATTTTTTTGATTGTGCTGAAGTAAATAATGTAGCCGCTACCTCTTCTTACGGGCTGGATTTTAGTTGTGCAGTCAGGGCCGACAATGTTTATGGCGTCCAATTTCATCCCGAGAAAAGCCATCATTTTGGTGTAGGGTTGTTGAAGAATTTCGCGGAGCTATAAAATGTTAAGACCGAGAATTATTCCATGCCTTTTGATTCAAGACAGTGGGTTGGTCAAGACCGTTAGATTTAAAGATCCTAAGTATGTTGGAGATCCTATCAACGCCGTTAAGATATTTAACGAAAAGGAAGCCGATGAACTTATCGTTATCGACATTGACGCCACTGCTAATGGTGTTGAACCAAATTATAAGCAGATAGCCAATCTTGCGGCTGAATGCCGCATGCCCTTGTGTTATGGGGGCGGGATTCGTACAGCCGAGCAAGCGAAGAAAATTATCGCGCTGGGTGTAGAGAAGGTAGCTATAAGCTCTGCAGCCCTTGAGAACCCAGGTCTCATTTCTCAGATAGCCGAAGAAATTGGTAGTCAGAGTGTCGTCGTAGTGCTCGATTACAAACCGCGTTTACTTAGCAAAAATCACGATGTCTGGACGCATAACGGTAAACGTAATACTAAGCGAAATGTCCTCGAAGTCGCACTTGAGGTCGAAAAACTTGGAGCTGGTGAGATTGTACTGAATTCTATCGATAATGACGGTCGGATGAAGGGTTACGATATAATTCTGGCGCGAAAACTTCGTGAAATTGTTCACATACCCATTACTATCTTGGGGGGAGCAGGTTCACTTGATGACATGCGTAGTGTTGTTACTGCTTGTGGTGTTGTTGGTGTTGCGGCGGGTAGTTTTTTTGTATTTAAAGGACCTTACCGCGCGGTACTGATCAGTTACCCGACAGCTCAGCAGAAAGATGATCTAATTTATTCAGCCCTGCGACCCGAATGATATATTCAGCATCGCACGCATTGCTTCAGGACTAATTATGTTTACTGGAAAAAAACTGCTCATCTCGGGTGGCACTGGTTCTTTTGGGAACGCTGTTCTAAAACGTTTCCTTGACACTGATATAGCTGAAATTCGTATATTCAGTCGGGACGAAAAGAAGCAGGATGATATGCGTAAACGGTACGCTAATGCCAAACTCAAGTTTTATATTGGCGACGTCCGTGATTATCAAAGTGTGCTCAACGCAACGAGAGGCGTTGATTACATATTCCATGCTGCAGCGCTCAAGCAGGTTCCCTCTTGCGAGTTTCACCCTATGGAAGCGGTCAAGACTAACGTCATCGGTACAGACAATATACTTGAGGCTGCGATCCAGAACGAAATCACGCGCGTGGTGTGTTTAAGTACTGATAAAGCTGTATACCCCATTAATGCGATGGGTATCTCCAAAGCCATGATGGAAAAGGTCATGGTTGCCAAGTCGCGAAATCTCGACGAAACCAAGACAGTTATTTGTGGGACGCGCTACGGTAACGTAATGGCGTCGCGTGGCTCGGTCATCCCTTTGTTCATTGAACAAATCAGGGCAGGTCTGCCTCTGTCGATCACGGATCCAAACATGACCCGTTTCATGATGACCTTGGCTGATGCCGTGGATCTGGTTCTGTACGCTTTTGAACATGGTAATAATGGCGATCTCTTCGTGCAAAAAGCTCCGGCAGCGACCGTAGAGACGCTTGCCCGTGCTTTGACCGCAATGCTCGGAAAACCTGAACATGCAATTCAGATCATCGGCACTCGACATGGCGAGAAGCTTTACGAGGCGTTGCTGAGTCGGGAGGAAATGGCTTGTGCCGAAGATATGGGAGAGTATTTCCGAGTGCCTCCAGACCTGCGTGATCTTAATTACAGTAAATTTGTGGAGCAGGGTGAAGAGAAAATCTCCACCATGGAGGACTATAATTCACATAACACCGAGCGTCTGGACGTTGAGGGAATGAAAAAGCTGCTTCTGAAGCTGGACTTCATGCTCGCAATTCAGCGTGGCGAACACGCTGTTCCAGAGGAATAAAGCATGAAAGTATTGATCACCGGCGCAAACGGCTTCGTAGGAAAAAATCTTGTTGCTCATCTCCGAGAGCGGATCGATATTGAGATTCTACCATTTGGTCGGGAAGACAATATTACGCGGCTCAATACGCTGGTTTCGGAAGTGGATTTCATTTTCCATTTGGCCGGGGTCAATCGACCGCAACACCCGGAAGAGTTCAAAACGGGCAACACTGACCTGACACACGCGTTGGTCAGCGCGATTGTTGCTAGTGGTCGGCAGATCCCTCTGCTCTATACATCATCGATTCAAGCTGGATTAGATAATGCGTATGGAAACAGCAAGCGAGCAGCTGAAGATGCATTGCTAGTATTGTCGACCAAGCATGGCTCGGCTGTTTATTTATTTCGTCTTCCGAATGTTTTTGGTAAGTGGGCCAAGCCGAACTATAATTCGGTAGTGGCAACCTTCTGCCACAACATTACTCATAATTTGCCCATTCAGATCGCCGATTCGAAATCCTTGGTGACGCTCGTTTATATCGATGACGTTATCAAGAAATTTATCGCCGTGATGGATGGTCAGCACTTCGGCGAAACGTCGGTTGCGATCGAGCCACAATACTCTCTCTCGGTTGGCGAACTATCAGCTTATCTTCATGCCTTCCGAGAAAGTCGAAATACCATCACTACCGAGCCGGTGGGAACCGGGCTAGTGCGAGCGCTCTATTCTACATACCTGAGTTATTTGCCACCGGCAAGCTTTACTTACGACGTTCCGAAATACAGTGACCCGCGCGGCGTTTTTGTAGAAATGCTGAAAACACGTGACTCTGGCCAATTTTCTTACTTTACCGCTCATCCCGGGATCACACGTGGCGGTCATTATCATCATTCGAAAACCGAAAAATTTCTCGTGATCAAGGGAGACGCATGCTTCCGCTTCCGGCATATTGTGTCCGGTGAGTTTTACGAGTTATTCACTACAGGGGAGAAGCCTGAGATTGTCGAGACAGTGCCCGGGTGGACCCATGATGTAACCAACGTGGGTGCCGAGGAGATGATCGTTATGCTTTGGGCAAATGAGATATTCGACCGTGAGCAACCGGATACATACGCGCTTCCCGTTGGTACTCAGCCTTAAACGTATTCATGCAGAGAGCGGTAATGAAAAAACTCAAAGTTGTCACCGTCGTGGGCACCCGTCCTGAAATCATTCGGTTGTCGCGAGTCATGGCCTCGCTCGACAAGCACTGTGATCATGTCCTAGTCCATACAGGGCAAAATTATGACTATGAGCTGAACGAGATTTTTTTCCAGGATCTAGGTATCCGTAAGCCCGATTACTTCCTGAACGCTGCCGGTGCCAGCAGTGCTGAAACAATCGGTAACGTTATTATCTCGGTGGATCGAGTGCTCGCAGAGATCCAGCCTGAAGCGTTGCTGGTTCTTGGAGACACCAATAGCTGCATGGCGGTGATCCCTGCCAAGCGCCGCAAAATTCCCACGTTTCATATGGAGGCAGGAAATCGCTGCTTCGACATGCGTGTGCCGGAAGAAATCAATCGTCGTATTGTGGACCACACGGCGGACATCAACCTTACCTATAGCACTATTGCTCGTGATTATCTGTTGCGTGAAGGCCTCAGTCCTGACATGGTCATCAAAACAGGCAGTCCGATGTTTGAGGTTCTTAACTACTACCGCAAAGGTATTGAAGCGTCTGATGTGCTGGAACGTTTGTCACTCGAAGCAGGTAAGTTCTTTGTAGTCAGCGGACATCGTGAAGAAAATATCGACTCTGATAAAAACTTTCTCAAGCTGGTGGACGTACTTAACACTGTCGCAGCTCAATATGGCTTGCCCGTTATTGTTTCGACTCATCCTCGTACGCAAAAGCGCGTGGATGCACTGGGGATTATCTTCCATGAGAACGTAAGGCTGCTCAAGCCGCTCGGCTTCAAGGACTACAATAAGCTGCAGCTTGAGGCAAAGGCAGTCCTGTCTGATAGTGGGACGATTAACGAAGAGTCTTCCATCTTAAACTTCCCAGCACTCAATATCCGTGAGGCTCATGAACGGCCAGAGGGTATGGAAGAGGCTGCTGTGATGATGGTCGGGCTGGAAGTCGAGCGTGTCCTGCAAGGATTGCAAATTTTGGATAGTCAAACTCGCGGTCAATATCGCACACTTCGGCTGGTTAGCGACTACAGCATGCCTAACGTATCCGACAAAGTGACCAGGCTTGTTCACAGCTATACCGATTATGTAAACCGCGTGGTTTGGAAGCAGTATTGAATCGAGATGTGGGAATGTCTGATAAAAAGTTAAGGATCCTGGTCGTTACTCAATATTTTTGGCCGGAAAATATGCGAATCAACGATTTGGTTCGCGACTTTGTAAATAAAGGACATGATGTAACGGTTTTAACCGGTTTGCCGAATTATCCAGAAGGCAAGGTTTTTGGCGAATACAAGAATGCTCCGGAAAATTTCAAGGATTTTCATGGTGCAGAAATAGTCAGAGTTCCACTGGTGCCACGTGGGAAGCAAAGTATTAGGCTGGTTTTGAACTACTTGTCGTTTTTTATATGTGCCTCGCTTTTAGGTCCGCTAAAGTTGAAGCACAAGAAATTCGACACTGTTTTTGTATATGCTGTTTCTCCCATCATGGCTGCCGTTCCCGCGCTCGTAATCGGCAAGCTAAAGAAAGCCCCCGTATTTATCTGGGTTCTTGATCTGTGGCCGGAAACCTTGAGGGCTGTCGGTGTAGTAAAACACCCCAAGTTACTGGCGTTGGTTGGCCGGATGGTGTCATGGATTTATAATCGAACTGATTATCTGCTGATGCAATCGCACGGTTTCTTCGAAAACGTTAAGAAGTATTGTACCAAACCAATAGACTCTGACCGTTTGCTTTACTTTCCCAGTTGGGCTGAGGATGACTTCTCAACTTCAACAGCGGTTGCCTCAGGACTTTTGACGCGCGATGAGTCCGTTTTTACCATTTTATTTGCTGGCAACCTCGGGGAGGCACAGGATCTTCCTGCCGTTCTCAACGCTGCTGAAATGTTGACTGATAAGATACCAGTACGCTGGGTATTAGTCGGAGATGGTCGTATGAGTGGATGGCTCAGTGAACAGGTCGAATCGCGAGGGCTTGGCAATGTGATCTTGTTGGGCCGACATCCATTGGAAGCTATGCCAGCGTTGTTTGCTTGCGCTGATGCATTGCTGGTTTCACTCAAAACCAATGATGTATTCGAGAAGACTATTCCCGGCAAAGTACAAGCTTACCTCGCTTCGGGTCGCCCCCTGCTCGGTATGATCAACGGCGAGGCTGCAAGGGTGATCAATGAGTCTGGCGCGGGTCTCTCCTGCCAGTCAGGTGATGCGGAGGGTTTGGCAGCAATTGCATTGACGCTCGCAGAGGCGGAGCCACAGAGGTTGAAACTCATGGGAATGGCAGGTAGAGAATATTACGAGACGAATTATTCAAAAACTATACTGATGGAGCGTCTGGAAAATATGTTTCGCGTTGCTACTTTACGTAAGGCGAACAAGTGATGGCGCAATCAGTTTTATTGACCGGAGCTACGGGTTTCGTCGGTGGAGCTATTCTTCGTCGAATTATCAGTGAAAAAAAGTACCCGGTAGTAGCGGCGCTGCGCGACAGTTCCCCTTCACTTGCTGAAGAAGTCGAAACCGTGCGTTTTTCGACTCTGGACGGCCACACTTCTTGGAAGGATTGCTTCGCTAATACAGATGTAGTCATCCACTCTGCGGCTCGTGTGCACGTCATGAGTGACACTGAGAAGGATCCCCTATTGGCCTTTCGCAAGGTTAATGTGGAGGGCACTCTGAATCTGGCCCGGCAAGCATTTGCGTCTGGGGTCAAACGGTTCGTCTTTATTAGCTCGATCAAGGTGAATGGTGAAGGTACTATTCCACCGCACGCCTATGAAGCTGATGGCAATCCATCTCCTGGGGATCCTTACGGGATTTCCAAGATGGAGGCCGAAGTAGCGCTGCGTGAGCTGGCAGCTCAGACGGAGCGGGAGGTGGTGATTATTCGGCCCGTTCTGGTTTATGGTCCCGGTGTCAAAGCGAATTTCTTGAATATGATGCGTTGGCTGGATAAGGGGGTTCCTCTGCCGTTTGGAGCAATCCATAACAGCCGAAGTCTTGTAGCGATCGATAATTTGGTAGACCTGGTGCTGACTTGTGTTGATCATCCCGCCGCAGCAAATCAGACGTTCCTTGTAAGCGATGGTGAAGACTTGTCTACAACGGTGTTACTGCGGAAAATGTCGCAGGTCCTCAATGCACCTGCACGACTAATACCGATTCCCAGTTGGATCCTACAAACGGGCGCTGCCCTGCTTGGTAAAAAGGCACTTTCTCAACGCCTGTGTGGATCCTTGCAAGTTGACATTACCAAGACACGTTCCCTTTTAGGCTGGACGCCCCCGGTTAGCGTAAATGATGCTCTCAAAGCTACTGCACTGCATTTTCAGGAACATCAAAAATAATGAACTATGGTTGGTTGATTGCGGTTATTGCTGTGCTCTCATTTGCGTTGACTGCGAACCTGCGGCGTTATGCGTTGGCTAAAAGCATTATTGATATCCCCAATGTTCGCAGTTCACACTCGACTCCTACGCCACGGGGTGGAGGTGTTGCTATTGTTCTCGCTTTCCTCGCGGCGCTGCCGATTTTGGGATGCAGCGGCCAAGTGCCGTGGGCCATACTTGTCGCTGCGGGAGGCTCGGGTGCATTGGTAGCTGTTGTGGGTTTTATGGATGATCACAATCATATCGCGGCACGATGGCGCCTGCTCGGGCACTTTAGCGCGGCAGTATGGGCGCTGTTCTGGATCGGTGGGCTACCCCCGCTGAATGTTTTCGACATAAGCATCGATCTAGGGCTGACAGGGCACATCCTGGCGGCTGTGTATCTCGTGTGGATGCTCAATCTGTACAACTTTATGGACGGGATAGATGGAATCGCCAGCGTTGAGGCAATCTGTACTTGTTTAAGTGCTTGCTTGCTATATGGACTTCTCAACGTCGAAGGTATGATTTGGCTACCTTTGACCCTAGCCTCGTCTGTTGCTGGTTTCCTACTCTGGAATTTCCCGCCTGCGCGTATTTTTATGGGCGACGCGGGTAGCGGGTTTCTCGGGATCATATTGGGGATCCTTTCTCTACACGCAGCATGGACTTCTCCGCAACTATTTTGGGCTTGGTTGATTTTGCTCGGAATATTTATCGTTGATGCGACCTTCACACTCATTCATCGCATGATACGGGGTGATAAAGTCTACGAAGCCCATCGCAGTCATGCTTATCAATTTGCTTCCCGTAAATTCGGTAAACATTTGCCGGTGACGCTCGCTGTCGGTGCGATCAACCTGTTTTGGCTTCTGCCAGTAGCCCTCTGCGTCTCTCTCCTGGGGCTTGATGGCGTGCTTGGGGTAGTTATTGCGTATTCACCTTTGGTTTTTCTGGCTATCAAATTCAATGCCGGAGCTCGAGAACTTGAGAGTTGATTTTTAGTTGTTTTTCTGAACTGTAAGTATTGATTTTCACATAAGTATCGGCGATTGAAGGTGTAAGGAGTAACACAGGTGTCTGGAGGAATTATGGATAGGTTACGAGCTTTCTTGTTGGGTTTGTCTCGTCGGCATAAGCGTTTGATACAGGTGACCACCGATGTGTTCCTGGTCTGGATGGCACTGTGGATGGCGTTTGTCGTGCGGTTGGGCATAGACGACATGATTAACCCGTTCTCGCAGCATCTGTGGCTTTTTTTCAGCGCACCTGTAATCGCTATCCCTCTCTTTATTCGTTTTGGCATGTACCGCGCTGTGATGCGCTATTTCGGCAATGACGCTCTGATAGCTATTATTAAAGCCGTCAGTATGTCGGCGTTGATATTGGCATTGGTGGTGTATTGGTACGGTAACCAGAAAGGTGTAGTCCCTCGTTCAATAATCTTCAACTACTGGTGGTTGAGTCTGATCATGATCGGCGGATTGCGCTTGGCAATGCGCCAGTATTTTTTGGGTGATTGGTTTGCTGCAGCCCAGCATGTTCCCTTCACTAACCGAGATGATGGCTTACCCAAAGTAGCTATTTATGGTGCCGGTGCAGCGGGAAACCAGCTTGTTGCAGCTTTGCGCATGGGCCGCGTCATGCGTCCGGTAGCCTTTATCGATGATGACAGCAGTATTGCCGACCGGGTTATTTCAGGGTTACAGGTCTACAAACCTAAGCATATCCAGCAGATGATTGACACCACCGGAGCTCAGGAAATTCTCCTGGCAATTCCTTCGTCGAATCGTGGCCGCCGACGTGAAATCCTCGGTTTCCTTGAAGGCTTTCCTCTTCATGTAAGAAGTATTCCAGGCTTCATGGATCTGGCAAGTGGCAGGGTTAAGGTCGATGACATCCAGGAAGTCGATATCGCTGACCTGCTCGGACGTGACTCTGTGCCTGCGCAAAGCGAGTTGCTCGAACACTGCATCAGAGAACAATCGGTGCTGGTAACAGGAGCTGGCGGTTCAATCGGTTCAGAACTTTGCCGGCAAATACTGGCTCTGCGACCGACCACGCTTTTGCTCTTCGATCATAGTGAGTTCAACCTCTACAACATCCTGTCTGAGCTTGAGCAACGGATAACCCGGGAGTCGTTATCGGTAAAGCTTTTGCCAATCCTGGGTTCTGTCCGTAATCCGGATAAACTGCTGGATGTCATGAAAACTTGGCATGTCGACACGGTGTATCACGCAGCAGCCTACAAACACGTACCCATGGTCGAGCACAATATTGCCGAGGGCGTGCTGAACAACGTGATCGGCACGCTTAATACCGCACAAGCAGCCCTGCAGGCCGGCGTGGCAAATTTTGTGCTGATCTCCACTGACAAGGCGGTTCGTCCTACCAATGTCATGGGGAGTACCAAACGTTTGGCCGAATTAACTTTGCAAGCGCTCAGTGGGGAACTGGCTCCAGTTTTGTTCGGTGACAATTCCAATGTGTCCCGGGTGAATAAAACCCGTTTCACAATGGTGCGATTCGGCAATGTGTTGGGATCTTCCGGGTCGGTGATCCCGCTGTTCCATAAGCAGATCAAGTCCGGTGGACCATTGACGGTCACGCACCCCAAGATCACTCGTTATTTTATGACCATTCCCGAAGCTGCCCAACTGGTGATTCAAGCCGGGTCCATTGGCTTGGGAGGCGATGTGTTTGTGCTGGACATGGGCGAGCCGGTGAAAATCACCGAACTGGCTGAGAAAATGATTCACCTTTCCGGGTTGAGTATTCGCTCGGACAAAAACCTGCATGGCGATATCGCCATTGAGTTCACAGGATTGCGTCCAGGTGAAAAACTCTACGAAGAGTTGCTGATTGGCGATAACGTCGCTGCGACTCGGCACCCAATGATCATGAGCGCCAATGAAGATTTCTTGTCGTGGGATGTACTCAAGACTAAGCTGGCCGAGTTGCTTGCAGCTGTTGAGCAGGACGACTATGCGCGGGTCAGGCAGTTATTGCGCGATACGGTCAGCGGTTATACCCCGGAGGGGGAAATTGTCGACTGGATATATCAGCAGCGCCGCCTGGAACCTTGATCGTAATTAGCTTTAACAGTAAGTTTTTGCTGTTGGCAATATTAATGGATTTGGAAAGCAGCCTTCGAGGCTGCTTTTTTGTAACCGTCCGGCCAGCACCCTCTCCTGACAGCCCTCCAAATTGGCCAAGATAGTGCACACCATTTTTTAGTGGACACTATCTTGGATACAGTTGCCCCAGCCCGTCGAGCCGGTGTAACCGCTCCATTAACCCCACATTCAAAGCTGACACCTCATCCCCGAAGCTGTGCTCCCGATTTCTCTCAGGAGCCAGCTCGCCATGATGCGACCCGACGCCAAAGTCGAAAAAGTGTATCTCTATCCCAAACCTGTCGACTTCCGAAAATCCATTGATGGCCTGGCTGCGCTGGTCGAGCTGGATATCAAGGTCGCCGTGTTCGACCCCGTACTTTTCGTTTTCCTCAACAAGCCGCGCAACCGGGTGAAGATTTTGTACTGGGAACGCAACGGCTTCTGCCTTTGGCTCAAGCGCCTGGAATCTGAGCGATTCAAAACATCGCCTGATGTCACCGACGAGGCGATTGTTCTGACTGTCCAGGAACTCAACTGGATGCTTGACGGTTTCGACCTCTGGCGAAACCGCCCTCATCAGGTTTTGACGCCGCGATTCGTGGCCTGATTCGGTATAATCCAGGGCATGATTTCAATGCCCAAAGATCTTCCTGACGACCCTGTGCTGCTCAAGCAACTGCTAGAGCAAATGCTGCTTGAGCGCGAGTCTAATAAGTGTCAACACCGGTTGAAAACTGACCCACCCTACCGAAGTAAAACTGACCCACCCCGGCGGTGTTTGAGGTCTGTTTATTTCTGTGGCGAGGCCGTTTCTCTCGGCACCACCTGACCTGATCTCAGCTTGTCCTTTAGTCGATAACTCTGTCCGCTGACCTGGACGATATGCGCATGGTGCAGAAGCCGATCCAGCAGCGCAGCGGTCAGTGTCGAGTCGTCCGCGAAGGTCGTTGCCCACTGGCTGAACGGCAAGTTACTGGTCAGCACCAAGCTGCCATGTTCGTACCGTTTGGCGATCACGTTGAAGAACAAGTTGGCTTCGTCACGGCCGAACGGCAAATAGCCGATCTCATCAATCACCAGCAGTTTCGAGCGTTGAACAACGCGACTGAAATACTGAGCCAGGCGCCCTTGATGGTGCGCGGCGACGAGTTGCAAAGTCAGGTCGGCGGCAGAGATGAATCGGGTGGAAATGCCTGCCATGATCGCCCGATGAGCCAGAGCGCTGGCCAAGTGTGTTTTGCCAACGCCCGAAGGCCCCAGCAGTACGACGTTTTCCTTACGCTCGATGAAGGCCAGCCCGGCCAGTTCCAGGATCTGGCTTTGCGGCGCGCCGCTGGCGAATTTGAAGTCGTATTGTTCAACCGTTTTCACCGCCGGCAGCCCGGACTGTTGCAGCAGCGCTTGCCGCCGACGCTCGTTTCGGGCGCGATCCTCGCTCAGCAGAAGCTGTTCCAGGAAGTCGGCATAGCTCGTTTCTTTTTCGGCCGCTTGCTGGGCCAGTGCCGGCCAGTCCGTCGCAAAAGTGTCCAGCTTGAACTGTTGGCAAAGAGACTCGATGCGCAGATGTTGAAGGTTCATGGACGTACCTCAAGCAGTGCCTGATAGACCGAGAGCGGATGCTGCAAGCTTTCCACCGGCATGGGTTGGACGACCGAAATCATGCTGCTCGCACCCCCTTGGATCTCTGGCAGGGGCAACAAGTGGTGCACTTCGGTATCCAGTCGGTGTTGCGGTATTTCGCCCGTCGTCGCATGTGTTCGGGCGTTGGCGACCTCCATCAACCAAGGGCCGATCTTGCTGTTCGCGACCTCAACGTCCAACAGCAAGTTGACCTGGTTAAGTGACGCGGCCAGTGGCACTACGAAGCTGTTTTTCAGGTAGTGGTTGAAGCGCTCGACCTTGCCCTTGGTCTGCGCCCGATAAGGCCGGCAAACTTTCGGTGTGAAGCCGTAGCGCTCTGCCAAATTCAATAGCGCAGGATTCCAGCGGTGCTGACCGGGGCCATAAACATCGCGTTCCTGGATGATGGTTTTGGCGTTGTCGAAGAGTAGCTTTCGCGGCGTACCGCCGAAGAAACGCAGCGCCTTTTCGATACCGGAACACCAGGCCGCGGAGTCTTCGCGACGGGAGAAAACGACGTAGGTCGCACGGCTCCAGCCCAACGTTGCAACGAATGCCAACAACGGATCGCGGCCACGCCGAATGACGGTGAAGTCCACCTGCATCTGCTCACCGGGCTCGGTTTCAAAGCGAACGACGGCTTCGTTTGCCTTGGATTTCAAGGTCAGCAGAAAGCTGGTGAGGATGGAGTATCCGCCTTCGTAACCCTGTTCGCGGATCTCCCTCAACAGCACGATGGCGGGAATCCAATGGGGTCGAGCGGCTTCTACGCGCTGGCGCAGATAGGCCTCGAAAGGCACAAGCTTGCCCACGCGCTGCGCGCGCGGGCCATAGACGACGAGCTGGCGCTGGGCCTGTAATTTGAGGTGGCGTCGAATGGTATTGCGAGAGCAGCCCACCTGCCGGGCGATGGCCCGAATAGACAAACCCTGACGAATAAGAACACTGATTTCCACGTGTTGCTCCTGGGACAGCATGGGCAGCTCGCAAAAGCTGCATTTTGCCCAAGTGGGTCAGTTTTCAACCGGTAGGGTGGGTCAGTTTTGCATCGGTACTGACAAATAAGGGCCGCATTGTTCATCTTGAAGAAGAAAACGCGCTGCTGCGCCAGCGTTTGTTCGGACGCAAGTCCGAGCAAACAGCCGATCCGGCCACACCGCAGCTAGCCCTTTTCAACGAAGCGGAAAGCATCGCCGAGCCTGTCGGCGAAGACGCTGAAGAAGAGGTCGTCGCACCCGCCAAGCGCCGCGGCAAACGCAAACCGCTACCTGCCGACCTGCCACGTATCGAAGTCATCCACGAGCTTCCCGAGCACGAACTGACTTGCGTCTGCGGCTGCCGCAAACACGCCATTGGCGAGGAAGTCAGCGAGCAACTTGAAATCGTGCCGATGCAGATCCGGGTGATCAAACACGTTCGTAAAGTCTACGGTTGCCGCGACTGCGAAACGGCACCAGTCACTGCGGACAAGCCGGCTCGACTGATTGAAAAAAGTATGGCAAGCCCCAGTGTTCTGGCGATGCTGCTGACCACCAAGTACGTGGATGGCTTGCCCCTTCACCGCTTTGAAAAAGTACTGGGCCGGCATGGCATCGATATCCCGCGCCAGACCCTGGCTCGATGGGTTATCCAGTGCGGCGAGCACTTCCAACCGCTGCTGAATTTAATGCGCGATAGCCTGTTGACCAGTCGCGTCATCCACTGCGATGAAACACGTGTGCAGGTGCTGAAGGAGCCCGACCGAGAGCCGAGCAGCCAGTCCTGGATGTGGGTGCAAACCGGCGGCCCGCCCGACAAGCCCGTAATCCTTTTCGACTACTCCACCAGCCGAGCGCAGGAGGTACCGATGCGCCTGCTCGATGGCTATTGCGGCTATGTGATGACCGATGATTACGCCGGTTACAACGCGCTGGGCGTGCGGGCTGGAGTTGATCGCCTAGGCTGCTGGGCTCACGCACGGCGCAAGTTCGTTGAAGCACAAAAAGTGCAGCCCAAAGGCAAGACCGGGCGCGCTGATATCGCGCTAAACCTGATCAACAAGCTTTATGGGATCGAACGCGACCTCAAGGCTAGCGGCGACGCTGAACGTAAAACCGGGCGTCACGAACAAAGCCTGCCGATCCTGGCTCAGTTGAAGAGCTGGATTGAAAAGACACAACCACAGGTCACTGCTCAGAACGCCTTGGGCAAAGCCATCAGCTATCTAGCGAGCAACTGGTACAAGCTGGAACGGTATATCGAGGAAGGCTACTTGCCGATCGATAACAACGCCGCCGAACGTGCAATCCGCCCCTTTGTTATCGGAAGAAAGAACTGGTTGTTCAGCGACACACCCAAAGGTGCGACGGCCAGTGCTCAACTTTACAGTTTGGTCGAGACTGCTAAAGCCAACGGCCAAGAGCCCTATGCGTGGCTGCGCCACGCACTTGAGCGCCTGCCAATGGCGGCTTCGGTTGAAGATTACGAAGCTTTGTTGCCATGGAACTGCTCGCCGATATCGCCTAGCTGAGCGCACTACTCAGATGGGAGTCGGTGGGATTATGGACTGTCCATCACAAACTCGACGATGCCTGTCAAATATGAGCGGAGCAACGATCATGGAATACGACGATAAACTGATTGAAGACGCCGTGCTTGCCCTGTTGGCAACCTTCAGTTCCGACAAAGGCAATGCCTGGAAAGGGTTCGACTTCGAGACCATGAATCGATTGCATGAACATGGTTTCATCAGTGATCCGGTGAACAAGAAGAAATCGATCTGGTTGACGGAGGAAGGGCTGGAGCGGGGTCGACAGATAGCCGACCGGTTATTTGGGGTGAGAACTCAAGTGGGGCATGCATCCAATCCTGATACCTGACTTAGTACTACGGCCACGCTGGGTGCATCTGAGTATCGCCTGATTAAGCGCGCCAACCAGCCTGAAGCCGGTGGGGTTTATGGAGCGCTTACGAGCCGGTCGCCGCCCCAACTTTCCGTTGGACTTTAAACGCCAAGTCGTTGAAGCCACTTTCCAACCTGGCGCCTCCGTGTCGTTGATCGCTCGCGAACATGACGTCAATGCCAACCTGGTATTTCGCTGGCGGCAGCAATACCAAGAAGGACTATTCGGCCCGGTTAGTCAGAGTGCAACGCTTTTGCCAGTCCAGGTGATCGAGGCGCCAATGGATCTGCCGCAAGTCGTCCAGCCACAGGCAGAGTGTTATTCCGAGATCGCAGTTGAGGTAGGAAAAGCCAAGCTGCGTATCACGGGCACGCCAAATCCGCAGACGCTGCAACTCGTCTTACAGCAGTTATTGCGATGATTACCCCGCCCGCTGGAACCTGTATCTGGATAGCCGCCGGCGTCACGGACATGCGCCGTGGCTTCGATGGATTGGCGGCCTTGGTGCAGATTCAACTGAAAGCCGATCCCTTCTCCGGTCAGATCTTCGCCTTTCGCGGACGACGCGGTGACCGGATCAAATTGTTGTGGTGGGATGGCGACGGTTTGTGCCTGTTTTGCAAACGATTGGAGCAAGGACGCTTTGTCTGGCCGCAAGCAACCAGCGGCAGCGTGTCGCTGACGACCGCGCAGTTGTCGATGCTGTTGGAGGGCATTGATTGGCGCAGGCCAATTCGCACAGCGCCTGTCCTCGCTGTCTGACTTGCCGCGCTGAAAAACCCCGGTAATATTCGGTCATGACTCTCGTGACCGACTCCCTGCCGAATGATCTTCAAGTCTTGAAGGCGCTGGTCGCTGCCCAGCGCACAGAGATTGAGCGCTTGAAGATGATGATCGCCAAGCTGCGTCGCACGCAGTTCGGTCGCAGCTCCGAGCAACTGGAAGCGATGATCGACCAGCTCCAGCTGAGCCTCGAAGAACTGGACGTCAGCCAGACTGAACTGACACTGCCAACCGAACCGCCATCTCGCCCTGTCTCTCGGCGCAAGCCATTACCTGAACACTTGCCTCGCGAAATTCACGTCCATCAGCCCGAATCAAAATGTTCTGGCTGCGGTGGGAAACTTCGCCATTTGGGCGAGGATGTGTCTGAGGTGCTGGAGTACGTCCCGGCGCGTTTCAAAGTGATCCGCCATGTTCGCCCGAAGCTGGTTTGCCGCTGTTGCGAGCACATCGCTCAGGTGCCGGCACCGAGTCGCCCGATAGTCCGAGGCCTTGCAGGCCCTGGGCTACTGGCCCACGTGCTGGTCTCCAAGTTTGTTGACCATTTGCCGCTGTATCGGCAATCCGAGATTTACGCCCGTGAGGGCGTGGAGCTGGAGCGCTCAACCCTGGCCGACTGGGTCGGCCAGAGCAGTCAATTAATCAGGCCGCTGATCAGCGCCCTTGAACGCCATGTCATGAGCGGTCACAAAGTCCATGCCGACGACACGCCGATTGGCGTGCTCGCGCCGGGCAACGGCAAGACCAAAACGGCTCGCCTGTGGACGTACGTGCGGGACGACCGACCTGCGGGTGACTCGACACCGGCGGCGGTATGGTTTGCCTACTCGCCAGATCGTAAGGGGCAACATCCTCGAGCTCATCTCAAGCGCTTCAGCGGGATCTTGCAGGCTGACGGCTATGCCGGTTTTGCTCAGCTGTATGCCACGGGCACTATTGAGGAAGCCGCTTGTTGGGCTCACGCCCGCCGCAAGTTTTTACGATGTCTACAAAGACCTGGCTTCACCACTTGCCGCCGAGGCGCTGCAACGGATTGCGGCTTTGTATGCCATCGAAAGCGAGATTCGAGGGCAACCGCCCAACCTGCGAAAAGCGGTTCGGCAAAGCCGAGCAAGTCCGCTGCTGGAACAACTACACGCGTGGCTTAACCAGACGCTGACTCAATTGTCGAAAAAATCGGCATTGGGCGGTGCGATCCTCTATGCCCTCAATCGGTGGCAGGCGCTGACGCGCTACTGCGATGACGGCCGGATCGAAATCGACAACAATGCCGCCGAACGCGCATTGCGCGCCGTCGCATTGGGTCGCAAAAATTACCTGTTTGCCGGTTCCGATGTCGGCGGAGAACGAGCGGCTGCGATTTACAGCCTGGTGGGTTCGGCCAAACTCAACGACCTGAACCCGCAAGCCTATTTGACACACGTGCTGGAGCGCATCGCCGAGCACCCGATCAATCGGGTCGACGAACTGCTGCCCTGGAACGTTTCCCTCACCCCCACGGAACTCTGCGAGGCCGCCTGATCCATGGTTAAAACTGTTCGCTTGCCAAAACCCGAACCTGATTTGTTGCTACTGCACATTGAATTGAAGTGGATCGAACCTGCCATCTGGCGCCGTGTGGCGGTGCCCGAGAACATCACCTTGGGCAAATTGCACACGGTGATCCAGTTCGCGATGGGCTGGGAGGGAGGCCATATGCATGAGTTTGAAATTGCCGGTGAAAATTACGGTACTCCCGACTCAGATGGGTGGGGCCCACCCGTGAACCCGGAAACCCGCAAGACTCTGATCAAAGCGTTGAACGGGAAAAAGACGTTCCGCTACGTCTACGACTTTGGCGACGGCTGGGATCACCGGATCAAAGTCGAAAAGAAATTGCCCGCTGGAGCCTGTCCTCAAGTTCCGTATTGCGTCGACGGCGCCAATGCTTGCCCGCCGGAGGATATCGGCGGTGGGCCGGGTTATGCCGACTTCCTTGAAGTGATGGCTGACCCTGACCACCCAGAGCATGAAGACATGCTGGAGTGGCATGGCGGTACCTTCGATCCAACGGTTTTTGAATGGGAGCGTGTCAACCAATGGTTAAAGGAGATTAAGGTCTGAGATGCAAGGCGGTGTAGTTCGGACGGTTACGCTTTTTTTATTGTAAGCGCTCCATGAACCCCACATTCAAAGCCAGCAGTTGATCCCCCCGGTGTCAGGATAGTTGTCGCCTCTCCGAATTTTCCTGAAAAAGCATATCGGGGACGGAAAGAGACTGGTCGTGCCGTACTATTCACCTGAACGCAAAGCCGCATTACTCAAGATGCTGCTTCCCCCGCTGAACCTGACGATGGCCGAGGTTTCCCGGCGTGAAGGGGTTAGCGAAATGTCTTTGTCCAACTGGCGCAAGAAGGTCAGTTCTGAAGGAAGCGCAGTGCCTGAAGACAAGCCACTCCCCGAGAACTGGTCTGCTGAAGCCCGGTTCGCTGTCGTCCTTGAAACCGCCGGTCTGTCGCAGCTCGAACTGGGTGAGTACTGCCGACGAAAAGGTCTGTACCCCGAACACGTCAGCGCCTGGCGCCAAGCCTGTATCACGGGGCAGCAGAGTGTTCAGAACCAACAAAAGGTCGACCGCGAACAATCTCGCAAGGACAAGAAACGTATTCAGCAACTTGAGCGCGAACTGCTGCGTAAAGACAAGGCGCTGGCCGAGACCGCCGCGTTGTTGGTGCTGCGAAAAAAGCTCAACGATTACTGGGGGATCGACAACGAGGACACCTGACCTCTTTGCCGGAACGGCAGTTGTTGGTGGCTTGGTTGATCGAAGCCATCGTGGCCGGTGCTCGAAAAATCAGAGCGTGCCAGGAGGTGGGGCTGTCGCTCAGAACCTTGCAGCGATGGACGCAGAGTGAGGATGTTCAAGCCGATGCCCGCACAACCACCGTGCGGCCCACGCCGCGTAATGCGTTGAGCGAGATCGAACGACAAGCGATCGTGACCCTGTGTAACAGCCCGGCGTATGCCCATTTGCCGCCGAGTCAGATCGTGCCGAGGCTGGCTGACGAGGGGCGTTATCTGGCGTCGGAAGCGACGTTTTATCGCATCCTGCGTGCAGCCGGTCAGCAACATCATCGGGACCGTAGCCAGCGACCCAGACGGCATGCGGCACCGACGACGCATGTCGCCAAAGCGCCCAATCAGGTGTGGTCGTGGGACATCACGTATTTGCCGTCGCTGATACGCGGCAAGTACTACTACCTGTATTTGATCGAAGATATTTACAGCCGCAAGGCCGTGGGCTGGGAAGTTTACGAAGAAGAAAGCGGCGAAAAAGCGGCTGCGCTGCTGCAACGCAGCGTGATCGGCGAGCAGTGTTTACACGAGCCGCTGGTGCTGCACTCGGACAATGGTGCGCCGATGAAATCGCTGACGCTGTTGAGCAAGATGTACGACCTGGGCATCACGCCGTCCCGTGGCCGACCGCGAGTGAGCAACGACAATCCGTACTCGGAGTCGCTGTTTAGAACACTGAAATATTGCCCGCAATGGCCGCAGGAGGGTTTTGCCAGCTTGGACGCCGCACGCGCTTGGGTGAGAGATTTTATGCGTTGGTACAACAACGAGCACCGGCATAGCCGGATCCGGTTCGTGACACCGACGGAGCGGCATCGAGGGCTGGACCACCAGATCCTGGCGCGGCGGCATGAACTGTACCAGCGAGCGCGCAAGAAAAGCCCGGAACGTTGGTCAGGCCAGACGCGGAACTGGGAGCCGATAGGAGCGGTGATGCTGAATCCGGATCGGGAGCAGCAGGACGAGAAAAGAGCGGCATAGTTGAACGGTTGACGCGACAACTACCTTGAAAAATGCCGGATCCTCGAAGCTGCACTCCCGAATTCTCTCAGGAGTCAGCACATCATGATGCGACCCGACGCCAAAGTCGAAAAAGTGTACCTCTACCCCAAGCCGGTAGACTTTCGAAAGTCCATTGACGGCCTCTCGGCTTTGGTCGAACTGGACATCAAAGTCGCGGTGTTCGATCCCGTGCTTTTCGCCTTCCTCAACAAACCGCGAAACCGAGTGAAGATTTTGTATTGGGAGCGCAACGGCTTTTGCCTTTGGCTTAAGCGCCTGGAGTCCGAGCGCTTCAATATTTCTCCCGATGAGGTGGACGAGGCTATTGTTCTGACGGTTCAGGAACTGAACTGGCTACTGGATGGTTTTGATCTCTGGCGCAACCGTCCTCACAAGGTTTTAACTCCAAGATTCGTCGCCTGACAGGTAAAATCCAGGGCATGCGATCCATGCCCGACAACCTTCCTGATGACCCAATTCGTCTCCAGCAATGCTGCTTGAGACGTACAAAGCACGTGCACGTGATCAAGAAGTCAAAGAGGCTTACCAGATCCATATCGTGGATCTTAAAGAGTAGATCAAGTTGCTGCGCGCCGTATATTTGGTCGTAAGTCCGAGCAAACGGTTGAGCCCAACACACCACAACTGGCCCTGTTCAACGAACCCGAAAGCGAGCCGATGCCCATCGTCGGCGATGCCGAAGAGGAAGTCGTTGCTCCAGCCCCGCGTCGCGGCAAGCGTAAACCGTTGTCGGCTGAACTGCCGCGTATCGAAGTCATCCACGAGCTGCCCGAACACGATCTGACCTGTGCCTGCGGTTGCCGTAAGCATGTGATTAGTGAAGAAACCAGCGAGCAGCTGGACATCGTGCCGATGCAGATCAGGGTCATCAAACATATCCGTAAAGTCTATGGCTGCCGTGGTTGTGAAACGGCGCCGGTCACGGCTGACAAACCCGCTCAATTGATCGAAAAAAGCATGGCCAGTCCGAGTGTTCTGGCGATGTTGCTGACCACCAAGTATGTCGACGGTTTGCCGCTGCATCGTTTCGAGACGGTATTGAGCCTACACGGCGTAGAGATCCCGCGTCAGACCCTCGCGCGCTGGGTGATCCCGTGCGGCGAACACTTGCAACCGCTGCTGAATCTGATGCGCGACCGGCTGCTGGAAAGCCCGGTGATCCACTGTGATGAAACTCGCGTCCAGGTACTGAAAGAACCTGATCGAGACCCGACCAGTCAATCCTGGATGTGGGTGCAGGCCAGCGGGCCGCCGGATCGGAAAGTCGTGCTGTTCGACTACACCTCCAGCCGGGCGCAGGACGTGCCGTTGCGCCTGCTGGAAAGTTATCGGGGCTATGTCATGACCGATGATTACGCGGGTTACAACGCGTTGGCGTTGCAACCCGGTGTAGAACGCCTGGCGTGCATGGCCCATGCCCGACGCAAGTTCGTCGACGCGCAAAAAGTGCAGCCCAAGGGTAAAACGGGACGTGCCGATATGGCGCTGACAATGATCAACAAGCCGTACGGTATTGAGCGTGAACTCAAGGGCGTCAGCGATGAGCAGCGTTTTATTGCCCGTCAGGAAAAGAGCCTGCCGATTCTGGCGCAGTTGAAAAGCTGGCTGGATAAAAACGCAGCCCCAAGTGACACCGCAAAGCATGCTGGGTAAGGTTGTTAATTATCTGGCCAACAATTGGAGCCGGCTGAAACGTTACGTGGAGGCTGGTTTTTTACCATAGACAACAATAGAGCCGAGCGCGCAATAAAACCGTTTGTTATAGGACGCAAGGCATGGCTGTTCAGCGATACGCCCAAGGGCGCTAACGCCAGTGCTCAGATCTACAGCTTGGTCGAGACCGCAAAGATCAACGGCCAAAAACCCTATACGTGGCTGCGCCACGTACTTGAACGGCTCCCGCATGCGCAGTCGGTAGAGGACTTTGAAGCCTTACTACCGTGGAACTGCTCACCGGAAATGACACGGTAAACCGTTATCCCATCCTGAAGTAGGTGAGGTTCATGGATCGCATACAAAACATCGCTCAGCAGACGACGTTGTTCGCCTTGTCGAACCTGTGGATGGTGCGAAAACGATTGTTGAATGCAGGAGAGGTGCGCCTGTAATGCGGGCTAATCGCCCTGAAACAGCGCGATTAGAGGAAAAATCATGTATTAAAGAGTGGAAAGGTTTGATTTTCGACCGAATCGGCGTTTTCTGAACCTCACGCAGAGAGGGCATAAATAATCGGTGGGTACTTCAGACCTTCCCTAGTGAACTGAGTTCTCTTTTTTTTATGACCTTCGCAGGATTCCCAACAGCCACACAATAAGCCGGAATGCTTTTCGTTACCACAGATCCCGCACCAATCACTGTACCCTCACCAATAATGACCCCAGGTAAAATAATTGTTCTACCACCTACCCAAGCATAGCGACATATAGTTACAGGAGCAGATATATCAGGAAGATCCAATAACGAGTAATCGTGCCCAGATGAAAATATCACGACGCCCGGACCCAAAACAACATTATCTTCCAGCGTAATAAACCCGAGCTCTGTCTGCATCGATGAGTATAACTCACAGCCACGATTTATATCGACGTTATCACCAATGGACACCCTCCAAGGATATCTTACAAAACACTGGTAATCCAACAGACAGTTTTTGCCAAAGCGCTTGAATGAAATACGAAAAACAAAGCCCCTAACGAACGGGGGCATTATGTTCATCAAACTCCAGATAACTCCAGAAAAAAAACTGAAGGATGAATATAAAAAAATCACGAAACGTCGACTCTTAATACGAACCTTCATACCGCAGCCCCCCTATGAACATAAAATTTATTAGCCAAATAAAAGAAAACAGACACGATGACAATAGCCGCCATCTGAGTAAACCACGGTGAGATCCCCATCAGGTCAGTCCCCCCATACAATATCGATATATTAATTAGATACCCGACCAAAATCATAGCACCAAGACGAATGGTACCTACCCCTACGGACAGGTTACTATTGAACACCAATGCGCGATTAAGCCAAAAACTGAATACCACCCCCATCATATAAGTAAATGAAGCCGCAAATTTATGCCCGCCTCCTACCCACAAGATAAGTAAAAACAGTGCATAGCCGAGCCCATTTGTTAACACACCTACAGCACCGTATCTAACCAGCTGACCAGCATGGACTCTGTCAATATTCAAAAAATATTTCTTCATACTATCATCAGTCTTAAACCCGCCAATTTTAAAGGCGCCCACCAACATAGGACTACCCGTTACGACGATTTTTCTCCGGTCTGAACATCTTCACGCCACCCCCAGATGTACCATGCAGCCTCAGGACCGACATTGAATAACAGGTCGATTATTGAAACACCGTGCTCAAACGGAGGGAAGCGCTGTGCATATTGCGGATATCCACCGTAGTTCTTCCAAACCAATTCGATATTTAGCTCAGAGAACCTATCGGAATTGATGTAGTCTTTCGCGGCGGGTCCTGATACATATCGCTGGGTTCCAGCTTTAACCAGCAGATCCATTAGCCGATCTAGCTTTTTGCCGGTGACCATGTAATCCCGGGAGTCTTGGAAAATCGTCTTAATCCCTAGAAGCTCCGTCGAAATTCTACGTATAATATGTTGATTTAACTCAGAAAGATTCGTCCAAGCGCGAGCGAGATAAATCTCCTCGAAGAAATCTTTGTAGGTTAGAAAATAGGGGGCTTTACTGTACTGTTGTTCAATAGTTTTCCAATGCTTGACCTGCCACCTCAGGTCGATAAGTTTTACCTCGGTTATCAGCCGTTGAGCATCACTGCCCACGGGTATGGTTAGCCATTGAGGGCCCGTGTGACCTTTTATTAGATTGCGATTTCGCCAGTCATTCTTCGTAAACTGAAGATCATCATAAAAAATAAAATAGTCTGCATCATGAATAAGATCAAAATAGCCTTTCCATGGAATATAGTTAGACTGAAGAACCACGACAGTTTTCATTTCAAAAAAACTCCGCTTGTAGCGGCTTAAAATCAGATAGAAATCGAGCCAACTTCAACGCCTGCTCGATATTGAAATAACGATCATTGAAAAGGTTTATCACATGCCGAGAAAGTTTTTCCGCATTTGGCGCAAGCCCAGACCCCAATGGTCCCGCCAGGGATTCGTAATGACCACTGGCAAAAAAACCCTGATCCCTAATAGCTTGAAGCACCCTATCTTTATCACGAACATAGATATTAAATCGCCAATCCTGGAACACAGAAGGGAATTGAACCCGTGAAGGGATGAGCTCAGTGTAAATACGATTAATAGCACTCTTCAAAACTGTGGCAATGCTGTATTCCTTATCAACCTTCGCCTTATATACGTCCCATTCTACTTCAGGAGAATTTGTTTCAAGCCAATCCCCATCCAAATACGAAAATGGGGTTCGGGTTGTCAAAGCAACCTTGTACGCCGCAATTAACCTCATGAGGTCAGCCTGCTTGAACTCGGACTTAATATCCGCGTATCCTAGGCTTCTATCTAAAATACCGACGCCGCCACTGCCTAAGTCAACATATTTTGCATAGCCAGTGCTGTAGAGCTCAATGTCCGTATTCGGAGACAGTCGATTATTCAAAGATGGAGGGGACAAACAACGATCGTCAACAATAAGAGCACCCGGACTAATAGATTTTATATCCTTAAATAAATCAGTCGTACTGAATATAGCTCCATACGATCTTACATATATCAAACCTGCGGGCCGTTTTTTATCGTGCTGCCAACGCCTAAGGACTGCTTCATGGTCAAGACACATGGTATCGGCAGCTATGTCGATGAATTCGAACTGCCTTCCCGCTTTGTATAGGGCCATTGGTACAATTGGGCAGATATTTGCAGGCAGCAAAAATACTCCCTGAATTGGGTGGGCACAGACGGCCTTGTAAAGAATCGTTACAGCGCGACGCTCAAAAACTATTCTCGACTCCATCGCCATACGATTTTCCCTCAATATCAAATGTCAAACTCGTTTTCTCGTGGCGCGTCTTGTGCACGACGGATAGTTACAAAAACCTTCTGACCGTCGACGTAAAAAAAAGCAGGAAAAAGATCTACATCGCAAGCACGTATAACATTATATAGTTGCTCTAAGGATCTTGTTGGGTCAAGTAGAGAGTCATCAGGGTTGCGCCTAGGAGCGATCATTTTGGTTAACGATGGATCTTGAGGTGTCCGTTGAAAATCGTTATTTGAAAGCAACCTGACCAATTCTTCAATGAATACAGGCATGTGTGCGTGGGCTTGATGCTTTATAGATCGAGTCGTACTAAAATTAGATACAGGGAATTTAGTTTGGTGGATGATGTCTCCATCATCTAGCCCGTCCGTCATTAAATGAGCAGTGATTCCATGCTCAGACTCGGCGTTGATTATCACATAGGGTTCCGTGTGATAACCCTTGTACTGGGGTAGTATAGCTGGATGTACATTTACGACAACTTTGTCCTGAAACTTAAAAAGAAAACTTTCACTTAGGACACGCCTCCACCCCATCGAAATTATAACATCGGGTGCTATTAACGATATTTTCTCTGCCAATTCGTCTTGGCAATAGGACACACCCAGCGCCCTATTACCTAGTCTTTTGTTAAGTCTTAACTGCTTATGCTTTGGATAAAGCGCCTCTGCAGTTGGTGTTATTACATAGGCAGCATGCACGCCGTCAGCACTGTCGAGGACATTGCTGTAATCCATTCCCCATAAAAGAACTATTCTCATACTTTGTTTACCCTTGGTATGCTGCCTAAAACCCTGCGCTTTTGGTCCTGACTTATGCTGCTGTCACTATTGGCGGGATAATTTTTGCGAAATTCTTCACTAGTTTCGATTTCGGTGTTCAATTGGGTGCCCTATATTTTTCGTATCACCTCCAATTAAATATAATGGCTTCTTAGAAGATTTGAAATTAATACGCCCCAAGTACTCTCCAAATATCCCGAGAACAAGTAATTGAATACCACCAAACGCCAGTACACCGGCCATAAGAGACGCGTAGCCTGAAACAGTAACTCTACCCGCCAAAAAGCTGGAGAAGATAACTAGTAGCCAGCCGATACCAACAAAAAAAGCGACGAAACCTAGCCAAGTGGCAAGTCGTAGAGGAATGTCCGAAAAGGTGACAAAAATATTGACAGTGTGGGTAAACAGCTTTTTGAACGTATAATTGCTCTCGCCAAAAGGCCGCGATTCGTGCGGAATTTCAACAGTGGCGTAATTGTTGGTCACCCAAGATAGATAACCATCGACAAATGGATACGGGGAATCAAACTGAATCAAGGTACGGGCGACATCGCCTCGAATAACTCTATAGCTAGTGTAGGAATAGTTTAACGATGGGATTGCCTTATTAAACATCCACCTAGCGAATGCGGACGTTAGATTCCTCCATTTGCTGTGTGTTCGCTCACGGTAAACCCCATACACTAGGTCAAACCCTTCGAATGCCTTTTCCAGCAGAGCGGGTAAACTTTCTGGAGCCTGTTCCAAATCGTCATCTAACGTAACAATCCATTCTCCCTTAGCTTGAGAAAATCCACAAATGGTTGCCGCATGCTGGCCAAAATTTCGACTTAGCTGTATTCCGTATACACGGGAATCGGATCTGGCAATCTCTTGAATAACGGCCCACGACTGATCGCCGCCAACGTCTTCGACAAAAATCAACTCAAATGGGAAGCCCATGGGTTCCAGCACCTTTACTAGTCGACAGCACAGATCGCGTATCGTGTTTTGGGCGCGGTAAACTGGGACGATCACCGAAAAAAAAGGGCTTTGAGGCTTATCCGACTCTACATTCACATCTCTATTCCAAGATAAATTGATCTAATAGGCCAATCGCAGCCTCAGGGGTAGTCATTATGGAGTTAGCGCAAGATTCGCGCCAGCATCGACTCGCTACGGGATCAATATCTCTCGAGAACGGCAGCGATGCTACCACCTTGATCGTGTTTATTGGCTTGCAAGATATGAGTACCTCGGTCCCGGACACTGAGGACCTTGTCCATCAAAAAGCATCCTGAACAACATACAGATGTTCGCCTGATGAGAAAAACGAATGCCCCTGTCATGCCGTGTTCTCGAACCAGCATGTGGACATCGAATCACAATTGAAAAGTCTACACATCCCTGAGGATATGCAATAATCGCGGAGGTTTGCAAACCAACATCAAACTGAGATGCCTAAGTGATGCAACGGCTTCCAAACCACTGTTAGGCAACTGAAGGGCTAAGGAGATTTGCAGTGAGGAATGAAAGGATCCTATTCAACCGTCCATACATGACGGGAAAGGAACTCTATTACATCGCAGAGGCCAAATTTGGCAACATGCTAGCGGGGGATGGCCCCTTCACGAAGCGTTGTCACCGCTGGATTGAGCAAAGTACCGGTTGTGATAAAGCGCTACTAACCCACTCCTGCACCGCAGCGCTGGAAATGACAGCGTTGCTGCTCAATCTCCAACCCGGTGACGAAATAATTATGCCGTCGTACACCTTCGTATCCACGGCCAATGCATTCGTTTTGCGTGGGGCTGTGCCAGTCTTCGTTGACATTCGGGAAGACACGCTTAATCTGAATGAGTCACTGATTGAAGCAGCTATCACTCCGCGCACCAAGGCTATCGTCGCGGTCCATTATGCAGGGGTAGCCTGCGAGATGGACACAATCATGTCGCTAGCGCGTAAGCATGGATTAAAAGTCGTAGAAGACGCGGCTCAGGGGGTCATGTCCGCCTACAAAGGTCGTGCATTAGGGAGCATCGGAGACCTTGGGGCCTTTAGCTTCCATGAGACCAAAAATGTAATCTCCGGCGAAGGAGGGGCTTTGCTGGTTAACGACCCAGAGCTCTCTTTACGTGCAGAAATAATTAGGGAAAAAGGTACAGACCGCAGCCGTTTTTTCCGCGGGGAAGTCGACAAATATACTTGGCAGGAAGTCGGTTCTTCATTTTTGCCAGGCGAATTGATAGCGGCGTTTCTTTGGGCGCAGTTGGAAGAGGCCAAATCAATTACCCAGGCGAGGCTGACAACATGGAATATCTACCACATTGCGTTGGCCCCACTCGAAACATTGGGATTGCTTCGTCGGCCAATCATCCCAGCCGACTGTAAGCATAACGCCCATATGTACTACATACTGCTCGCACCTGAAGTTGATCGGCAAGCAGTACTTTCAGAACTGAAGCGCGAAGAAATTTATTCTGTATTTCATTATGTCCCGCTTCATTCTTCTCCTGCTGGAAAGCGTTACGGCAGAGTGCATGGGTCGATGGAAATTACCGACTATCAGTCAGAACGGCTTCTACGATTGCCGCTCTGGGTCGGTCTAACCGAGGAACAGCAGTTTCGAATTGTTGAGATTCTATCACGCGCCATAACTTGTGCTTTCTGAGACTTTCTGGAAGCTTACCTCTCTCCTGACAGCTCTCACTGACCAGTCTAAATATTGGTTCTGATGATTATCGTAGCTTTCCGGGGCTTCTCCACGATAATCATCATACAGTTTCTTAAATGGCTCGGCTCGAGCTCGGCTAACAAATGCATATTCATATTTTTTAGCACGCCCAATTAACCATGTATCCAATCCTTTTGGAGGTCACCTCAAGTTTTGACTAGCCAGTTAACATCCGGTATGCTTCAAAAAAATACATACGAACTATTGGGGAAAGTCGTGGGCTATTGGTTGAAGCCAGAATCTAGACAATTATGCACGCTCTTTATAATATATTCCATTGCACATTTATGGATTTTATTCTTATTTGATTCCATCTTTTGGGATGACTGGGCTCTAGCGGGAGCAAATAACGATATAATAATCGAAAAATTTAAAATGGCGGGCCTACCATTTTCATGGCCAGGCCACTTGCACGTGGTACTTTCATACCTTCCTCGAGCAGTGTATCGAATACTAACATTCATATCTTACTTTCTCGCCGGATATGCTCTACTTAAGGCTATTGAAAATACTGGTGAAAAATTCCGAGGCTATATTTTCCCAATCACCTTATTATTCCTCGTAGCACCGTTCAACTCAGCGCGAATAGCGGCTATCAATCTTCCATACGCCTTGTGCTACCTTGCCTTTTTTACGGCCTGGTCCCAAATGGGACGCAGGCCCTTTGTATCGATAGTCTTATTCATATTTAGCTTTAATACTGCTTCGCTTTTAGTTTTCTATGCCGTTCCTTTTATTGAATATTCGGTCAGAAATCGCGACTTTAAGTTTTTTACCAAGATCGAATTCTATATTAAAAACTGGATATTAATTTTATTACCTCCGGCATTTTGGATCACAAAAGCCACTCTCTTTCCGGCGTATGGATTATACAAAGGTTACAATCAAGGGTTTTCAGCTTCAAACATCCCTTACGCTTTAAAATTACAGATCGACGATATCATTAGCCTAAGTGATACGTGGCGCTGGTGGATGTTATTCTTAGGGGGACTGCTTTCACTCATCACGTTTAAATTGACTGGTCCAAATTTATCACTTAAAAAACCAGTATCTAAACTAAACAATCTAATTATTATAGCTTTGGGGTTGGCTGCATTAGCGCTTGCGGAATTCCCCTATTTGATATTGGCCTATCCACCAAGGTTTTTTAGTTGGGATTCTAGACATCAGCTATTAATGCCTCTTGGCTTCTCTATGATTACCATAGGAGTCGCGCTCTTTTTCAGCGACTCTATACGAAAAGCTTTTCTAAGTATTATCATCGGGTTATCTTTGACATTCTGGGTCCTCCAATATAAAGCCTATTATGTTGACTGGGCGAAGCAGAAGGAAATAATGCGTGTTATTTCAAATAATGACGATATAAGAGCGGGTCGACTAATAGTATTTGAAGACCACACGGGCATCTCTAATGCAAATGGAAGATCCATTGTGCACTATGAATGGAATGGTATGTTGGCAAATTTGTATGGGAATGAGCAAAGATTTGGCATTGATCAAGTGCAATGGACAAATAGTATATGCAAGAAAAACGACCCAAAATTCAGCCCGCATTTTCGGTCAGGCCAGGTAGGAGATAACACACTGGGCGATGTTGTCCTGGTAAAGTTACTGCGTGAAGAGCCAACCTCAAAACTAGACAAAATTCTATCGATATATTGCCCGACTTTTTACATTTTGGTAGAGCCAAATCAAAATTACTGTGACAATCTTCCTCAATAGACTTATATACACCAAAGCGTATCGAATGATAGCCGCTGACGATAAGAACAGTAAGCAGACAAAAATAACAGCACGCTTTACCTTTTTACTGGATATGTTCTATATATGACCACCTAGGGAAGGTCTGAAGTACCCACCGATTTTTGATGCCCTCACTACTTGAGGCTCAAAAAATCATAAGTCGGCGAAAATCAGGCCTTTCTTGTCCTTAATCCACGGTTCTTCCTCTAATTGCACTGTTTCAGGGCAATTGGCCCGCATTACAGACGCACCTCGCCCATACCCATCAACCGTTTTCGCACCATCCACAAATTCGACAAAGCGAACAACGTTGTCTGCTGCGCGATGTTTTTAGACAAACCACGAAAGCGCACTTTCGTATAACCAAACTGGCGCTTGATCACGCGAAACGGATGTTCAACCTTGGCCCGCACCTGCGCGTTCGCGTATTCGATCTTGCGTCGCATGCGCCCGATCAAACTTTTTTTCGCGTGCTTTTTATAGCTGCTGGGCCGGGCGGCTATCGACCAGATCATCTTGCGGTCCTGATGCTCTGGGCGTTTGTCCACTCCGGTGTAACCCGCATCCCCGCACACGTAAGTTTCCTCGCCGTGCAGTAACTGATCGACCTGTGTCACGTCCGCTACATTCGCCGCGGTGCCCACCAGGCTATGCACCAAGCCGGATTCGGCATCGACGCCGATGTGCGCTTTCAGTCGGGTAAAGCAGGAGTGTTACCACTCCTGCCTCCCCTAAGAACCGTACTTGAGAGTCACCCCTCATACGGCTCAAGCCTTCCAGCAGCCTGAGTGAGACCGGGCTACCTGACGATGCGCTCTTCGACGCTCAAGGTAAGACGTCCATGCCGGGTCGAACGGGTTCGCTGCACTGCATATTTTGATATGCCGAACAATCGAAACACTGGCAGCGGCAAAAAGCCAAGCGGGTTGACTCATGCCACGTACTTTTTCCTTGCTGGCGAAAACCCAGTGCCGTTGACCCACTACACGAAAGTATCGTTGTTTTACCCAATGGGCACTTTTCATGGCATGCCGGCGGACAGCCCAGCGCCATAATACTCGCCAAATCTGATGGTCGATCCACGCGAAACGCTTGGCGGCGACAACATGGCGATGATACATGGCCCACCCCCGGATCACCGAGTTCAGGGCCAGGATCAAGTTAGCTTGAGTCGCTGCCTTGTTTCCGTTTGTGATTTCCCGGACCTTATCCAGAAGCGCTTTCACACTCTTGCGAGCCGGAGTGATGAGTAGCTTGCCGGCGTACTTGCGTACGTTCTGGCCCAGAAAATCGAAGCCTTGCGAGATATGCGTGATGTGAGTCTTTTCTTCAGAGAGTTCCAAGCCTCGCTCCTTCAGGAATGCCTCAATTGCAGGTCGAACCTGATGTTGCAGAATAGCCTTCGAAGTTCCCGTGATGATGAAGTCATCGGCATATCTCACGACGTGTATCTTGAATGGCTGTCGCTTTCGATCCGTCGAAGCCACACTTGTGTGGACAACATGTTCCAGCCCATCTAACGTCCAATTCGCAAGTATCGGGGAGATGATTCCCCCTTGCGGGGTTCCTGCCTCCGTTGCGAACAAGGCTCCCTGATCGACATACCCGGCTCGAAGCCACTTACGCAGAACCACTTTATCCATGGGTACGTTGGCGAGCAGCCAATCGTGACTGATATTGTCAAAGCAGCCTCGAATGTCGCCCTCAAGTACCCACTGTGCCGAACTGCGTTTCGCCAGTGCATTGAAGCAATGTGCGATTGCATCGGCCGTGGATCGCTGCGGCCGAAATCCATACGAGTTGGGATCCGCACGAGTTTCTGCAACCGGCTCAAGTGCCAGTTTCCACAGCGCCTGCATTGCGCGATCCCGCATCGTTGGAATTCCCAGCGGGCGCTTCTTGCCATTACTTTTGGGTATGTAGATACGTCTCAGCGGTTGAGGGCAATAGCCCCGATGCTGTAACGCTTGCACTCCCTTCGACTTGGCCAAAGGGGTTGACCAGATCTTGCCGTCAACGCCCGGTGTTCTCTTGCCTCTATTCTCCGTCACTCGTTTCACGGCCAATATCTTGCCGCTGTACGAGCGAGTCAGCAGCCGCTGCAAGGCTTGCACCTTGCCCCATCTGCCTTCTCGTGTTGCCTTGGCGATACGTACCTGGAGTCGTTTCACTTGCGATTCGATTTGGCACCAGGATAGGGGCCAGAGCGACTCGAAGTTCGAAGATGCACCAGTGCCCGCCGCTGCTTGTGCATGGGGTGTGAGCACTACCATCTGCCTTCCTCCGTACAACGATTGATCAGGTTGTTTCGCCATGGAAGACCTTGTGGAAGTCTGCTCGCTTTCGCGCCAGATGATCTTTCAACCTGTATTCGCCCCATTAAAGGGCGACTTTCGCTTTTTCCACATTCCTTTACCCGCAGCACCAACAGCTTGCTTTACAGCTCACCTGCCGAAAACGGCGGCGCTACGGGCTTACCCTGTTCCACATGAATTTCCAAACGGGTCGGGCTCCTCGATTTCGCCGGCGGCACCACATCCACGAGGGGGTATCGGTAAGACCCCCTGCCTGTCCGCATACCTTTTGGTTCAAGCCTATCAGCATCTTTGGCTTGGCTATTTTGACGACGTTTATATGAGGTTCACGTGTGTTAGCCGTACCCGTTCATCCCTAGCTCCTCTCCGCCTTGATGCTGGCAGATTCAGTCTGGCCTCGCGGTTCGACCTACCGAAATATCGGCGGTTACATTGTCCCCAGAGCTTCAGACCCAGCTGTTACCGGCCACGCCTGTCTGGGTAGGGAACGAGTGGTGGAACAATCGGTTCCGTCGGGCGTTAACCTGCGGAACAGAAATCCATGCGACTTTCAGGTCGCACTCCCGAAGAAATATTGGTTTCCTTTCTTCGTCTGATGCATTTCAGGGTCGCGTTTACCGTCCTTGTTCTTGGTCGAACTCGGCGCATGAATGATCGTCGCATCGACCACCGTGCCGTGACGCAGCAGCAAACCACGATCACCCAGATAACCGTTGATGACCTGCAAAATCCCGCCCGCCAACTCATGTTTCTCCAGTAGGCGCCGGAAGTTGAGGATCGTGGTTTCATCGGGAATCCGATCCAGATGCAGCCCCGAGAACTGGCGCAGGATCGTGGTCTCGTAAAGTGCTTCTTCCATCGCCGGATCGCTGTAACCGAACCAGTTCTGCATCAGATGAACCCGCAACATGGCCAGCAACGGATACGCCGGACGACCGCCTTCACCCTTTGGATAATTGTCAGTACCGATGCAAAACTGACCCACCCTACCGGTTGAAAACTGACCCACTTGGGCAAAATGCAGCTTTTGCGAGCTGCCCATGCTGTCCCAGGAGCAACACGTGGAAATCAGTGTTCTTATTCGTCAGGGTTTGTCTATTCGGGCCATCGCCCGGCAGGTGGGCTGCTCTCGCAATACCATTCGACGCCACCTCAAATTACAGGCCCAGCGCCAGCTCGTCGTCTATGGCCCGCGCGCGCAGCGCGTGGGCAAGCTTGTGCCTTTCGAGGCCTATCTGCGCCAGCGCGTAGAAGCCGCTCGACCCCATTGGATTCCCGCCATCGTGCTGTTGAGGGAGATCCGCGAACAGGGTTACGAAGGCGGATACTCCATCCTCACCAGCTTTCTGCTGACCTTGAAATCCAAGGCAAACGAAGCCGTCGTTCGCTTTGAAACCGAGCCCGGTGAGCAGATGCAGGTGGACTTCACCGTCATTCGGCGTGGCCGCGATCCGTTGTTGGCATTCGTTGCAACGTTGGGCTGGAGCCGTGCGACCTACGTCGTTTTCTCCCGTCGCGAAGACTCCGCAGCCTGGTGTTCCGGTATCGAAAAGGCGCTGCGCTTCTTCGGCGGTACGCCGCGAAAGCTACTCTTCGACAACGCCAAAACCATCATCCAGGAACGCGATGTTTATGGCCCCGGTCAGCACCGCTGGAATCCTGCGCTATTGAATTTGGCAGAGCGCTACGGCTTCACACCGAAAGTCTGCCGGCCTTATCGGGCGCAGACCAAGGGCAAGGTCGAGCGCTTCAACCACTACCTGAAAACAGCTTCGTAGTGCCACTGGCCGCGTCACTTAACCAGGTCAACTTGCTGTTGGACGTTGAGGTCGCGAACAGCAAGATCGGCCCTTGGTTGATGGAGGTCGCCAACGCCCGAACACATGCGACGACGGGCGAAATACCGCAACACCGACTGGATGCCGAAGTGCACCACTTGTTGCCCCTGCCAGAGATCCAAGGGGGGGCGAGCAGCATGATTTCGGTCGTCCAACCCATGCCGGTGGAAAGCTTGCAGCATCCGCTCTCGGTCTATCAGGCACTGCTTGAGGTACGTCCATGAACCTTCAACATCTGCGTATCGAGTCTCTTTGCCAACAGTTCAAGCTGGACACTTTTGCGACGGACTGGCCGGCACTGGCCCAGCAAGCGGCCGAAAAAGAAACGAGCTATGCCGACTTCCTGGAACAGCTTCTGCTGAGCGAGGATCGCGCTCGAAACGAGCGGCGGCGGCAAGCGCTGCTGCAACAGTCCGGGCTGCCGGCGGTGAAAACGGTTGAACAATACGACTTCAAATTCGCCAGCGGCGCGCCGCAAAGCCAGATCCTGGAACTGGCCGGGCTGGCCTTCATCGAGCGTAAGGAAAACGTCGTACTGCTGGGGCCTTCGGGCGTTGGCAAAACACACTTGGCCAGCGCTCTGGCTCATCGGGCGATCATGGCAGGCATTTCCACCCGATTCATCTCTGCCGCCGACCTGACTTTGCAACTCGTCGCCGCGCACCATCAAGGGCGCCTGGCTCAGTATTTCAGTCGCGTTGTTCAACGCTCGAAACTGCTGGTGATTGATGAGATCGGCTATTTGCCGTTCGGCCGTGACGAAGCCAACTTGTTCTTCAACGTGATCGCCAAACGGTACGAACATGGCAGCTTGGTGCTGACCAGTAACTTGCCGTTCAGCCAGTGGGCAACGACCTTCGCCGACGACTCAACACTGACCGCTGCGCTGCTGGATCGGCTTCTGCACCATGCGCATATCGTCCAGGTCAGCGGACAGAGTTATCGACTAAAGGACAAGCTGAAATCAGGTCAGGTGGTGCCGAGAGAAACGGCCTCGCCACAGAAATAAACAGACCTCAAACACCGCCGGGGTGGGTCAGTTTTACTTCGGTAGGGTGGGTCAGTTTTCAACCGGTGTTGACAGATAATACGGCTCGATCAAGGCAATCAAACCCTTCCAGGGCACCACCTGATCCATCTCGATCAGGAAGCGCTCGCGGCGGGTCTGCTTACGCTTTCCGGCATACTCGGCATCGGCGAAGGACATCTGTTTCATCGGGGCTCAACCGTTCTGTTCATGTGAGGTGCATATCTCACCAAATCTGGAAGTCTTTTTCAGAGGAAGGTCTGAAGTAAGCAGCAGTTTTTAACGTCCTCGCGGTTTGAGGTTCAAAAAACGCCAACTTAATCGAAAATCAGACCTTTCCTCCTCTCAGTTCGCTGTTTTTTTGCTGAATAGCCCTTTTTCAGCGCTCATTGTCCGCATCACAGACGCACCTCGCCTGCATTCAACAGCCGTTTTCGCATCATCCACAGGTTCGACAGGGCAAACAGTGTGGTCTGCTGCGCGGTGTTTTTAACCAAGCCGCGGAAGCGGACTTTCGTATAACCAAACTGGCGCTTGATCACTCGGAATGGATGCTCAACCGTAAGCGCGCCATGAACCCCACATTCAAAGCCAGCAGGTGATCCTCGAAGCTGCACTCCCGAATTCTCTCAGGAGTCAGCACATCATGATGCGACCCGACGCCAAAGTCGAAAAAGTGTACCTCTACCCCAAGCCGGTAGACTTTCGAAAGTCCATTGACGGCCTCTCGGCTTTGGTCGAACTGGACATCAAAGTCGCGGTGTTCGATCCCGTGCTTTTCGTCTTCCTAAACAAGCCTCGAAACCGAGTGAAGATTTTGTACTGGGAGCGCAACGGCTTCTGCCTTTGGCTAAAGCGGCTGGAGTCCGAGCGCTTCAAAATATCGCCGGATTGTTCGGATGAAGCCATCGTGTTGACGGTTCAAGAACTCAACTGGTTGTTGGACGGTTTTGATTTGTGGCGCAACCGTCCGCATCAAGTTTTGACGCCTCGATTCGTCGCTTGATTCGGTATAATCTAGGGCATGATTTCCATGCCCAAAGACCTTCCTGACGACCCTGTTTTGCTAAAGCAACTGCTTGAGCAAATGCTGAGTGAGCGCGAGTCGGATAAGGGCAAAATCGTTCATCTTGAAGAAGAAAACGCACTGTTGCGTCAGCGCCTTTTCGGGCGCAAGTCAGAGCAGACAGCCGATCCCGCGACCCCGCAAATGGCCTTGTTCAACGAAGCGGAAAGCGTGGCCGAGTCTGTCGACGAAACGGTTGAAGAAGAGGTTGTAGCTCCGACCAAGCGACGGGGCAAACGCAAGCCTCTGCCCGCCGATCTTCCGCGTATCGAAGTCATTCGCGAACTGCCCGATCACGAGCTGACCTGCGTCTGCGGTTGCCGTAAACACAGCATTGGCGAGGAAGTCAGCGAGCAGATCAAGATCGTGCCGATGCAAATCCGCGTGATCAAACATGTGCGCAAGGTCTACGCCTGCCGTGGCTGTGAAACCGCGCTGCTCACTGCTGACAAACCGGCTCAATTGATCGAAAAGAGCATGACCAGCCCCAGCGTTTTGGCGATGTTGCTGACGACCAAATACGTCGATGGCCTGCCACTGCATCGCTTTGAAAAAGTACTCGGTCGCCACGGCGTCGATATTCCACGACAAACCTTGGCGCGCTGGGTTATCCAGTGCGGCGAACACCTGCAACCCTTGCTCAATTTGATGCGGGATCGACTGCTGGAAAGTCGCGTCATCCACTGCGACGAAACGCGTGTACAGGTGATGAAAGAGCCAGATCGAGAGCCCACCAGCCAATCCTGGATGTGGGTGCAAACCGGCGGGCCGCCGGATCAGCCTGTGATCCTTTTTGACTACTCGACCAGCCGGGCGCAGGAGGTTCCATCGCGCCTGCTCGAAGGTTATCGCGGCTACCTGATGACCGATGATTACGCTGGTTATAACGCCTTGGGCGCGCAATCCGGTGTCGAACGTTTAGGCTGTTGGGCACATGCGCGACGCAAGTTCGTGGAAGCGCAAAAAGTACAACCTAAAGGCAAAACCTGGCGTGCCGATATCGCCCTGAATCTGATCAACCAGCTGTACGGTATCGAGCGAGATTTAAAGGAAGTCGGCGATGAACATCGCCACGAAAGCCGACAGCAAAACAGGCTGCCGGTGCTGGCGCAGTTGCACACTTGGCTGGAGAAAACCCAGCCACAAGTGACGGCGCAAAATGCACTGGGCAAAGCCATCAGCTACCTGGTCAGCAACTGGATCAAGTTGGTGCGCTACGCCGAAGCCGGTTACTTGTCGATCGACAACAATGCGGCAGAGCGTGCGATCAGGCCCTTTGTTATCGGGCGCAAGAACTGGCTGTTCAGCGACACGCCCAAAGGCGCGATGGCTAGCGCTCAACTTTACAGTTTGGTCGAGACGGCTAAAGCCAACGGCCAAGAGCCCTATGCGTGGCTGCGCCACGCACTTGAGCGCCTGCCACAAGCCTTGAGCGTAGAAGACTTCGAGGCCTTGTTGCCGTGGAACTGCACGCCGCTAATTCCAAGATAGCCATAGACCCCCACCTTTAAAATGTGGGGTTCATGGAGCGCTTACTTTTTATTTACGCCAAGGGCGTCAATATCTTTCCCTTTGTTTAGTGGTTTTTATGCGCGATATCGACATGCCAGGCATTATTCATTCATTTGTAGCTAATAAAGCTGGGCGTGATTTCGTTGTAGGCGATATTCACGGCCATTTTGATACTCTGCACGCTCTTCTGAGACAGGTGCAGTTTGATACTGATAATGATCGATTGTTCGCGGTTGGAGATGTCATTGATCGCGGTACGCAATCCGAGCAGGTTCTTAATTGGTTAAAAAAGACCTGGTTCCATAGCGTGCGTGGTAATCACGAACAAATGATTATTGAGTGCATGGACGGCAATGGTGATATTGCAAGGCACTCTCGCAACGGAGGCGAGTGGTTTTACAAACTACCCTCCACTACGCAGGTAAGCATCGCTACCGTATTGCGAGAGCTTCCTATGGCCATTGAATTGGAATTGTCAGATGGGGAGACGGTTGGCATCGTACACGCGCAAGCACCGCTGTTAATTGAGGGTGATGATTGGCAAGACGGCATGGCGGCTCTCAAAGGTGAGCGTGGTCAAAACGCGCTTGAACAGGCAAAAAAAATCGCGCTGTACTCTCGTACTAAATTTGACAGTCAGGACGATGCTGTGATCGATGGGATAGTCAGGCTGTATGTTGGCCACACTACTGTGCCCAATGTCAGTCGCCTTGGAAATACTTTCTTTATAGACACTGGATGTTCATTTTCGGATGGCGCTCTAAGTATCGTTGAACTGGGTACCGGTGCAGTCACAACCATCACCTAAAACTTAGAGATTCTCTCGACAAAATGTCGGCATAGATCATTCAAGGATTACGCGAATATTATCGGCCAATCACGATAGTTTTCTGTACCTAAAGTCTCTGAGTTGTAATGTTTTAGCTGATATCACTTTGTGGTGTTTCTCTGTGAGTTGTGCAATGACAAATGCTATTAGATTTGACGCAAGCCAGGAAAGTAGTAGGCCGGAAAGTCCGGAAAAACCGGATTTCTGCAGCCAGAATAATACAGTGTATTGAGTTAGAAATAATGTAAAGCTATATCCCGCCAGGACCTCCAGGGTCATCGATGTTATCGGATGAACTTTAGCGTCCGAATTGTTCGTGTTGGCAGCGAAAAATATAAGCCCGAGGGAAAGTAATGTTCCGGCAAAGAGGTTGTATGCATTAAGTGTGATCATATATGCCAAGGCGGCGAGAAAGATTGATAGCGCCGCGATGTGCTTGCGGTGTCTGACCTGCGTTGCTTTGTCGAAGAGGAGAGCCGCGACTGCACCAATAAGCCAGATAAATTCAAAATGTCCTGCTTCTCCCTTGGCATTGATGAAAAACGTGTAGTAAGCGCCGATACAGATGCAAAATGCTCCTACAAGCCATTTTTTTAAAGAAAACGATTCCGCTGAAAATTATGTAAATCCACCGTTCAAACATCAAACTCCAGATGGTCCTCATTGTGCCAAATGGCATTGACGGTATTAGTGATAAGTTATGCAGGAATATAGAGAGGTTTAAATTTCTCCTAGCTCGAAGTCAGGGTGAATTACGTAGAAGGCGTAATCCACACATCCAACAAAAAGCAAACAAGGAATCAGTGTGCAATATATTCTCGAGAATCTGTCCGCGAAATATCGAGCATAATCCGAGTTCTTGTATTTGATGTTGGTCATTGCGCTTCTGCATATCAGAAATCCAGAGACGAAAAAAAACCTACAACCGCAACTGATTGATGTATGGAACCTTTAGTGGGAAGAAACCATTCCAGTATCCAAAAAAGAATCCGAAACCATGCCCAATAACCGCTATCTGTGCGAGAAGGGCTCTGAGACCATCAAAAAAAGTGACGCACCTTGAACTCAACGCACTCACAGATACTCCCCTTTAAGCTGATATTAATAATGATGTAGGTGGTGTTTCTTATCGTTTTTTGTTTTGTTGAGGAAGCTCTATCGATTTTGCGAAGAGTATTTGTTACAGGTGCGATTTTTTGAAAGTCCTGTTTTTCTGATTCCGATTCCTCGTATTCAGACCGCAGCGCCCAGCATAATCGTGGTCAGTCGCTGGCGGCTATTATGCCGGTGTTTGGGTTGATTTGCATGGATCGGGCCTGTGGCATTCGCTCCGCGGTTTACTCTGCGCGACGCTTCCAGCGTCTACCTACAGCGAGACCCTATCTATCAGAAACATCGTCTCGAACCCTGATTGTTTCATATCCTGCAACAGACACATTTTTGACAGGCTCCAAACATCGCCTAAGTTTAGGAGGTAGCTTTGGAAAAGCTGCTTTCTCAATCGATGTCATGGAGCGTCATTTATGCGTACTGGCTACTTCTACTCTCTGGTTTTTGCCCTGCTCACCAGCGCTTCTATTGCGGCCATTGCTGCACCGACGGCCAAGCCAGAGGCTGGCACTGCACCCTTGGTGCTGGAAGTTTCTCCCGCGGCACAGTCCGGCAAGGTCGATCTGAATCAGGCCGATGCGCCAACCCTTCAGCGCGAGTTGTCTGGTGTGGGGGAAGCCAAGGCCAAGGCGATTGTTGCTTATCGTGAGAGTAATGGGCCGTTTGCGTCCGTGGACGAGCTGCTTGAAGTGAAGGGAATCGGTAAAGCCATTCTGGATAAGAATCGCGAGAAGCTTGAGGTGAACTAAGCTTATACGTCAGCGCCAGGGGCCGGTCATTGACCGGCCTTTTTGCTATGTGGCGAACGCTGTCATGGTGCGCCTTTCGTCGATGCGTGAAAAATTATGGCTATCATATACGGCTAAGATTATGCCTGTAATAAATTAGGTTTTCGCTAAGCGTTCTGGCCTCAGGCGCTTGTCTTTCCCTTTGGCATCTCACAGGAGCACTGTCATGAATTCTGTCCAGTCCCAAGGTACGGCCCTCGTCACCGGTGCTTCTTCCGGTATCGGTGCGATTTACGCCGAGCGGTTGGCGGCGCGTGGTTTTGATTTGTTATTGGTCGCCCGTGATCAAGAGCGGCTGGAAGCAGCGGCTACCAAATTGCGCGCAGAGCATGGCGTTCAGGTCGAGATGCTCAAGGCGGATCTGACTCAAAAGGATGAAGTGCTGAAGCTTGAGCAGCGTCTTCGCAGCGATTCGAGTATCAGCCTGCTGCTGAACAACGCCGGTGTTGCAGCGGATGGTTTGTTGGCCAATGCCGACATGGATCAACTGGAACGCTTGATTCAACTGAACGTGACAACGGTCACGCGACTGGCCTCGGCAGCGGCCGCCAGTTTTGCCAAGGCGGGTCGGGGTACGATCATCAATATCGGGTCAGTGGTGGCCTTGTTTCCCGAGCGCTTCAATGCCACTTACAGCGCCAGCAAGGCTTATGTGTTAAGTCTGACTCAGTCGTTGAACGCCGAACTGGATGGCACCGGGGTCAAGGTGCAGGCCGTGTTGCCAGGCGTAACACGTACCGAAATCTGGGAGCGCTCCGGTATCGACGCAACCCAGATTCCGGCGGATATGGTTATGGAAGCTGGGGAGATGGTCGATGCGGCGCTGTCGGGTCTGGACCAGGGTGAGTTGATCACCATTCCTTCGTTGACGGATGCGGCCGACTGGGATGCCTTCATTGCGGCGCGTCATGTACTGGCGCCGAATCTTTCCAAAAGTAAGGCCGCCGCGCGTTACACGTGAGGCATCATGAATCGGCTTGAGGTATTTGCGGTATGAGTGATCGTCGAGTAGTTGTAACGGGCATGGGCCTGGTGTCTCCATTGGGTTCTGGTGTGGAAGCCGTTTGGTCGCGTCTGTTGGCCGGGCGTTCCGGGTTGCGTAATTTGCCGGATGAGGTGGTTGCCGATTTGCCGGCCAAGGTCGGGGGCGCAGTGCCGACGCTGGCTGACGATCCCGAAGCGGGTTTTGACCCGGATCGGGCGACGCCACCCAAAGAGCAGAAGAAGATGGACCGCTTCATTATGTTTGCCATGGAAGCGGCGCGTCAGGCGCTGGAGCAGGCCGGTTGGCAAGCGGCGGACGCCAATGCCCAGGAGCGTACGGCAACCATTATTGGTTCCGGCGTGGGTGGTTTCGGTGCGATAGCGGATGCGGTGCGCACCACGGACAGCCGTGGGCCGCGACGCCTGTCGCCGTTCACCATTCCCTCATTTCTGGTCAACCTCGCTGCGGGTCATGTGTCGATCCAGCACGGTTTCAAGGGCCCATTGGGTGCGCCGGTGACGGCTTGCGCCGCCGGGGTCCAAGCGATTGGTGATGCGGCGCGGTTGATTCGTTGTGGCGAGGCAGACATCGCGGTATGTGGCGGTGCGGAAGCGGCGATCGATCGCGTCAGTCTCGCCGGGTTTGCCGCTGCTCGTGCCTTGTCCAGCGGTTACAACGACACCCCGGAGCGTGCCTCGCGGCCGTTCGACAGTGACCGCGATGGCTTTGTCATGGGGGAGGGCGCTGGCCTTCTGGTGATTGAATCCCTGGAGCATGCCTTGGCCCGCGGTGCTCAACCGCTGGCGGAACTGGTAGGTTACGGCACCAGTGCCGACGCCTATCACCTGACGGCGGGTCCCGAGGATGGCAGCGGTGCGCAACAGGCGATGTCACTGGCGTTGGCCCAGGCGGGCATTTCGCCGGCGCAGGTGCAGCATCTCAATGCTCATGCAACCTCGACACCGGTCGGGGACTTGGGAGAGTTGGCGGCCATCAAGGCGTTGTTCGGCACGGATAACAAAATCGCCGTGACATCGAGCAAATCGGCCACCGGGCATTTGCTGGGTGCAGCAGGCGGAATCGAGGCGATCTTCACGTTGTTGGCGATTCGCGATCAGATCGTGCCGGCCACCCTCAACTTCGATAACCCGGACCCCGCCGCCCAAGGAGTGGACATCGTTCACGGTCAGGCGCGGCCGATGGCGATCGAGTACGCACTGTCCAATGGTTTCGGGTTTGGCGGGGTCAATGCCAGCGTGCTGTTCAAGCGCTGGCAGGATTAGTCCTGGGGCTGTTTGAGAAACTCGCGTGTCACGTCGAGAATCCGCTGGGCCAGTTCTGGGTTCTCGACACTGCGCGATAGCAGCAACGCCCCGACCAGGGCGGACATGATGAAGATGCTGCGGTCGGCGGCATCTTCGCCTTCAAGCGTGCCTTGCACTTGTTCGAGCCTTGAATTGAGCACCACGTCAGAGGTTGGACTGGGTTGTCCGCGCAGACCTAGTTCCGATGACATGGTCGGCAGCGGGCAGCCTTCATCGGGCGTGGTCTGGTGCCATTCGGACAGATAGGTGTCGATGAACGTTTCCAGCGGGCGATCCTGAGCGAAGAGCTCGGCGCAGGTGGCGTCGCACTGCTCGCCGGCGGCCTGCAGTGCCTTTTCCACCAGTTCGTCCTTGGACTTGAAATGCGAGTAGAAACCGCCGTGAGTCAAGCCCAATGCTTTCATCAGGGGTTGCAAGCCGGTCGCGCCGATACCGTCACGGCGAAATCGCGCTGATGCTTCCTTGATGATGCGTTGATGGGTCTGGGCTTTATGGTCCTGCGAGTAACGCATCTGGAATCTCCGCAACAATGCGCCATCTTAACCAATGAAAATTGGATGGTGACTGTACTTCTACTTCTAAAAAGCATGCAGATGCGTCCAACGTCGTCCTGCCGCGTCGAATGAACTGGCACGAATAGTGATTATTAGTCAGTTGACGATTGTTGAACAATCACGAGGCGATGAGCATGAACAGTGGACTGTCCCTGGCCGACCACATCACATTGGAGATACGCGCCGACATCATTGGCGGTCGTCTATTGCCTGGCATGGCGTTGGTGGAAAACGATCTGGTGTCTGCCTACAACGCCTCCCGTAACACCATTCGCGAAGCCTTGCACCGCCTAGGACAGGATGGTCTGACTCGATACGTGCGCAACAAGGGCGTGATGGTGCGCAGGCTGGGCGTGGATGATGCGCGGGATCTGTTCAAGGTTCGGCGCACCCTGGAGTTGCAGGCCATCAGCGTCAGCCCGCCACTTCGCGACGACCAGTCCGTCCGGATGCTCGAGGCGCTGGAGGCCACCGAACTTGCCCGTGAGCGCGAGGACTGGCGCGCCGTCGGCACCCATAGCCTGGCGTTTCATCAACACATCGTCGGATTACTGCGCAGCCCATTGTTCGATGAGTTTTTCACCAACGTTGTTGCGCAACTGCGCCTGGCGTTCTGCACCGCTCCCGATGAATCACGGTTTCAGGCGCCTTGGCTGGCTCGCGACCGACAGATTCATGACCTGCTGGCCGAGGGCGACAAATCCGCAGCCGAGGATGCCATGAGCCTTTATCTGGACGATTCCGAACACCTCCTGTTGCAGATGCTTGCACCGATTTCCCGTCACTGATCGAGGATTCTTGCCATGTACAAAGACTATCCGGCGGCCTATCAAGTCAGCAAAGGCTCGGCCTTGCAGGTGGACAAAGCCTTCTACGAGCGGATCCGCGACACGAAGGAGGGGCGTACGCTGATTGAGCAGTTCGAAGTGCCGATCCGCACCGGTCGGGCCTGGAACGTACCGGCCGGGCACGTGTTCCGCGTGACCACGCCGGTCGGCCCGCAAGTCGGCGACTTCAACGTCTGGAATGCCAACGACCCGCGCGAGCGTCTTTGGGCTTCTCGGACCCGGCAACTGCAGGGCGCCCATGTCAGCACCCACGACCGGCTCTGGTCGAACCTGCCCTTTTTACGACCGCTGGTGACCATTACCGACGACAGCCTGGCCGGTTATGGCATTGATGAACATGGCGGCCGCTTGCACGATTTGCTGGGCACTCGCTGTGATCCCTACGTGAACAAAATGCTCACCGGAGAGGATTTTCATCATCACTGCCACTCCAACCTGACTCGCGCCGTGTTGCCCCATGGCCTGACCGAGTTCGACGTGCATGACGTGCTGAACATTTTCCAGTGCACGGGCCTGAACCATGACGATATGTACTTCATGAAGGCCTGTCCGGCGCAGAAGGGCGATTACCTGGAGTTCTTTGCCGAGATCGATTTGCTGTGTGCGCTGTCGACTTGTCCGGGAGGTGATCTTTCGCTGGCCATGTGGGGGCCAGAAGCGCAGGACCCGCTGAGCGTCTGTCGCCCGCTGGGGGTGGAGATTTATCGATTGGAGGATTCGTTGCTCGCGGGCTGGAGCCAGCCGGAACGTGCAGCGTACAAAGGGCTGCATGGCTTGCACATTGCCAAGGCGGATTGGGAGCAGTAGAAACGTCAAACCCTGTCATTCATCAGGAATGACAGGGTTTGTTTTCAGCGGTCCTGCGCATCCTTGGCGTCCGCTTCCGCGTTGCGTTCAGCGACTCGTTTACGTTGCTCTTCGGTGAGGTCGACCTTGTTGGCGGTGTCACGCAACATCATCAAACCACCAACGATCGAGCCGATTGCAACGACCAGAATCAACCAGGCATACCAGGGCATAGGGCTCTCCTTGAGGGCAGGCCGATTGGCGGGTTTCGCCAATCGATCGTGCATACCACTTTGAGCGATTTCATTTCGCAGTGGTTCCATTCTATGCCTGATATGACAGCTGCACTGCGCCTGATTAAAGTCCGGTCAACATTGCGTCTGCCGGCGCATCCGCGCGCAACTGCGCCGTGAGCATGAAATACACGAAACCCACCGCCATGAAGCCGAGGAAGATCAACCCGATCAACGTGTTGAACCAGGCCATCGCCACCAGGCACACCACCGCCAGTATCAGCGCAATCAATGGCACCAACGGGTAGCACGGCGCGCGGAAGGTGCGCTCCAGGTTCGGTTCGGTTTTGCGTAGTTTGAACAGGCTGAGCATGCTCATGATGTACATCACGATCGCGCCGAACACCGCCATGGTGATCATCGCCGCGGTCAGCGTCATGCCGCCCAAATTGATCAGGCCGTCGCTGTAGATTGCCGCAATACCGATCACGCCGCCGGCAATGATGGCCCGGTGCGGGGTCTGGAAGCGCGACAGTTTCGCCAGTGACGCCGGCAGATAGCCGGCGCGGGCAAGGGCGAAAAACTGCCGCGAGTAGCCGAGGATGATCCCGTGGAAACTCGCCACCAGGCCGAACAGGCCGATCCATACCAGCATGTGCAACCAGCCCGAACTTTCGCCGACCACGGTTTTCATCGCTTGTGGCAGCGGGTCGTTGATGTTCGAGAGGGTGCGCCAGTCGCCGACGCCGCCAGCAAAGAACATCACGCCCATGGCCAGCAATACCAGGCTCAGAATGCCGCTGATGTAGGCCTTGGGGATTGTGCGTTTCGGGTCTTTGGCCTCTTCCGCGGCCATGGCTGCGCCTTCGATGGCCAGAAAGAACCAGATGGCGAAAGGAATCGCCGCGAACATCCCGGCAATCGCCGGCGCCCCGAACACATCGGAACCGGCCCAGCCATTGAGTGCGAAGTTACTGAAGCTGAACGCCGGCGCAACCACACCCATGAACACCAGCAGTTCCGCCACGGCCAGTACGCAGACAATCAACTCGAAGGTTGCGGCCAGTTTCACCCCGAGAATGTTCAGACCCATGAATACGATGTAGGCGCCGACCGCTGCGTGTTTCGGGTCGAGGGCCGGGAATTGCACATTCAGGTACGCACCGATTGCCAGTGCAATCGCCGGCGGGGCGAAGACGAATTCAATCAGCGTCGCCAGCCCGGCGATCAATCCGCCTTTCTCGCCAAAGGCACGGCGGCTGTAGGCAAAGGGGCCGCCGGCATGGGGAATCGCCGTCGTCAGTTCGGTGAAACTGAAGATAAAGCAGGTGTACATCGTGGCGACCATGAAAGAGGTCACCAGGAACCCGAGTGTTCCGGCCACGCCCCAGCCATAACTCCAGCCGAAATATTCACCGGAAATCACCAGCCCGACCGCAATGCCCCACAAGTGCAACGTGCCCAGCGTGGGTTTTAGTTGTGTGTTCATTCGTTTGCTCCCTGAACGGTTTGGACAGCTTCGGGGGAGGGCGTTTGCAGTGGGCGTGCCAGCGTTGTGATAGCAGTCGTAAAGCGTAAAAAGGCGTCGTAGCGGGGATGTTCTGTGGTGGATGGGCACTTTTTGTGCGCCAGTTCGGAGCGTTGTTGCCTGTAATGCCGCCTTCGCGAGCAAGCCCGCTCCCGCATTCGGATTGCGTTTGCCCAAACAACTCCGAACCCTGTGGGAGCGGGCTTGCTCGCGAAGAGGCCCGAACAAACACTGCAAAACTCCGCTGTAACAAACCCATAAACCCACTCTTTACTCTTTCTTTATGCCCAGCCAGCCCCCTCGATCTCGCTCCTTTACAGCCTCCCTGCCGACAATCACTCCACACGCGGCAATACGCCGTAACACGGAGAACTTCCATGAGCGTTCTGGACGGGGTGTCACTGCTACTCGCAGTGGGGCTGTTCATTTATCTGTTGGTTGCGCTGTTGCGCGCGGACCGGAACTAGGGGCGGCTATGCACAGTTATGACTATTGGCTGATCCTGGCCTTCTTTGCCTTGGTGCTGATCCCGGCACCGTTCCTCGGGCGGTTCTACTACAAGGTAATGGAAGGTCAGCGCACCTGGCTGACACCGATCCTGGGACCTGTGGAGCGTGGCTGTTATCGGGTGGCCGGCGTTGATCCGCAGGCCGAACAGAGCTGGCAGAAATACACCCTGGCCTTGCTCGCCTTCAACCTTGCGGGCTTCTTGCTGTTGTTCGTGATCCTGTTGTTCCAGGACCACTTGCCACTGAACCCGCAGAACCTGCCGGGTCAAGAGTGGACGCAAGCGTTCAATACTGCCGTCAGCTTTATGACCAATACCAACTGGCAGTCTTACAGTGGCGAAGCGACCCTGAGCTACCTGAGTCAGATGGTCGGCCTCACCGTGCAGAACTTTGTCAGCGCCGCCACCGGCCTCGCCGTGTTGGTTGCCCTGTGTCGCGGGATCGGCCGCAAGTCGAGCAAAACCCTCGGCAACTTCTGGGTCGACATGACCCGCGCCACCCTCTACGGTTTGTTGCCGCTGTGCCTGCTGCTGGCGCTGTATTTGGTCTGGCAGGGCGTACCGCAAACCTTCGCGCAGTACGTGAATGCCGTGACGATGCAAGGCGTCGATCAGGTGATCCCGCTTGGCCCGGCCGCCAGTCAGATTGCGATCAAGCAACTGGGCACCAACGGCGGTGGTTTCTTCGGCGTCAACTCGGCGCACCCGTTCGAGAACCCGACGGCGTGGAGCAACCTGTTCGAGATGACTTCGATCATCCTGATCCCGGTCGCCCTGGTTTTCACCTTTGGCCACTACGTGAAAGACCTGCGTCAGAGCCGCGCGATCATCGCCTGCATGCTGGCGCTGTTCCTGATCGGCGGCGCGACTTCGCTGTGGGCCGAATACCAACCGAACCCGACCCTGAACAACATCGCCGTCGAACAGACCGCGCCGCTGGAAGGCAAGGAAGCACGGTTCGGCACCACCGCCACGGTGCTGTGGTCGGTGACGACTACCGCGGCGTCCAACGGTTCGGTCAACGGCATGCACGACAGCCTCAACCCGCTGAGCGGCATGGTCGCGCTGGTCAACATGATGGTCGGCGAAGTGATCTTCGGTGGCGTCGGTGCCGGGCTCTACGGCATGTTGCTCAACGTGTTGATCGCGGTGTTCCTCGCCGGCCTGATGATCGGTCGCACGCCGGAATACCTCGGCAAGAAACTGCAGGCCAGGGAAGTCCAGTTGCTGGTGGTGACCTTGCTGGTGATGCCGGTCGGCGTGTTGGTGCTCGGTGCGATTGCTGCGAGCCTGCCCGGTCCAGTGGCCTCGGTGAGTAACCCCGGCGCCCATGGTTTCAGTCAGTTGCTCTACAACTACACCTCGGCCAGTGCCAACAACGGTTCGGCGTTCGGCGGCTTCGGTGCCAACACGGCGTTCCACAACCTGATGCTCGGTCTTGGCATGTTGATCGGTCGCTTCGGTTACATCCTCCCGGTACTGGCGTTGGCCGGCAGCCTGGCGATGAAGAAAACCGCACCGATCGGTCAGAACAGCTTCCCGACGCACGGCCCGCTGTTCGTGACCCTGCTGACCGTGACCATTTTGCTGGTGGGCGGTTTGACCTTCCTGCCAACGCTGGCTCTGGGTCCTATTGCTGAACATTTGAGTATGGGCTTCTAAGGAATCCATCATGAATATGCCTGTAAGCAAAACCGTCGCCGCCAAGGCGCCGGAACAACCGAAAACCGCGATCTCGGCCCTCTGGCGCCCGGCGCTGGTGCAAGCCTTCGTCAAGCTCGACCCACGGCAATTGCAGCGTGCGCCGGTGATGCTGGTGGTCGAACTGACCGCCGTCCTGACCACCGTGCTGTGCTTCATTCCCGACAGCGCCGTGCCAACCTTCGTCGCCGCGCAAATCGCACTGTGGTTGTGGTTCACCGTGCTCTTCGCCAACTTCGCCGAAGCCCTGGCCGAAGGTCGCGGCAAGGCCCGCGCCGACAGCCTCAAGGCCGGCAGCGAAGGCTTGAGCGCCCGCCGCAAAACCAGCAACGGCACCTTTCAAGTGGTGCCGGCGACCATTCTGCGCAAAGGCGATGTGGTGCGCGTTGAAGCCGGGGAAATGATCCCCGGTGACGGCGAGGTCATCGAAGGTATCGCCGCCGTCAACGAAGCGGCGATTACCGGTGAATCCGCGCCGGTGATTCGCGAGTCCGGGGGCGACCGTTCGGCCGTCACCGGCAACACCCGCCTGGTATCCGACTGGCTGCTGGTGCGCATCACCGCCAATCCCGGCGAGTCGACACTGGACCGCATGATCGCCCTGGTCGAAGGCGCCAAGCGCCAGAAAACCCCGAACGAGGTCGCGCTCGACATCCTGCTGATCGGCTTGACCCTGATCTTCCTGCTGGTGGTCGTGACCCTGCAACCGTTCGCCCACTTCGCTAACGGCAGCTTGCCGCTAGTGTTCCTGGTGGCGTTATTGGTCACGCTGATTCCGACCACCATTGGCGGTTTGCTGTCCGCCATCGGTATCGCCGGGATGGACCGTCTGGTGCGCCTGAACGTCATTGCCAAATCCGGTCGCGCCGTGGAAGCGGCGGGGGACGTTCACGTCCTGCTGCTGGACAAGACCGGCACCATCACCTTCGGTAACCGTCGCTGCACCGCTGTTTATGCAGCGCCCGGCGTGACCGCGAAGGAGCTTGCTGAAGGTGCGTTGTTCGCTTCGCTGGCCGATGACACCGCCGAAGGCAAGTCCATCGTCGAATACCTGCGCGGGATGCATCCGCAACCTGAGCCCTCCGCTGACCTGTTGACCGCTGTGCCGTTCAGCGCCGAAACCCGTTTGTCCGGTGTCGACTATCAAGGCCGTGTATATCGCAAAGGTGCGGTCGATTCGTTGCTGGCTTTCGTTGGCCTGAAACGCGCCGATCTGGCCCCGGCCCTGTCCCGGGAAATCGACAAGATCGCCCAGAGCGGCGGCACGCCATTGCTGGTCTGCGCCGAGGGTAAATTGCTCGGCGCGATCCACCTCAAGGACGTGGTCAAGCCCGGCATCCGCGAGCGTTTCGCCGAGCTGCGCAAACTGGGGATCCGCACGGTCATGGTGACCGGTGACAACCCGCTGACCGCTGCCGCCATTGCCGCCGAAGCGGGTGTCGATGACGTGCTGGCCGAAGCCACGCCAGAGAAGAAACTGGCGCGCATTCGTCACGAACAGAACGACGGTCGCCTGGTCGCCATGTGCGGTGACGGCGCCAACGACGCCCCGGCCCTGGCCCAGGCTGACGTCGGCATGGCGATGAACGACGGCACGCAAGCGGCTCGCGAGGCGGCGAACATGGTCGACCTCGACAGCGACCCGACCAAGCTGCTGGACGTGGTGCAAATCGGTAAAGAATTGCTGGTGACCCGTGGTGCGTTGACGACGTTTTCCATCGCCAACGACGTGGCCAAGTACTTCGCCATCCTGCCGGCGTTGTTTGCCTCGATTTACCCGCAATTGGGTGTGCTGAACGTCATGCACTTGAGCAGTCCGCAGAGCGCGATTCTGTCGGCGATCGTGTTCAACGCCTTGATCATCGTGGTGCTGATTCCGCTGGCGCTGCGTGGTGTGCGAGTGCAGGCGGCCAGTGCGGCGGCGTTGTTGCGACGCAACCTGCTGATCTACGGATTGGGCGGGATTCTGGTGCCGTTTGTGGGGATCAAGGCGATCGACATGCTGTTGACCGCGTTGCATCTGGTTTGACGATCTATCGGGTGGCGCAGGCTCTGTGGCGAGGGGATTCATCCCCGTTCGACTGCGAAGCAGTCGCCAACCCAATAAATGCGCTGTATTGGAAGAAATGAGGTCGCAGGTGTTTGGGGCTGCTGCGCAGCCCAACGGGGATAAATCCCCTCGCCACAGGGTTGGTGGCGGCCTGAATGCATGTGTTTTTTTCACCGAATTCGAGGATTTTGAAATGTCCACAATGATACGTCCGGCCCTGAGCCTGCTTGTGCTGATGACCCTGATCACCGGCGTCGCTTACCCCTTGGTCGTCACCGGCGTCGCTCAGGTCGCGTTCCCGGATCAAGCCAATGGCAGCCTGATGCGCGACGCCGACGGCAAGGTCCGTGGCTCGTCGCTGATTGCCCAGGATTTCGTTGGTGATGCCTGGTTCCACCCACGGCCCTCCGCCGGTGCGTTTGCCACGGTGTCGAGCGGCGCCAGCAACCTTTCGCCGAGCAACCCGGCGCTCGCGACTCGCGTGATTGACGATGCCAGTAAACTGCTGGTGCCAGGTCAGGGGCCTGTGCCGTTGGCCATGCTCACCACCTCCGGCAGCGGCCTCGATCCGCACTTGCCACCGGCCGCGATTGCCTATCAACTGGCGCGTGTTGCGGCGGCGCGTAATCTGCCGGTGGCGACCCTCCAGCAATTGATGGATGCGCATATCGAGCAGCCATTGGTGGGCCCGCCGGTGGTTAATGTGTTGGCACTGAATGCGGCGTTGGAAAACCTGTAGTTCGGTGGTGCTGCCAATCGCTAGCAGGCTAGCTCCCACAGGGGATCTTCAGTGTCCACAAATCTAATGTGGGAGCTAGCCTGCTAGCGATGGCGACAGAACAATCACCACATCAACATCTGAATAAAGTGAGCTTCAAGCATGAGTGACTCCGGCCGCGCCGACGCGCTGTTAGCAGACCTGCCCCGCGATGGCCGTGGCCGGCTCAAGGTTTTCCTCGGCGCCGCGCCCGGTGTTGGCAAGACCTACGCCATGCTGCAAGCAGCCCACACCCAATTGCGCCAGGGCGTGAAAGTCATCGCCGGCGTGGTCGAAACCCACGGCCGCGCCGAAACCGAAGCGCTGCTCGGCGGCTTGCCGCAACAGCCTTTGGTGCGCTCGGAATACCGTGGCGTGATGCTCGAAGAAATGGACCTCGACGGCCTGCTCGCCGCCCAACCGAAACTGGTGCTGGTGGACGAGCTGGCCCACAGCAACGCCCCCGGCAGCCGCCACGCCAAACGCTGGCAAGACATCCAGGAATTACTGTCCGCCGGCATCGACGTGTTCACCACGGTCAACGTCCAGCACCTCGAAAGCCTCAACGATCAAGTGCGCGGAATCACCGGCGTGCAGGTTCGCGAAACCCTGCCGGACTGGGTGCTGCAAGAGGCCTACGAACTGCTGCTGATCGACCTGCCGCCCCGCGAACTGCTTGAGCGTCTGCGCGACGGCAAAGTCTACGTGCCGGAGCAGGCACGGGCGGCCATCGATGCCTTCTTCACCCAGACCAACCTCACCGCCCTGCGCGAACTGGCGATGCAGACTGCTGCGGCTCAAGTCGACAATGACCTGGCCCAGGGTTATCGGCAGCTCGGTCAAGCGGCACCGGCCGTGCGCGGTCGTTTGCTGGTCGGCGTCGATGGCGATGCTCAGGCCGAACGCCTGGTGCGTCACGCCAGCCGCGTTGCCCAGCGGCGGCATCTGCCGTGGAGCCTGGTGCACGTGGACAACGGGAGCGTGCGCGACGAGCAATCGCGCCTGCGCCTGCAAAGTGCTCAGCAACTGGCGGAGCGCCTCGGCGGCGAAGTGGTTTTATTGCGCGCTGGCGAAGTCGCCAAGACGCTGATCCAGCACGCCGCCGAGCGCCGCGCCAGTCTGGTATTGGTCGGTCAGTCCCGGCAGCGATGGCATCGTCGACTATTCGGCGGTGGTCTGGCGTCTCGCCTGCTGCGCAATGCGCGCGGGCTGGAAATCAACGTCCTCGACAGCGATCACGAACAGCACCAGCCACGACAGCGATCAACGCAGTCGCTGGTGTGGTTCGATTACGCGCTGGCCCTGGTGGCTACGGTTTTGGCCAGTGCTTTGGCCTGGGCAGTGGCGAGCGTTTTGCCGCTGCCGAATATCTCGCTGGTGTTCCTCGCCGCCGTGTTGCTGGTGGCGGTGCGCAGCAGCCTAGGCCCGGCGCTGGCCTGTGCGGCGCTGTCGTTTCTGACTTATGACTTTCTGTTCATCCCACCGACCTTCTCCTTCCGCATCCAGCGCGAAGAAGATGTGTTGACCTTGCTGTTCTTCCTGCTGATGGCCGCCCTCACCGGTAACCTCGCGGCGCGGCAACGGCGGCAATTGCAGGCATTGCGCGACACCCAAGAAGAGACCACCGAACTGCTCGACCTTTCGCGCAAACTCACCGCCGCCACTGACCGCCAGGCCGTGGTCAGCGCCGCAGCCCAGCATCTCAATGGTTGGAGCGATCTGCAATTGTGCCTGCTCAACCACGACGGCCAGGGTGGCTGGAAAGTCGAGGCCGGTGGCCCGCTGGAGTTTTCCGAAGCCGAGCGAGCCGCCGCCGATTGGGCCTGGCAACACGATCAACCGGCAGGCGCGGGCACTGGCACGCTGCCGTTCGGGCGCTGGTGGTGGTGGCCGCTTTCAGTAGAAGACGGACCATTGGCGCTGCTCGGTGTGTGTGCTAAAGAAGGCCAGACCTTGAGCGGCCAGCGTCGGCGTTTGTTGACGGCATTGAGTCAGCCGCTGGCTCAAGCATTGGCGCGTGCGCAACTGGCCGAAGACCTCGAAGCGGCGCGCCTGCATGGCGAAACCGAGCAGTTGCGCAGTGCCTTGCTGGCGTCCGTGTCCCACGATTTACGCACGCCGCTGACCGCCATGCGCGGCAGCATCGACAGCCTGCTGGCCCTCGGTGAAGCCATCCCGCTGGAGGATCGCCTTGAACTGCTCGAAGGCACCCGCGATGAGGCCGAGCGCCTCGACCGCTACATACAAAACCTGCTGGACATGACGCGCCTCGGTCACGGCGCTTTGAAGCTGGCGCGGGATTGGGTGTCGCCGGCCGACATCGTCGGCAGTTCACTCAACCGCCTGCGCGCGGTACTGGCGCCGTTGCAAGTCAGCACCGAAGTGCCGCCCGAATTACCGCTGCTGTACGTGCATGCCGCGCTGATCGAGCAGGCACTGGTCAACGTGCTGGAAAACGCCGCGCGTTTTTCGCCGCCTCACGGTCGTCTACAATTACGCGCCGGAGCCGATGACCGTGAGCTGTTTTTCTCGGTGTGCGATGAGGGACCAGGGATTCCGGAGGAGGAGCGGGCGAAGATTTTCGACATGTTCTATACCGCCGCGCGCGGTGATCGGGGCGGGCAGGGCACTGGGCTGGGACTGGCGATTTGTCAGGGCATGGTCGGCGCGCATGGCGGTCGGATCAGCGTCGCAGACGGCATTGAAGGGCGCGGCACCTGCATCACGTTGCACTTGCCCTTGCAGGAGCAACCAGACATTGAAAATGAGAGCTGAAAGTGAGCGTTGAACGTGAAGCCTGATACCCTTTGGACATCTCCATGCCGCGACCGGAAACCATGAGCCAGACCTCGACCATTTTGGTCATCGACGACGAACCGCAGATTCGCAAGTTCCTGCGCATCAGCCTCGCCTCCCAAGGCTACAAAGTGCTGGAGGCCGGCACCGGCAACGAAGGCCTGGCCCAGGCGGCGTTGAACAAACCCGACTTGCTGGTGCTTGACCTCGGCCTGCCGGACATGGACGGCCAGCAAGTGCTGCGCGAGTTTCGCGAGTGGTCGACGGTGCCGGTGCTGGTGCTCTCGGTGCGTGCCAGCGAAGGCCAGAAGGTTGAAGCGCTCGATGGCGGTGCCAACGACTACGTGACCAAGCCGTTCGGCATTCAGGAGTTCCTTGCCCGGGTGCGGGCCTTGTTGCGACAGGCGCCGGTTGGCGAAGCTCAACAAGCGGCGCTGACATTTGGCCCGTTGACCGTGGATCTGGCCTATCGCCGGGTGCTGCTCGAAGGCACCGAAGTCGCGTTGACTCGCAAGGAGTATGCGGTGCTGGCGCAACTGGCGCGGCATCCCGGGCGGGTGATCACGCAGCAGCAGTTGCTGAAAGATATTTGGGGGCCGACGCATACCGAGGACAGTCATTATCTGCGAATTGTGGTGGGGCATTTGCGGCAGAAGCTGGCGGATGATCCGACTCAGCCTCGGTTTATTGTCACCGAGGCTGGGGTAGGGTATCGGTTGTTGAGTGAGGTTAGTCTCTAGGCCTTTGTTGTCCGGCCTATGTCTTCGCGGGCAAGCCTTAATGCCAGTCAGTTAAGCCCTCCAGCCCTCTTTTTGGGGTATTTGACTGGTCTAGGCTTGACCACTCTTGGGTAACTTCGCTCTCGTCTGGCTGGCAGTATGAAGTGCTGAGCCTGGATTCTCAGTTCTGCCAGTCGTTTAGGGATCGTGCCTGGCGTTTCCAGCGGACAGAAGCGCAGCGCATTGCTGACCGCTTGAGACAACCAGAGAAAACTCAAGCGTTGCGGTACCACCTTTATTTCTTCAGCCATCAAGCGCATTTCCTGACGGATCAGGTTGTAGGCCAGCAGAGTTCCCCACAGTTCTTGACGCACCAGATCAGGTTGTTTACTGCGTAATTGCTCTCCTTTGAGCAGGTTTTGCTTGATCTCGCGGTAACCCAACTCGATTTCCCAGCGTTCGTTGTAGTGCCCCGCCACCTGATTGGCAGGGTAACGTTCGGCATCGATCAACGAGGTGAGATAGCGGCGGGGTTTGTCGTCTATCGAGTACTCAATCAGTCTTGCCTGCCAATGGCTAGGAAGGTCTGGACGTTGCTTGAGCGCATCTCTGGAAACCGTCAGTCGCACAAGCCAATCACCGGCGCCCAACTCTTCGATCACCTCGTACTTGAGCGGTTTGCGTGCCCGCATGAGCCAGTGCCGTTCGGTTCCACTGTGCTGCCAGTCGAGCAAGAGGGCCGCCGAGTAATAGGCGCGGTCAAAAATCGTCACCGAATGATCGCTTACCGCTTTCTCCAGACCTTTGGCATAGCGAAGTTCGCCGACAGCAAACTCGCCAAAACAGGCAGCCCGAATCAAGTGACTATAGGTATCCATCAGGCAAACACCGCGCACTTGTGGCCAGGCTCCGTCTCCCGAGTGAGTCCGCCCGCCACCAAAGGCTTGGCGGTTTTCTGGTGTGTCAGGGGTGGACCAAACCACGCCGTCTACCGCAAAGCTGCGTAACCCTAAAAAGCCAGCCGAAGCTGGCTGCTCAGCACCGCCCCATGACTCTGCCAATTGCTTAAACAGTGCGGCAAGGGGCTCTGCTCCCAGCCGTTGCCGGGCCTGGACTGCTGCGCTGGGCACAGGCACCTTTGCTTCGCCCAAAGCCAGTCCCAGCTGCTGCACGATGAGCCAAATCGGCTCGTTCTTGAACAAGGCCAACCCCACCACCAACCAGACAATACGCTCGGCCGGCAGGCGTCTACGGCGCAGAGAAACCGTTCCGGTCGAGGCCAGCGCTTGCTCGATCCACAGGGGATCGATCAGTTGCGCAAAGCGTTCGAAAGAGATCGGATTGAGTTTGGTAACTTCTTGAAGGGCGTTTTGTAGGGACATGAAGCGGGCTCATAAAAACATAAGCCCGTTTCTATTACTGCTGGGCGGGCAAGTCAATTTCTTAACTGACTGGCATTAGGGCAAGCCTCGCTCCTACAGTATTTGAGTCGTTCGCAGGCTTTGTAAGCGACTCAAATCCTGTAGGAGCGAGGCTTGCCCGCGAAGAGGCCCTCAGATTCACTCGAGAACTTCAGGAATCCCGCTCGCTCTCATACCGATCCAGCGTATCCCGCGCAATCTCCCGCCCCAGCGCGATCAACTCCGGTGCCTTGTAAAACTCGAAAAACCGGCACACCCGTTTCGGCACGTTGATCAGGATATCCGGCGGATACCCGGCGATCTTGTACTGCGCCAATGACGTCTGCATCACCTCGAAACTCTGGTTGATCAGGTCCAGCAAAGACGCCGGCCCCACGTTGTCGATGATGAAAGAACCGGTGGCGGACTTCGGCGCGCCTTCGCGTTCGCGTTCGGGGGCGGCCGCCGGTTGCTGGGCTTCGGGTTCGGCGGATTCGATCCAGGGGTTGATGTCGGCCGCTTCCGCCATCAACGCTTCCTTCTCCAACAGCAGCAATTGCTCCGCCTGCTTGCGCCGGAACGGCATTTTTGAACCCAGCGAGTTGATCAGGCTGTCGAACCGGGTCTTGAACGCCGCCGGACGCTGAATCACCGGCAGTTGATAATGGCGCTGGTTGGTGGAGTTGAGGTTGACCGCGATGATCAGGTCGCAGTGACTCGATACCACGGGCACGATCGGTAAAGGGTTGAGGATGCCGCCGTCCACCAGCATGCGATTGCCCTGCATCACTGGCGTGAACAGGCTGGGAATCGCTGCCGAGGCCCGCATGGCCTGGTGCAGGCAGCCTTCCTGGAACCAGATTTCCTGCTGGTTGGTCAGGTCGGTGGCCACCGCCGTGTAAGGGATGCGCAGGTCTTCGATGTTGATCTCGCCGACGATCTTGCGGATCTGTCCGAACACCTTCTCTCCGCGAATCGCGCCCAGGCGAAAACTGACGTCCACCAGACGCAAGACGTCGAGGTAGTCCAGGCTTTCGATCCAGTCCCGATAATCGTCGAGTTTGCCGGCGGCGTAGATCCCGCCGACCACGGCGCCCATCGAGCATCCCGCGATGCAGGCGATGTCGTAGCCGCGCCGTTCGATTTCTTCAATGACACCGATATGGGCATAACCCCGGGCTCCACCCGAGCCCAACACCAGCGCGACACGCTTTTTCATGAATCGCCCTCGTCTGACAAGGTTCAACAATGCACCCATCAAGGGGCGCGCTTCAATCGCCAAGGTCGCTCGGCGGGCCGAGAGCGTCGTTTTTTCGACACTCCATGGCGGACATGGGTATTCTCGTGAGCGCTTGAAGTTTGCGCGGTGGGGCCAAGGCACTTTTCACGTGCCAGACCGTCTTACCTGCAGGACTGTTTACCTATTTTTGAGGTGTGATTGATGAAAGCCTGGATCTGTGTGCCTTTGATTGCCCTGGCACTCGCCGGTTGTGCCGGCAAAACCGCTTATCGTGACAGTTGCGGTGGCGGGCTCGATGCCGCGTGGCATGAACTGGACCTGGCCAAGGCCGAGGGTTTTGCCGGCACCGTCAGCTACTCCAAGGCCTTGTCGCTGTTGACGGCGGCCAAGACCCAACAGCAATTCGAAGGCTTCGAAGGCTGCACCAAGAAGGCCGAGAAGGCGCGTTTCTATATTCGTGAGTCACGCGCCGGCCGTTAAGGCATGATCTAGGCTTAGGGAAATTCATTTCAGGGAGCAAAAAATGCCTGCCTTGGTTGATCGGTTGGTGGCTCAAGTACTGGGTATGGAGGTTCGCCTGCTGGCCTGCCAGGCACGTCTGAGTGCGCGCACTGACCCGGAGGCTTTGCACGACCTGCGCACTACGGTTCGCCGTTTGCGCAGCCTGTTGCGGCCTTTGCGTGGGCTTCCCGGCGTCGAGCAGCTGGAAGCGGCGGCGTCCCGGGTTGGCGAGCTGACCACGCCCATGCGTGATCGCGAGGTGCTGGCGGCGTACTTGCTCCAGCACGATCAACCGGAAGCGGCGCAACGGCGCATGGCGCAGATGGCCGCGGCTTATCCGGCGGTGGCGATAAGCCCCGAGGTGACGCAGTTGTTGATGATCCTCGACGCCTTTCCGCGTTTTCTGCGCGCCTCCCAGCGTCAGGGCTTGCTCAAGGGCTTGCGCAAACGCATCGAAAAACGCCTGGCCAAACAATGGAAGAAGCTCGATCAGGCCCTGCACGATCCCGCCCACGATCGCCATCGCTTGCGCCTGCTGATCAAACGCGTGCGCTATGGCATCGAAGCCTATCCCGAACTTGATCGATTGCCCAAGGCGGCGATGCCGCGTTTGAAGGCTGCGCAAGGTGCCCTGGGCGACTGGCACGACTGCTGGCAATGGCTGGCCAGGGCCGAACAGGAAGCCGATTTGCAGCCTTGCGTCGCGGTCTGGAAAACCACAATGGCCGAGGCCGAAGAGCGCGCCGACCGCGTCCTCGACAAACTCAGCAACGCCTGCTTCAAATCCTGAAAACAACACAAATCAAAATGTGGGAGCGGGCTTGCTCGCGAAGAGGGTCTGAGATTCAACGCAAATGTTGACTGTCAGACCCTCTTCGCGAGCAAGCCCGCTCCCACAGTGGATCTCTGTTGAATTTGGAATCGATGTTCAACGCGGCCTATCTGTCAGCCTATTTGGCCGGAATAAGCGCTGTGCCAGTCTCCCTGGCTGGTTAAGATCCCTACATCCTTTTTCCGCACCGAGGTTTCCATGCGCTTTTCCGATTTGCTCGACGCCGTCCGCAGCCAGTCACTGGAGCTGTCTATCCCGGCCGGATGGGCTCAAGGACGTGCGAGTTTCGGTGGCCTGGTGGCCGCGTTGCAATACGAAGCCATGCGTGCAAAAGTCCCGGCGGATCGACCGGTGCGTTCCTTGGCGATCACCTTTGTCGGACCGGTCGAACCCGAAGTGCCGGTCAGTTTTGAGGTCGATGTGTTGCGCGAAGGCAAAGCCGTCAGTCAGGTGCTGGGCCGGGCAATGCAGAAGGGGCAAGTGGTGACGCTGATCCAGGGCAGCTTCGGCGCGTCCCGACTTTCCGAAGTCGCGGTCGCGGCCGAGCCTGCACCTGAAATGAAACACTGGGACGACTGTCAGGAACTGCCGTACATCAAAGGCGTACTCCCGGAATTCATGCAGCATCTGGCGATGCGCTGGAGTGTCGGCGGTCTGCCGTTCACCGGCAATAAGTCCCGCGAGATGGGTGGCTGGGTGCGTTTGCGTGGGGATGTGAAGGAAGAGGCGGTCAGTGAGTCGCATATTCTGGCGCTGGTGGACGCCTGGCCACCGGCCTTGTTGCCGCACCTGAACAAACCGGCGATGGGCAGCACGCTGACCTGGACCATCGAATTTGTTCAGCCGGTGCTTGAGCTGAGCACGCTGGATTGGTGCAAGTACCTGGTTGAAATCGAGCATGGCGCCGACGGCTACGGCCATGCGGCCGCGAAACTGTGGAGCGCGGACGGTCAGTTGATCGCCATGAGCCGGCAGACGGTAACGATTTTCGCCTGATCAGTGACGACGGTGGCGCTCACGCCAGGCGCGCCACCAGCCGCCGCTCAAGAAGAACCGTGGGAAGGTCAGGAACTGCTCGACGACCAAGCGCGACAGCTCATCTTTGCGATCGCTGAACGGCTCGGAGGCTTGCGCCTCCAGGCTATGGCCGTGGCGTTGCAAGCCCAGTGCGGCGATCACGCCAATGACACCGATGGCGAAGTTCGCGAAATTCAGGCCGAACACCCCGGAAACAATCAGCAGAAACGCCACGATGAACAGCGGCACGGCAATCAGGTGCAACACCAGATTGGTCGGGTGCTGGTGATTGCCAGGGTAGACGCGCCATTGCCAGGCGGGAAGGTTGGGATGACGTTTGCCCATGATGCTAATCCTCGATCCATGTTGAACACATGATTGAAGAATAGGCGGGGCAAGAGCGGGCGGCGAATCGAGGTTGGCTATCGAAGTGATAGCGGTGATGGTCAGGATTGATGTTGGCCAGGCTGACGCCTTCGCGGGCAAGTCGGATCGACGCACCGCTCCCTCCTACAGTTCGTACGCAGCTTCCGTAGGAGCGAGCGGTGCGTCGATCCGACTTGCCCGCGAAGGGGCCCTCAAAGCTTGAGCTGCCCTATAGCCTTGTTCAATTCCCCGGCCAACGCCGCCAGTTCATTACTGGTAGTCGCCGAATCCACCGTCTGCTGCACGGTATTCTCGGTCACATCCCGAATACTCACCACCGCCCGGTTCATCTCTTCCGCGACCTGACTCTGCTGCTCGGCCGCCACCGCAATCTGTGTATTGCTTTCGCGCATTTGCGCCACCGCGCTGGTGATTTGCGCCAACGCGACGCCAGCCTCCTGGGCCTGTTGCACGCAGTCGTCGGCCTTGAACGAACTTTCCTGCATGAAGTCCACAGCGTCCCGGGTCCCGGCCTGCAGAGCGGACACCATGATGGTGATCTCGTCAGTGGACGTCTGGACACGCTTGGCCAGGTTGCGCACTTCATCGGCGACAACCGCAAAGCCGCGCCCCATTTCGCCGGCCCGGGCCGCTTCAATCGCTGCGTTCAGCGCCAGCAGATTGGTCTGCTCGGCAATGCTGTGAATCACGCCGACCACGCCGTTGATTTTCTGACTGTCCTCGGCGAGGCGCTGGATCATCTCCGCCGTCTGCTGCACGCCGCTGGACAACCCAGCGATGGATTTCTGCACCCGACTGACCACTTCCTGCCCGCTGCCGGCCAAGGTGTCCGCGGTTTGCGAGAGGTCGCGGGTCGCGCCGGCGTGCTGGGCGATGTGATAGACGGTGGCGGTCATTTCGTTGATCGCCGTGGCGGCTTGATCTGTTTCGCTTTGTTGGCCGAGCATGCCATGACGCACCTCGTTCATGCTCGAGGCCAGTCGCGCCGCGCCGACATCCAATTGCCGGGCGGTGCTGGCGACGGTGTTGACCACTCGCTGGTAACCGGCCTGCATCGCATTGAAGGCATTGGCCATCTGCCCGACTTCGTCCTTGCAGGCCAGCGGCACACGGGCTGACAGGTCGCCGGTTTTCTCGACGTGGAGCATCACGTCTTTCAAGGTGTTGAGTTGACTCAGCAGGAAGCGGATCAACAACTGCGAAGCGCCCAGCATCGCCAGCATCAAGATGAACACCGCCACCGCGTAGTTGGCGAAGCGTTCGCCGAACACCTGGCTCAGGCTCGGGCCGTGGGCGACTACCGCGAGCTGCTGACCGTCGGGGCGAGAGAACACCTCGGCGCCCATCAACGGGTTGTCGCCGAACAGCGGCATGACGTTGATCTCGACCCAGCCATTGGCATCGACCAGTTCCAGCACCGGCTGCTCGTTCAGCAACGGCGCCTGCCCGCGACTGAAGGTCAGCAGATTATCGGCCTTTGGTAGCGGTTGCCCGGCAGGCCAGGCATTGAGCAAGCGTGCCTGAGCCTGAGCCGCTGCTTGAGAGGCATGGCTGCGGGCCTGTTGCTCGAGCTGCACGGCGTACAACACCAGCATGAGCGTGGTGATGAAGGCGACTGCATTGACCGCCCAGAATTTGTATTTCAGCGAGATGTTGCTAAGCCAGGCACCCATGGAGGTCTTCTCTGATAGCGGAAACAGCTTTGGCAAGGTGCCAGCATTGTGCCGCTATGCAGGGATTCCGGACTTGATGTGGATCAATGATCACCAAAAATCCCTGTAGGAGCGAACCTGCTCGCGATAGCGTCGGCACATCCAACATTGGTGACTGACAGGGCGCTATCGCGAGCAGGCTCGCTCCTACAGGGGGATTCGTGGTTACTGGGGGATTGAGGGCAGGCCGTAGAACGCACGTGCACAGGAAGTGGTGTGGGCAGCCAGATCCTCTTCCGTCTCACCCCGATGCAACGCCACTTCCCGCAGCACTTCCGTCAAATACGCCGGCTCGTTGCGACCGTTCTTCGGCTTGGGTCGCAAGCTGCGCGGCAGCAGATACGGCGCATCGCTCTCCAGCATCAGACGCCCGCGTTTGATCTCCTTCACCAGCGGATGCAGATGGGTGCCCCGGCGCTCGTCGCAGATCCAGCCAGTGATGCCGATGTGCAAATCCAGATCGAGGTAACTGAACAGCGCCTTCTTTTCCCCGGTGAAGCAATGCACCACTGCGGCCGGCAGCTGATCACGGTAATCACGGAGGATTTCCAGCAGTCGCTGGCTGGCATCGCGCTCGTGGAGGAACACCGGCAATTGCAGGTCGACCGCCATCGCCAGGTGTTCTTCGAGGACTTTTTCCTGCTGTGGGCGCGGCGAGAAATCGCGATTGAAATCCAGCCCGCATTCACCCACGGCCACCACGTTGGGCTCCTTGAGCAAACTGCGCAGGCGCTGGGCGCTGTCGGCGTTCCAGTCGCTGGCTGAATGAGGGTGAATGCCTGCGGTGGCAAACAGCCGCTGAGCCGATTCGTCCAATTGTCGGCACAGTTCCAGTGCCTGTTCGCTGCCCTCGACACTGGTGCCGGTCAGGACCAGTTGGCAGACCCCCGCGGCATACGCGCGATCGAGTACGGCCTGGTGCTTATCCGCAAAACTGGGGTTGGTCAGGTTGACGCCGATATCGATGAGTTGCATGGTGCTACCTCGGACCAAAGGCCGGAAAGCATATCAGAGCTGTAGATTTAGAAGAAAAGCCAAGAACTACAACGAGTTAAAGCTGTCTCTTGATGCCGCGAGACACGCCGGGGTGGCCAAGGTGCCATCACTGTGCCAGTCTTTCGCACTTTGTCAGCGCTCAAGGCGCTCTGTTTCTGTCGTTCGATTTCATGAAAATTCGTGAGGTCGGCCCAGTATTCTTTCCGGAGAGTGGATGACACGTCCCTCGATGTTGCTTTTGCTGTGCTGTTCGTTGCTGCTGCCGATGCCGGCGGTTGCGCGTCTGGCCGGCCCGCTGCAAGCCGTGCCGGCGGCCAAGGTCCGTGACCTGACGGAGATTCGCAGCAGTCGTGTGTTGCGGGTGCTGGTCAACCAGAGCCGCAACAGCTCCGGGGAAGTCCAGGGCCAGGCCATCGGTGTCGAATACCACCGCCTGCGCGCCTTCGAGCAGTACCTCAACGGTCACGCCCGTGACGGTCAGGAAATCACCCTCAAGATCATTCCCAAAGCCAAGGATCAACTGCTCGGTGCCTTGCAACGCGGGGAAGGTGACCTGGTTGCGCCGGGTGAGCTGCTCGATTTGCAACCGGGCCACGCCGTCAGCAGCAGCGAACCGATTGCCAGCAACATCCCGTTGGTGCTGGTGGGGATCAAAGGTGAGCGCCGTTACACCCGAGTCGAACAACTCTCGGGCAAAACCCTGGCGCTGCCCACCGGCAGTGCCGCCGGGGACGCGGTCAGTCAGATCAATTCAAAGCTCGCCCTGCACAAACTGGCACCGGTGAAAATCGAATGGGTCGACCCCAGTCTTGCCGTCGAGGATGTGCTGGAAATGGTCCAGGGCGGGATTTTTCACCTGACCATCGTCGAGCAACCGATTGCCGAACGCTGGGGCAAGATCCTGCCCAAGTTGCGCTTCGACAAGCAGGTGCTGATCAGCGAGCCGGGCGAGGAATACTGGTTCGTGCGCCGTGACGCCTCGATGCTGCGCGCGAGCATTGATCGCTTCCTGACGACCTACAAGAAACCGTCGGATCAGGATGCGGCGTTCCTGCGTATCTATCGACGTCTGTATCAAGTGCACTATCCATTGGCCAAAGCTGACCGGCAGCGTCTGGAAAAACTTCGCCCGGTGCTGCAAAAGCACGCTGATGCCCAAGGCATGGACTGGCTGAACCTGGCGGCGCTGGCTTTCAAGGAATCAGCGCTGCAACCCAATGCCCGCAGCGGTAGTGGCCCCACCGGGCTGATGCAGATCACCCCGTCCGCGGCCCAGCGTGTTGGGGTCAGCAACATTCAGAACCTCGACGCCAATGTTCAGGCCGGTGCCAAGTACCTGGCGATGATCCGTCGCAAATTCTTCGCCAGCCCCAAACTCAATGAGCGCGAGCGCATGGCGTTCGTGCTGGCGGCTTACAACATGGGGCCGGAACGGGTGCAGGGCATGCGCGCCGAAGCCCGGCGGCGCGGCTTGAATCCCAATCAGTGGTTCTTCCAGGTCGAACGCATTGCCATGGAGCAGGTGGGAATGGGCGCCGTCAGCTATGTTAATAGTGTGAACAAGTATTACCTGGCGTTCGATCGTGAAAGGGAGTCGTTGGAGCCCCAGGGGCAGAAAGTTGCCTCACGTAAGTAATCGACATAACTGATTGTTATGTCGCAAAAATTGCGCTTTTAACATTAGGTTTATCGATTAATATAGCGGCCAACCAACACACAATCATAATGGATGACACAGCATGAGCACACTGATCAATAAGGTACTGTTTACCCGCGCTGGCTACGGCTTGACCGTTCTGCGGATCTTCGTCGGCATCATCTTCGCCGCTCACGGTGCGCAGAAACTCTTCGGCATGTTCGGTGGTTACGGCATTGCTGGCACCGCGCAGTACATGGAAAGCCTGGGCCTGGCACCGGGTCACCTGATGGCGATCCTGTCCGGTGGTACTGAGTTCTTCGGCGGTCTGGCCCTGATCATCGGTCTGCTGGTACGTCCGGCAGCACTGGGTCTGGCCTTCCTTTCGCTGGTCGCCATTTTCACTGTGCACATCAGCCACGGTCTGTTCATGTCCAACAACGGTTATGAATTCGCCCTGGCCTTGCTCGGCGGCAGCATCGCTGTACTGATCGAGGGTGCCGGCAAACTGTCGGTAGACCGCGCGATCGCTGACTGACCGCTCTGGCTCAACGAAAAGGCCCGCATTGCGCGGGCCTTTTTTGTTGCGCGTCATTCTTGACACTGTCCGGTCAGCTTCTCTAGGATGCTGCTCATGCGCCGATTTAAACAGCTACTTGCGGGGCGTCAGGTGACTCATCCAGTTACCGATAGAAGCTTGAAACAGGCTTCGAAATACCGCTAAAGCGCTGGTTCGGTGTTGCCTCTCACCTGCCATGCAGACTTTTGAGGCAGAGACACGACACAATGAATGCACTAAGCCCCGTTGTACGCCCCGCGCCGATCACGGCACACCTCACCCAGCGCAATCCAAAAATCCTGCTTGGCGGAAAACATCAGCCGACGCTCTTGCGTTATCTCGATGGCTGGCCACGTCGTACTGGCGGGCCCGCGGCGTTCCTGATCCAGTTTGTCGAAGACGGTGAATCGCTGGCGCGATTTGCCAGCGACAGTTTTGATCTGGCGGTGATTCAATCGCCCAGCGTTGAAGACGCACCGGAAGTGATCAGGCAACTGACCCGGGTCGCCCGGCAAGGTCTGATTACGCGCCGCTGAAGCTTTAGAGATACTCGATCGCCACGATGTACACGCACTGCTCACCGGTCGGTGTCTGGACCCGAACCTCGGCGTCCAGCGCCTTGCCGATGAGGGCGCGGGCGAGCGGCGAGTCGATGCTGATCAGGCCCAGTTTCAAGTCCAGCTCATCCGGCCCGACGATGCGATAGCGTGACTCTTTGCCGTCCTCATCTTCGATGGTGACCCAGGCGCCGAAGTAGACCTTGTTCGGGTCGCTGGGCTTCTCGCTGACAACCTTCAGTGCTTCGAGCCGCTTGGTGAGAAAGCGCACGCGACTGTCGATCTCGCGCAGCATCTTTTTGCCGTAGGTGTATTCGGCGTTTTCCGAGCGATCACCCTGTGCCGCCGCCTCGCTGACCGATTGCGTCACCTGAGGCCGACGGACATGCCAGAGCTCATGAAACTCGGCCCGCATCCGCGCTTCACCTTCGGGGGTGATCAGCGCGGTGCCAGCGGTGCGGGGAGGGCGATAACGGCTCATGGCAACTTCTTGTGAAGGAAAGGCCTTGAGTCTATCAACCCTCGCGCAACACTGTCAGGGGGCTGGCGTTCAACGCGCGACGGGTACCGAACACGCCGGCGCCGCCAATCAGCACCGCGCCAATCAACGGCAACACCAACAGCCACGGGTGCGGATGCCACGGCAGGTCGAAGGCATAGCGGTAAAGCACCAGGCTCACCAGTTCCGAACCCAGCGCCGCCAACAGCCCGCTGACCGCGCCGAGCAAACCGAACTCGATTCGCCGTGCCTTGACCAGTAACTGCCGTTCGGCCCCCAGAGCGCGCAACAGCGCGCCTTGGCGAATGCGCTCATCGAGGGTCGCCTGCAAGCCCGAGAACAACACCGCCATTCCCGCGGCCAATACAAACAGCAGCACATATTCCACCGCCAGGGTGACCTGGGCGAGGATGCTGCGTAGCTGCTCCAGCAAGGCTTCGACTTGCAGAATGGTCACCGCCGGGAAGGCCCGGGACAGGTCGACAATCTGCTGATCGTGACCGGCCGCCAGATAGAAACTGGTCAGGTAGGTCGCCGGCAAATCCTTCAACGTGCCGGGCTGGAAGATCATGAAGAAGTTCGGTTGGAAGTTGTCCCAATTGATCTCCCGCAGGCTGGTGACTTTCGCTTCGCGATTGGCCCCGCCAACGGTAAACACCATGTGATCGCCGAGCTTGAGCTTCAAGCTTTCGGCAACCTTGCCTTCCACCGACACGCCAGGTACGTCGTCGTGTGGCTGTTCGCTCCACCAGTTGCCCGCCGTGAGTTTGTTGCCGGTCGGCAGATCCGCCGCCCAGGTCAGGCTCAGGTCGCGCTGGATGGCCCGATCACCCGCTGAATCCTTGCTGACGATTTCCTGCACCGGCTCGCCGTTGATGCTGATCAAGCGTCCGGGCACTACCGGGTACAGTGGCGCCGATTGGGCTGACAGTTCGATCAGGCGATCGGTGAAGGCCTGTTTGTCGGCTGGCAAGATGTTCAGGGCGAAATAGTTTGGCGCGTTTTTCGGCAATTGGTTTTGCCAGGTGTCCAGCAACTCGCCGCGCAGCAATGCGATCAGCGCCATGGACAACAGGATTAGACCGAACGCCAGGGCTTGTCCCGCTGCCGCGAGAGGATGACGCAGCAGTTGGCCCAGCCCAAGGCGCCACGGCAACGAAGCGCGTGCCAGCATCCGACGCAGGCTTTTGAGCAAGAGCAACAGCAGGCCACCGAGGATCAGCGCCGCAATCACGCCGCCGCCGAGCAGGGCGAAGGTCAATACCAGATCGAGGCTCAGGCGCCACATGATCAGGCCGAGGGCGCCCAAGGCGGTGCCGTAGACCATCCAGGTGCTGGAAGGAATCGGCAGCATGTCCCGACGCAGAACCCGTAACGGTGGTACTCGACCGAGTGCAGCCAGTGGCGGCAGGGCAAAACCGGCTAATGCCACCAGCCCGGTGCCGATCCCGGCAATGGCTGGAAACAACCCTCCCGGTGGCACATCGGTCGGCAACAAATCATGCAGCAAAGCGAACAATCCAAGCTGTGCGAGCCAGCCGAGGAGGGCGCCACCGAGGCTGGCAAGCAGGCCGAGTACCGTCAGCTGCAAACTGAACAGCACCATGGTTTCCCGGCGCGACAAGCCCAGGCAGCGCAACAAGGCACTGGCATCGAAGCGGCGGGTGGCGAAGCGCGTCGCCGACAGCGCCACGGCCACGCCGGACAGTAGAACCGCCACCAGACTGGCCATGTTCAAGTAACGCTCGGCCTTGCCCAGCGCACCGCCAATCTGCCGGTTGCCGTCGCGTGCATCCTGTATGCGCTGGTTGGCGGCCAGGCCGGGTTTGATCAGTTGACGATAGGATTCCAGCGCTTCGGCTTTGCCGCGCCAGAGTTCGCGGTAACTGACCCGGCTACCCGGTTGCACCACGCCGGTCGCGGCGAGGTCGCTGAGGTTGATCAGCACGCGTGGCGTGAGGCTGTAGAAATTGCCGGCACGGTCCGGTTCGTAGGTCAGGACTCGCGCCAGTTTCAGGGAGCGCAGGCCGACATCGATGCTGTCGCCGATCTTCAAATCGAGCGCGGTCAACAGCCGCGCTTCGACCCAGGCTTCGCCGGGTTTCGGTCCGCCACCGGCTTCTTCCGGGGCGAAGGGCTGCGGGGCGCTTTTCAGTTCGCCACGCAGCGGATACACGTCGTCGGCTGCTTTGATGCTGGACAGCTGAATGCCGTTGTCGGTGGCGATGACACTGGAGAACTCCACCACTTGAGCGTGTTCGAGTCCCAGCTCCGTGCCGCTTTTGATCTGTTCGGGCCGCGCGGGAGAGCTGCCTTCAAGCAGCAGGTCGGCGCCGAGAAACTCGGTGGCGCGCAGCATCATGGCGCCGTTCAGGCGGGCACCAAAGTAACCGATGGCGGTGCTCGCCGCGACGGCGACCACCAGGGCAAAAAACAGCACACGCAGTTCGCCGGCACGGGCGTCGCGCAGGAGTTGGCGGATGGCAAGACTGAACAGGCGCAACAGCGGCAGGCGTGCCATCAAGGCTCCAGAGGGGCGACCAGCAGGCCGGCTTCAAGGCGGATCAGGCGCCGGCAGCGATGTGCCAGGCGTTCGTCGTGGGTCACCAGCACCAGGGTCGTGCCGCGTTCCTGATTGAGTTCAAACAACAGGTCACTGATGCGCTCGCCGGTATGGCTGTCGAGGTTGCCGGTGGGTTCGTCGGCGAACAGCACATCGGGTTCGGCGGCAAACGCCCGGGCAATCGCCACGCGCTGCTGCTCGCCACCGGAGAGCTGGCGCGGTGAGTGAGTCAGGCGCTGGCCCAGGCCAACGCGCTGGAGCAATTGAGTGGCACGTTCACGGGCGTCTTTGCGGCCATCAAGTTCCAGCGGCAGCATGACGTTTTCCAGGGCGTTGAGGCTGTCGAGCAGCTGAAAGGACTGGAACACAAAACCGACATGCTCGGCCCGAATGCGCGCGCGCTGGTCTTCGTCGAGATTGCTCAGGGCTTGCCCTGCGAGGGTGACTTCACCGCTGCTCGGCAGGTCGAGGCCGGCGAGCAGGCCCAGGAGGGTGGATTTACCGGAACCGGAGGCGCCGACAATCGCCAGGCTGTCGCCCTTGTTCAGTTCGAGGCTGAGTTCGTGCAGGATAGTCAGTTCACCTTCCGCGCTGGGAACCACTTTGCTGAGGTTCTTCGCGGTGAGAATGCTTGCGCCCATGGAGAATCCGATGCGTGTGTGGTTTTTGAGTGCTGGCCTGGCCTTGATGTGCATGGCCCAGAACGCAGCGGCGGGTACTGTCCTGATCGTTGGCGATAGTATCAGCGCCGGTTTCGGCCTGGATACCCGCTTGGGGTGGGTCTCGTTGCTTGAACAACGGCTCAAGCGCGAAGGTTTCGACGATAAGGTGGTGAACGCCTCCATCAGCGGCGACACCAGCGCCGGAGGCCAGGCGCGCCTGCCCGCGCTGCTTGCAGAGCATAAGCCTGAGTTGGTAATCCTCGAGTTGGGCGGCAACGATGGCCTGCGCGGATTGCTGCCAACGCAATTGCAACAAAACCTTGCGGCGATGATCGACAGCTCCCGCGCCAGTGGCGCCAAGGTGCTGCTGCTCGGCATGCAATTGCCACCCAACTACGGCGTTCGTTATACCGAGGCCTTTGCGAAGGTCTACAGCACGCTGGCCAACGAGAAAAAGATCCCGTTGGTGCCGTTTTTTCTCGACGGCGTGGGCGGTCATCCGGACTTGATGCAAGCCGACGGCTTGCACCCGGCTGTCGGGGCTCAGGACAAGTTGCTGGAAAATGTCTGGCCGACACTGAAACCGCTGCTTTGACGCTTTTCTAGCGGCGGTGTTTCGGCTAAGGTGGCGCCCCCGATTTGGAGCCCCCGATGCCGCGTCCTGCCTGGTCCCTTTTTGCCTACCAACTGATCGAGCCTGACGAACAGCTGGATCTGTTCGCCTGCCAGGAAGTGCGGGTGCATCTGGTGACTCGTCAGCTGGAGCTGGGCGGCTCGGCCGATCGAACCTTGTGCGGCAGTCTGCTGCCCGCGCAACCGCGCTGGTCGAGTGTCGACCGCCGGGTGTTCCAGGACCAGCGCCTGTGTTCGCTGTGCCGGGCCATCCTGGAATCGCAAAAACGCGGCACCTCGCCGATCTGGCCAGAGTTGCGGTTCGAGCTATAGAGCATCAAAGATAGCTTGCTATCGGCCAACTCCCCGAAATTCCAGACTCCGGTGTACAATCGCGTTTTTATACCCTTGTCGATCATGCGAAGGATTTTCCGGATGTTGCCGCGTTTTCCTGCCGTCACCCGCTGCCTGTCTCTTGCCGCCCTTTGTGTGGCGGGCCCCGTAGCCGCATTGGAGCTGCCCCTGCCACCACCCGGTGAAGACATCATCGGTCAGGTGCAAGTGATCAAGGCCAAGTACGAAGACACCTTCGCCGACCTTGGCACCACCTACGATCTGGGCTACACGGAAATGGTCGCGGCCAACCCGGGCGTGGATCCGTGGTTGCCGGGCGCTGGTACCGAGATCGTCCTGCCGACGCGCTTTATCCTGCCGCCGGGCCCGCGTGAAGGCATCGTCATCAACCTGGCTGAATACCGCCTTTACTACTTCCCGAAAGGCCGGAACGTGGTCTACACCTTCCCGCTGGGTATCGGTCGTGAAGGCTGGGGCTCGCCGATTGCCCATACCAGCATCATCGCCAAGACGCCGAACCCGACCTGGACTCCTCCAGCGTCGATCAAGGCCGAGCACGCCGCTGATGGCGATCCGCTGCCGAACGTCGTGCCGGCAGGCCCGGATAACCCGCTAGGGCCGTTCAAGTTCACCCTGGGCACGCCGGGCTACCTGATCCACGGTTCGAACAAGAAGTTCGGCATCGGCATGCGCACCAGCCACGGCTGCTTCCGCATGTTCAACAACAACGTGCTGGAAATGGCGGGCATGGTGCCGGTCGGTACGTCGGTACGCATTCTCAGCGATCCGTACAAATTCGGCGTCAGTGGTGGCAAGGTCTATCTGGAAGCGCACACACCGCTGGACGACAAGGGCAACCCTTCTGTGGTCGACAAACACACCGCGGTGATCAACGCGATGCTCAAGCGTGAGGACATCACCAATAACCTGCGCATGAATTGGGATGTGGTCCGCGACGTGGTTGCCGCGGAAGATGGCCTGCCGGTGGAGATCGGAGTGCCGAACTCCTCGGCACCGATGGTGACGAGTGCGCCGATCGACCCGCTGCAGTAACCCTTGAAAAGAACCCGCCGACGCAGGCCGCGTCGGCGGGTTTTTTGTTGCCGAGAGGAAACATCAGGCAATAAAAAAGCCGACCCATAAATGGGTCGGCTTGATAACAATCCCGAAGGATTATTACTTGCGGCTAGCTTTGTCCAGCATGCGCAGAGCACGCTCGTTAGCTTCGTCAGCAGTCTGTTGTGCTTTTTGAGCAGCAGCCAGAGCTTCATCAGCTTTACGGTAAGCTTCGTCTGCACGAGCCTGGGAGCGAGCTGCTGCGTCTTCAGTAGCAGTCAGACGTGCTTCGGTTTCTTTCGATACGCTGCTGCAACCGGTAGCCAGAACTGCGGCCAGAGCCAGAGCAGAGAATTTCAGAACGTTGTTCATCGTGTTCCCCTTCAAGGACTTTCTATTAAGTAGCTGTCTCCTCAGAGTGAGGAAATAGCCGGCGTACATACTACCCATTACTTCTAGTAAGTAAACTGACGTGTAGCAAGAAGCAAAAAAAATTGTAGGCGTTGATTCTTTTTCGAGCAACTTTTAACTGCATTGTTTAAAAAATATCCAGCTGGGAGGCCCGAGCTGAGCGAGCCGGCGAAAAAAGTTCCGTGCACTCAGCGCTGTTTTTCTCAATCTTGGCTAAAGTCTGTCTACATGGATTCGTCCATACTTTTGTTCGGATTTTGCGCCGTGGCTCTCATAATCTTTAACCATCTTGATGGTGACTTTAAAAGCGCGCGTTCGTCTTAAGTCTCAACATCCGGCAATGTTCAGGCTATCGACCCGCGGATATCTTCGGTCGAGCCGTCCCTGCGTAACCCGGAGCAGCACCCGCCACCTGCGCGCGATGACGAGCGTACCTTGAGCATTTCTGCCAATGGTGCCTACTATTTGATACGTGCCAGGTTGTGCGAGATCGGTGCAGCTCTTCTCGGTGTCCATTCAGGCACGGGGTGGCGTAGATGTTCCTTCGCCGGAAAAACATCGGTAAGGTAGGGGTCAGAATTCAAGACCCGCGAGGAGTAGTGATGAGCGAGGCGTTGTCCATCCACCATGACCAGGCTGGTCATCAGTTCGAGACCAGTGTGGACGGTCATCGTGCCTACCTGACTTATATGGATCTGGGGAAACAGACCCTGGATATCTATCGCACCTTCGTGCCCAACGCGTTGCGTGGTCGCGGCATCGCGGCAGCCTTGACCGAGAAGGCGCTGGAGTACGCCGAGGAAATGGGCTACACCGTCATTCCTTCGTGTTCCTACGTGGAGCGCTACATGGAGCGTCACCAGCGGCATGCCGCCAAGCTGAGCCAGTAACCTCAAAATACGAACACAAAAAACGCCGGGTTTAGCCCGGCGTTTTTGTGTGCGGCGAAAAGTGATCAGGTGCGAGCGCGTTTCGGCAGCACATCCGTGAGCTTGGTGTGCATGCTGCGCAAGGTGTTTTCAGTCGCGGTCCAATCGATGCAGGCATCGGTGATCGACACGCCGTATTGCAGGTCGGCGAGGTCTTTCGGAATGGCCTGGCAGCCCCAGTTCAGGTGACTTTCGACCATCAGGCCGATGATCGACTGGTTGCCTTCGAGGATCTGGTTGGCGACGTTTTCCATCACCAGCGGTTGCAGGGCCGGGTCTTTGTTGGAGTTGGCGTGGCTGCAATCGACCATGATGTTCGGTTTGATTTTCGCCTTGTTCAGCGCTTGCTCGCAGAGCGCGACGCTGACCGAATCATAGTTCGGCTTGCCATTGCCGCCGCGCAGTACGACGTGACCGTAGGCGTTGCCCTTGGTGGTGACGATCGACACGCCACCTTCCTGGTTGATACCCAGGAAGCGGTGCGGGCTGGAAACCGACTGCAGGGCGTTGATCGCAACCGTCAGGCCGCCATCGGTGCCGTTCTTGAAGCCGACAGCCGAAGACAGGCCGGAAGCCATTTCGCGGTGAGTCTGGGATTCGGTGGTGCGCGCGCCGATGGCGGACCAGCTGATCAGGTCCTGCAAGTATTGCGGGGAGATCGGGTCAAGGGCTTCAGTGGCGGTAGGCAGGCCCATCTCGGCCAGGTCCAGCAGCAACTGACGACCGATGTGCAGACCGTCCTGAATCTTGAAGGAGTCATCCAGGTACGGGTCGTTGATCAAGCCTTTCCAGCCGACGGTGGTGCGTGGCTTCTCGAAATACACACGCATGACCAGATACAGGGTATCGGACACTTCCGCTGCGAGTACCTTCAGGCGCTCGGCGTATTCGTGGGCAGCCTTGATGTCGTGGATCGAGCAAGGCCCGATCACGACGAACAGGCGGTGGTCGGTGCCATCAAGAATGTTGCGAATGACTTCGCGACCCTTGGTGACGGTGCGCAGCGCAGCGTCGCTCAGAGGGATATCACGCTTGAGCTGATCGGGAGTGATCAGGGTCTCGTTGGAGGCGACGTTTAGGTCGTTGATCGGTAAATCAGCCATCGTTTACTCGTCAGGTCACGGGTGCCGGCCGCCAGCGAACCCGCGCGGCGGAGCACAGCAAATTAAGCGCGTCGGGGAGCCGAACCTTAGCGCGTTACGCGCCTGCTCGACAATGGGCAGACAGCGGTTTCGGGGGCATTCTCACTAATTGAGAACGCCGCCTAACCCAGCGCAGGCTGTGCAAATGCCTTGCGAACCGTGTCGTGAGAGAACTCGTCGGCATGCTCCTGGACCCAGTCGAGGGCCAGGGCCTGAACATCCTGCAGGTCTTCGTGTGCGTCACGCAGGCGGCAATAACGTTCGATCTGGCAAACCTGCTCGCCCATTCGCGCGCTGAACAGCATCTGTTCGTCGACGAAGGCAATGCCCACCAGATAGCCGCGCTTGCGTCGCAGGCACCAGGCCACATAGCCCAGATAGCGCAAATCGGGATTCAGGGTTGGCATGCGCACTTCCAGCGCCGTACCGTGGCGCCAGGCGCGGTGGTAATTGCAAGCCATGCCGCCGAGGCTGATAGTGTGCAGCCGTTGCCGCGAAATGCACTCATGCTTGAGCAACGTTAATTCGACGGGCACATCGTCAGGGTGAGGTAGAAAACGTCCCATGAGCACAGACTCCATGTGTCGGCCATTTGACATTGTTTCCCCCAGTATAGTGGTCGAATTGGAACTGACTGATTTCGACACCGACCAACGGCTGCTGGAGATGAGCGGTGTGTCGCTGGTGATTTTCACCAGCGTGGGCTGCGCCAGTTGCCGTTTTGCCCGTGAGCAATTGCCAAGACTTGATCTTGCAATCGACCGGCTGTGCTGGATCGATGCCGGGGGCAATGGCGGGGTGGTCGAGCGTTATCAGGTTTTTCATTTGCCGGCGCTGTTTTTGGTGCGCGGCGGCGAGTTCTTCGGGCCAGTACAGTCGTGCCTGACCAGCACCGGGCTTAATGAAGCCGTGCGCCAGGCGCTCAGTCGATATGCAGAGGAGTTGCCATGATGGGGGCAGTTGCCAAACCGACAATCGGTATTATCGGAACCGGCGCAATCGGCGGGTTCTACGGGGTGATGCTGGCGCGTGCCGGTTTCGATGTGCACTTCTTGTTACGCAGTGAGTTTGCAGCCGTCGCCGAACACGGGTTGCAAGTCGACAGTGCGGCCCATGGCGCACTGACATTGAATCCGGTCCAGGCCTATTCGTGCGCTGAAGACATGCCGGCCTGCGACTGGTTGCTGGTCGGCGCAAAAACCACCAGCAACGCAGACCTGGCGCCAGCCATCATTCAAGCTGCTGCACCGAATGCCAACGTCCTGCTGTTGCAAAATGGCCTGGACGTCGAAGACAGCTTGCGCGAGTTGCTTCCCGATTCGCTGCACTTGCTTGGCGGGTTGTGTTTTATCTGCGTCCATCGCGCAGGGCCTGGCGTCATCACTCATCAAGCGCTCGGTGCGGTGAATGTCGGCTACCACAGCGGTCCCGCAGCCGATGAGCAGGCGCGAATGACGATTGTCGAGGAGGGCGCCGGGCTGTTCCGCAGCGCCGGCATCGACTCCCAGGCCATGCCGAACCTGCACCAGGCACGCTGGCAAAAACTGGTCTGGAATATCCCTTACAACGGTCTGTCGGTTCTGCTTGGGGCCAGCACCACGCCGTTGATGGCCGATGCCGACAGCCGGGAACTGATCCAGGCGCTGATGGCCGAAGTGGTTCAGGGGGCAGTCGCCTGTGGTCACGATATACCGGCCGGGTATGCCGACCATTTGTTCAAGGTGACTGAGAAAATGCCCGACTATTGGCCGAGCATGTACCACGATTTCCTGCACAAACGACCGCTGGAATTGCAGGCAATTTACGCGCGACCTCTGGCGGCGGCCAAGGCGGCGGGGTGCGAATTGCCGCGAATCGAAGCCTTGTATCGCAGCTTGAGTTTTATCGATCGACGCAACACGTGAGTCGATCAATCTGAGGGGGAAGGGCATGGCAAAGACTATCGACGACAAACTGGTGCTGGCGATTTCGTCGCGGGCACTGTTCGACCTGAGCGAAAGTCACAAGGTCTATCTGTCGAGCGGCGTCGAGGCCTACCGGCAATACCAGATTGAACACGAAGACGAAATCCTCGAACCCGGTGATGCGTTTCCGTTGGTGGAAAAACTCCTCACTCTGAACGCCAGCCTCGGTCGGGCCCGGGTCGAGGTGATCCTGGTGTCGCGCAACAGCGCCGACACCGGCCTGAGGGTGTTCAACTCGATTGATCATTACGGCCTGGCGATTTCCCGTGCGGCGTTTGTTGGCGGACGCAGCCCTTATCCGTACCTCAAGGCCTTTGGTTGCGACCTGTTTCTCTCCACCCATGCCGAAGACGTGCGCAGCGCGCTGGATGCCGGGTTCGCCGCAGCGACCATTCTGTCGGGCGGTGCCAGCCGTGCGGCCAGTGATGAACTGCGCATCGCCTTCGACGGTGATGCGGTGCTGTTTTCCGACGAATCGGAGCGGATCTATCAGTCCGGTGGTCTGGAAGCGTTTCAGGCCAGCGAACGGGAATCGGCCCGAGAGCCCTTGCGCGGTGGGCCGTTCAAAGGCTTTCTCGCCGCGCTCAATTTGTTGCAACGCGAGTTTCCCGATGATGCCTGCCCGATCCGCACCGCCCTGGTGACGGCTCGGTCGGCGCCGGCCCATGAACGGGTGATTCGTACGTTGCGCGAATGGGACATTCGTCTGGACGAGTCGCTGTTTCTTGGCGGGCTGACCAAATCGGCATTTCTCGAAGCGTTTGCCGCCGACGTGTTTTTTGACGATCAGGCCGGCCATTGCGAGTTGGCACGGGAAGTGGTCGCCACCGGTCACGTGCCTCACGGCATAAGCAACGAACAAAAAGTTTAAGCCCGCCGTTCAACGCGTTACGCCGAGCGTCGTACTCGCCAAGGCACTGCTAAGCTGAATCAAATCTCCGCCATGTTGGCACGCGAGGAGGTCATATGATTCGTTCGATGCTGTATGCCACTGACCTCGGCCTGTATGCACCGTTGGTGATGCAGCATGCCCTGGCGTTGGCGCGGACATTCAATGCCGATTTGTATGTGGTGCACGCGGTTGAGCCCATGGGGTTGTTTGCTGAATCCGTGCTGCAGAGTTACCTCGATGAGCAGGCCTTGAGCGAGTTTCACAGTCAGGGCCTGAGTAAGGTGATTGCCAGTATCGAGCAGCGGGTGCTCGACAGCTTTCGTGAAGAGTTGGGGGATGAAGGGGAGCAGGACCTGGAGCGGATTCAAGCGGTGCGGGTGCTGCAGGGTGACCCGTCGCAGGTGATTCTCGACCAGGCGCAGAAACTCTCTGTGGATTTGTTGATCGTAGGTAGTCATAGCCATGGTGCTGGCGCGGAAACGCCTTTGGGCCGGACCGCAGCGCGGGTGTTGCAGTTGGCACGGGTCCCAGTCTATCTGGTGCCGCTGGTGGAACGTCGTCGCCAAGGCGATCGGTAGTGTCCTGCCTCGCAGGACACCAGAACATGAATAGTGGCAGTTTGACAAAAAAGTTCTAGATTTATTCTTCAAACCATTAATATAGTTATATACCGTCGCTGATGCCCGTGGCGTCTACCTGCTTTGAGGGATTCATATGAAGCTTCAACAACTGCGCTACATCTGGGAAGTGGCGCACCACGACCTCAACGTTTCCGCTACAGCCCAAAGCTTGTACACCTCGCAACCGGGTATCAGTAAGCAAATCCGTCTGCTGGAAGACGAACTCGGCGTCGAGGTTTTTGCTCGCAGCGGCAAGCACCTGACCCGCGTCACCCCGGCCGGCGAGCGCATCATCAACACCGCCGGCGAGATCCTGCGCAAGGTTGAAAGCATCAAGCAGATCGCCCAGGAATTCTCCAACGAGAAGAAAGGCACCCTGTCGATCGCCACCACGCACACTCAGGCCCGTTATGCATTGCCGCCGGTGATCAGCAATTTCATCAAGCAGTACCCGGACGTTGCGCTGCACATGCACCAGGGTTCGCCAATGCAAATCGCCGAAATGGCCGCTGACGGCACCGTCGATTTCGCCATTGCTACCGAAGCGCTGGAACTGTTCGGCGACCTGGTGATGATGCCCTGCTACCGCTGGAACCGCTGCGTGGTCGTGCCTCAGGGCCACCCGCTGACCAAGCTGTCGAAGCTGACCCTGGAAGCCCTGGCCGAATACCCGATCGTGACGTACGTGTTCGGTTTCACCGGCCGTTCGAAGCTCGATGAAGCCTTCAGCCATCGTGGCCTGACGCCGAAAGTGGTGTTCACCGCCGCCGATGCTGACGTGATCAAGACTTATGTTCGCCTGGGTCTGGGCGTAGGCATCGTGGCGAAAATGGCCGTCGACGCCAAACTCGACAGCGACCTGGTCATGCTTGATGCCAGCGACTTGTTCGAATCCAGCATCACCAAAATCGGTTTCCGCCGTGGCACCTTCCTGCGTGGCTTCATGTGCGACTTCATCGAGAAGTTCGCCCCGCACCTGACCCGCGAAGTCATGGCCAAGGCCATTCAGTGCCACAACAAGCAGGAACTGGAAGAGCTGTTCGACGGCGTCGAGCTGCCAGTTCATTAATCTCCTTTAGACCACCTCGGTAACAGCAAACTGTTGCCGAGCACCCGCCACCAGAATCTCCACCTCGTCCCCTTCGAACTTGCCCAGCAGGCTTTTGCCCAGCGGTGAACGAGGGGTGATGACGGTGATCATTTGCCCCACCATATCGACTTTCAATCCTGCCGCGTCCGGGGCCAAAAACAGCCATTGCTCACGACCCTTTTCGTCTTCCAGACCGAGCAGGGCGCCGACTTCGATTCCGCGTTGTTCGTCATAAGGACGCAAGGTCAGGTTCTGGCAAAGCGTGAGTGAATGACGGATTTCTTCCACACGTCTGGCTTGTCCAGCCGCCAGATAAGACGCTTCCAGGCCCAGTGTGTCGTACTTGTTTTCGGCGATGTTTTCTTCGTGGGTCGCGGTTTCGTAAGCGGTTTGCGCGGCACGCTCGGCGATGTCGAGATCGATCCGAAGCTTGTCGATAATCAATTGGTGGACGGCTGGCTTGTGCATAGAGAGCTTCATGGTCAGTCGCAGAATTGCAGGACGTTGGCGCGGCTTTTTTCGCTCGGCGCGGTCGCGTCCTGTTGCAGCCAGAACTGGCATTTCGGATTGGACAGATTGCGGCGGGTGCTGCGGGCCTGATCCATTCGTTGCTGCTGCTCGTTCTTGCGCAGGTTATCTTCGTACTGTTCGAACAGCGGGCTCTGCGGCGGGATGTCCGGCACCGGTTGCACCACCACCACCGGCGGCTTGGCCAGTTGCTCTACAGCGGCGGCGACGGGCGCGAGTTGCTCGCTGAACAGCAGGCGCGAGGCGAGCCAGCAGGTCAGCGCGATCGCGAGGAATCCAAGCCACAGACCGAGTGCAATGCTGCCGGTCAACTGCAGCGCATTGAGCTGAATCGGCAACGGACGGCGCGGGTTGGGACGGTAGGGCATGGCTGCCTCCTGGCGGGTGGTCGCGGGCGAATGGCGATTGTCGCACGAAGATTAATCGCCGTCGGCTCTTCTGCGCGAGGTAATTTATGCGGACAATCGGCGCCTTTGCCAACGGGAGCCTGGAATGCCTGAAATGCCTGAAGTGAAAAACCGCTGGCGCTGGGATATTTTTTGCACCGTGGTCGACAACTTTGGCGACATCGGTGTGACTTGGCGCCTGGCCCGACAGCTGGTGGCCGAACATGCCGTGGCGGTGCGCTTGTGGGTCGATGACCTGCGGGCCTTCGAACGCATCTGCCCTGACATCGACATCAGCGCCGCGCAGCAATGGCAGCAGGGTGTCGAGGTGCGTCAGTGGCCGACCGAATGGCAACCCGCTGAAGCCGCCGATGTAGTGATTGCCGCGTTCGCCTGCCAGTTGCCGAGCGCCTACATGGAGGCCATGGCCTCGCGGGAAAAGCCGCCACTGTGGATGAACCTTGACTACCTGAGCGCCGAAGACTGGGTGATCGGCTGTCACGGTTTGCCGTCGGTAAAGTACAAGAGCGTGCAGAAGTACTTCTTCTTTCCGGGGTTTCAGAAAGGCACGGGTGGCTTGCTGCGTGAAAGCGGATTGCTTGAACGTCGCCGGCAGTTTCAGCAGAACCCCGAGGCGCAGAGAGAATTCCTGCAAGGCCTGGGGATTGATCGCGCACCGAACGCACAGCTGATTTCGTTGTTTGCCTACGAAAATGCCGGATTGGCCAGTTGGCTGGAGGTGATGGCCGCTGATTCGATACCCACACATCTGCTGGTGCCCGAAGGGCGGATTCTTGGGGATGTCGAACGCTGGCTCGGTGTCGATCAGCTGGCGGCCGGTGCGGTGCACGTGCGCGGCGAGTTGACCGTGCAAGTGCTGCCGTTCGTCCGACAGGATCAATACGACCACCTGCTTTGGTGCTGCGATTTCAACGCCGTGCGCGGCGAAGATTCCTTCATTCGCGCGCAATGGGCAGGGCGGCCGCTGCTCTGGCACATTTATCAGCAGGACGAAGACATCCACCTGGACAAGCTCGACGCCTTCCTGACTCTATACACCAAAGGCCTGTCCGAGCCTGCCAGCGAGGCGATCAGCGGTCTTTGGCGTGCGTGGAATGCAGGTCAAAATATGTCTGACCACTGGCTGGCAACCCGTAAACACTGGCCGGAGCTGCAAAAACACGCCGAGAAGTGGTGTCTGGAACAGGCCTTGCAGGCCGATCTTGCCGCAGCGCTGGTACAGTTTTATGTAAATTGGATATGATACGCGGCCTAGATTTTTGTAAATCCCATCCAAATTCGGATATTCGCAATGAAAACTGGTAAAGAACTGAAACCCGGTACCGTGATCCGTCTCGAAAACGATCCTTGGCTGGTTCAGAAAGCTGAATTCACCAAATCCGGTCGTAACAGCGCGATCATGAAGACCAAGCTGAAAAACCTGCTGACCGGTTACAAGACCGAGATCGTTTACAGCGCCGACGACAAACTGGACGACGTAATCCTCGACCGCAAAGAAGCGACCCTGTCCTTCATCAGCGGCGACACCTACACGTTCATGGACACCACCGACTACACCATGTACGAGCTGAACGCTGAAGACATCGAAGCCGTTCTGCCTTTCGTTGAAGAAGGCATGACCGATGTTTGTGAAGCGATCTTCTTCGAAGAGCGTCTGGTTTCCGTAGAACTGCCGACCACCATCGTGCGCGTAGTTGACTACACCGAAGGTTCGGCTCGCGGCGACACTTCCGGCAAGGTGATGAAGCCTGCCAAGCTGAGCAACGGCACTGAGCTGCAAGTTGCTGACTTCATCGAAATCGGTGACCGCATCGAAATCGACACCCGCGAAGGCGGTTCCTACAAAGGCCGTGCTAAATAAGCACAGCTTCAGGAATGAAAAAGCCCGACCATTGAGTCGGGCTTTTTTGTGCCTGTCAGAAACACGCAGTCTTCCGTAGGAGCGAGGCTTGCCCGCGAAGGCGGTTTGTCATCCAGCATTAATGTCGACTGACACAACGCCTTCGCGGGCAAGCCTCGCTCCTACAAGGTGTCGTTATTTCAGGTGTTGCTTCAGTTCTTCGGAGGCTTGTAGCATCGCCGAACGCACCGCCGGCACCTGGCTCACCACATTCAGCAAACCATAATCGTGAATCAGGCCGTTGTAGCGAACCGACGTGACCGGCACACCCGCCTCGTCGAGTTTACGGGCATAGGCTTCGCCTTCATCGCGCAACACGTCGGCACCGGCCGTCTGCACCAGCGCAGGAGGCAAGCCCTTCAGCTGCGCGGTGGTTGCCCGCAGCGGTGAGGCGTAGATCTCGTTACGCTGTTTGGCGTCCGTGGTGTAGTTGTCCCAGAACCACTTCATCATGTTTCTGGTGAGGAAGTGCCCCTCGGCAAACTGGTTGTAGGACGCGGTTTCGAAGCTGGCATCCGTCACTGGCCACAGCAGCACCTGGAACTTGATCGCCGGGGTGCCCCTGTCCTTGGCCATCAGCGCAACCACGGCCGCCATGTTGCCACCGACACTGTTGCCGGCCACGGCCAGACGTTTGCCGTCGACGTTGATCTCTTTACCGTGCTCGGCCACCCATTTGGTTGCAGCGTAAGCCTGGTTGATCGCAACCGGGTAATGCGCTTCCGGCGACGGGGTGTAATTGACGAACACCGCCGCCGCTCCCGACCCCGTCACCAAGTCGCGAACCAGGCGTTCGTGGGTCGGGTAGTCCCCCAGCACCCAGCCACCGCCGTGGAAGAACATGAACACCGGCAGCTCGCCTTTCACCCCGGCCGGCCGGACGATGGTCAGGCTGAGCGGTTGGCCGTCGACTTGAATGGTTTTCTCGCTGACATCGGCTTTTGGCAGTGTCAGTTTCACCGAGGCTTGCGCACCCACCAGCACCGCGCGGGCTTCCTTGGGAGTGAGTTGTTCCATCGGTTTGCCGGTGCCCGCATTCAGAACGTCGAGGAAGGCCTGGGTGTTGTGTTCAACCCCATCGTTTGCAAACGCGTTGCTGATGGACAAAGCGAGAAGGGTACCGGTCAAGACTTTGCTGAAAGTGTTCATGTTCATTTCCTGTTCGGACTTGGTGGTCAGCGGTTAGACGGTAACGTGCAGGCGCACATCGACGTTGCCACGGGTAGCGTTCGAGTACGGGCAGACCTGGTGGGCAGCCTCGACCAGGCTTTGCGCGTCGGCTTGTTCAAGACCCGGCAGGATGATGTGCAGGTCGATATCCAGGCCGAAACCGCCAGGGATCTGGCCGATGCCGACATGGGCAGTGATCGACGCGTCGTTCGGGATGCTGCGTTTGGTCTGGCTGGCGACGAATTTCAGCGCGCCGATGAAGCAGGCCGAGTAGCCGGCGGCGAACAGTTGCTCAGGGTTGGTCGCAGCACCGCCGGCACCACCGAGTTCTTTCGGGGTAGCGAGTTTGACGTCGAGGATGTTGTCACTGGAAACCGCACGACCGTCACGGCCGCCAGTGGAGGTTGCGATTGCGGTGTAGAGAGTTTGCATGGTGTGAGCCTCGTTTGGATTTTGGTGTTTTGCGCTAAATGTTTGCGCGCTAAGTAAGTGCGAAATGAATGTATCGCGCTAATATTTAGCGCGCAAGATAAATTTTAGAAAAAGTTTTGCTTTAAGCATGGGCGTTGGTTGGATGTGTTGAGTTAGAGCGGTCGCGGCAGGATTTTCAGCGGAAAAACTTTTTTAAGTTGGCCAGGTCGGCAGGGACACTGCAAAGCAAATGTGGGAGCGGGCTTGCTCGCGAAAGCAGTGTGTCAGTCAACACTAATGTCGAATGAAGCACCGCTTTCGCGAGCAAGCCCGCTCCCACAGGGGTTTTAGTGGTTTGAGGATTAGAGGCTGTCTTGCAGGTTGCTGCGCAACACTTGCAGCTCCGCTTGCAGTTTCTGCAATCGTTCAAGTGTCATGCCGCTGGCGCCGAGGATGCACTGCGGCACGCCCCGCGCCTTGTCCCGCAAGGCACGACCCTGTTCGGTCAGCTCGACAATCACCACCCGTTCATCTTCACGGCTACGGGTACGACTGAGCAGTCCTTCGACCTCCAGCCGTTTGAGCAAAGGTGTCAGTGAGCCGGGGTCTGTCAGCAGTCGCGTGCTGATTTCGCCTACAGTCAAACCATCCCGCTCCCACAGCACCATCATCGCCAGATACTGCGGATAGGTCAGGCCCAGCGCTTGCAGCAGCGGCTTGTACACTTTGGTCATCAGCAGTGAGGTGGAATGCAGGGCGAAGCAAGCCTGATTGTCCAGCAGCAGGTCATCGCAGTTATCCGGGGTGTCGCGGTCGGTGTTCATTTCAAAGCCTTGATCAGTGATCTTGATGAATCTAGTGGGCGAATCTTTAATGCGCCAGATAATTCTCGGCTAGTGATGGACCAGCGTGTTTTGCAGGGCCAGATCCCACGGCGGAATGGGGCTGAAGCGGGTTTTCAGGTATTCCAGCAACAAACGGCTGCGGGAATTGGGTTGTTGCGACAGGCGCAGCGCATAGATGCCGGTGGTCTCCGTGGGCGGCAGGCCTTTATCGCAAAACAGTGGCAGCAGCTCGCCGCGTAACAGGTATTCGCTGGCCAGCCAGGTCGGCAAATGCGCGATGCCCAATCCGGCCAGCGCACCGCAGACCAGCGCCTCGGCATTGTTGGCACTCATGCGGATTCGCGCAGGGCGATGCAGGTGCATGTGGCCGTCACGCTCAAAGCGCCAGGCGAAGGGTGGGGCCAGGCCATCCCAGTCGAGGCCGTCGTGTTCGAACAATTGTTCCGGCTCGGTCGGGACGCCGCGACGTTTCAGGTACTCAGGGCTGGCGCAGGCAATACGCACCATACTCGCCAGCGGCGTGGCCACCAGCCGGGTGTCGGCCATTTGCCCAGCGCGCAGCACCAGATCGACCTTGCCGAGGTTCAGCCCCTGCATGTCGACGAAACTGTCGATCAAATGCAATTGCACGTCTAGGCCGGGGTAGAGCATCAGGAAGTCGGCAATCACCGGCGCCAGATGGCGTCGGCCGAACGCCGCTGGTGCATCAATCCGGATCAAGCCTTCCGGCGCGCTGCTCAAGGACACCGCTTCGGCGCGGGCCAGGCGCAATTCCGCCACGATCCTTCGCGCCCGTTCGGCAAACGCCAGGCCGGCGGGAGTCGCGCGCACCGCGTGGGTGCTGCGAATGAACAGTTGGCTGCCGACCGCATTCTCGAGGCTGTCGATACGCCGCGCCACGGCCGAAGGTGTCAGCGGATGCCGACGGGACGCGGCGGAAAAGCTCCCGGTTTCCAGCACATCAAGGAACAGGCCGAGCTGATCGGTCAATTGATTGGGGTTCATGATTTGTCGGTGCTTGTGCGAAGTTGGCACAACCATTGTGCGTTGCTGTGCGTTTCCCCGCCAGCCTCGACTGCGTAGGATGAATGGCCTGACAAAAGGAAAATCGCCTGTGATTGAGTTCGTGATGTATCTGGCCTTTGGCGCAGCCCTGGGAACGCTCGGCGGGATATTCGGCATTGGCGGTGGATTGATCGCGATTCCGTTGCTCGGTGTGCTGTTCGGTCTCGATCAGCAAATTGCCCAAGGTACGGCGTTGGTCATGGTGGTGCCCAATGTGATGCTGGCGCTGTGGCGTTATCACCAGCGCATCCGCATCGAAATGCGCCATGCCCTGCCATTGGCCGCGATGGGTTTCTGTTTCGCCTGGATTGGCTCGATCTGGGCAGTAGGCATCGACGCGCAAACCATGCGCGTAGGGTTTGTCGCATTCCTGATTGCCCTGTCGGCCTACAACCTTGTGCGCATGTTCACCGCTAACGCTCCTGTTTCTGCACAAATGCGTTATTCCTGGCCGTGGTTGGGTGTACTCGGTGCGGCATCCGGCACCATGGGCGGGCTGTTTGGGGTTGGCGGTGCGGTGGTGGCGACGCCGGTGTTGACCAGCGTGTTCGGCACCACCCAGGTCGTGGCCCAGGGTTTATCCCTGGCGCTGGCGCTGCCCAGCACCGGTGTCACGCTGGTGACTTACGCGGTGCATCATCAGGTGGACTGGATGATCGGGTTGCCGTTGGCCGTCGGCGGATTGATGAGCATCAGCTGGGGCGTGAAGATTGCTCACGCCATGCCGGAGCGGCTATTGCGCGGGTTGTTCTGCGGTTTCCTGGTGCTGTGTGCGGTGATGCTCGCGTTTAAAGTTTGAAGCCTTCGACGATGTGCTCGGCCAGGCACTCGGTAATCGGTGACGGGTTGTGCAGGTTGCGCACCAGCATGATGCTGGCTTCCGGCAACAGCGGCAGGTCTTCGGCGGCGCCGAGGATGCGCATGTCCGGTGTGATCAGGCTTTCCAGTTGTGCGGTCACCGCGAGGCCTGCACTGACCACGGCCATCAGCGCCGACAGGCTCGAACTGTTGTAGGCAATGCGGTAATCGCGACCCATGGCGTCCAGCGCATTGCATGCCCACAGCCGGCAGAAACAGTCACTGTTGAACATCGCCAGTGGCAACGGCGTCTGCTCGTGGGCGCTGTAGCATTGTGCTTCGGCCCAGACGAAGCGCTCCTTGCGCAGCAACTGACCGATTTCAGTGCCGGGCTCACGGGTGACGATGGACAAGTCCAGGTCCTGGCGCTGCAACAGTTGCTTGGTTGATTCGCAGTGAACTTCGATCTGGATCAGCGGATAGAACTTGGCGAAGCGCGACAGAATCCCCGGCAGAAAACGCATGACGTAATCGTCGGGCGTGCCGATGCGCACGGTGCCGACCATATGCGGCTCGCGCAGGGTATTGAAGACTTCGCTGTGGAGTTTGAGGATGCGCCGCGCGTAACCCAGCAATACCTGGCCTTCGGCGGTCAACTTGACTTGGCGTCCATCACGTTCGAACAGTTGGCGCTGCAACACGTCTTCCTCCAGACGCTTCATCTGCATGCTCACTGCTGACTGCGTGCGGTTGACCATTTCACCGGCACGGGTGAACCCGCCCTGGTCGGCGATGGCGACGAAAGTGCGCAGCACATCAGTATCGATACTTGGGTACGCCGACATCCATCAATCTCCGAGATGGTTACCATCAGAAACATTCGTTGGATTGATCTTAGCTCTGAGGCGAGACTTGAGCCATCCCTAAAGGAGGGCAACAAGATGAAAGGTCATAACGAACATATAGCGGAAGAAAAATTCTCAATACACGCGGTATCCGATCTGCTGCACAAGTTTAGTCGCTGGTACGAACTTCACCGTGAACGTGAGCTACTGGCAAGCTTGAGCGACGAAGCACTGAAAGACATCGGCGTAAGTCGTGCCGATGTGGAACATGAATCGGTCAGGCCGTTCTGGGACGATCCGATGCATAAATGATGAGGCCATTGCTACACAAACCCCTCTATGGTGAGGTAGGTTGCGAGCAGACAAGGAGATGCTCATGCCCGCAACAGTGTCCTTTACCCTCAAACAGGCTCGACGTCTGGCGCTGGCCGCCCAAGGGTTCAACGGGCGGCAACCGCCAGCGGCGATCAAACCGGTTCAGCTCAACCGGCTGATCGAACGGCTGGGCATTCTGCAGATCGATTCGGTCAATGCGTTGGTGCGTTCGCACTACCTTCCCTTGTTTTCCCGCCTCGGCAATTACTCCTCCGATTTGCTCGATCAGGCTGCCTGGAGTCAGGGCCGACGACGCACGTTGTTCGAATACTGGGGCCATGAAGCTTCGTTACTCCCCATGTCGATGTACCCCTTGATGCGTTGGCGCATGCTGCGTGCGACTCGCGGCGAAGACATCTATCAGCAACTGGCGCGTTTTGGTCGCGAGCAGCAGGACACGATTCGCCGGGTGCTGGCCTCGGTTCAGGAACTCGGCGCACTGGGGGCCGGAAGCTTGTCGACCCGTCAGGAACGGGCAGGGCCATGGTGGGACTGGAGCGCTGAAAAACATGCGCTGGAATGGTTGTTCGCCGCCGGTGAAGTGACGGTCGCCGGCCGCCGTGGATTCGAACGGCTTTACGATCTGCCGGAACGGGTAATTCCTTCAGCGGTTCTGCAACAACCTTTGCTCAATGAGGCCGAGGCCCAGCGCGGGCTGTTGCTGCATGCCGCGACGGCATTGGGTGTCGGCACGGAAAAGGATCTGCGTGATTATTTTCGCCTGAGTCCGGCAGACAGTCGGCCGCGTCTTGCGGAGCTGGTAGAGGCGGGTGAGTTGCTGGCCTGCGAGGTTCAGGGCTGGCGGCAACCGGCCTATTGCTTGCCCGAGCCGAAAGTGCCGCGCAAGGTCGAGTCCAGTGCCTTGCTATCCCCGTTTGATTCGTTGATCTGGGAGCGCAGCCGCACCGAGCGGCTGTTCGATTTCCGTTACCGCCTGGAGATCTACACGCCGCAGGACAAGCGGGTCTACGGCTATTACGTGCTGCCGTTTTTGCACAATGAACGGATTGCTGCACGAGTTGATCTGCGCGCCGAGCGAGCGTTGGGCCGGTTGGCGGTGCACGCCGTGCATGAAGAGGAACCGGGTCTGGACGAGGCGGGGATGCTGGCGTTGGCGGTCAACCTGCGGCAGATGGCCAATTGGCTGGGGCTGGAGCAGGTTCAGTTGAACTGCCCGAGGGCGAGTGCGGCGCGGTTGCGGGTGGCATTGGCACAGATCGGTGGTGATTAACCTGACGCCTTCGCGGGCAAGCCTCGCTCCTACAGATTTTATGAGAGACAAAGATCCAGTAGGAGCGAGGCTTGCCCGCGAAGGGCTTAACGCGATTTAACGGCGGACCTGCTTCAGCGTCTCGGCAATTAGAAACGCCAACTCCAGCGACTGATCAGCATTCATCCGCGGGTCGCAATGGGTGTGATACCGATCCGACAACCCGTCTTCAGTAATCGGCCGCGCGCCACCAATGCATTCGGTCACGTTCTGCCCGGTCATCTCGATGTGGATACCGCCAGCGTAACTGCCTTCCGCTTCGTGAACCTGGAAGAACTGCTTCACCTCACCGAGGATCTGCGCGAAGTCGCGGGTCTTGTAACCGCTGCTGGCCTTGATGGTGTTGCCGTGCATCGGGTCCGAACTCCAGAGCACCTGCTTGCCTTCACGCTGCACTGCGCGGATCAACGCCGGCAAGTGATCGCCGACTTTGTTCGCACCCATCCGCGCAATCAGGTTCAAGCGGCCCGGGTCGTTGTCCGGGTTGAGCACGTCGATCAGGCGAATCAGGTCTTCGGGGTTCATGCTCGGGCCGACCTTGACCCCGATCGGGTTATTCACGCCGCGCAGGAATTCGACGTGAGCGCCGTCGAGCTGACGGGTGCGGTCGCCGATCCACAGCATGTGCGCCGAGCAATCGTAGTAATCGTTGGTCAGGCTGTCGCGGCGCACGAAGGCTTCTTCGTAGTTGAGCAGCAGCGCTTCGTGGGCGGTGAAGAAACTGGTTTCGCGCAGTTGCGGCGAAGTGTCCATGCCGCAGGCGCGCATGAAGGCCAGGGTTTCATCGATGCGATCGGCCAGGTGGCTGTACTTCTCGGCCAGTGCCGAGTTGGCGATGAAATCCAGGTTCCACTTGTGCACCTGATGCAGGTCGGCAAAACCGCCTTGGGCGAAAGCACGCAGCAGGTTCAGGGTGGCGGTGGACTGGTGATAGGACTGCAGCAGACGTTCCGGGTCCGGCACGCGGCTTTTTTCGTCGAAGCCGATACCGTTGACGATGTCCCCACGGTAGGCGGGCAGGGTCACGCCATCGATGGTTTCATCGTTGGCCGAGCGAGGCTTGGCGAACTGGCCGGCCATGCGCCCGACCTTGACCACCGGGCAGCCTGCGGCGAAGGTCATGACGATTGCCATTTGCAGCAAGACTTTAAAGGTGTCGCGAATTTTTGCGGCGGAGAACTCGGCGAAGCTTTCGGCGCAGTCGCCCCCTTGCAACAGAAACGCGCGGCCCTGGGTGACCTGGGCAAACTGACGGCGCAACTCCCGGGCCTCACCGGCAAACACCAGGGGCGGATAGCTCGCCAGGGTTTGCTCGACCTGCAGCAAATGCGCCGCGTCGGGGTAGTGGGGTTGTTGCTGGATCGGCAGGGCGCGCCAGCTGTCAGGGCTCCAGGGTTGGCTCATCACGGTCTCGGTTGTTTTACGCTCGGACGTTCATGTTATCAGCAAATTAGTGCGTGACCTGTTCCCGTTGCTTCGCGGACAATCGCGCCTTTGCCGCTTCATGTTGCGGTTTGTTGCGTTGCCGGGCTGGGCGACGATCAGGAGACGAAATGACTGAGGAGCGCGTCGAGCATCTGCTCGCCGAGGTACAGGATGAGTTCGGCGTGATTCGCGTGCTGGAGGTGGCCGATTACCGTTTTCTCGAATTCGGTGATGCCATCGAGCAGAGCTGCGTGTTCACCGCTGACCCGAGCTGGCTCGAGTACGATTACACCCGGGCGATGCTGATTGGCGCGCTGTGCCACGAACAGCCGGAAAGCGCTCTGTTTCTCGGCCTCGGCGCCGGGACGCTGACCCAGGCGTGCCTCAAGTTTCTGCCGCTTGAAGATGTCGAAGCCATCGAGCTGCGCCCCGACGTACCGCGTCTGGCCATCGAATACCTTGGGCTGGATGACGATCCGCGGCTGTATATCCGCGTTGGCGATGCGCTGGAGTTGCTCGATACCGCTGAACCGGCGGACCTGATTTTCGTCGACCTCTACACCGATGTCGGTCCGGGTGTCGGGCATCTGGCCTGGCGTTTTCTGGAAGACTGTCAGAAACGCCTGAATCCGGGCGGCTGGCTGGTGATCAATCAATGGGCCACCGACGACGGCAAGCCGTTGGGCGCGGCGTTGTTTCGCGGGCTCTATCACCGGCACTACTGGGAACTGCCGGTGAAGGAGGGCAATGTGATTCTGATCGTGCCTTCGGAGCTGGATCAGGAGCTGGACATGGATGGCTTGAACGCCCGGGCCGAAGGGCTGGCGCCACGTTTGGGGTATTCGTTGCAGTCGTTGATCAAGGCCATCCGCCCGGCGACATAAGTCGTTGCTCTTTCGGGCCTCTTCGCGGGCAAGCCTCGCTCCTACAGGGCTTGCGTGATCCCGTAGGAGCGAGGCTTGCCCGCGAAGAGGCCCTTACAGCCGATACATCACTTAGATCCCTTTGAAGATTCCCGGCCGCTTCTCGATCATCGACCGCACACCCTCCCTGGCATCCTCACTCGCCAGCAACTTCTTCACCAGCGGCGGCAACCCCAGCGCCGCGGCTGTTTCCCCTTCATAACGTGCCTGCCTCGCAGACATCAACGTCGCTTGAACCCCCAGCGGCGCCTGCCGGGCAATCCGCTCAGCCAACTCAATGGCCCGTGGCAGCAGATCCTCGCTGGCCATGACCTCCTGCACCAACCCCAAGTGCAAGGCTTCGTGAGCATCGAATTCATCGCCGGTCAGCAGCCAGCGCATGGCGTTGCCCCAGCCGGCGACTTGATGCAGACGCAACGTCGCGCCACCGAAGGGGAAGATCCCGCGCTGCACTTCCTTCTGGGCAAACCGGGTGTTGCTGGCGCAGAGGTTGATGTCGGCGGCCAGCATCAGCTCGATGCCGATGGTCAGGCAGTAGCCTTGCGCGGCGACAATCACCGGTTTGCTCACCCGGGGGCCGGCAAACACGCCCCACGGATCGCAACCGCCGGGCGGTGCCTGCCAGCCTTCGGCCAGGGCCGCGCTGGCATTGATCAGGTCGAGCCCGGCGGTGAAATGTTCACCATGAGCAAACACCACCGCCACCCGCGCCTCGCTGTCGGCCTCGAACTCGCCGTAGGCCAGGCTCAGCTCGTTGAGCAGGTCGAGATCGAAGGCGTTGCGCTTGGCCACCCGATCCAGGCCGATCATCAGGACATGGCCGTGTTTTTCACGGGTGACACGACTGGAGTCGGGCTGATTCATGGAGCATTTCCTCGGGCGGGAAGGGTGTGCCAGACCGAAGGTCTGCGTCACAAGGATGAACCGTTTTAGCGCCATCGCCAGCAGGGCCGGGCCTTTGAAAAATAGACTGTTGCACGATTATCCGCAAAGCCTGTGACACAACGGTGTATACGTCAGTTTTCCGACAAATAATGCTCCCTTTTTGGGCGAATTCCGGTATAGTGCGCGCCGGCCTTTAACCGGGCCGCGTTTAGGTAGCGCAATTTCCCGAAGTCAGCTTCGGCTGCACGTCCGCACAGCGGACTCTCCCTTGACGAATCTTTTTCATTCATTCGTTTTCGCAAATCCCCGCCGACAAAGCAGCCAGGGCGACTCTTGAGTCTTACACGGCATGCGCAGCTTTGGAGCATGGGTCTTTGCGGATGCACTTAGAGGCAGACCCATGACCCAGGAAACCGGCGGCTTCGCCGCTTTTAATCTTAATCCGAATATTCTTGCAGCCGTCATTGCGACTGGCTACGAAGAGCCTTCGGCTATTCAGCATCAATCGATCCCGATCATCATGGCCGGTCACGACATGATTGGTCAGGCGCAAACCGGTACGGGTAAAACCGCCGCGTTCGCCCTGCCGATCCTGCATCGCATCGATCCTGCTAAGCGCGAGCCGCAAGCCCTGATCCTGGCGCCAACCCGTGAGTTGGCGCTGCAAGTAGCAACCGCTTTCGAAACCTACGCCAAGCAAATGCCGGGCGTTACCGTTGTGGCCGTTTACGGCGGCGCCCCTATGGGTCCACAACTGAAAGCAATCCGTAATGGCGCACAGATCGTTGTCGCCACGCCGGGCCGTCTGTGCGACCACCTGCGTCGTGACGAAAAAGTCCTGTCGACCGTGAACCACCTGGTTCTCGACGAAGCGGACGAAATGCTCAAGCTGGGTTTCATGGACGACCTCGAAGTTATCTTCAAGGCTCTGCCTCCAACCCGTCAGACCGTATTGTTCTCGGCTACCTTGCCGCAGTCGATCCGTGCCATTGCCGAACGCCATCTGCGCGATCCGCAACACGTGAAAATTCAGACCAAGACTCAGACCGTTACCGCGATCGAACAGGCTCACCTGTTGGTTCACGCTGACCAGAAGACCTCGGCTGTATTGAGCCTGCTGGAAGTGGAAGACTTCGATGCCCTGATCATGTTCGTGCGCACCAAGCAAGCGACCCTGGACCTGGCCAGTGCCCTGGAAGCTAAAGGCTACAAAGCCGCTGCGCTGAACGGTGACATTGCTCAGAACCAACGTGAGCGCGTGATCGAATCCCTCAAGGATGGCCGTCTGGACATCGTTGTGGCGACCGACGTTGCTGCTCGTGGTCTGGACGTTCCGCGTATCACTCACGTGTTCAACGTTGACATGCCGTACGATCCAGAGTCCTACGTTCACCGTATCGGCCGTACTGGCCGTGCCGGTCGCGAAGGTCGTGCGCTGTTGCTGGTGACTCCGCGTGAGCGCCGCATGCTGCAAGTGATCGAGCGTGTAACCGGTCAGAAAGTTGCCGAAGTTCGCCTGCCGGACGCTCAGGCTGTTCTCGATGCCCGCATCAAGAAACTGACCAACAGCCTGTCGCCGCTGGTGGCTGATGCTGAATCGACTCACGGTGATCTGCTGGATCGCCTGACTGCCGACATCGGTTGCACCCCGCGTGCACTGGCCGCTGCTCTGCTGCGCAAGGCGACCAACGCTCAGGCGCTGACCCTGGCCGCGATCGAGAAAGAACGTCCACTGGTGCCGAACAACGCACCGCGTGGCGATCGTCCAGAGCGTACCGGTGATCGTCCGGACCGTGGTGATCGCGAGCGTCGTGCTCCGGTTGCATTGGCCGAAGGTCGTGCTCGTTGCCGTACCGCGCTGGGCGCGCGTGATGGTATCGCTGCCAAGAACCTGCTGGGCGCTATCCTCAATGAGGGTGGTCTGGCTCGCGAAGCAATCGGGCGGATCCAGGTGCGTGACAGCTTCAGCCTCGTCGAGCTGCCGGAAGATGGTCTGGAGCGTCTGCTGACCAAACTGAAGGACACTCGCGTTGCCGGTAAGCAGTTGAAGCTGCGTCGCTATCGCGAAGATTGATCCGCTCTTGAGCTGATTGATCGAACATAAAAAATCCCCGACTGGTTCGGGGATTTTTTTGGCCTGCTGTTTGTGCATGGGCTGGAGACCGAGTGGGCCCCATCGTCGGAACGCCGCCCGGAGCCGGCTCGCTCCCACAGGGGATCTCTGTAATACACAGATATTGTGTTCACTGAAGATCTACTGTGGGAGCGAGCCTGCTCGCGATGGGAGCGACTCGGTCTACCGGTCAGCCGAAACGGTAGATGTCCATCCCCAGCGCCCCCATGGTGAACCTTTGATGGGCAACGCTGAACTCCCCCCCAGCCCCGCGAGCAAAGTACAACGGCAGCAAATGCTCATCGCTGGGATGGTTGCGCACAGCGTTCGGCGCCTGCTGACGATAATCGTGCAGCGCGGCTTCATCGTTGGCCGCGAGTTTTTCAATCATCCAGTCGCGAAACGTCCTGGCCCACGGTTCAACGCTTTCCGGACCGGCGTGCCAGTCCAGTTCTCGCAGGTTGTGGGTGATGCTGCCAGAACCGATCAACAACACGCTGTGTTCGCGCAGGCTGGCCAGAGCATGGCCGACCCGGGTTTGCAGGGCGGGGCCGCCACGGGTGGGCAGCGAGACTTGCACCACCGGGATGTCGGCCTGCGGATACATCAATGACAATGGCACCCAGACCCCATGATCGAACGGCCGCTTGGCATCAATGCGCGAAGGCAGGCCATCGGCCTTCAACAACTCCACGACCTCTGCCGCCAGCAGTGGATCGCCCGGCGCCGGGTATTGCACCTCGAACAGGGCCTTGGGAAAGCCGCCGAAGTCATGCCAGGTTTCAGGCCGGGGATTGCCGCTGACCAGCAGCTCGTTACTTTCCCAGTGCGCAGACACAATCACAATGGCTTTCGGTTTCGGCAATTCTGCGGCCAGGCGAGCCAGGGCGGGTCCGCTGGCGCCCGGTTCCAGTGCCAACATGGGCGAACCGTGGGATATGTACAGGCTGGGGAACATGAATGAGCTCCTGAGGGGTAAGATGGCAGCATCTTCAGTCAGATCATTGATCTAAATCTAATATAAGTTTTAGGGTCTTTTGATCGAATTTTCGGGATTAATTATGCAGCCGGAGTTTTGGCACAAGCGGTGGACGTCGAATCAGATCGGCTTTCACCTGCCGGAAGTGAATCCATATCTGCAACGGTACTGGCCGCAGCTGGGCCTGGAGGAGGGCGCGCGCGTACTGGTGCCGCTATGTGGGAAAAGCCTGGACCTGCTGTGGCTGGCGAAATGCGGTCATGAGGTATTGGGCGTCGAATTGTCGGAAAAGGCTGTGGAAGACTTTTTCCACGAGCATCAATTTGACCCGGATGTCAGCGACCAGGGCCCTTTCACGGTCTACCGGGCGGGTTCGATTGAGGTCTGGTGTGGTGATTTCTTCGCGTTGACTGCCGGCGATGTCGCCGATTGCAGCGCGCTGTACGACCGCGCGGCGTTGATCGCCTTGCCGCCGACGATGCGTGAGCAATACGCTGAGCATCTCAAGCGGATTCTGCCGAAGGATTCGCTGGGGCTTTTGATTACCCTGGATTACGAGCAGGCGCAGAAGGACGGCCCGCCGTTTGCCGTGCTGGATGACGAAGTGCAACGGCTGTTCGGGGCGACCTGGGAACTGAAGGTTCTGGAAGACCAGGACGTGCTGGGCGATAGCTGGAAGTTTGTCGAGAGTGGTGTCACGCGGCTTGAAGAGCGGGTTTATCGGGTTTCCAGCCATTAAGGTGTGTTGATTTTGCTGGCCCCATCGCGAGCAGGCTCGCTCCCACAGTATGCCCAGTCCATTCGGATCACTCGGTGACCTGTGGGAGCTTGCTCGCGATGAGGGCCGAAAGAACACCGCATCAATCAGGCCACAAAAAAAGGCCCGCATTCACTGCGGGCCTTTTCTTTTAGTGCGGAACCTCTCAGCCCCGACGACGCAATGCGTCAATACGCTCTTCCAGTGGCGGGTGGCTCATGAACATGCGAGCGAACCCTTGTTTGATGCCACCGTTGATGCCAAAGGCATTCAGCGTATCCGGCATGTGCACCGGCAGGCCCTGTTCGGCACGAAGGCGTTGCAAGGCGCCAATCATTGCACTGGTACCTGCCAGGCGTGCACCGGCTTCGTCTGCGCGGAACTCTCGTTTGCGCGAGAACCACATGACGATGGAGCTGGCCAGGATACCCAGGACCAGTTCAGCGAAGATGGTCGCCACGTAGTAGGCGATGCCCTGGCCTTCTTCGTTCTTGAAGATCACCTTGTCGACAAAGTTGCCGATGATCCGCGCGAAGAACATCACGAAGGTGTTCACCACGCCTTGGATCAATGCCAGGGTGACCATGTCGCCATTGGCCACGTGGCCGATTTCGTGGGCAAGAACGGCTTTCACTTCATCCGGCGAGAAACGCTCGAGCAAGCCCTGGCTGACCGCGACCAGTGCGTCGTTCTTGTTCCAGCCCGTGGCGAACGCGTTGGCCTCGTAGGCGGGGAAAATCCCGACTTCGGGCATCTTGATCCCGGCTTCGCGGGACAGTTGCTCAACGGTTTGCAGCAGCCACTGCTCGTGACGTGTGCGCGGCTGGCTGATGATTTGGGTGCTGGTGCTCATCTTCGCCATCCACTTGGAGATGAACAGCGAGAACAGCGAACCGGCGAAACCAAAGACCGCACAGAAAATCAGCAGCTGATTGAGGTTGAGATCAACCCCGTTGGCCGCCATGAACCCGTTGAAGCCGAAAAGGCTCAGGGTGATGCTGGCAATCAGCACGACCGCCAGGTTAGTGGCCAAAAACAGCAGGATGCGCATCATGGTTGTACAAATCTCCTCATGCTAAAGATGTAGCGTACTGCGGGGTATATAAGGTGCTGCACCGGGCTATTCAACCGAGTGACTATTTCAAACTGTGTCCTACGGCAACAGTCTAGCTGCTTGAAGGGCATTTCCGACGGGGATGCCGGAAGCGTTTGACAGTCAATTCGCGTCGCAGGCCCCGTGGTTGTTAGGCGCGGCCACGAAGTAGGGCATCAATCAGCGATAGGCGCAGTGATGTCTGGCGGGGCGCAAAGATATGTTGCTGAATTAATCACCGTGCGACAAATGCACGCGTCGCACGGTGAAGTTCAGTTACTGGCGGTAGGATTTGAGGAAGTTGCCGATCCGGCCGATGGCCATGTCCAGGTCATCCACCCGTGGCAATGTCACGACGCGGAAGTGATCCGGCCAAGGCCAGTTGAAGGCCGTGCCTTGTACCACCAGCAGCTTCTCGGAGAGCAGCAGGTCGAGCACGAACTTCTCGTCGTTGTGGATCGGGCAGACTTTCGGGTCGATCCGCGGGAACGCATACAGCGCGCCCATCGGCTTGACGCAGCTCACGCCCGGAATATCGTTGAGCAATTCCCAAGTGCGATTGCGCTGTTCGAGCAAGCGACCTTGCGGCAACACCAGGTCATTGATGCTTTGATAACCGCCGAGTGCGGTCTGGATCGCGTGTTGGCTCGGAACGTTGGCACACAGGCGCATGTTGGCCAGCATGTCGATGCCTTCAATATAGCTCTGGGCGTGGTGTTTCGGGCCGGAAATGGCGATCCAGCCGGAACGGAAACCGGCAACGCGATAGGACTTGGACAAACCGTTGAAGGTCAGGCACAGCAGGTCCGGCGCCAGGGACGCGGTGCAGATGTGCACCGCGTCGTCGTACAGGATCTTGTCGTAGATCTCGTCGGAGAACACCACCAGATTGTGCTGGCGAGCCAGTTCCAGCATGCCCAGCAGCACCTCTTTCGAGTACACCGCGCCGGTCGGGTTGTTCGGGTTGATGATCACCAGGGCCTTGGTGTTCGGGGTGATCTTGGCCTTGATGTCGGCCAGGTCCGGCCACCAGTTGGCCTGCTCGTCGCACAGATAATGCACCGGGTTGCCGCCGGACAGGCTCACGGCAGCGGTCCACAGCGGATAGTCAGGGGCTGGCACCAGCACTTCGTCACCATTGTTCAGCAATGCCTGCATCGACATCACGATCAGCTCGGAAACGCCGTTGCCCAGGTAGATGTCTTCAATACCGACGCCTTCCACCTGCTTTTGCTGGTAGTACTGCATGACGGCCTTGCGCGCACTGAACAGGCCTTTGGAGTCGCTATAGCCCTGAGCGGTCGGCAGGTTGCGGATCACATCCTGAAGGATTTCGTCCGGTGCTTCGAAACCAAAAGGCGCCGGGTTGCCGATGTTCAGCTTGAGGATGCGATGACCTTCCTCTTCCAGGCGCTTGGCGTGCTTGAGCACTGGGCCGCGAATGTCGTAGCAGACGTTGGCGAGCTTGTTCGATTTGCTGACCTGCATGGCGATGTGTTCCCGAAAATGAACGATCCAGGCGGCGTATGAACTACCGTACTGGGAATCCTGCGTATTCACACAGGCCTGACGCCTTGAGAGGCAGCACCCATAAATCCGTTTGAATGCGCGTGGTCTGGCTGCCAGACTGGCGTTTGACGAGGCGCAATCATACGTGCCGCCCGATCCGTGGAAAAGGTACAGATCGGGCTTTTTCAGCTGCTGAGGTGTGACGATGGAAAAGTTGGAAAAAACCCTGGAAGAATGGAAGGCGATGCTCGATCCAGAGCAGCACAACGTTTGCCGTCTCAAGGGCACCGAACGGCCGTTCTCCGGCAAATACAACGACACCAAGACTGACGGCGTTTACCACTGCATCTGCTGCAGCGAGCCGCTGTTCGACTCCAAGACCAAGTTCGACTCTGGCTGCGGCTGGCCGAGCTTCTACGCGCCGATTGGCGACAGTGCGATGGTCGAGATCCGTGACGTCAGCCATGGCATGATCCGCACCGAAGTGGTCTGCGCCAAGTGCGAGGCGCATCTCGGTCACGTGTTCCCGGATGGCCCGCCGCCGACCGGTCTGCGCTATTGCATCAACTCGGTGTGCCTGGACCTGGTGCCACGCGCCTGACGCGAGCCCTGTAGGAGCGAAGCTTGCTCGCGAAGGCGTCGGGTCAGTCAACAGGAGTGTTGAATGTTAAGACGCCTTCGCGAGCAAGCTTCGCTCCTACAGATGATCAGCGTTTAATAATTTAAATTGCACACAATTCAATTGCTCGCTATGTTTGGTGCTTGTTCCTATATATCGAGCCCAAGCCATGAGCGACAACCTGCTGACCATCCCGGTGACCACCATCAAAGGTGAACAAAAGACCCTCGCCGATTTCGCCGGTAAAGCCGTGCTGGTGGTCAACACCGCCAGCAAATGCGGTTTCACCCCGCAGTACAAAGGCCTCGAAGCGTTGTGGCAGACCTACAAGGATCAAGGCCTGGTGGTGCTAGGCTTTCCCTGCAATCAGTTCGGCAAGCAGGAGCCGGGTAACGAAGGGGCGATTTCCGAGTTCTGCGAGTTGAACTTCGGTGTCAGCTTCCCGCTGTTCAAGAAGATTGATGTCAACGGTGCCGGCGCGCATCCGCTGTTCGTGCAGTTGAAAAAACGTGCACCGGGCGTGCTGGGTTCCCAAGGCATCAAATGGAACTTCACCAAGTTCCTGATCGGCAAGGACGGCCAGTTGGTCAAGCGTTTCGCTCCGGCGACCAAGCCGCAGGACCTGAGCCGCGAGATCGAAGCCCTGCTCAAATGAACACCTTGTCAGTCGATTCCCTGAAGCTCGACAGCCAGCTGTGCTTTAAGCTGTACGCCGCTTCTCGGGCGGTGATCCGCGCCTACAAGCCGATGCTGGATCAACTTGGCCTGACCTATCCGCAATACCTGGCGATGCTGGTGTTGTGGGAATGGCAGGAGGCGGCGCCGGAACAGCCGACGGTCAAGGCACTGGGTGAACGCCTGGCGCTGGATTCCGGCACCCTGACGCCGTTGCTCAAGCGTCTTGAGCAGTTGCAACTGGTGCAGCGCCAGCGATCGGCGCGCGACGAGCGAGAAGTGCACCTGAGTCTTTCGCCCACCGGCAAGGTTTTGCGTGATCAGGTCGGGCCGCTCAAGGCCCGGTTGTTGTGCGACAGCGGCGTCGATCTGGATCGCCTGAATGATCTGCGCGACGGTCTGGATCACCTGTTGGGGCAAATCAAAGCGCTGTCGTAGTCGGTATCCACAGGTCGAGCAAGGCGGCCAGTTCTTCACGACGAAAGGGCTTGGCCAGGTAGTCGCTCATGCCCGCCACACGGCAGCGTTCGCGTTCCTCGGACATGGCGTTGGCGGTCAAGGCAACGATGGGCAATTGGGGCCAGCGCCCGCTGCGGCGGATTTGCCGACTGGCTTCATAGCCATCCATCACCGGCATATTGCAATCCATCAGCACCAGATCGAATTCGCTGTGCTCGAGCTGATCCAGGGCTTCGGCACCGTGAGCGGCGACGATCACCTCGCAACCGAGTTTACCGAGCATGCCCTTGGCCACCAACTGATTGACCGGGTTGTCCTCGACCAGCAGGACGCGTCCGCGCCGTTGGGGGGTAAGGGCTTCGACCCGGGCACCGTTGATCAAGTTGCTTTCTGGTTGCAGCACCCGACGCAATGTCTGGTAAAGCGCATTGCGCGCCAGAGGTCGTGCCTGTTGTTGCAGGGGCGCCAGAGCACTCGCTTCTGCGCTAGGCATGAAGCTGCCGTAGGCGGTCACCAGCAGAATAGGGGCGTCGAGGGTCGGGCGCAGGCCAAACAGGCATTCGGGACAGTCAGTGATCAGCACATCCGGGTCGAGGCCGATAAACGAGTCATCGATGGAGCGTTGTTGGTAGTCCAGGCCCCAGCCGGGCAACAGGTTTTTCAATAGCTCCGCCAAGCCACTGTTCGCCGCAGTGATCGCGATAACCTTGCCCGGTAAAGGCTGCGGGGGCATGGCCCGGGTGTGGGAGGGTAACGGCAGGTCGGCGCAGAACTGGCTGCCGAAACCTGCTTCCGAGCTGATGGTCAGGCGCCCCTGCATGGCTTCGCAGAGGTTATAGGTCAGCGCCAGACCCAACCCGGTGCCGCCAAATTGTCGGGTAATGCCGGCACCGGCCTGTGTGAAGGGCTGGAAGATTTTGACCTGAGCATCCTGGGCAATCCCGATACCGGTGTCGCAGACTTCGATTCTGACGCCATCTTCAAACGTTGAAAGACGCACGTCGACCCGACCGAAACGGGTGAACTTGAGGGCGTTGGACAACAGGTTGCTGACGATCTGCCGGACGCGGGTCGGGTCCCCCAGCACCAGCGCAGGAAAGTGCGGATCGATCAGGCAAGTCAACTCGACGCTGGGAGCGGCGTTCTGCGACAGCAGGTTGGCGGTGTCCTCGATCAGCGACCCAAGGTCGAACGGAATGTGTTCGAGTTCAAGCTGGCCGGCATCGAATTTCGACAGGTCGAGAATATCGTTGAGCAGCTCCACCAGCACTTTGCCCGAGTCGTGGGCGATAGACAGCTGTTGCTGTTGTTCGGCATTGAGCGGGCCGTCCAGCGAGAGCGCGATCATGCCCAGCAGGCCGTTGAGCGGCGTGCGGATTTCATGGCTCATATTGGCCAGGAACACCGAGCGTGCTTCGGCCATATCGAGGGCGGTGCTGCGCGCGACTTCCAGTTCCTGGTTGGATTGGCTGAGTCGGGCGTTGATCGCCTTGAGTTCCGCGGTGCGCGCCGAGACGATATTTTCCAGTTGCCCGAGGTAATCGGTCAGGCGGTTTTCGGCGTTGCGTCGCTGCTGGATTTCGGTGGCGATGTTCTCGAATTGCTGGTTGGCAACTTTGACCAGTACACCGATTTCATCGTTTTTATGCCCGTTCGGGTATTCCAGCCAGGTCGGTTCCGCGCTGCGCGGATCGCGTCCGCTGAGTTCGCGGATAACCCGCACCAGCGGTTTCGTCAGCATCACGTAGAAAAGCGCCAACAGGATGCCGGTCAGGAGCAGGCTGCGAGCGAAGCCGTTGAGCAGCGTCACCTCGGCCCGGCGCAGGAAGCGGCTGCCGTAGGCGTAGGTATCGACCTCCAGTCGCAAGGTCCCGAGGGATTCGTCCGGCAAGTGGTCGAGGTAGAGGCGGTCTTCAAACTGGCGGTTTGCGCCGAACAGGAAGTCGCTGATCATCCGGTAATTGTTTTGCTGGGTCGGACGTTTGACGCTGGCCAGAACGGTACCGTTGTTGTCAGTCAGTTGCCCGCCGACGATCGCCGGTGAGCGCAACAGGCCCATCGTCAGTTCCTGAGCGAGTTCGGCGTCGATGTTGTAGGCGATGCGGGATGCAGGGTTATGGCTGATTTCCAGCAAAGACAGTATTTCGCGGTTGATGGAGGCATCTTCGCTGGCATAATCGATGCCGATTTGCAGCAGACTGAGCAGCGTGCCCAGAATAAAACCGACCAGCACAGTCAACCTGGCTTGCTTGTATGACAGCCGGTGGGTGAATTTGATATCCATGGGGTGTTGAACCACTTCCGTTTCCCTTCGCTGCTCAAGCATAGTCGATCATGCATGGATACCGATGTTCTCGCGAGCCCTTGTGCAACAAGGGATGAACCGGATACCGAACGCTGTGTTTCGTCGCTGTAATGCCATCATCACTGTGAACGTGCCCGAGGAGAAGACGTGGATTCCCGATTGAATGCTTTTCTTGACCGCGCCGATGCCGTCCTGGCCCGTATCGAGCCGCTCTTGCCTGCACATCGGCAAGCCATCGACTGGACGCAATGCCTGGCTGCGCGCTGGCAACGCGAGGGCCGCAGCGGTTTTCTGCTGCCGCTGCATGTCAGCCTCGACACGCGGTTGACCGACCTGATCGGGGTCGACCGGCAAGTGGAGCAACTGGGGCGCAATACCCAGCAGTTCCTCGATGGCATGCCCGCCAACCACGCACTGCTCTGGGGCTCGCGCGGCACCGGCAAGTCGTCGCTGGTGCGCGCCTTGCTGTCCGAGCATGGCAAGGCCGGCCTGCGGCTGATCGAGATCGAGCGCGATCACTTGGCGGACCTGCCGCGCGTGGTCGAACAGATCGCCAGGCTGCCTCAGCGTTTCGTGCTGTTCTGCGATGACCTGTCGTTTGAATCGGGCGAAGGCGACTATCGCGTGCTCAAGAGCGTGCTCGACGGTTCTCTGGAACAGGCGCCGGATAACGTTTTGCTCTACGCCACCTCCAACCGTCGCCACTTGGTGCCGGAGAAGGAAAGCGATAACGAAAACTGGAAAAGGGTCGACGGCGAACTGCATCCCAGCGAGGCGGTGGAAGACAAGATCGCGCTGTCGGACCGTTTTGGATTGTGGCTGTCGTTCTATCCGTTTACTCAAGAGCACTTCCTTGACGTCGTCGAGCACTGGATCGGTCAATTGGCCGAAAAATCCGGCCTTGAGTGGCAGCGTAATGAAGAGCTGGACATCCTCGCCGTGCGCTGGGCTACCGGCCGAGGCAATCGCAATGGACGCTGCGCGTATCAATTTGCCCGCTATTGGGTGGGGCTGAAGCTGTTGGAGAACAAAGCATGATCGATTTACAGAAGAGCGGCCAAGGCCTGGACGGTTACGGCATGTTATGGGCTCAGTTGGAGTCGTTACTGGCGGACGAGCGTGACTTCATTGCCAACGCCGCACAGTTTTCGGCGTTCCTGTACAGCCAGCTCGACGACCTGAACTGGGCCGGTTTCTACCTCAATCGCAACGAAGAACTGGTGCTCGGCCCGTTTCAGGGGCAAATCGCCTGCGTACGCATTCCGTTCGGTCGCGGCGTGTGTGGGACGGCGGCGGCAACCTTGCAGACCCAGCTTGTCGAAGACGTTCACGCGTTCCCCGGGCACATTGCTTGCGACAGCGCATCGAACAGTGAGCTGGTTGTGCCGCTGGTCAAGGACGGCCGCCTGATCGGCGTGCTGGACCTCGACAGTCCGAGCCTGGCGCGGTTTACCGCTGACGATCAGGCCGGTATCGAGCAACTGGCGGCGATTTTCCTGCGTCTGACCGATTGCTGATCACGTCCTCAAGCCGGCCTTGGCCAGCAGGCTTGACGGGTCTACTGCATCGATCTGTCGTGGATCAAGGAATCGGTCGGCGTACTGCAAATAGATTCCGGCGTTGATGAACAGGCTGAACAACTCCGGATCGATATGGGCGTCACGGCACATGGTGGCCATGATGCCCAGCGCTTCACTCAAGGTTTTAGCCTTCTTGTAGGGGCGATCGGCGGCGGTCAGCGCCTCGAAAATATCGGCAATCGCCATCATCCTTGCCGGCAGGCTCATTTCTTCGCGTTTCAACTGTTTGGGATAACCGGTGCCGTCCATTTTCTCGTGATGGCCGCCGGCGATTTCCGCGACGTTGTTGAGGTGGCCAGGGAAGGGCAGGTGGCTGAGCATCAGGATCGTCTGCACCATGTGGTGATTGATGATGTAACGCTCCTCGCGGGTCAGCGTGCCACGGGCGATGCTCAGGTTGTAGAGTTCGCCCCGGTTGTACTTGTAGTGTGGTACATCGAGCTTGAAACCCCAGGGGTTGTCTTCCGGGATCAGCTCGCTTTCGGCGCGTTCGAACAAGTGCTCGGGCTTATCCGCCAACAGCGGCTCGCTGACTGGCAAGGTCGGCGCCGGGGTTTGTGCCTGGCGGCGGTTTTCTTCCCAGGACACGCCGAGTCGATCGTCCAGGGTTCGGGTCCAGTTGCGCATGGCAATGCTGCGCAGACGTTGCAGATCGGCCTCGGCCATGGCCTCTGCGCCCAGATTGCAGCGGGCGACGAAGGCGAAATCATCATCCAGCCCGGCCAGGTTGGCATTGCGCAATTCGGCCAGGTGCTGCTCGTCACCGCCCAGGGCGATGGCCTGCCAATAGTTGATCCAGGCATCGCGCTTGAGGACTTCGAAACGGGTGCGGATTTCATGTATGCGGTCGTTCAGGGTCTCAAGCTTGGTGGCTTTATCGACCACGTATTCAGGCGTCGTGACCTTTCCGCAGTCGTGCAGCCAGGCCGCAATGTGCAGTGCTTCCCACTCGTCTTCGGTGGGTTGGTAGTCGCTGAAGGCCGGAGCCTGACTGGCGGCAGCGGCCTGGGCAAGCATCAGGGTCAGCTCCGGCACTCGCTGGCAGTGACCGCCGGTGTAGGGGCTCTTGGCATCGATCGCACCGGCCAGCAGTTGAATGAAGGCGTCCAGCAGTTGTTTCTGCCTGGCTTGCAGGCGCTGGCTCTCAATGCTCACGGCGGCCGCGCCGGAAACAGCCTGGAGAAACGCGATGCGGTCCGGGCGAAGTTTTTCCAGGTCGCTTTGTGTGCCACTATCGGCCAATAGCAGGATCAGCAGGCCCACGGTTTCGTTGTGCCGATTGTGTAACCGGATACCGATCAGATGAACCCTGGGGCATTCCAGCGCGAGCATTACTTTCTGCAAATCCCCCGCCTGTTCGAAACCCAGATTGGTGACGACATTGTCGGCGTTCGACAACTGCTGCAACCACTGAGGACTCTGCGGGTCCTGGAGTTCGTGTCCTTGAACACCGAACGACGGCAATGCCTGTGACGTGCCATTGATGACCAGGCCTTGGGGCTCCATGCGATCGCTGTCACGTTCGCGCAGGTAAATCAGACCGGCCTGGGCCTGGCCGATCTTCACGGTTTCAAACAACACCCGCTGCAGCAACGGCGCGAAGCGCGTCTCGGCGCTCAGGCTATCGGTGATCTGGAAAAAACTGCCCAGGGTGTCCTTCATCCGCGCCATCGACATGCTCAGTTGATCAACTTCGAGCACCGGCGAGCGCCGACTGAGCGGAAAGTTGAAGTTGAAACTGCGAATCGCGTCAGCTTCCTGCACCAGCGTGCGCAGCGGCTTGACCAGGACTCTTGAGGTCAACCATCCCACGGGCAGGCACAGCAGCAATGTCGCCAGGGTAATCAGCGCGCCTTGCCAACGCATGCGGTAGGCATCGGCGAGCAATTCGTCCTCTGGCACCAGCAACGCCAAATGCAGGCCCTGGGGTCCGCCCTCCGTCATGCTGCTGCGCGCCACGATCCATTGACGACCGGCAGCGTCCAGACGATTGCCGGCGGGAGGATGGGTGAGCAGGGCACCGAGGCCGGGGCTCAGGTCGGCCGCCTTGTTCAGGCGAGCGGTCTGGTCGTCGATGATCAGCTTGCTGCTGTCGGGGTAGGCGATCGCGTTGCCTTGGGCATCGAACAGCACGATTTCGGTATGGGGCGTCACCACATGTTTGGCCAAGGTGGCCGACAATTCCGCCAGTGTCAGGTCGGCGCCGATTACCGCATTCTCACCGCTGCGCCGGGCCAGGGTGGTACCGACGTTGTGAGTGGAGAAAAAAACATAGGGCTCGGTGGTGATCTGGTCCACGTCAACCCGCGCACTGGTGAACCAGGCGCGGGTACGGGGATCGTAGGTTTCGTCGGGATTGTCCTGACGGCGGATGAGTGTCAGGGACTGATCAAAAAACAGGGATTGGGAGCGGATCTGACCACTGCTGCCGTTGTGCTCGATGCTCCAGACTTGAAACGCCGCCGTGTCCGGGGCTTTCATTGCGGTTCTCAGGGCTGTGGTCCGCAGGGGGCGAACCATGAAAAAGTCGCCGTTGCCGTAGCCCAGGTACAACGATGCCAGGTTGGGGTTGTCCTTGAGCGATTGACTGAAGGGTTGAAGCAACGCCAGTCGCTGCTCCAGATTCGGTGCCCGGGTCGCCGGGTAGTCTGCTAGGAGGCTGAGCAGATGGCGAATCGGTTCGTAGGTGCCTTGCAGGTCCAGGCGGACATCCTGCTCGATGCGGTTGAAGAGCTTTTCACTGCTGGACAGAATGATCTGCGTGGTTTGGCCGTAATTGAAAATGCCCAGCACCACGCCGGTCAGCAATAACAGGAAGGTGAACATCACACTGATATGGATGTGCAGGGGGAACCGGCGTTGATCCGGGCGCAGTGGGCTGGGCATTGCGGGTCTCTCCATGATGGTTAACACACTGCTCAGCGTCCAAGCATAGTTAAGGCTCCATTATTCTGCTTTTGTCGTTGTGGCCTATTTGTTGTTGCAATGCCTGCTCCAGTTCGAGCATGGCGCGCTCCATGGCCTTGGTGCAATTGGCGACTTCGTCAGGGTGGAACACTTCGTGACAAGCATTTTCGAGCGCCTCACAGCTGTCGATCAATCGGCAGGCCTGGACGATTCGCGCAGCACCCTTGATTTTGTGGGCAACATCGATGAATGACTGCCGGTCCTCCGAGGGGGACAACGCCAGTAATTCTTGCCGGTCCAGACGATTGCTGTTCAGCAGTTCGGACAACAATCGCTGGTCCAGTGTCGGGCTGCCACCCGTTAACAGATGCAGCCCTGCAAGGCTGAAAGCCGGGGCGCGGACCATTGGCGCAACGCCTCCAACCCATTGACTCAAGGAAGTCAGGCTGAGGGGTTTGAACAGGCAGTCGTCCATTCCCGCGTCTTTGCAGCGTTGGATTTCTTCCGGCTGTGCATTGGCGGTGAACCCCAGCACGGTACAAGGCCGGCACTGGGTTTGTTGTTCGTGTTGGCGAATGGTGCGAGCCAGCTCGTATCCATCCATGATCGGCATGTTGCAATCGACAATCACCAGATCGAACACCTCGTCCTTCCAGGCTTTCAACCCTGCTTCGCCATCCGTTGCGACGCTGGAGCGATGCCCCAGGAACTCCAGTTGCTGGCACATGAGCAAGCGATTGGCGGGATGGTCGTCGACCACCAGGACGTTCAGCACAGCCACGGTTGTATGGATAGGCGGTTCGGCAGTTTTCGTCACCCGCTCGGGTGGCAGCGTTGCAAGGTTCAGCGAGACCTGAACCTGAGTGCCGCTACCGGCCTGGCTGCTCAATTGCAGGTTGCCGCCCATCATCTCGCACAGACTGCGGCTGATCACCAGTCCCAGTCCCGCGCCGCCTCTGACGGAGTGCCCGGCATTGTCGGCCTGGGCAAAAGGCTCGAACAAACGCTGTTGATCCTGTTCACTGATCCCGATCCCGCTGTCCTGAACCTGCAGCTGCAGCAACATCCGCTCGGGTTCGTCGGTCGGATGCAGCTCGACCACAATCCGGACCTGACCCTGTTCGGTGAACTTGATGGCGTTGCTCACCAGGTTGGACAGCACCTGCTTGAAGCGCATCGGGTCCAGCATTACATCGGTGGGTGGTTCGGCAGGGTTGAAGTCCAGCCGCAGGCCAAGATTTTTCTGGCGGGCCAGTCCGTCGAAGATCCGCACCACTGATGCCACGGTTTCTCTCAAGTTGACACGTTCCGGGCTTAGACTCAGGCGCCCGGATTCAATTCGCGCAATATCAAGAATGTCCCCGATCAGGTTCAGCAGGTCTTTCGCCGAGTGGTAGGCCACGTCAATGGCCGGGCGATCCGGATGGCTGTGATCGATACGCTTGAGGGTCAGTTCGAGCATGCCGATGATTGCGTTCATCGGGGTGCGGATTTCATGACTCATGGTCGCCAGGAAGGTGCTTTTGGCGCGGTTGGCTTCATCAGCACGCTCTTTCGCGGCACGCAGGTCATCGAGCAGTTGTCGGCGCTCGCTGATGTCGATCCAGCCGCCAATAATGCCTTGTACTTCACCGCTGGAGTCCCGGTAGGGAAGTATCCAGTGATAAATCGTCAGCGTGCGGTCTCCGATATGCAATGGCCGGTCGAGAATCAACGGCGTCCCTTCGGCCACGACGCGTTGGTAATCGGCCTGATATTTGTGCGCTTCAAATGAGTTGCTCATGCTGCCCTGCATGACGTTTTTGCCCATCACGTCTTCGCGTCTGGCGCAGAAGGTCTCCAGGTAACTGTCGTTGCAGCTTTGCAGCAAACCCTGGCGATCACGCACGTAGATGGGATGAGGTGTTCCGTTGACCAGCGATCGCATGAATTCGAGTTGGTCGTTCAGGGCGAGTTCGGCGGCCAGCCGCTGATTGATTTGGCGACGCATGTAAGCATTCCAGGTCACGGAAATCAGCAGCAGCACGCCGATACCGAGCACGATCTGATAGAACACCCGGTGATAGTTGCGCCAGGTACTTTGCGAGGCGGACGAGTAGCCGCGCCAGCGGCTGTTGATAATGCCCAGCTCTTCCGGCGCGATGCTCAGCAGTGCCTTGTCGAGGATCGAGCCCAGCTCTTTGGCGTCGCGTCCGGTTGCCAGGGAGAACGCGGCTTGCCGGGTGCCAATGGTGGTGCTGATTTGGAGTGTGTGCTCGAAAATTCGCGATGAGATGAAATAGTTGGCGATCACCAATGAGCTCACTGCACCTTCAGCCTGACCTTCGGCGAGCAGTTCCACGGCACTGAAGGTGTCCGGTGTTTCGATCAGATGGATTCGCGGGAACTCGCGGCGCAGGTAATCCACTATCGGATTGCCTTGGGCGATGGCCAGGCGCTGGTCCTTCAGCTGCGTTAGGTTTGACGGGCTGCCAGCCGCTTTGCGCGTCAGCAGGACAACGGAGTTTTCCAGATAAGGGCGGCTGAAATTCAGCATCGTTTCACGTTGCGCGCTTGGGAGCAGAGCGGCGATCAGGTCGGCCTGATGGCTGTTGACCTGCTCGATCATCTCGTCATCGTTGCGGCTGCGATGGATTTCGAAGCGCAAACCGGTGCGCAATCTGATCAGCTCGAGCAAGTCGGCGGAGACGCCCCGAAAGTTGCCGTTGCTGTCGAAAAAAGTCAGCGGTGCCAATGCCTCGTTGACCACGACCCGGACGACTGGATGTTGCGCCAGCCAGCGTTCTTCGCGGTCGGTGAGTTGCAGTTTTTGATCGGTGAGAAGCATGTCACTGCCCGCACTCCAGCGTTTGGCAATGTTTTCTCGCTCACTGCCAGGGGTCGCTTTGAGGATTGCGTTTATGATCCCGAGCAGATCCGGGTTGTCCCTATGCACGGCAAAGCTGAAACCGTGGGCTTCGTGTTTACCGAAGTTGGCCATGCGGATGTTGTTCAGATACCCCTTGTTGATCATGTAATGGGTGGAAATGGTGTCGCCAAGAAAAACATCGGCCTGGTCGAAAGCCACCGCATTGATTGCATTCTGGTAGGAGGGGTAGGAAGTGATGATCGCTTTCGGGTACAGGGCCTTGACTTCGTCCAGCGGTAAATAGTGATACACCATGCTCAGCCGCAGCCCGGCGAGGCCATCGCTCAGGGATCTGGTTTCTCCTTCTCGCGTCACCAGAACCGGTTGATCCACGGCATAGGGTGTGGACAGTACAATGTCGGCATTGCGGGCTTCAAAACCATTGGCGCTACCGAGCATGTCGACCTCGCCTTTTTCCAATGCCTCGATCGCGTCTCCCCGGGAAGGGTAGCGCTGGACCTTGACTGGCAAACCGGTGGCCTTGCCCAGGATGCCCGCGTAATCAGCGGTGAAGCCTTCATAGTCGTGGCCACTGATGGTCAGGTCGAAAGGAGGATAGTCGGGGGCAGAGGTGCCCAGAATCAGTTCACGCTTGTTGTTAAGCCATTGTTGTTGCGATTTATCCAGCTGGACTTCCATGTGTCCGGTCATTGAACGACTGAGCAGGGTGTAATGCTCACTCGCAGTCTGTGCCGCGTGCACTGAGGTGCTCAGGCATAAACCCGCGGTCAGCAGTATCAGATAATCCTTTATACGACTGGGCATCCTGTCTCTCACACTAACGCGTTGCGTTTTGCCATATCAATGAGTTCAACGAGTGACTTGGCTTTGAGTTTTTGCATGAGGCGTTTTTTATAGGTGCTGACAGTCTTGTTGCTCAGAAACATGCCCTTGGCAATTTCCTTGTTAGTCCGGCCCTGGGCGAAAAGTTGCAATACCATCAACTCCCGGTCGTTGACTGACTTGAATAACTCCAGATCGGCGTATCGCTCATCATCGGCACGAACAGGATTCAAGGCCTGGCTGGGGAAATAGTTGTAACCTGAAAGTACTGCCTTGATTGCGCTCACCAGTTCACTCAGGTCTTCCTGTTTGCATACATAACCTGATGCGCCAGATTGCATGCAGCGAATACCGAAAAGTGTCGGGCACTGGGCAGTCAACACCAGTGTTTTGAGGGGGGTACTCATTGCGTTGAAACGGGAGAGAACTTCCAGGCCATCCAGTTTGGGGATGCTGATGTCGAGAATGACCAGGTCGGGCATGCATTCACGAACCATCTGCATGGCGTCGACCCCATTATCAGTTTCGCCGACGACTTTGTAACCCTCATGTTCGAGCAACATTCGGACGGCAAGACGGATGACAGGGTGATCGTCGACAATAAAAACGGAGTTCATAATCAAATCCCATACGCGCTCAAATAAAGCGGGCACCTTAGCTCAGATAGTTGAGAGGGGCATGAACTGACGGGCCTGTAGTGGCAAACTAGGACAATTCCTACAGGGGAAGAAGAATCGGACTACGGATCAACTAGGTTTTGCATGAGGAACGGTGAAAGTGTTGTATGTGTGTCCGGCTCGTCGGAGAGGTTGGTTTATAGTGTTTTACTTGTGTTTTAAATGTGTGTTTTTAGTGTGTGATTGTTGCTGTGTTTTTATAATGAGGCCAAGGTCAATAAGTTTCTAAAGTCTGATTGTTTCAGGGGTTTGATCAAGTAGCCCAACAAAGGCAATCCGTGTTCGCCGGCCATTCTTTCAAGACCGTCCAGTTCAATGGACGTCAGGCTGCTCAGCAGTATTGCCTGCCTGATCATTCCCCGCTGGCTGGCGAATTCGATCAAATCAAGTCCGGGAAGGTCTGGCAGGCATTGATCGCACAGAAGGATGTCGAAGGGCTGCGACGCCTTGAGCATTTGTTGCAAGGCGGCTTCGGCGCTGTCTGTTGCGGTGAGTTGGGTGAAGCCGTAACTCTCCAGCAGGTATTGAGTCGCCCTGAGCTGAAAGGGATGGTCTTCCACCAGCAAGATGCGCCAATCGTTTTTCAACATAGAGTTTTTCATGCTTCATCTGTGGTGCAGAGGGAGCGTGATTATTTCGCGATCAGACCGTTCAATCGATCAGTCGGCTCTGCACAAGGTGTAGGGCGATTCTGTTGACGCTGCGATTGAATGAAAAATGCGCAAAAAATCGATCAGCCGTTCGAGAGTCCCCGATGCGGCTGATCGATAGATGCTCATCCGTGGCTTGAACGACCGGTCATTTCCAGTGCCATTTGACTGGCGTAGCTGTCGGTCATGCCGGCGATGAAGTCGATCATTCTCAGGAACGAGGTGTGCAAAGGACCGTGAGGGTCGGGTGCATTGTTGCCCAGCAGGTCGAGAATGCGGCGGCTCTTGAAGGACGGTGTTCGACCATTGTGTTGTTCCAGTGCCGCGCCGCAGAACGCATTGAGCAGGATCTCGAGAGTGGTGTAAGCACCGATTTCGTGCAGCGTCTTGCGCTTGTCCTGGAAGATCTTTTTGCGCGCCATGTCTTTGGCATTCAGGACACAGCGTTTGGCCGGACCATGCATGTGCTCCACCAGATCGCCTGGCAGTGTGCCAGCCAGCAGCGAGTCCTGTTGCTCGACGAAAGCCCGGGCGGCGGCATTAGTCAGGTGTTCGATGGCCTTGCCCCGCAGGATCGCCAGTTTGCGCCGGCGCGAATCCAGTGGGCCCAGTTGGCGATAGGTTTCCGGAAGATCATCGCCCACAAGATCAAGCAGCAAAGACTCGACTTCGGCGTACTCCAGCAACTCCATTTCCAGGCCGTCTTCCAGATCGATCAGCGCGTAACAGATATCGTCCGCGGCCTCCATCAGGTACACCAGCGGATGGCGCGCCCAGCGCTGGTCCTCCAGTTGCGGCAGGCCGAGTTTAAGAGCGATCTGCTCCAGTAGCGGGAGTTCGCTCTGATAGCAGCCGAACTTGTGTTTCTTGTAGCCCAATGAATCGGCGTGCTTTGCCGTCCACGGGTATTTCAAATAGGTGCCCAGCGTGGCGTAGGTCAGTCGGGTGCCGCCGTCGAACTGATGGTACTCAAGCTGTGTGAGCACCCGGAAGCCTTGGGCGTTGCCTTCGAAATTCAGGAAGTCATTGCGTTCGACTTCGCTCATGGCGTCCAGCCAGCCACGGCCGGCGGCTTGCTGGAACCAGTGACGGATCGCGTCTTCGCCGGAATGCCCGAAGGGTGGGTTGCCGATGTCATGGGCCAGGCAAGCCGATTGCACCACCATCCCCAGGTCGCTCGGTTCGCACCAATCGGGCAGGGCGCTACGAATGGTCTCACCGACGCGCATGCCCAACGACCGACCCACGCAGCTGACTTCCAGCGAGTGGGTCAGGCGCGTATGGATGTGATCATTGCTGGACACCGGATGAACCTGAGTCTTGCGCCCGAGGCGGCGGAAAGCCCCCGAGAAAATGATGCGGTCGTGGTCTTTGTGAAAAGGGCTGCGGCCGAGTTCTTCCGGGCTGTGCAGAGGCTTTCCGAGGCGTTCGCGGGTAAGCAGGGTTTGCCAATCCAAGGCTGGACTCTCCGTCAGGTGACTGAGCCACTAGCTTCCGGGTTCGTGTCGGTGCCTGCAAGCGGAACTAGAGCCCGGCGGCGTCGATATCGATGAGCAGCAGTCGCTCGCCGTTGTCGAAAAATTGCCCTGCGGTGAGGCAATACTGATTGCTGGTGGCATCGCGGTAGGTCGTGGACAGTGTCAGGCGCCGCTCTTCCCAGCCCTCGGCCAGCAAGTGATAAAAGTACGGTCGCCACGACCAGTTATGGCCCAGGTAGCGGTTATCGGCCTCCCAGCCGTTGTTGCGCCATTCCAGATTGGGCGTCAACTGGGTGCCGTGACGGTCGCACTGATAGAAACGCAACAGCCAGGGAAACGCCTGCAGGTGTGGCAAGGCGCTTAGCGGCGCACGGGCCAGGGCCCAGGCTTGCAGGATGATCATCAGTTCGCAGAGTTGCTGGCGCATGGTCATCAGTCGGCCGCGTTCGCCGAGTTTCTGCTGAACATAACGCTGGCGCAGTTGCGCGAAACGCTCGACAAAGGCGTCGGTGGCAAAGAAGTCCACCTGCGCCCGAGCGAACAGAAATCCCTGTACGTAACGTGAGCCGCACTCCAGGGCGAAATTGAGTTGAGCGTCGGTTTCCACCCCTTCGGCGATGATCCAGCAACCGGTTTTCTCGGCCATTTGCGCCAGAGCCTTCACCACGTCGCTACTGGGGCCGCCCAATGCCGCGGCCTGGAACAGTCGCATATCGAGCTTGAGGATGTCAGGTTGCAGGGCCAGCACACGATCAAGTTGCGAGTAACCGGCACCGAAATCATCGATGGCGATCCGTGCCCCAGCCTGTCGATAGCGTGCGGCGACGTCGGCCAGACGCTGGATGTTGCCTCTCAGTTCGGTGATCTCGAAAACGATGCGTTGCGGGTCGACGTTGTGCCGGCTCAATTGCTTGAGGCTCGGCAGCGCTTGGTCCGGCCGTAAGCGGTTGATCCAGCGTGGCGATATGTTCAGGCTCAGAAACCAGTCCGAAGGCGCTTCATGCAGACGGCTCAGGGCGTTGTCGCGAATCTGGCGATCAAGACGACGAAGGGCGACGGCGGGCGTTCGCGGGTCGGCGAACAGCGGCCCCACCGAGGCCAGTTGACCGTCGGCCTGACGCAGTCGACCCAGCGCTTCTACCCCCGCGATACGACCCGTGGCAGTATCGATAAATGGCTGAAAGCAGGCGAGCGGTTGCCCGTCGATCACGAGGCCTCCTTAGTAAGGTCTTGTTTTTGGATTAACCTGCTCACCGGGTAGGCACACAGGATTGAACCTCTCGATAAAGAGGTTAATCCCGGTGGTATTGCAAGAATGCAGCCAGATAGAGGCTCTTCAGTCTTTGCGCGAAGAACCCTGCATGACCAGTTTGATCAAAGGCCCCAGCGTTGTACCCAGGCGAACCAGCCGAGTCAGGCTGCTGGGACCGCCGCTCTTGGCGCCTTTTCCGGTCAGAAAACCGAGCAGCGTCACGGCCGCCATGCCCCAGAGCGGGGCGTGCTTGATGCCGAAGCCATCGTGCAGGTTTTGCGTCATCCCGCGTACCCGCTGCAAGGGTTGCAACAGTTGCGCGGATTCGTGACGAATTTCCTGGCGATGCATTTCCATGCGCAGGCGTATCAGTGCCTTGCGCATTTCGGTGCGCGAGCTGTTATGGGGCAGTACAGGCAGGCTCATGGCAGCAGGCGCTCCCTATCGTTGGCCAATTCTTCCAGGGTGCCGTGGAAGGGCGAAGACTCATCGAAAATCGCCGCCTTCAGGCGCATGGCACAGAACATTGCAGCCAGGGTGTAGAACACGCAGAGCCCGATAATCGCTGGCAGACGATAGGTGTCCCAAAACAGGATCAGCACCAGCGTCGACAATCCCACCAGCAACAGCAAGGCAAAGACCAGCGCCAGGCCTGCAAACAGCAACAGGCTTACAGTGCGCGCTTTTTGTTCCTGCAACTCGATGCCGAACAGTTCGACATGGCTGTGCAACAGTCCAAGAAAAGCGGCACCCAGGCGCCGCGATGAAGAGCTTGTGCCCGTCGCGGACGAGCTGGATTCACCGATAGACATATCAGCGCCGAGTAGCCAGCAGGCCAATCAGAAAGCCGACGCCCGCCGCGATCCCGACCGATTGCCACGGATTGGTCTGAACATAATCTTCCGCAGCGGTCACGGCGGCCTGGCCGCGTTCGCGCAGTGAATCTTCGGTCAGCTTCAAGGTTTCGCGGGCGCGCAGCAGACTTTCGTGAATCTGGCTGCGCAGCTCATCGGCCTGATCGCCAGCCAAGGTCGCGGTGTGTTCCAGCAACCGTTCAGTGTCGCTGACCAATGTCTGAAAATCGTTCATCAGGATTTCTTGAGCAGTCTTTGCTTTGATGCTGGCCATTGGTGATCTCCGTAAGTGGCTTCTGAAGCGTTCGAGTATGAGCCGTGTGTGAAGGTTCAGTACAAATGACTGGTACAACTTTTGCTATGTCATGGTGCATCAGCCCGCGCCGTTGCGCTGTTGCCGGGCATGATTTCAGGAAAATCCTGATTCAAACAATCATAACTCGCGTGAAGGTTCCGGCTTTGTGCGCCAAAGCGGTTCATCGGTATCAACGCGTTGATCCTGATGGGCCGCAACTTGGTGCGTAAACGGGATACGCGAACCTCTTTGGTGCTTTTTTTAGCCTTCAGGTCTGCCAACTCCATGGAAAATCTGCAAAGCGCTGTGGACAGTCTGGTCCATAGCTCCAATACGTTGTTCATCCTTATCGGTGCAGTCATGGTTCTGGCCATGCACGCCGGTTTCGCCTTTCTTGAAGTCGGTACGGTTCGACAAAAGAACCAGGTCAACGCCTTGTCGAAGATCCTCAGCGACTTCGCGATTTCGACCCTGGCCTACTTCTTTATAGGCTATTGGATTTCCTACGGGGTCACCTTCATGCAACCGGCGGCGGTAATCAACGCCGATCACGGCTACGGGCTGGTGAAGTTTTTCTTTCTGCTGACCTTTGCTGCGGCGATTCCCGCGATCATATCCGGAGGCATTGCCGAGCGCGCCAGATTCGTCCCGCAGTTGTGTGCGACGGCGCTGATCGTCGCGTTCATTTACCCTTTCTTTGAAGGCATGATCTGGAACGGCAACTTCGGACTCCAAGCCTGGTTGCTGGAGCGTTTTGGCGCCAGCTTCCATGACTTCGCGGGCTCCGTCGTGGTGCACGCCATGGGCGGATGGCTGGCGCTCGCGGCGGTGTTGTTGCTCGGGCCAAGGCAAGGGCGCTATCGCGAAGGGCGACTGGTGGCGTTCGCACCATCAAGCATTCCCTTCCTGGCATTGGGTTCGTGGATCCTGATCGTTGGCTGGTTCGGCTTCAACGTCATGAGCGCACAAACGCTGCAAGGCGTCAGCGGATTGGTGGCGGTGAACTCGCTGATGGCCATGGTCGGCGGCACCGTGGCGGCGCTGATTGTCGGGCGCAATGACCCGGGGTTTCTGCATAACGGCCCACTGGCCGGGTTGGTGGCAATCTGTGCCGGTTCCGACCTGATGCACCCGGTGGGCGCGCTGATCACGGGTGTGATCGCCGGGACATTGTTTGTCTGGTGCTTCACCGCGGCTCAGGTCAAATGGCGCATCGACGATGTGCTGGGTGTCTGGCCGTTGCATGGTTTGTGCGGTGTCTGGGGGGGGGTCGCCTGCGGCATCTTCGGCCAGAGCGCATTGGGTGGTTTGGGCGGGGTGAGCCTGATCAGCCAATTGATCGGCACCTCGTTGGGGGTGATCGTGGCGCTGCTCGGCGGTTTTGTGGTGTATGGCGTGATCAAGGCGTTGCATGGTCTGCGCCTGAGCCAGGAAGAGGAGTATTACGGCGCTGACTTGTCGGTGCACAAGATCGGCGCAGTGAGCCAGGACTGACTCACTTTTCTTCATCGTCGCTCCCAGGATAAAAGCCGTGCAGCAGACGATAGCGGTCATGTCGTATCTGGTCGGCCCGCTCCTGTACCTGATGCGCGGGCAGGCCCAGCATGATCAGTGCGTGGGAGGCGAGCATCAGGCTCGACTCCAGCAGTTCGGGAACGACTTCGCTGGCGCCGGCCGCTTTCAACTCGGCCAACTGGCTGTCGTCCCTGGTGCGTACCAGAATCGGAACGGTTGAGTTCAATCGGCGCGCCTGCTGGAGAATCTGTAGTGCGATGTCGGTCTGGTCGACCGCAATCACCAGCAGCCTGGCGCGCGCCATCCCTACCGCCAGCAGCAGTTCACCGCGCCGCGAGTCGCCGTAATGCACACAGGTTTCACCGACGGCGGCTTCCTGGACACGCACCGGATCGGTGTCCAGTGCAAGGTAAGGTTGCAGCGCATTACGCAGCGCTCGGCCGATGGACTGCCCCACGCGACCGTAGCCACAGATCACGACGTGGTTGTGCAAATCGGCGTTGAGCGCGCTGATTTCTGCCAGTTTGACTTCTTCGTTGGGGTTGCGATGCAGGCGTGTCGCAAGGTGGGGCGCCGCGCGTAGCAGCAAGGGGGTAACCAGCATTGAGCAGAATGTCGTGGCCAGTAGAAGGCCTCCGAAGTCGGCGGGCATCATTTTGTTTTGCTGCATCAGTGCCATCAGCGCAAAGCAGAACTCGCCACCCTGAGCCAATGCCAGGCCGCTGCGCCAGGCGGTTTCGCCGTCGCTGCCGCGCCATTTGACCAACAACGCGACCACTGCGCCCTTGATTAGCAGTAACCCAAGCGTCAGGCCGAGGATCAGCAGGCCGTGGCTGGCAAACAGCTGCAAGTCGATCAGCATGCCGATGCTGACGAAAAACAACCCGAGCAAGATGTCGCGGAACGGGCGGATGTCCGCCTCGATCTGATGCCGATAGTGACTTTCCCCCAGCAGCATGCCGGCGAGAAATGCGCCCAAGGCAGGGGAGAGGCCGAGTAGGTGAGTCAGCCACGCTGTCAATAATACGATGACCAGCGCCAGCAGCACGAACAGCTCCGCAGAGCGGGCGGCAGCGACCTCGTGGAACAGCCGCGGCAGCACCCAGCGACTGGCCATTAGCAGACCGACGAACAGCACCAAGGTCTTGCCCAACGTTATTGGCAATGCCCAATACCAGGCCTGATCGCTGTTGCCGGCGAACACTGGCACCAGGGTCAACAGCAACACCGCCACCACATCCTGGAACAGCAGCACGGCAATGGCGTTCTGACCGTGACTGCTGAAAATCTCGCCGAGGCTGCCCAGCTCCTTGCTGACAATGGCGGTGGACGACAGCGACAGGCCGGCTCCAAGTAACAGAGCAGGCGTCGTCGACATGCCGAACAGGATCAGCAATGCCCCCATCAATAGCCCGGACATCAACACTTGCAGGCTGCCAAGGCCAAACACCACTCGACGCAGCGCGACCATTTTCGACAGGGAAAACTCCAGCCCAAGGGAGAACAGCAAGAACACCACACCCAGTTCTGCAAGGTCTGGCAACTCTTCGCTTTCATTCACCCAGTTGAACGCTGTCGGCCCGATCATCAGCCCTACGCACAGATAGCCCAGCACCGGTGGCAGACGCAGGCGCTGGAACAGTGCAATCACCACCAGGGAGGAGGCGAGGATGATCAAGAGGTTGGCAAACACTAAAAACTCCGGTGATGGGGCTGGCTACTCAAGCGTAGAGGCAAAATAGCCGCGAGCATCGCGTAAATGAGATTGCGCATGAATGATTTGAGTCAGGGGTTTGCCGAAATCTTTTGAAATCGGCCGCTGCCCAAACGTCTGGTGCACTGGCTCGACTGCGGTTGCTGGCGGGCCTAGAATGAACGCCTAACTTGTCTGGTCTTGTTGTCATGCCTCCCGAATGTCAGCTTTTGGGCACCCTTGGTTGCCATCTCTGTGAAGTCGCTGAAGCCATGCTGATGGAGTTTGTCGAGCACGGTTTGCTGGTAGAACTGGTCGATATTGCAGAAAACGAAGACTGGGTCGAAAAATACGGTTTACGTATTCCGGTACTGAAGCGTTTTGATAACGGCGCAGAGCTTGATTGGCCATTCGATGCCGATCAGGTTGTAGGGTTCTTACGCTGATCCCTTGCGCTGTCGGCATCGCTCCCGTCCGTCGCGCGCCACGTTTCATGCATTGGCGAAAGGCTGATTATTGAGTTACTGTATGCCTGTACAGTTATTCTGATCGCCTGCCGTGCTTTTACCTGTTTCGGGTTTGGGCAAGCGATCCCGGAAGTCAGAGGGATGAGCCTTGGTCAATGTCGAACAATTGAAGAACAGCGTGAACCGGATGTCGGCGGATGTGGTGCGCGAAGCTGTCCTCGAATTGCGTCTGGATGGTTTGGTCCTGGAAGGAAAAACACCCTTCAACAAATTGCACTTCAATACCTGTTTTGCCGAAATCGAAGCGTTGTTCCAGCGCGCGGGTTATCACCGGCAGCTGGATGTCGTGGGTTATCAGGGGTTGTTGTATGCGCTTTATGATCCCGGTCGCTGGGAAGCGGTCGATGTGTTGCGCTGGCTCAAGGAGTTCACCGAGGCGGCGGCGCGCACGCAGATACCGGCGTGAGGATTCTTCTCTAGGTCCGTTCCGGCCACTGCTGGATAATGCTGCCCTGTATTGAGGGTCAGAGCGTTCGTATGTCCACTTCATCTTTTTCTGCTGCGCACAACCAGGCCAGCACGCTCTACTTGCCGTCGGGGCCGTGGCAGACCGTGCTCGATTGCCTGTGCGAACACTTCAGCGCTATCGGTCGTGAACAATGGCTGGACAGAATTGCTCGCGGTCGCGTGCTTGACGGGCACGGTCAACCGATTGCTCTTGATCTGCGTTACAAGGAAGGCCTGCGGATTCATTACTTCCGTGAGGTACCGGACGAAAAACCGATCCCGGTGGTCGAGTCGATCCTGTACGCCGACGAACACCTGGTGGTGGCGGACAAGCCGCATTTTCTGCCAGTGACGCCTGCTGGCGAATACGTAGAGCAGACGTTGTTGCGACGGCTTATCCGTCGACTGGATAACCCGCATCTGGTGCCTTTACATCGCATTGACAGGCATACGGCGGGACTGGTGTTGTTTTCAGCGAACCCCGAGAGTCGCTCGGCTTACCAATCATTATTTCCTACACGGAATATCGAAAAACGCTACGAAGCAATCGCCCGTGCATTGCCTGAGCTGACCTTTCCATTGGTTCATAAAAGTCGGCTGGTCGATGGCGAGCCGTTCTTTCGCATGCAGGAAGGTCCGGGCGTCAGTAACACCGAGACGGCAGTCGAGGTTCGTGAGAAGAATGGCGATCTCTGGCGGTATGGACTTTACCCGGTGACCGGCAAAAAACATCAACTGCGGGTACACATGACTGCTTTGGGCGCCAGTATCTGCAACGACCCGTTCTACCCGCAGGTGCTTAAGGATGTCGAGGATGACTATGCCAATCCCTTGAAGCTGCTGGCTCAGGGCTTGCGGTTTGTCGACCCGGTCACTGGCCAGCAACGTGAATTCGAGAGCACCATCACCCTGCAATGGTGATCACAATGCTTCAGGCATGAAAAAGCCCGCGATAAGCGGGCTTTTCTGTATCCGGTGGTGCCGTAAAGATTACAACTCTTTAACGGTACGAACCTGATCCTTGTTAATGCGGGTTTGTTTGCCGTCCAGCTGTTCGAACTCGTAGAAACCCGATTCTTCATCGTATTTTGGCGCGTCGACGGCCTGGATTTCGCGACCGTCATTCAAGGTGATCACTGTAGGCGAGGCGCAACCGGCGAGGGTCGCGAGGCCCAGTGCGAGCATGAAAGTGGCGAGGGTCCGTTGAGTCATGAGTGTGTCTCCGAAAATGAATTCTTTTGGTAACTGAGCTTGAGACGTATACAACGCGCGCAAGTTCCTTCTCGTGTCAGTCTGACACAGTGTTGGGTGCACTTAACAGCTCTGGCGTGTTGAGGTTGGCCAAGCGAGGGTCGTTGTCGGGGCATTGCAGGGCGGTAGCACCCATTTTGCGCATGAGGCGACCCGGACTGCGTTCGCCGTCTTTCCAGGCACTTTCGAACGCTGCCGAGAGTGCCGTGGGGATAACGCACAGCAGCGGTTCCCAGTGTTCGTTGTGGCGCAGCATCAGCGGTTTGGCCGGATGCTGGCGGGCGGTGTCGCGCATGCTGTGGAGCAGGGCTGCGTCGATGCGCGGCACATCGCACGGCAACACCAGCAGATAGGGATGGCGGGCGGCCTTGAGGCCAGCGCGAATGCCGGCCATGGGGCCCGGGAAGTCACCTTCGTCGTCATGGACCAACTGGTCGGCGTAAGGCGCGTATTTTTCCAGGTTCCTGTTGCAGGAGATAATCAGGTCGTCGCTCAGCGCACGGGTCTTGCGATGCAGATGCGCAATCAGCGGCTCGCCATGCCATTCCAGCAAACCCTTGTCCTGACCGCCCATGCGTTGGCCTCGGCCTCCAGCCAGGAGCAGAATGGAGCAGGGCGGCAAATGTGTAGTCGAGGTCATGGCAAGTCTCCATGGGGGCGGCGAAAAAACGGGGCGCTGTGATATAACACCGGGCTGTTTATCCTACAACTGGACGAGCCTATGAAAGCCAAGGCTGATGTACCTTTCGCGCCGCTCAACATCGCGGTGTTGACTGTCAGCGATACTCGCACCCTGGAAACCGATACGTCAGGACAGGTCTTCGTCGACCGCTTGAGCGATGCCGGTCATTACCTGGCCGCTCGGGTTTTGCTTAAAGATGACCTCTACAAAATTCGCGCGCAAGTCGCCACCTGGATTGCCGATGATGTCGTGCAGGTGGTGTTGATCACCGGCGGTACAGGATTCACGGGGCGCGATAGCACGCCGGAAGCGGTGAGTTGCCTGCTGGACAAGCAGGTCGACGGTTTTGGAGAGCTGTTCCGGCAGATTTCGGTCGCGGACATCGGCACTTCGACTGTCCAGTCTCGCGCCTTGGCGGGGTTGGCCAATGGCACGCTGGTCTGCTGTTTGCCGGGATCGACCAACGCTGTGCGCACTGGCTGGGATGGCATCCTCGCCGAACAGCTGGATTCGCGGCACCGTCCCTGCAATTTCGTCGCTCACCTGAAACAGGCCGAGCCTTGTGAATCCCGTGGGTAAGCCCGGCAAAACCGGCAGCCTGATGGCTGTCGAGGTGGCATTGGCGCGTTTACTGGAAATGGCTGAGTCATCAAGGATACGTGAGCGTGAGCGCTTGCCGTTGGCGCAGGTTCAAGGTCGCATACTGGCCGACGACCTCGTCTCGACGCTTGATCTGCCGCCCTGGCCGAACAGTGCCATGGACGGCTATGCCTTGCGCATCGCTGACTGGACGGGAGAACCGTTGGTGGTCAGTCAGAAGATTTTTGCCGGTCAGGCACCCGAAGCGTTGAGGCCTGGTACCTGTGCCCGGATCTTTACCGGCGCGCCTGTGCCGGCAGGTGCCGATTGCGTCGAGATGCAGGAGAACACCGAGGTCCAGGAGGATGAGCTCGTCCGTTTTAACGAGACGATGACTGCGGGTCAAAACATTCGGCCACAAGGCCAGGAAACCACCGTTGGTGAGCTTGTTTTGCCGGCGGGCACGCGCCTTGGGCCTATCGAGCAAGGCCTGTCCGCCTCGCTGGGATGTGCTGAGCTGGATGTGGTGCGCAAGGTTCGTGTTGCCGTCCTGTCCACCGGGGATGAATTGATAGAGCCGGGGCAGACCCTCGGGCCGGGACAGATTTACAACAGCAATCGCGTATTGCTGTGCAGTTGGTTGCAGCGCTTGGGCTGTCAGGTGATCGATGCCGGTATTCTTCCTGATGATTTAGCGACCACGCGTGCCCGCCTTGGCGAGTTGAAGGATGTCGACCTGATCCTTTCTACCGGCGGTGTGTCTGTGGGGGAGGCCGATTTTCTGGGCATCGCCTTGCGCGAAGAGGGCGAGTTGACCCTGTGGAAACTCGCCATCAAACCAGGCAAGCCGCTGACGTTCGGTCATTTTCGCGGCGTGCCTGTGATTGGTTTGCCCGGCAACCCTGCGTCGACACTGGTTACGTTTGCCCTGTTGGCAAGGCCCTATCTCTTGCGCCGCCAAGGTGTAAAAGAGGTTGAACCATTGAAGTTTCAGGTGCCGGCAGGGTTCGACTGGCCCAAGGCTGGAAATCGCCGAGAGTATTTGCGTGGGCGCCTGGAGAATGGTCGGGCAATCATCTACAAAAACCAGAGCTCTGGGGTACTTCGCAGTGCCGCCTGGGCTGATGGCCTGGTTGAAGTGCTGGAAGACCGCACGTTGATCGAAGGCGATCACGTTAACTTCATTCCGCTTAGCGAAGTCCTGGGCTGATCACGACCACAGTCTTGCCACGCAAGCCCGGTTGATCGCTCCGGGACTTGCGTGCAGGGCTAGCGTTTAACGCGCCAGAAGTGACACGACCTGATCGAAGCGGCTGTTGGCGACCCAGCCCAGCAGCCCCAGGACAACGGCTGTTCCTCCCGCTGAATAGGCCAACCTGTGTTTGATGGATTTAACATCGCCACGGACCTCTTCCATGTCTCTTCGGATGTATTTGAGGTGTGTCTCGAGTTCAATGACGCGAGGTTCCATATCAATTCCTCCGGCAGGCTTTGCGCTGTTATTGAATTCAGCCTGATGATTGGCGCGACTTTCTGGCAATGGCGCGACCTGACTGAGGGGTAACCTGATGTCATGACTTTGCATGGACTAAAACGCTCCTCGCTTTAAAGCCCTTTGGCTGGCCGACACTATCGATGATTGCGCTTCGTGCGGCCCTTGAAGAGGGTCTACTCATTGCTTGCACATCCCTGTGTATTTACTGTTGATGACTGATACCTCGGACACCAAGGTGTACCAATCGCCAAGGTAGGTCAATTGAGCCGATTCCTCACATCTTGTAAGAAAATATCCCCCCCTGTAGGACCGAGAGACTGCGCGCGTCAAAAAAATTCAATTCCTTGCAACTTTTATAGGGGTTGGCGAGGTCAACATCTCCCATACGGATTCCAATTATGGGAGCGACAACAATGAGTGAGCGCAAGGCGCTGTTGATTTTGCACGGCAAGCAGGCACTCAACGAAGAGGTCCGCGCCGCCGTCGACGTTAAACGCGAGCAGGGCTGGGAGTTGGCGGTCCGACTGACCTGGGAGGCGGGTGATGCGCAGCGGCTGGTGGAAGAAGCCCTGAACGCAGGCTATACGCAACTGATTGCCGGAGGCGGTGATGGCACGTTGCGTGATATCGCCGATGCCATGGCAGCGCATACGACGCAGGCCAGTCTGGTGCTGATGCCGCTGGGCACCGCGAACGATTTTGCTCGCGCCGCCGGTGTGCCCCTGGAACCCGCTCTGGCGCTGGACCTTTTGGACGCTGCCCCGCACGCGATCGATCTGGGGGAGGTTGGCGGTCAGGTCTTCCTGAACATGGCCACCGGCGGTTTTGGTAGCCAGGTCACGGCGAATACGTCGGAGGACTTGAAAAAAGTCCTCGGGGGCGCCGCCTATCTGTTCACCGGCTTATCGCGCTTCAGCGAGTTGCATGCCGCCTACGGCGAGTTGCAGGGGCCGGACTTTCATTGGAGCGGTGAGCTATTGGCGTTGGGGATCGGCAATGGTCGGCAGGCTGGCGGCGGTCACGTGCTGTGCCCGGAGGCACTGGCTGACGATGGTTTGCTGGATATCAGCATTTTGCCTGCGCCGCAGGAGTTGGTCGGTACGTTGAAAACGCTGCTGGCCGATGGCTTCGGCATCGACAACATGTTTGTGCGAGCTCGCCTGCCGTGGGTCGAGATCAAGGTCTCGGAAGGCCTTTACATTAATCTGGATGGCGAACCCATTGAGGGCGAGAGCCTGAGGTTTTCGGCGCGTCCAGCGGCATTGCGCGTGCATCTGCCGGAGAACTCGCCGCTGCTGAGTGCTTCGAATACGGCTAGTCGTCCAGGCTGATGATTTGCTCGCGCACGGCAAACAGTACCAGGCCGGCCACGTCGTAGATCTGCAAGCGCTTCATGATCTGCGAGCGGTGGGTCTCGACGGTTTTGATACTGAGGCCCAGGCCATTGGCGATTTCCCGGGTGGATTTGCCGCGAACAATCAGTCGCAGGATTTCCAGCTGACGGGCCGTCAGATTGTGCGAGTCCGCAGGCTCGGGCTGCTGTTTCTGGTTGCGTATAAGCGCCTGGTTGATGACCGTGTGGGCAATGGCCGGGCTCAGGTAGCGTTCGTTATTGCGCAAGGCATCCAGGGCATGTTCCAGCTCGGTGGCTGTAGTGTCTTTGAGCAAATAGCCATGAGCACCGGACTCAAGCGCCTGCATGATGAGGGCGGGGTCGGTGTGCATCGACAGGATCAGCACCTTGCTGTGCGGGCGTACCCGCTTGAGTCGTTGCAAGGCTTCAAGGCCTCCGGTCTCCTTCATGGAGATATCCAGCAGAACAATGTCCGGCGACAGCTTCTCGACCATCTCGAGTAACTGCGAGCCGTCATTGGCCTCACCAATAACCGCGTAGCCAGGAATATCCAGCACCAGAGCGCGCACGCCTGCCCTGATAAGCGAGTGGTCATCCACCAGAAGTAAGTTACAAGTCAATGCATAACCTTATTCGTACTGGCCCGTTCGAGCGCACGGGGCGCCCAGGGAAAGAGTGCTTCGATTTGAGTGCCTTTGCCCGGCTCGCTGATCACGGCCAGGGTACCGCCCAGTTGATCGATCCGTTCCACCATCCCGGCCATCCCGCGCTGTCCCTCTCGACCGGGGTCTGCTGCTGGCGCGAACCCCAGGCCATCATCGCTGATTAACAGCGCCAGACCCTGGGGCATGCGTTGCAGGCGGATCAACAGGTTGTTCGCTTCGGCGTGACGCAGGATATTGGTCACCGCTTCCTGGGTGATCCGAAAGGCGGCCACCGCCATTTCTTCGGGTATGCCGGTCAAACGTTGATGGCATTCAAGGCTCCAGTGCACTGAGGTATTGGCCAGGGTCTTGAGCAGATGCGCACGCAAACTGGCTTCCAGCCCGAGACTGGCCAACTGCCTGGGATGGAGAATGGCAGAGACATCACGAACTTTGGCCAGGGTTTCGTCCAGTGTGTCGCAGAGCACCGAGCACTGGCCCTGCATGTCTTCAGGCATCCGGCGTTTGAGCCATTCACTTTGAAGTTTTGCAGCGGTCAGCAACTGGCCGATGTCGTCATGCAGTTCTCGGCTGAGCCGATGGCGTTCATTTTCCTGTACTTCCAGCAGGCGGTCGGCCAGCTCTTGCGGCTGAAATTTTATCGACTTGCGCGACAGGAAATGTTGCACCCAGACGCAGGCGAGCGCCGCAATACTGAGTACCAGCAGGCTCAACGGCAGTGGAACGGACAGGCTGAAGACCAGCAGGCTGCCAAGTGCCGAACTGGTGCACAGCAATAGCGTGAACCGCCGCGCGTTTTTTTGGGAGGGTGGCCATAGGGTGATTGACTTGAGACTGGCGTACATAGCGGATGGAGCCAATGGATGTTCGCTGCGGGCAGACCGGCCATCGTGGTTGACGGGTCTCTGTCTGAAAATCTGTAGTGACTCGTCTCAAGCAGTGCAGTCCAGGGTTGAAACTACAGCCTTTAACTTTTCGGGCCGCTCTCATCTGGAATCACTTTGCCATTAATTGGCGTCAACTAATGGTCGGCATAATACCACTTAAGATACCGTCGGTCGCGTCTGCTATATATGTCTATTCGGTCAGGAATTAAAAGCTCTGGACGATAGTTCCACAATGGAAAAAGTTTACGAAGGAGGGGTAGTTTATTTGTATCGAGCTGTCGTTGACAGATATGAAATATTCAATTGCGACATGAGCGCACTCAAGTTAATGAGCGGCATCATGGCAATAAGAATACGCAACACGGCATTGTTATCTGGCTAATTAAGCCTGTCGCTCCGAATAGGTAACGAGCGTGAACGGTTTGGAATTAACCGGTAACTGAAAATGGCTTTGTCCTACCTGAAAAGCAAAAGCTTCGATCAGGGAAGTCTGTTCACTGTCATCCAGACTGAGTTGGCCGGTGGTTTGATCGATGAGTTCGAGTTGCCAGGCCATCAGCGTGAAGCAGTCCTTCAGCGCACCCAGAGCCTGGTCGTGCAGTTCCATGTGACTTTGGGCGTGGTTCAGCAAGCCGTGTATGTGCAGCGAAAATTCGGATACCGCTTCCAGTGCCAGAGCATCGGCCTTGCTGGCCAATTTGAGGAGGCTGCTGAGCATGCAATCGATTGCGTCCTTGTCATTGCTGATCAACTGCAGATGGCTAAGGCACTCCTCCGATTTGGCCAGGAGTGTTTCTGCCTCGACGAGGAACTCCGGAAAGCGCTGAGCCCACTGTTTAGGGTCGTTCGGCATGCTTATCTCCACAACGTCATGTCAAATGAGGGGATGTCGTGTGTGTCGACGAAGACGTCCTGCGACCCGACGCTGCCGTGCCGGCATGAGATCGCGCTCCGGCAGGCCTGGGTGCAGGCTGGGGAACTCGAGAGGGTGGATGGCCACTTACCTGCGATCGCACACAAAAGCCTGACTCCGTTCATGCAATGAGAATGGCGTCACATTAATGGCTATTGGATATTGCGAATATCAGGTTGGGCCTGATTGTTACTAGGGGAATCCCTTACACAGGGGAACCTAACGTGCAAACCGAGGTCGCGCCGCAGGGGATGGAGCAGATGAAATCACTGTGCCAGTAAAGCATGATGTTAATGTGACATCAATGCCCGATCGTGGCATTTTGTCTTAGGGTCAAGATCTGGCAAAAACAGCCGATAACCCACTTTAGTGAATTCATCAGTACAAGCTCAGGAGTCATTAATGGCCGGCATTCTCGACACGGTAGACCAACGCACACAACTGGTGGGTGAGAATCGCCTGGAAATTCTCATGTTCCGGCTGGCCGGTCGGCAATTGTTCGCAATCAACGTCTTTAAAGTGCAGGAAGTGTTGCAACTGCCGAAGCTGACCCTGATGCCTCAGCGCCATCCGTTTGTCTGCGGCGTGGTCAACCTGCGTGGGCAGACGTTGCCGGTGATCGACCTGTCCCAAGCCATCGGCATGCGTCCGCTGGTGCCGAGCCCTACCAGTACGATCATCGTCACCGAGTACAACCGTTCGGTGCAGGCGTTCCTGGTGGGCGGCGTGGACCGCATCGTCAACATGAACTGGGAAGCCATTCTGCCGCCGCCCACCAGCGCCGGCCGCCAGCATTACCTGACCGCCATCAGCAAGGTCGACGATCAGTTGGTGGAAATCATCGACGTCGAAAAAGTCCTGGCCGAAATCGTGCCGTACAACGCCAAGGTCTCGCGCGAGAAACTCGATGACCCGGTGCTGGAACGCGCTCGCGGTCGTGAAGTGCTGCTGGTGGACGACTCCAACGTAGCCCTGTCGCAATTGCGCGACACCCTGGGCCAGTTGGGCGTGAAGATGCACATCGCCAGCGACGGCTTGAAGGCGCTGAACATGCTCAAGGCCTGGGCTGATACGGGCGTGTCGATGACCGACAAACTGCTGATGGTCTTTACCGACGCGGAAATGCCGGAAATGGACGGCTATCGCCTGACCACCGAAATCCGTAATGACCCGCGTCTGCGCGGCTTGTACGTGGTGCTGCACACGTCGCTGTCGGGCAGCTTCAACGACTCGATGGTCAAGAAGGTCGGCTGCGACAACTTCCTCTCCAAGTTCCAGCCGGACAAACTCGTCGACGTGGTGCGCCAGCGCCTGATGCTCGATGAAGTGCCTGCCTGATAACGACGCAGTCCTTGTGGGAGCGGGTTTGTGTGGCGAGGGGATTTATCCCCGTTGGGCAGCACAGCTGCCCCCAAGTGTGTTTACGCGGCGCATCAGTTGGAAATCATGTGCAGGTTTTGCGTCTGCTTCGCAGCCGAACGGGGCGGTGCGACGTTTCGATAAATCCCCTCGCCACACAGGCCCGCTCCCACCGGGCATGCAGAGATCGGTTTTCAGCCTTTGATTCGGCGATCAAGCTCGTATAGGGTGGCTTTTTTTGCCCACCAGGGAGCTGGCCATGTTGCGTCTGAGCGCGCTTTACCGTTATCCGTTGAAATCCGGCATGGGCGAGACCCTGCAACAGGTCAGCCTCGACAAGCTGGGGCTGGACGGTGATCGACGCTGGATGCTCGTGGACAAGGCCAGCGGGCGCTTCCTGACCCAGCGCGCAGTGGGGCAGATGAGTCAGTTGTCGGCGCTGTGGAATGCCGGTGGTGGCCTGACCCTCAGTGCTCCCGGGCGCTCAGTGATCGACATTGCCTTGCCGGCCAGCGACGCTGAACTGCGCGGCGTGACGATCTTCAAAGACAGTCTGCGGGTGCCCGATGCCGGTGATGAGGCCGGCGCCTGGGTCAGTGAGTTCATCGGAAAGCCGACGCGACTGGTGCAAATTCCTCTGGATCGCGCGCGCACCACGCAAGCGGGCTACGGCAAGGACGACGATCAGGTGGCCTTCGCCGATGGCTTCCCGCTGCTGCTGATCGGGCAGGCATCCTTGGAGGACCTCTCGCAAAAGGTCGGGCGCCCGCTGGAAATGCTGCGCTTTCGACCAAACCTGGTGATCGAGGGCAGCGAGGCGTATGCCGAAGACAGCTGGAAGCGCATTCGCATCGGCGATGTCGAGTTCCGCGTGGTCAAGTCCTGTTCGCGCTGCATCCTGACCACCATCGACCCGCAAACCGGTCAGCGCAGCGATGATCGCGAACCTCTGGCCACGTTGCAGAAGTACCGTTCCGAGGCCGACGGCGCGATGTTCGGGCAGAACCTGGTCAATGACAGCAACGGCCAACTTGAAGTCGGTATGCCGGTGACGATCCTGGAATAAACAGACTGAATGAAAAATGCCCGCGTCCCAAAAGGACGCGGGCATTTTTTTGTCGCTGTGAAACCCCGGGGTTTTAGCCGCGGTATTCGCACAGGTAAGCAGTGTCGACGGCCACTTTCAGCTGGAACTTGCTGTTGGCCGGCACGTTGAACTGGCTGCCGGCGGCGAAGGTTTCCCAGTCGCTGCTGTCAGGCAGTTTGACGGTCAGGGCGCCGGTCACCACGTGCATGATTTCGCGCTGGCTGGTGCCGAATTCGTATTCGCCCGGAGCCATGACGCCAATGGTCGCAGGACCTTCAGCGGTGCCAAAGGCGATCGACTTGACGGTGCCGTCGAAGTACTCGTTGACTTTAAACATGGGCGATTCCTCGAAAAGGGCTAAAAAGGGCCGGCCAGTATGCACAAGGCCTCGAATGCCGTCACCTCTCCTGGGGGAAAACCTGTGGCAACAAACGCGCCGTATTGCGCGCGTCCTCCAGTGCCCTATGCTGTTGGCCATTGAACTGCATGCCCACCAGTTGCAGGGCCCCATTGAGTCCCAGCGGGCGCTCCAGGCGTAGGGCCTTGGCAAAGCGCTGTTTGAGATTCATGTGCGGCACGCGACCCAGAACGCTGTCCAGTTGCAGTCGCTGCCATTCCTGAAGCAGTTGCTTGCGATCGTAATCGCCCCAACTGGCCCAGCCCTCCAGAACCGATTGATGGCGCCCGAGCCATTGCTCGAATGACGGCCAGACCTCGCTCAGCGTTTGCGCTGCGTCGACGTTAGCTTGTGTGATGTGCGTCAGTTCCCGGCAAAACGGCGTCAGCAGCGGCCGCTGCAATGGCCGTACGAAGCACTGGAAATAATCCACTTCGCGTCCTTTTCGGTCCACCAGAGTGGCACCGATTTCGATGATTTCCATTTCCGTTACTGGCCAGCCACCGTCATCGGTGGTGGCTTCCAGATCGATCACCAGCCAGTGAGGCATCGCAGGGTTCCTGGTATCCGCGTCCTGATAGGGCTTGAGCGTAGCCAAAGCCGACGGATCCGCCTAGCGGCTTATTCGACCTCCAACAAAATCTGACGATTTTTCACCTGATCGCCGACCCGGACCTGCAAGCGTTTAAGCACCCCGTCGATGCCTGATTTGAGCGGGTGTTCCATTTTCATCGCTTCGAGCACCAGCAGCAGCTGACCTTTACTGACCGGGCTGCCCTCGCTGACCAGCACGTCGACGATCGCCCCGTCCATGGGTGCCTTGAGGGTGCCGGAGCTGACGCTGGCCTGGCTGCTGACCAACGCTTGGGTGCGATCGACCAGTCGCAGGCTGCCGGGACGGGTGAACAGCCAGAGTTGCCCGGCCGCGAGGCGGTAGGCATGGCGTTGGCGGATGCCGTCAATCATCAACGTTGCCCAGCGCCCGTCGCACTGGATGACCGTCAATTCGAGGGTTCGGCTGCCGACGTACAACCGGTACGGTGCGTCAGGCGCTGCGTTCAATTCCACCCCCCAGTCCTGATCCTCCAGGCCTATTTGAAAGTGCAGGGGCACGCTGGCGTTGTTTCGCCAACCGGCCAACGGGGCAGGATGAGCTTGCGCCGAAGCGTGATAGAACAGCGCAGCAGCAATCGCCAATTCTTCGGCGCTCGGTACCGCGGGATGCAGGCAAGGATGGTCGGCAAAACAGCTCGGGATGAACCCGGTGCTGAATTCGCCGCTGATGAACTGCGGGTGTTGCAGCAGGCTGGCGAGCAAGCGCTGATTGCTTTGCACGCCCAGCAGCACGCTGTCCTGCACTGCCCGCAACAGTTTGCGCCGGGCTTCTTCACGGGTCGCGCCATGGGCGATGATTTTGCCCAGCAGCGGATCGTAGAACGGACTGATGTTTTGGCCTTCGATCAAGCCATGATCGATCCGCACACCGTCTTGCAACGCAAGTTCCCACGCCTCGATTCGACCGGTTTGCGGCAAAAAGCCCTGAGCCGGATCTTCGGCGTACAAACGCACTTCCATGGCATGCCCGTTGAGCTGCACCTCTTCCTGTTTTAAAGGCAGCGGCAGGCCCTCGGCGACGTGCAGTTGCCAGGCCACCAGATCGAGGCCGGTGATCAGTTCTGTTACCGGGTGTTCCACTTGCAGGCGGGTGTTCATCTCGAGGAAGTAGAACTGCCCGCGTGTATCCAGCAGGAATTCCACGGTGCCAGCGCCCACGTAATTCACCGCACGACCGGCCTTGAGCGCCGCTTCACCCATGGCCTGACGCAACTCGGTGGTCATCACCGGGCAGGGCGCTTCTTCGATGACTTTCTGGTGGCGGCGCTGGATCGAACAGTCGCGTTCGCCGAGGTAGATCAGGTTGCCATGCTGGTCACCAAACACCTGGACCTCGACATGGCGCGGATCGATCAGCGCTTGTTCGAGGATCAGTTCGTCGCTGCCAAATCCGTGCAGCGCTTCGGAGCGCGCGGTTCGCAGCTGTTCCAGCAAATCGCCAGCGCTGTGCACCAGACGCATGCCCCGTCCGCCACCGCCGGCACTGGCCTTGATCATCAGCGGGTAGCCGATGCGCTCGGCTTCGCGGCTCAGGGTCGCGTCGTCCTGTTCGGCGCCTTGATAGCCTTTGATGCACGGCACGCCGGCCGCGAGCATGGCGAGTTTCGACAGTCGCTTGCTGCCCATCAACTCGATCGCTTCGGGGCTCGGGCCGATGAAGGTAATGCCGGCGTGTTGGCAGGCGAGGGCGAATTCGGCGTTTTCCGAGAGGAATCCGTAGCCGGGGTGAATCGCGTCGGCACCGCTGCGCCGGGCGGCGTCGATGATCGCCGGGATGTTCAGGTAGGACTGCTGCACCGGGGCCGGGCCGATGCTCACGGCTTCATCGGCCATTTGGACGTGCAGGGCGTCGGCGTCGGCATCGCTGAATACGGCAACGGTGCGGTAGCCCAGGGCGTGGGCAGTGCGCTGGATGCGGCAGGCGATTTCGCCGCGGTTGGCGATCAGGATTTTGCTGAGTCCGGGCATTGGGTCTTCTCTCAAGTGATGCGGTGAAAGTGATGGCCTCTTCGCGGGCAAGCCTCGCTCCTACAGTCGGTGATATCTGTAGGAGCGAGGCTTGCCCGCGAAGCTTTTAAAGGGCCCACCCCGGTTTACGTTTTTGCACGAAAGCCATCGTCCCCTCGACTCCTTCAGCCCCGGTCACCGCTTCGCTGAACCACTCGGCCGCCTCATCCAGCAACGCGTCCGACGGTTGTCCCGCACTCGCCAGCAATAGTTTTTTGGTCGTGGCATTCGCCCCCGGCGCGCAGCACAACACATGGGCGAGAATTTCATCGAGGCGCTCGGCCAAGGCTTGCGCGTCATGCTCGACAAAGTGCACCAACCCCATGCGCCGCGCCTGGGTGCCATCAAAACGCGCCGCCGTCAGTGCCAGCCGGCGCGCCTGGGTCAGGCCGATGCGCTGGACCACGAACGGCGCGATCTGCGCGGGCAGCAGACCGAGGCTGGTTTCCGGTAAACCTAACTGCGCCAGGTGATCAGCCAGCGCAACATCGCTGACGCAGGCCAGCCCCAATCCACCGCCGAGCACCGCGCCTTGCAGCACCGTGATCACCACTTGTGGCGCGTGTTGCACCTCTTGCAGCAGTGCGCCGAACGCTCGGTTTAAGTCGCGATAGGCCTGCGAGCCTTGAGCCCGGGCATTGGCCATGTCCTTGATGTCGCCGCCGGCACAAAAATGCCCGCCGGCACCGCCGATCACCAGCGCCCGAACGGCTCGATCATCACGCACCGCTGCCAGCACCGCGCGTAGCTCGGCGACCATCTGCAAGCTCATGGCGTTGCGGCTTTCCGGGCGATTGAGGGTGATGTGCAGCACGCCGTTATGCGACTCCAACAACAAGGTTTGGCAAACCGGCAGGGCGCTCATTTCTTTTTCCCCGGCAGGATGCCCATGAGTTTGCAGATGATCCCCAGCATGATTTCGTCGGCCCCGCCGCCGATCGACACCAGGCGCACGTCACGGTAAGCACGGGCCACCGGGTTGTCCCACATGAAGCCCATGCCGCCCCAATATTGCAGGCAGCTGTCGCTGACTTCGCGGCCCAGGCGTCCGGCCTTGAGTTTGGCCATCGACGCCAGGCGCGTGACGTCCTGACCTTTGATGTATTGCTCGGTGGCCTGATAGACCAGCGCCCGCAGGCATTCGATTTCGGTTTGCAGTTCGGCCAGGCGAAAGTGAATGACCTGGTTGTCGATCAGCGCGTTGCCAAAGGTTTTGCGCTCCTTGCAGTACTCGATGGTGCTGTCGACGCAGTATTCCAGGCCCTTGATCATGTTCGCCGCGCCGAACAAACGTTCTTCCTGGAATTGCAGCATCTGCATCATGAAGCCCGCGCCTTCATGGCCGATGCGGTTGCGTTGCGGTACGCGCACGTTGTCGAAAAACACCTGGGCGGTTTCCGAACTGCGCATGCCGAGCTTGTCCAGGTGCGAACTGAGGCTGATGCCCAGGGTGTTCATCGGCACCATGATCAACGACTTGTTGATGTGCGGTTTGTCGTCCGAGGTGTTGGCCAGCAGGCAGATGAAGTCGGCGCTCGGCGAGTTGGTGATCCACATTTTGCTGCCGTTGATCACGTAGTCGTCGCCGTCCTTGCGGGCGGTGGTTTTCAATCCGGCCACGTCGGAACCGGCACCGACTTCGGAGACGCCGATGCAGCCGACCTGTTCGCCGGTAATCGCCGGACGGAGGAATTCTTCGCGCAATTCATCGGAGCCGAAGCGGGCGAGGGCAGGCGTGCACATGTCGGTCTGCACGCCGATGGACATCGGGATCCCGCCGCAGTGAATCGTGCCGAACTCTTCGGCGGCGACGATCGAATAGCTGTAATCGAGCCCCATGCCGCCAAACTGTTCCGGTTTGGAAATCCCCAGCAGGCCGAGGTCGCCGGCCTTGCGGAAGATCTCGTGAATCGGGAAGCGTCCGGCCTTTTCCCATTCCTCGACGTGAGGATTGATCTCGTGCTCGACGAATTGGCGGACCGTGCGACGCAGTGCTTCGTGTTCCTGGGTGAAGATCATTTTTATTGTTCTCCTGACGGACCCGATCGTTCCCACGCTCTGCGTGGTAACGCCTCTTTGGACGCTCTGCGTCCGCTTTTGGGACGCGGAGCGTCCCGGGCTGCATTCCCACGCAGAGCGTGGGAACGATCAATCAAAATCTCGCGACGCCAAAACTATTGGTTTGCAATGGCCGCACGTCGGCCTCGTGACAGATGTCCAGCAAGTAGCCGAGCAAGGTCCGGGTATCCCGGGGGTCGATCAGCCCGTCGTCCCACAAGTTGGCGCTGCCATAAAGCGCGGTGGACTGGCTGTCGAGTTTCTGCGCCGTGACCTGTTCCAGCATGTCGAGCATCTTCGGGTCAGGCACCAGACCGTCCTTGAGTTGTTTGGCCTCGGTGACGATTCGCAAAACCTTTCCGGCCTGGGCGCCACCCATGACGGCGGTGCGGCTGTTGGGCCAGGCGAAGATGAAACGCGGGTCGAGGCCGCGGCCGCACATCGCGTAGTTGCCGGCACCATAGGAGCCGCCGACGACGATGGTCAGTTTGGGCACCCGGGCGTTGGCCACCGCTTGAATCATCTTCGCGCCGTGTTTGATCACGCCTTGCTGTTCCGATTCGGTGCCGACCATGAACCCAGTGGTGTTGTGGAAAAACAGCAGCGGTGTCCGGCTCTGGTCACACAGCTGAATGAATTGCGCCGCTTTGCTCGCGCCCTTGGGTGTGATCGGGCCGTTGTTGCCGATGAATCCGCAGGTGCGACCCTGAATGTGCAAGTGGCCGCAAATGGTCTGCTGATCGAACTCACCCTTGAATTCGAGGAAGCTCGAACCGTCGGCAATCCGCGCGATGATTTCGCGCACGTCATAGGGCTTTTTCGGATCGTCGGGAATCAGCCCGAGCAACTCGTCGATCGGGTAGAGCGGCTCTTCCCAATACCTTGCGGGGGCTACGGGTAACCGCGCATTCCACGACAGCAGGCTGATGATCTCGCGCACCTGACGCACGCCATCGGCATCATTCTCGGCCAGGTATTCGGCGGTGCCGGCGGTTTGCGCGTGCATCTCGGCGCCGCCCAGTTCTTCATCGGTGGCGACTTCACCGGTGGCGGCTTTGAGCAGCGGCGGGCCGGCCAGAAACAGCTTAGCCTTGCCGCGAACCACCACCACGTAATCCGAGAGCCCCGGCTGATAAGCCCCACCCGCCGTGGCCGAGCCGTGAACCACGGTGATCTGCGGCAGCCCCATGGCCGACATCCGCGCCTGATTGGCAAAGCTGCGGGCGCCTTCGACGAATATCTCTGCCGCGTAATTGAGGTTCGCGCCGCCGCTCTCGGCGAGGGTGATCACCGGCAGTTTGTTCTCCATGGCGATCTGTTGCAGGCGCAGGGACTTTTTCAGGCCGCTGGGGGAAATGGTCCCGCCCTTGATCGCGCTGTTGTTCGCCACCACCAATACCCGCACGCCGGACACGTAGCCGATCCCGGCGATCAAGCCGCCACCGGCCGAGCTGCCGTCCTTGTCGTCGTGCAGTTTGTAGCCGGCCAAGCTCGCCAGTTCGAGGAACGGCGCGCCGGGGTCGAGCAGTAGATTGAGGCGTTCACGGGGCAGTAACTGGCCGCGCTTGTCGAACCTGGGCTTGGCCTCGGCTGCCTTGTTCAGCAGGTTTTGTTCGAGCTGACGGACTTGCTCGATGCCGACCAGCATTGCCGTGCGGTTCTGGGCGAACTGTTCGCTGAACGGGTCCACGTGTGACTGGATCACCGGCATGGCTTACTCCTTGTCCTTGAGTACGTCGGGCAAATACGCCCGATGGAAGCCGTTATACGATTCACTGTTCTGCGCCTTGTGAATCGGCCACGCCCGACCGCCAAGGCTCGCCGCACCGTCGATGCGCAACGTGCTGCCGCTGACGAACCCCGCCGCCGGACTGAGCAGGAAAACAATCGCCGCGCTGACTTCGGACTCAGTGCCGATGCGCTTGAGCGGCACGTGTTCGCGCAAGGTCGGAATCACTGCTTTGAACGCACCTTCGTAGGTGTCCATGCCGCTCGATGCCACCCAGCCCGGCGCTACCGCGTTGACCCGCACCCCGGCATAACCCCATTCGAAGGCAGCAGTTTTTGTGAGGTTGTCCATGCCCGAACGCGCCGCCCCCGAGTGGCCCATGCCGGGCATGCCGCCCCACATGTCGGCGAGCATGTTGACGATGGCGCCGCCGTGTTTGCTCATCGACTGATTGAACACTTCCCGGGCCATCAGGAAACCGCCCACCAGGTTGGTGCGCATCACGGTTTCGAAACCCTTCTGAGTGATCGAGGCCAGCGGCGACGGGTATTGCCCGCCGGCATTGTTGACCAGCCCGTGAATCGGGCCGTGCTTGCGGATCAACTCGCTGACCAGCTGCTTGACCGCTTCTTCTTCACGAATATCGCAGGTGGCCCAATCCGCCTTGCCTCCGTCCTCGGCAATCTCGGCGGCCACGCTTTTCAACTTGTCAGCCTTGCGCCCGACCAGCAGCACATGGGCACCGAGCGCCGCCAGCTCATGGGCGGTGCAGCGGCCGATGCCGCTGCCGCCACCGGTGACGATGATGTTTTGGCCTGCAAACAGATCGGCTTTGAAAATCGAATCGTACGCCATGGCGACAGTCCTCTAATTGACCTGGTCGGCGATGCGCTGGGGCACCGGAATCTGGATGTCCAGCAACTGCTGGGCGAAGGCCTTGCCTTGCGGATCGATTCGCAGGCTGGCCACGCCACCGCCGCCGAGGGCGTTCTCCAGGAGAAAATTGAAACTGTGAGTGCCGGGCAAATACCAACGCTCGACACGTCCGTGTACCGGGTCGAGGACGTGGCTCATCCAGTCGACCATCACCTCGGGCGTCAAGGCCTCGGCGATCCATGGCAGGTACTCGGGCTCACGGGCCATGACGCCGATGTTGCTGTGATTACCCTTGTCGCCGGAGCGGGCCACGGCGAGTTTGATCAGGGCCACGCTGGCATCGGCGCGGCCTGTGGGGTGCGGCGGGTCGAACGGTATGGGCAAGTCATCCGGGTCGAGCACATCGACGGCGGGCAGGGCGCACGGGTGGCGCTGACCCTGGAGTTCAATTTCCAGCGTGCAGGCGGTTTTGTCGATGAGGAACGAGAACAGCCGGATCAGCGGATACACCGTCGGCCGTCCCCCGACAATCCCGGTCAGCCCCGGCGCCATGCCGGTGGCGGCCTGGGCGATTTCCCGGGAGAACACAATCAATGCCTGTTTGCTCGGATGACGCACCGCGAGTTTGATCACCACTTCACGGCTGTCCTGGCGTTGGCCGTGGGGGCCGTACGTGGCCTCACTGCCGAGCAGTTCAATGTTCACTTCGCTGTAAGGCGCCCAGCCGCGCTGGCTGAAGATATCCGAGGTCTTGTTGATGATGGCCTCGCTGACTCGACGCGCCTTGTCGACCGCATCGATCCCCGCGATCAGGCAACTGGCGGTGCAGCGCAAACCGTCCGGATACGTGGCGCTGACCTTGTATTGATCGGTCGGCGGCAGGCCTTTTGCGCCATGCACCTGAACCGCGTTTTTACCCTGTTGCACGAGTTTGACCTGGGTGAAATCGCAGACCACGTCAGGCAGCAAATAGGCCTGTGGGTTGCCGATTTCATAGAGCATCTGTTCGCCGACGGTCAGTGGCGTGACCAGGCCGCCGGAGCCCTCGGGTTTGCTGACGATGAACTGGCTGTCGGCGCTGACTTCAACGATGGGGAAGCCAATGTGTTCGTAATCAGGCACGTCGCGCCAATCGGTGAAATTGCCGCCGGTGCACTGCGCTCCACATTCGATGATGTGCCCGGCCAATGCCGCCTGGGCCAGTTTGTCGTAGTCGTGCCACCGCCAGCCGAATTCATGCACCAGCGCGGCACTCACCACCGCGCTGTCGACGACGCGTCCGGTAATGACGATGTCGGCACCCAATCGAAGGGCTTCGACAATGCCCGGTGCGCCAAGGTAGGCATTGGTCGAGACGCACATCGGTGGCAATGGGGCGCCGCTGAACATTTCATGGAGGCCGCGGCTGCTCAGCTGTTTGAACTGCGGTTGCAGGTCGTCGCCCAGCAGCACGGCGATCTTCAGCGCCACCCCGGCCTTGTCGCAGGCCGCTTGCAGCGCGGCGGCGCAGGCCTGTGGATTGACCCCGCCGGCGTTGCTGATGACGCGGATTTTTTGTTCGGCGAGTTGCCCCAGCAGTGGGCTGAGGACTTCGATGAAGTCGCCCGCATAGCCCGCCTGCGGATCTTTCATCCGTGCGCCGGCCATGATCGACATCGTGATCTCGGCCAAATAGTCGAAGACCAGGTAGTCCAGGCGTCCACCTTCCACCAGTTGCGCGGCGGCGGTCGAGGTGTCGCCCCAGAACGCGCTGGCGCATCCGATGCGAATTGTTTTAGGCGCAGCCAATTCCATAACCACCTCCGACAGAAGTGCATCGAGACTACCAAGCAAGCGCTTGGTTTGTAAACGGCTGAAATATCTTCTGCCCAAGCGCTTGCTTGGTTGCCGTCGCCAGCTTAAATTGCCCGCGCAACCCCGCTGTTTTAGCGGCGGGCGGCGCATCTGATTGATCGACTGTAGGAGAGAACGGGTGGACGAGCAAAAAGCCCTGGGGGTCATGCGCGAATTGGTCGACAACGGCCAATTGACCGACCCTGACAGCGCCCGCGGCAAACTGCTGCAAGTGGCGGCTCACCTGTTCCGCAACAAAGGTTATGAACGCACCACCGTGCGCGATCTGGCCGGTGCCGTGGGCATTCAGTCGGGCAGCATCTTTCATCACTTCAAAAGCAAGGACGAGATCCTGCGGGCGGTGATGGAGGAGACCATTCGCTACAACACGGCGTTGATGCACGCCGCCCTGTCCGAGGCCGGCAACGTACGCGAGCGGGTGCTGGCGCTGATTCGCTGCGAATTGCAGTCGATCATGGGCGGCAGCGGCGAGGCCATGGCGGTGTTGGTGTATGAATGGCGTTCGCTGTCCGAAGACGGGCAGGCGCAGGTGCTGGCGCTGCGCGATATTTATGAAGCGCTTTGGCTGCAGGTGCTGGGTGAAGCCAAGGAGGCCGGTTTTATCCGCGGCGATGTGTTCATCACGCGCCGTTTTCTCACGGGCGCGTTGTCCTGGACCACCACCTGGTTTCGTGCCGGCGGCAGCATGAGCCTCGATCAACTGGCCGATGAGGCATTGATACTTGTGCTCGAAGCGAAGCAATAAGTTGTCATGTGTCTGCAGGAAACTGGCTAAGTGGCCGAAACCGCCTAGCTTGAATGCATTGATGGGTATTTTTTGGGGAGTGGGTTGTTTTGATGTCTTCGCCAATTAGGACGGCCTCGCAGCTTTTGCTGGCGTCGCTCGTGGCAGTCTGGGTGTTGCCATCCCAGGCTGCGCAACTGGTGCGGGTCGGTGCCGCACATTTCCCGCCTTATACCGTGCGCCCCGAATCCGGTGCCGACACGGGCCTGTTGCCGCAATTGGTCGAAGCCTTGAATCAATTGCAGAGTGACTATCAGTTCGTTCTGGTGCCGACTTCGATTCCCCGCAGGTTCGGTGATTTCAAGCAAGGTCGGGTCGATATGGCCATTTTCGAGAACCCGGACTGGGGCTGGAAGGACATTCCCCACACCAGCGTCGACATGGGCCTTGAAGACGCCGAGATTTTCGTCGCGCAACGTGAGCCCGATCGCCAGCAAAGCTATTTTGCCGACCTCACCGGCAAGCGTCTGGCCCTGTTCAGCGGCTATCACTATGAGTTCGCCAACTTCAATGCCGACCCGAAATTCCTAGCGCAGAACTACAACGCCACGCTGACCTATTCCCATGACAGCAACTTGCTGATGGTGCTGCGCGGGCGGGCCGACGTTGCCCTGGTGACGCGCTCCTACCTGAGCGAATACCTGCTGCGCAACGAGCAAGTGGCTGATCAGTTGCTGGTGTCCCAGAGCATCGATCAGGTCTATCACCACTACGCGATCCTGCGTCCGGCCGCGCCCATCGGTGGCGAAGCGTTCGGCAAGTTGCTGCAAGGGTTGCGGGACAATGGCCAGATGCTGAAGATTTTCGATCCGTACAAGATCGCGGTGGTGCCGGTGCCCAAACCCTGATGGGCACCGCAGGTCGCGTCATTCGCGACTTCGCTTAAATTTTTTGCCCCAGCTCACGTCACATCGTTGAACTGTCGACGATTATCGTGAGCCCGACCCATGCCCAATCTGAATGACCTGACTGCCCTGGCCCTGCCCAACGGAAGCCGTCTTGTAGCTGATGAAACCCAGACTCGCCTGCACCTCAGCCTGGAAGGGCAGCCACTGATCGAGCTACGCCTGACCCGTAAACCCGAGTTGCAGGTGCAGATAGAAAAGCGCTTCGACACCTTTGAAGGGCAGGCACTCTGGGCGACCTGTTATTGGCTGTTCGCCCGTGATCCGGCGTGTCAGCAGGTGATTTTCCAACTTCAGCAATCGCCCACCGACGCCTTGTCGAGCGGTTTGCTGATACCCACTGAAACCGTTGGCCAATACCGCTGCGAACGCACGATGTTCTGGCAATTGCCTCAGCCTTGGCAGGGCGAGTCGCTGGCCGCCAGTTATCCCCCGCGTATGGTCATCAGTGGCGGCAAGCGTCATCCACTGCGCCCGATAAAACCACGGGGTGAAGTCTATCGGCGCTTCGATGCGCGGCTTGGCGCCTGGATTTCCCTGCGTACGGTGGACATCGACCTGGACCTGGCGCGTTTCAATCGCTGGCAGAACAGCCCGCGGGTGGCGAGTTTCTGGCAGGAGGAGGGCAGCCTCGAACAGCACCGTGAATACCTGAGCAAGCTTGAGGCGGACCCGCACACGGTGACGCTGATCGGTTGTTTCGATGATCAGCCGTTTGCCTATTTCGAAGCCTATTGGGCCAAGGAAGATCGCATCGCGCCGTTCTATGACGCCGGCGATTACGACCGCGGTATCCACATGCTGGTGGGCGAAGAAAATCACCGCGGCCCGCACAAGGTGGCGAGCTGGTTATCGGCGCTGACGCATTACCTGTTTCTCGACGACCCGCGCACTCAGCGCGTGGTCGCCGAGCCTCGCGCCGACAACGCGAAGATGATCGGGTACATGCAAAACCAGGGTTACCACTGCGAGAAAGAGTTTGACTTCCCACACAAGCGCGCGGCGTTGATGATGCTGGGGCGTGAGCGGTTTTTTGATCGGTGTGCGTTGGCTTGATGGGGACAGCTCAAGGTTTGCACCGACCTTGAGTCAGTCTTCGCGGGCAAGCCTCGCTCCTACAGGATTTGCGGTTGAATGTGATTCAGCGACAAACCAGTAGGAGCGAGGCTTGCCCGCGAAGCTTTTAGCGGCGGGCAAAGGTATCCGCACGATTGCCAGACACCTTGCGGCAGTGCACCAGCGCATCGCGAATCATGAAGTTGACCAGGGTCGGTGAGACGCCGAGTTCCTTGGCGATGTCCTTTTGCGGCACACCGTGCAGGCGGTACATCTCGAAGGCGTAACGGGTGCGGCTCGGCAGCTCCGTCAGCGCATCGGCAATGTTTTCCAGGGTCGAGAAATTGATGTGCGAGGTTTCCGGCGAAGCGCCCTGAATCACCACGTTCAGACCTTCCTCTTCCGGCCCTGAATACTTCTGCTCCAGCGCCTGTTTGCGATAGTGGTCGATCGCCAGGTTGCGCACGATCTGGAACAGATAACTGAGCTGAGCCTTGAAGGACGACGTGATTTGCGGCGCCGATTGCAGTCGGAAAAACGCATCCTGGACCACGTCTTCAGCACGCGACCGGCAGCCGGTAATGCGGGCTGCAATTTTGACCAGAATCAGTCGGTTGTCGACAAAGGCCTGAAGTAGCGGTGAATCGCACCTGCTTGTGGATACTTGTTCCGTCATGGAAATCACCTTGCTGCCAATAGGTTGGTGGGACGGCGAGGGGGGCCGGCCTACACATCGAGCGACAAATTATTCTTAATGATAATGATTGTCAATTGAGAAAGAGAATTAATGCGGCGCGATGGTGCGGAGTGAGAACTGCGACACGCTGCCGCACCTGCTTGCGGCATCCAAACCCCTTGGCGGTCAAGCCTGCCGACTAATTATTTCAAGACGTCATCCGTTCTCATTGGTGAAAGGTGCCGGGTAAATCCCGGCCAAAACAGCATTCCCAATGCCTTGCGCAGTCGGCGAAGACCGCGTCCTGCATGCCCTTCTATGGGCGTGACGTAAGAAAACCGATTCCATTTGCAAGCCGAATTCAGGCAGGAAACCTCATGACCGACGCGTTCGAACTCCCAAGCAATCTGGTCCAAGCCCTCCAGCGCCGCGCGGCCCTGACGCCGGATCGGGTGGCCTTGCGTTTTCTCGCCGAAACCCCGGATCAGGCTGTGGTCCTCAGTTATCGCGACCTGGATCTGCGGGCGCGAACCATTGCTGGTGCGTTGCAGGCCGAGGCTGAATTCGGCGATCGCGCCGTGCTGCTGTTTCCCAGTGGCCCGGATTACGTCGCGGCGTTTTTTGGCTGCCTGTATGCCGGTGTGATCGCGGTGCCGGCCTATCCACCCGAGTCGGCTAAACGTCATCACCAGGAACGTCTGCTGTCGATCATCAGCGACGCCGAGCCGCGCTTGTTGCTGACCAGCGCCGGCCTGCGCGACGCCTTGCAGCAGATTGAAGGTGCGCCGCCGCTGCTTTGCGTCGACACCCTCGACGGTGCCTTGGCCGACAGCTGGATCGAGCCGAACCTGGCAGACGACCACATCGCGTTCCTGCAATACACCTCAGGTTCCACCGCGCTACCCAAAGGTGTGCAAGTCAGCCACGGAAATCTGGTGGCCAACGAACTGCTGATTCGTCATGGTTTCGGCATCGATCTGAACCCGGATGATGTGATCGTCAGCTGGCTGCCGCTGTACCACGACATGGGCCTGATCGGTGGTCTGTTGCAGCCGATTTTCAGCGGCGTGCCGTGCGTGTTGATGTCGCCGGCCTATTTCCTTGGTCGGCCGTTGCGCTGGCTGGAAGCGATCAGCGAATACGGCGGCACCATCAGCGGCGGACCGGATTTCGCCTACCGCCTGTGCAGCGAACGCGTCAGCGAATCAGCGCTGGAGCGCCTCGACCTGAGTGGCTGGCGCGTGGCGTATTCCGGCTCCGAACCGATTCGTCTCGACACCCTCGATCGCTTTGGCGAGAAATTCGCGGCGTGCGGTTTCACCACCGACAGCTTCATGGCGTCTTACGGGTTGGCCGAAGCCACTTTGTTCGTCGCCGGAACCCCGCGCGGTCAGGGCATCGGCAACCTGTGCGTGGACGATCAAGCCTTGGCCCAGAACCGTGCGGAGGCAGGCGTTGGCAGCGCGATCATGAGTTGCGGCATCAGTCAGCCGGATCACGCGGTGCTGATTGTCGATCCGGTCGCGCTCAATGAACTCGCCGACAACGTGGTCGGCGAAGTCTGGGCCGCCGGGCCGAGCATCGCCCATGGCTACTGGCGCAACCCCGAGGCCAGCGCCAAGACCTTCGTCCAGCACAACGACCGGACCTGGTTGCGCACTGGAGACCTGGGTTTCATGCGTGACGGTGAATTGTTCATCACCGGACGCCTGAAAGACATGCTGATCGTGCGCGGTCACAACCTTTACCCGCAGGACATCGAGCAGACCGTCGAACGCGAAGTGGAAGTGGTGCGCAAAGGTCGCGTGGCCGCTTTCGCCGTCAACGTCGACGGTCAGGAAGGTATCGGCATCGCCGCAGAAATCAGCCGCAGTGTGCAGAAAATCCTCCCACCCGACGCCCTGATCAAAGCCATTCGCCAAGCCGTGGCCGAGGCGTATCAGGAAGCGCCGAGCATGGTGGTGTTGCTCAACCCGGGCGCGTTGCCCAAGACCTCCAGCGGCAAACTGCAACGTTCGGCCTGCCGAAATCGACTGGCGGACGGTAGCCTCGACAGCTTTGCGCTGTTTCCGTCGGCGGACGTTCAGGGCGAATCCCAACCCGAATCAGGTTCCGAGCTGCAAACCCTGATCGGCCAGATCTGGTGCGAGCAACTGCAGGTCAAACAGGTCAACGCCGACGATCACTTCTTCCTGCTCGGTGGCAACTCCATCGCCGCCACGCAAGTGGTCGCGCGCCTGCGTGAAGCACTCGGTCTGGAGCTGAATCTGCGCCTGCTGTTCGAAGCGCCAACCCTTGGCGCGTTCACCGCCGCTGTCGCTCAGTTGCAACAGGACGGCGGCCTGGCCCAAGGCGCGATCACCACACTGCCTCGCAACGAACCGATGCCGCAATCCCTGGCGCAAAACCGTCTCTGGATCACTTGGCAGCTCGACCCGCAGAGCAGCGCCTACAACATTCCCGGCGCCTTGCGCCTGCGCGGCGAGCTGGACGAAGACGCCTTGCGCGCCAGCTTCCAGCAATTGATCGAACGTCATGAATCCCTGCGTACGCGGTTCTTCGAACGTGACGGCGTGGCACTGCAACAGGTCGATGCGGCGAGCGAATTCAACCTGCAATTGATCGACATCAGCGACCTGCCCACCGCCGAGCGTGAAACTTGCGCACTGCAAATCCGTGAGGACGAAGCCCGTACCCAGTTCGATCTGGAGAAAGGCCCGCTGCTGTGGGTGACGCTGGTGCGCCTCGACGATGAGGACCATCAGCTGTTGGTGACGATGCACCACATCATCGCCGATGGCTGGTCGCTGAACGTACTGATCGACGAGTTCTCGCGCCTGTACGCCGCGGCGTCCCAAGGGCAAACAGCGACACTGCCGGCATTGCTCACGCACTACGCCGACTACGGCAGCTGGCAGCGTCAATGGCTGGCGCAAGGGGAGGGCGAGCGCCAACTGGCCTACTGGAAAGCGCAGCTGGGTGAGGAACATCCCACTCTGAACCTGGCCACCGATCACCCACGCTCGGCCCAGCACATTTACAGCGCTGCTCGTCATTCCATAAAGCTGGACGCGACCTTGAGCGACGCCATTCGCCAGACCGCCCAGGCGCAGGAATCGACGCCGTTTATGCTGTTGCTCGCCGCGTTCCAAAGCCTGCTGCACCGCTACAGCGGCCAGCGCGACATCCGCATCGGCGTGCCGAATGCCAACCGCCCGCGCCTGGAAACCCAGGGGCTGATCGGCTTCTTCATCAACACCCAAGTGCTGCGCGCCGAGGTGGATCCGCGTCTGCCATTCGTTGAGCTGCTGGTGCAAACCCGTCACGCCGCGCTCGGCGCACAAGCGCATCAGGATCTGCCCTTCGAACAATTGCTGGAAGCGTTCCCGCAGGCTCGCGAGCAAGGCCTGTTCCAGGTGATGTTCAACCACCAGCAACGGGATTTGAGCGCACTGCGCCGTCTGCCTGGATTGCTCGCCGAAGAACTGCCGTGGCACAGCCGCGAAGCCAAGTTCGACCTGCAACTGCACAGCGAAGAAGACCAGAAAGGTCGCCTGAGCCTGTCCTTCGACTATGCCAGCGAAAGGTTCGACGCGACGACCATCGAGCGTCTTGCCGAGCACTTCAGCAACCTGCTGCGGGCCATTTGCGTACAGCCGTCAACCGCCATCGGCGACCTGCAACTGCTGACCCCAGACGAAAACGGCCAACACACTTCCTGGAGCGCCGCACCCTGCACACCGGCCAGCCAATGGCTGCCGGAGCTGCTCAACGAACAAGCGCGCCTGACCCCGGAACGCACCGCGCTGATGTGGGACGGCGGCAGCCTCGATTTCGCTGAACTGCACACCCAGGCCAACCGCCTGGCCCATTACCTGCGCGACAAAGGCGTCGGTCCGGACGTTTGCGTGGCCATCGCCGCGGAGCGTTCGCCGCAGTTGCTGATCGGCCTGCTGGCGATCATCAAGGCCGGTGGCGCCTACGTGCCGCTGGACCCGGATTACCCGGCCGAGCGCCTGGCCTACATGCTCAGTGACAGCGGCGTCGAATTGCTGCTGACCCAAACCGGATTACTCGAACGCTTGCCGGCCACCGACGGCGTCAGCGTGATCGCCATGGACGCCTTGCATCTGGAGAACTGGCCAAGCCAGGCACCGGGCCTGCATTTGCACGGCGACAACCTGGCCTACGTGATTTACACCTCGGGTTCGACCGGTCAACCGAAAGGCGTCGGCATCACCCATGCGGCGCTGGCCGAGCGGCTGGAATGGATGCAGAACACCTACGGTTTGAACGACACCGACGTGCTGATGCAAAAAGCCCCGATCAGTTTCGACGTGTCGGTGTGGGAGTGCTTCTGGCCGCTGATCACTGGCGCACGCTTGCTGATCGCCGGCCCCGGCGAGCATCGCGATCCGCATCGCATCGCGCAGTTGGTCCAGCAATACGGCGTGACCACGCTGCACTTCGTACCGCCGCTGCTTTCGTTGTTCATTGATGAGCCGCTGACCGCCGAATGCACCAGCTTGCGCCGGGTGTTCTCCGGTGGCGAAGCCTTGCCCGCCGAACTGCGCAACCGCGTTCTGGAACAGCTGCCCGCCGTACAACTGCACAACCGCTACGGCCCGACCGAAACCGCGATCAACGTCACCCATTGGCACTGCACCCGCGGCGATGGCGAGCGCTCGCCGATTGGCCGTCCGTTGGGCAACGTGGTGTGCCGCGTGCTCGACGGCGACCTCAACCCGGTGCCGGCCGGTGTGCCGGGTGAACTGTGTATCAGCGGTATTGGTCTGGCTCGGGGCTATTTGGGCCGTCCGGGCCTGACCGCCGAACGCTTCGTGGTCGATCCACTGGGCGAGCAGGGCGCGCGTCTGTACCGCACCGGCGACCGTGCGCGCTGGACGGCGGATGGCGTGATCGAATACCTCGGTCGTCTCGATCAGCAGGTCAAACTGCGCGGCTTTCGCGTTGAACCGGAAGAAATCGAAGCCCGTTTGCTGACCCAGAATGGCGTCGCCCAAGCCGTGGTGCTGGTGCGTGAGACATCGGCCGGTGGGCAGTTGATCGGTTACTACACCGCCACCGACTCAACCGAATCCGAAGACACGCAAACCGCACGCCTTAAAACCGCACTGGCGGCTGAGTTGCCGGAATACATGGTCCCGGCGCAGTTGATGCGTCTGGACGAAATGCCCCTGAGTCCGAGTGGCAAACTCGACCGTCGCGCCTTGCCCGAACCACAGTGGCAAGTGCGCGAACACGTCGAACCAATCACTGCACTGGAGCAACAAATCGCCGGCATCTGGCGTGAAGTGCTAGGCCAAAAACAGATCGGCTTGCGCGACGATTTCTTCGCCCTCGGCGGTCATTCGTTGTTGGCCACGCAAATCATCTCCCGTACCCGTCAGGCCTGCGACGTCGAGTTGCCGCTGCGAGCGCTGTTCGAAAACAGCGAACTGGGGGCGTTCGCCGAACAGGTGCAATTGATCCAGGCCAGCGGCAACACCAACCAGCAACCGCCGATAGAAAAAGTCGACCGTAGCCAACCGGTGCCGCTGTCCTATTCCCAGCAGCGCATGTGGTTCCTCTGGCAGATGGAGCCGGACAGCCCGGCCTACAACGTCGGCGGCATGGCGCGGCTGCGCGGTGTGCTGGATGTCGGGCGTTTCGAAGCGGCGCTGCAAGCGCTGATCCTGCGTCACGAAACCCTGCGCACCACGTTCCCGAGCATCGACGGTGTGGCCCAGCAACGGGTGCATGCGCAAACCGGCATGCGCATGGACTGGAAAGATTTCTCGGCGCTGGACGCCGACAGTCGTGAACAGTGCGTGCAACAACTGGCTGACGACGAGGCGCATAAACCGTTCGATCTGGAAACCGGTCCGCTGCTGCGCGCCTGCCTGGTCAAGACCGCCACGCACGAACACTACCTGGTGCTGACCCTGCACCACATCGTCACCGAAGGCTGGGCGATGGACATTTTCGCCCGTGAATTGAGCGCGCTTTACGAAGCGTTCGTCGATGACCGCGAATCGCCGTTGGCACCGCTGCCGGTGCAGTACCTGGATTACAGCGTCTGGCAGCGCCAGTGGCTGGAGTCCGGCGAGCGTCAACGCCAACTCGACTACTGGACCGCACAACTGGGCCGCGAACATCCGCTGCTGGAATTGCCGGCCGACCGTCCGCGTCCGCCGGTGCAAAGCCATCAGGGCGAACTGTTCCGTTTCGACCTGAGCGATGACCTCGCCGCACGGGTTCGCGCCTTCAACGCGCAAAACGGTCTGACTCTGTTCATGACCATGACCGCCGCGCTGGCCGTGCTGCTTTACCGCTACAGCGGCCAGACCGACCTGCGCATCGGCGCACCGGTGGCCAACCGGATTCGCCCGGAAAGCGAAGGGCTGATCGGTGCGTTTCTCAACACCCAGGTGTTGCGTTGCCAGCTCCACGGGCAGATGTCCGTCGGCGAGTTGTTCGAGCAGGTGCGCCACACCGTGATAGAAGGCCAGTCCCATCAAGACCTGCCGTTCGATCATCTGGTGGAGGCGTTGCAGCCACCGCGCAGCGCCGCTTACAACCCGTTGTTCCAGGTGATGTGCAATGTACAGCGCTGGGAATTCCAGCAGAGCCGCACCCTGGCCGGCATGACCGTCGAGTACCTGGCCAACGATGCACGCGCGACCAAGTTCGACCTCAACCTGGAAGTCACCGACCTCGATCATCGACTGGGTTGCTGCCTGACTTACAGCACCGATTTGTTCGATGAGCCACGCATTGCGCGCATGGCCGGGCACTGGCGCAATCTGCTGGAAGCGCTGCTGAGCGATCCGCAACAGCGCCTCAGCGAACTGCCGTTGCTGGAAGCCACGGAACAGCAAACGCTGCTGGACAGCCTTGGCGTCGAGCCGGGCGAGCATCGCCTCGACCAGTGCATTCATCACCTGTTCAGCGAGCAGGCACTGGTCCGCAAGGAGGCTCCGGCGTTGACGTTTGCGGGTCAAACCCTGAGCTACGCCGAACTCGACAGCCGCGCCAATCGCCTGGCCTGGATGCTCCGCGAGCGCGGCGTTGGCCCGCAGGTTCGCGTCGGCCTGGCGCTTGAGCGTTCGCTGGAAATGGTCATCGGCCTGTTGGCGATCCTCAAGGCCGGCGGCGCTTATGTGCCGCTGGACCCGGAATACCCGCTGGATCGCCTGCATTACATGATCGAAGACAGCGGCATCGGTCTGCTGCTCAGCGATGCGGCGATGTTCGACGCGCTCGGCGAGTTGCCGACAACCGTCGCTCGCTGGTGCCTCGAAGAGGACGCCGCCGAGTTGGCCAATTACCCAGCCACTGAACTGCCGTTTATCAGCCTGCCACAACATCAGGCGTACCTGATTTACACCTCGGGCTCTACTGGCAAACCAAAAGGCGTGGTGGCGTCCCACGGTGAAATCGCCATGCACTGCCGCGCCGTGATCGAGCGCTTCGGCATGCGCCCGGACGACTGCGAGCTGCATTTCTATTCAATCAACTTCGACGCCGCGACCGAGCGTTTGCTGGTGCCGTTGTTGAGTGGGGCGCAAGTCGTTCTGCGTGCGCAAGGCCAGTGGGACGCGGAAGAAATCTGCGGTCTGATTCGCCGTCACAACATCAATATCCTCGGCTTCACCCCAAGCTACGGTAGCCAGTTAGCGCAATGGCTGGCGACCCAGGGCGAAACCCTGCCGGTGCGCATGTGCATCACGGGTGGCGAAGCTCTGACCGGCGAACACCTGGCGCGAATTCGCGCGGCGTTCAAACCGAGCCTGTTTTTCAACGCCTATGGCCCGACCGAAACCGTGGTCATGCCGCTGGCGAGCCTGGCACCTGAGCAACTGGAAGAAGGCTTGGGCAGCGTGCCGATCGGCAGCGTGATCGGCGCGAGGGTGGCGTACATTCTCGACGCTGACCTGGCCTTGGTGCCGCAAGGCGCGACCGGCGAGTTGTACGTCGGCGGTGCCGGCCTGGCGCAGGGTTATCACCAGCGTCCGGGCATGACCGCCGAGCGGTTTGTGGCGGATCCGTTCGCAGCCAATGGCGGGCGTCTGTACCGCACGGGCGACCTTGTGCGCCAGCGTGCCGATGGTCTGGTGGAGTACCTCGGGCGCATCGACCATCAAGTGAAGATTCGCGGCTTCCGCATCGAACTCGGTGAAATCGAAACCCGCCTGCTGGAGCATGAGTCGATCCGCGAAGCCGTGGTGCTGGCCCTCGACGCACCGAGCGGCAAACAACTGGTCGGCTATCTGGTGACCGACGTCGCCGAGCAGGACGAGACGCAACAAGCGGCGCTGCGCGAAGCGCTGAAGATTCACCTCAAATCGCAGTTGCCGGATTACATGGTGCCGACGCACCTGATCCTGCTGGCCAGCATGCCGCTGACCGCCAACGGCAAACTCGACCGCCGCGCGTTGCCGGCACCGGACCCGGAACTGAACCGTCAGCACTACGTGGCGCCGAGCAACGAGCTGGAACTGACCTTGGCCGGCATCTGGTGCGAAGTGTTGAACGTTGAGCAAGTGGGCCTCAACGACAACTTCTTCGAACTGGGCGGCGATTCGATCCTGTCGATCCAGGTGGTCAGCCGTGCGCGGCAGCAGGGCATTCATTTCAGTCCGCGTGACCTGTTCCAGCACCAGACCGTGCAGACCCTGGCTGCCGTGGCGACCCGCACGGAGCAGGTCGCTGCCGAGCAGGGCTTACTCGCTGGCGAATCGCGTCTGACGCCGATTCAGCACTGGTTCTTCGACACCGACATTCCCCAGCGTCAGCACTGGAACCAGGCGTTGATGCTGGAACCGACCGTCGTGCTGGAACCCCATCGCCTGGAGCAAGCGCTGCTGGCGGTGATCGAACAGCACGATGCGTTGCGCTTGCGTTTCATCCAAGCCGGCGCGCAATGGCACGCCGAGCATCAGCCGATTTCTGACGTGCCGGTGTTGTGGCAAGTGCGTGTTTCGTCCATGGACAAATGCGCCGCGCTGTTCGCCGATGCCCAGCGCAGCCTCGACCTCGAACATGGGCCGCTGATGCGCGTGCTGCTGGTCGATGGTCCTGAAGGCCAACAACGGTTGTTCATCGCCATTCACCACCTGGTGGTGGACGGTGTTTCGTGGCGTGTTTTGCTGGACGATCTGCAAACCGTTTACCGTCAGCTGGACGCGCAACAGTCGGTCAAACTGCCGGCGAAAACCAGTGCGTTCAAGGATTGGGCCGCACGCTTGCAGGCGTATGCCGGCAGTGAATCCCTGCGTGAAGAACTGAGCTGGTGGCAATCTCGGCTGGCTGGGCCGAGCGTTGAGTTGCCGTGTGATCGTCTGCAAGGTGGCCAGCAAAATCGTCATGCACAAACCGTCAGCGTGCGGTTGGATGCCGAGCGTACTCGCCAGTTGCTGCAACAGGCCCCGAGCGCCTATCGCACCCAGGTCAACGATCTGCTGTTGACTGCGTTGGCCCGGGTGCTGTGCAACTGGAGCGGACAGGAATCGGCGCTGATTCAACTCGAAGGCCATGGCCGCGAAACCCTGTTCGACGAGATCGACCTGACCCGCACCGTCGGCTGGTTCACCAGCGCTTATCCATTACGCCTCGTGCCGGCGAACGGGCAGGGCGCTTCGATCAAGGCGATCAAGGAACAACTGCGCGCCGTGCCGCACAAAGGTCTGGGTTATGGCGTGCTGCGTTATCTGGCTGATGACCTGAGTCGTCAGACCCTGGCCGCGTTGCCGGTGGCGCCGATCACCTTCAACTACCTCGGTCAATTCGACCAGAGCTTCGGCGCGGACGCGTTGTTCCGTCCACTGGACGAGCCCGTCGGCGCGGCCCACGATCCGCACGCGCCGCTGCCCAATGAGCTGAGCGTCGACAGCCAGGTTTATGGCGGTGAACTGGTGCTGCGCTGGACGTTCAGCGCCGAACGCCACGAACCGCAAGCAATCACCGACCTGGCGAATGCTTACCTGAGCGAACTGCAAAGCCTGATCGCGCATTGCTTGCAGGACGATGCCGGCGGCCTGACGCCGTCCGACTTCCCGCTGGCCAAACTGACTCAGCCACAGCTTGACGCGCTGCCGATTCCGCCCGCGGTCATCGAAGACGTCTACCCGCTGACCCCGATGCAGGAAGGCATGCTGCTGCACACCTTGCTGGAACCGGGCACCGGCCTCTACTACATGCAGGATCGCTACCGCATCAACAGCGAACTCGATCCGCAGCGTTTCGCCCAGGCCTGGCAAGCGGTGATCGCCCGCCACGAAGCCCTGCGCGCCTCGTTCTGCTGGAACGTCGGCGAAGACATGCTGCAAGTGATACACAAACCCGGCAGCACGCCGATTGAAGTCCTCGACTGGACCGCGATTGCCGAAGCTGAGCAGGAGCCAAAACTGCAAGCACTGCTCAAAAGCGAGCGCGAAGCCGGGTTCGATCTGCTCAATCAGGCACCGTTCCACCTGCGCCTGATCAAGGTCGGCGCGGCGCGTTACTGGTTTATGATGAGCAACCACCACATCCTCATCGATGCCTGGTGCCGCTCGCTGTTGATGAACGATTTCTTCGAAATCTATACCGCCCTCGGCGAAGGTCGAGAGGCACAACTGGCCGTACCGCCGCGTTATCGCGACTACATCGGCTGGCTGCAACGCCAGAGCCTGGCTGAGGCGCGGCAGTGGTGGAAATCCAACCTGCAAGGTTTCGAGCGGACCACGCCGATCCCGAGCGACCGACCATTCCTGCGCGAACATGCCGGTGAAAGCGGCGGCATGGTCGTCGGTGACCGCTACACCCGCCTCGATGCCCGTGACGGTGCGCAACTGCGCGAACTGGCGCAAGCGCATCAGCTGACCATCAACACCTTCGCTCAAGCGGCGTGGGCACTGGTGCTGCGGCGATTGAGCGGTGATCGCGACGTGTTGTTCGGTGTCACGGTGGCCGGGCGTCCGGTGGAAATGCCGGAAATGCAACGCACCGTCGGGCTGTTCATCAACAGCATTGCGCTGCGGGTGAAAATGCCCGAAGACGATCAACGTTGCAGCGTGCGCCAGTGGCTGAGCGGTTTGCTCGACAGCAACATGCAACTGCGCGAGTACGAATACCTGCCGCTGGTGAGCATCCAGGAAAACAGTGAACTGCCCAAGGGCCAGCCGCTGTTCGACAGCCTGTTTGTGTTCGAAAACGCGCCGGTGGAAGTCTCGGTGCTGGACCGTGCGCAGAGCCTCAATGCCACGTCGGATTCGGGCCGCACCCACACCAACTTCCCGCTGACGGCGGTCTGCTATCCGGGCGATGACCTGGGGCTGCACCTGTCTTACGACCAGCGCTATTTCGACGAATCGACCGTCGAGCGCATGCTCGGTGAGTTCAAGCGGTTGCTGCTGGCGCTGGTCGACGGTTTCCATGGCGACATGGCCGATCTGCCGCTGCTGGGCGCCGAGGAACAGGATTTCCTGATCCATGGCTGCAACCAGAGCGAGCACGATTACCCGCTGGAGCAAAGTTATGCCGCGTTGTTCGAAGCGCAGGTCGCTCAGCATCCGCAGCGCATTGCCGCCAGTTGCCAGGACCAGCAACACAGTTACGTTGAGCTGAACCAGCGCAGCAACCGCCTCGGTCATGCGTTGATCGCGGCCGGGGTCGGGCTGGATCAACCGGTGGCGTTGTTGGCTGAACGTAACCTCGATTTGCTCGGCATGATCATCGGCAGCTTTAAGGCGGGGGCGGGTTATCTGCCGCTGGATCCGGGGCTGCCGAGTCAGCGCCTGAGCCGGATCATCGACCTGAGCCGCACACCGTTGCTGGTCTGCACGCAGGCCTGCCGCGAGCAAGCCATCGCACTGCTGGAAGAGTTCGGTTGCGCCATTCGGCCGAAGTTGCTGGTCTGGGAAGAGGTGCTGGCGAGCGGTGTCTCGGTGGCGAATCCGGGTATTTACAGTGGCCCGGACAACCTCGCTTACGTGATCTACACCTCGGGTTCCACCGGTTTGCCGAAAGGCGTGATGGTCGAGCAGCGCGGCATGCTCAACAACCAATTGAGCAAAGCGCCGTACTTGAATTTGAGCGATGCCGACGTGATCGCCCAGACGGCTTCGCAAAGCTTCGACATTTCGGTCTGGCAGTTCCTCGCCGCGCCGCTGTTCGGGGCGCGGGTGGACATCGTGCCGAACACCATCGCCCATGATCCACAAGGGTTGCTGGCGCACGTGTCGACCCAAGGCATTACCGTGCTGGAAAGCGTGCCGTCGCTGATTCAGGGCATGCTCGCCCAGGAACGCATGAGCCTCGATGGCCTGCGCTGGATGTTGCCGACCGGTGAAGCAATGCCACCGGAGCTGGCGCATCAATGGCTGCTGCGTTACCCGGACATCGGGCTAGTGAATGCCTATGGCCCGGCGGAATGCTCGGACGACGTGGCGTTCTTCCGCGTGGACATGGCCTCGACCCGTGGCAGCTACCTGCCGATCGGTACGCCAACCGACAACAACCGTTTGTACCTGCTCGATGGCGCGCTGGAATTGGTGCCGTTGGGTGCGGTGGGCGAGTTGTGTGTCGCCGGCACCGGGGTCGGGCGCGGTTATGTCAGCGATCCTTTGCGCACCGCTCAGGTGTTTGTACCGAACCCGTTCGGCGCGTCGGGGGATCGTCTGTATCGCACCGGCGACCTGGCCCGTCGGCGCAGTGACGGTGTGCTGGAATACGTCGGGCGTATCGACCATCAAGTGAAGATCCGCGGTTACCGCATCGAACTGGGTGAAATCGAAGCGCGTCTGCATGAGCAACCGCAAGTGCGTGAAGCGGCGGTCGGCGTGCAAGAAGGCGTGAACGGCAAGCATCTGGTTGGCTATCTGGTGGCGGCTGACTCGGCGCTGAACCCGTCCGAATGCCTGGAACGCATCAAGCAACGCTTGCGCGCCGAACTGCCGGAATACATGGTGCCACTGCATTGGTTGTGGCTGGACCGGATGCCGCTCAATGCCAACGGCAAACTCGATCGCAAGGCGCTGCCGGCGCTGGAGATCGGGCGGTTGCAAAGCCAGGACTATCAGGCGCCGCGCAATGAGCTGGAGCAGACGTTGGCGGATATCTGGGCTGAGGTGCTGAAGGTCGAACAGGTAGGCGTGCGCGACAACTTCTTCGAGCTGGGCGGGCATTCGTTGCTGGCGACGCAGATCGCTTCGCGGGTGCAAAAAGCCCTGCATCGCGATGTGCCGTTGCGGGCGATGTTCGAGTGCAGCACGGTGGCGGAGTTGGCCGAGTACATCGACGGGTTGGCGGCGAGTGACATCACCGAGGAGAAGGTGGATCGCCTGAATGACCTGATGGCGGAGTTGGAGGGGCTGTAATTCTCTAGCGTCTGCGCGGGCCCCTTCGCGGGCAAGCCTCGCTCCTACAGGTTTTCACGCATCCCTGTAGGAGCGAGGCTTGCCCGCGAAGGGGCCGCCGCAAGTACCACAAGGTTGACTGCGGATCGCCGGCGGCACAGTCTCCCGACTCCAGTTTTCACCAAGGAGACAGTCAATGCCCTTCGTAACGATTGACGGACAAGCCCTTCACTACATCGATCAAGGCACCGGCCCGGCAGTGCTGCTGGCTGGCAGCTACCTGTGGGACCAGGCCATGTGGGCGCCGCAGATTGCTGCGTTGTCGCAACACCACCGAGTTATTGCCCTGGACCTGTGGGGTCACGGTGAATCCGGGCCACTTCCCGAAGGCACGCAATCGCTGGATGACATCGCCCGTCAGGCCTTGGCGCTGCTCGATCATCTGGACGTTGATCGTGTCACGCTGGTCGGTCTGTCGGTGGGTGGCATGTGGGGCGGGCGACTGGCGCTGGCCGCGCCACAGCGGATCAACGGCCTGGTGCTGATGGACACCTACGTCGGCGTCGAGCCGGAACCGACTCGCCAATACTATTTCTCGTTGTTCAAGCAGATCGAAGACTCCGGCATGATCGCGCCGCAGCTGCTCGACATTGTGGTGCCGATTTTCTTTCGTCCGGGGATCGATCCGCAGTCGGCGCTGTATCAGGATTTCCGCGCCAAACTGGCTGCGTTGCCGTCCGAACGTCTGCGTCAAAGCATTGTGCCGATGGGGCGGATTACGTTTGGTCGGGATGATCTGTTGCCGCGTCTGGGCGAGCTGAATCCTGAAACGACGTTGGTGATGTGTGGCGATCAGGACAAACCGCGGCCGCCGTCGGAAACGAAGGAAATGGCTGCGTTGATCGGTTGCCCGTACGTGCTGGTGCCGGAGGCGGGGCATATCTCCAATCTGGAGAATCCGCAGTTTGTGACCGAGGCGTTGTTGAAGTTTCTGGCTGAAAGAAATTAGTCGATCTTTCGGACGCCTTCGCGGGCAAGCCTCGCTCCTACAGGATTGTGTCGATCACAGAATCGCGAACGACACGATCCTGTAGGAGCGAGGCTTGCCCGCGAAGGGGCCGGTGAGATCACTTCGGCCCTAGAATCTTCACCAACTTGTCCGGCGAAGGCGCGCCTTGCTGTTGTTGCAGCTCGCCCTTGTCATCCATGTAGAAAATCGCTGGGGTGGCCTGCAGCTCCAGGTCTTCCATCAGTTGCATGTTTGCCGCCAGTTTCGCCTGAATCGCTGGCGGCACGTCTTTCAAGGCTTTCAGCGAGCTGCTCTTGCCTGACTTTTCGTGATCTTCCAGCGCCTTGCTCGGGTCCTTGGCGGCCAGCAGCGCGGCGGATTTGCCCGGGCTGTCTTCGCGAATGATCCCGACCATGATGTGCCGCAGCTGTACCTTGCCAGCCTTGACCCATGGCCGCGCCTGTTCCCAGAACATGTTGCAGTAAGGGCAGTTCGGATCGCTGAACAGATAGACGACGCGCGGCGCATCCTTTTTGCCGTCACCGATCCAGTTGCTGGCCTCCATCTTGCCCCAGACTTCCTTGGCCATCGGTGCATAAACCAGTTTCTGCAATGGCGCGCTGCTCAGGTCATTGCCGTCGGCGTCGTACAAATTACCGAGCAACACGTGCTTGCCGTCCGGAGTCAGGTACAGCGCCATGCCGCGGCTCTGGTATTGCGCGGCATAACCGCGCAGACCGTCGGGTGCGTCGAACTGACCGACGATTTTTGCGCCCTTGGCTTCGATCTTCTTGATCGCCTCAGGCAATTCTTCGGCGGCCTGCACCGACGGCAGGTGCAGCAACGCTGCGCCCAGGGTCAGCGTCAGCAGGTGGCGGAGGCGGGGCATGGCAGTTTCCTTGAAGAGGTGGCCGGTACGGCAGGAGAGGGTGTGTCGAAGTTTTCCAGGGCGCGGGCCAGGCTGGCGTCCGAGAGTTCGCCCAAATGGCTGCCCAGCAATCGACCGTCGGGGCTATAGAACAGCGTAGTCGGCAATGCCATGGAACCCACGGCCTGACCCAATCGGCCGCTGCCGTCGAACAGCACGTTGGTCAGGCTCAGGCCCTGGGTTTCGAGGAAGGTGCTGACGCTTTGCATGCTTTCGGCCTGATTGACGAACAGGAAGGTCAGGTCCGGGCGCTGTTGCTGGGCGTTTTCCAGCACCGGCATTTCCCGGCGGCACGGCGGGCACCAGGTGGCCCAGAGATTGATGACCAACGGCCCACCCTTGTAGTCCGCCAGTTGCACGGTTTCGCCGGCGGCATTGCGCAGGGCGATTTCCGGCAGGCGCGTGCCTTGTTCGTAAATACTCAGGGAGAAGGTCGCCAGCAGCCAGAACGCCAGACCGCTGGCCACGCCGAAGCCCAGCGGGCGGCGCAAACCCGGTCGACGCCAACCGCGAAACAGCGCGGTGAGCAACAGCACAATCACCCCGGGCCAGGCGAGGAAACCGCCATCGCGCAGGTCGATGATCTGCCACGGATCGTTGCGATAGTGCGCCCAGTAGGCGACCACGAAACCGATCCGCGCCGCCAGCATTCCGAGCAAAAACAGGCTGAACAACGCCGACTCGGGGTTTTCGCCACCGCGCTTGGCCACCCGCCAGCCGACAAACGTCGCCAGCGCCAGGGCACTGATCAGCAGCAAATGGTTAAGCGCGATGGCAAAGGTGCCGAGGGTAAAGGTCAGCATTAACGGGCGTCTCGGGTGGTGGTCCAGCGTTGCAGGAAGGTGTCGGCATCGACCTCGCCGGTGATGCGCTGGCTGCGGCGCTCCTGGCCGTCTGCGCCGATCCACAGAAAACTCGGTGGCCCCGGCACTTTATAACGGCCGAGCAGTTCGCGGCTGGCGGCATTGTCGGCGGTCACGTCCAGCCGTAGCAAGCGCACATCACTTAGCGCTTCCATCACATTGGCTTTGCCGAAGACCTGTTTTTCCATGACCTTGCACGACACACACCAGTCGGCGTAGTAGTCCAGCAGCACCCATTGGCTCTGGGCCTGGGCGGCGTCCAGTTCCCGTTGCAGCGCGGCGGGGTCATTGATGGTCGTGAACGCCTCATGACCGGTCGGACGAGCAGCGTTGCCGGAAGCGGAGGCGCTGTAGACCTGCAACGGTTTGAGCAAATCATCACCGCCACCGGCGGCGCCGATCATCAGCAGACCACCCCAAATCCCGAGCAACAGCGAACTGGCGCCGAACAGATGGGCGACCCGGCCGAACCCTTCCGACTGTTTCCAGGCGCTGTAAGCGGCAATCAGCAGCAAGGCACCGCACAAACCGATCCACAGCGATTGGTCCAGCACCGGGCGCAACATCAGCAGCGCAGTGGCGAGGAACAGGAAACCGAACACGCCTTTAAGCAGGTTCATCCACGCGCCGGGTTTGGGCAGAAATCGATTGCCGACGGTCACCAGCAACAACAGCGGCACACCAATGCCGATCCCCATGGTGAACAGAATCAGGCCGCCATGCAGCGCATTGCCGCTTTGCGCGATGTAGAGCAGGGCGCCGGCCAATGGCGCGGTCATGCACGGGCCGACCAGCAACCCCGACAATGCCCCCAGCACACCGGCACCGATCAGACTGCCGCCGCGTTGATTGCGCGAGACATTTTCCAGCCGATCACGCACGGCCACCGGCAATTGCAGCTCAAAGAAACCGAACATCGGCAACGCCAGCAGGACAAATATCGCCGCGAAGCTGCCCAGCAGCCACGGGTTCTGCAACAGGGCCTGAAGGTTCGCACCAAGCAGCGCGGCCAGCACGCCCATCGCCGCATACACCAGCGCCATGCTCACCACGTAACTGGTGGCCAATGCGAAACCGCGTTTGGGCGTGGCCCCACTGCCGACGATCAACCCGGCCAGGATTGGCAGCATCGGCAACGAGCAAGGGGTGAAGGCCAGCAACAGGCCCAGACCAAAGAACACCAGCAAGCTCCAGCCCAGCGCCCGTTGTTGCAGGCCGCTGGCCAGGGCCTGGTCCGGTGCTTCGTTTGCGGGGGCCGCGACGCTGCCGCCCAGATCCACGACCTGGGTTTGCGGTGGATAACACAAACCGGCATCGGCACACCCCTGGAATCCCACCTTGATCTGACCGGTGGCACCCGCCGGAATCTTCAGCTCCAGGCCTTGGCGATAAACCTGTTGTTCGCCGAAGAACTCATCACTGTGCGCTTCGCCTTCAGGTAATGGCGGATGCTGCTCCGGGGGCAAACCCTCGAATTTCAGGCGTTTCTGATAAAGGTAGTAACCATCGGTAATCTGCCAATAAAGCTGTGTTTCACCCGATTCAAGGCGTTCGGAGGTAAAGACGAAGGCCTTTTCCACCGGCAGGAATTCAGGTTTGGTATCGAACGGATTGGTCCCTGCCTGGGCCACACCCGAGATCAAGAGAACAAAAAACAGAAACAGTCGACGCATGGGTAAGCCTTATCCCTGTGCAAGTGAGGTGCACAATGGGAGGCGGCGATTAACCGATGATTAACCGCGCCTCCACGGGGACTCAGTCGCGGAACAAACCTGGCCAAGCCTCGTCATTCATCCCGTGCGGGCCGGAATGCAGATAGTTTTGCTGGATGTTGTAGATGAGAAATTGGCCTCTATCCAAAAAAATATAGTAGTAACTGTCGGCAAACGTTCTATCGTTTTGTGCGGCTGTAACGATGCGGTGTTTAAATGGCTCTAATCCTGGCATGGAGGTGGCGGTAATTTTTTCGTGGATCAATCGATTTTTTAGATAGTCAAAAGAGAGGTAGTGTCCGTCGTTCAGAAGGAAACGAAACAGGAACTTTTTGCCCCCAAGTTGCCACCAGGTCCCCGCTACAATGCGGTCGAAATAAGGGAATATTGGTGCCCATATCGAACGTTCAACGCGATAGTGGTTTACTGCCTTGTCTTGATCCTGGTCGTATTTACAGACCATCGGGGTTTCGCCGTGGTAATAAAACAACCAGGTAAAATCGTCGGAGCCGTCACTGTTGTTCAAGTCTGTGGTGGTGAAGCCGAATCGCAGGTGTTTGGCGTATTGGTGAAAGCCAGGCCATGAGTCTTGCGTGGTTTCTCTAGGGTAACTCTCAGGGACTCGATGATCCCCCAGATCAAATCTTGTGTAGGTGTTTGTGTCTTTAAAGAAAAAGTAAATGCGGTCTTTGCCGGCGCGCCAATCGGTGGCGACAAAGTTGTTGAAGTTTGGCATGGGCTGACTCCTTTCAGCTGAGTGAGGACTCTTTCTTTTGTCGGATGAAGTCTTCATGTCTTTATATCGTTAGTTTTTGTGTTGCGTGTTTTTCTGCGGGAGTAAGCTTATCGTAGTAAGTCTTTTTATAATAAAAATTTTTAAAGTTGTTTGTTTCGCTGTGCAACTAAGTTGTTCGAGCAGGCTCGTGTAATCAAGATGACAGAAAGCTGCGCTGTTCGTCAGGCGCCGCAGTTGCCATAATTGCGCCTTAATCCTCAACTGCTTGAATCGCGTTTTTACTCCTGGAGCGCCCATGCACGTACTGGTTTGCGAAGACGATGAGCTGATCGCCAGCGGCATAGTCGCCGGCCTCACCGCTCAAGGCCTGACGGTGGAGCACGTCGCTACCGCGTCGGCTGCCCGGGCGATGCTCAAGGTGGCTGAGTTCGACGTCATGGTGCTCGACCTTGGCTTACCCGATGAGGACGGCCTGAAGCTGTTGCAGCAGTTGCGCCACGGCGGCCTGGAGATTCCGGTGCTGATTCTCACGGCGCGGGACGCGGTCACTGACCGCGTTGACGGGTTACAGGCCGGCGCCGACGATTACCTGCTCAAGCCGTTCGACCTGCGTGAACTCGCCGCACGCCTGCACACTTTGTTGCGACGAGTGGCGGGGCGCAGCGTCAATCTGATCGAACACGGCCGTCTGACCTACGACCCGAGCAGCCGCGAAACCATGCTCGGCGGTCAGTCCGTCGACCTTTCGCGCCGTGAACAGTCGCTGCTGCAGGCCTTGTTGCATAACCGTGGCCGGGTACTGTCCACCGAACAACTGAAAGACAGCGTTTATGGTTTTAACGATGAGCTGGAAAGCAACGCCCTCAACGTGCATATCCATCACCTGCGGCGCAAACTCGGCAATGGCATTGTCGAGACCGTGCGCGGTCTGGGTTATCGCCTGGGGCCGGCCGATGGTGGAGAGGAATTGAAAAAGTGATGAGCCTGCGTTTGCGCCTGAGCCTGACGCTCGGCGCCGCCTTTGCGCTGATCTGGGCCCTGGCGGCGGCCTGGATGCTCAGCGATCTGCGCAACCAAATGATGTTTTCCCTCGACCAGCGGCTGGTGGCATCGGCGCGCATGGTCGCCGGCCTGATGGAGCAGTTGCCGGCGTTGCCGAGCAAGGGCGAGGGCACGCATTTCAGCGCTGAACAACTGAATATCCCCGGTGGCATGGCCTGCCAGGTCAGTTCGTTGCGCGGCGAAATCCTCGCCCGCAGTCACACCGACCCGCAACAAACCCTGGAAGCCGAGAAAATGGGCTTTCACGATCAGATGATCGACGGTGCGCCGTGGCGCAGCTTCACCCTGGCCCGCGGTGATCTGCGCATCACCACAGCCGATCGGCAAATCGAGCGCGAGGCGCTGAACATGTCGATCCTGCTGGCCGCTTCGGTGCCGGTGGGCGTGGCCTTGCTTGGCTGCTTGTGTCTGTTGTGGCTGGGGATCGGTCAGGGGCTGGCGCCACTGAACCGGATGCGCGATGCCTTGATGCGCCGTAGCGCAGACTCTCTCGAGCCCTTGCAGATTCAGCCGTTGCCCAGCGAACTTCAACCGTTGCTGGACACCCAGAATCAGCTGTTCCAGCGCATCGGCAAGACCATCGAACGCGAACGCCGCCTGACCGGTGACGCGGCCCACGAATTGCGCAGCCCGCTGACGGCGATCAAAACCCACCTGCAAGTGGCGCGCATGACCGAGGGCGCGGCCCGGGATCAGTCCCTGGCCCGAGCCGAAGAGGGCGCCGACCGCATGCACCGCACGCTGGAACAATTGCTGTTGCTGGCGCGGGTCGAGGGCAGTCTGTCGTTCGATGACGGCGTGCAATGCAGCGCCGAGCAAGTGGCGAAACTGGCGATTCAGGATGCCGCCAGCGGTGATCGTCGACGGATCAAACTCTCTATGCCGGCGAAGTTCTCCGATGCACCGGTGCAAATGCCCGCGGTGCTGTCGATCGCCGCATTGCGCAACCTGCTGGACAACGCCCTGCGCCATACCCCGGGCGATGGGGCGGTGGAACTGAGCCTGGAAACCACCGGCAGTCGTGCGCGCTTTCTGGTCCGCGACCACGGCCCGGGCATTGCCGAAGACGACCTGCAACACCTGACCCAACGCTTCTGGCGCCACGGCCAGAGCACCGGGTGCGGATTGGGCCTGGCGATTGTCCAGGCGATTGTCCAGCGGTGTGGCTGCACCCTGCATTTTGACAGCCGACCGGATGGGTTGCGTGTTGAATTGACGATGCCGTTACAACCCATCTAACCAACCCCCAATCCCCTGTGGGAGCGAGCCTCTGTGGCGAGGGGATTTATCCCCGTTGGACTGCGCAGCAGTCCCATTTTTTGGGGCCGCTTCGCAGCCCAACGGGGATAAATCCCCTCGCCACAAAAGCCCGCTCCCACAGGGATCTGCTGTGTTGCACATCAAATGTAACTTCTCTCCATTGGTATTCCGACGGCCACCAGCGCTATCGTCCCCGGCAGCTTTTTCTCAATGGATTGAGGTAACAGCGCCATGGATGCATCGATTCACATCTGCAAGGCAACCCCCGCCGACGCCGGCATCATCAGCCGGATCGTCGAGCGCTCCATTCGCGTCGGCTGCGCGCTCGACCATCGCAACGACCCTCGAACCGTCGCCACCTGGACCCACAACAAAACCATCGAACACGTGCAACCCTGGCTGACCGACCAACGGTTGTACCTGAACATCGCCCTGTTGCAGGACAAACCGGTTGGTGTCGCCATGGCGGCGATCAGTGGCAAGGTTGCGTTCTGCTACGTGCAGCCGGAATGGTTTCGTCGCGGTGCCGGAGAGGCGCTGGTACACGACCTCGAAGGCTGGTTGATCAACCGGGGGCTGGCTCAGGCACGACTTAACAGCACCCGCACCAGCGAGGCCTTTTACCGCCATTTGGGTTACCGGCCCTGCGCCGAAATCTTCACCGTGGCCGGGCTCCACGCCATTCCCATGCGCAAAGCACTGACACCGCCTTCATAGAAAGCTGATCGAGGGTCTAAATCCTCGGCGCCCTGATGCGTTTCCAGAACAGGAAAACCTTATTGAGGGGTCGAGAGATGTCAGTCGCTACCAGCCTTATGGAAGATCAGTCGACCCGGATCACTCCGGCGCCGGCCGAGACGCTTTATCAATTCAACGAATCGCCGCTGCTGGCCCGTCAAAACCAGCAGGAATCGAATGCCCGCAGCTACCCGCGGCGCATTCCCCTGGCGCTCAAACGCGCCAAGGGTATTTATGTCGAAGACGTCGAAGGCCGCCGTTTCATCGACTGCCTGGCCGGCGCCGGGACCCTGGCCCTGGGGCATAACCATCCGGTGGTGATCGAAGCGATCCAGCAAGTGCTGACCGATGAGTTGCCACTGCACACCCTCGACCTGACCACGCCGGTCAAGGATCAATTCGTCCAGGACCTGTTCGGTCTGCTGCCACCGACCCTGGCCGCTGAAGCGAAGATCCAGTTCTGCGGCCCGACCGGCACCGACGCGGTGGAAGCCGCGCTGAAACTGGTGCGCACCGCCACCGGACGCAGCACCGTCTTGTCGTTCCAGGGCGGTTATCACGGCATGAGCCAGGGCGCCCTGAGCTTGATGGGCAGCCTGGGGCCGAAAAAACCGTTGGGTGCCTTGCTCAGCAACGGCGTGCAGTTCATGCCGTATCCCTACGATTACCGCTGCCCGTTCGGGCTCGGCGGCGCGCAAGGGGTGAAGGTCAACCTGAGCTACCTGGAAAACCTGCTGAATGATCCGGAGGCCGGCGTGCAATTGCCGGCGGCAGTGATTGTCGAGGCAGTGCAAGGCGAGGGCGGGGTGATCCCGGCCGATCTCGATTGGTTGCGTGGCCTGCGACGTATCACCGAAAAGGCCGGCGTGGCGCTGATCGTCGATGAAATCCAGAGCGGTTTCGCCCGCACCGGCAAAATGTTCGCCTTTGAGCACGCCGGGATCATTCCCGACGTTGTGGTGATGTCCAAAGCCATCGGCGGCAGCCTGCCGCTGGCGGTGGTGGTCTATCGCGACTGGCTCGACACCTGGCTGCCGGGCGCCCATGCCGGGACCTTCCGCGGTAATCAGATGGCCATGGCGGCGGGTTCTGCGGTGATGCGTTACCTGACCGAATACAAGGTCTGCGAGCACGCCGCCGCCATGGGCGAACGCTTGAGCGAACACCTGCGCATCCTGCAGCGGGACTACCCGCAACTGGGCGATATTCGCGGGCGCGGCTTGATGCTGGGCGTTGAACTGGTCGATCCGACGGGTACGCCCGATGCACTGGGTCATCCACCGATCTTCGGTCGCCTGGCGCCACTGGTGCAGCGTGAATGCCTCAAGCGCGGGCTGATTCTTGAGCTGGGCGGCCGTCATGGCGGCGTGGTGCGCTTCCTGCCGCCACTGGTGATTACCGCTGCGGAAATCGATCGGGTGGCCGAGATATTCGGCCGGGCCATGGCCGCTGCGACTACCAGCCTGTAAATTTTTCCGCACCAGGAACGTTCCTTCTACATACCGGCTGCGCACGCAGTGCAGCCCACCCTACAGCGATGGAGATACACCATGACGTCAGTATTCGACCGCGAGGACATCCTCTTTCAGGTCGTGGTCAACCACGAAGAGCAATACTCGATCTGGCCCGACTACAAAGCCGTGCCTGGCGGCTGGCGCACCGTGGGCAAGAGCGGTCTGAAAAAGGAATGCCTGGCCTACATCGAAGAAAACTGGACCGATATGCGCCCGTTGAGCTTGCGTCAGAAGATGGACGAGCAGGCGGCAGTCGCGAACTAAGTCACGGCGCAAAAAGAAGCCCGCTGGACTGTTAGCAGTCAGCGGGCTTTTTCATGTCTTGTATTTGTATTGCCTGTCAGGCCGTCTTCGCGGGCAAGCCTCGCTCCTACAAGGATTGCGCAAGACCTGTAGGAGCGAGGCTTGCCCGCGAAGAATAACGCGGTCCAACTGACGTTACGCCCCGCTCAACCCCTTGATCAGCAAACCCACATTCCCTTCCAGCTCAGCCACCGGATCCGCCGCGTCCACACTCAACACCACCAACCGACTGCCAGATTCGGTAATAACCGCTTTCACCGCCTCCGACGGCTGTCGATGATGCAACACCACCGCCACATCATTGTCCTTTAGCGTCGCGCCCAATTGCTTGAGTGCTTCAGGTGTCCACTCGGCATCCGGGCGTGCATCGAGACCGATCAGCTCCAGATTCAGCCCGCCAATCAAATAGCTAAAGTGATCGCTCAGGCTCATCACGCTGAGGTTATCGGCACTGGCCAGGTGTGCTTCGCTGTCCGCGCTGAGCTTGAGCAACCGCTGCTTCAACGCCGCCAGGTTAGCCTCGATTTTCGGCTTGGCCTCGGGCGCCAGGCGCACCAGGTCTGCCGCCATCACATCCGCCATCCGCCCCATGTTGTTGCTGGAAAACCACGGCTGACTGTTCAACCCGTCGACCTTGTTGCCCGGCTGCACGGCGATACCGGCCAAGGCGCCGTCCACCGGGCGGGCGGCATCGATTTCAATGATGCGGATGTTGCTGCGACGAGCATTCGGGTACAGCGGATCGTCCGGCCACAATGAGCGCAGACCAATCACCGCATCTGCGTCGGTCGCCAGTTTGGCCAGCGCCGGAGCGCCACGCCCGGTGAAGTACGCCGTCTGCCGGGTCCCGGGCAGGTTGGCCGGTGCCGCGCGCTCGATGGAAACATCGGTGCCCTCCAGCAGCAAGCTGCCCAGGCCAAACGTAATTGGCAACGAGGCCAGGACCAGCACCTTGTGCGTCGATGTCGCGGCGAAGAGCGCGGTATTGCCGACACCATTACTGGCCAGCATGCGCATCGGTTCGAAGTGGTCGGCGGCGAACACGCTGAAAGAAGCGGATCCACACAGGGCCACGGTCAGGGTCAATTGACGCAGAGAAAAAGACATTTATCCGAGATTCCCTTTCAGACTTGGGACAACGCCACGCGCAATCGCGGCCAGGGCAAAAGCGATACCGGCAACCAGAATGATTGCGGCACCGGACGGAATCGGCAGGTCGAAGATGATCGGCGCGAGGATCCCGCACAGCGTGCTGACCGTGGCGATCAGCACCGAGCACCAGAAGAAGCCCTTCAGCGATTGGCTGAGCAAGCGTGCTGCCGCGGCTGGAATCACCAGCAGTGCACCGACCAGAATTGCGCCGATGACTTTCACCGCGGCCACGGTGATCAGGGTCACCAGAATCACAAACAGATAATCCAGGGTCTTCACCGCCACACCGCGAACCGCCGCCAGTTGCGGGTTGAAACTGGCCAGCATGATGCGGTTGTACAGCGGCAAGGCCAGCGCCATGACCAGTGAGCCGACGATGGACAGCACCAGCAGGTCATTACCGTTGACCGTCAGCACCGAACCGAACAGCACGTTTTCGAGGATGTGCACGTTGATCTTGCCCGCCAGGATCAGCAGCAGGCTCGCGCCCAGCGCCAGCGACACCGAGAGAAACACGCCGATCAACGTGTCCGGTGCCAATCCCGTGCGGTTGCGCAGGTAGTTGAGCAGGATGCCGAACAGCAGGCAGTAACCGAACAGGCTGCCGTAAGGCCCGGTGTACGGTTCGCCGAGCAGGATGCCGATGGCCACGCCGGTCAAGGCCGCGTGGCCCACCGCTTCGGAGAAAAACGCAAAGCGCTTGACCACCACCAGCGTGCCCAGACCGCCCAGCACCGGCCCGATCAGCAAACCGGCGAGCAGCGCGTTGACCACAAATCCGTAGGCCAACGCTTCAGGCAGGTAACCCGAAGACGCCCATCCCTGGACCATCAAACGAAAGGCTTCATAACTCATCAGGCAGCGCTCCGTGGATGGGTGGAGAACAGGGTCAGCAAGCGCTCCGGAGTCAATGCCTGCTTGGGCGTGGCATCGAACAGCACCCGGCGATTGAGCCCGGTGACGCGATCCGCCAGCCGTCCGACCGCTTCCAGATCATGCTCGATCCACAGCACGGTGATCCCGCTCTGGCGCCAGTCGCTGAGCAGCCGTTCGAACACCTGGATACCGGCCTCGTCGAGGGCCGACATCGGTTCGTCGAGCACCAGCAACTGCGGCGCCGGGATCAGCCCTTGAGCGAGCAACACGCGCTGACGCTCGCCGCCGGACAGCGCGCCCATGCGCCGCTTGCGCTTGTCCTGCATGCCGACCTGTTCCAGGGCTTCACCGATCGCTGCCGCGTAATGCTTGCTCAAACCGAGGAATGCGGGACGGCGCTGGCACATGGCGGCCATGAAATCGTCGACGGTCATTGGCAGGCCGCGATCGAATTCCAGCGCCTGAGGTACGTAGCCGATGGTCCCGGGTGTACCGGGCCATTGCAGGCTCAAGCGGCCCTGATGCGGCATCTGTCCGAGCAGGGTCTTGATCAACGAGCTCTTGCCGCCACCGTTGGGGCCTACCAGCGCATGCACGCTGCCGGGCTGGACCTGGAACGTCACGTGGTCGAGGATCGTCGTTCGCCCAAGCGTCAAACTGACCTCCACAAAATCCAGCATCGGCCCCGCACTTTGTGGGAGCGGGCTTGCTCGCGAAGAGGGAGTGTCAGTCGACATCAATGTTGACTGACCCACCGCTTTCGCGAGCAAGCCCGCTCCCACAGGGGATTCGCTGATGGTTTCTTTAGCCGTCATTGGCCCGACTCCTGAATCGCCCGCACCACCGTATTGAGGTTCCCGGTCATTTCCTTCTCATACTTGTCGGCGCTGTATTCGCCATAGGAAATGTGCGACAGCGGGTAGAGCTTCACCCCGGACTCACGCTGGATGGTCTCGACGTAGGTAGACGGGAAATCCATCTCCGAGAAGATCACCTTCACGTCCAGTTCCCGCAGTTGATCGATGGTCTTCTTCAACTGGCTCGGGCTCGGCTCGATGCCGTGGGCCGGCTCGACCACGGCGGTCACTTCCAGGCCGAATTCACGCAGCAGGTAGTCATACGCCGCATGCACCGTGGCCACCCGCAGTTCGGCGTTCGGCGCCTCGGTCAGTTTCGCCAGGGCGTCGGCGCGCATCTGCCGCAGGCGTTTGCCGTAGGCGCGGGCGTTCAGGGTGTAGGTCTTGGCATTGGCCGGGTCGAGCTTGCCCAGCTCCCGGGCGATGTTGTTGACCTGGGCAATCGAGGCGCTGATCGACAAGAAGGTGTGCGGGTTCACGACCTTGCCGGCACCACGTGCGGCGACCCCGGTGGCGGCCAGCAGCGGCACGTTTTCGTTGGCTTCGATCACCGGGACGTTCGGCGTTTCGCTGGCGGCGATCATGCGGTCGGCGAAGTCGTCATGACCGACGCCGTTGAGCACGACCACGTCCAGCCCGCTGATGCGCTTGATGTCTTCGGCGCGGGGCTCGTAGGCGTGCGGGTTGAAACCGGCCGGAATCAGCGGCACCACCTCGGCCTTGTCACCGACGATGTTGGCCACGTAGCTGTAGTAAGGGTGCAGGGTGATGCCGATGCGCAGGCGCTTGGCTTCCTCGGCGCTGGCCAGTGGCGTCAGCAGCAAGGCAAGCACGCCGACCAGCAGCGGGCGCAGGAATGAGCGTTGAGATGAAATAGGCATGGGAAAGCGGTCTTCTCTCGGGTGAAGGCGAGGGTTCAGTGCCGGTGCTGGCGGGTCACGCCGGCATCGAATTGCGCGACGATCTGCTGCCAGCCAGCGCTTTCGAGCGCGGCGTCAGTGAGGTCGGTCGGGGCCGCGAGGGCTTTGCCGCGGTGGAGCCAGACATCGGGTGCGTCGTCGTCAGCGGTCAAACGCATCAGAAACGAACCGGCCACGGCGGGCGTCTGGCTCTGACCGAAGTAAGCCTTGGCGGCGAGCAACTGCCAGGCATGGCCGCCGCGGCTGACGGAACTGGCGTCCTGGGCGAATGGCGCGAAGCCTTCATCGGCAAGATTTTGTGGTGTCGGCAGCGCTTGCTGTTCCTGGCGCAGCAGGTGAATTTCGTCCAGGGTCACCCGCAGGTCGGCGTAGATCCCTTGCTCGGATGCGCTCAGGTCGCGGCGGGCATCCAGTTGATGGCTGCCGACGCTGCTGACTTCCTGAGACTCATGGCGCCACGCGACCACAGAACCGGCCACCGCCAGGATCATCAGGCACAGCAGCAACACAAACAGGGTTTCATGGCCGGCACCGGCCGGGCGGACGACCTGCGTAGTTCGCGTACTCATGGGGCTTCGATGTCCGCTTGGTCGATCTCGACGACGTGGCCGGGGCCGGCGTCGAACAACACGTAAAACTCGGCGCCGGGCTTCTTGAAGGTCAGGGTCGAATCGGCGCCGAGCTTGCCCGGTACCAGGATGGTTTCGTCGTAGCCGATCACGTCCAGCGTCACCCCCGGCGCGCCGCTGCCGTCGGAGAAACCGCCCGTGCATTGGATTTGTTCGGCGTCGATGGCTTTGCATTCGCACATCGGGTTGTGGGCCAGGGCGCTGGCGCTGAAGCCGGCGCAGAGCACCAGCAAAGCCGCGTTTAGAGAACGTAGCGTCATGGTTTGCCTCCTTGTTTGTTCAGCCACGCGAGGGTGGCGGGGGATGCCTGGCTCAGGGGGATCGACGCTTGATGCATCGCGCCGTCCCAGCCTTCCATGGTGATCCACAGTTCGGCGTCGGCTTTGGTCTTTTCCGGAATCGGCAACATGGCGCCCATGCGATACGGCGTGCCGAAGAAAATCACCCCGGCGGCGCGCAGGCTGCGCGGTTTGCCGATGCGCAAGTACGTCGCCTTGACCTGATCGCGACAGCTGTCGCACAGCGCCGCGTTGAAGTTCTTCATATAGCCGGCCGGGCCGTCAAGGGTCGGTGCTTCGTTGCGCAATTCGGCGAGGCGCAGGCTCCAGGGCCCGACCTGAACTTCACCGATTTCCCGCTCACCAAGGCCGGTGTCGCCGCGAAACAGCGCCGCGTCGGCAAAGTACTTGGGCATGAACCCCAGCGGCACCAGCAACAGCAGAACGTTGATGTGGAAGCGCCATTTGTGCCAGAAGCGGCTGAGTTTCGAGGCCGGTTTGTCGGCGGCGAACAGGCTCATTGGCTGACCTCCGTGGTTTCACGGCTTGTGACGGCGGCCGCGAGCGGACGTTTGTCTTTTCGCTTGAGGGCATTGGCCGTGGCGAGGGCGCTGCGTTTGGTCCAGATCAACAGGCCGCTGAGGACCATCATGCTCAGGATCAAACCGAAGAAGAACCAGATCAGCTTGATCCAGATGCCGCCGAAATCACCGGTATGCAACGGCCGCATGGATTCGGTCACCAACTCAAGGCCGGAACGGTCCGACAGCAAGCGGGTGGCGGCGATATCGCCGGTGTACGGGTTGATCTCGGCGGTCTGGAACATCAAGGGATACCAACTGCGACCGCCCACCGTGAGGTAGCTGTAGGCATTGGCGGGCATGCTGACGAAGCTGTCTTCCAGACCGGGGATGCGTTCCTTGGCCTGCGCAATCGCCGCCTCCAGACTGATCATCGGCGCGGGCGAGCCATCGGTGCTCACTGGCACGCTCTCACGGGGGACCACCAATGCCACGGGAGCAGTGGAAATCGACACTTGGTTATCGAACATGAACGCTTGAATCAGGAACCAGGTGCTGGTGATGGAGATCACCGCGATGAACCAGATCGACCAGATGCCGCTCAGGCGGTGAAAGTCGCCCCAGAAAATCCGTGCGCCATGACGGATGCGCAACGTCGGGCGCAAGAAGCCCTTCCAGAAACGCTTGTAGACCACCAGCCCGGTCACCAGGGACGCCAGCAAGGGCAGGCTCAGAAACGACACCAGGTACCAGCCCCAGCTGTAACCGTTGGTGAACGGCACCAGCCACCAGCCATGCAATGCACGGGTAAAGGCCTGGAAATTGAATGGCGGGGCGGTGCCCTGAATCACGCCGCTGTACGGGTTGACGTAAACCGTCAACGAGCGACCATCGGGGTAGCTGAGGTTGACATCAAGCGCGAAGTGCGACTCGTCGGGCCGGCTGATGCCCTCGACCAGCGTGTTCGGTTCCGCCTTCTTGATGGCGGCGATGATCTGGTCATAGCTGAGCAGCGGCGCATCGGCCGACGGCTGACTGGCGCGCATTTGCGGGTTGGCCAGCCAGACGATTTCCTGACTGACCACCGCCAGCGTGCCGGTGACACAAACGATCAGCACGAAAAACCAGATCGGCAAGGCCAGCCAGCTATGGACCAGAAACCAGAGTTTTGAGCGGGATTTCTTCGACATGATTAAAGGTCTTGTATCGATGAGAGGGCCTCTGCTGCGGGCTTCCCAGCGGTGAGGTCCATGAAAGCCGGCCCGTGGCTTTTGCCTACGCGGACTGACTGCATCTATATAGGACGGATGAGGATCGGAAATCCCGAAGCGGCATATGAAAGTAAATGTTTCGCGTTCCCGCCAACCCACACACACAACCCCTGTAGGAGTGAGCCTGCTCGCGATAGCGGTGGTTCAGCCAACATCAACGTGACTGACACACCGCTATCGCGAGCAGGCTCACTCCTACAAGAGATGTGCATTCACTTCAGGCTGGGTGTTCCTCGATCCAACACGAACCATGGTTCACGGGATCACTGTCCGGCCATTGATGGCGATGGCCCACTCCCTAAGATGGAACTCAGACGCCTTTCACCCGCGAGCCTGAGCGAGCACCTCCATGACTCGAGCAAGAACCCTCTACGACAAACACATCGACTCCCACACGGTGTGTCGCGTCGATGACCAGTGCCACGTCCTGTTGTACATCGATCGCCAAGTCATCAACGAATACACCAGTCCCCAGGCGTTCAGCGGTTTGCGCGAAGCCGGACGCGGAGTCTGGCGTGGCGGAACCGCGCTGGCCGTGGTCGATCACGTCAACCCCACCGCCCCGGTGCGCGTCGCCGCCATGCCGGACCCCGGTGGCGCGCGGCAGGTGTCGTACCTGGCGGAAAACTGCCGGGACTATGGTTTGCCACTGTCACCGTTACCGCGCAGGTCGGCGGCGACCACGGTGAAGTGCTCGGCCAGTTGTTCGGCGACCTTGTGCCAGATGACGTGGGTCTGCGGGTGACCGTGCAGCAACAGCAGGCCCGGCCCGCTGCCGCCGATGCGGTAGGCAATGTCCACACCGTTGACGTGGCGCTGGTCTTTCAGGAATCCGGCGAACATGGGGCGAGTCCTTGTTGTAGTTGCCTGCATCCTGAAATCGTTGCGCGGTCAGGGCAAGGCGCAAAGCGTGGTGCGCTTGTTCATGAAGTGTGTTCGAGGAGATAGGCGGTGCCTTTGAGGGCCTCTTCGCGAGCAAGCCCGCTCCCACATTTGATCTTCATCAGGCACAAGTTGTGTGTTCACAGAAAATCAAATGTGGGAGCACTCTGGCTGGGCACCACGCTTGTACTGTTCGAGGTCGGCTCGTTCAACTGTTCGGGCTCAATAACCAGAGTGGAGAGGTGAATGGCAGCATGGGCTCCCACACGTGCTTTAAGCACCCCGGGCGTTCAGCTTGCCACTCACCGCTCTCATCCTCAGTCTAAATCCTGCGCAAGACACAAGCGGGCTTGCTCGCGAAGGGGCCATAGGCTCCACCGAGGATCTCAACCCTGCAGAAACATCTCCTTAGCCCGCTGCTCAATCTGCTCCTGCGTCAAATCCTCCTTGCGCGTAGCCAGGAACCACAAATGCCCATAGGGATCTTTCAACGTCCCCGAGCGGTCGCCATAAAACTGATCCTTGACCTCGGACACCACCGTGCCGCCCGCCGCAATCGCCTGTTTATAAGACTTGTCCACATCGTTCACATACAAATGCAGACCCACGGACGGCGATTTGTCCGGATTGCTCAACGGCCCCTGATCACACGGTGTGCCCAGCATGATCGGGCAATCGCCGATGCGCAGTTCGGCGTGGCCAATGCTGCCATCAGGCATGGACAGGCGCATGATTTCGGTGGCGCCAAAGGCTTTCTTGTAAAACTCGATGGCTTCGGCTGCTTTCTGAATGCCCAGATAAGGCGTGATGCTGTGATAACCCTCTGGTATGGGTTTGACGCTCATGACGGTGCTCCCTTGTTGTTGTGAGTTGAAGGTGTTCCTTCGCCGATTTCCGGTCGGATAACTATAGGTCAGCGCCTCTTGCGCAACCGAGTGCCCGACGAGCAGCAGCGTCACTGTTCAGCCATCAACAGTGCAGCAGCAGATTGCTCGGGTTTATCCTTTTTCAATCGACAAAACCCCTGAAAACACGGGGCGAAGTGATCGGCACAGAAGCTGCAATGTCCTTTCGAAAACATCAGTACCGAGAGACTTGTATGCCTGAATCTGCCGTTTATCCGATCAACCCGCCGGCCGCCCATCGGATCGCCGATGAAGCCGAAGCCTTGCGCGTTGCCGAGCGCGTGGCCGCGGTTTTGCTGGAACAGGACGCCGAACGCGACCGCACCCGCCAAGTGCCTGCCGAGATTGTCGACTTCTATTCCAACTGTGGCCTGTGGGGCATCAGCGTGCCGAAAGCGTTTGGCGGCGCGCAGGTGTCCTATGCGGTGCTGGCGCAGGTCATCGCGATCATCTCGGCGGCGGATCCCTCCTTGGGGCAGATCCCGCAAAACCACTATTGCCTGCTGGAAGACATTCGCCTGCAAGGCACACCGGAGCAACAGGCGTATTTCTTCGAACGGGCGCTGCAAGGCCATCGCTTTGCCAACGCCTTGTCGGAAACCGGTGGCAAGAACGTGCAGGACATTCAGGCGACCATTCGCCGCTACGGCGACGGCCATGTGATCAACGGCCGCAAGGGTTATTGCACCGGTTCGCTCTACGCCCACTGGCTGGCGGTGCTGGCGCTGGATGAAGAGCAGAAGGGCCAGTTGGCGTTCGTCGAGCGCGGAACGAAAGGGCTGGTGATCGTCGACGACTGGGACAGCATCGGCCAGCGCACCACGTCCAGCGGCACCGTGCTGGCCGAGGACCTGCACGTTTCGCCGTTCAATCTGTTCCCGACCTATCGCTCCTATGAAACGCCCACCCTGGCCGGCCCGTTCGCGCAGTTGACCACCGCGGCCATCGATGCCGGCATTGCCCGCGCAGCCCTGCGTGACACGGTCGCGTTCGTCCAGCAGTTCGCGCGGCCATGGATCGACGCGGGTGTGGAAAAGGCCAGTGAAGATCCGCTGACCATCATTCAGGTCGGTGGCCTGGAGATTCGTCTGGAAGCCGCCGAAGCCTTGCTGGAACGGGCGGGGCGAGCGCTGGATGCAGCGCGTCCGGCACCTGATGAAGACAACGTCGCTCAAGCGTCCCTGACGGTGGCCAAGGCCAAAGTGCTGACCACCGAAATCGCGATTGAGGCGACCAACAAACTCTTCGAACTCGGCGGCACCCGCTCGACCTTGAAGAAGCACAATTTTGACCGTCACTGGCGCAACGCCCGGGTCCACACCCTGCACGACCCGGTGCGCTGGAAGTACCACGTGGTTGGCAACTGGCTGCTCAACGGTGTGAAACCACCGCGCCACGACTGGTCGTGATCCGTGGCCGAATTGCTGAAAAACATATATTGGGCCGACATCGCCCAGGCCTGCCTCGACACCCTGAGCATGCTGGTTGCCGCCCTCGGATTCACCGTGTTGCTGGGATTGCCGCTGGGCGTGGTGTTGTTCCTCACCGGCAAGCGCCAACTGCATGAAGCCGTCGGGGTTCACCGGGTGCTGTCGGTGATCGTAAACATGCTGCGTTCGCTGCCGTTCATCATTTTGCTGATCGTGCTGATTCCCCTGACCACGCTGTTGGTTGGCACTTCGCTCGGCGTACCGGGGACTATCCCGCCGCTGGTGGTGGGGTGCACGCCATTCTTCGCGCGGCTGGTGGAAACCGCCTTGCGCGAGGTCGATCGCGGGGTGGTGGAAGCGACCCAGGCCATGGGCGGCACCACCTGGCAAATCATCCGCCACACCTTGTTGCCGGAAGCCCGGGGAGGGTTGCTGGCGGCGGTCACGGTGACCGCGATTGTGCTGGTGGATTACACGGCGATGGCCGGGGTGATCGGCGGCGGCGGACTGGGCGACCTGGCGATCCGCTACGGCTATCAACGGTTTCAGACGGACGTGATGGTGGTCACCGTGGTGCTGCTGCTGATCCTCGTTCAGGCCCTGCAAATGACCGGCGACCGGTTGGTGGCGCGCTACAGCCGACGATAAACATTGGATTTCGTTTTATTCAAAAGAAGGCCCCACGTCCACCTAACGACGGCCACTCAATCTGCTTAGGAGCACAGCATGAAAAAGACCCTGGCCATTCTGGCTGCCCTCGTGTCGTTGAGCGTTCACGCCAACGAAAAACTCGTCGTCGGCGCCACTCCGGTACCGCACGCGGAAATCCTCGAATTCATCAAACCGACCTTGGCCAAGGAAGGCGTGGACCTGGACATCAAAGTCTTCACCGACTTCATCCAGCCCAACCAGCAGTTGGCGTTGAAGAACCTCGACGCCAACTATTACCAGTACCGACCGTTCCTCGATGATTTCAACAAGACTCGCCACACCGACCTGGTGCCGGTGGTGGGCGTGCACATCGAACCGTTCGGTGCCTATTCGACCAAAATCAAAAACATCGCCGAGCTGAAGGATGGCTCCACCGTGTCGATCCCCAACGACCCGGTGAACACGGGCCGGGCGCTGGTGCTGCTGCACGAAGCCGGGCTGATCAAACTCAAGGACCCGAGCAACACCCTGGCGACCCAGCGGGACATTATCGACAATCCGAAACACCTGAAAATTCGTGAACTGGAAGGCGCGTTGCTGGCGCGTTCGGTGAGCCAGGTGGACCTGGCCTTTGTGTTCGCCAACTACGCCCTGCAAGCGGGGATCGATACCAACAGCGCGCTGATCGTCGAAAAGGGCAAGAGCCTGTACATCGAATTCCTCGTGGCGCGGCCGGACAATATCAATGATCCGGGTGTGCAGAAGCTGGCCAAGGCGTTGAACTCTGATGAGGTTCGGCAGTTCATTTTGATCCGCTACAAAGGGCAGATCGCGCCGGGGTTTTAGATCTTCGTTGGCTGTCAGCCCGCCTTCGCGAGCAAGCCCGCTCCCACAGTTGACCGCGATCCCCTGTGGGAGCGGGCTTGCTCGCGAAGGACTCAACCCGGTCTCGGATCAGTCGTCGATTCCAGCAGCTGCGCCCCCGGCCCCTGTTCCCCAAGCACATCACCAGAATTGCGTAACGGACACGCCTCCATCGACAAACACCCACACCCGATGCAGCCATTAAGCCGATCCCGCAACAGCACGAGCTGGTTGATCCGCTCATCCAGATCCCGACTCCACTGCGCCGACAACACCTTCCAGTCCGCCGCCGTCGGCGCGCGGTTATCCGGCAAGGCTTTCAGCGCCTCGCCAATCTCCGCCAACGGAATCCCCAACCGCTGGGCCACTTTGATCAACGCCACTCGCCGCAACACCTCCCGTGGATAGCGCCGCTGGTTGCCCTGATTGCGATTGCTTTTGATCAACCCCTTGGATTCGTAAAAGTGCAGCGCCGTGACCGCCACGCCGCTGCGCGTAGCCAATTGGCCGACGGTGAGTTCCTTGTGCAGATGTTCCGAGGTGATCATTTGAAAAATGCCTCTTGACCTCTAGTTAACTTGAGGTTTTACCCTGCAGGCCTTCGGATCGCAAGGTCCGGCTTACACGTCAGTGGGGACTCTTCATGCAAGCGCCAGAGAAAAATCGCAGCTTCACTCAGTTGATCGAATTCGAGATCGAACCCCATCAGCAACCCGCGTTGGTGTCGGCATTATCAAAGCAGACTGAACGTCTGGCCCAAGGCTACAGCGGTTTTCTGAGTGCGAGCATCCAGGCCAGCGACGATGGCCGGCGGGTGCTCAATTACCTGCAATGGCAATCTCGCGAGGCGGGGGAAGCCGCGTTTCAGAGCTTTGAAAGCGGCGAGCAGGATTTCTGGCAGCTGATCCGCGCGCATCAGGCGAAGACCGTGACCTTTGGCTCGTTCCAGGTGCTGCACAGTCTGGAGCGCAGCCACGACGACGCGCTGCACTGCAACCTGGTGAGTTAAATCGATAGCTGCATCAAGCGCTCACCCTGCACGTTTTCAGTGGGCCGGCGCTTATTGACCGCCAGTTCGCCGATCTTGATCAGCCGCGTGCGCGTGACGTTGCGGCTCAAGCCCAGCAGGGCGGCGGTGTGCACCTGGTTGTAATGGCTGAACCGATAAGCCGCTCGCAACAAGGCGTCCTCGACTTTTTCGTGGAGCGCACCGGCCTGTTCTTCGAAAAGCTTCTGAAAGGCCCGATCGAGCAAGGCTTCCGGTGAGTCGTCGACGTTGCTGTGGTGATCGTCCTGACGCTCGATACGCATGTTCGACAGGCGCAGGTCATCGCGTTCGATCACGCCGTTGCGGCAGATCAGCAGGGTGTGGTGAATCACGTTTTCCAGTTCACGGATGTTGCCCGGCCAGCTGTAGCTGCGCAGTTTCAGTTCGGCCTCTTTGCTGATGGTGATGGTGCCGTAACCCAGACGCTGGCTGTAGGCTTCGACGAAATGTCGGGTCAGCGGCAGGATGTCGCCGGGGCGGTCGCGCAGCGGGCTCAGTTCCAGGCTGACCACGTCGAGACGGTAGTACAAATCCTCGCGAAAATGCCCGGCGTTGATGGCTTTTTCCAGCTGCACGTTGGTCGCTGCCAGCACCCGCACGTCGATGGGAATGCTCTTGCGCGAACCGAGGCGCACCACTTCACGCTCTTGCAGCACGCGCAGCAACTTGACCTGAATCGCCATTGGCAAATCGCCGATCTCGTCAAGGAACAAGGTGCCGCCATCGGCCTCTTCGAACCAGCCGGCCTTGGCGCTCAAGGCACCGGTAAAAGCACCTTTTTCGTGGCCGAACAACTCGGCCTCCACCAGGGATTCGGAGAACGCGCCGCAGTTCACCGCCACGAACGGCCGGTTGCGTCGGGCGCTGAGGTTGTGGATATGTCGGGCCACCAGCTCCTTGCCGGTGCCGGTTTCGCCGATGATCAGCACGCTGGCTTCACTCGGCGCGACTTGTTGAATGTGGGCGAGCAAGGCCTGGGATTTAGGGTCTTCGAACACCTGCGCGGTCGCGCGGATCGAAGTGGCCAGAGCGGGCGAGGGCGGTAAGGTCAGAAGTTGCATCAGGCAGGCTCCATGAATGGAAAGCTATGAATAGAAAGCTATGAATAGAAAGTCGGGATCGGCAGGGACTGGTTCAGCGCCCAGTCACCCAGTTCATGGAGTTTGTAATCCACCGGGTCGTGCAGGGTCTGCGTGCGCAGGTTGCGCCAGTGGCGGTCCAGTCGCAGGGAGGCATGGGTCGAACGCGCACCAGTGACTTCGAACAGCCGGCTACAGATTTCCAGGCCATTGCGCGTTGCCGCGACTTTCGCGGTGGCGATGGCCGTGGCGAGATGCCCGCGTTCTTCGGCGCTGAGATTCGGGCCTTTGGCCCACGCCTTGTCGAGCAACTCGGCGGCACGTTCCACCAGCAGTCGAACGCCTTCGAGGGCGACCCAGAATTCGCCGTAATGGCCGAGTACATACGGATCCTGACGCACATCCTGCGCGCTGGATTTGTGCCACGGACGGGTTTCGGTGAGCGTGTATTGTCGCGCTTCTTCGAACGCACCTTCGGCAATGCCGAGGAACATGTGCGTGAAGGTCAGTTGGGCAATCAACGGCCGCAGGCAGGCGAACGGTGTGCTCAGCGGACCCGGATCGAGCAGCAGTTCCGATTCTTCGACCCGAACCCGTTCGAACGTCGCGCTGCCGCTGTCGGTCTGGCGCTGGCCCATGTTGTTCCAGTCGTTGTGCAGGGTGATACCGCTGCGACCGCTTGGAATCGCGGCGATCAACAGCTTGCCGCCGGCACTTTCGTCAACGGCCGAAGCGATCAGCATTTCCGAGTCAGTGGCACCGGAGCAGAAACTTTTTTTGCCGGAAAACTCCCGCCAGCCGCCGAGGTTTTTCACCACGGTGCGGGTGTCCAGCGGGTTGAGGGCATTGCCCCAGAACCAGTTCTTGCGCGCGGTCTGTTCAAACCACGGCTGCCACTGCTCGGGCCTGGCGAACAGGCGCACGGTGGCGAGCATCAGGTGATGGAAACCGAAGACGTGGGCGATCGAACTGTCGACCTTGGCGAACTCGCGCACGATGTTCAGGGTTTCACTCCAGCTGGCGCCGAGGCCGCCGTACTGGACGGGAATGCTTAACGCGAGCAGACCGCTGTGGCGCAGCGCGTCACGTTCAGCCTTGGGCGTACCGCCACGCTCGTCGCGCTCGACTGCGGTCAGGGCAAACTCGGCGGCCAACTGGCGGGCGGTCTGCAAGGGGGACAACAGGGCGCTTTGCGGCTTGGCAGTCACGCGGGGTTCCTCATATAAACGATGCCGTACCTGTAGGAGCGAGGCTTGCCCGCGAAGAGGCCATCACATTCAACACAAATGTCGACTGACAGATCGCCTTCGCGGGTAAGCCTCGCTCCTACAGGATCGTGGGTCAGGCTTTGGCGTGAGCCGGGAGTACGTCATTGGCAATCATTTCGCCAAACGGCCCGGTGAGGTTGGTGACGCCGCGCCCCGCGAGACTCGCGTACGGCTCGGGCAACAGCGGGAACACCAGTTCGGCAAAGCGATAAGCCTCTTCGAGGTGCGGGTAGCCGGAGAAGATGAAACTCTCGATGCCCAGGTCCGCGTACTCCTTGATCCGCGCCGCCACTTGCTGCGGGTCACCGACCAGCGCCGTGCCGGCACCGCCGCGCACCAGACCGACGCCGGCCCAGAGGTTGGGCGAGATTTCCAGGTTGTCGCGGCGCCCGTCATGCAACGCGGCCATGCGTCGCTGGCCTTCGGAGTCGAAACGCGAGAACGACTTCTGCGCCGCGGCGATGGTCTCGTCACTGATGTGTTCGATCAGTTTGTCCGCCGCTTTCCAGGCCTCCTCGGCCGTCTCGCGAACGATCACATGCAAGCGAATCCCGAACTTCACCGTACGACCGTTTCGCGCCGCACGCTCACGCACATCCGCCAGTTTTTCCGCGACGGCGGCCGGCGGCTCGCCCCAGGTCAGGTAGACATCAACCTGCTCGGCGGCGAGTTCATGGGCGGCTTCGGATGAACCGCCGAAGTACAGCGGCGGATGAGGTTTCTGCACCGGCGGATACAGCGCCTTGGCGTTCTGCACTTGCAGGTGTTTGCCTTCGAAGTCAACCGATTCGCCTTGCAGCACGCGGCGCCAGATTTGCAGGAATTCGTCGGTGACTTCGTAGCGTTCGCTGTGATCGAGGAAGATGCCGTCACCGCGGTTTTCATCCGGATCACCGCCGGTCACCACATTAATCAGCAAACGGCCATTGGACAGCCGATCCAGCGTGGCGGCCATGCGTGCCGAAACCGTCGGCGAGATGATCCCGGGGCGGATCGCCACCAGATACCGCAGGCGTTCGGTCAGCGGCACCAGCGCCGAGGCGATCACCCACGAATCCTCGCAGGAGCGCCCGGTAGGAATCAGCACGCCGTGGTAGCCAAGGCTGTCAGCGGCTTGCGCCACTTGTTTGAGGTAGTTGAGGGTCACCGGGCGCGCGCCCTGAGTGGTGCCCAGGTAATGGCCGTCGCCGTGGGTCGGCAGGAACCAGAAAACATCCATGAAGAAATCCTTAAGCGATTTTCAGCAGATTTTTGGGGGGGACGCCAAACAACGGCGCAGCGCGTTCTGCAGCAAGACGAATGCGGGCCTTCAAGGGCTCACTGGTTATTTGGTAATTGGCGAAATCGGCTTCGGTGGCGTAGACGCCAATCGGCAAGGTCAGGGCCTGGAAGAAACTGAACAGCGGCCGCAACTGATGATCGAGCACCAGCGCATGCCGTTCGCTGCCACCGGTGGCGGCCAGCAACACGGGCGTGTCGATCAGCGCGTTGAGGTCGATCAGGTCGAACAGGTGCTTGAGCAGGCCAGGGTAGGAACCGCGATAAACCGGCGCGGTGACGATCAGCAAGTCGGCGTTCTCGATCGCTTGCAGCTCGGCTTCGATCTCGGCGCTCAATTCCTGGCGCGACAGCGCGGCGCCCAGTGGCCGGGCGATGTCGCCCAACTCGATCTGCTTGCTCTCGATCGGTAACTGCTCGGCCAACTCGGCCAATAACGCTTGGGTCAACACCAGCGTGCGAGACGGACGCCAGGTACCGCCGGAGAGGGCAACGACTTTCAATGGACGCGACATGATCAGTTCCTTTTTAAACAGTTGCTCAGCGAGCAGTGAAGAGTCACTGACTTGAGCAAGAGCTGTACCAATCCATACAGGCCCCGTTTTACGGGGCTTGCAGCGCATCGGTCAGTTAACGCTGTGCGATTTCGAGGGCTGTTTGTTGAATGACTGTTGCGTGGCAAACAGTTGCGTGAGCAACAGTGCGTGGAGGCGATGAAGTTGTTATAGAGGCTCGTTGTTATTCCGTAAAAGACCTTAAATTAATATTTATAGATCGTTTGGAGATATGTGACTGACTGGCTAAGCGTCGTTAGCCAAATTCGATAGCCACTATCGAGAGCGTTGATTTCTGCCCATCGAAGGGCGCGAGTAGCCTGTGTTCATTGCCCCGAACCCAGATGCCAGGACGCCACAGATGAAACCTCTAATCGCCACTTTCTTGCTGCTCGCGGTCTCCGTTCTCGCCGGATGCGCCAGTCATGTTTCGCCTGAATTGCGGCCGTACACCGCAGAAGAAAGTCGCGAACTGGCGTTGGAAGCCTTGAATCGTCGTGGTTTGTCCTTCGACGAGTACCATGCGAAAAAAGCCGAATTGCTCGGCCAGCCGCAAAAATCGTTCAGTTTCGACAAGCAGGGCGAAATGAACGCAGAACGTGCTGTACAGCTTCACGGTCGTCCTAGCTGATCGTAAACTGTACTGCTCGAAGTTTCACGTAACTGTCCATGGGTTTCCCCCGGGGCGTGCGATAGGGTCATTACCTGACTGACTCTGATTGGACTGCCGCTCATGACGCTCTCGCTCGACCTGCTGATGGGCTTCGCCCTGTTTGCTCTCGTCACCTCAATTACTCCCGGCCCCAACAACACCATGTTGCTGGCATCGGGCGTGAACTTCGGCTTTCACCGCACCATCCCGCACATGTTGGGCATCACTTGCGGCTTCTTCGTGCTCGTCGTGGCAGTTGGTTTCGGTCTGGGCGCGGTGTTTAAGACCTATCCATTGCTCTATACGGTGCTGCGTTACGTCGGCGCGGCGTACTTGCTGTATCTGGCGTGGAAAATCGCCCATTCAGGTCCGGTTTCCGAGAGTGAAAAGGGCGACAGCAAACCGATAAGCTATCTGGGGGCGGCGGCGTTTCAGTGGGTCAATCCCAAGGCGTGGATCATGGCGATCGGTGCCATCAGCACCTACACGCCAATGCAGGGCTACTTCACCAATGTGATCGTGATTGCCGCGGTCTTTGCCGTGATCAACCTGCCGAGCGTTGGCGTCTGGGCCGGTTGCGGCACGTTGTTGCGCAATGTGTTGAAGGATCGTCGCTGGTTGCGGCTGTTCAACTGGGGCATGGCCTTGCTGTTGGTGGCTTCGCTGTATCCATTGATGCTCGAGAGCTTTAGCTGACACATCGCTTCAACCGGTTGGCCGATGCCTGTTAAGCTCGACTTCAGGAGCGTTCCTACGCACTTTTAAATGAAGTTGTTCTTCTTTAACGGCCTCCGATCAGGTATTTCTAACGCACTGAACGATCAGCGCAGCTCACGAGGTTGCGCCTTGATGGTTCAGTGACGAGCCTCCTGATCCCGGAACATGCTCTGCGAGTTCTCTATGAATAAACGTCCTCTGTATTTCGACTATGCCGCCACCACGCCGGTGGATGAGCGGGTCATCAAGGTCATGGTCGAGTGTCTGGGTTTCAACGGAAACTTCGGCAACCCGGCGTCCAGCTCCCATGCCTTCGGCCAACAGGCCCGGCAGACGGTCGAGCAGGCGCGGCGTCAGGTCGCCGAACTGGTCGGCGCCCAGGCGGAACAGATCGTCTGGACCTCCGGTGCCACCGAATCGAACAACCTTGCTCTCAAGGGCGTGGCCCAGGCTCGCGGGGTGTCCGGCGGCCACATCATCACCAGCCAGATCGAACACAAGGCCATCCTCGACACGGCGAAGCAGTTGCAGGACGCCGGTGTTGCCGTGACTTATCTGGTGCCTGACGCAGAGGGGCTGATTACTCCGCAAGCGGTCAGCGAGGCAATGCGCGAAGACACCTTTCTGGTGTCGCTGATGCTGGTCAACAACGAACTGGGCACGGTCAATGACATCGCGGCCATCGGCCAGATCGTGCGTGATCGTGATGCGTTGTTCCATGTCGATGCGGCTCAGGGCGCGGGCAAAGTCGCGATCGATCTTGCTGCATTGCCAGTGGACCTGATGTCGTTTTCGGCGCACAAGATTTACGGCCCCAAAGGCATCGGCGCCCTGTACGTCGGCCCACGCGCGCAGCAACGTTTGCAGGCGCAGATTCACGGTGGCGGTCACGAGGGCGGTTTGCGTTCCGGGACCCTGGCGACTCACCAGATCGCCGCCATGGGCGTGGCCTTCGCCTTGGCGGCGGTCGGGTTCGAGGAAGAAAAAGCCACGATCGTGCGGCTACGCGAACGCTTGCTCGAACAACTGCTGGGCATCCCCGGCGTTCGGCTCAATGGCAGCCTGACCCAGCGCATTCCCCATACCCTGAGCCTGACCTTCAACGAAGGAGAGTTCAATTCCGCGGCGCTGAGCAACTCGATCGCATTTTCCGCGACCTCGGCCTGTAACTCCGCCAGCAATGCGCCTTCCCATGTGCTGCTGGCCCTGGGGCATGACGCCCGCTCGGCGAGTCGCACCATCCGCTTGAGTCTTGGCCGGTTCACCACCGAGCAGGACATCGACCAAGCGGTACAACTGATTAAAGCAGCCTGCGCCAGTGCCCCGGCATTCTGGCAGTAAGGCCTGAAAGTGCCGGCGTTGATCGGCACTCAACAATAATGATGAAGTGATTAGCAGGAGACATGATGAGTACGCAGCTTTCGATCAATGGATCGGTGCCCGAGCGCCTGGCGCAAACCCGCGAACTGATGAGCCGGGAGGGCATTCATGCCCTGCTGGTGCCGTCGGCCGATCCGCACCTGTCCGAATACCTGCCGGGCTATTGGCAAGGGCGTCAGTGGTTGTCGGGCTTTCATGGTTCGGTCGGCACACTGATCGTTACCCCTGACTTTGCCGGTGTCTGGGCCGACAGCCGTTATTGGGAACAAGCGACCAAGGAACTCAACGGCAGCGGCATCGAACTGGTCAAGCTGCAACCGGGTCAGCCAGGCCCGCTGGACTGGCTGGCCGAGCAAACTCCTGAAGGCGGCGTGGTCGCGGTGGACGGTGCGGTAATGGCCGTGGCGTCGGCGCGTACGCTGGGTGGCAAACTCGAAGAGCGCGGTGCGCGTCTGCGTACCGACGTCGACCTGTTGAGCGAAGTCTGGAGTGACCGTCCGACACTGCCGAACGAGCCGATCTATCAACACTTGCCGCCTCAAGCGACCGTCAGCCGTGGTGAAAAAATCGCCAAACTGCGTGAGGTCTTGAAGGGTCGTGACGCTGACTGGCACTTCATCGCAACCCTCGATGACATCGCCTGGCTGTTCAACCTGCGTGGCGGCGACGTGTCGTTCAACCCGGTGTTCGTTTCCTTCGCCTTGATCAGCCAGGAGCAGGCCACCCTGTTCGTGGCCCTGAGCAAGGTCGATGCCGAGCTGCGTGCGGTCCTCGAACAGGACGGCGTGACCCTGCGCGATTACAGCGAAGTGGCAGACGCCTTGCGTGCGGTGCCGAGTGGCGCAAGCCTGCAAGTCGATCCGGCGCGCGTGACGGCCGGTTTGCTGGATAACCTGAACAGCGGCGTAAAACTGGTCGAAGGTCTGAACCCGACCACCTTGGCCAAATCACAGAAGAGCCTGGCCGATGCCGAGCATATTCGTCAGGCCATGGAGCAGGACGGCGCAGCGTTGTGCGAATTCTTCACCTGGCTGGACACGGCGTTGGGTTCTGAACGCATCACTGAGCTGACCATCGACGAACACCTGACGGCCGCGCGTACTCGACGTCCCGGGTACGTTTCGCTCAGTTTCAACACCATTGCCGCCTTCAATGCCAATGGAGCGATGCCGCACTACCACGCCACCGAAGAAGAGCACGCGGTGATCGAGGGCGATGGTCTGTTGCTGATCGACTCCGGCGGTCAATACTTGGGGGGGACCACCGACATCACGCGGATGGTGCCGGTCGGTACGCCGACGGATGAGCAGAAACGTGATTGCACGCGGGTGCTTAAAGGCGTCATTGCGTTGTCCCGAGCTCAATTCCCTCGTGGCATTCTCTCGCCGTTGCTCGATTCGATTGCCCGCGCGCCGATCTGGGCCGAAAGCGTAGATTACGGACACGGCACCGGTCATGGCGTCGGCTACTTCCTCAACGTGCACGAAGGTCCGCAGGTCATCGCCTATCAGGCCGCCGCAGCCCCGCAAACCGCGATGCAACCGGGCATGATCACGTCGATCGAACCGGGTACTTATCGCCCAGGCCGTTGGGGTGTGCGGATCGAGAACCTGGTGTTGAACACCGAAGCGGGCAAGAGCGAGTTCGGCGAGTTCCTGAAATTCGAAACCCTGACCCTGTGCCCGATCGACACCCGTTGCCTGGAACCGTCGCTGCTGACGTTGGACGAGAAGCAGTGGTTCAACGCTTATCACGCCGAGGTGCGCGAGCGCTTGAGCCCGTTGCTGGATGGCGCGGCCCTCGAGTGGCTGAACACCCGCACTGCGGCTATTTGATCGGTTGGAGTTCAGGCGTTGTTTCGAGCGCCTGACTCATGTAGTCGACAAAGGCTTTGACCCTGGCGGATTGGCGACGATTCGCCGGGGACACGGCATGAATCGGCAGCGACTGCGCGGTGTAGTCCTGCAAAATCGCGGTCACTCGACCGGCGTTCAGATCCTCACTGAACAACCACACCGGCGACAACGCAATCCCCAGTCCTCCCAGCACCAACTCGCGGATTGCCTCGGAGTTGTTGCTTTGCGCATTGCCCTTGATTCGCACTTCGTGACGTTGGGCGCCTCGCCCATAAATCCATAGGTTCTGACTGTTCAGCAGGTTGAATTGCAGGCAATTGTGTCCGCGCAGTTCTTCCGGTGTTGTCGGCTGGCCGTGTTGCTTGAGATAGCCTGGCGCAGCGACCGTCACCCGGTGGGTGGTGCCGATGCGGCGGGCGATGAGGCCGCTGTCTGTCAACTCGCCGATTCTGAACGTAACGTCCAGGCCTTCGCTGAGCAGGTCCTGATTCTGATCACTGAGTTGAAGGTCTATCTGAACCTGGGAGTGTTGTTGCAGAAACTCTGGGAGTCGCGGTGCAATCTGCAAGCGCCCGAAACTGACGGAGGAACCGATCTTCATGTTGCCGGCAACGGTTTCGCGTCCTGATTGGAAACTGTGTTCAGCCACGTCCACGGCCGCGATATAGCGTCTTATCGGCATGAGTGAGTGAGAGGAAGGTCGGTCCTACAGCCACCTCTTACGGGAATTTGCGAAATGACTGACTCATTTGAAATGCGTGCTCTGATTGTTGATTCGGCCAATGGGCCTTTACGCTTGGCTACCATCCAGCGACCCGTGCCTGGACCGGGTCAGGTGTTGGTCAGGATCAAAGCCAGCGGGGTGAACCCGTTGGATGCAAAGATTCGTTCGGGGCAGGCTGCTCATGCACGTCTCGGGTTTACGAGGGGCATGTTGTGAGCTGTCTCGGATGGGGGCAACACAGTTTGGCGCCGCTGTCGTTTCGGGGCGCGACCTACTCCGGGGTGTTTACCTTGTTGCCATTGTTGACCGGCAAGGGAGGCGAGCATCACGGGCAGATTCTTCGGGACGCCGCTAAGTTGATTGAGGCCGGTCAGCTGAGGCCGTTACTCGACCCGCGGCAGTTCACATTGCAAACCGCCGGGGCTGCCCATGAACTGCTCGCTAATGGAGCGGCTCAAGGTCGCTTGGTCATCGAGATTTAACTCAGGGCCTCAAGGACGAAGTCCAGCCGATCCTGACCGAAGAACATCTGATCACCGACAAACATGCACGGTGCGCCGAATACACCTCGTAGGACCGCTTTCTCGGTGTTGTCCTTGAGAGCAGCTTTGACTTCTTCGTCGGCGGTGAGCGCCAGTACCTCGTTCGGATCGAACCCGTTTTGCGACAGCACGGCTGCAACAGTCGCCGGATCATCGAGGTTGCGTCCCTCGACCCAGAGTGCGTAGAACAGGCAATCGATAAACGCGTGGAAGCGTTCGGGATGACGCAGCTGCATACCCGTGACGGCACGCATGAGCATCAGGGTATTGATAGGAAAGTGGGGGTTGAACTTTAGTGGTACGCCGTAACGTTTTGCGTAGCGGTCCAGGTCCTGAAACATGTAGCGACCTTTGGCCGGGATGGTTGCCGGTGACGCGTTGCCGGTGGCTTTGAAGACCCCACCCAGCAGCATCGGTTTGTAGATCAGCTGGCTGTCGGTCTGCTTGCAGATTTTCGGCAGTTGGGTGTACGCCAGGTAGGTGGCGGGGCTGCCCAGATCGAAAAAGAACTCCACGGTTTTGCTCATGGTCGGTGCGCTCTGCTTATTGTTGTAGGGGAGGAGGGCTTACCAGCGTTCGTTCCAGGGGCGCAGATCCAGCTCGAAAGTCCAGGCGTCCCGCGGCTGGCTGTGCAAGTACCAATAGTTCTCGGCGATGTGTTCGGGATTGAGGATGCCGTCCTCGTCCTTGGTCGCGTACTTTTCCGGAAAGCTGTTGCGAATGAAGTCAGTATCGATGGCGCCGTCGACTACGACATGGGCGACATGAATGTTCATCGGCCCCAGTTCGCGGGCCATGCTTTGAGCCAGTGCGCGAATTCCGTGCTTGGCGCCGGCGAACGCTGCAAACCCCGCCGCCCCGCGCAGGCCAGCGGTGGCACCGGTGAACAGAATCGTACCGCGTTGGCGCTTGGCCATCCGCTTGGCCACTTCACGAGCATTGAGAAAACCCGAGAAACAGGCCATTTCCCAGATCTTGAAATACTTGCGGGCGGTTTCTTCGAGAATGCTGCACGGCACATTGGCGCCGATGTTGAAAACGAACGCCTCGATGGGGCCTATCTCGGTTTCAATCTGCTCGACCAGCGCAATCACGTCCTCTTCCTTGCGTGCATCACAGGCAAATCCGTGGGCGTCACCGCCATTGGCCTTGATTGCATCAACCAACGGCTGGAGTTTGTCAGCGCTGCGACGGGTGACGCAGGCAACGAAACCTTCCTGGGCAAAGCGCTTGGCTATGGCGCCGCCGGTTGCATCACCTGCGCCGACAACCAGTACGACCTTCATGTTGTTCATGGGTAGATCCCCTTTGCTAAACGATCGTTAACTGAACGAACGTTATGCTAGGATTTGGTATGCGTCAAGACGGTCAATCCTGAGGGCAAGGCAATGCGTTACTCGGCCAATCACAAGCTGGAAACAAGAGAGAAACTGCTGACAAGCAGCGCGGTGTCGGCCAAAAAGTCCGGTTTTTCCACAGTAGGTGTCGACGGGCTGATGAAGGCGATCGGCTTGAGTGGCGCTGCTTTCTACAGTCATTTTTCCTCGAAGGACGAACTGTTCGCCTCGATCGTCGAGCGCGAGTTGTGCCAAAGCCTGGAGCGATTGGGGGCTGATCAGGATCGCGACAGACTGGAACGTTGCCTGAAGCACTATCTGAGCATGGCCCATGTCGAGCACCCGGAGTCCGGTTGTGCGTTACCTGTATTGGGAGCCGAAATTGCCCGTTCAGATATCGCTATTCGCCAGCAGGCGGAGATCTGGATTTGTCAGCTGCAGGAGAGTTGGGCGAGGATCCTGGAAAGCGACAGCCTGGCATGGTCGGTGCTGTCGCAATGCATCGGTGCGTTGGTGGTGGCGCGAATGTTGGCCACTCCAGACATTCAGCGCACCGTGCTGAAGTCCAGTCATCATGAGATTGGCCGCCAGATTGCCGGGCGGCATCAATCTACTTGCAGATAACGATCATGCTTCGGCTGGTATAACCGGCAGGGTTGAGACCAAATGGATAATCGCCTGGCTCTTCCACGGCATCCCCCGACTTGGCGATGACCTTGTAACCCTTGGGCGCGCACGAGTTGGCGGCGCTGGTGTAGCACTTGTCCCAGGATGAGGAGAGCCCTGAACAGTTGATATGCAGCCCTTTTTTGCCATGTTTGACTTCTGTTTTCGATGTCGCCGCGCAGCCCGCAACTGCAAGTACGGCGATCAGTAGCAAAATTCGTTTCATTACTGTCCTTATACCGTTCCCGGATCTCGTGCCCGGGTCTGGCTGCATTCGCTTTCAATTGAAGCGTTCTGATATCCCTATCCTGAAAAATCCATGTCTGGCACTGGGTTACGGGCCTAAACATGGCCTAATTGAGCGGCAAATACCAGAACTGCGTCAAATCCTGTATCAATCCGCCGCGACCGCAGGCTTGGCAGCGCTTCCCATGGTCATGGTCGCTCCGACGGAAGCCAGAATGATGCACATGATCGCCATCCACTGTGACAGCGTGAGGTACTCGTGGAGGAACAGCAAACCTGACAGCGCGCCGAAAGCGGGTTCAATGCTCATCAATGTGCCGAAGGTCCGGGTTGGCATTCGGGTCAGAGCGACCATCTCCAGCGTGTAGGGCACGGCGGTGGACAGAAGTGCGACAGCGATGGCCACGGGGATCAATGACGGAGTTAGCAGGGCGGCACCGGCATGGACAATGCCGATAGGGGCGACGAACAGTGCGGCAATCATCACTCCCAGAGCTGCGGTCTGCACCCCATTGTCGGCGCCGGCCTTCTGGCCGAACAGGATGTACACTGCCCAGCAGACACCCGCGCCCAAGGCATAACCGGCACCTACCAGGTCGATTCCCGCAGTGGTCGCTCCTGTCGGTATTAATAGCAGCAAGCCGATGGCAGCGAGGGCTATCCACAAAAAGTCGATCGCGCGGCGTGAAGCATAGATAGCCACCGCCAGTGGTCCGGTGAACTCCAGAGCTACGGCAATCCCCAGGGGGACGGTGCGCAGAGACATATAGAAGAGGAAGTTCATGCCGCCCAGTGCCATCCCGTAGACGATGACGGTCCGCAGGGACTTTGCGGTGAGCTTTGCCCGCCATGGGCGTAAAAGGACGAGCATGATCACGCTGGCGAAGATCAGCCGCAGGGTGGTGGTCCCTTGAGCGCCGATAATCGGGAACATGCTTTTAGCCAGTGACGCGCCGGACTGGATCGACGCCATGGCTATTAATAGCAGGCCAACCGAGAACAGGGTCGAGGCGAGGCTGCGGGGATGGTCATTCATTTGCGTGGCATCGTCCGAAGTAGTGTTGCTTTGTGTGTTGGGCAATATACTGCGCATTCGTGACGGTTGCGTCTATATATAAGCGATGATTTTGAGCGTCCTGGTAGAAAAGCCAAATTAGGGGTTGACGGCAGATTCTGGAAGTCTATAATTCGCCCCACTTCCGGCGCAGTCGAAACGGAAAACTCCTTGGTAAACAAAGAGTTACGCAGTTTTCGGCAGCGAGTTGCTTCAGTTTATCGAAGCCCAGAAGGAGTTGATCAGGCAGGGTTGTTTAGCTTGATTGACGGTTCGATCTTCTCGGTCGAAAGCGGAGAAAAAGAGGTGTTGACAGCAGCGAGTAACGCTGTAGAATTCGCCTCCCGCTAACGAGAGATCGGAAGCGCAAGTGGTTGAAGTTGCAAAGGAAACTTTGAAAACTTCTGAAAATAACCGCTTGACAGCAACAGAGGCTGCTGTAGAATGCGCGCCTCGGTTGAGACGAAAGATCTTAACCAACCGCTCTTTAACAACTGAATCAAGCAATTCGTGTGGGTGCTTGTGGAGTCAGACTGATAGTCAACAAGATTATCAGCATCACAAGTTACTCCGCGAGAAATCAAAGATGTAACCAACGATTGCTGAGCCAAGTTTAGGGTTTCTTAAAAACCCAAAGATGTTTGAACTGAAGAGTTTGATCATGGCTCAGATTGAACGCTGGCGGCAGGCCTAACACATGCAAGTCGAGCGGCAGCACGGGTACTTGTACTTGGTGGCGAGCGGCGGACGGGTGAGTAATGCCTAGGAATCTGCCTGGTAGTGGGGGATAACGCTCGGAAACGGACGCTAATACCGCATACGTCCTACGGGAGAAAGCAGGGGACCTTCGGGCCTTGCGCTATCAGATGAGCCTAGGTCGGATTAGCTAGTTGGTGAGGTAATGGCTCACCAAGGCGACGATCCGTAACTGGTCTGAGAGGATGATCAGTCACACTGGAACTGAGACACGGTCCAGACTCCTACGGGAGGCAGCAGTGGGGAATATTGGACAATGGGCGAAAGCCTGATCCAGCCATGCCGCGTGTGTGAAGAAGGTCTTCGGATTGTAAAGCACTTTAAGTTGGGAGGAAGGGCATTAACCTAATACGTTAGTGTTTTGACGTTACCGACAGAATAAGCACCGGCTAACTCTGTGCCAGCAGCCGCGGTAATACAGAGGGTGCAAGCGTTAATCGGAATTACTGGGCGTAAAGCGCGCGTAGGTGGTTTGTTAAGTTGGATGTGAAATCCCCGGGCTCAACCTGGGAACTGCATTCAAAACTGACAAGCTAGAGTATGGTAGAGGGTGGTGGAATTTCCTGTGTAGCGGTGAAATGCGTAGATATAGGAAGGAACACCAGTGGCGAAGGCGACCACCTGGACTGATACTGACACTGAGGTGCGAAAGCGTGGGGAGCAAACAGGATTAGATACCCTGGTAGTCCACGCCGTAAACGATGTCAACTAGCCGTTGGGAGCCTTGAGCTCTTAGTGGCGCAGCTAACGCATTAAGTTGACCGCCTGGGGAGTACGGCCGCAAGGTTAAAACTCAAATGAATTGACGGGGGCCCGCACAAGCGGTGGAGCATGTGGTTTAATTCGAAGCAACGCGAAGAACCTTACCAGGCCTTGACATCCAATGAACTTTCCAGAGATGGATTGGTGCCTTCGGGAACATTGAGACAGGTGCTGCATGGCTGTCGTCAGCTCGTGTCGTGAGATGTTGGGTTAAGTCCCGTAACGAGCGCAACCCTTGTCCTTAGTTACCAGCACGTAATGGTGGGCACTCTAAGGAGACTGCCGGTGACAAACCGGAGGAAGGTGGGGATGACGTCAAGTCATCATGGCCCTTACGGCCTGGGCTACACACGTGCTACAATGGTCGGTACAGAGGGTTGCCAAGCCGCGAGGTGGAGCTAATCCCAGAAAACCGATCGTAGTCCGGATCGCAGTCTGCAACTCGACTGCGTGAAGTCGGAATCGCTAGTAATCGCGAATCAGAATGTCGCGGTGAATACGTTCCCGGGCCTTGTACACACCGCCCGTCACACCATGGGAGTGGGTTGCACCAGAAGTAGCTAGTCTAACCTTCGGGAGGACGGTTACCACGGTGTGATTCATGACTGGGGTGAAGTCGTAACAAGGTAGCCGTAGGGGAACCTGCGGCTGGATCACCTCCTTAATCGACGACATCAGCTGCTCCATAAGTTCCCACACGAATTGCTTGATTCATTGAAGAAGACGATAGAAGCAGCTTTAAGCTCCAAGCTGATAGCTCACAGCTAACAGTTACGCGCTCGAAATTGGGTCTGTAGCTCAGTTGGTTAGAGCGCACCCCTGATAAGGGTGAGGTCGGCAGTTCGAATCTGCCCAGACCCACCAATTTTGTATGGGGCCATAGCTCAGCTGGGAGAGCGCCTGCCTTGCACGCAGGAGGTCAACGGTTCGATCCCGTTTGGCTCCACCATTAACTGCTTCTGCTGTTAGAGTTTAGAAATGAATATTCTGAAGTGAATATTGATTTCTAGTCTTTGATTAGATCGTTCTTTAAAAATTTGGGTATGTGATAGAAAGATAGACTGAACGTTACTTTCACTGGTAACGGATCAGGCTAAGGTAAAATTTGTGAGTTGCTCTTAATTGAGTATTATCGAATTTTCGGCGAATGTCGTCTTCACAGTATAACCAGATTGCTTGGGGTTATATGGTCAAGTGAAGAAGCGCATACGGTGGATGCCTTGGCAGTCAGAGGCGATGAAAGACGTGGTAGCCTGCGAAAAGCTTCGGGGAGTTGGCAAACAGACTTTGATCCGGAGATGTCTGAATGGGGGAACCCAGCCATCATAAGATGGTTATCTTAAGCTGAATACATAGGCTTAAGAGGCGAACCAGGGGAACTGAAACATCTAAGTACCCTGAGGAAAAGAAATCAACCGAGATTCCCTTAGTAGTGGCGAGCGAACGGGGACTAGCCCTTAAGTGGCTTTGAGATTAGCGGAACGCTCTGGAAAGTGCGGCCATAGTGGGTGATAGCCCTGTACGCGAAAATCTCTTAGTCATGAAATCGAGTAGGACGGAGCACGAGAAACTTTGTCTGAATATGGGGGGACCATCCTCCAAGGCTAAATACTACTGACTGACCGATAGTGAACTAGTACCGTGAGGGAAAGGCGAAAAGAACCCCGGAGAGGGGAGTGAAATAGATCCTGAAACCGTATGCGTACAAGCAGTGGGAGCCCACTTTGTTGGGTGACTGCGTACCTTTTGTATAATGGGTCAGCGACTTATTTTCAGTGGCGAGCTTAACCGAATAGGGGAGGCGTAGCGAAAGCGAGTCTTAATAGGGCGTCTAGTCGCTGGGAATAGACCCGAAACCGGGCGATCTATCCATGGGCAGGTTGAAGGTTGGGTAACACTAACTGGAGGACCGAACCGACTACCGTTGAAAAGTTAGCGGATGACCTGTGGATCGGAGTGAAAGGCTAATCAAGCTCGGAGATAGCTGGTTCTCCTCGAAAGCTATTTAGGTAGCGCCTCATGTATCACTGTAGGGGGTAGAGCACTGTTTCGGCTAGGGGGTCATCCCGACTTACCAAACCGATGCAAACTCCGAATACCTACAAGTGCCGAGCATGGGAGACACACGGCGGGTGCTAACGTCCGTCGTGAAAAGGGAAACAACCCAGACCGTCAGCTAAGGTCCCAAAGTTATGGTTAAGTGGGAAACGATGTGGGAAGGCTTAGACAGCTAGGAGGTTGGCTTAGAAGCAGCCACCCTTTAAAGAAAGCGTAATAGCTCACTAGTCGAGTCGGCCTGCGCGGAAGATGTAACGGGGCTCAAACCATACACCGAAGCTACGGGTATCACTTAGGTGATGCGGTAGAGGAGCGTTCTGTAAGCCTGTGAAGGTGAGTTGAGAAGCTTGCTGGAGGTATCAGAAGTGCGAATGCTGACATGAGTAACGACAATGGGTGTGAAAAACACCCACGCCGAAAGACCAAGGTTTCCTGCGCAACGTTAATCGACGCAGGGTTAGTCGGTCCCTAAGGCGAGGCTGAAAAGCGTAGTCGATGGAAAACAGGTTAATATTCCTGTACTTCTGGTTATTGCGATGGAGGGACGGAGAAGGCTAGGCCAGCTTGGCGTTGGTTGTCCAAGTTTAAGGTGGTAGGCTGGAATCTTAGGTAAATCCGGGATTCTAAGGCCGAGAGCTGATGACGAGTGTTCTTTTAGAACACGAAGTGGTTGATGCCATGCTTCCAAGAAAAGCTTCTAAGCTTCAGGTAACCAGGAACCGTACCCCAAACCGACACAGGTGGTTGGGTAGAGAATACCAAGGCGCTTGAGAGAACTCGGGTGAAGGAACTAGGCAAAATGGCACCGTAACTTCGGGAGAAGGTGCGCCGGTGAGGGTGAAGCATTTACTGCGTAAGCCCATGCCGGTCGAAGATACCAGGCCGCTGCGACTGTTTATTAAAAACACAGCACTCTGCAAACACGAAAGTGGACGTATAGGGTGTGACGCCTGCCCGGTGCCGGAAGGTTAATTGATGGGGTTAGCTAACGCGAAGCTCTTGATCGAAGCCCCGGTAAACGGCGGCCGTAACTATAACGGTCCTAAGGTAGCGAAATTCCTTGTCGGGTAAGTTCCGACCTGCACGAATGGCGTAACGATGGCGGCGCTGTCTCCACCCGAGACTCAGTGAAATTGAAATCGCTGTGAAGATGCAGTGTATCCGCGGCTAGACGGAAAGACCCCGTGAACCTTTACTATAGCTTTGCACTGGACTTTGAATTTGCTTGTGTAGGATAGGTGGGAGGCTTTGAAGCGTGGACGCCAGTTCGCGTGGAGCCAACCTTGAAATACCACCCTGGCAACTTTGAGGTTCTAACTCAGGTCCGTTATCCGGATCGAGGACAGTGTATGGTGGGTAGTTTGACTGGGGCGGTCTCCTCCTAAAGAGTAACGGAGGAGTACGAAGGTGCGCTCAGACCGGTCGGAAATCGGTCGTAGAGTATAAAGGCAAAAGCGCGCTTGACTGCGAGACAGACACGTCGAGCAGGTACGAAAGTAGGTCTTAGTGATCCGGTGGTTCTGTATGGAAGGGCCATCGCTCAACGGATAAAAGGTACTCCGGGGATAACAGGCTGATACCGCCCAAGAGTTCATATCGACGGCGGTGTTTGGCACCTCGATGTCGGCTCATCACATCCTGGGGCTGAAGCCGGTCCCAAGGGTATGGCTGTTCGCCATTTAAAGTGGTACGCGAGCTGGGTTTAGAACGTCGTGAGACAGTTCGGTCCCTATCTGCCGTGGACGTTTGAGATTTGAGAGGGGCTGCTCCTAGTACGAGAGGACCGGAGTGGACGAACCTCTGGTGTTCCGGTTGTCACGCCAGTGGCATTGCCGGGTAGCTATGTTCGGAATAGATAACCGCTGAAAGCATCTAAGCGGGAAACTAGCCTCAAGATGAGATCTCACTGGGACCTTGAGTCCCCTGAAGGGCCGTCGAAGACTACGACGTTGATAGGTTGGGTGTGTAAGCGCTGTGAGGCGTTGAGCTAACCAATACTAATTGCCCGTGAGGCTTGACCATATAACACCCAAGCAATTTGAGCGTAAAAGCCAGATTGCGGTGTGTGAAGACGAAACGAACCGAAAGTTCGAGATACTCACAAAACACCAAACTATCGCATACCCATTCGCTGGAGCGTGAACCTGAAAAGGCCCACGACCTGGCTACCGAATTTCTTGACGACCATAGAGCATTGGAACCACCTGATCCCATCCCGAACTCAGCAGTGAAACGATGCATCGCCGATGGTAGTGTGGGGTTTCCCCATGTGAGAGTAGGTCATCGTCAAGATTAAATTCCGAAACCCCAATTGCGAAAGCGGTTGGGGTTTTGTTTTGTCCGCAGGAAAGTGGCGTGACAAAAACAGGGATTGCCCCGACGGCTATTCCTGGTTCTAGCAGCACCGTTAGTGAAACTTCGGCAGAACGTATTCAGCGATCTCTTCAATAATTTCAGCAACGGGTCGCTCGCTACTGCGCAAATGCAAGCCGACATGCTGAACCCCCGCGTCACGCAGCGCCTGAAGCTCATTAATCAATGCCAACCGTCCACAACTGCCGCCGAAACGCACACGTCGCAACGGTGCATGAGGGTTGGCGGATAGATCCAGGTGAACGAAGCTGATGTAGGGTTTATCGCCTCCGACTTCCTGCCACAGTCCCGCTCGGTGCCGATGCTCATCCGGAGTACCCGGATCGGCGAGCCAGCCATCCATGTGTTGGCCAATCCAGGCCGGGGATTGTTGACCAAGACCCGCAACCAGCAAGGGCACCGGCTGATCTCGCTCCGGCAACAGACGAGCACCTTCGGGCAAGCGGCCTTCACCTTGGATGCGCAATAGCTCAACCGTGTCGCGAAAGATCTACCCGCGCTGATCGTAGTCCACCCCAAACAGCGGATACTCCATCGGACGGTCACCACTGGCGACCCCAAGGAGCAGACGTCCGTCACTCAATTCATCGACACTGGTGGCGGCCTTGAGCGTTAGCCAAGGCTGACGCAACGGCAGCACAACCGCCGCCGTACCCAGCATGGTGTTCTCGGTGATCCCGGCCAAATACCCAAGGTAGGAAAAGGTTTCAAAGACCTGGGCGGCATCGCCAAAGTTGGGTTCATAAACCGGTACATCACGTACCCAAAGTGCTCGATAACCGGCGTTGTCAGCCAATCGTGCCATCGCCGCGTGCTGCTTCAAATCGTGGACACCGAAAGGCCGCTCCTCCTCAATCCGTAGCCGCTGTCCATCGCTGGACCAGTCGTTATCCAGCAGCAGTTCCAGTCCGATGGAAAACCCATTCGAGCCGAGTAATCGTTGAAATCGTGGATGCATGAAAAGACTCCAAAACAACAAAATGGAATGACATGCACCCAGTATCTATAGGCCCATCTGCAAGAGAAATGCATGAATCGGAATCTCAATCTTGAGCAAAACGCACGACTCAGACAAAGAGCCGATTGTCGTTCTGGCCCTCAAGGACAACCGTTCGAGAAAATCGCGGTAAAGTGACCGCACGGTTTTTGGTATGGTGCAGCTCGTTTTTTACGGACTGATTTCAAGCCTACGGATCGGCCCCCCCTTTTTAGTCAAAGAGCTGCTGCAGAAATGCCCGAACCGATACCCATCAAGGATCACGAAAAAGAGACGCGCCTGGTCAACAAGCGGCTGACTGCCTGCGCCTTGTTCGTCGCCGCCATTTCCTGCGCACTCATGGTGCGCATGTATGTGTTGCAAGTGGTCGAATTCGACTATCACTCGACCATCTCCGAAAACAACCGCGTACATGTCCTGCCTATCACCCCCACGAGAGGGCTGATCTACGACCGCAACGGTGTCGTCCTCGCAGACAACCGCCCCAGCTTCAACCTGACCATCACCCGTGAACGCGCCTCCGACGTCAAAGAAGAACTCGATGAGGTGGTCAACCTCCTGCACTTGCCCGCCGAGGACCGGACACTGTTCGACAAGGCAATGAAGCAGACACGCCATCCGTTCGTGCCGGTCACCCTGTTCTACGAGCTCAGTGAGCAGCAAATCGCAGTACTAGCGGTCAACGAGTTCCGACTGCCGGGGATCGATGTCGAGCCCCAGTTCGTCCGCCATTACCCGATGGGCGCACACTTCGCGCATTCGATCGGCTACGTCGGTCGTATCAATGAAAAAGAATCCAAGGCCCTCGACACGGTGGAGTACCGCGGCACCCAATCCATCGGCAAGACTGGCATCGAAAAATTCTACGAGTCCGAATTGCACGGCCAAGTGGGTTACGAAGAAGTTGAAACCAATGCGCAGGGCCGCGTACTGCGAGTGCTCAAACACACCGATCCGATCCCCGGCAAAAACATTGTCCTGAGCCTGGACGTCAAACTCCAGGAAGCGGCGGAGGAAGCCTTGGGCGATCGTCGTGGTTCAGTGGTCGCTCTCGACCCGTCGACCGGAGAAGTGCTGGCAATGGTCAGCAAGCCCAGCTTCGACCCGAACCTGTTCGTCACCGGAATCAGCTTCAAGGAATACGCGGCGCTGCACGACTCCATCGATCGGCCGCTGTTCAACCGCGTCTTGCGCGGCCTCTACGCGCCGGGTTCGACCATCAAGCCCGAAGTGGCCATTGCAGGTCTTGATGCCGGGGTCGTCACCCCTCAGACCCGCGTCTTCGACCCGGGTTACTACCAACTCCCGGACTTCGATCACAAATACCGTAACTGGAACCACAGCGGCGACGGTTGGGTCGACATGGACGCGGCGATCATGCGCTCCAATGACACCTACTTCTATGACCTGGCCCACAAGCTGGGCATCGATCGCCTTCATGACTACATGGCGATGTTCGGCCTCGGCGAGAAGGTTTCTCTGGACATGTTCGAGGAGTCTGCCGGGCTGATGCCATCCCAGGCATGGAAGCGTGCCACTCGCCGTCAGCCATGGTTCCCGGGCGAGACGGTGATCCTTGGCATCGGCCAGGGTTACATGCAGGTCACGCCGCTGCAGCTGGCCCAGGCGACCGCGCTGATCGCCAACAAAGGTGTGTGGAACCGACCGCACCTGGCCAAGACCGTGGATGGCGTAGCGCCCGTGGACGAGCACCCGATACCGAACATCCTGCTCAAGGACCCGCGTGACTGGGAGCAGGTCAACCACGGCATGCAAATGGTGATGCACGACGCTCGCGGGATTGCCCGGGCGGCCGCGCAGGGCGCCCAGTACCGCATCGCCGGCAAGAGTGGTACCGCGCAAGTGGTTGCGATCAAACAGGGCGAACGCTACAACCGGGCGAAAACCCTTGAGCGTAACCGCGACAATGCCTTGTTCGTCGGTTTTGCCCCGGCCGAGCATCCGAAGATCGTCATCTCGGTGATGATCGAAAACGGTGAGGCCGGTGGTCGCGTTGCCGGCCCGGTCGTGCGGCAGATCATGGACGCCTGGTTACTCGATCAGGACGGCCATCTCAAGCCGCAATACGCCACGCCGAGCAAAGCACCGGGCGACCCTCACGTCTAAGCACTCAAGGATTGATGGTGTCGGGTAAATCGCGAGCAGGCTCGCGCCCTCAACCAAAGAATCGAACCACAAAGTTGTGCACGACGTTGAACCTCTGGGAGCGAGCCTGCTCGCGATGAACGATAACGCGGTCCCCCAGATGAAGCACAAACGCCGTAAGACACTTGCCATCGCCCTGACGTTAACGTAAAGATTGCGCCAGGGCGCTGAATTAAAAAAAGCGCAAAGCGGACCGATCCGGAGCGCTTGATGACGCTAATAAAAACAACTCCTCCCAAGCTGCACCGCGAAGCCCGGCTGGCCCGGGAAAAGCTCCACCTTGAGGGCGAAGTCCCCGATGGTGTGCTGCGGGCAGAAATCGATGCGTCGTGGCGGCGCAGTCTCAGCCATGGCGTGCATTTCAATGCCAAGCACGAACTGACGCTGGAATCGAGCGCGGGTCTGGACGTGCTGTTGGCGAGCAATCGCCTGCTGATCGATGCCGCATTGCCGGCGATCGATTACCTGGCCGAACGCCAAGGCAAGGAAGGCCTGATTATCCTGGCCAATTCCGACGCCACCATTCTTGCCGTCGAAGGTCGGGCTGACCGCCTCAAGGGCAGCGGCCTGCAAGACATCACTCTCGGCGCCTGCTGGAGCGAAGCCGCACGTGGCACCAACGCACTGGGCACCGCGCTGGTGGAAGCCCGGCCAACGATGATCGATTGCGGCGAACATTACCTCGACCGTCTCAGCGATTTCTCCTGCACGTCGGTGCCGATCCATTGCCCTCAAGGCGACATCCTCGGCGTCCTCGACTTGACCCGCGAAGGCCCGCTCGGCCGCGTTCATGACAGCACCGCGTTGCTGGCCATGGCCGTCAGTCAGATCGAAAGCCGCGTGTTCAACGCCAGTTATCCGGACGAAATCGTCCTCGCCTTCCACAGCCGTCGGCAATACCTCGAATCCCCTTGGCAGGGCCTGTTGGCAGTGAGCCTCGGCGGACAGATTCTCGCGGTCAGCGCCCAGGCCTGTCAGTTGCTGCGTGCCGAGCGCTCGGCGTTGGTCGGTCGTCGTTGCGAAGAGTTTCTGGGTGTCGATGGCCTGCAACTGCTGTCGCGTCTGCATCAGGGAGGGGTTGGCAGTTTGCAGACCGCCAAAGGCGAATTATTCTACAAAACCCTGCGTGCGCCACAACGTTCGATCAATGTCAGTACGCCGCCGCGCAGCCCGGCAAAAACCGCCAAACCGCAACCGGATCTCGAATCCCTGGCTGGCAGCAACGTTCGTTATGCCCGGGCCTTGCGCATGGCCCGCCAAGGGCTGGCCAATGAATTGCCGGTGTTGCTGCTCGGTGAAACCGGCACCGGTAAAGAAGTCATCGCCCGTGCCCTGCACATGGCCGGAACCCGCTGCGACAAACCCTTCGTCGCGGTGAACTGCGCGGCGATCCCCGAAGGCCTGATCGAGTCGGAACTGTTCGGCTACCGCGAAGGCGCCTTCACCGGCTCACGTCGTGGCGGCATGATCGGGCGACTGCAACAGGCCCACGGCGGCACGTTGTTCCTTGATGAAATCGGCGACATGCCGCTGGCCTTGCAAGCCCGTCTGCTGCGGGTGTTGCAGGACCGTAAAGTGGCACCGCTCGGTGCCGGCGAGGAACAAGACATCGACGTCGCGCTGATCTGCGCCACCCATCGGGACCTCAAGCGCCTGGTGGAAGAAAAGCACTTCCGTGAAGACCTGTTCTACCGGGTCAACGGCATCAGCGTGATGCTCCCGGCCCTGCGCGAGCGTGACGATTTCAGTGGCCTGGTCGGCCGACTGCTGACCAGGCTCGATGCACCGACCGTCGTCTTGCACGACGATCTGACCCGTTTGCTCGACGGCTACCATTGGCCGGGCAACATCCGCCAACTGGAAATGGTCTTGCGCACCGCGTTGGCCATGCGTGAACCCGGGGACACGGTGCTCACCCTCGATCACTTGCCCGACAGCATGCTCGACGAACTGACCGCCACTGAACGCCCGGCGTCGGGCAGCATTCGCGAAAACGAACTGGAGCTGATTCGCCAGTCCCTGGACAGCCATCAGGGCAACGTCTCGGCCGCCGCCGACGCCTTGGGCATCAGCCGCGCGACCCTGTATCGCAAGCTCAAACAGTTGCGCTTGTGATGCAGCGCTTGATCGTTCGGCTGATCGACAGCCAGAACCCTGAAGCCCTGCAAGCGGCGTTGCGTTGGCTTTACAGCTTTGTGCGGCCCCATCGATTGGGGATTGCCGGGCTGCTCGGTCTGTCGGTCTGCGCCTCGTCGCTGGTGCTGGTGCAACCGTGGCTGACCAAGCTGCTGATCGACGATGGCTTGCTGGCGAAAAACTTTCCGATGCTGGTGTTGATTGCCGGGTTGATGATTCTCGCCGGGCTGCTCGGCACGGCGCTGTCGGGGATCAATCGCTACCTGCACACGCGATTGTCCGGGCGGATTCTGTTCTCGCTGCGTGACGACCTTTATCGACATTTGCAAACCCTGTCGCCGAGTTTCTACGGGCAGCGGCGCATCGGTGACTTGATGTCGCGCCTCGATGGCGACGTCGCGGAGATCCAGCGCTTCGCTGTGGATTCGCTGTTCTCGGCGGTATCAAGCATCATTGGCCTAGTGGTTGCGGTGGCGATGCTGCTGACCCTGTCGTGGAAACTTTCGTTGCTGGCGCTGGTGCTGATTCCCCTCGATGTGTTGTGGCTGCGCTGGATGCGGCGCAAGGTCGAGCGCGATGTGCGGCAGTTGCGCGAGCGTTCGGCGGACATGTCTTCGTTCATGGTCGAAACCTTGCCGGTGATGAAATTCATCCAGTCTGCCGGCCAGCAACAACGTGAATCGCGACGGCTGGAGACGCTCGGTCAAGGCTACATGAGCCAGTTGCTGCGCCTGCAAGTCACCGAGTTTTTCACCCAGGCGGTGCCCGGCACGCTGACGTCGTTGTCCCGGGCCTGCGCGTTTTTGATTGGCGGGTATTGGGTGGTGCAGGGGACCTGGCAACTGGGCGCGCTGATCGCGTTTTCCACTTACCTGGGGATGGCGGTCGGGCCGGTTCAGAGCTTGCTCGGGCTCTATGTCGCGATTCAACGAATGACCGTCAGCCTGGGACGGGTGATGGAGTTGCGCGGTGAAGAACCGACTGTTCTCACGCCGGTTGCACCCAAACCGATGCCGACGTCCGGCGAACTGCGTTTCGACGATGTGCACTTCAGCCATCCCGGTCGCCCGACGACCTTGCGCGGCATCGAAGCGCGAATTCCCTATGGCTTGAAAGTTGCTCTGAGCGGCGGCTCCGGGGTCGGTAAATCGACCCTGATCGACCTGCTGCAACGGCATCATGATCCGCAGTCCGGCCGTGTGTTGCTGGGTGAGGTCGACCTGCGGGAGCTGGACCTGTTCCAGCTGCGTCGACGGATAGCCGTGGTCAGTCAGGACATCGTGCTGTTTCGCGGCAGCCTCGCTGATAACCTCGCGTACGCAGTGCCGGACGCCAGCCGCGAAGCGATTGCCGAAGTCGCACGGCTGGCGCAACTCGACAGCCTGATCGAGTCGTTGCCCGAAGGTCTCGACAGCCCGTTGGGCGAGCGCGGCCAGCAACTCTCCGGCGGGCAGAAACAGCGCATCGCCATCGCCCGCGCGTTGTTGCAGGACCCGCTGATTCTGGTGCTGGACGAAGCCACTTCGGCGGTGGATGAAGCCACCGAGCGCGAAGTGATTGAGGCCATCGACCGACTGTTTGCCGGGCGTACGCGGATCCTGATCAGCCATCGTCCTTCCACGCTGGCCGATGCTGATCTGCGCTTTGAATTGCTCGACGGCGTGCTCACTTCAAAAACGGTGCTGCATGAAGCATGAGTTGCGCATTGGTGTGGTCGACAGCGGACATTCGGCGGCGCAACGGGTGCAGGTGATCGCGGGGCGGCGCTTTTCGCTGCTGGAGGATGGCCTGGCCGAAAGCGACTTGCGCGGTGACCCGCTTGGTCATGGCAGTGCGGTGATCGAGGCCATCGGACGACGGGCGCCTGCGGCGGTGTTTTGCGTGGGGCAGGTGTTTGATCAGCGCGGCGTCACCAGCGCCTTACAGATCGCCACCGCCATCGACTGGCTGGTGGCGCAGGACGTTCGGTTGATCAATTTGAGCCTTGGATTACGACAGGATCGAAGCCTGTTGCGCGAAGCCTGCGCGGCAGCGGTGGCGCGGGGCATTTTGCTGTGTGCGTCCAGCCCGGCGCAGGGCGAGGGCGTGTTTCCGGCGAATTATCCTCAGGTGCTGCGAGTCACTGGCGATGCCCGTTGCGCCGAGCATGAATGGTCGTGGCTCAACAGTGCCCAGGCCGATTTCGCGGCGTGCGTGCATGGGACTTATCCGGGGCAGTCTGGTGCAAGCCTTGGGTGTGCGGCGTTGAGCGGGCACATTGCGAGTTTCCTCGTCGCACATCCTGACGCATGCAACGAATACGTCATCGAATGGCTGCGCGAGCACGCCCGTTATCGCGGCCCTGAACGGCGTTTCGGCCGATGATTCTGATTCTTGGCGCCGGTCCCGCCGGGGCGGCGGTCGCCCTGGGTTTGCGGCGGCTCGGCTATGCGGTGACCCTGGTCAGCGAGTGGCGCCGGTTTGCGGCACTGGAAGGCGTTTCCGTGCGGGTGCTGGAGGCTTTGCGCGGTGCGGGCCTGCAACGGGCACTGGCGGATGCGGCGTTGCCTTCCCAGCGTCAGGTGTCGTGGAACGGTCAGCTACATGCGCAAAACATCGAATTTCTTTTGGACCGTCCGAGCTTCGACCGAGGCTTGCGCGAGGACCTGCGACTGGCCGGTGTCGAGCTGATCGAAGGTCGGGTGCTGAGCGTCCAGCCATCCGCTTCGGGGTGCCGGGTCGAGATTGAAGGGCGCGAGGCGCTGAACGCGGATTTCCTGGTGGAAGCCCGCGGACGTCAGGCACCCGCGCTTGGCAAAGGTCTGCGCGGGCCGGAGACGGTCAGCCTGCTCAATCGCTGGCAAGGCACGCCGGGCAGCACGGCCAGCGCGGTGGAAAGCCTTGAGGACGGCTGGGCCTGGATGGCGCGGCGAGCCGACGGTCAGTGTTATTGGCAATGGACGGTCGACGTGGCCAGTGCCGAGTTGCCGGGCAAGGCGAAGTTGCTGGATTACTGTCGCGGGCGACGTCAGGGCTCGGCCTTGGCGCGTGAGTTTTTCGGTGCCGGGCCTGAGATCGATCTTCAACTGCATGCGCGCAGCAGCACGGCGATTCTGTGTCCGCAGGTGTGTGGCGATCGCTGGATTCGGGTTGGCGATGCGGCGATGGCGGTGGATCCGCTGTCAGGCAATGGCATCTTTCAGTCCTTGTCTTCAGCGTTACAGGCGCCCGCGGTGATCAACACGTTGTTGTGTAAACCGGAACGCGCGGCGCTGGCCCAGCGCTTTCATCAGCAGCGGGTGGAGCAGCTGTTTTTGCGCTTTGCGCGGATCGGTCGGGATTTTTATGCCGATGAGCAGCGGTGGCTCGACCAGCCGTTCTGGCAGGCGCGGCGGCGCTGGCCGGATGCTGAGGTCGCCCATGCCGAGGCGGATTTTTCCTCGTTGAGCATCGAGCTTGCGCCTGTGCTGAAGGATGGTTTTGTGGATGAGGCCGAGGTGGTGATCACGGCGGATCAGCCGCTGGGGATCTGGCATGTGCAAGGCGTTGAACTGGCACCGTTGGTGCGGCGGTTGCGGACAGAGTCGGCCGAGCAGGCGTTGGGTGGGTTGACGGTGGAGCAGGGGCGGGTGGTTCGGGGTTGGTTGTTGGCCCAGGGGTTCAAACCTTGAATGTTTGGTGACTGGTCTGGCCTCTTCGCGGGCAAGCCTCGCTCCTACAGGGTTACGCAGCCCTTTGTAGGAGCGAGGCTTGCCCGCGAAGGCGGTCTGAAGAACGCCGAAGATCAGAGCTTGATCAACACCGACTTCAACTCCGTGTAATGCTCAATCGCCGCATACCCCATCTCACGCCCAACCCCGGACATCTTGTACCCGCCAAACGGCAGCGCCGGGTCCAGGGCGCTGTGGCAATTGACCCACACCGAGCCTGACTTGATCCGCGGAATCATCCGATGCACCGCCGCCAGATCGTTCGACCAGATACTCGCGCCCAGCCCATAAGGACTGTCATTGGCCATGCGCAACGCATCGGCTTCATCATCAAATGGAATCGCCACCAGCACCGGGCCGAAGATCTCTTCCTGCACCAGCGAGTGCTTCTGATCGACATCGACAATCACCGTCGGTTTGACGAAGAACCCCGGCCCGAACTGCTCGCCGCCGCAGGCGATGGTCGCGCCACTTTCCCGACCCTTTTCGATGTACCCATACACCCGTTCCTGCTGCCGCGCCGAGATCAGCGGCCCCATCTCGACACTCGGGTCCAGCCCGTTACCGAGCTTCATGGCGTTGGCAATGTCGGCGATGTCCGCCACCACATTGTCGAAATGCTTGCGCTGCACATACAGCCTGGAACCTGCGCAGCACACTTGGCCCTGATTGAAGAAAATCGCGCTGGCGGCACCGGCCGCGGCGGTTTTCATGTCGGCATCGGCCATGACGATGGTCGGCGATTTACCGCCCAGTTCCAGGGTGACCCGGGTCATGGACTCCATGGCGATCTTGCCGATCTGCTTGCCCACGGCGGTGGAACCGGTGAAGGTCAGCTTGTCCACCAGCGGATTGTGGGTCAGCGCCGAGCCGGCGGTGATGCCGGTGCCGGTGACCACGTTGAACACGCCCTCGGGATAACCGGCTTCCAGCACCAGTTTGGCGAGTTTCAGTGCAGTCAGCGGGGTTTCGTCGGCGGGCTTGAGCACCACGGTGCAACCGGTGGCCAAGGCCGGGCCGAGTTTCCAGCAGGCCAGCAGCAGCGGGAAGTTCCAGGCGACGATGGCACCCACTACGCCAACCGCTTCGCGGCGGATGAAGCTGTGGAACTGATCGTTGGGCATCAGCGGCAACGACACTTCAACGCTGGAACCCTCGATCTTGGTCGCCCAGCCCGCCATGTAGCGTAGAAAATCGATGGACAGCTGCACGTCCATCACCTGGGCCACCGCCGCGCTTTTGCCGTTGTTCAGGCATTCCAGTTGCGCCAGCAGTTCGGCGTCGCGTTCCATCAGATCGGCGAGTTTCCACAACAGGTTCTGCCGCTCCCGTGGGCGAGTGCGGGTCCAGGCCGAATCATCGAAGGCCTGACGAGCGGCGAGCACGGCGCGGTCGACATCCTCGGGCGTGGCCATCGGAACGACGCACAGCACTTCACCGGTGGCCGGGTTGTGCAGGGGCATGGTCTGGCCATCGGCGGCCTCGACCCAGGCACCGCCGATGAGCATGCGCGGGGCGCACTGGATGAAGGCGCAAGTGGCGGGAAGCAGATAGGGGAGGGGCATTTGGCGAGACCTCTTGTTGTTCGTGAAAACGTGGCTTTCTTAACGGCTGGCAATGGCTGTGCCAAGTACCTGCAAAGGCAGGAGCGCCCCTGGCCGGCGGGGTTTTGGGACGCTAAAGGGCATCGCGGACGCTGTGGCGCTGTTGCAAATTGCGACAACCATGAGACGACGAGCGACCCGCTTGCGGTCTTGAGGCACTCAGCGTTCAGGACTAGAATTTTCAGGCTCGGTGGGTGATATGAAGGAGCAATTACCCGGCCACACATCTGGCGTGAGGGAGGTAACGATGTTCCTTTCAACCCTGGAAATTCAAAACATCATTGAACACAGCATGCTGCCCGCCGTCTGCACATGCAGCATGGAGGCAGACCAGTCCATGACGATCCGGGTCTGTGATTGCATGACTGGCAAAGTGGAACTGGTGGCGACTCATGTTCCGCTATGGGAACTGGACAGCCCCCATGCGATCGCCTCGCTGGTGGCGGACATGCGGCTGGAAATCGAAGCGCACAAAGGCATTCAGCCGACGTCCTTTAGCTGAAGTGGCGACACGCCGCACCACAGAGGTGGTGCGGCGAGCCGCCGACGTTTCACGCGGGTATTTTCCGCAAAATCTCTTCGAACGTGGCGCCATCTACGGCAGCCAACAGCTTTTTGTCATCTTTGAGCGTCGCCAGAAAGGTCACTTCGGTTTCCTTGCCGGCCATCATAAACCCGGCAATCGCGCCGATAGGGCCCAACAGCATCGCGCCCGCCACGCCGAAGCCGATGGCGTCCTTGATGTGGTTGATCGATTCCTCGTTGGCGACTTCCACGCACTTGAACGATGAGAGCGGGAGGGTGATGCCGGGCCACGGGTGAAGCGACGTTCTAAGGGTAAAAACGCCGTCTCGGTACTCTCCATCACCCTGCAGAAAGTCCCCCGCCAGGACAGTGATGCTTGCCATTTTGTCAGCTCCTGACTAGCAATCGGTGAACAACCATTTCGCACCCGCCTGCAACGGCCGTCAATCGTGGGGCGATGAACTGTCCCGGGCGGGGCATCTATGCTTGTCTCAGGTTGCAACACCTGTCGCGATATTAGACGCAGGTGAACTCGCCCAGACGCGATTCAAAGGCTTTGTCTTTGCGTAACTGCTTGATAAGAAAGGCTATACGCAAGCTGGCACGCTCCGTGTATTGCTCATCGCAGACGTTTCTCTTGCCTCCGTCAGCGGTGCGCCGCCGACGGCAGAAACCATAAAAACGATAAGCCACAAAAATAAGAAAGCACCGTGCGAGGTTCGACGTTGATGAAGAGAAGACTCCGATCAGGCCTGAGCGCCAGCCTGCTGGCCGTGGCCGCGTGTGTGGCGCTGCATTCGCCTGACAGCCTGGCAGCCCGCGACGCCCATACCATCCTCAAGGAAACCTGCCAGGGCTGTCACACCCCCGAAGCCGACAATGCCTTGAGCCGCATCAGCCACCAGCGCAAAACCCCGGAAGGCTGGCTGATGAGCATCGCCCGGATGCAGACCATGCACGGTTTGCAGATCAGCGATGACGACCGCCGCACCCTGGTCAAATACCTGGCCGATACCCAGGGCCTGGCGCCGAGCGAGACCGATGGCGTGCGGTATGCGCTGGAGCGTCGACTCAATACCGTCGAGAAGTTCGACGACCAGACCAGCCAGATGTGCGGCCGCTGCCACTCCGGTGCGCGGGTCGCCCTGCAACGGCGTCCGGCGCAGGAATGGGAACGTCTGGTGAACTTCCACCTCGGCCAATGGCCGTCCCTGGAATACCAGGCCCTGTCTCGCGACCGTGACTGGTTCGACTTGGCTCGAAAAGACACGGTGCCGCTGTTGGCCAAGCGTTATCCGCTGGACAACCCGGCCTGGAAAAAATGGCTGAGCACAGCACCGAAAGCCGAGGCGCTGGTGGGCGACTGGAGCTTCAGCGGCCACTTGCCGGGTAAAGGCGAACTGGCCGGGGTGATGAGCGTCACGGCCGATGGCAGCGACACTTTCAAGGTCAGCGTCAAAGGCCAATACGCCGACGGCAGCCCGTTCAACGGCGATGGCAGCGCGATTCTCTACACCGGCTACGAATGGCGCGGCAACGTGATCATCGACGGCGTGACCATGCGCCAGGTGTTCGCCGCTCAAGGCAACGCGATGCGGGGCCGGATGTTCGAGGCCGAGCATGACGAGCGCGGGCTGGACTTCGTCGCCGCCAAACAGGGCAGCAGTCGTTTGCTGGCGGTTCAACCGGGTTACCTGAAGGCTGGCGTCGAGACTGAAATCACCCTGATCGGCAGCGGTCTCACCGGCAAACCGAATTTCGGCAAAGGCGTGGAAGTGGTCGAAGTGCTGGAGCAAAGTCCTGAGCGTCTGCGCGTCAAACTCAAGGCCGCTGCTAACGCCCAACCGGGCCTGCGCAATGTCACTGTCGGCACGCTGAAAGGCCCGACCCTTTCGGTCTACAGCAAAATCGCCGAGGTCAAAGTGGTGCCCGAGTTCTCGGTGGCCCGCGTTGGTGACGGCGGTGGTTCGACGCCGAAAGTCCAGGGCCGTTTCGACGCTGAAGCCTGGGGCAAGGGCGCTGATGGCAAGCCGTATCGCATCGGCGTGTTCCCGGCGCAGTGGTCGGTCGAAGCCTTCGACGATCGCGCCAAGGAAGACGAAGACGTCAAGTTCGCCGGCACCATGCAGGCCGACAGCGGCGTGTTCACACCGGGCGATGCCGGGCCGAACCCGCAACGCAAGATGTCCACCAACAATGCCGGCAATCTCAAGGTGATCGCCGCGGTCGACGACGCAGGGAAATCCCTGACCGGCGAAGGCCACATGATCGTCACCGTGCAACGCTGGAACAATCCACCCATTCCATGAGCTTGAAAACGTGAGCTGGCTGACTTAACGGTTTCAGACACTTTTTGGAATGACCGCAAGCCCCGTCAGACGGGGTTTGCACAGGAGGTTGCAATGGGCGCTATTTTGAATCTGGTCGAGCGGAACCTGCACGAAGTGCACGTCGATGCCGACCGCATGCTGTTTCACATTCCCAGCAGTTCGCTGTTCGCCAGCGATGAGCTGACGGGCACCATCATCGATACGTTGCGCGGTCCCGGCTGTTCGTCGGACGACCTGATCCAGCGTTTGGCTTCGCGGTTCAACGGCGAGGAAATCACTGAGACCCTGCGGGAGCTGATGTCCCTGGAACTGGTCAGCGACGGCTCGCCGCTGACCCCGGACATCGGCACCAAACGGGTCGAGCGCACTGCGATCAACACCGTGGTGCTCAACGTCAACACCGGCTGCAATCTGAGCTGCACCTACTGCTACAAGGAAGACCTCGACAAGCCGTCGGCCGGCAAGAAAATGGACGTCGAAACGGCGGTCGCGTCGGTGGAAATGCTGCTGCGCGAATCGCCCGACGAAGAGCGTTTCACCGTGGTGTTTTTCGGTGGCGAGCCGCTGAGTAATCGCAAGCTGATCGAGTACATGGTCGACTATTGCGAGAAGCGTTTTCGCGAGGCCGGCAAGTTCGTCGAGTTCGTCATGACCACCAACGCCACGCTGCTCACCGAAGAGACCGTGGACTATTTGAATGCCCACCGTTTCGGGCTCTCGGTGAGTATCGACGGGCCGAAAACCGTGCACGACCGCAACCGCATCACCGTGGGCGGGCAGGGCACGTATGACGTGGTGCGGCGCAAGGCCGAGATGCTGCTGTCGCGCTACAACAGCCGCCCGGTGGGTGCTCGGGTCACGCTGACTACCGGCGTCACCGATGTCGAAACCATCTGGGATCACTTGTTCAACGAACTGGGTTTTGCCGAAGTCGGTTTTGCCCCGGTGACCTCTGGCGACATCAGCACTTTTAACCTGTCGAGCGACGAGCTGATCGAAGTCTTCGCCAACATGAAGAAGCTCGGTCGGCGTTATCTGGAGGCGGCGCTGGAACACCGAAATATCGGTTTCTCCAACCTGCACCAGTTGATCACCGATATTCACGAAGGCCACAAAAAAGCCCTGCCATGCGGCGCGGGCCTGAAGATGCTGGCGGTGGATCACAAGGGCGAACTGAACCTGTGCCATCGCTTTACCGGTTCGAGTCTGCCGACCTTCGGCAACGTGCACAGCGGTGTGAAACAGGTCGAGTTGAACGACTTCCTGTCCCAGCGCCTGGACCGCACCAACACCGGTTGCGAAGACTGCCAGATCCGCAATCTCTGCTCCGGCGGCTGCTACCACGAGAGCTACGCCCGTTACGGCGACCCTACTCATCCGACCTATCACTACTGCGAACTGATGCGTGACTGGGTCGACTTCGGCATCGAGGTCTACACCCGGATCATGGCCCACAACCCTGCGTTTATCAGCAGCTACATCACTCCGCGCAAGGCTCACTGATATGAAACATCTGAAGGCAATCAATAACAAAGCGTTGAAGCTCGATGAAGCCGCGGCCGAAAACCGTATCGAAGAAGTGGTGGCGATGAGCTCTGTTGCGGGCTGCGCCTCGACCACCGACCCGGGTTGGGAAATTGATGCGTTTGGTGGTGTGTCGTCGCTGTGCCAGCCGATGGAAGCCGACCTTTATGGCTGCTCCGACCCGTGCTGGTGGCCGGCCCAGGTGCCCGACATGATGAGCACCTACCCGGACTGGAACAAGGATGCCCAGGCGTCCAACGACAACTGGCGCAACCTCGGGACTGTCTTTCCAAAAGACAAGTGATCGGATTTCAGAAGGATTCCAGCATGCACAGCATCAAAGCCTGCGGCCTGGCCGCGTTTGCCGTCCTGAGCGTCTGTTCGCTCACTGTTCTGGCCGATGAAAACACTGCATTGCAAGCGGGTCACGAGTACATGGTGACCACCAATTACCCGAACAACCTGCACGTCATCGACCTGGCCACCGACACCGTGCTCAAGACCTGCAAGATGCCGGACGCCTTCGGCCCCGGCAGCGTCCAGATGTCGCCGGATCGCAAGACCGCTTACGTACTCAACAACCACTACTCCGATGTCTATGGCGTCGAGCTCGACAGCTGCAAACAGGTATTCCACGCCAGCATCACCCAGAAACCGGGGGAAAAAGCGAAGTCGATGTTCGCCTTCACCCTCAGCCACGACGGTAAGGAACTGTTCGCCATCGCCAACCCGACATTGATGCTCAACGACCGTTACGAAGTGCAGCAGCCTCGGCTCGATGTGTACGCTACCGACGCCGGTATGGACGCCAAACCCGTGCGCAGTTTCCCGGCGCCGCGGCAACTGACGATCATGCAGAGCGGTGACGACGGTACGTTGTACGTGGCGGGGGCGGATGTATACAAGGTCGACGTGAAGACCGGCAAGTTCGATGTACTGATCCCCAGTCGTCACTGGAAACGGGCGAACTACAGTGCGCCGGACGTGCTTTACGTGTGGAACCAGCAGACCTATCGCCATGATTTCTCGCTGCTCTACACCACGGCGAAATTCAAGGACAAGAAACAGGATCCCGCCACCGCTGAATACCTCTACGGACTGTTCAGCATCGACCTGAAAACCGGCAAGACCGAAACCAGCGACATTGGTCCTCTGACGGAAATCTACTTCAGCGGCATGCGCTCGCCCAAGGATCCGAACCTGATGTTTGGCGTGCTGAACCGCTTGGCCAAGTACGACATCAAGGAGAAGAAAATGCTGCATGCGGCGACGCTGGATCATTCCTACTACTGCATTTCCTTCAACAAGGACGGCAGCAAGATCTATCTGGCGGGGACGTTTAATGATGTGGCGATCTTTGATCCCGAAAGCATGAAGCAGATCGGCAACATCAAATTGCCGGGTGGGGATATGGCGATCACCACTGCGCAGATATTTGTCCGGTAAAGGGTGGCGTCTGACCTGACGCCTTCGCGGGCAAGTCGGATCGCCGCCCGCTCGCTCCTACAGGTCGAAGTCGTACCCAATGGTGCGATCACTCCGAACCTGTAGATACTCTGTTCACGGTCAAGCTTTCGCGAGATGTTTTTCGCTAAAAAGCTTGGCCGTATTAAATTCTTCTCCAGAACGCATGCATGCCCATAACCCGGTCAGGTATTTACGCATCACTGCTCCGATGGCCTGCATTTTCTTCTTGCCGCGGGCTACCAGCGCCTCGTAAAAGGCTTTCACATTCTCATCACAGCGAATTGCCGTCATTGCCGGCATGAACATCGCTGCCCGTAAATACGCGTTGCCGCATTTGGACATTCGCCCTGGCCGGTTCACGCTGGTGCCTGACTGGGTCAGTCTTACATCGAGTCCTGCATAACGGCTTACCTGCGCCGATTTAAGCGTCACAGGAAGTGTCGTCAACTCAGCCAGTGCTGCGATGGCCGAGGCCTCTCCCACGCCGGGTGCAGCCATCATGCAGCGAAACTGCAAACTCAGATCCGGGCATTTGGCGATGGCCTCGCGTGCAGCCTTCTTCAAACGATCAATCCGTGTGTCTAGCGCTGCAATCGCATCTTTTTCATCCTCGATCAGCAGCTCAACGCTCGTTTGCGTCGCTTGTAGTGCGTGCAACTCGTTCTTGGCTCGGGTCCGATGGCCAATCAGCCGGTTGATATGGCGCCCAATCGCACGCAGCATCAGTTGATCTGCGGTAGGTGGCACCCACAGTCTTGGCGCCATGCGTTCGCCATACTCGGCCAGCAACTGAGCATCAATCTGGTCAGTTTTGCTGTTTTGCAGCATCAGCTTGGCAAAGTTATGGAAGCTTTTGGGGTTGATCACCGAGACCGGTAAGCCGGCGGCATGCAACTCTATCGCCAGGTCCAGGTAGTAAATGCCGGTGGCCTCCATGACCACGCTCAGCGGTTTGAGGCCCAACATCTTGGTCACGGCAGCCTTACGCCCCTTGGGGGTGTGCTGAATGTCCCACTGGCCTGATGTTTTACCGTTCTGCCGCCATCCCATAGCAGACGTGCGGGCACCAATGTCTATGCCGACATGAGTATTCATGGTTTTCACTTCCCTGATTTTCGGTAAGATTGCTCCTGGTTCCCCCGACCCCGAACTTCATGCCACTGCAACCTTGTAATGCGAAGTCCGACTTGTCGGCTTCTCGATACTCTTCGTGGTGGGCAATGAGGCGGGGGGGCCTCTCTACAGACAAGGTCAGGAGCAAATCCTGCCTTCAGGAGCGATCGGCCTCCCCCAGAAACGCACTTGCTGTTGTATGAATCCTTAAGCGTAACCTCTCTCGTTGGAATCAGGGTCAACATACAAGGAGCGAGGCTTGCCCGCGAAGAGGCCCTCACAGGCACCGAATCATCAAACCCTAGGCACCGGGCAACCCATATCACCTTCCTGACACTTCAAATAATTCTTGAAAGTTTCCACCCGCGCCTTGGTCAATTCAGTCACGCAGTTGCTGTAGATCAGCGGATACACACTCCCGCCTTCCACCGCAGACGCCGAAAACTTGCACTCGGCATCCCGAAACGCAATCCACGAACGCTGCGCCCCCAACAGCAACTTTTTACTGTCCGGATTGCTCTTCAAACGGTTGGTGATCTGCTGGTAAAGCGCATTCAATTCCTTATCCGCAGCCTTGTGCTGCTGCGCCGCACACTGGTTCATCGTGGCCTGGTTGGTGGCGTTGTCGCAGTCGTCCGCGTGAACAACGGTGGTGAACAGCAAAGGCGTCAGCGCCAGAAGGAAGCGTGGGTGCATAGTGATTCTCGCTGTGATGGGTAAAAGTTGAGATGCAGTGTATCGAAGAGGGTGGTCAATCAATTACGAAGTCAGGCGCAACCTCTTTAGCCACAGGGCTTGTCTGTGTCGACGGTCCGCCCCTTTTTACCAGGCATTCGTCTGCGAACCAGAACTTACCACTGCAAATGCAGCCGAATATTTCAGACATGCTTGATTACAACGCCCCATTGATACAACTTTAGGGTTGGTCTTGTGGTCTTACAGGCCTACTGTTCAGTACAGGAGGTGACTTATGAATCCAGCATCAGATCGCATCGAAAGGAAAATCCTGCTCAAATCACCGCGCTCGCACGTTTGGCGCGTGCTGGCCAATGCCGAAGCCTTCGGGCAGTGGTTTGGCGTGGCGCTGGAGGGTAAGCGCTTTGTCGCCGGTGAATGGACGCAAGGGCAGATTACCTACCCGGGTTATGAGCACTTGCTGTGGAACGTGCTGGTGGAGCGGGTCGAGCCAGAGCGGGTATTTTCGTTTCGCTGGCACCCGTATGCGATTGAGCCCGAAATCGATTACTCCCAGGAACCCACCACTCTGGTTAAATTCGAGCTCGAAGACATGGATGAAGGCACCTTGTTGAAGGTCACTGAGTCCGGTTTCGATCACATCCCGCAAACCCGCAGGCTCAAGGCGTTCCGCATGGACAGCCGTGGCTGGGATGAGCAGATGAGCAATATCGAAGAGTTTCTGAAAACCAGCGCCAAGGCTCACGAGCGCCAGGAAGAGTAAAGGCTGGATGTTTGAACCTTGGTTGAAGCGCTGGGCCCTGGTGCCGGACGGTGAACCCATCATTACGCCCGGCAGTCGTTTGCTGCCGGTACGGATGGGTGATTCGCCGGCCATGTTGAAGATTGCCGTCGATGCCGAGGAAAAGTTCGGCAATCTGCTGATGACCTGGTGGGACGGCGAGGGCGCTGCGCGGGTTTACGCTCATCACGGCGATGCGTTGGTGCTGGAACGTGCCGAGGGCGAGCGATCGCTGATGCACATGGCGCTCAACGGCCAGGATGACGAAGCCAGCCGGATTCTGTGTGCGGCGCTGGCTCGGCTTCACGCTCCGCGTCCCTCTTTGCCACCACCGCTGGTTCCTTTGTCATCATGGTTCGCTTCGTTGCGCCTGACGGCCGAACAGCAAGGCGGCACGTATTTACTCAGCCTGAAAACCGCCGAAGCGTTGCTCGCCGAGCCGCAGGATGTGGTGGTTTTGCACGGCGATATACATCACGACAATGTTCTGGATTTCGGTTCGCGAGGCTGGCTGGCCATCGATCCCAAGCGGGTGATCGGCGAGCGCGGATTCGACTTCGCCAACCTGATCTGCAATCCCGAATTGCCGACGGCGACTGATCCGCAGCGATTGCGCAGGCAAATCGACGTAGTGGCGCAAGCCGCGGAGCTTGAACGTAGGCGGCTTCTGCAATGGGTGTTGGCGTTTGCCGGTTTGTCGGCGGCATGGTTTCTTGAGGATAACGATGACGTAGCTGCACGAGGTCAGCTGCAGGCCGCTGAACTCGCGGCTTCCCTGCTGGTTGCCTGACACGTCTAAGGGTTTTCGGAAGGGCGGGTATAGCGAATGTCTTACGCGCGATGGTAGCTATGTCGTCTATTGCACATTGGATCCGAAGCGTAATCTAGCCTCATCAACTGAAGCACAGGAAGCGCTTCAGGATCACGGACGATCGACCATTAGCAAGGATTCGCTGCCGACAGGGAGTCGATATGGTCTTGGGAAAACCCGCTTCGGCGGGTTTTTTTTCGTCTGCTGAAACTGCGATCCCATGTATCAGCTGCCGAAGGCTCGGGCCGCGTTCGGACGAAGCAGTCGCAGGATCAGACCCTGCGACCTTTCAGGTACACCGAGTTCGCAGGGTTTACGAGTGCTGTAGGAGCGAGGCTTGCCCGCGAAGGCCGCGCCTCGGTCTATCTGATTCACACAATTCTATTGAAAACCAAGCAAGCGCTCGGTTAACTTCGCTGAACCTTCAGTGGAGCTCGCCGATGTCTGCCTTTCAGGAATACTTCGATCCCAGCCACCAATTGGTCCGCGACAGCGTCAGACGTTTCGTCGAGCGTGAGATTCTTCCGGACATTGATCAGTGGGAAGAAGCTGAAAGCTTTCCCCGCGAGCTCTATCTCAAGGCCGGTATGGCGGGGATTTTGGGCATTGGCTATCCCGAATCCCTGGGCGGCAGCCACGAAGGTGATCTCTTCGCCAAGGTCGCTGCCAGCGAAGAGCTGATGCGCTGTGGTTCCGGCGGTCTGGTGGCCGGCCTCGGTTCACTGGACATCGGACTGCCGCCGATTCTCAAATGGGCCAGGCCTGAAGTCCGTGATCGTGTCGTCCCGCAAGTGCTGGCCGGCGAGAAGATCAGCGCCCTGGCCGTCACCGAGCCCAGCGGCGGCTCCGATGTGGCCAATCTGCAAACCCGCGCTGTGCGTGACGGCGACTTTTACAGGGTCAGCGGCAGTAAGACCTTTATCACCAGTGGCGTCCGCGCCGATTTCTACACCGTTGCGGTGCGCACGGGCGAGCCGGGTTTCGGAGGCATCAGTCTGCTGCTGATCGAAAAGGGCACGCCCGGTTTCACCGTCGGTCGTCAGTTGAAGAAAATGGGCTGGTGGGCGTCGGACACGGCCGAATTGTTCTTCGACGATTGCCGGGTGCCTGTGGGAAATCTGATTGGCGCCGAGAACATGGGCTTCGCCTGCATCATGGGCAACTTCCAGAGCGAACGCCTGGCGTTGGCGTTGATGGCCAACATGACGGCGCAGTTGGCGCTGGAGGAAAGCCTGAAATGGGCGCGTCAGCGCGAAGCCTTTGGCAAACCCATCGGCAAGTTCCAGGTGCTTAAACACCGCCTCGCGGAAATGGCCACGGCATTGGAGGTATCACGGGAGTTCACTTACCGTCAGGCGGCGAAAATGGCGGCGGGGCAGAGCGTGATCAAGGAGATTTCCATGGCCAAGAATTTTGCGACCGACACGGCTGACCGGATTACGACGGATGCGGTGCAGATCCTCGGCGGTCTTGGTTACATGCGCGAGAGTCTGGTGGAGCGGCTGTATCGGGATAACCGGATTCTGTCGATTGGTGGCGGGACGCGGGAAGTGATGAACGAGATCATCAGTAAACAGATGGGGCTTTAATCCTGGGTGTGGCGGCTGACGCTTTCGCGGGCAAGCCTTAATGCCAGTCAGTTAAGAAATTGACTTGCCCGCCCAGCAGTAATAGAAACGGGCTTATGTTTTTATGAGCCCGCTTCATGTCCCTACAAAACGCCCTTCAAGAAGTTACCAAACTCAATCCGATCTCTTTCGAACGCTTTGCGCAACTGATCGATCCCCTGTGGATCGAGCAAGCGCTGGCCTCGACCGGAACGGTTTCTCTGCGCCGTAGACGCCTGCCGGCCGAGCGTATTGTCTGGTTGGTGGTGGGGTTGGCCTTGTTCAAGAACGAGCCGATTTGGCTCATCGTGCAGCAGCTGGGACTGGCTTTGGGCGAAGCAAAGGTGCCTGTGCCCAGCGCAGCAGTCCAGGCCCGGCAACGGCTGGGAGCAGAGCCCCTTGCCGCACTGTTTAAGCAATTGGCAGAGTCATGGGGCGGTGCTGAGCAGCCAGCTTCGGCTGGCTTTTTAGGGTTACGCAGCTTTGCGGTAGACGGCGTGGTTTGGTCCACCCCTGACACACCAGAAAACCGCCAAGCCTTTGGTGGCGGGCGGACTCACTCGGGAGACGGAGCCTGGCCACAAGTGCGCGGTGTTTGCCTGATGGATACCTATAGTCACTTGATTCGGGCTGCCTGTTTTGGCGAGTTTGCTGTCGGCGAACTTCGCTATGCCAAAGGTCTGGAGAAAGCGGTAAGCGATCATTCGGTGACGATTTTTGACCGCGCCTATTACTCGGCGGCCCTCTTGCTCGACTGGCAGCACAGTGGAACCGAACGGCACTGGCTCATGCGGGCACGCAAACCGCTCAAGTACGAGGTGATCGAAGAGTTGGGCGTCGGTGATTGGCTTGTGCGACTGACGGTTTCCAGAGATGCGCTCAAGCAACGTCCAGACCTTCCTAGCCATTGGCAGGCAAGACTGATTGAGTACTCGATAGACGACAAACCCCGCCGCTATCTCACCTCGTTGATCGATGCCGAACGTTACCCTGCCAATCAGGTGGCGGGGCACTACAACGAACGCTGGGAAATCGAGTTGGGTTACCGCGAGATCAAGCAAAACCTGCTCAAAGGAGAGCAATTACGCAGTAAACAACCTGATCTGGTGCGTCAAGAACTGTGGGGAACTCTGCTGGCCTACAACCTGATCCGTCAGGAAATGCGCTTGATGGCTGAAGAAATAAAGGTGGTACCGCAACGCTTGAGTTTTCTCTGGTTGTCTCAAGCGGTCAGCAATGCGCTGCGCTTCTGTCCGCTGGAAACGCCAGGCACGATCCCTAAACGACTGGCAGAACTGAGAATCCAGGCTCAGCACTTCATACTGCCAGCCAGACGAGAGCGAAGTTACCCAAGAGTGGTCAAGCCTAGACCAGTCAAATACCCCAAAAAGAGGGCTGGAGGGCTTAACTGACTGGCATTAGGGCAAGCCTCGCTCCTACGAATTTCTGTTAGGGCCGAATTTTCGACACAACTCTAATCTTGTAGGAGCGAGGCTTGCCCGCGAAGGCGTCAGTGAGGACGCCGCTTACTTCTCGCTCAATGCAAACTGCGTCAGGCAAAAAGTCGGAATCCCCATCTCTTTCAGCCGCTGCGACCCACCCAGCTCCGGCAGATCAATAATCGCCGCCGCTTCATGAATCCGCGCGCCCATGCGCCGAATCAGGTTCGCCGCCGCAATCAGCGTACCGCCGGTGGCGATCAAATCATCAAACATCACCACCGAGTCACCTTCGCACAGGCTGTCGGCGTGCACTTCGAGGAAGGCTTCGCCGTATTCGGTGGCATAGCCCTCGGCCAGCACGTCGGCCGGCAGTTTGCCTTGCTTGCGGAACAGCACCAACGGCTTGTTCAGCTGATAGGCCAGGACCGAGCCGATCAGGAAACCACGGGCATCCATCGCGCCGATATGCGTAAAGTCTGCTTCGACATAACGATGAGCGAAGCTGTCCATCACCAGGCGCAGGGCCGTAGGCGACTGGAACAACGGCGTGATGTCGCGAAAGATAACGCCCCGCTTGGGGAAGTCGATCACGGGGCGGATCAGGGATTTGATGTCGAAGGAGTCGAAGACCATCGTCGAAGTGTCCTGGCAGGCTGCAAACGTCGCAGTATAACGGCGGCTGAACCGTTTCGCTCAGCCGCAATTGTTGCCGTCAGCCTTCGAGTGAGCCACCGGCCAGTGCGCAGAGCTGGATTGGGTCGAGGATATGGATTTCCTTGCCTTCGGCGGCGATCAGCTCGTTTTGCTGGAAGCGCGTGAACACCCGGGAAACGGTTTCCACCGCCAGGCCCAGGTAATTGCCGATTTCGTTGCGCGACATGCTCAGGCGGAACTGGTTGGCCGAGAAACCCCGGGCGCGGAAACGTGCCGAGAGGTTGACCAGAAACGTGGCGATGCGCTCGTCGGCGGTTTTCTTCGACAGCAGCAACATCATTTGTTGATCGTCGCGAATCTCGCGGCTCATGACACGCATCAGCTGACGGCGCAGTTGCGGCAGTTGCAGGGCCAGTTCGTCGAGGCGTTCGAAGGGGATTTCGCACACCGACGTGGTTTCCAGGGCTTGCGCCGAGACCGGGTGCTTTTCCGTGTCCATGCCCGACAGGCCGACCAGTTCGCTCGGCAAGTGGAAACCGGTGAGCTGTTCTTCACCGCCATCGCTAAGGCCGAAGGTCTTGAGGGCGCCGGAGCGGACTGCATAAACGGAATCGAAGGTGTCGCCCTGGCGGAACAGAAACTCGCCTTTTTTCAGCGGACGCCCACGTTTAACGATCTCGTCCAGCGCATCCATGTCTTCCAGATTCAGAGAAAGTGGCAAGCAGAGGGGGGCCAGGCTGCAATCCTTGCAATGGGCCTGACTGTGAGCGCGCAGCTTTACTGGCTCGGACATTTCTTCAATCCTTGTGGGAAAACACACATAAGCCGTAAGGGTAACTCACGGGAGGACATTCAGGCCAGTTTGTGCCGTTTTTGTCGCATGGTGATAAAGGGCCGCGGTCGGCGGCCAATAACCTTGCATCCGAACTCGTGCAAGGTTTCACGGCCATCAGATCACCCGGGAAAACCGCTGGTGATTGTGCTGTTGCAAATAGGCATCGAACACCATGCACACCGAGCGCACCAACAAGCGACCGGCGGGCAGTACGCTGATCCGATCGTTGTCGAGGCTGATCAATCCGTCATCGGCCATGGTCAGTAGCTGAGGCCACAGTTCACCGAAGTAACCGCGAAAATCGATGTTGAAGGCCTGTTCGATGTCCGCGAACTCCAGGGTGAACGTACAGATCAACTGCTGAATCACCGCCCGCCGCACGCGGTCGTCGGCGTTGCATTTCAGGCCGCGGCTGGTCGCCAATTGCGCGACGGCGAGGGCATTCTGGTACTGGTTCAGGTCGCTGTTGTTCTGGCAGTAGAGGTCGCCGATCTGACTGATTGCCGACACCCCCAAGCCGATCAAATCGCAATGACCGTGAGTGGTGTAGCCCTGAAAGTTGCGCTGCAGGGTCGATTCTTCCTGGGCAATCGCCAACTCGTCGTCGGGCAGGGCGAAGTGGTCCATGCCGATGTAGCGGTAACCGGCAGCGGTCAGCTGTTCGATGGTGCGCTGGAGCATTTCCAGTTTCTGCGCCGGCGTCGGCAGTTCGTTGCTGTTTATTCGCCGTTGCGGCATGAAGCGTTCCGGCAGGTGCGCGTAGTTGAACACCGAAAGCCGATCCGGTTGCAGCGCGATGACTTCGTCGACCGTGCGGGCGAAGTTTTCCGGTGTCTGCTTCGGCAGGCCGTAGATCAGGTCGATGTTGATCGAGCGAAATTGCAGGGTCCGGGCGGCGTCGATCACGGCGCGGGTTTCTTCCAGGCTTTGCAGGCGATTGACCGCCCGTTGCACTGCCGGATCTAGGTCTTGCAGGCCAATGCTGACCCGGTTGAAGCCCAACTCGCGGAGCAAGCCCATGGTCGACCAATCGGCTTCGCGAGGATCGATCTCGATGCCGTAGTCGCCGGAATCGTCGTCCAGCAGGTTGAAGTGCTTGCGCAACTGAGCCATCAACTGGCGCAGTTCGTCGTGGCTGAGAAAGGTCGGGGTGCCGCCGCCGAAGTGCAGTTGTTCGACTTTTTGCGTCGGGTCGAGGTGGCAGGCGATCAGCTGAATTTCCTGCTCAAGGCGCTGCAAGTAGGGCAGGGCGCGGCCCCGGTCCTTGGTGATGACTTTGTTGCAGGCGCAGTAGTAGCAAATGTTCGCGCAGAACGGCACGTGCACGTACAGCGACAATGGGCGCAGGGCCTTGCGGCTGTCGCGCAGGGCGTGGAACAGGTCGAACGTGCCGACTTGTCCGTCAAATTGCACCGCAGTCGGGTAAGAGGTGTAACGCGGCCCCGCCAGGTCGTAACGGCGGATCAGATCGGTGTCCCAACGAATGGCGTCGAGCATCATGCGGGCATTCCCCCGGATAGGCTGGCAGTGTTTGCAAGTCTATGGGGTGCGACGCTGGGGCATCTTGATTTGCATCAACGGTCAGGATTTGTGTTGTCAGTGAGGGCCTCTTCGCGGGCAAGCCTCGCTCCTACAGAAGTTTGCGATCCCTTGTAGGAGCGAGGCTTGCCCGCGAAGGGCGCCCCGCCGATCTAATGCCCCATGAGCCAATGCTGATGCGGCCCCGGCAATGTCCAGATACCGAACAGCATCACCAGCAACCCGCCCGTCATGCGCACACCACGTTTGCGCAACAACGCCGTGACGCGCTCCGCCGCCAGTCCGGTGGCCAGCAGCACCGGCCAGGTGCCGAGCCCGAACGCGAGCATCAGCAGCGCACTGTCCAGCGCATTGCCCTGGCTCGCCGCCCACAGCAACGTGCTGTAAACCAACCCGCACGGCAGCCATCCCCACAGCGCGCCCAGCAGCAACGCGCGGGGCAGGCTCGACACCGGCAGCAGTTTGTTGGCAACCGGCTGGATATGCCGCCAAAGGCCGCGACCGAGGCTTTCGATGCGGGTCAGGCCGCTCCACCAACCGGCGAGGTACAAGCCCATGGCGACCAACAGCAATCCGGCGATGACGCGCATGAACATCGCCGCCGGGCTATTGGCCACTGCCCAACCCGCCAGGCCGATCAGCAGGCCGGCCGTTGCATAGCTGAGAACTCGCCCCAGGTTGTAGGCCAGCAGCAGTCGAAAGCGTCGGCTGCGTTGTTCCTTGGGAATCGCCAGGGTCAGCGCGCCCATCAAGCCGCCGCACATGCCCAGGCAATGCCCGCCACCGAGCAGGCCGAGAATCACCGCAGACACCAGCAGTGGCGCCAACTCAAGCATGAGGCGGTGCCTTGTCGTCCGGTTTGGCAGGATGGCCGCTGGCTTCGTCGACCGCAGCCTTGTGGTTCGGGTCCTGGTCGTCGAACAGAATGCTGTGGGCCGGGCCGTCGAGGTCGTCGTACTGACCGCTGTCGACCGCCCAGAAGAAGATAAAGATAGCGATGGCCACGATCAGCAGCGCGGCCGGGATCATCACGTAGAGAGCTGGCATCTGGACTCCATGCCCGCGCGGCTCAGGCCGGCAGCGGACGGGTTTCTGGCGTGGTGCGGGCAGCAGGCGCGCTCGGCAGGCGAGTCAGGCGCAGGGCATTCAGCACCACGGTCAACGAACTGATGGACATGCCGACCGCAGCCCACACCGGCGTGATCCAGCCGAGGGCGGCGAACGGCAACATGAGGCCATTGTACAGCCCGGCCCACAGCAGGTTCTCGATGATTACCCGACGGGTGCGCCGTGCCAGGCTGAAGGCTTGCACCAGCGCGTCGAGACGGTTCGACAGCAACACCGCATCGGCACTGGTTTTCGCCAGATCAGTGGCCGAACCCATCGCCACGCTGATGTCGGCGGCGGCCAGCACCGGCACGTCGTTGACCCCGTCACCGAGCATCAACACCTTGCGGCCTTCCTTGTGCAGCTGTTGCAGGACCTGCAATTTATCGTCCGGACGCAAACCGCCCCGGGCTTCGTCGATGCCCAGTTCGGCGGCCACGCTGGCGACCATCGGCGATGTATCACCCGACAACAGCAATGTGCGCCAGCCGCGAGCCTTGCAAGCTTCCAATAGCGCCGGGGCATCGGCGCGCAAACGGTCATCGAGGACGAACCACGCGAGCGGGCTCTGGCTGTTGCCGAGCAGCAACCATTGGCCCGCTTCGTCGGGCATCACCGGTACAGCAGCGCCACTGAGTTCGCAGACAAAACCCGGCTGGCCGATACGCAAGCGTTGCGTGCCGACCAGACCTTCAAGACCAAGCCCCGGCATGCTGAGAACTTCTTCGGCCGCCAGTGGCGCTCGGCCAAATGCGCGAGCGATCGGGTGTTCGGAGCGGTTTTCCAGGGCTGCGGCCAGGCTCAGGCATTGATCGCTATCGAGCGCGCCGAGAGGGCGGATCGAACGCAAGGCCAGGCGACCTTCCGTTAACGTGCCGGTCTTGTCGAATATCACCGTGTCGATCTGGTTCAGGCCTTCCAGCACATGACCGCGCGTCAGCAGCAAGCCGAGTTTGTGCAGCGTGCCGGTGGCGGCGGTGAGGGCGGTGGGCGTGGCCAGCGACAAGGCGCACGGGCACGTTGCAACGAGCATCGCCAGGACAATCCAGAAGGCTCGTGATGAATCCAGTTCCCACCACAGCAGGCCGATGCAGGCGGATGCGATCAGCGTGAGCAACAGGAACCATTGCGCGGCGCGGTCGGCGATTTCAGCCAGTCGCGGCTTCTCGGCCTGGGCGCGGTCCAGCAGACGGACGATGGCTGAAAGCCGCGTGTCCTGACCCAGTGCCAGCACTTCCACGGTCAACGCGCCTTCCACGTTCAGGGTGCCGGCGGTGACCGCATCGCCCTGTGCGCGCGGCTGTGGCAGGTACTCGCCGGTCAGCAGCGATTCGTCGATGCTCGACTGGCCATCGAGGATCTTGCCGTCGGCCGGCAGGATCGCGCCCGGATGCACCAGCACCTGATCGCCGACGCGCAGTTCATTGAGCAGGATCCGCTCGCTCTGGCCGTTGGCACTCAGGCGCAGGCACGAAGCAGGCAACAGGTTTACAAGCTGTGCGGTAGCGGCGGCGGTGCGCTCCCGGGCGCGACGTTCCAGATAACGCCCGGCCAGCAGGAAAAGCGCAAACATTCCCACCGCATCGAAATACAACTCGCCGACCCCGGTGATCGAGGTCCAGATCCCGGCGATGTAGGCACTGCCGATCGCCAATGACACCGACACATCCATGGTCAGGTGGCGTGTACGCAAATCGCGCATCGCCCCTTTGAAGAACGGAGCGCAGCTGTAAAACACGATCGGCGTGGTGAGGAACAGCGCGACCCAGCGCAGGATGGTGTGCAACTCGGGGCTCAAGTCGATGTTGAATTCCGGCCAGGTGGCCATGGTCGCCATCATCGCCTGGAACCACAGCAGCCCGGCGACACCGAGTTGGCGCAAGGCCAGACGGTTTTCGCTGGCCAGTTGTTCACTGGCGCGGTCTGCTTGATACGGGTGCGCGGCGTAACCGATGTGGCGCAATTCGCTGAGGACCTGGCTCAACGGCAATTGCGCGTCGGCCCAACGCACGTGAAGGCGATGGTTGGACAGGTTCAACCGTGCCTCGGCCACCGCCGGCAAGGCGCGCAGGTGTTTCTCGATCAACCAGCCGCAGGCGGCGCAGCTGATGCCTTCCATCAACAGAGTGGTTTCGGCGAGTTCACCGTCGTGGCGCACGAAGGGCTTTTGCACGTCGGCGCGGTCGTAGAGCGCCAACTCATCCACCAACTGCACTGGCAAGGCTTCGGGGTTGGCCGATGACTCGCTGCGATGCTGGTAGTAGCTTTCCAGCCCACCGGCCACGATCGCTTCAGCCACGGCCTGGCAACCCGGGCAGCAGAACTCGCGGGTTTCACCGAGGACGGCGGCGGTGAAGCGGCTGCCGGCCGGGACGGGCAGGGCGCAGTGGTAGCAGGGCAGTTGAGTGGTCATCTAAGTGGCCATGAAAACAATTGTTAAAACCGGGCCAGGTTCTGTGGCGAGGGGATTTATCCCCGTTGGGCTGCGAAGCGGCCCCCTGCATTCTTCCAGTCATATTTTGCTAACAGGTTTCACGACTGCTTCGCAGCCGAACGGGGATAAATCCCCTCGCCACATTGCTGGTTGTTACTTCTTCAGGTCTTCCGCGCCTTGCAGCGGTTCATCACCCAGCAGCAGGTCCTTGTCATGGCTGACCAGTTCTTCTTCGAACATGCGCCAGATGTGGTCGTCCTGTGTGCCTAGCAATTCGACAAAACGACGGCCTTCAACCTTGTCGCTCAACTGACCGATGTAGCGGCCCTGTTCGGTTTCGCTGCGGGCGAGGCTGATTTTGCGATCCTTCTCCGGCTGGGTCGGTGAAATAAGGTTCAGCTCAAGGGTTTTTGGTTGGCTGTTGCCGCTCAGGCGCAGATCGACTTCACCGGTCACGTCATCCAGGTGAACGCTGGCCCGCAGCAGCAGGGTCTGGGCCAGCAGCTCGCGGTCGAGGGAGCGGTTGATGCCTTTGCCGGCCTCGTAGTAGTTGTCGTTGACCAGGTTATCCGGGTTGTTCACCGCGATCGTCACCATGGACAACGTCAGGGTCACGGAACAGGCCAGGATGGCGATGATGATCCACGGCCAAAGATGCTTGTACCAAGGGCTTGCGGCGTTTGCTGCGGGCATGATCACTTCTCTCAACGAATTTGTGGGCCGATAAATCGGCTCTTGGCTTCAACGTGGACGCTGTCGTCGTCGGCATCCTTGAGGATGAATTTCACCTCGTTGGTGCTCGACGGCAGTTTTTCCGGTGCGATCGACAGTTCGACCGGCTGGCTGAAAATCTCCCCGGCGGCGACTTTGATTTCGCGCTTGCCTTGCAGCTTCAGGTCCGGCAAACCAGAGGCTTCCAGCACATAGGTATGGTCGCGCTGGTCTTTGTTCATGATCTTCAGGCTGTAGACGTTCTCGATTCGGCCTTCAGCGTTCTCGCGGTACAGCACACGGTCCTTGCTGACGTCGAAACCGACCAGCGAACGCATGAAGAACGCGCCCGCCAGCAATCCCATCATGGCCAGCAGCACCAGGGCATAGCCGATCAGGCGCGGGCGCAGTTTATGGGTTTTTTGCCCGGACAGGTTGTGTTCGGTGGTGTAGCTGATCAGGCCGCGAGGGTAGTCCATCTTGTCCATGATGCTGTCGCAGGCATCGATACATGCCGCGCAGCCGATGCATTCGATCTGCAGACCGTCGCGAATGTCGATACCGGTCGGGCAGACTTGGACGCACATGGTGCAATCGATGCAGTCGCCCAGGCCCTGGGCTTTGTAGTCAACGCCTTTCTTGCGCGGGCCGCGGCTTTCACCACGGCGCGGATCGTAGGAAACGATCAGCGTGTCCTTGTCGAACATCACGCTCTGGAACCGCGCATACGGGCACATGTAAATGCACACTTGCTCGCGCAACCAGCCGGCGTTGCCGTAGGTGGCCAGGGTGAAGAAACCGACCCAGAAATACGACCAGCCATCTGCTTCGCCGGTGAAAAAATCGATCGTCAGTTCACGAATGGGCGAGAAGTAACCGACGAAGGTCATGCCGGTGACGAAGCCGATCAACAGCCACATCGTGTGTTTGTTGAATTTGCGCAGGAATTTGTTGGCGCTCATTGGCGCCTTGTCGAGCTTGATGCGCTGGTTGCGGTCGCCTTCGGTGACCTTTTCGCACCACATGTAAATCCACGTCCAGACGCTCTGCGGGCAGGTATAACCGCACCACACACGACCGGCGTACACGGTAATGAAGAACAGGCCGAAGGCGCTGACGATCAAAATGCCTGAGAGCAGGATGAAGTCCTGAGGCCAGAAGGTTGCGCCAAAAATAAAGAATTTGCGCTCCGGCAGGTTCCACCAGACGGCCTGATGACCACCCCAGTTCAGCCAGACCGTACCGAAATACAGCAGAAACAACCCGGCACCGCCCATCATCCGCAGGTTACGGAACAAGCCGGTGAAGGTGCGGGTGTAGATCTTTTCTCGTGAGGCGTAGAGGTCGACGCTGTTGTTCGCGTTCTTGGCAGGCGGAGTGACGTCGTGTACCGGAATCTGATTGCTCATCATTGCATCCCACGGCAGTGGAAAAACGCCTCGGTCAGTACATGCCGACCGCGGTCAAAAAGAGGTGTTGCAGTGGCGCAATGATACGCCTGTCGCTCTAGCTCAAGGGTGCGACCTTTGGTCACGTTGGTTGAAATCAACTGACGGTGTAATGACTTGAATCAATTGACTTGTGAATTATGGACGGTTTTACGAGTGCCTACGTTTCAATCGGCCCATGGATTGATCAAGGCAACGCCGCTGGATTGAAAGTCGCCGATATTGCGAGTGACCACCGTCAGACCATGAACCAGGGCAGTCGCTGCAATCAAGGCGTCGCTTTCATTTGCGCTGCCTGGAACATGCAAACCGGCACAGCGCAGAGCCACGGCGGCGTCGACCGGCAAGATTCTGGCATCAAAGGCTGGCATGACATGTCGCTTCAGCCAGGTACGCAAAACCTTTCCCTGCGCGGGGTCACGACGCTCCATTCGCAGAACACCGGCCTCCAGCTCCTTTAGGGTAATGGCGGAAATAAACATACGTGGCGCGATGACACTTTTGGCCCAGGCGACGACGTTTGCGTCCGCCCGGGGTTTGCGTAGTTCAGAAATCACATTGGTGTCGAGTAGAAACATCAGGACAGGTCCACGGGTCGATGAGTGATCACGGCGCGCTCGGTTTCGAGCTCGATATCTGCCGCTTCCGGCATCACCAATAGATCGACGATGTTGACGTTGCTGCCGGTGAGATTTTGGTAGTCCTCAATGCTTAGCAGTACATGGGCCGGCTTGCCACGGTCGGTGATGATTACCGGACCCTGACGCGTGGCTTTTTTGGCACTACTTGTGTCCTGGTTGAATTCACGACTGGAAATGGTGGTGATGGCCATCATGGTTGCCCCTCCTGAAGTACTTTGTAGAAACGTTACTACCAGGCGGGCCGGATCGCAACCACGAAGGGGTAAGCGTCGCTACCGCTGGTCGCTGGGGCCGGACTTGAGGGGCAAAAAAAACGGCCCCGCCAATTCACATTGGCGGGGCCGTTTTTTGTTGCATCAAGCGTTTGCCTTACTGGGCGTCCGCCACCGGCGCTTTCTCACCGTGAGACAGGCTGTAGACGTAAGCGGCCAACAGGTGAACCTTGTCGTTGCCTTGCAGCTGTTCTTGCGCAGGCATCTGGCCCTGACGGCCGTAACGGATGGTCTGCTGCAGTTGAGCGAAGCTCGAACCGTAGATGAACCCGGCCGGGTGGGTCAGGTCGGGGGCGCCCATCGCTGGCGTACCTTTGCCTGCCGGGCCGTGGCACACCGCACAGTTGGCGGCAAACAGCTTCTGGCCGGCAACCGGATCGGCCTTGGTGCCTTCCGGCATTTTGCGGCCGTCGAGGTTGGTCAGCACGAACGAAGCAACGTCCGCAACGCCTTGCTCGCCGATCACGTCAGCCCACGCCGGCATGACCGCGTGACGGCCGCCCATGATGGTGGTCTTGATGGTTTCCGCTTCACCGCCCCAGCGCCAGTCGGCGTCGGTCAGGTTCGGGAAGCCATAAGCGCCTTTGGCGTCGGAGCCGTGGCAGACCGAGCAGTTGGAGGCGAACAGGCGGCCACCCATCTTCAGGGCTTGCGGGTCCTTGGCGACTTCTTCAATCGGCATGGAAGCGAACTTGGCGAAGATCGGACCGAACTTCGCGTCCGACTTGGCCATTTCCTTTTCCCACTCGTGAACGCCGGTCCAGCCGGTCTGGCCGTTGGCGAACGCGGTCTGCTTTTCGTTATCCAGGTAGTTGTAACCCGGCAGCAGGCCTTTCCAGTTGCCCAGGCCCGGGTACAGCACCAGGTAGCCCAGGGCGAAGATGATGGTGCCCACGAACAGCATGAACCACCATTTCGGCAGGGGGTTGTCGTACTCCTCGATCCCGTCGAAGGAGTGGCCAACCGTTTCCTCTGTCTGCTCGGCGCGCTGGCCCTTGCGGGTAGACAGCAGCAGCCAGGTCAGGGCGAAGATGGTGCCGAGACTGAGGACTGTGACGTACAGACTCCAGAACGTAGTCATTCTTTGTTACTCCTAGAAGCTTGCTCGACGTGCTTAATGGCTTCGGGATCATCCGCGAAAGGCAGCAAGGTCGCGTCTTCAAACTCCGACTTGCGCTTGGGGCTGAACACCCACAGCGCCAGTCCGATGAAGGCCACCATCACAACAACGGTGCCCAGGCCACGAATCATCCCGATATCCATCTAAATCACCGTTTGCTTTTGATGATGGTGCCCAGGCCTTGCAGATAGGCCACCAGCGCGTCCATTTCGGTTTTGCCCTTCACAGCATCCTTGGCACCGGCGATGTCTTCGTCGGTGTAAGGGACGCCGAGCGTGCGCAAGACTTCCAGTTTCTTGGCGGTGTCTTTGCCGTCGAGCTTGTTTTCCACGAGGAACGGGTAGGCCGGCATTTTCGACTCAGGCACCACGTTGCGCGGGTTGTACAAGTGCGCACGCTGCCAGTCATCGGAGTAACGACCGCCGACACGGGCCAGGTCCGGACCGGTGCGCTTGGAGCCCCACAGGAACGGGTGGTCCCAGACGCTTTCACCGGCAACCGAATAGTGGCCGTAACGTTCGGTTTCAGCGCGGAACGGGCGGATCATCTGCGAGTGGCAGCCGACGCAACCGTTGGCGATATAGACGTCACGTCCTTCGACTTCAAGGGCGGTACGAGGCTTCATGCCTTCGACCGGCTTGTTGGTGACGTCCTGGAAAAACAGCGGAACGATCTGGGTCAGGCCGCCGATGCTGACGGCGATAACCATGAAGAAGGCCAGCAGGCCAATGTTCTTCTCGACTGCTTCATGCTTCATCAGTGAGCTCCAACTACAGCAATCTGAGCGGCTGCTTCGGCTTCAGCCGGGTTCGAGGCACGTACGGTGCGCCATACGTTGTAGGCCATGAACAGCATGCCGCTGGCAAAGAACGCACCGCCCAAGGCGCGAACGATGAAGCCAGGGTGGCTGGCTTGCAGGGCTTCGACGAACGAGTAGGTGAGGGTGCCGTCGTCGTTGATTGCACGCCACATCAGACCCTGGGTGATGCCGTTGACCCACATCGAAGCGATGTACAGAACGGTACCGATGGTCGCGAGCCAGAAGTGCGTGTTGATCAGGCCGATGCTGTGCATCTGCGCGCGACCGAACAATTTCGGGATCATGTGGTAAATGGCGCCGATCGAGATCATCGCAACCCAACCCAAGGCACCGGCGTGTACGTGGCCGATGGTCCAGTCGGTGTAGTGCGACAGCGAGTTGACGGTCTTTATGGCCATCATCGGGCCTTCGAAGGTCGACATGCCGTAGAAGGCCAGCGATACCACGAGGAAGCGCAGGATCGGGTCGGTGCGCAGCTTATGCCAGGCGCCCGACAGGGTCATCATGCCGTTGATCATGCCGCCCCAGCTCGGAGCCAGCAGGATGATCGACATCGCCATGCCCAGGGACTGAGCCCAGTCCGGCAGGGCGGTGTAGTGCAGGTGGTGCGGACCGGCCCAGATGTACAGGGTGATCAGCGCCCAGAAGTGCACGATCGACAGGCGGTAGGAGTAGATCGGACGCTCGGCCTGCTTCGGAACGAAGTAGTACATCATCCCCAGGAAGCCGGTAGTCAGGAAGAAACCGACCGCGTTGTGGCCGTACCACCACTGGATCATCGCGTCAGTCGCACCGGCGTAGGCCGAGTAGGACTTGAAGAAGCTGACCGGCAGGGACGCGTGGTTGACGATGTGCAGCATCGCCGTCACGACGATGAAGGCACCGTAGAACCAGTTACCCACATAGATATGCTTGGTGTTGCGCTTGGTGATGGTGCCGAAGAACACCAGACCGTAGGACACCCAGACGATGGCCAGCAGAATAGCCAGGGGCCATTCCAGTTCCGCGTATTCCTTGGTGGTGGTGTAACCCAGCGGCAAGGTAATGATCGCGCCGACGATCACCGCTTGCCATCCCCAGAAGGTGAAGGCGGCGAGGCTGTCGGAAATCAGTCGCGTTTGGCAGGTTCGCTGCACGACGTAATAAGAAGTGGCAAACAGAGCACAACCACCGAAGGCGAAAATCACCAGGTTGGTGTGCAACGGGCGTAAGCGTCCAAAAGTCGTCCACGGCAGACCGAAGTTCAATTCCGGCCATACAAGCTGTGAGGCGATGAAGACACCAAGCCCCATGCCAAGGATCCCCCAGACCACCGTCATGATGGCGAACTGGCGGACTACCTTATAGTTATAAGCAGTCGGACTGATTGCTGTGCTCATTCTAAGGTTCCACGGTTTGGGTGTTTTATTAGGAGTAAAAATCGGCCGCAAGTATGTAGAAAGCGGGGGGTCATTGCAACGCGCCATGACCTGGGTCAATGCTTTCAAAAGCTGATTCTGCGGCCTTTCCATGCGCCGCGTAAGGACAAAATCGGCCTAGGACAAAACGTCGCAGCGAACGAAAAGGGTGAGGGGGTCAGGTCAGTTGTTACGGGGTGTGTTCAAACACAACGAGCAGGTGACCGATGGCAATTGGCATGACAGCCGGTATCTACCAGCCTTTGCGGCTTGTCATCGAGCAGATTTGTCGAACACATCGGGTTGGGTCGACCTGGAACCGGCTCATGCCAGTCCGCATCGGAGCAAGCTTAGACCCGAATGTGGTGAACCGAAAGGAGGACCATCGGAGGGGTGCGACACTTGGTCGCAAAGAGGCAGGGAACTGCCGCATCCGGGAGAATGCGGCAGTAGAGCGGTCGAGATTTATTCGCGTTTGCCTTCAGCTTGCAAACGCTCGGTGCTCAAACCGTGAGACAAGCTGTAAACGTAAGCGGCCAGCAGTTGCACCTTGTCGTTGCCGAGCAATTCGTTCTGCGCTGGCATATGACCCTGACGGCCATGACGAATGGTCTGTTGCAATTGCGCCAGGCTGGTTCCGTAAATGAATCCGGCCGGTTGCGTCAGATTCGGCGCCCCCATGGCTTCAGTGCCCTGGCCGTTTGCCCCATGACAGGCTACGCAGGTGGTGCTGAACGCTTGCTGTCCGGCTTGCAGATCGGCGGTGCTGTCCGCGGGCAGTGGCAGGCCGGCCAATTCATGACGCACATACGCGGCAACGTTTTTCACGCCGGCATCACCGAGGATTTCACCCCAAGCCGGCATTGCCGCTACGCGACCACCCATGATCGTGGTCTTGATCATCTCGGCATCACCGCCCCAGCGCCAGTTGCTGTCGGCCAGGTTCGGGAAGCCGAAGGCACCCTTGGCATCCGAGCCGTGGCACACCGAGCAGTTGGACGCGAACAGGCGACCACCCATTTTCAGCGCTTGCGGGTCCTTGGCCACTTCTTCAACGGGCATGGCGGCGAATTTGGCGAAGATCGGTCCGAACTTCGCGTCCGCCTTGTTCATCTCCTTTTCCCATTCGTGGACGCCCGTCCAGCCGTCCTCGTAACCCGGCAGGACGCCTTTCCAGTTGCCCAGGCCCGGATAAAGGATCAGGTAACCCACGGCAAACACCAGCGTGCCGGCGAACAGCATGAACCACCACTGCGGCAGCGGATTGTCGTACTCCTCGATGCCGTCGAAGCTGTGGCCCATGGTCTGGTCGACGCTGCCCTTGGTTTCGCCCTTGCGGGTGCCGATCAGCAGCCAGGTCAGGCCGATCAGGCTGCCGATGGTCAGTACGCAGATCCACGTACTCCAGAAGGTGGTCATGGCCGGGTACTCCTTGTTGTTGCGGGTTCTTGGGTGCTGTCGGGTTGTGGTTCGTCGGCGAACGGCAGCAGGCGCGCTTCGGCGAATTCCGGGCCGCGCTTGCTGTTGAACACCCACAGGGTCAGGCCGACGAATGCCACGAACACCACGACAGTGCCGAGGCCGCGGATCAGGCCCGTGCTCATTTCAAAGACCATGGCTCACCTCTTGCTCTTGATCGCAGTGCCGAGCACTTGCAGGTAAGAAACCAGGGCGTCCATTTCAGTCTTGCCCTTGATGCTGGCCACCGCGCCGCTGATGTCGTCGTCGGTGTACGGCACGCCGAGGGTGCGCATGACCTTGAGCTTGGTTTCGGTGCTGCTGCTGTCCACCGGTTGGGTGACCAGCCATGGGTAGGCCGGCATCTTCGATTCCGGTACCACGTTGCGCGGGTTGTACAAGTGCGCACGGTGCCAGTCATCCGAGTAGCGCCCGCCGACCCGGGCCAGGTCCGGACCGGTGCGTTTGGAGCCCCAGAGGAACGGGTGATCCCAGACGCTCTCGCCCGCCACCGAGTAGTGCCCGTAACGTTCGGTTTCGGCGCGAAACGGGCGGATCATCTGCGAGTGGCACTGCACGCAGCCTTCACGGATGTAGATGTCGCGACCTTCCAGTTGCAGCGCGGTGTAGGGTTTCATGCCTTCCACCGGTTTATTGGTCACGTCCTGGAAGAACAGCGGGACGATCTGGGTCAGACCGCCGATGCTCACGGCCAGGACCATCAGCAGCATCAGCAGGCCGACGTTTTTCTCGATTGTTTCGTGTTTCATGGCGGACTCCTCAGGCCATCTGCGCGGCAGCGGCGACTTCGGCAGGCTGCGAGGCCCGCACGGTGCGCCAGGTGTTGTAAGCCATCAGGAACATGCCGCTGAGGAAGATCGCACCGCCCACCAGCCGCACGACGAAGCCTGGGTGGCTGGCCACCAGGGTTTCGACGAAGGAGTAGGTCAGCGTGCCGTCTTCGTTGACTGCACGCCACATCAGGCCCTGGGCGATGCCGTTGACCCACATGGACGCGATGTACAGCACGGTGCCGATGGTGGCGAGCCAGAAGTGCGCGTTGATCAGGCCGATGCTGTGCATCTGCGGGCGACCGAAGATTTTCGGGATCATGTGGTACAGCGCGCCGATGGAAATCATCGCGACCCAGCCGAGTGCCCCGGCGTGAACGTGGCCGATGGTCCAGTCGGTGTAGTGGGAGAGGGCGTTGACCGTCTTGATCGCCATCATCGGCCCTTCAAAGGTCGACATGCCGTAGAAAGCCAGCGATACCACGAGGAAGCGCAGGATCGGGTCGCTGCGCAACTTATGCCAGGCGCCCGAGAGAGTCATCATCCCGTTGATCATCCCGCCCCAGCTTGGCGCCAGCAGGATCAGCGACATCACCATGCCCAGCGACTGCGCCCAGTCCGGCAGCGCGGTGTAGTGCAAGTGGTGCGGGCCGGCCCAGATGTACAGGGTGATCAGCGCCCAGAAGTGTACGATCGACAAGCGGTAGGAATACACCGGACGCTCGGCCTGTTTCGGCACGAAGTAGTACATCATCCCGAGGAAACCGGCGGTGAGGAAAAAGCCTACGGCGTTGTGTCCGTACCACCACTGAACCATGGCATCGGTCGCACCCGCGTACACCGAGTAGGACTTGGTGAAACTCACCGGCAGCTCAAGGTTGTTGACGATGTGCAGAATCGCCACGGTGATGATGAATGCACCGAAGAACCAGTTGCCGACGTAGATGTGCTTGGTCTTGCGATTCGCCAGCGTGCCGAAGAACACCACGGCGTAGGCGACCCAGACGATGGTGATCAAAATGTCGATCGGCCATTCCAGCTCGGCGTATTCCTTGGAGCTGGTGTAACCCAGCGGCAAGCTGATGGCCGCCAGCAGGATCACCACTTGCCAGCCCCAGAAGCAGAACGCGGCGATTTTCGGTGCGAACAGTTGCGTTTGGCAGGTGCGTTGCACCGAATAGAACGAACTGGCGAACAGGGCGCAACCGCCGAAGGCGAAGATCACTGCGTTGGTGTGCAGCGGGCGCAAGCGGCCGAAACTGGTCCACGGTAAATCGAAGTTGAGTTCAGGCCAGACCAATTGAGCCGCGAGAAAAACCCCGAGCCCCATGCCGACGATGCCCCACACCACCGTCATAATGGCGAATTGGCGGACCACCTTGTAGTTGTAGGCGGTACTGATAGAAGTGTTCATGGTTCCCCATCCACGGTTCAGCCGAAGTGAGCACGCTTGCAACAAAAAGGCAGCGCGTCCTTCGCCTGGAGTTATAGGCAGACTAAAAGCGAGGCAAGCATGGACAAACAGCACAAGGCCAGTATTGACGGGGATCAATGGGCGCAGTGTGTGCGGGATCACGGATGGTTGTGGAATGCCGCCTCAGGACCTGCATCGGCAACGCTGATCCTCGCCCATGGTGCCGGCGCACCGATGGACAGTGGCTGGATGAACGACATGGCTGCACGCCTCGCCGATCAAGGCATCAACGTACTGCGCTTCGAGTTTCCGTACATGGCGCAACGGCGTGTTGACGGGGGCAAGCGTCCACCGAATCCGGCGCCGAAACTGCAGGAATGCTGGCGTGAGGTGTATGCGGAGGTGCGACGCCATGTCACTGGGCGTTTGGCCATTGGCGGCAAGTCCATGGGCGGGCGGATGGCCAGTCTTTTGGCGGATGAGCTGCAAGCGGACGCGCTGGTGTGCCTGGGGTATCCGTTTTATGCGGTCGGTAAACCGGAGAAACCTCGGGTCGAGCATTTGGCCGGGCTCAAGACGCCGACGTTGATTGTTCAGGGTGAGCGGGATGCGCTGGGCAATCGTGAAGCGGTCGAGGCTTACACGTTGGCGCCGAGTATCGAGGTGTTCTGGCTGGGGGCGGGGGATCATGATTTGAAGCCATTGAAAGCTTCGGGGTTTACCCATGAGCAGCATTTGGCTTCGGCGGTGAGTCGGGTAGCTGCATTTCTCAAATGAGATTTGTGTTGGGCATCAGGGCCTCTTCGCGGGCAAGTCGGATCGCCGCCCGCTCGCTCCTACAGGTTGTCGGTGCTCGGATGAACGGTACCAAACCTGTAGGAGCGAGGCTTGCCTGCGAAGAGGCCCTGACAGGCGCCATCACTTTCAGATTGGCAATAAAAAACCCGGAAGCTTTCGCCGTCCGGGTTCTTTGTTTCCAGCATCAATCAGCGATTAAACCGCTCCACCAACGAATACTGAGTATTCGCCGTCTTCGTCAGCTCCTCACTCAACAACGCCGAGTGCTGCGCCTGTTCCGAGGTCTGATCCGCCAGTTGCGAGATGTTGCTGATGTTGCGGCTGATCTCTTCAGCCACCGCACTTTGCTCTTCGGTCGCGGCAGCGATCTGGGTGGTCATGTCGGTGATGTTGGCCACGGCTTCGCTGATCCCGACCAGTGCCTGGTCCGCCTCAAGTACCCGCGCCACACCTTCTTCCGCCTGGCGATGCCCGGCTTCCATGGTTTGCACGGCGGTGCTGGCGGTTTGTTGGAGCTTGGCGATCAGGGCGTGAATCTGCCCGGTGGATTCGCTGGTACGTTGTGCCAGTTGGCGTACTTCGTCAGCCACCACCGCAAAACCACGGCCCATCTCGCCGGCACGCGCGGCTTCGATAGCGGCGTTCAGGGCCAGCAGGTTGGTCTGGTCGGCGATGCCTTTGATCACATCGACCACGCCGCCGATTTCGTCGCTGTCCTTGGCCAGTTGGGTCACGGTCAGCCCGGTTTCACCGACCACCGCCGACAAGCGCTGGATGGCTTCACGAGTTTCGCCGGCGATGTCGCGGCCGCGACCGGTCAGGCGATTGGCTTCCTGGGTGGCGTCGGCGGTGCGTTGTACGTGGCTAGCGACTTCCTGGGTGGTGGCGGCCATCTGATTGACGGCGGTGGCCACTTGCTCGGTTTCGACCCGTTGACGTTCCAGGCCAGTGGAGCTGTTGTGGGCCAGGGCGTCGGACTGTTTGGCTTGCTCGGTCAGGTGCTCGGCGGTGTCCTGCAGGCGGGTCAGGCAGGTTTTCAGGCGCGCTTCCTGGCTGAGAATCGACATCTCCAGGCGTGCCTGAGCGCCACGACTGTCGGTGTACATCTGCGCGATCAGCGGGTCGGAGGTGGTCTGCTCGGCCAGGCGCAGCAAGCGCTTGAGGCCACGCTGTTGCCAGCTCAGGCCCAACAGGCCCAACGGCACCGAAAGACCGGCGGCGAGGGCGAAGCCCCACTGGGAGTTGAGGGACGCACCGATCATGAAACTCAGCTGGCTGACCAGAATGAACGGCAGCCAGTCCTGAAGCACCGGCAACCATTTGTCTGTCGAAGGGACGGCCGACTTGCCCTGGTTGATGCGTTGGTAGAGCGCTTCGGCACGGCGGATCTGCTCGGCGGTGGGTTTGACCCGCACCGATTCGTAACCGATCACCTGATTGCCTTCGAAAACCGGAGTGACATAGGCGTTAACCCAGTAGTGGTCACCGGTCTTGCAGCGATTCTTGACAATGCCCATCCATGGCAAGCCTTGTTTCAGTGTGCCCCACATGTGCGCGAACACCGCGGCCGGGACGTCGGGGTGACGGACCAGGTTATGCGGCGCACGGATCAGCTCCTCACGGGAAAACCCGCTGATTTCGACAAAGGCGTCGTTGCAGTAGGTGATCACGCCTTTGGCATCGGTGGTGGAAATCAACCGTTGCTGAGCCGGGAAGGTCCGTTCGCGTTGTGTGGTGGGCTGGTTGTTACGCATGGCTTTTTCAATCCGCAAGGCTTTGAGAGGTTGTCGGCGGCGTCAGGATTTTATTGAAATTATTTTTCAATAATCAGCGGCGCGTCGCAAAACGGCCATTGCATCAGCCGGCGAGCATCGGGTAGGTGAACAGTGCGAAATGCAGCAGGTTCAAGCCGAAATGGGTGGCGATGGCCGCCCCCAAACCGCCAAAACGGTAGGCCAGACCATAGCCGATACCTGCCAGACTCGCCAGCAGCACCCATTGCCAACCCGCCCCCACATGCACCAGACCGAACAACAGCGACGCAAGCAGCAACGCCAGGTTTTCACCGTAGGGCAGGTTTTTGAACTGCCGACTCAGACCGCCCTGGATATAACCGCGAAACAGCGCTTCCTCCACCAGCGTGACCAGCAGCAGATTGTTCAGCACCCACAACCCGGCTTGATCCGGCCACTTCGGTGCCCAACTGATCACACCCAGCACAAGTGCGCCGCCCAAGGCCAGCACGGTGCTCAGGGTCAGGGCGAGTGCCGTGGCATAAGCCGAAAGGCGCAGGGAGCGCCGGCCGACAATCCAAGGGCACACCAGTAACAGCCAGAAGCCGATCAGGGGTTTGTCCTGATTCAGGTACATGGAAAACGGCACTGCATCATCGGTGAAGCGTTGCGGATCGATGCCTCGACCGTTGTAGAAACCCGGCAGCCAGTGCATCGCCAGCGCCAAGGCCAGGAAGATGAACAAGCCGTGGCCTAGGAAGCGAGCGATGGGCAGCTTTTGTTGGCGGACGGCGAAACCGGCGACCAGTAGCAGCGCGACGGAGATGCCGGCCAGCCAGCCGAGTTGGCCGTAAGTCAGAGCGAGGGCGTAACCGAGGGAGAGAAGGGCCAGGTAGATCCATGGCAGGGCAATCATGTGAAGTCCTTGTGTCCAGAAATTTGCGTGGCGCCGCGGTCCCTTGTAGGAGTGAGCCTGCTCGCGATAGCGGAGTATCAGTCAACGATTAGTTCAATGTGATGTCCCCATCGCGAGCAGGTCGAATCGTCGCACCGTCACTCCCACAGGGTATTGATGTTGTTCACATTATCGAGGCCCGACACATCATACCTGTGGGAGCGAGCTTGCTCGCGATAGCGGAGTGTCAGTCAACGATGATTTTGAGTGTTATGGCCTCATCGTCGAAACTCCACCCGGAGCAAGCTCGCTCCCACATGACACAAACAAAAACACCGCCCGAAGGCGGTGTCCGTGTCAGCAGGCGGTTACGACGCAATCAACTGCCGCAACACGTAATGCAAAATCCCCCCCGACTTGAAGTACTCCACTTCATTGAGCGTATCGATTCGGCACAACACCTCGACTTTCTCGCGGCTTCCATCCTCGCGGGTAATGATGAGTGTCAGGTTCATCCGTGGCGTCAACTCCACGCCAGTCAAACCCAGGATATCCAGCGTCTCCTTGCCGGTCAGGTTCAGGCTCTTGCGGTTCTGATCCAGCTTGAACTGCAATGGCAGCACGCCCATGCCCACCAGGTTGGAGCGGTGAATCCGCTCGAAGCTTTCAGCGATGACCGCTTTCACACCCAGCAGATTGGTGCCCTTGGCCGCCCAGTCGCGGCTTGAGCCGGTGCCGTATTCTTGACCGGCGATCACCACCAGCGGCGTTCCCGCCGCTTGATAACGCATGGCCGCGTCGTAGATTGGCATCCGCTCCCCGGTCGGAATGTAAATCGTGTTGCCGCCTTCTTCGCCGCTGAGCATCTCGTTGCGAATGCGGATGTTGGCGAAGGTGCCGCGCATCATCACTTCGTGGTTGCCGCGACGCGAACCGTAGGAGTTGAAGTCCCGTGGTTCCACGCCTTTCTCGCGCAGGTAATGACCGGCCGGGCTGTCGGCCTTGATGTTGCCGGCGGGGGAGATGTGGTCGGTGGTCACCGAATCGCCGAGCAGCGCAAGGACCCTGGCACCGGCGACGTCCTTGACCACGGGTGGCGGGCCGCCGATGTCATCGAAGAACGGCGGATGCTGGATGTAGGTCGAATCATCCTGCCAGACATAGGTCGCCGCTTGCGGCACTTCAATCGCTTGCCATTGCTCGTCGCCGGCAAACACTTCGGCGTATTCCTTGTGGAACATGGCGGTGTTGACTTGATTCACGGCGTCAGCAATCTCTTGGGTACTCGGCCAAATATCTCGCAGGTAAACCGGATTGCCATCCTTGTCGTTGCCCAACGGCTCGCTGCTGATGTCGGTCCGCACCGTACCGGCCAGTGCATAGGCCACAACCAGAGGCGGGGAGGCCAGCCAGTTGGTTTTCACCAGCGGATGCACCCGACCTTCAAAGTTACGGTTGCCCGACAGCACCGAGGCGACGGTCAGGTCGGCAGCCTGGATGGCTTTTTCGATCGGCTCCGCCAAGGGACCGGAGTTGCCGATGCAGGTGGTGCAGCCGTAGCCGACCAGGGCAAAACCCAACTCATCCAGGTACTGGGTCAGGCCGGCAGCCTTGTAGTAGTCGGTGACCACTTTCGAGCCTGGGGCCAGCGAACTCTTGACCCACGGTTTGCGCTTGAGGCCTTTCTCCACCGCTTTTTTTGCCACCAGCCCGGCGGCCATCATCACGCTCGGGTTGGAAGTGTTGGTGCAGGAGGTGATCGCGGCGATCACCACCGCGCCGTTTTTCAATCGATAGATCTGGCCGTCGTATTCGTAGTCGGCTTCACCGGCCAGGTCGGCATTGCCTACCGCGACACCGCCGCCGCCTTCGCTTTCGAGGCGACCGACTTCCTTGCTGGTGGGTTTGAATTGCAGGTCGATGAAATCACTGAACGCTTGCGCGACATTCGGCAGCGAGACCCGGTCCTGTGGGCGTTTCGGCCCGGCCAGGCTGGCTTCGACGCTGCCCATGTCCAACGCCAGCGTGTCGGTGAACACCGGTTCCTGGCCCGGCAGGCGCCACAGGCCCTGGGCTTTGCTGTAGGCCTCGACCAGTTTCACGGTTTCATGTGGGCGACCGGACAGGCGCAGGTACTCCAGCGTGATGTCGTCCACCGGGAAGAAGCCGCAGGTGGCGCCGTATTCAGGGGCCATGTTGGCGATGGTCGCGCGGTCGGCCAGCGGCAGATCGGCGAGGCCGTCACCGTAGAACTCGACGAATTTGCCGACCACGCCTTTCTTGCGCAGCATCTGTGTGACGGTCAGCACCAGGTCGGTGGCGGTGATGCCTTCCTTGAGCTTGCCGGTGAGTTTGAAGCCGATCACTTCCGGAATCAGCATCGACACCGGCTGGCCGAGCATCGCCGCTTCCGCTTCAATCCCGCCGACGCCCCAGCCGAGTACGCCGAGGCCATTGATCATGGTGGTGTGGGAATCAGTGCCGACCAAGGTGTCCGGGAAGGCGTAGGTGCGGCCGTCCTCGTCCTTGGTCCAGACCGTGCGACCGAGGTATTCCAGATTGACCTGGTGGCAAATGCCCGTGCCCGGCGGCACCACGCTGAAGTTGTCGAAGGCGCTCTGGCCCCAGCGCAGGAACGCATAACGTTCTCCGTTGCGCTGCATTTCGATGTCGACGTTCTGTTCGAAGGCGCTGGAACTGCCGAATTTGTCGACCATCACCGAGTGGTCGATCACCAGGTCCACCGGCGACAACGGGTTGATGCGCTGCGGATCGCCGCCGGCCTTGGCCATGGCCGCACGCATGGCGGCCAGGTCGACCACCGCGGGAACACCGGTAAAGTCCTGCATTAATACCCGCGCGGGGCGGTATTGAATTTCACGGTCGGAGCGACGCTCCTTGAGCCAGGCGGCAATCGCCCGAAGGTCAGCGCCGGTGACAGTTTTTTCATCTTCCCAGCGCAGCAGGTTTTCCAGCAGCACTTTCAACGACATCGGCAGCTTGTCCAGATCGCCCAGGCTTTTGGCGGCATCCGGCAAGCTGAAATAGTGATAGGTCTTGTCGTCGATTTGTAAGGTTTTAAGGGTTTTCAGGCTATCGAGGGACGGCATTGAAATGACTCCTTTGGGTCCGCACGGCTACGGACTGAGGGAACGAACTGAGGTTTAAACCTAGTCCTGTTTGATGCTTAAGGCTAATTACTGGACTCTATGGCCAAGTCCAAGGTTCCGAACTCGGCTATCATGCGCCGGTTTTCGTGACAGGCTTTGCTACAGGGCAAGTTTGCGCATCGATTCATTGCCGATTGCCCAGGAGATTCAATGAACACCCTCTTTATGCATTGCCGGCCGGGCTTCGAAGGCGAAGTCTGTTCCGAGATTTCCGAACACGCTGCGCGGCTGAACGTGGCCGGTTATGCCAAGGCCAAGACCGCCAGCGCCTGCGCCGAATTCATCTGCACCGAAGAAGACGGCGCCGAGCGCCTGATGCGCGGCCAGCGTTTCGCCGAGCTGATCTTCCCGCGCCAATGGGCCCGCGGGATTTTCATCGACCTGCCGGAAACCGACCGCATCAGCGTGATCCTCGCCCACATGGCGGACTTCCCGCTGTGCGGCAGCCTGTGGCTGGAGATGGTCGACACCAACGATGGCAAGGAACTGTCGAACTTCTGCAAGAAATTCGAAGGCCACCTGCGCAAAGCGCTGATGGCGGCCGGCAAGTTGGTCGAAGATGCGCATAAACCACGCCTGCTGCTGACCTTCAAAAGCGGCCGTGAAGTGTTCATGGGCCTGGCAGAGTCCAACAATTCGGCAATGTGGCCGATGGGCATTCCGCGGCTGAAGTTTCCCCGTGAAGCGCCGAGCCGTTCGACGCTGAAGCTGGAAGAAGCGTGGCACCACTTCATCCCCCGCGACCAGTGGGATGAACGCTTGCACAGCGACATGACCGGCGTCGACCTCGGTGCCGCACCCGGCGGCTGGACCTGGCAACTGGTCAACCGCGGCATGCTGGTGACCGCGATCGACAACGGCCCGATGGCCGAAAGCCTGATGGACACCGGTCTGGTGCAACACTTGATGGCCGACGGTTTCACCTTCAAGCCGCGGCAGCCGGTGGACTGGATGGTTTGCGACATCGTCGAGAAACCGGCGCGCAACGCCGCGATGCTGGAAGAATGGATTGGCGAGGGGCATTGCCGCGAAGCGGTGGTCAACCTGAAGTTGCCGATGAAACAGCGTTACGCCGAAGTGAAACGCTTGCTGGAGCGCATTGCCGAGGGGTTCAAGGAACGCGGGATTCGGGTCGAGATCGGCTGCAAACAGCTGTATCACGACCGTGAAGAAGTAACCTGCCACTTGCGCCGACTCGACGTAAAGAAACCCAAGTCCCGCTAATGCACACTGCTTACCCCCGTATATGCGGGGCGCCACACAACCCTGTAGAGCGAGGCTTGCCCGCGAAGCTTTTGGCGTCTTCAAGGACGCCTTCGCGGGCAAGCCTCGCTCCTACAAGGGCGGGGGCGGTGTACGACACAGATGACCGAACACCCGGCAATACGCGACAATGCCGGCAGTTTCAGGAGTGAATCATGAGTGAAATGATTGATACGCCGGTAGACGGCACCCTCGACGCCACCGGCCTCAACTGCCCGGAACCGGTGATGATGCTGCACCAGCACATCCGGGACCTGGCACCCGGCGGCCTGCTCAAAGTGATCGCGACTGACCCATCGACCCGTCGCGACATTCCCAAGTTTTGCGTGTTTCTGGATCACGAACTGGTCGGGCAGCATGAAGAGGCAGGCACCTACCTCTACTGGATCCGCAAGAAACTCGCTTAACCCGCCGAATGACTGATGCGGATCCGCTTGCGTGCACTGCGCGTCAGGCGGATCGACAGCATCAGCGCCGCGCAACTCAAGCCCACAATCAAACCCTGCCACAGCCCACTCGGGCCGCTCGGCGTGCCGAACCAGTCGGTCAGGCCCAGCGCGTAACCCACCGGCAAACCGATCCCCCAGTAGGCGAACAGCGTCAGGATCATCGTCACCCGAGTGTCCTGATAACCACGCAACGCGCCGGCCGCAGTGACCTGGATCGCATCGGAAAACTGGAACAGCGCCGAATACACGATCAACATTGCCGCCACTCGAATCACCGTCGGGTCGGCGGTGTAGATCGTTGCGATGTGTTCGCGCAACAACAGCATCATGCTCGCCGAAATACACGCATACGCCAGCGCCGTGCCCATGCCGACACCCGCGGCGAAGCGGGCTTCACGCGGCTCCTGACGACCGAGCGCCTGGCCGACCCGCACGGTCACGGCCATGCCGAGGGAGTAGGGGATCATGAACACCAGCGAGCTGAAGTTCAGGGCAATCTGGTGTCCTGCAACCACGGTGGCGCCGAGGCTGCCGATCAGCAGGGCGATCACGGCGAAGATGCTCGACTCGGCGAACACTGCTATGCCGATGGGCAGGCCGATGCCCAGCAGGCGTTTGATCACCGACCATTGCGGCCAGTCGAAACGGCTGAACAACTGGCTCGACTGATAGGCCGGTGCCCAGCGCTCCCAGCCGGCCATGCCCAGCGCCATGACCCACATCACAATCGCCGTGGCCCAGCCGCACCCGACACCGCCCATGGCCGGCACACCGAAGTGGCCATAAATGAAGATGTAGTTCAGCGGGATGTTCAGCGCCAACCCGCACAGGCCGAGGACCATCGCCGGGCGCGTACGCCCCAGGCCGTCACTGAAACAGCGCAGCACATGATAGAAGGCGACGGCGGGCAGGCCGCTGGCGATGCCGTGCAGGTATTGCATGCACGGGCCGATCAGTTCGGGATCGACCTTCATCATGTGCAGGATCGGTTCGGCACTGAACAGCATGCCAGTCGCCATCAAACCCACCACCAAGGCCAGCCATAACGCCTGGCGTACGATCGGACCGATTTCGCTGTGGGTGCCGGCACCGAAGCGCTGCGCGACTTTCGGGGTGGTGGCCAGCAAGGTGCCGGTCATCAACAGAAACACCGGAACCCAGATCGAGTTGCCGAGCGCCACGGCCGCCAGGTCACGAGGGCCGACCCGACCCGCCATCACCGCATCGACAAAGCCCATGGCGGTGGTCGCCAGTTGCGCGATCATGATCGGCAACGCCAGGCCGAGCAGGTTTTTCAGCTCCAGGCGAACCCGGGCCGGGCGGGTGAGGGAAATAGCGGCGGGGCGGTCAGTCACGGAATTCAAGGGCGAAACGTCCAGAGATTTTGATGCACGAGGCGGCGCATTCTACGCCTTGACGCAGTGGTCAGGAAAAGTCCTGTGTTACCTATTTGTAATTGCCTTTGAAGTGCTGCGATCCCCTGTGGTGAGGGGATTTATCCCCGTTCGGCTGCGAAGCCGTCGCCAAACCAGTGCACGCGGAGTGTCTGCAATAACGCGGATTCAGGAACAGGGGCCGCTTCGCAGCCCAACGGGGATAAATCCCCTCACCACAAGGACCGTGGTGATCCTTAATGCCCGCTGGTCCACTACAGGCATCTGCGCCTACACTGCCGATCCGCCAAAGGAGCCTGCCATGCTGATTGTTGCCGACGAAAATATCCCGCTGCTCGATGCCTTCTTCGAAGGGTTCGGCGAAATCCGCCGGGTGCCGGGACGTTCCATCGACCGCGCTACCGTCGAGCAGGCCGATGTGCTGCTGGTGCGTTCGGTGATCAACGTCAATCGCGCGTTGCTCGAAGGCAGCAAGGTGCGCTTTGTCGGCACCTGCACCATCGGCACTGATCACCTGGATCTGGATTACTTTCAGCAGGCCGGCATTACCTGGTCCAGCGCGCCCGGCTGCAATGCCCGGGGCGTGGTCGACTATGTGCTCGGCAGTTTGCTGACCCTGGCCGAAATCGAAGGCGCTGACCTGACTCGGCGCACTTACGGCGTGGTCGGTGCCGGTGAAGTCGGCGGTCGACTGGTCAACGTCTTGAAGGGCCTGGGCTGGAACGTGCTGGTCTGTGATCCGCCAAGACAAGCCGCTGAAGGTGGCGATTACGTCAGCCTCGAACAGATCATCGAGCAGTGTGACGTCATCAGCCTGCACACCCCGTTGAAGAAACACGGCGCTCAGTCAACCTGGCATCTGTTCGATAAAAATCGTCTGAACCAACTCAAGCCGGGCACCTGGCTGATCAACGCCAGTCGTGGCCCGGTGGTGGACAACGCCGCCCTGCGCCAGGTGTTGTTGCAGCGCGAAGACCTGCAAGCGGTGCTCGACGTTTGGGAAGGCGAGCCTGAAGTTGATGTGGCGCTGGCCGAACTCTGCGTGCTGGCGACGCCGCACATTGCCGGCTACAGCCTCGATGGCAAACAGCGAGGGACAGCGCAGATCTATCAGGCCTATTGCGAATTTATCGGGCAGCCGGCCCAGGTCAGCTTGAGCGATTTGCTGCCGGCGCCGTGGTTGTCGCAAGTGACCCTGAACGCTGAAAGCGATCCGGCCTGGGCGCTGGCGATGCTGTGCCGCGGCGTGTACGACCCGCGCCGGGACGATGCGGATTTCCGACGCAGCCTTGTAGGCAATGTGAGCGAGCAGCGTGCGGCGTTTGATGCGTTGCGCAAGCATTACCCGCAGCGGCGGGAGATTGATGGGTTGGCAGTGCGGATTGAGGGCGAGTCGGCTGAGTTGCAGAAGATTGTGGCGGCTTTGGGCGCTACGGCTGTCTGAATATCGAGTTGGCCCTTTCGCGGGCAAGCCTCGCTCCTACAGGATTTGGGTGTTCGCTAAATAGGCGGACGACGCCAACCTTGTAGGAGCGTGGCTTGCCCGCGAAAGGGCCGCACCGCAATTCCCGGATAAGCACCCATAAAAAACCCGGCCATCAGGGCCGGGTCAAGAAGACGGTGGCTATATCACTTTTGTTCGGCAGGCTTGACCAATCGCTGCTCCAGTTCGCGGCAAGCGTCCTGGATCATGCCTTCAGTGATCGGTACTTCGCGCCCTTCCTTATCGATAATCGAGCAACCCAGAGACTGGTTTGGCTGCGTGCGGATCACTTCAATTTTGTCTTCGCTGCTGTTTTGCAAGGACATGGCCTGTCTCCTCATCAGGTTGTGTGCTTACTCTAAAACCGTCAGGTGACCGGGCTGTGACAACTCCCTACGGTCTCTCCCGAGCGGCAACGTCAGTCCACCAGAAATCCCCCAACGTTGCCACCCGGACTTTAGACCAATAGCGTCTAGGCGCTAGTCGTTGTGGTCATAATTAACCTGACTCATTGTGATTTACAGAGTTCCACCCCACTTAAGCGGTATAGGCTGGCCCCATCAATTGCGTACTGGATAACCCGATGCTCTCTGCCCGTCACCGCCGCGCGATTCGCCTGACCAGTCGTTTTCTTGCACCTTATCGCTGGCCGGCGTTTGGCGCGTTGTTCGCCCTGATCGTCACCGCCGGCATCACCTTGTCGATGGGGCAGGGCATTCGTTTGTTGGTGGATCAAGGGTTCATGACCCAATCGGCGCATTTGCTCAACCAGACCATCGGTCTGTTCATGGTGCTGGTGATCGGGCTGGCGATAGGCACTTTTGCGCGCTTTTATCTGGTGTCGTGGATCGGCGAGCGCGTGGTCGCTGACATCCGCAAGCATGTGTTCAACCACCTGGTTTATCTGCATCCGGGTTTCTATGAAGACAATCGCAGCTCCGAAATCCAGTCACGGCTGACCGCCGACACCACGTTGCTGCAATCGGTGATCGGCTCTTCGTTGTCGCTGTTTTTGCGCAATTTGCTGATGGTGATCGGCGGGATCGTCTTGCTGTTTATCACCAACCCCAAACTCACCAGCATCGTGGTCGTGGCATTGCCGCTGGTGATCGCGCCGATTCTGATTTTCGGCCGCCGGGTACGCAGCCTGTCGCGCCTGAGTCAGGACCGAATTGCCGACATTGGCAGCTACGTCTCCGAAACCCTCGGCCAGATCAAAACCGTGCAGGCCTACAACCATCAGGTCCAGGACGAGCAGCGCTTCGCCGTGACGGTAGAGGAGGCATTCAACACGGCGCGCAAACGCATTTTTCAACGGGCCTGGCTGATTACGCTGGTGATCGTGCTGGTGCTGGGCGCGGTTGGCGTAATGTTGTGGGTCGGCGGCATGGACGTGATCGCCGGACGGATCTCGGCAGGTGAACTGGCGGCATTCGTCTTTTACAGCCTGATCGTCGGCAGCGCCTTCGGCACGTTGAGCGAAGTGATCGGTGAGTTACAGCGAGCGGCGGGCGCGGCCGAGCGGATTGCCGAACTGCTACGTTCGGAAAACATCATCCAGCCGCCAACCTCGGGTTTGGTCACCTTGCCTGATCGGGTGAAAGGCGATCTGGCGCTGCAAGACGTGCGCTTTTCCTACCCGTCGCGTCCAGAAAGCTATGCCGTCGACGGCTTGAGCCTGACCATCAATGCGGGCGAAACCCTCGCCCTGGTCGGTCCGTCCGGTGCCGGTAAATCCACGGTGTATGACCTGCTGCTGCGTTTTTACGATCCCGCCTCGGGACAGATCCTGCTCGATGGCGTGCCGCTGATCCAGCTCGATCCCCTTGACCTGCGTCGCTGCTTCGCGTTGGTCTCGCAAAACCCGGCACTGTTCTTCGGCAGCATCGAAGAGAACATCCGCTACGGCAACCCGACAGCAACCCTGGCCCAGGTCCAGGAAGCGGCAAAAATCGCTTACGCACACGACTTCATCGAGCAAATGCCCCACGGCTACCAGACACACCTCGGCGACGGCGGCCTCGGGTTGTCCGGCGGCCAACGCCAACGCCTGGCCATCGCACGGGCGCTGCTGGTGGACGCGCCGATCCTGTTGCTGGACGAAGCCACCAGCGCCCTTGATGCACAGAGCGAACACCTGATCCAGCAAGCTCTGCCGAGCCTGATGAAAAACCGCACCACCCTAGTCATCGCCCACCGTTTGGCCACGGTGAAAAATGCCGACCGGATCGCGGTGATGGATCAAGGAAAACTGGTGGCGGTGGGGACGCATCAGGAGTTGATTGCCAGCAATGCGCTGTATGCGCGGTTGGCGGCGTTGCAGTTTAGTGATGGGCACGAAGCGGCATGAATGAGAGCTGCTGAATGCTGCAAGGTTCGGGCATTATGTCGGCCTCAGTTGCGAGCCTGGATGAGGATATGAGCCGTTATCAACCACCGTTGACCCTGATCACCAGAATGCTGACGTTGATCGCCGGGATCAGCGAACAAATCGGTCAGCTTACGGCTGTGGACGAACGCCTACAGACGCCTCAACTACGTCGCAGTAATCGAATTCGTACGATTCAGGCTTCTTTGGCGATCGAGAACAACACCCTTAGCATTGAGCAGGTGACCGCAGTTCTGACTGGGCGACGGGTTCTTGGGCTGCCGCGAGAAATCCAGGAAGTGCGTAACGCGTTTGCGGCTTATGAAGCCATGCCCGAATGGCGGTCGAGCAGCCGGTCCGACCTGCTACGGGCACATGAATTGCTGATGGGCGGATTGATTGATGACTGCGGGCAGTTTCGCCGAGCGGGTGTGGGTATTTGCCGTGGCGAAAAATTAGTCCACATGGCACCGCCGCCGAGTCGTGTTGCGCACTTGATGGACGATTTGCTGGCGTGGCTCAGCGAATCAGATTGGCACCCTTTGATCGTCAGCCCGACCAAGTAGCGAAACTACTCATCGCTCTGCGTGGAACCGCTCCACTCAAGGTTAATGATCTGATGGCAGAGGTTGGTCTAGCCCACAAGGCGACCTTCAGGGCTAACTATCTCAAGCCCGCATTAGCTGTCGGCTTGATTGAAATGACTGACCCCGATTCCCCCCGCAGTCCGGTTCAAAGGTATCGCCTGACCGAGCTTGGCGAACGAACGGCGGTGCGGTACTGACTCGACATAGCTGTTTGAACACCATGAAAAAATGCCCGCATTTCTCAATGCGGGCATTTTTTTAGCGCGTCAAACCACCATCACTGATCGTCGAAGTACCGCTCATGCCAATCCACCAACGGTTGTGGCGAGTTAAGCTTCTGGCCGTAGATCACCGAGTACGACAGCACGTTCTGCACATACTGGCGGGTCTCATCGAATGGGATGCTTTCCACCCAGACGTCGAAGCTAAGGTGATCAGCACCGCGCAACCACTGGCGCACACGGCCGGGGCCGGCGTTGTAGGCGGCGGAGGCGAGGACGCGGTTGCCGTTGAACTGGCTGTGAACCTGGCTCAGGTAAGCGGCGCCGAGCTGGATGTTCTTGTCCGGGTCGAACACTTGCTGCGGCGAGGCCAGCGGGATACTGAACTTGCGCGCGGTTTCCTTGGCGGTGCCAGGCATCAGCTGCATCAGGCCGCTGGCGCCGACGCCGGAGCGGGCGTCGTCCATGAAGGCGCTTTCCTGGCGGGTAATGGCAAACACCCAGCTCGAGTGCAGGCCACGGACCTTGGCTTCGCGCACCAGGGTCTCGCGGTGAGCCATCGGGAAGCGAATGTCCAGATCGTCCCAGTATTGCGCCTGGCTGATGGTGCGGATCGCCGGGAAATACCATTTCAGGTCGTAGGCCAGTTTCGCCTGGGCGACCATTTCGTCACGGCTGAAATGACGGCTGACGTGGTACCACTCGCGACGACCGTCGACGATTTGCCCGCGGGCGTGGAACTCAAGGGCGCGACGAACGCCTGGTGTGTTGCGCACCTTGTTGATCAGCGCCTGGCTCAGTACCAAGGGTTTGTTGTTCAGCGAATAAGGTGATTGCGAACGATCGGCAGCCAGGAAACCGTAAAAATCCCGCTCACGAGCGAGGTTCTTGTAAAGCGTTTGCGCTTCCGGGTTCTGTGGTTGCGCCAGTTCCAGGCTGCGGGCCTGCCAGTAGCGCCAGCGGTTGGTGGTCGCCAGATCCTGCGGCAAGCGGCGAGTCAGCTGATAGGCATCATCCCAGCGGGCCAGACGCAACAGCAGGCGCATACGCCATTCGGACACAGTGTTGTCGCGCAGTTCCGGGTCGTACCGGGTCATCATGTCCAGCGCACGAGGATCGAAGCGTTTGGCGAGGGTCAACCCGATTTCACGGGCGATCGCCACTTTTTCATCGCGGGAGAAGTGCATGCTGCTGGCATAGCCGTCGAGCAGGTTCATGGCCTTGTCGGGGTCCTGGCGGGCCAGGCGGCGCAGGCCGAGGCTGACCACGTCGGACATCGGTTCATCGGCCGGGGTAAAGCGCGAAGGTTGGTTCAGCAGTTCGGGTTTCTGCGCCACATCCACCAGCAAACGACCGCGAGGGGCGAGGGTGGTCAGGCCGTTGACCAGGCTGTTGGCCAGCGGATAGTTGCGCGCCTGGGCGGCGAGCTTGGTGCGTTCCCAGCGTTTTTGTTCGGTCAGTTGACCTTCGGCAGCCCATTGCCCGAACAGCGCGTCGCAGGCGGCAGGCTGGGATTTGCCGGTCAGCCAGAGTTTGTTGGCGTTGGTGTAGCCTTCGGTTTTCTGGTTATGACCGATCTGGTACTGCGCGTTCAGGCAGTCCAGTTCGGTGAAATTGAGCTTGGGGTCGTAGTACTTGAGGAAGGTCGCCCAGTCGCCGCGATCGGCCAGCCAGCGCAACCAGCGCAATTTCATCCAGTTGGCCTGGGGCAAGTCACCGTGTTCGGCGAGGAATTTTTCGATCTCGTCATTGCTGGCGGTTTTCAGGCGCGCGGTCAGTTCGTCATAAGCCAGATACGGCTCCAGCGGATAATCGCTGAGGGCCTGGCTATAACGAAAATAAGGGCCGGTATCGCCCTTGGCCAAGGCACGCTTGGCCTCATCGTAATATTGACGCTGGGTGGACAAGTCCACCGCCTGGGCGGTTTGAACGGCAGTGGCAGAAAGAAGCAAGCAAGATAAAAGACTGAAAAGGCGACTGCGCATGAGACGTCCGGGCAGAGAAATCACGACAAGCGCAGGCTTAACCTGCACTGAATTGTCTGTAGCTTAGCCTTTTGCCAGCAACGGGCGAAAGCTTTGCCGGCCTCTCTGCACAAGTTCGCAACAATTGTCATGCAGAGTGCTTCGACATTGAAATAGCCGGCCTTCTGAAGCCTCAAGTCAGGTAGAATGCGCGCCCGGTTTTTGGAGAAGCTCATGACCCTGCTCAAATTCAGCGATGTGTCCCTTGCTTTCGGCGCTATGCCGTTGTTGGACAAGGTGTCCTGGCAGATCGCCCGTGGTGAGCGGGTGTGCATTATCGGCCGCAACGGCACTGGCAAGTCGAGCATGATGAAGCTCGTCAAGGGCGACCAGAAGCCCGATGAGGGCTCCGTTTGGCGCGCCCCCGGCCTCAAGATTGGCGAATTGCCGCAAGAATTGCCGGTAGCCGACGAGCGGACCGTGTTCGACGTAGTGGCCGAAGGCCTGGACGGTGTGGGCGAGCTGCTCGCGCAGTATCACCACCTGAGCCAGAACATCGTCACTGACGCCGACCTGGACAAGTTGATGCACGTCCAGCACGACCTCGAGGCCCGCGACGGCTGGCGTTTGCAGCAATTGGTCGACAGCACCTTGAGCCGTCTGCAGTTGCCGGCCGACAAGACCCTCGCCGAATTGTCCGGCGGCTGGCGTCGCCGCGTCCTGCTGGCCCAGGCCTTGGTTTCCGAGCCGGACCTGTTGCTGCTCGACGAACCGACCAACCATCTGGACATCGGTGCAATTGCCTGGCTCGAAGAAGCGCTGAAGGATTTCCAGGGCGCCGTGCTGTTCATCACGCACGACCGTTCATTCCTGCAGAACCTCGCGACCCGCATTCTGGAACTGGATCGCGGCGGCCTGATCGACTGGAACGGCGACTACGCCAGTTTCCTCGTGCACAAGGAAGCCTCCCTGGCCGCTGAAGAAACGGCCAACGCGCTGTTCGACAAAAAGCTGGCCCAGGAAGAAGTCTGGATCCGCCAGGGCATCAAGGCCCGCCGCACCCGTAACGAGGGCCGAGTGCGCGCATTGAAAGCCCTGCGCGTCGAGCGTAGCGAACGTCGCGAGCGCACCGGCAAGGCCAACATTCAGCTGGATACCGCTGATAAATCCGGCAAGCAGGTGATGGTGCTCGAGAACGTGAGTTTCGCGCATCCAGGTGGCCCGTTCCTGATCAAGGATTTCTCGATGGTCCTGACGCGCGGCGACCGTATCGGTCTGCTTGGCGCCAACGGTACCGGTAAAACCACGCTGCTCAAGCTGATGCTCAGCGGTTTGCAACCAACCAGCGGCAAAGTGGAAGAAGGGACGCGCATCGACGTGGCCTATTTCGACCAGTTGCGCCATCAGTTGGACCTGGAAAAGACTGTGATCGACAACGTGGCCGAAGGTCGCGACTTCATCGATATCGATGGTCAGAGCCGCCACGTGCTGAGCTACCTCGGCGACTTCCTGTTCAGCCCGCAGCGTGCCCGCACGCCGGTCAAGGCGCTGTCGGGTGGTGAGCGTGCGCGTCTGTTGCTGGCCAAATTGTTCAGCAAACCGGCGAACCTGCTGGTCCTCGACGAACCGACCAACGACCTCGACGTGGAAACCCTCGAACTGCTGGAAGAGGTCTTGCTGACCTTCAACGGCACCGTGCTGATGGTCAGTCACGACCGGGCATTCCTCGACAACGTGGTCACCAGCACCTTGGTCTTCGAAGGTGAAGGCAAGGTTCGTGAATACGTTGGTGGTTACCAGGACTGGCTGCGTCAGGGCGGCTCGCCGCGCCTGCTGGGCGTGACCGAGAGCAAGTCCGGCAAAGCCGACCTGACTTCGGCGGTGGTGACGGCGCAAGCGGCGCCGGTTGCTGCAGCAGTCGAAGCGCCGGTGGTGAAGAAGAAGCTCAGCTACAAGTTGCAGCGTGAGCTGGAGATGTTGCCGGCTCAGATCGAAGCCATGGAACAGCAGATCGCTGCCGTCGAGGCTCAAATGGCCGATGCCGGTTTCTATCAGCGTCCTGCGGTCGAGACCGCTGCCGTGATCGCTCAGCTTGAGCAGTTGCAGGCTGAGCACGACGTGATGGTCGAGCGTTGGGCCGAGCTGGATGCCTGATTGATCCTGCAATAAAAAAGCCCGGCGTTCAGTGATGAACGCCGGGCTTTTCGTATGAAATGCGATCTACAGATTGACGCAAATCCCCTGTGGGAGCGGGCTTGCTCGCGAAGGCGGCGTATCAGTCGACACTTATATTGACTGATCCACCGCATTCGCGAGCAAGCCCGCTCCCACAATGGAAAGTATTTCAGCTTTTGATCAGGCGCACCGCGAGCACATCGCAAGGCGCACCGTGGAGCACGTCATTGGCCGTCGAGCCCAGCAGCAATGCCAGGCCGTGTCGGCCATGGCTGCCCACCACGATCAGGTCGCAGGTCTGTTCCTTGGCCAGGTGGTGGATCTCCTGGCGTGGCTGGCCGTAGGTCAGGTGGCTGTATTCTTTGGAAAGCTCCGGGTACTTCACGATCAGTCGGTCCAGGCGTTCCTTGGCCTGATCGAACTGCTGCTGTTGCAGTTGTGACAGGTCCATGGGGACGTCGCCACCAAAGGCCATGGCCATCGGTTCGACGATGTGGACCAGGGATAATTTCGCTCCGTTGCTCACCGACAACTCGCGAGCACGATGGATTACAGGGTCGCACTCTTCGGTTAGATCTACAGCGACCAGAATGTGGTTGTAGGGCATGAGGTGCTCCTCCTGAGGATTGCAATATTGGTAAGTATGGCTGGTTTCAAGCGCATTGGTTCCAAAGTGGCTCAAAGCGCTCATCAAGAATCGGGAGTACAGATATGACGGTCTGGATAGTGGTGTCAATCCTGCTGGTGGTACTGAGTCCGCTGGCATGGTTGCGACCGTCCCGTGGGCAGAGCGGGCGCATGGCCTTGCGCATGGAGGCGCGGCGTATCGGATTGGCTATGCAGCTTGCGCCCCAGGAATGGCCGCACTGGCTGAGCCAGGAGCCACCGAGCCCTTGCGCCCAGTACCATCGGCCGCGTCGTGGCAATCAGCCGGCGTGCTGGAGTTACTGGCAAAAATCGCCGGGTGTGTGGGTGAACCAGTGGCAGGAGGTTTGCGAAGACCGAGCGCTGCTCAATCATTTCGAAAAATTGCCAACCAACGTCTACAAGGTTGAGGCGGACAAGCAGATGATCACCCTGTACTGGGGCGAGAAGGGCGAGGCGACGATTTTGCAGGACATTGATGCAGTGCTGAAAGCGCTGGCATGATTCACGGACATTTCGCGCTGCAATGGCGCGAAACCTCCGACAGACAGGCAATAAAAAGCCCGACATCATCATCGGGCCGGGGTTGGCCAGGCAGGCCGGTAATTCTTTGTGCCGCTGATCTTGCGCCGGGCGTTCGCCCAAATTGTTTATATTTTTTTATCGAGTTCCCGCCAGCGTAGCCTGTTAAACAAAGGCTGTAGCGAATTAGGGCGACTTTTCTAACTATTGATACTATGAATGGGCTCACATGCAGATGCGTGTTGAAGATCTTCGCAGTACGGAAGTGACCGCAAAGTCGCGTTTCAACCCGTATTTTGGGCGATTGACAATTGTCGGAAATTCCGTGAAGGTGGCGTACCCAAATCAAACGGGCGTATGAATTGAGCGTTTGTATTTCAGACCGCTCCTACAGAATCCCGACTATCGCGTTGGCGGGTGTGCCGGGTGGATTGGCGTTAGCATCGACGATAAGCGTCCTGCCGAGCCATTCGCCTGCGTCCGACGTGTACTGTTCAGCTTCCATATCGTGGAGATCAGTTGATGATTTACGAAGGTAAAGCCATCACGGTTAAGGCTCTTGAAAGTGGCATCGTCGAATTGAAATTCGACCTCAAGGGTGAGTCCGTTAACAAGTTCAACCGTCTAACCCTGAACGAACTGCGTCAGGCCGTAGACACTATCAAGGCAGATGCTTCGATCAAGGGTGTGATCGTCAGCAGTGGCAAGGACGTCTTCATCGTCGGCGCCGACATCACCGAATTTGTCGAGAACTTCAAGCTGCCTGATGCAGAGCTTGTTGCTGGCAACCTGGAAGCCAACAAGATTTTCAGCGATTTCGAAGACCTCAATGTCCCGACTGTCGCCGCGATCAACGGCATCGCGCTGGGTGGCGGTCTGGAAATGTGCCTGGCGGCGGACTACCGCGTCATGTCCACCAAGGCCAAGATCGGTCTGCCGGAAGTCAAACTGGGCATCTACCCGGGCTTCGGCGGTACCGTGCGTCTGCCGCGCCTCATCGGTGCCGACAACGCCATCGAGTGGATTGCCGCCGGCAAGGAAAACCGTCCTGAAGACGCGCTGAAAGTCGGCGCCGTCGATGCCGTGGTTGCCCCTGAGAAATTGCAGGAAGCCGCCCTGGAGCTGATCAAGCGCGCCATCTCTGGCGAGTTTGACTACAAGGCCAAGCGTCAGCCGAAGCTGGAAAAGCTGAAACTGAACGCCATCGAACAAATGATGGCTTTCGAAACCGCCAAAGGTTTCGTGGCAGGTCAAGCCGGTCCGAACTACCCGGCACCGGTTGAAGCGATCAAGACCATCCAGAAAGCCGCGAACTTCGGTCGTGACAAGGCGCTGGAAATCGAAGCTGCCGGTTTCGTCAAGCTGGCCAAGACTTCTGCTGCGCAGAGCTTGATCGGTCTGTTCCTGAACGATCAGGAGCTGAAGAAAAAAGCCAAGGCCTACGACGACATCGCCAAAGAAGTGAAGCAGGCTGCCGTATTGGGCGCCGGCATCATGGGTGGTGGTATCGCTTATCAGTCGGCTTCCAAAGGCACGCCGATCCTGATGAAGGACATCAACGAGCACGGCATCGAGCAGGGCCTGGCTGAAGCCGCCAAGCTGCTGGTCGGCCGCGTTGATAAAGGTCGCATGACCCCGGCGAAAATGGCTGAAGTGCTTAACGGCATTCGTCCGACCCTGTCCTACGGTGATTTCGGTCACGTGGACCTGGTTGTTGAAGCTGTTGTCGAGAACCCGAAGGTCAAGCAAGCCGTTCTGGCCGAAGTCGAAGACAAGGTCAAAGAGGACACTATCCTCGCGTCCAACACCTCGACCATTTCCATCACCTTGCTGGCCAAAGCCCTCAAGCGTCCGGAAAACTTCGTCGGCATGCACTTCTTCAACCCGGTGCACATGATGCCGCTGGTTGAAGTGATTCGTGGCGAGAAGTCCAGCGAGCTGGCTGTTGCCACCACCGTTGCCTACGCCAAGAAAATGGGCAAGAACCCGATCGTCGTCAACGACTGCCCGGGCTTCCTGGTCAACCGCGTCCTGTTCCCGTACTTCGGCGGTTTCGCCAAGCTGGTCAGCGCTGGCGTGGACTTCGTCCGTATCGACAAGATCATGGAAAAATTCGGCTGGCCAATGGGCCCGGCCTACCTGATGGACGTGGTCGGCATCGACACCGGTCACCACGGTCGTGACGTGATGGCTGAAGGCTTCCCGGACCGCATGAAAGACGATCGCCGTTCGGCTATCGACGTGCTCTACGAAGCCAAGCGCCTGGGCCAGAAAAACGGCAAGGGTTTCTACGCTTACGAGACCGACAAGCGCGGCAAGCAAAAGAAAGTGGCCGATCCGTCGGTGCTGGAAGTGCTCAAGCCGATCGTTTACGAGCAGCGCGAAGTCACTGACGAAGACATCATCAACTGGATGATGATCCCGCTGTGCCTGGAAACCGTGCGTTGCCTGGAAGACGGCATTGTCGAAACTGCCGCCGAAGCCGACATGGGTCTGGTCTACGGTATTGGTTTCCCTCCATTCCGTGGCGGTGCGCTGCGCTACATCGATTCGATCGGTGTTGCCGAGTTCGTTGCCCTGGCTGACCAGTACGCTGATTTGGGCGCGCTGTACCACCCGACCGCAAAACTGCGTGAAATGGCCAAAACCGGCCAACGGTTCTTCGGTTAAGCGTCCCAACACTTGAGCGAGAGTGAAATTTTATGAGCTTGAATCCAAGAGACGTCGTGATTGTCGACTTCGGTCGTACTCCGATGGGCCGCTCCAAGGGCGGCATGCACCGCAACACCCGCGCCGAAGACATGTCGGCGCACTTGATCAGCAAATTGCTGGAACGCAACGTCAAGGTTGACCCGAGCGAAGTCGAAGACGTGATCTGGGGCTGCGTAAACCAGACTCTGGAGCAGGGCTGGAACATTGCCCGCATGGCGTCCCTGATGACGCAGATCCCGCACACTGCTGCCGGCCAGACCGTCAGCCGTCTGTGTGGTTCGTCGATGAGCGCGCTGCACACTGCCGCACAAGCGATCATGACCGGCAACGGTGACGTGTTCGTTGTCGGCGGCGTCGAGCACATGGGCCACGTGAGCATGATGCACGGTGTCGATCCGAACCCGCACATGTCGCTGTACGCGGCGAAAGCCTCGGGCATGATGGGCCTGACCGCTGAAATGCTGGGCAAAATGCACGGCATCACTCGCGAACAACAGGACGCTTTCGGCGTGCGCTCCCACCAGCTCGCTCACAAAGCGACCCTGGAAGGCAAGTTCAAAGACGAAATCATCCCGATGCAGGGCTACGACGAGAACGGTTTCCTGAAACTGTTCGACTACGACGAAACCATTCGTCCGGAAACCACCCTGGAAAGCCTGGCGGCTCTGAAGCCAGCGTTTAACCCCAAGGGCGGCACCGTAACGGCCGGTACTTCGTCGCAGATCACCGACGGTGCTTCGTGCATGATCGTGATGTCGGCGCAACGTGCACAGGACCTGGGCATCCAGCCAATGGCGGTTATCCGCTCGATGGCAGTGGCAGGTGTGGACCCGGCAATCATGGGCTATGGTCCAGTACCGGCCACTCAGAAAGCACTGAAGCGTGCAGGCTTGGGTATTAACGATATCGACTTCTTCGAGCTCAACGAAGCTTTCGCGGCACAGGCCCTGCCAGTGCTGAAAGATTTGAAAGTGCTCGACAAGATGAACGAGAAGGTTAACCTGCACGGCGGCGCGATCGCCCTGGGTCACCCGTTCGGTTGCTCCGGTGCCCGTATCTCCGGCACTTTGCTGAACGTGATGAAGCAGAATGGCGGCACCTTCGGGGTAGCCACCATGTGCATTGGTCTCGGCCAAGGCATCTCCACCGTCTTCGAACGCGTTTAAGCGTTTCGCTGATGGAAGCCGGGGCCAAGTGCCCCGGTTTTTGTTTTTCTGAATTTATTTTTTGTTTTTATTTTTAAAAGATTTGAGTGAGGGCCAAACCATGCCGATACAACCTGGGCTCTACCAGCATTACAAAGGTCCGCAGTACCGCGTATTCAACATCGCGCGGCATTCGGAAACTGAAGAAGAAGTGGTCTTCTACCAAGCCCTGTATGGCGATTACGGCTTTTGGGTGCGTCCCTTGAGCATGTTCCTTGAGTCAGTCGAGGTTGACGGCGAACAGGTGCCGCGCTTTGCTTTGGTGCAAGCCGAACCGAGCCTTTTTTCCAAGCCATAAGCTGAGTGCGCGCAAGACCCTGCGCTTGACCTCACCTTGTAGCCACTATATATAGCGGTGCCGCGTCAGGCGCCAACCGCCTTTCACTTCTAGAATTCAGGAATTTTCTGATCCATGGGCAAATCGCTGGTCATTGTGGAATCCCCGGCTAAGGCCAAGACCATCAACAAGTATCTGGGTAACCAATACGTGGTGAAGTCGAGTATCGGCCATATCCGAGACCTGCCCACCAGCGGTTCGGCTAGCGCCAGCAAAGAGCCAGCCGCCAAACGCGGCAAGGCCGCCGCGGGTGAAGGTCCGGTGCTCACGCCGAAAGAAAAGGCGCGCAAGCAGCTGGTCTCGCGGATGGGTGTTGATCCCGATCATGGCTGGAAAGCCAAGTACGAGATCCTCCCGGGCAAGGAAAAGGTCATCGAAGAGCTGCGCCGGCTCGCCAAAGATGCTGACACCATCTATCTCGCAACCGACTTGGATCGCGAGGGGGAAGCCATTGCCTGGCACCTGCGCGAAGCCATCGGTGGTGATGACAGCCGCTACAAGCGCGTGGTGTTCAACGAAATCACCAAGAAAGCAATCCAGGAAGCCTTCTCCAAACCGGGCGAGCTGGACATTGACCGTGTAAATGCACAACAAGCGCGTCGTTTCCTCGACCGCGTGGTGGGTTACATGGTTTCGCCGCTGCTGTGGGCCAAGGTCGCCCGTGGCTTGTCCGCCGGTCGCGTGCAATCGGTTGCCGTGAAGCTGGTGGTCGAGCGCGAACGTGAAATTCGCGCGTTCAACCCGGAAGAATACTGGGAAGTCCACGCCGACCTCGGCACCGCCAAGGGCGCGACTGTGCGCTTCGACGTGGCGCGTGAGAAGGGCGAGGCCTTCAAGCCGCTCAACGAAGCCCAGGCCATGGCCGCGCTGGAGAAGCTCAAGTCTTCCAGCTATAGCATCGTCAAGCGCGAGGACAAACCGACCAGCAGCAAGCCGTCGGCACCGTTCATCACGTCCACTCTGCAACAGGCCGCGAGTAACCGCCTGGGCTTTGGCGTGAAGAAAACCATGATGATGGCCCAGCGTTTGTACGAAGCTGGCTACATCACCTATATGCGTACCGACTCCACCAACCTCTCGGCCGATGCCGTGACGATGGCACGCACTTATATTGAAGGCGAGTTCGGCAAGAAGTACCTGCCGGAAAACCCGAATGTCTACAGCAGCAAGGAAGGCGCACAAGAGGCTCACGAAGCGATTCGTCCGTCCGACGCCAACACCGAGCCAAGCAAGCTGTCGGGCATGGAGCGTGATGCAGAGCGGCTCTACGAGCTGATCTGGCGCCAGTTTCTCGCTTGCCAGATGCTGCCGGCCCAATACCTGTCGACCACGGTCACAGTCGGTGCCGGCGATTTCGAGTTGCGCGCCAAGGGCCGCATCCTGAAATTCGACGGTTACACCCGCGTCATGCCGCAAATTGCCAAGCCAGGCGATGACGACGTGCTGCCGGACATGGCCCAGGGCGACGCGATGAAGCTGATCAAGCTTGATCCGACCCAGCACTTTACCAAGCCACCTGCGCGTTACTCGGAAGCGAGCCTGGTTAAAGAAATGGAAAAACGCGGCATCGGTCGTCCTTCGACCTACGCGGCGATCATTTCGACCATTCAGGACCGTGGCTACGTAGCGCTGCACAACCGTCGTTTCTATTCGGAAAAGATGGGCGACATCGTGACCGAGCGTTTGGCCGAGAGCTTCTCCAATCTCATGGACTACGGCTTCACCGCCGGCATGGAAGAGAACCTTGATGACGTGGCCCAGGGCGAACGCGACTGGAAAAGCGTGCTCGACGAGTTCTACGGCGACTTCAAGAAGAAGCTCGAAGTAGCTGAAAGCGCCGAAGGCGGCATGCGTGCCAACCAGCCGGTGATGACTGACATTCCGTGCGTGTTGTGCGGTCGTCCGATGCAGATTCGTACCGCATCGACCGGCGTGTTCCTCGGTTGCTCGGGTTACAGCCTGCCGCCGAAAGAACGCTGCAAGGCTACCGTCAACCTGGTGCCGGGCGACGAAATCGCTGCGGATGACGAGGGTGAGTCCGAATCTCTGGTGTTGCGTGGCAAGCACCGCTGCCCGATCTGCAGCACGGCGATGGACGCTTATCTGCTGGATGAGAAGCGCAAGCTGCACATCTGCGGTAACAACCCGGATTGCGCTGGCTATGAAATCGAAGAGGGCACCTATCGCATCAAGGGCTACGAAGGTCCGAGCCTGGAATGCGACAAGTGTGGCAGCGAGATGCAGCTCAAGACCGGCCGTTTCGGCAAGTTCTTCGGTTGCACCAACGCAACGTGCAAGAACACCCGCAAGCTGCTGAAAAGCGGTGACGCTGCGCCACCGAAGATGGACCCGGTGAAGATGCCTGAGCTGAAATGCGAAAAGGTAAATGACACCTACATCCTGCGCGACGGTGCTTCCGGCCTGTTCCTGGCGGCCAGCCAATTCCCGAAAAACCGCGAGACGCGTGCTCCATTGGTCATCGAAATTGTGCCGCACAAGGATGAGATCGATCCGAAGTACCACTTCCTCTGCGAAGCACCAAAGAAAGATCCGGACGGCCTGCCTGCTGTAATCCGTTACAGCCGCAAGACCAAAGAGCAGTACGTGCAGACTGAAGTCGACGGTAAGCCGACTGGCTGGAAGGCGTACTACGACGGCGGTAAATGGACGGTTGAAGACAAGCGTCCGGCAGCCAAAGCGTAAAAGAGGCTGTACACAAAAGGCCGCATGACAACCCTCGGGTTTTCATGCGGCCTTTTTGTTTTGTGCTTGCGGTCAGCTCGGCTGATCCTCGACACTGTCTGACCTGCGTTAAGCAATTATTTCGTTGTGGAGGCTGCCGTCATGGCCCACGAACTCTATACCCGTACCAACCAGAAGATTTATTTCGCCGGCCTGTCGCTGGAAGCGCTCGCCAGAGCCGAAGAGGGGCGAGCGATGAATTCTCTGGCACTGATTCAGGCCGGGCGCGAGTCGGCGTTGTTTCATCTGTACGGCGCGTTGCTGGGGCTGTGCCATGAAATTGCCGGCTTCTACCGCTTGCCTCAGGCCAATGCGCCCCGGGCAGAGATGTTGCTAACTCGCGAAGTGCTGGAAGCCATCGCCATCCCTGAGATGGCTGAGATGGTCGAGCTGGCTCAGAATCGGGAAACCTGGCTAGCCAAGCTGCTGGCGGCTCACGCGGCGATGTTTCAACCGCCTCGCGCTCCGCACAAGCCCAAGGGTGACGTGACCCAGCCGCTCATCCTCGCGGTTAACCTGGATGAAGAAGAGGCGCCTGAGGAGTTGAGTCGCGAAGAGCTGGAGAGCTGGCGTCAAAACCTGAAAGCGCTGGCGATCCGGTTTCGCGAAGGCTTGAACGAGTGCTGATCGACTGAGAGCCGGCGGTGCGATTAAAAGCGCTGCTGGTCAAGTTACCGAGCGAAGCCTGGCCGATGCCTATATAATCCCCGCCTTTCGTGGAGAACAGACCTTTATGCCAACGTCCTTTCTAGAAATTGTCGAGTTACCAGACGGCCGAATCGAGCTGCGCAGGGCCGAGGACGAGGGTTCTCTGGTTACTTTGGATTTCTCCGAGGATGCCAAGGCTTTCCTGCAGGGCCAGCACGTGGAAGTCGCCAAGGCGATGTTGAGCGTCGGTGTCCAGATGGCAGGACGCCTGGTTGAAGGCGAATTCAATACCGATGAGAGTTCGCGGGTCCTCCACTGATCCCATTCTTCGCTTTCTGCTGATATGGCTACGGATCGGCTTCTCTATCCTTTGAGAAGCCCCGCGCTATGCATTGCGCGCTTTGTTTACACGTTAACCCAAGCGAATATTCAGGCTCTGCGCATCCCCGATACGGGCTGCGTTGATCAACTGTTGCCGTGAATTTGTGTTCAGCGGGTTGAGCCAGCTGACAACCGTGTGGCTGCGGCCCAGGCGCAAGGCTTCGCAGGTCAGCTGCTGAGCACTTTGAGTGCCGCGAGGTTGCAGAAGCAGGATGCGTTCACGGTTAAGGCCGGCGTCTCGCAACCACGCCTGAGTCAGGCTGGCGGGTGGGGCGATCAGAGTCAGCCACCGCGCGTCCTGATCCTGACTCAGTTCCCGGAGAATCGACGCCAAAAGGTTCAGGCAGTTCCCGGCCGCACCACGCAGTGAAAGCTCGCTGAAGACTTCAGGTTCGGCACTCCAGGGCGACTCGACCACGTCTTTCAGAATCGGCGCCAACGGTTGCACCATGAATGCCTCGAACAACGGCAGTTGGGCTTGCTGTGATGTGTGTGGGAACTGCATAAAGCCTCCTTTAGCGGCGAATGACGCCGACACTCAAGCCTTCGATCACTAGCTCCTGATCTTTCAGGTTTACTTCGATAGGGGCGAATTCAGGGTTTTCCGCAATCAACCAGACCTTGCTGCCATCGCGCTTGAAGCGCTTGACGGTCACTTCGTCGCCGATTCGCGCCACTACGATCTGGCCGTTACGGGCTTCACGGGTGGTGTGCACGGCCAGCAGGTCACCGTCGAAAATGCCCACGTCCTTCATGCTCATGCCATGAACCCGCAGTAGATAATCGGCGCGAGGATGGAAGAACGAAGGGTTGATGTTGCAGGATTCCTCGATGTGCTGCTGGGCCAGAATCGGCGCACCGGCAGCCACTCGGCCAATGATCGGCAGGGTGGAATCGTCGGCCTTGGCTTCGAAGCCCGGGATGCGAATGCCGCGGGAAGCGCCCGGGGTCATCTCGATCGCACCCTTGCGGGCCAGCGCCTTGAGGTGTTCTTCCGCCGCGTTGGGCGACTTGAAACCCAGTTCCTGAGCGATTTCCGCACGGGTCGGCGGGTAGCCGTTGTCTTCGAGGCAGCGTTTGATGAAGGCCAGAATCTCTGCTTGGCGTGGCGTCAGCTTTAGCATATTGATCGCTCTGTCTTTTTATACAGTGACTGGGATTATATACAGTGGACCGGTCTTGGCAATGCCCCTTTTTTGGCCGGCCGCTGGACGGTCAATCAGCCTGCTGATTAAAGCCTCGCCGTTGTATGGTTAAATAGCTGACCGACCATTCCCAAAACGAACCGGCAAGCTTGACAACGCACAGGCTGAAACGTATGTTTCAAACAAGTGTTTGTCAGGCGGAGTAGCCATGGCCCAGTCGGAAACCGTTGAACGCATTCTTGATGCTGCCGAGCAGTTGTTCGCGGAAAAAGGTTTCGCCGAAACCTCGTTGCGTCTGATCACCAGCAAGGCTGGGGTCAATCTGGCGGCGGTCAATTATCACTTCGGTTCGAAGAAGGCGCTGATCCAGGCTGTCTTCTCGCGCTTTCTCGGGCCGTTTTGCCTGAGCCTTGATAAAGAGCTGGAGCGGCGTCAGTCCAAGCCTGAAAACAAGCCGACCCTTGAAGAGCTGCTCGAAATTCTCGTCGAGCAGGCCCTCGTCGTGCAGCCTCGCAGCGGCAACGATCTGTCTATCTTCATGCGTTTGCTGGGGCTGGCGTTCAGTCAGAGCCAGGGCCACCTGCGTCGTTATCTGGAAGACATGTACGGCAAGGTGTTCCGCCGCTACATGATGCTGGTCAACGAAGCCGCGCCGCGCATTCCACCGATCGAGTTGTTCTGGCGCGTGCACTTCATGCTCGGCGCCGCAGCGTTTAGCATGTCGGGGATCAAGGCATTGCGGGCCATTGCCGAGACCGATTTCGGCGTCAACACGTCCATTGAGCAAGTGATGCGCCTGATGGTGCCGTTCCTGGCCGCAGGCATGCGTGCCGAAACCGGCGTCACCGACGCGGCCATGGCCACCGCGCAATTGCGTCCGCGCAGCAAGTCGGCCCCGGCTGCCGCCAAGGTTTAACCGCGCACGGGTGGGCGCGGCGGCTGACATCCGCTAAGCTAGCCGCCCATGCCGACTCTCGTTCTGAATTCGCTTCCCATTGATATCGCCGACCTGCCGGGCACAGCCCAAGGCGGCGTATTTACGCGAGCCGGGTTTTTCGTTATCAAGGAATTTCTATGACTGCTGGCCTGCAAGGCTCGTTGATGGTGGACGTCGCCGGTACCTGGCTGACGGCCGAAGATCGCCAATTGTTGCGTCAGCCCGAAGTGGGCGGCCTGATCATTTTCGCCCGTAACATCGAAAACCCGCGCCAGGTGCGCGAGCTGAGCGCCGCGATCCACGCCATTCGTCCCGATCTGTTGCTGGCGGTGGACCAGGAGGGCGGTCGCGTTCAGCGTCTGCGCCAAGGCTTCGTGCGATTGCCGGCCATGCGCGCCATCGCTGACAATCCGAACGCCGAGTACCTGGCCGAGCAGTGCGGCTGGATCATGGCCACCGAAGTGCTGGCCGTCGGCCTCGACCTGAGCTTTGCCCCGGTGCTGGACCTGGATTACCAGCGCAGCGCCGTCGTCGGCACCCGTTCGTTCGAAGGTGATCCTGAGCGCGCAGCGCTGCTGGCCGGTGCATTCATTCGCGGCATGAACAGCGCCGGCATGGCCGCCACCGGCAAGCATTTCCCCGGTCACGGTTGGGCCGAGGCGGATTCCCACGTCGCGATCCCGAACGACGAACGCAGCCTCGACGAAATCCGCGCCAACGACCTTGTGCCGTTCGCCAAATTGAGCAAGCAACTGGCCGCCGTCATGCCGGCCCACGTAATTTACCCGCAAGTTGATTCCCAGCCCGCCGGATTCTCCCGTCGCTGGTTGCAGGACATCCTGCGCGGCGAGCTGCAATTCGATGGCGTGATCTTCAGCGACGACCTGTCCATGGCCGGCGCCCATGTGGTTGGCGATGCGGCCAGCCGTATCGAAGCCGCGCTGACCGCTGGTTGCGACATGGGCCTGGTATGCAACGACCGCGCTGCTGCGGAACTGGCCTTGAGCGCCGCCCAGCGCTTGAAGGTCCAACCGTCCGATCGCATTGCGCGGATGCGTGGCCAGTCGTATGCCAATACTGAATACCGTCAGAACCCGCGCTGGCTGACCGCCATAGGCGCGCTTAAAGAAGCTCAACTGATTGAATAAGGACTTTTCGTTATGACGGTTTACGCGATTATCGGTGGCACCGGCCTGACTCAACTTGAAGGTCTGAGCATTCGTCAGTCACTGGCGGTGGATACGCCCTTTGGCCCGCCTTCGGCAGAAGTGCAGATCGGTGAATACGCCGGCAAGGAAGTGCTGTTCATCGCCCGTCACGGTCACCCACACCGTTTTCCTCCGCATCAGGTGAACTACCGCGCCAACCTCTGGGCGCTGAAACAGGCGGGGGCCGAAGCGATCCTCGCGGTCAACGCCGTGGGCGGGATTCATGCAGCCATGGGCACCGGGCATTTCTGTGTGCCGCATCAACTGATCGACTACACCAGCGGCCGTGAACACACCTATTTCGCCGATGACCTGGAGCACGTCACCCACATCGACTTCAGCTATCCCTACAGCGAATCACTGCGTCAGCAATTGATCGCGGCGTTGGCGGCTGAAGGTGTCGATTACAGCAGTCAAGGCGTCTACGCCTGCACTCAGGGTCCACGTCTGGAAACCGTCGCTGAAATCGCGAAACTGGAACGTGATGGCTGCGACATCGTCGGCATGACCGGCATGCCGGAAGCGGCATTGGCGCGTGAACTGGAACTGGATTACGCGTGTCTGGCGCTGGTGGTGAACCCGGCAGCGGGCAAATCCACGGCGGTGATCACCATGGCCGAGATCGAGCAGGCGTTGCAGGACGGGATGGGGAAGGTCAAGTCGACGTTGGCGCGGGTGTTAAAAGTCTAAGTTGTACGCCACCATCATTAATTCATTATCAAAAGCATTGAGTGTATGTCGACAATCATCGAGCAACTTCAACAGCTGCCGTGGGCGGAGGCATTCAGTCATCGCGCTCTGGATAAGGCGCGCAGATATGCCCCTGAGCATCGGGTAAAAATCCTCGAACTTGATGATGTGTTGGTTCGTGCGACCTGCAGGGGCTCCCAAGGTAACGTCTACGAACAGCACATTGAGCTGGTCGAAGATGCCAATGGTACTTTTGAGCTGGACTGCAACTGCTCATGCCCCGTTGTGATCGATTGCAAACATTGCGCAACCGTTATCTATCACCTGCAAGACCTTCCGGTCGCTGTTGCTGACAGTACGGCTTCCATTCACCTGAATCGTGAACTGGAGCGCTGGCTTGACGGTATTCCATCTGCCAGCAATCCCCCCGATGAGCCGTCGCAGGTGACGAGTACGCGCCTGTTTTACAAACTCAGGGCCACGCCAACCGCCGGGAAATGGACGCTAGAGATCTTCAAGGCGCGTCAGCTCAAGGACGGCCGTATGCAAGACATCAAGTCGATGTACTCGCTGTCGGACACGCTGATACGCCAGCCCGGTTACCTGACCGAGCTCGACCTTCGAATCGCCAGGCTATTAGTCGCCGTTCACTCCCATCACGCCTATTACGCAGGCTACCCCTTGGAAGGCAGCAGTGGCGCCGAACTCATCGAAATGCTGTTGCGAACCTCGCGCCTTTTCCTGGATCTCGAACAGCCACAACCCCTGACGCCGGGAATGAGAAGAACGGGTCAATTTGCTTGGGCCGAACAAGCCAATGGCAGTTTTCGCCCGCAATGGGGCAGTGACGCGGCCCCAGTGGAAACGATCCTGGCCCTGGAGCCCTTGTACTATCTGGATCGCGAGCGGCTGCAAGTAGGGCCGCTGTTCAGCGAGATGGATGAAAAACTGGCTTGTCACTTGTCGTTGGTCCCGGATATTCCGGCGCGTCAGGCAATGCAGTTCAGTCATCGAATGAGGGCGGCGACGCAAGTTGCACCGCCGCCTCACACACTGACGGAGCGGGTCATTGACGGCGTTTTTCCTCAGGCTCACCTGACACTCGCCAGCGGCAAGCGCTACGTCCGCTGGCAGCATGAGCCAGAGCATCGCGCCGCATTGGTGTTCACCTACAACGGCCATCCGACGTCGGACAGAAATCCGGAAGTGTTAATCCTTTCCGGGACTGAAACCCAGCGTATACAGCGCAACCCCTCCGCCGAGAAAGCCCTGCGTCAGGCCCTGCAAAAACACGGTTTTAAAAAGGCCGCGCGCAAAAGCAGCCTGGACCGTCCCGGCGAAATGTTCACCCTGGCGGATGACGCAGCCTGGCTTGCCTTTGCTCAGGACGGAGTCCCGGCGCTGAGGGAGAAAAACTGGCTGATCGATATCAGCGATAACTTTCACTTCAACTTGCAGCCTGTAGAAGAGTGGTATGCGCAAGTCGAGGAAGGATCGGGGCACCAGTGGTTCGATCTGCAACTGGGTATCGTCGTCAACGGCGAACGTCACAGCCTGCTGCCGATATTGCTGCATTTGCTGCGTAGCCAGCCACAGTTGATGGATCCCGCAAGCCTGGCCCAACGCAACGATGACGAACTGTTGCTGATTGGACTTGGTGATGGGCGTTTCGGTGCCAAACCCCATGGCAAAGTCGCGCTGCCCTATGGTCGGATCAAACCGCTGATGGTTACCCTGGGCGAGTTGTACCTGGGGACGCATCAAGGCGATTCATTGCGTTTGAGTTTGCCGGATGCCGCGCGCCTCAGCGCGCTGGAAGGCGTCCCGCTAATTTGGCAGGGCGGTGAACGACTGCGCAGTTTTGCAAAGCGTCTGCGTGAGTCGAACCATGCTCATGTCTCGGCGCCCGAGGGGTTGAAAGCGACACTGCGACCGTATCAGCTTGAAGGGCTGAACTGGATGCAAACCCTTCGTGAACTGGAGGTCGGCGGCATCCTCGGCGACGATATGGGCCTGGGGAAAACCCTGCAAACCCTGGCTCATTTGCTAACGGAAAAGCAGGCTGGGCGGCTTGATCGTCCGGCACTTGCCGTGATGCCCACCAGCCTGATCCCCAACTGGCTCGACGAGTCACTGCGCTTTGCTCCGCAGCTCAAGGTACTGGCGCTGCATGGCGCCGCGCGGCAAAAAGACTTTGCCCGCCTTGCCGAATACGACTTGGTGTTGACCACCTACGCATTGCTGCCTCGGGACCTGGAGGTATTGCAGCCTCAGGTATGGAGTGTGCTGATTCTCGATGAAGCGCAGAACATCAAGAATCCGGTCAGCAAAGCTGCTCAGGCAGCCCGCGACCTGCAGGCCCGCCAGCGATTGTGCCTGTCCGGCACTCCGCTGGAAAACCACCTCGGCGAGTTGTGGTCGCAGTTTCACTTTTTGCTGCCCGGCTGGCTTGGCGACAGCAAAACCTTTAATCGCGACTACCGCACGCCGATTGAAAAGCACGGTAACACCGAGCGGATGCAACACCTGACGGCCCGGATAAAGCCCTTTTTGCTACGTCGCAAGAAAGATCAAGTGGCGACCGAGTTGCCGCCCAAGACCGAGATTGTGCATTGGGTTGATCTCAGCGATGGACAACGGGATGTGTATGAAACCGTGCGCGTGGCGATGGACAAGAAGGTGCGTGACGAAATTGCCCGCAGTGGTGTCGGGCGCAGTCAAATCATCATCCTCGATGCATTGCTCAAGCTGCGTCAGGTGTGCTGCGATCTGCGGCTGATCAAAATGCCGCTCACCGCCAAGGCCCTTCGTTCTGGTAGCGGAAAACTGGTCAGCTTGATGGAGATGCTGGAAGAGTTGCTCAGCGAAGGTCGCAAGGTGTTGCTGTTTTCACAGTTCACTTCGATGCTTGCCTTGATTGAGGAAGAGTTGCAGCAACGTGGTCTGGGCTACTCGTTGTTGACGGGTGAGACGACGGATCGGCGCACGCCGGTCAAGGATTTCCAGAGCGGTAAAGTACCGCTGTTTCTGATCAGTTTGAAGGCTGGCGGCACAGGTCTGAACCTGACGGCTGCGGATACGGTCATCCATTTCGATCCCTGGTGGAACCCGGCGGTGGAAAACCAGGCGACTGACCGGGCCTACAGGATCGGGCAAAACAAACCTGTGTTTGTCTACAAGCTGATAGCCCGTGGCACCGTAGAAGAAAAAATACAGGCACTGCAGCTAGAGAAGGCTGCGCTGGCCGGGGCGGTGCTTGAAGGTGGAACGACTGGCGGCTGGAAGCTTGAGCAGAGTGATATTGAGGCGCTGTTTGCGCCGTTGCCAAATCTCAAGTCCTGATGTCTTCAGTGAGATCGAGTCGATCCCTTCGCGGGCAAGTCAGATCGCCGCACCGCTCGCTCCTACAGGATTGGTGTGAACCCTGTAGGAGCGAGCGGTGCGGCGATCCGACTTGCCCGCGAAGACGATCTACCAGACGACGAAGATTTCAGCGCTTTTCCAGCTTATCCGGCAACGGTGCAAACAACGCTTCGATATCATCGCTCTGCAACTTCCAGTCACCAGTCTTGCGCCCATCCAGCACCCCCGCCGCCAGGTCGGATTTTTCCTTTTGCAGGTGCTGAATCTTCTCTTCCACCGTGCCACGGGCAATCATCTTGTAGACGAATACCGGCTTCTCCTGGCCGATGCGATACGCCCGGTCAGTCGCCTGGTTTTCCGTCGCCGGGTTCCACCAGGGATCGTAGTGGATCACCGTATCCGCCTCTGTCAGGTTCAAACCGACACCACCGGCCTTCAAGCTGATCAGAAAGATCTGACGCTTGCCGCTCTGGAAGTCTTTCACCGGCGCCCGTCGGTCACGGGTCTGCCCCGTCAGCAATGCATATTCAACACCGCGTTTCTTCAGTTCGACCTCGATCAGCGCCAACATCGACGTGAACTGCGAAAACAGCAAAATCCGCCGACCTTCCTCAAACAATTCATCCAGCATTTCCATCAAGCTGTCGAGCTTGCCCGAGGTGCTGCCGCGAGTCGGCAGCACGGCATCGTTGACCAGGCGTAAATCGCAGCACACCTGGCGCAGCTTCAGCAGCGCTTCAAGAATGATGATCTGGCTGCGTGCCACGCCTTTGCGAGTGATCTCGTCGCGGACTTTCTTGTCCATCGCCAGGCGCATGGTTTCATACACATCGCGCTGGGCTTCGTTGAGCTCGACCCAATGGATGATTTCGGTCTTCGGCGGCAACTCCGTCGCCACCTGCTCCTTGGTTCTGCGCAGCAGGAACGGTTTGATCCGACCATTGAGGTGCTGAAGCCTGACTTCGCTGGCGCGCTTTTCGATCGGCACGCGGTAATCGCGGTTGAAGCTTTTTACGTCACCGAGCCAGCCAGGCAAGAGGAAGTGAAACAGCGACCACAGTTCACCCAAGTGGTTTTCCAGCGGCGTGCCACTCAGGCACAGACGCTGGCGCGCATTCAACTCACGGGCAGCGTGAGCGGCCTTGCTGTTGGGGTTCTTGATGTACTGCGCTTCATCCAGAACCAGCACATGCAGAGGCTGCGCCGCCAGACGTTCGACGTCCTTGGGCAGCAACGCATAGGTGGTCAGAATCAGGTCGTAATCGGCCAGATTGTCGAAATGCTTTTTGCGACTGGCACCGTACAACGCCAGCACTTTGAGTTGCGGCGTGAAGTGCGCGGCTTCGTCGAGCCAGTTAGGGATCAGGCTGGTGGGCATCACCACCATGCACGGCCGATCGAGGCGTCCGGCGTTTTTCTCACTGAGAATATGCGCCAGTGTCTGTAGGGTTTTACCCAAACCCATGTCGTCCGCGAGAATTCCGCCGACTTCAAGTTGCCGCAACGATTGCATCCAGCTCAAGCCTTCCAGCTGATACGGGCGCAAGGTTGCGTTCAAGCCTTCGGGGGCCGTCGCGGTGTAGTCCTTGACGTCCCGCAGGCGCTGGGCAAACGTGCGGATCTGCTCGCCACCTTCCCAAAGCAGCGGCATGCCTTCCAGTGGATTCAGGCGCGTGGCGTCGGCCTTGCTCAGGCGCAGCGTGGTTTCGCCAGGCTCTTGCAGGTAGAACTCGCCGAGGGTTGCCAGCACCGGCTTCAACCGACCGAAGGGCAGGGCGACCTGTAAGGGACCGTATTGGGAGTTCGGGCGGTTGGGAATGTTCACCAGAATCAGTTCGTCGTCACGACGTCGGGCGAGGCGTTCCGGATTGAGGATTTCGGTGTGGGAACGCATCAGGTTCAACAGGATCGGCAGCAGACTCAGGCGCTCGCCGTTGACGATGATCCCCAGTTCCAGATCAAACCAGTCGCGTTCCGGCGCCTGCTCGACGGTGGCGTACCAGTCATCCACGGCGGTCAGGTCGAAACCGAATTCCTCGTCGATCTGCAGCTCCCAGCCCTGGGTGCGCAACTTCGGCAGCTCGTTGAGGGTGAAGGTCAGCCAGGCGCTGTCGTTGACCATCTCATACAGATCGCCGGCACTTTCCGGCAAGGCTTTGCTCTGGCGGGTGGCGATTTTGAAGCCGAGGATTCGCAACTGCTCCCTGTAGGCCTGTTCGGCTTCCGGATGGCGATTTATCCGCAGCGTCTGGGTTTCCTGCCGAATCAGGACGTCGGCGTTTTTCTGCCCGCAGACGTATTCATCCAGGTAGCTGAAAGACAGCGCCGCACGATGCTGGATGTAGCGCTGCATCTTACCGTTGCGCGGTTCGAAGGCGCTGAACTCGATGCTCGCCAGCCACAGGCGCGGCACCGGTTGCACGTTATCCACAAGGACTTGGGGCGGGGCCTTCGGGCTGCGGTTTTCCAGCACGGCCTGAAGTTTTTCCAGCAGTTCGGCGTCTTGGGCGGCTGCGGGATAGGCCAGGGTTTCCTGCACTTTCAGCAACACCGCCGCGCAATGTTTGCAGTTGGCGTGAACCGGGCAAGTGCACGTGGCGTCGACCATCAGCAACGTCGCTTTGGCTGACTCGCGAAGGCGAATGGTCTGACGGTAAACGTTACCGCCAGAGCCTTCGCAAGCGGCGACGATCGTGGCGTCGCCTGCCTCGACGATCCTGACGCGGTTCTCCAGCGCGTAGCGACGGCCACGCTCCAGGCTCTGTTCCTTGAATCGGCTGACCCAGGAAGGTGCGAGGGGTTTGCTCAGGGTCGGAGGCATAAGGACTTCAATCAGTCCGGAATTTCATCAGGGACTGGCCGAGGCGCAGGGGCGGTCAACGAGGTGATCTTGATCAACATCCCCAGATGGCCGTTATCGAGGAAATTCAGCTGGCCGTTCTTGGTGTGGCTTTCCTGCTTCATGCGTTCGCTGGCGGTGACCATGCCATTGGCGTCGATCTGGTTGACCCAAAAGTCCGCATCCACATCCGTGAAGCGCCCCAGTTTCAGGCTCAGGGTGCCCTCGATCGGGAACTGGCCGAACTGCTCCGTGCCGTCGCTGATCGCGATTTTGCTGGCTTCTTCACCGAGGGTCTGCTGCCAGGCCTTATGCAGCAACACGGTGTATTCGTTGCTGGCGGTCAGTTTTTCCACTTCGCCATTCAGGCTTGGCGTGCGCAGGCTGTCGGGGTTGATACGTTGGGCGCCGGCAGCCCAGTCTTCGGGTGCGGCTTTGCTGACAACGGCAGGCACAGCGTTCTGGCGGACCAGAATCATTTCAATCTGATACAGGTCGTCGGCAAAGGCCGTTGGGGCGACCAGGGTGGTCAGCAAGGTCAGTAAACGAAACAGGCGCATGCGGCGTCCTTCAAGCAGTTTTCGGAATGAGGCACTCAAGCAGCGCCTCTACAGTATTAAAGCGCTCTTGCGGGCTTTCCATCGGGACCATGAATTTAAACATCGTGGCACCTTCGAATTTGTAGCGTTTGGGCTGGCCCTGAATCAGTTTGATCAGGGTCAGCGGGTCGACCGGCGTCTGCGCCGCGAACTCGATCCGGCCGCCTTGCGGGCCGCCGTCGACTTTCTTGATGCCCAGCAATTCGGCTTGCAGCTTCAACGCCGTGATGCGCATCAGGTTCTTGGTCGGCTCCGGCAGCAAGCCGAAGCGGTCGATCATCTCCACTTGCAGGTCCTTGAGGCCTTCCTCATCGGTGGCCGAGGCAATGCGTTTGTAGAGAATCAGTCGGGCATGCACATCCGGCAAGTAGGCTTCTGGAATCAACGCCGGGACACGCAGGTTGACTTCGGGGCCACCGCCCAGCGGCTGATCGAGGTTCGGTTGTTCGCCCTTGCGGATCGACTTCACCGCGCGCTCGAGCATCTCCATGTACAGGGTGAAACCGACGGCCTGGATCTGACCGCTTTGACCGTCACCCAGCAATTCACCGGCGCCACGGATTTCCAGGTCGTTGGTGGCGAGCACGAAGCCCGCGCCGAGGTCCTGGGTGTTGGCGATCGCTTCCAGGCGCTTTTCCGCGTCCGGGGTGATTTGCTGGCGTGGCGGCGTCAGCAGGTATGCATAAGCCTGGTGGTGACTGCGACCGACGCGGCCGCGCAACTGGTGCAACTGCGCCAGGCCGAATTTGTCGGCACGCTCGATGATGATGGTGTTGGCACTCGGCACGTCGATGCCGGTCTCGATGATGGTCGAGGCGATCAGCACGTTGAAGCGCTTGTGGTAGAAGTCGCTCATTACCTGTTCGAGATCGCGTTCGCGCATCTGCCCGTGGCCGATGCCGATCCGTGCTTCCGGCACCAGTTCGGCGAGGTCGGCGGCGCACTTCTCGATGGTCTTCACGTCGTTGTGCAGGTAGTAGACCTGGCCGCCACGCAGCAACTCACGCAGCAAGGCTTCTTTGACCGTGCTCTTGTTCTGCTCCATGACGAAGGTCCGCACCGACAGGCGACGGGCCGGCGGTGTGGCGATGATCGACAGGTCGCGCATGCCCGACACCGCCATGTTCAGCGTGCGCGGAATCGGCGTGGCGGTCAGGGTGAGAATGTCGACTTCACTGCGCAAGGCCTTGAGCTGTTCCTTCTGACGGACACCGAACCGGTGCTCTTCGTCGATGATCACCAGCCCGAGGTTTTTGATCTTCACGTCGTCCTGCAGCAGCTTGTGCGTGCCGATGACGATGTCGATCTTGCCTTCGGCGAGGTCCGCGACCGCGGCGTTCACTTCCTTGGTCGACTTGAAGCGGCTCATCACTTCCACGCTCACCGGCCAGTCGGCGAAGCGGTCGCGGAAGCTGTTGTAATGCTGCTGGGCGAGCAGGGTGGTCGGCACCAGAATCGCCACCTGACGACCGCCGTGCACCGCGATGAACGCCGCACGCATGGCCACTTCGGTCTTGCCGAAACCCACATCGCCGCAAACCAGTCGGTCCATCGGTTTTGGCGCGAGCATGTCGGCGCGCACGGCATCGATGGTGGTTTGCTGGTCCGGGGTTTCTTCGAACGGAAAACCGGCGCTGAAGGTTGCGTAATCGGCTTTCGGGTCTTCGAACGCGTAACCTTCGCGAGCGGCGCGACGTGCATAGATGTCGAGCAGTTCGGCGGCGACGTCGCGCACCTGTTCGGCGGCTTTGCGTTTGGCTTTCTGCCAGGTTTCGGAGCCGAGACGGTGCAGCGGGGCCAGGGCATCGTCGCTGCCGGTGTAACGGGCGATCAGGTGCAGGTTGGCCACCGGCACGTACAACTTGGCGCCTTCGGCGTATTGCAGAGTCAGGAACTCGGCGGCTTGATCGTCGATTTCCAGGGTCGCGAGCCCGAGGTAGCGACCGACGCCGTGATCGATATGCACCACCGGCGCACCTTCGCGCAGCTCGGTGAGGTTCTTGATGACGGCATCGTTGTTGGCGTCGGTGCGTTTTTCGCGGCGACGACGCTGCATCACGCGCTGACCGAACAACGGGCTTTCGGCGACCAGCGCCAAGGCAGGGTTGTCGAGCACCAGACCTTCATCGAGCGGAGCGATGGTGATCGCCAGGCGCTCCTTGCTCGCGACGAAGTCCGGCCAACTGTCGACGGTTTTCGGTCGCAGCTTCAGGCGTTCGAGCAGCTCCAGCAGCACTTCACGACGGCCCGCGGACTCGGCGGTAAACAACACGCGCCCGGGGAACTCGTCGAGGAAACCGGCCAGCGCCGCCAACGGCTGAGTGGCCTTGGCTTCGATGGCCAGGTTCGGCAGTTCTCGTGCCGGGAAGCGCTCGCGGCCGACACCGGTTTCCACGTCCTGTTGACTGGCAACCACCCGTGGCCAGCTCTTCAGGCGTGCGAAGCAATCGTCCACCGGCAAGAACAGCTCAGCCGGTGGCAATAAAGGACGGGACGGATCGACGCGGCGCTCTTCATAGCGATTGCGCACATCGTTCCAGAAGTTCTCTGCGGCCTGCTCGATGCCCGGCAGGGAAAACACTTGGGTGTCCTGGGGCAGGTAATCGAACAGCGTCGAGGTTTCGTCGAAAAACAGCGGCAGGTAGTACTCGATACCGGCCGGTGTAATCCCGCTGCTCAAATCCTGGAAGATCGGGCAGCGACGGAAGTCGACATCGAAGCGCTCACGAAAGCGTGCCTTGAAGCGGGTGACCGCATCTTTTTGCAGCGGGAATTCCCGCGCGGGCAGCAGGCGGACGGTGTCGACCTTGTCGATGGAGCGCTGGTTTTCCGGATCGAAGGTACGCAGCGTCTCGATTTCGTCGTCGAACAAGTCGATACGGAAGGGCAGTTTACTGCCCATCGGGAACAGATCGATCAACGAACCGCGGACGGTGAACTCGCCGTGCTCGTACACCGTGTCAACGTAGCGATAGCCGCTGGCTTCAAGTCGGGTGCGCATCTGCTCGACGTCGAGCTTCTGGCCAACGTCCAGCACCAGGCTGCTGCCGAGCAGGAATTTGGTCGGCGCGAGGCGGTGCAGCGCCGTGGTGATCGGCACGACCAACACGCCATGACTCAGCTCCGGCAACCTGTATAAGGCGGCGATGCGCTGGGAAATGATGTCCTGGTGTGGCGAAAACAGATCGTAGGGCAGGGTTTCCCAGTCCGGGAAATGCAGTACGGGCAAATCCGGGGCGAAGAAACTCAGCTCCTGTTCCAGCCGTTCGGCACTTTGGCTGTCGGCGGTCAGCAGCAGGGTAAAGCGCTTGGCAGCGCTGGCAGCCTCGGCGATGGCCAGGCTCAGGGCGGCACCGGGCAGGTTGCCCCAGTGCTGTTTACCTGCCGCGGCAGGGAGAAGCGGTAGACGCAGAACGGGCACGGAAGGTTGAGCTCCAAGCGTTGCGACAAAGTCGGTAATTGTAGCGGCCTCGGGTGCCGCCTGTCAGTTGCAGACTGTGTCTATTACGCAGGTTTGGCGAAATGTAGTGGTAAAGACAAAATCCGCCGGTTTTTTACCGAAAATTGATGATTATGTAGTGGCAAAACGACTGAGTGTTACGGAGGGTTACGGATAAGACAGCGGTGTCTCCAAAAAATTGACTGCGCTGAAGGCCGCGGTTTTACTGGGCTTTAGCGGTGCGTAATTTTTTTGAACAGGAATTTGTTACGGATCGCACGACAGGCGCGCATTGCTACGGGAGGCACTCGGCGGCATAATGTAGCCCCTTTTTTCTGCCCCTACATGTGGAAGGTTCCCGTGACTCAGAAGCCCGACCAGTGTCTTGGTGAATGGATCGACCGTGAAGCACTCGCAGAAGCGATGATTCCGCTTATCGGTCAGCTCTACCGCAATAACAACGTGGTGAGCTCGATCTATGGCCGCAGCCTGATCAATCGTTCAGTCATTGCGATTCTCAAAGCTCACCGCTTTGCTCGTCATCGTCAGTCCGATGACAGCGAATTGTCCGTCCACGAAACATTCCCGCTGCTCAAAGCGATGAGCGAGCTCAAGCTCGGTGCCGCTTCGGTTGACCTGGGCAAGCTTGCGGTCAAGTTCAAAGCCGAAGGCAATGGCCGCACCGCCGAGCAGTTCGTCCGCGAAGAACTGGCTGACGTCGTGGGTCAGCAAAACGTTGCCGCCCGCAAAGGCACCGACGTTGTCCTGTACGGTTTCGGTCGTATCGGCCGTCTGCTGGCGCGCATCCTGATCGAGAAAACCGGTGGTGGCGACGGCCTGCGTCTGCGCGCCATCGTTGTCCGCAAGGGCGCCGAGAACGATCTGGTCAAGCGTGCAAGCCTGCTGCGTCGTGACTCGGTTCATGGTCCGTTCGATGGCACCATCACCATTGATGAAGCCAACAACACCATCACCGCCAACGGCAACCTGATCCAGGTTATCTACGCGAAAAACCCGACTGAAGTGGATTACACCCAGTACGGCATCAAAGACGCGCTGCTGGTGGACAACACCGGCGTATGGCGTGACGCCGAGGGCCTGGGCCAGCACCTGGCTTGCCCGGGTATCGATCGCGTTGTTCTGACCGCTCCGGGTAAAGGCAAGCTGAAGAACATCGTTCACGGCATCAACCACGGTGAAATCACCGCTGACGACAAGATCGTTTCGGCTGCCTCCTGCACCACCAACGCCATCGTGCCGGTGCTGAAAGCTGTCAACGACAAGTTCGGCATCATCAATGGCCACGTTGAAACGGTTCACTCGTACACCAACGACCAGAACCTGATCGACAACTTCCACAAAGGCGATCGCCGTGGCCGTAGCGCCGCGCTGAACATGGTGATCACCGAGACCGGTGCTGCCACCGCTGCTGCCAAGGCGCTGCCTGAACTGGCCGGCAAGCTGACCGGTAACGCGATCCGCGTTCCGACGCCAAACGTGTCGATGGCCATTCTCAATCTGAACCTTGAGAAAGCCGCCACCCGTGAAGAGATGAACGAGTACCTGCGCTACATGGCGTTGCACTCCGATCTGCATAAGCAAATCGACTACGTCAACTCGCAGGAGGTGGTTTCCACCGACTTCGTTGGCTCGCGCCACGCAGGCGTTGTGGACGCTGAAGCAACCATCACCCAAGACAACCGCGTTGTTCTGTACGTTTGGTACGACAACGAATTCGGTTATAGCTGCCAGGTGGTTCGCGTGATGGAAGACATGGCCGGTGTAAACCCGCCAGCATTCCCGCGCTAAGCGTTAGCTGCACATGAAAACGCCCCGACTTTGGTCGGGGCGTTTTTGTTTGTGTGTCTGTTGGATCTTTGTTGCCTGTACCGGCCTCATCGCTAGCAGGCTAGCTCCCACAGGGGCTTTTGAGCGCCACAGATCCAGTGTGGGAGCTAGCCTGCTAGCGATGGCGATCTGTCAGGCGCCGCCGACTACCGCCGCTTGCGCAGTCCGCAATTCATGTCGATTGCCTTTGAACAACACCAGCGTCGCAATCAACCCCAACACCGCCGCGCCACTGAGCCAGATTCCTGGCGCAGCCTTGTTGTCCAGCACGTGGATGAGGTACGTGCAAGCCGCGGGCGTAAACCCGCCGAACGTTGCAGTCGCCAGGCTGTAGGCCAACGAAAAACCGGTCGTACGAACTTCCACCGGCATGATCTCGGTCAGCGCCACGACCATGGCGCCGTTGTACAAGCCATACAGGAACGACAGCCACAACTCGACGATCAGCAAATGGCTGAAGCTCGGGTTCGCCACCAGCCACGACAAGGTAGGGTAGGCCGTGAGGATTGCCAGAATTGTCGCCGCCAGGAGTAGAGTTTTGCGTCCGATCTTGTCGGACACAGAACCCATCACCGGCAGCCAGAAGAAGTTGGACAGGCCGATACACACCGTCACCAGCAACGCATCCAGATCCGACAGGTGCAGTTCGGCTTTGCCGAAAGTCGGGGTGTAGGCGGTGATCAGGTAGAACGATACGGTGGTCATCACCACCAGCGCCATGCCGGCGATGACGATGCCGAAGTTCTGACTGATCGAGCGGACGACGTCACCCAGGGTAGGGCGGTGTTTACGCGCCTGGAACTCCGGCGTTTCTTCCAGTGAACGACGAATCACGAAGATCACCGGCACAATCATGCAGCCGATCAGGAACGGCACGCGCCAGCCCCAGTCGCCCATTTCTTCGGGGCTGAGCCAGTGGTTCAAGCCGACCCCCAACAGGCCGGCGAACACCACCGCGGCTTGCTGACTGGCAGACTGCCAACTGACAAAAAAGCCCTTGCGACCCGGCGTGGAGATCTCCGCCAGGTACACCGACACACCGCCCAGTTCTACGCCGGCCGAGAAGCCTTGCAGCAGGCGGCCGAACAATACGAGCAGTGGCGCGGCGACGCCGAGGGTGGCGTAACCCGGCACGCACGCAATCAGCACCGTGCCGGCCGCCATCATCGCGAGGGTAATGATCAGGCCTTTGCGGCGGCCATGACGGTCGATGTAGGCCCCGAGGAAAATCGCCCCCAAAGGACGCATCAGGAAGCCGGCACCGAACGTGGCCAGCGATAACATCAGGGAGGCGAAAGCGCTGTCGGCGGGGAAGAAGGTTTTAGCGATGGCCGTGGCGTAAAAGCCATAGACCATAAAGTCGAACATTTCGAGAAAGTTACCGCTGACAACGCGAATAATCGCTATGCCTTTGCCCGTATTCGAGGACATTTCAACGTGCTCACTTTGGCTATCTTGTCGGAAATCCCTGATTTAGACGCGTCCTCGCTGTCGCCATGAAGGCGGGTTCCCTCGGCGAACAGTTTGTAACGATATGTGTATGAAGATCGTTAGGCAACAACTAGTTAGCTTGCTGCTTAAACGATATAGCCATTAAGCGGTATGAATCTCGGAGTGGAGCGAATTAAAAATTTCTGACCGGCGCCGATTAAATGTGGGAGCGGGCTTGCTCGCGAAGGAGGCGCTGCGGTGTATTCAGGATAACCGCGTCATCGTTCTTCGCGAGCAAGCCCGCTCCCACCTTTCTATCGCATAATGGCTGGCCTTGGCGGTGGGTCAGGTAATGCTTTTGGGAGTGTGGAATTGTTGAATGGGTGTCGGGGCGTTTTATTGGTTCTGCTCGGCGCACTGTCCGGCTGCGGCAACTCCAACTCCATGGAAACCTTCGGAGGTCCAACCATGGGCAGCACTTATTCAATCAAATATGTGCACCACACCGGTCTTCCCGCTCAAAAGGACATCAAGGCGCAGGTCGAAAAGATCCTGGCCGACATCGATCAGCAAATGTCCACCTACCGCAGCGATTCGGACATCGAGGTTTTCAACGATCTCCCGGCCCATCGCTGTCAGAAAATGCCCGCGTCGATCCTTAAGCTGGTCCGCGTCGGCGAGCAGCTCTCGGAACAAAGCGAAGGCTCCTACGACCTGACGGTCGAACCGCTGCTCAACCTCTGGGGTTTCGGCCCGCAGGCCCGTGAGGAAAAAGTGCCCGCTGCCCAGGCGCTCGCCGGAGTACGGCAGCGGGTGGGTTACCAACACCTGCGCATCGACCGCGATCAGTTGTGCAAGGACGCCGCCGTCGAAGTCGACTTCAACAGCATCGCCGCCGGTTACGCCGTCGACACCATTGCCGAAAAACTCGAAGCGCTGGGTATCCACAACTACCTGGCCGAAGTCACCGGCGAGCTCAAGGCAGCGGGTAAAAAACTCGACGGCTCAGCCTGGAAAATCGCCCTGGAAGTGCCCCGCGACGACCAGCAGGTCGCGCAAAAAATCATCGTGGTCGATGGCTATGGCCTGTCCACCTCCGGCGACTACCGCAACTATTTTCAGCAGGACGGTAAGCGTTATTCTCACACCTTCGATGCCCGAACCGGTGCGCCGGTCTCACACACCCTGGCGTCAGTCACGGTCATTAATCCTTCAGCGTTAATGGCCGATGGCTTATCGACGCTGTTGCTGATTCTCGGCCCGGAGCGCGGTTGGGACTACGCCGAAAAACACGATATCGGCGCATTTTTTGTGATTCGTGCCGATACAGGTTTCGTCACACGAACCAATCAGGCTTTTGAACGCCTCAGTGGCAGCAAAACCGAATGATTGCAGCGATCCGCGCATTGAAGAATGGCGTTGTAGTGCAGGCAAAACTAGCCTACGACGCGACCAAGGGTTAATGTGCCCGGCGTTGACGCTTCTATAGACTGTGTCCGGGTTCTGCACTGGCCCCAAATTGTTCCTTCACGCCGCAGATCGGCGTGATTTAGCCGCAGGTGCCGAGGGCGCCGCGGCCTGTTCTGAGGAGTACGCATGGCTGTCTACAACTACGACGTGGTGGTGCTGGGTTCCGGCCCGGCGGGAGAAGGCGCGGCAATGAACGCCGCCAAAGCAGGGCGCAAGGTGGCGATGGTCGATAGCCGTCGCCAGGTCGGCGGCAACTGCACCCACCTGGGTACCATCCCGTCCAAGGCACTGCGTCACTCGGTCCGGCAGATCATGCAGTTCAACACCAACCCGATGTTCCGGGCCATTGGTGAGCCGCGCTGGTTCTCGTTCCCGGACGTGCTGAAAAGCGCCGAAAAAGTCATTTCCAAACAAGTCGCCTCGCGCACCGGCTACTACGCCCGTAACCGCGTCGACGTGTTCTTCGGCACCGGCAGCTTCGCCGACGAGCAAACCATCGAAGTGGTCTGCGCCAACGGCGTGGTCGAAAAACTGGTGGCCAAGCACATCATCATCGCCACCGGTTCGCGTCCTTATCGCCCGGCGGACATCGATTTCCATCACCCGCGTATCTACGATAGCGACACCATCCTCAGCCTCGGCCACACCCCGCGCAAACTCATTGTTTACGGCGCTGGCGTGATCGGTTGCGAATACGCGTCGATCTTCAGTGGCCTGGGTGTACTGGTTGAACTGGTGGACAACCGCGGTCAGTTGCTGAGCTTCCTGGACTCGGAAATTTCCCAGGCCTTGAGCTACCACTTCAGCAACAACAACATCACGGTTCGCCACAACGAAGACTACGACCGCGTCGAAGGCGTGGACAACGGCGTGATCCTGCACCTCAAGTCCGGCAAGAAGATCAAGGCCGACGCCTTGCTCTGGTGCAACGGCCGTACCGGCAACACCGATCAGCTGGGTCTGGAAAACATCGGCGTCAAGGTTAACAGCCGTGGCCAGATCGAAGTCGACGAAGCCTATCGCACCTGCGTTCCGAACATTTACGGAGCCGGTGATGTGATCGGCTGGCCGAGCCTGGCCAGTGCTGCGCACGACCAGGGCCGTTCGGCCGCTGGCAGCATCGTCGATAACAACAGCTGGCGCTTCGTCAACGACGTGCCGACCGGCATCTACACCATTCCCGAGATCAGCTCGATCGGCAAGAACGAGCAGGAGCTGACTCAGGCCAAGGTGCCGTACGAAGTGGGCAAGGCGTTCTTCAAGAGCATGGCGCGTGCACAGATTGCCGGCGAGCCCCAGGGTATGCTGAAAATCCTGTTCCACCGCGAGACACTGGAAGTGCTGGGCGTTCACTGCTTCGGTTATCAGGCGTCGGAGATCGTTCACATCGGTCAGGCGATCATGAGCCAGCCGGGCGAATTGAACACGTTGAAGTACTTCGTCAACACGACGTTCAACTACCCGACCATGGCCGAAGCCTATCGGGTAGCGGCATACGACGGCCTCAACCGGCTTTTTTGAGTGGCTCCGGCCGGTGGCCTGAGCCGGCCGGGGAGACCGATTTCAGCAATTCTCGAGGGTGGCGCTGGCCAAACCGGGAAAGTCTGTAATCAGGCTGTCAACGCCGAAGTCGGCGAGTCTGCGCATCAGCGCGGGCTCGTTGACTGTCCACACCGACACATGCAGCCCCTGACGCTGCGCCTTCTGCAGGCGTTCCGGCGTACACAGGGTCCAGTTCAGCGCCAGAATCTCACAGCCATAACTTTGCGCGACCTTCAACGGGTCAAGCCACGCGTACTCGGCCACCAGACCGCGGGACACGTCCGGCACCAGGTCCAGCGCGGCTTTCAATACTTCACGTGAACTCGACGTGATGGTGACCTTGTCGAGCAGGCCGAAACGCTGAGCCATTTCGCGAATCGCCAGCACGGTCGTCGCGGCGCGGGTGCGTGAAGCGCTTTTGACTTCCAGTTGCCAGTGCTCGAAATCGCATTTCTCGAACAGTTCTTCCAGTGTCGGAATCAGGCAGGGCTTGATCCAGCCCGGGCCGCCCTTGCGTGCGTCGTAGGTCACCAGGTCTTTTGCGGTGTGCTCGACGACCTTGCCGCGTCGGTCGGTGGTGCGCTTGAGCGTCGGGTCGTGGATGACCATCAGCTCGTTGTCCATGGACAGGTGCAGGTCCAGTTCGCAGCGGCGTACGCCGTGCTGGAGGCATTGCTGAAAACCGGTCAGCGTGTTTTCCGGTGCTTCGCCCTTGGCGCCGCGATGGCCGTAGATGAGGGTCACGGTTCTTCCTTAAATTAAATGCCGGATTCGTTTTCGCGGGCCAGACGTCGTTCCTGGGCCTGCTTCTGCAAAATGTAGCGGGCCAGCAATTGGCGTTGGGCATCGGTCGGGTATTGGAACTCGGTGCCGACGTCGTAGGCGCCAGCCTTGCGATCGCAATGCGTGACCTTGGCCCGCAGCAACAGGCCGAGGGCTTGCGGCATCAGTACCAGTTTGACCGACAGGTGCGCGCCCACGGCGATGGGTGTCGGGTACTGAAAGTCGATGCCGCCTTCGGAAATGATCACCGGCTGCGGCTCGCCGATCTGCCCGAGCACGGTGATGGCGATCACCTGGCTCATTAGATCGATGCGTTTGTTCTGGGATTTCAGGAACGCCGCGAGGTTGCGGTCGCGCTCGCTGATCTGGCGTAACAGGTGTTGCGACTCGAATTCGCTCAGGTGCAGTTCGCTGAGCAAGTTGAACAGTGGGGAAGCATCCTGCAACACTTCCTGGCCTGCGGCTTCGGGAGCGGACAGGGGCCGAATTTCCAGTGCGATCGTGTCCTCGATACGGTAGTATTCTCGGCGATCTTCTTCATCTAATGTCGACATGGCGAACCCATGGTAGCGGCGGTGGTCTGAGTGTAAAGCTGGTTATCGACCCCCGCCACAAGGACGTTCCTTTTCCCTCCGAACAAGCCCCGACATGTTCAGACCTCTCTTCGTATTTATTGGCACGCGTTATACCCGTGCAAAGCGTCGCAATCATTTTGTGTCATTCATTTCCCTGACCTCGATGATCGGACTCGCCCTCGGCGTGGTCGTGATGATCGTCGTGCTTTCGGTCATGAACGGCTTCGATCATGAGATGCGCACCCGCGTGCTGGGCATGGTGCCCCACGCGACCATCGAGTCCGGTGAACCGATCAGCGACTGGCAAAGCCTGGCTGCCAAGGTCAAGCAGAACCCGCAGGTGACGGCCGTGGCGCCGTTCACCCAGATGCAGGGCCTGCTGACCAACAACGGCAAGGTTTCCAAAGTCCTGCTCAATGCCATCGACCCTGCGCTGGAACGGCAGGTCTCGATCATTGATAACTTCATGCAGCAGGGCAAACTCGACGATCTCACGCCGGGCAGTTTCGGCATCGTCATCGGCGACAAGGCGGCCGCCAAGCTCGGCGCTGCGGTCGGCGACAAGCTGACGTTCGTGGCGCCGGAAGTCACGGTGACCCCGGCCGGGATGTTCCCGCGCATGAAACGCTTTACCGTTGTGGGCATTTTCCATGTCGGCGCCGGTGAGATCGACGGGTATCTGGGTGTCACCAACCTGCAGGATCTGGCGAAGCTGCATCGCTGGAAGCCGGATCAGGTTCAGGGCATCCGCCTGAAGTTCGACGACCTGTTCCAGGCCCCGCGCACGGCGTGGAATATCGCCCAGCAACTCGGCGAAGACCATTTCTATGCCCGCGACTGGACGCGCACCCACGGCAATCTGTATCAGGCAATCCGCATGGAAAAAGCCATGATCGGCCTGCTGTTGCTGCTGATCGTCGCCGTCGCCGCCTTCAACATCATTTCCACGCTGGTGATGGTGGTGAATGACAAGAAGGGCGACATCGCGATTCTGCGCACCCTTGGCTCCACGCCGGGGCAGATCATGGCCATCTTCATGGTCCAGGGCACGGTCATTGGCGTGATCGGTACGCTGATCGGCGCGGTGGTCGGGATCTTCGCCGCGCTGAACGTCAGCGCCGCGATCTCGGCCCTCGAAGGCCTGATCGGGCACAAGTTCCTCAACGCCGACGTGTACTTCATCGATTACCTGCCGTCGCAAGTGCAGAGCCAGGATGTGTTGATGGTCTGCGCCGCCGCGTTGGTCCTGAGTTTCCTCGCCACCCTGTATCCAGCCTGGCGTGCCGCGCGCACCCAGCCTGCGGAGGCGCTACGTTATGAGTGAGTTGGGCATGAGTGATAAAGCAATCTTGAGCTGCCGCAACCTGGGCAAATCCTACGAGGAAGGCCCGGAGTCGGTAGAAGTTCTGGCCGGCCTGCAACTGGAGCTGCATCCGGGTGAGCGCGTGGCGATTATCGGCACCTCGGGTTCGGGCAAAAGTACGTTGCTCAATCTGCTGGGCGGCCTCGATACGCCGACCAAGGGCAGCGTCTGGCTGGCCGGTGAAGAGCTGTCTGCGCTGAACGAAAAGGCTCGCGGTTTGCTGCGCAATCGGTCGCTGGGTTTCGTTTATCAGTTCCACCACTTGCTGCCTGAGTTCACCGCGCTGGAAAACGTCTGCATGCCGCTGCTGATCGGCAAAACCGCAATCCCGGAAGCGCGTCAGCGTGCGACCGCGTTGCTGGAGCGAGTAGGGCTGGGTCATCGCCTGGAGCACAAACCGTCCGAACTGTCCGGCGGCGAACGTCAGCGCGTGGCCATCGCCCGCGCTCTGGTGAACAAGCCAGGCCTGGTGATGCTCGACGAGCCGACCGGCAACCTCGACTCCCACACCGCCCAGGGCATTCAGGATTTGATGCTGGAACTCAGCACCTCGATGCGCACGGCGTTCCTGGTGGTGACTCACGACATGAACCTGGCTCGCCAGATGGATCGCGTCCTGCATTTGCAGGAAGGTTGCCTGACGCCCATCTGATTGACCAAAACCCGGCGTACTGAAGAGTACGTCGGGTCTTTTATTTTTTTACGGTGCCCCAGCGAATGTTCAGACCGTTATCGATCTTTATCGGCATGCGCTATACCCGCGCCAAGCGCCGCAATCGCTTTGTTTCCTTCATCTCGATGACCTCGATGATCGGCCTCGCCCTCGGCGTGCTGGCGATGATCGTGGTGCTGTCGGTGATGAACGGCTTCCAGCGCGAAATGAGCTCGCGCATCCTTGGCATGGTGCCGCACGCGACCATCGTCGGCGTGAACCCGATCGACGACTGGCAGCCCGTGGCCGCCGCCGCGATGAAAAATCCGGAAGTCACCGCCGCCGTGCCGTTCACCGAGATGGAAGGCATGCTCTCCTATAAAGGCACGATGCAGCCGATTCAGGTCAGCGGCATCGACCCGGCGCAGGAGGGCAAAGTGTCGATCGTTGCCCTGCACATCGTTCAGGGCCGTCTCGATGCATTGAAGCCGGGCGAGTTCGGCGTGGTGATCGGTGAGATCACCGCGCGGCGTTTCCGCCTGAATGTCGGCGACAAGATCACCCTGATCGTGCCGGAAGTCAGCACGGCACCGGGTGGCATTACCCCGCGCATGCAGCGGCTGAATGTGGTCGGCGTGTTCAAGGTCGGTGCCGAGCTGGATGGCTCGATGGCGCTGATCCACGTCGCCGATGCTGCGCAGATGCAGCACTGGGAGCCGAATCAGGTGCAGAGCGTGCGGCTGGCGGTGAAGGATTTGTACGCTGCGCCGAAAGTCTCCAGCGATATTGCTGGCGGACTGGGCACTGCTTACAAGGCTGACGACTGGACCCACACCCAAGGCAGTCTGTTCAGCGCGATGAAGATGGAAAAAACCATGATCGGCCTGCTGTTGCTGATGATCGTCGCCGTGGCGGCGTTCAACATCATCGCAACGTTGATCATGGTGGTGAACGACAAGGGCGCGGACATCGCGATCCTGCGCACCATTGGCGCTACACCCCGACAGATCATGGCGATCTTCATGGTGCAGGGCACGGTGATCGGGATTGTCGGCACCTTGATCGGTGGCGTGCTCGGCGTGATTGCGGCGTTGAACGTCAGTGAGCTGGTGGGGTGGATGGAGCGGGTCAGTGGCCAGCACATCTTCAGTTCTGACGTGTATTTCGTCAGCAACTTGCCGTCGGAATTGCAGGGTGGGGATGTGTTGTTGATCTGCTCGGCGGGTTTCATCTTGAGCTTCCTGGCGACGGTGTACCCGGCCTGGCGTGCAGCGAAAATCGAGCCGGCTCACGCGTTGCGGTATTCGTAAGCCGTTACACCGCTTTCGCGGGCAAGCCTTAATGCCAGTCAGTTAAGCCCTCCAGCCCTCTTTTTGGGGTATTTGACTGGTCTAGGCTTGACCACTCTTGGGTAACTTCGCTCTCGTCTGGCTGGCAGTATGAAGTGCTGAGCCTGGATTCTCAGTTCTGCCAGTCGTTTAGGGATCGTGCCTGGCGTTTCCAGCGGACAGAAGCGCAGCGCATTGCTGACCGCTTGAGACAACCAGAGAAAACTCAAGCGTTGCGGTACCACCTTTATTTCTTCAGCCATCAAGCGCATTTCCTGACGGATCAGGTTGTAGGCCAGCAGAGTTCCCCACAGTTCTTGACGCACCAGATCAGGTTGTTTTCTGCGTAATTGCTCTCCTTTGAGCAGGTTTTGCTTGATCTCGCGGTAACCCAACTCGATTTCCCAGCGTTCGTTGTAGTGCCCCGCCACCTGATTGGCAGGGTAACGTTCGGCATCGATCAACGAGGTGAGATAGCGGCGGGGTTTGTCGTCTATCGAGTACTCAATCAGTCTTGCCTGCCAATGGCTAGGAAGGTCTGGACGCTGCTTGAGCGCATCTCTGGAAACCGTCAGTCGCACAAGCCAATCACCGACGCCCAACTCTTCGATCACCTCGTACTTGAGCGGTTTGCGTGCCCGCATGAGCCAGTGCCGTTCGGTTCCACTGTGCTGCCAGTCGAGCAAGAGGGCCGCCGAGTAATAGGCGCGGTCAAAAATCGTCACCGAATGATCGCTTACCGCTTTCTCCAGACCTTTGGCATAGCGAAGTTCGCCGACAGCAAACTCGCCAAAACAGGCAGCCCGAATCAAGTGACTATAGGTATCCATCAGGCAAACACCGCGCACTTGTGGCCAGGCTCCGTCTCCCGAGTGAGTCCGCCCGCCACCAAAGGCTTGGCGGTTTTCTGGTGTGTCAGGGGTGGACCAAACCACGCCGTCTACCGCGAAGCTGCGTAACCCTAAAAAGCCAGCCGAAGCTGGCTGCTCAGCACCGCCCCATGACTCTGCCAATTGCTTAAACAGTGCGGCAAGGGGCTCTGCTCCCAGCCGTTGCCGGGCCTGGACTGCTGCGCTGGGCACAGGCACCTTTGCTTCGCCCAAAGCCAGTCCCAGCTGCTGCACGATGAGCCAAATCGGCTCGTTCTTGAACAAGGCCAACCCCACCACCAACCAGACAATACGCTCGGCCGGCAGGCGTCTACGGCGCAGAGAAACCGTTCCGGTCGAGGCCAGCGCTTGCTCGATCCACAGGGGATCGATCAGTTGCGCAAAGCGTTCGAAAGAGATCGGATTGAGTTTGGTAACTTCTTGAAGGGCGTTTTGTAGGGACATGAAGCGGGCTCATAAAAACATAAGCCCGTTTCTATTACTGCTGGGCGGGCAAGTCAATTTCTTAACTGACTGGCATTAGGGCAAGCCTCGCTCCTACATGATCGCGTAGGAGCGAGGCTTGCCCGCGAAGGGGCCGGACCTGCTGGCCTCATTCTCCCTTGGGCATGTCAATCACAAACCGCGTCCACCCATTCTCCGATTCACACCGAATCTGCCCACCATGGGCTCGGATGATCGACTGGGTAATCGCTAACCCCAACCCTGCATGCTCACTGCTACCTTCCTGACGCGCCGGATCCGCGCGATAAAACCGGTCAAACAATCTCGGCAGCAACGCCCCGTCAATCCCGTCCCCGCTGTTCTCAATCGTCAAACTCAAGCCTTTGACCTGATCAACAATCCGCACCCGCACCTCTCCATCAGCGGGCGTAAACCGCAACGCGTTATCCAGCAAATTGGACAGCGCCCGCCGCAACATACTGCGGTCACCCTCCATCTGCGCGCTGCCCTCGCGGCTCAACGTCACTCGGGCGTCTTCAGCCAGCGGCGCAAAAAATTCCAGCAACACATCCGCTTCCTCTGCCAGCTCCAGGGATTCCCGCTTGGGCGTCAGCAACCCATGGTCAGCCTTTGCCAGGTACAACATGTCGTTGACCAGTTGCGCCATCCATTGCAGTTCTTCGAGGTTGCTGTGCAGCGCTTCCCGGTAATCGTCGATAGGCCGAGGGCGGGTGAGGGTGACCTGGGTGTGGGTCAGCAGATTCGACAGGGGTGTGCGCAGTTCATGGGCAATGTCGGCAGAGAAGGCCGATAGCCGCTGAAAAGAGTCGTCCAGGCGTCCGAGCATGGCGTTGAAGCTGTGGGCCAATTCGGTGAGTTCCGACGGCATATTCTCTTCGGGGAGCCGGGCGTTTAGCGATTGCGCCGAAACGCCGCTGGCGATCGCACTCATGCGCCGCAACGGGCGCAAGCCACTGCGCGCCGCCCATGCACCGAGCAACGCGGTGGCCAGGGCTGACAAACCGACGGTCAGCCAGATCAGGCGCTGCATGCGTTGCAGAAAGTGCTGGTGATGGGTGATGTCCAGCAGCAAGGTCAGTTGCGGTGAGTCGGGCCGATCGACAAACAGCGGCGCATTCAGCACGCGATAATCGGTGCCGTCGTCGTTCAACGTGGATAAGCCGGGTTTATGCGGGAGCTTTTCCGGCAGGTGCGTCGAGCTGTCGTACCAGCGCTGGCCATCGCTGCCGGTGATTCGCAGCGACAGATCCGCCTGCCGGCTCAGTTCATCCGCCAGTTTGACTTCACTTTCACTTGATCGAACGTCGTGCAGCGCGCGGCGCAAACCAATCAACTTACCGTCCAGCAACTGCTGATCGAGCTCGATGAAATGCGCCTCACTGGCGCGACTGAACAACACCCCGGCAAACAACGAAACCACGGCCGTACAGGCCGCAAACAGCAGCGCCAGGCGACTGCTTAACGAAAGTCGACGCATCAGACAGGGCGCTCTTCAAGGACATAACCCATGCCGCGCACGGTATGAATCAGCTTGTTGGGGAATTCATCGTCGATTTTCAGACGCAAACGGCGGATCGCGACCTCGATGACATTGGTGTCGCTGTCGAAATTCATGTCCCAGACCTGGGAGGCGATCAGTGATTTGGGCAGCACTTCGCCCTGGCGCCGCAGAAGCATTTCCAGCAAGGCGAACTCTTTGGCGGTCAGGTCGATACGCTGACCACTGCGTTCCACCCGGCGGCGGATCAAGTCCAGGCGCAAGTCGGCAAGTGCAAGGCTCGTTTCCTGAGGCGAAACGCTACCGCGTCGCAACAGGCTGCGGACCCGAGCCAGCAATTCGGAGAAGGCGAACGGTTTGACCAGGTAATCGTCGGCGCCGAGTTCGAGGCCGTGAACTCTGTCCTCCACCGCATCTCGCGCTGTCAGAAAAAGTACCGGCGTATCCAGACCGGCACTGCGTACCGCTTGCAGAATTTGCCAACCATCACGACCGGGCAGCATCACATCAAGGATCAACAACGCGTAGTCACCACTCAATGCCAGTTGTTGGCCGGTGTTGCCGTCGGCCACCAGCTCGGTGTTGAAACCGGCCTCGGTCAGGCCCTGGCGCAAGTAATGGCCGGTTTTCGGTTGGTCTTCGACGATCAGCAGCTTCATAGGCAACTCGAGGCAAATGGAACGAACGCTTTATACCGTGGGCAGCGTAAACACAGGTCAACCTGACAAAGTTGTAATCTGGCTGTCAGGTTGTGGGCAGTGACGACAGTTTAGAGTTTTCCACAGGCTGAACCTTATCTTGTTGGAGTACGACTATGTTTTTGCGCAAGCCTCTGGTGCGGGCCGCGTGTTTGTTGGCATTGAGTTCGCCGGTGTGGGCATCGCCGGCGCATACCTACGATTTCGGTCAACCGGCCCCGACGGCCAAGGCTGCCCGCAGTGTTGAAGTGGTGATGGGCGACATGTCCTTCACGCCCAAGGCGATCGATATCAAGGCCGGTGAGACGGTTCGTTTGGTGCTGGTGAATAAAGGCCAGTTACTGCACGAATTCAACCTGGGTGATGCGGCGATGCATGCCAAACATCAGCAGGAAATGATGAAGATGCAGCAGAGCGGCATGCTCACGCCTACAGGCATGAAGGAAATGGACCACGGTTCGATGGCTGGCATGGATCACGGAATGATGAAGCACGACGACCCGAATAGCGTCCTCGTCGAACCGGGAAAAACGGCAGAGCTGACCTGGACCTTTACCAAGGCCACCAACCTGGAATTTGCCTGCAATATTCCCGGCCATTACCAGGCGGGCATGGTCGGCAAACTGACTGTCAGTCAGTAAGCACTCTAAGGCGGACGCAAAGGCTGGTAGAATCCGCTGATTCTTCAGTCAGGTTTCCGCCATGCATCCCGCAGCCGAACACTCGCCGCTGGGCAAATCCAGCGAATACATCGCCACCTATACGCCGTCCTTGCTGTTCCCGATCCCGCGCACCGCGAAATGGGCCGAGTTGGGCCTGACGGCGCAAACCCTGCCTTATAAGGGTGTGGATTTCTGGAACTGCTTCGAGCTGTCGTGGTTGTTGCCGTCGGGCAAGCCGGTGGTGGCGATTGGCGAGTTCAGCATCCCGGCGGATTCGCCGAACATCATTGAGTCGAAGTCGTTCAAGTTGTATCTGAATTCGTTGAATCAGACGCCGTTTGCCGACACCGCGACCCTTGAATCGACGCTGGTGAAAGACCTCTCGGCCGCCGCCGGCAAGCCGGTTGGCGTGCGGATTCGCAGCCTCAAGGATGTTGAAGCCGAAGGCGTCGTGGCGTTGCCGGGTGTGTGCATCGATGACCTGGAGATCAGTGTCAGCAGCTACGAGCATCCGCGTCCCGAACTGCTGCGTTGCGATGATTCGCGCATTGTTGAAGAGAGCCTGCACAGCCATTTGCTCAAATCCAACTGCCCGGTCACCAGCCAGCCGGACTGGGGCAGCGTGGCGGTGGAATACCGTGGCGCGGCGCTGGATCACGCGAGTTTGCTGGAATACATTGTGAGCTTCCGTCAGCACTCGGACTTCCATGAACAGTGCGTGGAGCGGATTTTCCTCGACTTGCAGCGGTTGCTGAAACCGGAGAAGTTGACGGTTTATGCACGGTATGTGCGACGCGGTGGGTTGGACATCAACCCGTATCGCAGCACTGAAACTGTTCAACTGCCGAACCACCGCCTGGTCCGCCAATAAAGATCTAATGTGGGAGCGAGCCTGCTCGCGATGGCGATGGCTCATCCAACATAGATGTCGCCTGACACTCAGCCATCGCGAGCAGGCTCACTCCCACAGGGGGGATTGCATTGCACACCGATAAGAAAAAGCCCCGCTAGCGATAGCAGGGCTTTTTTTCATCTGGCAGGTTCAGATCCCCATGTTGCCGAGGGCTTGCACGATGTTGCGCAAGGTTCCGGCAAGGGTAGGGTGTTCAATTTCGAAGCGCTCGACGGCCAGGTTCACATTGTCGGCGAGGTTGGTGTCCTGGGTTTTGGTTTCAAGTTCAAGCTCAAGTTCGATCTGTGCCATCAGCGCGTGCAGGTCTTCGCGCTCGGCTTCGGTCAGCGGTGGATTCTGTTCCAATTGCTCGCGCAGAGTATTGAGCTGTTGTTGCAGTTCGCGGGCAGGCATGGCGTTCTTCCTTTTATCGATAGGCACTGGCATAGACCGCAGCAGCGCGCCAAAGGTCTATGGCTTGCCTTTAGATTAATCCACTCCAGCTGAACCTGCATGATCTCGATCAGGGCTTTTCGCCCTTGAGCCGACGCAGACTGATGTCGGCCAGGCAGGTATCCAGTTCGCCCAGATGATCGATCACCGAATGCACCCCCAGACCGAACAGCTGTACCGTCGCTTTGCCGCGCAGGTGTTCGCGTTCCTTTTGGCTCAAGGCCTGCCATTCACTGGGCGCCAACCCGCAGAGCGAGCCGCAGGACGCCAGGCCGATCGTCCACAGCCCGGCATTCAGTCCCGATTGCAGCAATCGCGGTTCGCCGCTGACCAGTACGCAACCATCGAGTTGTTCGACATTCAATGCCATTAACGCTTGCCAGCAAGCGTTCGGCGCCGGCCACGGATTGATTGTTGCGGGGTGTTGCGAAGGTTTGATCCACGCCGGCAGGGCGCCGGCCAGGGAATGGCTGACGGCCGGGGGCAACTCGTCGAGCCAGGCGCAAGGAATCTGCTGGCGCTGCAAGCTGTTCAGACTGTCCAGCGCGCCGGGCGTGACCTCGGCGTGCTCGGGCGTGTGAGTATCGTGCTGGCGCATCCGGGCGCCGAAATCCACCAGGCAACCACTGAGCCCGAACAGTACGGCGGTCAGGCTGGGTGCAGCGAGGGGCAAGGTTTCGGCGTGCGGCATATCAACGTCCCTGAAATAGTGACAAGGCTATGCGCCGCCGGTGACAGTTGAGTGACACTGATGTGAAGCGCTATCAATCAGGACGAATCATCCGTAGGCCATCACTTGCGAGGCTGCCCTAAATCGGCTTTTCCGTCTTATACTAGCCAGCTTATCGCCTGGGCCAAGCGCCCTTGCCAGTACAATCCAAGGAGTTTTCTATGCGCTGGAGCAATCGTCTAGCTCAGCTTTGTGTGTGTGCCAGCGTTTTGCTGGTTCCGTTCGCAGCCCAGGCTGCCACGGAAGAAGACCCTTGGGAAAGCGTCAACCGTCCTATCTTCCAGTTCAACGACTTCGTCGACACTTACGCACTGAAGCCAATCGCTCAAGGCTATGAGTTTGTGACGCCGCAGTTCCTGGAAGACGGCATTCACAACATGTTCCGCAACGTCGGTGATGTTACCAACCTTGCCAACAATGTCTTGCAGGTCAAACCTGCTGCAGCGGGCGTAGACACCGCGCGTCTGATCTTCAACACCACCTTCGGCCTGCTGGGCTTCTTCGATGTCGGCACCCAAATGGGCCTGAATCGTAGCGACGAAGACTTCGGCCAGACGCTCGGTTACTGGGGTGTGGGCAGCGGTCCGTACGTGATGTTGCCGCTGATGGGCCCAAGCACCTTGCGTGATGCACCTTCCAAGTTCGTCGACGGCTACACCGGCCCGTACCGCTACATCAACGACGTGCCGGTGCGTAACTCGGTCTTCGGCCTGAATATCGTCGACACCCGCGCCAGCTTGCTGTCGAGCGAGAAGTTGATCAGCGGCGACAAGTACACCTTCATCCGCAATGCGTACTTGCAGAACCGCGAGTTCAAAGTCAAAGACGGCCAGGTCGAAGACGATTTTTGATCTCGACCAGTAAAATGAAGAAGGCGGCCAATCGGCCGCCTTCTTTCGTTTGGATCCGGGCTTATTTCATCTTCAAGATTGTAAGCCCGAGTTTCTGAGTGCCACCGTCCTGTTCTTTCACCCTCACCACTTCGGTATCGGCCTCAAGCCCTTTGAGCGCTGCGTGATCGGAGTCGATGCGCACGCTGATCCGGTCCCCGACCTTGAACAGGCGGGGTGCCTCAACCTGCATACCGCTGCTGGAAAGGTCGATGCAGACGGCTGGCACCTCATCGCCTTCGTGAATCAGCGACACATCGGCATCGACCCGCATGCGGATGAAATCGCGCTTTTCGCTGTAGTCCCGATCGGTTTGACTCATGGGCTTCATCCTTCCATAGGGTTACGGTTTTACCTGTTCTTATAACTCCCGGTGATTTGACAAGTAAAGACGTCAAGCGACCATCGGCGTGAGCTTGAAACGCCCCGCGGATGGGAGTACCGTCTGCGCCTTAGAAGGGCACCTCTGGTGAACCTGTGTGTAGGGCAAACGCTCGAAAACGGTGCAGTAGAGAGGCTAGAAAGCGAATCCAGTAGTGTGAGCCGGGACAAAACCCCTGCCTGCTACGCCAACCTAATTCTGGCGCCGTTTGCCCACATGCCAAAAACCAGTGCCACGCTGCTGATAATCGATGATGACGAAGTAGTGCGCGCGAGCCTCGCGGCCTACTTGGAAGACAGTGGTTTCAGTGTCCTGCAGGCCAGCAATGGCCAGCAGGGACTTCAGGTATTCGAGCAAGACAAGCCCGACTTGGTCATCTGCGATCTGCGCATGCCGCAGATGGGCGGACTCGAACTCATTCGCCAGGTCACCGAGCTGTCGCCGCAAACCCCGGTGATCGTGGTTTCGGGTGCCGGCGTGATGAACGACGCGGTCGAGGCCCTGCGCCTGGGCGCGGCGGACTACCTGATCAAGCCTCTCGAAGATTTGGCTGTGCTCGAGCACTCTGTGCGCCGGGCCCTGGATCGCGCGCGCCTGCTGCTGGAAAACCAGCGCTACCGCGAGAAGCTGGAAAAGGCTAACCGAGAGCTCGCCGCCAGCCTGAACCTGCTCCAGGAAGACCAGAACGCCGGTCGCCAGGTGCAGATGAACATGCTGCCGGTCAGTCCCTGGACCATCGATGAGTTCCAGTTTGCTCACCAGATCATCCCGTCGCTGTACCTGTCGGGTGATTTCGTTGACTACTTTCGGGTCGACGAGCGTCGGGTAGCCTTCTACCTGGCGGACGTTTCCGGTCATGGCGCCTCTTCAGCCTTCGTTACCGTGCTGTTGAAGTTCATGACCACGCGCTTGCTGTTTGAATCCAAGCGCAGCGGCACATTGCCAGAATTCAAGCCTTCAGAGGTCCTTGGTCATATCAACCGAGGCCTGATCAGTTGTAAGCTGGGTAAACACGTCACAATGGTCGGTGGAGTCATCGACGAGGAGACAGGTTTGTTGACCTATAGCATCGGTGGTCATTTGCCGTTGCCTGTGTTGTACACGCCAGACAGTGTTCGTTATCTGGAAGGGCGCGGTCTGCCGGTGGGCCTCTTTAATGAAGCTACCTATGAAGACCACGTGCTGGAGCTGCCGCCGACGTTCAGCCTGACGCTGATGTCCGACGGCATTCTGGACCTTTTGCCAGAACCTACACTCAAAGAAAAAGAAGCGGCTTTGCCCCAACGGGTCAAGGCAGCGGGCGGCAGCCTGGATGGTCTGCGGCAGGTTTTCGGATTGGCCACGCTAGGGGAGATGCCGGATGATATCGCCCTGTTGGTGTTGAGCAGGAATCTTTAATGAGTACCGGTAGAATCCAGTTCGCCGAGCAGGATGGCACCTTCGTCCTGAAGTTCGTCGGTGAAGTTCGCCTGACCCTGTGTTCGGCATTGGATGCGACTATTGAGCGGATCTTCACCGCGTTGAACTTCAACGCGATCGTGATCGACCTGACCGAAACCCGCAGCATCGACAGCACCACCCTTGGCCTGCTGGCCAAACTGTCGATCCTGTCGCGGCAAAAGGTCGGCCTGCTGCCGACCGTCGTCACCACCCACGAAGACATCACCCGTCTGCTGCAGTCCATGGGTTTCGAGCAAGTGTTCAACATCGTTGACCGCCCGATCCCGTGCCCCGAATGCCTGACCGACCTGCCAGACCAGGATCAGTCCGAAGAAGTCGTGCGGATCAAAGTGCTTGAAGCACACAAAATCCTCATGGGCCTGAACGACTCCAATCGTGAAGCTTTCCATGATTTGGTGAATGCTTTAGAGCGTCATTGATCCTTGTAGGAGCGAGGCTTGCCCGCGATGGCGACATAACAAACACCCCAAATTCAAAGCATAAAAAAGGGCGAACCCGTTAAGGTTCGCCCTTTTTTGCATTTGCTTACTGAATCAGAGCTTGGCTTGCAGCAGTGCTTCGAGTTTTTCCTGGTCGCGGGCGAACTGACGAATCCCCTCAGCCAGTTTCTCGGTCGCCATCGCATCCTCGTTGGACAACCAACGGAACTGCGCTTCTTTCAGGCTCAAGCGCGCCTCACCCGCATGGCCCGGAGCCAACTTGCGCTCCAGCTTGCCAGTGTCAGCCGCCAGCTTCTCCAGCAGGTCCGGGCTGATGGTCAGGCGATCACACCCAGCCAACTGCTCGATCTGATTGAGGTTACGAAAGCTCGCGCCCATGACCACAGTCTTGTAGTCATTGGCCTTGTAGTAGTTGTAGATACGCGTCACCGACTGCACGCCCGGATCATCCGCGCCAATGTAGTCGTTGCCGTTAGCCTTCTTGTACCAGTCGTAGATGCGACCTACGAACGGCGAAATCAGGAATACCCCGGCGTCAGCACAGGCCGCAGCCTGAGCAAACGAGAACAGCAGCGTCAGGTTGGTCTGAATGCCTTCCTTTTCAAGCTTCTCGGCGGCGCGGATGCCTTCCCAGGTGGAGGCGATTTTGATCAGCACGCGGTCGCGGCCAATGCCGGCCTTGTCGTACAGCTCGATCAGACGGTGCGCACGCTTCAATACGGCGTCAGTGTCGAACGAAAGGCGCGCATCCACTTCAGTGGAAATTCGGCCCGGTACAACCTTCAGAATCTCTTGGCCTACCGCCACGCCAAAACGGTCGCTGGCCAGGCCCACATCGCCCTTGCAGTCGTGAACGCAGGCGTTCAGCAACTCGGCATAACCGGGGATGGCAGCGGCTTTCAGCAGCAGGGAAGGGTTGGTGGTAGCGTCGACGGGTTTTACGCGAGCGATAGCTTCGAAGTCGCCGGTGTCGGCAACTACGGTGGTCATTTGTTTGAGTTGTTCCAGCTTGGAAGTCATGGGCGTGCTCTGTCCTATGGGTCTGATGACATTACCCGAGCGCTGACAGCCACTCAAGGGCGCATGTACGTATCGGTGGCCCCGGTGGCAACAACCGGGAAACGGATGTTTGAAAGGCGGGGCGCGGGTATCGGTAAATACGATGCCAAAACGCGGCGCAGGTTCAAAGCAACTGACCGTTGACGCTTCGCTGGCAACTCCGGCGACTGCGCTGCCATGCCTGCATTCGGGTGCCTGTGACTGTTAGAAATAGTCAAGTTCAGTCGTTATAAGATGTCAATTAGTGCCACCCGGATGGCGTGTAATGTGGCGCCGATAAATGTAGGTATTGGATGGGGAAATGACTTCACAAGGGGAGCGGGTGTCTGCAATTGTGGAGGCCTTCGATGACTTTATTCTCGGTTATGTCTTGAAGAAATTGACCGAAGTATTTGAAGAACTGATGACTGCTTCAAAGAAGAACCACCCGGACAATATGAATGGTCTGGTGGAGATGGGAAGAGTGAAAGCCGCGAAGAAAATTCCCGGCTGGCTAAAACGAGTGAAATCCAGCATGCCCAGTCAAGTCACTCGCGTGTTGATGGAACAAATGAACGACTCCCAGAAGTCCAGACATGACCTGCGGTTTGAAGCGCAAGCCGTATTGTTCGAGGTCCTGGTGGAGGAGTCGCTGGCAATGGACGCCGCGAGTTATGCGGAGTGGATGAATAAAAGCCCCTGTTAAGGGAAGGGTGCGGTCGTTACTTTAGTAACATTCTGACGGCCACTTGCGCAGGTTTTGATTTTCCATCAGATGACGTTAGCCCGAAACTTCGTTCGCGATCGTTACTGCCTGAGTCGCTGTTTTTCCATTCGTAAAGGGATGTCAGCGGTATATTCAGTTTTTTGACATCCGAGATGAATCTTGTAATGCGTGATGCTTGTCCGGCGGTGCCCCCGATGGAACTGAGCGATGGCACTCCCCATTCGGTAATGACCCCCGGTACATGGAAGTTATCGAGGATAAACGCTTGAGCACTGCTGATCTCGGTGCCCGACATGCCATAGGGATGGTAGGAGACTGCACTGAGGCATTGTGGGTAATCCTTAATGATTTTAGTCAGTGCGACGGTCGCCTTGGAGTCTTTGGTTGGCACCTTTGCGAACCCAAACCCGATCAGTGGGGTTGAATGATCCCGCTGTTGTAACGCGTTGCACACTGCACTCATGAAAGGCACAAACGTTACTTCAAAATCCCGGGTGGGCCAGTATTTCGGCAAGTCTGGTTCATTCCAGATTTCAATGGCGACAAGCTGCGTGCTGAAGGCTTTTTCCAGGCCGATGACCGAGTTCGCGAAGGAATCTCCCGCAGCGGCGAGATCACTGCCGCTGCTTTGCGTTTTGTGAGTTAACGCTTTGGTTGAGCGAACGGTCATCAATACCGGCAGTTCGGCGGATTTGGCAGCAGCGAAGGCTTCATTGATCTGGTGTTGATACGCCGGGTTGCCCAGGCTGTTCGTCCATACGCCAAAGCGTACGAATCCGAACCCTGAGGCTTTGATCTGATGGGCGTCGGCGGCTGAGAAATTTTGAATCTTCACCTGAACGCCTATTGTCTTGTTGTCTTGCGCCAGCACTGAAAAAGCCTGGCTGGCGTAAGCGGGGCTGAGTGCGCCAAGTATAAACAGCGTTGAAGTGGCGATCAGTCGAATACGCATATCGGGATTTCCTGTTGAGTCAGTATGTCGTCCCTGGCATGGGCCAGGGTCAAAATAGCATTAGCCAGTTAGTACAGCGATATCATTAATCCTCTATGTCATTCCCTTCATTGTTAATTTTTGTCGGATAAATAACTTCCAGATCGCAAGTGTTATTTATGGTCCGGTTTTCTGGTTGGGTGTTTTTATGCGTCGTGGTATTTAATACACTTGTATTTTCATGACGGATCCATCTCTGAATGCGGGACGATCTAATCGGTTCACTCAACTCCTCGCTATACGTTGGCCGATTCGACACTACACGGGAAGAGTAGCCTTGTTCAGAAAGATTCTTGTGGTCTGCGTCGGCAATATTTGCCGAAGTCCTACCGCTGAACTGTTGCTTCGCCATGCGCTGCAACCTTCAGGTATCTCAGTGACCTCCGCGGGATTGAACGCGCGGGTGGGTGAGTCTATGGAGCCCGACGCACTTCTGGCTCTTGAAGAGCAGGGCCACGAAGCCCAAGCGTTTAAAGCGCGACAGATTACTCCCGCCATTGTTAATGAATCAGATCTCATTCTGGTCATGGAAAAAGAGCATGTACAGGCCGTACTAAGGATTGCATCGCACGCCAGGGGCAAAGTGTTTCTTCTGGGTAAGTGGCAGAGTGAACGCGAAATAAAGGACCCGTATCGTCAAGGAAAAGCTGCTTTTGTCCATGCCCATGCATTGATTGAAGATGCCGTTTGCTCATGGGCGCAGCGCCTCGGACGTTGATGGATGATTTTCAGATTAGTAATAATGGTAAAAGAATAGACCTTATGCAGTTACCGTCAGTAGTCAGCACCCGGGATAAAGAGAGAGACGAGATTGATCTGCTCGGTTTATTAGGCACATTGATTGACCATAAATGGTTGATCGGTGCCATCACCGGGGCGTTCATGGTGAGCGGTGCCGCGTATTCGATCTTATCGCCGCCAGTGTATCTGGCGAACGCTCTGGTACAGGTCGAGCCGAAAAAGAACGACATGTTGGGCTTCTCGGATATCAGTAGCATGCTCGGTGGGCAATCCCCGGCGGCTACCGAGATCGGCATTATCAAGTCCCGCGCGGTGATTGGTAAAACAGTCGATGATCTGCGCCTTGATATCGTGATAACGCCCAACACCTTTCCGGTTGTCGGCGGCTTTCTTGCGCGGCGATATAAAAGTACCCCGACCGAAAGTGTTTCACCGCCGCGTTTCGGCATGAACAGTTATGCATGGGGCGGCGAACGCCTTGATATTGAACAGCTCAATCTGCCGAATGAACTGTTAGGCAAGAAATTGAAGCTGGTTGCCGAAGAGCAGAATCGATTCAAACTCTACGATGACAATGGCGGTTTGTTGGCCGCCGGCGCCACAGGCGAAGCCATCGCGCAAGACGGTGTAGAGGTGCTCGTCGCGAGCATGGCCGCGAATCCAGGCACCCAATTTGAAGTCGTGCGCAATCCACGCATTGTCACCATTCAGAATTACCAGGACGCCCTCGAGGTCTCCGAGCAAGGTAAAGAGTCGGGCATTATAAGTCTGGCCTTGGCCAGCACCGACTACGCGCTGGCGGTGAAGATTCTCAACAAGATCTCAAGACTGTATGTGCAGCAGAATGTGCAACGCACCTCAGCCGAGGCAGCCCAGAGTCTGGAGTTCCTGCAGGCACAACTCCCGCAAGTCAAAGACGATCTGGTCAAAGCCAGTAACGCGCTGAACAGCTATCAAACCCGCGGAAATACAGTAAACATTTCGCTCGAAACCAAGTCAGTCCTGGAACAGATGGTGGTGCTGGATACGCGCATCTCGGACCTGAAACTCCAGCAAGCGGACATGGATCGAAAGTTCACTAGAGAGCATCCGGCTTACCGCGCCTTGATGGCTCAGATGGGGGATTTGAACAAACAGCGACAAGGGTTGGAAAAAAAGGTCCAGGGGCTTCCGGCTACACAGCAGGAGCTGTTGAACCTGACCCGTGATGTGGAAGTGGCGACACAGATCTACACCCAGCTGCTGAACAAATCCCAGGAGCTGGATATCGTAAGGGCAGGGGCGGTCGGCAATGCGCGGTTGATTGATACGGCGGATGTCGACATCACGACCCCGGTCAAACCCCGCAAAGCCCTGATCGTACTGATTGCGACTTTCCTGGGTGGGTTTGTCGGTGTTGCCCTGGTGTTAGTGCGTAAATCGCTGAGCAGAGGACTCGAGGGGCCAGAAGCCATCGAACAACTTGGACTGCCCGTCTATGCCTCCATTCCTTACAGCACCCTGCAACAGGAAGAGGACAGTAAAAAAGTCCGCTTGGGCGATAGTGCCAACCACCAGGCGTTTCTATTAGCGCTGCGTAACCCTACTGACCTGTCCATCGAGTCGATACGCAGCCTGCGAACCTGTCTGCATTTTGCGGGGCTGGATGCGACCAATAACCGGATCATGATTTCCGGTCCGAGCCCCCAGGTCGGCAAGACGTTTGTCTCCTCTAACCTGGCCGCGGTCATTGCTCAAAGCGGGCAGAGAGTCGTACTGATCGATGGCGATATGCGCAAAGGTCATCTGCACAAGACGTTGGCCACCCCGATCAGCAATGGTTTATCCGATCTGTTGACCAAGCGCTGCAGCATTGAGCAAGCAATCAATAAGCTCGAAGTCGATAACTTGCATTTCATCAGTCGTGGACAGGTACCGCCTAACCCGTCAGAGCTGTTGATGCATGCCAACTTCAGAGAGCTCCTGGCAGAACTGAGTGAGCGCTACGACGTGGTGATCATCGACACGCCACCTCTTCTGGCCGTGACAGATGCTGCAATCGTTGGGCGTGAAGCCGCCATTAATCTGATCGTGACTCGCTTCGGTGTAAATCCTGCCAAAGAGATCGAATTGACTATTCGTCGGTTTGCTCAAAACGGTATCGAATTAAAAGGCGCGATTTTTAATGGCGTCGAGAAACGAGCGTCCAGCTATTACGGTAATGGCAGTTACGGCTATTACAACTATGAATACGCCTCTGACAAGTCGTGAAGCGAGTTCTATCTACCAAGTCATTGGATTGAAAGTGGGTTGACGATTTTTAACCACTTTCAACTCTCTTTTGCCTGCGTCTACGTTCATGGAATTGGGTGGATTGTGAAAAAAATACTACACGTTGCGGAAACGATCAAAGGTGGTGTTGCGACTGTCATCCGGACGATATCAACCCCTCCTGAGGGCGACGCCCGGCAGTATGAACTGGTCTATTTGATCCCGTTCGACCAGAAGAAAGAACTGCATGGCATTGATGAAAAGGACATCAGGACCTTCTCCAGAAACAAGAGAGGTGTTGTCTCCCTTCTGCGGTTTGCCTGGCAACTCATCCGTGTGATCTTCAAGGAAAAACCTGATGTGGTGCATTTGCACAGCACGTTCTCCGGTGTCATTGGCCGATGTGTTTGTTTGGTCGTGCGCCCTTGGCGGTCACCGAAAGTCATCTATTGCCCGCACGCGTTTTCGTTCTTGATGGAAAGTTCTCCCGCCAAGCAGAAAGTGTATTCGCTGATTGAGCGGCTTTTGCAAAAAGTGACGGATGTCATTATTTGTGTGAGCCAGTATGAACTGGATAAAGCGGCTTCGTTTGGTATCGACCGCCACCGTATGAAGCTGATCTACAACGGCATTCATTATAAAAACGATGAGGGTCTGTCTCATCAGCGTACGGATATTCAGCTTTTATTTGTGGGTCGACTGGACTACCAGAAAGGCTTTGATGTTTTGCTCAAGGCGTTCACGGAAGTCGAACGCAAGGACTTGAAACTGACGGTTGTCGGCAGTGCGGTAAATGAGGAGTCGGTAGAGTGCCCCGTCATTGACGCCGTTGAATACCTGCCCTGGGTAACCCCGGCAGAGGTGAATGAACTCTATAAAACGGCAGACGCCCTGATTGTCCCCAGTCGCTGGGAAGGTTTTGCCATGGTCCCACTCGAAGGAATGGCCATGGGCGTGCCCGTTATTGCCAGTGACTGTACATCGCTGCCTGAACTGGTGACGCACGACGTTACGGGCTACATATTTTCGACGGGCGATCACCAGGCGCTCGCCAATATCTTAGTAAATATCAAGAAACAAAAGTTGCTGGAGCTGGGCACCGAAAGCCGCAATCGAGTGCGCAAACGGTTCAGCGCAACGCTGATGATCCAGCAAACCTATGACGTGTATTCCGCTCAAACTTATTAAGTAGATATCAAGATATGAACGTAACTATTTTGCATGGCTACAGTGCGTCAAATTCGGGTGATGGCCTTCTCGTGGATTTGGCCATCGCCTTGGTGTTGCGAAACTTTGGTGCTGACACGTTAATCAACGTCGTTGCGTCGGACCCCAAGTCATTTAGTTATCTTCCCTATAAGCGGTATGACGCGCCGGTCATGGCGGCTAAAGGACTGGGGCGCGTGAAGGAAGCTGTGTTCCTTAAACAGTCTTACGCGCCACTCGCGGACCTCTTGAGCACCAGTGATCTGATCGTCGGGGTAGGCGGTGGGTACATGCGCTCAAAAAGTGCCTTTGAACACATCAAGTTGAAACTGGGTCATGCCAAGCAGCTCGAAACGGCGATTTTGAGCAAGGTGCCGTCGGTTTACCTGCCGCAAAGTATCGGCCCGTTCCACGGTGAGAGCAGCGCTATCGTAGAACACTACGCCAGTGCCGATGCGGTGTTTGTCCGGGACAACAGGTCGTCGGCTATTTTCGAGTCCAATGCCAATGTCTATCGAGCGCCAGATCTGGCGGTCCAGGCGTTGGCGAAGAAGATACTGGTGCAACCCAAGTTCACCCGCTGTGCGGCATCGCCGGCCGTGGTCTGCGTGGTTTTACGCAAGCCGCCGGAATGGAGCAAAGAGAAGAAAGTTGCCTACGTTGCCAACTTGAAGCTTCTGTTGAAGCGACTAAGGGCCAAGAGCAAAGTGGTCTGCGCTGTCCAAAGCGCCGTCCGTGGCAACGATGACGGGGCGTTCTATCGGGAACTCGGCATTACCGAGGACCTCTTGCCCTTGAAGGCAACCCTGTCAAAGTATCAGCCCGATCTGGTCATTTCCGTAAGGCTGCATGGAGCCATTGAGTCTCTACTCGCCGGCGTGCCTGCGTTCCATATCAGCTATGAACGCAAAGGTTTTGGCGCCTATCAGGATATGGGCGTGGAAGACTGGGTGATCAATGGTGGAGATATCAATGTCGACACCATCATCGACACCGTTTACGCCCCGAATGCGTTGTCCAGATTCGGTAAAAAACTGACGGACACCTGCAAGGAAATCGAAGCCAAAACGGAGTTGATGGACACTATCATCAAAGGGATTGTTCGATGATATTTCGGTTGTTGCTACGGGGAGGTGCATTAGGCGCGAAGTTTTTGCTGGTGTTGGCCATCACTCATTACCTGGGTTATGACGCATTGGGTTTCTACGGCGTAGTGGTAGCTGCCTCCTTGATCGCCTCGAAGTTTTACAGTGTAGGGTTCAGCTCTGAAATCAATCGGCTGATCAGCGTGGGGGGCAGTACGAAGCTCGTCGTTGATAAGGTACTGGTTCTATACCTGGCCGTTGGTTTGTTGTTATCGGTGGGCACGGTCGCCCTTTACTCACTGTTCAGTGATGTTGAGGCGAGTGTCGCGTTGATCGCGTGCGTCACGTTTTTGCTGCTCACCGAGCATCTTTCCTTCGAAATAAACTCGTTTGTCTTTTCCGCACAAAAAGCCAACTGGGGCGCGTTGTTGTTCTTCATCAAAACCGGCCTCTGGGCGCTCCTTGCCGTTGGCGGACTCATGGCGGGCGTGGTGTCCACCATCGCCAGTGTTCTTTGGTTATGGGTGGCCACCAACCTTCTGGTGATCGTGGCCGGTTACTTCATTGTGGTTAACGTTCACAGGGGGCGGGAAGTCAGTGTCGTCACCACGGCTTCTGTCTGGAGAGCAGGGCTGCCGTTTTATCTGGGAGGCGGGCTGATCGCATTAAGTCAGTACGCTGAACGTTTTCTCATTCTGGACATGGAACCGTATGCCAGCCTCGGCAAGTACGTGTACTCCTGGTCTGCCGCAAACACGTTACAAGCGCTGTCTTACGCGGTCGTTGCCGTGGTGGGCATTCCCGTGCTTGCCAAGCGTTATAAAGATAACCAGCAGGCGCTGACGGTCCGGCAATTATTTGTGAATCAATGGGTGCTGCGTTCACTCGTTGTTTCCTGCGCGGTTGCTGTGCTGATTTATGCCTTCTTTAACATCCTGCTTGATTATGTGGCCGCGGCAGTTCCGCGTCCGGATAACCGGATTTTAGCGATCCTGATTTTCTCTTTTGCCCTGCGCGCCGTCGGCGACATCGTATGGGGAGGCCTTATTGCCTCAAAAAATAGTCGGGTTTCATTAGCCAGTGCGGCAATCTGCCTGGTGATTTCACTGCCTGTCAGCTATGTGCTCATCAAGCACTATTCAATTTATGGCGCGGCGTGGGGCAATGTCTTTTCGATTACGATGCAGTTGGCCGTCATTGCTTTGCTGACCAGGTTCGCCCAGGCGAAGGGGAGCTTGTAATGGCTATTTCTCTACCGTCCATAGAGTTTCGCGGAAGAAAACTCGACTCGCCCATCTCATTCCTGATTCTGCTGTGTGGTCTTTTTCTGTCTATTGCGATGCCGCTGCTGATGCACCGCGATCCTGGTCCTGATGCAATGACGTTGTGGTCGTCATACGTTCGTTCAGACAACTGCAATTTCTGGAATCCGTTTTCACCAGACCGGTCTTCTTACGAGTGCTCGGCCTATCTGCTGCGTCCCACCGGTATCAACCTGACCAATGCGTGGGCCTACGGGATGCTGTGCAACCTGTTTCTGACTTCCATCCCGGTCTTCATCTTCAAAAAAATACCAATAACGTTGTTTCTAACCTTGTGTCTATGGGGTGTGGTCAGGTCGTTTTTTCTGGATAACCTGACCAAGGAAATCATTGTCTCGGTGGCGGTGATTGCCATTCTGTTTTTCTCCTTTTCGAAACGATACCGAGCGGGCTTTTTTCTTTCTGCGCTGTTTTACGGCGTGCTGATTCGGCCCTACTGGATATTGTTCTCGCTGGTCTGGGTTGGCGTGTGCGTGATGAAAAAGCATGTATCGCGTTTCAGTTTTTTCGTGATGTTGTTCATGTTCTATCTGGTGATCGCGACGGCGATTCAGTTGCTGGTCGGCTATTCGGTTTCGTCCATTCGAGCCAGTAACAATGAACAGCGCACCCTCGGTGAAGAGGGGTCAAAGTCATTGATCGTGTCGTGGTTTAGCGGCGGTGATTTCGTTTCACAGGCCGTGGACTCGATGAGCATATTCTTCAGGCTGTCTTTCCCGGTGGAGTTGATACTTCTCTCCGGCCTGGGCCAGATCATCTTCGTCGTGCTGATGATGATGACCTCGTTGTTGATGTTCAAAATGATGACGTCGAGTCACTACAAGGGCTCAATCATCGAGCCGAAAGTCAAAGAGCTGATTGCGATTCCACTGTCCTTTTTATTGGTGCAGGGTTTGTTCGAGCCTGACTTCGGCTCGTTTGCCCGACATTTCTCTATGGTGGTTCCGGTGCTGTTTCTGGGGTTGGGGTTGCAGTTGCGCTCAAAAAAACCTGAGTCGGTTGAATCAAGCGTCTTGCGCTGAGGTTTGTGGTTTATGCAAAGCAAGAAAAAATCGTTGGAAATAGAAACGCTCAGAGGCCTGGCGTGTCTGCTGCTGGTGCTCTATCACGTGATAGGGCCGTTGGGCGGTGGACTGAAAATAGACCTGGGATCACCGTTTCGGGTTTTGGCGGATTCGATGGTGTACGTCAGGATGCCGCTGTTCACTTTTATATCGGGCTATATCTATTCGATTTACAAAATCAGGGGCAATGACTTTTCCGCTTACTGCGTTGGCAAGGTGAGAAGGTTGATCGTGCCTTTGTTTTTTGTCGGTATTCCATTTTCCGTGCTACAGGTTGTCGGACCGGGTGTGAACAAGGACCTCGGTTTAATCGACGCCTTGTTGTCGTTTTACGTGCCGGTGAACCATTTCTGGTTTTTACAGGCGGTATTTATCATCTTCATGTTTGTCGGTTTTCTGCAGTGGCGCGGTCTGTTGCAGACGGCGACGCGGCTGTACCTGCTGTTTTTGTTTTCGGCGGTGGTGTTCTTGCTCCCGATCTTTCCGGTCGATGCGTTTGGTATCAATGGCGCGGTCTATTTGCTGCCGTTCTTCGTCACGGGAATGATTTGCCACGAAAAGGTCAGTGCTTTAAAGCGATCGCTGAAAGTGATCGGGCCGGTCGTGTTCGTCTTGATATCGGTTGCGCTGCTATACATTGCCGCCGTGGATCGTGAACTCATTGTCGATCGCCGAAGTCTTGTCGGCTTGCTCGTTGGCTGTACGTCCTGCGTCGCGCTACTGTCGAGTGACATGCGCTCGAAAGCACTGATCTGGCTCGGCGGATACTCTTACGCCATCTTCCTCTTTCACGTGCTGTTTGCCGCCAGTTCACGGTTCGCCTTGGGTCGGTTGGGTGTTACAGACGAAAGCATCCTGGTCGTGGGCGGTGTGCTGTGCGGATTGTTGGGCCCCGTGCTGTTGTCGAATGTTTTCAGCCGTTTTGCCATTACTTCTGTTCTGTTTTTGGGCGAACGTGCAAGCAACAAAAAGACTCCAGAGACAGGGTTTAAGGTGTCTCAAACCTGAGCGCCGATTCAGCCTACTGGCTGATAGATAGAAGGATGAGCCAATGGACTATGTCGAAGATGTGCGATCCGTTCCGGCTCCGGTGATCGAAGCAAGAAGTTCGCGCGAGCGGCTTGCCGGGATGTCCAAGGGTAAAGCGGAGGAGGTGCTGAACATCTCGGTGATTGGCGACAGCTACAGCGCCGGGCAGGACTTTTATCTCAAAGACCTCACTCAGCACCTGGCGAAAGATTTTGGTTTCGCTGGGCCTGGCTATGTCGGGTTCAATCACGGTGCCGCACTCGGCGGTTCGAATTTCAAATACACCCGCAGCAACAAGAAGTATTTCGGTGGAGATTGGGATGTTTCCAGTCTGGGCGAGGCAAGTCCGGACAGCCGCACCGTTACCGGGCAAGTGGGCGCTTATCTTGAGCTGGATTCCACCGAAACGGCTGCCATCAATACGTCCATTGCCCACGCCAAATTGCTCTACCTGGGCGATGGCAAAACCAGTGAGATGCGCTATCGGTGGACACCTTCAGACACCTGGCACCCTTTGACCATGGCCGGTTCAGGGGTTCAGGAAATACAACTAAGTGCCCCCGCCAATGATAAATGGGCGTTAAGGCTTGAAGTGGTGAAAGGCTCGCCGACGTTGTTCGGGTTGTGGCTGGCCAATAATCAGGGCGGTGTCAGGGTCTCCAAACTCGCCGCTTCCGGCGCAGCCTCCGGTGACTTTTATAAAAGCGACCGCCAATGGCAAACCCAATGGAAGGCCGTCTTCTCAAAGATACCGGCGGACGTTTACCTGATCATGTTGGGCGGTAATGACCAGGGGTTTGGCGTTAAGCCCAAGGACTATCTGGAGAACATGAAAGGGCTGGTGCGGATGATCCGCGACGTTCATCCGGCGGCGAGCATCAACGTGATCCTGCGTCAGGACACAACGCGCGCAAGTACCTATCCGATGACGGAGTACGCTCAGGTGCTTGAACCTTGGGCACGTTCGGAAAACATCGCGTATGCGAGTTTGCAGTGTACGTTCGGTCCCGACTTCAAACGCTACGCCAATGACGGGCCGACACCCATGATCGGCCCGGACAAAATACACCCCATCCCGGGTTCGGGCGGTCGGCTTATCGCGGATTACTTGTATCGCCTGATGGTCGGTGGTGTCAGTGAAGCGCCGGGTAAGTGCGGTTCCGCGTTGAAGTAATCATTCACCGTTCAAAGTGTTCCAGATGGCTCAGTAACTCTGCGGTTTTCAGAGGCATCAAGTCAGGATCGCATCGGGTTTCAACGTTGAAGACGATGGCCGGGTCGCTGTAGCGGACGCGAACCCGGAATCGCCAATCGTTGAAAATCACTTTAAGCCCGTCGCGTTCATCTATATCCAAAGCCTGGTGGACGTACAGGCTGTTTAAGTGGGTCAAGAGCGCAAAGGGGTCCCTGACCGGGCGATAGATATCGCCCGAAGAGGGGAACACCCCGATACGCTCAACCAACAAGGTTGTGCCAAACCAGGCAGCCGAGGTGGAAGATAACGACGGGTTTCTTGACAGCCAGGCCATCACCCCGAAGTTGCTCGCTTGCTGTTCGATGTCTACCGAGCGTTTTGCAGTGGTCATAGTGGCCTGCCTGGGTGAATGAGTTGGGTTAAAGACCGTTGAGATACAGCTGCTCATAGCAAAAGTTGGTGGCGTCGATATAGCCTTCTGCGCCACCGCAATCAAAGCGCAGGCCTTCGAACTTGTAGGCCAGCACGCAGCCATTTTGCGCCTGCTTCATCAGCGCGTCGGTGATCTGGATTTCGCCGCCCTTGCCGGGTTGGGTATCGGCGATCAGATCAAAAATATCGGGGGTCAGAATGTAGCGGCCAATGATCGCCAGGTTGGACGGTGCGTCCTCGGGCGCCGGCTTCTCGACCATGCTGTTGACCCGGTAGATCCCTTCGGAAATCAACTCGCCAGCGATCACGCCGTATTTGTGCGTCTGATCATGGGGGACTTCCTGAATGGCCACGATCGAGCAGCGGAATTTTTTGTAGAGCTTGATCATCTGCGCCAACACGCCGTCACCTTGCAGGTTCAGGCACAAGTCATCCGCCAGCACCACGGCAAAAGGTTCGTCGCCGATCAAGGGACGACCGCTGAGAATCGCGTGCCCCAAACCTTTCATTTCGACCTGACGGGTGTAGGCGAACGTGCAGGTTTCAATCAGCTCCCGTGTGCCGGCCAGAAACTTTTCCTTTTCGGTGCCGCGAATCTGGTGTTCCAGTTCATAGCTGATATCGAAATGGTCTTCCAGTGCACGTTTACCCCGACCGGTCACAATTGCCATGTGTTGCAAACCCGCGTCCCGCGCTTCTTCAACGGCGTACTGGATTAAAGGCTTGTTGACGATCGGCAGCATTTCCTTCGGCATGGCTTTTGTTGCAGGCAAGAAGCGCGTGCCATAACCAGCGGCGGGGAACAAGCATTTACGAATCATAGATATATCCTGGAAAGTCATTGTCCACAGCCACACAAAAAGAGTGTGGTTGTGGGTTTTGATGTATTACTGAGGTTGTACTTTAATACCTTAGACAAGATTTGATGGCAATTAATAGCATGTGCAGAGTGGGGTAAATGTTATTAGTTGTCGGGCTTGACGGTTTTTAGTTAATTTTAGTCGGCATCTATTCATAGTGTCGGTTGTTCTGAAGTGCTAATAAGTCATTGGCTTCAATTGATGATGCGTGCATTTAAACATTGCACGCAATTGAGCACTTCAAATCCCCTTTATGGACCGCTCTATGAAGATTCTGGTAACGGGTGGAACCGGCTATATCGGTTCTCACACCACACTTGCGCTGCTTGAGGCGGGCTTCGACGTAGTTGTTCTGGACAACCTTTGCAACAGCTCTGATGCGTCCCTGCACGCGATTGAATCCATCTGCGGTAAATCCGCGTCAATGATTCACGGGAATGTGTGCGACCGAGCATTGCTGGACCGGATTTTTCAGGCGCATTCCATCGACGCTGTCCTGCATTTTGCCGGTCTCAAAGCCGTAGGCGAGAGCGTGCGCAAGCCGCTTGAGTATTACGAAACCAACGTGTGCGGGAGCATTACCCTGTGCCAGGCGATGTCCGCGGCCGGGGTGTTCCGGTTGGTGTTCAGTTCATCGGCCACGGTGTACGGCGCGCCTGAGCAGATGCCGATTCGTGAAGATTTTCCTACAGGCACACCCACCAATCCTTACGGGCAATCCAAGCTGATCATCGAAAACGTGCTGCATGATCTGTGTGCGGCAGAGCCGCGCTGGAGCGTCGCGCTGTTGCGTTACTTCAACCCGATCGGCGCTCACGCCAGTGGGCACATGGGTGAAGACCCCAGCGGGATCCCCAATAACCTGGTGCCTTACATCAGCCAGGTTGCCGTCGGCAGTCTGCAGGAACTGTCAATATTTGGTGATGATTACCCCACCGTCGATGGCACCGGCGTGCGCGACTACATCCACGTGGTGGATCTGGCGGACGGACACCTCAAGGCGTTGCAGTCGATCTCGACGCGTACCGGAATAAATATTTGGAACCTGGGCACGGGAGACGGTTACAGCGTTCTGGAGGTACTCCGGGCATTCGAGCAGGCTTCGGGGCGGACAGTGCCTTATCGAGTGATGCCGCGACGTTCGGGCGATGTCGCCGAGTGTTGGGCCGATCCCTCCAAAGCGGCGAAGGAGCTCGGTTGGAAGGCCACGCGGAATTTGCAGGAGATGATGACGGACACTTGGCGCTGGCAATCGAACCATCCCAGGGGCTACCTCGAGTAAGGCTTGAGGGTGTGCCTTCAGCGCCCGGTTTTTCTGCTGAACTGTTATATCAGGCTTCGATGTTAATTATGGTCGGGAAAATTGACTGGAAACACCTCCCGCAAGTCCGTAGATATAAAGAACACGCAGGAAGGAGTTCGATATGAAAAAGATGATGGTAATTGCCATGTTGTCCATGATGAGCAGCGGGGCTTTCGCTGTAGAAGTACCGCTCTCGCTGGAAACAAAAGTGCTGGGTGATGTAACGGCGGCACAAGCAGCACTGGCCAGCACTGCGCTGGTTTCAGGTGCCGTGGCTGCCTCCAGCAGTGGTGGAAGTTCCAATGGCGGAACCACCGGAAGTACCGGGACAACTGGCACTACCGGGACCACCGGCACAAACTGAGAAATACCGCAGGTGTTGTACAAGATTGCCCGGCTAACACTGGGCGATCTTGTTTTGGGTTTGCCCTTGAATAGCGTAGTGCCATTATGATTCGTAGTGTTCCTTTTTTAATGCTGGCAAGTATTGCTTTGCAAGGTTGTATGTTTTCGCCGGGTCAACATATGAGCACCAGCGATATTACTCGCGAAGGTGCCAGCGAAAACAGTCGGGTTGAGCTTATTCCGATTACCCCCAAGCTCATCGCCATGGACAGGGCCACTCAGATACGTGAGTCACTGCCCCCGGAATTGTTGGCCACACCGGACGAATACCGCATTGGTAACAACGATGTCTTGTACATCACGGTATGGGATCACCCCGAGCTGACCGCACCTTCAGGCGCGCAACAGCAGATCGATGCAAACGGTCGCCTTGTGCGTTCCGATGGCACGCTCTACTACCCCTACATCAAAGAAGTCCAGGCTGCCGGAAAGACCATCCAGCAACTGCGATCCGATATCGCCGAGCAGTTGTCGACTTTCATCTCGGACCCGCAAGTGGATGTCGCGGTATTGCGCTTTGCCAGTCAGAAAGTGGTGGTGTCGGGCGCCGTATTGAAAGCAGGCCCGCAAGCGATTTCCACCAACCCGCTCAATGTGGTTGAAGCCTTGGGTTCTGCGGGTGTCGACCCTCTGAATGCTGACTTGTCGGGGTTGCTGTTGACGCGAAACGGGCGGGTTTATCCACTGAATCTCGACGCGCTCAATCAACAGAATGCCGAGTTGCAGAAGGTCTACCTCAGAGGCGGCGATCAGTTGTATTTGCCGTACAACGACAACAAAAAGATTTACGTGATGGGCGAGGTCAATCAGCCGCGCGCGTTGACGTTCAAGACCCGCACCATGAATCTTTCCGACGTCATTGGCTCGGTAGGGGGGTTGAACCAGACCACCTCAAACGGCAATGCCGTGTACGTCATCCGGGGCGTGGAAAACCTCGATGTGGAACCCGCCAAAATCTATCAACTGCAAGCCGAGTCACCTTCGGCCATGGCGCTCGCCACTCATTTCGACGTTCGTCCCCAGGACATTGTTTACGTAGGTCCTGCCAACGTCACCCGCTGGAACCGCTTCATCAGTCAATTGGTGCCATCGGCCTCGATTCTGGGCATGGGCGCGGCGGCACAAAACAACTTAAGTGAAGCCAACAGCAGATAAGGTCTGGTCCCACTGTGAGAACGTTGAAAGTTAGCGTCTGCTTGATGGCGGCCTTGCTGTTGTGTGGATGTAATCCGCTGATGAAGGCCACGCTGGCCAACTTCAAGGCCGTGGCCACCGGGCCCGACGACCTGGAGTTGACCCCGGCGCAAGTGGCCGAGGTTCAGTACCCCCAACTCAAGTTGACCACCCCTTCTGGTGAAGGGGTGTTGGCGATGGTGCGTGAGCGAGGCGACTTGCAGTACTGGGTCGCGTCCGGCAAGCAGGTGCTGTTGCTGCGTGACGGTTTGGCGGTTCGCACTGTCGGACTGGGCTTCGAGGGGGATCTGGACGGTACGCGAATCGAAGCGCAATCGCCGTTCAAGCAAGGCCTTCACCGGTTGCCCGATGGATACACCAGCCAGCGCTTTATCGATCTCTATCGGGGTTACGAAGTGGGCGTTGCCGTGAGCAGTCGCTTCACCCGAAAACCTATGGAAACCATCAGGATCCTGGACAAGGAATACGCTGTGCTGCGTGTCGATGAGCAGATAGAGGCACCGGCTATTGGCCTGCGCGCGACCAATCATTATTGGGTCGATCCGGACAACGGTTTCATCCTGCAGAGCGAGCAGCAACTGACTGGGCGACTCCGGCTGAAGATCGTGCAGTTGACCGCTGAACGCAGGGCTGTCCGTTGAAGTTTCCCAGGGCGTTATGGACGTGCCTGTTGTTGATTTCCAGCGGCGCGAGTGCGGCAGTCACCGTCAGCGGCGATGTGCGCAATCCGGGACCGGTCGAACTGCAACCCGGGGGCCGCGTGCTGGACGTGATGCGTGATACGCAACCCAATCCTGAAGGCTACTGGCTGGCGGCCGCCTGGCTGCGACAACCCTTGCTCGAACAGCAGGCTCGGCTCAAAGCCGGGGTCTTGTTCGATTTGAAGGTGCTGCAACGCACCGCATTGCTCTTTGATCGTCCCAGCCGGGCGGCATTGGCGTTGCGGTTGTACGAGCAAGTCAGCCGCTTGCCGGTTACCGGGCGCCAGGTGGCCGTGCTCGATCCGATCGCGGTAGAAGTCGGATTCGCTCGCAACTTTCGCCTCGATGACGGCGACAGCCTGGTCTACCCGATGCGTTCCGATGCGGTTGAAGTGCTGGGCGCTGTCGCCGAACCGTGCCGGGTCGCCTATCGTCCGCTGCAGGAGGCCCGGGATTACCTGCAAGGGTGTTCACCGCGGGCCGATGCCGACGCCGATTACCTCTGGATCATTCAGCCCGATGGCGTCACCCACCGGGTCGGCATTGCGCCGTGGAATCGCGAAAGCGGGCAGGTGCCTGCCGCCGGCAGCAAAATCCTCGTTCCTGTCAAAACCGATGATCTTAATCCGCCTATACCTGAACTGAATCAGCAGTTGGCCGAATTTCTTGCCACGCAACTGGCTGAGGTGGTTCCTTGAATTTACGTTTTGCTGCAGTGCTGTTGTTGCCTTGTGGTTTGGCTCACGCAGAGCCGCGATTGACTCAAAATGATTTCGGCGGCGTGGGCTTGATGCAGACACCGACTGCCCGAATGGCCCCGGCCGGCGAGTTGAGTGTGAATGCCAGTCGAACCGATCCCTACACCCGTTACAGCGTTTCATTGCAGCCGTTTGAATGGCTGGAAGGTTCGTTTCGCTACACCGCGATCACCAACCGCAGGTATGGCCCCGAGTCATTGAGTGGCGACCAGAGTTACAAAGACAAGGCCGTGGACCTCAAAGTACGCCTTTGGCAAGAAAGCCACTGGGCACCTGAACTGGCCCTGGGCTTTCGCGATGTCGGTGGTACCGGCCTGTTCTCCAGCGAATTCCTGGTCGCCAACAAACGCTATGACGACTTTGATTTCAGCGCGGGTATTGCCTGGGGATACATCGGCAATCGAGGCGATGTCGACAACCCGTTGGGTTGGGCGGCTGATCGCTTTAACACCCGGCCGGACGGCGAGGGCACCGGTGACGTCAACACCAACGCCTATTTCCGTGGGCGACCTTCATTGTTTGGCGGCGTCACCTACCAGACACCGTGGGACCCGCTCAGCCTGAAGCTCGAGTACGAAGGCAACGACTACAAAAACGAGCCGAAAGACAACGCCATCAAGCAAGACTCGCCCATCAATATCGGTGCGGTGTTCAAGCTGAGCGATTCGGTGGATCTCAGCGCTGGCTGGGAACGCGGCAATACCGCTATGTTTGGCATCACCCTGCACACCAACTTCGACAGCCGCAAGACACCGGCCAAGACTTACGATCCGCCAGCGGAGCGTCTGCCGGCACAGGCACCCGCCACGCCACCGGATCAGGTCAACTGGGCCAACGTGTCGCAACGCCTGCAGAAAAATGCGGGCTATAAAGTCGAGCGCATCACCCAGCGCGGCCCCGAGTTGTTTGTGTACGGCGAGCAGACGAATTATTTCCATTCGGCAAAAGCCGTCGGCCGCGCCAGCCGGATTCTGGACAACAGCGTCAACGACGATATCGACTGGTTCACCCTGGTGAACAAGCGCTACGACATGCCGCTGGAAGAAACCAGTGTGCCTCGCGAGATCTTTCGCGAAGTGGTCAATAACGAGGAGCCGCTGCAAACTTTGCACCGTACCACCGAGGTCAATGGGGCGATGCCGCACACCGAGACCACGCTCTATACCGCGACGCGCGATCCATTCAACTACGGCATCGGGCTGGGCTATAAACAGAACGTCGGTGGCCCTGATGGTTTGCTCTATCAGTTGAGTGCCGATGCGGACGCCGAGTATCGCTTCACGCGCAATACCTGGTGGAGCGGCATGCTCAGCGCCAACCTGGTGAACAACTACGACCACTTTACCTACGACGCCCCGAGTGGATTGCCCCGGGTGCGGACGGACTTGCGCAAGTACCTGACGACCTCTGACGTCACCATGCCCACGTTCCAGGTCAACCACGCCGAGCAGTTGGATAAAGACCTGTACGGCATGGTCTACGGCGGCTATCTGGAGTCGATGTTTGCCGGTGTTGGCGGTGAGGTGTTGTTCCGTCCAGCGGGCCAGCGCTGGTCGGTGGGTGCAGATTTGAACTACGTGCGTCAGCGCGAGTTTAATCAGGGTTTTGGCTTGCGTGATTACTCGACCGTTACCGGCCATATCACCGGCTATACCGACTTGCCGTTCGATACCCAGGCAGCCGTCAGTGTCGGCCGTTACCTGGCGCGGGATTGGGGCACCACCATCGACCTGTCACGGGAGTTGCGCAATGGTGTGCGATTCGGTGCCTGGGCCACGCTCACCACCGCGACAAAAGCGGAATACGGCGAAGGCAGTTTCGACAAGGGCATCTACATCTCGATTCCTTTCGACGAACTGATGAGCATGTCGACCATGCGTCGCGCCAACATCGTCTGGTCGCCGCTGACCCGGGACGGTGGTGCACGGCTCAATCGCAGCTACTGGCTGCACTCGATGACCGATAGCCGTGACAGTGATTTGTTCTACCGCAACTTCGACAAGATCACTGAGTGAAGGCGGGCGAACTACAGGGCGACAGACGCTGTAGTTCGTGACGCGGTCAACCGGAAGGGGGATGCCCGGAAGGTTTCACAGTGAGCACACTTCTGCGCAGGGTTCTCTGCGCTATCCCAACACACTTCAACGGTAAGCCGGGGGCTGACATAAGTCCCTGGTTATGGTCTTGCATGGGCACCAGAGCCTGATAGACGCCCATGAAAAAGGGGACTTGCGTCCCCTTGTCGTTTTTCGGTTTCTGACTTCGAAGCCGTCAGTAAATGTCTTTTGACAGCAGGGTGAAGGGTGTCTTCACCAGGATCTTCAGATCCAGCCACAACGACCAGTTATTGATGTACGTAAGGTCGATCTCCACACGCTTTTGCATTTTGTCGATGGTGTCGGTCTCACCGCGGCAACCGTTGATTTGAGCCAGCCCGGTAATCCCCGGTTTGATTCGGTGACGCGCCATGTAGGCGAGAATTTTCCCGGAGTAGTAATCGTTGTGCGCAACGGCGTGCGGACGTGGCCCGACCAGGGCCATATGGCCTTGCAGCACATTGATCAGTTGCGGCAACTCATCGAGGGAAGTGCGGCGGATAAAGCGTCCGACAGGAGTGATTCGCGAATCGTTACGGCTAGCCTGCTTGACCTCCTTGTCATCGTGCACACGCATCGAGCGAAACTTCCAGACCTGGATCACCTTGCCATTCCAGCCGTGGCGGTCCTGCTTGAAGAACACCGGGCCCGGGGAGTTGAGTTTGATAGCCAGGGCAATCAGCAACAGGACCGGGCTTAGAAGAACAATGGCCAACAGCGCCACGCTCTTCTCCAGCAGACTTTTACTCAGTGCCGCGGTCGGCTGGCTGGTCAACGGACTTTCATTCAGGTAGATCGCCGGCAAGCCGTCCACGACCCTGACCGAGTGATTGAGCAGCGTCAGGCTGTTCAAGTCCGGCACCCAGACCACGTCTACGTTGGCGCCCAGCAAATCGATATACATGGCTTCGATTTTTGCCGCTTCACTCAGGGGCAGCGTGATGTACAAACGTCGGATGTCATGGGCTTTGATTAACTCCAGCAACTGCTCTTGCGGGCCTACGATCGGCGGTGAGCCCATCGCCAGCGGGAGCGTGGTGTCGGTGCTGACCAACCCAACCAGCGGAAAATGTTCAAGGCTACGCAGCTTTCTGGCGAGTCCCAACGCCAACTCACCCGTACCGACTATCAGGGTTTTATGCTCGCTTTGAAGTGAGCGTTGATAGTATTGCGAGAAGCCGTGCAGCGGAACGTACAACAGTGCCTGCCCGATGTAACCGCAGGCTGCCCATACCAGGATCAGTTGACGAGAAAACAGGTCATCCGCCTTGCAGATGAACGCCACGCAGGCCAATGCCGCGAGGGTTATTGTCCAGCCCATCAGCAAACGTCCCAATCCCTCCAGGTAGTTATCTTTCTTCGCGTAGACGCCACACCATGTATAGGCGGGCACCGAGGCAAGTACCGTCAGAATTGCGCACGCACGATAATAGAACTCTACCGTCCCGGTCTGGTAATAAACCAATAGAAACAACAGGGCAACAACAAAGCCCTGACCCAGTGCCCATTGTCCCCAGAAGGTCAATCCTTTGAGGTGGGTATTTCGATTGATACGAAGATTGTTAACCATGCGATATCCCCAAAATACGTCCATTCGCGCGTCGACAGACAAGAGCCAAGTTGATGTAACAAAAATTATTGTTTTTATAAGAGGGCAAAACGTTAACGGGCGAAACGCCACTGTGCGGCGCGCTCGTCAGTGAATAGATTAATTTATTGAGTTGAAAGCTGTCTGACGACTTTTAACGAGTGGTTAGTTAATCTGGCGATTATGTTGGGGTGGCGAGGCGTTAGAAATAGTCGAGAATGTAAGTTGGTTTGATGGTGTGGCAGGCGGGATTTATTTGAGGGGCGGGAGGAGCTGGAAAAGTGAAATGGCGGGGTGCTTTTTTATTTTTGTATGCACTACCATCGTGGTCGTTTCATTTACTCAGGTGAAGGTTTTTCCCCTTGTGATTTTTTGAATCAGGCAATATCCGCGATTCCTGACCGCCCGAAAAAGACGTTCGCCATTACTGGCATTTTTGAACTTTTCCTGTAGTCGGCTCAGGCACATTTCCAGACCTCGATAATGTTCGGGTTCTCTGCCAATGCTCCGAATAAGATCATCTTTGCTGACTACACGGTCATCATGGTGCAGCATCTTTTTGACCAGGGCGGCCTCCAGGCCAGTCAAGACAATCTCCACGTCATCTTTAATCAAAGCGCCATTGACATTGCTCAGTCGCCAGGCTTCTTCATAGGGATAGTGTGGTCTGGCTGTCACGCTGGAGAGGGAATCCCGGGTGTCATCTCGATCTTCATCCGCAAGTGAGGAGATGTTATTGAACCGCGTATCGGACTGGGCCGCTCGCCACTCGGATTCGAATGTCGAGAGTATGCGCTGTGTATCATGTCTGATAACAGGAGGGACGATTCTGTCCAAGTGAGGGGAAATAAATTCCATGAGCTTAGGGGCGGAAGAGGGTAGGCCAGCATCTTCGACAAACATCTTTGCCTGCGACGTACCGAATGAGTTATATCGCTCACTCGAGAGTAAAGCCTCAAGCTCAAGTTGTAATGCCGGGCTATGAGTAACGACAACAAAATATTTTCTGGGGAGGGGGGTAGTGCTTTCCATGTCTCTCTCCTGAAGGGGCGCGCTCGGTTTTAATTTAATAGGCTGTCGGCAGGGGAGTAATGACTCCCTTGAAAGTAATCAAAAGGCAGCGCGCGTGCCAGTATATGGCTAGCGGCATGCTCCACTCTGTCAGCTATAAAAGCGACTTTGGTGGTGTGAGTCAGCATGGTCATGCGTTCATGGAGTCGATTGAATAAATCGGGGTTGCCCGTCAGATTAAGGCTCAAGTCTAGGGCTGAAAGGGGAATCTTGATATAGTCAAAAAGATTCAGGGTTGTAAATATTTCGATACTTTGTTCATCGATGTTATAGCCGTCGAACGCGATTTCTACGCCGTGATCTTTCAACAGATAAACATTGTTGAGGATTTTCTTTTTATCAATGAAGCTGACCGCCGAAAGGGGCAACTCATTGAAAGCGATAACCAGTGTCTGGCCAAAATCGCGCAGGGCATCGCTGGACTGTATCAACTCTTCCGTGAGTGCGGAATCGGCAAGATCTGCCTGTCCAACGCAAACGAATAGTCGACTTAAGTATTTGTTTTCGTTAGAAATATTGTGATCTTTTAGCGAAAAGGCAATCAGCCGGGTCTGCATGAGAACTTCACTGTAAATGCCATTCATCTGCTGCATGGGGGCAACAAAGGATGCATGAGCCTGACCGTCGTCAAACTGTATTCTGATCTCGCTGCCAAATGGGCAGTCATCGCGAGTGAGGATCAATTGTCGAGACAGATAATGACTCGCACGATAGGTGTGTGACGCGCTCATCGTTGCGTTCATAATGCTATAACTCCCTGCATATTAATCTTCAGGTGGTCGAAATCAGACCCCTGACAAGACGATATCCATGCCCACGAATACTTTGAATGGCGTTGGTGCCATACATACCTTTAATCTTTCCGCGAAGGCGGCTGATAGATTTTTCCAAGGCTCTTGGGTCATAAAACGTTATATTAAGCCCCATGATTCTGGCGATTTCATCATGGCTCAATATCTGGTTTCTTGTTTCTGCAAACGCTTCAAGAATTTTCATTTCCGGAAACGATACATCCAGCTTTTTATAGTTTTCAATCAGGCACATTCGAGTCGGGTCCAAGAGCAAATGGTGCTGCTGTTGCCATTCTTCGCTATTAAAAAATTCGGAAAGTGCGTCCGGGTTTTCTTCGGGAAGCGTACTGAATTTAATGCAATGGTCGGCCCCGGCAAGATAGTATTTCATCTTGTTGTAGGTGCCTCTGCCGGTGATCGCTACAAAAATAATAAGGGCCTGGTTATCGGTACGCATATTTTCCACAAGGGCGAGGCTTTCATTAAACGCCTGAGGGCAGTCAATGATAATGAATACTGCACGGTATGAATGGGCGTCCTTATTTTTTTTAAACAAGTTGTTGTAGCACGAGGTGTCAACGGGTATATCTTGCGCTACACGACGTGTTACTAATGTCTTGAAACCCTCAGCTAAACTATGGGTCCGCCCAATGGTGAGAATACCTGTCACCTCCTTTGCGTGGCTGTGGCTGGTATTCGTTAATTTCCCTGTAAGCATCATGCTTTGACTCGGCTGGGTGCTGACATTTGGATGTTAAAGCACCGATTCTCATTTGTGACTGACAATTGGTAACATTTCCCGGGTTTTTCAAGCAGGCGTCACAATTTTTTTAACATTGTTGGTCAATCTGGCGAGATTCTTTGCGCTCTTGGCGCGTGGCATGCCAGCAGGCACGGGAGTGTCATTGTGCCATCTTTTGCCGCAATGTCCCGCTTTTCCAGATAAATACGCTGTGACGCTGACTAATGCTGCCGTTGTTTATTTTTGTTTATAGAAAGTTATGAATTATCAGCACTTGGCTACTCGACGTGCTAGTTAGTGCTTTTCCTAGGTTCAGAACTATCTCCTATTTGCCGCTGTATAACATTGGATTTGTTAGTTGTGGTTCTGGACATTTGCTAACGTTGGGTTTTAATGTTCAGTTGAATGCGCTTTACTTGCTCGTTGGCGATAAATTAAAAGTATGCCAGCAGATTTCTGTTGTCGATGAGGGGGGGGTGATGGATTTTTGGACTACCGTAACGGTATTGATTTTAGGCGTGGTGGAAGGGCTGACAGAGTTTTTGCCCATATCAAGTACAGGGCACCAAATCATTGTCGCGGACCTGCTCGGCTTCGGTGGTGAGCGTGCAATGGCCTTCAATATCATTATTCAGCTGGGCGCAATCCTGGCCGTTGTCTGGGAGTATCGGCGCAAGATTCTCGAAATCGTCACAGGCCTGCCAACCCAACGGAATGCGCAACGCTTTACTTTGAACTTATTGATCGGTTTTATGCCGGCCGTTGTCTTGGGCGTTCTGTTCGCCGATAAGATTCACGAGTATCTGTTCAATCCAATCACCGTGGCGGTGGCATTGGTGGTGGGCGGCATCATCATGTTGTGGGCTGAGCGGCGAGAACATGTGGTGTATGTCGACCATGTTGACGACATGCGCTGGTCCGACGCCCTGAAGGTCGGTTTCGCTCAATGCCTGGCGATGATACCGGGCACCTCACGCTCTGGATCGACCATTATCGGTGGGTTGCTGTTTGGACTGTCGCGCAAGGCGGCCACCGAGTTTTCGTTCTTCCTGGCCATGCCGACCATGGTCGGTGCCGCCGTCTACTCAGGCTACAAGTATCGCGATCTGTTCCAGGCCGGCGACCTGCCAGTATTCGCCCTGGGCTTCGTCACGGCATTCTTTTTCGCCATGATCGCCGTACGCGGCTTGCTCAAGTTTATCGCCAGCCATAGCTACGCCGCATTCGCCTGGTATCGAATCGTATTCGGTCTGGTGATCCTGGCCACATGGGCATTCGGTTGGGTTAACTGGACTGAAGCAGCAGCGCTCTGACACTCGAACCAGGCTGCGGACCCACCAGCCTGGTATTTACTTCGATAAAACGCTGACCATTAACGACCGTCAAGCAACTCCGCTGCTTGATCCAGCAACACCAAAGGCTCTTTAGCCTTGTGAATATCCACTGACAACAACTGCCGAAACTTGCGCGCCCCCGGGAACCCGGTGCCCAGCCCCAGCACATGCCGCGTGATATGGTGCATCGAACCGCCGGCCTCAATATGCGACGCTATATAAGGGCGCAACTGCGCCAGCGCCTCGGCCCGACTGATCACCGGCGCCGTGCTGCCAAACAACTGCTGATCCACTTCAGCCATCACATAAGGATTGTGATACGCCTCACGACCCAACATCACACCGTCAAACGTCTGCAAATGCGCGTGACACGCCTCCAGCGTCTTGATCCCGCCGTTAAGAATAATCTCCAACTCCGGAAAATCGGCCTTCAGCCGCGCCGCCACGTCATAACGCAAAGGCGGAATGTCACGGTTTTCCTTCGGCGACAACCCCTCCAGAATCGCAATCCGCGCATGCACCGTAAAACTCGTGCACCCGGCATCCCGAACCGTACCGACGAAATCACACAACGCCTCGTAACTGTCCCGCCCATTAATCCCGATCCGATGCTTCACCGTCACCGGAATCGACACCGCATCGCGCATCGCCTTCACACAATCCGCCACCAACTGCGGATGCCCCATCAGGCACGCACCAATCATATTGTTCTGCACCCGATCACTCGGGCAGCCGACGTTTAGATTCACCTCGTCGTAGCCGTGGTCTTGGGCCATGCGGGCGCAGGCGGCCAAGTCCAATGGAACGCTACCGCCGAGTTGCAGGGCGAGCGGGTGTTCGGCTTCGTTGTGACGGAGAAAGCGCTCGTGATCGCCGTTGAGGAGCGCGCCGGTGGTGACCATTTCGGTGTAGAGGAGGGCGTGTTTGGAGAGTAGGCGTAGGAAAAAGCGACAATGTCTATCAGTCCAATCCATCATCGGTGCGACGGAGAAGCGGCGGGAGAGCGGGGCGGGTGTGGCGGTGATTGGGGGCATTGGGGATCTGGAATTGGTGGGGCTGGGAGGTGGGGGAGTTTATCAGGAATGAGTCTACCGGGTCAGACAAGTCCCGATGCGATGCATCGGGCGTTGGGGTGAAACAGATGTAAGTCTATTTCAGGACTACACAGTTCACAGGTCATCCAGATCAGGGAAGTAGAGCCTGCCAACAATCCAGGGTTCTACGATATCGTTGCGCATCGTACGCAGAAACGAACCCCATTCTCCGCGATTGTGAGCATCCGAGTCAGTATTCATCTCTGAAGTCGTAGGCATAGATGAGCCAGAAATCATTATCGGCGTCATCAACAAGAGCGGTGCGATAGTACTGGCGATTGATTTTTGCCCAGCGAGTTTGTGTCACTTCTGTACTGGCGAGGTGGATATGATGCATTTCGCTCAGGTCGAGCTTCTCGTCTCTACCAAAAATCGCGGGTAGATCGCCGAATAGTTTGTAGTTGTAGAGCTGTGTGGCGATGGTTTCCCAATGTTTTACTTTTTCAAAGACTGCAGCAATTTTGACTGCCGGCATCCAGGCCTACTTTGTAATAGGAAGCTTGCCAGTGATCACAAATGTATCGAACACGTTTTGCCTATCACGTGCTGCTTCCCGAACATCCAGGAACGTCAGTTCTTTATGAATGACCTTTCTGCGGGGCTTGTCGGTTTTTTTTTGTGGTGGCCATCGGAGCCTCCGAAGGATGTGTATTCATGCTGACCAGCTTATGTGATAGATGGTGTCCGGGCAAACCGCAAAAGCGGTAGGCGGGGTTACTTTTTCCTGCCAGCTTCCATTCGTCCAGGGCCGAAGGAGTTGCCTTGCGAGCTGGTTCTGTGACGGGCGTTTTTGACTATAGGCCTCGTAAAAGAAGCGCAGCAATGGGTAGGAATACGGACGATTCCTAGTGTCGTGTAGGATGTGAACGTTTGTCTGGTGGAACGCCCATTATTTTGCATCAAAAAGCCGCCATAGCTGAACCAATGCTGTCGCCCAGCCAGGTTTCATAATGTCTGACGAATTCTCAGCCTAGGATAAGGAGCAACGGTCCTATCACCACGCGCCCAACCCCCAGGAACCTGAAAATGATCTCAAACCTTTTGAAAGTCGTGATGATCACCAGCGCTTTGCTGCTAAGCGCCTGCTCAGGCGTCAGCACCAGCACCTGTTTTTCAGAAGGCTGCCAATCGTTCGATGGTCATGGTGCCAACAGAGTTGAACCTTGGCGGGAGTGCGATCGGTAGCAGTTTTAGCGAGTACAGCTCGGGGTTGCTGCACGAAGACTAAGGTGTGACGTAACGGCGGAAGATGTTTCCGCCGGGTCACGTTGTTGCCTAATGCATTGCGAGTGCTGAGTTGGCGACTGCTTCGCAGCCGGACGCAGGCTTCGCCAGCTGCTACAGGGGATTTATGCGCGGCTGCTATTTGGAATCAGGCGTTGCTATCCACTGGCCCAAAACGTTCTGATAGTTGCCGGTCACTTTGGCCAGGTGCAGCCATTGGTCAACATATAACTTCCAGGTCATGTCGTCACGGGGCAGCAGATAGGCCTTCTCACCGTACTGCATAAACTGGCTCGGGTTAACCGCACACAGCCCGGGTTTAAGTTTTTGCTGATACAACGCCTCCGACGCATCGGTAATCATCACGTCAGCCTTCTTATCCAGCAGCTCCTGAAAGATCGTCACGTTGTCGTGAAGGCTCAATTGCGCCTTGGGCAGAAACGCGTGAACAAACGCTTCGTTGGTGCCACCGGCCGGTTCAACCAAACGAACCGAAGGCTGGTTGATTTGTTCGACGGTCTGGTACAGCGCCTGATCTTCGCAGCGCACTAACGGGATCTTGCCGTCGACATCCAGTGTGGTGCTGAAGAAGGCTTTTTTCTGGCGTTCCAGGGTGACCGAGATGCCGCCAACGCCGATGTCGCACTTGCCGGCCAGCATGTCGGGCATCAGGGTTTTCCAGGTGGTCTGCACCCATTCAACTTTGACGCCCAGGCTGTCGGCCAGTGAGCGAGCCATGGCGATGTCGATGCCCGAGTATTCGCCGTCCTCGGCTTTGAAGGTATAGGGTTTGTAATCGCCGGTTGTGCATACGCGCAGTTGGCCTTGCTGGATGACGCTGTCCAGATGCGATGGCTCTGCCTGAGCGGCAAACGACAGAGCGAACAGACCACCGAGCATGATTTTGCTTTTTATGTTTTTCATTGTTATCCGGCTTCCATGATGGACTTGATAGTTCTCGGCGTAGCGTTTAAGGCGCAGCGGCCCCCAACGGAAAATAAACACTAAACACTGTCCCACCCTCCAGGCTCGAACTCACCGAAACATCCCCGCCATGCGCCTTGGCGATTTCCCTGACGATAAACAATCCCAGCCCCACACTGCGCACATCACTGTCCGTCTCCGTGCCACGAGTCATCGGTTCAAACAGCACCGCCATCAACGACTCCGGAATAACCGGTCCGTGGTTTTGCACCGACACAACGGCCTGATCGTCTTTCAGTCGCGAAGAAATGGTAATCGGCTGCTGCAAATCGCCATAAGCCACGCTATTGGCGACCAGGTTGCCAATGATTTGCTGGACCCGATCAGCATCCAGGTGCGCGCTGCCGGTGCCGATGGACTGGTGCAGCAACGTCGCCTCAGGGAACGCTACGCGCAGCTCATCAACGCTGTGGCTGACGAAGGAATGCAAGTCCAGCGACGTAAGAGAAATCCCGATGCCGCGTCCGACTCTGGCCAGCGCGAAGTCCAGCAGGTCGGCGATCATGCGTTGCGCACGTTCCGCCGATTGGCTGATGTGGCCGAGCATCTTGGTTTCTTTGGCGGTGCGTTGTCCTCGGGCGAGGATGTCGGAGGCCATTTTAATTGCGGTCAGCGGGTTTTTCAGGTCGTGGCTGACGATGGCGACCATTTGTTCGGCGAAGGAGGCGCGGCGTTTGGCTTTTTCGTAGGCCAGGTTCAGTTGGGTCTGAGCTTCGAGAAGGGCGGCATCGGCGGCGGTCTTTTTGGTCAACAGGTCCTCAGCGAGTTTTCGGGCGTTGAGCAGTTCGCGCTCGTACTTGTCGCGGTCGGTGGTGCCGAACAGCGCCAGTTCATAAAACGTACCGCTGGCGTGCTCGCGTCTCACGCCGTTGAGCAGCATGGTGACGATCCGTTTGTCCTGGTGAACCAGATCGAGTTTCACCTCGGCCACGGAGCCTTGCATTTGCATCAGCGGCGCCCAGTGGGTTTGATGAAAAATGCGTCCGCCCATGGTCAGCAGGTCTTGAAAGCGCCGGCCGATCAATGCTTGGGCATCGAAGCCGATCCAGTTGCTGAACGTCTGATTGCTGCGCAGGATCGTGCCGTCCTCTTTCGTCACCACTAATCCGCAAGGCGCACCTTCGAATAGCGTCTGCGGGTCGGGCAGTGACGGATCATCGGTCGGCATGAGCGCCCACCCACGGCGACAGGAAGCTGTCCATGGCTTCGGAACAGGCACTCGGCGCACTCATGTGCGGGCAGTGGCCGACGTTGGCCACCAGGCAAAGCGTGCTGTTGGGGAGTGCGGTGTGCAGGTATTCGCCCACGACGATCGGGGCGATAAGGTCGTCGGTGGATTGCAGAATCAGGGTCGGGGTGGTCAGGCCCGCGATGTCTTTGCGGTTGTCCGACATGAACGTTACCCGCGCAAACTGCTTGGCGATCTCGGGTTCGGTGCGGCAGAAACTGTTGGTGAGTTCTTCGCCGAGCGCCGGTTGCCCGGGTGCGCCCATGATCACCGGGGCCATCGTGCTGGACCAGCCGAGGTAGTTGCTGTCGAGGGTGTCGAGCAGTGAGTGGATGTCTTCTAGTTTGAATCCGCCCACGTAGTTGTCGGAATCGATGTAGCAGGGCGAAGGACCAATCATGACGTGGGCGGCGATGTTGCCGGGGGACTGACGATCCGCCAGGACACCAACCATGGCGCTGACGGAGTGACCCACTAGAATCACCGGGCCGCTGGCGAACTGATCGATTATTTCGCCCAGGTCCTGGGCATATCCGGCCAGTGAATTGTATTTTTCTTTTTCGTAGGCATCGAGATCCGACTGCCCTGCACCGACTAGGTCATACAAAACAACGTTGAAACGACCGGTAAAGTTGTCAACGAGATAGCGCCACATGGTTTGATCGCAGCCGAAGCCATGGGAGAAGATCAGCGTTGCCGGACCGTTGCCCATCACTTTTACGTTGTTGCGATGTTGAAGGTCCATGCGTGTCTTCCCGGGCGGGCCAAGTGTGTTTTGGCCTCCGAGGGAGTTTAGATAGTCGCGGGCATCAGGTCACGCGTTGCTACATGGAAAGAGGGCGCCCTGATGAGGCGCCCTCTGTTATTTACAGGACAGGTTCACGATGTTCACTTGCGGACAGTCGTTTTCGATGCAGACGCCACGGTGCCGCTGCCACAATTGATATACGAAGAAGACTTCAGCCAACGCTGATCCGGATAGTAAGAAAACAACAGCTGCCCGCCCTTCATCGAATCAATCAGCCGACGAGCAACCGCCGGCCGTACCGCCGGGCAGCCGAGGCTTCTGCCAATCCGCCCATTCGCACGGGCCAGGACCGGACTCACATAAGGCGCGCCATGAATCACGATTGCGCGGTCAAAGGCGTTGTCATTGAAACCCGGCTCCAGGCCTTCCATGCGCAGCGAGTAACCGTTCTGCCCGACATAACTTGACTGTGTGCGATACAAGCCGAGACTGGTAGCGAAGCTTTCGTTTTGGTTGGAGAAGTTGACTGCCATGTTCTCGCCGCTGTTTCGACCGTGAGCCACCAGTTCATGAAACAGCAATTTGCGCTTCTTTAAATCGAACACCCAGAGGCGCTGTTCGGTCGAAGGCAGGGAATAGTCGATGACCGCAAGCCTTTGGGCTGGCGCTTTGCCTTGAGCGATGCTGCATTGCGAGGCGCGAACGGCGAGGTTAATGACGTTGGCGTTAGCCTTCGGAGCCGCTTTGATGAGGGCTGCCGCGAGCGAATCGGCGTAGGCTGACGGTACGGACATTGCAGTCAGTAGCAGGGCCGATAATAGATAGCCAAAACGTAGTAGCGCCATATAGATGTCTCATCATGTTAAGTTCGAGTCTAGCAGTGTGTTGAAAGCCAGGCGTTGAATGCGGGAGATTAGGGATTATTCATGGTGCTTTTAACAAGGTTATTCGTCATAAGCCGCGTATTTTTTATGGGCTTTCTGATCAGCGGCACAGCGCTCGCGGAAACTTCGCCGATTGAGCCGACAACTGCGCCAACCTCCATAATCGAGGCAGCAGCGGACGATAACGTCGGGCAAGCGATTCAGACCTCGCTTGAGCCGCTGAAAACCGCGTTTCCACCGCTGCTCACTGGACCTCGTCATCGGCGAGTGGATGTCAGTCGTCTGGTCATGGATTTTTATACGCACCGTGACTATCGCGCGGCGTGGACGAATGACAGCGATGTCGCGCAATTGATTGCCAGCCTGAACGCGACTGAGGCCGATGGTCTGACCCCGGCGGATTTTCATATCGATGAATTGATCCGGTCGCAGACTACGATGCAGACAACGCCGGTAACGCCCGAGCAACGGGCGGCTTTTGATTTGGCGACCACGCATACTTTCATCACCGCGCTGCTGCAGTTGCGCCGCGGCAAGGTTGATCCTTCGCGGCTCGACATTCACTGGAACTTTGATTCGAATGGCGTCGATCCACGTGACGACGTCAATGCCTTCTTCGCTGCGCTCGACAATCACGACGTGGCCAAGGCGTTTGCTCAAGCGCCGCCACAAGAAGCGGTGTACGTCGGTTTGCGTCAGGCCCTGGCGCAATTGCGCGGTATCCGGGACCGGGGCGGTTGGCCGAAAGTGGTTGTCGACCATTCACTCAAGCCTGGCATGGACGAACCGGCCGTCGCGCAGTTGCGCGCGAGGATGGTCGCGGCAGGTTTTCTCGATCCACGATTGATCCACGGTACCCTGTACGACGGCGCTGTCACCGCAGCGGTGAAAAAGTATCAAAACGAGCAATACCTGGGCGCGGACGGCATGGCTGGGGCGACAACACTCGCGACGCTGAATGTGCCTGTTGATGCTCGAATCGACCAGGTACGGGTGAACATGGAGCGGGCGCGTTGGCTGCTCTATAAACTCCAGGGCACGTTCGTCATCGTCGATATCGCCGGCTACAAGGTGGCGATGTACCGCGATGGCCTGCCGATCTGGCGATCCCGAGTGCAGGTCGGTAAAACCGCTCGCAATACGCCGATCTTCCAGGCGCAGATCACCTACATCACGTTTAACCCGACCTGGACCGTACCGCCGACGATCCTCAAGGAAGATATGCTGCCGAAGGTTCAGAGCAATCCCGGCTACCTCGCGGCCAACCGGATACGAGTGCTTGATCGCGAAGGCAATGTGCTCGATCCGTCGACCGTCGACTGGACCAACCCGCGCGGCCTCAAATTGCGCCAGGATGCCGGGCCCGACAGCTCGCTGGGTCAGGTGGTGATCCGGTTTCCCAACGATTACGCGATTTACCTCCACGACACACCGCACCGCGAGTTGTTTGCCAAAACCGTCCGCGCGACCAGCTCGGGTTGCATACGGGTAGAGAATCCGCTGCAACTGGTAGAGCTGTTGTTCAACGACCCGGTCCGGTGGAATAGTGAAGGGATTCAAAAGCAATTGGCTAACGGCAAGACCGAGAACATTCGGCTTCCTGTGAAAGTGCCGGTTTTGCTGGCGTACTGGACCGTGGATTTGGGCAGTGACGGGCGAGTGGCGTTCAAGCCTGATGTTTATGGCTACGATGCGCCGGTGTTGCGTGCCTTGAACCGGCCTTCGCAAATGCCTGTGCTGGATTTGCACACGGTGGTGGGGTCGGTGGTGGCGGCGGGGCCGGCGCGGCAGTAGGGGGGTGGGCTTGATTTAATAAGTCTGTCTCCTTTCCCGGTTGTCCCCTTTCCCGGTTCTGGGTTCAGTCTCTCTAAAGCTCCAGCCCCTCTTGCACCACCGCCAGCAGGTTGTGCTCGGTCAACGCAACCGCATCCAGTTGCTGTCCGGCCTGCTCAATCGCCTGCAGCCACCAATGCGTCTCGCCATGCTCGTCCACCGTGCGTAGCAGCGCGAGTTCTTTGCCTTTCGAGTGAATCTCGACACGCCCAGCGCCATCACCGGTGAAGCGCGCAACAGGGTCGAAGGTGATGCTGTGGTCATTGCCTTCGATCAGCAGTTGGTCGATCGCGTAGTCGTAAGTCGCACCCTCTGAATCGCACTCGAAGACATGCGTGGGATTACGCCGCAGAACCAGGCCCACCTCGGTCACCGGCAGCAGCCACGCCTTGATCTGCTCATACAGCTCGTAGACTTGGCCGGGCCAGCTGTCGATCATCTGATCCGCGCTGGAAGGCTGGGTTTGTTTCAACTTCGCCGCAAGCTCGTCTGCCTTACTCATTTCGATTCCCTGTCGTGATGTAAGAGTAATCGTAGCTCCTTCAACGCCATCCACCTTCATGAAAGCCGACCTGGTGCTGACCAGTCTGGTGGACTGGATTCAGGCCGATGGCTACGGCGCGGCACAAAAACCACGCTTGCAGAAAACCTTCGCCCGGCGGGTGCAGGCGCTGGGTCAACTGCACGGAATATTTCTGTTCGACAAGCAAGGGCGGTGGGTCGTGACCTCGTTCGAGGATTTGAACCGCGGTCCGGGCGTGTCGGATCGGGAGTACTTCAAGTTCCACCAGCAGAACGCGTCCACCCTCGCGCACATCGGGCCGGCGCTTCGCAGTCGGGAGAATGGCGAGTGGATCATTCCGGTATCGAAACGGGTGAACGACAAGAACGGCAATTTCCAGGGCGTGGTGTTGGCCGGAATCAAAATGGCCTACTTCGATCAGTTCTTCAAAAGCTTCAGCATCGATGACAACGGCTCGATGTTTTTGGCGTTGACCGACGGAACGTTGCTGGCGCGAAGGCCGTTTGTGGAATCGCTGATCGGGACGTCCCTGGCCAAGGGCGAAATCTTTCAGAAATACTTGCCCAGCGCGCCCGCCGGCAACGCGATGATCAGCTCGGTGGTCGATGGTGTTGTGCGTTTGTATGGCTACCGTCAGCTCGACGCCTATCCGCTGGTGGTGTCGGCGGCATCGTCCAGGGATTCGATTCTCAAGGAATGGTACGACACCGCGTTCCAATCCAGCGTCATCGTTGCCCTGGTGGTGTTGGGTGTGGGGCTGTTCGGTTGGGTGTTCGTTCGCCAGGTGCGCGTCGGCGTGCGGGTCGAGGCCGATTTGCGCAAGGCCAAGGAAGCACTGAAGCTGATCGCGACTCACGACAGCCTGACGGGCCTGGCCAATCGTCGGCTGTTCGAGCAGGCGCTGGACATTGAGTTTGGCCGAGGCGCCCGGCAGTCCAGTTCGCTGAGCCTGATCATGCTCGATATCGATTTTTTCAAACGCTACAACGATGCTTACGGCCACGTGGCGGGGGATCATTGCCTGGCGGAAGTGGCGCGTGCGGTCAAGGGTTGCTGCCACCGCAAAGCCGATCTGGCGGTGCGTTATGGCGGTGAGGAATTTGCGGTGTTGCTGCCCGACACCGACCTTCACGTTGCAATGGTGATTGCCGAGCAGATCCGCCGCAGCGTCATGGACAAGAACATCACCCACAGCGGTTCACCCACGGGTTACGTGACGGTCAGCCTTGGCTGTTACGCGTTTGTGCCGACCGGCCGCGACAGCATCGAAGTGTTCATCGAGCGAGCGGATGCGGCGTTGTATCAAGCCAAGCATTCGGGGCGAAACCGTGCGGCGGTGTTGTCGATCGAAGGCGGCGTGGAGGCGCTGATGCGCTCCGACCGTTGAGGTATTTCGTGCCGTTGTTTCAGACCTGTAACACTCGCACGTCCGTCTGTCTCCCTGTCAGTTCCGTCTGTTTTGATCGTCTAGAGTTCCGGTAGCTCTGTCGAACCCGCCAGATCTCCCCACAGCACGGACGATCGCCAAAATGTTGATACCTCAAGCATTGACAGTCGTTGCTCTAACCCTTGCAGTTACCGTTGTTTTGCCGCTGGACAGCCAGGCTCAATCGAAAGTCATATCGCAGGAAGCCAACGCCTTTGTGACTGTGCCGCAGTACCCGTCTGAAGATTTCAAAGCCGTGGTGCAGTCGAACGTCGACACGTTGTATTCCATCGCCTGGCTCGATTTGACCAAAGAGCCGCAGGTGATTACCGCGCCGGACACCGCCGGGCGTCTGTACGTGTTGCCAATGCTCGACATGTGGAGCGATGTGTTTGCCTCGCCCGGTGGATATGCGACGGGCACACAGTCCAGTGAGTTTGTGGTGACGCCACCGGGATGGACCGGAACGGTGCCGGCAGGGCTGAATCATTTGCCGGCGCCCACGCCCTTCGTCTGGGTCGTCGGTCGCACCGACGTCAGCGGGGCGGTGGACTATGCGATGGTGAACAGGATTCAGGCGGGCTACACCGTGACGCCGTTGTCGCAGATCGACAAAAGAACCGAGCAGGTCGACCCGGAGATTGCAATCCGCGCTCGTGTGGTCACGGCGGGTCGATGAACGCTGACACCCTGGCGGTCCGTGGCAACTACGTTAAGAACACTGAGTAGAAAGCAGCCGACGATTTCCCGTCATTGGTTGCTTCTGCGTGTCCAGCTGCCGGTCCCGCCTCCTGCACCGCCGGTGCCCCCACCGGCAGCGCCCGTGCCACCGCCCGCACCCGAGCCGCTGGCACCGGCATTTCCACCATTGCCCTCTCTCGATGAGCCATATCCGCCTTTGCCCCGGTCTGGGTTATATCGACCTGAGGGTTGGTCCGTATCGTTGTTGGGCGCCATGATTGAGCCGCGGCTAGACCAGGACCGGGTCTCGGTCGCGTCAGCGTTATCGCCGGAGGCTGCGTAAGCGGCTCCTGTTGCTGCGGTCAGCAAACCTATCAACAACTGCGAGGTGAGCTTGATGTTCATCAGTGCACGTCTCCAAAGCTGAGTCGTTACCTGCTGATGGTGTGACGGGGAGGGCGGTGGGTGTTGGCGGGATGACGAATGGTCGATGGTGAGTTGTCGCCGGGGTAGTGGGGCCGATCACGGAAAGTGTGTGCAACATCCATCATTGTGGGAGCGGGCTTGCTCGCGAAGGCGGCGGATTAGTCACCATTGACGTCGACTGGTACGCCGCCTTCACGCCCTGAGCCTTTCCGTCAACGCGGTTTTGCTGTGTCCAGCTCGCTGGTCAACGGTGAGCCGTGCCGGAGCAAGGCCTGTAAATAAACCTTTTCGTCGTACACGGTACTGGTCTTCCAGCACCGATAAACGATCCGGATCCACTTGAACGCCAAGGCCCTGAGGGCCGCTTGGTAAGAGCTGCCTTTGGCCCTTTGCTGGCGATAATACGCCTCTGCCCACACCGATTGATTGATGCTGTGGGCAGCCCACTCAACAAAGGTCTGGCGCAAAAAAGTTGCGCATTGATAGCGCCAGTGGACGACTTTTTTCTTGCCACTGCGTTCGGTGACCGGGGCAATTCCGGCATATCGCTGCACCGCACTGGCATCCTTGAAGCGATCACGCTGCTCACCAAAGGCGACCATCAACCGTGGGGCAAGCTGCTGTCCCGCGCCGGGCAAGGCCTTGAAGAGTCGGTAGTCGGCCAGGGTGTTGGCAGTTTTTTCGATCTCCCGATCAAAGTCTTTGATCGCCGTGACAACCCCTTTCAGTTGCGAGACCAGGGCCACCACATACAGCGCTGAAGGACTGACCACGCCTGGATCTTCAGTCAACGGCATGGCTTTGGCGATCAACGCCAAACGCTGCTGATTGAGCTCAGCATGGCGAACATTGTGCGCGTGAAGGAACTTCAAAACGCTGGCCGGCCGAGCGTGCTTAAGCACTTCAAAGGTCGACCAGCGCGCCAAAAAATCACAGAAAACCAGCGTGTCATGGTCATGAAACAGCTCAAGAGCCAACGGATAATACTGTTTGAGCATGCAGACCAGACGGTTGCTGAGCTTGACCCGGTCATCGACCAGCCCGCGCCGATGTTCGGTCAGGCTGGCGAGCGAACGCATGGCGGAGCTTTGCTGGACCAGTTGAGGAAACCGTTCGGGGTGATTCAGCAACAGCTCAAGCGCCCATTGAGCATCCGTTGGATCATCCTTGGCGCCACTGGGGACGAAGGTTTTACGGTGCCGGGCCAAGGTGCTCGGATTGATCGGAAAGATACAAAAAAACTCATATTTTTGCAGAGCCGCTATCAGTGGGCCTTTGTTCAACTCCACGGCGATCGCGATAGGGCCACCGTAACGTTGATGCAGCGACTTGGCCCAGCGATCAATCGACTCGGGCTTGTGGTCGATGACCTCGAAACTGCGCTGAGCCTCTCCAGCTATCTGCAAACAGATGTCGTGCTTGGCGTCTGCCCAATCAATTCCGATATAAGCAGTGAAACTCTGAGACAGGAGCGTTTGCATGGAACACCTCAACAGGCGCTAAAGTACATGCAGGGACATGCATGCTTGCGTCCAGCGAAGGCGATATAGAGAGCCGTGTCGGGCTTTCCCTGAGAATTCGTTAGAGGGCGCAAGCGCACCTGTGGACTCGAAGGTGAAGGCGTAATCATCGAGTGCTGCGCGAGCATATTCGTAGCCCACAGGTGCATGTTCCTTCCTCGCCGACAACTGACTTCCAGCGATATCAGTATGGAAGAGAAAGGAACGGACTACCTATATCGCGAGCAAGCCCGCTCCCACATTGGTTTGGGGTGTCAGTGAGGGCTGTATTCGGTCAGTTTGTTTTCAAGATTCTCCTGCACCAACGGCCATTCCTCATCAATGATGCTGAACCGCACCGAGTTGCGCTTGCGTCCGTCCGGCATGATCCGTTCGTGGCGCACGATACCTTCCTGTTGCGCGCCGAGTCGCAGGATTGCGTTGCGTGACTTCTGGTTGTTTTCATCGGTGGTGAATTGCACTCGCACGCAGTCCAGTACGTCGAAGGCGTAACGCAACATCAGGTATTTGGCCTCGGTGTTGACGAACGTTTTCTGCCAGCGTGCAGAGATCCAGCTGCTGCCGATTTCAAGCTTGCGGTTGAGGCGGTCGATTTTCCAGAAGCGTGTCGAACCAATGACCTCGCCGGTGTCCTTGAGCACGATCACGAAGGGCAGGACCGTTCCCGCATCGCGACCGTCGAGGGCTTTCTTCAAGTAGCTATCGAGAGGGCACGACGGTGACCGTCAGGTTCCACAATTCGCCATCCCGCGCGGCGTTGACCAGCGCATCGGTATCGCTGGTTTGCAGGGCGCGCAGGGTAATTCGTTGACCTTCCAGAGTGTCCATGAGCGAGGCGTTCTCGGCAAACAAAGTTTCGCGGGTGATGCGCGCCATTACAGGGTAGCGGCTGTCGATTGGCAATAGTCGTGGCGCGATGACGGACCATGGCTGCTATGGTCAATGGACGCTTGCCTGTGATGCACCCGATCAGGCAATCGATTACAGGATCCCATGCATGGAATTGAGCGCCACGACCACCGCCGCCCCCGGGCGCCATACGCCGATCACACGGAACCTGATCTGGTCCGTCGGACTGGTATTCGTACTGGGGGTGCTGATCGCCCTGGTTGCCTTGTTCAACATTGCCGGCCGGCTCGATGCCCAGGACCTGGCAAAGACCACGTTCTACACCCAGCGCGCGCTAGAAAACCGCATCAGTGCTTCGAAAAACTACGTCGCCAGTTATGCAACCTGGACGACCGCCTACGACCGTCTCAACGGTGAAGTCGATGTGCAGTGGGCTTATGTCGAGCAGAACATGGGTAAAACCTTGTACACCATGGATCACTACGACAGTGTGTTGGTGGTCGATCACCAGCGAACCAAATACGCCACGGTGCGTGGCCTTCAGGTGCAGGATGATGCGGCGGCCCGTCTTTCGATATCGATGGCGGCATTGATCAAGGAGGTTCAGGGGCAAGAAAGCCTGCTCGTCCCCGTCAGCCGCTTCACGCTGTTTGAGGGCCAGCCCGCACTACTGACGGCTGCGGCGATCGTGCCGAATGACGAAAGACCTGCGGTCGATCCCCAAAGCACTTCGATGCTGGTGTTCGTCGATCAATTGAGTCCGGAAAAGCTCAGTGCCTTGAGTGCCGACTACGGTTTGCATGACTTGAGCCTCGCGCCTGACAATAAACTCGCGCCAGGTCAGCCCGTGGTGGCACTCACGGGCACCGGTTACAGCCTGGTCTCGCGGCTCGAACAGCCAGGCCATCAGCTTCTTTGGTCACTGCTGCCGCCACTGGGCGGCGCGTTGTTGATTCTGGCGTTGTTGACGGCTTACTTCTTCCGATATGTGTTGCGCTCGTCGGTGCACGTGGATGCCAGTTACATCAACCTGGATTTATCGAACCAGGCGCTGGAGGCCAGCGAAGAGCGTTTTCGTGCCGTGGCCGAGGCCGCTTCCGACTGGATCTGGGAAATCGACGACAAGCATCGCATCACGTATCTGTCGGGGCGCTTCGGCGCCGTCACCGGTTTTTCCGATCAGCAATGGCTGGGGCAGGACATCGAGCAACTGCTGTATTGCGACACCACGCCGTTGTCACTGTGGCTGAACAGGCTCGACGAAGAGCACAGCGTCAGTCACCTGCGTTGTTCCTATCGCGACCAGTCGGGGCAGCAACGTGTCTGCCGGGTTTCGGCACGACCGATCCATAGCAAGGGCGCGGTGCTGGGTTACCGCGGAACGGCCAGTGACATCACCGATGAAGTCGCCGCCCATGCACAGATCCAGCATCTATCTTTGCACGACGCGCTGACCGGCCTGCCCAATCGCAACAAACTGGCGCGTTACCTCGAAGACGCTTTGGTGCTGAAAGAACATTCAGCGCCGCTGACGTTGTTGATGATCGACCTGGATAACTTCAAGCCGATCAATGACTCCCTCGGCCACCCGGCCGGCGATGCTGTGTTGCTGGAAGTGGCCACCCGTTTGCGTGAATGCACGCGGGACATCGATCTGGTCGCGCGACTGGGCGGCGACGAGTTTGTGCTGGTGCTCAATGGCATGGACATCCACACGGAAATCGACCGGATTTGCGAACGTATTCTCGAAAGCCTGCACCGGCCGATCCACTATGATCATCACACGTTGCACATCGGCGCGAGCATCGGCATCGCCTTGAGTCGGCGTCAGGGGCACATGCCGGAGGAACTGATCCGGTGTGCCGACATCGCGCTGTATCAGGCCAAATCCGATGGCAAGAAGACCTGGTGCTATTTTGCGCCACACATGAACGATCAGATCCAGCATCGCCGCAAATTGGAAAACGACCTGCGCCAGGCGATCAAGAACAACGAGTTCGTTATGCACTATCAGCCGCGTTATCACGTCGATGGCAAGCAGATCGTCTCGGTCGAGGCGTTGCTGCGCTGGCAGCATCCGGTGCAGGGATTGCTAAGCCCCGACTCGTTTATTCCGTTGGCCGAGCAGACCGACCTGATCGTGCCATTGGGGCGTTGGGTTTTACGTGAAGCTTGCGAGACGGCCCTGACCTGGCCGGGTGAGCTGATGGTGTCGGTCAACCTGTCGCCCGTGCAGTTCGTACGCAGTGACGTGGTGGAGGATGTCAGGGAAGCGTTGATCCACACCCGTTTGCCGGCCAGTCGACTGGAGCTGGAGATCACCGAAAACGTGATGCTCAACGACGTCGACGGCGCTCTTGCGACCATGAACGCACTGAAGGAGCTGGGTGTGCGGCTGAACATGGACGACTTTGGCACCGGTTATTCATCACTGGGTTACCTGCGCACGTATCCGTTCGACGGGATCAAGATCGACAAGCGTTTCATCTCGTCCATGAGCGGTGCAGGTAACGACCGCGCGGTGGTGCAGGCGATCATCAACCTGGGCAAGGCCATGGGCCTGACCGTCACCGCAGAAGGCGTCGAGACGCTGGAGCAACTGGACTTCCTGATCTCTGACGAGTGCCATGAAGTGCAGGGTTTCTACCTCAGCCGGCCGATGGAAAATCAGGCGCTGTTGCCGTTGCTCAAGGCATCGCATGACGAGCATCCGGTGTAATGGGGGGACCTTTAGTCGCCTGTTTCGTTTGTCGTGGCAACTGCCATCACGCACCTCGGTCACAACTGGATACCGTCCATCCGTTGCGAGCCTCGGCCCATGAAAAATCTGAAAATCGCCACCTTCAACGTCAACGGCATGCGTGCCCGGCTGCCGAATCTGCTGGCCTGGCTTGAGCGAGAAAAACCCGACATCGCCTGTTTGCAGGAGCTCAAGTCGGTGGACAGCGCGTTCCCGGCCTCCGAGCTTGAGGCCGTTGGCTACGGCGCAATCTGGCAAGGTCAGTCGTCGTGGAACGGGGTGGCGATTCTGGCGCGTGATGCGCAACCGTTAGAGAGCCGGCGCGGTCTGCCCGGTGACGACACCGACACGCATAGCCGCTACCTGGAAGCCGCGGTGCACGGGATTCTGGTGGGCTGTCTGTATTTGCCCAACGGCAATCCGCAACCCGGGCCGAAGTTCGACTACAAACTGGCGTGGTTCGAGCGGCTGATCGCCTATGCCAAGGATCTCCAAGGCAGCGAACACCCGGTGGTGCTGGCCGGCGACTACAACGTGGTGCCCACCGATCTGGACATCTACAACCCGCGCTCATGGCTCAAGGACGCGTTGCTGCAACCGGAAAGTCGCGAGTGTTACCAGCGCTTGCTGGATCAGGGGTGGACCGATTCCCTGCGCCATTTATACCCGGAGGATCGGCTCTACACCTTCTGGGATTATTTCAGGCAGCACTGGCAGAAAAACTCGGGGTTGCGCATCGATCATCTGTTGCTCAACTCAGGCCTGAGTCCTTATCTGCATGAGGCCGGGGTCGATGCCTGGGTTCGCAACGAACCGCACGCCAGCGATCACGCGCCGACGTGGATTCGCTTGAGTTCGCGCAAACGGCGTTGATGTTCAGAGGGAGTGCGATTGGCTAAATCAATTGTCAGTCGAACCGCTTTATCCCTTATACATGGCGCCCATCGGCGGAGAGATCCGCGGCCCCATGCAAAAGGACCGAGCAATGAGCGAGCCACGCCTGACGAACCGTGCGTTATACCTGCAACGCCTGGGTTTCGACGCGCCCCCGGCGCCGACCCTGGACACCCTGCGCCAACTTCAGCTACGCCACACCGGGGCCTTCCCGTTCGAAAACCTCACCACGCTGTCCGGCGAGCCGGTACTCATCGACCTGCCATCCATCGAACAGAAAATTCTGCACGAGGGGCGCGGCGGTTATTGCTACGAACTCAACTGCGCGTTTCTGGCCTTGCTCCAGGAGCTGGGCTTCGACGCGCGCGGCATCACCGGCCGAGTGGTCATGGGCCAGCCCGAAGGCGCATGGACTGCCCGCACGCACCGCTTGAGCCAGGTCACTCTGGATGGCGTGCGCTACATCACCGACGTCGGCTTCGGCGGCATGGTGCCCACCGCACCGCTCATGCTCGACACCGATGCTGCACAGCTCACGCCCCACGAGCCCTATCGCATAGAGCGCCATGAAGACGGCTACACCCTGCGCGCCAACGTCGGCGGCGAGTGGCGGCCGATGTACATCTTCGACCTGCTACGCCAGGAAGACATCGATTACGCCGTCGGCAACTGGTACGTCTCGACCTATCCCGAATCGTCTTTTGCTAAACAACTGATGGTCGCGCGCACCGGGGATGGCTGGAGGCGTACGTTGAACAACGGCAGTTTTGCGATTCATCGGGTGGGTGCCGAAAGCGAACGACGGCAAGTGACCGATGTGGAGGAATTGATTGGGGTGCTGGAGGATGAGTTCGGGATACGGGTGCCGGAGCATGCGGGGTTGAAGCGAGTGCTTGAGCAGTTAATTCAGGCGACATAGCCGCCACCCAGAAAGGGCAGAGCGAATACATCTGCCCTTTTCCTTTGAATTGATACCAGGCCTTGTACGCCATCGGGTACTGCACTGTTTTTGAACCGCGACAAACTCAAGGCTCAATTACTCGGTGGATTTCGCTCAAGACTTCTGACAATTTTTTCTCCAGGCTCTTCAGTTCAGATGCTGTTACTCCTGCTTTGAAATGTCCTGCATTCGCAACTGCGGCGTACTGATCGTGCCCGGCAGTTTTTTCTCTGTTGCTGAGCAACGTCTGGCGCAAGGTGTTATTGATCACCGTCTGATAGCCATACCCCTCGCCCTCAGCCAAGGCACGTGCCGCTTCGATGACGACGTCATCAAGCATGATCGTAATTCGGGTTTTACCCTTGCTGGAGGCAACCGCTCCACGCTTGGCATTGCTGAAGTCGTATTCGTCTTTCACCGGTCAATCCTCCATATAGCGGCGACGCTCGTTTTTGTTAGCGATGCGCGCGGAAATGATTCGAACGAAATTCGGATCGCGATAGGTGTACGCAACGACCAGCAAACGAGCCTTGGCATCCATTCCCATGACGATCCACCGCTGTTCATCGTGATGGTTGTCCTGAATCGTCAGTGCTCGTTCGTCATAAAACACTTGTTCTGTTTCAGCGAGGCTGATGCCGCGGTGCTTTAATTTGTTGGCTGCGTTTTTTGCCTTGTGATACTGAATTTCGAATGACTTCATTATGCATACTTTATATGTATAAGCGAGAGGCGTCCGTGCCGGCGGTCGCTTGGAATGCAAAAGACTAGCGGGCAGGGGAGAAGGCGAACGCCAGATGTATTTCAGGATTTTTTGGAGGGGAAACCGCGCAGCCAAAGGGCAGCATGGACACATGTCCATAATCCGACTGGTGAGTTGTATACAACTCTATAGACATTTGTCCTGAGTCTTGCATACAGTGTGCGCATAACAAAAAACCAGGGAACCCCCCAACCATGAAAACGCCCCATGTTTCACACCAACGGCCTGAGGACGAAAACCTCGGGGTCGGCGCGAATATGGCTTACGGCCTGCAACATGTTCTGACCATGTACGGTGGCATCGTCGCGGTGCCTTTGATCATCGGCCAGGCGGCCGGGCTCTCGCCGGCGGACATCGGTTTGTTGATTGCTGCTTCATTGTTTGCGGGGGGCTTGGCGACATTACTGCAAACCCTCGGTTTACCGTTTTTCGGGTGTCAGTTACCGCTGGTACAGGGTGTGTCGTTCTCGGGTGTTGCGACGATGGTGGCGATTGTCAGCAGCGGCGGGGAGGGCGGCTTTCAGTCGATTCTCGGGGCGGTGATCGCCGCGTCGTTGATCGGGTTACTGATCACACCGGTATTCTCGCGAATCACCAAGTTCTTCCCGCCGCTGGTGACGGGCATTGTGATCACCACCATCGGTCTGACGCTGATGCCAGTGGCCGCACGCTGGGCCATGGGCGGCAACAGCCATGCCCCGGACTTCGGCAGCATGGCGAACATCGGTCTGGCGGCAGTGACGCTGCTGCTGGTCCTTCTGTTGAGCAAGATCGGCAGCGCGACCATCTCCCGGTTGTCGATCCTGCTGGCGATGGTCATCGGCACGATCATCGCGGTGTTCCTCGGCATGGCGGATTTCTCGTCGGTCACGCAAGGCCCGATGTTCGGCTTCCCGACACCGTTCCACTTCGGCATGCCGACGTTCCACTTCGCCGCGATCCTGTCGATGTGCATCGTGGTGATGGTGACCCTGGTGGAAACCTCGGCGGACATCCTCGCCGTCGGTGAAATCATCGACACCAAGGTTGACTCCAAACGCCTGGGCAACGGCCTGCGTGCTGACATGCTGTCGAGCATGATCGCGCCGATCTTCGGCTCCTTTACCCAAAGCGCCTTCGCCCAGAACGTCGGGCTGGTGGCGGTGACCGGCATCAAGAGTCGCTTCGTGGTCGCCACCGGCGGCTTGTTCCTGGTGATCCTCGGTCTGCTGCCGTTCATGGGCCGGGTCATCGCCGCCGTACCAACCTCGGTGCTCGGCGGCGCCGGCATCGTGCTGTTCGGCACCGTGGCGGCCAGTGGCATTCGCACACTGTCCAAGGTTGATTACCGCAACAATGTCAACCTGATCATCGTCGCCACCTCCATCGGCTTCGGCATGATCCCGATCGCCGCGCCGAATTTCTACGACCACTTCCCGAGCTGGTTCGCCACGATCTTCCACTCGGGCATCAGTTCCTCGGCGATCATGGCCATCGTGCTCAACCTGACCTTCAACCACCTCACCGCCGGTAACTCGGATCAACAATCGGTGTTTGCGGCCGGTACTGAACGGGTTCTGCGTTATCAGGACCTGGCAGCGTTACGGGAAGGGGATTACTTCAGCGAAGGCAAACTGCGTGACTGCGACGGGAAAGAGATTCCGGTGGTGGAAGCGGCGCATGATTCGAGCGAACATCGAGCGGTTCACGCTAAAAGCAGTGAGCATGTCTGATAGGCGCACGGGTTAAAAAAGGCCGATCTGTTGTTTAGACAGATCGGCCTTTTTATTTTCCGTTGGCCACAAAAAAGCCCCTGAACCTTTCGATTCAGGGGCTTTTCGATTTTTGCTGTCTGGCTCCACGACCTGGACTCGAACCAGGGACCCAGTGATTAACAGTCACTTGCTCTACCAACTGAGCTATCGCGGAATGGCGTGTATGTTACTGATTCAAAAAGAGAAGTCAAGCGTCTGTTAACAACTTGATGGATTCATGGAGACGGACGGTGGTTTATCGGCCATGGGCGGTTACCAGAATCGCCTCAGAGGTCTACCATGGCCGCCCGGAAGTGGTTACACGCGCTGCCGGCCATTCGCCGAAAAGGTACGTGCCATGAATCACCCAATCCTCACCCTTCAAAACAATGGGGTGTTCGCATGAGCATCGCTCAAATCAGCCTGCCCAAAGGTGTCGGCCCGCACGCCGAGAAGCTGTTCGACGCAATCACTCAGGCCAGCACCGCTGACGATTTGAATCGCGCGGGCGGCAAGGCTGAAGGCTTCGTCCTCGGTCTGGAAAGCGCAAAAGCGATCAAGAGTCAGGTCGCTGAATCGCTCTACGTCGCCTATGACGACGCCGCCACTCAGCGTGCCACCGAACTGGCTTAACCGCCGAACGTGACCGTGGCGAGCATCAGTTTGGCGTACAGCATCGTGGCGGCCAGTTGCACCAGCCACAAGGCCAGGCCGCCGAGAAATACGCCAGCGGCCACTTGCAGCACCAGGTTGTTAGCGCGTTTGGCCGGGGTGCGAGGGGCGAAATCATTCAAGTCGTCCAAGTCATCGCGCTCAGCGCGCAGGTCATCGTTTTTCATGTGGGCTCTCTTCAGAATTCTCAGGTGTACACATAATCTGTAGGAGCGAGGCTTGCCCGCGAAGGCGTCCTCTCTGACGCTCAAAGCTTCGCGGGCAAGTCGGATCGCCGCCCGCTCGCTCCTACAGGTGCATCGTTGTGTGGAGTTTAGAGGGCGCCGATAGCGCTTTGACACTTATCTGCGACAAATAAAAAACGGGAAGCCCTGAGGCTTCCCGTTTTTCGTACCGCACGGGACTCAGATCACCGCAACGATGGCCTTGGTCACCGCATCGATGTTGCTCTGGTTCAACGCCGCCACGCAGATGCGGCCGGTGTCCAGGGCGTAGATGCCGAACTCGGTGCGCAAGCGGGTGACTTGCTCAACGGTCAGGCCGGAGTAGGAGAACATGCCGCGCTGACGACCGACGAAGCTGAAATCGCGTTGTGGTGCGTTTTTCGCCAGCAGGTCGACCATCTGAGTGCGCATGCCGCGAATCCGCAGGCGCATTTCCGCCAGTTCTTCTTCCCACTGAGTGCGCAGCTCCGGGCTGTTCAGCACAGCAGCAACGATGCTTGCACCGTGGGTCGGCGGGTTGGAGTAGTTGGTGCGGATCACGCGCTTGACTTGCGACAGCACGCGCGCGCTTTCTTCTTTCGATTCGCTGACGATCGACAGGGCGCCAACGCGCTCGCCGTACAGCGAGAAGGATTTGGAGAACGAGCTGGAGACGAAGAAGGTCAGGCCCGACTCAGCGAACAGGCGTACGGCCGCGGCGTCTTCGTCGATGCCATCGCCAAAGCCCTGGTAGGCCATGTCGAGGAAAGGTACGTGACCTTTGGCCTTCACCACGTCCAGCACGTTTTTCCAGTCCGCAGGGCTGAGGTCCACGCCGGTCGGGTTGTGGCAGCACGCGTGCAGCACAACGATCGAGCCGGACGGCAGGGCGTTCAGGTCTTCGAGCAGGCCGGCACGGTTAACGTCGTGGGTCGCGGCATCGTAGTAACGGTAGTTCTGCACCGGGAAACCCGCGGTTTCGAACAGGGCGCGGTGGTTTTCCCAGCTCGGGTCGCTGATCGCCACGATGGCGTTCGGCAGCAGTTGCTTGAGGAAGTCGGCGCCGATTTTCAGTGCGCCGGTGCCGCCAACGGCCTGGGTGGTGATGACGCGGCCAGCGGCGATCAATGGCGAGTCATTGCCGAACAGCAGTTTCTGCACAGCCTGGTCGTAGGCGGCAATGCCATCGATCGGCAAGTAGCCACGGGACGCGTGTTGAGCGACGCGAATCGTCTCGGCTTCGACAACGGCGCGCAGGAGTGGAATTCGCCCCTCCTCGTTGCAGTAAACACCGACCCCCAGGTTGACCTTGGTGGTACGTGGATCGGCGTTGAATGCTTCGTTGAGGCCCAGGATTGGATCGCGTGGTGCCATTTCGACAGCGGAGAACAGGCTCATTTTTGCGGCGGCTCTGAATGGAGTGTGGAGGGACGTGTCGCGCTCCAGCCGAATGCACTAGAGCGGTGCACAAACGGGGAGCTAGTATAGAGGCCATCTGCGATTGATGGCGACAGACGATTCGGCTTTTAGGTTAAGTTTTTTCGATTATTTTTCGACCGTTAGTCGAATGTCGGCATCAAAGACTTCAAGGGATGTAGGACGTTTGCCTTGAAAGCGCGGGCAATCGGCACCACATTGAGCACAATCCAGTTTTTTCCTCGGGCGACGTGAGTCGTTTGCGGCCTTTCTCGTTGCTGCCGGTTTGACCGCGCTGGCGCGATACCCTGCTTCGAGAATCGAGAGGTATGCATGTCTGAATTCCAGCTAGTCACCCGCTTCCAGCCCGCCGGCGATCAACCGGAAGCCATCCGCCTGATGGTCGAGGGCATCGAAGCCGGCCTGGCGCACCAGACGTTGCTCGGTGTGACCGGCTCTGGCAAGACCTTCAGCATCGCCAACGTGATCGCCCAGGTGCAACGTCCAACCCTGGTGCTGGCGCCAAACAAGACCCTGGCCGCGCAGTTGTACGGTGAGTTCAAGGCGTTCTTCCCGAACAACGCCGTCGAGTACTTCGTTTCCTACTACGACTACTACCAGCCCGAAGCTTATGTGCCGTCTTCGGACACCTTCATCGAGAAGGACGCCTCGATCAACGACCACATTGAGCAGATGCGGCTGTCCGCGACCAAAGCGCTGCTGGAGCGCAAAGATGCGATCATCGTCACCACGGTGTCGTGCATCTACGGTCTGGGCAGTCCGGAAACCTATTTGAAGATGGTTCTGCACGTGGATCGCGGTGACAAGCTCGATCAGCGCGCGTTGCTGCGCCGCCTGGCAGACCTGCAATACACCCGCAACGACATGGATTTTGCCCGGGCAACGTTCCGGGTGCGCGGCGATGTGATCGATATCCATCCGGCGGAATCCGACTTTGAAGCAATCCGCATCGAACTCTTCGACGATGAAGTCGAGAAGATTTCCGCGTTCGATCCGTTGACCGGCGAAGTGACCCGTCAGTTGCCGCGCTTCACCTTCTATCCGAAAAGCCACTACGTGACGCCACGGGAAACCCTGCTGGGCGCCGTCGAAGGGATCAAGGTCGAATTGCAGGAGCGCCTGGATTACCTGCGTTCCAACAATAAACTCGTTGAAGCCCAGCGCCTGGAGCAGCGCACCCGTTTCGACCTGGAGATGATCCTCGAACTGGGTTACTGCAACGGCATCGAAAACTACTCGCGCTATCTGTCGGGTCGTGATTCCGGGCAGGCACCGCCGACTTTGTTTGATTACCTGCCGGCCGATGCCTTGCTGGTGATCGACGAGTCCCACGTCAGCGTGCCGCAGGTCGGCGCCATGTATAAGGGCGACCGGTCCCGTAAAGAGACGCTTGTGGAATACGGCTTCCGCCTGCCGTCAGCGCTGGATAACCGACCGATGCGTTTCGACGAGTTCGAAAACATCAGCCCGCAGACGATCTTTGTTTCGGCCACGCCGGGCAATTACGAGGCGGAACACGCCGGTCGAGTGGTCGAGCAACTGGTGCGTCCGACTGGCCTGGTGGACCCTCAAATTGAAATCCGCCCGGCGCTGACCCAGGTCGACGATCTGCTTTCGGAAATCGGCAAGCGCGTGGCGCTGGAGGAGCGGGTGCTGGTCACGACCCTGACCAAACGCATGTCCGAAGACTTGACCGATTACCTGGCTGACCACGGCGTGCGCGTGCGTTACCTGCACTCGGACATCGACACGGTCGAGCGGGTGGAAATCATCCGCGATTTGCGTCTGGGCACCTTCGATGTGTTGGTGGGGATCAACCTGCTGCGCGAAGGCCTGGACATGCCGGAAGTCTCGCTGGTGGCGATCCTGGATGCGGACAAGGAAGGATTCCTGCGGTCCGAGCGTTCGCTGATCCAGACCATTGGCCGTGCGGCACGTAACCTCAATGGTCGGGCGATTCTCTACGCGGATCGCATCACCGGTTCCATGGAGCGGGCGATTGGCGAAACCGAGCGTCGTCGCGACAAGCAGATTGCGTTCAACCTGGCCAACGGCATCACGCCCAAAGGGGTGTTCAAGGATGTGGCCGACATCATGGAAGGCGCCACCGTGCCCGGTTCGCGCAGCAAGAAGCGCAAAGGCATGGCCAAGGCCGCTGAAGAAAGCGCCAAGTACGAAGCCGAATTGCGATCGCCGGGGGAAGTCGCCAGGCGTATCAAGGCGCTGGAAGAGAAGATGTACCAGCTCGCCCGCGACCTGGAATTCGAAGCCGCGGCGCAGATGCGTGACGAAATTACCAAGTTGCGGGAGCGGTTGATTACTGTCTGAGATTTGCATGGGCTATATGGGCCTCTTCGCGAGCAAGCCCCACATTAGATCAAGGTGTCCGGGCGGACACGGTCAAATGTGGGAGCGGGCTTGCCTGCGAAGGCGTCCGACAAAACACCACAATTTTCAGCTAGTGCGCTTCCCCTGTCTTCAACCCCGCCGGCAACGTCTTGGTCAACAACACCTGTCCTGCACCAGCACCTGATCGATGCGCGCGCCCAATTGGCTCGAGACACGGGTGATCTCGCCTTGGACATAGGCGTTGTCGGTGCTTTCATAAAACCGTCCCTTGAAGAACCATTGGGCAAAAAAGCCCCCGGCAATCAGCAGGACGATCAACAGGAAAATAAACAGGCGACGCTTGAGTTGGGCAGGCATGGGGCAGACTGTAGGCGAGAAATTGTAAGGAAAGTTATCAGCAGGTGAATCTGGCATACAGTCGGTAGTGGGTAAATGTCATCGGCTGATAGTCCATCATTCATCGCGGTTCAGGCCCGTTGTAGACGCAACCTTGGCTTAAATGCCCTGCTGACTGGAGCCGGGCGGCTGTCGCCTGTTACCATTCGCCCTTTGTTTTATCTTCATTTCGAGACTTGCCATGACCACCGTCCGCACGCGCATCGCGCCATCGCCTACCGGGGACCCCCACGTAGGTACCGCTTACATCGCTTTGTTCAACTACTGCTTTGCCAAGCAGCATGGCGGTGAGTTCATCCTGCGGATCGAAGATACCGACCAATTGCGCTCGACCCGCGAGTCCGAACAGCAGATTTTCGATGCCCTGCGCTGGTTGGGTATCGACTGGAGCGAAGGCCCGGACGTTGGTGGCCCGCACGGCCCGTACCGTCAAAGCGAGCGCGGCGACATCTATCAGAAGTACTGCCAGCAACTGGTCGAAATGGGCCACGCCTTCCCGTGCTTCTGCACCGCCGAAGAACTGGACCAGATGCGCGCCGAGCAAATGGCCCGTGGCGAAACCCCGCGTTACGACGGCCGTGCGCTGTTGCTGTCCAAGGAAGAAGTCGCTTCCCGACTGGCCGCCGGCGAGCCACACGTGATCCGCATGAAAGTGCCGAGCGAAGGCGTTTGCGTGGTGCCGGACATGCTGCGTGGCGATGTCGAGATCCCGTGGGATCGCATGGACATGCAAGTGTTGATGAAGACCGACGGCCTGCCGACGTACTTCCTGGCCAACGTGGTCGACGACCACCTGATGGGCATCACCCACGTGCTGCGCGGTGAAGAGTGGCTGCCATCGGCGCCGAAACTGATCCTGCTTTATGAGTACTTCGGCTGGGAACAACCGGAGTTGTGCTACATGCCGCTGTTGCGTAACCCGGACAAGAGCAAGCTGTCCAAGCGCAAGAACCCGACCTCGGTGACGTTCTACGAGCGCATGGGCTTCATGCCGGAAGCGATGCTCAACTACCTCGGCCGCATGGGCTGGTCGATGCCGGACGAGCGCGAGAAGTTCTCGTTGCAGGAAATGGTCGACCACTTCGACCTGAGCCGTGTGTCCCTCGGCGGGCCGATTTTCGACATCGAGAAACTGTCGTGGCTCAACGGTCAGTGGCTGCGTGATCTGCCGGTGGAAGAGTTTGCTTCGCGCCTGCAAACCTGGGCACTCAACCCTGAATACATGATGAAGATCGCACCGCACGTGCAGGGACGCGTCGAAACCTTTAGCCAGGTTGCACCGTTGGCCGGTTTCTTCTTCGCCGGTGGCGTGAGCCCGGATGCCAAGCTGTTCGAATCGAAGAAGCTTTCGGGCGATCAGGTGCGTCAGCTGATGCAACTGATTCTGTGGAAGCTGGAAAGCCTGCGTCAGTGGGAGAAGGACAGCATCACTGCGACGATTCAGGCGGTGGTCGAATCCCTCGAGCTGAAGCTGCGTGATGCCATGCCGCTGATGTTCGCCGCGATCACGGGCCAGGCCAGCTCGGTATCGGTGCTTGATGCGATGGAAATCCTCGGCCCGGACTTGACCCGTTTCCGTCTGCGCCAGGCCATCGATCTGTTGGGCGGCGTGTCGAAGAAGGAAAACAAGGAGTGGGAAAAACTTCTGGGCAACATCGCCTGATCACCACGGTTCTGTAGGAGCGTTGCTTGCTCGCGAAGAACGATGATGCGGTTTATCAGACACACCGAGGCGTCTCGTTCGCCGGCAAGCCTTAATGCCAGTCAGTTAAGCCCTCCAGCCCTCTTTTTGGGGTATTTGACTGGTCTAGGCTTGACCACTCTTGGGTAACTTCGCTCTCGTCTGGCTGGCAGTATGAAGTGCTGAGCCTGGATTCTCAGTTCTGCCAGTCGTTTAGGGATCGTGCCTGGCGTTTCCAGCGGACAGAAGCGCAGCGCATTGCTGACCGCTTGAGACAACCAGAGAAAACTCAAGCGTTGCGGTACCACCTTTATTTCTTCAGCCATCAAGCGCATTTCCTGACGGATCAGGTTGTAGGCCAGCAGAGTTCCCCACAGTTCTTGACGCACCAGATCAGGTTGTTTACTGCGTAATTGCTCTCCTTTGAGCAGGTTTTGCTTGATCTCGCGGTAACCCAACTCGATTTCCCAGCGTTCGTTGTAGTGCCCCGCCACCTGATTGGCAGGGTAACGTTCGGCATCGATCAACGAGGTGAGATAGCGGCGGGGTTTGTCGTCTATCGAGTACTCAATCAGTCTTGCCTGCCAATGGCTAGGAAGGTCTGGACGTTGCTTGAGCGCATCTCTGGAAACCGTCAGTCGCACAAGCCAATCACCGGCGCCCAACTCTTCGATCACCTCGTACTTGAGCGGTTTGCGTGCCCGCATGAGCCAGTGCCGTTCGGTTCCACTGTGCTGCCAGTCGAGCAAGAGGGCCGCCGAGTAATAGGCGCGGTCAAAAATCGTCACCGAATGATCGCTTACCGCTTTCTCCAGACCTTTGGCATAGCGAAGTTCGCCGACAGCAAACTCGCCAAAACAGGCAGCCCGAATCAAGTGACTATAGGTATCCATCAGGCAAACACCGCGCACTTGTGGCCAGGCTCCGTCTCCCGAGTGAGTCCGCCCGCCACCAAAGGCTTGGCGGTTTTCTGGTGTGTCAGGGGTGGACCAAACCACGCCGTCTACCGCAAAGCTGCGTAACCCTAAAAAGCCAGCCGAAGCTGGCTGCTCAGCACCGCCCCATGACTCTGCCAATTGCTTAAACAGTGCGGCAAGGGGCTCTGCTCCCAGCCGTTGCCGGGCCTGGACTGCTGCGCTGGGCACAGGCACCTTTGCTTCGCCCAAAGCCAGTCCCAGCTGCTGCACGATGAGCCAAATCGGCTCGTTCTTGAACAAGGCCAACCCCACCACCAACCAGACAATACGCTCGGCCGGCAGGCGTCTACGGCGCAGAGAAACCGTTCCGGTCGAGGCCAGCGCTTGCTCGATCCACAGGGGATCGATCAGTTGCGCAAAGCGTTCGAAAGAGATCGGATTGAGTTTGGTAACTTCTTGAAGGGCGTTTTGTAGGGACATGAAGCGGGCTCATAAAAACATAAGCCCGTTTCTATTACTGCTGGGCGGGCAAGTCAATTTCTTAACTGACTGGCATTACGGCAAGCCTGGCTCCTACAGATGTAGGTATACCCCGGATTTATGGGGGGAGGGCGGTAAGTGATTGTTATGGCGACAAAAAATTTTGGAAATTGTTAAAAATAAGTTTGACAGCTTTCCGAAGCGCCATTAAGATTCGCCCCGTCCTCAGCGATGAGGGGCTATAGCTCAGCTGGGAGAGCGCTTGCATGGCATGCAAGAGGTCGACGGTTCGATCCCGTCTAGCTCCACCAATTTACACTTCAAGGTCTGGCCACACAGGCCTTGAAGCGATCAGCGCTCAGCGTTGATCTGTTGTATAGAAGGGTTTGCGTCCCCTTCGTCTAGTGGCCTAGGACACCGCCCTTTCACGGCGGTAACAGGGGTTCGAGTCCCCTAGGGGACGCCAGTTTTACAGAAGCGATGTTGCAAAATGTCGCTCCGCCGCGAGGCGAAAAATCCGGGGCTATAGCTCAGCTGGGAGAGCGCTTGCATGGCATGCAAGAGGTCAACGGTTCGATCCCGTTTAGCTCCACCAATTTTACAGTTCAAGGTCTGGCCACACCGGCCTTGAATCGATCAGCTCTCAGCACTGATCAGTTGTATAGAAGGTTTTGCGTCCCCTTCGTCTAGTGGCCTAGGACACCGCCCTTTCACGGCGGTAACAGGGGTTCGAGTCCCCTAGGGGACGCCACGATTACCCGCTCTGCGGGATTTTATAAGGGTCATTCAATTATTGAATGGCCCTTTTGTTTGTCTGGCGTTTGGCCAATTCCCCCATTTCTTTCAAACTGTTCTTCAGACCAGCGGTCACATCCACGACTTGCGGAAAATTATTATGAGAATAATATTCTAGTCGTAATATTCGGAGGCAACGATGAACGATAAAAAAGCTCAAACCCGCGAACGCATTCTCAAGGCCGCCAGCGCAGCGCTGATTCAGCGTGGCCCTGCCGAACCGAGCGTGGGCGAAGTGATGGGCGCAGCCGGCCTGACGGTTGGCGGCTTCTATGCACACTTCGAAAGCAAGGACGCCATGATGCTGGAAGCGTTCAAGCAACTGCTCGGTCACCGCCGTGGCTTGATCGCCGACATGGACGCCGAACTGACCGGCGAAGAACGTCGCGCGTTGGTGGCTGCGTTTTATCTGTCGCGCAAACACCGTGATTCTTCTGAGTCGGCGTGCCCGATCCCGGCATCTGTCGGTGAGCTGGGTCGCCTGCCGGACGCGTTTCGCGTGGCGTTGAATGAGCATGTGGAAATGATGGTCGCGCAGTTGGCGGCCAGCCCGGAAGACACCGACAAAGCCTTGGCCGACATGGCGTTGATGGTCGGTGGTCTGGCTCTGGCACGGGCGCTGGGGCCAGGAGAGTTGTCCGATCGATTGCTGCGCGCCGCCAAGTCGGCGGTGCTATGACCTGAAGGCATTGGCCTGAGGAGTGAGAGCGATGAACACGTTGAAGTGGGTTCGTGGCGTTAATGGCACCTTGGGCTGGTTCGCACCGAAACTGGTCGCGAGTATAATGCGACTGGCGTTCATGACGCCGCGGGACTTGCCGCCGCGTGATTGGGAGTTGCCGCTGCTGGCAAAATCCGAACGAATCACCTTGCGCTTCGGCCTCTCGGCGTTGCGCTGGGGGCAAGGTCCTGCCGTGTTGCTGATGCACGGTTGGGAAGGCCGGCCGACGCAGTTTGCGAGTCTCATCACGGCGCTGGTCGATGCCGGCTATTCGGTCGTAGCGCTGGACGGTCCGGCTCATGGCCGTTCGCCGGGTAACGAAGCGAATGTCGTGCTGTTTGCCAGGGCCATGCTCGAAGCGGCTGCCGAGTTGCCGCCGCTCCAAGCGGTCATCGGTCACTCCATGGGCGGCGCCAGTGCGATGCTCGCCGTGCAGCTGGGCTTGCGCACCGAAACCCTGGTCACCATCGCTGCACCAGCGCGGATTCTTGGCGTGTTGCGCGGCTTTGCCCGTTATGTGCGGCTGCCGCCCAAAGCGCGTTCGGCATTCATTCGTCAGGTCGAGAAAGACGTCGGCATGCGCGCTGCCACGCTCGATGTTGCGCACTACCAGCTCGACATGCCCGGCCTGATCGTCCATGCCGAAGATGACAACTTCGTCCCGGTCAAGGAATCCCAGTTGATCAACGAGGCTTGGTTCGACAGCCGGCTGTTACGCCTGGAAGAGGGCGGTCATCAGCGCGTGCTGGCGGATCCTCGGGTAATTGATGGCGTGCTGTCACTGCTGGCCGGTCGCAGTCTGCAATCGCGCCAATCGGCATAAGCATCCGTTACACTGCCCCGGTCGACATCATCTGACCGGGAGTGGGGCATGGGCTGGGATCGGGCAACGCCATTTATCATTGATCTGGAAGTCGGCGCCGAGGACATCGACGGACTGGGGCACGCGAACAACGCGGTGTACGTGACCTGGCTCGAACGTTGCGCCTGGCGCCACTCGCAGCGGCTGGGCCTGGACCTGGTCGAATACCGTCGGCTGGATCGGGCAATGGCGGTAGTGCGGCATGAGATCGATTATCTGGCCGCCGCCTATGAAGGCGACGGGCTGCAATTGGCAACCTGGATTGTCGACTGGGATCAGCGTCTGAAAATGACCCGACACTTCCAGTTGAAGCGCCCCAGCGACAACACCACGTTGCTGCGTGCGCAAACCACCTTCGTCTGCATCGAGCTGTCGACGGGCAAGCCCAAGCGCATGCCGGCCGAGTTCATCGAAGGCTACGGCCCGGCGTTGCAGGTGTTCGATACGACCAAAATCTAAATGTGGGAGCGAGCCTGCTCGCGATAGCGGTGTGTCAGCCAACAGTGATGCGGCTGATGCACCGCTATCGCGAGCAGGCTCGCTCCCTCAGGGGGAATCTGCGATGTTCTGCAGATTTCCCGCGCAATCCAGTAAACTGCCGCACGTTTTTCGTTGAGTGTGTTTTTCATGCAAATTGCTTTGGCGCCCATGGAAGGGTTGGTCGACAACATCCTGCGGGACGTGCTGACCCGTGTGGGCGGTATCGATTGGTGCGTGACCGAGTTCATTCGGATCAACGATCAACTGCTCACGCCTGCCTATTACCACAAGTTCGGCCCGGAATTGTTGACCGGCGCCCGCACGGCGTCCGGCGTGCCGCTGCGGGTGCAGTTGCTCGGTTCCGATCCGGTGTGCCTGGCAGAAAACGCCGCGCTGGCTTGTGAATTGGGTTCCGAGGTTATCGACCTGAACTTCGGCTGCCCGGCCAAGACTGTCAACAAGTCCCGTGGCGGCGCCGTCCTGCTTAAAGAACCTGAACTGCTCAACGAAATCGTTGAACACGTGCGCCGCGCTGTGCCTGCGCACATTCCGGTCACGGCAAAAATGCGTCTGGGTTTCGACAGCCCGGACGGTTCGCTGGTCTGCGCAACCGCGCTGGCCGAAGGCGGCTCGGCGCACATCGTGGTTCACGCGCGGACCAAAACCGACGGTTATAAGCCGCCTGCTCACTGGGAATGGATCCCTCGCGTGCAGGAAGTGGTCAAGGTTCCGGTGTTCGCCAATGGCGATATCTGGAGCGTTGAGGACTGGCGCCGTTGCCGCGAAATCAGCGGCGTGGAGGACATCATGCTCGGTCGCGGCCTGGTTTCGCGTCCGGACCTGGCCCGGCAAATTGCAGCGGCACGGGCCGGTGAAGAAGTGGTCGAGATGACGTGGGCAGAGTTGCTACCACTGATTCAGGACTTCTGGTTGCAAGCCAAGGCGCAGATGACAGCACGCCAATCGCCGGGTCGTTTGAAGCAATGGCTGGCAATGCTGACCCGCAATTATCCTGAAGCGGTCGAGCTGTTCACCGTCCTGCGTCGAGAGACTGAGCTGGATCAGGTCTCGCGTTTGCTGGGTCTTCAGGTGGCTGAAGCGGCCTAAAAAATCTGCAAATATTCTCTTGAAAAGCAATCAGCGATCCCTATCTAAGGATTACGCGATGCCGAATACGGGTCGCGGAGACAAAAAACCTTGCTGATTGTTTTCAGGAGATTTGAGCCATGACTACTGCATTTTCCCTGGCCCCACTGTTCCGTTCCTCGGTAGGCTTCGACCGTTTCAACGACCTGTTCGAAACCGCCCTGCGCAACGAGCCAGGCAGCACCTACCCACCCTACAACGTTGAAAAACACGGTGATGATCAATACCGCATCGTCGTGGCCGCGGCCGGTTTCCAGGAAGAAGACCTGGACCTGCAAGTCGAGAAAGGTGTGCTGACCATCAGTGGTGGCAAACGCGACGCGACTGAAGGCGTGACGTTCCTGCACCAGGGCATCGCCCAGCGCGCGTTCAAGTTGTCGTTCCGCCTGGCCGATCACATCGAGATCAAGGCCGCTGACTTGCGCAACGGTCTGCTGAGTATCGACCTGCTGCGCATCGTGCCGGAAGAGGCAAAAGCCAAACGCATCCCGATCAACGGCACGCAAAAACCAGCTCTGCAGTAACAAGCCAGAGCAATGAAAAGGGCGCCATTGGCGCCCTTTTTTGTACCAATCATCTCGCGCTCGACGCACGACTTGCAGCTGCCCTGTGGCGAGGGGATTTATCCCCGTTGGGTTGCGAAGCAGCCCTCTACATTCCTTCAGGCGCATAGAGCTTGCAGGATTGACGACTGCTTCGCAGCCGAACGGGGATAAATCCCCTCGCCACAGGGCAGCTGCTAAAGGGCCCGTGTTACTTGAGGAGTTTCTGGAACTCCTCCACCGACAACGGCCGGCTGTGCAGATACCCCTGATAGAAATGGCACCCCAGCCCCTGCAAAAACTCCAGCTGCTCCGGCGTCTCCACCCCTTCGGCGATCACTTTCAGTTCCAGGCTGCGGGCCATGGCCACGATGGCGCGGATGATTTCGGCGTCGTTGGGGTCGGTAGTGGCATCGCGGATGAACGACTGGTCGATTTTCAGGGTGTCGACGGGCAGGCGCTTGAGGTAGGTCAGCGAGGAGTAACCGGTGCCGAAGTCGTCCATCGCAAAACTCACGCCGAGTTTTTTCAGGCTGCGCATTTTGTTGATGGTGTCTTCCAGGTTCTGGATGACGATGCCTTCGGTGATTTCCAGTTTCAGCAGAGAGCAGGGCAGGCCGTGGCTGCTGAGGCTGTGTTCGATGCGTTCGACGAAATCGTTTTGACGAAATTGCCTCGGGCTGATGTTGACGCACAGGCTGAAGCTGAGCGGGTTGATTAAGCCTTTTGTGATCAGTTTTTTGAAGGCCGCGCAGGCCTCATCGATGATCCAGGTACCGACTTCCAGAATCAGCCCGCTGTCCTCCAGCACCTTGATGAACTCGGTGGGCGATTGCGGGCCGAGTTCCGGATGGTCCCAGCGCACCAGCGCTTCGGCGCCGACAATGCGGTTGCCCTGGGCGTCGACCTGGGGTTGGTAATGCACATGAAATTCGCCCCGTGAAAGGGCCAGGCGCAGGTCGGTTTCCATGCGCAGGCGCTCGCTCGCCGCCTTCTGCATGGTGTTGTGGTACATCTGCGCGGTGTTCCGACCTGAGTCCTTGGCGCGGTAAAGCGCGATGTCGGCACGTTTGAGCAGGTCGGTCGGCGTCGAGCCGTGGTCGGGAATCAGCGCGATGCCGATGCTCGGGGTGACTTGCAGGCGCTGGCCGTCGAGGAACATCGGCTCCGACAACAGTTCGCGCAAGGTGTCGGCCAGGTCACTGACCTGGGCGCTGACTTCGTTGCGCGAGCCCTCGAGGCCGCTGAGCAGCACCACAAATTCGTCGCCACCCAGGCGCGCCACGGTGTCTTCCATGCGCACGCTGGCTTCAAGGCGAGCCGTGATGATTTTCAGCACCGTGTCGCCCACCGGGTGACCGAGGGAATCGTTGATGTGCTTGAAGTGATCGAGGTCGAGGAACAGTAACGCGCCGCGCAGGTTGTGGCGCTTGAGCAGGGCAATCTGCTGGCTCAGGCGATCCATCAACAGCGCGCGGTTCGGCAGGTTGGTCAGCGGGTCGTGGTAGGCCAGGTGACGGATCTGCGCTTCGGCATTCTTCAGCAGGCTGACGTCCCGGGCGGTCAGCAACAGGCACGCGGTCTCGTTGAGGGTGATCGGCTCCACCGAGACTTCGACGGTCAGCAACTCGCCGCGTTTATTGCGGCCGAGCATTTCCTGGTGGTGCACTCGGCCCTTGATCTGCAACTCGGCCAGCAGCGCCGAGCGTTGTTTCTCTTCGGCCCAGATACCGACCTGATACACCGTGCGGCCGACCACTTCGTCGGCGCGGTAACCGGTCAGGCGGCAGAAACCATCGTTGACCTCCAGGTAGCGACCGGTATCGCGCTCGGTGATGGTGATCGCGTCGGGGCTCGAGTGGAACGCCTTGGCAAACTTCTCTTCGCTGGCCTTCAGAGCGGCTTCGGAACGTTGCTGCTGGGTGATGTCGCGCAGGGTGGTGACGATGCACGGCTGTTCGCCGACGCTGATTTGCCGGCTGGAAATCACGCAAGTCAGGGACTGCCCGTCTTTGTGCTGGGCGACGATCGCTACATTGTTCAGGCCCTGTTCGCGGATGACCTGCTCGATCCGTTGCAGGCTTTTCGCCGAAGCGTCCCACAAGCCGATCTCGTCGGCGCTGCGACCAATCACCTCGTCGGCGCTCCAGCCAAAGGTTTGGGTGAAGCTGGAATTGATCTCGATGAACTGGCCGGTGTCCTGGCGCGTGACGCAGATCGGGTCAGGGCTCACCTGGAACAGCGTGGCGAATTTCTCTTCCGAGGTCACCAGCCGCTGCTCACGTTCGACCTGGTCGGTGATGTCCAGCAGGGTGCCGGCCATGCGCAGCGGCGTGCCGTTTTCATCGCGGTAGAGGCGGGCGCGGCTTTCCAGGTAGCGTGAACTGCCGTCCGCCAGTTGCACGCGATAGGTCAGTTGATAATTGCCGGCCGGTCCTTCGCGCAGGCTGCGGTAAGCGTCGCGCATGGTGCCGCGTTCTTCATAGGGCACGCCTTCGAAAAACGCGTCGAAGGACTCGTGGAAGGGTATGGCCTCCAGCCCGTGCAACTGCGCGGCCCGCGCCGAGCCGTACAGCATGCCGCTGGGAATGTGCCAGTCCCAGGTGCCGAGTTGCGCCGAATCCAGCGCCAGGTCGAGGCGTTCCTGGCTGTCTTTCAGCGCGTGTTCGGCGGCTTTGCGTTCAGTGGTGTCGAGGAAAGTGCTCAGCAGGTACGGCTGGCCTTCGAGTTCGACTTTCTGTGCGCTGAGGATGCCGTCGTGGATCTGGCCATTGCTGGCGCGAAACTGCACCTCCATGCTGATGAGTTCGCCCTTGGCTTTGGTCGCTTTAACCAGCACGTCCCGTTGTTCCGGATGCACCCAGAGACCCAGTTCAACGGTGGTTCGGCCAATCGCGTCCTGCACCGGCCAGCCGAACAGGCTTTCGAAATACTGGTTGGCTTCGGTAATCAGGCCGTCTTCCTGGCGGGTCAGCAACACCATGTTCGGGCACAGGTGAAACAGCGTGGCGAAGCGTTTTTCCGAGCTGCTCAGCGCCTGTTCCCGCTGGCGTTGGTGGGTGATCTCGCGAATGACCCCGATCATCCGTGGCCGGCCGTGCTTGTCCGGCAGCAGGCTGCCGTTGATCTCCAGCCAGTGCAGACTGCCGTCGGGCCAGCGAATGCGGTGGTGCATCGCCTGTTCCAGTGGGGCGCCGGCAATCACGGCATGAAAGGCGCGGATGGTTTTTGCCCGATCCTCCGGGGGCAGCAAGTCGAGGTATTCCAGATCGGCCGGCAACGGTTGCCGGGGATCGAAGCCGAACAACGCCTGAGTACCCCGCGACCAGCTGATCTGCCCGCGCTCGATGTCCCAATACCAGGCGCCCAGACGCGCGCCATTGAGAGCGGCCAGCAACTGCGGTGCGCTTTCCCAGCTCTGCTCGGACCGTTTCGGGTCAAGCGCCTGAATACGGGGCATCGGCGGAATACGGTCAACAGATTTCGGCATTGGCAAGCCTTGGGCTGAATTGGGCGTTAGGCACAGGAATTCGCGGCTCATGGCGGTAGAACAGGTTAGCCTTGAGTCCCTGGCAGATCGATTTGTGCATCCAGCAGAGCCATGAAGGCCCGTGCCGCATTCGACAGCGTCCGTTCGGTGTGCAGGATATAGCCTAGCTGGCGAGTCAGTTGTATGCCCGGTAAAGGTATTCGTGCAACTTGATCATCGAGCATGGTGCGTGGCAACACGCTCCAGGCCAGGCCGATCGACACCATCATCTTGATGGTTTCCAGGTAATTGGTGCTCATGGCGATGTTCGGCGTCAGGCCTTGGGCTTCGAACAACCGATGGACGATGTGGTGAGTAAAGGTGTTGCCGCCAGGGAACACCGCCGGGTGCAGGGCGATGTCCGCCAGGCTGACCGCACCGTTGCTGACCAGTGAATGCTCCGGGGCGACCACGAAATCCAGCGGGTCGTCCCACACCGGTGTGGCCTTGACCAATGCGTGGGGCTCCGGCGCGAGGGTGATGACGGCCAGTTCGGCGCGACCATGGAGAATTTCTTCGTAGGCCACTTCCGAATCGAGGAACTGAATATCCAGCGCCACTTGTGGGTAGCGTCGGGTGAACTCCCTTAATAAGGGCGGTAAACGGTGCAAGCCAATGTGGTGACTGGTGGCCAGCGTCAAGCGACCGGTCACTTCGCCGGTCAGGTTGGTCAGGGCGCGGCGGGTGTCATCCAGCACATTGAGAATCTGATAGGCCCGAGGCAACAGGGCGCGACCCGCTTCGGTCAGCCCAACTTCACGGCCCAGGCGATCGAACAGCCGCACCTTCAATTGCTGCTCCAGCCCGGCGATGCGCTTGCTGATCGCCGGCTGCGTCAGATGCAGGCGTTCTCCCGCGCCGGAGAAGCTTCCAGTCTCGGCAATCGCGATAAAGGCATTTAGGTTGGCAAGGTCCATTGCGGTATTCCAGTTGGTTATCCAAAGCATAAAAAATATGAATTTGAGTTATTTAATGTAACCCCCTAGGATCGACCTCACAAGCCAAAGGGTTATTGAATGTCTCAAGACCCGGGGCATAGAAATACGCTGATGAGGAACCGTCTGATGGCCGGCAAAACGCTCTACGACAAGCTCTGGGATTCGCACTTGGTCAAACAGCGCGACGATGGCTCCGCGCTGATTTACATCGATCGTCACATCATCCACGAAGTGACGTCGCCGCAAGCCTTTGAAGGCCTGCGTCTGGCCGGGCGCAAGCCTTGGCGCATCGATGCCAACATCGCGACCCCGGACCACAACGTACCGACCACCCCGGAGCGCAAGGGCGGCATCGAAGCCATTGCCGACGAGGTCTCGCGTTTGCAGGTTCAGACCCTCGACGACAACTGTGATGAATATGGCATCGTCGAGTTCAAGATGAACGACGTGCGCCAAGGCATCGTCCACGTCATCGGCCCGGAGCAGGGCGCAACCTTGCCGGGCATGACCGTGGTCTGCGGCGACTCCCACACCTCGACCCACGGCGCGTTTGGCGCTTTGGCTCACGGTATCGGCACTTCCGAGGTCGAGCACGTGCTCGCCACTCAGTGCCTGGTCGCCAAAAAGATGAAGAATATGCGGGTGTCGGTCGAAGGCAAATTGCCGTTCGGCGTGACGGCCAAGGACATCGTTCTCGCCGTGATCGGCAAGATTGGCACCGCCGGCGGTAACGGCCATGCCATCGAGTTCGCCGGCAGCGCGATCCGTGATCTGTCGGTCGAAGGCCGCATGACCATCTGCAACATGTCCATCGAGGCCGGCGCTCGCGTAGGGCTGGTGGCCGCTGACGAAAAAACCGTGGCCTATGTGAAGGGCCGTCCTTTCGCCCCGAAAGGCGCGGAGTGGGACTTGGCGGTCGAAGCCTGGAAAGACCTGGTGACCGATAAAGACGCCCAGTTCGATACTATCGTCGAGCTCGACGCCACCCGGATCAAACCGCAAGTCAGCTGGGGCACTTCGCCTGAAATGGTGCTGGCCGTGGACCAGAACGTGCCGGACCCTTCGAAGGAAATGGACCTGGTCAAGCGTGGCTCCATCGAACGCGCCTTGAAGTACATGGGCTTGACCGCCAATCAGGCGATCACCGATATCCAGCTGGACCGCGTATTCATCGGCTCCTGCACCAACTCGCGAATCGAAGATTTGCGCGCTGCCGCCGTGATCGCCAAGGGCCGCAAAGTCGCTTCGACCATCAAGCAGGCCATCGTGGTGCCGGGCTCGGGTCTGGTGAAGGCTCAGGCTGAATCGGAAGGCCTGGACAAGATTTTCCTCGAGGCGGGTTTTGAGTGGCGCGAGCCGGGTTGCTCGATGTGCCTGGCGATGAACCCGGACCGTTTGGAGTCGGGCGAGCATTGCGCGTCGACCTCCAACCGCAACTTCGAAGGCCGTCAGGGCGCCGGTGGCCGTACCCACCTCGTGAGCCCGGCCATGGCCGCCGCCGCCGCTGTAAACGGTCGTTTCGTCGACGTCCGTGAATTGATCTAAAGGAGCGCAGCATGAAAGCTTTTACCCAGCACACTGGTCTTGTCGCGCCTTTGGATCGTGCCAACGTCGACACCGACCAGATCATCCCGAAGCAGTTCTTGAAGTCGATCAAGCGCACGGGTTTCGGCCCGAACCTGTTCGATGAGTGGCGCTACCTGGATGTCGGGCAGCCGTATCAGGACAACTCGAAACGCCCGTTGAACAAGGACTTCGTTCTCAACGCCGAGCGTTATCAAGGCGCCAGTGTGCTGCTGGCCCGCGAGAACTTCGGTTGCGGCTCCAGTCGTGAGCACGCGCCGTGGGCCCTGGAAGAGTACGGTTTGCGCAGCATCATCGCGCCGAGCTACGCCGACATCTTCTTCAACAACAGCTTCAAGAACGGCTTGCTGCCGATCATCTTGAGCGATGCCGACGTGGATGAGCTGTTCCAGCAGGTTGAAGGTACTCCGGGTTATCAGTTGCAGGTTGACCTGCAGGCCCAGACCGTGACCCGTCCGGATGGCAAAGTGTTGAGCTTTGAGATTGATGCGTTTCGCAAGCACTGCTTGCTCAATGGTCTGGACGATATCGGCCTGACGTTGATGGACCACGAGGCGATTGCGACGTTTGAAGCCAAGCACCGTGCCAGCCAACCGTGGTTGTTTCGCGACGCTTGAATTTGCGTAAGGCGTGATGACGCCTTCGCGGGCAAGTCGGATCGCCGCATCGCTCGCTCCTACAGGATCGAGTCGAACCCAGGATCGAGAGCTAGCCTCGCCCCTGTAGGAGCGAGGCTTGCCCGCGAAGAGGCCCGCCCAGACAACACAAGACTCACCCTAAAAAAGGAAGTCCCGATGACCAGCACCGCCCAGCACAGTCAGGTAGTCCAAAAGCAATTCGGTGAACAGGCCTCGGCCTATCTGAGCAGCGCCGTACACGCTCAAGGCACCGAATTCGCGCTGCTACAGGCAGAACTGGCCGGGCAGGGCGATGCACGGGTGCTGGACCTGGGTTGCGGTGCCGGTCACGTCAGTTTTCACGTGGCCTCGCTGGTCAAGGAGGTTGTGGCGTACGACCTGTCCCAACAGATGCTCGACGTGGTCGCCGCCGCCGCTGTCGACCGTGGTTTGAGCAATGTGACCACGGTCCTCGGCGCCGCTGAGCGGCTGCCCTTCGCCGACGGCGAGTTCGACTTCGTGTTCAGCCGTTACTAGGCGCACCATTGGAGCGATCTCGGCTTGGCCCTGCGCGAAGTGCGCCGGGTGCTGAAACCGGGTGGCGTGGCGGCGTTCGTCGACGTGTTGTCACCGGGCAGTCCGTTGTTCGACACTTACCTGCAAAGCGTCGAAGTGCTGCGCGACACCAGCCATGTGCGCGATTATTCCGCCGGTGAGTGGTTGCGTCAGGTCAGCGAAGCGGGGTTGCATACCCGCAGCACCACCCGGCAGCGCCTGCGTCTGGAATACAACAGCTGGGTCGAGCGCATGCGCACGCCAGAGGTGATGCGCGCGGCGATCCGCGAGTTGCAGCAGTCCATGGGCAATGAAGTGCGCGAATATTTCGAGATCGAGGCCGATGGTTCGTTCAGTACAGATGTGCTGGTGCTGATGGCAGAACGATAAAATTTTTCCGGGTGTGCCTGCGGGCACACCGACTGATGACATGAGGAAAGCATGAGCAAGCAGATTCTGATTCTCCCAGGTGACGGTATTGGCCCGGAAATCATGGCCGAAGCGGTCAAGGTGCTGGAATTGGCCAATGACAAATACAGCCTGGGCTTCGAGCTGAGCCACGACGTGATCGGTGGCGCCGCCATCGACAAGCACGGCGTGCCGCTGGCCGACGAAACCCTGGCTCGCGCACGCGCTGCCGACGCGGTATTGCTGGGCGCCGTGGGCGGCCCGAAATGGGACACCATCGAACGTGACATCCGCCCTGAGCGCGGCCTGCTGAAAATTCGTGCGCAACTGGGCCTGTTCGGCAACCTGCGTCCGGCGATCCTGTATCCGCAACTGGCTGAAGCCTCGAGCCTGAAGCCTGAAATCGTGGCTGGCCTGGACATCCTGATCGTCCGTGAGCTGACCGGCGGCATCTACTTCGGCACACCGCGTGGTACCCGCACCTTGGAAAACGGCGAGCGTCAGGCCTATGACACCCTGCCGTACAGCGAAAGCGAAATCCGCCGCATCGCCCGTGTCGGTTTCGACATGGCCATGGTGCGCGGCAAGAAGCTGTGCTCGGTGGACAAGGCCAACGTACTGGCTTCCAGCCAGTTGTGGCGTGAAATCGTCGAGCAAGTGGCCAAGGATTACCCTGAAGTCGAACTGAGCCACATGTACGTCGACAACGCCGCCATGCAGCTGGTGCGTGCACCGAAGCAATTCGACGTGATCGTCACCGACAACCTGTTTGGCGACATTTTGTCCGACCAGGCATCGATGCTCACCGGTTCCATCGGCATGCTGCCGTCGGCGTCGCTGGATACCAACAACAAAGGCATGTACGAGCCGTGCCACGGTTCGGCGCCGGACATTGCCGGCAAAGGCATTGCCAACCCGTTGGCGACCATTCTGTCGGTGTCGATGATGCTGCGTTACAGCTTCAATCTGCAGGATGCGGCCGATGCCATCGAGAAGGCCGTCAGTCTGGTTTTGGACCAGGGCTTGCGCACGGGCGACATCTGGTCGGCCGGTTGCACTAAAGTCGGTACGCAGGAAATGGGTGACGCAGTAGTCGCCGCTCTGCGGAATCTGTAATCTCTCGGGCCCGCTGCCACTTTCACTCTTGAAAGCAGCGGCCCACTTTTTAAAGAAGGTGTAGTTGCGATGAAACGTGTAGGTCTGATCGGTTGGCGCGGTATGGTCGGTTCCGTGCTCATGCAGCGGATGCTGGAAGAGCAGGATTTCGATCTTATTGAGCCGGTGTTTTTCACCACTTCCAATGTCGGTGGCCAAGGCCCGTCCGTGGGCAAGGACATTGCTCCGCTCAAGGACGCTTACAGCATTGAAGAGCTGAAAACCCTCGACGTGATTCTGACCTGCCAGGGTGGCGACTACACCAGCGAAGTCTTCCCGAAACTGCGCGAAGCCGGCTGGCAGGGTTACTGGATCGACGCCGCTTCCAGCCTGCGCATGCAGGATGACGCGGTGATCGTGCTGGACCCGGTGAACCGCAAGGTCATCGACCAGCAGCTCGACGCGGGCACCAAGAACTACATCGGCGGCAACTGCACCGTCAGCCTGATGCTGATGGGCCTGGGCGGTCTGTTCGAAGCCGGGCTGGTCGAGTGGATGAGTGCCATGACCTATCAGGCGGCCTCCGGGGCCGGCGCGCAGAACATGCGTGAACTGATCAAGCAAATGGGCGCGACCCACGCCGCTGTCGCCGATCAACTGGCCGACCCGGCCAGCGCGATCCTCGACATCGACCGCCGTGTCGCCGAAGCCATGCGCAGCGACGCGTACCCGACCGAAAACTTCGGGGTACCGCTGGCTGGCAGCCTGATCCCGTGGATCGACAAGGAACTGCCAAACGGTCAGAGCCGCGAAGAGTGGAAGGCTCAGGCCGAAACCAACAAGATCCTCGGTCGCTTCAAGAGCCCGATCCCGGTCGATGGCATCTGCGTGCGCATCGGCGCCATGCGCTGCCACAGCCAGGCGCTGACCATCAAGCTGAACAAAGACGTGCCGATCGCCGACATCGAAGGGCTGATCAGCCAGCACAACCCTTGGGTCAAACTGGTGCCGAATAACCGCGAAGCCAGCATTCAGGAACTGAGCCCGACGAAAGTCACCGGCACCCTGAACGTACCGGTTGGCCGTCTGCGCAAGCTGAACATGGGCACGCAGTACGTCGGCGCGTTCACCGTTGGCGACCAGCTGCTGTGGGGCGCGGCCGAACCGCTGCGTCGTATGCTGCGGATCCTGCTTGAGCGTTGATCGATTGAAGTAATGAAAGAACCCGCACCTTGAAAGAGGTGCGGGTTTTTTTTTTTGCCCGGTGTGTCGTCAGTGAGGGCCTCTTCGCGGGCAAGCCTCGCTCCTACAAGGGATCCGGGCGTCCACATAACTGTAGGAGCGAGGCTTGCCCGCGAAGAGGCCGGTGTAATCACCACAAATCCCCAGCCGAATTGCCTGCATGCCCCCCGCCCGGTAAAGTGCCGCTCCCCCCGTTTCGCCAGAGGTAGAACCATGAGCCAGTCCTTTGATATTGCCGTGATCGGCGCCACCGGTACTGTCGGCGAAACACTCGTGCAGATTCTCGAAGAGCGCGACTTCCCGGTCGGTAACCTGCACCTGTTGGCCAGCAGCGAATCCGCCGGGCATTCGGTGCCGTTTCGCGGCAAGAACGTTCGGGTGCGTGAAGTCGACGAATTCGACTTCAGCAAAGTCCAGCTGGTGTTCTTCGCGGCCGGCCCGGCAGTAACCCTGAGTTTCGCCTCGCGCGCCACCGCCGCCGGTTGCTCGCTGATCGACCTGTCCGGCGCCTTGCCGGCCGATCAGGCGCCGCAAGTGGTGCCGGAAGCCAACGCCGACATCCTCGCCGGTCTGAAAAAACCGTTCCAGGTCAGCAGCCCTAGCCCGTCGGCCACGACGCTGGCCGTGGTGCTGGCGCCGTTGCTCGGTTTGCTCGACCTGCAACGCATCAACCTGACCGCCAGCCTGGCCGTCTCCGCCCAGGGCCGCGAAGCAGTGACCGAGCTGGCACGGCAAACCGCCGAGCTGCTCAACGTGCGCCCGCTGGAGCCGACCTTTTTCGATCGGCAAATGGCGTTCAACCTGTTGGCTCAGGTCGGCAAGCCTGATGAACAGGGCCACACGCTGTTGGAAAAACGCCTGGTGCGTGAGCTGCGTCAGGTCATGGCTCTGCCTTTATTAAAGATTTCCGTCACTTGCATTCAAGCCCCGGTGTTTTTTGGCGATAGCTTTAGCGTGACCTTGCAGTCAGCGAGCGCTGTCGACCTAGCAAAAGTCAACGCGGCACTGGAAGACGCGCCGGGTATCGAGCTGGTGGAAGCCGGCGATTACCCGACAGCGGTAGGCGATGCGGTAGGGCAGGACGTGGTTTACGTTGGTCGGGTTCGCCAAGGTATCGACGACCCGTCGGAACTTAATGTGTGGCTGACGTCAGATAACGTACGCAAAGGCGCCGCGCTCAATGCTGTGCAGGTGGCTGAATTGTTGATAAAAGACCTGCTGTAAAAGATACTTGGCAACAATTTTTCGAATGAGTCCGGTCGAGCGTTATGCTGGACCGGATTGCTGATGGCGAGCCACCCTGCGGGGCTTTCCGGGGCATGAATGAAATGATCGCGCGTGACGACCCTTCGTCGCCGCGCGCAATGCCTTACGGCAGCGGCTATCAACACCTTCTCGCTGGCCGAGGAATGTTCAAACAAAGGATGAGGCTATGGTTCAAGTTCGCAAACTGGTGTTAGCAATAGCGGCCGCCTCGGCGCTGTCCTCCGGTATGGCGCATGCCCTCGGGCTTGGGGAATTGACCCTGAAGTCGACGCTGAACCAACCTCTGGTGGCGGAAATCGAGCTGCTCGACGTCAAGGACCTCACCGCCGCGGAAGTGGTGCCGAGCCTGGCTTCGCCCGAAGATTTCGCCAAGGCAGGCGTCGATCGCCAGGCGTTTCTCAACGACCTGACCTTCACGCCAGTGCTCAACGCCAGCGGAAAAAGCATCCTGCGTGTGACGTCCAGCAAGCCACTGTCCGAGCCCATGGTGAAATTCCTGGTTCAGGTGATGTGGCCCAACGGTCGACTGCTGCGCGATTACAGCGTGCTGCTCGATCCGTCCAAATTCTCCCCGCAGACCGCTGAAGCGGCTGCGCAGCCTGCGCCGACCCAAACGATCACTGCGCCGGTCACTGGCGCCACCAAGCCAATCCAATACACCACCACGCCGCGCGATACCCTTTGGGAAATCGCCGCGAAGGCGCGTAATGGCGGGTCGGTTCAGCAAACCATGCTGGCTATCCAGGCGCTGAACCCCGATGCCTTTATCGACGGCAACATCAACCGCCTGAAAACCGGCCAGGTGCTGCGCATGCCCGATCAGGCGCAGAGCACCGGCCTGCCGCAAACCAAGGCAATCGCTGAAGTCGCTGCACAGAACACCGCATGGCGACAGGGTCGTCGTTATGTGGCTAAGCCCGGCACCGGGCAGCAGCAACTCGATGCCACCAAGCGTGGCCGCGCTGACGCAGCCCCGTCGCAAGCGGCGAAAGACAATCTGAGCCTGGTCTCTGCCGAAACCGGCAAAGCCCGTGGCAAAGGCGCTGCAGGCGATGCCAAAGCCTTGGGCAACAAACTGGCTGTCACCCAGGAAAGCCTCGACACGACCCGTCGTGACAATGCCGAACTGAAAAGCCGCATGACCGATCTGCAAAGTCAGATGGAAAAGCTGCAACGCCTGATCGAGCTGAAGAACAATCAATTGGCCAAGTTGCAGGCCGAAGGCGCTGCTGATGCGCCGGTTGCAGCCGCGGCCGCTCCGGCAATGTCTGCTGAGTTGGCCGCCGACCCTGCGGCGGCGCCGACGGAAGTGGCTCCTGCACCGGTAGCGCCTGCGCCAGAGGCGGCGGCACCTGAAGCCGCTCCGGTGCCAGCGCCCGCCGAGCCACCTGTCGAGCCGACGCCAGTCGCTTCCGACGACCAGAAATTCAACGAGCTGCTGACCAATCCGGTGCTGCTGGGCCTGGTGGGCGGCGGTGCAGTGGTTCTGCTGTTGTTGCTGCTGTTGCTGGCACGTCGCCGCAAAGCGCAGCAAGAAGCCGAGAAACACCTGCGCATGGCGCGTGCCCTGGAAGAGGAGAAGGAGTTCTCCGCCGAGCAGGACCTGCCGGAAAGCAGCTTCGAAGGCCTGGAAGTTCCGCCGCCGAGCGTGAAACTCGCTACGTCGCCGACTCCTGCGCCAGCGCCGATGCCTGCTCCGGCTCCAGTGATTGCTCCGGTAGTGGTCACGCCGCCGATTGCCGCACCACTGATATCGCCGGCAGCCGACCGCGATGACGATGTACTGACCAAGGCTCAGTCGCACATTGCCGCCGGTCGTTTGAACCAGGCAGTGGCGTTGCTCGAAGACGGCATCAAGCAAGAGCCGCAACGCAGCGACCTGCGCCTGAAGCTGATGGAAGTCTACGGTCAGCAGGGCGATCGCGATGCGTTTGTCGCTCAGGAGCGTCAGTTGGTGGCCAACGGTGACAACTTCGCCCAGGTCGAACAGCTTAAAACCCGTTTCCCTGCGATGGTTATCGCGGCTGCCGGTGGTCTCGCCGCTGCCGCCATCGCCGCCGAGCTGGACGCGCAGTACGTCAAAGACCTGCTACTGGACGAGCCGGAAGCGCCAGCCCCCGCCGATGACGACTTTGACAGCGCCTTCGATCTAAGCCTGGACGATCTGGAAGCCGCTTCTCCGGCGGTGGTTGCACCCGAGCCGGAATCGGCGGCTGACCTTGAAGAATTCCCGCTGGACGACGACCTGAGCTTTGAGTCGGTGTTGAAGGAGCAGACCGAAATCAAGGAAAACCTCGACGACCTGTCGGACTTCGACCTGGACATGGATCTGGGGGGAGACCCATCGCCGGCGATCCTCGCTGAGGACGACTTCCTGCTGGATCTCGACGAAGGCGTGAAGGACTTGCCTACCGAGCCTGTGAAGCCTGAAGTTCCGCAGGATGACCTGGAGTTGCCGGCCAATTTCGACTTGTCGCTGGCCGATGAAATGGACACCGCCACCACCACCCCGGCCGAGCCGGACGCCTTCGCCGCTGAGCTGGAAGACGTCAACGCCGAGCTGGATCGTCTGTCCCAGAGCATGGGTGAGCCGACCTTTACCGCAGAAGACGCTATGGCTTCCGCGGCGGACGAGCCGGATTTCGACTTCCTCTCCGGCACCGATGAAGTCGCCACCAAACTCGATCTGGCCCAGGCCTACATCGACATGGGCGACAACGACGGCGCTCGGGACATCCTCAATGAGGTGGTGACCGAGGGTAATGCTGGCCAGAAGAGCGAAGCCAAGGAGATGCTTTCGCATCTGGCTTGAGTGTTCGGCAGGCAGTAAACAGAACGGCAGCCCAGTGAGGCTGCCGTTTTTGTTTTCGCTTAGCTGCGGTGTTGCCTGTCCAACCGCTTTCGCGAGCAAGCCCGCTCCCACATTGGTTCGTGTTGCCCAAAGTATTTAAGCCGGGCGCGAATACCTTGTGGGAGCGGGCTTGCTCGCGAAGAGGGCCTGACATTCGATATCCTGTTTTCTGTTGCACTGGCATCCCGGTGGCGCGGCCTTATAATGCCCGCCTTTGCGCTTATCAGCAGGCTGTTACTCCTTGGCAAATATAGATAACCCGGCCGTCGAACTGGCGGCCGACGGCTTTTTCCGGATCGCGCTGGGCGTTGAATACAAAGGCTCGCGTTATCGCGGCTGGCAGCGCCAGGCCTCCGGCGTGCTCACCGTGCAGGAAACCCTCGAAAAGGCCTTGTCCAAAGTCGCCGACTCACCGGTGTCGCTGCTCTGCGCCGGGCGCACGGACGCTGGCGTGCATGCCTGCGGCCAGGTGGTGCATTTCGATACCCAGGTCGAGCGTTCGATGAAGGCCTGGGTCATGGGCGCCAATATCAACTTGCCCCACGACGTCAGTGTCAGCTGGGCCAAGGTCATGCCGGCGCATTTTCATGCGCGTTTCAAGGCCATCGCCCGCCGCTATCGCTACGTGATCTACAACGATCAGATCCGCCCGGCGCACCTGAACGAAGAAATCACCTGGAACCACCGTCCGCTCGACGTCGAGCGCATGGCCGAGGCGGCCCAGTATCTGGTTGGCACCCATGATTTCAGCGCGTTCCGCGCCGGTCAGTGCCAGGCCAAGTCGCCGATCAAGGAACTGCATCACCTGCGTGTCACGCGTCACGGCAAGATGATCGTGCTGGATATCCGCGCCAGCGCCTTCCTGCACCACATGGTGCGCAACATCGCCGGTGTATTGATGACCATCGGGGCCGGCGAGCGTCCGGTGGAGTGGATGAAGGAAGTGCTGGAGAGTCGGATCCGTCGTTCTGGCGGGGTGACGGCGCATCCGTTCGGTCTGTATCTGGTGCAGGTCGAATATCGCGACGAGTTCGAATTGCCCGAGCGTTACATCGGCCCACACTTCCTCACAGGCTTCTCTGAACTTGACGGCTGACGCCCTCGAACGCATTTGTTACCATCCGGGACTTTCTCGGATTTGCCCTGAGGTTTTATCGACATGTCAGCCGTTCGCAGCAAGATTTGTGGGATTACCCGCATAGAAGATGCGTTGGCGGCGGTCGAGGCCGGGGCGGATGCCATCGGATTTGTGTTTTACCCCAAAAGCCCGCGGGCGGTGACGGTCCAGCAGGCGCGCGAGATTATCAAGGCGCTGCCGCCATTCGTGACCACCGTGGGGTTGTTCGTCAACGCCAGCCGCTGCGAGTTGGGCGAACTGCTCGACGCCGTGCCGCTGGACCTGTTGCAGTTCCATGGTGATGAAACCGCGGCCGATTGTGAAGGCTGGCACCGCCCGTATATCAAGGCGCTGCGGGTCAAGGCCGGCGACGACATCGCGGCGGCATGCGATGCATTTCCTAGTGCCAGCGGTATGCTGCTCGATGCCTACGTTGAAGGCGTACCCGGCGGAACCGGTGAAGCGTTCGACTGGTCTTTGATACCGCAAGGCTTGAGCAAGCCGATCATCCTCGCTGGCGGCTTGACTCCGGATAACGTGGCGCAGGCAATCGACCGGGTTCGGCCTTACGCGGTGGACGTCAGCGGTGGGGTAGAGGCGAGCAAAGGCATCAAGGATCACGCAAAGATTCAGGCATTCATCAAGGCTGTACGTAGTAGCACGTAGTTGATGTGACGGCTGGCAGACTGCCGCCGTCCCAAAATGCACTGCGCTGCACAAAGCAGGCACGGCTGAGGATTGATGGGTTGTACGCAGGTCACGCTCCACCGACCCGACCATCCACCGATCATCGCCACACACACACATGAATTTAGCTCAAGGGCATACGCGGGGCTGCGAACCAGAGCGTTCGGGCCGCCGGTACTGGAGAAAGAAAGCATGAGCAACTGGTTAGTAGACAAACTGATCCCTTCGATCATGCGTTCCGAGGTCAAGAAGAGCTCGGTGCCTGAAGGTCTGTGGCACAAATGCCCGTCTTGCGAGGCTGTGCTGTACCGTCCGGAGCTGGAAAAGACCCTGGACGTTTGCCCCAAGTGCAACCACCACATGCGTATCGGCGCCCGCGCCCGCATCGACATCTTCCTCGACGCCGAAGGCCGTGCCGAATTGGGCGCGGACCTGGAGCCGGTTGACCGTCTGAAGTTCCGCGACGGCAAGAAGTACAAGGATCGCCTGACCGCTGCGCAAAAGGCGACCGGCGAAAAAGACGCACTGATCTCCATGAGCGGGACCCTGCTGGGCATGCCGGTGGTGGTTTCGGCGTTTGAATTCTCCTTCATGGGCGGTTCGATGGGCGCCATTGTGGGTGAGCGGTTTGTCCGCGCCGCCAACCACGCGCTGGAAAACAAATGCCCGATGATCTGCTTCGCCGCCTCCGGTGGTGCGCGGATGCAGGAAGCCCTGATCTCCCTGATGCAAATGGCCAAGACCTCTGCGGTACTGGCGCGTCTGCGTGAAGAAGGCATTCCGTTCATCTCCGTGCTGACCGACCCGGTCTACGGTGGTGTTTCCGCCAGTCTGGCAATGCTGGGCGACGTGATTGTCGGTGAGCCGAAAGCCCTGATCGGCTTTGCAGGTCCGCGCGTTATCGAGCAAACCGTGCGCGAAAAACTGCCGGAAGGCTTCCAGCGCAGCGAGTTCCTGCTGGAGCACGGCGCGATCGACTTGATCGTTCACCGTCAGGAACTGCGTCCACGCCTGGGCAACCTGCTGGCACAAATGATGGGCCTGCCGACGCCGAAATTCGTCGCCGCACCCATCGAGCCGATCGCGGTTCCACCGGTACCTGCCAACCTATGACCGAACGTACCCTTGGCGAGTGGCTCGCCTACCTTGAGCAGTTGCACCCTTCGGCCATCGACATGGGCCTTGAGCGCTCGCAACAGGTAGCGTCCCGCATGGGGCTGGGCAAGCCGGCGCCTCGGGTGATCACGGTCACCGGCACCAACGGCAAGGGTTCTACCTGCGCATTCGTGGCTTCGCTGCTGCGGGCGCAGGGCCTGAACGTCGGTGTCTACAATTCTCCGCACCTGTTGCGTTACAACGAGCGGGTGCAGGTCAACGGCGTCGAAGCGACTGACGCCGAGCTGTGCGAAGCCTTTGCTGCAGTCGAGGCGTGGCGTGGCGACACTTCCCTGACGTACTTCGAAATGGGAACCCTGGCGGCGTTCTGGCTGTTCCAGCAGGCCGGGCTTGATGCCGTGGTGCTGGAAGTCGGCCTCGGTGGGCGTCTGGATACGGTCAACGTGGTCGATGCTGACATGGCGCTGGTCACCAGCATCGGTGTCGATCACGCCGATTACCTGGGGGATACCCGCGAGTCCGTGGCTTTTGAAAAGGCCGGCATCTTCCGTCAGGGCGCGCCTGCGCTCTGCGGCGACCTGAATCCTCCACAACCTCTGCTGGATAAAGCCCGCGAGCTCAATTGCCCGTTTTTCTTGCGTGGCCGCGATTTTGATCTCGGTATCACCGATCAAAACTGGCAATGGCGCGGAGTAGACGCTCAAGGGCGTGTGCTCGAGTTGCGCGATCTGCCGTTGCTCGACCTGCCGATGGAAAACGCTGCACTGGCTTTGCAGGCTTACCTGTTGCTCGGTTTGCCGTGGGTGGCTGCACAGATTATTGAGGCCCTGAAAGCGACGCGGGTGGTCGGTCGTCTCGATCGCCGTCAGTTCGACTGGCAGGGCAAGCGCCTGAGCCTGTTGCTGGATGTGGGGCATAACCCGCATGCGGCCGAGTATCTGGCGCGCCGTCTGGCCAGTCGTCCGCCGGTCGGCAAGCGTCTGGCGGTGTTCGGATTGCTGGCGGACAAGGATCTGGATGGTGTTGTCAGTGAATTGAATGCTAGTGTCCAGCAATGGGCTGTCGCGCCGCTGGATTCACCGCGTGCGCGCCCGGTTGCCGATTTGCAGGCGGCGTTGCAGAACCTTGGCGCCGCGGTAACGTCCTATGACAGTGTGGTCGCCGCCCTGGAAGGGCAGTGTGCGCTGGCGACGAGCGACGACGAGATTCTGTTGTTCGGATCATTTTATTGTGTCGCCGAGGCCCTTGAATGGCTGGCCCGGCGCTCCACGGAGGAAGCGGCAAATGGCATTGCTGGATAAGGCATACAAACAGCGCATGGTTGGCGCCCTGGTTCTGGTGGCGCTGGCGGTTATTTTTCTGCCGATGCTGTTTTCCCGTCAGGATGAGCAGCGTCAAGTGACGGTCGAAGCCCCGACTGCACCGCAAGCACCGTCGATGCCGCAAGTGCAGGTCGAGCCGGTGGTGGTGCCTGAGCCGCAAGCGCTGCCTCAAGAACCGGTGCCGAGCGATGATGAGATCGCTCAGCAAGAAGCACCGTCCGCGCCGATTGCACCGAGTGCACCAGTGGCGCCTGCGCCTGTTGCCAAACCGGTCGCGCCAGCACCTGCTCCTGCTATGGCTGCCAAGCCTGCAACCGCGCCCCCTCAGCCAATCACTGCTGCACCGGGCAAGCCGGACACGACTCAGAGTCGCGTCGACGCCAATGGCCTGTCGGTCAGCTGGTCGGTGCAATTGGCCAGCCTGTCGAGCCGTGCAAGTGCAGAAAGCCTGCAAAAAGACCTGCGCAGTCAGGGCTATAACGCCTACATCCGTACGGCAGATGGCAAGAACCGGGTGTTTGTCGGACCGCTGATCGAGCGCGCCGAAGCCGATCGTCTGCGTGACTTGTTGGGCCGCCAGAAGAACCTCAAGGGGTTTGTGGTGCGTTTCCAGCCTGAGCGCGGTTAAAACTATCGCCCCGATTTGAAATGCACTGACAATCGCAGCTTACCGATAGCCATGGGCTCTGCTAAAATGCGCCGCCTTATCCGTCTGTAGGCTGCACTGTGCCATTTACCTGGGTTGACTGGGCGATCGTTGCAATCGTCGCCATCTCCGCATTGATCAGTCTGAGCCGCGGCTTCGTCAAAGAAGCATTATCGCTGGTGACCTGGATCATCGCAGGAGTCGTCGCCTGGATGTTCGGTGGTGCATTGTCCGAGTACCTCGCCGGATACATCGAAACGCCATCGGCTCGTGTGATCACGGGCTGTGCCATCATGTTTGTCGCCACTTTAATCGTGGGCGCAATGATCAATTATCTTATCGGCGAGTTGGTTCGCGTCACCGGGTTGTCCGGGACCGATCGATTCCTCGGCATGGCCTTCGGCGCCGCGCGTGGCGTGCTGCTGGTGGTCGTGGCGGTCGGGCTGTTGAGCCTGGGGCCGGTACAGCAGGACGGGTGGTGGCAACAGTCGCAGCTCGTGCCAAAATTTCTATTGGTCGCAGACTGGTCCAAAAACCTGATCCTCGGGTGGAGCAGTCAGTGGCTTGCCAGCGGTATCAGCGTACCCGCTGAGATACCGTTCAAGGAGCACCTCTTGCCGATGGCCAAAACGCCTCAGTGAGTTGTGTTCAGTTCAGATCCATTAAGTAGGGGTTGCGTCGCATGTGTGGCATCGTCGGTATCGTCGGTAAGTCGAACGTCAATCAGGCGCTGTATGACGCGCTAACCGTCCTCCAGCACCGCGGCCAGGACGCTGCCGGTATCGTGACCAGCCATGATGGCCGGTTATTCCTGCGCAAGGACAATGGCCTGGTGCGTGACGTGTTCCATCAGCGTCACATGCAGCGCCTGGTCGGCCACATGGGCATTGGCCATGTGCGTTACCCGACCGCGGGCAGCTCGACCTCGGCCGAAGCTCAACCGTTTTACGTCAACTCGCCTTACGGCATCACCTTGGCGCATAACGGCAATCTGACCAACGTTGAACAGCTGGCCAAGGAGATTTACGAATCTGACCTGCGCCACGTCAACACCAACTCCGATTCGGAAGTGCTGCTCAACGTGTTCGCGCACGAGCTGGCCCAGCGCGGCAAATTGCAGCCGACCGAAGAAGACGTGTTCGCTGCCGTCACCGACGTGCACAACCGTTGCGTCGGTGGTTACGCGGTCGTGGCGATGATCACCGGTTATGGCATCGTCGGTTTCCGCGACCCGCACGGCATCCGCCCGATTGTCTTCGGCCAGCGTCACACCGACGAAGGCGTCGAGTACATGATCGCCTCCGAAAGCGTTTCCCTGGACGTGCTCGGTTTCACCCTGATTCGCGACCTGGCACCGGGCGAAGCGGTCTACATCACTGAAGACGGCAAGCTGCACACCCGTCAGTGCGCGACCAACCCGTCCCTGACCCCATGCATCTTCGAACACGTCTACCTGGCGCGTCCGGACTCGATCATCGATGGCGTGTCGGTCTACAAGGCCCGCCTGCGCATGGGGGAGAAACTCGCCGAGAAGATCCTGCGCGAGCGTCCAGAACATGACATCGACGTGGTTATCCCGATTCCGGACACCAGCCGTACCGCGGCCCTGGAGCTGGCGAACCACCTGGGCGTCAAGTTCCGCGAAGGCTTCGTGAAGAACCGCTACATCGGCCGGACCTTCATCATGCCGGGCCAGGCTGCACGGAAAAAATCCGTACGCCAGAAGCTCAACGCCATCGAACTGGAATTCCGCGGCAAGAACGTGATGCTGGTGGACGACTCGATCGTTCGTGGCACCACGTGCAAGCAGATCATCCAGATGGCCCGTGAAGCCGGCGCGAAAAACGTCTACTTCTGCTCCGCAGCCCCGGCCGTTCGCTACCCGAACGTCTACGGCATCGACATGCCAAGCGCCCACGAGCTGATCGCTCACAACCGTTCGACTCAGGACGTTGCTGACCTGATCGGCGCTGATTGGTTGATCTATCAGGACCTGCCTGACTTGATCGAAGCGGTCGGTGGCGGCAAGATCAAGATCGAGAAGTTCGATTGCGCGGTGTTCGATGGCCAGTACGTGACCGGCGACGTCGACGAGGCTTACCTGAACAAGATCGAGCAGGCACGTAACGATGCCTCCAAGGTCAAGACGCAGGCAGTCAGTGCAATCATTGATCTGTATAACAACTGAGTAAACGAGCGGCCTGTAGGAGCGAGGCTTGCCCGCGAAGCTTTTGGCGTTCCCAAAGGCCCCTTCGCGGGCAAGCCATGCTCCTACAGGCCGGTTTTGTATCTATTACTGAGCAGGGCAAGGAGTGACAGCATGAGTCAGGATTGGGATGCCGGTCGGCTGGACAGCGACCTCGAAGGCGTAGCGTTCGATACCCTGGCCGTACGCGCCGGTCAGCACCGCACGCCGGAAGGCGAACACGGTGATCCGATGTTCTTCACTTCCAGCTACGTCTTCCGTACCGCTGCCGACGCCGCGGCGCGCTTTGCCGGCGAAGTGCCGGGCAACGTTTACTCGCGCTACACCAACCCGACCGTGCGCGCGTTCGAAGAGCGCATCGCTGCGCTGGAAAGCGCCGAGCAAGCGGTGGCCACGGCCACCGGCATGGCAGCGATCATGGCGGTGGTGATGAGCCTGTGCAGCGCCGGCGATCACGTACTGGTGTCGCGCAGCGTGTTCGGTTCGACCATCAGCCTGTTCGAGAAGTACTTCAAGCGCTTCGGCATTGAAGTCGATTACGTGCCTCTGGCGGACTTGTCCGGTTGGGACGCGGCGATCAAGGCCAACACCAAATTGCTGTTCGTCGAGTCGCCGTCCAATCCCCTGGCCGAACTGGTGGATATCGCCGAGCTGGCGAAAATCGCTCACGCCAAAGGCGCGATGCTGGTGGTGGACAACTGCTTCTGCACCCCTGCGTTGCAGCAGCCGCTGAAGATGGGCGCGGACATCGTCGTGCACTCGGCGACCAAGTTCATCGACGGCCAGGGCCGTTGCATGGGCGGTGTTGTGGCCGGTCGTAGCGAGCAGATGAAAGAAGTCGTCGGTTTCCTGCGCACTGCCGGGCCGACCCTGAGCCCGTTCAACGCCTGGATCTTCCTGAAGGGCCTGGAAACCTTGGGCCTGCGCATGAAGGCGCATTGCGCCAACGCCCAGCAACTGGCCGAGTGGCTGGAGCAGCAGGACGGCATCGAGAAAGTCCATTACGCCGGCCTCAAGAGCCATCCGCAGCACGAACTGGCTCTGCGCCAGCAGAAGGGCTTCGGTGCGGTCGTGAGTTTTGAGGTCAAGGGAGGCAAAGAGGGCGCCTGGCGCTTTATCGATGCGACCCGTTTGATTTCGATCACCGCCAACCTCGGTGACAGCAAAACCACCATTACGCACCCGAGCACCACCTCCCACGGCCGTCTGGCGCCGCAAGAACGTGAAGCGGCGGGCATTCGTGACAGCCTGATCCGCATCGCGGTCGGTCTGGAAGATGTGGCTGACCTGAAAGCCGATCTGGCGCGCGGGTTGGCTGCCTTGTGATCGAGTTGTCGACGCCGGGCACCGGCACCCATGGCCGCGTTGCACTGGTCACCGGTGCCGCACGCGGCATCGGGCTGGGGATCGCGGCCTGGCTGATCAGCGAAGGCTGGCAAGTGGTGCTGACCGACCTTGATCGAGAGCGCGGTTCGAAAGTGACGAAGGTGCTGGGCGAAAACGCCTGGTTCATCGCCATGGACGTCTCGAACGAGGGGCAAGTGGCGTTGGGCGTCGCCGAGGTGTTGGGGCAGTTCGGGCGTCTGGATGCGTTGGTGTGTAACGCGGCGATTGCCGACCCGCACAACATTACTCTGGAAAGTCTCGATCTGGCTTACTGGAATCGGGTGCTGGCGGTCAATCTAAGCGGCCCGATGCTGTTGGCCAAGCACTGTGCGCCGTATCTGCGCGCTCACAGCGGTGCGATCGTCAATCTGGCCTCGACCCGCGCTGCGCAGTCCGAGCCGGACTCAGAGGCTTACGCGGCGAGCAAGGGCGGTCTGTTGGCCCTGACTCACGCGTTGGCCATCAGCCTTGGGCCGGAAATTCGCGTCAACGCGGTCAGCCCCGGCTGGATCGATGCGCGAGACCCGGTGGCACGGCGTGCTGAGCCCCTGACAGAGGCCGACCATGCCCAGCATCCGGCGGGCAGGGTAGGGACCGTCGAAGACGTTGCGGCAATGGTCGCTTGGCTGCTGTCGAAGAACGCCGGTTTCGTCACGGGTCAGGAGTTTGTGGTCGATGGCGGCATGACCAAGAAGATGATTTACAGCGAGTGATGGGGCAGAGGTGCTGTCTTCAGCATTGATGTTGGGTGTGCCGTCCTCATCGCGAGCCTGCTCGCGAAGCGGTCTGACGGTTTGCGGCCCTGGTGTGGAATGACACGATTCTGTCTTTTTCAGAAAAACTTCAATCCTGCTATTGACTTAGGTTCGCTACCTGCGTAAATTTCGCGGCCTCGGAGATGCAAACGGGTGATTAGCTCAGCTGGGAGAGCGTCTGCCTTACAAGCAGAATGTCGGCGGTTCGATCCCGTCATCACCCACCAAATCCGAGAGTCTTGCGAAAGCAAGATGGAAGCTTTTAAAAGCCTCCACCGACGCGCAGCGGTAGTTCAGTCGGTTAGAATACCGGCCTGTCACGCCGGGGGTCGCGGGTTCGAGTCCCGTCCGCTGCGCCATATTTTCCGCGTCAGGCTTGCCCTGATTCGAGATTGAAAGAGAGACTGAAAAGTCTCAGAGCTTTCAATCAGACGAGTTACTTGGACGCAAGTCCAAAGCGATACGCAGCGGTAGTTCAGTCGGTTAGAATACCGGCCTGTCACGCCGGGGGTCGCGGGTTCGAGTCCCGTCCGCTGCGCCATATCTGCCTCAAGGCCCACTGAACGCCTTGGAGCTACGAAGAAAGCCACTGGCAGTCTTCGAGTCGATAGCAAAGACCCTGGTCGAAAGACCGGGGTTTTTTGTGTCTGCGATTTGGCTTTTCCTCCCTTCATTCCTTGTCAATCCAACCTTTCTGCTCAGCCGATGCATAAAGGGCTTCCTTCATATGTCCGACATTAATTAGAATCACTCTCATTTACGATAACTCCTGGCACAGGGCTTCTTGAAATGAGTGATGCAGCGATGCCGGAGGAGCAAACTTTCCACGATGTGTACCGCGACCATCGCGGCTGGCTCGAAAGCTGGTTGAGACGACGCATGAGCAATGGTCACGATGCGGCGGACCTGAGCCAGGACACATTCGTGCGCTTGCTCGCCAGCTCCCAGCGTATTGCTGACCTGCAAGAACCCCGCGCCTACCTGGCGACCGTGGGCAAACGGCTGCTGACCAACTTCTACAAGCGCCGCAGCCTGGAGCAGGCTTACCTCAATGCGCTGGCGCTGCTGCCAGAAGACTGCGTGTCATCCCCTGAGCAGCGCTGGATCCTTCTGGAAACCTTGCAAGCCCTCGACGAATTGCTCGATGGATTGCCGACCGCGGTACGACGGGCGTTTCTCTGGAGTCAACTGGAGGGCTTGGGTTATCAAGAAATTGCCGAGCGCCTGCAAGTCTCGGAGCGCACGATCAAGCGCTACATGGCCCAAGCCTACGAGCATTGCCTGCTGGTGGCGCTGTGAGCGGTTCCGCCCCTTCGGCCGACGCCCGTCAAGTCATACGGGCTGCCGCGCAGTGGCTGGCGCTCATGGAATCGGGCACCGCCAATGAGCGAGACCGAGCCGAATTGCAGAGCTGGCGCGACAGCCATTCCAGCCACGAACAGGCATGGCAGAAAGCGCAACTCTTGCGCCAGCGCTTCACCGACCTGCCGTCAGCACTGGCGATGGCCAGTCTGGATCGACCGCAGCCGAGCCGACGCGCGGTGCTCAAGCGCGCCGTCGGCGCGGTGGCGTTGGTGCCGGCCGCCTGGCTGATCAGTCGGCAGTTGCCTTTGGATGCCTGGAGTGCCGACCTGCGGACAGCGACCGGGGAGGGCAAGAAAGTCCAGTTGGCCGACGGAAGCTCGCTGCAATTGAACACCGCGAGCGCCGTCGATATTGATCTGAGCAACCGTCTACTCAAGCTTGTTGAGGGCGAAATTGCCCTGAAAGTCCCTGGCACCTCGCCGCTAACGATCCAGACGCACTTCGGCCAGGTGGTCGTCAGTCAAAGTGAAGTATGCGTTCGTCAGTGGCAGACGGGGTGCAAGGTGTCGGTGCTTAACGGCACGGTGCAGTTGCAGCCTTTGCATGGATCGGTCTTTTCGTTGCGCGCAGGCCAGCAAGCCAGCCTTCAGGCTACGGGTGCCGGCGCTGTGGAGCCATTCGACGTCCTTGCTCCAGGCTGGCGCGACGGTGTGCTGATGGCGCAGAACCAGCCCCTGGGGGACTTTTTGCGCGAACTCAGCACCTATCGCCCGGGTGTGTTGCGCTGGGAGCCAGAACTGGATTCCCTACGCGTCACCGGCAGTTTTCGCCTGGAAGACACCGATCGAATTCTGGCGCTGCTGGCGGCCAGCCTGCCGTTGGAGGTGCATTCGCGTACGCGATATTGGGTCACGCTGCTGCCGCGCAAAAATAGTGTTTGAAGGGTGTCCCCTTTTTTCGCCTCGCTTGTCATTCAAGGCAAGTGAACGAACTAAGAGAGCTTCTTCAATGCCCGCAGTGTTCCCGTCCAGTCCGCGTTTGGCTTCATCCCGCCTGCGCCCGTTAATGCACTTGAGTCTGTTGCTGAGCCTCAGTGCCTGTCCGTTGTTCATCACCGCCGGTTGGGCCGAAGACGCGCCTCGACGCAGTTATCAGGTGCCGGCCGGCAGCCTCAGCGCAGCGCTGACCCGTTTCGCTGGGCTGGCCGGGGTCAATCTGTCGGTGGACCCGGCGCTGGTGAGTGGTCGTAACAGCCCCGGCCTGTCCGGCGAATTTGCAGTGGAGGAGGGCTTTGTCCGGTTGTTGCAGGGTTCCGGTCTGCAACTGCAGTCGGTGGGCGAACAGGCATATATTCTGACTCCAGTGCCAGAAGGCAGCGGCCTGCAACTGGGTGCCACCTCGATTCTCGGTGCCATCGACCCGGTGGACGGCGATCCGTATGCCGGCGGCCAGGTGGCGCGCCGTGGTTCGCAAGGCTTGCTGGGTTCGAAAGACTTTATGGAAACGCCTTTCAGCATGACCACCTACACCAGCGAGGTGGTCAAAAACCAGCAGGCTCGTACCTTGGGCGACCTGATCGCCAACGATCCCTCGGTTCGCGCCACCAACCCGGCGGGTGGGCGTTACGAGCAGTTCACCATTCGCGGGCTCAGTCTGTTCAACAGTGATGTTGCCTATAACGGTCTCTACGGCGTCCTGCCGACCTACACGATCGACATGGAAATGGCCGACCGCGTCGACGTCCTCAAGGGGCCAAGCCAGCTGATCAACGGCATCTCGCCGAGGGGTAGCGTGGGTGGCGGGATCAACGTGGTGCCCAAGCGCGCAACCGACAAGCCCATCACTTCGTTCACCGGCAGCTACGCGTCCGACAGTCAGGTTGGCGGTGCCGTGGATGCCGGCCGGCGCTTTGGTGAAGACAACAAGTTCGGCATTCGTTTCAACGGCGTCAAACAGTCCGGCGACACCGAATGGGATCAGCAGAATGTCGACCGCGAGATGGCCGTGCTCGGCCTGGATTTTCGCGGTGAACGCTTGCGGCTTTCGACGGACATCGGGCGCACCGAGCGTGACACCGACGCCCCGCAGGAACGCGTGCAGGTCAACGCCAGCGCGCAGGTTCCGCGTGCCAGCGATGTGCGCCACAACTATGCGCAGCCGTGGAGCAAGGCGAGCACCAACGACACGTTCGGCGCGGTGAACGGCGAATTCGATGTCAACGATTCCGTCATGCTGTACGGCGGTGTGGGCGCGCGCAAAAGCAACCATGACTTTCTCCGGCATGCCGTTGCGGTCACCAACAACGCGGGTGATTTCAGTGTTCAGCCACGTGATTTCACCCGCGACGAAAATGTCCGGACGGCCACGGCAGGGGTGCGCAACTGGTTCCACCGGCCCGGTGAGCCATGAGGTCAACCTGGCCGCCAGCTATTTCTACATGGACTTCGAAAATGGCGGCGCGCGTTACGCGGCGGCCCCCAGCAACCTCTACAACCCGGTGGAAACCCCCACGCCGCTCAGGCCCACGCGACAGGATGCGAAGGTCTATACCGAGAACCGCTTCAGCGGCGTGGCGTTGTCCGACACCCTGGGCTTTTTTGATGATCGGCTGCTGCTGACCCTCGGCGCCCGCTGGCAGCGGGTGAAGGTTGATGACTGGTCGGGCAATGTGAAAGGCGACACCGCCTACGATGAGGAAAAGGTTTCGCCGTCGGGTGGCATCCTGTTCAAGGCTACCGATAAGCTGTCGCTGTACGCCAACTACATGGAAGGCCTGAGCCAGGGCAAGATCGCGCCGTCGACTTCGGTAAACGAGGACGAAATCTTCCCGCCGTTCATCAGCCGCCAGGTCGAGGTCGGCGCCAAGTACGACGCGGGCGCATTTGCCGTGACCGCCGCAGTGTTCCGGATCAAGCAGCCGGCCTACGAAACCAACGCCACGACGCGCGTCTTCGGCCCGAACGGCAAGCGTGAGAACACAGGAGTGGAACTGAGTGTGTTCGGTGAGCCGCTCGATGGTTTCCGCCTGCTCGGCGGTGTCATGTACATCGACAGCGAGTTGACCAACACCGCCAATGGCGCCTTCGACGGCAACCGGGCGCCGGCCACGCCGAAATACAACGTCAACCTGGGCGCCGAGTGGGACGTGCCGACCGTAGAGGGCCTGACCCTCACCAGCCGAGGCATCTATTCCAGCTCGCAGTACCTGGACCAATCCAACAACAAGGAAATCGACTCCTGGGAGCGTTTCGACGTGGGCGCACGCTACGCGTTCAAGGTCGAGGAAAAGAACATCACCTTGCGCGCCAATATCGAGAACGTGGCGGACAAGCGCTACTGGAGCTCGGCCGGGGCCTCGGATGACAGCGAGCCTGGTTTGACGCTTTCGACGCCACGCACCTACTTGCTTTCAGCGACCGTCGATTTCTGAGTCGATTCCACTGCGAGGCTGCCTACGCCTGTAGCAGCTGTCGAGCCCCAGCGAGGCTGCGTTCGACTGCGAAGCAGTCGTAATACCTGCCACCCCGATCTTCCTGAAAGACCGTGGTGGTCGTTCTACGACTGCTACACAGTCGAACGCAGCCTCGCTGGGGCTCGACAGCTGCTACAAGCGGACGCAAGCGTCTATCGGTTCAGCCTTGCAAGTAGATCGCATGGGTACCTGGCGCCGAGTCTGCTGGCCAATGACCTGGCCGCTCGCGGCTGGAATCATCAGGACCTGAGCTCGTTCCTCAAACACGGCATGAGCGCCCAGGGCACGATGTTCAACGAGATGTTCCCGGTGTTCCACAACAGCACCCAAGGCCTCAATGACCCGGACCTGGCGGCGATGGCGACCTTCCTGCTCGGCGATCAACCGCCGGCGGCGAAGGTGCAGACGGACGTGCCGTTGGACAAACTCAGTACCAGCGCCCAGCGCGGTCGTCAGGACTACCTGAACGTCTGCGCCGGTTGCCACGCGGTCGGTGGCGAAGGCAAACCGCACTTCGCCGTGGCCATGCGCGGCAACACTACGCTGCGCCTGGAAGATCCGCGCAATCTGGTGCGGGTGATCGACGAAGGTATCGGCGAGCAGAAGTTCGCCGGGTTCGAAAACATGCAGCCGATGCCGGGGTTCGCCGAAAAACTCAGCCACGAGCAACTCACCGATCTGGTGAACTACCTGCGTCAGGGGTGGGGTGGTCGGTCGGGTGATCTCGCGGTGAAGGACGTGCAGACGTTGCGAGCCGATGCACCGCCGCTCGAGCACAAGGCGCACTGACATGCAGCATCTCGATCTGCAAGTCGTGCGACGGGCGCTTGAATGGTCGATGGCTGGCCGCCGCATCTGGCTGTGCACGGTGCTCGCCACTTATGGCTCGGCACCGCGTGCGCCAGGCTCGTTGCTGGCGGTGAACACCGACGGACAATGGATCGGCTCACTGCCCGGCGGCTGCGTCGAGGAAGACTTTCTTGAGCGCGTCGCTGAGGGGGCGTTTTTTGATGCGGTCAGCGTCATTCGTTATGGCGAAGGCGATGATCCGCGCTCGCGCGTGAGTTTGCCCTGTGGCGGCGTGCTCGATGTGCTGGTGGAGAAGCTTGAGTCCGAGTGCGAGGTTCAGGCTCATCTGCGGGAACTGGAGTCGGCGTTGTTGGGCCAGCGTCTGCTGATCCGCGAGGTCGATCTGGCCAGCGGTGCGCGCAGTCTGTTTGTCGATCGCGAGCAGGGCGTGCGCATCGAACGTGAGATTGACCGGGTGCGTGTGCGGATTGGCGCGGCTCAGCGTTTGCTGTTGGCGGGGTATTCCAGCGTCGCTCTGGCGTGTGCGGAGTTGGCGGTTGGCCTGGGTTTCGAGGTGATTCTTTGTGATCCACGGGACGAAGTGCTGGAAGGCGTCGTGCTAGAAAACGTCGAGATTCGTCGTCAATTGCCGTCAGTGTTCATCGCTGACGGCGGCTGCCACAGCGACACCGCGGTGGTGGCCTTGGCTCACGACCCGCGCATCGACGATCTGGCGATGATGGAAGCCGTGCGCACCGAGGCGTTTTACATCGGCTGATGGGCTCCATGCAGGCCTCGCAAAAGCGCTTCGAGCGGTAACGCAGGATTGGCGGTCTGGGAGGCGCGGAGTTGGCGTGGATTCATGCACCAATCGGGCTGAGCCTAGGGAGTAAAACCCCGGCAGAAATCGCCCTGGCCGTTCTTGCCGACATCCTGCGAATCCGTAGCGGCATCGCGCGGGATCGGCTTTAAGCACCATTTTCCCTGTGGGAGGAACCATTTCCCCTGAGGGAGCGAGCCTGCTCGCGATAGCGGACTGACAGGCAGCATTGATGTTGAATGTGACGGCCTCATCGCAAGCAGGCTCGCTCCCACAAAATCGTTGCTGTGTCGGTTAGTACCCGAACTTGTCTCGCAATCCGTAATACCACGCACCCAACGCTGCAAACGGCGTACGCAGCAATTGTCCGCCGGGGAACGGGTAGTGCGGTAGATCGGCAAACGCGTCGAAACGCTCAGCCTGGCCACGCAACGCTTCGGCCAGCACCTTGCCTGCCAAGTGTGTGTACGTCACACCGTGGCCGCTGCAACCCTGGGAATAGTAAATGTTGTCGCCGATGCGTCCGACCTGAGGAAGGCGCGACAGAGTCAGCAGGAAATTGCCGGTCCAGGCGTAGTCAATCTTCACGTCCTTGAGCTCAGGGAACGCCTTGAGCATCTTCGGCCGGATGATCGCTTCGATGTTCGCCGGATCCCGCGCTCCATAGACCACGCCGCCACCGAAGACCAGGCGCTTGTCGCCGGTCAGTCGGTAGTAATCGAGCAGGTAATTGCAGTCCTCGACGCAGTAATCCTGCGGCAGCAGGCGCTTGGCCAATTCGTCGCCCAAAGGCTCCGTGGTGATGACCTGAGTTCCGCAGGGCATCGACTTGGCCGCCAGCTCAGGCACCAGATTGCCGAGATAAGCATTGCCGGCAACGATAATGAACTTGGCCCTGACCTTGCCCTGTGGCGTATGCACCACTGGATTGGCACCGCGCTCGATGCGTACCGCCGGCGACTGCTCATAAATCGTGCCGCCCAGCGACTCGACCGCCGCCGCTTCACCCAACGCCAGGTTCAGCGGATGAATGTGCCCGCCGCTCATGTCGAGCATGCCGCCGATGTATTGATCGCAGGCCACCACTTCACGAATGCGCTTTTGATCCAGCAACTCCAGCTGCGTATGACCAAAACGTTCCCACAGACGTTTCTGCGATTCCAGATGCCCCATCTGCTTGGCGGTAATAGCAGCAAACACGCCACCGTCCTTCAAGTCGCACTGGATATTATATTTGGCGACCCGCTCACGAATGATCCGCCCGCCCTCAAACGCCATTTGCCCCAGCAACTGAGCTTGCTTGGGGCCGACGCTGCGCTCGATCACATCAATGTCACGGCTATAACTGTTAACGATCTGGCCGCCGTTACGACCCGACGCGCCGAAACCCACCTTGGCGGCTTCCAGCACCGTGACCTTAAAACCGTTCTCCAGCAGAAACAGGGCAGAGGACAGGCCGGTGTAGCCGGCACCGATCACACAGACATCAGTCTCTACGTCATCCTGCAAGGCCGGACGCGGCGGAACTGCATTGGCCGACGCGGCGTAGTAGGACTCGGGGTAGGGGGTGTTCGCCATCCGGCTGCCTCTGTTTAATATATTTTACGAGTGCATCGATCCTACCCGAGTTAAAAATCGACCGCCAGCCACCGGAAAATCTTCTTTGCCACCGCGAAATTAAATATTTTGCATATTCATAGGGTTAGCTCGAAAAAAGGTGTTGACACCCCTCCGGAATTCCGTAGAATGCCGCCTCACAGCAGGCACGTAGCTCAGTTGGTTAGAGCACCACCTTGACATGGTGGGGGTCGTTGGTTCGAGTCCAATCGCGCCTACCAAACAAAATCCGCTCTGCTGGGCGGTCTAGAAGGGCTCACCGAAAGGTGGGCCCTTTTTTGTTGTCTGGTGTTTAGCAATTCCCGCCGCTCACCGGCAGGCGATATGGTTTAGTAAGCGGAATTCTTCAGGAGATGTTGCTATGGATAAGGCGTTTCGAAATGCAATGTTTCTAACCGGCATACCGCTGACAATCTGCGGATTCAGCTTTGGTCTGACTGGGCTTTTGAACGAATCGACGCTCAGTTACATGGCGCCCGGGCTACTTATTCCAGGACTCGCTTTTATGTTGATCGGCTGGATGCAGAGCAATAAGTGAGCTTCTCGGCTTCACCGAGGTCCGTGTTCTTATTGGTGTGATACAAAGCCCACACATCTCAAGCCGTTGAAAGGACGCTCCGCTGTGGGTCGATACATTCTTTTTGTGTTGTTGTTTCCACTGGACTCGGCATCTGCGTTCGAGACCGATCCAGCAATAAATAGTTTTTCGGATGAGCATACTGACTGCGCCGGGTTCTATTTGGTCTCGGCAAGGGCTGTTAGGGCGCAACCATAACTGGCTGAGCAGAAGAAGCAGGCAGCGGTCAGTGCTTTAGCCTTTTCAAAAGAAATCACGGATGAGAACGTGACTCGAGCCAAAACGGAAAAAGCGATCAGATCAATGCTTGAAGAGGTCAATGGTGACGCCGCGAAATGGTCGAATCTAATAAATAAGTACTCGGCTAAATGCGATGAAATCGTGGCTAACCCGGGGAAGCGAGCGGATTGCTGGTTCAAGAAGTAAGATTGATCAATCGTGTGCGCCTGCTCTCTCATTGATCCTTGGCTTCTGTCGCCTGTTCCTGCCAGCAAAACTTACGGCGGTCCGCAAGGTGTTTTCAGCGACGTGGAAACCTGCAATTCAGGCGTAAACTGGCGGTGCTAGCTCATCAAAAGGAGCCGCATATGATCGCCGACCAAATGAACAAACAGGCATCTGAAGACAGGGCTGTTTGGGATCAATACTTCTGCGCTGCGTTGATTGCGGAAAGCAATCTGACGGCACCGGTTGTAGGAGGGGCTACTCACGAAGACAGGCAGAACCTGCTGGTTGAAAGGGCCAAGGCTCTTGCCGACAAGATGATGGAAAACCGGAAATAACCAGAGCCCAGCCATCGCGCTGGGCTCTTCACATCCGGCCATCTCAATGACGGTCGATGTACGCGTTATGAATCAAGCGATCAGGTCTACTTTGCCGCTCGCCAGGCGATAGATGCCGCCCACTATCTTCAACGTGCCTTTACTGAGGGCATCAGTCAGCAGTGGCGAATCATTTTTTTAGGCGCTTGACCGAGTCTTTGACATCTTGCGCGACGGCGTCGGTGGGAAGATTTCCGTGTTCCTTGAGCTCTGTCTCGATATCGTTCGGCCTTGAAGTCATTTGTCTTGGAGGTGCCGTAAACATACCGTTCATTTCCCTCCATTAGCCTTTGCAGGGCCTGGTCAGGATTGATTGAGTTTTGCGGTTTAGGTGCGGTTTCTCCGCAGCCTTGGGGACCTGGTTGGGCAGGGCGCCAGCCAATAACTGAGCGCCTTCTCCGAGTCCGGCTAATCGAAGGAACTTGCGGCGATCATTTTCGGCTTTAATCGGGTTTGAATCACACGATTTACACATGGCTGTGTACTCAGGTTGGGGATTCCATGCGCACTTGGACACCCAGTCCACGAACACTTGGACAGCGATTCCACGCTGACTTGGACACTCATTCCACGAGCACTTGGACAGTGATCTCTCACTGATCCGACCCAAGCTCAGGCAGGCAGCAACGCAGGATTATTCACTACCATCGACCTCTTTTCTCGAAGCGAAGAGGTCGTCGTGGAGCGTATATCCATGCGTAAAATCCGAGAGGTACTACGCCTAAAGTTCGACGCCGGCCTGTCCGTGCGCAAAATTGCTACCAGCCTGCGCATTAGCAGCGGCAGTGCCGGCAATTACCTGCACCGCTTCAACGCTTGCGGGCTGACTTGGCCCACGCAGTTGTCGGACGCCGAACTGGAGCGACGTCTATTCCCGCCAGCGCCGACGGTGCCCAGTGATCAACGTCCGATACCGGACTGGGCTCATGTCCATGCCGAGTTACGTCGCCCCGGCGTCACCCTGGCCCTGCTTTGGCAAGAGTATCGGCTCAGCCACCCGCAAGGTTTCCAGTACAGCTGGTTCTGCGAGCACTACCGCCTCTGGGCCGCCAAGGTCGACGTGGTCATGCGCCAGGAACACCGTGCCGGCGAGAAGCTGTTCGTTGATTACGCCGGCCAGACCGTGCCGGTCATTGATCGGCGAACCGGCGAGATCCGCCAAACGCAGATCTTCGTCGCCGTCCTCGGCGCGTCCAGCTACACCTTCGCCGAGGCCACCTGGTCGCAGAAACTGCCCGACTGGCTGGGCTCGCACGTGCGCTGCTTCGCCTTTCTCGGCGGTACATCGCAGATCCTGGTACCGGACAATCTGCGCAGCGGCGTTACCAAAGCGCATCGTTACGAGCCCGACATCAACCCCAGTTACCGCGACCTCGCCGAGCATTACGGCGTGGCCGTGTTGCCTGCCAGATCTCGCAAACCTCGGGACAAAGCCAAGGTTGAAGTCGGCGTCCAGGTGGTCGAGCGCTGGATCCTGGCGGTGCTGCGCAACCGCCAGTTCTTCTCGCTGGGCGAACTCAACACAGCCATCGCGCTGCTGCTGGATCGCCTCAATCAGAAGCCCTTCAAGAAGCTGCCCGGCTCACGCCGCTCGGCCTTCGAGACCATCGACCAACCCGCACTGCAATCGCTGCCAGCGCATCCTTATGTCTACGCCGAATGGAAAAAGGTGCGGGTACACATCGACTACCACGTCGAGGTCGACGGCCATTACTACTCGGTGCCGTATCAGCTGGTGAAGCACCAACTCGAAGTGCGGCTGACTGCGCAAACCGTCGAGTGCTTCCACGCCAACCAGCGCGTGGCCAGCCATCTGCGCTCAGCACATAAAGGCCGCCACACCACCCAAACTGAGCACATGCCCAAAAGTCACCGCGAACACGCCGAATGGACGCCCCAGCGACTGATCCACTGGGCAGAGCAGACAGGCCCGAATACGGCCGGCGTCATCGCCTACATCCTCGAACGCCGGATCCATCCGCAGCACGGCTTCCGCGCCTGCCTGGGCATCCTGCGCCTGAGCAAACAGCACGGCGAAGAGCGGCTGGAAGCCGCTTGCCAGCGAGCGCTGGCACTGGGCGCGTGCAGCTACAAAAGCCTTGAATCGATCCTGCGCCAAGGGCTGGAACGGCTGCCGCTGGCCCAGCAAAACCTGCCGTTACTGCCTGAAGAACACATCAACCTGCGCGGCCCTGGCTACTACCACTGACCTGAAAAAGGAGCACCAAAATGCTGCCCAACCCGACACTCGACAAGCTGCAAACCCTGCGCCTGCACGGCATGATCAAGGCGCTTGGCGAACAACACGCAACGCCTGACATCAACGATCTCAGCTTCGACGAACGCTTCGGTCTGATGGTCGACCGCGAGCTGACCGAGCGCGAAGACGCCCGCCTGACTACTCGCCTCAAGGCCGCACGACTGCGCCATAACGCCTGCCTGGAAGACATCGACTATCGCAGTCCGCGTGGCTTGGACAAGGCCTTGATCCTGCAACTGGGCAGCGGCCAGTGGCTGCGCGACGGCCTGAACCTGATCATCGGCGGCCCAACTGGCGTAGGCAAAACCTGGCTCGCCTGCGCGCTGGCTCATAAGGCCTGCCGCGACGGTTACAGCGTGCGTTATCTGCGCTTGCCGCGCTTGATGGAAGAACTAGGCCTGGCCCACGGCGACGGCCGCTTCGCGAAACTGATGGCGGGTTATGCCAAGACCGACTTGCTGATCCTGGACGACTGGGGCCTGGCGCCGTTTACCGCTGCGCAACGGCGCGACATGCTTGAACTGCTGGACGACCGCTACGGCAACCGCTCGACGCTAGTGACCAGCCAGATGCCAGTGGACAAATGGCACGCACTGATCGGCGATCCGACCTTGGGCGATGCGATCCTCGACCGGCTGGTGCACAACGCTTATCGGATCGAACTGAAGGGCGAATCGATGCGCAGACGCGCAACGAAATTGACGGCGACAGAGACTTCAGACTAACAATGCAAGCCTGCGTCGCTGCGCTCCGACTGCCTGCCCAAGTGGACGTGGATCAGGTGTCCAAGTGAGCGTGGAACGAGTGTCCAAATGATCGTGGGCTGAGTGTCCAAGTGTCGTGGAATCCGCACTCAGGTAACAGGGAGGGAATTGCTGTCAAAAGCGAGTGCTCAAGGAACCCTTCAGCACTGGTGTGATGAAGTCTTGACGGCTGTAGCGTTATGTTTCGGACGCTGTTTCCACGTTTGCTGGTTTGGCGCTTGATGCCCTGGCTTAGCTAGATTTCGTCTAGGAACCATAAAAATAGTGTGGATATTTAATGGGTTACGATATTTTTTAACCAGACAGTGATCGAAAATATATTGTTACAAGTGGGTTGTTAGGCTATTATCGCTCCGCGTTCACCACCACGGTTTATGCATTTTTAAGTCCCAAGCTTCCATCAGCTGCTTGGGATTTTTTTTGCCTGAAATTTGTCCTGGTTCGCTCGAGCATCAAAAGGACAGCTTCATCTATGTTCCCTTACTCTGAAAAAACGGCCATATGCCGTGTTGCTTCTATGGGAAAAGCGCGAAACGCCACTTGGGCGAACTCCGGTTTTTTGGACTACTACTGACTGGCCAAACTCAAACTCAGTCTGATGGGAGTCTATCGATGCTGGTTCATTGGTCGCTTGCGGCAATTCATCTGCTGGCTTTTGCCTTGGGGTTCTGGGCTGTTCTGACGCGGGGGACGGCATTTAGCCGCCTGGCTGCCGGCGCGGGGGAGGCTCGCCGGGTGTTGATGGCCGATAACCTGTGGGGCATCTCTGCCGTCATACTCCTGGTCACCGGTGTGATGCGTGCTTTTGGTGGGTACGAAAAAGGTACTGATTACTACCTCCACCAGCCATTGTTCCATCTCAAGATGACGCTCTTCGTTCTGATCCTGCTGCTTGAAGTTGCGCCAATGATCACGCTGATCAAATGGCGGATCGCACTGAGCCGTGGCGAGGCGATCAATACCGGGCGCGCGAAGCTGTTTGCACGGATCAGTCATGTCGAAGGGTTGCTGGTGTTACTGATGGTTGTGGCTGCCACGGGCATGGCGCGCGGCGTGACGTTTGGTTAGCCGAGTCTGATCACACTCTTCCTCGGGATTAATCCGAAACGTCTGACAGTCAGGGCAGGGGGCGTGCCGTTAATATCGGCTTCACGTTTTCAACAGGAATGGGCGAACGAATCAACGGATGGCGATACAGCGCTTGAATCTTTAGCCAGCCGTTGTCCGGGGTTGAACGGGCTGGCTACTGACTGCAACAGGATTCAGGGAGTTTGTGGCTTGTCTGGAGCGGTCAGGCCAGCCTGAATGCGTTGGTAGATTTCTTCGCGATGGACTGCGACGTCTTTCGGCGCGTTGATGCCGATCCGGACTTGCTGGCCGCTCACGCCCAGAATGGTGATCGTAATGTCGTCACCGATATTTATGCTTTCACCGACTTTGCGGGTGAGTATCAGCATGGTCTTCTCCTTGATTGCTTTGTAGGGCACCTGATTCGAACAGTGCAGAGGTCGGTGGTATGTATAGATTAGTGCGAAGTCTCACGGTTTGGGTGCCTCTTTCTGACGCGCAGATGCTGCATTAATTCCCAAGGCGTAACTATACAGAGGCCGCAACCATCATTCTCGTTGTTTTGAGCCCATTTTGCGGCACTCGGAAAGTATTCATGAATGTTAAAATCGCCGCTTTCAGCATTCAGAGGGACACGTTGTGCGCAAAATGGTCTTGGTAATCGCAGTACTGGCGTTGGTTGGGTGCGATCAAGGTAAGGGCGTTGACGCTCAAAAGCCTAAGCCGGCAGTTGTTTCCGCACCGGCGGCAGCCATCGGGCCGCAATGGGATCTCGAAGTGCGAGGCGAAACGACCCAGGCTGTCAGCGACCTGAGCGGCTGGCTGATCGAACACAGCTTTGTGCCCAGCGTCGTCAAGGAAAACGGCATGACCCGGATTCTGGTAGGGCCATTCAATTCGAAAGCCGAGGCCGAAGCCAAACAGGCCCAGGTAGCTGCAGCGCTTGTCCGGGCCAAGAAACAGAACATCGAATTGCTGGTGCTTGAGCGTCCGGTAGCCCAGTAACAGCCCTTTTCACGCAAGCCTTCTGTCGAAGCGCCTTAAAGGGGATCCACATTGACTCGTCTCTAAACGTAGTCACTGTCGATTCCCAGAAGGAGCTCTCCATGGCCTCCGCCACCCCTTACAAAATCTTCGACGCGGTTCTTGCGCACAAAACAAACCTCAGTCCTCATATGATGCGCGTGACCCTGGCCGGTCCGATGGTCACCGAAATGGCCACTTGGGCGCCGGATCAGCGGGTAAAACTGTTCTTCCCGGCCGAGGATGGGACGCCTGCCAGGCTGGCTCATGACCAGAATTGGTATGCGCGCTACCGATCAATGCCGGTGGCTCAGCGTCCGGCGATGCGCACTTACACCATTCGACACTTGCGGGCCGAGCAAGGCGAAGTGGACATCGATTTCGTTTTGCACGGTGAAACCGGTCCGGCCTCCCGCTGGGCGATGCGTGCGGTGACGGGCGAGCCTATCCAGATTGTTGCACCTGATCGCCAGTTTTCAGCGCAAGACACGGGAGGTTTCGAGTGGAAGCCGCCTCATACGCTCAAGCATCTGTTGCTGGTAGCCGATGCCACTGCATTGCCCGCCGCTCTCGGCATTCTGGATGAGATGGCTGCCTTGGCCGAGCCGCCGACCACCCAGGCATTTTTCGAGGTGGACAGTGCAGAAGACGCATTGCCGGTGCCTGAGTGGCCGGGTCTGTCGGTGCGGTGGCTGGTCCGGGATCATTCCAGCGATAAGGCAGCAGGCGCGCTGATGGTTGAAGCGGTCCGTCAGACGGAGCTGCCGGTCACTGCTTCGCTGGCTCACGAAACGGTGGAACTGGCGGAAGTCGATGTTGACGAAGAGATTCTCTGGGAAACGTCCGACTCGACCGGTGACGGTTTCTACGGCTGGATCGCCGGAGAAACGGTGGCCGTGATGAACCTGCGCAAGTATTTGATCAAGGAGCGCGGCATCGCTCGGGAGTCACTCAATCTGATGGGCTACTGGCGCTTCAACAAAAGCGGCGGATAGAAACGAACAAAGGCCTCGGGTATTACCTCCGAGGCCTTTTTGTTTTTCAGCGGTCGATCAGCCGCAGGCTTTCATGTCCACGGGCCCGACAAACTCGTTGCCGCGACCCATCACGCACGCCACGCTCTGGTTGCGCTGACGTTCCCAGGCTTCAACCGGATAGGTCTTGTTCCACGCGTCGTACAGTTGGCGATCCTGTTTCGACAGGCGCAAACCATACTGTTTGCTCATGTAGAAATACGTCCGGGCGATCATGCCGCGAATGGAAGGGCGGGGCATGACCTTCTTCGCCTTGAAGTCGACTTGGGTCAGGCACGAGCCATATTGACCCGATTGCACTGGCAGCCAACCAAAACTGAAGTTGCTGCGATCACCGTTCACCTCACCGATGCTCGGCACCAGGTTGTGCAGATCAGCCTCGGCCTTTTGATAGATAGGATCGTACCGCGTGCAGTTCTTGCGTCCGCCCTCTTGCCAGCACTGGCGCTGATGGCCGATCTGCCAGGCCGGAACGATGTGCTCCCACTCAATGCGGGCGGCGCGCTTGGCATTCTTGCGCGGCACATACCCACACGCTGCGAGGTTGACCTTATTGCCGGTGTATTTGCAGCCGCAATAGAACTCGGTGGATTGCGGCGCGTACAACTTCCAGGCGACTTTCTTGGCTTCGCTGAAGGTGCGTGGGGCGCCAGCCTGGGCGCCGAGGGTGATGAACAGAAACAGCAAAGCAAACCAGCGGACACTCATTGACTCAATCTTCCTTCGGCACAACCCAGAAAATCTGCACACCGCCATCGTCGCGATAGGCGAGCGTGACGTTGTCGTTCTCATCGATTTCTTCGAGCAATTGCTCCCACTCATCCACAGGTTCGTCCGGTAGACGGAAGATAAGTGCGGCTTTGGCTTTCTGAGCAGTGGGCGAATTGATGATTTTCTGAACGCGAATACCCATGCGTTCGTAGGCGTCAGGAGAGGCAGAGGTGGTGGCCACGGAATTATCCTTATTAAGCTGTACGTGCATACAGTATTTAACTGTAGGCATTTTCGCAACTGCTTAAAATTCAAGAAAATCCTCTGACAGCAGTTTTTTCCGTTTGGTGTAGGAAGAAGGGAAAATTTTTATCGGAATATCGGAAGGGGCGTAAACCACTCGCCAAGGCTGGCGAGTGGTGATTGCAGTGCCCGGCCGGAATCGGTCGGGCGAGGGTGAATCAGTATTCCCAGAACATCCGCTGCAGCTCTTTGCTGTCGTTGGTCTTGGTCAACGCGACCATGGCCAGGATGCGGGCTTTTTGCGGGTTCAGGTCATGCGCCACGACCCAGTCGTACTTGTCGTCAGGCTGTTCGGCGTTACGCAGGACGAAACCGCCGGCATTGACGTGGGACGAACGAATGATTTGCACGCCGTCCTTGCGCAGGGCTTGCAGGGCAGGAACCACACGCGAAGAGACCGAACCGTTGCCGGTGCCGGCATGGATGATCGCTTTGGCGCCGGACTGAGCCAGTGCCTTGTAGGCTGTGTCGCTGACGTTGCCGTAGGAATAGGCGATTTCGACGTCAGGCAGGCTCTTGATAGTTTTGATGTCGAATTCCGAGTCCATGGTGTGACGCTTGGCCGGCAGACGGAACCAGTAGGATTTGCCTTCAACCACCATGCCGAGCGGGCCCCAGGCACTTTTAAACGCCTCGGTTTTGATGTTGATCATTTTGCTGACGTCGCGACCCGACTGGATCTCATCATTCATGGTCACCAGCACACCTTTGCCGCGGGCTTCTTTGCTGCTGGCGACGGCAACGGCGTTGTACAGGTTGAGCATGCCGTCAGCCGACATCGCGGTGCCCGGGCGCATAGAGCCGACGACGATGATTGGCTTGTCGGTTTTTTCCACCAGGTTCAGGAAGTAGGCGGTTTCTTCCAGGGTGTCGGTGCCGTGGGTGATCACGATGCCATCAACGTCTTTGCTGTCTGCCAGTTCGGCCACGCGACGACCCAGTTGCAGCAGGTTGTCGTTGGTGATGCTTTCCGAAGCGATCTGCATGACCTGTTCGCCGCGAACATTGGCCAATTGGCTGAGTTCCGGAACCCCGGCGATCAGTTGCTCGATACCGACTTTCGCCGCCTGGTAGGTCGCGCTGTTAGCGGCGCTCGCGCCGGCGCCGGCAATGGTGCCGCCGGTGGCAAGGATCACCACGTTGGCCAGTTTCTGTTGGGTTTCGACTTCTTTTGCCTGAAGGGCAGTAGGCAGGAGCAGCAGGAGGGCCAAAGCGCCCGGAATAAAGGTGTTGAGGGCAGATTTCATTATTTTCTCTCTAGTAGTGAGACGGTGCTGATGCAAGTTCATCTAGATACGCCCCAGGCAGATCTGAACGCTTGGGCTATAGGTGAAGAGCAGGATCTGTACCAGCCATACGTTGAATGAGAAAAACTTTTAACATGATGATTTATATCAATATTTATCCATTGGATTACCGGTGTTGAACAGCCTCGTGTCCGGGTTTCCGAATAAGTTGAGGATTCGTGTTCGGCTCTCCGAAAAGGCCTACGACCTCTGGTGAACACATCGCCTTGCCAGAAAGAAAATCAGTGCTAAAGAAACCCGCGCACAGGTCGATACCCCTTCAAGGATTTTTTTCGGGAGTTCACATGTCTTTTTCTGTCGGTTTTCCAAATGCAGGCGCAATCACCATCGGTGGCAAGACTCCGTCGACGATCAATGCCTAGAGCGAAGCGACGGAAGAGACGTCCACGCAACTGACTGGAAAAGAAGAAAATCAGGTCAGGACCGGTGGTGCTGCTCAGGGCGAAAGCAAATCCGAGAGCAAAAGCAGTCAAAGTATCGCGGTGCAAGTACTGCTCAAGCGCATGCAGGAACTGCAATAGCAGATGCGCGAACAACAGCAGCAATTGGCGGCCGCTCAGGCAACGTCCTATCCAACCGAGGAAGCCAAAGCCACCGCCGTCATGTCGATCCAGGGGCAGATCGCCGATATCAATGGCGCGCTGGCGCAAGTCTCCGGCAATCTGGTGAAAGAACTGGCCAAAGACTCCAGCACCGGCACGCTGATCAGCACGACGGCGTAATGTGAAGGGTTGGTATTTGCCAACAGAGACGCAAAACAGGTCGTTGACAAATCTCAGCAGGGTTCGCATAGTTCGGTCTACGCAAACGTTTGCGCGCTGTTCGCGATGACTCGAACCATTGACGGACGCAATGAAGCCTACGCCAGCGCAAGCGTTGCTCACAATAATCATAAGATCGGAGTGAACCCATGAAGCTGCCATTCGCTGGACGTCTTCTTGCTGTCGCTATGCTGGCCGCCGCATCCGCCGCGCTGCCTGTCTCTTCGGCATTCGCCGAGACCCCTGAAAAACCCAAAGTCGCGCTGGTCATGAAATCCCTGGCCAACGAGTTCTTCCTGACCATGGAAGACGGCGCCAAGGCGTATCAGAAAGACCATTCCGGCGATTTTGAACTGATCTCCAACGGCATCAAGGACGAAACGGATACCGCTGGCCAGACGCGCATCGTCGAGCAAATGATTCTGGCCAAGGTCAATGCGCTGGTCATTGCGCCGGCGGACTCCAAGGCCATGGTTCCGGTGATCAAGAAAGCCATCGATGCCGGCATCACCGTGATCAACATCGATAACCAACTCGACCCGGCCGTGGTCAAAAGCAAGAACATCACCGTCCCGTTCGTAGGCCCGGATAACCGCAAAGGTGCGCGTCTGGTCGGCGAATACCTGGCCAAGCAGCTGAAGGCCGGTGACGAAGTCGGCATCATTGAAGGCGTGTCCACCACCACCAACGCCCAGGCCCGCACCGCAGGCTTCAAAGACGCGATGGAAGCGGCGCAGATCAAGGTCGTCTCGTTGCAGTCCGGTGACTGGGAGATCGACAAGGGCAACAAGGTTGCCGCCTCGATTCTCAGCGAATACCCAGAAGTCAAAGCCCTGCTGGCCGGTAACGACAGCATGGCCGTCGGTGCAGTGTCTGCCGTGCGTGCGGCAGGCAAGGCGGGCAAGGTGCAAGTGGTCGGTTACGACAACATCAACGCCATCAAACCAATGTTGAAAGACGGCCGGGTCCTGGCGACCGCTGACCAGTTTGCCGCGAAGCAAGCCGTGTTCGGTATCGAGACTGCGCTGAAAATCATCAAGGGCGAGAAGGTCGACAGCGGCACCAACGGCGTGATCGAAACTCCGGTAGAGCTCGTCACCAAGTAATCCTTCTGGCGACACAACGGTGCTCGCCCGTCCGGGCGAGTACATGGAGAGTTTATGTCAGTTTCCGCCCCGAACGCTGTCCTCTCGGTCAGCGGCATCGGCAAGACCTACGCCCAACCCGTCCTGACCGGTATTGACCTGACGCTGATGCGCGGCGAGGTGCTGGCGCTGACCGGCGAGAATGGCGCCGGCAAAAGCACGCTGTCGAAAATCATTGGTGGGCTGGTAACGCCGACCACCGGCCAGATGCAATTCCAGGGGCAGGATTACCGCCCCGGCAGCCGCACCCAGGCCGAAGACCTGGGCATCCGCATGGTCATGCAAGAACTCAATCTGTTGCCGACCCTGTCGGTGGCGGAAAACCTGTTTCTCGACAACTTGCCCAGCAATGGCGGCTGGATCAGCCGCAAGCAACTGCGCAAAGCCGCGATCGAGGCCATGGCCCAGGTCGGGCTCGACGCAATAGACCCGGACACCCTGGTCGGCGAACTCGGCATCGGTCACCAACAAATGGTCGAGATCGCGCGCAACCTGATCGGCGATTGCCATGTGCTGATCCTCGACGAACCGACCGCGATGCTGACCGCTCGTGAAGTCGAGATGCTGTTCGAACAGATCACCCGCTTGCAGGCTCGCGGCGTGTCGATCATCTATATCTCCCATCGCCTCGAAGAACTGGCGCGAGTGGCCCAGCGCATTGCGGTGTTGCGCGACGGCAACCTGGTCTGCGTCGAGCCGATGGCCAATTACAACAGCGAGCAATTGGTCACCCTGATGGTTGGCCGTGAACTCGGCGAACACATGGACCTGGGGCCGCGCAACATTGGCGCACCAGCCTTGACGGTCAAAGGGCTGACCCGCTCGGATAAAGTTCGCGACGTGTCATTCGAAGTACGCGCCGGCGAGATCTACGGGATTTCCGGATTGATCGGGGCAGGGCGTACCGAGTTGCTGCGTCTGATCTTCGGTGCCGACACAGCGGACAGCGGCACCGTCGCGTTGGGTTCACCCGCTCAAATAGTGAGTATTCGCTCGCCGGCTGATGCGGTCGGTCACGGCATCGCCCTGATCACCGAGGACCGCAAAGGCGAAGGCCTGCTGCTGACCCAATCGATCAGCGCCAACATCGCGCTGGGCAACATGCCGGTGATTTCCAGTGGCGGCATCGTCAACAACGCTGACGAAATGTCCCTGGCCCAACGTCAGATCGACGCCATGCGCATCCGCAGTTCGAGCCCGACGCAGTTGGTCTCCGAGCTGTCGGGGGGCAACCAGCAGAAGGTCGTGATCGGCCGTTGGCTCGAGCGCGACTGCTCTGTAATGCTGTTCGATGAACCGACCCGTGGCATCGATGTGGGCGCCAAGTTCGACATTTATGCACTGCTCGGTGAGCTGACCCGACAGGGCAAGGCGCTGGTGGTGGTGTCCAGCGACCTGCGTGAGCTGATGCTGATCTGCGACCGGATCGGCGTTTTGTCGGCGGGGCGCCTGATCGACACCTTCGAGCGCGACAGCTGGACCCAGGATGATTTGCTTGCCGCCGCGTTTGCCGGCTACCAAAAACGTGATGCGTTGCTCAACGAAGCAGCGCCTAGGGACCTTTCATGAAAACTGCATCTTCCGCCGGCAAACGTAGTGGCAATTTCTACGGTCTGGGCACCTATCTGGGCCTGGCCGGTGCCTTGCTGGCGATGGTTGCGCTGTTCTCGGTATTGAGCAGCCATTTCCTGTCTTACGACACGTTCAGCACCCTGGCCAACCAGATTCCCGATTTGATGGTGCTGGCTGTCGGCATGACGTTCGTGCTGATCATCGGTGGCATCGACCTGTCGGTCGGCTCGGTATTGGCGCTTGCGGCGTCGGCCGTCAGTGTGGCGATTCTTGGCTGGGGCTGGAGTGTCCTGCCTGCCGCGCTGCTCGGGATGGCGATTGCGGCTTTGGCCGGAACCATCACCGGATCAATCACCGTGGCGTGGCGCATTCCGTCGTTCATCGTGTCCCTCGGCGTGCTGGAAATGGCCCGTGGCGTGGCGTATCAGATGACCGGTTCGCGCACTGCTTATATCGGTGATGCCTTCGCCTGGCTGTCTAACCCGATTGCCTTTGGCATCTCGCCGTCGTTCATCATTGCCTTGCTGATCATCATCATCGCTCAGGCGGTGTTGACCCGTACCGTGTTCGGTCGCTACCTGATCGGCATCGGCACCAACGAAGAAGCGGTGCGTCTGGCAGGGATCAATCCAAAACCCTACAAGATCCTGGTATTCAGTCTGATGGGGCTGCTGGCCGGTATTGCTGCGCTATTCCAGATTTCCCGTCTGGAAGCGGCGGACCCGAATGCAGGCTCCGGACTGGAGCTGCAAGTGATCGCCGCCGTGGTAATCGGCGGCACCAGTCTGATGGGCGGCCGTGGTTCGGTGATCAGCACGTTCTTTGGGGTTCTGATCATTTCCGTACTGGCGGCAGGCCTGGCGCAGATCGGCGCGACCGAGCCCACCAAACGCATCATCACCGGCGCAGTGATCGTGGTGGCGGTGGTGCTGGATACTTATCGCAGTCAGCGCGCAAGCCGGCGGACCTGAGTCATGGCAACGATCAAGGATGTAGCGGCACTCGCGGGGATTTCCTACACCACGGTTTCCCACGTGGTGAACAAGACCCGGCCGGTCAGCGAAGAGGTGCGGATCAAAGTCGAGGCGGCGATCAAAACTCTGGATTACGTGCCGAGTGCCGTGGCCCGCTCATTGAAAGCCAAGACCACGGCGACCATCGGTTTGCTGGTGCCTAACAGCCTCAACCCGTACTTCGCCGAACTGGCCCGTGGCATCGAGGATTACTGCGAGCGTAACGGCTATTGCGTGATCCTCTGCAATTCCGACGACAACCCGGACAAACAGCGCAGTTACCTGCGCGTGCTGCTGGAAAAGCGTGTCGACGGGTTGATCGTGGCCTCGGCCGGCGGTGACGCGGGGCTGGCGGAAGGTCTCGCTGGCGTGCGCACGCCGATGGTCATCGTCGACCGCGGGCTGGAAGGTGTGAATGCCGACCTGGTGCGTATCGACCACGAATACGGCGCCTATCTGGCCACCCGGCATCTGCTGGAACTGGGCCATCGGGACATCGCCACCATTAGTGGCCCGGCGGGTACAAGCGTGGCGCAGATGCGTCTGGCCGGTTATTGCCGTGCCTTGCAGGAGGCGGGCGTCGAAGTGCATTCGGAGCGCATGCTGGAAAGTGACTTCACCAGCACTGGCGGTTACAACGCTGCCGCGATTCTGTTGGAAAAGAACCCGCCCAGCGCGATCTTCGCCGGCAACGACATGATCGGCATCGGTGTGTTGCGAGCGGCTGCCGAGCGCAATGTTCGTGTACCGACCGAACTGTCGGTGATCGGCTTCGACGATATCCAGATGAGCCGTTATGTCTACCCGGCGCTGACTACCGTGGGCCAGTCGATCCTGCGGCTCGGTGAGATGGCGGCCGAGGTTCTGTTACGACGCATCGCATCACCCGATATGGCCACCGATCAACGGATCGTGACGCCCAGTATTGTCCTGCGAGAATCGACTGCACCGCTCGCCGGTGTGTTCGACGAATACCGCTGAAACCGAATTGACGAGTAGTGATGTATGCCAGCAAAAGTAGTGGTGATAGGCAGCCTGAACATGGACCTGGTGACCCGGGCTCCACGGTTGCCCCGTGGCGGTGAGACGCTGATCGGCAAGTCGTTTGCCACGGTTTCCGGCGGCAAGGGCGCGAACCAGGCAGTCGCCGCGGCGCGGCTTGGGGCACAGGTGTCGATGGTCGGTTGTGTCGGCAGCGATGCTTATGGGGAAGAACTGCGCGGGGCGCTTTTGGCCGAGCAGATCGACTGCCAGGCAGTCAGCACGGTAGAAGGCTCCAGCGGCGTGGCCTTGATTGTGGTCGATGACAACAGTCAGAACGCAATCGTGATCGTCGCCGGTGCCAATGGTGCGCTGACGCCACAAGTCATCGACCAGTTCGATTCGGTATTGCAGACGGCGGACGTGATCATTTGTCAGCTGGAAGTGCCGGATGCCACGGTGGGTCATGCCCTCAAACGCGGCCGCGAGCTGGGCAAAATCGTGATCCTCAACCCGGCCCCGGCCAGTCGCCCACTACCGGCGGATTGGTATACGTCCATCGATTATCTGATTCCCAATGAAAGCGAAGCCTCGGCCCTGAGTGGCTTGCCGGTGGACTCCCTTGAAACCGCCGAAACCGCCGCGACCCGCCTGATCGCTCTGGGCGCCGGTAAGGTCATCATCACCCTTGGCGCTCAAGGATCGATGTTCGCCAACGGCGCCGGCTTCGAACATTTCCCGGCGCCGAAGGTGAAGGCTGTCGATACCACGGCGGCAGGCGACACCTTCGTCGGTGGGTTCGCCGCCGCGCTGGCGTCCGGCAAGACTGAAGCCGAAGCGATCCGTTTCGGCCAGGTCGCCGCGGCGCTTTCGGTCACCCGTGCCGGCGCGCAACCCTCGATTCCCACCTTGTCCGATGTCCAGGCGTTCAAAGCACCATGAAAAAGACACCATTGCTCAACGTCGCGCTGTCTCGGCTGATCGCGTCCCTTGGCCACGGCGATATGGTCGTGATCGGCGATGCCGGCCTGCCGGTACCGCCGGGCGTCGAACTGATCGACCTGGCCCTGACCCAGGGTATTCCGGATTTCGTCAGCACTTTGAAGGTCGTTCTCAGCGAAATGCAGGTTGAGCGCCATGTGCTGGCGCAGGAAATTCTGGACAAACAACCACCCGCCTTGAGCTCGCTGGATGAGCTGAATGCCAAAGGCGCACTGGGCCAGCGTGAGCTGCTCAGTCATGAGCAGTTCAAAGTCCTCAGCCAACAGGCGCGAGCGATTGTTCGTACAGGCGAATGTGCGCCGTACTGCAACATCGTGCTGGTATCGGGGGTGACGTTCTAACGCGCTGTACACACATTTGTTTCCCCACGCACAAGGAGTGCGATATGCACCGCTATGCTCAGAAACTGCACCACCTGCTCCGGAGTCTGCTGCTTTTGTCCCTGATTACTGCAACGAGCGCCCAGGCGGCGGAAAAGATCGATTTGATCATCGACACCGATCCCGGTGCCGACGACGTAGTCGCCTTGCTGTTTGCGTTGGCGTCGCCTGAAGAACTGAATATTCGTGCGCTGACCACCGTCGCTGGCAACGTGCGTCTGGACAAGACTTCGCGAAATGCACGACTGGCCCGTGAGTGGGCGGGGCGCGAGGAGGTGCCGGTTTACGCGGGCGCACCGAAGCCGTTGATGCGCACGCCAATCTATGCGGAAAACATCCATGGCAAGGAAGGTCTGTCGGGCGTCGCCGTGCACGAGCCGAAGAAGGGCCTGGCCGAAGGCAACGCGGTCAATTATCTGATCGATACCTTGAAGGCCGCCAAACCCCACAGCATCACCATCGCCATGCTGGGTCCACAGACCAACCTGGCCTTGGCGCTGATCCAGGAACCTGAAATCGTTCAGGGCATCAAGGAAGTGGTGATCATGGGGGGCGCACACTTCAACGGCGGCAACATTACCCCGGTGGCCGAGTTCAACCTGTTCGCCGACCCGCAGGCTGCGGAAGTGGTGCTCAAAAGTGGCGTGAAGCTGACTTATCTGCCGCTGGACGTGACCCACAAGATTCTCACCAGTGACGCGCGCCTGAAGCAGATCGCAGCGATCAACAACAATGCCAGCAAACTGGTGGGCGATATTCTCAATGAGTACGTCAAGGGCGACATGGAGCACTACGGTATTCCCGGTGGTCCGGTGCATGACGCAACTGTCATCGCTTACCTGCTCAAGCCTGAATTGTTCACCGGTCGTTCGGTCAACGTGGTCGTTGATAGCCGCGAAGGCCCGACCTTCGGTCAAACCATTGTCGACTGGTATGACGGCCTGAAAGCGCCGAAGAATGCGTTCTGGGTTGAGAGCGGCGATGCCCAGGGTTTCTTCGACCTGCTGACCCAGCGTCTGGCTCGTCTGAAGTAAGCCGCATGCCCGCAGGTGCTAGCCTGCGGGTTTTTACTATTTCTCGGTTTCTACTGTGCCTTTCAGCTCGGCGGGATACCTCTCGAATACCTGCTTGATGAATGAATGGGCTGCGTCAGTGCCCAGTGCCTTTACCAACAGATCGATACCAATGATTGCCAACTCTTCCGGGCTGCCCGGGCTGTAAGAGCTGTGGCCCTGCGGCCACTTGACGGTGATGTTGGCGTCGATGCTTACGGTGGTCATGATGGCGCTCGTGTAGTCGGAAAAGTCTGAGTGCCGAGTTAACCATTTTGCGCGGCGTTTGGCACTCCGACTTAGGCATGAGAAGAGGGCTATGCGACACTTGGTTTTTGACGAACTTTTCAAGGACCGCGCTGTGCAGATCGATTTGAACACGCCCGACGGCTTGACCCTTGAGGCGGTGCGCCAGTTGCTGGCTTCCGCCAGTGATGATGAGCACACGCAGTTGCGGGTGACCAAGGGCGGCATCGCCTACATTTCATCAGGCGTTGTGGGCGGCACCGATATCAGCGGCTTACTGTTTCGTCTGGAGACGTGGGCCAAGGGTTCCGGATATGTAGGATTGGTCGCGGCCAGCGACGAAGTCTGGGTCATGCAGATTTTCAATGCGCTGAAAGAAAACTGGCCGAACCCGCCCTATGATTACATCGACGTCTATTGAAGACTGTTCATATTCAGTCACGATTGAGTGATGAACCGCAGGACGATGCTCAGGCAAACTCGCGGCTCGTGCGGATTTAGGGCAGGGTGATGGCACTCACCTCGAAACCAAATGCCGGATTGGCGGTCGCAAAATCTCAGCTTAACTATTGAAAAAAGGAGGCTTCATGCCTTGGAAGTTCGCGTCATTGGGTACTTTGTTCGCTGTCACGCTGCTGGCGGGTTGCAGCAGTACGATGTCGGAATCGACGACAGACCCTGTTACGACGACTGACACTGGCCACAGCCGTTGTGAGGCTAAGGCGGCCGAATTCGCCATCGGCAAAGCGGCTTCGCCCGCACTGCTGGAGCAGGCGCGTACCCGCGCAGGTGCCCAGAACGCTCGGTTCCTGTCGCCTAACGATATGGTGACGCTGGAATACCGCTCCGATCGCCTGAACCTGAATACCGATGCCAGCCAGGTGGTGATCCGCGTCAACTGCGGCTGATCGCTTCAGGCTTTTGCTTCACCCATAAAAAACCCCGTCACATGGACGGGGTTTTTTTAGTGCGGCTGAAAATTACTCAGCGCGGACTTGTGCAGCTTGCATACCCTTTTGGCCTTTCTCAGCCACGAAGGAAACGGTTTGGCCTTCTTTCAGGCTTTTGAAACCGTCGCTTTCGATAGCTTTGAAGTGTACGAACAGGTCGTCACCGCCACCTTGAGGAGTGATGAAGCCGAAGCCTTTTTCATCGTTGAACCATTTAACGGTGCCGGTTTGGCGATTAGACATGGTGTATCTCCAAGAAACATATATTTTCAGTAGTGCTGTGCTGCTCAGGCCAACTGGGCACACCGGGGTATCATAGTCGAAATGTTCGCTTTGGGAGCCCCCCGGACGTGCTGTTTGCCCTACAGACGCGTTCCGTTTGCTGCTTGATGTAGCTGAAAGCCCCGTTTTATAAGGCTTTCAGCCGAAGGTAAAGACGATAAAAAAACCTGTAAAACCTGCATAAATTGTACGAAAAGGCTCAAATGCATCATTTTTTATCGGCTTTGGGCCGAGGCAAAAGGACTGTTTCGTCACTTTTTAACCGGCGTATTGGCCTTGCATTTGGCTATCTGACCCAGTGCTTTCTGTTGCAATTCCGGGCTGGCCTTGTTGTCCATCAATGCCTGGATATCGCCGGCCGGATACGATTTGATCGCATCGGCACCGCAAGCGCAGTGAGCCTTCGCTGCAGCAGCACCGATTTGCGGGGTCGCTGCTTGTGTGCATTGAGCCATGTATTTATCGCGCTCGCCCTTTGGCCAATCGGCGTGGGCGGCCAGTGGCAGCAGCAGAACGATGGGGGCGACGACTGCGAACAAACGATTCAGACGCATGCTGGGATGCTCCTTGTGGGTCAATGTCTTGTTATCTGAGGGGTAAAGTGGGGTTCAAGTTCAGCACTCTGGCATAAATTGCATGATTTGCCCCAGCACAAAGCCTCGTTGCATCGACGACCGTTCATCTGTGCTAGCATGCCTCGCTCGGGCGTTTGCAGGCTCCGGATGACCTTCAGTCCCGGTGGCGGCAATAGCGCGAATAACCCTGATTTGAATCCCAGTCACTCTGGTTCGGTTTTCCGGTTGGCCGCAAGGCTCCTGCCGCTGTAAGGCAGGCGTTCGTCATTGAATGGCCTGGATCGGATCTTGTACTGGCTCATCCCAACCCACGTGACCTTTGGTAGGGGTCACCACTAGGAGAGGAGGCGCCATGCCAACTATTACTCTTCCCGACGGCAGTCAACGTTCATTCGATCACCCGGTTTCCGTAGCCGAGGTCGCCGCATCCATTGGTGCAGGTCTGGCCAAGGCCACCGTGGCCGGCAAGGTCAATGGCAAGCTGGTCGACGCCAGCGACATCATCGACAGCGATTCCACGCTGCAAATCATTACGCCAAAGGATGAAGAGGGGCTGGAGATCATTCGCCACTCTTGCGCCCACCTGGTTGGCCACGCGGTCAAGCAGCTGTACCCGACGGCCAAGATGGTCATCGGTCCGGTCATCGACGAAGGCTTCTATTACGACATCGCCTTCGAGCGTCCTTTCACCCCGGACGACCTGTCCGCGATCGAACAGCGTATGCAGCAGCTGATCGAAAAAGATTACGACGTGATCAAGAAAGTCACTCCACGCGCCGAAGTGATCGAAGTGTTCAAGGCCCGTGGCGAAGACTACAAGCTGCGCCTGGTCGAGGACATGCCGAACGAGCAGGCCATGGGTCTGTACTATCACGAAGAATACGTCGACATGTGCCGCGGTCCGCACGTGCCGAACACGCGCTTCCTGAAATCCTTCAAGCTGACCAAGTTGTCCGGCGCCTACTGGCGTGGCGATGCCAAGAACGAGCAATTGCAGCGCGTTTACGGCACCGCATGGGCAGACAAGAAGCAGCTGGCGGCTTACATCCAGCGTATCGAAGAAGCTGAAAAGCGTGATCACCGCAAGATCGGCAAGCGTCTGGGCCTGTTCCACACCCAGGAAGAGTCGCCGGGCATGGTGTTCTGGCACCCGAACGGCTGGACTTTGTATCAGGTGCTCGAGCAGTACATGCGCAAGGTTCAGCGCGACAACGGTTACCTGGAGATCAAGACGCCTCAGGTCGTTGACCGCAGCCTGTGGGAGAAATCCGGGCACTGGGCCAACTACGCCGACAACATGTTCACCACTCAGTCGGAAAACCGCGACTACGCGATCAAGCCAATGAATTGCCCTTGCCACGTGCAAGTGTTCAATCAGGGCCTGAAAAGCTACCGCGAGTTGCCGATGCGCCTGGCCGAATTCGGTGCATGCCACCGTAACGAGCCATCGGGTGCGCTGCACGGCATCATGCGTGTGCGCGCATTCACTCAGGACGACGCCCACATCTTCTGTACTGAAGAGCAGATGCAGGCGGAATCCGCCGCGTTCATCAAGCTGACCATGGACGTTTATGCCGACTTCGGCTTTAAAGACGTCGAAATGAAGCTGTCCACTCGTCCGGAAAAACGCGTGGGTTCCGACGAGCTGTGGGATCGCGCCGAAGCTGCACTGGCTGCAGCCCTTGATAGCGCTGGCTTGCCGTACGATCTGCAGCCGGGCGAGGGTGCGTTCTACGGTCCGAAGATCGAGTTCTCGCTGAAAGATTGCCTTGGCCGTGTCTGGCAGTGTGGTACCCTTCAGCTCGATTTTAACCTGCCTGTCCGTTTGGGAGCCGAATACGTCTCCGAAGACAACAGTCGCAAGCACCCGGTTATGTTGCACCGGGCGATCCTTGGCTCCTTCGAACGTTTCGTCGGAATCCTGATCGAGCACTACGAGGGTGCATTCCCTGCGTGGCTGGCTCCGACCCAGGCAGTGATCATGAATATCACTGATAAACAGGCTGATTTTGCCGCCGAGGTTGAAAAAACCCTCAATGAAAGCGGATTTCGTGCCAAGTCTGACTTGAGAAATGAAAAGATCGGCTTTAAAATCCGCGAGCATACTTTGCTCAAGGTTCCTTATCTCTTGGTTATCGGAGATCGGGAAGTCGAGATGCAGACTGTCGCTGTGCGTACTCGTGAAGGTGCTGACCTGGGCTCGATGCCCGTCGCCCAGTTCGCTGAGTTTCTCGCGCAAGCGGTTTCCCGGCGTGGTCGCCCAGATTCGGAGTAATTACTATTAAGCGTGAAATGAGACAAGATAAACGAGCTGCACCGAAAGCCCCGATCAACGAGAATATCTCGGCACGCGAGGTTCGGTTAATTGGGGCTGAAGGTGAACAGCTTGGGATTGTGTCAATTGAAGACGCGCTTCTTAAGGCTGAAGAGGCCAAACTGGATCTGGTGGAAATTTCCGCCGATGCAGTACCCCCTGTTTGCAAACTGATGGACTACGGCAAATCGATCTTCGAGAAGAAGAAGCAGGTTGCCGCGGCCAAGAAAAACCAGAAGCAGATTCAGGTTAAAGAAATCAAGTTTCGTCCAGGGACGGAGGAAGGGGATTACCAGGTAAAACTGCGCAACCTGGTACGTTTCCTGAGTGATGGGGACAGGGCCAAGGTATCCTTGCGATTCCGCGGCCGTGAGATGGCCCACCAGGAGCTGGGGATGGAACTCCTCAAGCGAGTTGAAGGTGACTTGCTCGAGTACGGTTCGGTCGAACAGCATCCTAAGATGGAAGGACGCCAGCTGATCATGGTCATCGCCCCGAAAAAGAAGAAATAATCAATAGGGCACGGCAGGCCTTCTGATTATGTTTATCAACTGAATGCGGAGTATCCGAACATGCCAAAAATGAAAACTAAAAGTGGTGCTGCTAAGCGGTTTCTGAAAACTGCTAACGGTATCAAGCACAAGCACGCTTTCAAGAGCCACATCCTGACTAAAATGTCGACCAAGCGTAAGCGTCAACTGCGCGGTAGCAGCTTGCTGGCACCGTGTGACGTGGCAAAAGTCGAGCGCATGCTGCGCCTTCGTTAATTTAGTCAAGAATAGAGGAAGTAACTCATGGCTCGTGTAAAGCGTGGCGTCATTGCCCGTAAACGTCACAAAAAAATTCTGAAACTTGCTAAAGGCTACTACGGCGCTCGCTCGCGCGTATTCCGTGTTGCCAAGCAAGCGGTAATCAAGGCAGGCCAATACGCCTACCGTGACCGTCGTCAGAAAAAACGTCAGTTCCGCGCTCTGTGGATCGCTCGTATCAACGCTGGTGCACGTATCAACGGTCTGTCCTACAGCCGTTTCATCGCCGGCCTGAAAAAAGCGTCCATTGAGATCGACCGTAAGGTTCTGGCTGATCTGGCAGTGAACGAAAAAGCGGCGTTTGCTGCGATTGTCGAGAAAGCTAAAGCCACCTTGGCTTAAGTACCCCCGACAGTCACCCGGCCTCACCTCTGTGCGGCCAGGTGTTAAACGTCATAAATAGGGGAAGAGCCTTCAAGCTCTTCCCCTATTTTGTATCTGGAGTCTGTACATGGAAAACCTGGATGCGCTCGTCTCTCAAGCACTAGAGGCTGTGCAAAGCGCTGAAGATATCAATGCCCTGGAGCAAATCCGGGTTCACTACCTTGGCAAAAAGGGCGAATTGACTCAGGTGATGAAGACCCTGGGGAATTTGCCGGCAGAAGAGCGTCCGCAAGTCGGTGCTTTGATCAACGTTGCCAAGGAGCGTGTCACAGAAGTTCTCAATGCGCGCAAGGCGTTGTTTGAAGAGGCTGATCTAGCCGCCAAACTCTCCGCCGAGTCCATTGACGTGACCCTGCCTGGCCGTGGTCAGACCTCGGGTGGTCTGCATCCGGTTACCCGCACTCTGGAACGTATCGAGCAATTCTTCACCCACATCGGCTACGGCATTGCCGAAGGCCCTGAGGTCGAAGACGATTACCACAACTTCGAAGCGCTCAACATCCCAGGCCATCACCCGGCCCGGTCGATGCATGACACCTTCTATTTCAATGCCAACATGTTGCTGCGCACCCATACCTCGCCGGTACAGGTCCGCACCATGGAATCGAAACAACCACCGATCCGCATCGTCTGCCCAGGCCGTGTGTACCGTAGCGACTCCGATATCACCCACTCGCCGATGTTCCACCAGGTTGAAGGCCTGCTGGTCGATCGCGACATCAATTTCGCCGACCTCAAAGGGACCATCGAAGAGTTCCTGCGCGTGTTCTTCGAAAAAGAACTGGCCGTGCGTTTCCGCCCTTCGTATTTCCCGTTCACCGAGCCGTCCGCTGAAGTCGACATGGAATGCGTGATGTGCAGCGGTAAAGGCTGCCGTGTCTGCAAACAGACTGGCTGGCTGGAAGTGATGGGCTGCGGCATGGTTCACCCGAACGTGCTGCGCATGTCCGGGATCGACCCGGAAGAGTTTTCGGGCTTTGCCTTCGGCATGGGCGTCGAGCGTCTGGCCATGCTGCGTTACGGCGTGAACGACTTGCGTCTGTTCTTCGACAACGACTTGCGGTTCCTCGCGCAATTTCGCTAGTCGTAACGAATTCTTAGGAGAGCAGGATGAAATTCAGTGAACAATGGCTGCGTGGCTGGGTAAGCCCGCAGGTAAGTCGCGACGAGCTGGTTGCTCGTCTGTCGATGGCCGGTCTTGAGGTCGATAGCGTTACGCTGGCCGCCGGTGAATTCAATGGTGTGGTCGTGGGCGAGGTGCTGAGCACCGAGCAGCACCCGGACGCCGACAAGCTGCGCGTTTGCCAGGTCAGCAATGGCTCGGAGACCTTCCAGGTAGTATGCGGTGCACCAAACGTGCGCCCGGGCCTGAAGATCCCGTTCGCCATGATCGGTGCCGAACTGCCGGGCGACTTCAAGATCAAGAAAGCCAAGCTGCGAGGCGTTGAGTCCAACGGCATGCTGTGCTCGCAAGCCGAGCTGCAAGTCGGCGAAGGCAACGACGGCCTGATGGAGTTGCCGGCCGATGCGCCGGTCGGTCTGGACATTCGTGAGTACCTGAGCCTGGACGACGCCAGCATCGAGGTCGACCTGACCCCGAACCGCGGCGACTGCCTGTCCCTGGCCGGTCTGGCTCGTGAAGTCGGCGCACTGTATGACGTTGAAGTCACCCGTCCGGTGGTGGCTGTCGTGCCAGCCGTGCACGACGAAGTGCGTTCGATCGAGGTGCTGGCGCCAGCCGCATGCCCGCGTTACCTGGGTCGTGTGATCCGTAACGTTGACTTGTCCAGGCCGACGCCGCTGTGGATGGTCGAGCGCTTGCGTCGCGGCGACGTGCGCAGCATCGACGCTGCCGTCGACATCACCAACTACGTGATGTTGGAACTGGGTCAGCCGCTGCACGCGTTCGATCTCGCCGAAATCAATGGCGGTATTCGCGTGCGCATGGCCGAAGAAGGCGAGAAGCTGGTACTGCTCGACGGTCAGGAAGTCAGCCTGCGTAGCGATACGCTGGTAATTGCCGACCACACCCGCGCCTTGGCAATCGCCGGCGTCATGGGCGGCGAGCACAGCGGCGTCAACACCGCGACCACTCGCGACGTATTCCTTGAAAGTGCGTTTTTCGACCAGATCGCCGTCGCTGGCAAGGCCCGTTCCTATGGCCTGCACACCGATGCTTCGCACCGCTACGAGCGTGGCGTGGACTGGCAGCTGGCCCGTGAAGCCATGGAGCGCGCCACTGGCCTGCTGCTGGAAATCACTGGCGGCGAAGCTGGCCCGATCATTGAAACCGTCAGTGAGCAGCATCTGCCGTCGATTGCGCCGGTTACGCTGCGTGCGCAACGCATCACTCAGATGCTGGGCATGGAAATGGAGTCGGCCGAAGTCGAGCGTCTGCTCAGTGGCTTGGACCTGAAAATTTCTGCCGATGGGGCAGGGCAGTGGCGCGTAGAAGTGCCAAGCCATCGCTTCGACATCAGCCTGGAAGTCGATCTGATCGAAGAACTGGCTCGTCTGTACGGTTACAACCGTCTGCCGGTTCGTTACCCGCAAGCTCGCCTCGCACCGCAAGCCAAGGCTGAAGCGCGCAGCGATCTGCCTGAGCTGCGTCGCCTGTTGGTGGCTCGTGGTTATCAGGAAGCTATCACCTACAGTTTCATCGATCCGAAACAATTCGAGTTGTTTAATCCGGGTGTCGAGCCGCTGCTGCTGGCCAACCCGATCTCGAACGACATGGCAGCCATGCGCTCGTCCCTGTGGCCCGGTCTGGTCAAGGCGCTTCAGCACAACCTGAACCGTCAACAGGATCGCGTTCGTCTGTTCGAAAGCGGCCTGCGTTTTGTCGGTCAGCTGGAAGGCCTGAAGCAAGAGCCGATGCTGGCGGGAGTTGTTTGCGGTAGCCGACTGCCAGAAAGCTGGGCTCAAGGTCGCGATGTCGTGGATTTCTTCGACGTCAAAGCCGACGTGGAAGCGGTGCTGGGTTTTGCAGGTGCACTGGATTCGTTCACGTTCGTGCCGGGCAAACACCCTGCGTTGCACCCGGGTCAAACCGCGCGTATCGAACGTGAAGGTCGCCTGGTCGGTTTCGTCGGCGCTATCCACCCTGAATTATCGAAAACCCTCGGTCTCGACCGCCCGGTGTTCGTCTTCGAGCTGGTTCTGGCCGAAGTGGCATTGGGAAAAATGCCTAAATTCCAGGAGTTATCACGCTTTCCTGAAGTGCGTCGTGACTTGGCACTGATTGCGTCCACGGACGTTGCGGCCAGTGCCGTATTGGACGTAATCCGTGAAAATGCAGGCGAATGGCTCACAGACCTCAGGCTATTTGACGTGTATCAGGGTAAAGGCATTGATCCTGATAGAAAAAGCCTTGCAGTCGGCTTGACCTGGCAGCATCCATCGCGCACTCTTAACGACGATGAGGTGAATACCACGACGCAAAATATCCTCACCTCGCTCGAACAAAGGTTGAACGCCACGTTAAGGAAGTGACGTATGGGGGCTCTGACGAAAGCTGAGATGGCGGAACGTCTGTATGAAGAGCTGGGCCTGAATAAACGGGAGGCCAAGGAATTGGTCGAACTGTTTTTTGAAGAAATCAGGCACGCTCTTGAAGACAACGAACAAGTCAAATTGTCCGGTTTCGGCAATTTCGACCTTCGGGACAAACGCCAGCGGCCTGGCCGCAATCCGAAAACGGGTGAAGAAATCCCGATCACGGCTCGCCGTGTGGTCACCTTTCGTCCAGGGCAGAAGTTGAAGGCCCGAGTTGAGGCTTATGCTGGAACCAAGTCATAACGACGAGCTACCCGTCATCCCAGGCAAACGCTACTTCACCATTGGTGAAGTCAGTGAGCTGTGTGCGGTAAAACCGCACGTGCTGCGCTACTGGGAGCAGGAGTTTCCTCAACTCAACCCCGTCAAACGCCGCGGAAACCGTCGGTATTATCAGCGACAAGACGTGCTGATGATCCGGCAGATCCGCGCGCTTCTTTACGATCAAGGGTTCACAATCGGCGGCGCGCGCTTGCGTTTGTCCGGCGATGAAGCCAAAGACGACACCACTCAATACAAGCAGATGATTCGGCAGATGATTGCTGAGTTGGAAGATGTGTTGGTTGTTCTCAAGAAATAATTTCCTGCGTTTGAATACTTCCAGTTTTCAGAAGCTTGCGATATATTCTTGAGCGTTCTTCGAGGAGAGGAACGAGTTACACGCCTAGTCGGGGCGTAGCGCAGTCCGGTAGCGCACTAGCATGGGGTGCTAGGGGTCGAGTGTTCGAATCACTCCGTCCCGACCATTTTTCGTAAGGGGATCAAGTACTTAGTGGCTTGGTCCCCTTCCTCGTTCCAGGCTTGCGCAAAACCCGCACAAGGGCTCGCCACTATTGCTTTGGCTTCGTTACTTCATCCCCCGAGTCACTTGAAGTCGCTGCGTCTTTGTCCATTTCCTCCGACTCTGCACCAGAATTGGAACCCGCAGCTTCCTCCCCTTTTTTGTCCGCCTTTTCCGCGTTTGACTCACCCCCCTGATTAAGTCCCGGAAGAGCACTCGGCGGAATAGTAGCGTCTTCCGTATTCTTCTCGGCTGCGAGCGAGTAAACCGAGCAGATCGGCAGAAGCCCCGCGAGCATGAGAGCGGCAATTTTGCTGTTCATCGTTTGCGCCTACTGTGCGAGTGAATGTATGCATTGGAAGAGCACGGAGAGTGAACGTGCTGATGTCAGGACGAACGGTAAGTATGAGAAAGCCCAATAAGCCTCGCTACGTGAGCACAGGTGCCATCATTTTTTGCATGTAAGACTTTTACGCGGCTAATACAATGACGCCGAACCAGGGAAGGATAAGGGCGGAATGAGTCGGTACTCAAATTTCATTACATGGACAGTGAAAGTGTCGAATCGAATAACGAGGCGACATTGTTTGATCGCTGCCTTCGTTTTATTGCTTTGCTGGGGTGCAGCGATCTTCTTTCATTGGCCTGTCGAACCTGTTTTCTTCTTCGTCCTGGCCATGCAACTGGCGTTCTACTCGTTTCTCATAAAGGGTGCGACACCTGAATCGACAAAAATACGTCAAACCGCGGCTTCAAGCGTATCGAGATTCAAAAGGGTGAAGTAACCCACCTCCGGCTTCCATCCGGCGGTGTCGATATGAATCACGTTGCCAAGCCTGACCGGTTTTCGTATCGGTGTATGCCCAACGATCAATGCACGTAGACCCTCAACGCCATGCATCTCCCACTGATCGAGTCGGCTTCGTGACCACATGCAGCGGTGCTGCACCTGAATCAGGCGCTGGCTGCTCTCTGGCGATTCCAGTTCCTCACGCAGGCGCTCCCATGATGCAAATGGGCAATCGGCATGCACGATGCCAATCAGGCCTTGTGTCGTTTCGACTTCGATGGCGATGGGTAACTCGGCGAACTTCGCCGCGAATTCATTCTGCTCGGACAGTGATAGGCCCGTGAACCATAAGCCGCCGTTGTAGATCCAGCTATCGACGTCGCAGGTATCGAAGTGAACCACGTAGTCGTCATGGTTGCCGCGCACTGCATGGAACCACGGCTTGTCCAGCCAATCGAGCGCATTACGGCATTCGGGCCCGCGGTCAATCAGGTCGCCAACGCTGAACAGGCGATCGACCGTGGGGTTGAACCCGGCTCCTTCCAGAGCAGCCTGCAACCGAGTGAAATGGCCATGAATGTCGCCGACGGCGAAATCTCGACCGGCAGTGTTTTCGGCGTAGCGCTTTACGCGCGTGACCTCTGAGGTTTCGAACATGGCAGTGCCTCATCCGCCAATCGTCGGCGAGTTCGTGGTCACTTGAGTTTAGGCTGCGTCGACGCAAGTCGCGGGCAAGGCGTAGTGATAGGGCTTCGGGTTGATCACAAAGAACTAAAGAAAAACCCGGTATTGCACCGGGTTTTTTTCGACAGGGTCAGCGTTAGTAGCCAGCCGCCTGGGCGAGGTGGTTGTCCTGCGCCACAGTGATAAAGTGCAGTGGAACGTGCGGTTGCTCATCAGGGGTGCGGATTTCGACGCTACCGACGATTTGAAGGTGTCGCTCACTCAGCCCGGTCGACTCTGCTGCCTTTGCCATAGCCATTCTCGCGTGGTTCGCTGCGATTTCATTGAGAGTTGACACGTTACATCTCCGGGGGGACTGACCAAGCGTTAATTAGATTGCCGCCGCGTCAGAATTACGTCGTTCTGGGGCTGCATGACCGGCTTGTGCAATCCCTAAGCCAGACAGGGGCGCCTGTTACGCGCCAGGTTTTGATATACGACGAATGGTTATCGCGGACAAAAAAACCATCAACTTGACCCGGCGCTTCCCGCCGACTAGACCTTATGCCACTGGGGCGGCCGCTCTAACGCTAGTTCGTCAGACAAGGAGATCCGCAGTGGATAAGTCCGACTACCCGCCACCGCCAATGCGCAAACTGCGGGTCTATGCGTTCGACCCGCAAGCCTCGACTCAAATGGAAACGGTTGGGATCAACCACGCCACCATCGAGTTGCCTTGGGAGCAGCGCTGGGAAACCGATCTCTTGCCGGGACCTGTAAACGAGTATCTGGAAGTCATCGATGTTGATCCCACCAGCGGCCAACTCTACAAACCGGTGGATTTGAATAACCCGTATTTGTTGGCCCAGGACGGCATCGCGCCCTCCGAGGGTGACCCGCGTTTCCATCAGCAAATGGTCTTTACTGTTGCGATGAAAACCATCAGATTGTTCGAGCGAGCGTTGGGCCGCAAGGTGTTCTGGTCACCCAGGGTTGTCGACGATGAGCGCAACAAACCGACTCACGTCTATGTACGACGATTACGTATCTATCCCCACGCGTTGCGCGAGGCCAATGCCTATTACAGCCCGGCGAAAAAGGCGTTGTTGTTCGGTTACTTCAAAGCTTGCTGAGCGATGCCGGTGTGAACTTGCCGGGTGGCTGGATATTCACGGCGCTGTCCCGCGATATTGTCGCGCATGAAACAACCCACGCCATTCTGGACGGCCTGCACCGTCGTTTCGTCGAGTCGACCAGCGTCGATAGTTTGGCGTTTCATAAAGCCTTTGCCGATATTGTTGCGCTGTTGATGCATTTCACCTTGCCCGAAGTTGTCTCCAGTCAGCTGGAGGCACGCCGTGGCAACTTGAGTGAGCGCTCCTGGTTGAGTGGCCTGGCTCGCCAGTTCGGTGAGGCTTCGGGCCGTTATGCGGCATTGCGCGAAGCCATCGACGAAAAAGGCCAGGACGGCTTGCCGGACCCGACACGCCTTTCGCGGTTGAGCGAACCGCATGAGCGGGGCGCGATCTTGGTCGCCGCTGTTTTCGACGCCTTTATCACCATTTATGAGCAACGCACGACCGATCTTTTTCGGCTGGCAGGGCATGACAAGACGTCGACGGCAAACTTGTCGACAGAACTGATCGCACGCCTGACCCGCGAAACCGTTAAGTCTGCCGATCATGTACTGCGTATGTGCATTCGTGCACTGGATTATTTGCCGCCGGTGGATGTGCATTTTGGTGAGTTTCTGCGGGCGATCGTCACGGCCGATAACGACCTTGTGCCAGATGACCGCATGCACTATCGCCTGGCAGTGATCCAGGCCTTTCGCCGGCGCGGCATTTTTCCGGACAAGTGTTTGTCGCTGGCGCCGGACAGCCTGCTTTGGGAATCACTGAAGGGTTATCAGACAGACGAACTTCAACTGACGGCCGATGACCTGCTCGACTTCAAAGCACCCGCGAAACCAAATCGGAAGTGGCCGGGGGGATCGCTTGATCTCACGCCACAGTACCTGCGGGGCAACGCGTATCTCCAGTCAGAACACAATCGACAAGTTGTGTGGAGCTGGCTGATGGAAGAGTCAGATCACGACGCTGAATGGGAGAAAGTATTAGGGATTTACTTCGCGGCCCATCCGGATGCAACAAGGATGCAAGGGTCATTGTTCATCGGAGGGGATGGCGTTCAACCGGCCGTGGAAGTGCACTCGGTCCGAACCTGTCGCAGGGCAGGGCAGGGCAGGGCCGGACGGGCAGGATCTTCGGCAACTGGTCGTCGAGATTACTCAACGTCGTCGCGGCGACTTCGATGTCGAGCAACAACGTAAAGAGGATCTGCAACCAACCCGCGAGAAAGGTCACAGCCAATATGACTTTACGTTTCGAGGCGGCGCGACACTGATCATTGATCTGCGTGATGGCAGCCTGCGCTACGTGATCCGCAAGCGCATCAATGACAATGAGCGTCTGGACGCCCAGCGACGTTTCCTGCAAACCGGCAATGACGGTCTCGCCCTGACCTATCGACAGCCGAGCCCGGACGACAACCCTTTTGCCATGACCCACCGTGGAGTGTGACGCCATGACCCAGGCTGATTTGCAGGGCAAGGTAGCGATTCGCGTGTACCGCGGAATTCTCGGCGACTGCTTTCTGCTTCGCTACCCGGAAGCCGGGGCAACTCGCCACGTATTGATCGACTGTGGCGTGCTTCAAGGGGCGAAGGACGGCAAACTGAAAATGGCGCGCATCGTCGACGACATTCACAAGACCACTGGCGGCGTGCTGGACCTGGTGGTGGTGACCCACGAACATCATGATCACCTTTCCGGCTTCCTCTATGAGCAAGCACGTTTTTTTGGCGACGATTTTCGCATCGGTGAACTCTGGCTGGCCTGGACCGAGAACTTGAATGATGCCCAGGCCGTAGCGCTGCATGCCCGCTTTAAAAGGGCGAAAGTGGCGTTGGCCAGTGTCGTCGGCCTGAGTGGGAGCGGTACCGCATTGCACGAGGATGCGCGAATCAAGACGGTGCATGGCCTGTCGGCATTTATCGAGCCGCTTGCCGCTGCAGCCAACAAGGACAAGCGCACGACCATCGCAAAACTCGAAGCCAAGGCGGGATCGAAGGCGATCCGGTACCTGGAGCCCGGTGATGTGGTGCGACCGGTCGTCATCGAAACGCTCAAGGCGTACGTCATGGGACCGCCGCGATCCGAAGAGCGTTTGCGCAAGGACTTGCCGAGCGCAGGGGCGGGTAAAGAGGTCTACATGACCAGTCTGGACGAAGCCATGGCATTGGAGGCGCGGACACTCCTGCTCAAAGGTGTGCTTCCAACCGGTGCCGATATTCCGTTTGCCCCTCCTTATCAGCGTACGTACGCAAAGGCGCAAAGCGATTCCGAGAACCATAGCGGGGAGGATGAAGATTCGGCCAGTGTCGAGCAGCGCTATTTCAGCAGCGAAAACCAATGGCGTTGCATGGAAGACGAATGGCTGGATGGGGCGCAAACCCTGGCCTTGAAGATGGACTCGGACACCAACAACACAAGCCTGGTCCTGGCTTTCGAACTGCCCGACGGACAGATCCTGCTTTTTCCCGGTGATGCCCAAGTGGGTAACTGGATGTCCTGGGGAGATCAGACTTATCCCAAAGCGGGGGTGGCAGGAAACCCCGCGCCGCTGACCCGCGATGACATCCTTGCACGGGTGACTCTCTACAAAGTCGGCCACCATTGCAGCCATAACGCCACCGCTCGTGCGGCAGGGTTGGAGAAAATGCACGATCCCCGGCTGGTGGCGATGATCCCGGTGGGTGCTGATGTCGCGAAAGGCAAAGACTGGAAAATGCCCTATCCGGATCTGCTGAGTGCGCTGCAACAACGTACCCGACAGCGGGTTGTTTCATGTGATGGTCAACCCGCAAGCGAAATCCAAGCCTTCAATGATTCACCGACAGACCCGAATAACCCGGCCAGTCTGAGTTATGCACCGGATGAGTTGTGGGTGGAGTTATTGATCCCGTATTGAATTCAAGGGAGGCCGATATCCTCCACGTTCAGGCGTTTTCACTCTGGACTCATGCTTGAGAACGCAAAATTCGCGACGCTGTTTAGAACGATTATTTCCTTCGGTTATTTATATAGGCTTCGCTCGCATATCCATAACCTTGGAAAATACGCTGGGACTCGCCTGGCATCTGTCATAAAAGCCACACGTTCGTTGTGACGGACGTGAGTGTCCTGTTGATCCCGTTAATGTTGCTCCAGCATTCATTCCAGCTGTTTGATCGTCATCTTGTTGTGTGTGGGCCATTGCTTAGAATCCGCTCCATCAGCTTTGTCCTACTATCCATCCTTCAGGGAGCCACACCATGATGAACGCCATGCAGATGCAAATGCCGATGAACGCCAACATGCCGATGATGCCGATGATGGGCATGCCGATGATGATGGCGACCATGAGCTGCGAAATGATGGACGACGGCATGATGTGCAAAATGATGCCGGCCGCTGGCATGGACATGGCCATGTTCAAGAACAGCGCTGAAATGATGCAGATGATGAACTGCGGCATGCCGATGATGATGCATTGCGGCAACATGAGCATGATGTGCATGTCCCAGGCGAGCATGGCCATGCCGATGATGAGCACCATGATGCCAATGCCGATGATGGGCATGCCGATGCTGTCGATGAAGTGCGTGATGGAATGCACCCTGATGGCCGACTGCATGATGTGCAAAATCATGCCGATGGCCGGCATGAACATGGACATGATGAAAAACTGCTGCACCCTGATGATGAAGATGATGAACGACTGCAGCATGCCGATGATGATGAGCTGCAATGGCATGCCGCTGATGTGCTGCACCTGCTGATCCCGGGCGGCACAAAAAAAGCCCCCGCGGCCCTATGGTCACGGAGGCTTTTTCATTTCCGCAACACCACAAATCCCCGTTGGGTCGCGAAGCGGCCCTGAACTTGCGACTGCTTCGCAGCCGAAAGGGGATAAATCCCCTCGCCACAAAGGCTCGCTTCCACAGGGGTGTTGTTCAGTCCAGCCGTTCCGGGTAAGTGACCACCAGATACGCCACCGCTTCGCTGTCGGCGGGGTTGCGATAGCGGTGGGGCTGGTCGGCATAAAACAGAATCGAGTCGCCGGTGGACAGCAGGTAACGCGCGTCGTGAGGGTGTAATTAGTTTTGTGTAAACGGTCATTTGGCAGGAGACTGCCTACCCCAAGGAAATCCAATGACCGAGTCAAAACCCAAGCGAGCCAAACGAGTCAAGCCTGATCCTGAGCTGGTTAAACTGGCCGACAGTCTGTTGGCCAATTACAAAAAGCCCGAAGATCTCATCGGCGAAAACGGCCTGCTCAAACAGCTCACCAAGATGCTGGTCGAGCGGGCCCTTGAAGCCGAGATGACCGAACACCTGGGGCACGACAAAAGCGCGACGATCACCAACACCGCCGCCAATGCGCGCAACGGTCACAGCGGTAAAACCCTGAAGGGCGACTTCGGCGAACTGCCGCTCGACATCCCTCGCGACCGGCAGGCGTCCTTCGAGCCGCAGTTGGTGGCCAAGCATCAAACCCGCTGGACGGGCTTCGATGACAAAGTCATCTCGCTGTACGCTCGCGGTTTGAGTGTCAGAGAAATTCAGGCGCACTTGCAGGAAATGTACGGCACCGAGGTCTCTCCCAGCCTGATCTCGGCGATTACCGACGCGGTGAGTGATGAGGTCAAACTCTGGCAGGCGCGGCCGCTGGACGCGCTGTACCCGATCCTCTATCTGGACTGCATTCACGTCAAAGTGCGCGATGCCGGCGCCGTGCGCAACAAGGCGGTTTATCTGGCCATCGGCGTCAACATGGCGGGTCACAAAGAGGTGCTGGGCTTGTGGATCGCTCAAACCGAAGGCGCAAAATTCTGGCTGCAAGTGGTGACCGAACTCAAGAATCGGGGCGTGCAGGACATCTTCATCGCCTGCGTGGACGGCCTCAAAGGCTTCCCTGAGGCGATTGAAACGGTTTACCCAAAAGCCGTCGTTCAGCTGTGCATCGTGCACATGGTGCGCAACAGTTTGAACTTCGTATCGTGGAAACGGCAGAAGGAAGTCGCGGCTGACCTCAAGCTGATTTACACCTCGGCCACCGCCGAGCTGGCTGAGCAACGGCTCTGCGAATTTGAAGCCAAATGGGACGCCGAGTACCAATCGATCAGCCTGTCATGGCGACGAAACTGGGCTCGGGTGATTCCGTTTTTTGACTATCCAGCCGAAATTCGCAAGGTGATCTACACCACCAATGCCATCGAATCGATCAACATGAGTCTGCGTAAAGTGATCAAAACGCGTGCGTCATTTCCGACCGACGAGGCGGTGATGAAGCTGTTTTATCTGGCGCTGAACAACATCAGCAAAAAGTGGACAATGCCGATCCGGGACTGGAAAGCGGCTTTGAATCGCTTCAGTATCCAGTTTGAAGATCGGCTGTTAACGGTTTAATAGAAATCCCGTTTACACAAAATCAGGGACACCCTCCGCGTCGTTGACGCTGATTTCCAGCACGCCTTGAGACACCACCAGGTTCTCCGGAACACCGGGACCGTGACCCTCGGAAACGTCTTCGCCCAAAGGGCTCAGGCGCAGCTCGTAAAACTCTGATTGGCGTGCCACGTCGAACGGAAACAGCGCGCGACTGACAAACGCACCGCTGGCACTGACCAGGCGTTTGCTCTGGCTGGCCGACAGCACCGCCACGCCTTCGAAGGCCCGATGCTCAAGAAACGCAACCACCGAAACTTTCAGGCCCTTGGCGATTTTGCACAGCACCTTGATCGAGGGCACGCTGCGCCCCGATTCGATCTGAGCGAGCATGGTCTGGCTCACACCACATTGTCGGGCCAGGGCGTCGAGGGACACGCTTGCTTCGCAGACGTTGCAGGTTCTGCGCGACACGCTCGCAGATCGGGTCTTCTTCCAGATGCTCAAGGTTATTCAAGTCCAGCACAGGTGCGTCGGCGCTCGCCAGAAAGCGCGAGGGTTCGTTCGCGTTCACGCCTGGCGTGTCTCGGTCGATTGGCATGCCTGAACCCACTGAAAGGCCTGTAAGCCGGCGTTGCGTGCATACATTTCCCACATGGCCCGCGCCCGTTGCTGAGCCTGTTTGCGTTTGCGTTTGCGGTAGCTGGCGAAGTCGATGAGGTTGTCAGTCGGATTCATGGGGCACTTCACTGTGGTGATGAATGACGGGATGACCTGAGAGTACAAGGATATTTTTATAACTATAAATACTGATTTTGTTTTTATTAATGCCTTTTGGTTCTTATGAATGTGCAGCGCCATTTTAAGATTAGGAGAGCCTGCGCTTAGCTCTTGATATTCCATAAAGCTATAAATAGATAATTATATATTCCTTTTGTTGTCGGTTGAGGTGGTGCACTTTGAAGGCCTGCGCATCCATGCGGATGTGTCCGACACCAGACAGGAAGCCTCAACATGACCATCAAAGCGATCAACGTCCGCAACCAGTTCAAAGGCATCATCAAGGAAATAGTGACGGGCGAAGTGGTGTCCGAAATCGACGTACAAACCGCGTCCGGCATTGTCACCTCGGTGATTACCACTCGCTCGGTGCGCGACCTTGAATTGAAAGTGGGCAGCGAGGTGATTGCTTTCGTCAAATCCACCGAAGTGTCGATCGCCAAGCTCTGAAGAGCCCGTTCGAAATTCTACATCTGCGGCCTCGGCTAATGCCGGTAAGTCACGAGCGACGAAAATCCTGTGGGAGCGTGGCTTGCCCGCGGAGAATGCACCGCGGTTTTTCAGGTATTTTGCGTCATCGTTCTTCGCGGGCAAGCCACGCTCCCACAGGTTCTGCGTTTTGATTTACGGGTATTAGCGGCTTCGGCCGCTTTTTTTTGTCGGCGGCTCAGTGCCGCGATGGTTCTTCCAATCACGTTGAGGTTTTCATGGTGACTCCTTTCAAACGCTCCCCGTTGACCCTGTTGGCAGCCACCGTGGCGGCGATGAGTGCGTTACTCAGCGGCGGCGTTCAGGCCGAAGGCAAGATCAGCATTGCCCAGCAATTTGGCATCGGTTACCTGATCCTGGATGTGGTGCGCGATCAGCAGCTCATCGAGAGACATGGCAAGGAGCAGGGACTCGACATCAAGGTCGACTGGAACAGCATCTCCGGTGCCACGGCGATGAACGAGGCGCTGCTGGCCGGTGCGCTGGATGTGGTGTCGGCCGGCGTGCCGCCGATGCTGACGATCTGGGACCGGACCAAGGGTAAGCAAAACGTCAAGGCCATCGCGTCGCTGGGTTCGATGCCTAACTACCTGCTGACCAATAATCCGAATGTGAAAAGCCTCAAGGACTTCACTGAAAAGGATCGCATCGCCGTACCGGCGGCGGGTGTAGGTTTCCAGTCGCGCACGTTGCAGATCGAAACGGCCAAGCAGTTCGGCGCTGAGAACTTCAAAAAGTTTGACGACATCTCGATCAGCCTCGCGCACCCGGATGCGACGTCGGCGCTGATTGCTGGCGGTTCGGAGATCAACTCACATTTTTCCAGCCCGCCGTTCCAGTATCAGGAACTGCAAAGTCCCAGCGTGCACAAGGTGCTGAGTTCCTACGATGTATTGGGTGGCCAGGCCACGTTTAACGTGCTGTACACCACCGAGAAATTCCACGACGAAAACCCGAAAACCTACAAGGCGTTCTACGCGGCGCTGGCCGAGGCCGAGAAAATCATCAAGGCCGACAAGCCCGCAGCCGCCCAGACCTATATCCGCGTGGAGCAATCGAAACTATCCTTGCCATTGGTAGAGAAAATTGTCGCCGACCCCGAAATCGACTTTACCGTGGTGCCACAGCGCACCTTTATCTACGCCGAGCAACTGCAGGCGCTTGGCGTGCTGAAAAACAAGGCTGACAGCTGGAAAGATTACTTCTTTGAGGAAGCACATGGCGGTGCAGGCAGTTGAGAAAAGACCGGACATTATGCAAAAGCAGAGCTACCAAGTGCTGGAAGTCGCCAACGGCAAACCGATCAAACTCTGGACCGAAGGCGTCCCGGTAGAAAGCGAAGCCAGGCAGCAATTGATCAACACCGCGAAGATGCCGTTCATCTTCAAACATCTGGCGGTGATGCCCGACGTGCACCTGGGCAAGGGCTCGACCATCGGCAGTGTGATTCCTACCGTGGGCGCGATCATACCGGCCGCCGTCGGCGTGGATATTGGCTGCGGCATGATCGCCGCGCGCACGTCGCTGACCGCCGCTGATTTGCCGGACAACCTGCATGGTTTGCGCTGCGCGATCGAAAAAGCGGTGCCCCATGGCCGCACGGTTGGTCGTGGCATCAAGGACAAAGGTGCCTGGGACAGCGTTCCGAAACAGGCCGATCATGCCTGGGCTGCCTTGAGTCCACGGTTCAAGGCGATCACCGACAAGTACCCGAAACTCGCCAGCACCAACAACCGTGGACACTTGGGCACGCTGGGCAGCGGTAACCATTTTATCGAGGTGTGCCTGGATGAAACCAACCAGGTCTGGTTCATGCTGCACAGCGGTTCACGCGGGGTCGGCAACGCCATTGGCAACCTGTTCATTCAACTGGCCCAGGCCGACATGCGCCAGCACCTCGCCAATCTGCCGGACCGTGACCTGGCGTATTTCGAAGAAGGAAGCCGGCATTTTGATGATTACGTCGAAGCTGTCGGTTGGGCCCAGGATTTCGCCAGACAGAACCGTGCATTGATGATGCACGCGGTGATTCAGGCAGCACGCAAAGTGATCAGCAAACCGTTCGACGTCGCCCTGGAGGCGGTGAACTGCCACCACAACTACGTGCAGAAAGAACGGCATTTTGGTCAGGACATTCTGGTCACCCGCAAGGGCGCGGTGTCAGCGCAGAAGGGCGAGTTGGGGATCATTCCGGGATCGATGGGCGCGAAGAGTTTCATCGTTCGCGGGCTCGGCAACGAGCAATCGTTCTGCTCCTGCAGCCACGGCGCCGGCCGCGTGATGAGCCGCACCAAAGCGAAAAGCCTGTTCACCGTCGCCGACCAGATCCGCGCCACCGCCCACGTCGAATGCCGCAAGGATGCGTCGGTGATCGATGAAATACCGATGGCCTACAAAGACATCGACCACGTCATGCACGCCCAGCGCGAGCTGGTGGAAGTGCTGCACACCTTGCGTCAGGTGGTGTGCGTGAAGGGTTAGGCACTTCTGCGTCAGCCCAGCCCTTTCAGGCTGGGCTTTTTCAGGCCTGAACAGTCACTGATCCTTTTCGCAGTTCACCATCCACGACACACCGAAGCGGTCCACCAGCATGCCGAAGCGTGCCGCCCAGAAAGTGGCTTCCAATGGCATTTGAACTTTGCCTTCGTCCGATAAGGCGCCGAAGACACGCTCGGCTTCGGCAATGCTGTCGACATTCAGCGAGACCGAGCAACCGCTCATTTCATCAGTAGGACGATCAGGTGTGGTGTCCGAACCCATGATCGCCTGATCACCCACCGCCAGACGGGTATGGATGATCAGGTTGTGGTAGTCCGCGGGAAAGTGCTCGCGCGCCGGACTTTCGCCGAAGGTCATCATCATTTCGATCTGGCCTTGCAGGGCTTGTTCATAGAAGGTGAAGGCAGCTTTGCAGTCGCCGTTGAAGATGAGGTAGGGATTGATTTTCATGTTTGCTCCCGGTAACCGAGGGACTGGAGTCCCACTTTGGCCTTTGAATTGACTCCAAATAGCAAAGCGTTAGATGCGCGGTTGTGCAGAGTTTGTTTAGACGGTTTTTCTATGGAAGGGGCGGGGCTTATTGCTTCATTGATGCGTGACGACGCCGAAGACAAAGTATTTTTAACAATACTACGTGCTCTCGGCTGCCCCATGCTGCGTCTGCCCAACGGGACAAGCTATTGCGAATTTGGCAATAACATGCCCGGAGGGGCAGCTAAGCAGATGGTTTGCCTATTTTGTGGTGTTTCAATAATTGATTAAGCAGCACGCTCGTAGTCGATAATTGCTTCGGCCGCTTCCTCAGCTCCAAAAAACACGCGGGGCTCAATGCCGTCCTCCAAGCTTTGGCGCTGAAGATCTTCGAGACTTTGCTCATATTCGGTAATTAGCGCTCGATCGAATCGATCAAGTGACTTTGGCGTCCAGATGAAAAGGGTGCATTTGTCTTGAGGCGCATCGGCGATTTTGTGTTTTACAAAGTGGAGATCCCACAAGCGACTTTTGGCGCCATCGACATGGCGGCTAATCTGCTTTGAGGGTTTTATTTTTGCCAGACTAGCGACCATTTTGTTCCCGGAAAAAAATAAGCTACCCCGGGATCCCTGCATCGCTTGGGTGTGGAGTGGAAGGTTGAAACGGTCCCGTAGCCTAGGCAATATTCCAAGGACACGCTCTTGTATGTCGGAGCGAAGCTGACCCAGATTCTGTTCGTAAACGATCGGATCGTCTTCAGCGTCTTCTTCTTCAATAGCGTCGGAGTGAACTGAGGAGAGGCTTGATGTGAGGCTGCACGCCTGCTGAAGAATATGCTTCATGTTCACACCTAGACCCTTTCGGATTTTCCCAACGGAAACCCCGTGGATACCTGCTGAAAAACTGCCCTCAAAGCCGTTCTCTGCAAACTCAAGGGCTCTGTTAAGAGCCATCTCCATCATTTGCCGCATTCCTGTTGCAGAGGCTCCATACAGGCACTTTAATGCTTTTTCACTAATTGCCAGGCAACCGTCGACGCCGGTGCTCGATTTCGCAACAACCGCGATTGTCAGGCGTTCTCCCGATTGGACGATGGGCTCAAGGTAAATGGGAGCCCAATCGGCCTCATACTCTGGAAAACTTGGGAAGTCAGAAAGATCTGGAAGCATCTTGTTAGATCGCCAAACTGTTTTGTTTTACACCAAGCGCGCTATCCATTAGCACACCCATATGATGGACTCGGGACTCAAGGAATTCCACCACCCGGTCAACGTGCTCAATAGATACCTGGCAATACTCCGGCTGGCTAGCTGCCGCATATTTTCGGAAATCTGCGTCGTATATGGGGGCAGAGCTGTTCTTGAGCTTTTTGGCAGACAGGTGACGCTCGAAAACGGTGACCTCACCGATCACCATTTGCAGCAAGCGATTCTGGATGTTTTTTCCGGCCTCGGGCACGGGTGAAGCTAAAGCTTCTTCATGGTCGATCAGCCAAATTGTACCGTCGGCACCGACAAGCAAATTCCGCAGATTCCTATCCGTGTTGGCGACTAGCTCGTCAAATACGATTGCTGCGTGAAGATGAGACCATTTGTTCAGGAGGTGCGAGACTTTGTCGAATTTGATAGCACGACTGAAAGGAATGGCATTTGTGTCGATGCTGGCGAGGGCAATGCACTTGCCTGGTCCTCGCCCGAGTGACTCGCCTCTTGTGATGACTAGCGCGGTGAGGGGAATTGGGAGGCCAAAATACCGTCCGATTGTGGCGCTCATCGTTTCTGCGAACAAGCGCTCCGCCGGAAGGAATTTTACATAGGCATGAAGGCCGCGTTTGTATCCCTTTAGCCCGGTAATTGTCCCGTAGAACAGCGGGTGCTGACCCTTGATGTCCGGATCATCGATGGGGTCCCCCTGTAGGAAAAGTCCCAGCGGAATGTCCAAGACTTCCAGACTTGAGATCGACATCCTTTTCTACGCTTCCCTTGTCGCCTGACTTTTGATCAGCGACCTTCATTTTTAAGTAAATCCCCTGATCCGTTGGCTTCTGCCAGCAGTTGAGGGGCGGATTTTCTTGGCAAGTCATCAAGCTAACGAAACAGGGGAATGGAGCTCGCTCGCGGCTTTCTGGCTTAGAGGGAGAATGTAGGAGGTTAAGTCGTATGGCAATGTACGTTCACTTCAGGTCACAATTTTTTCGCGGTCGACCATCCACGGCCATAGGCGAGCATATGGAGAAGTCCGGCAGTGATGCGGCGACGGCCTAACCGGAGTGGTTAGCGCTGGCACTGAAGTAACGCTGGTCGTCAGGCCACCGCTCGGGCGGCAGGTGATGGGCGCAGCAAGCGTTCGACAGCACCCATCACCAGGTTTTCCAGTAACTCATCGCGCTGCGCTTCCTCCAGCGGATGCTGCGCCAGCCAGCCGGGTGCGCTGTTGAACAGGTTGGCGATGGCATGTCCCGTGGCGATCAAACCCTGTTCGCCGAGACGGGACGGGGCGCCGAGCATCTTCAGCAACGTGCGTTCGTATTGCTCGCGCAACTGGCGAACACGCGCTTGTTGCTCTTCGTTCAGGCAGCCGCTGTCGCGCTCCGCCAGGCGAAAATGCCACGGCATTTCCCGGTGCAGATTCAGGTGTACGCGGATCAGGTTCGGCAATTTGTCGCGTTTGGCCGAGGCCTTTTGATCGATGCGCCCGAGGGTCGACAGCAGTTCCTCGTAGAACTCCTCGATCAGGTCGAGCAGCAAGTGCTGCTTGCTCGGGTAATGGTGATACAACGAGCCCGGGGACAACCCCAGGCACGTTGCCAGCTCACGCATGCCGACCTGCCCGAACCCCTTGCTGGCAAACAACTCCAACACTTGGTCCCGGTACTCGGCGAAGCGCGAGCAACGCTCAGGCATAGGCATGGAAGCCACGTCCTGACTTGCGTCCCAGGTAGCCGGCGGCGACCATTTCCTTGAGCAGCGGAGCGGGGCGGTATTTGCTGTCGTTGAAACCGTCGTAGAAGGCTTCGAGAATCGCCAGCACGGTGTCCAGACCGATCAGGTCGGCCAATGCCAGCGGGCCGATGGGCTGGTTGCAGCCCAGGCGCATGCCGGCGTCGATGTCGTCGGCGCTGGCCAGCCCTTCCTGGAACACCAGAATCGCTTCATTGATCATCGGCACCAGAATCCGATTGACCACGAAGCCCGGGCGGTTGCCGGCGGTGATCGCGGTTTTGCCGAGAGTGGTGGCCATGTCCAGCGCCAAGGCGTGGGTCGCGTCGCTGGTTTGCAGGCCTCGGATCACTTCGATCAGGCCCATCACCGGCACCGGGTTGAAGAAGTGCAGGCCGATGAAGCGCTCAGGCTGGCTGACGCTGGCGGCGAGTTGAGTAATCGACAGCGACGAGGTGTTGGAGGCGATCACGCACTCGGCGCTGACCTGTGCGGCGATCTGTTGCAGCACGCGCAGTTTCAGGTCGAGGTTTTCGGTGGCGGCTTCAATCACCAGTTGCACGTTCTGGAGGCTGCTGTAATCGGTGCTGGTGCGGATTTTGTCGAGGGCGGTGAGCTTTTGCGCTTCGGTCAGGGTTTCCTTGGCGATCTGCCGGTCGAGGTTTTTGCCGACGGTGGCCAGCGCCTTTTGCAGGGCGCTTTCGGAGATGTCGAGCAAGGTCACGTTTAAACCGGCCAGCGCACAGACTTGTGCAATGCCGTTGCCCATGGTGCCCGCGCCGATCACGCCAATGTTTTGCAGATTCATGTACCCGTCCTTCCGATCAACCTTGCGATACCTTGGCCGCCGCAACGGCCGAAGGCGTACTATTGGCCGCGAGTCTAGAACCGGCAGGGCAGTTGTCCTATGCCGCAACTGTTCAACGGTGCTGGTGTTTTTTGCCATTCGGGCGATGAGGAGAGAAGCGTTCAAATGCGGGAAAAGGACTCGGTGGCGGCCTATTTCGTGCAGGCGATGATCCATTGGCAAGGGGACAATCCGCAGCGCTCGCGAGCTGCGCTGGAAGAGGCTGGCATCGACCCGGCATTGATCGAGCAGCCGACCGCACGAGTGCCGGCGAGCGCGTTTGCCGCGCTGTGGCTGATTCAGATCCGCACGTTGGACGACGAATTTTTCCGCCTCGACTCCCACGGCATGCCGCCCGGCAGCTTCGCGCTGATCTGCCGCGCCTTGATCCAGGAACCCGACCTGCACAAAGCCATGCGCCAATGCCTAGCCAACTTCGCGCTGTTCCTGCGCGACTTTCGCGGCACGCTGACCGTGCGCGGCAAACGCGCCATCATCAGCCTCGACACCCACGCGCAAAACGAAGACGCCAGCCGTTTCGGTGAAGAGACGTTTCTGGTGTTGATGATCAGCCTGTTGTGCTGGCTGGGCGGGCGGCGCATCCCCATTGACCGCGCAGATTTTCGCCATGAGCGCGTTCCCCTCAGCGATGACCGATTGCTCTGGGGCCCCAACCTGACCTTCGGCGCCGAACGCACCGAAATCGAATTCGCCAGCCACTACCTGCGCCTCCCGGTGGTCCAGGACCTGGCCTCACTGAAAGTGTTCCTGCGCACGGCGCCGCAATGGCTGGTGATCCGTTTCCGTAACCAGCATGGCCTCGCGTCACAAGTCCATCAGCGCCTGCGTAACAGCCATTACAGCCAATGGCCGACCTTGCAGGCGTTTGCCCTGGAACAACACCTGAGCCCCAGCACCTTCCGCCGCAAACTGGAACGGGAAGGGTGTTCGTATCAGGAGATCAAGGATGAAGTGCGGCGTGGGGTGGCGTTTGAGCAGTTACGTGAGAGTCGGGCGAGTATCAGCGACATTGCCGAGCAGCTGGGTTTTCAGGAGCCGAGTGCGTTTCATCGGGCGTTCAAGAAGTGGACGGGGGAGAGTCCGGGGCGGTATCGGGCGCGGTTTCAGAGGGGCGTGGGGGAGGCTTTCGAAAGTTGAGTCAGTCAGCGGACATCATGGCTTCGCTTCCCCTTAGCGAGGAGCAAGTCCTCGCTAAGGGGAGCAGTGATTACTTAGGTGGAACGAAGTTGTCCAGCATTCGGTTCGCCGCCAGTTCCCCCAGCATGATGACCTGCTGAAGTGCCAACAGGGTATGCCGATGGGGACCTTCTACCAATGCCGCCACGTCACCGGCCATGACACTGGCCGATGCCAAGTTCTCACACGTTTGAACCAGCAAGGTTTCATGGTCGATGTCTGGCGCGATCATAAAAATAGTGCTCGGTTTGCGTGGAGTGTTGTTCATGAGCGCTGCCGGATTGAGATAGAAATCGAGGGCGCGCTCGGCGGCCTCATTGAGTTTTTTTGAGTCGACAGACTCGTACGGCGATGCCGGATTGGTGTCCGGCGGATTGGGTGTAACTTTGAACATAGATGAAGCTCCTACTGCAGATTTTAAGGAGCCATCACCCTTGCTACCAAACGAGGGTGGCGGCCATACGCGGGTTGGTAGACCGGCTGCAATAGGAAACCCGGCGCTCACAAAGGAGCCCCACGCATGACCACCATATAAAGCCGAGCCCAAAAAAAGAGACTGCATAAGGTGTTGCCATACGGCTATTTGCAGACGGGCTACCAAACCCGATCACTGTTTTTTCAGTGACAGGGAAACGATATAGCCCACTCCATAGCCGCACAAGCCGGCGGATTCTGTCTTAACCGTAGGTAACGGCGCAAGGATTTGTAGCCTTCGGGACGTAACACTGAGTGTCTTTAAACACGCGCTGTTAAACGCGTGAAACCCTTCCAATATCTGAGGAAGCGTCCGACATTTTAGGCTGGTGTGTTGCGGCGCGGACGCACCCGCCGCCCGCCTAAATCTTGCAGGGCGCGGGTGGTGCCGAAGTGTTTTTTGAGTCGGGGTTTTTGTTCACGATGCCGGATCGATCACCGGCGGATGCCGGTATGACGTTGGACGTTGCGTCGCTTCACAGTTCAAATTTGCTGCCGGATAGCCTGCCGCACTGTCGTTAGCAAAACCTCTAGCTCTGAAGTCATGGGCTGAGCGCCAGGTAGAACAAGCCCGTTCAGGCCTATCGGGTAACGTAAATTGTATGGGGCCTTGTGAAGTCGGTTCAAACATTGAGCCCACTGCGGCAGTTCCGAAGCGATTGAGAGTCCTCCCTGATTAGACTTTTCCCAGAGCTTCTCGATGTCGTGCCTGATTGAGCGTAACTCGCCCAGAGATGTCCCGTTCTTTGACAGATAGGCTTTAAGCAAACATAAAGAACCCGGCGAAACTGGTCGGTCGATTGGGCTCGCTTGATTTGGCCCAGCCCTTCGATGTTGTGCTACTGGTGTTGCTTGATTCAGATTTCAATGCTTTTGCGATGTACGAAGCGAGTCGCGAGGTGGTGGTTACAGCCCTGACGAAGCCGGGGTCGAAAGCTCGCAATGAGCGTGGGGCCCTCGGGATCAGGCAGTTCATGGCAATAAGTTCGCAGCGCTGGCTGCGTTCGTGAGAATTAGCTCCTTTCCATGTGACATGCCCCAGCACTCAAGGCGTGCAGAACCCCGTATAGGACCTGATCTGTGAGGCGTTATGACAATTGAAAAGCAATGGGAGGATTTACTGACACCTGCTGTGATGCAGGAGCGATTGGTTTCCACATCTCTCTACATAACTGCTTTTGAAATGCTTAAAGAGTCCATCGTTGGTCGGTTGAAAGATTTCTATTGCATCGGCTTTACCGAAGATGGAATCACTACCTCGCCAGATTATGAGCTCAAAGTCCTCTCACTTAATAAAAGTCCCCTTTACGCCTCGTTGAGGTGGCTTGCGGATGCGGAAGCAATTGATCAAAAGGATGTTGACGTCTTTGACCAGCTTAAGCAGCTACGCAACTCGTTAGCGCATGAGTTGCCTGAAATCGTTTTGACGGGAAAAGATGTCGCGCTGATGGAAAAAATGCAGGATGTCATGACTCTGATGCGAAAGATCGAGGTCTGGTGGGTCGTCAACGTCGAAATATCTACGAATCCAGACTTTGATGGCACTGATATCAACCCTGATGAGATCACACCAGGCCCAATACTAATGATGCAGATAATATTTGAGGTTCTCTCTGGCAACGAAGCACTAAAGGATCACTACAAAAACAACAGATCGGCACCGTAGGTTTGAAGGCTGGTAGATAGCAGATGAGCACCGGCCCTGCTTCGAACGAATCGATAGTCTCTGAAAAAATCGGATACTTGACGGCAGTAACGCGCGCGCAATGTTCTAACTCAACCACTCCCACCCTCAAGCCGAAAGGCGCTAGTAATTATGTTGCTCTTGGAATTCGACTGATGATTTTTTTTAGGTCGAAGCCGCGCAAACGACTCTCCTCCAGCAATTCAGTAAATTGTCGCATGTAAATCAGAGCGTCAGCCTCTGAGGGTCTTTCTACGCCCTTCAGAATCAACGAGAGCATTTTCTGCATCACATCTGTCCCGTGCTGAATGAAATGCTCTTCCGTCCAACCCCGCATGTACCTGCTGGCTCGGTACCTGTGCTCTACGAAATCCTGACCTGATTTCGGAGGTGGCGGTAACGGTCGATTAATCTCGAACTTTGTATTGCTTATGTCACGGATCTGAGCATGTCTATGCCCTTGAGAGTGCGCCCAGGACTCAACGAAAAGGCTGATTTCAGCTTCGATTTTATGATGTCGAAAAGCATTAAAGCCGTTGCTGATTATGAAGGCTGGTACCTGCTTTCCTGTAGCTGCCTGTAATCGGTACGTTGTTTGAATCAATATGATGAAATCGATGTGTGAAAATCGTCCAGGATCTTTACCCCCTCCGCTTAGCCAGTAGCTGAATCTGTCTACGAGCTGAGATACAGGTATGCTCTCCAAGGTCTCGTTCAAGACTAGAAGTATCCCGGGTGTCTCTGGGTCCAGCTTGAGAAGCTTTTTGGTTGAACCGATCTGATCTTTAGCCTTCCGGCATATACCTTCGACTACAGTGGTGGCTTTTGCAAAAATCTTATTTAGATGTACCTGGCCACCAGGCATATTTTTGATGGCAGTATTAAGATCATATTCTCCAAACAACAAAGGAAAATCCTCAGATTCCATAGCGGGTGTGGCTTGAACAAAGATCTTTTCCTTGGGGTCAACTTTGAGGGTTTTCAGTTCGGTAATCGCTTTCCTATTGAAAAACAGATAATCAGCTATTTTGACATTGGGAGGTTGTTCGACATGGCCGTCCAAAGGGGTCACATGACTCTGGCTGGCAAGGAAACTGATCATCCGCTGCTCGATATCAAAATCGCTATCCATGTGCCCCTTCCTTGAAAAAATTCCTATAAAAAGATTCTAGTGCATAAAACACGAAATGGCTGGTCAAGTGCTCAACCGTTGTAGGTGGCCGATAGGAATACATGCTCAGGTGGGGTGCGCGTGAAAAGATGGTGGACCACGCGTGTAATAGCTGATATCCGCGAATGATGCAGATGACTTGATGGCAATACGGTAAGGAGAATCACTGAAATGTGATACTTACGGTTCAGCACTAAACCTTATCGGCTCCCCGCCGATAAACTTAGCAAGGACACATACCTTTTACATTCAGTCACAAATCATAGCCACCGATGCGCGCACAGCTCGGAAGGCCATTGCAAGGAGCAAAATGTACATTATAAAGAACAGTATTACAGAGAGTGATGTTCGGCCAATTATCAGTCTTGCATTGGCAAATTATGTAGATCTGGCTAATAAAGTTTTGCGCGTATCCAGTCCAACAAGCTCGCTTTGCAAAACAGTGATGGAAGCCGAAATAAATGCTTATCTACAGGACATATTAACTGGGTGCTATGGTGACCTAGGCGGTTCAATCACTGTCGCTAAAGATCAAAAAACCGGAAGTGTTTTGGGCTTTGCTCTTGGCATGCAGTCGTCGTGCCCTGAGCACTGCGGAATCAACTATACCGCCGTTCGAAGTGACGCACGTAGAAAAGGAATTTTGCGTGCGATGCTCGGCCCTTTTCAACAACGTTACACAACTGTGGATCTCAGCTGTCATCCAAAAACTGTTCCTATTTATCAGGCTTTAGGGTTTCGTGCATATGGCCGGCAGGCTGTTCAGATTTCTATGCGCTGGGGCACTCCAAGGCCTCAGAACTTCATGCCTGTAGTCAACGTCGAGTCATTCGAGCCAGTACAGCTCGCACATGCTGCTGCTTGCAGAAACGTAGCGCCAAAAGATTGGAATTCACTCAATAAGGCTCGGGAACTGCGCGTAAGTGAAATAACAGATTTTCTTGGGCGCCAGCTACCCATTCCGTATATGACTATTACCGATTAATAATGAAGGTCAAGAGTGTCGAGCGTTTTCCCTTGAGTAACTAACCTGTTTAGATTCATCGTTGCTCTGTGGTGCCAATTTTTGATACAGGTTCAGATTTTTAGGAGTTGCAGATGGATAAGAAATACATCATAGATCGGTCTAAGCTCCTACCGGGTGACATCATACTCACCGCCGAGCAAGCCCCAGTGAGCAAAATCGTTAGGATTGCCACGCTTTCTCGCTATTCTCATGCCGCCCTTTGGGTTGGTGGGACAATGATTGAGGCGACTCAAGACGGCGTGTTTTCTAAGAATGCTCAGCGGCTCATTCTCGAAAAAGCGAGCCATGCGGACGTTTATCGAAGCCGAACACCACTCACGGAAAACCGGGCTCAACAAATATGCGATTACGCACGGTCGCAAGTCGGCACCCTTTATGCCCTAGATGAAGCCATGCTAGTGCTCCCGATGCGCGTTAAGAAGCTTGGTCTGAAAGAGACCAAGCGCCAATTCTGTTCAAGGCTCGTAGCCCTCGCGTATCAGCAAAGCGGCTACGATCTAAAAAACCTTCGTCAACCTCTCTTCTGCACACCACGAATGCTTTCTGTGTGCACTGCATTTCAGAAGGTTCCCGACATGATCCGTGCGGCTACATCGGCAGAGCTTGCGTTTGCTGAAACGGATGACCCAGTGAAGAAAAATCAGGAGCATATCTTCGAGTGGCTTAATGCGGTACGCGAACTGGTCAAAGCAGATGAGGCGCTTAGTTCTGAGTTCGATATTCAAGCGGTCAATGATGTTAATGATCTCTTATATGCTCACCCAAATTTAGATGGGGTCATCACCGCACTAATCCGGTCTAATGAATATCTGACGTTTTACAATCACGACACAAAAAACGAACATTTGGCATACAGATATAACAAATTCGCAATGATTCAAATGGTAAATTCTTTTGATAATCCATTTGATTTTTTGCTGGAAGAGTTAAAAAAAGAACCTGAAATGTTTCGCCGGTTTGAAATAATGACCTTGTCGATGATTGAGAAGTACGAGGATACTGGGCTGGCCTATTTTCGCGAACACGTTACCCTATATAAAAACCTTATGACCGGCGTTCATGTGAGACTCACACACATAGCAATAGGCCTAGATTGGATTGATGAAGATGACGCAGCAGAAAGCGTATTGAAGCTAGCAGAAATGGCAGCATCAGTTATCAAAAAGGCGAAAGTTGTATTGGGTGAATAATGGGCGGATCAAATTCACGGTTTGCTAAGCTGCGCTAAAGCCATTTGTGCGGCTTCCAGGTTACCCAAGTAGTGCCCGGTGATTTCGATTTCAAAGATGTCGCGTTCAAAGGGTGGCGGTACGGTAAGTTTGTAGTTGAACAGTGCATGAGCCTGTTCCAGTTCAATTTGGGAGTCGCTCACCGGGTCGTACCAGCACTCACCGCCGAGCAACGCCGTCGCCCATGAGTTTGCACAGGAACAGGATGACGCTTTCGGTGATGCTGGTGATGAGCGAGTGGTGATCGGTTGGTCGACGAGTTCGTGGATTGTCTGGAGGGTGAGTCGCGTTATGCGCTGTTGGGTTTTTCCAACAGCATCAAGACGGCGGAGATCACGGCGAACCGGGTGTTGGATAAGATTGATCTGTCCAGGTAGTCGGTAACTCGTTGAGCTGTGCAGCGGGGCCTTTTTTGGGGCCGCTGCGCAGCCCAGCGGGAGCAAGCTCCCTCGCCACAGGTGTTTCTCGCCTGTGGAATTTCCGGCTGAAGTACCATGACGACATTGTCGCGTTCAGCGACCCTCATCTGCCGAGTCCATCACCCCATGCCTGCGGCACTTTCCCGTTTCACCTCATTGCTCGACCAGGCCCGTCGCGCCTTGCTCCTGGTCTGGGGCACCTCTCGCGGTCTGTTCCTCGGCCTGGTTCTGGCCACCCTGATCGCCGGTGTCCTCCCGGCCCTGGCCGCCTGGCTGGGTCAGCGCATCGTCGATGCAGTGGTCTTCGCCATGCAATTGCACGCGCAGCAGGGCAGTGCGCCGTTGTGGCCAGTGGTTCGTTACGTGTTGTTTGAAGCCGGCGTGCTGGCGTTGCTGTCCGGGACGCAGCGGGCGCTGTCGGTTCAGCAGTCGTTGTTGCGGGTGCAGTTGGGGCAGAAGGTCAACACGATGATTCTGGAGAAGGCCCAGACGTTGTCGCTGGTGCAGTTCGAGAATTCCGAGTTTTACGACAAGTTGGTTCGGGTGCGGCGCGAAGCGTCGACGCGGCCCTTGGCATTGGTGATGAAGTCGTTGGGGCTGATCCAGAACCTGATTGTGTTGATCAGCTTCGGCGTGTTGCTGGTGCATTTTTCGCCGTGGGCGCTGGTGTTGCTGGTGGTGGGCGCGTTGCCGGTGTTTTTCGCCGAAGCGCATTTTTCCGGGGATGCGTTCAGGCTGTTCACGCGTCGGGCGCCGGAGAGTCGGCAGCAGAACTATATCGAGACGCTGCTCTCCCATGAGGGTTACATCAAAGAGGTCAAGCTGTTCGGCTTCGCGCCGTTGCTGTTGCAGCGTTATCGCGAGACGTTCGCCCGTCTGTATACGGAAGACCGGCGGCTGACCTTGCGCCGGGATGGCTGGGGATTTGTGCTGGGGTTGCTGGGCACCGCCGCGTTTTACCTGGCCTATGCGTGGGTGGTGGTCGATACCGTCCATGGCCAAATCAGTCTCGGGCAGATGACCATGTACCTGGTGCTGTTCAAGCAGGGGCAGACGGCGGTAAGCAGCAGTTTGAGCGCCATCAGCGGTCTCTACGAGGATGGGTTGTACCTGTCGAGCCTCTACGAGTACCTGGCCGAACCGGTGGTGGCCGATGCCGGGCATCTCACGGTGGGGGCGGTGCCCGGTGATGGTTTGCGATTCGAGAACGTGGGTTTCCGTTATCCGGGTGCGAGTCGGGCCGCTCTGGAAGGCATCGACTTGCACCTTGTGCCGGGGCGCAGCCTGGCGCTGGTGGGGGAGAACGGCTCGGGCAAGACCACGCTGATCAAGTTGCTGACCCGTTTGTATCGTCCCGATCATGGACGCATTTTGCTCGACGGCAGCGATTTGCAGACGTGGGAAGAAGACGCGCTGCGCCGGCGCATCGGGGTGATTTTTCAGGATTACATCCGCTACCAGTTTTCCGTCGGCGAGAACATCGGTGTCGGCGATACGCTGGCGTTCAGCGATGAGCAACGCTGGAAAGCAGCGGCCACCGAAGGCATGGCTGCGCCGTTCATCGAGGGGCTTGATCGAGGCTACGCCACGCAATTGGGACGTTGGTTTGCCGGTGGCCAGGAGTTATCGGGCGGGCAGTGGCAGAAGATCGCCTTGTCCCGCGCTTACATGCGCCGTAACGCCGATATCCTGATTCTGGACGAGCCGACCTCGGCACTCGACCCTGCCGCGGAAGCGGCGGTGTTCGAGCATTTCAGCGAACACACCGAAGGCCGCATGACGTTGCTGATTTCCCACCGGTTTTCCAGCGTGCGCAATGCGGACCACATCATTGTGCTGGATCAGGGGGCGATCCTTGAGCGCGGCGATCACGACAGTCTGGTGGCGGCGGGCGGGCGCTATGCGCAGTTGTTCAACCTGCAAGCCCGGGGTTATCGCTAGGCCCGGCGATTTGCGGTGGTTTTGCTTTCATCAGGCCTTCGAGTGCCTGGCGATATTGGCTGCCACCCAGGCTCATGCTGTTGTTGTGCGTACCGCCGGGGATAAGCAACAGGCGCTTGGGTTCGCTGGCGGCATTGAACAGCTGCTGGCTGAACCGCGAGGGCATGAACGGATCGGCCAGGCCATGCACCACCAATAACGGCATGTCGATGTCGACGATCTTGTCGATGGAATCGAATTTCTGCGACAGCAGCCAGCGCACCGGCAGCCATTTCACCGGCAGGTTGCTGTCGGCCACTTGCGCCACGGCATCGCCCAGCGACGTGAAGGTTGACTCGATCACCAAACCGCGCACCGGGATCACGCTGTGGTCCTTTTTCGCCTGCGCCGCCAGGTCAGCGGCGAGGTCGATGGCCACCGCGCCGCCGAGGGAATGGCCGTAGATCAGGCGCTTGTTGGCGTCCGGTTGCATCGCCTTGAAGCGCTCCCAAGCGACGCGGGCGTCTTCGTAAACGCTGGCTTCCGACGGCAGGTCACCCTTGCTCTGGCCAAAGCCGCGGTAGTCGATGGCCAGCACCGAATACCCCATCGCGCGCAATTGCTCGATGCGGGACGCCTGTCCGGTCAGGTTCCAGCGCACACCGTGCAAATACAGGATCGAGGGCGCATCGCGACGCGCGGCCGGCCACCACCAGGCATGCAGGTTTTGCCCGGGCTTGAAGCCGGCAGGCTTGATATCGAATTCCTGAACGTCCTTTGGCAAACCGCGATACCAGCCGGCGGTGCCCGGCTCGATGCGGAACAGCAGCTCGCGTTCCTTGTATTTGAGTACGCCGCAACCCACGGGCAAGCCGACGACCAGCGCGGCCATGCACAGCCATGGCAGCCAGCGTCGGCTGATGCGGCTCATCAAGTTTGAAAACATGCAAAGGTCCGGAGGATGAAAAGGAAAGTTCGGGTTTTAACAGATGCGTGGGGGAGATGGGGATTAATTCGACAGTCGTGTATTACCCGATAACTAATGTGGGAGCGGCGGTGCGGCGATCCGACTTGTTCGCGAAAGCGGAGTGTCAGTCACCTCAATGCTGGATGTGCCGACGCCTTCGCGAGCAAGCCCACAATGGAATGCGTCCCCCTGTGGGAGCGAGCTTGCTCCGGGCGGCGTTCCGACGATGGGGCCATTCCTGCCTACGCATCTTCAAAGCTGTGCGCAAAGCCATTCGTCTTTGCTTCAACCTGGAAAACTGCCTGCTCACCGACGCCGAAAAGGTGCAGGCCTGCGAGATCTGCCGTGAACTGAAGGTTGCGTTCGTCAACACATCCACCGGTTTCAGCCGCAGCGGCGCCACCGTGGAAGATGTTGCGCTGATGCGCCGCACCGTCGGACCTGACATCGGCGTCAAGGCCTCCGGTGGCGTGCGCGACTACCCGACCGCCCTGGCGATGATCGAAGCCGGCGCCACACGACTGGCCACCAGCTCAGGCATCGCGATCATCGGCGGCGCACTAGCGGCAGGCGAGGGTTACTGATCAGTCCACCTGCAACACAATCTTGCCGATGTGATCGCCGGCTTCCATCCGCGCATGGGCCTGCGCCGCCTCGGTGTACGGGTAAACCTTGTCGATCATCGGCAGGCAACGCCCGGCGGCGAGTACGGGCCACACGTATTCACGCAGCTGTTCGGCGATCGAGGCTTTTTCTTCCCGTGTGCGTGAGCGCATCAGGGAGCCGGTGATCGTCGCGCGCTTGCCCAGGATTGCCATCAGATCGACGTCTTTGGCGTGGGCGCCGCCGAGAAAGCCCAGCATCACCAGGCGACCTTCCATGCCCAGTGCCGCGATGTTCTGATTCAGGTACGAGCCGCCCATGATGTCGAGGATCACGTTGACGCCTTTGGCGGCGGTTTTTTCCGCGATGACCTGGACGAAATCCTGGTCGCGGTAGTTGATCGCCTCGGCGCCCAACTGACGGATCGCCGCACACTTTTCCTCACTGCCCGCCGTGGCGAACGCCTTGACGCCGAATTCGCGGCAGAGCATCAGCGCGGTGGTGCCGATGCCGCTGGTGCCACCGTGAATCAGCGCGCGCTGGCCTTTGCTGGCGCCGCCCATGTCGAACAGATTGGCCCACACCGTGAAGAAGGTTTCCGGGACTGCCGCTGCGTGCACCCAATCCATGCCATCAGGAATCGGCAGCGTCTGGCTGGCCGGCGCGACGCAATATTGCGCGTAACCGCCGCCATTGGTCAGCGCGCAGACGTTGTCGCCGACGATGAATTCGCTGACGCCAGCGCCGATCGCCACCACTTCACCGGCCACTTCCAGCCCGGGAATCGGGCTCATGCCGGGTTTCATCGGGTACTTGCCAGTGCGTTGAATCACATCGGGACGATTGACCCCGGCGGCGTGCACGCGAATCAACACTTCGCCCGCGCCGGCCGTTGGCACCGGCTCCTGGCGCGGCTTCAACACCTCCGGGCCACCGGGCTCGGTGATTTCAATCAGGGTCATGGTGTGGGGGAGCGTCATGTTGAAGTCCTGTTGAGAAGTGTTCAGTAAGTGGGACCGCGTCTTCATGGGCAGCTCACTGCAATCAGTTGATGGCGACGATTTAGCAAACGCATGGCCTGTTCCAGCAACAGTGCAACCACAATGGCGCCCGCCGCAATCACAAACAACAACCCATGATTACCACCGCTGGCATTGAACAGCGCTGAATTAGGCTGGCGGCGCCGAGGTAAACCACGTCGCTGGCGGAACCAGTGTGCCTGGATCAATGAGGGGATCAGCTGCGTGTAGGCAAACCGCGCCAGGCTGGCGAAGATCGGCAGCCAGATCGCGCTGCGCGGGGTGGGCGATGTGCTGTGCATGGGAAACGTCCTGAGAGGTTTTACGCTTGGCCTCCAGACTATCCCGAACGCTTGATGCAGTAACGCAGCGATTTTGCGTTATGGTGATGCGAATATGCATCGGCAGGTAAACCGTATGAATTGGGATGACGCACGGGTGTTTCTGGCGGTGTGCCGAGAGTCGACGCTCAGGGGTGCGGCGCGTGTGCTGGGAGTTGATCAGGCCACCGTCGGCCGACGGATCACGGCGCTGGAAAAGTCATTGAGTGCGACGCTGTTTCTGCGCACCTCTGAAGGCTATGCGCTGACAGCCGTGGGTGAGGCGGCGCTGACGGCCGTGGAAAAAATGGAGCACTCGGCGCTGGAACTGGAGCGCCAGATTCAGGGGCTCGACGATCGACTGACCGGGCTGGTACGGGTCAGCACCACCGACTCCATGGCCATCGACTTCCTGATCCCGGCCATTGCCCGCTTGCATGCACAGCACCCCAACGTGCGCGTGCAACTGGACGCCTCCACGCAGATTCTCAGCCTGGCGAAACGCGAAGCCGACATCGCCGTGCGCAATACCCGGCCGGACAACCCGGACCTGATTGCCCGCCGCATCGCGCGCTGGCCGGTGGGGCTGTTTGCCGCTCAAGACTATGTGGATGCCCATGGCGTGCCGGCGCAAGGCTCGGCGTTCGAGGGGCATGATCTGGTGGTGTATCAGCCGTATCTGCAGGGCAACAAAGACCTGACGCTGGTTTCGGAACCGTTGGGTTGCGGACGGATCGTGGCCAGTCTGAGTTCCAGTCTGCTGGTGCGCCGATCGATTGCTGCCGGGCTCGGGGTCGGGGAAATTCCGGTGTACATGGGGGAGAGGGACGGGCTGGTCAGGCTGTGGCCGGAGCGCACGCGACCGGTGCCGTATGACGTGTGGCTGGTGACTCATGCGGACTTGCGGCATACCGCCCGGGTTCGTGCGGTCCTCGATGAAATTGTCGCGGTGTTTTCCGGTACCGGCGAATAAAAATGTGGTCGGTCAAGGCGCAGAACCTGTGGGAGCGAGCTTGCTCGCGATTGCTGATTAACATTCAACAAAGATGTTGAATGTCAGGCCGCTATCGCGAGCAAGCTCGCTCCCACAGAAAAGCCCCCTCGCTTCAAGCTTTGTGCACGCCGTCTTATGGCATTTCCGGCAGTTCTTGCGGGCGCAAATCGAACACCAGCACTTCGGCATCCACGCCATTGCTCAACGCCAGCACCTGCTCATCACGAACCCGCACCCCATCGCCTTCCTGCAACTGCACGCCGTTGAGTTCGACGCTGCCACGGACCACATGCACGTAGGCGTAGCGATTGGCGGCCAGTTCCAGCGTGGCGCTTTCCTTGCCGTCGATCAGCGCGGCATACACCCGTGCGTCCTGACGCACCTTCAGCGAACCCTTGGCCCCGTCGGGGGAGATGATCAGGTGCAGGCGCCCGCGTTTTTTCTGGGGGCTGAAGTGCTCTTGCTGATAACGCGGTTTGGCGCCGCTGACTTCCGGCACAATCCAGATTTGCAAAAAGTGCACCGGCCGCGTGGCCGAATGGTTGTATTCGCTGTGCGCCACGCCGCTGCCGGCGCTCATCAATTGCACGTCACCGGGGCGGACACCGAACCGGTGCCCAACGTGTCCTTGTGTTCCAGGGCACCTTCGAGCACATAGGAGAAAATCTCCATGTCGCGGTGCGGGTGCTGGCCGAAACCTTTACCGGCCGCCACGCGGTCATCGTTGATCACCAGCAAGTCGGAAAAACCCTGCTCTTTCGGGTTGCGGTAGTTAGCGAAGGAAAAGGTATGGAACGACTTCAACCAACCGTGATTGGCGGCGCCGCGATCGGAGGCTTTGCGAAGGGTCAGCATGATGAAATCTCCTGTGGGGACGTTGATTCGTCCGAGTGAGGAGAAGGTTAATGGTTACTGATGGATGCAATAAGTAGATGGAAATTGAAATACTGTCTCCTTCGGGTTGACAGTAATCTTCGCGCGATTGCGTATTCTTATCCGACGCCGGCGCCACACTTGGCCATAATGCACAGCACCCCTCTAATGCCGGACACAAAACCCTGTAGGAGCGTAATGCTGCTCACTTAAGCGCGACCCCTCCTACATCTGTGGTGACGGGGCTCTTGTGGCATGGGGGGTTTACCTGTGGCGAGGGGGCTTTTGTGGCGAGGGGATTTAGCGAAACGTCGCACCGCCCCGTGGGGCTGAGAAGCGGCCCCCAGCGTCCATTCTGACAGACCGAGTTGTCCGGATTTACGACTGCTGCGCAGCCGAACGGGGCGGTGCGACGTTTCGCTAAATCCCCTCGCCACAGATAAATCCCCTCACCATAGATAAGCCCCCTCACCACAGGTTTATGCTCGGCTGAACATTGTCTTAAGTGAACAGCATTTTGTAGGAGCGAGGCATGCCCGCGATATAGGTGGGTGATTCAGCAAAATGCTGTCTGACATGACGCCATCGCGAGCAGGCTCGCTCCCACAGGGATTTATAGTGGTCTTGTGATCAGTGACTGTCAGGTCCTTTTGTCATCGCCTGGCTCGCCACCCACATGCACGCCGCGGTCGTCGCCAACTTCACCGGAACGATGCACACCGCGGTCGTCGCCGACTTCTCCCGTACGATGAACGCCGCGGTCGTCACCGATTTCGCCAGCGCGATGCACGCCGTGGTCATCGCCGACTTCACCGGAACGATGCACGCCGTGGTCATCGCCGACTTCACCGGAACGATGCACGCCGTGGTCATCGCCGATTTCACCGGAACGATGAACCCCATGATCGTCACCCGGTTCGGCGTGTGTGCCACTGCGACCGGAGGAGGATGAGGCTGAGTTGCCGGAATGTCCCGAACCATGGTCGCTGCCGCTGTGACCGCTGCCGCTATTGCCGCTATTGCCGCCACTGCCGCTTCCACTGTGGCCGCCGCCATTGCCACCACTGCCGCTTCCACCGTGACCACCACCGTTGCCGCCGCCACCGCTTCCACCACTGCCGCCGCCATTGCCGCCCCCGCCGGATCCACCGCCGCCATTACCGCCACCACCGGATCCACCGCCACCGCCGCCATTGCCGCCACCACCAGATCCGCCCCCACCGCCTCCAGATCCACCGCCGCCCCCACTACCACCATCCTTGGCCTGGGCACTCGACATTCCGGACAGGCTGTCCGGGATCAATACGGTAGACGCCGACAGAACTGCGCCAATAGCTACTGCAAGTAAAAGCTTGTTGATGTGCATGTCGTTCTCCGTCTACTTATTCAGGTTGGAACGTTGATGAACAATGCAACTTGCTGCTCGATTCAATGGGTGAACACCGCAGCGCGCTGATTAATTCAGTTGCAACATGGATGAACGATGAACGGTACGACTCGACCTTGTTCCAGAGGTCAGTGAATACTCGAGGCCAGCTCGAAGATCGGGATGTACATCAGGATCACGATGACCCCGATCAGCAGGCCGATGAAGGTCATGAGCAAGGGTTCGAACAGCCGCACGAACCATTCGATCCAGCGGCTGATTTCCTCGTCGTAGAAGTCGGCGCTGCGTTCCATCATCTGCCCGAGGTTGCCGGACTGTTCGCCGGCGCGCAGCAAGCGCAGGGACACCGGGGTCACCAGGTGATTGAGTTCCAGCGCGGCCGACAGCGATTGCCCCTCGCGCACCCGTTCGCACGCCTGGTCCAGGCGCACGCGGGAGGCAGGGGTGAGCAGGCCGCGAACCATGCCCATGGCGGTGACAAGAGGGATGCCGCCCTGCAGCAGAATCCCCAGGGAGCGATAAAAGCGCGCCAGTTCGTACATGAAGATGCGTTGATGGACCGCAGGGAGTTTTTCGATCACCCGGTCGACGCCCCGGCGAAAGGCCGGTTGGCGCTGAAGGAAGCCGAGGGCGACGATGATCGCCGCCAATGTGCCGAAGAATTCGCCCTGGTGGGCGTGAAGGAACATCCCGCAGCTCATCAGCACTTGCGACAGCCACGGCAGGTTTGACCCCAGCCCTTCGAACACGAGGCTGAAGCGCGGCACCACATAACCCATTAAAAACAACACCACGCCACCGCCCACCACCAGCAACAGCAGGGGGTAGATCGAAGCGCTGACGATTTTTTGCCGGACCTCGTCCATGCGCTGGCGATAGCTGACATAGCGGCCCAGGGCATCGCCCACGGCGCCGGTTTTTTCGCTGGACTGCACCAGTGCGACGTAGAGAGGAGGGAACACCGCCGACAGCTGGGCCAACGCCTGGGAGAACGATTTTCCTTCGTACAGCAGGCGTACCAGTTCGCTCAAGGTTTTACGGGCCTGTGGCGCGTTCTCTTTTTCCGCGAGGCTTTCCAGCGCATCGATCAACGGCAGGCCCGCATTGATCAAGGTGGTCAGTTCCTGGCTGAACAACACCAGGTTGAAGGTCTCGCGCTTTTGTAAACGCAACGCGCGCCAGTGTCGCTCGGCGTGCAGGCTGACCACCCGCAAGCCCTGGTCTTCGACGATGCGCCGGGCTTCGCTGTCCCCTTGGGCCTCGACGGTCATCGAGACCACGCCGGCCTTGCCCACGGCCTTGAGATGAAAGCGCATGGTCGCCACCCCCGTCATTGCCAGCTGGTGACTTCGGCGTTTTCGCCTTCGCCGCCGGGTTGGCCGTCCTTGCCCATGGACAGCAGATCGTATTCGCCGTTTTCGCCGGGGTAGCGGTAGTTGTAGTTACGGCCCCATGGATCCTGCGGCAGTTTCTTCTGCAAATAAGGACCGGTCCATTTGGTTTCATCGCTGGGCGCCGTGACCAGCGCCTGCAAACCCTGTTCGGTCGACGGGTAATGGCCGACCTCCAGACGGTACAGATCCAGCGCCTTGCCCAGGCCTTCGATTTGCGCCTTGGCCACCTTCACTTCGGAGCGGCCCAGTTGGGCGAAATACTTTGGCGCGACGATGCCGGCCAACAGCCCCAGCACCACCAGCACCACCAACAGTTCGAGCAGGGTGAACCCGCTTTGAATACGCGGGGCGGAACGCAAACGCTGATTCATGATGGCCTCACACAGTCGGCAGAAGGGTCGCCCTGAAGGCGTATGCAATTGCCATGCTCACCCCCGGACATCCTGCTGCAACCCCTGTATTACGGGCTTTTGTGCTTTCGGCACAGTGCTTGCGTAAGGCTTGTTTACTACCGGCCATTGGGGCAATACCCCCATTTTTCGGGGCCGGGCAGGGGAGGCAAAATAATGAAAACACTCACCACTGGACTGCTCGGCTGTTTACTGCTGACGAGCGTCGCACAGGCCGATGTGTTCGTTTCCGTGGACGCCAAGGGCAGCTACGTACTGTCCAATGTTCACCGTCCCGGCCGCACCTATGAACGGGTCATTCACGAGCCCCAATCCTCGCTGGTCGGCCTCGATCAGCAGCCCCAGATGATTGCCAGACAGCCTTATGCAGAGCTGGTTTCGGCGGCCGCCACGGCCAACGAATTGCCGGCGGCGTTGTTGCACGCCGTCATCCGGGAAGAGTCGCGCTACAACTCGGACGCGACCTCCCCCAAAGGCGCCGGCGGGCTGATGCAGTTGATGCCCGATACCGCGCGGGAAATGGGCGTGAAGAATGTCTATGACCCGAAAGCCAACATTCAGGGCGGCGCCAAATACCTCAAGCGCCTGATGACCCTGTTCGACAACGACATCACCCTCGCCGTAGCCGCCTACAACGCCGGGCCACAAGCGGTGTTGAGCCGTGGCGGGGTGATCCCGCCGTTCGCCGAAACCCAGCGTTATGTGCCCAGCGTATTGCGTCAGTACCGCCGCTTGCAGGGCCTGGCCATGGATGCCCCGTTGTGATTGGCGAGTGTGGGGCACGTCCCCCAATAGTGGGGCAACAAGGACTGGGCCGAAAAGTGGGGAATAAGTGGGGAATATCCCCCGAGTTATTAAATCGTTGCTGTAAACGGCTGAAAAATAAGTGAAATTTTTATGGCATGCGGATTGCTCAAGGCATTTGTCGAGAGTTATTCCCTGTGAGCGCCCACAGCGAGGCCCGTGATCATGACCGGCAAACCGTACGCTTCGTCCTTGTTTAAAATTGCGCTGTTAGTGGTGTCGATGTTCGGCATCGAGCTGGCCGAGGCGGCCTTGCGTTGCGAGCGCAATCTGGTGGCGAACGTCGTGGCGCTGGATCAGCCGCTGATGTTCAACCGCCTCGGCGCGCAGAACGTCAACGGCATGATGTTCGCCCTGCGCCGCGACGTGGTCGACGACCACAATGTGTCGCTGGCCCAGGGCGGCACGGCAGTGCCGGGCAAAGTCTCGCTGCGGCCCGACAAGCGTCCGCGCCCCTTGGTGTTGCGTGTGGCTGCCGGCGACTGCCTGACCATCAACCTGCAGAACCTGCTGGCGTATCAGGCCAACCCCGGCTCGCACGACAGCGGCGAGGAAGAAGAGGGCGAGATTGAAGGTGAAGTCGAAATCGGTGAGGTAGACGATTTCAAAGTCGATGAGCAGGTCGCTGACCGCCATGTCGGCTTCCAGGTCAACGGCCTGCAAGCGGTCAACAGCATCGACGACATCGCCTCGTACACCGGGCGCAACGCCAATTCGCTGGTCGCCCCCGGCGGCACCCGTTCCTACACCTTGTTCGCCGAGCGCGAAGGTGCGTTCGCCGCCAGCAGCCGTGGCGCGACCTTCGGTGGTGAAGGCGATGCGGGCAACGTTGCCAACGGCCTGTTCGGCCAAGTCGTGGTGGTGCCCAAGGGTGGCCGCAGCTATCGCAACACCGTGACCGAAGAAGAAATGCGCCTGGCCAGCGCGGGTCGCACCCCGGCCGGTCAACCGATCGTCGATTACCAGGCGCGCTACCCGCAGCGCCAGCCGTGGATCCGTGAAGGCAAGGCCGGCACGCCAATCATTAACATGGTCGACGGCAATGAAATCATTTCCAGTGAAAGCGATGCGATTGTGATGGGCAGCAACGCCGATGGCAGCTTCCCGCCGTCGACCTATCCACTGGAAGCCATCGGCAAACGCAACCCGGCGATCCCGAATCGTCTGGAGCCGTTCCGCGATTTCGCCTCGCAATTCCAGGATGAAACCGCCGCGACCCAGGCATTCCCCGCTTATTGGGCGGACCCGGTCATGGCCCACGTGCTGGAGCCGACCAGCGACTCGTTCATGATCAACTATGGCTCAGGCGGCATGGGCGCCGAGGTGGTGGCCAACCGTTTGGGCGTCGGGCCGATGCACGATTGCCTGTCCTGCGCCTATGAAGAATTTTTCCTCAGTTCGCACACCGTCGGCGACGTAGCGATGCTGGTAGACGTACCGGCCAACGCCGGCCTCGAAGGCATTCTTCCAGGGCAGGTACCGCGCGCCGATCAGATCGGGGTCAAGGCGACCATGGCGCTGTATCCGGCCGAACCGTCGAACGTCAACCACAGCTACATCGGCGACTTCGTCAAATTCCGCAACACCCACAACGGCCACGAACAGCACATCTTCCACTTGCACGGCCATCAGTGGCTGTTCAACCCCAACGACGACAATTCCGACTATGTGGATGCCCAGGGCATCGGCCCGGGTGCCGGCTACACCTATGAAATCGCCAACGGTGGGTCGGGCAACCGCAACCGCGTCGCCGGTGATGCGATCTACCACTGCCACTTCTACCCGCACTTCGCCCAAGGCATGTGGAGCATGTGGCGGGTCCACGACGTGTTTGAAGAAGGCACCAAACTCGAAGTCTCTCAACAAGGTACCGACGGTTACCACAGCGAACCTTACGCATTGCGCAGCGGCAAACCGGCGGCGGGCGCCCGGGCCTTGCCCGATGGCGAAATCATTGCCGGTACACCGATTCCTGCGGTCGTGCCGCTGCCGGGCAAAGCCATGGCGCCAATGCCAGGCAAGGTCGCGGTGGTGCCGAAAATCGGCGAAACCCTGGTCGCCGCTAACGATGACGACGATGAAGAAGAGGATGACGACGGCGAACATCACGGCGGCAGCGGCGGCGCTCAAGCCATCGGTTCCCTGGCCCTGGTGGATCGCAGCGAAGCCAACCGCAATGCCGACGGCAGCCTGAAAAACCCTGGCTATCCGTTCTGGATCGGCGGCATGGAAACGTCGGTCGGCCAACGTCCACCGACCCCACCGCTGGACATGCTTGACGCGGCCAAGGCCCAGTCGTTGAAAACCAGTGGTAACGCTTTGTGGGCCAACCTCGACCCGGCGCAGTCCGGTGGTTGGGACGGCGGCCTGGGGCGTCATTCCCTGGACGGTTTCTCTGCCGGTGGCGTGGCGCGGACCATTACCACGTCGCTGGATTTCTCCAAGGCAGTGACCCGCGCCAAACCGATTTACATGCCGGAAGAGGGCACCGAAGTCGAACAGGCGGCCATGGCCTTCCACGCCAAAAAAGACCATCCAAGCTTTGCTGTGCTGCCGGGCAATCAGGTGGTGGCGCGTAACTTCCGTACCAACGGCGCCTTGCCGATTGCCGGCGCGCCGTACTACGAACCGTGCATGGATGACCGGCAAAAACGCCTGACCAGCAGCGCCGGCACCGGCGAGTTTGCCAGCGGCGAACGGATCGACGGCATGTCCTACACCGGCTCCTCGGCTTTCACCGCCGACCGTCCACGGGTCTACAAAGCGGCGAACATCCAGTTCGACGCGGTGTACAACAAGGTCGGTTACCACTTCCCGCAAGCACGCATTCTCGCGCTGTGGGAAGACGCCTGGCCGGTCATCACCAAGCAGCGTCCGCCAGAGCCTTTGGTGATGCGCATGAACACCTTCGACTGTGTGCAATACCAGCAAACCAACCTGGTGCCGGCCACCTATGAAATGGACGACTATCAGGTTCGCACGCCGACCGACGTGATCGGTCAGCACATTCACCTGCCGAAATGGGACCTGACGGCCGCCGATGGTTCGGCCAACGGCTGGAACTACGAAGACGGCGTCCTTTCCCCGGGGGCTGTGCAAGAACGCATCCGCGCGATTCGCGAGTTCAACCAGTGCGAAGGCACTGATCCTCGTGACGGCACCCCGACCTGCCCGAAAGCCAAAAATCACCCGTACTTCGGTCAATTTGGCCGGGCCGACTGGGTGGGGGCGCGCACCGCGATGCAGCGCTGGTTTGTCGACCCGGTGGTGAACGCCAAAGGTGTCGACCGTGGCCTAGGGACCATTTTCACCCACGACCACCTCGGCCCATCGACTCATCAACAGATTGGTCTGTACGCCACCGTGCTGGCTGAACCGGCCGGTTCCACCTGGTTCCACGCTGAAACCGGCGAGCCGTTATACAGCGGCGCACGTCAGGACGGCGGGCCAACTTCGTGGCAAGCGGTGGTGTCCACCGGGGACATCGACGGCGACGGCAAGAACGACAGCTTCCGTGAGTTCTTCCTCGAATACAGCGACTTCCAGCACGCCTATGAAGCCGGTGTGTACGTGGGCGCCGGCCCGAACGGCGTGCCTGATCCGCAAGCCTTCCCGGCCACCGCCGACAGCTTCCGCTACGCGATCAACCCGCCGGTGAGAAACAACGCCAGCACCTTGCTCGACGGCATCATCGAAGTGCAGGGCGGCATGGTGCCGGGTTGTCCGACTCGGCCATGCCCACAGGCGATCTCGGTCGATGACCCCGGCATGTTTGTGGTCAATTACCGCAACGAACCGCTGGCCCTGCGGGTGTACGACCCGAACAAGGTCGGCCCGGACGGCAAGCGCGGCATGCAGGCCGACGGCCTCGGCGGCGACCTGGCGTACGCCATGCAAAGCCGCACCGACCGCGCCATCCCGGCGATGAACCTGGCACCTAACCTGGTCACCGCGGCCACGGGACCAACCGGCGGCACCACGCTGTTCCCACCGCACGTCAACCGTGGCGGCGCGGAACCGGGTGACCCGTTCACCCCGATGTTGCGCACCTACACCGGTGACAACGTGCGGCTGCGGGTGCATGCCGGCGGTCACGAAGAAGAGCACAACGTGACCCTGCACGGCGTGAAATGGCTGCAAAGTGGTTCCGGCTTCGGCAACAGCTCCAACTCCGGCTGGCGCGCGTCGCAGATGGTCGGTATCTCCGAACAGATGGGCTTTAACGCGCCGGTCTCGATGCTCTCCAGTTCGGCGGCGACCACGGGGGATTACCTGTACTCGATGGACGCTTCCATTGAAGGTTACTGGAACGGTATCTGGGGCGTGATGCGCAACTACACGGCCCAGCGCAGCGATCTGTTCGCCGTGCCAAACAACCCCAAGCCAGCGGGCATGCGTAACACCGTGGCATTCGACGGTTCCTGCCCACGGATCAGTGCCAACCCCAATGGCATCGGCACCCGGCCGACCGTGCAACGCAACTATGAAGTGGTTGCGGCGCTGGCCAACGACATCCTGCGCAATCCGTTGAACCTGACCATCGGCGATCCGGCCGGCATCGGGCAACACGTGGGTGGGCCGTTGAATCCGGCGGGAGGCACCCTTGTGTTCAACTCGCGGCCGGTGAATATCCCTCAGGTCACCGTGGTCGATCCTGAAGATGGCGAAACCATCACCGTCGGCGGTCAAAGCGGCCCGTTGCATGATCCGACTGCGATCCTGTACGTGCGCAAATCCGACCTCGATCCGGTCACCGGCAAAATGAAACCAGGTGTACCGGTGGAGCCGCTGGTATTGCGCGCAGCGGCGGGTGACTGCATCAACGTCACCCTGGAAAACCGCTTGCCCGTGATCATGCCCGACCTGACCCAGACGGCCGTGATGCAAGGGCTGGTCAAGCGAGATCGCAACAATGGCCAGGGCTCGACCATCTTCACCAACAACCTGCTGCGGCCGTCGAGCCACGTGGGGCTGCACGCGCAACTGCTGGCGTACGACATTACCAAATCCGACGGCACCAACGTCGGCGCCAACCCGATCCAGACCGTGCCTCCACGCATCGGCAACAGCGGCGCGTACCCGACCCGTACTTATCAGTACTACGCCGGGCACCTGGAGCGCGAAGGCAAACCGGTGACGCAACTGGGCCGCAGTGTCGACAACATCAATGCCACAGCGGTGGAGTTCGGTGGACTGAATATCACCCCGGCGGACCTCATCAAACAACCGCAGAAAGGCTTGGGTGGGGCGATGACCATCCTGCCGGTCGGCGCAACCTGGGTTGAGGATGCGCGTAAAACCAACGCAACGGTCACGGCGCCAGGGCAGACCACTTACCGCGATTTTGCGATGGTCTGGCAGAAAGCGTTGAACATCCGCTGGGCCAACGGTCGGCCGGTGGAAGGCATTGCCGCCGAAGGCTTCGGTGTACCGACCGATCCACAGGACAACTCGAGCATGGCCATCAACTACAAGGCCGAGCCGATTTGGTTCCGCTTCGGGTTGGCGCCGGATGCGCCGTTCGGACACGCCGACGGTGCCGGTTACGGTGATGTGCCTAACGCGCACATGGCGTACAGCAATGCGCTGATCGGGGGCGATCCTCAGACACCGGTGCTGTACGTGAAACCGGGGCAACCGTTCCGCACCCACATCATGATGCCAACCGGTGGCAGCCGCGGTACGACCTTCCAGCTTGACGGTCACGTCTGGTCGGTCAACCCGTTCCAGTCGGAGAAGAGCGATACCGGCGGTTATCCGACGAATACACCAGGGGTGGGTTCGGTGCGGTTCGGTTTCAACCCGATGTCAATGTACATCGGCGCCCGCGAAAGCATCCTGCCGGCGGCGCACTTCAGCTTCATGCACCCGAGCGCCGGGGGCAGCAATGCGATACCGGGCGATTACCTGTACCGCGACTACGGCGCCTACGGCAACACCGCCGGGCTTTGGGGGTTGCTGCGGGTGACCAATGAACCAGAGCCGGCACCGTCACCGTAAAGCCAGGGATGGGGTGGTGGCTGACACCCCCCCATCCCTGTAGGAGCGAGCCTGCTCGCGATGGCGGAGTGTCAGTCACATCAATGCTGGATGTGCCGGCCTCTTCGCGAGCAAGCCCGCTCCCACAGGAACAGCACCAGCCCTGTAGGAGCGAGGCTTGCCCGCGAAGGGTTCACCTCGGTTTTGACTGGTAGCGAATGACGCCTTCGCGGGCAAGTCGGACCGCCGCACCGCTCGCTCCTACAAGGGAAAAGTGGACAAAGATCTGAAGGGGAGAGTGTTATGAACAGGACTATCGGATTCGCCGGTTTTACGCTGGTTGTCGGGGTGGCGCTGATCAGCTTCGGCGTCTGGCGCACCGCGCCGCCCAACCTGCTGAGCGAAGTCGCGCTGCCGGACACCTGGAGCAGTCAGAACCTCTCCCGTGACGGGATTTCGGTGGCGCTTGAGGTCAAGCCATTGGCCGCGGATGGCGTATTGCGTGAAGGCGAGTTTGCCGACGTGCAATTTCGCGTCAGCGACAGTGCCTCGGGCCAGCCGTTGTCGGGCGTCAATCCCGGCGCCTGGCTGGACCCGGAAACCGTCGCCGCCGACAAGGCCCAGGGCCGGGAGCAAAGCTGCAAATCCCGGGTCGGGGTCTTCCTGAAATCGAGCATCGGTGCGCGGCCGATGCTCGATTTGAACAGCTACTTCCTGTTGGTGATGAACCGCGATGCCAGTGTCTCGGTGGTCGATCCGTCGGTGTCGGTGGGCGGCATCACCAGCACCATGGCGCGGATCGACATCAAGCAACCACCGATGGATTGGGTCACGCCCAAGGACAACAAACGGGTGTTTGTCTCCATGCCGACGGCCGATGAAGTGGCGGTGATCGACAGCGAGCAATTCATAATGATCGACTCGGTCGCCGCCGGCAGCAACCCGGTGCGCGTGGCCTTGCAGCCGGACGAGCGTCTGCTGTGGGTCGGCAACAATGCCAAGACCGCCGAGCAGTCCGGCGTCACGGTGATCGACACCCGCAGCCTCAAGACCCTCAAACACCTGGCGACCGGGGCCGGGCATCACGAAATCACCTTCAGCAAAGACAGCCGTTTTGCCTTCGTCAGCAACCGCGACGACGGCACGCTGAGCATCATCGACATCGCCAGCCTGACCATCAGCAAACAACTCAAGACCGGCTCGCACCCGCTCTCGGTGGCGTACTCGCCGCTGTCCCAGGCGGTGTACGTCGCCGACGGCAAGGACGGCACCGTGACCGTGGTCGATACCGCCAGCCTCGCGGTACGGCGGGTGATCAAGATGAAACAGGGCCTGGGCCCGATGGGGTTCAGCGCGGACGGGCGTTTCGGCATCGTCCTCAACACCCTGGAAAACCAGGTCGCAGTGATCGACGCGGCCACCGACTCGATGATCCATGAGCTGGACGTGTCCGCCGAACCGTATCAAGTGGTGTTCACCAAGGCCTACGCCTACGTACGCGGACTGGCCTCGGCCAAGGTCACGATGATCAACCTCTCGTCGTTGGGAACAGGCCGCACGCCGATCAGCCAGGGCTTCGAAGCCGGGCCTCAAGCGCCACGTCTGGCCGGTGATTTACCACTGGCTTCAAGCCTGGCGGTGTCGCGGGACGACAACGCGGTTTTCGTGGTCAACCCGGTGGACAACACCACCTACTTCTACGCCGAAGGCATGAACGCGCCGATGTCCGGTTACCCCAATCGCGGGCAGGTGGCGCGGGCGGCCATGGTCATCGACCGCAGCCTGCGCGAGGTCGAGCCAGGGCTCTACAGTTCGCGGATCAAACTGCCAGTCGCCGGGCGTTTCGACGTGGCGTTCCTGCTCAACCAACCGAACATCATCCATTGCTTCACGGTGCTGGTTGAACCGGACAAGAACCTCGCAAAACTCCCAGGCGTGCCAAAGGTCGAGTTCATGCTCGACAAATCCACCGCAGCCCTCGGTAGCCCCTACACCGTGCGGTTTCGCATCGTCCAGGGCCACCAGAAGGCACAACGCAGCGGGGTCAAGGACGTTCAGGTGCGCTACTTCCGCGCCCCGACTTCCCGCGCCCAACAAGTCGCCGCCCTTGAAGTGGGTAACGGCATCTACGAAGCCCCGGTGACCCTCGACCAGAACGGCGCCTGGTACCTGCACGTGCGCGCGGCGTCCCTTGGCGCGAGTTTCGATGACAAGACCTTTGCCAGCGTTCGGGTGTTGCCCGGCGATGCCCACTGAAGAGGAAACCGACATGAACCGATTCGCACACCATGGACTGCTGACGTTCTGCCTGTTGGCCGTCGGCATCGGCCAAGCCCTGGCACACTCGGCGGATGAGCACGCCGGGCACGACATGCCGGCCAAAAGCGCCAGTTCGGAGAGCGCCCAGGTCAAATTCGCCGACGTGGCGCTGGTGGACCAGAACGGCAAACCGGTGCGACTTGAGAAAGATCTGGTGACCAACAAGATCGTGGTCATGAGTTTCATCTACACCAGTTGCACCACGGTGTGCCCGGTGGTGTCCTCGATCATGGGCAAGGTGCAGAAGCAACTTGGCGCCCGGGTCGGCGACGAGGTGCAACTGGTGTCGATCAGCATCGACCCGCAGCGCGATGATGCCAAGCGCCTCAACGACTACGCCCGCAACTTCCAGAAAGGCCCGGGCTGGAGCTGGCTGACCGGCAGCTCGCAGTCGATCAACGAAACCCTCAAGGGCCTCGGCTCTTTCAGCGGTGATTTCAAAAGCCATCAGCCGCTGATTCTGGTGGGGGACGGCAACAGCCGCCACTGGACGCGCTATTACGGTTTTACCGACCCGGCAGTGCTCACACGTGAAGTCGAGAAACTCAGCGGCCAGCGTAATGCCCACGCCAAACACACAGCCATTGCCATGGAGCACCAGCCATGAAAGCCCTCGTTTTGATCTTCCTGACGATGTGTTTTTGCGTGATCAGTTTTATGGCGTTTTCCCACGAAGGACACCAGGAGCCGGCACCGGCGGTGGCCGCCGCGCAACCGGCCAGCGGCACGCGGGATGCGCAAACCTGGTTCACCGACACACCGTTGCAGGACCAGAACGGCAACACGCTGCGCTTCTACAGTGACGCGCTGCAAAACCGCGTGGTGCTGCTGAACGTGATGTTCACCCGTTGCAACGATGCCTGCCCGCTGATCACCCGCAAGCTCAAGGAAGTCCGTGAGGTGCTGGGCGACAAGGCTGATGGCATTACCTTTATCTCCCTTACCAGTGATCCGCTGCGCGATACGCCAGCGGTACTCAAGGCTTACACCTTGAAGCAGGGCGTCGATGGCCCCCACTGGCTTTTTCTTACTGGTGACAAGGCGCAAATGGACCTTGTGCTGGGGCGCATCGGCCAGATTGTGCCGACCCCCGAGCAGCATTCAACGCAGCTGATTGTCGGTGACGTGGCCAACAAGCGCTGGAGCAAGATCCGTCCCGACGCACCGGCCGCCGCCATTGCCCAGCGCTTGCAGTTGCTGACAATGCCCGTGGCCGGTCGTTGAGCCCGCGCCATGAAAACCGCCCTCGTCCTCGGCCTGCTACTGCTTGGCGGCATCAGCCTCACCGCCAATGCGTTGCCGCTGAGCCCCAGCGAAAGCGCCGGTAAACGGCTGTACCGCGAGGGTGTGTCCGGGAGCGGTGAGCCGATCATGGCCAGGGTCGGCGCGGCGGACATGCTGCTGCCGGCCACCAGCCTGCCGTGTGCCAATTGCCATGGCGCCGATGCTCAAGGGCGGCCCGAAGGCGGGGTACGGCCGCCAGGTATCAGCTGGTCGCGCCTTTCCAGTGGTTACGGTCAGCAGCAGGTCAATGGTCGCAATTACCCGGCCTACACCGAGGGCACACTCGCCCGGGCGATCCAGGAAGGGCGTGATCCGGCGAACAATCGACTGGACCCGGCGATGCCGCGGTTCGTGCTGTCGATGAATGATCAGCGCAACCTCACGGCCTACCTCAAGCGCGTGGCCGAGGACCGTGATCCGGGGTTGACCGCCGACAGTTTGCACCTGGGCACCTTGTTACCGAGTCACGGACCGTTGAGCGAGGAGGGTGCCACGGTAGCGGCGGTGCTCAAGGGCAGCGTGGCGCGGATCAACGAGGCAGGCGGAATTCATGGCCGGCAACTGCGCCTGACCATCCTCGATCCGGGCCCGGACCGCGCCAGTGCCGAACAGGCGCTGGACCGCTTGATCGAGCAGGAACAGGTGTTCGCCCTGATCGCGCCGCTGGCACCTGCACTCGACACGGAACTGGCCACACGGCTGGAACGCGCCGTCATTCCGCTGATCGGGCCGCTCTCGCTGCAGGGCATGGCCCAGGCCAGTCGACAGATTTTCGAACCGCTGTCCGGGCTGCGCGAGCAACTGATCGCCCTGGCCGACTACGGTGCCGCCAATTTGCGCTTGCTCCAGGGGCCGACGCTGATTGTCTACCCGGATGAGCCGAGCCAACGACTGGCGGCGCAGAACCTCGGGCAGTACCTGCAAGATCGCGCCTGGCAGCACGTGCGGCTGCAGGCCTACACCTCGGCGCAGGACGAGCTGCCGCTGGGCTCGCGATCGGTGTTTTACCTGGGCAGCGGCGTCGGTTTCAGTCGCCTCGCCGAGCGCTTGCAATCGGCGGGTCAGGTGCCTTACCTGTTCGCCGCGTCGAATCAGGTGGCAGGCGACCTGTTTCAATTGCCCAGTGGTTTTTCCCGGCGGGTGTTTCTGGCTTATCCGTTCGTGCCCAGTGACTGGACGCTGGCCGGACGCCTCGCCTTGACGCAATTGCGCAAGAACCAGGGGTTGGGCGGTGAGCACGCGGTACTGCAAGTCGGCGCCTACAGTTCGATGCTGCTGCTCAGCGAAGGCATGAAACAGGCCGGGCGCGATGCCAGCCGCGAGAAACTCATCAGCGCCCTTGAAGGGTTGCATGATTTCGACACCGGGCTGACCCCGCTGATCAGCTTCGGTCCGGGCCGCCGACTGGGCTTGAGTGGTGCCCATATCGTCACCGTAGATTTACCCGACCAGCGCTTCTTTCTGGTCGCACCGTACAAACCCATTGCCGCGACACCCTGACGGGAGGCCTGATAATGAAATTCAAGACTCTGCTGATCCTGCTGACGATGTGGGGTCCCATGGCGTTTGCCAGCAATGGCCCGGCCGCCGCGCGAGTCAACGGCGAAGTCATTTCCGAGTTCCGTCTGGAGCGTTTTTTCGCCGAGTACCTGGAGGACCAGGGTCGGGCGGTGGGCAGCATTCGCAACCCCACGGCGTACAAGCAATTGCGCCAGAAAGCGCTGGACGCCCTGATCGACAAAGAGTTGCTGTGGCAAGAGGCGCGCAAGCGCGGGGTGGAGATCAGCGATGAAGTGGTGCAAAGCCAGGTCGAGCAGACGCGGCAAGCGATCGGTGGTGCCGAGGTGTTCGCCCGCAGGCTCGAAGACGCCGGTTTCGACGAAGCCACCTTTATCGAGTACACGCGCCGTGAGCTTGCGGCGCAGCAAATCTTTGCCGACCTCACCAAGGTGGCTGAGCCGGATGAAAATCAGGTCCGCGCGTTCTACGAAGAACATCGCGCTGAAATGAGCACGCCAGAGCAAATCCAGACGCGGCACATCCTGGTCAAAGTGCCTCAGGGGGCCGATGCCGCCACAGTTGAAGCAGCGCGGCTACGCTTAGAGGAGATGCGGGTGAAAATCAGCCAGGGCGAAGACTTTGCCAGCGTTGCCCGGGCCGGCTCCGAAGATGCTTCCGCCACCGAAGGCGGGGATCTGGGCTATTTTCCCCGTGGGCGCATGATGCCGGAATTCGAAGCAGCGGCATTTGCCCTGGCGCCGGGGGCCGTCAGCGCGCCGGTGCGCACACCGCTGGGCTGGCATTTGATCTACTTGCAGAACCACATGGAGGCGGTCGATGTCTCAGAAGTTCAGGGGCTTGAAATGGTTCGGGCGTACCTTGCCCGACAGCAAAAGGATCAGGCTCGTCTACGGGTTCTGGCGCAGTTGCGATCAAGCAATCGAATCGAACGGATCGACGATGATTGAAGGTTCCCCCCCAAATGTGGGGAAAGCTTCAGGGCAAATCCGAGCGCTTCCCCGCCTTTGGGGAACGGGGTTCCTGAACAAAAAGATTTTTTCATGAAAATCATAGAGATGAAGCGGCCAAAAACCGACGCTCAGTCTGGCATGAAGTGTGCGTTAGCCTAATTAAGGCGCGTACTCCCAGGCACGAATTTCGGACCTGCGGTTTCAAGGAGTCCACCTTGTTAAACAAAGTACTGGTTGTCGAAGACGAACAGCTTCTTGCCGAAAACCTCAAGGATTTCCTTCAGGCGCAAAAGCTGGAAGTCCGGATAGCACATGACGGTGCGACAGGTATCGGTGAAGCCGAACAGTTTGCACCCGATGTGATGGTGTTCGATTACCGCTTGCCCGATATGGAAGGCTTTGAGGTGCTCGATGCCGTCCGCCAGAACAGGAAGTGCCATTTTGTGCTGATTACCGGGCACCCAACCGCTGAAGTCTGTGAGCGGGCCCGGCAACTGGGAGTCAGCCATATCCTGTTCAAACCGTTTCCAATGGCGGAATTGGCCCGAGCAGTCTGTGACCTTTTAGGGATGGAGCGTGAAAACCGAACAGGCGCGAGCCCATCCGAAGGATTTGTCGAACGACGCCAGAGCAGGACCGAAAGTTTCCCGCTGCAGTTGTACGACGGCAGTTGGGTGCTGGCAGATCGTCGACGAAGTTCATCGACCTCCAAGGCACCAGACGACGGACAATTGCTCACCGGGGAGTAGTGGCGCGACAAGACGTTCCGGCATACGCCGTAATGGCCTGCCGCGTCGACAGGGCTCAAAGCCCCCGGCGTTGGAGAGCATGCCATGGACCGTCTATCCCTTGCCGTCGAACCGGCGCTGTCGGAATGTGTACCGTCGCGATTTTCCAGTGAACAGCTGGTCCAGGCCCGAGCCCGGGCAACCAGCTCCGGCGAGCGGGTTCTGGAAGCCCTCGGGGCGTTGAGCGAACTGGCCCCCATGCCCTTCATCCAGTGCCTCGGCGCTACCCTGCATTATCCGGTGCTCGACACCGACACCTTGTTTCAAGCCACCCCGGTGTTCGACCGGGTCACCCTGGCCCAATGCCTCAAGCGAGAATTCATCCTGCTGCGTCACGACGATGCGGTGATTGGCGTGTTTGCCGACCCCTTCGATACGTCGCGTCTTGCCTGGATCGATGATTGCCTGCACGGCGCGCCGCTGTACCTGGTGCATGCCGACGACCTGAAAGCCTACTTGGCGCGCCACGAAGAGAGTTTCCACGCGGTGGAATCGCTCAATGCCCAGGCCAACGCCAATATCGAAATCGATACCCTGCAAAGCCTGTCCCTGACCAGCATCAGCGAAGACGCCAGCGTGGTGGTCAAACTGGTCAACTCGACGCTCTACGACGCGCTGAAAATGCACGCCAGCGATATCCACCTGGGCACCACCGGCAGCGGTCTGGTGATCAAGTACCGGATCGACGGCGTGCTGAACAACATCAGCAAAATCCAGGGCAGCGAGTTCGCCGAGCAGGTGATCTCCCGGGTCAAAGTCATGGCCGAACTGGACATCGGCGAAAAACGCGTGCCCCAGGACGGTCGCTTCAAGATCGGCATCAGCGGTCGGCAGATCGACTTCCGGGTGTCGATCATGCCGAGCATTTTTGGTGAAGATGCGGTGCTGCGGGTCCTCGACAAACAGGACCTGGCGGACAAGGTCAGCGGCGTGCAATTGCAGGCCCTGGGCTTTGAAGACGAAACCCTGCGCGCGCTGCGCCGGCTGGCCGCCGAACCTTACGGCATGGTGCTGGTGACCGGCCCGACCGGCAGCGGCAAGACCACCACGCTCTACGCGATGATCACCGAGATCAACCACGGCGTGGACAAGATCATCACCATTGAAGACCCGGTGGAATACCAACTGCCGGGCGTCCTGCAAATCCCCGTCAATGAAAAGAAAGGCCTGACCTTTGCCCGTGGTCTGCGTTCGATCCTGCGCCATGACCCGGACAAGATCATGGTCGGTGAAATCCGCGACCCCGATACGGCGCAGATCGCCGTGCAATCGGCCCTGACCGGGCACCTGGTGTTCACCACCATTCACGCCAACAACGTGTTCGACGTGATCGGCCGTTTTACTCAGATGGAAATCGACCCTTACAGCCTCGTCTCGGCCCTCAACGCCGTGCTGGCTCAACGGCTGATCCGCCTGGTGTGCGCCAGTTGCAGTGCGCCGTGCAACCCGACCGATGAAGAACTGCGACTTTCCGGGCTCGACCCGCAAAAGGTCGATCATTACCACTTCGTCCATGGCAAAGGCTGCGGCCATTGCCGGGGCACCGGTTATCGCGGGCGGACCGCGATTGCCGAGCTGCTGCACCTGGACGACGAACTGCGGCAGATGATCGTCGAGCGCCAACCCGTTTCGAAGATCAAGGCACACGCTTGCAAACGTGGCTTGCGCCTGTTGCGCGAGTCCGCTCTGGAACTGGTGCAGGAAGGGCGGACCACGCTCGAGGAGATCAATCGTGTCACTTTTGTCTCGTGATCGTTATGTCGCCGTGCTCGGCGCCAGTGGTGTCGGCCTGGGCCAGCGCAAGGGTGGCGACACCCTGTGGTTGGGCAGCGTCGGCTTTATCGATGAAGGCTTCCATGCCTGGGCCGTCGCCCTCGAAACCCTCGACCGCTTGCTGGGTGAACACGCGCCTGCCGGTGCGGAATTGAGCGTGGTGGTCTCCGGTCACTTCAGCCGTTTCTGCCTGGTGCCCTGGAGCGAACAAATCACCAGCCCCGACGAATTGCTCGGGTTTGCCCAACTGTGTTTCGAAGACCTCTACGGCGTACCGACTCAGCCCTGGAGCATGGTGTTGTCGGCCGAACCTGCGGGTTTCGACCGGATCGCCACCGCGCTGCCGCAAGACTTGCTGGCGCGTCTGCGCAGCCTGGTCAGCGGTCGCGGCCTGCGCCTGCGGTCGGTGCAGCCGTACCTGATGGCGGCGTTCAATCACTTCGATAAAAGCCTCGATGCCGGCGACTTCCTGTTCGTGGTCGCCGAGCCGGTGCGCAGTGTCTTGCTGCTGGCCAGGGAAGGGCGCTGGACCTCGGTGCGCTCGGTGGGCAGCAGCGACAGCGATGCCGCACTGACCGCGCTGATCGGCCGTGAAAGCCAGTTGCAGGCCTCCACCAGCGAACGGCCGCTGAACGTTTACCTGCACGCTCCCGCTCGCATCGATGTGCAGCCTGACGTACCGGGTGTGCATCTGCGCACCCTCGAAGAGGACCGGACATCCGTACACGATTGTTTGTACGTCATGTCCCGGGCGGTGGCCTGACATGCGCGCCCTGACGCTCGACTTCCAGCCACGCCGCCGCTCGGGCCCATTGGGCTGGAGCCTGCTGGCGGGTGGCGTGGTGCTGGTCGTGACCTGTTTCGTCGCCCAGCAGCATGTCGCCGAACAAGCCTCGCAACAACAGGGCCATCTGCAGCACGCCCAGCGTGAACTCACGGGCGACACCGGCAGCAAAGTCACCCTGAGCCCGGCCGAGACCCGCGAGCAAGCCCAGAACCTGGCGGAAATGCGCAAGGTCTCGCAGCAACTGCGCCGGCCTTGGGAACGCCTGTTCGCCATGCTCGAAGCGATGCCGCGCGACAACATCGCCTTGCTGACCCTGACCCCGGATGCCCGCAAAGGCCAGGTGCGCATCAGCGCCGAGGCACGGGACCTGGAAGCGATGCTCGACTTCCACCGCCGCCTCGAAGCCAGCGACGAGCTCTCCGATGTGTCGCTGCTCAGCCACGAAATTGTCGTGAAATCTGCGGAACAACCGGTGCAATTCAACCTGTCGGCTAGCTGGGAGATCGGCGATGCAAATCTCTAGATTGATCGTCCACGAATACCTGCAAGGCCTTGGTGTGCCTGGCCTGGCAGGGCTGGCGATGTTGCTGCTGACGCTGGCCTGGGCCTTGGGTGGCCTGATGCCGGACTGGAACTCGCTGCAAACCCTCAGCCAGCAGACCCGCGAAGCCGGCGAGTACCTGGCCAAGGTTGAAGACGGCAGTGTTGCCGCCCCGGTGGTGCCGCAACGTCAGCTCGACGACTTCCGCAGCAAGTTGCCGTCGCAGCCGCAAGCCACCGTGGCGATCGACAAGATCTACGCGCTGGCAGCCCAGGAACACATCACCCTGGCACGGGGTGAGTACTCACTGGGCATCGACCCCAAGACGCATCTGGCCCGTTATCAGATTCTGCTGCCGGTGCGTGGCAGCTACCCGCAACTGCGACGCTTCCTGCACGCCTTGCTCGGCCAGTTGCCGGCCGTGGTGGTGGAGGACGTGGAGTTCCAGCGTAAAAAGATCGCCGACACCGACCTGGCCGGGCGGATCCGCATGACCCTTTACCTGTCGAGGTCATGATGAATACCAAACGCGTAGTGGGTTGGGTGGCGTTCTTCGGCGTAGCCGCGGCGCTGACCTGGGGGCCTGATTACTTCTTGCCGTCGGACGAAGCCGATGCGGCGGTCGCGACCGCGACGACGCCCACCAAAAGCAAAACCCGCGGCACTTTGCCGGCCGCCGCAGCCAGTGGCAAACCAGCGGCAATCAAAGACCTGAGCCCGTCCGGCGACCTGTTCGCCGCCCGCAGCTGGAAGGCTGCACCGACACTGGCCAGCGTCACCGAACAACCCGTCAACCCGACTCCGGTGGTGCAAGTCCCCAGCGTACCGCCGATGCCTTTCCAGTTCGTCGGCAAGATGAGTGACCGTTCCGACCTGCAAGTGTTTTTGCAGAACGGCGAAAAAATATACGTCGTACGCAAAGGGGATGTGATCGACGACACCTGGCGGATCGAGGGGATTTCCGACGTGGAACTCAGCTTTGTCTACCTGCCTCTGCATTTGTCCCAGACCTTGTCTGTGGGGAGCACGCAATGATCAGATCATGCCGTAATACGATAGGAGCGCTGATGAGCCTTTGCCTGTGCGCAGCGCTGGCCGCGTGCAGCTCGGCGCAGGTTGCCAAAGAGGAGGGGACCGACCTGATGGCGTCGGGGCAGTATGAAGCCGGCCTGGCCCGTATCGAGGAAGGGCTCAAGGAAAACCCTCGCAACACCGAACTGCACCTCGCCCTGACCAGCGGCCGTGCCCGTGCCGTGACGGCGTTGTTGACCCAAGGCGACATGGATCGCGCCCAGCGTGATTTCGCGTCGGCCCGCATGGCGTATAGCCGGGTGTTGACCATCGAACCCAACAACCGTCGGGCCCAGGATTCCCTGCGCCAACTCGAACACATGCGCAGTCTGGATGACAAACTCGAACTGGCCCGGGGCGACCTGCGTCGCGGCGATATCTACGGCGCCGACCGCCAGGTCAAACAGATCCTCGAGCTGGACCCCAAGAATGAAGGCGCCCTGGCGCTGCAAAGCAATATCCGTCTGGTGCAAAGCCGCAACGTGATTCCTTATCCGCAACTGCGCACCCGTCTCGACCGGCCGGTGACCCTGGAATTTCGCGACGCCAACCTGAAGACCATTTTCGAAGTGCTGTCCCAGGTCGCCGGTTTGAATTTCATCTTCGACAAGGACCTGCGCCCGGACATGAAAGCCACCATCTTCGTGCGTGACGTGCGCATCGAAGACGCCGTGGAACTGCTGCTGCAACAGAACCAGCTGCACCAGAAAGTGGTGAACGAAAACACCTTGCTGATCTACCCCGACTCGCCGCAAAAGCTCAAGGATTACCAGGAACTGGTGATGCGCACCTTTTACCTGACCAGCATCGATGCCAACACCGCGCTGAACATGATCAAAACCATGCTCAAGACCCGTGACGTGTTCGTCGATGAACGCCTCAATACCTTGACCATGCGCGACTCCGAAGACGCCGTGCGCATGGCCGAGAAACTCCTGCAATCCCAAGACCAGTCCAACCCGGAAGTGGTGTTGGAAGTGGAGGTGATGGAAGTCGCCACTCAACGCATTCTGGATCTTGGGCTGCAATGGCCGAACACCTTCGGTGTAGTCAACAGCGACGGTTCGGCCGTGACCCTGCTCGATCAACTCAAAGGCATCAACTCCAGCCGGATCACCATTTCGCCGTCGCCCCAGGCCAAGATCAACGCCCAGGACAACGACATCAATACCCTGGCCAGCCCGGTGATCCGCGTCAGTAACCGTGAGCAGGCGCGTATCCACATCGGTCAGCGTGTGCCGATCATCAGCGCCACTTCGGTGCCATCGACCCAGGGTCCGGTCATCACTGAAAGCGTCACTTACCTGGACGTCGGTCTGAAGCTTGAAGTGCAACCGACCGTGCACCTGAACAATGAAGTGGCAATCAAGATCGCCCTGGAAGTCAGTAACGCCACGCCGCTGGAGCCGACCCGCCAAGGCACGATTCCGGTTCAGGTCGACACCCGAAACGCCCAAACCACCCTGCGTTTGCATGACGGTGAAACTCAAGTGTTGGCCGGTCTGATGCGCGATGACCATGGCGCCACGGGCAACAAGATTCCGGGGCTTGGCGACATCCCCGGTCTTGGCCGTTTGTTCGGCAGCAACAAGGACACCGTCGGCAAGTCGGAACTGGTGCTCTCCATCACCCCACGCATCGTGCGCAACCTGCCGTACCAGAGCCCGTCGGACATGGAATTCCCAACCGGTACCGAAACCAGCATGCACATCCAGGCGCCTGACCGTCGGATGCAACCGCCGATTCAGAATGAGCACATCGATCGGCCGCCGGTAGCGTCCACTTCCACCCCTGTTGTCGTCGAGAAGCCTTGATCATGAACGCCTCGCAACGTGGTTTTACCTTGATCGAAGTCGTGGTGACGCTGGCCCTGATCGGCCTGCTGGCCGGCATGGCCGCGCCGCTGACCGAGACCGTGGTGCGCCGGGGCAAAGAGCAGGAATTGCGCGCAGCGCTGTACCAGATCCGCGACGCCATCGACGCCTACAAACGCGCCTTCGACGCCGGTTACATCGAGAAGTCGCTGAACAGCAGCGGCTATCCACCGAGCCTGCAAGTGCTGGTGGAAGGCGTGCGTGATGTGCGCAGCGCCAAGGGGGCCAAGTTCTACTTTTTACGCCGTGTACCCCATGACCCGCTGACGCCGGTCAAGCGTGACGACGACGGTGGCTGGGGCTTGCGCTCTTACGACAGTACGGCTCAAAACCCGCGGGATGGCGAAGACGTTTTCGACGTTTACTCCCATGCACGCGGCAAGGGTCTCAACGGCATTGCCTACCGGGAGTGGTGAAACATGCGTCGGGAAAAGGGTTTTACCCTGCTGGAACTGATGGTGGTCATGGCAATCATCGCGACCCTGATGACCATCGCCTTGCCACGCTATTTCAACAGCCTCGAAGCCTCGAAAGAAACCACGCTGCGCCAGAGCCTGTCGGCCATGCGCGAAGCACTGGATCACTACTACGGCGACACCGGACGCTATCCCGATTCTCTGGAGCAACTGGTGGAACAGCGTTACCTGCGCAATCCGCCGATGGACCCGATTGCTGAACGCAAGGACCTCTGGGTGCTGGTCGCGCCACCTGACGGCGTACCGGGCGGGGTCGCCGATATCAAAAGCGGATCCACAGGGAGGGCGCGTGATGGCAGCCTTTATTCCGAGTGGTAAGCCCGCCAACGAGGCCGGGTTCACTTACCTGGGCGTGCTGTTTCTGATCATGGTGATGGGCATGGGCCTGGCCAGTGCCGGCGAGTTGTGGTCGACCGCCTCGCGTCGTGATCGCGAACGCCAATTGCTGTGGGTCGGCACTCAATATGCCCAGGCCTTGCGCAGTTATTACCGCAGTTCGCCAGGCCTGGCGCAGTACCCGAAAGAACTTGAAGACCTGTTGCAGGACGAGCGTTTTCCAACGCCAAAACATCATATTCGCCAGCTGTACCCGGACCCGATCGGCGGTGGTGAATGGACCCTGATGCGCGGGTTCGACGGGCGCATCACCGGCCTCAACAGTCCGTCCACGGACCTGCCGCTGAAGCAGTCGGACTTCCCCAGTCAGTGGTCGGACTTCACCGGCATGGCGAGCTACAAGGACTGGCAGTTCGTGGCCGAGAAAGCCTTCCTCGATGGCGCCTCGGGCCCGGCGAACAGCCACTCCGCAGGGTCTCAGGCGGTGACGCCATGAACCGCCAATGGTTGTCGGCCCTGATCCTCGCCTGCGTGGCGATGTTCGCGAACGCTAGCGAGGAAGACGAAATGAAGGGTTTTATCGTCGATGACACGATCTCGCACATCGGCCACGACTTTTACTACTCGTTCAGTGAACGCCTGCGCGCCACCAGCCCAATGGATTTCAACCTGGTGGTGCGCGAGCGACCTTCGGCACGCTGGGGCAGCCTGGTGACCGTGGAATATCAGCAGCGACTGGTTTATCGGCGCTTCCTGCCACCGAACACCGTGGAACTCAAGGACGAGGCCTATGACGCCGCCGACTGGGTTCGCGGGCAGATTGTCCAGCGCAAGCTGGAAGCCTTGTTGCAGGACACTACGGACCTTGAGAGGGACGAATTATGAAAACGAAAACAGTCTCACGGAACCTCGGGCTCTGGTTGATCGGGCTGGGAAGTTGCAGCCTGGTGCACGCCACGGAGCTGGTTTACACGCCCATCAACCCCTCGTTCGGCGGCAATCCGTTGAACGGCACCTGGTTGCTGAACAACGCCCAGGCGCAAAACGATTACGACGATCCCGACCTGAAAAACCGCACCTCGGTGGCCGGGACTTCGGCCCTTGAACGCTTCACCAGCCAGTTGCAATCGCGGTTGCTGGGGCAGTTGCTGGACAACATCTCCACGGGCAATACCGGGAGCCTGTCCACCGACGCTTTTATCGTCAACGTCGTCGACGACTCCGGTGCACTGACCATTGAAGTGACCGACCGAGCGACCGGTGAAATTTCGGAAATCCAGGTGAATGGCCTAGCCCCTTGAAGGGGATTCGGGACGAGGGGGAGAGACGGACATGAAAAAAATAATAGCGCTGGGGTTGATGTTGGCGGCATTGCAAGGGTGCAGTTTGCGCGAGAATGTGGGGGCCGAGCAGGACACCGAGTCGCCGACCCTGACCCCTCGGGCGTCGACCTATTACGACTTGATCAACATGCCACGACCCAAGGGCCGGTTGATGGCGGTGGTGTACGGCTTCCGGGACCAGACCGGGCAGTACAAACCGACCCCGGCCAGTTCGTTCTCGACCAGCGTGACCCAGGGCGCGGCGAGTATGTTGATGGATGCGTTGCAGGCCAGTGGCTGGTTTGTGGTGCTGGAACGTGAAGGGCTGCAGAACCTGCTGACCGAGCGCAAGATCATCCGCGCCTCGCAGAAGAAGCCCAATACGCCGGTGAATATTCAGGGCGAGCTGCCACCGTTGCAGGCGGCGAATCTGATGCTGGAAGGCGGGATCATTGCCTATGACACCAACGTGCGCAGCGGCGGGGAAGGGGCGCGGTATCTGGGGATCGATATTTCCCGGGAGTATCGGGTGGACCAGGTGTCGGTGAACCTTCGTGCGGTGGATGTACGCAGTGGGCAGGTGCTGGCGAATGTGATGACCAGCAAGACGATTTACTCGGTGGGCCGCAGTGCCGGGGTGTTCAAGTTTATCGAGTTCAAGAAGTTGCTTGAGGCTGAGGTCGGGTACACCACGAACGAGCCGGCGCAGTTGTGTGTGTTGTCGGCGATCGAGTCGGCCGTCGGGCACCTGTTGGCCCAGGGGATTGAGCGGAATTTGTGGCAGGTGGCCGGGGATAATTCTTCGCCTGTTAACAATGCGACGCTGGATCGTTACCTGACCCAGAACAAGGTTGTGCCTGAGGGTGAGGAAGAGTGAGCCGAGGCGGCCTTCGGGCCGACCTGGCTTTACCTTCGATCTGAAGCTCTTGACCTTGGCGGCCTTCGGGCCGACCAGGTTCCCCCTGATGCACCCGGTCCCCTGTAGGAGCGAGGCTTGCCCGCGAAGGCGGCCTGACAGCCGGCCGATCTCCCCACAGATGTACCCAGTCCAACTGTGGGAGCTGGCTTGCCTGCGAATGCGGCCTGACAGCCGACCAATCTCCCTCAGATGTGCCCCGTCCAACTGTGGGAGCGAGCCTGCTCGCGATAGCGGCCTAGTAGCCGACCAATCTCTTTCAGGTGTACATATCCATTTCTGCGGTTACGGCCACTTATGGTTTCGCCCTTACGGCGAGTCCCTTTTTCAAACGCCAAAAAGGAACCAAAAGGCTTCGCCCCAGCGTCCGGCCCCTCGCCTAGGCTCGGCGTACCCTCGCTCCGGCATTCATCTGGGGGCATCGCCTCCGGTTGGCTTCGCTTCAACCTCCTCTCGATGTGTGCGGCTTCGCCGCACGGCGCTGCGCGCCCACCCCCCAGATGAACGCCTCCACTCGGCCTCCCGAAGGGGCGGGCAGATCAAAAGCCAGATCAAGATCAAGATCAAGAGCTGCAGGCGAGCTAACGCTCGGCCTGTTGAGTGGTGAGAAGCGCAAGGCGTACGCCGATTTATTGTAGGAGCGAGGCTTGCCCGCGAAGGCGTCCTGATAGCCGACTTGGTTTCGGTGATAGAACTCACTCCAGCAGGCCGATATATTTGCCCCACCCGAATACAATAAACATCCCAACGAACGAACACGCATTCAAGCGATAGGGAATTTCGATCCAGCGTCTTAAATGCAGTGGGAAGCGGCGAATATCCTCAAGCGCACGAGGATCGTCCAGTAAGAGTAAAGAAGGCCGTTTGCTTAGCATGGCCGTAATTAAGTTGAGCCTGTATCTGCGGCTGTAGAAACCGTATCCGTTTTCCCGACGGTAGGCCTGGATGAGGTAACAATTTTTAAGATGTGATTCCATTTCTTTGAGCTTGAAAAGTCCTACAAAAACCATAATCGCCAAGTTGATAATCGCCACAGTGAACAAAGAGATCACGACGGCTGCGTAGAGCAGTCTTGTTTCAGTCATGGGTACTCGATTCGTATAAGACTTCAGCGGTTGAATCAAGGATATGTGACAGCTTTATTTTTACTTGAGCTGCTTCGCTTCGACTTACAGGCGATGTCTTTGAATTTTTCAAACCTGAGTTCGGCTCGCAGTTTCAGGTCGCATAATTCTTTCAAACACAGGAGTCCGTCCGCTTCCTTGACTCGGCTAAACCAGGCCTGTGTATTTGGCCCAACCACACATTGCAAACATCCAGACAACGCAGAACAGATTGATGTGGCCAGGAATTACAATCCAAGGCCGCAGGTGTGCAGGAAACGTCCTCACTTCTTCAATTGCGACGGGATCTAAACGGCGCTGGTATTTGAATACCAATAGGGAATAGACCATCCCCATACTTCCTAGCCGGCTCAAGAAGCTACCGAACGGTTCAAATCGGTATTGCTTGACCAGATTCGATTTCACAAAGTGCGCCTGGCAGTCCTCTGCTTTGAAGTAGGCTGCGTATACCGATATCGCTGTGTTCACCAACATCACTGCCGTCCAAAGTAAACAAGACGCCAAAAATGCCCAGTTATGCTGACTCATGGAGCGGTAACCTGATAAAGCATTTCGCCGGAAACTTCACCGAGAACGGCCCCCCGTCTGCGGTACCGGCGATCACGGCCCCACTCACCACCAACATACAGACGAGTCCACCTAACCCTACCGTTCCAGCGCCGATCGCAGCACAGGTTGCAGGGGCAACCATAGGGGCCAGTCGGCCAGCCGCTATGCCTCCCAAAACATTGCCAGACAATTTCGAGCCCTCCACAAACTTCACTTGACGACACTCCTCTTCGCGCCCACTGCGGCAAGCCTCGCTAATTTTCATTGCCGCTGAACCTGCTCCCAGAGCTATCGCCACGTAACCACCTGTCTTCATATATTTAACGGCTTGAGAAACTGCTGAGATGTTCGTTGCGTAACCTGGTAACTGAGTTGGAGAACCTGCTTTGTTCCAATGATGAATAGTTTTTCGAGACGAAAGCCCCAACGCTCTTTTGAGCTTGGGATGATCGGCGAGTCCGAGTCCCTTGCGCACCAGAGGCCCGAATCCGGCGTCCAGTTTCGCCATCAGGCGTTTGCGTCGAGCAAAAAATTCTGGTGAATGAAGATGACGATGTTGTTGGTACTGCTCTTGATGCAGTCGCTCCAACTCTTTAAGAGTATCGCCGAGGCCTTCCAAATGACGACCGACCATAAACGTCGCCACGCCTAGTCCACCAGAAGAAATTCCCAAAAACGGCTCAATCACCTCATGGTACTCAACCATGAACGAAGCCTCTTCATCACTCAGCTCCTTGAGCGCCTCGTTAACCTTCTGCGCAGCAATCATCATCTGCGCCTCTTCACGCCGGCACATGTAATGTCGTGAATCGCTGAAGATCACCATTTGCCCCGGCTTCACGTGCTCACCCAGATGGCGATTGAGTGAACGGAATTCGCGACGTAACGCATCACTTGGCGAACTCTCATACAGCGAGCGCTCCAGCGACTCAAGGCTCATGGGCTTTTCAACAATGTGAAAACCCGACTCCGCCGGTTTGGGTTGGGTAAAGGCGTGATCTTCGACCAGATGTTGCGCCGGGGGTGGTTCGGGTTGGGTCTTGAATCCATTCCATGAGCCGCCCCCGTTTTCCGGATTGACGCGAGGCGTGACCATTGCCCAATCGCCGCTGCTCACGGCGTTGAGCAGTTTTTGCTGGTGGGCGGCCTGCATGTAGTTGGAGCTGTTGGCGCCCACGGCATTGAGCAGGTCGTCGAACCCTTGTAAGTCGTGCGGGTAGTTCAGGGCCTGGCGAAGGGCGTCGGCAGCCTGATGGCTGTCGAGTACCTGGCCGCGCTCGCCGACGAGTTGGTGTTGGGGGATGAGTTTTGTCACGCTTTGTGCCCGATCCTTGGAAATGGGGCACTTTGGCGATGGGGCTCAAGTGTGAATGCCGGAGGATTCGGTAAAACTTGTAGGGCAAGTCTGAAATCTTGGCGGCGTTTGGGGGAGGGTGGTTAGTCAGCAAGTGATGGGCGGGATTGAGGGGCCAATCGCGGGCAAGCCACGCTCCCACAGGGGATTTTCGTCGTTCACAAAATCGGTGTCCCATGGAGATCAAATGTGGGGGCGAGCTGACTTTAAGGCGACACCTCTGCATAGGCAAAAAAAAACCGCGACCCTCCCCCGAGGGCCGCGGTTTTTAACGCCTCGCGATTATTGCTGCAACACAGTCGCCCGGTTGTCAGAACCGAACTGCTGGACATTCGCCATCTGGGTCACGCCACTCTGGTCAACACTGGCAATGTTCCCGGTACCGCCCTGGGTCACGTACGCCACGTTCATGGTGTCAGCCTGTTTGACGGTGATCATGTTGTCGCTGCCATACAGCTGCGTGGTGAACGCCTGGTTGCCCGTGCCCGACTGGTCGAACTCGGTGGTGTTGCCCGTGCCGTTGGTGGTGCCCTGGGCCAGGTTGGTGGTGCCGCGCTGGTCGGCGATCAGGATGTTGTCGCTGCCGTTCTGGTCGAAGTACAGCTCGTTATAGGAATCGGCCTGGCTGATGGTGGTTTTGTTGCCGCTGCCGGTCTGGTTGGTGGTCATGATGTGGCCAACGCCATCCTGTTTGAAACTGGCGATGTTGCCGTTGCCGGCTTGTGTGACGGTCGCAACCTGGTTGCTGCCGAATTGGCCGCCCTGTTGCGGGCCTTTCCAGTTGCTGGCGTAGACCTTGTTTTCGGTACCCACGGAGGTGGCGGTCAGCACGTGGCTGTCGCCGCTCTGGTAGGTGAAGTGCACGTTGCCGGTGCCTTGCTGGTACAGCGCGAGCACCGAGCCGACGGAGTCGAACTGGTCGGCGTAGATGGCGTTGACGTCACCGACTTGCAAGACCTGGGCATAGTTGTTTTGGCCGAAGCTCTGGTCGACCACGGTTTCGTTGGTTTGCCCGTACTGGTTGACGGTGGCCTCGCTCGCGGTTTGTGCGCCTTGCCAGACCTCACTGCCGTTGAAGTCGCCGAACTGGTTGATGGTCACGATACCGCCGTTGCCATCGCGCTGGTCGCCATAGGCATAGTTGCCTTCGCCGGCCTGGTTGATGCCGATCTCGCCGCCCATGTGCGCGATCTGTTCGGCGGTGCCGTAGTTGGCGGTGCCGTACTGGATGATCGTCGCGTTGTTGGCGATGCCCAGTTGAATCTGCTCGATATTGGCCTCGTTGTTGTCACCGAACTGGAAGGTCTGGCCTTGGGTGGCTTCCTGGGTGTCCTGATAGATGAACGAGAAGTTGCCGCTGCCCGACTGTTGTTGCAGCGCCTGGTTTTCGCCCATGCCGATCGATTGGCTGGCATGGCTGGTGTTGCCGCTGCCGACCTGTTGCTGGGTGATGAGGCCGCCGTTCTCGAACAGTTGCTCACCGTAAGCGGCGTTGAAGTCGCCGACCTGATCCTGGGTGATGGTGCCGGTGGCGTTGTCTTGCACCGCCGCGGCATCGTTACCCTGGCCGAGTTGTTGTTGGGTGGCGGTACTGAACGGGGCCGCGGTCTGTTTCACATCGGCAACGTTGGCGGTACCGAGCTGGGCCTGGGTGGAAACGCTGTCGTCGGCCATCGCCTGGGCACTGACAATGACCAGTATGGCGGCGGTGAGGGGCGTCAGTTTGAACATGATGAAACCTCCAAGGGGTGCAGTGCTTTAGCGATATTGTTTAACCAAAACGCTCATGCCGTTCCCCGACTGGGTTACGGCGCTTGAAAGCCCCGTACCGGCCTGGTCGATGCGGGCGTCGTTGTTATTGCCGTTCTGGGAAATCTGCGCGCGGTTGTGGCTGCCGTTTTGGGTGATTGAGGCGGCGTTGCCAGAACCTTGCTGGGTGATCATTGCCATGAGGTCGCTGCCTTGTTGCAGGATGTAGGCTTCCTGGTTACTGCCCGACTGGACAATGGTGCCGAGCAACGATTGGCCGTTCTGTTGCAGCAGCGCTATGTTGGCCTGGCCGTTCTGGTCGATCAGCGCCTGCTGGCCAACCGGTGGAGGCAACTCACCGAGGTCGGCGGAAGGTGCCAGGTCGTCGTTCTCCATCAAATCGTCGGCGCGCACGCCTGCACTGCTGCAAAGCAGAAGCAGGCAGAGCAGGGCGGCGGTCGGCGTTTTCATGGCGTTGTCCTGTGGGAAAAGACCGGCCCCACCCACCGGATCGGCGGGTGAGGCGAGGGCTCAGTTGGCGATGACCGTCACGGTACGCACGGTGCCTTGGGAGGAGCGGATGGTCGCCGTCGGATTAGCGGACGGGATCACCGTGGTGCTGTTGCTCACCGTCAACCTCCAGCGACCGGTCACCGGCACCGTGGTGGTGCCCAGGGTGACCAGCCCGGTCGGGGTGGTGACCTGTACGGTGATGGTGTTGCCGGTGATCACCGACGAGGTGCCCGCAAAGTCCCAGGTGAAGCGGTTGTTGGAGCGGGCCGACACCGTGGCCGTGGTCACTGCGAAGGTTTCCGCAGCAGGCCGTGGCGAGACTTGCACCGTGACCGTCGCCGGCGTCGACAGGGCGCCGAAGCTGTCCCGGGCGATGTAGGTGAAGGTGGTGGTGAAGGCCGTGGTGACCGTGGCCGGTGGGGTGTAGGTGATGACGGTGCCGTCAGTGGTGACAGTGCCGCGACCTGCTGGCGGTGGGGTCAGGCTGGCGACGGTGAGCGGAACGTTGCCTTCCGGATCGGTGTCGTTGGCCAGCACGTTGATCGGAATTGCCACACCCAGGGTTGCGATGCTGTCGGCGACGGCCACCGGAGACTGGTTAGGCGACACGGTGATGGTCACGGTCGCCGGAGCGGTCGAGGCCAGGCCTTTGACGTCTTGAGCCTTGTAGGTGAAGGTCGTTGTCAGCGGTGCATTGACCACGGCAGGCGGGGTGTAGATCACCGCTGTCGTGCCGCTCAATGCCACGGTGCCTTGCCCGTCAGCCGGTGGGGTCAGCGCGGTGATGCTCAGCGGCGTGTTGCCGTCAGGGTCACTGTCGTTGGCCAGCAGGTTGAGGGTCAGCGGCACGCCGAAGCTGGTGCTGCCGGTGTCGGCGACGGAGAGCGGCGCCTGGTTCTCGCCGGTATCCGGTGCAGCACCGACCACCACGACGAGCTCGGTGTCACTGCCGCCTGCGGCGGATTTGACCGTGACGGTAGCCGGTGGCTGAGTCAGATCTGCGATGGTCAGTCGTTGCAGGGTGCCTGATTTCGACAGACGTCCGTAACCCTGAGCAACCATGTCCGGCACCGCCACTTCATCCGTGGAGGTGGCCTCGATCAGCAGGCTGTGATTGCTCCAGCTGTAACGAGCGGTCTGGATTTTCACCAGGTCAGTGAGCTTGCTCGACACCGCCGTAGGCCGGGTGGTCCCGGCCGGGTTGGTGGCGGTGACCACCACCACCGCAGGCACGGTGGCCCCCGTCAGGCGCTGGCCGAAGAACTGGCCACTGTTGTCGCCGGGCATGTTGGTCAGGCATGGCGTCTGCGGTGGTCCGGGCACAAGGGCCACGGTTTCGCGGAAGCACAGGCTCGAACCGTTGGTCGATTTGCCAAACACTTCTACCCGGGTACTGCTGGTGCCCGGGTCTGAAGCGGTGCGGCGGTAAGTGGCGCGGCCAATTTCCACCGGGGTTTGCGCACGGTTGTCGAGGACTTTGCCAGACACGGTAAAGAGGTTGGTCTGGATGGTCCCGGCAGGCCCCTGCACACGCAGGAAGTTGTTATCGAACGGGCTGCCGGTGACCGCTTCGGTGAGGTTCGGATCGCCGACGAAAGTCTCGGTGGAACCGGTGTCCGGGTTCACTTCGGTGTACGGACCGTTGACGCTGCTCAGGAATGTCCCGACCTGCCCGGCGAGGGCACCCGAGAAGTCGCCCGGTACGCCGATGCCGATGTCGCGGGTGATGTTGATCGCCCGACGGCCCGGCGTGGTGACGGTGACCGTTTCCACGCCGTACGGGTGGGTGATGGTGTAGGTCCCGGCGACAGGCACGTTCACCCGCAGACGAATCCGCGCGAAGCTTGCCTGATCGCCGTCGACAGGGTTTTCGGACGCGAATGCCGCTTCGATCGCGGCCACGTAGGCATCCACGCCATAGCCTCCGACATCGGCGATGGTGGTCTCGGCGAGGTACCAGAACGCTTCCGGTGGCCAGTTATCCGGAAACACCATCGGCTGGGTGTCGTCGAAAACCCCGGGTTCCGGATTCAGGATGCACATGTAGGACGGCGCGCCTGGTGCACCAGGCGACCGCGAGCTGGTAGCCCGCGACTGGCACAGTTCCAGCGACAGCAGATTGTTGTCCTGATACCACATCGGGAATTTCCCGGTGGCAAAGGTGTAGGGGCCGGGGTCGACGGCAGCGAGTTGCGCGAAAGCACTGCCGGACAGCGATAGAGTCAGTCCCAGGGCGTTGAGCGCCAGGCGTGGCAATTTATTCATGATGCCTCCTGATGAGGATCTGGCCATGAGTGCGTTCATTGCACGATGACCACTTCTTCGATATCGCTGCCGCCATTGGATGACGTCACTCGAACCTTGGCCGGTGGAATCGGCGAGATGCCGGTCGCCAGGGATTTCACTGCGCCATCGCCACTCAGGGCGCCGATGGCGACACCGGTGCCGGTGGTGGCGGTGAGTACCGGCGGCGAGGTTTCATCGCTGGTCGAAGCCACTACCGTGATTTGCGCGGTGCTCAAGCTGTACTGGGCGGTCTGGATCACCACCAGGTCCGTCAGTGGCATCGACAACGTGGTCGGCGTGCTGGTGGGAATGGCCAGGTGGTTGTCGGCGGTTACCACCAGGCTGCTTGGCAACGTCGGGTTGGTTGAGGACTGGGCGTACCAGCGGCCGGAGGTATCAGCCTCGGTCAGGTTCAGCGCCGGGCTGTTGCTGTCCAGGGTCACGGTGGCCGGTGGCGGCGGGGCCATGACGAACACATCCTGCTGCGCCACCGGTGCGCTTTCACCGGCCTTGCGCGAGTACGTGCTGCGCTCGGTGATCATCGGGGTTGGCCGGACCACGGTCGACAACTTGCCGGAAATGGCCATGACCGTTGTGCGCAAGTCCAGACCGTTAGGCCCTTCGATGCGGATGTAGTTGGTATTGAAAGGGCTGCCGGTGAAGGCTTCTTCCAGGTTCGGATCGCCAACGAATCGCTCGGCCGACCCGGTGACCGGGTTGGTCTCGGTGTAGGGGCCGTTGACGCTGCGCAGGAACGGGCCGATGTCACTCTTGAGTGCGCCGTCGTAGGTTTTCGGCGTGCCGATGCCGATGTCGCGGGTCATGTTGATGGCGCGAGTCCCTCCGGCGGGAACGTCAAAGATGTCGACGCCGTAGGGGTGGGTGATGGTGTAGACGCCGGCGGTAGGCACGTCCACCCGAATACGGATGCGGCCAAAACTGACCTGGTCGCCTTCTACCGGTTCTTCAGCGGCGAAGGCGGCTTCCACGGCGCTGACATACGTCAGGTCGATGCCCCGTGCGGCATCGACGATTGAGCCGTCACCGATGAACCAGAACGACTCATCGGGAAAGTTGCTCGGGAAAACGATGGGCTGCGCGTCGTCGAAAACCCCGGGGGTCGCGCCCAACAGGCACATGTAGGCCGGGGCGCCGGGTGTACTGGCAACCCGGGAGCTGACTGCCTTGGACAGGCACAGATCGAGGGTTCGGCCATGGCTGTCCTGATACCAGGCGGCGAACGAGCCGTTGGCTGGCACATAGGGACCGGGGTCTACGGCAAACAGCGCTGCCTGGGCAACACTTTGGGCTAAAGCGCTGACGACCAGAGCGGCCGCCGTTTTGGACAGTAAAGGGTGCATGAGTATTCCCTCTATCGAAGTACCTGCCCCGTAGGGATGGGTCAGTCGACAGTGGCTTTGGCAACTTCCATACCAATCTTTGGAAACGGCCGGCAGAGGCCCGCAGCGAGGGCGTGTAGCGCGCAAACGATTTCGCGGCGCCAAGGGCGCGAGCGGGCGACTGTCCCCAGCATTGGGGGTGGATGGGGGCAGTGGGGTATGTGGGGAATCGGTGGGGGGGACAAATCCCGAAGTCGGGCAAACTTTCGACATTGAGCGTAGAAGGTGACCCGATGGAGGTTTTCTAGGGAAACTCTGAAGAAGGCTTCCAAATCTGGTGAAATACCCGCCTGACACGAACACGACGGTTGAGTCACGATGAAACAGATGTCCTTCGCCAATGCCGAGTACGCCGGCAAACGTAAACAGACCCGCCGCGAGCGCTTCCTGATTGAGATGGATCAGGTCGTGCCCTGGAAGGGCTTGATTGCCTTGATCGAACCGCATTATTCGAAGGGCGACGGTGGTCGTCCGGCTTACCCACTGATGGCGATGTTGCGGGTTCATCTGATGCAGAACTGGTTCGGCTACAGCGATCCGGCGATGGAAGAATCACTCTATGAAACGACGATTCTGCGCCAGTTCGCGGGCTTGAATCTGGATCGGATTCCCGATGAAACCACGATCCTCAACTTCCGCCGCTTGTTGGAAAAGCATGAGTTGGCAGGCGGAATTTTGCAGGTCATCAATAGCTATCTGGGCGATCGTGGCCTGTTGTTGCGTCACGGCACGGTGGTCGATGCGACGATCATTCACGCGCCGAGTTCGACCAAGAACAAGGACAGGAAACGCGATCCCGAAATGCACCAAACCAAGAAAGGGAATCAGTACTTTTTTGGTATGAAAGCGCACATCGGCGTCGATGCAGAATCCGGCCTGGTGCATAACCTGGTGGGTACGGCGGCCAATGTGGCGGACGTGACGCAATTCGATCAGTTGCTGCACAGTGAGGAAACCTACGTGTGTGGCGACGCCGGTTACACCGGCGTGGACAAACGTCTCGAGCATCAGGATCGCAAGATGATCTGGTCGATTGCGGCCCGGCCAAGCCGCTATAAAAAACACGCAAAAAAGAGTCTGATCGGGCGCATGCGACGCAAGATCGAATACGCGAAAGCGAAGGTGCGGGCCAAGGTTGAGCATCCGTTTCGCGTGATCAAGCGCCAGTTTGGTTATACGAAAGTGCGGTTTCGTGGCTTGTCTAAAAACATCTCGCAGCAGACAACGTTGTTCGCTTTGTCGAGCTTGTGGATGGTGCGAAAACGGTTGATAGGTATGGGCGAGGTGCATCTGTAATGCCGGCCAATTGTCCTGAAACAGTGCAATTAGAGGAAAGAACCGTAGATTAAGGACAATAAAAGGTCTGATTTTCGCCGACTTATGATTTTTTGAGCCTCAAGTAGTGAGGACATCAAAAATCGCTGACTACTTCAGACCTTCCTTAGATCAATTTAAGAGCACGTTTACCTAAAGCAGAACTCTCATTGGCTTAGCGCCGATATCTTACTCTAAGCCCAGTGCCAACCGGCCCTCCCGTCCCAGCAATATACACCCCATACTCTTCAACATCATCTTGTATGTCAGAGGCAAGATAAGCTTCGCGCGACAAATTAGCTCTATTCTTGAACACCACCACAACCTGGTTCTGTCCATTTACCTGAATATTTTCCAATTTATCAAAAACACCAGTGCACTTTACACCAGCGCTGTTAGTAAATTTGTATAGATACTCTTTCTTCAGTACGCTTGTATTTTCGTTCATCACATAACCCTCAATTTCCATTTATAAAGGCATTAACCACTTCAACCACAGCAAGCAGTGAATACAGCCACTATTCAACATACCCACAGAGCAACTATATGGCGACAACCTATAATACACACCTGTAATTTCTGACAGTTTTTTATAGCAATTAGATATAATTGCCACTTCAAACTGCTAAAAACAAAATAAGTACTGTATTGGCTGCGCTCCTCCCCCCAAAAAATTAATTTTCGCATCTTAAGGAAGGTCTGAAATACCCACCAGCTTTTGATGCCCTCGTTGCCTGAGGCTCAAAAAACCAAGTTTGTCGGTAAATCAGGCCTCTCTTTGCTCTTAATTCATGATTATTTCCAATGTCGAACCTTTCCAGGGTAATTAGTCCGCATTACAGGCGCAGTTCACCCATACCCATCAGCCGTTTTCGAACCATCCACAGATTCGACAAGGCAAATAATGTCGCCTGCTGGACGATGTTTTTTGCTAATCCACGGAAACGCACTTTCGTATAACCAAACTGGCGCTTGATCTTTCGAAACGGATGCTCAACCTTGGCCCGCACCTGCGCTTTCGCGTATTCGATCTTGCGTCGCATGCGTCCGATCAGACTCTTTTTTGCGTGCTTTTTATAGCGGCTTGGCCGGGCCGCAATCGACCAGATCATCTTGCGATCCTGATGCTCGAGACGTTTGTCCACGCCGGTGTAACCGGCGTCGCCACACACGTAGGTTTCCTCGCCGTGCAGCCACTGATCGACCTGCGTCACGTCCGCCACATTGGCCGCTGTGCCCACCAGGCTATGCACCAGGCCGGATTCAGCATCGACGCCGATGTGCGCTTTCATACCAAAAAAATACTGATTCCCTTTCTTGGTTTGGTGCATTTCGGGATCGCGTTTGCCATCTTTGTTCTTGGTCGAACTCGGCGCGTGAATGATCGTCGCATCGACCACCGTGCCGTGACGCAACAGCAGGCCACGGTCGCCCAGATAGCCATTGATGACCTGCAAAATCCCACCCGCCAACTCATGTTTTTCCAACAAGCGGCGAAAGTTGAGGATCGTGGTTTCATCGGGAAGGCGATCCAGACTCAAGCCCGCGAACTGACGCAGAATCGTCGTTTCATAGAGCGATTCCTCCATCGCCGGATCGCTGTAGCCGAACCAGTTCTGCATCAGATGGACCCGCAACATCGCCATCATCGGATACGCCGGACGACCACCGTCGCCCTTCGGATAATGCGGTTCGATCAAGGCAATCAAGCCCCATCTCAATCAGGAAGCGCTGCGGCGGGTCTGCTTACGTTTACCAGCGTATTCGGCCTCGGCGAAGGACATCTGTTTCATCGGGGCTCAACCGTTCTGTTCGTGTGTGGTGGCTATTTCACCAAATCTGGAAGTCTTTTTCAGAGTTTCCTTAGAGGTCCTCAAGGTTAAGTCTTGAAAGCTACAGAACCTATGCCTGTGATCCACTTTTTTGGGCCTATGGGTGGCTCTGCAGGGAGCAAGCAACCTGACCCATGGGTTGTCCAGTTTTACGGCAAGAACCCTTTGCCCTTGACGGGTGCTTAATATGCCGTTGCCCGGAAGACGATTGTGTCCTCTGGACTTGTGTCCGCCTACCCGCCGAGTCATCGGTTGCTCGATGCTTCGTGGCAATAGAGGTTGACCGACTATGGCTTGCTCTGTTTCGGGTTGCAGTGGGCCTGTAGCCTCCATGGGCATGTAAGGTCGAGCCTGAATGTCGCGCCATAGTGTTTCCCACCGAACTGCATCATCGCCGCATGCGGTTTGTTGCTGCCAACGAGCGCCGAGCCCTCGGGCGCGTAGGTGGTGATGGAGGCGGCCAAATCGGCGGCGCTGACTTGTAGGATCTGGCCGGGCCTATTGACCTACCCCTTATCAAGCTTCCGCCGTCGGCGTCCGAACCATGGGCACGTGATTCGTTTGGAAGATCAATTTATAGTTGTCATACCGCTTAGCCTTGTACGTAGCCCGCCCATTTCACTATTGGGAGTAGAAGCTGCGTGTCAGCGTTTTAAACATCTCTGGAGAGCGGTTGTTTAACTGCTCGCACGGTTACGTCCTGAAAGCTACAAAACCTTGCGCCGTTGCCTACGGCTGCGCCAGAATCCCCCGGCTTGTGCGCCTTGGGGCCGCTCGGTAACTTGATACCCGTCACTGCCCTTCAGTGATCGGGTTTAGTCGCCCGCGGTTCTAGTGTGCACATCCTCTATCAGTCAGTCATTTTCCATGCCTGCGCTCGATGGTAGCTGTGCGTAGGGCGTCTTCGGGCGCGCCGGTTTGCTAGATCCCCGGTCGACTAACCTGCGTACAGCTGCCTCCCCTTACGTTTAGTCGCAAGAGGGGTGGCGCTCCACACATGGATCTAGCATATGTTCAAAGTAACGCCCAATCCGCCGGACACCGATCCGGCCTCTCCGTACGAACCCGATTCAAAGAAGCTCAATGAGGCCGCCGAGCGGGCGCTCGACTTTCACTTCCCGTCGAATGCCGACATCAAAGCCACCGCGCGAACACGCAGTACCCTGTTTTCTGTGGACCCAGAGGCTACGGCCGAAACCCTGGCGGTTTATCTGGTTGAAATACTGGCCTCGGTCGATGTGATGGTGCACCAGTTGGTGGATCATCTGGAGGGTGAGTCGCGCTACGCGCTGCTGGGTATTTCCAACAGCATCATGATGGCGGAGATCACCGCGAATCGGGTGTTGGATAAGATTGATCTGCCCAACAAGTAGATGTCGTTTGTTGTGGTGAGTGGGTAACTGATGTTGGGCTGTGAAGCAGTGCCTTTTTTAGGGCTGCTGCGCAGCCCAGCGGGAGCAAGCTCCCTCGCCACGAGTGAGATTGCACACCACCACCACGTCAATTTATTCGCCCCCATCGGTTTATGACTGATCGGGGTGATTTCTTTTGCGTGTGCTGCGACCGTATTGCACACGATGCCAGCCTGTTCCGAAATGCGACCCAAAAAGGGTGGGGGACAAACCCCGAAGTCGGGCAAACACCAGACAGTGGGCTATAACCCTATAGGGAGTTTCCGGGAACAACATCCATGACCAGTCAGTCCACAACCCTCCAGAAAGAAGAGGGCGATGTCCGCTTGAGCTCGCGCAAACAGCCGTTCAATCTGCTGCGCTGGTTCTCGCTCATCAGCATGGCGGTGATCGGCTCGGTGGCGGTCGCGCTGGGCGCGGTGTCCACGCGCTTTGTGATTACCGAAAGTGTGCAGCGCGATGCGTTGCTCACGTCCCAGTTCGTTCAAGCGATTGCCTCGGCCGAGGTTCGGCATGTCTCGATCCCTAACGTGCGGACCATGGGCGAACTGCTGGACCCGCGCAAAGACAAAGACTTTCCCGAAGTCGACCCACTGGCCAGGGCCAGTGCCCGTGGTGAGTTCCTCGACCATATCGAGCACTTGCCCGACGTGATCCTGGCCAACATTTATGCCCCTGACCGCATGGTGATCTGGTCCACCAACCCGGCACTGATGGGCACCACGATCCATGCCGACGATGACCTCGACCAGGCCTTTTCTTCCAGGATGCCGGTGTCGGCCAGTTATCACAGCGTCGACAAAAGCCGCATGGAGCAGAAGTTCGTCACGCCGCCGGACTACATCTTCATTGAGAACTACATTCCGCTGTTCGATGCCGATGGCGATACCGTCACGGCGATGGTCGAGATTTACAAGGAACCCAAAGACCTGATCGACCGCATGGAGCGCGGCCTGGTCCTGATCTGGCTGGCCACGGCCCTGGGCGGCGGACTGATCTACCTGGGTCTGTACTGGATCGTGCGGCGAGCGGCGATCCTCCTGGAGACCCAACAAAAACAACTGATCACCAATGAAACCTTTGTCGCGCTCGGGGAGATGTCATCGGCGGTTGCCCATAGCCTGCGTAATCCGTTGGCGACCATTCGCTCCAGCGCCGAGCTGGCGCTGGAGTTCGACAGTGGCCCGGCCCACAAGAACATCAACGACATCATTGGTCAGGTGGACCGCATGTCGAAGTGGGTCAGGGAATTGCTGCAGTCGTTACGCCCGCTCAACGATGAAGCCGAGCCGGTGAATCTGGTGGCGGCGTTGCATGACAGCCTCATGGCTTTCGAGCATCAGATTGCCAAGGCCGAGGTGCAGGTGGTGTTCGAGCCGAAGGAGACGCCGATGGTGTTGAGTCAGCAGGTGCAGCTCACGCAGATCCTCAACAGTTTGCTGGCCAATGCCGTCGAAGCGATGGACAGGGGCGGCACGCTGACCATCACCCTGGAGCCGACCGATACCCGAGGAATCTGCGTCGTCGTAAGCGACACCGGCAAAGGCATGAACGAAGAACAGCGCAGCATGGCGTTCCGGCCTTTCTTCACCACCAAGCAGGGTGGGCTGGGCGTCGGGCTGGTGCTGGTGAAGCGGATCATGGAGCGTTTTGGCGGAGCGGTGACTCTGGGCAGTCGTGAAGGTGAGGGCACTAGCGTCTGTCTGTCGTTCAAACGGATTCCCTGACAATGGGTATGAACTTTCCCCGTTAGCGGGTGCCAGGCCCCAGTCGTTTCTCCGATCAGGGCGCATTGGTGTTGATAAGCCATTGTTTTGCTTGTGTTATTGCTCTTGTACAAATCTGTTACAGATCTGGCGAGGTCCTTGCAAAACCACCACTACCTCCTTCACGACTTCGAGGCGGCTGGTGATGGACAGAAAAGCGCGGCATTCCTTCCAATGGTTCAGCCTGATAACGCCTCTGAGCGTCCTGCTCACTATGACGCCGGGCACAGCGACTCTGAAGACCCGTTTCAATTACCCCACCAACGCCAAGCCGAGCCCGTTGTTTGGCGCTCAGCCGTTCACTCGGCAGCGGGTGCTGTTTGAAGAATTCGGCCCGGAAAAACTCGACGCCTTTATGCGTCAACCGGAGCTGACCTTCGGCCCACAAGTGGCGGTGAAAAAATGAAACGCAGGGGAGCCGACACACCAGCGCATACGCCGCGCTCCCGCGCCTTGGGCATGCACCTGATTCTGGTCCTGGTCACTTGCCTGTTGGCCAGTCTGGTGCTGCTCGCTCGCGAAGGGGTACTGGCGCCAACGGAATCGGCGACACCCTGGGGCGGCGATTACTTCCCCAACACTCTGCTGACCGATCAGGACGGTCGGCAGGTGCGGTTCTTCGATGACTTGATCAAGGACAAAGTGGTGGTGATCAATTTCATATTTACTTCGTGCAGCGACTCCTGCCCGCTGGAAACCGCGCGCCTGCGTCAGGTGCAAACGTTGCTGGGCGACCGGGTCGGCCAGGACATTTTCTTCTACTCCGTCAGCATCGACCCACTCAGCGACACGCCCGAGGTGCTGAAGGCCTACGCACAACGCTTCAAGGTCGGGCCGGGCTGGAAGTTTCTGACCGGCGAATTCGAAGACGTCACCGATCTGCGCAAAAAACTCGGGCTGTTCATCGAAGGCGTCGACAACGGACGCAGCAAAGACCACAACCTGAGCCTGATCGTCGGCAACCAGTCCACGGGCCGCTGGATGAAAGCCTCGCCGTTCGAGAATCCGTGGATCCTAGCCGATCAGTTGGCCAACACCTTACAGAACTGGAAGAAGCCCAGCGTTGGAGAAAGTTACGCCGATGCGCCCGAGATTCGCCCGCCGAGCAATGGTGAAGAACTGTTTCGCACCCGTTGCGCGTCGTGCCACAGCTTGGGGCCGCTGGACGGGCAGGGCATCGGTCTGCGCAGCATCGGCCCAGACCTGATCGGCGTGACTCGCCAGCGCGCCCCGGCCTGGCTCAGCCGCTGGATTCGTGAACCGGACCGCATGCTCGCTGAAAAGGACCCGATCGCGGTGGAGCTGTTTGAACGTTTCGACAGAATCCCGATGCCCAACCTGCGTCTGGACGAGAACGCGGCGCAGTCAATTATGGGATTTTTGCAGGAAGAAACCGATCGTCAACAACCGCTGCAAGCGGCGCAGGTGCAATAGCGGCGAAATACTATCAGTGGAGCCGTCAACCACGATCAATGCCACCTACACTGATCGCTGACGCGGCTGAAAAGGCTTGATGCAAGTCTCCAGGACACTCTCATGCAGACGCTGGAACAACAAAAAATTCCTGCGCCGGACACACCGGCAGCACGGAAGCCGTGCCGGGGCGGACAGTTCAATCTATTGCGCTGGTTTTCCTTCGTCAGCTTTTTCATCATTGCCGCCGTGGCGGCGGGGCTCGGCTACATTTCCACGCGTTTTGTGGTCACCGAAAGCATCGAACGCGACTCCATGCTCACCGCGCAATTCGTTCAGGCCATCGGCGATGCGGAAATCCGCCATGCCTCGATCAATCCGGTCAGAACCATGGGTGAAATGCTCGACCCGCGCGATGACAACGCTTATCCCGACGTCCTTCCGACAACCCGTGCGTCTTCGCGCGGCGAGTTTCTCGATCATGTGGAGCATCTGCCGGACATTCTGTTAGCCAACGTGTATGCCCTGGATCGCACCGTGGTCTGGTCGACCAACCCGCAGCTGATCGGTGTGCGCATCGAGGACGATGATGAACTCGATGAATCCTTTGAAATGAAGGAAGCGGTGTCCACCAGTTACCACGAGATCGACGACGAGCGTCCAGAGCAGAAACTGCTGCGTGAGCCCGAGCACCTGTTCATCGAAAACTACATCCCGATGTTCAATGCCGACAAAAGCAAAGTCATCGCCATGGTCGAGATCTACAAGGAGCCGGTGGATCTGGTAGAGCGCATTCAGCGTGGCTTCAGGGCAATCTGGCTGGCGACCCTGGTCGGTGGTCTGGTCATCTACCTTGGGTTGTTCTGGATTGTGCGGCGCGCGTCCATGTTGCTGCAGAGCCAGCAGAAACAACTGATCACTAACGAGACCTTTGTCGCCCTGGGTGAAATGTCCTCGGCGGTCGCCCACAGCCTGCGCAATCCGCTGGCGAACATTCGCTCCAGCGCCGAACTGGCCCAGGAAATCGCCAGCCAGAATGCACAAAAGAACATCGGCGACATCATCAACCAGGTCGATCGCATGTCGCGCTGGGTCCGCGAGTTGCTGGTGTCGTTGCGGCCCATGAACGACGACTCCGAAACGGTGGACCTGGTGCTGGCCATCGATGACACCCTGAGTGCTTTCGACGCACTGATCAAACGCTCGAACGTGGAAGTGCGCTTCACACCGCAAACCTGTCCACCGGTCGTTAGCCAACAGGTGCTGCTCACGCAAATTCTTAATAGCCTGTTTGCCAACGCCCTGGAGGCCATGCCCAAGGGCGGCACGCTCAGTATCGAGATTGAACAGCCCCGATCCGGACAGGTGCGGATGACCTTGAGTGATACCGGCAAAGGCATGACCAAGCAGCAGCAACAGATGGTCTTCAAGCCGTTTTTCACCACCAAACAAGGAGGGTTGGGCGTTGGCCTGGCCCTCGTCAAACGAATAATGGAGCGTTTTGACGGCTCGGTCGAACTGACCAGCCAGGAGCAGGAAGGAACCCGCGTCTGTCTCAATTTCAAAGTGGCAACGGGAGGGGAATATGGAGCACAGCATACTGCTGGTCGAGGATGATGAACTCCTGGCCGAGAATATTCAGACCTACCTGGAGCGCAAAGACTTCGAGGTGACGGTCTGCCACTCGGCTGAAGAGGCGTTGAAAAAACTGGGTACGTTCACCCCTGATGTAGTGTTGACCGATAACTCGCTGCCGGGCATGAGCGGTCACGACCTGATCCAGAAGCTGCGCATCAGCGCGCCGGATCTGAAAGTGATCATGATGACCGGCTACGGCAACGTCGAAGACGCCGTGGTGGCGATGAAAGAGGGCGCTTTTCATTACGTCACCAAACCAGTGGCCTTGCCGGAGCTCAAGCTGCTGCTGGACAAGGCCCTGGCCACTGATCGAATGGAGCGCACGCTGTCGTTTTATCAGGAACGCGAGGCGCAAAAGTCAGGAGTACAGGCATTGATCGGCGAATCGGCTCCGATGCAATACCTGAAAAACACCATCGCCCAATTGCTCGACGCCGAGCGACGCATGGCCAATACCGACCTGCCGCCGGTGCTGGTGGAAGGCGAGACCGGTACCGGCAAGGAATTGGTGGCACGGGCGCTTCACTTCGACGGTCCGCGCAGCAAAGGTCCGTTCATCGAATTCAACTGCGCGTCGATCCCGTCCAATCTGGTGGAGTCGGAACTGTTCGGCCACGAGAAGGGCGCCTTTACCGACGCCAAGGACCGTCGTGTTGGCCTGGTGGAAGCGGCTGATGGCGGTACGCTGTTTCTCGACGAAATCGGTGAAATGGATCTGCTGCTGCAAGCCAAGTTGCTGAAGCTGCTGGAAGACCGGACCATCCGCCGGGTCGGCTCGGTGAAGGAGCGCAAGGTCGATTTGCGGGTGATCAGCGCGACCAACTGCAACCTCGAACAAATGGTGCAACAGGGCAAGTTCCGTCGTGACCTGTTCTTCCGTTTGCGCATTATTTCGATCAAGGTTCCCCGCCTGTATGCCCGTGGCGCAGACATCTTGCTGCTGGCCCGGCACTTCCTGGCAATCCACGGCAAACGCTATGGCAAACCGAACCTGCACTTCAGCGATCTGGCTGAAGAATTGCTGCTCAGCTACAGCTGGCCGGGCAACGTGCGTGAGTTGCGCAACATGCTTGAGCAAACCGTGCTGCTGGCTCAGAGCGATACGATTGCGGTCCATCAGTTGAACGTGTGCCTGAGCCTGGTGGATGACCCGATCATCCTGCAGGAAGCACAGCACCACGAGCCGCGTCCGGTGTACAACGGCACCGACTCGATGAACCTGCCGGAAGTCGAGCGCGACATGGTGCGCAAGATGCTCGACAAGACCGATTGGAACGTCACCAAGTCTGCACGGCTGCTGGGCCTGAGCCGCGACATGCTGCGTTACCGGATCGAGAAACTCGGCCTGGCACGCCCGGACAAACGCCAGTGGTGAGCCTTATTGCAACGTTGCCCCCTGACGGCTAAGGCATTCGAGCACGCACCGGGGGTCGAGGACTTCTTCGTTGACGTAGACCCCGCGTTCCGGATCGTAGGAGCGGATGAATACTCGAACGGAGGCATCCGCGACCGTCGGCAAAACTGAGTCGTAGAACTCATGCTGGCTGGCAATCGGGATGAAATCCTGAGGGGCCGTCGGGCTGTACGACCGAGGCGGCACCGTGCTCAGGGAGGGCGGCACCGGGTGGGCGAACGGCTGGTCGGCCCCGTAATAGTTGAAGTTGCTGCTGTAATCGGTGGTGGGTGTCAGCGTGTCGTCTGCCTGGGCGCCGGTGATGGTGGTCAGGCTAAGGGCGAACAGCAGCGTCAAATCAGTTGTTTTCATGGCAACACCTGCGAAATCGGTTTTCCCGCACTTCCCCAAGGCCATTAACTATAGCTGCCGTACGGGCACGCGTTCGCGATGCCCGGATTACAACATTCCAACAAACGCCCGATGGGGTTTCTTAGAGCACTGATCTAGACTCGTGCCGGTCAACAAAGCCCCGAACTCTGGAGTGCGCAATGGAAATGCCGACCAAAGAAAACGCCATCGCCAGCAACCGCGATGCGTGGAACGACTCCGCCCGACACCACAAAGACACCCCCGATTGGCAAGCCCTGGTGAAGGCGGTCAGTCAGCGCGATTTTTGCTGCATCGACGACACACTCCGCGGTGTGCTGGAGCAGGTCGGCGTCGATGGCAAGGACTTGGTGCAACTGGGCTGCAACAACGGGCGGGAAAGTATCTCGCTGTTTGCGCTGGGGGCTCGCAGCGTGGTGGGCGTCGACCAGTCCGAAGCGTTTCTCGATCAGGCGCGAGAGCTGGCGTCCCGCTCGCCGCATGAGCCCGAATTCGTCGAGGCCGACATTCATCACCAGCCGGCTGAACTTCATGAGCGCTTCGACGTGGCGCTGATCACCATTGGCGTATTGAACTGGATGCCGGACATCGGCGAATTCTTCCGCCATGTCGCCCAGACCCTCAAGCCCGGCGGTGCGCTGGTGGTGTACGAAACCCATCCATTCCTGGAAATGGTCGACCCCGAAGCTGCCGATCCTTATCGCCTGGACAGCTCTTACTTTCGCAGCGAGCCGTTCGTGCAGGACCAGCCGATTGTTTATGAAGGCAAAGTCGAGCAGCCGGCCGCTCCGTCCTACTGGTTCGTCCACACCCTGGGCGCAATCGTCACCGGCGCCCTCGAGGCGGGGCTGCAGATCAGCCACTTCAAGGAGTACCCGCATTCCAACCGCGAGGAACTCTATGACCGTTATGAGAAGCAGACGGCGCAGTTGCCGTTGTGTTTTACGTTGGTGGTTGTGAAGCGCTAAGAAAGGTGTCGCTCCCACTGACGCCATCGCGAGCAAGCCCGCTCCCACATTTGATCGTCGTCGAACACAAATCCTGTGTGCGCTGGAGATCTACTGTGGGAGCGGGCTTGCTCGCGAAAGCAATTTTTCAGTCGCATCAATGCTGAATTGTCCACCGTCTTCGCGAGCAAGCCCGCTCCCACATTTGATTGTCGTCGGACACAAATCCCGTGTGCGCTGGAGATCCCCTGTAGGAGCGAGGCTTGCCCGCGAAAGCAATTTTTCAGTCGCATCAATGCTGAATTGTCCACCGTCTTCGCGAGCAAGCCCGCTCCCACATTTGATTGTCGTCGGACACAAATCCCGTGTGCGCTGGAGATCCCCTGTAGGAGCGAGGCTTGCCCGCGAAAGCAATTTTTCAGTCGCATCAATGCTGAATTGTCCACCGTCTTCGCGAGCAAGCCCGCTCCCACATTTGATCGTCGTCGAACACAAATCCTGTGTGCGCTGGAGATCCCCTGTAGGAGCCTTGCCCGCGAAGGCCGCAACTCGGTCTCTCTATCAGAAATCAGGCGTTTGCCGCCGCCGTCACCACCGGCCGTCCCGGTTTGCGCAGCGGGTCCAGGCGCGAGCCTGTGTAGCGGGTTTCGCGGTGAAAGCGCCAGCGGCCGAACAGGCCGTAGACGTGGGTGACGCGACCCTGTTCGTGATAGCCCATGCGGATGTGCAGCTTCAACGCCGGGATGTTGTGGGTTTCGCAGACGTCCACTACCTTGTGGCAGCCTTGGGCGCGCATCGTGTCCCAGAGGGCGACCTGGACATCCACCGACAGGCTGGTGCCGAAATAGGCGCGGATCATTTCGCCGCCGAACTCGAAGAACTCTCCGGGTTTGACCGGGAACCAGCAGCCGTAATAGTGGCGGTCGTGGTAATCGCGCACGCTGCCCCAGATAAACCCGATAGCGTGGCCGTCATCGTCAACGTACATGTGCCCGGTGTGGCCTTCGGTCGCGAGTTCGGCCATGGTTTCGACCCGGTCGCCAAAATGCTTGGCGAAAGCGATGGCGTTTTCCGGGGTAATGGTCACCTGGCGCACACCCGAATAGGGACGCAGTTTGTGCGGCGGTACCGGGCTTATCAGGTCGCGTTCCATCCATAAAAGCTCCCAGTGGAAGAACACGTAGCGTTTCCACAGCGTGTTGAACGTGCGGCTCAGGCCCTTTTGTTTTATGCGTTCGCGAAGCTTTTTGATGATGCTCATGACGCTTTCCTTAGCCTAAGCCACGGTGTGGGTGGAAACGTTTTTTTGATGGGTATAGATCAAGGTTGCTGGTTCATGCCAAAGCGCCGGCTTTGAATATGTTGCAACCTATGTAACTCATTCGAGCGCTGCTTCACCTGTCACCAAATGGGTGTTCGCCCATAGGAAACCCGTGGAACACCTTGAAGACGCCGCTCTAGCACAAGGGTCAGCGACTCTTCTGAATGCAAATAGGCATCGCCGAAATCAGCCCCCAGCTGAGTCGGATGGGCCATGATTTCCAGCACACCGTCGGTCGGCATGGCGTCGTTACGCAGGTCCACCGGGGTGCACACATAATCCGCGGTCACACCGGCCAGACTCTGCAAACGAATATTGAGCATCGTCTTGAATACGCGCTTTGGCAGGCTCAGGTTTTGCCCCAGATTGCGCGCAAGGCGCACGGCCACACCTTGGTTCGCGGCGAAGCGGGCGACGATTTCACCGATAGGCCAAATGTTGTGAACGTGCTGATGGGAATCGATGTGGCTGGGCCGTACGCCGTTGTCCACGCAGCGTTGCCATTGGGCCTTGAGTTCCTCCAGCACCGCGTCGCGGTCCCGGCGGCTAAGCCAGACGCGGTGGCGGGGCAGGTTGAGATCGAATACCCCGTTGCGGTCGCAGAAGTTCGATCGACCCAGAATCGACTGACTCAAGGGGCGCCCGTAGGTGAGGTTGAAATGCAGGCCGATCCGGTCCTTGAGTAACGGGTGCTGGGCCATGACGCACGCCGCTTCGAAGGCCGGCATATTGGCCATGGCCGTGGCGGAACTGATCACCCCCGCCTGGAACGCACCGAGGATCACCGCGTTTTCGCACGGGCTGAGACCGAAATCGTCAGCGTTGACTATGACTTGGCGAGGCATGTTCGCTCTCCCTGTTGTTGTCGGTTGGCGGCGCCGTTTTAACCACCGCGGCGACGGGGGCCGGTGCGGCGGCAACGGCCGCTGCTGCACGTTTGGCTCGCCGTTTCTGCAGCACGGGTTTGAGCCACTGCCAAAGTCTCAGGGCCAGGCCCAACGCAAGGCCGCTGGGGCGCCAGGAATAGAAACTCCAGCGCCAGTGTTCCAGTTGCCCGGTCATGCGTTCGTGCAGTTGATGGTTGGAGTTTTCCAGGCTCACCCGCGAGGCATCGATCCAGCGCCAGTGTTCGTCCAGCCCCCAGCGAATCCATTCATCGAGCAGCACCCGACCGCTGCCCAGATCGGCGTATTGCGGCAGGAACGCCAGGTTGTAATCGTACAGCCGACCTTGCTCCAGCAACCCGAGGCGGTAGCTGATGCAGCGCCCGTCCAGCTCCAACACCACGACCCGCACCAGCCCCTGTTCGGCGAGGGCGGTGAAGGCACGGTCCATCCATTGTCGGTGGCGTTCGTCGGCGAAAATCCCGACGCCTTCATCACCTTTCCAACTGACCGCTTCGACTTCACTGATGGCCTGCAACAACGGGCCCATGGTCGACGCGTCGGGCGTGATCCGCCGAACCTGGGCGCCACACGCCGCGATGCGTTTGCGTGCGCGGCGCAGTTTGTAGCGCGGGTCGCCAGAGACTTCCTGGTGGTCCGCGTCGCTGATCACATGCACCGGCACTCGACAGCTGAGGCGTCGTTCACCGGTCGAACTGTGGGTCATCCACTCGGTCAGTGCGCTTTCTTCGCCAACAGGTTCCGACAACTCGTTGAGTTGCAGCAGGGCATGGGGCAGCTGTCGACGGATCTCGATCAGTGCCTTGCGGATATTCTCCGAGTCCGTTTTTGCGAGGAGCGCGAGGCGGTCGGCGAGGGGATAGCCAAGGTGATGCAGCACGCGAAACGGCAGCCTGCCGAAACGTTCAACGCAGGCCACCAACGGCAGGCACAAGACCAGCTCCTTGCCATGCCAGCCGAGCAACACGTGCAAGCGTTGCCCGGTTGTCAGTGTCTGTTCGGACGCGCGCATCCAGGCCAGGGTGTTGAACGGCGTGTGGTCCGTCACTCGCAGACGCAACGCTTCATAAGCCGTTGCCGGGAAGTCAGCGGCGCACAGTGAAGTGCGCCATTCGAATCGTGCTGCCATAGGGTCAGGTCACCGCTGCCGGGGCAGGTTCACGCGCCGGTTTGCGCAAGGCATCCAGGCGTGAGCCGCTGTAATGGGTTTCGCGGAAGAAGCGCCAGCGGCCAAACAGCTCGTAGACGTTCATGATCCGCCCTTGTTCCTGATACCCCATGCGGATGTGCAGCTTGAGGGCCGGGACATTGTGGAACTCGCAGACATCCACCACTGTGTTGCAGCCTTTTGCCTGCATGGCCTTCCAAAGGTTCAACTGAAGGTCCAGCGACAACAGCGTGCCCCAGTAGGCGCGGATCTGCTCGCCGCCAAATTCAAAGAACTCGCCTTCCTTCACCGGGAACCAGCAGCGGTAGTAATGACGGTCGTGATAGTTGCGCGCGCAGCCCCAGATGAAGGCCACGGTATCGCCGTTTTCATCCAGGTACATGTGCCCGGTATGACCCTCGCGGGCCAGTTCGGCCATGGTTTCCACGCGATCGCCAAAGTGACGGGTGAACGCCACCGCGTTTTGCTCGGTGATGGTCTCCAGGCGCAGCGGCGGGTAGGGCCGCAGTTTATTCGGCGGAACCGGGGTGACCAGGTCGCGCTCCATCCATAACAGTTCTTCGAGGGAAAATACGTAGTGCTTCCAGATTTTTCTGAGGGTGGCGCGCAAGCCTTTTTGTTTGATGTGGCGGCTGAGTTTCTGCAAAACGCTCATGGTATTGACTCCTGACGGCACGGGCCGTAAGTGGAGTAATGCGAGGCCCGGCCAATGACCGGCGTCGCTATTCAATTCGTGGCAATTCATGAGGTGCTCCAGCTAAGGGTAAACAGGGTCCGTCCTGGCAGCTCGAAGCTGACGCGACCGTCCTGGCAATTGAACGGCGCGTCGCGGGCACGGTTGTCGGCACCGAAATAGCGCAATGAACCGTTGGCCAGCGGGCACTGCGCCCCGGTCAGGGCCACACGCTGCAAGCGCGCACCTTTATTGACCCCCAGCAGGCTGCGTTTTACGTCCTCGCCCATGGCCAAAACGTCGACCTCGAAAGCGTCATTCTCCAGGCTCATCACGTCGCGCAGCCAATGCTCGCGGATGAACTGCTGGGCCATGCCCACAGGCTTGAGCTCGAAGGAATTCTCGCCGAGCACGCGCAACATGCCTTTGGGGTAGTTCGGTTCGTCGGCGGCCTGGAACCAGCCCAGCATCTCCAGCAAGCCGTCCTGGGACGAGTTGATAACGACCGAAGCCCACCACAACGACGCGAAGTCGGTTTCCTGATCGTAAGGGCTGAGGCTGGAACCGCTGGACATGTTGGTCTGGTCCAGCAGCAAGGCTTTGCGCGGCCGGCCCTGGGCGTCGAGGCCGACCAGGTCGGCGGCGCGACGCACGCTGTCACGGTAGACCCGTGTCGCCAGCAGGTCGCGAATCATCCATTCGTGCCAGGCCAGGGCATCGATGTTGTCGCCGGATTCGGCCAGCAAACGCTTGGCCCAATCGATGCCGCGCTTGTCGGCGGCGTTGTCGGCAAACGGGCCGTTGACCAGCCGTGAACTGGCGGGCATGGCAATGCGCACGCCGGCCTTGGCGTTGGCGGGATTGCTGCGCACCTGCCGGGCCATGCTGTTGAAGATGCTTTGGTAGCTGGCGTAGTCCGGGTAGTTAAGGTTCGGCTCGTCGGCAAAACCGATGTAGTGCGTGCCTTTGCCACCCAGAGCCCGAGTGGTCGCGAGCCAGGCGTCGAGCCCGGCGTTGCTCATGGTGTCGGCGCGCAGGTCAGCCTGACGCTGGCTCCCGGCCAATAACGTGATGTCTTGGGTAATGCCGAAGCGGTCCTGATACAACTTGCGGAAAGCGTCTTCGTAGTGCGGATTCTTCGCCGTGATGTCGACGAAACTGTAATAAGTCCCCGCCTGTGGCTTGAGTGCATCGAGCACTGCATAACTCGATTCCGGCACCTTGACGTAGGGCAGGGCGATGCCGAGATTCGGGGTCGGCCCCAGCTCTTTGTTGTGCAACGTCAACCGGACTTGGCCATCGTCCTCGCGCAGGGGCTTGAGCTGCTGCGGGTTCTGGGCGAAGAGGTTGGCGGTGCCGTCGAGCCAGAACGCCACTTTGCCGCTGCCTTGCAGGCGCAGGCGCCAGACCTGTGGCTCGGTGGCGACGGGCAACTCGACCTTATCGAATTGCCAATAGCCGCGATACGGTTTCAGCGCCAGCGCTACTTGTTTGCCGTCGCCCACGCGCTGCGCTTGCAGGGCGCTGACGCCACCGTGGAATTTGCCGGCCAGCACCGCGTGTTCACCCGGCGCCACCTTGAAGTACAGTTCATCGCCATTGCGGGTTTCGGCGCTGAAATGCACCTTGGCCGGGGCGAAGAGCGCCACCGTGCTGTCGTCGTGCTCCACCTTGTAACGACGGAAGCTGTAGCCCGGAATTTCCAGTTGATAGCTGGAGGCACTCGGCGCCAGCGGCCAGCTCTGACTGCCGCGCGATTCACTGGCAGCGATCAGGCGCTCGCCCTGAAGTTTGCCTTGGCCATCGAGCAGGTACAGGCGTTCTTCGTTGGCGTCCGCCTGCCACGCCGGTGCCCAGCGAATGGTCAAGGTGTCGGGGCGATCCGGTTGCAGGTACAGGCTGCCGTCGCGAATGTCGGCCCAACGCATGGGCGCCGCCTGAGCGCTCAGCGAGAGTCCCAGACTCAACAGCAGGGCCAGGCGTTTCATGCCGACTTCCTTTGCAGCATTTGCAGCATCGGCGCTACATCGCTGGGCAGAATGATCAGGGTTTGCCAGACCGGCACACCGCTCAACCGGCAGTACATCACCAGCAATGCGAGGGTTACCGCGACGTAGGCGATGGACGATGCCGCCGCCGCGCCGACGATCCCGTAAGCCGGAATCAACACCAGGTTCAGCGCCAAATTGAGCAAGGCGCCGAGGCCCATCAACAGCGAAATCGTGCCGGGGCGGTTTTTACCCAGCAAGTCCAGGCGCAGGATGCTCGCGTAGCACAGGCCCAGCAGACCCGGCAGCAGCGCCAACAAGGCGGGATAGGCCGGCTGATAGGCCACGCCGAACAGCGTCACGATCAGCCATTCGCCGATCACGGCCATGGTCACGCAGGCGCCGAGCATCACCGTGGCGGTCAGGCGCAAGGCCAGCGGCGTGACTTTGTCGATGCCTTCTTCCTGTTGCAGCAGGCGTTTCATCAGCGGCGTGGTCACGGCTTCCGGGACGATCAGCAGCAACTCGGCGGCGGCGCTGGCCATGGCGTAATGACCGAGCGCGGTGCTGCCGAGTAGGGCGCCGATGAACAGGTAATCGGAGCGCAGGATCACTTGCTGGAACAGCAGGTCCGGATGGCTGCGGGCGCTGTAGCGCAGCAGCTCATTCTGACTGGCGCGGTCCCACTGCAATTTCAACGGCTGATCGCGTTTGAGCCAGAACCAGCCCGCCAGCACCACCAGGCTGATGCCGGACAGCCAACTGATCAGCGCCGCTTCCAGCGCGGAGTCTTTCCACATCCAGAACAAGGCGAGAAACAACAGCAGTGGCACCAGCGATTCCATCAGGCGCAACGCATTGAATGCCACCACGCCGCCGGATGCATTGTGCAACGTCAGCAGTCCGCTCTTGAGTACGGTCAATGGCACCGCCAGCAGCAGCAGCCAGGCGAGGAGGCCCAATTGCGTGGTGATGTCGAGTTCGTTGCCGAACTCGCGCATCAGGGCGACCACCAGCAAGGTCAAAAGACCCGCCAGCAGGCAACCGAACACCAGCACCTGACTCAGCAGCAAACCCATGGGCCGCTGCTTGGCCGCCTGAAAACCCACCGCCGAGTTCAGCCCGCCACTGGTGGCAGCGCTGATCAAGTCAGGCAGGGTGCTGAGCAGGGCAAACAAGCCCCGTTCGCTCGGCCCGAGGATTCGGGCGAGCAACACGTTGCGCATCAGCCGCAAACCGATCATTGCCAGTTTGGTGCCCATGCTCAGGGCCAGATGCTTGAGGTAATGGCTGCGGCTCATGCGCGTGCCCCGCGATAAAGGCGCCAGGACAGCAGCTGCGGATTGCGCGCCACCCGTTGGCTGACGCCGAAGCGTGGCAAGTTCAAGGGATCTTCCGTGCCCCGATAAATCCCGGTGCCTGTGCCCAGGGCGAACGGAAAATCATGGTCGGCCACTTGTTCGCGCACCCGCGCATCGTTGTCGCCGTTGGGGTAGCAGTAGACTGGCAGAGGCCAGTTGCAGCTGTTTTGCAAGGCATTGCTGCTGCGGCTCAGCTCCTCATGCAAACGCTGATCATCAAGGCCGGTGAGAATCGAATGGCTGGCGCCGTGCGGGCCGAACCGCACGAGCCCCGAGGCTTCCAGCGCGCGTACCTGATGCCAGTCCAGCGCCTGGGGCAATGACTCGTCCGGGCACTCATCGGTCAGTCGATTCAGGTCAGCAGGGCTGAGGGTTTTCAGGCTGTGCAGAAAGTGCAGCAAGGCCAGGCTGCGACGCTCCACGTCCAGTGCGTCGAAGGGCACCGGCAATGGCCGACCGACCTGTTTAAGGCAATCGATCAATTGCATCCGGGCCCGTTCGCCGTGGCTGCCCCAGAGGGTTTCACCGATGCTTTCCCACCAGAACCGCTGGCGGCTGCCGATGAAGTCGGTGGAGAGAAAAATGCTCGCCGGCACCTGATATTTTTGCAGCAGGGCGAAGGCATTTACAGCGTTGTCGCGCCAACCGTCGTCGAAGGTCAGGGTGATCTTCGGGCGATCCGATCTCACCGTGCCGGGTTGCAAGATGTCCATCAACGACACGCAGTCGAAGTGTTTTTTCAGCCACACCAGCAAGTGTTCGAACGCCTTCGGCCCGACGCACAGTTCATTGCGGTGGGGCAGCTCGGCGGCCTGGTCGCTGGCCAGCACCCGGTGCAGCATCAGGATCACGCCAGCGCCTTGCAGTTGAGTGCGCCCCACCGGCGAGTTGAGGTAAAGCCAGCCACTGGTGCGTTTTAATAATTGTTTGATCGCCATGGCTCAGTCCTCTCAACGGTTTTGCTCAGGGCTCCACTGGGCGTACCGCTGCCCCCGCAGGAACTGCCACAGACCGATACTCATCCCGGCCAGGGTCACCAGAAGGAACGCGGCGAGGCGAAAGAGTTTGGGTAAACGGTGTTGCGAATCCAGCAGGCCGGCGATGGCCACGGCGTAACCGAGCAGTTGCGCGACCAGGCTCAGGCGATAGAAACCGTGTTCTTCCCACAGCCAGAAATTGCTCAGCAACAGCGGCAGCAACAGGATCGGCGCCAGTCGGCGGATCAATTTGTGGCTGATCAAGGCAATCGAATACAGGCCATGCTTCAGCGGATTGAGCAGCTCGCGGCGCTGGGCCAGGCTTTGCAAACCCCCGACGGTGACCCGTTGGCGACGGCGGAACTGTTTGTCCGCTTCATCGACGCCTTGGTCGATCACCTGCGCCTCGGGCACATAGACAATTCGCTTGAATGCCATCGGTGCGCAGGTGCTGATGAAGAAGTCATCGTTGACCTCGGCCGGGATGTCCTGGAACAACTCACGGCGCAGGGCGAGCAGGGCGCCGTCGGCGGAGACCATGCAGCCAGTGCGGTTTTCCACCCTGCGCAGCCAGCCTTCGTAATGCCGATAGAAGCTGTCGCCGATGCTCAGGCCACCGCCGGTGACCGGGATCACCATGTGCCCGGCGCACGCGCCGACCTGCGGGTCGCACAGGGGTGCAAGCAGGTGACCGAGGGTGTTACGGGACCATTGGTTGTCGGCATCGGTGAACACCAGAATATCGCAGGTGCTCAACGCAACGCCGGCATTCAGGGTCGCGGCCTTGCCCTGGCGGGGCAGGTCGAGAATGGTGATGCGTGGGTCCATGACCTTGCGTGCACAGGCCACGGTGTCATCAGTCGAACCATCGCTGGCCAGAATGATCTGCAGCGAGGCTGGCTGATAATCCTGAGCGAGCAAGGTGCGCAGTTTGTGTTCGATGTGCCGCGCTTCGTTGTGCGCGGCAATCACGATGCTGATGTTCATCGGTTCCGGCGGCGCATGGCGCCGCGAAGCAAAAAACGGCGCCAGCAGCGTCAACAGCAGCGGATAACCGAGATAGGCGTAAACCGGCAGCAACAGGCACAACCAGAAAATGAACTCAGCCACGGGCGGGCCTCCTGGCATTCCAATGACAAAGACTGAGGATGAACGCGGCACCGGCCAGTTGCAGACGCACCCAATGCAGGCCCCAGAGTTGCAGCGTCAGGCCCAGGTCACGGTGTTTCATGCTCTGGCGCATGCTCAGGGCGAGCGCGGGCAGACTGGTCACCAGCAAGAAGAACAGTGTCAGATGGACTTGGCCGTTGAGCAGGGCAAAAAGCGCCGCAATGTCCAGCACCCAGGCGGCTATCGACAGCATTGGGAAGCGCAGCAAACGCAGGCTCATGCCGTTGCTGCGCAGTAACTGCAGGTGACTGCCCTGACGCCAGAATTCCTTGCCCATCCATTCGCGCCAGCTGGCTTCATAACCCCAATGCAAGGCAACGCTCTGGTTGACCGACAGCAGGCGCGCACCGGCGTGGGAAAGGCGCATGGTGAAGTCCTTGTCCTCGCCGGTACGCAGGCTTTCATTGAAACCCCCGACCGTGTCGAACCAATGGCGGCGCATCAGCAGGTTGGCGCTGGGCAACCAGCGCACGGTTTGCACCGTTTCCGCACTGGGGCGCAACAGCCGGCGTTGCCAGGCATCGGCATACCAGGGGGCTTGCGCCGGGGTGTGCAAATCCAGTCCGAGGACGTCGACATGAACCGCAGGCTCGATTCTCAATAACAGGGTCAGCCAGTCCTCGGGCACTTCGATATCGGCATCGAGGAAGGCCAGCCATTTACCGGTGGCGACGGCAGCGCCGCGATTGCGCAAGGCGCCGATCAGCAAGCCCGGCAGCACCAGCACTTGCGCGCCCATTTGCCGGGCGATGTGCGGGCCCTGATCCTCGGAGCCGTTGTCGGCCACGATCAGTTCGCATTGCACTCCGGCGGCGATGGCGGCGCGTTGCGCAGCCAGCAGGGTCCGGGCGATGTGTGGGGCTTCGTTGTACATCGGAATGACAATGCTGATGCGGGTCATGCCTTGGCCTCCACGAGTGGGCTTTCTTCGGCTTTCAAACGCAGCACGCTGGTCAGGGCGAGCATGATCCACACGTACTTCTGGTTGGGTGCGCTGAGGAACATCAAAAACAGGGTCAGCGACAGAAAACTCATGCTCAGGTGCGTCAGCAAATCCGCCTGCTCTCGGTTGCGTCGCTGCATCCACACACGACGGGCGCGGACCAGGTTGTACAAGCCGAGGGTGAGCATGCCGACAAACAGCAGGCCGGCGGGAATCCCCAGTTCACTGAAGATTTCCAGGTAGGTGTTGTGGGCGCGGCGGTACAAGTCGCCGATTTTGCGGTTGGCCGAAAACGCCTTGGCATACCCGGTGGTGGCGTAGTGCAGCGGGAACGTCCCGGGGCCGGTGCCCAGCAGCGGGTTCTCGCGGATCATCTGGCTGCCGACCACAATGTACGAGGCGCGACGGCCGAGGGATTGATCCTGACTCTTGGCGCCGGCGCTCAAAATGCTCAAGGACTGTATGCGCTCGATGTAACCCTTCGGCATCGCATAAAGGGCCAGCGGAATCACGATCACCAGACCCAGCATCGCGAACCCGAGATGCCGTGGACGGATGCGTTTCAGCTCGGCGCGGTAGTGCCAGGCGCCAATCATCAGGCTGAGGAACAGCACCACCAGCCCCGAACGGGATTCGGTTTTGGTCATGCCGCCCAGCAGCAAAATGCAGCACCCGACCCAGAACAGCCGATGCAAAAAGTTCGGACTGCGGACCACCAGCAGCAAGGCGAGTGGCACGGCGAAGGCGATCAGCATGGCAAAGGCGTTCGGGTCTTCCAGCAGGCCTGCGGCGCGCCCCTGGTCCTGATACTTGCTGGAGAACACCGCCAGCACGCAGGTCGCCGTGACACTGAGCGTGACCAATCTGGCGAACAGGTCCATGTTCAGCTCGCGGCCGATCAGCAGGGTGATCACAAACAGCACCAGGCCGACACTCAGTTCCCGCAGATGCCCCATCGACATGGCCATGTTATCGGTGTTGATCACGCTCAGCAGGTACAAGACCATGAACCAGATCAGGTAGCGCCAGATGTTGCTGCGCAGGCGCTCGGACGGGAGCTGGTGGATGGCCAGTTGCAGCATCAGGATCACGGCCAGTGAGGCGCCGAGGAACTTGGTGCCCGACAGCGAACTGTCCTTGAAGAAACCTTCGAACGGTATCAGTGCCGCGATCCCGAGCAAGCCCCAGGCCGGTTTGCGGTAAAGCAGCGCGACACCCACCAGGGCCAGCACCGCCCCCGGCGCCAGATACGGATAAGGGCTGGCCAGCAAACCGAGGCAGACCAGGCCAAACAAACTGACGATCGAGAGCGGAAAGATCACGCGCGTGCCTCCCGTGCAGTACGGAGATAAAGTTGCGACCAGCGTTCGGCCAGGGCCTTGAGGTCGTAACGGTCCAATTGCGTACGTTTTGCGTTGTCGATCAGTTCGCGGGCCATGGCCGGTTCAGTCAACAACGAGCCGATCTGGCGGGCGAGGGCGGCGCTGTCGGCAGGTGTCGCCAGCAGGCCGTTGTGCCGGTCTTGCAGCACATCGGGAATCCCGCCGACGCCAAACGCCACCACCGGCACGCCGGCTTGCATCGCTTCGAGCAGAATCATCGGCGTGCCTTCGGTGCGCGAGCTGATCACCAGCGCATCGAGTTGCTGCCACCACTTACCCATGTCGGTCTGGTAACCCGGCAGGGTGATGCGGTTTTGCAAACCTGCTTCGTTGATGCGCGCCAGCAGCGTCTCCCGTTCCGGGCCGTCGCCGAGCATCACGGCGTCCAGTTGCGGGTGTTGCTGACAGAGTGGAATCAGCGCATCGAGAAAAAAGTCCGGGCCTTTTTCACTGCTCAGCCGTCCGACGTAACCGGCCAGCCAACGCTGGCGGTCCACGCTGTGCGGCAGCAGTCCGGTAGCCGCCGGTAAACCATTGGGAATCACTTGCAGCTTTTCCGCACGGACACTGGCCTGGCGGCACAACACGGCAATGCTTTCGGCGACGCAGACCACGCGAGTTACCGACGCGGTGCGGCACAGTTGCAAGCTCAGCCAGGTGTAGAACTTCTGCTTGCGGCTGCGCGGGGTAAAACCGTGTTGCGTAATCACCAGCGGAAGGCGCAACAACGTTGCGCCCACCCAGCCAAACAACAGGCCCTTGAAGTTGTGCGTATTGATCAACGGCCGTTCCGCCCGGCGCTGGCGCAAATGCGCGAGCAATGGCCCCAGCCCCGCGCAGCTCCGGCAGTCGACCCCCGCCTGGCGAAACCGTGCGATCAGGTCTGGCGGCGCATCGAGAAACAGCACCTGGTGCTGCCCCGGCGTCGCCAGGCAATGGTCCAGCAGCATCCGCTCAGCCCCGTAGAAGCCACCGCTGCTGAGCAAATGAATGATCGGCAGGGAAGGGATGAGCGGCGCGTTCAATTGCGCACCCAATGCACGAGGCCAGGCACGGACCAGTTGCTGTGCGGATTGGTCGGTTCCACGTTTTGATCGTTGATCACCAACAGCACCGGCAAGCCCAGTTCGTGGGTGATTTGCGCTGGGTGTTTGAAACGGTGATCAAAGAACTCACGCACATAGACCAGGGCAATCGCCAGCAAGAGACCGGTGAACAAGCCGAACGGAATGATCAGTATCGGTTTCGGGAACGCGGCTTCGGTAGGCTCATACGGCGGGCTGAGTACCCGTGCGTTGGACAGGTCGTTGTCCAGCGAGCGAGAGGTGCTGCTTTCGGCGAAGCGCTGGGCGTAAGTCGAGAACGCCGCGTGCAAGCCGTTGATCTCGGTGTCCATCTGCCGCAGCTTGCTCTGGGTTTTCTGCAACTGGTGGATGCGGTCTTTGAACTCGGCAATGCGCGCGGTTTTCTGGTTGATCACTGAACTGACAACGGCCAGGTCGGTGGTGCGCTCCTGAATCCGGTTGCTGACCACTTTCAGAAACTGCTGACGGGTGCGGGCGATTTGCTCGCGGGTCAGCAACATCGGCTCGCTGCTTGGCTGGAAGATCGCCAGGTCGTTCATGTAGCGGCTGACCTGAGTGGTCAGGGCCTCACCCATCTGTTTGATCTCGCGATCTTCAAACGCCACGTTATCCACGGTGGTGGTGAAGGTGTAGGGGAAGGTGTAGTCGTTGAGTTTGGAGTTGCTGGCAGCGGCCAGGCTGGTTTTCAGGTAGTCGAGCCAGCGTTGGCTTTGCAGCAGGCGGTCGCGGTACAGGTTGAGCGCTTGCTCCTCGGTGTTGATGGCGTTGAGGCGGAAGGTGATTTCTTCCTTTGGATCGGACGAGCCGACTTCTTCAAGCAAGGCCAGCCGAGTGCCTTCCAGGCCATCGAGCCGCACTTGGTACTGCTTCTTTTTGGTTTCGTAGAACGATTGTGGCAAGTCGATGGACTGCAGTTCCTGACGGCTGGTCAGGTAGTTCTGCAGCAAGGTTGCGACAAACTTGGTGCCTTGGGCCGGATTGTCAAAGCTGTAGATGATGGAAATCACGTTGGAGCCTGGCAGGGTCTCGATTTTCAGACTGTCCATCGCCTCTTGGGTCAGTGCATCCAGCACCGTGTCGCGCACCGGATCGGTTTCCAGGCCAAGAGTGGCTTTCACCGGGTTGATCACGTATTCGCGCAGCGGGGTGGTGACGTACTCTTTGATCGGCTGGGTCACCAGTTTGTTGAACACGCCAGGGGTGGGCGTGTACTCACCCTTGTCGCGCAACTCGCTGATGGTCTGCCGAATCAACGCCGGTGAGCGCAGGATATTGCTCTCGGTTTCCATGTCCGCCAGGGACGGTGGAATGAACGAGGCGTTCTCCTGGTTGAGGGACGTCGTGGCGTCTCCCTGGGAAAGTTTTTTGGACTGCACGATCACCTGGGCGGTGATATCGAAGCTCTGTTTGAGCATCAGCGGCAAGACCAGCGCGATCACTGCAAAGAGCAGGAAGACTCGCTTCACCAACTGCTTGTTGGCGAAGAAGATCCTGAAGAACTCGTGCAGGTAGTTTTCCTTTGGATTCATGGTCGGTCACCTGAGAGTTAGTTGCTGTCACTGTCTTTGTTGTCGACGCGGTAGCCGAAGCTGAAGCCCACGCCCTGGAACAACACCACGTCCGCCAGTTGCCGCGCGAGCTCACCGGCGCTGGCCAGTTTGGTCTTGGGCACATAGAGCATGTCGTCCGGTTGCAGGTACGCAATCTGCGACGCATCGCCCGACAAGGCTTTTTCCACGTCATAACGCACGGCCTGAACCTGGTTACCGTTGCGACGCATGATCACCACCGAATCGAGCCGCGCCTTGGTGTTGCTGCCACGGGCCAGGGTCAGTGCTTCGAGCACCGAGACCGGCCGGCGGATCGGGTAGGAACCCGGTTGGCCGACTTCGCCCAGCACGTAGATTTCATTGCCGGCGGTGGACTTGAGCAGCACGTCGACTGTCATCCGCCCCGGCAGTTGTGCGTAGCGTTTGTTGAGGAAGGTTTCCAGTTGATTGACGGTCATGCCTTGCAATGGCACGGCGCCGATTTCCGGGAAGCTTGCGTAGCCGTCGGTGCCCACGGTGATCTCCCGGCTCATGCCGGTACCCGGGTGGTTCAGGGCACTTTTGAGGTTCGCCTCTTCGCTCAGCGGGCTGAGGACCTGCACGGACAGCTGATTGCGGTTAGGCTGGAACAGCTGCTTGCGTTGGTAGACACGCTGGATTTCCTGACGCGCTTCTTCGGACGACAGCCCGGCGATTTTCACCGAGGTGTTGGCGCCCGGCAGTTCAATGGTGCCATCGGGCAGCACCAGTTGATTGCCGTTGAGCTGGCTGGCGGCAGTGAAGTTCAGGCCGACCTGGTCACCGGACTGGATGCGGTAGGCACTCGATCCGGTGGTGCTGATGCGGAAGATCACGTCCAGCACATCCTGTGGCCGCAACGTCTGTTCGACCTTGGGCATGTCGGTGGCCTGGGCATTGGCCGGCGCGGCCGTGAGGATATTCACCGGCATGTGCTGGGTTTCGGAAGTGCTGGAGCAACCTGCAAGCGGCAGCAACAGCAGGACAAGCATTTTGGCGTTCATGTCGTCATCCCTTTCTGGTTGCTTTACAGGTTTTTGTACAGCCACTTCGGCATGTAGTACTTGCGCCGGTTGAAGACGCTGCCGACCAGTTTCGCGCCGGCCTGGGTCAGGCGCTGAACCGCCGCCTGGGCCACTTCCCAGCGCGTGTCTTCAGAGCGCACGACCATGATCACGCCGTCCACCTGGGTGCTGATGATCATGGTGTCGGCGGCGGAATACACCGCGTCACCGTCGATCACCACAAAGCGATACTGACTGCCGAGCTGATCGAGCAACGGGCCCAAGAGTTCGGGTGTCAGGTGTTCGTTGCCGCGCACAAACCGGCCGTTGGGCAGGATGTGGAAGGGCAGGCTGGAGACATTCACCACGCAGTCCTGCAGCAGTGGCGGGCTCTGGGTGTTGAACAGCAGGTCGCGAAAACCGCGCTCTTTAGTCAGCCCCAACTGCTGGGTGAGGTTGGTCGCCGAATGGCTGGCATCGACCAGTAACACTTGGCCGCTGCTCATTTGCGCCAGTTGGCTGGCCAGCGCCAGGGCACTGGTGGTGGTGCCAGCGCCGGGGTTGGCGGCGGTCAGGAACAGGATCCGCAGATCAAGATCGAGCACGGTCGAAGTCAGATTGGACTCGCTCGGGTTGGCAATGCTTAGGCTTTTGGCTGATGAACCGTCCATTTAACTCGCTCCGTGGCCGCTGAACACTTTGAAGGGGGTTTTCAACAGGATCTTCAGATCAAGCAACAGGCTCTGCTCGGCGATATAGCTGAGGTCCAACTCAACGCGCTGGTCGAAGTCGATATTGCTGCGCCCGGAGATTTGCCACAGGCCGGTCATGCCGGGGTAGATGCTCAGGCGTGCAAGGTGATTGTCCTTGTAGCGGTAGGCGTTGAACGAGGTTGGGCGCGGGCCCACCAGGCGCATGTCGCCTAAAACCACATTGATCAGGTTCGGCAGCTCGTCCAGGCTGCTTCGCCGCAGGAAGCCACCGATGCCGGTGATGCGCGGATCCTTGTCGATTTTGAAATCAATCGCGTCGGCACCGTGCTTGTTCAGGTGACGCAGGGACTCCTTAAGCTCCTCGGCGTTGGCCACCATGGTGCGGAACTTGTACATGCCGAACTTGCGACCGCGGTAGCCCGTGCGTTTTTGCACGAACATCACCGGCCCCGGGCTGCTGAATTTGATCGCCAGTGCCAGGCCCAGCAGGATGGGCGAGATCATCACCAAAATCACCAGCGCACCGAAGCAGGCGACAACGCGATTGGTGCGCGACAACGTCCACGGCCGACCGCCGTCACGGCCGGTCATCCAGCCGCGACCCTGCATATGGATCGCGGTATCGAGGCGCATTCGGTGCTCCGGGTCGAGGCGCTTGTCTTGGCGCATCTGTTGCACGGGCACCGTTTTTTCATGTCCAGTCATGGAATCCTCCGCTGAAGTTCAGCCGCTAGCGGCGCGTGGGCGATAGGCAGTGGGTAGTAATCGCGGAACCAGGCGATAAAGCGCCCGAGTCCCTCATCCAGCTCGATACAAGGCTGAAATCCGGTTGCCCGAGCCAGGTCACTGGCATCGGCGCAGGTGTTGAACACATCGCCTGGCTGCAAAGGCAGCAACTCGACGAGGGCTTTTTGTCCTAGGTGTTTTTCCAGCAGCGCCAGGTAATCCTTGAGCTCAACCGGGTGCTGGCCGCCGATGTTGTAGATCCGCCACGGCGCCATGCTGCTGGCCGGGTCCGGTTGTTCGCGGTCCCATTCGGCGTTGGCTTGCGGTGGACGTTCGATCAGGCGCGTGATGCTTTCGATGATGTCGTCGATGTAGGTGAAGTCGCGCTGGTGCTCGCCGTAGTTGAACAACTTCAACGGCTGACCTTCGGCAATCGCCCGGGCAAACTGGATCGGCGACATGTCGGGCCGGCCCCAAGGCCCGTACACGGTGAAAAAACGCAGGCCGGTGCAGGGAATGCCGAACAGATGGCTGTAGCTGTGGGCCATCAGCTCGTTCGCTTTCTTGGTCGCGGCGTACAGCGACAGCGGGTGGTTGACGCCGTCCTTCACCGAGTAGGGCGTGTGCTGGTTGGCGCCGTACACCGAACTGGACGAGGCGTAGATCAGGTGCTTGACCGGGTGGTTGCGGCAGCTTTCGAGGATGTTGAGGAACCCGTTCAAATTGCTGTCGAGGTAAGCCCGAGGGTTTTCCAGGGAGTAACGCACCCCGGCCTGCGCCGCGAGGTGAATCACCACCTCGGGTTTTTCACGGACAAACAGTGCCTCGATGGCCGGACCATCGGCCAGGTCAACCGTCGCGAGCTGGAAAACGCCAACCTGCTCCTGCACCCAATCCACGCGGTCGTGTTTGAGTTGCGGGTCGTAGTAGTCGTTGAAATTATCCAGCCCGCACACGTCGTGCCCGTCGCGCATCAGCCGCAATACGCAGTGGGCACCAATGAAACCGGCCGCTCCGGTGACGAGAATCTTCATGGTCGCGGCGCCTCGGGAACGATGTGCCGCAGGCCGATGCCGCTGTAGTGCAAACCGGCCGCCGCCACTTGTTCCGGGTTGTAGAGGTTGCGACCGTCGACGATCACCCGTGAACGCAATTTGCTCGCCAGCAAGTCAAAGTCGACCACGCGGAAATTCTTCCACTCGGTGCAGATCACCAAGGCGTCGGCGTCTTCCAGGGTGTCGTCGCGGGTGGCGCACAGGTGCAAGTTATTGCGGTAGCCGTAAATGCGCCGGCATTCAGACATGGCTTCCGGGTCATAAGCCTGCACGCTCGCGCCTTCGGCCCACAGCGCTTCCATCAGGTAACGGCTGGGGGCTTCGCGCATGTCATCGGTGTTGGGCTTGAACGCCAGGCCCCAGATTGCGATGGATTTGCCGGCCAGCCCGTTGGGGAATTGCGCTTTCAGTTTGCTGAAGAGGATGTGGCGCTGACTGTCGTTGACGTCAGTGACGCTGCGCAGCAGACGCAACGGCATGCCATTGTGTTCAGCGGTGTGCAGCAGGGCGCGCAGGTCCTTGGGGAAGCACGAGCCACCAAAGCCGCAACCGGGGTAGATGAAGTGGTAACCGATGCGCGGGTCCGAACCGATGCCTTTGCGCACCGCTTCGATGTCCGCGCCCAGCAGTTCGGTGAGGTTGGCCAGTTCGTTCATGAAACTGATGCGCGTGGCGAGCATCGCGTTGGCCGCGTACTTGGTCAGCTCGGCGCTGCGGTTGTCCATGAACATGATTTTTTCATGGTTGCGGCAGAACGGCGCGTAGAGCTCGCTCAGCTGGCCGCGGGCTTCGTCGTCGTCGGTGCCGACGATGATCCGGTCCGGGCGCATGCAATCGGCGAGGGCGCTGCCTTCCTTGAGAAACTCGGGGTTGGACACCACCCGCACGTTCAAGGCGATCTTGCCGCGGCGATGCAGTTCTTCGTTGGCGGTGGCGGCCACCTGGTCCGCGGTGCCGACCGGCACGGTGGACTTGATGATCAGTGTGCGATCGGCCTCCATGTAACTGGCGATCTGGCGGGCCACATTCAGGACGTGGCTCAGGTCGGCCGAACCGTCTTCGTCGGCGGGCGTGCCGACGGCGATGAAAATCAGCTCAGCGTGTTCGACCGCATCGCTGGCCTGGGTCGTGAACAGCAAACGGCCGGCCTTGATGTTCTCTTCCAGCGTGCCGGATAACCCCGGTTCGCTGATCGGTGGCACGGCCTGTTGCAGTTGTTTGATCTTGTTCGGATCAATGTCGACACATAAGACGCGATGCCCGACATCGGCCAGTGCCGCTGCTTGTATCAGGCCGACGTAGCCCGTACCAAATACGCTCACGTCCATATTGGCGTGCCTCGTAAGACGGTTGAAAGAACTGAAATAAGACTGTCAAAAGGGGTATAGCCCAGCGCTGGGAAAACGTGTCAGCAAAATGACATGTTGCTTTGCTAGAACAGCCCCAATTTCGGGGCGATTTGCCATCAAGTGCTTGCCGCAGCTGGATTTGCCGCGGTTTTGGCAGGTTTTTCACATTTCGAAGAAAACGATAAACGGTCGTAAGGCTTGAAATACAAGGGTTACAGCCGGTCAGGTGTGTCAGATTTGAGTCAACGTTTTTTTGACGCTTTGTCGAAAAACCCGACATTTCTTGCGCTTTGATGTCCCGGTGCTAGTGTCAAAAAATGGCCGACAATCTATTGTCCAACGGACGGCCGCGAGCATCGGAAATACTATGATTCGATACCTCAAAGAACTGCTCTTGGTTCTCTATTTAGTTAAGAGCTACGACTATTACCTGGAACGCCTCAGCGCCATGGGCATCGGCTTCCCGGTGCTGCTGTTTGGCGGGATGTTTATCGCGCTGACAGTGGCGCTTTTCATGACTGCCTACATTCGCCAGACACTGCTCCGGCATGTGTTCGCCCTGGCGATGTTTGTCTCGGCGGTGTTTTTCGATGTTTATACGCGCGTCACGGCCGATTACCTGACGTACAGCAGCTTTGTGTCGCTGGTGTACTCCGGCGGGTTCATCCAGGAGGCGGCGTACCAATACCGCGACGCGATCATCAGTGGGGTGGTCGCCGGCTTGCTTCTGCTGTTTGGCATCGGGCTCAAGCCGCGTCGGCGCATGCCGTTGCCCGGTGCGTTGCTGGTGGCGGCGCCGGTGCTCGGGGTGCTGTTGCTCAGCGCGGTATTGTTCGTGCGAGCCGGCGAAGGTGCCCGCGGCCTGCCGATCATGTACACGCCGCTGGCCTATTTGAACCTCTTTACCTACGAAGCCCTGCACAACACCGTCGGCCCGCGCGAATCAGTGAGCCTGGCGCGCAACGACTCACCTCCGGGGCACGACATCGTGCTGATCATCGATGAAAGCATTTCCGGCAACTACCTGGACATCAACGCGCCGTTCGGTGTGCACAGCAACCTCAAGGAACCGCGCCCGGGGGTCGAGATCTTCAATTACGGTTACGCCGCGTCCATTGCCAATTGCAGCGCCGACACCAACATCACCCTGCGCTACGGCGGCACCCGCGCCGACTACATGCGCATCAACAGCACGATGCCGTCGATCTGGCAGTACGCGAAGAAAGCCGGCCTGCGCACCGTCTACATCGATGCCCAGCGTACCGGCGGCAACTTGCAGAACCTGATGAACGATGCCGAGAAAAAGGACATCGACGAGTTTGTGCAATTCGACCAGACCAGCGTGCGCGATCGCGACATGGCGACAGCGGCGAAGCTGATCGACCTGCTCAACGACGGTAAGCCTGAGCTGGTGGTGATCAACAAGGTGGGCGCGCATTTCCCGGTGCACGACAAGTACCCGGATGCGTTCATGGCGTATCGTCCGACGTTGCCCCGGGGGCAATTTGTCGAGATCGTGGACACCGGCAAGCGGGATGGCTTCAACGGTCAGCCGGATGACTGGGTGCTGTACCGCAATGCCTACAAGAACACGTTGCTGTGGAACGTTGGGGAGTTTTTCTCACGGGTGTTTGCCAAGGCGGACATGAGCAATGCGCTGCTGATTTACACCTCGGACCACGGGCAAGACCTGCATGAGCGGGGCAACCCCGGGTTGAATACGCACTGCGGCGGAGATCCGGTGGAGGAAGAGGGCCTGGTGCCGCTGGTGGTGATTCAAGGGGATCAGTTGCGCACACTGGATTGGCAGAAGGCGCTGACCGCGAACAAGAATCGGTCGAGTCACTACAACATCTTTCCGACGCTGTTGCAGTTGATGGGGTATGACCTGGCGGGGATCGAGGCGGTTTATGGCAAGCCGTTGAGCGTGCCGACGGCGGACGACTTTACGTTCAACTACCGGTTCAATGCGCGGCTGGGGGCCAAGCCTGAGTGGAAGTACATTGACCTGAAGAGCATTGTGACGCCGGGGCAGGCGGCTACGAGTGTGGCGGTGGGGCAGTGAGGTTATGAGGTGTCTGGGGCGGCCCCTTCGCGGGCAAGCCTCGCTCCTACAGGATTTGCGGCGTTCACAAAACCCTGTAGGAGCGAGGCTTGCCCGCGAAGAGGCCCTGCCGGTCAGAACAAATCTGAAGATTGTGCCCATCTCGTCCGGTACACCCCCGGCGCACACCCCAACCACCGCAAACACGCGCGGTTGAAACTCTGCACATCGCTGTACCCCAGCCGATCCGATATCTCCACCAACTCCAGATCCGCTGCCTGCAACAGATCCTCGGCCAGGCAACGGCGATACTCGTCCTGCAACTCGGAAAAACTCCAGCCCAAGGCCTTCAAGCGCCGCGCCGCCGTGCGTTCCAGCCAGTGATGGTCGGCGCAAAACTGCTGCCAGTTTGCGCGGGCAAGGTCCGCAATCAGATGGTCGCTGACCTGCTCCAGCAACGTCGGTTCGCTGTTGCGCCGAGTCTGCTCCAGCAGGTCCACCAGCGTTTGTTCCAGCTCATGGTTGCCCGGCGTCAACGCTGTCACAAACAACTGCGGATCGAGGCGGATCGAATGATGTGGCTGTGCCCACTTCACCGGCGCGCGGAATGCCTGTTCATGCGCCTGCGGGTTGGCGGTACGTGGCCACGCCAGACCGATCTCGATAATCGGATCACGCTCCAGCCCACTGGCGAGGAATTTGCGACGCAGCATGCTGCACAGGCTGATCACGATGTAATCGGTGGTCGACGCACAGGCTTTCAAGCTGCCGCAGTCCAGCAGCCGCAACTCGACGCCGTCATCGTCACGCACGATCTGCGCCCGGAAGTGCCCGTTGAAGAACGGAAAGAATCGCTCGAAATAATTGCAGGCGCTTTCCAGTGATGCCGCGACGTCGAACAGGTAAGTCAGGCCATTGGTGGAGGTGGAGACGAAGCGTCGGCCCGCCGCCAGACCGATCAACGGGTCGCCAGTCTGCTCCAGCGCAAACGCCCAGAAGCGACGCGAAAGGAACAACGGAATACGCATGAACGGCGCACGCAGTTCGAACAGGCTGCGGCGAAACAGGCCTTCGAGGGTTTCCCGGGCAATGCCTCGGCCCAGCAGTTCTTCGATGGCCGGCAGCAAGGTCGGCGCATAAAACGCATTGGGCACTGGTTGATGGAGCAGTGGCTGATCGCTTTTTGTCATGTAGGGCTCACAGCTTGTTTCGGGACACTGGTTAGGCTGCCCGACGTTAAGCGATTTGCCGGAGCAAGACCATGCTTGATTTACGCCAGCTCGACCTGAACCTGCTGCTCGCCTTCGACGCGATTTACCAACAACGCAGCGTCACCCGCGCGGCCGAGGTGATGTGCCTGTCGCAGCCGGCCATGAGCAACGCGCTGCGGCGCTTGCGTGAATTGTGCGGCGATCCGCTGTTCATCAAAAGCCGTCTCGGCGTGACGCCGACGCTGGTGGCGCATCGGCTGGCCGACTATGTGCGCGCCGCCCTGGAATCGTTGCGCGATGGTTTGCGCATGATTCCGGCCGCGCGGCAGAACAACCCGTTGCTGCGCATCAGTTGCCTGGACTGCCTGCAACCGGTGCTGCTAGACGCCTTGCTCGAAGCGCCGCATGCCGACTGGCAGGTCCGATACTTCCAGCCTCGCCGTCGCGATGCCTTGCAGGAACTGGCGAGCGGCAAGCTCGACATTCTGATCGACCTCGATCAACCGCTGGCCGGGCTCGCCGGTCTGCACAAGCAGGTGTTGCCGGCCGACCATTACGTGTTTGCCTACGGCGACGCGCTCAAGGAACCGCCGCGCACGCTGCAAGCGTATCTGCAGCAGCCACAGATCCAGATTTCCAGCCGTCGCGATGGCCTAAGCCCGGTGGATTTGTACCTCGGTTTGAAAAGCCTGCGCCGAACGGTGGCGGTGAATACCCAAAGCACACTGGCGGCGAAATTGATCGCCGATCGGCAGCCGTTCGGCATGAGCCTGCCGAGCCGGGTCGCCACCGTGCTGGGGTTGCAGCAAGTGCCGTTGCCGTTGGACGAACCGGTGGAGCTGAAACTGGCGCTGTACATCGAAGCCCGTTACCGCTTCGAGCGCAGCCGGGAGGAAGCGATGCATTGCCTGCTGCGTGCGCTGGGCGCGCCGCGAGCGGTGCAGTCGCTCGCACGTCGCGCCTAGTCCAAAAGCTGCACAGAACCCCTGTAGGAGCGAGCCTGCTCGCGATGGCATTGTGTCAGCCAGTGATGAGTGTGACTGACACACCGTCTTCGCGAGCAAGCTCGCTCCCACAGGGATAGCGGGGATGCGACTTTACTGCGGCCGATCCACCGCCAGCAAACGCTGGTCAACCGCCAGAACCGCATCGACCATCGCCAACGCCGCCGGTGTCAGCGAGTAGCCGGAGCGGCTGACAATGCCGTAGTGCAGTTGCAGGCCGGGGTCATCGCTGGGGACGTCGACAAAATCCAGCAGGCGGATGAGTCCTTGTTCGGCCGGTTCAGCCAGGGCTTCCATGGTCGCGATGCCGACGGCGTCGGAGTGCATCACCACTCGGCGGATCGCGTCGAATTGCGCGCATTCGACGCTGGGGTTGAAGTCCGGTTCGCCCTGCACGTCGGCCAGGATCTTGCGGATCATCGGTGGAATCCGCGTACCGACCACGGCATAGCCGAGCAGGGCACGCAGGGTCAGGTTTTTCCGTGTCGCCAACGGGTGATCGATCCGGCAGAAAAACCGCCCGCGCCGGGGTCGCAGCAGTTGCACCTGATACCGCGGATCGCCGGTGAAATAACGCGAATCGGCCACCAGGAACTCGATCTGTTGCTCGCGCAGCCACAGCGCCAGTTGTTCCCAGTCGCCGAGGTGGAAACTCGTGCGGATCGCCGGATGGGCCTGGATAAACTCTGCCAGCGCCTCGGGCACCAGCAGCTGCGCCGGATACGGGCCGCAGCCGAAATGCAACTCGCCACCCGTCAGGCCATTGTATTGGGTCAATTCGTTGTGCAATGCCTGACTGCCGGCCAGCAGGCGCCGGGCGTGTTGCAACACCAGTTCGCCCTGGCCGGTGAGGCGGAACTCGCGACTGCTGCGTTCCACCAGCGCGCAATCAAGGTCCCGTTCAAGGGTCTGGATACTGCGGCTGAATGCCGGCTGGCTGAGATTGATCGCCTCGGCGGCGCGGCCAAAACTGCGGTAATCGGCGAGGGCCACGAGGTGTCGAAGCTGGCGTAAGTCCATCATGCGTCTCCTGCATTCGGCGGATACTTTTAATGCATTTGATCGATAACACGGCGACTGGCATAAGTACAACCCTGTCTTCTCGCCGTAGCCTGCCATGCCTGATCAATCCTTCGCTTCCAGTGCGTTTACCCGAACCATTCTCAACCATGCCCGGCAGTCCGGCCTGTGCCAGGACCAGTTACTGCAGCGCGCCGGCATCAGCCTGTCGTGGCTCGACGGACAGGGTCAGCACATCCCCGCGCACCTGGTCGAACAGCTGTGGCGCGAATGCGAGCACGCGGGCGTTGCTGCCACGTTCGGTTGCGAATTGGTGAACAGCATGGCGACCACCTGTCTGCAAGGCTTGAACATCCTGCTGGACTCCGCCGCGACATTGCGTGCCAGCCTGGCCTGTTTTACCGGGTTCCTGCCACGGGTGACCAACTACGTGGTGGCCGAACTCGAAGAGGTTGACGGGCAGGCCCGACTGCACCTGCGCGCCGCCCACGGGCAGCCGCACTTTTATGGTCTGGACGCCGCGACGTTGACCTTGGTGCGCAACATCGCCCGGCGCGTCGGGCGGGCGCCGGGGGAGATGTTTGTCGGTGTCAGCCTGACACCGCAGCAAGCGGCCGGCGACTGGTTGCGCAGCGTTGGCATTGAGGTGCAAGAGGGCGCGCATCCGTGCCTGCAACTGCCGTCGGCCAGCCTTGACGAACCCTTGCTCGGTGCGAATCCGTTTCTGCATCAAAGCATGCTCCGCCACTGGCAAACCGAGGCGGCGCAACACGCTCGCAGCGACAGCCTGGACATGGCGCGGCACTGGCTGACGGCCGGTGACCAGCCGATCGAACGCATCGCCGAACGCCTCGGTTACCGCCAGCCGAGCAACTTCATTCGGGCCTTTCGCAAACAGTTCGGCATCACCCCCAAGCAGTTTCGACTGAATCTGTAAGAGCACGGCTTGCTGGCGGAAGCGATTTCACGGCCGTCTTCGCGGGCAAGCCTCGCTCCTACAGAAACTCATCGGTCTGTAGGAGCGAGGCTTGCCCGCGAAGAGGTCATCAAAGACACCGAGATGCACCGTGATGATTATTTTTTGTCGGCCATCGCTTGCGTGTAGCGGTGGATTGTTGGGCACCGTGTCCGGGCTGAGTAATCCTGACCGGAGCCTAATAATGATAAGAACAAGCTCGGCCACAGCCGCAGTCCTCCAGCGACCGCATCGGCTTGGCCACACCCGCCCGCAACCCCTTGCGCTGGCGATTCTTGCTGTCCTGACAAGTCCGAGTTACGCCACCAGTTTCGACATTAACGAAGACTGGAGCTTGTCGACCAAAACCACGTTGTCCGTGGGCAGCAGTTGGTCGACGCAGAACCCCGACAAAAGCCTGATGACCCGCGCCAATGCCCTGCAAGCCCAACGCGTGCGCGCCAACGGCAGCAGCGTCAGCGCCGACGATAATCGGCTGAACTTCGAGAAGGGCGATCCCATTTCGCAGACCTTCAAGGGCCTCACCGATTTCAGTCTCGATGGCCAGGGCCAGGGCGCGTTCATACGCTTCAAATACTGGTACGACCACGCCTATGAAACCCGCAAAGGCCGGTTCAAGGATTTTGACGATTCGGGGTGGGACGACCTGTCGAAGTTCAAGGGCTTCGAGATGCTTGACGCCTATGTCTGGAAGGATTTTCAGGTGGCCGAACGCCCGTTGACGGTGAAGGTCGGCAACCAGGTGTTGTCGTGGGGCGAGTCGCTGTTGATCCAGAACGGCATCAACGTGATCAACCCGCTGGACGTCTCGGCGTTCAACCGCCCGGGCGTGGAAATCAAGGAAGGGCAGTTGCCGGTGGAGATGGTGTCGTTCAGCTTCGGCCTGACCGACAGCCTCAACCTCGAAGGCTTCTACCAATACAACTGGCGCCCCAGCGTACTCGACGGTTGCGGCACGTTCTTCGCCAGCAGCGATGCGATCCAGAAGGGTTGCGGGCCGTTGTATCTGAGCCAGCTGCAGACCGATCAACAAATGCAGGCTGCTGGCTTGTACGCCACTTCACGAGGCAACGAATCGCCGTCCGATAACGGCCAGTTCGGCTTCGCCCTGCGCAACATGATCCACGCGCTGAACGATGCCGAAGCCTCGATCTACTTCATCAACTATCACTCGCGGCTGCCGTATTTCACCCTTGATGCGAGGAACACCAGCCTGTCAGGCACCTTTCCCGGTGGTATTCAGGCGCCGAGCTACGCAGCAGCGTTTCCGGAGAACATTCGCCTGTACGGCATCAGCCTGAATGGCGTCGAACCCAACAGCGGCATTTCCCTGGCCGGTGAGTTGAGCTATCGGCCGAACATGCCACTGGCGATCAACGCACCGGACATCAACGTCGCGGTGATTTCCGGGCCGGGCGGCAGTTCCTGGGTCGACTTGCCACCGGGGTTCAACACCAACGGCGGCAGCCGCTACGACGGCTGGGTGCGCAAAGGCGTGTGGCAGATGACCGGCTCGGCGACCCAGGCCTTCGACCACATCCTGGGCGCGACCCGTTTGAGCCTGTTCGGTGAGGCCGGTGTCGTGCACATCGACGATCTTGGCGACGAGCGTCTGGGGCGCAACGCCGCGTTCGGCCGCAGTGCGCCGCGCAACGGCACGACTTGCAACACCGTGGCCTCTGGCGTGACCAATCAGTACTGCACCGACAAGGGGTTCGCCACCGATTGGTCGTGGGGTTATCGCCTGCGCGCGAGCCTCGAATACAGCGACGTGCTGCCCGGGATCAACCTGATTCCGGCGGTCAACTGGCGGCATGACGTCTCGGGTTATTCCTACGATCCGCAAGGACCGTTTCAGGAAGGTCAGCAAGCCCTGGGCCTGAGCCTGACCGGCATTTACATGAACGATTACAGCGTGGAACTGGCCTACAACGCGTTCTTCGGTTCCAACGACTACAGCACCCTCGACGACCGCGACTTCGCATCCGTCAGCTTCAAGGCAGACTTCTAAGGAGAACCGATATGCGTATGCAATTGTGCGTGCTGGCGCTGGCCTGCACCGTCGGCCTGGCTCAGGCCAAAGGCACCGATTCCGCCGCCCTTGGCAAAACCCTGACCCCCATGGGTTCGGAAATGGCGGCCAACGCCGACGGCAGCATTCCGGCCTGGAGCGGAGGCCTGGCGAGCAACGCCGGCACCGTCGATAGCAAGGGCGGTTACAGCGATCCGTATGCCGCTGAGAAGCCGTTGTTCACCATCGATTCGAAGAACGCCGCGCAGTATCAGAAGTTTCTCAGCCCTGGGCAGATCGCGTTGTTCAAGCGTTTTCCCGACAGCTACAAGATGAACATTTACCCGACGCACCGCAGCGCCAATCTGCCCAAGGATGTGCTGGCGCAGAGCCGCGACAATGTCGCCAAAACAAGCCTGGCCGACGGCGGCAACGGCTTGCACGATTACGCCCGGGGCATTCCATTCCCGCTGCCCACCGAAGGTCTGGAGGTGATGTGGAACCACATGACCCGCTATCGCGGCGGCAGTTACGAGCGCATCAGCAGCTCGGCATTGGTGCGTGAAAACGGCGCCACCAGTTACGTGCGCAACCAGTCGCTGATCAACTTCGCGGACACTGTGGGCGGGCTGGAAACGGGCGCCAATATCCTGTTCATGTTCAAGAGCCGCGTGCTGGAACCGGCGCGTCTGTCCGGCGAAGCGGTGCTGGTGCATGAACCGATCGACCAGGTCGCCGAGCCGCGTTCGGCGTGGCAATACCTGCCGGGCCAGCGTCGGGTGCGTCGCGCACCGATGATTGCGTATGACAACAGCGCCCGTTACAGCAACGGCCTGATCACCGCCGACAACATCGACGGCTACAACGGTGCGCCGGACCGTTTCGACTGGAAACTGATCGGCAAACAGGAGCTGTTCATCCCTTACAACAGCTACAAGATTGGCAGCCACGGGCTCAAGTATGACGAGGTGATCAAACCCAATCACATCAATCAGGATCTGGCGCGTTATGAGAAACACCGGGTGTGGGTGGTGGAAGCCACGCTCAAGCCCAACGCCCGGCACATCTACGCCAAGCGCCGGTTCTATGTGGACGAGGACAGCTGGCAGATCGCGCAGTCGGACCAGTACGACAGTCGCGGAGAACTGTGGCGCAGTGGTGAACTGCACGCGATTCAGCAGTACGACCACGGCTTCACCTACAACGTGCTGGAAACCTCCTACGACCTGATTTCCGGCCGCTACTACGCCGGTGGCCTGGCCAACGAAGAGACCGAACCGATGCGCGTCGGCTTCGCTGCCAAGACCGATGATTACACCCCATCGGATTTGCGCCGCTGGGCCAAGTAACCGCGATTTCAAGCACCCCATAAACCTAATGTGGGAGCGGGCTTGCTCGCGAAGGCGTTGTGTCAGTCACCATCAAAGTTGCCTGACACACCGCCTTCGCGAGCAAGCCCGCTCCCACAGGGAACGGTGTGTGCCGATGTTTATCTACCAGGAGACCTGCCGTGCGCTACTGGATATCCGCTCTCGCCCTGGGCGCAAGCCTGGGCTCTGTTCACGCTGCAACCCTCGATCCAACCCAGGCCAGGGCACTGGCGCAAGAGGCTTACGTTTTCGCCTACGCCACCGTCGAGCACGACAAAGTGCTCACCGCCATCGCCGCCAAATTGCCGTTCAACCGGCTCTACAGCGAACCGCGATTGCTCGGGCCGCAGGACAAAAAAGTGGTGTCGCCGAACAACGACACGTTCTATTCCCGGGCCTTGCTCGACCTGCGCGGCGAGCCCATGGTTCTGCAAGTGCCAGCGGTGGAAGGGCGTTATTACAGCTTCCAACTGGTCGACATGCGCACCGACAACCTCGATTACATCGGTACTCGCGCCACGGGCAACCAGGCGGGACGTTACCTGATCGCCGGACCGGACTGGCAGGGCGACATGCCGGCGGGATTCAGCGGCTTGATTCGCTCGCCGAGTCGGCTGGTGTTCCTGCTCGGGCGCACCGAGGTCAAGGGCGAAGCCGACCAGAAAGATGCGGCAAAAGTGCTGACGGGCTATGCGCTGCAACCGTTATCCAAAACGTTCGGTGGAGCGGCGCCCGAAGCGTTGGCCCCGCTGCAATTGCCGCCGTATCAGGAGACGAAACATGGACCGGCGCAGGCGCTGCTCGGCACCTTCAATGCCTTGGCGCCGCTGCATGAATGGACACCCGGTGAACGCTCGAAGCTGCAGCGTTTCGCTGCCATTGGCGTGAAGCCCGGCGCAGCCTTCCAACCGCCGATGGACTTGATCGAAGCAATCGCTCAAGGCGCAGAGGCCGGCCGCGAACAAGTCCGTGCCGCCTCGAGCCAGCTATCGGTGGAGCAGCAGGGCTGGTTCCGCTCGCCGACCAATGTCGGCAAATTCGGCGACGATGACCTGACCCGAGCGGCGGTGGCGTGGCGCTACATCTACGCCAACGATCCGGTGGAAGCGGTCTACCCGATGGCGTTGCACGATGCGCAGGGCCAGACACTGGACGGCAGCAAAAGCTATCGCCTGCATTTCCCCGCCGGCCAGTTGCCGCCGGTGAATGCCTTCTGGTCATTGACCCTGTACGACAGCAAAACCCAATTGCTCGCGGCCAACCCGATTCAGCGTTACGCCTTGGGCGATCGCAGTCCCGGTTTGCACTACGACGCTGACGGCGGCCTGACCCTGATTCTGCAACCCACCGCGCCAGCGCAAACGCATCAGGGCAACTGGCTGCCGACGCCTGAAGGCCCGTTCAATCTGTTGCTGCGCTTGTACCTGCCCAAACCCGAAGCGCTGGACGGCAGTTATCGGATGCCGACGATCGCGAGGGTCGAGCCATGAACCTGATCTTCAGTCGTCGTCGCGTACTCGGTGGCATGGGTGTGCTGGGAGGAAGTCTGATGTTTCCACGCTGGTTGCTGGCCGCCGACGCGGACGACACTCGGGCCATCACTCGGGAGGCGTGGATCTACGCCTACCCGATGCTGATGCACTATCAGACCTTGGAAAAACAGCTGCTCAACCCTGCCGCACCGGAATACGTCGGCGGGTTCAATCGCTTCCGTCATTACAGCGAGTTGTACACCCCGAAAAACCGCGAAATCGTCACGCCGAACAACGACACGCCGTACTCCTGGGCCTGGCTGGATCTGCGCAGCGAACCGCAAGTGTTGAGCGTGCCGGCGGTCGACGATGATCGTTACTACGTTCACCAATTGGTCGACCAGTACACCCACAATTTTGCCTACATCGGCGTGCTCAGCACCGGGCGCGAGGCGGAGGACTACCTGATCGCCGGGCCTGACTGGCAAGGGCCGACACCGGCCGGTATCAAGGCCGTGCTGCGCAGCGAGACCGAGATTGTCATGGTGCTCGGGCGTACCGGTTTGAAAAATGCTGATGACTTGCCGGCGGTGCGCGCGTTGCAGCAGCACTATCGATTGCGTGCGCTGCATGAGTACACCGGCAGTCCGGCACCTGCCGCGGCGCCCGCGATTGCGTGGCCGGTGTGGGACAGCAAAACCGGGTTGGGGCCGTCGTTCATCACGGCGCTGAACCAGATCCTTACGATGTGTCCGACTCATCCATCCGAAGAGGCTTTGCGTGCACGATTCGCGCGTATCGGCATCGTGCCCGGCCAGGGTTTCGATGTCGCGGCACTACCGGTGGAAACGCGTCAGGCCTTGATCGCCGGGATTCAGGATGTGCAGGCGCAACTGCAAGCAGCGGTGAGTCAGGTTCGCACCACCCTCGGCCTGTTCGGCACCCGCGAAGCGTTGCACGGCAACACCCTCAACCGCGCCGTCGCCGCGCACGTCGGCATCTACGGCAACAGCGTGGAAGAGGCGTTTTACACCGGCACCCGACAGGACAACCAGGGCCAGCCGCTGCTGGGTGGTCGTCAGTACCAATTGCGCTTCACGCCGGGGCAGTTACCGCCGGTCAGCGAGTTTTGGTCGTTGACGCTGTATGACCTGCCAGACCGGCAACTGGTGGCCAATTCGATTGACCGTTATTGCCTGAGCAGTCGCAATCAGTTGCAAGCGGACGCGGATGGCGGGTTGACACTGGTGATGCAGCCTTCGGAACCGCCAGCGCCGAGCAACTGGCTACCTACCCCGGCGAGCGGGGCGTTTACCCTGGTGTTGCGGCTGTATGGACCGGGGCGGGAGGTGATTGAGCAAGTGTGGCGGATGCCGGTGGTTGAAGTGATTGCTGCATAACCCGCTAGACCGCTATCGCGAGCAAGTTCGCTCACACAAGGGATCGCAGCCGTACGCAAATACCAGCTTCACCATCGATCAACTGTGGGAGCGGGCTTGCTCGCGATGGGGCCAGACCAGCCGACATCGACGCCTGCTGACCCACCGCAATCGCGAGCAGGCTCACTCCTACAAGAATCGAAGCCGGACGCAAATACCAGGCTCACCGCAGATCAACTGTGGGAGCGGGCTTGCTCGCGAAGGCGGACTAACATTTAACATCGATGTCGACTAACCCAACGCTTTCGCGAGCAAGCCCGCTCCCACAGTAGATCTGTGGCGTTCACAAATCCCCTGTAAGAGCGAGCCTGCTCGCGAAGGGCGCGACGCGGTTTTCCCGCGTCACCCATTCAAGGCGTCACGATATTGAACTGCGGACTGAAGCTATCCAGGCTCGTCAGCAACTCCCCAAGTTTCTTCCCGTTCCCTTGCAACTTGATCAACCCTTTCTGCATCGCTGTCGGGAAATCCAGCTGTTTGAGGCTGATCTGTTCGAGCGTCGCCTTGCTCAAACTCACACTGGCATCCGCCGCCGGATTAAGCCCTGTACGGTGAGTCAGCACCCCATTGCGCAAGGTCAGGTTGAAATCCTTGTGCTGATCTTCAAACGTCCAGTTCAACGTCAGGTCATGGCCCACGGCCTTATCGCTGTCGAGCCGAATCGCCAGGTAATCGAAAAACATCTCCGGCGTCATCGCCCGCACCATGTCCACCGACACCGAACTGCCGGCATGCTGCGGCACGCCGCTGCGCAATTCCATCGCCCCGGTCAGGTACATGTTGCGCCAGGTCGCGTTCTCGCTTTGATAACCCAACTGCTCCAGCGCATCCGCCTGGGCGCTGCGGCCCGGCACGTTGTCGGGTTCGGCGAACACCAGCTGATTGCCCAACTGCGCCGCCCAGCGATAGTCACCCTTGGCCATCGCCGCACGCATCTTCTCGACAACCGCTGCGCCACCACCCATGGCCTCGACAGTGCGTTTGGCAGTCTCCACGGGCGGCAGCGGATTGAGGTTGGCCGGGTTGCCGTCGTAGAAACCCATGTAACGCTGATACACCGCCCGCGAGTTGTGGCTGAGCGAACCGTAGTAACCACGGGTGTACCACTTCTGGTCGAGAGCGCCGGGCAGTTTCTGCATGTTCTCGGCGATTTCCATCGGCGTCAGGCCCTGGTTCAACAGGTGCAAGGTGCGGTCGTTGAGAAACGCGTACATGTCGCGCTGATCGGCGAGGAACGTGCGAATCCGCTCACCGCCCCAGGTCGGCCAGTTGTGCTGGGCGAACAACACGTCGCTCTTGTCGCCATAACGCGCCAGGCTGCTGTCCAGGTATTGCGCCCAGGCCTTGGCATCGCGCACGGGCGCACCACGCGGAGTGAGGATGTTGTGCATCATTTGCGTGGCGTTTTCGGCCATGCACAAGGCGCGCAACTGCGGCAGGTAGAGGTTCATCTCCGACGGCGCTTCGGTGCCCGGCGTGAGCTGGAATTCCACCTCGATGCCGGCGATGGTGCGGGTTTCCAGTTCCTTGCTGATCAGGTCGGTCGGCTCGATCAAGGTGATGGTGCCGCCGGTGGGCAGGCTCTTGCCCATGCCCGAATCCACCTGGCCTTTTTCACCCCGAGGCAACAGGCTGCCGAACTGATACTGCGCGCGGCGGCTCATGGCGTTGCCGGCGTACACGTTCTCGCTCATCACGTGTTCCATGAAACCGGACGGCGCGAACACCTTGACCTTGCCGGCCTTGACGTCGGCCTCGTCGATCACCCCGCGCACGCCACCGAAATGGTCGGCATGGGTGTGGCTGTAGATCACCGCCACCACCGGTTTCTGTGGGCGGTTCTGGTAATACAGCGCCAGGGCGGCCTTGGCGGTTTCGGCCATGGTCAGCGGGTCGATGATGATCAGCCCGTCGTCACCTTCGATGATGGTCATGTTGGCCACATCGAGGCCGCGCACCTGATAGATTTTCGGGCTGACTTCGAACAACCCGGCGTGAGCGCTGAGCTGGGCCAGGCGCCAAAGGCTCGGGTTGACCGAAGACGGTGCCTGAGCCTTGTCGAGGAAATCGTAAGCCGCAATATCCCAGATGACCTTGTCGGCCGCGTCCTTGACCTGACCCTTGAACGGCGCGATCAAACCGCGACTGACCGATTCAAAATCGGTGCGGTCACTGAAAGGCAGGTGCTGCAGCACGGCGGCGTTGTTGGATGAGGTGATCGAACTGGCATCGGCCGGTACATCGGCGGCGTACACCGCTTGCGTCAGGCAAGCCGTGATCAGGCAGGCCAGCAGGCCACGAGGGCTTAAAGTGAAACGAGGCATGGCGTCTCCGTTTTTTATCGTTATGGTTAGACCAGTCTCGAGGTTAGGGCGGCGGCCGATCAGGGCAGCAATCCGCAACGGACAAAAACCATGCAAGGCCGCTATCCTTGCCCCACGCTCATCAAACAGGCTTGCCCATGCTTCAGGTCCAAGGCGTTTTCAAAAGCTACGCCACTCCGCAAGGTCCACTGCCGGTGCTGCAAGGTGTCGACCTGACATTGAAACCCGGCAGCAGCCTGGCGCTGATGGGCGAGTCGGGCAGCGGTAAAAGCACCTTGCTGCACTTGATCGCCGGGCTGGACAAGGTCGATCAGGGCAGCATCCGCAGTGGCGAGCATCGGCTGGAGCAGATGAACGAAGGGCAACTGGCGAACTGGCGCCGGACCGAAATCGGCCTGGTGTTCCAGCAGTTCAACCTGATCGGCAGCTTGCGTGTGGAGGACAATCTGGCGTTTCAAGCGCGGCTGGCGGGGCGGCATGATCCGCGCTGGCAAGCGCATCTGGTGCGGCGATTGGGGTTGAGTGATTTGCTGCGGCGTTATCCGGAGCAGCTCTCCGGCGGGCAACAGCAGCGAGTCGCGTTGGGCCGCGCCCTGGCGTCGAAGCCGAAATTGCTCTTGGCCGACGAGCCTACCGGCAGCCTCGATGAAGCCACCAGCGATGAGGTATTGAAGTTACTGCTGGAATTGCTCGACGACAGCCCGACCAGCTTGTTGATGGTCACGCATAGCCATCGAGTTGCAGCACGCCTGGCGGAAAAAGTAGTGCTGCACCGCGGCCGTCTGGCTGGCGCGGGCGAGCGCTGAGGTGCGAGTCTTTCGCGAAACGCTGCGGGCGCTGCTCAGCCATTGGCGTCTGCACCCGGTGCAATTTTTCAGTGTGCTGACCGGGCTCTGGCTCGCCACCAGCTTGCTGACCGGCGTGGAAGCGCTGAACAGTCAGGCGCGGGAAAGCTATGCCCGAGCCAGTCAGTTGATCGGCGGTGAACCCCAGGCCAGCCTCAGCGCGCCGAGCGGCGCGACCTTCTCCCAGCAAGTGTTTGTTGACCTGCGCCGCGCGGGCTGGCCGGTATCACCCGTGCTGCAAGGGCGGGTGACGCTCAAGGGCCATGAAGACCAGCGTTTGCAGCTGATGGGCATCGAGCCGGTGTCGCTGCCGGCCGGCTCGGCGGTGGCGGGGCGAACGTTGGTGATCGAGCAGATTGTCGAGTTTTTCACCCCGCCGGGCCGCACCTGGATTTCGCCGCAGACCCAGCAGACATTGGGTCTGCATGAAGGTGAACAGCCGCTGAGCGCAAGCGGCGTGGCATTGCCGCCGCTGCAGGTTCAAACCGACATGGCCCCCGGCCTGTTGCTGGTGGACATCGGCTTCGCCCAGCAGATTCTTGGTCTGCCGGAGCAACTGTCGCGCCTGCTGTTGCCCAAGGATTTCAGCGCAGCACTGCCCGATCAATACAAAGGCCAGTTGCAGCTCAAGACCAGCGGTGAAGAAAACAATCTGTCGCGGCTGACTGAAAGTTTTCATCTGAACCTCGATGCCTTGGGCTTTCTGTCCTTCGTGGTGGGTTTGTTCATCGTTCACGCCGCGATCGGGTTGGCGCTGGAGCAACGCCGGGGATTGCTCAGAACCCTGCGTGCTTGCGGGGTCAGCGCACGCATGCTGATTACCTGTCTGGTGGTTGAGCTCGGTGCGCTGGCGCTGATCGGCGGCATTGCCGGTGTCGCCAGCGGCTACCTGCTGGCCAGCGTGCTGTTGCCGGATGTGGCCGCCAGTCTGCGCGGTTTGTATGGCGCCGAAGTGGCGGGGCAGTTGAGCCTCAGTCCGTGGTGGTGGTTCAGCGGCGTGGGCCTGAGTCTGTTCGGCGCGCTGCTGGCCGGAGCCAGCAGTTTGTTGCGGGCGGCGCGTTTGCCCTTGCTGGCGCTGGCCGATCCGCAAGCCTGGCATCAGTCTCACGCACGCTGGTTACGACGCCAGGGTTGGGTCGCGGCACTGGCCGCTGTCATTGCGCTCATCGCCTTGTTCTGGGGGGACAGCCTGGCCAGTGGTTTTGTGCTGATGGCGGCGCTGTTGATCGGTGCCGCACTGGCCTTGCCGGTGGTGCTGAATATCGTCTTGAACCTGGCGTTGAGCCGCAGTCATTCGGTGCTTGGCCAATGGTTTCTCGCCGACTGCCGTCAGCAACTGCCGGCGCTCAGCCTGGCGCTGATGGCGCTGCTGTTGGCACTGGCGGCGAACATCGGCGCCGGCAGCATGACCGCCGGTTTCCGCCAGACCTTCAGTGACTGGCTCGAACAACGCCTGACCGCCGAGCTCTACATCAATCCGCAAAACCCGGCCCAGTCCCGAGAATTGCACACGTGGCTCAAACAGCAGCCTTCATTGACCGCCGTGCTGCCCAACTGGCAGGTATCGATCCAGCTACAAGGCTGGCCGGCGGATATCTTCGGCGTGATCGATCACCCGACCTATCGCCAGCATTGGCCGCTGCTGGAAGCCTTGGGCGACAACCCCTGGGACCGTTTGGCCAAGGACGATGCGCTGATGCTCAGCGAACAACTGGCCCGGCGCTTGAACGTGCGGCTCGGCGATCACTTGACCCTCCCCACGCCGGGCGGCCCGTGGTCGCCACGGATCGTCGGGATCTACGCCGACTACGGCAACCCCAAGGGCCACATTCTGGTGAACGGCAACCATCTGCTGCGCGGGTGGCCGCAGCTCACGCCCAATCGTTTCAACCTGCGCATCGACCCGGCATTGATTCCGCCATTCCTGAAAACGCTGCAAGCACGCTTCACCCTGGACGACAGCCGAATCGTCGATCAGGCGCGGCTCAAGGGATGGTCCACGCAAGTGTTCGAACGCACCTTCGCCGCCACCGCCGCGCTCAACAGCCTGACCCTGGCCGTTGCCGGTGTGGCGCTGTTCATCAGCCTGCTGACACAGAGCCAGAGCCGCCTCGGGCAGCTCGCCCCACTGTGGGCGCTGGGCGTGACGCGACGGCAATTGATGCTGCTCAACCTTGGGCAAACCTGGTTGCTGGCGGTGCTGACGCTGGTGCTGGCGTTGCCGTTGGGGATCGCCTTGGCATGGTGCCTGGACGCGGTGATCAACGTGCAAGCGTTTGGCTGGCGATTGCCACTGCGGGTGTTTCCGCTGCAGCTGTTGCAGTTGATGGGGCTGGCGTTGCTCGCGACCTTGCTGGCGTCGGCGTGGCCGCTGTATTCGCTGTATCGCACGCAACCGGCCGACCTGTTGAGGACGTTTGCGCATGAGGATTAAGGTCGCTGTCTTGTTTTTGGCGTTGTTGAGCGGCTGCGACAACTCGGCGCCTGACGATAAAGGCTTCGCCGGGCTCGGCGGTGAGGCCGCCGCGTTTACCCCGGTGGTGCCCGGTCGGGTGTTCAGCTTCCCGGTCGATCATGGGCCGCATGACGGTTTTCGCATCGAATGGTGGTACGTCACGGCCAATCTCAAGGACGATCAGGGCCGCGAGTTTGGCGTGCAATGGACGTTGTTTCGCAGTGCCTTGAAAGCTGTTTCGGAGCAACCGGGCTGGGGCAATCAGACCATTTGGCTGGGGCACGCAGCCGTGACATCGGCAACGGCCCATCACGCGGCCGAACGCTACGCCCGTGGCGGCGTGGGTCAGGCGGGTGTGAGTCTCGCGCCGTTCAATGCCTGGATCGATGATTGGCGCTTTAGCAGTCAGGGCTCCGAAGCCTTGGCGGATCTTCAACTCAGCGCTCGGGACAAGGGCTTTAGCTACCAATTGCGGCTGACGTCCACACGTCCGCTGGTGCTTCAGGGCGACAAGGGTTTCAGCCAAAAATCCGAACAAGGGCAGGCGTCGTATTACTACAGCCAACCGTTTTTCCAGGCCAGCGGCGCGTTGGAAATAGACGGCAAAACGTATCAAGTGAGCGGTCCGGCTTGGCTTGATCGGGAGTGGAGCAGCCAGCCACTGACCGCCAATCAAAGCGGTTGGGACTGGTTTTCGCTGCACCTGGACAGCGGCGAACAGGTCATGCTTTACCGCATGCGGCAAAAGGATGGCGCGCCTTACCTCACGGGCACGTGGATCGATGCCCAGGGCCAGACTCAGTTATTGCACGCCACCGACATCAGCCTCACACCGCAAGACACCACCACAGTCGCCGGGCGTGACATGCCGGTGCGCTGGTCGATCAAAATCCCCGCCAAGCACCTCGACATCACCATCACCGCGCTCAACCCCAATGCCTGGATGGATTTGCGCATTCCTTACTGGGAAGGCCCCGTGCAATTCAACGGCGGCACGGGCTACCTCGAAATGACCGGCTACTAACCCCTGTAGCAGCTGTCGAGTGAAACGAGGCTGCGAGCTCTTGATCTTGCTCCCCGCCAAATCCCCCGGAACTCCAAACGCCGGCCAAGCCTCTACCGTACGAACGCCTCGCAGGAGCTCACTCATGAGCGAAGACCTAAAACCACCCGACCTCGATGCCTGGCAGCGCCTGTTCGAAGACAAGGCCTACTGGCAGCAATCCCCCGACGCCCATTACAGCGAACTGCTGCGGGTGGCCGACGACTTGCTGGGGCAGGGCGCCATCGACCTGGAGCAATGGCAGGCCTTGAAGGCCAAGGCCGAGCAATCCCACAAAGACTCGCCCGCGGTGAACGTCGCCCAGGAAGTCAATGATCCCGAGGCCTGAGGAGAACCATCATGAAATCCCCATCACCCGACACCACAAAACACCCCGACGAACCGCGACCCCCCGGCGAAGTCGAGCGCGACAACGACGCCCTGCGCCCCACAGACCCGACCCGGCGCAAAGAAAGCGGCAAGGGCACTGAAAGAGGCGAATCCACCGCGCAAGAAACTGCAAAAACTCCCTGAACTGCGTCTATGCTGATTTGCACAGCCGGCGCTGACCCACGGGCCAGAGCCGTCTGCTGCCACCAATCACAGGGAAAGTATTGCTTATGAAACTCCACGCACTGACTAAAGCCATCACCCTCGCTACCTTGCTGTCCGCCACCAGCCTTGGCGCCATGGCTGCGGACATTCCGCTGTCTGCCGTTGTGGAAGCGGATCAGGTCACGACCAAAGTTGTCTCGGTCGATGCGGCGAATCACCGGGTCGTCCTTGAAGGGCCGGAAGGTCGTCAGGTTCATGTGCAACTGACCGACAAGGCGAAAAACCTCGCCAACCTGAAAGTCGGCGATCAAGTCGACGTCAAGGTCACCAGCGCCGTCGCCGCCTACCTCGACACGGATGTCGACAAAGGCCTGCCAGGCACTGTCGAGCGCGCTGGCGAAGTCCGTGCCGCTCCCGGCAGCGACAACCCTGGCGGCGAAGCCTACCGTCAGGTGCAGGTTCAGCTGAAAATCACCAAAATCGATTTGAAGAAAAACCAGGTGACCTTCGAAAACCCTGCCGGCCAATCCAAGACCATTGATGTCGTAAGGCCCGAAGTTCAAGCAAAACTGAAAGACCTGAAAGTTGGACAGAGTGTCGTAGTGACCTACACCGACATCCTCAAAGTGACCAGCAAACACGAAAGCTGAGTATTAGCTCTATATATTGATTGTTCTTGTACAACTTTTTTGTATAAGAGCAATCAGTTTTAACGGTCTAACTGGTGAGTTTTTTGTTGTCGTACAAATCATATTTGAAATGACATTTAATTCATGTGGTATCGATAAATTTCATGATTATGTATACGGACAACTTCCCCGACTTCAATTAAAATACTTCCCGTTCGCCCAGTGGCAGGGCTCTTTACCAGTGCAGGGATTGCCGAGGCCATTACACTGGGCGAACACCTCCTCGGGGCAATACGCACCTGCGGCAATACGTTAAGATGCGCGGCACTTTACACATCAAGGATGAAAACGGCCGCCGCCGTTCTGACACGGATGAAACCACTCTCCCTTTATCACCCGGCCCTCTACTGGCTGCGCGTGTGGCAAAAAAGACTGTTTCGGCAAATAGCCTGGCGCTTCTCCAGCCGGCAATACGCCGTTTCGATCAACGCCGAATCCCGCTTGCCCTTTCGCTACCTCAAACACACCTCCAAGCTGATTCGTAAACTCGGCAACTCCGATATTGCGCTGCAACACAACAAAGTCATCAACCTCAAACGGGCCGTGTCATCAATAAACGGCATAGTCATCGCGCCCGGCGAATACTTTTCCTTCTGTCGCTTGGTCGGCCGACCGACCCGCAAACGCGGTTACGTCGAAGGCATGGAACTGTCATTTGGTGAAGCTCGCAGCGGCATCGGCGGCGGCATCTGCCAACTGAGCAACCTGATTCACTGGATGGCCATTCACTCGCCGCTGGTGGTGGTTGAGCGTTCGAACCACAGCTTCGATCCGTTTCCTGATGAAGGGCGAGTGTTGCCGTTCGGGTCCGGGGCGGCGATTTTTTACAACTACATAGATTTGGTTCTGCATAACCCGACGGATCGGCATTTTCAGTTGAAGTTGAAGGTTGGGGAGCAGCAGCTGGAAGGGGAGTTGTTGTGTGACCGGGTGAGGGAGTATCGGTATCACGTTTATCAGGTTGGGCATCGGTTTTTGCGTGAGGGTGGGCGGGTGTTTCGGGAGAATGAGATATGGCGGGAGGTGAGGAGCAAGGGGCAGGGGAGTGAGGTGTTGGTGAGTGAGCGGCTTTATAGGAATCGGGTGGTTGTTAAGTATGAGGTTGGGGAGGGTTTATTGGCGGTGAATGGATGAAAAACGGGCAATCATAAGATTGCCCGTTTTTTGTTGTTTAAATTTGTGCCTGTAATTGTCGATCGATTTGATTCAATAAATCGCAGTTTAGCTTATAAAATAATCAAAAAATAACAGCCTAAAGAGGTAGGGGCGGATGTGGGCGTGCTTGAATAATAAGGATTTTCTTAATATTTAAGAACTTCAAGTGAGCCAATTTTTTCGGTCAATGCTAGGGTAAATGCTTCTTCCGACGCGAACTTGGACGTTTCCAGTAACTCCAAGAACCACTCTGCATTTAACGCAGAGAAAAGTTGCAGCCATTCAGCATTATTGGCCTTGTAAGCTGGGACAGCAGATCCACCCAGCCCATGTCCCTTGCTTTCAAAAAAAAGAAAATAGTCATCGGCGTAGCAATACCCGATCAACTTTGGCCACTCAGAACTATGGGGGAGCTCCGGTACAAGATCTTTTTTGGCAATTACGTAATAATTTCGGATCTTGCATTCCTGAGGTGGGCGGGAGCCGGAAAGCCAGATAAGGCATTGGGTCGCCCTGTCAGCGTCGTCCATCCGGGTCGATTCTTTTTTATCCAGCTCAATAAAGGCCCCATCCGTATCCTTAACATAGAACATCATCCAGCCCTCACGTCCTTCGTTGACGATTAAGTAGAAATGTCCATAACCTTCGACAGTGAGTGACCAACAGCCGAAAAATGCTCTCTGGTCCGAGAATTCGGTAATGGTGAAACCGGCGCGCTGAATCGCATTTTTCAGTTCCAGGTAATGCATCGGTAGGCTCCCGTCATGAAATAAATCCATTAATCTTTTTTTTCCAGAGGTCTTTATGGTTAAAGATTTTCTAGGTCGGTTGGTCCGCCATCATTAATTAGCTTTGATAGTCGACTGTTGTAAACTTCGATGTCCTGTGCGTTCGTCGTTTTGTTTATTTGTTGACGCAGATATTCCATGCATTTAGATATTTTCAGTTTTTCCTTGCTGGATATATCCCGGATTAGGTCAAATCCATTTTCCGATAAGGCCGGGATCTTTTTCCGCATATAAAAATAGCAGCCTATATTTTCGAGAAGGTCGTTTGTGTCCTCTAGACTGTTTTTTACGGTAATTACGTATTTTTCAAACGCGCTTTTTAGAATAGACACGGGGTTTTTTTGTGTCTCGAGAAAGCTGCAAAGCCCTTGCCAGTTGATGATGTGTAGTTGATTTCCCCAGTCAGGATCTCTTGTGAAATAGATGCCGGATCCTCGGAAATAGTCTGGGAATTCGTCTCTGTTTAGCGCTTTCTCAAAATTGCTGATCATTGAAGATGTTCCCAGTCATAAGAATTGGCTTCGGTTAAAGAGGGGGCTGATTTTTAAAAAAAAGGGAGCGGGTTTCTGTCATTTAAAGACTTTCAAGATCAATGGAGCAGCCGTTGCTTTTTTGTTTTTTAAGTCTTTGTTCGAATGAAAGCATTTGTAGATCTTTGGTTTTTATATCGTGCTCTTTTCTTAAAAGTCTAAATAGGCGGCCAATATTTTCTTTGCTTTTGTTGTCGAGACTTTTGATTAGGTCGTAGTTGTCGGCGGATAGAAATGGGTATTTTGGTCTTGTTATGTAATATGCTGTTATGTTGGACAGTAGACCTTCAGCGTCTTCGTAGTTTTCATTGAGGTGTCTCGCGTATTCTTCAAATATAGTCGTCAATAAGCCCTGCGCAGCTTTCTGGGTTTTAAGTACGCTGCACATTCCTGCCCAGTTGCCTACATATAGATGATCGCCCCAGTCGGATCCTCTAGCAAAGTAGATTCCATTTCCTTTGAAAAAATCGGAAATTTCATGTTGATCTAAGGCAGTTTCGAACGTGGTTTTCATTGGGTTTATTTTTCGCGCGTCTAAGTTTCTCAACAACGTCCCCACCCGCCTGTCATGGGTGATACTCTCTGATCCAATTAAAGCTATTTCTTTTGGTCCGCGTTTGGTTGCTCTCCAAAAAAAATAGCTGATGGCCTCCAATCTCCCTCGCTTGCTGCTTTACGTACTACAGTTTTTCTAAGTCAACTTTACAGCCATTTGTTTTGATTTCGGACAGGAATTGATCGAGACTTATCACGGGTTTGCCGACGTTTTTTTTGGCGTACCCACTACGAAGTATTCTAAATAGATCTCCGATTATTTTTTTGTTTGGTTTGTTAAGGTTTGATACCAAATCAAAACCATCGGCGGACATGAAAGGTGTGTCTTTTGGCATTGAGTAGTAGCAACTGATGTTTAGTAGTAAGGAGTTCGCATCTTCATAGATATTTTTCAGCGATATTAAGTATTTACTGAATACTTCAAGCAGTATTTCATTTGGGTTGTCTTTCAGTTTAAGGTGCCCGCAAAGCCCCTGCCAGTTGTTGATGTAGAGGTGGTCTCCCCAGTCAGGATCTGGGGAAAAATATTGTCCTTGACCTTTGAAAAACTCTGTGGGTTCGGTATTTTCCATTGCTAGTTGAAATTTTGTTTTCATAGAGCCTTTTTCAAACTCTCAACTCGGCTTGGACAGAAAATAGATCAGGTTCATTATCGTGAATTAAAAAAGGGGTCGGATTTATTTTCATCAGATAAAATAAATCCGTCCCCTTTTTTTTACTTTTTTCTTGTTTGTCCCGCTTGTTTGTTTGTATTTGAATTTCTGTGGTTTATTTGTCGAGTGTGATCATGTATTTGTCAGGGCTAGTCCAGCTGATCATCTTGAATTTTCCATTTAGAAGTCCTTTGTCTCTTAAATATTCAAATACTTCTGCAGGACACCACTCTCTACCATCAGAAAAATAAAAATCAAGCTCTCTTAGTTTATTAAATACTTCGGCTTTTTTTTCATCGGTTGGTGTGTTGATTTTATATTCGTTAAGATCGATATCATTTGTAAAGCCAATATCGATAAGTTTTTCTTTGGTTCTAGCCTCTAGAATTTTAACTCTGACAAAATCGCTGTCGGATTTTGTGACATAGGCATGGATTGTATTCATTTCAGTAAAATCTCTGTCATGGTAGACACACCAGGCGCATCGGTAGTGGGGATAGAATCGATTACCATCTCTGGCGCCCCTCCCGGTAGATGGTTTCCTGGGCCTTCAAATTTTTCATTACCTGCAAGTGGGCTTCTAGGCGAGCGTTCTTGGATTCCATCAATTTTTCTGATTTTAAAGCCATTCTGAAGGCTTCCTTTTTCTAATCCAAATGCGGCTTCTAAATTGAGAATTTGGTCTTTGCTCAGTGTCATTTTTCCGTTTGCTGAGAAATCTCCAACTAGATCGCTGATGCCTTTTTTGTCAGAAATAAAGGATCCGTCTCTTCCGATGCTTGGGTATTTATCCCACGCTATTGGGCTAATGTTGTACCCAACATTGTCTTCTAACATCTGAGCTTGGCGTTGTCTTGCTTGAAGAACTTTTGCGCTTGGTATGCCAGGATCACCCGAGTCTACTTTGGCTTGTGCTTCTGGGGTTTCTATTGCCCTATCGGGCTTACAACCATCTGCGCCAGGGCAGTTATTCAACCCCAACGGATCCACCCACCCCGTAGGGTTAGGCACGTACTGGTAGTTATTCAACCCACCCGCAAGCTTGATCGGGTCCGGCGTCAGATACCGTCCAGTGCCCGGATTGTAGTAGCGATGCCGGTTGTAATGTAAGCCCGTTTCCCCATCGAAGTACTGACCCTGGAAGCGCAACGGGTTGTCGATTTCGGCAATGTCGAGGGTAGCGAGGTTGCCGTAGGCGCGGTATTTCGCCGACCACATGATCTGGCCGCTGTAGTCGGTGAGTTCCTGTGGGGTGCCGAGGTGGTCGAGTTGGTAGTAGAACGGTTCGGCTTTGAGCGGGCCTTCGCCGTCGAGCATGGCCAATGGGCGGAAGGTGCCCGGTTCGTAGATGTAGCTGCGATAGCGGTTGTCAGCGCTTTCGGCGATGAGACGCTCGCCTTGCCACAGGAATTGCGTGGTGTGGCCATCGACGGTTTTGGCGATGCGGCGGCCAAAGGCGTCGTATTTGTAGGTTGCATTGCTGCCACCGGGGAGGCTGACGCCGATCAGGCGGTGTTGGCAGTCGTAACGGTACTCGGTGACGAGTTTCTGTCCGGTTCCTCGACGTTCGCGCGCCAGGTTGCCGTAGGCGTCGTAATCGTAGTGGCGGTCGCCTTGCATGAGCAGGCGATTGCCTTTGACGTTGGCCATGTTTGCGGTTGGCTGGTCGCCCTGGCCCAGGAGGTTGCCCGCCGGGTCGTGGGCGAAGCTTTCCGGGGTGGTGCCACGGACGTTGATCAGTCGGTCGAGCGGGTCGTAGTGGTAGCTGCGATTGCCTTTGCGGCTGTCATCGATGCCCGCGAGATTGCCATTGGCGTCGTAGGCGTAGCGCCGCTGGAACAGGTTGCGATCTTGCTGACCCACCGTGTGGGCTTGCAGTCGGCCTTGTTCGTCGTACTGGTATTGGCTGAGCAGCAGGCCTTGTTGACGTTGCTGCTCGCGGCCAGCGCTGAACTGGTGAGTGGTCAGGCGCGAGCCGTTAAGGTCGATGCTGCTCAGGCGACCACCGGATTGGTGGCGGTAGTCGAGTTTGCTGCCGTCGGGGAGGCGGCAGTGGCTCAGTTGGCCGAGTTTGTCGTACTCGTAACGCGTGGTGCCCCAGCCTTGGTGTTCGGTGATCAGGCGGTCTTGCAGGTCATATTCGTAGGCGAGAGGCCAATGGCCGTCGTCGACGTTTACCAGGCGACCCAGTGCGTCGTAGCTGTAGTGAATTTCTTCGCCATCGGCCAGGGTTTTTACCAGCAAGCGGCCAGCGGCGTCGCGCTGGTACTCGGTAATCAGTTCGCTGCCGTCGTCGCCAAATTCGGTTTTCTTCAGCAATTGGCCGTTGAGGTCGTACTCGTAGGCGGTGCGGCGACCGTCGAAGCCGGTTTCCTGCTGGATCAGGCCGTTGGGGTAGTAATCGAGGTGGTAGTGCTCGCCACGTTCATTTTCGATCTCGCTGAGCAACAGGCGCGAGTTGTCGTAGTGGTAACGCAGTTGGCTGCCGTCCGGGTTGATGCGGCGGCTGACCAGATGCAGGTTATCCGCATACTCGTAACGGGTGACGCGGCCCAGTTCATCGCGTTCGGCGGTGACTTTGCCGTAAGCGTTATAGGTAAACGCACGGGTTGCACCGCCGGGCAAGGTGATTTGCGCGAGGCGGTTCGCCGCGTCCCATTGATAGTGGGTGATCGCGCCGCTTTCATCCTGACGCGTGATCTGTCGGCCCAGCGCGTCGTAGCGATACTTGCGCTGGCCGCCGTCGGGCAGCTGTTCTTCGAGCAGTTGGCCAAGGTTGTTCCAGCCCAGTTGATGGCGGCTGCCATCAGGATGACGGATCTCCAGCAGACGGCCCTGGCGGTTGTAGCTGTAGTGGGTCGAGTTGCCGTCCGGGTCGATCTGTTCGGTGATGTCGCCCTGATCGTTGCGCCAGTAGGTCCAGGTGGCCGGACCACGGTTCACTACACGGACGAACCCGTGGTAGTACTCGTAAGTGGTGGGAGCGTCTTCCGGTGGAATCACCGCGACCAGTCGGCCAGCTTCGTTGTACTGGTACTCGGTGACTGCTCCGAGTGGATCTTTTTCGGCAATCAGCCGGCCTTTGTCATCGTAGGCCTTGAGGTGCTCGGCACCATCCGGGTCAACCTTGGCGACCAGTCGGGCCTGATCGTCGTGGGTGTAGATTTCTTCGCTGCCGTCGGCGTTGGTAACCGTGACGCTGCCCTTGTCATCCCAGGCGTAGTGCGCGTCCATCTGCGAGAAGCTCGCCCAGTGATGGATGCAGCGTGCCGACTTGCCTTCCTTTTCCCATTCCCAGTAGAAACTCGCGCCACCGGCCAGTTGGCGCTCAAGGATGACGTTTTGATCGTTGTAGGCGTAGCGTTCTGCCTCACCCGCTGCGTTTCGGGCTTCGATCAGGCGGTTCTGGGCGTCGTAGCCATAGGTGACCAGGGTCTGAACGGTGCTCCAGGCATCTTCCAGATTGTCCGCCGGGCTGAACTGCTGATAGTCGATGGCGACGATGTGCTTGCGGTCATAACGCACGAGGAGGGCGCGACCGGCACCGTTATCGACACGCTTGATACGCCCGTGGATGTCACGGGTAATGTGCAGGCGATTGCCGTAATCATCGCTGATGGCGATCAGCGTGGCGCCCTTGCTGTTGTAGCGGAAATGGTAGAACTGTTTGCGTTCGCCGGCCTGCGTGAGCACCAGTTCGGAAGGGTCGTCACCGATGAAAATGGCCGCTTCCGAGAGGCTGTTGGTGATCGCCGGACGCTGCGCACTTGGCAACGGAAACGTGGTGACACGGTTCTCGTGGTCGGTCCAGATGACTTCGTCTTGGTTGATGTCGACGCGTTGGGCCAAGGCATGGCTCCAGCCGTAGCCGAGGCCGCAATCGATTTCTGCGGCGCTGGTGCGATAGAGTCGCGTCCAGCTGAAGGGCAGCAAACCACCGAGCTCGCCATCAGTCAGGGTCAGCAGCTCTTCGCCCGTGACCATCGATACGGGGCAACCATTGGTGCAGGTTTTCTTGGCGCAGGTGGCGCTTTTATCATCGGGCGTCTTCGACTGCGTGGAAACGTCGTCAACCTTTTCCTTGGGGGTCAGGGTGGTCTGTTTTTCTTTCTTGCCACGCGGAAACGAAGAAGCATCTTTGACTTCTTGCTTCGGCGTATCCGTGGTTTTCGGAACCTGACTTTTTGACCCGTTGGCGGCAGCCTCGTCGATTTTAATCGCCGCTGTTTTGGTCGGCTTCATTGGCACATTCTTGGCACTGGCAATCAACGGTTTCGACACTTCAGCGTGTGCCGGCAGGCTGTGTTTGCCGCTCAACGTCATCAGTTTCGCGGCCAGTTCTTCAAGGTACTTGATGGCTGTACCGGACTTGACCGTCGATAGGGCTTTGGTGCCCACCCGTACTGCGATTCCCGCACCACCCGTGAGGCAAATGCCCAGCACCACGTTGATCAGGAACTCTGCTGCGATCGCCGTCACCACGTCGACAATGACCTGCGGAGGCAGCATGCCGACCCAGGCGACAATTGCAGAAACGTAGATGAACATCAGGGGTTCATCACTGAGGATCAATAGACCTGAAGCGATGGACTCCTTGGAGGCTGCATAGAGCTTGTCGATCTCGACGTCCGACAAGTATTTACGCAGCTTCTCAAGGTTTTCCTTCGGGTGGGCGAGCAGTTCGAACAGGCTTTTGATGTCATCCCACAGCCTGAGCAGCGCTTTCTCCAGTCCATCCATCGCTTGTTTCAACAAGATTACGGAACGGCCCATGCGATCGGCCGCCGAATAGCTGGCCCACTGTGGCTGGAACTTGCCCGACCACTCACTTTGCAACCAGCCATCCAGATTGCCGATTACGCCCTGATAGGATTCGTAGAGCGCTTTGACGTTGCTCTGGGAAACGTTGGGGAAAAAGGTGATGCGGTACATCTGGCCTTTCTTGCAACCGTCGATCACCTTGATGCCGCTGGGGCCGATGGTTGTTTCAATGGCAGGTCCGGTAACGTCGTCGTAGAGCGTGCCTTTTTTGACGGGCTCCAGTTTCACTGGCGTGTTGCCGATTGGGACGAAGCGCGCCGACTCGAACATGTGGATCAGGGTGAAGTCGCCCGCCAGGGGGCAGGTTGCGTAGGTCTCGACCGCACCTGTTTTGGTCTTGCGTTTGGTGACGCTGACTTCATTGCCGACTTTGAATGTCTGGTCGACATCCAGTGCCCAGCCAGTGAGAAAACCGTCTGCCCACTCCTTGTAATCGCTCAGGCAGTTCTTGAAGTCTTTGAGAATCAGGTTCACGTCAGGCGTTTTGGCGTCCAGCACGCGCAGGACCAAGGTACCAATCGGGGTATTCATGACGTGACTTCCTTTGTCAGCTGAGCAGCAAGACGCTCTGCCATATCTTCTGTATTGGGTTGTTGGCGAACGAAGCGCTCGACCTTGTGCCGCAAGTTACTTTCGGGGAACGCGAAGAACAGCTCTGGGCAGTCCTCACCCAGCCACTGCATCAGGTTGTCGACGACGGTGGTGTGATCTTTTTCCGCCAGCGTATCGAGCAGCTTCTGTGGCACTTCCCACCACGGCCATTTCTTCGCCGGAGGTACGGACCTTGGTCCCACCGTCAGGCTCTGTCCATTGATCAAGTACCGCTCGAACACCGGCAGCACCTCGCCAGCGCTGGCGCCCAGGCCTTCAAGAATCGGATAAATATGCCGCCCGTCCCAGAATCTGAAAAACACCTCGGTGCCATCGGGTGTACGTACTTGGGTCAAACTGCGTAGATGTTCAAACACCACGTCCGCCGTGCTGGTGGACACCGCCAGCCAACCCCAATCCTGGGCATCGGTTTCGGTAATCCATTGCAAAAAACCGGCGTTTGGCTTCAGCTCGGCGAGATAGGGCATGACTGGCTGCCAATCGGCGTAAGGCGTGCCCCCCCAGATAGGTATCAGTTCTGGTGCCATCTCTTGCTGGTAGAAGGCCTTCAGCGGCTCGGCATCGCTGGCAGCACTGACGATCAAGTAAAGGCGCTCACCTGCCTGCAACGGTTTGTCAGCAAGCCACGCCTGCGGAGTCAACAGATCAGATCGCACAAGCACCTGCCTTGCACTTCTCACACTCTTCACAAAACGGCGCATTACGTTTCAACGTATTGATCTGCGCCGGGGTCAACACCGCACCAGCCTTGTCCGCATCCGCCTGCTTCAACACCCCCGGCAACAACGGCGCAGCACCAGTCCCGCTACCCGGCCCACCCCCGGAGTTCATGTTGATCACCGGCCCGCTCAGGGTCACGCCGCCGGCATCGATTTTGATGAAGCTGCCGCCACCGATCAGGGTCAGTTCACTGCCCGCTTCGAGCACGACTTTCATGCCGCTGCTCAGGTGGATTTCCTGGCCTGCGTCGATGAACTGCCCGGTGCCGATCTTGATGTGCTGGTTCACGCCCACGGTCAGGTGGTCGTTGGCGCGGGCCTCGACTTTGCGGTCGGCGTAAACGGTGTGGTGTTCTTCGGCCTTGAATTCGCTGTAGCTGTTTTTCTCGACGGTGTCGTGGCGTTCGTTGCCTACGCGGATTTTCTGGTCGTGTTCGACGTTTTCGTCCCAGTCGCGCTGGGCGTGCAGGAAGATTTGTTCCTGGCCTTTTTTGTCTTCGATGCGCAGTTCGTTGTAGCCGCCACCGCCCTTGGAGCTGAGGGTTTTGAAGGTACTGCGGGTTTTGTTCGCCGGCAGCGGGTAGGGGACGACGTTTTCCTTGTGGTACAGGCAACCGCTGATCAGCGGCTGGTCGGGGTCGCCTTCGAGGAAGGTGACGAGCACTTCCATGCCGATCCGCGGAATGGCGATGCCGCCGTAGTGGGCGCCAGCCCAGGCGGAGGAGACGCGCAGCCAGCAGCTGGTCTTGTCGTCGGCCTGGCCTTCGCGGTCCCAGTGGAATTGCACTTTGACGCGGCCGTACTGGTCGCAGTGGATCTCTTCACCCTTGGGCCCGGTGACCACGGCGCTTTGGCTGCCGAGGATGCGCGGCTTCTTTTGCGTCAGCGGCGGGCGGTTCGGCACGTCCCACGGCGTGGCCTGGAAGCGGTTGCGGTAACCCTGGTGGAAATCGCCCTTGAGGCTGGTGGTGTCGCTGGTCACCGACTCTTCCAGCACTTGCGGCTGTTTGCCTTCGTGAAGGACTTCAGTCAACAGCCACAGGTCGTTCCATTTGGCTTTCGGGTGTTGGGTCAGGGCCAGGAAATGGCCGCTGACCAGCAACGGCTGATCGCTTTTACCTTCGGCCAACTGGAAGTCGCTGCGGTGACGTTCCAGGTTGCGCTTGGCTAAATGTTTGCCGCGCTCACGGTCGATAAAACGACCGGGGTAGTCGTAGTCTTCGAGGTCGGGCAGGGCGTCGCCGCGGTTTTCGCTTTCGAGGGTGATGCGCGGTTTCTCGAAGTCGTAGTCGCGGCGGGTGGTGCGGCTGGTACGGGTTTCCAGGCGCAGGTCGAAGCGCTTGATCACCGGGTCGTTGGCGACCATGCCGGAGTCTTGCTGATAGGCCACGGGTGCGAGTTTCGGGAACACCGTCTGGTCATCGCCGAACACCAGTTTGTGGGCCGTGGCGCTGTGCTGGAAGTGGTAATGGATACCTTCTTCCTCGCACAGGCGCTGGATGAATTGCAGGTCCGATTCATCGTACTGAACGCAGTAAATGCGCTCGGGATAGATCGCCCCGACTTTGAATTCATAGGCGTTGCTTTGGATACCGTGCTCTTCGAGGACCATGCCGATGATTTTCGGCACGCTGAGGTTCTGGAAGATGCGTTGGTTGATGCGGTGCGCGAGGTAGGACAGTTGCGGGCGCAGGGTCACCGCGTAGCGGGTCAGGCGTTTGCCGGAATCGCCCTGGGCGGCGCGATAGATCTGGCCATGGATGCCGCTGCCGTCAGGCGAAAGCTGCAAAAAGGCCGGTTTGTGCAGCAGGGTCTCGAGGTCCAGGGACGGCTGTTCACTGACCAGCTCCACCTCAAACACAAAAGGCTGGCTGATGGCTTCCCGACCTTGCAGGGAAAAAACCTGGAGATCGTTGTCCAGACCTTCGATAGTCAGGGCAAAGTGAGTTTGATTGGCCGGCGCGAACATCCCTTGTTCCTCGTGCAGTGCTGCGGCGTTGGCCAATACCGGAGAAAGGAATCAGCAGACGCAAAATTCTGGAAGGGCGAAAACAACATCGACCAGCAGAGCTGGCCGATGCTTTAGACGGTCGGCCTGACTCAGGCGACCGGCTGACGCCAGTCATCGGAACCCGAAGTACCGGATACTTCGTGGGTCCAGGTGATTTTGCGGTAGGTGAATTGCACTTCTTCCAGGTGAGTGAAGTGGGAGTTCGACGGATCCTGGCAGTTGTGCATTTTGTTGTTGATGGCGACGATGATCGCGTCTTCCAGTTTGGTGGTGTAGTAGTGCTCTTGGGTACCTTGAGCCGAAGTGCGGTACCACTGGATAACGATCTCGCTCATGCGCTCGCCGGAGGTCAGAGCAGCTTGCAGCAGTGGCGAAGCCTTGTCGTAGACCTTGGTGATCACGACTGGCTTGTGAACGCGCTGACCGGTTGGCTGGCCGGACTGTGGGTCACGCGGGATGATCACGTCGTGGCTGAAAGCCTGAACCATGACCTGGTCTTCGTGACCTTCTTGATAAGTGTTGCCAACCGAGTCGGCGGTGAATGCGCCGGCAGTGATCAGACCTTGTTTTTCGCCAGTGACGGACATGTACGCTGGAGTAGCCATGGATGTGCTCCTTGCTGAATAAAGTGAGGGTGCCCGGGAGGCGGTATCGCCCGGTGGGTGCCTGACTGTTATCAAGGTCCGTGCCAGAATCGATTCGGGTCATATAAATCAAGGGGTTGAGGCTTTTTTGAGTGGTCGCTGGAGATTTCTAAAAGCGCTGCCGCCTGAATGTGCGCAAGTTCTTGCACAGCATTGCGCAAGAACTTGCGCACTCGGCTGGAAGGCCTGACAGGCCGGGCGATCAGCGATCCTTGAGGGGCTTTTGGCACGAGTAGTGCGCAACTTCTTGCGCATCAAGGCTTTGCGCCATCACTCAAAGGCGCCCGGCATCCGGTGCAACGAATCGGCTGGCCGAGTGGTCCATAAAAACAGCGCCGTCGAGCGTCCGAACAACCCCGAAGTGGAGTGAGCACGACATGAAAATCCTGATGGTTTTAACGTCCCACGGTCAATTGGGTAACACGGGTAAGAAAACCGGCTTCTGGCTGGAAGAATTCGCGGCACCGTACTTCGCCTTCAAGGATGCCGGTGCTCAGCTGACCCTGGTCTCGCCCAAGGGTGGCCAGCCGCCGCTGGACCCGAAAAGCGACGAGCCGGACGCACAAACCGCTGCCACCGAGCGCTTTCGCAAAGACTCTGCGGCCCAGTCAGCGCTGGCGTCCACCGCTGTGTTGAGCACCGTAAGGCCCGATGATTACGACGCCGTGTTTTATCCCGGCGGTCATGGTCCGCTGTGGGACCTTGCCGAAGACAGCTATTCGATTTCATTGATCGAAGCGTTTATCAAGGCAGGAAAACCGGTCGCAGCAGTCTGCCACGCGCCGGGTGTGTTGCGTGACGTCAAGGGGGCGGATGGCCGGCCACTGGTCAAAGGCAAGCGCGTGACAGGCTTTACCAACACTGAGGAAGAGGCGGTGCAACTGACGAATGTCGTGCCGTTTCTGGTGGAGGACATGCTGAAGGAGAAGGGCGGCGAGTATTCCAAGGGCGCGGATTGGGCGAGTTATGTGCTCACCGATGGCTTGCTGATCACCGGGCAGAATCCCGCATCGTCCGAGGCTGCGGCTGAGGCGTTGTTGGCGAAACTCAAGTAAACGCAGGACTTTGTAGGAGCACGGCTTGCCGGCGAAGGCGGTTTTGAAGACGCCTTCGCTGGCAAGCCATGCTCCTACAGTTCGGTGGTGACTAGCGAATGTTCAACGCCGAAAAACACTGCTCGATCGAGCGTCGCTGCGTCTCGGCATACAGTCCCAATTCATCAATGGTCGAGCGCCCCAGCGCCTGTTCAAACGCTTGCTGGTTCGAATGCACGCCATAATTTACCTGCGCCGCATCCCCAAGGTTCGACTGGAAAATCCCCGCCGCACTGACCGGCAGAAAATCTTCATACACCAACGGTTCAACCCGCAAATAGCCGCCGCTGAGCAATTCTTCCAGCGGCAATGATTTCAGCTCATCGGCCACCAGGCCTTTCTCCGTGAGGAAGTAGCGAAAGTACGCCAGTTCCTGTTGGCGCATGCCTTCGTACGTGTCAGGGAATTCGCTAAAGTGCTGCGCCATCAACGCGTTGTAACGTGCGGCATTGCCCTTGTTCGGGAAGTCCTTCAACTCATCACGGGCAGCGTTGAGCAGGCGATCGTAAAGTGCCCGGCCTTTTGGCGTGAGCGCTGCGCCGCGCTGTTCGATTTCACCGAAGCGGGCGCTGTGGCTGCCGCGCGTCTCGGCTTGATCGGTGAAGGCGATCGGCTCGTCCAGCGCCTTGAAACTGGTCTGGCGCAGCAGGATGGGGCACTGGCGGCGGGGCGGGCCTTCGATGACGGCTTTGGGCGTGATGCCGTGGGCGGGCATTTGTGCCTGGACGATGTCGATGTCCAGGGTGCGCGGCGTCAGGTGATTGATGTGCGGGCCCTTGAACGCGACCACGTCGGCGATCAGTCGATGCTGTGCGCTGAGTTTCTGGTACTGCTCAGCGGTGACCGTGGCGCTGTGGTGCCAGCGAAAGGTTTCCAGCGCCTGTTCGACGAAGTCCTGGGCCTCTTGTTCGGTCAGACCGCCCTCGGTTTCGGCGCGCTCAATCAGTGCAAGCGCTGTCGGGGTGAAGATCTGGCGCTTATCCAGCACCGACTGGGCGAAGGCTCGCAGTTCCAGGTCTTCGATCAGTTCCAGGCGCAGCAGTGAGGTGAACACCCGGAACGGGCTGACTTGCAAGGCGACTTCGTGCACGGCGCGGAACGCGGTGGAATGCACCGGAACGCCGGCCGGGGTCAGGTCGTAATAGCCGACGGGTTGCATGCCCATCACCGCAAACAGTCGGGCGAGAGTGGCCAGTTCGTCAGCGGTGCCGACGCGAATCGCGCCGTGACGCTCCAGGTCCAGCCGCTCGATTTCGCCGGTGCTGTTCAGCTGGCGGGCCACCTGCGGATCGCTGTCCAGCACGTGACGGTTGGTGTGCTCGACCAACTTCATCAGCGCGCCGTACAGCGGCACTTCTTCGCGGTACATGTCGGACATCGCTTTGGAGAAGCGTTGGCGGATCAGGTCAGGGCTAACGAAGCTTGGGTGGCTCATGAAAAAAATTCCTGGCGCGGATGACGTAAAGGATGCGGGAAAAGATCGCAGCCTTCTGCAACGCCGACAAACGAAGTTTCTGACGGACTTCATTCTGCCAAGGACTGCTCGCACTATTGGTTACCCACAGCCCTTGTAGGAGCGAGGCTTGCCCGCGAAGCTTTTGGCGCCTTCAAAGGCCCCTTCGCGGGCAAGCCTCGCTCCTACAGGATTGGTGAGGGATTACAGGTGAGAACGGCTTTCCGAGCGCAGCGAACCGAGGAATTCCCGATACAACCGCGCGGTATTGGCCGGCTGCTCGACCATCGGCATATGGCCACTGTGGTCCCAGATATCCACGCGCAAATCAGCGATGCCTTTACTCCACACCGCCACGCTGCTGACGTCGATCAGGCGGTCTTTGTGCCCCCACAGCAACAGCGCCGGGCACTTGATGTCGGGCAGTTTGGGCTCCATCGGCGGGCTGGCACGGAAGTCGTTGAAGATTTCTTCCAGATCATCGCGACTCTGTTCATAACGCTGCGCAATAGCGTCCAGCACCACGCCGGGCACCCACGGCGGCTCGGCCATGGTCATGGCGTAGAAGCGCTGGAACTCCTCCCGTGAATGAATCAAAAACGGGTTGTGCCCCTTGGCCAAATGTCGCTCCAGGTCGCTGGGCTCGGGGGAAGTGACGCCGGCCGGATCGATCAGGGCGACGGAGGCAATCCGGTCCGGGTAATTCGCCGCCAGCCACGCCGCGATGTAGCCGCCCATTGAGTTGCCGATCACATGGACTTTCTCGACCCCGCAGACGTCCAGCAGCTGGATCATCCGCTTGGCCTGCAGAGGAATATCGTAGCCGCCACCTGCCTTGAACCCGGTTTCGCCATGGCCGGCGATGTCAGGGATGATCACCCGATAGTTGCCGACAAAGTGTCGTGCGAAGCGCAGCCAGACGTTCCTGTCGGCACTGAAGCCGTGCAGCATCAGCACACTGCTGGACGCTTCGTACGGCCCGCCTTGCCAGGTCGAGACGGTCATTTCCGTGATCGGTACGACGATCTTGTGCAGCCGATACAGCTTGGCTTCCATGGCCATACTCAGGTCATAGAGCCAGTAACCGATGGCCGGGTAACTCAGCCAGCTCCAGGCTACAAAAACCGCGATAAGGACAACCAACACAAGCATCAGGCATCTTCCTTTTACGTGATCAGGACAAAATGTGGTCGGCGGGTTTCAGTGCCCGGGTCAACCGGTGATAGCTGAAACTGAACCCCGGAAACATCGCGATCACATGACCGCTCTTGCTTTGGTACCAACTATGACAGCCCCCGGACTTCCACACGGTGCGCTCCATTTCGCGGTGGATCATCTCAGTGTAGGTACGTTCTGCCTCGGGGCGTACTTCGATGCTGCGCAAACCGTGTTCTTTCAGCGTGCGGATGCAGTCGAGGATGTAGTTCATTTGTGATTCGATGATGAACAGCGCCGAGGTGTGGCCGATGCCGGTATTGGGTCCGGTGATGATAAACAGGTTGGGAAAGTCCGGCAGGCTGGTGCCCAGATAAGCCCGCGGGTACTGCGCCCAGACGTCTTTGAGTCGGGTGCCGTTTTTGCCGGTGACCGGGTAGGAAATCACCCCGTCGGTGGCGTCGTACCCGGTGGACCAGACGATCAGGTCCAGGTCGATGTGCTGACCGTCCAGGGTGACGATGCCGGTTTCGTCAATGGAGGCGATACCCTGTTCGCGGCTGTGCAGCGTCACATTGCTGCGGCCGAGCGCCGGGTAAAGGGTGCTTGAGACAATCACTCGCTTGCAGCCGATGGTGAAGTCCGGCGTCAGTTTGCGGCGTAATTCAGGGTCGGGCACTTGGCGTTTGAGGAAGCGCAGGGCGTGTTGCTGGACCATGTGGATGGCCGGTTTCGAGTATTTGAAGGCAATCACCCGGGTTTCGAACTGCCAGTAAAGCATCCAGCGCAGCAGTTTGTACGCCGGTTTGAGGCCCAGCAGCCAACGCTGGAAAGGTCCGAAGGTGCGGTCGGCGCGTGGCAATACCCAGTGCGGCGTGCGCTGGAACACATGCAGGTGTTCGACGTCGGGGGCAATGGCCGGAATGACCTGCGCGGCACTGGCGCCGCTGCCGACGATGGCGACGCGTTTGTGGTGATAGTCGAAGGCGTGATCCCAGTTGTTTGTGTGAAAAGTCTTGCCCTGAAAGCGCTCCTGGCCTTCAAAGTGTGGGACGACGGGTTGGCTCAACGGCCCCGTCGCGTTGATCAGGAATTGCGCGTGAAACGTGCCTTTGGCGCCGGTGTGCACCGCCCAGCGTTGCCCGTCGGCGTCCCACTCGATGCGCTCGACATTGGCCTCCAGTTCGACCTTGTCCCGCAGGCCGAAGTGCTCCACCACGTACTGGGTGTAGTGGTGCAGCTCAGCCTGTTCGGCGAACATTTGCGTCCAGCGGTAAGGGGCGAAGGACAGTGAGTAGAGCGGCGAGGGCACATCGACGGCCGCGCCGGGGTAGGTGTTCTGGCACCAGGTGCCGCCAAAAAAGTCCCGTCGTTCCAGCAGGCGAAAATCGTCGATGCCTGCCTTGAGCAAATTGATCGCCGCGCACTGACCGCCAAAACCGCTGCCGATGATCAACACTTGAAAGGTTTGCATGGGCCTCCTTGTTTATCGTTGTTTATCCAACCCTTCCTTCATGTATAGCCCAAACATTACCCACATAACCCGTAGGAGCGAACGGTGCGGCGATCCGACTTGCTCGCGAATGGGGCGCTGCGGTATATCAGCTAGAACCGCGTCATCGTTCTTCGCGAGCAAGCTTCGCTCCTACAGACCGCATTGTCTTCAGGCTGCCCGCCGATGATGGCTATTTAACGTTGCCCTGATAGACTCCCAGCACACCCGCAACCCTTGTGGTGTCAGGTTCCGTTCTGTGGTGCAGAGGTCTCTATGGGAAAAACGGGAGGAAAAGGACTTTCACTGGCCAGGAGGCTTTATGCATCGCGAACCCTGGGGCTGGCCCTGGGGTTGTTGTGCGTAGGCGCGGCGATGTATCCACTCAACCCGGCGCCGTGGGTCTGGGTGGTCATGGTGTTCAATGGCGTTCTCTGGCCGCACGTTGCCTATCAATGGGCGCGTCGGGCGGAGGTGCCCTTTCACGCCGAACATCGCAACATCCTGGTCGACGCTTTTCTCGGCGGCTTCTGGGTCGCCGCCATGCAGTTCAATCCGCTGCCGAGCGCGGCGACGCTGTCCATGATGGCCATGAACAACGTGGCCATTGGCGGTTTGCGTTTCCTGCTGGTGGGCACGGTCGCACAGATTCTCGGGATCGGTGTCGGCCTGCTGATTTTTACACCGGTCTTCTTCGCGCAAACCAGTGCGTTGCAACTGTATGCCTGCTTACCGCTGCTGATTTTGTATCCACTGGCGCTGGGCTGGATCTGCTTTCGCCAGGCCACCACCCTTGGCCGGCACAAACGCGAACTGCTGGCCCTGAGCCGAACCGACAGCCTCACCGGCCTGCTGAACCATGGCGCCTGGAAAGATCAGCTTGAAGTTGAATTCCAGCGCTGCCAACGCCAGCAGCAGGGCGGGGCGATTGCGTTGATCGACATCGACCATTTCAAAATAATCAATGACACCTACGGCCACGTCGCCGGGGACATCGTGCTGCGGCAGCTGAGCCAAATGCTCAAGCAGAACCTGCGGGCGACTGATGTGGCGGGGCGCTATGGCGGTGACGAATTCTGCGTGCTCGTCCCTGACTTGCCCCTCAATAGCGCGGCGGCTGCCATGGACGCTTTGCGTGATCGCTTCGCCACCCTGGGCTACGAGCAGGACCCGGCGCTTAAAGTCAGCCTGAGCATTGGCCTGGCGGCGTTCAACCCGGCCCACACCGACGCCACCCTGTGGCTCAACGATGCCGACCAGGCGCTCTACGAAGCCAAGACCACCGGCCGCAACCGAGTCATCTGCCGCGTCGACGGCCAGCCCCAACACGAACTGCTCGACCCGGTCTGAGGCCTGCAAAAGTCCCTGTAGGGGCGAGCCTTTGTGGCGAGGGGATTTAGCGAAACGTCGCACCGCCCCGTTGGGCTGCGAAGCGGCCCCAAAATCTACTATCGCGTTTTTTCAGCCGCACCACGTTCAGCGAATTACGACTGCTGCGCAGCCGAACGGGGATAAATCCCCTCGCCACAGGGATATTCGGTGTTGGTGAAGTTGCGTTCCTACCGCGTGGGGGACCGATGATTCATCTGCGCACAACTTTCCAAGACGTTTCCTACAACGTACCCTGTTGCCGCGTTCCAGCATCGCCCCCTATAGTTCGGACTCGCGGAAAACTTCGCGAACGACCTTGGCCGGTCGGATACAGGAACGCCAGCTAACCCGACACCGTTCAGGCGATTAACGTCTGAAACATTGTGTTATGGCGGCTGTGCGCGGGACACCTCCGGGTGTGCCGGGGTCCTGTAGCCCGGTCGGCCAACCCGCGTATGGCTGCCACCTTTTTCGCTTGGCCGCGAATGGTGGTTGCTCTAACTACAGGAGTTTCACCAATGTCCGACCAAGTAATGCCCCGTTACCTCCCCATCGACACCTACGACGCCGAAAACCCGGTGCTCTTCATCAATACCCACAAAGAACTCAGCGACCTCGCCGCCTGCGCCGCGCATCGCTTTACCGTGGTTCGCGATCTGGCAGACACCTTGTCCAGCCTTGGCTTCAAAGGTATTTCCGATTGTGATTTGACGCGCGTAACCGGCGCGGTGCATCTGCTGATGCGCGAAGGGTGCGCGATTCTGGGTGTGTTTCAGGCGCGGGCGTTGCAGCGGGAGGAGGGGTTTAAAGCCGCAATATAGCGGTGTTTGAGCTGACGCTATCGCGAGCAGGCTCACTCCCACATTGGATCTCTTGTGAACACAAGTCCTGTGATCGACTGAGATTCAATGTGGGAGCGAGCCTGCTCGCGAAGAGGCCATTGCAGTCGCTACAAATACGTCAGCTGACAGCTATTCCTTCACACTCATAAACTCTTCCGCCCAACGGATGTATTCCTCAGGCTGCGTATACGTGTGAGTCAGCTCGGTAGCGCTCAAATCCGAGGCTTGGGTAAAGATCTGCCGCTGCTCGCGCAAGCTGTCGTAAGTCGCTTTGATCGCCGCGAAGTAAGCGCCGTGACCGTCAATGGTCACCCGCACGCCCAGTTCAGCCAGGCGTTTGTCGTCGCGCAGGGCCGGGTTGCCGTAGGTCACCAGCATCAACGGCACGGTCAGGTGTTCGGCGATTTTCTCCAGTTGATCGAAGTCTTGCACGCCCACCATACAAATCCCGTCTGCCCCGGCTTGCTGGTATTGCCGGGTGCGGCTGATGATTTCCTGGACCGGCAGGATCCCGGCGTTGGTACGCGCAATGATCGCCATTTCCGAGTCGACCCGGGCTTCCAGTGCCGCGCGAATCTTGCCGACGCCTTCCGCCACCCCGATCAGGTCGGTGGATTTGCGCCCGAATTGCGCTGGCAGCAGGGTGTCTTCGATGGTCAGGGCGGCGATGCCGGCGCGTTCCAGTTCGACGATGGTGCGCATCACATTGAGCGCGTTGCCGTAGCCGTGATCGGCGTCGGCGATGACCGGTAATTGAGCGACACGGCCGATGCGCGTGGCCTGTTCGGCGAACTCGCTGAGGGTGATCAAGGCAAAGTCGGGGGCGCCCAGCACCTGCAACGAGGCGACCGAACCACCGAGGATACCCACTTCAAACCCCAGGTCAGCGGCAATGCGGGCCGACATCGGGTCAAAGACCGACGCCGTGTGATAGCAGGCGTTGGAAGCAAACAGCTCGCGGAAGTTACGGCGCAAATCTTGATGAGAAAGCCTGGACATATGAGTTCCACCAATACAAAGGAATGGAAAGGCTTGAGCAAAGGTGTCAACGCCGAAGGAACAAAAGGCTATCACGCGGACGAGGGGAAGATGATGACGAATTTTGCGGGGCGGCTCAGATAGGCGCAGACCATTGTTGCTAAGGGGTTTGCCTGTGGCTAGGGACTTGTCTGTGGTGAGGGGGTTTACCTGTGGCGAGGGGGTTTAGCGAAACGTCGCACCGCCCCGTTCGGCTGCGCAACAGTCGTAAATCGCAGAACGCGGTGCGCCAGGAAAAAAGTGATGGCAAGTTTTGGGGCCGCTTCGCAGCCCAGCGGGGCGGTGCGACGTTTCGCTAAACCCCCTCGCCACAGGGTGGGGAAGGTTTCATATTACGATTACGCCGCAACAGCCTGTCGCTGTTGATTGGGCAGCGACACCGCCCGCACAGAATTACCCGGTTGCAGCTGCAGGCGTTTGGCCGTGAGTCGGTCAACGATCAGGCTGTTGCCCACCAGCCGGGCCTGGGCGGTGGTGATGCGGCAGTTTTCCAGGCGGCGGTTGTGGATCAGCCACACCGGGGCCTGCTCATCTGGCGTGCCGATGGCCAATACCAGCGGTTGGCTGTCGCGCACGGTGCGGATTCTCGCGACCGGGGCTTCGATCACCGGGCCTGCGTCGAAGATGTCGATGTAGCCCTGATGAACAAAACCTTCGGCCTTGAGGATCTTCAGCGCCGGTTCCGTGTTCGGGTGTGCCTTGCCGATGACGGCCTGGGCCTGTTCGGTGAGCAGGCAGGTGTAGAGCGGTTGGCGTGGCATCAGTTCGGCGATGAATGATTTGCTGCCCAGCCCCGACAGGTGATCGGCGTGGCTGAAATCCTTCTTGAAGAAGTGCCGGCCCAGGCTGTCCCAGAACGGTGAACAGCCGTGTTCGTCGGCGCTGCCGCGCAATTCGGCGATGAGTTTGTCGCCGAACAGGTGCGGGAACTCGGCAACGAACAGCAGGCGTCCCAAAGACAGCAACCGACCATTACTGCCATGGCGTTGATCGGGCCGCAGAAACAGCGAGCAGATTTCCGATTGGCCGGTCATTTCGTTGTTCAGGAACAGCGTCGGAATCTGCCGCTGAATACCCAGGTCCGGCGACGAACTGACCGTCAGCCCGACCCGATAGTTGTACCAGGGTTCACGCAGGCCAACGGCGCCGGCCAACGCACTGATGCCGACCACTTGCTGATCGTCATCTTCCAGCACGAACAGGTAGTCGGCATCCGCACGCTCGACCTGCTCGGCGAAGGTCCGTTGGGCCCAGCGCACCCGGTGCGTCAGGCGTTCTTCGTTGGCCGGCAGGGTGGTGAAGCCGGGGCCGGCCGTTTGCACCAGATCCATCAAGGCGGGCAGGTCGGTGATGCGAACCGGGCGGACAATCATGATGCAGCTCCTTCTTCGCGCCAGTTCGGGCGCTGTCGTTGGGCACGGGGCCGGGTGATGCTCACAGGGCAATCAGCCGGATCGGGCTGCCATCAGTGACGTTCAGGGCGGCGCACATCTCGGCGCTCAACCCCACCGGTTGCCCGGTCTGGACATTCAGCTCGGCGACGATGGCGCGATAATCCTTGAGCGCATCGTTGCTCACCAGGTAACTGCCGAGCGCATCGATGGGCGAAACCAGTTGCGCCGTGCCGGTCTGGCTTTGGGCGATGGAGAGGATGTTCGAGGTCCGTGCATACAGCGTCGGGCCAGCGTCGAACAGGTCGATGTAGCTGTTGGTTTCAAATCCCTCGCGCTCAAGAATATCGAAGGCCTCCTGGCCATCGGGGTGGATCCGGCCGATGCATTCCTGTGCAGCCTGGGGCAGCATCGGCACGTAGATTGGGTAGTGCGGCATCAGTTCGGCGAGAAAGGTCCGGCTCTGCAGACCGCAAAGCCGCTCGGCCTCGGCGTAAGGCAGGTCGAAGAAATGCTTGCCCAGCGCATCCCAGAATGGTGATTGCCCTTCATCGCTGCTGTAACCGACGATCTCGGTGATCACCGCTTCGGAAAAGCGCCGCGAATGGGCGGCAATGAACAACAAACGCGCCCGGGACAGCAACTCTGAAAACCGTGTGCGCACCAGCGCCGTGTCGATATGAAAGCCCCGCAGCAAGGTGTGGCCGCTGAGGTCCTGGCACAACGACAAGGCCGGTACACCGTGCTCGATGTTCAGCTCCCGGGAAGCGCTGGTGAAGTGACGGTTGCGCAAGCTGTAGAACGGCTCGTTGAAGCCCGCGGTGGCGAGGATCTCCGAACAACCCACCAGATGCCCGGCCACGAGATCCTCCAGCACGAAGAAATAATTCTCCGGGCCATGAACCTCAACGTCGCTCTCGAACGAGGTGCAGGAGTCGAGAATCCTCAGCCGCAGGCGTTCCGTGTCGTCCGGCAAGGACGTGACACCGACCAGACTGTCGCGCGCCAGTTGTTGCAACTGGGGCAGGTCGGTTAACTCGACTGGGCGTAAGACCAGCATGGATGTACTCCTGTATCAAAGGGTTCGGCGATGTGTCCCGAACCTGACTATCACTGTCGGTTTCCACGCATTAAATCGGCGGTCGCCTGATTTGTTGTCAGACGCCGCTCTTTTTCTTGTCAGCCGTTGCTCGGGTCGGGCAATACCGTGCTGGCGCCCAGCTTGTTGAGGAAAAACAGATAAACCAGGCCCAAGGCAATCCAGATCAGGCCAAGCTTTTGTGCATCGACGCCCATGTTGTACATGATGGCCGCGACGATGATGAAGCCAATCACCGGGCAGATCAGGTGACGGATCACTTGGCCGGACTTCTGCCGACGCCAGTAGTAATTGATGACGGTCAGGTGCAGCAACATGAATCCACTCAACGCGCCGAAGTTCACCAGCGAGGTGAGGGTGTCCACCGAGTTGATGAACAGGTAGCAGATCACCAGCGACAGCACGGCCACCAGGTAGATGCTCAGGTAGGGGGTGTTGTGTTTCGGGTGAACCTTGGCCAGCACCTTCGGCAGTTTGCCGTCCCGGGCCATGCCGAACAGCAGGCGCGATACCGCCGCTTGTGAAGTGATGGCGACCGCTACACCCCAGGCCAAAGCCGTGGCCACGCCCGTCAGGGTTGCCAGCCAACTGCCGGCGGCGATTTCAGCGATTTCATAAAACGCGGTGTCGGCGGAGGTGAAGCCCATGCCGGCCGCCAGGTCAGTGGCAATCCAGGTCTGCGCGACGAAGATCACGCCCATCACCAACAGGGTGATCAGCGCCGCCTTGCCGACGCTGCGGCCCGGGTCGCCCTTGATTTCTTCGGCAAGGGTGGAGATCGCATCGAAGCCGAGGAAGGACAACACCGCAATCGACACGGCTTGCATCAGCAGGGCGAAGTTGAAGGTTTCGGGGTTATACAGCGGCGCCAGGGTCAGCTGACCGTTGCCGCCGCCGTTGTGCAGCGCATTCCAGGCGTAGAACAGGAAGATCCCCAGCACCACCAGTTGCGCCAGCAGGAAGACAATGTTCATGCGTGCGGTGAACGTGATACCCCGAAGGTTGACGAAGGTCGCGCTGACCAGAAAGGCCAGGATGAAGCCGACTTTGGGAATGTCCGGGTACAGGTGATTCAGCGCCATGGCCGCGTACACGTAGAGCAGCGGCGGAATCAACAGGTAATCGAGCAGCATCAGCCACCCGGCGATAAACCCGACATGCGGGTTGAGGCCGCGTTGCGCGTAGGAATACACCGAACCCGCAATCGGAAAGGCCCGCGCCATGCTGCCGTAACTCAGGGCCGTGAACAGCATCGCAACCATGCCGATGATGTAGGCCAGCGGCACCATCCCTGGCGCTTCTGCGTTGACGTAACCGTACACACCGAACGGGGCGATGGGGATCATGAAGATCATCCCGTACACCACCAGGTCGGTCAGCGACAGGCTACGTTTCAACTCTTGCTTGTAGCCGAATTCTTCTATTTCCATGAAGCCCTACTCCTTGGGATGAAAGCAGCCACGAGCTGCGAGTTTGACGTGATTCTTTTACAACAGCGGTGCCAGGTAAGCGGTCCAGCGACTGACATTTTCAGGGGTGCGCAGCAGATCGTTGCGCACCTCGATCAATACCGATTCCAGTCCCCGTGCATCGCCGTGGACCGGCACGGTCATATCGCCCCGCGGGTTGATTTTGTACGGTTCATCGCCGGCAACCTTCAAGGGGTACTGGCTCAACCCGTCAATCAAGCGTTGGGCGTAGCCCTTGGCTTCACCAAACAGCACGCCGACTTCCAGCGCGCGTGGCTGGCCGTGGAAAACCGGGGTGAAGCTGTGAATGCCGACGACCCGAACCGGTCGCCCTTGTGCGATACGTTGGTCGATCAAGGTTTGCAGCCGGGCATGAAACGGTTTGAACAGGCATTCGCGGCGGTAATCGCGCGTCGCCTCGTCCAGATCACGATTACCCGGTATCTGATAAATCTCGCTCTGCGACGGGATGCTGTCCGGCGCATGGCGCGGGCGGTTGAGGTCAATCAACAGCCGTGAGTAATTGGCCGCCAGCAATGTTGCCCCGATTGCCCGGGACAGACCCTCAGCCAGTGCCAGTGCGCCAATGTCCCAGGCGATATGCTCGCGCGCCGCGTCGTGACTCAGCCCCAGGTCATTTAACCCGGCCGGGATAAAACGGCTGGCGTGTTCGCACACCAGAATCAACGGGTGCTCCGAGTCTTCGCGGCTCAGGGTGTACGCAGGCTCGGTAAAAAGACCGCGTTCAGCGGATTCAGTACAGGCGTGCATAGTGCTCACAGCGTTCGGCGGGCGACAGCTGGTCCGTCAGCGTCATTTCCTCGGTTTTAAGGGCGAAGTAGGTGTCCATCAACGCGCTCGGCAGGGCTTCGATCAGCGCCTCGCTGTTGCGCAGGCACTCGAGCGCCTGGGCAAGTGAAGCGGGCAGGGCGACGATGCCTCGGGCGTGGCGTTGTTCTTCATTCAGGGAATCGGGGACTTCATCGGTGATCGCGTTCAAGGCCAGGCGTTGCTCGATGCCCAGGCGACCGGCGATCAGCAGCGCGGCCATGGCCAGGTGCGGCGAAGCCGTGGCGTCCATGGCGCGAAATTCCAGGTTGTACTGCGCCGCCACGGATTTGCTGCCCAGGCTCACCGTCGGGCAGATCCGTAGCGCCGCTTCGCGGTTGCGCTGGCCGAGGCAGGCGTAGGAGGCGCTCCAGTGATGCGGCTGCAAACGCTCGTAGGACACCGGTGTCGGCGCGGTAAACGCGCAGAGCGCCGGCAAGTAATGCAGGATGCCGGCGGCCCAGTGCTGGCCGAGGGTCGACAGGCCATTGACGGTGCCGGCGTCGTACATCAGCGGTTGACCGTCCAGGTCCAGCAGGCTGACGTGCAGATGGACGCCGTTGCACACGGCATGCTCGGACGTCTTGGGCGCGAAGCTCACGTCCAGGCCCATCTGCCGGGCGATTTCGCGGGTGATCTCGCGCACGTTCACCGCGCGATCCGCCGCCGCCACACCGAGGGCGGGGCGGCAGGTGATTTCGTATTGATGCTTGCCGTATTCGGGCAGGAACATTTCCGGTTCGACGCCGCCGGCACGCAGGGCACTGAGCAGCCAGCCACCGAACTCGGCACCCTGACGCTGAGCCTCAAGAGAGAACGCCAGCTGATCAGCCGCGTCGCTGCTCAGGTTGAATTCATGTTCGAACGCGGCATTGACCTGCAAGCCCAACTCGGCGCGATAACGCTGCACTTCATTGCGCAACAACGTTCGCGGACAGGCGCCCCAAGGACGGCCATCGGTTTCGTTAATGTCGCCGTGGATGAAGTCCAGCGCCGGGGCCGTGGTATCCGGGCCATTGCTGACCGTCACCCGGCTGCTCAGGTCGGGAATCAGGCGCAAGTCGCCATAAGCGCCCCACGGGTTGGTGGAGGCGATGATGTCTTGCGGGGTCAGCGCGCTGTTGGCCGGCACCCAGCCGCAACCCGCCGCCCGATAGTGTTCAAGTTCGTCCGTCGGGAAAGAGCGTCCGCGGGTCACGCCGATCAGGTCGGTGGTGACGATGGTGGTCATGGGCAGCGGTGACAGGCTTTCGCTCATGGCTGCATCTCCTGCAACCGGCCGAGCACGGTCTGGGTGTCGGTGATCCAGCAATAACCCTTGATCGCGTTCATGCAGGCTTGATGACGCGCCGGCGTGTAGGTCGCACAGGCATCCTCCACCAGCGTCACCAGGTAGCCACGGTCCGCGGCGTCACGCACGGCCATGTCCACGCACTGGTCGGTGACGATGCCGGCGATGATCAGATGCCGCGTTTCAAGGTTGCGCAGCACGTAGTCAATGTTGGTGGAGTTGAACACCCCGGAGGAGGTCTTGGGCAGTACGATTTCGTTTTCTGTCGGTGTCAGGTCGTCGATGATCCGCGCCGGCGCACTGCCCTTGGGCAAGTGCATGTCCGAGAGTTTGTGGTCCAGCGAGCGGTCGCGGCCATCGGCAGTCAGGCTTTCGATGATCGTGTGCAGCACGTTTTGCCGCGCGCTGCGAAAAGCGCTGAGCAGCCGGCGTTGATTGGGCACCACCTGCATGTGGGCGCGGGTCAGGAAGTATTCGCCGTCCGGTCCGTTGAGGTGCGGGTCGAACTGCGGTTCGAGCCAGGCACGCTGCATGTCCACCAGCAACAGCGCGGTGTGATCGGCAGTGAACGGTAAGTCCCGGGGCGAACGGTGGGGGAGCGTGAACATCCTTATTTATCCTCCAGCAGGTGGGTGTCGAAGTCGGTCCGCAGGGCATCGATGCCTTCCAGGCGATCGGCCAGCTCCGGACTGCGCAGGGTCAGGCAGGCAATCAGCGCCTCGACCTGGGCCAGCGCCGGGACCATGCTGTCGAAGGCCGACAATGATTCCACCGGCGCACTGATGATCAGGTCGGCCATTTCCCGCAGCGGTGAAGCATAGATGTCAGTGAACAACACCACGCGGGCATATCGGCTTTTCGCCGCATTGGCCACGCGCAGGGCTTGTGATTGGTAGCGGCGATAGTCGAACACCAGCACCACGTCCTGGCGCTGCACATCGAACAGCCGGTCCGGCAGTTGCGCGTTGTCATCCAGGGCGAAACAGCCCGGGCGCAGCAGGCGCAAATGGTTAAGCAAATAGTTGGCGAGGAAACTGCTGAAGCGCCCGCCAAAGCAGTGAACCTGATGACGGGTATCGAGCAGCCATTCCACTAGAATCCGCACATCTTCGGGTTGGGTCAGCGCGTGGGTATCCACCAGCGCCCGATGGGTGTCCGCCAAGTAATGACTCCATGCGTCGCCTTTCTGAAGATGAGAGCGAAGTTGCAACAGGGCGCTGGGGGACCGGAGACGGTGGTCCATATCACTGAGCAGGGCATCCTGAAAATCGGCGTAACCGCTGAAACCCAGCTTTTTTACCAGTCGCACGATGGTGGGGTCGCTGACACCGGCATGTTCGGCCAAACGTGACATCGGCCCCAGCCCGTTACGCGGGTACTGGTCCAGCAAGGCGCGAATGACTTTGCGTTCCGACGGCGTAAGGTCCAGGCCGGAATCGGTGATCAGATCTCTAAGGGTGGGCATCCGGGCTCCTGCTGGATGGGTGTGTCGGTTTTGTTTCATAAATTGCTAAAACAGTATTTATGTAGCGCACGCTACATGTCTAGCAAATTTTTCCATGGTTTTCCCAACGTCAAAAATGAGGCAAAAAGCCCGTGCGCTGGGGGCTACACGGAAGTCGACAGGGCTTGTAGTCCATCGCCCACAAGGGAGTCAGAGATTGCCGAATTTCAATGGTTAAATGAACCCGCGTCCCGTCGTTGCGGATTCAAACGAAACGCCCTGGATCAAGCGTCTTGCGGCACAATTGCGTCATTATTTGCGGCATCGTGCCGTTTTCCATTTCATCGACAGGGTGATAATCCGTGCAGGCAACCCGTTTGACCCTGATGTGTCACGCTCGAACCGTCGCACAAAAATTGGCGTGTTTTCCTACGAATGAGCCGTTGGAATTTTATAGGCAATCGGCGAAGGGTTCGCGTACCCGTCAGTTTACGGGGGCGCCACGGGTGCTCTGTGGTCCGGAGTTGCGCACGCAGCAGACGGCCGAGATGTTTGGCAGTGACGTTGAAATCGTCTCGGCGCTGAGGGATTGCGACTTCGGACGATGGAACGGGGTGCGGATCAATGACCTGCAAAAGTCCGAGCCCGAGGCGCTGCAGGCCTGGCTCGACGACCCGACCTCGGCGCCCCATGGCGGTGAGTCGGTCGTGCAACTGGGTGAGCGCGTGGCGCAGTGGCTCAAGTCCCTTGAGACAACACCGGGGCATATCCTTGCCATCACCCATCCGTTTGTCATTCGCGCCGCGTTGACGCAAGTGTTGCAGGCTACGGCGTTCAACCTGATCGACGTCGAACCGCTATCGGCCATCGAGTTGCGGTTCACCGGCCGCTGGCGCCTGCGTTTGCTTGAAGGAGTCATTTGATGAAAAAGCTTCTGGTCATCGGCATCGGCGCCGGCAACCCCGACTACATCACGATGCAGGCCGTGAAGGCGCTGAACCTCGTCGACGTGTTTTTCCTGATGGACAAGGGCCAGAGCAAAGACAAGCTGATCGACCTGCGCCGTGAGATCTGCGAGCGCTACATCACCGGTCACGACTACCGTTTTGTCGAAGCCCACAGCCCGGAGCGTGAGCGCGGGGATGTGGACTACAAAACCAGTGTCGAAGATTTGAATCTTGCCAAGCAGCAAACCTTCGAGCGGCTGATCAATGAGGAAATCTCCGACGATCAGTGCGGTGGTTTTCTGGTGTGGGGCGATCCGGCGTTGTACGACAGCACCCTGCGGATTTTGCAGGCAATACTGGCCTCCGGCCGCTGCGCGTTCGAGTATGAAGTGATCCCCGGCATCACCAGCGTTCAGGCACTGGCTGCGCAGCACAAGGTGCCGCTGAATCGCATCGGCCGCTCGATTGAAATCACCACCGGCCGGCGGTTGGCGGCGGGGCAGGTGAGCGACGCCGACAGCCTGGTGGTGATGCTCGATGCCGAGGATTCCTACCATCAAGTGGCGGATCAGGAGACAAAGATTTACTGGGGGGCTTATCTGGGGACGCCGGATGAGATTTTGATCAGCGGCAAGCTCAAGGACGTGGCGGATGAGATTGAGCGGGTGCGCAAGGCGGCGCGGGTGGCGAATGGGTGGATTATGGATACCTACCTGTTGCGTAAGCCTTGAGGTAGGCGGTGTCTGGGCGGACGCCTTCGCGGGCAAGTCGGATCGCCGCACCGCTCGCTCCTACAGGTATTGCGGTGCCTTTGTAGGAGCGAGGCTTGCCCGCGAAGAGGTCCTCAAATACACCTCAAATTATGGCTTTTATCCCACGCCCAAACCGCTCCCGATACACCGAGGGCGGCACGCCCACCACCCCTCGAAACGCCACCCGAAAACTCTCCACCGAGCGATAACCACACTGGTCGGCAATCTGATCGGTGTTCTGATTCGTGCTCTCCAGCAACTCCCTCGCCCGCGCCAGCCGCTCATGCTGCAACCACGCCTTGGGCGGCATTCCTGTGGCTTCAGTAAACCGGCGCAGAAAGGTCCGTTCACTCATCGCCGCCTCACTCGCCAGTTCGCGAACCTCCAGCGGTTCATGCAAGCGCTCACGCGCCCACTGCATGACGCGGGACAAATCGCTGCGTGGCGTTGGACTGACGGGCGTAGGAATAAACTGCGCCTGCCCGCCGGTACGTTGCGGCGACATCACCAGACGCCGCGCCACCGAGTTGGCCACCTGGGTGCCGAAATCCCGCGCTACCAGGTGCAGGCACGCATCGATACCTGCCGCGCTGCCCGCCGAGGTGATCAACTGACCGGAATCGACGTAGAGCACGTCCGGGTCCACCAGGATGTTCGGAAAACGTTCGGCCAACTCAGCGGCGTAGCGCCAATGCGTGGTGGCGCCGTGGCCGTCCAGCAGGCCGGTCGCCGCCAGCACAAACACGCCGGAGCAGATCGACAGCAACCGCGCACCCCGCGCATGGGCCTGGCGCAGGGCGGCGAGCAAGTGTTCCGGCACTGGCGCGTTGCGGTCTCGCCAGCCGGGAATGATGATAGTGCGGGCGTCTTCGAGCAGATCCATGCCGCCATCGGCCAGGACCTGAATGCCGCCCATGGCGCGCATCGGGCCCTGATCCACTGCCACGATACGGTGCTCATACCAAGGGAAATCGAACTCCGGCCGCGCCAGACCAAAGATCTCCACGGCGATGCCGAATTCGAAGGTACAGAGGCCGTCGTAGGCCAGAATCGCGACCAATCCAGGGTTAGGCTGCATATGGCGGAAAGTTCCCGGTGAGTGTCTTGTACGCCACTGTAGTCGCAAGCGTTGGGCGGATAAAGTCTTCTCACACCCACTCAAGACTTTGGAGTACAGCCCATGACCAGCCTGGTCCGCACCATTCCCGCAGCACCTTCGGCCATTGCCCTGATGCACTTCAGCAACCGTCTGACCTTTGAAACCGACTGTTCCGACGTGTACAGCAGCCAACAGGCCGGCGAGGTGGACTTTGTCCTGGTGGACGTGCGCGGACCGTTGGCGTTCGAACGCGGGCATGTGCCGGGCGCGATCAACATTCCGGGACGACTGCTCACCGCCGAGGGCCTGGCGGACTACCCGACATCCACCTTGATTGTGGTCTATTGCGCCGGGCCGCACTGTAACGGTGTGCACAAGGCTGCGGTGAAACTGGCGGCACTGGGTTACCCGGTCAAGGAGATGATCGGCGGCGTGACCGGGTGGCTGGATGAAGGGTTGGAGTTGAGTGTTGCGGTGCAACGGCCTGCCACCACCGTGATCGGTTGCGAATGTTGATGTTCGGACATCGCTGAACAATTGTGGCGAGGGAGCTTTTGTGGCGAGGGGGCTTGTCGGACCGCCGCACCGCCCCGTTGGAGTGCGAAGCGCTCCCAAAATCTTCGACAGTTGCCGAGGTTTTTTGGGGCTGCTGCGCAACCCAACGGGGGCAAGCCCCCTCACCATAAAAAACCATCAAGTTCAGTGAATGTTCGAAAACGCAGACCACCACCGATCCAGCGTCGCCTGCAACCACTCATTCACGGCTGCGTAAGCGGCGCTGTCCTGTTGCCCCCGAGGCAGCGGTGATTCCTCGGCAAAGTGTTCATTAAGCGTCGCCACCGACTCCGCATTCCACTCCGGATGAAACTGCAATCCCACCCGAGTCGTCCCGACCCCATACATCTGCTGTTCACATTGCTCACTGCTGGCCAGCAATTGCGCATCGGGTGGCAGGTCGATTGCATCTTCGTGCCACTCCAGCACCTTGAGGGTCTGGCCATCGACGAACGTCACGGTGGTCCAGCCGGTTTCGGTGCGATCCATCCGCCGCACCTTCCCACCCAGACTCAGTGCCAGCAGCTGCGCCCCCAGACAAATCGCAAACACCGCCGCGCCCCGACCCAGGCTTGCCGCCAGCCACTGCCGTTCCGCTTCCAGCCACGCCGGCCCGGCGTTGGATTCATAAGGCCCACCCAACACAATCACAGGCGCCGTACTCACCGGCGGTAACTGGCCGAGGTCGGCGCGAAAGACGTTCAGCGTCAACCCTCGGGACGCTGCCCAATCGGCAATGGCGCCAGGACCTTCGGCGGGGTGGTGCTGGATCAGATTCAGTGCGGGCATCGGTGCTCTCTTGTAGTTTTTGCGTGTAGGTTTTGTCTGAAAAAAGGGCTTGTCCTACAGTCCTTGCACCGCCTTGGCGCACGCTTCAAGGGCTTTGAATCGGCCGGCCACTTTTCTATAAGTATTTGTCGCTTTAACACAATTTACCCTGTGAAAGCCGCTCTAGACTGCCGGCCACTTCGGTCTTCACCGACCGAAAGTCATTCGAAAGCTGCCAATAAAAGCCTCCGCACACAGGAGTTATAAATGAAGAAGCTAGTGATGTTTGGTGCCCTGGCACTGTCGATGTTGTCCCTGACCGCTGTGGCCGATGAAGCCAAGCCGATCCGCATCGGTATTGAAGCCGGTTACCCGCCATTCTCGATGAAAACACCCGACGGCAAGCTCACCGGTTTCGACGTCGATATCGGCGACGCGCTGTGCGAGCAGATGAAAGTGAAGTGCACTTGGGTCGAGCAAGAGTTCGACGGCCTGATCCCGGCACTGAAAGTGAAGAAAATCGACGCGATCCTGTCGTCCATGACCATCACTGACGATCGCAAAAAGAACGTCGATTTCACCATCAAGTACTACCACACCCCAGCGCGCTTCGTGATGAAGGCCGGCACCGACATCAAAGACCCGCTGACCGAGCTCAAAGGCAAGAAAGTCGGTGTGCTGCGCGCCAGTACCCACGACCGCTTCGCCACTGAAGTGCTGGTGCCGGCTGGTATCAACCTGGTTCGCTACGGCTCCCAGCAGGAAGCCAACCTGGACATGGTCTCTGGCCGCGTTGACGCGCTGCTGGCCGACTCGGTCAACCTGGACGACGGTTTCCTGAAAACCGACGCCGGTAAAGGCTTCGCTTTCGTCGGCCCGACTTACGAAGACGCCAAGTACTTCGGCGGCGGCGCCGGTATTGCTGTGCGCAAGGGCGATACCGAGCTGGCGGACAAATTCAACACCGCCATCACCGAAATCCGCGCCAGCGGCAAGTACAAGCAAGTGCAAGACAAGTACTTCGACTTTGACGTTTACGGCCAGTAATCACGCCGTGCAAAAAAGTGGCAACCGTTGACGCGGTTGCCACTTTTTTTATGCGCTCTCTCTGTTGAAATGGATATCCCTTGTAGGAGTGAGCCTGCTCGCGATGGCGATTTTTCAGTGGAAAATTTGCTGTCTGACATACCGCTATCGCGAGCAGGCTCGCTCCTACAGGTGATCTCAGTGCCTCTTATATCGGAGTTCCCATGCAACGCATCGACCATTCACTGCCCTGGAGCCACCTGGGCACCGAACGCACCCTCAGCGTTTTCCGTTATGGCGCGAGCACTCGCAAGGTCTACATCCAGGCCAGCCTGCACGCTGACGAGTTGCCCGGCATGCGCACGGCGTGGGAGTTGAAGAAGCGTCTGGCCGAACTCGAAACCCGGGGCCTGTTGCAGGGTGTGATCGAACTGGTGCCGGTGGCCAATCCGATCGGCCTTGACCAGCACCTGCAAGGCAGCCATATGGGCCGCTTCGAACTGGGCAGCGGCAAGAACTTCAACCGCTCGTTCATCGAACTCAGCGCCCCGGTGGCCGAGTTGATTGGCGACCGGTTGGGTAACGATGCGCAGGCCAACATCGCGCTGATCCGCCAGACCATGGGCCAGGTCCTGGACGACCTGCCGGCCCCGGCCTCGCAGCTGGAAGCCATCCACCGCTTGCTGTTGCGCCACGCTTGCGAAGCCGACATCACCCTGGATCTGCATTGCGATTTCGATGCGGCGATTCACCTGTATGCCTTGCCGCAACACTGGCCGCAGTGGCGATCCCTGGCGGCGCGCCTGAAGGCAGGGGTGGCGTTGCTCTGTGAAGATTCCGGCGGCAGTTCATTCGATGAGTCCTGTTCGTCGCCGTGGTTGCGCCTGGCGCGGGCCTTTCCCGAGGCAGCAATTCCGCCGGCCAACTTGGCGACGACGCTGGAACTGGGCAGCATGGGCGACACCCGGGTCGAGCAGGCCCAAGCCAATTGCGAGGCGATTCTCGGGTTCCTCGCCGAGCAGGGATTCATCAGCGGCACCTGGCCTGCTGCACCGAGCGAGTGCTGCGAAGGCATGCCGTTCGAGGGCACCGAATACCTGTTCGCGCCGCATCACGGGGTGGTGAGTTTCCTGCGTGATTCGGGTGAGTGGGTGGAGAAGGGCGATGCGCTGTTTGAGGTGGTTGATCCGCTGAGCGACCGCGTAACGACCGTACCCGCCGGGACCAGCGGTGTGTTGTTTGCGATTGATCGCGGGCGGTACACGCAGCCGGGAACGTGGCAGGCGAAGGTGGCGGGGCGTGAGGTGATTCGGGTTGGGAAACTGATTAACGATTAGCTGCGAAATCTTCGGCGCCTTACAGGGCCTCTTCGCGAGCAAGCCCGCTCCCACATTGAATCTCCTGTGCACACAAATCCTGTCTACTGCCGAGATGAAATGTGGGAGCGGGCTTGCTCGCGAAGGGGCATCAGCAGCACCACAAATCCTCCTGCTGCTCACACAGTGTTAGGCTCTCCCCCGAATCCTGCGCTCCATGAAGGAAGGTTTATGTTGAAGCTTCTCGCTCTGCTGACGTTGCTAGCCTCGGCCACCGTCCACGCTGAAACCCCGCTGCACACCGATCTGCCGCTCAAGTACCTGGAGCAGGCCAACCCCGAATCCCGCAACCAGCCCCTGGTGATTTTCCTCCACGGTTACGGCAGTAATGAGGAGGATCTGTTCGGCATCAAGGATGAATTGCCGGCGCAATACAACTTCCTGTCTGTGCGAGCGCCGATGGTGATGGAGGAGGGTAGTTACAAGTGGTTTCGCGAGAAGGGCAACGCTGCCTACAACGGTGAAACCGAGGATCTGAAGACCAGCGGCCAGGTGCTGCTGGATTTCATCGCGCAGGCGGCGAAGAAATATCACACCGAACCCGACAAGGTGTTCCTGGTGGGTTTCAGCCAGGGTGCGATCATGTCTTATGAGGTGGCGTTGCGTCATCCCGAGGCAGTGGGTGGGATTGCGGCGTTGAGCGGGCGGATTCTGCCGGTGCTGAAATCCGAGCTCAAACCGGATGAAAAACGCCAGAAGCTGGCAATTTTCATCGGTCATGGCACGGCAGACAAACGCTTGCCCTACATCGACGGCACCGAGGCCGACAGCCTGTTGCAGAGCCTGTCACTCAAGCCTGAATTTCACGCCTATCCTGGCGTCGGTCACAGCATCAGCGCCACTGAAATGCAGGATCTGAGCGCCTGGTTGCAGCGCCTCAATCCGTAAGTCTCATTTGCCAGTAACGATCTGTTTGACCAGCGTCTCGTGGCCGCCATTGTCGCTGAGGCGGGAAATCACCTGAACGATCGCCATGCGCGTGTTGGACGCGGCCATCAGTGTGGTGTCGAGGGTTTTGCCGCCGCCCTGGGTGGCGGTGCTGTCGATCTGCCGCAGCCCTAGGCCGGTACCTTTCTGGGTCAGGCTTTTTTCGCTGAGCTTGGTGAAGTCCGGCAGTGCCTTGGCTTGTTCGGTGGCAAAGTCGGCCGCAGCGGAGTCGAGGAACGGACCGTCGTTGTCCTTGACGTTGGCGCCACCGGGGATGGTGTTTTCAGCGGCGATCACCACGGTTTTAGTGGTCTCATTGGTGTACATGGTGCCCGTCGCCCCGGCAGTACCGGCAGCCGCGTCGCCGGCGGGCAACGGGTTGGCGATGAAGCCTTTGGGCAGGGTGAACTTGAACTTGCCGCCGAGCATCGAGACCTCTTGTGCAGGTGCTTTGTCGCTGGCAGTGGCCTTGGCGGCATAGGCATTCAACGCCCCAAGGCTGGCGGCCGCCGTCAGTAACAGGACAACGGCTTTTTTACTCAACAATGACATTCGGAAACTCCAGGGATGATCGCGCATTCGCCGCAATCATCCCATGGAACACGATTTGTAGCAGCTGCCGAGAACCGCCCTTGTAGCAGCTGCCGTTGTGGCGAGGGGATAAATCCCCTCGCCACAAGGTATCTACAAGAGTGCGGCGCGACGGGTAGTTTTTGATCGCGCCCAGAAACTACTGCGCCTGATTCTGCGGAAACAGGTTGCGGCGGGTTTCTTCGTCGAACTCGGCCTTCAACACCAGCTTCTCTTTCAATCCCTGCGCACGTTGGGCGGCCGGGCGGGCGCTGATTTCATCGAACAGACGCTTGACGTTCGGGTAGGCCGCCAGACCGTTCTCCCCAAGGATGTACGGCGCGTAACTGGCCCAGCCCCACAGCGCCATGTCGGCGATGCTGTAGGTGTCGCCGGCCAGGTATTGATGATCGGCCAGGCGCTGGTCGAGCACGCGGTAGTGGCGCTCGACTTCTTTGAGGTAGCGGTTTTTCGCGTAGGGCAGGTTTTCCGGTGCGTGGTGCTGGAAATGTACGGCTTGCCCCGAGAACGGCGACAGGCCGGTGGCGATGAACATCAGCCATGACAGGAGTTCGGCTTGGCCAGCGACGGAGGTCGGCAGGAAGCGCTGATGCGTTTGCGCCAGGTGCAGCAGGATGGCTTGGGAGTCGAATACGGTGGCTTCACCGTCAATCAGGGCCGGCACTTTGGCATTCGGGTTGATCGCCAGAAAGGCTGGTAAATGTTGCTCGCCCTTGAAGGTATCAACGCCGATCAATTCGTAGGGCGTTCGCAGTTCTTCAAGCAGCAGGGCAACTTTCATCGGGTTCGGCGACGGGTGGAAAAAGAACTTCATAGTGTAGGCCTCAGTCAGTGGGTTAGGAACTGAGGCTGATGGTGGGGCAAACCTGTTCGATTGACGTACGAGGTTGTTGCTCTACTTGTTCGGAATAATCGAACGTGTTGCGGGAGCTTTTCCGCTTGCTCGCGACGTGGCGATCACCGCCCCGGCAATTATCAACACCGCAGGTGCGATCAGGATCGGACTGGCATGGCTGCGTCCCACACCAATCAGCAATAACGTCGAAATCAAAGGCGCCAGGTAGGAAAGCGCCCCCAGTGTCGCCAGACTGCCGTGTTTGGTGGCGTGGTCCCAGGCAAGAAATGCCAGCCCGACCGGCCCGAGGCCGAGCACCACAATCGCTGCCCATTGGCCGGGATCAGGCCGCACCGTGGTTTCGAAGGCCAAATGACAGATCAGGCCGGACACGGCCGACATACCGCAGATCCCGCCGATAATGCTGCTGGGCACGTCGCTGAACCGACGGTTGATCACCGAATAACCGGCCCAGATCAGCGCACAGCCGAAGGCCGCGAGGTAACCGGCGATGGGCATCGAGGCCCCAGCCTCCGGGCCGTGTTGTTGCATGATGACCGCGGTGCCGGCCAGGCCCAGCAGCGCGCCGAGCATTTGCCGTTTGTGCAGCTTTTCCCCGGCCGAAAGCGCCGAGAGCAGCACCAGCAACAGCGGCCAAAGGTAGTTGATCAAGCTGGCTTCGGCTGCCGGGGCGACTTTAAGCGCAAAAAAATACAACGCGTGATAAACGAAAATGCCCACGAACCCAGTCGCCCATACCGCCCAGGGCTGTCGCCAGCTTCTGAAGCCGGCGAGCCCGCGTCGACCCAGAATCACCAGGCTTGCCACAAAGGCTATGCCGAAGCTCAGCGTCAGCAATTCAAAGGGTGGAATGCCTTCGGTGAGGGTGGTCAACAGCGCAAGGCAGGACCAGAGAATGATCGCGGCTACGCCAACAGCGGTAGCTGAGCTGGGGCTTTTTCGGGCGGAGGATACCGGGATCAAGTCAGTCATGAATGCCTCTCCATGGCAATAAGCGGTCACCATGCGGTATAGCTTGATATTGGCATCAGCTAATACCGTTCGTCTGAACTGTCAGATATGACAGGTAGACGGCGTTACCGAGGGCGAAAACAATCACGCTGAAACTTACCGGTTTTCGGTAAGTAAGGGAGTGACAAATATGCCAACGCCAAATAGGCCGTCAATCCAGAAGTCCGCCCTGGTCCTGGAACTTTCAGGAAGGAGTTGGGGGAAGTAGCCGTCGCGTACTACAAAAAAGATACCAAGTGGGTGAAGTTTGCTCGTGCAGATGTTGTGTATTACGAAAGGCCACCCGGCGAGTACACCATACGAGCCAATGCGCCGAGAGACGTTAAGGGTTCTGAGCTTGAGGTGGTTGTGTGTGATGCAGAGCATGGACTGCCACCGAATGAATGGATGTCTGATCCCGTAAAGTTTTAAGTATTTTGATGATGTCCGGAGATAACTTCCGGACATCTTTCCCGGTTTGAAATAACCAAATTTAGTAATGCGTTAAGCAATCTCTTCCTTACTTTTTGCTCCTTGATGTCCTGGACGCACAGCCAGCCGTTTCGTGATCAACAACATGGCTAACGACACACCCACTGCCAACACAAACCCGAGCCATCCCCACCTCGGCAACACCAGCGCCAACACCAGGCAAAACGCTGCGAACGAATACATCCCGGTCGCCGTCGCCCGCAGCAGCGCGGCCGTAAACGCCGGGCCGCGGGTTTGCTGGGAAAACACTGCCATCACGCTGCCGAGCACCGGGAACACCGCGAGCAAACCGCTCCAGCGTTCGCCAACGGTGCTGGCGAGTAACGTCACGGCGAGGGTTAGCAGGGCGCCAGCAATCATGCGCAGCAGCAGTTTGTCGGACTTCGGCGCCGGACCGGCAACGATGGGTTGCACGCTGGGGAACAGGTACGGCGCCGCCAACAGTGCGGTGGCGGCCGCGATCACCGAGAACACCAGCGAGGGTGGAATCAGTGAAAGCACCACAGCCACAGAGGCCCAGACCAGCAGTGAAATCGTTAACGCCCATGGCCATCCCGCCCGTTGAGCGACCTGGGCGTAGGTCACGCAGAAGGCAATCATCGCGAACATCGCTGACAACGCCGCCGTCGCTGACTGAGCGGCGAACACCTGGCCTTGCTCAATGGCAAGGAAGAACAGAATCGGCCCCACCACCACCGGCAACCCCGACAGCCAACCGGCCACGCTTGGGCCCCAGCGTTTGCCCGCAAGGGAAATCAGCAACAGAAAACCAGGAATCACCAGCAGTTTAAGCATCAACACGCACGCGTCTCCGACCTGAGTGAGGCGCCAACGTTAGCACCGCGGACATTGAATTGCTCTAGAACTTAATGGATTTTGTATACAAAGCTATCGGCCAAATAATTGTACAAATAGATACTTTGCGTATAAGTTTTTAGCAAATGCCCACGGTGAGAAGAACGCGATGATTAGCCCCCGATTTCGCCTGCACCACAGTGTGTTGTTGCTGGGATTGTTAGGCACCCAGGCCCTGGCCAATTGGCAGGAGGCACTGCCCGGCGCGCAGATCATCGGCGCCGGCGAGTTTCGGGTGTTTGGGTTTGATGTCTACAACGCCCGGCTCTGGAGTGCGGCACGGCCATTGGCGCTGGACCAGCCGTTTGCCCTGGAACTGATCTATCAACGCAGCATTTCCCGCGATGATCTGGTGCAGGCCAGTGTCGATGAAATCAAGCGATTGTCCGGCGCCTCGGTCAGCCCCGAGCAGCTCGAGCGCTGGAAGGTGCAGATGCAACAGTCGTTCGTCGATGTAAAAGCCGGCACCCGCATTACTGGCATTTATTTGCCGGGACAGGGCGCGCGGTTCTTTGTCGGCCAGCAACTGCAACACGAAGTGAAAGACTTGCAATTCGCTCGGGCCTTTTTCGCTATCTGGCTCGACCCACGTACGCGTAATCCCGAGTTGCGCCAGCAGTTGCTGGGCAGCACCAATCCTTGAGGTGCATGGCATGCTGAAGAAACTGCTGCTGGTGTTGTTCGTCTGCCTGGCCGGTTGCAGCGTTGATGTGCAGCGCTACAGCGAGCAAACCCCCAAGCTCGATCTGCCCGGGTTCTTCGTCGGGCGAGTGGATGGCTGGGGAATGTTCCAGAAACGCTCGGGCGAGGTGATCAAACGCTTTCATGTGGTGATCAACAGTCGAATGGACGGCCAGAACCTGATCATGCATGAAGCCTTTACCTACAGCGACGGCACGAAACAGACCCGCGTCTGGACGTTGTACCCTGACGGTCCAGGCCGTTGGCGCGGCACGGCCGGCGATGTGGTCGGGGAATCTCGCGGTGAGGTAGCCGGCAACGCTTTGCACTGGCGCTATGAACTCAGCCTGCCGGTGGACGACAAGATCTATCAGGTGCATTTCGACGACTGGATGTACTTGCTGGACGAAAACACCATGGCCAATCGCTCCGCCATGACCAAATTCGGCGTTGAGTTAGGCCAGGTGACGTTGTTCTTCCGCCGACACGGCGCCTGATACTTGGGCATCTGCCCCTTGGGCACACAGGCTGAAACGTCTAAGCTGCTCCCCTCTCATTTGTTTCTGGATGTGTGCGTGAAATTCAGTTTGCCCAAAGTCGCCACGGCGCCGGAAGTGGCCGGTAGCCGTTGCCGTTGACCCGTGCGCGTCGTTCTTCAAGCGGGTGCGGCGCGTTTGCTGGAGAGCGATCCGGCGGCGGAGGGTGGTCAGCGGGTGCTGTTAGTGTCTGGCGACGATGCCGAGGCGAAAGCTCAAGTAATCGGGTTGAGCGAGCGATTGGGTTTCTTCGGAATCGACCTTGGGGGATTGAGTGTCGGCGCTCGACTGGCGCAGTTTCCGGGCGGGCCGTTGCCCACGCTGAACCTGGTGAAATATGCCTGACGGCTCGGACATAAAAGAACCCGGTATGTGGCGAGGGGATTTATCCCCGCTGGAGTGCGAAGCGCTCCCAAAAAATCTTCGACTATTACCGAGATTTTTAGGGCTGCTACGCAACCCAACGGGGATAAATCCCCTCGCCACAAAAGTATCTGATTAACTCAGAAACACCGGGGGTGATACCAGACCGCGCGGTTCTTCGTGGGTCCCCGCACAGTCTGTTGAACGCTTTACGCCCGCTCGATCGCCAGCGCTACACCCTGACCACCACCGATGCACAAGGTGGCGAGGCCTTTCTTGGCGTCACGCTTGATCATTTCGTGCAGCAAGGTCACCAGCACCCGGCAGCCCGATGCACCGATCGGATGGCCCAGGGCAATGGCGCCGCCATTGACGTTGACCTTGTTCAAGTCCCATTCCAGGTCCTTGGCCACCGCCAGGGATTGCGCGGCGAAGGCTTCGTTGGCTTCGATCAGGTCCAGTTGGTCGATGGACCAGCCGGCCTTGTCCAGGCAACGACGAGTCGCGCTGACCGGGCCGATGCCCATGATCGCCGGGTCGACGCCAGCGTTAGCATACGCAGCGATTTTCGCCAGCACTGGCAGGCAGAGGGCCTTGGCTTTTTCGGCGCTCATCAGAATCACCGCAGCGGCGCCGTCGTTCAGGGACGAGGCGTTACCGGCGGTCACCGAACCGTCTTTTTTGAAGGCGGGTTTGAGTTTGCCCAGCGCTTCAGCGGTGGTACCTGCTCGGGGTTGTTCGTCAACCTGGAAGGCAACCGGATCGCCTTTACGCTGAGGAATCAGGATCGGCGTGATCTCATCAACAAAACGCCCGGCTTCGATGGCGGCCGTGGCTTTCTGCTGCGAGGCCGCGGCGAAGGCGTCTTGCTGTTCGCGGGTCAGGTTGTACTTCTCCGCCAGGTTCTCGGCGGTGATGCCCATGTGGTAATCGTTGAACGCATCCCACAGGCCATCGCTGATCATGGTGTCGACGATTTGCGCGTGCCCCATGCGCAGACCGGTGCGGGCGCCGGGCATGACGTAGTTGGACAGGCTCATGTTTTCCTGGCCGCCGGCAATGATCACGTCGGCGTCGCCGCAGCGAATCGCCTGAGTGGCCAGGTGCAACGCTTTCAGCCCCGAGCCGCAGACCTTGTTCAGGGTCATCGCCGGCACGGTAAACGGCAGGCCGGCCTTGATCGCTGACTGGCGCGCTGGGTTTTGTCCGGCGCCGGCGGTCAACACCTGGCCCATGATCACTTCATCGACTTCAGCAACGTCCAGGCCGGTTTGTGCCAGCAGCTGGCGGATCACCGCAGCGCCGAGGTCAACGGCGGAAACATTCGCCAGGGCACCCTGGAAACTGCCGATGGCGGTACGGGTGGCGGCGACAATGACGACTTCTTGCATGGAATGATTCCTCACTGAGCAGCGAACTGCATTTGCGGAACGTGATCCGGCACGATCAGTTTACCGGCGGTCTTGGCGACAATCTCCTCGACGCTGACGCCCGGTGCACGTTCCTTGAGAATGAACGCGCCGTTTTCGATTTCCAGATAAGCCAGGTCGGTCAGCACACGCTTGATGCACCCGGCACCGGTCAGCGGCAGGCTGCATTTGGACAGGAGCTTGGACTCACCGTCCTTGGACGCGTGGGTCATGATAACGATGATGTTGTCTGCGCCGGCCACCAGGTCCATCGCGCCGCCCATGCCCTTGACCAGCTTGCCGGGGATCATCCACGAGGCGATGTTGCCTTGCACGTCGACTTCAAAGGCACCGAGCACGGTCAGGTCGACATGACCACCGCGAATCATCGCGAAGGACTCGGCCGAGGAAAAGATCGACGCGCCGATACGCGCGGTCACGGTTTGCTTGCCGGCGTTGATCATGTCGGCATCGATGGTTTCTTCAGTAGGAAAGGGGCCCATGCCGAGCAAGCCGTTTTCCGACTGCAGCATGACTTCCATGCCTTCAGGGATGTAGTTGGCGACCAGGGTCGGAATGCCGATGCCCAGGTTCACGTAAAAGCCGTCCTGCATTTCGCGGGCGACGCGTTGAGCCATTTGTTCGCGGGAAAGTGCCATTGTTATTTTTCCTTCAGGTCCGGGGGCTGGGGATCACTTACGCACGGTGCGCTGTTCGATGCGCTTCTCGAACGTGCCGCAAATGACCCGATCGACGTAGATGCCAGGGGTGTGGATCTGCGACGGGTCCAGCTCGCCGGGTTCGACGATTTCTTCGACTTCGACCACGGTGATCTTGCCGGCAGTGGCGGCCAGCGGGTTGAAGTTCTGGGCGGTGTGGCGATAGATCACGTTGCCGAAATGATCGGCTTTCCAGCCTTTGACGATGGCGAAGTCACCGGTGATGGATTCTTCCATCAGGTACTGGCGGCCGTGGAATTCGCGCACTTCCTTGCCATCGGCAACCGGAGTGCCGACGCCGGTGGCGGTGAAGAAGGCGGGGATGCCGGCACCGCCTGCGCGCATTTTTTCAGCGAGGGTGCCTTGCGGGGTCAGGACGACTTCGATTTCGCCTTTGAGCAGTTGGTCTTCGAACAGTTTGTTTTCACCAACGTAGGAGGCCACTACTTTTTTGATCTGGCGGTCTTCCAGCAGCACGCCGAGGCCGAAACCGTCGACGCCGCAGTTGTTGGAAACCACGGTGAGGTCACGGGTGCCTTTGCGCTTGATCTCGGCGATCAGGTTTTCCGGGATTCCGCACAGGCCGAAGCCGCCAGCGATCACGGTCATGCCGTCTTCGAGACCTGCCAGAGCTTCCTCATAGGAACTCACGCGCTTGTCGAAACCTGCCATATGCACCTCTTTTATTCTTTGTGGGCGGCTGGCTAGCCGTAGTGGAAGTGAGTGTCGCGCTGACAAATTCATTTGTTAAGTTGATTTTTAAGGTTGATTGATAGATTAAACTCACCAATCAACCCTTGTAGGAGTGCGCCTGCTCGCGAAGGCAATCTTTAGGACGCCATCGCCGCGCACGTCGTACTCCTACAGATAACACCTGCGCCCATTACTGGAGCAATTCGCCCATGACAGTCAAGCAGATCCGCGCATTCCTGGCCGTCGCCCAGAGCCTGAGTTTCGCCGTTGCCTGCGAGCGGTTGCACCTGTCGCAATCGGCCTTGAGCCTGACCATCAAGGCCCTGGAGGAGGGGCTGGGCGGGCGGTTGTTCACGCGCAACACGCGCAACGTGGCGCTGACGGCTGAAGGCGAATCGCTGGTGCCATTGGCTCGCCGGCTGATTGCGGATTGGGACAACGCCGAGGATGAACTGCGCCAGCGTTTCACCCTTCAGCGCGGCCGCGTGACCCTGGCGGCGATGCCCTCATTTGCCGGCAATCTGCTGCCGCCGATCCTCAAGACCTTTCGCGCCCGTTATCCCAAGGTCAACGTCACGGTGAACGACGTGATCAACGAACAGGTGCTGGAAATGGTGCGCGACCGGCAGGTGGAGCTGGGGGTGGCGTTTGAACCGACGCAGAGTTCATCGCTGGAGTTCACACCGTTGTATAGGGACCGTTTTGTTGCCGTGGTACCGGACGATTCTCCCTTCGCCGAACTGCAAGACATTGATTGGCAGACCTTGCTCAAGGAGCCGTTCATCACCTTGCAGCGCCCGTCGACGGTGCGGGTGATGCTGGAAGAACACTTGCAGGCGCGGGGGATGAAGTTGCCGGTGGAGTTCGAGAGCCATCAGCTGGCGACGGTCGGGCGAATGGTGGCCAGCGGGTTGGGCGTGAGCGCCGTGCCGGCGTTGTGTGCCGGGCAGATGCGCGAGTTGGGCGCGCGGTGCATTACCTTGCGTGACCCCGTGGTGGAGCGGGCGATTGGCGTGTTGACCAAGCCTGGGGTGGAACTGTCGGCGGCGGCGCAGGCGTTGTTCGATATTCTCAAAGCCGAGAACCTCGGCGAGCGCGTTTCTATATCCTGATAACGGTCTCCTGTGGGAGCGGGCTTGCTCGCGAAGGCGTCGTGTCAGTCGACATTAATGTTGTCTGACACGACGCCTTCGCGAGCAAGCCCGCTCCCACATTGGGTGTGGTTTCCTCAGTTTTTAAGTGGTCAGGTGATGGGCCAGTAAGGGCAAAAGCTGTTCGCACGAAGCCTCTATTTTCAGATCAAGGAGGTCATCCGCCCGAGTCTTACCCAAATTAATCGCCATCAACGGCTTCCCCCGATCCGCCACCACCCGGCACAAGCGAAACGCCGAATACGCCATCAGCGACGACCCCACCACCAACAACCCCGCAGCCTGTTCCACCGCAGCCATTGCCTTGGCCGCCGTCACCTGCGCGACATTCTCGCCAAAAAACACCACATCCGGCTTCATCCGCTCACCCGCGCAATGCGGACAACGCGGCACTTGAAAGCGTGCCTCGAACGCCGCATCCAGCAGCGTATCGCCATCCGGCGCCTGCACCGCATCGACTCCGGCCAGATAGGGATTCTGCGCTTCCATCAATTGCTGAATCGAATCCCGCTCGCTGCGCTGCCCGCAGTCCAGGCACAGCACCCGGTGCAGGCTGCCATGGAGTTCGATCACGTCATGGCTGCCGGCCTGGTCGTGGAGGGTGTCGACGTTCTGGGTGATCAGCCCGCTGATCTGCCGGGTGCTTTGCAAACTGGCCAAGGCTTCGTGGGCCACGTTTGGCTGGGCCTGGCGCACGCGCGGCCAGCCGAGCATCGCCCGCGCCCAGTAACGTTGCCGTGATTCCGGGGCCGATAGAAACTCCTGATACATCATCGGTTGCCGGCCACGCCGCACGCCCTGGTTGTCGCGGTAGTCCGGAATGCCCGAAGGGGTGCTGATGCCGGCGCCGGTCAGCACCACAAACGGTTGATCGGCCATCAGCTGCTGGAGCCGATCGAGTTGTTCGCGGATGCGGCGGTCGAGCATGTTCAACACTCCGGTGAACCTTGAGTGTTTGCAGGGTAGCACTTGCCGCTTACCCCGTAGGAGCGAGCGGTGCGACGATCCGACTTGCCCGCGAAGGCGATTTCAAAAACGCCAACACGTGCAAGCCATGCGCCGCAGGTCCAGGGATTATTTACGCGCCTCCAGAATCAGGTTGAACGGCGTTTCCGTCGCCCGCCGGAAACTCTTGAACCCCGCCTCGGTGAAGACTTTGCGCAACCGCGCCTCACCGGCCTGGGCGCCGAGCCCCAGGCCGACCTCCTGGGACAACGAGTTCGGTGTGCAAATGAAGGTCGACGCGGCATAGAACAGTCGGCCAACCGGGGTGACGTTGTCGTCCAGCGAGTCGTTGGCGAACGGTTCCACCAGCAACACTGTGCCGTCCGGTTTCAGCGACTCATAGGCGTGTTTTGCCGCGCCCACCGGGTCGCCCATGTCGTGCAGGCAGTCGAAGTAGCAGACCAGGTCGTAGTCGTCGCCAGGGAAGCTTTTTGCGGTGCCCTGGAAGAACCGCGCCCGCCCGGAAACGCCACCTTCTTCGGCGCGCTGGGTGGCGACGGTGACGGACGGTGCGTGGTAGTCAAAACCGACGAACCGCGAGTCCGGGAATGCCTGGGCCATGATCACCGTTGACGCGCCATGGCCGCAGCCGATGTCGGCGACTTTGGCGCCCGCCTGCAGTTTGGCGACCACGCCTTCGAGGGCTGGCAACCACTCGGCGATCAGGTGCGCTTTGTAACCGGGCCGGAAGAAGCGCTCCGTGCCACTGAACATGCACGGATGGTGATCGCCCCAGGCCAGGGCGCCGTTACCGCGCATGGCATTGACCAGTTTGTCCTTGTCATGGAAAAACGACGCGACCACCCCGACACCGCCCGCGATGTAGACCGGCGAGTCTTCGATCGCCAGCGCCAAAGCTTGCTCTTCGGGCAGGCGGAACTGGCCGTCCTGGTGTTCCATGTAACCGGAAGCGGCGTGGGCGCTGAGCCATTCGCGCAGCAGGCGGGGGTTGCAGCCGGTTTTATCGGCGAGTGTTTCAGGGGTGATCGGCTGACTGTCGGCCATGGCCCGGTACAGGCCGAGCTCTTCGCCCAGGATGACGTTGGCGAGCATCGCCGCGCCGCCCATGTCGTTCACCAGTTTGCCCATGAAATCATTGAGTCTGGCCTCGTCCATCACGTGTGCTCCTTCAACAGGATCACTGTCCAGAGGCCTTGTTTTTCGAGGCGTTCACCCCTGGGCGGTGGTCGTGGGAATGAACAGGACGATAAGCCCGTCCTGCGTGCAGTAAGTTTAGTCCGGGGGCCGTGTGCTGCTGTCTTGAGCGACGAAAGCCCACATGTCCCAGACCGACAATTTGCGGTGTGTACTGCGCTGTATCCAGCATGGGCCCCGATACATTCCGCTTCATTCCCGGGCACTGCCGAACACAGACGAGATACAAACCTGCGATGAACTGTGACCCCGTATTACGCATTTCACCGTTAAGGGGACACCAATGAACATGCTTGCGTCTGAAACCGACCTCAAGTCTTCACCCGTCAACCACCTGCGCGTCGATCACTACACCCAAGGCATCATCGGCCCAAGCCAGCCGATGCTCGGGCCGCTCGCCGATGGCGGGACGCTGATCACCGGCACACCGCCGGGCTGCTGGGGCCCGATGATCACACCGGCGTTCGAGGGCGGCCACGAAGTGACGCAACCGGTGGCCATTGCCGGTGCAGAAGTCGGCGATGCGGTGGCAATCAAGATCAAAAGAATGCGCGTCACCTCGCTGGCGACGTCGTCCGGGGTCATGAGCTTCGTGGAGGGGCGCTACAACGGCGACCCGTTCGTCGCCAAATTCTGCTCCAAGTGCGGCACCGATCACCCGGCCAGTCATGTCGAAGGTATTGGCGAGGAGTCGATTCGTTGTAACAACTGTGGCGCCGAGGTCAGCGCGTTTCGCTTCAGCCATGGCTACGTGATCGTGTTCGACGCGCAAAACCAGGTCAGCCTGACGGTCAATCAGGAGGTCGCCAACCAACTGGCCGGCAATGCCTCTGAAATGTCGGCGCTGCCCGAGTTCGCGGCCCAGCATTCGATCCTGTCCCTGGCCCGCGCCGACATCCCCGGCGTTGCCGCGCACATGCGGCCGTTCCTCGGCAACATCGGCACCACGCCGTCCCGTGACTTGCCCGACTCGCACAACTGCGCCGACTTCGGCCAATACCTGATCAACGCGCCACACCGTTTCGGCATGACCCGCGAAGAACTGCACGCGGCCAAGACCGACGGCCACATGGACACCAACTCGATTCGCGAAGGCTGCGTCTTGATCTGCCCGGTGAAAGTGCCGGGTGCCGGTGTGTACATGGGCGACATGCACGCCCAGCAAGGCAACGGCGAGATCGCCGGGCACGCCACCGATTGCTCCGGGGAAACCGAAGTGGTGGTGGAAGTGGTGAAAAACCTCACGCTGGAAGGGCCGATCCTCCTGCAAAACCTGGACGATCTGCCGCCGATGGCCCGGCCCATGAATGCCGAGCAGCGGCAGAAAGTCCGTGAACTGGGCGAGCGCTGGGGCCAGACCGAGATCGAGCAGAGCGGCCCGATCACCTTTATCGGCAGCGGCGAGAACCTCAACGTCGCCGTAGAGAACGGCTTGAAGCGCGCCGCTTCGGTCACCGGCCTGCCGTATGACGAAGTGCTCAACCGCGCGACCATCACCGGTTCGATCGACATCAGCCGCTTGCCGGGCACCGTTCGCGTGACCTTCCTTTGCCCGATGAACGTGCTCGATCGCATCGGCATCGGCCATCTGGTGCGCGAGAAATACGACCTGGCGTAATGCCTGCCGAAGGGTCTGTACCGAAGTGTGTACAGACCCTTCGGCGATACAACCGCTGCGATTTACCGCCGGACCCGAACACAGACCCGATACACCGCTTCGGTTAACTGTGATTCCGTACTGGCAACCCTTGAGACCGACACCATGCAGACCCCCATCACCTCAGCGAAAGCGACCGTCGGGCTTGGCCTGCGTCGCGGTTTAATGAAAGACCTTCTGACCGCCCGTACCGGCGATTTCGATTTCCTGGAAGTCGCGCCGGAAAACTGGATCGGCATCGGCGGCGCCCATGGCCATGCGTTACGCGCCCTGGCCGAGCGTTTTCCGTTGTCCTGTCACGGCTTGTCCCTGTCGTTGGGTGGACCGTCGCCGCTGGATGTCGGGTTTCTGCAGGAAGTCCGCGTGTTTCTCGATCAATACAACATGCCGCTGTACAGCGAGCACCTGAGTTATTGCAGCGATGACGGTCACCTTTACGACCTGTTGCCGCTGCCCTTTACCGAAGAAGCGGTACATCACGTGGCCGCGCGGATTCGCCAGGCCCAGGACATTCTGGGTCGGCGCCTGGCGGTGGAAAACGTGTCCTACTATGCCGCGCCCCAGCAGGACATGGACGAAGTGACCTTCACCAACGCGGTACTGCGTGAAGCCGATTGCGACCTGTTGCTGGACGTCAACAATGTCTACGTCAACTCGATCAACCACGGGTTCGATCCGCAGACCTTTCTGGCGGGCATCGATTCGGGGCGGGTGGTGGCGATGCACGTGGCCGGGCACTTCGATGAGTCCGATACGTTGAAAATCGACACCCATGGCGCGTCGGTGAAACCGGTTGTCTGGTCGATGCTGGCGCAAGCGTACGCACGTTTCGGCGCGCAGCCGACGTTGCTGGAGCGGGATTTCAACTTCCCGGCGTTTTCTGAACTGGTGGCTGAATTGCAGACCATTCGCCGTTTGCAGGCCGAGGGGGTGAACCGTGGATAAGCCGAGTCTGTTTCAACAGCAAGCGGCAATGGGCCTTTACCTGCGCGATCCCGAGCACTGCGCGCCACCAAGCGAAATGAACACCGCGCGAGCCCAGGTTTACCGCGACCTGATTTTCGCCAACCTGTCGGCGCTGCTCAGCGGGACCTTTCCGGTGCTGATCAAGATTCTCGGTGATGAGCACTGGCGTTCGCTGGTACGGATTTTCCTGCGGGACTACCGCGCGCGCACACCGAAATTCGGTGAAATCGCCCAGGAGTTTGTCGAGTTCCTGGCCTCCGGTCCGCAAGCGTTGAGCGAGCGTGTGTGGCCGCCGTTCTTGGTGGAGCTGGCGCATTACGAGTGGGTCGAGATGGCATTGCAGCAGTCCGAGGCTGAGCCGTTACCGGCCAGCGATGCCGGGTTGTTGCTGGATCGACCGTTGCAGGTTTCGCCGCTGGCGTGGCCATTGGCGTATGCGTGGCCGGTGCAGTTGGTGGGGCCGGATCATCAGCCGGACGTTGCACCGCCTCAACCCACGTTATTGCTGGTGCGTCGGGCGGAGGACTGGAGCGTGAAGTTTTCCGAGTTGAGCCCGTTGGCGTGGCGGTTGTTGCAGCGCATTGAGGAGTTTCCCGAGCTGGACGGGCAGGCGCAGTTGGATGCGTTGGCGGTCGAGGCGGGGGCCGCTGGATCGCCAGAGTTTATGGCAAGTGGCACGGCGTTGTTGCGGCAGATGCACAGTGAAGGAGTGCTCGGCGTAACCGCCTGACCCACCACAATCTCCCAACCACCACTTGACCCTGTGGGAGCGGGCTTGCTCGCGAAGGCGGAGTGTCAGTCGTCAATGATGTTGCCTGACACGACGCCTTCGCAAGCAAGCCCGCTCCCACAGGGTTTAGTGGTGACTGGATACTTATTGGGCGGAGAAGAAATACCGCGTCAGGTGAAAGAAGATCGGCGCCGCAAAGCAAATCGAGTCCATCCGATCAAGCATGCCGCCATGACCTTTAATCATGGTCCCCCAATCCTTCGCGCTCAGGCTGCGCTTAATGGCGGACATCACCAGCCCACCCAGAAAACCCATCACCACGATCACCAGAGACATCAGCAGCGACTGCCAAAAACTGAACGGCGTCATCCAGAACATGCACCCGCCAATCAGCGTGGCCGACAGACCGCCACCCACCAATCCTTCCACCGTTTTCGACGGACTCACCAGCGGCGCAACCTTGTGCTTGCCGAACAGTTTGCCGAACACGTACTGCAACACATCGCTCAACTGAACGACGAAGACCAGATAAAACAGCAGCAGCGCGTTCTGACCCTTGAAGCCTTCCAGGTCCAGCAGCAACAGAGCAGGCGCGTGGCTGATGCAATAAACGCAGATCATCACCCCCCACTGGATCTTGGCCGCCCGTTCCAGGAAGGCGTCCGTGTCCTGGCTCAGCACCGCAATCGCCGGCAACAGCAGGAAGGCGTACACCGGAATCAACAGCGTGAACAGCGAATACCAATGCGTGCCAATCAACACGTATTGCAGCGGGATCAGAATGAAAAACGCCGAGAACAGCGCGTTATGGTCGCCAGGCCGGGTCGGCGTCAGGGTGATGAACTCACGCAGCGCGAACAGGGAAATGAAGCCGAACAGAATGACCGTCGCGTTCCCGCCCAGCAGGTAGGACACGAAGAAAATGATCACCATGCCCCACCAGGCATTTACGCGCTGATTGAGGTTTTCGATGGTCGAGATCGAGCCTTCTGACGTCGCTCGTTTGGCCAGTATCCGGCCGATGATCGAAGCGATGGCCAACAGGCCGGCAATGGCGCCGAAGAACCACAAAAACTTTTCATCAAGATTCATTCCGACAACCTCACAATCGCGTCACGCGCCCGATCCAGAAACACCTGTTTTTCCTCGCCGATGATCCGTTGCAGCGGGTCGCCGATACGGATCGTGCAGATGATGGGCAGCGGAACGTGTTTGCCTTTTGGCATGGAGCGATGCAGGTTTTCCAGGTAGATAGGCACCAGATCCACCTCGGGGAATGTCTCGGCCAAGCGGTACAGGCCCGATTTGAAAGGGCCGGGCAACGCCTCGGTGCCGCGCGTGCCTTCCGGAAAGATGATGATCGAATGGCCGGCGCGCACCACATCGAAAATCGGCTCCAGCACGTTGACGCCGGGCGCCGGGGTACGGTCGATCAGCACGGCATTCAGGCCTTTCTGCGAGATGTACGACAGAAATTTGTTCTTTCCCCAGTAGTCAGCGGCCGCGACCGGTTTCACGTTCACCCGGGCTTCCGGTGGCAGGGCGGCGATGATTGCCAGGGTGTCCATATGGCTGGAGTGATTGGCGAAATAGATGCGCTGGCGTGTCAGGTCCGGCGGGCTTTCCCATCGGGCCGTGACGCCGATCACGAAGCGAAGAACAGAAATCAGCGCGTTACTGATCCACATGGTGATTCCCCTTCAGCTGGCGCGAGATGGCCAGGGTTCGCGTGACGCAGGTCGCGGCGGATCCGGCCGCGATGATGACCAGCGCGATCAACAGCACGTAGTGAGTGCCATAAACGGTCGCTTCAAGCGCATTCAACACAAGGCCTGCGGTCATCACGGCCATTCGATGCTGCTTGGCCATGGGGCCCATGAAGCTCTGCTTCAGACCAATCGAGCCGCCGAACACCCTGACATACGCCGTGAGTGCCGCGGCCAACGCAGCGAACCAGCCGAGATCGGCGTAGCCGATGGCGTACCCCAGCGCGACGATCAGCAGGCTGTCGGCAATACGGTCGGGGAATTCGTTGTAAAGGCTGCCGATGTCGGATTTCTTGCCGCCCTCAATCGCCACCATTCCGTCGAAGAGATTGCACAGCAGGCGCAATTGAATGCCGACCGCGCAGAGGATCGAGCCGACAAGGCCGTTATCGATCATCAGCGCCACCGCGCCGGCGAGCGCGAAAGCGATGCTGGCGACGGAGATCTGATTGGGGGAAATGTCTCTTTTCACCAGGAGGTCGGTGATGTGTTTCGCCCAGCCCGCAGAGCGCGTCTTGATGGGCCTTCTGTTGTCATCCATTCGCCAATATCCATATAAGTGTCGGTTGCTATCGGGTGCGCGCGACTGTGTCCGACAATGTAAAGGCTTTCCTTCGCCTTTGGGTTTTCTGTAGGAGCGAGGCTTGCCCGCGAAGAACGATGACTCGGTTTTCAAGTGGAACCGCGTGACGGCCTTCGCGGGCAAGCCTCGCTCCTACACGGGTCAAATCGGTAACTTCAACTCCGCACACAATCCGCCGCCCTCACGATTGCTCAACGTCAACGATCCCCCGAGCGCCAACGCCAATTGCTGCGCAATCGCCAGCCCCAGGCCGGTGCCGCCGGTGCTGCGGTTGCGCGAATTCTCTACCCGATAAAACGGTTCCATCACGTGGGCCAGTTCGTCTTCGGCAATGCCCGGTCCGCGATCCATGACCTTCACCGACAGGCTGCCGTTTTTCGCTTCCACCTTCAATTCAGCGGCCCCGGCGAATTTCAGTGCGTTATCCGTCAGGTTCACCAGTACCCGCCGCAACGCATGCGGGCGGGTGTCGATCACCGCGCCACATTTGCCACTGAGCTGCACCTCCTTGCCCACGTCCTGATAGTCAAACACCAGGCTGTCGAGGAACGAATCCAGGTCGGTGCGGCGACTTTCTTCGGTGGCGCCGTGAACGCTGCGGGCATAGGCCACGCCTTCGCGCACCAGATGCTCCATCTCGCCGAGGTCGTTCCACAGTTTGTCTTTCTCGCTGGAGTCGTCCATGAATTCGGCGCGCAGTTTCATGCGGGTGATCGGGGTTTGCAGGTCGTGGGAAATCGCTGCCAGCAGTTGCATGCGCTCCTTCAGGTATGCGGCGATGCGCGCCTGCATCGAATTGAAGGCGATGGCGGCATGAGCGACTTCGGTCGGGCCTTTTTCGTCCAGGTGCACCGCGTGGGCGTTGGGATCAAGGTTGTCCACCGCCTCGGCGAGGCGGGTGAGGGGGCTGATAGCGATTCTGACGGCCAGCCAGGTGCAAGCGATCATCAGCGCCAACTGGCCCAGCAAGACGATGGGTAACCACGGCGACAACGGTATCATCGCTGGCCTCACGTCGATGGTCACCGGGCTGCCGTCCGCGAGTTTCAGGTGGACCTGAAAGTGTTTCTGCGCGCCGGGAATGTCCGTCACGGTCATCGGGTAATCCTTGCCGATGGCGTCTTTGATCGATGTCATCGCGATGGGCGTATCGCTCATGGCCACGCCCGGTGAGCCTTCGTCCAGCAAATAACGGTAGTTGCGGCGGTTCAGTTGTTGCAGCCAGCTCATGCGTTCTTCGGCTGGCAAGCGGTCGAGGATCGCAATGGACGTCGAGACGTCGGTTTCCAGATTGCCGAGCATGGTGTTTTTCGCGCTTTCATAACGCTCGTAATACTGCGCGCCGAAGGACAACGCCTGGGCCAGGATCAGGCAGATCAGGAAGATCAGCGACAACCGTGAGGCGAGGGTGCGTGGCCAACGAAGCGACAGGTTCATGACGGCGCACCGAGCACTTCCACTGGCAGGGAAAACACATAGCCCTCACTGCGCACGGTTTTGATGTAGGCGGGTTCGCGGGCATCGTCCAGCAAGCGCTGGCGCAAGCGGCTCACCAGCAAGTCGATGGAGCGGTCAAACAGATCGGCGTCGCGGCCCTGGGTCAGATTGAGCAGCTGGTCACGATTGAGCACCCGCTGCGGGTGATCGAGGAACACCCGCAGCAAGCGATATTCCGCGCCGCTGAGCGCGACCATGGTGCCGTCTTCATCCAGCAGGTGACGGGCTGAGGTGTCCAGGCGCCAGCGCCCGAACGCCAACAGGCGACCGCTTTCGGTGACCACCAGGTTCGGCGGCAGCATCCGCGTGCGGCGCAGTACGGCGTTGATTCGGGCGAGCAGTTCACGGGCGGCGAACGGCTTGACCAGGTAATCGTCGGCGCCCATTTCCAGGCCGATGATGCGGTCGGTTTCGTCGTTGCGGGCGGTGAGCATCAGCACCGGCGTGGCCTTGTGTTTGCCGGCGCGCAACTCGCGGCAGAGCATCAGCCCGTCGTCGCCCGGCATCATGATGTCAAGCACGATCAGGTCCACCGGCGTGGACTCAAGGAAGGCGCGCATCTGACGTCCGTCGGCGACGACCGTGGTGCGCAGGCCGTTCTTCTTGAGGTAGTTGCCTACCAGTTCCCGGATCTCGCGGTCATCGTCCACGATGAGAATGTGATCGACGTGTTCCATGGGGCCAAGCCTCTATCAATGGGGGATGTTGCGCAGTCTATCGAGCCTTGGCCCGCTCACCCGCTCCCCTTTGTATTGCAGTGTATCTGGCGTAGCGGCGGATACACGTAAACGTAAAAATGCGGTTTTCCAGGGGTTTTGTATCGCTCTGTATCAGGGGCCGACTTTGATACGTACCGATTTACACGCGGCTGTTTTCGACACAGACGAGATACCTCGCGAGCTTCTAATGGGTTCCATCGAGGCAAACCAGAACGCCTCGGCTCAATTGAACGACCTACCCATTGAAGCCTTGAGGAAAACACCATGAACACCAAAGCCGTCTACGCCGCTTGCCTGTTTGCCGCCCTGAACATCTGCACCTTGTCGGCCCGCGCCGAAGCTACTGATGTCAGCGCCAAAACCTTCACCTACGGCACCCACCTGGACATCAAGAAAGTGGTGTCGTTGAAAGAGGACGCCACGCCTTCCTGCGGGATTGTGAATGCCCAGCTGACCTACCTGGATTCCCAGCACAGCACGCAGGTGCTGGATTACCGCAAATTTGCTGACGGCTGCAACGCGGACAACTGAGTCCTTCGCTGCCTGACTGCCAACCCCCTTTGAAACAGGAAGAACACCATGAACAACGTCACCCGCATCTTGACCGCTGTTGCTTTCTCCGTAGCCGGCGCGGCTGCCCATGCCAATGCCGCTGTTGAACAGAAAAGCTGTGGCAGCGCGACCTGCTTCCAGTTGACGCCGGTGGCGGAGCAGGGCGGTCATGCCTTCCTGGCACAGGATGGTGCAAGCCGTACGCCGCAGGGCCAGCAGCTGGAAAACCAGACGGCCTGAAATTCGGACACTGTTTCGTGAACACCACCGATCCACTGTGGGAGCGGGCTTGCTCGCGAAAGCGGAGTGTCAGTCGACATTAATTTTGAATGTACTGGCCTCTTCGCGAGCAAGCCCGCTCCCACAGGGATCGGTGGTGTGTCGCCCTTCATATTTCAAGGTGATTACTATGTTTCTCATCGCTTTCCTGGGCGGCATATTGACCGTCCTCAGCCCTTGCATCCTCCCGGTCGTGCCGTTCCTGTTCGCCGGGGTCAAACGCACGCGTTCATCCATCCTGCTCACCCTTGGGGGCATGGTCCTGACCTTCGCCCTGATTTCCAGCCTGGCCGTGGTCAGCAGCGAATGGGTGGTGCAAGCCAACAACACCGGTCGCCATGTCGCCCTCATCGTGATGGCGCTGTTCGCCCTGTCGCTGGTTTCCGCCCGTGTCGGTGACTGGATGGCCCGTCCGTTCGTGGCGCTGGGCAATCGCCTCGACCCCGACATTCGCAAAATGTCCGGCCCGCTGGGTTCGGTCATGATCGGCGTGGCCACCGGTCTGCTTTGGGCGCCGTGTGCCGGGCCGATCCTCGGGGTGATCCTCACGGGTGCCATGCTGCAAGGCGCTAACGCTCAGACCAGCCTGTTGCTGCTGGCGTACGGCCTGGGCAGCGCGTTGTCCCTGGGCACCTTGATCTTCACCGGTCGCGGCCTGGTCAATCGCTTGAAAGCGTCGATCCCGGTCACCGGTTGGCTGCGTCGTGGTGCCGGTGTTGCCGTGCTGGCTACCGTGGCGGTGATTTCCACCGGTGCCGACAGGACATTGCTCGCCGGCACTTCGTCCGAAGGCGTCAGCACCCTTGAGAAAGGCGTGTTGGAAAGCGTACCGACAGTCGTCGACTACTTCGTCAGCAAGGTCAAGGCCGACTCCATGGACAACGCCCAAGGCGCCATGCCGTCGCTGTCCGGTGCCGTGCAATGGCTGAACTCGCCAGCGCTGAGCAATGACTCGCTCAAAGGCAAAGTGGTGCTGGTGGACTTCTGGACCTACGACTGCATCAACTGCCAGCACACCTTGCCGTACGTGAAGGACTGGGCGAAGAAATACGAGAAGGATGGCCTGGTGGTCGTCGGCGTCCACACCCCTGAATACGGTTACGAGCGCATCATCGACAACGTCAAGGATCAGGTCAAAGAGCTCGGCATTACCTACCCGGTGGCCATCGACAACAACTACGCGATCTGGCGCGCCTTCGACAACCAGTACTGGCCCGCTCACTACCTGATCGACGCCAAGGGCCAGGTGCGTTACACCCACTTCGGTGAAGGCGCCTACGAAACCCAGGAGAAAATGATTCAGCAACTGCTGGAAGAGACCAAGGCACCTGCGGCGTAACCCGCGAAATCAATGGCTCACTGGCTGCGCGCCGTGGGCCATTGGTTTTTTCTCCTGATTGCGCCGCCACGCTGCCGAACCGAAGATTCCAGCCAGATACCGGCATTCGAGCCGCGCACATTGACCCGGACCACCGCCGGCAACCCGGTTAGCAACATGCCCGCCAACCGCGTATCGCACGCCAGATAACCGCACACCAGACGCGTGACCGCACCACCACCGCCATAGCTCAGTTGCCGGGGACGGCGCGCCAGCACCACGTCCAGCCGCTTGCCGGTGACTGGCGTCAATCCCGGTTGAGAGCTCATGCGATGGGCGTCGCCCTGAGGGAACACCACCACATCGCCGGCCGTCAGCCGCAGCGGCGGATCGTTGCCTATCTCGACATAGCACTCGCCTTCGGTGATCAAGTGAAAGATCACCACCCGCTCTGCGCCGGGCTCCAGAAACGGTGCCGCGGTGTCGGAGTTGGGCGACTGGTAGTACCAGGGCGCAGTGAACCTGGCATTGATGAAAATCGCACCGACCAGGCGGACGACGCGCAGGGTTTGGGACAGGGCGTCCATGGTGTTTTCCCGAGCTGAGGGCTTTCCGATTGTGAGCGCGTCTGCGCCAAACGTGAATTCTCCGGACGATCGGGCAGTGTTGCCCGACGATCGGGCAGGACGGCGGCGTGCGGCAGGGCGATAGTTTGCCTACAGGGTCACTGCCGACCCTGTCATCAATAACAAGAATGAGAGGTTGCCATGCCGAAAATCGTTATCGAACGCGAGATTCCAGGTGCTGGAACACTGTCAGAAAGGGATTTGAAAGCCGCTTCGCAAAAGTCCTGCCGGGCTTTGCGCGAGTTGCCGCAGGTGCAGTGGCTTCAGAGTTATGTCACGGGCGAGAAGTTGTACTGCGTGTACATCTCGCCCAGCGAAGCGCTGATTCAGGAGCACGCCCGGCAGAGCGGTTTCCCGGCCAACCGCATTTCTCAAGTCATGAACATCATCGATCCGACCACGGCGGAATAAGCCGGGGCAGCGTTCCAACCTTACGGAGCTGACTTAATGAGTACACCCATTGATCTCACTGCCTTGAAAAACCGCCAGATGGCCTCCTGGGCCAGCGGCGACTATGCCGTGATCGGCACCACCCTGCAGATTGTCGGCGAGCAACTGGCCGAAGCCTGTGACTTGCTCTGCGACGAGCGTGTGCTGGACGTGGCCGCCGGCAACGGCAATGCGACGCTGGCCGCCGCACGCCGAGGCTGCAGCGTCACTTCCACCGATTACGTCCCCGCGCTGCTGGAACGCGGCGAAGACCGGGCCCGGGCAGAACGCCTGGACGTGACCTTCCAGGTCGCCGATGCCGAGGCACTGCCGTTCGAAGACGCGAGCTTCGATGCCGTGCTCTCGACCTTCGGTGTGATGTTTACGCCGGACCAGCCCAAAGCCGCCGCGGAACTGGCGCGCGTCTGTCGCCCCGGTGGCCGCATCGGCCTGGCCAACTGGACGCCTGAAGGCTTTGTCGGCCAGATGTTCAAGACCCTGGGCCGGCACATGCCGCCACCGGCCGGCGCGCAACCGCCCTCAAATTGGGGAAACGAAGCCTGGTTGCACTCGCAGTTCGATGAACGCAGCTTCCTGGTGCAGGTGACGCGGCGGACCTTCAACTTCCGCTACCGCTCGGCGGCGCACTTCATCGACATTTTTCGCACCTGGTACGGCCCGGTCCACAAGGCCTTCGCGGCGCTGCCTCCCGAAAGTGGCCAGGCCTTGGAAAGCGACTTGACCGGACTGATCAACAAGATGAACAGGGCGGGAGAGAAATCGTTGGTGGTGCCGAGTGAATACCTCGAAGTGGTGATCACCCGACGTTGACCAGACATCACAAAACCCCTTGTAGGAGCGAGGCTTGCCCGCGAAGACGGAGTGTCAGGCAACATATTTGTCGACTGACACTGCGCCTTCGCGGGCAAGTCGGATCGCCGCACCGCTCGCTCTTACAAGGGGAATGTGGTGTTTTCAGCAGGCTCACTCATCCAACCGCTCGGTGTACACCACCCACACGCTGCACGGCATTTTGTACAGCAGATGCTCGACCGTGCTGCCGATCAACCGGCCCAAGCCGCGATGGCCGACCCGGCCCATGACAATCACGTCGACGTCATAGGCATCGGCATAACGGGTCAGCACCTTGGCCGGGTTGCCCATGATCATGTGCCGTTGCTCGGGCGCGATGCCGTTGCGCTCGGCCAATTCGTTGAAGGCGTCTTCCTGGTAGTCGAACAGGGTTTTTGCTTTGCCCGAGGAGAAAAACGCCGAACCATTGTCGAAGCCGAACTCGTCCGCGCTGATGGATGAAAGGTCATAGGCATAGACCACATCCAGTTCGGCGTTGCAGGCACTGGCCAGTTTCGCCGCTTCGTGAAGGATCCGGTCGTTGAAGGTTTTGTAGTGATCATCGCGATGGAAGGGGTCGACCGCCGCGACGATCCGGCGTGGCAGGGCGTGAACGGCATGGCTGACGAAATGCAGCGGCACCGGGCATTCGCGCAGCAAATGCACGTCGAGCGGGGTGAACATCAGCCGCGACAGCAGCGATTCGTGCTCCAGTGCCTTGATCAGCACGTCCATCGGTTGCTCTTTGAGGTGAATCAGGATTTCTTCCAGCGGTTTTTCGACCCATGCCACCTCGGTAGTGACGTGCACGCCGATCTTGCGCAAGGGCCGGGCTTGTTCTTCGAGCCACTGACGGTGCCGATCGACGTAGCCCAGGCGCATCTGCTCCAGGGCCTTTTCGTTGACCAGGCTGGCGGTGGCCAGGCCTTCCAGATAATCGAAAGCCACGATGTGCAACGCCGCGTCTTCGGCCTTGGCCAGCGCCGCAGCCCTGTCGAAGGCGGGGCTGTGCTCCATCAGTGGCGAGGCGACCAGCATGAAGCGTGATTGACCAGACATGGCAAACCTCCCGTGGGTGAACGAAGAGACAGCGGTCATTCAATAGCCGTTCAATCCCTTAAGTATTGACCATGATCAACATCTCGTCCGGCGGCCCGGGGCAGGCGCAGTTCCATGATGATGGTGCGCTCGGCACCGTGGAATTCATCGCGGATCTTTCGAAAGCCCAGTTTGGAGTAGAAGGCTTCTGCGGTGATGGAGGAGGGGACGCGCAGTACCTCGATGTTCGCATCGGTGGCGAGGGTTTCGATCGTTGCCATCAATTGCCGGCCGAGTCCGTTCCCTTGATGGGCGGGGTCGACAAATACGCTGCGCACGACATCGTGATCAAGGCTGGCGGTGGCGATTACGCGGTGATCGATGGTTGCGACAAAGACCTGGCGCTGGGTCAGCAAAGTGCAGATGGACTCGGTGGAAAAGCTTTTCTCCACCTGCGCGATGACTTCGGGTGGGTAGTCCAGGGCATTGGACTGGCGAAGCGACTGGATGATGACCTGGCTGATGGTGGCCGCATCCGCAGGGGTGGCAGGCCTTATCTGGGGTTTCATATTGCTACTTCAATCCCTTGAACACACAAATCCCCTGTGGGAGCGGGCTTGCTCGCGAAGGCGGCGTGTCAGTCGACGATGATGTTGCCTGACACTCCGTTTTCGCGAGCAAGCCCGCTCCCACAAGGGATTCGCGGTGGTCATTTTCATTAAGCAACCTTGGCGCCGCGTGCTTTCAGCAGTTCCCGCAATACGGAACGATGGCAATGCGCCTCAACTTCGCAATAACACCCAACCGCCAGCGAGGTTTGATGGGAGAGGGCGGCCAACAGATCCAGCAACTGATTGGGCGCGGGATGGTTCATTTCAGCCTTGAACCTGCGCCTGAACGCCTCCCAGGCCTTTTCATCCTCGGCCGCTTTGGCCTCGGCCACCAGTTCCGCACTCGGCGAAAGCAGCGGTTGCCACACATCATAAAAGTCCCGACTGGCAAACTCGGCCTTCGGTACACCGCGAGGTGGGCGGCGTACCGTGCCGATCCGCAGCCCTTCATCGGGTGAGCGGGGTGAGCCGAGTCGTACGATATGGATGGCCATGCCAGGTTACTTTTGACGCGATCCGTCAAACCACTCCATCGCGGTGCGCCAGATGCAGATCCCCAGGAAGTAAGCGGACATCAGCAGCCAAAGCCCCATCACCATCGGGTTGATGACCGGATGGTTGACCACCAGCGACAAGCTGCACAGCAACCAGATGGCCGTTACGGCGATGTTGATCGGCATGAACTTGCGTACGCGGAACGGGTGCAGGAACTTCATGCGAGTCACGGTCAGCAACGCCAGGCCAATGACGGTCAAGAAGGTAATCCACGGCGACGGGGCGATGATGTACAGGCACAGGGCAACCACGTTCCACGCGGCGGGGAAGCCCTGGAAGTAGTTGTCCTTGCTTTTCATGTTGACGTTGCAGAAGCAAAACAGCGACGAGACCAGAATCAGCGATACGGTCAGCAGCAGCGTGTAGTCCGGCAACGGGATGTAGCGATAGATGAACAGCGCGGGGATGAACACATACGTCAGGTAGTCGATCACCAGATCGAGGATCGATCCATCGAAGCTGGGCAGCACCGACTGCACATTGACCTTGCGCGCCAGGGCACCGTCAAGCCCATCGACGATCAGGGCCACGCCCAGCCACAGCAGGCAGTTGGTGGCCTGGTTTTCGAGCAAGGCGAGGGTGGCGAGGAAGGCAGTGACCACGCCGGTGGCGGTAAAACCATGGGCGCCCCATGCTTTGAGCCTGGCGATGTGTAGGGTGGATATCACGGGGCGTTCTCCAAAAAGTGAAGCAAGCCAGTCATCACCCTCATCATCGAGGGCGGCGGCAAACCGGTTCGGTTGCAGGTATCGACCGGAAATCCGGGAATAAGGTTCACCGTCTGTGAATCTTAGCTGGGCCGGCAAGAAATACTCTGGATTAATCTGTGGTGCTGATCACTTAAATACGGTGCTTCAGGCGAGCAAGAACCTGTGGTGAGGGGATTTAGCGAAACGTCGCACCGCCCCGTTGGGTCGCGAAGCGGCCCTCAACGTCCGTTCAGACATACTGAATTGTCTGGATTTACGACTGCTTCGCAGCCCAACGGGGATAAATCCCCTCGCCACAGGGTTCTTGCTCGACTGAGATTGTCTCGTTTGCTTCGCCAGTCCGGTCGATTTCATGTCAGCCAAACGGTGGTGGCGCATTTGCCGGCGAGGACTATTGTTGCCTGACCGGGTCACTCCCATCGATGAGGACGTCGTCATGAACACCAGCGATTTGCTCGAACAACTTCTGCGGGGCTCCGGGGCGCAACAGGGTGGCGCATCCGCTCAGGGAGGCATCGGCGGCGGTCTGGGCGGATTGCTTGGCGGCCTGTTGGGTGGTGGCGCCGGCTCAAGCGCGGGCGGTGGCGGATTGGGTGGTTTGCTCGGTGGTCTGCTGGGCGGCGGCTCACCCATGGGCGGCGCGACCCGGACCCGCTCGGGTGGCGGCACCCACTATGCGGCCCTGGCTTCGCTCGGAATGATGGCCTTTCAGGCGTATCAGGCGTGGCAACGCAATCAGGCTGGTGCGCCGCAACAGGCACCGCGCACCGTGGATCTTCTATCCGGCCCGGAAGTCGAGGACCACAGCCATGCAGTCCTGCGCGCATTAATAGCTGCAGCGAAGGCCGATGGCCGGATCGACGACTCCGAGAAACAGATGATCAGTACCGAAATCGGCCGCCACACCGATGACCCGGAACTGCAGCAATGGCTGGACGACGAAGTTGCCCGGCCACTGGATGCTGCTGATGTGGCGCAGTCGGCGACGGATCCGGCGATTGCGGCGGAAATGTACCTGGCCAGCGTGATGCTGGTGGATGATCAGCAGGAGGCCGAGCGCAGCTATCTGGATGAACTGGCTGCCGCGCTGAAAATCGATCCGGAGTTGCAAGTGCATCTGGAACAGCAGGCCAAGAGTGGCGCGGCTTAAGGTGTGCCTGCAAAAATCAGGTTGCTTTTCCGGCCGCCTTCGCTAGCAGGCTAGCTCCCACAGTGAGATCTGCGGTGTGCACAAGATCCCTGTGGGAGCTAGCCTGCTAGCGAAGAACGTTAACGCGGTCAACCTGCAGGTTTCGGCACCAGGAAGATAACGCCATGCGCCTCGGCAATCTCCAGTATCCGGGGCAAATCCTCCGGCACTCGTAATTGATGCACGGCCGCAAAAAACTGCCCGCCACGCGGGTCGGACACCACGCCTATCATCTTCGCGGTAGGGCTGATGTTCTTGTAGGCATGGATGGAGCCCCCGGGAATATGCACATAACCTCCGGCGGAGACGGTGGTGGACTTGCCCGCCACGGTCACTTCGACCTGGCCGTCGACCACGTAAAACGCCTCGTCCCACGGATGAAAGTGCGGTGGCGGCCCTCCGCCTTGCACGCCTTCCTGGATATGCATTTCAAAGGGTTTGCTCAGATCGCCGCCCGCGAGGATCGTGATTGCCTCGCCCACGACGTTCACCGGCGCCGGCGATTGCTCGATGACGTGCACCGTTCGCATGATTGCTCTCCGAAGATGAATCCGACCCGCTGAGTATATGCCTGGCGCGCCGGCTGGACTTCGCCCCACAGGCCCGTCCGTCAGGGCAATTTCAACGCCGATTGAATTTTTTTCCGGGCAAATCGCTCTTCTGAAGTAGAGACGTGTTGATTCAGCGTCCTGCCACTGGCCTCAGACCGAGAGATGCGCCCATGACTGCCCTGACACGACTTGAATCGTGGCCCGCCCACGCACACCCGATCCCGGCCGCCGGGAGCCTGAAACAGGCCTATGAACAGCTGCTGCTGGGAGACGACCCCGAGCAACGGCGCGCACTCGCCCGGACCTTTCTCGAGGCGCAGCTCGAGCACGCCATCGACCTGCCGCAGGAAATGCCGAATGACCTGTCAGCGCTGCAATCGTTCGTCGAACAGCACAGCGTTGACGTCGCCCGCCAATACGCCGATTACCTGCAACAACGAAAAGACGGCGGGCCCCGGCAATTTTTCACCAACAAGGCGCACGCGTTGTTTTTCCTGCAAGCCGTTGCCCCGACCAAACTGGTCGACGGCGCGTGGCTGTATGGCCTGTTGCGTTATTGGCGGGACCCGCGTTTCGAAGGGCTGATTTGCACTTATCTAGAGGAGCTGGGCGACGGCAACCCGGCGCAGAACCATGTGGTTATCTACCGCAAGCTCCTTGCCGAACATGGTTTGCAAGACACTGGCGTGATTGCCGACGAACATTACCTGCAAGGCGCGATACAACTGGCGCTGGGCGAATCCGCCGATGAGTTTCTGCCTGAGGCGATCGGCTACAACCTCGGCTACGAACAACTGCCGCTGCATTTGCTGATCAGCGCCTATGAACTCAGCGAATTGGGCATCGATCCGTATTACTTCACCCTGCACGTGACCATCGACAATGCCAGCACCGGCCACGCGCACAAAGCCGTGCAGTCGGTGCTGCAACTGCTGCCGGTGGAAGGCGATCGAGAAGACTTTCTGCGCCGGGTCGCGTTGGGGTATCGGCTCAATGATCTGGGGCAGGGCAGTCGCGCGATCATCGAATCGTTCGACCTCGACGCAGAGTTGCTGAGCATGCTTGAGCGCAAGCGCCCGTTCGGCCAGCACATGCATTCCGACTACTGCCGTTTTGAAGGCAAGACCGTCAACCAATGGCTATCGGCGCCAGAGCAGTTGCCGGGCTTCCTCACCGCCCTGGAAAACAAGGGCTGGATCAAACGTCATCAAGACCCTCAAGACAGCCGTTTCTGGCAATTGATCGAGGGGGACGGCGCCGCCATGTTCGGGGTGTTCAGCCCTTATGAAAAACAGCTGCTGCATGACTGGATTGCCGGCGAATGGACGCCTGAGCGCTCAGTCACAGCGGTTCGCCGGGGCACGAGTGTCGCGACAGAACCGCCCATGTCCGACAACGACCCGGATATCCAGAGCCTGCAAACCGCGTTGGACGGGCTCGCCGCGCACGAGCAGATGCAAGTGTTGATTCCGTGGCTGTCGGCCCATCGGCATTCCCATCCTGCCGGCCTGATGGCGACGCGACGGTTTATCGAACTCAAATCCAGCCTGCGATAGGAGCACTGCATGAATCAGGAAGAGCAACTGGACGCTGCCGATCTGGCGCTGGTGCAACTGGGGCGCCGCTTGCAGGCCGATGGCTACCGGTTCATCACCCCGACGCCGCTTACCCACCAGCGGGTGAATGACCGTGCCTTCGGGCAAAACGCGCGGACCTTGCGCGATGTGTTTGGCTGGTCGCGCTCGTTCGAACCTGGCCTGCTGTCGACGGATGAACAGCGGCAGTTGCAGCAGGCGGGCGTCCTTCAAGAAAGCAACGGCCGACTGAAAAGCCGCGTGCGCTGGTCCAGCCTGGACGATCTGCTGTTCGTTCACTCGGGGTTCCCCACCGATGCGGCTGATGCGGTGTTCTTCGGCCCGGACACTTACCGTTTCGCGCAGCTGATTCATGCGCATCTACAACAAACCTTCGCACCGATAAGACGCGCCGTGGACATTGGGTGCGGCGCAGGTGTCGGGGCGATTGTGATCGCCCGCGCACGCCATGAGGCTGAAGTGCTGGCCGTCGACATCAACCCGGCGGCGCTGCGCCTGACGGCCGTCAACGCGGCGCTTGCCGAAGTCACTAACGTCACCGTCGAAGCCAGCGATGTGCTGCAGGATGTCGACGGCCATTTCGACCTGATCGTCGCCAATCCACCGTACATGGCCGACCCTGCAGAGCGTGCTTACCGCCATGGCGGTGGCGAATTGGGCGCGCAATTGTCGTTACGCATTGTCGAGCAGGCGCTGTATCGCCTGGCGCCCGGTGGTTCTTTGGTGCTGTACACCGGGGTGGCAATGATCGATGGCCAGGATCCGTTTCTGGAGGCGCTGATTCCGCGTCTGGAATCGGCAATGTTCGGCTGGACCTATCGCGAACTCGATCCCGACGTGTTCGGTGAAGAACTGCTGACCCCAGGCTATCAACGGGTCGAGCGGATTGCGGTCGTGGCCCTGATCGTTACGCGCGTCGGCCCCGGTATTGGGGGAAGCGTTGAGTCAGCAGGTGCTCCATGAACAAGAATCTGGACGATTACAACCGCATGCGCGATTTCTCGGCGACTTCAGAACCTGCCGCGAAACGTTCGGCCCGGAAAGCCGCGAAAGACCATGCCTTGCAGTTCTGTATCCAGAAACACGATGCCTCGCGGTTGCACTATGACTTTCGCCTGGAACTCGACGGCGCACTGAAGAGCTGGGCGGTGCCCAAAGGCCCTTCGCTGGACCCCAAGGTCAAGCGCCTGGCGGTCCACGTTGAAGACCATCCGATTGACTACGCCACCTTCGAGGGCAGCATTCCCGAAGGGCATTACGGCGCAGGCGACGTGATTGTCTGGGACCGCGGCGTGTGGATCCCGCAGGAAGATCCGGCCAAGGCCTATGCCAAGGGCAAGCTTAAGTTCGAGCTGCAAGGCGAGAAACTCGGCGGCCTGTGGAACCTGGTGCGCACGCACATGCCGGGCAAGCAGGAACAGTGGTTTCTGATCAAGCATCAGGACGGTGCGGCCAAACCCGAAAGCGATTACGACGTGGTCGTCGCCGAGCCGGACAGCGTGCTCAGTGACCGGACCATCGTCCCCAGGAAGGCGAAGACCGCCGACAAACCCAAACCGGTGAAGAAGCCGGCGCGCAAGGTCACGCCGAAGGAGCAGTCAGCCCAACTCACCGGCGCTCACAAAGCCAAACTGCCCGCCCAGCTCAAACCCGAACTGGCGACGCTGGTGGAGAAAGCCCCGCAGGGCGATTGGAGCTATGAGATCAAGTTCGATGGCTATCGGATCATGGCCCGCATCGACCATGACGAGGTAAAACTCTTTACCCGCAACGGCCACGACTGGACCCATAAACTGCCGAAGCAGGCCGAGGCACTGGCGTCGCTGGGCCTCGAATCCGCTTGGCTCGACGGTGAAATGGTGGTGGCGGACGAGCAGGGCGTTCCTGACTTTCAGGCGCTGCAAAATGCCTTCGAATCCAATCGCAGTGGCGACATCGTTTACTACCTGTTCGACATGCCTTACCTCAATGGCGTAGACCTGCGCGAGGTGCCGGTCGAGGAACGACGGGTCGCGCTGGCGACGGTGCTCAAACCCAACAAAGACCCGCTGCTGCGCTTCTCCGACGCGTTCGGCGAAGAACCGGAAGCCTTGCTCAACAGCGCCTGCCAGATGCAAATGGAAGGGCTGATCGGCAAGCGCCTGGGTTCGCCTTACGTGTCCCGGCGCAGCAGTGACTGGATCAAGCTCAAGTGCAAGCATCGGCAGGAATTCGTCGTGGTCGGCTATACCGATCCGAAAGGCTCGCGCAATGCCTTCGGTGCGTTGCTGTTGGGTTTGCATGACCGGGACAGCGGCGAGTTGCGCTACACCGGCAAGGTCGGCACCGGTTTTAACGAGACCACGCTCAAGCACATCTACGAACAGCTGAAACCGTTGCTGGCGAAAAAGCCCGCGGTGGTCAATCCGCCGGCCGGTTTTGAAGCCAAGGGTGTGCATTGGCTCAAACCGGTTTTGCTCGCAGAAGTCGCGTTCGCCGAGATGACCAAGGACGGTTCGGTTCGCCATGCGGTGTTCCATGGCTTGCGCGATGACAAACCCGCCGAAGACATCACTGAGGAGCGTCCGAAAGCCGTGAAAGCCCAGACCACCAAGAAAGCCGCCGCTGCCAAACCGACCGCCTCGGCGAAAAAGAAGCCTGCCAAGGCAGCGCCCGCGCCGTCTCAGATCGGCCTCGGTGCGGGCAAGGTGCGCATTACTCACCCGGATCGGGTAATAGACGCCAGCAGCGGCACCACCAAAGTGCAACTGGCGGAATATTACGCCAGCGTCGCCGAATGGATTCTGCCCGAACTCAAGGACCGGCCAGTGGCGCTGGTGCGCGCCCCGGACGGCATCGCCGGCGAACTGTTCTTCCAGAAGAATGCCGAGCGCCTGGCCATTCCCGGGATCACCACGCTGGACAAGGAGCTCACCGGCCAACCGGTGATGATCATCAACAACGCCGAAGCCCTGATTGGCGCCGTGCAGATGAGCACCGTGGAACTGCACACCTGGAACGCCACCTCGGACAACCTTGATAAACCTGACCGCTTCGTCCTCGACCTCGACCCGGACCCGGCGCTGCCGTGGAAAAGCATGGTCGAGGCGACCCAGTTGACCCTGTCGGTGCTCGATGAACTCGGGCTCAAGGCCTTCCTCAAGACCAGCGGCGGCAAGGGGATTCACCTGGTGGTGCCGCTGACTCGCAAGTTGGGTTGGGATGAGGTGAAGGACTTCAGCCATGCGATTGTCAGCCACATGGCCAGGTTGCTGCCGGAGCGTTTTTCCGCGGTGTCGGGACCGAAGAATCGTGTTGGGCGGATTTTCATCGATTATCTGCGTAACGGTCTGGGCGCCACGACCATTTGCGCCTACGCCGCGCGCACCCGCGAAGGGATGCCGGTGTCGGTGCCGGTCTTTCGTGATGAGGTGGCTGAATTGAAGGGTGGTAATCAGTGGAACATCCACAACGTGCAGGAACGCCTGGCCGAAGTGGGTGACGAACCCTGGGCGGACCTGAAGAAAACCCGGCAAGCGATCACCGCCGACATGCGTCGACGGGTCGGCATGAAAAAATAACCCCTGATTAGCCGCCCCTTTGTAGCAGCTGCCGAGCAACGCGTTGTGGCGAGGGGATTTATCCCCGTTCGGCTGCGAAGCAGTCGTGAATTAAGACGACGCGGTGCATCAGATAGACCGTGCGTTCAGGTTTTACGACTGCTTCGCAGCCGAACGGGGATAAATCCCCTCGCCACAGGGCAGCTGCTACAAGATTGCCGTTAGCGGAAAAACGCCTGCAAATCGCTGGTCAGTTTGTCGATCGCTACCTTGAAGTCTTTGGCGGTGATTTTCTGGCTGGCATTTTCCAGGGTGCTGCCAAACACCTTGCGCACAACCTTGGCCACGGTCTGGTTGTTGCTCGCATCGATAAACTCGGCCTCGATGAACAACGTGGTGTCCTGATCCCGATGCCCGCTGGCAGCGGAAACACCACCGACCACGGCCGCGACAGGCACCACTTCATACCATTTCATGCCTTCGTTTTCGGCGTTCACCCCGGTGATCGCCGAGCGCATGATCAGGGTTTTCGAACCGGCCGGTGCTGCTTTTGCGCTCGATACCACCCGGTATTTCTGGCCCAGCACGCTTTTGGCCTTGCTGGTCATGTAGTTCTGCAGTTCATCCAGGGTTTGCCGATTGACCCGCTCGTTGGGCTGCGGCGCCGGGTACAGCTCAAGCTTGTTGAACGCGACGGTGTTGTAGGCATCCGGATTCCACGACGGGCTAACCCAGCGCATAGCGGTCTCGCCGCTGGTGGTGGTGACTTGCTGCAAGTTGTTGTAGTTGGACAGGAAGCCTGAGTACTGGTCTTTTTCGGTGATTTTCGAGGTGCACCCGCCGAGCAACAGGCTGGCAAGTGCAGCGCCGATGAACAGTCTCTGCGACAGGTTCATATGCTTTCTACTCCGTGGGGGGGGCAGGGTCGGCCCGGCCAGTCCAGGCAAGAAAACCCTGGCTGAAAACCGGCTCCTTCGCGATGAGCGTAGGTTCGCCCGCCGAATTTTCCAGTCAGTCATGAACGTGTTTTCGGGTCGAGAGGCGGCGAGCAGTACCCGCCGCCCGATGACCTCTACTTGCCGACCGTGCCCGCCAGCAGCGGCGCCATCTGTTCATCGGTCAGTGCCGCCTGGACGTCCATCTTCATGATGTCGTTCCATTCCAGCACCCACTTCTGAATCGGCACCAGATCACTGGCCTCTGCTACGCCAAAACCGCTCGAACCACCGACGGCATGCCAGCGCCCGAGCATCTTGACGCCAGCAGGTGGAACGGCCCCGGTCTTGAGGAAACGCTCGATCGCCTTGTTACGGTTGTCCGAATTGATCGACCAACTGACGATGAATAACATTTGCCACCTCCTTCAACGGATTGGCACCTGTTTGTCTGTGCGCACCGGGTTGGCGCCGGGACCACGGTGACGCTGTGTCTACAGCTTCTTGCCCCTTGTGAAGGCATAGCAGCGCTTGGCCGTCTGTGTATGACCGCTGATCCTGTTAAAGGGCCTTTTCAAGGAATGGGCAACGTCGTGGCCGACACCTGTTTCACCAGCGAAACATGGGCAACGGCTTGAGTGGCGAACGAAGGAATTGGCGAGCGGTTTGCCTGAGCAGCATCCAGTGAAATCCATGATTGGGCAGGGCCGATTTCACCGTTTTAATGTAGACCCGTGGCAGGCCGAACGTCAGCAGCCCGAGGGACACATCAATGACATCGGCGCGCCGGAAGGGCTCGACGCTGAGCGCATGATCGGCAGCGTAGGGCCGCACTTTGTGGTGTTCCAGGATCAGCGCCGTCACTTCGCCGTTCAAGTGCGACAGTTGCCGGTTGGCGAGATAGTCGGTGGCCAGGCGAACCGAGGGTTCCAGGTAATCGATGGTTCCATCCGTCCAGATGCCCAGGTCATGAAACGCCGCCGCGATTTGCACGGCCTCGGAGGGCAGGTTTTCAATGCCGCTGATGGCGCTGTAGAAGTTCAGCACCCGATAAATGTGATTGCGATAACCCGGCAGGTCAGCGCCAATCGCCAAGGCATACGACGTCAGTATTTCGTCTGTCACGGGGAATTCGAGAACGAGGTTCATGGGGCTGACCTCAGGCGTCGCGCAACAGGTCGTTAGCGTTGAGAATCTCGTAGGCAATCTGCGGGCGGTTCTCGAGGCTGCGGCGGATGGCGGCCGGGATTGACTGTCGGGTTTTGCGGCACAGGCCGGGCAATTCGCCGAGACTGATGCTGATGCCGCGCATGGTCCGCACTTCGTTGAAGCTTGGGGCGATGTCCACGCGGATGCCCAGTTGTGCGTACATGCGGTTTTGCAATTTTTCCAGGTCCGCCAGGCTCTGGAGGGTTTCCAGTCGTTCGATCAGGCGTTTTTCTTCCGCGCGGGTCAGCAGCAGGATGCGCACGTCCGCGCCCGGTGTTTCCAGCAGCGGGTCACGCCCGCAGTCGCAGGCGCCGGGCGGGCAGGGTTGGCGAATCGCAGGCAGGGTTGTCATGGGGTTTAATCATAGAGCGCTCCGATCGGGTTTGCCCATAGGCTAGCCCGCGACCTTCACATTCAGTCAGAAATATCAGCCACCGGGATGATCTGCTCCTGATCGACCGACGTGCTGGTGCTGCTTTTCTTTTCCCGACGATCATTCATCCAGGTGTCCACCTGGGCGCCGAAGTCGGCCGGGGCTTTACGTCCGACCCTTCGGGCCAGGTCGAGAATGGTCTGCTGGGCGAGGGCGTCTTCCATGCGTTGCTGCGCGGTCATCATCACCGCATGCACCGAGCAATGACCTTCCACGGCCCATGTCGGCGGTGAACCGTCAAACAGCGCACAACGCTCGCGGATATCACGGCAATCGAAGATCAGCTTTTGGCCATCGATGGCGTTAACGATATCCAGCACGCTGATTTCGTCAGCCGGCCGTGCAAGCTTGAACCCGCCGCGCACGCCTTCGGTCGCCACCACCAGTTTGGCCTTGGCCAGCTTGGTGAAGATTTTCGCCAGGTAATCCAGCGGCACGCCTTGCAGCTCAGCGAGGTCGCGCACGCTCGCCTCACGGCTATCGCCGTAATCGCCTACCAGAAAAAGCAGGCAATGAATGCCATATTCAACGCCTGCGCTGTAAAGAGACATGGTTATCTCCGACTGAATGATTCGCCAATGTTACCAGCCGATGGTTGCAGGTGCAACGAGCCATCGACATCGGTTAAATCGTCTGTCTGTCCTGTGCTGCTTATAGATCATGGCTTTTGTCTGAATTATCGAGGTATCTGGATTTGTGATGGCAAGCATCGATAGAAGGTCGTTGCTTCTCGCAACTCGGATCACTATAGTCGCCGTTGTCGGCTCGGCGACGGGTTCAGCCTTTGGTCTTCTTCGGAGTTAAACAATGAAACAGCACATTCTGGTCATCGGCGCAGGTTTCGGTGGCATGTGGACGGCATTAAGCGCCACGCGCCTGTTCGACATCCATAATCATAACGACGTAGAAGTCACGGTACTGGCGCCTCAGGCCGAGCTGCGTGTACGTCCGCGTTTCTACGAGCCGAATGCTCATCAACTCGCCGCACCGATCGGTGAGCTGTTCGATGCCGTCGGTGTGAAGTTCATCAAGGGCGCCGCAGAAACCATCGATGTGCAGCAAAAACACGTTGGCTACACCGATGCGTCGGGTGCCAAACAAGTGTGCAGCTACGACAAACTCGTTCTGGCCACCGGCAGCGGTCTTGCGTTGCCCAACACCCCGGGCGTGGCCGAACATGCCTTCGACGTGGACCAGATTGAACAAGCCATCCGCTTGGAAAACCATCTGAAATCCCTGGCCAAGCTGCCAGACAGCAAGGCGCGTAACACCGTGGTGGTGGCCGGTGGCGGTTTCACCGGGATTGAAACGGCGACTGAAATGCCGGCGCGCTTGCGGGCCATCCTCGGTGACAAGGCCGACATTGAAGTGAGCATCGTTGATCGCGGTGAAAAAGTCGGTGCGTCCATGGGCAGCGAAATCGCCCAGTCGATCGCCGAAGCCAGCACTGAGCTGGGCGTGCAATGGCGCTTGAAGTCTTCGGTGGTTGCCGTCGATGAAAACGGTGTGACCCTGGCCGATGGCCAACGCATCGACGCAAAGACTGTGGTCTGGACCACTGGTGTGCGGGCCAGCTCGCTGACCGAGCAGATCCCGGCCGAACGCGATCACCTCGGCCGCCTGCACGTCGACGCGCATCTGAAAGTCATCGGCCAGGACGACATTTTCGCCACGGGCGATGTGGCTTACGCCGCGTCTGATGACATCGGTAACTACGCCCTGATGACGTGCCAACACGCCATCGTCCTGGGTCGGCATGCGGGCAACAACGTCGCCGCGCAGATCCTCGGCGTGGACCCGACGCCGTACAGTCAGCCGAAGTACGTGACCTGCCTGGATTTGGGGGCCTGGGGTGCGGTCTACACCGAAGGTTGGGACCGCCAGGTCAAACTGGTCAAGGAGGAAGGCAAGTCGCTGAAAACCCAGATCAACACCGTGTGGATCTACCCTCCGGTGGCCAATCGCAAAACGGCATGGGCAGCCGCTGATCCGCTGATCCCGATTGCCTAAATTGTTGGCATAAAAAATCCCGCTCAGGTGTTCCTGGGCGGGATTTTTGTTGTTCAGATGCGGAAGGCTTGTCGGCCTATCAGCAACCCATCGTCGGTCATCGTACAGCTAGCCAGAATTTAATTGAATAGTGGCAAAACGACCTGGCAAGACTTCTATTGGGTGATAGAAGTCTTGCCAGGAAAGGGGGCTCTGGATCACAGCTTCAGGCCAGCATCGACAACAAGGTACCTTGACGGTCCAGTTTGGCCAGGTCGTCGAAGCCTCCGACATGGGTGTCACCGATAAATATTTGCGGCACGCTGCGACGACCGCTGCGGGTGAGCATCTCCTGGAATCTGCCGGGGTCCGACTGAACGTTTATTTCCCGGGTGGCGATGCCTTTGCTGGCCAGCAATGCCTTGGCATTGCGGCAGTAGGGGCAGGTGTCAGTGGTGTAGAGCGTCACAGTACTCATGGTGTGTACTCCTCGGATTGGAGATCCGGTTCAAGCGTCGATCGCAGGGAAGTCGATCTCGGTCAGGGCCAGATTGTTGAGGTAGTTGGTCAGGGTCTGCGAGGCAATGTGGGCAACCACCTCGATGATCTTGGCGTCGGTAATACCGGCTGCACGCGCCGCTTCAATTTGCTCGTTGCTCAAGTGGCCGCGACTTTCAGTAATCTGCTGGGCCAGCGTGGCGAAGGCATTGAGTTGGCCCTGCCGGGCACTAAGGATGTCTTGTGCGGACAGCCCGACCTTGCCGGCAAACAGGGTGTGCGCCGCCAAGCAGTAGTCGCAACCATTGACCTGCGAAGTGGCCAAAAAAATGGCTTCTTTCTCAGGGGCGCTCAGGGACGTTTTGCCCAGGGCTACCGACTGTTGCAGATAGGCAGCAAGTACGGCGGGGGCATGGGCCAGTGTCTTGAAGACGTTGGGCAAGAAGCCTATTTTTTTCTGCACGCCTTCCAGCAGCGGGCGGGTGGTGTCGGTGGCGTGTTCAAGGCTCAGGGTGGTGATTCGGCTCATGGTGATGCTCCGTAGATTCAAGCTTGGTATGCGCTGGGTACGGGGTCCATGCTATTGATCAACGCTGGCCTTGAGGGTGCAAGTCGTCGAGGATATGCGACAGATCGTCCAGATATGTCCCCGGGAGTCGTTCCATGGATCGCTTGTCCACCTTGCTCACGCATTTCGGTGTCAGTGCCGGAACTTTCCACAGTGGGGATTTTTGTGGTGCCACGGCCTTTGATGGTTATCAGGCCACCGGGCACCTGCATTTGCTTCAGGCCGGCGAACTGACACTCAAACTGGCCGATGAGCGAGACCTTCAGCTCAACGAGCCAACGCTGATTTTTTTTCCGCGGCCTTATCGTCATCGGTTGTTTGCCAGCGAAGCGTCGGGCACTCAACTGGTGTGCGCCACCCTGGAATTCGACGGTGGGTCGGGCAATGCTTTGGCCGCCGCGCTGCCTGAGTACCTGGTGCTCAAACTCGACAGCATCCCGACGATGGCCGGTACGCTGGACTGGCTGTTCAGCGAGGCGTTCGGCGGCATTTGTGGTCGCGAAGCGATGATGGACCGACTGTTCGAACTGCTGGTGATTCAGTTGTTGCGGCACATTCTGACCAGCCGGGATCAGACGCCCGGCATGATGGCCGGTCTCGCCGACCCGCGCCTGGCGCGCCCCTTGAGCCTGATGCACGACTCGCCCGGCAAGGCCTGGACCGTGGCCGAACTGTCGGCGGCGGCCAACATGTCCCGCGCCAGTTTCGCCGAATACTTTCGCTCGGTGGTGGGGCAGACGCCGGTCGACTACCTGGTGAGCTGGCGGATCAGCCTGGCGCAGAAACGCTTGCGCGAAGGCAAGTCCATTGCGCTGATCGCTGATGAAGTCGGTTATGAAAGCCCCTCGGCGTTGGCCCGGGCTTTTCGTCGTATAACCGGCACTAGCCCGCGCGAGTGGGTGCAGGAGGCCAAACGCCCGCGATGACCAGCGAGCTGGACACAGCAAAACCGCGTTGACGGAAAGGCTCAGGGCGTAATGGCGGTGTATCAGCCAACATTGATACCGACTGAAACACCGCCATCATCGCGAGCAGGCTCACTCCCACAGGGATTGCGCTTTACCGGCGGGCTGTTTGGTGGGTGTGAGATAGACTCATCAACGGGCATCGAACCGTGGGAGTGGCACGTGTGGCGCATTTCAAATGGACTCGCTGATTACCGCTGCAGCGCACGCTCTCGCAGCGGGTGATCCCTTGGGTGCGCTGAACCGGGTTGCCCTACGCGACGATGCACCGGCATTGGCGCTTCGCGGTATCGCCATGGCGCAGTTGGGCGATCTGGTTCGGGCAAAGGAATTGGTGCGCAGTGCCGCGCGCGCCTTCGGTCCGAAAGCGCCAGTGGCCCGCGCGCGGTGCGTGGTTGCCGAGGCCGAAATTGCCCTGGCTTCACGAGATCTGGGTTGGCCGGTGAAAGCGCTCGAAGCGGCGCGAGTGACGCTGGAGGCGCATGGCGATGGCCTGAATGCGGCCCATGCGCGGTATTTGCAGATTCGACGGTTGTTGTTGATCGGGCATCTTGATGAGGTCGAAGGGCTGCTCGCCGAGCTTGACCCTGCGCCACTGCCACCGGCATTGCGCGCCGTTCATGAGCTGGTGGTGGCGGGGATCGCCGTGCGGCGACTCGAAACAAAAAGGGCGCGCTCTGCCCTCGAAAGGGCTCAGCGTGCTGCGTTCTACGCCGGTATTCCCGCACTGACCGCCGAGGTCGCACACGCCGCTCAAGTCCTCAACACGCCCGCAGCGCGCCTGATTGCTCGTGGTGAAGAACGCCCCCTGTTGCTGGATGAAGTGCAAGCGCTGCTCGGGTCAACATCCCTGGTGGTGGACGCGTGCCGATACGGCGTGCGCGGCGCTGGAATGTCGGTGTCCCTGGCCAAACGCCCGGTGTTGTTTACCCTCGTGCGGGCGTTGGCCGAAGCCTGGCCCGGGGATGTGGCAAGGGAAGCGCTGATCACCCAGGCCTTTCGCTTGAAGCTCACCGATGAGTCCCATCGAGCGCGCCTGCGCGTCGAAATCGGTCGACTTCGCGCGGCGCTGGATCCGCTGGCCGGTGTCAGCGCGACGAAACGCGGGTTTGCGCTGCAACCACGGGTTGCGGACGACGTTGTGGTGTTGGCGCGGCCCATCGAAGAACCGCAGGCGGCGCTACTCGCCCTCCTCGCCGACGGCGAGTCGTGGTCCAGTTCTGCGCTCGCCTTGGCGCTGAAAGCCAGTCAGCGCACCGTGCAGCGTTCGCTCGACGCGCTGGCCACCGCCGGAAAAGTGCAGGCGTTTGGTCGCGGGCGGGCCCGGCGCTGGATGACGCCACCGATGCCGGGATTCGCGACGACTTTGTTACTCACAGCGTGGGTGCCGGGTGACTAGGATCCATTCCACCCCCCCAACGAAGAGGATACAACCATGAAGCAATCATCCGCCGAAATCATCCGAGAATACGGACCCTTTCCGGGCGTCGACAGCGTGCATGGCGTTACCCATGACGGCCAGCACGTCTGGTTCGCCTCCGGAGAAAAACTCAACGCCCTCGACCCGGAAAGCGGCAAGACGCTGCGTTCCATCGATGTCGCCGCCCATGCGGGAACAGCCTTCGATGGCCAGCACCTGTTCCAGATCGCCGAGGATCGCATCCAGAAGATCGATCCATCAAACGGCCGGGTACTCGGCACCATTCCTGCGCCCGGCGGCGGCGGCGACTCAGGGCTCGCGTGGGCCGAAGGAACGCTGTGGGTAGGCCAGTATCGGGAACGCAAGATCCATCAGATCGACCCCGACACCGGCAAGATTCTTCGCACGATCGAGTCCAACCGCTTCGTCACCGGCGTGACCTGGGTGGAAGGCGCGCTGTGGCACGGTACCTGGGAAGGAGAGGAAGGTGAATTGCGGCGAGTCGACCCGAACACCGGCGAGGTGCTGGAAAGCCTCACGCTGCCAACCGGTGTTGGCGTATCAGGGCTTGAGTCCGACGGCGCGGACCGGTTTTTCTGTGGTGGAGGAAACAGTGGGAAGGTGAGGGCCGTTCGTCGGCCCGCCTCATCCTAAAACGTGAACTGACGCGAAGACCGGGGCGCGCTCTGAGCCAGCTCGATCTCCAGCAGATGCTCAACCAATACGTCATTGAGAAACCGGAACTGATCGTTGAGCCCGACCACTTCGTTGTTGAAGTGGTTCGCGGCTGCCGGTATCAGCAGCGCCTCGAATTTTTTGTCGCACACCAGAGAAAGCTCCTTGCGAGAGACGAATTCCTGCGAATAGAGGTTGTTGCCGAACACCGGGAAGCTTACGGAGAGGCTGATGGCGTGGATCATGATCTGCGCTCCTCGGCGAGGACGATGTAGGAGAAAACAGTCAGGGTAATGGCCGTCAGGGCCAGGCAGGTCAGGAGATGGATCAACATGATTTGCCCCTCCGGTGTGGGGTTGTGCCTTGGGATGGGGTGATCCTGCGCCTGGTGGTTTTTTTTGCGGAAGGCAATCATCGCGATGGTGAGTATCGACGTCGTTGATGGTGATGTTGAGGGCCCCATCGCGAGCAGGCTCGCTCCCACAGTGTTCTTCGGCGAAACACAGATTTGCGAACGACGCTAAACCCTGTGGGAGTGAGCCTGCTCGCGATGAGGCCATAAGCCGTCCATCCACCCCAAGCGAACAAACACCGCCACCTATACTCAAATAAATAGGCTTTTCGAGCACCGGGCATACCGTCCGGGGATCACTGTAGGAAACCGCGATCTTGAACCTGCGTTCGCTGATCGTCGCCGTGATGGTAGTGTTGGCGGGATGCGCCACGCCCGTGCGTGCCCCGGTGGTGGTGCCGATCGTGGTGGTGGCCGAGAGCACTTGGCGGCAGGTGGACCAGGAGATTGTCGCAGCGTCGAAATCGGCCACCGAGCAGACCAAAATCTACGCCCGTGGTGCCATGGATTACTGGCGTACCCGCGTCTACCAACTGACCGAAGAGAACTTCATTCCCTGGTTCAGCAGTTATTGGACCCAGGAATGGCTCTCGGTGAAGGTCAGCTGGTACACCCTCAGCGCTGCGGGTGAACAGGATGCCTCGGCCAAGCGCCTGGCGGCCTACCTGCTGGAGCAATACCAGAAGCGCGTGCTGGCGCCGGTCGCGGTGGAGATCGATCCTGATGCGATTCTCAGCCTGGCGACGGCCTTCTACGTGGACATTCTTCAGGAAGAACTGCAGCGAATCTCCCAGCGCCACGGCGTGCCGATGGCCCAGCTCAACGGCCGCCTGCAGAAAATTCCGGCGATTGCACTGGGCCCGCCGCCTGCTCGCGATGCGTCGTTGTATCAGGTCGTGCACACCCAACCGCTGAACACATTGCCGGCCTACGCGGCGTTGATCGAGAAGATCCACAAGGCGGGCGGCGACAGGGGCGTCGGGTCGACCGACACGGCGATGGCGCCGGTGGCCAAGCGCGCCAGCCAACGGATGGAAGCCGAAATGGCCCCTCGAGGCGCAGCCAGTGCCGTTGCTGCGGCGGCCGGAAAACTCGCGGGGGGATTGATTACGGTGGGGGTGGCGGGGATCCGCGCGATGATTCAGGCCGCCGACCGGCCGGACAGCGAGGCGCTGATTCGCAGCAGCCTGGGCAATACGTTCGACAAGGCCTGGATGAAGCTTGTGCAGAACCCGACCACCGGCGTGATGGCGGGAACGTTTTACCTGGCTGCGCAGATCGAGGGCAGCCTGGCGGGGAGTGCCGATGTACCGCCTGTCAGTTTGGGCATCGGCGCTGTCGATTGGAGCCCTGCGGAATCGACTAACCAGCAGACCGTTCCATAACCGAAGGAGAAACACCATGTCCTACGTTGATGGCTTCCTCGCTGCCGTACCCACCGCCAATCGCGAGAAATTCAAGAAACACGCCGAAACCGCCGCCGTCATTTTCAAGGAAAGCGGCGCGCTCAGCGTCACAGAGTGCTGGGGAGACGATGTGCCGGACGGCAAGGTGACCTCGTTTCCCATGGCGGTGAAACTCAAGGAAGACGAAACCGTGGTGTTCAGCTGGATCATTTGGCCCGATAAGGCCACCCGTAATGCGGGCATGGACAAACTCATGAACGATCCGCGCATGCAGTCGGACGTCAATCCGATGCCCTTCGATGGTCAGCGCCTGGTCTTTGGTGGTTTCGAAGTGATCGTGAAGGCCTGATCCCGACCAAAGGATCACTCCGCCGACGGGGTGATCCTGCAACTTTTGCGGTTGCGGATCTCACTGTCCGTCGGCCGCTCCCTCACGAACTCGAAGCGCGGCTCACCTTCGCTATAGTGAACCAGCCAGCCCCATTCCAGCTCGGACTCATCCTGGCCCGGTTTCGGTGGCATCGCCCACCATGGCTCTTTGCTGATGATTGCTCGCATGGCCCCCTCCCGTTGAATTCGGCTGGTTCAACTATAACGTGCATGTCAGGAGCTGCCAGGCATGACTGACGAATCCCATGAACCGTCCAAACGGCTGTTTTTCGCACTCCATTGCCCGCCCGAGCAACGCAAGGCCATTGCCCAGTGGCGCAGCGCACTTGAGCTGCGCAGCGGGCGCCCGGTGCCGGCGGAAAACTTCCACCTGACGTTGTTGTTTTTGGGGGCCGTGGCGGTGGCGCAAATCGGCGAGATCTGCACGGCTGCGGCAAATGTTCGCGTACAGGGTGCGCCGTTGAGGTTGGCGCTGGATCGAATGGATGTCTGGCGCAGGGCAGGGGTTCTGGTGCTGGCGCCGGAGCAGGCACCGCCGGAGTTGCTGCGTCTGGTGTATGCGCTGGAACAGGCGATGTTGCCGTTCGGGTTTGAGGATGCGCCGAAAGAGTTTCGGCCGCATTTGACGTTGATGCGCGACTATCGAGTGCCGGTGCCTGAGTCCGCGACGCCGCCCGAGTTTTTCCTGCGGGCTGATCGCTTTGTCTTGTTTGAATCCCATAAGGGGCGGTATCGGGCACTGGCCGAATGGCCGCTCGTCCCCTCATAAAAAAAGGCGCCCGAGGAGGGCGCCCGAATTCACCTGAACCGAGGAAGCCAGGTGAGGCCGTTCGTCAGAGAGGCGTGCAGCGGTGGTAAGGCGCTGCGTGAACGGAAAACAGGTAAAACCCCAATATTTGTGTCATGCCTACGTCCCCGTAGGAGCAAGGCTTGCCCGCGAAGAGGCCATCACATTCAACATTGATGGTGACTGGCACACCGCCTTCGCGGGCAAGCCTCGCTCCTACAATGGGCGCGCGCAATTACTTCCCGAGCTTCACCCGCGTCCAACCCCGGGTCATCACCCGCTGAACGCCAATCGGCATATCCGGAATGGCATACAGCGTCGCCATCACGTCTTGCGGCGGGTACGATCCCGGATCATCCCGGATTGCCTTATCCACCAGCGGCGTAGCCGCCGCGTTGGCATTGCTGTAGCCGATGTTGTTGGTGATCTCGGCGATGATGTCCGGGCGCATCAGGAAGTTCATGAAGAGGTAGGCGTTTTCCACGTTCGCCGCGTCCCGTGGGATGGCAACCATGTCGTAGAAGCTGCCGGCGCCTTCTTTCGGAATGCTGTACTCGATCTTCACCTTGTCGCCCGCTTCCTGAGCGCGAGCCTTGGCTTGCAGCACATCGCCGGAGTAACCGACCGCGACGCAGATGTTGCCGTTAGCCAGGTCGGAGATGTATTTCGACGAATGGAAATACGCCACCGAAGGGCGAATCTTCATGAACAGCGCTTCAGCTTCAGCGATCTGCCCCTTGTCCTGCGAGTTCACCGGGTAACCCAGGTAATGCAGGGCCGCTGGGAGCATTTCCGTCGGCGAGTCGAGGAAACTGATGCCGCACGCTTTCAGTTTTTCGGCGTTTTCCGGTTTGAACAGCAGGTCCCAGGAGTTGGTCGGTGCATTGGCGCCGAGCACTTCCTTGACCTTGGCCGGGTTGAAGCCGATGCCGATCGACCCCCACATGTACGGGAAGGCGTGGCCGTTATTCGGGTCGCTCGCGGAAGCGTTTTTCAGCAGCACCGGGTTGAGGTTTTTCCAGTTCGACAGCTTCGACTTGTCCAGTTCCTGATAGACACCGGCCTTGATCTGCTTGGCCAGGAAACTGTTGGACGGCACAACGATGTCGTAGCCGGATTTGCCCGCGAGCAGACGGGCCTCAAGGGTTTCATTGCTGTCGAACACATCGTAGGTCACGCGAATGCCGGTCTCGTCTTCGAACTTCTTGACCGTGTCCGGTGCGATGTAATCCGACCAGTTGTAGACGCGCAGAACCTTGTCATTGGCCTGGGCAACCGTGGCAATCGCGCCCAATAAGGACAGTGTCAGCAGAGTCCTGCCAAACATTTTCATCGGTACAACTCCAATTCTTTTTATTCAAAATCACACAGCAAAAAGCAGTGAATACAGAACCCTGTAGTAGGGGATTTACCTGTAGTGAGGAGCTTTGCCTGTGGCGAGGGGATTTATCCCCGTTCGGCTGCGAAGCAGTCGTAAACCTGTGAAACAGGTGTATCTGATACACCTAGGTTGCAGGTTGTGGGGCCGCTACGCGACCCAACGGGGATAAATCCTCTCGCCACAAAAATCCCTCTCACCACAGAAGCTCCTTCGCCACAGTTAACTCACCAGATGCACTAGGCTGTCGCTCCTGCCATTTTCTTTTCAGGTTGCTGCCACGATTCGCTGGCGGTCTGGTCCATCGCTTCCTGGATCGCACGTTTGCGGTTGGCTTCGGCGCGGCGGCTGAAGTACCAGACCATGAACGTCACGATCGAAACGGCCAACAGAATCAGACTGGCCACGGCGTTGATCTCAGGCTTCACACCCAAGCGCACCGCCGAGAACACTTCCATCGGCAAGGTCGTCGAGCCCGGGCCGGACACGAAGCTCGCCAGCACCAAATCATCCAGCGACAAGGCAAACGACATCATGCCGCCGGCCGCCAGTGAAGGCGCGATCATCGGGATGGTGATCAGGAAAAACACCTTGAACGGCTTCGCCCCGAGGTCCATGGCCGCTTCTTCGATGGACAAATCCAGCTCACGTAAACGCGCGGAGACCACCACCGCCACATACGCCGCACAGAACGTGGTATGGGCGATCCAGATCGTGACGATGCCACGCTCCATCGGCCAACCGATCAACTGCGCCATCGCCACGAACAGCAGCAACAGCGACAGACCGGTGATCACTTCCGGCATCACCAACGGCGCCGTCACCAGGCCGCCAAACAGCGTACGACCCTTGAAGCGCGTCACCCGCGTCAGCACAAACGCTGCCAACGTCCCCAGCGCAACAGCGGCAATCGCGGTGTAGCAGGCGATTTCCAGCGAGCGCACCACCGAGCCCATCAGTTGCGTGTTGTCGAGCAACCCGGCGTACCACTTGAACGACCAGCCGCCCCACACCGTCACCAGTTTCGAGGCGTTGAACGAGTAAATCACCAGAATCAACATCGGCAGGTAGATAAACGACAGGCCGAACACCAGCATCAACTTTGAAAATCCAAAACGTTTCATCCCCGTGCCTCCATCTCTTTGGCCTGGCTGCGGTTGAACAGCAGAATCGGCACAATCAGGATCAACAGCATCACCACCGCCAGGGCAGACGCCACCGGCCAGTCGCGGTTATTGAAGAACTCTTGCCACAGCACGCGACCGATCATCAGTGTCTCCGGGCCGCCCAACAGCTCCGGAATCACGAACTCACCGACCACCGGAATGAACACCAGCATTGCGCCTGCAATGATCCCGTTCTTGGCCAGCGGCACGGTGATTTTCCAGAAGTTGTTGAAGTTACTCGAACCCAGGTCAGACGCGGCTTCCAGCAGGCTCTGATCGTGCTTGACCAGGTTGGCGTACAGCGGCAACACCATGAACGGCAGATACGCATACACCACGCCGATGTACACGGCCGTGTTGGTGTTGAGGATCTCGATCGGGTGATCCGTCAGCCCGGTCCACATCAAAAAACCGTTGAGCAAACCGTTGTTGCTGAGGATGCCCATCCACGCATACACGCGGATCAGGATTGCGGTCCAGGTCGGCATCATGATCAGCAACAGCAGAACGTTTTGCGTTTCCTTGTTCGCCTTGGTGATCGCGTAGGCCATCGGGAAACCGATCACCAGGCACATCAGCGTGCTTAAAAACGCGACCTTCAACGAGCCGAAGTAAGCCGAGATGTACAGCTCATCTTGGGTCAGCAGCAAGTAGTTACCGATGTTGAGCAATAGCTGAAATTTCTGCTCGGCGAAGGTGTAGATCTCTGAGTAAGGAGGAATGGCCAGCGCCGCTTCCGAGAAGCTGATCTTCATCACCAGGAAGAACGGCAACAGGAAAAACAGGCAAAGCCACAGGAACGGAATTCCGATGACGAGCTTTCGACCACTCGGCATCAGCCGCATGAACTGCTGATTGAGTGTTTTCATGAGCGCAGTACCACGCCGCTGTCGTCTTCCCACCACACGTAGACTTTGTCGTCCCAGGTCGGACGGGCGCCACGGCGTTCGGCGTTGGCCATGAACGATTGCACGACCTTGCCGCCAGGCAGCTCGACGTAAAACACCGAGTGACCGCCGAGGTAGGCGATGTCATGCACTTTGCCTTCGGACCAGTTGTAGCGGGTGTCCGGCTTGAGGGTGCTGACCAGCATTTTTTCCGGGCGGATCGCGTAGGTGATCGACTTGTCCTGCACGGAAGTGCTGACGCCGTGACCGACGTAAATCTTCTGCTCCAGATCCGGGCTGTGAATGATCGCGTGACCTTCAAGGTCTTCCACAACGGTGCCTTCAAAGGCGTTCACGTTGCCGATGAATTCGCAGACCATGCGGCTGACCGGTGCTTCATAAATGTCGACCGGGCTGCCGATCTGCGCGATCCAGCCCAGGTGCATGATCGCAATGCGCTGGGCCATGGTCATGGCCTCTTCCTGGTCGTGGGTCACCATCACGCAGGTCACACCGACCCGCTCGATGATTTCCACCAGCTCCAGTTGCATCTGCGAACGCAGCTTTTTATCCAGTGCGCCCATCGGTTCGTCGAGCAGCAACAGCTTCGGACGTTTGGCCAGGGAGCGGGCGAGGGCCACGCGCTGACGCTGACCACCCGACAACTGATGGGGTTTGCGTTTGGCGTACTGGGTCATGTGTACCAGGCGCAACATCTCTTCAACGCGGGCGTCGATTTCGCTGGCGGGCAAGCGGTCCTGCTTGAGGCCGAAGGCGATGTTCTGTGCCACGGTCATGTGTGGGAACAGCGCGTACGACTGGAACATCATGTTGATCGGCCGTTCGTACGGCGGCATGTCGGTGATGTCCACGCCATCGAGGAAAATCCGGCCCTCGGTCGGGCGCTCGAAGCCGGCGAGCATGCGCAGCAGGGTCGATTTGCCGGAACCGGAACCACCGAGCAGGGCGAAGATCTCGCCTTGATGGATCTCGAGCGAGACATCGTCTACTGCGCAGGTTTCGTCGAATTTCTTGGTGACGCGGTCGACTTTCACCAGCACCTTTTTCGATGTCTGGTGACCTTCAAGAGCCTTCCTGTAGATGCTGGAGGCGTTTGCCATGTGAAACTCCCAACAGGTTTCAGTCGTCGGGCCAACGCGGCCTGACTTAAGAGTGGATTGCAAGCCCAAACCGTGCGATGCCAGCCAGAGCGCGGACCCTGTAGGAGCGAGGCTTGCCCGCGAAGACGGCGTGTCAGTCGACATCATCGTTACCTGATACACCGCCTTCGCGGGCAAGCCTCGCTCCTACAAGGGATTGCGCTCGCCTGATCCATACCGTTCGGGCTTATTCGGCGCCGCCGTCCTGGCTGCCGGGGTCGTACTTGTTGTTATTGCAGTGTGTTGTCATCGCGAAGGACGGACGCGCAAAGGCACGCCCGCCTGACTCGCGGGGGCAGTAAATTTGTGTTTTAGGTCAGCGGGTTTTACGCAGCGCGGCCCGTCGCCGGCACGCATCGCCGAACGCCTGGAAAATACTCAAGTAAGGCGGATTCGACAGGACCTGCCATTCCGGATGCCATTGCACGCCGACGGCAAACGCCTTGCTGTGTTCCACCGAAATCGCCTCGATCAAACCGTCCGGCGCGATGGCTTCCGAGCGCAAGCCTGGAGCCAGTCGATCAATGCCTTGGCTGTGAATCGAATTGACCATGAACTCGGCCGGCAACTCCAGCGTTTCGAACACGCCACCCGGTTGTACCGTCACCGCATGCGCCGGTGCGTATTGCACCGCCAGCTCCGGACTGTCGGCTTCCCGGTGATCGAGCATGCCGGGCAGTTCATGCACCTTCTGATGCAGGCTGCCACCGAACGCCACGTTCATTTCCTGGAAGCCGCGGCAGATGCCGAGCACCGGCACGCCCGCCGCAATGGCTGCACGCAATAAAGGAAGGGTGGTGGCGTCCCGCGCCGGATCGTGATCCGTGCCGGGGACGCTGGCCGGGCCTTGATAGTGGAAAGGTTCCACATTCGAGGGAGAGCCGGTCAGCAGCAGACCGTCGAGATGCGCGAGCACATCGTCGATTTCAGTCAGTTCGCCTAAGGAAGGAATGATCACAGGCAGCCCCAAAGCCGCGACGCTGACAGCACGCAAGTACTTGTCGCCGCTGACGTGGTAGGGGTGCAGGCCAATCTGTTTGACGCACGCAGTAACGCCGATCAATGGCTTGAATGCCATTTTTATCACCTCGAAGTTTCACACTTGAACGAGCTTTTCCGGAGCTTAGCCTTGTTGATTTTAATTAACAACTCTCATGTAAAAAATTCTAAACGCCGTGCGTCTGATCCTGAGGGTTTACGCGGTACGCAGGACTTGATTAGCACTCTCGTGCCCATAAAAGGCCCGAAAATAAAGGTTGAGCGGGCAAGTGTTCGCTATTGACTTCACTTTGCCGTTCGGGTTGACTGGGCTCGCAATAAGGTAGTGAACATAATAATTAACAGCTAATAGGTGCAAAATGTCGGTCCCTCTGCGTGCCGTTCAACTCAACGAAGCAAACGCATTCCTTAAGAAATATCCTGAGGTTTTGTACGTCGACCTTCTGATTGCGGATATGAACGGTGTGGTGCGCGGCAAGCGCATCGAGCGCACCAGTCTTCATAAGGTTTACGAAAAAGGCATCAACCTTCCGGCGTCACTGTTTGCCCTGGACATCAACGGTTCTACGGTGGAAAGCACCGGCCTGGGTCTGGATATCGGCGACTCGGACCGGATCTGCTTTCCCATCCCTGGCACCCTGAGCATCGAGCCGTGGCAGAAGCGCCCAACCGCTCAGTTGCTGATGACCATGCACGAACTGGAAGGCGAGGCGTTCTTCGCCGATCCGCGCGAAGTGCTGGCCAACGTGGTGCGCAAGTTCGACGAGCTTGGCCTGACCATCTGCGCGGCGTTCGAGCTGGAGTTCTACCTGATTGACCAGGACAACGTGAACGGTCGTCCGCAGTCACCGCGTTCGCCGGTGTCGGGCAAGCGTCCGGTGTCGACCCAGGTCTACCTGATCGACGACCTCGACGAATACGTCGATTGCCTGCAAGACATCCTCGAAGGCGCGAAAGAGCAGGGCATTCCTGCCGACGCCATCGTCAAGGAAAGCGCCCCGGCGCAGTTCGAAGTGAACCTGCATCACGTCAATGACCCGATCAAGGCCTGCGACTACGCGGTGTTGCTCAAGCGTCTGGTGAAGAACATCGCCTACGACCACGAGATGGACACCACGTTTATGGCCAAGCCGTATCCTGGCCAGGCGGGCAATGGTTTGCACGTGCACATTTCGATTCTCGATAAAGAAGGCAACAACATCTTTGCCAGCGAGGATCCCGAGCAGAACGCCGCGCTGCGACACGCGATCGGCGGTGTGCTCGAGACCCTGCCGGCGCAGATGGCGTTCCTGTGCCCGAACGTCAACTCGTACCGCCGCTTCGGCGCGCAGTTTTATGTGCCGAACTCGCCGAGCTGGGGCATCGACAACCGTACCGTTGCCGTGCGAGTGCCGACCGGTTCGCCGGACTCGGTGCGCATCGAACACCGCGTAGCCGGCGCTGATGCCAACCCGTACTTGCTAATGGCCTCGGTGCTGGCCGGTATTCACCACGGCTTGACCAACGAAATCGAGCCGGGCGCACCGGTCGAAGGCAACAGCTACGAGCAGAACGAGCAGAGCCTGCCGAACAACCTGCGCGATGCACTGCGCGAGCTGGACGACAGCGAAGTCATGGCCAAATACATCGACCCGCTGTACATCGACGTGTTCGTGGCGTGCAAGGAAAGCGAGCTGGCCGAGTTCGAGAACTCCATCTCCGATCTTGAGTACAACTGGTACCTGCACACGGTCTGACGGCTGGTGAATCACCTGTGGGAGCGGGCTTGCTCGCGAAGGCGGTATATCAGCCAACGATGATGTCGACTGACACTCCCCCTTCGCGAGCAAGCCCGCTCCCACAGGGGATTGCATTTCAAGTTTTAACTGACGATCAACTATTCCTCTGCGTCGAGTCACAACAATGACAAACACTCGCAGCGACTGGGAACAACGCTTCCAGTCCTTAACCATCGAAAGCCGCGCCTTCATCGACGGCCAATACCGCGCAGCACTCAGCGGTGACACCTTCGAATGCATCAGCCCGGTCGACGGCCGTTTCCTGGCCAACGTCGCCAGTACCGACGAAGCCGATGCGAATGAAGCCGTCGCCGTCGCGCGCCGCACCTTCGATTCAGGCATCTGGGCTAACCTTGCCCCGGCCGAGCGCAAGCGCATTCTGATCCGCTTCGCCGACCTGATCCTGGCCAACCAGGAAGAACTCGCCCTGCTCGAAACCCTCGACATGGGCAAGCCGATCAACGATTCGATGAACATCGACATCCCGGCGACCGCCAACGCGATCCGCTGGAGCGCCGAGGCCATCGACAAGATCTACGACGAAGTCGCCGCCACGCCACACGATCAACTCGGCCTCATCACCCGCGAACCTGCGGGCGTGGTCGCCGCCATCGTGCCGTGGAACTTCCCGTTGATCATGGCCAGCTGGAAGTTCGCACCGGCACTCGCCGCAGGCAACTCGTTCATCCTCAAGCCTTCGGAAAAGTCGCCACTGACTGCCATCCGCATCGCGCAGCTTGCTCTGGAAGCGGGCATCCCGAACGGCGTGTTCAACGTTCTGCCAGGCTACGGTCACACCGTCGGCAAGGCGCTGGCGTTGCACATGGACGTCGACGTGCTGGCCTTCACCGGCTCGACTGCGATTGCCAAGCAACTGCTGATCTACGCCGGGCAAAGCAACATGAAACGCGTCTGGCTCGAAGCTGGGGGGAAGAGCCCGAACGTGGTGTTCGCCGACGCGCCGGATCTGCGCGCGGCAGCACAAGCGGCGGCCGGTGCGATTGCCTTCAACCAGGGCGAGGTCTGCACCGCCGGTTCGCGCTTGCTGGTAGAGCGTTCGATTCGCGAGCAATTCATTCCACTGCTGGTGGAAGCGCTGCAAGCCTGGAAACCGGGGCACGCCCTCGATCCAGAAACCACCGTCGGTGCAGTCGTCGATCAGCGCCAACTGGACAACGTGCTGCGCTACATCCAGATCGGCAAAGACCAGGGCGCGCAACTGATCGCCGGCGGCAGCCGCACCCTTGAAGCCACCGGTGGCCTGTACGTGGAACCGGCGATTTTCGACGGCGTGACCAACGCCATGACCATCGCCCGTGAAGAAATCTTCGGCCCGGTGTTGTCGCTGATCACCTTCGACACCGCTGAAGAAGCCCTGGCGATTGCCAACGACAGCATCTTCGGCCTGGCCGCTGGCGTCTGGACCAGCAACCTGAGCAAGGCCCACACCTTCGCCCGCGGTTTGCGCGCCGGCAGCGTCTGGGTCAACCAGTACGACGGCGGCGACATGACCGCGCCGTTCGGCGGGTACAAGCAGTCGGGTAACGGTCGGGACAAATCGCTGCACGCGTTCGACAAATACACCGAACTCAAAGCGACCTGGATCAAGCTCTAATACCTCTACAGCGGCGGTCGCAGGCCATCCTGCGGCCATCGGAGAAACGTATGAAACAAACAACACATGTAAACAGCTACTACGCCGCCACCCGCAACTTCACCGGCGACTTTCCGGTGCTGGAACAAGCGGTCGATTGCGACGTCTGCGTGATCGGCGCCGGCTACACCGGTTTGTCCTCGGCCCTGTTCCTCTGCGAAGCGGGTTACAGCGTGACCGTGCTCGAAGCCGCCAAAGTCGGTTTCGGCGCCAGCGGTCGCAACGGCGGCCAACTGGTCAACTCTTACAGCCGCGACGTTGACGTAATTGAAGAACGCTACGGCGACAAAACCGCCGAAGTCCTCGGCAGCATGATCTTCGAAGGCGCCGACATCATCCGTCAGCGCATACAACATTACGACATCCAGTGCGACTACAAGCCGGGCGGCATCTTCGCCGCGCTGAACAAGAAGCAGCTCAAAGGCCTGGCCGAGCAGAAGAGCAGTTGGGAACGCTACGGCAACAAAAACCTGAAGATGCTCGACGCGGCTGACATCAAGCGCGAAGTCGGTTGCGACAACTACGTCGGCGGCCTGCTCGACATGCAGGGCGGCCACATCCACCCGCTGAACCTGGCCCTCGGGGAAGCCTCGGCCATCATCGGCCTCGGTGGCAAAATCTACGAACAATCTGCAGCGGTTGAAATCACCTACGGTGAACCGATCACCGTGCGCACCGCCAAAGGCCTGGTCCGCGCCAAGTACCTGCTGATCGCCGGCAACGCCTACCTGCCGCAAGACCTCGACAACCGCGTCACGCGCAAAAGCATGCCGTGCGGCTCGCAAATCGTTGTCACCGAGCCGTTGTCCGAGAAGGTTGCGCGCAGCCTGATCAAAAACAACTACTGCGTCGAAGACTGCAACTACCTGCTCGACTACTACCGCCTCACTGCCGACAACCGCCTGCTGTACGGCGGCGGCGTAGTCTACGGCGCCCGCGAACCGGACGACATCGAGCAACTGATCAAGCCGAAAATCCTCAAGACCTTCCCGCAACTGAAGGACGTGAAGATCGACTACCGCTGGACCGGCAACTTCCTGCTGACCATGTCCCGCATGCCGCAATTCGGCCGCATCGAAAAAAACGCCTACTACATGCAAGGCTACAGCGGCCACGGCGTCACCTGCTCACACCTGGCCGGCAAACTGATTTCGGAAATGATCCGCGGCGACGCCGAACGCTTCGACGCGTTCGCCTCGCTCCCGCACATGCCCATGCTCGGCGGCCGCACCTTCCAGGCCCCACTCACCGCCATGGGCGCCGCGTATTACGCGCTGCGTGACCGGTTCGGCATCTAAGCCCGGAGCAGATAATGTAGTAACACCACAGATCAAATGTGGGAGCGGGCTTGCTCGCGAAGGGGCCCTGTCAGTCGCCATTGAAGTGGCTGACACACCGCTTTCGAGAGCAAGCCCGCTCCCACAGGAGATCTATGGCGAGTACAAAGCTTGTATACGACCGGGACCAAACCGTGGGAGCGAGTCTGCTCGAGAAGAGGCCATCCCAATCACCTCCATTCGGCGCCATACACAGATTCCAAAAACACCACCGCCCAAATGTGGGAGCGAGCTTGCTCGCGATGAGGCCAATTCAGCCGCCATCAATCCTACCGGGCACACCGCTATCGCAAACCAGCTCACCTGCCAAAATTTCCGCAGAATTGCCGGCTGGTAATAGACCGAACAACCTTTTCACCCACCCACACATCGAACCTGCTGAGCAACACCACCAAACGTGATTTAATACCCGCCTTTCACATTTCCGGGACAGGGAAGCGGTACTTTCGCGGCCAAAAGTCGCCCGCCATCCACCCCCATAACCCTTAAGTATTTCTCGCATAAGGCTGTCATGGACACGGGCTCACGACTCAAATTAGTACGCGAAAGCTACAAACTCTCCCAGCGCGAGCTGGCCCGGCGTAGCGGCGTCACCAATGCCACCATCTCCCTGATCGAACAGAATCGCGTCAGCCCCTCCGTCAGCTCCCTGAAAAAACTGCTCGAAGGCATACCGATGTCTTTGGCGGACTTCTTCACCTTCGACCAGCCGCCGCGCGAACATCAATACGTGTTCCGTGCCAATGAACAGCCGGATCTTGGGCGTCATGGGCTGCGGTTGTTGTTGATTGGCGCTTCGGTACCGAGCCGGCAGATGCGCTTGTTGCGCGAGCAATACGCGCCGGGGGCGAGTTCGGGGGAAGAGCCGATTGTGCATTCGGAAGGGGAGGAGTGTGGGCTTGTCACTCGTGGGACGGTTGAGCTGACGGTTGATGGACAGATCAGTGTGCTGAATGCCGGGGATGGGTATTACTTTCCGACGACGTTGCCTCACAAGTTTCGCAATATCGGCCAGGATGAGGCGGAAATCATCAGCGCCAATACTCCAGCCAACTTCTGATCTCAAAATGGACACTACCCTGTAGCAGTTGCCGAAGGCTGCGTCCGCGGCCACCATCCATGCCAAATGGAAGCACCCGCTACAGGGTTTAAACAAAGTAAATGGACTTCACTTCATGACTACACACCGCATCCGCCCCCTCGCACTCTGCATCTTCCATCACGATGGCAAGATACTGGTCAACGAAGCGTATGACCCCATTACTGGAAAGCCATTCTTGCGCCCAATCGGTGGCGGAATCGAGTTTGGCGAAACCAGCGCCCAAGCCGTAATACGTGAAGTCGATGAAGAACTCGGTTTATCCATCACCGATGTTCGCTTACTCGGCACACTCGAAAACATCTTCACCTTTGCCGGCACGCCAGGGCACGAAATCGTGCAGGTCTACGATGCGAAATTCGTGGATGCCAGCGTCTATGAACGGCCCCACTTGAACGCTCAAGAAAGCGATGGTGCTGCCTTTATTGCAAAGTGGCTGCCGCTCGACAGTATTGCTGGCGATACACCGCTGGTTCCTGTCGGGTTGTACGAGCTGCTGAAGAAGGTTGCACTGTTGGACTGATGTTTGATCATTAGCCATGCCGCTGTTTAGCTTATCAATCGCCAGGATGCGATCACTTTTTCAAGGAACGAAAATGACAAACGCTGATGCCGACGCCGTTGAGGGCCCGACGATCAGTAACGGAATAGATGACAGCGCTCAATCGGTCAGCGCGCTCAAGGCATAGGCAGTGATAACCGATCCAGAGCACAGCCGTTGGCCGGTGACTGCTTAGCCTGAAAGAGTCGAGCTCTGGAATCCAGATCAACGATGTTGATCTGGCAGCCGCTCATGACATTGGGGCCATCGCTGATGCCACCCTTGATCACATAGCGGGCGCCCGGCATGAACTCACTGACAAAATCGACCGTGCATCTGCGGTTTCCGCTGGCTCCGCCCTCCAGCACCAGGTGGATCGGTTTACCCGCTTCGATAGCTCGAAAACCTTCGGGTTTCGAAGGGTGCCCACCGCTGACCGAGAATAGTTCCCGAGCGGGTGTCACGGGTACCGACCTTCCGTACTTGCAGGCCGTGGTCGGCGCTGCGCTAAGGGTCAGGTAGTTGCGACGGTTGGTTAGTGCGTCCATTTCACTGCGAATCTGCGCTTGGGGGGCATTGGCAGGGGTTTCGTATTGCGGGATCGGCGAGCAACCCGTAATCAGAAGCAGGAGCGAGCCTGAGTACACCGGTTTCATGGGGGGTTCTGTCCGTAGCGGTTTGAGGTGGGCACTCTAATACTATTTGTTGAAAGTGAAAAAATAGATCTGGTCCCTTTTTTCCATGTCGCCCTGTCAGGTGTAGGCCAGCAGTCGACCGCAGAGCACCACGCTGATCCATAACATAATCGAAAAAATCGCCTGGATTTTCGCTATTCCAGGCGCCGCGGTGTCGGTGTTCCACCGGGCTACTGAACGGAAGACACCCACGTGAAAAAGAGCCGCATTGAGGCCCGCAATACCGATCAAGCAAAGCTTCAGAATAAAAACGCCGTTGGATGCGAAGTCGTGCGGATGTGCTGAAAACATCATCAGCCCAGCCGGGACTATCAATAGCAGGGCCGCTACTCCCCATGTCAGGAGGTGACGAGCCAGTGCCGTCACCGGAAGACCTTTCGACAGCCCGAGAACCCTCAGGTCGAACATGACGACAGAGCCGACAAGCACCACGAAACCAAGGATGTGAACCACCTCGACTATCGGATACAGCCATATTTCGCTTCGCATGGCCGACCCGAGTTGCGAGTCACCCACATAGTCCAGCCAGCCTTCCAGACCCGATCCACCGCTGGTGCCAGTTGATTGCATCAGCGTAACTCAGTGGTTTTGTTGTCGACCGTGATGCTTTCTGCGCGCAGTTCATCGGGTTTGTTGCGATTCTGATAGCCAACCACCATAGCCCGCTTGCCGACAGTCAGCATTTCCCTGGAAAGACCACGGTTCTCCATGCGCGATGGTGGCGCCAGCACGACGTTCCAGGTCTTGTCGTCAGTCTTCAGGCGAACAAACCCATGCGGGTGGGAATAACCGGATTCCTCGATCGTTCCGTCCAGCTGCAAGGTTTTGCTCGAGTCGTACTCACTCCAGCCGTGATGAGCGAACACCGCCGATGCCACCAGTAACGATGAGAATCCAAGGGACCCCAGCAAGCGCTTCATGATGCGACCTCCTGTTACGGATCATTGATGACCGTCAGCCCGTTCTGATCAGGAGCGGTCAATCCAGAGAATCTATAAAAATAGTACAAAATCGTGACGTGAGGAGGCAGGGACGGCTTCGCCGTCCAGCGGGAGCAAGCACCCTCGCCACGGAGGCTGGTTTCTCGGAAAGGGAAAAAGGGGACGCATTTATTTCCCTCTTCAAAATTGACAACCCGGATCATCCAAAACACTATCGATCCATGACCTACATTTGCAGCATGAACATGATGTGCTCCTCCATGACCGCCTCTGGCGGGCCGTGAGGTCACGCGTTCACAGGATTTGACGTAGTTACCCAAGGCCCCGCCAGAAATGGACGGAGTTTTTTAGTTCTCCGTCCACAAATGGCTAAAGGAGAATGAAATGTTCGAGATCAGACGCGCCCAGCCCAGCGATGCCCAAACGGCATTCGATATCCGCCTTCAAGCGATACGGCACCAATGCATCGGCGCTTATACCGCAGAACAAATGCTTGCCTGGACGGCCGGAGCCGCCAAGGACGGGTACAGCGACCTTATGGAAAAACACTTTTACCTGGGTTGTATTCAGGGTGAACCGGTGGCGACAGGGATGCTTGATCTGGAGAACAGTGAAATCGGCGCGATCTTTGTGCTGCCAGGTTTCATGGGGCAAGGCATCGGCGTGGGAATCCTGAACTACCTTGAAAACCGGGCGCGGGAACTGGGGCTGAGGGAAGTCAATCTGGACGCCACATTGAACGCCGCTGACTTTTACCGGCGCTGCGGTTTCGTTGGTGACGAACCTGCTATTTACCATTCGCCCTCCGGGCTTCAACTGGCTTGTGTTCCTATGGTGAAAGGGCTTTTTTAGGCTAGACAGGGTTGATTGCTTGACCGACGGCAGACTCGGGGGGGCTCGTGCAGGCCGAAATATTCCTGATTGCCACGATTGACAGCCCTAACGACTTGTAGGAATTTAGCCGCCCGCAGGTAAGGAATATCTGCTGACGGCCAAAAAATGGCCGTTATTCACCACACAAGGGATTGTCTATGCAGGGTTCAAACACCGTTGCTCAACAGGTGTGCGGTCAGCTGGTGCATGAGCATCAGAACATCGCGCACATGAACATTGCCCAGCAAATCCTAGGATGCTTGTTTCAACGTCGTAACCTTGCCCCAGGGCAGGATCACGAACTTTCGTTACAGGTACTGGAACCCCATCTAGCGAAGGTAATGCAAGCGGTCGAGAGTGGTCGCAAGGTCGAAATGGTCTTGCCAGCCTTTCCCGGCAAGTCGCCCAGCCGCAAGAAAACCCTCAGCCATCTGCCTGATCTTGCGGAACATCATGCAATCGACGAGTTACATCGCCTGTGCAAGGAGATCCAGGAGATCTACGCACCGGGGGCGCTGATTCATATCTGCTCCGATGGCTATGTATTCTCTGACCTGGTGCATGTTCCCGATACGGATGTCAAAGCCTACACCGATGCTATCCAAGACTACGCCGAACAGCATTATCCCGGCACGTTCGCCCATTTCGACCTCAGAGATGCCTATCCTCCGCTTGATTGTCTGGACGCCATGCGTGAGGAGATGATGATCGAACATGGCCAGTCTTTGGTCTTGTTGCAGCAGCGCTTCAAGGATGATCCGCACATGATGTTGATGTACTGCGGCATCCATCGCTTTCTTTCCGAGGATTACTCGGGGCTCAAGGTATTCGCTGGCATGAGCCTTAATGCGGTGAAGAAAGTTGCCAAACCGGCCTCGCAGCGGGTGATCCAGCGCAGTGAAGCCTGGAGTGCCCTGTTACAGGCGCGCTACCCGCATTGCCTGCGCCTGTCGATTCACCCGCAACTGGCGGTCTCGACGAAGATCGGTATCCGGTTGGTGCCAACCAGTGATCTGTGGCGCACGCCCTGGCATTCGGTGGCCATCAAGCGGCGGGGTGTGGTCACGCTCGAAAAACGCAGCAATGTCGATGAGCGCTACCATCGCCTGGTGTTCCGCAAAGGGCGCCCTTGTCACTACGCCAGTGCTCAATGATGGCGTCTCGGTTGCGGGTGGAAGCCGTACTCTTCGATTTGGATGGGACCTTGGTCGACACCTTGCCTGACATCACCTGGTGCCTGAACCAGGTGTTGCTCGAACAGGGTTGCCCGGCGCTGACTGCGGAGACAGTGCGGGGTTATATCGGCGGTGGGGTCACGGCGATGATCGAGCGGGTTGCCACGCAGTTTGGTATCGCCGATGCGGTCGCTCTGCACCAGCGTTATGTGACGCTATACCAAAACAACCTGGTTCAATTTTCCCGGCCATTCAGCGGTGTGCTTGCCTTGCTTGAAGGTTGTCGCCAGCTACAAGTGCCGCTGGCAATCGTGACCAACAAGACCGAGGAAATGGCCCGGCAAGTAGCTGATGCACTGCTTCCACAGAATACCTTCGGAACAATTCTGGGGCATCGCGCGGGCAGGGCGCTCAAGCCTGAGCCGGAGGTGGCATGGGAAGCCGCCCAGCGATTGTCGGTTGATCCGCAACGCTGTTTGTTCGTCGGTGACACCGAGATCGATCTGAAGACCGCCCGTGCTGCAGGCATGTACTCGGCGGCGGTCACTTGGGGGTATGGCCTTACCCCTACATTGCAGGCCCAGGCCCCAAACTTCTGCTGCGAACAGCCGGCCGGGTTGCTGCGCATTCTGCAGCAAGTCTGCGGTACAGCGCATGTGTTCACCGATCATGGCGACACCGTTAAATCCTATTGATACACACACTCTCAAGGAAGTTGTTCTATGGAACATAGAGACGCATGGATCGCTGCCGTCAGCGATTTGCTCGCTGGTTATCTGCTCAAAGGCACCGATGATTGTTTCGACACACAAGGCAGGGCGCATCTCGCGCTACGCCTGGGGCATTGCTTCGATCAGAGCCTGCCGGTGCGTCTGGTACTGCCAGGCTTTCCCTGCAAGTCGCCAAACGCCATTGACCAGACATTCGGCGTGCTGCCGGACTACGGCGAGGTCATCGCCATCGAACGCCTCGACCAGCTCGGCCAAGCCATCGCCGCGCTGCACGCACCGGGTTGTGTGGTGTCGATCCTCAGTGACGGCACGACATTCAATGACATCGTCGGGGTGGCCGACGACGTTCGCGAGACCTACAACCGGGCTTTGCGTGAACTGTGCACCACCCATACGATTCAGTGGGTCAGCATGGAAGACCTGTTCCCACAGGCCCAAAGTGCCGAGTCGGTTCGCGCCAGCCTGATCAAGCAGGCCCGTCTGCCCTGGAAAAACCTTGGGGAACTGATCGAGCAGAGCCGGCACGATGAATCCCTCAGCCAGGCGCATGACGACCTCTGCAGTCACCTCTACAACGACCTGCGTTTGTGCCGTGAAGACGGGCAGAGCGAGGACGAGTACCTGCAGCAAATCAATTTCAAAGCCTTCCAGATGATGTTTCGCGGGCAGGCATTGAATGCGGCAGTGGATCGTTTCTTCGGCGATGACATTCGATTGTCGGTCCATCAATACAGCAATGCCGGGCCCAAATTCACCTTTGGCTTGGCCGAAGGGCTGACTCGTGTCGACAGCCCCTGGCATGCCGTGCCGGTGTGCAACATCGATGGCAGCCAGAGCCTTCGCGCACGCGCCCAGGTCGACCTCGACCACCATGTGCTGGTCACCTGGCAGGGGCGGCCGTGGCTCTTCCACCAAACGGAAAATCCGCAGGCCAAAGGCTTCGAATACGAACTGCAAAAACTTCCGCTCTTTGGCCTGGTGGTGCGAGACCCGTTGGGGCAGGGTTTCGAACGACTGTCCACGGGCCTGCTGGAAGCACTGGTGGAAACCTTTGGTTTCGTCTGCCTCAAGGGCTGTCGCTTCGACGACCAGGACAGTTTTGCTCGCAGTTGCGAACGCTTCGGCACGCTGTACGAATGGGCCTTCGGCGCCGTGCATGTGGTCAAACCCGCGGACAAACCGCAAGGCGTGGTGCACTCTCTGGAGAAAACGCCTTTGCACTGGGACCTGAACATGCTGCCCGACAGCGACGCACAGGTTCAGCGCAACCCGAAATTCTGCGCCAGTAAATTCATGCTGTATTGCAAGACCGCGCCGCAGCCGGGCGAGGGCCAGACCACCATCGTCGACAGCCGAAACGTACTGCGAAAAGTCGGGCAGCAAGTCGCCCGGCAATGGCAGTCGGTGAACATCACCTACTACACCAAGATGACCTACTTCGGTGGCTCGCCGCGCATGTACAGCCTGGTGGATCATCACCCCCGCAGTGGCGAACTCATCCTGCGTTACCAAGAGGGCACCGACTCGACACTGCAGACCCTGAGCCAGTCTGTGCAGGACCATGACGAGGAGGCTCAGCAAGTGTTGCTCGAACAGGTCAACGCGCTGGTTTACGACCCGGACTGCCTGATCGCCCATCAATGGAGCGAGGGTGATCTGGTGCTGATCGACAACTATCGAACGCTGCACGGTCGACTGCCGATGTCGCCGGCTTCTTCGTCGCGCGAGTTGTGGCGGGTGCAGGTTTACTGATCGCTGTTGTCATGGTGGCCCTGAAGACAGGGCCTTCTTCGAGACCTTTTCCGATCACTGCGCGATGAAGTGACGAATCGCTTGAACAGTCTGTGTTGGCGCTTCTTCCATCAGCCAATGTCCCGCCCCTCTTCGGAATCACCACTTCGGTGACCTTATTCGCCGCATTGCGCATCACGATCGCTTTATGGGTGCCAAAGGAGTTTTCGCTGCCGATGGCCCACACTGGCATCGTGAGCCGCGTCGCCATCAAAGCCTTGTTGTCCAACTCATTCTGACGAATGCTGCGGAACTGAGCGAAGGCTGCGCGCATGGCGCAAGGGCGGGCATAAAGCGTGACGTAATGCTGACGGGTTTCTTCATCCACCTTGCTGGAATCGCTCGCGAACTCGTTCCAAAGGCTAAAAACCCGCAGCCATGCGGGTTTTTTTCGACTCGAATTTGGTCACTGATTCTTGGGTGTATCAAACCCACGCTGCTCAATCACCCGAAACACATCGCTCACATCCTGGACCATGATCCGGGCGATGTTGGTGACGGTGTTGATGTCGTGTTCGGCGTAGTCGGGGAGGCTGGTGCAGGCCATGAGGTTGAGGTATTTGAGGACGGCGTTGAGGCGTTCGCTGAGGCAGTTGTGGAGTTCGCGCAGTGGGGCTTCGTAGTCGATGAGCAGGACGGGGTAGTCGGTGGCGATTTGGGACATTGGGGTGAAGCGGCGGGGCGGGTTGTTCATGGTCATAGGTAGGTCTCTATTAAGGTAAATAGAAGCGCCACCTTTTTGCTGCGAAACAATTGGGTGGCAGCTGTACGCGGGTTCGCAGACCGAGAAATGACCTACACCCGGCAGACTCGAAAGTCTCCCACGCACAACCGCCATAAAATGAAACGCGGGCGAATTTTGCCAGATTTTTCATTCGACGGTTAAGGCCATCTCTTGTTTGGGCTGCGAAACCCTATCGCTAACTGCGGTCAGCGACGGGTCGAATATAGGGGGCGATTTTTGAGTCTGCAAACGGGCTTGTAGGACGGAAAACGAGGTAATTGGCTGATGTCGGAGGCAGCATCCGGCTGGGTAGATGGCGTCAAATCAGAATGTGTTTAGTGTCAGATGGACCGTGTGTGCTGGATTTGCGGCTGCTGCGCAGCCGGACGCAGGCTTCGCCAGCTGCTCCAGGGGTTTGTGTTGTTTAAAAGTTTGGCGGGGTTTGGGGCCGCTTCGCCGCCCAGCGGGAGCAAGCTCCCTCGCCACGGAGGGTGGTTTCCTACACGATTTTCGGAAGGGAAAATCAAAAGATTTTGGCTTTTGGCAGCCCCCCACGTGGGTCGGATGGCCAGAAACAACAAAGCCCCGAATCATCGGGGCTTTGTCATTTTGAATTGTGCAGTTTCCAAATCGTTATCGCGGACCATCCGACATCATTGTCTAGCCTGCGGCGAATGCGGGTTGTGCTCAGTGTGTTTCGGACCTGCCAATGCCCACGCCACCACCCCAATCAGCGGCACAAACACGATCACCACGATCCACAAGAGTTTGTTGCTCGATTTGCCTTCCGCTTTACGCACTCGGTTGATGGCCCATAACTCGATCAGCAAAAGAACGGCTGTGAGTACGATCCAGATTGTTTCGATTTGCATTGGTCACCCTCCAGATAGTCTTTTTGTTAGGTGGGTGAGGCTGGGCAGGGTTCATTAAATTTTGGATTTTGTGGGTGGGATGTAAGCGGGGTTGGTTGCGGGCTCATCGCGGGCAAGCCCGTTCCAAAGGGGGATTTTTAATAACTGTAAACGATTCAAGGCTGGCATGTTTATAGCCAATGAATATGAATAACTGTCATTTCCTACAGCTGTATCTTTATTTTTATTTAGTTAGTTTTTGTGAGATGCACGCTAAGTCGCTGCTGCGTTATAAAAAATAGGATATCAATTATGACAACAGTTAAAAGTATTCAGAAAGACGATGTGGAGCTGACCGAACCAACAGCGAATGGAGACTGGAAGGCGAAATTCGAAATTGAATTATCTGATCGTGAATTTTCACCCATTGGGAAATTTAAAATTAATGGCCGCTTTACAAGTGAAGGTCAACGATATTTTTATGGTTTCAATCCGGAGGCAGCGCCTAATCATTGGGTGTTTCGTTTGGATTTCAGTCATTTCAATTTTCAGGCCGGTGTTGATTACAAGGTAGGGTCTGGAGGTTTTGGGGCGCTGTTCGTCCAAGGCGGTAGCGAGATGATAAGTGGAGGCACTATTGTCGAAGGCACGATGCGAATCAAGGACATGGATTCTGATAAAGGTATCGTCAAGGGGGAATTTATAAAAGTGAAAACCGAAGGGGGGCGCCCTGACGGCACTGTTATGGACCCGGCATATGCTAAAAGTATTAGTTTTGAAACCGTGCTTGAGAAGGTTGAGATTTAACCTATTCAAGAGATCGTGAATTTGAGTGAAGCAATGTTCCTTGGGTGAAGTGGCGGAGCTAACGACTGATATTTGCAAACCGCCACATAACGAAGAGCGGGGACCGTTTACGATTGTTTAAATCGTAGCAGTCCCACTTGCCTATAGGCTATTGGCGAGTTTTCCGGTTGAGAGGCGGCGTTTGTAGGCGGTGTCGCGGTTGGCCAGCCAGTAGTAGAGCGGGGAGGTGATCAGCAGGCCGACCAGCCAGGACAAGTCAGCGCCGTTGATGTGCTCGGAGATCGGCCCGACATACAGCGGCGTGTTCATAAACGGAATCTGCACCGCAATCCCGATCGCATACGCCAACAGCGCCTGCGGGTTGTACCGGCCATAGATCCCGCCGTCGACCTTGAAGATCGAGCCGATGTCGTACTGACCTTTGTGAATCGCATAGAAGTCGATCAGGTTGATCGCGGTCCACGGCACCAGCACCACGAGCAGCACCAGCACCATGTCGACGAAGTGGCCGATGAAGTTGGCGGAGGCGCCGACGGCGGCGAAGCAGCAGGCGGCGAGGATGACGACCGAAAGCACGGCGCGGCTTTTGGCGGTGGGGATCCAGCGGTAGGCGAAGGTCTGGATCAGGGTGATCAGCGACAGCACGGCGCCGTAGAGGTTGAGGGCGTTGTGGCTGATGACGCTGAGCAGGAACAGCACGAGCATCAACGGGCCGATGGAGCCGGTGGCGAGTTTGACGGCGTCCATGGTGTCCATGCCGACGGGCGTGGCGAGGACGGCGACGGCGCCGAAGATGAACGAGAGACTGGAGCCGAGGACGGTGCCCAGGTAGGTCGTCCAGAACGTTGCGGCGACGGGCACGTTGGCCGGCAGGTAGCGCGAGTAGTCGGAGACGTAGGGCGCGAAGGCGATTTGCCAGAGCGCGGCCAGCGACACGGTGGCGAGCCAGCCGGAGATGTTGAAGCTGCCGCGGGTGAGGAAGTCGGCGGTTTGCACGTGGGTGAAGATGTAGCCGAAACCGAGCACGATGCCGGCGCCGAGCACCCAGGTGCCGATGCGGTTGAGCACGTGGATGAAGCGGTAGCCGATGATGCCGATGATGCCCGAACCGAGGGCGCCGATGACGATGCCCACCGGCACCGGGACGCTGTCGACGACGCCGTGCAGGGATTTGCCGGCGAGGACGATGTTGGAGGCGAAGAAGCCGATGTACATGATGCCGGCGATCAACACCACCAGCAGCGCGCCGAGGGAGCCGAACTGGGCGCGGCTCTGGATCATTTGCGGAATGCCCATCTGCGGGCCTTGCGCAGAGTGCAGCGCCATCAGCACGCCGCCGACCAGGTGGCCGACGAGGATGGCGACGATACCCCACACCAGATTGAGGTGGAATATCTGCACGCCGAGGGCGCCGGTGACGATGGGCAGCGGGGCGATGTTGCCGCCGAACCAGAGGGTGAACAGGTCGCGGGTTTTGCCGTGGCGATCTTCGGGCGGCACGTAGCCGATGGTGTGTTTTTCGATGAGCGGGGCGGCGGTTGTTGCTGTGGTAACCATGACGGACTCCAAGGCATTTTGAGTACGTGGACGTACTTCGGTGAGCGCCGCACGGGGGCGACGCTTTTCTTGTTGGAGTTGATGATGTGCGGTGGGGGCGGATAGATAAATTAGTAAGATTGTGGGTATAGACGTTAAAAAATGTATGTCGCCGGGTAGCCGAAAAACCTGTGGGAGCGAGCTTGCTCGCGAAGGCGGAGTGTCAGGCAACATCATTGTCGACTGACACTCCGCCTTCGCGAGCAAGCCCGCTCCCACAGGGATTTTTGGGTGTTCAAATGCATTTTGATTTAGCTGATCGATAGCAGCATCCGTTGCAACATGGCGTCGCACGCGTTGAGTTGTTCGAGGCTGACAAATTCGTCGGGTTTGTGGCCCTGGTCCATGCTGCCGGGGCCGCAGACGACGGTGGGGATTCCGGCGGCGTCGAACAGGCCGCCCTCGGTGCCGAACGCCACAGTGCCGAACTCCCGGGAGCCGCAGAACATGGCGATCAACTCAGCCGCTTCGCTGTGCGCATCGGTGGCCAAACCGGGATACGCCGACAACTGGCTAAATCGAATCTCGCTTTGTTCACTCACCGCACGCATGCGCGGTAGAACCTGCTGCTCGGCATAGGCCTTCAATGCCTGCGCAACCTCACTCGGATCATGCGAAGGCAACGCGCGGATTTCGAAGTCGAAGCGGCAATCGGCGGGTACGATGTTCAACGCTTTGCCACCGGAAATCACCCCGGTCTGCACGGTGCTGAACGGCGGATCGAACCGTGCATCGTGATGCTCGGGCGCTTTCAGGCGGTTGCCGATCCGCCCCAGTTCACCGATCAGCTCAGCGGCATATTCGATGGCGTTGACCCCGAGCGGCGCATACGCCGAATGGCACGCCTCGCCATGAATATCGCAACGCATCGCCAGTTTGCCTTTATGCCCGAGCACCGGTTTAAGTTTGGTCGGTTCACCAATGATGCACAGCATCGGTTTGACCGACCGTTGCTCCAGCTCCGCCAGCAACGAGCGCACGCCGAGGCAGCCGACTTCTTCATCGTAGGACAGCGCGATGTGTACCGGCAGCCGCAGCGTGGCATTCACCAACGACGGAACAAGGGCGAGCACGCAAGCGATGTAGCCTTTCATGTCCGCCGTGCCGCGACCGTACAACTTGCCATCGCGCTCGGTGAGTTCAAACGGCGCAACCGTCCACGGCTGGCCGTCGACGGGCACTACGTCGGTGTGCCCCGACAGCACGATGCCCGGTCGATCCGCCGGGCCAATGGTCGCGAACAGATTGGCCTTGCTGCGCTGCTCGTTGTAGACCAGTTCGCAAGGCACGTCGAAACCCGCGAGGTAGTTGCGGACGAACTCGATGAGGTGCAGGTTGGATTCGCGGCTCGTGGTGTCGAACGCCACCAGGGTTTGCAGCAAATCGCGGCTGCTGCTCATCGGTCGTCTCCGGCGACGCCGTAGCCCGGGGATTTGTCGGGGGCGAGGGCGCGGTCGATGTAGTCCTGCACTTGTGGGCGGTAAGCGTCCCAAAGTTTTTCCAACTGGCCGATGGGATTTTCGTCAGCCCAGTCGACCCGCAGGTTGATGATCGGCCAGGTCAGTTCACCGACCACCACCATCGCCGCCGAATGCACCGGCCCGGCTTCGCCACCGGCGGCGATGGCGGCTTTCATAGCCGCGAGCAAGCGGTCGGCGAGTTGGCCTTCGCCGTGTTCGAAGGCCTCGACCATGGCCTCAATCACCGCGCGGTCCGCGAGCATGTTGCCAGCGGCGACGCATTGCTCACCGGACACGGCGTTGTGGTTGCCGAGAGTTTGCGCGCCGCTGAAATGGGCGGTCTGGCCGAGGTGGTCAATCGCAGTGATCTGCCGGTATTGGCTGTAGCCGTTGCGGGTCAGGACTTTGTCCAACGCCTCGGCAGGGGCGAGGCCTTGCTCCATCAGGGCGAGGACTTCCGGGCCTAACGACGGCAGGGTGATGTTTTGTGTGGACACGGCGCCGACACCCGGCAGCAGCCACGGGCAACGGGCGCCGACGGCGATGCTGGAGGAACTGATCGCAATGCCGAACTGACCGGTTTCGGGGCAACGGGCGGTGATGGAGAAGGTCATGGTTTTGCTCCTTGGGTTGCCTTGGAGAGTGTGGTGCCTGGGCGGGCCTCTTCGCGAGCAAGCTTCGCTCCTACAGAGGATCGGGGTCGTGCATGAAACAGAGATCTAACGTAGGAGCGAAGCTTGCTCGCGAAGGCCGCGACTGGGTCTTGGCTGCTTACTCAGGAATCACCGCAATCACATCAATCTCCATCAACCACTGCGGCTGCCCGAGTGCCGAAACCACCAGCCCGGTAGAAATCGGAAACACGCCCTTCAACCACTTGCCCACTTCCTGATACACCGGCTCGCGATACCGCGGGTCAATCAGGTAAGTCGTGGTTTTCACGATGTGGCTGAGGTCGCTGCCAGCCTCTTCCAGCAACTGCTTGACGTTGCGCATGGCTTGCTCGGTTTGCGCGCGCGGGTCACCCAGACCCACTAGTCTGCCCTCGAAATCAGTCCCGACCTGGCCACGAACATAAACGGTGTTACCGGCGCGGACCGCTTGGCACAGGTCGTTGTCCAGGCTCTGGTTCGGGTAGGTTTCCTTGGTGTTGAACATGCGAATGCGGGTATGGGTTGGCGTGGACATTTGAAGCTCCTGAAAAGAAAAAGGCTTAGGCACTGACCGTGGTTTTATGGGCGACCGGGGCCTGTTCAGCCTCGCGTTGCGCCGCATCGTGGTAGTCGAGATAAGAGCGCTGAATGGCGATGTGATCAGCCACGTACTTGGCGTCATGCCAGACACCCCAGATGAACGAAGAGCCGCGACGGGACTGCCACGGCAGGCCGAGGAAATACACACCAGCCTCGCTCGATACGCCGCGCTGATGCTGCGGCTTGCCGTTGTTGTCGAAGGCATCAACCTTGAGCCAGCTGTAATCCGTGGCAAAACCGGTGGCCCAGATGATCGAGGTCACGCCGACCTTGGCCAGGTCGAGTTTAAGGATCGGGTGGGTGACGCACTCCGGATCTGGGAACGCGTGGCGCGCTTCAGGTTCTTCCGGCAGGTCCAGGCCATTGCGTTCGATGTAGGCGTCGGCAGCATTCAGCAGCGCCAGATAGTTCTCATCGCCACGTGCAAGGTTGTCGGCCAGATTCGCCTGGAACGTCGCCACGCCATCGTTGAACGATTGAGTCAAACCGACCAGCGTCATGCCGCGATGAGCCAAGCCACGAAAGTCCACCGTGCGGCCGCCATGGGCACCGCTCACCGCGATGGTCACGTGCTCCCGACCCGGTTTCATCGCCGCTTGATCCCACTCGCCCAGCACACCCAGCCACCAGCAGAAATCACGGTTGCGATAAGCGCGAGGCGGGCGGTCGTGGGCGCCGACTGAGAGGTAAACCTTCTTGCCGGCACGCTGCAATTCATCGGCAATCTGCACACCGGACGAACCCGCGCCAACCACCAGCACCGCGCCATCAGGCAGTTGCGCCGGGTTGCGGTAGTCGGCCGAGTGGATCTGCATGAACGGCTGATCTTTCGGCGCAATCGGCGGGATGACCGGACGCTGGAAAGGCCCGGTGGCAGCCACTACGCGGTTGGCCTCGAACACGCCTTCAGAGGTTTCAATGGTGAAGCCCGGGCGACCGATGTTGCGCTCGACTTTCAGCACGTCCACGCCGGTGCGGATCGGAGCGTTGAACTTCTTTGCGTAGGCTTCGAAGTAATCGGCTACGCGTTCTTTCGGGGCAAACTCATCCGGGCTGAGGTCGTCAAAATCAAGCCCTGGAAAACGGTCGTGCCACGCCGGACCATTCGCCACCAGCGAATCCCAGCGTCCGGTGCGCCAGCGCTCGGCAATGCGATTGCGCTCCAGCACCAGGTGCGGCACGCCGAGTTTGCTCAGGTGTTCACTCATGGCCACGCCAGCCTGACCGGCGCCAACAATCAGCGTATCTGTTTTTATTTTTTCAGTGGTCATCTCAATACCCTTCGAAGTTGGAGTTAGGTCGCGAACGACCTGCCATTTCTTGGGTTCAAGACTAGGGATGACCCTGGTATCGGTAAAATATTATTAAGCTGGCATTTGAGTATAAATAACTGAGGCAGAGCGCTTTCTGGCGTTCCATCAAGGCGCGTGGATACGCCATAGTGGCGCTGCGGGTTAACATGGCGCCTTATCAAGGCAATAGACAACCGGTTCGGTAACGTAATGGAGTGGGGCCAGCATTGATCGAACGACGCCAATTTAGCGGAGGCATGAAGGGTAAAAACCTTCGCTATCTGAATGAACACCCCGATGGGACCCAGCAAACGGTTCGCGCGGGATTCCTGCTGCTCGAACATTTCTCGCTGCCCGCGTTCACTCAGGCGCTGGATACGGTCATCACGGCCAATCTGCTCCGACCTGACTCATTCTCTTCACGGACATTCGGCTTGAATGCAGGCGAAGTCGTCAGCGATCTGGGCCTGGTCATCCGGCCCGATGCGCGCATCGATTGTGCAGCGATAAAAGCGCTGGACCTGCTGGTGATTTGCGGCGGCTACAGGACAGAACTCAAGGCCAGCGAAGGCTTGATCAGCCTGTTGAGGACGGCATCAGACCAGGGCGTCAGTCTGGCCGGGTTATGGAACGGAGCATGGTTCCTGGGGAAGGCCGGTTTGCTGGACGGTTACCGTTGCGCGATTCACCCCGAACATCGCCCCGCGCTCGCGGATTTCTGCAAGGCGACGCAGGTCAGCAGTGAGCCCTACATCATTGATCGAGACCGACTGACGGCGTCCAGTCCTTCCGGGGCATTCCATATGGCGCTGGACTGGATCAAAGGACTGTACGGTAAAGCGCTCGTCGAGGGGATCGAGGACATCCTGGCCTTCGAGGAGTCCCGCTACCGACGCATCAAGCCGACTGAAAATGTCTGTGTGAGTGCGCCCTTGCGCGAGGTGGTGAAGCTGATGGATGCCAACCTCGAAGAGCCTTTGGAATTGGAGCAGCTGGCGGTTTACGCCCGCCGTTCCCGTCGACAACTCGAGCGTTTGTTCAAGGAGCAATTGGGCACCACACCGCAACGGTATTACATGGAATTGCGGATCACCGAAGCGCGGCGGCTGCTCCAGCATACGGAGTTGTCCCAGGTGGACGTGCTGGTGGCGTGTGGGTTTGTGTCACCGAGCCATTTCAGCAAGTGCTACAGCTCGTATTTCGGCTACAGACCTTCCAAGGAAAAGCGACTCGTCAAATAAGAGTCGCTCGCCCACAGAAACCCCAACTGTTAATGAAATGCTGTTCACTTAAGACAATGTTCAGCCGAGCATAAACCTGTGGTGAGGGGGCTTATCTATGGTGAGGGGATTTAGCGAAACGTCGCACCGCCCCGTTCGGCTGCGCAGCAGTCGTAAATCCGGACAACTCGGTCTGTCAGAATGGACGCTGGGGGCTGTCGTGGTCAACTAATTCCGGACACCTCGATAGGTGATTTCGACGCCATCTCCCGTTCGTAAACGGTCGGTGGCAGATACCCGAGTTTCGAGTGCAGCCGCTCGTTGTTGTAAAACCCAACGATGTATTCAGTAATGTCACGTATCGCTTCGGCGTGGTTGGCGTAATCGCGCCGCCATACCCGCTCCATTTTCAAGCTCAGGAAGAAGCGCTCCATCACTGAGTTGTCCCAGCAGTTACCTTTACGGCTCATGCTTTGCTGCATGTCATTTCTTGCCAGCAGGGATCTGTAGCTCGCGCTCGCGTACTGGCTGCCACGATCCGAGTGCGCGATCAGGCCCGGTGGCGGTTGACGCTGAGCAACCGCCAACTGCATTGCACTGCACACCAGCTCAGCCGGCATGTTCGGGGCCATGGACCAGCCCACTATCTTGCGTGAGAACAAGTCCAGCACCACGGCCAGGTACAACCAGCCGCTACGGGTCCGAATGTAGGTAATGTCTGCCACCCAGGCCTTGTTCGCTGCCTCGGGTTCAAATTGGCGATTCAGCACATTCTCGGCAATCGGCAGGTTGTGTTTGCTATCGGTCGTGTGCACAAACTTACGCTTCCAGGCCGAACGCAGGCCATTGGTACGCATCAAGCGGCGGATCTTATAAAGGCCTATTTCTATGCCCTTGGCGCGTAAAGCTTTACGCAACGGGCGACTGCCATAGCAGCCGCCACTCTTGGCAAACGACGCCTTGAGCTGAACCGTGATCGGACAAACCGATGCCGGAACTTCAGCGCGCTTGTTGGCCTCGTAGAAACCGGATCGACTAATACCCAGTAGCCGACAGACATGCGCCACCGAATAAGCCTTCTGTTGCAGCTGCCGAACCAATCGGTACGTTACTTCAGCTCGCGGGCAAAGAAGGCAGTAGCTTTTTTTAATACATCGTTATCCATCTTGAGCTGGCGGTTTTCTTGCTCCAACTGCCGAATACGCTGCTGCTCGGACGTCAGCGGTTTGCCCATCCCGGCCTGTCCCAACTGCTCGGCCTCGTACTGCTGTACCCAGCGCCGAACGGCCGTATCACCGATATTAAGATCACGACAAACCTGTGAAACGCTCAGGCCCTGATCCTTGATCATCTTCACGACTTCCAGCTTGAAGCTGTCGTCGAATGTTCTGCGTTTGTCGGTCATGAAAATCTCCTCGATAGATGCATTTTCCACCTATCGAGGTGTCCGGGGAAATTAGACCACTACAGGCCGCTTCGCAGCCCAACGGGGCGGTGTGCGACGTTTCGCTAAATCCCCTCGCCACAAAAGCCCCCTCGCCACAGGTAAACCCCCCATGCCACAAGAGCCCCGTCACCACAAATGTAGGAGGGGCCGCGCTTAAGTGAGCAGCATTACAACCATTAATGCATCTTGCTATGGTCAGCCATGCCGAGTGCCCGGGCTTCGGCCTGCACTTCAATCGTCTCTTTCTCGCCCTTGGCGTTTTCCACGGTCAGGGTCAGGGGGACTTTATCGCCTTCCTTCACCTGCGCCGTCAGGTCCATCAGCATCACATGGTAGCCGTGGGGATCAAAGCTCACCGGTTTGCCGGCCGGCAGCGCGACGGACTCGACCTGACGCATGCTCATCACGTCGTCTTTCATGGTTGATTGGTGGATTTGCACGGTTTTGGCGACGGGCGACTGCACGCTGAGCAGCTTGCTGTCGCTGTCGGCTTGCAGGGTCATGAACGCGCCAGTCGACGGCTGGCCGGCCACTGTCGCGCGGACCCAGGCGTCGTCCACTTTGGTTTGCGCCGATACCTGCCAGGCCATGCCGATCAGGGCGCAGCCCAGGAGCAGTTGTTTGGCACGTCGCGAGAAAGCGGTGTTTGCGTGGATCGAATTCATTAGCAGACTTCCATGACGGTGAGCAGGTCTTCTGCGCACTCTTGAGCGGTAAGGGACGCGGATAGCCCCAGGCGCAGGTTGCCCCGGGAGTCGAAGACGTAGCTTGTCGCGGTGTGGGAAAGGGTGTAGGTCGAACCGCTCGGGATCTTTTCGAAGAACACGCCAAACTCTTTGGCGGTGGCGGCGGTTTCTTCCAGCGTGCCGTGCAACGCCTCGAAGCTCGGGTCGAATGATTTGACGTAGGCATCGAGCATTTGCGGGGTGTCGCGTTCGGGGTCGAGGGTGATGAAAATCACCTGTAGCTTCTCGCCGTCGCGGCCCATCAGTTTCTTGGCTTGCGCCGCACGGGCCAGCGTTGTCGGGCAGACCGCCGGGCATTGGGTGAAACCGAAGAACACCATCGGCATCAGGCCGCGATAGCTGGTGAGCATCTTCGTCTCGCCCTGGGCGTCTTTCAGCTTGAAGGTACGTCCCATGATCTTGTCGCTGAGGTCCTTGCCGTATTTGAACGACAGCTTGGGGCTGTCATCGCAGCCGGCGAGCAGGCCAAGACTCAACAAGCCCATACCGCGCAGGACCGTGCGACGGGTAAACAACGTACTCATGGAAAAGCATTCCTGTGTTGCGACGTGAAATCTGCAGCGCCTGATGAGTCAGACGAAAAAAACGCGTGGATATTAACAAACTGTGACCGTGCTTCGCTCATTGTTGGACGAGGGGCTGTTTTGGTACAGGTGCAGGAAGCGCAAAAAACTACGGATCAGCAGAAAAACGCAGACCACTGACTTCCCGGCCTTAACGCGATCCCCAGTAGCAGCTGGCGAACTGTGGTGAGGGGATTTATCCCCGTTCGACTGCGCAGCAGTCGTCAATCCTGTACATGCGTGTTGGAATGAACTGCTGGGGCCGCTTCGCAGCCCAACGGGGATAAATCCCCTCACCACCGTTCGCCAGCTGCTACAGGGTATGCGGTGCGGTTGATGGCGGGTATTGGACACATTGCCACGCGGACACATTCCAGATACATAAGTGCGCTTTCATGGTCCCGTCCCCCATCATAATGAGAGCGTTGCCATGTTCCGCAAACTGCAGCAAGCCGCCCGACTTCTCAGCCAGAGCGCGCGTTTGATGATCGGCGTCCCCGATTACGACAATTACGTCGCCCAGATGGCGCTCAAACACCCGGAAGAACCGGTTATGAGCCATTCGGCGTTTCTTCGTGAGTGTCAGGAAGCTCGCTACGGCGGCAAGCAATGCACGACGCGGTGCTGCTGAAAACCGCTTGAAACGCGGCAATCCGCACAATATCTTCGCCATTGCGTTACGGCTGCTAAGCTTCGACGTTGCAGCGTCCGAGCCTTTGCGGGATCGGGCGTTGAGCGTGGCCATGGAGTACGACTTCAGTATCAAAATCCACTTCAACAGGGGTGGCGAGCGATTGTCGATAACCTGCACGGAGGCAGGCAATGGTGATCAAGCACGTTGGCAATGCGAGTGCCGAGGGTGTTCCCGAGCCACTTGATCGTGAAGAGATGGAACGGGTGCTGGCGCTGCTGCTGGCCAGTCCGGTGTTTGCGAAGTCCAGGCGGATGGGCAGCCTGTTGCGTTTTATGGTCGATCACGACCTTCAATTTTCCAACATCCCGCTCACCGAGCACGCCATCGGCATTGCGGTGTTTCGCCGTGACCCGGCGGTTTACTGCACGGGCGACGATCCGGTGGTGCGCGTCCAGGTGGGCCGGTTGCGGCGCAAACTCGCGATACATTACGCCACCCAGGGCCAGCAGGACCCGGTACGTCTGAACATTCCGGCTGGTTGTTATCGGCTGGCTTACCAGCGACTCAGACCCAAAAGCCTCGCGACTCGCCATCCTGTCCTGCAGATTCAGCCGTTTACCTGTATCACCAATGACGGTGATGACTTTACCCGGGGCTTGTGTGAAGAGTTGAGCTGCCGGCTGTTCGAGTCGTTCGAGCAGACGCAAAGCCAAGGCAACCACGTGTTGATGAAGGTGCCGCGAAACAGCGTTAAAGCACTGGACGTTGTGCGGGCCGGGCGCGGTAACTATTCCCTTGAGGGCAGCGTGCGGGTGGAACCGAGCCGTGTCCGGGCATCGTTGCGCCTGATTGATGTCGCTCAGGGCCGGATCCGCTGGTCAGAGCAGTTCGATCGCAATCGCCCTTATGGCATTGCTACCCAGGAAGATCTGGCGGAGTCCATTTGTCGGTCGTTGACGGGCTATTTCGCCCGGGGTGGGGGGGACGTTTCCTGAATAAAAGGGGCAACCGCAAGGTTGCCCCCGGTGTGACGGTTACACCGTTTTCCATTCCCCTTCTTCGTAGAGGCGGGTTGCGTTGTTATCGAAGGTCAGGTCGATTTCGACGGCTTTTGACCGTGAGGTGCTGAACATGGTGCTGGTTTGCACGTTCTGTTCGAACCATACAAGAATGGACTCCTTAGGCGTCAGGGCGGTATCGCCGGTGACCACCTGCGCCGCGGCAACGTAGATGGGGGTGCTGACCTGTGTGCCGTCAATGCCGGTGGACAACTGGTTGATGCCGGGGTGGATCGGACCGTAGTTGTTTATCAGCGTGATGGACGTATCAGGGCCACCGGTTACCGCCGAACCCAGCAGGCCTTCTTCGCTGAGTACAGACTGTTGTCCCAGACCAATGCTGACGATGTTCGTCGCGACCTGGACCGCTACATTAGCCTGAAAACTGTTCGACCCGAACAACTGATACTGGGGCGTCCAGCTGAAACCGTTGTTGCTCAAATACTTGTCATAGGATTGCCAGACGACGTTGTAGGCTTCGGTACCGACCTTTTTCGCAAAGCACAGCTTGTATTTGGACTGTTTGAGTAAGGTCAGATCACCGGCTGCGATCTCTATCGTGACTGACTTTTGAGTGGCCGCCAGGGTCGACGTCAGCACCTTGCTGTAGTCCGACGTTTTCAGAGCCGTGGGGGCAACACCCTGGAACGATTTGAGGGCCTCTTGCACATCATTGTGAAGTTGCAGAGCTTGTTTGCTTACAGCGCTCGACTTACTCATGGCTTTCCTCTTCCTTGGTTGTGTTAGGCAATCAATGGGCAGCGGGCAGCGAATCCGACAAGTGATCGGGCAGCACCCCCTAAACACATTGACGGCTTCACATTAGGCGCAAGATTCAGGGTGGCGAAGTGTCTTGGCGTTACAGCGGGGAGGGCGGTTAAATCGGCAAGGTAACAGCCTGCGTAACCGGGTTGTATCAAGGAATATTGCGAGGTGAAACAGCGGGGCGGCCGTGCGACCGCCCCACATTGGCCTCATGCAGCCGGGCTACTCACCTTCGCGTCCGCCCAGACGAAGTTCCAGCTGGTTCGTTTCCCTTTGGCAATGTTGATCAGGTTGTTCTCATAAGTAGTGTGATTGACCGTGCCGGTGTAAGTCAGTTTCCGGGCCGCATTGGTCCCGGTGACATCCCCGGGTTTGCCGCCAGAGTCGGTCATGGCCTTTTTCATATCGGCTTCCGACGGGGCACTGCTCTGATTTTTTTCAACGGTTACGAAACTCATGGTGTCACCTCTTCCGTGATGGGGGGATCGGCGGACTGCAGGCCGGCACTTTTTTCGTCCCGGCCCACACACCGAAGCCAATACTCTATTGGCCTGCCGCGCATCGCAGAAGTGACAACACGGTCGGTAAGGTAACAACGCGGATACAGAAAATAGAGCGATGTAACGGCTACGTATCAGCCCGCGACATCACTTCGCTTTCCAGTGACCACCACCCGATTCGCAATCGATCTTCGATTGGTTCAAGTGTTCCGCACCGTAGTAATACGTGGTGACTTGGGCGTTCTCGGGAATATTGAGCGACTTGCTGTTCTTGTCCTTGCTGGTGGAGTGGGGGTTGGCCAGGGACTCTTGAGTCAGCGTCGCGATGCAGGTGGCCTGATACTGATCGTCGCACTGTTCGACTTTTTTCTTGGTGCTGGTGAGCATTTCCTTGCTTTCGTTGCTGCACGACCAATCGATGGCGTTCACCGGCATACCTTCGTACTCATAGCAGCTATGGGACTCGACCACCGGGACGGAAGGGCTTTGGGATCGGGTCAGGACGTCACAGCCTTCAGCGAATGCCAGCGCGGGACTCAGGCTGGCGAGCAGAAACAGCAGTCTACGTTTCATCGGGATTTCCTCTCCAATGGCGCCGCTCGTGATCAAAGATTGGCGCTGATAGGGTTTCGAATACGTGAAGAGGCGCGGGGTTCAATTCGTTTTTTGATTTGACGGGGTGGCTGCTTCGCAGCCCAACGGGGCGATGCGGCTGCGCAGCAGTCGTAAACCTGTGCACACGGTTTTCCTGATGCACCGCAGCGCCTGACATCACGACTGCTTCGCAGCCGAACGCAGGCTTCGCCAGCTGCTACACAGGTCGAGTTGCGGCTCTACTGCGCAATAAACTCGCGAATCGCCTGAATGGTCTGCGTCGGCGCTTCTTCCATCAGCCAATGTCCCGCCCCCGGTATCACCACTTCCGTCACCGTGTCCGCCGCGTTGCGCATCACGATCGCTTCGTTATTTCCAAAGGATTTCTCACCGCCGATGGCCAGCACCGGCATCGTCAGTTTTGTTTTCATCGACGCTTCGTTGTCCACCGCAAATGTCGCCCGCCTGGGTCTTCTTGTCGTAGCCACTATCCGGGATCGAGGACAAGCCCATGCCACGCAGGTCCGGCACCACGACGGTGTGGTCCTTGGCCAGATCAGCTGCCAGTGGCGCCCACATGTCGCCGGTGTCGCCGAAGCCATGCAACATCACCACGGCGGGGCCTTTGCCGCCGACGCGCACATGAATCGTGGCGCCTTCGACCGGGATGTCCTGAACTCGAAAACCGGCAGGAAAGGGCGTCACCCCGGCATGGGCCGGGATGCTCAATGCAAGCAAAAAAGCGCTCAACAGGATACGGATCATCACGGTGCCCCCGTCAGTCCCCGGGGAAGGAACCCCGAAAGCAATGTGGATGAGCGTAGACCGTTTGATCCGTAGAAGGAGTGCCCTCTCGTTCGCACGAGAGGGCAGGTGCCGACCTCAGGTGTGATGAATCTCCCGGTCCTTGGTTTCCGGCATGAAGAATATGCCCAGAACGGCCGTCATCACGGCGATGACGATCGGGTACCAGAGGCCGTAGTAGATATCACCCGTGGCCGCCACCATGGCGAACGCCACCGTCGGCAGGAAGCCGCCGAACCAGCCGTTGCCGATGTGGTAGGGCAGCGACATCGAGGTGTAACGGATGCGCGCCGGGAACAGCTCCACCAGCCAGGCTGCGATCGGGCCGTAGACCATGGTCACGTAGATCACGAGGATGGTCAGGAGTAGCAGCACCATCGGGTAGTTGGTCTTGGCCGGGTCGGCTTTCTCGGGGTAGCCGGCTTCTTTGAGCGAGGCACCGAGGGAGGCGGTGAAGGCATCGTTCTTGGCTTTGAAGTCGGCGGCCGGCATGCCGGTGCCCTCGAAGCTCTGGATCACCTTGTCACCGATGCGCACCTGCGCGACGGCACCCGGTTCAGCCTTCTCGTTCTTGTAGGGGATGGCCCGCTTCGCCAGAACGGTCTTGGCGAGGTCGCAGGAGCTGGTGAATTTGGCCTTGCCCACCGGGTCGAACTGGAACGAACACTGGTCGGGATCGGCGATCACCGTGACCGGGTTCTTCTCCTGCGCGACGAACACGTCGGGGTTACCGTATTGGGTCAGCGCATGGAAGATCGGGAAGTAAGTCAGCGCTGCGATAATGCAGCCGGCCATGATGATCCCTTTGCGGCCGATGCGGTCGGACAGGCTGCCGAAGATGACGAAGAACGGCGTGCCGATCAGCAGCGAGCCGGCGATCAGCAAGTTGGCGGTCTGCGGGTCGATCTTCAGCGTTTGCAGCAGGAAGAACAGCGCATAGAACTGCCCCGTGTACCAGACGACGGCCTGGCCGGCAGTGCCGCCGAGCAGGGCCATGATCACGATTTTGAGGTTGTCCCAACGGGCAAAGGATTCCGTCAGCGGCGCCTTGGAAGACTTGCCCTCAGCCTTCATTTTCAGGAACACCGGCGACTCGCTGAGCTGCAAGCGGATGTACACCGAGATGATCAGCAGCAGGATCGACAGCAGGAACGGAATCCGCCAGCCCCAGGCCTCGAAGGCTTCGGTGCCGAGGATGGTGCGGCAAGCAAGGATCACCAGAAGCGACAGGAACAGCCCGAGGGTCGCCGTGGTCTGAATCCACGAAGTGAAATAGCCCCGCTTGCCTTTCGGCGCATGCTCGGCGACGTAGGTCGCCGCACCGCCGTACTCACCACCCAGGGCCAGGCCTTGCAACAGCCGCAAAGTGATCAGAATGATTGGCGCCGCCACGCCGATGGTCGCGTAGCCGGGCAGGAAGCCCACGATGGCGGTGGAGATACCCATGATCACAATGGTGATGAGGAAGGTGTGTTTGCGCCCGATCATGTCGCCCAGTCGGCCGAACACGATGGCCCCGAATGGACGCACCGCGAAGCCTGCGGCGAACGCGAGCAGCGCGAAGATGAAGGACGTTGTCTCATTGACGCCAGCGAAGAAGTGCTTGGCGATGATCGCGGCCAGGGAGCCGTAAAGGTAAAAGTCGTACCACTCGAACACGGTGCCCAGGGACGAGGCGAAGATGACCTTGCGCTCCTCCTTGGTAATGCCGTGGTGGGGCGCGCTGCCCGTGGAAGTGTTGTCGATTGCGGCCATGAGTCTTCTCCGTCGTTCTTGTTTTAGGCCGGAGTACCTCATTACCTGTTTGCCGCACCCAGGCCCTTGGGCTGATGTCGTCGGATTACGGATTGCGCGAAGCATGCACACAGGTTGACGGCCTCGCATCGCTGCAAGGTTTCATGAAGCATAATCGGCTTCGCGCAGATATCCACTCGACATCACGCTTAGCCGCTGGATCAGGTGGCGAGTCGGGCCGCAGGGCTCAGTTCGCAACCATTCGTTTAATCAATAATCACCATCAAGGAATGCGAGTTCAGTTTTTTTGTCATGAGAGGAGGATAGCGTCATACCAAAGTCGCCTCTGAAGGAACCTGCGCGATGAGAATGTCTACCTTGCTGGCCCTTGTCGCTGTATTGACCGGCAGTGTTGCCGCCACCGTGCCGGCCTACGCGGCTGACCCGTCCTGCCATTTCCTTCCGGTGGCCGACAGCACCGCCAGCTTGCAGCACACTCAATCGGTGGGCGTGCTCTACAGCGAAAACACCCTCAACACGATCGAATACCTTGAGCAGTACCATTCTGTCGCGCTGAACGGCGCGAAGAACCCGGCGCTGGATTCGCGTATCAGCAACGCCTTCGTCAACAGCTCCGATCCGAAACTGGCGATCAACTGGCTGATGGTCTCGCTGCAAAAACAATTCGCCTCAGTGACCGTCTACGACAATCTCGACGCAGTGGTGCAAGCCCACCCGGATGTGGTGGTGATGCTGGACACCTACAGCCGTCTGGTGTCCAAGCGCAACAACCAGGTCGAGGCGCGTTTCCTGGCCAAGTTCTACGACTCGAATTTGCAATACATCGGCAAGGCCGAAGGCTCCCGTGAACAACAGATGCCTTCGGTCTGGGTGCACGGCAAAGCTGCCCCAGACATTGCCGCGCAGATTGACCGGCAAAACGTGGTGCAGGTGAATGCGTTGAAGCAGTTTGATGCGTCGTTGAAGGCGCTGGTGACGTCTGGTAACGGGGCGCAAGTCGCCAGCAACTGACGCACATTCAAGGTGATCCGTTAAGCCGCCAAACCTTGTGGCGAGGGGGCTTGCCCCCGTTGGGTCGCGCAGCGGCCCCCAAACCTGCAACCGCGTTAATTCAGAAAAAACGCGTGCACAGGATTACGAATGCTGCGCAGCCGAACGGGGGTAAACCCCCTCGCCACAGGGTGTTGGTGAATTCCTCACATCGAGGTCTGACCGCTCCCTCTGTGAGGAAGGCCGGCCAGATGATTCTCAGATTTATTCAAGCGCCACGCTCATCAGGAGGCGCACAACCTCGGTTTCCACAGCGCCTTCGTCGCCACTCTCACAAAAGGCCGCACAACTCGCCGTGCGACTGCCATCAATGCAGCGGTAGACCGCAACGACGCTGCCCGGTCCGGCTCCGGTGTGACCACTCAAGGTGACGCCACCCTCCACCTTGCCCTGCATCAAACCGAGGCCGTAACCCGGCGCAATCCAGGGACGTCCCGCAATCGGTCCGCCAAGCGTGCGTGCCGTTTGCATCTCCCGCAGCAATGATTGCGGCAACAGATGCCCGCCCAATAAACGATCCAGACACAGAACCGCGTCAGCAAGCGGACCGACCAGCAATCCGTGATAGACCCAGCGCGGGTCGTAATTCGCGGTCACGCCCATGTTGATGCTCTCCAGATCGGCTCGCGTCGTTGCAAGGCGCACGCGCGATAAACCGAGAGGGGAGAACACGCGTCGCGTCAGTGCTTCCTCAAGTGCGAGGCCTGTCACGCGTTCAATGAGTCTGGCGACGAACAGGTAGCCCACGTTCGAATATCGCCAACCGTCTCCCGGTGCGTAGCGCAACCGGGCGGCATCAAGCCGTTGCAGCAATTCATCGGCTGACCAAGGTGTCTCATGGTGGGCTACGGCGGTGTGGTATTCGGCGAGCTCATCGTAATCCGCCAGCCCCGCTTCATGCCGCAAGAGTTGGCGCAGGGTGAACGGACCTTCATGCACAACATCGTCCAGACCGATCAATCCATCACGCACCAGCGACAGCGCCGCGGCAGCCAGAACCGTCTTGGTAAAACTCCACCACGGCACCGTTACGTCGGGCTGGTCTGGCGTGAGTAATGAACCGTTTGAGACAAGGGTGAAATGCATTTGGAGACTGCTCTGGATGGAGGCGTCGGGGGAGTTTGCCAGAAAACAAAACCGCGATTGTGTTTGTGCAACGCTTTGGCTAATCTCGCACAAACACGCAAAAGCAGGCATAAACATGCAAGATCAGCATTCGGCTACCGAGCTTCCTTCCGTCCGCCGGCAGAAAATCCTCCTGATCCTCGAACGCGACGGCAAGGTCATGGCCTCGGAATTAAGCCAGCATTTCGCAGTTTCAGAAGACACCATTCGCCGCGATCTGTCGGAGCTGCACAGCGCCGGCCTGGTGCAACGCGTCCACGGTGGCGCGCTGCCTCGTCCCAAGGACACCGGCAAGGATTACTTCACCCGCGTCGGCGAAACCGATGAAGTGAAAACCCACCTGGCACAACTCGCCTCACGCCGCGTGCAAAATGGCCAGATTGTGATGTTCGATTCCGGCAGCACCACCCTGCAGATCGCCCGGTCGCTGCCTTCGGACATTTGCATCACGGCCATCACGGCGTCGCCGATGATTGCGATCACGTTGGCGGAATACAAAGGCGTCAAGGTGATCCTGACCGGTGGCCAACTCAATCCGGCGACGATGTCTGCCAGCGGGCATGAAACCTTGCGGCTGATCCAGTGCATCAAGGCTGATCTGCTGTTCACCGGGGTTTGCGCGATTCACCCGGGCGTCGGCATCAGCTCGCTGCATTTTGATGAAGTGCCGGTCAAGCAGGCGATGCTCGACAGCGCTTCCCATGTGGTGGCCGTGACCACGGCCGACAAACTCGGGGCGGTGGAGCCTTTCGTGGTCGCGCCGTGCAACCGCGTGCATACGCTGATTACCGAGCAGCACGTGGCGTCGGGCGATGTCGGGGATTATCGGAAACTGGGGATTGAAGTGGTGCAGGCTGACGCGTGAAGCGAAGCCTGCACGCAAAGGTGCAGAACGCTAAACCAGATATTTGTTAAACCAGGCTACTGTCCTGTCCCACGCAAGCTTCGCCGCGGCTTCATCGTAGCGAGGCGTGGAGTCGTTATGAAAACCGTGATTACAGCCTGCGTAAATGAACGCCTCGTAGGTTTTGCCCGACGCTTTCAGCGCTGTTTCATAGTCCGGCCATCCTTCATTAATGCCCTTGTCCAGTTCGCCGTAATGCAGCAGCAGCGGCGCCTTGATTCTCGGCACATCTTCGGCCTTTGGCTGACGGCCATAAAAGGGCACGGCGGCCGCCAGTTCCGGGTAGGCCACAGCGGCCGCATTGGAGACGCCACCGCCATAGCAGAACCCGGTGATACCGACTTTTCCCGTGGTCTTGTCATTTTTCATCAGCCACTCAATGGCGGCAAAGAAGTCATTCATCAGTTTTTCGGGATCGACAGTCGCCTGTAGTTCCTTGCCTTTGTCGTCGTTGCCGGGATAGCCGCCCACTGAACTCAGGCCATCGGGGGCGAGTGCAATAAAACCTGCTTTGGCGACTCGCCGGGCAACGTCCTCGATGTAAGGATTGAGCCCGCGGTTTTCATGCACGACCAACACCGCCGGCACCTTGCCCGTGGCTTTGGCCGGGCGCACCAGATAGCCGCGGACATTGCCGTGGCCCTTGGGCGAGGGATAGGAAATGTACTCGGCGAGAATGTCCGGGTCGGTAAATTCAACCTGTTCGGCGAGCGCGTAGTTCGGGCTCAGGGCGGCGAGGAGGGCACTGGCCGTCAAACCGCCCAGGGTGAACAGCGCGGCTCGATCAAGAAACTCGCGCCGGTTGATCTTGCCATGGGCGTAGTAGTCGTAGAGCTCAAGCAGTTCCGGGGCGAAGTCTTTGGCGGTGAGACGATCCATGGGGGCGCTTCCCGTTGGTTCAGGATGTGAATCAGTAAAGCAGTGTTTGGCGCACTGATTCAGTTTTCGAAGCAGGACGCCAGGAAACTCATCACCGCCTGCACTGACGGGGTGTGCCGGATGTCGCTGTGGACCACCAGCCACACTTCACGCGTAAGCCCCGCGCCCACGGTCTCCATCGCTTGCAAGCCGTAGTGCTCGCCAAGAAAGCACGGCAATGCCGCAATGCCGCAACGCCGGTGCCTGCCCGGGCAATGGGCGTGATTCTTGGGGTGGTGTTTGCGTCGGGGTTGGTGTCCGGAACGGGGCAATCTTCGGCAGTGAAGGTTCGCGGGGGGGCTGGCAGATAAACCCGCCTGATCCCTTCGCCAATTTCCCCGATAACGCAATTTCTGTAATTGGATGGACTCGCCCAAGCCGAGGCGTCAATGCGCCACGATGGCAGTCTAAACAGCCAACGATAGCGAGGGCGAGTCCATGAAAAAGCATACTTCGATTGATCAATCCCTGTCTTCTTCCGATTTGTCGGCCTGCACAACCGTGGCGGTGGTTGGTGATGATGTTCGTACTCAGCATCTGGTGCAGCCGTTGGTGTCGTTGCTGACTGAGGGGTTGATGGCGGGGGGCAGTTTGACAGTCTGATTTCAGGTCTTGTCGCACCACGTAGCAAAGATTGCTCCCAGGATCATCGCAATAGATAACGTGTGGAACAACCAAACCCTCCAAGGCTTTATTGCTTCAATCACAAGTTGCTTGCCGATTGGACCTGTTTCTTCAGAGGCCATTTTTACAGCTTCACCAAACCTATGGAGCTCTTTCTGTGAGAAGAGGATGACCCATTGATTAGCTACTGCAAAGATAAGGTAACTGATCGCAATCAACAGGTATGTTGAGTCTGACCACTTCGCCTTGTCACTCCCAATCGTGTAGCCCAGCACAGCAATAGAGATGACCTGAAAGTAGGCCCAGAGTTTATGAACACTGTCGCTTTGCTTCTGGTAGATATCGAATGCGTCTTTGAATGAAATATCCGTCACGATCTAACACTCCTGTGCCACGTTGCTTGCCACAACCCGGGCAACTCGCCCGGGCATGGACAACAGATTTAACTGGCGCTTAACGCCCGCCCACCACCATATGACTAAACGGCGCCACATACGCCTGCAACGTCACCAACCCACCTACCAGAATCGCCAGGATGATGGAGTGGAAGAACACATAGCGCAGAATCTCCCCTTCATGCCCGTACCAGCGAGTTGCCGTGGAGGCGACCACGATCGACTGGGCGTCGACCATTTTGCCCATGACCCCGCCGGAACTGTTGGCCGCGGCCATCAACACCGGGCTGATCCCCAATTGTTCGGCGGTCACCCGTTGCAAGCCGCCGAACAGTACGTTGGAAGCCGTGTCGGAGCCGGTCAAGGCTACGCCGAGCCAGCCGAGGAGGGTGCCGAACATGGGGTAGAAGATGCCTGTCGCGGCGAAGGCCAGGCCCATGGTGGCGTCGAGGCCCGAGTAGCGAGTGAGGAAGCCGAGCGCGAGCATGGCCACGATGGTGATGAGTGAGTAACGCACCACCCACAGCGTTCGCAGGTATTGGTGGATCAGTTGCGGGATGGAATATCCCATCAGCAGTCCGCCAAGAATCGCCGCCAGCAAGATGCCGCTACCGGTGCTGGTCAACCAGGTGAATTTGTACACCGCCTCTTCGGTTTTAACCGCAGGCACCACGGGGGGCACCTTCTCGATCTGCTGGTGAATGGTGGTGAAGGTTACGACCGGGGCGAAGATCGGGTTCGCTTCGCGCATCGGTTTGCCCTGTGGATCGAGCTTGGCCGAGTTGGTGGCCGGATCGATCGCCGGGCGGGTGTCGAACATGTTTTTGAAGCCTTGGGTGCCCCAGGCGAAGACGAAGACCGTGAGGATGATCCACGGCATCCACGCGCGCATTACAGCCGGTTTGGCATCGCTGGCAAAGGTCGCACTGGCTTCGGGTTTATGTTGATGCTCCTCTTCGATTTTCGAGTTGTCGACGCGTCCGGACAGGGCGGCCGAGGTGTGTATCGTGGCCGGTTTCCAGACCTTGAGGAAACCGGTCAGGCACGCCATGGAGATCAGCGCGGCGATCACGTCCACCAGCATCGGCCCGTGGTAGTTGGACACCAGGAATTGCGGCACGGCGAAACTGACCCCGGCGACCAGGATGGCCGGCCAGATTTCCAGCATCTTGCGCCAGCCGGCAAAGGCCCAGATCAACCAGAACGGGACGATCACCGAGAAGAACGGCAGTTGCCGGCCGACCATCATCGACAGCTCCATTTCATCCAGCCCGGTAACTTTGGCCAGCGTGATGATGGGCGTGCCCAGCGCACCGAATGCCACGGGCGCGGTGTTGGCAATCAATGCCAGGCCGGAGGCGGCCAGCGGCGAGAAGCCCAACCCGATCAGAATCGCCCCGGTCACCGCCACCGGCGTGCCGAACCCGGCAGCCCCTTCGAAGAAAGCGCCGAAGCAGAAGGCAATCAGCAGCAGTTGCAGGCGTCGATCGTCAGTGATGCGCGCCAGGGAATCCTGCAGCACTTTGAACGAGCCGTTCTCGGTGGTCAGCCGATGCAGGAAGATGATGTTGAGCACAATCCAGCCAATCGGCAGCAGGCCGTTGGCGGCGCCGTAGAGTGCCGCCGAGCCGGCCATGTTCGCGGGCATGCCGAAGGCAAAGATTGCGATCAATAGCGCTGAGCCAAGGGCCAGCAAGGCCGCCAGATGCGCCTTGATATGAAAGAACGCCAGGGATGCCAGCATCACCACCACGGGCACCGCCGCCATGATGGTTGAAAGCACCGGGTTACCGAAGGGGTCGTAGATTTGCTGCCAGACCATGTTCCACCTCTGCTTTTTATTGTTGGTAGTGCAGGCCCCGGGCGGGGTTGGTGGGATGGAGTATAGGTGGCATTACGCCGCTGTCCCGGGAGGTTCGTCGCGGGCGATCAGCGCCGCAAAATCTGGGTAATCACCCATCCCGACACCCACCCTCGCCACAGGGCAGGTGCTACAGGTGCCAGGATTCAATTTCAATCGGGTGTGCTGGCCCTCGACATGATTAGCGACATGAACAAGATTCGGCGTGCGGGTTTTACCGAAGTCGTCAACAATGAGGGGATCATGATCAACGCGTTGAAACGGCTTGCACAGAAGGGGGTTATTCCCGGTTAACCCGTTACTCGGCTATCACCGACGAGAGGAATGCAGCAATGACTGAACGCCATGAGGAATACAAGGAAACGCTTTCCAACGGATGCAGGATCGAGGTGAAAGCCGAGATATTAAAAGACGGCTCTCTGAAGATGTTCATCGGTGTCTACCGGCCGGATGGCTCGGTCATTGAGGAGGACAATCACCCGTCCCCGCATCTGTTGGACATGGAGGCGGCTTTGGAGTGGGCAATCGAAAAAGCCAAAAAAATCGGCGACAGCCAACATACGTTGTAAGAGCGGTGAATCACCGCTCTGTCCATCGCCCTTACGGCGTGCCGAACATGGCTGTCCAGTAAATCCCGGCGTCACTCTTTGGATCAACCGCATAGGCAGCGCCCAGTTCGCGGAATTTCGGGTTCATCAGGTTGGCGCAATGCCCGGCGCTGGCCAGCCAGCCATCGACGACCTTGCGCGGTGTGTCTTGCCCGGCGGCGATGTTCTCGCCGACCTCCTGATAGTTGTAACCCGCCAGCTCGGCGCGATCGCCCGGAGTGCGGCCGTCGCGGTCCTTGTGGTCGAAGAAGTTGTTGTTGGCCATGGACCGGGTATGCGCTTCTGCCGCGGCCGCCAGTGTGGCGTTCCAGGCCAGCGGTGTGGTCGCGGCAAACGGTTGACCACCGCACTGACGAGGTTGCGCGCGGGCGGTGTTGAGCATTTCGAGGAGCTTCTGGCCTTCCGCCGCGGCGTCACCCAGGCGCGCAGTCAATAGCGGTCGCGCGAGCACAATGCGCCAATCGCGTCCCTCGTGGCTGACACCGACGTCGATGAACTGCGGATTCAACACCACCTGGCAGAAGCTCTCCTTGATGGCCGTTATGGCGGACTGCGCATCACGCGGCCCGGACAAGGTGATCGCCTGCACGTTGACAATCGGGTACGACGCCCGGGCCATGGCCTGCTGCAAATCGACGGGCCCGCTGGGCGATAAAACCAGACGCGCATCGCTCGTCAGCGGTGGCAATTCCGGTGACGCCTGGCCAGCGCAGCGTTGCGACTGGCTGCGGTAAACGTTGATCGATTCGACCAGCTGCGTCTCTTCGGTGGCCATCGCGGTGGCGGTGAACACCAGACCCAATGACAACGCGGCAACATGCAAAACGGATGACGGAACGCGCATGGAAATCCTCCTTGAACTGAGTGCGTCCATGATGCGCGATTTCACCCCATGCCGCGCAATGCCTTTTTGCAGATTGTTGCACGCCTGATGAAATGATTTGGCTACTACACTGAAGCCAAGTCGCCAATGGGCGCTTCCCTCGACGCCATACAGAGTGTCTCCATCATGTTCCTCAAATGGTCAGTTACGTTTCTCGCCATTACCCTTCTCGCCGGTCAGGCCATCGCCGACGACCAGCAGCAAAAAAAAGAAGTAGCCGAAGACAAGGCCCAGGTGCTTGAGCACAAAGCCGCGGAGAAGGGTGGCGATCTGCCCGTACCAAAATCCGAGGCGATCACCCAGTCCGAAGTCCAGGCCGTCGATCCCGCCGGCAAGTCTCCACTGGACGATGCGATCACCTGCATGGCCCGCTCCATCTACTGGGAAGCCAAAGGCAAGAACACCACCGACATGCAAGCGGTCGCCAGCGTGGTGATGAATCGCCTTGGCCACGCCGGTTTTCCCGACACGGTGTGCGCGGTGGTCAAGCAAGGTTCCGAAACCAGGAGCTGCCAGTTTTCGTGGTGGTGCGACGGGCGCCCGGACACGGTCCAGGAAGAAACCCAATATGCTCAGGCCAAGGAAATCGCGCGCAAGGCGCTGAACAAACAGCTACCGGATATCACCCGTGGCGCGATGTATTTCCATGACCGCACGGTGAAACCGGACTGGTCCAGGGAGTACACCAAAACGGCTGAAACCGGGATGTTTCGATTTTACAAGCCGCATGATGGGTCGGCGAAGTAAGGTCCTGTGTTTTAGGGCGTTCGATGGAACGCCCATGCTGTTCGCAGGCCCGCTGTTCACCCGCCAGATGGAAGTCAGCATCCGCATGCATGCCCTGGAATCGGCTTGTTTCGCGGTGAACTCGATGGCGTGGTTGTACCCGGAACAGCAGGCGCAAATCATGGCCGACACCGGTTGCGAGATCGGCTCGATCTCCGGCGGTTGCTACACCGCGATCATCGATCCTCAAGGTGAAGTCGTCGGTGCACTGACCGAAGGCGAGGGCGAAGTGATCGCTGACATTGACCTGTTCCAGATCGAAATCCGCAAACGTCAGATGGACGGCCGCGGTCACTAGAGCCGTCCGGAAATACTGAGCCTCAACATCGACCGTACACCGCATCGGCATGTTCACGAACGCAACGATCAGCCGAAGCTGGGCGGCATTCCGACGAAGGGGCCATCACAGGCGCAGACAAAAAAAGGGACCTCCAACAAGCGATGGAGGTCCCCTTTTTTCACGTCTTGTCTTTACAGTTCCTGACCCAAAAAGATCAACGTATTGCCGTGGGCTTCAGCGGCTGCACGCTGGTTGTAGCTGTCGCGATGGGAGCAGTTGAAGCCATGTTCGGCCTCCGGGTACACGACAATTTCCACGTTATCGTTGTTCTCGAAACGCTCGGCGATTTTCTCCACGGCTTCCAGTGAAATGTGGCTGTCCTGTTCACCGAAGTGCATCAGCAGCGGCACTTCGATTTCGTCGGCGCGGTCCAGGTGGTTCTGGATCCCGCCGCCGTAGTAGGCAACGGCCACTTCTACCAGCCCGTTGGCGGCGGTGAGGTAGGACAGCAGGCCGCCAAAGCAATAACCGATGGAAGCGATCCCGCCGTCCAGGCCTGGCTGCGCATCGAGCGCTTCGATGGCCAGTTTGATGTCGGCCTGCGCCTTGTCGATGTCCGTGGCGTTCATCAACTCGACGGCGCGTTTCCAGCCGGCTTCGTCGTAGGTCAATTCGATGCGCTGGCCGTTGCGCCAGAACAGGTCCGGCGCGATCACCAGGTAACCATCGGCGGCGTATTGCTCCGCGACCGAGCGAATGTGTTCATTCACGCCGAAGATCTCCTGGATCAGCACGATCCCCGGGCCTTTGCGGGTATGCGGAATCGCCAGGTAAGCGCCGAATTTACCGTCGGGGCTGTCGATCTCGATCCATTGGGTGGTCACGCTCATGGTGGCTCCTGTCTACACAAGTGAGAGGGATGAAGCTTATTGCGGTGGTGTGGCCTGAAAGCTGGGCAGTGCCTGAATCCGTTTCCACCAGTCATCGAAGCCGTTGACGGCAAACACCTGCGGTGCATCCGGCGTCATTGCCATGTAAGCACAGGCCGGTGCCAGGTAAAAGTCACCCAGGCTCGGATCCTGGCCGGCGACGAATGGATCGGAACCTTTGATTTTCATCAACTCACGCAGGACCATTTTCGAGGCCTCGATGCCTTTGCGACGGGATTCTTCGTTCTTTCCGCCGATAAAGTCGGGGAACAAGTGATAGCCGAACACCGAGCCTAGCGCACCGTAGCCGTAGGAGTCGTAAATTCCCATGACCATGTGTGTGCGAGCACGGTCGTGGGCATTGTCAGGTGTCAGCGAAGGCCCCGGCAGGACTTCGTCAAGATACGCCACGATTGCGTCGGTTTCGATAATCCGGAAACCGTCGTGATCGATGACCGGTACCTTGCCAAACGGATGACGTGCCAGGTGTTCGGGCAGGCGCGGTTCGCCTTTCATCACATTGACCTGCAACTGGTCGAAATCCGCACCTTTTTCCGCAAGCAGCATCTTCACTGTGCGCACATACGTACTGCCGTCAAAACCGTAGAGAGTGAGGCTCATGGCGATTGCTCCGTTCTTATGGAAGTGGAGGACGCGATGAAGACTCTGGCGTATCAACGGTTATTGCAACGCCAGGCGAAGCGAGCCAACAGTGCATCCAGGCTGAGCTTGCCGGCACCCCAGAGCAACAACGGCATTAGGGCTGCAAGGTAGATCAGCGGCAGTTTGAAGTTGCCGTGACCTTTGTTGCTGATGGAGTAACCCTGGGCAAGCTCACTCAATGTAGACCAATCGGCCGGCCAGTGAACGGCGGCGGTCGCGACAAGGGTGACAACGATCAGAATGATGGCCGACACCCGCGTCCCGAGACCTACCAGGATGGCCAGGGCGCCAATCAGCTCGGCCCACATCGACAGTTCCCAGTTCAGCGTGGCCGACACGTGGTTGAACGGAAACGGGAAGGCATCCTGAATGTCGGCAAACCAGTTATCGCCATTCCATTTTTTCAGGCCCGACTCGAAGAATTCCCAGGCAATGAACAGCCGCAGCGTCAAAGGCGCGAGCCAGCTACCGGCACGGTCGAGGTTCAGGTGCAGGCCTTTCACGGCCGAAGAGAGTGAGGTGTTCATGGGCTTGATCTCCGTTCAGACAGTGAGGCGGGGCAACGTTGCCCCGCGCAGAGGGTTACTCGCCAGCGCCGCACTTGCCTTCGCCGCACTTGCCTTCCCCACATTTACCTTCAGCCGGTTTTTCCGCGGTGTCGGCCTGGACCTGGCTGTAGCCGTGGGCCAGTTGCTTCATGCTGAACGCCTCGGATTCGGAGGCCGAAGCCACGTTCGACAGTGCCAGGCCACCTGCGATGATCAGGCTTAGGGTCAGGGAAGAAGTCGAGAGCTTGAACATGGTGATACTCCGTAGCATTGAGTGAATTTGAGCGCTTTGATCGGCTTGGCCGATCGACAGGCACAGTTCATCAAGCGGGTGTATCTGCGATGTGTCTTTTGCCCGGGGTTTTATGGGCAGGGTGTGTCGCAAGCGGGTCTATACACACTCCGATACACAACCACGAAAAACTCGAGCCTATGCAATCCCCCCTGTGGGAGCGAGCTTGCTCGCGAAGAGGCCGGCACAGTTGACATCGAGGCTGTCTGACCCAACGCCATCGCGAGCAGGCTCGCTCCCAAAAAGGGGCAGTGTCGTGAACAAATCCAGGGCCCTGCGCAGATCAACTGTGGGAGCGGGCTTGCTCGCGAAGGCGGTGTGTCAGCCAATGTTGACGTGTCTGATCCACCGCTTTCGCGAGCAAGCCCGCTCCCACAAGGGGCAGTGTCGTGCACAAATCCCGGGCCCTGCGCAGATCAACTGTAGGAGCGAGCCTGCTCGCGATGAGGCCGGCACAGTTGACATCGATGCTGTCTGATCCACCGCTTTCGCGAGCAAGCCCGCTCCCACAAGGGATTCGTGGTGTTTTTGAGAGGGGGAGGCGGCAATCTGTGATCCAGCACCAACCAACAGCGTCTAGCCTCCGTGTCCCCGCAATCCCACGGGGCGAGACTTCGGAACCCGGCATGCAAGCGCTGTTGAACGAGATCCTTGACGCCGTCCGGCCGCTGATCGGTCAGGGCAAGGTGGCTGACTACATTCCTGCCCTCGGCACGGTGCCGGCCAATCAGTTGGGCATCGCCGTGTATGGCAACGACGGCGAGTTGTATTGCGCAGGCGATGCCGACACGCCGTTCTCGGTGCAGAGCATTTCCAAGGTGTTCAGCCTGGTGCAGGCCATCGATCATTCCGGCGAAGCGATCTGGGAGCGCCTCGGTCACGAGCCTTCAGGGCAACCGTTCAACTCGCTGGTGCAACTGGAGTTCGAACGCGGCCGCCCGCGCAATCCGTTCATCAACGCCGGTGCCCTGGTGATCTGCGACATCAACCAGTCACGCTTTGCCGCGCCCGCGTTGTCGATGCGCGATTTTGTCCGTCGGCTGTCCGGCAACCCGCAGGTCATGGTGGACGGCAAGGTCGCCGAATCCGAATACCAGCACCGCGCGCGTAACGCGGCCATGGCGTACCTGATGCAGTCGTTCGGCAACTTTCACAACGACGTCGAGGCCGTGCTGCGCAGCTACTTCAGCCATTGCGCGGTGCGCATGAACTGCGTGGACCTAGCGCGGGCGTTCTGCTTCCTGGCCAACGACGGGTTCTGCAAACACAGTGGCGAACAGATCCTCACCGCCCGCCAGACCCAACAGGTCAACTCGATCATGGCCACCAGCGGGCTGTACGACGAAGCCGGCAATTTTGCCTATCGCGTTGGTTTGCCGGGCAAGAGCGGCGTCGGCGGGGGGATTGTCGCAGTGGTGCCGGGGCAGTTCACGGTGTGCGTCTGGTCCCCGGAATTGAATGCCGCCGGCAACTCCCTGGCCGGGATGGCGGCGCTGGAATTGTTGAGTCAGCGGATTGGCTGGTCGGTGTTCTAAGGCGTCCGGGCCAGCGTGGTTAATGACGCTTCCTGGATTTTCCTATACATTTTCCAGCCGCCCCCTGCATGGTGAAACCGCTTCATGTCTCTTGCGCTCGAACGTCTAGTCGCTGGCACGCCGATCCCTTTTGCCGGTAATCGTGTCACTGTCGTCAGCCCCGAACTGGCTGCGCGCTTTCAGCCCGGGGACCATTTGCTGGTGGAGCAGGTCAGCGGCGAGTTGTTGTTGATTCCGGTGGCTGACCAGCAAGCGGCGGCCGTCGCCATCGAGCGCGCCGAAGCGGCGTTCACCGCGCTGTCCAGCGTCTCTGACCAGGCGATCAGCGCCTTCTTCGATCTCTTTGCCCAGCGTTTGGAAAACCCTGAGTGCTGGGCCTTAATCGAGGCCGCCAACCTGGCCGACATCGAGCGCGCCAAGGCCCGCGGGCGTTCAACCACTCGACTGCTGGCCGATGAACGCATGCGTCGCGACATGATCGCTGGCCTGCGAGCCTGGCGCGATGCAGCGGCGACTCGCGGCAAGGTGCTCAGTTGCGTCGAGCACGGCGGTTGGAAAGTCGAGCAAGTGGTGTCGCCACTGGGCATCGTCGCGTTCGTGTTCGAAGGCCGGCCGAATGTCTTCGCCGACGCCGCCGGTGTATTGCGCACCGGCAACACCGCCGTGCTGCGCATTGGCAGCGATGCGTTGGGCACCGCTCAGGCCATCGTCACTCACGCACTGAACCCTGCACTCAGTGACGCCGGCTTACCGACTGGCGCGGTGTCTCTGGTGGAAAGCGTCAATCACGCCGCCGGCTGGGCGATGTTCGCCGATCGGCGTTTGTCGCTGGCCGTCGCCCGTGGTTCGGGCCGTGCGGTGAGCCAACTGGGCAGCATTGCCCAACAGGCCGGCACCGCCGTCAGCCTCCACGGCACTGGTGGCGCCTGGCTGATTGCCGACAAAGACGCTGACGCCCAGCGCTTCGCCGCCGTGGTGCGCAATTCGCTGGACCGCAAGGTCTGCAACACCTTGAACGTCTGCCTGATCCAGCGCGACCGCGCAGCCGAACTGGTGCCGCTGTTTCTCGACGCACTGCAACAGGCCGGCACCGCCCGGGGCCAGGGTTGCAAGTTGCATATCGTTGAGGGCAGTGAGCAGTGGTTGCCGACTGAATGGCAAACCGGCAGCGTTGAGGTTTATCGCGCCGAAGGCTACCAGACCGAGGCGCTGGCCGAACCGTTGCCCGAGGATCAGTTGGGCCGCGAGTGGGAATGGGAAGAAACCCCGGAAGTCAGCCTGAACATCGTCGACGACCTGGACAGCGCCATCGCCTTGTTCAATCGCTACAGCCCGCAGTTCACCGTGTCGCTGATCAGTGAAGACGGGGCGGCGCACGAACGTTTCTATAACGCGGTCAACGCACCGTTTGTGGGCGACGGGATTACCCGCTGGGTCGATGGGCAGTACGCGCTGAACAAGCCGGAGCTGGGTCTTTCGAATTGGGAGAGCGGTCGCCTGTTTGCCCGCAGCGCCATTCTGTCGGGAGATGGGGTGTTTACCGTTCGTAGTCGCATGATCCAGACCGATCTGTCGGTCAAACGCTGAGCATTCCGGGCACAGGCGACGAACGCACTATAATTAAGGTGTGTTTGCGTCTGTGTTTTGAGTGAGGGCTGCGCCATGAAACTTCATTCTTTTCAGCATTACTCCCATGATCTGGAAGCGGTCATGCACGACACGTGGATTACCGCCAGGGTGAAGTCGGCCCTGGCATTGGCCGAACCCACCCTTGGCCTGCAGATCCACGTCAAAACCCTTGGCTCTACGGTGACTTTGAGCGGTCGAGTCAACACCCATAAACAGTGCGAGCAGGCTGTTGCGCTGGCCCGCACGGTGCCGGGTGTCGTCGAAATCGATGCCCGGGATCTGCTGACTCACGTGTTCACGCCAGGCAGCGTCCCCACAGCACCCAACGCCGAAGAAACAGCCGAGCGTCGGCCACCAACGTCAGCAAAAGACGACAAGTGACAAGGGCAACCGTGTGAGTGCAGCGCTCCCGTTAACCGGGAGCGCCTTGACGCGGGCATTTCAGCTCAAGCAACAATGGATTGTGTTTTTTGGGTGTTCTCTCTTGGGGAGCAAAAGCGGACTATCTGCCGGTCCCTGAGAGGTTTACCCAATGAAACGCGTCCTCATGTTGTTGGCCAACGGTGTCGAGCCGCTGGAAATGGCGGCTTTTACCGATGTGCTCGGTTGGGCCAATCTGCTTGGCGATCAACCCGTGGAATTGATCAATGCCGGCCTTCGGCCGCAGATCGTGACGACCTTCGGGCTGTCCCTTAATCCAGGTCATTTGTTGAGTGAGCTGGATCTGGACAGCTTCGATGCCTTGGCATTGCCCGGCGGATTTGAACCGTCGGGCTTTTATGAAGAAGCCTTGAGTGAGCCGTTTCTGGCGGTCATCCGGCACTTTGTCGCGGCCGGTAAAGTCGTCGCCAGTGTCTGCGTGTCGTCGGTGTGCCTGGGCGTTGCAGGGGTGCTGAAAGGCAAAGACGCCACGACCTATCACCAAGTGGGTGGCAAACGCAAAAACCAGCTGGTTGAAGCCGGTGCCCGCTTTGTCGACTGGCCTGTGGTGGTCGATGGCCGCATCATCACTTCGAGTGGCCCCGGTACTGCGACGGAAGTCGCCTTCGTGCTGCTGGAACACCTGAGCAGCGCCGCGAACGCAGGAAATATCCGTCAGAAAATGCGCTTTCCGACACCGTCTCGCCAGTGGTATGAAACGCCGCAAGTGCCTTAGACCTGTACGCCTTCATCTGCCCCGTACATCCGACGAACCTCCCTGGTCCGACACGGCGAACTACGCTTCAACGCCTGAGCCACAAAAACCAGTGCAGGCTTGCGGGCGAAAGACACCTGTTTACGAAGGCGTAGAGGTCGTCATGAATCAGTCGCAAGAGCAGGTCGCGTCACCCTGGCACGCGGGCGAGCGGCAGTTGCAGGAAAGCGTCGGTGTGGCCGAACGCATGGAAGTCTTCGGGCGCAAGGTGGTGCGCGATTATCTGCCCGAGCAGCATCAGCTGTTCTACGCGCAACTGCCGTATTTGCTGGTGGGTGCCGTCGATGAGCAAGGCGTGCCGTGGGCGACCCTGATTGAAGGGCCGCCCGGATTTGCGCATTCGCCTGATCCCCACCAGTTGCAACTCGAACGCCTGCCCGCCGAGGGCGATCCCGTCAGGCCCGCGCTCAAGGCGGGTGCCTCGGTGGGGCTGCTCGGTATCGATCTGAAAACCCGCCGTCGCAACCGAATGAATGGCCGCATCAGCACCGCCACCCAAGGCGGTTTTGCCGTTGCCGTCGAGCACGCCTTTGGCAACTGCCCGCAATACATTCAACTGCGTGCCGTCGACCCTGGATCGGTGGGCCGCGCTTCATCTGCGGTGGGCGTCGAGCGTTTCGATGAACTCGACGAGGCCGCCCGGGCGACCATTGGCAACGCCGACACCTTTTTCCTTACCAGCTATGTAGACCTCGATGGCGACTCGAAAAAGCGCTCGGTGGATGTCTCGCATCGTGGCGGCAATGCCGGTTTCGTGCGGGTCGAGGGCAACGTGCTGACGATCCCCGATTTCGCCGGCAATCTGCACTTCAATACCTTGGGCAATCTGCTGCTCAATCCACGGGTGGGGCTGCTGTTTGTCGATTTCGAATCGGGTGATGTACTGCAAGTCGCGGGGCGCACCGAGATTATCCTCGAAGGCCCTGAAATAGCGGCGTTCCAGGGTGCAGAACGGCTTTGGCGAATGACGGTGGAGCACGTCGTGCGCCGCGCCGGCGTGCTGTCGCTGCGCTGGCAATTTGAAGGATTCTCCCCCAACAGCCTGATGACCGGCAGTTGGCAGCAGGCCGAGGGTCGATTGCAGGCCGATGCCTTGCGCGATCAATGGCGATTGTTGCGTGTAGCCCGCATCGTCGAGGAAAGCACCAGCATCCGTTCGTTTTACCTGGAGCCGACCGACGACGCCGGCCTGCCGCGCTTTGAGGCCGGGCAGCATTTGCCCGTGCGCTTTTGCCTGGCCGAGGGGCAGGCGCCTTTGGTGCGCACTTACAGTCTGTCGAGCGCACCGTCGGACAGTTTCTTTCGTATCAGCGTCAAGCGTGACGGGCTGATTTCGTCGCATCTGCACGAGCGTGTCCGCGAGGGCGATCTGATCGAAGCCCGCGCGCCACAGGGCCGGTTCACGGTGAAAGCCGATGAGCGTCGGCCGCTGGTGTTGCTGGCCGCGGGCGTCGGCGTGACGCCCTTGTTGTCGATGCTGCGCGAGGTGATCTACGAAGGCGAACGCATCCGCCGCACTCGGCCGACCTGGTTTATTCAAAGTGCCCGCAGCCTCGCCGAGCTTGGGTTTCGCGATGAGTTGTACGAACTGGCCACCCGCGCCAAGGAATCGGTGCGCGCGCTGCGCCTGCTTAGCCAACCCGAGGACCATGCCCGTGAAGGTGAGGATTTCGAGGTGGCCGGGCGGGTCGACATCGAGTTGCTCAAGGCGTTGCTGCCGTTGGACGATTACGATTTCTACCTGTGCGGGCCCGGTGCTTTTACTCAAGGGATCTATGACAGTTTGCGGGCCTTGCGCATCGGCGACGAGCGCATTCATGCGGAGACGTTCGGTCCTTCCACGCTGGTCCGTCTGCGGGACCAACTGAGCCCGGCTCCGGCACAAGTGCCGGCAGCGGACAGTTCGGTGAAAGTGGTGTTTTCAGCGTCGGCCAAGGAGGCACGCTGGGAGTCGGGCGGCGGGAGTTTGCTGGAACTGGCTGAAAGCCGTGGCTTGAATCCGCACTTCAGTTGCCGTGGCGGCTCGTGCGGAACGTGCCGCACCCGGCTGCTCAGCGGACAGGTGCATTATCTGAACATGCCCGCCGAGCTGCCGGCGCCAGGGGAAGTACTGATTTGCTGCGCGGTGCCAGCCAAGGGTGATGAGCCCCTGGTGTTAGAGATCTAGGGCGGCCACCCATCAAGCGGCGTCGACGGCTTTGCCATACACGGCGCAGGTAGTCGGGTGCTCGGCTAGTGACACAAAGCTGCGGCTGCTGGCTTCCAGGGCGTCGATCGAACCGGTCTCAATGTCGTAGACCCAGCCATGCAGGTTCAGCTGACCTTTTTCCTGGGCCAGGCGCACGCTCGGATGCGTCTGGATGTTGGCCAGTTGCGCGATGACGTTCTCGCGGACCATCGAACTCACCTTCGCCGCGTCATCGGCATGAGGGCGGGATTCGTTGATGACCTTGGCCGATTCGGCGTGTTGCAGCCATCCGCTGACGGCCGGCAGGTGATCCATGCATTTGCACTTGGCGACGGCGGTCATGGCGCCGCAATCCGAGTGGCCGCAGATCACAATGTCCGTCACGCCCAGTACCGCGACCGCGTATTCGACAGTGGCCGAGACCCCGCCCGGGTGCGGACTGTAGGAGGGCACGATGTTGCCGGCGTTGCGGATCACAAACAATTCACCGGGTTCTTGCTGGGTCAGCAGTTCGGGCACGACACGGCTATCGGAACAGGTGATGAACAACGTGCCGGGATGCTGGGTGGTGGCCAGGTGTTTGAACAGGTCGGTGCGTTGCGGGAACGCTTCTTTCTGGAACTTCAAAAAACCTTCGATGAGCGCTTTCATGGTGATGTCCTCGTAAATGATTCAGATGTCTGTAGCAGCTGTCCTGTGGCGAGGGGGCTTGCGTGTGTTCAGATCGGTTAGAAAGGACGCAGTGGCAGGAACTTGCCATCAAGGGTGATCACAGCGCGGTGGCCGCCTTCCGGATCTTCGACCTTTTTCATGTCGAGTTTGAAGTTGATCGCGCTGATGATGCCGTCGCCAAACTGCTCATGAACCAGGGCTTTCAAGGTAGTGCCGTAGATCTGGATCATTTCGTAGAAACGGTAGATGGTCGGGTCGGTTGGCACACCCGAGAGGCTGCCGCGCAGCGGGATGATTTGCAGGCGGGCCACGGCGTCGGCGTCCAGCTCCAGTTTCTCGCCGATCACTTTGGCGGCGGATTCCGGCAGCGGGTGCTGGCCGAGCAGGGCGGCGGTGACGTAGGCCAGACCGAGGCCGGTGCCTTCGGTCAGGTCCTGCCAGGACAGATTTTTGCGGGCCTTGGCGTCGAGGATCGAGGTGGTCAGGGCCAGACTTGGGTCGTTGTAAGCGTGGGACTGTTGCATGGTGTTTCTCCTGTCGGCGATGTGTTGCTTGGGTGTGAAGCAATCTTCTGCCGATTGATCCATAGCGTCCAAGACCGATATACAATGCTGTGCATAAGTCCTGCCTATAGATGGTGTGCCCCATGCTGCTGCGACATCTGCGTTATCTGCTGGCGGTTGCCGACCACGGCGGCTTCACGCGCGCCGCCGAGGCGTTGCACGTTTCACAACCGACCCTGTCCCAGCAAATCCGCCAGTTGGAAGAAACCTTGGGCGTGAGCCTGTTCGACCGAACTTCGCGCACGGTCAAACCAACGGATGCAGGCGAGGCCTACATCGAGTGCGCACGTCGAGTATTGGTGGAACTGGAAGCCGGCAAGCGGGCGCTGCATGACGTGAAGGACTTGTCGCGCGGCACCTTGCGCCTGGCCATGACGCCGACGTTCATGGCGTATCTGGTGGGGCCGTTGGTGCGCGATTACGTGGCGCGGTTTCCCAACATCCATCTGCAGATTTTCGAGTTGTCGATGGATGACATCGAGGCGGGGCTGGTGGATGACTCGCTGGACATCGCCATCGCGTTTACCCAGGTCAGAAATGCCGACATCGAGTCGATCCCGGCGTTTACCGAAACCTTGGGGGTGATGGTGGGGCGGGATCATCCGTTATATGAACGCCAAGTCGCGCTGTCCGCTGAAGAGGTGGCGCAACTGGATTTTGCGCTGTTGGCCGCGGACTTCGTCACCCGCACCCGTATCAATGAATATTTTGCTCAGGAGCTGATCACGCCGAAGGTGGTGATTGAGGTCAACTCGGTGAGCACGTTGCTGGAGGTTATTCGGCACACGGCCATCGCCACCATCCTTCCGGAGCCCATCGCCACTCAGGATCGGGCACTGCACAAAATTCCGTTGCTGGGGGAAGCGCCTACGCGCGGGGCGGCGCTGCTTCGGCGCAAGAACAACTATCACAGCGCGGCGTCTGTGGCGTTCATGAATCTGGTGTTGGGCGCGGGGGCGACGGAGTCAGTCGTCCAGTGATTGGCAGACGCCATTGGGGGCCTTGCCCGTGGAGCTCACGGTCACCGAGTCGTCATCGGCGAGAACGATCGAAATCGTGACGCCCGAACCCTTGGCTTCGAAGCTGCGCGCTTTGATCATGGCTTTGGTTTCGGCTTCTACGTTGTTGATCAACACCGGTCCGTCCTGATCCGCGTGAATGATGATTTTCCCGGGGCATTCCACATCAAATGAGGGAACACCTTCGATCTTGTTTGCGTGAGCAAGCGTTGCGGTCGCCAGCAACAGCAGAAATGTCAGAGTATTTTTCATCGCAAGTCTCCAAGGGCACAACAGCGAATACGCTTAACGATAGCTGTATTTGCTGCGCACGAGACAAACAAAAAAAGGCCCCGCTCGATATTACGAGCGGGGCCTTTTTGTTGATTAGCGGCGGGGGATATCAGTAGAACCGGTCAATCACCCGAACTTCATTCTGGTTCTGCATCGAGGCCCACGCCTGTTTCAGCGTTTGCAGAACATGACCGATGAAGTCCTTGTCGGCCGCGGCTTTCTTGCCGACGTAGCCCTGGCCGCGACGGTACATCTTCAGTCGGGCGAGCAGGTTCTGGTTGTTCTGGTCGAACTCGGCTTCGTGGGCGTGCGGCGACAGGCAGTCGATATGAACCTGGCCCGATTTGCTGATCCACAGAATGTGGCTGTCATGGCTGTCTTTTTGCGCAGCGAAGATACCAGCCAGTTCATCGATAGTAGGTTGATTGTTCAGATTCATAATATGCCCCTTGACCATTTGGTGATCTTTCAAAGTTGATTCGCTAATACAGGTAGCCCATCGGTTAGTTGATCCCTGGCACCGAAACCAGGACGTCAGCGGTCAGCCGTCGATTCGACGGGGTGTCGCGTCTGTTGCATGTAGTCGTGTTGAATAACTGCTACGCAATAGCGTCACAACGAAGAGAAGCAGCGAAAACCTGGAGGCTACCGCCGACTTTTGAGGGTCGGCCACAAGCTTCATGAGGATTGATCGCCAGCGCTTCTCGTCCTTGTACTGGACGTTCGGGCCAGGTCAGCTTCTTCAATCTGCCTTGTGGGCAGCGTGTATCCGGGAAAAACAGCTCGGCGGTCAGACGAGCTTGCTCAAACATGTTGCTGTACTCCCGATCGGGGAGATGTCTGCATCATGCAAGGGCAAATCGGAGGCGTCAACCGTTATGTAGTGATTATTTTCAGTCACTACATATTGTCGGACAAAGCGCTTTGGAATTAAAAAGGGGAGTCACAACGGGCCGATCAGGACGATGGCTGCGGGCTTTGGAAGCGGTAGAAGGTGCAGGGATAACCGTCTACCGGCCGCTGATGCAGGGTGAATTCATCGCCCGCGAGCTGTGGCATCACCTTGGCCCAGAACCGCCGTGCAGGCGGGTTCGCGTCGATGTGGAAAATCTGCCATTGACCGGGGAACCGGCTCAAGAGGGTGGAAACGACAAACTTCGCGACACCTTGGCCACGAAAGCGCCGACTGACAAAAAGGTAGCCGATGTTGTGCTCGGCACCTTCGATATGAACGTCGTCGTCCACGGTCACGAAACCGGCGAGCTCACCGTCCACCTTGATCAGAAACGGTCGGGTCGCGGGGTTGCGCCAGTAATCCGTTTTCGGCTGAATGTTGTAGAAGCCGTGCTCTCCTAGTTTCAGTGGCAGCCACTCGCTGAAGTCGTGCATGTAGAACTGCATCAGGTTTTCGATCGTGTCCAGTTCATCGCGGTGTGCGGCGTGCAGTTCGATCGCAGGCATGCTGGCTCGCTCCAGATCGCAGGGCCATCCGTGGCCCTTTCGGGATCACTCAGTGGGGCGCGAAGTCGTACGTCCCACCTGTCTTTAACGCAGCGGCGTAGGCAGGACGTGCCTGGAAGCGTTGTACCCAGGCCGCCACATGAGGATAGTTGCCCAGCTTGCCCTGAGCCCGGGCGATCTCGCCGATAAAGCTCATCTGGATATCGGCAGCGCTGAACTCATCACCCAGCAGGTAATCGGACTGGCTCAATGCCGTGTCGAGGTACCCGAGGTAGTTGGCCACTTCCGAGTTGATACGCGGATGCAGCGGTGCACCAGCTTCACCCAGACGCCCGACGTACAGGTTCAACATCAGCGGCAGCATGGCCGAGCCTTCGGCGAAGTGCAGCCACTGGACGTATTCGTCGTAGGCGGGGGTAGACGGATCGGGTTGCAGGCGCCCCTGGCCATGACGGCGAATCAGGTAGTCGATGATCGCGGAGGACTCGATCAGCTTCTGCGCGCCATCCTCGATAACCGGCGATTTGCCCAAGGCGTTGATCGCTTTCAATTCCGGCGGTGCCAGATTGGTTTTCGGGTCACGCTGATAGCGTTTCAGCTCATAAGGAATGGCCAGTTCTTCCAGCAGCCAGAGAATCCGTTGGGAGCGGGAGTTGTTCAGGTGGTGCACGATAATCATAAACAAGGTTCCTTTAGCAGCTGTCGAGTGAAACGAGGCTGCGATGCCTTTTCAGAAAATGGGGCCATCGCCGGGCTTGAAGAACACTAGACCATTACGGCCCATTCGAGTGCCCTCAAGCTTTGCTGGCTGGTTTCGCCGCGCGTTTGGCGCCAGTTGATGGCTTGCGCTTGGTGGGCTTTCGTTTGTTTTTCCACGGTGTGGCACCACGCCCGGCCGGGCTCGCCGGCCCACTGATGGTCAGGCTCAGACCGGTACAACGGGCGACCTGCTTGCTCATCCATGCGGCCTGTTTGGTGACGAACTCTTCCAGGCTCATCTCGCCGCTTTGCACCATGTCCAGCGCCTGTTCCCAGATGGCCGTGGTGCCGGGGTCGGCAATGGCGCGCGGCACCGCATCGATCAGGCTGAAGGCGGCCGGGGTCGCGGCCAGGGCTTTACCGTTCTTGATCAGGTAGCCGCGGTCGAGCAGGCCCTGGATGATCGAGGCGCGGGTGGCTTCAGTGCCAATGCCTGTGGTGTCCTTGAGCTTCTGTTTGAGCAGCGGGTCTTCCACCAGTTTGGCGACGTTCTTCATTGCTTTGATCAGGTCGCCTTCGGTGAACGGTTTCGGCGGTTGCGTCCAGAGGTCCTTGAGCTTCACATCGGCCACCGCGCAGTCACGCCCTTCGGCCAATGCCGGCAGCGTTTGCGGTGCCGGCGCCTCGCGACCCTTCGCCGGGGCGAGCGCCTCGGGCAGCGCGCGTTTCCAGCCGGGCTCGACGATCTGCTTGCCGACGGCACGCAAGGCTTCACCGGCGCAGTCGAAGTCAGCCTGGGTGCGGTCGTATTCATGGTTGGGCAGGAACTGCGCCAGATAACGCGCACGGATCAGGGTGTACACCGCGCGTTGCTTGCCCACCAGTCGATCAAGATTTTTTGCTGCCGCCGTCGGGATGATGCCGTGGTGAGCCGTGACCTTGGCATCGTTCCAGGCGCGAGAGCGGCGCTGTGGCTCCAGGTGGTCGTTCAAGGCGTTCAGCGAAGGATCGGCATGGCGGAGCGCGGCGAGTATGCCCGGGGCTTCGCTGTGCTGGCTCATCGGCAGGAAACCGCAATCGCTGCGCGGATAGGTGATGACCTTGTGGGTTTCATAGAGCGCCTGGGCTATGTCGAGAGTTTCCTGGGCGCCGAGCCCGAGTTTCTTCGAGCAGACTTCCTGCAAGGTGCCCAGATCGAACGGCAGCGGCGCGACTTCACGCATCCGCTCGGTACGCAGCTTGATCACCCGGGCACTCGCCGCGCTGTTGATGGCGGCGGCCGCTTGCTGGGCCAGCGCCTGATTCAGGCAGCGATCCTGATCGTCACAAACGTCGGATGCCGCGCGCCACTGGGCAGTGAACGCCGTACCGTCGTGCAACAGCTGCACGTCGATGGCCCAATAGGCGACCGGCACGAAATCGGCAATGCTGCGGTCGCGATCCACCACCAGCCGCAAGGTCGGCGTCTGCACCCGGCCCACCGGCAACACGCCTTGATAACCGGACTGTCGCCCCAGCAGCGTAAACAACCGGCTCATGTTCATCCCGATCAACCAGTCGGCTCGGGAACGTCCCAGCGCCGAATGATAAAGGCTGAAAGTCTCTGCACCCGGTTTGAGCGCCGCCAGCGCCTTGCGGATCGACGCATCGTCCAGCGCCGACAGCCACAGTCGCCGGATCGGCCCGCGATAGCGGCAATGTTCGACCAACTCCCGGGCAATCATCTCGCCCTCACGGTCGGCGTCGGTGGCAATCACCAGCTCATCAGCCTCGCCGAGCAAGCGTTTGACCGCCTTGTACTGGCTGGCCGTGCGCGGTTTGACCGTCATCTTCCATTTTTCCGGAATGATGGGCAGATCCGCTAGCACCCATCGCTTGTATCGTGCGTCGTAGGCATCCGGCGGCGCGGTTTCCAGCAGATGGCCGATGCACCAGGTCACCGTGACATCCGTTCCCAGCCAGCAGCCGTCGCCCCGACGCTTGGCGCCGAGTACTGCCGCGATGTCTTTGGCCTGGGAAGGTTTTTCACAGAGGTACAGCTGCATAACCACCGTCGTTCATCAAATGTGCAAGGGGCGCACAGAATGGCCGGTGATGAGCAATGGATCAATCATTATCTGTATGGATGTACAGCTTATGCGTTGCGATTGATTGCCAGGGCCGGGCGATGTACATCGGCAGGTGACCAGATCCGCGCCTGATCTGGATTTCAGGTGGTCCACACTTCTAGCGTGACGGCACCGTGATTGTTGAAGTACATCAACCGCGCGTCGTTGGCGAAGCAGAGGAGTGGACCGGAGGCCGGCGCTACCCAGCCCTCCGGCCAGCGGAGTCCATCGCCAATGGCAAAAAAACTGTCGCGATCCTTGCCAATTGCCCCCACGAGCGTGAACCAGGCGGCATCCGCTGATTGACAGCGAATGAAACGTTCGAAAGGTCGCAATTTTTCAATGCGCAAGCCGTTGGCATCGTGCGGCTGGTTCCAGTCGGTCCAGGACCCTGACGCCCGAAAGAAATAGCGTTCTCCAGAGGTGAGTTGCACCGGTGTCTCGAACCAGGGGTCATCCGCTTCCACGGAGCCGCGATAGAGCAGTTTTCCGGCCCCCGGGGGGGCAATTTGCGAATCAGGCATGGAGAAGACCCTTAGATTGCTGAGACTCGAAACCCCACGCCACGAACGCTTATCTGCACAGTAGGGAAGTGACCGCTGACATGAATCGTAGATGATATTTCAACGTAGCCAGGTTTGTTGTCCGCGAGTCTCGCTGACAGCCGCATCGCCCCGTTCGGCTGCGAAGCAGTCGTGGTTGCGAAATTTGGGTTATACCTGACAGTTCGCAGTCTCAAATTTTGGGGCCGCTGCGCAGCCAGCGGGAGCAAGGTCCCTCGCTACATGAGCGGGGCGCAAATCTTGCTTTCACAGGTCCATCACCGTCATGAGGAACGTATTCCATGAAAAGCACCGGTCCTAGTCCTGTCATTACCATCGCAGAGCAGCCAGGCATTCTGTTGGTGAAATTTCACGGTATTCAGGTGGCCGCCTCCTCGCGCGCACTGGTGCTGCTTGAGGCCAATTATCCTCCGGTGTACTACGTACCATGGGAGGACATTGCCGAAGAGTATTTCGCCCGTACCGACCACACGACCTATTGCCCGTACAAAGGCGACGCCACTTATTACAGCCTGCAAATCCCGGGGCATGAGGGCGCTAACGCGGTGTGGCGCTATGAAGACCCCAAAGTGTCGGTCGATCAGATTCGCGGCTACGTGGCGTTCTATCCAGATCAGGTTACGTTTGAGGTGCTCAAAGACGTTGAGTGATGTCGCGCATTGACGGTAATGCTGGTCACTTTACCCAATCTCCAGTCGAGCACGAACCCTGGGGTGAGGGGCGTTATTACATCAGCGAATAGCCCCCACCAGCGTAGATTCATCAATCTGACCAATCGAAGTCACCCCCGTTAACGTCATGGCCACGCGCATTTCCTTGGCGAAGATATCCAGCATGTTCTCCACCCCGCGTTGACCATCGGCCGCCAGTGCATAGGCCATGGATCGCCCCAGCAACACGCCTTTGGCGCCCATGGCCAGCATCCGCACGACATCCAGCCCTGAGCGAATACCCGAGTCGACCAGCACCGTCAGGTCATTCCCCACCGCTTGCATGATCGGCGGCAATGCCTTGGTGGTAGAGAGCACGCCGTCAAGCTGCCGCCCACCGTGGTTCGACACCACAATGCCGTCCGCACCAAAGCTGACCGCGTCCCTGGCATCCTGCGGGTCGAGGATGCCTTTGATGATCATCGGGCCTTTCCAGAATTCACGAATCCACTCCAGATCGCTCCAGCTGATCGACGGGTCGAAGTTATTGGCCAGCCAGCCCATGTAGTCCTCGAGCGTGACGGCTTTGCCAAGGTACTTCGAAATGTTGCCCAGGTCGTGTGGACGACCCATAACGCCGACGTTGAGCGCCCAGTCGGGCCGGGTCATGGCCTGAAGCATTCGCCGCGATGACGCGAAAGGACCTGACATGCCTGAATGCGCGTCCCGGTAGCGGGCGCCGGGGGTGGGCATGTCGACGGTAAACACCAGGTTTTTTACCCCGGCGGCTTTCGCGCGTTCCAGGGCATTTTTCATGAAGCCCCGGTCTTTGAGCACGTACAGCTGAAACCAGATGGATTGCTGGCTCTGCGCCGCGACTTCCTCGATCGAACACACCGATACCGTTGAAAGGCACAGGGGAATGCCTTTGTTTTCCGCTGCTCTGACCGCCTGCACTTCACCTCGGCGCGCGAACATGCCCGTCAGGCCGACCGGCGCCAATATGACGGGCATTGAAAGCGGTTGATCGAAGAGGGTGGTTTGCAGGCTCAGGGTTTCGACGTTTTTCAGAATGCGCTGGCGCAGGCTGATGCCCGTCAGGTCGGCGCTGTTGGCCCTCAGGGTATGCTCTGCATAAGCCCCGCCATCGATGTAGTCGAACAGGAAACGCGGGAGTTTGCGACGTGCTGCCTCGCGGTAGTCGGATGCGGATGAAATGATCATGGTGCCTCGGTCGGGTGAGTGTCGGGGCTGTAAAGCTCGTTGAGCTTACCTGTGGCGAGGGGATTTATCCCCGTTGGGCTGCGAAGCGGCCCTCAGCGTTCTTTCATACAGAATGAGTTGTCTGTATTTACGACTGCTTCGCAGCCGAACGGGGGCAAGCCCCCTCGCCACAGGGGATTGTGGTGACTTCAGTTGGTATCCAGATCCACGTTTTTCGTCTCACGCAGACAGATCATCCCCACCACGAGGCTCACCGCGGTAATTACCACCGGGTACCACAGCCCGTAGAAGATGTCCCCGGTGTACACCACCAACGCAAACGATACCGTCGGCAGGAAGCCGCCGAACCAGCCGTTGCCGATGTGGTACGGCAGGGACATCGAGGTGTAGCGGATGCGCGTCGGGAACAGTTCGACCATCAGCGCCGCCAGCGGGCCGTAGCACATGGCGGAAATGATGATCAGCACCACCATCAGCGCCACGATCATGGTCTTGTTGACCTGTTGCGTATCGGCTTGTGACGGATAGCCCGCCAGGGTCACCGCACCGCGCAGGGCCGCTTCGTCGAAGCCATCCAGTTTCACATCACCGACGCTGACCTGCACGCCGCTACCGGCCGGGGCCGCTTCGCTGCTGTAGGGCAGGCCTTGTTTCACCAGGAAGGTTTTGACCTTGTCGCAAGGGCTGTCAAATTTCGCTTTGCCTACCGGGTCAAACTGGAACGTGCAGGTGGCCGGGTCCGCCAGCACAGTGATCGGTGCCTGACGGCTGGCCTGGTCGATGGCCGGGTTGGCGTAGTGGGCGATGGATTTGAAGATCGGGAAATACAGCGCGGTCGCCAACAGCAGGCCAATCATCAGCACCGGTTTGCGCCCGACCTTGTCCGACAGCCAGCCAAAAAAGATGAAAAACGGCGCGCCGATAATCACGCTGACGATCAGCAGACTATTAGCCAGGGCAGGGTCCATTTTCAGGAACTGGGTGAGGAAAAACAGCACGTAGAACTGCGCCGCATAAAACGTCACCGCTTGCCCGGCGTTGATGCTGAACAGGGCAATCAGCACCACTTTGAGGTTTTCCCATTTGCCGAAGGAGTCACGCAGCGGTGACTTGCAGAGCTTGCCTTCCTCTTTCATTTTCACGAAGGCCGGCGACTCGTGCAGGCTCAAGCGAATCCAGGTCGAGATGCCCAGCAGAACGATCGAAAACAGAAACGGAATCCGCCAGCCCCAGACTTCAAACTGGTCACCGGTGAAGTAGCGGCAACCGAGTACCACCAGCAGCGACAGCAACAGGCCGAGGGTCGCGGTGGACTGAATCCAGCTGGTGTGGAAACCGCGTTTACCCATCGGCGCGTGTTCGGCGACGTACGTCGCGGCACCGCCGTACTCGCCGCCCAAGGCCAGGCCCTGAAGCATGCGCAACACCACGAGGATGATCGGTGCGGCGATGCCGATGCTTGAATAAGTCGGCAGCAGCCCCACGCAGAAGGTCGCCAGGCCCATGAGGACGATGGTCGCGAGGAAGGTGTATTTACGCCCGATCATGTCCCCCAGCCGTCCGAACACCAACGCACCGAAGGGCCTCACGATGAAACCAGCGGCAAAGGCCATCAGCGCAAAGATGAACGCCGTGGTGTCGTTGACCCCGGCGAAAAACTGTTTACTGATCACCGCCGCGAGGGCGCCATAGAGGAAAAAGTCGTACCACTCGAAAACCGTCCCGAGTGACGACGCGAAGATGACTTTGCGGGTGTCGGGGCTGATGTCGACGCTGCGCGCGGCATCCAGCGGCTGAACATGTTCTGACATATCGGTATCCCTCACAGTGATTGTTTTTGTTGTTCCACTGTCGGCGCCTGCCTTGTGGGCGGGTGCCGCGCATCCATAAAACGCGTGAATATCAATCTTTGTAGGAGCGAACGGTGCGGCGATCCGACTTGCTCGCGAAGGCGTCAGACCTGATACACCGCGTCATCGTTTTTCGCGGGCAAGCCTCGCTCCTACGGGTGTGATTCAGGCGTTAGTCAGCAGTTCGTTCTCCGGGGTGAGGCTCCCTGCGCCGGGGTTGAGTATCAGTTGCGCAGCTTTTTCGGCAATCATCAGCGTAGGCGAACACGTATTGCCCGAGGTAATCCGCGGCATGATCGACGCATCAGCGATGCGCAAGCCGGGAATCCCGTGAACACGCAACTCGGCATCGACCACCGCATCCACATCATTGCCCATGCGACACGTCCCCACCGGATGGAAAATCGTCGTGCCAATCCGCGCCGCGGCTTCGTGCAATTCTTCTTCACTCTGCAAGCTTCCACCGGGCAAATACTCGACCGGTTTGAACGCTTGCAAGGCCGGCGCGGCGACGATGCGTCGGGTCAGGCGAATGGCGTCAGCGGCGACCCGCAAATCTTCCGGATGACTCAAGTAATTGGGCTGAATTAACGGTGCTTCCTGCGGATCAGCTGAACGAATTTCCACCCGTCCACGACTCTGCGGCCTTAGATCGCAAACCGACGCCGTAAAAGCGGGAAAGGCATGCAACGGCTCACCAAAACGCTCCAGCGACAACGGTTGCACGTGGTATTCGAGATTGGCCGAAGTCTGTTCCGGCCCCGACCGGGCAAATGCCCCCAGCTGACTCGGCGCCATCGACAGCGGGCCGCTGCGGTCATACAGATAACGCAGGCCCATGCCCATTTTGCCCCACACGCTGCCGGCGATCTGGTTCAGGGTGCGCGCGTTTTCCAGTTTGTAGATCAGCCGCAGTTGCAGGTGATCCTGCAGATTTCCGCCAACGCCAGGCAGCTCATGGGCCACGCCGATCCCCAGTTTTTGCAGCAGCGGGCGAGGGCCGATCCCGGAACGTTGGAGGATGCTCGGCGAACCGACGGAGCCTGCGCACAACACGATTTCCTTGCGCGCCTTGAAGGTTTTCGCCTGACCTTGATAACGCGTACTGACCGCCGATGCACGGCCATTCTCCAGCAGCACACGATCCACTTCGACATCGGTCAGCACGGTCAGACTGGCGCGATTGCGGATCGGTTTAAGAAACGCCTTGGCCGCGTTCCAGCGAATCCCGGCCTTCTGATTGACCTGGAAATAGCCGCAGCCTTCGTTATCGCCCTGATTGAAATCATCGATGCTGGCAATGCCGGATTGCTCGGCAGCGCTGCGGAACGCATCCAGAATCGGCCACGACAGCCGCTGACGCTCGATCCGCCATTCCCCGGCGGCACCGTGAAACTCCGAGTCGCCGGCAAAATGGTTTTCGCTTTTCTTGAACAGCGGCAGGACGTCGTCCCAGCTCCAGCCCGGATTGCCATCGGCGGCCCAGCCGTCATAGTCGCCGGCCTGGCCACGCATGTAGATCATGCCGTTGATCGAGGAGCAGCCGCCCAGCACTTTGCCGCGCGGGTAACTCAGCGCGCGACCTTGCAGGCCAGGTTGCGCTTCGGTCTTGAAGCACCAGTCGGTGCGCGGGTTGCCGATGCAGAACAGGTAACCCACGGGGATGTGAATCCACGCATAGTTATCGCGGCCGCCGGCTTCGAGCAGCAATACGCGGTGTTGCGGGTTGGCTGACAGCCGATTGGCCAGCAAACAACCGGCCGGCCCGGCGCCGACCACGATGTAGTCGAATTCATCAAGGGAAGTCTGCATCCCTGACCTCGTATTGTTGTTCTTGTTGTCGGTCATCCTAGTTGTTAGCTTTCGTCAAAAGAATGTTAGTTTTTGCGCAGCCGCTGTGCGTTTTCAGACAGCGCCTCACCCAGCGTAGACCCAAGGACGACTCATGTTCGACTGGAATGACCTGCGGTTTTTTCTCGAGTTGCAGCGCAGCGGGCGTTTGCTTACCGCCGCCCGCCGTTTGAACACCACCCACGCCACCGTCGCCCGGCACATCGAGGCCGTCGAAAAGAGCCTCGGCACCGCGCTGTTTGTCCAGCATGCCCAGGGCTACGAACTGACCCCGGCCGGCGAAGCGCTGCTCAAACACGCCGAAGCGATGGAAAATGTCGCGTTGCTGGCGCAAGAGGAAATCACCCAATCCACGGCGCTACTGGGCAAGATTCGCGTCGGCGTAACGGAAGGGCTGGGCATCATGTTCCTCGCCAGCCGTATGAACGGGTTGTTCGAACGCTACCCGGGACTGGAAGTGGAGCTGGTGGCCGTGCCGCGCTTCGTCAGCATCCTCAACCGCGAAGCCGAAATCAGCATCCACCTCGAACGCCCGGCCGCCGACATGCTGGTCACGCGCAAACTCACTGACTATCGCCTGGCGCTCTACGCGAGCCAGGCCTACCTCGAAAAGGCACCCCCGCTGCACAGCCGCGAAGACCTCGGCCGCCACGCCTGGATCGGCTACGTCGACGACCTGCTGTTCAGCCAGGAACTGATGTTCCTCAACAGCTTCTGCCGCAACCCGCAGGTGGTGTTCCACAGCACCAGCGTCATCGCCCAGCAACAAGCGGCGCGCTCGGGGTTGGGGATCGCGGTGCTGCCGTGCTACATGGCCAGTGCCGATCCGGAGCTGGTGCCGTTGTTTGCGGATGAGAGCATTCAGCGCAGTTACTGGATCAGCACGCGGCGGGAGTTGCATAAATCGGTGCGGCTGCGGGTGATGTGGGATTACGTGGTGGAGTTGTGCGAACGCGAACAAGACCTACTGCTAGGCCCGAATCCCCTGTAGGAGCGAAGCTTGCTCGCGAAGGCGCCAAGCCTGACACACCGCGTACTCGTTCTTCGCGGGCAAGCCTCGCTCCTACACCGATCAGGTGACTGGTCGATGAAGTTCAGACGATTTCGGAGTGGGAGCGTGTCAGATTCATTTTTCCAAATGTCCACTCACGCCTCAGAACGTGCCGACACTCTTTGCGGTGAAAGCCAACTTAACGATGTTGTTGGGATTGTTCTGCCACTTCTGCACGTCGGTCGGAACGGTCTCGTTGCGCACGATGCACTTCCATTCCACGTCTTTGCCGTCGTCCGCGCCTGGGAAAAGTACCTTGCCGGTCCATGTAGGGTAGTCGGGTTTATCGTTGAGTTTTACGGCCTTGGCCGGGTCCCAGCTCCCTAACTTCGGATGGTCGCCCACAACATAAACGCTATAGCCCGGCGTCGTGTTGCCGTTAACGCACTTAAATTCCACTTCGTCTGTTAAGGGCGTCCACTGGGCACCTTGGGCGTCGTGGAACACCGGCAGCATCGCCAACAAGAGAACGCCCAGGGGCAACAGGTAGCGGTTGCGAGACATGATGAACACCTCAGTTCAATTCAGTGGAGGCAGCTTAGCCCCGGAAAATCTGAAAGTGACCTGTAAGAACTGACAGTTCGTTAGAGTGTAGTGGTCTAATGAAACCGGACACCCATTTAGGCGAGAATGCTCGCCAGATCGAGGTGTCAGATGACCAAACAACGCCGTTCCTTTTCTGCTGAATTCAAACGCGAGGCTGCCGAACTCGTGCTCAAGCAAAACTACAGCTACATCGAAGCCAGCCGTTCACTCGGCGTCGGCGAGTCGGCACTACGCCGCTGGGTCGACCAGGTTCAGCAGGAACACCAAGGCGTTACCCCGCAGAGCAAAGCGCTGACACCGGAGCAGCAGAAAATCCAGGAGCTGGAAGCCCGGATCGCCCGGCTTGAACGGGAAAAATCGATATTAAAAAAGGCTACCGCTCTCTTGATGTCGGAAGATCACGAGCGTACGCGCTGATCAATCAGCTGAGCGTCCATGAGCCGGTTGATTGGCTATGCAACGTATTTGAAATCAACCGCTCAAGTTACTACGCCCACCGCCTCAAGCGCCGAACGCCGAACGCCGGACGTCGAACGACTTCGGTTGCGCAGCCGGGTGAGCGAGTTGTTTTCACAAAGTCGCAGTGCTGCCGGCAGCCGTAGCATCCTCTCGTTGATGCGTGACGATGGTGAGCAACTCGGTCGGTTCAAAGTGCGCAGCTTGATGCGTGAGCTTGACCTCGTCAGCAAACAGCCAGGTTCTCATGCCTATAAACGAGCGACGGTTGAACGGTTGGATATCCCGAACATCTTGAATCGGGAGTTCGAGGTCTCGGCACCCAACCAGGTGTGGTGCGGCGACATCACCTACATTTGGGCTCAGGGGAAATGGCACTATCTGGCTGTCGTGATGGATCTTTGCGCGCGCCGGGTGGTGGGCTGGGCGCTATCGGAAAAGCCGGATGCCGAGCTGGTTATCAAGGCGCTGGATATGGCTTACGAACAACGGGGAAGGCCTCAGGGCCTGCTGTTTCACTCGGATCAAGGGTCGCAGTATGCGAGTCGTTTATTTCGCCAGCGACTGTGGCGTTATCGCATGTGTCAGAGCATGAGTCGTCGGGGGAATTGCTGGGACAACGCGCCGATGGAGCGCGTGTTCCGCAGCTTGAAAACTGAATGGATACCGACCACGGGTTACAGAACTGCTCAAGAAGCCCAACGCGATATCAGCCATTTCTTGATGCATCGGTACAACTGGATTCGGCCCCATCAATTCAACGGTGGGCTGGCGCCAGCTCGGGCCGAAGAAAAACTTAACGTCGTGTCCGGGATTAGTTGACCACTACAATCCCGGTAGGGCTTGCGGTGGGAATTAGCCTGTAACGCCGCGAAATTGTTGAGAGCATGGTGGTTGCATAACGTCGAGCCGAAGGAGTAATCGCAAACCTTCTGTGGCGAGCGGCCAGTCCGTCGCCACAGAAGGGGCGTGATGGCGATGTTGAAATGCCACCACTGAAATAGTATGTTACTCAAAATCTAACTACGGTCCACAAGGAAGACATCATGTCGCTCAAGGGAAAGATCATTTCCGGCTATCTCGTCATTGGTCTGATCTACGCGCTTTACTCCTGGATGTTTACCATCTACTCCCACGCCGGCTTCGCCTACAACCTGGGCAGAGGCCTGATTTGGCCTGCCGCGATGTTCCCTGCGTTCGGTGCCTTTATCGGCGTCATTGTCCTGCTCGTGGTCATCGGCGCGATTCATTTGAATCGCCGCTAAGCGATCCGCACCTCCAAACTGATCAAGGACAAATGCTCATGAGCATGAGAAAGGTATCGCTGGCTGTGTTGTTGGCAGCGGCACTGGCAGGCTGTGGGGCCAGCAAGGATAAGGCCGAGGAGCTGATCGAGACCAGCGGCTTGACCAAAAATTACAGCACCATCGTGGAAATGGCATCGGCCAGTTACGCTTCCCGCTACCCGATGCTGGAACGGGAACAGATTCGCAACGTTGTGCGGGACAAACTCGATCCGGACGAATTGAAAAGCGAGATGGTTGACATCTATGCCGATCACTTCGACAACGATGAACTCGATCTGATGATCCGTGCCAACAAACATCCCGAGCAAGCCATGGCCATCATCCTCGGCTCCAAACAAGGCCGCGCGCTGGCCGAAAAGGTGATGGACGTCCAAAAAACCATTGCTCAAGACATGCAAGAAGCGATGGTGGACAGCGATGACGCAATCATCGATGCGCTGGATGATATGAAGGACGAGCTGAAGGGCTAAAGCTCACCATCGCGCCTAGTATCGTGCACAGACGTCTTGCAAGATTTCCAGGCCGTGGATTCAGTAGATGATCCGTACCCCGTTCGAAGTGGCGGGGCGGATTATTTAATGGCTGGTTAACGCCAGCGTCTGTAGCAGCTGTCGAGCCTGCGAGGCTGCGTCCGAGGGCGCCGAAATAATCCCGAACCCGATGCCGACCAGACACCGGCCATACCCATTGCCCCCCCCTAAAAACCTCGAATTCAACCCAAATCCCCCTGTAGGAGCGAGCCTGCTCGCGATGGCGCCAGACCTGACACTATCGATTCCAGCCAAGAATTTTCCTCCCGACTTTTGATGCCTTAAACATGTTCAAGGGCTCACGTTTAAAGACACTCAGTGTTACGTCCTAACGGCTACAACGCCTTGCGTCATTACCTACGCGTACGCCAGAATCCGCCGGCTTGTGCGTCCAGGGCGTGGGTTCTATCGTGGTCTCGTCGCTGAAAAACAGCGATGGGTTTGGTAGACCCTCAGCATCGACGCATAGCGTCACCTTCGGTGGTCCTTTCTCAGGACTGCGGTTTTATGGTGGCCATGCGTAGGGCTCCTTCGGGGGCGCCGGTTCCGATGCCCGGTCTACCAACCTCCGTATGGCCGCCACCCTCCGTTTGGTAGCGAGAGGGCGATGGCTCCTTTTTTAAGTAGCATCGGAGTTTCACTATGATCAAACCAACACCAAACCCACCAGACACCGATCCGGCATCCCCCTACGAATCCCTCGATTCCAAAAAACTCCACGAAGCCGCCGAACGCGCCCTCGACCACTACCTCAATCCAGGTGCCCACATCATGGCCAGCACCCACGAACCCGAACCCATGTTCCTCGCCAACCCGGCGTACGACACCGAATCCCTGCTGGCCAACGCCAGCGAATCACTGGGCTCGGCGACGACCATGCTCAGCAATTTTGCGGCGTTGTTGGATAACTCGCATCGCAAGACCTTGCTGGGGATTACCCAAGTGGTGATGTTGGGGGAATTGGCGGTGAATCAGGCGTTGGATAAGGTTGAGGTGAAGGAGTAAGTACAAACCCTCTGTGGCGGTCGGGTAGGCCATCGTCGCAGAGGGGAAGTTAATAAGTCGGCATCCCCATTAAAAAATTCTACTATTTGATTTTTTAAATGCCACTCATGCTCTTGCGAGCTCTCTTGGTTGCGTTTGGGTCAGAATCGAAGTATATGGCCATGCTTGTTTCTGTAAGTTTAAGCAGCGTTTTCCCTTTTTGTTTAAGTTCAATGCTGTCTGGTTGCTCTCCGTTAACGACTTCGGAGTCGGGATATGCGGATAGCAGGAGAGATATCATTGCTGCTTTTATATTTTTTCCGCCTACGCTTTCTTTTGCTTTTTCGCTAAAGAAAAACAATATTGCTGTTATAAATTTGTGGTCCCTGTCTTGGTAAAATGTGGCCTCGCTAAATATGCCGTGTTCAAGGTTTTTCACAGAAGAGTACGATGCAGTGTCTCTTATCGTTTTTTCGTAAGTTTCTTTTATTTTGCTGTAAGGCATGCCGAGTTGTACTTCTCGCCAGCCTAAAGGGTAGGGGCTTCCCTCTGAAAATAAATTGTCACTCGTTGCTAGAGTGTACTTTTTTGATATTTCAGAAAGCTTGGACTCTGCTTTATTTAATTTTTCTGTAGTAATTAAAGCTGATTTCTCAATGTTTTCAATTTTTACAGTTAAATGTTGCGTGTAGATTGGTAGTAAGGTGCTATAGCCGAATGCGAGTGTTCCTGCGGCCGAAAGTGCGGCGACTATTCCAGGGTTGTCCTTCCAGCTCATTTTTACAAGCCTCTTTAATTTTGTAAGTGTAGTTTGCACAGGAGTATAGATGCTCCAGTCGGAGGTGAAAAGGTGGATTTTTAGATGCCATTTTTTTGAACCAAAAAGGGGCTGCTGTGTTGTTCCGTTATTTGTGCAGTCCACTTCGAATCGAATGCGGGGCTCACGACAGACAGCAATCGGTCAAAAGCGGCCTAACTTTCTGAGTGGAAAGCAACCAGAAATGGTCAGCGGGTTTTTCAAAATGTTCCGCAAGTCTCTAGATCCTCGTGCATTCGGGTTCAAAGCCTGCTGGAGATCTCCTTCCAGATGTAGGCGTAGTTGTATTTCAGCCAGCGCACCAACACTTTATCGAACTGCCGGCGAAACCAATTACGTTCTCTTGATGCCAGCCTTGTCTCTATCGATTCCCTGAGTATGTCAGGATCGAAGCCCGTCCATACCGGTGGTACAGCAGCCACTAGATTGGTGAAACACACCGGTGCGACTTCTGAATAGAGGATTTCGTACAGAATGTCAGGGTCAACGCCTCTGACCTTCCGCGCGACAAAGTCATACTCGACCGGAAAATCGTTGAATGGCTCGGAGAGTGCGGCTCTGATCTTTGTCAGTTGTGGTTCAGTCAGAAGATGTCCCAATGCGAAAACTCCTCCAGTTCTTCATCCAGTGAGCTCGCAACCGCTTCGCCCGCGAAACCGCCAGCGACTGTTCCAGCCAAGACAATCGCAATCGCGCAAATGGGCATGGCAGGGCCGCAAAACGTGCTGACGCCCATCCCAGCGAGGATACCGCCCTGCGGATTCCACGACACTTGGACACTCAGCCCACGATCATTTGGACACTCGTTCCACGCTCACTTGGACACCTGATCCACGTCCACTTGGGCAGGCAGTCGGAGCGCAGCGACGCAGGCTTGCATTGTTAGTCTGAAGTCTCTGTCGCCGTCAATTTCGTTGCGCGTCTGCGCATCGATTCGCCCTTCAGTTCGATCCGATAAGCGTTGTGCACCAGCCGGTCGAGGATCGCATCGCCCAAGGTCGGATCGCCGATCAGTGCGTGCCATTTGTCCACTGGCATCTGGCTGGTCACTAGCGTCGAGCGGTTGCCGTAGCGGTCGTCCAGCAGTTCAAGCATGTCGCGCCGTTGCGCAGCGGTAAACGGCGCCAGGCCCCAGTCGTCCAGGATCAGCAAGTCGGTCTTGGCATAACCCGCCATCAGTTTCGCGAAGCGGCCGTCGCCGTGGGCCAGGCCTAGTTCTTCCATCAAGCGCGGCAAGCGCAGATAACGCACGCTGTAACCGTCGCGGCAGGCCTTATGAGCCAGCGCGCAGGCGAGCCAGGTTTTGCCTACGCCAGTTGGGCCGCCGATGATCAGGTTCAGGCCGTCGCGCAGCCACTGGCCGCTGCCCAGTTGCAGGATCAAGGCCTTGTCCAAGCCACGCGGACTGCGATAGTCGATGTCTTCCAGGCAGGCGTTATGGCGCAGTCGTGCGGCCTTGAGGCGAGTAGTCAGGCGGGCGTCTTCGCGCTCGGTCAGCTCGCGGTCGACCATCAGACCGAAGCGTTCGTCGAAGCTGAGATCGTTGATGTCAGGCGTTGCGTGTTGTTCGCCAAGCGCCTTGATCATGCCGTGCAGGCGCAGGGTTTGCAGCTTGTCGAGTGTCGGGTTGGGCAGCATTTTGGTGCTCCTTTTTCAGGTCAGTGGTAGTAGCCAGGGCCGCGCAGGTTGATGTGTTCTTCAGGCAGTAACGGCAGGTTTTGCTGGGCCAGCGGCAGCCGTTCCAGCCCTTGGCGCAGGATCGATTCAAGGCTTTTGTAGCTGCACGCGCCCAGTGCCAGCGCTCGCTGGCAAGCGGCTTCCAGCCGCTCTTCGCCGTGCTGTTTGCTCAGGCGCAGGATGCCCAGGCAGGCGCGGAAGCCGTGCTGCGGATGGATCCGGCGTTCGAGGATGTAGGCGATGACGCCGGCCGTATTCGGGCCTGTCTGCTCTGCCCAGTGGATCAGTCGCTGGGGCGTCCATTCGGCGTGTTCGCGGTGACTTTTGGGCATGTGCTCAGTTTGGGTGGTGTGGCGGCCTTTATGTGCTGAGCGCAGATGGCTGGCCACGCGCTGGTTGGCGTGGAAGCACTCGACGGTTTGCGCAGTCAGCCGCACTTCGAGTTGGTGCTTCACCAGCTGATACGGCACCGAGTAGTAATGGCCGTCGACCTCGACGTGGTAGTCGATGTGTACCCGCACCTTTTTCCATTCGGCGTAGACGTAAGGGTGTTCCGGCAGCGGTTGCAACGCAGGTTGGTCGATGGTCTCGAAGGCTGACCGGCGTGAGCCGGGCAGCTTCTTGAAGGGCTTCTGATTGAGGCGATCCAGCAGCAGCGCGATGGCTGTGTTGAGTTCGCCCAAGGAGAAGAACTGGCGGTTGCGCAGCACCGCCAGGATCCACCGCTCGACGACCTGGACGCCGACTTCAACCTTGGCTTTGTCCCGAGGTTTGCGAGATCTGGCAGGCAACACGGCCACGCCGTAATGCTCGGCGAGGTCGCGGTAACTGGGGTTGATGTCGGGCTCGTAACGATGCGCTTTGGTAACGCCGCTGCGCAGATTGTCCGGTACCAGGATCTGCGATGTACCGCCGAGAAAGGCGAAGCAGCGCACGTGCGAGCCCAGCCAGTCGGGCAGTTTCTGCGACCAGGTGGCCTCGGCGAAGGTGTAGCTGGACGCGCCGAGGACGGCGACGAAGATCTGCGTTTGGCGGATCTCGCCGGTTCGCCGATCAATGACCGGCACGGTCTGGCCGGCGTAATCAACGAACAGCTTCTCGCCGGCACGGTGTTCCTGGCGCATGACCACGTCGACCTTGGCGGCCCAGAGGCGGTAGTGCTCGCAGAACCAGCTGTACTGGAAACCTTGCGGGTGGCTGAGCCGATACTCTTGCCAAAGCAGGGCCAGGGTGACGCCGGGGCGACGTAACTCGGCATGGACATGAGCCCAGTCCGGTATCGGACGTTGATCACTGGGCACCGTCGGCGCTGGCGGGAATAGACGTCGCTCCAGTTCGGCGTCCGACAACTGCGTGGGCCAAGTCAGCCCGCAAGCGTTGAAGCGGTGCAGGTAATTGCCGGCACTGCCGCTGCTAATGCGCAGGCTGGTAGCAATTTTGCGCACGGACAGGCCGGCGTCGAACTTTAGGCGTAGTACCTCTCGGATTTTACGCATGGATATACGCTCCACGACGACCTCTTCGCTTCGAGAAAAGAGGTCGATGGTAGTGAATAATCCTGCGTTGCTGCCTGCCTGAGCTTGGGTCGGATCAGTGAGAGATCACTGTCCAAGTGCTCGTGGAATGAGTGTCCAAGTCAGCGTGGAATCGCTGTCCAAGTGTTCGTGGACTGGGTGTCCAAGTGCGCATGGAATCCCCATACCGCCCAACGCTCCCGCACCCACAATGATGCCTTGGCGCGCCGCTTCTTTAGGTTTGTTTTCAGCATCCAATATTTGATAGGTCGCCAGAGCGGCGGTCACCAGAACGCCGAGCTTGCCCATGATCAGCATTTTTTTGGTGCCGGTCGTGAATTTGGCATTATCACGGCCCGAGGATTCCAGAATGGCGTAGTGGACCTTATTTTTTTCTACTTCTGAAAGGCTGTCGTAACCCTTTTGGAATAGGCTTTCAGCGTACATATCTAAGAGCGTTTTGAGCCCCTTTCCGTCCTTTTTCTTCCTTTGGACGATAGCCAAACCCTGCGCAGAGGTGACTTTTCGATGTTCCATCATGATTTTGTTTCGCATCTCATGACTGAACTTCACACCTTATTGCGCGGTAATCTTCCCAGCTTTCACGTCATCCCGAGTTTGCTGAGACATGCGATTGATGTTCCTGGTGTAGCTTGTCCTGACTTTTTCATCAGAAATGGCATCCAGCGAAAACCTCAGCGCAGTGCCCTCCATCAGTTCTAACGCCCTGTCGAGGGGAGAGTCTTGCAAGGCGTGCTCACGCTGAACAACATAGCTGCCGGTGACAATGTACGGCTCTGTCATAGGATGGTCCTTATCCTAGAATTTGGTTCAATAGGCTCTCGGTGAGCGAGGGCGCCTCTGCGGATGCTTGCTCTTCAAACTTGAGCATCCCGCACGTCGTGCCCGATGGGTTCGAAAATCTAACAGCGTTGTCCTTATCGAATACGCCGGGGAGCGATGAGCCGTCCTCAAAGTGCGCGGTGCACGATAAGCCCTCATAGCTTTCTTCAACAGGAATTCTGAAGCCGATCCAGTTCGCGTAACCCGCCAACAGCGAGGGAGGAACAAACTCGCAAGGTGTATGGGTACTGCCGATTATCACCGTCCCCGACCCGCCAACTACAACGCCGCCGTGGGTGCCACCACTGTCGATGGTTGCGGCATTTTTGCCGTTGATGAACACAGTCGAAGACAGCCCTGATGAAAGCGCACTGCCTCACGTACAGGTGTCGCCTTGACGTGCTGCGGAAAGGCCATCGAAAAACACGTCGGGAGAGCCTGTCGCAATGGGATTAGTACCGTGCCCCGGCAACGGGCAACTGTATGGATCACTCTTACGCGCTGCTGGCTTAGCCACTATGACCTCCTGTCAAATCCGTTTGAGCGTTGTAACCTAACAGAACAGATCTTCGATTAGAAATCCGTGGTGATGGGCGTACGCAATGATCTGCGATCCATGAACTGCTGGGCCTGGGAGCCCCCAGCGCCGCTTCTACCTTGTTGGGTGGCCAAAATTAGACCTCTTCAGGCCGACAGCGCCTTCATTAAACCGCTGGTACCGAGAATTTTCATGACCCGCTTCAAGTTGTAGGCGAGGACGTTCAAGCTCATCTCCTGAACCGCGCTTACTCCGCTCAGCTTTCGTGTCAGGAAATGCTTGGCGCCCATCCATTGTTTGAGTGTCCCGAAGGGATGCTCGACCGTACGCTTGCGGACTCGCATCATGTCCGGCGCGTTGCTCAGCCTGTTCTGCATTTCCTCCAGTATGGCTTCATGCTCCCAGCGTCTAACCCGCCGTTCCGTGCTCGGTGTGCACTGCGGTTTCATTGCGCAGCCCCTGCATTTCGAACTCCAGTAACGGTGCAGCGTCAGGCCTTTTTCAACGTTGGTATAGCGCCAGATCAGTGCTTCTCCAGCCGGGCAAATGTATTCGTTTTTGCCGCTTCATAGATGAAGGCATCGTTATTGAAACGCCCGTCCGCTTTGGCTCCAGAGGTCATCGGCTGGGCACATAGGCGGTGATGTCTGCATTGTGACAAGCCAGGATTTGTTCGCTTTTGAAGTAACCTCGGTCAGCCACTACCGACAACGTATCTGACGCCATCGCTTCGCGGGCCTGCTTGGCCATCGAGCTGAGTTGATCGCGGTCGGAACCGACGTTGGTCACCTCATGCGCAACGATCAAATGGTGCTGGGTATCGACCGCTGTCTGCACGTTGTAACCGACGATTCCAGTGCCGCGCGTCCATCATGGAACGGGCGTCTGGATCGGTCAGTGAGACCTGTTTATCCGGTGATTCGTTGAGCTGAGTTTCAATGACCTGTAACTCTTTCATCTGAGCTTTGAGCTTGTCGATTTTCTCTTGCAGACGAGCAACCTTGGGCTGAGCGACCGAGGGTTCTTGCCGATCGGCTTCGTCGAGCGCAGTCAGGTACCGATTGATACTTGATTCAATTTCTTCCATTCGCCGCTTCAGTTTGGCGCTGGTGAAATTGCGGTCGCGGTTGTTGACCGCCTTGAATTTACTGCCGTCGATGGCAACCAGATTTTCTCCGAATAATCCCAGCTGCTGGCACAGCACCACGAACTGGCGGCAGACGCCTCTGATGGCCTTACTGTTGTCTTTTCGGAAGTTGGCAATGGTCTTGAAATCGGGCGTCAAACGCCCGGTCAGCCACATCAGTTCGACGTTGCGTTGGGCTTCTTGTTCAAGACGCCGGCTCGATGGAATGCGGTTCAGATAGCCGTAGATGTAGATCTTCAGGAGGACAGCGGGAAGGTAAGCCGGCCGGCCAGTATCAGCAGGTAAGGCGCCCTCGAAACCTAGTTTGACCAAGTCCAGTTCGTCGACAAAGATGTCGACTACGCGCACCGGATTGGTATCCGTAACGTAATCGTCGAGGTTCGCCGGAAGGAAGGTTCCTTGGCCTCGATGTTCACCTTGGATAAAGCGCTTCATGGGCGATCCCTGCGATGAAATCCTCAGAAATCATAGCAAGGGTTTGCGAAAGCGTTTTTACACACTCTGGGCCAATTGCGGACATTCGTCGCGTCGCTCAGCCTCCAGCGCATCAAGCCGAAAAACCACCGTCGATGGTCAAACTTGCTCCGGTAATATACCCAGCTTCCGGCCCCGCGAGGTAAGCCACAAAGGCCGCGATCTCATCATCTTTACCATACCGATCAAGCGCCATCAGTGCTTTCAACTGATCGGCAAATTCGCCATCAGCGGGGTTCATTTCGGTGTCGATAGGACCTGGTTGAACATTGTTGACCGTAATACGGCGAGGGCCGAGATCGCGGGCCATACCTTTGACTAACCCAACCAATGCCGACTTACTCATGGCATACACCGCTCCGCCTGCAACAGGAACACGCTCTGCGTTGGTGCTACCAATGTTGATAATGCGACCTCCATCATTCATATGGCGAGCCGCTTCCTGGGAAGCGACAAAGACGCCACGAATATTGATTGCAAAGGTTCGGTCCAACTCATCCAGAGGAAATTCCTCGGTGGGAGCCCAACTCAGCACGCCAGCATTGTTTACCAAGATATCTAGCTTGCCGAAATGCTCTGCTGCCTGGCGAATCGCATGCTGCAGCGCAGCGACATCGGCGCTATCAGCGCAAATGGCACGGCACTTACCACCGTTTGCCGTAACTTCCGCAACCAGTGCGTCAGCTCGAGCTGCAGATGAAGCGTATGTAAAGGCTACCGCTGCACCTTCACGGGCCAAACGTCTGACAATGGCTGCGCCGATGCCACGGGAGCCGCCTTGTACAATTGCAACTTTTCCTTCAAGGCACTTTACGAACGACATAGTGTAATCCTTGCTTTCCATCGTGGGATCGCCGCAGCGAAGATGAATGTTTAATGACAAACCAAGCTACATGGCCACAAGCCTTATAGACGCAGCATACTTAAGTATCAATGAGCAGATTGTCTATGTACTGGCTTTTTTTTTGAGCTAGTCTGCTCGAAATCTATTGCCTGGTGTCTGCGCCAAAAGGAGTAACTCTTCAATGATCACGCGCATTTTCGGCTGAATGTAGGGGGTCTTGATCCAAATAGCGTGAATGGGCATATCGTCTACTGCTTGATCGTCCAGCACAGAAATGAGCGCGCCTGATCGGAGGTGCTCCTCCACCAGCCATGTAGGTACCTGGGCCAAACCGCAACCCGCCAAAGTTGCGGCCAAAATTGCTTCGCAATCCCCTATCTCATGACGTACGGGGATTTCATAAGCTGCAGTCATTCCCTCCTCGTTTTTGAGTAACCAGCTAGGCCGTTGGCCTAAAGGCCATCCTATGACACAGTCGTGTTGTGAGAGGTCCTTAGCTACCTGTGGTGCACCGCGGCGCGCGAGATAAGACGGGGAGCCACAGATAACTCGGCGCTGCTCGCCCAATCGACGAGCGACCAGATCTACATTGTTATCGAGCGGCCCCACACGCACCGCCAAGTCAATCCCATTGCCCATCAAATCAACGGTCTGATCGCTGAAGGTAACTGATAGCTCTAGCTGTTCGTACCGTTTCGACAGTTCTATCAGGGCGGGCAGGATGTACCTGCGTCCAAATGCTGTGGGCAATTCAACGCGTACACGACCGGCAGGTAACTGCTGCTCACTGCCCAATCGATTTTCAGCTTCGTCCAAGATGGCCATGGCGTTCTGGCAATCGGTGAGGTAGGAATCACCATCATTGGTCAAGCTCACTCGCCTGGTAGTCCTGTGCAACAGCTTGGTTCCCAAGCGTGTCTCCAGTCGCATGATGCTTTTGCTCAAAGCCGAGCCGGTCATTCCCAAAGCCAGGGCGGCCGAGGTGAAGCTGCCTGTCTGGGCAACGGTGACGAAATTCCGAATCTCAACAAATTGGTTCTTAATCATGCCAATTGATTCCGCGCAGGACCTAGAGAATTGAATTTTAGGGACTTAATCGTATCCTGTGAATAGCATAGACTAATTCAACTGTATGGAAATGTGCTTTAAACATCGTCGAGTTGTGCTGAACTTTTTCATGCTTAATTGTTAAAAGCTAATAAGCGCAAGCTTATCTTGTATAACCTCTACTGAGAATTAGCATAAATGAATGTCGCGAAAAATTTTCAAGGTAAAGTTGCATTTGTACAAGGTGGTTCCCGAGGTATTGGGGCTGCCATTGTTAAACGTCTGGCTCGCGAAGGCGCAGCCGTTTCATTCACTTATCGTTCCTCTCCAGACGAAGCTAAAAAACTAGTAGACGAGATTACCCTCGCAGGAGGCAATGTTTTCGCTATTCGTGCTGACAGTGCTGATCCTGAAGCATTACAGCAAGCTGTGCGCCAAGCAGTAGAGAATTTTGGCAGACTAGATATCTTGGTAAACAATGCGGGCATTCTCCCATGGGGACCACTGGAAGAACTGACATTGGCGGAAATTGACCTTGCATTGGCTGTCAACGTAAGAGGTGTGATTATTGCCAGTCAAGAAGCCGTACGTCACATGAGTACAGGTGGCCGCATTATTAATATTGGCAGCATTAATGCCGACCGAATTCCTGTTGCCGGCGGTGCCGTGTATGCAATGACTAAAGCCTCGCTTGTTGGTTTTACCAAAGGTCTGGCGCGAGACTTGGGACCACGTTGCATTACTGTCAACAACGTTCAGCCAGGACCGGTCGATACCGATATGAATCCAGCCGACGGTGAGGCAGCCAGCCAACTGAAACAGTTAATGGCACTAGGCCGATACGGAAAAGATGAAGAAATTGCCAGCTTCGTTGCATACCTTGCTGGGCCGGAAGCCGGATTTATTACTGGCGCTAGCCTGAGCATTGATGGTGGGTTTGCAGCTTGACCGCCGAAAAGACTGAAGCAGCTGGATTTTTATAAACAGAGATGTGGAGAGAAAACAGTCCGTATCTTTTGTATTTCGTAAAGTGGGACTTATGAATAAATTTATAAAGAATATTGTGATTGCAGCCTGCGTTGTGATGAGTTCTTTCACCGTGCTGGCGACTGAGGAATTTCCTGTTCCGGCAGGATTCGAAAGAGGCTTTGAAGAAGTCAATGGCCTGAAAATGCACTATGTTGCGGGTGGAAGCGGGCCTTTAATGCTGATGGTGCATGGCTTCGGTCAATCATGGTATGAGTGGCATCAGCTCATGCCTGAACTGGCGAAAAAACACAGAGTCATCGCTGTGGATCTTCCTGGTCTAGGGTTGTCTGAACCACTCAAGACCTCGTATACCGGGCAAGAGGTGTCTCCGTATATATACGCTTTTGCCAAACGCTTTAGTCCAGATGCGCCGTTTAATTTAGTGGCTCATGATATTGGTATTTGGGCAACTTATCCGATGCTGGTGCAGCATCAAAAAGATATAGCCAAGGTCGCCTATCTTGAGTCGGTCATTCCGGACGAACTGATATACACCTTTCCGGCGTTTACCCCGCAAGGTGAGTCAACAGCTTGGCACTTTAGCTTCTTTTCAGCGGATGGAGCATTACCCGAAACTGTAATTTCGGGAAAGGAAAAAGTCTTTCTCTCTCATTTCATCAAGAAACATGCTGAGAAGCCGGAGGTGTTTACTGATGAATTGCTTGGACTTTACGCTAAATCGTATTCGAAGCCTCACACTTTGCATGCTGCATTCGAATACTATCGCGCGCTTCCGCAATCTGTGCTGCAGAACAAAGAACTGTTGGCTCAAAGCAAACTGACTATGCCGCTACTGGCAGTGGCGGGTGACGGGCGAGGCAGTCTTGGTCAGACTCAAATTGATCAGATGAATAAGTACGCCACGAACGTACAAGGTCATGTGCTGCCTGGCTGTGGTCATTGGTTGATGGAGGAGTGCCCTACATTGGTCAAACCACTACTCATCGATTTCTTCGACGCTAAATGATCAGGAAGTAGACTGCGTAGTCAAACCTCTACTTGTTAGTCACGCTTGGCATGGATTTCATCGCTCTGTACTAATAAAGTTTGGAGCGATGCCGCAGTGTGCGGGTTAATGTCGTTTTTATTGCTAGCTTTTTTTTAATAAGCGTGTGCTATCTTCTCGTGGTTTTCAGGAATTAGAGCCTTCTTATGCGCCGTTTTCTTACCTTACTATTGATGTTGTTTTCAGGGTTTACCCATGCGGGAGGCAGTCTATTTGATGTTAAACCTGAGTTTCTTCCTGCAGAAAAAGCATTTGCCTTCAGTTCTCAGCGTCTTCCCTCAGGGGAAACTCAACTCTACTGGCAAGTCGCCGATGGGTATTACCTGTATCAGCAACGTTTAAACTTCGATGGTTTGGCCCAAAAAAATACTCCGCCGTTTCCTGAAGGTGAAGTTCACAGCGATGAGTTTTTCGGTACCCAGCAAGTCTATCGGCAGGGGCTGGAGTTGAAGCTTCCAGCCGAGGCCAGCGGTAAAATCAAGGTGGGCTGGCAGGGCTGCGCCGATGCCGGTTTGTGCTATCCACCGCAGTCAGTGATCGTTGACCTGGGCGGTAGCCCGTCGGCCACCACTCCTGCCGAAGCACCCGATCAAGCACTTGCCAGTGGTCTTCAGCAACGAGCACTTGGCTGGAGCCTGCTCATCTTCTTCGGTCTGGGCTTGCTGCTGGCGTTTGCCCCTTGCTCTCTTCCCATGCTGCCGATTCTTGCAGGACTGGTAGTCGGCAGTGGCGCGAGCCCGCGGCGCGGTTTTGCCCTGGCTGGTAGCTATGTGTTCTGCATGGCGTTGGTATACGCCTCCATGGGGGTGCTTGCTGCCATGCTGGGCGCCAACCTCCAGGCGTTGCTGCAACAACCGTGGGTGCTGGGTAGTTTTGCTGCGGTATTCATCCTGCTGTCGTTACCGATGTTTGGTTTTTTCGAATTGCAGTTGCCCGCCTTCCTACGCGATCGCCTGGAAAATGCCAGTCGCCAACGAAATGGTGGCAGCCTGGTGGGCGCCGGAGTCCTGGGCGCGTTGTCAGGACTATTGGTAGGTCCGTGCATGACAGCCCCTCTCGCTGGCGCGCTGCTATACATCGCGCAAAGCGGTAACGCACTGCACGGTGGTCTTATTCTGTTCGCCATGGGCCTGGGCATTGGTCTTCCCTTGTTGTTGCTCGTCACTGTTGGCAACCGCTTCCTGCCCAAACCAGGGGCGTGGATGAACTTGCTCAAAGGCGCCTTCGGCTTCCTGTTTCTGGGAACGGCGATCTACATGCTGAGACCAGTATTGGATGAGTCGATTTGGATCGGACTGTGGGGCACGTTGTCGCTGGCCCTGGCTTATGCTGTCTGGCATCAACGCCAACCAGCGGCCCGGACGACTCACATGTTCGGCATTGCTTCTGTTGTGTTTGGTGTCTGGGGTAGTCTGCTTGTCGTCGGCGCTGCTGGTGGCTCAGATGATCTCTGGCAACCATTGAAGGTATATAGAGCAACCACTACCAGCGCTGCATCGCAACCGTCGGGACATGATGCGTTCTCCACTATTAAGTCTGCGACTGCGTTGCAAAACGAGCTGGATTCGGCGAGGGCAAGTGGTCAGTGGGTGCTGCTGGATTACTACGCCGACTGGTGTGTGTCTTGCCGAGTGATGGAAAAGGAAGTGTTTGGCCAACCACAGGTAACGGACGCATTGAAGGATGTGCGCCTGCTGCGCCTGGACGTCACCGCTGACAACGCTAATAGCCGTGAGTTGTTGAGCCGCTATAAGGTACCGGGGCCTCCAAGCTTTTTATGGATCGGGCCGGACGCAGAGGAGCGTCGTGCTCAGCGTATTACTGGACAGGTTGACGCCGAGGCGTTTCTTCAGAGTTGGAACCAAGCTAAGGAAGGTAGTTGATGCTTACATTCAATATTGGCAGCTTTGTAATTTCACTCAGCCATCTGTTGCTGATCAGCGCGTTATTGGTCGCTACCCTGATTGGACGTCGAGTGGCCAAACAGGGTGGGGAACGCCTGGATTCGGTGCTGTTCTGGCTGTTGATGCTGGGACTTCTGATAGCCCGAGCGAGCTTCGTTCTCGTCTATCGAGAGCACTATGGCAGTGACCTCTGGCGCATCATCGATGTACGTGACGGCGGTTTCCTTGCCTTGCCGGGTGCAATCGCAGTGGTGATTGGGGCTCTGATCTGGGGCTGGCGAAGTGCAGCGCTGCGTCGACCACTGGCTGCGTCGGTGGTTGCCGGCATGCTCCTGTGGGGCTTGGGGACACTATCGCTGAGCGTTTACGAGCAAGGTACGCGTTTGCCGGAAATACCTGTGCGCACGGCCACTGGAGAGACCGTACAGCTCACGCACTATCAAGGGCGTCCACTGGTTATCAACTTGTGGGCCACCTGGTGCCCACCCTGCCGTCGTGAAATGCCTGTGCTGCAGAAAGCTCAGGAACAGCGTCCAGATGTGAACTTTCTCTTCGTGAACCAAGGTGAAGGATCGGATATCGTCAATCAGTTTCTCTCCAGCCAAAAACTAAGCTTGAACAACATTTTATTTGACGGAGGCGGACGGCTTGGCCAGATCGTTGGTTCGATGGCGTTACCAACGACCCTGTTCTACAGTGCAGACGGCAAATTAGTGAGCAGCCATCTAGGAGAGCTATCTGATGCAAGCCTGGCTAGAGCACTCGAACATTTCGAAGAGCGCTGACGGAGCTTAGCTAACGAAGGAGCTACACGCTCGTTTAGCGGCTGTTTTCTCTTCGTGCTACATCGTTAACGACTCACAAAAAATCTACCCTACCCCCCTTGAGAGCAAGTAACTAACTATGGAATGGATTGCGGACCCCACCGCGTGGCTTGGTTTGCTGACACTGATCGTGTTGGAGCTAGTCCTCGGAATAGACAATCTTGTTTTTATTGCAATTCTTGCCGACAAATTGCCACCCGAGCAACGCGACCGGGCACGACTCATCGGGCTTTCGCTTGCACTTCTTATGCGGCTGGGCCTGCTTGCGGGTATTTCGTGGATGGTAACGCTGACCAAGCCATTGGTGACGGTGTTTGATCATGTGTTCTCCGGCCGAGATCTGATCATGCTGTTCGGCGGTGTGTTCCTGCTGTTCAAAGCGACGATGGAGCTTCATGAGCGCCTCGAAGGGCATGTAGCGCAACGTACGGGAAACGTCAGCTATGCGCTGTTCTGGCCGATCGTCTTGCAGATTGTGGTGCTTGACGCCGTCTTCTCGCTGGATGCCGTGATCACCGCCGTGGGGATGGTTGATGAACTCTCGATCATGATGATCGCTGTTATCTTCTCCATCGGTATCATGATTGTCGCCAGTAAGCCGTTGACCAACTTCGTCAACTCACACCCCACTGTGATCATGCTATGTCTGGGGTTCTTGATGATGATTGGCTTCAGTCTTACGGCTGAGGGCCTTGGCTTCCATATTCCAAAGGGCTATCTCTACGCTGCCATTGGCTTCTCCATCCTCATCGAATTGTTCAACCAGATTGCCCGCGCACGTCGCAAGAAATCCTTGCAGGGCCAGCACTCAATGCGAGTCAGAACGGCGCATGCTGTTTTGCGTTTGCTGGGAGGCAAACAACTGGAGCAGGACGAAGTGGGTGAAGAAGTCGTTGATATGGTCGGCAGCGATGGCCTGGAGCCTGTTTTTGATCGGCGCGAGAGGGTCATGATCAGCGGAGTACTCAGGCTTGCAGAACGGAGCGTTCGGACAATCATGACCCCAGGCACTGAGATTGATCAGATCAAACTCACCAGTCCATGGACCGAACTTGAGGACGTACTGATCAACTCCCCTCATTCCAGGCTTCCCGTCACCCGTAACGGCCGTGTAAGCGAAGCACTGGGCTTCGTCCAGAAGAAGGATGTGCTCAACGTATTGCTTGAAGGCAATCAGGCACAGATTGAAGAACTGGTACGTCCGGCGCTCAGATTGTCGGAGAGGTTGACGATTCTCAATGCACTGGAGCAATTGCGCAAAGAGTCCACGCACATCGCCTTCGTGGTCAACGAACGTGACGGGGTGATCGGGCTGTTAACCGTGACCGACATTCTTGAGTCCATCGCCGGCGAGCTGCCTGATACCAGCGACCTTGAGCGCTTATCCGTAGCGCACCAATGAAGGTTGCTTCTCCACACTGGTCATTGACGCCACAAAGGCTGCGGTCTAAGGACGGTATCTGCAAGCGTTGCTAGGGGAGGTTCCCTTCCGCCTCAAACGAAGAGGGGGAAGGCGTAGCCTCAGCTCTTCACCTCAATCAGTTTGTGATTTCTTAGACCCTCTCAAAGGCTGCTTTTGGCCCAGAGTGTGTAAAAACGCGCTGATGGAATGTCGGCGCGCAGCGCCGACGGTTGTTAGCTGAGTAATTGCTCGCAACAAGTCCTGCGGATCATCACTAGGGCCTGGGAGCCCCCAGCGCCGCTTCTACCTTGTTGGGTGGCCAAAATCAGACCTCTTCAGGCCGACAGCGCCTTCATTAAACCGCTGGTACCGAGAATTTTCATGACCCGCTTCAAGTTGTAGGCGAGGACGTTCAAGCTCATCTCCTGAACCGCGCTTACTCCGCTCAGCTTTCGTGTCAGGAAATGCTTGGCGCCCATCCATTGTTTGAGTGTCCCGAAGGGATGCTCGACCGTACGCTTGCGGACTCGCATCATGTCCGGCGCGTTGCTCAGTCTGTTCTGCATTTCCTCCAGTATGGCTTCATGCTCCCGGCGTCGAACCCGCCGTTCCGTGCTCGGTGTGCACTGCGGTTTCATTGCGCAGTCCCGGCATTTCGAACTCCAGTAACGGTGCAACGTCAGGCCTTTTCCAACGTTGGTATAGCGCCAGATCAGTGCTTCTCCAGCCGGCAAATGTATTCGTTTTTGCCGCTTCATAGATGAAGGCATCGTTATTGAAACGCCCGTCCGCTTTGGCTCCAGAGGTCATCGGCTGGGCACATAGGCGGTGATGTCTGCATTGTGACAAGCCAGGATTTGTTCGCTTTGAAGTAACCTGCGCATTCCACGCCATCCGGCCACTCAGTCCACCAACATCCGGCCACCTATTCCACGGTCATCCGGCCGGGCAGTCGGAGCGCAGCGACGCAGGTTTGCATTGTTAGTCTGAAGTCTCTGTCGCCGTCAATTTCGTTGCGCGTCTGCGCATCGATTCGCCCTTCAGTTCGATCCGATAAGCGTTGTGCACCAGCCGGTCGAGGATCGCATCGCCCAAGGTTGGATCGCCGATCAGCGCATGCCATTTGTCCACCGGCATTTGGCTGGTCACCAGCGTCGAGCGGTTGCCGTAACGGTCGTCCAGCAGTTCAAGCATGTCGCGCCGTTGCGCAGCGGTAAACGGCGCCAGGCCCCAGTCGTCCAGGATCAGCAAGTCGGTCTTGGCATAGCCCGCCATCAGTTTCGCGAAGCGGCCGTCGCCGTGGGCCAGGCCCAGTTCTTCCATCAGGCGCGGCAAGCGCAGATAACGCACGCTGTAACCGTCGCGGCAGGCCTTATGAGCCAGCGCGCAGGCGAGCCAGGTTTTGCCTACGCCAGTTGGGCCGCCGATGATCAGGTTCAGGCCGTCGCGCAGCCACTGGCCGCTACCCAGTTGCAGGATCAGAGATTTGTCCAGGCCGCGCGGGCTGCGGTAGTCGATGTCTTCCAGGCAGGCGTTATGGCGCAGTCGTGCGGCCTTGAGGCGAGTAGTCAGGCGGGCGTCTTCGCGCTCGGTCAGCTCGCGGTCGACCATCAGACCGAGGCGTTCGTCGAAGCTGAGATCGTTGATGTCAGGCGTTGCGTGTTGTTCGCCAAGCGCCTTGATCATGCCGTGCAGGCGCAGGGTTTGTAGCTTGTCGAGTGTCGGGTTGGGCAGCATTTTGGTGCTCCTTTTTCAGGTCAGTGGTAGTAACCAGGGCCGCGCAGGTTGATGTGTTCTTCGGGCAGTAACGGCAGGTTTTGCTGGGCAAGCGGCAGCCGTTCCAGCCCTTGGCGCAGGATCGATTCAAGGCTTTTGTAGCTGCACGCGCCCAGTGCCAGCGCTCGCTGGCAAGCGGCTTCCAGCCGCTCTTCGCCGTGCTGTTTGCTCAGACGCAGGATCCCCAGGCAGGCGCGGAAGCCGTGCTGCGGATGGATCCGGCGTTCGAGGATGTAGGCGATGACGCCGGCCGTATTCGGGCCTGTCTGCTCTGCCCAGTGGATCAGTCGCTGCGGCGTCCATTCGGCATGTTCGCGGTGATTTTTGGGCATGTGCTCGGTTTGGGTGGTGTGGCGGCCTTTGTGCGGCGAGCGCAGATGGCTGGCCACCCGCTGGTTGGCGTGGAAGCACTCGACGGTCTTAGCGGTTAGCCGCACTTCGAGTTGGTGCTTCACCAGCTGGTACGGCACCGAGTAGTAATGGCCGTCGACCTCGACGTGGTAGTCGATGTGTACGCGTACCTTTTTCCATTCGGCGTAGACGTAAGGGTGTTCCGGCAGCGGTTGCAACGCAGGTTGGTCGATGGTCTCGAAGGCTGACCGGCGTGAGCCGGGCAGCTTCTTGAAGGGCTTCTGATTGAGGCGATCCAGCAGCAGCGCGATGGCTGTGTTGAGTTCGCCCAAGGAGAAGAACTGGCGGTTGCGCAGCACCGCCAGGATCCACCGCTCGACGACCTGTACGCCGACTTCAACCTTGGCTTTGTCCTTGGGTTTACGCGAACGCGCGGGCAGTACGGCTACGCCGTAATGCTCGGCGAGATCGCGGTAACTGGGGTTGATGTCCGGCTCGTAGCGATGCGCCTTGGTGACGCCGCTGCGCAGATTGTCGGGCACCAAGATCTGCGATGTGCCGCCAAGAAAAGCGAAGCAGCGGGCGTGCGAGCCCAGCCAGTCGGGCAGTTTCTGCGACCAGGTGGCCTCGGCGAAGGTGTAGCTGGATGCGCCGAGGACGGCGACGAAGATCTGCGTTTGGCGGATCTCGCCGGTTCGCTGATCAATGACTGGCACGGTCTGGCCGGCGTAATCAACGAACAGCTTCTCGCCGGCACGGTGTTCCTGGCGCATGACCACGTCGACCTTGGCGGCCCAGAGGCGGTAGTGCTCGCAGAACCAGCTGTACTGGAAACCTTGCGGGTGGCTGAGCCGATACTCTTGCCAAAGCAGGGCCAGGGTGACGCCGGGGCGACGTAACTCGGCATGAGCCCATGCCCAGTCGGGCATCGGACGCTGATCGCTGGGAACGGCGGGCGGCGGTGGAAAAAGCCGCCGTTGCAACTCGGCGTCCGTTAGCGCAGACGGCCAAGTCAGGCCGCTGGCAGCAAAGCGATTGAGGTACTCACCGACGCTGGCTCGACCCACTTGCAAGCTGACAGCGACCTGGCGGGCAGATAGGCCGACCTCGAATTTGAGACGTAGTACTTCTCGAATCTTACGCATGGATAACCGCTCCACGACGACCTCTCCGCTTCGATAAAAGAGGTCGATGGTAGTGAATTAATCCTGCGTTGCTGCCTGCTTTAAGGGTGGCCGGATGAGCGTGGAACGGGTGGCCGGATCACCGTGGAATCAGTGGCCGTATGTTCATGGAATAGGTGGCCGGATGGCCGTGGAATCCGCAGTAACCTCGGTCAGCCACTACCGACAACGTATCTGACGCCATCGCTTCGCGGGCCTGCTTGGCCATCGAGCTGAGTTGATCGCGGTCGGAACCGACGTTGGTCACCTCATGCGCAACGATCAAATGGTGCTGGGTATCGACCGCTGTCTGCACGTTGTAACCGACGATTCCAGTGCCGCGCGTCATCATGGAACGGGCGTCTGGATCGGTCAGTGAGACCTGTTTATCCGGTGATTCGTTGAGCTGAGTTTCAATGACCTGTAACTCTTTCATCTGAGCTTTGAGCTTGTCGATTTTCTCTTGCAGACGAGCAACCTTGGGCTGAGCGACCGAGGGTTCCTGCCGATCGGTTTCGTCGAGCGCAGTCAGGTACCGATTGATACTCGATTCAATTTCTTCCATCCGCCGTTTCAGCTTGGCGCTGGTGAAATTGCGGTCGCGGTTGTTGACGGCCTTGAATTTACTGCCGTCGATGGCGACCAGATTTTCTCCGAACAGTCCCAGCTGCTGGCACAGCACCACGAATTGGCGGCAGACACCTCGGATGGCCTTGCTGTTTTCTTTTCGGAAGTTGGCGATGGTCTTGAAATCGGGCATCAAACGCCCGGTCAGCCACATCAGCTCGACGTTGCGTTGGGCTTCTCGTTCAAGACGCCGGCTCGATGGAATGCGGTTCAGATAGCCGTAGATGTAGATCTTCAGGAGGACAGCGGGAGGGTAAGCAGGCCGGCCAGTATCGGCCGGTATGGCGCCTTCAAAACCCAGTTTGACCAGGTCGAGTTCGTCGACAAAGACGTCGACTACGCGCACCGGATTGGTATCCGTAACGTAATCGTCGAGGTTCGCCGGAAGGAAGGTTCCTTGGCCTCGATGTTCACCTTGGATAAAGCGCTTCATGGGCGATCCCTGCGATGAAATCCTCAGAAATCATAGCAAGGGTTTGCGAAAGCGTTTTTACACACTCTGGGCCAATTGCGGACGTTCGTCCCAAGACCTGGCTCTGGCCGAAAGCAGCCCTTCATCACGATTTGTCGTTACGCTGAGTTCAACTCAAAATGTGGATGCATACTGCCCAAGCACAGAGCAGGCATAGCAGAGCACCGATGAAACAGTAGATGCGGATTCGATATTCCGGGATCACAAAAGCTCCCTTTTCTGGATCTGCCGATAACGGTATCGCTGCTCATCACGGCATTTTAGCGTACTCAAATTCCAGGACCGGGCGGTTCGGTCGTCGCGGTTGTCCACGTGATCACGTTGGAGGAATGCCGATAACGTCATTCGATTACCAAAGGTAGTCGTAAATGCTGATCTCTAGCAGGACTGCGGGTGGTCAGGCAGCCGCTAGCGGCTGGAATGACGATTTCAACCCCCGGACCTTTCAGCCGCACTCAATAAAACTAGCTAAGTAAGTTAGCTAAATGTTAATTTGCCATCCCCTTGACCATGAGACTCCAAATTCAACATGCGCATGAAGTCGCCGTCATCTCCGCCATACCCCGCCGACGATCCACGCAGCTTGCAGATTGCCAGTGATCCCGTTGGCCAACAGCTGCAGCAGATCGCCATCCTGACGCGAAAAGCTGCCGGCAATCTAGGCACGGCCCTGGGCATTAATCAGACCGACGTGGCGGCACTGGAACACCTGATCACCGACGGTCCTCTGCCACCCACTGAACTCGCAGCGCGTCTTTCAGTGACCACAGCAGGCATAACGCAGGTCATCGACCGGCTCGAGCGCGCCGGGCACGTGGTTCGTGAGCGCCAGGTCAATGACAAGCGCCGGGTGCTGGTGTGTCCAGTACCCGCTTCGGTGGCGCAGGCTTATCGGCATATCGCGCCAATGCTCAATGGTCTGGGCGCTGTGCTCGGTGCGCTCGACGGCCAGGACCGCGCGGTGGTTGAGGCATTTCTTGGGCAGGTGATCAAGGTCTACCGCACCACCTTACCGGGCAGCACTGCCGCCCCCCTTGAAAATCAGGACGCGTGATGACACCACAAAAAGTTCTTGTGACCGGGGCCAGCATCGCCGGGCCAACGCTGGCTTACTGGCTGTCGCGGCAGGGCATGGAGATTACAGTGGTCGAGAGGGCGCCAGCCTTTCGCGATGGCGGGCAGACTATTGACGTGCGTGGCGCCGGGCGCGAGGTCGTCCAGCGTATGGGGTTAGAAGATCTGATTCGGGCGAACACGACCCATGAGCAGGGCATCGCATTTGTTAACCAACGCAACCGGACAAAGGCGTTCATTGGCGTAAACGCCTTCGACGGCGGAGGGCCAATAGCCGAACTGGAAATCCTCCGGGGCGAACTTGCCAAGCTGTTGATCCAGCATAGTCAGGACCGGGTCACGTACCGATTCGGCGACAGCATTGAAGCCATGGAAGACAATGGCGAGCATGTTCGTGTGCGCTTCAAACAGGGTGCAGAGCAGGTTTACGATCTGGTCATCGTGGCGGAGGGGATTGGCTCGACAACACGAAACCAAGTGTTTGGCAACGAAGTCCAGCGCCGACCCCTCGATCTCTATACCGCCTATTTCACCGTGCCTCGGCAGCCAAGCGATGGCCAGATAATGCGCTGGCACAACATTCCAGGCGGCCGCTGTGTCTGTTTACGCCCTGACAATCTGGGCACCACGCGCGCCTTTTTGTCTTTTCAGCAGGCGCCGAGCGGATACGAGAAGCTCGCGCAGGCCGAACAAAAAACCTTACTCAAGCAAATGTTTGCCGACGCCGGCTGGGAGACACCCCGCGTGCTCGCTGCGCTGGATGACATAACCGATCTCTATCTGGAAGCGGTTGGTCAGGTCAAAATGCCCCGTTGGTCCAAGGGTCGCATCGTGTTGGTGGGTGACGCAGCCTATTGTGCATCGCCCATCAGTGGCATGGGCACCAGCCTGGGTCTATGCGGCGCCTACGTGCTGGCCGGCGAACTGGGGCGCCACGCCGATCACACTCAAGCGTTCGCGGCCTATGAAAAGCTGATGCGGCCTTACGTCGCTCAGGCGCAAAGCGTACCCAAGTTCGCACCCAGACTGGCATCGCCGCATTCGCGGCTTGGCATCGCTCTTGGTCACGCGGTGCTGAGGATGGCCACCGCGCCGGGATTCAAGACCTTGTTCGGAAAAGTCCTTTCACCGAAAGCTGACGCCATCGACCTACCGAACTATGACGACCGACAGCGGACATAGACCGAATGTCTGCTTCTGGCCCAGAGTGTGTAAAAACGTTCTTCAGCGAGATTGGCGCCCAAATCAGAGCTGAAAATCACGCATCTACGCAAAATCCAGGTCTGCCAACCAACCGATAAACTTCAGATTTCACACAGAAGCGCAGACTTCAATTTTGACTAAGCGTTTTTACACACACTGGGCCGTTTGCGGCCCATCGCGAAGTCTTCCGATCGACCTTAAGCGGACGGCGCAGAGGGCAGGCTTATTTTTGCGATAACGCAGCAGGTCAGGACTGAAGCCATCGCGAGCAAGCTTCGCTCCTACAGAAGCGCGGCATGTTTCAGGCGAGGATTTCGAATGATGTGCTAGCCATGCGTTCGCCGTTCACCAGAATGTGCACTGCGTGTTTGCCCACATAGTGTTTGCGAGTAGTCAGCTCCTTAATCTGCTGCCCTCGACTAACAAACTCACTCCCCCCACCAGCCAAAGTCAACGCCTTCAGCTTGAACACCTTCGCCGAAGTGCTGCCATTGGCTTTGACGTAATCAATCGCATAATCAATCACCAACCGCTGACTCTCTGGCACTGTGGATTTCACCGCAAACGACAGGGTGATTTTCTCCCCCAACCGAATCACCGCCGGCTCCACCTTCACCCCAACAATCTCAACCTCAGCCTTGCCACTCGCCCCAATAATCGCCAACGCCCGCTGATTCCCCTGCTTAATCAAACTGCGCAGCGCATGCTTGGCAATCCACGCCGTGTGCTTGTTCTCCAGCGCCCAACCCTCAATCAGATCCAGCACCCACTCCGGATGGTCCTTGGTAATGTCATTAAGGTGATTAGCCACGGACTTGCGCACGTAAAGGCTGTCATCCGCCTTGAGGTTGTCGAGAATCGCCGCCGCCAATGTCGGATCACTCTGAATCTGCTCCAACCGAAACGACCACGGCAACCGCGGTCGGCTGCCTTCACTGGCCAGGCGCCGAACATGCTCATTCCCATCCCGAGACCATTCCTGCATCAGCGCCAACGACCGCTGCAGATCACTGCGCAGAAAATACCGAATCGCAAATTCCGCAGACCCAAACGCAGTGAAGTACTTGAGCGCCTCCATCGACCGCTCAAAATCATGCCCGCCATACATCGCCACGTAATGCGGCAGCGAGATGCTGACAAACCCGCTGTTCAAACGAGGGGCGAGGGCGCGCAGCACTTCAAGAGATTCGTCATAACCCAGCGGCAACAAGGCGTGTAGGCATTCGCTGACCCGGGCCATGCGTTGCATGATCGACAGGTCGGCGAGGCCGTCGTTGGCCTTTTTTAGGAAGGCTTTGGCGTTGAATGCCGGGTAGACCGCCGTCATTTCGGTGGCGATGTGTTTGAGGCGTTCGGCGTTGAAGATTTCCTTCAGCGCCGGGGCGGGTTGTTCGGCGGCGGTCATGGTCGGGTCCGTTCGAGGGGGCCGGTCAGGTTATCGGGGTACTGATGAAGGCCTCAAGCTTTTCCGCCTGCGCGGTGAATTCGGCGATTAAAGGAAACCGTTCGGCATCGACTTGATCCGGTGTCACCAGGTTGGTGAAGCTCCAGGCGACGGCGAGGGTGATGCCGTCTTGCCCGATCAAGGTGCCGTTTGCCAGCGGCTGTTTTTCCAACTCCCGTTCAAGCGCGGAATACGCCGCGGCGAGTTGGCCTTCAACCCGTTCAACCCAAGGCTGGTATTGAATCTCGGCGGGGCGCAGGTTGCGTTCGTAGTAAAGCTGCACTGACTTTTCGCACGCCGCCAACCCGAGCCCGATCAGGCGCCATGCGCGCAATCGTTGCTTGAGGTTGCTAGGGATCAGGCTTTTGCCGGGGCCGGCCAGGGCTTCCAGGTAGTCGATGATCAGCGTCGAGTCGATCAACACTTCACCGTCGTCCAGCACCAGGGTGGGCGCCTTGACCACGGGGTTGATCTGCTGGAAGTGCTCGAAGTGGCGGAACACCGAAACTGATTCGTGCTCCAGGTCGATGCCCAAATGTTTGGCGGAAATGGCCACGCGCCGCACGTAGGGCGAATCCAGCATGCCGATCAGTTTCATTGAGCCGCTCCTTCAGGTGTCCATGTCGGGATGGACTACCTTAGCTGAGGTTCGGCGACCTGCAAACGGCGCTGGGCTAATCGTCGAAACCGACCTGTTCGTGAATCTCGTCGACCTTCAATTCCAGTCGATACGCCACGGCGATAAACAGCGCCTGGCACAGGCACAAGGTCGCGCTCAACGAGCGGAAGGCAAACGAGCTGCCTTCATTGACCAGCAGCACGGTGTTGGCGCGCTTGGCCAGGGGCGAGAGGTTGCTGTCGGTGATGATCAGGGTTTTCGCCTGATGGTGCTGGGCGATGCGCAGGCAGTGCTGGGTTTCCTTGCCGTACGGCGTGAAACTGATCGCGATCACCAGGTCATTGGCGCGCACGCTGCGCATCTGCTCGCGGTAGCTGCCGCCGAGGCCGGAGACCAGGTGGATGCGCTTATTGGTGTGTTGCAGGTTGTAGACCAGGTAATCGGCCACGGCGAACGAACGGCGCACGCCGACCACGTAGATGTTGTCGGCGTTGACCACCAGGTCCACGGCTTTGTCGAAAGCCTCGTCATCGAGTTCCTGCCCCAGTCGCTCGATGCCGGACAGGGTCGCGTCGATGCACTCGCGGGCGAGGTCGCCGCCGCTGGCTTTCTGCGATTTGTTGGCGATCATGCTGCGAATGCGCTGCTGGTAGTTCTGCACCGGCGTGGTTTTGTGCGTGTACGCCTCTCGGAACAGGGCCTGCATTTCGCTGAAACCGCTGAAGCCGAAGCGCTGGGAGAACCGCACGATGGCCGACGGGTGCACTTCGCACTCGCGGGCGATGTCGCTGATGCGGTCGACCATGATCCGGTCGCTCTGCTGGCTCATGTAGCTGGCGATGCGTTTGAGCTGGCGCGGCAGGCTTTCGTATTCGTTGGTGATCAGCTGCAGCAGACGCTCGGCATTGATCGGGGGGCTGACGAGATCGCTGTCGGGCGTGCTCTCGGTCGTAGCCGGCTGATCGGTGCGGGACATAGGGAATCCTTCTGGCTTGTTCTTATAGGGCTGACTTGTGTGTCGTCCCCTGACAATAGGTTGGCTGTGCGCAGTCTACAGGGTAGGCCGGAATAAAATCTTGAGCTTGCAGCCGGCGCGAGGTTTGCTGAAACGATGCACTGTGTCTGAAATGCTTTGGTAAAAGTTTATTGGAAAAAATATTCCACGTAAAAATTATTTGGAATAATTATTGATTGTTCGGTCCCGGTCGTTTTAGTCTGCATCCCACCAAGAGTGTTCGGCGCCTCCATCGCCCCGAACGCAGGCTGATAAAAATAACAGGAGCCAGCATGGGCCAGACTCGTTTTGCCAGTGGGCGTCAATTGGATCTGATTTGCCTGGGGCGCCTTGGCATCGACCTCTATGCGCAGCAAGTCGGGGCGCGGCTGGAAGATGTTTCAAGCTTCGCCAAATACCTCGGTGGATCATCCGCCAACATTGCCTTCGGCACCGCTCGGTTGGGCTTGAAATCGGCGATGCTGAGCCGGGTAGGGGACGATCACATGGGCCGGTTTCTCCTGGAATCCCTGGCTCGCGAAGGCTGTGATGTCAGCGGTGTCAAAGTCGATCCGGAGCGCCTGACCGCCATGGTCCTGCTCGGTCTCAAGGACCGCGAAACCTTTCCTTTGGTGTTCTACCGTGAAAACTGCGCTGACATGGCGCTGCTGGCCGAAGACATCAACGAAGCCTTCATCGCCTCCAGCAAAGCCTTGCTGATCACCGGCACCCATTTCTCCACCGACGGCGTCTACAAGGCGAGCATCCAGGCGCTGGATTACGCCGAGAAGCACAACGTCAAACGGGTGCTGGATATCGATTATCGCCCGGTGCTGTGGGGGTTGGCCGGCAAGGCTGATGGGGAAACCCGCTTCGTCGCTGATCAGAACGTCAGCCAGCATGTGCAGAAAATTCTTCCGCGCTTTGATCTGATTGTCGGCACCGAAGAGGAGTTTTTGATTGCTGGTGGGTCGGAGGATTTGCTCACGGCGTTGCGTAATGTCCGGCGTTTGAGCGATGCAACGTTGGTGGTCAAGCTTGGTCCACAGGGTTGCACGGTGATTCACGGGGTGATTCCGGTGCGGCTTGAAGACGGGGCGATTTACCCCGGCGTTCGGGTGGAAGTGCTCAACGTATTGGGGGCCGGCGATGCCTTCATGTCGGGCTTCCTCAGCGGTTGGCTGGAGGATGCCAGTGACGAGCGCTGCTGCCAGTTGGCCAATGCCTGCGGCGGTCTGGTGGTGTCGCGTCATGCGTGCGCCCCGGCGATGCCGACTCGCGCCGAACTCGATTACCTGTTCAACAGCCCGGTGCCGATTACCCGGCCGGATCAGGATGCGGTGTTGCAGCGTCTGCATCAGGTCAGCGTGCCGCGCAAACAGTGGCGGCAGTTGTTCATCTTTGCCTTTGATCATCGTGGGCAATTGGTAGAACTGGCGCAGGAGGGCGGCCGCGACCTGAGCGCGATCTGCGAACTCAAGCAACTCTTTATCAAGGCCGTGGAGCGGGTTGAAACCGATTTGCGTGAGCAAGGTATTGACGCTGATGTTGGGTTGCTGGCTGATCAACGTTTCGGCCAGGACTCGCTGAACGCAGCCACCGGTCGCGGTTGGTGGGTGGCGCGGCCGGTGGAAGTCCAGGGCTCGCGGCCGTTGGCGTTTGAACATGGGCGCTCGATTGGCAGCAACCTGATTGCTTGGCCGCAAGAGCAAATCATCAAGTGCCTGGTGCAATTCCATCCCGACGACGAGCCGATGCTGCGGCTGGAACAGGAAGCGCAGATCAAGGGTTTGTATCAGGCCTCCCAGGTCAGCGGTCATGAACTGCTGCTGGAAATCATCCCGCCCAAGGATCATCCGTCGACCCATCCGGACGTGCTGTATCGCGCACTGAAACGCCTCTACAACCTGGGGATTTACCCGGCGTGGTGGAAGATCGAAGCGCAGAGTGCCGAGGAATGGAAACAACTCGACGAGCTGATTCAGGAGCGCGATCCGTATTGCCGTGGCGTGGTGTTACTGGGCCTGAATGCGCCGGCGGCGGCGTTGGCCGAAGGGTTTCAACAAGCGAGTCAAAGCCAAACGTGCCGTGGTTTCGCCGTGGGCCGGACGATTTTCCAGGAACCGAGCCGCGCGTGGCTGGCCGGGGAAATCGACGACGAGGCGCTGATCCGCCAGGTGCAGGACACCTTCGTCGAACTGATCGAAGCCTGGCGCACGGCCCGCGCATGACGCAACACCGCGTTATCGTTCTTCGCGGGCAAGCCTCGCTCCTACAGGAAGCAGCGGTGATCTGTAGGAGCGAGGCTTGCCCGCGAAGGCGGCCTCAGACTCAACGGAAATTTAGAAAACAATAAAAGGTGCAGCCATGCCCGCTATCCGAATTGGCATTAACCCGATCTCCTGGAGCAACGACGACTTGCCATTCCTCGGTGGCGAGACGCCGCTGAGCACCGCTTTGAGCGAAGGCAAGGAAATCGGTTACGAAGGTTTCGAACTCAACGGCAAATTCCCCAAGGATGCCAAAGGCGTCGCTGACGTGCTGCGGCCCTACGAACTGGCGCTGGTGTCCGGCTGGTATTCCAGCCGTCTGGCCCGCCGTTCCGTGGCCGAGGAAATCGACGCCATCGGCAGTCACGTCGAGCTGCTGGCGAAGAATGGCGCGAAGGTGCTGGTTTACGGTGAGGTGGCTGACTCGATCCAGGGCCAACGCATTCCCTTGGTCGAGCGCCCGCGTTTCCACACCGAACAGGCCTGGCAGGAATACGCCGACAAGCTCACCGAACTGGCGCGTTTCACCCTGTCCCAAGGCGTGCGCCTGGCCTATCACCACCACATGGGCGCCTACGTCGAATCCCCGGCCGACATCGACAAGCTGATGGTGCTGACCGGCAGCGAAGTGGGTCTGCTGTTCGATTCGGGCCATTGCTACATCGGCGGCGGGGAGCCGTTGCAGGTGCTGCGTAAACACATCGAACGCATCTGCCACGTGCATTTCAAGGACGTGCGCAAACCGGTGGTGCAACTGGCGCGTAACAACCTGTGGAGCTTTCCTGACTGCATCATCAACGGCACCTTCACCGTGCCGGGCGATGGCGACATCGACTTCGCCGCGCTGCTTGATGTGTTGCTGGCCAACGATTACCACGGCTGGCTGGTGGTCGAGGCCGAGCAGGACCCGGCCGTGGCGCCCAGTTATGCCTACGCGAAAAAAGGCTACGACACCTTGCGTGCGCTGCTCGATGAGAGGATTGCCTTATGAGCCTGCTGGTCAAAAGCAACGCCCGTGGCCGGACCATGGTCGAGCTGGGCAAAGGTGAACTGGAATACGTTGGTTTCGCCGCTTACCGCTTGAGCCTGGGCGAAACCTTGCCGGTGTCGGCCGGTGATAAAGAACTGTGTCTGGTGCTGATTAGCGGCCGTGTCAGCATTAAGGGCGAAGCACCGGGGCAGGGCGCATTCGACTGGGACAACATCGGCGATCGCCATTCGGTGTTCGAAGACAAATCGCCGTTCGCTGCTTATCTGCCACCGGGCAGTCAGGCTCAAGTCGTTGCGCTAAGCGATGTGCAAGTCGCCGTCTGCGCCGCACCGGGCTCAGTCGAAAAGGGCCTCGGCCCGCGTCTGATCAAACCGGACAGCATGAAGCGCAGCGTGCGCGGCAAAGGCGCCAACACCCGATACGTGTGCGACATCCTGCCGGACACCGAGCCTGCCCATTCGCTGCTGGTGGTGGAAGTGCGCACGCCGTCTGGACACTCGTCGAGCTACCCGCCGCACAAACACGACACCGAAGACTTGCCGCACCAGAGTTTTCTCGAAGAAACCTATTACCACCAGATCAACCCGCCCCAGGGCTTCGTGTTTCAGCGCGTCTACACCGACGACCGCAGCATCGATCAAGCCATGGCGGTGGAAAACAGCGACCTCGTGGTCGTGCCCAAGGGCTATCACCCGGTCAGCGTGCCATACGGCTACGAGTCGTATTACCTGAACGTGATGGCCGGGCCGAAACGGGTCTGGCAGTTCCATAACGATCCGCAGCACAGTTGGCTGCTCGATCTCTGAATTCCAATATTCGAACGGAGAACAAGAACAATGAGCGACGCCCCGGTCATCGGCCATTACATCAACGGTCAAGTGCAAGACAGCGGCAGCGAGCGGTTCAGCAACGTCTTCAACCCGGCCACCGGCAATGTTCAGGCACGCGTCGGGCTGGCCAGCCAGAAGACCGTGGACGATGCCGTCGTCTCGGCCCTGAAAGCATTCCCGGCTTGGTCCGAGCAATCGTCCTTGCGCCGTTCGCGGGTGATGTTCAAGTTCAAGGAGTTGCTCGACCGTCATCACGATGAACTGGCAGAAATCATAAGCCGCGAACACGGCAAGGTGTTCTCCGACGCCAAGGGCGAAGTGACCCGTGGCATCGAAATCGTCGAATACGCCTGCGGCGCGCCGAACCTGCTGAAAACCGAGTTCAGCGACAACATCGGCGGTGGCATCGACAACTGGAACCTGCGCCAGCCACTGGGTGTGTGCGCCGGGGTCACGCCGTTCAACTTCCCGGTGATGGTGCCGTTGTGGATGATCCCGCTAGCGTTGGTCACCGGTAACTGCTTCATCCTCAAACCCTCCGAGCGTGACCCGTCCGCCAGTTTGCTGATGGCGCGCCTGTTGACCGAAGCGGGGTTGCCGGACGGCGTGTTCAACGTGGTTCAGGGCGACAAGACTGCGGTCGACGCACTGCTGCAACACCCGGACATCGAGGCGATTTCCTTTGTCGGCTCGACGCCGATTGCCGAGTACATCCACCAGCAGGCCACCTCCCGTGGCAAGCGGGTCCAGGCGCTGGGTGGGGCGAAGAACCACATGATCGTCATGCCCGATGCGGATCTGGATCAAGCCGCAGACGCCTTGATCGGTGCGGCTTACGGCTCGGCCGGCGAGCGTTGCATGGCGATCTCGATTGCGGTCGCGGTGGGTGATGTGGGCGACCAGTTGATTTCCAGATTGTTGCCGCGCATCGACCAACTCAAGGTTGGCAATGGCATGCAGGGCGACAGTGACATGGGGCCGTTGGTGACAGCTGAACACAAGGCCAAGGTCGAAGGCTTTATCGATCAGGGCGTGGCGCAAGGCGCGCAGCTGATTGTCGATGGTCGTGGATTCAAGGTGCCGGGCGCCGAGAACGGTTTCTTCGTCGGCGCGACGCTGTTCGATAACGTCACGACCGAGATGAGTATTTATCAGCAGGAAATCTTCGGCCCGGTGCTGGGCATTGTCCGCGTTCCGGATTTCGCCAGCGCCGTCGCGTTGATCAACGCCCACGAATTCGGCAACGGTGTGTCGTGTTTCACCAGCGACGGCGGCATCGCCCGAGCCTTCGCCCGCACGATCAAGGTCGGCATGGTCGGCATCAACGTGCCGATTCCGGTACCCATGGCCTGGCATTCCTTCGGCGGCTGGAAGCGCTCGCTGTTCGGCGATCACCACGCTTACGGCGAAGAAGGCATCCGCTTCTACAGTCGCTACAAAAGCGTGATGCAGCGTTGGCCCGACAGCATCGCCAAGGGCCCTGAATTCAGCATGCCGACGGCCAAATAGTTCACCTGTGCGGAGAACAACAATAATGAGCAAACCCCTGCGTTTCGCCTTGAACCGTATGGTCGCCCCACGTTTGTCCCTGCCTGCGTTCATCGACCTGGCGGTGGCCCTCAAGGCCGACGCGATCGAAATTCGCAACGACCTTAAAGGCGTCGAGATCGAAGACGGCACCGCGCCCGAGCGCGTCCGTGAGTTGTGTGCCACCCACGGCATTACCGTGCTGTCGATCAACGCGTTGTATCCGTTTGATGTGTGGAATGACGAGCGCCGTGCCCACGCCTTGAAGCTGGCTGCCTATGCCCGCGATTGCGGCGCTTAAGGGTTGGTCATGTGTCCACTCAACGACCGTGCCGACCCGCGTGACGAGGCCGCACGTGCTTCCGGTCTGCGCACGGCGTTGAGTGAACTGGCGCCGATCCTGCGCGATCACGACATTCTCGGTTTCATCGAGCCGTTGGGTTTCGAAGAATGCTCGCTGCGCCGTAAACGCACGGCGGTGGAGGCGATCAAGGCCATCGGCGGGCTGGATGTGTTCCGTCTGGTTCACGACACTTTTCACCATCATCTGGCCTGCGAGCATGAATTCTTCCCCGAGCTGACCGGCTTGGTGCACATCTCCGGTGTCGAGGATGCCGAAGCGCCGCTGGCGACCATTCGCGACGGCCATCGCGTGCTGGTGGGCGAGGGCGACATCCTCGGCAACGCGGCGCAAATCGACACCTTGCTCAGCAGCGGTTACAGCGGCTACCTGTCGTTCGAACCGTTTGCCGACAGTGTCCACGGCCTGGCGGATATCCAGCAGGCGATCGGCGCGAGCATGGATCACCTGCAAAGAACTCAAGGTTAATGGAGATCCCCTGTGGGAGCGGGCTTGCTCGCGAAGACGGCGGTACATCCAACATTGATGTCGCCTGACACACCGCTTTCGCGAGCAAGCCCGCTCCCACATTAGACTGGGTTTGCCTTCAAAAAAAGGTGCAAGCATGACCACAACAAGACTGACCATGGCCCAGGCCCTGGTGAAATTCCTCGATAACCAGTACATCGAGGTCGATGGCGTCCAGAGCAAATTCGTCGCCGGGATCTTTACCATTTTCGGTCACGGCAACGTGCTGGGCCTGGGGCAGGCCCTGGAGCAGGACAGCGGCGACCTGATCGTCCATCAGGGCCGCAACGAGCAAGGCATGGCCCACGCCGCCATCGGTTTCGCCAAGCAAAACCTTCGCCGCAAAATCTACGCCTGTTCCTCATCCGTCGGCCCCGGCGCGGCGAACATGCTGACCGCCGCCGCGACGGCCACCGCCAACCGCATTCCCTTGCTGCTGTTGCCCGGCGACGTTTACGCCTGTCGCCAGCCGGACCCGGTGCTGCAACAGATCGAGCAGTTCCACGACCTGAGCATCAGCACCAACGACGCATTCAAGGCCGTAAGCAAATACTGGGACCGCATCAACCGTCCCGAGCAGTTGATGACCGCGGCGATCCACGCCATGCGCGTACTCACCGACCCTGCCGAAACCGGCGCCGTGACCCTGGCCTTGCCGCAAGACGTGCAGGCCGAGGCCTACGACTATCCCGATTACTTCCTGCAAAAACGCGTGCACCGCATCGAGCGCCGTCCGGCCACTGAAGCGATGCTCGGCGACGCCTTGGCGCTGTTTAAAGGCAAGCGCAAACCGCTGATCATTTGCGGTGGCGGGGTCAGATACTCCGGTGCCAACGCGGCGTTGCAAGCGTTTGCCGAGCGCTTCGATATTCCCTTCGCCGAAACCCAGGCCGGCAAGAGCGCGGTGGTCTCCAGTCACCCGCTGAACGTTGGCGGGATTGGCGAAACCGGTTGTCTGGCGGCGAATCTATTGGCCAGGGAGGCGGATCTGATCATCGGTATCGGCACTCGCTACAGCGATTTCACCACCGCGTCGAAATCCCTGTTCCAGCAGGCGGACGTGCAATTTCTAAACCTCAACATCAGCCCCTGCGATGCCCTGAAACTCGACGGCGTGCAACTGCTGGCGGATGCCAAAACCGGCTTGCAAGCCTTGGCTGAAGCCTTGGGCGATTACCGTTCGGCGTGGGGCGATCAGCCGCGTCAGGCCAAGGCGCAACTGGACGAAGAAGTCGATCGCCTCTATCAGGTCGAATACCAGACCCAGGATTTCATCCCGGAAATCAACGACCACATGGACCCGGCGGTCCTGCGCGAATTCATCGAGCTGACCGGCTCCTGCCTGACCCAGAGCCGCGTGCTCGGCGTGCTCAACGAAACCCTCGCCGATGACGCCGTGATCGTCGCCGCTGCCGGCAGCCTGCCCGGTGACTTGCAGCGCAGCTGGCGCAGCAAGGGCGTGAACACCTATCACGTCGAGTACGGTTATTCCTGCATGGGGTACGAGGTCAACGCCGCATTGGGCGTGAAACTCGCCGAGCCCGAGCGCGAGGTCTATGCGCTGGTCGGCGACGGCTCTTACATGATGCTGCACTCGGAGTTGGCGACCTCGATCCAGGAGCGCCGCAAGATCAACGTGGTGCTGCTCGACAACATGACCTTCGGCTGCATCAACAACCTGCAGATGGAACACGGCATGGACAGCTTCGGCACCGAGTTTCGCTTCCGCAACCCGGAAACCGGCAAGCTCGATGGCGGGTTCGTGCCGGTGGACTTCGCCATGAGTGCGGCCGCCTATGGCTGCAAGACTTACAAAGTGAACACCGTTGAAGAGCTGAAAGCCGCACTGGCGGATGCACGCCGGCAGACCGTGTCGACGCTGATCGACATCAAGGTGTTGCCCAAAACCATGATTCACAAATACCTGTCGTGGTGGCGGGTCGGCGTTGCGCAAGTCTCCACCAGCGCCCGCACCGATGCGGTGGCCAAGACCCTGAACGAACGACTGGCCAAGGCCCGTCAGTACTGACTGCTCGACAAAAATTCCAACAGGAGATCAGAAATGTCTTTGAAGCTGGGTGTTATCGGTACAGGGGCCATCGGCCAGGATCACATTCGTCGTTGCAGCCAGACCTTGCTCAACAGCCAGGTTGTCGCCGTCACCGACATCAATTTGCAGCAAGCGGCCCAGGTCGTTTCCGACCTGAAACTGACCGCCGAGGTCTACCCCGACGGCCACGCGCTGATCAAGGCGCCCGAAGTCGAAGCGATCCTCGTCACCTCCTGGGGGCCGAGCCACGAAGCGTTTGTGCTGGCGGCGATTGCGGCGGGCAAACCGGTGTTCTGCGAGAAGCCCCTGGCGGTCACCGCTGAAGGCTGCCGCAACATCGTCGAGGCCGAAGTAGCACACGGCAAGCGCCTGGTGCAGGTCGGTTTCATGCGTCCATACGATGAAGGCTATCGCGCCCTGAAAGCGGTGATCGACAGCGGCCAGATCGGCGAACCGCTGATGCTCCACTGCGCGCATCGCAACCCGACCGTGGGCGAAAACTACAAGACCGACATGGCCATCACCGACACGCTGATCCATGAATTGGATGTGCTGCGCTGGTTGCTCGACGACGATTACGTATCGGTGCAAGTGGTGTTCCCGCGCAAGAGCAGCAAAGCCCTCGCGCATTTGAAAGACCCGCAAATCGTGCTGCTGGAAACCGCCAAGGGCACGCGCATCGACGTGGAAGTGTTCGTCAATTGCCAGTACGGCTACGACATCCAGTGCGAAGTGGTGGGGGAGACCGGCATCGCCAAACTGCCGGAGCCTTCGCAGGTTCAACTGCGCAGTGGGGCGAAGCTGTCGAATGCGATTTTGATGGACTGGAAGGATCGCTTCATTGCGGCGTACGACGTTGAGTTGCAGGCGTTCATTGATGGTGTGCGCGCTGGTCAGGTGGGCGGCCCCTCGGCGTGGGATGGCTTCGCAGCGGCGGTGGCAGCAGATGCCTGTATCGAAGCCCAAAACAGCGGCCAGATCGTAAAAGTCACCCTGCCAGACCGCCCCCACTTCTACGGCTAACCCCCGATTCCCTGTAGGAGCGAGGCTTGCCCGCGAAGGCGGCTATTCAGCCAACATCAATGTGGATTGTGCTGACGCTTTCGCGGGCAAGTCGGATCGCCGCACCGCTCGCTCCTACAGGATGTGTGCCGGGCTCAAGACCTGTTTAGGGAGAACAATAAAATGCGCATCGCACTAGACCCCTACATGTACCGCAACCTGTCCCTGGGCAAGATGGTCGACAAGGTTGCCGAGCTCGGTTACGAACACATCGAGCTGTCGCCCCGGGAAGATTTCCTGCCGTTCTATAAAGCCCCACGGGTCGACAAGGCGCGGATCAAGGAGTTTCGCAAAGCCCTGAGCGACAGCGGGGTCAAACTCTCTTCCTTATTACCGATGTACCACTGGGCTGCCGCCGATGAAGGTTTGCGCGTGGCCGCCGTGCGTAACTGGAAGCGCGCGATCCAGATTGCCGTGGAGATGGACTGCGAACTGGTCAACACCGAGTTCACCGGCCAGTCGGACAACCCGCTGGTGTGCGAAAACCAGTTCATGCGCTCCATGGACGAGTTGATCCCGGAGTTCGAACGCGAAGGCATCAAGCTCGACATCCAGGCCCATCCGTACGACTTCTGCGAGTGCAACAACGAGTCGGTGGACATCATCCGCGGGCTGGATCGCGACTGGATCAACTACCTCTACGCCGCGCCGCACACGTTTTTCTACGACGACGGCGTCGGTGATATCGCTTCGATGCTCAAGTACGCTGGCTCCAAGCTAAGCCACTTGATCATCGCCGACACCTACAACCACAAGGCTTCCTCGGGTTTGCGCTACATCGTCAACCCGCCGGGCGCTACGGCTACCGTGCACCAGCATCTGGACATCGGTCAGGGCGAAGTCGACTGGGAAGCTTTTTTTGGCACTTTGCGCGAGATCAAGTTCGACGGCATCGCCACGGTCTCGGTGTTCGCCTGGGAAGACCGGCCGGACGAGTCCAACCGGATGATGCTCGAACGCGTCAAAAGCGAACTCTGCCGCTAAAGGCCGGCACAAAACCTGTAGGAGCGAAGCTTGCTCGCGAAAGCGGCGGCACAGTCAATATTGATGTCGCCTGATACAACGCTTTCGCGAGCAAGCTTCGCTCCTACAGGGGCGGTGTACATCCAGTGAGCGGTTACAGAACAATTAGAAGGAATGCACACATGCGTATCGGACTTGTCGGTTACGGCCATGGCGGCCGGTTTTTTCATGCTCCGCTGATCAGCAGTCTGCCGGCGGCGACGTTCGTTGGCGTGGTCACCCGTTCCCCGGAGCGCCGACAGTTGCTGGCGGCCGAGCACCCCGGCGTGCCGGCCTTCGACAGCATCGGCCAACTGGTGGAGGCGGGCGTCGATGTGCTGGTGATCTCCACACCGCTCAAGGGTCGCCCGGCGCTGGTGCTTGACGGTATTGAACTCGGCGTGGCGGTGGTCAGCGACAAGCCGTTCGCCGCCGATGCGCAGCAAGCCCAAACCCTTATCACCATGGCCGAGCGCCAGGGCGTACAGCTCAGCGTCTACCAGAACCGACGCTGGGACTCGGACTTCCTCACCGTGCGCAAACTCATCGAGTCCGGCGCCCTGGGTCACGTCACCCGTTTCGAATCGCGGATCGAACGTTACTCGCCGCAATCGGTGAACAACGGCAGTGGCGGTGGCTTCCTACGTGATCTTGGCAGTCACCTGGTGGATCAGGCGTTGCTCTTGTTCGGCCCGGTGACAACGGTCTACGCCGAACTGGATTATCTGGAAAAAGGCCAAACCTTCGACAACGGCTTCTTTGTGTCCCTGACCCACGCCAACGGGGTGATCTCACACCTGGGCGGCAGCTGCCTGCAAAACACACCGGGCCCGCGATTCCGCGTGACCGGCACCCAAGGTTGTTACAGCGTCGATGGCCTGGACGGGCAAGAAGCCTCGGCGCTCGCCGGGCTCTCGCCGAAATCTGAGGGTGAACGCTGGGGCGTTGAAGAGCATCGCCGCTGGGGCTGGTTCGAGCAGGGCGAAGTGCGCGAGCGCGTTCCCTCCGAGCGCGGGTGTTGGAATCAGTTCTATTTGCAGCTACAAACCGCGTTACAGAGCGGTGGCCCACTGCCTGTTGAGGCCCGTGATGCACTGGCGACCACCCACGTTCTAGACGCTGCGCGGCTGAGTTTCGAGCGGCGTCAGGTCGTGGAACTAAGCCCGTTTGAGAGCCATGGAACAAAATCAGAATAAAATTCTAAAATGAGTTGATATAGAAATAATATTCCAATAAAGTCATTTCCAGCGAACTGCCTCTCGCTCGTCATCAACGCTTTTACCGCTTGCCCGCTTACTGAAAATCGTCACGCCTCATCCATAAAACCAACAAGAATGTGGAGAAAGACTTTTCATGAAGACCAAGATCCGTTTTGCCTCACTGGCCTTGTCCCTGATGTTCGCCAGTGGCGCTGCCCTGGCCGACATGAAGATCGGCGTCAGCATGTCCCAGTTCGATGACACCTGGCTGACCTACCTGCGCGAATCCATGGACAAGAAAGCCAAGTCCTACCCCGACGGCGTGCAGTTGCAGTTCGAAGATGCCCGTAGCGACGTGGTCAAGCAGCTGAGCCAGGTAGAAAGCTTCATCAGCCAGAAAGTCGATGCCATCGTGGTCAACCCGGTGGACACCGCCGCCACCAAGAAAATCACCGAGGCCGCCGTCAAGGCCGGCATCCCGCTGGTGTACGTCAACCGTCGCCCGGATGACCTGAAGCTGCCAAAAGGCGTGGTCACGGTCGCGTCCAACGATCTCGAAGCCGGTGAAATGCAGATGCAATACCTGGCCGACAAGATGGGTGGCAAGGGCGACATAGTGATTCTGTTGGGAGACCTGGCCAACAACTCCACCACCAACCGCACCAAAGGCGTCAAAGAGGTGCTGGCCAAGTACCCGAACATCAAGATCGAGCAAGAGCAGACCGGCACCTGGCTGCGGGATAAAGGCATGACCCTGGTCAACGACTGGCTGACCCAGGGCCGCAAGTTCGATGCGGTCGTGGCCAACAACGACGAAATGGCCATTGGTGCCGCGATGGCCCTGCAACAGGCAGGCGTCGACAAGGGCAGTGTGCTGATCGCTGGCGTCGACGGTACGCCGGACGGCTTGAACGCGATCAAGAAAGGTAACATGGCTGTTTCGGTGTTCCAGGACGCCAAGGGTCAGGCGGATGGTTCGATCGACACCGCCGTGAAAATGGCCAGGAACGAGCCGGTTGAACAGGCCGTGTGGGTGCCATATCGCTTGATCACTCCGCAAAACGTCGACACGTTCAAATAGCCCGTCCGCCAAATAACAACAATAAGCACGCAAGGTTGCCACCGCGACCTTGCTGATGGAGTACCTGATCATGTTCGCTTCAGCGACTGCTTCGAGCACCCCGTTGGTGGGTATCCAGCCAACCGCAACACCTGTCGATGAGCCGTACCTGCTGGAGATCATCAACGTCAGCAAGGGTTTTCCCGGTGTGGTGGCGTTGTCCGACGTGCAGCTTCGGGTCCGTCCCGGCTCCGTCCTGGCGCTGATGGGTGAGAATGGCGCGGGTAAATCCACCCTGATGAAAATCATCGCCGGCATCTACCAGCCGGACTCCGGTGAACTGCGCCTGCGTGGCAAACCGGTGGTGTTCGAGACGCCCCTGGCCGCGCTTCAGGCCGGGATTGCGATGATCCATCAGGAACTCAACCTGATGCCGCACATGAGCATCGCCGAGAACATCTGGATCGGCCGCGAGCAACTCAACAGCCTGCACATGATCGACCACCGCGAGATGCACCGCTGCACCGCGAAATTGCTGGAACGCCTGCGGATCAACCTCGACCCGGAGGAGCAGGTCGGCAACCTGAGCATCGCCGAACGGCAGATGGTCGAAATCGCCAAGGCGGTGTCCTACGACTCCGACATCCTGATCATGGACGAACCGACCTCAGCCATTACCGACAAAGAAGTCGCGCACCTGTTTTCGATCATTGCCGACCTCAAGAGCCAGGGCAAAGGCATCATCTACATCACCCACAAAATGAATGAAGTGTTCGCCATCGCCGATGAAGTGGCGGTGTTCCGTGACGGCGCCTACATCGGCCTGCAACGGGCCGACAGCATGGACGGCAACAGCCTGATCTCGATGATGGTCGGCCGCGAGCTGAGCCAGTTGTTCCCGGAGCGCGAAAAGCCCATCGGCGATCTGCTGCTGTCGGTGCGTGACCTCAAGCTGGACGGTATTTTCAAAGGCGTGTCCTTCGACCTGCATGCTGGCGAGATCCTCGGCATCGCCGGGCTGATGGGGTCGGGCCGGACCAATGTCGCCGAAGCGATTTTCGGCATTACCCCGAGTGATGGCGGCGAGATTCGGCTCGACGGCGAAGTGGTGCGCATCAGCGATCCACACATGGCGATCGAGAAGGGCTTTGCGCTGCTGACCGAGGATCGCAAGCTCAGCGGTCTGTTCCCTTGCCTGTCGGTGCTGGAGAACATGGAGATGGCGGTGCTGCCGCATTACGCCGGCCACGGTTTCATTCAGCAGAAAGCCCTGCGGGTGTTGTGCGAAGACATGTGCAAGAAGCTGCGGGTGAAAACCCCGTCGCTTGAGCAGTGCATCGACACCTTGTCCGGCGGCAACCAGCAGAAAGCCTTGCTGGCACGCTGGCTGATGACCAATCCACGAATCCTGATCCTCGACGAGCCGACCCGGGGCATCGATGTGGGTGCCAAGGCCGAGATCTACCGGCTTATCTCCTACCTCGCCAGCGAAGGCATGGCGGTGATCATGATTTCCTCGGAGCTGCCGGAAGTGCTGGGCATGAGCGACCGGGTGATGGTCATGCACGAGGGCGACCTGATGGGCACCCTCGACCGCAGCGAAGCGACACAGGAACGGGTCATGCAACTGGCCTCGGGCATGTCCGCGGTTCACTAAGTCAAGGGTGAACGCAGTTCTGTGGCGAGGGGATTTATCCCCGTTGGGCTGCGAAGCGGCCCCAAAAGATGGGACTGCTGCGCAGTCCAACGGGGATAAATCCCCTCGCCACAGGGTATGTATTCGATGCCGGAATTCATTAGAAGGGTGAGTGGTTATGAACGCGATACTGGAAAACAAGCCAGCAACGACACCGGTCAAGAGTCGCCGGCGCTTTCCGACCGAGTTGAGTATTTTCCTGGTGCTGATTGGCATCGGCCTGGTCTTCGAAGTCTTCGGCTGGATCGTGCGCGACCAGAGCTTCCTGATGAACTCCCAGCGCCTGGTGCTGATGATCCTGCAGGTGTCGATCATCGGCCTGCTGGCGATTGGCGTGACGCAGGTGATCATCACCACCGGTATCGACCTGTCATCCGGTTCGGTGCTGGCGCTGTCCGCGATGATCGCTGCCAGTCTGGCCCAGACCTCGGATTTCGCCCGGGCGGTGTTTCCGTCGCTGACCGACTTGCCTGTCTGGATTCCGGTGATCGCCGGGCTCGGCGTGGGACTGCTGGCGGGCGCGATCAACGGCAGCATCATTGCCATCACCGGGATTCCGCCATTCATTGCCACCCTTGGCATGATGGTGTCGGCGCGGGGCCTGGCGCGGTTCTACACCGAAGGCCAGCCGGTGAGCATGCTCTCGGATTCCTACACGGCCATCGGACATGGCGCCATGCCGGTGATCATTTTCCTAGTCGTCGCGGTGATCTTTCACATCGCGCTGCGCTACACCAAGTACGGCAAGTACACCTACGCCATCGGCGGCAACATGCAGGCGGCGCGCACCTCGGGGATCAACGTCAAGCGTCACCTGGTGATTGTCTACAGCATCGCCGGGTTGCTTGCCGGCCTGGCGGGGGTGGTCGCCTCGGCACGTGCCGCGACCGGGCAGGCGGGGATGGGCATGTCTTACGAGCTGGACGCGATTGCCGCGGCAGTGATTGGAGGCACCAGCCTGGCCGGCGGCGTCGGGCGCATCACCGGCACCGTGATCGGGGCATTGATTCTCGGGGTGATGGCCAGCGGGTTTACCTTTGTCGGGGTTGATGCGTATATTCAGGACATCGTCAAGGGACTGATTATTGTGGTGGCGGTGGTGATCGACCAATACCGCAACAAGCGTAAACTCAAGCGCTGAGTCGCAGAACAGACAGCCAATGCGCCACGCCTGACCCGCGTGGCGCAGCCGTTTGTCTTCTATATACAGCCGCTCGATTGAATTTCTTGCTATAAACGCACTCCGATAATCACCGCAAAGGCTGCAATAGAGCACTTTCCGGGCTTTGTCGGACAAATTCGCTGTCTTTTCAATTGCAGAGGCCTCAAGTCGGCCTTAGACTGCCGGCCCTCGTAAATTGAGTGCCGGGTGGCGCTTGGAATAAACGGCGCCTTTCCGATGGCCAGACCAGGTCCGCCGGAATGCTCCCTAATTCGCCTTAATGCACGTTTTTTTATAGAGATATCAATGACAAAGGACAAGTTGCTGGCCATGCCGGCGGATGACTACATGAATGCCGAGCAACATGCTTTTTTCTCCGAGCTGTTGCAGAACATGAAAGTCGAAACCCATGAGCGCATCGAACAGAACCGCATCGCCATCGAGAGCCTGGACACACCAGCCGATCCGGCCGACGCTGCTTCTGTCGAAGAAGAGCGCACCTGGCTGGTGAATGCGATCGATCGCGACCAGCGCATGCTGCCTCAGTTGGAACAGGCTCTGGAACGCATCAAAGAAGACAGCTTCGGCTGGTGCGACGACAGCGGCGAGGCCATCGGCCTGAAGCGCTTGCTGATCAGCCCGACCACCAAGTACTGCATCGAAGCTCAAGAGCGTCACGAACAGATCGACAAGCACCAGCGTCAGGCCTGATTTCGTAACGACCCGCATCGCGGGCAATCTTTGCTCCCTGCAGGAGCGAGGCTTGCCCGCGATGCTTTTTGCCGTCTGCGAAAACCTCAAGCACTTCTATTGATCTGCTGCAGCGCCCACTACTAATGGACCATAGATAATGGCCCAGTAGTGGCGTTTAATGCCTGGACAACAATTAGAAGATGCATGGGGTGACGAAGATGACGAGAGACGGATCTCTGGTTGCGGCAGTGCCTGCACCAGTGTTTTTGCCGAAAAACCCTTGGCTGACGCCAACCCTGCAAAGCATCGCCCTGATGCTCTTGCTGTGCGGCATGGCGCTGGGAGGCTGGTCGCTTTACCTTTGCCTGCCACTGGCCATTCTGGTTATCTGGCTGCCACGCCTGCGCTCACGCACCACTCCCCAAGCAACTCCTGCCGACGGCGCCAGTGCCATCGCCGAGTTGACTCGCGATCTTTCCTACACCACCAGTCATAACGCCTTGTCGGCCGCAGGCGTGGCCTTTTCGGTCAAGCAACTGGCCGACAAACTGCAATCGCAACTCGACGCGGCGGCGCAAATCGTCAGCAACGCCGAAGTGATGATCGCGACCGAACAAGCCACCTCGAAACTCAGCCGCGAAGCCCTCAGTGCCGCCAGCGAAGCTCATCAGAGCAGCGCAGCAGGGCGCACGGAACTGATTGAGTCCATCAGTCGCATGCATCAGCTCAGTCAGCGCGCCAGCAGCAGCCGTGAACTGATCGAGGCCTTGAGCCTGCGCAGTGACGATATTCAACGGGTTACCCTGGTGATTCAGTCGATAGCCAGCCAGACCAATCTGCTGGCCTTGAACGCCGCGATCGAAGCGGCCCGAGCCGGGGAACACGGTCGCGGGTTCGCGGTGGTGGCGGATGAAGTTCGCGGTCTGGCGGCGCGCACGGCGACGGCAACCGGCGAAGTCGGGGAGATGGTTGCCGATATCCAGCAACGCACGGCTCAAGTGGTGGAGCAGATCCGCCAACTGTCCAGCGACCTCGACACGGGTGTTGAGCAGGTCGAACACACCGGCCAGCACCTGGAAAACATTGCGCGTCTGGCCGCCGGCGTCGAGAACCAGGTCGGGGAAATCGCCAGGGGCGCGGACACCAACCGCGAACAACTCGACAGCCTGTTCCACGCCATCGAACAGATGCGCAGCGACCTGGCGGTCAGCGACCAACAGACCCAGCGCCTGGCTCAAGCAGCAGTGCAAATGGAAGGTCAGGCCGAAACCATCAGTGAGCGTCTCGCCGAGGTCGGGCTGGATGACTACCACCAACGGATTTACGACCTGGCCCGCGAAGGCGCCAGCCAGATTGCCGCGCGTTTCGAAGCGGATATCGATCAGGGTCGTGTGAGCCTTGATGATCTGTTCGATCGCAGTTACCAGGCGATCCCCAACACCAGCCCCGCTAAGTTTCAGACCCGCTTCGATCGTTACACCGATCAGGTCTTGCCAGAGATCCAGGAACCGTTGCTGCCGCGACATGAAGGCCTGGTGTTTGCCATCGCCTGCACCCAGCAGGGTTACGTGCCGACCCACAACACACTCTTCAGCCAGCCGCTGACCGGCGATGCGCAGGTCGATACGGTAAAAAACCGCACCAAGCGCAAGTTCGCCGACCGTACCGGCATCCGCTGTGGCAGCCATCAGCAGCCCGTGTTGTTGCAGACTTACACCCGCGACACTGGCGAGCTAATGCACGACCTCTCGGTGCCGATCATGCTCAAGGGGCGGCATTGGGGTGGATTGCGCTTGGGCTACAAGCCCCAGAAGCCCAAAAAATAGAACAACCGATGAATCACTTGTTGTGAGGGGGCTTGCCTGTGGCGAGGGGATTTATCCCCGTTGGGTCGCGAAGCGGCCCCTAGCGTCCGTTCAGAGATACTGAATTGTCTGGATTGACGACTGCTGCGCAGCCAAACGGGGCGGTGCGACGTTTCGCTAAACCCCCTCGCCACAGTCAAGACTGGCGGGCTAGTGAATCTGGTGCATGCGCAGGTTCAGGTCGTCGACCACCCGCGCCCAATCGGCGTCTTCACGCAATTGTTCTTTGAGGAAGCCTGCTTGTTGCGGCGTCCAGAACTCGGCATCGATGAGTTTCTTGTCGTCGGCCAAGGGGGAATGACCGGCGATGAAATCGTCGATGGCTTTCTCGCTGGAGTCCAGGCCGAGCTGGTCGAACAAACCTTTCAAGTCGTGTGTAGGTGAATCCATCTTCATCTCCTTGCGGGTCGCGTCGAATGCGAGGTCTGAGGTGCGGTGTCATTGCATCTGAGGGGGCCGCGCTTCAGGAGTTCGATCACGATGTGGGTCAGCAGGAGAGAGCATAGACGGCAAATCCGACGATCAGGCTTTCAATGCACCTTCATCGACGGCGAGTTTAAGGGCTTGGGCAGCCTCCTTGGCGGCGATAGCGGCGACTTCCGAGGTTTTGAACCAGCGATCCTTCTCGACCTGGTGATACGTCACCGCAGTCAACGGTGGTTTGGCACGCATGATGATGACTGCCTGGAATTCGCCGTCGACCTCTCTGGCTTCGCCCCGGATAAAAAATTCACCGATATCAAATTCCGTCACGTAGCTGCCTTCCCTTGGAAATATTTTGTTGTGTTGAACGCCGTCCGTCCTGGGGACGGATTTCGTGGATCGGGCAGTATGGCAGTAGTTGCCTGCCGGCGGCTGAGTTAAGTCGCCGGCATGACGAAACGTCTATAGGTATGAACGCAAAAGAACACGTCAGACGCGTGACTCGAATGAGCGGGCAAGGGCGCAGGCTTCGTTATGGCATCCGCGGAAACCTCTTACGCGTCCCGTGGAAATTTCCTTGATGTGGAAGAAGGCATTACCGGCCAATACCACTTGAAAGCGTGGCAGCAGAAAGCTTTCCGGCTGCAACTCATGCGGCTGGAACATCACCGGGAGCAAGGGGACGGAGCTGTTTGCGCGCTCTGTTTGGGAGGAGGCGAAGTGAGTCATTGTGCACATGTGAAGTCCTTTTCATTGTTTTGCCGACGTGTGTACGTCGTTTTGGGTAGTCTCTGTGAGCAAGGCTGCTCTAGAATCACCCTCACTGGTGGGCGAATGGTGTTCATCTAAAGCAATTTTTTACTGGCGATCTGTCAGAAAAGTGCTTTTTTTAAAGAGATTTTTCCCTAAAGTTGGTAATCCGGTTTCCTCTGGCTGCAAGAAGGGCGTTTTCCTTCAACATCTGACGACTTTCACAGAGGACGGCGCGAGGGGTATTCCAGTAATCTCACTGACCTCGCGAGGCATGAGCGCTCTGCTCAGCTCAGGATTTCAATTCGGGTCTTACGGCAAACTTTCGGCATGGCCGCTTTTTTCTGCTGTGCGCTTCTTCTGCGTGCGGCATCATTTTCAGATGTGGGGATGTTTCCTTGGCAGTAAGTAATCTCGATATGCATGCTTTGTTCGTGCTCGGTGATTTGCGCGCAAAGCTGGTTAAACAGTTTCAGTCACGTTTCGTTTACATCACCGAACAGAACGCTGAAGGCATTTACATTGCCGAGATCGACACCGAAGAGGCACTGGTGGTCGATGACAAGCCAGGGCTCAAGCTCAAGGTCGGCGATCATTTCAGTGCTTCGGTATTGCCCAGTCGTGAAGGTGGCAAGCTCGACATCAAGTTCCGTGAAATCAAACTGACGGTGTACGGACTGGGCGATTACGCCTTTGTCACCACCGCAGACGGTCACGCGATTGTGTTCAAGGAAGGTCATAGCGTGGTGATGGTCTTCGCCGCTCACCAGCAGTTGCAGGAAGGCCTGACCAAAACCCTGAAAGCCGTGACCGCCAAAGCCGCCAAGTGGCGCAAGGGCGAACTGATCACGTTCAAGGCCAGCGAGTAATGACCCTGACCCGCGCCGATTTCCACGAACAGAACCAGGCCAGCGCGCAAGTCGAAGCCCGGCGGCTGTTCGAGCAGAAGGCTGTTCTGCAGGGAGGCTGGCTGAGTTGGGTCGCGTCACAGATCTACACGCTGCGCCCGGCGGCGTACGCCAGCATGGTAAGAAGAGAGCTGGCTCGCTTGCAGGAAACTTCCGAAAAGTAATTCATGCCCCCTCGAAAGCAGGAACCTCTACTACAGTCAGTTGACTGGGTATTCAGAGGCTTGCGGTCTTCTGTCAGGCCATCCTGCTATTGCTGTGAACAGCACGAGGTGCAAAAGCATGAAAGGATTTCGACGGTTGCTGGCCGTTGCCCTGGCCACGTTTGGTGTATTGAGTTCATCCCTTCCGGTATCTGCGGCCCAGGCGCCGATCCACTTCGCCGACCTGAACTGGGAAAGTGGCAGCCTGATCACCGATATCCTGCGGATCATCGTCGAGAAGGGCTACGGCTTGCCGACGGACACCTTGCCCGGCACAACCATCACCCTGGAAACCGCACTGGCCAACAATGACATTCAGGTCATTGGCGAAGAATGGGCCGGGCGCAGTCCGGTCTGGGTCAAGGCTGAAGCCGAGGGCAAAGTCGTGAGCCTGGGCGATACGGTCAAGGGGGCGACTGAAGGCTGGTGGGTGCCCGAATATGTGATCAAGGGCGACCCGGCCAAGGGCATCAAGCCGCTGGCGCCCGGTTTGCGCAGTGTCAGCGACCTGCCCAAGTACAAGGATGTGTTCAGCGATCCGGAAAGCCCGGGCAAGGGACGCTTCCTCAACAGCCCGATTGGCTGGACGTCGGAAGTGGTGAACAAGCAGAAACTAACGGCCTATGGCCTGAACGACAGCTATGTGAATTTTCGCAGCGGTTCCGGAGCGGCGCTGGATGCAGAGATCAGTTCGTCGATTCGTCGCGGCAAGCCGGTGCTGTTTTATTACTGGTCACCGACGCCGCTGCTCGGGCGCTTCAAGCTGATTCAGCTGGAGGAGCCGCCCTTCGATGCCGAAGCCTGGAAAACCCTGACCGACGCAGACAACCCCAATCCGAAACCGACGCGCTCGCTGGCCTCGAAGCTGTCGATCGGTGTGTCCACGCCTTTTCAGAAGCAGTATCCGCAGATTGCCGATTTCTTCAGCAAGGTCGATTTTCCGATCGCCCCCTTGAACAAGGCGCTGGCTGAAATGAGCGAAAAACACACCCCGCCACGTCAGGCGGCGGAGGCGTTCATGAAGGCGCACCCGGATGTTTGGCAGGCGTGGGTGCCCAAGGATGTGGCGGATAAGGTATCTGCCGAGTTGAAGTGATGCAGGGAGACTGATGCCGCTTTCGCGAGCAAGCCCGCTCCCACAAGGATTTTGTGAGCGCTGAAGATCCATTGTGGGGCTTGCTCCGGGCGGCGTTCCGACGAAGCTTTTGCTTTTGCTTTTAAAACCGGGTCTGCACCGCCAATTCAAACGTCCGCGGTGTCCCGAGGTAATACGCCGGCGACACATGCGCAAACTCGGCATACACCTCATTCGTCAAATTACGCACCCGGCCGGTGACGGCGGTATGCCGATCGACCTTGTAACTGAGAAACGTGCCATAGAGCGTGTACGACGGCACAGTCATGGTGTTGGCACTGTCGGCAAACACCGAGGCCACATAACGTGCATCGACACCGCCTTGCCATTGCGGCGCGAAGTCATAGGTCAGCCACAGATTTCCGACCCGGTCCGGCACGTTGGTCGGCGTGTTGCCCTTGCGTGAAACCACCACGCCGGCCGCATTCTTCTCGGTGAACTCGTCGTACTGCGCATCGACCCACGCGAAGTTGCCCTCCGCCAACAGCTTGTCGGTGATCCGCAGGGAGCTGGCCAACTCGATCCCTTTGGACGTCTGCTGCCCCACGGGAATACTGGTGGTCGGGTCCAGTGGATCGGTCACTGCGAAATCCTTTCGCTCAATCGTGTACGCCGCCACCGTTGCCGAACCGCGCCCGTCCAGATAATCGAACTTGCTGCCGACTTCCCATTGCTTGCCGGTGGACACGTCGAAATCCTGCGTGCCGTTGGGCTGTTCGGCGGCGGTGCTGTATTGCACGTAGACGTTGGCGGAGGGAATGAACTGGTAGGTCAGGCCGACCCGACCGGTCACCGGCTCCCAGCTGCGTTTCAAATGCCGGGGATTGCTGGCGGTCACTGCCCGGTGATTGGTCACGTCCAGGTCGATATCGTCGTAACGCACGCCGGTCAGCAACGCCAGTTTGTCGGTCAGTGCCAGGCGGTTTTCGGCGAACAGGGCTTTGGTCGTCACCTCGTTGGTCTTGTCGCTGACAAAACCCGGTTTAGTGCCGGGGATGTCATAGAAGTGCCCTGGCTGAAAGTTGTTCGGGTCGACGGTGCTGGCACCTTTGACGTTCAGCGGCGAGTTGGTGGTCTGGTTGGCCTTGTACTCGAAACCGCCAGACCAGGTAGTGTCCAGGCCAAACAGCGTGTTGTCGTGGCGCAACTCGAACTGGTTGCCATTCTGTTCGCCCTGATGCCGAACCTGATACGCCGTGGAGCGGTTCACCGCGCTGTTGTCGGCGTTGTACTGGTAGGTTTCCAGGTTGCGGTAATCGCGCTGGCTGTCGAGGTGATAAAGGGTGTTGCGCAGGGTGGTGCTGTCGTTGATCCGATAGTCGATGATCGAGCGAACCCAGATCGTGCGCTGCTCGTAACGCCCGTCTTCAACGTTGTAGTTGTTGAAGCGGTTGTGCCTGTCGATTTTCAGTTCGCCGGCCTTGGGGTTGAGCACGGGCGTGCCCCAGTACGGACTGTCTTCATGTTCGTCCTGATATTCCAGCGCGAGGGTGTGGGACAGGTTGGGCGTCAGGTCGCTGAGCAGCGAGAACGCCACACTCCAGGCCTCGCGCTCTTGACGGTCGATGTAGCCATTGCCGGTGTTGTGGCTGACGTCGAGCCGCGCGTAGTGCTGCACATCTGCACCGGCCTCGCTGAGCGCGTGGTTGAGGCCGAACGCGGCTTCGGTGGTGTCATAAGTGCCGTAGCTGACGCGGCCTTCGATCGCGCGCTCTTCGCGGGTCGCGAGTTTGGTCACGTAGTTCAATGAGCCGCCCACGGAACCGGCGCCATTGATCAGCGACGACGGGCCGCCCACCAGTTCCACCCGATCATAAATCCACGCATCCACCGGCCGGGCGAGGCCGCCGGAGACGTTGATGCCGTTGAACATCTGGGTGATCTGGCCGCTGGTGAACCCCCGGTAGGAGACAAATCCGCCGAAACCCGGCGGTGCGCTGGCATTGACGCCGGGCAAGGTGTTGGCGGCGTCCTGGAAGTTTTGCGCGCCGTGGCGCTCGATGTCATTGCGGTCGGCGATGGCCACCGACGCCGGGGTTTCACGCACGCTCAGGCCCAGACGCGAGGCCATGCCGCTGGCTTGATCGAGGCTTAACCCCGGCTCAGTCACCGCTTCGCCATCAATCATGATGGGCGCCAGGTCGACGGTGGATTGCGCCCAGGCGTTAACAGACAGGCAGCCGCACAGGCTGGCCAGTAAAGGAATGCGTTTCATCGATGAATCCTGAATGCTTGTCTAGGAAGCAGCGCACAGGCAAACGTCACGCGTTGGCGCGGTGGGCTGATCGGAAAAGGCGAAGTAACTCAGGCGAAAGGCGGGGCGCGAGGATTGGCCGAAGGCCAGGTGAAGCGGGCAGGGAGGTCAGCGCTGGCGACGACGGCCAAGGGTGGGCTGTGTTGCTCCGGAAGGATCGCCAGGGTCAGGCTGGAGTTGAGCGCCGGGCCCATGCCGCCGGTGGAACACAGCGGGCAACCGAAGGCCTTGGACAGGGTCGGCAGGTTGTCTTCGGAGCTGTTCGGGGAGGCTGGCGCCTGGGTGGCCGGATCAACCGAACAGAACTGGCCGCCGATGCCGTTGAGCTGCATCCCGACCATTTGCCCGTGACCGATACTGCAGGCGAACACGTTGAACAGGACGCAGCAATAAAGCATCCAGGCCATCAGTGTGCGATCAGTTCGGGCGAATTTCATGGAGCGGTACTTTACCACCGCCGATGACAAATACCCTTACAAAAACGTTCAAGGAGGTTCATCCTGCTGCGACATTTCACGCTGGATGTCTGAATATGAGCCTAATGGTCGCGCAATGGATTGCTGCAATCTTCCTGTTGATGAGCCTGGTCCATTTGTACTGGGCGGCGGGGGGCAAGTTGGGAAGCGAGGCGGCGGTGCCGCGAGTACCCGGGGAGGGCGACGCAGAATCAAGGCCGGCGTTCAAGCCGTCGGGATTTGCCACGTTGTTGGTCGCGGTGGGGTTGCTGTTGATCGCGATGCTGGTGTGCCTGCGAGTCGGGCTTTATCTGCCGACGGTGCATCACTGGTCGCTGCAATGGGTGATCAGCGCCATTGCGATGCTGTTGTTTGCCCGGGCGATTGGCGATTCGAACCTGGTGGGGTTCTTCAAACAGGACAAGGATTCGAAGTTTGCCCGGCTCGACACCTGGGCGTATTCGCCGTTGTGTGTGGTGTTGGGGGCCGGGTTGTTGGCCGTTGCCTGGATCTGAATTGTTGCTGAAAAGCTTCGCGGGCAAGCCTCGCTCCTACAGGATCGCGCAAAACCTGTAGGAGCGAGGCTTGCCCGCGAAGAGGCCCGCCCAATCAACACAAACTTCTGAATTAACTCCTGCTCTCAGTGCGCCGACTACTCACCTCAGCCGGCACATCATCCCCCGCCATGCGCTTGCGAAACAGCGCCGCCCGGGCCAGCAGCAACGTGGTCACCGGCACCGTGATCGACAACAGAATCGGAATCAGCCAGGCATGCAGCACCGGCCCGGACTTGAGCGCCGAAAAGTAGATGATCGAGGCCAGCGCCACGCACCACGCCCCCAAGGTCGAGGCCAGCGCCGGTGGGTGCATGCGCTGAAAGTAGTCCTTCATCCGCACCAGGCCAATGGCGCCGATCAGCGCAAACACACTGCCGAGCACCAGCAGGATCGCCACCGGAATTTCAACCCACAGAGACAGTTCCGCGTTCATTCGATCACCTCGCCACGCAGCAGGAATTTGGCCAGAGCAAACGAGCCGACGAAACCGAACAGGGCGATCAGCAGCGCCGCCTCGAAATAAGTGTCACTGGCATAACGAATGCCCAGCGCCAGCATCATCAGCATCGCGATGATGTACAGGTAGTCCAGCGCCAGAACCCGATCCTGGGCCGATGGGCCTTTGAACAGGCGAATCAGGGTCAGGATCATCGCCAGGGAAAACAGAAACAGGCTCAGCAGGATCGCGTTCGACAGCAATTCGCTCATTCGAAGATCTCCATCAAGGGGCGCTCATAGGTCGCCTTGAAGTGCTCGATAAACAGCGCTTCATCATCCAGATCGAACACGTGCACCAACAGGATGCTGCGGTCCAGCGCCAGTTCCGACCAGACCGTCCCGGGAACCACCGTGCAGATCATCGACAGCGCCGCCAGGCCATTGGCATCGCGCAAATCCAGCGGCACTTTGATGAAGCGCGAGCGCGGTGGACGGCGACCGGCGTTGAGCACGCCCCAAGCCACGGTCAGGTTCGACACCACCACGTCGCGGCCGACCAGGAAGAACAAACGCAGGATCACCCCGGGTCGACGAATGCGGATCGGCAGCGGCCGCAGCTTGCGCATCATCAGCGGCGCGCAGAACCCCAGCACCGCGCCGAGCAACAGGTTGCCGGGGCTCATCGACAGGTTCAGCACCAGCCACAACAGCCACAAGGCCAGAGACAACCACGGTGCCGGAAACAGACGCTTCATGGCTGCACCTCCAGCATCGCCGCCCTGGCTTCCGGGCTCGGCACCACACGCGTGCCAAGCACCGCCATGACGTATTGCTGCGGGTTGTTCAAGGCATTCGCGGCCGCCTGGGTATAGCGCATCAGCGGCTCGGCCTTGAAGGTCAGCGCAACGCTCAGCCCCAACAGGACGATGATCGGCACGCACTCGAAGCGGCGCAACAAGGGCGATGGCCGTTCTTCGGGTGTCCAGAAACGCTGGATGCCCAACCGCGAGAAGGCAATCAACGACGCCAGCCCGGACAGGATCAACAACGCCAGCAAACCCCACGCCGCGTTCGACACCGGTTCATCAGTGCCATTGCCCAACCCCAGCGGGTTGAGCAGCGCGCTGAGCAGGCTGAGTTTGCCGATGAATCCGGACAGCGGCGGCATGCCGATGATCAGCAGCGCGCAGGCAATGAAGCTCAATCCGAGGAACGCCATGGTCCAGGGAATCACCTGGCCGACCACGGCTTTCTGCTCGTCATCGAGGTTGATGCCTTTGGGCGGCTGCAAGGATTCCATCGGTCGCGGCAGATCGCCGTCATCGAACAACGGCATTTCATTGGCCGAACGCGAACGCTCGATCAACTCGGCCAACAGGAATAACGCGCTCAATGTCAGGGTCGAGCTGACGAGATAGAACAGTGCCGCGCCGATCAGGTTCGGCTGGGCGAAACCGATGGCCGACAGCAGAATCCCGGCCGACACCAGAATACTCAGGCTGGCCAGGCGCTCCAGTCGTTGTGCGGCAAGAATCGCCACGGCGGCGCAGACGATGGTGGCCATGCCGCCGTAGATCAGCCAGTCGCCGCCAAAGTATGCCGACGCCCCGGCCTGGCCGGAGAACAGCAGGGTCCACAAGCGCAGCAAGGTGTACACGCCGACCTTGGTCATGATCGCGAACATCGCCGCCACCGGCGCACTGGCCGCCGAATAGGCCGGCACCAGCCAGAAGTTCAGCGGCCACATCCCGGCCTTGGCCAGGAACGCTACCGCGAGAATCCCCGCGCCGGCATGCAGCAGGCCACGATCGGCCTCCGGGACCAGCGGGATTTTCAGCGCCAGGTCGGCCATGTTCAGCGTGCCGGTGACGCCATAGATCAGCGCCGCGCCGATCAGGAACAGCGACGACGCCAGCAGGTTGATCGAAATGTAATGCAGCCCCGACGACACCCGCGCCCGGCCCGAACCGTGGAGCATCAGCCCGTAAGACGCCGCCAGCAACACTTCAAAAAACACAAACAGGTTGAACAGGTCCGCCGTCAGGAACGCGCCGTACAGGCCCATCATCTGGATCTGGAGCAGCGCGTGGAAACTCGAACCGGCGCCGTCCCAACGGGCCATGGCGAACAGCAAGGCGCTGACGCCGATGATCCCGGTCAGCACCAGCATCAGCGCCGACAAGCGATCGACCACCAGCACGATACCGAACGGCACCTGCCAGTTGCCCGGCAGGTAGACGCCGACCGAGCCGGGCACGCCGGTGGTCTGCGTCCATTGCAGCAACATCACGGAAATCCCCAGGCCCAGCAGGCTGGAGAACAGGTTGATCTTGGCCTTCAACGGGCGATGTTTCTCGCCCAGCATCAGCATGATGGCGGCGGTCAGCAGTGGCAGCAGAATCGGTGCGGCGATCAGGTGCGTCATCGCATTCATTCTTTAGGCTCCCGGCCATCCACATGGTCGGTCCCGGTCAAGCCACGGGAGGCCAACAGCACCACCAGAAACAGCGCGGTCATGGCAAAGCTGATCACGATGGCGGTCAGCACCAGCGCTTGCGGTAAGGGGTCGGTGTAATGCAACAAGTCCTGCGGCACGCCGTCCTTGATGATCGGTTCCTTGCCGATGAACAGGCTGCCCATGCTGAAGATGAACAGGTTGACGCCGTAGGACAGCAGGCACAGGCCCATCACCACCTGAAACGTCCGTGGCCGCAGGATCAGCCAGACGCCGGACGCGGCCAGTACGCCGATGGCGATTGCGATGACTTCTTCCATCAGACGGCTCCTTTGGTGGCGACGGATCTGGGCAGGGCCGCGGTCTTGTGACCCCGAACCGATTGGTGGGCGAGGGCGGTGAGGATCAACAGCGTCGAACCGACCACCACGGCGTAGACGCCGATGTCGAAGAACAGCGCACTGGCGATGTGGATATCGCCCAGCACCGGCAGTCCGAAATGCCAGGTGTGGGTGGTCAGGAACGGATATCCGGCGGCCATCGCGCCGAGCCCGGTGACCGTGGCGAACAGCAGGCCTGTGCCCATCCAGCGCAGCGGACGCAGGCTCATTTGCGCCTCGACCCACTGGGTGCCGGCAACCATGTATTGCAGGATGAATGCGACCGACATCACCAGCCCGGCGACAAAACCGCCACCCGGTTGGTTGTGCCCGCGCATGAACAGGTAGAACGACACCACAAAGGCAATCGGCAGCAGCAGACGTACCAGCACCGCCGGGACCATCATGAAGCCGAGCGCGGTGTCGCTGGCCTGACGCGGGTTGACCAGATCGGTGACGACGTCGGGCGCCAGCAGGCGTTGCTGGGCCGGTAACTGCAGGCTTTCTTTCGGAGGTCGGAAACGTCGCAGCAGGGCGAATACGGTCAACGCCACGGCTGCCAGCACGGTGATTTCGCCGAGGGTATCGAAACCACGGAAGTCCACCAGCATCACGTTGACCACGTTGCTGCCGCCGCCTTCGGGCAGGGCGCGGCTGAGGTAGAACGAGGAGATGTCGTTCGGCGTCTGGCGCGTCAGCATCGCGTAGGACAGCAACGCCATACCGCCACCGACGACGGTCGACAGCAGCAAGTCGCGGATACGACGGATGCGTGCCTTGCGCAGGGTGCTCGGCAGCGGCGACACCTCTTCGATCCGGCGCGGCAACCAGCGCAGGCCGAGGAGAATCAGCACCGTGGTCACCACTTCGACCACCAGTTGCGTCAGCGCCAGGTCCGGCGCCGAGAACCAGACAAAGGTGACGCAGGTCATCAGGCCGCAGACGCTGACCATGGTCAGGGCCGCGAGCCGGTGATACTTGGCCTGCCACGCCGCGCCGAGGGCACAGGCAATCGCCAGCAGCCAAAGGGTCACGAACACGATCGACCCCGGAATCTTCGGCCGATCACCCCAGCTCAGGCTGCTGTGCAGCATCGGGATCAACCCGGCGAACACCGCCGCGAGCACCACCAGGAACAATTGGGTTTGCAGGCGTTTGGTGCTGATCCGCCGCTCCAGCCGACGGGCCAGGCGCATCATGATCACCAGGCTGCGTTCGAACAGGCGCTTGCCGTTGAACCGCCCAATGACCGGCGGGTATTTGAAACGCCCGAGTTTGAGCTGATTGCGCAACAGCAGATACAGCACGATGCCGCAGGACATGGCGATCAGGCTCATGATCATCGGCGCGTTCCAGCCGTGCCAGATTGCCAGGCTGTATTCAGGCAGGACTCCGCCCACCACCGGCAGGGCGGCGGCGGCCAGCAACGGGCCGACCACTTGCGCCGGGAAAACCCCCACGATCAGACAGGCGAACACCAGCAACTCAACCGGTGCGCGCATCCAGCGTGGCGGTTCGTGCGGGGTGTGGGGCAGGTCGGTGGCGGTCGGGCCAAAGAACACGTCAACGGTGAAGCGCAGCGAGTAGGCGACGCTGAAGGTGCCGGCGATGGTCGCGACAATCGGCAAGGTCATCTCGACCCAGGCCGTGGCGTTGATGAACACGGTTTCGGCGAAGAACATCTCTTTCGACAGAAAGCCGTTGAGCAGCGGCACGCCGGCCATCGAGGCGCTGGCGACCATGGCCAGGGTGGCGGTGAAGGGGATCAGCTTGATCAGGCCGCTGAGCTTGCGAATGTCACGGGTGCCGCTTTCGTGGTCGATGATCCCGGCGGCCATGAACAGCGAAGCCTTGAAGGTTGCGTGGTTGAGGATGTGAAACACCGCGGCCACGGCGGCCAGCGGACTGTTCAGGCCCAATAGCAGAGTGATCAGGCCGAGGTGGCTGATGGTCGAGTAGGCCAGCAAACCCTTGAGGTCGTTCTGGAACATCGCGCAGTACGCGCCGAGCAACAGGGTGCAAGCACCGGCGCCGCTGACGATGTAGAACCATTCTTCACTGCCGGACAGCGACGGCCACAATCTTGCGAGCAGGAACACCCCGGCCTTGACCATGGTCGCCGAGTGCAGATAGGCCGAAACCGGTGTCGGCGCCGCCATCGCGTGGGGCAGCCAGAAGTGGAAGGGGAATTGCGCACTTTTGCTCAGGGCGCCGATCAGGATCAGGGGCAGCAGGATAGGGTAGAGGTGGTGCGCGCGAATCAGATCGCCGGCGGCCAGGACCTTGTCCAGGTCATAGCTGCCGACCACATGGCCGAGCAGCATGACCCCCGCCAGCAGGCACAATCCGCCGGCGCCGGTGACCATCAGCGCCATATAGGCGCCGCGTCGCGCATCGGCGCGGTGGTGCCAGTAGCCGATCAACAGGAATGAAAAGAGGCTGGTCAGTTCCCAGAAAAACACGATCTGGATCAGATTGCCGGAGATCACCAACCCGAGCATCGCGCCCATGAAGGCCAGGAAAAACGCAAAGAAGCGCGGCACCGGATCGTCCGGCGACATGTAATAGCGAGCGTATAAAGAAACCAGCGTGCCGATGCCCAGCACCAGCATCGAGAACAGCCACGCGAAACCGTCCATGCGCAGGACGAAATTCAGGCCCAGGCTGGGCAGCCAGAAAAACTCTTCACGAATGACGCCGCCATGGGCGATTTGCGGGTACAAGAGGGCGACCTGAACGGTGCCTATCAAGGCAACCAGGCCAGCCAGCAAAGATTCGGTGTTACGCGCGTTGTGAGGCAGCAAAGCCGCCAGACAGCTGCCGATAAAAGGCAGAAGCAGTAGAACTATCAGGGACATAGGCTTCTAATCTGCGGAAGTTTGTGAAGCATCATACGTGCCAGCTCCCGGATCGCCAAACGCCAAGCTGTCGCAGAATCCTACAAGGTAGACGGAAAAAACCTGATTCACATTGTTTCAAAGGTGTGTTTTCAGCAGGTCTGGCCCCTTCGCGAGCAAGCCCGCTCCCACATTGGATTAGCATGGTGCACAAAATTTGTGTACACAGCAGATCCCTTGTGGGAGCGAGCCTGCTCGCGATGAGGCCCATACAGCCAAATCAATCTCGGAAATCAAACGACTTCCGTCAGACCTGCGCCCTAATCTGCCGACCCAACACATCCATCACATCACACCCATCACGCAGCAACATTGCCGCCGCATGCGCGAGTTGCTGCACATCGGCCCCCTTGGCTTGAGTGATATCAAGACTGGCCAAACTTTCCATCATTTGCGTCACGGCCAGAAACCGTGTGGCCGCGTTGCTGTGCAACACGTCCAGCGGCGCTTGAGTGGCGACCAGTAACACCGGTATATCGCAGTCATTGTTGGTCATCGGCATATGCGGGTTCATACATCACCTCCAGCTTGGGTCGCGTGCATCCCGTCGATGGATGCTTGAACCAACGAGCGCGCAGTACCGAGCATTTGCTGGCTGGCCCAGCGTAATGAAGCTTTATGTTCCGGGCGGGTAGCGGTGGGGGCTTGATGGGCAAGGGCTTCGGCGCAGCTGAGGTAGACCGCGGCGTGTTCGAGGGCGTCGAGTAGCGGGATGTCGGGTTGTACCGCGAAGAGGTGGTGGTCGACGTGGTCGCAGCGGGCGAAAGGGGTGGATTTTGTGGTTGGATTGGTCATGTGCATCTCCTGAAAAATGGAGTGGCCACGTCATCGCCGTCAAACGAATCAGGTGGCAACTGTACGCAGGTTGACGGACCGGTCCAGGAACCCGGCGCACTCGAAAGTGCCCCACGCACAGCTGCCATAGCGCTGCACAAGGTCCTGGAAAACGCCGAGCCGTCAAACCCGATCACGAATGAGTTCGTGACAGGCGCGAGGATAGGGAGTGAGGGCAGGGCAGTCAACCGGCCAAAAGCCTGAAACAGCTGCTTTGCTTGTAGGTCTGTTCCGAGTCAGCTAACACCCGAAGCCCTTGTGAGGAACGGACTGGCACTGATCGGCGTCACTCAAGCATGACACTGAACCTGTGGCGAGGGAGCTTGCTCCCGTTGGACGGCGCAGCAGTCCCTTTTTTGGGGCCGCTTCGTAGCCCAACGGGAGCAAGCTCCCTCGCCACCGGTTATCCTTATGCTCAAGGGAATAATTGAGGTGTCATAAAAAGGATGTTTACGAATAAAAGACTGATTTTCTGGTTGGGTGTTTTGATGCTGGTTAATGCAACCGTATTGGCGTTTGTTGCATTAAACGTGTCGAGGACCCATGACATGAGCATGATTAAAACTGAGGGGCCGAATGGCGATGAAAACTATTATGTGCTGCCCCTCGGCACCACGCTTTATCGTGACAAGAGCTTTCCTGAAGGGCATGACCGTTATGTCGTTTACTTGAACCACAAGGGTGCAATTGCACACGAAGAAGTGCCGATGAGGCCGGAATACCAAGGAAATTTCATTTCCCCTCTGTGGATGTCAAATGTTGACTCCGATGCCCTAAAGAGGATTTTCAAACGCTTTCCTCTTTCCAAGGAGGATGTTGCCGCGGCCATCAAATCCAACGAGATCACTAGGGATGACCTGGCGGACATCATTCGGTCGTTGCCGGAGTAATCGCAGCGTAGGCGTTATCAATATCATTGGAGATTTCTGGCCGTCTTCCTGAGCATCGGGAGAAAATCTCATTTGTTTGAGTCGATGGCCTCGCTTTCTACCTGGTCGTTAACTACCCCACGATCTTTACCCTTGGTCTTCAACTCACTCACAATCACCGCCGCCACAATCAACCCCGCACCCACCAACGCAATCGCCGGCAACCGCTCCCCGGCAATCCTTCCGACAATCCCGGCCCACACCGGCTCGCCCGCATAAATCAACGTGGCCCGGGTTGGCGAGACACTCTGCTGCGCCCAGTTCATCGCCACCTGAATCGCCGCGCTCGCTGCACCCAAGCCCAGCGCACTGCACAGCAACAGCCATGAGAAACCCGGAATCACTTCCTGAGTCGGCACCACCATCAGGAACGACAGCACCGAGGTGGTCGCCAGTTGCACCACCGTCACCCGACGCACATCGACTTGCCCGGCATACGTACTGATCAGAATGATCTCCGCCGCAATCGCGACAGCACTGATCAACGTGGCGATTTCACCCGGACTGAAATTAAAGGAAGCGCCGGCCGGCCCCGACAACAACATCAACCCGGTAAACGCCAACATGATCCCGATGCTCGGCATCAGCCCCGGACGCCGTCCCAGCACCAGCCATTGCAGCAACGGTACGAAGGGCACGTACAGCGCAGTAATAAACGCGGACTGACTGCTGGGAATGCTTTGCAAGCCGACCGTCTGCAAGCCGTAGCCCAGCATGATCGCCACGCCGATAAACGCCCCGGCCTTGAGTTCGAACAGGGTCAGTTCCCGCAGATGACGCCAGGAGAACAACGCAACAATGATCGCCGCCGCGGCAAAGCGCAGGCCGACAAAAAACATCGGCCCGCTGACGGTCATTGCGTGCTGCACCAGCAAGAATGTCCCGCCCCAGACCATGGTGATCAGCACCAGCACGTACTCGGCCTTGCTGAATCGCGAGAAACGGGAAGAAGTGTGAGAGGCGTTCACAGACGTCATGACCTTGCGCGCTACCTGAGGGGGACGCACAATGCGCCGAATGTTGCGCAGTATACTGCCCAATTCCGCCAAGTGAGCAATATAGTGCACAAAGATTCTACCCCGCGGGCTTCGGTCCTTCAGCACGTCAGTCAGAACGTTCGACGCCTGCGTCATGCCGCCGACATGAGCCAGACCGCGCTGGCCGAAAAGTCCGGGGTCAGCCGCCGCATGCTGGTGGCCATCGAGGCCGGCGAGAAAAACGTCAGCCTGACCACCCTCGACCGCGTGGCCGAAGCGCTGGACGTGGCGTTCAGCGAATTGATCCAGGCCCCGGACGCCCGCGACCCGAGCCGCATCAACGAAGTCGCCTGGGCCGGAACGATTCCCGGCAGCAAAGCCGTTTTACTGTCCAAAGCCACCGCCACCCGTGAAGTGGAGCAATGGGAATGGTGTTTGCAACCGGGGGAGGTTTATCCGTCGCAACCGGATGCGGAGGGTTGGAGTGAGCAGATTTATGTGTTCGCAGGCTGCCTGACGTTGATGCTGGGCGATACGCCGCTTGAGATTGGCGCGGGTGAGTTCTTCATGTTCGCCAGTGACCAGCCGCATTCCTATCGCAATGATGGTCCGGTGGCTGCGCGGTTTGTTCGAAACGTAGTGATTTAACTGTTTGCCGATCAACACTGGACAGACACTTTGGCTGTTTTAAAGCTGTAAGTCTTTCTCGGTAAAATACTCAAGCTATTGAAATAAAACGAAATTGAATTAAGGCACGACTCCTGCAAAAGCTCTGGCGTATTCACCAGAATCCCGGAGTCGGCCCATGACAGCCTCTACCCAACCCCCTCGCACCGCCCATGTGATCCGCTCGGACGCCGAAGCCATCGCCGTCGCTCACAAGCTCGCCGCACGCTTCGCCGTCGAAGCCAGCCTCCGCGACCGCGAACGACGCCTGCCGATTAATGAGCTGGACGAGTTCTCCGCCAGCGGCCTCTGGGGCATCACGGTGCCCAAGGCATACGGTGGCGCCGGTGTTTCCTACGTGACCGTCGCCGAAGTGATCAAGATCATTTCCGCCGCCGACTCATCCCTCGGCCAGATCCCGCAAAACCACCTCGGCGTGCTCGACATCCTCCTGCAAACCGCCACCGAGGAGCAGAAGCGCTTTTACTTCGGCAAAGTCTTGCAGGGCTATCGTTTCGGCAACGCCTTCTCCGAATCCAAAAGCAAAAACGCCGGTGCTTTCGAAACCCGAATCCGTTTCGGCAAAGACACCGCGCAAATCGACGGCGAGAAGTTCTACTGCACCGGCGCGTTGTTCGCGCACATCGTGCCGGCCGTGGCGGTGGATGAAGAGAACAAGGCCTTCATTGCTTTCATTGAGCGCGACAATCCCGGCCTGACGGTGATCGACAGCTGGGACGGATTCGGCCAGCGCACCACGGCCAGTGGCGGCGTGACGCTGAGCGCGGTGAAGGTCCCGCTCAGTGCGGTAATCCCGGCCCACAAGGCGTTCGACGAACCCACCGCCGACGGCCCGATCTCGCAAATCATTCAGGCTGCCGTGGACACCGGCATCGCCGTCGGCGCCCTGGAAGAAACCAAACGCTACGCCCGTGAAGCGCGACCATGGATCGACAGCGGGCAGGACCACGGCTGGCAGGACCCGTTCAGCATCGCCGCGATTGGCGATCTCGAATGGCGGGTGCATGGCACCGAAGCGATCCTGAAAAAGGCCGGACAGGCCATCGACGCGGCGTTGCTCAACGCCAATGAAGACACGGTGGCCCACGCTTCGGTGGTGGTCGCTCAAGCCAAAGTCCTGTCCGCCGAAATCGCCTTGCTCGCCAGCAGCAAACTCTTCGAACTGGCCGGTACCCGCTCGGTGCTGGGCAAATACAACCTCGACCGCCACTGGCGCAACGCTCGGACTCACACGCTGCACGATCCGGCGCGCTGGAAATCCCACCTGATTGGCAACTACCTGCTCAACGGCGTGAAGCCCGCGCGCCACGCCTGGAACTGAGGAGCCCACCATGAACGCTTTGACCCAACCGATTGTTGCCGACCAGCCCCTGACCAAGAGTCAGCACGACTTGCACAACGCCCGCAGCCTGCTCGATGCGACCCTGCGTTTTGTTCGCCAGCAAGCTCAAGCCACGAGTGACCCCTACGTCATCAGCCGTGTCGGTGATTTGCACATCCGCATCGAAGTCGCCGCCGCGCTGCTCGAACGCGCCGACGAGTTTCTGAACAGTCACGAAGACGACACGGAAATCAGCGTTGCCATCGCCGAGTCGCACCTGGCCAGCGCCGACGCGCTTAACGCCGTCAGCAACGCCGAATTTGAACTCACCGGCCAACGCACCGTGTTGCAAGGATCGCTGCACGATCCACTGCGCTGGAAACTTCACCTCATTGGCAATTTCCGCCTCAACGGCATCCATCCCCCACGTTTTCGGAGTGCCGTTTGATGGTCCGTGATATCCGTCTCAACGCCTTTGACATGAACTGCGTCGGCCACCAGTCACCGGGTTTGTGGGCGCATCCACGGGATCGCTCGTGGCAGTACAAGGACCTCGAATACTGGACCGATCTGGCGAAAATCCTCGAGCGTGGCAAGTTCGACGGTTTGTTCATCGCCGACGTGTTGGGCATCTATGACGTTTACAACGGCAACGGTGATGCGGCGATCCGTCAGGCGGCGCAGGTGCCGGTCAACGATCCATTGCAACTGATTCCGCCGATGGCGCTGGTCACCGAGCATCTGGGTTTTGGCCTGACCGCGTCGTTGTCCTTCGAGCATCCGTATCCGTTCGCCCGGCGCTTGTCGACGCTCGACCATCTGACCAAGGGCCGCGCGGGCTGGAACATCGTCACCTCTTATCTGGAAAGCGGCGCGAAGAACCTCGGCCAGAAAGCCCAGACCGAACACGACGCCCGTTATGACTTCGCCGAGGAATACCTGGAGGTTTGCTACAAGCTCTGGGAAGGCAGTTGGGAAGAGGGCGCGATCCTGCGCGACCGCGAGCGACGGATTTTCAGCGATCCGAGCAAGATCCACGAGATCGGGCACGTGGGTAAACACTTTCAGGTGCCTGGGATTCACCTCTGCGAACCCTCGCCGCAACGCACCCCGGTGCTCTATCAGGCGGGCGCATCGAGTCGCGGCAAGCAGTTTGCTGCCGAACATGCCGAATGCGTGTTTGTCGCGGCACCGTCGAAAGTGCTGCTGAAGAAAACCGTGGCCGACATTCGTCGTCGCGCCGCCGAGGCCGGGCGCGATCCGTCGAAGATCCTGATCTTCAACCTGCAAACCGTGATCCTCGGCGAGACCGACGCCAAGGCGAAAGCCAAGTTCGAGGAATACAAAACCTGGGTCAGCTACGAGGGGGCGATGGCGTTGATTTCCGGCTGGACCGGGATCGATTTCAGCCAGTTCAAACCGGATGAGCCGCTCAAGCATGTGCACACCAATGCGATTCAATCGGCGGTGGAAGCGTTCTCGACGGCGGATCCGAACAAGGTCTGGACGCCTAACGAGTTAGCGGATTGGGTCGGCATCGGCGGGTTTGGTCCGTTGTTTGTCGGCAGTCCCGAAACCGTTGCCGATCTGTTGCAGGAGTGGGTCGAGGAGACCGACGTGGACGGGTTCAACCTGGCCTATGCATTGACCCACGAAACCTTCATCGACGCCGTGGAGTTGCTGGTGCCGGAGTTGCAGAGGCGCGGGGTATACAAGACCGAATACGCGCCGGGGACCTTGCGTGAGAAGTTGTTTGGGGCAGGGCCGCGACTGCCGGAGATTCATCCGGGTGCGGGGTATCGGGATCTGGCGGGGTTGCGGCAGCAGGAGAAGAAAGTGGTGTCTGCGTAGGCCCCTTCGCGGGCAAGCCACGCTCCCACAGGTTTTGTTTCGCCGGCGGTATTTGTGGACGACACCAAACCCTGTGGGAGCGGGCTTGCTCGCGAAGGGGCCGGCACATCCAGCATTAAAGTTGCCTGACCCACCGCTTTCGCGAGTAAGCCCGCTCCCACATTGGGACGCGGTCGTTTTACAGATTTCAGCCCGGCGGACCACCGCACGCTTTTGCCCATGAACAGGAGGTCCCATGAGCGTGCATGAACTCAAGCGTCCGCCAGTCGCGGCCTCGGCCCCGTGGCGGGTTGATCTGCCCCAGGCTTTGGATCAGATGCGCCACTGGGCGCAGGTCAGCCCGTTGCAGCCAGCGTTGCGGCACAAGCGCCACGGTCAGTGGGTTGTCTGGCGCTGGATCGACGCCTTGCGCGATGTCGAACGGCTGGCCGATGGCTTGCGTCAGCAAGGCTTCACCGAAGACTCGCGGCTGGCGCTCAGCGGTGCCTTCGAACCGAATCTGTTGCTGTTGGCACTCGCCGCTCAACACATCGGCGGTGAACGGCTGACATTGGCGGACAATCTCGACGCCGAATCACTGCACAAAGCCCTGTGGCGCAGCCGCCCGACCCATGCCTTCGTCCAGGGCCGGCAGACGCAGCAACTCGGGCTCGACCACGGCCAGACGCTGCTGGAGTTCGCCGCACTGCTCGGCCCGACAGAACCCCCGCAACGCTGGCATCGCTGGGCACAAGGCGCCCAACTGTGGAGCGAAGAGGGCACGCAATGGCAGGACGGCCTGACCGTCGTGTTTGAACAATGGCTCAGCAGCGGCCACTCCCTGGCCTTCCCGGAAAGCCCCGGCAGTGCCAGCCGCGATCGCCGTGAAGTCGCGCCGTCGGGGCTGTTGCTGTCGGCCGAACGCCTGCAACGGCTGGCCACTGAAATCGACAGTCGCCTAGCCCCCCAAGGCACCTGGCGTCGACGCCTTTGCGACTGGGCCATCGCCCACCCGCAAAGACCGTTGCAACGCCTGATCAAAAACCGCGTTCGCCGTCTGCTGGGGTTCCACAAACTGCATTTCATCTGGCAAGCCACGCGCACCCCAGACGCTCGACCGGCGCCGACCTGGCTCAACGAATTCAAACGGGACACCGCATGAGCTCGACCGAATCCAACCTGCCAGTGGTACGGCATGTTCGCCATCAGTCGGGCGACGGTGACGCGTCCTACTTTGGTACCGCTTGATGACTGTTCCATGGGTTTGGCGCCTATTATCGTCCAGGAGATTTTCGAGATGAACCATTGACCAGTGAGAACGCCATGACTCAAACCCAACGCGGACTGGCGACCGACGGCATTCGCCACGCGGACATTCTGATCGTCGGCGGCTGCCTCAGCGGCGCGATGTTGGCGGCGCAGTTGTTGCGATTGCCTGGCAAGCGTTCGTTGCGGGTGATCGAGCCGCGCGCCGAACTCGGCCGGGGCGAGGCGTACAGCGCGGTCGAATTGGGCCATACGCTCAACGGCAACGCCGCACGCATGAGCGTCGATCCGGACAACGCCGACGACCTGACCCAATGGCTGACCGAACACATCGCGGCCGGTGGCTGGCCGGAGTCGGATGAGCAGCATGTGCCGGTCAGCGAGCTGTTTCCGCCCCGGGGGCTTTTCGGCGTGTACGTGCAGCAGCGTCTGGTGGAGGCGCAAGCGGCGGGGGCGGTGAACGGTGCGACGGTCGAGCACGTGCAGGCTGAAGTGGTTGATCTGCAAACCCGCGACGATTCGGTACTGCTGACTTTGAGTGACGGGCAACGCTTGCGGGGCGCTTACGCGGTGCTGGCCACGGGGATGTTTCCCGCTGCGCGCACGCCGCAGACCGAGTCAAGCGGTTTGAACGCTGCGGCGCTGGATCCGTGGGATGTCGCGGCTATGCGCCGGTTAGACCCTCAGTCGACGGTGTTGATCATCGGCTCGGGCCTGATCATGGTCGACGCCGTGGTGTCGCTTGAGCAGGCCGGGCATCGCGGGCCGATCGAAGTGTTTTCCCGTCACGGCTTGCTGCCTCACGTGCGCCGGCAGCCACCGGTCTGGGTGGATTTTCTTGCCGAGGATAAAAGTATTCGCACGCCTCGACAGCTGGTGCGAGAACTGCGCAGGCATTGCCGGGGCGCCATCGCTCAGGGTATCGACTGGCAGTCGCCGCTCGATACGGTGCGGGCGCATATCGGCCGGTTGTGGAGTCAGGCGACGGACGTGCAGCGTCGGCAGTTTGTGCGGCACGTGCGGCCCTGGTGGGAAAGTCATCACCACCGCTCGCCACCGTTGAGCGCCGAACTGGTGGCACGGCGGCACAAGGAAGGGCGGTTGCGGATTCAGGCGGCGTCATTCAAAGGGCTGGAATCGACGGTCGAGGGGCAGGTGAGCATCCGCATCCGCCGTCGTGGCGAGGTTGAAACCAGGGTTGTCAGCGGCGTGGCGATGATCAACTCCAGTGGTATCGAATACGACTGGCGCCGAGTGGCCCGTCCGCTACCACAACAATTGCTGGCACGCGGACTGATTCGCCCGGGACCGTTGGCGTTGGGGATTGCCGCAGCGGTTGATGGCGCGGTGCTGGACGCCGATGGGCAGGTCGCCCAACGCCTGTTCGCCATGGGCCCGCCGTTGCGGGGCATGTGGTGGGAAAGTACGGCCGTCACCGATGTGGCCAGTCAGGCCAAAGCCCTGGCGGAGCGCCTGACACGGTCGTTGTAGCTGCCGATGTGGCGAGGGGATTTAGCGAAACGTCGCACCGCCCCGTTTCGCTAAATCCCCTCGCCACAACGACAGCTGCTACGGGATCGATGGACACCTGATACGAAGAAACCCCGGGTAGATCGGATCTACCCGGGGTTTCTTGTTTCAAGCGGCGCAAAGCCGTTGATCAATAACGCTGATACTTCGAACCAAACTCAGGGCGGTTTTCAGCGACGTAGAGTTTGCTTGCCTGGCTGTCTTTGTGATCAAGGTCGACAGTGTTCACGTTCAACGTAGCCGGTTGGCTGACTTTACCCCCGGCAACAACTTGCGAGGTGGCGTGTGGGGCGGCGATGGCGGATGTGGCGCCAAGAACCGAAAGGGCGAAACCAAGACCGATGATGCTTTTCATGATGTTGCTCCAGTAGGTGGGGAGAAGATGTGGCCACTGTAGTGCTGGAGCATCGCGATGAAAAAACACCCTTGCGCATAGTTGATATCGAGCGCGTTGATCCACCGTCAACGGGGTGGGTTGTCGTTGAGCCAACGCTGCTTGAGTTGTTCGAGGCGTCCGTCGCGGCTCATCTCCTCCAGCGCCTGCTGCCAACGCGCCACCTGACGAGCATCGGTGAGCGGAGAAAACGCGATGTAGGTGCCTTGCTTCATCAACGGCATTTGATAATGCAATTGACTGGGCGCCAGACCTTCTTCCCGCGCCAGGGCGGTGATGGAGAGGGTATCCGACACCACGAATTCGGTACGGCCCAGGCGCGCCAGGCGCATCATTTGTTCGGGCGTTTCCACGCCGTATAAATTGTTCAAACCCTGCTTCTGCAAGTAGCTGTAGACCAGCCATTTTCGCGGGACAACGATGCGGCCCAGGCTGCCGGCTTCCTGCAAACTGTGCACCGGTTGCTGGGTGCCATTGGCGGAGTAGAGTGCCGTTTCCACTTCCATCAACGGACCGACCCACTGGTACTGGCCATCGCGTTCGGCGGTGCGCATCACGGTAAACACCCCGGTGGCAGGCTCGGTGCTGGCGACACGCAAGGCACGCAGCAAAGGGACTTGTTGGAAATGCACCTGATCGCCGGCACTTTCGGCCAGCGCCTGCACCACATCCACGCCAAACCCCACCAGTTGGTTGCCTTGCTGGAAATGCAGGGGCGGATGGTTGTCGGTGAGCAGGTTCAGATCGGCCGCCACCGCAGTGAGTGTCAGGAAAGACAACAGGCAACCGGCAATGCGCTTCATGAATCGTCCTTGATTGAATGAGGTGCAGATCTTAGTACGCGCTCATTCAACTGTCCCGAGAAATTGTCGGACTATTACGTCAGATTTCAGGATTTATCAGCGTTGTGCAGGGGGGAAGCGGCAACACGCAATCGAACTGTGGGAGCGAGCTTGCTCGCGATATAGGTAGTCTGTTCCTTTCTCTTCCATACTGATATCGCTGGAAGTCAGTTGTCGGCGAGGAAGGAACATGCACCTGTGGGCTACGAATATGCTCGCGCAGCTGTTTGCAGATAGCTGGAGAGGCTCAGCGGAGTTTCTAACGCTCGGCCTGTTGAGTGGTGAGGAGCGGAAGGTGTACGCCGAATCTTTGTAGGAGCGAGCAGGCTCGCTCCTACAGTGGATTGGGTGTTTGTCAGGCGCCGTTTATTACGCAACCACTTGATAACACGGAACATAAGCCGCGCCACCCGGTAGTTTCATCCGGTGCTGTGCGACAAAGGCCTTGAGCAATTGATCAAGCGGATGCATCACCGCTGCATCGCCACGGATCTGGTAAGGCCCGTGTTCTTCGATCAGGCGGATGCCCTTGTCCTTGACGTTGCCGGCGACGATCCCGGAGAACGCGCGGCGCAGGTTGGCTGCCAGTTCGTGGGCGGGCAGGTCACGGCTGAGTTTCAGGTTGGCCATGTTTTCGTGGGTCGGGTCGAACGGGCGCTGGAAGCCTTCGTCTATTTTCAGCAGCCAGTTGAAATGGAACGCGTCGTTGCGCTCGCGGCGAAACTGTTTGACCACTTTGAGGCCTTGAGTCATCTGGCGCGCGACTTCAGCAGGGTCGTCGATGATGATTTCGTAATGTTGCTTCGCCGCGTCACCCAGCGTCGCGCCGACGAACGCATCCAGTTGCTCCAGGTACGGTGCGGCATGTTTCGGCCCGGTGAGGATGACCGGGAAGGGCAGGCCGGCGTTGTCCGGGTGCATCAGGATGCCGAGCAGGTACAGGAACTCTTCGGCCGTGCCGGCGCCACCGGGGAAAATAATGATGCCGTGGCCCACGCGCACGAAGGCTTCCAGGCGTTTCTCGATGTCCGGCAGGATCACCAGCTCGTTGACGATCGGGTTCGGCGCTTCGGCGGCGATGATGCCGGGCTCGGTCAGGCCCAGGTAACGGCCGCCGTGGATGCGCTGCTTGGCGTGGGCGATGGTCGCGCCTTTCATCGGGCCTTTCATCACGCCGGGGCCGCAGCCGGTGCAGATATCGAGGCTGCGCAGGCCCAGTTCGTGGCCGACTTTCTTGGTGTATTTGTATTCTTCGGTGTTGATCGAGTGGCCGCCCCAGCACACCACGATCTTCGGCTCGACGCCGGGGCGCAGGGTGCGGGCGTTGCGCAGCAGGTGGAACACGTAGTCGCTGATGCCCTGGGAATTGCTCAGGTCGATGCGTTGGCTATCGAGTTCGTTTTCGGTGTAGACGATGTCACGCAGGGCGCTGAAGAGCATTTCGCGGGTGCTGGCGATCATTTCGCCATCGACGAAGGCGTCGGCCGGGGCATTCAGCAGTTCGAGGCGGACGCCGCGGTCTTGCTGGTGAATGCGGATTTCGAAGTCCTTGTAGGCTTCGAGAATGGTCTTGGCGTTATCAACATGGGCGCCGGTATTGAGGATGGCCAGGGCGCACTGGCGGAATAACGTGTAGGTGCTGCCGGATCCGGCTTCGCTCAGTTGCTGTACTTCACGTTGAGAAAGGGTTTCCAGGCTGCCTTTAGGGCTGACGGAGGCGTTGATTACATGTCGTTGGGTCATTCAATGATCCTTAAAACGATGTCATTCATACAGGCAAATGGCATCCGAATAGTGTGTATCCATGAAAGAAGATGGCACGAACTGCGCTGTATCGCCATGTTCCCCGATTGACGATGAAAAGATGAAGAGACGCCCAGCATAGCTAAATCCTGCGCAGGGGCGATAATGCCCCGCAGTCTTTTCGCTCTCCGAGCCTTTTACCATTGATGCAAGGAACCCCGTCACGATGTTCGAAATCCAGCCGATGAACGCCGAACTTTTTCGAAAGCAGACACGGCGCAGCACGGTGATTATTGCGCTGATATTCCTCGCGCTGGCGATGGTGCTGTCCACTGCAGCGGTGGCGCTGTTTGGTGAGCCTGGGGGCGACAATCTGCGATTTAACGTCGGCGGCGTGTTTGTCGCGGTGCTGCTGATGGTGGCGTTGATGCGCGGTACGTTCTGGTCTCAGGCGTGGATGGCGCCGGCGGTGTACGGCTGGCAGCTCAAACGCAGCCTGATGAGCATCACCAATGTGATGCATCAGCTAACGGCAGCAGTGGAAGCGGGTGACCCGACGGCCATGAAGCTGCTGCGTTTCTACCACCTGGGCTTGAGCCAGATGCACGAACTGGACGGAAACTCCAGCGATCATGGCCAATTGAGCCGCGAAATGGAGCAGCACAAGGAGCGGATGGAAACACTGGGCCTCGACACCGAACAGACGCAGTTGAATCCCGCCTGGCTGGAAGCGGTGAAGCAGACGCCGAAGTAAAACCCGTGGGGTGGCATCGTCACCCCACACAAACCCGTCACAACGCTAGCAAAATCACCTATCTTGTTTCTGATGGGGCATTGCGATCCGAGTGTCAGACACAGCTGGATGGCGCAAAAAGGGCGAACGGGAAAATTCGCCATGTCATAACGATTCAGGGAGCGTCATGGGACATCCGTCCATCAACGACCGAATTGAACACACCCGGCCCGTCGCGCCTTGGGTGCCCGAGCACATTGAGTCCAGGCTCAGGGTCCGTTACGCGGTTGTCCTGCTCGTGGCGGTGTGCCTGTCCATGACGGCCATTGTCATCTGGGAAGCCTGGAACTCGCGCCAGTACCATTTGCATGACAAAGAAGTGGCAATGTCCAACCTTGCCCAGACCTTGGCATCGCAAGCGCAGGCGTCGGTCAAACAGGCCGATACGCTGCTGTTTACCCTGGTGGACCGCCTCGAAAACGAGGGCGTGGCTGCGGCGCAGCTACCCAGGTTGCGCCGCTTGCTCAGCACCCAACGCAGTGAGCTGAGCCAGCTCCATGGCCTGTTCGTATTTGACGAGCGAGGGGGGTGGATCGCCAATTCCAACGGCGCGGATATACCCGGTGCGAACAATTCCGACCGTGAGTATTTCATCTACCATCGTGATCATCCTGACCGCGGCCCCCATATCGGCCCGTCGATCAAGAGTCGATCGACCAGCGAGTGGATCATGACCGTGTCACGCCGGATCAATCATCCGGATGGCAGCTTTGCCGGTGTGGCGCTGGCATCGATTTATCTCAGCCATTTCCTCGGGCTCTACGACAGCATCGACATGGGTAAAAACGGCGTGATCAACCTGATCGCCGACGACGCCACCATCGTCGTTCGCCGGCCTTTCAACGAAGCGGAGGTCGGCACCAGCGTCGCCAAGGGCCCGCTGTTTACGCAACTGTTGCCCAAGAGCAATTCCGGCACGGCAACCGTCAAGTCTTATGTGGATGGTGTCGAGCGAGTGGTGGGGTTTCGACGGGTCGATGGTTATCCGCTGATCGTCTTCGCCGCTCTCGACAAGAATGACGTGCTGGCCGGCTGGCGCGAGGAGTCAATCCTCAGCGCCGGCATCGTGCTGTTGCTGCTGGTGTTTCTGGGCGGGCTCGGTTATCGCCTCATTCGCTTCATGAAGCAGCAGAATCACATTCAGAGCGTGTTGCTCGATGCCCAGGAAAAGCTCATCGAGGTCAACCGCAGCCTTGAATTGCTGGCGCTCGAAGACGCACTGACCGGGCTTTCCAACCGGCGTCAGTTCGATCTGTTCATCCTCGCGGAAATGGGCCGTGCCAGGCGCACCCTGACCCATCTCGCCATGTTGATGATTGACGTCGATCACTTCAAGAGTTTCAACGATCGTTACGGGCATGTGGCAGGGGATCAGTGTTTGCGCAAAATCAGCGCGATCATCAAGGACAACATCAAACGCCCCGGCGATCTGGCCGCTCGCTATGGCGGCGAGGAATTTACGGTTGTGCTGCCCGGCACCGACTATGTGGGGGCGTTCCTGGTCGCGGAAAAAATTCGCCGAGCGGTACAGCAAGCGGGGATCGAACACAGCGAGTGCCCGGAGGGTACGGTGACCGTCAGTGTCGGGGTTTGCGCCTATACCCCGGCCTCACAGGATCAGCCCAACGATTTGGTCAGCGCTGCGGACAAGGCCTTGTACGTGGCCAAGGCCAGTGGGCGGAACATGAGTGTCATTGCAAACTGAGTTCAAACGAAGCGATCGCTGCCCTGGACCAGTTTTGTAGACAGGTACGATTGCTTGAGTTTTTCCAGCCACCAGCCCAGTGCGCGACCGTCATGATCGCCGCGCCAGCCGGCGTACAGAATGTTCGGCTCGCGCGGATCAGCCATCTGCTTTTCCACCAGCGTGCCGCTTCTCAGTAACGCGCCGACCCGATGCCTGGGCAACCAGCCCACGCCGAGGCCATCGCACTGGGCGAGAATCTTTGCGCGCATGGTCGGCACGGCGAGTACGGGTTGGCCGCCTGAGACGCCATAGGTGCTGCCCTCGGTAACCCTGGACGAATCGGCCACGACAATCGCCCGGTGCTGCGCAACCATGGCGCGTGAAATCGGTTCCCTGGCCTTGGCCAGCGGGTGTTTGGGCGAGACCGCGAACACCCATTCCATCTCACCCAACTGCATCCAGCGCAGGCTGGGGATGGCCGGCGGTTCATTGGTGGCGCCAATGATCAAGTCCGCGCGGCCTTCACGCAGGGCTTCCCACACACCTTTGAGCACTTCGTGAGTGATGCGCAGCGGTACGCCGGACTCCAGCGCATCGAACTCGTGAATCACCGGGATCAAGGCTTCGAATTCGAGCAGTTCGTCGGTGACGATCCACAACCGGCTCTCCCAGCCATTGGCCACTTGTTGCACCCGTTGGGTCAGCCGCGAGACGTCTTGCATCAGCCGCGCCGCTTCGTTCACCAGCAACTCACCGGCCGGGGTCAGCTGCAAGCGATAGCGACGTCGGTCGAACAACAAGGCGTCGAAGCGCTCCTCCAGTTGCCGCGCGGCGTAAGACACCGTTGACGGCGCTTTGCCCAAGTGAGCGGCGGCCCGCGACAGGCTGCCGGTTTCGCGGATAGCTTGGAGCAACGTCAGGTCTTCAATCGACAGCATGTCCTGTCCTCGGCGGGTGTTTCAGGCTGCCCGGCGTAACTTCCACAGTCTGATCAACCGAAGATAGACCACGACGTTGATCGCCAGCACCACGCTGCCCAGCGCCAGTTGAATCGCGGGTGTCAGCCCGGCCGGGTAGATGACCGGCCAGACGTAATGCTCAATGAAGCCACCGCCGTAGCCGGTTTGCCCGGCGGCCTCGCGCATGAGGTTTTCCCATTGCGTCAGCGGGCACGTCAGGTGGAAGACTTCCACGCTCACACCCCACGCCGCGGCGGGCAGGTGCCACCAGATCAGGGGGCGCCATTTGAGCACCAGCAGCCCGCCGAACAGCACGAATAGAATGAACATCAGATGAAACAGCACCAGCCCATCGGCGGCAATCCGGTAAAGCATGTCGACTCCCTGACGCGTTATGCGAATGGCTCCATGGTACTCGGGTTCTCTTCACTACTGCTGTTCAGAACACTTCGGGAAGCGTTGCCCGCAAGTGCGCAAGATTGTTCAAGCCATCGAACGCAACTGCTGGCACAGTCTGGCGACTTTCCCTGGTTGTAGAGCGTTATGTCGAACTCACTCATGCCGCGCAGCGCCTTTCTTCGCGGCGCCGTGGCGATCATGCCGTTGTCCCTGGCGACTGCGCCCTGGGGGCTGTTGGCCGGGTCCATGGCCATCGAGGCCAATCTCACGCCACTGCAAGGTCAGGGCTTGTCGAGCATCGTGTTTGCCGGTGCCGCGCAACTGGTCGCCATCGGTATGCTCAAGGGCGGCGCCGGGGTCTTTTCGATCCTGCTGACCACGCTGTTACTCACCTCCCAGCATTTGCTGTACGGGATGAGCCTGCGTTCGGTGATTTCACCGCTGCCGGGTCGCTGGCGCGTGGGGCTGGGTTTTTTGCTCACTGACGAGCTGTTCGCGCTGACCAGCCAGCATGACAAACAGCAGTTCAATCGCTGGTACGCCTTGGGCGTGGGCCTGACGTTTTATATCGCCTGGAACCTGTTCACATTGGCCGGCATCGTCCTGGGCAGCAGCATTCCCGGCCTCGAACACCTGGGGTTGGACTTCTCCATCGCCGCGACCTTTATTGCCCTGATCACCCCGGTGGTGCGCAACGTTCCGACGGTGGTGTGCGTCGCGGTGTCGCTGTTTTGCTCGGTGTTGTTCAGTTACTGGCAATGGGGCTCGGCGCTGGTGCTGTCGGGGTTGCTGGGCATGACCGCAGGCTTTATCTGCAACAAATTCTATGGGGGGCGCACATGATGGTCTGGGCTGTGATTATCGGGATGGGCGTGCTCGTCTTCCTGAACCGCTACGTATTCCTCGAACCCAGGCTGCCGCTTCGCCTGAGCAGCAATGCCCGGCAGTTTCTCGGTTTTGCCGTGCCGGGGATGTTGACCGCGATCTGCGGGCCGATTGTGTTCATGCCGGAAAAACAGCTGAACTTGCAGTGGGACAATCCGTACCTGATCAGTTCGCTGGTGGCGGTGGGATTGGTGCTGTACACCCGCAATACCTTGCTCAGCATGTTGTTGAGCATGGGGTTTTTCTTTTTGCTGCGCTGGTGGCTTTGAGTCGCTCTCGGGAAATTGTTCTACGCTTAAAGAGGATTCCATCAGGAAGCGAGGTGAGTATGGCCAACGATCCTAAACGTACGGGCCTGGATGAAGAAGATGAACCCACGGAGGAGGAGATTGAGCGGCAGAGGCGTTCAGAGAAGACTTGGAAACATGACGACAGTCGAGAGCTCTCAGACCGCGATATAGAGATTCCGCTAAAGCCTTGACCGATCTGCATACCAAACCGCGATCAAGCTCAAGACAATCTCCAGTAGAGCAAAAAACTGTGGTGAGGGGATTTATCGAATCGTCGCACCGCCCCGTTGGGTCGCGAAGCGGCCCCCAGCGTCCGTTCATATAGACCGGGTTGTCTCGATTTACGACTGCTTCGCAGCCGAACGAGGCGGTGCGACGTTTCGCTAAATCCCCTCGCCACAAAGGCGGTGTCAAATCGCCTCATTCCAGCGTATGTGCGTGATGCCCAATTGTTTAGCGCTTAAGCGCGCCGCTTCGAGTGAGGCGTGTGCGGCGATCTTTCGGTCGGATTGCGCAAAGGCATGCGCAGAGGCCGAATGGATCGCTTCTACATCGGAGAACTGTTCGACCAGTTTGAAAAAGTGCGGCCGAACGCCATCGAGCAAATAGTGCTCGGCATAGGGAACGAGTTCGCTCATGTATTCCTCCTGAAGTCCGCCAGGGCTTTGGGTCAGTCGTTGAACAGGGCATTCGGAAAGTCTGCGGTGCAATCCTTGTGCAAATGATGAGAGCAAAAAAAAGAGGCCTTGACGGGCCTCTTCTTCAGAGTGCAACGATGTCCGGTTCGTTCAGTGTTGAACTGAACCGCATCACTTCAAAGATCTTCCAGCGGCGGAAAATCAGGGTGGGAGGCCCGATAGCCCAACGTCTTGTCGATCCAGGCATTCAGCTCGTTGACCATGACCGGCGGTTTGCCGGAATAGGTCGCGAGGGTAGAACGCAGGATGTCGTTGATATTGGGGACGGAACGCAGGTTTCGGGTCTTTATGTATTGCCCGATAAAACAGTCAAGTTGATAGCGTTCTGTCAGCGACAGGTACACGCACTCCAGACCGCTGACTTGATTAATTACAAGATCGTCGCGCAACTTAGTTCTCTGCAAGGCTTGTTAGATTTAGGGATTTCCTTGGTTATTGACTCTTTGGTCAACTGGGTACTGCCGACGGAAATGCGGCGCGCATGCTAGCTGTAGCGTTACTAAATGTATGTACGATGATTCGATTGTCAGACAAGCGGTTAATGCGTCGTTTGGCCGCACATCGACAAGTGTTTCTACAATGAAGCAGTCTGTATAACGTTTATGTCTTGCGATTATTCAGGTCCAGGAATGGATCCACTTTAAATAAGCTTATCTATCAACATCGCACCCTGATTCCTGACATTTCCCACCGCTTTATCGACCCTGTACCACTCGAACACTTCGCTGGCTTCACCCTGCATCAGTACCATTTGCTCGGCGCGCTCTTTAGGCGTGGCCGGGTCCAGCCATTCGCGCGCCAACTCAGCTGACAACACCACCGGCCGCCGGTCATGAATGTCGAGCATGCCGCCGGCGCTGTCTGCCGTGATGATGACAAAACCGTCGTCGCTGCGCGGCTCGTTGCCCCCGTGGGCAAACTGGCCGATTGCCACGCAGCAAATCGGCGCCCGATCCCGTCGACGAATAAGCCACGGCTGCCTCGTCGAATCGCCGGCATCCACCCATTCGAACCAGTTATCGATCGGCACAATCGCACGGTGCGGCCAGATCGCCCGGAAGAACGGGCCATGCGCCACTTTCTCGACCCGGGCGTTGATCGGCGCCGCGCGATCCTTTGCCCAGTGCGGACGCCATCCCCAGCGCACCGAATCGGCGTGCAACCCGTCGGGCTCTAGGTGCAACAGCGCGAGCTGGGTGGTGGGCACGGCGTTGTAGCGGGCCAGCGGTTCAACACCGACGTGGTTGATCAGCGCGTCGGGAATGCTCAGCACCGCGACAAAGTCGTGAATGCCACGGTACTGCGACAGTCGTCCGCACATCGGCTGATCCTCCGGCAGGAGCTTTCAGTGTAGGAGCACGGCTTGCCGGCGAAGGTTTCACGGACACCCATCAAATCACATGCGCACGCTGCAACTCGGTCAACGACAACGCCTTCAGTTGCGCGAGCAGCGGGTCCCTTCGGTCGCGAGGATGCGGCAACTCCACGGCCAGTTCCTGACGAATGCTGCTTGGGCGATTGTCCATCACCATCACGCGATCGCTGAGGTACAGCGCTTCATCGACGTCATGTGTCACCAGCAGCAAGGCGATGGCGTGACGCTCGGCCAGTTGCAGCAGCAGGTCCTGGAGCTTCATCCGCGTGAAAGCGTCCACTGCGCTGAACGGCTCATCGAGCAACAAGACTTGCGGTCGCGAGTAGAGGCCGCGGGCGATGGCCACCCGTTGCGCCATGCCGCCGGACAAGGCTTTGGGCAGCGCCTGCGCAAAGCCGCCGAGGCCGACTTCATCGATCAATTGCGCGACCCAGGCCTTGTCGTAGTGGCTGTCGGCGCTGAAGCCGATGTTTTGCTCAACCGTCAGCCAGGGCATCAGCCGGGGTTCCTGAAACACGAAAGCGACTTCCCCGGCGTTGTTGCGTAGCTCACCCTGGAAGTCCTTCTCCAGGCCGGCGACGATCCGCAGCAAGGTGCTTTTGCCGCAGCCGCTGGGACCGAGCAGGCTGACGGTTTCCCGGGGTTGCAATTGCAGATGAATGTTGTTGAGGACCGTAATGGCGGCGAAGGTTTTGCGCTCGACGCGAATGTCCAGCAGGTGTTCGGTCATGGCTCAATCCTCTGCGCTTTGGCCGTTGAAGGTGTCGCGCCAGGCCAGGAAGCGCTTCTCCAGGCCGGCGAGGATGCCGTCGCTGAGTTTGCCCAGCAGCGCCAATACGATGATGGCGGCCAGGACGATATCCGGGCGTGACGTTTCGCGCCCGTCACTGAGCAGATAACCCAGGCCTTTGGTGGCGGCGATCAGCTCGGCGGCCACCAGAAACATCCAGGCCAGGCTCATGCCGCTGCGCAATCCGGTGAACAGGCCGGGCAGGGCGGCGGGTAACAGAATTCGCCGCACCAGGCGCCGCCGGCTGAAAGCGTACATTTGCCCGACTTCCACCAGTTTGCGATCGATGTCGCGGATCGCCGCGACGCCGTTGAGGTACACGGGGAAGAATGCGCCGATAGCGATCAAGACGATTTTCGAGGTCTCGTCGATACCCAGCCACAGCAGCAACAGCGGCACCCAGGCCAGGCTCGGAATCGAGCGCAAACCGGCGAACGTCGGTTCCAGATACGCTTCGGCTTCGCGGCTCAAACCGACCCACGCGGCGAACACCAGGGCCAGGCTGGCGCCAATGGCGAAACCCAGCAGCACCCGCAGCAGACTGGCGCTGATGTGTTTCCACAACGCGCCCTCGGCGAGGTCACTGAGGGTCAGCGCGACCTCGCTCGGGCCGGCATTTGATAGGACGGCAGCCAGCCGATGCGCACGACGCATTCCAGCACCAGGATGATCAGCCCCGGCAGCGCCAGGCCCTTGAGGCGCAGTTTCCAGGCGTTGCTCAGGCCACCGGGTGCAGGTAATGCCAGGGGGGCGGGCAGGTCTTTGCTTTTGCTGGTCATGGGTTTCTCCAGTCACGACGAATCCGCGACGGGCGCGGGCAAAATCAAAAGCTCGCTGCCTCGTTCTACTTGACAGCTCCTGCACGCAAATATGCGTTCCTTGTAGGAGCTGTCGAGTGAAACGAGGCTGCGAGCTTTTGCTGCTATTGACGGGCCACGGTTTCCTTGAATCCGGTGTCGATCAACTGATCGATCACCTGGTCGACATTCACCCCACGGCGAACCAGTTCTTCAGAGACCAGGATCGGTGCGGCGGCCTTGGAGGCGATCACATCCTTGGCGGTCAATTGCGGGCTGCTCAGGTCGGTGCGCGACAGCTGCAGCTTGGCCACTTCCAGCGGCAGGCCGGATTCGCTGGCGAGCAACTGCGCCAGTTCGTCAGGGTTTTTCACCGCCCAGTCACGGGCCTTTTCATAGGCGCTCAGGACGGTTTCGATGGTCTGAGGATGTTCTTTGGCGTAGGTCTCGGTGACGCTGACCACGCCGTAGCTGTTGAAGTGGGTGTTGCGATACAGCAGGCGCGAACCGGCCTGAATTTCGCTGGCCGCCATGTGCGGATCAAGGCCGGCCCAGGCGTCGACGTCACCTTTTTCCAGCGCGGTGCGACCGTCCGGATGCTGCAAGTGCACCAGCTCGACATCGTCCTTGCTCAGGCCGGCCTGTTGCAGGCTGCGCAAGGTGAACAGGTACGGGTCGGTGCCTTTGGTAGCGGCGATTTTCTCGCCCTTCAGATCGGCGACGGTTTTGTACGGCGAATCCTTGCGCACCACCAGTGCGGTCCATTCGGCGCGGCTGTACACGTAGACCGATTTGATCGGGCTGCCGTTGGCGCGGCTGAGCACAGCGGCCAGGCTGGCGGACGAAGCGAAGTCGACGCCGCCACTGTTGAGGTATTCCAGCGAACGGTTGCTGCCCTGGCTCAACACCCAGCTGACCTTGGTCTGTGGCAGGGCCTTTTCCAGGAATCCGAAGTGCTTGAGCACAAGGCTCACTGGCGAGTAATAGGCGTAATCCAAGTGCACTTCGGCCGGCGCGGTTTCGGCTGCCTGCGCCATAGGTTGCAGGCTCAGGGCCAGGGCGCAGGCGCTCAGCAGGTACCTGACGTTTGGAAAGCGGAAGGTCGGTTTCATGGGGCAGCTCCGGGCAAGGTGGCGAGATTCTTATGTCCAAAAATTTATTTTTTACGAATGCTTCCTGCGTAAAAGAAATATTGCAGGCTCTGTGCCATGTCGCGCAGTGGCAGGCTTTTCGAGGCTTTGGCGGCGAGGGTGAGGAAATTGGCTGTACCGGTGAAAACAGTCTGTTGAGTCGCTGTTGCTGGGCGAACAGCAACTTTTACTGGTCATGAGCTTATGCATAAATCGAATTTATAAGCGTGGCTGTAAGAGCGTTAGGGTCTATACGAATACCGTTCCTGGAGCCTTCGATGGACCTGTCCCGATTTGTGCGCGGTCTGTTGACCAGCGCAGTGTTTGCCGCGCCACTGAGCCATGCCGCAGAACCCGTCGTGTTGCACGTCGGGGATCAGAACTACTACAACGTTCGCGCCTCGGTGGAGGCGTCGGGAGTGCTGGAAGGGGCGCCCTATACCGTCGACTGGAAGCACTTTCAGGCCGCCGCTCCACTGGCCGAAGCGCTGAACACGGGTGCCCTGGATGTGGGCTTTCTCGGTGATTCCGGCTTCCTGTTCCTGGCGGCCAAACAGGCGCCGGTGAAGTTGATCGGCGTGTCGCGGCAGAACCCGGACACTATCGCCTTGCTGGTGCCCAAGGACTCACCGGTCAAAACCATTGTCGATCTGAAGGGCAAGAAAGTCGCTTACTGGCCGGGAGCCTGGAGTCAGCAGCTGACCCTGCGCGCCTTGGAAAAAGCCGATCTGCCGGAAGACTACGTCGACTTCATCAAACTGATGCCGATCGACGCCGCCGCCGCGTTGCCGCAAGGCAGCATCGACGCGTTCCCGGTGTGGGAACCCTACATTTCCCAGCAGATTCTGTTCTCCGGTGCCCGGCCGATTCTCACGGCGAAAAATCTTATGCCGGGCCTGAGCGCCATTGCCGCTTCGACGCCGTCGATCGAGAGCAAGCGCGAGGCCATCGCCGACTTTCTGGTGCGCCTGAAAAAAGCCCGGGCCTGGGTCGACAACCACACCGACGAGTACGCCGATCTTTGGGCGAAGAAGGCCAACCTCTACCAGAACGTGTCGCGCCATTGGCTGCGTCAGGCGCACATGACCGTCGGCCCGGTGGATGCCCAAGCTGCAAAGGATTTGCAGAGCACCGCGGACTTCCTGTTCAAGGTCAAGGCGCTGCCGGCGGCATTGGCGACCGCACCGATTATCGACAGCTCGTTCCAGCAGTCGCTGGCGCAGTAATCCACGAGGGTGAGCGCTGGAACCAAACACTGTGTACCCTGATCCAACCTCGGCCAGCAGCACCTGCGGGCCGACAATGGATGAATGGGCGAAGGGTTTTTGCCGTTTAACGTGATGACCGTAACGGTCTGGTCCAAGGCAAACCATGACACAGCTGTTCAAGGTTCTCTCTGCGCTCGCCCTCGCTGTCGGGCTGGTTGGCTGCATTGCCTCTCCGATCGAACTGACCCCGCAGACTGAACAGCGTCTGCGCGAGCAGCCACCGATCCGCTTTCTGCTGACCTTCGACGACGGTCCCAGCGCGTCGAGTTTCTGGAACCCGAGCATGACGGTGCTCGACAGCCTCGCGCAGAACCCGGTGCAACCGGGAATCAAAGCGGTGTTCTTCGTCCAGACCGGCGTACCTCGGGCTGGCGACAGCGACATCGGGCGCGGGGTCATGCACCGGGAACAGGCTGAAGGGCATGTGTTGGGTTTCCACACGGCGACCCATTCGCACACCAATCACCGCTCGCTCAGCCCGCAAGAGCTGGAGCAGTCGCTGGGCAAAGGCAGTGCCGACATCGCCGCGATCACCGGCGCGCCGCCCGCCTTGGTGCGCCCGCCGTTCTGGAATTACGACAAACGTGTGTTAACGGCCTACCAGCGGCATGGTATGCACCTGTTGCTGACCGACCTGAGCGCCAACGACGGCAAGATCTGGGGTTTCAACGCCAGCCCTCGGCGGCGGGCCAACATGCTGCGGCAACTGTCCGAAGTGCGTGAACGCATTGCGCTGGCAGAATTGCCGACGGTGGACGGCGTGGTTCCGGTGGTGGTGACCTTTCACGACCTGAATCGCTACACCGCCCGGCATGCCCGCGAATACCTGCAAATTCTGCTCGATAGCGCCCGTGCCACCGGGGTGACGGTGGCGCAAAAACCGTTTTACGACAACACGGCGGCGCTGCAACGTGCGGCCTTGGCGCGTACCGTTAGTAGCGGTTCAGAGGCAGAGAAGTTGCCGGGGATCTGGAACTGGTTGTGGGATGGGGATTCTCACTAAAACCTCAGCGAAATGAGCAACAGCCAACACATAGAACGGGTGGGAATGCGCGCCAGTTAAACAGGCATAACTCAGAACTGTGGCAAGAGGGCTTTTGTGGCGAGGGGGTTCACCCCCGTTCGGCTGCGCAGCAGTCGTAAATCCTGCCAACTTCGGAGTGCCTGACAGAATGCCGGGGGCTGCTGCGCAGCCCAACGGGGGTAAACCCCCTTGCCACAAAAGCCCCCAAGTCCCAGGTCACTTATTGGCTGTTTCATCACCGCGGCAGCAACTCGTCAATCATTTTCAAACAATGATTCAAACCCGGCGTCACGTCGCCTACGCGCCGGCTGAGAATGATCGGTGAGGTCGCGTTGTCTTCCAGCAACGGGGTGAAACCAATGTCGTCGCGGTGCAGCAACTGCACCGACGCGGGCACCAGCGTGACGCCGATTCCAGCCCCCACCAGTCCGATTGCTGTTTGCAGCTCGTTGGTCCATTGCGCCACGTGGATGCTCACGCCGTAGGACTCGAACAGTGCAATCACATGATCGGCGTAGCTGGGGCGCGGATTTCCGGGGTACAGCACAAAGGGTTCCTTGGACAGTTGGCGAAGGCTGATCGGGCCGGCCAGCAGCGGATGACCGGCGGGCAGGGCGGCAACCAGCCGGTCTTCGGTCAATACCGTCTGGATGATCGCCGGGTCGTCGATGCGAATCCGCCCGAAACCGATGTCGATGCGCCCGGCCTTGAGCGCCTGCACCTGTTGCAACGTGGTCATTTCCGACAGCCCGAGCTCAAGCTCCAGGGGCTCGCCGCTGCGCAAACGGCGAATCAGGTCCGGCAGTACGCCATACAGCGTCGATGGAGCAAAACCGATGCCCAGCCAGGTCTTTTCCCCCAGGCCAATCCGCTTGGTGTTGTCGCACACCTTGGCCAGTTGTTCGAGCAGGGCGGTGGAATGTTCATGGAAGAAACGCCCGGCGTCGGTCAGCTTCAGCGGACGGCCGCGCTCCAGCAATATCACCCCGAGTTCATCTTCCAGCTGCTGGATCTGCCGGCTCAGAGGCGGCTGGGCAATGTGCAGCAGTTCGGCGGCGCGGGTGAAGTTGAGGGTTTGAGCCAATACCTGAAAATACCGCAGGTGACGCAGTTCCATGGGGCCTCCAGGCATTGATCAGTTGAATACCTTTAAGGTATCGAGCCAGACCAATTCTATATTGGCCGTGGGCAAAAAGCCGTACGAGAATCCAATTCAGAACTTCAAGAACCTGACGGGTATCGACATGCGTGCAACAGCCATTGAATCGATCGAGACGATCATCATCGATCTGCCGACCATTCGCCCGCACAAACTGGCCATGCACACGATGCAGAACCAGACCCTGGTGATCATCCGCGTGCGCTGCGCCGATGGCATTGAAGGGATCGGCGAGTCGACCACCATCGGTGGCCTGGCCTATGGCAACGAAAGCCCGGACAGTATCAAGACCAACATCGACAAACACATAGCACCTCTGCTGATCGGTGAGGACAGCGGCAACATCAATGCAGCGATGTTGCGCCTGGAGCGCAGCATCCGTGGCAACACCTTCGCCAAGTCAGGTATCGAAACCGCCTTGCTCGACGCCCATGGCAAGCGCCTTGGCCTGCCGGTCAGCGAGTTGCTGGGCGGCCGCGTTCGTGATGCGCTGCCGGTGGCGTGGACCCTCGCCAGCGGTGACACCGACGAGGACATCGCCGAAGCGGAAAAAATGCTCGACCTGCGTCGCCACCGGATCTTCAAACTGAAAATCGGTGCCGGTGAAGTCAATCGCGATCTGGCCCACGTCATCGCCATCAAGAAAGCCCTGGGCGATCGCGCCAGTGTGCGGGTCGATGTCAATCAGGCCTGGGACGAGGCGGTTGCACAGCGCGCCTGCCGGATACTGGGCAGCAACGGCATCGACCTGATCGAACAGCCGATCTCGCGCAATAACCGCGCCGGCATGGCGCGCCTGAATGCCGTGAGCCCGGCGCCGATCATGGCCGATGAATCCATCGAGTGCGTGGAAGACGCCTTCAATCTGGCGCGCGAAGGGGCCGCTTCGGTGTTCGCCCTGAAGATCGCGAAGAACGGCGGACCACGCGCCGTGCTGCGTACCGCCGCCATCGCCGAAGCCGCCGGTATCGGTTTGTACGGCGGCACTATGCTTGAAGGTGGGATCGGCACGCTGGCCTCGGCCCATGCCTTTATCACCCTGAATAAACTGGCCTGGGACACCGAGTTGTTCGGCCCGTTGCTGTTGACTGAAGACTTGCTCAGCGAGCCGCTGGTCTATCGCGATTTTGCGCTGCATGTCCCGCAGACACCGGGCCTTGGCCTGTGCCTGGACGAAGAACGCTTGGCGTTTTTCCGTCGTGACAAAACATCCACTTCCGTTCAGCAAGCCTGAGGAGAGCATCATGCTATTCCACGTAAAAATGACCGTGAATCTGCCGGTCGACATCAATCCGGATCTCGCCACCCAGCTCAAGACCGATGAAAAAGCCCTGGCCCAGCGCCTGCAAGAGCAAGGCAAGTGGCGTCACCTGTGGCGCATCGCCGGGCACTACGCCAACTACAGCGTTTTCGACGTCGACAGCGTTCAGGAACTGCACGACCTGCTGATGCAATTGCCGCTGTTTCCGTACATGGCGATCGAGGTCGACGCGATGTGCCGGCATCCTTCTTCCATTCGCGAGGATGACCGCTGAACCCAGCCTGTTCAGTTCGCTACGCTAATAATTACAAGATGAGGAACCACCCAAAATGAACGTCAAGATTTCCCACACTGCCAGTGCCCAGAAGTTTCTCGAAGACGCCAGCGGCTTGCTCAACGACGCCGGCGACCCGCGAGTCAAAGCCCTGGTCTACCGCATTCTGCGTGATTCGGTGAACATCATCGAAGACCTGGCCGTCACCCCGGAAGAGTTCTGGACAGCCGTCAATTACCTCAACGTGCTGGGCGCGCGACAGGAAGCCGGTTTGTTGGTGGCAGGGCTGGGTCTGGAACATTACCTGGACTTGCTGATGGACGCCGAAGACGAGCAGGCGGGAAAGGCGGGCGGTACGCCGCGGACCATCGAAGGCCCGCTGTATGTGGCGGGTGCGCCGCTGTCTGAGGGTGAGTCGCGACTGGATGATGGCGTCGATCCGGGCGTGGTCCTGTTCATGCAGGGCCAGGTGCGTAACACCGCAGGCGAACCGCTGGCGGGTGCGGTGGTGGATGTCTGGCACGCCAACACGGGCGGTACATACTCCTACTTCGATACCACGCAATCGGAATTCAACCTGCGCCGCCGCATCGTCACCGATGCCGAGGGTCGCTATCGTTTCCGCAGCATCGTGCCGTCGGGCTACGGTTGCCCGCCGGACGGTCCGACCCAGCAACTGCTCGATCAACTGGGCCGTCATGGCCAGCGTCCGGCGCACATTCACTTCTTTATCTCCGCGCCGGACCACCGTCACCTGACCACCCAGATCAACCTCGACGGTGACCAATACCTGCACGACGATTTCGCCTACGCCACCCGCGACGAGCTGATCGCCCACATCACCTTCAGCGACGACCCGCAGCGTGCAGCGGCCCATGGCGTCAGCGGCCGGTTTGCCGAAATCGACTTTGATTTCACCTTGCAGACTTCCGCGCAACCTGAAGAGCAGCAACGCCACGAACGGGTTCGTGCGCTCGAAGATTGATTACCTCGAACAGCCGAACCGTGTGGGAGCGGCGGTGCGACGATTCGACTTGCTCGCGAAGGGGGTATCAGCTTCAACATCAACGTTGACTGACACAACGCTTTCGCGAGCAAGCCCGCTCCCACAGTTGACCGCGTTTTACCTGTGGGAATGCGGTCAACTGTGGGAGCGGGCTTGCTCGCGAAGGGGCCCGAACCTTCCACATGTCAGCCCACTGACACGCCGCTGCAAGTACGGCCTTAGAATGGCCCGACAACACCTATAACAACAACGAGAGTGACCCGATGATGCACGCGCAACTATTGAGTCAGCGCAGCAGAATATTCGACCACGCCGACCCTTACGCGGTGTCGGGTTACGTCAATCAGCATGTTGGCAACCATTGCATCCTGATGCCCAGGGTCGGCCGCCCACTGGCCAGCCTCGATCATCGCAAATTCGCCAGCCTGGACCTGTGCCGCATCAGCTACGGCGCCAGCGTGCGGGTGACCTCCAGTGCGCTGGAAAGTATCTACCATCTGCAAGTATTGCTGCGTGGCAACTGCCTGTGGCGCGGTCACGGTCAGGAGCATTACTTCGCGCCGGGTGAATTGCTGCTGATCAACCCCGACGATCCGGTGGACCTGACGTACTCCGACGATTGCGAAAAATTCATCCTCAAAGTGCCCACCCGGCTGTTTGAATCGGTGTGCGAGGAGCAACGCTGGCGCTATCCGGGGCAGGGCGTGCGGTTTCTTGAAAACCGTTATCAGCTCGATGAACTGGAAGGTTTCGTCGGCCTGCTGGCGATGATTTGCCAGGAAGCCGAAGCCACCGAGCAGATCCCCCGGGTGCAGGAGCACTACGCGCAGATCATCGTCAGCAAGATGCTCAGCCTGATGAAAACCAACGTCATCCGCAGCAGCCTTGGTTCGTCGTCGGCGACGTTCGAGGTGATTGCCGATTACATCGCGCGCAACCTCAAGCAAGACATCGACAGTGAAGAACTGGCGCGCCAGGCGAGTATGAGCCTGCGTTCGCTGTACGGCTTGTTCGAGCGCAACGCCGGCACCTCGCCGAAAAACTACATCCGGCAGAAGAAACTCGAACGCATCAACCTGTGCCTGAGCGACCCGACCTGTAACGTGCGCAACGTCACGGAAGTGGCCATGGATTACGGCTTCCTGCACCTGGGCCGGTTCTCCGACAACTACCGCAAGCAGTTCGGCGAATTGCCTTCCGACACCCTCAAACGCCGCGACTGACTCACCATAAATCCCCTCGCCACAAGGCAGCTACAGGGAAGTGGGCTGTTTGCAGTAAACGGATACACGTCTGCACCCATCGGATAGTCCGCCCCATCCCCCCGTCCTAGCATGGCCCTGCCTGAATAAAAACAATGGAGGCGGCGGCCATGTCCCTGCGACCCGAATACCTTCACTCCCTGCTTGAAGACGACAAAGAACAGGGCATCTACCGCTGCAAGCGCGAGATGTTCACTGACCCACGGCTGTTCGACCTGGAGATGAAACACATCTTCGAAGGCAACTGGCTGTACCTGGCGCACGAAAGTCAAATCCCCAATATCAACGATTTCTACACCACCACCATGGGGCGTCAGTCGATCTTCATCGCGCGCAATAAGGAAGGTGTGCTCAACGCTTTCATCAACGCCTGCAGCCATCGCGGCGCGACGCTGTGCCGGCACAAGACCGGCAACAAAAGCTCCTACACCTGCCCGTTCCACGGCTGGACCTTCAACAACTCCGGCAAGCTGCTCAAGGTCAAAGACCCTGCGGCTGCGGGTTACCCGGCGAGCTTCAACTGTGAAGGCTCCCACGACCTGACCAAAGTTGCGCGTTTCGAATCCTATCGCGGCTTCCTTTTCGGCAGCCTGAAGGCTGATGTGGTGCCGCTGGTCGAGCACCTGGGCGAGTCGGCGAAGATCATCGACATGATCGTCGACCAGTCCGCCGATGGCCTCGAAGTGCTGCGCGGCTCATCCAGCTACATCTACGAAGGCAACTGGAAGCTCACCGCGGAAAACGGCGCTGACGGTTACCACGTCAGCTCCGTGCACTGGAACTACGCTGCCACCCAAAACCAGCGAAAACAGCGTGAATCCGGCGATAGCAACCCGACGATGAGCGCCGGGACCTGGGCCAAACAGGGTGGTGGTTTCTACTCGTTCGACAAGGGCCACATGCTGCTCTGGACCCGCTGGTCAAACCCCGAGGATCGTCCGCTCTACGAGCGCCGCGACGAACTGTCCCGGGACTTCGGCCAGGCCCGCGCCGACTGGATGATCGAGAACTCGCGCAACCTGTGCCTGTACCCGAACGTGTACCTGATGGATCAGTTCAGTTCGCAGATCCGCATCGCCCGGCCGATCTCGGTCGACCGCACGGAAATCACCATTTATTGCATCGCCCCCAAAGGCGAAAGCGACCACGCCCGTTCGAGCCGGATTCGTCAGTACGAAGACTTCTTCAACGTCAGCGGCATGGCCACCCCGGACGATCTGGAAGAGTTTCGCTCCTGCCAGACCAGCTATCAGGGCAGCGTCACGACGTGGAATGACATGTCCCGCGGTGCCGAGCACTGGGTCGAAGGCGCCGATGAGGCGGCCAAGGAAATTGACCTGCATCCACTGCTAAGCGGCGTGCGCACCGAAGACGAAGGCCTGTTCGTGCTGCAACACAAGTATTGGCAGCACACCATGCTCAAGGCGTTGGCCGCCGAACAGTCCGAATTGGTCGCTGTGGAGGCCGTGCAATGACCATCACCTATGACGCCGTGCGCGATTTTCTCTACCGCGAAGCACGCTACCTCGACGACAAGCAATGGGATGACTGGCTGGAACTGTACGCCGCCGATGCCTCGTTCTGGATGCCGTCCTGGGACGACAACGACGAGTTGACCGAGGACCCGCAGCGCGAAATCTCGCTGATCTGGTACGGCAACCGCACAGGCCTGGAAGACCGTATCTTCCGCATCAAGACCGAGCGTTCCAGTGCGAGCATTCCGGAGACGCGGACTTCGCACAACATCAGCAACATCGAGTTGCTTGAGCAGGCCGATGGTCTGTGCAAGGTGCGCTTCAACTGGCACACCCTGAGCTTTCGCTACAAGACCGTCGACAGCTATTTCGGCAGCAGTTTCTACACCCTTGATGTGCGCGGCGAAAACCCGCTGATCAAGGCCAAGAAAGTGATCCTGAAGAACGATTACGTTCGCCAGGTCATCGATGTCTACCACCTCTGAGGCGGCCGTCATGACTCATTCCATTGCATTCAATTTCGAAGACGGCGTCACTCGGTTCATTGACGCCAATGTGGGCGAAACCGTGGCCGATGCCGCGTATCGCCAAGGCATCAACATTCCGCTGGATTGCCGCGACGGCGCCTGCGGCACCTGCAAGTGTTTCGCCGAGGCCGGTCGTTATGACTTGGGCGAGGAATACATCGAAGACGCGCTCACGGCGGACGAAGCCGAACAGGGTTTTGTCCTGACCTGCCAGATGCGCGCCCAGAGCGATTGCGTGGTGCGGGTGCCGACCTCATCGCAAGTCTGCCGTACGCAGCAGGCCAGTTACGACGCCACCATCAGCGCCGTGCGGCAGCTGTCCGACAGCACCATTGCGCTGTCGATCAAGGGCGAGGCGCTGAGCAAACTGGCGTTCCTGCCAGGCCAGTATGTGAACCTCGCAATTCCCGGCAGCGAGCAGACCCGTGCTTATTCCTTCAGCTCGCTGCAGCGTGACGGCGAGGTCAGTTTCCTGATCCGCAACGTTCCCGGCGGCTTGATGAGCAGCTTCCTCACCGGCATGGCCAAGGCCGGCGACAGCATGAGCCTGGCCGGGCCGTTGGGCAGTTTTTACCTGCGCGACATCCGCCGGCCGTTGTTGCTGCTGGCCGGCGGTACGGGCCTGGCGCCGTTCACCGCGATGCTGGAAAAAATCGCCGAGCAGGGCAGTGAGCATCCGCTGCATTTGATCTACGGCGTGACCAACGATTTCGATTTGGTGGAACTGGACCGGCTCGAAGCGTTGGCCGCGCGAATCCCGAATTTCAGCTTCAGTGCCTGCGTCGCCAACCCCGACAGCCAGCACCCGCTCAAGGGCTACGTGACCCAGCACATCGAGCCACGGCATTTGAACGATGGCGACGTCGACGTCTACCTGTGCGGCCCGCCGCCGATGGTCGAAGCGGTCAGTCAGTTCATCCGCGAACAAGGCGTCGCGCCGACGAACTTCTACTACGAGAAATTCGCCGCCAGCGCGGCTTGAGCATTTGTCAGCAGTGACTCACGTTTCCTGTAGGAGCCAGGCTTGCCGGCGAAGGCGTCCTTGAGTGCGCCTTCGCCAGCAAGCTTGGCTCCTACGAAAAGCGACTCACCGCGAAAGCGATATTCGTCACGAGGTATACATGAACATATTTCACGAAAAAGTCGCGCTGATCACTGGCGCGGCGCAAGGCATCGGCCGGCGTGTGGCGGAGCGTATGGCCGCCGAGGGTGCGCGGCTGATTCTGGTCGATCGCTCGGATCTGGTGTTCGAGGTGCAGCAACAATTGGGGCAGGGCAGCCAGGTGCTCGCGCTGACCGCCGACCTTGAGCAATACAGCGAATGCAGCCGCGTGATGCGCGCTGCCGTCGAGCGCTTTGGGCGTCTGGATGTGCTGGTCAACAACGTGGGCGGTACGATCTGGGCCAAGCCTTTCGAGCACTACGAAGAGCAGCAGATTGAAGCCGAAGTCCGTCGTTCGCTGTTTCCGACGCTATGGTGCTGCCATGCCGCGCTGCCGTACATGCTTGAACAAGGCAGCGGCGCTATCGTCAACGTCTCGTCCATCGCCACTCGCAGCATCAATCGCGTGCCGTACGGCGCCGCGAAGGGCGGCGTCAATGCGCTGACCGCTTGTCTGGCGTTTGAAACCGCCGGTCGCGGGGTTCGGGTCAATGCCACCGCACCCGGTGGTACCGAAGCACCGCCGCGGGTCATCCCGCGTAACAGCACAGAGCAAAGCGCCGAAGAAAAGGTCTGGTACCAACAAATTGTCGACCAGACGCTCGACAGCAGTTTGATGAAACGCTACGGCACGCTGGATGAGCAGGCAGGCGCTATTCTGTTTCTGGCCAGCGACGAAGCGTCGTACATCACCGGCATGATCATGCCGGTGGGCGGCGGCGACCAGGGCTGACGCGACTCATTAAAAACAACCTGCAAACATATGAGCGACAAACCCACGATTGTGCTGGTCCATGGTTTTTGGGGCGGTGCCGCCCACTGGAACAAAGTCATCGCCGAACTGTTGACCAAGGGCTACACGAAGATCCGCGCGGTCGAGATACCGCTGACGTCACTGGCCGACGATGCCGAGCGCACGCGCAAGATGGTCGCTCAGGTGCCGGGGCAGGTATTGCGGGTGGGCATTCCTATGGCGGCGCGGTGATCACCGAGGCCGACGATCAACCGAATGTCGTGGGGCTGGTGTACATCGCCGCATTCGCCCCGGACGCCAGTGAAAGTCCCGGCCGCATCACTCAGCGGCATCCTCCCGTGGCGGCGGCCAACCTGGCACCCGACAGCGATGTATTTGTGGGTCAAACCTGAGCTCTACCACGAAAGTTTCTGTCAGGATCTGCCCGCGACCGAAGGCTTGGTCATGGGCCTCACCCAGAAAGCGCCCCTGGCCAGTACTTTCGGTGACACCATTAAAATGGTGGCGTGGAAGACCAAGCCGTCGTGGTATCAGGTGTCCAGCGATGACCGCATGATCGCGCCGCAATATCAGCAATGGATGGCCGGGCGACTGAACGCCAGGGAAGTACTGACCTTGAACGCCAGCCATGCTTCGCTGGCCTCGATGCCGGCCGAGATTGCGGCGTTTATCGACAAGGCCGCGACCGCGTTAGCCTAGACACCATTACAGGCGGCGCTGAAAGGTCCTGACAATCTTGAGCGTGGCGTCGCTTGTGTTCAGGTTCTGGACCGCGTCCAGCGGATACCGCATGCAATCGAAAATTTCATTTTGTGGCCAAGCCTCGTCCGAGTTGAGCACCGAAGCCGCTGTTTCAAGGGTTGGAGTAAGGGGGGCGACAGAAAGTGCAAAGGAATGTCGAAACCTGGCGCGACGTCTGGTCGGCACTTGAGCAAAGGTCGGGTGTAAGGTAGCCAAGTCAATCGTGGCTTATCACTGCCGAAAAGGAGGTGAATATGAGCGTTCCGATGCTTAACAAAATGCACATGAACGGTTATGACGTACTCAGCGTAAACAACGGCCCTTGGCGGGTTTGCACCAAAGGCGACCGGCTCGGTGCCTTTGCCAGCAGAGAGGAAGCACTGGCCTACGCGGCTGCGCTGCCTGGCTACAAAGCGGGTCGATCGACTCGAAGTCGGAAATCAGAATGAGCGTGAGCTTGAAGCCCTGGAATGCCGGGGCTTTTTTTGTCGTAAAACCACGGCCAGGAGGATTCTAAGCGCGACATTCGGGTGATAGGGTGCCCGCTTTCAATCCAAGGATGAACTCATGTTGAAAGTCGCTGGACTGCGCTGGCAGTGTGGTCTGCTCTTTGTTTTGCTGGCGTAAGTCAGGCTCAAACCCAGGCGCCAGGCGCCAGGCGAAATCCACACTAATCAAATGGTCTGCGATGTTTTCCGTACATTGGCCGGATCGATCATGCAGTCTCGGCAGAATGGCGAATCGAAAGAAAGTTTGCTGGCGGGGAAGTCGGGTAATCCTGATCACGACGCGTTAGGTGAAATGCTGATCAACGAAGCGTACAACCAGCCCGTCCTCGATTCTTCAGAACTCAAGAGCAAGGCAATCAATACGTTCGCGGATAAATGGCGGAACACCTGTAATAAGCCAGTTTCCAGCTAGCCCGGTACGCCAACCAGGTTAATAACCTCCACCGCTCGCACTGCGAGAGGGCTCCCTGGCTTTCTGTTGCGCGTGGCTCCATTGCGCGCAGTTCATGAAGCTTTTGTGTTCGACCTTGCCCCTGTCATCGAAGCTGATGCTGTACGGCTTCTGTTGCCCGGTCTGTGTCAGCTTGTAGTCAAAGCAACTGCCAGGCACCACCGTGCGCTCCGTTATGGATAAAGGCTGACCGCCAATCTGCTGAACCTGATCCTTGCTCATGCCGGTCTCGACTTTGCGACCAGCGGCTGGTCGCGATAAACGTGCGAATCAGTGCTGCAGCCACCCGTCGCCGAGCACGACGACCAGCGCGAATAGAGGCTTGTTCATGACATCGCTCCCGTTAGTGAGCTTTCGTCCGACTGATGACCTTGGCTTTCACTTCTTCGGCATAGCCCGCCAGTCGCTGTTCATCGCCTTGAAACAGGTCGCACAATTTCAGGGCAGCTTGCGCATCCACATCATTACCGGCCTGGCGTAGTTGCTCTGCGATGCGCAAGAGTTCCACTGCCGACCACCTCAAGTCCGACGCAACGCCTTGCAGGTCACGTCGAAGTTCATTTTCATCTTCGTTAAGCCACATGATGACCTCCTGCAAATACCCCTCAACAAAGCGTAGTCCCGATTAGCGGGCGGGGCGTTTGTTCAACGGAGGCTCAATGGATGGAAGGTACGCCGCTTGTCGGGAGGATAAGCCCGAACGAACCGGCGTGATGTCGTACTGAGGTGGCGAATTTTCGCTAGGGCGAGGCAACTTCAATGACCAGTACTGATGATTTCAGATTCCATGCGAAAGAGCTGATTGTTGATCTGAACGCAGCAACCACGGAGATGATGAATCTGATTTCGGCTCATCAGTTAAACGGTCCGGAGTGGGAGCGGGTCAATCAATGGCAGCATGAAGCCCATAAACGATGGATGAGGTATTTGAATGCAGACCACGGTGATCACAAACCAACCCCCTGAAGGGTGATTCAATAGATGGATGTCTGGACCGCTACGCGCTACATTTCCCGTTTTTCAGGATAAGGAAGCGTCATGCGGATGTTGATTGGGGGAGTAGCGATGGCGATGCTGGCAGGTTGTTCGTTGCCGGCATCCCTGGTTCCAGGTGAGCCTAACGTCAGCAAGTACAGTAACAAGACGCCCAAAGAATACGCCGCGTGTCTGTTGCCGCTATGGCAGCAGGAAGTCTCCAGAACGACTCAGACCGCGATTTCCAATGGCTACCGGATCAACGCGCCAAGCATCATTACGGCTGACGAGATTCTGGACATCGTGAAATACAAGGACGGCAGTCGGGTTTCGCTGTATCAAGGGCCGCCGTGGGCCAAGTCGGACGCAATGCGTAAAGCGGTTCGCAGCTGCTTGTAAAACTCACTTCGTGTGAACTTCGTGTGAACTTCGTATGTAAGCGCCGTATGTCGGAACCGAGGAACGCTTGTTCGCTGGAAAACTTCCAAGTGAAACTGTTCTTGGGAGTTTGGCGATGAATGATGATCAAAAAGAAGAAGCACTGGCTGCCTGGTACAGGCTCCTCAACGAGCCTGAAATTCGCATGGATTGTGAAGAACAGTACGACGAGTTGCTTAAGGCGGCTGATGAGATGGAGCGTACCGGGCTGATCAACGACGTGGAATGGCGCAAGTTGGTGCAGGAAGCCGGCATTGCCTTTTCAAAAGCGATAGAGGGCGTTGGCGGCGGCACCTAGGTTGACCGCACGCCGGCATTTACGGTAACTCCTCCCAACTAACCTGTATCAAGCCAAATTCCTGCGCATGGCTACGCAGCGCATCGAAATTTTGTTGATCGTGATTGTCTCCATACGAAAGCCCGATCCCCGAATGGAGGCAGGCGTAGTACCAAGCGTCTGCCTCAGTCATGTGGGAGTCGGGTTGAATAAAAATATGCCGAGTCTTGTTGAAGCCATATGTGATTTGAAAATATCGAGGGCGGGTCATCCGAATCTCCAGGTGCTGCCACTACGACATTGATGGCGTAGTGCCAGTTCCCTCTGTTTTCGGACTTTTATCAGCTTCAGCAAAACGCGACGTTTTTCATTCAGTCGTCATGCGCGCGCTCATGGCGCGTTCACGCAGGGGGGCTCAGCAAGCATGATTGGAGGCATTCAGTATTGAGCTGCGAGCACTCTTTTTCGGCTTCTACTCGTGTCGGGTAGGTCGTTGGGAGCCTTCGCTTTTCTTCATTGTCGTAGAGGTTGAACCCTATGGGGGCGGTTTTGCAGTAGAAGCGCGTTCCGTTGCGCGTTGATCCCGTTTCCGTGGGAATTGCAGGGACGACAACGAATCTTGAAATCATCTTCGCGTACTCCTTCCGAATTCACCTTAATGGGTAGCGGCTACTGGCCACCACCGCAAAGGGCGCGCTTGAAGTATCTGATGAACAGGCGGGGTTTGCCAAAAAAGGCGCTGGTGGACGCCGTCAGGAAGTTGGTCGGCGTCGCTCGTTGCCAGAAGGGTTGCCAGTGTCTAACAGCCTCCTTTCTACCAGGACATTCTGAAGTGCCTGGCGGTTTTCAGCGTCCAGCTGGTGCTCTCTCTCCTTGAGTTCCATCAGGATAGGGTTGGAGTAGGTGCGATAGATTTTCTCGGCTTTAAAAATGGATGTCATCTATCCTCCTGATCAGGCGCCCGCGACAGAATCCGCGCCATTCGATTCGGTAGAAACCCTAGTCGAGGAAATGGATTTACGCCAATAAATTGCACTGCAATGGTGCGCCTGTTTACGCGTGGCGGTTCACCAGAAGTCGACGTTCCCGAACCTGCCCTACAGGTGAACGGTGGCATCAAACTTCGACCCGGCCGTACGTGGGGTAGCCACCGGGTCGTGCAGCAACGATTAGCCTCGGTCCAGTAATGTGCGGCTGATAAAACGTGATCCCACTTCATTCAAGTGCGAATCATCCAGGTACAACAGTTGGCCCTTGCTAATCGGGCTGCACACGCCTGTCGGACATATCACCTGATTGGGATCGATAAAGTGCACCTGCGGGTACTTCTCGCGAATATCAGCCTAATAGGGCGCCTTGGGGGTTTGGGTAACCGAGCAATCGTGGTCGGTACCGAACCATCAAGTGGCGGATCGGGCAACTTGCGGCTTTTTCGATGTGCTGATTCCTCAAGATGACGATGACCTCTTCGCTGTGCGCCACCACCCGCTTGATACTCGCCTCGACCATGTCTTTGGCAATCGCGTCCCTGGAACAGATCGCCGCCAGCACCACATAGCGGTAATGGTTCTGCTCGATCAGGCTGAACGCCCGCTCGTTGCGTTGTGCACAATGGGCGGCATAGACCGCGGACATGTCGACGGTGTACCCGAGGATCGGCGGGCACGAGTCCATGGTGTAGTCCATGATCCGAGAGGTTGTTGGGTTTGGCCAGAAGATCGACCATGCCGGTGAAGTGATTGGCAAACGAATCGCCGATCATGATGCCGTCCAGCCCTTCTTTTTGACCCCCAGACGACACGCGTCATTAGGTGCAGTGCCGTGGAGAGCATTGGTGACTTGGTGCCCCCTGCGAATCTCGCTCGGCTTTTGCAGGGTCATCGCTTCGAGTTGCGCAACATCAGGGCTGAAACGTTGCGCAAACCCGTTGAATTGCAGGTTCAGCACCGCCAACGCGGCCAGGCCCAATGCCGGAACGGCGAATCGACGGGCGAAGACCCGGGAAAAGTGCCACGTCGCCCCGTTGCGATCACAGTGGCCAGCAATACCGTCACCAAGGCAGGAACAATGCGATTGATGCGCCGCTGATAAAAACCCTTCAGCGAAAAAGCGTTGCGCTTGATCTCGGAATAAACCTGGGAGGTGATCAAAAAGCCGGAGATGACAAAGAAGATGTCAACGCCAACGAACCCCCCTGGCAGCAGGCTGGCGTTGAGGTGATGCAAAAGTACCGCGATAACCGCCACAGCCCCAGCCCATCGATGTCCGAACGGTACTTGCCATGTGCCTGACCATCCCTAACGCTGTTGCTATCTGTCGGACGTCCGAGCCATGACGACCACTGTCAAGATTTGGACACAACCCACCTCACCTATCATTTGTAATTGGAAATTTGACGGTGAGCTAAATTGAAATGCGAAATAATTGCGCGGATTCAGGGCGCTCTTCCTGGACGAGTTGATTCTGTTGAGATTCGATAGTTTGGATATCAAGCCTCGGCTGTCGGTAGAACTTGATTGATATCAACCGTAATCATCGGAGTGCCCTGTACGCTGGGGGAAAGCGATGTTCGTGACATCCGCTGTGGGTGAATCGTGTTCATCGGATCCAAGATTGAGAACCCCATGCTCTATCCGCTGTTTCTGACATTGCATCTGTTTGCCGCGCTGATTTTTATCGGCACGGTTTTCTTCGAAGTCCTGTTCCTTGAAGGTATTCGCAAACAATTGCCCGTCAAGGTCATGCTGCTGGTTGAGCAGGGTATCGGTCGACGCGCGCGCACCCTGATTCCATGGGTTTTGCTGGTGCTGTTCGGTGCAGGGTCGGAGATGGTCTGGTTGCGCTATTTGCCGGCCCTTGCCACACCAATGGCCTCTTCGTTCGGCACATTACTGATGTTGAAGATCGTGGTCGCGGTCAGCGTGCTGATGCACTTCCTGGTCGCCATGTACCTGTTCAAAACTGACCGGATGAGTGCTCGGTACCTGCATTTCATCCATGGCAGCCTGTTCTGCCACATGGTCGTCATCGTACTGCTGGCCAAGGGCATGTTTTACCTGACGTGGTGACCTGGCTTGACCGGTGGACTGTTGTACAACCAGCACTTTGCCCGCGCTTGATACAAATCAAGGTGCATTAGTCGCCAGACCCCGACACGGTTAGTCTGCAGCCAGTCTCGGAGACCCGTCATGCTCAATTTTTTTCCCCACTGCGTATTTCGGCCCATCGTGACCGCCCGTTTCGGTACATCGTGACCGACCATTTCGCTAACGCGTGACCGCTCATTTCGCTAACAACGTGACCGATTTCCGCCTGTTCCGAAACAGCCGGTCAGGCCCTTACCGAAATGACCGGTCACGTTGTTAGCGAAATACCCTCCACTCCGTTGCGCATGACCTGACGCGCCGCCACCCTCAGTCCCATTTCGGGGAATCGAAGGATGGCGGCGCAGCGAGTAGCCATGCGTAATATCAAAGAATGCCTGCGCCTCAAGTTCGAGGCCGACTTGTCCCACGAGAAGATCGCCCGCGCCTTGCTACTGTCCAAGGGCGTGGTCAGCAAGTATATCAAGGCGGCGCGCGACACCGGTATCGAGTGGCCCGCGCTGGCTCTACTGGATGAGGCGGCGCTTGGGCCGCCCTGATTCCGGCCGCCAAAGTCGTGCACACGCGCGGCGACCGCGTGTTGCCCGACGTGATCACCCTGCACCGCGAACTACGTCGCAAAGGCGTGACGCTACAACTGCTGTGGGAGGAATACACCGCAGCTCATACCGACCAGCCAACCTACCGCTACAGCGTAGTAGTCAGAGATTGGGTTGGTGATGTGTGTTTTAAGCGATCGGCCGGATACCTGAGAAGCGGCTTCTCAGGAAAGATTCTGACGTGCTTTTCTGTGAAGGGTTGCGGAAATGGCCGAAAAGTTGCGGAAACGATTGCATCACCGGGGATCCAGCCACCAAACCCCAGAAACGACAAAGCCCTGAATAATCAGGGCTTTGTCGGTACAAATATGGCGGAGGCGATGGGATTCGAACTCATGGACCTGTTACAGTCGACGGTTTTCAAGACCGTTGCCTTAAACCACTCGGCCACACCTCCGTTTGCGTTGCGGGCGCCATAATACCTGAATGAAACACACTGTCAAACTCTCTGCATGGCTTGTTACAGAGCGTCTGTTATGATCTTTGCGACTGAACGTTTCAAACCAACAGGAGTGTCGCCATGCGCGAACAGGATTACGCAGTTAATAACAGCGTGCAGGCTGAGCAGCTAGAGGTTAGCCGCGTCCTGCGCAACACATACGGCTTGCTCGCTCTCACCCTCGCATTCAGCGGCGTGATGGCGTTCGTGGCTCAGCAGATGCGTGTCGGCTACCCGAACATTTTCGTGGTGCTGATCGGTTTCTACGGGCTTTTCTTCCTCACCAACAAACTCCGTGACTCGGCCTGGGGCCTGGTGTCGGCATTTGCCCTGACCGGTTTCATGGGTTTCTTGCTCGGCCCGATCCTCAACCGCTACCTGGGCATGCAGGGCGGCGCTGAAGTCGTCAGTTCGGCTTTCGCGATGACCGCGCTGGTGTTCGGTGGTCTGTCGGCTTACGTGCTGATCACCCGCAAGGACATGAGCTTCCTCGGTGGTTTCATCACCGCAGGCTTCTTCGTGCTGCTGGGCGCGACGCTGGCGAGCTTCTTCTTTCAGGTCAGCGGTCTGCAATTGGCGATCAGCGCAGGTTTCGTGCTGTTCTCCTCGGTCTGCATTCTGTTCCAGACCAGCGCCATCATTCATGGCGGCGAGCGTAACTACATCATGGCGACCATCAGCCTGTATGTATCGATCTACAACCTGTTTATCAGCTTGTTGCAGATCCTCGGCATCATGAGCCGCGATGATTAATCGGCAGCCTTGAGTAAAAAACCCGCTTAGGCGGGTTTTTTATTGCCTGAAATTCAGCGTCATTCCGTGATGATAATGCTGCCATCGGCCTGCTGGCGGTAGATGGTATAGGGCAGGAGCAAGGTATCGAGGGCGCCGGAAATGACCACGTCGATGAGGACAATGGCCGGAGCATTGTCATGCTCCTGCGCATCCCGTCCTTTTTCGAGGGGAGCATTGAGCATGCAGAAATCGTAGGTCACGCCGCTGTAGATACGGGGCACTGCGCCGCAGTAACTTTTGTGATCCTTGAGACTCTTCGCCGCCACTTCGTCACCGCGAACCACTGTTTGTACCGTGCCGCAACCCGCGAGCATCAGCGCCGCGAGAACTATTGCCTGAGTTTTCATACCGCCAATCCTTCGCCGGAAAACTGTCAATTTACGCGCTTCCAATCAAAACCGCACTCATGCCATCGGTGGCAATCGGCGTTTGACCGGAGTCTTCTTGACGATGGCGGTGTTGGTTTCGGCGTGGCTGTTGAGGCGGTCGAGCAGGGTGTCCAGTTGCTCCATCGAGCGCACATGCAGGCGCGCAATGAAGCAATCGTCGCCGGTGACTTTGTCGCACTCGGTAAATTCGGGGATCGCCTGAATCTGCCGCTCGACTTCCTGTAATTGGCCCGGCAGCGGGCGGATCCGCACGATGGCCTGGAGTTGATAGCCGAAGCACTTGGGGTCAATTTCGACTGTGTAGCCCTTGAGCACTCCACGCTCTTCGAGTCGACGCAGGCGTTCGGCAACGCTGGGTGAGGACAGGCCGCTGATCTGCGCTAAAGCCTTGAGCGAGCGGCGTGAGTCTTCCATCAATGCGCTGATCAGCACTTGGTCGATGTCGTCGGTCATGGCAAATCCCCTGTTAGGCAGTTGACGGAATACGCCTTGATAAAAAAGGCAAAAACCGAGTTTAGCCTGCTTTTTGCGCTGGAGAAGCCCTTGGGCGGATTGGCATAATCTGGGCTCAATCACGGGAGTCTGATGATGGACAACACACTACGTCGCGGTTCATTCGAAATGAGCGCCGCCATGCTGATCTCCGGGACCATCGGTTGGTTCGTGCTGGTGTCCGGACAACCGGTGCTGGACGTGGTGTTCTGGCGGTGCGTGTTCGGCGCCGGCACGTTGTTGTTGATCTGCGCGGCCTTCGGCTTTCTGCGCCCGGGCATTCTGACCCGCACCACGTTTCTGCTGGCGGTGCTCAGCGGTGTAGCGATTGTCGGCAATTGGGTGCTGTTGTTCGCCTCTTATTCCCGTGCCTCGATTGCCATCGGCACCGCGGTCTATAACGTTCAACCGTTCATGCTGGTCGGTTTGGCGGCGCTGTTTCTTGGCGAGAAAATCACGCTGCAAAAGCTGTTCTGGCTGGGCATTTCGTTTCTCGGGATGCTGGCCATTGTCAGCGCGCATGGCGAGCAGGGCGCGGGTGGCAACGATTACCTGATGGGTATCGGCTTGGCCTTGGGGGCAGCGTTTCTGTACGCAATTGCGGCGTTGATCATCAAACACCTGACCGGCACGCCACCGCACTTGATTGCCCTGATCCAGGTCAGCACCGGGGTGCTGCTGCTCGCGCCGTTCGCGCACTTTTCGGCATTGCCACAAGCGCCAAGTGCCTGGGCCAGTTTGGTGACGCTGGGCATCGTCCACACCGGTGTGATGTATGTGCTGTTGTACGGCGCGATTCAAAAATTGCCGACGGCGCTGACCGGAGCGTTGTCGTTCATCTACCCGATTGCGGCGATTTTCGTCGACTGGTTCGCCTTCGGTCATCGTCTGGAGCCGTTGCAATGGATCGGTGTTGCCGCAATTCTGCTGGCCGCCGCTGGCATGCAGCAAGGCTGGGGCCTGAAGTTTCGTCGAGCGGTCCCACAATAAGCGGGTGTCAGATGTTCCAGCGCGGCGCAGTTTTTGCCAGTCGCTGGCGCATCTCGCCGATGTTCGAAGCGAACTGCCGGATCAGTAACCGATAGCCGTCCAGCGGCTCGTAGACCGGTGCTTCAAGACCTGAATTGGCCGGCAGATCGAGGGGGCGACTGAGACGCTGTGATGCGCCGGTTTTCAGCGCCCGGGCCATGCCGATCAGTTGAACGCGAATCTGCCGGTGTTCCGCTTTGAAACTCGATTGCAGATGCGCCACGGCGTCGCGGTCGCTGGCATCCGGCCGGGTGTTGCCGAGGATTTCCAGGGTGCTGACGCACATCCGCAAATTGCGCTGGATCGCATCGAGTTCGGTCATGGAAATCTTCACTTCCTTGGACACCGACGGCATCAGCGACCGCAGTTGCACCATCACCGCGTTCAGGCGATTCATGAGCTTCAGGTGTTCGTCATCGGAGACGGGCTGTCCATCGATGATGCGTCCGTAAATCGTCGCGCAATCGCTCAGCGAGTTGGCCAGGTTGTAGCGCCAGGAATAAACCGCATACGACGGCAGGGCGAAGGAAAAAGCCAGGGCCAGGGCCACGCCAATCAGAATATCCACACCGCGCCACAGTCCGTCAGAGATCGGGTTGTCGCCATGCCCGGCGACAATAAACACCGTGATTCCCGCCAATAGCGCCGTGTAACCGCCCTTGCCGATGGCGTGATACGAGAAAACCCCGCACACCACCGACATCACAAAATAGGTCAGCCACGGCATTCCGAGCCAGGCCTGTTGCGCCACCAACAGCAGGCCGATACTCGCGCCGATCAACGTGCCGACGGCGCGCTCGGCGGCTTTTTTACCGATGTTGCCGTGGTGCTGCAAACCGCCGATCACCACCAGCATCGTCACCGACGCCCACTCACCGTGGGGCAGGTTGATGCCGGTGGTCAGCATGATCGATGCCAGCAATCCCAGCGACACGCGGACCGCGTGGATCAGCTTGGCGTAGCGATAGCGCCGATACGGGTCCAGCAACGGACGCAGTAATCGGCGCAGCAGCGGTGGCAGTCGATGGGCTCTGAACGTGTTCAGGCTCGGTGTCCTCAGAAGATGTAATCGGTGGTCAGGAAACTCGAACTGCGTCCGCTGATGATCTCGCTGATGAGTTCTTTGTTGGTTTCCTGGAACTTGGTCGCCACCAGCGTGCGGATCGAAAACACCCGCAGCGCGTCATGCACCGACAGCGTGCCTTCGGCGGAGTTCTTGCGGCCGTTGAACGGGTAGGTGTCCGGGCCGCGCTGGCACTGGGCGTTGAGGTTGATCCGGCCGACCTGATTGGCAAAGGTGTCCACCAGTCGACCGACCGCCACCGGGTTGGTGCCGAAGATACTCAGCTGCTGGCCGAAGTCCGATTCCAGGACGTAGTCGATCACCGTGTCAAGGTGCCGGTAAGGCACGATCGGCACCACCGGGCCGAACTGTTCTTCCTGATAGACGCGCATCTGCGGCGTCACCGGGAACAGCACCGCCGGGTAGAAGAACGACGCCCGCGCTTCACCGCCATTTGGATTCACCACCTTGGCGCCTTTTCTGACCGCATCTGCAACCAGCGAATGCAGGTACTCGACCTTGCTCGCTTCCGGCAACGGCGTCAGCGCAACACCGCTTTCCCACGGCATACCCGGTTTCAGGGTGGCCAGTTTGGCGTTGAATTTCTCGATGAATGACTCGACCACGTCTTCATGAACGAAGAGGATTTTCAGTGCGGTGCACCGCTGACCGTTGAACGACAGCGACCCGGTCAGCGCTTCGTTGACCGCGTTGTCCAGATCGACCTCCGGCAACACGATGCCGGGGTTCTTCGCATCCAGGCCCAGTGCTGCGCGCAAACGGTGCGGTTTCGGGTGGAGTTTTTTCAGGTCGCTGGCGGCTTTGTTGGTGCCGATAAACGCAAAAATATCGATCTTGCCGCTGGCCATCAGCGCGCTGACGGTCTCGCGGCCGCTGCCGTAGATCACGTTGATCACCCCGGCGGGGAAGCTGTCGCGGAAGGCTTCCAGCAGCGGACGAATCAACAACACCCCCAGCTTGGCCGGTTTGAACACCACGGTGTTGCCCATGATCAGCGCCGGAATCAGCGTGGTGAAGGTTTCGTTCAACGGGTAGTTGTAAGGTCCCATGCACAAGGCTACGCCCAATGGAACGCGGCGGATCTGCCCGAGGGTGTCCTGTTCCAGCTCGAAGCGGCTGGAGCGGCGGTCGAGTTCCTTGAGGGCGTTGATGGTGTCGACGATGTAATCACAGGTGCGGTCGAACTCTTTTTCCGAGTCCTTGAGGTTCTTGCCGATCTCCCACATCAATAGCTTGACCACCGCCTCACGCTGTTCGCGCATGTGGCCCAAAAACGTTTCGACGTGCTGGATGCGTTCGGCCACACGCATGGTCGGCCACAAACCCTGGCCCCGGTCATAGGCGCGGACGGCGGCGTCGAGTGCAGTCAATGCGGTTTCCGCGTCGAGCAGCGGCGTGCTGCCGAGGATGACTTGTTCGTCGCCATTTTCGCCGGTCAGGTACACCGGGCTGCGGACCTGGGCGAGGGGGCCGGACCAGGTTTTCAGTTCGCCATCGACCAGGTATTCACGCTGCTCGGTCTGACCGTCGAGGCGGTATTTTTCCGGGATGTCGCTTGAGTCGGGAAACAGGTTGCCAAGGATATGTGCTGTGGTCATGTCGCTACCCCGTCTGGAATGGGTGATGAACTGATGAATCGTTTTAGCAGACCTTGGTCTCGCTTGTCATGACTCATCTCATCGTCTGGCGGCTCAGGGTTTTTGATCGTGGACCTGCCGATGCCTTCGGTCATGCCTCAGAAGCCCCCCTTGTTGGCCCCCAATGCCCTCAACCCGCCCGCGTCGGTGCCTTAGTGTTGACCTGTGCTTGATCACAATAAAAAAGGTGCTCTCCACTGAGGGGCGCCATAGAGAGGACAGCCATTCGGGCCAGTCGAGTCACTGAAAAGCCTAGCCTTTGTTTGGCGCTGGTGGGCGGCGTCTTTGCGGCGCTGCTCAACGGTTGTGGCGATGAGCCGAAAAGCCCGGCGATGCACAGCGAAGCGGCCGACGCCATGCCCACCGACGCCGAGCTGGCGCTGATTGCCTTTATGTCCGGCCAGCCCATCCAACAATAAGAACGGCAGGGTGTGATTCATGACGATGGACTTAACACGGCGTCAGTTGCTGCAACGGGCGAGTGTCATTGGCGCCTTCACCGCGCTGGGCTCAACCCCCGCGTTGGCCGAATTCCTGCGCGCACCACGGCTGATCCCTTGGCGCAACTGGTCCGGTGGCCAGAGTTGCCTTCCGGCGGCGCGGCTGGCGCCCAAGACCCTGGAAGAACTGACCCAGGTCATCCGCCAGGCCCCGGGCAAGGTTCGACCGGTGGGCTCGGCGAATCTTTCAGCGCGCTGGTGCCTACCGACGGCACGTTGCTGTCGCTGAGCTATTTTACCGGGCTGCTCGATCACGATCCCCAAACGCTGCAGGCGGAGTTCGCCGCCGGCACGCCGATGTCACGTATGGGCACGCCGCTCAAGGACATCGGCCAGGCCTTGCAGAACATGGCTGACATCGATTACCAGACCCTGGCCGGCGCGATCGCCACCTCGACCCACGTCACCGGAAAAACGTTCAGTCCTATTCAGCACACGTCTGCGGCCTGCAACTGGTGAACGCCAATGGCGACGTGCTCGACTGCGACAGCACGCGCCACCCTGGAGTGTTCAACGCGGCGCGAGTGTCGCTCGGCGCGCTCGGTGTGGCCACCAAAGTACGGCTGCAAAACCGCCCGGTATATCGCTTGCGAGAGCGCCAGTGGATCGCCAAGACCGAAGAGCTGCTGGAAGACCTCGACAAGAACACCCAGGAAAACCAGCACTGGGAAATGCTCGTGGTGACCCATTCCAACTACGCCTTGTCTATCGCCCTGAACGAAACCACCGAGCTGGCCACACCACCGATCCCGCCGGATGAGGAGGGTGGCAACGAGTTCGTGACGCTGATCGAGAAAATCGACAAATACGCCAGCGACTTCCCTGACCTGCGCCGCACGATGCTGAACAATTTGCGCCACCTCGCCAGTTTCGATGACCGGGTCGGCGACTCGTTCGACATCTACGCCAATGTGCGCACGGTGCGTTTCAATGAAATGAAATACTCAGTGCCGGCTGAACACGGCCGGGCCTGCTTGCGGGAGACTCTGAAGCTGATTCAGGACAAGGACCTGCGCACCTGGTTTCCCATCGAGTACCGCAACATCAAAGCCGATAACATACCGTTGAGCATGTTTGAAGGCCGCGACAGTAGTTCGATCTCGGTCCATCAGCATTACCAGATGGATCACCACAATTTCTTCGCCGCCATCGAGCCGATTTTCTGGAAGTACAACGGCCGGCCACATTGGGGCAAGTTGCAAACGCTCAACGCGAAGAACCTGCAACTGTTGCACCCGCGTTGGTATGAATTCATTGAGGTTCGACAGGAACTCGACCCCAGCGGCATATTTCTCAACGCGCATCTATCGTCGATTCTGGGGGTGAGCTGATGGCCGTCAATCGTCGTAACTTTCTCATCGGGACTGTCGGTGTCGGGGCCTTGCTCGCGGACGTTAGTGTGTGACTGCGACCGGGCGACCGGGGCGGTCCGTACAGCGACTATTTCCGGGCGCTGAACGATGAGCTTCGCCGCGCCTTCAAGCGCTGGACCGGAATGAGCCCGAGCGCCTTTCGCAACGAAGCTCCCAACCCGATTTAGCTGCTTTTGGTGAGAGGGCTTCTGTGGCGAGGGGGCTTGCCCCTGTTCGGCTGCGAAGCAGTCGTAATGCCGGCGCACGCGGTGTACCTGATGCAATGCGGTGACAGGTTTTGGGGCCGCTTCGCAGCCCAACGGGGGCAAGTCCCCTCACCACAGGGGACGGTGTTCAGCCTCTCGCATGCGCAGGTCTCGTTAATGCCGAAGCCACACAAACCCCCGTGCTCCGGTTAAACTCCGCGCTCTTTTTAAGGAGTTCATATGAGTTACTACCAGCCGGGCATTCTCGCCACCCCCGTTCCGCCTCAAGCCCGTCATATGTTCTTCGCCCTCGAATCCGCCGATGCACTACCGGCCGCGCTCGACAACCTGATGCAACTGGTGGACGGAAAATCGGCGGTTGTCGGCTTTGGTGAATCCCTGGTCAAGGCGCTGCACGTTGAGATCGATGGCCTGCGGCCCTTTCCGGCGCTGACCGGTGTCGGCGTCGACAACCCGTCGACCCAACACGCGCTTTGGTGCTGGTTGCACGGCGTCGACCGTGGCGAATTGCTCAATCGCAGCAACGCCATCGAAGCCGCGCTGGCCCCAGCCCTGCGCCTGGTGCAGATGAACGAAACCTTCCGCCACCTGACCGGCCACGACCTGACCGGTTACGAAGATGGCACCGAAAACCCGCACGACGAAGCCGCCGTGGCCGCCGCGCTATTGGGCGAAGGCGCTGAAGGCCTGGTCGGTGGCAGCTTTGCCGCGATCCAGCAGTGGCAGCATGACCTGAAGGGCTTCCACGCAATGCCGTCCCATGAAAAGGACAACATCATGGGCCGTCGCTTGAGCGATAACGAAGAACTGGATGACGCGCCGACTTCCGCCCATGTCAAACGCACCGCCCAGGAAAGCTTCGCCCCTGAAGCGTTCGTGGTCCGTCGCTCGATGCCGTGGATCGAAGGCGATCGCGCGGGCCTGATGTTCCTGGCGTTCGGCTTTTCCCTCGATGCCTTCGAAGCCCAACTGCGGCGCATGAGCGGACTGGAAGACGGCATCACCGACGGTTTGTACCGCATCAGCCGTCCGATCACCGGCGGCTACTACTGGTGCCCGCCGCTCAAGGACGGTCATCTGGACCTGCGCGCATTGCGCATCGGCTAAACATCAAGGAGCGATGATGAACGTGGTGCGCTGGGGCATGATTGGTTGTGGCAGTGTTGCTGAACGCAAGAGCGGGCCGGCCTTTTACAAGGCCCCGGGCTCGGCGCTGGTGGCGGTGATGGGGCGGCGTCTGGACGCGGTGACCGACTACGCCGCACGCCACGGCATCGCCCGGGTTTACACCGACGCGCAAGCTCTGATCAATGATCCCGAGGTGGACGCGGTGTACATCGCCACGCCACCCGACAGTCACCACGCCTATAGCTTGCTGGTCGCCGCAGCCGGCAAACATTGCTGCGTCGAAAAACCGATGTCGCTGAATGCCGGACAAAGCCGTGACATGCAAAAGGTCTTTGCCGACGCCGGGTTGCACCTGTTCGTTTCCTATTATCGACGCTCGCTGCCGCGCTTCCAGCAAGTGCGGCAGTGGCTGGAGGAGGGGCGGATCGGCGAGGTGCGGCATCTGTCCTGGACCCTGACCAAAACACCTTCGCCGAACGATCTGGGTGGCGCCGACAATTGGCGCACGGATCCGGTGATCGCCGGCGGCGGTTACTTCGCCGACCTGGCCAGTCATGGGTTTGACCTGTTCCAGTATTTGCTCGGGGATATCGTCGAAGTCGCCGGTTTCACCGCGCGACAGGCCGGTTTGTATGCCGCCGAAGACGCCGTCAGCGCCAGTTGGCGGTTCGCTTCGGGTGCCCTGGGCATGGGCTGCTGGAATTTCGTCGCAGACCGCCGCGAAGATCGGGTCGAGCTGATCGGCAGCCAAGGCCGGATCAGCTTTTCGGTGTTCGATGAGCACCCGGTGCAGCTTGAAGCCGATGAACACCTCAGCCTGCACATCGACCATCACGAGCACATCCAGTGGCATCACGTGCTGGGCATGAACGCTCACATCCGGGGCGAGGCGCAGCATCCGGCGGTGGCCGAACACGCGCTGAAAACCGACTGGGTGATGGACCAGATCCTCAAGCGCTGACGCACCGCAGAAACCGATCCGTTGTAGCAGCTGCCTTGTGGCGAGGGGATTTATCCCCGTTCGGCTGCGAAGCAGTCGTAAACCCTGAACACACGGTCTATCTGACGCACCGAGTTGTCTGAATTCACGCCTGCTTCGCAGCCGAACGGGGATAAATCCCCTCGCCACAAGGCAGCTACAAAGCCTGCGGTTGTCTGGCGAATCTAACCTTATGCTTAATCAGTATTTCTCAATCCCCACACCCGCTCTCTAAGATCACGTCATAACTCGTTATAACAAGTGATCTTCCATGACCGATAACGTTCTATCCCTCAGTAGCGTCCCGCTGCACACCCAGCTACGCGATGTGCTGCGCGCCCGCATCCTCGACGGCGAATACCCGCAAGACAGCCAGATGCCTTCCGAAAGCGAACTCGGCGCGCTGTTCAAAGTCAGCCGCATTACCGTGCGCCAGGCGTTGGGGGATCTGCAAAAGGAAGGGCTGATCTTCAAGATTCACGGCAAGGGTACTTTCGTCGCCAAGCCGAAAACCTTCCAGAACGTCAGCACCCTGCAAGGCCTGGCCGAGTCCATGACCGGTCGCGGCTACGAGGTGATCAACCGCCTGCACAGCTTCAAATTCATCCCCGCCGATAAACTCGTCGCCGAGCGTTTGCGCGTTGCCGAAGGCGAGACCGTGGCGCAGATCAAACGCGTGCGACTGATCAACCGCGAGCCGATTTCACTGGAAATCACCTACCTGCCCAAAGCCATCGGCGAACGGCTGGAGAAGGCCGATCTGGTCACCCGCGACATCTTTCTGATCCTCGAAAACGACTGCGGCCTGGCGCTTGGTCATGCCGATCTGGCCATCGACGCGGTGCTGGCCGACAGCGACCTGACCCTGGCGCTGAACGTCGAACCGGGCTCGCCGATCATGCGCATCGAGCGCCTGACCCACGACGCCAGCGGTCAACCTGTGGACTTCGAACACCTTTACTACCGCGGCGATGCCTTCCAGTACCGCTTGCGAATCGACCGGCAAAAAGGGGATCAGGCATGACCCACAGCTCTATCACCAGAAGCACTCTGGAGCAGGAATACGACATTGTCGTGATCGGCGGCGGCACGGCCGGGCCGATGGCGGCGATCAAGGCCAAGGAACGCAACCGTGATCTGCGCGTGCTGCTGATCGACAAGGCCAACGTCAAGCGCAGCGGCGCGATCAGCATGGGCATGGACGGCCTGAACAACGCGATCATTCCCGGTCACTCGACACCGGAGCAGTACACCAAGGAAATCACCATCGCCAACGACGGCATCGTCAACCAGGCGGCGGTGTATGCCTACGCGACCCACAGCTTCGAAACCCTCTCGCAACTGGACCGCTGGGGCGTGAAGTTCGAGAAAGACCAGACCGGCGACTACGCGGTGAAAAAGGTCCACCACATGGGCGCCTACGTGCTGCCGATGCCGGAAGGGCACGACATCAAGAAAGTCCTGTACCGCCAGTTGAAACGGGCGCGAGTCAGCATCACCAATCGCGTGGTTTGCACTCGTTTGCTGACGGACGAAGAGGGCGCAGTCAACGGCCTGATGGGCTTCGACTGCCGCACCGCCGACTTCCATGTGATCAAGGCCAAGGCTGTAATCCTTGCCTGCGGTGCGGCCGGGCGCCTCGGTTTACCATCCTCCGGTTACCTGATGGGCACCTACGAAAATCCGACCAACGCCGGCGACGGCTACGCGATGGCCTATCACGCCGGCGCCGAACTGGCGAACCTCGAATGCTTCCAGATCAACCCGTTGATCAAGGATTACAACGGCCCGGCCTGCGCCTACGTCACCGGCCCGTTGGGCGGCTACACCGCCAACAGTAAAGGTGAACGCTTCATCGAGTGCGACTACTGGAGCGGGCAGATGATGTGGGAGTTCCACCAGGAACTCGAAAGCGGCAACGGCCCGGTGTTCCTCAAGCTTGATCACCTGGCCGAGGAAACCATCCAGAACATCGAAGAGATCTTGCACAGCAACGAACGCCCGAGCCGCGGCCAGTTTCACGCCAATCGCGGCACCGACTACCGCACGCAAATGGTCGAGATGCACATCTCGGAAATCGGCTTTTGCAGCGGCCACTCGGCGTCGGGTGTGTGGGTCAACGAGAGAGCCGAAACCTCAGTGAAAGGTTTGTACTCGGCGGGTGACATGGCGGCGGTGCCGCACAACTACATGCTCGGCGCGTTCACTTATGGCTGGTTTGCCGGCACCAACGCGGCGGATTTTGTCGCCGGTCGCGAGTTTTCAGCGGTCGACGCGAAGCAGATCGAAACGGAAAAACTAAGGGTTTACGCGCCACTGGATCGCGAACACGGTCTGCCGCCCGCCCAGGTCGAGTACAAGCTGCGACGCTTTGTGAACGACTACCTGCAACCGCCGAAAGTGACCAAGAAAATGCAAATCGGCCTGCAACGCTTCAGCGATATCCAGCGCGACCTCGATCAGATCAAGGCCCGCAACGCCCACGAACTGATGCGCGCCATGGAAGTCAGCATGATCCGCGACTGCGCCGAAATGGCTGCCCGTGCGTCCTTGTTTCGCGCCGAAAGTCGCTGGGGGCTTTACCACTATCGGGTCGATCATCCACAACGCAACGACAGCGACTGGTTCTGCCACTGCCACCTGAAGAAGGGCGACGACGGCCAGATGACCAGTTTCAAGAAAGCCGTCGAGCCTTACATCATCCCGCTCGACGCCGAAGAAATGCAGGCCTACGACCGGCTGCGGGTCGGCGCGTTTGCGGCCTGAGCATCACAAAAAGAGAGACCACGAAATGGCCTATCAACCCCAGGAAATCTTCTTCCGCACCAACGCACCGGTCACGGTCGATGAAGACCTTTGCATCGCCCACAAAGGCTGCACCGTGTGCGTCGACGTTTGCCCGATGGACCTGCTGGCGATCAACCCGGCCACGCAAAAGGCCTACATGGCCTTCGACGAATGCTGGTACTGCATGCCGTGCGAAAAGGACTGCCCGACCGGAGCCGTGAAAGTCGAAATTCCCTATTTGCTGCGCTGAATGACAGGACGCCTTCGCGGGCAAGCCTCGCTCCTACAGATTACCGATGTCTGTAGGAGCGAGGCTTGCCCGCGAAGGGGCCAGTACAGACAACACAAAACGCCATCCGGCCACCCCCGGACGCTTGCTTCAAACCACCCCTCGTTTCCCACCACGTCCTGATCGTGGCGGAGACGAACATCCTATAAATGATTCGAGGGGATTCACCATGTCTTTGCCAACATTGCTGCGTGCAGCATTCGCCGGTCTGGTACTGGCTTCATTCACCCTGTCGGCCTCGGCCGAAACCATCCGCATTGCCATCGGCACCCAGGACACCACGATCAACTGCGCCGCTGGCGGCCTGTTGATCCGCGAGCTCGGCCTGCTGGACAAATACTTGCCCCACGATGGCCAGTACAAGGACGCCAAATACGAAGTCGAGTGGAAGAACTTCACCAGCGGCGCGCCCCTGACCAATGAGATGGTCGCCGGCAAACTCGACTTCGGTGCCATGGCCGATTTTCCCGGTTCGTTCAACGGCGTGGCGTTCGAAACCGCGGGCAAGCACAGCCTGTTCATCAGCGTGCTCTCGGGCAGCATCAAGGGCAGCGGCAATGGCATCGTGGTGCCGAGTGCCTCGGGCGTGCAGTCATTGGCAGAGCTGAAGGGTAAGACCATTTCCGTGCCGTTCGCGTCCACCGCCCATGGCATGTTGTTGCGAGCCGTGGCCGCTCAAGGCTGGGACCCGCTGAAGGATGTGAACATCATCGCCCAGCCGCCAGAAGTCGCTGGCTCGGCATTGCAGGCCGGGAAAATCGACGCCCACGCCGACTTTGTGCCGTTCGCCGAACTGTTCCCGAGCCGTGGTTTCGCTCGCAAGATCTACGACGGTTCGCAGGCCAATGCACCGACCTTTCATGGTGCGTTGGTGGATCAGGCCTACGCGAAAAAGTACCCGGAAATCGTCGTCGCTTACCTGCGCGCAAGTATCGAAGCCAATCAACTGCTGACGGCCGAGCCAGAGAAATACAGTGAGCTGATTGCCAAGGTCACGGGCGTCGATGCCGAGGTCAATTACTTGTTTTACGGCCCGCTCGGTGTGCAAACCCGCGACCTGAGCTGGAAGCCGGAGTACCGCCAGGCCGTGGGCACGGCGATCGACACCCTCAAGCTGTTGAAGAAGGCTGATCGTGGGCTCGATCTCAATACCTTTATCGATGACCAGTACATCCGCGCCGCGTTCAAGGCCTCAAACCTGGATTACACCGCGCAACTGGCCAACTACGCACAGACACCGCTCAACGGCGTGGATGCGGCGAGCGGCAAAGCCATCACCGACTTCAGTCATGTGGCCGAGATCTGGGTGCGTGGCGAGCCTAAGGTCCGTCAGTACGCCTCGGCGGAGTCGGCATTCACTGCGTTGGCCAGCCTGAAGCAGCAAGGCAAAAACATCCGCGCCGTGTATGCCCAGGCGAGTGACAGCGGGATCAAATTGCTGGCGGATCAGGCGTGGTTTGCCAGTGATGCAAAGGGGCGCCTCAGTGCATTCCTGCTCAAAGGCCAGGCCCAACAATTCGCCACGGCCCAGGGCGGCAAAGTCCTCGACTTCACCGACGCCACCACCCAGGCCGTTGCCGTTCGCTAAACCCCAGACGCACTGATCCCTGTAGGAGCGAAGCTTGCTCGCGAAGGTGTGTCAGCCAAAATTGACTTAGCTGACACACCTTCGCGAGCAAGCTTCGCTCCTACAGGGTTCTCGGTTGAGAGGATGAATTGTGTTCGGATCATATTTACGCTGGACTCCAAGAGCCGCCTCGCTGCTGTTCTGCCTTCTATTTTGGCAACTCGCCGCCAGCCATCACTGGAACCTCGGTCTGGTGACCTTCGCCAGCGTCCCGACCCCGGTGGCCGTCATCGAAGCCGCACTCGGCCTCGGCGATTCCGGCAAGCTCGCCCAGCACCTCGTCAGCAGCCTCAACCGGGTCTTCGCCGGCTTTTTCCAGTTCGTCGAGGTCGACCACCTCATCTTCCATATTGGCCGAGACCATCTCCAGGCCGCCGAAAACCGCGTGGGAATGGCTGTCGATCAGGCCTGGCATCAGGGCTTTTCCGCCGAGGTCGACGACTTTGGTGCCTGAGTCGATCAGGGCCTTGATCTGCGCATCGCTGCCGACTTGCAGCACTTTGCCATCCTGTACCGCCAATGCCTGCACCTTCGGTTGGGCGCGGTCGGCGGTGAAAATCTTGCCATTGATCAGCACCAGATCGGCGGCTGCCATGGCTTCCATCGAGGCAAAACTGACTGCGACCATCAATAGATTCGGGATGAATCTTTTCATTGAATGTTTCCTTGTTATTGCGTCTGATGGCCAGATTAGTGGCTTGTCACGGCAAGCAGAACGCCTGGCTCACGAAAAACGTTTTTGCCTGAATGGAAAAAGAATGGACAAGTTGGGTGCATTGAAAATGTTCGTGGTCACGGCGCAACTGGGCAGTTTCAGCCGCGCCGCCGAGCAACTGGGCAAGACCCCGTCGGCCTTGACCAAAGCGGTCAATCACCTCGAAGCGGAACTCGGCGCCCGGTTGTTCGAGCGCAGCACCCGACGGATTTTGCTGACCGAATCGGGTCGTCTTTATCTGGAAACCGCGCGGCAGGTCTTGCAGCGGCTGGAGGAGGCCGGCGAGGAAATCGAGCAGTTGCAGCATGGCCTGCGCGGTAACCTGAAAATCACCGCGCCGCTGGCGTACGGGCAGGCTTTTCTCGATCAGGTGTGCGGCGGTTTTCTGGAGCAATACCCGCAGATCAACCTGCAAGTGGATTTGTGCGATGAGTTCGTCAATCTGCTGGAAAGCGGCTATGACCTGGCGTTGCGCGAGGGGCATGACGACTTGCCGGGGTTGATTGCTCGCGTCGTCGGCAGCAATCGCCTGGCGTTGTGCGCCAGCCCGGCGTATCTGGCGCGCAAGGGATTACCGGTCACGCCGCACACCCTCGATGACCACGAATGGCTGCTCTACCGGCATCCGTTGCTCAGCCGCGAATTCTGGTGGGCCGAGCGTGACGGGCAGCGTTTGAGCCTGGCGCAACCGCAGTCGCCACGGTTGCGCAGCGACAATTACGACCTGCTGCTGGACAACGCGTTGGCAGGACGTGGTTTGCTGCACACGCCGTTGTGGAGTGCCGCGCCGTATCTGGCGGATGGCCGGCTGGTGCGGGTGATGGCCGATTACGACATCGATCCGGACAGCTTCGGCTCGTACATTCTGGCGGTTTACCCCAGTCATCGACGGGCAACCGCCAAAGTGCTGGCTTTCATCGATTACATCGCAGGGTTTCTGGCGTCTCGTGGCTTGAGCTGACTGGCGGTCCTTGCCAGGAAAATGCCGAAAGAGTACAAATGTACTCCATGACGACTTTAACTCCCCGCCGTACCGCCATCCTGACCTTTATCCGTGATCGAATCGCGGAGCACGGTCAGTCTCCGAGCCTCGCTGAAATCAGCGAGGCGTTTGGTTTCGCCTCCCGCAGCGTGGCGCGCAAGCATGTGCTGGCGCTGACCGAGGCCGGTTTTATCGAGGTCAATGCGCATCAGGCCCGGGGCATTCGTTTGCTCGGGCAACCGGCGCGGCCCGAGTTGCTGGACATCCCGGTACTCGGTCGGGTCGCGGCGGGTTCGCCGATCAGTGCCGATGCCGAGGTGCACAGCCGCTTGCTGCTCGATCCGTCGATCTTCTCGCGGGTGCCGGACTACATGCTGCGGGTCCAGGGGGATTCGATGATCGAGGACGGCATTCTCGACGGCGATCTGGTGGGCGTGCACCGCAATCCCGAGGCGCTCAATGGCCAGATCGTCGTGGCGCGGCTCGACGGCGAAGTCACCATCAAGCGTTTCGAGCGGGTCGGCGACGTTGTCCGGTTGCTGCCACGCAACCCGGCCTATAAGCCGATCATCGTCGAGGCCAATCAGGACCTGGCCATCGAAGGGGTGTTCTGCGGTCTGGTGAGGCAAGGGTGATGGGCGCCGTCGTTGCGCTGGACACGCTGTTCAATGGCGGCCAGGTCTGGAAGGGCCGGCCTGCGCCACCGGCTGTCAGCCCGCAACCCACCGGGCATGCTGCGCTGGATGCGGCGTTGCCCACTGGCGGTTGGCCGGAAGCAGCGTTGACGGAAATCCTCCTGGCCGGGCAGGGCGTTGGCGAGTTGCAACTGGTGTGGCCGGCGCTGGCGCGGCTGTCGGCGGCGGGCGAACGTATCGTGCTGGTGGCGCCGCCTTACGTGCCGTATCCCCAGGCCTGGCAGAACGCCGGGGTTGATTTGCGCCAGTTGTCGATCATCCAGGCCAGCGAACGCGATGCACTGTGGGCAGCGGAACAATGCCTGCGTTCGGGCAGTTGCGGTGCGGTGCTGTGCTGGCCGCACAAGGCCGATGACCGTGCGCTGCGGCGCTTGCAGGTGGCGGCGGAAACCGGCTCGACCCTGGCGTTCGCCTACCGCTCGATCAACGAAGCCATCAACCCTTCGCCCGCGGCCTTGCGCATCGCCATCGATGTCAGGCCTGCACAGTTGCGCGTGCTCAAGTGTCGGGGCGGGTTGGCGCGTTCGGCGCCGATTGCCTTTCCCGTGGGGCATTGAGGTTGCCATGCGCTGGGTGTGCATTCTCTTCCCGCAATTGGCGCTGGACGCGGTACTGCGTCAGCGCCCCGATCCTGATGAGCCGTTGGCGCTGCTGACCGGCCCCGCGCAACGTCGGGTGCTGCAAGCCGTCAACGCTCCGGCGCGGGCGCTGGGCTTGCGTCCGGGCCAGTCGATGACCGCTGCGCAAGCCTTGAGCAAAGGCTTTGTCACGGCCGAATACGACGTCGCCGAGATCGAACACTGGCAGCAGTTCCTGGCGGCATGGGCCTATCGCTTCAGCTCTCAGGTCAGCGTGCATTACCCGCGTGCCGTGGTGTTTGAGATTGAATCGAGCCTGGGGTTGTTCGGGCCTTGGCCGCAGTTCGAGGCGCGGTTGCGCGCTGAGCTCGGTGAGCTGGGCTTTCGTCATAGGATCGTCGCCGCGCCCAACCCGGTGGCCGCGCGGGTGTTGGCCAACGTGTATGACGGTTTGGTGGTGCCGGACGATCAAGCCTTGCGCTATCACCTGGGGCAGTTGCCCGTCGACCGGGTTGCCCTGGAGCCGGCGGTGGCCACGGCGTTGTCGCGCATGGGGTTGCGCACCTTGAGTCAGGTGCAGGCGTTGCCGCGCAATAGCCTGGCGCGACGTTTCGAGGCACAGGTGCTCAAGCACCTGGATGCCTTGTTCGGTGAGCGGCGGCTGGCGCTGGCGTTCTACCTGCCGCCGGACCGGTTTGATGTGCGCATCGAACTCAATTTCGATGTGCAGTCCCATCAGGCGCTGCTGTTTCCATTACGGCGCTTGACCGGCGATCTGTCGGCATTCCTCTGCGGCCGGGACAGTGGCGTGCAGCGTTTCGACCTGCACCTGGAGCACGCCGGCTTGCCGGACACGGTGATCAAGGTCGGCCTGCTCAGCGCCGAGCGCGATCCGGCGATGCTCTTCGAACTGGCCCGGGGGCGGCTGGAACAGGTCCAGGTCGAGGCCCCGGTGCGCGGTTTTCGGCTGCGCGCCGAAGACCTGCCGAGCTTCGTCCCGCAGCGTCAGGAACTGTTCGACGACCGTCCGCAGCAGTCCTTGCCCTGGGAGCAACTGCGCGAACGCCTGCGTGCGCGGCTTGGAGATGAGGCGGTGCACGGCTTGCGCTTTCAGGCCGATCATCGGCCAGAGTGCGCGTGGCAGGCGCGGGCCGACAGTCAACTTTGCGCGGGGTTGGCGGGGGTGCAGCGTCCGGGTTGGTTGCTGACGGAGCCGCAGGCCGTACACGAAGGCTCGACGCGGATTCTCATGGGGCCGGAGCGCATCGAGTCCGGCTGGTGGGACGGCGACGACGTGCGCCGCGATTACTACCTGATCGAAACCCGTTCCGGTCAGCAGGGCTGGGCCTACCGTGCGGTGGGTGAGGGCGGCCCGCTGTGGCTGCAAGGCTGGTTCGCATGAGCGTCGAGTATGCGGAGCTGCACTGCCTGTCGAACTTCAGTTTCCAGCGCGGTGCTTCCAGTGCCCTCGAGCTGTTTCAGCGGGCGAAAAAGCACGGCTATCAAGCGCTGGCGATCACCGATGAATGCACATTGGCCGGCATCGTCCGTGCCTGGCAAGCGGCCAGGTCGGTGGAGCTGCCGCTGATCATCGGCAGCGAAATCCGCATCGAGGACGGTCCGAAACTGGTGCTGCTGGTGGAAAACCTTGAGGGTTACCAGACCCTTTGCCGGCTGATTACCCGGGCGCGGCGCCGTACACAGAAAGGTCAGTACCAGGTGCTGCGTGAGGACTTCAGCGAGCCGATGCCGGGGCTGTTGGCGTTGTGGGTGCCGGACACAGTCGATGATGTTGCAAGCGGTCACTGGCTGAAACAGACGTTCACCGATTGCCTGTGGCTGGCGGTGCAGTTGCATCGCGGTCAGGACGACACCCGGCGACTGGACGCACTGCTGACCCTGGCGCGGGAACTGCGGATTCCCGCGGTGGCCAATGGCGATGTGCACATGCACACCCGTGGGCGGCGCGCCTTGCAGGACACCATGACCGCGATCCGTCATCACCTGCCGGTGGCCGAGGCCGGGTTGCGGCTGCATCCGAACGGCGAGCGGCATGTGCGCAGCCTCGATGCCCTGCAATCGATCTACCCGCAAGCACTGCTCGATGAAACGCTAACCATTGCCCGGCGCTGCACTTTTGACCTCGGCCAGTTGCGTTACCAGTATCCCCGCGAGCTGGTGCCGGAAGGCCAGACGGCCACGTCCTGGCTGCGGCATCTGACTGACGAGGGGATCGCGTGGCGCTGGCCAGACGGTCCGCAAGCCAAGGTGCTGGTGCAGATCGATAAGGAGCTGGAGCTGATCGCCGAGCTGGGCTATGAAAGCTACTTCCTTACGGTTCACGACATTGTGCGGTTCGCCCGCGCGCAAGAAATCCTCTGTCAGGGCCGTGGTTCTGCCGCGAACTCGGCGGTGTGTTTTGCCTTGGGCATCACGGAAATCGACCCGGATCGCACCACGCTGTTGTTCGAACGCTTTCTCTCCAAAGAGCGCAATGAACCGCCGGACATCGATGTCGATTTCGAACACGAACGTCGCGAGGAAGTCTTGCAGTACGTGTTCCAGCGTTATGGCCGGACCCGCGCCGCGCTCACGGCGGTGGTCAGCACGTATCACGCCGCCGGCGCGGTGCGTGATGTGGCCAAGGCCTTGGGGTTGCCGCCGGATCAGATCAACGCCCTGGCCGATTGCTGTGGCCACTGGAGCGATGCAACACCCCCCGTGGAACGCCTGCTTGAAGGCGGGTTCGACCCCGAGAGCCCGGTGCTGCGGCGGGTGCTGAGTTTGACTGGACAACTGATCGGTTTCCCTCGCCACCTGTCCCAGCACCCCGGCGGTTTCGTGATTTCCGAGCAGCCGCTGGACAGTCTGGTGCCTGTGGAAAACGCCGCCATGGCCGAGCGCACCATCATTCAGTGGGACAAGGACGATCTCGACGCGGTGGGCCTGCTCAAGGTGGATATTTTGGCGTTGGGCATGCTCAGCGCGATCCGCCGCTGTTTTGATCTGCTACGCCGTCATCGCAATCAGGACTTGAGCCTGGCGACGATCCCGTCCGAAGACTCGTTAACCTACGACATGATCGGCCGTGCCGACACCATCGGCGTGTTCCAGATCGAGTCCCGGGCACAAATGTCGATGCTGCCCAGACTCAAGCCCCGCAAGTTCTACGACCTGGTGATTGAGGTGGCCATCGTCCGTCCGGGGCCGATTCAGGGCGGGATGGTGCACCCGTATCTGCGCCGCCGGAACAAGGAAGAGCCCGAAACCTATCCCTCGCCGGAACTGGAAGTCGTGCTCAAACGAACCCTGGGCGTGCCGCTGTTTCAGGAGCAGGTGATGCAGATTGCAATTGTCGCCGCCGACTACAGCCCCGGCGAGGCCGATCAGTTGCGTCGCTCCATGGCCGCCTGGAAACGCCACGGTGGACTGGAACCGCACAAGGATCGGCTGGCCGCCGGGATGAAGAAAAACGGCTACACGGCGGAGTTCGCCGCGCAGATCTTCGAACAGATCAAGGGCTTTGGCAGCTACGGTTTTCCCGAGTCCCACGCCGCCAGTTTCGCCTTGCTGACCTACGCCAGTTGCTGGTTGAAATGCCATGAGCCGGCGGCCTTCGCCTGTGCGCTGATCAACAGCTGGCCCATGGGTTTCTACAGCCCGGACCAGATTCTGCAGGACGCGCGCCGGCATCATTTGCAGATTCGCCCGGTGGACGTGCGCGCCAGTGACTGGGATTGCAGCCTGGAACCGATCACCGGTGCGCAGCCGGCGATTCGCATGGGGTTGCGGATGATCAAGGGCTTTCGCGAGGACGATGCCCGGCGCATCGAAGCGGCGAGGGCGAAGGGGGTATTTGTCGACATCGCCGACCTGGGCGAGCGCGCGCGACTCGATGCCCGTGCCCAGGAGCAACTGGCCGATGCCGGTGCGCTACGTGGCCTGGCCGGTGACCGTCATCGGGCGCGCTGGGAAGTGGCGGGGGTGCAGAAACAGCTCGGTTTGTTTGCCGGTCTGCCGAGTCAGGAAGAACCCGCGATCTATCTGCCCAAACCCACCGTGGGCGAGGACCTGCTGGCGGACTACAACAGTGTCGGCACCACCCTCGGTCCGCATCCGCTGGCGTTGCTGCGCGGTGAATTGAAAGCCCGACGCTGCCGCAGCTCGAAAGAACTGATGGAGGTCGAACACGGGCGACCGGTCAGCGTCGCGGGGCTGGTCACCGGTCGGCAACGGCCGGGCACTGCCAGCGGTGTGACCTTCGTCACCCTGGAAGACGAGTTCGGCAACGTCAACGTCATCGTCTGGCGCGACCTCGCCGACCGGCAACGCCAGGTATTGGTCGGCTCGCAATTGCTCAAGGTCGATGGCCGCTGGGAAAAAGAAGGCGAGGTGCGGCACCTGATTGCCGGACGGCTGAGCGACCTGAGCCCACTGCTGGACGGCATCAGCGTGCGCAGCCGCGATTTCCGCTGATCCCAATCACTGAACGCCACTGATCGTTCCCACGCGGAGCGGGAACGATCGCGGCAGCCAATGTATTGGCGCCAATAAAAATTAAACACTGTTCTCAGTGGTGGCACTTTGGCATAATGCCGGCCGCCGACGTCCCGCACGTCGATTGTCGATCTGATTCCCCTCGCTTTTTCGCCGCTGCAACCCGCAGCGGTTGGCTATGGCCGTGCCGGGATAAACCGTTTTTTCAGAAGGAATGCACAGTGAGAATGATCTCTCGGATGTTGGTATCGGCGGCAGCGATTGCCTTCTTGGGCGCAATGGCCGGGTGTGCCACCGAAAGCTCGCGCGCCTTGCCGATTGCAAAAGTCGAAAGCGCCAGCGTGGTTTACAACGGTGTTCGTGTACCCATGGCCGTCGGCAAGTTCGACAACCGTTCGAGCTACATGCGCGGGATCTTCTCCGACGGCGTGGATCGCCTCGGCGGTCAGGCCAAGACCATCCTGATCACTCACTTGCAGCAGACCAACCGCTTCAGCGTGCTGGACCGCGACAACATGGGCGAGATCCAGCAAGAAGCCGCGATCAAGGGCCAGTCCCAGCGCCTCAAGGGTGCTGATTTTGTGGTGACCGGTGACGTCACCGAGTTCGGCCGCAAAGAGACCGGCGATCATCAGCTGTTCGGCATTCTCGGTCGCGGCAAGACCCAGGTGGCCTACGCCAAGGTCAACCTGAACATTGTCAACATCAGCACGTCCGAAGTGGTTTATTCGACTCAGGGTGCGGGCGAGTACGCCTTGTCCAACCGTGAAGTCATCGGCTTCGGCGGCACCGCTGCCTACGATTCGACCCTCAACGGCAAGGTGCTCGACCTGGCCATGCGCGAGGCGATCAATCGCCTGGTGGACGGGATGAACGCCGGGGCATGGAAACCGGGTAACTGATCAAGGTTGATGACAAGGAGCGGTACAAGCATGTTCAAGACTTATGTGTCGTGGGCGCTGATGGCGTCGACATTGCTGGTCAGCGGTCTGTTGGCCGGTTGCGCCGGCCCGAAAACCCTTTACCAGTGGGAAAGCTACCAGCCTGAGGTCTACGAGTACTTCAAGGGTGAAGAACCCAAGGAAGCTCAGGCCGAAGCGTTGGAACGCGACCTGCAGAAGATCAAGTCCACCGGCAAGACACCGCCGCCTGGCTACCACGCTCACCTGGGTCTGTTGTATCTGAGCATGGGCAAGGACGATCAGATGGTGCAGCAGTTCAGGACCGAGAAAACCCTGTTTCCCGAGTCGACGCCGTACATGGATTTTCTGCTTAAAAACGCCAAGACCGGAGACACCCAATGATCGCGCGCTCATTGAAACTGATGGCCGGGCTGCTGGCGCTGGCCGTGCTCGGTGGCTGCGTCAGCCCCAAGACCGTGGACTATTCGGCGTACAAGCAAGCCCGTCCGAAAACCATTCTGGTGCTGCCGCCGCTGAATAACTCGCCGGACGTCAAGGCGTCCTACAGCATGTTGTCACAGGTCACGTACCCGCTGGCGGAAGCCGGTTACTACGTGCTGCCGATCACCCTGGTCGATGAGACATTCCGCCAGAACGGCCTGACCACACCGGCGGACATTCACCAGGCACCGGCCAACAAGCTGCAGGAAATCTTCGGTGCCGATGCGGCGCTGTACATCACCGTGACGGACTACGGCACTCGCTACATGATCATCAGCAGTGAAACCGTGGTGACTGCCACCGCGAAACTGGTGGACCTCAAGAGCGGCACCACCCTGTGGACCGGCTCGGCCCGGGCTTCGAGCGAAGAGGGCGGCAACAACGGTGGCGGTGGTTTGGTGGGTATGCTGATTACGGCAGCGGTCAAGCAAGTGATCAACAGCTCCACCGACGCCGGCCACCCGATTGCCGGCGTGACCAGTGCGCGACTGCTGTCGGCTGGGCAGCCCGCGGGCCTGCTGTACGGACCGCGTTCGCCGAAATACGGTACTGACTGAACCCAGTGAGATCGTTCCCACGCTCCGCGTGGGAATGCATCCCCGGACGCTCCGCGTCCGCTGTTGGGACGCAGAGCGTCCCTTGCTGCATTCCCACGCAGAGCGTGGGAACGATCAGCCAGGGAAGGATCATTTGACCTCAGGCCAAAACCGCTCCCCACCCCCAGGCGCATCCGTCCACGCCTGCAACGACCGCGTCGGCAAATCAAAATAATCCCGGGTTCGCGCATAGCCATGCCCACCCATGCGCCCAATGGCATCCAGCCCCAGCTGATCGATGTACAAGGTTTTCGGGTCGATCAATTCGTCCCGCACATGCGCCATCAACACTTCCCCAAAGATAATCTCCCGCGACTGCCCGATGGACAGCGCCATCATCCGCCGACATTCCAACGCCACCGGCGCCTCGCCGATACGCGGGCATTTGACCGTGGTGCCGGCAATTGCAGTAAGTCCCGCCGCCGTCAACTCATCGAACCCGGGAGCGAAGGGCACCGCACACACATTCATCGCCTCCACCAGCGCATCGCTGACGATGTTGACGGTGAATTCCTGATTGAGCTGGATGTTGCGAGTCGTGTCCTTGGGGCTTTGATCGCCGTAGTTCTCCACGCCCAGCGCGAGGATCGGCGGGTCGGCGGACAGCGCGTTGAAGAAGCTGAACGGCGCGGCATTGATCCGGCCCTCGCCATCAATCGTAGTGACGAGCGCAATCGGTCGAGGCACGACGCTGCCGATCAGAATCTTGTATTTATCCCGGGCACTCAATGTGCTGAAGTCGAAGCTTTGCATAGGCAGACATCTCTAAAGAAGGGGATCGATTGCGCTCAGCGGCGCGTGTGCGCTGTAGTCGTCGGCGAACGGAATGGCCGGTTTGAACAGGGTTTTCCAGTCCGGTTGACCAAAGGCCCGGTCGCTGTGGCTGCGCATCAGTTTTTCGAATTGTTGTTGGGCCTGGCGTTGCAGGGCGGGGTAATCGATGCCTTGAACCTGACCGTCCTGCATGACGCAGCGGCCGTTGATGTAACTGGCGATGCAGTCGTCACCGCGACCGGCCAGCACCAGGTTTTTCAGCGGATCGAACAACGGTCCCAGGTGCAAGCCGCGAAGGCTGAACACCGTGATGTCAGCCTTGGCCCCGGTTGCCAGGCGGCCAAGATCGTCGCGGCCCAAGGCGTTGGCGCCGCCGAGCGTGGCGGCGTTGTACATATCCAGCGTGCTGGTCAGAGCGCTGCCGCCTTCCTTCAAACGTGCGATGTTCAAGCCTTGGCGCATGTTCTCCAGCAAGTCCGCCGGCCAGGTGTCGGTGCCCAACGCGAAGTTGATGCCCTTGGCCCGATAACGACCAAAGGAATTCAGCGCCTCACCGTCGCGGGCAAACACCACCGGGCAATGCACCAGACTGGCGCCGCCATCCACCAGACGTTGCAGATCGTCATCGCCTGAGGTGTAGAGGCCGTGGGGGAGCAGGCTGCGCGGGGTCAGCAGGTCCAGTTGCTGCAACCAGCGCAGCGGCGACACACCGCGCAGTTGCTCGACGATCGCCACTTCACCCAGCCCTTGGCAGCAATGCAGACGCATCGGCGCGTTCAGTTCGCGACTCAGCGCGGCGGTGCGTTGCAGCAGTGCCGGGGTGCACGTCTGGATGCGATCCGGCAACAACGCGCCACGAATCAAACCCTTGTGCGTACCCTCGAAATCATGGAAAAACCGCACAGCCGCATCCAGCCCGGCCATTCCCCGCGCTTCATCCCAGTGATGCCCGAGGGTGCCATCGGCACGCCAATAACTCATGCCGCTCATATAGCAGGGGCCGAGGTAAGTCCGCAGCCCCAACTCGGTAGCCACACCCGCCACGGCAGCAAATTCGTCGTAGGTCTCGGCCCACTCGCGGTAATACATCGAGGTGATCGGCATGGCGGTGGTGATGCCGTTGCGGATCAGTTGAGTGAAGGCGTAGCGGTATTTGAAGACTTCTTCGTCGGGGTTGAAGCTCTCGCGCGGACCCGCCGCCAGAGAGTCCTCGGACCACATCCGACCCATGTCGCGTTCATCGCCGTTGTCCAGCGTCAGCACCGTGGAGTCCAGGTCCCCGAGTGCATCCAGGTCGATGAAACCCGGGCCGATCAGCGCGTTGCCATAGTCGACCCACTGATCCACCGGCCCCGCATAATCACGCCCGACAAACACAATGCGCGAGCCTTCGAACACCACTTCACCGTCGCGCCACAGCACGTGCTGCGTGCCGTCGAAGCCGACCACGCAACTGGCTTTCAGGCCGATGCGTTTCACAAGCGGCTGTCCAGTAGACGGCCGCCCGTAGCGATCAACTCACCACCGCGATAAACCTCGCGCACGGGTCGTGAGACCACAGCTTCACCCAGCGTCTGCACCGGCATTAGCAGGAAGTCCGCAGGCTGGCCGATGTCCAGGCCATAACCTTCACGGCCCAGCGCCCGAGCACCATTCACCGTGGCCGCTTCGAACGCTGCCGCCAGTTCATCGTCCTTGTTCAAATCAAAGCGGAACGCCAACAGCATCGCCCGTTCCAGCATGTCGCCGTTGCCCATCGGAGACCAGGCATCGCGAATGCCGTCCGAACCCAGGCACACATTTACCCCTGCCTCGCGCAACGCGAGGAACGGCGGCACCGCGCAATCGGCGGGCGCCGAGCTCATCAGCGAAATCCTCAATGCCGCCAAGCGTTCGGCCACCGGTTTCACTTGATTCCACGGCAACATCCCCAGGCAGTACGCGTGACTGATCATCACCCGACCCTGCCGCCCGAAGCGCTCTGTGTAGTCAGCGATCAACGCGACTTGCCACAGGCCCAGTTCGCCTTTGTCGTGCAGGTGAATGTCGACGCCCCGGTCGAATTCGCTGGCCAGTTTGAAGACGAAGTCGAGTTGCGCGACCGGGTCGTTGTCGATGCCGCACGGGTCGAGGCCGCCGACGTTTTCCACGCCCAGCGCCATGGCTTCACGCATCAGTTCGGCGGTGCCGGGACGGCTGATCAGGCCGGTTTGCGGGAACACCACCAGTTGCAGGTCGATCAGGTCACGGTAGGTGTCGCGCAGTTGTTGCATGGCCTCGACATGGCGCAGGCCGAATTCCGGGTCGATGTCGACGTGGCAACGCATCGTCAGCGAGCCCCGGGCGATGCAGTTTTCCAGCAGCGCGCCAGCCCGTTGGGCGATGGGCGCGTCGACTTCACGCAGCACGCGGCGCTCGTTGGCGATGTAATCCTTGAGCGTCGGCCCGGCGCTGTTCGCACGCCAGGGTTGGCCCCAGAGGGTTTTGTCGAGGTGGACATGGCTTTCGACCAGGGCAGCGGTGAGGAGCTGGTTTTGGCCGTCGATGTCGGTGGCGGTGAGGACCGCCGTCGATGCCGGGCGGTGTTGCTTGAACAGGCCGTTTTCGATCAGCAGGTCTTTGGCGGTTGAACCGTAGGGCCGCACATTGCGCAGCCAGCGGGGTTGGGTCATATCAAGCCTCAAATTGGGTGGTGTATTCGCTGGTCTCTTCGCGGGCAAGCCTCGCTCCTACAGTTCGTTGTCGATCATAACGTTGTTATTCAACGCGAATCCCGTAGGAGCGAGGCTTGCCCGCGAAGGCCGCGACTCGGTCTCAAGTCAGCCAATCAGCCCTTAAGCTTCGACCAAACCCGATCCTGCAACTCCCGCGCCTTGTTGCTGCACTCTTTCTCCGGGCGCAGGCGCGAGGCGAATTCGTCGGGCATGTTGATGGCGTCCATGACTTTCCACTTGGCGTCGAGCAGCTTGTCGCTCTGGATGCCGTTGGCGTAGGCAATCGCGTTGGACACGGCGGCGGCGTTTTCCGGTTTCATCATCCAGTCGATGAAGATCTTCGCGTTGCCGGGGTGCGGCGCGCTTTTCGGCACGGCGAAGTTGTCCTGGAACATCGCCAGGCCTTCACGCGGATAGACGTACTTGATGGTGCTCTTCTGCAACGTGGCGCGTGCGGTCGAGCCGTTCCAGTTCTGCATCATGATCACCTCGCCGGAGGCCATGCGGTCGACGGTGTTGTCCGAGCTGTACATCTTCAGGAACGGCTTCTGTTTTTGCAGCAGCTCCAGAATTCGCTTGGCGTCCTGCGGGTTTTCGCTACATTCATCGACGTTCAGGTAGTGGCTGGCGGCGTTGATCACGCTGCTGGAGGTGTCGAGGGCGGCGAGTTGACCTTGCAGTTCCTTGCGCGGCTCGAAGAACTCTTTCCACGAGTCATCGAGTTTGCCGCCGGGCACGCGCGCGCTGTCATAGGAGAACCCGGTGGTGCCCCACAAGTACGGCGCGGAGAACTTGCGGCCTGGGTCGAAGCTCGGGTCGCGGAACGCCGGTTTGACGTATTGGAAGTTGGGCAGGGTGGCTGCGTCGATTTGCAGCAGCAAGTTCTGGTTGATCAAGGTGCGCATGATCGACTGCGACGGCACAATCACGTCATACGCCGCGCCGCCGGCCTGCAACTTGGCCAGCAGGGTTTCGTTGCTGTCGTAGCCGTCCATGGTGACCTTGATCCCGGTCTCCTTTTCGAACTTGGCCAGCAGGTCGACCGGGTAGTAGTCGGTCCAGTTGTAGAAGAACAATTGTTTGGGTTCGGCGGCCTGGACGCTGAGGGCGGTGAAGCAGCTCAGGGCCAGACCGGTGACGGCGAAACACAGGTTTTTCATTTTCATGTTTTTGTGCGCTCCAGGATTATTGGTTTTTGCCGCGCTGTCCCAGCCAGAAGGCCAGCACCACCAGCACGATGGAAATCAACAGCATCAGGGTCGAGATCGCGTTGATCTCCGGTGTCACGCCGGCCTTGATCGCCGAGAAGATGTACACCGGCAAGGTGGTTGAACCCGGCCCGGCGACAAAAAACGTCATGATGAAATCGTCGAGGCTGACCACGAACGCCAGCACCGAGCCGGACAGCACCGCCGGCCACAACAGCGGCAACGTCACCCGGCGAAACACCTGCCACGGGTTGGCGTACAGATCGTTCGCCGCCTCCAGCAGGCTCTTGTCCAGATCGTTCAAGCGAGCGCGGATCGGCAGGTAGGCGAAGGGAATGCAAAAGCCGATGTGCGCGACGATCACCGTCAGCAATCCGAGCTTGATCCCCAGCGCCATGAACAGCAGCAGGGTGGCCACGGCGGTGACGATCTCCGGCAGGATCAGCGGCAGGTTGATCCCTCCCTCGACGATCTTCTGTCCATAGAACGGCCGGTACGTCGCCAGCGCCGCGAGCAGCGCAATCGCCGTGGCGCAGACCGTGGCGATGCTGGCGACGATGATCGAATTCAACGCCGCGGTCTGGATCGACGGGTTGGCCAGAATCCGTCCGTACCAGGCGAAGGAGAACTCGGTCCACACTGTCGCCGAGCGGTTGGCGTTGAAGCTGTAGGCGATCAGGACAAAGATCGGCACGTACAGATAGGCCAGGATCAGCAGGCTGACTTCGCGGGTCAGTGGCAGTTTTTTCAGGTGCAGGGCGATCATGCGGTGGCTCCCCGACGTAGGGTTTTGGCGGCGCTGCGGCTGTAGAGCGCGTAGCCCACCAGCGACAGCAGCAGAATCCCCAGTAACAGGAACGACAGCGAACTGCCCAGCGGCCAGTTGCGCGCGGTGCCGAACTGTTGCTGGATCAGGTTGCCGATCATCAGCGTCTTGCCACCGCCGAGAATCGCCGGGGTAATGAAGGCGCCGAGGCTCGGCACAAACACCAGCAGCGCACCGGCAATCACTCCCGGCATCGACAGCGGCAGGATGATCCGCTTCAGCGCGTGCCAGCGATTGGCACCCAGGTCGTAGGCGGCCTCCACCAGGCGCCAGTCGAGTTTCTCCAGGGTCGAGTAGATCGGCAAAATCATGAACGGCAGGAAGCTGTAGACCAGCCCGACGCTGACCGCGAAGTCGTTGTAGAGCAGGGTGATGCCGCCAGCCTGGGGGAACATTGCGTTGAGGCTTTGCGCAACCCAGCCGTGCTCGCGCAGGATGATCAGCCACGCGTAGTTGCGGATCAGCAGGTTGGTCCAGAACGGAATGGTGATCAGCAAGACCATGAGGTTGCGCCGACGCGGGGTCAGGCTCGACATCCACAACGCCACCGGAAAGCCGAACAGGAAACACAACACGGTGGTGCCACCGGCCTGGAACACCGAGCGCAACAACGCTTGGGCGTAGACCCAGTTCAGTTCCAGTTCACCGTCGAAACCTTCCTGGAAAAACAGTTGCACGTAGCTTTGCAATTGCCAGTCGGCCTGCCAGTCGACGCCGCCATACACGTTGCGCGGCAACAGGCTGATGTAGCCCATGATGCCCAGCGGAATGGCAATCAGCGCCAGCAAAGTCAAAACCACCGGGCTGAGCAATAGCGCACGGTTAAGGGCGGGAGAAGTGCTGCTGACGCTCATCTCAAGCCTCCATCAACAGGCAGGCGTGGGGCGGCAGGTTGACCGCGACGCGATCACCGACCACCCGGCCGCGGTTCAGGCCTTCGTTGTTCTCGCGCAGCATGACTTTGATGTCGTTGTTCAAGCGGCATTGGTAAAGGGTCGCGGTGCCGACATACAACACCGCTTCAATCACGCCGCGCAGGTGATGCGGTTGCGTAGGGTCGACCAGTTGCGAACGCTCCGGACGGAAGGCCAATTGCACGGCCGCGCCGTCGAAGCCTTGGGCCGGGCAGGGGATTTCCACCGGCATGCCGTTGGGCACGAAGAGCTTTTCGTTCTGCTGACCGCGCTTGAGATGGCCGGGGAGAAAGTTGATGTCGCCGATGAACTGGGCGACGAACTGATGCTGCGGGCGTTCGTAAATGTCATTGGGTGTGCCGATCTGCAGGATCTTGCCGGCGGACATCACGGCAATGCGGTCGGAGAGCGTCAGCGCTTCTTCCTGATCGTGGGTCACGAAAATGAAGGTGATCCCGGCTTCCTTCTGCACGCGCTTGAGTTCGACCTGCATTTCCTTGCGCAACTTAAGGTCCAGCGCCGACAGCGGTTCATCCAGCAACAGCACTTTGGGTTTCGGTGCCAGGGCCCGGGCCAGGGCCACGCGTTGCTGCTGACCGCCGGACAATTCCGCCGGTTTGCGCTTGGCCAGGTGTTGCATTTGCACCAGCGCCAGCATCTCATGGACGCGCTGCGCAATTTGCTTGCTATCAAGACCCTGCATCTCGAGGCCGAAGGCGATATTCTGCGCGACACTCATGTGCGGAAACAGCGCGTAGCTCTGGAAGACGGTGTTGACCCGACGCTTGAACGGCGGCAAGTCATTGACCGGTTCGCCGGCGAGACGTATCTCGCCTTCGCTGACATGCTCGAAGCCGGCGATGGTGCGCAGGAGGGTGGTTTTGCCGCAGCCGGAAGGGCCGAGCAGGGTGAAGAATTCGTTATCGGCAATGTCGACTGAAACGTTGTCGAGGGCTGGAGCCAGCCCCGGATCGTCGGAATACCGCTTAAAGACGTTACGCACTTCGATAGCTATTGGTTGACCCATAATGGTGCAATCCTCTAATTATTGTATGCAATATCTGGATGCAATCTACAAATAACCGGATTATTCTGCTCGTGCAACCCCCTTTTTCCAATGGCTGCTCACCGCCAGGGGCCGGTTGTTTAGCGCTAAAGGAGTGTTGAGATGACCGAGAAGAAACTCAAGACCACGGTCGACCGCGTCTACCAAGGGGTTTACGAGGCGATCAGCAAACGTTCGTTGCGTCCCGGGATGAAGCTTGGTGAGGCGTCGCTGGCCGACCTTTTTAATGTCAGCCGCACGTCGGTTCGTGCCGCGCTCAAGCAATTGGAAGCGGATGGGCTGGTTACCATCGAGCCCAATAAAGGGGCGTCGGTGTCGTTGCCCAGCGACGAAGAGATCCGCTCGTTGTTCGAAACCCGGCGCTTGATCGAGATCGGCATCGTCAGCGAACTCTGCCGTCGACGTGACACCGCGGTGACCCAGGACCTGCGCGATCATTTGCTGCTGGAAGATGAAGCGCACCGCAGAGGCGACCATGAACGACTGATTCATCTGCTTGGCGAGTTCCACATCAAACTCGCGCGAAGCCTGAATAACCCGGTGCTGCTGGACTGGTTCCAGAAGCTGATTTCCCGCGCTTCGCTGTACGCCGCCGCCCTGGATGACGACAGCCACGAGGCGTGTCGCGACGACGAGCACCTGCGGCTGATCGAGTACATCGAAGCCGGTAATCAAAGCGCGGCCATCGAACTGACCTGCATGCATTTGAACGGCATCGAGAAGGCCATCCTCGATGTCGCCGCCACACTCAAAACCGACTACCACCCGTTCAAGCACCTGATCGAGGTCTAATGATTCACGGCGATATCTGTAGCCGTTGTGGCGAGGGGATTTATCCCCGTTCGGCTGCGAAGCAGTCGTAAAACCTGAACACACGGTCTATCTGATGCACCGTGTTGTCTGAATTCACGACTGCTTCGCAGCCGAACGGGGATAAATCCCCTCGCCACAAGGCAGTTGCGACAGGGGGGGGGAAGTCAAAACCACAAGAATCCGCAGACCAGAATCGGCTAACCTCTATGAAACCATTGGCGTCGGCGATGCTCGAAACAAACGGGCCCGCGCCGTCCTCGAGCAGTTGCGATCGCGCACGTCAACCACTCACAGGGACACAGAGTCAGTCGATGCAGTTTCTATCTGATAGCCACGGGTGTGCCGGCTGGAACGGTGAAATGGCCGGGCGCATCCGCGCGTTCGACTGGAGCCACACCGAGCTTGGAAACATCGACGCCTGGCCCGCCAGCCTGTGCAGCGCGGTGCAGCTGATGCTTGCGTCCCCACTGCCGATGGTGATGCTCTGGGGCCGGGCGGGCTACATGATCTATAACGATGCCTACTCGGTGTTTGCCGGTGGCCGCCATCCGTATCTGCTGGGTGCTCCGGTGGAGCTGGGCTGGCCGGAAGTGGCCGAGTTCAATCGACATGTCGTCGACACCTGCCTGGCGGGTGGCACCTTGTCTTACCGCAATAAAGAGCTGGTGTTGCTAAGAAACGGGATCCCTGAAGACGTCTGGCTGGACCTCTATTACAGCCCTGTCGCCAATGATGAAGGTTGCCCGGCCGGGGTCATGGCGATGGTGGTCGACACCACTGAGCATGTGATTTCCGAACGTCGTCGCCAGCAAGCCGAAGATGCTTATCGCGCCGACAACGAACGGGTGCGCCTGGCGCTCAATGCCGGGGCTTTGCTCGGTTCGTTCGTCTGGGACATCAAGGGCAATGTGCTGTCCGGCGATGAGCGCTTCGCCCGGACTTTTTCCTACCCCGCCGAGCAGAACCTGGCCGACCTGTGCACCGACATCGCTGAAGCAAAGATTCATCCCGATGACCGCAATTGGGTCCAGGAACAGGTCAGTCAATCAGTGGCAACCGGCGAGCCCTTCAATGCCGAGTATCGGGTCCTGCGCCCCGACGGCAGCTATCTGTGGGTGCAGGCCAGTGGGTGTTGCGAGTTCAACGAGCAGGGCGAGCCATTCCGTTTTCCCGGTGTGTTGATCGACATTCACGAACGCAAGATTGCCGAAGAATCCTTGCTCAAATTCACCCGCAACCTCGAGCAGCGCGTGGCCGACGAAGTCGATGCGCGGCTGGCCGCTGAAGAGCAACTGCGCCAATCACAGAAGCTCGAAGCCATCGGCGGCCTCACCGGAGGTGTGGCCCACGACTTCAATAACCTGCTGCAGGTGATCGCCGGCAACCTGCACTTGCTGGCGCGGCATGAGCCGGACAACGCCAACGTGCAACGCCGGGTCAGCGCATCGATTGCGGCCGTCGAGCGCGGCGCCAAACTCTCTTCGCAATTGCTCGCGTTTGCCCGCCGCCAACCGTTGTCGCCGGCGGTGTGCGATCCACAACAGATCTTCGAAGGTCTGGGCGAGCTGTTGCAGCGAGCGTTGGGGGAAACCATCCAGATCGATGTGCAGGTGCCGCAAGCACCTTGGCACATCAACGTCGACCGCAACCAACTGGAAAATGCCATTCTCAACCTGGCGATCAATGCCCGTGACGCCATGCAGGGCGAGGGGACGATTGAGCTGAGCGCCGAGAATGTGGCACTCGACCGTAGGTTCTGTGCCGGCAAGGGCATCGTGGCCGGCGAGTATGTGCGTGTCGCGGTGGCTGATACGGGCGCCGGCATGTCACCCGAAGTGCTCGGGCAGGCATTCGAGCCGTTTTTCACCACCAAGGCCGACGGTCAGGGCACGGGGTTGGGTCTGAGCATGGTGTTCGGCTTCGTCAAGCAGAGCGGCGGGCACATCGAAATCTCCAGCGTCGTCGGGCAGGGCACTCGGGTGCAACTTTACTTTCCACGCAGCCTGCGAGCTTTGCCCAGTGAAACAACGGTGCGGGATTTACCCCGCCGGGGCGGGCACGAAACCATTCTGGTGGTCGAGGACAACGAAGCGGTGCGCAGCTCGGCGGTGGAGTTACTGCGCGAAGAGGGCTATCAGGTCCTGACCGCGGCCAACGGCGACCAGGCGATGCAGATGTTGCTGGAGGGGGTGGAGGTGAACCTGATTTTCACCGATGTGGTCATGCCCGGCCTGATCAAAAGCTCGGACCTGGCGGCCTGGGCCAAGGTGCAAAATCCCCCAGTGGCGGTGCTGTTTACCTCCGGCCACACCCGGGACATCATCTCGCGCAATCACCAGCTCAGCCCCGATACCCATCTGCTGAGCAAACCGTATGGGCCCGAAGCACTGACACACATGATCCACACCGTCCTCAGCGGCTAACCACATCCAATGTGGGAATATCCCCTGTTGATAATCGTTCCCACGCTCTGCGCTCATCGTTCTACATAACTCTGTTTTCAAGTATTTTTGAAACTCGGAGAAATGGAGAGCGATGATTGAATTGGGCACAGGACGAAATGAAAACCGCCGACTTGGGTGATGGCCGTTTAAATGCCAGGCTCGCCAGCTTTTTAGGACGCCTAGCCGATCATCCCGGCAACAGCATCCCAACTGCTTGTCGAGGGCTGGCAGAAACGACGGCGGCTTATCGATTTCTTGATAATGAGAAAGTCACGTTCCAGAAGGTGTTGCGGCCCCATCAGGACGCGACCCTGCAACGGATGCAAAACAGTCCCGTGGTGCTGTTGGCGCAAGACACGACCGAGATGGACAAATGGGTCAATCTCGGTCCCAAAGGGATGGGCACGATCAAGGCGCAGAAGAAGTTTTCTCGACGTCTGCACCCAACTATTGCCTTTACCCCCGAACGTATTTGTCTGGGCGTCGTCGATGCTCAGTGGTGGAGCCGCGATAAACCAAGCCCCCGCCATGAGCGCCGAGATAAAGGGATTGATGAGAAAGAGAGTCAGCGCTGGATTGACAGTTATCAAACCAGTTGCGCGATTCAGGGGCAGCTACCGCAGACCTTGGTGGTCAACCTCGCCGATGCTGAGGGTGATCTGTACGAATGGTTTATTGATTATCAGCAATTCGCTCCAGACACGCAGGCCCAATGGATCGTGCGGGCGGCTCAAGACAGGCGCTTGTCAGGGCCTGACAACGGGAAGTTGTGGTCGGTACTGGATCAGGCACCCTCTTTGGGAACACTCAAGGTTGAAGTCAAAGCGCGCGTCCAACGCCCCGCCCGGCTGGCTGATGTCACATTGCGCGCAGCAACCGTGACCCTGCGCGCCCCCGACAGGTCGGGTTATAAATTGCCCAGTGTCTCGATCAATGCTGTTTTGGCCCGTGAAGAAAACGCCATAGACGGCGTTGAGCCTCTGGAGTGGATGCTGTTGACCAGTCTACCGGTCACCCGCCTGGAACAGGCGAGCACCGTGGTTGAATGGTACGGGGTACGCTGGTCTATCGAAGTGTTTTTCAATGTGCTGAAGAATGGCTGTCAGGTCAGTCGATTGCAGCTGGAAACCGAGGAACGGTTGTTACCCTGCATTGGTTTGTACTTGATCACGACATGGCGCGTGCTTTACGGCCTGATGCTGGGACGTGCTTGTCCGGATTTAAGCTGCGAGATGGTGTTTGAGGCTTCGGAGTGGAAAGCGGCCTATATCGTGGTCAAACGGTGTCAACCGCCCTCTGCACCTCCTTCTTTGGGCGAGATGGTTTTACTGGTCACAAGCCTGGGAGGTTACTTAGGGCGCAAAAATGACGGACCTCCCGGTCCTAAAGCCATGTGGATAGGGATGCAACGAATACGTGAGTTTGTTATCGCATTAGAAGCCCAGCGTGCGCTCATCGAGAGTTGTGTAGAACGATGAGCGCTCTGCGTGGGAATGCCTCAACGGACGTTCTGCGTCACGCTTATGGGACGCGGAGCGTCCCGGGCTGCATTCCCACGCGGAGCGTGGGAATGATCAGGTCACGGCTATCGCGAGCAGGCTCACTCCTACAGGGTTTTGTGTTTTTTTCTGCAATCTAATAAGGGCTCCCGATGACTTCCACGCGCACCTCCAATCCTCCTTCCGGCATGGTCAGGGTACGCGGTGCCCGGGAACACAATCTCAAGAACATTGACGTCGACATTCCCCGGGACGCACTGGTGGTGTTCACCGGCGTCTCGGGTTCGGGCAAGTCGTCGCTGGCGTTTTCCACCCTGTATGCCGAAGCGCAGCGACGCTATTTCGAATCCGTGGCGCCGTATGCGCGGCGGCTGATCGATCAGGTCGGTGTGCCGGACGTGGATTCCATCGAAGGCCTGCCACCGGCCGTGGCCCTGCAACAGCAGCGCGGCACACCGAGTACGCGGTCTTCGGTGGGCAGCGTGACGACGCTGTCGAGCTTGATCCGTATGCTGTACTCCCGGGCCGGCAGCTATCCGTCGGGGCAGTCGATGCTGTACGCCGAGGACTTTTCGCCCAACACACCTCAAGGCGCCTGCCCCGAATGTCATGGTTTGGGCCGGGTCTATGAAGTCACCGAAGCCTTGATGGTCCCGGACCCGAGCCTGACCCTCCGCCAGCGCGCGGTGGCTTCCTGGCCCACGGCGTGGCAAGGACAAAACCTGCGCGACATCCTGGTGACGATGGGCTACGACGTTGATAAACCCTGGCGCGATCTGCCGAAAAAGCAGCGTGACTGGATCCTCTTCACCGAGGAAACACCGACCGTTCCGGTGTATGCCGGGCTCACCCCCGAAGAAACCAAAGTCGCGCTCAAACGCAAAATGGAGCCCAGCTATCAGGGCACGTTCACCGGCGCCCGACGCTACATCTTGCACACGTTCAGTCACTCCCAAAGTGCGCTGATGAAGAAGCGCGTCGCGCAATTCATGCTCGGCAGCCCGTGCCCGTTGTGCGACGGCAAACGGCTCAAGCGCGAGGCGTTGTCGGTGACCTTTGCCGGCTACGACATCGGCGAGCTGTCGCAGATGCCGTTGCTGCAAGTGGCCGAGGTGCTGAAGCCCGTGGCGGCCCACAGTTACCTGGAACAGGCCGAGGAGGCGGGCGAAGTGTTGACTCACAGCCAGACGCGCGAGGCCCGTGAACAGCGCGTGGCCCACGGCGCCAGCGCTCATGCCAACGCGCCGGACGTGCGGCACACGCCTAACCTGTCGGTGGAGAAACGCCTGGCCGCGCAACGGATCGCTCAGGATTTGCTGGAGCGGGTCAGCACCCTGACCGACCTGGGCCTTGGTTATCTGGCCCTTGAGCGCAGCACGCCGACCTTGTCGTCCGGCGAGTTGCAGCGACTGCGCCTGGCCACTCAATTGGGCTCGCAATTGTTCGGCGTGATCTACGTGCTGGATGAGCCGTCGGCCGGTCTGCACCCGGCGGATGGCGAAGCGCTGTTTGAAGCGCTGCAACGCTTGAAGGCTGCCGGCAACACGCTGTTTGTGGTTGAGCACGATCTGGAAACCATGCGTCGTGCAGACTGGCTGATCGATGTCGGCCCGGCGGCGGGTGAGCATGGCGGGCGGATTCTGTACAGCGGACCGCCCCAGGGGTTGGCCGAGGTCAAAGACTCGCAGACTCGTGCCTATCTTTTTGCCGAGCAGATTACTGATGCCAGAACCCAGCGCAAGGCGACCGATTGGCTGCGCCTGGAAGGCATCACGCGCAACAACCTGAACGACCTCGGCGTCGAGTTCCCCCTGGGGTGTTTTACCTCGGTGACCGGTGTTTCCGGTTCCGGCAAATCAAGCCTGGTCAGTCAAGCCTTGCTGGAACTGGTGGGTGCGCATCTGGGGCGTGCCGCGAGCGGCAGCGAGCCTGAAGAGTTGAGCCTTGAGGACGATGCGCCGCAAGTCAGCGGCGGTCAGGTCACGGCAGGGCTGGGATCGATCAAGCGCCTGGTGCAGGTCGATCAGAAACCTATCGGCCGCACGCCGCGCTCGAACCTGGCGACGTACACCGGGCTGTTCGACAACGTGCGCAAACTGTACGCCGCCACACCCCAGGCCCAGGCCGAGGGTTATGACGCCGGGCAGTTCTCTTTCAACGTCGCCAAGGGCCGTTGCCCGACCTGCGAAGGTGAAGGCTTTGTCAGCGTCGAGTTGCTGTTCATGCCCAGCGTCTATGCGCCATGCCCGACGTGTCATGGTGCTCGCTACAACCCCGAGACGCTGGCGATCATCTGGCAAGATCTGAACATTGCGCAGGTGTTGCAGTTGACGGTGGACGAAGCGGTCGAGGTGTTCGCCGAGCAGCCGGGCATTCGCCGATCCCTGGAAGTGCTGCGCGATATCGGCCTGGGCTATCTGCGCCTCGGCCAGCCGGCAACGGAGCTCTCGGGGGGCGAAGCCCAGCGCATCAAACTGGCGACCGAGCTGCAACGCAACCCGCGTGGGGCGACGTTGTACGTGCTCGACGAACCGACCACAGGCTTGCATCCACGGGACGTTGACCGGCTGCTTGAGCAGTTGAATACGCTGGTGGCGGCGGGGCACACGGTGGTTGTGGTGGAGCATGAAATGCGCGTGGTTGCGCAGAGTGACTGGGTGATTGATATCGGGCCGGGGGCGGGGGATCAGGGTGGGAAAATTGTCGTGGCCGGCACGCCGCAGAAAGTAGCGAAGAGCAAGAAGAGCCGGACGGCTCCGTTTCTGGCCCGGACCTTGGGAGCTGCTTGAGAGGTGCGGTGTTTTGACCGGCCTCTTCGCGAGCAAGCCCGCTCCCACATTGGATTGCATTTCCCTGTGGGAGCGGGCTTGCTCGCGAAGGCGGTCTATCAGGCGCGGTCGATCGTGCGTCGGACCTTGTCCAACAGCTCATTAATCTGAAACGGCTTGATCAGCATGTCCATGCCTTCGCCCAGGAACACCTGACGGTTGAGTGCGTTCTCCGCGTAGCCGGTCATGAACAGAATCGGTAATCCTTCACGCCAACTCCGGGCAACATCGGCCAGTTCACGACCATTCATGCGCGGCAGGCCCACGTCGGTCAGCATCAGATCAATCGAGGGGTCGTTTTGCAGGCGCTCCAGGGCGCCTTCAATATCGCCCACTTGGGTGCAGCGGTAACCAGCATCCACCAACACTTCGGCAACGAACATGCGCACCGACGGCATGTCTTCGACAATCAACACATGCTCACCCAAGCCCTGTTGATCCAATGACGCCTGTTCCGATTCAGTGGTGGTCGGATCGGCACTGGCGGGCAGCATGATGGTCACTTCGGTGCCACGGCGGGCCACGCTGCGGATGTGCGCATCGCCACCCGATTGCCGGGCGAACCCGTAAATGCTCGACAACCCCAACCCGGTGCCCTGGCCCAGTGGCTTGGTGGTAAAAAACGGGTCGAACACCTTGTCGATCACATTGTGTTCGATGCCCGTCCCGTCATCGCGCACGGACAGTGCAACATACGCCCCGTCCGCCAGTTTCAGATCACCGCGTGAATACGCCGCGTAGGTGCTGACCCAGATATTCCCGCCCTGCGGCAGCGCATCGCGCGCGTTGATCACCAGGTTGAGTACGGCGCTTTCCAGCTGGATTGGGTCGACCAGGGCAATCGCGGCTTTGGAGGTCAGTTCGAGTTTCAGCGCAATGTGTTCGCCGATGGTGCGCGCCAGCAATTCTTCGAGGGAACGAATATGTTCGTTGATGTCCACCGGCCGGGTATTGAGCGGCTGCTGGCGGGCGAAGGCCAGCAAGCGGTGGGTCAGGGAGGCGGCGCTCATGGCCGAGTTCAGCGCCGCTTCGGCATAGAACTGGACCTTGTCGGTACGCGAATCGGCCACCCGTTTCTGGATCAATTCCAGGCTGGTGATGATGCCGGTCAGCAGGTTGTTGAAGTCATGGGCGATGCCGCCGGTCAACTTGCCCAGTGCGTCCATTTTCTGCACTTGCAGCAACTGGCTCTCGGTGCGCACGCGCGCGGCGATCTCGTGTTCCAGTTGCAACGTCGTGTCGTCGAGCTGGGCCAGGTGCGAGCGTTCGCGATGGCGATGCTCGGTGACGTCCTCCACGAACACCAGGCTCAGTTCAGGGGTGCGATACGGAGAAATTTGCCACTCAGTTTCCCGCAGTTCCCCCTCGATCCGCATATTCAGCGTGCCTTTCCAGCGTTCACCCGCTGTCAGGCGCAGGCGCAGTTCATTGAGGATCGCTTGCTGTTGGTCGGCGAAGCATTCGCGCAAGGTGTCCGGGTCGCGGTTGTCCTGAATCAATCGGGAGAAGGCATGGTTGCATTCGTGGACTTTGAACTGGGCGTCCAGCACCGCGATGGGTGCCGAGACATTGACGAAAATCTCGCGAAAACGCGCCTCGCTTTCACGCAGGGCGTTTTCCGTATCACGTACCCGCAGCAGGGTGCGCAGGGTCGCCAGCAAAACGTCCGGGTCCACGGGATGGATCAGGTAGGCATCGGCCCCGGCGTCCAGGCCGGTGATGATGTCACCGGTCTGGATCGACGCCGCCGACACGTGAATTACCGGCAGCAACGCCGTGGCGGGTTCCGAGCGCAGTTTACGGACAATGTCGAAGCCGCTCATGTCGGGCAGATTGACGTCCAGAATCAACGCATCGATCAATTCGCTGTCGATCAGCGCCAGGCCGTCGCCGCCGGTCCCGGCCTCCAGCACGATGTAGCCGTGCGGCTCCAGGCGTCGGCGGAGGGCGTAGCGAGTGGCGACGTTGTCGTCGACGATCAACAGGCGAATGTCACGTTTCATCGGCAGGCTCCATGGCGATGGCCAGCGGGATGATCACGAAAAAGGTCGAACCGACCCCGGGAGTACTCTCGACCCCGACCTCGCCACCCAGTAGTTCGGCGAAGCGTTTGCACAAAGACAAGCCCAGACCGGTACCGCGCAAGCGTTTTTGCAGGGGCGAATCGACTTGGGAAAAGTCCTCGAACAATGCGCCATGTAGCTCGGCAGCGATACCTATTCCTGTATCGGTGACGGCAAAGCGTACCTGGCTGGCGCCTTCGAGGGAGGCCGAAACCCGCACTTCACCGCGGGTGGTGAATTTCAGCGAATTGGAAATGAAGTTGCGCAGGATCTGCGCCAGCTTCTTGTCATCGGTGTACAGGCGCGGCAGACCGACCGGTTCTTCGAAGATCAGGTCCACCGCCGAAGCGTCGACGATCGGGCGAAACATGCCGCGCAGGGCGGCGAACAAGTCGAACATGTCGAACCAGGCGGGCGAGATGGTGATACGCCCGGCCTCGATTTTCGCAAGGTCCAGCAAGTCGTCGACCATGTCGCTCAGCTCCCGCGCGGCGGTGCTGACGAACGCGACCTGCTTGTGTTGCTCGGGGCTCAGCGGGCCGTCGAGTTCATCGTTCAGCAGGCTGGCGATGCTCAGGATCGAGCCTAGCGGCGTGCGAAACTCGTGACTCATGTACGACAGGAAGCGGCTTTTGAGGTCCGACGCCTGACGCAGTTCTTCAGCCTGGGTGTCGAGCTCGGCATACAACGCGAGCACGCCCTGATTGGTTTCGTCGAGCTCTTCGCGCAGCGCTGCGGTTTCGTTCTGCAAGCGCTCGATCAGCGCCTGGGGTTCGTCGATCGGCGGCATGGGCGACTTAGCCATGGGCGGCCTCCAAAGCAACGACCAGTACCGTCACATCGTCCCGGCCGCGACAGAAATCGCGATGCAGGACTGCGGCTATCACGGCGGGATGTCGGTGCACCAGGCCGGGGTAGTCGTTCAAATTCCAACGGGACTGCAGGCCGTCGCTGTACATGATCAATAGATGTCCGTTCACGTGAGCATAGTCAAAAGGCTGGGCTTTCCGGTATTGCCCGCCGACGATGCCCGGATGGGACGCCAGGCCACGGGACTTGTCCAGGCTGATCAGACAGCCACCGATGTTGCCGATGCCGATGAATCTGAGTGAGCCGTGGTGGCCGTCAAACTGCGCGATCGCCAGGGCGCCGCCACGGGTGCCGATCATGGCTCGGTGAATGTCTTCGAGCAGGAACACCGGCAAGGCAAACGGTGCCACGGCGAAGGCTTTTTCGCCGGCGCGGGCGGCGCGTTCGGCTTCTTCGCCATGGCCCAGGCCGTCGATCACCAAGGCGCTGAGGTTCGCCCCGTCAAACGCCAGGTGCCAGACGTCCCCACACGCCGGGTCGTCGTGCAGCGAGTGCTGGCTGATGCCGATGCGCAAGTCCGCTGCCTTGCTGGCGCGTGGATACAAGCGGGCCAACAACACGGTACCGCGTGAGTCGGTGTAAACATCAAAGACCTCCGTCTGGCGCGACACCGCACCGAGGCCTATGCCCTGAGTGCCTCCCGTGGAAAACCCGTCAGCCATGCACGCCTGCAAGTCAAAGCCGTGGGCACGGTCCACCGCGAGCATCTCGATGCCGCTGGCGCTTTTACCGGGCAGGATTCGCAAGTGCAATTCGCCCCGGGCTGCGTGCTTGAGTACGTTGCTGGCCAATTCAGTGGCCACCAGCGCCACGCGGCCAGCGTCCGTCGCGTCGAAACCGTGGTCTTCGGCGAGCTTCTGCGCAGTGCGCCGGGCAAAGCCGATCTGGCTGCTGTCCTCGATCAACAGCACTTGGGTCATCGCCCCCCCGATGTTCATGTCCATCGGGTGATCGTTATGCGAGTGCCTTTGCCGGGTTCGGTGTCCAGTTCGAACTCGTCCACCAACCGTTTCGCCCCGGTCAAGCCAAGACCCAGACCGCTGCCGGAGGTCCAGCCGTCGGTCATGGCCAGTTTGATGTCCGGGATTCCAGGGCCTTCATCGCGAAACGTCAGGCGCAAGCCGACCCTCGAATTTTCGTCGAGGATCTGCCAGTCCATGTCGCCACCGCCGCCATAGACCATGGTGTTGCGCGCCAGCTCGCTGACGGCAGTCACCAGCTTGGTCAGGTCGATCAGGCGCATGCCGCACTCGGTGGCCAGCTTGCGCGAAGTCTGCCGGGCCAGGACCACGTCCTGCTCGATCTGGATTGGCTGAGTGCCGCTGCTGCGCAGGGTCATTGCTTGAGTACTCGTTCCTGAAGCCGTTTCATCCCGCGTTCGACGTTCAGCGCGGTGCTGACACCGGGCAGGGTCAGGCCGAGCTCGACCAGCGTAATCGCCACGGCGGGCTGCATGCCCACCAGCACGGTTTCAGCGTCCATGATTTTCGACAGCCCGGAAATCGTCCCGATCATCCGGCCAATAAACGAATCGACCATGTCCAGCGCGGAGATATCGATCAACACACCGCGCGCCGAGGTGTTGCTGATGCGCTCCGACAGATCGTCCTGCAGGGTCAAGGCAAGCTGGTCGTGCATGTCGACCTGAATGGTCACCAGCAGAAAATCGCCCATTTTCAGAATAGGAATGCGTTCCATCGGCTTATACCGTCTTGCTGACGGTGATTCCCAGACGGGTCAAAGCCAGTTTGAGGGCATCGGCCAAGTTGGCCTTGGTGACCACGCCTTGCAGGTCCAGCCCCAAGTGAACGATGGTCTGTGCAATCTGCGGACGCACACCGCTGATGATGCAATCGGCGCCCATCAGGCGAATCGCGGTCACGGTTTTGAGCAGGTGCTGCGCCACCAGGGTGTCGACCGTCGGCACGCCGGTGATGTCGATGATGGCAATTTCCGAACCGGTATCGACGATCCGTTGCAGCAGCGATTCCATCACCACCTGGGTGCGTTGCGAGTCCAGGGTGCCGATCATCGGCAGGGCGAGTACACCGTCCCAGAGCTTGACCACCGGGGTGGAGAGCTCCAGCAATTCTTCCTGCTGACGCTTGATCACCGCTTCGCGGGATTTCTGAAAGGTACGGATGGTGTGCATGCCCAGCGCATCGAGCAGCTCGGACACTTCCCAGAGCTGTTCGGCCAATACAGCCGGATTGTCGTTGTAGTGAGATTGCAGCAAGGAAAACAGCGGACCTTTCAGCGAGAAAATGAAGTTAGCGGTCTGGTGGGAATCCTGACCGAGCTGGGCGCGGCTGTGGGAGAGTTTTTCGAGGAATTGGCGAACTTCGTCCCAGCCCGGCGCGGCGATGTTCGGGCCGTTGCCGTTTTCCAGGCCCGTGACCACCAGTTGCAGAAACTCCGAGGTCTGCTGCTTCAGTTCGTGGTCCTTGAGGTTACGGTTGGCACCACTGGCTTCCAGGCTAGTGACCCAATCGCCAAGCAATTGCGCGTGGTTGTTCTTCATCGCGTCGAGTGTGCTGATTTGCATTGCTGCCATGTCCTTGTGCTCCTGAAATTTGACGGGCCGATTCCCCAGAAAACAACGGGCCCGAGTCAGTGACATTTGCGGTATGAAATAGTTAGTAAGTCAGGCGGGATATTTTGCATCCTGGTCAGTACTTGCCCGATAACTCTAGTCGGCACAGCCGTCGACGACGATTTTTGACCTTGATCCTGCCGGGTGCCTGTCTTTTGCATTGAACCCCTGTCCGCGGTTGGCTTCGAACCTTCAAGGCCCCGGCTTTTTGTATCGTGGGCTTGCCGTCACGAGCGAGGTACGTATGAAAGACGAATCGACACAACGACAGGAACAATCGGGGGCGCCGGTTGACCGCAATGACCCGGCGATTGATCCGCAGACCCCGGGTGAGGGCGCGCCGGCTGGTCAGCGTCAAAGCCAATCCACCGACTCGCCAAGCGCCGATGCAGCGGTGGATCAGAAGAACCATCACACCGACAACGACAATGAGTTCAGCCCTGGTTTCAAACCGACGCCAGACCGGCCAAAACCCGGCGAAGATACGGATGCCGACATCGATACGGATGGCGGCTAGTCCCGTCAGGCTAAAAAAGAAGGCCGCATCAAACGATGCGGCCTTCTTTTTGAACATTATTTGCTGGGATGGGCGGCCTGGAGTTTTTTCGCCATATCCAGATGTTTTTCCAAGGCTGGCAACATTTTTTGTGCGAAGCCTTTCAGGTCGGTGGCGCCTTTGACCTTGTCGTCCGTCACCGTGTTAGCCTGTTTTTTGAACAGCTCGATGGTTTCTTCGTGGGCCTTCACCTGGTTATTGGCATAGGCCGCGTCGAAGGATTCGTCGCGCATGTCGAGGATTTTTTCCTTGGCCTGCTTGACCAGCGTCGTGTCGTCCGGAACCTCGATGTCGTTCTTTTTGGCCAGCGCAGTCAATTCCTTATAAGCCTTGGTGTGGTCGGTGATCATCATATTGGCGAATGCCTTGATGTCCGCCGATGAGCTTTTTTCCAGGGCCAGTTTGCTGGTTTCGACTTCGGCGATGCCGCCTGCGGCGGCGTTATCGACAAAGTCATTGGAAGTGGCGGCAAAAGCGGTGCCCATGCTGGTGCTCAAGGCTACGGCCAGGGCGAGGTGGCGCAGGGTGAATCCGTCCATTGGTCATTCTCCACACAGGATTTTGGTCAGCGATCGAGATGATCGTTATTCAGTGGAGGCGGGCGCTCGGGCAAAAGTTTTATCGGGATTGCGCCAGGACGACGAACGGACACCGCTGGTCTGATAGGCGGTCGACAGAACCCGCTTACCGAGGCCATTCTGATAGTTCGTGAACGCAATCGATCGCGTTTGCTACCCGAAAAACAAACGGAGGTGTTCCATGCCGGTGCCACACGATATTTGTCAGGACCTGAAACTTTCAAAGGAAGATATCCAGCAAAAACGCTCCAAGGATTCTCGACTGGACTCATTGCTTAACCAGTATTCGCAAGCGGACGCCGAGGTGGTAAAGGCTGAAACCGCACAATCGGATGCGCCCAGCGATGACGCACTGAAGAAACTCAAGGAGAAGCGCGTGCAGGTCAAGAATCAGATCGTTGAACGGCTCAAGACGCCATCCTGACGCGCTTGCCAGCTCACCGACAATCGGTGACTGAAAAATTGGAACGGTGATCAAAATCGGCACCTCGAAAGATCAGAGTCCGACCTTTTCGACTCGCTGCGAGGTGCCTTATGACCGAACCCAAATTTCCCAGTGAAGAGCAGGGCGGGTTTGACCCGATTCCGACTCATCCTGAACCGTTAAGCCCCGGCCGCACAGCGGTGAACCCCGAGGATGAGCCGGGCATCGACGAATTGCCAGACAACGAAGGTGTGCGCCCGCTGGATGATGACGACTCCACCTCGATGGACCCGGAACGGGTGCGTGAAGAAACGGACCACGCCGTACGCGATAACCCAATGGATCCCCGTTAACCCAACTTCACACAGATCCCCTGTAGGAGCGAGCGGTGCGGCGATCCGACTTGCCCGCGAAGAGGCCTTCACATTCAATATTGATATCGACTGAATAGACGCCTTCGCGGGCAAGCCTCGCTCCTACAGTTGATTTTCGTTATTTCTGGAGGGCGGTGGTGAGGGGGAGGCGCGCCATGTTCATTGCTTTCAGCGAGCCCAGGTACAACCAGTCCCCGTACTCGCGCACCGTGGTGATCGGCGAGTAATTGCCGGTACTAGCATCCTGCAGGTTGGCAATCACCTTGCCGTCAAGGTCCAGACCCAGCGCAAAGGCGCGCTTTTCAACGGGTTTGGGCAGCACCGTCATTGCCCGTACGATCATCTTGCGCACGAACGGATGCGGCGCCGTGGCGTCGAGAAGTGCATTGCGTGGCGCATAGAGCGCCACCCAGAAGCGATCGCGGCCATTGAAGGCGAGGTTGTCCGGCAGCCCCGGCAGATTGTCGATAAACACGTCATGGGTACCGGCTTTCGGCCCGCTCAACCAAAAACGGCTGATGCGGTAAGCGCCAGTTTCGTTGACCAGCACAAAACTATCGTCCGGCCCCAGCGTCACGCCGTTGGCAAACTCGAGCTTGTCCAGCAACACTGTGGTCTTGCCCGTCTGGAAGTCATAGCGCAACAAACGGCCGTCACCACCGTGCTCGATGATCGCCTCGCCATCCTTGCCATAGCCCCAGCGGCTGGAGGCGTCGCTGAAGTAGGCGTAGTGCCCGGACTTGTCGATGGCCACATCATCGGTAAAACCGAAGGGCACGTCGCCGGCCGCAGTGGTCAACGGAATCAACCGACCCTGGGCATCCAGGGACAGCAAACCTTTGACGCCGTCAGCGATCACCAGCAATCCATTCGGGTGGCGTGCCAGGCCCAGCGGCCTGCCGCCGGTATCGGCCAGTACTTTGGTGTCCTTGCCGTCGAGGCTGGTGCGGATCAGCCGACCATCGTGCAGCCCGGTGATGAGCACGTTGTCTTCCAGTAACAGCGCCTCGGGCCCTTCGATGTCCGCCGGGCCGACACGCTCCACCCCTTTGAGACGCTGATTGTCGGCATACACGCCGCTGGTGAGGGAAGGCGCCGGCGGCGGTGTCCAGGCCACAGGTCGAACCTTGGTCGGGAACAACAGCAGAAACGCGCCCAAGGCAATAATCAGCAATAGCAGCAGATTGCGAAACCTGAAGGCTCTTCTCACACGCTGACTCCTGCCGGGGTCAGGTGTTTTTGCGCCATCTCGCGCAACGCCAGCATCGACGCTGCGGATTCGCGTTCGATGCGCCGCTTGAGCAGCAATTTATTGGTGATACGCATCGCCAGGCCACTGAATTGATACTCCAGTGTGCGCACGAAGCGTGTGCCTTCACCCTGCGACTCGCATTCGTAGGTTACGACCAGCGACAACCCATGATCACCGCGCGCCCAGGCACTCCAGCGCCGTCCTGGCAGGTATTCGTTGACCTCCCAGCTCAAGTGTCCGGTACGCCCGCCGGCACGGATGTCCTCCTCGAACCGCTGACCGGCATGCAGCGGGCCACCTTGCCCCTCGACCTTGAGGGAGGACGGATGCCACTCCGGCCAACGGGTGACGGTGCTGGCATAGGCGAGCACGTCAATCGGGTTTCCAGCGATAGCGATCTGGTGCTGCATGCGGGTCATGGTCGTTCTCGTCAGGGGCAGGGGGTCATGCTCGGGCTCCCAGTACAGGGTGCCGAACAAGTAGTCCATCAGCGGAAAAACGATATTGAAATTGCGTTCCTGCATCAGCTCGCGGCGGTGATGCAGCTCATGCAGGCGGCGCATCTGGCGGATCCACGGTAGGCGCGTGACCGGGTTTTCGGGGGGCAAGTGTTCGCAGGCATGAAACACCTCGTACATCAGGTAGCCGAGGACGAGACAGCCACCAAACAATCCGGCGACGTTGGCATCGACCTGCTTGAGCAGCCACCAGAGGGGCAGGGTGATGGCGACGGTGTGTAACACGATCAGCCAGGCCGGGAACAGAATCACCCGCCAGTCCCGGGCGCTGTCGTAGGTCATGTGGCCTGGGGCGAAAAAGCTGTGATGGTCGCCGGCATGGCGGGCGTAGAACATCCGCGCGAAGCTCTTTTTGTGGTGCCCCAGATGCCGATGCACCATGTACACGCCGAAGTTGAAGAACAACAGCGTCAACGGCACCGCCAACCATTCCAGCGGCTGGACCTGATGCACGGTGCTCCAGAATCCGCCGATGGCCAGCAATCCGAACAGCAGCACGAAGGCGCCGTGCAGCCAAGGGTTGTAGCGGGGATGGATGTCAGCGCGATAGCGGCTGCGAAATGCCTGGGTGGTCTGCCTCACTGCGGTCACCTCTGGTTATTGTTATAACCAGCAGATTAGCTGATCTGCCCGCTTAGGCTTGAGCAAACCTGGAGGACACAAGCGCCATGATCCGGTGTATTCAGGTCAGCGGGTTCCAGCGCTGGGACCAGTCGTCGTCGGTCTTGATGACTTCACGCAATAAATCGAAGGCCCGTTGCAGAGTCGCGGAGTCGCGATCGCGCGAATAAACCAGGTAGGTCGGGTAACTGAATTCCGGGGCTTTGGGCACGGGCTCCAGCACGCCGCTTTCCAGGTAGCTCTGGACCACGCGGGTACGGAAGTAGCCGCTGCCGCCGTTTTCCAGGATGTATTGCAGGGCCAGCGGCCCGAGGTTGAAGCTCAAGGCCGCCTTGGCTTTTTCCGGCAGGGCGGCATCGTGCTGGCGGCGAAAGTCCGGGCCCCAGTCGATGTACACGTAAGGATCGGGCCGCCCGGCGAGGCGTACGAGGATGAGTTTTTCTTCGAGGATCTGCTCGACTTGCAGACGCGGCCAGTACTCAGGCTGATAGACCAGCGCCGCGTCCAGCACCCCCAGTTCCAGTTGGCGCAACAGGTTTTCGCCGTCACGGATTTCCATGCGCAGGGCGTGGCTGGGAATCTTCTCGCGCAGTTCACCGGCCCAACTGAGCATCAGCGGATTGCACAGGCTGACTTCGCCGCCGATGTGCAGCACGTCGCGATAACCCTCGGGCAACGGCAAGTCTCGACGCGCGGCTTCCCAGGTCTCGACCAGTTGATTGGCGTACACCACAAAAGCCTCACCATTGGGCGTCAGACGCGCACCGGCGCGGTTGCGCACAAATAACGTGCTGCCCAGCTGGCTCTCGAGTTTTTGCACGCGCGCCGTGATTGCGGTCTGGGTGACGTGGAGTTTTTCGGCGGCGGCGGCAAGGCTGCCGTGGCGGACAATTTCCAGAAAGGTGCGAGCGAGATCGATGTCCATGGGGCGGCCGGTGCGGGAAGTGCGGGCATTGTAAACGGATACGAGAGGACCGGCTTATGTAGCCGCTGGCGAAGCCCTGTGGGAGCGAGCTTGCTCGCGAAGGCGGTTTTTCAGTCACATCATTGTTGAATGTGCCGCCGCTATCGCGAGCAAGCTCGCTCCCACAGGGGATTATGAAACACCGGGTGACGTGGAGTTTTCAGCGGCGGCGGCAAGGCGGCCCGTGGCTTATGTAGCAGTGGCCAAAGGCTGCGTCCGACTGCGCTGCCGTGCCCACTGCGCCACCAGCCGCACCGGGGTGCCACACGCCTTGCGCTTGAACACAAAATGACGGCACTTCTCGGCGAACTGTTTGCGGTTGTGCACCATGTCCAGTTCCATCTCCTCCAGTTCGGCATTTCTGCAGTGCTGAATGACTTGGGTGTCGAACCGGTCCTTGCGCTCGCGCACAGCGGTATACGCCGGATCGGTCAGCGCATTGCCCGCCCGTTGCAACAACCACAGGCCAAACGCCTCCGGGCAGCGTGGGCCGATTTCTTGAACCATGCCCAGTTGCATCGCCTGGGTCGCGCTGACCGGCAGGCATTCCTCGCAGAGTTTTTCCGCCATCTGCGGGCCGACGGCGCGGGGCAGGCTGTAGGTCCAGTACTCAGAGCCATACAGCCCCATGGTTTTGTAGTGCGGGTTGAGCACGATATCCGCGCGGGCGAAGACAAGGTCTGCGGCCAGCGCCAGCATCACGCCGCCGGCCCCAGCACTACCCGTCAGGCCGCTGACCACCAGTTGCCGGGCGCTGAGCAATTCCGCGCAGACGTCGTCGATCGCCTGGATGTTGGCCCAGGCCTCAAGCTCCGGCGCCTTGGCGGCCTGGATCACGTTGAGGTGCACGCCGTTGGAGAAACTGCCGCGCCCACCCTTGATCAGCAGCACCTGGGTGTCTCGGGATTTGGCCCAGCGCAGCGCGTTCACCAGTCGCTGGCATTGCTCAGTGCTCATGGCGCCGTTGTAAAACTCGAAGGTCAGCTCGCCGACATGCCCCGATTCACGGTAGCGGATCGGTTGATAGGTTTCGGTGTCAGGGGTTGAGGCGATCGACCCCTGGAGAATGGGCACGTCACTCAACTGTGCAGCGAGTACATGCCGGGCCGGACGTTTGAAGGTTTCTTCGCCGGGCCGGGGTTTGCGTCGCAACGAACCGATCCACACACTGCGATCGCCGGTGGCGACCAGTACCGCGTCGTCTCGTACCGCCAGAATTTCTCCAGGTGTGCCGCAGCGTGAATCCAGATGGGCGTCGTACACGTAATACTGACCACCCGCCAGGCTCGCCAAAACACCGGGCTGACCGTCGGCGGCTTCGATGCAGCGTTTGATGAAGCGTGAGCAGTCATGCCAGCTGAAGGTCCGATCATCCTGCTTCATGTTCGGCTGCAAGCGGCCCACTACTCGAGGATGGTTATAGTTCACCGGTACTGGCGCATAACCGTCGATGAATTTGTCCACGACATCACGAATGCAGCGGATCGCCGCATCGCTGACCGGGCCGTTATACAGTTCGGATTTGCGCAGGCCCTGGGGCAGGTTGAAATCGCAGGTGGACCAGACCGGCCCGGCGTCCATTTCTTCCACGGCTTGCAGCGCAGTGACACCCCAATGGGTCAGCTCCCGGGTAATGGCCCAGTCCAGTGCGCTGGCGCCACGGTCACCGACAATGCCCGGATGAATAATCACAACAGGGCGTTCACGGTTGCTCCACAATTGTTGCGGCACCCGGTCCTTGAGGAACGGGCAGATCACCAGGTCGGCGCCAGACTGTTCAATCTGCTCGCAGACTGTTTTTTCGTCGGTGAATAGCACTACGCTGGGGCAATGCCCCATCTGGCGCAACTCCAGCCAAGCCCTTTGGCTCAGGCCATTGAATGCCGATGACAACAGAATAATGTTGAGTGGTCGCATGTTTGTCTCTTCCTTGAAAATGGCCGGCCATCGGCCTCGAATGAGCCTTCATTGGCTTTCGATGAAAGTTATCGTGCGGGATTTACAGGCGCGGGAAGTTGACGTGGGTCAAACCATTCCTGCGTGTCTGGTATTGAAAGAGTAGAACTAATGCCCTCGTACTGGCACCTGTAAGAACTAACAGTTTATTAGACGAGTTTGCGATGGCGACGGTAGTGAACGAAGGGGGTGGATTGGTTCATAACTGTTGTTACAGCGTGAAATTTTTGCCCGACGCAAATCCCCTGTAGGAGCGAGCCTGCTCGCGAAGGCGTAGTGCCAGTCGACATCAATGTTGAATGACAAATGGCCTTCGCGAGCAAGCTCGCTCCCACAGTTAATCGGCGGTGTTGGTGAGGTCTTTGTTTAAAACGCGAAACACGAGCAGCCAAACGCCCCCCAGAATCCCTGAAAGTCACTGACCGGCGCTGACGACAATCGCGCTCGCTCATGACTGTGCGCATGCACCGCACACGCGCCGACGCATTGATGCACCTGCGCCGCCAGTGGTGCCAGGGGTTTCCAGTGGCCCGGCACCTTGGCGACCGGCGACCATTCAGGCACAACAGGCACCGGCGGCGGCCCGAGTTTTTCGAACTCGACGGCACCATAGACGATCTTTCCGTCAACGATGGTCAACACCGACTCAATCCATTTGACCGCTTCATCCTCAATGTGGAAGTAGTCCGCCGACAGCGCAATCAGATCCGCCAATTGCCCGACTTTGATCTGACCTTTCTTGCCTTGTTCGGAGGAAAACCAGGCGCTGCCGTGGGTGAACAGCTCCAGTGCCGTGTCGCGACTCAAGCCTTGCGGGTACAGCTCCAATCCACCGACGGTGCGGCCGCTGACCAGCCAGTACATCGAGGTCCACGGGTTGTAGCTGGAGACTCGCGTGGCGTCGGTGCCGGCGCCCACCGGAATGCCTTCGGCCAACATGCGCGCAATCGGAGGCGTGTGTTCGGCGGCTTTGGCGCCATAGCGATCGACGAAGTATTCACCCTGAAAGGCCATGCGATCCTGAATGGCGATGCCGCCACCCAAGGCTTTCACCCGCTCAATGTTCTGCGGGGTGATGGTTTCCGCATGATCGAAAAACCACGGCAAACCGTCGAACGGAATGTCGCGATTGACCTTCTCGAACACGTCGAGCATGCGGCTGATGGATTCGTTGTAAGTGGCGTGCAGGCGGAATGGCCAGCGTTGTTCCACCAGATGGCGCACCACCGGTTCCAGCTCTTGTTCCATGGTTTGTGGCAAGTCCGGACGAGGCTCGAGAAAGTCTTCGAAGTCAGCCGCCGAGAACACCAGCATTTCCCCGGCACCATTGTGCCGCAGAAAGTCGTCGCCCTGGCCGTAATGGGAAGTGCTGGTCCAGTTTTTGAAATCGGACAGTTCTTCCTTGGGTTTTTGCGTGAACAGGTTGTAGGCGATGCGCACCGTGAGCTGTTGGTCTTTGGCCAGTTGCTGAATGACCTGATAGTCGTCCGGGTAGTTCTGATAACCGCCGCCGGCATCAATGGCGCTGGTAACGCCGAGGCGATTGAGTTCGCGCATGAACTGGCGGGTCGAGTTGACCTGATACTCCAGCGGCAACTTCGGACCCTTGACCAGGGTCGAGTAGAGAATCATCGCGTTTGGGCGGGCGATCAGCATGCCGGTGGGATCGCCGTTGGCATCACGCTGGATTTCTCCACCCGGCGGATTTGGCGTGTCACGGGTGTAACCGACCACTTTCAGCGCGGCGCGGTTGAGCAGGGCGCGGTCGTAGAGGTGCAGCACGAACACCGGCGTATCCGGCGCAGCCTTGTTCAGTTCATCAATCGTCGGCAGGCGTTTCTCGGCGAACTGGAATTCGTTCCAGCCACCGACCACCCGCACCCATTGTGGCGTTGGCGTACGGTCAGCCTGGTCCTTGAGCATGCGCAAGGCATCGACCAGCGACGGCACACCTTCCCAGCGCAGTTCGAGGTTGTAATTCAGGCCGCCGCGGATCAGGTGCAGGTGCGAGTCGTTGAGGCCGGGAATCACCGTGCGGCCATGCAAGTCGATGATTTGTGTGCCGGGGCCTTGCAGGGCCATGGCTTGGGCGTCGCTGCCGACCACCACGAAGCGCCCGTCCTTGATCGCGACGGCGCTGGCCTGGGGTTTCTTGCGATCGACGGTGTGCAGGCGTCCGTTGTACAGAATGAGGTCGGCCGGGGTATCGGGCATGGTTTTACTCCCTGCGATGAGAGGGCTGATCCAGGCACCGACGGCGCCTGCCGAAAGGCCTTGCAGTACATGTCGGCGGTTGAAACCTTCGTGGTCGTCAGGTGGGCTCATGGGCAGTGCTCCGCGCAATTCATTTGGGAGGCAAGCAGCCGATGTCTGACGCATGCGGCCAGAAGGAATATAGACGGCAAATCCACAGGTAGCCGTTTTCCGGGGGCGGAAAACGACGAATCCCGCCTCGAGGGGCGGGATTCGTGTGCAACCAGGAAGGTTTCCGAAGACGGAAACCGCCGTCTTAGCTTGGGAACAGCTCGGACAGTTTCATCGCCAGCATCATGTCGCCTTCAGCGCGCAGTTTGCCGCCCATGAACGCTTGCATGCCGTCGGTCGAACCGTCGACGATGCCTTGCAGGGTTTCGCCGTCCATCACCAGAGTGACCTGGGCATCAGGGTTTTCGCCTTCTTGCAGCTCGCAAGTGCTGTCTTTGACGATCAGCGAGAAGTTCTTGGTGTCGTCGATGCGGAAACCGAATACCAGGTCCAGACCGGCAGCGGCGGCTGGGTTGAACTTGGCTTTCATTGCTTGTACGGCATCAGCTACGGAGGTCATGGTTTGATCCTTTCTTGGGTAATTAGAGCTGGGTGATTACAACCAGGGTCACAATAGTCCGGACTCAGCGAAACGTGATGAGTTCCGGTGCCTTCAACAGTTGCAAGTGTGCATGACTGTTGAAAGAAGACAGAGCCACCTCGCGACCGCGAAACTTCAGCAGGTTGAGCGAGGTGTTGACGATTTGCCAGTTCAGTTCAAACGCCTGTCTTGCCGGCATTTGCGTAATGAGGTGGAGCAGGGCAGTGATGGTGCCGCCGGAGGTGAACACGGCGATTTTCTGGGTGTTGTCGGCGCTTTCGAGGATGCGGTGAAGACCGGCCTGCACGCGTTCGACAAAGCCCAGCCAGCTTTCAAGCCCCGGCGTGTCATAGGTACCGGCGAGCCAGCGTTCGATGATCAGGGCGAAAATGCGCTGGAATTCGGCACGGTTTTGCGCGGCGTTGCGCAGGATCTCCAGTGCTTGCGGTTCATCCTCCAGCATGGCTGGCAGCAGCGCGCGGATCACCGCGTCGGCGTCGAATTCGTTGAAGGCTGAATCGGTTTCCAGGGTCGGCACTGGCAGGCCCACGGCAGCGAACTGATCCAGCGCGCTGGTGGCCGTATGCTGCTGGCGGCGCAGGTCGCCCGAGAGGCAGCGGTCAAAGCTGACACCCAGCTCCGCGAGGTGCTGGCCGAGGATTTCTGCCTGGCGAACACCGGTCGGCGACAGGACGTCATAGTCGTCTGCACCAAAGGAGGCCTGGCCATGTCGAATCAGATAGATGCTGCCCACGTCCGCGTCATCCCGGTACGTTGAAGGTTTGGCGAGGTTATGAGGATGACGGAGAGCTGTCAATGAAAAAACATACGCTTGTTTGAAATGGCCGTTACAGGCTTGTTGCCAGAGGTTTCACGGCTGGCCGCCGAGGCGGAGCATGGGTATGCTGGCGTTGTCCCGCGCGTGTTTTAAGCCGCGCATCGTTTTGAAGGAGTCACTGTGGAGTTTTTGTCCGAGTACGCCAGTTTTCTGGCCAAGACCGTGACACTGGTGATCGCCATTCTGGTGGTCCTGGCCAGTTTCGCGGCGTTGCGCAGCAAAGGTCGGCGCAAGTCCGCCGGGCAGTTGCAAGTCAGCAAGCTGAATGATTTCTATAAAGGGCTGCGCGAACGCCTTGAGCAAACCTTGCTCGACAAGGACCAGCTCAAGGCCTTGCGCAAGTCCCAGGCTAAAACCGATAAAAAGCAAAAGAAGAAACCCGAGGTCAAACCACGGGTATTCGTGCTGGATTTCGACGGCGACATCAGGGCGTCGGCCACTGAAAGCCTGCGCCACGAGATCACCGCGCTGCTGACGTTAGCCACGCCAAAAGACGAAGTGGTACTGCGTCTGGAAAGCGGCGGCGGCATGGTTCACAGCTACGGCCTGGCGTCCTCGCAACTGGCGCGCATTCGCGACGCCGGCGTGCCGTTGACCATCTGCATCGACAAGGTCGCGGCCAGCGGTGGCTACATGATGGCATGCATCGGCGAGAAGATCATCAGCGCCCCGTTCGCGATTCTGGGCTCGATCGGCGTCGTGGCACAGTTGCCTAACGTCAATCGCTTGCTGAAAAAACACGACATCGACTTTGAAGTCCTGACTGCCGGCGAATACAAACGCACCTTGACCGTGTTTGGCGAAAACACCGAGAAAGGTCGCGAGAAGTTTCAGGAAGACCTGGACATCACCCACCAGCTGTTCAAGAACTTCGTCTCGCGTTATCGCCCGCAACTGGCCATCGACGAGGTCGCCACCGGTGAAATCTGGCTCGGCATCGCTGCGCTGGACAAACAGCTGGTGGACGAACTGAAGACCAGCGACGAATACCTCGCTGAGCGTGCGAAGAAGTCCGAGCTGTACCACTTGCATTACGCCGAACGCAAAAGCCTGCAAGAGCGCATCGGCATGGCGGCCAGTGGTTCGGTCGATCGCGTATTGCTGAACTGGTGGAGCCGCTTGACCCAGCAACGCTTCTGGTAATTTTCTACACCAAACAAAAAAAAATGAAACCGTGGATATCCACGGTTTTTTTTGGCCTTTGGAAAGGTCTACGTGAGAAAAGCGAATTTTCCCAGGACCATTGTCGATCGCTCCGGCATCCGACTGGAGTCAGGCCGGGTAGGGTGATGGTCCTGAAATGAATGCAATGGAATGCACCATGAATGAACCCGACGATAATGTTGCCGGCCCCCATCCAGCACCGACTCTGCCAATGCGCGACGAACTGAAAGCCGTGGTGGATCTCGCCTTGCCACAATCCCCCGGCCAGTTTGGCGAACGCTTGATCAAGGAAAAGTGGGGGGCGGGCATCGACCCGCGGACAGCCTTGCTGGTCACGCTTGATTACCACTACAAGGGCCATCCAGCGGAGAACGGTATCGAGCAGGGGCAGGTGGCGAGTTCCCGCTCGCTGTTGCAAACGCTGCTGTCCAACTACCAGACCGTGGGCGACGGTCGTTTCGCTGAAACGGCGTTCGGCCTGTACACGCCGCCGGACGTCGGGCCGATGGTTCGGATCGTCGAGCATGTCGACGAGTTCGCCGATCACGGCAGCGGCAATCACCAGACGTATGAAGGCATCTATCGCCAAACCACACCGCAAGCTTATGGGCCGCAGACCCAGATCAATCTCAGACCCGCCGATTTCAAGAAGTGGGTCTGGGAACTGGAGTTAAAGAACTTGTACCAAGCGTATCTCGATCAGGTCTGGCCTGCCGATGACGTGCTCGTTGCGGCCACACCTTACGCCTTGAGAACGTCGGTCAAAGCAGCGTTCGTCATGGCCGCCTGGTTGCAGCATCATGAGCAACGCCTGACGCAAAAAGGTTTGGAGCTTGCGATGCGGGCGGCAGGCTTGCTTGCGGATCAGCGATGGGAAACGCTGACCTTCGGGCAACTGCAAGCACCGGCGCGTGTTCCTTCAACCGTCAAGTTCGGCCTTTTGAAACTGTACCGCTACACCGCAACCGATATCTGGGTCTTCCGCGACACTGCCAGTGCCCGCGTGCTGGTGTACATCCCTGGCAATTCTTCTCCGCTGCATGAATTTGCCGATGCCACGCAACTGCACCAATGGATTGTCGCGCAGGGCACGTCCAGCGAGGCCAAACAGGCATTGGCCCTCCACTTTGCCGAAGATGATCGTGAGGACGGTACGTTTCACGCCGGTGTGCTGACGGCGCTGGATGGCATGGCGCTTTATCCCGTAAAACACTGGCTGACCCACAATGCCGGCTTCTTCAACAACGACGGTTATTGGGACCCGAAAGAGTACATCGGCTACGACGATCCGGCCGTTGCGACCGATCCTTTTGCCCGGTTGGTGCTGACGATGAAGCAAGCCGCACGGTCAGGCATCGAGACCATCCGTGACGATGCCCAGGTCAACCGGGATCAGTTGAGCGCTGTCGTCGAACCGATTGTGCAATGGGTCAACCGGTTTGCTCCGCTCGCCATATTCGTCCCTGGAGGCGAGGGGCTGCTGGCATTGGCCGGGCTTATTGACGCCGGTTATGGTCTGAATCAGGTGGTCAACGGAAAAACCCCAAACCAACGTTCGGAGGGCAGGACGCGCACGGTGTTTGGCTTGCTGAATGCGTTGCCGATGCTGGGTGCAGAGTCGGCTGTGAAGGGGGATGTTGCCGAGGCCGATAGCATGGTGGAGCGCGCCCACGAACCCGGCACTGATCCGGGAGAGCAGGGGCCCCGACCCGCGTCGGATGCAACCGTTACCCCGACGCCCATGAGCAACCGGACCGAGCTCATCCGTGGAATCGGCCCCTCGGTGGCCTCCTTCAGCGATGAGGTTCTGGCGCAGATCGGCAAGGTCAGCGCGATTGACGACGACATGCTGCGGTTGATGCAGACGGGCCGCGCACCGACGCCCTTGCTGGCGGACACGATCAGCCGCTTCAAGATCGATCAGGGCCTCGGTCCGGTCGGGAACCCCGCGCTATTCAATCAACGTTACGCAGCGCTTCAACGGTCGGAGCATGAATGGGTCCGACTGTTTCAACGCGAATACCCGGGCCTGCCGACAATCGCCATCGAGCAAATGCTCGACCGCTATGGCGTCGACATCCAGGCATTGCCCGACGCTACCGAGACCAGGCAAGTATTCGCGCGCCTGGACAGCAAGGCGCGCCAATACCAGCAGCACGTACGGCTCAATCGAGCCTATGAAGGCTTTTATCTGCGGTCGGTGGTGAGCGCCGAGACTGACACGCTGGCATTGCACTCCCTGAAAAATCTGCCCGGCTGGCCAAAGGATTTGCGAATCGAGATCCTTGACGGTTCGTCCACTGGCCGGGTTCTTGACCGTTGCGGCCCCCTTGATACCCCTCATTACCGAAACGTCATCAAGGTGGGAAGCCGTTACCTGCGCCATGGCCGGCAAACGGATTTCTACGACGCAGTCCTTGGCGTGCTGTCGGACGAGGAGCGTTCGGCGTTGCATCTCTCGTCGCTGGATCCGGCCAGCGAGTTGCGGCTCAACCTCAGCGATCGGGCATTGTCCCGTGCCGAAACCCTACTTGGTTTGCAACGGCTGGACACCGGTCTGATCTTTGAGCGCCAGGGCCTGCGCGGCGGAGGCTACCCGACGACCCCGCAGGGCGAAGCCATGAAGTTGCAAGCGACCAAGTTGCAGATCAAGGACATTTATCCGGACATCACCGAAGCGGGCTTTGATCAGGTGTTGCAGTTCGCAGGTGTCAGGGTGCAGGCGTATATCGACCAGCTGAATCAGCAACTGCAACAGCTCAACATCGACCTGCGTGGCTGGGTCGATCAAGCGGCGCAAGACATTACCGACATGGATATTCCCTTCGTGACGATGGGTGATGAGGAGGCTGAAGGGATGAGCCATGCGCAGATCGCCGTGCACAATGCTCACGTGCTTCAAACCGCTCTGGAACAGGAGCGAGGGGTCAGGACAGAGCTCGCCGAGGAGCTGGTCGCCATTTGGCAAAAGCGCGGGCCGGTGCAGGATCATCTCTATGCACAGGACGGGCAACTGCGCGGTGTCAGGCTGGATCTGGCCTTCGAAGACTACCACCGATTACCCGCCTTGAATGTCAGGCTCACCGATGTGATCGAATTGTCTATGCGGGGTTTCCACCTGGTCGAGCAGGACAGTTTGAACGGGTTCCTGGAGAGTTTTCCAAACCTTGAATTGTTGAATCTGGAGCGTTTCGACTTGCGTCCTTTCTTCGTGGACGGCGACGCAGGGCGCGCCTTGCCACCCGTCATCGGCCAGTTGACCCACCTGACCTCACTCAACCTGCGAGCCACTCGGCTGGTATTTTCCGAGAGCGCCGCTTCGCAACTGAGTGAGCTGAGCCACTTGCAAACACTGGACCTGAGCGACAACCCGTTGGGTGTGCCGCCTGTGGTGCTGGGTATGGACAATTTACGTCAGCTCAACCTGAGGAATACCGGGATAACCCGCTGCCCGGTCGGGATCAAGGACGAGCCTTATCTGACGATGCTGGATTTGCGCGACAACGGTATTACGCGGGTCCCGCCAGCGATAATGAATCAGGCTGTGGCCGACGACCGCGTGCTGTTATGGGGGAATCCGTTGACCGACGAGGACACGTTGCGCCGGTTGGTCAGTCATCGCGAACAAACGGGAGTCAATGTGTGGTTGAGCGTGCCGGGCGCAGACTATGGCACGCCGACGGTGTGGTTACGCGACTGCGACGAAGCGTTGCAACAGTCCCGGCAAGCCCTTTGGCAGCGACTGGCAAGCAAACCCTCCGGTACGCGGTTTTTGGCCGTAATCGACCGGCTGAGCCTGACGGCCGACTTTCGGGTCGGTTATCTATCGCTCCAGGCGCGGGTCTGGCGATTATTGCAGGAGGCAGATGCCACGGACGAAATGTGGGGTCGAATGAGTCGTAGCAGCGGGCGGTTTGATCACCCGTTGGCAGCGTTCAGGGCGCTGGAGGATCGTGCCGGTTTTTAGGCGAAGGAATGAGCCTTGAACCCCGGGCGGGGTTCAAGGTTTGCCAGTCAGCGGCGACGGAACAGCGGCAGCGGTTCGTCGGTGGCGGCCTGATAGGTCACCGAAAAGTCCTTGAGACTTTCCAGGGCTTCGTACGGGTCTTTATCGGCACGCAATGCAAAGGCGTCGAAACCGCAGCGATGCAGGTAAAACAGCTGGTCGCGCAGCACATCACCAATCGCCCGCAGTTCGCCTTTGAAACCGTAACGGTCGCGCAGCAAACGGGCGTTGGAATAGTTTCGGCCGTCGGTGAAGGCAGGGAAATTCAAGGCGATCACCTTGAAGTCTGCTACGTCTTCACCGATTTCTTCGGCTTCTTCGTCAGCGTCCAGCCACACACCCAAACCGCCATCGCGGGCCTTGAGCATACGGCTGTGTTCGCGCCACAGCTGCAGCGGGACGATCAGGTCGTCGCAGTTGCTGACCTCGTCGATGTTGAAGTCCTTGGGCAGCAAGTGCCAGGTTTCGTCGACGACCTCGTTGTTCTTAATGATTCGCTGCATAGACGCGCTCCTTGAAGAGGTCGATGCCAATACGCTGATAGGTGTCGATGAAGCGCTCGTCTTCGGTACGTTGTTCGATGTACACGTTGATCAGCTTTTCGATCACATCAGGCATGGCTTCCTGGGCAAAGGACGGGCCGAGGATCTTGCCCAGGCTGGCGTCGCGGCTCGCGCTGCCACCGAGGGAAACCTGGTAGAACTCTTCGCCTTTCTTGTCCACCCCGAGAATGCCGATGTGGCCGACGTGGTGGTGACCACAGGCGTTCATGCAGCCGGAGATGTTCAGGTCCAGTTCGCCAATGTCGAACAAGTAGTCCAGGTCGTCGAAACGACGCTGGATCGACTCGGCAATCGGGATCGACTTGGCGTTGGCCAGCGAGCAGAAATCACCGCCAGGGCAGCAGATGATATCGGTCAGCAAGCCGATGTTCGGCGTGGCGAAACCCTGTTCGCGCAACTCGCCCCACATCGCGAACAGTTGGGTCTGTTCAACGTCGGCCAGAATGATGTTCTGCTCGTGGGAGGTGCGCAGTTGACCGAAGCTGTAGCGATCGGCCAGGTCGGCCACGCCGTCGAGTTGCTTGTCGGTGATGTCGCCCGGCGCAACACCGGTCGGCTTCAGGGACAGGGTCACCGCCACATAACCCGGCTTCTTGTGGGCCAGGGTGTTGCGGGTGCGCCAGCGGGCGAAACCCGGGTGTTCTTTGTCGAGTTCGGCCAGCGCAGCGCTCTGATTGTCCAGGGCCTTGTAGTCCGGGTCGACGAAGTGCTTGGCGACGCGATGCACTTCGGCTTCGGTCAGCGTGGTCTGGCCACCGCGAAGGTGTTCCATTTCCGCATCGACTTTTTGCGCGAAGACTTCAGGCGTCAGGGCCTTGACCAGAATCTTGATCCGCGCCTTGTACTTGTTGTCACGACGGCCATAGCGGTTGTAGACCCGCAGGATGGCATCGAGGTAGCTCAACAGGTCTTGCCACGGCAGGAATTCATTGATGAACGCGCCCACCACCGGCGTACGGCCGAGGCCACCGCCCACCAGCACACGGAAACCCAGCTCGCCCGCGGCGTTGTGCACCGGCTCAAGGCCGATGTCATGGACTTCGATGGCCGCACGGTCGGACGTCGAACCGTTAATGGCGATCTTGAACTTGCGTGGCAAGTAAGCGAATTCAGGGTGGAACGTAGTCCACTGACGAACGATCTCGCACCATGGACGCGGGTCGATCAGCTCATCGGCAGCGACACCCGCGAACTGGTCGGTGGTGACGTTGCGCAGGCAGTTGCCGCTGGTCTGGATCGCGTGCATCTGCACGGTGGCCAGTTCAGCAAGGATGTCCGGGATGTCTTCCAGAGCCGGCCAGTTGAACTGCACGTTCTGCCGGGTACTGATGTGGGCATAGCCCTTGTCGTAGTCGCGGGCAATCTTGGCCATCATCCGCGTCTGGCGCGAGGTGAGTTGGCCGTAAGGCACCGCCACCCGCAACATCGGCGCGAAGCGTTGGACATAAAGCCCGTTTTGCAGGCGCAGGGGGCGGAACTCTTCTTCGCTCAGCTCGCCTGCCAGATAGCGTCGGGTCTGATCACGGAACTGCTTGACGCGGTCCTCGATGATCCGCTGATCGTACTCGTCGTATACGTACATATAAGTCCTGTTCTCAGGCTTGGGCCGGTCGGATCCCGTTGCGTTTTTTCGCCTGGAGGTCTCCGATACTGCCTCGGCAATTCTGCGCGCACGGCCGCGCACTCCCTACGGAGCCGGGGCAAGATACCAGTTTGCAGTTATGCGCAAAAGTGATGTTTGAGTATATGCAAAGAACCAAAACGACTAACGAGAACCGTTATTGGTAATCCCGTATTTGTAGTGCGGGCAATCGTCGTCTTTACTGTGGTCGAGTCTTTATGCAATCACCGATAAAACCGACAAGAGGCGATGCAATGAGCAACCCTACCAAAGCTACAAAGCCTGATAGCACGGTCGATGCTTGGGCGATTCTGTTCCTGATCATCCTGGTCGTGGGCACTGCGGTATTTTGGGTCAGCCATCAATAACCGACCCCGTCCTGGCCCGGTTCCGACGATTGTCGGACGAAAACCGGAATAAACGCCGTTTGCCGGGACTTCGCTGGCTATAATGCGCGGCGAAATTTCCGGGGGCTCGGACGTTAATGTTGAAGTTTTTCTACACCTTCCTGCTGATGCTGGGCGCGGCTTATGGTCCTGCTGGGCGCGCGGAGTCGGTGTTGTTCCTGAATCCCGGGAAGACGGACGAAGCCTTCTGGCTCAGCTATTCGCAATTCATGCAGGCAGCCGCCACGGATCTGGGCATTGACCTGCGAATTCTCTATTCCCAACGCATGCCTGAACTCACCGTGGCGCAAGCCCGCCGCGCGCTGCAAGGTCCCGATCGTCCGGACTATCTGGTGTTCGTCAACGAACAGTACGTCGCCCCGCAGATTTTGCGTCTGGCCCAGGGCAGTGGGGTCAAGCTGTTTACGGTCAACGCTGCGCTGACGGCCAATCAGCTGAGCCTGCTGGGCGAGCGTTCCGATCGATTGGGTAGCCTGGTGCCGAACGATGAAGAGGGCGGCTACCTGATGCTCAAGGAGCTGATTCGCCAGCATCCACCGGTGGCACCCGGTCAGGTCATCGAGTTACTGGCGTTTTCCGGCCTGAAGATCACGCCTTCGGCGCAACTTCGCGAGCAAGGCATGTTGCGCGCCTTGGCCGAGCACCCGGAAGTACGTCTGCGCCAGCTGGTTTACAGCGGCTGGACCCGGGGAAGAGCCTATGAACAAGCCAAGTTGCTGTTCAGGCGTTACCCGAAAGTCTCGTTGGTGTGGTCTGCCAATGACGAAATGGCGTTTGGCGCCATGCAGGCGTATTCGGAAGCGGGTGGAGAACCCGGCCAAGACGCGTTGTTCAGTGCAGTGAATACGTCGCCAGCCGCGTTGCAGGCGATGGTCGACGGTCGTATGAGCGTGTTGTTGGGCGGGCATTTTACGTTGGGCGGTTGGGCGCTAGTGGAGTTGCATGACCTGGAACGGGGCGTGGATTTGGAACAGTACGGCGGGCGCGACCGGCTGATTCCATTACTGCAACTGATCGACAAGGCCCAGGCCAAACGCTTGCTGGCCATGGACGCATCACCGAACTATGGGGTAAACTTCCGTCGTCTGTCGGCCAAGGGTCGGCCGTCGTCCTATCGCTATCCGTTCAGCCTGCAAACCCTGATGCGCTAAACCCCGGCCAGATGCACCACCAGTTGCACGATGCCGAACAGCGTCAATGCAAACACCGCCGTGAACAGAACCCCCAGAATCACGAAATGACTCGGCTTGCCGTGGGTGAAATCCCGCGCCCGGTTCTTCCCGCTCTGCACCCCGAACGCCGCCGCCATGACGCTGTGCAGCATCTGCCAGAAAGTTGGTGGTTTGTTGTCGACTGGATCGTCCATAAATCCCTCGTCATGTATGTGTGTCAGGCAAGCATAGTCAATGCACGGCATACACAAACCAAATGTGGGAGCGAGCCTGCTCGCGATGGGGCCATAACATTCAACATCTTCGTTGACTGTTACACCGCCATCGCGAGCAATCCCGCACACACTCAATCAGGTTGACCCCGGTATTTTTGAACGCCCCAAAACAACTGTAGGAGCGAGACTTGCCCGCGAAGGCGGTGTAACAGTCAACGAAGATGTTGAATGTTATGACCTCTTCGCGGGCAAGCCTCGCTCCTACAAGGGATCTTTGTTGCTTAAGGGTTAGTTGTCGTAACCGAGGTTCGGCGCCAGCCAGCGTTCGGTCACGCTCAGTTCCTGTCCTTTGCGTGACGTGTAGCTCTGCACCTGGTCCTTGTCGATCTTGCCCACCGCAAAATACTGCGCTTGCGGGTGAGCGAAGTACCAGCCGCTGACTGCTGCCGCCGGGAACATCGCGTAGTGCTCGGTGAGGAACACGCCGCTGCGGCCGGCCTGCATTTCGCGGGCTTCAGGGTCAAGCAATGCAAACAGGGTGCTTTTCTCGGTGTGATCCGGGCAGGCCGGGTAGCCGGGAGCAGGGCGGATGCCGGTGTATTGCTCTTTGATCAGCGCCTCGTTGTCGAGCGTCTCGTCCTTGGCATAACCCCAATAGTCTTTACGCACTTGCTGATGCAGCCATTCGGCACACGCCTCGGCCAGGCGGTCGGCCAAGGCCTTGACCATGATCGAGTTGTAATCGTCGCCGGCGTCTTGATAAGCCTTGGCCACTTCTTCGGCGCCGATCCCGGCAGTGGTGATGAAACCGCCCACGTAATCGGTGATTTCGCTGTCCTTCGGCGCGACGAAGTCGGCGAGGGAGAAGTTCGGTTTGCCGTCGGTCTTGATGATCTGCTGACGCAAGTGATGCAGCTTGGCAATCGCCTTGCCGTCATCGCCGTAGACTTCGATGTCATCCTCACGCACCTGGTTGGCGGGCCAGAAGCCGAACACCGCACGGGCGCTGATGAGTTTTTCGTCGATCAGCTTGGCCAGCATTTCCTGCGCGTCGGCGTACAGCGAGGTGGCGGCTTCACCGACCACTTCATCCGTGAGGATGCGCGGGAACTTGCCGGCGAGGTCCCAGGAGATAAAGAACGGCGTCCAGTCGATGTACTCGGCCAGGACTTTCAGGTCGATGTTGTCCAGCACTTTGGAGCCTGTAAAGGTCGGTTTCACCGGCTCATAGGCGCTCCAGTCGAACTGCGGCTTCTTGGCGATGGCGGCCGGGTAGCTCAGGCGTTCGGTGCGGGCGCTGCGGTTGGCGGTGCGCTCGCGAACGTCGATGTATTCCAGGCGGGTCTTCTCGACGAACGCCGGTTTCAGTTCCTTGGACAGCAACTGCGTCGCCACGCCCACGGCGCGGGAGGCGTCGGTGACGTAGATCACCGCATCGTTGCTGTACTTCGGCTCGATCTTCACCGCCGTGTGCGCCTTGGAGGTGGTCGCGCCACCGATCATCAGCGGCAGATGGAAGTCCTGACGCTGCATCTCACGGGCCACGTGGACCATTTCATCCAGCGAAGGCGTGATCAGGCCGGACAGGCCGATGATGTCGCACTTCTGCTCCTTGGCCACTTGCAGGATTTTCTCCGCCGGGACCATCACGCCGAGATCAACGATGTCGTAGCCGTTACAGCCGAGCACCACGCCGACGATGTTCTTGCCGATGTCGTGCACGTCGCCTTTCACCGTGGCCATCAGGATCTTGCCCTTGGCTTGCGGCTTGTCGCCTTTTTCCAGTTCGATGAACGGGATCAAGTGCGCCACGGCCTGCTTCATCACGCGGGCGGATTTCACTACCTGCGGCAGGAACATTTTGCCGGCGCCGAACAGGTCGCCAACGATGTTCATACCGGACATCAGCGGGCCTTCGATGACTTCGATCGGCCGGGTGAACGACTGACGGGATTCTTCGGTGTCTTCAACAATATGCGTGGTGATGCCCTTGACCAGTGCATGCTCCAGACGCTTGTTGACGGGCCAGCCGCGCCATTCTTCGGTCTCGGCTTCCTTGACGCTGCCATCGCCCTTGTACTTATCGGCGATGGCGAGCAGGGCGTCGGTGCCTTCCGGCGTACGGTTGAGTACCACGTCTTCGACCGCATCACGCAGCTCGGCCGGGATCTGGTCGTAGATCTCCAGCTGACCGGCGTTGACGATACCCATGGTCAGGCCGTTGCGGATCGCATACAGCAGGAACACCGAGTGAATCGCTTCACGCACCGGGTTGTTGCCACGGAACGAGAACGACACGTTGGACACGCCACCGGAGGTCAGCGCGTACGGCAGCTCGTCACGGATGTAGGCGCAGGCATTGATGAAGTCCACCGCGTAGTTGTTGTGTTCTTCAATACCGGTGGCCACGGCAAAGATGTTCGGGTCGAAGATGATGTCTTCCGGCGGGAAGCCGACTTCGTTGACCAGAATGTCGTAGGAGCGTTTGCAGATTTCTTTCTTGCGCGCTTCAGTGTCGGCCTGGCCGGCTTCGTCGAAGGCCATCACGACCACAGCGGCGCCGTAGCGCTTGCACAGTTTGGCGTGATGAATGAACTGCTCGACGCCTTCTTTCATGCTGATCGAGTTGACGATGCCCTTGCCCTGGATGCACTTGAGGCCGGCTTCGATCACTTCCCACTTGGAGGAGTCGATCATGATCGGCACGCGAGAGATGTCCGGTTCACCGGCAATCAGATTGAGGAAGGTCACCATGGCCTTCTTCGAATCGAGCATCCCTTCGTCCATGTTGATGTCGATCACCTGGGCGCCGGCTTCGACCTGCTGCAGGGCGACTTCCAGGGCTTCGGTGTAATTGTCTTCACGGATCAGACGGGCGAATTTGGCGGAACCGGTGATGTTGGTCCGCTCGCCGACGTTGACGAACAATGAACTGCGATCGATGGTGAACGGTTCCAGGCCCGAGAGGCGGCAGGCCTTCGGGATTTCTGGAATTTCACGAGGCGCATAACCGGCCACGGCTTTGGCGATGGCTTCGATGTGGCCCGGCGTGGTGCCGCAGCAGCCGCCGACGATGTTGAGGAAGCCGCTCTGGGCGAACTCTTCGATGACTTTGGCGGTTTCCGACGGCAGCTCGTCGTACTCGCCGAACTCGTTCGGCAGGCCAGCGTTCGGGTGCGCCGAGACGTGGGTGCCGGCCTTGTTCGACAGCTCTTCCAGGTATGGACGCAATTCACTGGCGCCGAGGGCGCAGTTCAGGCCGACGGAAATCGGTTTGGCGTGGGCCACCGAGTTCCAGAACGCTTCGGTGGTCTGGCCGGACAGGGTGCGGCCGGAGGCGTCGGTGATGGTGCCGGAAATCATGATTGGCAATTCGACGCCCAGTTCTTCGTAAACCCCCTGCACGGCGAAGATAGCGGCTTTGGCGTTCAAGGTGTCGAAGATGGTTTCAATCAGAATCAGGTCGGCGCCGCCTTCGATCAGGCCTTTGGTGGCCTCGGTGTAGTTTTCCACCAGTTCATCGAAGGTCACGTTGCGGTAGCCGGGGTTGTTCACGTCCGGCGACAGCGAGCAGGTGCGGCTGGTAGGGCCAAGCACGCCGGCGACGAAGCGTGGCTTGTCGGGGTTCTCCAGGGTTTTCGCATCGGCGACTTTGCGCGCCAGGCGGGCACCTTCTACGTTCAGTTCGTAGGCCAGCTCTTCCATGCCGTAATCGGCCATGGAAATCCGGGTGGCGTTGAAAGTGTTGGTTTCCAGAATGTCGGCGCCGGCATCCAGGTAGGCTTTCTCGATGCCGCCGATCACGTCCGGACGGGTCAGCACCAACAGGTCGTTGTTACCTTTGACGTCGCTCGGCCAGTCAGCGAAGCGTTTGCCGCGGTAATCCTGCTCTTCGAGCTTGTAGCTCTGGATCATCGTGCCCATGCCGCCATCGAGAATCAGGATGCGCTCTTTGAGGGCGTGCTTGAGAGCTTGAAGGCGAACACTGCGATCGGACATTGGGACTACTCGGAAAGACCATGACGAAGGGCCGGGATGATAGCAAACCTGTGCGGTTTTAGAGCATGTCCCGGTTTTGCATGAATATCGCTCATGTTTGTGCGGTTGCCACACCGGTAGAATCGCGGCGTTTTTCATGATCGGGACCAGGGACATGTCGTATCGCGTCATCACCAGCATTTTTATGCTGCTTTTAAGCTGGGATGCCGTTGCGCAAGGTCCGGCGATTTCACCTGACATTTCCTACAGCCGGGATATCCAACCGATCCTCACCGAAAAGTGCGTGGCCTGCCATGCCTGCTACGACTCCGCCTGTCAGCTCAATCTGGGCAGCGGCGAAGGGGTGGCGCGTGGCGCGACTAAAACCCCGGTCTACGACGGAGAACGCAGCCAGGCCGCCGCGCCGACCCGGCTGTTTTATGACGCGTTCGGTAAACGTGCCTGGCAGCAGAAGGGCTTCTATTCGGTCCTCGACGCCCAAGGCAGCCAGGCCGCTCTGATGGCGCGAATGCTGGAGCTGGGCCACACAACCCCGCTGCAACCCAACGCCAAATTGCCGGAAGACATCGTGCTGGGCCTGAACCGGGAAAACATGTGCGCCATGCCGGCGGAGTTTGACGGCTACGCCAGTACCCACCCAAAAGAAGGCATGCCGCTGGCGGTCACCGGCCTGACCGACCAGCAATACCAGACACTGCAACGCTGGCTGGCCTCGGGTGCGCCAATCGATGAGCAAGGCCTGGTCCCGAGCGCGAAGGAAGCCTTGCAGGTGGTGCAGTGGGAAAATCTGCTTAACGCCCCGGGCGCGCGGCAAAGTCTGGTCGGCCGCTGGTTGTTCGAGCATTGGTTCCTCGCCCACCTCTACTTCAAGGATGGCGAGCCAGGGCATTACTTCCAGTGGGTGCGCTCGCGAACCCCGACCGGGCAGCCTATCGACCTGATCAACACCCGCCGGCCAAACGACGATCCGGGTACTCAGGTGTATTACCGCTTGTGGCCGGTGCAGGGCGTGATCGTGCACAAGACCCACATCACCTATCCGCTGAGCGCGGCGAAGATAGCGCGGATCAAAAGCCTGTTTTACAACGGTAACTGGCAGGTCAACGCCTTGCCGGGATACGGGCCGGAACGACGGGCCAATCCGTTCACCACGTTCGAAGCGATCCCGGCGCAGGCCCGTTATCAGTTCATGCTCGATAACGCCGAATACTTTGTACGCACCTTCATTCGCGGCCCGGTCTGCCGCGGCCAGATCGCCACCGATGTCATCCGCGATAACTTCTGGGCGCTGTTTCAGGCACCGGAACACGACCTCTACATCACCGACCCGCACTATCGCGGCCAGGCCACGCCGTTGCTGGCCATGCCGGGTCAAAACGACGAAGTCGGCAGCGTCCTGAGCCTGTGGTATGACTACCGCAACAAACGCAACGAGTACGAAGCGCTACGCCGGGACAATTACGCCGATCTGCCGGCGCCGAGCTGGTCGACCCTATGGGCGGGAAATGACAACGCGCTGCTGAGCATCTTTCGGCATTTCGACAGCGCTTCGGTGAACAAGGGCCTGATCGGCGACGTGCCGCAGACCCTGTGGCTGTTCGATTTTCCACTGCTGGAGCGCACGTATTATCAGTTGGCGGTCAACTTCGATGTGTTCGGCAACGTGTCTCATCAAGCCCAGACGCGGTTGTACTTCGACCTGATCCGCAACGGCGCCGAGCAGAATTTCCTGCGCCTGATGCCGGCCGATTCGCGGGACGATTACCTCAATGATTGGTACCAGAGCGGCGGCCAATTCAAGATGTGGCTGGATTACGAAGCCATCGACAATGACACGCCGACGGCACTGAAACTGGATGAAAAGGACCCCAAGCGCGACTTTGCGATGCAGTTGCTGTCCCGTTACGGCGAACTCAATGCCAGGCCCGATCCGATCAACCGCTGTGACGGCGCTTACTGCTCGCGCCCGAACATCGACCCGGTCTTGCAGAATGCCGAGCAGGCGCTGAGTCGCCTGACTTCACGCCCGGCGGCCGGTTTGCGGGTCATCGATCAGTTGCCGGAAGCGACCATGCTGCGCATCGAAACCGCTGGCGGCAAGCGCGAGGTTTATAGCCTGCTGCGCAACCGGGCCCACAGCAATGTGGCATTCCTGCTCGGTGAATCGCTGCGCTATCAGCCGGGGCTCGATACGTTGACCATTTTCCCGGGCGTGCTCAGCAGCTACCCGAATTTCATGTTCAACATTCCCGCCGACCAGGTGCCGGCGTTCGTCGATGCGATGGAAAACGCCAAGGACGCGCACCGCTTCGAGAAAATCGTCGAGCGCTGGGGTGTTCGCCGCAGTCATCCGCAGTTCTGGTTTTACTTCCATGACCTGAGCCGATACCTCCACGAAACCGAGCCAGTGGAAGAGGGCGTGCTGGACATGAACCGATACGAGAATCTTTGATCGACTTTTGACTGCTGCCCGGTGTCGGATCTGTAAGGCAACGCTGAACCCATGTGGGAGCGGGCTTGCTCGCGAAAGCGGTGTGTCAGTCGACGTAAGTATTGCCTGACATACCGCTTTCGCGAGCAAGTCGAGTCGTCGCACCGCCGCTCCCACAGGGAATCTGTGGTGGTTTGGGATTGGGAACGGGAGGGGCGTTGATGTTGATTTCTGTACAAGCCCTGCGCGCCATCGCAGCCTGGGCGGTGGTCTGCCACCATTTCATGCAGATTTTCTTCGACTTCCAGGCCCGTGGGCCGGTGGGGCAGGCGTTTATCGACAAGGGCGCCGTGGGCGTCGACATCTTCTTCGTCATCAGCGGTTTGGTGATCTTCCTGTCCACCGAGGGCAAGTCACTGCCACCGATGCGGTTTCTGTTGTACCGACTGTTTCGGATCGTCCCGGCTTACTGGCTGTACACGGTGCTGATGGCACTGGTCGTGGTATTCGCTCGGCCGGTGTTGCCGGATCAGACGGTTGACTGGTCGCACTTCCTGCTGTCGCTGTTGTTTATTCCTACGGAGAATCCGGGCGGCTATGGGATTTATCCGACCCTCAACGTCGGCTGGACCCTCAACTACGAAATGTTGTTCTACCTGCTGTTCGGCTGGGCACTGCTGTTCCGCTTGCACTTCAGGTTATTGATCGTTGCGGCGTTGCTGTTCGCGGTATGCCAGGCCTGGACCGGCTATGGCTGGGTCAGCGAGTTCTACCGTTCGGACATCGTTTATGAGTTCTTACTGGGGATCGCCATCGGTATGCTTTACCGCCAACGCTGGATCAAGCCGGGACTGTGGCTGCCGCTGCTGGGAATTGGCGGCGCGTTGCTGGCCATTTATCACTGGCCGCCGGCCCCACGCTTCCTGGCCTGGGGCTTGCCGAGCGCGGTGCTGGTGATGGCGTGCATTTCGCTGGAGCGCTATGTCGAGAACAATCGGCTGTTCAAATTGCTCGGCAATTGCTCCTACTCGGTTTATTTGATGCACGTGCTGGTGCTGTCTGCCGGTGGATTTGTCGCACAGCGTTATGGCGTGAATCCCTACGTGATGTTCGTCGTTTGCGCGGCGACAATTGGTCTGGCGTCCTGGGCAAGTTACGAATGGGTAGAAAAGCGCAGCTATCAGTGGCTTAAAGCCCGGATTGACGGCGAAACGGTTACTTAAGCGGCGATGGCTCTTTCCCGACAAAAATACTAGGACTTTGTACGGCGCGATGATTGGCGTAAACTGCGCCCAAGCCTGCGAGGAGTTTCCATGACCGCTATTACCATCACCGACGCCGCCCACGATTATCTGGCTGATCTGCTCTCCAAGCAGAACACCCCGGGTATCGGCATCCGCGTCTTTATCACCCAGCCTGGCACCCAGTACGCCGAAACCTGCATTGCTTACTGCAAGCCGGGCGAAGAGAAACCTGAAGACACCGCGCTGGGGCTCAAAAGCTTCACCGCTTACATCGATTCGTTCAGCGAAGCCTTCCTGGACGACGCGGTAGTCGACTACGCCACCGACCGCATGGGCGGCCAGCTGACGATCAAGGCGCCAAACGCCAAAGTTCCGATGGTCAGCGCCGACAGCCCGGTCAACGAGCGCATCAACTACTACCTGCAAACCGAGATCAACCCGGGGCTCGCCAGCCACGGCGGTCAGGTCAGCCTTATCGATGTGGTCGAAGACGGTATCGCCGTACTGAAGTTCGGCGGCGGTTGCCAGGGCTGCGGCCAGGCAGATGTCACCCTTCGCGAAGGCATCGAGCGCACTTTGCTCGAGCGCATTCCCGAGCTCAAGGGTGTACGGGATGTGACTGACCACACGCAGAAAGAAAATGCCTACTACTGAGTAAGGTGTTCGCTGCGAAATGAAAAAACGGCACCCGTGAGTGCCGTTTTTTTGTGGACGATTGATTATCTGTGAGTGAAGGGATTTACCTGTGGCGAGGGGATTTAGCGTGACTCAGGGCCGATACAAGTGCGCATGCCCGGCGCGATACAGCGATGATTCGCTGAACTGATCACTGCCCAACACCCGCCCCACCAGTATCAACGCCGTGCGCCGAAAACCCTTCGCCGCAACCTTGGCCGCAATGTCCGCAATCGTCCCCACCACCCAATCCTGATCCGGCCAGGTCGCCCGGTGAATCACCGCGATCGGGCAGTCCGCGCCGTAATGCGGCAGCAATTCGGCGAGGATTTTCTCCAGATGATTGACCCCCAAATGAATCGCCATGGTCGCCCCGTGCTGCGCCAGACTGCCCAGCTCTTCACCGGCCGGCATCACGGTCTTATCGGCATAGCGGGTCAGAATCACGCTCTGGGAAATGTCGGGCAACGTCAGCTCAGCCCCCAAAAGCGCCGCACACGCGGCAGTAGCCGTAACGCCGGGAATGATTTCAAACGCAATCCCGAGTTCTCGCAGATAACGAATCTGCTCACCAATCGCCCCGTAAAGACTCGGATCACCCGAATGCACCCGCGCCACGTCCTGGCCGTTGGCATGGGCGGTTTTGAACAGTTCGATGATCTGTTCCAGATGCAACTCCGCGCTGTTGACCATCTGTTCGGCACAATGGCCTTCCAGCACGGCGGCGGGCACCAAAGAGCCGGCATAGATGATCACCGGGCAACTGCGAATCAGCCGTTGGCCTTTGACGGTGATCAGTTCCGGGTCGCCGGGACCTGCGCCAATGAAGTAGACGGTCATCGTCCGTTCCTTTGAAAAAAGAGTCTGTCAGAAAAAGGGCGTGAGTAAGGCTTCAGATGAAGATTGCTCATGATCGAAGGCGGGGATTATCGGGGATCTTACGCAACGCAGGCCAATGCCAGGGTGGCCTGGGCGTATTTTTGTCGCGAAATCAGCAGTTTTGCCGGTGCCTGGGCCAGTTGTTCGGCCAGGGCCAGGGCGGCACTTTCCGCCACGCCGTAGCAACCGGTGCGTTCGAACGCGATGTCCGAATGATGGCTGAGTCGCGGTTTGTAGCCTTTCAATTGCTCGCTGCTGAAATACATCAGCGGCAATGCGAGTTGCGCAGCCAGCTCGATCAGGCCAGGTTCATCACGCTTCAGGTCGATACTGGCCAGGGCCTTGATCTGGTGAAGTCCGATTTTATGAGCCTGTAGTGCCTGATCGAGCAACGCCCGCAGCGTGCTGGCGGGGCAGCCGCGCTGGCAGCCCAGGCCGACGACTAAAGTCGGCGGTGTGCCGGTATCCGTCATGCGTGGTATTGGCCATCGCTTTTGCGGCGGAACAACCAGGCGCTGATCAGGCCCAGGGCCAGCCAGAACGCGACGTTGGTCAGCTGCGAAGCGATTTTGAACTGTGCTTCCAAGGCTTCCGGAGCGAGCATCGAGTGCACTTCCGGTTGCGGCGCGCCGATCACATGCGGAACGGCGAGAATCGCCACGCCGAGGATCTTCATCAGCCAGTGACGGCTAAACACGATCAAGGCGATGCCGACAGCCGTGGAGGCGGCCGTGCCGATCCACCAGAGTTGCCGTTGCGCCAGATCGGCCGCGGCAGTGCCCGGCAGTTCAGGCGGCAGGCCAAGGGTTGGCGCCAGCACGAAGGTCGCGTAACCGGCCAGGCCCCAGAGCAAGCCCTGCGAGGTTTTAGTCGGTGCGCGCAAGGTGTAGAGCCCGGCGAGCATCAAGGCGAAACCAACGGCTACCACCAAGTTACCGCCCGTGGTCGACAACACGCGCTGCCAGCCGTCTTCCGGTTCCCAGGCTTCGGCATCGTGGGTATGAGCGGCAACACCGGCGGCGTGTTCGTGAACTTCAGCAGCGGCGGGCTCGGATTTTTCGAAAGTCTCGGCCTGCAGAATCAGCGGAGCCACCCAGAAACTTTGCATCAGGGTCAGCAACAGGGCGGCCAGAAGCCCGGAGAACCCTGCGGTTTGCGCAATACGCTTGATCATGTCAGCAGGTCTCAATGGCACGGGAATGCAGAGCTGTGACGGGTATCGTGCGCGGCGTTGTGGACCGCTTCGATGTGCGAGAAACCGGCGAAATACACAAGGCAAGCGCCAAGGATCGATGCGCAAACGGCAGCGGTCAGGCGTTGAGTCAGGGTCGTGGTGGTGCTGGCCGCTGTGTGGCTAGTGCTGCTGATGATCGACATGGCGCTTCCCTCTGGTCTGTCAGCGGGTGAATAGAGCGCATGGAAAACCCCTGCGAATCGGGCGCGCAGAGGTTCAAACAGCGCCCGCCCACCGCGGGTTTGTTATTCAGTGATCGTAATGGTCACTTTCTGTTGCGGGCCGGTCTCCGGGCTCACGAGGGGCACTGGCTTTCGCCTTGACCTGCAAGCATCACCTTCCCATGCCGAACTGCTGGCACAGTGGATCTGACGCTTCGCTCGCTTACCGTTGCGGGGGCAGCACCGGACTGACATGGCTTGAGTAAAGCACATGATTCACCGGTTTCCCGTTTCACCCTGTGAAGGGCACCCGTAACAAGGCGTGTAGGAGAGCATGGGCGGGGGTTTGGCGTCAATTGGCATGGGTTCTCATCTCGCAATTGAGGGGTGTAACTGTGTTGAAGGGATTTATCTGTGGCGAGGGGATTTATCCCCTTTGGGCAGCGAAGCGGCCCCTGCATTTCTTCAGGCACACCCCGCAAACAGGTTTTGCGACGGCTTCGCCGCCGAAGGGGGCGGTGCGACGTTTCGCTAAATCCCCTCGCCACAGAGATCGTCATTGCGGACATTGACCCGCCCCAAGACGATGCGTAGCCTTGCGCTTTCGAGGTTCTTCGGCATTTGCCGAAGCTAAGAAGGGAACGCGGTCGATGCCGCGGCTGCCCCCGCAACTGTGAACGGTGATGTTCGCTGCCACGCCACTGAAAGCCCTGTCCAACGGGTTCGCGGGAAGGCGCAGCGAATGCCAGGCCAACCGCCCGGCACACCGTCAGCCAGGAGACCTGCCTCGACACAGATTCTCACTACAACCGGGCGGGGTGATCCGGTGGCGAACTCTTCCGCGCGCGCCCGTCGCTGCGATTGTCGTCCCGTATGCCCGCCACCTTGCCAAAGGGCATCCGATGAAAACACTGGCCAAACTCCCCGTCACCATCGTTACCGGCTTCCTCGGCTCGGGCAAAACCACCTTGCTGCGGCACATGCTCGACAACGCTCAGGGTCGTCGCATCGCGGTGATCGTCAATGAATTTGGCGAGCTGGGCATCGACGGCGAGATCCTCAAGCAGTGCTCCATCGGTTGCACTGAAGAAGAAGCCAACGGCCGCGTCTACGAACTGGCCAACGGCTGCCTGTGCTGCACCGTTCAGGAAGAATTCTTCCCGGTGATGCGCGAACTCGTCGCCCGTCGCGGCGACCTCGACCACATCCTCATCGAAACCTCGGGTCTGGCCCTGCCAAAACCTCTGGTCCAAGCCTTCCAGTGGCCGGAAATCCGCAGCGCCTGCACCGTTGACGCGGTGATCACGGTGGTCGACAGCCCGGCCGTTGCTGCCGGCACCTTCGCGGCTTTCCCGGACCAGGTCGATGCCCAACGCAAACTCGACCCGAACCTGGACCACGAATCGCCGTTGCACGAGCTGTTCGCCGACCAACTGGCCAGCGCCGACCTGGTGATCCTCAACAAGGCCGACCTGATCAGCCCTGAAGACCTGGCCCGTGTGCGCCTGGAAGTCGCCGAAGAACTGCCGCCAGCGGTAAAAGTCATCGAAGCCAGCAGCGGGCGCGTGCCATTGGACGTGCTGATCGGCCTCGGTGCCGGTTCCGAGGAACACATCGACAGCCGTCACAGCCATCACGATCACCACCACGAAGGCGAGGACGATCACGATCACGATGCTTTCGATTCGATCTCCATCGAACTTCCGCAGGCTGACGAAAGCCTGCTGCTGGACGCACTGACCCAATTGGTGGTCCAGCACGGCATCCTGCGGGTCAAAGGTTTCGCGGCGATCCCGAACAAGCCGATGCGCCTGCTGATCCAAGGCGTGGGCACGCGTTTCGACAAGCATTTCGACCGTCAGTGGGGCGCCGATGAAGCGCGCGCCACGCGCCTGGTATTGATCGGCCAGGAACTGGACGGAATTCTAATCGAAGCGCAATTGCGCGCTGCGCTCAGCGTTTAAGCCATGCACCTGCTCAGGACCCAGCCCGGCGGATTCGTGTCGGATGACAACATCGCCGACCTTGGACAAACCCCGGCCGAGCTGGTGATCCTGTGCAGCGGTGACTCAAGCCTGGCGCTGCTCGCCGAAGCGGCGCAACAGTTGCCGGATGATTACCCGAGCGTGCGCCTGGCCAACCCGATGCAGGTGCAGAATCACGCGTCGGTCGATCTGTATGTCGACGAAGTGCTGCGCCACGCCAAGGTGATTCTGATTTCGTTGCACGGCGGCATCGCCTATTGGCGTTACGGTGTCGAACGTCTGGTGGAGCTGTCCCAACGCGGCGTACAACTGATTCTGGTGCCCGGCGATGATCGGCCGGACCCGGAACTCAGTGACCTGAGCACCGTGTCTGCCGACGACCGCGACCGTCTCTGGCAGTTTTTGCGTCAGGGCGGCATGGCCAATGCCCAGGATTTTTTCTGCTGCCTGGCCAATCGCTGGCTGGATCGCGATTACGTGTGGGCCGAGCCGCAAACGCTGCCGCGTACGGCGATTTACCATCCGCACAAAAGCCCCGCCGAACTGCACGATTGGCAAGCCGACTGGCAGGCCGGTCAACCGGTGGCGGCGGTGCTGTTTTATCGCTCGCATTTGCAGGCGGCGAACACCGCTTTTATCGATGTTTTCTGTCAGCGTTTGCAGGCTGCGGGCCTCAACCCTTTGCCGATTGCACTGGCCAGTTTGAAAGAACCCGGCTGCCTGACGGTGGTCGAGGACCTGCTGGATGAAGTCGAGGCGGGGGTGATTCTCAATACCACCGGCTTTGCCCAATCCAGCCCCGAAGCGCCGCATTTGCGGCCGTTTCGCCGCAACATTCCGGTGATCCAGGCAATCTGCGCCCAAGACAACGAGCCGGGCTGGCGTGCCAGTGAACAGGGCCTCGGCCCGCGTGATCTGGCGATGCACATCGCCTTGCCGGAACTGGACGGGCGAATCATCAGCCGGCCGATCAGCTTCAAGGACCTGGCGTGGCGCAGCGAGCGCAGTCAGTCGGACGTGGTGTGCTATCGGGCGCAACCGGAGCGCATGGATTTCGTCGCCGAACTGGCGCGGCGCTGGATCGATCTGGCGCGAGTACCGAATCGCGAAAAACGCATCGCGCTGATCCTCGCCAACTACCCGACCCGCGACGGGCGCATCGGCAATGGCGTGGGCCTCGACACCCCGGCCGCCGCGCTGAACATCTTGCGTGCGCTGCACTCCGAAGGTTATCCGCTGCCCGCCGAGTTACCGGAGAGCGGCACTGCGTTGATCCAGCAATTGCTCGGCGGCGTCAGCAACGACCTCGACACGATCGACCAGCGTCCCTGCCAGCAAAGCCTGGCGCTGGACGACTATCAGCGGATGTTCAACACATTGCCCGAGGCCAATCAGCACGCCGTGCTGGAGCGCTGGGGCACGCCCGAGAGCGATCCGATGTTCCGTGACGGACGCATGATGATCGCCGGGTTGCGCTTTGGCCTGACCTTTGTCGGCATTCAGCCGGCGCGGGGTTATCAGGTTGACCCGAGCGCGGTGTATCACGACCCCGATCTGGTGCCGCCCCACGGTTATCTGGCGTTCTACTTCTGGCTGCGCAACACCTATGGCGCCCACGGCGTGATCCACGTAGGCAAGCACGGCAATCTCGAATGGTTGCCGGGCAAAGGTGTCGGGCTCTCCGAAAACTGCTGGCCGGACGCGCTCCTCGGGCCGTTGCCGAATATCTATCCGTTCATCGTCAACGACCCGGGCGAGGGTGCCCAGGCCAAGCGTCGCACCCAGGCCGTGATCATCGATCACCTGATGCCGCCGCTGACCCGCGCCGAAACCTATGGCCCGTTGCGCAACCTTGAGTTGCTGGCCGACGAGTATTACGAAGCGCAATTGCTCGATCCGCGCCGCGCCCGGGAATTGCAGCGCGACATTCTGCAACTGGTGCGCGAGACGCACATCGACCGTGAACTGCAGCTGGACGAGAAGCTCAACAGCGACGCCGATGCGGCGATCTGGTTGCCACGGCTGGACACGTACCTGTGCGACTTGAAAGAGTCGCAGATTCGCGATGGCCTGCACATTTTTGGCGAGTCGCCGACCGGGCGCTTGCGCATCGACACGTTGTTGGCGCTGTTGCGCATTCCCCGTGGCGATGGTCGTGGGGCGCAGTCGAGTCTGTTGCGGGCGTTGGCCAAGGCGTTTGAGTTGGGTTTTGATCCGCTGGATTGTGCGTTGGCCGAGCCTTGGATCGGACCTCGACCGGATGCCTTGCAATCGTTGAGCGAAGAAGTCTGGCGCACGGCGGGTGATTCCCGCGAACGTCTTGAGCTGTTCGCTGCTCAACTGATCTCGCAGACGTTGAATGCCAACTACGAACCCTGTGGGAGCGAGCCTCTGTGGCGAGGGGATTTATTCCCGTTGGGCTGCGCAGCAGTCCCATTTTTTGGGGCCGCTTCGCAGCCCAACGGGGATAAATCCCCTCGCCACAAAAGCACCATCCCACAGGAGAGTGGTTGGTCTGAGGTTGGCGCCATCCTCGACAGCCTGCGCGAAGTGGTCGCCCCGCGTCTGGACGCCTGCGGTCCAGCAGAAATTCGCGGCCTGCTCGACGCCTTGAGCGGTCGTTTCGTCCCGGCCGGCCCCAGCGGTGCACCGAGTCGCGGTCGTCTGGACGTGCTGCCGACCGGGCGCAATTTCTACTCGGTGGACGTGCGCAACCTGCCGACCACCACGGCGTGGCGCATCGGCTTCCAATCGGCGAACCTGATTCTTGAACGGCATTTGCAGGACCACGGCGATCACTTGCGCCAGCTCGGGCTATCCGTCTGGGGCACCGCGACCATGCGCACCGGCGGCGACGACATCGCCCAGGCCATGGCGTTGATGGGCGTGCGTCCGGTCTGGGCTACCGGCAGTCAACGGGTCGACGACTTTGAAATTCTGCCGCTGAGCTTGCTCGACCGTCCGCGTGTGGACGTGACTTTGCGGGTTTCCGGATTCTTCCGTGATGCCTTCGCCAACCTGATCCGCCTGTTCGACGCCGCCGTGCAAGCCGTCGCCGCGCTCGACGAGCCGGACGACCTCAACCCGCTGGCCGCCAAGGTGCGTGCCGAGCGTGAAGCATTGATGCAATCGGGCCTCGATGAAGACGCGGCGAGGCGTCAGGCCGGCTGGCGGATTTTCGGTGCCAAGCCCGGTGCTTATGGCGCAGGCGTTCAGGGCGCCATCGACGGGCGTCTGTGGCAAAGCCGCGAGGATCTGGCCGAGGTTTACCTGAATTGGGGCGGCTACGCTTACGGCGGCTCCGATGAGGGCACCGCGGCCCGCGAGCAATTCGCCCAGCGCTTGAGCCAGGTTCAGGCCGTGCTGCAAAACCAGGACAATCGCGAGCATGACTTGCTCGATTCCAACGACTATTACCAATTCCAGGGCGGCATGCTCGCTGCCGTGGAAAGCCTCAGCGGCGAAGCGGCGGCCAGTTACCATGGCGATCACAGTCAGCCGGACCTGCCGAAGATCCGCACCTTGAAGGAAGAGCTGGCCCGGGTGATCCGCTCCCGGGCGGCCAATCCGAAGTGGATCGACGGCGTGAAGCGTCACGGTTATAAAGGCGCGTTCGAACTGGCGGCGACGGTCGATAATCTGTTCGCCTTCGACGCGACGACGCAGTTGATCGACGATCATCAATACGCGTTGCTGGCGGATGCGTATTTGCTCGATCCGGCGACCCGGGATTTTGTGCGTGAGCATAATCCCCATGCGCTGCGCGACATGACCGAGCGGATGCTGGAAGCGCAGCAGCGCGGGATGTGGAAGGAGCCGGGTGCGTATCGCGACGCGCTGGAAAACCTTTTGCTGGATATAGAAGAAGACAGCTGATGCACCGCAAAACCCTGTAGGAGCGAGGCTTGCCCGCGAAGAGGCCTTCACATTCAATATTGATACCGACTGAATAGACGCCTTCGCGGGCAAGCCTCGCTCCTACAAGGTACAAGGTGTGCCTGCTACCGACCATGACCGAGATATAAAAATGACCGACACCCCGCATTTCCCGCTCTCCGCCGTGGTCGGCGCCGACGATCTGAAGCTCGCCCTCTACCTGACCGCCATCGACCCGAAAATCGGCGGCGTGTTGATCGAAGGCCCGCGTGGCATGGCCAAATCGACCCTGGCCCGGGGCCTGGCGGACTTGCTGGCCAGCGGTCAGTTCGTCACCTTGCCCCTCGGCGCCACCGAAGAACGGCTGGTCGGAACCCTCGACCTCGACGCCGCCCTGAGCGAAGGTCGCGCACAATTTTCCCCCGGTGTATTGGCCAAGGCCGACGGCGGTGTGCTTTACGTCGATGAAGTCAATCTGCTGCCCGATCACCTCGTCGACCTGTTGCTCGACGTGGCCGCCAGCGGCACCAACCTGATCGAGCGCGACGGCATTTCCCACCGGCATTCGGCGAAGTTTGTATTGATCGGCACCATGAACCCGGAAGAGGGCGAACTGCGGCCGCAACTGCTCGACCGTTTTGGCCTGAACGTCGCGCTCGGTGGCCATACCGCACCGGCCGAACGTGGCCAGATCATCCGTCGGCGTCTGGATTTCGACAGCGATCCCCAGCGCTTTTGCGCTGAGTGGGAAAACCAGCAGCAGTCGCTGCGTGAACGTTGCCAGAAGGCGCGCAGCCTGTTGGCGAGCATCCCTCTGGATGATGAAGCACTGGCGCAGATTACCGAGCGTTGTTTCGCCGCTGGTGTCGATGGCTTGCGCGCCGATCTGGTCTGGTTGCGCGCTGCCCGTGCCCACGCCGCATGGCGAGGGGCGAGCGCTATCGCCGAGGAAGATATCGACGCGGTTGCCGAGTTTGCCTTGCGTCATCGTCGTCGCGAGCAATCGCCACCAGCGTCACAACACAATCAGTCACCTTCGGCTCAACCTTCCAGCCCGAGCGAAGGCCAGGGCCAGTGGGGCGAAATGCCAGCCCAGGCGTTGCCGATCGGTGCCCGGCGTGAAGTGCCGAGCTGGCCAAAAAAGTCCTAGGCATTCGCCCTCGATCTGACGCGGGGGCGAATGCCAGACCCCGCGCCGGACGACTGGATAACGGTAAACAGGGCAAGCGTCACGCCGCACGCAGTGGCTCGATCAACTGGCCCGGCACCTTGCTCAACGGCCGTCCTCGTCAGCACAAAGATGTGCTGTTTTATCTGCGGACCCGATCCGCTCATGAACTGTGGCTGGTGATCGTCGATGCGTCAGCCTCGACCCGCCGTCATCAGGCACTGAGCGATGCCAAGGGTCTACTCGCGCAATTGTTCGACGACGCGTATCGCCAGCGCGCGCGTCTGGCGTTATTGACTGCCAGTGGCCATGCGCCGAAGTGGCAGGTGCAAGGCTTGAAAGCGTCGGCAGGGTTGCGAGGCTGGCTCGATGACCTGGGCGCGGGCGGCGGCACGCCGTTGTTGGCGGCACTTGGCGAAGCGGGCCGTTGGCTGGCGACACGGCAAAAACGCTTTCCGGCGGAACAGCAAAGGCTGTTGCTGGTGACCGACGGGCGATTGAAGGAATGGCCGGGGCTACCGGTGCTGGATTGCCCAGGGTTACTGATTGATATCGAACGCGGGCCGATCCGGTTAGGTCGGGCGAAACAGATGGCGGTAGAGCTGCAAGCGGATTATCGGCACATTGATGAGCTGTTTTCAGGCTGAGATCTTTGTTGTTTGCAGAGGCCCCTTCGCGAGCAAGCCCGCTCCCACATTAAATCTGCGCCGTTCACAAGTCCCCTGTGGGAGCGGGCTTGCTCGCGATGGCATCACCTCGGTTCCGGATAATCATGGCAAACCCAGCATCGCTGACCCAAACCCGATCTGCGGCATCCACAAATCCTGTGGGAGCGGGCTTGCTCGCGAAGGCATCACCCCGGGTTCCGGATAATCATGGCAAATCCAAATCACTACCCTATGCTCTGCGGGCCATTCGATCACAGGAGTGAATCATGCGCGTACTTGCCGTTAACGATCAGAACGATTTCCGCGTCAAAGCCTACGCCGGTACCAATGGCGTGCTGTTGGCCATGGATCTGGCCGAACCCCGCCGCAAAGGCCTGCTGGGTTTCGCCATCGAAAAGCAGCAGGGCAACAAACCCTGGCAGTTTTTGTTCAATAGCCTGACGTTCCAGGGTAAGTCCCATACCTTCGCGCAATATCACGCCACCCCGAGCAATATCGCGCCGTTACAGAAATTCCGCTGGGCCGATTACGCGGTCAATCCAGGGCTGACGATCCATTACCGGGTCCATCTGGCCTACGGCAGCGCCGATGCACCGCAACTCGGTGAATCCCTGGAAGTGACGGTCACCACCGACGATGGACATCCCGGCAACCAACGTGTCAATTTCAACCGCGCAGTGGCCGCCAGTCAGGCGTTCCAGCGCAAGTTTCCCGAGCTCGACGCGCTCATAAGTGACAATAAGAGGCTCCCCATCGAAGTCTGGCCCGATGCCCCGCGCCAATGGCTGGAGAACGGTTTGCTCGGGCGTTTGCTGGGCTTTATCGAGCGGGCCATCGATGGTCAGTGGGCACTGGACATCGCCATCTACGAGTACCAGTTGCCGGTGATTGTCGATGCGGTGAACGCGGCGCACGACCGCGGCGTGCACGTTCGCGTCCTTTATCACGCGCAACCGGACGAAGACACGACCGCCATGAATGAGGCGAGCCTGGAAAAGATCCCGGCGGCGAACAAGCGCGGACGCGTCACCCACAGCATTTTCCACAACAAGTTCATCGTCCTGAGCCGTCTCGATGCAGCGGGGCTGCGCCAGCCTGAAGCCGTGCTCTGCGGCAGCACCAACTTCACCCCCAACGGCATCTACCGTCAGGCCAACGTGGTGCATGTGCTGGACGATCCTCGGGTCGGCGCCAGTTACCTGCAAACGTTCGAGCAGGTCTGGAACACACCGGCGGATGTCGGCGCCACGCGGCAATGGATCACGCAACACAACCCGATGGACCCGACCCAACCGTTGTTCGCCGGATTCTCACCGCGCTCGGGGCAGGGCGACTTGCATGAGTTCGTCGACATCATCAACGCGGCGAAAAAAGATGTGCTGTTCGTTACTGCGTTCACCTTGCCCGACGCCATCCTCAACGCATTGCTCGGTCAGCCCCACGACGACATCCTGCGCTACGGCCTGCAAAACTCCGCGAGCAAAATCACCGGGTTTCACGCCGACCGCACCGCTGAATTCACCACGGTTGCGCTGCTCAATACCGGGCTGGAAGGTTGGCTCATGGAAAGCAAGGAAGGCCAGAAGGGCAACCTGCTGGTGCACACCAAAGCCGTCGTCACGGATTTCACCAGCGATACGCCGACGATCATCAGTGGCAGTCATAACCTCAGTGCGGCGGCCAGTCGCAGCAATGACGAGAACTACCTGATCATTCGCGGGGATACCGATTTGGCGGATCGGTATGGGTTGGAATTGCTACGGTTCTATGAGCACTACCGGTTTCGCTATTACGCGAAAAAACTGGCGCTCAAGCAGGTCCAGCCGTTAGCAGCGGATGACAGCTGGACTGATGATTATTATGTCGAGGGGAATTTGCGGATGCTGTCGAGGTTGCGTTTTTCCGGGCAGTAAATCACTGACTCAAATGACCCCTTCGCGAGCAAGCCCGCTCCCACATTGGATCTCGGGCGTTCACGAAATCCTGTGGGAGCGGGCTTGCTCGCGAAAGGGCCGACGCGGTTTTCAGCGCTTAGCGAAACAGATTGGTCCGCGCCAACTCAATCACCTCATCCCCACGCCCGCTCATCACCGCTTTAAGCATGTACAAACTGAACCCTTTGGCCTGTTCCAGCTTGATCGTCGGCGGCATCGCCAGTTCCTGGGTCGCCGTCACCACGTCCACCAGCACGGGCCCGTCATGCGCCAGCGCCCGGCGCAAGGCCGGTTCCAGCGCCTCGGATTCCTCGACACGAATTCCCAGGATCCCCATGGCATTGGCCATCGCCGCGAAGTCCGGATTGTGCAAGTCCGTGCCGGTATCCAGTAGCCCGCTGGATTTCATTTCCATGGCCACGAACCCGAGCGAGGCATTGTCGTAGACGATGATTTTCACCGACAGCTTCAGTTGCGCCAGAGAGATGAAATCCCCCATCAACATGCTGAAACCGCCATCGCCGGACAGCGAAATCACCTGCCGCCCAGGAAACGCCGCTTGCGCGCCAATGGCCTGGGGCATCGCGTTCGCCATGGAGCCGTGATTGAACGAACCGAGCAGTCGGCGCTTGCCATTCATTCTCAGATAGCGCGCGGCCCAGACCGTCGGTGTGCCCACGTCGGCGGTGAAGATCGCATCCTCATCGGCCAGTTCACTGAGCAGGCGCGTAAGGTATTGCGGATGAATCGGCCGGCCCGGCGCAGAAGGTTGAGCCAGGTCATCAAGACCCTGACGCGCCTTTTGGTAGTGCTTGAGGGAAGACTCGAGAAAGCTGCGGTCGCCACGATAAGGCAGGCGCGGCAGCAACGCGGCGAGGGTTTCGCCAACATCGGCGGCGATGCCCAGATCCAGCGTGGTGCGCCGTCCGAGGGCTTGCGGGTCGTGGTCGATCTGAATGATGGTGGCGTCGGTGGGGTAGAACTGACGATACGGAAAGTCAGTCCCGAGCATCACCAGCGTGTCGCAGTTGAGCATCGCATGATATCCGGAGCTGAAGCCGATCAGCCCGGTCATGCCAACGTCGAACGGATTGTCCCACTCCACGTGCTCCTTGCCGCGCAATGCATGCACCACCGGCGCGCCGAGGGCGTCGGCCAGCGCCACCACCTGAGCGTGGGCTCCCGCGCAGCCGGCTCCACACATCAGCGTCACGGCTTTGCTTTGACTGAGCAATTCGACCAGCCGATCCAGGTCATGAGGCGCGGGCAGGGTGCGTGGTTTTGAAAGCGCCGGCCAGGGCTTGAGGTTGTCTTCGACTTCCTGCAGCGCCACGTCACCGGGAATCACCACCACCGCGACGCCGCGATTGAGGATTGCACTGCGCATCGCCCGGTGCAGCACCTGGGGCATTTGCGCCGGGTTGCTCACCAGTTCGACGAAGTGGCTGCATTCCTTGAACAGTTCCTGCGGGTGGGTTTCCTGAAAGTAATTCAGGCCCACTTCCGAGGACGGAATCTGCGCGGCGATGGCCAACACCGGCACATGGTTTTTGTGGCAATCGAACAGTCCGTTGATCAGGTGCAGATTGCCCGGCCCGCAACTGCCGGCGCACACCGCCAGTTCCCCGGTGACCGCTGCTTCGGCGCCGGCGGCGAACGCGGCGACTTCCTCGTGGCGCACGTGCATCCACTCGATGCTGTCCATGGTGCGCAGGGCCTCGGTCAGGCCGTTGAGGCTGTCGCCCGTCAGGCCCCAGATGCGTTTCACGCCGGCCTGTTCAAGGGTGGTTGCCAGTTGCTGGGCAATGGTGATTTTCGCCATGGGGTGCTCCAGTGATTGATGAATTGTCCTCGGGGTTAAAAGAGGACAACGCTGTGGCAACCATGACTCACCCGGGTTTGTGATTAATAGACGATTACTTGCCCATCGCCTGCCGGTACTGGCGCGTACGCCGGGCGATGTACAGCTGATCGAGAATCAACGCCCATATCGCTGAAACCTGTGGCCGGGTCTTGCGCCCGCGGCTCAGGCGATGCAGCTGGAACTTCACCACGGCCATGCTCGCCAAGGCGGCCAGTGGTTTGCGTTTCCAGCGGATCGGCGGCAATTGTGGGTGGCTGTTCTGGCCTTCGCGCCAGCGTTTGACCAACTTCGGTTCGATGGCCAGCGCCGTGCCGATACCGGCCATGGCGATGCCGCTGTCGAGCACCTGTGTTGCCCACTGACGAAACTGCTAAAGATGCCGTTCGTCTTCCAGCACTACGGCCCGCAGGGCCGGTCATGGTGCGGCGATCGATCATCACGTTGCCGGTCAGCAGCAGCCCCGTTTCACCCTCGACCCAGGCCTGATACTGCTGGAACAGTGCGCTGGACGGCGCTTGTCCGGTATCCGCGAGGTTCTCTTCCATCGCGGCTTTGGCGATGCGATTGCCGAGGGGCTGGCCGTTTGCCCTGCAGTGCGAATGCCGAGCGGGTACTGGCGTCGCTCAAGCATTAGTTTTGACCGAGACAGTCATCGCCAAAGGCCTGGTAACGCAGGACATGGGTGGTGCCCATGGTGTCGATGTAGGTCATCTCCCGCGCGCCGGGTCCGCAGCCATCGTTGCGGGTCATGTTGAGCACTTTGGCAATATGGAGCGGCGTCGAATACGTGTAGTCCTCGACTTTCGGGGTGCTGGAATTGTCGATGGAAGCGGCCGCTGCAACACCGCTCAGACTGATCAGAAACAGGGCGGACAGAATGCGTTTCATGATGGGGCTCTCGTAGTGGCTACTGAACGATTTCAGTGGCAGTACGACGAGCCCCGTTGGGGTTTATTCCAGGCTCAGGGAAAAACTTTTCTGCGCCGGGATCGGATTGCGCATCAGCGTGCCGACCACCAGCGCCCCCAGCAAGGCCAGCAAACCGGCGACTATAAGCAGCAGGCTGAAGCCGCCGACGAATGCCTGGCGCGCCAACGGTTCGACGAGCGGGCGTGCGGTTTCCGGTAGCAAGTTCATGGCCGCGGTCATATCACCGGCGACCACCCGCGATGCAATGCCCTGGGTCTGGCCGAGCCATTGTGTACCTTGCGTCGACAGACTGGTACGCAACAACAGTTCGGTATGGCTGGACAGCAATGCACCGAAGACGCCGATGGCCAGTACGATCGCGCTGAAACGCATGGTGGTGCTCATGCCCGAGGCCATGCCGGTGCGCTCGCGGGGCACGCAGGCCATGATGTTTTTCTGCGTGTCGCCATTGAGCAAACCGGCACCGGCGCCTGTTACGGCAATGGCCAATGCGAAGGGCAGATAGCCGCCGCTGCTGACGGCCCAAGCGCTGAGCAGGTTGCCGCTGCCGACCAGGGTCAAACCCGCCGCCATCAGCGTCGCAGGGGCAAATCGATTGGCCAGCCGAGCGCCGATTCGCGGGCAAATCAACATGGTCACCGCAAATGGCAGCATCCCCAGCCCGGACGCGATGGCCGAGAAACCCAGGCCGTTTTGCAGATAGAACGGCAGCAACGTCATCATCACTTGGGCGCACCCGGCGTAGGCAAACATGCCGAGCAAGGCGCCGATGAAGCGCGGATGCTTGAACAATTGCAGGTCGACCATCGGCCGCTGTTGCATCCGCTCAATCAGCACAAACAGCCCCAACAGCAGGGCGCCACCGATGAGCCGGGCGTAGGTGAGCGGGTTGCTCCAGCCAATCCGGTTGGCTTCGATCAAGCCCCAGATCAGGCACAGCAAGCTCGCACTGAACGCCAGGCTGCCCCAGGGATCGAGGCGCGCAGACTGGGTGTTCCTCGATTCCGGCACGGCGCGCCAGACCCTGTACATCAAGAACAGCCCGACCGGCAGGTTGAGGTAGAAGATCCAGCGCCAGCCGACATACTCGGTGATCAGCCCGCCGACCGTCGGCGCGGCGGTCATCGCCACGCCCATGCACGCGCCCCAGAACGCCCAGGCCTTGGCTCGTTCGACTTCATCGTGAAAGGTGTGGCCGATCGCGGCCAGGGCCGACGTCAGCAGCAATGCCGCACCGACACCCTTGATCGCCCTCGCGATGTCGAGGAACAACGCAGTGGGCGCTGCGCCGCAACCTATGGAGGCCAGGATGAAAATGCCCAGGCCGCAGAGCATGGTTTTCTGCCGGCCAAAGCGATCGGCGATGCTGCCCGCGGGTAGCAATAAGGCCGCGAACGCCAGCATGTACGCGCTGACCACCCATTCGATGTCGGCAAAGTTCGCGCCCAGGTCCCGGGCGATGGTCGGCAGGGTGACGGCGACGATGTTGGTGTCGAGCACGATCAGCGAGCACACGCCGGAGGCCGTCAGTAAGGTCAGACGCGGACTGACCCGGCTCATGGCGTAATTGCCTTTTGAGCAAGATTGTTGGCCACGGCGCAGAAAAGGGGTTTGACGTACATGACGATGGCTCTCTACTGTGATTGTCTGTGAGCTTATCGCGGTCGATTATCGGCTTTGTTAGCCTGCTATCGGGACTTCATTACCTTTGAGCTAATGCACCCATGGACATACGGCATTTTCGCTACTTTCTGGCCGTTGCCCGGCAAGGCAACTTTACCCGCGCCGCCGAACAACTCGGTATCGCACCGCCCACCTTGACTCGACAGATCCAGGACATGGAGAACGAACTCGGCACGCGACTGTTCGTGCGCCAGACACGTGAAGTCAGCCTGACCGAGGCCGGTGCCGCGTTAATGATCGAGGCCGAGGCGACGGTGCGGCAATTCGAATACGCCCAGCACAATGCCCGGCGGGCTGGACGCGGGGATATCGGTCATATCGAACTCGGCTACGTGGCATCGGCGGTGTATTCGGGGTTACTGCAAAAACAGGTGCAGGCCTTCAGTCACGAGTGCCCGGACGTCAGCTTCAATGTGCGGGAAAGCCTCATGGCGTCATTGCCGGCCATGGTGGTCGAGGGGCGATTCGATATTGGTTATGTCCGCTCACCCATGACCCTGCCTGATGGCCTGGAGGCCATTCGCCTGGATGCAGAAGGCTTTGTGCTGGCGCTGTCCACCGAGTCCTGGCTGTGTCGTTTGCCGGACATCAGTCCGGAGCATCTGCAAAATGAGACGTTCATCCTGCCGGAGCAAATCAGCGGCACCTTGCAAGTCGCCGCCGAGGGCGGATTTGCGCCGAAACTGGGTGCGCAGCCGGGCGGACTGGTGGCGGTGATTGCGCTGGTATCGTTGGGGCAGGGCGTGGCGGTGGTGCCGGAGTCGGTGGTCGGGCATGTCGGTTTGCCCGGTGTGTTGTACCGAGCGATCAAGGGCTGCGAAGCGGCGTCGTGGTTGTCGTTGATTCATCGGCGGTTCGAGAAGTCGGCGGCGGTGGTCAGGTACATTGAGCAGGTCAAAAAGCGCTGATTACAGATTTTGTAATGATTTCCGACTGTAGGAAATGTCACTTTCGCGTGTACGCTCCAAGTCCTTTTTCCTTTCAGGACTTGCATGAACACCCTTTTGGAGCCTCCCGGTTATCCTTTCTCCTCGCGCTACCACGCGGTCTTGATGCACGCGAAACATCCGGTTTTCCGACTTCTGAATCCCCTTGTCACTTTACCGCCACGGCCTCTGCGTCGCGCCTTGCCGTGCCCGGCTTTCTGAACTCACTAAAGGGATCGAGACGTTTTTATGGAATGGATAGCTGACCCCACCGCATGGCTGGGCCTGTTGACCTTGATTGTGCTGGAGCTGGTGCTAGGCATCGACAACCTGGTGTTTATCGCCATCCTGGCCGACAAGCTGCCGCCCGAACAACGCGACCGTGCGCGGCTCATCGGTTTGTCCCTGGCGTTGCTGATGCGCCTGGGCCTGCTGGCGAGTATTTCGTGGCTGGTGACCCTGACTCAGCCGTTGATCGAGGTGTTCGACAAGAGCTTCTCCGGCCGCGACTTGATCATGCTGTTCGGTGGTGTGTTCTTGTTGTTCAAGGCCACCATGGAATTGCACGAGCGACTCGAAGGCCATGTCGGCCAGCGCGCTTCTAATGCGACCTATGCGATGTTCTGGCCGATCGTGGCGCAGATCGTGGTGCTCGATGCGGTGTTCTCCCTCGATGCGGTGATTACCGCTGTGGGCATGGTCGATGAATTGGCCGTGATGATGATCGCGGTGATTATTTCCATCGGCCTGATGATCGTCGCCAGCAAGCCGCTGACCCGTTTCGTCAATGAACACCCGACGGTGATCATGCTCTGTCTGGGCTTTTTGATGATGATCGGCTTCGCGCTGACCGCTGAAGGCTTGGGGTTCCACATTCCGAAGGGCTACCTGTACGCGGCCATCGGTTTCTCGATCCTGATCGAGGTCTTCAACCAGATAGCCCGGGCTCGCCGTAAAAAATCGATGCAGGGCCTGCGACCGATGCGTGAGCGCACGGCCCACGCCGTGTTGCGTTTGCTCGGTGGCCGCTCGCTGGCGGTGGAGGAGGTTGGCGAAGAAATTGCCGACATGCTGGAGAATGGCGAAGCGCCGAGCGTAGAACTGTTCGACCGTCGCGAACGAGTGATGATCAGTGGTGTTCTGCAACTCGCCGAGCGACCGATCCGCACCTTGATGACCGTACGCGTTGATGTGGATCACATCGACCTGTCCGACGATGCCGAAGTCATTCGCACGCGCCTGATGAATTCGTCCTATTCACGCCTGCCGCTGATTCGCGATGGCGCGGTGGATGAGCCGCTGGGCTTCGTGCACAAGAAGGAATTGCTCAAGGAATACCTGGCCGGCAACCAGCCCGGTCTTGAGCATTTGGCGCGCAAGACCATCAACTTGCTGGACAGTTACTCGATCCTCAATGCCCTGGAACAGATGCGCCAAGCCTCGACTCACATTGCGTTCGTGGTCAATGAGTTCGGTGACTTCGTCGGTGTGCTGACCATGACTGACATTCTCGAATCGATCGCCGGCGAGTTGCCGGATGCCAGCGAAATCGAGGGCCCGGATGTGGTCGAGGAGAAGGGTGGGTTCATGGTCAGCGGCGCGTTGAACCTGGCGCGGGTGCGACAGCGGACCGGGTTTGCGGCAGAGCCTACCGACGACTATCAAACCTTGGCCGGGCTGGTGGTCAGCCTGCTGGATCGCCTGCCGATGATCGGTGACAGCCATGAGTGGGAAGGCTGGCGGATCACGGTGGCGGCGGTTGAGGAGCGGCGGGTGACGCGGGTGTTGCTGGTGCGCGCGGTTTAGATCGTTCCCGCGCGTGGGAACGATCATTGCTCAAACCCCGATCAACGTGTGCGCCCGAGGAACAGTGCGCAGTCGGCGCAGGGTCTGGCGTAACCACGCCAGATCGTGAACCGGTTTAGGGGTCACCGTTGCCGGTTTCACCTTGCCGATGTACATGGCGAATTCTTCCTGCAGGGTTTGCTCGGTGCCGATGCCCTTGAGCTTTTTCAACAGTTTCCCATCCTTGTAAAACAGCACGGTCGGGGTGCCGGTGACGTTCGGGTGCCGAGGCGATTCACGAGTGTCCAGCATGTAGATCTGCGCGTGATGCCGATAAGCCTCGGCGATCTGACGAAAGATCGGCCCGGCTGTTTCGCAGGCCGGACAGTGCTGACTGCCGAAGTACAAGATCACCGGGCGCCAGGTTTTCAGGGCTTTGCGGTAGGTTGGGGCCAACAATGTGTGGGTGGGGCGTGAGTTCATTGAAATCACCTTTTACCAACGAACAAATTCAATTTTAAAGGGAGTTGAATCGCTGCTGATCATCAGATTGATGACCAGCAGCTGATAGAGCAACTCAGCTTGATAAAGGCATGAGCAAGGCATAATCAAAAAAGGATCCGAACTTGCCTTGAACACCATCGTTTGCGCGCAACGTGACAATCATCTCGGTGGTGCCAGCAGGCGCGTTGACAATCTGTTCTTTCTTGATCCAAGGAGTGCCGCCGCCAATGTCGAGGTGAACGGTTTGATGTGAAGGAAGCAACTCCAGTGTTGCTCGACACGCGGAACCGCCTGCCGTTTTCATTCGCACGGAAAACTCAAAGTCACCTGCCGCGTCGAACTTGACGCTTTGAGTAATCAGAGCCTCGACCTGCAAGGCACAGTAACCCTCTTCAAATTTTACTTTCGCTTGCGAGTTAGTTTTCCAATTCGCGCCGCCTTCCAGGAAGCCACCGTTAAGTAATAAGTTGGAAGTGTCTTTAGCGGGTTGTTGGGACATTTGGGAACTCCTGTAAGTGGTAATACATGATTTCGGTGCTCCATCACGTGGCAGACGCCCGGGCGACCGAGTAGAGATTGAGCGCTGATATCAGCGGAGCCACAACTGTCAGGTCTGACAGGTAAAGCAGAAATCCAGACGAGCGGTATAGGGCAAGACGCGGTGCGTTTCCGTCGTACCCGCTCGCTTTTGAATGGGTGACAACGCACCCAAATTTGGCCTTGTTACCCAACTTGTTGCTTGGGGTAGCGCTTTCCCACATACCGCACAAAGCACCCGCTCAACTGGAACATTGGCTATCCAGTTGAATTCGTTGGTTTTCCCACACCCCTAGGATTTAGCGCCGAGTCTGTGGCACACTTTCTGCTGTCTATTCCGTTGTTACATACCTACGTCCGGTATAGCGGAATAAACATCACCCTGGAGTGCTTGCCATGCATCGCCGACCTTCCTTATTTAAAGCGTGTATTTTTCTTGTCGCAGCGTCTGCTGCTGCCATGGGGGTGGCCCAGGCGGCGGACGGCAAGCTCGATAGCGTGCTGGCCCGCGGGAAACTGATTGTGGGCACGGGCAGTACCAATGCGCCGTGGCACTTCCAGGGAGCGGATGGCAAGTTGCAGGGGTTTGATATCGATATCGGGCGCATGATCGCCAAGGGATTGTTCAACGACCCGACCAAGGTCGAGTACGTGGTGCAGTCGTCCGATGCGCGGATTCCCAACCTGCTGACGGACAAGGTCGACATCAGTTGCCAGTTCATCACCGTGACCGCCAGCCGTGCCCAGCAGGTGGCGTTCACCCTGCCGTACTACCGCGAAGGCGTCGGCCTGTTGTTGCCGGCCAGCAGCAAATACAAGGAAATCGAAGACCTAAAGGCTGCCAACGACAGCGTGACCGTGGCGGTGCTGCAGAACGTGTACGCCGAAGAGCTGGTGCATCAAGCCTTGCCCAAAGCCAAGGTCGATCAGTACGACAGCGTTGATTTGATGTATCAGGCCGTCAACTCCGGCCGTGCCGACGCCGCCGCCACCGATCAGTCATCGGTGAAATACCTGATGGTGCAGAACCCTGGCCGCTATCGCAGCCCGGCTTACGCCTGGAGCCCACAGACCTACGCTTGCGCGGTCAAACGCGGCGATCAGGACTGGCTGAACTTCGTCAACACTACCCTGCATGAAGCCATGACCGGCGTTGAGTTCCCGACTTACGCGGCGTCCTTCAAGCAATGGTTCGGCGTTGATCTGCCGACTCCAGCCATCGGTTTCCCCGTCGAATTCAAATGATCCCGTGAGAGCGGGGCGCCCATAACGCGCCCCGTTCAAGGTACTGCTGACCATGAACTATCAGTTGAACTTTGCCGCCGTGTGGCGCGATTTCGACACTTTGCTGGCGGGGCTCGGTCTGGGCCTTGAGCTGTCGCTGGTGTCGATCGCCATCGGTTGCGTGATCGGCCTGATGATGGCGTTTGCTTTGCTGTCAAAGCACCGCGCATTGCGGGTGCTGGCGTCGGTGTATGTGACGGTGATCCGCAATACGCCGATTCTGGTGTTGATTCTGTTGATCTACTTCGCCTTGCCGAGCCTGGGGATCCGTCTGGACAAGATCCCGTCGTTCATCATCACCTTGTCGCTGTATGCCGGGGCGTACCTGACCGAAGTGTTCCGCGGCGGTTTGTTGAGCATTCCCAAGGGGCAGCGTGAAGCCGGCCTGGCCATCGGGCTCGGCGAGTGGCAGGTCAAGGCCTACGTCACCGTGCCGGTGATGTTGCGTAACGTGTTGCCGGCCCTGTCGAACAACTTCATTTCGCTGTTCAAGGACACCTCGCTGGCCGCCGCGATTGCGGTGCCGGAGCTGACCTACTACGCGCGCAAGATCAATGTCGAGAGCTACCGGGTGATTGAAACCTGGCTGGTGACCACAGCGCTCTATGTTGCGGCCTGTTACCTCATTGCCATGATGCTGCGTTACCTCGAGCAGCGTCTGGCGATCCGCCGATAGGAGGCCCACATGTACGAATCCCCTAGTTGGTTGCATGAATTGTGGGTCGCGCGGGAAGTGTTGTGGCAAGGCTTCCTGACCAGTGTGCAGGTCTCGGCGCTGGCGATTTTGCTGGGCACGATGGTCGGCATTGTCGCCGGTCTGGTGCTGACCTACGGCAATGTCTGGATGCGCGCACCGTTTCGGTTTTACGTTGACCTGATTCGCGGCACGCCAGTGTTTGTCTTGGTGCTGGCCTGCTTTTACATGGCGCCCGCAGTGGGCTGGCAGATCAGTGCGTTCCAGGCCGGCGCCTTGGGGCTGACGCTGTTTTGCGGCTCCCACGTGGCGGAGATTGTGCGCGGCGCGTTGCAAGCGTTGCCCAGCGGCCAGATGGAAGCGAGCAAGGCCATCGGCCTGACGTTTTATCAATCCCTTGGTTACGTGTTGTTGCCTCAGGCGTTGCGGCAGATCCTGCCGACCTGGGTCAACTCGTCCACCGAGATCGTCAAGGCCTCGACTTTGTTGTCGGTCATTGGTGTGGCGGAATTGTTGCTCAGCACGCAGCAGATCATCGCCCGCACCTTTATGACGCTGGAGTTTTACCTGTTCGCCGGATTTCTGTTTTTCGTCATCAACTACGCCATCGAATTACTCGGCCGGCACATTGAAAAGCGGGTGGCCTTGCCATGACTCAACCTCAAGTTTCGACACAGAACCAGGCCCTGCTGGACATTCGCGGCCTGCACAAACAGTACGGCAAGCTCGAAGTGCTCAAGGGCGTCGACCTGACCATGCAGCGCGGCAACGTGGTCACGCTGATCGGCTCCAGCGGTTCGGGCAAGACCACGCTGCTGCGTTGCGTGAACATGCTCGAAGAATTCCAGGGCGGCCAGATCGTGCTCGATGGCGAGTCCATCGGTTATGACGAGGTCAACGGCAAGCGCGTGCGCCACGCGGAAAAAGTCATCGCTCGGCATCGGGCGATGACCGGCATGGCGTTCCAGCAGTTCAACCTGTTCCCGCACCTGAGCGCGTTGCAGAACGTCACCCTTGGCTTGCTCAAGGTCAAAAAGCTGCACAAGGACGAAGCCGTGGCACTGGCGGAAAAATGGCTGGAGCGGGTCGGCTTGCTGGATCGGCGTGATCACTACCCCGGTCAGTTGTCCGGCGGTCAGCAACAGCGCGTGGCGATTGCCCGGGCGATTGCGATGAACCCGAGCCTGATGCTGTTTGACGAAGTGACCTCGGCCCTCGACCCGGAACTGGTCGGCGAAGTGCTGAACGTGATCAAGGGCCTGGCCGATGAAGGCATGACCATGTTGCTGGTCACCCACGAGATGCGTTTTGCCTTCGAGGTATCGGACAAGATCGTATTCATGAATCAGGGGCGCATCGAAGAGCAGGGGCCACCCAAGGAACTGTTCGAACGCCCGCAATCACCGCGTCTGGCTGAATTTCTCAAGAACACGCGGTTCTGATTTTTTAAAAAGCATTCCACTTGCAATCAGGAGAAACACGCATGAGCATTACTCGTTACGGCACCGGCAGCAGCGCCGCTGGCGGTACGCCTCGTCCTTTCGCCCGCGCCGTTGAAGCCGATGGCTGGCTGCACGTGTCTGGCCAGGTGCCGGCGCTGGATGGCGAGATCATTGTTGGCGGCATTGTCGAGCAGACTCACCAGACTATGAAGAACCTGATCGCGATTCTCGAAGAGGCCGGTTATGGCCTGGAAGATGTGGTGCGTGCGGGCGTGTGGTTGGAGGATCCGCGGGACTTCACGAGTTTCAACAAGGTCTTCTCCGAATACTTCAAACCTGAACACGCTCCGGCACGGGCCTGTGTGCAGGCGAACATGATGGTCGACTGCAAGGTCGAGATTGACTGCATTGCGTACAAGAAAAAGGCCTGAGATTTGCGGTGACTTCATCGCGAGCAGGCTCACTCCTACATTTGGAATGCATTCCTCTGTGGGAGCGAGCCTGCTCGCGATGGCGGCCTAACGGTCAACACAGCACTCTAGGTAAACTCCCGGCACTTTGTATGGGAACTACAGACATGACCGAAGACACTATCAAGCGCCGGGCTCGCGGTCTGGACCGGGCGTTCGATATCCTCGATTTCCTCAAGGAAGTCGGCAAACCGCTGCGCCCGAATGAAATCGCCAGCGGCATCGACAGCCCGAAATCCACGATCTACGAACTGGTCGCTTCCCTGCTGGAACGACGCATTCTCGAACCGGTGGGCAAGGACGGTCACGTCTACCTCGGCCGTCAGTTGTACTTTCTCGGGCAGGCGCACCTGCGCCATTTCGACCTGACCCGCGAGGCTGACCACGCCCTGCAGGAAATCGTCAGCCAGACCCAAGAAACCGCACAGATGTGCCTGCTCAACGGGCGCAAATACACCGTGGCATTGATGAGAGAGGGCGAGCGGCATTTCCGCATTTCCTCGGACATCGGCGAGAACGCGCCAATCCCCTGGACCGCGTCCGGGCGCCTGTTGCTGACGCATTTGAGCGACCAGCAAATCGTCGACCTGATCGACCACGACGACTTCATCCTGCCCGACGGCGAGCGCCTGCCGCTGGAGCAATTTCTCAAGGAAATCCGTCAGGCCGATATCGATGGCTTTTTCTCCTTCGATAGCGTTGCCGACACCTTCACCCATTGCTTCGCCGCCCCGGTCAAAGACCCTAGCGGTGTGGCGATTGCGACCCTGTGCATCGTCGCCCCACGGGACGACGCCAAGAACAATTACAACGACTATCGCCGGGTGCTGATCGACAGCGCCAACAGCCTGGCCCGGCGTATCAACGAATAACAGCGGCTGGCTGCAGCCGCGAATGTGAGGAGTTCGACCATGTCTTCTGCCCAACATACTGCCGCCGTGGAAAAGGGCTTTGCCCAGACCGGCGCCAACCTGGTACGCGACGTCAGCCTGCCTGCGCTGGTGCTGCACCGCGAAGCGCTGGAGCACAACATTCGCTGGATGCAGACGTTTGTCAGCAACAGCGGCGCCGAACTCGCGCCCCACGGCAAAACCAGCATGACGCCTGCGCTGTTCCGCCGCCAACTGGACGCCGGCGCCTGGGGCATCACCCTGGCCAGCGCCACACAAACCCGCGCGGCTTACGCCCATGGCGTGCGTCGGGTGTTGATGGCCAACCAATTGGTCGGTACGCCGAACATGGCCCTGATCGCCGACCTGCTGGCGGACCCGACCTTCGATTTCCATTGCATGGTCGATCACCCGGACAACGTCGCTGACCTGGGGGCGTATTTCGCCTCGCGTGGTGTGCGTCTGAACGTGATGATCGAGTACGGCGTGGTCGGCGGCCGTTGTGGTTGCCGCAGTGAAGAAGAAGTGGTCGCGCTGGCCAAAGCCATCAACGCCCAACCGGCGCTGGCGCTGACCGGCATCGAAGGCTATGAAGGCGTGATCCACGGGGATCATGCGGTCACCGGCATTCGTGAATTCGCCGCGTCCCTGGTGCGTCTGGCCGTGCAGTTGCAGGACAGTGGCGCCTTTGCGATCCCCAAGCCGATCATCACCGCCTCGGGTTCGGCCTGGTATGACTTGATCGCTGAGTCCTTCGAAGCGCAGAACGCCGGCGGACGTTTCCTCAGCGTGTTGCGCCCCGGCAGCTACGTGGCTCACGACCATGGTATCTACAAAGAAGCGCAATGCTGCGTGCTCGACCGTCGCAGTGACCTGCACGAGGGCCTGCGCCCGGCGCTGGAAGTCTGGGCGCATGTGCAGTCGTTGCCGGAGCCGGGTTTCGCGGTGATCGCCCTGGGTAAACGCGACGTGGCCTACGACGCGGGTTTACCGGTGCCGCTGCTGCGTTACAAGGCCGGCGTGGTGCCTGCAACCGGCGACGATGTCAGCGCCTGCAAGGTGACGGCCGTCATGGACCAGCACGCGTTCATGACGGTGGCACCGGGGGTTAAGTTGCGCGTGGGCGACATCATTTCGTTCGGCACTTCGCACCCGTGCCTGACGTTCGACAAGTGGCGCACGGGGTGTCTGGTGGATGAGCAGTTGAACGTCATCGAAACCATGGAAACCTGTTTCTAAGGCTCGAGACCGAGGCGCGGCCTTCGCGGGCAAGCCTCGCTCCAAGTGCTGCGGTCGCCGCCGATTTCGCGTCCAACGCGAATCCTGTAGGAGCGAGGCATGCCCTAATGCCAGTCAGTTAAGAAATTGACTTGCCCGCCCAGCAGTAATAGAAACGGGCTTATGTTTTTATGAGCCCGCTTCATGTCCCTACAAAACGCCCTTCAAGAAGTTACCAAACTCAATCCGATCTCTTTCGAACGCTTTGCGCAACTGATCGATCCCCTGTGGATCGAGCAAGCGCTGGCCTCGACCGGAACGGTTTCTCTGCGCCGTAGACGCCTGCCGGCCGAGCGTATTGTCTGGTTGGTGGTGGGGTTGGCCTTGTTCAAGAACGAGCCGATTTGGCTCATCGTGCAGCAGCTGGGACTGGCTTTGGGCGAAGCAAAGGTGCCTGTGCCCAGCGCAGCAGTCCAGGCCCGGCAACGGCTGGGAGCAGAGCCCCTTGCCGCACTGTTTAAGCAATTGGCAGAGTCATGGGGCGGTGCTGAGCAGCCAGCTTCGGCTGGCTTTTTAGGGTTACGCAGCTTTGCGGTAGACGGCGTGGTTTGGTCCACCCCTGACACACCAGAAAACCGCCAAGCCTTTGGTGGCGGGCGGACTCACTCGGGAGACGGAGCCTGGCCACAAGTGCGCGGTGTTTGCCTGATGGATACCTATAGTCACTTGATTCGGGCTGCCTGTTTTGGCGAGTTTGCTGTCGGCGAACTTCGCTATGCCAAAGGTCTGGAGAAAGCGGTAAGCGATCATTCGGTGACGATTTTTGACCGCGCCTATTACTCGGCGGCCCTCTTGCTCGACTGGCAGCACAGTGGAACCGAACGGCACTGGCTCATGCGGGCACGCAAACCGCTCAAGTACGAGGTGATCGAAGAGTTGGGCGCCGGTGATTGGCTTGTGCGACTGACGGTTTCCAGAGATGCGCTCAAGCAACGTCCAGACCTTCCTAGCCATTGGCAGGCAAGACTGATTGAGTACTCGATAGACGACAAACCCCGCCGCTATCTCACCTCGTTGATCGATGCCGAACGTTACCCTGCCAATCAGGTGGCGGGGCACTACAACGAACGCTGGGAAATCGAGTTGGGTTACCGCGAGATCAAGCAAAACCTGCTCAAAGGAGAGCAATTACGCAGTAAACAACCTGATCTGGTGCGTCAAGAACTGTGGGGAACTCTGCTGGCCTACAACCTGATCCGTCAGGAAATGCGCTTGATGGCTGAAGAAATAAAGGTGGTACCGCAACGCTTGAGTTTTCTCTGGTTGTCTCAAGCGGTCAGCAATGCGCTGCGCTTCTGTCCGCTGGAAACGCCAGGCACGATCCCTAAACGACTGGCAGAACTGAGAATCCAGGCTCAGCACTTCATACTGCCAGCCAGACGAGAGCGAAGTTACCCAAGAGTGGTCAAGCCTAGACCAGTCAAATACCCCAAAAAGAGGGCTGGAGGGCTTAACTGACTGGCATTAAGGCATGCCCGCGAAGACATCCTCCCAGACAACCGCAATACCAGAGACCCCACAACAATGAACACCATCAACACCCTCGGCCCCAATATTCCGCGCATCGCCCTGATCGGCGAGTGCATGATTGAGTTGCAACAACGCGCCGACGGCACTCTGCAACAAAGCTTCGGCGGCGATACCCTCAACACCGCGGTCTACCTGTCCCGGGAACTGGGCACGGGCGTCGTCGTCGATTACGTCACGGCGCTGGGCGACGACAGTTTCAGCGATGCCATGTGCCAGACCTGGGCCAACGAAAACATCGGGCTGGGCATGGTCCAGCGCTTGCCCGGCCGACTGCCCGGTTTGTACTGCATCCAGACTGATGCTGCCGGCGAGCGACGTTTCCTGTATTGGCGCAACGAAGCGGCCGTCCGCGACTGCTTCACCACCCCGGCCGCCGCGCCGATACTGGCCGCGCTGCCGGATTACGACGTGCTGTATTTCAGCGGCATCACCCTGGCGGTGCTCGGCGTACAGGGTCGGGAGAAGTTGCTGGAAACCCTGATCGAAGCCCGGCAGCGGGATGCGCGGATCGTGTTCGACAACAACTACCGGCCACGTTTGTGGGCATCAGTCGAAGAGGCGCGGGCGGCTTATCGCAGTGTCCTGCCCTATGTCGATCTGGCGTTGCTGACCGTCGATGACGAGCAAGCGCTGTTTCATTTTTCCGATTGCGAGGCAGTGTTTGCCGCTTACGAGCAGATTGGCACCCCTGAAGTGGTGCTCAAGCGCGGAGCCGAGGCGTGCTTGATTCGCTGTGATGGCGAGTCGTTCGAGGTGCCGGCACAGAAGGTCGAGCGGGTGGTGGACACGACGGCGGCGGGGGATTCGTTCAGTGCGGCGTATCTGGCCAGTCGGCTGAAAGGCGGGAGTGCGGTTGAGGCGGCTGAAGCGGGGCATCGGTTGGCGAGTCGGGTGATTCAGGTGCTGGGTGCGCTGATCCCCAAAACTTGAAATGCAACCCTGTGGCGAGGGGATTTATCCCCGTTGGACTGCGCAGCAGTCCCATCTTTTGGGGCCGCTGCGCGACCCAACGGGGATAAATCCCCTCGCCACAAATAAATCCTTCACCTCTCGGGCCTTTAAGCCAACCCGATCAATCCCGGTAAAACACCTGCACCAGGTGATACCCAAACTTGCTCTTGATCGGCCCATGCACCACCCGCAGCGGTTTTTTGAAGATCACCGCGTCGATGACCCCGACCATTTGCCCAGGCCGCACTTCACCCAGGTCGCCGCCGCGCTTGCCGGACGGGCAGGTGGAGTACTTCTTGGCCAGCACATCAAAGGCTTCGCCCTTGGCGATGCGTTGTTTGAGCTGCTCGGCTTCTTCCGAGGTTTTCACCAGAATATGGCGGGCTTGAGCTTTCATTGGCAGTACCTTGCAACGGTGGTGGCTATGTTGATGCCAGCGTGAGGCGCGCGATTATGCCTCAACTCACTCCGGTTGGCCGATCATCGTGCGAATCTTGTTGGCCAGCAGGTCGATGGAAAAGGGTTTGGCGACCATGTCCATGCCTTCCTCCAGAAAGCCTTGGCGTTCGGCGGCTTTCTCCGCGTAACCGGTCATGAACAACACCTTGAGCTCAGGGCGGTGCTGACGAGCGATTTCCGCCAGTTGTCGTCCGTTCATCCCCGGCAGACCCACGTCAGTCACCAGCAGATCGACCCGCAAGTCGGACTCCAGCAAGGGCAGGGCGGCCTTTGCATCTTCGGCTTCGTGGGCGTGATAACCCAGCTCATTGAGCAGGTCGAGCACCAGCATGCGTACCGCCGGGTCGTCTTCCACCAGCACCACGGTCTCACCGGCAATTGCCGCCGGTGCCTCCCCCGTCAACGGCAGCAGCACGTTTTCCGGTTCCGTTGCGTACAACCGTGGCAAGTACAAGCGAACGCTGGTGCCCTTGTCCGGCAAACTGAACAGGCTGACGTGCCCGCCCGATTGCTGGGCGAACCCATAAATCATCGACAATCCCAGCCCGGTGCCCTGGCCAATGGGTTTGGTGGTGAAGAACGGGTCAAAAGCCTTAGCCAGCACCGACGGCGTCATGCCGCTGCCGTTATCGCTGACGGCAATCATCACGTAATCCCCGGCCTTGACCGGTTCCAGCGTCGTGATGTCGCTGCCGTCCAGGTAGACGTTGGCGGTTTCGACCAGCAACTCGCCGCCATCGGGCATGGCGTCCCGGGCGTTGATCACCAGATTGAGCAAGGCGTTTTCCAGTTGGCTGACGTCGGTACTCACCCGCCAGACCTCGTCGGCCAGTAACAGTTTGAGCTCGATATGATCGCCCTTGGTGCGGCTGAACAAATCTTCAAGGGAGTGCACCAGGTCATTGGCGTTCAGCGGCTTGCGATCCAGCGACTGACGCCGGGAGAACGCCAGCAGGCGATGGGTCAGGGCGGCGGCGCGATTGGCCGAGGACACCGCGGCTTCGGTGAAGCGACCAATCTCGGCGGCGCGCCCGTCGGCGATATAGCGCTGCATCAGGTCGAGGCTGCCAATAATTCCGGTCAGCATATTGTTGAAATCGTGGGCGATGCCACCGGTGAGCTGCCCGACCGCTTCCATCTTCTGCGCATGGCGCAAGGCGTCTTCCGCGCGCTCCCGCTCGAACATCTCGTTTTGCAGCCGTTGGTTGGCTTCGGCTAGCTGCTGGGTGCGGGCGGCGACCCGTTCCTCAAGGGTTTCGTTGAGATTGCGCAGGGCTTCTTCGGTCTGTTTGCGCTCGGTTTCGTCGATTACGAAGATGTAGAAACCATTCACCGCGCCGTCCGGACCATGCCGTGGCAGGTAATTCATCAGCGCATGCCGAGTGCTGCCATCACGATGGGGAGCATCAATGCTGAAACAACAGGCCTTGCCGGTCAGCGCCTCGGCGATGGGCTCGGCGCGCAGGGCATAAGCGTCCGCGCCCAACACTTCTAGAATGGTTCGCCCGTACAGCTCCTGTGGCGTCAGGCCGTACCAGTCCAGGTACGCGGCGTTGTTGAGGCGAAAACGCTCTTCGCGGTCGACGTAACTGATCAGGATCGGCATGGCGTTGATGATCAGTTGCAGCTCGGTCTGACTCTGGCGCAAGGCCTGCTCGGTGTGCCTGCGCTCGGTGAGGTCCAGTGCGGCGCCGAGGAAACGGATCGGCCGGCCATGGTGGTCCTTGTAGCAACGGCCCCGGGCAAATAGCCAGCGCAGTTGGCCGTCGGGCTGCAGCAACCGATATTCCTCGACGTACTCGGTGCCGTGAGTGATGCAGTGTTTGATGCTGCGGGCGATCATCGCCCGGTCTTCCGGGTGCACGCCCTGGAGGTAATCGCTGATCGGTAACTGGCTGGCCATGGCTGGATCGATGCCGTGCATTTGCGCGAAATGCGCGTCGGCGATGAAGCGGTCTTCGCCGATGTCCCAATCCCAGGTGCCGACGGCGTCGGTGGCCGCCAGTGCCAGTTGCAGGCGCTGTTCGGTTTCGTGCTGAGCCTTGAGGCTGGCGGCCGAACGCTGTTCGAGTTCCAGCGCGATGCGCCGGCGTTCATTGGTTTCGATGGCGGTGACCAGAATGCCGGCGACCAGAGCATTTTCATCGCGGATCGGGCTGTAGGTCAGGTCCAGCCAGAAGTCGGAATCACCCTCGTCGCGCTGCAAGGTAAAGCGTTGTTCGCTGTAGGTTCGCACCTGTCCTTGTAGGACGGCGCTGTAAATGGGGTCGGTAAAGTCCTGGAGTTCTGGCCAGATCTGGTGCGTCGGTTGTCCGAAAGCGTGTGGATGCTTGCTGCCGGCGAGCAGGGCAAAGCCGTCGTTGTAGATCTGCGTGAGCTGCGGACCCCACAGCAACAGCATCGGCATCGGCGAATGAATCACGATGTCCACGGCGGTCCGCAGGCTCTGTGGCCAGGTACCGGCAGCGCCCAGCGGGTTGCGTGTCCAGTCCAGTCTGGCAATCAAGGCCTGGGCATCGCTGCCCGTCGGTGATGCGTTCATCAAGTTGTCCTGCGCTTAAGTCGGTGTGGCGGCGTCTACTATCCTTGCAGGGCGGTAGACGCTGGATGACCCGGCATGGGTCATTTTTTTTCATTGAATGCTTCGCGGGTGCTTTTTGCCATGGAAATCGATGCACTGTTGCAGATACTGGCTAACCAGAATGGATCCGATCTCTATCTCTCTACCGGCGCGCCACCCAGTGCGCGGTTCGACGGCGTGCTCAAACCGCTGAGCGATCAGCCGTTCAAACCCGGAGAAGTCGCGGCCATTGCCGGGTCCATCATGGACGCCGAACAACGTCTGGAGTTCGATCGCGAACTGGAGATGAACCTGGCGATCTCCTTGGCGGGTGTCGGGCGCTTTCGGGTCAACATCTTCAAGCAACGCAACGACGTGTCAATCGTGGCACGCAACATCAAGCTCGACATCCCGCGTTTCGAGGACCTCAAGCTACCGGCGGTGCTGCTCGAAACCGTGATGCTCAAACAAGGGCTGATGCTGTTCGTCGGCGCCACCGATTCCGGCAAGTCGACCTCCCTCGCGGCGCTGATCGATTACCGCAATCGCCACAGCACCGGCCACATCGTCACCATCGAAGACCCCATCGAGTACATTCATCGGCACAAGCAATCGATCATCAACCAGCGCGAGGTCGGCGTCGATACCCGCAGTTTTCATGCCGCGTTGAAAAATACCCTGCGCCAGGCACCGGACGTGGTGCTGATCGGTGAGATCCGCGATCGCGAAACCATGGAGCACGCGCTGGCGTTTGCCGACACAGGCCATTTGGTGATCTCTACGTTGCACGCGCACAACGCCAATCAGGCGCTGGATCGCATCATCAATTTCTTCCCGGAAGAGCGGCGGACGCAGTTGCTGCATGACCTGGGCAACGATCTCAAGGCATTCGTGTCGCAACGGTTGGTGCGTACCGTCGATGGGCAGCGCCGGGCGGCGGTGGAGGTGATGCTGGGAACACCGACCATCAGCGACCTGATCCGGCGCAATGAGTTTGCCGAACTGAAGGGGATCATGGAGAAATCGCTGGAATCGGGGATGCAAACGTTTGACGGTGCGTTGTACGCATTGGTTGTCGAAGGGGCGATCACTGAGGAAGAGGCGTTGAAGCATGCGGATTCGGTGAACAATTTGCGTTTGCGGCTGAAGTTGCACAACGATGCGGTACCGCCCACTCAACCTCCCACTGGAGAATGGGGCTTGATGGACTGACACCGCGCCGGCCCACTGTGGGAGCGAGCTTGCTCGCGATAGCGGTGTTTCAGTCAACATCAATATTGGCTGACCTACCGCTATCGCGAGCAAGCTCGCTCCCACAGGAGATTTTCTTCAGTCGTTGAGTTCGGGGCGGTTTCTGAATTGTTCCAGCGCCTCGGGATTGGCCAGCGCATCGGTGTTCTTCACCTTCTGCCCATGCACTGCATTGCGCACGGCCAGCTCAACCACCTTGCCGCTGAGGGTCCGCGGAATATCGCTCACCGCGACAATCTTCGCCGGTACATGCCGGGGCGTGGTGTTGGCGCGGATGACCTGGCGAATCTGCTGCTGCAATGCCTCATCCAGTTCGACGCCGTCGCGCAACTTCACGAACAGCACCACCCGCACGTCATCCTGCCATTGCTGACCAATGGCCACGCTGTCCACCACCTGCTGCACCTTTTCCACCTGACGATAGATTTCCGCCGTGCCGATGCGCACGCCGCCGGGGTTGAGCACTGCGTCCGAGCGGCCGTGGATCATCATCGCGCCGTGGGGCAGTTGTTCGGCGTAATCGCCCTGGGCCCACACGCCGGGGAACTGACTGAAATACGCGGCGCGCAGCGTTTCCTGCTGAGGGTCGTTCCAGAAACCTATCGGCATCGCCGGGAAGTGCCGGGTACAGACCAGCTCACCTTTCTCGCCCACCACCGGTTTACCGTCGTCGTTCCAGACTTCGACCGCCATGCCCAGGCTCTTGCCCTGGATTTCGCCACGGCGCACGGGTTCAAACGGGTTGCTGTTCACAAAGCACGAAACGATGTCGGTACCGCCAGACATCGAGGCCAGGCACAAGTCGCTCTTGAAGTCGCGATAAACGTAATCGTAACTTTGCGGCGACAACGCGGAACCGGTGCAGAGCAGGGTTTTCAGGCTGCTCAGGTCATGGCTCTCGCACGGTTTGATGCCGTTGGTTTCCAGGGTCGCGAGGAATTTGGGGCTGGTGCCGAAGACGCTGATGCGTTCATCGTCGATCAGGTCGATCAAGCGTTCGGGGGCTGGATGGAATGGCGAGCCGTCGTACATTACTACCGCGCTGCCCACGGCCAGGGCCGAGACCAGCCAGTTCCACATCATCCAGCCGCAGGTGGTGTAGTAGAACAACCGGTCGCCGGGGCCGAGATCGCAATGCAGTCCGTGTTCCTTGACGTGTTGCAGCAGCACGCCGCCGGTGCTGTGGATGATGCATTTCGGCACGCCGGTAGTGCCGCTGGAATAGAGAATGTACAGCGGATGGGCGAAAGGCACCGGGACAAAGTCCGGCTCGCCGCCGACATCGTAGAAATCATCCCAGAGCGTCACGTTGGCCCGGGTGTGGAAATGTTCGATGTGCGCCTGTGGCCGGGCATACGGCACCACGATCAACTGTTGCAAGGACGGCAGGCGTTCAAGGATTTCATTGACCTTGGCGGTCTGGTCGATGTCCTTGCCGGCATAACGGTAGCCGGCGCAGGTGATGAGCACTTTCGGTTCGATTTGGCCGAAGCGGTCGATCACGCCCTGGGTGCCGAAGTCCGGTGACGAACAGGACCAGATCGCCCCCAGGCTGGTGGTGCCGAGCATGGCCACCAGGGTTTGCCAGGTGTTGGGCATGCACGCGGCGACGCGGTCGCCGAGGCCGACTCCGGCGGCGATCAAACTGTGTTGGAAACCGGCAACATGCTCAGCCAGTTCAGCCCAGGTCAAGTGTTCACGCTGGCCGTTCTCGCCAATGGAAATGACCGCGATGGCATCGTCGCGACGGCGCAGCAGGTGTTCGGCGAAGTTCAGGGTGGCGCCAGGGAACCACTGGGCGCTGGGCATGTGCGGGCCTTCCACCAGCACTGCGTCCGGTTGATTGTGGAAGCGGATGTCGAAGCAATCGACGATTGCCTGCCAGAAAGCTTCGCGCTGATCGATGGACCACTGGTGCAGCGCGGGGTAGTCGTCGAGGTGGATGTTGTGCCGCTCGATGATGAAGCGCCGGAAAGCCTCCATGCGGGTTTTGTTGATGCGATTGGCGCTGGGTTGCCAGAGGATGTCGGACATGGCTTGCCTCTCTCGTTCCCACGCTCCGCGCTCATCGTTCTACATAACTCTGTTTTCAAGTATTTTTGAAACTCGGAGAAATGGAGAGCGATGATTGAATTGGGCACAGGACGAAATGAAAACCGCCGACTTGGGTGATGGCCGTTTAAATGCCAGGCTCGCCAGCTTTTTAGGACGCCTAGCCGATCATCCCGGCAACAGCATCCCAACTGCTTGTCGAGGGCTGGCAGAAACGACGGCGGCTTATCGATTTCTTGATAATGAGAAAGTCACGTTCCAGAAGGTGTTGCGGCCCCATCAGGACGCGACCCTGCAACGGATGCAAAGCAGTCCCGTGGTGCTGTTGGCGCAAGACACGACCGAGATGGACAAATGGGTCAATCTCGGTCCCAAAGGGATGGGCACGATCAAGGCGCAGAAGAAGTTTTCTCGACGTCTGCACCCAACTATTGCCTTTACCCCCGAACGTATTTGTCTGGGCGTCGTCGATGCTCAGTGGTGGAGCCGCGATAAACCAAGCCCCCGCCATGAGCGCCGAGATAAAGGGATTGATGAGAAAGAGAGTCAGCGCTGGATTGACAGTTATCAAACCAGTTGCGCGATTCAGGGGCAGCTACCGCAGACCTTGGTGGTCAACCTCGCCGATGCTGAGGGTGATCTGTACGAATGGTTTATTGATTATCAGCAATTCGCTCCAGACACGCAGGCCCAATGGATCGTGCGGGCGGCTCAAGACAGGCGCTTGTCAGGGCCTGACAACGGGAAGTTGTGGTCGGTACTGGATCAGGCACCCTCTTTGGGAACACTCAAGGTTGAAGTCAAAGCGCGCGTCCAACGCCCCGCCCGGCTGGCTGATGTCACATTGCGCGCAGCAACCGTGACCCTGCGCGCCCCCGACAGGTCGGGTTATAAATTGCCCAGTGTCTCGATCAATGCTGTTTTGGCCCGTGAAGAAAACGCCATAGACGGCGTTGAGCCTCTGGAGTGGATGCTGTTGACCAGTCTACCGGTCACCCGCCTGGAACAGGCGAGCACCGTGGTTGAATGGTACGGGGTACGCTGGTCTATCGAAGTGTTTTTCAATGTGCTGAAGAATGGCTGTCAGGTCAGTCGATTGCAGCTGGAAACCGAGGAACGGTTGTTACCCTGCATTGGTTTGTACTTGATCACGACATGGCGCGTGCTTTACGGCCTGATGCTGGGACGTGCTTGTCCGGATTTAAGCTGCGAGATGGTGTTTGAGGCTTCGGAGTGGAAAGCGGCCTATATCGTGGTCAAACGGTGTCAACCGCCCTCTGCACCTCCTTCTTTGGGCGAGATGGTTTTACTGGTCACAAGCCTGGGAGGTTACTTAGGGCGCAAAAATGACGGACCTCCCGGTCCTAAAGCCATGTGGATAGGGATGCAACGAATACGTGAGTTTGTTATCGCATTAGAAGCCCAGCGTGCGCTCATCGAGAGTTGTGTAGAACGATGAGCGCTCCGCGTGGGAATGCCTCAACGGACGCTCCGCGTTCGGCTCTTGGGACGCGGAGCGTCCTGGGGCTGCATTCCCACGCGGAGCGTGGGAACGATCATCTGTGGGTTACTGCGCCAACCACCCACCATCAATATTCCACGCCGCGCCACGCACCTGGCTACCGGCCTCACTGCACAAGAACAACACCAGTTCACCCAATTGCGGCGGTGTGACGAACTCAAGCGACGGCTGCTTTTCGGCCAGCAAATCATGCTGCGCCTGTTGCGGCTCGACCCCGGTGGCGATGCGATCATCAATCTGCTTCTGCACCAGCGGCGTCAACACCCAACCCGGACAAATGGCGTTGCAGGTGACGTTCGTCGTTGCCGTTTCCAGCCCGACCACCTTGGTCAAGCCGATCACACCATGCTTGGCCGCGACGTACGCGGCTTTACCCACAGAACCCACCTGGCCGTGCACCGAGGCGATGTTGATGATCCGCCCCCAGCCTTTGGCGCGCATGCCTGGCAGGCTCAAGCGGGTACTGTGGAACACCGACGACAAGTTGATCGCAATGATCGAATCCCAGCGCTCCAACGGAAACTCTTCCACCGGCGCCACGTGCTGGATGCCGGCGTTGTTCACCAGAATATCGACGCCACCGAACTCACGCTCGGCATAGGCGATCATGTCGGCGATCTGTGCCGGGTCGCTGACGTCGGCCGGATGATGGCCGACCTTGCCACCGCTTTTTTTACTGACCTGCTCAACCTCGGCGATCACCTTGGAAGCATCGCCGAAACCGTTGAGGATTAGATTGGCGCCAGCCTTGGCCAGGCTGAGGGCTATCCCCAGGCCAATGCCGCTGGTGGAACCGGTGACCAGTGCAGTCTTGCCCGAAAGAGTCGTCATGAATACCTCACACAATGCCAGTGGCGTAGAAAGTACCGATCACCACAAAGACCGCCAGGGTCTTGATCAGCGTAATACAAAAAATGTCTTTATAGGCTTCGCGGTGGGTCAGGCCGGTGACCGCCAGCAAGGTAATCACTGCGCCGTTGTGCGGCAGGGTGTCCATGCCGCCACTGGCCATCGCAGCCACCCGGTGCAGCACTTCCAGCGGGATGTCGGCGGCATGGGCCGCGGCGATGAAGTCATTGGCCATGGCCGCCAGCGCAATGCTCATGCCGCCCGACGCCGAACCGGTGATGCCGGCCAGCAGGGTCACGGTTATCGCTTCGTTGACCAGCGGATTGGGAATGCTCTTGAGCCAGTCGGCCAGCACCAGGAAGCCCGGTAGCGAGGCAATCACTGCACCAAAACCGTATTCAGAAGCGGTGTTCATCGCCGCCAGCAACGAACCGCCGACCGCACTGCGACTGCCTTCGGCCAGCTTGCCGCGAATCGCCTGGAAGCCGAACACCAGCACCATGATGATGCCCACCAGCAGGGCGGCCTGCACCGCCCAGATCGCCGTGAGCTTGGCGATTTCGGTGGTGACCGGTGCGGTCATGCCCGGCAGCGCAAGGCTGTGGGTCTTGCCGTACCACTGCGGAATCCACTGGGTAAACAGCAGGTTCATGATGCCCACCGCCAGCAGCGGCGACAGGGCGATCCACGGATTTGGCAGTTTGATGTCGGCAGCGGTTTGCGGCTCGTTGCGCAGATCGGTGCCATACCCTTCACCGGCGTGCTGCGCCTTGTTGCGCTGGCGCTGGAGAAACAGCATGCCGGCGCAGACCACGAAGATCGAGCCGATCAAGCCCAGCCAAGGCGCGGCCCAGGCGGTGGTGTTGAAGAAGGTACTGGGGATGATGTTCTGGATTTGCGGGGTGCCAGGCAGGGCGTCCATGGTGAACGAGAATGCGCCGAGGGCGATGGTCGCCGGGATGAGTCGCTTGGGAATATTACTCTGGCGGAACATTTCAGCAGCAAACGGGTAGACCGCGAACACCACCACGAACAGCGACACGCCGCCGTAAGTCAGCAGGGCGCAGACCAGTACGATCACCAGCATCGCCTGACTCGTGCCGAGGAGGCGAATCGCCGCTGCGACGATGGAGCGCGAAAAGCCCGACAGCTCGATCAGCTTGCCGAACACTGCACCGAGCAGGAACACCGGGAAATACAGTTTGATGAAGCCGACCATTTTTTCCATGAACACCCCGGTGAAGGCAGGGGCGACGGCGGAAGGGTCGGTGAACAAGACGGCGCCAAGGGCGGCAATCGGGGCGAAGAGAATAACGCTGTAGCCACGGTAAGCAGCCAGCATCAGCAGCGCGAGGGCTGCCAAGGCAATGATCACACTCATGGTGTGTCTCCTGGATTGTTATTTTTGTAGGGTGGATCTTTTGTGGGAGAGGGCTTTAGCGAGATTCGTGCCAAGCGTGCAACATGTTGAAATATAAGAATATTTGTTTATTGAAGAGGCAATTTTGAATTATTTGTCTCTGTTTTGAGACTCTTGAGACTGTCCGGATGCCTTCGCGGGCAAGCCTCGCTCCTACAGGTTTTGTGGTTGCCGCTGTATTTCGGCCCGACGCAAACCCTGTAGGAGCGAGGCTTGCCCGCGAAGAGGTCGTATCTACCAACAGAGATTTATGTCTCTTTATGGAGACTCAACAATCCCCAACGCCACCATCTTCTTATACAAAGTAGACCGCCCCAGCCCCAACCGCGCCGCCGCTTCAATCACCTTGCCCCCGCATTGCGCCAGGGCCGATTCAATCAACTGTCGGTCAAACCGCTCCCGCGCCTCACTGAACGTCTCATGCGCAACCGCCTCGATCACCCTCGGCGCCACACGCTCCACCGGCGTAAATGTACCAATCGCCGCGCGGATTTCTCCGGCATTCAACACCTGGTCATCACTGAGCAGCGCCGCGCGTTCCAGTACATTGCGCAGTTCGCGGATATTCCCCGGCCAGGCGTGCTGCCCCAGCAGCTCCAAGGCTTCGGTGTTCAGCTCATGCTGACTGCGCAGTTCCTCAAGGATTGCTTCACTGAGCGCCGGCAAGTCGTCGAGACGATCGCGCAGGGGCGGCACGTTGATGGGCAGGACGTTGAGGCGGTAATACAAATCGGCGCGAAATTCGCCGCGCTTGATCGCCGCTTCCAGATCCGTGGAGGTGGCCGCGATCACTCGTACATCGCTCTGGATCACTTCATTGGAACCTACCGGCTCGAACTCCTTTTCCTGCAACACGCGCAGCAACTTGCTTTGCAGCGGCAGCGGCATGTCGCCGATTTCATCGAGAAACAGCGTGCCGCCCTGAGCGATCTGCAACTTGCCGGCCCGGCCCTTGCGATCGGCGCCGGTAAACGCGCCGGGCGCGGTGCCGAAGAATTCGGCTTCCAGCAACGCCTCGGGAATCGCCGCGCTGTTGATGCTGACGAACGCTTTGCGCGCGCGCGGCGAAGCGCCGTGGATCGCCTGGGCCAGCAACTCCTTGCCGGTGCCGGTTTCGCCGAGCAACAGCACCGGTGACTCGGCACTGGCACTGCGCCGGGCGCGGCGTTTGACTTCCAGGCTGGCGGCGCTGGTCCCGATGAAGTGGGCGAAGTTGTACTTGGTCTGCCGCGCCCGCAGCAACGAGCGGGTCGAGGCCAGTTCTTCCTGCATGCTCAGGTAGCGTTTAAGCATTGGCGACAGGCTGTGCAATTCGTCGAACAGCGCAAAACCAATGGCGCCGATTACGGCACCCGCATCGTCGTGGATTGGCAGGCGCATCACCACCAGCGGTTCTTTGGGTGTGTCTTGCATGTCCAGCAGGATCGGCCGGCCCGTGCGCACGACTTCGCGTAACAGGCTGCCCGGGATCACGCTTTCGCAGGCCTTGCCGATGGCCACTTCGGCTGACTCCAGGCCGAATCGCCGGGCATAGCGCTCGTTCATCCAGACGATGTTCGCATCGCGGTCGACAATCACCGTGCCCTCGCTGGACTGCTCGATGATCTCGAACAGCGAACGGATCGCCAGCAGGCGAACGCGCTGGTAATCCTTGAGGCTTTCGATGGTGTTCATAGGGGCATGTCCAGAATATGTGTTGTCTTGGCGGGCCTCTTCGCGGGCAAGCCTTGCTCCTACAGGGTTTGTGTCGAGCCACACATTCAACGGTAACCACAAAACCTGTAGGAGCGAGGCTTGCCCGCGAAGGCCGCGACGCGGTCATATTGCACGACGCAGATTATGCCTACCGCGGATGCGCCGCAGCCAACAGCTCTTTGGTATACGGATGCTGCGGCGAATCGAACACGTCATGGCTGGCGCCGCTTTCCACCACTTTGCCGTCCTTGATCACGATCATGTCGTGGGCCAGGGCGCGCACCACCGCCAGGTCATGGCTGATGAACAGGTAGGTCAGGCCATGTTTTTCCTGAAGCTGGCGGAGCAGGGCGACCACTTGTTTTTGCACCGTGCGATCCAGCGCCGAGGTCGGTTCGTCCAGCAGGATCAGTGCCGGTTTCAGCACCAGCGCCCGGGCGATGGCGATGCGTTGCCGTTGGCCGCCGGAGAATTCGTGGGGATAGCGATCACGGCTTTGCGGGTCGAGGCCGACTTCTTCCAGCGCGCGAATCACTTCGGCCTTGCACTCTTGCGCCGTCAACTGGCTATGCACTTCAAGCCCTTCGCTGATGATCTGCGCCACGGACATTCGCGGGCTGAGGCTGCCGAAGGGATCCTGGAACACCACCTGCATCTTCTTGCGCCATGGCCGCAGCTGCTTTTGCGTCAGCCCGTCCAGCGCCTCGCCCTGAAAGCGAATGCTGCCTTCGGAATCGAGCAAGCGCAGGATCGCCTGGCCCAGGGTCGACTTGCCCGAGCCGGACTCGCCAACGATACCCAGGGTTTTACCGCGCTGAATGTTGAGGCTGATGCCATCCACCGCTTTCAGGTAAGTCTTGCGCTGGAACAACCCGCCACTGAGGGCAAACTGCACGCTCAAATTGTCCACTTCCAGCACGTTCTCGCGCTCATCCCGAGGCAGGGCTTCGCCTTCCGGTTCGGCGTTCAGCAGCACACAGCTGTAGGGGTGTTTCGGCTCGGTGAAGATCGTCTCGCACGTGGCCTCTTCGACGATTTCCCCGGCCTTCATCACGCACACGCGCTGGGCGATGCTGCGTACCAGATTGAGGTCGTGGCTGATCAACAGCAGCGACATGCCGAGCCGCTGTTGCAGGGACTTGAGCAGAATCAGGATTTTGCGCTGCACCGTCACGTCCAGCGCGGTGGTGGGTTCGTCGGCGATCAGCAACTGCGGCTCGCAAGCCAGGGCCATGGCGATCATCACCCGTTGCCGCTGGCCACCGGACAGTTGATGGGGATAGGCCTTGAGCCGCTCTTTAGGCTTCTGGATACCCACCAGTTGCAGCAACTCCAGAATCCGCGCCTGGGCCATTTTGCCCGTCAGGCCCTTGTGCACCAGCAGGGTTTCGCCGATCTGTTTTTCGATGCTGTGCAACGGATTGAGCGAGGTCATCGGTTCCTGAAAGATCATCGCGATCCGGTTGCCGCGCAACTCACGCAACACCTGGGGCGGGGCGCCGAGCAGTTCCTTGCCGCGATAGCGAATGCTGCCAGTGGTCTGGGTGCCGGTCTCGGGCAGCAGTTGCAGGATCGAGTGCGCCGTCACCGATTTGCCGGAGCCCGATTCACCCACCAACGCCAGGCATTCGCCGGGACGGATGTCCAGGCACAGGTTGCGTACCACCGTCTGGCCATTGAAGGCCACGCTGAGGTCACGGATTTCGATCAGGTTGTTACTCATATCAACATTCCGCGTCAGGATCGGGGTTCAAGACCGAGGGTCGAAGGCATCGCGCAACGCCTCGCCGATAAACACCAATAAGGAAAGAATCAGCGCCAGGGTGAAAAACGCAGTCAACCCCAGCCACGGCGCTTGCAGGTTCTGCTTGCCTTGCCCGATCAACTCGCCCAGCGATGCGCTGCCAGCCGGCATGCCGAAGCCGAGGAAATCCAGGGCCGTCAGGGTGGAGATGGCCCCGGTGAGAATGAACGGCAGGTAGCTCAAGGTCGCGTTCATAGCGTTGGGCAGGATATGCCGGACAATCACTTTTCGATCCGTGAGACCCAGCGCACGGGCGGCCTTGACGTATTCCAGGTTGCGCCCACGCAGGAACTCGGCGCGCACCACGTCGACCAGCGCCAACCAGGAAAACAGCGCCATGATCCCCAGCAGCCACCAGAAATTCGGCTCGACAAAACCCGACAGAATGATCAACAGGTACAGCACCGGGAGCCCGGACCAGACCTCCAGCAAACGTTGACCGATCAGGTCGACCCAGCCGCCGTAATAGCCTTGCAGCGCCCCGGCGGCGATCCCGATCAACGCACTGACAAAGGTCAGCATCAACGCAAACAGGATCGACACCCGCGCACCGAAAATCACCCGGGCCATGACGTCCCGGGACTGATCGTCGGTGCCCAGCCAGTTAACACTTGAGGGAGGGCTCGGAGCCGGTTTATTGAGTTCATAGTTGGGCGTGTCATCGCTGAACGGGATCGGCGGGAACAGCATCCAGCCGCCGTCCTTGTTAATCAGCTTCTGCACGTAGTCGCTGCGATAGTCGGCTTGAAACGGCAGTTGCCCGCCGAACTCCTGCTCGGTGTGACGTTTGAACACCGGGAAGTACCATTGGCCCTGATAACTGACCATCAGTGGTTTGTCGTTGGCGATCAACTCGCCGCCCAACGTCAGCAGAAACAGGCCAATGAACAACCACAGCGACCACCAGCCCCGGCGGTTTTTCTTGAAACGCTCAAAGCGGCGACGGCCTAACGGAGAGAGCTTGAACATCAGGCATTCCTCGCGGCGAAGTCGATACGCGGGTCGACCAAGGTGTAGCAGAGGTCACCGATCAGTTTTATCAGCAGTCCGAACAGCGTGAAGATAAACAGCGAGCCGAACACCACCGGGTAGTCCCGCGACACGGCGGCCTCATAACTCATGCGCCCAAGGCCATCGAGGGAGAAAATCACCTCGATCAGCAGCGAGCCGGCGAAGAATACGCTGATGAACGCCTGGGGAATCCCGGACACCACCAGCAGCATCGCATTGCGAAACACGTGACCGTAAAGCACGCGTCGTTCGCTCAAGCCTTTGGCCCGTGCAGTGACCACGTACTGGCGCGTGATCTCATTGAGGAACGAGTTCTTGGTGAGAATCGTCAGGGTGGCGAAACCGCCGATCACCAGCGCCGTCACCGGCAGCACGAGGTGCCAGAAGTAGTCGGCGATCTTGCCCACGGTCGAGAGCGATTCGAAGTTGTCCGAGACCAGCCCGCGCACCGGGAACCAGTTCAGCGAGGTGCCACCGGCAAAGACCACGATCAGGAACATCGCGAACAGGAACGCCGGCATCGCGTAACCGATGATGATCGCGGTGCTGCTCCAGATATCGAAATGGCTGCCATGATGAACGGCCTTGCGGATGCCCAGCGGGATCGAAACCAGGTACGTGATCAGCGTCGCCCAGAGCCCGAGGGAAATGGTCACCGGCATTTTTTCCAGGATCAGGTCGGTGACGGTCGCACCGCGGAAAAAGCTCTTGCCGAAGTCCAGGCGCGCGTAGCTGGTGAGCATCAGCCACAGACGTTCGTGCGCGGGCTTGTCGAAGCCGTATTGCTTTTCGATGTCCTTGATCAATTGCGGGTCGAGGCCGCGACTGGCCCGGGAGGTGCCAGACAGGGTTTCACCGGAGCCGCCGCCGACACTCGCGCCGCCGATACCTTGCAAGTGAGCGATGGCCTGTTCCACCGGACCGCCCGGCGCGGCCTGGACGATGATGAAGTTGACCAGAAGAATGATCACCAGCGTCGGGATGATCAGCAGCAGACGCCGCAGTATATAAGCCCACATCAATGCGGCCCTCTGGGTGTGCCACGGCGGATTTTCTCGGCAGTCATCTGCTGGTTGGTCAGCGGCGTGGTGCTCACTTCCCACCAGCTCTCAATGGCTTCGTCGTTACTGGCCTGCTCGTTGGGCATGCCGAACCGGTTCCACCACACCGTCGAAGTGCCCGGCGGGTAATAGTTGGGAATCCAGTAGTAGTTCCATTGCAGCACCCGGTCCAGCGCGTGGGCGTAACGCAGCATTTCCGGTTGGGTGTTGGCGCGGACCAGCCCGTTGATCAGGGTGTCGACCGCCGGGTTCTTCAGCACCATGTAGTTATTGGCGCCGGGGTCGTTGGCCGAGATCGAGCCAAAGTAGTTGAGTAGCTCGCCACCCGGTGAAGTGGTGACCGGGTAGCCGGTGACGATCATGTCGTAGTCACGGCTCATCAGGCGATTCACGTACTGGGACGAGTCGATGCGGCGAATGTTCAGGTCGATGCCGATCTGCTTCAAGGTGCGCTTATACGGCAGTAGCAATCGGTCCATGCCGTTCTGGCTGACCAGAAAGGTGAAACTCAGCGGCGTGCCTTCAGCGTTGACCAGCTGATCGCCATCGGGTTTCCAGCCCGCCTGCTCAAGCAGGTCCAGCGCTTGCAGCTGTTTGTCGCGAATCAAGCCGCTGCCATCGGTTTTCGGCGCTTCGAAGACTTTGGTGAACACCTCGTCGGGAATCTGCCCGCGCAGCGGTTCGAGGATGGCCAGCTCGCCCGCATCCGGCAGTTGGCGGGCGGCGAGGTCGGTGTTGGAAAAGAAACTCTGCTGGCGGATGTACATGTCTCGCATCATCTGCCGATTGCTCCACTCGAAATCCCAGAGCATCGCCAGGGCCTGGCGCACTCGGCGGTCCTGGAATATCGGGTTTTGCAGATTGAAGACAAAACCCTGGGCCGATTGCGGTGCTTGCGTTGCCAGATGCGCTTTTTGCAGGCGACCGTCGCTTAGGGCCGGGCTCTCGTAGCCGATGGAATAGCCGGTCGCGGAGAATTCGCGGTTGTAGTCGTAGGCGCCGCCACGCAGGACTTGGCGCGCGACGTCGGTATCGCCGAAGTACTCGATGCTGAAGCGATCGAAGTTGTAGAGGCCGCGGCTGACCGGTAAATCCTTGCCCCACCAGGCGGCGTTGCGCTCGAAGGTGATGCTGCGACCGGAATCGACCTTTCCTACCTTGTAAGGACCGCTACCCAGTGGCGCCTCGTAACCACCGCCATTGGCGAAGTCGCGAGTCTTCCACCAGTGCTCCGGAAAGACCGGCAAGGTGGCAATGTCGAGGGGCAGGGTGCGGTTTTCGTTGCTTTTAAAGTCGAACCGAACCGTCAGGGGCGCTTCGACTTCGACGTCTTTGACGTCGGCGAACTGGGTGCGATAGCGCAGGCTGCCCTGGGTCATCAGCAGGTCGAAGGTGTAGCGCACGTCTTGGGCGGTGATCGGTGTGCCGTCGGCGAAACGCGCCTTCGGGTTCAAATAGAAGCGCAGGGACATGCCGTCGTCCGAGCGTTCCATCTTTTGCGCCACCAGGCCGTACACGGTGTAGGGTTCATCCAGCGAACGCTGGGCCAGAGGAGAGTAGAGCAAACCGTCGATTTGCGTGACGCCAATGCCCTTGTCGATGTACGGCAAGATATGGTCGAAATGCCCGATTTCGATGGCCGAGCGACGCATCGTGCCGCCCTTGGGGGCTTGCGGGTTGGCGTAGGTTAAATGACTGAAGCCGGCGGGATACTTCGCCGGTTCGCCGTACACGGTCAACGCATGTTGCGGTGCTGCATTCACACCAGCGGCACTTAATAGCAGGGCCACGGCAGTGAACAACAAAGTAGGGAACGCCAGTCGCATTGTCAGCCTTAGAGCCGGGTGGTCGATAACCGCAATTTGTACGCTAGCGGCGCGTCCCTCGCCAGCCGTATCACGTATCCGAAACACAACGGCCCACCAAAAGGCGGGCCGTCATGCACAAAACCAGGGTGTCGATCAGTCCTGGCGGCTGGTCACTTCCAGCAAGTGATAGCCAAACTGGGTCTTGACCGGGCCTTGCACCACGTTGATCGGTGCGCTGAAGACAACGGCGTCGAACTCCTTGACCATCTGGCCTGGACCGAACGAACCCAGGTCACCGCCCTGGCGGCTGGATGGGCAAGTCGAGTTGTCTTTGGCAACTTGGGCGAAATCAGCGCCGCCTTCGATCTGGGCTTTTAGTTCGTTGCACTTGGCTTCCGAGGCAACCAGGATGTGACGGGCAGTGGCTTTAGCCATGGAAAAATACTCCTTTCAATGTTCAGTAAAGTGCGGAGCCTACCGGATTCAGTGGTCTATTTCTCGTCAAAGTTCCGGACGGATTATAGGCCGGCATTTCTCAGGCGCTCGGCATGCTGCACATACAAGGCAATCGGGTCGATGCCCTTGCCCAGTGGTCCGGCGGTTTGACTGAGGCTGTCCAAATGATCCAGCGGATAGTCGGAACGGATAACTTTGCCTAAATGGGAGCTGTAGCGGCCAACCATGCCGTCATTCTGCTCTGCTTCGGTGGTGAAGTAGCGGGAAAAGGCCTGGAGGAAACCGTGCAGCGGATTGACTGCATTCAGGCCTTTGTCGAGGAGGTCGCCCTGCAATGTCCCACTCCAGGAGTAATAGCGCACGCCGTTAACCAGTTCACGGCCCTTTCCACCCCAGGTCTTCGGCAATCCTTGCGGGAACTTGTCGTTGAAAGCGCCTACACCTTCGGTGGTCAATGCGTTGAGCGCGGCAATGGCGTTCTGCGGCAGGTGCTGGTGACCGCTGAGCAACGACAGAAAGTCGGCAAACAGCGTGGCAATCGTTGCCGCGACGTGCTCCGGCAGGCGTCCGGGCGTCATGGCCTTGCGCAGAAAGTCGGCCAGCTCCGAGCCGTGATTCGGGCCGCTGACCGAAGTTACCGACGCAATGATCTCTGGTGCGATTGCCGCGGCGTAACGTGCCGCGAGAGCACCTTGGCTGTGACCGATCAGGTTGACCTGTTGGGCGCCGGTTCCTTCCAGCACCCGTTCAATCTGTGCCAACAGTTGGTCGCCGCGCACTTCGTTGCTTTGGGTAGCCGAGAGGTGGGGGATAAACACTCTTGCGCCGGCACTTCTGAGGGCCTGCTTGACGTCATGGAAGAGTTCGACTTTGCCAATGCGATCAAAGCCGAAGAGCCCGTGGATCAGCAGGATTGGATACTGAGTGGTTGCATTCCGTAGCATGTTCATTCCTTTTTTGCGGTGGTTCAGAGGTGTGGATATGGGCTCACTCTAAAGCACACCGCCAGCTCGGCGGTGTATGAGGAATCCGCTGTAAGCTGATGAAAAAGGTATAGAGAATGTAGGAAAGTTCGAAAGAGAATGAGGTCCTGTTCGGAATATTTGGACATCTTTTTGTCGTTTGCGGAGCGCATCGTTGCAACGGCCTACTATGCGAACGCCGTTTACCTGTAAACCGATTCACTTTTTTCAAACGCCAGCCCTCGATCGAGGGCTGGAAGGTCGGCAGTGGTTATGCCGGTCGTTGAACGCTGTTCTGTGATCGCAGCCGGTCGGCAGCCTGGCGCAACAGTTGTTCGGTTCCGGTCCAGCCAAGGCAGCCATCTGTTACCGATACGCCGTAGCGCAACGATGGGCTCAAGGGCTGGCAGCCTTCGAACAAATGGCTCTCGATCATCATGCCGATCAGCGATCGATTACCTTGCAGGCGTTGCTCAAGCACATCGTTGAACACGGCCGGCTGTCGTGCCGGGTCTTTGCCGCTGTTGGCGTGGCTGCAGTCGACCATGATCCGGGCCGGGATCTTGAGTCGGGTCAAGTCGCTGTTCACCTGGGCGACGCTGTCGCGATCGTAGTTCGGTCCGCGATGACCGCCGCGCAAAACCAGATGGGTGTCGGGATTGCCCGGGGTTTGAATCACCGCAGGATGCCCTTGGCTGTCGACACCGAAATGGCGATGCGGGTGGGCGGCCGAACGCATGGCGTCGCTGGCGACGGCGACACCGCCATCGGTGCCGTTCTTGAAACCGACCGGCATGCTCAAGCCACTGGCCATTTCCCGGTGAATTTGCGACTCGGTGGTGCGGGCGCCGATGGCGACCCAGCTCAACAGATCGTCGAAGTAGCCCGCCGCCATGGGTTGCAGCAGTTCGGTGGCAATCGGCAAGCCGAGGCGCAGCATTTCGCGCATCAGTTCGCGCGACAGCGTCAAACCGCCGGCCATGTCATCGCTGCCGTCAAGCCGCGGGTCGTAGGCCAGGCCTTTCCAGCCGACCGTGGTGCGGGGTTTTTCGACGTAGGCGCGCATTACCAGCAACATTTCATCGCTGACTTCGGTGGCGAGGCGAGCGAGATTGGCGGCGTATTCGAGGGCGGACTGGGGATCGTGTATCGAGCAAGGGCCGACGATGACCAGCAGACGGGAATCTTCACCGTTGAGGATCGCGCGGACCGCGTCGCGGTGAGCGGCGACTTGCCGGGTCAGGGCATTGTCGAGGGGCAGTTGCTGTTTGAGCTGCAATGAGCTGGGCAGACGCAGGGTCAGCGCTTCATTGGCGGGGCTCAAGGTGGACAGCGGCAGAGCAGAGACGGACGAGTTCATAGTCAGGCTTCCTGGGCTGGCGGCGGGTTCGTTCCCGCGTGCTCGGCCCTACTGGGGTGTTCGACAATTGGCCGGATTGGCTGCGTGTGTGTGCTTGCCACCTGTGGGTGACCGATCGGAGGCGGCAGGCTGTCCCGAGCGGAGGCTGGTAAATCGCCAGGCGGTAAAACTGTCGTAACGGCAATAAGTGGCGTAGTTCATTTTCTGAATCCTCAAGTTGTCTGGTGTGTCGCTAAAAATTGGGGGCTGAAAAAAACAAAACCCCCGGTCGGGAGGCCGACCGGGGGTTGAGAATTCTCTGGTGGCGACCCGTTTAAAGTGGGCGCCGTGTGGGTATCAGGCGCGCCAGTGGCTAAACCAATACCCAAAATAAAAGCTGACCGGAGCACAAACGTCAGTCGCCCGGGCAGCCAAAACCGAGCGCGAGGCGCTGGCGGTACGAAGCTGTGAGAGGGCGTTGAACATGGTCTGTCTCCGATGAATGCGCCGAGCTTACTAGAGGCCGGTGCGCGGTTTCAATCAGAAAATGCTATCGGTCACTGGTGACGTTTTCTATCGCTTGAGTGCGTCAGGGTTTATGACACACTTCGCGTTCCGCTTAACCAGTCACATCACAAGGACGAAACATGACGACACTGACCATCGCCGCTGCTCAATCGATCTCCATTGCGGGTGATCTGGCCGCCAATATCGCCTGGCATCAGCGCTTCATGCAGGTTGCCGCGGAGCAGGGCGTCCAGTTGCTTGTCTTTCCTGAATTGTCGCTGACCGGGTACGAGCGCGGGTTGGCGGCTGAGCTGGCAATTGACCCGAATGACGAGGTGCTGCGACCGCTGCGAGATTTCGCGCGGGAACTGGGCGTGACGAGTGTGGTCGGAATGCCGATTCGTCTGTCGGACGATTCGCCGGTACTGATCGGTGCGTTGGTTCTGGGCGCCGATGGTTCGCTCGGGGTGTACAGCAAGCAGCATCTGCATCCGGGCGAGGAGGTGGCGTTTGCGCCGGGAACGGGTGGTTCGACGTTGAAGATTGGTACTGAAACGATCGCGTTGGCGGTGTGCGCCGATTTTTCTCACGCCAGCCACGCAGCAGCGGCGGCAGAACAGCGCGCCGACCTTTATGCCGCCGGGGTACTGATCACCGAAGACGGCTATGCGCCGGATACTGCCCTCTTGCAAGGTTATGCTTGCACCCATTCGATGGCGGTGCTGATGGCTAACCATGGCGGGGTGACGGGAGGTTGGGAATCGGCTGGGCGCAGTGCAATCTGGGCGGCGGACGGATCGCTTATTTCCGCAGCCCCCGGCACGGGCAAGCTACTGGTCGTTGCTCGCCGGGACGCTGACGGCTGGAACGGGCAAATCGTCAATGTCGCGGAGGCTTGATGGGCTTCGAATTACGTCCGGCAACCGCCCAGGATCTGGATTTCGCTCGCGAGCTGACCTGTCGAACCATGCTCAGCTACTACATTCAGCATGATTTGTTATGGCAGGACGAAGCCTTCGATGTTGCCTGGGCCGGGCGCGAGAACTGGTTGATCGTCCGTGACGATGTCTTGCAGGGCTATGTGAGCCTCAGTCGCGACCCGAGAGCTTTATATATCCGCGAGTTGCACGTGCTCGAAGCGTTTCAGGGGCAGGGTGCCGGTTCCTGGGCGGTCGATCAGGTATTTGCCATGGCGTGCAAGGAGCGGCGTCCGGCGCTACGCCTGACAGTTTTTGAAACGAATCCGGCCAAAGCACTGTACGAGAGAAAAGGGCTGAAGGTGGTCGGTCAAGACGAGTGTTTCCTGAGAATGCAGCGCGATGTCGATGAGCCGCATCGCTGAAACACGCTTGCGACAGGCCTTTCAAGATGTAATGAAACTTTTTATATAGCGCTTGCCGCTAGGTCTGCCAGTCGCTTTTTGCTAAGGTGTCCGGCAACCCAATAAGACCATATCGCGAGGTGTCTGCTTGATTAGGGTGCTAGTAGTCGATGACCATGATCTCGTTCGTACAGGCATTACACGAATGCTGGCTGACATCGATGGCCTGCAAGTAGTCGGCCAGGCTGAGTCGGGGGAGGAATCCCTGCTTAAAGCGCGTGAGTTGAAACCCGATGTGGTGCTGATGGACGTCAAGATGCCCGGGATCGGCGGTCTTGAAGCCACGCGCAAGTTATTGCGCAGTCATCCGGACATCAAAGTCGTCGCGGTCACCGTGTGCGAGGAAGATCCGTTTCCTACGCGGCTGTTGCAGGCCGGTGCCGCGGGTTATCTGACCAAGGGCGCCGGGTTGCCGGAAATGGTCCAGGCAATTCGCCTGGTATTTGCCGGGCAACGCTACATCAGCCCGCAGATTGCACAGCAACTGGCGATCAAATCCTTTCAGCCAACCAACGACTCGCCCTTCGACGCGCTGTCGGAACGCGAGATCCAGATCGCACTGATGATTGTCGGGTGTCAGAAAGTCCAGATCATTTCCGACAAGCTCTGCCTGTCGCCAAAAACGGTCAACACGTACCGTTACCGCATTTTCGAGAAGCTTTCGATCAGCAGTGATGTCGAGCTGACGCTGTTGGCGGTGCGTCACGGCATGGTCGATGCCAGCCTCTGAAAATGACTGAAGTCTTCGATCCAGGCGCTTTTCTGTCGACCGTCAGTGGGCGCCCTGGCGTCTACCGCATGTTCGACAGCGATGCACGCCTGCTGTACGTCGGCAAAGCCAAGAATCTGAAAAAGCGTTTGGCCAGCTACTTCCGCAAAACCGGTCTTGCGCCCAAGACCGCGGCGCTGGTGGGGCGCATCGCGCAGGTCGAAACCACCATCACGGCCAACGAAACGGAAGCTTTGTTACTTGAACAGACGCTGATCAAGGAATGGCGCCCGCCGTATAACATTCTGCTGCGCGACGACAAATCCTACCCATACGTCTTTCTCTCGGATGGGCAGTTTCCTCGCTTGAGCATCCATCGCGGCGCGAAGAAGGCCAAGGGCAAGTATTTCGGTCCGTATCCCAGCGCGGGCGCCATTCGCGAAAGCCTGAGCCTGCTGCAAAAGACCTTTTTTGTTCGCCAGTGCGAAGAGAGCTATTACAAGAATCGTACGCGCCCTTGTCTGCAATACCAGATCAAACGCTGCAAGGCCCCGTGCGTCGGGCTGGTGGAGCCCGAGGTATATGCCGAGGACGTTCGCCACTCGGTCATGTTCCTTGAAGGCCGCAGCAATGCGCTGACGGACGAGTTGTCCGCCGGCATGGAAGAGGCGGCGATCAACCTCGAGTTCGAGCGCGCCGCCGAGTTGCGTGACCAGATATCGTTGCTGCGCCGGGTACAGGACCAGCAAAGCATGGAAGGCGGTACGGGCGATATCGATGTGATCGCCGCGTTCGTCAATCCGGGCGGCGCCTGTGTTCACTTGATCAGCGTGCGCGGTGGGCGGGTGCTGGGTAGCAAGAACTTCTTCCCTCAGGTCGGAATCGACGAAGACGTTTCCGAGGTCATGGCTGCATTTCTTGGTCAGTATTTCATTACCAGTCCCGAGCGCGACCTGCCGAGCGAGCTGATCGTCAACGTGGTTCACGAAGACTTTCCGACCCTGATTACGGCCATTGAAGAGCTGCGCGGTCGCGAGTTGACCATCAGCCATCGAGTACGCGGCACGCGAGCGCGCTGGCAACAACTGGCGGTCACCAATGCCGAGCAGGCGTTGGGCGCGAGGCTGGCCAACCGTCAACACGTCGCCGCACGTTTCGAGGCCCTGGCAGAAGTGTTGAACCTGGACGAGTCGCCGCAGCGTCTTGAGTGCTACGACATCAGCCATTCCAGCGGCGAAGCCACCGTTGCCTCTTGCGTGGTGTTCGGTCCGGAAGGCCCGATCAAGTCCGACTATCGTCGTTACAACATCGAAGGCGTCACTCCGGGCGACGACTATGCGGCCATGCACCAGGCCCTGACCCGACGCTTCAGCAAATTGAAAGACGGGGAGGGCAAGCTGCCGGACATTCTGTTGGTGGACGGCGGCAAGGGGCAGCTGTCGATGGCCCGCGACGTGCTCAATGAACTGGCGGTCCCTGACCTGATTCTGCTGGGCGTGGCCAAGGGCGCGACACGCAAGGCCGGTTTTGAAACCCTGTACCTCAATGACGCAGCCCACGAATTTACGTTGCGTGGCGATTCCCCCGCGCTGCATCTGATTCAACAGATACGCGATGAAGCCCACCGTTTTGCAATTACCGGGCACCGCGCGCGCCGTGGCAAAACCCGGCGCACATCGACGCTTGAGGGCGTTGCGGGCGTCGGACCGACACGTCGGCGCGATTTGTTAAAACATTTTGGTGGATTGCAGGAGCTGTCTCGTGCCAGCATCGAAGAGATCGCCAAAGCACCCGGGATCAGTAAAAAGCTCGCAGAGTTGATTTATGCAAATCTGCACAGCGAGTAGAATGCCACCTCACCTCGTAGCCAGTTGTGCCGATGAATATCCCTAATCTGATTACCGTTCTACGCGTCCTGCTCATCCCGATCTTCATTTTACTGTTCTACCTGCCTTACCAATGGAGCTACCTGGCCTCCGCCTCGGTCTTCGCATTTGCCGCCGCCACTGACTGGCTGGACGGTTATCTGGCCCGTCGTCTGGAACAAAGCACGCCGTTCGGGGCTTTTCTCGATCCCGTGGCGGACAAGCTGATGGTTGCCGTGGCGCTGGTATTGCTGGTGCAAGAGCACGGTAATCTGTGGCTCACATTGCCTGCCGCAGTCATCATCGGTCGCGAGATTGTCGTCTCGGCACTGCGCGAGTGGATGGCCGAACTCGGCGCCCGCGCTCACGTCGCCGTGTCGAACCTGGGTAAATGGAAAACCGCCGCGCAAATGCTCGCGCTGGTGATCCTGCTGGCCAATCCCTCGGACTTCACCTTCTGGGTCTTGATCGGTTACGCCTTGTTGCTGGTGTCTGCCGGCCTGACATTGTGGTCGATGGTCCAATACCTGCGGGCTGCTTGGCCGCATCTGAAGACCGACGTGGAAAAGAAATAAAACTTTTTTGAATCAAAGGGTTGACGGGGCTTCTGGATTCTATAGAATGCGCCACACCAAGACGCGGGAATAGCTCAGTTGGTAGAGCACGACCTTGCCAAGGTCGGGGTCGCGAGTTCGAGTCTCGTTTCCCGCTCCAAGTTTGTACACATTTGATGTTGCGCTACATGACAGCAAATGTTTGAGGCCGAGTAGCAAAATGGTTATGCAGTGGATTGCAAATCCACCTACGCCGGTTCGATTCCGACCTCGGCCTCCACTATAAACAAGCTCCGTAGATCTATGATTTACGGAGCTTTTTTATTTCCGCAGCCTTGCAAGATTTTGTCTTGAAAAGGGTATCTGCGAACTTGCTTCACCGGGACGGGATGTATATATTTCGTCCTCTGTTGCACAAGCAGACAGCTTCACCGCGCTACCGCCCGAATGGCGAAACTGGTAGACGCATGGGACTTAAAATCCCCCGCTCGTAAGGGCGTGCCGGTTCGATTCCGGCTTCGGGCACCATCTAAAATCAAGGGTTTGCGGGCGAAAGCTAATGCAAACCCTTGTTTGTTTCTGGTCCGCTATTTTAGAGTTGGTCCGCAATTCACTTAGTTGGTGAGACTTTCTTGCCCTTGCGGTTGCGGATGTACTGCTCCGTCATAACAACGGTGGTATGCCCAAGTTGATCCTTGGCCTGCATGATGTCGCCACTGGATTCTGCTTTGTCGGTACCGGCCTTTGCGCGCAAATCACGCAATTGGAACTCCGGCTTGGATACTCCTGCGGCCTCCCTGGCCATGTCAAAACGTCTGCGCAACATCGCCACCGTCATCGGTGCGCCATCTTCTGACACGATCAGCCGCGTCGAGCGGACCTTGTGCCCGGACTTTCGGGACATGATTCGATCAATCAAAACCTTCAGCTCACCGGTTACCTCTATTCGCCGCTTGGCCTTTGTTTTTCCCTGAAGCACCCAAATTTGGCCGTCGCGGACATCCCGTTCGTCCATCATTCGAGTGTCGGTCACTCGCTGGCCGGTCAAATAGGCCAGGTCCATGGCGTCTTGAAGGCCGGTATCGGCTTTATCGTGAACGCGCTTGAACAGTTCATCCTCAACGTACGTGTCCCGGCCCGTCTCTTTATTGCCCTTGATGCCAGCGCATGGGTTGGCCAGCGATGTGTAGCCCTTATCCCTGGCGTAGTTCCATATAGCGCTGAGCAGCGCCTTTTCTCGATTTGCTCGGACCGGCGCCGCCTTACGCCAGGTGAGATACTGGCGAACATGTACCGGCTCGATCGTTTCCAGTGGTGCTGGCGGGTCATCGAAGAAAGCGATCAGGTTCTTCAGTTCGCGCTTATTGTCGAGCTGAGTTGCGGCGCCTTTTGTGGGCACGATATCGACCATGTACTTTTCAGCGACGTAGCGAAAGGTGATCACCTTCGCGACCAGGTCGGTCGCGGTACGATCCCGCTCCAGTTTGGCGTACTCCATGATTGCCAGTCCATAGTCGCTGCCCAGCGGAATCTCTTTGCGGTCCTTTCCGCCAGTGTCGTAGTAGTAGAAAACCCGGCCACTGGCTTTCTTGCGCTCTCGCAGCCGGGCTATAGAGCCGGGTTTACTTGGTCGTCTTCCCATTTCAGCTTGCCTTGCGTGATTTCCATGCGGTTTTTTCTGGTTCGAACATGCCAACAGCGGTAACGGCCATCACAGTTACGCTTGGCCAACCGTTCATCTTGATGGTGTGCCTGACGCCGTTTTTCTTGAGGTTAAGAATCTGTCCTGCCTTGGTCCGCGCGCCGGTCAGCTCGCAAACCTCCTGGTGCGATAAAAATTGAATGCTCATGAGCTGTTCCATGCCGCGCGTGGCGGCAGAAGGTGGTTAGTGGGTGGCTTTGGCGATGGCTGCGTCGATCTTTTGTACGGTGGTGTGCTGTGCAACCTTTTCATCGGTATCAAACCAGTCGGGCGCGCCAACCTTGAGCGCCGTAGCGATCACTTGGCGTGATTCAATCAGCACTGCGACCAACTCTTCGCACTGGGCACGCTCCTCTCGCCCTATATCCCAGAAGCGCTGACCCCAGTGACCGGACGGCGGCGGGTTCCGGTTCTGCACGCCGAAGGCCATCGCTCCCACGGCCGAATCAAGCAAGTCGCGTTTATAGGCGTTGTCGCCATCGATGCTCAGGCCCTGGCGGCGGAGCGCGTCGAGGGCGTTGTTCAGGTTCGCCTCGGGCGATGGCAGCACCAGGTCGAACTCCGTTTTGCCCGGTCGGCAGGCAATGAGGAACATTTCACAGTCGAGCGGCAGGTGCTGGGCGATATCCGAGATCGCGTCGATAGCGGCCTCGCGGAGTTGGCGTTTTTCGTCAGGCATAGCGATTCCTCGCCCGCCGTTCACCGGCAGGCTGGTAGGTGAAATATGGAAATCAGATGGGAGGTGTGAGGCAGATTTAGTGGATGAACTAAGGTTTGTTTGTCCACTTCGTCAGCTGCATGACACTCACCTTCACCTGAGGCGCTGACGGGGTGGACTCTTACTTGCGGCGCTGGAATTCAGTGCAGCGGACGATCACGGTCTGAGCGTCCCGGGCGAGCGCCGGCATGGTGCTGAAGGGGAGGTGGCTGCAATTGCGGTGGACGTGGACGCAGGTGCGACACATGCCACCTTTGGGTTGGTGGGTCATGGCGCAATCTCCTTCACCCAGTCAGCAAATCCAGCCAGCACCGGCTGGATGTTCTTCTCGTCAGCCCAGCCAGCGAACCCGATGAAGCCGTCGGTGTTGAAGGTGACCGCCTCGCGATTATCGAAGTAGAACGACCGGCACCGAATCTCGGCGTAGCCTTCGCGGATCTTGGCTCGCTGGTGGCAGTTGAAGGTGCCTTTGATTAGGCCGCTATCCTTCATCTGTTTGTTGATCAGCGTCCGAAGCCGCTGTATGTTTTTCTGGGTGATAACCGAGTAGTTGAGGTTTGCGCCGGAGAACAGAGCGCGAGCTTCATTGCTGTTCATCGCCGTGGCCCCGTGTAGATGAGCCAGGCCATGTAAGCGAGGGCGGCGACAGGGATGATCATGGCTGCACCTTCTTGAATTCGATGACCCAGACCCACGGGTTGGAATCCCAATTTCCGCCGGTTGAGTTCCAGAGATTGGCGAACGCCCAGCGCGGTGCACCCAGGCATTGTTCATGACTGGTTGTCTTGTCCCACATCCAGCCATCGCGCTGCTGGTGGGTGGAATCAGGCATAGGGCATGTGCCTATGTCGGACCAGCCGTTGCCGTAGTGCCCGCACTTGCGCCCGTAGTCGGTGAAGAAACATCCCTCGGCAATTGACTGCTCATCACTGATGTCCTGCAGCCGCTCGACCCTGACATCGGTGATCTCCAGCAGGATGCGGCTGTCACGCCTGAACATATGAATCGCAGGCGTCACTTCTTGACCTGACAGTGGGCGCCGTCGTACTGGTCGGCGCGGTAGGTGAGCCGTGGGCCGATATCGGCGTGCGTCTCCCGCACCCACAGCCGGTCACCTTCCTGCCCAAAAGGACACTTCAACGACCACTCTCCGTCGAATGTGATGGCCCCAAACAGCTCAGGACCGGGCTGCTCAACACCGCTGCGGTCGATCTTGATCGGGTTGAACGTGCTCACCGCTACAGGCGTGCTGCCAGAAGGCTGAACCTTGAACGCTCGACGCGTGACCGTCTTCCTGCCTTCCAGGATGGCGCGCACCATCGGGGCCGAAAACAAGATCGGCCGTTCTTTTATGTCGGTCATGTGTCACTCCGTACCGGCAAGCCAGGTTGGTTCAGTCGCCGCTGCCAGCCATTCGCGAAGAGTGCCGACGATTTTGGTGCGGTCATCCTCGTCGCACCACGGTTTATCGAGCTGGTCCTCATCAACCAGCCCGACATCCCAATCTGCATAGTTGATCGGTTCATCACCGTTCGTGTTGGCCAGCACAGCAATGGCGCCGTCTTCGTCGAAGGCTGCGACAAAATCGCAATCACCGACTGCGTAACACTTCAGTGCGTTTTCTTCAGGCATGACTGTTCCTTTGCCGCTATAGCGGCTGACTTTGAAGGGGGAGTGAGTTACTGCGGGGTGATATGCTGGAGGCATTTGCATTAGGAGCGATTTATGGATTTACAGTTAAAAGATTGGTTGACTATTGGGGTTTCGGCACTTGCACTTTTGGTCGCGGCGACGAGTTTTTATTACGCTAATGTTCATAAGCCTGCTGCTGCAAAGCTTACTCTTTTAGGTCGTTCACAAGATGCTGAAGTAGTAGCTGTAAAAATTGATGAGAAAAATCTCTATATTCAACACCGTAAAATAATAAGTAAGGCTAGAACAAATCTTAGTTACAGTCTTAGCAATACAGGGAAGCAAGCTCTTTGCGTTAAAAGCGTAGAGGTTCTGCGGGGGCCAAGTAAAAGTGGGAATTTGAGGGATTCTAGGCCTTTTTTGCCTATTTCTAGTCCTGGTATTTCAAGTTTTGTGCTCGAGCCCGGCGATATTAAGATTCTGGAAGTTGGTTATGATGATGAAAGTGACAGCCAAGGACTTGCTGAAAATAAGTATCGTTTGCTTAGTCTGGAGCTGGTCTCGGCAGATGGCTCTCGATACCAAGTGTGCCACGACATTACAAATGTTATGTCGATAGTCTCGCTTCATGATCCATTATGGGACGGTGTTTCGCTTGGCGGACCAGTTCGCTCTGAAGGGTATATTTAATATGCCGCCGAGATGATTTTCACCGGCATCGTCGAGTGTTGAGCGCAATAGTGAGAATGAGTCAGGTGCCCGCCTACTGCTGCTCCTGACGCAGCGCCGCCTGCACCGCATCAACTACTCGCCGCAGGTACGTGAACTTGTGGTTTTCTTCGGTGGCGCGGTCACCGACGGGGTAGTGCCACTCTTCTCCGAACAGCTCTGTGAGCAGCTCGCTTTGATGCCAACACTCGTTGGTGGATTCGATGTTGCGAAGTTCGTCGACTCGATTGAACAGGCGACGCGCGTCTTCCGCATCGAGGCTGCCTTCCTCCCAGTCCGACTTGTTGCGGCCGCGCCGCCGTTCAAGGATGCACTTGCGGGCCAATGCCTCGAGCGCATCACCGGTGAACTGTGTATCGCTGATCCCTCTGTCCAGGCAGTTCAAAACATAGTGCCAGTCGCAGTCGGCAACGAACTCAGCAACGGTGCGCGGCCCCATGCCGCCCCAGTAGGCGTTCCAGCTATTGTCCCAGCAGTTGATGGTGATCTTGCCCTGGGCGGTCTGGTAGTTCGGGTTCGATTCTATCGGGCAGTCGCGGCGGCCAAAGTCTTCGAGGAATACGGTGATCGGGTCAAGCCTTGGCGCGCCGGTGATGACCAGCTTCGTCACTGTCGAGCGCTCAACCTTCAGCGGCTCAGCGATTACGTTTTGAGTGGTCATGCTGCCTCCTTCGGCATGTAGGTCAGCGTGCCGTCGAGGATCGCTTCCTTGATGGCGTTGAACTCCCACGCGTAGTACTGGGAATCGACGTAGACGCGCATGCCCTTGCGGTAGTCGTGCTTCTTGCGCCGGATAAATGCTTCTGCCGCGTCTTTCGTGAAGTGAGCGTTGACGTACTCCCACTCGTCCCGGATGCCGGTCACATAGTGGTTTTCGCGCTTTTCAAGAATCTCCCACTGGTCATCCTCATCAGCTTTCATGAACTGATGCTCGCACCAGGCTTGCGCCTCACGGTTCAGGTCGGCCCGACCATCTTCGTCCAGATCTTCCCAGTATTCCTTTGGGGTTCTCCATTCCGTCTCGTCGCAGATGACGACCTTCTCTTCGGCGTAATCCATATCCAAACCGTAGATGGTGGTGCGCTTTTGGACGATGAAGATGGCGCAGGAGGTGCAGTGATCACGGACACCAGCGCCGACACAGTCGTGGCGCAGGCGCTGAACGAAGTCAGCCCAGGTATCGGCGTCGAGAGTGCTGGCCGTGGCCAGACTGCGAACTGGCTCGGTGATTTTGTTTTCTGTGGGCATGGGGCGTCCTTGGCCGGGTCATGCCCGGGCGGTGGCGTGATAGGTATTTTTGGGCTATTGGTTGACGGCCTGGTATGGGGCCGGATCAAATGATTCGAGATGACAAGCCAACCTGTCCGAAGTGCGGCGGAATCAACTTCATGGCGGTCAACAATGGCCACGTGCAGCGGACTGGCTATGCTATCCCGATGATTGTTTATGCTGACTCAAACTGTCTGGTGGTTATTGGCGCTCTTCCGCCGAGTGCTGTGTGGGAGGAGAAGCATTCTGTGAAAGGGCAATAGAACCAAGCCCACTCGGTCTGCGCATCGGGCAAGGGCGGTGGCTGTAGGGTGGGTTAGGTGCACTTTCCCTCAACTATCCCACCCAAGGTGTGAATCCACAAAATACGTGCTCCACGAACCGACACGCCGCGCTCAGCAGCCACCCAGTTTCGGTTCTTCCGCGCGGTCTGCCGTGGGCATTCCATTACCGACCTGGATAGCGTTGTATTCACTCAATATCTGGTTAGAGAGTGACTTGGCTTCGTCGTAGGTGCCCACATGCACATTCTTTGAATACACTCCTCTCCAGCCTTCTGAAGTTAAGCGAGACAATCGGATGCACCAGGTTTGATCTCCTGCTACCCATCGATAAAGCGGTGCGGTGTCGGGAATCCCAGGCGGAAATACGTAGCAGGCAATGCCTTCAGCAACGTAACCCGAGGATGGAGCAAGTTCGCCGTTCTGGTCCAGAGTGTAGAGGTGGTCCCCCGTATTGGGGTTGAACCAACGATACAGCGGGATGGCGCCCTGAAAGCTTGAGTTCGGCACATAACACTCGATCTTCTCGAACACGTAGCCCGCTATTGGCGCGGGGTCCGTAGTGTAGAAGTGATGATTGCTTACCGGATGTCGCCAACGATATAAAGGGGAGGCCCCTTCCTCGGGGTGATCAAATATGTAGCAGGTGATACCTTCAGAAACATAGCCGGAACTCGGCTCATCGGTGCGTGTTGTGTAGAAATGCATGATGCTCATTATTTACTCCTTGAGACAGGTAACGCCAAAACAGTTCGGCGGAACTCTTTTCACGCTGTCTGCGTGGCTCTTTAGTCTAGACAAGCCACAAGGCGCTCGCCGCCAGTTAGAGCGCCATCTCGATTTGATTTTCTCGTTGCCAGACCGGCGAACTGTTGTGTGATTCAATCCGGTCAGCGATTACGTTGGCGCGTTGGCCAGCGGTCGGCGGCACGTACATGCCGAAGCGACTGATACTTCCACCGTTCACCGCGGCGTTCGTGGAGTCCGCAGAGGTGAATGGCATTTGCTGGAAAATGGCCGGGTCGAGCATTCGCAGACCGTGAAGGCGACACGCGGGACGGCCTTGATCGTCACAGATGGCGTCCATGGCTGCGCCCATCCGCTTCCACCAGGCGGCGGTGCCTGGCGACCGCCACTGACCTGAGCTGCCGAAGGCCACGGTCGACCATTCGCTGGCCAGGCGCTGCAGTCGCTCCAGCGACTCATGCAGGTGCCAGACCGGTACCCCGCGCAGCTCCACCGGCCAGGCCGCAAGTAATGCATCGTTTGCCGCCTCATCGCCGTCGATGACGTCTGGTATTAGCGCCCAATCAAAGCCTGGGTGCCGGTGCCACTGCTCAACCCAACGGATATAACCGTCAACGTCCAGCTTTCCGCCCTTGTTCCAGATCGAGAATGCGCCATTGTCGAACACGAACGACTGACAGACCTCAGCGACGATGCCCAAGTCGTCTTGGCGTGGGAAGGGAACCAGTGCGTGCCGACCAGTAAGGAACCTGGCGCCGTCCTGCCGAGTGCCGCCGACCGGAGTGCCGTGATAGTGGATCATCCGCTTAGCCTCACGGTTTCGATCTCCACGCCCTGGTGCACAGCCTTGATGAACTGGTCCCCACCAAAGCGATCGGCCAGTTCATCAGCTATCTGCTCATGCCAGCCAGACTTGATCAAAGCCGCGGCTGTCTTGATATGCTCGACGCGGATCATCGTGAGGCTGCGGATCTCCAGGCTGTAGACGATCGTTTCCCCATCGCCAGGGCAGACGGCGGTGAATGTGTGCCGATAGATGTTCATAGGGGATCCTCGCCGGCTGGCGTGATTTGAGTTTGTGGGCTATTGCTTGATATCTCGGCGCAACGCCGGATAACAGCGAGGTCGGAATGACGCTATTCGTAGAGAGGCCTTATCCTGTGGATTACGTCCACCCAAACGGTAAAAGAGCGAAAATTGATTTCATCTGGGGTGAGCCGAAAAACCTCGCACCAGTTGGAATTCGTGTATGGGGAAGAGACGGTAGTGACGATGTGCTGCTAGCCAAAGAAAGCTGGCCCTGGAGAAGCTTCGATGAAGCAATGAGGCGTGGGATTGGACTCGCTACGAAATGGTGCGAGCGATAAATGTTATTAGCGGCTCACCCTCGCTTTCAACGCGATAGGTGAGGGTGAATTAGTCGATTGGCGTCATCCGAATTTATGGGCTATTGCTTGAGTGCCCACATCCGGGCATCAGGGAGACAGACATGCGCTTGGCGACTAACCGTCCAGGACCGGTGGATTACGTCCATTCAAGTGGGGAGCAGGCGACGATCGATTTCTTTTGGGGTGAGGCTTCAAACGCAGCCCCCATCGGGATCGTTATTTTGCTGCAGGGCAGGGATAAGCCGATAAAGCTCGGTGAGGAAATCGGCACATGGAGCACGTTTGGCGAAGCCAGGCGACGCGGTATCGAGCTGGCTACCAGATGGATTCAGCGCGACAGTTAATTGCTGTCCGACGACGTACGGCGCAATAGGTGATGATGGGTTAGGCCGGTTACCCGGCCTAATGATTACTTCGGATCGAACGCGCCCAGCGACAGCACCGCGGCATCGCCGATCTGATCATGAAGCACCGACTTGAACTCCTGCGCGATTTCTTCGCGCTGGACCTCTTCACCCACCCAACGCAATTTCAGCGCCGGCTGTACACCGCTGGTGATAACCGAAATGCGCAGGATGATCTCGCGCAACTGCAGGCCTTCGAACGGCACTACCGAGAAGATCAGCGAAGTCGGCAGCGTTTCTTTACTGGTCGCCTCGATGGAATCCATGGCGCTGCGGCTGGCGCGAGTCTCGCTGACGGCGTGATCGCTCTCGGACGATGCCTTAACCGTAATAGTGCGCACCGCTGCAATGGCTTTCACCAAGCTGATGTTCTGGTTGTCTTCGTCGACGGCCGACAGGGTGCTGTGCCAGTCCTCGATCCAATCGCTCATGTCTTTCTGCGACATGGCCCGTCCACTGATTGCCTGCACCGCCTGGTAACCGGCCGTTGCCTTCAGCTTTAGCACGGCCCGATCATCGGCATGGCCAGGAGCCTCTTCGGTGCCGAGGTTAAACAGCACTGAGCAGGTCATCTCGTCTTGATTGATAAAGCCCTGGGCATTTGCGACCGTTCGGTCGGTGACGTATTTGCCGAAATCCAACAGGGAGTTGGTGGAGAAGGTGCCACGGAAGCGGCTGCGGAATGCGCCGAAGGCTTCCAGACTGATTACCTTTGCGCCTTCAGGAAGCACCGCGGTTGGCATGTCAGTATCGAGCGCTTTTGCCGTGGCAATCAGCGCAGTATCGGTGATCAGTTGAATTGCTTCTTTCGTGAGGGACATATTTCAGGTCTCTATGGGGAAGGGGGCTGCGTGGGATCAAGTGCGGCGCGGGATTGGCGCCTCGTCCCGGGTGAACATTTGGTCGTGCTTCTCAGCAAACAGCGAGATCTTGCCGCCGCTCCCAACGTGCATGGGAGTGTCGAGGCTGGTGTTCTCGCTGCGGGTGCCGCGCTTGGTCGGAACCTTGTAGTCGAGCTTGTGTTTGATCTTTACCTGGCTGGATTCGCCGATCTGGCTGAAGTCCAGGGTGATCACCAATTTGCCGACCTTGCCGTGATCCACTACGCCGGCGGCGACTTCGGAAAGGGCGTGGCCGATCTGGCTGGCGAACGCGCCGCCGTTCAGTTCTTCAAGGAACTCTGCGGTGTCTGTTGCGATTGGCATGGTGCTTTCTCCGATGGTGTTTTTATCCCACTGGCCGGCACCGCCAGCCAGGTTTGTCGTTTGCGTTGCTGCACGCGGAAGCGTCTCAAGTCAGCTTCCCGCCTTCTGCGAGTTCGATCCGGTACCGCGCGGCGATCTGCTCGACCTGCGGAGTCGTCAACTTCTCGCCCAGAGCGCGCAGCTTGTTGCGCACCTCGATGGGCGTTCGCCGGACCGTGCCGAACTCGGTGACGATGGCGGCAGCGTCGCGAATCAGCTTCGCCAGCTCGCCTTCCTTCTTGGTGAAATCTCGGCGCGCATCCTTGCGACGGGTGATCGCTGAGTTCCACATGCTGATCGGCTTGGGCTGGGTTTCGCTGAGCCCGCACTGGCGAACCCGGCCTCCAGATGCAAGGAAGGCCGCAGTTGCGGCCTCAATGGGTGCCTGGCGTTCGTAGCCAAGCTGAATGAGTGTGTTCATATCAGGCACCGTTCAGATGGTGGTGAGGGGCGAAAGGGATGTCGTCGTCGAAGCTGTCGAAGTCCGGCCCGTTTGTGCCTTGCTGATTTTGTGCTGGGCGGGCCGCAGCCTGCGGCCGGGATTGCTGCGGCCTGGCCTGCTGTGCCGGCTGGCTGGCCGCTTGAGGTGGAGAGCCGGCGAACTTGATCACTATGATTCGCCCCGTGAGCTTGTAGCCTTCACCGCCGCCAGTCTTGGCGTAGGTTTCAATGTGGGCGTCGTCCATGGTGAAGTGGACTTGCTGCCCTTTGAGCAGGTAAGGCGCCATCCCTTCGGCCTGCTTTCCCCAGAGAGTGGCGTCAACCCATTGGGTCGGGCGCTTGCCGTCGACCTTGCGACCGTAGTCGCAAGCCAGTGCCAGATTGATCACGGCGTCACCGCCGGGGGTGTAGCGAAGCTCAGCGTCACGGCCAATGCGGCCGACGTCGGTAAGTGTGGGCATGGGGTTTCCTTAAGCGGCGATGCCGAGCACGCGATTCATGCGTTCGTCGAGGATTTCGTAGAAGGTTTTGACTCGTTCGCTCATCTTGCGAATCATCACTTCGTCGCGGTAGGCGCGTTTCACGAACAGCTTCATGCCCGGCCAGTAGCTGACGAAGTCGATCCACTCGCGATCCGACACCCACAAGCCACCCTGGCACTGCGCGACGTGTTCCTTCGGGATATCACCGGAGAGAATCACTTCGACCTGAAACTTTGGCAGTTTGGTTTTGATCTCGCAGAGCCCGTCTTCACCGATCAGTGAGTCAGGCGAGTAGCCGATCCCATGGTTCAGGATTATCCCGACCTGATTCGTTGTGACGTCCACCTGAGACTGATACAAGCCACGAGCCACGCCTTCGTACTCATGTCCGCGTTCCGTGTGACGGTTACCCTGGAATGGGTCGGCAGCCTCGCCGGTGATGCGCTCACCAATCAGCGTGTTCATGTACGTATAAGCACCGGCGCCGAAGCCGGCTTCGCCCTTGCCGTTTACCAACAGGCTATCCAGCTCCGAGCAGGTGACGATGCCCAGGCGCAGATCCAGCCATTCTTGCGTGCCTTGCTCCACATTACTGATGATTCGCATCGTCTTTCCCCTCGGTGGTTTTGCTGTTTTGAGTTGCTGACTTGGTGAGCATTGCGAGCACCTGGTCGAACACCGCTTTCTCGACAGCGGTCGGTGTCCCGTGAATTCCTGCGAACGCCGCTTTCGCTTTGTCGCTGCACTTTTCCAACAGCATGGCGATCTGCGCAGCCTGGGCGGACGTGACTCGCGGCGTTACTTGCGCGCCCGGCCCATTACCGTCGTCGTCTTCACCAGTTGTGGTGATGTTCAGCAGTAGGCCCGCGGTGTACCGCTTGCCGTAGCTGACGCTGGAGGCAACTGCCTGCACGCCGTTCTTGCTGCCCGAGGCGTCGACTGGCAAAACGATCGATGTCATTTCGCGATGTCCGGCCCGGTGACTCAGCACGCCTTCAACCTCGATACCTCGCTCGTTGCGTGGCGTACGGAAGGTGATGGCAAAGCCATACTTGGCCATCACCGGTTTGATCATCTCGTTGACGTCTTCCCAGAGTGCGTAGGTGCTCTGGATGCGGCCGCTCTTGTCCTTGATCCCGCCACGCTCGCCGATCACCGGCATCTCTTCCTGCAATTGGGCCAAGGCGTCGTCGTACTGCTGTTTCGCCTGCTGTGCCTGAAAGCGTTCGTGCATCGCCATCAGGCGTTCCATCTTGTCGATGTCAGCGTCCGGCGACATCGCCACCTGCTGGATGATCGACATGATCGTCGCGGATTCGGTTTGTACGGCCGGCAAGCGCTCGACCTTGTCTGTCACTGCAAGATTGCTCATGGCGACCTCAGTACTGAATTGAAATGGCGGGTATCACGCGACTGGCGATCAAAGTGATTGCCTGTTTGGCGCACTCTTCGGTCATGCCACCTTTTACAAAAGCTTCCAGGGCAGAGAGGTTGATTGCGCGGCGGTGTTCTTTGTTAGCCTCTCGCAAACGCTCCTGACGCAGGATCTCGTCAGCTGCATCGTTCTGGCGCTTAATCTCGGCCTTGCGTGCATCTTCGGCTGCCTGTATGGCGCGCTGTTCGGCAGCGATACGTGCTTGCTGGGCGCGCTGTTCCGCTGCAAGCCGGTTGGCTTCGGCCTGCTCAGCAGCCAGTTGTGCCTGTTCGGCCTGAAGCTTGAGCTGGCGACGCTGAAGTTCGGCTGCTGCTTCAGCGTCTGCTGCGGCTTTCTCAGCTACGCGCTTGGCGTTGGCGGCGCTGTCGATCAACTCCCGCTCGCGGCGGGCGGCGGCTTCTCGCTCGGCCTGAGCACGCTGCTCGGCTTCGCGCAGAGCTCGTTCCTCGGCTTCCTGTGCGATACGAGCCTCACGCTCTTGCTGTTCGCGCAGTTCATCTTCAGCGCGGCGGCGGGCCAGCTCTGCCTGATCGGCTTCGTATTGCCGGCGAGCGGTGAGGGCGGCGCGCAGGATGACAAGGGCTTTGTCCTTGGCGCGGGCGGCTTCCGCCTCAAACTCTTCCCATCCTTCGCACAGGGCGATCGCCTCAAGCTGTGCGACTCGATCGGCCAGGTCTTCGGCGATGATTCCGTCCAGGTCGATGGCTGTCAGCCTGATTTTCTCGATCGCAGAGTTGTGCTTGTCGATCCGCGCATCCTCGGCAGCCTGCCATTCATTGAGCGGGCGACGGACTTCTTCCTGCCATGCCTCCAGAGTGTCGCGAACGCGCTTGCGCTCGGCGTCGATCTTCTTCGGCACTTCCTTCAGATCAGCCACCAGCTTCTTGCCGACCTCATCTAGCGCCGTCTTGGAGCGGGCGACCTTGTACGCCATCGAGGCGATCGCATCACGGCCCTTGCGGGTGCTGATGTCCGGCGTGAAACCGTCAATCTCGGCGCGGATCTGCTGCAACCAAGGCTCAAGACCTTTTACAGCGGTGAAGACGACGAGGGCGGTTTCTTGCGGCGGCGCAACGGCCAATTCAGTAGTAGCGGACACGGGGAATCCTTGCCGCGATGTACGCAGCGTTCGAAGATGTGGGTTATTGAGTTGCGCGATCAGCGAGAGCGCTGAGCAACATCAGAAAGGCAAAAACGGTGAGGGCGGGGAATGAGCCGCGCCAAAGCAGCAGGCGGCGTGCCCGCTGGTGCCGGGTCACGTCAGGACCCTGTGGGCGACCTGCGGCGGCTGGCAGGTGTTGGTGCGATCCTTCGAAGTGCTATAGGCCATCAGCACAAGCACCAGGCCGGCGGTGAGAATCCAGTAGAAGGTCTTCACGGCCGAACCCTCACCGCAATCCGACCACCCTTCATTGTTGCCGCCAAACGCTGAGGCAGGCTGGCGACCAGGACTTCGCGGGGACGGCCGATCACCTCGTTGAAGGGCAGGCCGAAACCCAGCAGGACCAGCTTCGATTCGATCTCATCGAGCTGCTCATCGATGAGCGTTTTAACCGGTGCAGTACTCATGACAACTCCTTGCGCTGCCGACAGACTTTCAGCAGGCGCTTGCAGTAGTGACTGAATTCTTCAAGGGTGATCAGCTGGTCGGTCATCAGGTTGGTGATGATCTGCTGCACCAGAATGCTGTTGCCTCGCGGGCTGTCTGGATGCTCAAGGCTATCCAGCGCTTCGTCGATCAGGATGTAAGGGCTCACAGCTCGTCGTCCTCGGCGTCAGCGATCAGCCCGTCATGGACATAAGGCTCAAGCAGCGCCTCGGCGATCTCGAAAATCTTGCCGCTGACGTGGTTGCTCGGACCCAACAGATTCTTGGCGAAGGTTTTGACGTTGCCACCGGCGTACGCGGCCGCCACCAGCTGCGCAAACCAGTCTTCATCGTCGGCGCCGTCAATCTGCCGCTGCACCAGGTGTTCTTGGATCTTCGCGATGAACTGCGCCTGAGTGACCCCCTGCCAATGCCCGTGGCGGCGCAGGAACAGAACGTCACAACCCAACACCAGCTGCTCGGCGTTGTTCTCGATCCAGCGGGTCGCGGCTTCCTGATAACTCGAATCGTCTTCAGGCTCCGCGTTGTCGTGGCGAAGCTGGCATTTGAGTAGTGCGTTCATGGTCGCCTCCAGAGTGGCGGGTGTTGATCCAACAAAACTCGGCTGCACTCATCCGTTCCGCTGGTTGCCGTTGGGCGCGGAGGGGAGTGCATGCGGGTGGTGTCGGGGTGTTAGATTTGTTGAAACATGACAGCTCAGAGGTTGGTACATGCCACTTTCATCGATAACGCAGCGAGCCTTTGATGCGTGGATGGCTCATGACTCTTGGGCAAAGGGCAGCGATCAAGATGCGGCTCGGTTTTACAATTTCGTCTGGATGGTTTTCCGGTACTCGAGAAAACCGATATCTCCCGCTGAGCTTCGAGAACTCATAAGAGATAAGTGGTCTAGTCGACTGGACGAGCCTTATTTGGAACGCGCGATGACTGAGCACTCTTCTCGATATGAGGATCTGCTCGATTTCGCGAGAGCAAGAAACGCCAAACAGTTGATACTTCCGTCGGAGTACGGTTACTGAAGGCCCAGGCCCGCTACTGGCGACGGCCTGGGTTGCAGCATCAAGTTGTCTTCGTGCGCTGGGGTTGCCTACCGGAATTCCGGCCGATGCGCGGTGACATCGACGACCTACTGTCCGCTGCCTGAATGAGTGTTGGGCGCAGCCTTCAGGCTTGCTGCGCCACGCGGGTGGATCGCTTACTGGTGCATGGGTGCAAATCCTCCGTACTGGGTTTTTTGATGTGCAGGGGGCCGCGTTGCGCGGTGCAGAATTCGTCCGCATCCGTCTGCCCACTCAGCGAATGGACAGAGGTGATGCTTCAGCCTTCGCAAGACCATTGGTGATGGTTTGCGTGTTCCTCGCTGCAGAACGGCAGGGATTGCTGCCGAACATATTTTTTCTTGCGCACCGGGTCGTAGGCCTGATCGATGATGGTTTTGTAAATCACGGGGTCGGCGGGCTTTCCACAGCGGGTGCATTTCGTTGGCGCTGGTTGATCCATGGCTGTTGCTCCGGTTGATTTCCCGTCTGGCCCTGTCGCCAAGGCCAGCCAGTGAAATCAGATAACCGCCGTCATGGTCTTGGAGCCGTCACCATGTTCGGTGGTGAACATCATCGGTGCGGGCCGGCCGCCGCGACGGATGAGGGCGTTAGCTTGGGCAAATACTGGGTTTGGCTCGTCGTTGCCATCGGGCAGTAAAGTGCTGCAGACCAAGCTGGAGCAGTCCTCTCCGTTCGGGCCTTCGCCGTCGTGGGCAATGTCGAAGCTCGCCACCATTGCGATGCCCTGTTCCTTGCAGATGCCGATGATCTGCTGCATGAGCGGGCTGATCTGATCGTCGTAAACCTGTTCTTTGTTCATGGTCATGCTCCGGTTGTTTTCCCAATGCACCCGTTACCAGGTGCATCAGTGAAAAATTCCGTTTCTCCACCGCGCGCATCGCCGGATTCATATCTCTGGCCGTCGTCGCACATTTCGTGTTCGGTGCTGGTACGGCTGGCTTGCGTGGTTTCGCGTACTCACATCTGGTGAGCACGGCCAGTTCCAGAGCTGGCGTGGCATCGACTATTTGTTGCTCGCACTTACCGGCTGAAACCCGGGGTAGTCGATGGCGAGGATCCTGAGCTGTTAAAGAGCGGCGGATCTCTCGACCCTTCGCAGCTGGCCCCTGATTGGGTGCCGGTTGCGATGGAACTAAATTAACCGGCGGTTTATGCTTAGTCAACACCGGCGGTTAATTTATTTTTCAGTGCGATGGCGTATGCTTCTTCTAAACCTGTATGGATATACAGCTATAGGAGGGTGATGTGGCAAAGGCGAAGAAGCAGGCAAAACAAACAATCCGCGAGGAAGTCAGCGGCGTGCAGCGGCTCGGGATGCGCGTCTCATCGATGATCAATCACCCCGTGGCGCAGACTCAGCGCTGGGTGACGATCCATCGTTTGGATACGGATGGGGATCGCGAGTGGGATGAGGTGATGGGCTTGCTACACGAGACGGACGGCATAGACATGACGTTCAACGACGATGAGTGCGGATTCCACGACACTTGGACACTCAGCCCACGATCATTTGGACACTCGTTCCACGCTCACTTGGACACCTGATCCACGTCCACTTGGGCAGGCAGTCGGAGCGCAGCGACGCAGGCTTGCATTGTTAGTCTGAAGTCTCTGTCGCCGTCAATTTCGTTGCGCGTCTGCGCATCGATTCGCCCTTCAGTTCGATCCGATAAGCGTTGTGCACCAGCCGGTCGAGGATCGCATCGCCCAAGGTCGGATCGCCGATCAGTGCGTGCCATTTGTCCACTGGCATCTGGCTGGTCACTAGCGTCGAGCGGTTGCCGTAGCGGTCGTCCAGCAGTTCAAGCATGTCGCGCCGTTGCGCAGCGGTAAACGGCGCCAGGCCCCAGTCGTCCAGGATCAGCAAGTCGGTCTTGGCATAACCCGCCATCAGTTTCGCGAAGCGGCCGTCGCCGTGGGCCAGGCCTAGTTCTTCCATCAAGCGCGGCAAGCGCAGATAACGCACGCTGTAACCGTCGCGGCAGGCCTTATGAGCCAGCGCGCAGGCGAGCCAGGTTTTGCCTACGCCAGTTGGGCCGCCGATGATCAGGTTCAGGCCGTCGCGCAGCCACTGGCCGCTGCCCAGTTGCAGGATCAAGGCCTTGTCCAAGCCACGCGGACTGCGATAGTCGATGTCTTCCAGGCAGGCGTTATGGCGCAGTCGTGCGGCCTTGAGGCGAGTAGTCAGGCGGGCGTCTTCGCGCTCGGTCAGCTCGCGGTCGACCATCAGACCGAAGCGTTCGTCGAAGCTGAGATCGTTGATGTCAGGCGTTGCGTGTTGTTCGCCAAGCGCCTTGATCATGCCGTGCAGGCGCAGGGTTTGCAGCTTGTCGAGTGTCGGGTTGGGCAGCATTTTGGTGCTCCTTTTTCAGGTCAGTGGTAGTAGCCAGGGCCGCGCAGGTTGATGTGTTCTTCAGGCAGTAACGGCAGGTTTTGCTGGGCCAGCGGCAGCCGTTCCAGCCCTTGGCGCAGGATCGATTCAAGGCTTTTGTAGCTGCACGCGCCCAGTGCCAGCGCTCGCTGGCAAGCGGCTTCCAGCCGCTCTTCGCCGTGCTGTTTGCTCAGGCGCAGGATGCCCAGGCAGGCGCGGAAGCCGTGCTGCGGATGGATCCGGCGTTCGAGGATGTAGGCGATGACGCCGGCCGTATTCGGGCCTGTCTGCTCTGCCCAGTGGATCAGTCGCTGGGGCGTCCATTCGGCGTGTTCGCGGTGACTTTTGGGCATGTGCTCAGTTTGGGTGGTGTGGCGGCCTTTATGTGCTGAGCGCAGATGGCTGGCCACGCGCTGGTTGGCGTGGAAGCACTCGACGGTTTGCGCAGTCAGCCGCACTTCGAGTTGGTGCTTCACCAGCTGATACGGCACCGAGTAGTAATGGCCGTCGACCTCGACGTGGTAGTCGATGTGTACCCGCACCTTTTTCCATTCGGCGTAGACGTAAGGGTGTTCCGGCAGCGGTTGCAACGCAGGTTGGTCGATGGTCTCGAAGGCTGACCGGCGTGAGCCGGGCAGCTTCTTGAAGGGCTTCTGATTGAGGCGATCCAGCAGCAGCGCGATGGCTGTGTTGAGTTCGCCCAAGGAGAAGAACTGGCGGTTGCGCAGCACCGCCAGGATCCACCGCTCGACGACCTGGACGCCGACTTCAACCTTGGCTTTGTCCCGAGGTTTGCGAGATCTGGCAGGCAACACGGCCACGCCGTAATGCTCGGCGAGGTCGCGGTAACTGGGGTTGATGTCGGGCTCGTAACGATGCGCTTTGGTAACGCCGCTGCGCAGATTGTCCGGTACCAGGATCTGCGATGTACCGCCGAGAAAGGCGAAGCAGCGCACGTGCGAGCCCAGCCAGTCGGGCAGTTTCTGCGACCAGGTGGCCTCGGCGAAGGTGTAGCTGGACGCGCCGAGGACGGCGACGAAGATCTGCGTTTGGCGGATCTCGCCGGTTCGCCGATCAATGACCGGCACGGTCTGGCCGGCGTAATCAACGAACAGCTTCTCGCCGGCACGGTGTTCCTGGCGCATGACCACGTCGACCTTGGCGGCCCAGAGGCGGTAGTGCTCGCAGAACCAGCTGTACTGGAAACCTTGCGGGTGGCTGAGCCGATACTCTTGCCAAAGCAGGGCCAGGGTGACGCCGGGGCGACGTAACTCGGCATGGACATGAGCCCAGTCCGGTATCGGACGTTGATCACTGGGCACCGTCGGCGCTGGCGGGAATAGACGTCGCTCCAGTTCGGCGTCCGACAACTGCGTGGGCCAAGTCAGCCCGCAAGCGTTGAAGCGGTGCAGGTAATTGCCGGCACTGCCGCTGCTAATGCGCAGGCTGGTAGCAATTTTGCGCACGGACAGGCCGGCGTCGAACTTTAGGCGTAGTACCTCTCGGATTTTACGCATGGATATACGCTCCACGACGACCTCTTCGCTTCGAGAAAAGAGGTCGATGGTAGTGAATAATCCTGCGTTGCTGCCTGCCTGAGCTTGGGTCGGATCAGTGAGAGATCACTGTCCAAGTGCTCGTGGAATGAGTGTCCAAGTCAGCGTGGAATCGCTGTCCAAGTGTTCGTGGACTGGGTGTCCAAGTGCGCATGGAATCCCCAACGATGAGTCGGTGACGCTGAAGTGGGAGGCGTGTGCCGAGGAGGATCGGCCGGCAGAAGTCTTCGAGCCAATAGAGGAGCCGGTGCCTTTCTGACAGACAATAAAAAGCCCGCGCTTGGGCGGGCTCAATTTTGTTGCGTATATCCAGAGGAGGGTGCTGCGATCAATCCGGCCCTTGAGCTTTCAACCTGGCCAAACCTTGGTGAATATGTCCGGCGTTCTCACCTATGGCGCCCAGGGCGCCGCGGACGTTGTCGCCAGTCTCGGCATGACCTTGGTTCTCAACCAATAAGGTCAGCTCCATCAGCGCAGCCTCTAGGGCGAGTTGATTGTGATGCAGGCGTTCAAGTACATCGGGGAGAGAGTATTCGGGGGAGGGCATGGCTTCGACTCCGTTCGAGGGAATGGACAGCGTAGCCCAGGGGAATCTCTGACGCGATCATCAAATCACAGACAAAGAAAAGCCCGCGTGGGGAGCGCGGGCTAAAGGTTTCATTAGGAGCTGAAATCACCATAGGCTGCAGCCCGTGAAAAACTTGTGAAAGGTCGGAACGAAAAAGCCCGGCGCTGGGCCGGACTTGGGGGCAGAGTAAACGCGTTACTCCATCAGTTTGTACCCCAGATAGTAGAGCCCCCAGAAAGTAGCAACGATCATTTGATAAAATACTAAGAAGTAAACAAAGAGGAGGATTCCGCTGAAATACATCCCGGCAGGAAACCCAAGGTAAGAGTATGTGCAAATGGCTTTTCCAAAGCTGAGTAGGAATATTGAAAGTATTACTACTACGATGCTCTGCGCGGTTAAGAAGGCGAAAAGCATTGCAAGAAATTTTCTTCTTGTTAAATCAATTATGTTTGTTAATCCTCTGAATCTCACTATTACTTTTGGCGTCGGCTCTGGAATTACATTGTCGATATCCGATCTTCCAAATGTAGCAATTGCCGCAAGTGCCGCTATGTAAAATCCAGGCAGGGATTGAACAAATGAAAGTACTAAAGAAATCAAACTACCAGGGGCGTATGTAATCGTTTGATTGCTTGCAATGCATATGGTGGCGACGGTTATAAGAGACAGAATGGTCGGGTATAGCCAGTCCACAATCCACTTATATGGGTGCTGTATAGCCAGGTAGCCGAAAGGGCGAAGTAGCTGTCCTAGTAACATTGTCTACTCCATTAGTTTGGTGATTTCCCTAAGTATAAATGTATTTATCTTTTCAAAGCTACTGGTATTTACTAGCGGGGTGCTTATTGGGTGACGTTTGACATACTTTTCGCTTGCGACAAGATTGCCGGTGCTAGTGGCAATAGTGGCATCCTTCTGCACTCCTGACTCTGTCTTGAACTTTATTCTAATATGCTTATATTCAACGTCAGATTTGGTTACTGTTGCCCTAAGCTGGCGGAGAGATGATGCGAGCGTCCCAATCATATCAGGCTTGGGTCTAAGATCGACAGTTCGTTGTCGCTCAATTATGCCTCCTTGCTCGTCCCATACAGCGCCTTCCTTGGAAAAATTTAGTAGCTGAATGGCAGATAATGTTCCGCCATCCAAATCCTTCTTGAAATCGTCTGACGGGTGACCCTGAAGTTCAATGTCGTGCATCAAATGAACTAGCAAGGCGTTTCCTGACGTGTCGCGTGCGCCATTATTGTTGGCAATCAAGTATTCGCTTGGGAATTCTTTTTTGCATTTTCTGATTAGGTGCTTTAAGAATTTTAATACGCTGGTCAGATGAAGTCCGGAGCCATAAACGGCTTCAACGACGCAAAGGTAGTAGTCGTCGCCTTTCTCAGGGCTTAAATTAAGCACAACATGCGCTGAGTGCTCGCCTCCGTGACCAGGAGGTTTAGCGTGGACAACTCGACTCTTGTTTTCTGGGTCAGAGGAAACCGAGTCTGGAGCGGTCGGGTCGCTAATGTTAATCAATAGTACAAGCTGTTTTTCAGTTAGTCTTAAGTCGGACAAAAAATACTTTGGAGAGGTGCTTACTCTGCCTTTTAATAGCAGTCTGTCGCCAGTCTCGAAAAGCTGTTTTAGTTGTAAAGATATTGCGGTTAAGGATTTCGGAGTTGCTACGAAATGCGCAGTGTTTCCCTCTGCTCTAGACATTCCGAAGGCGCTAATTTTAAGATCGTAAAATGTTGCATTCCTGTGCACTACAGTACTCCTAGCGATGAATCTAAAATTAAGAGAAAGTCGATTTATTAGATTGATTTGCTACCAATTAACTGTTTTCAATTTTTAGCTATACCTTCCGAGCATTCCAAGCCAGCATAACCTTCGTGGAGATGATGCCCCCGTTACTCAGCCTTGCTCCGAACAATCCTCCCGGCCCCGATCTCCGCCGCATAAGCAGTCAGCCGATCCTCGTCCGCATGAAACACGGCGCACATCCTCAGCACGGCCTGGGCATCTGCTTCGTTCCCGGCCAGGCTCAGCCGTTCGGCGACTCGCATCAGCTCGACGGCTGACCACTTCAGATCGGACGCGACACCCTGTAGGTCGCGCTTTAGGTCTTGATTTGGCTTGGTCAGTGTCATCTATGCCTCATACATATTTTGGCCGCTTTAGGCCTTTTAATGAGTCCATGGCGGTCGTCAATGAAGAACCTTGCGGCTCTCTCCAATTCTGATCCGATCGAGCGCCCGGTTTAGAGAATCCAAGGCATCGAGGAGGGCTTTCGCCTCAGTCTCCCGACCATCGCCCCAGAGGCGTTCCGCCATTTTGTTCAGCGCTTGGATAGAGCGCTCAATGTCAGCAGCAGTCGCTGCTTTGCTTTCCTGATGTTTCTTTGGCATTGATCAACCCTTCTTCAGGGCATTGCTCTGTCTTTCAATTGTTGGCGCGAATACATCGCCCACCAGAACACAATTCTTACAATCCCTCGCCGCGCCGAAGAAGTTTTCAATGGCGCGACATCAAACCAGATGAGCATTCCAAACCAGCAGAACCCGCGCCTGGATGAACATCTCTTCCGCTCGGATGGTCTCGGGTGGATGTCGGGTGTTATCAGAAATCATTTTGACCCGATCTTCCCCCATCCACTGGAGGCGCTTGATGTACAGGTGCCCATCCCAAGAAAACATGTAAATTCCGTCGCCTGCGAACTCTCGAACGCTGATGTCGACGAGCAGGGGGTCGCGGTGCTTGATCGTTGGCGCCATTGACTGACCCCACCCTGTCACCATCTTGAGATGGAAGTGTTCCTTGAACTCAACTCCCATTTCGCGCAGATGCTGGGGGCTTACACGAACATCCTGGAGCATCTCTGGATAGTCGTGAGGGATTTGCCCACCACCCATTGCGGCGCGAACGTCGTAATGCGCAATCCACACCTCATCACCGGCCACGCCCGGGCGATAGTAGTCGACCTCTATGACGCCACCGCCATCATCGGCTTCAGCAGCTGCAAGTAACCGCCTACGAGCCTCATCAGACAATCCTTTCCCTTGCTTGGAAAGCATTTGGCGAACCATGTCTGCGGCAGACGTGCTCTCCGATGAGGCGTTGATTTGATCGGCAGCGCTTGTAAGCCCGCTGATTTCAGCCGCCAGCCTCTTGCTGAATTTCTCAATAGGCACGTCAAGTAAACGCGACAGCACGGCCGCAAACTTTACATTCAGCGGATTGGTGCCGTTCAGGTACATCGCGACAGCTGCTGCAGAGATATCAGCTGCTTCTGCAAGACTTGCTTGTGTGAGACCGAGGGCGTTCTTTTTCGATACGAAAAGCGCCTTCGCGGCGTCGCACTCGGCTTTCAGCTCTGGGGAAAGTTCTTTCTTTTTACTCATCCGTGAAATTTAACCGTTGGTTAATTTATTTGCGGCAACCGGCGGTGTTGCTAGAAACCTAACCGGCGGTTAATATTGATCTCGAGAACACCATTCGAGATTTCCAGAATGAAGCAGATCCCACTTACAGAACTGGTTGCTACGAAAGGGCAGGCCTTTGCGGCCAAGGCTCTTCTGGTCAGCCCTGCTGCGATCAGCAAGGCCATCGCGGCCCAGCGAAATATTTCCGTCACCTGCAATCAGGACGGGACTTATGAAGCGCACGAGCTCAAGTCCTTCCCGGCGCAGACGACCCCAAAGAAATCTGCCGCCTAACCCAGCCCCGTCACCCCTGAATGCGGAAGCGAATCCATGGCCTACGGCAATAAGACGCATCGCAACACCCACCAGCTGAAGTCGCGCCTGAATGACGACGCTTACGCCGCTCTCCAGGTGGAAGCGCTGGCGCGTGAGATTCAGCCGGGCGCCTTGGTTCGTGACCTCACTCTGGCGGCTCTGCGGTTCAAAGATGATTACGGCTACTTCCCGTTGATCGACGACAACGAGCTGGACGGCTTTCCGGCGCTGGGCGAGCTGGCCCGCGAAATGAAAATGCAGCCTAGCGCACTAGTCCACGAGCTCATTCGATCAGCGCTGCAAGCCAAGCGAGAGCAGGACGCTATTACCCAGGTCAACGACAAGAAACTCAGCGCCTGACTAGGCCATGGAGGAGGCACCAATGCCTGCAATAACGGAAGTAGGGCAGTACACGCAGGACGAGAAAGACGGGCTTGAGCAGTGGGCTGACGAGGTCGGTATCGGCATGGATCAGCTGGCTGATCGGATCTTGCAAATAACAGAGCAACGCGTAGTCGAGCGGCGAAGTGCCGCACGCCTTGCAGCAGATAACGCAGCCTTGCGAAGCCGCCTCGCTGCTCAGTGTGCGCAAGAGGCTCAGGCACAAAACGTGGTTTCGATTTTCCCTGAGAGGTAACGGTCCGGCCCCTTATTAGGGGCCATTGCAGCAGGAATTGGACCAGGCGGGGCTGGCACCTAATAAGGGGCCAAGAAGAAGAAAAGTAGGTCATGGGTTCGTCCCTGATCAGTAGTAGCGATTTGGCATGAACCCAGAATACGAACGAGAGAGCCTTATGAATACGTCCAGTTCAAGACACAGCGTTCAAACCCGTGACCAAGTGTTGGTCGCTCACGCGGCGAACCAGATCGCTCGTACCAGCTTGAGCCAGGACGACTTCGCCCAGGCGCTGAGCCGCGAGTTGCACCTGTCGTGCCCGGAAAAAGCGACAACCAAAGAGGTACCGGACTTCGCCGCACTCACAGCGCGGAACGACGTGGGCGAGTTCGTGAAGGCAACCGGCCGCTGGCTGAAGCGCGTGCAGCGCTGGCTCTCCGGCGACCAAGACATGCCGTCGTGGCTGGAAGAGTCGTGGGTGAATGCCTTGGAGCCTGAATTCCGTGATCACTGCATCAACGAACTGGCTGGTCGCCACGGACTTATCGGCGCCCGCCAGATGCAAAGCGAGCAGTGCGCGAACAAAAGCTTCGGTGCGCTGATCCGCGCCCTGGGCGATGTGATCGATACCGGCAGCGAAGTGTTCGACGACCAGGTGATGTGCGAAGCGGACTTGCCGCATCTGCCGGCGTTTGCCAAGCAATGCCGCCAAGTTGAAGCGAGGGCAGGGGAGTTGGGCCGAAAGGCTGACGCCCTGCTTGTGAAGCATCGCCCGAATTTGAAATCCATAGCCTGAATTTAAGGCACAAAAAAGCCGGGATTGCGCCCCGGCTAATTCATTACCACTTGATGAGGTCGATTATGCAGAGCCAACTCAATTCAAGCAATACCCCGAACCATGTCGCGACACGTTTTGTTCAAACGCAAAACGTGTCGCGCGTCAAATCTCGTTCTCCGGGAGCCCAGCAATGACCCCCGACAACATCATCCAGCTGAACAGCAGCAGGGGATTCACCCGCATGGACAACAGCCTGATGGAGGCTTTGGCTACGGTTGACCTGCCAGCGCGCGAACTGCGCGTTCTCATGGCCATTGCACGGCAGACCATCGGCTATCAACTCGAAACCAAGCGCCTGACCGCCGACGATATCGGCAAGCAGACCAACATGCGCCGAGACGTCACGTCGAAAGCGATCAGTCATCTCCTTGAGCGTCGAATCATTTTCCGTGTAGGGGGAAGCCGAGGTGATATCGGGATTTCCCCTATTCGCGAGTGGTCCTTCTACGAGGAAAAACCTTCCAATCTCACTGAGACCAAAACGTCTCACTCAGCCCAAATCGTCTCACTGAGACCTGATGCGAGTGAGACCAAAACGGCAACTTGCCTTCTTTATACAAAGAAAGAACCCCTATTAACTCTTCCTTCGGAAGAGATTAATCCGCCCCAAGAACAACCGGAACCGCCGAAGTCTGATCGCAAGGCTCCGTTCGGCATGACCCAGCTGATGGCCGACAATCCGCACAACGTCCCTGAGCAACTGCTGGCCGATTGGCTTACCCAACGCAAGGCCAAGCGCGCCGCCGTCACTGCCACCGTCTGGTCAACCGTCAACGCTGAGCTGGCCAAGTGCGTCGAAGCCGGAATCACCGCATCCGACGCAATCACCGAAGCGCTGACTTCTGGGTGGCAGGGATTCAAAGCGTCCTGGGTGATCAAACGTCTGGCTGAATCGGTGCCGCCGGAACCATCTGCGCCGTCACGCCACTCCGGCTTCGCTGATCGCGACTACACCGCCGGCCTGATCCAGCGGGAGGACGGTAGCTATGCGTTCTGAGCCAGTACAACCGACCCCTGAGTTTCCGCCGGGAACCCGCATCCAGCCCGCCGATTGCGAAACCCATGGTGAGTTCGAGCAGAAGATTTTCTCGGTCATCGGCCGCGAGCTGAAGACTGGTTGCCCTGAGTGCTCCCGGATTGTTCAGGAGCAGACAGACGAGTCTGAGCGCCAAAGCAAGGTGCTGATGCTTCGAATGGCCATGGAGCGCAAGCTCGGCTCGGCGCTGATCCCCAAGCGCTTCGCTGGCAAGACCTTCGAGGGCTACGTGGCCACCACCGCCGAGCAGCACAAGGCGTTGAACACTTGCCGTCGATACGCCGCCGAGTTCTCGCAGATCGCCGAGTCGGGCCGCTGCCTGTTGCTGCTGGGCAAGCCTGGCACCGGCAAGACGCACCTGTCCGTGGCGATCGCCAACGAGATCATGGCCCGATCGAGCGCCACCGCCGTGTATCGCACCGTAGGCGCCGTGTTGCAGGCCATTCGCGCCACCTACGACCGAACCAGTGAGCAGAGCGAAAGCCAGATTTTGGCGAGCCTGATCAGCCCCTCGCTGCTGATCCTGGACGAGATCGGAGTCAGCAAGGAAAAGCCCGGCGACTTCGAGCTGACCACGCTGTTCGCAATCATCAATGGCCGGTACGAGGAGCAGCGCCCGACGGTCATTGTTTCGAACCTGGATGCCAAGGCATTGCCGGCCGCCATCGGAGAGCGCTGCGCGGATCGTCTGCGGGAGGGAGGGGTGATCGTCATCCCGTTCGAGTGGGAATCTCAGCGCGGCAAGGAGGGGTTTTGATCATGACCGACAAGATCAGCGTCAACAGCCAGGCCAAGCTCTCCGAGGCAATCACCAGCCTGACCACGATGTACCGCGACAAGAAGTTCGTCGTCGTTTCCCTGCGTCCAGGCAAGGACCGAACCCTTGATCAAAATTCATTGTGGTTTGGGATGTACAAGCGCATCGCCGAGATGACCCAGATCGGCGACGCGGCCGATGCCCGACGCTACTGCAAGCTGCACTTCGGCGTGCAGATCCTGCTGAACGAGGACTCAGGATTCCAAGCAGCGTGGTACCGGGTAATGCGCCATCTGCCCTACGAGGAGAAGCTGGCCATGATGGGCGAATGCAAGCTGTTCGGCCCTGACGGCTTCCCAGTTACCAGCCTGTTCAACCGCGCCCAAGGCGTGGCGTACACCGACCGCATCGCCGGGTTCTTCACCGGCCAGGGTGTGGTGTTCACCGATTTGCTCAGCAAGGAAGCCGCATGATCGCCAAACAACCCAAGCCGAAGAAGTGCAAGAACCCGGCGTGCGGTATCAGCTTCCCGCCGCAGCGACTGGGTCAGGCCGTGTGCAGCCCTAAGTGCGGACTGGCCATCAAGGACGTGAATCAGGAGAAGGCGCGCAAGTCGCTGGCCCAGATCGAGCGCAAAGAGATCAAGGTTCGCAAGGAGAAGCTGAAGAGCAGGGCGGATCACCTCAAGGACACACAGGTCGCTTTCAATGCCTGGGTGCGCGCACGGGACGATGGGAGTCCATGCATCTCATGCGGAACGACAGCAAACGTCCAGTTCTGCGCTGGCCACTATCGAACAGTTGGATCATGCCCAGAGCTTCGATTCGAGCCGCTGAACGTACATATCCAATGCAACAAGAACTGCAACTTGGAGAAGTCCGGGAACATCGTTTCCTATCGTCCGCGACTGCTGGAAAAGATCGGAGCGGAAAGGCTTGATTGGCTCGAAGGTCCACATGAGCCGAAGAAGTACACCATCGAAGAGCTGAAGGCGATGACCGCCGACTACCGGGCAAAAACAAGAGAGCTGAAGGGGAGAGCGGCATGACATATCGCAATGTGGTATCCGCAGTAGTCCGGGCGCTCGCCGCCGAAACCATCAACTCCGCCGGCGGCTGCGACTTCGAGCCGAAGGTTCAATGCGCAAAGCAGAAGGGGGAGATCGTCGGTAAGGAGGCTGCATTCCTCACTGACTGTTGGGTGTTCGGTCGACTGCACAAGTCGCTGTCTGCTGCGCACTGGCGTGCCTTGGTCGCGAAGTTCTCGACGCACACAGATCGCAAGCACGTCGCCATTGCCGAGCTGACGAAGGTCATGCGCTCGCCGGCGCCTGAGCGGTTCCTGCATTGCGCCATTGTCACTTGGGCGATGCCAAAGCTGCCGGGGTCGGACGGGAAGCGCTCGACCAACGTGCTGCCTGCTGGGTGGTATGAAATGGACAACTGGTCGAACGAGCCTCATCCGATCAAGACGCAGGAGCGGTGGCGGAGGGATATTCGCAAGGCTCTAGAGAGCAGTGTGGACATGGCTCTGATGGAGGCTCAGCACATACTTGAGCATGAAGGCCTAATGATGTCAGAAGTCGCTTGACTGGCATTGAGCCAATGAGCCATTATCTACCCATCCTGTCATCCCTGCGCACGTAGAAGGTGACAACGAAAAGCCTGGCCTAACCGCCGGGCTTTTTTGTTCCTGCCATTCGTCCATTGCTCGGCACTTGCAAATCCTTTGCCCTCTCTCATGTACAAGCACGGACTTCCCGCGCATCAGAACGGAGAGCCAGCATGGACATTGACGAGAATGCCCCTGGAAACAAATCTCAGCAGGGCGTAACGGGCGGCACTGATAACGAAACAGGCCATAATCCTAAGGGGAATGAACCTGAGGTTCCGCTGCCTGCGGACGACGAAGCGCCTGTCGATGAAGATATGACAGACGTGGATGCCAACAACTCGGTGTCGAGCGAGCATCCAGAAGCTGGAAAAAGCGGTCGCGTCGATGATCCGGACGCTGACCCACAGATGAACGATCAGGGCGAAGATGATAAGGAGCCTCGCGGCATGCCTGCGAGCGACCCTGAATCAGGCGCCTGAACAAGTTCGAATCGTCCTATAGCCCGCACAGCGCGGGCTTTTTTACACCTCGAATTCACCTGTAGCCAGGGCAGCCTTCGGGAAGGCCTGGACGTCGATAGCCGGACAGTGCGACGTACGGAATCAACACCGGCAGCCCGCGCAACCTGACCATCAACGCTTACAGGTGGCGCGAGACTGAATCTGCGAGATCGATGCAATAGGGTGTCGACGCAGTGAAGGTCTTTGGCGGACAGCGGGAAAGACTGCGAACCTATTCAGGGCCTCGCATTGAGCGAGGCCTTTCGCGTCAGTCAAAATCTACAAAGATCGGTGCCAAGTAACTTCGGTGACGCCGCTTGATCTCACGAAATCTCGCATCGCTCTGATTGTTCCGCCGCATGGCGGACCTGAACCAAAATTGCTGCCAGAGTGAAGCAAGGAGAGGTAGCAAGCATCCGCCTCTGTCATGGTTGTCGAGGGATGGGCGAACACGACGCGGTACCCGTTGAAGCTGTAGCAGATAATAAAATTCGAGAGCTTCACGGCGGACCTCGTGGCTACTGGCCATCACCTGCTGACCTTAGTATGGGTGCGAGTAAATTGCCCTTGCCTCCGGTCTGAATGATTCAAAACTCTTTATTTGAGCCTCGCCATCGTGCCGGGCTTTTTCGTTTTCGGCTCCACCACACCCATCGCTCTGAGCTGGGAGTGCTGCTGGAGTCGGACCTATCACGCTCCCCGAAAGGGAGGACAGCCGGATGTCCAAAAACATGCCTGATAAAAACCCCGACTTCTGGGCCCAGGTTTGGCTTGTCCTGAGCAATCCGCTTTGGCAGGGCGCAATCATGGCCTCTACTGTCTCGTTTTTGCGCGTGCTGTATGAGGGCAAAGAAGCCAACAAGTGGCGCGTAGTCCTTGAGGCGCTCATCTGCGGATCATTAAGCCTTTCTGCCAGCAGCGTAATTGAATGGATGGCTTGGCCCTCCAGTCTGTCTGTCGCGGCCGGCGGCACTATCGGATTCATCGGCGTTACAGCGATTCGAGAGCTGATCATCAAGTTCCTCGGACGCAAGGCGGACTCAGCATGAAAGCGTTCGCTGCTGCAGCAATCATCGCGCTCGTTGCCTGCCTATTGCTGGGCATCCAGCACTACCAGGTCATTGCCCTCGAAGGGCAGGTGACGATCGAGGCCAAGGGCAAGCAAGACGCCGTCGACGCCAATAAAGAAAGCCAGGCGACGATCACCACCCTTCGCGCCGAAGCCCAGCGTAACGCCGCCTACACCGCCGACCTCAACAAGCGAATCAAGGCCAGCGAAGACAAAGCCAAAAAGGCGAGGAAAGACTTTGAAGATCTCAAGCGCAACAGCAAGCCTGTTCGTGATTGGGCTGCTCAGCCTCTGCCTGACGGCCTGCGCGGGAAAGCCGGCAGTGGTAACAAAGACCCAGGCAGTAAGAACTGAAGCGCCCGAACTGATCCCCTGCGAGCGGATCGACGCGGCTGAATCTGAGGCTGGCCTTCGCCTGAATGGCGATGTGTGGGAGCTCAAGGACCAAGCCATCAAGCTGCTGGACACGTGTGCCGACCAGGTGGACGCCCAGATCAAGCGCAGTCAGAGCAAGTAACCGAATCCGCGACACGTTTCGCGAATCAGCAAATTGTGTCGCGACATTGGAGAGGGGCATGACCAGCGTCACCCGCCTGCATCACGCATTATCGCTGAGCCCCGCCATCAATCAGGCGATTACTGAGCTTGATAGCGCCATCGCCAAAGCGGTAGACGCTGCCAAGGCAGCCGGCCTTCCTCAAGGGTTGGTCGTGTCTCTCTTGCACGGGCACGCCCAGGTGCAGACCAACATCATGGTGAGTTGAAGCGGGAAACAGCAGCAGGGTGATGAAGATGATTGCTCGAATGGAGTTCCGCATAGGTATTGCCTGAAAAGTGGATTCCTATTCAGCATCTAGCATCATGGTTTTCAGTTCAGCTCAAGTCGGTGTAGTTCCCCTCACCACCCCGAATTTAAAGGGCTCCAGCGCATGACAACCATTGCCTACAAAGACGGCGTAATCGCCTACGACTCCCGAGTAACTCGCGGCTCTCTTATCGATCACGATGATTTCGAGAAGCTTATCCATAGACAGGGGCATCGCTTCCTCTTTACTGGATCTGGCCCCGATTTCTCGGCCCTGATCGATGAATTCCTCGGCGTGAAGCTTGGCGATAAGCCGCTGGATGCGAATGGCCTAGTTGTCACCAATGGCAGGCTCTGCCAGATAGGTCACGACGCCGAGAGCGGATTCTGGATGGATGATGTCTGGGCTGAGCGTCCATTCGCTATAGGTAGTGGGCGTGACTTCGCACTCGCTGCCATGGATATGGGCGCAACTGCAAAGGAGGCTGTCGAGATGGCGGCCAAGCGCGATATCTACACTGGCGGAACGATCCGCACGGTGATCATTGACGAGGGAATGGCTGATGCAAAGACCACTCCCTCCGCCGTCACTGCTTGAGCTGTCTGAGCTTTCCAGTTTCGGTATCCGGCTCACTCCAGCTCCAGACGTGTGGGAGTGGCTACAAGCTGAGATCCTTGCCGACACCGGCAGCATTCACAACGAAGACCATGCCCATCTGATCGACGCTGACATCCGTGTGATGTGGGCATCGGCCGCATTCAGCAAGAAGGGTCGCACGGTCGTAGGTCAGGCCGAGCAAGTGGCGTTCCGTGCGGGTGGTTGGCAGAAGGCCCGGATGGAGCAGCAGATGATGGATTGGTTCGGCGATGTGCCGGCTTACATCATCACGCTGGCAGCTGATTACTGCACACAGTGCTCCGATGCAGACTTCTGCGCGCTGGTAGAGCATGAGCTGTACCACATCGCCCAGGCCAAAGATCCGTACGGCGCTCCCAAGTTCACACAGGAAGGATTGCCCAAGCTTGAGATGCGCGGCCATGACGTCGAAGAGTTCGTCGGTGTGGTACGTCGCTACGGTGCGAGCCCTGATGTGCAAGAGCTGGTGGATGCTGCAAACAAACCTGCTGAGGTAGGGAAATTGAACATATCGAGGGCCTGCGGAACCTGTCTGCTCAAGTCGGCCTGATTCTGGACAGGCATTGGACGGATGAGAATTTATGGCTGCCCTTCAAAATGACGTGAAGGCCTTTATCGTTCAGGCCCTGGCGTGCTTTGACACGCCCTCACAGGTTGTTGAGGCTGTCCAGAAAGAATACGGGGTATCGATCACCCGCCAGCAGGTTGAAACACACGATCCCACGAAGACCTCAGGGAAGTGCCTGGCAAAGCGCTGGGTGACGATGTTCGAAGACACTCGGAAGCGTTTCCGCGAAGAGACGGCTGAGATCCCGATCGCCAATCGTGCCTTCCGTCTCCGCGCTATGAACCGCTTCGTGGAGAAGGCCGAGACGATGAAGAACATCGGCCTCGCCATGCAGATTCTGGAGCAGGCCGCGAAAGAAACCGGCGACATGTACGTCAACCGTAATCGGAAGGATGAACCTGACGATGAGCCGGCGATCCCGACCCGCATCCAGGTCGATGTAGTGGATGCGAGGAAGCCGAATGCCGAGCCTTAACGTTCCGCAGGCTCACTTCCTCACGCTGCCTCACAAATTCCGCGCATTCGTTGCAGGGTTCGGCTCAGGTAAGACCTGGGTTGGATGTTCGGCACTGTGCAAGCACTTCATGGAGTGGCCCGGCGTCAACGCTGGCTACTTCGCTCCGACTTACCCGCAGATCCGGGACATCTTCTATCCGACAGTGGAAGAAGTGGCCTTTGACTGGGGGCTGAAGACCAAGATCAACCAGGCGAACCATGAGGTTCACATCTACAGCGGCCGGCAGTATCGCGGCACTGTGATTTGCCGGTCGATGGAGAAGCCGCAGACGATTGTCGGTTTCAAGATTGGCCATGCTCTGGTGGATGAGCTGGACGTGCTGACGTCGATCAAGGCGCAACAGGCTTGGCGCAAGATTATTGCCCGGATGCGTTACAACTTGCCGGGGCTGAAGAACGGCGTGGACGTAACCACGACGCCGGAAGGCTTCAAGTTCGTCTTCCTCCAGTTCGTGAAGCAACTGCGCGACAAGCCGAAGCTGAATGAGATGTACGGTCTGGTACAGGCCAGCACGTTCGACAACGAACTGAACCTGCCAAGTGACTACATTGAATCGCTGATGGAGTCGTATCCGCCGCAGCTGATCCTCGCTTACCTGAACGGCCAGTTCGTCAACCTGACGTCCGGCTCGATCTACCACACGTACGACCGCAAGCTGAATCAGTGTTTCGACACTGTGCAGGCGGGCGAGCCCCTATTCATCGGCATGGACTTCAACGTCGGCAAGATGGCGGCGATAACGCACGTCAAACGGGAGCAGGGTCTTCCTCGGGCAGTCGATGAGTTGATGGATGGCTACGACACGCCGGACATGATCCGTCGCATCAAGGCACGCTACTGGGAGCACACCGGCAACGACTACAAGAAGACCTGCGAGATCCGGATCTATCCGGACGCCTCTGGTGATTCGCGCAAGTCGGTCAACGCCAGCGTCACCGATATCGCCATGCTCAAGCAGGCGGGCTTCACAGTCATCGCGCCGGCGGCCAACCCGCCAGTCAAGGATCGGATCAACGCCATGAACGCCATGTTCTGCAACGCGCAGGGCGAACGGCGTTACCTGGTCAACCCGTTCACATGTCCGACCTATGCCGACGGCCTTGAGCAACAAATCTGGGCACCCAACGGCGAGCCGGACAAGAGCCAAGGCAACGACCACGCCAACGACGGCGGCGGTTACTTCATCCATCGCGAGTACCCGATCATTAAACCGGTCACCTCAATGAAAATGGGAGTCGCCCGATGACGGACGTCACTTTTACCCGCCCCGAGTACACAGCGGCGCGATACCGCTGGCGCTTGGTGCGCGACGTCTGCAAAGGCTCGGAAACCATCAAGACTGCCGGTGATTATTATCTGCCGCGGCCGAACGCATCGGACACTAGCCAGGACAACAAGGATCGCTACGACGCGTACAAGAAGCGCGCCGTGTTCTACAACGCAACGGGCCGGACGAAACACAGTCTGGTGGGGGCAGTGTTCCGCACCTGGCCGACGCTGACCATCCCCGGCGCACTCGACTACGTGTCGAAGGACATCGACGGCCAAGGCGTGAGCATCTACCAGCAGTCGCAGTCGGTCATCGGGCATCTGCTCGAAGTAGGTCGTCACGGATTGCTGGTGGATTACGCGGCTGTCGTTGCCGGCTCGGTGAGCAAGGCAGATGAACAAGCAGGTCGGGCCCGGGCGAACATCGCCAGCTACCCGGCCGAGGCGATCATCAACTGGAAGACTCGCCAAGTCGGCGGCCAGCATCTGCTGAGCCTGGTCGTGCTGCGCGAGACGGTCGATGTCGACACCGATGACGGGTTTGGCAGCGAACAGGTTGTTCAGTTTCGAGTGCTGCGCTTGGATGCCGCCGGAGTCTATACGCAGGAAGTGTGGGAAGAGGGCTCCAGCCAGACGGCAATGATCATCGCGCCCTTCACTCCGCTGAATGGTCTCGGTCAGCCTTGGCGGGTGATCCCGTTTCAGTTTCTGGGTAGTGAGAACAACGACACCAGCATCGACGATTCGCCGCTGTACGACATGGCCGAAGTGAACATCGGCCATTACCGCAACAGTGCTGACTACGAAGAGGCGGCCTACCTGGTAGGTCAGCCTCAGCCGTGGATGGCGGGACTCGATGAGCAGTGGCGCGATCACATGGAGAAGGGCGGCATCTTCCTCGGCTCCCGTGCGCCTTGGCTGCTTCCGGTCAACGGTTCTTGTGGCGTGTGGCAGGCTCAGCCGAACACCGTTGCCAAAGAGGCAATGGACGGCAAGAAAGAGGACATGGTGTCGCTCGGCGCGCGGCTGATTGAGCGAGGCAGTGCGGTGAAGACCGCGACCCAGGCCGACAACGACAGCGCCGCGGAACACAGCGTCCTTTCTCTGGTTGTGAGCAACGTCAGCGAGGCTTACAGCCAGTGCTTGGTCTGGATGGCTGAGTTCGTGAACGCTCCCGGCGAAACGCTCTACAAACTCAATCAGGACTTCAGCCAGGTCAGCCTGGACGCGACGATCCTTTCCGCACTGTTCAACGCAGTGCAGGGCGGCAAGCTGCCGGCGGGCGACTTCTGGCAGTACCTGCGCGATCGCGGGGTTATCGATCCCGAGAAGACCGACGACCAGATCCGCGACGAGCTGGAAACGGAGAGCCCATCGCTCGACCTGGATGACGACGAGGTAATCCCGAATGGCGGCAAACCAAGCGATCCTTGATGCCACTATTCGGCACGCCGTTTTCCTCGAGCAACTGAAGTCGGGAGAGGTCGCCAAGTTCGGGCCTTTCCTCAAGGAGATCGACCGCTCGATCCGTGAGCGGCTGACCCGGACTGATCTGACGGATTACACCGTCGCTCGGTTGGAGCGGTTGCTGAGTGAGGTCGATAGCCTGCTGCTGGGCATCTTCAACCGCTACAGCGACAAGCTGAACCTCGACCTAATCGACATTGCGAACTACGAGGCCGAGTTCGAAGCGACGAGCCTCACACGGGCGGCACCGCCGGGGGTCTCGTTTGATGCGGCGGTGCCTGGCGCTACCGCGATCAGGGCGGCAATCCTCACCAACCCGCTCAGTGTGCGCGGTGCGGATGGCGGCAAGCTGCTCAAGTCGTTCATTGATGGTTTCACCAGCACTGAGCGGCAACGCCTCACTGGCGCGATCAGGCAGGGCTTCTTCGAAGGCCAGACGAACTTCCAGATCATCAAGAACATCCGGGGCACCAAGGCGCTTCAGTACAACGACGGCATCCTGGCCACGACCAACCGGAACGCCGGCGCCGTGGTGCGAACCGCAGTGCAGCACGTTGCCACCCAGGCGCGCATGGAGACGCTGAAAGTGAACTCCGATGTCGTGCAGGCGGTGGAGTGGGTCAGCACCCTAGACACGAAGACCACCAGTCAGTGCCGAACTCTCGATAAGCGCCGGTTCAAACTGACGGAGGGGCCGAGGCCGCCAATCCACATCAACTGTCGCTCTACGGTGGTGGCAGTGACTCGCTTCAGCGCTCTGTTCGCCAAGGACGCCACTCGGGCATCCATCGGTGACGGCGGCGCCCAGCAGGTGAGGGCAGACCTCAGCTATTACGACTGGCTCAAGCAGCAGCCAGCGGCATTCCAGGACAAGGCCATCGGCCCGGTCCGCGCCAAGCTGTTCCGCGAAGGCGGCCTGAGCATCGAACGATTCTCCGAGCTACAGCTTGATCGCAACTTTTCACCTCTGACCCTTGTGCAGATGAAAGCGCTTGAACCCCTTGCATTTGAAAAGGCAGGATTGTCCTCCTGATTATCACGGAGGGATTTTGCATGCTGGGCCAGATGAGCGCGAGCGAGACCATTGCCATATCTGCGCGCTACAAAGAGGCCGCTGTTGCGGTGAATGAAAAACAGGATCCAGCGCCATTCATGGATCGGTTACTGCGGATTCTTGTGAACGCGAAGGAAGGAGGGCGGCTTCAAGATCCTCAACGTCTGTATCAAATCCTTGATTTGATTCTTCACGCCGATAAAGCTGCGCCCCACATAGCCAGTACTTCCGAGCCAATCTCCTTGGCGCTTGAACTTAGTGCGATGGATCCACGTCGACAACGAGGCAAACTTCTTGAGTTTGCTATGGGCCTCTAAATTAAAGCCAAACAGAAACCTCGGTTAATCCGGGGTTTTTTTATGTCCGCAGACAGGGTCTGCACCAAGTCTCTGGGAGACAACAAATGCTGAAATTCCAACTGGACAGCCTGGATGGTGTCGACGAAGCCGTGCGCGCTCTTTACACCGAGAAGGACGGCAAGTTCGTGCTCGGCATTGAAGGTCTGCCTCAACCTGAAGACGTTTCGGGCTTGAAATCCAAGGTTCAGGAACTGCTGGACGAGAAGAAGGCCGCCGACAAGGCTCGCAAGGACGCCGAAGACCAGGCCCGCTTGGAGCGCGAAGAGAATGCCCGGAAGTCCGGCAACGTCGAAGAGCTCGAGCGCTCCTGGTCCGAGAAGTACAACCGCCGTGAAGCTGAGCTGAACGGCACGCTGGAGCAGGAGCGTGGAACGCTGAGCGCGCAGATCCGGGATCTGACCGTCGGCCGTACCGCTACTGACATCGCGTCTGCCTTGGCAATCCCAGGCAGCGCCAAAGCCCTGTTGCCGCACATCGAACGCCGTCTGAGCGTCGAGCAGCGCGACGGGAAGCCTGTTGTGGTCGTACTCGACCAGCAGGGCAAGCTCTCGGCGGCAACGCTGGATGAGCTGAAAGCAGAATTCGCAAACGACACGGCGTTCGCGCCGTTGATCGCGGGTAGTAAGGCATCTGGCGGCGGGGCCGGGGGTGCTGGAGGTGGCGGCGGGGCCGCAAAAGGCAATATCGGCGGCACCAAGGAAGAACGACAGGCAGCGATCGCTAGCCGGTTCTCTGATCTCCCTCTCAAGTAAGGAAATAATACATGTCCCTGTCTCAAATGCAGGTTTTCAACGATTACATCATGCCGGCGACTCTCGAGACGCTGGACCAAATGCTGGAGGCGTTCAACGCAGCCAGCAACGGCGCGATTGTGCTGTCGCCAAACGGCTTCACCGGTGACTTCCTGCAAGAGTCGTTCTTCCAGAACCTCGGTGCAGCTCAGCGTCGCGTGAATCGCTACGGTGCCAACGCCGCGGTGACTCCGGTCGACCTGACCGAACTGCAAGACACCACCGTGAAAGTGGCGGGTGGCTTCGGTCCGATTCGCTACGAGCCGTCCCAAATGACCTGGCTGCAGCGTCCAACCGCTCAAGGCGTTGAAGTCGCTAGCCGCGCGTTCGCTGAAGTGCTGCTGAAAGATCAGCTCAACACCGCGATCGCTGCGCTGGTGGCGGCCATCACTGCGCAGGCAGGTGCGGTGAACGATGTGTCGGCCACTCTTGGAATCTCCCAGGCCGGCCTGAACAGCGCGCATGCGAAGTTCGGCGATGCCAGCCAGAACCTGGTGGCGCAAGTCATGCAGGGCACCACCTGGCACAAGCTGGTCGGTCAGGGCCTCGCGAACCCGAACAACCTGTTCCAGGCCGGCAACGTTCGTGTTGTCGACATCCTCGGCAAGACCTCGATCGTCACTGATGCGCCGGCTCTTGCTCAAGCCGGTACGCCGAACAAGGAGATCATCCTGGGTCTGGCGGCTGGTGCCGCGCTGGTGCACGACAACCGAGACATCATCTCGAACGTGCAGACCAACAACGGTAACGAGCGCATCACCACGACCATCCAGGTGGATTACACCTTCGGCCTGGGCATCAAGGGCTACACCTGGGATGTCGCGAACGGCGGTAAGTCTCCATCCAGCGCCGCGCTTGCCACCGGCACCAACTGGGACAAAACCGCAGCCAGCATCAAGGACACCGCCGGTGTTGCTCTGATCGGCGACGCCTCCAAGTAACCACCTGATGACTGCTCCGGGGCATAATGCCCTGGCGCAGCGGAGTGACAGTGATGACTGATAACATCTGGTATCTGCCGGGCCCGTTTCACCGCTACGAAGATGACGTGAAGGCAATCGCCAAAAAGGAAGGCCTGATCATCATCGATGCCAATGTCACGGAAGACCGTGGCGGCGAAGTTGAGAAGCCGCCGAAGGCTACGCTGAAGGCTGAGTACCGCGCTGCACCTGCGAAGGCAGGCGCTGACCTGAACAAACCCAAGGACTGACCCATGCTCATCATCGAGGACGGTACCGGCAAGCCAGACGCCGAAAGCTACGCGAGCGCCGCGGACCTGGTCATGTACGCCGGCAAGTTTGGCGTGACCATTCCTGCGGGCGAGCCAGCACAAGAGGCACTGCTTCGCCGGTCCGCCTTGGCGATGGATGGCATGACCTGGAAGGGTCGCAAGATGGACAGTGATCAGGCTTTGGCCTGGCCGCGTCGAGGGGTTGAGCTGGATCAGCAGATCAAGCCCGACAACTACCTGCCAGCGCGGATTCAGTACGGCCAGATGGCGTTGGCAGCTGAAATCCACACCGACGACATTGACCCGATCGACCAGCGCAAGGGTGCAATCACCCTGGACCGTGTTGAGGGCGCAGTAACTCGCGAGTACGCGACGATCTCGAACACTTGTGGCCGACTGTTACCGGCGGCGCCTGATCGGCCAAGTGCCACTCAGTTTGCTGACTATTTGCAGAAGCGCGGATTGTTTGCTGTTCGTGCCTGACCTAGGCTCACCTTTTCTCACGGGTACTCACGAATGCGCGGGCTAGGGCCAATTGGTGATTTAGTTTTACTCGTACTCGCCGGTTTGAGCATGCTTGGCTGGATGTATCTCTGGTACTTGTGTGTGTTCGGAGCGGAGAAGTTTCTATCGCGGATATTTGGCGACTACGCTCTCGCGATATCCGCAATCGGTTTTCCCTTCGTTGCGTGCTTTGCTCTTGCACTGGCTCTGAAAATATTCGGTCGTCATAACTTCGGATGGGCGATGCTCTTATTCGGCATTGCGTTGCCATTAATGGGCATCCTGTATCTTCGAAATGAGTCGGGCGGTAAGCGACACTAATCATTGGAGCCCTCATGGCCTTCTACGACGAAATGGCCTTGATGGCTCTGGAGATGATCACAGAGTTCGGCCAGCCCGTGACCATTCGGGCGTTCACTGTCGGTGAATACGATCCCGACACAGGAACCGCACCGCCTGACACCGTTATCGAGCAGACCGCCCAAGGCATCCTGCTCGACTTCACTGGCCAAGAATTCCAGAACAACAGCCTCATCAAGCAGGGCGACAAGAAGCTGAAGATCGCCGCGCAGGGGCTTGAGTGGGCGCCCAGTCTCCTGAACAAGGTGTTCGTTCAGAATCGCACCTGGTCAATCGTTCCACCGCTGAAAGAGATCAACCCGGCCGGCACACCGATTTTGTATGAGCTGCAGGTGCGGTCATGAGTCGCGCCGGCGCCGGCCAGTCTGGAAGCTTCGCGCTGAGCCTCGCCGAGTTCGCGGCTCAAGCCACGGAAGCCATTGATGCAAGCTTGCGCGAGATCATCATCGAGGTCGGTAGCAGCGTTATCCGGATGTCACCGGTGGGAAACCCTGAGATCTGGGCGCAGAACACTGTGGCCCATCAGTACAACAAGGCCGTGGACGATCACAACAGCGATTTGCGCAGCGATCCGGCCAACCTGACTAAGGCGGGACGGCTCAAACCTGGGCGCAAGCTGAACGACGGCATGGATATCGCTGCCCCTGAAGGCTATGTAGGCGGGCGGTTCCGAGCGAATTGGCACCTCTCGATCGATGTGGTGGAGAACGTGACCTTTGATGAGGTTGATCCAGGCGGGCAAGCAACAATCGCTGCATTGGTTTCGGCTGTCAGCGACTTCACCGCCGGACAGACTGCCTACCTGATCAACAACCTGCCGTATGCCATCCCGCTCGAGTTCGGACATTCGACCCAGGCGCCGGGTGGCATGGTCCGCATCACCGTGGCCCGCTTCCAGCAGATCGTGCAGGAGGCCATCAGGAACAACCAGATATGAGCCACAACATCATCGCCTCGATCTATGAGGCCAAGCTGATCAACTGGGCGAAAGCCTTGCCGGTGCCATTGAAGGTCGTCGTCGAGAACGAGGCCTATACACCTGTGAACGGCGCGACCTACCTGAAAGCATTCACTCTGCCAGCGGACACCGCCAGCAACACGCTTGGCGGTGACCATAAGCTGTACACCGGCGTTTTTCAGGTCAGCATAGTGACGCCTTCGGGCAAGTACCGCGGTGCGGCCGGCGCGCTGGCCGATCAAATCGCCGCACTGTTCCCGCTGTACGAGCGGAACACCAAGGGTGCGCTGACCGTCGTGACCATGACACCGGTTGACCCGGGCCCCGGCATTCCAGACGACACGACCTTCACTGTGCCGGTCTCATTCCTGTACCGCTCTGACACCAACTAATTCGCCCGTTGGGCAAACCCAGAACCCGCCATTGAGCGGGTTTTGTCATTTCTGCAAAGAGGAAAACCCATGAGCGTCAAGATTCCCAACGGCACTACGTTCGAGATCGCGGCCATCCTGAGCACTGCCAAAGCGTTCACTGCTATCAGTAACGCCAAACCGGCGGTGCTGACCGCTGCCGCCCATGGCCTGGCCGATGGCGACGTGATCGTAATTGATTCCGCCTGGGCGAAACTGAACGGTCGACCGGCTCGCGTCGTCGACTCCGAAATCGGCACCTTCGCGGCTGAAGGAGTGGATACCACCAGCGTGAAGAACTACCCGGCCGGTTCTGGTGCGGGCACTGTCCGTGCCGCTTCTGGCTGGACGCAGATCGCGCAGATCACTGAGCCCGCTGCCAACGGCGGCGAACAGCAGTTCCTCACGTACGGCTTCCTCGAAGACGATGATGACCGTCAACTGCCCACCACCAAGTCGGCCAGCAGCATGACGCTGCCGGTTGCTGATGATCCGGCTCAAGCCTATGTGGCTCTGGTCGAGGCTGCCGACGAAGACAAAGAGCCGCGCCTAGTCCGCGCAAACCTTCCGGGCGGCGCAACCATTTATTACTACGCGTACGTGTCGATCACCGCGACTCCGACGCTGAGTCGCAACAACATCATGACGCGGACCATCACTCTGTCGTTCGCCTCCCGCCCAACTCGCTACAACGCCTAAGGGGTTCCCATGGCAAAGTTTTCGATTGCGCCAAAGCCGACGTTCACCGTCGATGTGGCCATCCCGCAGGTTGGCGACAGGCCGGCAATGGTGCCGTTCACGTTCAAGTACCGCGACCGCACCGCACTGGCTGAGCTGTTCGATGCCTGGAAGGCAAAAGCGGAAGAGCTCGGGGAGCGCTTCAAAGGGACTGAGCCAACACTCACGGAAATCACTGCGGCTGAGGTCGAGCAAGGTGTCGACCAGATCAGGGATCTGGTTGTTTCGTGGGGCTTTGGCGAAAAGCTCAACGATGAGTCGATCACTGCTCTGGTGAAGAGCTGTATCGGCGTGTCAGATGCCGTGGTGAAGGCCTACAGCGAAGCCTTCGGCAAGGCCCGCCTGGGAAACTAACCGCCGCTGCCCGTGCGCTCTATGAGTCCGACGGTTCCGCCGAACAGATGGCATTGTTCGGGTTTTCGCCCGAGGACTACGACAAAACAGTCGAAGTCTGGCCGGACAACTGGAAGTCGTTCCTCGTCATGGATTCGATGTGGACTCAGTGGCGTACAGGTGTAAGCGGCGCGACCGGCCTCGATTACGGCGTGCTGCCGAACGTGATGAAACTCGTCGGTGTTTCGGCGAAGGATCGCCCCGGCGTGTTTCAGGATATCCGCATGATGGAATCGGAAGCCATCGCGGTCATGTCCGAAGCCCGCGAAAAACGCCCGTGAAGACGGGCACTTATTCAAGGTGAGTCGATGAACATTGCAGAACTCGGCATTAAGGTCGACTCCGCTGATGCTGCCCAGGCTGCGACCGATCTCGACAAGCTGACCAAGTCCGGCGAGCGGGCAGAGCAGTCTGCCGTCGGCCTAATGAAAGAGATGGAGGCGCTGGAGAAGTCGCTGTCGAAAGGCGCGACCACCACGCAGGAACTGGCCAAGCAGCGCGAGAGTCTGGCGAAACTAACCAAGACCGGCGCTTATGGCGAGGCCGAATTCACCAAGATCACCGCGCAGCTCGATAAGCAGCAGGTGGCCCTGGCCAAGTCGACGCTGGATGAGCAGAAGGCTTTGAACAGCCTGCTCGGCGCAATTGACCCTGCTCGCGCGGCCATGGGCAAGCTCGACACCCAAATCGAGCAGTTGGGCAAGCACCTCGACGCCGGCCGGATCAGCCAGGACCAGTACAACGCGGCCCTGGGCAAGATCGACGGCAACTATGCGGCGCTGGAGAAAACCGCCACCGGATTTGACCGACTGAAGCTGGGTACCCGCCAGGCGCAGGAAAACGTCGTACAGCTCGGCAACGCGTTGTCGTCCGGTGATTGGGGCAGTGGCGTGCGCGCCGTCGCTCAGCTGGGTGCAGGGGCTGGCGCTTCTGCTGCCGGCCTGCTTGCTATCCTTGCCCCGATCGCCCTGGCCACTGCGGCCGTCGGCGCCTTGGGATACGCCTATTACAAAGGCAGCGAAGAGCAGGATGCGTACAACAAGTCACTGGTTCTGACCGGGAATTTCGCTGGTGTGAGCTCTGAGCAGTTGGGCGAAATGGCGCGGCAGGTCAGCGCGACCGTGGGGACTACAGGCCAAGCTGCTGCTGTCCTCGCGCTGCTGGCTGGCAATGGCAAGATCGCAGGCGAGAGTTTCACCGGCATTACCCAGGCCGCCGTTTCCATGCAGGAAGCGACCGGCAAGGCTGTCAGCGAAACCGTCGCCGAGTTCTCGAAGCTGGCTGACGACCCGGTAAAGGCATCTGCCGCGCTGAACGAGCAATACCACTACCTGACAGCCTCGGTTTACTCGCAGATTGCCGCATTGGAAGAGCAGGGCGACCACGCGGGCGCCGTGAAGCTGGCGACCGAGCAGTACGCGGACGCGATCAATGAGCGTACGCCGAAGATTCTCGAAAACCTGAGCTTCTGGGAAAAGGGTTACAACGCTGTCGCGCGTGCGGCTGATAACCTGAAAAACATCGGTCGCAACAACATCGGCTCCGATATTGAGCAGGCTCAACGTGATCTGACCCGGGCCGAGTCTGGGGACGTTGGCCTGTTTCAAAACAAGCAGGAAATGATCGACCTCTACCGCAACCGGCTGAATATGCTGGAGGACCAGAAGGCCGCTGAAGCAGACATTGCCAAATACGACGGTGAGCAGGCAAAGGCACAGCAAAGCGCAGTTGTTGCGATGGCAAAGGTCGATGCGCTCACAAAGTCTTCTTGGACGAATGAGCAAAAGCGCGCAGATGCGCTGAAGGAATATCGCCGGCAACTCGACGATATCCGTAAGGCTGACCCCAAGGACAAGCGTCTTGATCAGTCAGTCGTTGACAAGAACCTGGCGAACATCAACGACAAGTTCAAGGACCCGAAGGCCGCCGCAGGCAGCGCTGATCTGACCGGCTTCAACAACGCGAAGAACGCCTTGGCTGAGACCCTGGCCTACTACAAAAACGCTGACAAGGAATTGGAAGCGTCTCAGCGTGCGGGCGTGATCAGCCAAGCCAGCTACACCGAGCAACGCATCAGCCTACTGAAGCAACAGTCGGAAGAGGTTGCGCAGAGTTACCAGTCGGAAATCGATTCGCTCGAAGCGGCCAAGGCCAAAAAGGGCGCGACCGCGGCGCAGGTCATCCAGATAGATCAGAAGATTGCCGATGCCCGCAGCGCCATGGTCAAGGCGCAGCAGGATAGCGATAGCGAACTGTCGATCATCGCCACCAACGAAGAAGGCCGCCTGCGCAAGCAGACTCTGGCGGTCAGCACGTACACCAGCGCACTGCAGCAACAGGTCGAGACACTTCGGCAGCAGGGCCTGCGTGCGGCTTCAGGCCTTGGTCAGGGTGATCGCCAGCGCGGGCTGACGGATCAGCAGAACGGCATTGATGATCGCTTCAACCAGCAGAGCCTTGAACTGGCCAACCAGTACGGTGATGGCTCGCGAGGCATGAGCCTTGACGAGTACACCCAGAAGCTGGCGGCACTGAAAACCACCCAGCAGGATCTGCACGACACCGTGCAATCCAACTACGACGAGATGACCGCTGCTCAGGGTGACTGGAGCGCAGGCGCATCGTCGGCGTGGCAGAACTACCTGGAATCGGCGCGGGATGTTGCCGGGCAGACCAAAAGCCTGTTCACCAACGCCTTCAGCTCGATGGAAGACGCAATCGTCAACTTCGCCATGACTGGGAAGGCCTCGTTCGGTGATTTCGCGAAGTCGATCATTGCCGACATGGCGCGCATTGCTACTCGGCAGGCCAGTTCGGCGCTGCTGGGTAGCTTGGTCGGGGCCGCCACCAGTTATTTCACTGGCAGCGGTACCGCCGCTTCGGCGGGGTCTACCCAGGCGGGCTACAGCGGCGACCTTTCGGGCTTCACGCCGGTCGCTAGCGCCAAGGGCAACGTCTTCGATACGCCCGGTCTGAGCGCCTACTCGAACAGTGTGGTCAGTTCCCCGACCATCTTCCCGTTCGCCAAGGGCGCAGGACTGATGGGCGAGGCCGGACCGGAGGCGATCATGCCGCTGACCCGGACTTCCGGCGGTCAGCTCGGCGTGCGAGCACTGAGCAGTGGTAGCGGTGGATCAAGCATCAGTATCAACGCACCGGTCACCGTAGCGATTCCGGATCGCAGCTCTGAAGGGATGCAGATCGACCAGCAGGCACTGTCGCAAAACCTCAAGACGCAGATGAAGGCAGCGGCAGAGAGAGCTGTTGCCGAGTCCTGGCGCGCTGGCGGTGTCAGTTTCCGCAACGTTAACGGGAGGGCCTGATGGCGATCGAGACGTTCACTTGGCCAACGCAGCACGGCGACTCTCCCGAGATTACCTATCGGGTGCGCACCGCGCAGTTTGGTGACGGCTACAAACAGGAGTCCGGCGACGGGCCGAACAACAAGGTGGACGCTTACCCGGTTACCTACAGCGGGTCACAGGCGCGCGTAACGGAAATAATGGCGTTCCTCGATCGGCACGCCGGGGCCAAGGCTTTCGCCTGGACAACGCCGCTCGGCCAGCTCGGACTGTTCACCTGCAAAAATCCAGTCCCCACTCCGGTGGGCGGCGGTGTATTCAAACTCACCGCCACCTTTAACCGTGCTTTCCAGCCATAAGGAACACCCATGCCGCTGATCAGTGACATCCAGGTCCTAGAGCCTGGCAGCGAAGTGCTGCTCTTTGAATTGGACGGTACGGATTATGGCGCGGACATTCTGCGCTTCCACGGGCACGCCATCCCGCATACGCCGGCCGAGATCATTGCCGCCGGTGGCGATGCGGAGCTGTTGCCGGCCAAGGCCATTTGGTGGCAGGGCAACGAGTACGGGGCCTGGCCGATGCAGATCGACGGCATCGAGGCGAACGGCGACGGCACAGCGGTACGGCCTTCGCTGTCGGTCGGCAACGTCAACGGACGCATCACCGCGCTATGCCTGGCGTTCGACGATCTACTCGAGTTCAAGCTGACCATGCGCCACACCTTGGGCACGTACCTGGATGCGCAGAACTTTCCGAGCGGGAACCCCGCGGCTGACCCAACCCAAGAGACGATTGAGGTCTGGTACATCGACCAGAAAACGAACGAGGACGGGGAGACGGTCAGTTGGGAGCTGGCCAGCCCGGGCGACGTCGGTGGTGAGTCCATCGGTCGTCAGGCCACAACCCTGTGTCACTGGTGCCTCACGGGCGGTTACCGGGGGCCGAGCTGCGGCTGGACTGGCCCATATTTCACCAAGGACGGTGTGCAAACCGATAACCCGGAACTGGACGAGTGCGATGCCACGCTGGGTCGGGGCTGCATCCCGCGCTTCGGTGAGGGCAGTCCGCTGCCGTTTGGTGGCTTCCCTGCTGTTTCCCTGATCGCTCGGAGTTGACCATGCGCAAGCACATCTTGAACGCGATCCAGGCTCATGCAGCCGCCGAGTACCCGAAAGAGTGCTGCGGGCTGCTGCTGGGCATTGGGCGCAAACAGCAGTACTACCCCTGCCGCAATATCTCGACCGAACCGAATGAAGAGTTTCGAATCGATCCGGAGGAGTACGCCGCGGCGGAGGACATCGGCGAAGTGATCGGCATCGTTCATTCGCATCCGGACGCCACCAGCCGACCTTCCCCGCGCGACCTCGCCATGTGCGAGGCGACCGCGATGCCGTGGCATATCCTCAGCTGGCCCGAGGGTGACCTGCGGACGGTGATGCCGACCGGCGCCGTTCCGCTGCTAAAGCGCCCATTCGTGCACGGCGCCTGGGACTGTTGGCAGGTCTGCGCCGATTGGTACAAACGCGAGTGGGGGTTGGAGTTCGAAGCCTTCAAGCGCGCTGATGGCTGGTGGGAAAGCACCGAAAACACCAGTCTGTACGAGGCGAACTACGAGGCGGCCGGCTTCTATAAGGTCGACCAGCCGCAACGCGGCGATATGATCGTCATGGAAGTAGGGCGGACGGTTTACCCGAACCATGCTGGGATTTTCCTCGGGGCTGATCCCGTACTGCCAGGTGAAGATGCCGCAACCTTCGGCCCAGGGCCTTTCCTGCTGCACCACCTGTACGGAAGGCCAAGCGAGATCATTGTCTTCGGCGGGCCCTGGCTCCAGCGCACCCGCTTGGTGCTGCGCCACAAGGATGCTCGGTGATATCGTGCGGTCTTTCCACAGGAGTGACCTGCATGAAATTATTCGTAGGGGCGTTGGCTGTTGCGCTATTGGCTGGGTGTGTTTCACCTGGCGACTTGCAAAAGAACGAGCCAAGCCTAAAGGCATCGACTGCGAAAGACCCGAAGCGTTATGCGCTCTGCGTCTTCCCGAGGTGGCAGGATGCACGCAGTGACGCTTCGATGTCAGAAACCGAGAACGGCTACCGCCTTGTTGTTGCCAGTAACAATATGACCGACGAACTGCTCGACATCCGTAAATCGTCGAAGGGAAGCACGGTCACGCTGTATCAGCGAATGGCCTGGTCGCCCGGATATGGTCGTGGTGATATGAAGCAGGCGATAAACGAATGCCTCTGACCATGATCAAGTGAGCCGCCTTCGGGCGGTTTTTTTATGCCTGGAGAAAACTGTGACAGCACTCGCACACGCTAATCAATCGATGACAACCATTTTGCTGTCTGGCCCGCTGATCAAATTATTCGGGCGCGAGCACTACAGAGATCTGGGCAGCAAGTCAGTCGGCGAAGCATTTAAGGCCTTGAAATGCACGCTCGAAGGTTTCGAGACCGCAATCAAGGACCTAGAACGACGCGGCATGCGTTTTGCTATTTTCCGCAACCGGAAGAACGTGCCCGAAAAGGACTTTGCACTCGGTGGCGCACAGGAGATTCGTATCGTACCTGTGATTTCTGGCAGCAAGCGGGCAGGGATTCTTCAAACCGTCATCGGGGCCATTTTAATCGCCGCGTCTTTCATCCCAGGCTTTCAAGTATTGTTACCAGTTGGTATTGCTATGGTCGCCGGCGGGGTTGTTCAGCTGCTCAGCCCGCAGGCATCAGGCCTGAAGCAAAGCGCATCACCTGAGAACTCCCCGTCCTACGCCTTCGGCTCCGCCAAAAACACCACTGCCAGCGGCAACCCGGTACCGATCTGCATCGGCGAACGCCGGTGGGGCGGCATGATCATTTCCGCATCGATCCTCGCCGAAGACAAAGCGTAAACCGCACGTAGCAAGCAGGCCGCCCATGAGGCGGTTTTTTTTCGCCTGGAGGAAAGCATGGGCGCAGCACAGAAAATCGACATCCACGGCGAGAAGGGCGGCAGCAGCAAGCCGAAGTCGCCGACCGAGGCCAGCGATAGCCTGCGCTCGACCAACCTGGCCAAGCTGCTGATCGCCGTGGGCGAGGGTGAGTTCGACGAAGTCCCAACCGATTACGACATCTATCTGGACAACACCCCGATCCGGGATGCGAGCGGTAACTACAACTTCCCCAATGTGAAGTGGGACTGGCGCTCTGGTTCGGTCGACCAGACCTATATCCCTGGCATTCCATCGGTAGAAAACGAAACCTCGCTGAACGTTGAACTGCGCAGCGATGCACCCTGGGTGCGCTCAATCAGCAACATCCAGCTGTCTGCCGTGCGCGTGCGCCTGGCCTGGCCGGCGATTCAGCAGCAAGACGATGAAGGCAACGTCGGCGGTTACCGTATCGAGTACGCCATCGACGTGGCCACTGACGGCGGAGCCTATCAGCAGGCGCTGGTCGACGCCGTGGACGGCAAGACGACCACGCGTTACGAGCGCTCGCCCCGAATCAACCTGCCGGACGCCACCACTGGCTGGCAGATCCGTGTCCGTCGCCTGACGCCGAACCAGAACAGCAACAAGATCGCTGACACCATGTTGATTGCCGGTTACACCGAGGTGATCGACGCCAAGCTTCGCTACCCGAACACCGCGTTGCTCTACATCGAGTTTGATGCCGAGCAGTTCACCAACATTCCCGCCGTCACCGTGAAGTGCCGTGCGCGCAAGTGGCAGGTGCCGAGCAACTACGACCCAATCGCCCGGACCTACACCGGCACTTGGGACGGCTCCATGAAACAGGCCTGGACCAATAACCCGGCCTGGATCACGTACGGCATCTGCACTGAAGACCGTTTCGGCCTGGGCAAGCGCATCAAGTCGTTCATGGTCGACAAATGGGAGCTCTACCGGATTGCGCAATACGCTGACCAGTTGGTGCCGAATGGCCTCGGCGGGGTAGAGCCGCGCTTCCTCTGCGACATGAACTTGCAGGGCAAGGCCGATGCCTGGTCACTGCTGCGCGATATCGCCGGCATTTACCGGGGCATGACTTACTGGGCGCAGGGCCAGCTGGTGATGCAGGCCGACATGCCGCGCGCGCAGGACTTCGACTATGTGTTCACTCGGGCCAACGTCATCGACGGGAAGTTCTCCTACGGCAGCGCCTCGGCGAAGACCCGCTACACTCGAGCTCTGGTCAGCTACGACAACCCGGTGAACAACTACGACACCGACGTCATCCCATTCGCCGATCTGGATCTGCAACGTCGCCTGGGCGACAAGCCGACCGAGCTCAGTGCCATCGGTTGCACGCGCGCTTCCGAAGCCCAACGTCGGGGCAAGTGGGCGATCCTTAGTAACAATCAGGACCGCACCGTTTCGTTCAAAACAGGCATGGAGGGCGTGATCCCGCTTCCTGGTCACATCATCCCGATAGCGGATTCGCTGCTGGCTGGCCGCGAGGTCGGCGGGCGCATCTCTGCTGTCGCTGGCCGTGTCGTGACGCTGGACCGCGACACCCAAGCCAAGGCTGGTGATCGTCTGATTATCAATCTGCCAGGCGGGCGGGCCGAAGGTCGCACCGTGCAGAGCGTGAATGGCCGCGCTGTGACCGTCACCACCAATTACAGCGAGGCGCCGCAGCCCCAATTGCAGTGGGCACTGGACGCTGACGATCTGGCGATCCCTCTGTACCGCGTGTTGCGCACCAAGCGCACCACGGAAGGTGATTTCGAGATCAGTGCGCTGCAGTACGACCCGAGCAAGTTCGCCTACATCGATACCGGAGCGCGCCTGGAAGAGCGTCCGATCAGTGTGATTCCGATCACCGTGGTTCCGGCACCGGCCAGCGTCACCGTTACGTCAAACTCGGTTGTCTCTCAGGGCATCGCCGTCGCCACCATGACCATCACTTGGCCTGCGGTGAACGGCGCAGTCGGGTACGACGTTGAGTGGCGCAAGGACAGCGGCAATTGGATCAAGCTGCAGCGCACCGGGATGACCAGTGTCGACGTGGTGGGCATCTACGCCGGCGCTTACGTGGCCCGCGTCCGTGCGGTGAGTGCTTTCGATATCTCGTCGATCTGGCGCAACTCGATCCTGACCAACCTGAAGGGCAAGGAGGGCCTGCCGCCGGCGCTCAGCTATCTGACGGCCACGCCGCTGCTGTTCGGCATCTACTTGAAGTGGGGCTTTCCGGCTGGCGCTGAGGACACGCAGCGGACAGAGGTCTGGTACGGCCCGACGACCAGTCTGGAAGCCGCGACCAAGCTGTCAGACTTGTCGTACCCGCAAAGCGATTTCTCGATGCTGGGCCTGGCCGCAGGCGTGACCTTTTACTTTTGGGCGCGCCTGGTGGACCGGATCGGCAACATCGGCCCGTGGTACCCGATTGGTATCGGCGTTATGGGGCAGTCGAGCGCGGACGCATCGGACATCTTGGAACTGATCGCTGGCAAGATCACCGAGACGGAACTTGGCCAGGACCTGCTGGACGAGATCAACAAAATCCCCGGCCTTCAGGAACAGATCGACGCGCTGGACGGACTGACCGCTTACAAACCGGATCAGGTCTACGAGAAAGATCAGATGGTTGTGGAGGACGGTCATATCTTTCATGCAAAGGGCGAAGTGCCAATCAACACCCCGCCGCCGAACACCGTCTACTGGCTGGATGTCGGCGAGTCGCTCGAGACGGCGAACGGGCTGGCGCAGCAGGTAGCGTTCAACACTGCCGATATCACTGAGCTCGACGGCGTGGTAACCGCCCAGGCCACCGCGTTCGAGGCGTTGCGAGCGTCTTCCCGGGACGACAACGGAGAAGGTGACCTGGCGGATGCGCTGAAAGGCTGGACCAGCACCGCTGCTATCGCCTCGGAATCGAAGGTGCGCACCTCCGAAAATGAAGCCATGGCGCAGCGGATAACCACCTTCGACGCGAAGATCGGCGAGAACGCGGCAAACATCACTGAGCTGGAACAGGTGGTGGCCACGAACGAATCCGCGACGGCCACGAAGATCGATCAACTGAATGTTTCGGTGGGACAAAACACCGCCGCGATTCAGCAGACGTCGACGGCCTACGCCGACACCGCCGGCAAGCTCTCGACCATGTGGTCGGTGAAGATGCAGATCACCGCGGGGGGGCAGTACGTCGCGGCCGGCATTGGCCTTGGGATCGAGAACACAGGCGCCGGCCTGCAAAGCCAGTTCCTGGTCAGTGCGGACCGTTTCGCCATCGTCAATACCATTGCAGGCGGTGCCATCTCGGTTCCGTTTGCGGTGCAAGGTGGACAGGTGTTCATGAACTCAGCGTTTATCCAGGACGGCAGTATCACCATGCTGAAGATCGGTCAGTACCTGCAATCCGACAACTACATTGCCGGAACCTTGGGCTGGCGATTGGATAAGGCGGGGAATCTGGAATTCAACGGCCCGGCGCCTGGCGGCGGACGACTAACGATGACGAACCGAGCCATCAAGGTCTATGACGCCAGCGGTGTGAAACGCGTTCAACTGGGGGATCTAGACGCATGAGTTGGGGTATGCGGATATGGGGCGGTGATGGAGTGCTTCAGGTAGATGAGAACTCCCTCACGATGCGCGTGGTGCTATCGACCTTGGTCACCTTTGCAACCAGCGACAAGACGAATCAGGACTTCTCTGTCACGGGTAGCGATGCGTCGAATTCAGTCGCCATCGTGATTCCTACTGGCCCTTACGCCGAAAGTACTGCTCGGCAATTTGAAACCGAAATGCTGTCGGGGGTTGCGCGTGTCTACAACTACACACGCACCTTCGCCGCCAGCCTCTCCACCAACGGGACCATGCGACTGATGGTCATAAGGTTCGCCTGATGAGTTATGGACTGACCTTCATCAACAACAGCAACCAGGTTGTGATCGATTCCGAGTTCGCCCGGCTGAACGTCATTTGCAGTGGCCGTTACGCGCCGACGCAGGAGTCGGGACTGGGGTCCACAACCTCTTTCCCTCGCGTTATCACCAGTCAGGAGCCGCCTTTGGTGTTCTGTCGGCCAGATACTGGCGGTGTGGCGGGGCTCACTGCAATGCAAGTAGTTGGATCGGCAGGAAGCTGGACGGGTTTCTATGTCAGGGCTTACGACGTGAATACCAATCAACCGAACGGCCGTTACTTCGCGGCAACGTTCGGTGCACAACCGGTCGCCGCGTTCGGCCTGAGATTGTGGGACGGCGCTTCGAAGTTGCTGTTTGACTCCGGGACGCCGACGGCTTTGTTCACCAGATCATTTCAGAATTGGTCCTATGTCCGATCCGAGACGACAACTACCGGCAGTACCCGGAGTTTCTACACCGTTCCATTCAACTTCCCTGAAAACGAATACCTGCTGATCAACACCTTTGGCATGAACATGCTGACAGGCGCCGGGTCTGGTCGGCTCGTTAAAACGCTGTGGGACTTCTCGACCGGTACTTTGTACGCCGTCACTGACGGCTTCACGAACCCATTTGCTTTCTTTATGCCGGCCGTCTTCGCAAAGCTCGCCGTCTAATCCACCTCAATTAGGGAGTTGTCATGCCTTGGTATAAAGCCGGGACGGTTTCTGTTACCCAAAATTCCAATGCCGTGATCGGCACGGGTACCGCATTCATTGCCAACAGCCGTGTCGGTGATGCGTTTCGCGGACCTGACGGCGGCTGGTATGAAGTCACAAACATTGCCAGCGACACGGCGTTGTCGATCTCGCCGAACTACCAAGGTGCGACGAATGCAGCCGGGGTCTACGCGCTGGCGCCGATGCAGGGCTACGTCAAGGACTCGGCCGACGCACTTCGCGCGTTGGTTAACACTTACGGGACAAAGCTGGCAGCATTAGGCACCACCGGCAACTACGACGTGCTGCCAGCGAGTAAGGGCGGCACGGGAATCTCTGATCTGTCCGTATTCATCCAAACCCTGCTGAATGATCAGGATGCTGCGGCTGGTCGCGGCACCTTGGTCGCTGCGCGCAGCGGTCCGAACAGCGATATCACTTCCCTTGCCGGATTAACGACAGCGCTCAGCGTAACGCAGGGTGGCACTGGGGTTGCGACGATTGCAGCGCTGCTGGCAGCACTACAAGCAGCAGGCGCTTACGGAAAGTCCAATGTCGTCGGCACAGTTTCACAGAGCGGTGGAGTTCCGACCGGTGCGATCGTAGAGTCAGGAAGCAATACGAACGGAACTTATACAAAATTTGCAGATGGCACCATGATCTGCAAACACGACTTATATGTAACTGGAGCCTGGGCCATTAACGCCGCGATCGGGCCGTTGTTTTATAATTCGACACCGCTGGGTCTAAGCTATCCAATTAACTTTAGTACGCCACCAATCGTTCAAATGACGTTATCGACATCTGGCGGCGCGCAATGGTTATTTGTAGGCTCTGCCGCCACAACAAGCAGCACGCCTTCGTACCACACGATCTCCGCAGTGTCCACTACGGCGGCCGTTCGGCTTTCTTATATCGCAATCGGCAGGTGGTATTAATGATAATCAAACTTTCGCCTCAGCGCCGTGACGACTCATTGCAAGTGATTAAAGCAGGAAGCGTTCTAACGGTGAATGGGCAGGTCTTCGACTTCTCAAGGATGGGCGATGGAGATACCTTGCCTAATTCGGCAATCAACTCCGAATGGTTCGCGGGCGACGTAGACAAAATGGAAGGTGAACTTACGCTCACGCTCTTGCTCCCAAACCCGTGGAACTTCAGTCCGGAACAGGCATTTCCAGCTCCGCTGGAAAACGTCCCGGATGGCCCGGTGGCTTTCCCCGGCCCTCTACCTGATTTTGGATTCGATATGGTATTGGAGGGTGAAGCATGAACATCGACTGGTCCAAGCTCATTACCAAGGCCATGAAGGACGCCGCTGCGCAAGCGGTGCAACTTGCCGCAGCGAAGGCAGAGTTATCCGCCAGGAATCTGAAGGCGGTGACGCAGATTGCCCGTATTCAGGATCGAATCGACACTCTCGGCTACGGTATCGATGCCGGCGAGGCGACGGAAGAAGACGAGGCGGAGCAAGCAGCTTTGCTGATCAATCTCAAAGCGTGGAAAACCTACAAGTTTGCGCTGGGCAAAGTCACCGTACAGCCGACCTGGTACGCCGCGCCGGTTTGGCCAGTTGAGCCGGTGGTGCCGGTAATCGTTGCAGACCCCCAAACTGTGGCTGTCGAACTGATCTGACGCGCCACCGCAGCACAACGCAACCCGCCATCGAGCGGGATTTTTTTTGCCTGGAGAAAAGCGATGCCAGTTACCGACAAAGACCGAGACATCCTCGCGCGCACGCTATGGGGTGAGGCGCGGGGTGAATCCCTGGCTGGCCAGATTGCCGTGGCCTGGACGATCCGCAACCGTGTAAACGACGGCAAGGATCGGTCATGGTGGGGGGAGGGCTACGCGGGCGTGTGCCAGAAGCCGTACCAGTTCAGCTGCTGGAACAGGAACGACCCGAACTTTGCTTCCCTGAGCGGTGCAAAGCCGATTCCATTCCGGGAGATTGCCCAGGCGCGGATCGCTGCTGACCAGGTGATCGGCGGAAAAGTGCCGGATCCAACCGGCGGCGCCACGCACTACTACGCGACCACCATGCCGCGACCACCAGCTTGGACTGTGGGTGCCAAGCAAACGCTGAAGCTTGGTCACCACGTCTTCTTCAAGGATGTGCCGTAAGCGCGCGGCGAGGCGGATATCCGCCCGTGGCTGGCGCTCATTGAGAGGCTGTAAGTGAGCTAGAAACTTCCTGGCATACTTCGGACCAGATGAGCGTACTCAGAGTCGTTACATCGACGCTAGAGAAATATTTATCCTCCTGGCGAGAATCAAATCGGATTGGATTGTTGCTTGAGCCAAGATAACGAACCTTTGAATTCAAACAGTCGAACTCTCTTTTGACGTAGGTAGTGAATGAAGTGCGCGCAATTTTCAGAACAACGATACGGTTGGGGCTGACGCCTTCAACCGACACTATTGAATACTCTGCTTCTAAATCGGCTGGATACGCTACTTTTATTTCAGCTGCATTACACGTCAGGCACAGAAGCGCCGCCGCAAAAATAAATAGAACCTTCATTTTTTCACCGTCCTTGGCCCACATGGGCGTTGCGAATTGGATCGTAAGGCAAATGTTGCCTTCCTGATACACCTTTAGGTGTTACAGCTTTATTTAGTCGAAGACATCGGGCTTATGCTCGGGGATGTGTTCTGTCGGCAGGACGCCGGAGGAAGAGCGGTTTGCTGATTGATCTACCAGTGCAAGCCGCTTAACTACGGGCTGGACAAAGTCAAACTGGTGATGGCTTACGAAGCATCGCCCGTCGCTGAATATTATGGTTTCGAAAAGAACGTTCTTTCCACATCCTTCACGAAATCCAGATAGAACCTCAAGCCGAGGGTAGCGAGTTCAGTAGGATGTTGGGTTACCAAAGTCAGCCCGAGATGCGAGGTGGGCGGGTTGTACCAATCGCCGTGATTTTTTACTGGAAGGGCAACAGGCTGAGGCGGCGTATTCGTCACGACTAACGGATTATCAGTGTGGATGACTACCTCGCCGTCCTTGATTTGCATTCGGCAAGAGCGAATTCCTTCATCCTCGGCGAAGGATACTGATAGAGATCCATCCCGCATTGTTGCGAGGTCTTGGATTGAGTGATTATCGGCATCGCGCGCAGCCTTCAGGTAGCGCAGCAACATGTCTTTTCGCCTCAGAGCCTGAAACTTACCTTGCCATGGTTGAAATTTTGCTTGAACGGAGACACAGGCGCGCTCGGTTTTGACCCATACCTTTTCGATGTGAGTAAGGTAGTCCCTCCATTCCGATTCGTACCCCTCGAATGTTACCGAATTTTTCATCGCTTCGATTGCCTGCCCGGCGGCAATGAGATTCGATTTAGGGTGCTTCAAGTTATCGATCATTTCGCACCTGCTGGCTGGCTGTCCTTGGATCGCCATTCTCCCATCCTTCATTCTCGCGCGCAAAACTACCTCTGCAAGCCACGGTTTCCCGTTTGCATAAGCAAAAAAACGTATGTTTTGCCACGCTTTAAAGTGGCTGTATCCGTTACAAAACAATAGGTTAGTTCGCTACAGTCCCCAGCATGGGGTGCTAGGGACTTAGCGTGGCGATCGATTGCTGTCACTCAGGAGTCATCAGCACTGCAAGCGTAAGCTTGATGAACTCCTCGTTCTTGTCGATGGTGTCCAAGGCACCGCGCACGTTGTCGGCGACGTCAGCTGAGCCGCGGGCCTCGACCCAATTGGAAAGCTCCAGGATGGCGGCCTCAAGGGCGAGCTGGTTTTCGTTGATCTTGAAGAGCAGGGAAGGGAGCAGGTCTGAGTTTGGCATAGCGATTCCTCCGTGGAGAGGTCAGCGTAGCAGTGGCAGTTCTGGTTCGCGTGATTGCCATGTAGTGGGTTACAGCGTTTCTGGTGATCCTGCGATATGGCTAGGGGCCATGCGTCTGCACTTTCAGTTACCATTACGCATCTAGGATTAACTACTACTCGCAAGCGCGGCACATGGAAGGGAATCAACAACATGGATGATGTGCATTCTGTACAAATTATCGCCGTGACCGGCGGTAAGGGCGGCGTCGGCAAGACGACTGTGGCTGTGAATCTTTCAGTGGCGTTGGCGAAACTTGGAAGGCGAGTCGTATTGCTTGATGGCGATCTTGGCTTGGCGAATATCGACATCCTGTTGGGGCTTTCCCCGCAGTACACACTTGCCGACTTAATCGAAGGTCGCTGTGAGCTATCCGACGTACTTGTGCACGGTCCGGGCGGGGTACGAATCGTCCCGGCCGCGTCCGGCACACAGAGCATGGTTCATTTGTCTCCGGCTCAGCTCGCCGGCCTGATCCAGGCCTTCAGTGAAATCGGTGACAGTCTCGATGTGCTGGTGATTGACACGGCTGCGGGCATCGGCGCATCGGTGGTCAGTCTCGTCCGGGCGGCCCATGAAGTCCTGCTGGTGGTCTGCGACGAACCGACCTCGATCACCGATGCCTACGCACTGATCAAACTGCTGAACCGCGATTACGGCATGAACCGCTTCCGCGTCCTGGCCAACATGGCCCAGAGCCCGCAGGAAGGGCGCAACCTGTTCGCCAAGTTGACCAAGGTCACGGATCGCTTCCTTGACATCGCCTTACAATACGTCGGCGCGGTGCCTTACGACGAAAGTGCGCGCAAGGCTGTGCAGAAGCAGCGAGCGGTCTACGAACACTTTCCGCACTCGAAGTGCGCCCAAGCATTTCAGAAAATCGCTTTAAAGGTCGACGCTTGGCCTTTGCCGGTTACCCCTAGAGGGCATATGGAGTTCTTCGTTGAGCGACTTGTCCATAATTCGAGAAGGTGACATGTCTCAGGCCTTATAAATGGTGCGATTGGGCGTCCGCTTACGCCTGGTAAGCATGGAGGCGCTCATAGGGAGGCCACTTCATACGTCAAGATCTTCGTGCTGATCGGCGTTGAGGAAATCGAAGGCTGCCCGTATGCGCAGTCGTGTTGGTGCAGGGAGGTGTGATTGTCGGCAGGACGCCGGGGGGGGAGGGTGCGTGACTTTTGCGTGACTCTCTCATGCACGTGTAAGCACTTGTGGGCATTCGATTGCAGCGAGCGCCAGTAAAAACGGCCATTTCACAAGGACTTACAGGGGTACTGCGTGCATGGGGTGCTAGGGGTCGTTGCGATACCAGTAGAGCGCGTGGATGTATGCATTATTGGCATAGTGTAAATTTGTTTCGACTCGCGCTGAGCGGGCATTTTTTCGCTTTGAACATGGGTTTTTCCGGGCCGCAATCATTTAGAGGTATGCGGAAACATTGGGTTGCATGGCACCCTTTTTTGCATGATTGCGACCCGGAAAAGCTATTGGAAGGCACGGCCTGATTGATTTTCCCTTGGGACTTAAAATCCCCCGCTCGTAAGGGCGTGCCGGTTCGATTCCGGCTTCGGGCACCATATATATCAAAGGCCTGCATGAGGAAACTCATGCAGGCCTTTGTCGTTTCTACTCCGCAATTTGGCAGACGATCCTCGTCGACCTCAACCCTGGTTCTGCCAGACCCCCGCAGCAACCGTACGCCGAACATAATCGCTGAAGTCTCGCGCGGGCCGACCTAGTGCACGCTGAACGCCATCAGTCAGTGGCGTGTTGCGACCATCGAGCATCGTTGTGAAGAGATACAGCACCAGGTCGATAAACTCGGCAGGAAGTTGTGCCTGTTCCAGCGCCTGACGATAGTCTTCCGATGGCACGGCAGTGAAACGGATATCGCGCCCGGTCCCCTTGGCGATCTCCTCGACCGCTTCGGCAAACGTCAGCGCCCGTGGCCCGGTCAATTCATAGAGTTGGCGTGAATGGCCGGGTTGGGTCAGCGCCTCAACGGCGATTTCGGCAATGTCCTCCGCATCGACGAAGGGCTCCGCGATACTGCCGACGGGGAGGGCCAGTTCTCCCTGAGCAATGGGCTCCAGAAAATGCGCTTCGCTGAAGTTCTGGAAGAACCAACTGGCCCGCAGGATCGTCCAGTCAACGCCGCTGTTCTGTATGACGCGTTCGGCTTGTTCCGCTTCGATCTCGCCGCGCCCGGACAGCAGCACCAGTTTGCTGACGCCACTTTTGACGGCCAGGTCGGTAAACGCCTGAACTGTCTCGAGGGCGCCCGGTACGGCAAGGTCCGGTTGATAGGAAATATATACGGCGTGAACGCCATCAAGCGCTGCATCCCAGGTCGTCCGGTCTTCCCAGTCAAAGAGTGGATTCGCCTCGCGCGATCCAAGGCGCACAGGCAATCCCGCCGCTTTGAGATGTTGAGTGATCCTGCGCCCTGTTTTTCCGGTCGCACCGAGAACGAGGAAAGTGTCTTGAGCGGTTTTCATCGCGTTCATCTTCATCGGGTTATGTGAGTGATGCTCACGTTTAAAAGATGATAAACGCTCATGTTGTGCCGTCAACCAACGTAGTGACGGAAACCGACGTACGGACGCAACCTCTTGGGGGCGTACGTTGGGGGGTGCTAAGGTGAGTGCTTGTCATGTTACTAATCGGGAACCACTCCAGTGCGAAAGAAGGCCGCCGCCGGGCTAGAGCAACCTGTTTCAGAGCCGAGCCGACGCAATCCCACGCAACAGCGCAGTCGCGAGCGGCAGGAGCGAATTCTTGCCGTGGCGACTCAGTTGATCGCGACCAAGGGCAGCGATCAGGTCAAGATGAGCGAAATCGCTGAGCGCTCTGAGATCTCGATCGGGTCGCTTTATCAATACTTCCCAGACAAGAGTTCAGTCATTCGCACGCTGGCCGAGCGCTATAACGCTGCAAGCCGTCGCTGTATCGAAGAGGCTCTGGTCGCGGTGCAGGATGCCCAAGGGTTGGCTGATGCCTATTCGGACTTGCTGGATCAGTATTACGAGATCGTTCAGGCCGAGCCTGCGATGCGCGATATCTGGTCGGGCATGCAGGTAGACAAGCAGCTGCTGGCGTTGGAGCTGGAGGAGAGTCGTGTGGCGGGCGGGTTACTGGCCGATGCGATGCTTCGGGTGTATCCAGGCAGCGATACGCAGCGGGTTGCTGATTCTGCCTTTCTGATCTGGCAGCTCGGTGAGGCAACCATGCGGCTGGCCACTTCTTGTGCGCCCGAAGAGGGGCGGCGGTTGTTTGAAGCGTTCAAGCGCATGTCGCTCGCGGAGATCATGGAGCCCATGTGCATGAAAGCGTCCGAGTCATGACAGGAACGGGTTGAGCTGAGCAAGTCGCCCCAAACGCAATCCACTGTGGGAGCGAGCCTGCTCGCGATGGCTGAGTATCAGTCAAATCAATGTTGAATGTACCGCCCTCATCGCGAGCAGGCTCGCCCCCGCATTGGCTCTTCATCGCCTTTAAACAAAAGGCTGACCGGTAAAGCCACGAGGTAGTCTTTGCAACCCGGCCATGGCAGTAAGCCGTTCTACCCAGGCTGCGCGCCAGTCATTGGCGGTGTGGGTGACTTTGGCCTTGCGTGCGGCACGGCGTGATGCGTTGCGTTCGGCTTTTCGCGCGTCCTTGAATGCGTCGGTGTTTCGGCAGCTTCTGCACTTTACGCGGGTCAATTCGGTGCTTGAGGTGAGATTGCTGCCTTTGTGGCCGCAGGCCAGATGCCCGCTGACTTTGAAGTGAGTGACCATGGAACGTCTCCTTCGCGACGTGTGATCGTTTGACCTCCCAAGAGCGATGGCGTTCGCTGGCTGCCTGGCGGGCAAAAAAAAAGGCCTGCATGCGGGCAGGCCAGGGGGTGTTTCTCAAAGGAGTGACTCACTGTAAGGCGTGGGTTGTGAACGTTACGTGAAAAGAGGGCGGCAAAAAAAGCCCAGCGCCAGGCCGGGTGGGTGTGTAACGCAAGATAATCAGGCAGGCACAGGCGCGGTGACGATGGAGTCGCCGTTCATGCGTCCTGAATCAGGCCCTGTTCTCGAATCGCGCGTCCAGATGGGATCATCTGAACCGCGGAAGAGGCGGGTCGACAGGTTTTAACGAAGACAGGGTGTTTCGAATCAGTGGCGCGTCTTTCTCGATGTCGTTCAGGCGGTCACGGATTCTGAGGGCTGTCGGGTGCCCTCCTTGATGATCTACCCAGTCGGCAATCTCTTTGCAAGCAGCGGCAAGTCGAGCCTGGCGGGAGTCGAGCAGGGTGAGCAGGGTGGTGATGGACTCTTTTTCGGACATGGCAAACACCTCCGTTCAAGAAACCTGACAAATAGCAGCAAAAAGCCCGCGTGGTGCGAGCTTTCTGCCGATGGGGTCGCTGGTCCTTCAGCTGTTTTCAGTATAGACCCGGACTTCAGGCTTGTCGGGCCGTCACTTGTGAGGTGAGATTGAGCCGCAGGCATTCACGCTGGGCATCTTCTTCAAGATCATAACCGTCACCGATGAAACCATGGGTGCGGGTATCGAAGATTCGATACCAGACTTCGGCTTCAGGTGGCGGGTGACTAACTTCTCCGGCCCGACGGCCATGAATGATGATCTTGTTGCAACGTTGCACAACGAAAATGTCTTCCATGGCGTCACCGCGGCTGATTCATGTCCACATCAACTATAGAAGTTCTTTGTGATCGTGCAAAAAAATGGACGGGTCATTTCGTCGATTCGGCCGCCGCGATCATTTTCTCCAGATACATGGCGAGCCCGACTTCCTCTGCCCTGAGCCCTTTACGCAGCCTCGGCCGAGGCAATTGGGCCAAGGCGCCGAGCATGAAGCCTTCAAGCACCGCCGGGTGGATGTAGCACTTGCGGCACACCGCCGGGGTGTTGCCGAGTTGCCTGGCGACGTTCTTGACCATCTCCACCACATGCCGTTTCGCATCCGACTCCGGTTCCCACTGCAATTCGCGCAGCACCGACAACGCCAGAGCGCTACCCGCCCAGGTGCGGTAATCCTTGGCCGTGAAGTCGGCGCCGGTGAGGGTTTGCAGGTAGGCATTGACGTCTGAGGAGCTGACGGTGTGCCGCTCGCCATTTTCGTCCAGGTACTGAAAGAGGTCTTGTCCGGGAATCTCCAGGCAGCGCTTGATGATTCGCGCCAGGCGTCGGTCTTTTACGGTGATCTGGTGTTCGACACCACTCTTGCCGCGGAACTGGAACAGGATCGCACTGCCGTTGACCTCTACGTGACGGCTGCGCAGAGTCGTCAGGCCGTACGAGCGATTTTCCCGCGCGTATTGAGTGTTGCCGACCCGGATCAGCGTTGCATCGAGCAAGGTAATGACGGTGGCCATGACTTTGTCTCGGCTGAACCCCGGAGCGTCCAGCAGTGCTTCAAGCTGTTTGCGCAGTTTCGGCAGTGCCAGGCCAAAGTCCCGCAGCCGCGAGTATTTGTCGGCATCGCGTACTTCGCGCCAGCGCACGTGGTAGCGGTATTGTTTGCGACCGCGAGCGTCACGTCCGGTGGCTTGCAAATGGCCGCGCGGGTCGGCGCAGATCCACACATTCGTATAGGCCGGCGGCACCGCAAGGGCGTTGAGGCGTTTGATTTCGTCGGGATCGGTAATGCGCTGGCCCGCGGGATCGAAGTAGCAGAATTTGCCACGCAATAGTTTGCGGGTGATTCCAGGCTGCGTGTCATCGACATAATGCAGGTCGGGTGGCAGCACATCGGGCAGCGCGGAGTCGGACATGGCGAAAATCCTTGGCGTTCAAGTCAGGGGGCCTGTACAGCCATTGACCGCGGCCATTCGCCGTGGTGCCGACGAATTTACGCCAGAACGGCCACCGCTTTGATCTGCGCCCAGAGTTGCTGGCCGGGGTGCACACCCAGTTGATCCCGGGAGTAGCGGGTGATGCGTGCCAGCAGCGGCGTGCCGGCAGCATTCAGGCGGATCAGCACGTGGGCGGCGTTATCGGCGCCAATTTCACTGATCACCGTCACCGGCAAGCGATTGAGAATGCTGCTTTGCTCCACGCCTTGCAGGCTCAGGCTGACATCACGTGCCTGGACCTTGCAGCGCAGCGCCTGGCCTTGGGTCATCGGAGCGTGCGCCACGCGAATGCTCAGGTCGGTATCGGGCAGTTGCAACGTCAGCAATTGATAGTGGGAGTCGTAGGCGCTGACCTGTCCTTCAATCACCACGCCGGCATCGTCGCCCAGCGCCAGGGGCAAGTCGAGACGCGCCAGCGTTTCGCCGATAGGGCCGCTGGCCAGCGCCTTGCCGTTGCTGAGCAGGACGATGTGGTCGGCCAGACGGGCAACCTCATCCTGAGAGTGGCTGACGTACAGCACCGGGATGTCGAGTTCATCGTGCAGGCGTTGCAGGTAAGGCAGGATTTCGTTTTTGCGCTGGCTATCCAGCGCCGCCAGCGGTTCGTCCATCAGCAACAGCTTCGGGCTGGTGAGCAGCGCGCGCGCGATGCCGATTCGCTGCCGTTCGCCGCCGGAGAGGTGCTGCGGATGACGGTCCAGCAGATGACCGATTCCCAGTAGCTCAGTGGCATGCGCCATGTCGACCCGTCGTTGCTGCTTGGGAATGCGCTTCAGGCCGAATTCCAGGTTGGCCAGCACCGACAGATGGGGAAACAGACTCGCTTCCTGGAAGACGTAACCCAGCGCGCGTTTATGCGGGGGAACGAAAATCTTCTTGTCGCTGTCCTGCCAGACTTCATCGTTGACCTGAATAAAGCCCTGTTCGGCCTGTTCCAGACCGGCAATACAGCGCAGGCATGTGGTCTTGCCTGAACCGGAATGACCATAGAGTGCGGTGACCCCACGGCCGGGCAATTGCAGATCCACCTCCAGGGCGAATCCCGAATAACTCAGTTTCAGACGCGTATGAATCATTGATCAGCTCCAGCCCGCTTTGGTTTTACGGCTGGAGTAGAGCGCCAGCAATACGGCGAAGGAGAACACCAGCATCGCCCCGGCCAACCAATGGGCCTGTGCGTACTCCATGGCTTCAACGTGATCGTAGATCTGCACTGAGACCACGCGGGTCTTGTCGGGAATGTTGCCGCCGATCATCAGCACTACGCCGAACTCGCCGACAGTGTGGGCAAAACCGAGAATGGCAGCGGTGATGAAGCCGGGTCGAGCCAGCGGCAGGATCACGCTGAAAAACGTGTCCCAGGGATTGGCGCGCAAGGTAGCGGCCACTTCCAGTGGGCGAGTGCCAATGGCGGAAAAAGCGTTTTGCAGCGGCTGGACCACGAACGGCATTGAGTACAGCACCGAACCGATCACCAGCCCTGCAAAACTGAATGTGAGCGTGCCGAGCCCCAGCGACTGGGTGAAATGGCCGATAAAGCCGTTAGGGCCGAGCGCCAGCAGCAAATAAAAGCCGATTACCGTGGGTGGCAAGACCAAGGGCAGGGCGACAATCGCCCCGACCGGGCCGCGCAACCAGGATTGGGTGCGCGACAGCCATAACGCAATCGGAGTGCCGATGATCAGCAGGATAACCGTCGTCAGGGACGCCAGTTTCAGGGTCAGCCAGATGGCGGAAAAGTCGGCGTTCGTCAGCGACATTTAGAGTTGGTAACCGTAGGATTTGATAACAGCGGCGGCTTTCGGCCCCTTGAGGTAGTCGACCAGCGCCTTGGCAGCCGGGTTGTCCTTGCCCTTGTTGAGGATCACCGCGTCTTGTTTGATCGGGTCGTGCATGTCGGCCGGAACGATCCAGGCCGAACCGCCGGTGACTTTGCCGTCTTTGTAGATCTGCGACAAGGCCACGAAGCCCAGTTCGGCATTGCCAGTGGAAACGAATTGATAGGCCTGGGTGATGTTCTGGCCTTCAACGATCTTGTCTTTGACCTTGTCGGTCAGGTCCAGCTTGGCCAGCACTTGAGTGGCGGCCAGGCCATAAGGTGCGGCCTTCGGGTTGGCGATGGAGAGATGCTTGTAATCGTTGTTTTTCAGCACATCGCCCTTGGCATCAACGTAACCCTCCTTGGCTGACCACAGCGCCAGCGTGCCGATGGCGTAGGTGAAGCGCGAACCCTTGACGGTATCGCCCTCGGCTTCGAGTTTTTGCGGGGTGGTGTCGTCCGCCGAGAGGAACACTTCGAACGGCGCGCCATTCTTGATCTGGGTGTAGAACTGGCCGGTCGCACCAAACGAAGTGACCAGTTTATGCCCGGTGTCTTTCTCGAAAGCTGCAGCGATGGCCTGAATCGGCGCGGTGAAGTTAGCGGCAACAGCGACCTGGACTTCGTCCGCCTGAGCGGACCCGAAAGCGAACACAGCGAGAAGACTTGCGAGGCAAGTGGGGGCAAAACGTGAGGCACGAATGGTCATGAAACGGCTCCGTTATAGGCAAATGCAACGATGGGGGGAAACGCTATATATCGGAATATATAGCGAAATGCCTGCAAGCGGAATGTGTTGGTACTGGGTTTGCGCACGGCTACAAAAGCGTGCGTTAGCGACGGAGCAACTTGGCCAAACCTTCCTCCGCCAAGCGCCGAGTCAACTCCGCCGTGGTCATTTCAGCGCCCAGCGTGAACGCCTGCCCAGCCCAAAGATTGCTGAAATCCGCTTCACCCTTGGCGCGCAACGGCATCAACGCACCGCCGGCCAATGGGAAGGCCGGGGCTTTATCGCTCATGGGCCCGAGTTCACGCATCACCCGATTGAGAATCCCCCGCGCCGGGCGGCCGGTGAAAAGGTTGGTCACCGCGGTCTCGCTTTCCTTGGCCGTGCGCAACGCTTTGTGGTGAGACGCGCTGACCTTGGCTTCCGGCGTGAACAGGTAAGCCGTCCCCACCTGCACCGCCGAAGCGCCCAGCAGAAAGGCCGCCGCAACGCCCCGGGCATCACTGATCCCGCCCGCTGCAATCACCGGCACTTTCACCGCATCCACGATTTGCGGCACGAGGGCGAATGTGCCCACCTGGCTGCTCAAGTCATCGCTGAGAAACATCCCGCGATGGCCGCCCGCCTCGTAGCCCATGGCGATGATCGCGTCGCAGCCATGTTGTTCCAGCCAGATGGCTTCTTCGACCGTGGTCGCCGAGGAGAGAATTTTCGCCCCGGTGGCTTTTACTCGATCCAGCAGCGATTTGTCCGGCAGGCCGAAGTGAAAGCTCACGACTTCTGGGTGAAATTCTTCGAGCACTTCGCAGGCGGCGTTATCGAAAGGCGCGCGATTGGACACCAGCGTGGGCGCCTCGAAATCGACACCCAGTTCCCGGTAGTACGGCTCCAGCAAATTCTTCCAGTCCCGAGCGCGTTGCTCATCGGCGGCCGGTGCCTGATGGCAAAAATAGTTGATGTTGAACGGACGCCGGCTGTGTTGACGGATCGTCTTCAGCTCTTCGCGCAACTGTTCGATGCTCAGCATTGCGGCGGGCATCGAGCCCAGGCCGCCGGCGTTACTCGCCGCGATGACCATGGCCGAGCCGGTCGCGCCGGCCATGGGAGCCTGGATGATCGGCAATTCGATGCCGAACAGGTCAAGAATGCGGGTGTCTGGCCATTGGCTCATTTGAATGATTCTCCGACGGGTAGAACCGGTTTTTTACCAGCAATGGCTGCCGCATGGCCAGCCGACTTTTGTATCCGGGACGTTTTCCAGTGTTCCAGAAACGCGAAAAAAAAGCGTAGCCGCACATCATGGAAACGCTCGGCGCTTTGGCGGATTAGCTTAAAGTCTTGTACGGCGAGATGTTTCTTTGTGGTATTTCAATAGCCCCACCACGTGATTGATTCCATTGAGAGGCAATGATGTTCAAAGGTATTTTGATCGACAAAGACGACAGCGGTTACCGGGCCACACTGCGAGAGATCAATGACGATCAACTGCCTGAGGGCGATGTGACGGTGCGCGTGGCGTACAGCACGCTGAACTTCAAGGATGGCCTGGCGATCACCGGCAGCAGCCCGGTGGTCAGGAAATTCCCGATGGTGCCGGGGATCGATCTGGCCGGTACGGTCGAAGTCAGCGGTCATCCGGACTATAAGGTCGGTGACCAGGTTCTGCTCAATGGCTGGGGCGTGGGCGAAGGCCATTGGGGCGGACTGGCGCAAAAAGCGCGCCTCAATGGCGACTGGCTGATCCCGCTACCCAAGGAATTCACCGCGGCCCAGGCCATGGCAATCGGCACCGCCGGTTACACGGCAATGCTGTGCATCCTGGCGCTGGAACATAACGGCGTAACGCCTGAGCAGGGCGAAGTCCTGGTCACCGGTGCCAATGGCGGTGTAGGCAGTTTCGCCATCGCGCTTTTGAGCAAACTCGGCTATCGAGTCGTGGCGTCCACGGGCCGTACCACCGAGCACGATTACCTAAAACAACTGGGTGCCAGCGAGATCATCGATCGCGCCACGCTTTCCGAGCCGGGCAAACCGTTGGCCAAGGAACGCTGGGCAGCGGTGATCGACTCGGTCGGCAGCCACACGTTGGCCAACGCCTGCGCCAGCACCAAGGCCAATGGCACGGTTGCCGCGTGCGGTCTGGCACAAGGCATGGACTTTCCGGCCTCCGTCGCGCCGTTCATTTTGCGCGGCGTGACATTGGCCGGGATCAACAGCGTGACCCAGCCCAAAGCCAAACGGGTACAGGCCTGGAGTCGCCTGGCCAAGGATCTGGACTTCGCGTTGCTGCCGTTGATCAGCCATGAAATCGGCTTGAGCGAAGCCATCGACGCTTCGCCGCGTTTGCTTGCCGGGCAATTGCGTGGGCGGGTTGTGGTCGATGTGAATCGCTGATTAGCGAGTCTCGCGCTCCAACAACTGGCGCTTGCGCTCCACCCCCCAGCGATAGCCCGACAGGTTGCCGTCGCTGCGCACCACGCGGTGGCACGGAATCGCCACCGCAATACTGTTCGCGCCGCAGGCCTGGGCCACGGCGCGCACGGCTTTGGGAGCGCCGATACGCAGAGCGATATCGGCGTAGCTCGCGGTACTGCCCGCAGGAATCTCCCGCAGCGCCTGCCAGACCCGTTCCTGAAACGCCGTGCCGCGCACGTCCAGCGGTAAATCCAGGCCAATCGCGGGGGCTTCGATAAAACCCACAACCTTGGCAATCAACTGTTCGAACTCGTGATCGGCGCCAATCAGATTGGCGCGCCGAAACTTGTCCTGCAGATCACAGACCAGTTGATGCGGATCATCCCCCAACAGAATCGCGCAAACGCCGCGCTCACTTTGCGCCACCAGAATCGCCCCCAGGGAACACTGGCCGACGGCAAAACGGATGTCGTTGTTCTGGCCCGCCGCGCGGTAATCGCCAGGCTTCATGCCCAGCAACTGATCGGCCGATTCATAGAAGCGACTGTTGGAGTTGAAGCCAGCGTTGTACAGGGCGTCGGTGACCGAGGCGCCATCGGCCAGGCGTTCGCGAACCTTGCGTGATCGATGGGCGCTGGCGTAACCCTTGGGTGTCAGCCCGGTCACGGCTTTGAACACTCGATGAAAGTGGAAGCTGCTCAGGCCCGCAGCGTCTGCCAGTTCGGTCAAAGCAGGTAGATTTTCGGCGGACTCAATGTAACGGCAAGCGGCGGCCACGGTTGCCGCGTGCTGTGCGGCGACGTCGCTTTGATCCTTTGTGGCCCGTTTGCTCGGACGATAACCCGCCGCCTCGGCTTGTTCTTCTGTGTCGAAAAATTCGACATTCTGCGGGTTCGGCAGACGCGCCAGGCTACTGGGGCGGCAATAAATTCCGGTGGTTTTCACGGCATAGACAAACTGCCCGTCGGCGCCGGGATCCCGTGCAACGACGGCGGCCCAGCGAGGATCGTTCTCGGTGGCAAGTTTTGTCGAATGAGTTGTCATGGCTTCATGTCCGTTGGACCGTTTCCTTCAGATTAACCAGCCCGCAAACCCGCTGCACCCCGAGTCTTGCGGTTGAATTCGAGGGCTTCATCCGGCGGTTCGAAAGGTGAAGTTGATCCGTTGTTCGCCCAGGCGCGGGTGATGGCCGTCCTTGATTGGCAAGACGCCGTGATAACGCAAGCGATCAACGCCGCCCCAGACCACGATATCGCCATGTAGCAGCGGTACGCGTTGGCTTTTATCGCTTCGTTCAAAACCGCCGAACAGGAAGGTGGCAGGCAACCCAAGCGACACCGAAACGATCGGTGCTGCGTAGGAACCTTCGTCCTTGTCCTGGTGCAATGACATTTTGGCCCTGGGGATATAGCGGTTGATCAGGCAGGAATCCGGAACAAAATCCGCAAATCCTGCTTCCTGTGCCGCCGCCTGTGCCAGTTCGAAAAACACCTGGGGCATCTCGGGCCAGGGTTGCCCGGTCTGTGGGTCGTTGCGCGTGTATTTGTAGCCGCTGCGGTCAGTGGTCCAGCCCCAAGTGCCGCAACTGCTCAGGGCCACCGACATGGTAAAGCCACCGGGCGTGACCATCTGCCGAAACGGCGCGGCCGTCAGAACCGCTTCCAGTGCGGGCAGCAACTGATCCAGCCGGGGCAGGGCAAAGCCGCGCAAGACGTAGGACTGTTCGCCGATCTGCTCGCGCCTGGGCGCTTGCTCGGGCTCGGCGTCGGCAAACAGATCGAAGGGGATCGGGCTCATGGGGTCATAACGCATCGTGAAAGATGATTCCAAGGGTATGCCGTTTTCCGCTGTGCAGGCGACTCACGCCATGACGCATCGTCACTCGGTAATAGCCGCGAACGCCTCTGACCGGGCGTTGGCTGACCGCAAAGATCAAGCCATCACCTTTTTTCAGGCCGACAACCTGAGGGCGTGACTGCATCCGCGGGCGTTGTTCAGTCAACACAAACTCGCCGCCGGTGAAATCTTCGTCCGGTTCTGACAGAAGAATCGCCACTTGCAGCGGGAACACGTGTTCGCCGTACAGGTCCTGATGCAAGCAGTTGTAGTCCAGCGGGCCATATTGCAGCAATAACGGAGTCGGGCGCTCCTGACCAGCGGCATGGCAGCGTTGCAGAAACGCTTCATGGGTGTCGGGGAAACGGGTCGGCATGTCCATGCATTCGTACCAGCGATTGGCGATCGGCACCAGGCGAGGGTAGAGCGCGCTGCGCAAACGGGCGACCGGTTCAGGCAACGGGTATTTAAAGTACTTGTACTCGCCACGGCCAAAACCGTGACGCGCCATCAGCACTTGAGATCGAAAGGGCGCTGGCTGGGCGTAGAGGGCGCTGAGTTCGTCGCACGCCTCCACGCTTAACAGCGACCTGATGACGGCGCAGCCATCCTGATCGAGCTTTTGTTCCAGGGTTGCCCAGTCCAGCGCGTCGAAGGTTTGCTCGCTCATCGTTGAACCTCACGATCCAGCAACTGCCGTTTGCGCTCCAATCCCCACCGATAACCGCCAAGGCTGCCGTCCTGTCGCAGCACCCGATGGCAAGGCACGACAACGGCCACCGGATTGGCACCACAGGCATTCGCCACCGCCCGAAAAGCGCTGGGCTGACCGAGGCGTTGGGCGATATCGCGGTAACTGGCGGTTTCGCCGACGGGGATTTGCCGCAGGACTTCCCAGACCCGCCGTTGAAATACGCTGGCGGTCAAATCCAGTGGCAGATCGAGCGCGGTGTTCGGGTCTTCGAGGTGGCGCAGTGTTTGCTCCAGGGCCGGCATCAAACCTTCATCGCGCTGCCGGGTGGGTTGGCCAGGGAAACGCCGTGCCAGATCCCGCTCGAGCGTGATCAAGTCGTCACCGAGCAGCAACGCGCACACGCCCTCGGCGCTGAACGCCAGCATCAAGACGCCAAGGCTGGAAGTGCCGCTGATGTAGCGAATCGGGGAAGTAAGCATGTTCTGACTCCTTAACCAAAGGTCGAGGTGGCCAGACTAGGGAGCGCCAAGGGAGTGAACACTCCGGCGCTTGCGGTCGAACTCAAATCGGGCGCGGAGCATGACGTCCTTGTTGTCGCTCCGGGTCGCGTTTACAGCGCTTTGCTGACACTGATTTCGCTGATGACGTCTTCACTCGTACCATGAATGGCGTCCAGCGCGGCTTTGGCTTCTTCTTCGGTGCCTTTTTCGAGCTGGGCAAATTCGAAGCGGCGTTCGCCGTTGAGTTTGTATTTGATGACGTACTTGGTCGTCTGGGCCACGGTCATACCTGCCTTTCTTGGTGTGAGAAGGTCACTCAGCTCAGTTTCGTGCTGGAGCGACGGATGATCTTGATCGAGTGCGTCAGGGTCGGTTTGCGGGTCACGCTGATCGGCCGGCGGTTGACCGTGTCGATGGTGATGTTCCAGAAACCGGTGCTTGGCGCAGTGATCCGGGCCGGGAAGGTGTCGAAAGCACCGCCGTGATAAGTGTGACGGCCGCCGTTCTTGAAGCTGCGGAAGTTGGCGTCGTTCATCAAGCGGATGTTGCACGTTTGGGAGCACTGGATGACGACGATGTCGTCTTCGTTGAGGTGCTCGCGCTGGTGGATAAATTTCATGAGGCGCCTCCAGAAGGGCTTTTTCTACAAAATCAAAACGATAGCATGGGCGATTGGCGCAGTTTATCAGCCCGAACAGGTTATTATCCGGTCGTCGGGGTTCGCTTTGACAATTTAAAACAGTTATTCGGAATTCTATGAGCGATAAACGCAGTGAGCCTCGGAGAAAATTGGCATTTGTGCTGTCGGAGGGTCTTTATCGGAGGTTATATATGAAGTGGGGTTCGTTGGTCTTGCCGTTGGCATTGGTAGTGAGTGGTTGTGCGAGTGTCTCGGAGATTAACGAGACGCTGCCTACCATGAACGTGATCTCAGGCAAAAAGCCCAATGAGTACGCGCAATGCCTGGTTGAAAAACTGGCCGACAGTCGTGGTGCCCTGCAAGTGGAGTCGCACAAGGACGGGATGCGCGTGATCGTGCCGGCAAAATTCTCGACGGCCCCGGCAGCCGTGTTCGACATCGAAGATCGCTCGGGTGGCAGCGGTATCAAGCTGCATGAGCGTATGTCCAATGTGCCGGTCCGTCCAAAGGACGTACAGAAAGCCGCCAATGCGTGCATTTCCGGCTGATAGGCTGGCCACCGTTCATACCGATGCCGTCAAAGTCATGCTTTGGCGGCATTGTCATTTCTGGAGTCGAGCATGAAGCGAGAGCAGGTACGGGAACGCCATGCAGAGGGTCTGATCTCTGCCACCCACGTCATTCAAAATCCGGCGAACCCCGGGGAATGGATTGTGTTTTTCAAGAAAAGCGCCGGGCGCAGTTATTTCCTGGTGGATGATAATGACGAGGTCGAATCGTTTGGTCGTCTCGACGATTTGATCGAGACCGTGCGCGGCCTCGGGATCAAATTCGCGGAAATTCACATGTAGGGCAGGGCGTATTACTTGCAGACCACCACGACGCTGCGGTTCTTGAAGTTGCCGACATCGACGCCTAGGGTCTTGTCGCTTTCCTTGGTGGAAGGCGTGCCGTCGGTGCCAACGATCCGGTAGCCGGTGCCGGCGCAAGAGGCATCGGCTTTTTCATAGCACGTAGCCCAGGAGTTGGCTTCGCCGGAGCAATCGATCGCCAGGCCTTGTTCGCCGTTGTTCAGGACCGTCTTTTCGGAAGTGGCGCAGCCGCTCAGGGCCAGGATCGCAATCAGGGGCAAAAATCTGTTCATGTTCATAGTGTCGTCTTCAGCGAGGGGGGGGCTAGACGCTCTGACAGCGCCAGTGTGAAAAGGTTATAGCGATTGGCCACTTGTTTGCACCCGACCACAAAAAAGCCCTGCTCGATGGCAGGGCTCTGCGAGTGCCGCAGGAGATCAGTCCTGACTCTTGCCGCGTCGCTTCGGCGCGGGAGGTGTGTAGTCGAGCACCGACGCCACTTCAATCGCCATCGCTTCGCTGGGTAACGGCCCGGAAACATCTTCGCCATTGGCGGCGGTAATGTGCCACTGGCCATCTTTTCCTTTGTCGACCGTGTACCCGTTGATGATTTTTGCTACGGTCATCTATCTGTCTCGTTCACTGGTTCAAAGTCGCCATGATACCGGCAAATGCTCGCATCGGGGGACGATAAGCGTATGGTAGTCCAGTTTGCCGGCCTCTTTGAGCTACGCTGATTTGACCGCGCAAAAATGCGGATGGAACTATCCGCGGGAATATTTCTCTATGATGGCATCGGTTAGCCAGCGCGGGGCATTGTAAGGTGCACGCCGCCTGATTAGACTGCGCCGAAACTCGTACACACAGCCCTTTCAAGGACTTATATGATCAAGAAATGCTTGTTCCCAGCAGCCGGTTACGGTACTCGCTTCCTGCCAGCGACTAAAGCCATGCCCAAAGAAATGCTGCCGGTGGTAAACAAGCCACTGATCCAGTACGGCGTCGAAGAAGCACTGGACGCTGGTTTGACTGAAATCTCCATCGTCACCGGCCGTGGTAAACGCGCCCTGGAAGACCACTTCGACATCAGCTACGAGCTGGAAAACCAGATCAAAGGCACCGACAAAGAGAAGTACCTGGTCGGTATTCGCAAGCTGCTCGACAACTGCTCGTTTTCCTACACCCGCCAGACCGAGATGAAAGGCCTGGGCCACGCAATTCTGACCGGTCGCCCACTGATCGGTGACGAACCGTTCGCCGTGGTACTGGCGGATGACTTGTGCGTCAACCTCGAAGGCGACGGCGTACTGACCCAGATGGTCAAGCTGTACAAGCAGTTCCGCTGCTCAATCGTTGCCATCCAGGAGGTCGATCCGCAAGAAACTCACAAGTACGGCGTTATTGCCGGTGAGATGATCCGCGACGACATCTACCGCGTTCACAGCATGGTCGAGAAGCCAAAGCCAGAAGATGCACCGTCTAACCTGGCGATTATCGGCCGTTACATCCTGACCCCGGACATCTTCGACCTGATCGAACAAACCGAGCCAGGCAAGGGTGGTGAAATCCAGATCACCGACGCCCTGATGAAACAAGCCCAAAACGGCTGCGTCATGGCCTACAAGTTCAAAGGCAAGCGGTTCGACTGCGGTGGCGCTGAAGGCTACATCGATGCGACCAACTTCTGCTTCGAGAACTTCTACAAGACTGGCAAGGCTTACTGATAGTGCTTGGCTGACTTGTACTCAAATGAAACCCCGACTTGTTCGGGGTTTTTTTTGATCAACGTAAAGGCAGATTGTTACCGCCAGGAAATACTTTTCCTGTTGCTCGATTGATTCGGCATTGTCATTAATAAAACTGACTAAATCTTGGTAAGGGAGTGCGCAAGGTGGTCCGCGGCAGCATTGCTGAATGCTCCGTGAATTTTTTTGCGGTGACAGGGAGTTTGGCTAATGAGTTTGATGGATGAGGGAATTCATAGCGGCGCAAGATCAAAGCGTTGGTTAAGCCTAAGCGTGCTGATGCTGCCTGTATTGCTGGTGACAGTTGACAATACGGTGCTTGGATTTGCGTTACCAAAAATTGCCGAGGCCCTGCATCCGAGCGCTAGCCAGCAGTTGTGGATGATCGATGCTTACTCGCTGGTATTGGCGGGATTGCTGGTGTCGATGGGTAGTCTGGGAGATCGAATCGGTCATCGGAAGTTGTTGCTGGCCGGGTCCTTGGGGTTTGTCATTGTGTCGGTGCTAACCGCGTATTCCGATACCGCCACGCAACTGATTGCCGGGCGAGCTTGTATGGGCGTTTTCGGTGCAACGCTGATGCCCTCAACATTGGCGTTGATACGTTCGGTGTTCGAGGACAGAGAAGAACGCAGACTAGCAGTCGCGATCTGGGCAACGACTTTGACGGTCGGCTCTGCACTCGGTCCTTTGGTAGGCGGGGTGTTGCTGGAGTTCTTCAGTTGGGGGGCGATTTTCCTGTTGGCGATGCCCGTGTTGGTGCCACTGCTGGTATTGGGGCCACTGTTGTTGCCCGAATCCGAGCGAGATGCTTCAGGATCGTTGGATCCGGTAAGCATCCTGCAATCGATGGTAGCCCTTGGTGCCATTGTTTATGGCATTAAACACAGCGCCAGTAGTGGTATCGACTGGATGGCGCTGACAACATTTGCAGTAGGCGCAGTTGCAGGCTGGATGTTTGTGCGTCGACAGTTACGACTGCCAGTGCCGCTGATGGACCTGAGTCTGTTCCGCAATGGCACCTTTAGCGGGTCTGTCGCGATCAATTTGATGAGTCTTGCGTTCCTCGTCGGCTTCGTATTTTTTACCACTCAGTTCCTGCAGATCGTTCTTCTGATGTCGCCCTTGAGTGCTAGCCTCGCGTTGGTCCCAGGTCAGATCATGGCGATTGTAGTGGGGATGGCGGTCGTGCCTGTTGCACAGCGATTACAGGTGCATGTGCTGATTCCGATGTTGATGGCGTTTGCTGGAGCGGCGTTTTTGCTGGTCGCCAGCATTGGCAGTAGCCTGACCGTTCTAGTGGTGTCTTTTGCCTTGCTGAACATTGGCGTGGGCGCGATCGCGACGGTGTCCAATGATGTGATTTTGTCAGCCGCACCACCGACAAAGGCGGGCGCTGCGTCGGCCATTAGCGAAACGGCCTATGAAGTGGGCGTAGTTTTGGGGACGACAGTGCTCGGCGGTCTCGTCACTGCCTACTATCGCGGTGCATTGCAGCTTCCGGGGTTTCTGAGCGAAGTGCAGATGATGCTGGCGAGTGAGACGCTAGCTGGCGCTCATCATGTGGCGGCAGACTTGTCGGGTGATCAAGCAAGAGAATTGATGACGCAGGCGGGAAGGGCATTCGAAGGTGGAATCGGTTTGGTTTCGTGGGTGACGTTCGGCTTGGCACTCATGGCGATTTTGATTGCTCGGCGCACTCTCCGGACACCGAAAACGCAATCTGCAAAGGGGCATTGAAAAAAACGCAGGTTGGGCTGCGTATCGCACGGCCCGAACATTTCAGCGTAATGCTTGCTCAACGGCAGCCCGCAGGTATGCTGGTTGCCTGCCGAGGAGATTGAAAATGGCCTACGATTTTGACCTTTATGTGATTGGCGCCGGTTCCGGCGGTGTGCGGGCTGCGCGTTTTGCCGCTGGTTTTGGCGCGAAAGTGGCGGTGGCCGAAAGCCGTTACCTGGGCGGTACGTGTGTGAACGTCGGCTGCGTGCCGAAGAAGTTGCTGGTCTATGGCGCGCACTTCGCCGAAGACTTCGAGCAGGCTTCGGGCTTTGGTTGGACACTGGGCGAAGCGAAGTTTGATTGGGCAACGCTGATCGCCAACAAGGATCGCGAGATCAATCGACTGAACGGTATTTACCGCAACCTGCTGGTCAACAGCGGTGTAACCCTGCATGAAGGTCATGCCAAAATCGTCGACCCGAACACGGTCGAGATCAATGGCGAGCGCTACACCGCCAAGAACATCCTGATTGCTACCGGTGGCTGGCCGCAGATCCCGGAGATTGCGGGGCACGAGCACGCGATCAGTTCCAACCAGGCGTTCTTCTTAAAAGAACTGCCGAAGCGCGTTGTGGTTGTGGGCGGTGGTTACATCGCTATCGAATTTGCCGGGATCTTCCACGGGGTGGGTGCCGAGACCACATTGTTGTATCGCGGTGAGTTGTTCCTGCGCGGCTTCGACGGTGCAGTGCGCAAGCATTTGCAGGAAGAGCTGACCAAGCGCGGCATGAACCTGCAGTTCAACGCCGACATCGAGCGCATCGACAAGCAGTCCGATGGCAGCCTGAAGGTGACGCTCAAGGACGGTCGCGAGCTGGAGGCGGATTGTGTGTTCTACGCCACCGGTCGCCGTCCGATGCTCGACAATCTCGGGCTGGAAAACACCGGCGTCAAACTTGACAAGAAAGGTTTCGTCGAGGTCGATGACCAATATCAGACCGCAGAGCCGTCGATCCTGGCGCTTGGCGATGTGATCGGCCGTATTCAGCTGACCCCCGTCGCCCTGGCTGAAGGCATGGCTGTGGCGCGTCGTTTGTTCAAGCCTGAGCAGTATCGCCCGGTGGATTACAAGATGATCCCGACCGCCGTGTTCAGCCTGCCGAACATTGGCACTGTCGGCTTGAGCGAGGAAGAGGCGCGCGAAGCCGGCCACGACGTGCAGATTTTCGAAAGCCGTTTCCGCCCGATGAAGCTGACCCTGACCGAATGCCAGGAGCGCACGCTGATGAAGCTTGTCGTCGATGCCAAGACCGACAAGGTTCTGGGCTGCCACATGGTCGGGCCGGATGCCGGCGAGATCGTTCAGGGGCTGGCAATTGCCTTGAAGGCTGGCGCGACCAAGCGCGACTTCGACGAAACCATCGGCGTGCATCCTACTGCCGCCGAAGAGTTCGTCACCATGCGTACGCCGGTTGCCGGTTAATCGCTCTTTTCGCTCTCTGATGCGTCTGGTGCTGTTGCAATGACAGCCGCCAGGCGCAGGCTTTCATCGAGGCTCGCCTGAGTCTTGAGCAATTCCATCTTCAGCATTTTGTTTATCTGCGACTGCTCGTCGACGTTCTGCTTGAGCGACTGACTTTCCAGCAGGGCGGCGCGCAAGCGTTCCTGGAGGAGGGTGCGTTCGCTGTCGATGCGGTTGACCTGCTCCAGCAGTTGATCCTGACGGCCGTTAGTGTGTTTCAGTTGCTCCTGCAATAGCCCCAGCTCTCGTAGCGTTCCGCGGTTCTCGGTGAGCAGGCGCTCGTTGTCGCGGTGCAATTGAGTAATCTCATCCTGACGCACCAATGCGCTTTGCTGGGCTTGGCGCAGTTCCATCTGAATTTGCTGCACCTGGCCTTCGTGGCGACTTTGCTCCTGCTCGCGTTGTTCCTTGACGGCGTTGCGGTAGTGTTCCAGGGCATCGCGCGTGTGCAGGTGCTTTTCTTCCAATGAGCGGATCTGCTCATCCTTGTCTTGCAAGCGCAGTTCGAAATCGGCCAGCGCCTGGTTCAGTCCGGCGTTGCGGGTTTGCTCGGTCTGCAGCATGGAGCGGGTTTCTTGCAGGGCCTCGGACTCTTGAGTCAGTGCCAGGCTTTGAATCTCGTATTGCTGGTGCAATTCAGTATTGGCTTGCCGGGCTTCGGTCAGCTGGATTTCCAACTCTTTTCGTTGCTGATCGAACTGCGCGCGTGCCTGGTCGATGGGTTCTTGCGCCTGCTCCTTGAGGCGTTGCGCCAAGCGCGAAACCAGCCCTGCCAGCTCATCATCGATGGGCTCTGAAGGCGTTTCGGTGCGTTCGCTGCCGTCATCCAGCTCCTTCAGGTAGCGGTGGATGGTGGTTTTCGAGCCGGTATTGCCCATTTCGATCCGTACTGCATCGATGCTGGGGTTTTCGCCACGGGCGAGGATTGCCAAGCGTGCCGCCTGCACCACTGCTTTATTTACGCCGCCACGAGCCATGTGTTCTCCTACGATTTCGTACTGTGGTACATGCCACCAAAGTACGCAGTGTACCATCTTGTTTGAGAAGATAAAAATTGTGAGTTATTGATACGGGATATACTGGTACTACCCCGTGTGATACGCCGTGCGGCAGGTTTTATCCCGCGAAAGCGGTACGTTTTAGAGAATTGAGCCCATGACTGATCTGGATCGCTACCTGCAAGCCGCCACCCGCGACAACACTCGTCGCAGCTACCGGGCGGCCATCGAGCACTTCGAAGTCAGTTGGGGTGGTTTCCTGCCTGCAACGAGCGACAGCGTGGCGCGTTATCTCGTGGCCCATGCGGGCGTGCTGTCGATCAATACGTTGAAGCTGCGGTTGTCGGCGTTGGCGCAGTGGCATAACAGCCAGGGTTTTGCCGATCCCACCAAGTCGCCGGTGGTGCGCAAGGTCTTCAAGGGCATACGGGCGCTGCACCCGGCTCAGGAGAAACAGGCCGAGCCTTTGCAGCTTCAGCATCTGGAGCAGGTGGTTGCCTGGCTGGAACTGGAGGCGCAAACCGCCAAGGCGCACAATGATCAGCCGGGTTTGCTTCGCGCCAGACGCGACACCGCGCTGATCTTGCTGGGTTTTTGGCGTGGCTTTCGCAGTGATGAGTTGTGCCGCGTACAGATCGAACACGTGCGGGCGAGCGCCGGTTCAGGCATCACCCTTTACCTGCCGCGCAGCAAGAGCGATCGCGAGAACCTCGGCAAGACTTACCAGACCCCGGCCTTGCAGCGACTCTGCCCGGTGAACGCCTACATCCAGTGGATCACCGAAGCCGCGCTGGTCCGCGGACCGGTGTTCCGCGGTATCGACCGTTGGGGCCATTTGAGTGAGGAGGGCTTGCACGCTAACAGCATCATCCCCTTGCTGCGCCAGGCCCTGGAGCGTGCCGGCATTTCAGCTGACCACTACACCAGCCATTCCCTGCGACGCGGTTTTGCCAGTTGGGCCCATCAGAGCGGTTGGGATTTGAAATCGTTGATGAATTATGTGGGCTGGAAGGATGTGAAGTCGGCCATGCGCTATGTTGAAGCCAGCCCGTTTCTCGGGATGGCCCGAGTCGCTGAAAAGCCATTGGCGCGCTAGATACCGTTTTCTTCTATTAATACTGTCCGCTAATAGCGAAAACCAATCAGCAGCATGAGCTTTGCCAATGAGCCAGGCGGCGATCGAGTGGGTAGGATTCACCCCATCAACTTCTCAACCGAACTTTTCAACCCTGACGGAGAGTCATCGATGCCTATCATCAACAGCCAAGTTAAACCGTTCAAAGCAGACGCCTTTAAAAATGGCGACTTCGTAAAAGTGTCGGACGCTGACCTGAAAGGCAAGTGGTCTGTCGTGTTCTTCTACCCAGCCGACTTCACCTTCGTTTGCCCGACCGAACTGGAAGACCTGGCTGACAACTACGACGCGTTCCAGAAACTGGGCGTCGAGATCTACAGCGTTTCCACCGACACCCACTTTGCCCACGCTGCCTGGCACAACACTTCGCCAGCCATCGGCAAAATCCAGTACACCATGATCGGCGATCCTACTCACGCCATCTCCCGTAACTTCGACGTGCTGATCGAAGACGCTGGCCTGGCTGACCGTGGCACCTTTGTGATCAACCCTGAAGGCCAGATCAAAATCGTTGAACTGAACGATGGCGGCGTTGGCCGTGACGCTTCCGAGCTGCTGCGCAAAATCAAGGCTGCTCAATACGTCGCTGCTCACCCAGGCCAGGTTTGCCCAGCCAAGTGGAAAGAAGGCGAGGCCACTCTGGCGCCGTCCCTGGACCTGGTCGGCAAGATCTAAGTCTGTGAAAGCATCATCAGGGCGGGTTTCCGCACCTAAGTAAGCTGCTACCGCCCTCAAAAACGCCCGGGCGAGATTCGCTCGGGCGTTTTTTTATGTCTACGTCTCTTCACCAAACTGCATGGAAATCGCCCGTATGTTGGACGCCAATCTTAAAGCCCAGTTGAAATCGTACCTGGAACGGGTCACCCAGCCGATCGAGATCGTTGCCTCCCTTGACGACGGTGCGAAATCCGAGGAAATGCTCGCATTACTCAAAGACGTTGCCAGTCTTTCTACCCAAATTACCTTGCTCGATAACGGTGACGATGCACGCAAACCATCGTTCTCGATCAACCGCCCGGGTGCCGATATCAGCCTGCGTTTCGCCGGCATCCCGATGGGCCATGAATTCACTTCGTTGGTGCTGGCATTGCTGCAAGTCGGCGGCCACCCATCGAAAGCCAGCGTTGAAGTGATCGAACAGATCCGTTCGCTCAAAGGCGAGTTCAGCTTCGAGACTTATTTCTCGCTGTCCTGCCAGAACTGCCCGGACGTGGTCCAGGCGCTTAACTTGATGGCGGTACTGAACCCGAACATCCGCCACGTCGCCATCGACGGCGCGCTGTTCCAGGCTGAAGTCGATGATCGTCAGATCATGGCCGTGCCAAGCATTTACCTGAATGGCGTTAACTTCGGTCAGGGCCGCATGGGCCTGGAAGAAATCCTCGCCAAGATCGACACCAGCGGCATCGAGCGTCAAGCCGAGAAGATCAGCGCCAAGGACGCCTTTGACGTATTGGTCGTCGGTGGTGGTCCAGCGGGTGCTTCGGCCGCGATCTACGCTGCTCGTAAAGGCATTCGCACCGGTGTGGCGGCTGAACGTTTTGGTGGTCAGGTCCTCGACACCTTGGCCATCGAGAACTTCATCTCCGTGCAGGAAACCGAAGGGCCGAAACTGGCGGTGGCGCTGGAAGAACACGTCAAGCAATACGACGTCGACATCATGAACCTGCAGCGCGCCGACAAGTTGGTGCCGGGTAAAAGTGGCGAGCTGCACGAAATCCACTTCGCCAGCGGCGCGACCCTGAAAGCGAAGACAGTGATTCTCGCGACCGGTGCGAGGTGGCGTGAAATGAACGTCCCGGGCGAGCAGCAATACCGCAACAAAGGCGTGGCGTACTGTCCGCACTGTGACGGTCCGCTGTTCAAGGGCAAGCGCGTGGCGGTGATTGGCGGCGGTAACTCCGGTGTCGAAGCGGCCATCGACCTGGCGGGCATCGTGTCACACGTCACCTTGCTGGAGTTTGACGTGCAGCTGCGTGCCGATGCGGTGTTGCAGCGCAAGTTGCACAGCCTGCCGAACGTCACCGTGATCACTAGCGCGCAAACCACTGAAGTGTTGGGCGATGGTCAGAAGGTTAACGGCTTGCGTTACAAAGATCGCCAGTCTGATGAACTGCGTACCGTGGAACTGGAAGGGATCTTCGTGCAGATCGGTTTGCTGCCCAACACCGACTGGCTCAAAGGCACCATCGACCTGTCGCCTCGCGGCGAGATCATCGTCGATGCCCGCGGTGAAACGTCGATGCCGGGCGTATTCGCTGCCGGTGATGTCACCACCGTGCCGTACAAGCAGATCGTGATTGCGGTGGGCGAGGGCGCCAAGGCTTCGCTGAGCGCATTCGATCACCTGATCCGCACCTCCGCGCCGGCATAAACGTCGTCGCTGAAAACACAAAAACCCCATGAGTGATCATGGGGTTTTTTGTGCCTCACACCTTCCCACCGGGGAATGGTGGTGGAGGTTACATCGGGGCTGGCTGGATGATCTCAACCCAGTACGCATCCGGGTCTTTGATGAACGCCAGGCTCTTCATGCGACCGTCGTTCAGGCGTTTCTGGAAATCGCAGCCCAGCGCTTCAAAGCGTTCGCAAGCGGCACGGATGTCCGGCACAGAGATGCAGATATGGCCGAAGCCGCGCGGGTCGGTGTTGCCGTTGTGGTAGGCGAAATCTGCATCGTTCTCGGTGCCGTGGTTGTGGGTCAATTCCAGAATGCCCGGGATCGATTTCATCCATTCGGTACGGGCGGCAGCGTCGGCCGGAATCTGGGCTTTATCGACCCGCGCCAGGAAGTACAGGCTGAATTCGGCTTCCGGGAAGTCGCGTTTTTCCACCAGCGAAAAACCCAGGATGCGCGTGTAGAAATCCAGGGACTTGGTGATGTCTTTGACCCGCAGCATGGTGTGGTTGAAGACGAACTTCTGGGTGGCGGTGTCAGGTTGCGCGGTCACGCCGGGGAAAGTGTTCAATTCGTGCAGGCTCATGGGCCCTCCGGAAAATAAGTGGGGCTAACGAATGGCGACAATGATACGCAAGGGCTGGGACATCACCAAACGCAAACAGTCGGCTATTGCCTGACGGACGGGCGAGGCTCAGACTTTACGGTTCAATCCGTGAGTGTTCATTGCAATGATCCGATTCTGTAAATCGACGCTGGTCCTGTTTTGCCTGCTGTCAGGTGCTACTAGCGCTCATGCGGATGCGCCGGTGGTGACCTGGCCAAATGGCTGGGAGGTTGAAGCCGTGCCGCAAGATGACGCCAAACCAGAGGTTGTCCGGCAGCGCGCGGTGAAAGTCGACCAGGGCGGAACACCGGTGCTGGTAATGGAATTGACCATGACTCCAGTAGAAAGCAGTCATCAGGTCAATCTGGAAGGCGTGATGCTGGAAATGCGCAAGTCGGTGCAGAAAGACTTTTTTCAAAGCGGCTATCAAAGTGTCTGCAACAAAATTCATCCAGCGCCCTTGAGCCGCTTATCGGGGTTGGAAACTACCTGCACGATTACACAGAATGGTCGACATGTGCTGTCGCAAACATTGGTCGCGGCGGTGGATGCCGATAAGGCCTATGTTCTTTCCTACGCGGGGCAGTCCGAGGCTTATAAGGCAAGTCAGGACGAAATAGCAGCAGCTCGTAACAGCTTGAAACTTTAGCTGACGGTTTGCATGACTGCAGATTTCAGCGCGATCCGAAATTTTTAGATACCCAAACGGATTAAGCACAAAGTTGAGTCGGCAAGTAGCGAGTTGATCGTCTCCTTTCGTTGCATTTAGAAGGCGTTTATAAAAAAGCCATGCATTGGCAGGGCTTCTTTTATCACCGCGAGTGCTTAGCCTCGCAGCCAGGAATCAACGGTAGCGGCACCGTACTGTTCCTTCCAGGCTTTCAAACCGCGGTGGTTGCCACCCTTGGTTTCAATCAGTTCGCCGGTGTGCGGGTTATGGTAAACCTTGACCACGCGAGCGCGGCGGGTTTTAGGGGTTGCTGTCTGCAGGCCGGATTTTGCCGGGTTCGGATCGAGGATGGCGATGAGGTCGCGCAGGCTTTTGCCGTAGGTTTTCATCAGCCCCTGGAGCTTTTCTTCGAACTCGATTTCTTTCTTGAGCCCGGCATCATTCTTCAGCGATTCCAGCTGCTTGAGCTGTTCTTGAAGGGCCTTTTCAGCGGCACGAAATTCAGCGAGTCTGGACAAATTCATTACTCCAATAGTGTGTTTGGCTGATACCAACCGCAAACAAAGCTATAAGCCAAGAGCCTTGAAGCGACTCGGTGATAGTGGCTCACCTGCCAATCTTGCACAGGCATGAAAAATTGTAGTAGTTAATTGGCCAAGAGTAAATCCTGTCTTTTTCTTCATGTAACAACAGTAGACTTTTGATTCAATTTGGTGCGCTGTTTCGTTGTCTCGTCGCTTAAAACCGCCGGTTAATGGTGCCTTAATGCATTAATGAACTCTGCACCGGGCATCGGTCGACCGAACAAATAACCTTGCAGGAAGTTCACGCCATGGGCGGCCAGATAGTCACTTTGCGCCTCGGTTTCCACGCCTTCGGCGACGATCCCCAGATCAAGCTTGGCCGACAGTTCGATAATGCTGTCCAGAATGTGCCGGGAAAGCGCGTCAACGCCGATCATCGCGACAAAACTCTGATCGATCTTTAGGAAGTCCACATTGAACTGACGCAGGTAACCGAGGCTTGAGTGGCCGGTGCCAAAGTCATCGATGGCGATCATCACGCCCAATGCGTGGAGCTGCTCGAACAATTGGTGCGTGATGGCTGTCGGCTCGATCAGTTCGCGCTCGGTCAACTCCAGCACCAGATTGATGGCGCCCGGCGCAAAGGCACTGAGAAACTCACGGCAGTCCTCGACCAGATCCAGGTCCTTGCAATGGCTGGCAGTGATGTTGATGCCGATGTGGAACGGACCGTCGAACGACGACGCAGCAGGCGCCAACAATGCTGCGGTCTGTCGCATCAACGAGCGGGTCATCGGCACGATCAACCCGGAATGCTCGGCAAAAGGAATGAACAGGTCCGGGCGCACCAGGCCTTCCTTCGGATGGTTCCAGCGCATCAACACTTCGGCCCCGGACCAGGTTTTAGTATCGCCATGCACCACGGGCTGAAAATACGGAACGAACTCGGCAGACTCCAGCGCACGCTGCATTTCGTGACTGGGGGATGACGAGCGTTTCTGCAGGACATGTCCGATAGCGCCCGACACCATCCCGAAGAAGATAAGCAAACTGAACAGCGGTGGATACTCGCTGCTCATGTAGCGCCAGGTTTCACCCTCGGGGAAACCGGCGGCGACCTCAAAGGCATAACGCGAAGATGTCAGTTCAATTGGCGCCACTGGCGAGGCCATCAGAACACCTTCATGAAACGCGCCATCGGCAGATAACCAGCTGGGACCGACTTGCAGCAACAACACGGTTTTGCGGCCGATCATGCGCAGCACGTTGCTCAGGTGATAGCCGTCCAGGGTACTCATCGCGCCCTGTTTTCCTTCACTGAGTCGATACACCAGTAACGCAGTATCGGGCGTGACCGGGTTGCCTTTCATCAGCAGCAACTGGCCTTTGGGGTAGTCGCCGGCACTGATCTTTTCCTGGTAGTCACCGAACAACGAACTGCAATAAATGTTGTTGTCCCACACCAGGTTCGTCGAGCGCACGAACGGTCGGCGGGTAACCTGCTCGCGCAGGGCCAGTTTGACGTCATTGCAAGGTTGGCCGGCCAGCGGCAGCAGTTCGCGCGCAGCCTGGGCGGTATTGTCGAGTATCAACTCGAATTGGCGGACGGCTTCTTCGGCCGTCAGCTCGGTACTTTGCTGGAGCGTGCGCTCAGCCTGCATATAGAGGATGACGCCCCCCAACAATACTGGGAGCAAGCCGCTCAGCAGCGTTACAACCAGTCGTTTGCCGCGCTTGCTGCGGGTTTTGGCGTTCAGTGGCATTTGCGAAGCCTGTGACGATGAGGTACGGCTCTCAAATGCTGGGAGGATAACGGCACGTCCCCCAAAAAGAGTTCATGTAGTGGGCATGATAGATGGTCGTCGATCCTTTTGCCGCTCAACGATAGCTCAGGCTTGAAGCCAGTTGAATAAACGCCAGCGTTGCGGGCGACGACTGACGCTGGTCGAGCACCGCCAGGCACACCTGCCGAGTAACGGGTGGCGACAGCGGTTTTTTCACGTAGCGGCTGTCGTTGTCGTCGGGCAACGAGCCTTCGGCGACAACGGTCACGGCATCGCCACGGCCCACGGTGTCGAGGGTGCTGAGTAGCTGCGAGCAGCGATAACGGATGTTGGGTGTCAACCGGGCAGCACTGAACAGCCGTGAAACCAGCTCCGAAGATCCGGCTTCGGTCAGCACGAACGGGTCGTGACACAAGTCGCTCAAGCTCAGGCTGTCGCTTTCCGCCAGCGGATGACCGGCTGGCAGCAGCGCGACCATCCGGTCTTCGATCAGTGGGAAGGTGTCGAAACGATCTTCGGGCAGCACCACGAAACCGATATCGATTCGCCGCTCTTCCAGCCACTGGAGAATCTGCCGGTCCGGACCTTCGTCGATGTGGACTTCAATACCGGGGTGAGCGGGGCGGTAGTGCTGCAGGATCTGTGGCAGCAGTTTGATCGATGAAGTCGGGCCGAACGAGCCGATACGCAGGGTGCCATGCTTCATTCCGCGGGCGTCGGCGGCTTCCTGGCGCAAGGTGTTGGCCAACCCGAGCATCGCCCTGGCGCGCGATAAGAGCTGTTGGCCGATGTCGCTCAGTTCGATTTGAGACTGGTGGCGCCTGAACAACTCGACCCCCAATTCCTGTTCCAGCGACTTCAGGGCGTGAGACACCGCCGATTGGGAAATCCCCAACCGATTGGCCGCCATTGTGAAGCCGCGCAGTTCGGCGACCAGCGAGAAAATCTCGAGTTGTGTCAGGGTCATGAGTCTTTACTCATTTTACGATGATCGCGCATTAATCCAATGATACATCTACCCCCGATTAAAGTCCTGACGCCTTATGAATAGCTATGCGCAAACCATGTCATCGGATGTCCCGGTGTATCTGAAACTCGCTGCCGTCACCATGATCTGGGGCGGGACGTTTGTGGCCGGCCGGTTTCTCGCCGACAGCCTCACCCCGTTGTTCGCCGCCAGTCTGAGATTCCTGCTGGCCAGCGTGGCGTTGCTGGTGTTTTTGCTGCTGGCCCGCGTGCCATTGGCGAAACCGAGCCCCAGGCAATGGCTGCAACTGACACTGTTGGGGTTCTTCGGGATCTTCTTCTACAACCTGTGTTTTTTTTACGGGCTGCATTACATCAATGCTTCGCGAGCGTCGTTGATCGTGGCGCTGAACCCCGCCGTGATCGGACTGGCGTCATGGCTGCTTTTCAAGGAGCGCTTGAGCCGGACGAAGGTCGTCGGGATCGCGGTGTGCATAGCCGGGGCGAGTCTGGTGATCGTCAGCCGAAACCCGCAACTGCTGGCCGGCAATGCTAACGCCTGGATCGGTGACCTGCTGATTTTCGGATGCGTGCTCGGCTGGGGGATTTACTCGCTGTTCTCCAAGGACCTGAACCAGACGCTGGGGCCGGTGCAGACGGTGACGTATTCGATTCTGCTGGGCACGCTGATGCTCTGGGTGGCCAGTGCGGTGCGCGGTGAACTGAGTGTCAGCGCGCTCCTCGGCCTTGGTCCGCAACAATGGCTGAGCCTGATGTACCTGGGCGTGTTGGGCTCGGCGCTGGCCTACATCGGCTATTACGACGGCATTCGCCAAATCGGCGCGACACGTTCGGGGGTGTTCATTGCCTTGAATCCGCTGACTGCCGTGATCCTCGGCGCGTTGCTGTTGGGCGAGCAGTTGACGCTGGCGATGTGCCTGGGAGGAGGGCTGATTCTCGCCGGGATTTTCCTGTGCAACAAACCCCTTGCGCGAGCAGGGAAAAAGGGGATTTGATACAGAAGGCGGACAAACCTATTTACGCTGTGTAGAATCGGGTTACGCATACAATAATAATCGTCTTCTGGAAGCAGAAGCCTCGCCCGCATCAGCCTTGGGTCGACAATGAAAAGTTTCGGGTTTCAATTGATCTACGGTGACTTCCTCGCCCGCAGCGTGCGGGGCATCTCCTGCGCGCCACCCGCCGGCTTCAGCATTATTAGCAACTAACGTTCCGTTAATTCTAAAAAATGATGAGGCGCCAAAATGGCAGATTTATACGAAAACCCAATGGGCCTGATGGGCTTTGAATTCATCGAGCTCGCATCGCCGACCCCGAACACCCTGGAGCCGATCTTCGAGATCATGGGCTTCACCAAGGTCGCGACCCACCGCTCCAAAGACGTGCACCTGTATCGCCAGGGCCAGATCAACCTGATCCTCAACAACGAACCGCACAGCGTCGCTTCATACTTCGCGGCCGAACACGGCCCGTCGGTGTGCGGGATGGCGTTCCGCGTCAAGGATTCGCAGCTGGCCTACAAGCGCGCACTGGAAATCGGCGCCCAGCCGATCCACATCGAAACCGGCCCGATGGAGCTGAACCTGCCAGCGATCAAAGGCATCGGCGGCGCGCCGCTGTACCTGATCGACCGTTTCGGCGAAGGCAGCTCGATCTACGACATCGACTTCGTGTTCATCGAAGGTGTGGACCGTAACCCGGTCGGTGCTGGTCTGAAAATCATCGACCACCTGACCCACAACGTTTATCGCGGTCGGATGGCGTACTGGGCCAACTTCTACGAGAAGCTGTTCAACTTCCGTGAGATCCGTTACTTCGACATCAAGGGTGAATACACCGGCCTGACCTCCAAGGCCATGACCGCGCCGGACGGCATGATCCGCATCCCGTTAAACGAAGAATCGTCCAAGGGTGCCGGGCAGATCGAAGAGTTCCTGATGCAGTTCAACGGTGAAGGCATCCAGCACGTGGCCTTCCTCAGCGATGACCTGATCAAGACCTGGGATCACCTGAAGAGCATCGGCATGCGCTTCATGACCGCGCCACCGCAAACCTACTACGAAATGCTCGAAGGCCGTTTGCCGAACCACGGTGAGCCGGTCGATCAGCTGCAATCGCGAGGGATCCTGCTGGACGGTTCGTCCGAGTCGGGCGACAAGCGCCTGCTACTGCAGATCTTCTCGGAAACCCTGATGGGCCCGGTGTTCTTTGAGTTCATCCAGCGTAAAGGCGACGATGGTTTCGGCGAAGGTAATTTCAAGGCGCTGTTCGAATCGATCGAACGTGATCAGGTTCGTCGTGGTGTACTCGCCACCGAATAAGCCGCATCAGATGTAAGAAAGCCCGGTCAGCAACAATGCTGGCCGGTTTTTTTTGGATCATGCAAAACCAATGTAGGAGCGAGGCTTGCCCGCGAAGGGGCCGATGAAGACGCTAAAAGCTTCGCGGGCAAGCCTCGCTCCTACATTGGTTTGCGTCGTTGTCGCACCAGGTGTTTGAAGCCTTCAAACACCAGCACCACTACCGCCAACCAGATCGGAATATAAGTCAGCCATTCCCCAGGCTTGATGCTTTCCCCGAGCAGCAACGCAACGCCCAGCAGCAACACCGGTTCCACATAACTCAACAGCCCGAACAGGCTGAACGGCAACAGCCGGCTGGCGATGATGTAGACCACCAGCGCCGACGCACTGATCACCCCGAGTATCGGGATCAGCAGCGACAACCACGGATGTTGATCAAACACGCCGAAACCCTGCTCACCACTCTGCACGAACCAGAACGCCACCGGCAGCGTCAACGCCATGTCCAGCCATAAACCGCCAAGGTTGTCGGCTGCCAGACGCTTGCGCAGGATGAAGTACAGGGGATAGCCGATGCAGACCAGCAAGGTCGCCCAGGAAAAACCACCGACCTGATACACCTCGTTGATCACGCCGAGGCAGGCCAGCATCACGGCGATTTTTTGCAAATAGGACAGGCGCTCGCCATAGGCAATCCGCCCGGTCAGCACCATGGTCAGCGGCAACAGAAAATACCCGAGCGACACATCCAGGCTGTAGCCGTTGAGTGGCGCCCACATGAACAGCCAAAGCTGTACACCGAGCAGGGCCGAAGAGGCGACCAGGCCGGCGATCAATTTCCGATTGCCAGCGATGCGCCGGAAAATTTCGAGCACACGCTTCCATTCGCCGGAGACCACCATGAACACGGTCATGCACGGCACGGTCAGCAGCATGCGCCAGCCGAAAATCTCCACGCCGCTCAGGGGCGTGAGCAACGAGGTGTAGTAATACATGACGGCAAACAGCACCGAGGCCGAGACCGATAAAGCGATACCTTTAGACAAACTGCCCTCGCGAGGTTGGACGTGAAACGGGCGCAGAGGATACGTGGTTTTCGCGTTCAGTATTGACGAACTGATCAACATTGATCGAGTGCGAGAGCGGCGCTGCGGTCTTAGCTCAGAAGCCGAATCGGCTCACCGGCAGACCACGCCTGGACATCCTCGATCATCTGCGAAAAGAACTGATGGTAGTTCTGTCGACTGACGTACCCGACATGGGGCGTCGCCAACACATTGTCCAGCGTTCTGAACGGATGATTCACCGGCAATGGCTCGACGTCGAACACATCCAGCGCAGCCCCCGCCAGCCGATTCTTCTGCAACGCCTTGATCAGCGCGGCCTCATCGACAATCGGTCCGCGGGCGGTGTTGACCAGCAGCGCCGAAGGTTTCATCCAGTTCAGCGCTTGGGCGCCGACCAATCCCCGGCTGCGATCACTGAGCACCAAGTGAACCGACAGCACATCGGCCTGCTCGAACAGTTCCTGCTTACTGACGTAGGTCACGCCCACCTCGGTGGCACGTTCGGCCGTGAGGTTTTCGCTCCACGCGATAACCCGCATCCCGAACACCTGACCGAACTGCGCGACGCGTTTGCCGATGCTGCCGAGGCCGAGGATCGCCAGCGTCTTGCCGTGCAAGTCGCCACCCAGGCCTTGCTGCCATTTTCCTGCGCGCAAGGCATTGGTTTCGACCACGAGATTGCGGGTCGCGGCCATGATCAGCGCCCAGGTCAGCTCCGGAGCGGCATGTTTGTAGCTGTCGGTGCCACTGACCTGGATGCCCAGAGCAGCAGCGGCCTTGAGGTCCAACGCGGCATTGCGCATGCCGCCAGTGACCAGCAGTTTGAGCTTGGGTAACTGGCGCAGCAGGTCTTCATCAAACCGGGTGCGCTCGCGCATAACGCAGATCACCTCGAACTTGCCCAGACGCTCAGCCAGGGTTTCGTTGTCGGCAGGATAGTCATGGATAAAACGCACTTCGCCGAGGCTGTCCAGCACTGACCAATCGACCACGTCACGGGCCACGTCCTGCCAATCATCGATCACCGCAATCTGCACAGCCATCAGCCTTACCTCATCAACGAACGGGATTGGATTTGTTCAGCCAGTCGAGCAGTGCCTGGTGGAATTGCGCCGGTTCTTCCATCTGCGGCGCGTGGCCCATGCCAGGGAATTCAACCAGTGTGGACTGCGGAATCAGTTTCGCCACTTGCTTGCCGAGCACGTCGTAGTGACCGAGCTTCGCCTTGACCTCCGGTGAGGCAATGTCACTGCCGATGGCCGTGGTGTCGGATGTGCCGATCAGCAAAAGCGTCGGCATCTTCAGGTCCTTGAATTCGTAATACACCGGTTGGGTGAAGATCATGTCGTAGATCAACGCCGAGTTCCACGCCACTTGCGTGTGCCCCGGGCCTTTATTCAGGCCGGCAAGCATATCGACCCAGCGATCGAATTCAGGCTTCCAGCGGCCACCGTAATAGGTGTTGCGTTCGTATGTGCGGATGCCGTCGGCGCTGAGTTTCAGTTCGCGCTCGTACCATTGATCGACGGTGCGATACGGCACCCCGAGGGCTTTCCAGTCTTCCAGGCCAATCGGATTGACCAGCGCCAGTTGCTCGACCTGATCGGGGTATTGCAGCGCATAGCGCGTGGCGAGCATGCCGCCGGTGGAGTGCCCGAGCACGCTGGTCTTCTGGATGCCAAGGGCTTTGAGCAGTTGCTGGGTATTGGTCGCCAATTGCTGGAACGTGTATTGATAGTTGTCCGGTTTGCTGGAGGTGCAGAAACCGATCTGGTCCGGCGCAATGACCCGGTAACCGGCTTCGCTCAGGGCTTTGATCGAGCTGTCCCAGGTGGCGCCGCAGAAGTTTTTGCCGTGCATCAACACCACGCTGCGCCCGTTGGCCTTGCCGTGGGCGGCGACGTCCATGTAACCCATCTGAAGGGATTTACCCTGGGACTCGAACGCGAAGTGCTTGACCGTGTAGGGGTACTCGAACCCTTGCAGTTCCGGCCCGTATTCCGGGCCTTCAGCATGAGCCAGAACCGGCAATGCCGCTGTCAGAAACAGGCCGGGCAACCAGCGCGAAAGAGCAAGGGGCATGGGTGGACTCCGTTGGAAAACAGCGATGCTGGATCGGCATGATTAGGGCGACATTAAACACAGGCAATTGCCGCACCTGATCGTTCAACCGATCCAGCCCAGCGTGGCTAGGGCCAGCACCCCATAACGAGCACCCTTGGCGAGGGTTACGATCAGCAGGAACCGCCCAAACGGCTCGCGCATGACGCCTGCCACCAGCGTCAGCGGGTCACCGATGATCGGCACCCAGCTCAGCAGCAATGACCAGTGACCATAGCGTTGATAGTGTTTTCGGGCCTGTTCGAGATGGCGCGGGCTGACCGGAAACCAACGCCGGTCGCGAAACCGTTCGATGCGACAGCCGAGCCACCAATTCACCACTGAGCCAAGGACATTGCCCAGCGTCGCGACGGCCAGTAGCGACCAAAGCCAGTATTGCCCGCTGAGCAACAGCCCTACGAGCACCGCTTCGGACTGCAACGGCAGCAAGGTCGCGGCACCGAATGCCGAAAAGAAAAGCCCGATGTACGCACCGCCCATCAATGGGCAGGGTAGTCCGCCACCACCACATCAGTGCCGTCCTTTTTCAGGCCGATCACTTGATAAGCATCGCTCATGCCGTCCATTTCCATCCCGGGCGAGCCCATCGGCATGCCCGGTGCCGCAACACCCAGCAGGTCATCGCGTTTGCTCAAGGCAAGGACTTGATCCGCCGGAACATGGCCTTCGACGAATTTGCCATTGATGAGGCCGGTGTGACATGACGCCAGGCGCGGAGGCACGCCGTGCTGTTGCTTGAATTCGCTCATGTTGGATTCGACGTGGTCTTCAACCTTGAAGCCATTGGCCTCGAGGTGGCTGATCCATTTTTTGCAGCAGCCGCAGTTGGCGTCACGGTGGACTTCGATCGGGATCAGGTCGGCGGCCTGGACCAGGGAGGAGATAAAAAGGGCGCTCAGGGCGACCAGACGCAGGTGGGTTCGCATGGGGGGCTCGTCTCGGGGTTGCGGCCAAAAAGATACATTTTGACCATTTTTTGCCCCGGAGAGATACGAGGTTGTTTCGAAGTAATACCGCCAGCTCCTCACCAGACCAAGTTCCCTCGCCACAGGGAGCTTGTCAATCAGCAGCGGTCAACGCACCTTGAACCGCCCCATGATCGCGCTGACGCGAGTGTTGGCTTGCAGCAGTTGCTGAGTATTGAGCTCGCTGGCCTGACCGCTTTTCACCAGCTCATCCACCATGTGGCGGATCTGCACCATGCTGCGGTTGATCTCTTCGGTCACCGCGCTTTGCTGCTCGGCGGCGGTGGCGATCTGCGTGCTCAGGCTGTTGATGTGGCTGACCGAACCGGCCATTTCATCCAGGCCCGTGTTGACCCGCGCCGTGGCATCGGCAGCGGACTGGCAGCTGGCCTGGGTGTTTTCCATGGCGCTCACTGACGAACTCACGCCTTGGGTCAGGCGCTTGAGCATTTCATTGATTTGCGAAGTGCTGGCCTGCGTGCGGGCGGCGAGGGCGCGGACTTCATCGGCGACCACTGCGAAACCACGACCTTGCTCACCGGCCCTGGCGGCTTCGATGGCGGCGTTGAGTGCCAGCAAGTTGGTCTGCCCGGCAATGGCGCCAATTACCCCGAGAATCTCGGTGATGCGCTGCGCATCCTCCTGCATGCTTTCAACTTTATGGGTGGCGCTTGCCACTTCGTCGATCAAGGCGATCACGCTACTGGACGCTTCACCAACGACGACGCGCGAACGGTCAGCGTTTTCGTTGGCGCGCTGGGTGAAGGCAGCGGTTTCTGCGGCGTTCTGCGCGACACTTTCGGCGGTCGAGCTCATCTCGGTGATCGCCGTGACCGTCTGATCGGTTTCAGACGCATGGCGGACCAAAATCTGGCTGGTGTGGGCGGAGGTGCGCTGCAAGTTGTCGAGGCTGGACGCCATCGCGCCGGTGGCCTGGGTGACTTCGCCGATCATGTTCTGCAAGTAGACGATGAAGGCGTTGACCGAGTGCCCGATGGCGCCCAGCTCGTCTTCGGCGCGGATGGTGATGCGCTTGGTCAGGTCGGCATCGCCAGCGGACAGGGCGTCGATGTTGGCCTTCAGAATTCTCAAGCGCTGAACCAGTTGGCGAATCGCGTAGATCTGCAGCAACACCAGCAGGATCACCATCGGGATTTGCAGCAGACTCAAGGTGCTGAGCACATCGTCACGCTGGGCGGTGATCAGCTTGGTCGGCAGGGCAGTGGCGAGGAACCACGGTGTGCCCTCGATCGGGCGCATGAAGAAGGTGCTGGCTTCACCGTTGTTATCGAACTCGCCCCGCTGCGACTGATCACGGTTTTGCAGGCCGGCCTTCACTTGGCTGGCGAAGGGCGAGTTGCTGGCCAGTTCACTGATGCTCTTCAGCACGATCGGCCCGCTGATCCGCGAGCTGTTGCTGATGATCTTGCCGTCGGCCTCGACGATCAGCATTTCTGCGCCGAGGTCTTTTTCCTTACGCGCGATCAAGTCGTTGAAGAAACCCAGGGTCACGTCGATGGTCGAGACACCATACGCCGCGCCATTTTTCTGAATGGCCATGGCGCAGTTGGTCCGCGGCTCGGCGCTGGCGTCATCTTTATAGGCAGCAGCCCAGGCGCATTGGCCGCGCGGGGTTTGCATGCCGCCCTTATACCAGGTCTGGTCGTAATAGTTGGGGGCCGCATCACTGTTCCAGAACGTATTGACCGCGAGCTTGCCCGAGGCGTCGCGGTGCCAGAAGGTGCTGAACTTGTTGCGTCCGGCCTCACGCTGGCCGGGCAACGGCCAGATCCCGCCACCGAACACTTTCAACTCGCCGTACTGATCGACCAGGCCTGGCAGCACCGTATCGATGGCGGCGCTGTCGAGTAATGGGATGGTCTGGGTGATGCTGCGCTGTTGCGCCTGAACTTTGTTCAGCTCGCCCTGGATTTGCTCGGCCACTTCGGCGATGCGGTTGAGGGCCACCTGTTCTTCGGTGTGGCGAAGTTTAGGCGCGACCAACTGGCTGATGCCGACCACTGTCAGAACGAACAACAGCAAGATGAACAGGACCAGAAACAGCGTGTAGCGAGCCTGGATAGTGCGGAATGCGGGCATGGGACCGGTCCTTGTGCAGCGTTTTTATTGTGGTTTTCGATCGAAAGATCGGCGCTTCAAAGGGCTATCGGCCCGCAACAGGCGAGCTTTAGGTACGAACGTACAAGAATGGAGCTGGGTGACGGACGGTCAGCCCCTGAAGGGTGTCAATGTGGATACAAATGCACTGTTCAGGACGCATTACGAGCCGAATCAGTTGTGTCGACCAATGTTGGAAAGTTGGTCTAGACCAATGAATAAAGGCACTTGGTGCTTTGTATCTTAAATGTACGAAAATTGTAAAAACCGGAAATGGTTGTAGGCAGTCGGGAGTGCAGTCATGACTATCGGCTATGCCGGGGCTTGGACGTCCAAGGCAGGTTTACTGGTTAAAGATACGGGCGGCGGCAAGCCTGTAACGCAAAGCGCCAGGATCAAGCAGATGCTGGCACTGGTGTGGACCAATCCAAACGCGCTGAGCACGGCGAAAATGGATGCAATGAAAATCCACCGAAACGTAAAAGGTTTCGACCCGGAAAATGTCTCCGCCAAACAACTGGGCAAGCTCAGTGCCTTCCTTAGAGGTAAAGGCCTGATTTCCGATACTACGTGGATGACGTTAATGAATGCCGGTGACAAGTTTGACCGGTTCGGGGTTCAGAATGACCCGGATGCAAAATTCAATGCGCTGGAGTATTTCGCCACGCAACTGGACACCATCCAGAACAACAGTATCAGGGGCGACAAGTACGCCACTGGCCTGATCCCGGAATACAAGACGGCGATCTACGTATTGCAGAACTTGCAGACTTACGGCAAGGGCAATGGGACGACGGTGCCACCTACCGATGGTGGGGTCAGCGCCAAGGCCTGACATTCGGTAGTGCTGGCCCACTCAGACCGGGTGGGCCAGGCGTCGGTTACTGGTCAAGCAACTTCATCACGTCCTCTGGATAGCGCAATCCTGCGGTGGCATTGGCCGGGAAGATCGCTTCCAGCGCGTGCAATTCGTCGCGGCTGAGCTTTACCTCCAGTGCGGCAACATTCTCCTCAAGGTATTTACGCTGCTTGGTCCCTGGAATCGGGATCAGGTAGTCACCCTGCGCCAGCACCCAGGCCAATGCCAATTGGCCTGCCGTCACACCTTTGTCGGCTGCCAAGGCCGGAACTTGCTGCACCAGCAACAGGTTTTTCGCGAAGTTTTCCCCTTGAAAACGCGGGCTGAAGCGACGGTAATCGTCGGCGGCGAAGTCATCCGGGCTTTTCAATGCACCCGTCAGAAAGCCTCGACCCAATGGGCTGTAAGGGACGAAGGCAATGCCCAGGCGCTGACACGCGGCCAGGCAACCGTTCTCTTCCTGATCGCGGCTCCACAGCGAATACTCACTTTGCAGCGCGCTGATGGGATGGACCTTGTGCGCACGTTCCAGCGTGGTCACCGACGCCTCACTCAACCCCAGGTAACGCACTTTGCCGGCCTTCACCAACTCGGCCATGGCGCCGACGGTTTCCTCGATGGCCACCTGCGGATCGATCCGGTGCTGGTAATACAAATCCAGGGTTTCAACGCCCAAGCGTTTAAGCGTGCCGTCGATAGACTTGCGAATGTAGTCCGGTCGACCGTTGACGCCCCGTGCGTCGGGGTTGGACGGATCGCGGACGATGCCGAACTTGCTGGCCAGGAACACCTGCTCGCGCTTGCCGACAATCGCCTTGCCGATCAGCTCTTCGTTGGTGTGCGGGCCGTACATGTCAGCGGTGTCGAGCAGGTTGATCCCCAGTTCCAGCGCCCGATGCAGGGTGGCGGTGGCTTCGCGGGTATCGACACCGGTCGTGTAGAAATCGGTCATGCCCATGCAGCCCAGACCGATGGCAGAAACCTGCGGGCCATTTTTGCCCAATTGACGTGTTTGCATGAAATCAACTCCCTGTGGTGTAAGCCCCGAGTGTTGACCTCGACAGAAACAAGATAAACCGGCTAAAACTGCTTTCACTGTTCGTAATTTCTAAATAATCACTTGGATCACCTGACAATGGACCGTTTTAACGCCATGCGCGTGTTCACCCGAATCGTCGAGCTGGGCGGCTTCGCCAAAGCGGCGGACAGCCTGCAGTTGCCCCGCGCGTCGGTGAGCATCCTGATCAAGCAACTGGAGGCGCATCTTGGTGTGCAACTGTTGCAACGGACCACGCGGCAGATCAGCCTGACCCTCGACGGTGCCGCCTATTACCCCCGTTGCGTGCGATTGCTTGCTGACCTGGAGGAAACCGAAGCGGTGTTTTCCGCCGCCCACCACAATCCCAAAGGCTTGCTGCGAGTGGACATGCCGTCCGGGATCGGCCGCTTGATCGTGATCCCGGCATTGCCGCAATTCACCCGTCGTTATCCACTGATCGAGCTGGATATTGGCTTGAATGACCGACCTGTCGACCTGATCCGTGAGGGCGTCGATTGTGTGTTGCGCGGCGGTTCGGCGCTGGATGATTCGCTGGTGGCGCGGCCGCTGGTCATGCTGGACCAGGTGACCTGCGCGAGCCCGGAGTACCTGCAACGCCACGGCTCGCCTCAACATCTGGCCGACCTTGAGGGCCATCTGATGGTCGAGTATTTCTCCAGCACCACCGGCAAGCGTTACGGGCTGGAGTTCGTTGTCGACGGCCAGATTCAGTTGATCGATCTGCCCAAGCATGTGTCGGTTAACAGTGCCGACGGCTATCTGGCGGCGTGTGAGGCAGGCTACGGACTGATCCAGACGCCTTACTACCACGTTGCCCGACAGTTAAACGAAGGCCGTTTGTGTGAAGTGCTCAAAGCGACTCCGCCACCCGGGATGCCATTGACGGCGCTCTATCCCCCACACCGCCAGTTGTCCCGGCGGGTGAGGGTGTTTGTCGACTGGCTCGTGGAGCTTTGCGCGCAGCCGGGCAATGACTTTCACAGAAAAGACTCAAGCGGCTGAGCGCGCGCTGCCCAGTGATTCGGTGTTGCGCTGCAAGTCGTCGTGCAACTGTTGCATGTAGGGGCAATGCAGGTTGAGGTGCCGAGGCTGTGCCCCTCGATGAAACAGGGCGAACCATCCATGACTGCCGGGCTTGGGCATCAACCCGGTGAAGGTGAAACCAAGCCGCGTCAAGCTGTGCAGGTCCTCGGCAAAGTGCTGCGACAACGCCAGTTGGGTCGAGATCATCCAGTGTCCGGGTAATTGCCGTATCTGTTCGAGCAGGCGCTTGGTCAGGCGGTGAATGACTATGTCGAAACGGTGATGGTGTTGCGTGATCTGTAAGGGCATCGCAGGTGGTGTTGTCGTTCCCGGATGGGTCCCGAACAGCGAACACAGGTGTTGCATAAACCCCCGGTAACGCTCGGGCCAGGGAATGTCGGGGAGCGGGTGCGCGTGGCCTTCGACCAGGTAGCAACCCATCACGATGGTTTCCGGGTGCGGCTCGGCGAACGGCGAAGGAACGTAGTCGGGAAGCACTCCCGTGCTGTGGAAGCCAATGTTTGCGGCCATGCGTTGCGTGTAGGGATGGTGGGTCACTTGTTTTATCAAGACGCTTGTAAACCCCAGCGGCCCTGCCTGCAACAGTAACTCTCGGCCCAGCCGGGTCGCGATGCTGTGCCCCTGCGCGGCGGGATGCACCACGCTGAGGGCCAGTTCCGCATTCTGCGGGGACGCTTCACTGCACAACGCGGCATGCCCGAGAACCCGTACGTCGTCCACCGCCAGCATCGATTTCCAGCGGCCGTCGGCAATGTGCTGGCTGATCATGCTTGGCAGGTAAACATCCGGTTGAACGTAATGATCGCCATAGACCTCGCGAAACAACTGGCTCACGGCGCGGGCGTCGCAAGGACGATAGCGTCGAAAAATCAGATGAGACATCACGCAGTCTCCAGCGATGAAGCGTCATAGGTGCGCAAGTCTAGGACCCGCATCTGCTTGCCCGAACGAGGGTGAAGCTTCAGTTCGGTGACGGTGCAGGACAGCACTCGTAACTCCAGCAGCCCTTCGCGATTCAGATGCTCAAGCGCGGGGTGGTGCGCCACAAGCGCTTCATACAGCGCCAGGCACATCGTAGCGGTGGTCGCGACTTTAGCGTCAGGCACCCATTTCACACTCACGATGTCCTTGTAGCCGTCATGTTCGATGCGCAATTGCCATTGGTCAGTGTCAGCAACGCGCTGGACAATCTGCTGTATTTCGTCGATCAACAACGACATCGACCCCACCCGCACTCGCTGACTATGGGCACTGCGCCCCTTGAGGGCGAATTTGCGCATCGGGGTGGTTTCAGGCTCACGCCAGCAGGCGCGGTCGCCCACGGGATAACGCAGCAGTGGCATGAGCCGGCGTGTCAGATTGGTCACTACCAGCAATCCGGTGCGGTCGCATTCGTCGATGATTTCACCGGTGAGCTCATCGACGATTTCCAGCAGGGTCTGAGGTTCAAACACCCGATGCTCGCCCAGAGCGCAGTCGCGGCCGGTGGCCCCGATCAGGCCCGCATCGACGCTGGCATAGCCGATTGAGGCGATGCGCACGTTGGGAAACACCTGGTTGAGAATTGCCAACTGCGGGGCGAACAGGCTTTCGCCGCCGTACAGCAACGTATCAACCCCGCACAGCACCCGTTGATGCTGAGTCAGGTACGCCGCAAAGCGTAATAACTGAGCCGGTACGCCGACCAGCACATTGATCCGGTGCTGATCAATCGCATCGGCCAGGACGTCCATGCTGACTTCGCCGGTGAACGGAAACTCACAGATGGACCGTTTGACGTGCGCGAGCGAGTCGTGGATGAACAGAAAACTGGCGTAAAGATCGCCGGAAAAGAACAGGTTGGCGACCCTGTCGCCGTTCTCCAGTTGAGAGGAGACACTGTATCCAAAGGTACTGACCAAGGCCTGCCACTCGCTGGTCGAGTAAACCGTCAGTTTGCCGTGGCTGGTCGATCCGCCGGTTTTAAACACCAGCGCGTCATCGACATTGCCGGTCAGCACAGGCCAATGATTCAGGTCGTTACTGTCAGCCCAATAGTCGGCCACGTTGGTCAGCGGCAGGTCTTTTAAAGTAATACCCGCTGCCGGTAAGTGGCTCAGGTGTGTGCGGTAAAAGTTTGAGTGTTGCCTTATGTATGGCACGAGTTGTTCAAGCGAATAAGTTGTTTTCACTGTGATCTCTTTTTTATCAGGCGAGTTGATAGTTGAAAGACAAACGAGCTGTTTATTTTCTGTTGTCGATCACCAAAGGTGTTTTTCCGCTGTGTTTGTTTCTGGTGAACCCGGATTCAGCACACTCATGAACTTCCACTGTTAAAAGCGCAGCGTTCACGGCATTGGCCAGTGCTTCATGGGTCAATAACTTTTCATAAACCTTTTCGGCCGCAAGGCTCGCTAAAACCTTCAGCCGTTCCCTGCCATCGGGGGCGTGGTCCAGGACCAGTTGAACAGGCATTCCGACGCAATCCTGCAGCGCCAACGGTGAGATGAATTCCGTGCCCATGCGTATCAGCTTGCCGTGGCGCTGCAGCAATTCGAATCGCGGAGAGTCGAGTCCACAAGGGCAGGCTCCGGGTATCCAGCGCCCGGTGTCGCCAACGTCATACCGGCGCACGGCCTGGCCTTGCCGGGCCCGGGAAGTAAACAGCAGTCTGCCGATCTCATTGGCTTGCACTGGCACATCGTGTTCGAGATGGACGATTTCCAGATGCTGGGTATCGCACATCAAATGAAAGACGCCGTCTGCCGTTGCCGTGCAGGCATGCCCCAACGGGCCGGCGTCGACCGAGCCATAGATCGCCGAGCGGATCGTCGAGACTCCGCAGCTTTCCATCAGGCGCAGGCTGGCCTGGCCGGGGTGCTCCCCGCCAAGGAACACTTTGCCGATGCCGGCGTACGCGCGAAGTCGGCTTTGTTCGTTGAAAAACAAGCGATGCAACGTACTTGGCATGCCGATCAGCACGGTGACGCGGTGATCAACGATCATCTGCGCAATTTCGCTGAAGTCATCATGGTGCGGCGCCCCCATGGGGAAATGCGTGACGCCCATCTGTTCCAGGACCTTGGTGAAGCTGGAGAAGCCTCCATACAGGCTGCCGCCGTAAAACAGGTTCATCACCCGATCCGTTGACGGGTCGAGGCCGGCGGCAAACATCCCGTCAGCCGCAGCGCGCATCTGCTGTTGAAAGTCGAGATAGCTGAACCCGGCGAGGGCTGGCGTACCGCTGCTGCCCCCGGAGCGAAAATACAACTGTGCCGCGGCGTTGATCGGCTGGGTCGTGAACGCGTTTTTGTCCATGATCGGTTCATGACGTGTATCGGGCGCGGAGGGGAGCGCATCGAGCGTAGCCCGGCCAGATACAACCTCCGGTGCCAGACTCACCGAGAGGCGGCGACTGAAGCGTGACAGCGCGTAGACGCCGTCGTGGGGCTCGCCGGGGTAGCCGTCATGAATCAACCCGCACGGCGCGATACGCGTGACGCCGGCGTTGACCAGCGTCCGCACCAGCCCAGGCGTCTCTGCCGGAGCGCAAATCAACGCGCAGCTTTGCAGGACCGTGCGCCAAGGCAATAGCGTCTCGGCGATCAAGTGTTGCGGCACGGGTTTGAGCAGCAGCGTACGAAACAGCGGTGACGGTGCGAGCGTTTGGTGGTGATCCCAGATGACTCGCCATCCTTCGCCGGCCCAGACCTGGCCGGTCTGGTTCGCAAAGCAATGTTCCAGTTTCGCCATGGCGGTGCGGGTGGTGATCTCCGACGCTTCCTGGTCTGTCGGTACCAGCGCTGGCCATTGTGAGGCACGGCGTGTGAAGGCTTCAGCCAGACGTTCACCCATGTCCCGCAAAACCGCCGGATCGCTGCTGTCCACCAACAGCCATTGCGGGCTGGAACACGCTTGCTGATCGAGACTGCACACCTCATCCACCAACGCGTCCAGCGTCGAAGGACTCGCCGCGTCGGGCGACAGGTAAGCGAAACTGATCCTGTGGCCCCAATCGATCCAGCGACACCCGGCCGGGATTTGCTGACGAATCGCCTTGAGGGCCTTTTCACCGCCCCAGGCGGCGACGCCATCGGCGTGGGTGCAGAGTTGCGCGATCTGAGCAGTGCCGACTGGCAGCACCGCAATGAAATCAGCCAGCTTGCCGCTGGTGTCGCAGTGCACCAGCGCCGCGAGTAACCGGGCGGTCAATCCTTCATCGCTGGAGCTGGGGCGCAGCCAGTTGATGTTGCCGGCCAGCAGGCTTTCCAGGACTGCGCAGAACGCCAGCATCGGCGCATTGCCCGGCGTCACGTGCAACACCAGACCCAGCGGGTGCCAACTTTCAAAACGCGCTTGCCGGTAATCGATACGCCGCAGCGAACGCGGTTGCACACCCAGCTCTCGGTCAAGCTTGGTGCCAAGGTTGCTGCGCTGGCAGAACTCGACAAGCCCCAGTCGTTGATCGTTGTCGAGGGGCACATCCAGCCTGCCAGCCTGCAATTGCAGGATGAAACGGGCCGCTGCGTCGATCACGGTGTCGCTGTCGATCGGTGTATTCAGCAGTCGCGGCAGTTGTCGGTGCAGCTCATCGAGCGCTGCTTCGAGGGTGATATCGTCACGCAGTTCGCCATTGATCAGGTACATATCAGATCCCTCCAATCAGTTCAGACGCGGCCATTGCGCAGCTTCGGCTGGCGGTCGTGCCGGCGCGTCCATGCAGTTCAAACCAGTCGGTCTTCAAGCCGCACCCGCAGCTTGCACCGGGGTGCAACGTCGCCAGATCCCCCATGACCACGGCGTGCGCGGGGCTGGACGAAATGTAGGGCGACACGAACTCCAGCAAGCCGCGCCGGCCGTAGGGCTGGACGGTGAAATCGGCTGGATTGCGCACGAAGACCTTCGAATAAACCGGCACATGAAAATGCTGGTGAGCGCACTGGATGTAAGGCACTGCATGCTCGACAGCGCCGTAGCCGTCCCGGCTGCGGGCCAGGTCGATGCCCAGTTGGCGGTTGATCCGCTCATACAATTGCGACAATGGAATTTCCTGCGCCGCCTGGGTTTTCCAGCCGCCACCGAGAAACACCAGTGACTCGGCCGGCAGCTTCAGGTCCGCTACGCCGGTGTCTTCCATGTGCTGCAACGCGTGGGAAAGGAAGGCAGGGAAGCCAAGAATGCGAACGGGTAAACCTTCTTCGGCAAACGCCTGCAAGGCGTGGATCACCCCAAACAGATCAAACTCATGACCGTTGCCGGTCAGGCGCAATCCGTAGGCGATACGGTTGACCGGCGCATAGCTGCACAGAAACTGGTCGGTGTAGGCGGTGCCCAAGGTAATCGCAGCCTTGGGTTCATAGCTCAGGAGCAAGTAATTGCAGGGACTGTGCGGAGTGTCCCAGCCGTAATGGCGAAAAATGTGGCTCACCATGCCTTGGGCAGCGGCCATGCTGCGCGGGTCATAACGCAGGCGACTTTTCTGGCCGCTGGTGCCGGACGATGTCAGTTCCAGCGCGCCTTCGCCCGTGGGGCCGTACAACAGGTGACGCTTGAAATAGTTGGCGAAAATCGGCGGCAGTCTTGACCAGTCATCCAGCGTCTCCAGGTCCTGTGCATCAAGACCGTTGCTGTTGAGCCAGCGCTCATAGCCAGGCGTGTGGTGACAATGAAACAGGCTGATTTCCGCCATGGCCCGGTCGAACAGGCCTTCAGGCACGGAATCCAGGCAATAGGGTTGCGTTAACGCGCAAAGCGCATCGGTGTGGGGTAACTGGATCATCAAAGGACCTATCGGGTCAGGCAGCAAGCGGGAGGTGGGAACGCCGCAGAAACAGGCGCAAGGGCAGCAGGCACATGAGCCCTGCGATACCCGCCATCAGGGCGAAGGATTCGTGGCTGTCGCCGGCGCCGGCCGCCGCAATCAGTGACCCGCCGCCGCCCATGACGGCGATGGAAATCATGCCGATCATGGCCGAGACCAGCCCTTTACTGTCGTCACTTGAAAACAGCGCGAGCCGGTAGAGAGCGGCATTGCTCATGCCCAGGCCGACGGCGTACAGCGCCAGGACGCTGATCAGTACGGGTGTTGCAGCGCCATAGAAACCGATGACAAGCAAGGTGATGAGCCCGCCACAAAACGGCCAAAGCGCGTATCGAATCAGTTGCGGCAGTTCAGTGTTGGCAATCAGTCGGTTGAGTATCAAATTGCCGAGAATGACCGCTGCAAACACCGGGATTTGCCACAGGCCGTACTGCAGGGGTGAAAGTCCCTGATTGTGGATCAGCAGGAGCGGCGCCAGTCCGATCCAGGCAATCAGGGGCAGGCTCATGACCCCCAGCGCAACAGAGGCGCTGAGGAATCGCGGGTTGCCGAGTAACGCAGCATAACGGCGTAGGGTGCCGCGCCATTCAAACGGCACCGCGGTCAGTCGCTGGCCGTCATGGCGCAAAGTCCCCACGGTTTCTGGCATGAACACGTAAAGCCCGAGCCAGACCAGCATGCCGCCGATGCCCAGCAGCAAAAACAGCTCCCGCCAGGAGAGCCATTCCAGCAACAGGCTACCGAGCAACGGTCCCAGCAACGGAGAGAGCAGCGCAACGTTCCCCAGCAACGCCATGATTTTTACCGCGTCGGCTTCGCAGAACACCTCTTGCAAGGCCGGATAACTCACCGCGATAACAAACCCCAACCCCATGCCCTGAATCAGTCGCAAGCCGTTAAACGCATAGATGCTGTTCACGCTAAACGCTGCGCCACAGGCCAGGGCGAATACCGCGCAACCGATGAGCAGCATCGGGCGACGACCGAAGTGATCCGACAGCGGGCCAATCAGCCATTGCAGGAGAATGCCGCCCGCCAGATAGAGATTGAAGGCGTAGGGAACATGACGCGCGCTGGCATTCAGTTCATCCGTGACGGTCAACATCGCGGGCATGATCATGTCGCTGGCCATATAAGTCAGAAGTTCAAACAGCGTAATGGCAAGGCAGAAGCCGAACACATGATAGGAACTGATGTTTATTAGAGGTTTGTGCATGGCATCCCTGTTCTTCTTCCTGAAGTTAAATAACGGGTCTTATTGCGATGCGCCAAGATAATCAAACGAGTATGAATACCTCAAACAGACTATTAAGACTGAAAGCTTCAATAGTTTTCGCCAGGTTTCGATGTGGAGAGGGAAGAAAAACAGAAGTGAAATTGCACGTACGAAAATGCCCGCAACAGGGCGGGCATTTGTTCAGCTGTGATTGGATAAGTTTCTTTTCTTACGAGTGGATGTTCAATTAATTACGCTCTATGACCTGAGCAACCGTTATCGATGCTGGTAGTAACCCGGTCCACCGCGATCGTAATGGTGGTCGCCGTGCCAGCCGCCGTGGGGGAAAACGATGCAGCCGCTCAGGGTCAGCAGAGCGAGCAGGGGAATCAGCAGTGTGATTCGACGGAACATTTGAAAATCCTCATGGTTATCGCCGCAATAAAGCCAAATCTCTTCATCGGCTGTAACATGAGACCCCGTTTGCAGCGTCCCATTCCCGCACACAGGTAGGGGCTTGGCATGCTTTCGGATACAAGCCGGATACATTTTTCAGGTTCAGGAACTCGCAATGACTCAATCGCAACGTTTGAAATACTCGATTCTGATCTCCCTGGTGGTATTGGGGATCATGTTCGGTCTTTCGTATCTGCAAAACACAGGCGTCATCAGCGAGAAGCTGTTTCAGTACATCGCCATCGGCGTGGCGGTGGTCGTGGTGGTGATCAATGGCGTGATGCGTCGCAAGGTCAAAGCTTGAGCGACGCACCTTTGAGCTGATCAGTCGCGATGAAGCATGGCTACAGCGTCTGGATGCAGGCTGTAGCTTTTGTCCGCATTGAGCGTGATCACGCCTTCGCTGCACAAGCGTTTCAACACTTCTCGCACACTGAGAAAGGACAGGGGAATATCCAGGTCCAGCAAATGGCCGTGCACCCCACGCACGCCCAGGCTGCGCTCGCTTTCGGCGGCGGTCAGCAAGGCGTCGATGACTTTGAGGCGAATCAGGCTGGTTCGCAGACCAAAGCTTTTGAGCAGCAATCTGATCCGTTCGTTGCCATTGCGCTCGCCCCGTTGACTGAAGACGCCGGCGCCCATGGCTGAGCCCTTTGGCGCGTTACCACCGTCCGTTGGCAGTTGCGAGTTGTACATGCAAAAACTCCTTTTCCGAGCCGGCCAGGAAATGTGATGGGTGCTCTCATTCAATAAGACGTACGAGCACGACAAATAATGAAGGCTCGAATGTAGAAAATTCGTCACCGTCGCGTCACAGGCCTGTGAGATGGCCGGATAAAGCGCCTTTGCGGGCCTAAATTTTTGTCGTGGGTTTCGTTCCTAGGGGGAGGCGCGGTGCGTGTTTGACGCAGGGTGTTTGTCTTTTCGATCAGGAGCGAGCGTGATTATTTCCAGGCAATTAACCAGGTTGAGCCTTGCGGGCATGTTGGTGGGGCTGAGTCTTGGGGCAAACGCGCGCAGTACGCCCGAGCAGGCGAGCGCCGACATTCGCCGCACCAGTTTCGGTGTACCGCATATTCGTGCCGAAAACGAGCGTGGGCTCGGTTATGGCATCGGTTACGCCTACGCGCAGGACAACCTGTGCTTGCTGGCCAATGAGATTGTCACCGTCAATGGCGAACGTTCGCGCTATTTCGGCCCGGATCAGCTGACGGTCGAGGAGCGCGAGAACCAGGTCAGCGATCTGTTCTTCACCTGGCTCAACACCCATGAGGCCGTCGCCGGATTCTGGAAGGCGCAGACCCCGCAAGTGCGTGACCTGGTGGAAGGTTATGTCGCGGGGTACAACCGCTCGCTGCGCGAACGTCGCGCACAGGGTTTGCCGCAGCAGTGTCAGGGCGAATGGGTACGGGACATCACCTCGCAGGATCTGGTCAAGTTGACTCGCCGTCTGTTGGTCGAAGGCGGAGTAGGGCAGTTCGCCGAAGCACTGGCCGGCGCCACGCCACCACAAGACGTCGCCCAAGTGGCCGGCGACGCGTCGTCATTTGAGGTAGCGGCTTCGCGCATGCAGCGCTTTGCCCTGGATCGCGGCAGCAATGCGGTGGCGGTTGGCAGCGAGCGTTCGTTCAATGGCCGCGGGATGTTACTGGCCAACCCGCATTTCCCGTGGATTGGCGGGATGCGCTTCTATCAGATGCACTTGACCATTCCCGGCAAGCTGGATGTGATGGGCGCAGCGTTGCCGGGGCTGCCGATGATCAACATCGGTTTCAACCAGCACCTTGCGTGGACCCACACCGTGGACACGTCCAAGCATTTCACCCTGTATCGCCTGCAACTTGATCCCAAGGATCCGACCCGCTACCTGCTCGACGGCAAGTCGCTGCCGATGGACAAGCAGACCGTGACGGTGAGCGTGAAGCAACCCGATGGCCAGACCCAGGCGTTGTCCCATGTGGTCTACAGTTCGCAATTCGGCCCGATCGTGCAGTGGCCCGGCAAACTCGACTGGGACAAGCAATACGCCTACAGCCTGCGCGATGCCAACCTGGAAAACGACCGGGTGTTGCAGCAGTGGTACGCCATGAACCAGGCCGCCAGCCTCAAAGATTTGCAGGCCTCGGTGCAAGAGCTTCAGGGCATCCCGTGGGTCAACACCCTGGCGGTAGATAATCAGGGACAGACGCTGTACATGAACCTGTCGGTGGTGCCGAACGTCAGTGCCGACAAACTGGCCAAGTGCAGCGACCCGCACGCCGGGGTGCAGATGATCGTCCTCGACGGTTCCAACAGCGCCTGTGCCTGGGACAACGACCCGAACGCGGCGCAAAAAGGTATTTATGCGGCGGACCAGTTGCCGCAACTGCTGCGCAAGGACTACGTACAACACTCCAACGACTCGGCGTGGATGGCCAACCCGGCGCAACCGCTCACCGGTTTCTCGCCCCTGATCAGTCAGGAAGGCCAGCCACTGGGACTGCGCTCACGTTTCGCCCTGGACCGGCTGAGCACGCTGAGCAAGGCTGGCCCGGTCTCGGCGGCGGATTTGCAACGGATGGTGATGGATGATCAGGTGTACCAGGCCGGGCAGGTGATGCCGGACCTGCTGCAAGTTTGCGCCGGTGATCTGGGCGCCGATGCCGCAGCGCTGGCTCCGTTGTGTGCGAGCCTCAAAACGTGGGATCGCAGCGCGAATCTGGACAGCGGGCTCGGTTTTGTTCACTTCCAGAATGTGATGGAACCGTTGCAGCAAGTCCCGGGCATCTGGCGAGTGGCGTTCGACCCGAAAGACCCGCAGCACACGCCACGTGGGCTGGCGCTCGATAATCCGCAGGTCCTCAAGGCGATTCGCGAGGTGATGCTGGCGTCGGTGGAACAGGTGAAAAAACTGGGGCTCAAGGATGACAGCCGCTGGGGCGACATTCAGGTGGTCAGTAGCGGCGGCCAACAGACGCCGATCCACGGCGGGCCGGGCACGCTGGGCGTGTACAACGCTATCCAGAGTGTGCCGAGAACCGATGGCAAACTCGAAGTCGTCAGCGGCACCAGCTATTTGCAGGTGGTGACCTTTGATGACAAGGGGCCGCACGCTCAAGGTCTGCTGGCCTTCTCGTTGTCCAGCGACCCGACGTCGAAGTATTCCCGGGACCAGACCCTGGCGTTTTCGAAGAAGCAGCTGAGCCCGTTGCCATTCACCGAGCAACAGATCACCGCGGATCCGCAGTACCAGGCGCAGACGATCCGCGAGCAGGATGAAAAAGCCGGGAAGGTGGCCGCTCAGTAAGAAGAGTGTAGTTCAAGCAATAATAAGGCCGCATCCCGCTGAGGGTTGCGGCCTTTTCAGCTTTTGGGGGTTTGTTGCGGGATCGAATTGAGCACCGGATTACCTTCCTTGTTACGGGTCAGGTAGACCGGCAACACTTTGGGCAGGGAAGCCACCAGGTTGTTCAGTTCTTTGATGTTATAGATGCCACCCAGACGAATCGTGCCAGTGCTGTAGTCAGCGACCATTATCGGTTTGTTCAGATAACGGTTGATCAACGGCAGTGCGTCGTTCAGCGCCAGATCATCGAGCACCAGTTTGCCGCTGCGCCAGGCCAGGGAATTGTCGTTGGGGTAGGTCTGGTTGATCTGCGGCGTGAAGTCGCCGTGTTTATAGCGTGCCTGCATCGCCGGCCCGAGACGCAAGCCGTCGCCCGGAAGATCGTCGTTGCTGCTGACCAGCACCGACCCTTCAATCAGGTTAACGCGCACCTGATCTTCATACATCCAGACGTTGAATTTGGTCCCGGTGACCCGAATCCTGCCGTCCGCTGCCCTGACAATAAATGGGCGAGCCATGTTGTGGCTGACGCTGAAGAAGGCTTCGCCTTTTTCCAGCGTGACCCGGCGCTGATCCTTGTAGTTGCTGAAGGTCAGCTCGCTGCCCAGGTTCAGTTCCACCTGGCTGCCATCGCTCAGGGTGACCTGACGAACCGTGTCACTTGCGTCGAAGTGCTGATACGAATTCGGTAGCCAGCCCATGTTCCAGCCGCTGTACGCCGCCAGCGGCAACGCCAGGGCGCAAACGGCGGCGGCAATGCCGACCGTACGCCACGGCGTGGCAGGTTTGAAGCGGGCAACCGATGGGAAGGCTTCGGGGCGCGGCAAATCCCCCGCGACTTCCCAGATCTCCAGCATGGCCTCGTACTCGAACGCATGCAGCGGATGAGCTTCACGCCATTGTTCGAAGGCGATCCGCTCTTCGGCGGTGCAGTCGACGGCGTGCAGACGCATGCACCAGTGCGCAGCGGCATCGGTGATGGCGTCATATTCGGCTTGCGAGAGAGAATTGTCGGTCATTGACTCATCCTGATTTCCTGCATTCTAACCTTGAGGGGAAGCATGCGAGAACAGCCGTCATGGCAATTAACCATCAATTGAGAATTATTTTTGACATCAGGGCGTGCTGACGTGCAGTTGGCGCCCCAATTGACTGACCAACCAGGAGACGCTGTCAGCATTACTTAGCTGCACGGCCAGCCTGACCAGTGGATCTTTCTTGAAAGTGTGGCGGGCACCGCTCAGGTTTTCTGAGCCAGTCAACGCCAGAATATGCGCCTTCACCCGATCCGTATCTTCATAAGACGTACTGCCTGGATCCTCCCACACACCGGTATCAGGATCCTGGGTCATAAACAGCTGGGTCAACGGCGTCTTGATCGAGAGTGCCGTGGTCTGAGCGTCGGTTAAGGCGCGTTTGAGTTCAGTTGCCGGGGGAGTGGCTGTTCCAATCAGCTCGGTGAACGGTCTGCCGGGATCGAGATAAGAAATGTCCTCGGTTTTACAGGCCATGTGCGACAGCTCATGAATCAAGGTCACTGCTCGGGCATGGGTGTGGATAGGGAAGGCCGCGTCGGTCAGGTGTTGGCGGTAAAGTTCGAATCCGGGATCGAAGAATCTTTCCGCGAGGTGAATTCTCCGGTTGGCGTCTGAAGCCACGATGAAGGCAAATGTGTTATGTGCGTCTTCGGTCAGTCTGCCGACCGCAAAACGACTGGACTTCGGTTTTCTGAGTGATGGCTCCAGCAGCGCGGTGAAAACGTCGCCGACGACTTTTTCAATCTTCTCGACATGCGCCGGCAGCACTTCCTGCACACCCATGAAATCCATGACGAGTTGATGCACGGGAGTGACCTTGCCGTCGGAAGTCTTCAGCAGTTGCAGATTTCGATAGCTGTTCCACGCATAAGTCGTTGCCAGGTCCAGCGCTTCGTCGATCTGGCGGGCCTTTTGCGGAAACTTGCGACGAATGGCGGGCATTCCTGTGGCATCGACGTTCATGCCCTCAAAAACTGATCGCGCGGTCTCCCATCGTCCGAACAAGCTGAAGCGGGGCGCGGATTTCGGCCCATCAAGCACCCATTGTTTCGATCCGTTCTGGCGCAGAAGCGGGCCACGGGTGTTCGTGTCGCCGATGCGCCAGTGGGTACCGCACTTCATGACCGGATACACCTTTCCTTCAACCGGCCCGTACTGTTTTTTTGTCGTTGGATGGGTGTAGAGCCCAAGCTTTGCGTCTGATGTCAGCGAACCCAGATCGACATTAATACTTTCATGGCGTTTCAATTTCGTGCGTTCGGGGGCGGTGACGTCGATGTCCTGCCATTTGAGCCTGGTATCGGGTGTTTTTGTCTCTGTCTCTGTCTCCGGTGTGGCGGGTGTCGAAGGCAGCAATGTCTCATTCCCCAGTGATTGGCGCAGCGTAGAGAGTTCGGCCATGCCGCTGATGAACTCTTTAATGGCGCCGCCCCATTTATGGGTTTGCAGGTCTTCGGCGGATTGCTTGATATCGCGGTAACTGCGCCACACCGTCTCCGGGTAGGCGAGTTTGCCCATGAAATACGAATAGGCCGCGTGCAGGTCTTCGCCCAGTACATGCTTGATGGTTGCCCATTCTCCCTGTTTGTTGTCATCGGACTGGCAACCGAGCAATCGGCCCAGCAACGCGGCGTTGTCATTGAGCAGATGTTTGAACAGGTTCCCCTTGATCGGATTGGAGGCCAGCGTAGTCACGGTGGAGAGATGACCCGTGTTCTTCGGCTCGGCTCTGGCAACACGGCGATGGGTGGTCGCCATGCGGGTCTCCAGCAGTATCCGCTCGGGCTGCGGCAGATTCAGCAGTAGCCAGTCGAGCAACGGTCCGCGGGTCTTCAGTTCTGCCAGCAGTTGCGCTTCATTTTCATATTCCTTAACCCCGTGTCGAGGGCTGTGAGGTGCAACAAGCACCTGGGGTGCCGCGCGATCAGCCGATGAGCCGATCAGATAAACACCGGGCACTTTGATTGTCTGGTCACTCTTGATCCCCAAAAACTCAAGCGGACGGATGATCGCGTGAGCACCGTCGACGGCTGCGCGGGCAATAGCGTCTGGCATGTCCATGACTTGCCGGATCAGATCAAATCCGGTCTTGCTCAGACGTTCCTGCAGATGTTCTGCATGGGCGTAATGCATCAACTGCCAAGGTAATTGAGTGTAAAACCGCTTCCTGCGGTCCGCGTTCGCCTGGGTGTCAGCCAAGGCGTCGCTTACTAGTTTCTGCTGATGCTCGCCCGGTTTCAGATTTCGTATCAGGTCCTTGATGTAGCGTTCGTCCATGCCCTCGGGAATCACGGTGGTATCCAGCGACACCAGTTTGAAATGGAGGTGATCCAGCTCATTGAGGTGAGTCAATGCAAAGTCAGTCAGGGTTTGGGTTCTGGCGGCAGACGTGGGGCGAGCGCTGATCTGGACCTGGACGTTGTCCGGATTGATGTTGAAGGTGGCAGCCTTGAGTTGTTTTTCAAGTTCGTGGTGTGCCGTGCGTTGCAGTGACCGTATTCCGGTCAGGTAATCCTGGTCGTCTTTAACGTTGTTGAGGTATTGCTGAAGCAGCTCGGCATGCAGAATCAGATCGTTGACGGGCGCCTGGGCCAGCCATGCCGGCAGTTTTTGTTGCGTCGTCAGTGACCGCGCAATGTCTACCGCACGGTCGAGCCCTGTCATCGGCTTACGCAGCGCCACCAGATTCAGGAGACTGGTCAGCGGCGTGGCGGAGAGCTTGGTCGCCAGCGCGTTGGTCAGGCACGACTGGTCCAGGTGCACATAGGGTTTTTGCAGATAGTCAAGAAAATGCCCATAGACCCGCTGCAGGGGCGCCAACGTGTAAGTCTTGCCAGGCAATCGCTCGCTGCGGCCAAGGTTCTCCAGGAGCGTTGAGCGAAGGTTGACGTCTGCGAGGCGTCCTCCGAGTTCGGTCAGCAACGGTGTCAACGCCTTGAAGGCTTCAAACCCTAGCGCTGGCGTCCACAAAATCGCCTTGCCCGAATGCACCGGGTCCAGGCCACCTCGCTCAGTCAGCACAAAACAACTGGCCAGTTTCAACGGGGCCGTTGCGTCGCCGGCCTTCAGCACTAGGGAAAATACCTCCGGCAAAAAGCCGTTCAATGCCGCTCGCTGCAGGTGTATCGGGCTATCAAGCACGGTTTTGATGATGGCCTGTTCCGTCGCACCCAAGGTGCGCGTGACGGCACGCAGCTTCAATTCACTGCGCAATGCGGTTGACAGGGTGTGGGTGAAACTCGATTGCAAGCTCGCCACGGAGTGGCCCAGTACGCGCTGCGCGTCGGCGATCGAGCGGGTTGCCGTGGAGATGGCCGGGTGTTTTTCCAGAAGGAGATCAAGCGCCTGCTCGACAGCATTGAGCAGCGACAGCTCCTCTTTGGCCGACTCGGCACGCACGGTGGCCGGTCGTGCGCTCCCGCCCCGGTCCACGCGTATACTCCAGCGCCCCGAAGGTTCGGGAGTCAGCAGTCGATCATCGATCAATCCCCGTACATCCAGTGCGCTGTCGAGCAAGGCATGGGGGTTGATCGTACCTGCGCTTTCGCGCAAGCGGCTCAGCGCATGGGACAGGTTGTCCTGCTGCTTGCCAAGAATGTCGACCATCAAATGTTTAAACACCGGGCCGATGACCGGTTTGCCTTCAATCAGGCGCTCAACCGGCTCCAACGCAAGAAAGGTGGCGCGTTCGTCCAGCGACATGAAATTGAGTAGCGTGTCTTCATGCCCTTCGGTTTTCATCATCTCCAGCACGATTTTTTTGACCGCCGGCAGATTGCTCGTCGCTTCGATCCCTCTGGAGGGGGTGTAGAGAAAATCCAAGGTGTTGGTGCCCCCGATCATCAAGGTCGAGGCCAGCTCGGCAAAGTGCTTGAAGGGCGCAGTCACACGCACTTTCTCGACGCGAAGCGGATCGTGCGCGTCAGGCGAGAGGCTGACTTTCATCAGTTGCAGGTAGTCCTGCGTCGTTAAAATACCGTTCTGGCGCTGGTGTAGAAGCTTTGTGTGAAAGGTGTCGCGCAAGCCTTCGGTGAAAAAATCCAGACGTGACAAGCCAATGCTCATTGAGGTGTTCCAGAACAAGGCGAGCAGGCTGTGCAGATGAGGCGTAAAGCTTTGCGCGATCTCCTTCACCGCGCTTTCCCATGCCTGGTTATCAGCGTCGCTGCTCACGTTATGCTCGGGATTGGCGAAGACTCTTGAATCGCCAGCGGGCCAGTGGTTGGTCAGGTAGAAATGCAGAAGCGCATCGCTCAGCGGTATCGACGAAATCGTGTGCTGGTCTTCGTTGCCGTCGAAGGCTGAGACGGTCTTCATGAAGCTCTTCAATTTGGTCAGGCGCTGGTCCAGTGTGGGGAATGCTTTGTGCAACGCGTGCTTGAGGGTGTCGTCCAGCAACGATTGCAGCGTTGGCGTCTTGAGCAGCTCATCCTTCATCGTCTTGATGTTCTGTTCCTGATTGCGATCGAGGTTCTGTTGCTGGTCTTGAAATACCGCACCTTCGATATCTTTGGTGGAAACATCGGGTGCGGTGGCGGCGGGTAAAACGCTGCGTTGTTCGATGGAGAGAAAGCGCAACAGCTCCCGCTTCGCTGTAGCCTGCGCCAGCCATTCCTTGAGCTTGTTTTTGAGGTCGGTCATGTCCGCAAACTTGATCAAGCCTTTCCTCGGTGTGTAGAGCGTGACCTCTGCATCGTCAGGCCGGCTCATGGCAAAGGCGCCGGCCAATTGAATATCCGGTGTGCCCGTCACCTTCAGCAACAGTTGGTAGACGTGCATAGGGTCTTTTTGCGCAATGCGGGCAGCGTGGGTGGCCAGGTAAACGTGCTTCAACCATTTCAGGTCGGCGAGTGTGAAATTCAGTGCTTTTTCTCGGTCACCGGGCTGTTTGGCAGTGGACGCACGCTCCGCCTCGTCGAAAAAGTAAGGCTTTACAGGTTCAGTCATGGTTTTTCCTCATGTGCTGCGATCAGCGGCCTGGCGCAGGCTATTGCTTGAGGAAAAACACTAAGGTCAGTGGAGTGCTTCGGTGCGGTACATATTGCTTGAGCCGAACAGGCGAGACTTGACAGGACGCCGGTAAAACAGCGCTTAATCGACGTCTGCTTCAGGTTGCACTGCAACCTCGTTTCCCTGGTGCCCGTACTCAATAATAAAACTGGAGCTTCAGATGACCGCAACGCCCGAAGTGGCCGTCAGTTCGACCACCCCATCGCTCGATTTCGATGAGCTCGTTCTATTGCTTGAGCAAATTTTCCTGCGCCATGGCACTTCATCCGATGTCGCTAAAACCCTGGCTTTGAACTGCGCCGGCGCTGAACGCGATGGCGCCCACAGCCATGGCGTGTTTCGTATTCCAGGGTATGTATCGACGCTCAAGAGCGGCTGGGTCAATGGCCAGGCCGTGCCAGTGGTCGAGGACGTTGCCTCGGGTTTCGTCCGGGTCGATGCCGGCAATGGTTTTGCCCAGCCCGCGCTCGCGGCGGCCCGTGCACTGTTGGTGGAGAAAGCCCGCAGCGCCGGGATCGCGGTGCTGGCGATCCGTAATTCTCACCATTTCGCGGCACTGTGGCCGGATGTCGAGCCTTTCGCCTATGAAGGGCTGGTGGCGTTGAGCGTGGTTAACAGCATGACCTGTGTTGTGCCCCACGGCGCCGACCGGCCGTTGTTCGGCACCAACCCGATCGCCTTCGCTGCGCCCCGGGCTGACGGTGAACCGATTGTGTTTGACCTCGCCACCAGCGCCATTGCCCATGGCGATGTGCAGATTGCCGCACAAAAAGGTGAACGCTTGCCGACGGGCATGGGCGTGGACGGCCTTGGCCAGCCGACTCAGGACCCGAAGGCGATTCTGGAAGGGGGCGCGTTGCTGCCGTTTGGGGGGCACAAAGGTTCAGCGTTGTCGATGATGGTGGAACTGTTGGCGGCGGCACTGACCGGCGGCAATTTCTCTTTCGAGTTCGATTGGTCGAACCACCCGGGAGCCAAGACGCCCTGGACCGGTCAGCTGCTAATCGTGATCGACCCGAGCAAGGCGGCCGGGCAGAATTTCGCCGAGCGCAGCCAGGAACTGGTCCGGCAGATGCACGGCGTAGGGCTTAAGCGCCTGCCGGGCGATCGACGTCACCACCAGCGAGCCAAGTCCAACGCTCAAGGCATTCAGTTGAATGCTCAGACGTTGGCAAACCTGCGAGAACTGGCAGGGCTCTGAGACCTGCACCATACGCGGGCATGAAAAAGGCGAGCATTGAGCTCGCCTTTTTGCTGTGTTGCCAGCGAAGCGTGACCGTTTAACGGCGACCCAGCAACAACCCGACCACCAGGCCGAAACCGGCGGAGATGGCCACGGTTTGCCATGGATGACCACCGATGTACGTCTCGGTCGCGTCGACCACAGGTTTTGTGCGGTCGCGAACACTGGTGACCGAGTCCCGGGCCTGCTGGAGTTTCTGAGCGATTTGCGCGCGAAGGGTCTCTGCTTCCTCACCCACCAGTGAAGCACTGCTCTTGAGCAGTTTTTCCGACTCTTCGATCAGGGACTGAAGTTCGCTGAATGCCTGATCCTTGATCTGGTCATTGGCGATTTGTGTAGCGGTTTTCCGGGCCATTGGGTACTCCTTGCAGGTAAATGGGCAGTGAACAATGGAGTCTTGCACGACTGAAAAAGTTGCAGCGGGTTTGCGTATCGACTGTGCGCCGAGGAAAAATCCGGAGTCGGACATTTCCTCCTACAGTGTAAGATGTCGCCTATTTTACGCGCAGGTAATTCCCATGAGCTTCAATCTGGCCGACAAATCCCTGGCTGAGCGCGCCGCGCTTGAAGATGAGAAATCCCGTCTGTTCGACCTCTGGCAAAGCAACCTTGGCAAATCCAAGGGCGAGGCCGCGCGGTTGTTTGGTGAGCGCGCCAAGCGCAAAGGCAAATGGGCAGAATGGGTTCGCTCGGAACTCGACGGCATGTCGCCCCCGGAATTCGCGAACATGGTACGCAGTGAAGTGAATCGCTTGATGGCCGCCAAGTAAGGCCAGCCTCAGGCAAAACTTGCGACGATGGCCTCGCGCACTTTCAACACCACTGGATCGAGCTGCGTGCTGGTGCGCCAGCCGAGTTCGATCGGGTAGCGCGGCAAGGCCAAAGGGCAGGGCAGTAGCACCAGTCCGCAGAGCGCCGCAATACTTTCAGCGGCGTGGGCCGGAATGGTCGCCACCGCCTGACTGCCTTTAAGCAAGTACGGCAACGCCGCAAAGTGTGTCGTCGAGGCGCACACCCGCCGATTCAGACCCAGCGCCGCCAATCCTTCATCGGTGATCCCGATGAAACCGCCCGACGACACCAGAATGTGTTCGCGGGCCACAAATTCTTCAAGACTGATTTCCGTTTGCCCCGGTGTCAGGCTGAGCGGGTCCACCAGGCACAGATAACCGCCTTCACCCAGTACCTGACGGCTGAGCAACCGCTCGGTAAACCCGCCTGCGGTGATGGCCAGATCGATGCTGCGTTCCATCAACGCCTGAGCGACGATCTGGCTGTGAGTCTGCCGGAAGATCAGGCGCAATTTCGGCGCACTGAGCGCAATCGCCTCGATCAATCGCCGCCCGTAGGCAATCTCGAAATCATCCGACAACCCCACTGTGACCGAACGTCCGTCGTAATGATTGGCCGCCGGATCGACCATCGCCAGGCTCTGACGGCATTTGTTCAGCGCGTCGCTCACCACCGGTTTCAACTGGTTGGCCCTGAGCGTCGGTGCCAGGCCACGGCCGGTGCGCACAAACAACTGATCGCCATACATCTCGCGCAGCCGTCGCAGCGCCGCGCTGACGGCCGATTGCGTCACGCTCAGGCGCAGTGCCGCGCGGCTGGCGCTGGATTCTTCATGCAGCGCTTCGAAGACTTTGAGCAGGTTGAGGTCAACCGTGGCGATATTCATATGGCTCATATCATTCAGCAGTGAATCGGGCTTTATTCATGATCCCGTGGCGCATGAGAATGGGCAACACCTCATTGCTTTCGGAGTGACCGCCATGCCCAAGTCCATGGTTGCAGCGTTGCAAATCGGCGCCTTGCCCGGTGGCAAGGCCGAAACCCTTGAACAGATTCTCGCCTGGGAAAACACGATTATCGAATCCGGCGCCGCGCTGGTGGTCATGCCTGAAGCGTTGCTCGGTGGTTACCCAAAAGGCGAGAGCTTCGGCACGCAACTGGGCTATCGTCTGCCGGAAGGTCGCGAGGCGTTTGCCCGGTATTTTGCCAACGCCATCGACGTGCCCGGCGCCGAAACTGAAGCACTGGCTGGATTGTCAGCGCGCACCGGGGCCAACCTGGTGATCGGCGTCATCGAACGCGCCGGCAGCACGTTGCATTGCACGGCGCTGTATTTCGATCCGCAGGCCGGACTGGTCGCCAAGCACCGCAAGCTGATGCCCACCGGCACCGAACGTCTGATCTGGGGTAAGGGTGATGGCTCGACACTGCCGGTGATCGACAGCCAGGTCGGGCGAATCGGCGCGGTGGTGTGCTGGGAAAACATGATGCCGCTGCTGCGCACCGCGATGTACGCCAAAGGCATCGAGGTCTGGTGCGCGCCGACGGTGGATGAGCGGGAAATGTGGCAGGTCAGCATGCGCCACATCGCCCATGAAGGACGCTGCTTCGTGGTCAGCGCGTGCCAGGTCCAGGACTCACCGCAGGCCTTGGGCGTGGAGATCGCCAACTGGCCGGCGGATCGGCCGCTGATTGCCGGCGGGAGTGTGATTGTCGGGCCCATGGGCGACATTCTGGCGGGGCCGTTGCGAGACGGGCCGGGGTTGCTCACCGCTGAAATCGACACCGACGACTTGATCCGCGCGCGCTACGACTTCGATGTGGTCGGTCACTACGCGCGCCCGGATGTGTTTGAGCTGAGCGTCGACGAACGAGCCAGACCTGGCGTCCGTTTCAACACATAACCTCTCCCACAATTGGAATTGGGTCCATCACAATCTCCCGGCCGGCCAGGAACCCTGTGGGAGCGGGCTTGCTCGCGAAGGGGCCATAACATTCAACATCTATGCTGGATGTGCCGGCCTCTTCGCGAGCAAGCCCGCTCCCACATTGGGATCTCCAGCGTCAGGATCTTTCGGGATTACCAGGTGCCGGCAGTAGCCCCCGGCAAGCTCAGTTTGCCAGTGTCCACAAACCTCATCGTGCCAAACAAACCGCCGGCCAGTTTGCCGCGCAGCACGTAAGGCAGATTGTTCAGAGTTTGCGTCTGGCTCAGGCCCAGGGTCTGGCGTATCACCGAGAACGCCGAAACGCTCACCGGCACGGTCAGCACGGTTTCGGAAAAGCGTGCAATCGAGCCCGACTGATCGCTGACGCCGGAGGCAAGCGGCTGGCCATTGACCTCCAGATTCAGCGCCACGCCGTTGTAGTCGATCGGCGTTTCGTTGGGGTTCTGCACGCGTATCTTCACCGCAAAGCGCACTTCCATGTCCTGGCTTTGCAGCGGCTCGATGCCGACCACATTGATGTTCAACGGATCGCGATTGGGGAAGAGGGCGCAGGCGCTCAGGGAGAGCAACAGCAGGGAAAGGATTGTCGCGTGGACGCTGCGCATGGACAGGCTCTCGTGTAGAAAAGGGCTGAACCGCCAGCGGCTCAGCCCTTGAGCTTTTCTAGCGGTTCAACTGTGCGACCGCCGCAGGCCGTGCGGGTTCACCCTTGGCCGGGACATCCGGATTCTCCATGACCTGGAGGATCGAGGCTTCCGGATCGAAATCGTCCTCTTCCAGCTCGATGAATTCTTCGGGCAGGAAGATGTTCAGCACGATAGCGCACAACGCCCCGACGGTGATCGGTGATTCGAAGATGTTGTGCAGCGCCTTCGGCAGCTCGCGCAACACTTCCGGCACCGCGGCGACACCCAGGCCCATACCGATGGAAATCGCCACGATCAGCATGTTGCGTCGATGCAAACCGGCTTCGGCGAGGATCTTGATCCCGGCCACCGCCACGGTGCCGAACATCACCAGTTCAGCGCCGCCAAGCACCGGTTTAGGCATCAACTGCAGCACCGCGCCGATCATCGGGAACAGCCCCAGCAGCACCAACAAACCAGCAATGAAGAACGCCACGTAACGGCTGGCCACGCCGGTGAGCTGGATCACGCCGTTGTTCTGGGCGAAGGTCACCATCGGCATGCTGTTGAACACCGCCGCCATGGCCGAGTTGAGGCCATCAGCCAGCAGACCGGACTTGATCCGGCGGATGTAAATCGGGCCCTTGACCGGCTGCCGGGAAATCATCGAGTTGGCGGTCAGGTCACCGGCGGCTTCCAATGGCGACACGAGGAAAATCACCGCCACCGGCACAAACGCCACCCAATCGAAATTGAAGCCATATTTAAACGGCACCGGCACGCTCATCAGCGGTACGTCGGGCAGGCTGGCGAAGTTGACGTCGCCCATCAGCCAAGCGACGACATAACCGAGGGTCAGGCCAATGACAATCGCCCCCAGGCGCAGGAAGGGCACATCGACCCGGTTCAACACCACGATTGTGCCGAGCACCAGCGCCGCCAACGCCAGATGACTGGCCGCGCCAAGGTCCGCCGCGCCGAAGCCACCAGCGATGTCGGTCATGGCGACCTTGATCAGCGACAGGCCCATGAGGGTAATGATGGTGCCGGTCACAACGGGGGTTATCAGCATCCGCAGCTTGCCAATGAACTGGCTCAACACCACTTCGATGAACGCGGCGAAAAAGCACACACCGAAGATCGTCGAGAGGATTTCATCGGTGCCGCCACCCCGGGCCTTGACCATGAACCCGGCGCTGAGAATCACGCTGATGAACGAGAAGCTGGTGCCTTGCAGGCACAACAGGCCGGAACCGATCGGGCCGAACCGCCGCGCCTGAACAAACGTGCCCAGGCCCGAGACAAACAGCGCCATGCTGATCAGGTACGGCACTTCGCTTTGCAGCCCGAGGGCGCCGCCCATGATCAGGGTTGGCGTGATGATGCCGACGAAACTCGCCAGCACATGTTGCAGGGCAGCGAAGACCGTGGCGGTGAGATGCGGGCGATCGTTAAGGCCGTAAATCAGATCGTTGTGGCGCGGGGCAGGGGCTTTTTCAGAGGCGGTCATGGTTGTTTGCGGGCCGAAAGGCAGGCCGGGTCAGAAAATGGAGGCGCAGGATGCCAGAAAGACTATTTCGAGGCGAGCGATGAGCCCGATACCCAGGTCGCTCCCACGAGAATGTCGCTGGTCTCAGGCAAACGCCGCGAGTAGATCCTCTTCAAACGCCTTCTGCGCATCCCCCGGCACTTGAGCGCGATGGCGCGCCAGATGAAACGCCACGTCGAAGCTCATGTCATCCCGGCGCACAGCGCGCAGCAAGCCTTTGTCTTCCCAGCCGCGGGCAAAGTGATTGGGCAAATACCCGACGTGTTTACCGGACAGCACGAAGGCGAGGGTGCCTTCGACCTGCTCGGACCTTGCCGAACATAGCTTCCCTTGGAAGGGCTCATCCATGCGCAGAAAGCGATAAGGATGATCAACCCGGTCACACGCCTGCAACGCCAGATCATCCGGCGCATCGTCGGTGAACAGCGGATGCCCGGGGGCGCAGTACAGGTGTTGGGTTTCGGTGAACAGTTCGCGGTAGTCAAACGCGCTTTGCACCTGGGAGAAATAGCCGATCGCCAGGTCCAGTCGCTGTTGCAGCAGCAGGCGTTCCATCTCGCCGGGCATGGCGCTCATCAACTCGATGCGCACCGATTCGTCACGTTCACGAAAACGCCGGATGGCATCGGCCACTTTTTGCAGCACCGATTGATCCAATGCCTCGGACAAGCCCAGGCGAACTTCGCCGATCAAACGACCCGCCACGCCGTTGGATTGATGGCGGAACGCTTCGATGGATTCAAACAGCCCGCGTGTTGCGCTCAGCAACTGTTCGCCCTTGGGCGTGATCCTGAATCCACCCTTGCCGCGACTGCACAAGCGATAGCCGAGCCGGGTTTCGAGTTTGGCCATTTGCTGGCTGATGCTCGACTGGCTCAAACCCAGTTCACCTTGCGCCGCGCTGAAACCGCCGCACTCCACCACGCGGACAAATAAGCGCAGCAGTTGCAGGTCGAGGTCGTGGAGTTGACCGAGCATCAAACATTACTCCGCAATAAAGTCAGGTTAACAAACTTGATATTTCGCCAATGTATCCGAGCGCGCACGCTGCAACCACTTCCTCTGGTCAGGTGTTCGTCATGGCTCCCGCAATCAAGCTGTGTTTACCCGCGCTGTTCCTCACCATGGCCGTGTCGGCCCAGGCTGAGGAAAAGACCCTCAACCTCTACAGCTGGGCCGATTACGTGGCGCCTGAAACCTTGCAGCGTTTCGAAAAGGAAACCGGCATTCACGTGCGCTACGACACGTTCGATTCTTCGGAAGTGCTGGAAACCAAACTGCTCACCGGCGGCAGCGGCTATGACGTGGTGGTGCCGTCATCCAGCGTGTTGGCCCGTGGTTTGGCGGCCGGGGCGCTGAAGGAGATTGCTCACGAAGGGCTCAAGGGTTACGCCAACCTCGACCCGGACCTGTTGGAAAAACTCGCCGCCGTCGATCCCGGCAATCGTTATGGCGTGCCGTATACCTGGGGCACGCTGGGGTTGGGGATGAATGTCGAAGCGGTGCAACAACGCTTGCCGGGTGTGCCGCTCAACAGCCTCGACCTGCTGTTCAAGCCGCAATACGCCAGCAAGCTGAAGGACTGCGGCATTGCGATTCTCGATTCGCCGCAAGAGGTGATCGGCCTGGCATTGCACTATCTCGGTAAAGATCCCTACAGCACCGACAAGGCTGATCTGACAGCCGCCGAGGCGTTGTTGCATCAGTTGCAGCCCAATGTGCTGTACGTCGCCACCGGGCGGCAGATCAGCGATCTGGCCAATGGCAGTGTTTGCCTGGCATTGACTTACAACGGCGATGCCAGCATGGCCGCCGACCAGGCGCGCAAGGCCAACAAACCGTTTGAGGTGGCCTACCGGATTCCCAAGGAAGGCACGCTGGTCTGGCAGGACAACCTGGCGATTCCCAAGGACGCACCGCACCCCGAAGCGGCCCGGGCGTTCATCGAATTCATGTTGCGCCCCGAATCCGTGGCGGCGCTGACCAACACGTTGTTCTTTGCCACGGCCAACCAGGCGGCGACCCCGCTGGTGGATGAAGCCGTGCGCACCGACCCGGACATCTACCCACTGGCGGACACCCGCGAACGGCTGTACGCCGACCGCAGCATGAGCCTCAAGGACATGCGCTTGCGCACTCGTCTGTGGACCACTTTCCGTAGCCGCCAATAAATAATAAGGAGATCACCATGGACGTCCCGATGCAAAACGATCAGGCCATGACCCGCGACAGCCTCTTTGGTACTGCCGCCGAAAGTACCTACGCCGGTATCACCAGTTTCATGCGTCGTCGCTACAGCCGTGATTTGCGCGGCGTCGACGTGGTGGTCAGCGGTGTGCCCTTCGACACCGCCACCAGCAACCGCCCGGGTGCGCGTTTTGGACCGCGTGGCATTCGCGCCGCCTCTACGGGAATCGCCTGGGAACGCCACTGGCCGTGGACCTTTGATCCGTTCGATCATCTGGCGGTGATTGACTACGGCGATTGCGACTTCGATTACGGCTCGCCGCACTCGGTGCCGGAAAGCATCGAGGCCCACGCCGAGCACATCCTCAACGGCGGTTGCGCGATGCTGACGTTCGGCGGTGACCACTTCATCAGTTACCCGCTGCTCAAGGCCCATGCACGCAAACATGGCCCGCTGTCGTTGATCCACTTCGACGCCCACAGCGACACCTGGCCGGACGAAGAGGGCAAGCGCGTCGATCACGGCACCATGTTCTGGCACGCGGCCAAGGAAGGTCTGGTGGATCCGTCGCGCTCGGTGCAGATCGGTTTGCGCACCACCAATGACGATCACCAGGGCTTTGAGGTGCTGGATGCGCGGCAAGTGCATCGGCAAGGGTGTGAGGCGATTGTCGAGGCGATCCGTGCGCGGGTGGGGGATAACCCGGTGTACCTGACGTTCGACATCGATTGTCTCGACCCCGCTTTCGCACCCGGCACCGGAACGCCGGTATGCGGCGGTTTGAGCACGATGCAGGCGCTGGAAATACTCGGCGGGTTGCGCGGGATCAATCTGGTGGGGATGGACGTGGTGGAAGTGGCACCGGCCTACGACCATGCGGACATTACCTCACTGGCGGCGGCGACATTGGCGATGGAAATGCTGTGCCTGTATGCGGCCAGACATAAGGTCAACCGGTAAGACGCCTTCGCGGGCAAGCCTCGCTCCTACAAGGATCACATCGAACCTGTAGGAGCGAGGCTTGCCCGCGAAGCTTTTTCAGGCTACCGGGATAATTGGCAGATCGAGGGCCTCAGCCCCGGTATAGCGCGCCCCCGAACCGGTAATCGTTTCATGCGGAACACCCTTCGACACACCACTGACCTCATCAAGCCGCGACAATTGCTCAGCACTCAATTGCACGTTCAACGCACCCAATGTCGCATCCAGTTGCTCACGAGTACGTGAACCAAGAATCGGAATCAGCGCCGTCGTCGAACGCTTGGCCTTTTCCCGCAATCAGGCAATGGCCACGTGGGTCGGTGTGGCTCCAAGTTCAGCCGCCACCGCGAGCAACGTGTCGAGCAGGGCGGTTTCGTGGGCGCTTTTCTCAGTGTGAATCAGCATGCCGAGTTTGGCGGCGCGGTTGTTCTCATCATTGCTGCGGTACTTGCCCGTGAGGAACCCACCACCCAGCGGCGACGCCCCAGCCGGTGCCGAAGTTACCGGCGCCCAGCGCCAGTTCCGAAACCCGCAAACCGGTTTTGCGGCCGAAGACTTTGTAATGCACGAGGTAACTCCTGAAAAACGACGCCGGGGAGAGGATATAAATGTCCAGCAACATGTATTTAATATTATGTGAGCATTATGAGCCGTCAAGGCGCTTTTTCATTCGGGGCAAAAGGTCCGACCTGCGGGGCAATGCTTCTTCAGTCGACCCCTCGCCACAAAGTAGGTGTGACTGAGCGTCCGCGCAGCCTTTTGCTCCTGCCAGTTTCTGACAGCAGCCTCTGCTAAGCTCCGACGACTTTTCAGGAAAGAGCCTGCCGATCGTGTCGCGTACCACTCGTTTACTCACGTTGCTGCAAGTGCTGCGAGGTAAAAGTCGTCCGGCCACTGCTGCAATGCTCGCCGGTGAACTGGAGATTTCCGAACGCACGCTGTACCGCGACATCGCCGAACTGACCGCGCTGGGCGCACCGATCTTCGGCGAGGCGGGGGTCGGTTATGTGTTGCGCAGCGGTTTGTTTCTACCGCCCCTGATGCTCAATGCTGACGAAACCGAAGCCATCGTGCTGGGTTTGCGTTACGTGGATCAGCGTGGCGACGAGGTGTTGAGCAAAGCCGCGGCCGACGCTCTGGCGAAGATTGCGGCCGTGTTGGCCCCTGAAGCTCAAGATGCATTGCGCAATCCGACAGTGCTGCCGGGCCCGCGCGGTTATGGTTATCCGCAAAATGCAGTGCCGTTGAGCGTCTTTCGTCAAGCTATCCGCGATCAGTCCAAACTGAATATCGACTATGCGGACGCCCATCAGGTGCCCAGTCAGCGGTTGATCTGGCCACTGGCGCTGGGCTTTCTCAATGAGGTGCGGATCATTGTCTCCTGGTGTGAGTTGCGCAGTGCCTATCGCACCTTTCGCACCGACCGGATTTCCGCTGCCCATGAGCAGGGCGAACGCTATCCGGGGCGGCGCAGCGACTTGTTGCGCACCTGGCGCAAGCAAATGCAACTGGATGAGGCCGGGCGTTTCACTCCTGACAAGAACTGACACAGACCTGTTCTAGCATGGCTCCAGAATCAATAAACAAGGAGCCGCACCCATGTCCAATCCAGCCTCTTCACTGGCACCCGCCATCGCCGCTTACATTGCCGCCGCCAATGCTCGCGACACCTCGCGTGTTGGCAGTTTTTTCGCTGAGGATGCCAACGTGTTCGATGAGGGCCAGCACCGGATCGGCACGCAAGCCATCGCCCAATGGATGCAAGACACTGCGCAACGTTACGAACCACGGGTCGAAGTGCTCGACGTTCAGCTGCGCACCGGCAAAGTCCTGGTGCACAACCTGATTTCCGGGACATTTCCCGGCAGTCCCCTGGAACTGAGGTACATGTTCCGCCTCAATGAACAGGGCAAGATCGCCAGGCTAGACATCTCTCTGTAAATCCTGACGCGTGGCATACTCCCGCGCATGAATGTCGACTCTCCCTTAAGTGCCTGGCAACACGCCATCGAACAGAAGGGTTTCGTCCAGGACGAAGCCCAGGAACATGCCGTGTGGGCGCTGCAAAAATGCCACGAAGCCTTGCATGAAGGCCGCGCGCCGATCACTGGCGTTTACCTCTGGGGGCCGGTCGGACGGGGCAAGACCTGGTTGATGGACCAGTTCTACGAAAACCTGAAGGCCCCGGCCCGGCGTCAGCACTTTCACCATTTCATGGGCTGGGTGCATCAGCGTTCGTTTCAGTTGACCGGCACCGCCGACCCGTTGAAGGCATTGGCCCGTGAATTGAGCGAAGAAGTGCGGGTGTTGTGCTTCGATGAATTGTTCGTCAACGACATTGGCGACGCGATCATCCTCGGGCGTTTGTTTCAGGTGATGTTCGAGCAGGGCGTGGTGGTGGTCTGCACTTCCAACCAGCCGCCGGACCAGCTGTACGCCGATGGCTTCAACCGCGACCGTTTCGTCCCCGCCATTGAAGCAATCAAAAAGCACATGCAGGTGATCGCGGTGGATGGCGGCGAAGACCATCGCCTGCATCCCGGCGCTGCTCTGCAACGTTACTGGGTGACGGCGCCCGGGCAGCCCAGCGCGCTCGGTGAAGTGTTCAAGGCACTGACCGTTGGGCAGTCGCTGTCCGACGAGCCGATCACGGTCGGTTACCGTTCAGTCAACGTGGTGCAGGCCAGTGCCACCGTGCTCTGGTGCCGTTACGCCGACCTGTGCGAACAGCCGTTTGCCGCCATGGACTTCATGGCCCTGTGCGACACCTTCAGCGCTATTCTGTTGAGTGACGTGCCCAATCTCAGCGCGCAGAAACGCGAAGGACGCATCGCCCGAGGCACCGAAGACGGTGCCGAGCGGGTCGTGGCCGGTGATCGCGAGCTGCCGCAATTGTCAGTGCATGACGACGGTGTCCGGCGTTTCATTGCCCTGGTGGACGAGTGCTACGACCGTAAGGTGCCGCTGTACCTCGAAGCGCAGGTGCCGATGGCCGTGCTGTACACCGAGGGGTACCTGGAATTTCCGTTCCGCCGCACGTTAAGCCGTTTACAGGAAATGCAGCTGCAACGTTTCGCCGAAGCCTAATTACCGGGAGCCGCGAAGATGAATCAGCCCCTGTCTCATCATTTGCTGACCATGGCTTATCAGAATGCCTGGGCCAATTACCGACTCGCCAAAGCGTGGAATCGGTTGACCCCGGCCGAACTGGCGGCACCGCGCGTCAGCTTCTTTCCCAGCCTCATAGCCACCCTCAACCACATCCTGACCTGCGACTGGTTTTACGTGGATGCGCTGGAGCGGGAGTTGCGCGGCCACGACCCGCACCCTGATTGCTATGTGTTCTTCACCGAGGACGAACCGTTCACGACGGGCGACGAGCTGCAGCGCGAACAAGCGTATGTCGACCGCCGCCTGATTGCCTACTGCGAACAATTGCGCGACACCGACCTGGGGCGAATCGTGACCATCGCCCGGGACACGCCGCAACATGACAGCCGTTTGCGCTTACTGTCGCACCTGTTCGAGCACCAGCTTCATCATCGCGGTCAGGTTCACGCCATGCTCAGCGGCACTTCGGTCAAACCGCCGCAACTGGACGAATTTTTCTGCGCCGGTGAATCGCGGTTGAGGGCCGAGGATTTTACCGAACTGGGCTGGACCGAAACGCTGATCTGGGGCGTTTGAGAAAGGTTCGGGTTGTCGAAGACGGCGCCTCGCGATAATGTCCGTCGACCTCCCGGTGCGACAGACGTGCCGGGACAACTTGACGGGACGTTGACGATGGAAAAGGAATCCGCAGAAATTCTGGTACTTCAGGCCAGCTACACCAATCCACTGCATGCCGAAGCCATCGGCGTGGTGCTCAATGCCTACGCCGAAGACCCGATGGGCGGCGAGCAGCCATTGCCCGAAGACCTCCTGCAACAACTTCCGGGGGAGCTGGCCAAGCGTCCTCATGCGTTCAGCGTACTGGCGTTTGTCCGCGGCGAGCCAGCCGGGCTGGTCAATTGCTTCGAAGGTTTCTCGACGTTTGCGTGCCGGCCGCTGGTCAACGTGCACGATGTGTCGGTAGCGCCGAAGTTTCGCGGCTTGGGGTTGAGCCAGAGGATGCTGCAAAAGGTTGAAGACATCGCCCGTCAACGGGGTTGCTGCAAGATCACCCTGGAAGTCCTCGAAGGCAATGCTGTCGCGCAGGCGTCATATGGCAAGTTCGGATTTGCGCCCGGCATGATCGACCCGGCCCATGGCCGAATGCTGTTCTGGACCAAGAACCTTTAACGCCCCATGAATAGCCTCGATGGCACGCAGGGCAGGGCGCCCATGGCAGACAAACCGTGGGTGATTTTCCTGATCTTCCTGCGTCTGGGGCTGACCTCGTTTGGCGGCCCCGTCGCGCATCTGGGCTATTTTCGCAGTGAATTCGTTCAGCGTCGGCGCTGGTTGAGCGAAGCCGCTTACGCCGAATTGATTGCCCTGTGCCAGTTTCTACCGGGCCCGGCGAGCAGTCAGGTGGGCATGGCGCTGGGCTTGTCCCGTGCCGGCTATTCGGCGGCATTGGCGGCGTGGGCGGGTTTCACTTTGCCTTCGGCACTGATCCTGACGCTGTTGGCGTTCGCCATCACCCACGGTGGCTGGGCATTGCCGACCGGTTTGATTCACGGGCTGAAAATCGTCGCCGTCGCCGTGGTAGCCCACGCCGTGTGGGGAATGGCCCGTACGTTATGCCGAGGTCCGGTGCGCGTGGGCATCATGCTGGTGGCGACTGTCGGGGTGTTGCTCTGGCCTACGTCTGCCGGGCAGATGACGGTGATGGCCGTGGCGGCGTTGATCGGGTTGGTCTTGCTACAGAACGCAAATGGAGCGCAGCAGGAGGGCCTGTCGATTCGAGTCAGTCGACTGGCAGGCTGGCTGGCGCTCGGCCTGTTCGTGGCTCTGCTTCTGGGTTTACCGCTGATTTCGCACCGCTGGCCGGACTCGCTGATCAGCCTGTTCGACGGCTTCTACCGCACGGGTGCGCTGGTGTTTGGTGGCGGCCACGTCGTGTTGCCGCTGTTGCAAAGTCAGGTGGTGGGCACGGGATTGCTGAGCAACGACGTGTTTCTCGCCGGTTACGCCGCGGCTCAAGCGATGCCGGGGCCGTTGTTCACGTTCGCGGCGTTTCTCGGCGCGTCCATCAGCGGCTGGAGTGGTGCGCTGGTGTGCGTACTGGCGATTTTCCTGCCGTCGCTGCTGTTGGTGATCGGCGTCCTGCCGTTCTGGCAGCGCTTGCGTGGCAATGGCCGGGTGCAAGCGGCGCTGGCCGGGGTGAATGCCGGGGTGGTCGGATTGTTGCTGGCCGCGTTGTATCAGCCGTTGTGGACCACCTCGATCCTCGGCCCGCTGGATGTGCTGTTGGCGGTGCTGGCATTGATGGCGTTGCTGTTCTGGCGATGCCCGCCGTGGTTGCTGGTGCTGCTCGGCGGCTTTTGCGGTGTACTGCTGGGCGCTTGAAGCTTTTCAATCGGGCATGAAAAAGGGCGTCCATCAGGACGCCCGTCAGTCATCGTTTAGTTCGGCCGATAGGTTTCGGTCACCTGTGCCGTTTGATCGTTCGGAACCCGCAGTTCAATAGATCTGGTTTCGACGCCATTAGCCTGCTGTTGTTTGAGTCGCAGGGTTTCGAAGTAGTACCTCATTCGTTCGGCGCCGCCTTCGGCAAAGGCAGCGGTGGAACCGAACATCATCAGACTGGCGAGGATCAACGCGGTACGTTTCATGGTTTGCCTCCCACTACGGATATCGGGTGCCTTTCATCCATGAACCAATGTTGCCGGGACATTATCCGCCGATTCCGTTATTTGGGAATTAACCACCTCAGAGCTTCCAGTCCAGGCTCAGGGTGACCGTGCGCGGGTCGCCCCAATAGACGCCGTTGTAGAACCCGACGTTGTCGTAATACTTTTTGTCGAACAGGTTGTCGACGTTCAGCGAAGCCGACAGGTGCTTGTCGAACTGGTAACGCGACATCAGTTTGACCACGGTGTACGCCTCCTGGCGGATGTTGGTGCTGGCGGTGATGATTTCGCCATCGGCGCCACGGCCGACCGGGCGTCTGGCGGCGCGGTAGACGTCGCTTTGCCAGTTCACCGCGCCGCCCACGGTCAGTGCCTGCCAGTCGCCGGGCAGGCGATAGGCCGTGGAGAAGCGGAGCATGTTCAACGGCTGGTTGGTGTTGTTGCGCTGCTTCTCGCCATTGGCCGAGTGGGTGTAGGTGTAGCCAGCCGTCATGTTCCAGCCCGCCATCACCTCGCCGGATACCTCGGCTTCAAAGCCCTGGACCTTGTTGCCCTTGCCCCCCGATTTGAAGAATTCCTCGCCGGTGACCGGGTCCGGTGGCACCGAGTCGTCGCGTTCGGCGACGTTGTCCTGCTTGCTCCAGAACACCGCGGTGGCGAGGTTGAGTCGTTCTTCCAGCAGGCTGCCCTTGAGCCCCAGTTCATAGTTGCTGCCAACCACCGGCTCCAGGTATTGGTGATTGCTGTCGCGATCCTCCTGCGGCTTGAAAATGTCGGTGTAGCTCACGTACACCGTGTATTCAGGCGTGAGGTCGTAGAGCAGCCCGGCGTACGGCGTCCACATGTCGTTGTGCTGCTGGCTGATGGCTTCAACACCGGTCCGTTGCAGGTTGCTGTCGTATGTGTAGGTGTTTTTCGAGATCTCCCAACTGCCGTAGCGACTACCGAGTACCGCGTGCAGGTCGTCGGTCAGGGTCAGGCGCGTGGCCAGGTAACCGGCCTTTTGCCGGGTGCTTTCATCGGACCCTTTCAGGCTGGTGACGGTGTCGGGGAATTTGGGAATGCCGCCCATGTACTTCCAGTCAGGGACTTTCTCGTAATCCGACGACCGTGCGCCGTCTACCGTGTAAGGGTTGTCTTCGCTGCGTTCGGCTTCGCCATAGCCAATCATCATTTCGTGCTCGCGTCCGAACAACGAATATGGGCCGGACACGTTGAAGTCATAGGCCTTCATTTTTTGCGTGCCGACCATGTGGCTGACGTTGGCGAACATGCCGCTGCGATCCGCCTCGGGGAAACCGCCACCGCCATAGTAAATCTTGCCGTCGGTGTCACTCTCGCGGTGGGTGTAGGCCGCCTTGAGCTGCCAGCCGGCGCCCAGTTGCTGGTTCAGCGTGGCAAACGCGGTCTTGTCCTTCAGCGGCCACGAACTCCACGGCGTGGCCATGTTGGTGGAGCGTCCCAGGTTGGCTTTGCTGCCGTCAGCGTTCCAGTAGGGCACGGTGCCCCAGGAGGTGCCTTGCACCTGCTTGTCCTGATAGTCGTAACCCACGGCGAGCACGGTGTCGTCGGTCAGGTCGGCTTCGAGAATCCCGTAGCCGACTTCCCGTTGCTGCTGGTACTTGTCACGGTAGGAACCGCTGTCGCGATAGGCCAGTACACCGCGACCGCGCAGGCGCCCGTCGAAAGCCAGCGGTCCGCCAACGTCCACATAGCTGTAGTAATCGTCATAGCTGCCGCCGCTGACACCGGTCTGGGCTTTCCATTGCGCGGTCGGCCGTTTGCGCACCATGTTGATCGTCGCTGAAGGATCGCCGGCACCCGTGGTCAGGCCGGTCGCGCCGCGAACCACTTCGATGCGGTCGTAAATGATGGTGTCGGAATCAGACTTCATGTAGCTGAAGGTGTTGAGCATCCCGTCGATCTGGAAATTGTTGATCGAGTAACCGCGGGACGAATAGCTGACGCGGTCCGAGTCGTTGTGCTGAACCACCACGCCGGTGGTCTGGCTTATGGCTTCGGAGAGCGTGCCGAGTTTGAAATCGTCCATCTGCTGGCGCGTGACCACGGACACCGATTGCGGCGTTTCCTTGATCGACAGGTTCAACCGCGTCGCGGTGCTCATGGCGCCGGTGGTGTACGACTCGGTGTTTTCGGTGGTGCTGCCCAAACCCTGGGCGGTCACATTGGTGATGCCCAGTTCAAGGGTGCGGCTTGGCTCTTGATCGGGGACGGTTTCAGCCAGCAGATCGGGGCTCAGTGCAGCACTGCACAGGCCCAGGGTAAAGGTCATGGAACGGGTGATAGGCGCGAACATCGCGGCCGACTCCTTGTCTTCGAGGGAAAAATTCCGTTTGTTCAAAGACGAAGGGGGAGGAGGGGATTTAGTTCTAAACGAGAATAATTGTTATTTTAAGATGTTTCGGAGGTGGCTTTCATGCAGAAGAAAGCTGGAAACACTAGACCTGTGGCAGCTGGCGAAGCCCTGTGGGAGCGGGCTTGCTCGCCAAAGCGGTGTGTCAGTCAACGATGATGTAGAAGCTGGCGACCCCTTCGCGAGCAAGCCCGCTCCCACAGGGCTTCGCCAGCTGCTAGGTGTGCGCTGGAGCCATGGATTAATTATGCGCAACCTCCGGATCGCCAGGCTTGCCCTTGGGCTTCATCAGGCTGAAGTCGATCAACGGCCGCGACTGACGCTCGTACGGATTACCGATCATCAACGGACGCGGCTTGAAGCTGTCGCTCACAAGGCTCTTGCTGCGGTCCAGTTCGTCAAAACTCAAACCCGCCAGATCCGCCCAGGTGTGGATCAGGTGAGAGCTGCTGTACGGCCGCGCCAGGTCACCGGCAAAACTCCAGTCGTGGGTTTCACGCCATTTCGGCGAAGCCCAGGCCATGAACGGAATGGTATACATCGGCGACGTCGGCTTGGCCTCGTTGCGCCCCAGCGTGCTGTGGCCCGGGGAGTCGAAGACATCTTCACCGTGGTCCGAGAGGTACATCAGAAAGCCGTTCGGATCGGACTTGGCGTAGTCCTTGATCAGGCTCGACACCACGAAGTCGTTATACAGCACCGCGTTGTCGTAGCTGTTGTAGGTCGGCACCTGGTCGTCACGCACGCCCTCGGGCACACCTTTGCGATCGGTGAACTTGTTGAAGGTTGGCGGATAACGGTACTGATAGCTCATGTGCGTACCGAGCAAGTGCACAACGATCAGCTTGCGCGGCGCGGCGTCTGCCAGTGCCTTGTTGAACGGCGCGATGACGTCGCCATCGTACTGCGCGGCGTTCTGGTTGCGGTTGTTGTTCAGGTACACCTGCTCGTCGGCCTGTTCGGAGAAGGTCGTGAGCATGGTGTTGCGCTTGGTCATGGTTTGCTGGTTGGTGATCCAGAAGGTCTTGTAGCCCGCCTGTTTCATCATGCTGACCAGGGACGGCGTGGACAGGTAAAGGTCCGGGTTTTCTTCGTCGGCGAAGGTCAGTACCTGCTGCAACGCCTCGATGGTGTACGGGCGCGGGGTGATGACGTTGTTGAAGACCGCCATCTGATCCTTGAGCTTGTCCAGTTCCGGCGTGGTTTCACGCGGGTAGCCGTAGAGGCTCATGCGCTGACGGTTGGTGGACTCTCCGATCACCAGCACCAGGGTCGCTGGCTGGTTGGCCATCGTGTCCTTGAGGTTCTTCAGTGGTGGAATCTTGCTCGCGCTGTCGAGCATGTCTTGCATGCCGGCCAGCGTGTCTAGGTAACGGTGATACGCCACCGCCATCTGCCAAGGCACCGCCGGCTCGATACGGGTTTCGAATTTCTCGAAGCCGCCGGCCAGGCTACCGGTGCGCGCGGTTTGCTTGATCAGCGGGTAACCGACCACGGCTACCAGGATGGCGGTCGCGGCTACCAGCGCTCGACCGCGGGGCATGTACACCGGACGCAAGCGAGTCCACAGGAAATACGCGAACAGCGTGTGGGCGAGGAACGCCGCCACCATCCACCAGGCGAAATACTGGGTCATGTACTCGCCAGCTTCAGAGATGTTCGATTCGAACATGATGAAGATGACGCTCTGGGAAAATTCCTGCTGATAGATGAAGAAATAACCCAGGCTGGCCATCGAACAGGCCCACAGCACCACGCCAATCAGCGCGGCCAACACTCGTGTCTGTCTAGGGAACAGCAGCATCGGCGCGAGCCAGATGGCACTCATCACAAAGGCCTGGCGGAACCCGGTGAAACCCGAGGTGCCCGTCAGTTGAATCAGCAGTTGGGTAATGCCGGAAAAATACCAGAAGAACAGGAACAGCCAGAGAAATCCTGCCCAATCGAAACCTTTCGCAGTCGTAGTGCTGCGTTTAAACACAGTCATTCAGCGCTCCAGCCAAGAAATCGTCGACCCGTCGGGAGCCTCCATGTTGCCGACGAACGAAAACCGCGCGGATACCGAGCGGCCATAATGAGCCGGAGTATCAACAGGTCGGTGTGAAAACTTTGTGAGTTGCCGCAAACGGCAAGGCAGGGAAGCGGTGTCGGAAACAGCAGAGGGCTGTTTCCGAATCAAGCGAGGGGATCAGGCGTGGGGAGCACGCTGGGTGACGGGCAAAGGCTGAACCGAAGAGCTTTGTGTGAGTAAGCGCAGCCGCGCGAGTTCCTGCTTCAACAGGTCGCGCTCTTCTTTCAACTGGCGCAATTCATCACGACGGATCGTGACGTAAAGGGTTTGTGCTGGCCGTGCTGCTTGTACTGTGCCCATTGCTCACCTCGCAAATGGCTGTCTCAACTGTAAATCCGCCCCGACATCGGTGCTTATTTACTATCGGCGCCAATTTTGATTTCTTTTGCCCCTGAAGGGAACTTTTTTATTTTTCAGGGTCGTTGTGTCTTCAGTTCGATTTCTGACGTTATCAGTCAGGATCGGGCACAATGCCCGGAAACTTCACGCCAGCGCTCTGGACTAACCCACATTAGTCGCGTTGGGCTATAACCTTTGACACATTTTATTTGTAGTAGGGAGCATCAGCACATGCAACTCGGGATTATTGGACTGGGCCGCATGGGCGGAAATATTGCGCGTCGCCTGATGCTCAACGGGCATACCACCGTTGTTTACGACCGCAATACCGCCTTCGTCGACGCTCTGGCCGCAGAAGGCGCCAAGGGCGTCATCGACCTGCCGGCGCTGGTCGCAGGCCTGGCCAAACCACGTGCGGTGTGGGTCATGCTGCCGGCCGGCGCGCCGACCGAAGACACCATCGACACCCTGAGCACCTTGCTCGAAGCCGGCGATACCATCATCGACGGCGGCAACACCTTCTATAAGGACGACATCCGCCGGGCGAAAACCCTGTCGGAGAAAGGCCTGCACTACATCGATGTCGGCACGTCCGGCGGCGTCTGGGGCCTGGAGCGTGGTTACTGCATGATGATCGGCGGCGAAGCCGAGGTGGTGAAACGCCTTGATCCGCTGTTCGACAGCCTGGCACCGGGCATGGGCGATATCCCTCGCACCAAGGACCGCAAGTCGGAAGACGATCGCGCCGAGCGCGGTTACATTCACGCCGGTCCAGCAGGCTCTGGCCATTTCGTGAAGATGATCCATAACGGCATCGAATACGGAATGATGCAGGCCTTCGCCGAAGGCTTCGACATCCTCAAGACCAAGGCCAGCACCAACCTGCCGGAAGATCAGCGTTTTGACCTTAACGTGGCCGACATTGCCGAAGTCTGGCGCCGTGGCAGCGTCGTGTCGTCCTGGTTGCTCGACCTGACCGCCGACGCACTGGCCAGCGATCCGAAACTCGACGGTTACTCAGGCTCGGTCGCTGACAGCGGTGAAGGTCGCTGGACCATCGAAGCCGCCATGGAACAATCGGTGCCCGTACCCGTGCTGTCGAACTCGCTATTCTCCCGCTACCGTTCGCGCGGTCAAGGCACCTTTGGTGACAAGATCCTTTCGGCCCAGCGCTTCGGCTTCGGCGGCCATGTGGAGACTGCGAAAAAATGACCCGTCTGATCCGCAATAAATCCAAGGCAGAACCCGCACCACCGACCACGCTGTTTCTGTTCGGTGCCCATGGTGACCTGGTCAAGCGCTTGCTGATGCCGGCGCTGTATAACCTGAGTCGCGACGGTCTGCTTGGCGATGGACTGCGGATCATTGGCGTTGACCACAACGCCATCAGTGACGAAGCCTTTGCGCAGAAGCTCGAAGATTTCATTCGGACCGAAGCGGCCACCAAAGTCGGCAAGGGCGACGCAGCCCTTGACCCGGCGCTGTGGGCCAAGCTTGCCAAAGGCATCAGCTACGTCCAGGGCGACTTCCTGGACGACAGCACTTATCAAGCGCTGGCGGCAAAAATCGCCGCCAGCGGCACCGGCAACGCGGTGTTCTATCTGGCCACCGCGCCGCGTTTTTTCAGTGAGGTGGTGCGCCGTCTCGGCGCCGCCGGCTTGCTGCAAGAAACACCCGAAGCCTTCAGAAGGGTGGTGATCGAAAAACCATTCGGCTCCGATCTGCACACCGCTGAAGCGTTGAACGCGTGTTTGCTCAAGGTGATGTCGGAAAACCAGATCTACCGGATCGATCACTACCTGGGCAAGGAAACCGTGCAGAACATCCTGATCAGCCGGTTCTCCAACAGCCTGTTCGAAGCGTTCTGGAATAACCATTACATCGACCACGTGCAGATCACGGCCGCCGAAACCGTCGGCGTGGAAACCCGTGGCAGTTTTTATGAACACACCGGCGCCCTGCGGGACATGGTGCCCAATCACCTGTTCCAGTTGCTGGCGATGGTGGCGATGGAACCGCCGGCAGCCTTTGGCGCCGATGCGGTCCGTGGCGAGAAAGCCAAAGTGGTCGGCGCGATACGTCCGTGGTCCACGGAAGAGGCGCGGGCCAACTCGGTGCGTGGCCAATACGCGGCCGGCGAACTCGATGGCAAACCCTTGGCCGGTTATCGTGAGGAAGGCAACGTAGCGCCGGACAGCAATACCGAAACCTACGTCGCGCTGAAAGTCATGATCGACAACTGGCGTTGGGTCGGCGTGCCGTTCTACCTGCGCACCGGCAAGCGCATGAGCGTGCGCGACACCGAGATCGTCATTTGCTTCAAGCCTGCGCCGTACGCGCAGTTCCGCGATACCGAGGTCGATGAGTTGCAACCGACCTACCTGCGCATCCAGATTCAACCCAACGAAGGCATGTGGTTCGACCTGCTGGCCAAGCGGCCCGGGCCGGCCCTGAAAATGGCCAATATCGAGTTGGGTTTTGCCTACAAGGATTTCTTTGAAATGCAGCCGTCCACCGGCTACGAAACGCTGATCTACGATTGCCTGACTGGCGATCAGACGCTGTTCCAGCGCGCCGACAACATCGAAAACGGCTGGCGCGCCGTGCAGCCATTCCTCGATGCCTGGCAACTGGACGCGAGCGTGCAGCGCTATCCGGCCGGCGAAAACGGCCCGAAGTCGGCTGATGAGCTGCTGGCCCGCGACGGTCGCGTCTGGCATGGTCTCGGATGAGTGACGTCACGCAACAACCCATCCGTTTTCTGCTGAGCGACATGGATGGCACATTGCTGCTGCCCGATCACACGCTCAGCCAGCGCACCATTGAGGCCGTCCGATCCTTGCGCGAGGCTGGCGTGCTGTTCAGCCTGGCCACCGGGCGTCCACCGAAAGCCATGTTGCAGCAGATCGAAGCCCTCGGCGTCGATCTGCCAACGGCGGCGTTCAATGGCGGCACGATCGTCAATCCCGACGGCAGTTTGCTGGTCGCGCATTATTTACCGGCAACGGCTGCGCTGACGGCGTTGGCACTGTTTGCCGATCAGCCGGACGTTGAAGTCTGGGTGTTCAGTGGCGGCGACTGGTTGCTGAAAGACCCGAGTGGGCCGATGGTCCCGCGCGAGCAGCACGGCCTCGGTTATCCGCCGGTGGTGGTCGAGAGTTTCGAGCCGTTTCTGACGCGCATCGACAAGATCGTTGCCACCAGCAGCAACACACAACTGTTGATCGAACTGGAAGCGCAGTTATTGCCGAAAGTGGAGGGCCAGGCACAGGTCTCGCGCTCGCAACCGGTGTATCTGGACGTGACGGCAATGCAGGCGAACAAGGGCGCTGCGTTGGCGACACTGGCCGAGTTTCTCGGTGTGCCGCTGGAGCAGACCGCTGCGATGGGCGATGGCGGCAATGACCCGGCGATGTTTCATCGCGCCGGATTGTCAATTGCCATGGGGCAGGCGGAAGAAGCGGTGAAGCGCCAGGCCGATGTGGTGACAGGCACCAACACCGAAGACGGCGCGGCCCAGGCGATTGAGCGGTACATCCTCAACGCAGGTTAAACCGCGTTATCGTTCTTCGCGGGCAAGTCGGATCGCCGCACCGCTCGCTCCTACAGGTCTTGTGTCGATTGCAACATTTTCATCCGACATGGACCCTGTAGGAGCGAGCGGTGCGGCGATCCGACTTGCCCGCGAAGGCGTCAAACCTGTCGACTCAAAGCCAGAAACTCACCGCGTACCAACCCAGCACACCCATCACCACCGTATACGGCAACGCCATCCACACCATCCGCCCATACGACAGGCGAATCAGCGGCGCAATCGCCGACGTCAGCAAAAACAGAAACGCCGCCTGGCCATTAGGCGTCGCCACGCTCGGCAGGTTAGTGCCTGTATTGATCGCAATGGCCAGCGTTTCGAAGTGCTCACGGCTCATGTGGCCGGAGATGAACGCCTGTTTCACTTCGGTGATGTAAATGGTCGCCACAAACACGTTATCGCTGATGGCCGACAGCAATCCGTTGGCAATGAACAACATGCCTGGCTGCTGATCGGCCGGCAGCGCCAGCACCCACTGGATCAGCGGCGTGAACAACTGCTGATCGTGGATCACCGCGACCACCGCGAAGAACACCACCAGCAATGCCGTGAACGGCATGGCGTCCTTGAACGCGTTGCCGATACGGTGCTCGTCGGTGATGCCCGTGAAGGCGGTGATCAACACGATCACCATCAAACCGATCAAACCCACTTCAGCCACGTGAAACGCCAGGCAGCCAATCAGAATCAGTGCCGCCAACCCTTGAACGATCAGGGCTGCACGCTGGCGCGAGGTGCGTTTGACGTTGTCTTCGGCAGCGTAATTGGCCAGTACGGTGCGCACGTTGTCCGGCATCAGCGTGCCGTATCCGAACCAGCGCAATTTCTCCAGCAGGACGCAGGTCACCAGACCTGCGACCAATACCGGCAATGAAACGGGCGCGACTTTAAGAAAGAACTCGAAAAAGTGCCAGCCCATTTCGTGGCCGATCAGCAGATTTTGCGGCTCGCCAACCAATGTGCAGACGCCGCCCAATGCCGTGCCCACGGCGCCGTGCATCAGCAGACTGCGCAGGAACGCACGAAATTGTTCGAGGTCGTCATGATGCAGTTTGGGTAGGTGCTGATCATCGCTGAACTCACTGTCCTGACGCGGATCATTGCCCGAGGCGACGCGGTGATACACCGAATAAAACCCCACGGCAGCACTGATGATCACCGCCGTCACCGTCAAGGCATCGAGGAACGCCGACAGAAATGCCGAGAGGAAGCAGAACATCAAGGCCAGCAGGGCCTTGGAGCGAACCCCCAGCAACAGGCGCGAGAACAGAAACAACAGCAGGTCTTTCATGAAGTAGATGCCCGCTACCATGAACATCAGCAGCAGGATCACCGGGAAGTTGTGCACCAGTTCGTCATAGAGCGCTTGCGGCGTGGTCATTTTCAGCAGCAGCGCTTCAATCAGCAGCAACCCGCCGGGCATCAGCGGATAACATTTGAGGGCCATGGCCAGGGTGAAGATGAATTCCAGCACCAGCAGCCAACCGGCCGCCACCGGACCTACTGTCCACAACACCAGGGCGTTGAGTATCAGGAAGCCGACAATGCTCGCCTTGTACCAGCGGGGTGAGTGGCCGAGGAAATTGTGCGCGAAGGCGTGGGCCATTGAACCGGACATCGGCTACTCCTTGTATTAAGAAGCGCGCAACTTGCCGTAAGCCGAAGGGAAGATCAAGTGTGGGAAAAGTGGTTGTCCTGACCGAGATAGCGCACCACAACCGCCCGATAGTTGCCATCCAGCGAATAACCGCCTACGACAATCCCTCCATCCGCCTGAACGGCCATCGAGGTGGCGGTGTCCAGGCTGCGGCCCAAACGGGTGCGAACCCAGCAGGTGCCCTCGGCAAAGCCGGGATCCAGCTGCCCGCCAGGTAAGTACCGGGCCAGGAGGAAGTCGGCTTCGACTCCGCCAATGGTGGCGCCAACCGTCAGCACGCGGCCGTCTGGCTGGAGTTGGGCGGCGGTCCACTGACAGCCGCTGAGACCGACTTTCAGCAGATGTGGCTGGCCACCGTTGCAACGAGCGTCCGGGCGACCGTTGCTTTGCAGTTTCAGCGCCAGGCAATGCATCGGGTCGCGGCTGGTGCCAAAACACTGCAAGTCGCCATTGTCCTGCTGGACGATCTGGCTGACTTGGGCGCTGTGCCCCTGAACGCTGAAGGTCATGAATCCATCCACGGCGAAGCTATCATCCAGGCTGCCGTCGGGCAGGTAGCGCGCCAGCAAGCCTTCTTCAGGGAAATTGATCGAACCGCCGACCATGATCCGACCGTCCCGCTGCACCATCAGGCTGCTGAGCCAGGAGTTCATCAGCAAATGCCTGACGATGACAAAGCCGCGGCCATTGAAGGCGCTATCCAACTCGCCATTGCAGGTAAGGCGAATCAGCAGGCCAACGTGATCGGCCAGTTCGAAATGGTGATTGGCCAGTAGGAGGATTCGGCCGTCAGCCTGAACCTTAACGTCGCAGGCTTCGGCCCCCGGCACCCCGGGAGGGAGCCAGGCGTCGCGCATGCCCAGTGACAGATTTCCCGGCAGGCGTATGACGCAGCGTCCATTGTCGCCAAAATCCCTGACCGGGTGACCTTGAGAGTCGAACAGCGCCAGGGCCGGCAACGTCTGGTGAGCGTCTTGATAGTGCAGGCCGGCGACCAGAATATTCCCGTCGGCCAGGACAAGGACTTTGCCCGCCATTGCCTCATAACCGCGCTGGAATTGCCCGATGACGCTGCCGCGAGTGCCGAATGCCAGGTCCGCCGAGCCGTCTTCAAGCAAGCGGGCCAGGCCAAAGCAATGGCCGTCGCGAGTGCCGACCTTTGCCGCCACCAGCACGCGACCGCTCGAGTCGATCGCCACGCTGTTGGCGATGCTCGACGTACTGCCGGCGAAATACACTTGGGTTTTGCCGTTGGAGGCAAAACTTTTATCGAGATGACCGGCCGTGTACTGCGCTGCAGGTCGGGCAAAAGCAGTCTGGTCTGGCATGCGCGCATCTCCTTGCGAGCTGACCGAAACCCGGGTACCGGGAGGGCAACTGCGTGTGCAAAACATTCAATCCCTGAATGATCGATTGCACAACTGTCACAACTAACGGATGGAGGGTCGTTTTGTGCCAGAACAGTGTCTTTTCGAACCATTGACAAGCCTGCCAAGTAATTCGTGGCAGGCAAGCTGGAAGACGGGGGCAATGACTACCGAAAACAGCCACTAAAAGAATGGCGAGGGGGGCGGATCACACTTGAGTAATCCGCCAAAACCCTTAGTGCGGCATGGACCAAGATTGCAGCGTGTAACCATCCTCGCTCAGTACGGCGCGAGCTTCTTCCAGGATGTGTTCAAGTTGCTCAGGATCAGAGTACGCACTGCTTGGAATCTGTGTGCGGCCGATGTGGGCATTGGTGCGATCGATAATGGTCAGGCTAAGTTCGCCATTGCCGTCTTGTGGGGCCCAGGCCACGCATTGGAAAGGTTCAAATGCACGGCCGGCAATCAAAAGAGCTTCGTTGATACGGAGCGGGGCGGTCATGGGGTCTTCTCTCTTTATGCCCAATCAAGTGACAGGCCGTCGGTTGGGCTTACCGTTCGGCTGGTTACTTGTACTGATGCCCTCAACCGGGGGTCAGGTCACACACAATCAAAAGAAATTTCAACTTTCTTTCATATACTCAATGCAGGGGCAGGTTTTGAAAGCTGAATGAAAGGTTGAACTCGTTAGGTAACTAACAAACTTGTTCTTATAACTAATAACGCGACGTTCCTATAGTCAAACGGTACAAGGGTGCGTCAAATTCTTGCTAATGTTACAGCCAGATTCGCCAAACGACTGTTTTTTAATAATATTTCCTAAAGTTTGGCGTCAAGGAACAGTCATGATCGAAACGCCTGCGTTACGACGTCTGTTAGTAGTTGACCCCTGTGATGACTGCCATCGTCTGTTGCCGGGTCTGCGCTCTGTGGGCTGGGATGTTGACAGCTGTTCCCTGGAGAATGCCGCCGACCGAACGTGCGACGTTGGCCTCTTGCGATTACAACCCTTTCATCTGGAACGCCCGGAAGCCGTCAAAGAGTTGATCAGCCGCAGCGGCACCGAGTGGATTGCCGTACTCAACCAGGAAGTCCTGCGCCTGCAAAATGTCGGTGATTTTGTTTGCGAATGGTTTTTTGACTTCCATACCTTGCCGTTTGACGTTTCCCGGGTACAAGTCACGCTGGGACGAGCGTTCGGCATGGCGCGCCTGCGTGGGCAGGGCACCGTTCACATTGATCAGCCTGAGCACGAGCTGCTGGGCGACAGCAAACCGATTCGTGAACTGCGTAAGTTACTCAGCAAACTGGCGCCCACCGAATCTCCGGTCCTGATCCGGGGCGAAAGCGGTACCGGTAAAGAACTGGTCGCCCGCACGCTCCATCGACAATCCCAGCGTCACAGCAAACCTTTCGTAGCGATCAATTGCGGGGCCATTCCCGAACACTTGATCCAGTCCGAACTGTTTGGCCACGAGAAAGGCGCCTTTACCGGCGCCCACCAACGTAAGGTCGGCCGGATCGAAGCGGCAAATGGCGGCACACTGTTTCTCGATGAGATCGGTGACCTGCCACTGGAGCTGCAAGCCAATCTGCTGCGCTTCCTGCAGGAAAAACACATCGAGCATGTCGGCGGCAGTCAGCAGATTCCGGTGGATGTGCGGGTATTGGCGGCGACTCACGTCGACCTTGAGGCGGCGATCGAGAAGAAACGCTTTCGTGAGGATTTGTACTATCGCCTGAACGTACTGCAAGTTGTCACCGCGCCCCTGCGTGAGCGTCATGGCGACTTATCGATGCTGGCCAATCACTTTTCTCACTTCTACAGTCATGAAACCGGCCGCCGTCCTCGCAGCTTCAGCGAAGACGCCTTGATTGCCATGGGCAAGCACGACTGGCCGGGCAACGTTCGCGAGCTGGCCAACCGGGTACGTCGCGGGTTGGTGCTGGCCGAAGGGCGGCAGATCGAAGCGCGAGACCTGGGGCTGATCAGCCAACAGCCCTTTGCCGCGCCGATGGGCACGCTGGAAGACTACAAGACCCGCGCTGAACGCCAGGCCTTGTGCGATGTTCTTAACCGCCACAGCGATAATTTGAGCATCGCCGCCAAGGTGCTGGGGATCTCCAGGCCTACCTTCTACCGTTTGTTGCACAAGCATCAGATACGATGAGCGATTGCAGACCCGTAGGAGCGAGCGGTACGGCGATCCGACTTGCCCGCGAAGAACGCTACGCAGTTTAACTGAATCACCGCGCTATCGTTCTTCGCGGGCAAGCCTCGCTCCTACAGGATCAACAAAAAAACCCGCCGAAAAAGCGGGTTTTTTGTGGGTGCCGGATCAGAAGTAGTACGGGAATTTCAGACTGAAGGAAAAGTCTGGCGAGTCGTCGGTCAGGCCGATGGCCAGGTTGGGCACGATCGTCAAGTTATCGGTTGCTGCCAGGGTCATGCCGATGTTGAAGTTGGCAGAGTTGTAATCGCTGTTGGTGATCGATTGCCAGTCGCCACCGTCAGGCCTGATCTTGCTCTTGCGGGCGAACTGATCGGTGAACGAGAACGACATACTCATCTTCTCGTTCAAGGCGAATGCAATGCCGGCGCCGACCTGCCAGGAATCGCCCAGCTTCACGTCCCCTTTCACCTTGGAGCCGACCTGAGGGCTGATGTCGCTGAAAGAGTCCTGCACGTTGTAGGTGTAGGACAGGCTGCCGAACAGTACGGCCGGGTCGAACGTCTTGACCAGCGAAATCCCCGGGGTGATCGACCAGATACCATTGCCGGTAGGCAAGTCCTCGGGTACCGCGAGGTTGTCGTTGTTCGGGTCTTCGATCAGCTTGATGCCGTAAGGGTCGTCACCGGTTGGTGCCTTGACGCGCAGTGTAACGACCGCGTCGGGCAGATTTGCCGACTCGTCCAGAAACTTGTAGGCAATGCCAACGTTCACGTCGCCGATGGTCGGATCCCGCGTAACGGTTGCGTCCGACGTCACCGGACCTGCGCCTCCGGCGCCACCGGAGGAATACGTCGATTCGCGATAAACCACGGGGACGTTAATGTCGAACTGCCAGCGTTGCGCCACGTTGTAGCGGGCGGTCAGGTCCAGTGTCCAGTTGTCGGCCTTGATGCGGTCGAGGTTGATGTTGCCGAGAAAAATCGAGTCCAGTGCCAGAAAGCCGTTGAGCGTTAATGCACGGGTATCGTAATGCGTGTAGGTCAGGCCGGTTTCGACGCTGAACTTGCCGCCACCGAAGAAGCCGCTGGCTTCGTCATAAAGGTTGGAAACGCTTTGCGCAGGCTCCGAATCATCCTTGAGCGATTGGCCATAGGAACTGCCTGTGGTTCCCGGCGCACCGGCGGCCACCGCCTGGCCACCCCTGGCCGGTTCGGCGGGGGATTTGGTCAGGCGTTTGGGAGCGGGTGTCGCCGGTGTTTCTTCGACTTGGCGAACGCGTTGCTCAAGGACCATCAGCGCGTTCTGTTGTGCTTCGTAACGCTGTTTCAACTCCATGAGTTCTTGTTTTAGGATTTCGACCTGGGGGTCCGGTGCTGCGTATAGCAAAGTGGCCGGGGCCAGACTACTCAAACAGACAAAAGCTCTGAACGTTAAAGATCGGTGCATGGGTTAGTCGTCCCTTCTGACTCTGATGAGACTGAGCGTAGATCAGAATCCGATAGTGCGAAGACCTTTAAGCTGGTCCAGGTTGCCGCTCACCGATCCGGCTGTCGGCACGTTGTCACGCAGCACGACATTGAAGGAAGTGAGGTTGCGGACCTGATTGCTACTGCCGAGCAAAGTCGTATTCTGCATCAGCCCACCCTGAGCCAGGCGTTGTACGGTACTGCCCTGATTGTTGTTGGCTACGATGTTGAGTTGCACACCAGTCCCGGTTGAGGAAATGCTCAGCGAGCCGGCGCCATTGTTGCCAACCAACGTTGAGCCTGCGGTCAATGCCTGGCCCTGCTGTTGCGTTTGTTGTGGTTGTTGCGTGGCTGTCCCCTGGCTAGCCTTTGAGACGTTGATATCAACGTTGTTGTAGGCAGTATTATTGTCGCCGGCAGCACGCACGACTTGAGTGACGCCCTCGGTGGTGTTGAGGCCGCTGCCGCCAGTGACGGTGCCCGTGCCCGTGCTCGCGCCTTGCGAGCGCGCTGAGCCATTACCTTTTTCGTCGATCATTGACACATAGAACTGTGGCTTGATGGTCGATTGTTGAATTTGCATCGTGGACGTTGCGCCGATCACTTCACCGTTGGCATTTTGCCAAGTGCTGGTCATCGCAATGCCGAAGCTGACAATCCGTCCCGGCATGACATAGCGGCCACGCAGGGTTGCCAATTCCTGGTCTTTCAGTTCGATGGGTTTGAATGTCTGTGCCTCGGTCGGCAGGCTGGCGGCCAGGCAAAGCACGGCCAGCCAGATTGGAGTCTTCATGGGATGCTCCCGGAGCGTCGTGCTCCTTTGTTATTAGAAGAAGTCGCTTTGGATGAATCCGAAATCCATCAACTCTGCGTCTTGCACCGGGCTGAAGGCGTTTATGCGGTTCCTGGCGGTCAGCGGCATGGGTGGGTCGAGCAATGCATTGGTTTTGTCGTAGCCCTGGCCGATGACGGCAAAGATGATGCCGTTCCAGCCTTTGACGAAGTCATCGACTTTGTAACGTTTATGACCGAGTACCGGATCTCCGATATAGACCCAGCCGTTATGGATTCTTTGCATGACCACAAAGTGTTTGTAGCCACGAATATCCATGAGTACCACCACCGGAATTCTGATGTCGCTCAACGTTTCCGGCGCTACCCGATAGCCACGGGCCCGCATGCCGATACTTTCCACGTAACGCTTCATGTCGAGCATGGAGAAGCCCTGTACGCGGACGAGATCTTGATCGGAGTGTGCAAGCATGCCTTCGATGATCTGCTCTTCATTCACGTCCAGCCAATAGGCTTGGCGCAAGATGGTCGCCAGCGCAGCCGCGCCGCAACTGAAGTCGGTTTTCTGTTGTACCAGGTCCTCAAATTTACGTTCGCGAACGCTCTGGATCGGCTTGTACACCAGCGCGCCACCCGGCAGGACGGAAAGCGGCATTTGTGCAGCCTCGATCACACTGGCCACGCAAAGCAAAAATGCCAAGGCAATAATGCGCATGATGGGACGCCCCAAGAGGTGTTGAAAAAGGCCCCCGTAAGGGGGCCTCCAAAGACAGCCATTAGAACGAGTTGTTGGAAATGGCCAGCGAGTTGCTTTGTTGGTTGCCCACACCAGCAGCCACGTTGACGCCCAGGTTGCCGCTGCCGCCATTCACCGAACCACTCAGGGTTGCAGTGTTGGTCACAGGGTTGGCCCAGCCAGTTGGAGTCAGCACTTGATAGGAGTAGGTGTTGCTCAAATCATAAGAGCTGCTTTCACTGTAGCTTTTCGCTTTGTCGTATGCAGACTCGGACGATTTACTGCCCGATTCTTCGTACGAGGAGTCAGACGACTTCGTATACGATTTATCGTACGATTTTTGGAACGAGGAATTGCGCGATTTGTCATACGACGAGTCGCGAGATTTGTCGTACGAGGACTCGTGCGATCTGTCATACGATTTGTCTATCGATACATCAAGCGTTGCGTCGAGCGATGCGTTAAACGATGCGTCGGAAGAACTGCTGCGGGTGCGGTCGCCCCAGCCATTATTGACGGTAGTGGAGTTGGAAGCCGCCGCAGCAGCGTCCAGCGTAGCGCTCAAGGAAGCACTCAAAGAAGCGTTCGAAGAACCGCTAGCACTACTGCTGTTGGAACCGCTGGCATTACTGCTGTTGGAACCGCTCGCATTACTGGCGCTAGAACCGCTTATATCAACGCTTTTGGAACCGCTGGCGTCATAGCTCTTGGCGCCGGCCGCGTTCCAGCTCGAAGAAGCGCTTTGACTGCCGCTCGCCTCAAATGACTTATCTTTAGAGAAACTGCCGCTCGCCGTATTGGTAACGGTGATTGTATCCACGCGATAAGTCCGATCGGCGGCGTTGTTCACAACCAGGCCAGGACCGTTTTGATCTGCAGAGGCGGTGGCTGTTGCGTTACCGAGTGGAGCATTGGTATTGGCAATTGCCATGGTGTTTTTCTGCTGGTTCAGGTCGCCGCCAGCAATGTTGATGCCCATGTTGCCGCTGCCGCTATTACCCGATCCACTCATAACGGCAGAAGATGTGCTGCCGTAGTTGTCGACCCGGTTATTGTTGCTGTATTGCCGCACGCTAGCGGTAGCGGAAGCAGTGCCGAACACGAAGCTGTTGTCGATACTGGAGTCAGAAGCAGCGTTTGCAATGGCGGCCGCGTTGTCTTGTTGGTTGCCATTGCCTGCAGCCACGTTGACACCAACGTTGCCACTGGTGCCTGTGGCAGAGCTGGTCATCTCGGCTTCGTTGACAGTCCCTTCGTTACGGATGCGGTTGTTGGTACTGCTTTGGTTATCCCAAGCATTGGCAGTCGCGTAAACAGGGATCTTTGTTGGAGGAGGGGTGTGATGACCACCGTTGTGGTGGCCCCCATTGTAGTGGTTGTCACGCTCCCCAGCTTGTACAGCAACAGCCATGACCGCAGCAATTGCGAATACCAGAGGCTTTATTGCCATCGAAGGTTTCATGGTGATTCTCCGTGCTTATTTTAGGTTAAGTGTTGTTTCTTACCTTTTTGGGTCAATTCGCGACCCGTACGCTCAGGGTGTTGGCCGTTCGGTTTCCCACCCCGGCGCTCTGATTCAACTGAATCACCCCACGGCTACCGGTGAAAGCCTGGTCACTGGTAGTGACCTGGCGATAGCCTGGTGCAGAGTCAGTCGGATCGGAGTTGTTGAGCAGCGCCACGTTCTGTTGCATGAGGACGCTGTCGTCGATACTTTGCGGCTGTGTACTGATGCTTATCCGCAGGGCATTGGCTTGCTGGTTGCTCGCGCCCGTGCTCTGGTTGACACCCAGTACGCCATTGCCGTGACTGAATGAGTCGCCTTGAATGCTGGATCGGGCATCGATCCCTGGGTCGACTTGCGTACGCAGCCGTTGGCGAATCTGTGTGGTTGCACTGGCGTTGGTGCCAATGGCGATGGCCCGGGCATTGGCCTGTTGCTGATAATCGCCCGCCGCCTGGTTGACCGTGAGGTTGCCTTGGTACTGCATGCCCGAACCGTCGATGTCGGCGTTATTGATGACGGGAGGTTGGGCAAAGATCGATGCACTGCAAAACATGGCGATAAAGAGCAGCGTACGATTCATCTTAACGGTCTCCCGTTATGATTTTCAGAGCACCCAGGCCCTGCTGGACGTTTGAATTGACCATGTTGGCAATACCGTTGCCCGAGTTTCCGGAACGTCCAGCGGGGAGGTTGGAAAGCTGGGTCTGGTTGCTGACATTGCCGCCCATGTTGTTGGTGTTTTGAGTGATCAGGCGGTTGATGCCTGCACCACTGGCGACGTTGGCAAAGTCGCCGTCGCTCAACTCGTTCGTTTGCTTGAGGATTTGTTTGGACGGGTTGGCATTGACGGTCGTGGGGTTAGGATCGGGAATCAACGGTGGAATCGTTGCGTTGCGCGGTTGGACATCACGTTTGATAAGAATGATGCCGTTTTCAGCCTGTACAGGCAGGCAGACACTTGAGCCCAGTGCGCATCCGATCAGCAGGAGGCTATAGATGCGTTGATCAAATTTCCCCACGGCGGCAATTCCTTCTGTAGTTGGAACGCTGGCCCTTATCAGCGTTGTGAGGTAGAGAGCAGAAGGTGTGCCGCTTTTGGTTTTTCGTTTAAAAACAGTGGGTTGGATTTAATTGTCGAGTTAGTCAAAAAAAAATTGTAACGCCACTGAGACAGACCCACGCCAAAGCGCAGCCCATGCGGGCGGCATTGCTCGTCGAGGGCACTGAATGCAGGTTGTATCAGTGGCTTAACATATTATTGCAGGAGTGCTCGGGCCGCTTTAGCTTGCGGCTCTGCACAGGGGAGGGTGTTTCAGGAATGGAACATCGGTGACGGGTAGGGCAACCCTGTCAGGCCTTGAGCAAGCGCGTGACAGCCTCGAATGCCGCGTCCCTTCGCTCTTGCCAATCACCTTGCACTACCTGGCAAGGCTGGCGGTGCAGGTCAAGCCATTGGCGGCTGGCCTGGAAAAACGCCTGGCGTTCTGCCAGTTGCGGTTGGCAACGTTGCCCGTCGTCATGCCAGGCTACGGTTTCAGGGCTCAGCAGCAAATGCAGGTCGTAGTGACGTGACAGCAATGCTTGCTCGATCCATGTCGGGCAATCGCCAAACAACGTGCGACTCCAAAGGATGTTGCTCAAGAGGTGTGTATCGAGAATCAACAGTGACGGTTGTCTGGCGCGTGCTTCATCCTCCCAAGTCAGCTGGCCATTGGCAATGGAGGTGATGTCATCGTAGCGAGTTTCGCGGGCTTCGCTGTCGATGAAATGCCGAACGTACTCATTGACCAATATGCCGCCAAAGTTGGCGTGAATCTCGTTCGAAAGCCAGCTTTTGCCGCTGGATTCCGGACCTGTTAGCACCAGAACTTTCATGCGCGCAATGCCGGGTCGGCGCGCCACTCACGCCAGCCTTGCACGGCCAGCAACAAGAACAGCGCGTAGAGGGCGGCGGTCAGGTACATGTCCTTATAGATGAACAGCCCGACGAAAATCACATCAACGGCGATCCACAGCGGCCAGCATTGCACGCGTTTTTGCGCCATCCATAATTGCGCCACCAGGCTGAACCCGGCCAGCGCAGCGTCGAGCCATGGCTGGGCGGCATCCGTCCAGTGCGCCATGGCGGCGCCCAGCAGCAGACTGCCAATGGCGCCGGCCAGAAGGCCCAATGCGATCGATTTTCCATCGAGCCGGCTGACCTGCCGACCGGTATTCGCCTCGCCCGCGCGGGTCCATTGCCACCAGCCGTAGAGCTGCAGCCCGGCGTAGACCACTTGCAGGAGCATGTCCGAATACAGCTTCACTTCAAAAAAGATCCAGCTGTAAAGCAGCACCATGACCAAGCCGATCGGCCAGCACCAAGGGTTCTGTTTGACCGTCAACCAGACGGCAATCACGCCGAGGGTGGCGGCAAACAGTTCAAGCCCGGACATGGAGGTTCCTTGGGAAAACGAAAGAGGGGGGCGGATTGTACCGGCAGGCGCCGCCAAGTAGAACCGGCTCGCGCGGCCCGTAGCAGCTGCCCCTCGCCACGGGGCAGCTGCTACAAGAGGGGGTTTTACACGCGGAACTGTTTGAGAAGGCCGTTCAACTGCTCGCTCAAGTCCTTGAGCCGGACACTGGCCACGCTCGACTGCTCCGCCGCCAGCGCGGTGCTGTGGGACAACCCCGCGGCCTGGGTGACGTTCTGATTGATGTCTTCCACCACATGGGCTTGCTGCAGGGTCGCGCTGGCGATAGACGCGTTCAACCCGTTGAGGTTGCGCAACGCCTGGCCGATTGCATTCAGGCTGGCGCCCGCAAGACCGGCCTGTTCGATGGTCAGTTGCGAGGCTCTGCTGCTGTCGCCGATCACTTTGACCGCCGCTTCGGAGTGCGTTTGCAGGCGTTCGATCATCGACTGGATCTCCGCCGTGGACTTCTGGGTGCGTTGAGCCAACAGGCGTACTTCATCGGCCACCACCGCAAACCCTCGACCTTGCTCGCCGGCCCGAGCGGCTTCAATAGCGGCGTTGAGCGCCAGCAAATTGGTTTGCTCGGCGATGGAGCGGATAACCTCCAGCACGCTGCCAATCTGGTTGCTTTCAGCCGCCAGGGTACGAATCACTTCAACGGCTTGATCGATGGTGCCGGACAGTTTGTCGATCTGCTGCAAGCTGCCATCAATGTTGACCTGCCCCTGTTGCGCCTGAGATTCGGCATCGCGCATTTCGCTGGCCGCGTGCTCGGCATTCTTGGCGACATCCTGCACGCCGTAAGTCACTTCGTTGATCGCGGTCGCCACCAACTCCATTTGCTGGGACTGTTGCTGACTGCGTTGCTGAGCCTGGGCGGCGTCGTTCCCCAGTTCGCTGGAAGACTGGCCCAAGGCGCTGGCGGACACTTGCAGCTCGCTGATCACCCCGCGCAGTTTGGCGGTGAAGGCATTGAAGTGACGGGCCAACTGAGTGACTTCATCCTGGCCATGGGTGTCGAGGCTGCGGGTCAGGTCGCTTTCACCGCTGGCGATATTGGCCATGGCGGTCACGGTAGCCTGGAGCGGACGCACGATGCTGCGAGCGATCATGATCACCAGCAGCGCCATGATCAGCGCAATCACCAGGCCGACGAAAGAAGCCTTCCACACCTGACCATAGAACTCGGCCTGCATGTCATCGATGTACACCCCCGAGCCAATCACCCAACCCCAAGGCTCGAACAATTTGACGTAGGAGGTTTTCTCGACCGGGGCGCTGGCACCCGGTTTAGGCCAGCGGTAGTTGACCGTGCCGGCACCCTTGGCCTTGGCGACGGCCACCATTTCGTTGAACAGTGCAAAACCGTCCGGGTCGCGGATTGCCGAGAGGTTCTGGCCATCGAGTTTAGGGTTGGCGGGGTGCATCACCATCACCGGCGTCAGATCGTTGATCCAGAAATAATCGTTCTGGTCATAACGCAGACCGCGCACGGCCGTCAGTGCCTGCTTCTGTGCGGCATCGCGGGTGAGTGTGCCGGCGGTTTCCAGGCCGTGGTAGTAATTCAGAATGCCGCTGGCGGTCTGCACCACGTGCTGGGTTTTCTGGGCCTTTGCCTGGTAAAGGTCGTCATGGATCTGTTTGAGCATCAACACGCCCAACGTCAATAACATCACCACCGACACGATCAAGATGAGCCACAAGCGTCGGCTGATCGACACACTGCGCAAGCTGTTCATAACGCTGTCACTCCGATTTCTTTTTCTTGTAATAAACGATTGCCAGCATCCAACCACGCTTTGCCGGTCGGGCATATGCGACCCAAGTCTCATTACGCGGCAGCGTTATCGAGGCTTGTCTGATAGGATTTCGGCCCCGCGCGGAAAAACCTGAACCCAAGTTGATTTTTCACGGAGTTTTTACGGCTCCGTCTGGATCCTTTGCGCGCGGGACTTCAGCTACGCTTGGCGCGATGAACGCTTAAAAAATTAATGGGGCATGCCTTGGCGCATCGCCTTTGGGGGATTGATGGAACTTTGGACCGCCTTGCAGGCATTGATTCTTGGAGTTGTAGAGGGGCTGACGGAGTTTTTGCCCATTTCCAGTACCGGTCACCAAATTATCGTGGCGGACTTGCTCAACTTCGGTGGCGAGCGAGCCATGGCGTTCAACATCATTATCCAGCTCGGGGCGATCCTGGCGGTGGTATGGGAATTTCGCCGCAAGATCTTCGACGTGGTCATCGGCTTGCCGACGCAACCGAGTGCCCGACGCTTTACCGCAAACCTGTTGATCGCTTTCCTGCCTGCGGTGGTTTTGGGGGTGATTTTTGCCGATCTGATCCACGAATATCTGTTCAACCCGATCACCGTCGCCACGGCATTGGTCGTGGGCGGGATCGTGATGCTGTGGGCGGAACAGCGTCAGCATGAAGTGCATGCCCACACCGTCGACGAGATCACTTGGAAAGATGCCCTGAAAGTCGGCTTTGCCCAGTGCCTGGCGATGATTCCCGGGACCTCTCGTTCCGGCTCGACCATCATTGGCGGTTTGCTGTTCGGGTTGTCGCGCAAGACGGCCACCGAGTTCTCGTTCTTCCTGGCGATGCCGACCATGGTCGGTGCAGCGGTGTACTCGGGCTACAAGTACCGCGACCTGTTCGTGCCGGCTGATCTTCCGGTGTTTGCGATCGGCTTCGTCACCGCGTTCATCTTCGCGATGATTGCCGTCAGAGCCTTGCTGGTGTTCATCGGCACTCACAGCTATGCGGCATTCGCCTGGTATCGCATCGCGTTCGGTCTGCTCATTCTGGCCACCTGGCAGTTCGGTTGGGTCGATTGGGCAGCAGCACGTCCATGAATGACTCCAGCGCGCGCAACAATCCCGGACGCGAGAAAATCCAGCATCTACGGCTGAAACTGCTGGTGCTGGCGATCCTGTGCGCGCTGCCGCTGACGGGCTCGGTGTCGTTGTGGCTGCGCGGGATTTCGCTGATTCCGCTGGCGGCCTATGGCATCGTCAGCGTGCTGGCGTTCTTTCTGTACTGGAGCGACAAGCGCAAGGCTCGCGCCGACAGCTGGCGGACCCCGGAGAACGTCCTGCACGCGGTCGAACTGGCGGGCGGCTGGCCCGGCGCCTTGCTGGCCCAGCAAGTGTTTCGGCACAAGACCCGCAAGCTTTCGTTCCAGCTAGTGTTCTGGCTTATTGTGCTGATGCACCAGGTGTTCTGGATCGATCAGCTGTTTCTTGGCGCGCATCTGTTTGCATTGTTCTAAAACAAAGAGTTTTAAAGCAGCAAACTGATCTGGGTGCGCTTGGGCAGCTTGCTCACCACCAGTTGGTGAGAGCGTTGCAACAACCCTTGCAACTCTTCGCTGCCCAGCGGGTAGGGCGTTTGCATGATGATCCACTGAGCCCGCGCCAGATATGGCGCCGGGTGAATGCCCGGGCGGTCGCAATGTCCAAGGAACAGATCCTTGTCGACCTTGAAGGCCAGGGAATCGCCGCGCAGATTCTGCAAGGCGAACATCTTGTTCCCGGCAATCGAAAACACCCGAACGCCTCCCCATTTATAGTCTTCCCGCGCGCCGGGCAACGCGAGACAGAATTGCGCGACGTCCTCTTCGCCCATGCGTCCAGCCTTCATATCAATCGGTCCCCACAGGCATTGAATGATTCGATCAAATGGTCGATCCAGGCGCGCACGGCCGGCATCACCCCGCGCCGATGAGGGTAGACCGCTTGCAGCCAGCCGCCAGGCAATGACCAGTCGGGCAGCAACTGCACCAGCGAGCCATTCTCCAGTTCCGTTTCGCAATACATCATCGGCAGCATCGTAAAGCCTTGGCCGGCGAGCGTGCAGGCCTTGCGCACAATGAAATCGTCGATGCCCAATCGTGCTTCCAGGCTCAAGTCATAGCTTTTGCCCTGTTGATCGAGCATGCGGATGTGCACCATTCGGTCGGCTTCCAGCGCGCCGAGCACCGGCAAGGCTTTCAGGTCTTCGGGGTGGTTGATCTCACGTTCGTGCAGGAAGGCCGGGCTGGCGACCATCGCCATCTGCGCCTGGCGCAAGCGACGGGTCACCAGCAGCGGATCCTCATCGCCCAAATCACGGACCCGCAGCGCGACATCGACACCTTCAGTGACCAGATCAACACGGCGATTGATCAGCATGACTTCCAGTTGAACCTGGGGGTATTTTTCAAGAAATCTGCTGATCACCATCGGCAGCATTTCGTGGGCCAGGCCGACGGGGCAGGAAACCCGCAAGCGTCCCCGGGGCTCGCTGGACATACTGGCCACGGCCTCATCGGCCATCTCGGCTTCCAGCAGCATCGCCTGACAGTGCCGCAGGTAACGTTCACCCACCGCCGTCAGCTTGAGCTGTCGGGTGGTGCGTTGCAGCAGGCGCGCGCCGAGGCGTTCTTCCAGTTCGGCAATGCGGCGTGACAGCCGGGACTTGGGAATCCCCAGCAAACGCCCGGCCGCTGCGAAGCCGCCGGCTTCGACCACCTTGGCGAAATAGTAAAGGTCGTTGAGGTCTTGCATGATGGGAATCCGATTGTTCTATCAGTGGGACGAACTATCGCATTGTTGCGGGCTAATCAGCTATTGGTTTCATCTGTAGGATCCTCCCCATCAGATCGCCCGGTGGCGATCCTCACCTGGAGATCCCTTATGAAACTGTTGCATATCGATTCGAGCATTCTTGGTGACAACTCGGCTTCCCGTCTGCTGAGCAGCGAAGTCGTCAAAGCCTGGCAAGCCGCCGAGCCAACCGCCGTGGTGACATACCGCGACCTGGCCGCTGATGCCATCAGCCATTTCTCCGCCACCACCCTGGTTGCCGCCGGCACCACCGCTGAACTGCGCAACGCCGCGCAACAGCACGAAGCCGAGCTGAGCGCCACCACCCTGGCCGAATTCCTCGCTGCCGACGCCGTTGTGATCGCAGCGCCGATGTACAACTTCACCATCCCGACCCAACTCAAGGCCTGGATCGACCGCATTGCCGTTGCCGGTCAGACCTTCCGCTACACCGAAGCCGGCCCTGAAGGCCTGTGCGGCGGCAAGAAAGTCGTGATCGTCTCGACTTCCGGCGGTCTGCATGCCGGTCAGGCGACTGGCGTTGCGCATGAAGAGTACTTGAAAGTGCTGTTCGGCTTCATCGGCATCACCGACATTGAGTTTGTTCGTGCCCATGGCCTGGCCTACGGTGACGAAGTGCGCACCAAAGCCATGAGCGACGCTCACACGCAAATCAGCGAGCAGTTGTTCGCCGCTGCGTAAAGACTTGCGTAAAGAGTTCAAACAGCTCAGGCACCACCCAAAAAACTCTGTATTCTGATCACGCAAGGGTCAGATACGGAGTTTTTTGTTTCTGGCTATTTCGTATTCTGGCCCGAGTTATGCAGTCGAGGGTTACCGTCTCCGGTCAAGTAACAAGGTGGGGCATCCCATGGTGCGTCTTTGTGCAACGTTACTGATTTGCCTGCTCAGCAGCCTGAATTCAGTGCACGCCGCGCCTGCGCCGCATCCTCACTGGAGCGTCGGCTTCCATGAGATGAGTTTTCTCGACCCTCTGGATTTGCAGCCGATGCGCGCCATCGCGTTCTATCCCTCCAGCGACCGGGAGCACACCAGCAAAATCGAGGGTTACACCGTCGAAGCCGGCGAAGACACCCGAGTTGCCATGGGGCGTTTCCCGATGCTGATGCTGTCTCACGGCAACACCGGAACCCCGCTGGCCCTGCACGACCTTGCCACCTCGCTGGCACGCAAAGGGTTTGTGGTGGTGGCGGTGATCCACCCTGGTGACAACTCCAAAGACCACAGCCGCCTCGGTACTTTGAGTAACCTTTACGGCCGGCCCATCCAGATTTCCGAAGCCATTACCGCGACCCTGAGTGATCGCATGCTCGCGCCTTTCGTCAATGCCGATCAGGTCGGCGTGATTGGTTATTCGGCGGGTGGCGAAACGGCGCTGATCCTGTCCGGGGCGACGCCTGACCTGGATCGTCTGCGCCGCTACTGCCAGGAACGCCCGGACGACCGCGATGCCTGCAACACCAAAGGCGAGTTGATCGTCGACCGTGATGACTTGCAACCCGTGGCGGATCCCCGTGTGCATGCGTTGCTGCTGATGGCGCCGCTTAGCCTGAAGTTCGGCCGCCACACACTGGCCGACGTGCATGTGCCGGTGCTGCTCTACAGCGGGGATGGCGACAAACTGGTGGCATTCGACAAAAACGCCGCCGCCCTGGCGCGCAAACTGCCGATCGCACCGGACTTCAAATTGCTGGCCGGGGCAGGGCACTTCGTGTTCATGGCGCCTTGCAATGAAGAGCAGATCGCCGCCATGCCGGCGCTGTGCACCGACGCTGACGGCGTCGACCGCGAAGACATCCATCGCAACATGGTGTCCGAGGCCGGGCGGTTCTTCTCTCATGCGCTGGGCAAGCCTACCCGGGCCGGGATGCAAACCGCTGATCAGTGATTCCACCCGAACCCTTGTGGGAGCGGGCTTGCTCGCGAAGGCGGCGTTACTGTCGATACTTTAGTCGTTTGACACACCGCCTTCGCGAGCAAGCCCGCTCCCACAGGGGATCACACGCGTCAGGCTGTAGCGCGGCGTTTCAGCAATAAGGTCAAACCGAGTCCAGTCACCGACAACATCGCCGCGCTGAAGAAAATCCACGAATACCCCAGATTCAACGCGACAGCGCCCATCAACGGCCCGGCAATCGCCAGTGCCAGATCGAAAAACACGGCATAGGCGCTCAAACCCGCGCCACGACTGGAGTTGGGCACCTGCTTGATCGCTTCCACCCCCAGCGCCGGGTACACCAGCGACAGACCAAACCCGGCCAGGCCGGCGCCGATCAGCGTATAAGCGGTCGAGGGCGCAAGCCACAGTAGCACCAGGCCCACGGTTTCAATGCTCATGCAGGCAATCGCCGAGGTGAAACCGCCGAAGCGGCTGATCGCGGAGATAAACAGCAATCGCGACAAAATAAAGCAGATGCCGAAGACCGTCAGGCAGTAGGCCGCGCCGGTCCAGCCACGGCTGACGTAATACAAGGTAATAAAGGTTGTCAGGGTGCCGTAACCGATGGAGGCCAGGCTCAAGCTCGCACCAAACGGTGCAATGCGTCCGAACACCGCCCAGAATGGCAGGCGCTCACCGCGAATCACCGGCACCGAGGGTTTATTTCGGATCAGCAACAGCGCGGCCAGGGCCAGCAGTGACAGCGCGATGCCCAGGCTGGCAAAGCCGTATGCGGCGACCATCACCACGCCCAGCGGTGCACCGATCGCAATGGCGCCATAAGACGCAATGCCGTTCCACGAAATCGAGCGCGCGGTGTGCTCCGCACCGACCTGGCCCATGCACCAACTGATCGTGCCCACGCCGATTAAGCCCTGGGCGACGCCAAGCAACAAGCGTCCGACAATCAGGATCGACAGGCTCAGCAGTGGAAAGCTTTGCAGCATTGTTGAAATCAACGTCAGCACGCCACTCAGCACGATCCCCGACAGGCCGTAGACAATCGCCCGTTTGGTGCCAATGGTGTCTGACATGCGCCCAGCCATGGGGCGGCTGAGCAGGGTGGCCAGGTACTGGGAACCGATGGTCAGCCCGGCGACGATCGCGCTGAAACCCAGCTGCTCATGGACATAGCCCGGTAACACCGCAATCGGCAGGCCGATGCAGAGGAACGCAATAAAGGTATAGAAAACGATGGAGACGATCTGCAGGGTAATCGCCATGGAGCTTTGCGGTGGCAGTTGCTGCGCAGACATGAGGGCTCGTTCGCGGGCGGCGGTGGGAGAGCTGCATCATGGCGTGGGTTGGAAATAAAAGGAAGCAGGCTAACTATGCTCGTCGAGTTTGAGGGCCTCTTCGCGGGCAAGTCGGATCGCCGCACCGCTCGCTCCTACAGGATTTGCGTCGTGCGCAATGATTGTGGACGACATCGATCCCGTAGGAGCGAGCGGTGCGGCGATCCGACTTGCCCGCGAAGAGGCCTTCAGCACCAAAACATCCCTCGGCCCTGAAATGCAAAAGCCCCGTCACAAGGACATAATGCTGTTCACTTAAGCGCGGGCACTCATTTGTGGCGAGGGGATTCAGCGAAACGTCGCACCGCCCCGTTCGGCTGCGAAGCAGTCGTAAATCCACACAACTCGGTCTGTCTGAACGGGCGCAGGGGGCCGCTTCGCAGCCCAACGGGGATGAATCCCCTCGCCACAGGTTCTCGCTCGACTGATGATTGTCTTAAGTGAACAGCATTACGTCACAAGGACAGGGCTTTTCATTTATAGCGAACGCTTAGAACACAACGCCCTGGCTACGCAGGTAGTCATCATAAGTACCGCTGAAGTCGATCACGCCGCTAGGGCTCAACTCGATAATGCGGGTGGCCAGGGACGATACGAACTCACGGTCATGGCTGACGAAGATCAGCGTGCCCGGGTAGTTTTCCAGCGCCAGGTTCAGTGCCTCGATGGATTCCATGTCCAAGTGGTTGGTCGGTTCGTCCATGATCAGCACGTTCGGCTTTTGCAGGATCAGCTTGCCGAACAGCATGCGACCTTGCTCACCACCGGAGATGACCTTGACCGACTTCAGAATCTCGTCGTTGGAGAACAGCATCCGGCCGAGGGTACCGCGAACGATTTGCTCGCCGCCCTGAGTCCATTGGCCCATCCAGTCGAACAGGTTGCAGTCGTCTTCGAAGTCGTGTGCGTGGTCCTGGGCGTAATAGCCCAGTTCCGCGGCGTCGGTCCACTTCACGGTGCCGGCATCCGGGGTCAGTTCGTTGACCAGGGTGCGCAGCAGGGTGGTTTTACCGATACCGTTCGGGCCGATGATCGCCACGCGCTCGCCAGCTTCAACCTGGAAGCTGAAGTCCTTGAACAGTGGCTTGCCGTCGAAGCCTTTGGCCATGCGCTCGACGATGACCGCTTGACGGTGCAGCTTCTTGGTTTGTTCGAAACGGATGAACGGGCTCACACGGCTCGAAGGCTTGACCTCAGCCAACTGGATCTTGTCGATCGCCTTGGCGCGGGACGTGGCCTGCTTGGCTTTCGAGGCGTTAGCCGAGAAGCGGCTGACGAACGATTGCAGTTCCGAAATCTGCGCTTTCTTCTTGGCGTTGTCCGACAGCAGTTGCTCGCGGGACTGGGTCGCCACGGTCATGTACTCGTCGTAGTTGCCCGGGAACAGACGCAGCTCGCCGTAATCCAGGTCAGCCATGTGAGTGCACACGCTGTTCAGGAAGTGACGGTCGTGAGAGATGATGATCATCAGGCTGGAGCGCTGGGTCAGAATGTTTTCCAGCCAGCGGATGGTGTTGATGTCCAGGTGGTTGGTCGGTTCGTCGAGCAACAGCACTTCAGGATCGGAGAACAATGCCTGCGCCAGCAATACGCGCAGTTTCCAGCCTGGGGACACTTCACTCATCGGGCCGAAGTGCTGCTCGATGCCGATACCCAGGCCCAGCAGCAATTCACCGGCGCGGGATTCGGCGGTGTAGCCGTCCATTTCGGCGAATTCGGTTTCCAGCTCGGCCACAGCCATGCCGTCTTCTTCAGTCATTTCCGGCAGCGAGTAGATACGGTCGCGCTCGGCTTTGACCTTCCACAGCTCTTCGTGACCCATGATCACGGTGTCGATGACGGTAAATTCTTCGTAGGCGAACTGGTCCTGGCGCAATTTACCCAGACGCACGTTCGGCTCGAGCATGACCTGGCCGCCGGACGGCTCGAGGTCACCGCCGAGGATTTTCATGAAGGTCGACTTGCCGCAGCCGTTGGCGCCGATCAGACCGTAGCGGTTGCCCGCGCCGAATTTTACCGAAACGTTTTCGAATAGCGGCTTGGCGCCGAACTGCATCGTGATGTTAGCTGTAGAGATCAAAGGTTTTTCCTGCGAAGCATTCAGAGTAGCTAGGGTTGCGGCAGTACCGATTCAGTACCCGTTTCCGGTATCCGAACCACGGAAAATGCATCCCGGTCAGAAGCGGAAGGTCCATCTGGCAATAAGTGGACAGCAGCATATGGAGCGCTTGGCCCGAGTCGAAGTGCGCTGAGGCGGGTTCATTCCCGTCATCAACCAAGGGGGGCGCGTAATGTTTGGCGGCGATTGTACTGGTCTGGCTCTTTAAACGATAGGGCGTTGAGGCCACGCGGGCGCTTTGGCGGCACCAGCGGACAGATTTTCACATTTGAAGGTTAACTATTGGTTACAAAATGAGACTAAAATCCCACTTTTTCACCTGACGCCGACTATCGGCACAGGCTCAAGGACGCGCCACCGGGACCGCTGTTTCGTATTCAGACACTGCACTAGACCCCTGGGCCGCTGGGTTGGCGGGGGAAACAGTTTGTTCACTTCTGACATGTGACGATTTCTGTGAAACTGATTATTGCCGCTATATATGTAATATCCATTGCCTACGTCCACCTGCGCGGTCGGGTGCGTCACAAGCTGGGCCGCCAATTGAGCGATCACTCGTCCTTTCTGGCGCCAATCAATTGCTTCCTTTATATGTTCTCGAAAATCCCCAACAAGCCTTACCTCGACCCGGCCGATTTCCCAGACCTGAGTCCGTTGCAGGAGCATTGGGAAGAAATTCGCGCGGAAGGCCAGAACCTGCTTCGGGCCGGGGAGATCAAGCGCTCGAACCAATACGACGACGTCGGTTTCAACTCGTTCTTCAAGACGGGCTGGAAGCGCTTCTACCTGAAGTGGTACGGCGACAGCCATCCCTCGGCGACGAAACTCTGCCCGCGCACCACTGAACTGGTGCAAAGCATCGGTTCGATCAAAGCCGCGATGTTCGCCGAGTTGCCGCCGGGTTCCAAACTGGTCCGCCACCGCGATCCGTATGCCGGCTCTTACCGTTATCACCTGGGCCTGGAAACGCCGAATGAGGCCGGTTGCTATATCAACGTCGATGGTGAGAACTACCACTGGCGCGACGGTGAAGCGGTGATGTTCGACGAAACCTTCATTCACTACGCCGAAAACACCACCCAGCAGAACCGCATCATTCTGTTCTGCGACGTCGAGCGGCCGATGAAGTACCGCTGGGCGGCGGCGTTCAACGGCTGGTTCAGCCGTAACGTGATGTCGGCGGCGGGCGCGCCGAATAATGCGGGGGACAAGACCGGTGGCATCAACCGTTTGTTCGCCAAAATCTACAAGATTCGCCTGCGCGGCAAGGCGCTGAAGAAGCGTAATCGCAAACTTTATTACCTTGAGAAGTGGGCGATTTTTGGTGGGTTGCTGGCGGTTTTTGTTCTGATCTGAATGTTGTGTTGTTACATATGGCCCCATCGCGAGCAGGCTCGCTTCCACATTAGAACTCGGTCAACTGTAGGAGCGAGCCTGCTCGCGATGGGGCCCTGACAGACACCGCAGAACCATCAATCAGCCACGAGAAGTCTTCGTGGCTTTTTTCTGCGCAGCGGGTTTAGCCGCCGGTTTGGCCTTAGCGGCACCCTTGCCCCCAAGGCTACGTTTAAGCAACTCAGTCAAATCAATCACATCAGCGGTTTTACGTTCCTCTTCGCCCGTCGCCGTTTCCACATCCTCAATCTTGCCTTCATTCGCTTTCTTCTCGACCAGCGCCATGATCTTGTCTTCAAAACTGTCGCGGTAATCCTCGGGTTTCCAGTCGGCGCTCATGTCTTGCACCAGACGCTTGGCCATGTCGAGTTCGCCTTTGGCCAGTTCAGGCTTGGTCACTTCAGTGCCCAGCTCCAGCGTCTCCAGACTGCGCACTTCGGCGGGCCAACGCAGCATCACCAGCACCATCGCCGATTCGAGCGGCATCAACGCAGCCAAATGCTGACGGGTATGCAGGACAACATGGGCGAGTGCGACCTTGTTGGTCTTGCTCAGGGTTTCGCGCAACAGCGCATAGACCTTGCCGCCGCGTTTGTCCGGCGCCAGGTAATAGGGCGTGTCGATGTTTTGCAGGGGGATCTGTTCGGCGTCGACAAAGGAAAAGATGTCGATGGTCTGCGTTGATAATGGGTGCGCCGACTTTATTTCGTCCTCGCTGAGCACCACGTAACGGCCTTTTTCGTACTGCACACCTTTGACGATGTGTTCCTTGGTGACTTCCTTGCCGGTGACCTTGTTGACGCGCTTGTAACCCACCGGGTCCATGCTGCGGCTGTCGAGCCAGTCAAAATCCACGCCTTGCGAGGAGGTCGCCGAGACCAGCGCCACAGGGATATGCACCAGCCCGAAACTGATTGCGCCTTTCCAGATTGCCCGTGCCATGGTCGTCTACTCGCAAGTGATGTGTTCAGGTGACCCGCGGCGCGGCGCAAAAGTTTCAGCGGGCTGCGGCCCGGTCCTGCGGGGTGGTCAACTGGTGTTACATCTTATGAAAGAGGTTTTAGTTAACAAATCCGAACCCCGGGCGTAGCGTGCTATCGAAGACCCTATCCACGCTGACGCCCGGAGGCCTCCCATGAACAGATTCGTGCTCGCCTGCACCGTACTGGCATTCAGCGGCCTGTTAAGCAATCTGGCCCAGGCCGACGTCGCAGTGCCGTCGTCTTCTTTACTGCTAGCCCAAAGTCCAACGGGCAGTAGCAATAACAACCCTTACAACAGCCCGATTCGCCGGGCCAATCCCAATAGCATGCAAGGCACGCAACCGAGTGCCCCGGCCATTCGCGGGCCGAACACGGTGCCGGTACCGCGTCCACCGACCCTCGATAATGGCGGCATCGGCAATCGCTATCCGCAGGACCGAACCGCTCCCGCCACTCCACCCAAATTCATTCCCAATCCGCCTCATCGAGACGCAGACACCAGCAACCGTTGAACGGCAGGACAGGTTCTTGCCAGCCATTCGAACGACAAAAGGAATCGTGCATGTTGCGTAAAACCCTCTTGGCCACCTTCTGCGCCAGCGTACTGATCACCGCCACGGCACCCGTTTTCGCGGCACCGCCCCAGGACATGAACAGCGAACAGGGCACCCTTGAGGTCTGGCAAGTTGCCAAGGGCCTGGAACATCCTTGGGCCTTGGCGTTCCTGCCCGACCGCAAGGGCATGCTGATCACCGAACGGCCCGGCAATCTGCGGGTGGTCGATTACGACGGCAAACTGTCGGCGCCGATCAATGGCGTGCCAAAGGTCTGGGCCAAGGGGCAGGGCGGCTTGCTCGACGTGATGCTGTCGCCTGACTTCAAGCAGGACCGCACGGTTTATCTGGCATACGCCGAGGGCGGTGGCGCGGGCGACAAGGCCGGCACAGCGGTGGGGCGAGGGCAACTGTCCGAAGACCTGAAAACCCTCAAGGATTTCAAAGTGATTTTCCGTCAGGAACCCAAGCTTTCGGTCGGCAACCACTTCGGCTCACGATTGGTGTTTGATCGCGACGGCTATCTGTTTATCACCCTTGGCGAAAACAATGACCGAGCCACGGCCCAGGACCTCGACAAGTTGCAAGGCAAGGTCGTGCGGATTTATCCCGACGGCAAGGTGCCGGACGATAACCCCTTTGTCGGGCAGGCCGGTGTGCGCCCGGAAATCTGGTCCTATGGCCAGCGCAATCCGCAAGGCGCGGCGCTCAATCCGTGGACTGGTGTTCTCTGGGGGAACGAGCATGGCCCGCAGGGCGGTGACGAAATCAACATCATCGAACGCGGCAAGAATTACGGCTGGCCGCTGGCGACCCACGGCATCAACTATTCCGGCCAACCGATCCCGGAAGCCAAGGGCAAGACCGCTGAAGGCGCCGTAGCGCCGCACCATTTCTGGGAAAAATCCCCCGGCCTCAGCGGCATGGCGTTCTACGACGCTGATCGCTTCAAGGTCTGGCAACACAATGTGTTCATTGGTGCGCTGGTCAGCCAGGAGTTGATCCGCTTGCAGTTTGATGGCGACAAAGTGGTTCACGAAGAACGCTTGCTCGGCGAACTCAACAAGCGCATTCGCGATGTGCGCCAGGGGCCGGATGGGTACTTGTATGTGCTGACCGATGAGGACGAGGGCGGGCTGTACAAGATCGGCTTGAAGTAACTGGTTCCTGAAACCACCACTTCCCCTGTGGGAGTGAGCCTGCTCGCGATAGCGGCATATCAGTCACCAACAGTGTCGGATGTGAAACTGCCATCGCGAGCAGGCTCGCTCCCACCCAAGATAGGTGGCGTCACCGGGCATACAGGATAACCGCCGCCCGAAGCTTGCCCCGGCCAAAGCTGCACATCTTGTCGAATTCCCCATGGCTGACCGGCAAATGCTGGCAGTCCATCGGTTGGCGATGTTGGCTGTGGTCCACGTCCGGGTCGTGCAGGTAAACGAACTCGTCATCGCAATCGGTGACGATCACCCAATGGGGCGCCTTGGAGCGGGTCAGTCTATAGCTGCTGATCAGCACCAGCGGCTGTCCGCCATCGCCCAGTAACCGTGGAAGGTTCAGCGGGCCGCCGATGACTTGCTCCACATCAGTTTCGAGTAGCTGCGCGGTGAACTCTTCGTGCACCAAGCGCATTACGTCTTTTTTATGCTCATCGCGCACGCCATCGAGAAACAACGGCCCGTCCATGCTCAGTTGCAAACGCACTCGAAAACCCCGGCGCCATGCCGCCAGTGCCAGGCCTTGAGGGCTGCATCCACCATGGCCTGCGGTCATGAACACCGTCGTCGCCTCACGCCATATCTGCAATTCCTCGCGGCGTTCCAATACCCGGTCCGCTTGCAGCGCCCCCATGGCCATCAGCAGGCAGGCCGGGCCGCAGGTGAAATCGGTGGTTTGCCGATACCAGGGCACCTTGATGCTGCGCGAATCGCGGTGCTCAAGGATGCGTTTTTCCAGGCGCAGCGCGTCGGCATGGTCCTGGTAATAGTCATGGATCAGCGCGAAACGCCGGTAGCCGTTGCGCTCATACAAGGCAATCGCCGCCGGGTTGTCGATACGCACTTCAAGCCGCAGGTAGGCACAATCATGTTCAAGGGCGCAGGACTCGACGCGTTCGAGCAACTGCTTGCCCAGTCCGCTGCCGCGCGCCCCGGTCGCGATCGCAATCGAATAAAGCCGCGCCAGCGAAGTGCCCCGGTGAAACAGCACCACCGCGTAACCAACCAATTGCTCGCCACGCTGGGCCACCAGCAGCTGACCGTGAGCCCGCGTGATCATCCACAGAAAGCTGCGACTGTTGAGCCGGTCCGTGGTGAAACATTGCTGTTCCAGTTCCAGGAGCGCGGGTAAGTCTTCAACTACCGCCAAGCGAAAGACAGTATTCATATGACCGCCGTAAAAGTTGCGTAACGAAACGGGACTTTCGAAAAAGTTCGTGCTTAATAGGAAAGGTCTTGTTCTCCAACGGATCAATCACTATGTCAGCGGTACAAGGTCATTGGCGCGAAGTATCCGAGCAAACTTTGCCGGCAGCAACTTATTTAAATGACGCAGGCAGAACTTCAAGTCAGTTGATTATCATCGTCGAACGCAAGGAAGACTGGGCCTCGTATTTCCCCAGCGAGGACATTGTCAGCGCTCAGGAATACCTTGAGCAGACGCGGGACAACGAACAGGGCAAACGGGTCCAAGTGATCAACCTGTGCCGCAGCTACAAGTACCTGGGGCACGGTTATTACTGCTCATTGCTGGCCGAGGCCCGGGGGCACAAGGTCATTCCGTCGGTGCGAACCATCAGCGAACTGACAAAAAAATCCCTGTACGGCCTGGCGCTGGACGACCTGGATAAACCCCTGGAAAAAGCCCTCAGCAATCATCTTTACAGCGACACCGAAGGCTTTACCCTGACGTTGTACTTCGGCAAAACCAATATAGAACCCTTGCAGGATCTGGCGCGTCAGTTATTTGAAGTTTTTCCGTGTCCGATATTGTTAGTTGAGTTTCGCAGAACCAATGGTTGGCACATCGAAGGTATCAAGTCCGGCACCTTGCACAAGTTGCGCGAAGACCAGGAAGATCAATTCGCCAACTCCTTGGACAGTTTCAGCCGCAAGATCTGGCGTGTGCCACGCTCACGGCGCCTGGCCCGTTATGACTTGGCCATCCTGCATGACCCGCAGGAAGCCTTACCGCCCTCCAACCCGAAGGCACTGGATAACTTCGTACGTGTCGGCAAGACCTTGGGCATTGATGTCGAGCTGATCGAGCGCAAGGACTACGCGCGCATTGCCGAATACGACGGCCTGCTGATCCGCGAGACCACAAGTGTCGACAACCACACCTATCGCTTTGCGAAAAAAGCCGAGAGCGAAGGGCTGGTGGTGATGGATGATCCGGCGTCGATCCTGCGCTGCACCAACAAGGTGTACCTGACCGATCTGCTCAAGAGTCATCAGCTCGGCATGCCCGCCACCGAAATTCTCTACAAGGATCGACCGGAAGATTTCGAACGGGTCGGCGAACGGCTGGGCTTTCCCTTGGTGTTGAAGATCCCCGACGGCTGTTTCTCCCGGGGCGTGATCAAGGTCGAAAGCCAGCAGGCCTTGCTCGAAGCGACGGCCGAACTGTTCGAACACTCGGTGCTGCTGCTGGCTCAGGAGTTCTTCTACACCGAATACGACTGGCGCATCGGCGTACTTAACCGCAAACCGATCTTCGCCTGCCAGTACTTCATGTCCAAGGGCCATTGGCAGATCTACAACCACAAGGCCAAGGGCCAGGACATCAACGGCGAATGCCGCACCCTGGCAGTCCACGAAGCCCCGCGAGCCGTGGTCGACCTGGCCGTGAAAACCGCCAACCTGATCGGCGATGGCCTGTACGGCGTGGACCTCAAACAATCCGGCGACAAGGTGGTGGTGATCGAAGTCAACGACAACCCCAACATGGACGCCGGCATCGAAGACGCCTACTTGCAGGACGATCTGTACTCGCTGGTGCTGGAAGAGTTCGTCCGTCGGCTGGAGCTGAAACGTCGCGGTCAGGCCTGGTGAGCGGCCGATGATCAAATGCTTTCAACTGGCCGGCGGCGCCCTGCAATCGGTCGAACGCCTGGATGCCGAGGTGATGCTGTTCAGCAACCCCGATGCCGCCGAGCGAGATTTGCTGCACAGCCACTTCAAGCTCGATGAGCATGCCCTGGCCTCGGCCTTGGACCCTGACGAGGTGTCGCGCATCGAATTCCACCCCGACAACCTGTTCCTGATCTGGAAGCGCCCGGAAAACTATTCCGGCGCGGGCAGCCTGGCCTTTGAAGTGTCGTCCTGTGGCTTGCTGTTTTCAGCGGATCGCCTGCTGGTGATCGCCACCGACGATGCGCCGCTGCACGGGCTCGGCACCCGGCAGCGGTTGAACACGCCGCTGGATGTGTTGCTCGACCTGCTGTCCAACAACATCCATCACTATTTGGGGCACCTGAAGGTGATCAAGATGGTTGCCCGGGAGTTGCAGCAGAAATTCAACGCATCGATGCAGAACCAGCATCTGATCCAGATGTTCAACCTCAGCGAAAGCCTGATCTATTACATCAATGCGATTCACAGCAACGGCGCGGTCCTGACACGGCTGCGCAACCACGCGGCCAAGGAACACTTCAGCACCGAAGCCATCGGCCTGATCGACGACCTGATCATCGAAAACAACCAGTGCTACAAACAGGCGGAAATCTACTCCACGGTGTTCTCCGGGCTGATCGACGCCCGCGGCAACCTGATGAACAACAGCATGAACAACCTGCTGCGCAAACTGACGTTAATCAACGTGGTGTTTTTGCCGCTGAACCTGATTGCGAGCATTGGCGGCATGTCCGAGTTCAGCATGATGACCGGGGACACGCCTTGGTGGGTTTCGTATCCGTTGTTTCTGACGGCGATGATGATCGGGGCGGGGGGAATGGTGCTTGGGCTCAGGCGCTTGGCGAAATAGTTTTTGCGGTTGTCAGATCGCTTTCGCGGGCAAGCCTCGCTCCTACATTGGAATGCATTCGATTGTAGGAGCGAGGCTTGCCCGCGAAGACTTAATCAGCATCACAACAACACCTGAATCAGGCTTGCTGCCGTGCATCAACGCAACTCTTGCGGTCTTTAAGCCCACGGACCACGAGGTACAACAATGGCCCGACCGACACGAAAACCGCTGTGATCAACAAATACGGAATCACCGACACCCCCGACTGTCCACGCTTGCGCGCATCCTGATACATCCAGATTCCCGCCAGCGTCGCCAACAGGTAAAGATCAATCACCACCTGCGCAGTATCCGGGCGCGACATCAGGCTGATGCCGAATTCGATCAGCGACTGCTCCGCCTGAAGCATCACTGAAACGGTGTAACCGGCAAAGGCGATCAAGGCAACGAGGGGCAGGGCGACAGACTTCATGGTTTCCTTCCTTGGGACAATGAGTGGTGTCGCCAGCCTACAGACGCCGAAAAAAAATGGCCATTGACTTGCCATCAATGCCCGGCTAATTTCCAGCCATGACTTCCACCGTATTGCGCTGCCAGCCAAGCATTATTACCGCCATTCCTTATCTGGCGGGCTAGCTCACGACTGCAGCACCCAACCCGCCCTAGAGGCGGGTTTTTACTTTCTGTCTCCCGGGCTCCGATCAACGTCAGGAGACGACCATGAGCAGCACCCCCGCCCAGCAGGCTTTGCTTGAGCACTACGTGAAAAAAATCCTCGCCGCGCCGGTGTATGAACTGGCCGTGTGCACACCGTTGCAACCCGCGCCAGCGCTGTCCGAAGCCTTGGGTAATCAGATCCTGCTCAAGCGCGAAGACTTGCAGCCAACCTTTTCCTTCAAGATCCGCGGCGCTTACAACAAGCTGGTGCAACTGAGCGATGAGCAAAAGGCTCGCGGCGTGATCACGGCGTCGGCGGGCAATCATGCCCAAGGCGTGGCGTTGGCGGCGCGTGAATTGGGGATCGCCGCAACCATCGTCATGCCCTGCACGACGCCAGAATTGAAGGTGCTCGGGGTACGCAGTCGCGGTGCTGACGCCGTGCTGCACGGCGAGAGTTTTCCGTTCGCCCTCGACTACGCGCTGCGTCTGGCCGAGCAAACCGGTCGCACCTTCGTCTCGCCGTTCGACGACCCGGACGTGATCGCGGGGCAAGGCACCGTCGCCATGGAGATCCTTCGCCAGCATCAAGGCCCACTGGACGCAATTTTCGTCCCGGTGGGTGGCGGAGGTTTGATCGCCGGCATCGCGGCGTACGTCAAATACCTGCGACCTGAAGTGTGCATCATCGGCGTCGAGTCAGAACATTCCGCGTGTTTGAACGCCGCGTTGCAGGCAGGTGAGCGTGTTGTACTGCCCAATGTGGGCACCTTCGCCGATGGCGTGGCCGTTGCGCAGATCGGCGCTTACGGTTTTGAGGTCTGTCGGTTTTGTGTCGATGAAGTGCTGACCGTCAGCAACGACGAACTGTGCGCCGCGATCAAGAATATCTACGACGATACCCGCTCGATCACCGAACCCTCCGGCGCCTTGGCGGTGGCCGGAATCAAGAAGTACGTCGCTCAGACCGGTGCGCGCGGTCAAACCCTGGTGGCGATCGATTCGGGCGCCAATATCAATTTCGACAGTTTGCGGCATGTTGCCGAGCGCGCCGCGTTGACCGGCGCTTCAGCATGAGGAGGGGCGAGGTTATTCCTGGACCGCTTTCTCGACCTTGCTCGACGCCGACCAGATCCGATAGCGGACTTCGACGTCCTTGGGCACGTAGAGCACGATCGGCAACTTGCTGTTGTAACGAAGCATGAAGCCGTCACCGACCACCGGCACGAACTCCTTTTTACCCTTGCCGTCGGGGCAGGCCATCATCGTGCTCATCGGGCCGATGACTTTTTCCAGGCGGTAGAAGGGATAGCCCCAGCCTTCAAGGTTTTTTTCTTCAAGGATACCGCCAAGACGCTGGCGATTGCAGTCCACGATCAGGGTCTTGCCGGCCAGCACCTCAACCTCGAAGTTTTCTTCCTGTGGCTGCGGCGCCACATGAATGACCTGGCGGGTAAAACCGCTCTCAGGCTTGGGAAATGGCGCGACAGTTTCGAGCTTTGCGGCATGAGCCACGCTCGAAAGACTGGCAACAATCAGCCCGACGGTAGTGACAAAGGTCAATGAACTCATGGTGCCTCCTTGCGTGTGAGTAGGGTCAGCGGATACTGGAATGACAGGCGCATTCTTACTGTCGGTCTCCGCTAATGCAAACCCGCTCGGGTTGTATGCAAATTGCAGGGCTGAAGCGGCCCTTTGTTGCAAATTGCATGAGGCCGTTTATAGGCATGTCCGTTAAATCGTTGATTTACCGATGAGCTGCACGGCGAAATTTGCGGCATGTTTTATGCTCATTCAGGTCTTGAGTTGACCGGGACAGTATTGAGTCAGCTTGGAACGCGAGGACGGTCTAGTGTTTGAGACGTAGAAACCCCGCCTGAGGAACAAAAGCGGGTGATTTCAGCACGGACCAACGCTTGAATTTATTTGGCAATCTCACAATTAGGAGAGGGTCGCCATGTTTCTTTCTGCCCTGGAACTTCGCAATATCGTTGAAAGCAGTTTTCTCCCGAAACGCTGCCAGTGCACGTTGTCACCGGACTTGTCGATGACGGTCAAGGTGTATTCCGACCGTAGAACCGATCATCTCGATCTATCCGTGACCGGAATAGATGCCAAACAGCTCAATGGATGCCGGGAAATCAGCGACCTGATTGCAGGTCTACGCTCTGAGATGCAGCATCAGGAAGCGATTCAGACACTGCATCCCGACAAAAAAGCGCTTTAACCCGCAGTTTCGAGTTCCACTGAAACGCGCCGGGTCTGGACAAACCCCAGTCCCAGCGCCGACTCGACCACCACAGCCAGCAAAATGCCTGGCCCGGCATGGCCGTTGAGCCATTCGCCAAAACCCAGAATGGCCAGTCCGAAACAGCCGACGATAAACCCGGTGCTCAGCGCATTGCGGGTGCCGGACGGCGCCTCGTTTCGAACCAGATAAAACATCACGCCCAACGCCGCGAACAGCACCGCACCGCGCCGCGCAACAAAACCTGCCGCAGACGAATACTCAATACTCCAGAGCGCCAGCAATACGTCCGGCATCAAACCCCAGACCAGGGCCAGTAAAAAACACAAAAGGGAAGTGAAGGTCGACAGGGTGCGAAACGATAACTGCATGGCGGATCCTTGCGGCAGTGAGGGACGCGCCAAAGCATAGCGCCTGATCCCTCACAGGAATACCGTAAAGTGCAAAATCAGACCTATCCGTCAGTTCTGATAACTGCAAGCGTCAGAAAGCTTCCGGTAGCTGATTTCTTCAGGCTTGCCTGACGTATCGATGTACTTCATGTCGGCCGTGATCACTTTGCATTCCAGCGTGCTCGGCTCAGTCAGGGCGACCACTTTGTCGATGTTCAGCGGCATGCCGTAGTGATAGGGCACGGCCTGCGAGGGCGAAGTGTCGTTGGCCTGGGCAAGCCCGGTAAACGCGGTGCAGGCGAGGGCGGAAGTGATCAGCAGCGTGCGGATGTTCATGTGACGATCTCCAGTGCAGACGTAAAGTCAGCTCGACGGATTGGGCGTCGAACCTGCCGCACTGGGCGTCAGAGGAACCTGAGGGCGTGCGGTCCAGTAAAGTTTTGGACCGCGGGGTTAACGTTTGGTTAACCCGGCTGAACGCCGCCTGTCGCGAGGGCGTTTCTGTCAGAAGTTTCATGTGGGAAACGATCTACGGGATCTTCGGCCTGGTCCTACAAGGTCAGATGCCTTGTCGACTTTCGCCTGATGGGGGGCAGCGTTTACTGTTTGGGCTCGCTGCAAAATCAGCGGACAGGTTTGGTCACCTGTAAGAACAGTGCACATATGTGTGCCATGATTCGCCCTGCGGACATCTACGTCCTTTCGGCGCATTGTTATGGCGGCTGTGTGCAGGACGCCTTCGGGCGAGCTGAGTTACTGTTCTCGGTTGACCAAGCCTGTATACAGTCCGCCTCCCACCGTTTGGTCACGGTGGCGGTGGTTACTTCAAAACAGATGAGTAACTTACTATGCCTACGCTTAACCCGTTTCCCGATCGCTACCGTTCAATCAACAGCAGCGTTGCCGACTCAAGTCCTTTGGTGATCGACACCGAAGCCAATCCCCAAGACATTCTCGAAGCCGCCTTACAGCGAGTCCGGGCCGCCAGCCAGTTACTTGAAACTCTTCATTGCCAATGCTTCAAGCACGGCGACGTTCAAGACATTCCGCACATTACCCATGCGCTTTACCTGCTGACTCAGGATGGTTTTGATCTGTTGCAGGTGGCTCAGCAGCGGATGATGGGGTGGAAGGCGCCTGCTTGATGTTTCATCTTCTTTACAGAAAATCCAGCGTCACTTGACGCTGGATTTTTATGTTGAAGTGTTCTAATAGTAATAAAAATTTGAAAGCGTTATCGTGTCATGTGTTAGACCGCATAACGCTATGCGAGCAAGCGTGAGGTTACTGCTCAAAAGCTTTAATCGATGGGTCATGATAAGATTCGTCGATTTCGATCCCCGCGGCGCGGGCTTTTTGCTCGATAATCAATCTTGTTTGATGAAAACTGTTTAATTTTTCCGGTAACAAGTCTGTCCCGCGATTCCTCTCATTCTCAGGGATGCTGGACTTCCAAAATTCTCTTTCTGATAGAAATTCCAGCGTAATCAGATAAGTTCCTGTCTTCGTAGGGTTATCTTTTGAATCATGGCGCCACGCTTTTAGATTTAAGTGAACCCCGTCATTGTAGAAGTACCAGTTGTAGAAAGGGCTGATTTTTAGCCAGCAGTCGATATCTATAGGGTACTCAGGGTCTAGCCAAGGGTGACTTGAAACATGGTAGCCCAATACGTTGTCTGGGGAGTCTATCTTAAGAACTTGTGATCCAGGGATTCGTGGGTCTTCTACAAAGTAATAATGTTCCCAGCCTGATGATTTGATGCTTTCGATTAGCTGGTAAATAAATGTTTTGTATTGTTCGTGCGTGCTGTTGTCTGGGAGGCCTCGAAGTGTGACGTCGATATCTTCGACCTGATTTCCAACTCTTTCATCGACAACAATAGTGATATTGGTAGTTTGGTTGAGGTGGAGTGAGCTGGAGTCGGTTGTAATGATAGTGTCAGGAAGACATTTGTCGTTTGCCGATTTGTTTATTTTGTACCAGCACAGCTCAAGATCTTTCATACATGCTGATGAGAATTTATTGCTGTTTTTATCTAATGTATTTTGAATGGTTGCATTAAGAGTTATTTCAGTTGGGGGTATTTTATTATTCATGTTTGAGTCGCTGTCATTGCAGGCAGAAAGAAAAACACAGGCAATGATAAGCCAATTAAATTTCATTGGGCGTTCGCCCAAGTCGAAATCGTGCGTATTTTTCCTTCCTTGTAGGATTTACGTGTCTTCATAAGTCCGTGATATCCGTTAGCAATATTGTCGATAAATTTCATAAGGTCGACCTCGTTTTAAAGTTCGCCCTCTGTCATTTGTACCTTGAGTTCCAAATCGCAGTCAGGGAGGCTGACGCTTCTGGTGCGGGTTTCCAAGCGCAGATTGAAGCGCTTGATGACCGGTTTTGTGACGGCTATGCCGGAGTCTTGCTGGTGGGGCACGAACGAGAGTTTGCGGAATATTGTGTGGTGAGTTTGGCGTGCATGCGAGTACGGAGGTAGCGCAGCATCCGACCTGAGATACACCACCAGAACAGGACGAAACCACCCTGAATAGAATCGTCAAGATGACTTTTTCGGCAGTGAGTTACCGTTTGGGGAAGATCGCCACCGCGCCTGCTACCAAGCACATTGCAAATAGCAACGTGGGTAGCAGACCATCCTGCATATGGTAGCCCGGTAATTGGGCCAGTAGATAATTCAGGTACAGTCATCATGCTCAAACATGGGCTATTGTTCTAGTGCGTGAATCGGTGGATCCCGATAGGACTCATCGATTTCGATCCCTGCGGCGCGGGCTTTTTCTTCCAGTTCAAGTCTAGTCTTGTGGTAGGTATTCAACCTTCCTGGCAAGAGCTCCTTCCAATGCTGCCTCTCTTTATTGTCTGTAATGCCGTCGAGCCAGAACTCACTCTCTGATTGAAAATTCAGCGTAATAAGGTAAGTCGCCTTTTCGGTTGGGGCTTCTGAATCGTTTTGCTTCCACGCTTTAAGGTTGAGATAGATGCCGTCTTTGTAAAAATACCACCTGTAGAAAGAGCCAACCTGAAGCCATCTCTTCAGATCCAGTTGGTAATTAGGGTCCAGCCAAGGGTGGCTGCTGACGTATCGCCCGAACACCTCGTCAGGACTACTGATTTTTCCCGCCTGCGAGCCAGAGATCCTAGGATCTTCTGGAAAATAAAAGTGTGACCAGCCAGATTTTTTTATTTTTTCTATCAGACTGAATATCAAGTCCCGATATTGTTCGTGTGTGCTTCCTTTTGGGAGCCCACGTAATATTACGTTTAGGTTTTCGATGTTTTCTGTCGTGTCTTTGTCTAATGCAACTGTAATATTTACAGCCTGCTCCAGGCTCAAAATGCTGCCGTTATTTTTTACGTTGATCGTTGGTAGGTCGGTGTCATTTGCCGATTTTTGTATTTTATACCAGCAGGTATTTACCTGGGGCATGCAGCTTTCCGTGAATGGAGTCGGTGTGTTTGTTGTGATATTTTTTATAGAAGATAAAAGTTCGATTTCAATGATTTCTGATTGATTGGTCATGGTAGGGGTCTCTGTCGAGTTGCTAACGTCATCGCATCCACTGATCAATATTAAAATGGCGATTAGGATTTTTTTCATTGTTGATTTGACCAGCTTGAAATCTTTTTGATCTCGCCTTCCATGTATTCGGCTTTTTTACCCATTAGCAAGTGGTACTGATTGGCTATTTCAGTGATAAAAACCATTCTGTCAGTTTCGTCATAAAGATCACCTTTCTTCATTTGAACTCGTAATTCAGGCTGTTCAACGTCACAGGCGGTGCTAAAAGCGGCTACTCTGACCGGAACAAATGGAGCCCACTCAAATCCAGCTTGCATCTTAAGCGTGGTTTGAAATGCCTTGCCATCATAAATAAGGGGCTGAAGAATTTTTCGTTGCTCATGGTTTGCAATATCCATTAGTGACGAAAGTTGCATTTCGCGCCTAGCCGTGCCTTTAGATAGATTTTCCGTGTTTTGAATGGATTTGAAACCTGATTTTATTTCGTCGGTAACATGCAAGTTTCCAAGTGTACTGAGCGCATCATCCGCCCAAGGCAGACTATCAATATTTGTCTTTATCTGCCCCTCACAACTACGCGCATTACGCTCCGGCGCGCACTCATCGAATTGATCTTTATATTTACTGTAAAACCAATGCCAGACAAAAATATCCTGAAACAGCCAGAAATTGCCTTTGCCCAGTTCGTTCTTACCAATACGCAGAGGGGGCTGAATGGCGAGGGGGGTCAGTGTCAGGTAGGGTTCACTCGGAATAAAATCCAACCCGCATTTGACCTGCTTGCTGGCAAATGCCGCAAGCCCCATCCAATAGAAGCGACCCTTGAGTTCCGGTTTTCCATCTTCACCTTGTTCGAGATAGAAACTGGCGTAAGCGGCGGCAATTCTTGCGGCGCGAGCGCCAAAGTCAGAAATCAGTTCATATTTGCTAGAGGCAGATGAGCGTTTTTTGCTCAAGCGGCGTATGGCTTCTTCCTGGCCCATGGCCCACAACTTGTCGCAGCCGAGGACAACCTCGTGGACGGAGCATTCTTTGGCATTTGTTTTAAAGGTTGTTATTGGCGCACTCATTTCTTTCTGCTCGCTTCATAGTCGTCCGCACCGGAAGGCACGACCAGTTCATCCCAGACAAGGTGAGCTTTTACCGGCTCTTCGGCTTCTGTCTGGACTCGCGGGTGGAGGCCCTCAGCATTACTTCTCGATATTTGGGGAGCGGTTTCCGATGGCACGATCAGTGCCGCCTTGACTGACTTAACAGGTTGCCCACGCCGTGTAACAAACTTGAGTTGTTCGTCATAGCTTTCACTGATTTTCTTCGCATTCAGCAAGCTTCCTGCCCGCGCTTGATCTGCAATGACTGGAATAAGGGGAACGAGAATACCAATCCCGGAACCGGCCCCCGGCGAGCCCCCGGTGTTCACTTTCACCTCAGCCCCACTAATCGTCACCCCCCCCGCATCAACCTTGACGAAACTCCCGCCAGCCTTGGCCGTCAGTTCCATCCCGCCTTCAACCACCACCTTCTCGCCAGCGTGGTAATGAATCTCCTGACCCGCCTCGACAAACTGCGCCGTCCCCACTTTCACATGCTGGGTCACCGCCACCGTCAGGTGATCATCCGCACGCGTTTCAGTCTTGCGATCCAGTTGCGTAATCCGATGTTCTTCAACCTTGAACTCGCTGAAAACATTAGCCTCGACCGTGTCATGGCGTTCATTGCCGATGCGGATCTTCTGGTCGTGTTCGATGTTTTCATCCCAGTCGCGCTGGGCGTGCAGGTAGATTTGTTCCGCGCCTTTCTTGTCTTCGATGCGGAACTCGTTGTAACCCTTGCCGCCCGGTGAGCTCAGGGTCTTGAAGGTGCTGCGGGTCTTGTTCGCCGGTAGGTCGTAAGGGACGACGTTTTCCTTGTGGAACAGGCAACCGGTGATCAGCGGTTGGTCGGGGTCGCCTTCGAGGAAGGTGACGAGGACTTCCATCCCGACGCGCGGGATGGCGATGCCGCCGTAGGCACTGCCGGCCCAGCCGGTGGCGACGCGCAGCCAGCAGCTGGTTTTGTCGTTGGCTTGGCCGTCGCGGTCCCAAAAGAATTGCACTTTGACGCGACCGTATTCGTCGCAGTGGATTTCTTCGCCCGGCGGACCGGTGACGATGGCGGTCTGGCTGCCCAGGACCTTCGGTTTCGGGTGTTCGAGGGCCGGGCGGAAGTGCGCGTCCCACGGGGTGGCGAGGAAGGTGTTGCGGTAGCCCTGATGGAAATCGTCTTTGTTGTGGGTGACGTCGCTGGTGACGTTTTTGCCGAGCACTTGCGGCTGCTTGCCTTCGTGCACGACTTCGAGCAACAGCCAGAGGTCGTTCCACTCGGCGCGCGGGTGTTCGCTCAGGGCCATGAAGTGGCCGCTGACCAGGGTGGGCTCGTCGCCTTTGCCTTCGGCCAGTTGGTAATCGCTGCGATGGCGTTCCAGCGCGCGGGTCGCCAGTTGTTTACCGCGTGCGCGGTCGGTGAAGCGGCCAGGGTAGTCGTAGTCTTCCAGGTCCGGCGTGAAGGTACTCTTGGCGGCGCCTTCGGGCAGGATGCGCGGTTTTTCGAAGTCGTAATCGCGGCGGCTGACGCGGGAGGTGCGGGTTTCCAGGCGCAGGTTGAAGCGCTTGATCACCGGTTTCGTGGCGGCCATGCCGGAGTCTTGCTGGTAGGCCACGGGCGAGAGTTTGCGGAACACCGTCTGGTCATCGCCGAACACCAGTGTGTGGTCGCTGGCGCTGTGCTGGAAGTGGAAGTGAATGCCTTCCTCTTCACACAGGCGCTGGATGAAATGCAGGTCGGATTCGTCGTACTGCACGCAGTAATCGCGCTCGGGGTAGATCGCGCCGAGCTGGAAACTGTAGGCGTCAGCCAGGATGCCGCGCGCCTCAAGTACCTGAGCGATGATTTTCGGCACACTCAAATGCTGGAAAATCTGCTGGTCATGGTTGTGACGCAGGTAGGCGAGTTGCGGGACCAGGCTGATGCTGTAGCGCGTCAGGCTTTTGCCGGAATCGCCTTGCTCGATGCGATAGACCAGACCGTGGATGATGCCCTTGCCGGTAGCGCCGAAGGTCAGGCAGCCAGGCTTGTGCAGCAACTCTTCGAGTTTCAGGTCGGGACGGGCGCTGACCAGTTCGATGTCGAAACAGAACGGCTGGTTGAGGGTTTCGCGACCGACGAAGCTGAGCACTTGCAGGTCAACGGAAACGCCTTCCAGCGTCAGGGAAATATGGGTTGCGTTCGCGTCCAGCATGCCTTTAATTCCGTCCTTTGAATAAGCTGGTGCGGATGGTGCAGGATTAAACCGCCTCGTTCAAGGCGCAAATGCCGTAGGCGTGGATGCGTTGTGCTATCGGGAAAACCCCTAGATATGGGGTTTCGGCTAATGAATGCGGGGGATGCTTCGTCATCCTTTGCAGAACTTCACCGCGTCACACCCTTGCGGTGACCAGGAATCCATAGTCATTTTCAGACTCCAGTCGTTCAAAGCACTTAAAACCCCTTAAAACCCCTCTGCCGTCATTGCCTACTGATCGTTCCCACGCTCCGCGTGGGAATGCTTCATTGGACGCTCCGCTTCCGCTTTTGGGCCGCAGAGCGTCCCGGGCTGCATTCCCACGCAGAGCGTGGGAACGATCTGTCAGATTCAGCGCATTTCCAACTGCTGCCGATACGGCAAATCCGGCCCGGTCTTGCTGCACGTCAGCGCCGCCGCCTGCACCGCAAATTTCAACATCCCGTCGATTTGCTCGCGCTCCAGCGATTGCACGCCCGCAACCGAATCCAGCCGCTGCTCCGTCAACCAGGTAATCAACGCCGCCTGGAATGTATCGCCAGCGCCCACGGTGTCAGCGATTTTCACTGAGCTCGCCGGCACCGACCACGAACCATGAGTGCGGCTGAACACCGTCGCACCCTCGCCACCAAGGGTCAAAAACACCAACTGGCAGCGATGTTGCAGCCAACCCTCGATCACCCGCTGCGGATCCTGCTCGGGGTACAACAGGCTCAAATCCTCATCACTGACTTTGATCAGGTCAGCCAACTCAACCAGCGTCGCAATCCGCGAGCGCCACAGGTCGATATTCGGCTCAGGATTGAGTCGCACATTCGGATCAAGGCTGATCAAGCGTTTACCGCTTTCCCGCTGCACCAACGCCAGCAGCGTGTCGGCAATCGGCTGCACCACCAGCGAATACGAGCCGATGTGCAAACCGCGCACTTCAGGCCCCAGCTCAGGCAGATGCTCAGGTTTGAGCTGCCGATCCGCACAACCTTCACCACGGAAGCTGTAGTGGGGCGAGCCATCGGCACCGACGGCAACCATCGCCAAGGTCGTCGGCGCAGCGAAATCGACCAAATAGTCGGGACGCACGCCTTCATCTGAAAGCACTTGCTGCAAACGTCGGCCAAGGTAGTCGGTCGATAACCCGGCAAACAGCGCCGACTCGACTCCCAACCGCCGCAGTCCAACCGCGACGTTGAACGGCGAACCACCGGCAATCGCCTTGAAATTCACTTTTGAAGCCAGGCCGCTGGCGTCGTCTTCACTGAAGAAATCGAACAGCGCTTCGCCACACACCAGGTACATAGTTGTTCACTCTTTAAAGGGTTGCGACATGCTGTTGATAGCGTTCATAGGCCTGCTGACAGGCCGCTACATTGTCGGCAATCGGCAAGGTTTCACTGGCTGGATCGAATTTTACGCAACGCTCGCAAAGGTCCGCCAGACTGTCCTCGTGGCCGTTTGCCCAGGACTTGCACCACGCCGCCTGTATCGCCGCGCCGAGGGCGGCGGCTTCGCTTTGTTCGGTGCAGATGACCGGGGTGTTCATGATGTCGGCGACCATCTGCCGCCACACCGGGCTTTTCGAGCCGCCGCCGATCAGGCAAATGCTGCGGCTTTGTAAGCCATTCTGGCGCAGCAGGTCCAGTCCGTAACGCAAACCGAAGGTCGTGCCTTCCACCACCGCGCGGCACAGGTTGGCCTGGGTCAGGTTGGTCATCGTCAAGCCTAGCAGGCTGCCAGTGGCGTGGGGCAGGGCGGGGACGCGCTCGCCGTTGAGAAACGGCAGCATGCACACGCCTTCGGCCCCGATGGGCGCTTGTGCCACCAGTTTGTTGAACTGCTCGATATCGAGGTCGAACAGCTCGCGGATGCCCCCCGTGGCGTTGGTCAGGTTCATGGTGCAGATCAGCGGCAGCCAGCCACCGCTGGAGGAGCAAAACGTCGCGACCGACGCATCCGGGCTGACTTTCGGCTGGTCGGAATAGGCGTACACCGTCCCCGAAGATCCGAGGCTCATGGTGATCGCGCCGGGCTTGATGTTGCCGGTGCCGAGGGCGCCCATCATGTTGTCGCCGCCTCCGCTGGAGACCAGCGCCTGCGGGTTGATGCCCAGGTGTTCGGCGATACCCGGCAGGATCGTGCCGACCGCTTGATGCGCATCGATCAACTCCGGTAACGCGGCTTGCAGGCGTCCGCTCGGGTCGATGTCGCGCAGCAACTGCCAATCCCACTGGCGGCTGCGCACGTTGAAATACCCGGTGCCGGACGCATCGCCGTACTCGCTGCAACTGCGGCCGGTGAGCCAGAAGTTGAGGTAGTCGTGGGGCAGGAGGATGCGGGCGATTCGGGCGAAAATGTCCGGGTGCTGTTCTTTGGTCCATAGCAGTTTGGAAACGGTGTAGCCCGGTGCAATGACCACGCCGAGGCGCTCCAGCGAACCCTTTTCGCCGCCGAGGTGGTCCAGCAGACGGTCGTTTTCCGGCGTGGACTCGGTGTCGCACCAAAGCTTCGCCGGACGTAGCACCTGGCCCAGATCATCGAGCAGCACCAGACCGTGTTGCTGGCCGGAGACACCGATGCCGAGGATGTCCTGACCTCCGACTTTCGCGGCGAGCAACGCACGGCGGGTGGCCAGGGTGAACGCTTCCAGCCACTGATTGGTGTCTTGCTCGCGACGACCGTTTGCGCCGCTGAACAAGCTGTGCGTCGCGGCGCCCTGACCGAGGACCTGGCCGCTGTGGGCGTCGAGGATCACGGCTTTGGTGCCTTGGGTGCCGCAGTCGATGCCGAGGAAGAGGTGTTGGTTTGTCATGGAAAATCCTTGGATCGTCAGGTCAATCTAGGTGAAGCCATTCGCGGGCAAGCCTCGCTCCTACAAGGTTAGTGTCGAGCGCGGATCAGATGGTTGACCCCGGACCTGTAGGAGCGAGGCTTGCCCGCGAAGACGGCGGTGGTCTCACCGCCGCACTTACGCCAAAACCCGCTCCAACGTCCGCGTCACACCCACTTCCCGCAAGCTGTTGCAGCACCATTCAAACGCCGCCACAAACTCCGGCGAATTCGGAATTGCCGTGCCAAAGATCTCCTCAACCTCCAACAACCGCTGCGTAATCAACACATCATCCGCCACCAGTGCCTGGCAGAACGTCGCCCGCGGATCAGGAATCGAGTAGGTGTCCCCGTTCTCATCCACTGCCTTCAAATACAACGCCCAGGCCGCCACCACCAGCGCGGCACGCTTGGGATCCCGGCCATCGGCAATCAGGCGATTGATCGTCGGAATGGTGAACTTGGGAAACTTCGACGACCCGTCCGAACACACGCGTTCCAGCTGATCGGCAATCGCCTGATTGGAGAAACGCGCGACCAGCGTGTTCTTGTAATCCGTCAGGTCAATCCCCGGCACGGGCGACAGCTGCGGCGTGACATCCAGGTCCATGTAGGCACGCATGTAACGCACAAACAGCGGGTCATTCATGGTCTCGTGCACGAAGCGATAACCCTTCAGGAACCCCAGATACGTCAGGGCCAGATGACTGCCGTTGAGCAGTTTGATCTTCATCTCTTCATACGGCGTGACGTCGTCGGTAAATTGCACGCCAACCTTTTCCCAGGCCGGACGGCCGTTGACGAACTTGTCTTCCAGCACCCACTGCACAAAAGGTTCGCAGACCACTGGCCAGGCATCATCCAACGCATGTTTGTCGGCCAGTTGCAGGCGATGCTCGGTGCTGGTTATCGGGGTGATACGGTCAACCATGGCGTTGGGGAAGCTGACATGGCTGTCGATCCAGTCGCGTAGATCGGCATCGCGTAAAGCGGCGAAGGCCAACAAGGCTTTGCGGGTGACCGCGCCGTTGTGCGGCAAGTTATCGCACGACATCAAGGTGAAGGCCGGCGTGCCGGCGGCGCGGCGTTTGGCCAGCGCGGCGCAGAGAAAGCCGAACACGGTTTTCGGTGCGTCCGGGTTCGCCAGGTCATGCTGGATTTGCGGCAGGTGCGCCATGAACTCGCCGTTGCTGTCGTCGATGCAATAACCGCCCTCGGTGATGGTCAGCGAGACGATGCGGATCTCCGGGCTGGCGAGTTTGTCGATCAAAGCCGCCGAGCTGTCTTCGGCCAGCAGCATGTCGCGAATCGCGCCGATGACCCGGACTTCGGTGTCGTCGGTGTCGCCCAGCTCGAACAAGGTGAAGAGGTAATCCTGCTCTTTCAGATCGTCCCGGGCGCGGCGGTCTTCGGCGCGCAGGCCGACCCCGCAGATCGCCCAGTCCAGGCCTTCACCGGTGTTCATCAGTGCGTCGGTGTAATACGCCTGATGGGCACGGTGAAAACCGCCGACGCCGATGTGTGCAATGCCCTGGCGCGTATCGCTCAGGGTGTAGGCGGGCAGGACCACCTCGGGGGCGAGGCGGTTGAGGTTCTGCTTATTGAGTTTCATCACAGGCTCTCTAAATCAGGCCGCTGCGCGCAGCGGACGCGTCAGCGCCACGCCGTCGGCATCGAATAAATGGCAGTGTTCGGCGTCAAGGTTCAGGCTCAAGACTTCGCCGTAACGGCTGGCCAGGTCGCCACGAACCCGCATGGTCAGCGCTTCACCGGAAGAGGTCACGACGTGGCAGAAGGTGTCGCTGCCCAGGCGTTCGCTGACGTCGGCGGTGACCTGCAAGGTGCAGTCGCCGGTTTGCGCGAGGTTGAGGTGTTCCGGACGAATGCCCAGGGTCACCGCGCCGCCGACGTTCAGATTGGCGCCGGTTAGTGGCAGCGTGATGCGGGTGCCGGCGTCCAGCATGACTTCACAGCTTTGAGCCTCGACGCGGGTAACTTTGCCCTTGAGGAAGCCCATTTTTGGCGTGCCGAGAAAGCCTGCGACGAACAGGTTGGCCGGCTGGTGGTACAAGTCCAGCGGCGAGCCGACTTGCTCGATTTTTCCACCGTTGAGGACGACCACTTTGTCGGCCATGGTCATGGCTTCGACCTGGTCGTGGGTCACGTAAATCATCGTCGCTTGCAGGTCTTTGTGCAGACGCAACAGTTCCAGGCGCATCTGCACCCGCAGGGCGGCGTCGAGGTTGGACAGCGGTTCGTCGAACAGGAAGATTTTCGGGTTACGCACGATGGCGCGGCCGATGGCGACCCGTTGACGCTGGCCGCCAGACAGTTGCTTCGGCTTGCGCTCCAGCATCGGCCCCAATTCAAGGATGCGCGCCGCTTCGCCGACTTTTTTCTCGACTTCAGCTTTCGGCACACCGGCGAGGTCGAGGGCAAACGACATGTTTTTGCGCACGCTCATGTGCGGGTACAAGGCGTAAGTCTGGAACACCATCGCCAGGTCGCGTTTGGCCGGGCTCACTTCGGTGATGTCGCGACCGTCGAGTTCGATGGTGCCGCCGCTGACTTCTTCCAGCCCGGCGATCAGCCGCAGCAGCGTGGACTTGCCGCAGCCTGATGGGCCGACGAAGACCACGAATTCCTTGTCGTTCACTTCCAGGTCGATGCCTTTGATGATGGAAAAGCCTTCGAAGCCTTTTTGCAGATTCTTGATTTTCAGGTTGGCCATGATGATGGGCCTCCACTTGTTGTTATTCAGTTGAGCCTGGCGGGCTTTTCTGTAGGAGCCAGCGGTGCGGCGATCCGACTTGCCGGCGAAGGCGTCCGGGAGATCGCCTTCGCCGGCAAGCTTGGCTCCTACAGGGGTTGTGCCCGTTTTATTTCACGGCACCGAACGACAGGCCGCGGACCAATTGTTTCTGGCTGATCCAGCCGAAGATCAGGATCGGCGCACAGGCCAGCGTCGACACCGCCGACAACTTGGCCCAGAACAAGCCTTCGGGACTGGAGTACGAAGCGATCAACGCGGTCAGTGGCGCGGCTTTCGACGAGGTCAGGTTCAGCGACCAGAACGCCTCGTTCCAGCACAGGATCAGCGACAGCAACACCGTGGAGGCCAAGCCACCCTTGGCGATCGGCAGCAGCACCCGGACCATTTCCTGCCACAGCGTGGCGCCATCGAGGCGCGCGGCTTCGAGGATGTCCTTGGGGATGTCCTTGAAGTAGGTGTAAATCATCCAGACCACGATCGGCAGGTTGATCAGCGTGTAGATCACGATCAGCGCGATGCGTGTGTCGAGCAGGCCGAAGCTCTTGGCCAGCAGGTAGATCGGCATCAACACGCCCACCGGTGGCAGCATCTTGGTGGAGAGCATCCACAGCAGCGTGCCCTTGGTGCGCTGGGTTTCGTAGAACGCCATCGAGTAGGCCGCCGGCACCGCGATCAACAGGCACAGGGCTGTGGCGCTGAACGAAATCACCACCGAGTTCCAGGCGAAGCTGAAGTAATCGCTGCGCTCATTGATGTGCAGGTAGTTCTCCAGCGTCGGGGGGAAGATGAACTGAGGCGGCGTGGCGAAGGCGTCGATTTCGGTTTTGAAACTGGTCAGCACCATCCAGAAGATCGGGAAGAAGATCAGGATCGCGATGGCCCAAGCCAGGGTGCCGAGCAGCAGACTTTGCAGACGGCGGGATTGTTGAAGAGTCATGGCGCAGGCCTCAGGCTTTGTCTGTCAGGTTTTTGCCGATCATGCGCACCAGCACGATGGCCGCGATGTTGGCGATCACCACCGCGATCAAGCCGCCGGCGGACGCCATGCCGACGTCGAACTGCACCAGCGCCTGGTTGTAGATCAGGTAGGCCAGGTTGGTCGAGGCATAGCCGGGACCACCGTTGGTGGTGGTGAAGATTTCTGCAAACACCGAGAGCAGGAAGATGGTTTCGATCATCACCACCACCGCAATCGGCCGCGCCAGGTGCGGCAGTGTCAGGTGCCAGAAGATCGCGATCGGACCGGCACCGTCGAGGCGCGCGGCTTCCTTCTGTTCCTGATCGAGGGACTGCATGGCGGTCATCAGGATCAGGATCGCGAAGGGCAGCCATTGCCAGGACACAATGATGATGATCGACAGCAACGGGTAATGCGCCAGCCAGTCCACCGGCTGCGCGCCGAACAGCTTCCAGACGTAGGCGAGAATCCCGGATACCGGATGGAAAATCAGGTTCTTCCAGATCAATGCACCGACGGTGGGCATGATGAAAAACGGTGAGATAAGCATCACCCGCACGATGCCACGACCGAGGAACTCACTGGCCTCCAGCAAGGCGCTGATCAGCACACCCAGCACCACACTGATCAGCAGAACGCTGCCGACCAGCAACAGGGTATTGGTGGCGCCGGGCATGAACCCGGAGTCAGTCAGGAAGTAAGTGAAGTTCTCCAGCCCGACGAACTGGTTTTCGCCGGGGTACAGCAGGTTGTAGCGGATCATCGAAAAGTAAACGGTCATGCCCAGCGGCACGATCATCCACAGCAGCAACAACGCCACCGAGGGGCTGACCAGAAACCAGCCGGGATTGGCCAACCGGTTTTTACGCACCGGTTGGGGAATGTCCATGTGAGCTTTAACAGTTGAAATATTCATGGCATTAAACCGATTAGGACAGACAGACGAAGATCAACATGTGGGAGCGGGCTTGCTCGCGAAAGCGGTGTTCCAGTCACTGAAGATGCATCGGATGTACCGGCCTCTTCGCGAGCAAGCCCGCTCCCACATTGGTTGCGTGGGTTACTTGGGATAACCGGCGCGCTTCATCTCACGTTCGGTGGTTTGCTGGGCGGCCGTCAGGGCCTGGTCGACCGTGGTCTGGCCGATCAGCGCCGCCGAGAACAATTTACCGACCTGGGTCCCCACCGCCTGGAATTCAGGAATGGTCACTAACTGAATGCCGATGTAGGGCACGGGCTTGAGGGTCGGCTTGCTCGGGTCCGCGGCTTTCAGCGATTCAAGGGTCACCTTGGCGAACGGCGCAGCCTTCATGTACGCCTCGCTGTAGGTCGAGGCCCGAGTGCCGGGCGGCACGTTGGCGATGCCGTCTTTCTCGGCAACCAGCGCACCGAATTCCTTGGACGTGGCCCAGGCACTGAAGGTTTTAGCCGCATCCTTGGCCTTGGAACTGGTCGGGATCGCCAGCGCCCAGGAGTAGAGCCAGGCCGAACCTTTGTCGGTGGTCTCGTGGGGGGCGTAGGTGAAGCCGATGTGCTCGCTGACCTTGCTTTGGGTCTTGTCGGTGACGAAGGAGCCGGCGACGCTGGCGTCCACCCAGATCGCGCATTTGCCGCTGTTGAACAGCGCCAGGTTTTCGTTGAAACCGTTGCTGGAAGCACCCGGCGGGCCGGATTTCTTCATCGTGTCGACGTAGAAATTCAGGGCGTTTTTCCACTCGGGGCCGGTGAACTCCGGTTGCCACTGCTCATCAAACCAGCGCGCACCGTAGGCGTTAGCGACGGTGGTGATCAGCGCCATGTTCTCGCCCCAGCCGGCCTTGCCACGCAGGCAGATGCCGTACTGTTCTTTGTCTTTATTGGTGAGTTTGCTGGCGAATTCGCCGATCTGCGTCCAGGTCGGGTGCTCAGGCATGGTCAGCCCGGCGTCCTTGAACAGGTCGATGCGGTAATAGGTGATGGAGCTTTCCGCGTAAAACGGCAGGGCATAGAGCGAGCCCTTGACCGACAGGCCTTCACGCACCGAAGGGAAGACATCGTCGAGGGCGTAGGTGGCCGGCAAGTCCTTCATCGGCTCCAGCCAGCCCTTGCCCCCCCAGAGTGCGGCTTCGTACATGCCGATGGTCAGCACGTCGAACTGCCCGCCTTGTGTCGCGATGTCGGTGGTCAAGCGTTGGCGCAGGACGTTTTCTTCCAGTACCACCCAATTGAGCTTGATGTCCGGGTGCTCGGCCTCGAAGGTTTTCGAGAGCTTTTGCATGCGGATCATGTCGCTGTTGTTGACGGTGGCGATGGTCAGGGTTTGAGCGCCGAGGCTGACGCTACTGAGGGTCATGCAGGTGAGGGCAAGCAGAGCTTTTACAGAAGGTTGCATCGTGCACTCCTTTTCTGCACCCGATGGGGGACAGAAGGACGGTTATTGTTTTTGTGTCTTCCGAGGGCAGGAAGAATGTGCACTGATTACAGCGTTCAATTGCGGTTCAGACAAATCATCCGTCGCACTTGAATCGATACTATTTTGCACTGGGATTAAAGGAGGGAACTGCAAGGACAGGCTTCGCGGAGGTGAATGGTCATCGAATTTGTACAGGTTTTCGGGCCTCTTCGCGGGCAAGTCGGATCGCCGCACCGCTCGCTCCTACAGGGATATACGTAAACCTGTAGGAGCGAGGCTTGCCCGCGAAGGCGTACTCAAGATCACCCCATGACCAAGACGATCAACCCAGATTTTGTTCGGTCAACCGCTGCACCGCCAGCCGCCGGTAATGCGAAGGCGTCATGCCCTTGAGCTGCTGAAAACGTCGATTGAAGTTGGAAATATTGTTGAAGCCCGATTCGAAACACACATCGGTCACTGGTTTGTCGCCATCGGCCAGCAACTCGCAGGATTTACTGATGCGCAGGCGATTGACGAACTCAATGAAGCAACGCCCGGTGGCCTGTTTGAACACCCGGCTGAAGTAAGTCGGTTTCATGCCCAGATGCTCAGCGACTTCCTCGAGCGGCAGATCCCGGGCGTAATGCGCAAAAATGTAATCCACCGCCCGGTTGGTGCGATCGATATTGTGTTCATCTGCCAGTTGCGGCGTGGTGGCACCCGACAGCAATTGAAAATCGTCTGAAGCGGCGAGCAGCTCCAGCAGAATAAAAAAGTGACCCAGCCGGGTGATGCTTTTGGTATCGGCGATGCGTTGCATCAAGGTCATGGCCTGGCGGATGGTGCGCTTGCAACGAAATTCGATGCCGTACTGCGCGCGCTCCAGCAGTGGTGCCAAGGTCTTGAGTTCCGCGAATACCTGATGACCGCTCTCGAACAACTCATCGGTGAAATTGACCAGCATGTCGCGTTTGGGCACTACCTCGTCTTCGGCCACCTGGCTGATCCAGTTGTGGGGCAGATTGGGGCCGGTCAGGAACAGGGATTCCGGGTAAAAGTTGCCGATGTAGTCGCCGATGAACACCTTGCCGGAACTGGCGACGATCAGGTGCAGTTCGTATTCCTTGTGGAAATGCCAGCGTACCAAAGGGCAGGGGAATCCATGCTGGCGATAGATGATCGACAACCCGTTGTGGTCGTCCATCAGTTCGTAGGAAGGATCGGTGACTCTGGCGGTTCGGGTCATGTCAGGGCGCTTTTTATTGTCATTGCACCCTGATCATGCCTCTTTCCTGGCCTGTAATGCCAGCTTGCAACGCTTCGGGCGTTACGCCGGTTCCCGAGTATGCAAGGCATAACCGTAAACGGCTTTCATGCTGGTGGCCGTCCAGCAGTAACGTACGATCTCTGACTCATCAAAAAAGTCGGTACTGATGATGCAGCAGCGCGTCACCCAGTCCCGGGTGGGATTGAACCAGTCATTGATCTGGTTTTTGATGTCTTGAGGACCTCCCAGAAACGCGTAGCTGGTGGCCGATAATGACCATAGAAATGTTCCGAAAGGCGGGTTTTCGAGTGTGTTGGAAACATGGGTCTTCAGATCCTCAGTGTCGGTAAATCGCCTGCTGCTCCACTTGTGTGTAATGCGTGGCCAGAAGTAATCCTCATTCAGTTCCCGATGTGCGAGTGCCGACAACACCACCCTGCGGCGAGTGCTGATCCGCTTGAGCTCGCCGATGGTTTTTGTGTCGTTGTCGGGCGGTATGACCCGCTGTCCGAGTCGACTCACCAGAAGATCATTGAGTTTTCGATAGTCAAAGGGTTTGGACCCGTCTGCGAGTTGGTGAAAATCCAGCACAATGAATTCATCCGGATTTCGGTCAAGGAACGCTAATACCGCCGTGATCAGTTCATCGAGGACGCGATGGGACTGGTGTCCATTGTGATGAAAATAGAAGATCGACTGGTCAGCACCCTCGGTATAGCCCAAGCGGATATCAAAGGCCCGTGCGCCATTGGACAGTTGCCAGGCAAATGAACCGTTTTGACACGTCGTCCAATTGCCGATGACCACTTCATAATTAGGTGCTTGTTTATCCATGCCGGCGTTATGGGCACCAGGCCAGACGACATCGGTCAGTTTTATACGATCGATGTCGAGGACATTACTCATCCACTTCTGTTTATCGAGATTCCCTTCTATAGGTCGTGTCATGTCTATTCCCGTCGGTTACCTTCGCCCCATCCATGAGGTGAGTTAATTGATATGTATGGCAAAGCATAGAAGGGCATCAGGACAATGCCAGCAACGGAAATATCTTCATAAATATAGCTAATTAATGGCGCGCGACAGTTGCACTTTGATCCAGGTATTAGCGGCGCTTGGCGTTCGCCTTGATGGTGTTGGCGTTTCGACAATGGTGCACCAACTTTGATGCTTCCAAAAAGTCAATATTGATAATGCTGCTCTTTAGTACCCAATCGTTAACAGCAGGATCAAACCATTGATCAAGGTATTCCGCGATATTCACTGGCCCTCCCACTGCATGGTAACTGGTGGCGGACAGTGACCATGGCGAGCCACCAGGCGGGTACTTCATCACCTGTGTGATATGGGCGTCCAGTTCGCTTATGCTGGTGGTCGCGATACCGCTCCATTTGTGTTCAATTTGCCGACAAAACCAGCGCCAGTCGAGGTCCGGATCGCTGTTGGTGGCCACCAGCACTCGCTGAGCATCACTGACCTGCTTCAGTTGCCCCAGTGTCAGATGAGCATTGCCAGAAGGGATCATCCGATCACCCAGATGGGTCAACAGGAGCCTGCTGAACTCCTTGAAATTGAAAGGTATGCTGTCGGACTTCAGCTCATGAAAATCGAGCAGGATGAATTCGTCAGGATTCTCCTGAAGAAAACGGATAACGCTCGTGATTACATTCTCCAGTGAACGAGAGGACCTGAAACCATTGTGTTGAAACCAGAATACAGAGACGCCGTTACTTTTGACTTCATACTCCAGTCTTAAATCAAGTGCGCGAGCGCCTTTGGTTAGCTGGAAGTAAAAGGAATTGTTTTGGCAAGCTGCCCAATGACTCACGCCGGGTGCCACGTAAGAGGCTTTTTTGTCGACGCCTGCATTGTGAGCGCCTGGCAGGGTAAGTTCCGCGAGCGTTAAATGATCCAGGGCGGGCGTGTTGCTCATCCAGTTATTAAGTGTGAGGTCTTGGTTTTCGTATGGAGAATATTTCAGATTGTTTATAAGGGCGTTAGGCATGGTGCATCCTTGCATGTTTAGTAAGTAGTTAGTGCAATAATCGCTTGTGCGTAAAGTTAAGCGATTCAGTGCCTATTTATAAACATGCGCCCATAAAAAACAACTAAGGGTTGATGCAAAACGTATCTTGCTTAGTGTCAGGCGTCTTCTTGGTAGCGATTCTTCGCTTCAATCCATTGCGACATGTACTGAGTGCTCTTGTGCTGATGATGCCGCAACATGCTGCCGGTGAAATTATCTCGGCGAACAGTGGACAGACGTTGTCGGCAGTCCTCGAGCCTGGCAATCAGCGCCGGACCATGAATGCCTTGCTGGTAACGATTCGTCAGTAATTCCAATCCAAGCGTCTGCGCCTTCAACCACTGGGTTTTGTCCGTATAGAGTTGCACTGCGCAATCAGCGAACACCTGGGCCGATCGGGTGACCGATCCCGGCCACGGCTCGTTGCCGTGCATGGCCTCCGCGCCTATCGGTGTGGTGACGTTCGGCGTGCCGCAGATCATTGCATCAATGATCTTGCCTTTGATCCCGGCGCCGAACCTTAGCGGCGCCAGACACACGCGCGCCGCCGACATTACTTGCAAAGCATCTTCCGCCCAGTTCATGACATGAAAACCCTGGGCCGGGTTATGCAGTGCAGTGGCCTTGGGCGGCGTGTAGGCGCCATAGATGTGCAACTGAGCGCTGGGCAGCTGCTCGCGGATCAACGGCCAGATCGCTGTTTTCATCCAGAGCACCGCATCCCAGTTCGGTGCATGTCGAAAATTACCGATGCTGAGAAAATGTGCCCGATCTTCAAAGGCGACCGGTGGCACGCTCGGCGGTTCGACCATCAGCGGACACCAATGCAGCAAGTTGCGCGGCATTTTGAACTGCTCGACCAGCAACTTGATCTCCACTTCAGAAATCATCAGGTTCAAATCGCAACGATACAGCGCAGCAATCTCCCGTTTAGCCAGATCGGTATCGGCCATCAAATCGAACTCTTCACGCAACGCTGGCGCGAACAGGTCGCTGAAATCATTGTTGTCATCACTGGCCTTCAAGCGGTCCTTGAGGCGCTGATGCCGGGCATGTCGCAAGCTTTGCAAATCAGAGGTTTCAAGCACGCGCAACGCGTCAGGACAGTGCTTCTCTACACGCCAGCCGAACTGCTCTTCCATCATGAACTGGTCAAACAGCACGATATCCGGCGCCAGTTCACTGATAAACGCGTCGAAACTGCTGTTGTTCAACTCGATCGGCACTTCGCGGATGCCCAGTGCCGTCAGGTCAGCCCGATGTTCACCGGTGCCGGCCGGGCTGCTGAAAGTAATGTCCCAGCCCTCTTGCAAAAACGTATCCAGAATCTGCATCACATGCCCACTGGCGGCGGAAGAACGAGGCTCGGGCCAGACGTAACCGATGACCAGGACTTTGGTGGCGGGAGGAGGAGTCATGAAGGGGATCCTTTGCTGCAAGCGGCAGGGCGCGAAAAGGGCGTAATTAAACCACAGCGCTAGATAGTTTTAATCGGTGATGCATAAATGCCAGCCCTGAGCGGGACTGGCATTTTTTATCTGCCAATCAATTTAATTGATCTTTGCATTGAGAGCAAAAATCAACTCGATCCTCTGCCAAGATTGATTTCCAGTGAGCCTAGGAATTGGTCGGCTGCGGTGTTGTTTAGCGCCGTCTCGATGGTAGTCATGTTTTTGGCAAATCCAGCAGGGTCGGATTTGATTTGGTCAATCAAGGAAACTGCTACTTCATAAGAATCCGCGTTGTATAAGGCTGGATGCTTCTGAACCAACGTCGGAAGGCTGGGGCGAATGGATTCAAACTGGTGCAGATGGGTAAATTTTTGCGTGTCCACTGTCTTGTAAGGGTTCGAAAAAGACGGGTCAACCATGCGAGGGTTACGCGCGAGATCAATTAACGGTGCAGCGTCGAATTCAACGCGATTCAGAGTTTTTCCGTAATACAAATCGAGCGTGCCAGGCGCGCCATGTGACATCTCATGGATCAAAACATCCGCAATTCTGGATTCATCGTATTTGGTTGTGCGAAAAAAATCATCCAGGTGTTCGGGGTAAATCTTGATGAATCTCTTGATTGATTCTTTATGTGCAGTCCCATTAGTTACCGCCTGCTTCCACCGCTTGTAATCAGGCACGTCCAGTGCCGCCACCGCGCTGACATCGGCTTTTCGGAACGACACATTAGTGAGCGTGAAGGCATCGAGATCCTTGCGTATGGCTCGCAGTTTAAGCCCGATATGTTGAGCGGCTTCGTCGGATCCCGTCCCAAACAGATAGTTGAGAACCTTGCGAACTTCGTTGTCTGACTCTATATCGGCCAACAAATGGATGGCACGGTCCAGTTTGGCTTTGGCGGCGGGAATAGCTTTCTTGATGTAACGTTGGGTGTAGCTTTTCGGCATGATCCTGTGCCACGGCAGGGTAGGCAGTTTGAATTTGTAATTGAAATTTTCCAGTTTGGCTCCCCAAGGCTGACCCAATCGGTTCAGGGCGTACCATTCGTCATTGTGGCGTATTCCCCATACCTGGAAGACATCCTGGGAAGTTTGCGCGGGACGCCAGGTTCCCAGGCGAATAGTGTCAGGGTCGACGGTTGCGGCCAGTTGGCTGTGTGGCGTTACGCCCGCCCATTTGCGCGCATCGACAATCGCGTTATCCAATGCGACCACGCTGTTGCGCCACGTTTTGCGCAACAGTTTTGCGCCATGTAAAAATAGGTCGGATGCTCCGTCCAGCGGATTGATCAGGCTGCCCACCAATCCGAGTCCCGTCGAAGCGAACTTGCCGGCCTTGGTCGCAAGGCTCATGCTTTTGGCGGCAAGACTGGCAATCTGAGCAACGGCTCCGACGACTAACAGAACGGTCATCGTGGCTTCTAACGTACAGGCCGCTACCCCTTGGAATTGTCGATCCAGATCGTCTGAGTTCAGGTCTTCGATGCAGGATTTGAAGGGCACGACAAAGTTGAGAAAGGTATCCAGATCCTTTTCCCGTTTTGCGCGCAATGCCTCCAGTTTTGTCTGTCCCCAGCACTCTTTCACCAATTCATCGAAGGTCGCGACGGGTCTGTGCTTGAGTACGAAGTTCACCAATGGGTCGAACTCTGTGGAATAGAAACTCTGGTAGTAACCGTTGATACCAAGCGCCGGTGGAGGCGCTGACAATTCACCGAGTTTTTCGATCACACCCGGACTGACGTTGACGAGGCCGGGTGTAACCCCATGGGTATAACACTCGATGTCCGTGGGCAGCTGAAGCACCTTCGCCGGAGGAGAGTAGTTTTTTATTTCACTGCTGCGAACGGTTGTGTTTAAAAGGTTTTCCTCTTGGATAAGCCCTGCCAGCCTGGTGTTCTCGCGACAGGTTCCGTGCAAGGTGAATAATTCGTAACACGTCACTCGGCCTTCATAGTGTGAACAGATGACGACACCGTAGCGACCCTTTGCCTCATCGATGTCCTTATGACTTTCAGTGGGTTTGCGCCCGGTCACTTTCAGGACCGTTTCAATGGTCGACGCTATGGGATTCGTGGGAAGGCTGGTGATCGAGTGGAGTTTCGCGACTGGCGGTCTTACCGTGAACATCGTCACCTTGCCTTTTAGCAGGCGTGTCCGATCAGGCAGTGGCATTGATGAAAAAGCCTGCTTCAAATGCATGTTCATTGCTTTTACATGCGTCACATAGTCGCGATTGAACTGACGGTGGAACTCACCGTCAGGAGGAATCAGGTTGGGGAGCATTTTGGGAAACGCTTTGTAAATACTTTCGCCATTCTTCAGATCCCAGTCACCGGTCCGCAGATCATTGGACATGTGCAGTTCTACAGGCGATACGGGAAACGGGTCGGCGTAAGCGTCCTCCAGCGGTCGATTTTTCCGTTGGTGAAGGACGTCACTTTCAAGATAGGTACATCCTTTGGCGACCTGTTTGAGCATGTCCAGTGCGACGCTTTTGCGAGTCGGCAGGGGGCGAGACAATGTTTCAGCGGTTTCGGCAAGCGTCTTGGCATGTCGGGCGTACGCGCCTAATGCCACTTCAAGCGAGTCCGTGACCGACTTCTCTACGTCATCCGGCGTGATGATTTTGTTGAGCAGCCCCCAATCAATCACCGGGTCCACGGCAGCCAAAGCGTCAAGCGTCTTTCGCGACTCGGAGACCGAGTCAAACTTCGACAGATGGTGTAGCTCTGCATAAGTCATCGAGCGCGTCGATCCCGGCGCAATGATTTCATGCACCGAGACGATCCGGCAAAATTCGACCCATTGCGGCGTGCCCAGTAACAGGGTGGAAGGCAGATCTCTTAGCAGAAATTCCGGAGCGGCCTCTGCCAACAACAGGTGAGCGGCCAGTGCCGCATTTCTTTCGGTAATCCGGTGGTTCTCGATCAGGTGCCTTTCGAATTCCGTTTGAATGTCGGCGAAGGATTTTTCCATGTGCTCGACAGCATACAAGTTGAAACCTGCCACATGATTGCGAGGCTCTTGTTCGCCGACGCCCGGATGCAGATCGAGCAAGAGCGAAGTCAGCATTATTTGCTTAAGCGACTCATCTGATTGGGGTTGGTTTTCTTGCGCCCCATACCAGCCCAGATCCCGCACGTAAGCGTTGGCCCAGTCAAAAGCGATGGGACTGGAAACAAGTTTTTCAAGAACGCGCTCAGCCTCCGAGCGTTTGAAAGGGGTAGACCGTCCGCCCAAAATGCTATTGACCAGATGCTCCAGTAACGACTGATCCTTGATGTAACTGGTGATGAGTTTGCGGAATTCGCTGCGCTGAACGGCAGAAAGAGTGACTGAGTTGTCTCCCCCGTCTTTGATCATTTCCCAATAGTTACCAAGCGGTGGACTCACTGGAGGCTTCAGTTCCATGAATTTTGTCAGCCTGGAACCTTCGGCGGCGGTTCGGGGAATGATGTAACCATGAAATTTCAGCCATTGCGCCAACTCGACATGATCAGCGAGAGAGATGACGCCACCGGTCAATTGCGCCATTTCAACCAATGCATGAAGATCATCTGTCAGATCCGGTGCAAGTTTGAATGCGTTCGCAAAGCCAACTGTTTTGCCAGAGTATCTTGCGTTTACTTCGCCTTCGGAAGTTACTTCGAACAATGAGTGCTCGGGAATATTGAAGGTGGCCATTAAGTTTTTGAAAGAGTTTTGTTCGGACATTTTCTGCAGCAGGTCCCTACCGGGTTGCAGAGCGTCATCAAGCGTCGACCCTGATTCCAGGGAGATGACGGAACCTTTCAGGTTGATGGCTTGCGAAGGGCTAAGTTCTTCTCCTCGCTGATTTAGTTTGTATACAACTTCCATTTGTTCATTGAGGTCGCATTGAGCATGGCGATATTGAATGGTGGTGTCGGGGACGGCTCGGGATAAGTAACGTTGAGCTGGAAAGTTTGCATATTTGAGGGTCATGATTAAATTCATCGTTTTTGGTTGTTGTTTGAGAGATCCTCTTTTGTTATCTTGCATTAATCAAGAGTTGGTATGTAAGTGCGTTTTGCTAGTGTTGTTAGTTCTGAGCTGTGTTATTTATAACTTGCCCATGGAAGACAATCCCTTCATTGCCATTTGAAGGGGTTTTATTGTCGATATACTTATTTAATAATGCTCTTTACTTTGTCCCGCAACTGATCAATGGAAAACGGCTTGCCGATCACCTGCATGCCCGCCGGCACATCAATGCTCTCTGCATACCCACTGGCAAACAGAATCGGCAATTCAGGACGCAGCATCCGGGCCTGTGTCGCCAATTCACGGCCGTCCATCACCGGCAAACCCACATCGGTCATCATCAAATCGATGTGCTGGTCTTCATCGTTGAGAAACTCGAGCGCCTGTTCGCTGCCATCGGCCTCAAGGACCTTGAACTCCAGTTCCTCCAATACGTCGACGATCAGCATGCGCACGATGGCATCGTCTTCTACTACCAGGATGATGGACGGGGCGGAGGACATAAGAGGGCTCTCAAGTGAAATTCAGGGTCGCCGGTCGATCGAAATCGCCGGGCTCTAGCATGAGTAAGTGGCAGATCCCGACAAGTTCCCAACGCTGTGCAAAAAAGAATAGCTGTACAAGAGGCGGCAGGATAACCGCTCCTTTGACCGAGAGCAGCTAAATGCAGGGATTTGCCCGTATCCACGTCAGAAAAATGGATCAATGTGCCAGTTTTGGGGCAAACTCCTTGGTTTTGAACAGTTCGACAAGGCCTTCCCATGACCCCTGCGTCTTCGGTTGATGAGCAACGATTCCGTAAACTCCTGAGCCGCAATATCAGCCTGCCGTTGGGTGTCGGTGTGCTCAGTGCAGTGTTTTTTGTCGCGCTGATCACATACCTGCTGTCGGTGATCCAGTGGGTCGAACACACCGACCGGGTGATCAATAACGCCAACGAAGCCGTAAAGCTGACCGTTGATCTGGAAACCGGGATGCGCGGTTTTTTGCTCAGCGGCGACGAGCATTTCCTCGACCCCTATGAAACGGCCAAGCCGAGAATCGCGGTCGCCCTCAAAACCTTGCTCGAGCTCACTGCCGACAACCCGGTTCAAACCGACCGTCTGCACCGGCTCCAGGCCTTGCAGCAGGAGTGGGCCAACTACGCGCAGTCGCTTATCGATCTGCAGCGCGCCAGCGGCGATTATCGCAGTGTCGTCAAGGCCGGGCGGGGCAAGCGGCTTACCGATGAGATCCGCAAGCAATTCGAAGACGTGATCGACATGGAGCAGCAGTTGCGTACCACGCGCAACGAGGACGTGCGCCGCACCACGATCTGGAGCATCACCCTTTACCTGTTGTTCATTCTCGGTATCAGCGGTTTGCTGGCCTATATCGGCCGTCGTGATTTGCTCAACCTTTCGCAAAATTACAGCGCCAACCTCACTGCGCAACTGGCCAGCGCCTCGCGTCTGGAACAGCAAGCTTGGTTGCGCAATGGCCAGACCGAATTGGCCGAGCAAGTGTTGGGGCAACTGTCCCTCAATCTGTTGGGGCGCAACATCCTGCAATTCTGTGCTCAATATCTGGGCTCGGCCGTCGCTGCTATTTATGTGCGTGAAGAACATGGTGGCCTCAAACGTGTGGCGTCATACGGTTTTTCTCGCGAGCAGGAAGAGCGCGACCAGCAGATTTACAGTGATGAAGGAATTGTCGGTCAGGTGGCGCAACAGGCTTGTCTGATTCGTCTCGATAACGTGCCAAGCGACTACTTCAAAGTCAGTTCCGGCCTGGGCGAAGGCCTGCCGCATAGCGTGCTCGTGGTGCCAACCAGCGACGATGACCGTGTCAACGGTGTGATCGAACTGGGCTTCCTGCGCCCCCTGAGCGACCGCGACATCGAGTTGCTTGAGTTGATTGCCGGCAACATCGGTACGTCGATCGAGGCCGCTCGTTATCGTCAACGTTTGCAGGAAGTACTGGCCGAAACCCAGCAACTCAACGAAGAGCTGCAAGTTCAGCAAGAAGAACTCAAGACCGCCAACGAAGAACTCGAAGAGCAGTCGCGGATTCTTAAAGAGTCACAGGCTCACCTGGAAACCCAGCAAGTCGAGTTGGAGCAGACCAACGAACAACTCGCCGATCAGGCTCAGATCCTCGCCGACCAGCGCGATGCGATGGACCTGAAGAACACCGAGCTCAATCAAGCCCAGGTCCAGCTTGAAGAACGCGCCGAAGAACTGCAGCGCTCGAGCAAGTACAAGTCCGAGTTCCTCGCCAACATGTCCCACGAACTGCGCACGCCGTTGAACAGTTCGTTGATCCTGGCCAAGTTGCTGGCAGAAAACCCTCAGGAAAACCTCAGCGCCGAGCAGGTGAAGTTCGCTGAGTCGATCTACTCCGCCGGCAATGACTTGCTCAATCTGATCAATGACATTCTCGATATTTCCAAGGTCGAGGCCGGCAAACTGGAGATGCGTCCTGAAAACACCAGCGTTGCGCGCCTGGTGGACGGGCTGCGCGGGATGTTCGAACCAATGGCCGCTGACAAGAAGTTGAAGTTCGAGGTCGACCTCCAGCCAGGTTCGCCGATGATGCTGTTCACCGACCGTCAGCGTCTGGAACAAGTCATCAAGAACCTGCTGTCGAACGCGGTGAAATTTACTGAAAAAGGCACGCTCAGCCTGACGGTGGCGTCCCAGCCAAACGACGGCATCGCCTTTATCGTCCGCGATTCCGGGATCGGCATCGCCGCCCACCAGCAGGAAAGCATTTTTGAAGCGTTCCGCCAGGCCGACGGCACTACCAATCGCCGTTATGGCGGCACGGGTCTGGGCTTGTCGATTTCCCGGGATCTGGCAGCGTTGCTAGGCGGTTCGATCAGCGTCACCAGCGAACCGGGGCAGGGCAGTGTGTTCACCCTGGTTCTGCCGCAGCAATACGTTGAACCGGGCGATGTGCCGGTTGCGCCGATGCTGGTCACTCCGGTCGCCTTGGCGCCGAGAGCGGCAACGCCCGCGCTGGTGCCATTGATTGCCGAAGTCGACATACCGCGTTTCGACGATGACCGCGGCAAGGCGCCATTTACCACCCGTTGCATTCTGGTGGTGGAAGATGAGCCGAACTTTGCACACATCCTCTACGATCTGGCGCACGAACTGGGTTACCAGTGCCTGGTTGCCCATGGCGCTGATGAAGGTTACGACCTGGCCAAAGAGTTCATTCCCGACGCTATTCTGCTGGACATGCGCCTGCCGGATCATTCCGGGCTGACGGTCTTGCAGCGTCTGAAAGAGCATGCCGAAACCCGCCATATTCCGGTTCATGTGATTTCCGTCGAAGACCGGGTCGAGGCCGCCATGCACATGGGCGCCATCGGTTATGCGGTCAAGCCGACCACGCGAGAAGAACTCAAGGACGTGTTTGCCCGCCTCGAAGCCAAGCTGACCCAGAAGGTCAAGCGGGTGCTGCTGGTGGAAGACGACGATTTGCAGCGTGACAGCATTGCTCGCCTGATCGGCGACGAAGACATCGAGATCACCGCCGTCGGCTTCGCCCAGGAAGCGCTCGATCTACTGCGCACGACCATTTTCGATTGCATGATCATCGATCTGAAGCTGCCGGACATGCTCGGCAACGACCTGCTCAAGCGCATGTCGACCGAAGATATTTGTTCGTTCCCGCCGGTCATCGTCTACACCGGACGCAACCTGACCCGGGATGAAGAGGCCGAACTGCGCAAGTATTCACGATCGATTATCATCAAGGGCGCTCGCTCACCGGAGCGCTTGCTGGATGAGGTCACACTCTTTCTGCACAAAGTCGAATCCAGGTTGTCCCATGAACGCCAACGGATGCTCAAGACCGCGCGCAGCCGCGACAAGGTCTTCGAGGGCCGCAAGGTGCTGCTGGTGGACGACGATGTTCGCAACATCTTCGCCCTGACCAGCGCGCTGGAGCAAAAGGGTGCAGTCGTGGTCATCGGCCGGAACGGCCGTGAAGCGATTGAAAAACTGAATGAAGTCGAGGACATCGATCTAGTGTTGATGGACGTGATGATGCCGGAGATGGATGGTTTCGAAGCCACCATCGAGATCCGCAAGGACCCGCGCTGGCGCAAGCTGCCGATCATTGCGGTCACGGCCAAGGCCATGAAGGACGATCAGGAGCGCTGCCTGCAAGCCGGCTCCAACGATTACCTGGCCAAGCCCATCGACCTGGATCGCCTGTTTTCGCTGATTCGCGTGTGGTTACCGAAGATGGAACGCATTTAGTGGAACGCATTGATTCAATGGAGCGAAACAGCGAAATCGAATTGCGGTTGTTGATCGAGGCGATCTACCTCAAATACAGCTACGACTTTCGCGACTACTCCGGCGCTTCGATCAAGCGCCGGGTCAAGCATGCGTTGGTGCAGTTTGAGTGCAACACCATTTCCGCCCTGCAAGAGAAGGTGCTGCACGATCCGACCGCGTTCATGCAGTTGCTGCAATTGCTGACGATTCCGGTCAGCGAAATGTTTCGCGACCCTTCGCATTTCCTGGCGATCCGCAAGGAAGTGGTGCCACTGCTCAAGACGTATCCGTCGATCAAGATCTGGATTGCCGGTTGCAGCACCGGCGAAGAAGTCTATTCAATGGCGATTCTGCTGCGCGAAGAAGGCTTGCTCGATCGCACCATCATTTACGCCACTGACATCAATCCGCGCTCGCTGGAGAAGGCCAAGCAGGGGATTTTCTCCATGGAGAACGTCCGCGCCTACACTCATAACTACCAGCAGTCAGGTGGCCAGCGTTCGTTCGCCGACTACTACACGGCAGCGTATGGCTACGCGATTTTCGACAAGACCTTGTGTGAGAACGTGACCTTCGCCGATCACAGTCTGGCGACCGATAGCGTGTTCTCCGAAACCCAATTAATTTCGTGTCGTAATGTTTTGATCTACTTTAATAAAAAGCTTCAGGATCGTGCGTTCGGTTTGTTCCATGAATCCCTTTGCCATCGTGGATTTCTGGTGCTGGGCAGTAAGGAAACCCCGGATTTTTCGGCCTTCGGCAACCAGTTTGTGCCCTTGGTCAAACAAGAACGGATCTACCGTAAATCATGAGTAATGCAGAGGAATTGCCTTCTTTGGAGGCTATCGTGATCGGTGCTTCGGCCGGTGGCGTGGAGGCGTTGTTGGGTATCCTCAGCCCACTGCGCGAAGGCTTCGCACTGCCGATCATTGTGGTGCTGCACCTGCCTGACGAGCGTCGTAGCCACTTGGCCGAAGTGTTCGATCGGCGCGTGGCCATGCGAGTTCAGGAGGCCCGTGACAAGACGCAGGTCGAAGCGGGAACGCTGTATTTCGCGACGCCCGGCTATCACTTGTCGGTGGAGCATGACCGCACCTTTTCCCTGAGCCTAGAGGACCGCGTGCATTATTCGCGGCCCGCCATCGATTTTCTGTTCGAGTCGGCCGCCGATGCTTACGGCAAGCACCTGGCTGCCGTGCTGCTGACCGGCGCCAACCGCGACGGCGCCAGCGGTCTGGCTCAGGTAAAACGTCGCGGGGGCCTGACCATCGTGCAGGACCCGGGCGAGGCCCAGGTCGCAACCATGCCTCGGGCAGCGTTGGCTTTGCATCACCCGGATCACATTCTCCCTATACGCGGCATCGGCCGTCTGCTTGTCGAGCTGGAACGAATAGCATGCTGAGTAACATCCAAGCCAAACTGCTGATTGTCGACGATCTGCCGGAGAACCTGCTGGCGCTTGAGGCATTGATCAAGCGTGAAGACCGCATGGTCTATAAAGCCTTGTCCGCTGACGAAGCCTTGTCGTTGCTGCTGCAACACGAATTCGCCATGGCCATTCTCGACGTGCAGATGCCGGGCATGAACGGCTTCGAACTGGCCGAATTAATGCGCGGCACGGAAAAAACCAAGAACATCCCGATTGTCTTCGTCAGTGCCGCTGGCCGCGAGCTGAACTACGCGTTCAAGGGCTACGAAAGCGGTGCCGTGGACTTCCTGCACAAGCCGCTGGATATTCATGCGGTCAAGAGCAAGGTCAACGTGTTTGTCGACCTGTATCGCCAAAGCAAGGCGATGAAGCAGCAGGTCGAAGAGCTGGAACAGGCTCGCCGCGAACAGGAAGCGCTGCTCAAGCAATTGCAGGCCACACAGAATGAGCTGGAACAAGCGGTGCGCATGCGTGATGACTTCATGTCGATTGTCGCCCACGAAGTCCGTACACCGCTCAATGGCCTGATCCTCGAAACCCAGTTGCGCAAGATGCACCTGGCCCGGGACAACGCGTCAGCGTTCACCCTCGACAAGATGCACGCCATGGTCGACCGAGACGAGCGGCAGATCAAAAGCCTGATCCGTCTCATTGAAGACATGCTGGATGTTTCACGCATTCGCACCGGCAAGCTGTCGATCCGCACGACCCGATTTGACCTCGTGCAATTGGTCAGCAATTTGTTGCAAAACTTCGCGCCGCAGGTCGACGCCGCCGAGTGTTCCGTTGCGTTTACGGCTGAACAGCCAGTGGTCGGCAACTGGGACGAATTTCGCATCGAACAAGTGATTTCAAATCTGCTGACCAACGCCTTGCGTTATGGTGGCAAGAGCCGAATCGATGTGAGGGTCTACTGTCACGAGGGTCAGGCACGGGTCGAAGTGCAGGATCGCGGGATCGGTATCAGTGAAGAAAACCAGAAGCGTATTTTTCAACAGTTCGAACGGGTGTCAGCCAAGACCGTGATCGCGGGGCTGGGACTGGGGCTGTTTATTTCCGAACAGATCGTCGCCGCCCATGGCGGCTCCATCGCCGTCGAGAGCAAGATCAACGAGGGCGCCTTATTTCGCGTTTGTCTGCCGCTGTAGGAAAACAGCCCGATAAACGCAACCTCTGATCGACCCTATGGTCGTATCAGCAGCTATTGACCGAACAAAGGCTTCCCATGAGTGAAGATGCACAAGATGTAGTACTCATCGTCGAGGATGACCCCTCGATTCTGATGGTATTGTCCGCTTACTTGTCGGGTGAAGGTTACCGGGTGCTGCAGGCCGAAAACGGCGAGCAGGCTTTTGAAATACTGGCGAGCAAGCCACACCTGGACATGATGATCACGGACTTTCGCCTGCCCGGCGGGATTTCCGGCGTGCAGATCGCCGAGCCTGCCGTGAAGCTGCGACCGGAACTCAAAGTGATTTTTATCAGCGGTTATCCGCAGGAAATCCGCGAGACCGACAGCCCGATCACGCGCAAGGCGCCGATCCTCGGCAAGCCGTTCGATCTGGATGTGTTGCAAGAGATCATGCAGGAAATGCTGTCGTAAAAGGCCCCGCAGCCCCCAGTTGTGGGGGCTTTCAGATTCGGATCATCTCCCGCACCTTGGCCGTCAACAGGTCGAACGTGAACGGCTTGGTGATCATCTGCATGCCAGGGTCAAGGAAGCCGCCGCGCACCGCCGCGTGTTCGGCATAACCGGTAATGAACAACACTTTCAGATCAGGCCGGTACTGCCGACCGATTTCTGCCAGTTGCCGGCCATTCATTCCAGGCAACCCCACATCGCTGATCAACAGGTCGATACGCTGGCCCGAGTCGAGAATCGGCACTGCGCTATCGGCATCGCCCGCTTCGACGAAGGCATAGCCCAACTCACTCAATACTGCACTGACCAGCACGCGTACCGCCGGATCGTCCTCGACGATCAGCACGGTTTCACCGTTCTGGGCGTAAGGCGCGTGTGCGATATCGATCAGTGTGTCCTCGACCAGATCACCGTTGTAGCGCGGCAAATACAGACTCACCGTCGTGCCGTTACCCACTTCACTCTCGATGGACACGTGACCGTGGGACTGCTTGCTGAAACCGTAAATCATCGACAAGCCCAAACCCGTGCCCTGGCCGATCGGTTTGGTCGTGAAGAATGGATCAAAGGCCCTGCTGATAGTGCCCTCCGGCATACCGCAGCCGGTATCGGTCACGCTCAGTACCACGTAATCACCCGGTTGCAGGTTGCTGTGGACCCGGGTGAAGCCATTGTCCAAGTGTTGATTTGAGGTGTTGACCACCAGTTTTCCGCCTTCTGGCATGGCATCTCGGGCGTTCAGCACCAGGTTGAGCAGGGCGCTTTCGAGCTGATTGGGATCGGCCTCGGCCACCCACAGGTCTTCGCTTAGCTGCATGTCCAGATGAATGCTTTCGTTGATGCTGCGCTGCAAGAGTTCACCCATCGATACGACCAGGGTGTTCATTTCCACGGGTTTGGAATCCAGCGACTGGCGTCGGGAAAAGGCCAGCAGGCGATGAGTCAGGCCTGCTGCACGATTGGCGGAGGTCACCCCCAGATCGATCAGACCGTCCAGGTCATCGGTGCGACCCCGGGCCAGGCGGCGACGCAGCAGCTCCAGGCTGCCGATGATGCCGGTCAGCATGTTGTTGAAATCATGCGCGATGCCGCCGGTGAGTTGGCCGACCGCTTCCATTTTCTGCGACTGCCTGAGGGCTTCTTCGTTGTGTCGCAGTTGGGCGGTGCGTTCCTCGACCTGTTGCTCGAGGGTTTCCAGCGTGTTTTGCAGGCGCAGTTCGCTTTGGCTCAGGTCAATCAACCGGTCCCTGGCTTCATACTGTCGTCGTCGTCCACGCAACGCGGTGGTGACGAGGCTGATCAACGTCACCGGATGAAACGGGCGCTCGAGGAAGGTTACGTTGCCCAGTTGCGGGCCGAGACGTGACGCGGGGTTCTGTTCCGGGCCGCCGTGGTGAGTCAGCAGTACGATCGGCAGGTCTGACCAGGTCGGTTGTTGCTCGATCAAACCCAGCAGAGGCGCGATATCACAACCCATCAACGCTTCCGAAGAAATCACCAGCAGGCCGGCGCCTTGCGCGAGTTCGCCGCACAGCGTGACCAGATCCCGGGTAACGAGGCCTTCGAATCCCGCCTCATTGAGCATCATCAGCGCAATCTGGCTGTCGCGTCCCAGCGGCGCGAGAATGATCGCGCGCTCGGACATCGCCTCGATAACCCTCACCGGACATTTTCCTTAAGGAGTGGCTGGCTGGCGCCCAGATAAGTCGGCACGCCGCGCAACACGCCCTGGAAAGCATCCAAAGGCTCACCGATCTTCATGCCCGTGTTGCCGATGCGGTATTCGCGAATAGTCGATTCGTGGCTGCCGGTGCGTTTCTTGATAATTGAAATGGCCCGGCGAACTTTGCCCAGGGCTTCGAAGTAACGCAAAAGAATCACCGTGTCTGCCAGATAAGTAATGTCGACTGGCGCCTGCATGTCCCCGACCAGCCCATGTTGGGCCACCGTCATGAACGTCGCGGCACCTCGGCGGTTGAGGTACAGCAGCAACTCGTGCATGTGCAGCACCAGCGCGTTTTCCTCGGGCATCGCGGCCTGATAACCGTTGATGCTGTCGATCACCACCGTTTTGATCTCGCGCTCATCGACACAACGACGAACCCGGTGAGAGAACTCGCCGGGGGACAACTCGGCGGCGTCGACTTGCTCGATCAGCAGGTTGCCGGTGTCTTGCAGCGCTTGCAGGTCGATGCCCATGTTTTTCATGCGCTCGAACAGCAGCCCCAGTTCCTCGTCGAAGATAAACAGCGCGGCTTTCTCACCCCGGGCGACGGCGGCCGCAGCGAAGATCATCGAGATCAGCGACTTGCCGGTACCGGCCGGGCCGAGAATCAGCGTGCTGGAACCGGTCTCGATGCCGCCGCCGAGCAGGGCATCCAATTCGTCGATGCCGCTGGTTAACTGCCGGCGCGTGTAACCGCCGCGGTGTTCAGCCGCGACCAGACGAGGGAACACGTGAACGCCGTCGCCCATGATGGTGAAGTCATGAAAACCGCCACGGTACTTCTGACCGCGGTATTTCACGACGCGGACCCGCCGGCGCTCGGCGCCATAGTTGGGCGTCAGTTCTTCGAGGCGAACAACACCGTGCGCCACGCTGTGGACGGTCTTGTCGAGGGATTCGGTGGTCAGGTCATCCAGCAAAAGAACGGTGGCGTCGTAGCGCACGAAGTAGTGCTTGATCGCCAGAATCTGCCGGCGATAACGCAGTGAACTCTGGGCCAGCAATCGGATTTCGGAAAGGCTGTCGAGGACCACCCGGGTCGGCTTGACCCGTTCGACCACTTCGAAAATCTGTTTGGTCGCTTCACCCAGCTCAAGGTCCGAGGAATACAGGAGGCTCTGCTGATGGTCGGCATTGAGCAGGCTTTCTGGCGGGGTCAACTCGAAGATGTGGATGTGTTCATCCAGCTCCCAACCGTGGGACAACGCCCCTTGGCGCAGTTCGCGCTCGGTTTCTGAAAGCGTGATGTACAACGAGCGCTCGCCGGCACGAGCGCCGGCCAACAGAAAATGCAACGCGACGGTGGTTTTGCCGGTTCCGGGTTCACCCTCCAGCAAAAACACATGCCCGCGGGACAATCCACCGGCCAGGATGTCATCCAGACCTTCGATGCCGGTGGCGGCTTTTGCACTGAACAACTCGTTAGATGTAGACAAAAAAAACCCTCTCATGACTAGGGGAAGCGAGGCTGCAGGCCTGAAGTGCCTGAATGGACTGCCTGATCACTTGACCTTTTGACGTTGCGACGGTTCAACCTTTTTGTTGGCGTGATGGAGGGGGCCGTTACAAGCCTTGCTGCAACGCCGGATCATCGGGATTGAGCTGTTCCAGCTGCGCCAGAAGGATCTGCACGTTCTGCAGTTGTCCGCTTTCCTTCCAGTAATTGATCAACAGCACCCGCGCCTTGCGGTCGGCGGGATGGCGCTGAACGATCTCCTGCAGCTGCTTTTGCGCTGCTTCCAGTTCTTGCTCGCCATGCAGGGTAGTCGCCAGGTCATAGCGGTAATCCTTGTTGTTCGGTTCAATCTCGACCGCTTTGGACAGACCGAGCAGGGCGAACTCACTTTGCCCGTGATGCAGCAACCAAAGCCCCAAGGCATGTTGCAGGTAGGCCGAGTCGGGTTGCGCCTTCAGCTGTTTCGCCAGCAACTGCCGAGCGGCGTCGCTTTGGCCTTGCTTGTCCAGCACTTCAATCTGCATGACCAGCGCCGGTAAATTGACCGGGGCCAGCTGCAACGAGCGTTCCAGCGCCTGCTGTGCCTCTTTCAGTTCGCTGTTGTGCAGGTGCAGGCGGGCCAGTTGGTATTGGGTTTCGGCGCTTTCCGGCTGGCTCTTCAGGACCTGTTCCCAGGCATCGATGGCTTGCTCCAACGGCCCGAAATACAAGCCCAGGTCATCCGGCGACAAGCCCAACAGCGCGTTGATCGCGGCAGACCGGACGCTTTGTTCGCTGTCATCCAGCAACGGCCCGATCAGCAGACTGCGCTGCCCGCTGGGCACCAGTCCGCCGATGCTCTTGATTGCCGCAATGCGCACGTCGGCCGAGGAGTTTTGCAGGTCTGCGGCCGCCAGTTTCAGGGCTTGTGGGCTGGGGTAATTAGGCAGTTCGGCGTGCAGCCAGACACGACGTTTGGGCGACAGGTCGGGGCGAGCCAACTGTTGGTACAGAACTCGTGCGGCCCCCGGTTGCCCGGCGCGAGCCTGGGTCAATGCTTCGCTGTAACCGCGCTTGATGGCTTCCGGCACCACGGGTGTCGTGCTGCGCAGGAAAAACCAGGCAAGAGCGAAGGCGAACAGGACACAGAGGCTGATGAGCAAGTAGCGGCGGGACTGGGGCATGCAGGAATCCGGGGGCTGGCGGCTTTTGCAAAGCTGTCAGCTTCGGTCAGGTGGGCGTGTGAGTCAAACCCTGACTCAGTTCAATGCCGGTGAATTTGCCTACAGTTCGCGTCGACATTGAAACCCATCGAAGCCATGAAGCAGTGACTACGCTTGCTGGAGATGACTCAAAGAGTATTCCCATGCAACCGCTGCTCCAGTACTTCAAGGCAATACTCAAACCCGGACAAGGGGTGCTGTTGTTCGCCTAGGCCGATTTGCTGCGCAACCAGGCCAACCTGATAGCTGCGGGCGGGGACGACGGCCACGGTGACGGTCCAGGAAACCAAAAAATCTCAAGATCGCCGGTAACCCTATGGGAGCGAGCTTGCTCGCGATGGCGGTGAGTCTGTCGACAATAATTCTGAATGATCCACCGCTATCGCGAGCAAGCTCGCTCCCACAGGGGATTCAGAATTGTGCAGGCAAAAAAAGCCCCGCGACCGAATGAGGCGCAGGGCTAAAAAATTGGTCGGTTGCGGCCAACCAAAGGAGCTCTTTAAAAACTTACTTGCTGGCGACCGTCTCTGGTTGCCAGCCACCGCCAAGGGCTTTGTAAATCGCGACAATGCCGCGATAAAGATCGGTTTCGGCCAAGGCTTGGGTATCTTCGGCTGCCAGGCGTTCACGTTGGGCATCCAGCAGGACGAGGAAGTCCACGGTGCCTTCGCGGTAGCGAATTTCGGCCAGGTCCGCGGCGGCACGACTCGCTTCGCTCTGACGGATCAGCGAGATCAACCGTTGCTGACGTTTGCCGTAGTCGCTGAACGCGTTTTCCGACTCTTCCAGCGCCAGCAACACTTGTTGCTCGTAGGTCGCCAGCGCGCCTTCGGCATCGGCATCGGCGCCGCGCAGACGGGCCCGCACACTGCCCAGGTCAAACGCTGCCCAAGTGATGCTTGGGCCGAGCGCCCAGGCATTGGCCGCCGCCGAACCGATTTGCGAACCACGGCCGGCGGTGAAGCCAAGGAAACCGCTGAGGCTGACCCGAGGGAACAAATCAGCCTTGGCCACGCCGATACGGGCGGTGGCGGAGGCCAGTTTGCGCTCGGCGCTGAGGATGTCCGGACGACGTTGCAGCAATTCACCCGGATCACCGATCGGCAACGCCTTGGCGATAGCCGGCAAGTCTTTTGGACTCAGGTTGACGGTCAGCTTGTCCGGACGCTCACCCAGCAGGGTGGCGATACGGTTTTTCTGCCGAACCTGTTCAGCCTGCAACTGCGGCACGCTGGCTTCGACCGAAGCGAGGCGTGCATCGGCACGCTCCACGTCCAGTTGATCGCCGACGCCGGCATCACGCAGGCTTTCGGTGATCTTGCGCGATTCCTGCTGGTTGTTCAGGTTGGCCAAGGCAATCTTTTCACGCAGTTGTGCACCGCGCAGTTGACCGTAGGCGTCGACCAGTTCGGCAATCATGGTGACTTGCAGTTGGTACAGATCGGCTTCGGCCGCTTGCTGTTCGGCGTCACTGGATTCCAGGTTGCGCTGGATACGCCCAAATAAGTCCAGTTCCCAGGCCATGTCCAGGCCCAGGTCGTAGCGTTCGCTGTTAACCCGCTTGGTGGTCTGGCCTGGAATCTGACCTTTACCCAAATCACTGCTGGCGCGGCTGGTGATGGTTGGCATGGCGTCATTGCTGACGTCATCGCGGATCGCCCGGGCCGCTTTCCAGCGGGCGAAGGCTACGCGCAAATCACGGTTGCCTTGCAGCGATTGAGTCACCAACTGGTTGAGGGTCGGGTCTTCGAACTGCTGCCACCAGATGCCTTCGAAACGCGTACGGTCGAAGTTCTTCTGGCCGGCTGCACCATCGGTAGCGGTGGTGATGTTCGCCGGCTCAGTGGCTGGGGTCTTGTAGTCCGGGCCGACGGCACAGGCGCTCAGGGCCAGTACCAGAAGGCTCGGCAGGAAGGCTTTCAGGCTCATTGTTGCGCCTCCAGTTTCAGGGCCTTGGCCGCTTTGCGTTTTTCACCGCGCTCCACAAAGTTACGAATCAATACGTAGAACACTGGTGTCAGCAACAGACCGAAGAAGGTCACCCCGAGCATCCCGGAGAACACCGCCACACCCATGGCATGACGCATTTCGGCACCGGCACCGCTGGAGAACACCAGAGGCACGACACCCATGATGAACGCGAAGGAGGTCATCAGGATCGGCCGCAGACGCAGACGGCAGGCTTCCAATACCGCGGCGAGCGGGCTGAGGCCTTCGTCCTGCTGTTTATCCTTGGCAAACTCGACGATCAGAATCGCGTTCTTACACGCAAGTCCCACCAGTACGATCAATCCGATCTGGGTGAAGATGTTGTTGTCGCCTCCCGAAGCAATCACACCGGTGATGGCCGACAGCAGGGTCATCGGTACGATCAGGATCACCGCCAGTGGCAGGCTCCAGCTTTCGTACTGAGCCGCGAGCACCAGGAACGCCAACAATACGCAGAGCGGGAACACAAACAGCGCGGTGTTGCCGGACAGAATCTGCTGGTAGGTCAGGTCGGTCCATTCGTAGGTCATGCCGTTGGGAAGTTCTTCCTTCAGCAGTTTCTCAATGGCTTTTTCGGCTTGGCCGGAGCTGTAGCCGGGGGCTGCCGCACCGTTGATTTCAGCGGTGATGAAGCCGTTGTAGTGCATCACGCGGTCCGGCCCCGAGGTGTCGCTGACCTTGATGAAGGTCGCCAGCGGGATCATCTCGCCTTTGTTGTTACGCACTTTCAACTGACCGATCTGGTCCGGTTCGAGACGGAACTGCTGTTCAGCCTGAACGTTGACCTGGTAGGTACGGCCGAAGCGGTTGAAGTCGTTGGCATACAACGAACCCAGGTAGATCTGCAGGGTGTCGAAGATGTCGCTGACGGCCACGCCGTGGGTCTTGGCTTTTTCCCGGTCGATGGCGGCATCGACCTGCGGCACGTTCACGGTGTAGCTGGTGAACAGGGCGGCCAGTTCCGGCACGTTGTGGCTTTTGTTGATGATGTTCATGGTTTCTTTGTACAGCTCGTCATAGCCCAGGTTGCCCCGGTCTTCGATCTGCAGGCGGAAACCACCGATGGTGCCCAGGCCTTGTACCGGCGGCGGCGGGAAGATCGCCATGTAGGCTTCTTGAATCCCGGCGAACTGGCCGTTCAGTGCACCGGCAATCGCACCAGCGGACATGCTCGGGTCTTTGCGCTCGTCGAACGGTTTCAGGGTCACAAACACGATGCCGGCGTTAGGACTGTTGGTGAAGCCGTTGATCGACAGGCCGGGGAAGGCCACCGCACTTTCCACGCCAGGCTGTTTCAGGGCCAGGTCGGACATGCGTTTGATCACGTCTTCGGTACGGTCCAGGCTCGAGGCGTCCGGCAGTTGCGCGAAAGCCACCAGGTATTGCTTGTCCTGGCCGGGTACGAAACCGGTCGGGGTGCTGGAGAAACCGAAGAAGGTCAACACCATCAGGCCTGCGTACAGCAGCAGGGCAATACCGCTGCTGCGGATAACCCGGCCTACAGTGCCGACATAACTATGGCTGGCCTTGTCAAAGAAACGGTTGAACGGACGGAACAGCCAGCCACCGAAGATCTTGTCGAGGACCCTGGAGAAACGGTCTTTCGGTGCGTCATGGCTTTTGAGCAACACAGCAGCCAGTGCAGGCGACAGGGTCAGCGAGTTGAACGCCGAGATCACGGTCGAGATCGCAATGGTCAAAGCGAACTGCTTATAGAACTGACCGGTCAAGCCGGAGATGAACGCCGCCGGGATAAACACCGCACACAGCACCAGCGCGGTTGCTATGATCGGGCCGGTCACTTCACGCATGGCCCGCTTGGTCGCTTCGACCGGTGTCAGTCCCAATCCGATGTTTCGCTCGACGTTTTCCACCACCACGATGGCGTCATCCACCACGATACCGATGGCCAATACCAGACCGAACAGTGACAGGGCGTTTAACGAGAAGCCGAACAGGTGCATCACGGCAAACGTACCGATCAGCGAAACCGGTACCGCCACCAACGGAATGATCGAGGCGCGCCAGGTTTGCAGGAACAGGATCACCACCAACACAACGAGGATCAGCGCTTCGAAGAGGGTGTGAACCACCGCCTCGATGGAGCCGCGCACGAAGATCGTCGGGTCATAAACGATGCTGAAGTCCATGCCTTCCGGGAAGTTCTTCTTCAGTTCGGCCATTTTGTCGCGAACTTCGTTGGAGATCTCGATCGCGTTGGAACCAGGGCGCTGGAAGATCGGGATCGCCACCGCCGGCTGGTTGTTCAGCAGCGAGCGCAGCGCGTATTGGCTGGAACCCAGCTCAATGCGAGCAATGTCTTTCAGGTGCGTGATTTCACCGTTGTCGCCGGAGCGAACGATGATGTTCTCGAACTCTTCTTCAGAAACCAGACGGCCCTGAGTGTTGACCGACAGCTGGAACGCAGTGGCATTCGGCGCTGGCGGCGCACCGAGGGCACCGGCAGCGACCTGACGGTTCTGTTCACGGATCGCGGTCACTACATCGGTCGCGGTCAGGTTGCGCGAAGCGGTTTTGTTCGGATCAAGCCAGACCCGCAGTGAGTAGTCGCCCATACCGAACAACTGCACGTCACCGACACCGCCCAGACGCGCCAGCTCATCCTTGATGTTGAGCAAGGCGTAGTTGGACAGGTAGAGCATGTCGTAGCGTTTGTCCGGCGAGGTCAAGTGCACAACCATGGTCAGGTCGGGCGAAGCCTTGTCAACGGTGATACCGATGCGCGTCACTTCTTCTGGAAGTTTCGGCTCGGTACGGGTCACACGGTTCTGAACCTGCACCTGTGCGTTGTCTAGGTCGGTACCCAGGGCAAAGGTGATGGTCAGGGTGATCTTGCCGTCAGCGGTAGACTGCGAGGACATGTACAGCATGTTCTCGACGCCGGTGATGGCTTGCTCCAGGGGAGCGGCCACGGTTTCACCGATGACTTTCGGGTTGGCGCCCGGGAAGTTGGCGCGAACCACAACGGTCGGTGGCACGACTTCCGGGTATTCGCTGATCGGTAACTGGAACAGCGAGATGGCACCGGCGATCAGGATCAGCAGCGACAGTACCGCTGCGAAGATCGGCCGTGAAATGAAGAATTGGGAAAAATTCATCGGAGTCGTTGTCCCTTAACCGCGTGGAGACGCAGCAGCCAGTTTCACAACCGAACCCGGCGCGACCTTGGCAGGTGCGACTTGGGGCAGGTTGCTGGCTTCCAGCGCTTGTCGTTGTTGAGCGAGTGCCGCGATGGTTTGTTCGCTGGCCATCGGGATCACTTCAGGGGTGACTGGCGAACCGGGACGTACCCGTTGCAGACCCTTGACGATGATCGTGTCGTCCTTGTTCAGGCCGTTGCGCACAATGCGCAGACCTTCGATTTTCGGACCCAGCTCGACGGCGCGGTACACAGTCTTGTTGTCGGCATCCATCACCAGCACGAACTTTTTACCCAGGTCGGTGCCGACGGCTTCGTCGTTGATCAGCACGGCGGAGTAGGTGCCGCTGCCGACCAGCTTCAAACGGGCATACAGGCCCGGGGTGTAGGTGCCGTCGGTGTTGTCGAACACGGCGCGACCACGAATGGTGCCGGTTTGCGGATTGACCCGGTTGTCGACGAAGTTCATCACGCCCTGGTGCGGGTTGCCGTCTTCGTTGGACAGACCTAGGTAAACCGGGGTGGTGGCGCCGCGTTTGCCCTGACGAGCGAGCTGGGTGTATTTGAGGAACACACGTTCGTCGGCATCGAAGTAGGCGTAGACCTTGTCGGTGGAAACGACGCTGGTCAGCGCGGTGGTATCGGCGGTCACCAGGTTGCCGGCGGTGATTTCCGCACGGCTGACGCGACCACTGATTGGCGCGGTGACACGGGTGAAGCTCAGATTCAGCTTGGCCAGGTCCAGTTGAGCCTGGATCGCACCGACGGCCGCGCGGGCTTCCTGGGAAGCGCTGGTGCGCGAGTCGGCGAGTTCAGCAGAGATTGCGTTGCTGGTGCGCAAGCGTTCGCCGCGCTGGGCTTCATTTTCGCTGCGGGTGGCGTTGGCGCGACCTTGGGCAACCAGTGCTTCGAGGCGGCGGACCTCGGCCTGGAAGGGACGTGGGTCAATCTGGAACAGCAAGTCGCCTTTCTTGACCAGCGCACCTTCAGTGAAGGCCACTTCATCAATCTGGCCGGAGACCCGTGGACGAATTTCTACGGTTTCTGGCGCTTCAAGGCGCCCGGTGAATTCGTCCCACTCGTTGACCGGTTGTTCCAGTACCTTGGCGACACTGACTTTCGCCGCAGGCATGGTAGCGGCAGACTCCGGAGCCTTGCCGCAGGCGCTCATCACCAGTACGGCCAACATGGCCAACGGGAAGCGCAAATGTTTGAGTGACTGTTCCATGGATGCATCCGCCAATGTATTGAGATGGGCGGATGATGAGCGGCGGGGTGGTATCGCACGAATCGAATGAAGCGAAGGTAACTATCATTCGGAATGATATGAGTCTGAAGCAAGCCCTCTAGCATGCACCTTGCGTTGAGGAGCAATCAATTGATTCATGACAATTCAGTGTTGCAGGTAATGCAAAGGAATGGCTTGAAACCGAGTTGCGCCCTTCGCGGGCAAGCCTCGCTCCTATAGGTGGGCGCGATCGACTGTAGGAGCGAGGCTTGCCCGCGAAGGGGCCATCAGCCCCAACACAGGGTCAGGATCAGGCCAAGCTATCCGGGTCACCAAAAAACATCTGAATCCTGGACCGCAACCAACGCTCACCCGGATCATTGTCCTGCGACCCACGCCACGCCATGTGCAATTCAAAGCTGCGCACCGGCAACGGTGGGTCTTCAGCCCGCACACCGCCAGCCGCTGTCAACGCGTCAGCCGTGTAATCGGGCACCGTCGCGACAATGTCGGTGCCGCTGATGAGCGTGCTGAGCCCGTTGAACTGCGGCACCGCGAGCACCACATGACGCTTGCGCCCGAGCTTCTCCAGTTCTTCATCTATAAAGCCGCTCAGGTCGCCGGCAAACGACACCAGCGCATGGGGGCGGGCGCAGAAGTCATCCAGGCTTAACGGCCCTGGTACCGTATCGGCACGCAACAGCTTCGGCATGCTGCGACGCAGCACTTTGCGCTTGGCGTTGGCCGGCAGGTCGGCGGTGTAGCTGACGCCGATGGAAATCTCGCCCGAGGCCAAAAGGCTTGGCATCAGAATGTAGTTAGCCCGACGCACCACCAGTACGATTCCCGGCGATTCGGCGCGCAAGCGTTTGAGCAGCATCGGCAACAACGCGAACTCGACATCGTCCGACAGGCCAATGCGGAATACCGCCGTACTGGTCGCCGGGTCGAATTCCGCCGCACGGCTGACCGCGGTGGAAATCGAATCCAGTGCCGGAGAGAGCAGGGCGAAGATTTCCACCGCGCGGGCCGAAGGCTCCATGCTGCGCCCGGTTCGCACGAACAACGGATCATCGAACAGCCCGCGCAGGCGCGAGAGCGCCGCACTGATGGCCGGCTGACCGAGGAACAGTTTCTCCGCAGCACGGGTCACACTGCGTTCGTGCATCAATGTTTCGAAAACGATCAACAGGTTCAGGTCGACACGACGCAGGTCATTACGATTCATCTGGAGTCCTGGCAGAGTCATCAAGCTTGACGAGAGCGGCCATATGAGAACAATGGCCGGCATGAATCTTACGGGGAAAGGCTGCTACTCTGCACCGAATAATTCAGTTTCCCTGGAACGGCTACCCGGATTTTTACGACAACCGTTGATCCTGTGGATGCTGCGGAATCAATGACAGGCATGTCGACTATTAATAGCCACTGATAGTCTTGGGTAGAAAGCCCAGATAGAGTTCAGGGCATTAGAGGTTTCTTTGACGAGGTTTGCGATGTCCCGCACGATTCGTTTTCACAAGTTTGGTCCAGCCGAGGTGCTCAAATGCGAAGAGCATGCGGCCGCTCTCCCTGCACCGGGCGAAGTGCAGGTGCGCGTCGAGGCGATTGGCATCAGCTGGTACGACATTCTCTGGCGCCAGAATCTGGCCTCATCACACGCTCGTCTGCCTTCTGGCCTTGGCCATGAAATGTCCGGCGTCGTAACGGCGGTCGGCGAGGGTGTCGATGACCTGGCAGTCGGTGACAAGGTCGCCAGCTTCCCGGCTGAAAGCCCCAACGACTATCCGGTCTACGGCGAGCAGATTGTTTTGCCGCGCTCGGCACTGACCCGTTATCCGGACGTGCTCAGCCCGATTGAAGCCAGCGTGCACTACACGCCACTGTTGATCGCCTACTTCGCTTATGTCGATTTGGCACGGGTCAAACCCGGGCAATTTGCCTTGGTGACCGACGCGAGCCACTGTGCCGGTCCATCCTTTGTGCAACTGGGCAAGGCGCTGGGTATTCGGGTCATTGCCGCGACCAAGACGTCGGAGGAGCGCGAATATCTGCTGTCCCTCGGCGCCGAGAAAGTCATCGTCACTGAAGAGCAGGATCTGCTGATGCAGATCAACAAGATCACCGACAACCGCGGCGTGGACGTGGTGTTCGATGGCCTTGGCGGCCCGCAGATGTCGCTGCTTGGTGATGTGCTCGCGCCTCGTGGCAGCCTGGTGTTGTACGGCCTGCAAGGCGGTAACCAGACGCCGTTCCCGGCCTGCGCAGCGTTCCAGAAGAACATTCAGTTTTTCGTTCACTGTATCGGCAACTTCACCGGCAAGCCGGAACTGGGCATCATTCAGGACCAGGTCGCACTGCAACGTGCCTTGCGTGACATCAACCAGCTGACCGCTGACCGCGTGCTGCTGCCGCTCAAGACTCGGGTCTTCCCGTTTTCCGAGTTTGTCGAGGCGCACCGTTACATGGACGAATGCCCGTGTCGCGAACGGGTCGCCCTCCAGGTCGAACCGGCCTGATACCCCTGGAACAGTCCGTGCTTGCACGGACTTTTTCATTCCCCCTCCGAAAATCCGAGACGTCCCGTCCACCTGCGATGGGTCAGTTCAGCAACTGAACTGGTTTTTGCTCTCAATCTGTATCTTCTAATCATTATGTAAGCCACGATAATTGAATGATTACTTTCATCTCAAGGAATGAGCTATGGCTGGGTATCGGATAGATACTGTTCATCGCGCTCCGGCAATACAAACTCAACAAATAGTGCGTTATCGATCAATTGCCGAAAAACTAAAGACGACTTCTTTCTTTATTTCTCGTGCTACATGTCTGTGGGACGCTGTCGGATATTTCCTAGGATCTCGCGGATGGTCGCAAGACGCCCGCTCTGCGGGGCTTTGCAGCGATCGCGCATTGGCGGGATCACAAGTAAGCTCGATTCATTTCAAATAATTACCAAAAACTAAGTGTTAGCATTTGAAATCAAGCACAACACTTTAATCATGACAGGCGGCCGTTTGCGCAATGCATACAGTTGTTTGCGTGACATCGAACCTATGCGTAACAGGTAAACAATGATGACCCATACCCATGAGCAGGCAATGAACTATGTTTATCAGCAAGTACTGCAGCGTTTGCTGAGTTTTTTCTCACGCGCCGAGCGCACCGCATTGCAGCTGATGATTCAGCGCCTGGTGGTCGCCGCGGGTGGCATGGAGCGTATCGGCGAATACAAGGTGTTGGCGATCCAGTCAGGAAGCCGCGACAGTTGCTACACGCTTGCGCTGCTGCGTGCCGCGCAATTGAGCATCGCCGGTCGGGCGCCTGCGACGTTCCAGCTGCGAGTGGCGACCTTGCGCACGAACGGGGCAAGCGCGACGGCCCTTGAAAACATCCATCACAGTTGCAGTGCGTTGTTTCTCTACGACGATCCTCGGGTCGAAGTGGTGATGGTCGATAACCGGGAAGTCCTGCCGTTCAGCCACCTGACGCCGGTTTCCGAAGCCGGTCGCGAGTCGAATCGCCTGAATCTATTGATGGTTGGCCACCGTCGAGCCTGGAACGGACCGCTCGACCTATGGGATGACGGGTACCTGGCAGCCGGCGAGTTTTATGGGCAAATCTCCCGTTGGGAGCGGGGCGTCGATGCGTTGGTCAGCAGCGATACCCCTCGTCAGCAAAAGCAGTTCATGGATGGGTTGAACCGTGCGGCTCGAAAGGCTGGTCTCAAGGCGTCGAGTTACCCTGAATCCGGTTACGAGGCGCTGTTCGCACGACTGGATGAACTGGGCAGTGATTGCTACCGCGAGTTTTATCCTGAACATACACAGGCCGAGTGGCGCCCGGCCGAATGTTTTGAGGCGTGTCGGCGCACGACCTTCATCGATATTCACGACATGCTGGTCAGCAACCTGGAAGATCGCTGGCCACTGCTCACCGAGTTTCTCGGGTTTAAACCTGACGAACTGGCGGCTCAGCTCAGCGATAACGAATTCGTCAGCCTTTCGATTTTCGCGCACGTTCGGGGGCTGGAAGCCTGTTTTGTTCATGGCCGCACGTATGAAGCGGGCGTTGCCGAATACGTGCAGCGAGCCTTGGTCATGATGCGTCGCAAACAGATTCCCGAGCGCTTTTGCGAGCAGGCAATGGAGGCGTTCGGCATGCCGTCGCCAATGTCCGATCAGCGTGCATTGGTGACGGCCGAGGCCCAGAAGCACCTCGGTTTGAGCGAGGCTCAACTGGTGTGCTTGTTGTTTGCACCCTTCGTCGAGAACGGCGCCTCGCTTGAGCGTTTTCTACGCCAGTGCCATCCCGGGATGCTCGTGGCGTTGCCTGACCTGCACCGAGCGATGCAGGGCAACCCGGCGCCCGAGCAAGTTCTGCAATGGATGGTCGACGTCAGCGGGTTACCCGTCAGTTTGATCGGCACGCTTTACCGCATGGGGCCGGTGGCCAGGGGCGAGGAACCTGGCACGGCAATCGATGATGCGGGAATGCAAGCGTCGGACATCGACGCGGGTGCCGCCGCGAATGGCGAACGGTCAATGGGTCGTTGAAAGTGCCCGGTTTTACTGCGTTCACCCCCAAACGCCGCGCCGTGCGTAGCGTATTCGGTCATTGTCCATGAAGGGCCCACGCGAAACCGACTTCGCATATCAGGCGGTGTACCGTTACCTGACCAACCTCATCAACGAGCCGGTCAGCGACACGCGAGTCCGTCTTCCTTCGTTGCGCCAGTTGGCGGACCGTCTGAGTGTGTCGATTTCCACTATCCAGTACGCCTACTCGCTGCTGGAAAAGGAAGGTCGGGTGTATTCGGTCGCCAAATCCGGTTACTACGCGCTGCCCGTGTCGTCCATTCGCCCGCTCAGCAGCGGCAATGACCTGCTCGAGACGGTCTATGTGAATGCCAGGCGTCCAGGAATGCTGGTGTTGAGCGCGGATGAGCCGGCGTTGTTACAGCCCCTGGACAGTCCGTTGCTGCTACTGGAAAGAGAACTGCTGCGTCAGTATCCGCGCCAGCCGCAACCGACTTCACAACCTTGCGGCGAACTGGAGCTGCGCGCCGCCCTGGCCGCGCGCTATACCTCCTCTCCGTCACGCTGCTGGCACGCCGATGATGTCTATATTGGCGCCGATTTGCGTGGGGTGCTGGAGATACTGATCGCGGTGCTTTGTCTCAAAGACGCCAAGGTTGTCGTCGAATCGCCCTGCGACTGGACGATTCTGCGCTTGCTCCAGGACGCTGACGTCCACGTCATCGAGCTGCCCTTGCAAGCCAATGGCAGCCTGGACCTTGAGCAACTGACGCAACTGCTGGAGACCGAGCCGGTGCGACTGGTCATGCTTTCATCCGGTCTCAATATGCCGCGCGGAAGTATGGCTTCCCAGAGCAACAGGCAGTCAACCTCTCAGCTACTGGAACGTCATGGCAGTTGGGTGTTGGAGAACGACTGCTACGGCGAACTCGAATTCGAGCCAGACGGCGTGCGGTTTCGCGATCTGCTGAACCCGGATCGACTGATTGTTTTTTCCACCTTTGAAAAATCCATCGGGCCGGAGGCGCCCTATGGCTATCTGCTCTCGCGGCAACTGAGCGTCGAACTGCAGCGGCATTTCCTGTTGCGTTCGTTCCGGTTGTCGCCGATTCGCCAGAAAGCCATCGCACGGCTGTACAGCAACGGGCGAATCGATCAGCACCTGGTGGTCTTGCGACGGCTGCTCAGGGATCGCAAAGTGCACATGACTCAGCTGTTGCAGGAGCGTCTGGGCGATGCCTTGCACTTCGTCGAACCCTTGGGCGGTGCGACGATCTGGGCCCGGTCATTGCGCCAGGTCGATGTACGCCGGGTGTTCCATCGCCTGCTCAGACACCATGTGGTGATCGCGCCAGGAGAGCTGTTCAGCCTTCAGGGGTTACACGCGCAACACCTGCGCCTGAGTCATACCTTCGGCGGCGACCACGATCTCGCGGCGGCCATGGGTTTATTGGGGGATGCGTTGCGACTGGAATCAATCGATTGAGCAGGGCCGGGGACTCTGGAGATTGATAACATTTCGCTCGGGATCGATAACGTCGCGCTGCGGTCAAACTGCCAGTAAACTGCGTTCCTATTCCTGAACCACTCTATTCCAGAGGTTTTGCATGACACTCAGTCCTTTTGCGGGCAAACCGGCACCGGCAGAACTGTTGGTCGACATCCCGCGACTGGTAACGGCCTATTACACCGGCCAGCCTGATGCCGCCATCTCTACCCAGCGCGTCGCCTTCGGCACGTCCGGACACCGAGGCAGCTCGTTCGACCTGAGTTTCAACGAATGGCATGTTCTGGCGATCAGCCAGGCGATCTGCCTGTACCGCGAAGCACAGGGCATCGACGGCCCACTGTTTGTCGGCATCGATACGCACGCGCTGTCCACTCCGGCCGGCGCCAGCGCCCTGGAAGTGCTGGCAGCGAACGGCGTCACCGTCATGATCGCCGAGGGTGACGAATACACGCCGACCCCGGCGATTTCCCACGCGATTCTTTGCTACAACCGTGGCCGAACTTCGGGCCTGGCGGACGGTATCGTCATCACCCCATCGCACAACCCGCCGCAAAGCGGTGGCTACAAATACAACCCCACCAACGGTGGCCCGGCCGATACCCACATCACCAAGTGGATCGAGGCCAAGGCCAATGAGTTGCTGGGCAACAAGCTGGCCGGCGTCAAACGCATCAGCTACGAGCAGGCGCTGAAGGCCAGCACGACCCATCGTCACGATTACCTCAATACCTATGTCGCCGACCTGATCAACGTGATCGACTTCGACGCCATCCGTGACGCCAAGCTGCGTCTGGGTGTCGATCCGCTGGGCGGAGCAGGGGTGCGCTACTGGTCGGCGATTGCCGAGCATTACCGTCTGGACCTGGAAGTGGTCAACAAACAGGTCGATCCGACGTTCCGTTTCATGACGGTCGACTGGGACGGGCAAATCCGCATGGACCCATCGTCGAGCCATGCCATGCAAGGCCTGATCGGTCTGAAAGATCGCTTTGACGTAGCGTTCGGCTGCGACCCGGATCACGATCGCCATGGCATCGTGACCCCGTCCGGTGGATTGTTGGCACCGAACAGCTACCTCGCCGTGTCTATCGACTACCTGTTCCAGAACCGTCCGCAGTGGCGCGCCGACGCTGCCGTGGGCAAAACCGTGGTCAGCAGCGGCATGATCGATCGTGTGGCCAAGCGGCTGGGTCGTCGCCTGTACGAAGTGCCGGTCGGCTTCAAATGGTTTGCTGACGGTCTGTTCGACGGTTCTCTGGGCTTTGGCGGCGAAGAAAGCGCCGGTGCCTCGTTCCTGCGCAAGGACGGTGGCGTCTGGAGCACCGACAAGGATGGCTTGATTCCGGCACTGCTGGCCGCAGAAATGACCGCACGCACTGGTCGCGATCCGAGCCAGGTCTACCGTGCGTTGACCGATGAACTCGGCGAACCGTTCTCGGTACGCGTTGACGCCAAGGCCAATCCTGAACAGAAAGCCTTGCTGAGCAAGTTGTCACCGGACCAGGTCACCTCGACCGAACTGGCCGGCGAAGCGATCCAGAGCATCCTCAGCCATGCACCGGGCAACGACCAGGCCATTGGTGGTTTGAAAGTCATGACCGAGAACGGCTGGTTCGCGGCACGGCCTTCGGGCACCGAGGATATCTACAAGATCTACGCCGAGAGTTTCGTCAGCGATGAACACCTCAAGCAGTTGGTGGCAGAGGCTCAAACTTTGGTGGATGGCGCGATTTCTGCCAAGTAAGTGACGGCCCCTTCGCGGGCAAGCCTCGCTCCTACAGGATCCGCGTTGAGCACATAATTGTGACCGACGCATATCTTGTAGGAGCGAGGCTTGCCCGCGAAGGGGCCAGCACAACCCACTAAAATTTGGGTGTAAAAAAGGGGCGACCATTAACGGTCGCCCCTTTTTTTCCCCTGCGTTTACTGCATCAAGCCAGATCCACCAATACGATCTCACTGTCCTCAACCGCAGTCACCCGCAACACCTGCTCATCAGCCACTGCCACACCGTCTCGAGCGTGTGCACGCAGGCCATTGACTTTAATGACACCGGTGGCCGGAACCAGGTACGCGCGACGGCCACTGTCCAGGCGATATTCGGCGGACTCACCAGCCTTCAGGTTCGCCGCCACCAGTCGTGCATCGGCACGGATGCGCAGGCTTTGATCGTCCCCCGTCTTGCCGCTGGCCAAGGTCACGAAACCTTCGCGCTGGCCTTTCGGGAAAGGCTTGGCGCCCCAGGAAGGTGCCAGACCGGACTCGTTCGGAATGATCCAGATCTGGAAGATCCTGGTTTCGCCCGCTTCCAGGTTGTGTTCGCTGTGGGCGATCCCGGTACCAGCGCTCATGACCTGAACATCGCCCGCTTCGGTGCGACCCTTGTTGCCAAGGTTGTCTTCGTGGGTAATTGCACCTTCACGAACGTAGGTGATGATTTCCATGTCCCGGTGCGGGTGTTTCGGGAAACCGGTGCCCGAGGCAATCACGTCGTCGTTCCAGACTCGCAGGTTGCCCCAATTCATGCGTTTCGGGTCGTGGTACTCGGCGAACGAAAAGTGGTGATGGGCATCCAACCAGCCATGGTGGGCACCGCCCAGAGAGTTGAAAGGTCTGAGTTCAAGCATGATCGTCTCCTGAAAAGGTTCGTCATGGGGCAGAGCGCCTGGGCCACGAAACGAGAACCGGTGGTTGATGGCGGGCATCATCTATCAGGCACCAATCGATAAAAAGCGTAAAAAACGCCTCAATACAATCGAATTAGTTGATATTAAATAACCTCGAAACGTTCTCATCTAGCCTTCACTTCATCGTATAAGCCAATGACCTGTAAGCATTTCACTAGAACTCAACGGCAAATACGGACACCATAGCCCTCAACAGCCTCACACCCTGGAGTCAGTCCGAGTGCCGCAACACACCCCCGATCTTCCTCCCGAACTTCGTCCCCTGGCCGAGATGCCATTGCTCAAGCGCCTGGCCGCCCGGTTCTTCGGTCATGGCCTTACCCGACTGCGCGCGCAACACCGTGCGTCGTGGCTGCACGGGCAAGCCGACGGTTTTCGCAGTGGTCACAGTGCCGGGGTCGATTACGGCTATAAGGAAGGGAAAGCCGAGGGGTTGGAAGAAGGTCGGCAGGTTTTGTTGATCCGCGATTCGCGCTCAACCGAGCACCGGCCACCTAACGTTGACGACAACTTGTTCGACGATTGGCGCCTGCCATTGAGTGCCGAGTTGAAGAAGCGCATAAAAGCCGATGTCGCCCGACTGCTGCCACCGCACGCCCAGCCCAGCGCTGCCCAGTGGAAGATGATTTTCAGCGACACGCCTTCGACGTCAGTGATTGCCGGGGCCGGGGCGGGCAAATCGACGACTCTGGTACTGCGCATCTTGCTGCTGACCCATTACCTGGGGTTCGAGCTGAGTTCGATGACCGTGGTGACCTTCACCCGCGAGTCGCGCAAAGACTTCATTAATAAGCTGATCGAGTTATTTGCAATGTGGGGCCGTGCGCTGAGCCTCAAAGAGGCACGGGACCTGGTGCGCACCTTCCACTCCCGAATTTTGCCAATGGTTCGCAGTCTGCCGGGCTTCGAGCGTCTGCAAGCGTTCGAAAACCTCAGCAATCGCGCGCAGAACGGCGATGAGGAGGTCGACAGCAATCCCTTCGACCTGCGCATCAACGACGCCCAGCGTCAGCAACTCAATGCCTGTTTTCACAGCCTGCACACCCGCGATGAGCGTTTTCGCGAGCTGATCAAGCCGTTGTCCCGTCACGCTTTGCAGCTCAAGGAGTTGGAGCGCGATCACCCCGACGTGCAGAAGCGCATGGCAGTGACCGAGTTGGCGGCCAAACGTGACGAAGAGCTCTGCGACACTGTTGAAGATCTGTGGTTTCGCGCCGGCGCCTGGCCGATCAAAGGCATCGAGCCCAATCGGCAGTCCTTCGACATCAATGGTGCGACCTTCCATTGTCACGGCTACATTCCGACGCTGGACGCCTGGGTGGTGCTGGGATTTGATCCTCGGGAAAGTCCGCAAGTCAGCCGCCCAAATGCCAAGTTAACCGTTCGCGCGGAATGGGCTGTCAAGCGCACCCTGTTTCAAGCTTTCTGTCGTAAACCATTGATATGGTTAGATAGTTACGAGTCATCCAAGCGTGTATTGGCCTCCTTGGCGGGCGATGCCAGTGCCGGGCCTGGCTTCGATTACAAGGTCAAAGGAGAGCTGGGGTCGGCTCCCTTGCTGGACTGTTTTGTGGCTGCCGCCGGGTTTATCGAAAACCTGGGCCTGGATGTGCCGAATGCTGTCGGTCAGATGAGTTTCGCCAAGGATGACCCGGACCGGTTTTTCTTCGAGGCCTTGAGCCTGTTCTGGCGCGCCCTGGAAGATCACTTGCTTGACCAAAAACCACCGGTAATGACCTATAACCGGATGTTTGCCTTGTTCAGCGAGCATTCCCCGGAAAACCTGAAATTGCTGGGCGATGAACTGCTGAGGCCTTTGTCTCATCTGATGATCGACGAATTTCAGGACGTATCGCCGCAGATTGTCTCCTGGATTCGTGCCAGCCTGGCCGAGATCCGCAGTCGCGGCCCGGGAATGCACGTGGGGCGTGGCGCGCAACGGTCATCCTTGCTCTGCGTCGGCGATGACTGGCAGTCGATTTATGGCTGGCGCGGCAGTTCCCCGTCGTACTTCATGGAGTTCAACAAGGAATTCCCGTCTCCGAGCACGACGAAGGTGATGCTCAGCGACAACTATCGAAGTCATCAGCACATTATTGATGCTGCCGAGCATATCGTCCGCGCAGCACCATCGATCGCAGGAAAGAAGGCCAAGGCCAGCGGTGAACCCAAGGCACTGTTGCCGGTGAACGTCATGGATAGGGACGATCAAGGAATGGCTCAGCGTTTGATCCAGCATTACAGACAGGGCGATTCAATCTTGATGCTGTATCGAAAAAGCAGCGATAAGTTATTGATAGAACAGCATATTCAATCTGTAGTTAATGTAGATTCTAGCCTGCCGTACGAAGCGCGCCGGATCAAACAACTGACCTATCACAGCGCCAAAGGCCTGCAAGCTGACGCGGTGTTTTTGCTCGGTGATTGCCAGCACCTGACCAGTTCTCCTTACAAGAACCAGGTCTATCGGATGGCCGGACTTGGCAAGTCGGGCGACAACGAGCCGTACGACAACGCGCAGAAAGACGAAATCCTGCGACTGGCTTACGTCGGCATCACTCGGGCGGTGAGTCATTGCTATTGGTATGTCGAGGGGCAGGACACTCAGGCTGCGAACATGCCCAAGGCTTCTGACCGGATTGGCAAGGACAAGCCGTTTTTCGCCGATCACCGCCAGGGTCAGAAACTGGCTTGAACCCGAGCCCCACAAAAAAGCCCACAGGATGTGGGCTTTTTTGTGGGGCGGTTGGCCTTCAGGCATAACTCTTGAGGGCCACTGGAGGAATGAAAGACTCAAGTTCGTCTTCCACGGCTTCGATTATTCGTTCTACGTCCGCAGCATTCATCACGGTAGCGCAAGGAATGCCTGCAATGGCGATCATGGTCTCGCCACTGGCGCGGTCAAACAGGCGGGCAATCATGCTGCCCGGTGCGTCCATGCTCGCCTCGAATCCCATGGGATGAAAATGCCAGCGCATCAGCTGGCAGGCGTTTGGAAACGTAACTTTACTGAAAGACCCTTTATTCATGTGTTGCCCGCCTTCTTCATCGAGCGCTTCCTTTAGCTCATGTTAGGAGGGAAGAGCCTTCAATGGCTCAACCGGTGACTGCTTTTAAAAGTAGCATCCAGATGTGAAAACCATGTGATTTTTTTCAGTCCGTTTGGCGATTGCTTGCGTTTTTTTGATGTGGATCACTTGCCGGGCCTCGCTCGGCGTTGCGCCGATTCGTTCTGGTCATTGAAGCCGTGGCCGAACTTGGGCAAGCTCGATTTTTTTGCCGAGTCCTTTATGCGCGCCGATGATGATGGCCCCCTGCAAACCCAGGCCACGGGCGAGACGGTCATGCGTTACCACCTGTGCTGGAAACACCGGGATCTGGACGGGGTCATGGCGCTGTATCACCCGGACATCCAGTACAACGATTTTTTCCAGAACCGGGTCATGGGCCTGGACGAGTTGCGCGAATACGTACGCGGCAGCATGCCGCGTAACCCGGACGAAGCGCTGGAGCATTCGGATCGCATACGCCTGGACGGCAATACCGCGTTCATCCAGTACCAGATGACGTTGCGCGGCGGCGAAGGGCTGGTGTCGTTCCGTTCCAGTGAGGCGATCACGGTGCGCGACGGGTTGATCTGGCGTGTCAACGAATATGCGTCCCTGGTGCGCGAACAACCGCAAACGAGCACTGCCACGAACCTGCGCCCGGCCGTCAGCCGTCTCGGGCTTTCACCACGGCAGCTCAGTTTCATGGCGCAAGACCTGCAACAGTACTTCCAGTGTCAGCAGCCCTATCTGGACCCCGAACTCGACCTGCAACGGGTGGCGAAGGAGTGCGGGTACAGCCGCAATCAGATTTCCTATCTGCTGAATCAAGTGTTGGGCCAGAGTTTCTATCGCTACGTGAACCAGGCTCGACTGCAGCATTTACTCGCGGCTCTGGAAGCCGCCACGCCACCGTTGCGCATTGATGAACTGGCGTTTGCCGCCGGTTTCAATTCGTTATCGGCGTTCTACAGCTGTTTCCGCCAGCACACGGGGCTATCGCCCAAGGCTTACGTCAAACAAATTTCTTTGCGTGCACGCGCGCACGACAGTCCCTGAGCCCACGCACTAGGATCGACGCCAACGAAGTTTGAGTGGCGGAGTCTTGCATGTCGGCGTGGCGCACTATCAGTTTGTGGATGGATCAACTCGACGAGCCCCTGTTGCCGCGCCCGGCGCTGGAACACGACCTGGACGTCGATGTCGCCATCATCGGCGCGGGATACACCGGGCTCTGGACCGCGTATTACCTCAAGCGCCTGGCGCCAGGCCTGGACATCGCCATCATTGAAGCGCAAACCGCCGGTTTTGGCGCTTCGGGCCGTAACGGCGGCTGGCTGATGGGCAACCTGTTGGGCGAAGACCGTTTATTGGCCGGTTTGCCGGCGGACCAACGCCGCGAATCCTTCGATCTTCTGCACAGCATTCCTGATGAAGTAGAGATTGTCATCGAACGTGAGGGCATCGACTGCGATTACCGCAAAGGCGGCGTGCTGTATTGCGCCGCGCGCTATCCCGAGCAGGAAGCCAGTCTGCGGAGCTACCTCGACAAGCTCTACAGCCAAGGCCTGACCGAAAGCGATTATCGCTGGCTCAGCCCCGAGCAGTTGGCGCAACAGATCAGAGTTGCGAAGCCTTATGGCGGTATCTATGCACCGCACGTCGCGACCATCCACCCGGCAAAGTTGGTGCGAGGACTGGCCAGGACGGTGGAGCGCATGGGGGTCAATATCTATGAAAACAGCGCCGTCACTCAGTGGCAGTCGGGGAGTTTGCGCACTGCCAAGTCTCAGGTTCGCAGCCGCTGGATCGTGCCGGCGGTAGAGGGTTACTCAGTCACTCTGCCGCCACTCGGCCGCTATCAGTTACCGGTACAAAGCCTGATCGTGGCCACTGAACCGCTGTCTGCCGCGACCTGGGATGAAATCGGCCTGAGCCGCGGCCAGGCGTTCAGCGAAAGCAGCCGGCAGGTCACCTACGGCCAGCGCACGGCGGACAACCGCCTGGTATTCGGCGCCCGGGGCGGCTATCAGTTTGCCGGCAAGTTGCGCCATGACTTTGACTTGACCACCAGCGAAGTGGAATTGCGGCGTTATTTGTTCGGGGAACTCTTCCCGCAACTCAAGAATGTGCGGATTACCCACGCGTGGGGCGGCAATCTCGGCATGTCCCGCCACTTCAAGCCACACATGATTTGCGATCAGGCCAGCGGTATTGCCTTGTCCGGTGGTTATGGCGGGGAGGGCGTGGGTGCCAGCAATCTGGGCGGCAGAACCCTGGCTGATCTGATTCTCGAGCGCGATACCGAATTGGTTCGCCAGCCTTGGGTCATGCCCCAGGGCGGTCTCGACAGGCTCAGGGCCTGGGAGCCGGAGCCCTGCCGCTGGCTCGGTTACAACGCGATCATCCGCAGCTTCGTCCACGAAGACCAGACCCTCGCCAACCCGGCCACGGCCCCCTGGCGCCGCAAACTGGCGAGCAAGGTGGCGGGGTTCATGGAAGGTTTCATGCAGTAAACGGCGCGCTCTTCATCTATTGGCTCAATCGACAGGTACTCCCATGGGCATCACGCAATTCAAGAACACCGCAGCATTGGAACTGGAGGAGTCGAACCCCGTCGCCGTGCCGCTGGGAACGCCGGTGGCGGTGGCTTCGACCACCAGCGTCGAGCGCGACGATGGCGTCGAAACCGGCGTCTGGGAATGCACGCCCGGCCGCTGGCGCCGGCAGATCGTTGCGCAGGAATTTTGTCACTTCATCCAGGGCCGCTGCACCTTCACCCCGGACGTCGGTGAAACACTCTACATCGAAGCCGGCGATGCACTGATGTTGCCGGCCAATAGCCTCGGCATCTGGGACATCCAGGAAACCGTGCGCAAAACCTACGTTTTGATTTTTTGATTTTTGATTTTTGATTTTTGATTTTTGATTTTTGATCCTTTGATTGCCTGCCAGCCCTCCAATAAAAAGCACCAACCGCATACAGGAATCGACTCATGATCCGAAAGACATTCACCCTGGCACCCCTTGCGCTCATCGCGTCCCTCAGCCACGCGGCCGAGACCGTCAAGATCTACAACTGGTCGGACTACATCGCCCCGGACACCACCAAAAACTTCCAGAAAGAAACCGGCATCGCCTTCAGCTACGACGTCTACGACAGCAACGAAACCCTCGATGGCAAGTTGATGACCGGCAAATCCGGTTACGACGTGGTATTCCCGTCCAACCATTTCATGGCGCGGCAGATTCAGGGTGGGGCGCTGAAGAAGCTCGACAAGAGCCAGTTGCCGAACTGGAAGAACCTCAATCCGGTGTTGCTCACCGCGTTGCAGACCAACGATCCGGGCAACGAGCACGGTTTCCCGTACCTGTGGGGCAGCACCGGCATCGGCTACAACATCGCCAAGGTCAAAGCTGTACTCGGCGACAACGCGCCAGTGGATTCCTGGGACTTGATCTTCAAGCCCGAGAACATGGCAAAACTGCAAAAGTGCGGCGTCGCCATCCTCGACAACGGCCCCGAACTGCTGCCAGCCGCGCTGAACTACCTGGGGCTGCCGCATCACAGCAAGAACCCGGAAGACTACAAAAAGGCTGAAGCGCTGCTGATGAAAGTCCGGCCGTACGTGAGCTATTTCCATTCGTCCAAATACACCAGCGACCTGGCCAACGGCGACATCTGCGTGGCCGTCGGCTTCTCTGGCGACATCCTGCAAGCCGAGACCCGTGCCAAAGAAGCCAAGAACGGTGTCGACATCGGTTATGCCATTCCCAAGGAAGGCGCCGCGATCTGGTTCGACATGGTCGCCATGCCCGCCGACGCCCCGGACGAAAAGGCCGGCTACGCCTTCATGAACTACCTGCTGCGCCCGGACGTCATGGCCAGCATCAGCAACTACGTGCACTACGCCAACGGCAACCAACAAGCTGACAGCTTGATTGACCCGGCCATAAAGAACGACACGAAGGTTTATCCAAGCCCGGAAATGATGGGCAAGCTGTTCGCGCTGGAGGCGATGCCGCTGAATATTGACAGGATTCGGACGCGGGTCTGGAACAAGATTCGGACGGGGAGTTGACAGCAAAATCCGCGCTGGATGGCATCGTGGCGTCTGGCTCCTGACATTTCATCATGAGAGGCAGGTTGTTCATGCCTGTCATTTCTGACAGGTTAAAGCCTTCCGGTTTTCTTGCTAAATGCGAGCGTTATTGGCGTCGATTCCAGACGCCAAGCGGTACGGAATTCCAGTTCACGACCGAAGCGGTTTTCCTTGATCATCAGCACGGTACCCTGCGCATATACGGGATATTCAAGGATCCCGAGTCCCCGGGTAAAGACGTGGGCATTGCGGTTACCTTTAATACAAAAAATGAAGACAGCGGTAAATATGAGTTCGATCACGCTGCGGTGAAGCTCCTTACCTACCTCAAATATGACTGCGGCAACCCCAGCACGTGGTATTGGCAAGCCGCAATTGGCACGGTTCAGCTCAACAATGGCTATCCAGCGCTCGCGGCAAGCGGACGTCTTGTCTTCGAAACGAAATCTCTTACGCAATCCCGATATGCAGTAATCGTCACCTTCGATATTTCATGATTAAGAAAAGTCTCTGTTCGTGGCGACCGGTTCATCGAGCCGGTCGGCGCGATGTCAATCCAATGGCACTCATACTAATAAGTCCGAAAAAACGAGACGCCTTCGACAAAATACAACTTACCTCTATTTAATATTTAAATACGCAATTGTCAGACAATTAGTCCGAAACCCTCAACTTGAAACTATATTTCGACAGCGCAGGCATTGTTTTCGGGTACTTGCTGGAGTTGCACAATTTGACGTCAAAAAAAATGTAGACGTTTGATTTCGAATTGTGTCAGCTTTCTTTCGCCTTCATTGGGCGAGTGATAGGACGATCTCGCCAGAGATTGTCGCTATCAGACAAAAACTGTTCCATTGCTAAACAAGGAAGTGTGTTTATGTCGAAAGTTAAAAATAACGCTATTGATCTTGCCGAACAGGCCTTTTCGCCATTGCAAGCATTGGCTGCGCCCAGTTCTGCGTACAACCAGATCGACAGCTTCAGCCATCAGTATGACCGGGGTGGCAATCTCACGGTCAATGGCAAACCCTCCTTCTCCGTCGACGAGGCAGCGACCCAATTGCTGCGTGACGGCGCTGCCTACCAGGACAAGGACGGCAGCGGCAAAATCGAACTCACCTACACGTTCCTGACCTCGGCGTCGTCGAGCACCATGAACAAGCACGGGATTACCGGCTTCAGTCAGTTCAGCGCACAACAGAAAGCCCAGGCCGTGCTCGCCATGCAATCCTGGGCCGATGTGGCCAAAGTCACGTTCACCGATAAGGCCACGGGCGGCGACGGTCACATGACCTTCGGCAACTACAGCGGCGGCCAGGACGGCGCAGCGGCATTCGCCTACCTGCCTGGCACCGGTGCTGGTTATGACGGTACTTCCTGGTACCTGACCAACAGCAGCTACACGCCAAACAAGACACCGGACCTGAACAACTACGGTCGTCAAACCCTGACTCACGAAATCGGTCACAGCCTGGGCCTGGCCCACCCCGGCGACTACAACGCCGGTGAGGGCGCGCCGACCTACAATGACGCGACCTACGCGGAAGACACCCGCGGTTACAGCCTCATGAGCTACTGGAGTGAAAGCAATACCGACCAGAACTTCAGCAAGGCCGGCGTCGAAGCCTATGCGTCCGGCCCGCTGCTGGACGACATTGCAGCGATCCAGAAGCTCTACGGTGCCAATACCACCACCCGCACCGGAGACACCACCTACGGTTTCAATTCCAACGCCGGTCGCGATTTCCTGAGCGCGTCTTCGTCGTCGGACAAGGTTGTGTTCTCGGTGTGGGATGCGGGTGGCAAGGACACGCTGGACTTCTCCGGTTTTACCCAAAACCAGAAGATCAACCTCAATGAGGCCTCGTTCTCCGACGTTGGCGGCTTGGTGGGCAACGTGTCCATTGCTAAAGGCGTCACTGTCGAGAACGCGAATGGCGGTTCGGGCAATGACCTGTTGATCGGTAACAGCGTATCGAACGAACTGAAGGGCGGTGCCGGCAACGACATCCTCTTCGGCGCGGGCGGTGCGGACAAGCTGTGGGGCGGTACTGGCTCGGACACCTTTGTGTTCGCGGCCAGCAGCGATTCCAAGCCGGGTGTAGCCGATCAGATCCTCGATTTTGTCAGCGGCCTGGACAAGATTGACCTGACCGCCATCACCAAAGGCGCGGGCCTGCACTTCGTGAGTTCGTTCACCGGTGCGGCAGGCGATGCAGTGTTGACCTCTTCTGGCGGTAACAGCCAGTTGTCGGTGGACTTCTCCGGGCACGGCGTGGCTGATTTCCTGGTCAGCACCGTTGGCCAGGCGGCGTTCTCGGACATTGCTGCGTGATGTAAAGCGACAAGGAGGGTGGCGCCGATGCGCCGCCCTCTGTGCCAAAGGCCGCAAGCCGGAGTAAAACAAGCGATGGTTCAAAACGCTTTTACCCACCGAACAACCGCGTGGTTCCTGGCGACGTTGATGATTTTTTTTGGAGAGACAGCCATGGCGAGCAGCCTGAAATTAGCAGATCCCTCGGAACTGGCCGGCAAATGGCAGGCGACCCTGAGCGCCAAAGGCGACTCGCCAGAGTCTCAAGCGTTGCAGGACAAACCGTCCAATGTATGCGTCATCGACTTTCAACAAACCCAAACACTGGGTGAGGGCGCCAGTTGCTTCAGCGCCTGGCTGAACGGCGAAACCGCTATCGGTTGGTTCCCGGAACCGGACGGCATTGCGATTACCGGCAACGAAGGTTCGAAGATTCTGTTTCTCAGCCGCCAGCGTGATGGCTCTTATAAAGCCGCATTGAAATCCACCCTGGTCATAACACTTGTGCGCCAGAAGCGGTAATTAACAGGCCGCGGCTAAAAGAGTGACGGTCATTATCGTTATAAGCACCAAACCAGATTAAAAGTTGTTATTGGTTTGTAAGCGCTAGTGCGCCAAACCTATATCCGCCTCTGCGCGGACAGTTAATGGAAACTTCGTCAGGTATGACGAGGAATAACACCTCAGGAAGAACCCATGAAGATGGCAAAGAGCCCGGCCACCGCACCGTTATTCAAGGCATTGGGTGACTATAAAAGCATCCTGATCAGCGTCGGTTGTTTCACTGCGTTAATTAACGTGCTGATGCTGGTCCCGTCGATTTACATGCTCCAGGTCTACGACCGGGTGCTGTCTTCGCAAAACGAAACCACCCTGGCCATGTTGTCGCTGATGGTGGTCGGATTTTTCGCCTTTATCGGTTTGCTCGAGATTGTGCGCAGCTTCATCGTCATCCGCATCGGCAGCCAACTGGAGCGCCGTTTCAACCTGCGGGTGTATCAGGCCGCGTTCGAGCGCAACCTGCTCAAGGGCGAGGGCAACGCCGGGCAGTCCCTCGGGGACCTGACCCACATTCGCCAATTCGTCACCGGTCCGGCGCTGTTCGCGTTCTTCGATGCGCCGTGGTTTCCGGTCTACCTTTTCGTGATTTACCTGTTCAATGTCTGGCTGGGCGTGTTTGCGACCGTGGGCGCATTGGTGCTGATTGGCCTCGCTTGCCTCAACGAGGCGATGACCAAAAAACCCTTGGGCGAAGCCGCCGGGTTTTCCCAGAAGTCCAGCCAACTGGCCACCAGTCACTTGCACAACGCCGAAACCATTCAGGCGATGGGCATGCTCGGGGTGTTGCGCAAGCGCTGGTTCCAGGTGCATTCGCGTTTCCTCGGCCTGCAGAATCAGGCCAGCGACACCGGTGCCATCATCAGTTCCCTGAGCAAAACCTTGCGTCTGTGCCTGCAATCCCTGGTCCTGGGGCTGGGCGCGTTGATGGTGATCAAGGGCGACATGACCGCCGGGATGATGATCGCCGGTTCCATTCTGATGGGCCGGGTCCTGAGCCCCATCGATCAGTTGATCGCGGTCTGGAAACAGTGGAGCGGCGCCAAGCTCGCTTACCGTCGTCTGGATTCGCTGCTGCAAGCCTTTCCTCCAAGTGACGAGGCCATGACGCTGCCGGCGCCGAAAGGCCAGATCACCTTTGAACAAGTCAGCGCCGGTCCACCGGGGCAACGTGCGGCGACCCTGCACCTGGTCAATTTCAGCCTGGGTGCCGGCGAAGTGTTGGGCGTGCTTGGCGCCTCCGGCTCCGGCAAGTCGACCCTGGCCCGGGTGCTGGTCGGCGTCTGGCCAACCCTCGGCGGCACCGTCCGGCTCGATGGCGCGGACATCCATCGCTGGAACCGCGACGACCTCGGTCCGTACATCGGTTACCTGCCCCAGGACATCGAATTGTTCAGCGGCAGCATCGCCGAAAACATCGCCCGGTTTCGCGAGGCCGACCCGCAAAAAGTCGTCGAAGCCGCGCAACAGGCAGGCGTCCATGAATTGATCCTGCGCATGCCGCAAGGCTACGACACGGTGCTGGGCGAGGACGGCAGCGGCTTGTCCGGCGGCCAGAAGCAACGAGTGGCATTGGCCCGCGCGCTGTACGGCAACCCGAGCCTGGTGGTGCTGGATGAACCCAATTCCAACCTCGATACCGTGGGCGAAGCGGCGCTGGCCAGCGCCATCGCGCACATGAAAGCCCAGGGCACCAGTGTGATTCTGGTGACCCATCGTTCCTCGGCGCTGGCCCAGGCCGACAAATTGCTGGTGCTCAACGACGGTCGCTTGCAGGCTTTCGGCCCAAGCCAGGAAGTGCTCAAGGCGCTTGCCGGTAACCCGTCAGGCGCCCAGGAACAGCAACGTGAAAAAACGCCGCAAGCACCGGGCGGGCTCAGCATGAGTCGCCAGTATCAGCCCACGACAAGGAATTCGGGTGTATGAGCAGCGCTCGCATGAACACTGAAAACGAAGCGACGATGGAGCACGATTACATCGCCGAACGCCCCGAGCGTGATGCGCGTTTCTTCGCCCGCATGGGCTGGATTCTGGCGATCGTCGGCGCCGGCAGTTTCTTCACCTGGGCCAGCCTGGCGCCACTCGATCAAGGCATTCCGGTGCAAGGCACGGTCGTGGTTTCCGGCAAGCGCAAAGCCGTGCAATCGATGAGCAACGGCGTGGTCAGCCGGATTCTGGTGCGCGAGGGTCAAGTGGTAAAGCAGGGCCAGCCGTTGTTCCAGCTCGACCAGACCCAGGTCGCGGCCGACGTGCAATCGCTGCAAGCGCAATACCGCATGGCCTGGGCCAGCCTGGCGCGCTGGCAGAGTGAACGGGACAACCTCAAGCAGGTGAATTTCCCCGCTGAACTGAGCAACGATCCCGACCCACGCTTGGCGCTGGTGCTCGAAGGCCAGCGGCAATTGTTCAGCAGCCGCCGCGAAGCGTTTTCCCGCGAGCAGGCCGGCTTGCGCGCCAGCATTGAAGGCGCCAGCGCGCAATTGGCGGGCATGCGCCGCGCGCGGACGGACCTGACGGCTCAGGCCAGTTCGCTCCAACAACAACTGAGTAATCTCCAGCCACTGGCGGACAACGGCTACATCCCGCGCAACCGCTTGATGGAGTTCCAGCGGCAACTGTCGCAGGTGCAGCAGCAATTGGCGGAAAACAGCGGTGAAAGCGGCCGGGTCGAACAGGGCATTCTTGAGTCGCGCCTGAAGCTGCAACAGCACATCGAGGAATACCAGAAGGAAGTCCGCACGCAACTGGCCGACGCGCAACTCAAAAGCGTGACGCTGGAAGAGCAACTGACCTCCGCCGGGTTCGATCTGCAACACAGCGAAATCATCGCCACCGCCGACGGCATCGCGGTCAACCTTGGGGTTCACACCGAAGGGGCGGTGGTCCGCCAGGGCGAAACCTTGCTGGAGATCGTGCCTCAAGGCACTCGCCTGGAAGTGGAAGGGCACCTGCCGATCAACCTGATCGACAAGGTCGGCACCCACTTGCCCGTGGACATTTTGTTCACGGCGTTCAACCAGAGCCGTACACCGCGCGTGCCCGGCGAAGTCAGCCTGATCTCCGCCGACCAGATGATCGACGAGAAAACCGGCGCGCCGTACTACGTGCTGCGCAGCAGCGTCAGCGACCAGGCGATGGAAAAACTCAACGGCCTGGTGATCAAGCCCGGCATGCCGGCGGAAATGTTCGTGCGGACCGGTGAACGTTCACTCCTCAACTATTTGTTCAAACCGCTGCTCGACCGGGCAGGCTCCGCATTGACCGAGGAATAAGGATGTTCGGTTGTATGAATAAGCTTTTAATGCTCGCCGCCACCCTGGCGTTGCTGACGTGCAACAGTGTGATGGCCGTCATGGGGCCGTTCGATATCTACGAGCAAGCGTTGCGCAATGACCCGGTGTTCCTGGGGGCGATGAAGGAGCGGGACGCCGGCCTGGAAAACCGCATCATTGGCCGGTCCGGGCTGTTGCCCAGGATCGGTTACACCTACAACAAGGGGCGGAACACCTCCAAGGTGACCCAAATCAATGAAGGTCGTCCGGACTTCACTGAGGACCGCAACTACAGCAGCTATGGCTCGAACCTGACCCTGCAACAGCCGTTGCTCGATTACGAAGCCTACGCGGCCTATCGCAAAGGCGTGGCGCAGTCGTTGTTTGCCGACGAAGCCTTCCGCGGCAAAAGCCAGGAACTGCTGGTCCGTGTGCTGGAAAACTACACCAATGCGCTGTTCGCCCAGGATCAGATCGACATCGCGCTGGCGAAGAAGAAAGCCTTCGAACAGCAATTCCAGCAGAACGAACAGATGTTCCGCCAGGGCGAGGGCACGCGCACCGATATTCTCGAGGCCGAGTCCCGTTATGAACTGGCGACCGCCGAGGAAATCGAGGCGCGCAACGAGCAGGACGCGTCCTTGCGTGAACTGGGCGCGCTGATTGGCGTGCCGGCCGTCGACATCTCGGACCTGGCGCCGCTGGACCAGAACTTCCAGACCTTCAGCCTGCAGCCCGCCAACTACAACTCCTGGCACGAGATGGCCGTGGCCAATAACCCGAACCTGGCCTCGCAGCGCCAGGCAGTGGAAGTTGCGCGTTATGAAGTCGAACGCAACCGCGCCGGGCACCTGCCGAAAGTCAGTGCCTACGCTTCGGTGCGTCAGAACGAATCGGAAAGCGGCAATACCTACAACCAGCGTTATGACACCAACACCATCGGCATTGAAGTCAGCGTGCCGTTGTATGCCGGCGGCGGGGTGTCGGCGTCGACCCGTCAGGCCAGCCGGACCATGGAACAGGCCGAGTACGAACTGGATGGCAAGACCCGGGAAACCCTGATCGAGTTGCGGCGGCAATTCAGTGCCTGCCTGTCGGGTGTGAACAAACTTCGGGCTTATCAGAAAGCCCTGACATCGGCCGAAGCGCTGGTGGTCTCGACCAAACAAAGCATCTTGGGTGGCGAGCGGGTGAACCTGGATGCGTTGAATGCCGAACAACAACTATTTACCACCCGCCGGGATCTGGCGCAGGCAAGGTATGACTACCTGATGGCCTGGACCAAGTTGCATTACTACGCCGGGACCTTGAGCGAGCAGGATCTGACAAAGGTGGATGAGGCATTCGGCCAGGGCCCAAGGAGTCAATGATTTCCTCAAGAAACACCACATTTTTACCAACTGCTACAGATTCATTGCGGCCCTTAATGGGCAACCAGAATTCTAAAAACGCCAAAAAAGCGAGAAGTGATGAACATGGATGTACAGATCAAGCCGATGTCGGTCGGCACGTTGTTGCTCTGGATTTCAGTAGTGCCCGGCTCGGCTCAGGCGCTTTATCAGGAAACCGGCACTCTGGGTGATGCGGGCAGTTGGCGTACCACAGAATTCCAGCGTGACTGGGGACTGGCCCGCATGCAGGCCGACCAAGCCTACGCCGCCGGCATCACTGGCAAAGGCGTGAAAATAGGCGAGCTCGATTCAGGCTTCGATGCGGCCCATCCAGAATTCGCCACCGACCGTTACCACGCGGTGCTGGCCAGCGGCAGTTACGTCGACGGTTCACTGTTCAAAGTGGATGGTACCCTCAACACAAACAACGATTCCCACGGCACCCACGTCGCCGGCACCATCGGCGCCTCCCGCGATGGCACCGGCATGCACGGTGTGGCGTACAACGCGCAGGTCTACGTCGGCAACACCAACAAGAACGACAGTTTTCTGTTCGGCCCCCATCCCGATCCGCGCTACTTCAAAGCGGTCTATAACGCCTTGGCCGACGCTGGCGTGCGGGCGATCAATAACAGTTGGGGCAGCCAGCCACCGGATGTCAGCTACCGAACCCTCGGCGATCTGCACGCCGCTTACGCGCAGCACTGGAACAAAGGCACCTGGCTCGACGAGGCGGCGGGCGTTTCCCGACGCGGCGTGATCAACGTGTTCAGCGCCGGCAACAGCGGTTACCCCAACGCCAGCGTGCGTTCGGCCTTGCCGTATTTCCAGCCGGACCTGGAAGGTCACTGGCTGGCGGTGTCGGGGCTGGATCAAAGCAACCAGCAGAAGTACAACCAGTGCGGGATCGCCAAGTATTGGTGCATCACCACCCCCGGCGCGAAGATCGACAGCACCATTCCCGACGGCGGTTATGCGATAAAGTCCGGCACGTCCATGTCCGCGCCGCATGCCACCGGCGCCCTGGCGCTGGTGATGGAACGCTATCCGTACATGACCAACCAGCAGGCGCTCGAAACCCTGCTGACCACTGCCACCCAACTCGACGGTTCAATCACCCAGGCACCGAATACCCGCGTCGGCTGGGGCGTGGCCAACCTCGAACGGGCGATGCGTGGGCCGGGGCAATTGCTCGGGCGCTTCGACGCCAATCTGGGGGCAGGGCAGAGCGATGTCTGGAGCAACGACATCTCGGACAACGCGCTGATCCAGCGTCAGAGCGAAGACGCGGCCGAACGCAGTGCCTGGCAACAGACCTTGAGCACCAAAGGTTGGCAGAACGGTGTGCCTGCCGGTGCCAGCCAGCAGGATCAGACGGATTACGCCGTCGGCATGGCTCGCGATTCAGCCGCCGCCAGCCGGATCTACGAAGGCAGCTTGATCAAGTCCGGTGCCGGACGGTTGATGCTGACCGGTGACAACACCTGGCGCGGCTCGACCGCGGTGAATGGCGGACTGCTGTCGGTCAACGGTTCGTTGGCATCCAGTGTGACCGTGAATGACAGCGGCACGCTGGGTGGGTCGGGCCGAATCGGCGCTCTGACGGCCAACCGCGGCGCTACGGTTGCGCCCGGCAATTCCATTGGCACCTTGCAGGTCAGCGGCGACGTCACGTTTGCGCCGGGCTCGACCTACGCGGTGGAGCTGTCGCCGACCGCTAGCGACCGGATCATCGCGGGTGGCACGGCCACGGTCAGCGGCGCGACGGTCAGCCTGTCTCTGGAAAACAGCCCGACCTTGCTCAGCGCTCAACAAGTGCAAAGCCTGCTCGGTCATCAATACAACATCCTGCAAGCGGCCGGCGGAATCCAAGGTCAGTTCGGCGCGGTGCTGCCCAATTATCTGTTCATCGGCGGCAGCCTCGATTACGCCGCCACCGGCATTCAACTGAGTGTGGAGCGCAACGACACGACCTTCGCCAGCGTCGGCCAGACGCCGAATCAGCGAGCCGTCGCCTCCGCCGTGGAAGGGCTTGGGGCGGGTAATCCGGTTTACGAAAGCCTGTTGCTGTCGCCGTCTGCGGGTACCGCGCAGCAAGCGTTCCAGCAGTTGTCGGGGGAAATTTATCCTGCATTGGGCTCGGTGCTGATCAACGACAGTCGTTACCTGCGTGACGCGGTCGGCGAGCGACTGATTGACGCCAAAGGCACTCAAAACAATGGCTGGATCAAGGCGCTGGGTGCCTGGGGCAAGACCGATGACCGCCATGACACCGCCGGTTACACCACCTCGATTGGCGGCTTGCTCGCCGGTGTCGATGGCGTGATCGACGAGCAAACCCGGATCGGCCTGGTCACCGGCTACAGCGACAGTTCGGTGAGCATGGGCTCGGGCACTCATTCATCGGCCAAGGTCGACAGCTATCACCTTGGCGCTTATGCCGGCCGCGAGTTGGGCGCCTGGCGCCTGAGTGCCGGCGGTGCCTACAGCTGGCATCGCGCCGACGTCAAGCGTGACCTGCAATACGGCGACGTCAGCGCCAAGCAGAAGGCCAAGGTTGATGCCGGCACCACTCAAGTGTTCGGCGAGGCGGCGTATCGCCTGAACCTGCAACCGCTGGCGCTCGAACCCTTCGTCAACCTGGCCTACGTACACCTCGACACCGAAGGCTTCACCGAGAACGGTGATGCCGCCGCACTGAAAAGCAGCGGCGACACGCGTGACGCGGTGCTCAGCACGTTGGGTGTGCGCGCATTGAAAACCGTGAACCTGTCCGCTCAGCAGCAACTCGACCTGAGCGGTAGCCTCGGCTGGCAGCACAACCTGAGCAATACCGATGCCGAACAGCACCTGGCGTTTGCCAGCGGCAGCACGGCGTTCTCGGTGGAGGGTTCGCCCATGGTGCGTGATGCGGCGCTGGTCGGCGCCCATGCCAGCCTGGCCCTGAGCCGCGACATTCGCTTGAACCTTGATTACACCGGCCAACTGGCCAGCCGCGAGAAGAGCCATGGCGTAGGGCTGAGCCTCAATTGGCAGTTCTAACGCGTGTTTCACAACATAGAAGTGTGCTTTTTAAGGCACAGGGATTTTGGCAAGACAACTAAGGATGGTCGCTGGATGAAAGTTAAGAACAACAACCTATTCGCCTTGAAAACCCTCAACCGCGCTCTGCTCTGCGCATTAACCTCAATAGGTACCGCACAAGCAGCGCCCTACGTGGAAAACGGCAGAGCAGGCGACCCCAACAGTTGGCGCAGCGCTGAGTTCAACGCTGACTGGGGCCTGGGCGCCATCAACGCTCAGGAAGCCTACGCCGCCGGTTACAGCGGCAAGGGCGTGAAGCTGGGAATCTTCGATCAACCGGTTTACGCCCAGCACCCGGAATTTTCCGGTGCCAACAAAGTGGTGACTCTGGTCACCAGCGGTATCCGCGAATACACCGACCCGTACATCCCGGTCAAAGCCGGCGATGCGTTTTTGTATGACGGTTCGCCCTCGGTCGGCTACGACGGCAAGCTCGGTTCCCACGGCACTCACGTCGGCGGGATTGCCGCAGGCAGCCGCGACGGCAACCCGATGCACGGCGTGGCGTACAACGCGCAAATCATCAGCGCCGACAACGGCGACCCGGGCCCTGAAGACGGCATCATCCTCGGCAACGACGGTGCGGTGTACAAGGCCGGTTGGGATGCGTTGATCGCCAGCGGTGCGCGGATCATCAACAACAGTTGGGGCATCGGCATCACCGATCGCTTCGATCTGGGCGGGCGCGACCCGGCGTATCCGCATTTCACCGTGCAGGACGCGCGACTGCAGTTCAATCAGATCCAGCCCATCCTCGGCACCCGCCAGGGTGGCGCGTATGACGGTGCGATTGCGGCCGCTCGCAGCGGCATCGTGACGATCTTCGCTGCCGGCAACGACTACAACCTGAATAACCCGGACGCCATTGCCGGCCTGGGCTATTTCGTCCCGGAAATCGCGCCGAACTGGATGACCGTCGCGGCCTTGCAGAAGAACCCGGACCTCAACAGCCCGGACCTCTACAACATCAGCATCTTCTCGTCGCGCTGCGGCTACACCGCGAGTTTCTGCGTGTCGGCACCGGGCAGCAAGATTTTCAGCGCGGTGATCGGCGGCACCAATGCCGATAACATGACCATCGGCTACGCCAACAAAAACGGCACCTCCATGGCAGCACCGCACGTCGCGGGTGCGGTGGCGGTGTTGATGGAACGCTTTCCGTACATGACCGGTGCCCAGGTTGCCAGCGTGTTGCGTACCACGGCCACCGACATGGGCGCACCGGGTGTCGACGCGCTGTACGGCTGGGGCATGATCAACCTGCGCAAAGGCATCGATGGCCCGGGGATGTTTGTCACCGAGCAAGACATTCCCGAGGAGTTCCGCATCCAGGGGGCCTACGGTTCCAGTCAGTTTGTGGCGGACTTGCCGGGCATCGGCGCGATTATCGACGCGGGCAAACCGACCGAACGGGTGTGCAACGATGTGCATTGCGGACTGGACGTCTGGCGCAACGACATCTCCGGCCATGGCGGCCTGACCAAGCAGGGCGTCGGCACGCTGGTGCTGACCGGCGCCAACACCTACGCTGGCCCGACGCTGGTCAATCAGGGCCGATTGGCCATCAATGGCTCGCTGCTCTCGGCTGTCACCGTCAACGACGGCGGGATCCTCGGCGGTAACGGCCGCATCGGCGCATTGACCGCGAAAAGCGGCGGCACCGTGGCGCCCGGCAATTCCATCGGCACCCTGCAGGTAGCGGGCGACGTGACCTTCGAGCGTGGCTCGACTTACGCCGTAGAGTTGTCGCCAACTAGCAGCGACCAGATCATCGCGGGCGGTAAAGCGGTGATCGACGGCGCCACCGTCAGCCTGTCCCTGGAAAACAGCCCGACCTTGCTGACCACCAGCGAAGTGCAATCCCTGCTTGGCAACCAATACAACATTCTGCAAGCGGCCGGCGGGATCGAAGGCCGTTTCGGTGCGGTGCTGCCGGACTACCTGTTCATCGGCGGCACGCTCGACTACTCGGCCAATGGCATCCAACTGGCGGTAGAACGTAACGCCGCGTCCTTCGCCAGCGTCGGCCAAACCCCGAACCAACGCGCTGTCGCGGCTGCCGCCGAGCAATTGGGCGCGGGCAATCCGCTCTATGAAACCCTGCTGCTTTCGCCGACCGCCGCCGTCGCGCAACAAGCGTTCCAGCAACTGTCCGGTGAGATTCATCCGGCGATCGGCACGTTGCTGATCAACGACAGTCGTTACTTGCGCGACGCTGTTGGCGAACGTCTGCGTGAGCGTGAGCTGTTCGATGCCGCGGCACCGACCGATGACCGCAGCAACGCTTGGGTCAAAGTCCTTGGCGCCTGGGGCAAGAGCGATGGAGGGCATGACAACGCCAGTTCCAACAGCTCCATCGGCGGCTTGCTGGCCGGTGTTGACGGTCTGATTGCTGAAGATACGCGGTTGGGTTTCGTTACTGGATATAGCGACAGCTCGTTGAGCATGGGCGATGGCACGCATTCATCGGCCTCCGTCGACAGCTACCACTTGGGTGCCTACCTGGGCCATGAAATCGATGCACTGCGCTTGAGCGTCGGCGGCGCTTACAGCTGGCATCGCATCGACGTGAAACGTGACCTGCAATTCGGAGACGTCAGCGGCAAACAGAAATCCAAACGCGATGCGACCACCGCTCAACTGTTCACCGAAGCCGCGTATCGCCTGGACCTGCAACCGCTGGCACTGGAACCGTTCGCCAACCTGGCTTACGTGCACCTCAACCGCGACAGCTTCACCGAGAAGGGTGATGCCGCAGCGCTCAAAGGTGGCGAAGACAACCGTGACGCCGTGCTCTCGACCCTCGGTGTGCGGGCGAGCAAAGCCATTGCGCTGTCGGATAAACAGCAGCTGGAACTGTCCGGCACCCTGGGCTGGCAGCACAACCTGAGCAACACCCGTTCCGAAGATCATCTGGGCTTCGTGAATGGCAACACCGGGTTCAGCGTGCAGAGCGTGTCCCTGGATCGAAACGCCGCCGTCATTGGTGCGCGCGCGGGTCTGGCGGTGGCTCAGGATGTGCGGGTGAGCCTGGATTACAACGGACTGCTGGGCTCCAACGAGAAAGACCACGGTGTAGGTCTGACACTCGACTGGCAGTTCTGATTTCACGCAAAGGAAGCAAACAACATGGGACTGTTTGATTACAAAAATGCGGACGGCAAAGCGTTGTACAGCGACGCCATCGCGCTGACGCTGTATGCGTACACGCCAACCGGCCAGCCGCTGCCGGCCACCGGTTGGGCGCCGATTGGCGCCAAGCAGCTGGGTTATCAAGGCAAGGTCGGCGCTCAGGGCACCTTCTATGGCGAGAAGGACGGCTTCACCAGCGCCGAAGCTGAAGTCCTAGGCAAGTACGACGCGGCGGGCAAGCTGATCGGTATCGGCATTGCCTTCCGTGGCACCGGCGGCCTGGGTTACAGCGACACCTTCGGCGACATGAAGAACAACCTGCTGGCCGCCGTCGGCCCGGTGGATTACGCGACGAACTATGCGAAAAACGCCTTCGACAACTTGCTCAAGGACGTTGCCGCGTTTTCGATCGCCCATGGTCTGAGCGCCAAGGAGGTGATGGTCAGCGGCCATAGCCTCGGTGGGCTGGGGGTCAATAGCCTCGCCGAACTGAGCGGCAGCAACTGGGGTGGTTTCTTCAAGGACGCCAACTACATCGCGTTCGCCTCACCAACCCAGAGCGCCACCGGCAACAACGTGCTGAACATCGGCTACGAAAACGACCCGGTTTTCCGGGTGCTCGACGGCACCACGTTCAGCAGTGGTTCCCTGGGCAAGCACGACGGTCATCAGGAATCGGCGACCAACAACATCGTCAACTTCAATGACCAGTACGCGTCCCCCTCGCAGAACCTGGTGCCGTTCAGCATCCTCAATCCGCTGAACTGGTCGGCTCATGGCTCGTTGGGCTATGCCGACGGTTTGAACCGGGTGATCGACTCGCGTTTCTACGACCTCACCGACAAGGACTCGACGCTGATCGTCTCCAACCTGGCGGAATCGTCCCGGGGCAAGACCTGGGTCGAGGACCTGGGTCGCAGCGGCGAGCCCCACACCGGCAGCACCTTCATTATCGGCACCAACAGCAACGACTTGCTCAAGGGCGGTGCCGGCAATGACTTTATCGAAGGCCGCGACGGCGACGACCGGTTCCGCGATGACGGTGGCTACAACCTCCTGCTGGGCGGCAAGGGCAGCAACACCTTCGAATTGCAGAAGCCGTTGCAGAACTTCAGCGTTGCCAACGATGGCGACGGCACGCTGTACGTGCGGGATGCCTATGGCGGCATCAGCATGACCCGCGACATCGGCGCGCTGGTCAGCAAGGAGTCGGGTTCGTGGTGGGGAAGCAAGGAGGTGACTTACAGCGTCACCGCCAACGGTTTGCTCAATGGCGGTGAACTGACCCACTACAACCACTCGCTCAACGGTGACGCCTACGGCAACACATTGGCGGCGAGCGTCGACGGCGACTGGTTGTTCGGCAACGCCGGGGACGATTTGCTGCGCAGCGACAAAAGCCAGGTGACCTTCGTCGGTGGCGCAGGCAATGACGTGATGCACGCCTCGGGTGGCAACAACACGTTCCTGTTCAGCGGCGCCTTCGGTTTCGACGCGATCAATGGCTACCAAGGCAGCGACAAACTGGTATTCCTTGGCGTTCAGGGCGCGGGGCAGGGTTATGACTACAAGCAACACGCTTCGCAGTCGGGCCATGACACGGTGCTGAAGGTGGGCGATTTTGCCGTGACCCTGGTCGGGGTGGGACTGGACAGCCTGTCGGCTTCAGGCATTACGTTTGCGTAAAGGCTGCATGCACTAAATGCTCCGGGGCGCCTCGGGAACGAGGCGTTCTGGCTGTGAGCTATCTCTGACAATTCCAACAAAAGAGAGGCAATACCCATGGGTGTGTATGACTACAAGAACTTCGGCACAGCTGATTCCAAAGCGTTGTTTACCGACGCGATGGCAATCACGCTGTATTCCTATCACAACCTCGACAATGGCTTTGCCACGGGTTACCAGCACAACGGCTTCGGCCTTGGCTTGCCGGCCACCCTGGTTACCGCGTTGCTGGGCGGCACCGATTCCCAGGGCGTGATCCCCGGCATTCCGTGGAACCCCGATTCGGAAAAAGCCGCATTGGAGGCCGTGCAAAAAGCCGGCTGGACGCCCATCACGGCCTCGCAACTGGGCTATGACGGCAAGGTCGACGCCCGCGGAACGTTCTTCGGCGAGAAGGCCGGGTACACCAGCGCGCAGGTCGAGATCCTCGGCAAGTACGATGCCCAGGGGCACCTCACTGAAATCGGCATCGCCTTTCGCGGCACCAGCGGCCCGCGGGAAACCTTGATCAGCGACTCGTTCGGCGACGTGATCAACGATCTGCTGGCAGCGTTCGGCCCCAAGGATTATGCGAAAAACTATGTGGGCGAAGCCTTCGGCAATTTGCTCGGCGACGTCATGGCATTTGCCCAGGCCAATGGCCTGTCGGGCAACAACGTGCTGGTCAGCGGCCACAGCCTCGGCGGGTTGGCGGTCAACAGCCTGGCGGACTTGAGCACGGACAAGTGGTCCGGGTTCTACAAGGATTCCAACTACATCGCCTACGCGTCCCCGACCCAGAGTAGCACCGACAAAGTGCTCAATGTCGGCTATGAAAACGACCCGGTGTTTCGAGCCCTCGACGGTTCATCCTTCAACCTGTCGTCGGTGGGCGTACACGATGCCGCCAAGGCCTCGGCGACCGATAATATCGTCAGCTTCAACGACCACTACGCCTCGACGGCGTGGAATGTGCTGCCGTTTTCCATCCTCAACATCCCGACCTGGATCTCGCACCTGCCGACCGCCTATGGCGACGGCATGAACCGGGTGATCGAATCGAAGTTCTACGACCTCACCAGCAAAGATTCGACGATCATCGTCGCCAATCTCTCGGACCCGGCGCGCGCCAACACCTGGGTTCAGGACCTCAATCGCAACGCTGAAACCCACAAGGGCAGCACGTTCATCATCGGCAGCGACGGCAACGACCTGATTCAGGGCGGCAAGGGGAATGACTACCTGGAGGGGCGCGACGGTAACGACAGTTTCCGTGACGGTAGCGGCTACAACATCCTGTTGGGTGGCAAGGGCAGCAACGTGCTGGACTTGCAGCAGTCGGTTAAAAGCTTCGGCTTTGCCAATGACGGTGCCGGCAACCTCTACGTCCGGGATGCCAACGGCGGCATCAGCATCACCCGGGACATTGGCAGTATTGTCACCAAGGAACCGGGGTTCTTGTGGGGGCTGTTCAAGGATGACGTGACGCACAGCGTCACGGCCAATGGCCTTGCCGTCGGCAACAACCTGACCCAGTACGCGTCATCGGCGAAGGGCGGCGCGGGGGCCGATACGCTCAAGGCGGATGCGACGGGCGATTGGTTGTTCGGCCTGGACGGCAACGATCATTTGATCGGCGGCCAGGGCAACGATGTGTTTGTGGGCGGGGCAGGGACTGACCTGATGGAATCGGGGGGCGGGATTGATACGTTCCTGTTCAGCGGTGCGTTTGGTCAGGACCGGGTGCTGGGGTACCAGGCGAATGACAAACTGGTGTTCCTTGGGGTTCAGGGCGTAGCGCCGAATGATGACTATCGGGCCCATGCCACCGCGGTGGGGCAGGATACGGTGCTGACGTTTGGCGCGGATTCGGTGACGTTGGTGGGGGTTGGGCTGGATAGTCTGTCTGGCTCAGGGATTGTTATTGCCTGACAGTGATGTGGCGCCGGTAAGGGCCTCTTCGCGGGCAAGCCTCGCTCCTACAGGGGTGTGCGATTCCTTGTAGGAGCGAGCGGTTCGGCGTCCCGACTTGCCCGCGAAAAACGATAACGCGGTAAACCTGCCTGAACACGTGACCCGACAGTCACCTGCGGACTCCAATACCTTGCAACAACAGGATTGAGTACTGGATCAGGAGATTAAAGAACGTGAGTAACAGCAAGAGGCACATCATCGGTTTGGCACTGGCTCTGTTATCCACAAGTGCCGCCGCAGAATTGCCTCACAGCTCGATTTTGAGCCGCTATGGCATGACGCCAGATCAACTGCCGGCACCTGCATCGCCGGAAACCGTTGAACCCCTGGAAGAGAAAAGCCGTTTCCAGCTCCAGCCGGAAGAACCCTTTTTGACTTTGCGTTCGGGGGAAAAGCAACCGGAGATCACTGGCAACATCAGCATCGATCACGCGATGCAGCAGGATTACGAGCGCTGTAAGAAGATTCATGAAGAACTGAGGTTGCGGGGAGGGAAGTTCATCTCCTGCGATAACACTACGCCGTGGATGCCGTAGATTTCCGGTGTTTGTGAGGGCCTCTTCGCGAGCAAGCCCGCTCCCACAGGGATTTTGTAAACGCTGAAAATCCCCCTGTGGGAGCGGGCTTGCTCGCGAAGAACGATGACGCGGTCCTCAGTCTTCCTCGCGAACCGTGGCCACGTCGTTGGCATTGACCTTCACTTTCGCGCCAGAAATATCCTCAAACTCGTAAAACCCGTCCTTGGTCTTGGTTTTCGGCATGTCCTTGGTCAAATACTGGGTGCCGTTCTGCAGGGTCACGACCGTTGGCGTCGAGCAACCGGCCAGGGCCAGGAAGGCCGCCGCTGCCAAGGGCAAACCCAGAGTCTTGATATTCATACCCACCTCTCAAAAATGCTAAAAAAAGCCGCTATGCCGGTTGGTGCCATGGATCGGCAGAAAGTTCGATGGCCACGCGAAAATAGCCAAATAGCGTCGCCGCTTATCCTTTTCCGTTTGCACCGGATGCGCCGTAGCTGGTATCTGTACGCATAACCAGTACTCGCTGCCATGGCCCTTTTTTCCTGTGACTGTAAATCCTCTCGACGACCCGTTCTACTACTTGAACAACTTCATGCAAGTACTTGATTGGCTTGAGCATCGCTATGCCGATGTGCTGAGCGTCGAGGAACAAGCCTTCATCCGCGATTTCAGTCAGCAACCCCGTGAGTCCCGGGCACTGCTGGTCAGGATGGTGATGCGCAAGGGTTTGCATTTCAGGGCCGGTAAATTGAGTTACGTCGAGATCGGGGACATCGCCAGCGCCGCCGAGCCGTTGCGGGCGGCAGGCTGGATCTCTGATCAGTCGCCGCTGCAGATCGAGGAACTGTTCGACGTTCTGCTCAAGGCCGAGATTCTTCACTGCTTCGGTGCTGCCATCGAGCAACCGAAAGGCAAGAAGACCGAATGGCTGGCGTCCCTCAGAGAGCAATTTTGCGAGGCACAAAGCTTCGCGCAATGGTGCCCGCAACTGAGCGACCGGCTGTTCACGCTGACCATCAAGGAGCTGTGTGACCGCTTGCGTCTTATGTTCTTCGGCAACCTTTACCAGGACTGGTCGGAGTTCGTGCTGGCCGATCTTGGCATCTTCACCTATGAGAAAGTCGAATTCTGCGCCGAGTCCCGGGGCTTGCGCTGCCGCGAAGACGTGGAGGCCTGCCTGTTCCTGCACCACTGCCAGCAGCGTTTCGAGGCCGGCGAGGCGGTGGCGACCATCGTCGAACAGATCAACGGGCTGGTACTCGACAACCCGTGGCTGCAACGACGTCGGGGCAAGTTGTTGTTCCAGATCGGTCAGCACTGCGAACGCATGGCGGATTTCTCCACGGCGCTGACTATTTATCGCGATTGCGCCTACCCCGGCGCACGCGTGCGCCTTATTCGTGTGCTGGAGCGCTGCGGTGAATATCAGTTAGCCCTGCATCTGGCCACGCACGCGGAGCAATCGCCGGAAAGTGCCACCGAGCATCAGCATGTGCTGCGTGTGTTGCCCAGACTGCGGCGCAAGCTGGGCGGCCCGGCGATGAAGCGGCCATCCCCTCGGGAAATGCTGCGACTGGACCTTCAATTGCCCAGGACCGATCTGGCGTTGTCGGTTGAGTTTTACGTCCAGGCGCATCTGGCGGAGGATTCGGCGCCCGTGCATTACGTCGAGAACAGCCTGATCAACTCGCTGTTCGGGCTGCTGTGCTGGCCGGCGATCTTTGCACCGTTGCCGGGGGCATTTTTCCACCCATTCCAGCGCGGACCGGTGGACCTGCTCAATGAAGATTTTCATGCACGTCGGGCGGATGTGTTTCAGGCTTGTCTGGCCGAACTCGATGACGGTCGCTATATCCAGACCATCCGCGAACGTTATCTCGCCAAGTGGGGCGTGCAGTCACCCTTCGTGTTCTGGGGCGCGCTGAGCGAAGAACTGCTGGACCAGGCCCTCGATTGCCTGCCGGCCGAACACCTCAAGCACTGGTTCAATCGCCTGCTGCTGGATATCAAGGCCAACCGTGCCGGCATGCCGGACCTGATCCAGTTCTGGCCGCAGCACAAGACCTACCGCATGATCGAAGTCAAAGGCCCCGGCGATCGCCTGCAAGACAACCAATTGCGTTGGCTGGAGTTCTGTCACGAACATCAGATGCCGATCGCCGTCTGCTATGTGCAATGGGCGGAGCAGAGCGCTTGAGCTACAGCATTGCGGTGCGGGCGCTGTGTGAATTCACCGCCAAGGTCGGCGACCTCGACCTGCGATTTACCCCGTCGCCGACCGCCCTGGAGGGCATCGTCGGGCACCGCACCGTTGCCTCGCGTCGATGTGAGGGTTATCAAAGCGAAGTCGCCCTCGAAGGCCTGTACAAAACCTTGAAGGTCAAGGGCAGGGCGGACGGCTATGACCCGGCGCAAAACTGCCTGGAAGAAGTCAAAACCTATCGCGGCGACCTGAGCAAGCAACCGGCCAACCACCGACAACTGCACTGGGCGCAGGCGAAGGTCTACGGCTGGCTGATGTGCCAGAAGCTGGAGGTGGCACAAATCAATCTGGCGCTGGTCTACTTCGATATCGTCAGCGAAAAGGAAACCTGCCTGGTCGAGGCCTTCAGCGCCGGCGAGCTGGAGCAGTTCTTCGAGCATCATTGCGGGCTGTTCCTGCAGTGGGCCGAGCAGGAAATGGTTCATCGCGAAGGCCGTAATCGCGCGGCGCAGCAATTGGCGTTTCCCCATGCCGACTTCCGTCCAGGGCAACGGCACTTGGCGGAGTCGGTGTTCAAAGCGGTCAGCACCGGTCGTTGCCTGATGGCCCAGGCGCCGACCGGCATTGGCAAGACCATTGGCACGCTGTTTCCGATGCTCAAGGCCCTGGCGTCGCAGCAATTGGACAAGGTGTTCTTTCTCACGGCGAAAACGCCGGGGCGCAAACTGGCACTGGACGCCGCGCAAGTGATCCTTGAAAGCGCCAATGCGCCGCCGCTGCGGGTGTTGGAGATGATCGCCCGGGACAAGGCCTGCGAGCACCCGGACAAAGCCTGTCACGGCGAATCGTGCCCGTTGCCCCAGGGTTTTTATGATCGTTTGCCGGCCGCCCGTCAGGCCGCCAGTGAGCTGAGCCTGCTTAACCAGAACGCTTTGCGCGAGGTGGCATTGGCGCATGAGGTTTGCCCTTATTACCTGAGCCAGGAAATGGCCCGTTGGGCAGACGTGGTGGTCGCCGACTACAACTACTATTTCGATTTCAGTGCGCTGCTGTTCGGGTTGGCTCAGGCTAATAACTGGAGGGTCGCGGTGTTGGTGGATGAGGCGCATAACCTCGTGGAGCGCGGGCGGCAAATGTACAGCGCCACGCTCGACCAATCGACCCTCAACGGGGTGCGAAAAACCGCCCCGGACGCGCTGAAAAAACCGTTGCAGCGGGTCAATCGAGAGTGGAATGCCCTGCACAATCTGCAACTCGCCGCGTATCAGGCTTATGACAAGGCCCCGGAAAAACTCCTCCAGGCCCTGTCTTCGTGCAGCGCGAGCATCGGCGATTATCTCAACGATCATCCCCAGGGCCTGGACAGCGCCTTGCAGAGTTTTTACTTCGACATGCTGCAGTTTTGTCGCGTGGCCGAGCTCTTCGACGAGCAGTTCCTGTTCGACATCAGCAAGCGCGACCTCGAACGCAAACAGAACCTGTCGCAACTGTGTCTGCGCAACGTAGTGCCGGCCGGTTTCATCCGCCCGCGCCTGATCGCTGCGCGCAGCACGGTGCTGTTTTCTGCGACGCTGAGCCCTCGGCATTACTACGCGGATCTGCTGGGTACGCCGTCGAACACGGTGTGCATTGATGTCGAATCACCGTTCCATGCCGACCAGTTGAAAGTGCACATCGTCAGCCAGATATCGACCCGATTCGTTCACCGCCAAGCGTCCCTCGAACCAATTGTCGAACTGATCGCCCGGCAATTCAGCCAACGCCCCGGCAACTACCTGGCGTTTTTCAGCAGCTTCGATTATTTGCAGCAAGTGTCACAGTTACTGGCCGAACGACACCCGCAGATCAACCTGTGGTCGCAGTCCCGGGGAATGGACGAGGGGCAGCGACAGGCCTTTCTCGATCAGTTCACCGCGCACAGCCAAGGCGTTGGTTTTGCGGTACTGGGCGGAGCGTTCGGTGAAGGCATCGACTTGCCCGGCGCCCGCCTGATCGGTGCGTTCATTGCCACCTTGGGGCTGGCGCAACTCAATCCGGTCAACGAGCAGTTGAAGCATCGAATGGCGGCGATTTTCGGCGCCGGTTATGACTACACCTATCTTTATCCAGGCGTGCAGAAAGTGGTGCAGGCGGCAGGAAGGGTGATCCGCACTCAGCAGGATCAAGGGGTGGTGATGTTGATTGATGACCGGTTTGGCGACAGCAAAGTCAAACAATTGCTGCCGCGCTGGTGGTCGGTTGAGCAGACGCATTTTCACTCAGTTACGTAGGATCTTTTACTTTTTAAAACAGTGACATACCTTGAAAAACACGCTCATTTGAACAACTGGCGAAACACCGCTTTATTAAAAGGACAGGCAGTCACTTTCTGCCAGTTCTTTGATAAGGAAATCAAGGCATGTCCCCCGCACCGAATTACGCTTACACCCCTGAGCAGGTCACTGCAGCGTTCAATGAAATCAAAACCACGCTGTTCCGTGGTATCGCGGCCGAGGTAACGCCCAAGATTCTGGTGGTTGCCGGGCTGCAAGGGTCGGGCAAAACCTTTTTGCTGGAAAACAAACTCCTGCCGACCCGGCGCTACGACAAATATGTTCGTCTCTACCTGCCCGAATACCGACAAAAACACCCCCAATACGCGGAGATGATCAAACTCGGCGTCCTGCATGCGTATGAACATACGGAAGCCTTCGTCCGAGAAGTCAGCGCCAAAATCTTCACCGAAGCCTTTACCCTCAAATACAACATCATTATGGAGTGTGCGTTCGACAGCCTCGATTTCGCTGCGTTTCCACCGCTGGCGACAGCGGCCTGTTATCAATTCGAGACGCATATTGTCGGCTGCACGCTAGAGTTTGCTCACGTATCCAGCATCAAAAGAGCCTTCAAAAGCCTGGAAAATTGCGAACTCGAGAGGTTTGTCCCGTTATCGGCGCTGGAGGCCGGCATGAGTAATGTGCAAGCGATCATCCTGGCCTTCGAAACCGCCTCGAAAGCCGTCAATGGTTCGCAAATCACGGTGTATGAACGTGGATTCGGCGCGCTGAAAGAGCGAGTCTCCCGTGCTCATATCTCCTACACCACAACCGCTGACGTGACGCCATCAACGGCGCCGACGGTATACAGCGCCTATGGCAGCATCATCAATAATCAGGTCGACACCCTGAATGATCGTGATGAGGTGGTAAAAGAATGCCACTTGGCGTTATTCAAAACTCAAACGTACGCCCAGGTTGTCCCTGACTTTGTCTACAACGATCTGTACGCCTACATCGTCAAATACGTGAACCGCTAAGCAGGCGTACCCATTCGGCGGCGAAGCGATGACAGTCTCCCGGCCAGCGAGCGGTCAGCAACTGGCCATCGCGGACGACGAAACCTCGTTGTGGCTGTTCCGCCGAATCACGTACCGCCAGGGCGGGACCTCGCAGGAAATCCATCGGGCTGGACAGGGCGGCGGTGACTTCCGCTTCGACGGTTTGAGGATAGGTTCGGTAGTAGCGCCCGAGCCAGGCGGCGGTAGTTACCCAGGCTGGCAGCTCCATGGTGTTGGCCACCAGTGCGGTGACCTTGCGACCTTGCAATACCGAAAGCCCGAAATCGGGGTCGAGCGTGCCGATGCCGGCCTGGCGCATGGCTTGCCATGGAACGCTGCTCTCAGTGGGATCGTAGTCAGAGGTGGGCAACAGAATCAGGATCATGGGCGCCTTGAATCGGCCAGAAATGGCGATTGGCGTCGAGAATAGGTGGTCTGAGCGTTATGCTCCAGTGCACGACCGTTTTCTGGCTTTCCAAACCGACGGTTTGTCGCATACTCCATAAAAACAACAATCACAGGTGTGATCGATGAGTGATAACAAGTCCAAAACCTACTCCATCGAGGAAATGCGTTTTCGCCTGCTGATTGATGCCGTGGTGGACTATGCGATCTACATGATTGATCCCGACGGCATCATTACCAGTTGGAACTCCGGCGCCAGGCGTTTCAAGGGGTACGAGGAGGCGGAGATTCTCGGTGAGCATTTTTCACGCTTCTATACCGAAGAGGATCGCCGCGCCGGTAAGCCCCAGTGTGCGTTGGATACGGCGATTCGCGAGGGTCGTTTCGAGGGTGAAGGCTGGCGGGTTCGCAAGGACGGTACGCACTTCTGGTGCCATGTGGTGATCGATCCGATTATCGATCCGTCGGGCAAGTTGCTGGGTTTTGCCAAGATCACCCGGGACCTTACCGACCGCAAAATGGCCGAAGAAACCCTCAAGCAAAGCGAGCAGCAGTTTCGGTTGCTGGTTCAAAGCGTCACTGATTACGCCATCTACATGCTTGCCCCGGATGGACGCCTGACCAACTGGAATCTGGGGGCCCAGCGGATCAAGGGCTACCGTCCCGAAGAAGTCATTGGTCAGCATTTTTCGATCTTCTACACCCCCGAAGACCGCGAAGCCGGTGAACCGCAACGCGCGTTGGAAACGGCTATGCGCGAGGGGCGCTTTGAAAACAAGGCCTGGCGCGTGCGCAAGGACGGAACGCGGTTTTTTGCCCATGTCATGGTCGATCCGATCTGGGGCGAAACCGGCACGTTGTTGGGCTTCGCCAAGATTACCCGTGACATCACCGAGGCCACGCAAGCTCAGAAGGATCTGGAAAGAACTCGAGAGGCGCTGTTCCAGGCGCAGAAGATGCAGGCGATTGGACAACTCAGTGGCGGGATCGCCCACGACTTCAATAATCTGCTGACCGTCATCCTTGGCAACCTGGAAATCGTGCGCAAACGCGTGGGAGAGGATCCGAAAGTCACTCGATTGGTGGACAACGCCACCCAGGGTGCCTTGCGCGGTGTATCGCTGACCCAACGCATGCTAGCGTTCGCCAGGCGTCAGGAACTCAAGTCCGAATCCGTCGAGATACCCGCGCTGGTAGAGGGGATCACTGGACTCTTGCGCAGCTCCCTCGGACCTGCCGTGCAGCTCGAAACACGCTTTTTCCCTGACCTCGTACCGGTCATGGCTGATGTCAATCAACTCGAACTGGCGGTGTTGAACCTGGCCACCAACGCCCGGGATGCCATGCCCAACGGCGGTAAAATCGTCATCAGCGCCAGGACAGAAGACGTCCTCGACCAATCAATTTTGCTGCTGCCGGCTGGCCAATATGTCTGCCTGAGTGTCACCGATACAGGCGAGGGCATGGATGATCTCATCTTGGCTTCGGCGATGGACCCGTTTTTCACCACAAAAGGGGTCGGCAAAGGCACGGGGTTGGGGTTGTCGATGGTTCATGGCTTTATCGAGCAGTTGGGCGGGCGATTCATTCTCAAGAGCCAGAAGGACATCGGCACTGTCGCCGAACTGTGGATACCTGTCGCTACGGCTGCTTCGGTCGCCAAGCCCGCTGCAGCGGAAGTGGAAGCGCCGCCGGTGCCTCAGTTGTGCGTATTGGTTGTGGACGATGACACCCTGGTGTTGACCAGTACCGGCCTGTTGCTGGAGGACCTCGGCCACCGGGTGATCAGCGCGGTGTCCGGTGCACAAGCGCTTGAGCAGTTTGACGTCGAGCAGAATATTGACCTGGTCATCACCGATATGGCCATGCCACAAATGAACGGCGCGCAATTGGCGCAGGCCATCCGGACCTTGAAACCCGACCTGCCGATTGTCCTCGCCACAGGCTATGCCGAGCGCCTGGAAGGTTTCGCCACCAAGCTCCCGCGCTTGTCCAAACCCTTTACCCAACTCAATCTGGTGGAAGTCATTGCCTTGGCCATGAAGTGAGCGGCGTTTCGCTCAACCGTCCGCGTTCTTCTTGAAACCGCGCAGGTTCATGGCACACAGGCAAAACTGCAACACGATCAATGCATAGGCGTTGGTGTGATAACCCCAAATCACCCACAAAAGGTTGCTGACGATAAAGCAGCTGAAGCCCCATACCCTGCGCGAAGGTTTTTGCGAGCCGATCAGCCACGCCGCCAGCACTGTGATCAGCATCGCTGGCCATTGCACCCAATCGAGATGGTCCATGCGCAGTCCTTGAAATCTGCCTCTGTCTCTGGAGGACCACGGCGGTGGGGCGCCGTTCGAGGTTTTTTTCTCCGACCGGAAGCCATTGGAGGCGCATTAAATCCAGCTGAACTTTGCCCAGAAAGGTTTCGTCAGATGCTTTCCCAGTCCACGTGTGATGCTTGTGCCCAGAATACTGACCGAACACCCCGCCGAAGAAGCCATGACCGAACACAACGCCAAGATGTTCGGATCGCCCAAGGAGCGCCTGGATTTCTACCGTCGTGAAATCCAGTACGAAACCAGCATCCTCGCAAATCGAACAGATGCTTACCTGGCCGCGCAATCGTTTTTGGTGATTGCCTTCGCCTCCTGCATGTCCAACCTTAATCCCGAGTGGGGAAAACTCTTCACTCTGGTGGTGCCACCGTTCCTCGCGCTGCTTGGGTTGCTCAGTTCGCTGAACGCCTGGCCGGGTATTCGTGCGGCCTACGACATCATCGATCACTGGCACTTCAAACAGAGTGAGTTATTGCGCAGCGAGCCATGGATGGGGCTGGCGTACGATGAATCACCGCTGTTCAGTGAGATGGAATCGTCCCACAAGGGTTACCGTAAATCGCTGCTGTTTTCGGTGCGCACGCCGTGGATTTTCGCAACCTTCTGGGTATTGCTGGGCAGCTACGCGGTTTACATCCAGGTGACCAACCCGGGCGGCTGACACGCAAAAATAAAAAGCCAGGCACCAGGCATCTGCCGTAATGCTGTTCCCTTATCTTCAGGCGAACATCTGTGCCTAAGTGAACAGTGTTGCGGCATTTGCCGGGCTTTTTTACATCAGCCAACCGAATCAAGCCGCCATATTGGGTCTGCTCATTTCTTTCTTGTACTGCGCCTTAAGCGTTTCCATCTGCGCCCCCAACTCTTCCAGCGTGGCTTTGCCCAGCAGCTTTTTGGCTTGAGGGAACATTTCTGTTTCCTCTTCTTCGATGTGGTGTTCCAGCAGTTCCTTGACCACTTTCACTCGGCCGGCGAACTCCGGGGTGGAAGGGTCGGTGACTTTCAGGTCCGGCAGCACCAGCGAATCCACGGTGCGGTGCTCTTCCTTGGCTTCGTAATACATGACGTCCTGTTCCTTGCCTCCCGCCTTTTTGTACGCCGGGTACAAGACTTCCTCTTCGAGGCGAGTATGAATGGAGATTTCCATTTCAAGCTTGGCCAGCAGCTCAGTGCGCTTTTTAACACCACGCTCGGTGGACTCGCTCAACTGATTCAGGATGCCCTTTACGCGTTCATGGTCGGCTTTCAACAGGTCGATGGCGTTCATGGTTCGAATCTCTCAAATAGTCACGGGGATGGGCGCAAACGGTCTCATGGCCGTAGGTCGCTCATTAGACCTGGAGCATTTGTCGTGCCGACTACGGGGCTTTAGTCAGCACCTAAAAAAACAATGAGTTGAGATGGCTGATGGCGAATTGAGGTCGTGCAGGCTGCATGAGTCCGGAAGTTGATTCATGCAGTTCGCGGCGTGGTGTTTTTCCTTACTGAGGCGGGACACTCTATGAACTGTGAACTGTGAACTGTGAACTGTGAACTGTGAACTGTGAACTGTGAACTGTGAACTGTGAACTGCGACCTGTGGCGATGGGGTTTAGCGAAACGTTGCACCGCCCCGTTCGGCTGCGTAGCAGTCGTAAAATCACCGCGTGCCGTGTGCCGACTCATCGCGGTCGCAGGTTTTGGGGCCGCTTCGCGACCCAACGGGGGCAAGCCCCCTCGCCACAGGTTATGTGCCGCTTCTGAACCACTGGCATCAGGAGCAGCCATGTTTTCAGGCTCAAACCCGGTCTTCGAGCGGCTGGCGCAACCGGTGAGAGTTGTTCACGGACATCGGGATCGGCGGAAAGTCTTCGTTGAGCAATCGCACGTGCTCAATCGCTTCCTGGAATTTCAGATCAGCCTTCCTGCGCATCGCCTGATAGCGATCAAACAGTTCCAGGTCCATTTCGCCGGCCTCAAGCATTTCAAAGGCGCAGCGGCTCAGTGACTGGGCTTCTTCGAACATCTGGCGATTGGACTCCAGGGCGAACGCCCGGCAGGCTTTGATTTGATCGGGGGTTGAACAGTGAATCATGACCGGCACCTTAATTTTTCCGAGGTCCCTTTTAAACGGCGTCGTTGCCACAGTGGAACCGAACCTGTCGGGTCCCGCCGTGCAAGAAAACCAGGCGGAATTAAAGTTGTGACTACTTGGTTGCGCAGAGATTTCAAATTTTTAAAGGCAAAAATTCGTTTGATACGCCGATAAATGCTTAGGAAGAAAATCAAATAACCTGTTTCTTGCGCCGTTCATAGTAGGCGAGGGTGGGTTGCGTGCTGATTCCGTGGATCAGAATGCTTAACGCGACCACGGACAAGGTCAGGTCGGTACACAGCGTCGCCACCGACTGACCCAACCCGTGATTCAAGGCATAGAACAGGTAATAAAGGCTGCCGATGCCGCGTATGCCGAACCAGCCAATCAACATTCGCTGACGCCAATCGAGCAATCGACCCCACGGCAACACAGCGACACTCAAGGGGCGAATCAGGCAAAACAAAACCCCACCAACCAGAAGGGCGCGCCAGTCCCAGTGAGCGATCAGCACGACGCCGAGCAGGGTGACCAGAAACACTTCCATGGCCCGCTCCACGAGACTGCCGAAGGCGAGCATGTCACCCATCATGATGCCCGCAGCGACCTGGGTGTCTTCAAGGTTGTCGGTATCGCCATGCACTGCGTGCTGCGGTTCGACGTTCTGGTGTCCGACGACAGGTTGGACCAAATGCTCGGCCGGTAGTGCGTCATTGCCCGTGGAGCTGACCTCTTCCTGACGCAATCCGAGGCCGGCGGCGAACACCGACAGAAACCCGTAAGCGTGGATTGACTCGGCCCCGACGTACGCCAAGGCAATCAAGGCGAGGGCGAGGTAATCGTTCGGCGACAGCGTGCTGTCATCGTTCTTGATACGCAAAACCAACGTAAGACGCCCAATGCCGCGTCCCATCCAGTAACCCGTCAGTAAACCGGCCGGAACGGCCCAGAGCAGACTGCGCAGTACCCAGTCGCCAAACCAGCCGGGGTTGCCATCGTGTTGCAGCAGGAGCAGGCCAAGAATCACGAACGGAAACGCAATCCCGTCATTGAGCCCGGCTTCACCGGAAAGGCCAAACCGCACGCTGTCGTCATCCCGCGCGTCGTTGACCTGGACCAGGGCGGCGAGCACCGGGTCGGTAGGCGCCAGGATCGAGCCGATCAGCATTGACGCGCCCCACGACAATTGCAGCCCGTAATGCAGCAACAGGCAGATGCCGCCAATGGTCAGCAGCATGACCGGTCCGGCCAGGCCGAACGCGACCCGCCAGTTTTTATGCTTGAGCGGGGAGCGCAATTTCAGGCCACAGACAAATAAAGAAAAGAGCACCGCGACTTCCGTCAGGTGCTCCATCCAGATCGAAGCGTCAGCGATGTCCAGCTTCAACAGCCCGAGCCCGGCCGGTCCGATGCCGACACCCAGCACCAGGCACACCGCAGACGTGGTCACCGGCATCCAGCGCAGGTATGACGAGGTCAGCGCCAGCGTCAGCAGTACAGCACCCAACACGGCCACCCATAAAATGAAACTCATGCTCGGTTCTCGCTGGGGGTGGGCCGCGTTTGTGGGCCAGACATGACGACCTCCTCGAGCGGCCCGCGGTGGGGCGCTAAAGGTATTGAGCGGGGAAAATTGTCAGGGGTTCATTATTTCGTGGGTTCACCAGCTGCTACAAGGGCGATCACATCATCGGTTTGACGCCGTTTACAATACCCGAAACCACCCAAAACCCTTGTAGGAGCGAAGCTTGCTCGCGAAGGCAGTGTGTCAGTCATACATGTGTCAACTGGTACGCCGTCTTCGCGAGCAAGCTTCGCTCCTACAGGAATTTGTTGTGTTATCAGGCCTTGAGGGTGCGCAAGCTTCGTTCCATACGCGCCAGACCTTCTTCGAGCAACGCACGTGGGCAGCCGAAGTTCAGGCGCACGAATTGCCGGGCGTTGTCGCCGAAATCCAGGCCGGGGCTCAGTCCGACCTTGGCCTGTTCCAGGAAGAACTGCTGCGGATTGTCCAGCCCCAGGGCGGTGCAATCGAGCCACGCCAGATACGTGCCTTGCGGGATGTTGATCGTCACACCCGGCAAACGGCGGCGAACCGCTTCCACCAGGTAATCCCGATTACCTTGCAGATACGCCTTCAACCCGGCCAGCCACGGGCCGCCTTCGCTGTAGGCAACGCGAGTCGCTTCCATGCCCAGCGGATTGACGCTGTCGACCATGCCGCAACGGGCGTGGTTGACCTTCGCTCGCAAAGCCGAGTCCTGAATGATCATGAAGGAGGTTTTCAGGCCGGCAATGTTGTAAGCCTTGCTCGCCGACATCAGGGTGATGGTGCGCTTGGCGATCTGCGGGCTGAGGGATGCCGTGGGGATGTGCACGCGCCCGTCGAAGCACAGCTCGGCATGAATCTCGTCAGAGATGATCCAGGCGTTTTGTTCCAGGCAGATATCGGCCACTGCTTGCAGTTCTTCCCGTGGAAAGACTTTGCCCAACGGGTTATGCGGATTGCTCAGCAGCAGCGCACCGCCGCCGGTCAGTGCCTGGCTCAAGGTCGCGAGCGGCGTGTCGTACGTGCCGTCAGCCGACGCGTCAAATTCGAGTTCAACCTTGTTCAAACCCCAATGACCCGGCGCATGACGCAGCGGCGGGTAGTTCGGCACCTGAACCACAACGTTTTGTTGCGGCTCGACCAGCGCCTTCAGGGCCATGTTGAAACCTGACTCCACGCCCGGCAGGAAGATCAGTTCTTCAGGTAATACGCGCCAGGCGTATTTGTTCCAGAGGTCGGCCACGATGGCGGCGCGCAGATTTTCCTGAGGCACGCTGTAGCCGACCATCGGGTGTTCCAGGCGTTTGCGCAGGGCTTCAAGGATGACCGGCGGCGCGGCGAAGTCCATGTCGGCGACCCACATCGGCAACACGTCGGCCGGGTAGCGGCTCCACTTGGTACTGCCGGTGTCGTGGCGGTCGAACACCTGATCAAAATCGAAGGTCATGCTCAGTCTCATAAAGGCCGGTTGGATATGGCGCTCATGATAATCGCCCAGCCTTGTGGGAGCGAGACGGTAATGGTCCGAACAGCACAAATCCCTGTGGGAGTGAGCCTTTGTGGCGAGGGGATTTATCCCCGTTGGGCTGCAAAGCGGCCCCAAAATCGAAAACCGCGGTGTATCAGGTCTACCGCAAACAATGGTTTTGCGACTGCTTCGCAGCCGAACGGGGATAAATCCCCTCGCCACAAAGGCTCGCTCCCACAGGTTTTGTGTGGTGGCTGATATCCGGGTGTTGCCCGATGGTCGGTTTTCACGCAGTCACTTCTCCCATTGGCTAAAGTTTCAAAGGTCGGCAGCCACGCTGCCGCCACCGTGATCGTCCAGAAAAACCCGGCAAAAGTACCGGGTCTCCACCTGATCAGGAGTGCACGATGGACCTCAACCGTCGTCAGTTCTTCAAGGTCGCTGGTATCGGCCTTGCTGGCTCGAGCCTCGGCGCGCTGGGCATGCTCCCGGCGCCAGCCTTCGCCGAGCAGGTACGCCATTTCAAACTCGCCCACACCCATGAAACCCGCAACACCTGCCCGTACTGCTCGGTCGGCTGCGGATTGATCATGTACAGCCAGGGCGATACCGCCAAGAACGTCGCGCAAAGCATCATTCACATCGAAGGCGATGCCGACCACCCGGTCAACCGCGGCACCCTGTGCCCCAAAGGCGCCGGCCTGCTGGACTTCATTCACAGCCCCGGCCGCCTGCAATACCCGCAAGTGCGCAAGCCGGGCAGTACGGAGTGGACGCGTATCTCCTGGGATGAAGCGCTGGATCGCGTCGCCGACCTGATGAAGGCCGACCGCGACGCCAACTTCATCGAGAAGAATGACAAGGGCCAAACGGTGAACCGCTGGTTGACCACCGGTTTCCTCGCGGCTTCAGCGGCGTCCAACGAAGCGGGTTACATCACCCACAAGGTCATTCGCAGTCTCGGCATGCTGGGGTTTGATAACCAGGCGCGTGTCTGACACGGCCCGACGGTGGCAAGTCTTGCCCCGACGTACGGCCGTGGTGCCATGACCAATCACTGGACCGATATCGCCAACGCGAATCTGATCCTGGTGATGGGCGGCAACGCAGCAGAAGCGCACCCGTGCGGTTTCAAATGGGTGACCGAAGCCAAGGCGCACAACAAGGCGCGGCTGATCGTGGTCGATCCGCGTTTTACCCGGACCGCCTCGGTGGCCGATTATTACGCGCCGATTCGCACCGGCACCGATATCGCCTTCATGGGCGGGCTGATCAATTACCTGCTGACCGAAGACAAGATCCAGCACGAGTACGTACGCAACTACACCGACGTGTCGTTTATCGTCAAAGCCGGGTATGGCTTCGAGGATGGCATCTTCAGCGGTTACGACGCCGCCAAACGCACCTATACCGACAAATCCGGCTGGGGTTATGAGCTCGGCGAGGACGGCTTTGTCAAAACCGACTCGACCCTGCAGGACCCGCACTGCGTTTACCAACTGATGAAGCAGCATTACAGCCGCTACAACATCCAGTTGGCCAGCCAGATTTGCGGCATGCCGGTCGATGCCATGCAGAAGATCTGGGAAGAAATCGCCACGTGCTCGCAACCGGGCAAGACCATGACGATTCTTTATGCTCTGGGCTGGACACAGCACTCGATCGGCTCGCAGATCATCCGCAGCGCCGCGATGGTGCAATTGTTGTTGGGCAACGTCGGCATGCCGGGCGGGGGCGTCAATGCCTTGCGTGGGCACTCCAACATTCAGGGCCTGACCGATCTCGGCCTGCTGTCCAACTCGCTGCCGGGCTACCTGACCCTGCCGGGCGACGCCGAGCAGGATTACACCGCGTACATCACCAAGCGCACGCAAATGCCGTTGCGTCCGGGGCAGTTGTCTTATTGGCAGAACTACAGCAAATTCCACGTCAGCCTGATGAAAGCCTGGTACCGCGACAACGCCACGGTTGAGAACAATTGGGCTTACGACTATTTGCCGAAACTGGACATTCCCAACTACGACATCCTCAAAGTGTTCGACCTGATGGGTCAGGGCAAGGTCAACGGCTACCTGTGCCAGGGCTTCAACCCCATCGCGGCGCTGCCCGACAAAAACCGGGTGATGGCGGCGTTGGCCAAGTTGAAATGGCTGGTGGTGATGGACCCGCTGTCCACCGAAACCTCGGAGTTCTGGCGCAATGTCGGGCCGTACAACGATGTGGAAACCGCGGGTATCCAGACTGAAGTGATCCGCCTGCCTACCACCTGTTTCGCCGAGGAGGACGGCTCGCTGGTCAACAGCAGCCGCTGGCTGCAATGGCATTGGAAAGGCGCCGACGGACCGGGCGAAGCACGCACCGACGTGCAGATCATGAGCGAGCTGTTCCTGCGCCTGCGCCAGCGTTATCAAGCCAAGGGCGGCGCTTATCCCGACCCAATCCTCAAACTGTCGTGGCCGTACAAGATCGCCGACGAACCCACGCCGGAAGAACTGGCGCGGGAAATCAACGGTTATGCCACCGCTGACTTCACCGATGCCACCGGCGCGACGATCAAGAGCAACGCGCAACTGGCCGGTTTCGGTCAGCTCAAGGACGACGGCAGCACGGCTTCCGGTTGCTGGATTTTCTGCGGCAGCTGGACCGAGACCGGCAACCAGATGGCCCGGCGCGACAACAACGACCCTTATGGAATGCATCAACATCAAGGGTGGGCCTGGGCCTGGCCGGCCAACCGACGGATTCTCTACAACCGCGCTTCGGCCGACCCGCAAGGCAAACCGTGGGACGAGAAAAAGCGCCTGGTGTGGTGGAACGGCAAAGCCTGGGGCGGCACCGACGTGCCGGACTTCAAGGCCGACACGCCACCGGAAGCCGGGATGAATCCGTTCATCATGAACCCTGAAGGCGTGGCGCGGTTTTTCGCCGTCGACAAGATGAACGAGGGACCATTCCCCGAGCACTACGAGCCGTTCGAGACGCCGATCGGCATCAACCCGCTGCACCCGGAAAACAAGAAAGCTACCAGCAACCCGGCGGCGCGGATCTTCGATTCGGTGTGGGATTCCCTCGGCGTGGCCAAGGATTACCCTTACGCCGCTACGAGTTATCGGCTGACCGAGCATTTCCACTTCTGGAGCAAGCATTGCAAGCTCAACGCGATTACCCAACCCGAGCAATTCGTCGAGATCGGTGAAGTGCTGGCCAAGGAGAAAGGGATTGTGGCCGGCGACCGGGTCCGCGTCAGTTCCAAGCGCGGGCATATCGAAGCGGTGGCGGTGGTGACCAAGCGGATCCGTCCTTTGCAGGTCAACAATCAGGTGGTGCACCAGATCGGCATCCCGCTGCACTGGGGCTTTACCGGCCTCACGCGCCACGGTTACCTGACCAACACCCTGGTGCCGTTCCTCGGCGATGGCAACACACAGACCCCGGAATCCAAGTCATTCCTGGTCAACGTGGAGAAAGTCTAAATGGCCAGCCAAGACATCATCGCCCGTTCGGCCACCACGACAGTGCCGTCCTCGGTGCGCAATCAAGAGGAAGTGGCCAAGCTGATCGACACCACCAAGTGCATCGGCTGCAAGGCCTGCCAGGTCGCCTGCTCGGAATGGAACGAGTTGCGCGACGATGTCGGCCACAACCTCGGCACCTACGACAACCCTCAAGACCTCAGCGCAGAAACCTGGACCTTGATGCGCTTCACCGAGCATGAAACCGACGCCGGAAACCTTGAGTGGCTGATCCGCAAGGACGGCTGCATGCACTGCGCCGAGCCCGGTTGCCTGGCGGCGTGCCCGAGCCCAGGGGCGATCATCAAGCACGCCAACGGTATCGTCGATTTCGATCAGGACCATTGCATCGGCTGCGGTTATTGCATCACCGGGTGCCCGTTCAATATTCCGCGGATCTCGCAAAAGGATCACAAGGCCTACAAATGCACCTTGTGTTCGGACCGGGTGGCAGTGGGGCTGGAACCGGCCTGCGTGAAAACCTGCCCGACCGGCGCCATCGTGTTCGGCACCAAGGAAGACATGAAAGAACACGCCGCCGAACGCATCGTCGACCTGAAAAGCCGCGGCTTCGATCACGCCGGCCTGTACGACCCCGAAGGCGTGGGCGGCACCCACGTCATGTACGTGCTGCATCACGCGGACACGCCGACGCTCTACGCCGGTTTGCCGAGCAGCCCGACGATCAGCCCCTTGGTGGAATTGTGGAAGGGCGTGAGCAAACCCTTGGGATTGTGGGCCATGGGCCTGGCGGTGCTGGCCGGGTTCTTCCACTACGTGCGCGTCGGGCCGCAGTTGGTTGAAGAGGATGAACTGCCGCCGCTCAAGGACCCGGCGGTGCATGAAGTCGACCCGTCGGTGCACACCTTTGATCCGCGTGGGGAGGACAGACCATGATCCGCAGACAGATCCTGCGCTACACCTCGAACCAGCGCACCAACCATTGGCTGGTGGCGATCCTGTTTTTCATGGCGGCCCTGTCGGGCCTGGCCTTGTTCCATCCGGCGCTGTTCTGGCTCAGCAACCTGTTCGGCGGCGGACCGTGGACACGCATCCTGCACCCCTTTATGGGCGTGGTGATGTTTGTGCTGTTCCTCGGCCTGGTGATTCAGTTCTTTCGGGCAAACTTCTTTATCAGCAATGACCGGTTGTGGCTCCGGCGCATCGGGCGGGTCATGCGCAACAAGGAGGAGGGCGTGCCGCCGATTGGCAAGTACAACCCAGGACAGAAGTTACTGTTCTGGATCTTGCTGCTTTGCATGCTGGTGTTGCTGTTCAGTGGTTTGGTGATCTGGCGTGCGTACTTCAGCGAATACTTCGGCATTACCTCGATTCGCTGGGCGATGCTGCTGCATGCCTTGGCCGGTTTTGTGCTGGTGTTGAGCATCATCATCCACATCTACGCTGGCATCTGGATCAAAGGTTCGGTCAGCGCGATGGTGCATGGCGGGGTCAGCCGCGCCTGGGCGAGGAAGCACCATGAGCTCTGGTATCGGGAAGTGACCCGGGACGAAAACCCTGATCACCCAATCCGCAAAAAAGGATGACCCCTTGGCAACCATTCTTGAGCCTGGAGAGATCGAAGCGGCGGCCGGTTCACCGCCGTTCCTGCACCTGCCACCGAACAACCTGTTCGCGTTGCGGGCGCTGCGTCTGGAAAAACTGGCGGACGGGCACCCACTGGCCGATTACCTGCGACTGGTGGTCGACCTGTGCCGCGTGCAACAGAATCTGTTGGACGATCCGCCGGAGGCTAAGCCGCTCGATCCCGAACGCCTGCGAGTGTGCCAGCAACACGGCTTGCCACCGTTCGCCGCCGATAGTCTGGTGCGCGAGGACACCTGGTTGGTGTACCTCGACGCCTTTTTGCAGCGATATTCGCCCCCGACAAACGCTGCCGTAGAGAAAGCCGTCGCATCCTTGCGCAACGCCAATTACGGCCAACGCAAAGCCTGGGCGATCGCCTTGGTCAGCGGCCAGTATTCATTGCTGCCGGCGGCGCTGGTGCCGTTTCTCGGCGCGGCGTTGCAGGCCGCCTTCAGTCATTGGTTGCTGAGCACGCCAGGCCTTTCACTGAAACCCGGTGACAGTCTCAGCCAATGCCCGGCCTGTGGTTCACCTGCGATGGCCGGGGTGATCCGCCATCGCGGCAAACACAACGGTTTGCGTTATCTGGTGTGCTCGTTGTGCGCCTGCGAATGGCACGTGGTGCGGGTCAAATGCGTGTATTGCGAACAAAGCAAAGGCCTGGAATACGTCAGCCTCGATGACGACCGCCACGCCGCCAATCAGGCGCCGTTGCGCGCCGAAATCTGCCCCGGCTGCCACAGCTACCTGAAACTGCTGTACCTGGAAAACGACGCCGAGGCCGAAGCGCTCTCGACCGACCTGACCAGCCTGATGCTGGACATGCGGCTGGAGCAGGAAGGTTACGTGCGCCCGGCGCCGAATCTTCTGCTGGCACCCGGAGGCGAGTAAGGACATCGGCTACACTCAGGCGCGACGGTCAACGTTTGCGGGAGTGCCTGATGTCTGCCAGATCCGCCAGCCCAGCCTTGCGGCTGCCTTCCATCGACAGTTTGCTGCGCCATCCGGCGTGTCAGCCGTTGGCCGAGCGCTATGGGCGTGACGCGCTGCTGGCCAGTCTGCGACAACTGCTGGATGACCTGCGCGAACCGGTGCTTTTGAGCCAACTCGACGCCGTTGAAATTACCCATGACGTATTGGCCGGCAGGGCGGGCGAGCGCTTGGCCCTGCAGCATCGCAGCCACGTGCGCCGGGTGTTCAACCTGACCGGCACGGTGCTGCACACCAACCTCGGTCGCGCGTTGTTGCCGCAGGAGGCCATCGAAGCAGTGCAAATGGCCGCCCGCTACCCGCTCAATCTGGAATTCGACCTGCAAAGCGGCAAGCGAGGCGACCGCGACGACTTGATCGAAGGCCTGATCCGTGAGCTGACCGGCGCCGAAGCGGTGACCGTGGTCAATAACAACGCCGCTGCCGTGCTGCTGACGCTCAACAGTTTGGGCGCGCGCAAGGAAGGGATCATTTCCCGCGGCGAGCTGATCGAGATAGGTGGCGCGTTCCGCATTCCCGACATCATGGCCCGGGCCGGCGTCCGGCTGCACGAAGTCGGCACCACCAACCGCACCCATGCCCGGGATTACGAGGCGGCCATCGGCCCGCGCAGTGGGTTGGTGATGCGCGTCCACGCCAGTAATTACGCCATTGAAGGCTTCACCGCTCGCGTGCCGACGGCCGAGTTGGCGGAGCTGGCACATAAACACGGGTTGCCGCTGCTTGAGGACCTCGGCAGCGGCAGTCTGCTGGACCTGACGCGCTGGGGCTTGCCCGCCGAACCCACGGTGCGTCAGGCACTGGTCGATGGCGCAGACATCGTCACCTTCAGCGGCGACAAGTTACTCGGCGGTCCTCAGGCCGGGTTGATCGTCGGCCGCAAAGACCTGATCGCGAAGATCAAAAAGAATCCGCTTAAGCGTGCGTTGCGGGTCGACAAGCTGACCCTGGCGGCGCTCGAAGCGGTGTTGGGTTTGTACCGCGATCCGGATCGGCTGGCCGAACGGCTGCCGAGTCTGCGCCTGCTGACCCGACCGCAAGCCGACATCCTCGCCCAGGCGGAGCGCCTGCAACCGTCATTGGCGCAGGCCTTGGGCGAAGGCTGGAACGTCAGCGCGTTGCCTGCGTTGGGCATGATCGGCAGCGGCAGCCAACCGGTGGCTCGGCTGCCGAGCGCGGCGTTATGCCTGCGGCCAGACGTGTCTAAACGTCTGCGGGGACGGCAATTGCTGGGGCTGGAGGCCGCGTTTCGTCAGTTGGCCATTCCAGTACTGGGCCGAATTGACGACGACGCGCTGTGGCTGGACTTGCGTCAACTGGATGACGAAACCGCGTGGCTGGCGCAACTCGGTCAATTGCAGGTGCCAGGGTGATTGTCGGCACCGCCGGGCACATCGACCACGGCAAGACTGCGTTGCTCCAGGCATTGACCGGCCAGGCCGGCGACCGTCGGCGCGAAGAACGCGAGCGCGGCATGACCATCGACCTCGGTTATCTCTACGCGTCGCTGGAACCGGGCGCGGCACTGACCGGTTTTATCGACGTGCCCGGTCATGAACGCTTTACCCACAATATGCTGGCCGGGGCCCAGGGCATCGATCTGGTGTTGCTGGTGGTCGCCGCGGATGACGGCGTCATGCCTCAGACCCGCGAGCACCTGGCAATCGTCGAACTGCTGGGCATCCCTCGGGCATTGGTGGCGATCAGCAAATGCGACCGGGTCGATCCCGCCCGAGTACAAGCCGTTCGCGAGCAGATCGAAACTTTGCTGACGCCCGGACCGTTTGCCGGCGCGCCGCAGATCGCGCTGTCGAGCGTGACCGGGGAGGGCGTCGAGACATTGCGACAGGCGTTGCTGGACGCGCAGCGTAATGTCCTTTCGCGCAGCACGAGCGGCGGTTTCCGTCTGGCGATTGATCGTGCGTTCAGCGTGGCTGGCGCCGGCATTGTGGTGACCGGCACGGCGCTGTCCGGGCAGGTTGCCGTGGGCGACACACTGATGCTCGGTCCGCTGGGCAAAACCGTGCGGGTGCGAGGCTTGCATGCGCAGAATCAAGCCGCAGACACCGGGTTTGCAGGTCAGCGAGTCGCGTTGAATCTGAGCGCCGAGCGCTTGGCACTGGAGCAGATTCACCGTGGCCACTGGCTGGTGGCCGAGTGGCTGTATGCACCGACCCAGCGCCTGGATATCGAGATGCAGTTGCTGGCCAGCGAACCCAGGCCCTTCGAGCATTTTCAGCCAGTGCATGTTCACCTCGGCACCCAGGATGTCACGGGGCGAGTGGCGCTGCTGGAGGGTTCCAGCCTGGCGCCGGGTGAGCGGATGCTGGCGCAGATCCTGTTGAATGCGCCGGTGCAGGCGGTGAAGGGCGATCCTTTGATTGTGCGTGACCAGAGCGCCCAACGAACCCTCGGCGGTGGTCGGGTACTCGACCCGTTCGCGCCGACCCGACACCGCCGCAGTCCCGAGCGATTGGCGCAACTCCAGGCACTCGCCACATGCAGTGATCTGGAAGCCGTGTTGCCCGCGTTATTGGTGAACAGCGAAACCGGGCTTGATCCGCAGCACCTGGAGCGACAGTTCAACCGGCCGCGTGACACCTGGGGCCTGCCCGCCGATGTGCGCTTGATCAGCACACGCCAAGGCCCATTGCTATTTAGCGCCGAGCGTTGGGAATCCCTGAAAGCGCCGTTGCTGGAGCATCTGGCACGTTTCCACCAACTCGAACCGGATCAGATGGGACCCGACCGGGATCGCCTGCGCCGCTTCGCCGGGACCGCGCTGGACCGGCCGACGTTCATCAGCCTGCTCGACGAACTGCTCGCCAGCGGCACTCTAATTGCCAGCGGCCCGTGGCTGCACTTGCCCGAGCACCAAGTGCGCTTGAGTGAAGACGATGAAGCCTTGTGGCAACAGCTGCAGCCGTTGTTCGAACAAGCCGGTTTCAATGCGCCGTGGGTCCGCGACCTTGGGCATGAAGAAGCGGCGGTGCGCCTGCTGCTGCGCAAAATGGCGAGGCTGGGGCTGGTGCATCAAGTCGTCCGAGACCTGTTCTACACCGACGCAATCATCCGCCGATTGGCGGCTATGCTTGTGCAACTGGCCGCGCAGGACCCGGTGATTCAGGTTGCGGCGTTTCGCGATGCGGTGGGTCTGGGGCGCAAGCGCAGCATCCAAACTCTCGAATACTTCGACCGGCTGGGCCTGACCCGACGCTTTGGCGACAAACGACATATCCGCCTCGACAATGCCTTGGCCCAAGGATCAGAACACTGACTTCAAGGAAGGCAATCGCGCCCGGTGGCGCGGCCGGGCTTCAAACCCGGTTGGGGACGGCATCCGTTCCCGGGCAGGTTCGACTCCGGCTGCCTTCCGCCATTTTTTCGTTAGAGATGCCCGAAGTTCAGCGGGTACTGGACGACCACATACACCCGATCGATATCATCGCCCGCCTGCGCCGTGTTGGCCCGATGCGACACATGGGACAGTTGCAAGGACAAACCCTTGGCCGCTCCGGACTACACGATGTAGTGCAGGTCGATGTCGCGCTCCCAATGCCGGCCGCCATCGCCTTGTTCAGGCACGTATTCACCGGCTGACTCATCGAAAGGGTTGTAGGCGCCGCCCTTGGGCGCATGGGTGCCGTCGATCTGGCTGCCCATGACGTAGCGCGTCATGAATGTCAGGCCGGGGATCCCGAAGGTGCTCAAATCGAGGTCGTAGCGTGCCTGCCATGAGCGTTCGTGGGCGCCGTTGAAGTCGGCGTACTTGATTGAGTTGGCGAGGTAGATCGAGTCTCCGCCGACAAAATCGAACGGCGTGTCGCCATTGATTTTTTGATAAGCCAGGGTGAAGGCATGCGCATCGACGGTGTACTTGTCCGACAGGCTGAACGCGGTGGTGTCGATGGCGCCGGCCAGCGCTTTGCCGGTGTCCTGCATGGTAGAGATTGGCGTCGAGTAATACCCCGGACTGCTTCAGGTGCAGGTTGGCGTAGTACTGATGCCAGCTGTCGCCGAGTTCTGAAGCATAGAGCGCACCGCCGACAGGGCTTTGGGTGAACAGGTCGGTGCCGAGAAACGTAATGCCGCCGGCCTCCGTGTTGGCGCCGTAGCCGTAGAAGTTGCCCTTGCCCGAAGAACTGTCCTGGTTCTTGAACGCTGTGAAATGACCGGCAACCAGATTCATGCCATCGATTTCATGGCTATTCAGCAAAAAGCCTGTGGCGTACTCCGGTTGCAGGCGTTTGTCCGCGGTGTCGACACCGGGGTTTCCACCATCATTTCCCCGAAGGCCAAAGTGGTTTGCGAGGCTCTGATTTTCAGCGCGCCACCGCCACTGGAATAGTTGTCTTCGCTACGACCGTCATCGTCCACGGGCAGCAATCCCGTTCCGGAATGTCCCTTGCCGCCGTCCAGTTTCAATCCCAGAAAGGCGTGGGCATCCAGGCCAAAGCCAAGTGTGCCGGGCGTGAAACCGGATTCAAAAGTGCTGATAAAGCCTTGAGCCCATTCGGCTTTATAGCTTTTTCCTGTGGGCGAAGGAGACCGGTAGTCGCTATTCAGGTAGAAGTTTCTGCTGAGCACTTCAAGGTCCGCGCCGTCCACAAACCCTTGGGCGGGTTCATTAGCCGAGGCTGTCCCGGCCAAGAGCATCGACAACCAAAAGGGAAGGGCTTGCTTGCGAAACTTCATCGGTCAATCACCACGCAACAGCGACTGCGGAATGACCGCAGTCGCCGGCTATTTACAGGAAAACCGCTTAGTGGCCTTCCGAGGCACCGAACATGGTTATGGCGTAGATCAGGCCAAGACCGTAGGAACCACCGTTGGCAATCGAGTTTTTCACGGTTTCTTCGTAGGTTTCGGTACGCGCCCAGTCGCGCTGCAGTTCGAGCAGGTATTGCAACGAGGTCATCGGGCGAGCACCGATCTGGATCATGCGCTGCATGGCCATTTCATGGGCTTCGGTGCTGACGTCGCCACAGGCATCGGCAATCACGTAGACCTCAAAACCCTGGTCGATGGCCGACAGCGCCGGGCCAACAATGCACACCGAGGTCCAGAGGCCGGCGAGGACGATTTTCTGTTTGCCGAAGGCGTTGACTTCGACGGCAATGCGCTCGTCTTCCCAAGTGTTCATGCTGGCTTCTCGGCGACGGTGGTCAGGATGGTCGACACCTTGAAGCCCCGTGCAGCCTTGGCCACGAGCGCAGCGTTGTTGCGCAGGGTGACGGCGTCGATCGACTTAGTTGCAAAGGACATCTGCGACTGGTGATCGATCATGATCAGGGTGTGGTCGGTCGGGGTCAGCAGGGTTTGATGGCCATGGCGGGGTCCTTACGGGTGAGTGAGGAGGCCATGGTTGCGTAGATTCGCTCGGGGATATTGAGTCGGTGTGCTGTGTTTAAGGATTTTTGCGAGGACGCTTGAAGGGCGAAGCCCCGCGCAACATTGCGCGGGGCAGACGGTCATTGCATCACATAACGTCCGGGTGCCGATTCCAGCGCCGGGTAGTGCGTGTTACCGGTGTGCAGCACCGAAGGTTGGCGCTCGCCGGCCTGGTCTGCCAGCCAGACGAACCAGTCATTCCACCAGCTACCGGCATGCTCCTGGGCATTCATGAACCAGGTTTCAGGATTCTTCGAAACCCGATTGTTGGTCCAGTAATGGCGTTTTTCCCTGGCCGGCGGGTTGATCACCCCGGCGATATGCCCTGAGGCACCCAGCACAAAGCGCTTGGTCCCCGAGAGCAATTGGGTGCTGGCATAAGCGCTGCGCCACGGCACGATGTGATCGTCATGGGTGGCCAGGATGTACGCCGGTGCATCGATGGCGCGCAGGTCCAGCTTGACCCCGCAGCAGTCCAGCTCGCCGGATTTCAGGTCGTTTTGCAGATAGGTGTGGCGCAGGTACCAGCAATACATCGGCCCCGGAAGGTTGGTGCTGTCGTTGTTCCAGAACAGCAGGTCGAGGGGGATCGGCTTCTGACCCTTGAGGTATTTGTCGACGTTGTAGTTCCACCACAAATCGTTGGGGCGCAGCAGCGAGAAGGTATTGCCCATGTCCTCGCCCTTGAACAGGCCGATGGGGCCGTCCAGGCCGCCGATAGTGCGCTCGCGGTAGGCCACCAGTTGCTCGTCGACGAAGATGTCGATGGGACCGGTGTCGAGGTAGTCAAGGAAGGTGGTCAACAGGCTCACGCTGCCGATGTCCTTGTCGCCGCGCGCCGCCAGTACGGCCAGCGCCGAACTCAACAGCGTGCCGCCGATGCAGAAACCCACGCAGTTGGGGCGTTGCTCGTCGCTGATCTTGCGGGTCACTTGCAGGCCTTTGATGATGCCGGTTTCGATCAGGTCATCCCAGGTGGTGCCGGCGTGGGCCTGATCGAAGTTGCGCCACGACATCAGGAACACCGGGTGGCCCTGTTGCAACAGATGGCGAACCATCGAGTTGTCCGGGCGAAGGTCGAGGATGTAGTACTTGTTGATCGACGGCGGGACGATGAACACCGGGCGTCGGTACTGGGTTTCGCTTTGCGGGTAGTACTGAATCAGCTGGAACAGTTCGTTCTCGAATACCACTTCGCCGGGGGTGTTGGCCAGATCGACGCCGACCTTAAAGGCGCCGCTGTCGCACTGACGCATCTTGCCTTCCTGCAGGTCGCTGGCCAGGTGCAACAGACCCGTGAACAGGCTGCCACCCTGAGTGTCGACGACGCGCTGCAGGGCATCGGGATTACTGGCCAAAAAGTTACTGGGGGCACCGGCGGCAATCGCTTGTTCCACCAGGTACAGCAGGCGCTGGCGGGTTTTCTTGTCTTTGATCGGCAGTTTATCGAGCAGCTTCAGCAGGAAACCGGCGTTGAGCAGGTAGAACGCCGCGAGGGAACCGAACAGCGGCGTGCTCCAGTTGCCGCTGGAAAAACGCCGATCTTCAAAGGAGAACGGCTGACCGGTCAGCAGGCGCTGGCCCAGGTCACCCCATTGGGTTTGATACTCGGCTTGCAGGCTTTCCAGGGTGGTGCGCGGCAGGTCGAACCACTCGTCGTATGCCTGGCCGGTGAACCACGGATTGGTGCTGACCCACAGGCGTAATTGTTGCACTGCAAAGGAGGCAATGAACGGTACCTGGCCTGACCAGAAGGTGTTGAAGGTGTGCGCGTTATTGTCCATGGAACTCCTTGCCCACATCGGAAAACCGGGCAGAAAAAATCGCGGTGCCGGAATTCGGCACCGCGTCAGCAGCCAAGCAAGCAGTTCTTTTTTCTAGCGTTCGATGACCAGACTGACGCCTTGGCCACCCCCGATGCACAACGTGGCCAGACCCTTTTTGCCGTCACGACGAATCAGCTCGTGCACCAGCGACACCAGAATCCGCGCGCCCGAGGCGCCGATCGGGTGCCCCAGGGCAATGGCGCCACCGTTGACGTTGACCTTGCGGGTGTCCCAGCCCAGTTCTTTGCCGACCGCCAGTGATTGCGCGGCGAACGCTTCGTTGGCTTCGATCAGGTCGAGGTCGTCCAGGCTCCAGCCGGCTTTCTCCAGCACCAGGCGGGTGGCCGGGACCGGACCGATGCCCATGATCGACGGGTCCACGCCCGCGCTGGCGTAAGCCTTGATGCGCGCCAGCACTGGCAAACCGAGGGCCTGGGCCTTGGCGGCACTGGCCAGCAGCAATACGGCGGCGCCATCGTTGAGGGTTGACGAGTTGCCGGCGGTCACGCTGCCGTTTTTCTGGAACGCCGGTTTGAGGTTGCCCAAGGCTTGCAGCATGCTGTCCGGGCGCGGTTGTTCATCCGTGTCGAACACCAGCGGGTCGCCCTTGCGCTGGGGAATCAGGATCGGAGTGATTTCACGCTTGAAGTAACCCGCTTCGATGGCGGCGGCCGCTTTCTGTTGCGAGGCGGCAGCGAAGGCGTCCTGAGCTTCGCGGCTGATGCTGTACTGATGAGCCAGATTCTCCGCGGTGATGCCCATGTGGTAATCGTTGAAGGCGTCCCACAAACCGTCCTGAATCACGCTGTCTTGCAATTGCGCATGACCCAGACGCAGCCCGGTGCGTGCCTTGGGCAACACATAGGGCGCCAGGCTCATGTTTTCCTGACCGCCAGCAATCACCAGTTCGGCGTCGCCGCAACGGATCGCCTGAACGGCCAGCTGCACAGCCTTGAGGCCTGAACCACAGACCTTGTTCAGGGTCAGGGCAGGGGTGGTAAACGGCAGGCCGGCCTTGATTGCCGTCTGGCGAGCCGGGTTTTGCCCGGAGCCTGCGGTGAGCACCTGGCCAAGAATCACTTCATCGATCTGCGCGCCGTCCAGACCGGTCTCTTCCAGCAGACGGCGAATCACCGCGACGCCCAGTTCAGTGGCCGGGATTGCGGACAGGGCACCTTGAAAACTGCCGATGGCGGTACGAGTAGCGGCAACGATTACGACTTCGTTCATGCGTGACCTCATTAAAATGTTGTCGAGCGGGAGCAGGGCGTCCTTGCCCTGATCGATCTACTGCATGTTCATGCCGCCGTTCACCGAGAAGTCGGCGCCGGTGCTGTAACCCGATTCATCGGACGCCAGCCAGGCGACGATCGAGGCGATTTCCTCGGGTTGGCCGAGGCGTCCGACGGGGGTGGCCGCGATCATGGTGTCGAGGATGTCCGGGCGGATGGCCGCGGTCATGCTGGTCTGGATGTAACCGGGGGAGACGGTGTTGACGGTCACGCCCTTGCCGGATACTTCCCGCGCCAGTGCCATGGTGAAGCCATGGATGCCGGCCTTGGCCGCGCTGTAGTTGGTCTGGCCGAACTGGCCGCGTTGACCGTTGATCGAGGAGATGTTGATCACCCGGCCCCAACCCTTGGCCAACATCCCCTCAATCACCTGTTTGGTGGTGTTGAACAGGCCCGTCAGGTTGGTGCCGATGACCGCGTTCCAGTCTTCGGGCGTCAGCTTGCGAAAGGAGGCATCGCGAGTGATGCCGGCGTTGTTGACCAGCACATCGATGGGGCCGAATTGTTCACGCGCCATCTCGAATGCCTTGCGCGTCGACTCCCAATCGGTGATGTCGCCGTAGATGCACTCGAACTGATAACCCGCCGCCAGTTGAGTGGCAATCCAGTCGTTCTTGCGGGCGGAATCAGAGCTGCAACCGACGATGACCTTGAATCCTTCCTTGTACAGGCGCTGGCTTATCGCCGTGCCAATTCCACCCATACCACCCGTGACCAACGCAATACGACCAAGCGACTTCATAAGCTCCGTTCCTTTTATATTTTTGCGTTGCAAGATGGAAGGATTGTTCGGTATTGGCGGGGGATGCGGAAGTGTTGGGAGGTGACGGCGTGGTGTCCATCGGTGCCATGTGCAAATCGCCCCTTCACCGCTGGCCTGTAGCAGCTGCCCTGTGGCGAGGGGATTTATCCCCGTCCGGCTGCGAAGCAGTCGTAAACCCTGAATGCACGGTCCTACTGACACACCGCAGCGCATGACTTCACAACTGCTGCGCAGCCGGACGGGGATAAATCCCCTCGCCACAGGGCAGCTACAGGGCGACGAATGACCGGAAACAGTGGCTAAAAATGAGAGTTACCTATACTGGGATCAATCTTGGCAACTGAACCCCCCGTTAGTATTTGATTCACCGCAGATCAGTCATGGCTCCGGACAGGATGTTCGGTTCCACAGGTCATTGAGGACGCCATGTATAGAATGAGTTCAGGCTATGCCAGCGTGCTGGTAAATACGCTCTCGGCCCAAGGACTGGATGTTGCCAGTCTGTGTCGGGAGGCTGGACTAGACATTAAACTCGCGGACAAACCAGGAGCGTTTTGCGAGCGAAAGGCCATCTATCGATTATGGGAACTGGCCGCACAGGCCTCGGGCGATCCAGACATTGGCTTGAGGGCCTACGGCAGCTTCCACCCCGGCAGCTTTCAAATCGTCGGATACACCATGATGTCCAGCCTGAATCTGAAAAAAGCCCTTGAACGACTGGTCCGTTTCAGTCCGTTGATTGGCACCGGGTTCAGCCTTTTCTTTACCTCGGAACAGCAGCATTACCGCCTGTCCGGGCTCGACCATCAGCAACAGGGTTCGGTCAAACCGCGCCAGTACACCGATGCCGGTTTGGCGTCATTGCTGGGTTTCTGCCGCAAGCTGTTGGGCGGCGACGCACCGCATCCCTTGAGTGTTGAGTTCACTTATCCCGAGCCCGAAGACATCTCCGAGCATCGTCGGCTGTTTGGCTGCAATCTGCAGTTCGACGCGCCATACGACAGCATTCTGTTTGACGGGCAGGAGTTGATGCGGCCGTTGAGCATGGCCAATGAAGCGTTGGCGGTGCTGCATGACAGTTTTGCCGAGGCGCAACTTGACCTGCTGTTTGGTTTTTGCATTGTCGGCAGGATTCGCGCGCTGATTACCGAGCGCTTGAGTCAAGGCCAGGGACAGTGCGACATGGAGTCGATCGCCGCGGCGTTGAACATCAGCAAGCGCACGCTGCAACGCGCCCTGGAAAAAGAAGGGACGCAATTCAAGGACGTGCTGAACGCGGTGCGCCGGCAATTGGCCGATTTCTACCTGCGCCATTCTCACTTCAACATGAAGCATGTCGCGTATCTCCTTGGTTTTCATGACCACAGCAGCTTCAACAAAGCCTGTAGCCGCTGGTTTGGCATGACACCGGGTCAGTATCGCTCCGATGAATCGTTTGAAATCGAGGAAGCCGCGCCGGTTTGACGCGGTTCTTGTCAGAGTTTGAGCCTGCTCCACTATTTTGTGAGCAGCGAATCCCCTGTAGGAGCGGGCTATGTGGCGAGGGGATTTATCCCCGTTGGACTGCGTAGCAGTCCCATTATTGGGGCCGCTTCGCAGCCCAGCGGGGATAAATCCCCTCGCCACAAAGGCTCACTCCTACAGGTTGTTCATCATGGTGCAGGAGGTTTCTTCGCACCTTTTTTGCCCTTGGCGGTTTTGCGCGGTTTTGTCGGCGTTACCGGGGCAATCGGCTCAGCGACGAGCACCGGAGTCTTTTGTTGCACAGGCGCTGGTACGACGACCGCAGTTTTCGGCTTCGGCTCCGGGGTTATCGCCGGGGCTTTCTCCTCGATAACATCGGCTTCACCAGGGAATTGAGTCAGGTTAAAACCCGGCAGCGGAACATCGAGCAGCGTGTGCAGCTCACACCAGAACGGATTGTCTGCGCCGCTGGTCAGCAATTCCGGCAGCAAATTGGCGACGGCCGCCAGCACTTGTTGGCGTTCTTCGACCTCGGCCAGCATCAGGGGCAGGCTGTGCAGGCTTTCCTGCGGGTGGGTGGCGACCAGCAGTTTTTGCAGGCGCAGGGTTTCGCGCAGGTCCAGCGGCTCGGCGCTGTAGTCCTGGAGCAGCACCTGCAATTGCAGGATCAGTTTCTCGACGCTTTGCTTGCCCGGTTCATCGCTGTCACGGCCCAGCAGGAACAGGATCCGGATCAAGGCTTCCATCAGACCGCCAAGGGGCAGGGCGTCCTGAAGACGTTCGATCAGGACTTTGTCGTGCTGTTCGGCATGCGCCTGAAGATTTCGCCCAGGAGCATCGCCGGCAAGGCTATTGAGCACGCCATACACGCCGTAAAAACACATTTCCTGCGCGGCATCACGCAGATCCCGATAGCCGTTCAATGCGTCCTGTATCTGGTTGGCAAACAATGCCTGCCAGGCCAGCAAGGGATTGGCCGGGCTTGCGGGATGTCTATCTTTGCTCACGTGGGCGGCACTGCCTGCCAGCCACCACAGCGCCGGGTTCAAACTGTTCCACATCACCTGCTGCTGGTGAAACGGATGGGCCTTGCGCATCAGTTCGGCGGCCGGTTCGTTGATCAACTGACGCAACCACGGCCGTACAAATCCGTCGTAGAGACTGTTGTTGATGTCAGAGGCACGCTCGACCAGCGCGAATTCGCGATCGTCATCACGGGGCGACTGCACTTCACCATGGATGTCGGCGATACGCCGACGCTCGAAGCGCACGGCGTACGGCGTTTGCGAGTTTTCCGGCAGGTCTTCGATGAGCATTTCATACAGCCCGCCCGGCAGTTCATTGATCGCTTCGACCGCGCCCAACAGCTCTCGGTGTTCACGCCGAGCGACTTCGCCGGACACGAAGATGCCCAGATGACCGATACTCGCGTGCCGCAAGTAAACGATGGTGCGACCGGCATTTTGCAGGGCCAGATCGCTGGGGTAGACGTCGGTGATCCAGTCCAGCGCTTGCTGCGGCGAGGTGATGTTGTCGCCATAGGAGCAGAACACCACCACCGGCACTTCGATGCGCTTGAGGTCAAGCCCGCTGCTCTTGCGCCCGAGGCCGCCGGACAGCTGATTACCGATGAACAGGTCATCGACAATCATCTCGATTTCTTCGCCATTGAGCAGGGTCGGGCTGCCCCACCAGCGTTCGAAGTCCAGAAAGCGCGGGGCCTCGCTGTCGACTTCGCTGAACAGGTGGTAGTACTTGCCCCACCAAGTGTTGGCCGGGTCGAGGCTTTCGAAATTGCAAACCAGCCAGGTGCCGTCGAAACGGTCATTACCCAAGTCGCTGCCCAGCCGCGCCATCCAGCCGCCACCCAGCAAACCGCCGGTGTAGCGCATCGGATTGCGGCCATTGACGCCGGCCCAGTACGACAACGGCGCGCCATTGACGATGATCAGCCCCGGCAATTCCGGGCGGGTGGCGGCCAGGCCCATCAATGCCCAGCCGGCCTGGCAGTTGCCGATCACCACGGGTTTGGCGCTGGCGGGATGTCGCTCGCTGACCACTTCGATGAACCGCGCCTGGGCTTCAACGATGTCTGCCAGGGTTTGACCCGGGCGCGGCGAATGGCTGAACGAGATGAAGTAGGTGGGATGGCCGGCTCGCAGGCTTTCGCCGATGACCGAATCCTGTTTGAAACCGCCGATCCCCGAGCCGTGGCCGCCCCGTGGATCAATGATGATCACCGGCTGTTTTTTGCTGTCGAGCCGTTGCCCGGGACTCGCGAGGATCTGCAGCAGCGAGTAGTTGACCGGGCGCGGCAGGTCTTCGCCGGCAATCAGGGTTTCATGATTGAACTTGAGCAGCAGCGGATAGCCGGCGCGTTCGTGGGCCAGGGTATTGTCGCCGCGCTGACGCAAGGTGTCCCAGAACAGCACGCTGCGTTGACCCACATCCGTGAGGTATTCCTGCCAGTCAGCGGGCGTCGGCTGCCTGAGTTGCCCAAGGCTTGAAGGTGCGTAGGTTTTGGCCTGGCGCTGCTGCACGGCGTCGAGCACATTGCGGGTATTGAGGCGCTGCAGATGGGTCAAGTGTTCGAACAAACCGGACGGAGACGAAAGCCCTTCATCTTGCAGCGCAATATTTTCTTCCTGACCCATCGTGAACTCCTGACGCCATGCGTGGGAACGTCGCCCTGACTAATAGAAGCTAGGCCGGCCATCCGATTGTCACGAGTGTATAGGGATTATCAGCCGAGGAAGGAGTTTTGTTGTGCGCTGCACAAAATAGACGTTGCCAAATGATTTTGTGCACTGCAATATCAAGGCTAACGCGATGTCTGGCAGGATCGCTATCGCGTCCTCAGGTCCATCCGGGCCTTTCAGTACCAGGAGATTCAAGCATGTCTTTTTTCAACTCGGAAAAACTGCAAACCGCGCAGAAAGCCAACCTCGATCTTTTGCAGCAAATCAGCGGCAAAGTCTTCGCCAGCGTTGAACAGCTGAGCCAGTTGCAGTTCAAGGCACTGCGCGACTCCACCGAAGAGCATTTCGAAGGCGTGCGCAAGCTGCTGGCCGTGCGTGACCCACAAGGCTTTGCTGATTTGCAGGCGTCGTTCACCCAGCCGAGCGCGCAGACCGAACGTCTGGCCGAGTTCAATCGTCAGGTTCAAGCGCTGATCGTGGGCACGCAGTCGGACATCGCCCAACTGACGTCGAGTCAGGTCGAGGCGGGCACCCAGCAGGTGAATGAGTTTGTTGAAGCGATCAGCAAGAATGCACCGGCCGGCTCCGAGCCTGTAGTGGCTGCGTTCAAGTCGGGCCTGGCGAATGCCGGCACGGTGTTTGAAAGCGCACAGAAAGCGGTGAAACAGGCGTCTGATGTGGCTCAGAGCAACTTTGACACCGCCACTGCCGCAGCCGCCAAAGCAGCGCCGGAAGCGGGCGCCAAGGCAACCAGCGGTAACAAGTAAGTCATATCAGGCCGGCGGCACAAGAAATGGCGATGGGCTTATTCCCCGTCGCCATTTTTTTTCGGCCCGTTATCGGTGCCGGGTTTGGCGCCAAACATGCCAAACAGGTTCTGGGTATTGAGGTACAACGCCTTGGACTGGTCGACATACTGGCGCATCAGGTCCTGCATGACCGGGGCCTGTTGATGCATGAAGTCGCTCCAGGCTTCGGAGGACTGCGCGCCGGTCTGCGACTGAATGTCGATGACGGTCTGGATGCTTTTGTCCAGGTAGCTGCCGAGCACGCCCTGGTACGGACCATAGAACTGGATAATCCCCATCAGCATCTCGCTGGTGAAGATCGGCTCACCGCCGCTTTCGGCGTCCAGAATCACTTGCAGCAAAATGCTGCGCGTCAGGTCTTCACCGCTCTTGGCATCGACCACCTGAAACGCAACTTTATCGACGACCAATTGGCGGACGTCCGCCAGCGTCAAATGACTGCTGGTGTGCGTGTCATACAGTCGGCGATTGGGGTATTTCTTGATCAGGCGGGGCGTGTTCCGACTGTTATCTGGCATGCGGGGCGTCTCGTGGCGAGCCTGGTTTGCAGGCATCTTAACCTACTCTCATCTTTGGCGCCTTTGAGGCCTACAGGGGACTTGTGAGCACTGAAGATCCAGTGTAGGAGCGAGCCTGCTCGCGATGAGGCCCACCAACACACCGCAAAACCTGAAGAAAAAAAGGGGACTGCGCCGTCAAACGAGTCCCCTTGTGAAGCCTGAATCGGCTTACTAGATCGGCAACGTATAACTGACGATCGCCGCGAAGTTGTAGTCGTAACGCGCCTGCCAGGATTTTTCATCCTTGCTGGCGAAGTCGCCGATCTGCACGAAGTTCACCAGGGCGCGTGATGAAGCGCATGCAGGCCAATACCCTGCCGGACCTGGTCGGCATGGCCATTGCCGCCGAACTGGTCGACCCGCTGAAACTGCGATGACGCCTCGCGCCGGGTATTGAGCGTCTATGCTGGGCTAACCGATCCGCTACCGTTGCAGTGATCTGCAAGGAGGCATCCGTGGAGCCCACGTCCTCTTCCGAGAAAACGCTCACTCGCACACTGCTCGATGTGCTGATTCGTGCCGGGTTGATCGCCGTTCTGGTGCTGTTCTGTTTCGAGATATTCAGCCCGTTCCGCGACTTGATGCTGTGGTCGCTGATCCTGGCGATCACCCTCTATCCGCTGCAAGAGCGGCTTCGGGGGACGCACAAACCGGGGCACGTCGCGACGCTGATCATCCTGGTCGCCATCGTCATCCTGATGGTGCCGATCTACCTGCTGGGCACCTCGATTGCCGACTCCGTCGAGCATGCGATGGAAATCGTCAAGGGCGGCGGTTTTCACATTCCGCCGCCGGCCGACTCAGTCGCCAGTTGGCCACTGGTGGGCCAGCCACTCTCTGATTTATGGCTGCAGGCCTCAACCAATCTTCCCGACCTGACCGCGAAGTACGTACCGCAGATCAAACACGCCAGCCTGGGCCTGTTGGGTAAACTGGCCGGCGTCGGCATGGGTTTCCTCACGTTCATCTTCGCCTTGATCATTGCCGGGATTTTCATGGCCCATGGTAAAGGTGGCAGCCGCGCCGCGGTCCAAATTGCCTCGCGCGTCAGCGGTCCGGCCCGTGGACCTAAAATCGCCGAACTCTGCACCGCCACGATTCGTGCGGTTGCGCTGGGTGTGGTTGGCATCGCCTTCATCCAGATGCTGCTGGTGGGCCTCGGTTTTGTCTTCAAGGGCATCCCCGGTGCCGGTTTGCTGGCCTTGGCGGTGCTGCTGCTTGGCATCATGCAGTTACCGGTGACGTTGATTACGCTCCCGGTGATTGCCTTTGTCTTCGCCACGGAAGGCGCCAGCACCACGACCATCATCTTCGCTATCTATGTGTTCATTGCCGGCCTGGTGGATAACGTCCTCAAACCTTTGCTGTTAGGACGCGGTGTCGACGTGCCGATGCCGGTGGTGCTGATCGGCGCCTTGGGTGGCATGGTCACCAGCGGCATCATCGGGCTGTTCATCGGCCCGGTAGTGCTTGCCGTCGGCTATCAATTATTCTGGCAATGGGTGCAGGATCGACCGCCGGAGGGAGGAGGACCGCCACTATGAGTGCGCAGTATCATCAACTGCTGGATCAGGTGCTGACCGCCCATGGTGGTCTGGACCGCTGGAACAGCTTCGACACCGTCCGCGCCACGCTGGTGACCGGTGGTTCTCTCTGGGGCGCGAAAGGGCTGACGCAGGACAGCGCCCCCCGACAGATGACTGTGTGGCTGCACGAACAGAAAGCCTCGGTAACCCCCTTCGGTGGTCCGGACAAACGTACGGCCTACACACCCGACAGAATCGCCATCGAAACCACCGACGGAAAGGTGATTGCCGAGCGCCAGACGCCGCGGGAATCCTTCCGCGACCACGACCAAAACACCCCTTGGGATCCACTGCATCGCGCGTACTTCAACGGCTATGCGCTCTGGTCCTACCTGACCATGCCGTTCCTGTTCACGTTGCCGGGTGTGGTGACCGAGGAAATCGAACCCTGGCGAGAGTCCGCGCAGCGCTGGCGCCGCTTGCGGGTGCACTTTCCCGAAAGCATCGCCACCCACTGCGCCGTGCAGGATTTCTACTTCGGCGAAGACTTCCTGTTGCGTCGACACGACTACAACGTCGACGTCAGTGGTGGCATGCCTGCCGCCCAATATGTGTCTGACTACATCGAAGCTGACGGGTTGCGCATGCCTGGCAAGCGGCGTGCCTACCGACGCGCAGAGGATGGCCAGGCTAACAAGGATGCGTTGCTGGTGGCTATCGATCTCAGCGAACTCGGCTATTCGTAATACTCTTCGGAAGGATGAATCATGACCGTACATTCCTGGGAAAAACTCTACCTCGATGACCTGAGCCTGGGTCAGCAGTTCGAAAGCGACAGCCTGCGTGTTCATCGAGCATCGATGCTGGCCTTCGCTCAGGAGTACGACCCGCAACCGTTTCACCTCGATCCCGAACTCGCCGAGCTGAGCCTGTTCCGCGGCCTGGCCGCCAGCGGCTGGAACACCGCCGCCCTGACCATGAAGCTGCTGGTGGAAAGCGTGCCGTTGGCGGACGGCATCATCGGGCTGGGCATCGAGCTGAGCTGGCCGACGCCGACTTACCCGGACGACCTGTTGCGCCTGCAATGCACCGTGCAGGCCATCGACCCGTCCAGCACCAAGCCAGATCGGGGCGTGGTGACGATGTTCATGGAAACCCTCAATCAGAATGACAAGGTGGTACAACGAGCCACTGGCAAACTGCTGGTGTTCAGAAGACCACCGCCTGACTGAAAAGTAGTCAGGGGTGCGTGGGGCGCGCGCATGATGGCTGAGGCCCAATTCATGAGTCAGTCGAGCGCGTGCTCTCTCGATGGCAGGGACCGGAGGAGGCGTTTTGAAACCATTTCTGCCCAGGCCCAGCGCCTCAACCATGAACATGCTGCGTGAGGGCTGCCTGCAACGCCGTGACGCGGTGCCGCAAGCGCTGACGGAACAAGCGGTCATCCCGGGTATCCCGAATGCGCGCTACTGGCTGGATCAGGACCTGACGCTGTTCATTCGGGACGCGACTTTAGCCAACGATCGAGAGGTCGAGGCGCTCGCCGACTCAGCGTTGCCGCCCGATATGCTGCCACGGGGCTATTACCTGGCCATTTCGGGGGGCGGCGACGCCGGCACCTTCGCGGCGGGCATCATTGCGGGCTGGACCTTGCATGGGAGCCGGCCTGCGTTCAAGGTCGTCACCGGCATCAGCGCGGGCGCTCTGGTCGCCCCGTTCGCTTACCTGGGACCTGAGTACGACAGCGTCATACTGGGGATCTGCAGCGCAATCGGTCCAAAAGACGTGTTCCATTCGCGAAGTGTGCTGACCCGCCTGGCCAGCGACGGCATCGCGGACAGCAAGCCACTGGCGCGGCTCATTGCCAAATACATTACCGCCGACGTGCTCGCGGCCATCGCCGCGCAATACGCCAAGGGACGACTGCTGATGATCGGCACCACCGATCTGGATGCCGGGCGTCCCGTCACCTGGAACATGGGCGCGATTGCGTCCAGCGGAGCACCGGGAGCGCTGCACCTGTTTCGCAATATCATGATTGCGTCGATGAGCATTCCCGGCGCCGTCTCACCGGTGATGATCGATGTAGAGGTCGACGGCAAACAGTTTCAGGAAATGCACGTGGACGGAGGCGTCCTCACTCAGGTTTTCCTTTACCCCCCGGGCACCGTGGTGGCGCTGAACAGCGTGACCGGCGCGCGTATACGCCGGGAACGGCATTTCTATGTCATTCGTAACGGCAAACTGGTGCCGCAGTGGTCCGGCACCAAGCGCCGTACCTTGAGCATCGGCGGGCGCGCCATCAGCACATTGATCCAGACCCAGGGGATCAGCGACCTCGATCGCATTTACCGCATCGCCCAGCAGGACGGGGCGGACTTCAATCTGGCGTACATCGGCGCCGACTTTCATTTTCCGCGCAATCAGAAATTCGATGGCGAGTACATGAAACGTCTGTTCGATTACGCCTTTCAACTCAGCGCGAAAGGCTATCCCTGGCATAAATCGCCCAACGCATGAGTTGTCCGAATGAAATTTATGCTGTAGTTTTTCATGAAATTATAAAAAGATAATTTCATGAGGCTTGTATGTTTCAGCAGTCCACGCAGCATGTCGCCAGCTATTACGCCCACAGTTGCGCTGATCGCCTGACCACCCGGCCGGCGCTTGCCGGTGAACAAACTACCGAGGTTGTGATCATCGGTGCCGGCTTCAGCGGCCTGCATACCGCGTTGCGCCTGGCGTTGGCCGGTAAACGCGTGACGCTGCTGGAAGCCAGCCGAGTGGCATGGGCCGCCTCGGGGCGCAATGGCGGTCAGGCCATCCTTGGCTGGTCATGCGACATGCCACCGCTGGAAGCAGCGCTGGGCTACGAACGTGCGCGACGGTTGTGGGACGGCATGCGCTGGGCCGCGCAAGAGCTGCGTGAGTTGCCGGCTCGCCATGGTTTCGACTGTGACTATCGCGCCGGTCATTTGTGGACCTCGGTCATGCCCCGTCGGGTCAGTCTGCTGACCGAGTGGCAGCGCGAAGCCAGTCACAAGTGGGGCCACGATGGCTTGCAGTTCATCAGCCGTGAGCAGTTGCCGGAATGGGTAGCCAGCGACCGCTACCAGGCAGGCCTTTATGACCCCGAGGGCGCTCACCTCAACCCGCTGAAACTGGCCCTCGGCCTGGCCGCCGCCATCGAACGGGCGGGCGGCCGTATCCATGAGCAAAGCAAAGCCTTGAGTTATCGAGAGGAGGGCGATCAGTTCCTGGTGAACACCGAACGCGGATCGATTCGGGCGGATGTGCTGGTGCTGGCCTGCAATGCCTATCTCGACCGGCTCGACCCGCAACTGGCCAGTTGCGTGTTGCCGGTGGGGACTTATCAGGTTGCCACCGCACCGCTGACGGCCGAACAGGCCACTGCGCTGTTGCCGAGCAACGTCTGCGTCACTGACAACCAGTTCGTCCTTGACTATTTCCGTCGCTCGCCGGACAACCGCCTGCTGTTCGGCGGCGGCTGCACGTATCTGGGCGGTATGCCCAAAGACATTGCCGGCGCGACCCGGCCGTTTCTGGAGCGGGTTTTTCCGCAGCTCAAAGGCGTAGAGCTGGAATTCGCTTGGGGCGGGCATATTGACCTGACGCTCAAACGCACGCCGGACATTGGCAGATGGGGTGATCGCTACTGGCTCCAGGGCTACTCCGGGCATGGCGTGCTGCCAACGCTGGCCGCCGCCCGCGCCGTGTCCGACGCGATTCTCGGTCAAGCGGATGAATTGGCGTTGTATCAGGGCTTGAGTAACGGCAGCTTCCCCGGCGGTAAATACCTGGCGGCGCCGCTGGAAGCCATCGGCAAGGCGTGGTATCGACTGCGCGACAGCATCTGATGAATCACTTGGCGGAATTCCAGGCATGAACAAGCAAGAAGAAATCGCTGCGCTGGCGATCCTTATTCACGATCTGCGCAAGCACAAGAAATACACCTTGAAGGACCTGGCCGACCAGATCGGTCGTTCCGTCGGCTTTCTCTCGCAGGTCGAACGCGGCCTGTCACGGCCCACCGTGGCCGACCTGACGGCGATCAGCGAAACCCTGGGCGTGCCGACGACCTACTTCTACAGCCTGCCAAAACCCAAGGAACTGCCGTGGGTCACCCGGCCGGATGAACGCCGCACGTTGTACTACGCCAATGGCATCACCGACATTCTGGTGTCGCCGAAAATGCGCGCTTCGTTTTCCATGCTCGAAAGTCACCTCGAAGCCGGCGCCAGCAGTGGCGAACGGCATCTGACTGATAGCTCGGAGCAGGGCGGCTACGTGCTCGAAGGCGAATTGACGCTGTGGTTGGGCGATGACGAAGCCGTCACTTTGCAGTCCGGCGACAGCTTTCAGTTCGACAGCCATACCCGTTGCCGTTACGGCAACCTTTCCGAGCACCTCACGCGAGTGCTCTGGGTCTACACCTGATAATCACAATAGGACCAACGATGATGGACGCTGATCTGCTGGCCGAAGTGCAAGCCTTCCGCCAACGCTACCCCGATGTACGTTATGTCGACCTGATTTCCCTGGACATTCCGGGGCACTTCTACGGCAAGCGCTATCCCGTGGACATGCTGGAAAAGGTCGCGGCCGGCAGCGCGCTGAAACTGCCGCAAAACTGTGTGCTGCTGGGTGTGCAGGGCGGGTTGTTCAAGATTGGCGATTACTGCTTTAACGACGGTGATCCGGATGCGTTGCGCCGGCTGGTGCCGGGCACACTCAAACCGGTGAGCTGGGAAGCACAACCCTTGGGGCAAATGCTGATCACCTCGGACGGCACCGAAAACCCTATCGTATTCGAACCGCGCCAGGTCTTGGCGCAGGTGTTGGACAGGCTCGCGGGCAAAGGCATCCATCCGGTGGTGGCGTTCGAGCTGGAGTTCTATCTGTTCGATAAAAAGCTGCGCGACGGGTTGCCTCAATTTCCCCGGGATGGCCTGACCGACGATGCCGATGATCAACCGAACATGCACATCGAGCGCCTGTCACGCTTTGCCCCGGTGCTCGATGACATGGTCGAGGCGTCACGGGCTCAAGGCATCGATTCCACGGTGATCACCGCCGAGCTCGGTCCGGGCCAGTTCGAGATCAATTTCGGTCATCTCGATGATGGTTTGCGTGCGGCGGACTGGGCGGCCCTGTTTTGTCGCAGCAGCCGTGGCGTCGCGCTGAAACACGGTTACCGCGCCAGTTTCATGGCCAAACCTTACTTGCAGCACCCGGGCAGCGGCATGCATGTGCATGTCAGCCTTTACGACGCTGCCGGCAACAACATCCTGGCGGCGAACCAGCAGCAATCGTTGCGTCATGCCGTTGCAGGTTGTCTGGAATTGCTGCCGCATTGCATGCCGATTTTCGCGCCCAACCAGAATGCATTTCGCCGTTTGGGCGGCACGACGAACATCGCCACGCGGGCGAGCTGGGGGTTTGAGGATCGCGATGCGTGCCTGCGCATTCCGGAATCGGATGCGAAAAACCTGCGCATTGAACATCGCCTGTCCGGCGCCGATGCCAACCCATACCTGGTGTTGGCGGCGATTCTGGTTGGACTGGAACATGGTCTGGAAGCAGGCAACGAGCCGATCCAGCCGCTTAACGACGACCGCAACAGCGGGGTCGACTTCCCGCTGGAAATGCTCGAAGCGGTGCGCGCCATGCAGTATCAGCCACAGCTGCGCGAAGGGCTGGGCGCGGAGTTCGTGGACGTGTATTGCGAGAACAAGCGCCAGGATCATCTGGCGTTCATGCAGGAGATCAGTGCGCGGGAGTATCGCTGGTATCTGTAATCCAGGCATGCCGATGCACTTTAATAAAGCTTTCGTGCGGCGGCATGCACTAAGCCAAGGCAGAAACTGCAGAGTTCATACCCTTTAAGCCCCGGCGGGAGCCGTAAAACCGCGACAATCAGCGCTTGGCACAATCGCTGCATTACATCGACCAGGCCCACCGTGAACGCATTCGAGTGGGCAGCCCCCTCGGTCAACGACGATCGATTCGTGGGCAACATCGGTGGATCAGGCAGAGACGTCTGGTTTCAACACCGCAAAAGAACAGGCAAAGACGCCTGGAACCGCAAGGTTTCAGGCGTTTTTTTTGCATTTTGAACCGTGATGGGCTTAGCCGGGTGCTTCTTATGAATTCCAATGTGGCCGCGTTGAACAAGCTGCAAACGCTGATCGTGATCGGTAATGGCATGGTCGGGCATCATTGTGTCGAACAGCTGATCGAGCGCGGCGCCCTTGATTACTATCAGCTGCACGTGTTCAGCGAGGAGCCGATGCGTGCCTACGACCGCGTGCACCTTTCCGAATACTTCACCGGCCGTGATGCCGAGTCGCTCGCCTTGGGTGAAGCCTCGCTGTACCAGACCCCGGGTGTCACCTTGCACCTGGGGGTGCCGGTGCTGGAAATCGACCGCGTCCGGCGCGAGGTGATCACCGCGCAAGGGTGTGTCGCCTACGACAAATTGGTCTTGGCCACCGGGTCCTATCCATTTGTGCCGCCAATCGAAGGTGCTGAGGGCGATTCGCGTCTGGTGTACCGCACCCTTGAAGACCTCGATGCGATCCGTGCCGCGGCGGCCAACGCCCGACGTGGCGTGGTGGTCGGCGGTGGCCTGCTCGGGCTGGAAGCCGCCAACGCCCTGAAAAGCCTGGGCCTGGAAGCCCATGTGGTGGAATTCGCCCCGCGCCTGATGCCCGTGCAGCTGGACGAACAGGGCGGTCGTGCGCTCAAGGCACAAATCGAACGCCTCGGCGTCGGTGTGCACCTGTCACGCGGCACTCAATCGATCAGTGCCGGCGAGGAATATCGCTACCGGATGAATTTCGCCAATGACGAATTTCTTGAAGCCGACCTGATTGTGTTTTCCGCCGGTATCCGCGCGCAAGACACATTGGCCCGCCAGTGCTCGCTGGAAGTCGGCCCGCGTGGCGGCGTGGTGATTGACGACCAATGCCTGACCAGCGATCCGCACATCTATGCCATCGGCGAGTGTGCCGCGTGGAATGGCAGCATTTTTGGCCTGGTCGCCCCGGGATACCAGATGGCGCGCGGTGTTGCTGCCCTGCTGTGCAACGAGGCTGCCGAGCCGTTCATGGGCGCGGACATGTCGACCAAGCTCAAGCTGTTGGGCGTTGATGTCGGCTCCATCGGTGATGCCCATGGCAGCACGCCGGGCTCGCGCAGTTATCAATTCATCGACGAAACCACCGCCAGCTACCGTCGATTGGTGGTGGATGCGACCGGCAAGCACGTACTCGGCGCGGTGCTGGTCGGTGACAACAGCTATTACGACACGCTACTGCAATACATGCAGAACGCGATTGCGCTGCCAGCGGAACCCGCCAGCCTGATTCTGCCGTCGTCCGAAGGCGCACCGACCCTGGGCCCGGGCGCGTTGCCCGAGTCGGCCACGGTGTGCTCGTGCCACAACGTCACCAAGGGCTCCATTTGCTCGGCCATCGACGGAGGCTGCACCGACCTCGGCCTGCTCAAGTCGCAGACCAAGGCCTGCACTGGCTGCGGTGGTTGTGCAGGGCTGCTCAAGCAGGTGTTCGAGCATGAACTGATTGCCCGTGGCGTCAGCGTCGACAAAAGCCTGTGCGAACACTTCGCGTACACCCGTCAGGAACTCTATGCGCTGGTGCGGGTAGAAGGGGTGATCACCTTCGAAGAATTGCTGACCAAGCATGGCCGTGGCCACACCGGTTGCGACGTGTGCAAACCGGCGGTGGGCTCGATCCTCGCGTCGTGCTGGAACCAGCCGATCATGGACGCCTCGCTGGTGCCGCTGCAGGACACCAACGACACCTTCATGGCCAACATGCAGAAAAACGGCACCTATTCGGTAGTACCGCGCATTCCCGGTGGCGAGATCACCGCCGACAAACTGATCGCCATCGGCGTGGTAGCGAAGAAATACGATCTCTATACCAAAATCACTGGCGGCCAGCGGATCGACCTGTTCGGCGCGCAGTTGCATGAGTTGCCTGACATCTGGGCCGAGCTGATTGAAGCGGGCTTCGAAACCGGGCATGCCTACGGTAAATCCACCCGCACGGTGAAGTCCTGTGTCGGCAGCACCTGGTGCCGTTACGGCGTGCAGGACAGCGTGAAAATGGCGCTGGCCATCGAGGATCGCTACAAAGGCCTGCGTTCGCCGCACAAGCTCAAATTCGCCGTGTCCGGTTGCACCCGCGAGTGCGCCGAAGCCCAGAGCAAAGACGTCGGCGTGATCGCCACCGAGAAAGGCTGGAACCTTTACATCGCCGGCAACGGTGGCATGCGCCCGCGTCATGCCGAGCTGTTCGCCACCGACCTGGACGATGAAACCCTGATCCGCTACATCGACCGTTTCCTGATGTTCTACATCCGCACCGCCGACAAATTGCAGCGCACTTCGGTCTGGCGCGAAAGCCTGGAGGGTGGCCTCGATTTCCTCAAGGACGTGATCATCCACGACAGCCTCGGCCTCGGTGAAGAACTCGAATCACAGATGCAGTTGGTGGTCGATCGCTACGAATGCGAGTGGGCCAACGCCCTCAAAGACCCGGAAAAACTCAAGCGCTTCCGCACCTTCGTCAACGACAAACGCCCGGACCCGGACATCCACTTTGTCCAGGAACGCGGTCAACGACGCCCGATCATGGCCGCCGAACTCAACCTTATCCCTGTTACCGAGGAGATTGTCTGATGAGCCAGTCCACTACCCACCGCATCGCTTCCCTGGAAAACACCGATGCCTGGCAAACCGTGTGCGAGCAACAGGACCTGGTCAGCAACTCCGGCGTCGTCGTGTGGCTCGACGGCGCACAAGTGGCGCTGTTCTACCTGCCCGGAGCCGAGGGCAAGACCCTGTACGCCATCGACAACCACGATCCGAAATCCGGGGCGAATGTCATCGGTCGTGGCTTGATCGGCAGCATCAAGGGCGACCTGGTGGTTGCCTCGCCGATCTACAAACAGCATTTCCGGCTTGCGGACGGCAGTTGCCTGGAGTACCCGCAACAGCGTTTGCGGGTCTGGCCGGTGCGGTTGAACGGTGGGGTGGTGGAAGTCGGGGTTGTTTGAAGGTCATTAACAGCATCGCGCAACAGCATCGGAGCCACATATGAAAACAGCCGCACAGCTGCTCAAACTAAAGGTCGTGCAAAACCGTCAGGTGCATAGCATCGCGCCGGATGAAATGGTTCTGGAGGCCCTGAAGATCATGGCCGAAAAGAACGTCGGCGCACTTCCCGTCATCGAAAAAGGGCAGGTGGTCGGGGTGATCAGCGAGCGCGACTATGCCCGCAAGGTCGTGTTGCAGGGGCGTTCTTCGGTGGGTACGCCGGTGCGCGACATCATGAGCGCGCCGGTGGTGACTGCGCCGAGTCAGCAGAGCATCGAACGCTGCATGGCGGTCATGACCGACAGTCATTTGCGTCATCTGCCGGTGGTGGACGATGGCGAGCTGATCGGCCTGTTGTCGATTGGTGATCTGGTCAAGGAAGCCATCGTCGAGCAGGCCGATCTGATTCGGCAACTGGAACACTACATTCGCGGGCACTGAGTTGCGCCAAAGCCATCAACCAACCGGCTCGACCGTACAACTCATTTCCCTTGAGCCAGGCTTCTGGAAAAGCACTGCGCCACCGTCTTGCCAGAAGCTGTAGTTGCCCTGGTTATCCTTGCCGGTGTATCGGGCACCATAGTCACTCTGTACTTGGCTCAAGGTGATCGCGGTGTTCGCCCATTTCATGTACACGACACCCGGCTGCGTGCGGAAGAAGGTGGCAGAAATCAGCGCGTTAAACCCTTCGCAACGGAACGCCAGGGGGCCTTCGGTGAGTCGGTCCGGATCCTTGGTTCTGACAATGGCCGAGCCTTGGCGTAGCTGGTGTGCGCGCTCGACGTAACCTCGGATGATGCACGTCTTCAGCTCCGGCCCGGCGGCGCAATCATTGCGGGCATTGATCCAGAACTGCTGGTCGATGATAACTTTGTCCGGGGGCGGAACTGAATGCGCATCCGTGAGCGCCAGGCGATAAAGACGCGTCAGTTCAATATCCATCTGCGTCAGTTGCGGATCGCGACAGATCAGCTTCTCGACGGATGCCTTGGCCTGAGCGCAGTCGATGCTGGGAGGGGACGTTGCATTCGCACAGAGACTCGCCGCCGCGCAAAGGCTGGCAGCGAGCAGACGGGTGAAAGGGGTCGTGACCGTTTTCATGCTGGCTTCACCCAGATCATTACGTGATGCCCGGATTGCCGTGGACCTGGCGATCCGTTGAACAGTCATTCGTGTGCATTGGGTGTACGCAGTGTAAGTCAGTGCTCAGAACTTGCCATGTCCGCTTGGCGGCGGATGTCGCTCAAAGTCCTATGTCACGCCGCTGACCACTCCGCCCGGAGATGGCTGGATGGCTGGAGGAGGGCACGCAACGTTCTCCCAGCAGCTATGCTTTTTTTACCGATTTCAAGCGTCATTACCTTTCTTCAACCGTCTCAGGCTTATCCGACACGGAGGCCAACCCTATGAACGGTTCCAATAGTTCACCTCCGGAGCCGGGTCGGATTGCTGTGCGAGTGAAGGCGGGTGACCAGACGAGGTGGGGGCGCTGGATGCCGGGTCTCCATGCGCTGCGCGAATACCCATTAGCCTGGTTGCGGCACGACATCGTGGCCGGCCTGGTGCTGACCACCATGTTGGTGCCCGTCGGCATCGCTTACGCGCAAGCTTCGGGCATTCCCGGTATCTATGGGCTCTACGCAACCATCGTCCCGCTAATCGCTTACGCATTGTTCGGGCCGAGCCGGATTCTGGTGCTGGGGCCGGACTCTTCATTGGTTGCAGTTATTCTCGCCGTCGTCCTGCCTCTGTCCGGTGGCGATCCACAGCGTGCCGTAGCGCTGGCGGGCATGATGGCGATTGTCTCAGGGACGGTATGCATCCTGGCCGGAGTGGCACGTCTCGGCTTCATCACCGAGCTGCTTTCCAAACCGATCCGCTACGGTTACATGAACGGGATAGCGCTGACCGTGTTGATCAGCCAACTGCCCAAGCTCTTCGGTTTTTCGATCGAAACCGACGGACCACTGAGAAACCTGTGGGCGATTGCCACCGCGATCATGGAGGGAAAGACCAACGGGGTAACGTTCATGGTCGGTGCTGCCACTCTGGCGGTCATCCTGCTGCTCAAGGGCTACAAGCGCCTGCCGACCATCCTGATCGCCGTGGCAGGGGCGACCATCGCGGTGGGTGTGCTGGACCTCGCTGCGCGCGCAAACGTTTCGGTCCTCGGCACGCTCCCGCAAGGCTTGCCGGCGTTTGCCATCCCCTGGATCACCACCGCCGATGTTGTCCCTGTGCTGGTCGGCGGTTGCGCCGTCGCCCTTATTTCGTTCGCGGACACCAGCGTGCTTTCCCGTGTCTATGCGGCACGGACTCGTACTTATGTCGACCCGAATCAGGAAATGGTAGGGCTTGGCATTGCCAACCTGGCCGCTGGATTTTTCCAGGGCTTCGCCGTTTCCAGCAGCTCTTCACGTACCCCGGTGGCAGAGGCCGCCGGTGCCAGAACCCAGGTAACTGGAGTCGTCGGCGCGCTTTGTGTCGCCTTGCTGTTGTTAGTGGCGCCGAACCTGCTGCAGCATCTACCGACAAGCGCATTGGCTGCGGTGGTGATTGCATCGGCGATTGGCTTGATCGAGATCAGCGACCTGCGACGAATCTATCGCATGCAACGCTGGGAGTTCTGGCTATCGATCGCCTGCACCATTGGCGTGGCCGTTTTCGGTGCGATTCAGGGCATCGGGCTCGCGATCGTGATTGCCGTCATCGAATTTCTATGGGATGGCTGGCGACCGTATTCGGCGGTGCTGGGTCGCGTCGAGGGCATCAAGGGTTACCACGACATCCAGCGTTATCCCAACGTGCACCTCATTCCCGGGCTGGTGCTGTTTCGCTGGGATGCACCCTTGTTTTTCGCCAATGCCGAATTGTTCCAGGACCGCGTGCTGAATGCCCTGGCAGCATCTCCAACGCCTGTGAACTGGCTGGTCGTCACGGCGGAACCAGTGACCAGCGTGGACGTGACGTCTGCGGACATGCTGGCCGACTTGGCGGATACCCTGCAGGCAGCGCAGATCAAATTGTGCATCGCCGAAATGAAGGACCCGGTCAAGGACAAGCTCAAGCGATTCGGCTTGTACGCGCGACTTGGCGAAGAGGCATTTTTCCCCACTATAAATGCCGCGGTCAGCAGCTATCTGATGACGTATTCGATGGGTGGGGAGGAGGAAGATCGCTGAGCGGTTTAGCCAATCTCGATCGCGTTGAACCAGCGTGACAAGCGTGAAAGCACCACCGAGTGCGTCATCCGCCGCCGGCGCGTAGAGGACACGCCGCCTGTCATGAAACGAAAAGCCATTGTCGTCTGATGAGAAGCGGCTGGTCAGATCGGTCTGAACGTCATCGGCACCGTATCCATCGAGATCAAGGGCGAAATTGCCAAGGCCCATGGCTGCGACCATGTCATCAACTACAGCCACGAAGATGTCGCCCAGCGCGTGCGCGAGTTGACGGACGGTGTGGGCGTCAACAACGGCTCGGTCACCGCCCCCGACGGTTTTGCCGAGGCCTATCAAGCCTTGCCCGTCTGCTGCCGCGCATTCACTCGTTGAGCGCCTCGGCCAAGGCAGGCAGCGAGTGCCTTTATGCGTTGTAAGCCGAGCAGTTCTGACAGGACGAGGACCCCCACCATGACGGCGACAACAATAATTCCGCCCGCCGACGGCGCCTATGCCTATCCGTTGCTGATCAAACGCCTGCTGCTATTCGGGATCTATTTTCACCGCCTTCCAACTGTCGTCTGGATCGAAGCGTTTCATCGACTGGGCCAGTTTGCCGCCATTGGGTCCCAGGGCTTTCTCAAATACTTGTCCTTCATGGCTGATCATGAAGATCATCACCCCGGTGTCGTCGTACTTTGCCGGCCAGGCGATCAGCGCAAAACCACGGCTCATCTTGTCACCGATGAGGTAGCTGAAGGCACCGCCAGGTGCTGAAGGTCCTTGGCCCTCAAGGATACGGAAGCGGTAACCATGCCAATCTTCACCGGCAATGGTTTTGCCGAACGAAGGCCCCAACGGGCTGATCTGGCCGCTATCGTCCTCTGCCCAATAGAGCCCGTCATGCTTGCCGGGCGTGCTAAAAATTTTCTGCGCATATTCGAGTGCGCCGTCACCGTCGCGATCCACTGATGCGTAGTCCATCTGGGCATCGTGATAAGTCAGCACCGCTTGCACCGCGTCGAGTTCGTTGCGACCGATTCGCCGAGCCCGGATTTCTGCGTTACCGGCCTTGATGTCGAAGCGCCAACCGTTGTCGACTTTTATCAGGGGAATGGGCAATGTCCAGTGGCTATTGCCAACCGACAGTAGCGCTTTTTTGTCGCTGGTTTTCTCAATCCGATGCTGTTCGCGATATTCCTTCAAAAACGCGTCGACATCGCTGCGCTGCACACCTTCGCGCGGGATGTAACTGTGCCATTCATCTCCCAGCAACTCGGTGAGGCGAGCCTGATCAGCGTGCTCCGTGCCCAGTGCCTCGACGAACGCTTCAGCGGCCTTTCCGGCGTTGGAAAGGATTGCTGCGCCGTAGCCATGCACGACCATGCCACACCGGCCGCTATCGCCAATAGGGGATAAAGCTTGCCCATGAGTGACTTGACTCGATACTGGTTTTTCAACGACGGCCCCCCCTTGAACGTGGTGCACTGGACGGCCTGCGGATCTGATGACCGGCAGATCGTGCTGCACTGGGGCGCTGGGCGGAAACCTGGCTGGCCCGGCCACGGCTGGCTTGTGCGTTGGACTGGGACGGCGAGCGCGCGTCGGCGAATGCATTGTTGCGGGCGCTGCCGGCGGAAGAGCGATTTTGCGCAGCCTGGCGCGGCTGTGCGGAGTCCTGTCTGAGTTGATTGACCTGCGCGTTTTGTCTGCCTGACGGCTGATTATCCCGAGTGTTTCTCGCAGTGCCTTGGCCCCTGTCAGGCGATCTCGATCTGTCCGTATCCGCCTGCATTCGATTGCTTGCCGAGGTTCCAGACTGGGCTGCGCGAGCTCGATCACGGGCTTCGCGATTAGTGGTGGCAGGTCTTTCGATACCGGCCCTGTCCATGGAACTACGGGCTTTTTCACGAGCCTGGGCTCGCTGTGCATTGTCACCCCGAAAGGCTTCGCGTTGATTGGCACCGTCCAGTTGCCGGCCGAATTGTTCGCGGCTGCGAGTGTCCCGATAGGGGACACCATCACGATGAGCGGCGTTGTGCTGCCACTTGTTATTGGTGATTTGATTGTTTCGATTGATGTTGTTGTAGCGGTTGACGTCGATGTCTATGTCGTTATTGCCCCAGTCACAATTACCCCACAACGAGCCGACGATCGCCACACCGGTACCAAACGCCAGCCCGGCCATCAAAGCCTGACCGGGGTAATACGCGGGTGGCGGTGGGTAGTACGCGGGACGGCGAAGCAGGGTAGGGCCAGGTGCCGTAGGTTGTTGTCGGGTTATAGGTGGGAACGTACACCACCTGCGGATCAGAGGGCTGAATGATGATGGTGGAGGTGCTATTGGCCGGGGCAGGGGCCGAAGTAGTGGGCGCGGGTGCCGCCAGAACGGTCACGTTCTGGTACTGGTTGCTCTGAAGGTTGCCTGCTGTTTGGGCCTGACGACGCAAGCGTTGCACGCCGTTCATGAGATCGCCGGTTGCGCCAGAAAAGCATCACCCAGGCGCTGCACCCAAACGGGATCCTGCCCCAGCGTTGCCAGGACCTGAGGGAAAGCGTCCAGCGCCTGAACGCTTGGATACCAAGGCTGGCTCGCCACTTGTTTGACCGCATCATCGCCCTTGGCGTCCGGGTGAGCTTTAGACCAGGTTACCGCTTCGGCGATTTCCCCAGGATACGTGGTCGCCATGAGGACCTGTGCAAGCAATGGATCGGGGTAGAGCGCAATGGGAGCCAGCATTTGATCAAGCTGTTCCTGGGTAAACACGGCGTCTTTGCCCGCTGTCGTGACGGGCGCTGTTTCAGCAACGTTTGCGGACGCCTCCAGTGCCTGCGCCAGACACAAAGGCCCAGTTAAAACCAGTACGACTGACACCGCGTAAAATAACGAAATACGCATTGCCTTACCTCTTTGTGGCCGGGCAGGTTTGGAATGACTGGGTCAATGTCGGGAAGGTGAAAGCAGGTTGCTTCAATGCCTCTCACTAAGGGTAGCAAACATATTTTTTCATGAGTTCAGCGCAGCCGCTTTATCGAGCGAAGTTTAGTTTTGGATCTGTTAGCCCATAGGCAAAGACCCGAGGAAGGAAACTGATGCGACCAGCGGTCCGTCTCTGGCGGCGGGTCGGGTTGTGGCAGAAGTTCCGCCCTGACACAGCATTATTCTGATGGCCGATGACCGATGTCCATAAGTGGCTGTAACCCTGGATTTTGAGACCCGTTCGCCAGAAACCGGGTTAGAGTGTCATCAATGTCTGTTCATCAGGTCCCTCCACTCGATTCGCATAGTCGCGCCAAGCGGTTCCAGCGAACGAACCGGGCAAAAAAACCATATATCAATCGTTGTTTGAAGAATGAATCGTCCGCTGTTTGTTTCTCTAGATGGGCCCAAGGGAACCGGCAAAACCACACTGTTGGAAGCCGTTACGAAAGTACTGAGGGCAGACAACAAAAAGGTGATCCGACTGTGCGAGAAAAAAAGCGATCCCTATAGGGGGGAAACAATGGCCCTCGTTAACAAGCTCGTCAGAAATCCCACCCGGGATTTGGAGTTGGGGGTTTGTGAGCGCTTTGCTGATAGCCGCACCTGGATTTCCCAGCACGTGCTGGCTAAACAGCCACCAGGCAGCATCATCCTGATCGATCGCTGGTACCCGTCTGATGCCGCGTTTCGCAGGATAGTCCCGTTTGCAGAGATTCTACAGTTGAACATCGATCGAAACGTGCGAGTGCCAGACCTGCATGTCGGGGTTGTCACTGCCCCTGAAATTTCATGGGCGAGGGCAGCGGGACGACGGCGTGGGCTGAGCAGTACTGTGATCCATAAGCTGGAAGAACATGTCGCTTGTACCAATGCGTTCGAGCGTGCGATTGCAGATCACGGCTGGGTTTTATGCCGTAATGAAGGAACGATCGAAGACGCAACGATGCAGGTGATTTCTGAAATCTATAGAGTCCTTCGATGCCCCGTAGGCGAAGTTCGCTGCGCCGGCCTTGATGCAGTTGAGATAGCCGTAGATATAGATTGTTAGCAGGATCGAAGGGGGTGATTTTTCGCCGCATTGGAGCCGGGGTATTGAGTTGGCTCGAACAGGGATTGGGGATTGGTAGCTTGAAAGAACCTTCGATGTCAGATGTTCATAGTTCCAATAAACCCTTTGAAAATAAGGATTTTAATCAGAAAAACCAAGCGCAGGCTCTCCAAAACTTGTTCATGACTGCGTGATCAACTAATCCCGGACACGACGTTAAGTTTTTCTTCGGCCCGAGCTGGCGCCAGCCCACCTGAGGCAGTCGCGAAATCATGAGACATTGCAAAAGCCCCGAATTCCGGTGGGGGGCAGCCCCCATTACGCTAATTGTGCGACTTTTTCTGGTTTTGTCTCACGAAGAAAGCCATTTCTTCGGATAATTCTCGCCATTATTTTACCGTACTACAAAAAAGTCTCACGATTGTTTGACATGATTTTTAACGCCCCTGAGTCGCCTTAGTTTCTTACACGCTTCCAAGCTCTAAAGTAAGGCTCATTCGGAGGTACCATGAGCAACCGTTGTTATCCCGAAGAATTCAAAATCCAAGTGGTCAATCAATTGATCGCAAAGTAACTTCCTGTTTCGAAGGTGGCGGATCAATTGGGTGCGTCCGTGCACAATCTCTATACTTGAGTTAAAAACTACACCGCGCCCTAGGAACAGCACCTTCGGAAGGACGATCAGAGCGCTGAACTTCGCTGCCTACGTGTTGTGCTAAAACGGGTGATGGAGGAACGAGACATCATAAAAATGCCGTTCCGTACTTTGCAAATGAGTGCAGTAGTAATACGCCTTTAACAAGGCTTTCGGGTGCCTACTCCGTCTTACGGCTTCTTCTGACGTCGCCGGTTCATCCCAGCGGCTACTATGCGTGGCTATCCGAATCAAGTGCTCTAACCAGGGACGATCATCCACTGCTGAGTTTGAGCAAGCGTTCTTGGATGGAAAGGAGTTTATGGCTATCACAAGCTCATGATGACGTGCGCTAGGTTGGCGAGAGCGTTGGCCTCCATCGTTCTAGGTTAATGCGCTTTGAAGTCAGCAATCGTTTTAATATCGGCGGCTAGGTGGAAAATCCGGCCTCAGTGATGCTTGACCTGTTCCCATCAAGGAATAGTCAGTGAAATCACAAGCGACTAGCGATTTTGGACATTCATGCGCTTTTCAGGGCAGCATGGAGGCGTAAGCCCAACCGATAGGGAAGGTTTACTTTGATCAGGATAGCCAGTCCAGCAGCTCCTATTCGCGCCGCTTTCCGTGTACCAACAATCTGGTCGCGTGCCTGAGCCGTCGAGGTAACCGCGTCATTTTATCAGAATTGTTCTCTCTCCTTCGATGTCATTTTATCAAATTTGTTCTCCCTCCTTCGATGTCATTAAACAATAAATGATTGACGCGCTTCAGGCGAGTTACAGTCTTAAAGTTGTCAATTTGTATGTAAATATTCCTGTCGATTCCGAAAGATATCGCGAAAATAAAATCACATAGAACTTTTCGATTTGTTTGCCAGGTTACGATCCCTCATTCCGCAATTTTTTAAAACGGAAGTCATAATCGGATCGTCGTCATAGATAAGTTTATTCGAGTTAAAAACAGAACAAAAAATCCTAGAAGCCCCGGGTTACGGGGCTTGGCGCCTTAAAACAATTTGAATAAATTGCCTTTTAAGTCAATACATACATAAATAAAAAAATCTATAACGGTTGAATTTTGATCGGCAAGTCAAGGTTGACAAGTCTGGCTGTCGAAAGTTTTACTAGATTGGCTTTCACGACATGAGAACAGATCGATGTACAAGACCCAAAATTTCAGAGGAACTCTGTATGAATTAATTTTTTAAATACGGAAATGCATTCGCCTTCGAATCGCTGGCAGGGAAATTGATACCCTTTGCCAGAAAAGAGAGATTATTCAAATGAGGAGGAAACAACCTTGAGTAGAAACTTCAAAGTCCACAAATCACAAGCCGGACGACGCTCAAGTTTGAGACGGGTACCGCTCAGGTCGAATATATAGGTCTTCGGTTAGATACCATAGGCTCTTAGATACCAGGATTAGTAGGCGGTGACGTGCTGCTTTTGTCTACAATCCTTGCTCTTTAAAAACTAAGTACAGACTCATATGTGCGCTTGCTTACTGCTCTTCGAAGCAGTAAGACGTGCCATGTAGAGCAAGTAGTGGAAAAAAGTTAATGGACGAATTTCAAAGCGTAAAGCTACGTGAAACACCCCCCTTGGACTCACAAAGCCTCGACTCAGATATAGCACGGCATGAGCTAGCGAACAATCGTTACACAGTCATTCGAGATTTCAAAGCGGGCTCGCTTGAACTACAGCAGGCTCTAGAGATCCTTTCGCTTAGCCGGTCACAGTTTTACAAACTGCTCCAACGGACGAGGGGGGCGCTCAGTTACCGCGCGATTGTATCTGACCGAAGCGGGAGAAAATTCGGCGCAAATACGATCCGTAGTGACGTGGAGAAGCTCATCGAGGACATGTTCCTTGAGCACTACCCGAAGGCGAGAACCTATTCCGCGGTCTGGAAAGCTTGTCAGACCGAGGGTGACAACCGACAAATTTTGCGACCGAGTTACCATACGGTTAAACGATGGATTCAAAAGCAACCGTATAAGCTTCTATACAAGATGAAGCACGGGAAGGAAGCGGCTGTTCAGCGTTTTGAGCTTCGTCCCGGCTACAAGGTAACGAAACGCCCTTTAGAATGGGTTCAGATTGACCATACAGTCATGGATATGCTGTTGGTCGATGAAGAAGATCGGACAAAAATCATTGGCCGGCCCTACATCAGCTTGGCAATCTGTATCCATACCCGCGTAATTCTCGGTTTCTATGTGTCCTTCCTGCCTCCCAGTGCTGTGACAGTCGCCATGTTAGTGGAGAATTGCGTCCTGCCGAAAAATGAAGTGCTAGAAAGGTGGGGATTACAGGCGTATTTGTGGCCCATGCATGGGTTGCCGGAGACAATCCATACCGACAATGCGAAGGAGTTCACCTCGGACGTTTTTGTTCTTAATGCGAAAGGCTTCGGCATCACGGTTGAGCACAGGATGATTGGAAAGAAGCATCAGGGTGGGCACATTGAAAGTCTGATTGGCAAGCAGATGATCCACTTGATCCACCAACTACCTGGTGGTACTGGTTCGAACACGGTTCAACGCAAGTCACTTTGCAGTGAGAAAACTGCCAGTATAACGCTAACAAGGCTTCGTCAGATGATGGTATATGCCATACATGCTTATCATGAGACGAAGCACTCAGCATTAGATCAGAGTCCTAGCCAAGCTTGGAACAAACATTACGAAAAGCATCCAGCCTATAGACTCCTGTCAGAAGCTCAGCATGAGCATTTTAAGTATACTTTTTATCCTGAAGTCTCAGATAAGGAAATCACCCCCGACGGGATCGGTATGTTTCGTAGGCAATATTCCTCATCAGCCTTGAAGGGTAAAGTTCGCCAGAAGGTTTTAGTCAAATATGACCCTTACGATATGAGCTATGTAATGGTTAAGCTTGACGATAAATGGGAAAAAATTCCATGCGTAAGGAACAAATTTAACAGGAGCGCCGATTTAGAAATTTATCGTTGGCAGCGTCAACAGAGAGGAGAGCGAGATGGAACCATGAGCACAGCAGGAGCACAATCGGCTGGGAAATTTCACCAAGCTGCCAAAGATGAATCCAAGCTTACGCGCCAAGAGAAATCGAGGAAAAAGCGTGAGAAAGGACTGGAGGACTACAGAAAGCAAAACGCTAAATCTGGGTCTGTTGCAACCAATGCCAACAAAGCAACTGAATCGGAGAAATCTCAAACTTCCAGCAACCCCAGTCCACAGCCGAAGTCTGGGAAAGTTAGTGCGACGAAAAAATCGAATATTTATGACGTCACATCGTTCTTGCAGCGTAAGCAGCAATCCGCTTGCGATGATGAGTCCCCAGTTATCTACGACAGCACCCCGATTCGGTGGTGAGACCAAAAAGTCTAGCTTGAGTATCCCAGGCCGGACAATTGCTTTGAATTTTAATATAAGCTAATTAATATTAGCGTCATCAATGGAATAAATAATTACGTCAACAACTTGCATGATTCAGTTGTGCGAGCACGGCTAATATTGTATATGCCTTGAAATAGGAGCGTTCAAATAACAGAAAAATATTGGGTTGGCCTTGTTCGCTGTCCGAGCGATCCGCATCGAAAGAAGAGGATCTTGCTTGTTTGAGCTCTCTTTTTTTGTGCGCTGCCATGTCAGATACTATGTAAGAAAGATCGGCTTGTTATTCAATTAAAATTAAAACCTATATTTAAATGGAAGATCTATTGTGAGCGAAGTTATTTATCCGCACGTACATGCGGCTGGTCAGCAGTATTTTGAACTTTCCGACGAGGATCGAATGATCGCATGCTCTAACGATTTTTGGGTGCAGTACCCTGCAGCGGAGCGAGTTATCAGCCAGATCCAATTCTCTATGAAAATGAAAAACAGGATTGTAGCACCCTGCATGATTATCGCAGCAGCAGGCGGTACTGGCAAGTCCGCTATTGTGAATCAACTTAAAGAGCGCAACCTATATGCTAATGACAAGTTGATATTTGTGACCATGCATCAAAACCCAAATAATTATAGTTTGCGCGATCTGATTCTTGTTGCGATGGGACTTGGGGTCGGCAAGAATGCACGCCAAGGTGGTAATCTAACGCCACAACTACAAAACAGGATCCAATCGCAGAACATCAGAGGTATTGTTATCGATGAGGTGCATGACGCCTTGACTTTGACGCCCGCACAGCAGAGCGCGAACTTATCGCTTTTGAAGAATCTCTCTAGTGATATTTATGGGTTGTCGGTTTTCGCATTTGGTGTAGAAGATGCTGCGGAAGTTCTTCGTCGCGACCCGCAATTGGAACGTCGCTATGCGGTCAAACAATTTGCCAGATGGGAAAACGGCGCCGAGTTCCGAAATTTCGTTGCAAGCTACATTCACCGACTGCCTTTGAAGAAGTCAACAAATCTGAAAGACCAGATCCTGTATTTGAAAATTATGGATAAAGGATTGGGTTTGACTGACAACATTGTGAAGATTCTCCAGAGCGCAGCGATGGCAGCGATCATCGACGGGAGCGAGCACATTACTCATTCCCATATCGATAATATCGAATCGATCATGGACGACTTCAGCTTCGCCCTGCGAGCCCAAGATTCTGAAGCATAGAGAGAGCAAATTTTGAAACTAGAGCACTCCATGGAAGTTGCTCGCACTATACTGGAAGGCCGTCATGGCTTCCAGTATGTTAGCGAGACTTGGCGCATTGCGTATTCTCAAATGCTAAAGTTTGTTGAGTATGAAGAGGGTGGCCAAGTGATACTAATTGATGGACTTGCAGGAAGCGGAATTTCGACTTTTTTAAGAGTTATGGTGTCCGATCCAGTTTTTTCTGGGGTTACTGTAACGCACAATTTATATGAATATGATGTGACTTTGATAGATAGAGTCTGTGCTGCCCTTTTATATTTAGAGCCTTTCGTTTCCCAGAAAGACGTTCCAGCATATTTGGCGGAGTTTTCATTTCTTACTGCCAGGAGAATGATTGTCATCGACGATCTGGATGTATTTGTGAGAAATGATAGGGACTCATTGCATGTCGTAAATCATATTAAAAAAATGACTGAGTGTCGTGGACGGTTCTGCTTTATCCTCTCAACACGCTCAATAGAGTTGCAATCTCAGATAATGATAAGTAGTTCAAGATTTCTCCAAGTAAGATTAAATCGTCAACTTAATTTTTCAAGCTGCTCCAAAATCATAGAGTCTTTTTGGCGTTGGAATAACAGTAAATTTCGGTTAAAAGCCCCCATGAGCAAATCAATTTTAGCCCTCTGCAGAGAGGTGGAATTTGAGATTGATCACGTAATCGATATTCTTCAGGATCTTTATGTGCTCGGCGTTTTATTTGGGAAGAACACGCAGCAGATCATTGATAGATGTGTATCAAGGGAAGAAATCAAGTTTGAGATTCAATCAAATGTCTATTCCTGAAATTTCGGAGGGGGAAAGTCTGTCGTCGTGGATGCATAGAATTGATTTGCTGGGAGAGCGTAATGGGCTTGACAAAGTGAATTGCATTAGTGAGTTTGAGTGCGGCCAGGCGGGGGCTGACATAATGCTTTCAATGGCGGACGATCCAGATTTTTTGGAAACTAACATAGAGTTGCCATTTTTCATCAATCGCCACGGTATATCGAAAGATCGCTTGGCCGAAAAATTTGGGCCTTGCGAGCGACCGTTAGTCCCAATTCAGTATCGGCGCTCATATTGTTATACATGCATGGAGGAAGGGTTGAGGGCTACGCGCAGCTTTGTCTGCAAGTTGGAATGGCGGTATCTCCTTCAACCTTTTTGTTCTGCGCATCGAGCTCTATTACGAGACGCACCTGAGGAATATTGTAATAACAAAGATTTCGGAGTCCGGCTTTTCGTGTCGCACCATAATAGAAAAACTTTCGACCAATATGATTTGGCATGTGAAGCTGATTCAGAGTTGCTGACACTATCTTGGAAGGTGCAGCTGCGGTACATGGGTCTCCGGCAACGGGCATCCCATCGCGAAGTGGCCCAACAACTGGACAACTTTATGCTAACTCTCGTAAGGGTGATGCTTTTACCTTGCTTCCACGCTTCGTACCGCAATGTTGATTTGTCAGGATGGGGTGGCCCTGATTGTTTTCCAAAGCATGGCCAAAGCTTGTATGTGAACTTTTATTTCGAGATTTACAGGGTGTCGTGCAGTGCGAGAGCAAGGGCACTGTATCTGAGTGGGTTATTGCTCGGTTGGATCGATCCCGGAGATGCTAAAACTGCGAGGGGGAGGGACTATTATATGGTCACTGATCGCGTGCAGATATGGCACACCATCGAAAAAAATTTGCGGCTGGGTAGGTGGTTCCATCAGCAGTTGAGGTTGTATGAGACTAGTCTCCTCGGAACATCCGATATGGGCGTTCAAGCGCGATGCGGAAGCGAATAATGCTGACGTATCTGTTTCCTGTTTATTTGACGACATCGATCCGCGTCAGATTACCAAGGAGTTTTGATACACGCCAAGTGACCCTGTGTTTTGTAGGGAACGCGAGAACCGGACACATCCTTACTTACTCGGCATCATTCGGCTATCCGGGTGTGGATCTCTACCAACGAGCGTTGCTCAACCTTCGAGGAAAGGAGTTAGGAAGATCTTCATGGCCTTCAACAATAACCTGGATTGGCAGGATTTTTTCCGGCGTTATGCCGGTAGATCCAAATTTCTCGAATCGGTATCCAGATGCAGATCGGGTATGTGCCTCCCTCAACTGGAGGTACATACGAAGGTTGAATTTGATCGATGAACAGGTGTTTCAGAACCGCCTGCTGCGTTGTTTGTTTGATTGGGGGCGTGATGAGATAGCTTTGATCAACGATCCCTATAGCATCAGTTTGGAAGCGCTTTTAAGAATCCTGTCGGCCACGGCTACGCGAATGAACCAGCTTTAACGCTCAATGAAAAGAAGCATGGTCGCTTGCTGGAGGGGGGCGCTGAAGAAGTAGCCGATGCTCGAGTTGAGCTCGATAAACACCGAGCGTGAGTCAATGAACTGCTTGCGCAGACTCAAGCCACCTTGGCGGATTTGCAGCGTCAGCACGACGGCCTTCAGGCCGCGCTCGACGTCCAGGTATCTGAACTGCGGATTCCACGGCCATCCGGCCACCTATTCCATGAACATACGGCCACTGATTCCACGGTGATCCGGCCACCCGTTCCACGCTCATCCGGCCACCCTTAAAGCAGGCAGCAACGCAGGATTAATTCACTACCATCGACCTCTTTTATCGAAGCGGAGAGGTCGTCGTGGAGCGGTTATCCATGCGTAAGATTCGAGAAGTACTACGTCTCAAATTCGAGGTCGGCCTATCTGCCCGCCAGGTCGCTGTCAGCTTGCAAGTGGGTCGAGCCAGCGTCGGTGAGTACCTCAATCGCTTTGCTGCCAGCGGCCTGACTTGGCCGTCTGCGCTAACGGACGCCGAGTTGCAACGGCGGCTTTTTCCACCGCCGCCCGCCGTTCCCAGCGATCAGCGTCCGATGCCCGACTGGGCATGGGCTCATGCCGAGTTACGTCGCCCCGGCGTCACCCTGGCCCTGCTTTGGCAAGAGTATCGGCTCAGCCACCCGCAAGGTTTCCAGTACAGCTGGTTCTGCGAGCACTACCGCCTCTGGGCCGCCAAGGTCGACGTGGTCATGCGCCAGGAACACCGTGCCGGCGAGAAGCTGTTCGTTGATTACGCCGGCCAGACCGTGCCAGTCATTGATCAGCGAACCGGCGAGATCCGCCAAACGCAGATCTTCGTCGCCGTCCTCGGCGCATCCAGCTACACCTTCGCCGAGGCCACCTGGTCGCAGAAACTGCCCGACTGGCTGGGCTCGCACGCCCGCTGCTTCGCTTTTCTTGGCGGCACATCGCAGATCTTGGTGCCCGACAATCTGCGCAGCGGCGTCACCAAGGCGCATCGCTACGAGCCGGACATCAACCCCAGTTACCGCGATCTCGCCGAGCATTACGGCGTAGCCGTACTGCCCGCGCGTTCGCGTAAACCCAAGGACAAAGCCAAGGTTGAAGTCGGCGTACAGGTCGTCGAGCGGTGGATCCTGGCGGTGCTGCGCAACCGCCAGTTCTTCTCCTTGGGCGAACTCAACACAGCCATCGCGCTGCTGCTGGATCGCCTCAATCAGAAGCCCTTCAAGAAGCTGCCCGGCTCACGCCGGTCAGCCTTCGAGACCATCGACCAACCTGCGTTGCAACCGCTGCCGGAACACCCTTACGTCTACGCCGAATGGAAAAAGGTACGCGTACACATCGACTACCACGTCGAGGTCGACGGCCATTACTACTCGGTGCCGTACCAGCTGGTGAAGCACCAACTCGAAGTGCGGCTAACCGCTAAGACCGTCGAGTGCTTCCACGCCAACCAGCGGGTGGCCAGCCATCTGCGCTCGCCGCACAAAGGCCGCCACACCACCCAAACCGAGCACATGCCCAAAAATCACCGCGAACATGCCGAATGGACGCCGCAGCGACTGATCCACTGGGCAGAGCAGACAGGCCCGAATACGGCCGGCGTCATCGCCTACATCCTCGAACGCCGGATCCATCCGCAGCACGGCTTCCGCGCCTGCCTGGGGATCCTGCGCCTGAGCAAACAGCACGGCGAAGAGCGGCTGGAAGCCGCTTGCCAGCGAGCGCTGGCACTGGGCGCGTGCAGCTACAAAAGCCTTGAATCGATCCTGCGCCAAAGGCTGGAACGGCTGCCGCTTGCCCAGCAAAACCTGCCGTTACTGCCCGAAGAACACATCAACCTGCGCGGCCCTGGTTACTACCACTGACCTGAAAAAGGAGCACCAAAATGCTGCCCAACCCGACACTCGACAAGCTACAAACCCTGCGCCTGCACGGCATGATCAAGGCGCTTGGCGAACAACACGCAACGCCTGATATCAACGATCTCAGCTTCGACGAACGCCTCGGTCTGATGGTCGACCGCGAGCTGACCGAGCGCGAAGACGCCCGCCTGACTACTCGCCTCAAGGCCGCACGACTGCGCCATAACGCCTGCCTGGAAGACATCGACTACCGCAGCCCGCGCGGCCTGGACAAATCTCTGATCCTGCAACTGGGTAGCGGCCAGTGGCTGCGCGACGGCCTGAACCTGATCATCGGCGGCCCAACTGGCGTAGGCAAAACCTGGCTCGCCTGCGCGCTGGCTCATAAGGCCTGCCGCGACGGTTACAGCGTGCGTTATCTGCGCTTGCCGCGCCTGATGGAAGAACTGGGCCTGGCCCACGGCGACGGCCGCTTCGCGAAACTGATGGCGGGCTATGCCAAGACCGACTTGCTGATCCTGGACGACTGGGGCCTGGCGCCGTTTACCGCTGCGCAACGGCGCGACATGCTTGAACTGCTGGACGACCGTTACGGCAACCGCTCGACGCTGGTGACCAGCCAAATGCCGGTGGACAAATGGCATGCGCTGATCGGCGATCCAACCTTGGGCGATGCGATCCTCGACCGGCTGGTGCACAACGCTTATCGGATCGAACTGAAGGGCGAATCGATGCGCAGACGCGCAACGAAATTGACGGCGACAGAGACTTCAGACTAACAATGCAAACCTGCGTCGCTGCGCTCCGACTGCCCGGCCGGATGACCGTGGAATAGGTGGCCGGATGTTGGTGGACTGAGTGGCCGGATGGCGTGGAATGCGCAATCTGAACTGAGTACGCGCCAGAGCAGCTTGCAATCCGAGCTCACTCGCAACGCTCGCCTGAGTCAAAGCTGCGCTGACCTAGAAGTACGGGTTCATGAGAAGGACGAGCAGATTCGCTCCCTGGAAGAAAAGCACCTGCACTCCCGGGACGCGCTTGAGCACTACCGTAATGCGGTGAAGGAGCAGCGCGATCAAGATCAGCGCCGGCACGAAGGGCAGCTTCAACAAATCCAGGTTGAGCATCGTCAGCTACAGCAGACACTTTCGGTGAAACAGGACGAGCTCAGCCGATTGAATCGAGATAACGAGCGGCTACTCAGCGACTCCCGCCAGCAGGCCAAGAATGTGACCACCCAAGGCGACACCATCACGAGACTCACTGGCGAGCTCAATGCATTGGCGATCGCGTCAGCTAGAGAGGAGGGGGCCAAAGAGCAGCTTATCGATCAGCTTACCAATTCCCGCGAGGAATCCGCCTCTCTCCGTAAATCCGTTGCTCAGGTCGAAATACAAGCCAAAAATGCGCAGACACTGTTGGAGAAGACTCAGAACGAGGTCGAAATGTTGCGGCATGAGCTAAAGCAGCTACAGCCAGAAAACAATCCATCACAGAGCGAGCGAGCAGATGATCAGCGTGAAAAGTGATACACATCGGAACCAATCACGCCCATTTGAATTTCGGGATGCACACCAAAGGCTCGGGGAAATTGTGATTGCTGGATAACTACAAGTACGGGGATATCGACGCGTTTCTTACGACAGTTCGAGTGGTGGGGCGGTGAGCTCGCCAGAAAGGTAAGCATGCCTCTTTCTGATCCATCATTAGGACTACACCTCTGAGGATACCCAGGTGGTTAAAGATTCTCGTGGATATGCTGGACTACCCTGGCAACGGGTTTGCTAGGTCTTCAGCGTTTCATGAGAGACCAGTCTTAATTGGCTGGGCGTAAGTGGTGCCGGCTGCTCTGGTTCGAGCCCGTAAATGACGTAGAGGCATGCAGGCTGCATTGAAGTCTTCATAGCTGAAGGGCGCCCATATGTTGCTCATGGCGCTTCGACCAAAACCTTGAGCGCACGCATACGCAACCGAACCGCGGTTTTCGAGACCTCGAAGTACTCACTTAGCGAGTTCGAAACAAGATTATATTGGTTTAGATTATCAGGCTGGTGATCAAGATACAGTGCGCCATGCCCCCGATTACGAATGCCAAGATGCCGGAGCAAAAGACCAAAAGCCGTGAGAAATTCGTCACGTGGCATGAGCAGGCACGAAGCAAAGGTATTTGCCTGCCACTCTAGCCGCTCGACTTCTCCTTTAGGGATGGTGATGTGCTGACTCTGATCGATATCTTGCGACCGAATACACTCACGAGTCATGTAGCGCCCATGACCTAAAGAATAGTGTCCGAGCTCATGAGCAAGGGTGAATCTTGCCAGATGCGAGTCCTTGTCACCGGTGAAGATTCTGATCTCCAGTGGCTTGAATGTGATGCTACCCAGAGCAGAGCCTGGCTCTTCAAGGAAACTCACTATCAAGCCACTTGAATCGCGTTCCTGGCCGATTAACTTGGCAAGGCTGACCGCGCCGCGAATGTAGGAAATGGACTTCAACGCATGTCCAGCCAGCACTTCGATGCTTTCCCTTGAAATGTACGCGACACGTGGCTTCGTAGCAGGAGAGGGCTGGCGAATCGACCTCAGTTCATCCTCGCTGAAACCATTTTCAAGCCCGAGTCCACTCCAAATACCTTCCCAGCCGTCCGTGTAACCAAAAGGGGTGACAGCATAGGCGCTGTAGACTGTTGGTCGGAACTCCGGGCTGGTCAGGGCATACTCTATCTCAGCCCGCTTACGTGCTCTTGCACCGCGCGCACCTGTGAGCAGTGCTCGAGGAAGCTCCCATCGAAACTCCGATGGGTCGAAGTAACGTAAAACGCCGAAACCTCTGTTTCGGGCAATGCTGAGGGTGCCGGACTGGAACGCACTCGTGGATGCGAAAATCCCTTTGACGTTGAAACCCGAGACCTGGCTGATTTTGGAGCCGAACTCTTCAATGTCGCCAACAGGGATCGTGCTGCTGTAATTCTTGCACTCAATGAGCACGAGCATTGATGGTTTTTCGAAGCCAGGCAGGAACACTTCAATCGCGATGTCGAAAATGATGTGGTCTTCACGGTCGCGAGAGAAGTAGCTCTTCTTCCGGTAGATCTTGCAGTATTCCGATCGGTACGGAAAACGGCCCTCCTGGATCTCACAGTTCAGGAAATCGAACACCTGCTCCTCAAATACATCTCCCTTGGCGTATGTGCTCAACATTTCAATTTCCATATAGAGCTAGAAGCCCCCCCGGCGGACTGTGGTGAAGCATCAGATCCTAATGTTTGAGTTTTCGACGATCACTGACAGCTGCTTACGAGAGATGTCTACAGAACGGAGCTTCTACCGCGAAAGGCCTGCAGATTGTCGAGGATGCCTCCCACAACTCTTCCTTTCCAGTAATCGGTCATCGTCTCAGCAATGAGCATGCTGATTATGGTTCTGTAGAGGCAAATCGCCATCACCAATTGAAACAGCAAGAAGGCCGGTCGATGCCGTTTGCTCTATATCTTCCAATGCCCATACACCGTAGACCTGGATAGCCCGAGCTTTTCCATAACATCTTTTCGGCTAAATCCTGCCGCCTTGAGTTCCTTAATAGCTTGAGCATTTTTGGAGCCTTCCGGCTTCCCTCGAGAGCGCTGCACAAGCGTTTCGTCAACGATCTGTGTTGCCAGAAGATCCAGCCCCCCCTCTGATCGGAAACTCTCCAACTGAACGCGTGCTCGTTCCAAAGCCGCTTCTGGGGGCTCGCCAGTGCTCATGGAAATGCTAATGGCCAAAAGGGCCACAGGGTCAAAATTCATCGGCGTGGAAAGCTCGATCAATTTATCAACGGTGATATTGATCTTTCCACGTTCGAGCGCACTGATGTTCGTGCGCGCGGTGACAGGCGCCAAGTCTTCGTATGCCAGCCCACGCACCGACCGGATTACTCGGATCGTTGCGGCGATCTCTTTCTTGAGCGACATGATTGCCCCTAAAAAGCGAGGATAGGGCCACACTCGAAGTGTTTAAATAAACGTCGATCAGTGTTATTATTATGGACGATGCCGGTTGAAAGCCTTGTGAGCTGCCGTTGTAGCTGCCTCTAGGCGTCCGATGGCGCCTCGCATTGACCTAATCGAGTTCGAAGGATCGTAAACGTATTAGATGTATTGACGCGATTCAAACCAGCAAACGTTGGTATTTCTTTCGGTCATGGAAGCAACGAGCTGTTTGTTAAATGGGCATGGAAGCGAAAATTCAAGTGTGGTGCCGCACTTGCGTACCACAGACGAGTATCTAAAAAATGTTTATCTCAGATGAGTCTTACTCAGTTCGTTTGCCTGGATTTTTTGGAAACGGGCAATCGGCTTGGAGAATGCTTGAGCGGCAATCGATGGATCCTTGGTATCAAGTCGTACGCCGGATCTGCGAAGGGTCAGGGCACCGCATTGAGAAATTGATAGCAACTAGCGCCTCTGTGTTGGTCGATATACTCGCGGATAGCAATGAGTCCAATTTGGTTGAGGTGGTACAGGTCATTACACCGCCCTGGATGAACGCCACTTCTTTAGATCGTATGGAGACTTTGATCGAGTTGACCGCTGGATACGGCCATGGCGGCGAATATGTGTTGCTCCACAAAGTCGAGTGTGGAGTGGTTTACAGCACGTCTTTTGATGGCACGAGCGGCACGAGTCCGCTCACGAAAGCGAAAACCATCTACGAAGACCCCAACCGTAACGTGTCGACAGTTCAGGAGTGTTCCACAGCATTGATGCCAAAAAATCTGGAATAACTCGAGACTGATACGGTATGAAACTCAGAATTTTTTCAGATATGCACAACGAGTTCGCTCCGTTCGAGCCCGCCTCTAGCGACGCGGACGTAGTAATTCTCGCTGGCGACATTGATATCAAGTCACGTGGCGTTAAATGGGCGAACGAGGTATTCCAGTGTCCGGTGATCTACGTGTGCGGCAATCATGAGTACTACGGTGGCCACATTGATCACACCCTACGCAAGATGAAGGAAGCGGCAATGCCGCATGTCCATGTACTCGAAAACGAAGTGCTGATCCTCGATCAAACCCGGTTTTTGGTTACAACGGCTTGGACGGATTACTCTTCAACTGGGGATGTCGTTGCGGCGAAGCGCATCGCTTGGGAATGCATGAACGATTTCACCGTGATCAGAACCGATGCAAATTTCCGACGCTTGCGTCCAGATGACTTGATCGCTAAATCAAGGGCGGCTTACGCCTGGCTTTCTGAGGAGTTGGACAAGCCCTTCGCCGGTAAAACTGTTGTCGTCACTCATCACTCTCCGGGTTTGGATCACGTGGCTGATGATCTTCCCGCACACCTAGACGCAGCCTACGCCAACGAATGGCCGGAGCTTCTGGGCAAGGCTGATCTTTGGGTCTATGGGCACACTCATGTGGCAGCAAGCTTCACCAAAAATGGATGCCATGTGGTCTCAAATCCACGCGGTTATCCTGGGCAGAGCACCGGTTTTGATCCTGAGTTGATTATCAAGCTTTGAAGGCTGGCGACTCATCCGCGTTCAATCAAATTGAGAACTTGAAATGGCAACATTGGAGGAAGTCGCGCAGCTTTTTTACGGAGAGGGTGAGGCCATACCTGGATGGGAGGGCTCTCGGGAAGACCTGATTTCCTTGGCGTCAAAGGCATTCCCGGGCAAAGCATTTTGCGTGGTGAAAAAGTGGATTTTGATCGACCTCACCATAGCGCCTGATGAGAAGGAAAAGCTTACGAAGCTCGGCTTGCTTCCTGCAACGCTCTTCGCTCATGAGGTAGTCCTGGACAGCAGAGGGCGCTTCCAACCTCGCATGTGGGTACGCAGTAACTTCGGAAAATCCTTCACCGAAGGCTATATGTTTGAAACCAAGAACACCGTCTACCTGCTCTCTGGGGCAGGCCAGAAAAAGACGGCTAGCTTAGGTGCCGCGTTTTCGATGTCGCCCGCGTGAGTGGTAAAAACCGCAAACACATAATGAGTCATTTTGGAGATTTGGCCGGATGCCTGATGTAGTCGAAGTAGAGCTTCATGGTAAGGATGTTAGTGACTTTCAGCTGCGTCGCTTGGTGCGAGCGAGACATCGAAAATACAGCGTGCCAATTACCGCTTTCATCAGTGATGCTTTCATCGCTGAGGACACGTGTGCAGGTGTTTCTTTTGACCACGCAGAGAAACACGAGGGCTACCGAAAAGTAGATGGTGCCATCCTGCGAACAGGAAAAATCCACACCGTAAGGAAAGAAGGGCGTTTCTGGCTGCTCGAAGCACAAGATGGCAATTACGTCATTGGCAGCTTTTTGCGAGGCGTTGGACGGGGGAGTTTTCTGAAGTTTTTGCGCACCGGCGAACGCATCTGAGAGTTCAATCAAAGAGCTCCGACCGCAATCGGAGCTCTTCATTCTTAGGCCCTACTTTGTGAATCCCTCACCTATTCCCCGTTGCTACGAGACTAGAGACCGGCCTTCATAGCCGAACTCGCTCAACAATTTTTGCAAGAACTCGCGCCGTCTTTGCACAATACACAGGATCAAGTAATCCCTGTCCGTATCTCTCGTCGACAAATGCCCGGCACCCACCAGGCCATGGATGTAACCCTCAGCTTTGCCCCTGGCTTCAAGTAAGGCTTCGATGGAGGTGCTTTTGTAGATGTCGCTAGCGATGAGCTGCCACCGCTTCATTTGACGCTGTCCAACCGCGTCGTCCGAAAATTTTGGTGCGCTGATCATTACTTCGAAATCGCTAGGTACGTTGGGTGTGCTCAAGGCAGGTTCTCACGACGGTTAAATCTGACCGCAGGCTATCATGCGTACACTTAATCGCCTGTCACTACCTGGGCATTGGTGAACCACATGCCTGATTGGATCATTCCCCCGGTACGGCCAGCCGCTTGCGCGAAGAAGCGATTGCCTTTCTACCGGAAATTGCACAGGATCGCACGCCAGCTTAAATCCATTCTGACCAGCTTTTTGCATCGAATTTGACGCTGAATCTAGATGAGCGACCGGCAGAGATCGACCCAAAACTGCCGTCGACGACTCAGCTTATGGCATGTGTAGAATAGCGGTTTTCCCATTTTCAAAGGAATGATCCAGTGATCACTTGCCACGTCAGGTATGTAATCGATCCCTACCAGATCCCGGCTTTCGAAAGCTATTCTCGCCATTGGATTCGTGTGGTGACCCGTATGGGAGGAAACCACCACGGCTACTTTCTACCAGCCGAAGGCGCCAACAACATCGCTTACTGCCTATTCAGTTTTTCCAGCCTGGCAGATTATGAGCAGTACCGTAGGGAGGCCGGAGTAGATCCTGAGTGCGTTCAATTGGTGACGCAGGCTACCGAGCAAAAATTCATCCTGAGCTACGAGCGCAGTTTCCTTCGCCCCATTCTTGATTGAACTGACGTGTTTGCGGCCGCTCCCGGGCGCGCCAAAGAGGCTGCTTTTGACCGATTTCTGCCTATCGCGACCAGCTTACAACGACCCTTTTTGGACGTCGGATAGATTCGTGAGCTAGCTGCTGTTTGGCGTTCCGGTTCAATAGGCGCTCAGTTTGCCGCCCTCGTCGACACTGTGCGTGCCACCGCGCGCGCTTCTGTCGACCATTGCGATGATCGTTTCGAAGAGTTCGTCCTGCGCCTGCTCGGGTGTGATTTCTCCGGTTGCGGCAGCATGGGACAGGGCCTCGGCCGCACCGAGCATCGCCCGAAGACTCGCGGGCGCGATAGCACCCTCTCTGGTAAATGGGGAGAGGGCCATCCGGCACTTGTTCATGAAGATCGCTTCGTATTCGCGCTTGATCTTTTCGAGCTCCGGTGAACTGGCCAACGCCGCGATCACGCCGGGTATCTCGTTGCCCTGGAGAAGCACGCAGTCGACGTAAGACGATGCGATGACCGTCGCAGTTTCCAGCAAGGTGGGTTCGCTCGTCTGAAGCGCGGCGTCCATGAGTGCGGTCTGGCGAGCATCGAACTCCTGATAGAGCGCCGCCAGCAACCCGGGCCTCGTGCTGAAATGATCGTAAACCACGGGTTTTGTCACGCCAGCTTGTTCGGCAAGCCGTCCAAGCGTCAAGGCTTCCGTGCCTTCCTCCCGGACTAACCGCCAGGCGACGTCCAGCAATTGGCGTTGCCTCTCTTCTCTTGACATGCGCCGACGCGGCTTCGGACTGGAATCCTGCTTTCTTGTCTCAATGCTTGACATGGCTATATACCAAAAGTAACTTAATAACGTAACTTACCATGAGTATATAAGGTTCGCCCTCACGCCCTCAATCACTCGCAGGAGTTTTCGACATGCACGCACTCATCGTTGTTGCTCATCACGATCCCCAGTCCCTCACCCATAGCCTCGCTGCGCAAGTCGCCGAAGGCTTATCCCTGGCCGATCCCGGCAACTCCTTCGAAATCGCGGATCTCTCTGCGCAAGCATTCGATCCGAGGTTCACCGCGGCTGATCTCGCTGTCCATCACAGGGAGGCACCGCCCCCCGCCGATGTTGCCGCCGAGCAGGCGCGGATCGATCGCGCCGACGCCCTTGTGCTGGTCTATCCCGTCTACTGGTGGTCGATGCCAGCGCTTCTCAAGGGATGGATCGATCGCGTGTTCGCCAATGGCTGGGCGTTCGATTTCAGTTCAGATGCCAAGCTGGTGAAGAAGCTTCGCCACCTGCGGGTTCATCTTGTCGGTGTCGGCGGCGCCGACGGGGGAACCTATGAGCGGCACGGCTATGCCGACGCCATGAAGACGCAGATTGACCATGGGATCTTCGATTATTGCGGCGTATGCGTCGTGACGTCCGAACTCCTGCTCGAATCGGAAACGCAGGATTTGACTGCTCATATGGACACTGCACGAGCTCTCGGTCGAGAACTTTTCACTGTATCGAAGCGATGCAGTAATAACGGGACAGATTTATTGCCCATGGCTTGAATGCCCGCTTCTGGCCGATTACTGCCTGACACGAAGTGCCGATCGACCCAAAGCGGACGATCACATTCACTGTTACTAGCAGCTTAGCCAGACAACTGATGAGTTTTCTTTCATTCAACGAGCACTCAAGCCCAAAGCAGCAGGGCCGATACAACTGTCCGTGTAACCACCAAAAAAACCCTCAGTAAGGATACCCACGTGGGCGTTTCGCAAGCGGCAATCGCATTCCGTACTCCGCAGATCGACTTTAATCCTCAGCAGGTGGTGTCTGATCTGTTCAACAAGCGCGCTGAGGTGCTCGATCAATGCCCCCCGCGCTTCGACACTCGCCAGATTAATGATGTGGCTGTTGAGCAATACGGCGATATCTGGGTGATCAGCAGCGACGCGCTGACTATGCCGCTGCTGGAAAATCCTCACTATAACGCCAGGGAATTGCATCGAACTCTGGGCTCGCCAGCAATGATCATCCCGTTCTGCCAGTACGACTCCGGAGGCACCTACGGCTACGCGTTCATCGAGAACGGAGTTCTCACGCGATCACGACTGCATTCATGCGATAGCCCGGTGCAGCAATTCGGGCCCTTGAAACCGTTTGAAGAACGCTGGGCATCAGCTGAGTTTTACTTTGAGGAAGATGATTGCCCTGAGGATGAGCGGCAAAAGATCTACTATCTGGGCGACCGCGAGGTGGAAGTGCCAGAATTTGGGTTAAGCAACCGTTTGAGTTATGAAGCGTTGAGCGAATACCTCGGGATTTGCCCGTGGGACAATGCCCTCAAGCCGCGTATCTGGTACCTACGTCTTCATGACCTGCCACTGCCGCGCAAGCTATGGTGGAAATTCTGGTAGGCGGCAACGCGATAAAATCATTCGACGCTTCTTCACTGTTGGTTCCTGATGCCGAATGCCTGCTTCTGGCTGACCTCTGCCTGTCGCATGCCTTGCTCCGCGTCCATTTTGGTTTGGGAAAAACCAATGCACTTGGTGGTTTGAATGCAAACCGGTTAGCGGTGGAATGCGATTCACAACCTCGGGCGCCACATCAAAATTCGGTCAGATTGCAGCGCTCATGACTTCCTGGCCAACTTTCAAACGTCCACTCAGAAATCCCACCGGTCGCAATTGTCAGTGCCCGAGATTGACCGCAAGCAGTCTTCGACGTTAACTGTATAAATGTACAGTTATGGCTTAAGATATTTCTCATGAGCGTCACCATCCTCGGCCCCTTGGCAGCAGGGGGAGTTCAGCTTCCCTTTTACTCGTTCAGAGTCCCAGCGGGTTTTCCCTCTCCAGCAGCCGATCATCTCGAGCAGCATATCTCCATCGACGAGATCTTGGACATTCGGGCGCCGCATATCTACCTGGTACGGATAGAGGGCAGCAGCATGGAAGGCGCAGGTATTTTCGATGGCGACATGGCGGTGGTTGATCGCTCGATGACTGCTGAGCACGGGCATATCGTCATTGCTGCAGTGAACTCTGAGCCGGTATGCAAGCGTCTCTGCAAACGAGGCCCCAACATCATCCTGATGTCTGAAAACACAGGTTACCCGCCGCGTTACATCCTCGAAGGCGACGAGCTGATCATTTGGGGCGTTGTGACGTTTAGTGTGCTTGCCCATGATCCAAAAGCCTGAACCCGTTTTCGCACTGATCAACTGCAACAGTTCCGGGGCGTTACTAACAGTTAGTTTCGATTTTATGTAGAGAATACAGTCGGTTAGGCTAGGTAACTTTTTTTCATATTTTTTGTTTTCAGGTAGTTGTCGACCACGTTAATCGGGCTCTGCATGCCCTCTTTACATCCACTATCCTTGTAGCTCCCAACATCAGGTATGGAGGGACATGGCAGGACTCCACGCGGCAATCCAGTTTCTGGCTGGGGAGTTGCACAGAATTGCCCGCCCGTTTGCATTCGACCTGACCAGTCCTTTGGGCCGGATTCGACCAGCACGCTTCTTGATCATGTTCGGCAGAAGACGACCCAATGCGGACGCTGACCAGCATTTGGCTAAGGGGCGGGCTTTAGCCCGTCCCAGTGAGCGAAGCGAACGGTTTGAACCAATTGTTATGCATGTTTTACTAGCCGTTTCTTTAAATGATACAGGTTAGTCCCGATTGGTCGATCCTCAAGAACACCATAAATCTCATACCCATGCTGCTCATAGAACTGTTTAGCATCAACGGTTTTTAAGAATGCAACTACTGCCCCATTGTTGGCGCCAATCGTTTCTGCTTTTTCCAATAGCATAGAACCGACTTTTCTACCGCGATGAGATTCCTTAACCCAAAAGGTATCAATTTCTAAGCCATCCCAGTAACAATTACAGCTTATTGCACCGATGTAGTCGCCTACTTCATCGTGTGCAACCACCATAAATATTTTATCTTCCGATTCTGGCGGTATATTTGGATATTGAATTTGAAGATATTCTGAAAACTTATCATTCAGAACTCCTTGATCCTTTTCTGTTGGAGAATCCAATATATCAATCTTGATTTCCACTTTGTTGCTCCGATCATTCAACTTTGAGGTGCCGTACGGCTTTTGGCATAACAATAAATTTTGCGACATGCGATGTCGCATAACATTCCATGTTCATGCGTAATCCCTTGAACAATCAAAAAATCGAGTCTGTAAATGCGACATCAAGAAGGGGGAAAACGGCATATTTTTTTGCACATTACTGACGTATTAGCTGCGTGTCCATGGTCTGCTTTTGGCCGTTCTCTGTCGGTCACGGCCACGAAGCATGCTGGTCAAATCCGATGCAATCGGTGGTCAGGTCGAATGCAAACAGGTGGTCAAGTGAAGTGCAATTTCGCATCTGGCGGCTCGGAACAAAAATTACAGACCGTTTGATCTGTGGGTCACGTTTTATGGGCGGGGCCTGAAAGACGTGGTCAATCTGCTTGATCCTCAAACTGGTCGCCGTGCTCCAGCCACCGAGTCTAAAACTGGCAGCCGCAAGCCACGCCGAGTGAAGGTCTACTAGAATCCAGAATCTGGCGAAGTTGTAGAAACCAAAGGCGGCAACCACAAAATTTTGAAAGAGTGGAAAGCGAAATACGGTTCTGACACCGTCGAGTCCTGGCTGACCAAGTGATTTTGGTTTGAGTACAAAAGGGCCTTTTTGGCCCTTTTTTTTGGAGATCATTGAGAGTCGATCTTTTGAGTTCTCCGGCAAAACGAAGGGCGGGCCGAGATGAATAAAGGAGAGGTCGCCCGCATCAAGCTGTTTTTCGCATCAGTTGTACTATGTGGTTGCTCTAAGCCTTAGATGTGAGAACGACCGGGGTAAGCTGGACTTTTCCGAAGCCTTTTACTGCTACGATCACTAATAAAGCTCCCATGATAGTAATCCAAGTGACTTTATTTCCGAATGTGAGGTAGTCCAAAAGCATTGTGATTACTGGAACCATGTAGAAAAGTACGCCGACCTTGCTTGCTGAATTTTTCGCTAACATACGGAATAAAAGTAATACGGCCAATGTTGATACTACAATCGTCATCCATGTGGCTGAGACTATAAATGTGGGGGTTAAGTTAAGTGTTATCTCGGTGAAAGGGAGTAGTAATAGAAAAATGCAAGATGCGGTCAGAGCTTGGTAGAAAGCTGCGATAACAGGATCGATTACGGACTTCTTCTGCATAACTGAACCGGCGCTTATAGCTATGACAGATATCAGGCCGAAGAACAGTCCAAGCATGGTTACGGCACCAAGGTCGCGCGCCCCAAAAATAGCGATTGTCAAACCTGTCAATCCAAGAAGTAAATAAAAACATCCTACTTTGCCTATTTTTTCATTCGCGAATATCGGGGTTAAAATTGGTTGAAGGCCTAAAATTATTGCAAGAACCCCTGGAGTTAATTTGTAGTTGAGGGCTAAAAAGTAAGCCGTCTGATAGACTACTTGCAACAAGACGCCAATCAGTATTGCTCGTAGCAGCAAGCGTTTTGGCAATAACAATGTCTCTTTTAATCCGCGCTCGCCTGCAATTAAGGCGCATACGATAATCAGCGCCAAACTAGCACCTACGGAGCGTATAGTGAGGAATACGGAAACAGACGCATCCTCAAGCCCTAGCTTGACGAATATGGCTCCGCTACTCCACATTAAGAGAAATAGTAATGGTGAATATTTTTCTAAAGTGTTCATAGCGAAGCTCCAGATTACACGTTCCAGTCGTTTATTGTATAGCGCTCACCCATGTCTCTTTTCTCAATAAGATATCGACGCAAAGACTTAGCCTTTTTAATGATTTCGCCATTGTTTGCCTGCTCTGCGGCACTAATTATCCAGTCGTAGCAAGATGATACTGGCAAATCATAAATGAAATGATATTTGGAAAGAGCGAATATTATATCTTTGAAAGTAAAGCGATTGATAATTTTTGATGTCGCGGCAATTACCTCCTTTTTATTGATTTCTGAGAAGGGTTCGCGTTTTATATGGAAGGAGTTGCGATAGGGGTCAAGCGAGGAAGGGGCAGCAAAAATATCGGTATATTCAAACTCGCCCTCATACATGAAGTCCAGGCAGAGAAACATACGGCTTTTCAGTCCGAAATTCACAGCTGCATGGCTGATCCCCGCGTCCAAAAACCAGACTTCACCTGCCATCATTTGGAAAACGCCACGCTCGTCAGAGTGGAAGGCTTCGTCGTTATTCTCAAGGGCTACGAAAACCCGGAAGTAGGTTGTCGCTTTATCAAGCTCAACAAAGTCGCGGTGCGGTATAACCAAGCCGTCGACGAGGCTTCTAGCGCGGATCATTTTGAGGTTGTCGAGTTTAAAATGCTGCGATACCAGATTTTGGATGCCCGGACAAAGTTTCGCATGTTCAGTAGGAAAGCATTGCTCGGTATTCCTGTATTGAGTGTCCGATGCGTCGCCGCTTGCGTTATAAATAGAAAGGTTTTTCCAATACCCTTGGCCAAACTCATCATATTCTTCAGGCTGCTTAGTGACCGAGTTAAGATATTTAACGTCGGTTTCTAAGTCGTAAGCACTGATGTTGATTTTTCCGATAATCTTTGACGCCATCATTTGACTCCCTATTAATTTAGGCTTCGATAGTAAGCCATAGATTGACTAGCTACGCGTTAATAATTATGATATGCCCTATCTCGGAATGTGATGATGGATTATCAAAATGAATTTGGACATGAATCAGCTACGTGCATTTGTCACCGTTGCCGAGCTTAAAAGTTTTTCCAAGGCATCCCAGAAGTTATGCCGCGTCCAATCTGCTATCAGTCAGCAAATACAAAAACTTGAAGGCCATCTAGGTTCAGATCTTTTCGTTAGAGGTAAGCGAATGCTGGAGCTGACTGCTCATGGCGATAGTATGCTTGCTTATGCAATAAAAATTTTGGAAGTTAATGATCAAGCAGTAGCAAAATTAACTGATAAATCTTACAAGGGTGTGGTTAGAGTTGGGACGTCTGATACTTACGCATCTAACTACTTCTCGGAAATTATAAAGTGTTGTGCAGACCGCTTTCCTGATATTGAAATCGAGGTGCATTGCGGATACAGCAGTCAAATTTGGCAGAGCTATGAAGTTGGCGAGCTTGATGTTGTGCTGACGCAGGGATGCCCGTCGAGCGTACCGTCGGAACTCCTTCACTCAGAACCCCTGAAATGGGTTTGCACTTACGAGAGCAAAATTGTTGAAAGAAATCCTGTCCCTCTAGCGCTTTTTACTAAGGGCTGCGGAGATAGAGACTTAATATTAAACGCTTTAAATCGAGTCAAAAAGGCGTACCGGATAAGTTATCATAGTACAAGCCATGCTGGGATTCTCGCGGCCTTGTCGTCTGGCTGTTATGTATCTGCTGTGTTGTTGAGCACTGTTCATGACGAGCTTCGTGTGTTGGGCGAGTCTGAAGGCTTTCCACTAATAGGTAATTTAGATATTTCGCTTGCCTATCATGATAAATCGAAAGGCTCACTCTCAAGTTTATTTGCGGATATATCGAGGAGCTATTTTCAATCATTGAGTGCGGGCCATGTTATCTGTTCAACCAAGCGTGCGTGCGCGACTTGATGTACAAAAAATAATTCGCCGTTTTTTGGATTTACCTGTGAGCGGAGCAATAATTCAGCTGTTCACCTTCGTGCTTGGGGAAGGCAAAGCGAACGCCCTCCATATTTAGGTATAGGGTGTACTGTGATGCCAACTCGGAGATTCGAGAGAGGAGAGGTGTATGAACGTCTTCATTAGTCAGTAGTTGGAGGTTTCGAGAATTATCGCGCCGTCGCTAAGAGAGCTGTGACGCTGCTAGGCCACACACCTAAAATGAGTGAGGAGTTCGGCGCAAGACCGTACTCGTCTCAGGCAGCGTGCATGATGGAGGTCGATAAGACTGATTGTCATGAGCATATGATTCTGACTCTGAAGGGCGAAGTGCTCTACCCGGAGAGTTTCAAATACCCAGAGGTCGAGTGCCAGCTATACGCAGAATCCTCGATTGATGCAAGACATAGAATCCTCCAAAGGGAATCGGGTCTATGGCAGCAAGCGGGAAACGGCTGGTTGCGTATGTAGCAGTGCCTCGCGAGCGGATTGACGCCCTGGTTGGTGCGGCTGACCGACTTCTTTCCCTCGAGTTGAATGCCACCCCGTTGCACTACCGGCGTGCGCTGATTATGTCGATTCATTTGGGTACAGAGCCGGAGCCCGATTGGTGATCCCATTGCCGGCTAACTGGATGCCCTTTTGATGGGGGCAAGGGAGCAGCCTCGTAGTGTTGAGGAGGTTCTACGTTTCGTACCGACTGAGCCGCATAGCTAGCTGGCAAGCCAAGAAGAGCCTGGACGAACTAAGGGTAACCAGCCTTGCTCTATCATTCTGACCACCAGTCCTTTTCTGTACGTGCCATCCCATAGCCGTTGAACCAGCTTTCAATTTCGACGGTGAGCCAAGTGACAGATGAAGTGTTTGGGTGGAGTGGGTCGAGAAGGTTCGCTTGCGATGTAGCCCAGGCCACCCACAGCGCAGTTTGTTGCTGGGTTTGCTCTGAGGTATCGGCATTGGCATCGCAGGTCGCCTGGATGAATGCGACTGAGCCCTTGCTGGTCGATATCTGGCTCGTGGCTAACCTCGTCTGCAGATGAAACTCAGCAGATGAAAATTAAAAAGGTGCCTAACGTCGGCACCCAAAGCCCGACTCTCAACCAAAGGGGAACACACGTGCTGATTATTGGAGTCGGCCTCTACGTGGGCTTTCATGGTTGGATCGGCTTGAACGCATAACCATCGCGATTTGAAGCAATGGAAGACAGAACATGGCTCAGATACAGTCGAGTGGTGTCTGACCAAGTAATTTTGGGTTGAGTACAAAGGGGCCTTTGATGGCCCTTTTCTTGGTTTGGCTTTTGCTGCGCCGGCAGCGCTCCGAGCAGTAGCGAACTTCCTCCCAGCAGCGTGCCCATTTCTTTCTCCATGTGAAGGGAAGGCCGCAGGTGACGCAGGTTTTGACTGGAAGCTCACTTTTTTTCACAACGACTCACCGTTGTCTAATTTGTCGAGCAACAACTGGCCGCGTTGCCATAGCGCCTGCCGTTTGGATTCATCCATGCGGTCGAGGTTTTTATAAATCATAGCCATGCGTTGATTGCCGCGCAGGCGGTCGCCGTGACGCATCAGGAAGTGCCAATAGAGCGCGTTGAAAGGACAGGCGTCTTCTGTGGTGCTTTCACTAACCTTGTAGGCGCAGCCACGGCAATAGTCGGACATGCGCTTGATGTATCGGCCGCTCGCGCAGTAAGGCTTGGAGCCTAGATAGCCACCGTCGGCGTGCATAACCATGCCCAGAGTATTGGGTAGCTCCACCCAGTCGAAGGCGTCCATATAGATCGCCAAATACCATTCACATATTTGACTCGGTGCGATACCGGCGAGCAGGGCGAAATTACCGGTCACCATCAGCCGTTGGATATGGTGAGCGTAGGCATGCTCCAGGCTCTGGCCGATGGCTTGGCGCATGCAGTTCATCTGTGTCGCGCCCGTCCAATAGAACTCTGGAAGCGACCTCGTATTACCGAAGGCATTGCCATGGGCATAGTCAGGCATCTTCAGCCAGTAGACGCCTCGGACATACTCACGCCAGCCGATCAGTTGTCGAATAAAGCCCTCGGCGGCGTTGAGTGCAATGCTGCCTGACCAATACGCAGACTCCACATCGCTGCATAGCTGGCGGAGATCCAGTAAGCCAATATTTAGCGCCGCGCTTATGCGGGCATGAAACAGAAAGGGCTCATTGCTAGCCATAGCGTCTTGATAGTCGCCGAAGGCTGCCAACCCCCAGTCGAGGAAGTAATCCCATAGGGCCTGAGCTTCGGCTTGGGTTACCGGATAGTCGAACGTGTCGAGGGCCCCATAGTTGTCAACACCGGTTGAAAACTGACCCACCCTACCGAAGTAAAACTGACCCACCCCGACGGTGTTTGAGGTCTGTTTATTTCTGTGGCGAGGCCGTTTCTCTCGGCACCACCTGACCTGATTTCAGCTTGTCCTTCAGTCGATAACTTTGTCCGCTGACCTGGACGATATGCGCATGGTGCAGAAGCCGATCCAGCAGCGCAGCGGTCAGTGTCGAGTCGTCCGCGAAGGTCGTTGCCCACTGGCTGAACGGCAAGTTGCTGGTCAGCACCAAGCTGCCATGTTCGTACCGTTTGGCGATCACGTTGAAGAACAAGTTGGCTTCGTCACGGCCAAACGGCAAATAGCCGATCTCATCAATCACCAGCAGTTTCGAGCGTTGAACAACGCGACTGAAATACTGAGCTAGGCGCCCTTGATGGTGCGCGGCGACGAGTTGCAAAGTCAGGTCGGCGGCAGAGATGAATCGGGTGGAAATGCCTGCCATGATCGCCCGATGAGCCAGAGCGCTGGCCAAGTGTGTTTTGCCAACGCCCGACGGCCCCAGCAGTACGACGTTTTCCTTACGCTCGATGAAGGCCAGCCCGGCCAGTTCCAGGATTGGGCTCTCATCTTGAAATCCAACTGGCGTCGGCGCCCCCATCTGTGTAAGCGGCTGGCTAATACGCCTGTACATTGCTTTCACGTCAATTCACGTTCTCTGCATCAGCCTCTCAAATCCCTGTCGGCAGGAGTGCTGATTATTTTCTGGGGAGCGATGCGATCATTTGATCAAAGGCCGTCACCGAATATCTCCCATCAAGGTTTTCCACGGTGGGCATTTTTGAAGGAAGCCCGAATCGCACTCTGCCGGGTAGCACTTCATCCATAGCTGAGTACCAGGTCAGCAGAGCTTGTTGGAGGCGCACATGTAGCTCGAATCTACTCCGTCGGCGGGTGGTGTCTGCTTTGGCTCGTTCTCGCGCGAGCTGAGGATCTATGCGGCCAACAATGTAACAGTCAGCAAAGCCAATACGTCCTTGTGCGATCGTTTCTCTTGTGGAGTCCAACTCTATTCGCCAGTCGTGTTCGCTCGTCTCGCCGATCTGCCAAAGGCTCCAAATGTAGTGGAGCTTGAGAGGGGCACTGTCACACAAAGCCCACGAAGAAATGTCTTCCATGGCCAACGCTTTTTGCCAGCGATCCACGTTTCGCTCTGCCCAAAAAGTTGCTGCTCCGACTGGATCCTTTATCCGATCCGGCTCGTTTTCAAAACGGCCATTTTCAGGAATGACATGTTGCCCTCCATGCTTAGCGCACCAAGTGGTTTTCCCGCTGGCGCTGATACCTTCAACAACCAAAATCATCGTTATGACTACTCCGTTGATTGCGCCATCCTTGTAAATCCCAAAGCATGGGGGGCTTACGTGGTTTCTGCCGCCACCCACGCATGCGGCAGCAGTTGCCCGATCTCACTCGCTCGCTGTGTCGGCAGCCGCATCAGCACATCTTTGAGATAACTGGCAGCCACCTAAACTTTAACCTAAGGACATAGAATGCTCATTGTCTTCAGCGGCCTTCCAGGTACCGGAAAAACGACTATCGCAAGTGAACTTGCCACCAGAACAAGTGCCGTGTATTTGCGTATCGATACGATTGAGCAGGCTATTCGAGACTCCGGTGCTCTTGCACTAGATGTAGGACGGAGCGGTTACATGGTCGCCAATGAGCTTGCTCTGAGCAATCTTCGTTTTGGCAGCACGGTCATAGTTGACTGTGTTAACCCAGTAATTGAAAGCCGAAAGGCGTGGAGCGATATCGCCACACGCTCTGGTGCTCCATTAGTGAACATCCAAGTGATCTGCTCTGATAAACATGAACACCAGCGCCGGGTAGAAACCAGAAAGATTGATATTCCTGGGCTGACTCCACCAACCTGGCAATCTGTACTGGATCATGAATATGAGGCGTGGGAAAGCGCTCCGTTTAATATAGACACAGCCCTGACGTCTCCGGCGCAGGCGGTGGCGATGATCACCGAACGATTTTTATCCAAGGAGTAGTGCCAGCTAAAAACCCAAGGTCGCAAGGTGTGATTAGCAGACGCTTACATGGAGAGGTCGCACCTTCGGTCTTAAGCCCGGCTCGATCTCGCGGCTTCAGGTGATGTGTCCAGGTATGCGTTTCCAGCTTGGCGGAGGACTCTGAAGTTCAGCCTGATGTACTGGTTCAGCGAAGAGTTTTATGGCTTCCTCATTTGTCTTCGAGGCTGCCGCGATGTTCGCTATTCCAGGCTTCAGTGAGCTCGTCTACCACGGCTTCGCCAGCACTGACCGCCGACAGGCTGCCGTCCTGATACAGCTTGCGCCAAAGGAACAGTTGGTTGGCATTGATGCCGTTGCGCCGAGCCACCACCGAAACGCTTTGCCCTGGCTCAAGACTCTCGCGAACCATGGCCAGTTTTTGCTCTGGGCTCCAGCGGCGGCGCCGCTCCTGGCCCAAGAATTCCCCACTCTTGTGGTTGCTATGAGTCATAAACATAACCGTTTGCCTATCTTTTATCGTAAGGGGGAAACGGCGTCCTGTCTTTCATGGGGCTCGTTCAAATACCTTCAGATATCGCTTATACGGTCGATAACGAGTAGATGGGCTTTGTTGTCCGTCAACTCTTGACGCAGCTCGAACACATATTGCATGAAATATCATGATGGCAATTAGCCTCGACTGGTGCATGATCTGCTCCATTCCTCCAACTGAGTTACCACTCCGCCAAGGACTGCCAACCGCAATCACTATCGTATTGGAATCGGCATGCCCAGGATTTGCTCGCTTTTTCTGCTAGTCACTGTTTTGTTATGTGCCAATAGTTGGGCTGGCGTCACCAAGCTTTACGTCGAAATGCATGAGCAAAACGGCAAGCCTCTGTCCGATGTCGTAGTGACCCTCCAAGGGCCTATGGGTCAGGCTAACGTTCAGCTCAAGGCCGACATGGATCAGCGAGCTCAGCAGTTCGCACCCCACGTGTTGGCCGTGCATACCGGCACACCAATCAAGTTCCCCAACAGCGACAATATTCGCCATCAGGTGTACTCGTTCTCGCCGGCTAAACGCTTCGAGCTACGGCTTTACGAAGGGACACCCTCCGACCCAGTGCTGTTCGATAAACCAGGTATTGTGGTGCTTGGCTGCAACATCCATGACTGGATGCTTGGTTATGTGTATGTCACCGATGACCCTCGCTTCGGTGTTACCGATGATCAAGGTAAACTGACGCTGGAAACTTTGCCGGCTGGTGAGTACCGGGTCACCCTATGGCATCCCCAACTCAAGGACATGAAACCATTCAGCGCAGGCTCCATAAAGATCCCGGTCACCGGCCTCAAACAGACCTTCAGCCTGGCTCTGGAACTGTTGCCTACGACCGCTCCGACCGCTCCCGCACCAAGTGCCTTCGGTGACGCGTTTAAGCGAGCTGCCCGTGAAACTACGGAATAGCTTTCAAGCGCAAGTCACTGCGGTGTTGATCCTGCTGTCGCTGGTGGTGATTGGCTCATTGTATTTCAGCGTAAAGGTGGCGACCAACTCAGCGGTTCGCAGTCAAGCAAACTCCCAATTGGAGGTAGGTACACGAGTCTTTGAGCGGTTGCTGGAGGTGCGCGGTCGACGCTTAGCCGATGGCGTGCAATTACTTGCAGCTGACTTCGGTTTCCGCGATGCGGTTACCAGCAGCGATTCCGCTACCATGCGGTCGGTACTGTTCAATCATGGCAAGCGCATTAACGCCAGTGACATGATTTTGCTTAGCATGGATGGAAAAGTCCTTGCCAGCACGCTGGACGATGTACCAGACGGTTCGGTATTTCGATACGACCTGGCGCTGCGCGAAGCCCGACGCATCCAACAAACCATGTTGATCGTTCCTTTGCAGGGTAAACCACACTTGCTGGTGGAAGCGACTGTACTCGCACCCCTGCCGATTGCGAGGGTGGTGATGGGCGTCAGCATGGACAATGCCTTTGCCAGTGAGCTGCGTTCGCTGACCAGTCTTGAAGTATCGTTTCTTACCATTGATAAGCAGCAACCCGGGCAGCTCATCAGCACCCAACCGGACGTTCTCGGCAAAAGTATCACCGGCCTGATGTTGAGTTCGTCCCCGCAGGACGCAGTGCTGCTAACGGAGCACTTGGAGCATAACTTCCTCAGCCAGTCTTTGGTGTTGGCTGGCGCCGCGAGTGAGTATGACGGTCAGGTTATAGCTTTACTGCAAAGTCCAATCGATGCAGCCATGCAAGCGTTTGCACCGCTGGATGAAAAAATCCTTGGTATTGCCTTGATAGCCTTGCTTGCATCGTTAGTCGGCGCTTTGCTATTGGCCCGTGGTGTGTCGCAGCCAGTTAGATCGCTGGCGCTGGCAGCGCAGCGGATCGGCCAGGGCGACTATCAGACCCCTGTGATACTGCGCAGAAGCGACGAATTCGGATTGCTGGCCAATGCAGTCAACTCGATGCAGAGTGGCATCGCTGAGCGTGAACAGCAGTTGGCTCACAACGCTCTGCATGATCCACTCACAGGCTTGCCAAACCGTACGTTAGCCATGGAGCGACTAGGTAGTGCGATTGCAGCACAACGACCCATGGCGTTGATCTTTCTCAGCATTGAAAATCTTCGGTATATCAACGAAACAGCTGATCCCGAGACAGTTGGTCAATTGCTCCGTCAAACCGGTCAGCGCTTGCAAGTGTTGCTAAGTCCAGGTGATACCGTGGCGCATTTGATAGCAGAGGAATTCCTCCTTTTGCTTGATGGCCTCGACGGTGAAGCGGCAGTCGCAGTAGCTGACCAGCTTCAGCAATTACTGCTTAAACCTCAGCAAATCAACGGTCACGATCTGGCTCTTGATTGCAATCTCGGTATTGCGGCATTCCCCGCTGATGGGCAAAGCGCACAGAACCTGCTGGAACGCGCCTCTATTGCTATGAAAGACGCCGCAAAGTTGCCCGGCCATTTACAAATTTATCAGCACGGGCGTGACTTGGCCCATCGTCGTCAGATCACTTTGATTCGCGACCTACGTCACGCGGCAAGCAAAGGTGAGTTCCTACTGCATTACCAACCCAAGTTAAATATCCGTGAAGCTCGCGTCAGCCAAGCAGAAGCCTTGTTGCGCTGGCAGCACCCGCAACTGGGCATGGTTTCGCCTGCTGAATTTATTCCTTTGGCGGAACGTACTGGAAGCATTCAGATACTGACCAATTGGGTGATCAACGAAGGCATGCGTCAACTATCGGAGTGGAATCAGCGGGGGTTGCGCTTGCAGCTGTCGCTAAACATATCCGCCGATGACTTGATTAGCGATGACCTGGCCGCTCGTGTGTTGGCGCTACTACAGAATTACAGCCTGCCGGCAGAACAACTGATCTTTGAAATCACTGAAAGCGCTGTCATGCGGGAGCCAGAGCGGGCATTAAAAGTCCTTCACCAATTGCGTGATTGCGGCATTAGCCTGTCAGTGGATGACTTCGGCACTGGCTACTCGTCCTTGGCTCACCTCAAGCGACTCCCTGTGCAGGAGTTGAAAATTGATCAGTCCTTCGTCCGTGACTTGGATGAAACCAGCGAGGACGCAGTGATCGTCCGTTCAACCATCGAAATGAGCCACAACCTCGGACTCAAAGTGGTCGCCGAAGGAGTCGAATACGAGCACAGCTTAAGTTTACTCGAGCGCTGGCACTGCGATACGGCGCAGGGTTATCTGATCAGCCGCCCGCTCACAGCGCCAGCATTCGAGGCCTGGGTGGCGTTGCCCTTAAGCTTTCGTACATCCATGGTTCATTGAACGATATGACCTCACGTTTGTTTTTGGTGATCGGCTGCCTCGTCAGCTTAATTCACCAATCCACCCTCGCCGATAACGGACGCCTGATTGCTACAGGTGGTGCCAGTAGCCTAGAGGGCGCGGCAGGCGGAGGAATTACGCCTTGGGCAATGCTTGCCGGCTACGGCGAAAAAAATGAGTGGGGCGCAACTGTGTTCGCGACCACAGTCAACCTGCCCGATTATCGGCTGGATGTGGCTGGGCTGGCCGTGGCCTATGACAACCGCGTCGAGTTATCTTTCGCCCGACAGCGCTTTGATCTCGGCTCTTTAATACACAAACTGAGGCTGCCTGAGAACAGCCTCGACCAGGACGTGCTCGGCGTTAAGTTGCGTTTGTTCGGCGATTTAATTTACGACGATCTGCCTCAGGTTTCCCTAGGCCTCGAATACAAACATCTACGAGATTTCCTGATCCCGAGCTTGGTCGGCGCTAAGCGAGACAGCGACACAGAGGGCTACATGGCCGCCAGTCGCTTGTTCATGGGCGCAGCGTTCGGATATAACCTGCTTGTCAACGGAAGTCTGCGTTATAGCCGTGCCAATGAGCTTGGGTTGTTGGGGTTCGGTGGTGACCGTCGCGACACGCGCAGTCTGCTCAAGGAGGGCTCCCTGGCCGTATTGTTCAATCCACGTTGGGCGGTAGGCGTGGAGTATCGAGAAAAACCGGACAACCTGTCATTCGCCGGGGAAAGCGATTGGGCGGATCTATTTTTAGGATATTTCCCTAACAAACATTTGTCGGTAGTGCTGGCATACGCACGCCTGGGCGAGATCGCCACGCTAAAAAACCAGAATGGCACGTACCTTTCTGTGCAAGGAAGTTTCTGATGCGCTTGTTCCTACTTTTTCTGGTTCTATCACTGAGTGCCTGCGTGCAAAAGCCGGCCAAGGATGACAGCCTTTATCAGGCTCTTGGCGAGCGTCCCGGCATCACCCGAATTGTTGAGGGCATGCTGCTGAACATTGCTCAGGATGAGCGAATCGTTGAGCGCTTTCGCAAGATTGATATCCAGCGGCTACGTGACAAACTGATCGAGCAATTTTGTGTTGAGGCTGGCGGGCCTTGTATCTATACCGGTGACAGCATGGCTGAAAGTCACAAGGGGCAGAACGTCAGCCGCAGCGACTTCAATGCTTTGGTTGAGGACTTAATCGATGCGATGGATGATCAGGCGATCGCGGTGCCGGTGCAAAATCGGTTGATTGCGCGACTGGCACCGATGCGCGGGGACGTAATCAAGCAGACGAGACCGACAGATACTTGCCATACGTCGTCGACAGTGAACATCGCATTGCTTCCTGAGCTCTACCGCAACACATGCATTGAGAATCGTCGTCATAAATGAAAATCGAAAAGCACAGGCGCTTGAAGAATGGCATTCATTGCTCTCAAAATCCGAGATCCGTATGACGGCTCATGAGCAATACGAAGAGCTACTGCGGCTTGCCGAAAAATACTTAAAGCAGGGTTTTATCAATCGTGACGAGCGTAAGGTATTGGTGATGGAGGCGACCCAGAGGTATGCCCAAGCCGTGGAGGAGGTGGGTCAAGGAACTTAGCTCGTAATAGAGGCCAGGTTATTTTCGATGGCTGCCGCTGCCCTGCAAGTTGATTAGGTTCTACGTTACGTGGCTCAGGGTCTCAAGCTTCGCGGCCCATACGGGTAGCGCATGAATAAATGGTCGCACTTGGTAACTCCGGTGTCATAAGCACCGCAAGAGTCAATCTGATGAACTCTTCGTTCTTGTCAGTTGCCTCCAAGGCCCCCCGAACGTTCTGGGCTACGTCGTCTGATCCACGCTGCTCGACCCAAAGCGTAAGTTCCATAAGGGCGGCCTCGAGCGCGAGTTGGTTTTCGTTGATTTTGAAAAGCAGGGAAGGGAGCAGGTCTGCGTTGGACATCGTGATTCCTCCGTGGAAAAGGAGAGAGTAGTCCTTTAATGCCTTAACGTTACTCGCGCTCCAATTGCCTGGCGTCTGACGTCAGCTGCGCAGCGAATGCACGCAGTTGGTCGGGAGTCATTTGATCGAGATTGGGCGAGGAAGTCATACCGTGGATTTTACCAAAGCAGACCGCTTGCGGCAGCAAACCGAGATGCTAATTACAGTTTTTAAAGCAGCGTAATAGCTCCGTCAGACCCCACGCGTTGCCAAGGTAGACCTAGTACCAAAGCCTGAAGTTGCTCGGTATCTAACTGCACTTCACTGCCTTGCCGAACGCCTGGCCAATGAAATTTACCTTGGTTCAAGCGACGTGCCGCCAGCCATACGCCAATCCCATCGTGTACCAGCACTTTCATCCGAGTCGCGCGGCGATTGGCAAACAGATAAGCGCAGTGCGGCTTCGCCGCTCCGAACACCGCGACCACCCTCGCCAGCGCCGTTTCAGTGCCGGCGCGCATATCCATGGGCTCGGTGGCGAGCCAGATGGCGTCGACGCGGATCATCGCAACAGGTCTCGAAGGAAAGCGGCGCAGGCAGCAGCGCTATCGGTTGGCCAGTTCACTTTGACGGTGCCGCGTGGGTGCAGAATCTCAACGCTGATATTCGATGAAGATATGGGCGCCGTTGTTTGCATAGGCAATGGGATGAATGCTGGTTGAACCGCCGTGCTTTTCTGCACTTGCACCCGAATCCATTTGTGAAGGAGGTTTGCGTTAAGGCTATGGCTGAGGGCGATGCTGGCAATCGATGCGCCGGGTTGGGCACACTCTTGAATGACCTGGGCTTTGAAGGATTTGGAATACGAACGGCGTGTTGGCTGCATGAAATACCCGCTTAAAAGGCTAGAACTGGTGCCCACCTAAACTTAAGTGCACACCATGTCCCGGCTTTGCGGGGTTGGGTAGATGACTTGGCCGGACGCATACACTTAATTTTCAGATAGAGAGATTGTCAGCAATTCATCGTAAGACTCATCACTGCCTGGACGGCGCAGGCAATGCGTAGGTCGCCTTCATCCATTCGATCTCTGCCTGAGGCGTTCAGCCAAAGAAGCGTTTGAATTCGCGGCTGAATTGTGAGGCGCTTTCATAGCCCACATTGAAAGTAAGCGTTCGCCCAACACACCATGCGTGGTTAAACAGGCGCCCACTTATGCGGCAGCAGTTCAGCAATTTCACTCGCCCGCTGCGTCGACAGGCGTGTAAGAACATCCTTCAAGTAAGCATACGGATCATGCCCGTTGAGCCTCGCCGACTGGATCAAACTCATGATCGCCGCCGCACGTTTACCGCTGCGTAACGAGCCCGCGAACAGCCAGTTCGAGCGCCCAAGAGCCCACGGCCGGATTTGATTCTCGCGCCAGTTGTTATCGATGGGCACAGCGCCGTCATCGAGATAGCGCGTCAGCGCTATCCAGCGTTTGAGGCTGTAATCCAACGCCTTGGCGATGGCCGATCCCTCAGGCACAAGATGCCTCTGGGCGATCATCCTGGTATGAAGTGCGTCGATGATCGGCGATGCTTTGTCCTGCCGTATTCGCTGCCGGACACCCGGTTCCAGCTCGCGTGCCTCTCGTTCAACTTCGTACAAGGCGCAATGTTGTGCAGCGCTTTTTCGGCGATCTGGCTCTTGTTGGTCGCGTGCAAGTCAAAGAACTTGCGGCGTGCATGCTTGATATACCGCATTGGGTAAGAAGTTGATGCTGACAAAGCAGGGTATTTGTAAGCGTGAAGCAAGCTCAACAGCCTTGACTCGACATGCTTGGTCAAAGGCATAACGGTTCTGTTCGGTCACCTTTCCAAGAATGGCAGCGGCACCACTGCCATCACAACCACGTACCAAAGCCTCGTAGGCAAAAATACTGTTGTCGCGCAGATCTACGATTGGCTGGAACGCCATACTGAACTCAAAATCCAGTTCATTGCCCTCCCCGCAGGCGCTACAAGGAGCTACTGGTCGTGATTTTTCGTTCATTCAACCCCCGTTTTTTCAATCACTATGAAGGTGTAGATCAAGCCAAGATTTTGCACATGCCGCAAGGCTGAATCATCTAGCTAATGTCGACGAGAAATTGCTGATCGCGTGTACGACTTGGCGAGCACTATCCTGAATATCCAGGATTACTTGACCAGCCTCACCGGCTAATTTGACTCCTTGTTCTGCCTTGTCTTTACTCGCCTCCATCCTGGCCACTGCCCCCTGGGCCAATAAACGATTGTGCTGCACCACCTCGACAATTTTGATGGTGGCCTGGCTTGTGCGCGAAGCCAGATTGCGCACTTCGTCAGCTACCACCGCAAAACCTCGACCCTGCTCTCCGGCACGAGCGGCTTCGATGGCGGCGTTTAGCGCAAGAAGATTCGTTTGTTCGGCGATGCCACGGATGGTCTGCACGATGCTGCTGATTACTTCCGACTGCTGACTGACATCATTGATACCTTCGGCTGCGTGATTCAATTCGCCAGCCAGGCTTTGCATGACATCCACGGTCTCCTGCACCACTCGGGCGCCTTCGTGTGCTGTATTGTCGGTTTTCAGTGAAGTCTCGTAAGCCATGCGTGCTGCTCGTGACTCAGTTTCCTGCTGGAGAACCTGAGCCGTGATATCGCTCGCAAACTTAACTACTTTGTAAAGGCTGCCGCTGGCGTCGAACACCGGATTGTAAGTCGCACGTAACCAGACGGTTTGTCCCTGGTTGTTGAGGCGTTTGAAGTTACCGGAGAAAAATTCGCCGTGATTCAGGCGCTCCCAGAACTGGCGATACTCGTTGGATTCACTTTCGCTACGCTCACAGAACAGACGATGGTGCTTGCCAACAATCTCATCCAAGCGGTAACCCATCACTGCAAGGAAGTTTTCGTTGGCGCTGATGACTTCTCCCTGCCGGTTGAACTCAATGGTTGCCATGGAACGGTTAATCGCTTTGATTTGGCTCTCCTGCTCTTGTTCCTTCCGCACCCGGTCAGTTACATCAGTAGCAATCTTGACGACCTTAATCACCCGTCCAGAGGCGTCGCGAACAGGGTTGTAACTAGCCTCCAGCCAGATCTCACGCCCCTGTTTGTCCAGGCGCAGGAAGCGGTCGTTTATGGACTCACCATTACTCAGCCTTGACCAAAAACCTTGATATGCGACGCTGTTGGCGTATTTCGGTGTACAGAATAAGCGGTGATGCCGGGAGTGAATTTCCTCAAGGCGGTAGCCCATTACGCTCAGGAAATTGTGATTGGCGCCGAGGATCGTGCCATCAGGTTGGAACTCAATCAGAGCCATGGAGCCACGTAATGCTGCGAGGGTGGCTTCGCAGTCAGCCAAACGCTGCTTGCTGATGGTCAGTTCTTTTTTGATTTGCGAGTTGAACATACGAACCTCAGTGGCTATGGACTGCTTGGCACTTTCATCAATCCACCGCAAAACCTATACAGTGGTATGGTGATTGTACAAGAAAATTCCAGATTGAACACGAGGGAAGCATGTTGATCGCGAGTAATGCGCTGATCGGGTAGGGGATTGCGCACCGGCAATAGACTATCGGTTTACGTAGCTTTTGCACTCTCGGCAGAGCACTCGATATCCGACTGAAAGGGGCGTTCGGATTGCACCTCAAGTGATTTTAGTGGCCTAAATTCTTAACGTTTGCAGCACGAAAGCGTCCAGGCGCGGGTTCAATCCGATCACAACGGATACCAATAAATAGCGGTTCGGACTCATTGGCGCCTCTGCGCAGGTCATTGATGTATAGCGCGCAGAACGGGCATTCATCGATAAAGTAAGGCGTCACCGCCTGCTGATCAGTCTTGTGCGAATTTCAGGGTCTTGTATAGGTTTGTATCAAGTAAGCACAGGAACACACTGAGGATGGACGCTATTCTTTGCGCCTTGAAATCCACCGCATGCCTTGTCTCGGCATGACCAATCGGGTGGGGTGATCAGTGGCCTGCAGTTCATGGTCGAGGATCAGAAAGGTGCTGTCACCGGCATCCCCCCCCTGAAACGTGAACCAAACCTAAGGAGTGAGTGTGGTCATTGCTTAAGGTTTTGATGCCGAAAAATTAATCGACAGTGCCGCCCTTTTGAGTAGGGGCGGCTGTCTTCACGTTCGTGCGGTATCCATTTTGTATCGTTTAACGATCAATTTCCTCGGTAGGTGGAGAAGCCGTAAGGGCTGAGAAGCAACGGGATGTGATAGTGAGGAACGGTACCGTCCACTTCAAAAATGACGGGTACCTCCGGAAAGAAGCTGGACGTTTTGTGCGCCTTGAACCACTCACCAGTCTTGAAGGTGACACGGTAGGTACCTTTCTCCAGACCCCGACCTTCCGGATACAGCCCGGTGATACGACCTTGCTCGTTGGTTGCCGCGCTGTTGAGCATGTCCCAGTTTTTCCCATCCTGTTTTTCCAGCGTGACATTGACTCCAGGGGAGGGCAGGCCATCCTGCAAGTTGAGTACATGCACGCTCAATGGATTTGTTGCCGCTAATGCAATGGCTGAAAGGGCACTCAACACAGCGCCAGCGAAGAAACTTTTCAATACAGTCATGGTGATGTCCTTAGTTTTTAACGGCAGGTAGAACGTTGTTGATAGCGACCTCTGCACAACTTTCATCCTGTGCAGCGCCACCCGCACCGGCCACCCCGAGGGCGCCGATGACTTGGCCATCGAATTTCAATGGCACGCCTCCACCGAGCAGTAACAACTCATCAAGGGTGTTGAGGTTTTCCGCATCTGGATTAGCGCGAGCGCGTTCAGCTAACAACCGCGTCGACGTCTTGGTCGACAGGGCGGTATAGGCTTTGCGTTGCGCGGCTAACGTGTTGTGCGGGCCGACATTGTCATCGCGTTGCACGGCAACCAAATTGCCGCCTCGGTCAACAACCGCGGCAACGGCTGTGCGGCCATCGGCGTGACAGGCCGTCAGCGCGGCCGTTAGCAAATCGTTGGCCATTGCAAGTGACACGTCCTTGCGCTGCGCAACCTGATCCGGGGCTGCAACGGCGAACGCAGAGCTCATTGCGATTGTGATCAGCAATGAAGTCGATAGGCTTGTACGCATGCTGTTTCCTTGGTTGGTTGAGTCTGTCTCAGTCATTGCCAGACATCATGACCAGCCCGCTCCGTCAGAATGATTACCTCCTGATTACCAATATGTAATGTGAGAAATCACCGAAGCGGGCTAGCCTGTGCTCCAGTCTTGGAGGAAAAAATGCGTATCCTGGTGGTTGAAGATGAAACGAAAATGGCGGATTACCTGCGCAAAGCCCTGACTGAATCGGGCTATGCAGTAGAGATCGCCCTTGACGGGCTGGACGGCCAGCATTTGGCGCAGGAGAGTGAGTTCGATCTGATCATTCTGGATGTCATGCTGCCGGGGCTGTCTGGCTGGCAATTGCTGCAAATCATCCGGCGTAAGTGGCAGACCCCAGTATTGTTTCTCACCGCACGTGATTCGGTTGATGATCGGGTCAAAGGCCTGGAGTTGGGGGCCGATGATTATCTGGTGAAACCCTTTTCCTATGCCGAGTTGTTGGCACGGGTACGCACTTTGCTTCGCCGCGGCCCGCCTCGCGAGGTTGAGTATTTTGTGGCAGGCGACTTGAGCCTGGACTTGTTGCGACGCAAGGTAACGCGCAACGGAGAGCGCCTCACCCTGACCAACAAGGAGTTCGCACTACTGCACTTGCTGCTTAGTCGTGAAGGGGAGGTGCTATCGCGTTCGTTGATTGCCTCACAGATCTGGCAAATGAACTTCGACAGTGACACAAATGTGGTGGATGTCGCCATCCGTCGACTGCGGGCCAAGGTTGACGATCCATACTCACTTAAGTTGATACACACAGTGCGTGGTATCGGTTACATGCTTGAGGTGCAATCCTGAATCTGTTTCCGCACACCCTTAGCCTGCGTCTGGCGATCATGTTCGCGCTGGTCAGCGCACTGTTACTGGGCTCCATTGGTTTTTATCTTTATCAATCGTTACAGCGAGAGATTGCCTGGCGCGATGATCAGGCCCTGCTGGGGCGCCTGGAGCGAATGCAAGCATTGATCAGCGATAGCGACAGCATCGAGCAACTTCAAGGTCGGCCCAAGCTCTACGAAAACATGTTGGGCAATCGCGACAATCTGCTATGGATTGTCGATGACACCGGCAAGGTGTTGATCGAAATCAACCCAGTGGGTATGACTTTTCCAAAGTTGCCGGCTACACCCCAGGCTCGCCTCGTTGACGATCACTCTTCTGAGCCAGTGCGGCTTGCTTGGCAGGATGTCATGCAGGGTGATCGCGGCTTGACCCTGATCGCTGGCAAGTTGTTGAGTGAGCGCGACCAGATGCTGGGTGCTTATCGACTCAAGCTCTGGCTGGCCATGTCGGTCGGCGCGCTGCTGGCTTTCGCATTCGGCTGGTGGGTGAGTCAACGAGGCTTGCACCCTGTGCGCCTGCTGGCCAAGCGCGCTGCCGGAATCGATGTGCAGCATCTGCATCTGCGGCTGGATGAGTTCAATGAACTGAATGAACTCAAACTGCTCTGTAATGCCCTCAACCAGATGCTTGCACGCCTTGAGGACGGATTCGCCCAGCTTTCGCGCTTCTCGGAAGACCTCGCCCATGAGATGCGAACCCCGCTTGGCAACCTGATGGGACATACCCAGCAAGCTCTGAGGCGCAGTCGCTCTATCGAGGACTATCAGAATTTGTTGGTATCCAATCAGGAAGAGTATGAAAGGCTGGCGCGAATGATTGACAGCATGCTGTTTCTCGCCCGCACCGAGCAGCCAAACGCCTGCGTAAAATTCGTGCAAATCAACCTGCACGATCTCATTGAGCAACTGTGTGAGTATTTCGAAGGCGTGGCGCAAGAGCGAGATGTGCAACTGATAAACCAGGCCCAAGATCAGTTGCTGGGGGATCCAGGGTTGATCCGTCGAACATTGGCCAACTTGCTAGCCAATGCGCTGCGCTACGCAACTCCCGCGTCAGCAGTGACCGTCAGCAGCGAGATTTCGGAAGATAGGCTCGAAATTACGGTGCACAACCACGGCGAGCCGATTGCAGCCGAACATCTGCCACGATTGTTTGAGCGCTTTTACCGGTGCGACCCATCACGTAATCAGCCCGACGACTCTGGGGGGCTGGGATTGGCCATTGTTCGTTCGATTATGCAACTGCATGGCGGTTGTGTAACCGTTGATAGCACTGAAGCAGGTACGAGCTTCCACTTGGAGTTTCCCCTTATAAACGGCTGAACTCGAACCGAAGGTATTGCACCCGACACAGCGAATGCTGGCAAATTGCCCTATAGTGAGATTTCTTGCAGTGGTGACCGCGTAGGAAGCATGCAAATGGGGCTTGAAAAGTTTTCTTTCGGGCACATGCTAAAGGGGAGACGCTGTGCTGAGCATGAATCCGAAAGCCTGCTACGTCATTTTTGGGGAGGTAACCTTGCCCAGCATCATTTTTGAATCGCAAATATGCGCATCAGATCTGATCCCTTGGGAATTGTTTTCAATACTAAACGACCTTAAGAACAGTATGTCATCGGTCGTTCACCCCCAATCACGTTTGGCTTCAACGGTGCTTGCCAAGGCACGGCTCTCGCTCTGCGCGTGGGAAAATTAAAGTGGTGCTTACTAAACGGCGCAGCTCCCTCGCGGGGTTCATTATCCTTGCTGTCGGATTGGTTGGTTTTTCGGCCCTGTTACTGCTGAAGTCCGAGACTGAACGCAGAGAAAAGCGTTTCTCGGAATACGTGCAGAATATTTCCGGCATCGTGCGCAATCAGCTTGATACTAATGAGGCTGTGTTGGCGGGTTTCTCGGCATTTCTTCAGGCCGTCGATCAGAGCGATACGGAAGCTGCGGCCCGGTATGCGGCAGTCGTTTTAGCCGCTTATCCTCATATTTACATGCTTGAGGCGGCGAGGGCGGTACCCATCGCCGAACAGTCGGCTTTTGAAGATCTGTTGCGTCGTACTTGGCGTCCAGACTTTCAACTCAAGGATTTTCCGAGTCTCACTCATCAACCTGCGCAATATCAGGTCTATCTCAATGAGACTTGGCCTGTATTGTTCATGTACCCCTTACTCCCTGAATCCAGTTCGATCTATGGCGTCAAGCTAGAAACCGTCGCCTACCTGTCCTATGCGTTGGCTCGAACCCACAATAATCAGAAGCCGGTCGTATCGCCTGTTTTCTCAATGTATGAGGGTGGTGACGCTTACATTCTGATGCAGTCAGTCAGTCGTCCTGAACAGGATCGAGAGAACACTCGCCCCAATTTCTTTGGCAGCACGATGGTGTCTTTGCTTTTGATCAAGACGGATTCGCTACAGGATGCTGTGAGTTATGCGAACGTAGATCCCCTGGTTCGCGTCAGTGCTGTCCTGAAAACCGCTGCAGGATCTGAAAGCAATGTCTTTTCAACGCAGACCGAGCAAGCCGGTATCCTGGATCGCTTCCTATTACCGGCGCTATCTGACCGAGTCGAGATCAGGAGTGTTTCACAGCCGATGACCTTGTTGTTTGAGCGTCAGTTGCGATTGGGCGATATTCTGACAGCGGAAACATTGATCATCCTTGCGGTTCTCGCGGGGGCATTCGTGCTTGTGCCTGTGGTGTTGATTCGGCATTTCAAAGCGATCGAAAAAGCAGAGGTTGAACACGAACGCTCGGCTTATCTCGCAACACATGATGTTCTAACTCAATTGCCGAATCGCTACCTCTTCGCCGACCGTTTTGACCAAGCCCTCTCAAACTGGACAGTGCGTGGGACTGCGTTCGCCGTTCTGTTGATAGATCTGGATCATTTCAAGGACATTAACGATAAGCATGGCCATGAGGTGGGTGACCAGGTTCTCAAGGCAGTCGCCAATCGCATGCTTCAGGTCACTCGTTCTTGTGACACCGTCGCACGCTACGGTGGAGATGAATTCGTGATTCTGATCACGGATCTTATCAACTCAGAGAGTGCTGAACTCAACGCTGAAAGAGTGCTGGAAGTCATTGCGCAGACAGTAGCGACAAGCGCAGGAATGCTGTCACTGTCGTGCAGTATCGGAGTCTCTCTGTGCCCTGATCATGGCCAAAATTTGGGCTCATTGCTGAAAGCAGCGGATCAGGCGATGTACGGCGTTAAACAACTGGGGCGAAAAGGAGTCGCGATGACTGAGTCCCCGGAAGCTTGAGATGCTTATAGGATATTCAGGCTCATTTAATCGCTAAGTTCGGCAACAAAAACCCAGGGAGCCAGGCTTTGTTAAAGGTTCTCTGGATGCAGATATCATTTCTGCATTTCTGCATTTCTGCATTTCTGCATTTCTGCATATCGGCATTCCGACTTCTTGCGCCAGGCGAAAGGCAATCCGCAGACCGCACACGCCTTTACGGGCAGTTCACTCTTCTTCAAAACGACTCCCCTGCATCGAGTTTGGCGAGCAGTTTTTGGCCCCGTTTCCAGAGCGCTTCCTGCTTGGCTTCAGTCATCCGATCGAGGTTCTTGTAGACCATGCCCATGCGCTGATTGCTGCGCAATAGGTCGCCGTGACGCATCAGGAAATGCCAGTAAAGCGAATTGAAAGGGCAGGCGTCGTCGGTCGTGCTTTCACTGACTTTGTACGCGCAGTGACGGCAGTAGTCAGACATGCGCTTTATATATTGGCCACTGGCGCAGTAAGGCTTGGAGCCCAGGTAACCGCCATCGGCGTGCATGACCATGCCCAGTGTGTTGGGCAGTTCGACCCAGTCGAACGCGTCCATGTAGATCGCCAGGTACCAGTCGCAAATCTGGCTCGGCGCAATGCCGGCCAGCAGCGCAAAGTTGCCGGTCACCATCAGCCGCTGGATGTGGTGGGCATAGGCATGTTTCAAACTTTGGCCGACCGCCTGGCCCATGCAGTTCATCTTGGTGTCGCCTGTCCAATAGAACTCTGGAAGCAGCCTGCTGTTACCAAACAGATTGCCGCCGGCGTAGTCGGGCATTTTCAGCCAGTAGACGCCCCGTACATACTCACGCCAGCCGATGAGTTGACGGATAAAGCCTTCGGCGGCGTTTAATGGAATGTTGTGCGCCCAATACGCAGCCTCGACGTCGCTGCACAATTGACGCAGATCCAACAGGCCAATATTCAGCGCGGCGCTGATCCGCGCATGAAACAGGAACGGTTCATCGTTAGCCATCGCATCTTGATAATCGCCGAAGGCTGCCAGGCCCCAATCGAGGAAGTTGTCCCACAACGCCTGGGCATCGGCGTGGGTGACCGGGTAGTCAAAGGTGTCGAGGGCGCCATAGTGGCCGGAGAAGTTTTTTGCGACCAGCGCCAGCACCTCCTGGGTAATCGCATCTGCCGAAAAGCGCACGGGCGAGGGCGCTCTTGAGCCTTTGGGAAGCGCCTTGCGGTTTTCGGCATCAAAGTTCCAGGCGCCGCCGACCGGGCTGCCGTCGCCGTTGAGCAACAGGCCACTCTTGCGTCGCATCTCACGGTAGAAGAACTCCATGCGCAGCTGCTTTTTGCCTTCGGCCCAGGACGCAAACTCGAGTCGGGTGCAGAGAAAACGGCTATCGGTATGCCACTGGATCGCCAAGCCACAATCTTTCAGTGACTGCTCCAGGCGCCAGTCACCGCATTCTGTCAGGTGCAGCTCATCCGGTTGCAGCAGTGACTGCCAGCGCCGTAATTCGCCCGGCACCGATCCGCTATTGTGCGGATCATCGAGCGTGACGTATTGCACGCGGATGCCGCACTGCTTCAACGCCTCAGCAAAATGACGCATCGCACTGAAGATCAGTGCGATTTTTTGCGGGTGATGGGGCACATGACTGGCTTCCTCCATCACTTCGACCAGTAAAACCGTATCGCGCTCGCTGTCCAGCCCCTTCAATGAGGCCAGGTCAAAAGACAACTGGTCGCCCAAGACCAGGCATAGTCGGTGAGTCTTATTCATTCCACAGAGTCCAACGGAAGGTGACTCACCAAGGCGCAGTCAGCGAGAAAGGAATGCGTAACGACCCAATGGGCTCTTCACGTGAACCGCACATCTCGTCATGGACGCACTGCTGCACAAGCACGCAGGGGAATGGCGGGACAAACTGCAACAACTCACGCAGGTGATTGATGGAGCGAAGGCGAATAGGTTTTGCTTCGTCGTCCAGCAGTGTGGACTGGCCTTGATCCAGCCCGACTCGCGCCAGATAAAAACCGCCTTCCAGAGACAGCAGCTCCAACTCTCGTACTTCGCCATTCGCGGCCCGTTCGGTCAACGCTTGCAGATTCAAGGTTCACTCCCTGCCTACCACGGTAGGCGTTCTCCGTTATAAGCAAAGAAATTGCCGCTGTCGGCAGGCGCCAAACGGTCAATCAGTGATAACAATTCGCGGGCAGCGAGGCTTGCGGGCCTGGCGGCAGAAGCGCCTTTAAAGGGCTGGGACAGGCCCGAGATGACCGTACCTGGATGAAGAGTCAGCAAGCGGGTCTGAGGGCGTGTTCGTGCTAGTTCGATCCCAGCCGTTTTAATCAACATGTTCAACGCTGCCTTGGAGGCGCGATATGCATACCAGCCGCCCAAACGGTTATCACCGATGCTGCCCACCTTGGCGGAGAGCACTGCCATCGCACCACGAGGGTCAAGCAAGGGCAGGAAGTGACGCAAAACCAGTGCAGGCCCGAGTGTGTTGACTTGGAATATCGCCTGAAGCGCATCCGCTTCAATAGAGGTGTAACTTTTTTCAGGCTTGATGTCTTCGCGATGAAGCAGACCGGCAGCATGTAAAATCAACTGGTACGGGGCTTCTTCAGCTAATTCTGCGGCCGCCCTGGCGATACTGTCGGGCTTTTCCAGATCCAATCCTGGAGCACTGTTGCGCCCCAGCTCACGAACAACCGAGCATCTTGGATCTTCGTTGAGCAACTCACAAAACGCCGCGCCGAGCGCTCCACTGGCGCCTATCACCAAGGCACGGTAGCCCTCGCCAAGGGAGTTCATCCTGAAGGAACTGTTCATTTAGCCTCTCCGCAGGCAGACGTGATCTATTGGCGCTAACCGAGTCGCCCTATCAGTTGCAGGAACTCGTGACGGGTAGCGGAAGAATCGCGAAAAGCGCCCAGCATCACCGATGTGGTCATCACCGAGTTTTGCTTCTCCACGCCTCGCATCATCATGCACATGTGCTTTGCCTCAATAACCACAGCCACACCGGCGGCATCGGTCATGTGCTGAAGGGCGTCGGCAATTTGTTTGGTGAGGTTTTCCTGAATCTGTAAGCGGCGGGCAAACATATCGACCACTCGCGCGACCTTGGACAGGCCCAATACCCTTCCTGTGGGGATATACGCGACATGAGCTTTGCCGATGAAGGGCAGCATGTGGTGCTCGCACAATGAATACAGTTCGATGTCGCGCACGATGACCATTTCGTCGTTTAGCGATTCGAACAGTGCGCCGTTGATGACTTCCTCCAAATTCATCGTGTAGCCGTTGCACAGGTACTGCATCGCTTTGGCTGCGCGCTTGGGCGTGTCCAGCAGTCCTTCACGCTCAGGGTTCTCGCCTACAGCGACGAGAATTTCACGGTAATGCTCGGCTATTGATGGGTTCATTTAAACTCCTCGCAGCCATGCTGCGCTTCATGTGACGGCAATCCTTGGCTGTAGGGGCGTTTCTGCTGCGCACGATCTGACGCAGATAACACGAGCATCGCGAGATCAACTGTGGATCAGGTTCTTCGTCAGCCCAATACCAAAGCGAAGCGTTCTAGAGCTGCTTTGTTTTGACGGTGAGCAGCTCGTCGCGTGTGGGTTTTGCTTCCGGCACCGCGCAACGGTTATCGACACATCGACGGCGGCCATCCGGGTGAGGTAACCACGCCAAATGGGGACGGCATTTGCTCGAACGTGAAACCAAGTGCTTTGGCGTCGAACTCAGGACTGTCTATGTCAACAAACAGCAGTCGGCTCTCTGCGGCGTGTCGGCGCAGGATCCTGATTTCACGCGCACACAATGGACAGTTGCCGTCAAAGTACAACGTCAGTGGCCAATGCTCTTTGTTGTACATTGATTATCGTCTTGTATAAGTTTTGTATAAGATAGGCCCAAAAAAACGACCTGACAATCACGGTCATTCCTTTACCGTGAAATGAACCACTCACGGCAGGCAGCGTTCAAAGTCAGCGGATACGTCCCTGATGCAATGCTCATTGGTCATTTGCCACTCATGCGCAAAAATCTCTGGTACATCGTGCTTCCTTCCTCCCGATTGTCTGATGGGCTGGTACCTGTTCGGTTACTGGGTCAGCGTTTTGTTGCCTTCCGTGACAGTCAGGGAAGCACATCTGCTTTCTGATATTTGCGTTCATCGGGGTGGCTCCCTCTCTGCCGGCAACCAAGTGGGCGACAGCGTGAATTGCCCCTATCAGGGTTGGCTTTTTGGAGCGGATGGCATCTGCACTCACATTCCGGCACGGCCGCACCTGCGCATTCCGGCGAAGGCTCGGATCGACGCGTATCTGAAATTGGAGCGCTATGGCTGGATCTGGCATTTTTTGGGTGACCTACTGGCGCCAGAACGGCCAGCTCTACCGACGCTTGACTGGATCGTCGATTCAGCTGAAAGCGTGGTGTCCGGTCATTTCGATTGGGAGGTAAGTTGGAATCGTGTGATTAAAAACGGCCTCGATTTTGCGCATGCATCGTTTGTACATGGCTCCACATTCGGCAATCGGGATCACCCCGAAATCGACGTCGTTCGACGTAACAACTGATCTTTGGAGCGGCCATGCACAAATGATCATGCGGCGCCCTACACACAGGCTTGCTAAGACGCAAATCTTCCAGCGAGTTTGTAAGCGAGCCACTGTTCCGGGGTTTCATCTGTCCGGCCCGTGTACGACGCTGGGGCTCGAGTTGCCGAATGGCTGGAGAGTCTACATCGTCTCGGCGCACGTCCCAATTTACGCTAACCGCACACGAGCCTGTCCGGTTCCATTAGACCACTACAGACCTCGCGCTTTGTCTCCGCTGAAGGGAGGCCTGTAAACATCTTAAACTCGCCGCAGGGCAGGGAACCTTGGACGACCAGGCAAAGCACAGCTGGCGGGGTTTTCCTATTAATTTTGGTTTCAAGAATCTGTTCATTGCATTGGAACGCTTTAAAAACCTGCTCACGAAGAACTGAAGGCTGGAAGGCTGGAAGGCTGGAAGGCTGGAAGACTGGAAGACTGGAAGACTGGAAGGCTTGTAGGGTGCGGTCGACTTGGTGAATGCAGGCACTGAGCTTGATCTCAAGGATGCGAAGCTCCTCATATGCAGTCGCCTGCTTGCCCGAAAAGGTATGGGGCAATGACCTAATTCTACCAAGCGACTCATTACGCTGCCCCCAGCTTCGGATCGCCATCAATATCTCGGCCAAGCGGAGCTTTTGGGCCTACAGTCTTGAGTGTCGCTCACTGCAAGGAATACAAATGAACGTGTCGCCTTCAACCTCTCTGCCAAAGCACGTCAGCCTGCTGGGTTATGGCGGTCTGTTGCCGTTTATTTTTCTGGCGCTGCTGATCCCGTTCTCTCTCGACTATCGACCGTTGTTTGCGATTGCGCTTGTTAACTATGGCGCAGTCATCCTGAGCTTCGTCGGCGCCTTACACTGGGGCTTCGCCATGACCGTGCAAGACATGAGCGCCGAGCAGGGCAGCGACCGGTTCATCTGGAGTGTCATTCCTGCGCTTATTGCTTGGATTGCCACGTTACTGCCAATGCCACTGGGTTGCTTGCTGTTGGTCGTCGGCTTAGTTGTCCACCTCCGGCAGGACAGGCAGCTGTTGCGGGTTACGAGCTTGCCCGCCTGGTACCTGCCGATGCGATTACGGCTTACCCTCGTGGCGAGCGTCTGCTTGCTGCTTGCCGCGATTGTTGAGGCGCTTCATTCATGAAGCCTCGTGTGCCCGGCTCGTTGCCCGTGCCTGGCAGCCGCTTATCGCGGTTGATGCGTTTTGGCAGTTTGGCCTCGGGCGTCGCGGGCGGCATGCTAGCCGAAGGCGCTCGGCAGTGGGTTCAGGGCAAACGTCCGGCGCTCAGCGAACTGCTGTTGACCTCGGGTAATGTGCATCGGGTGGTCGAGCAACTGTCGCAACTGCGTGGCGCCGCCATGAAGGTTGGGCAGTTGTTATCGATGGATGCAGGTGATTTGTTGCCGCGCGAGTTCAGCGAAATCCTTTCTCGTCTGCGTTGCGACGCTCATTCTATGCCCATGAGCCAGTTGGTGGCAGTCCTCAACGAAAGCTGGGGCAAGGGCTGGGAAGGGCGCTTCGAACGGTTTTCCTTCACGCCATTGGCGGCAGCGTCCATCGGCCAGGTTCATGTTGCGAAAGGAAAGGACGGCCAACGTCTGGCGATCAAGGTGCAATACCCTGGCGTGCGCGAGAGTATTTCGAACGATGTGGATAACGTTGCTACCTTGTTGCGCATGTCCGGGATGCTGCCTAAGGGCATGGACGTCGCCCCATTGCTCCAAGAGGCCAAGCGTCAGCTGCAGGATGAAGCGGACTACATGAAAGAAACCGAGCACTTACGGCGCTTTGATCAACTGTTGGCCGACAGTCCTGACTTTCTGGTTCCTCGTGCGTATGCCCAGTTCAGCACGCCGAATATTTTGGTGATGTCCTTCGTTGACGGAGTAGCGGTGGAGTCACTAGAGCACGCGCCCCAGGCAGAGCGCGACCGGATCATCATGTTGCTATTCGGCCTGTTTCTGCGCGAGGTGTTCGAGTTCCAGTGTGTGCAGACCGACCCTAACTTTGCCAATTACCGTTATCAGCAAGACTCCGGCCGGATGGTGTTGTTGGACTTCGGCGCCACGCGACTTTATGACCGCAACACTACCGAGGCTTATCGCCGCTTGCTGATTGCAGGCCTGCATGAAGACCGTGCCGCCATCACCAATGCCGCGCTGGACGTCGGCTACTTTCAGCCTGAAACGCTGCCCAAACACCGAGCGGTGCTCATTGATCTCATTACACAGGCCTGCGAACCACTGAGGCATCAAGGTGCCTATGACTTTGCGACGTCTGACCTGGCCGTACGCCTACGTGATACCGGTTGGGAACTAGGTGCCGACCGCGACTTCTGGCACACGCCACCTGTGGATGTACTGTTTCTGCATCGCAAGGTGGGAGGTTTGTACCTGTTGGCCGCGAAGCTGAAGGCGCGGGTGAATGTCCGGAGGCTGTTCGAGCCTTACGTGATTTAAGCGCTTTATGGACGATAAATGCTCGCCTTGGGTACCGCTACCGCTTAACCAGGCCTTTACATAATTCTCGGCCCGCAAGTACCTGATCTCTGATTCAATTGGCGATTTGCTGGGCTGCGGAGCTATAGCTACATCGGCTATCGCTCATTCGGGCTTAAGCCCGGCTCGACCCAAAGTCTTCACATGCCCTGGTCGAGTCACTCCACATATGGCCCACCGTGACGCATTGCAGCTGCCTCATTTCTCCGGGGCGTTACTAAGCCGTCCGCTATCCCAGGCTTCAGTCAGCTCGTCTATGCGATCCGCAATCTGAGGCGTTTTCGATAGGACTAGACAGCGCGTGTTGCCGACAAATTCTTCTATCAGATACACAGAGTCGCCGACATCCAGCTCCAGCTCCTGCAGCGCTTCGTCCGGAATTCGAATCGCACCGTCACCATCCCATTCTTCGATGATGATTTTCATAGGTGGCTTTCTCACGTGTGGTCTCCATTGTCTCTGCGTCGGCAATGGTAACGTGCTTTCGCGTGTAGGCTTAGAGCGCAGCGAGCAAACGTTCGAGCTATTCACGCTCCCAGGCACTCAATAGGTCAACAGGTTCAGCTCCGTCGCGCTGCCGGCGTTCAAGTGTCCCGACTCTGCCATCTGGCGACCTGCCGTACTCGCAGTAGTCCAAGGTGTCACAGTCATTGAAGAGTGTGAGTCGCCAGCCATCAATTTACACGGGCATAAGGCCGTGATAGGTCTCACTCCAGGACTGGATGGAGGCTCGCATCATGATGCGAGTGCCGAGCGCTACGTCCTCCAGCACCTGGCAGATCTCGCGGGCGAGGAGCGGGGAGGCTGTGTTCAAATCATTTAGCGCTCGAGTCATCGTTTGCCCATAGCTAAGCTGTGAGGTGATGTGACATTAACGAGAAGGTCGCTCCTTCGGGCCTACGAGGCCCGGCTAGCCTTCCAAGAGACTACTCACTCAGGCGTCATGAGCACAGCTAACGTCATGTTGATGAACTCTTCGTTCTCGCTGATTGTGTCCAAAGCGCCACGAACATTCCCAGCGACCTCCGCTGATCCGCGCTGCTCGACCCACAGCGTCAGCTCCATGATCGCGGCCTCAAGGGCGAGCTGGTTTTGATTGATCTTGAATAGCAGGGAAGGGAGCAGGTCTGAATTTGGCATCGCGATTCCTCCGTGGAAGAGGAGAGCGTAGCAGGGGAAAATCTGAAGATAGGAAGACTTGAATCAAAGTGACTGCAATGCCAATGGAGTTGCGCGCTGCGTAAGACTATCGATCAGAAGCACCTCGCAAAATGGCGTTGCGACGACTGCACGCTCGACCTCAGAAACGAGCAATTGCCATTCGGTTGGCACGTACAAGTTATTCAGATGGCACTGAACGACTAGCGACGTATTTTCTGGGTACGGAATGTCCATTTTTTTTCTGATAGCAGAAACGACAAAAAGAGCGAATCCAAGCACATGCTCGGAGTTGGTGAAAACCACTGATTCTGACGTTAGAGGTGTTCCTCTCTTTGCATCGACTCCTTCGGGCGCAAACGTAGTTTCTCCTTGGTTTAAGAGCTTCCATGTCCAATGCTCGTTTGGGTGCATTGCGCTAGTGGTTTCGAGAAAGGCATTTTGCTCGTAGTACCCGAGATTTATATAGTCCCCGGACTGGACTAGCTCAGCATCGTAGGACTGGCTTCCGCTGATCCAGCGAACGGAAATGTAGCGTCCGGGCCTGTAGTAGGTCTGGATATAGCGGCAGATTGGAAAAACTTCATCCAAGAGAAGCTTTTCGACCTTGGCCGTCCTCAGTCGTAGGCGCTCAATTCCACCAGGTTCCGTTCTCAGCGCCTCGAACAATGCATAGGCTTTGGCACAAAACTCCAAGCCATCAAGGAGCTGACCATCCAACTCACCAATCAGATCTCCCACTTGGCAGCGCTCCCTATAGCAATATCAGTTGCACTGGCTCAGTAGGTGCAATGCGGTGCAGCACCACGCACTTCCAAGTGCCTCGGATGTTGAGCATTCAATGTCGAGCAAACAGTGTCTGCCTCTGTCCTAGCTTTGAACACGCCATGCTTGCTGGCTGAACCGCCCTCTACGAGATCAACAACTCGATATCGCTTGCTGCCATCGTTCAGTGTGGTGGTTTCAATCACTCTGAATCTTGCGTGCATAGTTGCTTTCCGTGCATGACATTAGTGTCCTACAAGTACCGACAAAACAAGACGATTTCAAGAATGGGGCGGGTTTCAGATGAGACAATTTATGACAGTGCAACGCGCTCATCTATGCGGGGGAGCGGCTGAGCCGTAGGTGGCGTGTAGAGGCATTTTCCAAATGTCGCTGCTTCGGGCCTCATGGCCCGGCTCGACGCAGTATCTGCCAGGTTGCATCTTGGCGATCAGAGGTACCAACTCTAATACAGATCCGGAAGGAGCTCTCTTACAAACCAGTCTGGTAAGGCAACCTCAAGTGTGAGGAGGTCAGATGGCGAGCTCACGACGACACCGACGTCAATCAACCCGTTGAGCTGATCGTTTGCGATGTCAGGCTGAAGTCCGGTAAAGGTCACGAACTCAGAACGAGGAAGCGCGCCTTGGATCAGCAGCGCTATAAAAGCTGGTGCAATTTCTGCTCTGATTCCGGCCTCTGTTAAGCGAGAGTTTGTGTGGAACGTATGCGTAACAGATTCACGAAGTTTGGAACGACTCAGGGCTGCAGTCATGTAGTCCACCTCCTCATGGCAGACATCAAGCATGAACTCAATGAAGCCGAGAAGGGCTTTGTCAGATCGCTGTACACCACCAGCAAGCTGAACATCTCGAGTACTCTCAGTCGTGTCCAGGGCAGCGTGATACTCCTCTCGCCTACGGGCCAAGCCGCAAGAAAGTGACCAGAGTTGCGGATGTAACTGGAGCTGAGCCAAATGCTGGTGAGCGATCATTCTCGCCACAACCCCATTCCCAGCTGGAGTTTGTAGAAGGCGATAGTGGTGGGCTAGCGCCGCTACGATACGTCGGCGAAGCTCTGGTACCTTCTCCAGCGTGGACTGCTGGTTCGCTGAGTTCAGTGCATTCTTCAGAGCTTCTGGCTCTGTGTGGTAGCCGTCGATTATCCTTGAATAATGGGCGTCAGAGTCCATTAAAAGGCTGCTCAAGCACGCTGCGGTTTCAGGTGCGACCATGCCGGCCAGGAAGGCTGACTTCTTTACAAGCAAGTCTGCGCTCACCAGCATTGATGGAGGAATCGAGTCGGGGAGGGCAGGGTTTGAGACATTCATGGCGCTGACACTATCCGTGCTTGAGGCGCTTGTCATGCAACAAGTGTAGATTTCGGAACGAGCGAAGCGGTGCATAGCATTTTGTGGAAGTCACGAAAGCTCACAGGCTAGGAGGAACTCACTATCTATCGAATCACGTCTTCTTGGGGCTGACAGATCCTGCGCAGCGGGCAATGGAGATGTCGCTGGTTCGGGCCACCTGGCCCGGCTTGGTGGTAGGTTTTTCAGATGGAGGTGAAAGTGCTGTCATCGATCAAGGAATACCAACCAGGGCCCCAGATCCCACCGAGCATTTGGATGACCATCGGGCTGCCGTCACGCGACACCAGGCTTCATAACCTAGTTCGCGAAGGACTGCCTTTCGAATACCTCGAGCGGATAGCGAGCGCTCTGCAGGTGCAGCGAGGGGGTATCTCCAAAGCTATTTGCATTTCACCAACAACGTTGGCTCGTAGGGCGAAAGCAGGACGGTTTAACGCCATAGAAAGCGACCGCCTCGTTGCATTGGTAGCTGTTTTTGAGGACGCACTCTGCCTCTTCGAAAACGATAAGACCGCAGCAACGGAATGGATGAGCTCACCGGTTCGAGGACTCGGATCGAGGTGTCCACTCGACATGCTGGGGACGAGAGTGGAGACGAACGCTGTCTTCGATATTATCTGCCGGCTGGAGAAGGGCGTTCTTGTGTGAGATCCGTCAGGCGGACTAATTGATCCTCTGGCAAATGATACTCACGAATACACCCCATCAGGTTCTTAACGCATCTCTGTGCGCCGCGAGGTGCTGCATCTCGGCTGTCCATAGTCGTAAAAAACGGCGCCAATCTGTCGCATAACAGCCTTGCCGCAATCGAGTAGACCCAGTGCTCGCTTCTTCGAAACGCGTCTTCCACGGTTCTGGTATGTGCTCGTCAAGCACGACGACGAAGTGGGATCCGCTGACTCCCTCGATCTCGGTTTCTGGAACAGATTCTCGTAGCTCCTCAACCAACATGGCGACTGCATCACCAATGGGGTCATCACGATCTTGGCGATCAATTTCATCAAGAACAGCGAGGTACGGTTTCGCTTGCTCAGATCCAGGCTGCAGCCTTTCCAAATCCCACAGAGCGTAGCGCCGTTTGCGTTCGCGCTGCCAAAGACGATTCGCGTCAGTCATTTTTATTGTCCGCTGTTCCAGGTATCAGTGAGTTTGTCTATTCGATCCGCGATTTGAAGAGTTTTTGAGAGAACAAGACAGCAGGTGTTGTCGAAAAATTCTTCTATCAGCTTTCTCACTTGTAGGTCTCCATTGCTTTGAGTTGGCAATAGTAACGTGCTTTTGCGTAACTGCTCAGAGCGCGGCGAGCGAACATTCGAGCTGTTCACGCTCCTATGCATTCAATAGGTCGACAGTATTAGCTCCGTCACGTTGTCGGAGTTCAAGTGTCCGACTCGGCCATCAGGCGACCTGCAGTACTCGCAGTAGTCGAAGGTGATACCGTCATTGAAGAGCGGGAGTTGCCAGCCTTCGATCTCCATGGGCATGAACTCGCCTAACCACGATCGCGTAAGCCTAGGCGCTTGATCGAGTGGGCACGTTCCTGGTCGTGAGAATGGTAATACGTGTTTTGGGTAGTGCTGAGATTGCTATGCCGCAGATCGACCTGCAGGTCTTTGGCGTTCCGCAAGGGCGCGTCGAAGGTCGCAGAGGTATGACGCAGCCAGTGCAAAGAAGCGACCTTCAAGCTTTCCATCTCGTGAACCGCACGACCCTCGATTCGCATACTTTCAAAAGCTTTGTCGAAGACAACTTGGAGGAGGGCGCGTACCTGTCGATCTGACAGACCAGAACGTCCTCTGAGGGTCTTGATCAAAGGTGTGGTTTCGCCGATCTCAGGAAGTTCGGGCAGCCCCAAGAATCGACGATATCGCTTCAAATATAGATTGATATATTCATCCCTGACGGCAACCTTTCCGACCTTGTTCCCTTTGCCAACGGTGTGATACCACCAGTTGCCCTCAGGATCCTGGCGGAAGTCACCCATAGAGGGCTTCCAGTTTTGTCGCCCGACAACATCAGACACGCGTAGATACATGGAAAACAATGTTGAAAGTATAAACAGTGTTCGCTCATGCCTAGCAGGTTCGGAAACAGCCAGCTTTTCAGCCGTTTCAAGCACGTAGTTCCATTGTAGCGGCGTCAATGCACGCGTAACGCCTTCATCTTGAATATCATCGCTATAACGGCCAGACTTTTTGATCATTCGGAAAGGATTTGCCGCTGAATAACCATCCTCAACCATAAATTCAAAGAAGCGACTGCAAATCGAGAAAACTTGATTTATCGTGCCGTTAGCTGCGCTATATAGACTCTCGCTTATTCCTTGCTCTTGATGGTCAGAACCAATACGTGGCTTCGAGGATTTAATGTTGAATGGGCGCCAGTTAGGATTAGGGATAACAGGATCTCCGAGCCCAGTCAGCGGATTATTATTTTTCAAGAAACGACTACGCGTCACAGGCCCAATCCAGTCTCGAGGTGGATTACGACAAAAATTCAAATAATCCTGGGCGTCCTGGCGCTTAAGTTGATTCAGCGGCTTCTCGTTAATCAACAATGACCACAGCAGCAACCGCTCAATATTGATGCGATACGAGCTGAAGGTCTGAGCATTGTCAGAAAAGGCCCGCAGGAACGAGCGCACGGCTAGGTAGCCGCGCGGAGCCTCTAGCGCCGCGGAAAATGTGGCAAGGTAGGCTTTAACACACGGGGTGAGGGCCTCACTATAACTGAAGTCCTGATCAAGGAAGGACTCGTACGTATCAAACAAGGGCTTCGGCGAGCGAGACATTCATGACTACCATAGACGTTAGTTAGTGCTATTGAGAAACTTCCAGTTATAGCAGTAATCGGAAGTAATAGGCCTATTTTTCATAATCGGCCTCTCTTCTCATGAAACTGGGATTTAAGAAGGCCCGATGGTATCGCGCTCATTTCTATCGCGCAACTGTAGATCCTGGCTGCGCCGAACATCTGAACTTATCTCAATGTTTCGTTAAATGTCTCTACAAATCTCCCGTTTATTTTACAGACATCCGTCCGGACGCCTTTTAAGAAAGGAGGCACCTGCGAATACATCCTTTTAAGTCTCGTGATTTCGTTACTTGCTGTAGTCACGGTAAAATATCGTGAAAACGTCACACCCTCGCTAATGACTGGAATTACTGGGTGGCGGGTAGTCAGGGGTGTAAATCCACTGGTGAAATCTCACGATTTTGTGTCCGGAAAGTCAGATCCGCAGCACCACATGGGGTCTAGTGCAGAGCAGTTCTCAGCCCATTTTTTCCAAAAAGTATTTTGGGGTAGATCTACTAGGCCAAGTCAGGCTTGATCTTCGGCACCCTAGCGCTGGTATGGCGCAAAACTCTTCCTACGCCATCAGAGCGGTCGGAGCCTAGATTTATCTCGTCAAATCTTCACAAAAAACACTGCAGGCTATGTCTCGCGATTTCGTTAAACATATCTAACCCATTGTATCTATTGGTTTTTATCTCGGTTATGCAAGCAGGGTTAAGCGAAGCTGTCTCACGATTAATTGATAAACTCTAAGCTAACAACAAAAATGATGAAATCTGCTGAAGCCCTCGTAAATATAGACTTACAGGCAAAATCTAGGATACATGGCAGTCTCATGATTACGTAGCAATCGATGGTGAGGCCAGCACTACATTTTTCGTAATATCTATGTAAATCAATTGGTTAATGGTTTATCTAAGAAAAATCTCGTCATTTCGCGATTGCCTCACCACCGTTGAATTGATGGGGCCGAATCCAGTTGTACCTGGAAACATGCACAAGCATAGGAAGTTCCGCACAGACACATCGTTTAACATAATATACATTATGCGAAGCGTCCTATAGAGGTCTGGGGGGCTCTGGTGGTCAGATTTGAAGGCAGGCACTGCCTCTTACGCATCACCTGGTCCAGCTTGCTGCTTGGCGATGTAACTCACAATGAATGCATCCTGCGATCCGCGCTCTTTGTGATATCCAACCACGTTGGCCAGCGTCCACCGCAGCATCCTCATCAGAATCGGGTCAGAAAATTTTGCGCTGGTGGACTCGTATGGATACCGGCTGTTGGTGAACACGCGTCGGTATTTCTCAAAGCAATCTTCTTGGCTGTCCAGTGCCAGGCTGCACCGGATCTGTTCAGGAACGGCATGAAACAACGTCAGCAAATCATGCCCATCAAGACGTTTGTTACGATCGGTTTTCCCCGAGTCCTGAAGGCGTTTGTGAGCCGCCTTGATGGCATCCTTATCAAGGTCGTAGGTTTCACCAGTGGTTCCCTGGTGCTGGTCAGGAATCGAAATAAAGCTCTTTAGCAGGATCTCCATACCGATCGCTGCATTGACTTGCGCTACGTGCGGTAGATGTTGCGCATCCAGCAGCTCCGCTGCTTTTAGGTAGCTGTGCGCGCTTTCCAGCATCCAGCCTGGGAAATGATTCATTGATGTTTTTTCCCTTATTGGCAGATGCTGATTTTCTCACCTTGAGCGATATCGTCCATTTTTGGAAGATAGCGTTCAAGGATGAGCTACCCCTAGCTCATCTGATGAGCTACCCTACTCTTTTGATGCTATATAGTTATAACTACACTAAATGCTTGTTTATTTTAGTTATATGCTAAAGCTTTCCTGAATCCTTCGATGGCCACCCTTCAAGCTCACGTCCAACAGCCGGCGCATTCAACCACGCGGCTTCTTCTGCCTTTGCGACGTTTTCCAAAGCCTGCTGATAAACCTGCGGATCTGGATCATTGCGGGCTAGCTCCAGGTACTCACGAATGACGTTTTCGTTGTCCAGGTGCATAGCTGGATCGAACGGTTTAAGCGGCTTTTTGCTGGTCATTGGCGTCGGCCTATTGGGGTTGTCTACTTCTTAAGTCCTGTACCTGGGCCACGTCAATAGCAGGAATCAACGTCGGTGTGATGAAAAGAATCAGCTCGGATGTACCGCTCGATTTCGTGCTGTAACGGAAAATCCGACCCAAGTAAGGAATCGAAGCCAGTCCCGGCACTCGGTGCTCTTGGACGTGCTCGGTATTTGAATAAACCCCACCCAGAGCAATCGTTGAACCTAAACGAACGCGAACCTTAGAAGTCAGCGACGCTGTTTTGATCGGCGGAACACCATTGATGGCATTGGAAAAATCAGGCTCATCCTTGGCTAATTTTACGTCCAGTAAGACGCCGGTTTCATCAATCGAAGGTGTTACATCAAGGGAAAGCGCGGCCTCTTTAAAGGACACAGAGGTTGCTCCATCACCGGCGGCTTGCTGGTAAGGAACCTCAGACCCTTTAACGATGCGAGCTTGCTGCCTGTCAGAGGCAAATACTCGAGGACGTGAGATAACTTTTCCGTAACCACCCTTCTCCATCGCTGCCAACTCCAAATCCAGAATCAGCGCGCTTGAAACAAAACCAATACCTGCATTAGAAATCTGGCTACCCATATCAACAAAATTGGTTGAGCCAGTTGCTGTGAAATTACCAGGGCGAGCGGTTCCCGACCAATTAACACCAAGCTCCTGAGAGAAAGACCGATCCACCTCAACGATGCGAGCTTCGATCATCACCTGGGCACGAGGAAAATCAACAGCACTGAGATATAGACCAAGCTCTTCAAGCCTCTCCGCGGACATACGAGCCACGACAATAGAGGATGCATCATTTGACGTGAGGGATTCTTGTTTTCCTGACTCAGAGAGTACCGGAAAGCCCTTAATGGCTTCTGAGGCAAGTATGTGCCTGACTTTAAAAATAGAGTTTTTATATTCAGGCACTACAGATTCTTCAGCGCTTTGGAAGTAATCGGCACCGTGCGACACATACAGAACACCACTATCAATGTGGTAGTTGAGGCTCTTTGTTTTGGCGACGTACTCTAATGCGTCCTGCCAAGAAACCCCTTTCATCCGCATGGTAACAGTGCCGGTAATATCATCGGCACTCACCAGATTCAACCCAGCAAAATCAGCGATGAGCTGTAGGGCTGCACTGGTATTGATTGCGTCAAAATCAAACGTCATTTTGTTGTCCGTTTCCGCAAATGCAGACAGGGAAAAGGACAGCGAAATAAACATAACAAAGGCACGAAAATATTGCATATAGATACCGTCAATAAATTAAGGAGACTTAGCCGGATGGACTGCTTGCGCTACGCTGAGCAGTTCCACCGCCAAAGCCTCCTATGATTGGAGGCATGACTAGGCTGGAACTTTGAGATGTCCAGGTTGTTATTCGCTCACCTTCAATGTCACAGTAAACCTCATTGAAATCAGAAAAATAACGACACTCCGAGAATGCGACATACCGAGTGCGTCCAGCCTTGTCTACTAAGATGGCGGTTGAAGGGTCAGTTTTAGCTTGAGGGTCAGGGACATACATGTGAACAAATCCGCTGAGCCTCCATGTTTGTGAATATTGTATTGGCGGAGGAACCGGAATTTTATTTGGGATCGCCTTTTTCGCAACCTTGTCAACTTGTGGCAGTGGTAACGGCGGAGGTGCTTGAGTGGTTTTAAAGAACGTCTTCAATCCAAGAATACCGACAACAAGACATATCACGACAAGTGCAATCAATGACCAAAGACCATACGACCTAAGAAATGATCCACTCTTATCTGCCACAGATTCATCACCAACTTCTCCGGTAGCAGATAGTGTGGCTGAACGGTAATAGCCTTGAATCTTACTGCTGAATACACCCGGGATTTGCCGGATGATTTTACTGCGCGGCGGCTTATCGCCTGTTACAACACCCGTGTAAGCATCTACGCGGTAAACTTTTTTAGAGATTTTTACCACTCTAAACGTTGTTTCAATCAGCGTTCTAGCCCAGCTCGCAATTTGTGAAAGGTCTTGCGTAACCATCACAATGCGCATTGAGTTGTTGTTCGCGTCTACCCTGTGCCGGTGCTCAGCTAGCAAAGATTTATCATAAGGATTTGCGGTATTGGCTTTCTCACCACATGGCCAACGCCTCCAGCACTCATCGAGAATAAGAACGCAGCCGCTAGTCACGTACTCGGATAGATCATCTATCTCAAACCAATCCTCTGGAAGCTGTTTAATGGTGCCGCCAAAATCAGCCAGCAAGTCATCCGAGTTAAGAGGGATATTAGTTACTACATGTCTACCCTGCTTTAAAGATGGGATAACGACACGTTCAACAACACCGTAGCTTTTGCCATGACCCGGTTTGCCTACATAAGCATGAATGGCCATTAGCCCACCACTGGAAGGCGACGAATAAAGAAGCGCACGCCATAGGCAGACATAATCAGACCTAGGCCGAATTGAATCTCAAACATATTCATAAAGTACCAGACAGAATCCGGTATAGAGTCGAAGGCATGAGCGGCCCCCTCAACTTGTTCTGCGACACCTAGCGTATCAAGTAAAGCGATGAAGGCGGACCAAATCCAACCCAAGACTAGAAATACAGTGTCGATGGCAAATTGTGCCAATTGCTCAAAGATACCTTTTAGCCATGTAGCAAAACTAGAGAGCATTCCAATTCCTCAAGCAGACAATACAATGCGTGCAGCGAACAGCATCCACACGGCTATAAAAACCATCCTTAAGATGGGCGCGATCATTGCAAACAAGTCACAGTGCGAATCGAAAACTATATTCTGGCCGAATAGAAATACAGAGCCGGTCGGACAAGCCGCACTAGAGTGACTACTTCCGCTAAAGGCTTTGTTGAGGGATTCAAAAGTCCTACTGGAGTCGATATCACTTTTAAAATCAGAGAACTGCTTCTTAACTTCTGCGCCTCGCTGGTCATTCTTACCATTGAGGTCTAAATCACCTGGTGATTTGAAGCTTTCCTCGGTACCGCCATCGGAACCATTGCCGTCAGGACCACCTGACGACCCATCTCCACCGGTAGATCCTCCAGGGCTTGTACCACCGCCTGTGTTACCGCCAGATCCTGTTTCTCCACCGGTGCCGCCTGTTCCTCCACTTCCAGAGCCAGTGCCGCTACCTGTGCCCGAGCCATCGCCGGAGCCGCTACCAGAGCCACTTCCGGAGCCATCACCAGTGCCCGTGCCTGAGTCGTCACCAGTGCCGTTACCGGTTCCTGAACCATCTCCTTCACCACCCTCCTCTCCACCTGGATCAGGCGTTTGCGGGGGTACCTCTTTACCATCGAGGGGGTCGCCTTCATCTCCCTCTTCAAGTGCGGGGTCTGATTCGCAAGATTGCTTTTTGCCATTTGAATCAAGCTCAGCTTTGTACTCAAAGTTGCAAAATCCTTCGTTTGTCTTTCCTGTTACCAAGTAGCAGTCCACGGATTTTGGCGAGTTGTACTTGCAGTTATTGGTGCAGATATTATCGCCGGGGTTTCTGGATAATACGTATTTCTTTGCGCCCGAGACTATAACGCTGCCGAGACTTCCTTTTAGTTCTGCGGTGTCATTGCAAACTACTTCTTCAACCTGCTGCTTGTTGATGAGGATCGGTAAAGGCTGCTTCAGGAAAATAGACGACTTGCCCTCCTTATCTAGCTTGTAGAACACAAGCTGTGCGATGCACTGCCGATACATATCCATTCCGGCGTAGACCTCACAAGCGCCGAAGGTGTATGTGATATCAGAGTAGTCTTTCATTTGCTGGGCAATATAGGCTTTGATCACTACATCAGCTGCAGCTTGAGCGCTGGAATAGATGTAGTTTGAGTTTGAGCACCATCCTTGGGCTACATAATTTTCACAGCTGTATTTGTCCGCATCAGCAGCCTTGCTGAAAGTTGAAAAACACACAATAGCGACTAAGTAGGCACACACAACAAGCTTGAAAATAATTTCCCGCATGTTACCAACCCCAGAAGACGGCATATGCGCAGGATGCACCTATTATAAAAAAGGAAAATGTATATAACTGATCCATGAGGGCTGCCCATATGAAAAAGGGCTCAATGAAGAGCCCTTTGTGTCTGTGGTTTTTGTTCTTAGCGCAGGAAGGCCAGAACGATTTTTGCACCTTTGATACCGGCATAAACAGCAGCCAACAAAGCGGCGACAGCAAGAACACCGACACCGATTTGCGAGAAGTCGATACCAGAGGTCAGTTTGGTGTAATCCCAAGCTACAGCACCTTCGGCTGCGAAAGCATTTGCCGAGACAACCGAAGTGAGTGCTACAACAGCGAGAACTTTATTGCTTGCCTTTTTGAACATGATGAAACCTCAACTTTGTTTGATGAAACTTAAAAATGCGCGAATGCCCATTGCCATAACCATGAAGGTTGCAATCAAGGTGAATCCGGCACCGAATGCTTGCCCTAAGACGATGGGGTCAAGCTGGGATGGATCAAAAGGAGGCTGAACTTGAACAGTCTCCCAAGATCCCGAACACTGAGGGTAACCACCCTCAGTTCTTAGCTCGCCAGTGCAGCGAACAAAATCGGACATTTGGTTTACCGCTATGAAGCCTTGGATGGAGTGATTTCAAAGTTCTGCGGTTTGCCATCGCCGGAGAGGTAGAAATCAAAACCCGCATTACCGGCTTTAGATGCCCATGCAGCTACGAAAACAGGAACAGATACGGCCTTGCCTTTATATTGGTTCCAGACGTTGTTGAGTCCCAGCTCCATGTTTTTCTTGGAGAGTTTCACTTTGAGCGTCTTTACTTCCGGAAGGCCATACTGGTTGACGTCCTGAACCTCAAGCAGAATGAGGTTCTCGGTGAAAGTGTTTTGGCCGACAGTACGGTTGTCAGTATGAAAACCGTGGCACAGGCCGGTTAGAGTCAACATGGTTTACCTCACAGGATTATATTTTGGGCGAGTGCCCGGTTCACGATATGCCCAGCCAGGAATTTGGGCGTTTGGATCTCGACGAAAACTACGCAGAGCAAGGCGTCCTTTATTTCTCTGGACGACTTCGGCGCATGAAAACGAAAGGAAGTGGCGCATGATCGAATTGATCAAGGCGTTCGACTCGGCGGTGACGCCGAGCTGATCGATCACTTCAAGTTCAACAGTGCTACGCAGGATTAGATACTTTGACCGTTCCATCATGCTGCCTCGACAGTAGGTTCTACGTACCAGCCCGGGCGCTGGCCATTGAAGTCGACCTGCACAAATCGAAGAATCGGGACAACGTTATTTTGCTGGTCCGACACTTTGAGTTTCTGCAAAGCGGCCTTTGAAATTCCACATTCACAGATGTCTCTGATGTGGTTGTAAAAACTGGCCCGATTCATCGACGCCTGGGTTTCTTCCCAGCCGTAATCTTTCAAACTACGGTACGTACGGAAAAGGCTACGAGCGTATGCGTCAGAGGTTTTACCAGGGACAAAGATTGGCGGAACCAAGATTCCAGCAACCATTTTTTCCTTGGTGTAACGGCCTTTGCCTTGTTTAGTGTGTTTTTCAAGAAGTGCGGCCAGCACTTTTTCATCGTTAATAACTCGCATCTGGATTCCCTCAAAGGCCGCAAAAAGGTCTTTAGTCACTTGCTCCCAACACCACTGAATAAAACAAATGCCCTGCTCTGACAGCGCTTGCTGATGACGAATCAGGTCATTAAGTAAATTTGAAATTCCGCGACGGTTGAACCATCGCTTTGCAACTGTTACTTCAAGACGAAGCAGGTTTTCTGACCACGCCTGTAGGTCTGGATTGCTGAGGACTTTTACAGTCCTTGCAGCGGACAAATCGCCGCGACCGGCTTTCTTTGCGTCCTCCAACTGCTTCATGAACTCGGGATGTTTGAGGTAAATCTTCAACCGTCTCAAGCGAGAGTCTTTGGCGCCGAAATAAGCCGTTGTCTCGTAGTCGTCTCCCCTACCCTTCATTTGGCCGTTGGAAACGCCACGAATGGCCTGAATTGCTTGGCGCGCTGTGCGCTCATCGGGCAATCGACTGGAGTAAGTGCAATCGATGTCGTAGACCTCACAGCTGTCTACCGCGAGCATTTCAAAAAGTTTGGGGTACGTGCCTGCAAGCCACTTGAGCATTGTCAGAGCGCCCTTCTCAATGCAAGTCGGGCCAAAAACGTTGTGCCCTTGCATCAGCTTTGCGGGAGAAGCTTTCAGTTCAACACCCGGCATCAGACGTTTCCCCATGCTTTCGTGGAAAACTTTCATGGCCATCGGGGTGAAACCAGTCCCCAAAGATTCCCAAGCATGGCGCAGGTAATCGGCGTGTTTGTTGCCCTCCTCGTCGACGGTGATTTGAGCTTGAAGAGGAATGCCTAAAGACTCGATATCGACCAGGTGCACAGGATCAACTCGACCATCAACACCCAGTAAGGTGATGTGCTCAAGCTTGAACGGCACAAAGAGGTGGATTCGATCTAGCACTTGTATACACGCAACAAATCACAATTCAGGCAATCGTATGCGAGTGACAAGTAACGTGTCAATACGCAACTTGTATACACGCAACTGTTGAGCAAGAATCAGCGCTTACGTGATTGGCACCGGCATACAGGAAACGCGATGAGCACCGTCAGAATCGATCAGGAACGCTGGGAGCGGCTGGAGAAGAAGGAAGTAGAATTCACCCTGAAACGCAAGAAACTGACCAAAAAGTCAGAGATCATTAACATCTTGTTGGACAGGGTTTTGGACAAGGTAAAAATGAATGCCGATGGAGAAATCTACATCGAGCAGGATGATGGGAAGCCACCAGTAAAAGTCTAACCGTTAGACAAGAGTCCACCATTAGAGATAGTGGACCCTGCTGCGCAGGGAGTGCCCGTTCTCTCCCCTCCTTCGCCTCGATCTGAGCTGGTTATCCAGCTTTTTTCGCGTCCGCGAAAATGGGGTTTTTAACGCAGTTTCAATGCGTTAACCTCGCGGAACCCCAAGCTAAGCGGCTGTTCAAGCCGCTGAAAGCCCCTCTAAGGAAGTAACAATGGCATCAGATAAAAAGCAGGCCAAACGGGCTAAGCGCGCCAAAGCGAAAGCCAAGCAGGCACGGGCAGTTCGTAATAACACGCCTCAAGGATTGTCTGATGAAATGCTAGATGACATCGCAGAAGGATTGGTCGCCATACTCTGGCGGTTGGCAGAAGCAGAGGCCATTAGCCAGGTCGAAATGCTCACCACCCTGATCATTGAAACGGGCATGTCTAAAGCAAAAACGTTGGACGACGAAATCGATAATCAGATCGTCATTCTCACGACGTACGGAAGGAAGATCGTGGGGCGACCAGAAAATTGGATGGAAGACGCTGGATTCCTAGATGCCTATGCAGAAGCTGCACGTAAGCTCGGCCGGGAAGAGCTAATCGAAGCTTGGCATGACGCTCACGACTTTTAATAGCTAGTCGCTAGAGAATCGGACCTACCGGGACCTGTCCAAATGCGGCGCTGCCCGTCATGGATCCGCGGAGGCTTCGCAGTAGGTTACGTGCATAAAAGCTTGGTTAAACAATGCGCGAAGTGCCTTCCTCGTGACCTGGTAAAACTAGTCCGCGAATAAACCCTCAGTGACTTAACGATCGCTGGGGGTTTTTCTTTGCCTGAATACCGGCCGGCGTTGCCGGGTATCGGCGCGGAAAGAGCTCCTTTTCACTGTGAAAAACCATGGCGCCTAATGCCCTTCGGGCAGTCGAGGAACGCCTGATTCACAGTGCTCAGCTTGAAGGATGTTTTTTCGCGTACGCGAAAATGGCTGGTTTTCACGCTGAAAAAGCATAGGCCGATGTCCCTGCCAGCTCAAAAGAATTACTCCCTAAAATGTACATTTAGGGGAGTAATCAACGCGGCCGAAGGTGATTTTCGCGTACGCGAAAACGATGGCCTCCACGGTGAAAACCATCCTCAGGCTCAGGCGGGAAGTTTCCGATTCGGAAACTTATGCGGAGACTCAGCCGGAATCCTTCCCTGATTGATCACAACCGAGGCCAAGCGAAAGTTTTCGCGGGCGCGAAAATACTGGTTACCAGGTGAAGTTTCCGATTCGGAAACTCTCGCCGAAGACCTAGCCGGAATCCTTCCCTGATTGGTAGTCACCGAGGCCGGACGAAAAGTTTCGCGGACGCGAAACTGCGGGGTTACAGGGCCAGTTTCCGATTCGGAAACTTACGCCGAGGGGGTTAGCCGGAATCCTTCCCTGATTGGTCGTAGCCAAGGCAAGGCGAAAAGTTTCGCGGGCGCGAAACTGCGAGGTATCAGAGAGAGTTTCCGATTCGGAAAGTCATGATGAAAGGCATAGCCGGAATCCTTCCCTGATGGGCAAAAAGCCAGCAGGTTTTTCGCGGACGCGAAAAAGCTGTGACAGAATCCCAGGTGTTCAATGAAGAACACTTACTCATGAGTCAAAGGAGTCATTGATGTCGAAGAAATTTATCACCACCTGGTTCTACAGCCCGGTCGATTCAGAAGAAAAAGCGGCGGGTCTTTTCGGAAACAAAATCAAAAAGGTTTACGACCCTCGATCTGTAAACTTTGACCTTTTCGCGCAAACCTTGGAGGAAACCTACAACAGCTTCGATGACCAGGGCTATGACGTGGTGAACGTTATCCCGGTCGCAATGGGGACCTCGGAGCATTGCAAGCAGAGCAATGGCAACTATGTCGGCGATGTAGGTTTTTCCCTTACCCGAGGGGCGGTTGTTGTAGGAAAACGCAGGGACTAAGGTTCAGGCTTCCGCAAATTTCCGATAACGATCAGTTATCGGAAATCGCTACGGAAATCCTAAGCTGTCGAGCCAGTAGGACTTAATGCTCTGCAGTCAGGCGTCTTTGAAGCTGGGCAGACCATTGGAAAGGCAGTAGCTTTTGATTGTTTGTACTACGCCGTCCGGCGAGTCATCTAGGCCATCTTCTGGGTAGAACAGCAAGTCGCTACCCGCAGGGTGCGGCACGACCTTGTTGAAGTGTTCCACCAACTCCCCGCGATCCTCTTCCGTTCCAGCATCGTCAATAGCGTCAATCAGGGCTTTGAACTCCTGCTCTGTGTAGTCGGCAAGATCACTCTTAAATTCCATTACTCACCTCATCTATGTATGTCGATATGACGTCTTGGCGTAACAGCTCGCAGATTGTCGGCATCGTACACAGCACCACCGTCTTTGATTAATTCTACGTGGTGCAACTCGAATGCGATTCGCTTTCCTGCATGCTCACTTTTCGGTGCTGCGGGAGCCAAGCCTTTCGCCATGCCGGACAGGTTGCGTGAGCTGAACTGCTGACTTAACTCAGAGTCATTAGCTACCGCAATCCAAAATGCCTTCCTGAACGCATCAAAACTACTGAAATTTTTGCCACGGAGCTGATCGGCAATACGAGTCGGAATCGGTGCACCAAGCCCAGCCCCTGCACCGGCTAACCAGATCCCCGAAACGTCCTGCCCCTGCCCTGTCACTGTCCCCGGATCGAGGCGCACGTTCATCACGATGTAGAGCGGTTTTATGCCCGAGCCAGCCGGAAAAATGAGGATAAAATCCTTGTAATCAGGAGGATGAATCGGGTTAACGATCATCGTGTCAGCTTGTTCTGTCGGTGGGTAAATCCAGATCTGCGGGGCTTGCGGAGCAGCCTCAAGCGCGGGAATTCCTAGCGTGTCTGAGGGATTGGCGGCAGGTGTCCAAATCAGGGTGACACCATCACCAAAATCAGCCACCTGCTGTTCGCCCTGGGCAATGAATTGCACGACAGGAATCATCTCCCAATCGCGGCGCTTCTGAGTGTTGTAACCGTAACCTTTCAGAGTGCCATCGGCTTGTTGCTCGATATGCAACCGAACACGTGTGCGGCCTTCCTTGAGCGACTTAAGCTGTTCGTCGGTGTACAGACTGCTATCACCGAGGCTTGATGGCCAGAGCAGTGCAACCACACCGGCCAAGGCACCGGCAGCAACACCTGCCGTGACTACACCTGCTCCAGTCCCCGCACCGGTTGCAGCAGTCCCTGTACCCGCAGCAACGGCCGCTCCAGCGGTGCAAAGACCGCCACAGGATGCACCGGCAGAGGCAAGAGCCGACCCGCCCAGTAAGAGGGTTCCCAGTGCAGTAGGTAAGGCATTACCGCTGATTTTCTTAAGCTGGATGTTGCCCAAGGCATCCGTTTGACGACCGCCGAGCAAGGCAAACTCGCCATACTCTTTGACCGCATCGGTGGGAATGGCCCCAGATGGACTGACGTAATTAATGGAGCCATCAGGCAGCTTGCAAGGTTTGGTAAACGAACACCCGGCAGGTTCCGGCTTTTCCAGAGAGGCGGGCTTTGGAGGCGGCATGTATTCGCGAGTTTGAGCTACTGGAGCATCCGGCGCGCGTTTGGGTGGACCATTCTTTAATGCCGGTCGTAAGACGTTCGGCGCTGGCCCGGGGCCTTGATTACTTGCCATAAGACATCCTTGTTTCGTATACAAAAAAGCCTCCATACAAGGAGGCCAAAAAGCAAAGCAGTAGTATTCCAGTCAGCCCAA